>CAWCHC010000001.1:0-70805 GCA_963795255.1 uncultured Alphaproteobacteria bacterium
CTACGCCACCCGCTCCTTGCGCGAGAGTGTGGCGTTCAGGTCGAGCTGGGCGATCGGCACCGGCCGGCCGAACAGATAGCCCTGCACCAGGTCTACCCCCGCAGCGCGCATATATTCGAGCTGCTCTTCCGTCTCGACACCCTCGGCGGTGGTGACGGTGCCGAGCCCCTGCGCAAGCGCAAGCGTCGAGGCGACGACCGCCTTGCAGTCTCGGCGACTGAGAACGCCTTGCGTGAACGACTTGTCGATCTTGATCTTGTCGAACGGAAAGTTTGCCAGATAATTGACGGAAGAATATCCGGTGCCGAAATCGTCGAGCGCCATGGATATTCCGAGATTCTTCAGTTGGCGTATGGTGGTGAGGTGGGCTTCCTGGTTCTCAAGAAGCGAGGTCTCGGTGATCTCAAGCTCAAGCCGCGCGGGCGTAAGACCGGTCTCCACCAGGGTCGACAATATCACCTCAAACAGATCATCCTTCTTGAACTGAATGGCCGAGATATTGATGGCCAGCTTGACATGCGCGGGCCAGGAAGCGGCGTCCGCGCATGCCCGCCGCAGGATCCATTCGCCAAGCGGCACGATAAGGCCGGTGGATTCCGCGAGCGGAACGAACTTGTCCGGTCCAATCAGCCCCTTGGCCGGATGCCGCCATCGGACCAGAGCCTCGACGCCGCACAGCGTCCGCGTCTTTGCATCCACAACGGGCTGGTAGTGCAGTTCGAATTCCTGCCGCTCGATGGCGTCGCGCAGCTCGATCTCCGCCGTCCGCTGGGTATCGGCAACCTCGAGAAGCTCACTTCGGAAAAACCGGTAATCGTTCCTTCCGTTGGCCTTGGCGTCGTAGAGCGCAAGGTCCGCCCGCTTCAGGAGTCCCTCGGGTTCAATCTCATGCTCCGGGGCCAACACAATTCCGATGCTGGCGCCGAGATTGGCCCTGTTACCGTTGAGATCGAACGGCTGCGAAATGGCAGCGATGATCCGAAGCGCGAGCGCAATGGCAGCCTCGTGCTGATTGGGCCCACCCTCCTGGATGACTGCAAATTCGTCACCGCCCAATCGCGCCAGCACGTCGGTTTCCCGGACCGTGGATTGCAGACGCTGCCCGACTTCAACCAGCAACTGGTCTCCGGCCGGATGCCCGAGCGTGTCGTTGACGGCCTTGAACCGATCGAGGTCGATCATCATGACCGTGACCGCGCCGCCGTTCCGCTTCAGGCGCTTGCTCGCTTCCTCGAGCTTCGCATTGAATTCGGCCCGGTTCGCAAGTCCCGTCAGCGCGTCGTGGCGCGCGAGATGGACGATCTCCGCCTCCGCCCGCCGCCGTTCGGTGATGTCTTCGTGCGTTGCCAGCCACCCGCCGTCAGCCATCGGCTGGCGGGTGACCAGGATGAAGCGTCCGTCGGAAAATTCGTCGACCCTGCACGACGCGGCATCCTTCGGGAGTTGATTCAAGGAAGCAATTTTCTCCCTGGCCGCCGAGTTGCTCGTCTCTCCCTTGAGAATGCCGCGAGAGATTCGATCGGCAATGACGGCCTGGTGAGGCGTTCCGATTTTCAGCAGGTCCGGCGGCAACCGGTAAAGCTCGGCATAGCGTTCGTTCCAGACCACGAGCCGCTTCTGACCGTCGAACATGCAAAGGCCCTGCGCCATGTTGCTCAAGGCGGCGTCAAATTGCATGTTGATGCGGGCAAGCTCGGTCGCCTGCCGAAAAGTGTCCTGCTCCTGGCGCGTCCGCTCGGTAATGTCTTCGTGGGTGGCGACCCAGCCTCCGTCGGACAGCGGCCGGTGGTTGATTTGAATCGAACGCCCTTCGGTGGATTGCAGGGTGACGCTCTCGGCGCGCGCGACGTGCTCGAGAATCCGGGTGCAGTATTCATCGATATCCACCTGAATGAATCCCAGCTCGTTTCGGTGGCTTATCAGATCGCGAAGATGGCAACCCGGTTTGACCACTTCGGGCGACAGCCTATACATCTCGATATAACGCTGATTGCAGACGACGAGACGCTTGGATCGATCGAACAACGTCAGGCCCTGCGTCATATTTTCGACGGCGGTATCGAGACGCTGCTTTTCCAGTTTCACGCGGTTCTGGGACGACTGGTGCTGCCACGACAGGCGCCGGACGATCAGCATGAGAATAACAGCGGCGATGATGGCCGAAAGACTGGCGGCGATGATCAGGAATTTGGTTTGTGCCCGCCAGTCGGCGAGAGCGGAGTCGACCGTGTTCGTCGCCACGACGGTCAGCGGAAATCGAGCCAGGCTCCGCACCGCAACCAGCCGCTCCAAGCCATCAACAGGGCTGATCAGCCGGTCGGTGGCGCGATCCTTGCTCAACAAGGCCGCCTGCGGCGTCGAGCCCACCTTGAAATTCTTGCCGATGATCTCCTCGACGTGGGGATAGCGCGCCAGCAGCATCCCATCATGATGGTGCATGACAATCGCGGCGCCCTTCCCGAGTGCGACCGCGGAAAAGAATTCCTCGATTTTTGCCGGCGCGATGGCGCGCGAAACGATGCCAAGAAACTGGCCGGTTGGGCCAGTCACCTTGCGGGCGAGGAGTATTTTCCACTGTCCGGTGAAGCGGCTAAACACCAGTTCGATCTGGAACTGCGCCGCCTCCGGGTCAAACTTGAGGGTTCTGAAATAAGCGCGATCGTCAATCCTGACATTCGGAACCGGCGAGACTTCCGATGAATTGATCAGGACCCCATCCGCGTCATAGATATTCACACCGGCGATCTTGGATGTCCGGCTAACCCTTTCCTTCAACTGAAGGTGCATGTCGGTAGTAGACATCCGGCGCTTGAAATCGTCCGGAGACACGATGCCGGCCTGATGGATTTGTTCGATGAGGTCGATTAAAGGCACCTCGGCATCTTCGAGTTGCTGGTCGAAATGACGGGCAAGCAACAGGACGGTATTTTCCAGTTCGCGCGTGCTGCTCTCGAGCGCGTGGTCGCGGAAATTGGCGATCATGACCGCGGTGCCGATCGCAATGGCCACGATCAGCAGAATGCCGCAAATGACGAGCCAGCGAATTGGATTGCGTCGGCCAGGCTGCTCGCCGTCGGCCAAACCGCCGGCGTCGACCGCACCTTTTCCACCGACCGAGTTTTTGCTGGTTATCAGCATTTTTTACTCCCCGGCGGACAAGAATAAAATCCGAGCGTGGAGTTCGCGTTAGCAATATCGGTTATTAAAGCGTTAATATCGCAGATCGATTTTGCCGACAGGCCTCGTGCCTTTGATGGCGGCGGTGGATTCCGGGGGCGAACCACTTGGCACGGGCCCGATACTTCAGATGTGGAGCCAGCCTCACTCGTTCGGAGTCTTCTTTTTCGAGTCCGACTTGATCTCCTCGTCCATCTGGATGCAGATGACGAGATCGAGATAGCTCGTCGTGCCTAACGAGCGAGCTTCGCTTTCGCATCGATTTCGTATCGGGGCAGACGTTGATTCCCAGAGCGTTGTTAGCTGCTGTTTTGCAGCTTCCTCGTCGCGCTCACAGTCGGCGACGCTCTGCCCTGTGGTTGACCGCGACATCCTGGCATCGGCCGATCTGGCCTTGCACAGCGCCTCGACGTTCAGCGCTGGCATTCGGCCGAATGCCGATGGGGTAAATAGCGGCAGCAATACACCGAGCGACACCCAAGCGCGTTTCATTCGAGCACCTCAAGCAAGTGGACCCGAAAGAGAACCTGACGGTGGGTGTCGCGGTTCCCGCACATTTTCGCGCGCGCGACGGTGAACTGCGACCCACAGGCCGGCTGAAGACGTCCCGGGAGATATCGCAACATTGCCTCGACGCCGCCCAAGGATGTGTAAATTTACGTCCCTCTCATCACTTTCACCGCACCACCGTTCCGATCCGGTCGGTGCGAACACGCGCCGGCGCGTCGCCTCCATCCTCACGCGAGAAGAAAATCAAGCTCACGCGGCCAATCAAATTATCAAAGGGGACATAGCCGACTTGCGAGAGCACACGGCTGTCGATTGAGTTATCGCGATTATCGCCCAGCACGAAAAAATGACCTTCCGGGACAATATAAACATCGGTGCTATCGAGAAAGCCGTTGTCCACGCAATCGAGCGTCTCGTAAGTCACGTTGTTCGGCAATGTTTCCTGCCAACGTCTCGCGGACGTACCGGGTGCCGACCCGCACGCACCGTCATCGAAAATGCGGGCCAAAGGCTCGCGCTTGACCGGCGCGTCATTGATATAGAGCTGCCCCTGTTTCATCTGAATGCGATCGCCGGGCAGTCCAACGACACGTTTCACGTAGTCGATCGCCTGGTCTTTCGAAACGCGAAACACGACGACGTCGCCGGGCGCCGGTTCGGCGGAAAATATTCGGCCCGAAGGTAGCGGCGCCGAAAATGGCAACGAAAAGCGGCTATAGCCATAAGCGAACTTCGATACGAAAACATAGTCGCCGACAAGCAGCGTCGGGCTCATGGAGGCCGAAGGGATATTGAAGGGCTGATAGAGAAGACCGCGAATGAAGAGCGCAGCTACAAGCCACAGAACAAGATTGAACACATAAGTCAGTATGGTCCGCCAGAATCCGAAATGTTCGACACGCCCCAGCATCAGCAGGAAGACGATCAGTGACCACAACGAAGAAGCGGCCACCACCAGCGGAACGATGTCCAGGGCAATTCCGCGACCGTTCGCGGCACCGATCGCAACGATCACGATGAATCCGAGGATCGTCGGCACGCTACTCCAGGCAAACGCGGCGCGCAGGTGTAGAGCAGGCGCCCGCCCGCCTAACAGGCGACCGATCCAACTGAGTAACAACCCTGCCAGATATAACCAGGCGATGCCGACAAGTATGCCAAGCAGCACGAGGCCCAGCGCAAGCTGCCAGTTCAGCAGATAGGTTGCGCCATCGATCACCGAAATCTGGTTGTAGAGACTCGCGACCGTGCCCAGGATCGCCAATAGCCAGACGAAATAGGCCGGCCGGGCCTCGACGATGCGTTCGATGGTGGGGCGCGGACTGAACCACACCGTGATCCACGGCAATCGGGCGGCTTCGTCCGGCGTCGGCGTCATGAAAGGCCCCCTACAACTTACGCCAACAGCGCGCGGCCTCCAGCTTCATAGCGGGCTTTTGTGACCTCGAAAACAAAATGCGGCTGGTCGCCGGAGAGCGCGCGGGTGAACAGGCCCTCGCGTTTGACGCCGCCGATCTTGGTCATCGCGCCCTGCGAGCGCCAGTTCTCGTTGCCGACCCAGAACACCACGGTGTCGAGGAAGGTGAAGGCGTGGTCGAGCATCAAGCGCTTGACCTCGCGGTTGGCGCCGCCACCCCAATGGCTGCGGGCAAGGAAGGTCCAGCCGATCTCGATTTCGCCGAGTTCGGGCTCGTAGCCGTAATAGCGGCTCGATCCGATCAGACGGCCGGTGGCACGGTCGACGAACGCAAAGCCCATTTTTGAAGCGACCGCACCGTCAAAGTATTTTCGAAACTCAGGCTCGGTATGGCGGGTGGAAACCGGATGCACTTCCCAGATTTTCGGATCTGAGCCGGCCGCATAGAGCTCCGCCCAATCATCCGGCCTGATCGGTCTGATGGTGATAGTGGGGCCGACGAGCGTCGGCTGAAAATCTGGCTCGGACATGCGAGCAAGATTACCGGCACGCCGGATAAACCGAAAGCGGAAATGAACCAAAAGCGGATGAAGCGGGAACGCTGCCCGATCAATCCACCCGCGCGACGACGGCGAGCTTGCGGATGCCCTCGTTGCGGTAGGCGTTGAGGAAGGCGTTATAGTCGCGGAACGAAACGCAGCCGTTGGAGTCGCCGTTGGGGCCGAGCATGAAGGTGTGCGCGAGCAGGCCTTCGCGACCGTAGATCGCGTCCTCGCCGCCGACCGGCGTCAGTCGCAACGCCGCCACGCCGTGAAACAGCGACTCGCGCGGCTTCAGCGTGTAGATATGCGGCGGCGTCACGCCGCGCATGCGGATGCGTGAGGAATGCGGATCGTCGAGATAGGAGCCGAGGCCGGAATGCGCCTCGAGCTTGGTGCCGTCGGGCAGATACACCGTATGCGCGGTGATGTCGTAGACGGCGGTGTCGTGATCGTAAGGCGGCGAGCCGCCGAGCATCGGATTTTGTTCGCGGCCGATGCTGCCGGTGACATTCACAGTGGCGCTGGCGTCGGCCGAAGCATAAGCCAAAACCGGATTACGCGACGAAGGCTCCTTGCCCCATAGTTTGTCGGTGATCGATCGACGATCGCCCGAGCCAAGCGACAGGATCGCATTCTTCGCGCGCTGCGCCATGTCCCGGATCCTGGAGACTCCGCCCTTCGGAGCATCGTCCGGCTGCGCCGACGGCGAAACAGAGGCGAGCTGAAACTTCGCGGCTTCCTTCGACGGCGCCTTCGGCATCTCTTTCGCTTTGGGCGCTGCAGCGAGCTGCAAAGGTTCAGGCTTCGGCGCGACCGCAAGCTTTACGGGTTCTTCCGGTACAGGCGCCGGTGCGACGCCTTGCGGCGAAGCGGCGGCGAAACGATCGACGAAAGAGAGCGCGGGCTCAGCCGGCACGTCTTCCGGCACATCGATCGCCGAGGGCTCGACCCGCGCAACGCTGTGGACGGACAGGTTGACGAAACGGCGCGCAACCGGCGCATCGAAGCTGGCGCTGCCAAGTTCGGGATAAGGGCTGGCCGCAAAAATATTGGCGTACACCGTCCAGCCGCAACCGATCACAAGACCGATCACTGCGGACGCAGTGAACAGATTCTGCGAGGTCACTTTGCGGGCTGGTCTCTTGAGAGTAGGTGCCGCGAACTCGTAACACGCAACTGTACTGATACTCATTCGCCTTGCATCCGGACTGGTTCCACCTCGTCTCCCCCAATAACCGCCGTTCGAAAAGGTGCACGGCGCGGGCACCTCCGAACGGCGGCCAGTACGATCGTCCGCCGAACTCATCGGCAGCATCTCGCAGAGGCGCGGGACGGCATTAAGGCAAGTTTTAGTTAAATGGGGATTAAGTGCGCGGCAGTTGTGAGGCAGTCCCGAAATGGTACGGATTTGCGGCGGAAAAGCCCGTAAATGGCCGTGGTTCTTCGCAATTCCTCGTCCTTGAATCCGCCATATTCACGCGAGCAATCGCGCCTCTCTATTGCAGCTCCGGCGGTGGCGAATTGTCGAGCACCGCGCGCTTCGCTCCCTCAACGAGATCGAGTCCGTAGGTTTCGATCACGAGCGGTCCACGCTGACGCTTGAACTCTGCGACCCGCTCGATCTTGTCGAAAGTCTCCGTCACGTAGGGCTGGCGGTTGGCGCGCACTTCATCGACCCACAGAAGCTTGCCCGATAGCTTTGCCGGATCGGGCTCGGCCATGTTGACCCAGCGGATGCGCTGGGTCGGCTGCACCACGCAGGTGTCTTTGGGCAGATAAAACACAAGCCAGCTTGCCGTGCCGTAATCGGGAACCAGCACGCAAGATGCGCCGACACGCGCCCGCGCAGCCTCGATCTCGGCGGCGAGCGCGGGCCAGCCGACGCCGACGCTGCGCACGGTCGCATCGCGGCGAAAGCCGGATAGCACGCCGGTGTTGGCCTGCACGATCAGGGCCGCAAACATCACAATGCCGACCGGCGAAGCCCAGCGCAGGCAGAAATCCGCCACGCGTTGCGAAAACCGCTCCCATCGCGTCAGGCTGGCGGCAACCGCGGCTGCGATCGCCAGCGCCGGATAGACGGGTGCGAACCAGTTCGCCTCGACGCGGGCATGCAGCGAATGCCAGAGGAAGTAGAGCGTGATGACCCAGAACATCGCGCTGATCAGCACGCGCGAGGCGATCGCGCCGCCTTCGCGCCGCATCAGCGCATAGAGGCCCATCGCACCGAGGACGAAAACGAATGGCGTCGCAAACGCGATCTGGGTCGGGATCAGCTCGCCAATGAACGAGAGCCTGAAACCTGTAACCTCGCCGCGGCCAAGCTGCTTGATAAAGGAAACCCAACCGTGATCGGCGTTCCAGAGGATGACGGGAGAAAACACGATCAACGCCGTTAGCCCGCCGAGATAAAGCCAGGGCGAAAGCAACCAGCGCCTGCAGCTTGGGAACGCTGATCAGCCAGATCAGGATCGCGGGCCCGAAGAACATCGCGGTATATTTCGACACCAATGCCGCGCCAGCGGCGGCGCCGACCGCGAGCCACCATGCGCCGCGGCCGCTCTCCAGCACCTTGGCGAGAAAAAACAGCACAAAGCTGGACGCGACCAGGAGCGGCGCATCCGGCGTCACGATCAGCGTGCCGACCGCTGCCATCAGGGTGACATTCAGAAGAATGGTGGCATTGGCTGCTACGCGGCGGCCACCGAACAGAATTTCAGCCGTGCGATAGACGGCATAGCTCATCGGCAGCGCGAGCAGAATCGACACCAGCCGCACGCCGAGTTCGGTATCGCCGGCGATCATGGTGCCGAGACGGATCACCAGCGCAACGCCCGGCGGATGATCGTAATAGCCAAAGGCGAGATTCTTCGACCATATCCAGTAATAGGCTTCGTCGAAGGTGAGCGGCGTCCAGGCCGCGGCGACCAGCCGCAGCACGACCAGCGCGACCACGATCAGCGCCGTGTTGCGGACGAGCCGAGCGTCCTGAGGACTCATGGAAGGTTCATCGCTTGCGCCAGACGAACAGTCCGGACATCGCGTAGTTCCAGACCACGCCCATCAACGCACCGGCTGCACCCGCGAGCCACCAGATCGGCTGCTGATCGTAGACCGAGAAGGCCACGCCGACATTGGCGAACAGACCGACGCTGCAAACGAGATAAAACAACAACAGGCCGCGCAGGATCGCAAAGCCCTTCAGCCGCTGGTCGCGGTAGGTGAGGAAATTGTTCAGGATGAAATTGCTGGTCATGGCGCACAGCGCGCCGCAGGCCTGCGCGCCCGCGAACCGGATATTGAACGCATTGAGCGCCACGTAGAGCGCGGCCAAATGCACGACAAGCCCGAGCGAACCGACCATCGCAAACAAGAGAAACCGCAGCGACACCACGTCGTGGGTGAGTTTCGCGAGCACAAGCCCGAGGAAATCCAGCGCTACCATGGAATCGAGTTTGCTCTCGCCGTGCAGCCGCGAGCCGAACGTGTAGGGGATTTCCTTGATACGAAGCGCGCCGTGGGCGGTCGCCACCACATCGAGCAGGATCTTGAAGCCTTGCGTCGACAATTGCGGCGCGAGTTCTTCGAAGCGCTCGCGGCGGATCATGAAGAAGCCGCTCATGGGATCGGCAACCTCGACCCGCAGCACACGCTTGGCCACCTCGGTCGCGAGCGCGCTGGCGCCAGCCCGCTGACGGTTGAAACTGTCCGCGCTGCCGCCCTCGATGTAGCGGCTGCCGATCACGAGATCGAATTCGCCACCTTGCAGCAGCGCGAGCATTTTCGGCAGTTGGGTTTCGTCGTGCTGCAAATCGGCGTCGATCACCGCCGCGCATGGCGCACTCGAGGCCAGGATGCCCTCGATGCAGGCGCCCGACAGGCCGCGCCGCCCGATCCTTCGGATGCAGCGCACGCGACCGTCCTCGCGCGAGAGCGCGCGCAGGACCTGCCAGGTGCCATCAGGCGAATTGTCGTCGACAAAGATGGCTTCGAAGGGAATGCCAGCCAAGCGTCTGTTCCAGCCGCCGAAACAGCGTGGTGACATTGTCCCGCTCGTTGAAGGTCGGGATAACGACAGAAAGCTTAGGTAAACCAACCACTTGGGTTGGAATCCCGCCCCCTATTTGCGAAGCGTCATTCATGACGCCAGCGTATATCCGATCGTTGGATGGGAGCCAAGGGAACGGCCGGAAACGACGCTTTCGGGGTCAAAACATCCCCAAAAATGCCAACGACCACGAACAGATGGTGCGCGTACATCCGGCGCAGCCGAGCTATTCCGTGGTCGTCCCAGCGCCGGAGCTATGAAGCATCAACGTCGCCGTTGGGTGAGATATGGGGACGATCAGCCGCTTTACAAGGGGCTCGATTTGCTGGGCACGCGAACTGGCCAACGCGGACCGGTTTGACTACGCTTCGACTTTCAAACTCCCTTTATATGTCCGAGAGTGAGATCGTCCCGTGACCAAAGCCCCTGCCCCTAAAGCTGCCTCCGCCAAATCCGGAAAGATTTTCATCGGCATCGGCGGCTGGACGTTTGAGCCCTGGCGCGGCGTGTTTTATCCTGAAAAACTTGTGCAGGCCAAAGAGCTGCAATACGCGGCCTCGAAACTCACCTCGATCGAGATCAACGGCACCTATTACGGCTCGCAGAAGCCGGAGAGTTTTCGCAAATGGGCGCGCGAGGTTCCCGACGGCTTTGTGTTCTCGCTGAAAGGCCCACGCTTTGCCACCAACCGCCGTGTACTGGCGGAGGCCGGCGACTCCGTGAAGCGGTTTTACGATTCCGGCGTGCTCGAACTCGGCGATCGCCTCGGTCCCGTGCTCTGGCAGTTTGCGCCGACCAAGAAATTCGACGAGGCGGATTTCGGCAAATTCCTCGAGCTGCTGCCGCGCGAACTTGAAGGCCGGCATTTGCGCCATGTGGTCGAGGTCCGCCATGACAGCTTTTGCGTGCCTGACTTCGTGGCGCTGATCCGGAAGTTTGAAACGCCAGTGGTGTTTGCCGAACACGGCAAATATCCGGCGATTGCGGACCTCGCCAGCGATTTCGTTTACGCGCGGCTGCAAAAGGGCAATGACGAGATCAAGACCTGCTACCCGCCGAAACAGCTCGATGCCTGGGCGAAGCGGTTGCAACTCTGGGCCGAGGGCGGCGAACCGGACGACCTCCCGCGCGTCGATGATGCAAAAGTAAAGAAGATGCCGCGCGATGTCTTTGCCTACGTGATCCACGAGGGCAAGATTCGTGCGCCCGCCGGGGCGATGGAACTGATCGCGCGCGTCAGCTAACCCGGGACGATCAAAACGTGGCCAAACGCAAGAAGCTCTTCACCATCGGCTATGAGCAGACGCCAGCCAAATCCGTGCTCGACGAGCTTGAACAGGCCGGCGTGAAACTATTGGTCGATGTGCGCGCTGTCGCCTCCTCGCGCCGCCCCGGCTTTTCGAAAAGCCAGTTGGCCGCAGGTCTCGACGAGCGCGGCATTTCGTATCTGCATTTGCGCGGGCTCGGCACGCCGAAAGAGGGACGCCTCGCCGCCCGCGCGGGCCAATACGAGGCTTTGGAGAAAATCTATACAAAGCATCTGAAGACGCCGCAGGCCAAAGAAGAACTCGACGAACTGTCGGCGCTGGTGAAAAAATCGGGTCCGGTCTGCATCCTCTGTTACGAGCGCGACCACCTGCATTGTCACCGTCGATGGATCGCCGAAATCATCGAAGAGCGCGACGGCGTGAAGATCGAGAACCTCGCTGCCGACCAGATCTGAAGAGCCCTACCGTCTCATACTTCACGTCAGTCAAGCGTGCGTCTGAAGCGCAGCACCGCAATCGTCATCGCAAACAACATCAATAGGAGCAGCGCGATCGCATCATACTCAAGGTTATGCAGCGCCGCGCCCTTGAGCATGATAGCGCGGACGATGCGCAAATAATGCGTCAGCGGAAGGGCCTCGCCGACATATTGCGCCCAGACCGGCATACCGAGAAATGGGAACATGAAGCCGGACAACAAAATGCTCGGCAGAAAGAACATGATCGACATCTGCATGGCCTGAAGCTGGTTTTGCGCCACTGTCGAGAAGGTATAGCCGATTGCAAGATTGGTCGTGATGAACAAGGTCGAGAGCGCGGCCAGCATGATGAGGTTGCCGCGCACCGGCACATCGAACAACAGCACGCCGATACTGATGATGAGGAAGGCCTGGACAAACCCGACCAAAACATAGGGGACAATTTTGCCCAGCATCACCTCGACCGGCGTGATAGGCATCGACAACAGGTTCTCCATCGTGCCGCGCTCGACCTCGCGCGTCACCGAGAGCGCGGTAAAGATCAGCATGGTCATGGTAAGGATGGTACCGACAAGGCCCGGCACGATATTCAGCCGTGATGAGGCTGCCGGGTTGTAGCGCGCATGCGCCCTGATTTCGAAGGGCATCACCGGCGGATCCCCGGTAAAGAGATCATGTGAAAGCGCGGTTTGCACCACGACTCCGAGCGACGACAGGGCTGAACTCGCCGCCACGGGATCGGTGGCATCGGCCGCTACTAGTAGTGCCGGATGATCGCCGCGCCGCACAGCACGTTCGAAGCCCCGCGGGATTTCAACCCCGAACAATACCTTGCCGGACGTCAGGAGATCGTCGAACTCGGAGACGTCATGCACCTCCCGCACGAAGTGAAAATAGGCGGTATTCTCCAGCGCCTTGAGGATCGAACGGCCGAGGTCGCTGTCTTCCTGCAAGAGCACCGCCGCGGGAAGATTGTGCGGGGTGGTATTGATCGCGTAACCGAACAGCAATAGCTGCATCACCGGTATCATCACGATCATGGCGAAGGAGACGCGGTCGCGCCGGAGCTGAATGAATTCCTTGACCATCATGGCATAGCAACGCCGCCAGAAGCCGAAGCGTACTTCCCGGATTTCGTCCTGATGGCCAGTCGCGCCGATCGTACTCACTGGAAATTATCCTTCGCCCGCGTCATCAATTCGATGAACACGTCTTCGAGAGATGGTTCGCTGACCTCCCAGTGCAGATCCTTGCGTTCACGCCAGGGTGCGATACTGGCCTCGAGTGCCGCACGATCGCGCCCCGACACGTGCAGGCTGGCACCGAACGGCGCGATCATGTCGATCCCCGGTTGGCCCGCGAGTTTTTCCTGCACGGCGTGAAGGTCATCGCCGGTGACGGTGTAGGTCGAAAGCGCCGAGCGCGTGATCACCTCTTCCACGGTGCCGTGCGTGAGCAGATGGCCATAGGCGATATAGGCGATCTCATGGCACCGCTCGGCCTCGTCCATGTAATGGGTCGAGACCAGGACCGTGAGCCCTTCGGCGGCGAGCGTATGGATCTCGTTCCAGAAATCCCGCCTCGCCTTGGGATCGACGCCTGCGGTCGGTTCGTCGAGAAGCAGGAGTTGCGGACTAGGCAAGGTGCAGGCGCCAAGCGCCAGCCGCTGTTTCCAGCCGCCGGAAAGTTCACCCGCGAGCTGCTCCTCGCGTCCGCTCAAGCCCAGTCGCTTGATCATGTCGCGTGCTGCGCCGTGCGGGTCCTGCATGCCATAGAGCCTGGCGACGAATTCAAGATTCTCCCTGACGGACAGGTCCTGATACAGCGAAAATCGCTGCGTCATGTAACCGACCCGACGCTTGATCTTGTCAGCGTCGCGCCGGATATCGTAACCGAGGCACTCGCCCTCGCCGCTGTCGGGCGTGAGCAATCCGCAGAGCATGCGGATGGTCGTAGTCTTGCCGCTGCCGTTGGGTCCGAGGAATCCATAAATGGAGCCCCGCTTGACCTGCATGCTGAGGTCATGCACTACCTCGCGGCCTTCAAAGGATTTCGAAAGCCCTCGAACGTCGATTGCGATGTCGGCGCTCGATACCGTCATTGCGATCACCGCTTGTCTGCTATAGGCGTCTTGGGGCTCAGGAATACGCTGATCGGCTGTCCAACCCGCAAGGCGTCGGGACGCGAGGGCCGGGCCTGCACGAGGTAAACCAGCTTATTGCGCTCATCGAGACTATAGATGACCGGTGGCGTATATTCCGCCGTCGTCGCGATGAAATAGATTCTCGCCGTGAGGTCGGATGAGCAATTGTCGCAATTGACGCGCACCTCCTCGCCGATCGCAAGCTTCGGCAAATCGACTTCCGAAACGTAGAAGCGCACCTTCATATTGCCGGGCGGCATGATCGACAGCACAGGCCGCTGCGCCGCCACGGTCTCGCCCTCGCGGAAGTAGATCTGCTGCACGGTGCCGGCGATCGGCGCATAACCGATGCGTCGCGCGAGCCGCGTCTGCGAGGTCACCACTTGCGCCTCCGCGACGCGCAGGGTGGAGACGGCGGCATCCAGGGACGCCTGGGTCCCGGATCCTGTCTTGCTCAGCGAAGACGCGCGATCATAGCTCTGCTGGGCGTTGGCGAGCGTCGCCTTGTTCTGGTTGAGATTCGCCTGCTGCAAATCGTCGTCGACCGAGTAAAGCTGTTCGCCGATCTTGACTTCATCGCCCTCGCGCACGTTGAGTTTGGTCACGCGCCCGGATTCGTCAGGGCTGACGAAAATCATGTCGGCCTCGACCCATCCCTGATAGCCGGGATCACGGGGCGCATTGCACGCGGAAAGCAAAGCCATGAGCGCGAGCACAGGCAGATTTCGCCATGCGGCGTGGAATGAGATCATGCCGTCCTCCGTTCGCCAAAAATCAAATCGAGATGGACGCGAAGCATTGCGGCTGCATCGAGCGGCGCATGGCTGGCGAACAGCCCCTGCCAGATCACCGCAACCATTGCGGGCGCAATCACGATCTGCGGAAAATCCTTCAATCCCGCCAGCTTGATTTCACCCCTCGCGATACCGAGTTCGATCAAAGCCCGCATGCCGGCGAGCCCGCGCGAGATGACTTCGCGGTAGTAAAAATCGGCAATATCGGGAAAGCGCGGGCCCTCGGCGAGGATCAGGCGAATGATGGCGCTGCGCCGCGTCGCCACGACCTCCCGCACGAAATTCTCGGCAAAGACTTCCAGCACCGCTCGGACCGAACCGCCGGGCGGTGGCGGCGCGGCGAGACGGCCGATCAGCGGCAGCAATGCCGCCCGCACCAGCTCCTGAAACAGCGCCTGCTTGTCCTTGAAATGCAAGTAGATCGTGCCCTTCGCGACGCCGGCCCGCCTGGCGACATCGTCGAGCCGCGTTGCCGCATAGCCGCGCTCGACAAATTCATCGAGTGCCGCATCGAAAATAGCCTGACGCCGATCAGCGGCGCGTTCAATGCGGCTGGCGCGTGGACTTGGCATGACCGGTTTCGATCCCTCGCTTTGGTTTGAGGCCGCAAGCTGACATAAAGAGTATATGACTGACTGGTCAGTCAATCAACACGAAAACATAACTACCTGATACTACGTGGATTTTTTTTGGCTAGGTGTGAAACTTCAAGCCATCGACGATCTTGTCGATCACCTTGCGCTCAGCCCGCATCGCAAGGCCGACCAGATTGAGATCGGCGCGAGCGACCGCCCTCACCACCTCGCGGTTGGCGGCATCATGCGTGGTCCTGAACATTTCCTCGGTATAGACGGCCGGCCTCACGTTGCGCGCCAGCGCCCGTTCGAGCGCGCGGGAAAGTGCCGCGCGATCGGCGCCATAGATCAGGATCGGCTGGCCGATCAGCGATAGATAGCGCGTATCTGAACTGTCGAGATATGGCTCGCCGATGCATTCCGGAAACGCAGACGCGATACCGCCAGCGAGAAAGGAAGCAACGTTCAGCTTCTGCCAGGCTTCGAGGTCGGTCCGAATCACGACCGCGATCTTGGTGTCGAATTGCATCGATGGCTCCAAACGATTTCGGTATCCGCGAAGGATCCGAAAACCCGGAAAATATTAGAGCAAGATTCCGGCATTGATGCTATCGCATCATCCCTTGTCGCATCACCCGTTGTCGCATTATCCCTTGGCGTCGCAGGCCCAGGCGCGGATCACGCATTCCTTGCCGCCATATTTGTAGCATTCGCGGGTGGCTTCGTTGAGCGAACTCGAAATGTGCGGCTTGACGGCATAGCCGTGGGCGCCGCAGGGATTGGCCATGTCGACGGAAAACGCGGCACAGGCGCGCTTCATCGTCACCGCTTTGCAATCGCCGCTGCATTGCTTGAGGGCGGCGGCGCGTGCCGCGCTTTCGGCCGGATAATCATAGGCCTGTCCGTAAGCGCCGCATTTGCCGATCGCGAATGCGCCCGCAGCCCGGCTTTCCGTGACGAAACGTGAGACGCTAACCACAAGCGTGAAGGCAAGCACAAATAGCGCGCGGCGCCGCGCGACGGCAGTCGAAACGATCAAAATCCCCTCCCCCAAGATCGTCAGCCGGACGCGAAATCTAAGAGAGAGGACGTTTCCACTTGGTGAACGGAAATTCGGGATCGAAAAATTTGCTGGACGCGACGCGGGGGCGATGACGCCGCGCTCTTAAGTCCACCAAATTTTACCCGCCGCGCGCGGCTTCCAGCGCCTGGGGTGTGTCGATATCGAGAAAAGCGCCATCCCCCTCGACGGGAACCTCCGCCACCGCTTCGCTATGCTTGGCGATGAGATGACGGGCGCCGACATCGCCGTCGAGCGTCATCAATTCGTTGAAGAAGCGGCGCGACCACAACACGGGATTGCCACGCCGGCCGTCGCTGACGGGAATCGCAATCAAATTGCCGCGATCGGGCGCGAAGGCGTCGATCAGGCGGTCGATCAGATCGGCCGAGATCATCGGCATGTCGCCGAGACAGACCACGGCGGCGTCCGCCTGCTTGGGCACTGCCGATATGCCGGCCTTCACCGAACTCGCAAGGCCATGCGCGAAATCCGGATTGCGGACGAATTTCACCTCAAGCCCGGCGAGCGCCTTTTCGACCAGTTCGGCCTGATGGCCGGTGACGACGATGACATCCTTGGCTTTCGAGGCGAGCGCCTGCTCGGTGACGATCCGGACCAGCTTTTTGCCGTCAAGTTCGGCCAACAGCTTGTTCGGACCGCCCATCCGGGTCGAGCGCCCGGCGGCAAGCACTACCGCGCTGACGTGGCGATTGCCGTCGGCTTCAAGGCCTTCACGCGGCTGCGGCCGTGTCACGATTTCCATCAACAGCCCGCCGACGCCCATCCCGGTCAGCTCAGTGCGGGTCACCTTGAGGCCCGCGAGCAGGCGCATCAGCACCCAGTCGAAGCCGTTTTCCACCGGCGAGCGCGCGCAGCCGGGCGCGCCGAGCACCGGAATGTTGCCGGCCTTGCCGATCAAAAGCAGATTGCCTGGATCGACCGGCATGCCGAAATGATCGATCACGCCGCCAATGCCGGTGAGCGCCGCCGGGATCACGTCGCGCCGGTCGGCGATCGCGGAAGCGCCGAACACGATCACGAGTTGCGCGCCAAGCCCCAGCAACTCCTTCATCGCCGCCTTCAGCGCGGTCTCGTCATGCGGCACGCGGCGCTCGGCGATGATCGTTGCACCCGCCGGAGCCAGCCGCTCAGCGGTGACCCTGATCGTCTTGTCCACCACCTTGGGCGCGAGCCCCGGCAGCAGGGTCGAAATCACGCCGACGCGCTTGATGACATAGGGCGCGATCCGCAGCGCACTGCCAGTGGCCGCCTCAACCGCCGCATCGCGCAGCTTCGCCTCGACACCGAACGGGATCAGCTTGACGGTCGCAATCATCTCGCCCTCGACCACCGGCTTGAATGCCGACAACGTGGCAAAGGTAATCGCTTCATCGACGCCGTTGATGCGGTCGACCGCGGCGCGGTCCACCACCAGCACGCCGGCTTTGGCGGCAAACAGATTGGCGCGGCCGGTGAAGGCGCGTTCGACATGGATGCCGGTCCCGGCAACCGCGCGGGCGATGCTGGCGGCGGCGACGTCTTCCGAGACGTCACCTTCCTCAAGCCGGACCACGACGATTTCCGCAACGCCGGCCTTGTTCAGCGCCGCGACCTCCGCCGGCCCGATCGTGGTGCCCTTTTTGAGCACCAGCGAGCCCTGACGCAGGGTGTGGACGGTGACGCCGCCGATCGCATCCGCCGGACTGGCAGGGCCGAATTTCATAATAGTACCCACTTTCCGAAGTTCGTGCTCTATCGCAGCACCCACTTCCGCGAACTTCGGAAAGTCATGGGTACTATCAAATTTATTGATTCTAGTGCCGCCTATTTGACGTTCTTGGATCGAGTTCGCCGCTTGTGATGCAAGAACGTCAAATAGGCGGCACTAGCGCTTCTTTCTCTTTCGGCATCCGCAGGCTTGCGGTGATCTCGGCCATGATCGACACCGCGATCTCGGACGGCGAAACTGCGCCGATCGCAAGCCCAACCGGCGCATGAATGCGCGCGATGTCGGCATCGGTCGCGCCCTGCCCCTTCAACCGGTCGCCACGCTTGGCGTGCGTCTTACGCGAGCCGAGCGCGCCGATATAGAAGCAGTCGCGCGCGAAAGCGTGCAGCAGCGCCGGATCGTCGATCTTCGGGTCATGCGTCAGCGCCACGAATGCGGTGTAATGATCGATATTGAGCGGCGGCAGCGCGACGTCGGGCCATTCGGCGATCAAAGGGACATCCGGGAAGCGCTCGGGGCTCGCAAAGGCCGTGCGCGGATCGACCACCGTCACATCATAGCCGAGCGAGCGCGCGAGCGGCACCAGCGCCTGGCTGATATGGACCGCGCCGATGATCACCATGCGCGCGGTCGGCGCATAGACATTGAGAAACAGCTTTTTGCCGCCGACCTCGACATTGGCGCTCTTGCCCATACGCAATTGCTTGGAAAGCTCGGCATGCAGGGGATCGGCGGCGAAATCCTTGGCTTTGACCAGGCGCTGCTCGCCACTGGCGGTATCGGTGACCACAATCACCGGCCGCCGCGCGGCGCGCTCGGCGTTGAATTCTTTCAGAGTTGCCAGCTTCACTGTTAGCCAACTTTCTCGACAAACACGCGGATCGTCCCGCCGCAGGACAGGCCGACATTCCAGGCAGTCTCGTCGGCGACGCCGAATTCAAGCATCTTGGGCTCGCCGCTGGCGATCACATCCAGCGCCTCGGTGACGACGGCGCCCTCGACGCAACCGCCGGAGACCGAGCCCAAGAACGTCCCGTCATCGTTGATCACAAGATTGGAGCCGGCCGGCCGTGGCGCCGACCCCCAGGTTTCAACGACGGTAGCCAGCGCCACACCATGGCCGGCCTTCTGCCAGTCTTCGGCGGCTTTCAGAATGTCTTCGTCGCGATCGAGCATGGAAGCCTCGTTCGGTTTTCTTTTCAAGCTGCGGGTCGGATCAGGCTACGGTGATGCATTTGCGGCATCGACGAAAGCGCCTCGATCAGCCCTTCGATGGACTTCAAATTATGCACCGGGCGGAATTCGTCAACGTGCGGCAGCATCATTTTGATGCCCTGCGCCTTCGGCCTCAAAGCCGCCATACCGGAGCAGCGGGTTAAGCCAGATCAGGCGGCGGCAGGAACGATGCAGCCGGTCCATTTCAAAGGCAAGGCGGGTGTCGGCCTCGCGCTCGAGCCCGTCGGAAATCAACAGCACGATCGCGCCCTGGCCGAGCACCCGGCGGCCCCAGAGCTTGTTGAAGGTATGGAGCGAGGTCGCGATCCGCGTCCCGCCGGCCCAGTCCTCGACCGCCGATGAACAGCTCGCCAGCGCCTCATCGGGATCGCGCGCGCGCAAGGCGCGCGTCACATTGGTCAGGCGCGTGCCGAACAGAAACACCGAGACGCG
The DNA here is from genome assembly GCA_963795255.1 of uncultured Alphaproteobacteria bacterium. Lineage (GTDB taxonomy): Bacteria > Pseudomonadota > Alphaproteobacteria > Rhizobiales > Xanthobacteraceae > Bradyrhizobium. Next base: position 19,414 of record CAWCHC010000001.1, read on the forward strand.
CTTGCGCGCATCGGTAATGGCATGCAGGAAATGCAGGAACAGGCGGGTGTATTCGCTCATCGAACCGGAAATATCGAGCAGCGCCACGATCGGCGCCGGCTTCTCGATCCGCCCAAGCCTGTAGATATCGACGATATCGCCACCGGTGCGGAGCGATCCGCGCAGGGTCCGCCGCATGTCGAGCCGCCGGCCCCGCGCATCCGGCCGGTAACGGCGGGTACGCAATTCCGCCTGCGGCAGCTTCATGTCGGCAATGGCGCGGGTGACTTCGGCGATCTCGCTCGCGGTCATCTGCGCGAAATCCTTCTTCTGCAGGATCTCCTTGTCGGAAACCGAAAGCCGGATCTCTTCTACCTTCGCTTGCGGCGTCTCCGTGACATGGCTTTGCGAGAACGCCTCCTGGACGCGGCGCGAAGCCGGCGGCGGCTTCTTCCTCGCCTGATCCGGCAGCGGCACCGAATCCAGCATCTGCTTCCAGTCGTCGGCGGCGCGGAAGAACAGGTCGAAGGCCTGCGCGAAGATCAGCGCATGCTCGTGGCGCTTGACGAAGATCGTCTGAAGCGTCGCAAATACATCGGCGCGGTTGCCGATATCGACGAGCTGGATCGCGTTCACGGCGTCGATGACGGCGCCCGGCCCGACCGGAACGCCTGCGGCGCGCAGCGCCCGGGCAAAGCCGATGATGTTGTCGGCCGTTCGACCGGCCGGCGATGAATTGTGGTTGTCGGCGACCATGGTGCCCTAACCTCTTCCGTCATTCCGGGAGGTCCGAGCGACCGGAATCTCGAGATCGTTCTGATATGCAATTGCACATCGAGTTCGACGCTGTCGCGTCGCCGGAATGACGGGCGCGATCAATTCTCGCTTGTCGCTTCCTTTAAAACCTTTTGCAACGTGTCGCCCTGCAAGCGGGCGATGTCGTCCTGGTATTTGAGCAGCGCGCCCAGGCTATCACCGATCACTTCCGGCGTCAGCGAGCGCGCATCGAGTTCGGTAAGCGCGTTGGCCCAGTCGAGCGTTTCGGCAACCCCCGGCGATTTGTAGAAATCCTGATGCGCGCAACGCCTGCACGAAGCGCACGACCTGTTGCGACAGTTTCGCGGAGATCCCAGGCACGCGCGATTTCACGATCGCAAGCTCGCGCTCGGCGCTCGGATAATCGACCCAGTGATAGAGACACCGCCGCTTCAGCGCGTCGTGGATTTCGCGGGTACGGTTTGAGGTAATGATCACGATCGGCGGCTGCGGCGCCTTCACGGTGCCGAATTCGGGAATCGTGATCTGGAAATCGGAGAGGATTTCCAGCAAATAGGCCTCGAACGCCTCATCCGCGCGATCGAGTTCGTCGATCAGAAGCACCGGCGCGCCCGCAACATCAGGCTCGAGCGCCTGCAACAGCGGCCGCTTGATCAGAAAGCGCTCGGCGAAAATATCGCCCGAAAGCTGGTCGCGGTCGGTATCGCCGGCGGCTTCTGCGAGCCTGATCGCAATCATCTGCGCGGCGCTGTTCCACTCATAGACGGCGGAAGCAACATCCAGGCCTTCGTAGCATTGCAGGCGGATCAGCTTGCGCCCAAGCGCCGCCGACAACACCTTGGCGATCTCGGTCTTGCCGACGCCGGCCTCGCCTTCGAGAAACAACGGCCGGCCCATCCGCAGCGCCAGATAGGTGACGGTTGCGAGCGAACGCTCGGCGAGATAGCCGCGCGAGGACAACAGCTCCAGCATGGCATCGACGGAATTTGGCAGCGCCGATGTGGTCATGAATGAGGAAGCCTTACTGCGGCGAAAACAGCCAAGTCTTTAGGATTTCGCGGTTGCGGCCTCGACGGCACGCCGTGCCATCACCGCGATCAGATGGGCGCGATACTCGGCGCTGCCGTGCAGGTCGCTGTTCAGTCCTTCGGCCGGCACCGTCAGGCCGTCGAGCGCCTTCGGCGAAAAACGCTTCTTCAGCGCCTCCTCGAACGCGGTGACGCGGAATACGCCGTCGGAGCCCGCGCCGGTGACGGTGACGCGCACATCCGACGGACGCTTGGCGACGAACACGCCGACCAGCGCATAGCGCGAGGCCTGGTTGCGGAATTTGACGTAGGCCGCCTTCTTCGGGATCGGGAACATCACCTTGGTGATGATCTCGTCGCTCTCCAGCGCGGTCGAGAACAACCCTTGAAAGAACTCCTCCGCCTTGAGGCGGCGCTTGTTGGTGACGATGGTCGCACCCATCGCAAGAACCGCAGCCGGATAGTCGGCGGTCGGGTCATTGTTGGCGAGCGAGCCGCCGATGGTGCCGCTGATGTCGCACGGCCGGGTCGCCGATCAGGCCGGCGAGATAAGCGAGCGCCGGGATCGATTCGCCGACGATGGCCGAGTTCGCGACCGTGTGATGGGTCGCGGTGGCGCCGATGACGAGCGAACGGCCCTTCATCTCGATGCCGTCGAGCCCTTCGATATGGGAGAGGTCGACCAGATGCGGCGGGCTTGCGAGCCGCTGCTTCATGACCGGCAGCAGCGTGTGGCCGCCCGCGATCACTTTGGCGTCTTCGTTCTTGATCAGGAGGTTGGCCGCCTGCCGCACGGTCTCCGGACGATGATATTTGAATTCGTACATCGGTATTCCCTGGATGTCGCCCGACGGTTGCGTGAGGCGTTTAAGCGAGGTCGGATTTGGCCATCGCCTTGGCGCCGGCGGCGATCGACTGCACGATGTTCTGATAGCCGGTGCAGCGGCAGAGGTTGCCTTCAAGCTCCTCGCGGATCGTGTGGTCGGAAAGGTCGTGGCCCTTGCGGTGGACGATATCGACCGCGGTCATGATCATGCCGGGGGTGCAGAAGCCGCATTGCAGGCCGTGATGCTCGCGAAAGGCTTCCTGCATCGGATGCAGGGGCCCGCCATCGACCGCCAGCCCCTCGATCGTCCGGACCTCGTGCCCGTCCGCCATCACCGCCAACGTGGTGCAGGATTTGACCGCCCTGCCGTCGAGATGCACCACGCAGGCGCCGCATTGCGAGGTATCGCAGCCGACATGGGTGCCGGTAAGCCGCAGATTCTCGCGCAGGAATTGCACGAGAAGCGTGCGGGGGTCGACATTGGCGTTAACGGGATTTCCGTTCACGATCAGGGAGATTTTCGCCATTTACGGGCTCTCTTCGTCCGCGCCGACGCTGCCCGGCGGCGCAGTCATTTCAGGTGTTTCAGGGCTATAATATGGGCCATACCGGCAATGAGCAACCTCACCGCCGCATGGCTTGGCTGGGATAGAACGCAAACGGCACTATGCGGAAGGCCGCCTTTTGACGGTGGCCCGAAAATCAGCCTTGCACTGCCTTGGCGAAGTTCGCGAAAAACTCATCCGCCAGTTTCTTGGCCGCGCCGTTAACCAGGCGCTGCCCGAGCTGGGCAAGCTTGCCGCCAATCTGCGCCTCGACATCGTACTTCAAGAGCGTCCCGCCATCCTTTTCCGACAGCGCCACGGTGGCGCCGCCCTTGGCAAAGCCGGCGACCCCGCCCTCGCCTTCGCCCGAAATCTTGTAGCCGTTCGGCGGGTCGAGATCGCTCAGCGCGACCTTGCCTTTGAAGCGGGCCGATACCGGACCGACCTTCATTTTCGCCGCCGCGCGAAAACCGTTGTTATCCTCGGTCCGCTCCAGTTCCTCGCATCCGGGAATGCAGGCCTTGAGCACCTCGGGGTCGTTCAACTTGGCCCAGACCGCCTCGCGCGAAGCCGCAAGCTGGACTTCCCCCTGCATCGTCATGGCCATGTGCGTCTCCGTTTGCTTCCAATTGATAGCCTATGAACTAATGCACGAACGCCCCAAAAGAAAGAGCGCAGGCAGATAGGTGGCGCGAATCCGGCGGCGCAGCAGGGTTGCGCTTCTGTTTTGAGATTGGCATCAAGGGGCAAGGATGGTTAGGTCCGGCTTGATGAGTACCTCGCTCTCGCCCCTGCTCGCACCCATGCTCTCCAGCGCCGCCATGCGCGCGGTTTGCGACGACCTGGCTTACCTCCAATACATGCTCGATTTCGAGGCGGCGCTGGCGCGCGCGGAGGCCGCAACCGGCATTGTCCCCCCTGAAAGTGCCGAGGCGATCGCGAAAGCCTGCAAGGCCGGCAGCTTCGATCTTGCTGATCTGGCTGAGGCCGCCACACGGTCCGGTAATCTGGCGATCCCCCTCGTCAAAGCGCTTACCACTGAAGTGGCAAGGACTGACAAGGAAGCCGCCCGCTACGTGCACTGGGGCGCCACGAGCCAGGATGTGATCGATACCGCCGTCATGTTGACCTTGCGCGGTGGCATCGACGCCTTGCTGTCGGATATCGATCGCGCCGTGGCAGGCTTTGCGAAGCTGGCGCAAAAACACCGCAACACCGCGATCGTAGCGCGGACCTGGCTACAGCATGCGCTGCCGATGCCGTTCGGGCTGAAGCTTGCTGAATATGCTGCGGCGCTGCATCGCTCGCGCGGCCGCTTGCTGCACCTGAAAAGCCACACGCTCGCGCTTCAGTTCGGCGGCGCCGCCGGCACGCTTGCAGCGCTCGGCGACCGGGGGTGGAAAGTTGCCGAAAAGCTATCCGATATCCTGCAACTGCCGTTGCCGGAAGCGCCATGGCATTCCCACCGCGACCGGATCGCGGAAGCAGCCTCGGTGCTCGCCATCATCGCCGGCACTTGTGGCAAGATCGCACGCGACGTCCAGTTGATGATGCAGACCGATGTGGCGGAGGCTTTTGAGCCGTCCGGCGAAGGCCGCGGCGGCTCTTCGACCATGCCGCACAAGCGTAACCCGGTGGCCGCCGCCAGCGCGCTTGCCGCCGCCACCATGGCGCCGAATCTCGCGGCGACGATTTTCGCCGCGCAAGTCGGCGATCACGAGCGCAGCGCCGGCCCCTGGCACGCGGAATGGCCGACCTTGCCGAGCCTCTTGCTCGTCACGTCAGGAGGGCTCGCCGCGACGGTCGATATTGCGGAAGGCCTTGAAGTCGATGCCGCGCGCATGCGAGCCAATCTCGATACCACCGGCGGCCTGATCATGGCGGAGGCGGTTGCGTTTGCACTGGCCGAAAAGGTCGGCAAGCAGGAGGCGCATCACCTGGTGGAAGCCGCCAGCAAGAAGGCCGTCGCCGAAAAGACGGGCCTGCGCGCGGCGCTGGAGAGCGATCCGAAAATCGCGGCACATCTTGATGCAACGAGGATCATGCAATTGCTGGAGCCGATGGCCTATCAAGGCGTCTCGCAAACCCTGATCGATCGACTGCTCGCTTCCCTCGAGGATAAATAACCGGCGGCCTCGTTGCCGCTGACCCGGCAATCAGGCCGCGCATGAAAAAGGAAAAAGAAAATGCCGATGATCGACGCCGACGGATGTCTGCTCAATGTTTCGGTCGAGGGCCGCGACGGTGGTCCGACCTTGATGCTGTCGAACTCGCTGGGAACGACGATGGCGATGTGGGAGCCGCAGATGAAGCCGCTCACGCAAATTTTTCGCGTGATCCGATATGACCGGCGCGGCCACGGCAAATCGGGCGTACCGCCCGGCCCCTATTCCCTGGAGCGCTTCGGAAAGGACGTGCTCGCGATCCTCGACGATCTCAACATCGAGAAGACGCACTGGTGCGGGCTCTCGATGGGCGGCATGGTCGGGCAATGGCTCGGGGCCAACGCACCCGAGCGCTTCGGCAAACTCGTCCTTGCCAACACGTCCTGCTATTACCCCGACCCGACCAACTGGCTAAACCGGATCAAGGCAGTGAAGGAAGGCGGCCTCGCTGCCGTCGCCGACACCGTCATCGCGGCCTGGCTCACCGCCGATTTCCGCGAGCGCGAGCCGCAGGTGACGCAAAATCTGAAAGCCATGATGCTTGCCACGCCGCCTGCCGGCTATATCGCCTGCTGCGAAGCGCTCTCTACGCTTGACCAGCGTGCATTGCTGCCGAAGATAAAGAGCCCGACCCTGGTGATTGCCGGCCGCCACGACATGTCGACGCCGGTTGCGGCCGGCGAGATGATCCGCAGCCACATTCCCGGCGCCTCGATGACCATCCTGGACGCGGCGCATATCTCCAACGTCGAACAGTCGCACGCCTTTACCGACGCGGTCGTCGGCTTTTTGACACAGAAGTGAGTGCCTTCAATGGACGATCAGAAACGCCGCGACGACGGCATGGCGCAGCGCCGCAAGGTGCTGGGCGATGCCTGGGTCGATAAATCGATCGCGGCTAAGAATTCGTTCAACGCCGACTTCATCGATCTCATCACCCGCCATGCCTGGGGTGAGATCTGGACCCGGCCGCATTTCGATCATCGCACGCGGCGGGTGCTGGTGATCGGCACGATGGTCGCGCTCGGCCAATGGGACGAATTTCGCCTGCACGTGCGCGCGGCACTCGCCGAGGGCGGCTTCACGCCCGAGGACATCAAGGAAATTCTGTTGCAGCAGGCGATCTATTGCGGCGTGCCGGCCGCCAATCACGCCGTCAAGGAGGCGTCAGCCATTATAGCTGAGCTCGGCCTCCTGAAGGGGTAAGTCTTCGGGCACAGCGACAGCCACTTTCGTTTGTACGGGCTGATCGAACACCATCACGATGGCCGTGCCGAGCATCAGGAGCAATTCGGTGGCGTGCAGCCGCAGCGCTTCGGCCTCGCCGACTTGCGAGGCCATGATCATGCTCGCAAAGCTGATCACGCTGCCGATGGTGAGCGCGATCGCCAGCGCCTCATCGCCGCTGCCCTGCTTGCGAATGGCGGCGCGCACGGTGAGAACCAGGAACAGCGCAAAGAAAGCGACGACCGTCAGCCGGCCGAGCGCCAACAGCCACGCAAAGCGCACGGCGGTCATGGTCGGCAATTGCAGATGATCGGTGGCATAGAGTGCGACCGCGACGCTCGGCCGCTCGAACAGACCGCGCACCGGCGACGTCACGATCTGCCAGGCGATGCTCGCCCAGGTCGGAATGAAATAGGCGGCAAGCAGCACGCCGTTGAATGAACTGATCCGCCAGTTTTTCGACATGTGGCTTCCCTGTTTATCCGCCAGGCGCGAGGCTTTGCGCGGTTGTTCGGGAAGTAACGCCGTTAAACTGCGATCGGCAATTTAAACCCTTTGTTTACCTTAATCGGGCGGTTCTGCGTGGCTCGTGTCCCGGACGCGGCAGCAGCGTGCAACGCTGCTCCGCAGAGCCGGGACCTACGTCCTTGGACCCCGGATCAGCAGCGCACCGCGCCTGAAAAGTGGCGCGCTGCGCAGCGTCCGGGGAATGCCCCAAAACGTTAAACCGCGCCGTGCGCCTCGACGTAGAGGGCGTAAAGCGAATGGGAACTCGCCATGTACAGGCGGTTCTTTTTGGTACCGCCGAAGACCAGATTGGGACAGCGCTCGGGCAAGCGGATGAAGCCAATCGCCTTGCCTTCGGGATTGAACACCTTCACGCCGTCAAGTTCTTCGCCTTTGCTGTTGGGCGCGCCGGTAGAGCCCCAGCCGCACCAGATGTTGCCGTCGGTATCGACCTTCATTCCATCAAGAGCGCTCGCCCCGCCATCGATCAGCTTGGTCTTGTTCGACAGCGTCACACCGTCGGCGCCGACGTCGAAGGACCACACCAGCCGGTTCGGCTGCGCCCGCGAACTCGATGATGTAGAGCTTCTTTTCGTCCGGCGAGAACGCGAGTCCGTTCGGACCTGCAAGCTCTGCCGTGACGAGACCCAACTTGCCGTCGGGCGCGATGCGATAAACGGAATGCGGCAGTTCGGGCGTTGCCTTGTCGCCCTCCCAATCGCCGCCAATGCCGAATGGCGGATCGGTGAACCAGATCGATCCATCCGATTTGCACACGATGTCGTTCGGCGAGTTGAGGCGCTTGCCGTTGAAGTTATCCGCGAGCACGGTGATCTTGCCGTCGTATTCCGTGCGCGTGACGCGGCGGGTGAGATGCTCGCAAGAGATCAGCCGGCCCTGGCGGTCGCGGGCGTTGCCGTTGGCGAAATTCGAGGGCTGACGGAACACGCCCCAGTTTCCGTTGGCTTCGTCGTAGCGCATGATGCGGTTGTTCGGGATGTCGCTGACCAGCACGTAGCGGCCGTCGCCGAACCAGACCGGCCCTTCCGCCCAACGCATGCCCGTCGCCACTTGCTCGACGGTCGAGGAGAACAGCCGGTATTTGGCAAAGCTCGGATCCAGAACCTCGACCGAGGCGTCGGGGTAACGCTGGTTCGGCTTGAATTCGAAAGATTGGGCGCTGGCGCTCTTCTGGACGGCCAGCGTAGCGGCGGCAGCGCCAGCGGTCGCAAATACATCCCGGCGAGTGAGAGTCATTCGGCTTTCCTCCTGAGTTCTTGCGGTCGTTCCGCTTCAGGGGCTCAAGCCAACCCTGCCACGTCGCCGCTTGGGAGGGGGAACCTAGTTGAGGTTCCACGGCAGGTCCAGATCAGGGATCGCTACGCAACCATCCGAAAAAGGAAAAGGCCCCGCTTTATTGGCGAGACCTTTCCTTCAATCCTGGCATCTACTTCGCGGACTTTATCCAGAAATAGATCGAGCTTTAGCTCCTGATCGGGCTACCGACCCTGGCCGGGTTTTTGGTCCTGGCGGCTCGGGTCCTGCTGCTGCTGTCCGGGTTTCTGGCCGCCGCCCTGCTGCTGACCCGGCTTCTGCGCGGGATTCTGGTTCTGCTGGCCGGGATTCTGGTTCGGATTGGACATTGCGATCTCCCTTTTTCAAAGTCGTAGGGAGGACAACGATGGAACCAGCCTTTGGTTGCGCTGAAACCTGGGTTCCCCGCCTGTTTCCCCCTGGCTTAGCCGACCATGGTTCCGGCGCTCACCTCCCGAAGCGGGCGAAAAACTAGCTCTGTACAAGCTCTTGAGGCGCCGTCCAGCGCAGTTGCCGGCACGGGTTCCCGCTGTTAAAAAATGAAGTGACGCGACGTCCGGCTGCCGGGGCCTTCGCTGTGTCAAAAGTAGAAACGGCATTTTCGACAGCGGCAAAACGGATTCCCTTTTTGTCGGAAAATGCACCAACGGTCGGCAGCGCATGGATTATTTCGCCCAGCAACTGATCAACGGCATCGTTCTAGGCTCCATCTATGGCCTGATCGCCATCGGCTACACCATGGTCTACGGCATCGTCGGCATGATCAATTTCGCCCATGGCGACATCTTCATGATCGGCGGCTTCATCGCGCTGATCACCTTCCTGATCCTGGTCTCGATCGGATTGACCACGGTGCCCGTGATCCTTCTGATCGTGCTTCTGGTCTCGATGGCGATCACCGCGCTGTATGGCTGGACGATCGAGCGCATCGCCTACCGGCCGCTGCGGCATTCGTTCCGCCTTGCGCCCGATGCTGTCGGCGATCGGCATGTCGTTCGTCCTGATCAACTACTCGCAGATCAGCCAAGGCGCGCGCGTCAAACCGATGCCGCCCGATCATCACCGGCGGCTATACCTTGCTCGACGACGGCGGCTTTGTGGTCCGCCTCTCCAATGCGCAGATCATCGTCGTCGTCACGACGATCGTGCTGCTCGCGATCTTCACCTGGCTGGTCTCGCGCACACGCCTCGGCCGCGACATGCGCGCCTGCGAACAGGACCAGACGATGGCGGCGTTGCTCGGCGTCGATGTCGACCGCACGATCTCCATGACCTTCGTGATCGGCGCGGCGCTGGCCGCCGTCGCCGGCATGATGTATCTGCTCTATTATGGCCTCGTCGATTTTTTCATGGGCTTTGTCGCAGGCATCAAGGCGTTCACCGCCGCGGTCCTTGGCGGCATCGGCTCGCTGCCCGGCGCGATGCTCGGCGGACTTCTGATCGGCCTGATCGAAACCATGTGGTCGGCCTATTTCTCGGTCGAATATAAAGACGTCGCGGCGTTCTCGATCCTGATCGTGGTGTTGATCTTCCTGCCGACCGGCCTGCTCGGCCGCCCTGAAGTCGAGAAAGTTTGAAGGAATCACCGCGTGACGGTAGCCTCAACCGACCTCACGCAAGCCACGCGCCGCGAAGCCATTGCCTTCATCTTCAAGAAAGCCCTGATCAGCGCCCTCGTTGCGCTGGTGCTGTTCTCGCTGATGATCGGCATCCGCACCGAGGCAGGCCCGACGGGGCAACTGATCTACTGGACGCGGTTCGACGATCTCGCCACCATCGTTGCTATCGTGTTCGTCGGCAGCATCGTCGTCGAACTGCTGCGGCAATGGTGGGGACCAATCGAAACCGTCAGAGTCGTTCCGCCGTTGGTGCAAAACGCGCTTGGACTGGCGCGGCGTGCGATCGCGCCGCTGCTTCTGATTTTCACCTTCCTGGTGCCGGTGATCTTCTACGACCAGCGCTACATTCTCGATCTCGGTATTCTCGTGCTGACCTATGTGATGCTCGGCTGGGGATTGAATGTCGTGGTCGGCCTCGCCGGCCTGCTCGACCTCGGCTACGTCGCCTTTTACGCGGTCGGCGCCTATTCCTATGCGCTGCTCTCGACCAATTTCGGACTATCGTTCTGGGTCTGCCTGCCGCTTGCCGGCATTCTCGCCGCATGCTGGGGCGTGCTGCTGGGATTTCCGGTGCTGCGGCTGCGCGGCGACTATCTCGCCATCGTCACGCTCGCGTTCGGCGAGATCATCCGCCTCGTCATGCTCAACTGGCAAAGCCTGACCGGTGGCCCCAACGGCGTCAGCGGCATTCCGCGTCCCTCCTTCTTCGGCATTCCGCTGACGCCCGGAGACGACGGCCTTGCCGCGCAGACTCGGCATCGAGTTCTCGACGACCCATCGCATCGTGTTTCTGTTCTATGTGATCCTCGCGCTGGCGTTGCTGACCAACTGGGTCACGATCCGGCTGCGCCGGCTGCCGATCGGCCGGGCCTGGGAAGCACTGCGCGAGGATGAGGTCGCCTGCCGCGCGCTGGGCATCAACACCACCACGACCAAACTCACGGCGTTCGCGACCGGCGCGATGTTCGGCGGCTTTGCCGGCGCTTTCTTCGCCACGCGGCAGGGATTCATCAGTCCGGAATCCTTCACCTTCCAGGAATCGGCGCTGGTGCTGGCGATCGTCGTGCTCGGCGGCATGGGTTCGCAGCTCGGCGTGGCGCTGGCAGCGCTTACCCTGATCGGCGGCTTTGAGTTGTTCCGCGGATTCGATCAATACCGCATGCTGGTGTTCGGCATGGCGATGGTGCTGCTGATGATCTGGCGGCCGCGCGGCCTGATCGGCCATCGCGCGCCGACGATCTTCTTGAAGCAGAGCACGACGATCTCCTCCGAACTCGCCAGGGAAGGACGGGGATGAACGGCAATACCATCCTCAGCGTCGAAGGCCTCGCCATGCGCTTCGGCGGCGTAGTCGCGGTCAACGGGCTCTCGTTTACAACCGAGCGGCACAAGATCACCGCGTTGATCGGGCCGAACGGCGCTGGCAAGACCACCGTCTTCAACTGCATCACCGGATTTTACAAACCGACCTCAGGCACCATTCGCCTGACGCATGACGACGGCCGCACGGTCCAGCTCGAACGGCTGAACGATTTCAGGATTTCCAAGCAGGCGAAAGTCGCGCGCACGTTCCAGAACATCCGCCTGTTCCCAGGCATGACGGCGCTGGAAAACCTGATGGTCGCCCAGCACAATGCGCTGATGCTGGCTTCCGGTTTCACTTTTCTGGGGCTGATCGGTGCGCCGTCGTACCGGTCCGCCGAAAAGCACGCAATCGATCAGGCCAAACGATGGCTGACGCGGATCGGCCTTCTGGAGCGCGCCGACGATGCCGCCGGCAATCTGCCTTACGGCGATCAGCGCCGTCTGGAGATTGCGCGTGCGATGTGCACTGAGCCGGCGCTGCTGTGCCTCGATGAACCCGCCGCCGGACTGAATGCGCGCGAAAGTTCGGCCTTGAGCGAATTGCTGCTCTCGATCCGCGGCGAAGGCACCTCGATCCTCCTGATCGAGCACGACATGTCGGTGGTGATGGAAATTTCCGACCATATCGTGGTGATGGATTACGGCGTAAAAATCGCCGAAGGCGCACCGCAAGCGGTTCGCGACGATCCCAAGGTCGATTGCCGCCTATCTCGGCGCCGACGAAGAAGAAGCCGCCGCCGTCATGGAGAGCGGAACGTGACCGCGCCATCTGCCTCTCCCCTGCTCGCGATCCGCGGCCTGCGCGCCGCCTATGGCAAGATCGAAGCGCTCAAGGGCGTCGATCTCGACATCAATCCCGGCGAAATCGTCGCGCTGATCGGCGCCAATGGCGCCGGAAAATCGACGCTGATGATGACGATCTTCGGCAGGCCGAAGGCCAGAGCCGGGCAGGTCCTGTTCGACAGCCGCAACATCACAGGTGTGCCGACCCACGAGATCGCCCGCTTGCGTATTGCGCAGTCGCCCGAAGGCCGCCGGATTTTTCCACGGATGAGCGTGGCGGAAAACCTGCAAATGGGGGCGGACGCCACCGATTCCAGCGAGGCAGAACGTCGGGGCGCGCTTGAGCGGGTGCTGGCGCTGTTTCCGCGGCTTAAAGAGCGCCTGACGCAGCGCGGCGGTACCCTGTCGGGCGGCGAGCAGCAGATGCTGGCGATCGGCCGTGCGCTGATGAGCCGCCCTCGCCTGCTTCTCCTCGACGAGCCTTCGCTGGGTCTTGCGCCCCTGATCGCCCGCCAGATTTTGACGCCATCCGAACACTAAACCGCCAAGACGGCCTCACCGTGCTGATCGTCGAACAGAACGCCAACCATGCCCTGAAACTCGCCCATCGTGGTTATGTCATGGTCAACGGCCTGATCACGCTTAAGGGGACCGGCGCGGAACTGCTGCAACGGCCGGAAATCCGTGCTGCCTATCTGGAAGGCGGCCGGCACTAACCCGCGCGGCGCAAAAAGGGCAAATGGACGCCCCGTTTGCCCGAACTTTCCCGATGACTTCGCCGTAAAATCGGCCGACAATGCGTTACGCTTTGTCGAACCCGGCCGCCTGCCGGGACCCCCATGGTGAACCACCCACGAGGATCCCTCATGAAATCAGTAAAGCTCTTCGGCCTGGCCATCGGCGCATCGCTGGCGCTCTCGACCGCGGCGTTTGCGCAAGACATCACGGTCGCCGTGGCGGGCCCGATGACCGGCGGCTATGCCGCGTTCGGCCGCCAATTGAAGAACGGCGCCGAAATGGCGGTGGCCGACCTCAACGCGGCCGGCGGCGTGCTCGGCAAGAAGCTGTTGCTCGACATCGAGGATGACGCCTGCGATCCGAAGCAGGCGCGTTCGGTGGCGGAAAAGATCGCCGGCGCGAAAATTCCGTTCGTGGCTGGCCATTATTGCTCCTCGTCGTCGATCCCGGCGTCGGAGGCCTATGCCGACGGCAACGTGCTGGAAATCACGCCAGCATCGACCGCTATCAAGTTCACCGACCGGGGCCTGTGGAACGTCGCGCGCGTTTGCGGTCGCGACGATCAGCAAGGCAAGGTCGCCGGCGACTACATCGCGAAATTCTACAAGGGCAAGAACATCGCGATCCTCAACGACAAGTCGACCTACGGCAAAGGCCTCGCAGACGAGACCAAGAAGGCTCTCAACGCGGCGGGCATTACCGAGAAAATGTTTGAATCCTATAATCAAGGGCGACAAGGACTTCACCGCGATCGTGTCGCGGTTGAAGCGCGACAACATCGATCTGGTCTATGTCGGTGGCTACCATCCGGAGGCCGGATTGTTGGTGCGCCAGATGCGCGATCAGGGTCTTAAGACCGTATTGATGTCGGGCGATGCGCTCGCCGACAAGGAATTCGCTTCCATCACGGGAGCCGCCGGCGAAGGCACGCTGTTCACGTTCGGTCCCGACCCGCGCAACAAGCCGACCGCCAAAGCCATCGTCGAGAAGTTCAAAGCCAACAAAATCGACCCCGAGGGCTACACGCTCTACACCTACGCCGCGATACAGATCTGGTCTCAGGCGGTGAAGAAAACCGGCACGACCGACCCCAAGAAGGTCATGGCGGCGATCAAGAGCCGGCTCCTGGGATACCGTAATGGGCAAGATCGATTATGACACCAAGGGCGACATCAAGCAGATCGACTATGTCGTCTACAAGTGGGACGCCAAGCGGCAATTACACCGAGATCAATCCGAAGGGTTCGTAAACCTCTTCGGCGATATCCAGCTTTTCAACGCCCCGGTTCGCCGGGGCGTTTTTCTTATGATCGGGTCACGACGCCGCATCCACGGCGCGGGACGCGATCGCCACTTCGGTCGCGCGGACGAGTTCGGCCGGGCGGAACGGCTTTCGCAAACAAACGACATTGGCGAGCTCGGGCAACTCGGCCACAAAGTCGAGCGCCGTCATGCCGGATATCGCCACGATCGGGAAACCGGGAACCCGCTCGCGTATCTTGACGATGGCGTCGAGGCCGCTGGTTCCTTGCAGGAAAATATCGACGATCGCGACGTCGAATGCGGCCCCGTCGAACTCGTTCAGCCCGGCCGCCGCGGTCCCGGTTCCCACGACCTCGAAATGGTGGATCCGCAGCACGATGGATATCATCGTCCGCACATCCGCCTGATCATCGATGACAAGCACGCGACGCAACGAGCTACTCACGGAACTGCTCCGTACGGCCTGCAATGAAGCCCCAGACTGGGGACGAAATCTTAAAAATGCGATTACGCCGAATGGCGCGCCCTCTCGCCTTTGATTACATTATGAAATATAAACTTTGAGTTGAGTTGGCGATCGCTGGCGGACCCTCGCGCTGCCGGCAACCAGGCGCAATCCTCGAAGCCTGCGAGTCGTATCACTTTACTAAATTGCGTTGGAAATCGTCCGTGCCGGACTTAGGTTATCGCCGCCCCGTCCATGCTTCGGCCTTGGCCAATATCGGAAATTGTGTAACCTCGGGTTGAACAAAAATCCTGGAAGGAAAATCCATTTAAGGGGAAATCCATGGCGGGCATTCTCGTCATCGACGACGACCGCGCGGTCCTTGCCACGATCAAGGTGCTGCTCGAGCGAGCGGCGCATGCGGTCGAAGCCGTCGACAACAGTCGCAAGGGCCTGCAACTGCTCGAAACACGAAGCTTCGACCTGCTCATTGTCGATATCTTCATGCCGGGAATGGACGGCTTTGAAACGATGAAGCTGGTTCATCAATCGCGGCCCGGCATCCCGGTGATCGTGATTTCAGGACAGCCGTTCACTATTGCTTCCGACCGGCCGCCGGACTTCCTGCACATGGCGTCCAAGTTGGGCGCCGTCTCAACCTTGCAAAAGCCGTTCAAACCCGCCCAGCTGTTGGCCGCGGTCGATAGCAGCCTGTCGGGTTCACAGCGCCCACCCGGCATGGGCCGAAAAATGCCGGCGGGCATTCCCTCGGAACGGCAATAAGGTCAATATGGTTGTCGACTGCTTCGCGTGGACGGGCCGCTGACGCGGCAGGCGAGCGCGGGCTGAGGGAGCGCCCGAACTTCGAAAAAAGTGGGCGCTAGTGGAGTGGATTTGACATTCGCTCCCCGGCAGCCGGAAATGCGTGAATAGCGAATGTCAAATCCAAAACTCCACTAGAAACCTACATTTGCTAGTGGTCCTTTGATTCTAACATTCGCAAAAGTGCCTACCAGATCGGGATGCAAATGTTAAAATCGGGCCACTAGGAGACGAAGGTGGAAGCAGGCGACGACCGCAGCATTTTTCTCTCGACGCTGCCTGCCACCAGCCGCGACCGCACGATCGCCGCCGGCGTCGTCATCGCATCGGCTATTTTCTTTGCCGCCACCCTTCCCTTTTCCCGGGTGCCGCTGCCGGCGGTCCCCGCCTTTGTCGCCAGCTATCAATCCGCGCTCGGGATCAACGACCTGATCACGGCGATTCTCTTGCTCTCGCAATTTTCACTGCTGCGGTCACGGGCGCTTTTGGCGCTCGCGAGCGGATACTTGTTCACCGCAGTCGCAGCCGTCGTTCACGGCCTTACCTTCCCGAATCTGTTTGCCGCCGGCGGGCTGTTGAATGCCGGCTCGCAGACCACGGCCTGGCTTTATATGGTCTGGCACGGCGGCTTTCCGCTCTTCGTGCTCGGCTACGCCCTGCTCAAGGACAAGGACGGCGGCAGCGAAATCAAGGGACCGGTTGCGCAAGCGATCGTCTGGGCCGTGATCGCGGTCTTTGCCGGGATGGCGACCGTGCTTTACCTGGTGACGGAGCTGCATCAGCTCCTGCCAACGCTCATCACCGGGCAAGGCTACACGTCGGCCCTGGTTGGCGCCGCGCTGACGGTATGGCTCATCAATCTCGCAGCCCTGATCGTGCTGTGGCTGCGGCGCCCTCATTCGGTGCTCGACGTCTGGGTCATGGTGGTGCTGTGCGCCTGGCTGTTTGACGTCGCCTCCTCCGCGCTTCTGAATGCAAATCGGTACGATTTCGGCTTTTATGTCGGCCGCCTTTACGGGCTTTTTGCCGCCTGCTTCGTGCTGGCGGCGTTGCTGTTGCAAAATATCAGTTTGCAAGCGCGACTGTCTCGGCTGCTCCACACCTTGCGCCGCGAGAGCGCCTCCGAACGGCAGCGGCATTCCGAGCGTGAGCGTCTGTTCAGCGCGGTGGTCGAATCCTCCAACGACGCCATCATCACCAAGTCGCTCGACGGCATCATCACCGCCTGGAACCCGGCCGCCGAGCGCCTGTTCGGATATAAGGCGATTGAAGCTGTCGGCGAACATATCGACCTCATCGTCCCGCCCGAGGGGCTCACCGAGCTGCGCGACATTCTCGCCCGCACCGGCCGGGGCGAGACCATCGCCCACCATGAAACCTGGCGGAAAACGAGAGACGGAAGGCTGTTGAATGTTTCAATCTCGGTCTCTCCGCTGCGCTCCATTGCCGGCGAGATCATCGGCGCTTCCAAGATCGCGCGCGACATTACCGAAAACAAGAAAATCCAGGCGGAGCTCAGCCAGGAAATCGAAGAGCGCCAGCGCATCTTCGAGACGTCGCAGGATCTGATCCTGGTCACGGACACCAAGGGAACGTTCGTCCAGGTCAGTCCGAGTTCGGTGACCATCCTGGGATATCGGCCGGAGGAGATGACCGGCCTCAGCGCGGTCGATTTCATTCATGCCGACGATCTCGAAAGTACGCGTCAGGAAATGCGCGCAGCCAGGCGCGGACACCTGATGCGAAATTTCGAAACCCGCTACGTCCACAGGGATGGGCATGCGGTGAACCTGAGCTGGATGGGGGCCTGGTCCGAGCCGGTTCGCCGTCATTTCTTCGTCGGCCGCGACCTCACCGAAAAACAAGCCGCCGAATCGCAGCTCCGCCACGTGCAAAAAATGGACGCCGTCGGCCAACTGACCGGGGGCGTCGCCCACGACTTCAACAATATTCTGACTGTCATTACGGGCACGATCGGCATTCTGGCCGACGCCGTGGCCGAGGACCCCCAGCTTTCCGCAATCGCCAAAATGATCGACGATGCCGCCGAGCGGGGCGCAAGCCTGACCAAACATTTGCTTGCTTTCGCCCGCAAACAACCGCTGCAACCGCGCGAGATCGACGTCAAAACGCTGGTGCTGGAAACCATCAAGTTGTTGCGGCCGACCCTTGGCGAGCAAATCCAGATCAGTCCGCAGTTGGCGGAGGATGCCTGGCCTGCTTTGGTCGATCCAAACCAGCTCACGACAGCGATCCTGAATCTGTCGCTGAATGCCCGCGACGCCATGCCGTTCGGCGGCAAGCTCGTCGTCGAGACCGCCAATGCCTATCTCGACGAGGGCTATGCCGCGATGAACAGGGATGTGACCGTCGGCAACTATGTCATGGTCGCCGTGAGCGATACTGGCACGGGAATTTCGCCGGAGAATCTCGAACGGGTGTTCGATCCCTTCTTCACCACCAAGGAAGTCGGCAAGGGTACGGGTCTCGGCTTGAGCATGGTGTTCGGCTTCATCAAGCAGTCGAACGGCCATATCAAGATTTACAGCGAGGTCGGCCACGGAACCACGGTGAAGATCTATCTGCCGCGCGCGACCGGGCTGTCGGACACATCCGTGGAATCGGTAGCCTCCACCAGCGTCAAGGGCGGCCATGAGACCATCCTGGTGGTCGAAGATGACGCGCTCGTGCGCCGCTATGTCATCACGCAGATCAAGAGCCTCGGCTACAAGACGCTTGAGGCGAGCCGAGCCTCGGAAGCCCTGAACATCATCGATGGCGCCAATCCGATCGATCTTTTGTTTACCGACGTCATCATGCCCGGATCGATGAACGGCCGCCAACTCGTCGACGAGGCACTGGTGCGGCGTCCCGGATTGAAGACGTTGTTCACGTCGGGCTATACCGAGAACGCCATCGTTCATCACGGACGGCTGGATACCGGCGTGCTGCTGCTCGCCAAGCCGTACCGGAAGTCTGAACTGGCGCGCATGATCAGGCTGGCGCTCGATAATTGACAGGATGCGATGAATAACCTTCTCACCGACATTATGGGCGTTCGCGTCGGCCACGCCGGCGACGCGGCGCTGGCTTCCGGCGTCACCGCCGTCATCTTCGATCAGCCGGCGGTCGCGGCGATGGATGTGCGCGGCGGGGGTCCCGGCACGCGCGAAGGCGCGCTGCTCGATGTCGCCAACACCGTCGAGAAGATCGACGCGATCGCGCTGTCAGGCGGTTCGGCATTTGGGCTCGAGGCCGGCGGCGGCGTCCAGGCATGGCTCGCCGAACAGGGCCGTGGCCTCAACGTTCGCGGCGCCGTGATCCCGATCGTGCCCGGTGCGATCTGCTTCGACCTGCTCAACGGCGGCAACAAGAACTGGGGCCGCTTTGCACCCTACCGCGATCTCGGTTTCGAGGCGGCGGCGGCGGCCGCGACCGGCTTTGCGCTGGGCAGCGTCGGCGCGGGTCTCGGCGCATTGACGGCCAATCTCAAAGGCGGCCTCGGTTCGGCCTCCGCCCAGACCAGGGATGGCACAAAAGTCGCGGCCCTTGCCGTCGTCAATGCGCTCGGCACCGTCACGGTCGGCGACGGACCGTGGTTCTGGGCCGCGCCCTTCGAGATGTCAGGCGAATATGGCGGGCGCGGTTTGCCGGCGTCGTTTACGCCGGACATGCTGAAGATGCGCATCAAGGGCGGGCCTGCGGCGACCGCGGTCGAGAACACGACCTTGGCCGTCGTCGTCACCGATGCCGCGCTTACCAAGACCCAGGCCAAGCGGCTTGCCGTGATGGCGCAGACCGGGTTTGCGCGCGCGATCTACCCGGTGCACGCCCCGATGGATGGCGACGTGGTGTTCGCGGCATCGACCGGCGAACGGCCGATCGATCCGCTGGTCGGCATCACCGAACTCGGCATGGTCGCGGCCAATGTCGTGGCGCGCGCGATTGCCCGCGGTGTTCATGCGGCAACCGCTTTGCCGCTGGCCGGCGCGTTGCCGGCCTGGCGGGATCGCTTCGGCTAGCCAGCCGAAAACGGACGCCGCGTCAGGCGCTGACGGAGAACGGACTGAATGCGAGCGGGATCGCCGCCGACTGTGTCAGTTGATTGATCGCGCTGTAGGCCGATGAGGCCGTTCCGGATGCGGAAGCTGACGACGAATCCGAGCTCGATAAATCCGAGGTCGAACCGCCGGAATCCAGCGCGCCGGCGGCATTGCCCGACGACAGGCTCTGCGCGTCGAACAGCGCGTTGAGGTTATCGGACGAAATCTGGGCACTGCTGAATCCGGAAACGGTCGAGGGCCGATGATGCGGCGGAACTGTCGCCGGCATCGGAAAAGGATCCAAAAAAGTCGGTCGACTGTGACGACGACCCTGGCTGGGGCGAAGTCAGCGACTGGATGGCATCGAGTGCGGCCGAGGCGGCGCCAATGGCAGGCAGCATGGCAGAGCTCCGAATAGGCAAGCTTTGAAAGTAACCTTGATACTGGTGAGCAAGCGCCGTGCCATGGCAAAAAAGCCAGTGATATGATGGCTTTCGCGATTCCGGAACATCTCCGCCCATCGGCAATTGGTGCCGCGTCCGGCAGATTTTTCTCACTTCCGAGCGTCTACATTGCCCGCAGGTCGTTCGCATGTTAGGCCGAAAAAGCGCTTTTCGCGCATTCGAAACAGCTTTCGAAAGATAGCGCCGATGTCCGCTTCCTTCGCCCCCCGTCCCCTCGTGATTGCGCCGTCAATCCTGGCGTCGGACTTCTCCAGGCTCGGCGAAGAGGTGCGCGCTGTCGACGCCGCCGGCGCCGACTGGATTCATCTCGACGTGATGGACGGGCATTTCGTGCCCAACATTTCCTACGGGCCGGACGTCATCAAGGCGATGCGTCCGCACAGCAAGAAGATTTTCGACGCCCACTTGATGATTTCGCCGTGCGATCCGTATCTCGAAGCCTTTGCCAAGGCGGGATGCGACCACATCACCGTTCATGCCGAGGCAGGTCCGCATCTGCATCGCTCGTTGCAGGCGATCCGCGCGCTCGGCAAGAAAGCCGGCGTCTCGCTCAATCCGGCGACGCCGCTTTCCGCGATCGAATATGTACTTGATAACATCGACCTCGTGCTGGTGATGTCGGTCAATCCCGGCTTCGGCGGGCAGGCTTTCATTCCCTCGACGCTGGCCAAGGTCCGCGACCTGCGCGCGATGACGGCGGGCCGGCCGATCGACATCGAAGTCGATGGCGGCGTGGCTGCTGACAATTCAGGCGAGCTCGCCGCCGCCGGCGCCAACGCCTTTGTGGCGGGCTCGGCGGTGTTCAAGGGCGGCACGATGGAGGCCTATAAGGCCAACATCTCGGCGATCCGAAACGCCGCGGCCATCGCGCGGGGCGAAGCGATCTAAAGTACCGGTATCGACCGGTCATCAGGCGGCGGCTCCCGTCCACCGGACGGCGTGGCCTGCCGCGGCGGACGCACCACGGTGACGGTACAGGAGGCCTCGGTTGCGACCTTGGCGGAAGTCCTGCCGAGCAGCGAGCGCGGAAACGAATTCTGCCCCGCGCCGATCACGATGTGATCGACGTGATTGGCTTCCGCGAATTCCAGGATTGCGCCGGCGGGGTCGACGGCTTCCAGCACATGCGCCGTCAAGCGGCTCTCGTCGAGTTTGAGCGGCGAGGCCCAATGCTTCAGCGTGACCAGCCGGCCGACATGCTTGTTGTTGCCTTCCTCGTCCAGCGTGCGATCGATGGTGACGCGGCCGAGCTTGAGGACGTTCAGGCAGGCGAGCCGTGCCGACGGCAAGGTCTTGAGGATACGCCCGACGGTGACGCGCAGCGCGTCGTTCAGCTCGCTTGAGCCTTCGGTCACGTCGATAGCGACCGCGACGATCGGACTTGACGCAAGCTGGGCGGCAACGGCGGATCTGCCCCGCGGCTCGATCGGATTGCCGTTGAAGCGGCGGCGCCAGACGGTGGAGAGCGGATCGCGCTTGAGCCGCTCGGCGCGTGCCGTCAGCTTGATCTGGTCGGGATGCGCCAGTTCGAACGCCAATTGCGACGCCGTCGGATAGCGCCACACCGGATCGATCTCGAGGCAACGCAGCACGATTTCCTGCAGCCAGGGCGGATAGTCCTGTTTCAATTGACGCGGCGGATAGGGATCGCGCCACAGCCGCCGCCGCATCCCGGCCATCGTTTCGGTTTCGCCAAAGGGCCGCACGCCGGTCGTGAAAAAATACAGCAGCACGCCGAGCGAAAACAGATCGCTGCGCGGGTCGTCGCGAACGCCAAGTAGCCGCTCCGGCGCCATATAGGGCGCCGTGCCATAGGGCACGCGAAATTCTTCCTGCAACAAATCCGGCAACTGGTTGTGATGCGACAGGCCGAAGTCGATCAGCACCGCCTCACCCGAGGGACGAAACAGGACGCTGGAGGGCTTGATGTCATGATGAATGACGTTCTGCCGGTGCAGGTCGGAGAGCGCGATCGCGATCTTCAGCGCAATCTCGCACGCCTCCTCATAGGGCAGCGGCAGATCGCCGAGACGGCGGTATAGCGTGGTGCCCGGAATGCGCTCGATCACGACATAGGCCTGGTGCGCAAAGTCGCCGGCCGCATAACAATGCGGCACGTGGATGCCTTTTAATTTTGGCAGGATCATCCGCTCCATCTCGAAAGAGACGATGGCGGCGGGATCTTCGCCTTCCGAAACCCTGGGTATCTTCATCAGCACGGGTACTGCGATATCCGCGCGGCTAACGCTCCACAGCGTCGCCATGCCGCCGCGGTGAACGCACTCGCCAAGCTTAAAACCATCGAGTTCGGCGCCGGGCTGAACCACGAATTTCGCCATTCCCTTTACCTCCCGACAAAGAGGCGATCGGCCAGCGATGGCGGCAAGCCGTTGTCGCGAATGCGCGCGGCCGCCGCATCGACGTCATAGGGAGCGCGACAGTAGGTGAGTTCGCGGGAGACTGTGTCGAACATCGCAAAGCATGCCGCCGCCTCACCGTCGCGCGGCTGGCCGACCGAGCCGAGAACGGCGAGCCAGCGCCGGCCCGACAGCAATTGCACTTTAACGCCCGAAATCGGAATGAAGCTTGTCATCTTCCCGGTGACCGACATCGAATAAAGCGCCGGCCGATGGATGTGGCCACAAAAGGTGATGTGCGCATCGGTTGCGATCAGGCTTCGCCCGGCATCCGCTGTCGATCGGACATAGCGCCATTTGGCGGGCTGGCTGGCATCGGAATGCACGTAGAGGCGGTCGTCTTCCTGCCGCGTCAACGGCAATTCCGAGAGAAATTTTCGCTCTAGCGCGCTCAAACGGCCGCGCGTCCATTCGATCGCGGCCTGGGCTTCGGCATTCATGCTTTCCGCCGACGAGCCAACCGCCGTGTCGTGGTTGCCACGTACCGCGAGCGCTCCCTGCTCCACGAGCCTCATGACCGTCTCGACGGTCCATTCGGGATCGGCGCCATAGCCGACATAGTCGCCGAGGCAAATGAAGCGCTCGGCACCGTCGGCGCGCGCGGCATCAAGACATGCCGCGAAGGCCTGCCGGTTGGCATGAATGTCCGCAAAGAATGCCAGCCGCACGCACCGCCTCACAGTGTGGCGACACTGATGTTCCTTTCAGTGTTGCCGCGAGTTCATCGAAGGAACGTCAGAGTCAAAGCCACACTGGAACCGCATAGTTGCTGGTGTCCCTTTGGTTCTGACATTCGTAAATGAAGCCGCCGCGAAATGATACGAATGTCAGAATCGGGACACCCGCCGATCTTGCCGACCGGCGCTATTTCCGCTTTGACGGATATCAAACTACCGGGGATGCGCGGCCTCGCAAATCGGGCCATATCAGAAGAAAAGCTCGGAACAAATCCCTAGCGCCGGCAGGCCTCGACGCCCCGTAAGAGCAGCGCAATCAGCACATCGATCCGCTCGGCGAGTTGCGGATCCTTCCACTCGTCGGAATGGGCGGGATGGTGGAAGCGGGTGGCGGCGTCAAAAATCGCTTTTGCGGTGGCTTTGGTGTCGGCAATCTCGAAGGTGCCCTGCTTGACGCCATCGGCCAGGATCAACTCCAGCTGATCGGTCAGGCAGGCCTTGTGCCCGTTGACCGATTTGCAGGCCTCCCGCGCCAGCGTCAGGTAGGTCGCAAACATTTCCGGGTCTTCGAGATACCGTTTCTGCTTGGCCATAAACAAGGCCCGCAGCCAGCGATCGAGTTTAGCCGGCGCCGGCTCCGAACCTCCGGCGATGTTGGCAAGCGGCGTGCTCACGCGTTCCAGCCAGCGCTTGGCTACCGCCTCGCGCAAGCGAGGCCTTGCTCGGGAAATGGCGGTAGACGCTGCCGTGGCTGACATCGAGCGCTCGCGCAACATCGACGACGGTGGCCTTGGCCAAACCATAGCGGCGCAGAACGTCCTCAGTGACTTCCAGAATGCGTTCGGGGGTCAAAACCACATTCTCGTTCATCTGCGCACTCCTGCTTGCGTCAGGCCAGCCTATATAAAACTGGCCATCTCTCGCGGTTAGCGGGCGAGCCTCTCGGCTTGTTCGGCCAGATGCTGGGCAATCCGCCGATTGAGCCAGCGCTGGATTTGGGTGGTCAAATGCAAAATTTCGTAGGTCATAGTGAAGTCCTCTTTCGAACCCTGCTGCCGCCGGTGCGGCCTTCACAGGGACGCCTCAAGCTGTGGCGTCAAAGCCAATATAGGGCATCTCGCTGACAGATTTCAATATCTGTTAGTCAATATTCTGTGATTTGAGGTGTCCACAACGTCTTCAAGCCGCCCGCACGCGGCGGTTTGTCACCCCTCGCCCACTCTGCTAAAGCGCCCCTAAGCCCTGAAAAAACCCAGAGTCGCCAATGATCCCCCGCTATACCCGCCCGGAAATGGCTGCGATCTGGGAGGCCCAGACCCGCTTCAAGATCTGGTTCGAGATCGAGGCGCATGCGGCTGACGCACTGGCGGAATTGGGGGTCATCCCGAAGGAGGCCGCCAAGACGGTCTGGGCCAAGGCCAAGGATGTCATCTTCGATGTGGCACGGATCGACGAGATCGAGCGGGAAACCAAGCACGACGTCATCGCCTTCCTCACTCATCTCGCCGAGATCGTCGGCCCCGAGGCGCGCTTCGTCCATCAGGGCATGACGTCCTCGGACGTGCTCGATACCTGCCTCAATGTGCAGCTCACCCGCGCCGCCGACCTCCTGGTCGCCGACATCGACAAGGTGCTCGCGGCGCTGAAGAAGCGCGCCTTCGAACACAAGATGACGCCGACCATCGGCCGGTCGCACGGCATCCATGCCGAGCCGGTGACCTTCGGGCTGAAACTCGCCTACGCCTATGCCGAATTTTCCCGCGCCCGCGACCGGCTGATCGCAGCCCGCCATGAGGTTGCGACCTGCGCCATCTCGGGGGCGGTCGGCACCTTTGCCCAGATCGATCCGCGCGTGGAGGAGCACGTTGCGAAAGCGATGGGTTTGCGGCCCGAGCCGATCTCGACGCAAGTGATCCCGCGTGACCGCCACGCGATGTATTTTGCGACACTTGGCGTGGTCGCCTCCTCTGTCGAACGCCTCGCCACCGAAATCCGCCATCTGCAACGCACCGAAGTGCTGGAGGCCGAGGAGTTTTTCTCCGAGGGCCAGAAGGGTTCGTCGGCGATGCCGCACAAGCGCAACCCGGTGATGTCGGAAAATCTCTCGGGCCTGTCGCGGATGGTGCGCGCCTATGTGACGCCGGCGCTGGAGAATGTCGTGCTCTGGCATGAGCGCGACATCTCGCACTCTTCCGCCGAACGGATGATCGGGCCGGATGCGACGGTCACGCTGGACTTCGCGCTCAATCGCCTTGCCGGCCTCGTCGAGAAGCTTTTGGTCTATCCCGAAAACATGCAGAAGAATCTCGATCGCCTCGGCGGGCTCGTTCACTCACAGCGGCTTCTGATCGCGCTGACGCAAAAGGGTGCGAGCAGAGAGGACGCCTACAAACTCGTGCAGCGCAACGCGATGCCGGTATGGCGCGGCGAAGGCGACTTCCAGTCGCTCCTGAAGAAGGACGCCGATGTCAGGAAATACCTGACAGATGCCGAGATCGAGGAGCAATTCGACCTCGGCTATCATCTCAAGCACGTCGACACGATCTTCAAGCGCGTGTTCGGCAAAGCCTGAGGAAACACCTCAGCCCGGCTGGCCGTCCACCATTCGTGCGGCCACGCGGTCGCACCTGATGAAGTGATGCCAGCCAGCCGCAGCCAGATGAATGACGATCAGCGCCAGCAGCACATAGGCGGCGTAAATGTGCCGGTCCTCGAAGGCATCGGCCGTCGCCTTGTCGGGTGAGGTGAACTGCGGCACGTGGAACAGGCCGAAGAAGCTGCCATAGTCACCCTGCGGTCGCGCTCCCGAATGAGCCCAACCGAGCATGATCACGACGAACGTGGCGAGGTAAAGCGCGCCGTGGCTGATACCGGCTGCGACCCGTTGCAACGGCGGCGTACTGGCGGGCAGCGCCGGCACCGGATTGATCCAGCGCCAGACGATCCTCAGCACCATCAGCGCCAGAAGCATGTAGCCAATATCGGCGTGGATAGACCGGTAGAAGAAACGATCCGGCCGCGCCGGGATGTGATTCATCCACCATCCAAACGCCAGCATCCCGATGATGGTGAGGCCGATAATCCAGTGAAACGCCCGTGCGGCGCTGCCCCAGCTCGAAGTCGTATTCCGTATCATTCGCTATCCCGCGGTTTTGAATTCGTGTTGCTTACATCAAAATGCCCGGTTGGTGACGCCTCAATGAAGGGCGCACTCTTAGAACCGTTTCAAAGCAAAAGTTATTCCCGACCGGTCCCCCGGCACGTCAATCGCGAGTGGCTTGCAAAAGCAACTGAAAGGTAACGCTGGATCGGCTACGATGGCTTTTGTGTCCCGGTTCTGACATTCGTATCGTGCCGCGGAGAGTTCGTTTACGAATGTCAGAACCAAAGGGACACGAGAAAATATTGGATTCTCGTGTGGTTTTGGATTTGACATTCGCCATGCCGACTCGCAGCAACACTGAAGCGAATGTCAAATCCACCACACGAGTGAACCGAACTCCAACGATCCTTGTCTTCGATTCCGGCCTTGGCGGTCTCACGGTGTTGCGCGAGATCGTGCGAGCGCGGGACGATGCACATTATCTATACGTCGCTGATGACGCTTTTTTTCCCTACGGCCACCACAGCGAGCAAGAGATCGTCGATCGCGTGGTGCCGCTGATCGGCGAATTGATGACGGCGCATCATCCTGATCTCGTGGTGATCGCCTGTAACACCGCCTCTACGCTGGTGATGCCGCATCTGCGCGAGCGCTATTCGGTGCCCTTTGTCGGCACCGTACCGGCGATCAAGCCGGCCTGTGCCGCTTCAAAAAGCAAGCGCATCTCGGTGCTCGGCACCAAGGGTACGGTTCAGCGCGAATACACGTTCGGCCTGATCCGCGATTTCGCGCAGGGCTGCGAGGTGACGCTGGTCGGCTCGGCGGAATTGGCAGCACTCGCCGAGACGGCGCTCAGCGGCGGCGTGGTCAACGATGAAGCGATCCTGGCCGAACTAAAGCCCTGTTTTGTCGGCGGTGACGAGGATGCTTCGCGGCGCACTGACACGATTGTGCTCGCCTGCACGCATTATCCGCTGTTGCTGGACCGGCTGAATCGCCTCGCGCCCTGGCCGGTCGACTGGATCGACCCGGCCCCCGCGATCGCCCGGCGGGTGACAAGTCTGCTGCCCGAGCCGCGTGGCAAGGCGGACGAGGCGGGAGCCCAGATGATTTTCACCTCGGGACGGCCACACCGGCTGAGCGAGGCGCTGGTGCCGTTTTTTGGCGGTCGCGTGCCGGCTTAAGGTTACGTTTCCATATATTTTTCATATGTTTATGTCCGGCTCATCTGGCGCTCCATAAAGTCGCGTGCGAGAAAAGCCGGGGCGATCTCACCGAAGGAAACCGAGCGAAAGCGATGCGCGGGACGAAGCGAAAAATCTCATTGCCGCGCCGTTTCATTATCGACCTGATGCATGCGTCGATGCGCGTGCCGTTTATTTCGTTTTCGCGCTCGCTCGATATCGGCCCCTTCCTGGCGGCGCGCGCGAAAGCCAAATCCCCGCCGGGCTGGGCGGCCATGTTCGTCAAGGCATTTGCGATCGTGGCCAAGGATGAACCGGTGCTGCGAACGCTCTACGTCAAGCTGCCCTGGCCGCATTTCTTCGAACTGCCGCGCAGCATTGCGATGGTTGCGGTGGCCCGCGTCGAGGACGGCGAGGACTGCATCCTGCCGGAGAAGGTCCCCGCCCCCGAGGAGCATTCGCTCGCCGAGATCGACGCGCAGATCCGCCGCGCCAAGACCGCTCCGAATCGAAGATATCCCGGCGTTCCGAAAAATCCTGATGGCAAGCCGCCTGCCGCTGCCACTGCGCCGGCTGAGCTGGTATTTGGGCCTCAATGTCGGACGGATGTGCGCCAACAATTTCGGAAGCTTCGGGGTAACTTCGGTCGCAGCCTACGGGCCCGGCGCACTTCACGCGATCAGCCCGAGCCCGTTCCTGGTCAGCTATGGCGTGGCCGGGCCGGACAACCGGATTGACGTCATCCTGCGCTGGGACCACCGGGTTGCGGACGCCGTGGTCATCGCCCGAACCATGACCCGGCTGGAACAGGTGCTAAATACCGAGATTTCTGCCGAAATACTGGCGCTGACTCCCTGAAAGTACGGCCCATTCGCATTGACAGGAAAGCCGTTTCTGCCTAGAAACCGCCCTGCTCGCGGGCCGTTTTCGGCCCGCGATGCGTTTCGCGACCCGTGGTCCATCCTCAAGCTTGGGGCCTGGACCTGTCGGCAGCCAGAGAAATCTCTGGCCGCACAGGAGGGCGCGTCTCCTCAAATCCAACCGTTAAAGAGGACGCGATGACAAAGCGCAGTGAGGCGAAATACAAGATCGATCGCCGTATGGGCCAGAATATCTGGGGCCGCCCGAAGAGCCCCGTGAACCGCCGCGAATACGGCCCCGGCCAGCACGGCCAGCGCCGCAAGGGCAAGCTTTCCGACTTCGGCGTGCAGCTGCGCGCCAAGCAGAAGCTGAAGGGTTATTACGCCAATATCAGCGAGCGCCAGTTCCACGGCATCTATGTCGAGGCCGGCCGCATGAAGGGCGATACCGGTGAGAACCTGATCGGCCTTCTGGAGCGCCGTCTGGATACCGTGGTGTTCCGCGCCAAGTTCGTTGCCACCATGTTTGCCGCCCGCCAGTTCATCAATCACGGCCACGTCAAGGTGAACGGCCGCAAGGTCAATATCTCCAGCTACAAGCTGAAGGTCGGCGACCTCATCGAGGTCAAGGAATCCTCCAAGCAACTGACGCATGTCCTTGAAGCGAGCCAGCTTCCCGAGCGCGACACGCCCGATTTCCTCGAAGTCGACCACGGCAAGATGACGGCGAAGTTCATTCGCGTCCCGGCGCTGTCGGATGTGCCGTTCGCGGTACAGATGGAGCCGCATCTGATCGTCGAATTCTATTCGCGCTGATGTGATTCAGCGTCGATCGCAATCAAAGGCCCCGGTTTTGCCGGGGCCTTTTTCTTTGGATATGGTCGCCGGACCGACGTCATTCCGGGGCGCGCAGCGAACCCGGAATCTCGAGATTCCGGGTCTGGTCCTTTGGACCATCCCGGAATGACAGTCACGGAGAGACATCGTCCAATGACCTACTACACCCCTGCCCGCCGCGATCCCAAGGCGCCGCCAATCCGCATCAACCTGTTGTCGGACACGCAAACCCGCCCGACGCCAGGGATGCGCGAGGCGATGGCGCGCGCCGAGGTCGGTGACGAGCAGGTCGGCGATGATCCCTCGGTCAATCTGCTCTGCGACCGCGTCGCCGATCTCATGGGCAAGGAAGCTGCGGTCTTCCTGCCGTCGGGCACCATGTGCAACGTCACGGCAACCCTTGTGTATTGCCGGCCGGGCGATGAAATCCTGGCCCACGGGTCCGCCCACATCATCGCGCGCGAAGGCGGCACCCATGCAGCCCTTGGCGGCTTCCAGATCACGCCACTCACCGGCGTCGACGGGAAATTCACGCCCGACGCCTTCCGCGCCGCGCTTCACCCGCGCACGCGCTATCAGCCGCCGCAGACGCTGGTGAGCGCCGAACAAACCGCCAATATCGGCGGCGGCACTATCTGGAAGAAGGCCGATCTTGATGAGATCGTCAAAATCGCCAAGTCGGAGGCCAAGGCCGGCCCGCTCGCCACCCACATGGACGGCGCGCGGCTATTGAATGCGACCGTCGCCACCGGCATCAGCGCCCGCGACATGACGACGGGATGGGATTCGGCCTGGATCGATTTTTCGAAAGGCCTGGGCGCGCCCATCGGCGCGGTGCTGGCCGGCACACGTGATTTCATCGACGAGGTCTGGCGCTGGAAACAACGCCTCGGCGGCTCGATGCGGCAGGCGGGCATTTGCGCCGCCGCCTGCACCTATGCGCTCGACCATCATGTCGACCGCTTGGCGGAGGATCACGCCAATGCGCGCGCGCTGGCGCGGGGGTTATCGCAGATTCAAGGCATCGAGGTGCAGGAGCCCGAAACCAATCTCGTGTTCTTCCGCCCCGACGGCGCCGGCATCAGCCGCCACCGACATGGTCGCCGCCTTGAACAAGCGCGGCGTGCAGATCGCCGTGATGGACGGCCGCATCCGCGCCTGCACCCATCTCGACGTCACATCAGCCATGATCGAGGAGATGCTAGGCCACGTCCGCGAGATCGCGCGCAAGGCGTGAGCGGGCCCTTCTCAGCGATCGGCTCTGTCCGTCGCAAGCCGCAAGGCCGCGAGCGTTGAGGTGAAGAACATCGTGAACAGCATGGTCACCATGGTGGTCGCCCTGAGATCGCCGACGCGCCAGAGCTGGCCCGCCGCATCCACGACCTCGCCGCTTTGGCCCATCAGCCACGGCGTCAGATGGGTCAGGCCCGAGCTCAAGTAGAGCGCGATTGCGATCAGCCGCAGCACCCGCCCCCGCGCGGCTGAAGGCACAGGCAGGTTCGGCCGGCGGCCGAGATAGATCGCAAAGGCTTGGTAGAACAGCCACGAGGTCAACAGCCAGCCGGCATAGTTCGACAGTGGGACGCCGAAATGGGCGCCGCCGTCATGCCAGATCCAGGCCTTGGCGATCGTGGCCTCCGCCGGCTCCATCACCACGTCCCACTGCGTCATCACGAAGGCGGCTACGAGTGGCAATGCAAAGCGTTCGAACTTTCGACTGGGGCGCGCTCCCGCCCCCAGCATAGCCGCGGCGACATGCCAGGAGAAATATCCCATGCCGAACCACAGCGGCCCAACAATGATCGGGATGACGCCGACATGAGGCAGGTTTGCACCGACCTCGAAATGATAATGGCCGAACGGAAACCCGGTCGTGGCGCCGATATTTTCCATGGCAAAGGTGATGACGACGCAGATCGCAAACAGCGCCAGCGCATCCTTCCAGCCGTAAAATAAAGCCGCGTGAATCAAGGCGGCGAGGATCCCGATCGCCGCCAGAGCTTGCGCCAGCGGGTTCGGATTCCAGGCAAAACCAATCACCAGCGCCAGATAGACGGCGAGGACGATCCAGCACGCTTGCTCAAGCGGCCGGAAGGAAGAACCAGCCGCGACCTTCGCCGTTTCCTGGATCGACATCGCCGTATCCAACCCTATTTCTGCAACGCCTGATAGATCAGCGTCTTCAATTCGATCTGAATACGTTGACGCTGTGACGGAGACTGCATCATGCAGATCGCAAACAGGTCGTCGTTGGGATCGATGAAGAAGAAGGTGCCGCCGACGCCGTCCCAGCGATATTCGCCGGCCGGAAGCGGTTGCGTTGCCACCGTCCGTACCGCAAAGCCGAGGCCAAAGCTGCTGTCGCCGCCCGGAAAGTAATACTGGTCGCGGGCGATCCTGGCCTCCGGCGGCATATGGTCCGACGCCATCAGCCTGACCGTCTCGGGCTTGAGGTACTGCCGGCCATCAAGCGACCCGCCATTGAGCAGCATT
The DNA here is from genome assembly GCA_963795255.1 of uncultured Alphaproteobacteria bacterium. Taxonomy (GTDB): domain Bacteria; phylum Pseudomonadota; class Alphaproteobacteria; order Rhizobiales; family Xanthobacteraceae; genus Bradyrhizobium. Next base: position 50,895 of record CAWCHC010000001.1, read on the forward strand.
TGCGCGAAGCGCGCGTAGTCGGCCATGGTGCCGACCATGCCCGCTCCGCCGGATTCCCAGCGCCGGCGCAGGACCGGATCACCAAGACCGGCGATCGAGCCCTTAAAGCGATCGCCGGGCAATGGCTCGACGACGCGTGCGCGCTGGGAGTCATCAACGTGAAAAGCGGTATCGCGCATACCGAGCGGCCCAAGCAGACGCTCCTCTTCGAATTCAAACAGCGACTTTCCGGAAACGACCTCGATGACGCGGCCGAGAATATCGGTCGAATGGCCGTAATCCCACAAGGTGCCCGGCTGTTCGGCGAGCGGCAATTTCGCGAGCCGTTCGGCGAACTGCGCGTTGTCAAAATCGCCCTCAAACAGGCCGCTACTCGCATAGAGCTTGCGAACCGGGCTGTCGCCGTAAAACCCGTACGTGATGCCCGAGGTCTGACGGAGCAGATCGAGAATTCTGATCGGACGGACGAGCGGTTCGGTGGCAAGCGTCGCGCTACCATTTTCGTCGTGTTTCTCGACAGCGACGCGCACATCGGCAAAGGCCGGAATGAATTTCGACAGCGGATCGTCGAGCGACATCTTGCCGTCGTCCACCAGCATCATGGCGGCGACGGAGGTGATCGGCTTCGACATCGAATAGAGCCGGAAGATCGCGTCCGACGTCATCGGACGCCGGCTCTCGACATCCAGCACCCCGAAATTCTCGAGCAGTACCGGCCTGCCATGCTGCTGGATCAGGAGAACGGCGCCGGGAATCTTGCCGGTTGCGACCTCGTTGCGCAGGTAGTCACTGACATGCACAAGCCCTTCCGCCGAAAAACCAGTGGACGCAGGGCGCGGCGATTCCGCGACAGCCACATGGGCCGCGATCGCAGCCCAGAAAAGCACGAATGCCGCAGCGAGGCGGAGACGCAAGGCGCGGTCGCTGAACTGACGAAATTTCATGATCTATTTTGCCGCCTGCCAGGATCGGCGAAAGTGTAGCGGCCAGCTCAGTCGGCGCAAGGTTGGCCGAAAGCTCGCTCAAAGCCTGTTCGTGCAAGGCAGCGCTTTCATGGGAGAAGCAGCAAAAGACCACACGGCGAAGGGTGGACGCGGTTTTCAGCGCATCGACCGTGGTCGAAACCGCAATACCGGCAGCGCGGTCGGCGGGAAAACGGTAGACCCCGGTGGAAATCGCCGGAAAAGCGACCGAGGTCAGGCTGTTTTCATGGCAAAGCCCGATGGCGCGGGCATAACAGGAGGCGAGCAGCACATCCTCGCCACGATCGCCGCCGTACCAAACCGGGCCGACCGCGTGGATCACATGGCGTGGCGGGCAACCGGTAACCTTTGGTGATCTTGGCATCGCCGGTCGCGCAACCGCCGAGCGTGCGGCATTCTATCAAGCAGCTCCGGCCCGGCCGCGCGATGGATCGCGCCATCAACGCCACCTCCGCCGAGTAACGACGAATTCGCAGCGTTGACGATGGCATCGACCCGCAAGGTCGTGATGTCGGCGGCGACGACTTCGAGCCGCACATCGCCGATCCGACGCGCCATTAGGTTTAGGCGGCAGTCGTAGCCGGCACGCCCTTGTCGGCGAACAGCTGCTGCAACTCACCGGCCTGGAACATCTCGCGGATGATGTCGCAGCCGCCGACGAACTCGCCCTTCACGTAGAGCTGGGGAATGGTTGGCCAGTTGGAGTAGGTCTTGATGCCGTTGCGAAGGTCGGCCGATTCAAGAACGTTGAGGCCTTTGTACCCGACCCCGATGTGATCGAGGATTTGAACGACCTGCCCGGAGAACCCGCATTGCGGAAACTGCGGCGTGCCCTTCATGAACAGCACGACGTCGTTCGACTTCACTTCATTGTCGATGAATTGTTCGATGCTCATATTGTTTTCCTTTTGGGCGGGTGACGCACCCACTCAGGTCAGGCTGTCCAGCCTTGACGCCAGCCAGCCCCCACGACTCCCATATATGTACCCCAAACGCTTGTGCATCCAAAGCAAATTGGCGCGAGGCTGGCATGCCGGAAAGCCGTTTTGACGAGGCAATCGACCGCAGGGGGACGCAACAACATTTGGGTGAGGTGGGTATCTGGCAGGCTTTTTTCCCCGAAGGGAACCCCTATCTAGGACAGGCCGTTCTCAAGGAACCACCCTTCGAGGCGAACGTTCTAATTTTGCGACCCGGAGCCCCCAGTGACGAAAACAGTACCCGCCATGGCCGCCTCCCCTGCGTCGTTATTTTCGGAAAAGATCGACCTCGCCGACGAGCTGATCGAGGCGTTTCTTGCGGTGCGAAACGAGACCGAGCGCCGCGCCGCGCCGCTAAGCCCCGAAGACCAGTTGATCCAGTCCATGCCGGACGCGAGCCCGGCCAAATGGCACCGCGCCCATACCACCTGGTTTTTCGAGCAGTTCCTGCTGGGCGAGCACAGCGGGGGATATGTGCCCTATCACCCCGACTACGCCTTCCTGTTCAATTCCTATTACGTCAGCGCCGGACCCCGTCACGCCCGGCACCGGCGCGGCGATCTGACCCGCCCCTCCGCCGACGAGATCACGGCCTATCGCCGTCACGTCGATGCGGCGGTCGTGAAATTCTTCCGTGAAGCCAGTGAGGACCAACTGAGCGCCATCGCGCCGCTGGTCGAGGTCGGCCTCAACCACGAGCAGCAGCATCAGGAATTGATGTTGACCGATATCCTGCACGCCTTCGCCCAAAACCCGATCCCGCCGGCCTACGATCCATCGTGGCGATTTCCCGGCCGCAAGCGGTTCGGGCGAGGACTGGATCAGCCTCAACGAAGGCATCCACACCATCGGCCACGCCGGCGACAGCTTTCATTTCGACAATGAAAAGCCGGTCCACCGCGCATTGGTCGGCCCGGTGCGCCTTTCGCGCAACCTCGTCACCAATGCCGAATGGATCGCCTTCATGGCGGATGGCGGCTACACCACGCCCACGCTCTGGCTGATGGACGGCTTTGCGGCCGCCAGCGCCGAGCAATGGCAGGCGCCGGGTCATTGGCGCGAGATCGACGGCAAGTGGCACATCATGACGCTCGCCGGGCTAAAGCCCGTCGATCCGAAGGAAGCGGTCTGCCACGTCAGCTATTACGAGGCCGACGCTTTCGCGCGCTGGCGCGGCAAACATTTGCCGACCGAGATGGAATGGGAAGTCGCCGCCCGCGCCGGTCAGCTCAACGACGCCTTCGGCATCGTGTGGCAATGGACGCGCAGCGCCTATTCGCCCTACCCCGGCTATCGCGCGATCGAGGGCGCGCTCGGCGAATACAACGGCAAGTTCATGGTCAACCAGCTGGTGTTGCGCGGCTCATCGCTGGCAACGCCGGATGGTCACAGCCGCGTCACCTACCGCAACTTCTTCTATCCCCACCACCGCTGGCAGTTCACAGGCCTGCGGCTGGCCGACTACGCCACTAAGCATGATCCGGAAAAGTGGAAACCGGTTTTCCGAAAAGATCATGCTTAAACAACAATGCTAAACCGCGCCGGAAAGCGCGCCCGGGAGATTGTCATGAATGTGCACGCCTCAGCTCTGGCCGAAGCGACCCGTCTCGATGAGCCGACATCGGCATTTGCCCGCGACGTGATCGGCGATCTATCGCGCGCCCCCAAGCGGCTGTCGCCGAAATATTTCTACGACGCGACCGGCTCCGAACTGTTCGAACAGATCACGGTCTTGCCGGAATATTACCCGACCCGCACCGAGCTTTCGATCCTGCGCGACCAGGGCCAGGCTATCTCCGCAATGATTCCCGCGGGCGCGGCGCTGGTCGAATTCGGCGCCGGAGCGACCACCAAGGTGCGGCTGTTGCTCGGCGAATGCCGGCTTGGGGCCTATGTTCCCGTCGACATCTCGGGCGAATTCCTCAACGCGCAGGCGGAAGGCTTGCGCGCCGATTATCCCGGTCTTGCCATTCATCCGGTCACGGCGGATTTCACCGCGCCGTTCGAGCTGCCGGAAGCGGTGCGCGACATGCCGAAGGTCGGCTTTTTTCCGGGTTCGACGCTCGGCAATTTCGAGCCGGGTGAAGCCTGCACGTTCCTGAAGAGCGCTCGCGCGATTCTGGGCAAAGGCGGGCGAATGGTGATCGGGGTCGATCTCGAGAAAGACGAGCGCACGCTTTATGATGCCTATAACGACACCGCCGGCGTCACCGCGCGTTTCAACCTCAATGTGCTGCACCGGATCAATCGCGAGCTTGGCGGCGATTTCGACGTCGGCGCGTTCATCCATCGCGCGATCTATAACCGCGACCGGCATCGGATCGAGATGCATCTGATCAGCAAGAAAGCGTTCACCGCGCGAAGTGCTCGGCACGAAGTTCTCATTCCGTCCCGGCGAAAGCATTCATACCGAGAGCAGCTATAAATACTCGATCGATCGTTTCGCCTTGCTGGCGCGGGTCTCGGGCTGGTCGCTGCTTGAATCCTGGACGGATGAAGCCGGCTTGTTCTCGGTTCACGCGCTGGTCGCTTCGGACTGAGCCGCATCCGATTGATCTTTGGACTGATCCTCGGACCGGCCCGCGCCCGAGCGCAACGAGAGCGATTCCCAGACCGAGACGATCACCATCAGAAGCGTGGCGGCGATCGACAGCATCAATGGCGACAGCTCGGCGCCAAACCAGCCGAGCACACCGAGCGCGATGATGCCCACGCCGTGGGACAGTTGAAGCCAGCCGCGAATGGCGTACTTGAACAGGATGGCTCCAATCAAGAACAGCATCGGCCCGCCAACGGTGCTCACGACCACCCTGACGTCGGAATGTCCCGCGGGATGCTGGAGCACGAGGTCGTCGGCCACGGCCGACAGAATGATACCGGCAACAATCGGCAGATGCAGATAAGTATAGGCGAGCCGTGCCAACCGCCCCGGCTCGTTTGAACTCGAGATCAGTTCGGAGCCGGCCTCCGCCCCCTTGTGGAAATAAATCCACCACATCGCCAGCGCCGCCACGAAGGCCGATAAAAACGCCGCGACCACCTCGCTTGTCCATCGCAGGTCGGCAAAGGTCGCGCCGGTCACGACGATGGATTCCCCGAGCGCGATAATGATGAAGCCGGCGCAGCGCTCGGCCAGATGACCGCCCTCGACATACCAGTCGGCCACCGACGACGCGCCATATTTCGGAATCCAGAACCGCACCGCGGGCGAGACGTATTCAATGCTCAAGGCCACGACCCACAGTGCGAGCCTCATCTGGCTTTGCGCCAGTCCGCCGGCGATCCAGAACACGGCCGAGACCGACAACCAGACCAGGATGCGGATGGCGTTCATGCGGGCGGCGGTGCGCGCCGGCGGTGTCGATGCCAGCCAAAATGCGGTGCGGCCGACCTGCATCACGGCATAAGCAATCGCAAACCATAGCCCGCGCGAATTCGAACGCCAGCGGGATCGAGGTTGAAAGAACGAGTCCGCCCAGCATCAGAAGAAACAGAAGCACGCGCACCGGCGTCAGCTCGGGATTGAGCCAGTTGGTGACCCAGGAAGTGTAGACCCAGACCCACCATACGCTGAGCAGCAGCAGAGTGGTTTCGACGGCGCCGAGCGGGGTGAAATGCGACAGCAGCGTGTGCGACACCTGCGTTACCGCAAACACAAACACCAGATCGAACAGCAATTCGGCGTAGGTAACCCGGCTGTGCTGATGCGGCACCATGGGACGAAACAACGGCCCGCGCTCGGTGTCCCATGCCATGCCGTTGCTTTACCCCCTCATGCCGTACCGCCCCGCCTTGGATTATTCCGGCACCCCCGTCTGCAAGGCGAGCGCGTGGAGCACCCCGCCCATCTGCCCCCGAAGCGATTGATAGACGAGCTGGTGTTGCTGGACGCGCGACTTGCCGCGAAACGATTCCGAAATCACGGTGGCCGCGTAGTGGTCGCCGTCGCCGGCGAGATCCCGGATCGTCACCGCGGCGTCGGGAATCGCGGCCTTGATCATCGTTTCGATATCGTGGGCGTCCATCGGCATCCCAGATTTCTCCTTTTCCCGTCGTCCCTCCGGCCCGCTCAGCAGGCTGAAAGTACTTCAACTTAGCGCGAATGGCCTTCTGGGTCACGCCTTCTCGCACTATATTTGCCGACAGATCACAGCAAGGCCCGTCGCGATGAGGGCCGAAAGGCGGACAAAAATGAAATTACCAGGCCCCGACCATCCGATCACGATCACGGCAAATCCGCGGCGCGTGCGCGTCTCCGCGGGCGGGGTCGTGATTGCCGAATCGACCGATGCCCTGACGCTGAAGGAAGCGAGCTATCCCGCGGTCAACTATCTGCCGCGCAAGGATGCGAACATGGCGTTGTTTTCGCGCAGCGAGCGGGTGACGCATTGTCCCTACAAGGGAGATGCGAATTATTTCAGCATCAATGCCGACGGAAAAACCATCGCAGATGCGATCTGGACTTATGAAAGTCCGTTTCCGGCCATGACGGAAATTTCAGGCCATCTCGCCTTCTATCCCGACAAGGTCAAGATCGAGGAAGTCGCCTGAGTTTTTCGAAAAAGGCATGATTCCGGGACAGCGCTCTCGCACCATCCCGGAAAAGCTATACCCGGAAGATCGTCAGGCCCAGAACCAGCAGGACCAGGAAGATCACCACAAAGACATAGAACAGAAACCGGGCGATATCCGCCGAGGCCGCCGATATGCCGGTAAAGCCGAGGATGCCGGCGATCACCGACACCACAAAGAAAATCAGCGCCCACTTCAGAAGCGTCATTTAACCCTCCACGCCATCCGCCGGGCCGGCGGACCTCCATTGGCTGATCTAACTTCAGGCCATTCACGAAAGTTCCACACCCCAGGACGGTCGCGACGACAAGAGCCGGCTTTTTCGGCTCCCCGCCTGCCGGCATCATTCCATGCGATGTAATCCACCGGGCTTGCGGCGGTTGATACTTGTTGAATCCTCGCGCATTCGGCAACATCGGCGACAGTCAACATGCCGGATCGTCCATGACTGTCGTCCTACCTTCCGCCACTGAGGCGATCGAAGCAAAGCCGGTTTCGGGCACCCGCAATCTGGCCTTCGACCGCGCCCGCAGCTGCATCATTGTCACGGTGCTGATCCACCATTCGGTCATTCCCTACACCTATTACGGCCACACCGACCGTCAGTCGTTCCTCGGTTTCGATGGGCTGGTGACCTTCAACGACAGCTACTTCATGGCGGCGATGTTTCTCTTGTCCGGGCTGTTCGTCTGGCCGAGCCTTCAGCGCAAGGGCGTGAGCGACTTCCTGCGCGGGCGCTTGCTGCGCCTCGGCTTGCCATACGTGGTCGGCGCCGTGCTCCTGATGCCGATCGCCTATTACTCGGTCGAACTTCGCAATTCCGGGCCGGGCTCAGGCTTCCTCGCGTATTGGTGGAAGACGGTGACGGTCGGCCCCTGGGAGAGCGGGCCGATCTGGTTCCTGGCCGTACTGTTCGCGTTCGACATGCTGGCGGCTGTGCTCTATCGCGCCGCGCCCGGCTTCGTTGAAGCCATTGGACGCCTGTCGACCGCCAGGCTGAAGCATCCCGCTTACGCCTTCTGGATGTTTCTCGCGGCATCGGTGATCGTCTACGTGCCGCTCGACTTTTATTTCGGCATCGGGCGCTGGTTCACGCTGGGGCCGCTCGCGATCCAGGCCGACCGGATTCTTCTCTACCTGCTCTACTTTTTCGTCGGCGCCGGCATCGGCGCAGTCAAAGGAGATCGAAGCCTGCTATCCGACCAAGGCGAACTGGCGCGGCGGTGGCCGGCTTGGCTTGCGGCCACGCTCCTGACCTTCGCCGGCCTGATCGGACTTATCTATTACAAGCGCGAGTTCTTGAGCGATCCCAACAATCCACCGCCCTGGTGGGACACCGCGCATGCCTTGTTTTTTGCCTGCTTCAGCGCGTCGCAAACGCTCAATTTGCTCGCGCTGTTCCTGAGGTTCGATAGCCGCGGCAAGAGTATTCTCGATTCCTTGCGCGAAAGCTCGTTCGGAATCTTCCTGATTCACTATGTCCCGCTGCTCTGGCTGCAATATGCCTTGTTCGGCATCACGCTGGCTCCGGCCGTGCAGGAGACCGCGATCCTGAAAGCGCTGATCGTCTTCGTGCTGACGTTCGCCATCAGCTGGGCTGCGACCGGCGCTTTACGCAAGATTCCCATCGTCGGACACGTACTGTAGCTATTCGGGATCAGGCTTTGCCAGCCATATAGGCTGGCAACCAGCCTTCGAAACCGTCCTTCAGCGCAGGCCACCGAAACCGGATCTTCGCCGGCAATGGCGATCGCATCTCCGCCCGTGGTCCCGATCCGCACGCAAGGCACGCTGGCGCCCTTCATCTTGGCGAGCACGAGACCTGCCTGTTCGGCAGGGACGGTGACGACATAGCGCGCCTGGTCCTCGCCGAACCAGAACGCATGCGGCACGATCGAGCCAGGTGCAGCCAGGAGCCGCGCGCCGATGCCGCTTGCGATCGCCATTTCAGCAAGCGCCACCAACAGCCCGCCGTCGGAAATGTCGTGGGCCGCGGTCGCCGTGCCTGCGTGGATCATGCCGCGCACCACGTCGCCATTGCGCTTTTCGGCCGCAAGATCGACCGGCGGCGGCGCGCCCTCTTCGCGCCCGCAGATGTCGCGCAGATAAACGGACTGCCCGAGCCAGCCTTGGGTATCGCCGATCAACAGGATCGCCTCGCCCTCGGCCTTGAACGCGAGCGTGGCCGACTTGGTGAAATCATCCAGCAGGCCGACGCCGCCGATCGAGGGCGTCGGCAGGATGCCGCGTCCGTTGGTTTCGTTGTAGAGCGAGACGTTGCCCGACACGACCGGGAAGTCGAGCGCTCGGCAGGCTTCCGAAATGCCTTTCAGGCAGCCGACGAACTGGCCCATGATTTCGGGCCGCTCCGGATTGCCGAAATTGAGGTTGTCGGTGATCGCAAGCGGCCGTCCGCCGACGGCCGTGATGTTGCGCCAGGCTTCGGCGACGGCCTGCTTGCCGCCTTCAAACGGATCGGCCTCGCAATAGCGCGGCGTGACGTCGACGGTGAGCGCGAGCCCCTTCGGCCCGTCTTCGACACGCACGACGGCGGCATCGCCGCCGGGACGCTGCACGGTATTGCCGAGGATGACGTGGTCGTATTGCTCCCACACCCAGCGCTTCGAACACAGCTCTGGCGTCGCGATCAGTTTTTCCAGCGCCTGCGCAATGCCGATCGGCGGCTTGACCTCGCGCGCGGCAATCACCGGCTTGGCCGGCTTGCGCCACATGCGGCCGATCGTAGAGCGGGGCTTCGTCGCCCAATTCCTTGATCGGCAGGTCCGCCATTACGTCGCCGCCATGCTTGACGACAAAGCGCTTGCTCGGCGTGGTGTGACCGACCACGGCGAAATCGAGCCCCCATTTGCGGAAGATCGCTTCAGCCTCTTTTTCCTTCTCGGGCTTGAGCACCATGAGCATGCGCTCCTGGCTTTCCGAGAGCATCATCTCATAGGCGCTCATGCCGGTTTCGCGCGTCGGCACCGCATCAAGGTTGAGATCGACGCCGAGATCGCCCTTGGCGCCCATTTCGACGGCAGAGCATGTCAGCCCCGCCGCGCCCATATCCTGGATCGCGATCACGCAATCGGCCGCCATGATCTCAAGGCACGCTTCCAGCAGCAGCTTTTCGGCGAAGGGATCACCGACCTGCACGGTCGGCCGCTTCTCGGCGGAGTCGTCGTCGAATTCGGCCGACGCCATCGAGGCGCCGTGAATGCCGTCACGCCCGGTCTTGGAGCCGAGATAGACAATCGGCATGTTCACGCCGGAGGCGGCCGCGTAGAAAATCTTGTCGGCGGAGGCCAAACCCACCGCCATCGCGTTGACGAGGATGTTGCCATCGTAGCGGGTGTGGAAACGCATTTGCCCGCCGACGGTCGGCACGCCGAACGAATTGCCATAACCGCCGACGCCAGCAACCACACCCGACACCAGATGACGCGTCTTGGGATGTTCCGGCGCACCGAAGGAGAGCGCGTTGAGACACGCGATCGGGCGCGCGCCCATGGTGAAGACGTCGCGCAGGATGCCGCCGACGCCGGTGGTCGCGCCCTGATAGGGCTCGATGTAGCTCGGATGGTTGTGGCTCTCCATCTTGAACACCACGGCCTGGCCATCGCCGATGTCGATGACGCCGGCGTTCTCGCCCGGTCCCTGGATCACCCAGGGCGCTTTGGTCGGCAGGCCCCGCAGATGGATGCGGGAGGATTTGTACGAGCAATGCTCGTTCCACATCGCCGAGAAAATCCCGAGCTCCGTGAACGTCGGCACCCGCCCGATCAGCTTGAGAATGCGCTCATATTCGTCGGGCTTGAGGCCGTGGGCGGCGACGAGTTCGGGGGTGATCTGCGGCTGGTTGGTTTGCATCGGACGATCAGGCTGCCCGTTCGCAGGTGCGCGACAAGGCCTGCGAACAGGCCGCGCCCGTCGGTGCAGCCCATGATGTCTTCGACGTGGTTTTCCGGATGCGGCATCATGCCGAGCACGTTGCCGCGTTCGTTGACAATGCCGGCGATCGAATGCGCCGCGCCGTTGATATTGCCGTGCTCGTCGACTGCGCCATCGGCCGTGCAATAGCGGTAGAGCACCCGCCCCTCGGCCTCTAGGCGTTTCAACGTCTCTTCGTCGGCCTCGTAGTTGCCCTCGCCATGGGCGACCGGCACGCGAATGACCTGACCGGCATTGTAACCGCGCGTGAACGGCGTATCCGAACGCTCGACCCGCAGGTGCACGTCCTTGCAGATGAATTTCAGCCGCGCATTGCGCATGAGTACGCCGGGCAGCAGGCCGGCCTCGCAGAGAATCTGAAAACCGTTGCAAACGCCGAGTACGAGACCGCCTTTGGCCGCAAACGTCGCGCACGGCGTCCATCACCGGTGCGCGCGCCGCGATCGCGCCGCAGCGCAGGTAGTCGCCGTAGGAAAATCCGCCCGGCACCACCACGAGATCGGTGCCCGCAGGCAGCGAGGTCTCGGCATGCCAAACCATCGCAGTTTCGTTGCCGGAGGCGAGCTTCAGCGCCCGCGCCATGTCGCGCTCGCGATTGATTCCGGGAAAGACGAGAACGGCGGATTTCATTCCAGACGAACCTGCTTCTTTGCCCTCTCCCCTTGCGGGAGACGGTGGTTCGAAATGCCGCTTGCGGCATGAAGAACCGGGTGAGGGGTTATCTGAAAACGAGTTCACGCGAACCCCTCACCCGGCTCGCTTCGCTCGCCACCCTCTCCCGCAAGGGGAGAGGGAAACTTCAACTCAAGACTTCAACCCGGTAATTCTCGATCACGGTGTTGGCCAAGAGCTTGTCGGCGGCGTCCTTCAGCGCCGCCTCTGCCTTCGCCTTGTCGGCGCCCGAAAGCTCGATGTCGAACACCTTGCCCTGACGAACGCTGGCGACGCCATCGACGCCGAGCGATTTCAGCGCGCCTTCGATGGCCTTGCCTTGCGGATCGAGAATGCCGGACTTCAGCGTAACGGTAACGCGCGCTTTCACGCCCTCAGCTCTTGACCAGCACCGGGCCCGAGCCCGCCGGACGCTCGTTTTCCATCAGGATGCCGAGCCGCTTGGCGACTTCGGTATAGGCCTCCAGCAGGCCGCCGAGATCCCGGCGGAAACGATCCTTGTCGAGCTTCTCGTTCGACTTGATGTCCCACAGCCGGCAGGAATCCGGCGAGATCTCGTCGGCGACGATGATCCGCATCATCTCATTTTCAAAGAGGCGCCCGCATTCCATCTTGAAGTCGACCAGACGGATGCCGATGCCGAGAAACAGCCCGGTGAGGAAATCATTGACGCGGATGGCGAGCGCCATGATGTCGTCGATCTCCTGCGGCGTGGCCCAGCCGAACGCCGTGATGTGCTCCTCGGAGACCATGGGGTCGTTGAGCTGGTCGTTCTTGTAGTAGAACTCGATGATCGAGCGCGGCAGCTGGGTGCCTTCCTCGATGCCGAGGCGCTGCGACAGCGATCCCGCCGCCACGTTTCGCACCACGACCTCCAGCGGCACAATCTCCACCTCGCGAATCAGTTGCTCGCGCATGTTGAGACGGCGGATGAAGTGGGTCGGCACCCCGATGTCGTTGAGGTGCTGAAACAGGTATTCCGAAATCCGGTTGTTGAGGACGCCCTTGCCCTCGATCACCTGGTGTTTTTGCTTGTTGAACGCGGTCGCATCGTCCTTGAAGTGCTGGATCAGGGTTCCCGGCTCCGGACCCTCGTAAAGAACCTTGGCCTTGCCTTCATAAATGCGGCGTCGACGGCTCATTGGGATGTACCGTGTGTTGTTGAAATCCATGAATTTGGTGTGCTCCGGATGCCAAGAGGGACGACCCACGACGGAGCTGCCGTGAAGGCCAGGGACCAAGAAACAGAACGAGAACCGAGCCTGGAATCGAACCTATCCGATTGGCCTATCCAGTACAATCGATCCGGCCCTGAAGGGCTAAGTTTTACCGCATTAACCTCGACCGTTTGACGTTCGCGAACCGCTGAATTCACGGTACTATTTAGGTATCAGGACGCCTCGCCGCAACGCGGCGGCGACAGGGCCAAAACGGCCGCCCGGGAGGAACTTCTCTATGACGACCTTCGACAAGCGCGAGGAAGCCTTCGAGAAGAAATTCGCCCTCGACGAGGAGCTGAAATTCAAGGCAGAGGCGCGGCGCAACCGCCTGCTCGGCCTGTGGGCGGCGGAGAAGCTGGGAATCACCGGGGAAGCGGCAGCCACCTACGCCAGGGAGGCGGTTGCGGGCATGTTTGCCCAAGGCGGCGACAAAGCGGTCGTCGCCCGCCTTATCCACGATCTTTCGGCCAAAGGCGTGGCGGAAGACGAAATCCGCTCGCGCATGAGCGAACTGCTGACGCAAGCCGTCGCCCAGGTGAAGGCGGGGATTTGAATAATAGTCCTCATCCCGGGGAGCGGCCAACGGGTCCGCGCGGTGCGCGGCCTGATGATAAACTCCACCGCGTCTCGACGGATGGGCTCCGGCCATGGTTCGAGCAACCATGATTCGAGCAGCCATGGTTCGGGACGCGCGCTAAAGCGCGCTCCTTCCCATAAAGAGTTTTGCGCAGTGGCGCCTATTTCAGGGTAATTTGCAGGCTCATCGAACCGTTGACGTTGAGGCCCTCTTGCTGCTGCTGGTTGAACTGCCGTCCGCCAGCGGTGTTCACGTTGACGTTGACCGACTCCATCTTGCAGTCCTTTGCAAGGATGTCGCGAAGCAGATCGCATTGATGCGCGGCCATTTCATAGACCACGCGCTGCGCTTTCTCGCGCAGCTTTTGGGCCTCGTCACCCTCGCCCGTTGCCCCAGCCAAAAAGAAGCTGATGTTGTTCTGAACGCGCACCATATTTTCCGGCCGCGGCCCGGCATTGAACTGTTCCACCGAAATTCTCTGGCCGGTCTGCGCGATTGCGGGGGAAACGATCAGCAGGATCGTCGTTGCGAGGATTGCGTTCTTGAAGGACGGCATTGAACTCTCCGGGATTGAAGACGGTGGATGCTGGCACCGTCCTATCAACCCCGGATTGCAGATTAGCGAATTGCTACAGCGATAAATGAGCGTTTCACTTTATCGCCGATTAACCAGTGGAACAGGTCGCATCATCCGCGGCGGGCGCGACGCGATGCAATTTGCCGTTTCGCCACCTGACGGCGCGCGCGCTTGACGGTTGCGATCTTGTCCGCCGAGTAGTGCGCGCGGATAATATCAAGAAGTTGGCGCGACGCCGCACTCAAGAATCCGCCCCGGCGCGTCACGGCCACGATGTCGTGACTGGCGGAGAGATCGTCGACACCGATCGTTGCGATGGCGGATGCTTTGAGTTCGTCCGCAACCATGCTTTGCGCGAGCAGCGCGATTCCGAAGCCGGATTCGATCAGGCGCCGTTGGGCGGTCAGACTGTCGACCGGTGTCCAGTCGATCTCGCCGAGCCCGTGGGTCAGGAACAGCGCGAAGACATGCGAGGCGGTGATTTCGCGGCGTCCGGGCACTTCGGGAAAGGCGATCCAGCGCTCGTTGCGAAGTTCGGCCAATTTCCTGACGCGGCGGCCGGCGCGCGGGTGATCGGGCGCGCATACGACCTTAAGCCGCTCGGCAAAGAGCCGCTCATGGTCGAGATCGGTCGAGCGGTCGAAATCGTATCGCCGGCCAATCGTCGCTTCGCCGCGACGGATCAGATCGCTGACCTCCGCGCTGCGGGCGGTACGCAGAGTGAGAGCGACATCGGGGTGTTTGCGGGTGAAGCGCTTCATGATGGTGGCAAGACCGCCTCCCGCCAGCGTTCCAACAACCGCCAGCGCCACCGGACCCGCATTCGAGCGGATCAGCGAGCGAACCGCGTTCTCCGCATCCTGGGTCGCCGCGACCGCTCGCTCGGCATATGGCACCATCACCCGGCCGGCATCGCTGAGCACCGTGCGGCCGGCGATGCGTTCGAACAACGGAACGCCAAGCTCATCTTCCAGAAGCGCGATGCGTCGCGAGATCGCAGGCTGTGAGCGGTGCAGGATTTTCGCAGCGTTGGAAACGCCGCCGCTCCGGTAAATCGTCAAGAAGGTGCTGAGCGCCTCGCTGTCCACTTTCCCCTCCATGCAAAAAACGAATGATGGAAAGAGAAATAACAAATTTGTCTGATGAAGCGAAGCGTTCTATCCGTCGTTGCCAACTGGAAACGGCGAGGACGAAGGCAACATGCGAACTCAACTCGAAAAGGCAAAACTGTTTCGCACGCTGCATGAGCGGCCCGGCGCCTTCATCATCCCGAATCCCTGGGACGCCGGCACGGCAAAACTGCTTGCCGCATTGGAATTTGAGGCGCTGGCCACCACGAGTCTCGGCGCTGCAAACATGCTCGGGCGAACAGGTGTGAACCAGGATATGATCCTGGACAACGCCCGCGAGATCGTGGCGGCAACCGACCTGCCGGTCAGCGTCGACCTCGAGAATTGCGGTGCAGATATGCCGAAGCTTGCCGCCGAAGCGATCAGGCTCGCCGCGGAAACTGGCGCCGTCGGCGGCTCGATCGAGGATTCAAGTAAAGATCCGAACAACCCGATTTACGATTTTTCACTGGCGCTCGAGCGTGTGCAGGCGGCCGTTGAAGTTGCGCGCTCGCTACCCATTCCCTTCACGCTAACGGCACGCGCCGAGAACTTCCTGCACGGCCGCAAGGATATCGACGACACCATCAAGCGGCTTCGGGGGTTCGAGGCGGCGGGCGCCGACGTATTGTATGCACCCGGCCTCTACGACCTCGCGACAATCAGGACCGTCGTGTCGGCGTTGAAGAAGCCGTTCAACCTCGTCATCGGCTTCGCCGATCCGACGCTCACCGTCGAACAGATCGCGGAAGCAGGCGTCAAACGCATCAGCGTCGGCGGCGCGTTCTCCCGCGCGGCGCTGGCGACATTTCTCGCCTGCGCTCGCGAGATGAAGAACAAGGGAACATACACCTACGTGCGCGAGATGACGTCGATCAAGGAACTCAGGGAGGCGTTTGGCGCCGTGAAGGGATGATGTAACAGCGAGTAGCGATTCCTATTCGCTGCTCGCTGTTCCCTTTTCGCCAATCTCACCCTTCCTTAAATCCATATTCCGGCACGTTGCCGCTGGCGCCGTAATATTTATACGGCAGGAACTTGCCGGACATCGTGAGCTTGACGCGGTCGCCCTTCGGGTTGGGCTGGCGCTCCATCACCATGTCGAAATCGATCGCCGACATGATGCCGTCGCCATATTCCTCCTCGATCAGCGCCTTCCAGGCCGGGCCGTTGACCATCACGAGTTCGTAGAAGCGATAGATCAGGGGATCGGTCGGCGGCATCGGCATGCCGCGCATCGGCGTCTCGTTGAGCAGGGCGGTTTCGGATTTGGAGAGTCCGAACAGTTCGGCCGCGTTTGCCGCTTGCGGCTTCGTCAGTTTCTGCTGGCCGAGACAGGCGCCGACGATCAGCACCTCCGAAAAGCCTCCGATTTTTTCGCAGATGTATTTCCAGGTCCAGCCCTTCTCGCGCTTGATGTCGAGCAGCTTTTCAGTGAGGTCAGATCGCTTCATGTGTCACTCCCTTTGCAAGTTGTCATCACCGGCGGTCGGCCGGAAGTTACGTCCATGCCGCAGTCTAGAGCGGTCGCGACAGGCTTGGCCGCGCTGCGGTCTTTGGCGCTTCGGGCAGCCCTTCCGAACTCGCGGCAATCGCCAATCCGGATCTCGCGATCTCGACCACCGGCACATGACGCGGATCGTGATCGGGCACCTCGGCCGCGAAACTTTTGCTGCGGCTGACCAGAAAATCGACGATGTGGTTTCGTACCGCATAATAATAAGGATGGCGATGCAGATCGATACGGCCGCGATCCTTCGGCAGCGGATTCTCGACGATCTCCGCCAGCACCGCGCCGGGACCATTGGTCATCAGGAAGATCTTGTCGGCGAGATAGATCGCCTCGTCGACGTCATGCGTGATCATGAACGCGGTCTGCCCGGTCTCCAGGCAAATCCGGCGGACCTCGTCCTGCAAGGTGCCGCGCGTCAACGCGTCGAGCGCCGAGAACGGCTCATCCATCAGCATGATCTTGGGCGTGATCGAGAGCGCGCGCGCAATGCCGACGCGCTGCTTCATGCCGCCGGAAAGTTCGGAAGGACGCTTGTGCTCGGAACCGGTGAGGCCGACGAGATCGATGAATTTCTGCGCATGCGCCTTCACCTTGGCGCGATCCCAGTCCCGCCACTTCGACGTCACGGCATAGGCGACGTTGCCGAGCACGGTGCGCCACGGCAACAGCGCGTGGCTCTGGAAAATCACCGCGCGGTCAAGGCTCGTGCCTTGAATGGCCTCGCCGTCGACGATGACCGCGCCTTCGCTCGGCGTATCGAGCCCGGCGAGGATATTGAGCACGGTGGTCTTGCCGCAGCCGGAGTGACCGATCACGCAAGCGAACTCGCCGCGCTGGATCGACAGCCACAGATTTTCGAACACCGCGACGTCGCCGCCTCCTGGATGCGGATATCGCTTGGCGATGGCCTCGATCGAAATGAATTTGTCGGTCATCGCATCACTCCGGGAACGTTACCATGCGGGTGAAGCGCGCAAGAATCTGATCGAGCAGCATGCCGACGAGGCCGATCAGGAGAATGGCGATGATCACATTGGTGATCGAGAGGTTGTTCCACTCGTTCCAGACGAAGTAGCCGATGCCGGTGCCGCCGACCAGCATCTCGGCCGCGACGATCACGAGCCAGGCAATGCCGATCGAAATCCGCATGCCGGTCAGAATGGTCGGCGCCGCCGCCGGCAGGATCACGGTGAACGCTCGCCGGAGCGTTCCAACTTCAAGCGTGCGCGCGACGTTGATCCATTCCTTGCGCACGGCGGCGACACCGAACGCGGTATTGAGCAACATCGGCCACACCGAGCAGATGAAGATCACGAAGATCGCCGACAGGCCGGAATCCTTGATGGTGTAGAGCGCAAGCGGCATCCAGGCGAGCGGCGAGATCGGCTTCAAGACCTGGATGAACGGATCGAGCGCCCGGCTCATCAAGGGCGACATCCCGATCAGAAAGCCGAGCGGGATGGCGACGAGCACGGCCAGGAAATAGCCGAGGCCGACGCGCGCGATCGAGTAACCGAGCTGGATACCGAGCCCCTTGTCGTTCGGACCGTTGTCGTAAAACGGCCGCTTCAGGTGCTCCCACAGCTTGGCGCCGACCTCGAACGGGCCCGGCATTGCCGACTTGCCTTGCGTCGCGGTTAGCCCCATCAGCTTGGCATATTCCGGACTCATGGTGCCGACCGCGGAATTGCTGCGGGTGGCGAGGTGCCAGACGCCGATGAAAGCCAAAAACAGCGCGACCGAGATAATCGCGGCGCGAAGGCGAAGGGAGGAAGTCATTCAATCCTCCACACGCGTCGTGTCCCGGGCGCCGCGCAGCACGAAGCTGAGCGAAGTGGTGCGCTGCTGAACCGGGACCTATCATGTCCTATGGGATCCCGGCTCTGCGAAGCACCGCTACGCACGCGGTGCTGCGCGCTGCATCGCGTCCGGGACACGCAAGCCAGCTTGCTCACGACGACTTCCTGATCTTGAAGCTGTTGAGATAGTCTTCAGGCGTGGCCGGATCGAAGGTCTTGCCCATCACCGCAAAGGATTTGTAGGCGGTGGCCGGCGGCGCCAGCCCCATCTCCGTCATCACCTTGCGGGTGTCGGTCGCGAGATAGACCTGCTCGGCGATCGCTTTGTAATCGACATCGCCCTTGATCTGACCCCAGCGCTTCATCTGCGTCAGCATCCAGACCGCAAAGGACTGCCACGGGAACGGGTCGAAATCGACGCGCTTGGGATCGGTCTTGATGCTCGCCCAGCCCGTCGGCATAGGTCCCGGTGAGAGATTGCTCCAACACCGTGACCGGCGCGTTGATATAGTTGGCCGGCGCAATCGCCTCCGCGATCTGCTTGCGGTTCTCCGCCTTCGAGGCGTAGGTGGTGGCGTCGAGAATAGCCCGCGTCAAGGCCGCGAAGCTGTTGGGCGATGTCGTGATGAATTCCCGGCTCGCCGCGAAGCTGCAACAGGGATGACCGTCCCAGATCTCCTTGGACAGGATGTGCATGAAGCCGACGCCGTCATAGATCGCGCGCTGGCAGATATTGTCGGGCGCCAGGAAGCCGTCGATGTTGTCGGCGCGGAGGTTCGCGACCATCTCCGGCGGCGGCACCGAGCGGAGCTGCACGTCGGTATCGGGATCGAGACCGTGTTCGGCGAGATAATAGCGCAACAGATAATTGTGCATGGAGTAGTCGAAGGGAATGGCGAACTTCATGCCCTTCCATTCCTTCGGATCGCGCTTGTCCTTGTGCTTGATCGCAAGCGTAATGCCCTGCCCGTTGATGTTCTCGATCGCGGGCACCGCGAAAGGGATCGCCTGCGCGCCGAGCCCGAGCGAAATCGCGATCGGCATCGGCGCCAGCATGTGGGCGGCGTCGTATTCCTTGTTGATGGTCTTGTCGCGTACCACCGCCCAGCCGGCGGTCTTGACCACCTCGACGTTGAGGCCGTGCTTGGCATAGAAACCGAGCGGGGCTGCCATGATGATCGGGGTGGCGCAGGTGATCGGGATAAAGCCGACCTTGAGGTCCTTCTTCTCGGGCGTGCCGGCGTCGGCAAACGCTTCGGTCGCCGTGTGAAGCGGAAAGAATTGCGAGATGGCGGCGAGCGCCGTCGAAGCGCCGACCGATTTCAGGAACGCCCGGCGCGCGGCATCTTGCGGAAACATCGCGCGCATCACCGCCGAGGCAACGACGCCCTCGTAACGTTTCTCTTCGTTCGCAACCGGCTCGCATCGCAGCGCGAGCGTCGCCTGATCGTGCTCGGCTTCAGACCGGTGCTGGCCGCATACGCAGGACGCCGGCGACAGCGGACGGTCGGAATCGAAGGGATCGTCGAAGATAGACATGCCTGCATTTCCTAACGCGTCAGAAGCTGCGGCATCCCGCCACAGCAGCAAGTTCATCGCCCGGCCGCGAATACGGCCGGGCGATGAAAAAACATGCAGGTTCTATGCCGCCTTTTCGGTCAGCTTGGGTTCGACCGGCAGACCTTCCTCGATCGGCAGCGAAGGATCGCGCGACCATTCGTTCCACGAGCCGAAATACATCCGCACGTCCTTTACGCCGGCGTTCTTCAGCGCCAGGAAAGTGTTCGAAGCCCGGGCGCCCTTGAAGCAGTAAAGATAGACCGGGGTGTTCTGGGTGATGCCGACGGTGGCGCATTCGGCGAGGATTTCGTTCTTCGACTTGAAGCGCGGCCCTTCGGCGGTCGGCTTCATCATGCGATACCATTCGAGCCAGACCGCGCCGGGAATGCGGCCCTTGC
>CAWCHC010000002.1:0-50582 GCA_963795255.1 uncultured Alphaproteobacteria bacterium
CATCGATCTCAGCGACCGATCCGGCGCTCTGGACGGAGAGAGCCGCGACGAAGATGCCGAACCCGAACCCGATCGCCGAAAACAACGCCAAGACGATCAGGAACAGGGTCCGGTTTGCCTTCGCGAGAGTGTCGACGTCAACTTCGATCGAGGCGACCAGCGGATACCTGATCGAACTCGATGAAACGACGCGTACTCTGCTCGGATCGCCAGGCTGAACCGCGTCCGAATCGGCGATCAATTCACCGTTCGAGAGACTTAACGATGCCAATCCGTTCTCGCGCAGGTCCTGCGGCAGAATGTCGAACAGCAACGAGCTCGTGTTGACGACGGCTTCCAGCGACGACACGTCGTCATACATCCACCTGATTCCGAGCAGGGCATTGCCGTTCTCGCTGACCTGGAAAAGACTGATGCCCTTGTTCGCGGCGGCGAGCGTCGGCTCCCGGGCCTCCGAGGCGCTATCGGTCTGCAACGCCTCCGGATTGGCCGAGCACCGGACCCGAAGGGTGGAATCCGAGACTCGAACATCTTTTAGCGCACCGTAGCGATATATCGTCTTCCTGAACTGCTCGATCGATTTTTTGTCGCAACCGATCGATCCGCTCTCGAACAGATCCGCCAAGGCTATGATCGCGTGGTCGGCCGTAAGTTCGGCCCGCCGCAGCAATTGCGAGTTGAGCGCCTGCAGTTTCTCATCGTCAAGCGACGGGGTTACCGCAAAAAGGATCAGCCCGGATACGATCGCGCATATCACGGAAAACGTGACGGCGATTCCCCAGAAACCACCTCTGCGAACGGCGATCCGTGCCAGTCGAAGCTTCCAAAATTCCGCCATGCCGCCCACCACGAGGAACGGCAACCATTAGCATAAGGTAGTTTAGGAAATATTTCGGCGCGGCGGCCACACTTTTTTGGAACGATCGATAAAATATACAGAAATCATTAATCATCGCGACGGAAATTCCTTGTACAAATCGGCCTCAGATCGCGGGATCGGAAGAAAGTCGAATGACTTGGTTCAATAACGCAAGAATAGTCTGGAAGCTCGCGATGATCGTGGCCGTGCTCGGTTTTGCCAGCTTCCTTCCGTAGGATTTGCTGCGACGAAGATGAGTCAGGCGGACAACTCCTATTCGAACCCGGTCAATCGCGTCGATGCGGCCAATGTCTCGGTCGTCAGGGGCAGCCGCAACGTGGAAAGCTTTGTGTCCCTGGTCTATCAACTCGTGACGGAAACATCGGCGGAGGACAGCTCGAAGCTGTTGAATCGGAACAACGAAGAGCCAAGCCGCGCGCCTCCCGCCTTCGACGGAATTCGTCTGCGGGTGCCAAGGGGGATCCACTTGCTACGTTGGCGTCGGATAGGCGTTGCTGATCCTCGAAGGCCTTGGCGATGTCGGCGAGCTCGAAAGGGACGAGGCGTTCGTCCATAACTTCTTCGGTTGTAGCCGCGGCCACGGATGTTGCCGTGCTGGATGGGATCGGCATTGGGCGTGGTGTCGGGAAGGAATGCCGGTTGAGGCCGGTCTTGAGGATCGAAGCGATCGAGCGATAGCGGGCTGCGCCAACGCTAATTCCACGGTGGCATGCGGCTTCGAGACGTTGCGTACCATAGGTCTTTTCCAACCGCAGGATGCCGAGACAGGAATCGGAAGCCCTGCTCGGAATGGGGCTTCGCGATCGTGGACGGACCGACTTTCTCGGGGTCGGTCAGCAGACGAGCCGGCGTCCAGAAGGCATATCGGCGATGCGCGCTCGGCATCTGCTCGGGGGTCGTGGTGTGGCGGCGCTTCACGTCCAAGCTCGCGTAGCTGGCGATACCGGTGCCGCGATCGAACAGCTCGATGGTGGCTTCGGTGGCCCGCACCTCGACGACATGGCGGATCATGCGGGACGGCACCGAGTAAAAGTGCCCCTGAACTTCCACAGGAAAATCCGGCGCCACACGGGTACGCCGCCATTCGGCGTACTGATAGGGCTCAGCCGGCAGCGGCAGGGCAGAACGATCGATGGTGTCAAAGAACTCGCGGCGGCTGGCACCGAGCTTACGCATCAGACGGACGTTGAGTTCGTCGACCAGGATCCGGATCACGCGTTCACCTCTGCGAGCAAGAAGAAGCGCCGGTTGGGCAGCCGCGCCAAAATCCATCGCTGCACGATAAGAACCGCCGCTTCCACCTTGGCCTTATCGCGCGGCTTGCGACGCCGCGCTGGCATAATGGTGGTGCCGTAATGGGCAACGATATCCTGGTAGGTCCGGTTGACGCCTGGTGACTGCCACGATCCAGAAGCAGAGCGCAACGACAAACACCAAACCGCCGGATATTCCGATATGGACTCCACTCCAATCTTTTGGTCGCGGCTTCGATCTCTTTCCAGAGAATTAAGTCAACGGACCAGGTCCTAAGCGAGAGGCGAGCGTAACAAAATGCCGCCGGGTGCGAACTATTTGAGAGTGCGACCGTCGAACAGCTCGCGCTCGATGGAAGTGGAATATGTCCGTTAAATGGTTGAAGAGCGCAACCACAGTGTTGACATTTTGGCTATTGGCGAGCGCAGAGGCCAGCGCCGGCGCTGAACCACTGGCGCTCCAGGCGCATGACGGGGTGTCGATATCCGCGTTGGTCTATGAGGCAACACACCCAAAAGGCGTCATCCTGCTATTCCACCAGGCTGGCTCGAGCAAGGCGGAGTACGCGACAATCGCGCCAAGGCTCGCTGCTGCCGGCTTTACGGCACTCGCCATCGACCAACGATCCGGCGGCTCCCTGTATGGCCCGAACGAGACTGCGTCGCGGCTCGACAAGCCGGCAACATATGAGGAGGCCAAGGCCGATCTGGAAGCAGCTCTTGATTGGGCGCTGCCACGACATCTGCCGATTATATTGTGGGGAAGCAGCTACTCAGCGGCGCTCGTCTTCGAAGTGGCTGCAGAGCATGCGAACCAGGTTGGCGCGATCCTCGGTTTTTCCCCAGGCGAGTATCTCGACAGGAGCGGCGCAGTTGCCCGCGCAGCTGCCCGCATCCAAGTTCCAATTTATATCACGTCATCATCCGATCCTGATGAAGTTCAAGCCGGACGCGCGATTCTGTCTGCTTCCCCCGCACGCGTTAAGATTCAATTCGTCCCAAAATCCGGCGTGCACGGAGCCTCCACGTTGATCAAGGCTCGCAATCCCAAAGGAGCGGCGGAGAATTGGGACCATGTGCTGGCTTTCTTGTCAGCGCTGCCCAAATCAGCGGAATGACACTCGATTGAGCGTCTTTCGGCTTCGCATATAGAAACATCACTGTGAAGAGAGTTGCAGCGTGTTCGAGCAAAACTTCGAGCGCCGCCGAAGAAAGCTGGGCGGCGTAATTAGTCTTGCTCCGATTTTGGCCATGCCAACCGTCCGGTCGGGACAATCGGACTGAGAGTGAACGTGAACTGAATGAACTCGAATAGTGCACGCAAGGAGCCAGCCGCCGGCACCAGCAGCTACGCGTGATCGTAGAAGGATCGATTAAGCCACCGTGGGCGCAGCGTGTTTTGCACCATGCTCGTCGAGCGTAGCCTTGAGAATTCGGGACGCTGAGACGAGCAGCCTCAGCTTGTGGCATTCAGGAGACGTCGAACGGTGCGCTCGATTTCATCATATTGTCCCTCACCGGCATGACTGAAGACGACGTTGCCGCGCTGGTCGACGACGTATTGGGCCGGCCAG
The DNA here is from genome assembly GCA_963795255.1 of uncultured Alphaproteobacteria bacterium. GTDB lineage: Bacteria > Pseudomonadota > Alphaproteobacteria > Rhizobiales > Xanthobacteraceae > Bradyrhizobium. The sequence goes on from CAWCHC010000002.1 coordinate 3,708, forward strand.
TACTGATTGTGCCAAGCATTCCAGGTTGCCGAGTCATTGTCCTGTGCCACAGGATAGGTGATCCCGTGGCGCTTCAGTGCAGCCTGTACGTTGCCGGCCGACCGTTCGAACGGAAATTCAGGAGTATGGACGCCGACCACGACCAGCCCCCTGCCCTTGTATTGGTCGTAGAGCTTTGTCACGTAGGGCAGCGTGTTGACGCAGTTGTAGCAGCCATAGGTCCAAAAATCGACCAACACCACCCTGCCACGCAACTCGCCGATTGAGAGCGGCGCTGAATTGAACCATCGGGTGATGCCGATGAAGTTCGGCGCCGCAGTATGAGCGTCGGCCAGCTGGATGGCCTTGCGACCATCGCCTGCTAATGCCGGCGTCCCTACGGCCGCCGCAGCAAGGCCGGCGATTGTAGTGAGAAGGGTTCTGCGTGATTGGGTCATGTCGAGCTCCCTGCATTACAAGCCGAAATGGCTTTCTGGAATGAATTGACCGAGCCAGGCGAGCGCGACTGCGTCATATTGCAGAAACGCGCTCAGCGCGAACGCTATGACAACGGCACCAAAGGCTTGTTGCAGCCGCGCAGCGTAAGGTGTGAGGCTTCGCAATCGCGTCGAGATCGCCTGTCCACCATAAGCAACAGCCAACATCGGTAGCGCCGCACCGACGGTGTAGGTGAGCAGCAGCAGCGCGCCGTGCGCGCGGTCGGGCGACGTCGCAATCGCGGTCAGGATCGTCCCAAGCACGGGGCCGGAGCAAGGGGTCCAGATGAGCCCGAGCGTAGTGCCGAGAACGAAGCCGCCCAGATTAGTTTGTGCCGCAGCGGGGCCCGGCAAGGCCAAGCCGGCGCCCGCCAATCGGGCTGCAATCCGCTCGAACCCGGCCGGCCAGATCATCAACGTGCCGAAGACCAATAGCAGCGCAAGTCCGGCTTTGCGCAACACATCGGGATCGAAGTTGAAAGCGGTCGCAATCGCATTCAACACAAGCGCGACAAACGCAAACGAAGCAATAAAACCTGCTGCAATAAAAGCCGGCCGTGCGCCGGCCCGTTGTCCGATTGATGCACCAAGCAAGATCGGGAGCACCGGCAGCGTACAAGGCGCCACGATCGTCAACATGCCGGCAAACAGCGCGAGTACAAGATCGGTCATTGGCGTCAATCGAAGCGTGGCGGAGCGCGTCTAACTACGCGGGCGAGCTTACCCACGACGGTTCCATTTCTTCATATCGTCCTTCTTCATGCCATCCTTCGACATCGTGTTCTTCTTCACGTCGTCTGCGAAGGCTTTGGGTGCCATCGCAAGCCCGAACGACAAGGTCACGGCTGCGAGGACAATGGAGGCGCGCTTAATCATGATCGAGATATCTCCAGAGAGGACATTCTCTAATTGGCAACGGGCGTTGTCCTCCTTAACTTCGTAAGAAGCCGCTACTCATTACATGCCAAGCCAAAAAGTTGATCACAAGGGAGTGAATAAGGCCGGCACCGATCTGTGGTGTGTGCCCGGTCAAAATATCGGCGCCTTCAGTAACATCGACCGGCTTTCGCCCGTAGTTGGCGGCATGCACGATCAATATCCAAAAGCCGTGGATCTCAGCACTCACGGTACCGCGTCTCGTGACACGAAAATCCAAGTCTATACGTCCCTGCAGAGCCACTCAGCCACCCCGTCTGCACTTCCGCGGAACGAAGGAGACGCGGGGCGAGCGGCCAATGTCCGGGAGATTTCTTCACAACAAGAACTGGATGCGTTGATCAAAAAAGGCTCGTCGCTCCATCGCCTCGGCAAGACTGACGATGCCATAGCATGTTTCGACGCGGCTCGGCGGATCGCACCGGATCATGAGCTGGTCCTGACAAACTTGGCCGTAGCGCTTGCGGATTCCGGACAGCGGCACGACGCGGTTGTGGTATTTCGGAGGATTTTGAAGCTCAATCCGGAAAATCTGTACGTTCGGCATCAGTTGCGACGCTTGATTTCGATTATTGTGCCCTTTTGGCACGCCAGGATGCTGAACGATACAACGAGAAATGACGCCTTTGAGCGTGCGATCCAGGCCGCTATCGTAAAAGAAGGCCGGCAAGCGTGTATTTTGGACATTGGCGCCGGCAGCGGTCTGCTATCGATGATGGCGGCGCGTGCGGGAGCGACCAACATTGTTGCCTGCGAGAAAGTACCCGTCATAGCTGAGACCGCACAACGCATTGTCGCGTTAAATGGCTTCGACCGCGCAATACGGGTGATCAATAAGGCTTCCACCGACCTTGCTGTTGGAAAAGACCTGGATGCCACTGCTGACATTCTGGTATCGGAGATCATTTCAAGCGACCTGTTGGCCGAGAGTGTGCTTGATACCTTTCAAGACGCGCATCTGAGGCTATTGCGCGCGGGCGCGACCGTGATTCCGCGCAGTGCTACGGCTGTGGGATGCCTCGTTGAAAGCGCAATGCTCGAAAAGTACGCCGGCGTGAGCGGCGTTTCGGGATTTGACGTGTCGCCGTTCACCGAGCTTGCGCCGTCGCGCCTTCCGGTCCATGGGATTATGACATCATGGCGCCGATTGTCTGACGATTTCGATTTGGTTCGGATTGATCTGACCCAAAGCAAGCATGAAGCCGCCATGCAGATGCTCACAATCAGCGTGCGGGAAAACGGACAAGCCGTCGGAGTCGTCCAGTGGATCAATCTTGATCTGGCCGACGGCATCAGCTTTTCGAACCATCCCGACCGATATTTTGATGGTGGATGGCTTCAGGTACTCCATACGTTTCCAAGGCCCATTCCGGTGGTCAAGGGCCAAGAGCTTGACCTGGCTATTGGCCATGATCGCATCAGTCTCATGGTGCTTGCGAGCTCTTGGGGAGTTGAGTCACCAGATTGAACCAACCCTTTCTTGGCCGCTCCGGCGATTTTGATCAAACGATCTCACCAATGGCCATAATGGATAGGGATCAATAGCCCATTCGCAAACCACAATTCTGTGTATCAAAGGGAGCTAACGGGCAAAGCGTCGCTGCGCCGCGTGCCGTCGGCGAGGACTGTGGTCGGCGCTGCCGCGGCGCACGCAACAAGAATTTCGCCAATATCGGGCAGCATGAACGGCTCGCCATCGGTCAGGAAAATCTCGCTAACACCAAGCTTGGCCCTCGATCGCGATCCTTTGCACCCGCTCGATGCCAAGCGCCCGCCTCGATGCTCCGGGGCGAGGAGCGAACACAGTAATAGTCGCAGCTCAAGTTGCAGTCGAAATTGGTGTAAAGCCACAGGCGCGAGCCGACGAGCCGGTCTTCGCCAATTTCGTCAGGCGCTTCCCCGTAACGTAGCACCCAACATGTGCGGTCCCCCTCGACCCCGTATCGATCAGACTGTTGCGGGTGAACCGACACTATACCTCAAGTTCGAGCCAATATTGGGGGCGGAGCTAGTTACCGCTAAAGGTCGCCCTTGCGGCTGCGGCGCAGCAAAGCAATGAAATCCGGTAACAGACCCGGCGCGAACGTCTTGCTGCCAGCGTCCAGTTCATCGTCTGCATTCATTCAATGAATGATAGTCTGCGAACTCAAGAACTCTAAGAGACTGTTTCAAATGCTAAGGCCAATACGTTCCCCTTGGATGCGGCGGACTCAATGCTGGCACCGTTCACCGTGAACGCGCGGCAGGGCAGAAGTTCCCTCGAACTAAAGTAACTGATTGGACTGCGAGTATCAGGTCGAGCTCGGCTATCAGCCATGGCGCGAGCTACGCGGCGCGACCGCTCGACAGACTTTACGCCATGCGACCGCAAACAAGCTGGCTGTTAAGCGCTGACGATGCTCACACCGCGTAGAGCGAAGTGGAGAATTCCACGGAAGCGAAAACGCGCTTGGCTCGAATAACGCAGAATACGTCAATGGTGACGACGTTTTCGAATTATCGACCAAAAAAGCTCTGGAGAACACCAGGTATCTCGGCAACATTTCAAAAATCGGCTCCGATCGAACGTCGTGAAGAAAGTCGCTACGTCGACATTCCATGGACCAATTCCGCTCGCAGTGAGGTTATTTTGCGAACTGAGTTCGCACTTATGACTTTCTTGTGAGGGGCATTGGTGGTGCCGAGAACCAATTCCCACGTTCCATGTCGAAGCCTCCGACGAGATCATGCCGCCCATGCACCGGCTGCCGCGCGAGCTATAAATAGGCTCCGCCCACGCTTCTTTGGACGTCATGCACCACACTCGTTTTGATGGCGTCACGAACTCATTTTGATGCGCGGTCGGCGGTTCGCTTGCGCTCATCTTCTCGTCACTTAGCTGCCGGTTTCGCCCACCACCTTAGCTTCATCGCTCAACACCGCGCCTTTTGAACGCGGCATCATAAGGTAATTCGAAGCCTGCCCTGCAAGCCGGCTCCGGGAGGCCAAACTCCTATCTTTTCAAAGCTCGTTTCGGCCCAAAAATCCACTCCTGCGCAAGGGCTTCGAGGTCGTTCACGACGGATTAACAACAATCACGGCAATTTTCTCTCGCGATTGCCACGAAGCTACCACCGCAAGCGAAAGCGTAGCGTTCAGCTGCGGCCAGAAACACCGCGAAACCGCTCGGGAGAGCGTGGATATCGGGTGTCTCTGTCCTTCATGTTTCGCTCGTTACGCCTTCATCAGAACTGGTAGCGCAGACCAACACCAGGATCGTAGTTGTTAGAACTGTTCCCACCACGGGCTTGAACGGTCGTGCCCACGTTGTTGACGATGAAGTTGTTCGCAAGGCCGCCATTGACTTGCGAGTACAACACACCGGCGTACACATCCACGTGCTTGGCGAAGCGCCAATCAACCACCAGCGAGACGGCATCCAGCGTACCGGAGCACTGGTTGGAGCTACTTGCCAAGACAGCACAGCCGGCCAGAGTCGTGGTAGCTGTGGCAAAAGTGTTCTGCCACTCGTGATAGTACGCACCGGTGATGTCGAGAGACGAGGTGATCGCGTACCGCGCGCCAAACCAGGCCGTCTGCAGGATTCTGTCGGATGGGAAAGCCGCGTTGTTAACCGTACCGGCAATGAAGCCGCCAGAGATGAACGCACCGGGGTTCAGCGGATTATCCGGATTGGCGAACTGGATATGCTCATAGCCACCGAACAGCTTCCAAGGTCCGATCGTGTAGCGGGCAGCAGCCTGGAACACGGTGTTGTCGGACTCCGTGACCGCGAGCTGACCGTTACCGATGGCGACCGTCGGGATAACACCGACGGCTAGCGGCGACGCAGCAGTGGCGTTATAGATCTTGCCGCCGACGAAATCCGCCGAGAAGCCCAGATAGTCGAAACCGATATCGCCTTCGAAGGCATTTCCGGTGCCGCTGTTGCCGCCATTGCGGAGTTGGGCGATTCCTGCCAAGCGCACCGGTCCGACGCCCACCCGATACTCATACGAGTTGTCATAGATGCGGTTCTCGGTGTCGCCGCCTCCCCCGTTCGCGCCCTGGAAGCTGATCACCGAGAAGGCGTTCGAACCGGAAAGGGGGTCATAATTGGTGATGAGGTCCGAGCTCAGCGCCGACTGACGACCCATGGTGAAGGTTCCGTAGGTCGGCGAACTGATACCGAAGTAAGCGGCGCTGTTGAACAACTGGCCGGCCTTCGACGAGTTGCCGAACGCGTTCTGGGAGCCGATAGCCAAACCGTTGTTCTGAGCGATCGTGCCGACGCCGTTACCACTGACCCCGCTCGTCGGGTCGAAGATCGTCTGCAGGTTGAAAATGGCATAGAGGTTGTCGCTGATTTCCTGCTTGCCCCGCAAACCGATGAACGAGGAGCTAAGCTGGTTGGGGCCAGAGCCGAAATAGGGGCCCTGGCCACCATTCCGCGACACCAGCGTATCGAGCGGACTGACAGCCGACGGGCTGAGCGGTGCGCTGTGCGAGATATAGCTCAGGCCTAGATCGAAGTTGCCGTAAACGCAAATGCCCTTGATGCAGATGTCATCGTTCTCCGGCGGCTTGGCCTTGACCGTGGCCTTGTAGGGCAGGTCCGCCGCTAAAGCGTCCACCGGATTGATGGTCGAGACAGCCTGCTTCTGGCTCTCCAGAGCCTTCTGCCGCTTTTCGAGATCGGCGAGGCGCTTGGTCATCTGCTCACGCAATTGCTTGGCCTGAGCATGGATGTCTGAAAGTTCGTCAGCGTGGGCTGCGGTGGCGATCGCGCTGGCCAAAAAGGCCGAACTTATAATGGTCTTTGCGGACATGTCGTCTCTCCCCAAAACAGTTCTGTGGTCGACACTCGTTGGTACGGTTACGATACGTCGCGCGATTTACGGGTGTTACACGCATCCGAGGCCGCACCTCTCGGCTCTATCGAGCCAGACTTTGGAATGGGTTCGATAGCGCTGTCGTTATCATTATGGATCGATTGATTTAAAACGACTCAGCGCCATGCATTGGAAATCTGAGCGGGTGTCGCTCAAAGCGCATCACCGTTTCGTGATCTGGGTCGCGATCGCGGATTTCGCAGGCCGGCGGGTTCGGGATGCCTGTTTTTTGCGAAACGCGAAAAAGGCAAATTCTTGCGGGTAGCCTCGGCGGCCCCTTGTTCCGGTGCGGCCAAAGGCACTCTCACCCCCGATTTCCGGCTCGGACCAAGCCTAGAAAGGCCCCTAAGCGTCCTTTTTTGTTCGATCGATCCAAAATGAAAGCCGGCAGGAATTCTTCGCCGCCTTTATCGATGCTTGATCTCCGGTTCACCGCCTACGGCGCCAGCCCATTCCGTGGGGATCGGAAGGTCGGCGAGGCGGATCCAACAATCGGTCCAGCCGCGGCTATCCTCGCGATAGTGGCGTTAGCGGCAAACCTCGTGGCAGCCGGCGCGCCCCGATAGCGCCCGGCAAGCGACGGTAGAACCACCGGATGAGATTGCGAGAGCTAGTCGATGTATTCGAAAACCAGTTTTGTACGAGCGGCGGCGGCTGGTGTTCGCATCGAAGATCGACGAGTTTCGCGGCGTGTGTGTACCGACAACTTAAACGCGGGCGTAGCGGTGGTGAAGTCCGCCCAGCATGGCGCGTGACCTGATCACGCCGGTTCGCTGAACCGGGCGAGAAACCGGCGTATCCTTGTTCAAAGATCGATGCGTTCTGACGCAATTGTAATAGTCGGCGTAGGATTTCAGGATCCGACGCAAATGCATCTCGCTCAAGACAATGATGTGGTCCACGCATTCACGCCGGATCGATCCGATCAGCCGTTCCACAAAGCCGTTCTGCCAAGGCGAGGCTGGTGCGGTGGGCTTGTCCCGCGGCGCTGGTCTATCGGGCAAGCACCGACTGAACGCTTAGGCGTAGCGATGGCAAAACCTCGGCTTCGAACCAAGGATTGCGACGCATCCATCCGGTGCTGCGCCAACTGGGATGCGGCAGGGGAAATCGGTCCGGTCCATACGCCGCAAAGCCACGCACTGTCTCGGTCATCGTCGCCTTTACTCGATCCCGCAGGTAGTAGCCTTGCGCGTGAATACCGACGAGCAGCGTTAGCCTTACCTTCGGTAGTACGGGGAGCAGACGCGCATGCCAAAGCGGCGCGCATTCCGGCCGCGGCGGCAGATCGGCGCCGTTCGCGGCGCCGGGATAGCAGAATCCCATGGGGATGAGAGCGACAACTGACGGATCATAGAAGGTCGCGTCATCCAGTCCCGTCCAGTCGCGCAGACGGTTGCCACTCTGGTCGCGCCACGGCGCGCCGCTCTCATGTACCTTCGAGCCGGGCGCCTGGCCGATGATGACGAGCCGGGCTTCCGGACCGGCCCGCACGACGGGACGCGGTGGATACGGCAGGTACGCCGTGCAGACCTTGCAGTGCCGGATGTCGGCGAGGATCGAATCGAGTGTAGCGGTCATTGTTGCTCCCTTCGCGAGCGAACTTGGCTGTTTCACGCACCGGCATTCAGGCGGGCACCGACTTCATTGCGCGATCCTCGCTCTCGGGCGTGTTGAGCACGAGGGTGACGAGGAGAGCCGCGGTACCATTCGCCCAGTAATACCAGGTGTTTATCCCCTGGAGGCCGAGCGCGAAGGGCGCGGCGACGAAAATAATGCCGGCGAGACGATCAACCGCAACATGGAGCCAACAGGGCAGCACACGGATGACGCAGGAAGGCGGCGACGCCGGTTGCGACTGACACCCAGAGCGCCAGCGGGTTGCCGCTGCCGACTCCGAGCAGGAATGGCGCGGCTACCAAGCTCAGCGCGACACGGTAGTCGAGGAAGGCGTGAACGGTCTTGTTAACGAAACGAATATTCATGACACTCTCCAGTTGATCAAGGCTAGGCCAGCATAGGTTGCGGCCCGTGTTTAGTAAGGTTTGGCGGGCCGGCGGGCACAGCGCCGAATGATCGAGCGCCACGCCCATCGGGATCAGGCGGCGGGACGCAGTTCGACGTCGACCTTCGGGAAGTCGATGTCGGTCAGGGCGACGTTGTTGGTGTAGTCGGTCAACACGTTCAGCGCTTCGAGCTATCGCTCCAATAACAATCGCTCTTATAAAGATTCTGGACCGTGCTCAGGCGTTTCTATCGGGTTGGCCTGCGACGGGTAACCATTCTTACGACGGACATCATCATCCACTACCTTGATTGACCGTGCGCCGGCGCGCAATTACACCGCATCCGATTTGCATCATGACGCCGAGCAGCCAGAAGAATCCAACCGTCAATGTCCACGTTAATTGCAAAACTTCGTCGAACACGATGACATAGACCGATATCAGCGCGGCGACGACGGCAATGAATGTGCCGGTGGCGCCTAGCAAGTCGACAAGAACCAAGGTTAAACGAGCGTTTTGATCCGGAAATGGAGCCCGGAACCCGTGAACTCGAGGAATATCGATCCCTAGATAAAAGCCAATTGCGCCTGCCAAACTCATGGATGCGACGAATCCCGTTGAATTCAGCCGCTCGAGGTCGGCTCGCATCACATCCGCTGCAACGTAGAAACCGCAGAGAAAGCCAGCTATAGCGAGCGCTGAACGTGCGATGGCGTGAGCGATTAGGCTCATAAAGTAATCGCTTTTCGGATGACGATTTTCTTTGCGCATGATCGGATCCTCATCTCCATCCACTATTTCCGTTCCTGCCATCAAACCCGCCAGCTCAATCAGCAATCGCGCGCGTCCGCTGCAAACAGCACAACCAGTCTATTGCTTCAGCACCCCAGTCCGTTCTAGTCCAAGGGTTGCGCTATTAGTCAGCTGGACCTCGGCGCCAGTCTGATTACGAATTGACGACTCGACGTTTTCTTGCGCAGTGATCCGCCATCCGATCCATACCGTCTGAAGTCCTGTGGCTACCCGACGCAAATGGAATCGTCGTGCCATATCGATGGCTTGAGTCGTCTTCGAGCAGAGAAGAGATGTTGTTACTCGTCTTCCATCACTACTTAGTGAGACGACATCGCGGTGGAGAACGCTCCGGAGCGCTCGCTCTCGCTTTTGTTGAGCAATTCTCGCGCCGCGGAGGCGGTCACAGGACGCGGCCCGGCTTCACCGAGGTACACCGTCGTCATCATAGCGCGGAGCGTCACCTCGATCGGGTGCTTTGGGTCCGACAGGAAGCCGGCAAGGCCAGCGAGCGTTTTGTCTAGTCAGCGTAAAGCACATGAAGAATAGCGCACCAGCAGTGCGTGGCTGGTCTTTTCCCAGTGATTGCGCCGCTCCAGCGATCCTTCCGCGGTCAGGACCATACCGATCGGCTATCCGGAAAAGGATGTTAGCCAGCGCTATCGAAGGCCGCTCGAAAAGATCGTGCACTGGAATCGATATGACGCGGTAAAACTTCGGCCCGACGCGATGATTGAACATTACGTCACCGAGGTGCGGCCCTTTGCAATGTATCGGGGCCTCGAAAACATTGACGAATGGGAAGACGCAGACGATGTCCTTGGCAAGTGGAAATATTTTTACGTCGGCTCGTAGTCCTTGTGATCAAACCGCGCATCGAAAGGGCGATGACGAATTTCGCGTCGCGGTGGGTCATAGAGTTTCGCATTCCAAGGGTCGCATTTCCCAAGATAGAGTGCTTAAAAAAGACCCGCGCGCCGTTCGCGCGATCACGAAGCTGCGAGCGGGATTATCGGTCAGCCGAGGATTTGCGCCAGCGCGTGATAGGCGATTGAACGAGCTGGCCTTCGCCCTTGTAGTCCCGCGGACTGGGAAAATGGCCATTTAGGATTTCTTCTTGTTTGAGGATTTGACAGCCGATCCTCTGCCAAGCGTTAGTGTCCTAATTCGCCGTCGCGAGTGCCACGGAAGCGGCCCCGGCGCGGGGGCACGCAAGACCGGAGCCGCACGACAGCAGAGGGGGACAACCCGGGTAAGGTTAGTTCCGCCGTCATGCCCGTCTACGGGTGGGACCACACTATCGTTTCGGTGTCCTAGTTCACGATTTCGAGTGTTCGCGCGACCAGTGCGGTGCTTGACCTTGCTCATATCGGCGCCGAGCGCTCCTAAAACCTTGTTCAGCTACTCATTTCACAAGTTGTCCTGGGAAATCGAATATCCTGGCTCGGCTAGCACTTCTTGCCGTCCGGTCGGCAGATTGGCGTCGCCTTGTGTGCGTGCGGAGGTTCTGTGCGCGCCCGCGGCCCCACCAGCAACCGCCGCTATGCTTTGTGACACGCCGTGGAGTTACCATGCGGTTCACCGCCTTGCATTCTAGATCGATTGAACTAAAATGGCGTTGAAGTCGTTCCAGATTCTCGTCAGGGGTCGGAGCCAGCCGCCGGAGGGTGCTTAATTGGGATTACAAGAGCAGCTTGAAGCATTCAAGGCCGAGTTCGCACGCACGGCGCCGGTCGGCAGGCCGGCGCTCTACGACCGGAAGATCGAGGAGTTGCGCGCCGGTTTCGCTTACGAGAAGGCGATCGGACCAGGCGACCGGGTGACGGACTTCACGCTGCCGGATCGTGCCGGTAGGTCCGTATCGCTAACGAACATCTTGAAGACCGGCCCCGTCGTCGTCACGTTTTATCGCGGCGGCTGGTGTCCGTACTGCAACATCCAACTTCGAGCCTATCAGGCCGTTCTGCCGGAGTTGACGGCGCTGGGTGCGCGTCTGGTCGCTATCTCGCCACAGCTGGCGGAGGGCTCCCTCTCGACAAGCGAGACGAACGGTTTGACTTTCGATGTGCTCAGCGACGTTGGCAACGTGGTCGCCCGCGCCTTCGGGCTTGTATGGTCGCTGCCCGAAGAACTGCGCGCAGCGCTCCGTTCGAACAACAAGGTCTTGCCTGAGATAAACGGCGACGAAAGCTGGGAGCTACCGGTGCCAGCGACTTACGTGATTGCTCGTGATGGTCGGGTGGCACTGGCAGCAGTCGAAGTAGATTACCGCAGGCGCCTCGAGCCCGGCGCGATCCTAGCCTCTCTGAGATCGCTAAAGTCCGGATAATCAAGACAAGCCCGCGCGATGTCAGCCATCTGACAGCGTCTTTCCAACCGTCTACACGGAGCCCGTCGCCGAGGGACAGGCCATCGGAAAGGACGATGACTTCAGGGCGATCAATAACGAAGAAGCGAAGCGCGTTCTTTCCCTCGAACTATCCGCCGGCAGCCTGACGGCGCCTCAAACCCAAAAATGTCCGGAGGACGAAGATGACCGATGAATTCTGATCGTACGTTGCCGAAGGTCTGGGTCTGGAACAGACCGAGCGGCGGTCAGTTCGCCAATATAAACCGTCCCATTGCCGGCCCGACCCACGATAAGAAGCTACCCGTCGGTCGTCATCCTTTACAACTTTATTCGCTTGGCACGCCGAACGGCGTGAAGGTCACCATCATGCTTGAGGAGTTGCTTGCCCTAGGGCACTCTGGTGCAGAATACGATGCGTGGCTCATCAGGATCGGCGAAGGCGACCAATTCGGTAGCGGCTTTGTCGAAATCAATCCGAATTCCAAGATCCCCGCGCTCATGGATCGTAGCGATCCGACCCCAATTCGCGTGTTCGAATCGGGATCTATACTCGTCTACCTCGCCCAGAAGTTTAGCGCCTTCCTGCCGACCGACGTCGCGCGGCGGGCCGAGTGCCTTTCGTGGTTGTTTTGGCAGATGGGAAGCGCGCCCTATCTCGGCGGTGGTTTCGGCCATTTCTACGCCTACGCGCCGACGAAGATCGAATATGCGATCGACCGCTTTGCAATGGAAGTGAAGCGCCAGTTGGACGTCCTCGATCGCCGGTTGGCGGAAAACGAATTCGTCGCGGGCGATACCTATACGGTCGCCGATATGGCCATCTTCCCCTGGTACGGAGGCTTGGCTAAGGGCTGGCAATACGGCGCGGCAGATTTCCTGAGCGTGCAGGACTACAAGAACGTTCAGCGCTGGGCCGATATGCTGCTCGAACGGCCGGCCGTGCGGCGCGGACGCATGGTCAATCGCGTCAGCGGCGAGCCCTCGACCCAGTTGCGGGAACGCCATGAAGCCGGCGATTTCGAGACCAGGACGCAAGACAAGCTCGCGGCTACCTACTGAGCGGATAGAACGAGGCGGACGGGCTCTCTCGCAGACGGATTTCTCGCGGACGGAAAAATATCCCCCAGGTTCGAGGCGCGCAGTTGTTCGGCTATCGATCTTCCGGGATCTGGAACAGAACGGGATGACAAGCCTCGTGGATAGCGACCCGGTAGCGGCAATCGGCGAGAAGACCGCAACCGGAGAAACGGCCGAAATCTTCGCGGATATCCGCAGCACGCCAGACGTGGAGGTCGTCAACTTGATCTGGCGTCATCTCGCAACGTTTCCAGGAGCGCTCCGATGGGTATGGGTTTCATTAAAGCCATTATATCTAGGCCCTGCGATCGTACCTGCCGACAATATCCGCAAGACTCTAGGTGCTGCCTCGTCTCCCGCCTCTTTCCCGCGACACACTTCGCGCTGCCGGGTTGGATGTCCCGGCGCTATCCTCGATTCGGGCCATCCTGGATAGCTACCAACACACAAATGCTCTTGCCCTCGTCTGCTTTTCCGCCTTTCTCACGCGTTTTCAGAGCGCCGAGGCTTCGCAGAAGGCAACTCCATTGCCGGTTAACTCCGACAAATACGTTCCACCAAGCCGCGTCGCTCTGCCGAGGCTTATACCTATGACCGAGATGCGTCCCACGCTCGCAAACCTGATCTACGAATTGAACGGATTTGGCGAGGATGGGGACACCGCCCTCGTCGCCAGCATGTATCGTCACCTCGCGCACTGGCCTGCTTATCTAGCCCTCGACGATGCTTGTGCCGCTTCAGGAGTCTGGGGAGTTGCAGGTACTCCTGGCCGCCACTCGTCGGCTTGGGAATAGCCTGGGCGCAACTTTGGCCGGCGAGCTTTCGACGACAGCACCACGTTCGGACATTGAGCCGGTCCTCCACTCGGTTCGCCGTTTCGTACGCCACCCGATCGCAAGAATGACTGGCGTTTGCGCGCGCATCGGTTGTGCGATGCCGCGAGTCACCACGGTTTGAGGACGGTATCGGGACGACCGATCTCTTGGGAGAAGAAGCAGCGCTGGATAGCGGGAATCCTGAACATGACAGCTGAATTCGACGATGTGACAGATGGAGGCGTTTTGCCCGAGGTGAGCGAAGCCGACGCGCCCGAGTCGGTTCGGGCGATCTATCGCGAGATCCGAAAACTGTCAGGCGTGCCGATGGCGGGTGCAGCCAACAAGACGACCGGCAGCACCAAAGCTACCATGATATCCCTCAGACGGGTCAAGCGATCCGCGCCGTAACTCGAGTGGTTCATCAGATACGCCTTTACTCTACGATCCACCGAGAACTGCGATGCAAGACGCAGTCCTCCCTGCAGGCCGTCTTGGCTAGGACGCGAGTGCTCCCGCCTTGTTGGTCCAATCCCGGCGCTCATCGATGCGGGCGCCAGAAGCCCGCGCTATAATCTTTCTTCACCGGGTCCTTGGAAATCGTTTCCTTCTTTGCGGCATCGTATCTCGACAAACTGTTCCTAAATTCGAGGTCCTGCTGCATGGCATCCAAGGCAAACGCAGAGGTGCTAAGCGCCAGGCTGAGCGAAACAATGGCAGCTGAAATTCCAAGCGCGATGGGGGTTCTGACGATCATAGGTAGCTCTTCCCTTTTGAGGCGACGTAGGTCCCCGTAGTAGAGACGATCCCGGATCGGGCTTGTTACTGGGGGATTACAAAAGAGGCAGTCAACTTATCACGTCCGCAACGACGAACCACCCTGACCGCTGCGACAACGACCATGCGCCGCGGTTGCTCCCCCGTCGGCTGTACGAACTTGGTAGTCGTTCGAACCTGCCCGTGTCAGAACTACGAAGGCTGACCCTGTAACTCAGTTGGCACCGGAGCTTAAAAGCGGAAAAATGCGCTCGTCTATACCGGCACCTAGAATTCCCTTGATGATTAGCGGAGGCGGCTTACGCTCGAACTGGAGACCGTCACAACCTCGTCGGCTTTCATCACGCCCGCAGTTCGCGCGTCTCCATCGTCCGCACTTAGACGGACTAAAGTTCCGACGCTCACCACAGTAACTCCCACAGTTAAGGCAACCACAACTATCTTCAGATGGGTCATGCGGTCCGCGCTGTAAATCGAATGGCTCAAGGAAGGCACCTATTGCTCTATTCCCCGCGCGCGATTTTCTACGCATAACCTTCCGGCGCGCTCTCCAATCTCCTTCGTAGGGTTTCGTAATTTTATTTCCTAAGTTGCGCTCACAAGGCGGTGAAGGCTGGAACGTCCCATCCGAGTGCACGACATCTCCCGCAAGGCGGTACGCTTGTTGAGAGCTCCGACTACAGCTCAGCCCAGACGAATTCACATGCGTGTGATTCTGTATGAGTAATGCAGTCGAATCAGACCGCGAATAGCACTCATGTCAGCAGTTGAACTATGAGCGGCGGGCTTTCACACTCGCTTGCATCTACTCAATCGAACGATTCTGGAGTCCGGAAATCTCCGACCTAGTCAGGCTGTGCATATTCACGCCTGCCGTCAATATCGGCGTAAGCACGCCCGCCCGGTCGAGTTCGCGACCGGAAAAGAAGCGGTTTTGACCAAGCAGGCCGTGCGACGCGATTGAATCACTGGGACTTAGTTGGCGAGACGATGGCACCCGCAGCCTGAGCTGATGTTTCCGTCCTAGCGGCTGACGACATTGTTTCGTCACTTGGGTTGCTCGGACGCTCATAGACAATTCCCGCCAGAATTAGAATTAAGAGGCAGACTGCTGCGATCACGGCGGCGATCATGGGCGGGGAAAGAAGAAAAACTAAGCGGTTTCTTTTCTTCATGATCCGTCTCGTTTGGCCAGTTCGTTCAGCAAATCTGGAGCTGATTTGCCGCTCCGTGCGACTGTCTACCGAAACCACCTTTCGTGAAGGATAGTTGTCGCCGACAGTATTTGTGCGAGCATGATCGCCTCGGGAGCCTCGCACGCGGACCGGGCTTCGGATAAAAGAGATGAAGCGGCCCGCATGGCCGCTTCGCTGCTCAAGGTTTGTGGTCGCTTGCCTGTACCGGCACCTTTCGATTTTCAAAAAGCGGAGCAAGACCAGTGATCAGCCGGGCTCCGCGTCCAAATGTCAAATAGGCCCAAAACCATTGGGCTGCGACAAGCATCGGGGCCCGCACACCGATCAAGAAGTAGATATGCGCGAGCCCCCAAAGCCACCATGCGAGTGCCCCCGTCAGTTTGATTCCACCAAGATCGGCGATAGCCGCGTGGCGGCCGATGGTGGCGAGATTGCCTTGGTGCCGGTAGCGGAACGGTGGAGGGCTGTTACCGCCAAGCGCAGCCCTGATTACATCAGCGACGTAACGACCACCCTGTTTGGCGGCCGGCGCAAGACCCGGCACTGTGAGATTGTCGTTCCAAGTGGCGGCGGCAGCATCGCCGATGACAAAAACCTCCGGATGGCCGGGCATTGACAAATCAGGCCCGACCAGAATCCGCCCTGTGCGGTCCGCCTCGACTGGGAGCCAATTCTTGAGATGGGGGACCGCAACACCTGCGGCCCAAATCACTGTTGCACTCTTTATCAGCATATCGCCGATGAAAACTCCTTCGGTACCGCGCACTTCCACCGTTTGTCGGAGCAGAACTTCGACCCCGAGACGCTCAAGCTCCTGCTTCGCATAGGTCGACAGCTTGTCGGGAAACGCTCGAAGCAGGCGGTTGCCCGCCTCGACAAGGATCACGCGGGCCGAACTGGGATCAATGTTCCGGAAGTCGCGCGCGAGCGTAAAGCGGGCGAGTTCTGCGATGGCGCCAGCCATCTCAACGCCGGTCGGGCCGCCGCCGACAATCACGAACGAGAGCTGGCGCCGCCGTTCCTCCTCACTCATGCCTACTTCGGCGAGTTCAAACGCAAGGAGAATGCGCCTTCTAATCTCAGTAGCGTCGGTAATGCGCTTCAATCCAGGCGCATTCATAGCCCATTCGTCGTGACCAAAGTAGGAATGATGGGAACCAGTCGCGAGAATTAAATGATCGTAGTTGACGGAGATACGATCGGACTTGACTTCGCGCCTCTCAAGATCGACTCCTTCGACTGTTCCCAAGACAACCCGCACGTTGGGGTATCCTGCAAAGATGCTGCGGATCGGCCAAGCAACATCGGCCGGCGAGAGAGCGGCGGTCGCAACCTGATAGAGCAGCGGCTGGAAAAGATGGTGGTTGCGCTGATCGATGATGGTGACGTCGAGCGGTTGGCTAGCGAGGCGCTTGGCTGCGGCAAGTCCGCCAAAGCCCGCACCAACGATTACCACGCGGTCGCGACGCGCTGATTTCTCCACCATTTGACCCGACCTGTCACACATTTTCCGTCGGCGGCCCCCAAGAGGCAAAAATGCGGACCGACGAACCGCCGTCAAAAGCTGCGTCTTTCAGATGTTACGCGCTTAGCGCACCGCGCGTTACATCATCGGACAATAAAAATCGCCGCTGCATTTTGGGAACCTGTTGCGAATAAGTGCGAGGAAATGTGTGCGCGGCTTTGCGACGAAGTCGTGTAACAAAGTAGCCCGCAATTACGAAGCATCATCTGACCAACAAAATATGGTGACTTACATCGGGAGCACCAAGGTGATGTCTCGTTCTATAATGATCCTGTCTCTCGTCTATATCAGCTCTTTGTCGGCCTCGCCGGCTTCAGCGGAGGCCCTCACGGCGAGAAAGCCACTTTCCCTCTCTATCGCCACGGAAGTCGCTATGGAGGCGGTGGCAGCGTGCGAGAAATCGGGTTACCGCGTTACGGCGACTATTGTAGACGCCTCCGGGATAATAAAGGCCGTCGCAAAGGGCGATCTTGCGCCGCCTCATACCCTTGATAGCAGTCGTGGCAAAGCTTATGCCGCGGTTTCGCTCGGTCCTAACTTCAGCGAAAACACTACAAGCGCGATAGTTGCCAGGGTCGTCAATGGGCCCGCCTTCGGGCCACTACAGCATCTTGCCGGCGTGTTTCTGGTAGCCGGTGGAGTTGTTATTAAATCGGGCGACGAAGTTATCGGTGCGGTCGGCGTTGGCGGCGCTCCGGGAGGCGATAAGGACGAGGTTTGCGCCCAAGCGGCCGTCGCCAAGATCACTGATCGCCTGCGATAAAATAACATCGACGTCACTGCAAACCTACTCGTCAATACTTTCGTTGAGATGGGTCGCTTTAGCTTCACGCGCAGTGCGGTTGGACCGATCTCTTAGAAAAAGCGCCGCTAGATAGCGTGGACCGTGGAAATGACAACTAAGTTCGACGTCGGTACGGACGCATTCACGTTGCTGGAGGTGAGCGAGGCCGATGCGCCTGAGTCAGTTCAGGCGATATACCACGATATCCGAAGATTGTCGGGCGTACCCATGGTCGCCCTCATTTTTCGTCACATTGCCACCTACCCGGAAATTTTGGAGGAAGTCTGGAAGTCGATTGGCCCCCTGTTCCGAAAAGGACGGATTTCAGGATGCGGCTTGGAGGGTTGCGAGATCCGTGAGCCTCTACAAGCCGCTGCCCCGGCTCGAACCGGCTGCCCGCGACATACTAGGTTTGGCGGGACAAGACCTCGAAAGAGTTCAAAACACGCTCGATGCCTACAACAGGGCAAACCCGGTCAACTTGCTCGCCATACTCAGCCTTTTGGCGCGCATCCAGAGTGATGCTCCTCCCGGAGTTCCTCAACAAGGGGCTGATTGGCGGCCGCCGCCGGCGATACCGGGTCCGCTACCAGAGATGGTATCTCCAGAAACGATGGCTCCGTCACTACGATGGCTTGTCAATGACTTTGGTTTCGGCGACCGCTCTAAGCTCGACCCAGTCGTGCCTAGCCTCTTTAGGCATCTGGCTCATTGGCCAAAGTATCTCGCAACGCTTCACGTCTCGCTCCTTCCGCACTTCCGAGACCACAGTATCGCCGAGGCGAGCGACGATTTGCAAAAAGCGATGATCCACGAGGCAGCAATAGTCGCAATAAATTTGCCGCCCCTCAAACGTTTTGCCGCTACTCCCCAGTTACTCGATACGATCTCTCAGTTCTCCAGAGATACTATCCCGATGATGACCGTGATCGGCCACGCCATGCGTGAATTGTTGGCTTAGTCACGGGTGATTTAGTCTGCTGAGGCGAGCGCAGTTTAGGAAAGCGGATAAGGCTTTAGGCGATTAGACTAAGCAGGAACTCGGATGCGACGCGAGCGATACCGCGATGCTCGGTTTTGCGCATGGTGCGCCGTGCTAGCGGAGATACATTCGGCCATCGCTCGGCGTGATTGCGACATGCCGCACCCCGGATGCAGTTCTTGATCTTCCATATATTGTTGTCCTTATCGGCGGACGTCGATGAGGCTCGCTGCGACGCGCGCCGCAATAAAAGCGGTATCCTGAAACGGAACGAAAATCGTCTAAGCCAAAAACTCGGCTGTGCCTCAGCGAGCGTAGTTGAACAAAGAAAGCTGACAGAGACAAAGCCACCGCTTCACTCCAACTGATCTTATGATTTGGAGGAGACTGCAAATGAAAAGCGCCGCTTACGACCGACGTTCAGGTGATCGACAGCAAGCTCTGCGGCTGCGATGCCGTCGTCCAGCAGACTGAGAATGTTACCGCCTCCGGCTATCGACTAGGACTGCAATGCCAAAATAGTGAGGCGCCGGGCCGTATCTTAAGCAACCGCATCTGTTGCGGATTTTATAGCTCGTTGGCCAACAGAACTTCTCAAGCTGATGATTTCCCTTAGGAATTTTCTGTCCCGGCCAACCGATAAAATGCAAATTCGTCTAATCATGCATAATCATACATGGCATGCAAATTGCTTTTAATTACGCACTGGATGTTAAGGCGCCAAAAGATGAGAAATGAGACCCTCTCCGATTCGATCTACGCGCAATTGCGCAGCGATGTCGTCAGCGGTGTGTGCCTCCCTGGGGCACCACTTCGGATCGAAGATCTACGCGAACGATATGGCGTCAGCAGCAGCCCCTTGCGTGAAGCGATGTTCCGGCTTGCCGCGGAAGGCTTTCTCGTTTTGTCGAGCCAACGAGGTTTTCGAACTGCAGAGGTAAGCCGCGAGGAACTAGCGGATCTGACCGATCGACGTAGGGATCTGGAAGTACGAGCCCTCCGACTCTCAATTCAACGCCTCGATGAGGAGCGGGAAAGCGAGTTGGTTAAACGCCATCACCGCTTTTCACTGGCCTCGCGCAAATTGCAGGCCGGCGATTTAAGGTTGGGGGAGGAGTGGGAGGCCCATCATCGTTCTCTTCATCTCTGCCTCATCAGCTGCTGCGCGTCGCCATGGCTCCTGCGCTTCTGCGAAAGCCTTTACGACCATTTCGATCGATACCGACGACTCTGCAAACTTGCCGCATCAGGATCTCGTTTCCGATGACGAAGACGCGATGGTCGCCGCAGCCATTCGGCGCAACGCCGACGAGGCCGTCCGAATTCTCAACGATCACGTCAGCCGAACCAGTACCGCCATTCGCCGTCTGCTGTTTGAAACATCCGTATAGCCTCGACAAAGCTCGCGACCCGCGCCGTATGGCCCGCGTGAAACATCTACACACTTTCCCCTCTAGTTCATCCATCATGGAGATTACTCATGGGCACGAAGTTCGAGATGAGCCGCCGAAATTTCATTCGCTCCGCCTCGGCTGCGTTGCTTGCTCCAGCCATTATCGATTTAGCCAGCGCCGCCCCCGCCGAGCTTTCGTTTCAGCTATCTTGGGTCAAAAGCGCGCAATATGGTGGTTATTTTTCCGGAATTGAACACGGCATTTTCAAGCAGAACGATATCTCGCCGAGCTTTAATTCGGGCGGCCCGAACATCGATCCAATCGCAAACGTTGCGAGCGGTCAGTACAATCTCGGCGACCGGCCTGTTGGCTCAATTCTAATCGCTCGAGATAAGGGCATCCCGGTGAGGATCATCGGAACGGTCTTCGCTAAGAGCCCGTTCTGCATCATGAGCCTTGCTTCCAAACCAATCCGCAGCATCAAGGATCTCGAAGGCAAAACGATCGCCGTTCCGACGTCAACCAGACCGGTCGTTTTGTACTTACTGAAGAGTGCCGGCGTGGATCCCGCTTCGGTGAAATTCTTGCCGGGTTCTCCGGATCCCGCGGCACTTGCCAATGGCCAGATCGACGCTTTGCCTGGCTATTCGACCAATCAAGGGGTAATGCTGCAAACCCGTGGCGTCGATATCTTCATGCTGAATGTTCAGGACCTCGGCGTTCCCGAGACGACAGGAACAATCTACGCGCGTGAGGACTACCTAGCCAAAAACTCAGATACGGTGATCCGCTTCCTGCGGGCGGCGTCGCAGTCGTGGAGGTTCGCACTAGACCATCCCGAGGATACCGCCAAACTCATGGTCGAGAAATATGGAGCATCGGGCCTCGACTACACGGCCCAGTTAGCCGAAGTCAAAGCCAGCAAGCCATTCATCGAGGTTGGTCCGCACGGAGAGTCCCGAATTCTTGAACTGGATATGAATGTCTATGAACGAATTATCGATATCTACCACCAGGCCGGCATCATCGGCTCGAAGATGAAAGTAGATGATCTCTGCGATCCCAGCTTCGTGGAAGCTGCACTGAACTCCAAGTAATGTCGCGCGATATCAATGTTGGGCGAGTGACCGCCGTTTTCGACGGACGCAATGGGCGGACAATCGCGCTCGATAGGGTCGAACTGATCGTCAAGGCGGGCAGCTTTAGCTCGATCATCGGACCAAGCGGCTGTGGAAAGTCGACATTGCTGCGTCTGATCGCAGGTATCATCCCTCCGTTCGCGGGGAGCGTCACGATTGGCGGAGTGTCGCCGGATGCGATCCGTCGCGAGAGGCGTCTTGGCTTCGTGTTTCAAAGCGCAACGCTGCTACCTTGGCGAAACGTGAGACAGAATATTGAATTTCCGTTGGACCTCGCGGGCCGCAGCTACCGGGCAGAACAAGAAGCTTTCTGTTCCGAACTCATCGAGCTCGTCGGGTTGAAGGGTTTCGAAAATGCGCTCGCTCACGAGCTCTCGGGCGGGATGCAGCAGCGCGCTGCTATCGCCCGCGCGTTAGTACTGAAGCCAGATGTGCTCATGCTGGACGAGCCCTTCGGCGCGCTGGACGAGATCACGCGCCAGCGCATGAACATCGAAATGCTAAGAATATGGTCAGATTCCCGCACGACAGCGCTGCTCGTGACCCACTCGATCGCCGAAGCCGTGTTCATGTCCGATGTCGTATCGGTGATGAGCCCAAGACCTGGCCGTATCACAGCCACGATACCCATCGACCTGCCGCGGCCACGCAGCCTGGACATGATGCGCGGCCGGGAATTCTTCGACTACGTCAACCAGGTTCGGGACGCCTTGTTCATGCGTGAGATGCCTCGCCCGGACAGCGATAACCAAGTCGAGACGCTATAGCATGCGGCTCTCTATGACGCTCACAAGAGTTTGGCGTCCTGCAGCGGTTATCATAGCTGTGCTTGGCGTTACCGAAACTTTGCAACGAACGGGCGTCGGCCCAGTCTACATTCCTGCGCCTTCGTCTGTGCTGGCGAAAGCGATCACAAGCCACGCTATTTTGCTGGAAAACCTGGCTCCAACAGCTGGAAGAGCGGGACTCGGATTTCTGATCGCGGCGGTCGCGACATTCGCCGCAGCTTCTCTAGCTGCGCTCTTCCGCCCTCTCTACGGCTTGATATACAACACAGGCGCCACGCTTCACAGTTTGCCGATTATAGCGACCGCTCCTTTGCTCGCACTCTGGATCGGGACCGGCACCCAGCTTCAAGTGACGTTGGCGGCAATGGCCTGCCAATTTCCCATCCTCGTCGGCGCGATCCAAGGACTTTCGTCGGCGGACGCCCGGCAAAAGGAACTTCTCATCGTTCTCTCGGCGAGCCGCACGCAGACACTTCGGCATCTCCTCATTCCGAGTGCGCTTCCCTATATCTTCGCTGGCCTGAAGGTAGCCGCCCCCTCAGCAGTGCTGGGTGCAGTCACGGCTGAATGGGCGGGCTCCGATCGAGGCATCGGCGCGATGATGCTCTATGCCCTCTTTGCCTACGACACGCCTACCGTTTGGCTTTCGGTCATCACCACTTGCCTGCTGTCAGCCGCCGGATTCGGCTTCTGGGCCATGGTCGAAAAACTGACGGACCGTACGATCGACGAAACCGAAATCGCGAATTGAGAAAATGACCCTAGCGACAGCGAGGCAACCGTTCAGCGCTCTCCGCTCGATCGCTTTGCCGTTGCTGGTCACAAGCATGATGACATTTGCTTGGCATCTGGCAATCCTAGGCCTCAAGATTCCTCCTTATCTTATGCCATCGCCCGTGATGGTCCTTGAGGCTTTCACGACGAAATGGAACATCATCGCGCTGCATGCAGGATACACCCTTTCCAGCGCTGCACTCGGTCTTTGCTTCAGCTTAGCGCTTGCTCTCGGTCTTGCCGTGGCGTTCACGGCCAGCAGAAATTTAGCCGATGCTGTATCACCTATCGTCATCGCCTTTCGTTCCATGCCGGTTACAGCTATCGCGCCGATCATAACGCTGGCCTTGGGGCGGGGCATGGCGACGAGCGTGGTCGTCGTCGCAATTGTCACGTTCTTTCCGTTGCTCGTCAACCTGCGTAAAGGACTTACAACTCCTCACCAGAATGCCGAAGAGCTGCTCCACGTCTACATGGCCACTCGGTGGCAGCGCCTGAGGTATGTCCAACTTCGCTACTCGCTACCGTACCTGTTTTCCGGTTTGCGCGTGGCGGGCGCGAGCGCAATTCTTGGCGCCATGCTCTCCGAATGGATCACGGGATTGCCCGGCCTCGGCAATCTGATCCTCGATGCAGGCGAGTTGCGCGAAACCGCCCTGTTATGGGCGGCTGTAATAACGTCAGTATTCATCGCGCTCTGCATATTCCGCGGCGCATCGGCCGCGGAACGTCATTTCGTGAACTGGCGTCTATAAACGGCCCCAAGACAATTCATCGAAAGTCGACAAATGAAGCAGCTATATTTTGAGGGCCTTCTTCTAGACATGCCGTTGCCAGGTCAGCATTCATGCAGCCGGGCTCAAGTGATATCAACTCCTGCGGGATTTCAACAGGCAACACCCGCACCCGACGCTCGATCTGATCTTCTACTAATGCCGCCGCTTGCAAACGGTCATGACCATGTCCGCGGCGTGCGCCCTTCGGCGCTCGGCGGCTTCGATCTACCGCTCGAGCTATGGCTCGCTCACATGACGAATATTCCACCAGTCGATCCCTATCTGGTAGCCTGCGCGGCGCTTGGACGGCAGGCCCTGAGCGGTGTCGGTTCAATCATGGTCCACTACACGCGACCCCGCAACCCGGCGAAGCTCGACGAAGAACTCGCGACGGTTGCGCGCGCCGCGAATACGATCGGCGTTCGAATCGCTGTCGCCGTGGCAATGCGCGACGTTAATCCGCTCGGGTATGGTCCTGATAACCGCATCCTTGATGGGCTGGATGCATCCGATCGAGAGCTGATCCAAAGCAAGCTACTTAAAGCCCCCGCTTCTCCGGCCGAGCAGGTACGTTTTGTCGACAATCTCGCCGGACAGATCGAAGGCCCCCTCGTCAAGGTCCAATTCGGGCCTTACGGAATGGAGTGGTGTTCACCGGAACTGCTGCGGCGGATCGCTGAACGGTCCGAGGAAACCGGTCGGCGCGTCCACATGCATCTTCTCGAATTAAAGACGCAAAGAGAATACCTCGACCATGTCTATCCCCAGGGGCCATTGCGATTTCTCGACTCGCTAGGTCTGCTATCGCCTCGGCTTTCCGTCGCCCACGCGATATGGCTACGGGAGGATGAAATGGAGCTATTGGCAGAGCGCGGCGTGACAGTTGCAATCAACACTTGTTCAAATCTCTTCCTGAAATCCGGAATTGCCCCGGTCACCGCCCTGAAGCGCCATGGCGTGCCGTTGGCCATGGGCTTGGATGGATTCTCGTTTGACGACGATGACGACGCATTCCGCGAACTTCGGCTTAATTATCTCTTGCATCGTGGCAACAGGTTCGATGCAGGTCTTCCACTCTCGGACCTTCTGTACATGGGCAGCTATGGCGGTCGTCACAGTGTGAGCGGAATCGATGCCGGTGCCGGTATTTCCGCAGGGGCTGAAGCAGACCTTCTAGTACTCGATTACGCAGAGCTATCGAAGGATGTAATTGTCGATTTAGACCCTGCGCATCTCGTTGCCCGTCGGGCAACGGCCACTCACATCAAACATCTGCTGGTCGCTGGGCGCGAAGTGTCTCGCCATGGACGTCTGACATCGCTCGACCTCAGCGAAGTCCACTCGGAGCTCGATCGTCAGGCACGGAGCGGCGCGTCTGACTTCAAGGACTGGAGTGCGGTGTCATCGCGACTTCAAGGTCGGCTTCGTCAATTTTATGAAGCAGGTCTGCATTACTGCGATTGATAAGCCGTGGCTACCGCAACTCTGTTCCTAAACCCAGAATATATCGTTTTGCACCACCATCAATTTTGATCTCACATACATTTCCAATTACCCAGTCGTCCCCATGTGACCATCGGTTCCACGCACAGTTCCAGTTTTCAGCTCTAACATCGTCCAGAATAGCACAGCCGTGGCAATTGTGACGCTAAAGCCGCACGCGGTAACGTTAAATCACGAACGCGAATCTCACTTCGCCGCAAAGCATTTTGAGACTGCAGGCGGCCCCTAACGAGCGCACCGGGTCTCGCCTTTAGGAAGCAACTCTTCGATGCGCAGATTGCTACCGATAGCAACTAGTTGCCAACCTCCGATGTTACGAGTTCATCTCTTAGCTATAATTGCCTCCATTTCAGATGCCGGCACGATTCCTCCGTGCCCACCTGCGATACGTCCCGGCGCAATCCCTAGCTTCTTCAAACCCTCGTAGAAGGAAACGAACATCTCCGAACGATCCTCGTCACGGATCGGCGAATAAAGGTCTGTGACCCAGACGATGTTCTCGTTAACCAGATGTCCTATTAGCATGCCATCGGCATGCGGATTGACGATCTTGTACAACTGGATCTTGCCGAATTCATCCTCGAGCGTCATGTGATCATCGAATTCGATTATATTGGCCGGCTTCGGGTTTTTCTGAAGCTCATCGGGGTTAATCGTGTGTTGCGCGCGAAACATCGTCTCGAAGTGCGCTTTATTTGGCGCCGCAACGATGATTGAAGCCCCTTCAGCCACGTACGTTCGCGCTCCACCAGTATGATCGTTATGGTGATGTGTCAGCACGAGATATTTTATCGGCTTCCCGGGATACTTCGCCTTTGCTGCGTTGATCGTCCAACGAGACTGCCATTCGTTGATGGGAGCGTCGAATACGATCAGGTCGTCTTTGCGCGCAACGATTAGACTGTTGTGGGAACCGCCAGTCACGAATTGAACGTTTGGAGAAAGTTCGACAAGCTTGAGCCCCGTTGCGGGCGAAGGATAATTTACGGTGTTGCTGTCAAGAAAGCGGCCGAGAAACAAACGGCGAATCACCCATTGGTAGGGTACCGACCCTGTAGCCGGCATTATCGTATCCCTTCGGGCCTCATCGCGTATCGCGAAGGTGTCAGGCGCGATGGATGGGTTGATCTTGATTTCTTGATATTCTACGCGCCCAACAACGGTGTTATTGACGTTGTATGTCTGCGAGTATGGGATCCTAATCCCATCCACCGATCGCCAATCGCCGAATACGAGATCGAAATTAACATCTCCGTAAATCCAGTCGTCGTCGAGCGTACGAACTGCGGCCGGCAACTTGGTCAAGCGATCAAACAAGATCGTGAACCTGAAGTCACCGTCCGAAAAAGCAACTGACGGCAGCGGCTTGCCGTCGAGAATCTGATCGGGCAACGAAGAAAGCTTCTGTGGCGCGTCAAGCGCTTTCAAGAGTAGAATTGGTGATGCCCTTTCGAACTCGCGCCGATAGGCTGCGACTTTAATATCGGACATGGGTACCTCACCTTTCGCCGTCGAAACAGCGCCGTATCTTGGGCCGACAATTTCGCTGTATTTTTTCTCTTCGACGAACGGGTATTCGAATTTGCGGTCCCAATCGGATCGCGACATATCCTTCTCACCTTGCCACGTGAGGGTGAGTATGGAACCGCCGATAAAGCGGGGCTCACCGTCAGCGACGTAGCTTTGTTGGGGCTCCCAGAACTGTGCATCCGCCTTGAGTGACAAACCCTTCACCGAGCGGAGTGCCTCAACGCCGCCAACGGCCGCTACGGCCTGCTTGACGACATCGACAGGAGAGGCGCTTTGCGCGTGCGCGACGAATGGCGTCGCTAAGGAGGACAACACGGCTAGTACAGATAGCATGAGGTTACTGAGACGATAGAAACGCTTCATGAAGCAATCCTCCGACGCCCAACTCTCGATGACCAGGCCGTCAACTTAGACGTTCAGGACAAGGCCTCCACCTAACGATCGCGTGAAATTAGCAATCGCGCGGGGAGCGGCAGACCGGGCCGGAATCTATAGCCGTGCAATTTTCGCTGTAACATTCGCTACTCTGAAACGAACCATCAGCACAAGCCCGCTCCACTCACGTCAGGAGAGACGCATGAGAAAGAGACGCATGAGAAAATCTGCGACCCCGCTTTTGACACTGGCGATATACGCGACGGCGCTGGTTGTCGTTCCAATTATTGCACCAGCGAAGGCCGCGACGAACGGCCGGGAGGAAGAGAAAGCTCAGGAGAGTATCCAAAAGAGCCCTGGTCTCACTGATTCCAGGTCAGCCGGTCAGACTCGGCCTTCCAGTCAGGCAGGCGGTGCCTGCGGTGGTGCGGCCCGAAGCTTCGACTGCAAGCAGTGGCCACCTTCGATCGATGAGGATCCTGACCGAAAGACCGGAGGTGCAGGCGGCATGTGAACGAATGCCAGGTCTTCGGCGCAATAGGTCTCAGCCGCCGAGTAATGGCACAAATGCCTGGACCGGCCGCGTTTCGCAAGGCAGATTGTGCGTGGATAGCGGACGTTTCTGATACGTATCCGTCTGTTTAATCCGTCCCGGGCGATGAAAATTAGCTACATGGGTCGTATCGACCGTGTGATCAAGGGTGCAATGACAGCGATCCAAAGGAGCGTTGCCTATGTACTCAATACCCAACGCGGCAACCGTCGTCGGTTACGGGTTCCTCAAAGCGCTCGCAGCGCCGAGGAGACAATATTCTCAAGGAAACCGCGGTTGGGCTTCGTATTTGCCAGAACATTGAGCCCCTGCACCAAGCAAACAAGATAACCTGCCGACTTCGCACCCGGCTCTGGAGCGATTTCGCCTGCGGCACTCGCTCTCGTGAGCGCCGATGCGAATACGCACATCCAATCTGGCCAGGTTGGTGGCGATCTTGCTTGAGACCTCGGGGTCGCTCTGCCCAAGCTCGATGAGCGAGTTTGTGAGGAAACATCCTCGCGCCCGTCGTCCTTCCGCGATCGCGTCAATCAAGTTCGAGAAGTAGGCGCGAATTCCCTCCATACCGGACGCAGGCGCCGAAATTCTCCGGATGGCATCGCTCGATATCTGATCCATATAGCGATCGAGCGCCGCAATGAACAATTCGCGCTTCCCGCCGAAGGCTCCGTAGAGACTACCGGGGCTAAGCTCCATGACGGCGCAAAGCCGCTCCACGGCCGTAGCGTTGAAGCCATTGCGCCAAAATTCGTGCATCGCACCATCGACTACCCTGCCCGAATTGAAATTACGCGGCCGCGCCACTGGCAGAACTCTCCTTTCCAATCAGATCGCCGCGACGTTCTCGCGCCAACGGCACGAATCTAGCCTATCAGCGAGGTCCTTAAAACCCGTCATTCTATCACTTAGCGCCACCTACGGGCGCCATTCGATAGCCGACCCTGGGAAAATGCAGCGAAATCGTCCCGCATTCCGGCGCGCTATGCCGCAAGGTCACGGTATCGCGCGATGATGCGACGAGTTCGCCGGTGATCGGCTTTTCACCGGTGTCGGAAATAGGCAGGATCGCGATGGTCATGCCGAGCCGCAGCCCGAGCGGATCGGCTGCATCGACACCATCAATGACGGCGGGCTCGGCTGAGCGCGCCTGGGCCAATGCTTCGGCGGGCGAGATCGGCACGGCGTGACCGTATTCAAACCCGTCCATACGCGACGCCCACTCCAGTACAGCCGGGCACTCCTGCAGCAACCGGTCCGTCGTGTCGTTCTTGCCTCGGATGAACCAGACGATGAACCAGACTAGAAGATCCCCCATACCCGGCTGTGAGCCGAACAGAAAAAGCCGGTCTCCAGATAAGGTCTCCTCCAGCCAACCGAGCTGCGTCCGAAGCTGCGCGATGGTATGTGGCAAGTCGGCGACCTCACGCTTAAAGTCGCCGTCCGGTCCGAGATACAGCCTTGCCCTGTCTTCCACCAGGGCTGCGGGCAGCGTTGCCGCAATCGGGGCAAACGATACCCGCATCGCCAGATCAAACATCGTGTTGTCTGTCCAACGCGACAGCGCAAACGGCAAGCCCCTTTCGCCGTTAGGAAAAAGGCTGGGAGACGGAAAGCGCCGCTCCAATTCACGAAATATGCACTGCGTATCGCAATAGAGATCGGAACCGATCTGCAGCACAGGCAGGCGGCGGTATCCTCCCGTCATGGCGAAGAGCTCGGGCCTGTCCGGGAATTTGTTCTGCTCGGCCGAGCGCCACGAAAGCTTTTTCAGGCCCATCGCTTTTCGGATTTTCTCCGAGACGGGCGATTGCGGGTAGTGGTGTATGATGATCTCGCCCATGGCATTCGAGCCTCTCTGGATCTTTTGCGATCTAAACTCCGTTCGGATCAACTCAAAGGTTGAGCGACGTATTTCTGGTATCCCGGCCGTTTCGAGACGCGCGCCTGCCATTGCTCCAGGTGCGGCAACTTCGTCTTCTCGAAAGAGAACGCGAACCAGCGCCATACCGAGTTTCCAAATGCAACATCGGCGATCGAGAATGAGGCACCGGCGATGAAAGGCTGTGCACTCAAATGAGCATCGAGTTGGCTGATCGCGGCAGTCAACCGCTCGATCAGCATCTTGAGCACCGCATGATCCCGCTGCTCGGCAGCCGTGCGGTAGAGCGCGACAAACACCGGATTAAGCGCTGGCGACAGCGTACTGATGAGCCAATCGAGCCGAGCGTTCGACTTGGGAGCGACCGACGGGGTCGGCTGGATAAAGCGTGCCTGAACCGTATTTCTGCGCAAGGAAACGTAGAACCGAGTGGCTTTCCCACACGACCGCGTCGTCGTCTTCGACGACCGGGATCACCCCATTGGGATTCAGGGCAAGAAATTCCGGGGTCTGCAGACCGCCGAATGGTCCTCCGACATCCTTGCGCGAAAATCGAAGATTTAGTTCCTCGCACAACCACAGAACCTTGATGACGTTCGTGGAGTTTGCGCGCCCCCATACGGTGATCATTGAAAAACCCCTTTACCTCTGCCCAGAAATGGGTAGGTTCATATATGAATGATCACTCCATAACATCCGTTGGCCGATTTTCAATACCTATGATCGTCTTGTGGAAAATGGCTTTATTCTCGGTCTATCGAGATCAGACCGAAGCGGACACCGACCGATATGGCATGATTATTGCTGGAATGTTTGCTCCATAACCATGCATCCGGAGGAATTTCGTGGCCACACTCCATCGCCGGCATCTCCTGAAAGCTGCCATCGGGGCAACCGCTCTCGCCGCGCCTCCCTTGCGTAGCGCGCGCGCTCAAAGCGCCGAATTTGGTTCGAAATTTGGCAACAACATTTCCGAAAGCCATCCGATGATCGTCGCCATGGGCACGGCGTCCGATCGCATCAAGCAGGAAAGCGGAGGACGGGTCGAGCTTCAGTTGTTTCCAAATAGCTCGCTTGGCACGGACACGGACATGCTCTCGCAGGTTCGCAGCGGAGCTCTGGAGCTCTTTGCGCTTTCGGGCCTCGTCTCTCCACCCTGGCACCAGTCGCGGCCATCCACGGTGTAGGCTTCGCCTGGCAAGGTTACGACCAGATTTGGGATGCGATGGATGGCGATCTCGGCGCACATGTACGCGACGGTATCTCCAAGCTTAATCTCTATGCCTTCGAACACATGTGGGACAACGGCTTCCGCCAAATCACGTCGAGTTCGCACCCGATCGAAAAAGTGGAAGATCTGGCGGGATTTAAGATTGCGTTCCGCCAAGCCCGTTGTGGGTCTCCTTGTTCGCTGCCTTCGGCGCATCACCGACAAGCATCAATCTTGCCGAAACCTATTCGGCGCTGCAGACCAGGATTGTTGAGGGACATGAAAATCCTCTCGCCCTGATCCTGATCCTGCGTATGTATGAAGTGCAGAAGTACGTCTCGATCACCAATCACATGTGGGACGGCTACTGGCTGGTCGCGAACGGCCGGTTGTGGGGCCGGATTCCCGATACCCTCAAAGACATCATCGCCAGGAATATCAAGCAAGCGACCATGGAAGAGCGCGTCGCGATCAGAGGGTTAAACGACAGCGTCAAGGGCGATCTCATTGCCAAGGGACTGGTCCTTCAATACGCCGCCATCGAAGCCATTCGGCGAAAAGCTGACATCAGCCGGCTTTGACGAGCAATGGCGCGGCAAATTCGGTGAACAAACCTGGAGTTTGCTGGAGCACTACACCGGCAAATTGAGCTAGTCGACCGGACCGAAGCCGTATCAGAAGAGTTGATCATGCAACCACACGAACGCGCTCCCTATTCCGCCATTGTTGATCGGCCGAAACTCGCCTTGCCCAGCGGCGCACGCATGGTGATCTGGCCGATCGTCAACCTGGAAGTCTGGGACATCTCTCGGCCTATGCCACGCGCTTTCCTGTCACCGCCCAATGGCATGCCTCTAATGCCCGACGTCCCAAACTGGAGCTGGCATGAATACGGCATGCGCGTCGGCGTTTGGCGTTTCTTCAAGCTCTTTGATCGCCTCGGCATTCGACCGACACTCTCGATCAACGCCCGGGTCTGCGAAGATTATCGACGGGTTGCTGAACAGGCGCGCGACGCTGGGTGGGAATTCATGGCCCACGCCTACGATCAAATACCGATGCACAAACTGGAGGATCAACCGGCGATGATCCGCAGGTCACTCGATGTGATCGAGAGCTTTACCGGGAAACGCCGATCGGCTGGCGGAGGCCTGGACTTACCCAAACGCTTGAAACGTCGGATCTCATCTGGCTGCCGCCGGCCTCCGCTACATCGGCGACTGGGTCTATGACGACGAACCGACCGCATTGCCACTGCGCATGGCCCGCTGATCACTTTGCCCTATACGGTCGAGCATAACGACATCCCCGTGATGATGATCCATCAGCATCAGAGCGATTATTGGCTCACGCGCCTGACTAAATCATTCGATCAGCTGTATGAAGAGAGCCTCGAACGCGTGAAAGTGATGGCCGTCGCCATCCACCCCTATATTAGCGGACAGCCGCACCGGATTTCCTACCTGAAGAAGGCTTTCGACGATTTCGCCCGCTTCGAGGGAGTCTGTCTGGAACGAATGCAGATGGACGAGTTGGACGTCTCGAAAGCCGGACTGACGACCGTTGTCCGTTTGAGTGTCGGAACAAACCCACACTTCGGAAACGACACCAATCGTTTGGGGTGAGATCCCACCCTTTAGTCACTTTTTTTTGGTTTGCGGGAAAAATGCCGATGAGCCCATCGCCTTCGGATAGCGACACGAAGCTCGAGCGGGTGATCCACGCCGCGATCGCGCCTGTCGCAAGCGCTCTGGTGCTGATTGAGATCGTCGTACTTGCCGTCGGCGTTGTCTCCAGATTCGTATTCCATCGGCCTTTGGTCTGGGTCGATGAGCTCGCTTCGATGTGTTTTCTCTGGCTCGCCATGATGGGCGCGACCGTCGCCTTGCTGCGGCGTGAGCACATGGGACTGACGGCGCTCGTCTTGCGCTTCAGCCCGGCAAAGCGGCTGGCGGCCCGAGCCTTGGTAGAAGCCGTCATTGCGCTTTTTTTGATTCTCATTCTGCCTTGGGCCTACGAATACGCGCTTGACGAATGGGCGATCGAAACGCCGGCTCTTGGCCTCCACAACACCTATCGTGCGGCAGCGATGCCGGTCGGCATAGGGCTGATGCTTTTGATTACTATGAGCGGGTGTTTCAGATAGGGTTGGCGACGCTGGTTGCCGACGCTTTTAGGCCTTGCGGCCGTTGCGTTGCTTCTTCACTCTGGCGCACCGCTCCTGCGCACAATGGGAGCCTGGAACCTCGTCATATTTTTCGTGCTGTTCATGGGGAACGGCGTCGCCTTGTCGGTGCAGATCGCTTTCGCCTTAGGCCTAACGACTACGGCCTATCTTCAAACGTTGACCACCGCGCCGCTCAGTATCGTCGTGTCGCGCATGGACGAAGGCATGAGTACGCTCGTGCTGCTTTCCGTACCGCTGTTTGTCTTTCTCGGTCTTCTCATCGAAATGACGGGTATGGCCCGTGCCATGATTGAGTGTCTCGCTTCGTTGGTCGGGCATATCCGCGGTGGTCTCTGCTATGTGCTTCTCGGGCATGTATCTGGCGTCGGGGATATTAGGCGCAAAGGAAGCCGACATGGCCGCCGTTGCGCCGGCGCTGTTGCCCGAGATGAAGCGTCGCGAAATCAGAGACAGCGAACTCGTTTCCTTGTTGGCCGCGTCCAGCGCCATGAGCGAGACTATTCCGCCATCGCTCGTGCTCATCACAATCGGTTCGGTCACAGGCGTCTCCATCGCCGCTCTCTTCGCAGGAGGCCTGATGCCCGCGCTCGTACTTGCGATAACCCTGGCCGTCCTCGCCCGCTGGCGGGCGCGAAATGAAGATATGAGCAAGGTCACCCGCGTGCCCGCGCGGGAGATCGCGCGCCTTTTCGTGATCGCCGCGCCCGCCTTGGCGCTCCCTTTTCTGATACGCGCCGCCGTGGTTGAAGGTGTGGCAACCGCGACTGAAGTGTCGACCATCGGCATTGCCTATGGCGTTCTCGCAGGCATCCTGGTTTACCGCCAATTTGACTGGCGCCGCCTCTATCCGATGTTGGTGGAGACTGCGTGTTTGTCCGGTGCCATCCTGCTTATCATCGGTACCGCGACCAGCATGGGATGGGTCCTTACCGAATCAGGCTTTTCCCGCAATCTGGCGCAGACGATCACAACATTGCCTGGCGGCGCCGTCACTTTCATGGTCGGCACGATCGCAGCTTTCGTAGTGCTGGGAAGCGTGCTCGAGGGTATTCCAGCTATCGTCGTCTTCGGTCCTCTGATGTTCCCCAGCGCGCGCCTGGCCGGCATCAACGAAGTTCATTATGCTATGGTTGTGATCCTGGCGATGGGCATCGGCCTTTTTGCCCCTCCCGTAGGTGTGGGATATTACGCCGCCTGCGTGATCGGGCGCGTTGATCCTGGTGCCGTCATGCGGGATATCTGGCCTTATCTTGGAGCGCTATTGGTCGGCCTCATCATCGTGGCGGCCGTGCCGTGGTTCTCGACCGGTTTTCTACCGCGGTGATGCAGCGAGTTTAATTGCGCAACTACTTCTGCTCAGCTTGGAAGAGCAAGTTTTCCGGCTGAGAAATATGGATGCCTTGCATTTGTAGTCCAAAAACACTCGCCGTTGACGAATGGAGCGGCACGAAGCATTTTAGATCGACTGTTCAGTTACCAGGCCTCCATATGCGGGAAGGCAAGCCGTTCGGTAGGCGGATATGCAAGGAAACCGATGGCGCACACCTATACGCCAGTGCTCCGTTCGCTGGCAGCGACTGCCGTCAAGTTGCCGATGACGCGACCGCTTGGCACAAGCGCCAGGAGTATTGACGCGGCCTGCCTGCTGCTGGTCGACGTTTTGACTCAAGACGGGATCACAGGGCACGCTTACGCGTTTTGCTACCAGCCCTCGATCGCACGTTCGCTGGTACCCATCGTGGCCGAACTAAGCGAGCAGCTGGCTGGACTGCCCCTACTGCCGCTTGACCTTGCACACGCTGTATCCCGATATTTCAGGCTCCCCGGCTTGACCGGGCCGCTCGCGATGGTGGCCTCGTCCGTGGATACCGCGGCTTGGGATGCGCTCGCGAAGTCAGCAGGCAAACCGCTTGCGATCTGTCTGGGGGCCAGCCTTCAACCAATCCCTGCTTATAACAGCAACGGCCTGGGGCTGATGCCACCCGACCGGGCCGCCGACGAAGTCCAGGGGCTGCTGGAAGGTGGCTTCACGGCGGTCAAGTTGAGGCTTGGCCGGAGCAGTTTTGAGCACGACCTTGCAACCGTCAGGGCTGTACGCCATCGGCTATCCGATTCCGTCCGCTTGATGGTGGATTTCAATCAGGCGCTAACGTTCTCAGACGCGATGCAACATGCGATGGCGCTCGACGACGAGGGGGTCTACTGGATCGAGGAGCCGATTCGACATGACGATTACCGGCACATGGCGCTGATCGGACAGGCGGCGAGAACACCTATCCAGATTGGAGAGAATTTTACCGGGCTGCCTCCGATGGCGGCGGCGTTGGAAGCAGGCGCCTCGGACTATATCATGCTTGATCTCGACAGGATCGGCGGCATCACCGGCTGGCAGCGCGCGGCGGAACTCGCTGCGGCATACAATCGCGAAGTATCGTCCCACCTTTTCCCTGAAGTAAGCGCGCATTTGCTGGCGGCAACGCCGGGGCGCCACTGGCTCGAATATGTCGACTGGGCTGACCCGATTTTGCAGCAGCCGCTTCGGATCAAGGACGGCTTTGCAATTCCTGCCAACAGACCCGGCAATGGGCTAGCTTGGAACGAGGATGCTGTCGCGAAATATCGGCTGACCTGACCGATGTCGGCGCGGCACATTATGGATCACATGTCGTTGAAGAGTTTGGCCGCGCGTCAATGGCGTGACTACCAACGGGG
Source organism: uncultured Alphaproteobacteria bacterium (assembly GCA_963795255.1). Lineage (GTDB taxonomy): Bacteria > Pseudomonadota > Alphaproteobacteria > Rhizobiales > Xanthobacteraceae > Bradyrhizobium. The sequence goes on from CAWCHC010000002.1 coordinate 39,116, forward strand.
CACCCCGGGAACCGTGTTCGCTGATCCAGAAATATCGCTGACGCTCGAAGAGGCTTACAACGTTCAAATCGAGTTTGCGGGCTTACGTTGTGCTGCGGGTGACGCGATAGCCGGGTATAAGGTCGGCTGCATTGGTCCCGGCGTGGTCGAGCAGTTCGGCATGAGAGGTCCGATCCATGCGCGCCTGTTTCGCAGCGAAATCCGCAGCTCCGGTGAAGCGCTGCGGTACAGTAGTTACGTCAACCCCGCGATCGAGGGCGAGATAGCCCTGCAGATCGGGGCTGATGGCAGTATCACGGCGGCCTTTCCTGTCATTGAGCTGCACCAGTTCGTGTTCAGGGCGCCCCGTAAGACGCTCGCTGAACTCGTCGCCAATAACGGGATCAATGCGGGCGCCGTTATACCGCGCCATCTCGAAAAGAGGCCGCTAGAGGATTGGGCGAACGCGCACACTTTGTCCGTGGCGATCAACGGTGCGACCGTCGACGCGGGATCGTTGTGGGCCATGGCGGGTGGCGCGGCCGAGGCCATCGATTGGCTGCGTGGCGATCTCGATCGTTTCGGCGAAACCTTGAAGCCGGGCGATCTCGTGCTGGCGGGCACCCCGCTCGGCCTGCATTCCGTGCACGTCGGCGATCATGTGGTCGTTTCAGTGGACGGCCGCAACTGCGTCGACTGCCGATTTGAATATAGCTGAAAAGCGCTGCTAGCTCAAAGGCGTCATGACGACGTCTCTGAAGGGTTGACGCTGCTGCATAAGATCATACCACCGGCGTACGCTTGGCAGTTCCGGATGGTCGATATCCAGCGCATACCAACGATGAACAGCTGTCGCAGCCGGAATGTCGCCCATGGAGAAGAAATCCCCTGCGAGAAAAGTACGGTCCGAAAGCCGGGCGTCGAGTATCCGCACAGCGGCTAAAGACAGACTTTCGCCCCTTGAGACAACAGCCGCGTCGCGCTTCGTATGCGGCGTCCTGATGAGTTCAATGAACAGCGGGCGCAATGCTGGCCAAAACACGGTCGCCTGCCAGTCCATCCAGCGTTCCGCGTCGAACCGTTTCCCTATGTTCGCCGGGCAGAACCGGCTGTCCCCGCTCTTATGTGCGAGATATCGGACGATCACATTCGATTCCCAAAGCCGGACGTCGCCGTCTTCGACCGTGGGTACAAGGGCGTTCGGATTTAGCGCATGATACTCTGGGGTTTTGGTTACCCCGAACTCGTTTCCTGCATCGATCCGCTCGTATTCCAAGCCTAGTTCACCACAACACCAGAGCACCTTCTGGACGTTGATTGAATTGGCGCGGCCCCAGATCTTCAACATCTCGATATTACCTTGGTCGATCCGCTCGAAGCAAAAAAGCCACGAGCGGCTCGCCCGTCATTGCGGGAGTCAGGCAGGAAGCTTGTCCGCGAGTACCGCAGGTTGGCGAATCTCGGGCGCAACGGCAAGCAAATCAGCCGCGTTGGCCATCAGCGCCGCCGCGACCGCGCCATTCAGGTGCGCCGTCCGTCCGGCTTCATCATCGAATGCGTCAAAAATCGCGAAGGTCGCCTTGTCAAAGCGCAGGGCAAACCATGCGACAGTGCCGATTTCCGCCATGACGAGACCGCGCGCATTCGTCAAAAAAGTCGCGACATCCTCCTCCCGGCCCGGTTTTGCCTTCAGCTCAACGTAGAGTGCGAAGTGCGTCATCGGAGAACTCCTTTTGCTTTGCTTGTCATCGCCATTATTTACCTTCGTGGAGGGCTATTATTCCCGCCTAGAGTGCCGAATGGTCGCGAACCGCTTCGGCGAGTGCCGGCTTGAGGTCGAGGAAGCGCTTGTCGAGGGCCGCGGGATCCTCGCGATTCAACGCGATCATCTTCGCCCGCGTCTCGCCACCGCGGATGACCTCGAACGCATCATGTTCTATTCCCTCGATCACAGCCTGCGGCAACGGCGCTCGCTGGCTCGCGGATGAAGCCTAGTTCGGGGCCGGCACGCGACGAGCGCATCATGGGCGTCTCCGTTGCTCCCGGATACACCGTCATGACGTGAACGCCCTCGCCCTTCAATTCCCGGCGAAGCGATTCGCCAAACTTAGCCAGGCCAGCCTTGACGCCGGCGTAGGTCGCGTAGAACGGCGCCGCCACCAGCGCGATGCCCGACGTAACGTTGACAACCAGGCCCTCTCCGCTCGCGCGGAGCACCGGCAACGCCGCGCGCGTTAGCAGGATCGGCGCGACAAGATCGACCTCGATCATGGTGCGTATCTCGGCTTCGGTCGTATCCTCCAGCCGTCCAGCTCTGACGCCGCCAGCATTGTTGACAAGAATATCGAGCCCGCGGAACGCTTGGAGCGCAAATGCAAGTGTGGCCTTGCGACCTTCCTCCGTACTAACGTCGGCGGCGAGGTATTCAGCGCGACCCACCCGGTGAAGCCGCTCGGCCGCTCCGCGCAGAACATCCGGCCGGCGGCCGGTTATCGCGACGCTTGCTCCCTTCGCCAGCATCATTTCAGCCATGGCATATCCGATGCCGCTGGATCCACCGGTAATCAGTGCGTGTTTTCCTTGAAGATTCATGGACGATCTCTTGTCGGATGTTCGAGGTTTCACGGACGCAGGATCAGTGCGCGGCTTTTGGATAGTTGGACGGATACAGCGCCCGGCGCGTCTCGTCGTCCACTTCCTTCTTAAAGGCGTGATCCTTGCCAACCGCACGCGCTCTTGCCACCGCAGGCCGCGCGTCGATGGCGCGGTACCAGCGATCGATATCTGGGAACGCCGCGAGTGGCGGTTCGTCACCCGGCAATACGCGCGGGGCTCGCTCCAACCATCCCCACGCCGAGATATCCGCGATCGTGAAGTCTTTCCCGACGATGACTTCTCGTCCTTTCAAATGGGTATCGAGCACTTCGTAATGGCGCTCGACTTCGCGGCGGTAACGGTTGATGGGGTAGGAAAGCTTTTCTGGAGCGGCGTGCTGGAAGTGCACCGCCTGCCCCGAGAACGGCCCGATGCCTGTCGCAATGAAGAAGAGCCACGACAAGAGTTCCGGTCTGTCCGCAGGAGAACCGATCAGCCGTCCGGACTTGTCTCCGAGGTAAAGCAGAATCGCACTGGAATCGAAGACTCGAGCTTCTTTTCCGCCGGGGCCCTCCGTGTCGACGATGGCAGGTACCTTGCCGTTGGGATTGATGGCGCGGAATTCTGGCTTGTGCTGTTCGCCTTTGCTGGTATCGACCGGCACCAATTGATAAGCTAAGCCGATTTCCTCTAGCATCAGCGCGACCTTTGCCGGATTGGGCGTCGGGTGGTAGTAGAAGCGGATCATCGGCTTTCTCCATTGAAGTTAACCTGATTGGCAGAGCCAGCGGCCATTGCGACGCCCAGCGCAATCACGCAGATGGCCGCCCCGGAGGGCCATGAGGGCCACTCACCGAGAACCGGTATCGCGAAAAGAGTTGCGGCGACGGGCACAAGTGCAACGATTGCGGCTGCCGCTCGCGGGCCAAGCAAGACCACAGCCCGGTTGAACGCGAAGCTGGCTACCACGCTCATCATGATGCCTTGATAGATAGACTGAAACAGCAATTCGCCACCGGTTGCATGTGTCAGGTTCGAAAGGCCGGTCCCGAAGTAGAGCGGCAGATAAAGGATGGCGGACCAGAAGCAGATCAGGGCCGCGGCTTGAAGCGACGTAAGGCCGGTACGACGCAGCCGAAGTGTATAGAGCGCCCACATGACCGCAGCCATTACGAGGGCCGCAGCACCGCTGATGTCGAGGCGGCCCTGTGTCCGGATGTAGTCGTAAACCAAGGCTAGGAGTCCGGCCGCGATCAATCCAAAGCCGAACAGCTGACGCCCGCGCGGACGCTCACCCAAGAAAGTCCATGCGACGATCCCCACGAATACCGGCATCAGGGCAGGCGTTACGGAGGACGTCAACGTCGCTGACGTGGCTTGCAAGCCCATCCCGACCAAGAGAATGAAAGGGGCTCCCCAGAGTACCGCCAGAACAATGCCGCGGGACCATACCCGAAGTCGCAGACGCAGTGGTCCGACAATCAGCGCTGGCGTTAGTAACACCGCTCCCTCGCCGAAACGCAGCGCAGTAATATCCCAGACACGAAGATCATGGCGAAGTCCGAGCCGCGTTACGACGAACCAGCCCGAGAGAATCGCAAGCGATAAGCTCCCCCAAACGACGCCGCGAATCATCCGCCAAGAACCGGAGTCGGCCGATTTCAATGGAGCCGACAAGCTGTCAACCGTGGCTAGGTTCATTGGATTGGCGGCGCTCGCGGTCGACTTCGGAAACTGATCAGTGTCCTTTTTAGACCACACGCTCCAAAACTAATCAAGCCTCGTTCTGCTGGAGGCGCCGCACGCCACGACTCCGTGGCGAAACCCCTGACAGTTCGCCGATGGCGGGTAGAGATCAGGCTGGCGGGGCCGCCGGTACACGGTAGAGACGTCCTGTTCGGTCGAAATCCTCTACACTCCAGGGTGCACCGACGCCGCCGATCATCCAGCGCAGAATTGACCAGAGATCCCGATCCTGCACAGCATCTTCAATGGGTTCGAGTGCATCCACGATGGCATAGATTTCGAGGCCGGATGGGAAGGGGGCGCCGCTTCTGCCGATGAAAATGAACGCGTAAGTGATGCCGGACGGCGCGCGGACAAATCCGGGCTGCTCGAGTCCCTTGCGGTTCAGATCAAACGTTCGGACGAAGAAGTCGCGGAACTCGGGATAATGCGCTATCCTATCCTCCCCAAGAGCGAAAGAGAGTCGCTTTCCTTCAAGGCTTGGCATCTCGAGGAGAGTAATTTCGGTCATTGCAGGCTCTCATTTGCATCCAGGCGATCCAAGAAGGATCGGATCAATCCGGCAATCTCGGGGCCCGAATCCTCCTGCAAGAAATGGCGGCCGGTAACAAGATGCGGTCCCTCAGCGTGAGGAAGCATCTCCTTGAAGCGATTTGAGAAAGTCACGGCATCGAAGACTTCGTCCTCACGTCCCCAGATGATCAATGTAGGAAGCTTCGACTGGGACAATTCCTGCTCGAGCCATTTGAAACGATCATACGCCGGGGCGTTCTCGTCCAGCGGAATCCAGCGTGGCCAGACCCAAGTCAGCAGGCGGGTAGCGGGATCCGGCAGCACACCCTCATAGGCATCCTGGGCCGTACTGGCAAACTGCTCGCGATCGACCACCGAGAGGTAAACGCCGCGACCGGCAAGCGCGCGGTGATTTCCCAGAAGATATGGGCCGACCAGCGGTGCATGCATCATGCGCCAGGGGAAAATGCGCGTGTGGAATTCGGCCGGCGGCAGGGGCCATGCCCAAGTGCTCATGATGGTGAGCGCTCGAATGCGAGCATGATTGCTCATTGCAAACGACAGCCCGGTTGGCCCACCCCAATCGTGGCATACGAGCGTGATCCGCGTCAGGTCGAGTTGACGCATGAGCGCCGTGAGATTGGCCGTGTGTCCATCGAGCGAATGAGCATGTTCGCGCGTCGGCTTCTCGGACAGGCCAAATCCGATCATGTCAGGAACAACTACGCGGCGCCCCGAAGCGACGAGTGGTGCGATTATATTGCGGTAGAGGAAGCCCCAGGTCGGATTGCCGTGGAGCAGTATGACGGGATCCCCTTCTCCCTCGTCGATGTAATGCATGCGCCAGCCGTTAACGCTCGTGTAACGCGGCTTATAGGGCCATTGGGCACGTATCTCCGCTGGTGGCTCCCCCGCACGTGGCCCCGATTGGTTTCGACCCATGTTTTCCCCTATGCATTGAAGCTGGGCTTTGTGCGCATTATAGATCTGTTGATCTACAATGGAAGGGTGGATCACGGTCTTGTGCCTACCCTCCCAGGGAGCTGAAATAAATAGAGTAACCTGCAATTGTCAGGCAAGCGTTTCGAGTGCTATCTAGCGGTGTTTTGGCCGAGAGAAGGCCGATAAAGGGAGATATGCGACTATGGCGAGGCCACGCGAATTCGACGAAGCGGCGGTGCTGGACGCCGCAATCGCGAGGTTCTGGCAGCACGGTTATGAAGCGACCTCGGTGCGAGATTTGGCCGACGAAATGAACATCGCGGGAGCAAGCCTTTACAACGCCTTTGGCGACAAGCGCACCTTGTACGAACACGCGCTCAATCGCTATCTTGATCAGTCATTTCGGGAGCGTATCCGCCGGCTGGAACCCGGTCTTCCGCCACGCGAGGCCATCGTCGCGTTTTTGCAGGAAATCGTCAAACGGTCCCTTACCGACAAGCAGCGGCGCGGCTGCATGCTGGTCAATTCAGCTATCGAAAGCGCTCCGCACGACGACAAATTTTTTGATATCGTCGCGACTTTTCTCGATGAAGTAGAACAATTCTTCTTTCGATGTGTCAGCAGCGGTCAAAAGGATGGAACCATCACCAAGGCCAATTCGGCCGAGGATATTTCCAAGTCCCTTTTAAGTATTCTGCTTGGCATTCGAGTCTTGGCGCGCGTCAAACCTGAACGGAAGTTGCTCGAAGGCCTCCTGCGACCGATATTTGGATTATTGGACGACAGTCGGCCGGTCCGGCGCCGCAATAAGCGCGTCCGATCGGAAACCTCTTATGGCTAGGCTACTCACGTAGCAACTTCCGACGGTTTGCCACCCGAAGCGGACGTAGACGCTATTGCGATGAGCGTTGACGGTCGTCTCAGCAATGCCCAATTCCGCCGCAATCCGCCTGGCGGATAGGCCTGCCTTGACCCGTTCCGCCACCTGAAGTTCGCGGGCGCCAATGACCGGATAGCGCGGTTTCAAGTTTGCCTGGATCTCCTCGATCGTACTGATCGCGGAGCGGAAATCGTTGGCTTGGCCCTTTGTGCAATCAAGGGCCGCCTTCAATGTAGGCATGAAAACACGCTCCGTCCCTTCGCGATGTATCGCGGCGACGAGTCCATGAACCCACGGCCGGATCAGGACGCGATGCTCGGCGAATGGAAGAAAGCGTTTACAAGCAAGATCATCAGCCCGAATGGCACTCTGGAGCCGGAAGCAGATTTCTCCACGCCAAGAATCATCGGCCATGTGAGGAAGCGCCGCAGTACCTGTAACGCGAACATACGATCAGGCCGCCCGAACCGTCATGAGGAACGTATCGACCTCACTTTTCAAGCGCTGACTTTGCGCCGAAAGAGACTGGGCCGCTGAGAGCATCTCGGTGGAAGCGGTTCCGGTCTCGCTTGATCCTCTCTCGACGTCACTGATGTTCGAAGCCACAGTACTTGTTCCTTCAGAGGCCTGCTGAACGTTGACAGCGATTTGCCTAGTCGCGGCCCCCTGCTCCTCCACGGCGACGGCAACCGTCGAGGAAATCTCGGAGACGCGATTGATGGTTTCGGTGATCTCCTTGATCGACGAGACCAACTCTTCGGTAGCGTTCTGAATGGACGATATCTGTTGAGCGACCTCGCCGGTTGCCTTTGTGGTCTGTTCCGCTAAAGACTTGACCTCGGCCGCGACGACGGCGAACCCTCGCCCGGCCTCACCTGCTCTTGCCGCCTCGATTGCCGCATTCAAGGCAAGAAGATTGGTTTGTGCCGCGATCGTGCTGATAACGTCAATTACGTCTCCGATACGCTTTGCGGCTTCGGAGAGCTTTGTCACGCCGCCGTTCATCTGCTCCGCCTGCGTCGCCGCGTGGCCAGCGATCTCCGCCAATTCTCTCACGCGCGAACTGATTTTCTGAACGGTAGAGGCCATCTCCTCGGCTGAAACGGCGACGGACTTCACATTCGAGGACGCGGCATCGGCGGCAGACGCCACGACAGAGGACAATTCTGCTGTCTTTTCCGCAGTTACCGTCAGTGAATTGGCCGAAGATTCCATCTTGGTTGCCGCGGACGAGACGTGCTGAATGATCTCTCCGACTGAACCTTCAAAGGCGCTCGCCAAACGCTCCATATCCTGTTTTCTCTGCCTCGTGGTCCGCCCCTCCGTCTCTGCTTGCTGGGCCTTGAGTTTTTCGACTTCGATCCCATTGTTCTTGAAGATCTCAACCGCCCTTGCCATCTGTCCTATTTCGTCGCGCCGACCTGTTTCCGGCACGGTTACTCGAAGATCAGCCGCAGCCAATCGTTCCATGGCTCCCTTTAAGCTGGCAATCGGCCGGGACAGGCCTTTGATGCCTATCCACATCGCTCCAACCAAAGAGAACGCCAGCCCGAGTATCACCAGCGCCACCGCCAATCGAATGCCGGATCGTGTTTCCGCCGACACGCTCATCGCGGCTTTTCTTGAGTATGCGACCAGGTCGTCCAGCACTTTCGTCTGCTCATCCAGCACTGCGGCAGCCAAAGGCGCGCATTTCGATTTCAACAGCTCGACGGCTTTCGCCGTATCATCGGGGGTGTCTGCACTGGCAACAGCTTGCACGACTTGCGCGCAAACGCCAAACATCTCCTGCGCCTTAACATGTAGTTGGGTAAGTTCATCGGCCTTCTCAGGAATTAACTGGAGCGCCTCGGAGTATCGCTCTTCATACATCTTTTTTTCTTCGGTATTGCGAGCCAACAGCCTCGAACTACCGTCGGCCGAGGTCTCTGTTACGAGTTGGTAAACCACCGACACGAAGCTTTCCACGTCGCGGCTTCCCCGAGCCACGGAAACTGTGGCGGCGTCGACGCGATTTACCAAATTGGAATATGCGTCGTCGGCTTGGCTCATCCTCATCGCCGCGAACCCTATGGAGAGGAAACTCGCCGAACCCAGAACTGCTACGATAATAGCAACCTTCCAGACCATCTTTAGATTGTTCAGCCAAGCCATCCTATGCTCCCGTCCGATCCCAGCAGCAAGGAATCGCTCAGACAGGAATGTCCTTCACTCGGATTAACGATTTCTGTATTAATTGATCATTCGATCTAAAATAAAGTCGTTTTTTGGTCGACAATGGTGCTAGCCCGCCGGCCTCCGCGTCGCAAAAAATACGGTGACCCCGCAGCAAAATCTGCATCCAGGCCGGCGCCTCACGTTTCTTCGGCAAAACGAAGACCCCGTCGCGGCATCGTGATTGGACCAAGGATTAGGCATTTTAGTCCGATCGTTCTATAATGTTGATGCGCGATAGTCCGCCCCGCTGGGATGAGCATTCCCGACTGGATGGGCTGTAACGTCTGTCGATCGAGCGACGTACCTATAGTCGTGCCCTGTGAAGGCATGACCGCAAACCTGTTTTGGAGAGACCACATGTCCGCAAAGACCATTATGAGTTCGGCCCTTTTGGCTAGCGCGGTCGCCACCGCCGTGGCGACGATGGCGAGCGCTGGCCCGTTGACCAAGGCGGAAGGCGCGGCCGCCACGGCGGCCCACAAGGAGAAGTGTTACGGTGTTGCCCTGAAGGGTCAAAATGACTGCGCGGCCGGACCGGGCACGACCTGCCAGGGTACGTCGGCCATCGACTTCCAGGGCAACTCCTGGAAATTCGTCCAGGGTGGCACCTGCGCGAGCATTGAAGTACCTGGCGGAAAGCATGGTTCGCTGAGCCCAATCAAGTCCTAAGAGTCCTACCCGAAGCGGAGACGACGATGGACGCCGTCATGCACAAACACGACGCAGGCCCTGATAGTCGTCTCCGCCTCCCATCCTCGTCGCTCGCAGGGCTAGCGGGAACGAGCTTTAAACATGAGCACCTCAACGCCATCCTGGCGGACGGCCCGCAACGAGGCTTCTTCGAAGTTCACGCTGAAAACTACATGGGTGCCGGCGGTCCACCGCATCGATCCCTTGAGCGCATCCGCCGCGATCATCCCGTCTCCCTGCACGGCGTGTGTATGTCGATCGGCAGTCCTCAAGCTCTCGACAGGGCACACCTTGCGCGTTTCAAGACCCTCGTCGAGCGCTACGAGCCTGGGCTTGTTTCCGAGCATCTGGCCTGGTCGACGCACGGGTCGACGTTTTTCAACGATTTATTGCCGTTGCCCTACACGGAATCCACGCTCGACCACGTATGTACACACATCGATGAAGTGCAGGAGGCGATCGGCCGCCGGATCTTATTGGAGAATCCCTCAACCTACGTCGCATTCGTCGAATCGACGATGAGTGAGACCGATTTCATTCGGGCGATCGTGCGTCGTACTGGCTGTGATCTCTTGCTTGATATCAATAACGTATTCGTTTCCGCCACCAATCAAGGGTATGCGGCTTTAGATTATCTTGCGAATTTTCCACTCGACAGAGTGCGCGAGATTCATCTCGCAGGCCATTCTGAGCAGAACGATGATGAGGGTGAGCGATTTTTGATCGACAGCCACGATGGTCTGGTGGGCGATGCCGTCTGGCAGCTGTACCAGGTTGTGATCTCGCGTTTCGGAGCGATTCCGACCCTCATTGAGTGGGATAGCAATATTCCAGAATGGCCGATCCTGAAGGCAGAAGCCGCGGCAGCTCAGATTATCCTCGATCGCTATTCCGCGGCCGGCGCGAACATCGACAATGCTGCCTGATCAACTCGAAAAGCCATGTCGAGGAGGCTTTGCAGACCGTTTTGCGCCGGCACTAACCGACCCGACGCGTTCGACGCCAATCGGTGTCATTGGTCCTCATGGGAAAGGTGCGGTCAGCCGTTATAACGTTTATCGGAATAACGTGACCGTCAGCTTGATCGATGCCTTGGCTGCCATCTACCCCGCAGTTCAACGGATCACTGGAAACGAATTCTTCAGGGCAATGGCTCGCTTTCACGTTCGTGCGACTCCGCCTACCTCTCCTCTGCTCTTCGAATACGGTCGCGATTTCCCTGCCTTCATCGCAAGCTACGAATATGCGCAAGCTATGCCATGGCTTGCTGACGTGGCTCGCATCGAGCGAGCATGGTTGGATGCCTACCATGCCGCCGATGCGTTTGCCCTAACTCCGAATGCTTTGGCGGAGGCTCCGCCTGACCGCCTTAGCGAAGTGGTTTTCGTGGCCCATCCGGCGGCGCGTATCGTGCGATCGCACTATCCCGCTGTGGCAATCTTCGCCGCGAACCGAGCGGACGGGCCGGTGACCGCCATCAAGTCAAGTACCGCGGAGGATGCGCTCGTCACTCGACCCGACGTGGATGTCGAAGTCCGGCTTCTGCCGCCTGGAAACGCGACTTTTCTGTCCAGCTTGATTAGCGGCGAACCGCTGGCTGTAGCTGTCTCGAAGGCGCTCAGCGAGACCCCGTCCTTCGATCTTTCGGCCAGCATCGCTGGCATGATCGAGGCAGGCGCTTTTACGTCACTTCAACTCGGAGATTGACCATGCAGGCCGGCAGCCAACAGCGCTTGGACTGGGTCGTTTTGCGATTGGCAGCAGTTGTCGAGAAGGCACTTGGGATTATTCGATGCATTGCTTTCCCGTCGCTGACCCAACTCGTGCTGCGGCTGGCGTTAGCCGTACCGTTTTGGAAGTCTGGCATTCTCAAGTGGGATGGTTTCCTCCGCCTAAATGACACCG
>CAWCHC010000003.1:0-33310 GCA_963795255.1 uncultured Alphaproteobacteria bacterium
TTCCATTTTGGAGCACTCCTACGAGCAGCCCCTCATTTCTTCGCCTTCAGCCCGAGCGCTACAAGCCGGCGGATTGCGTGTGCTCGAGTAATCGCCTTGTCAGCCGACGACGCAATCCAAGCATCAATCGCCGCAAGCTCGGAAGGGTGCCAGCGCTCGCCGACTTGGGTGCCTCTGCCAGTGGCCGGTCGGCCCCGGGTTTTTTTGGTAACCTTTATTGACTTCTTCATATTTTTTTGGGTACCATAAATGCAAGCCGAGGGGAAGCGTCAACTTCCGCCCCGGCTCTAACCCGAGCCATAAAGGACCGATAATCCAATGACCAAGGCTGACCGCGTGCTTAGCACGCCACCCCTAAACTCGTCCTCAATTCAGAGCACCAATCCACCGCCAGAGGCTCGTGCGGAGTCCGTGGATTCGTTTTCCTGCCAACCCGCTATCGGACAGCCCGAAAGCGGAAACCTCACCAGCGAGTCTGGGAAGCCCGTCAAGGGCCTATCCCGCCGGCACATGCTGGCGGGGCTCGCCATCCTGCCCACCAGCGCGGTCGGAATTCCGATCACGGCTGCGGCCGCCGCTGCCTCTATCCCAGTCGCCTCAACCTCGATCGCTAACGCCGATGCCAAAATTAACGCTCCTCTGATGCGTGCGGAGGAGATGGTGAAGGCGCTGCGCGAAGGCTATTGCTCGGAAGATTTTGAGCTCGATGAGCGGGCAGCCGAGTTGATGCTGAGCTACCTGCGTAGCCGTGACATGTGGGCCGATGACTTGCATTTGTCTAATGAAGAACTCGACGAAGACACAGAGAAATTCTATAGGAACGTCGCGGATTTTGCGGACCGTTACAATCAATCCTTAGATTGGCTTGTCCGCGGCGATCCTTCTGTGATGATATGCTCTCGCGCTGCGCAATCGCAGGAAGCCGCAAAAGCTGTTGATCCGATATTTTCTGTGATCGAGGCCTGCCATCAAGCTGACGCGGAACGTCTTGCCGTCGCTGGCGATATTCCGGACGAGATCGGACAGCGGTGGTCGGATGCCGAGAAAGCCGTGATGCGAACCCGGCCGACCACGCCCTCTGGACTTGCTGCTCTGACCACTTGGGCACGTCAGAAGGCCGATTGGTTGCGGGCAAACCACAGTTGTTTGATGGAGGAAGATTTCTTCGCTCTTACAGCTCAACGATCGACGATGCCACACGCGGCATGAGCGGTCTCAAGCCTTGCGAGCCCGCGGCAGCACCAGCTAATCCCGATGCTAAACTCGTCGAACTGGGGAGAGAATTTGAGCGGTTGTTGGCGATCGAAGTGCCGCACAAGGATGAGCACGCAAGACTTAGTGAGGAATGAGCCGGCTGCACGGCACAAAGCTGGGTTATGATCCGGACGATCAACAAGCCATGCGCATTCCCGGGGACGATTGGAATAATGCTTGGAAGGAAGCCGATAAGAAACTGGACGCAGCGCGGCTGGCACAAGTGGAATTAGGCTTCTGCTCGGACGGCCCAGTGGGGCGAAAAACCTGAAAATAAAGCCGAAAACAAAGGAAGGTTTTCTGCTCAGAGTGCGCGTGATCGAAACGCATGACGAGATTTGTAAAATAGAGCCGGTCGACCAACTCTTGGCTGAGATCAACAACTTCGCGGAACTAATGGCCTGACGTTCACGCCCCGTGCGCGAAGTCTGCCGCGCCGAACTGGTGGCGGCCATCGGCAAACCGTGCGCCTATTGCGGGGATCCGATGGCCGCCCCGACCCGCGACCATATCCGGCCGCGCTCAAAGGGCGGCGCGCTGGAAGGCGGCAACAAGGCCTTCGCTTGCCAGCGCTGCAATACCGACAAGGGCAGCCGATCGCTTGCGTCGTGGCTGTACAGACTCGCCAGCGCGGGCGATCCGCGGGCGGCGACATAGAGGCCAGTTTTCCAAACACGCGCCAGCGGGCTCCCCAGACTGGGAAAGCGGTTGGGGCGGTAACTCGAGATTAACCAGCCGAGCCCACTATCGTCTTTGACCTTTGGCCGGTCATGAGCGTGGAAGAGCCGTCGCTGATACGCCCCAGCGGCGGCTTTTTCCTTGCCGGTCTCGCTGTTCAGGTCTCGAACGTTTGATCGGTTCAAAAAGGGAGTGCGGACGTGGCGACAGGTACGGTGAAGTGGTTCAACGGCCAGAAGGGCTTTGGCTTTATTCAACCCGATGGCGGCGGCAAAGATGTATTGGTCCATATCTCGGCCGTCGAGAAGGCTGGCCTTAGCGGCCTCAATGAAGGAGCCAAGGTCAGCTACGATATCGTCAGCGACCGTGGAAAGGAATTGCGGGAAATTTGAAAGTGAAGTGACAGTCCCCACGATCGCGGGCCAGCCTGAGGCGGCCTTACGTTGGCGCTCGCAATTCGCTTCGAAGCCAGCCTTGTGTTTTTCGGGATTTCAAAGGGTCGGCCAGATCGGCGACAATCTGATGGATGTCATTGCACTCGGGGCATCAAAGGTGTGGATATGGAAGCCCCAACGGCCGGGCGTGGTCCGCGCCAGCATCGTTGTAGTTTTGCATATTGGACATAGCGGTCGGACATGGAATGACATGATGCTCGCCTTGGATTAGGCGGGAGCGCAACACTCTCAGTCACCGGGTGGATGCCGTTACAAGGCCGGTGATGAAGACAGTTTGCTGCAGCGCGCTGGGGAGCAATGTTCAAAATTGCTCACCTTCACAAAGAAATTAACGGTTGGTTCACGAATTAGTCCGCTGCCCGATTTAATTTGAACAAAATCAGATTAGGCCCACCGCGGCCGGAATCAGGCCAGTACCGGTTCGGGGGATGAACCTTCCTGCCGTAGGCGCGTATTCTTGCCATGAGCGAGAAGCCCAAATTTCATTCGAAAATGATCAAGGACGGTCGGTGGGCCGTTGCCGTGAGTACTGGATACGGCCCCGTCTCGCATGTCGGAAATTTTGCGACCGAGGAAGAAGCTAACCGCTGGATTGCGAGCGACTTCGAAAAACTGGTCCCAACCAGCGGACAAACCAAAGTGACCCCCAAGCAAATATGAGTGGTTGCAGCGATTTCCGGCCTCGCTATATGTCGGTGATGATGGCCAAAATCTTTGGAATTCTTGTTGTTGCGGGTGCGGCAGCCCTCGCACTTGCAGAGCTTACCCACTATGAGCTTGGCTTATCTCCGACGCTCATTCGTAACGCGGCGCTGCTCTGCTCCGGCATGCTTTGCATAGGGCTGTACTCCAACCGATTTGGCAGGCGGGAATAGCCCGGGACGGGAGACGCTAAGGCGCGGGGCTTCAGTAGCCACGCTCACACACCGCCGCTACAGATCTCAAACCCGCCGCTTCAGCCCGATGGGTTTTTCGTTTGCTGTTGTCGGGCGCGGTGAGTTGTTGTTGCTGCTGCCTTTCAAGGCGATGCTGCTGTCGGAGGGCGCGCGCGGCAGAAAATCTAGCCGCCCACCGCCGCTCGCACCTTCTTTCAAGGTCCAGGGGGATATTGCTCATAACTCAAAAGCTCCAGGTTCGCAGTCGCCCCCGGTCTAAGGCCTCAACGCTCACCGTGCCCGAAAGGTCCCGCGTGATGGTCGGTTTGATTATGGCAGGATTGTTCACTGGAAAGCGGACAGGCGGAAGCGCATCTTGGGAACATGTCCGAATCGGGTCATCGATCCTGTAGATGCGGCGCGGTTTATGACCGCAGCGAGCACGTCGTAGAGTTGCGCGAGATCAGCAGCTTTGAATGCGCCGTGTGTGGCAAGACCATCGAGAATTGGAACTCCGCTTGGGTGCCTCGATATCGGTTCATCGCCTGTCCAGCTACGAAATCTGAATGACAGTCTCCCAAACGCCCCTAGGGACTCCAACCAGCTCGCAAAGATTTGCTGACGAGTCCCAATGCCCGAACACCGGACTCACCAGCGGCCTTCCTAGAGTCATGGAGGAGCTATCGGCAGATCGGTGCTACCGATGGCTACTTTCCAAAGTCGGGATTAAGTAATTGCGAGAGCGACCAATCCTGTCCCAAGCAGCACAACGCCTGCAATGGTCACAGCGAGGAAGCTGTAAGAAGCGAATTCTTCACGCATGGTACACCGCCTGTCGCGTGCCCCTGCGCAAAATGGAACGGCCGTGCCCTCGCACAGTCAAAGACTTATCGCCCGCAAAACTCATTTCGACGCCGGTTGATGCTTTGATGCAACACCGGTTCGAACGGCGCTACGACGGTCAGGCCGTCGGCAGTTGAATTGCCCACACAGTGCCAACACGAGGGGAAATGGCAGTTGGCAGATTTTGATTTAACTATTTGATTTCTTTGGTGAGCGCGCTGGGGATCGAACCCAGGACCCCGTGATTAAAAGTCACGTGCTCTACCATCTGAGCTACGCGCTCGCTTGAGGCCGCTGTGTAGGGGGCAGGCGGGTGCGGGTCAATAGCACAGCTCGCCCCCGACCGGCGGATTAACCGTTGAATTCCCGAGAGGATTACGACGACTCGGGGGGTGAAGCTTACGTAATCAGCGCGCCCTTTAGCTGGCCTCAGAATGGATTTCACTCGGGACCGGCTGCGAAGAGGGGGCGGTCACCGTCGGCAGCGCCACCGGCCGCAGGCCAATCAGTTCGGCGGTCCGGATGCCGGCATCGTGCCAGAACTTGAACGAGTTGATCCGGGAGCTTTCGAGAATGGCGATCGCCACCGCCGACAGGAACGGCAGGCTTTCCAGCACCAGCACGCCGGCAAAGATGTAGATTTCGCGGATCTGCTTGTAATTGTTGGTGACCACGAGCACGACCGCGCCGATCAAAAGCAGCACGCCGATCACGGCTTCCCAGAACGCCTGGAACTCGATCGACATCCGTGACAGGCCGCCTTTGGAAGTACGTGCGAACGGCAGATGTTCGGTGATCAGCCCGTTGGCGACCGCACGCGACACCGTCCACTGCACCGACATGGCGGCGATCATGGCGCCCAGCATCTGTCCCCATTTCACCGGCACCCGCAGCCGGTAGAGGATGAGGAAATGCGCCAGCGTGACGACGAAGGCCGCGATGATCGGCAGCGTCAGAATCTTGTCGGGAATGGCGATGTCGGCAAAGGCGACGATCGGCACCCAGATCAGGTTGAGGATGGCGACCACGACGCCAAGCGTCTCGGCGCCCAGCCAGTTCAGCCAGCCCAGCGAAAACTCGCGCTTCTGATCGGGCGTCAACCGGCTCGCGCCGGGCAGGAAGCGCCGCCAGTGCTTTTTCACGATCTGGAAGCCGCCATAGGCCCAGCGATGGCGCTGTTTCTTGAACGCCTCATAGGTGTCCGGCAACAGGCCGTGGCCGTAACGATGGTTGGTGTAATGGGTCAGCCAGCCGTGCTCGATGATGTTCAAGCCCAGGTCCGTATCCTCGCAAATGGTGTCGCCGGCCCATCCGCCCGCCATGTCCATCGCGGCGCGGCGGATCAGGCACATCGTGCCGTGCACGATGATGGCGTTCTCCTCGTTGCGCTGAACCATGCCGATGTCGAAGAAGCCCGCATATTCGCCGTTCATGATGTAGTGCATCAGCGAACGATCGCCGTCGCGGTGATCCTGCGGCGCCTGCACGAGGCCGACCCGTGGATCGGCGAACACCGGCACCAGGTCCTTCAACCAGTCCGGACCGACGACGTAATCCGCATCGATGACGCCGATGATCTCGGCGTCCACGGCCGTGCGCTCCATGGCGATGCGGAGCGCACCGGCCTTGAATCCCTGAACCTTCTCGGCGTTGATGAACTTGAAGCGTTCGCCGAGCGCACGGCAATGATCCTGGATCGGTTGCCAGAACGCCGGATCGGGCGTGTTGTTGATGATCACGACGCATTCGAAATTCGGATAGTCGAGCCGGGCAACCGCATCAAGCGTTGCCTTGAGCATCTCCGGCGGCTCGAAATAAGCGGGAATATGGATCGAGACCTTCGGGAAGCTCAGGTCGCCGCCGATCGTCGCCGGCACGGTCGGCGCACCCTTGACGATGAGCCGCTGCGGCTTCCGGCCAAAGGCGACGGCCGCGATTTCCTCGACCCGCGCCATCGCAATCAGCACCAGCGGCACGAGCAGGATCAGGCCGAGCGTCAGGGCAAAGGCCGAACCGAAGACGAAATAGTGCCCGGCCCAATAGGCGAATACGGTGGCAGCCCAGGCGCCGACGCCATTGGCCGCGGCGGACAGCGTCAGCGCCTGCAGCACGCTCGGCTGCGCCAGCCGCAGGATCGGCAGCGACATCAGGATGCCGACGAGGACTGCGACGGTGGCAAGCTTCCAGTAGTCCGGGTTGACGATCGGGCCGGTCCAACTGAACTTCGGCTCGCGCGCGGCGTTCAGGATTCCCCAATATGGGCCGACGCCGCCTTCGAAGAATTTCCAGGGCTGATCAATCGCCTCGACGATGTTGTAGTCCATGCCGATGGCCTCGGCCCGCGCGACGAAATTGCGCAAAACTACCGCCTGCTCGAAGGGACCGGGAAAAGCGTTTCTCAAATTGTAACCGGCGCTCGGCCAGCCGAATTCCGCAATCACGATCCGCTTGCCGGGAAACTGGTCGCGCAGCAGCTGGAACATCGCCACCGCCTGATCCACCGCCTGCTTGTCGGTGAAGTTTTCCCAATAGGGCAGGACGTGCGCGGCGATGAAATCGACGGAATAAGCCAGTTGCGGGAAATCGCGCCAAATATTCCAGATTTCGCCCGTCGTGACGGGAACGTTGACCGACTTCTTGACCCGTTTGATGAGCTCGATCAGGTCTTCGACTTTTTGATCGCCGCGGTAGATGGTTTCGTTGCCGACGACCACCCCGATGACGTTGCTGTTGCGCCGTGCCAGATTGATGGCCGCATCGATCTCGCGCTCGTTGCGTTCGGCATTCTTGTCGATCCAGGCGCCGACCGTCACCTTGAGACCGAATTCGGCCGCGATCGGCGGCACCAGTTCGACGCCGCCGGTGGAGGAATAGAGGCGGATCGCCCGCGTAATCGACGACAGCTTCCTCAAATCGTCGCGGATCTTCTCAACCGTCGGGATGTTGTCGACGTCCGGATGCGAGGTTCCTTCGAACGGCGCGTAGGACACGCTCGGCAGGATTCCGCGAAAGTCAGGCGCCTGCTGTTTTTCCTGAAAAAAACCCCATAACGCGGCGTGAGCGGCGGCAACCAATAACAAAACGGCGACGACGGCGCGCATCGCAACTAACCATACGGGGCCTAGAGTGGAAGAAAGCGAACCCGTCCCCAAGGTTCGTCCGACATGGGAGCGATTCCAAGGATAATCCTGCCACACGATTTAACAACTGGTATGATGGTTTCGACATTCGCTACAGGTTTTCAATTGGCGAATGTCGACTCCAAAATCATACTAGAATCCAATGTTTGGCAGCGTCCCTTCCCGACATTCGTAAACGAGCCCTCGGCGAACCGGATCCGAATGTCAGAGCCGGGACGCTGGTATGAAGCGATGGCGTTTTAAGGGCGCGGAGCTTCAGGCCACCCCCGACGAGGGCTATTTTGTCGCGGGAGCCGGGGTCGGCGCGGCGGGAGCCGGTGCGGCACTGCCGGCCGTGGTGGGGGCAGGGGGCGTCGCCGCAGCCGCCTGCGGCTGGGCATTCGGATTGATCCAGCAAGCATGGACGCGGTCATCCAGGCTCTTTTGCACCTTGTCGTCGATCTGGGCGCCAAATCGGGTCAGGCAGCGGAAGGCGGCCTGCACATGGCCGCCAGGACAGCCAAACCGGTCGTACAGGTCGAGGTGACGAAAGGCGGTATCGAGGTCATCGCGCCACATCAGGCGAACGACGCGCCGTCCGAGCCAGACGCATTCCGGGTTGCCCGCCGGGCCGTTGATGGCCTGGGCAGCTTCGGCGAACTCGTCGGTCTTGCGCTGGTTTTCCTTCGCCGCGTCCGCCGCGCCTGCGGCGGGCTTGCCGGACTGGTCAGGATTCGCCGGTGCGCCGCTTTGGGCGAGCGCGCCGCCCAAGCCGAGCATCAGGGCCAATCCGGGAACCACGAAATAGCGTAAAACCGCAAACCGACCCTGAAGCACCCGTTGACGCATAAATTCCCCGATTTGGTTCCTGCCCAAGCCGTTCCTGCCCAGATTCTTGTCGATTCCTTGCCAGAAATCCCGGTCGACACGTCCTGTCGGATACGAACCCGCTGGTTACGCTTGCCGCCCAATTAGGTCTCGAATGCGGCGGCTACGCATGCTGGAATCCCATGACGGAGATTTTGGATTTTGTCCAGCAAACCCACAACTTTATCGTAGTTTGGTAAAACTGCCGCAGGCGAGGGGGCCGGCCTTTGCCCTTCCCGCCCTTGGCAGACGGCTGACGACCGGTTAATCGACGGTCCCTGCCTGACAAGGATGGAACCGATTTCCTTTCGCACGCCGCTGGCGCTCCTCATACTATCCTTAGGTTCAATCGCCGCGGTGTGGTGGTGGCTTGCCGCGCCGATAACGCTTTCGCGCGCGCCGATCGATCCCAACGCCAAACTCCAGTGCGTGTCTTATGCGCCCTTCCGCGGCGAGCAGACGCCGTTATCGCCGACGACCCACATTTCGGCCGATCAGATTTCCGAAGACCTCGCTCAACTCGCCAAGATCTCCGACTGCGTCCGCACCTATTCGATCGATCACGGCCTCGATCAGGTGCCGGAACTTGCCGCCAAAGTAGGGCTGAAGGTCATCCAGGGAATTTGGCTGAGCAGCAACCGGCAGAAGAATGCCGTTCAGATCGCGACCGGCGTCCGGCTGGCCAAGGAATTTCCTTCAACCATCACGGCGCTCGTGGTCGGCAACGAAGTGCTCTTGCGCGGAGAGATGACCCAATCCGACCTTGCCGCCATAATCCGCTCGGTCAAGGCGCAGGTGCCCGTGCCCGTGACCTATGCCGACGTCTGGGAATTCTGGCTGCGTTATCGCGAGATTTATGACGCGGTCGATTTCGTCACCATTCACATCCTTCCCTATTGGGAGGATTTTCCGATCCGCGCGAAATGGGCCGCCGCCCACGTCGAACAGATCCGGCACCGGATGGAAGTGGCGTTTCCCGGCAAGGAAATCCTGATCGGCGAAACCGGCTGGCCGAGCGCGGGGCGAATGCGCGATGCTGCGTTGCCCTCACGCACCAACCAGGCGCGGGTGGTTTCGGAAATCCTCGATCTCGCCAAGCGCGAGAACTTTCGCGTCAACCTGATCGAAGCCTATGACCAGCCGTGGAAACGTGAACTCGAAGGGACCATGGGCGGCTATTGGGGCCTGTTCGATTCCGTCCATCGGGCGCTGAAATATCCACCGGGGATCGCCATCAGCAATTATCCCTCCTGGAAGCTGCAAATGGCCGGCGGCATGGCCCTGGCGATTTTGGTGTTCGCCGTGGCCTGGCTGGCGCTTCGGCGCAAGCCATGGACACCCCGTTTGGCGTCATGGATTGCCGTCGGCATCTCGGCGACGTCGGCCGGCACGCTGCTGGGGGTCGCCACTGACAAGATGTTGTACGAAAGCTATGGCATCGGTGGCTGGGTGTTTTGGGGCTTCCTGCTGGCGGCCGGTATCGCTTCGCCTGTGCTTGGCTCGCATGCCCTGATGTCCGGCCGCAGCTCGCCGACCTTTCTGGAACTGCTCGGCCCTTCCGACTATCGCGGCCGGACGTGGATGGCGGTGATCCTGGGTCTGGTTCTGGCCGTCACCACCGTGATCGGCGCCGATACCGCGCTCGGCCTCGCGTTC
The DNA here is from genome assembly GCA_963795255.1 of uncultured Alphaproteobacteria bacterium. Taxonomy (GTDB): domain Bacteria; phylum Pseudomonadota; class Alphaproteobacteria; order Rhizobiales; family Xanthobacteraceae; genus Bradyrhizobium. The sequence goes on from CAWCHC010000003.1 coordinate 9,748, forward strand.
GACTCGCGCTACAAGGATTTCCCGTTTGCGGCGCTCACCATGGCCGTCGTGCCGTTCGCTCTGTTGAGCCTGCTTAATCGCCCGAAAGAGGGGATGCGCCCCATCGCGGAAACGACCTTTGCCGGATTGCTCGTGATGGCCGCAATCTTTATCGGCTTCAACGAAGGTCCGGACAATTGGCAGTCGCTGTGGACCTGCGCGATTTATGTCCTGCTGGGCGCTACGCTGTGGCGGGCGCGGGCCGCGCAAATCCCAAAATAAGCAGGCCGATCGCAAGGCCGGACAAGACGACATTGTAGAGCACGATGCCGAGACCGGCGGCGATCAGGCCGAGCGTCAGCAAGACGATCGATGGCCGGATCAGGTGCAGCGTCGCGATCACCACCGCGGTGATGCCAAAAACGGAATTGCGAAACAGGTTGGTGGCCAGCGCCCGCGCCTTGCAGAGCAGGGATTGCAGGCCGGCATCGCACGCCAGCGCGGTGCCGGAAAACTCGATCGCGAGATAGCGCAGGTAGATCGCGTAGCCGACGGTGACAAAGCCCACGACCAGCAGCCATTGCACCTGATAGGGGGTGAGCCGGAATGGGGTTTTCTTCACGAATAAATCCTTCAGGGAACGAAAGCGGGTTTGCCGCTTTTGGCTCCGCCGCGCAAGGCCATTTTGGGATGGCGTCCTTGAAAGCACATCAAGGGATGGCGCCAATTCGCTCCAACGGCTGGGCTTTTGGCTGACCGGATCAGTCCTGCTTGCGCTTGCCGAAGATCAGGGACGAAATGGTCGAAGGCTCTGGTTTTGCGGGAGCCTCTTCAACCTTCGGATGCTTTCCTGCATAATAGTGCCTGCGGCCCGAAGACTTGGACCCGGCCGAAGCCGGCTTGCTGTCGGACTCCGCTTCCGCCTTGCTGGACTCGGTTTTATCGGCCTCGTCAGCGATCACTACCAAACGCTGGCCTTCAAATACCGCCGTGGAGCAGCTCCGATCGCTCACCGTCAGCGACGCGCAGATTTTTGCCGCCGCCGCGGCATCGGTGATGGGACCTGCGACCAGCCGCAGCTGCATGCCCAGGCCATTGGTATTTTCCTTGATGACGATGATGGGGCGCAGCTTCGTGAGCGCCGCATTGGCCCTCGACTTGGTGAGTCCGCGCCAAAGCGCGCGCAAACCGGGGATCGAATTGGCGCCGCCGACATCGACGCCAAACTCGGTACGCCGAACCGTGAGTTCAGGTGGTGCCGAAGCAGGCTCAGGCCCGGTTTCCGCAGACGCCTTCGGTGCCACGGCGGCGACTTCGGACATCGGCGCACCGGTCACAGCCTTCGGCGGCGCGGCCGGTTCGATCAGCTTTCCGGCCGCGGGATCGGGTGGGGCCATCATCGATTTTGATGCCACCAGCCAGCCTGACGGCTGGGCCGAGGTGGAGGATGGCGAGGCGGAAGGCGGCGCGGCGGCCGATTTCACGGCGGGGCTCGGCTCGGATGCGGCGACCGCCGGCGTCCGCTTGTCCTGTTTTTCCACGACAGCGGGGGCCGTAGCGGCCACCGGCCCGACCACCGGCGGAGTTGGCGACGGCTTCGTGGCCGGCGGATCAACCGACGCGGTTGCTGCGGCGGCGACCGAGGCAGTCGGAGTAGGCGCCGCGGCGGGGGAAGGAGGCGCGGCCGGCTCCCTGGCGGAGGCGCCGGCCGGCGTGGTCACGCTTGTATTGCCTTGACTTGCTCTGGCCTGACTTGCACTGGCCTGATTTGAACCGGCTTGGCTCGAACTGGCTTGACTTGAACTGGCTTGACTTGAACTGGCTTGACTTGCACCGGCTGGCGGAGACGACGAGGCGGAGCCTTGCCGCGCGATCGCGCCGGTCACGGAATCAAGCCCCTGCTCGAGAACGGCCACACGCGAGTAAAGCCGATCGCGATCGCTGTTGAGCGTGTCGACGGCGGAGGCCAGTCGCCTGGTCTCGCCCTGGCTTTCCCTGGCGGTGAGTTGAAGCTGTTGCGCTTGCTTCAATAGATCGGCCGAGGCGGTCTGTTCGCGCCGCACGCCGACCGAGGATTGGTTGGTGATGAGGGCGACAATGACCGCGCCGATCGAGACGGCCGCCCAGGTTCCGAGCCGCCAGAGCGCGCGCCGGTCAAATTCATCTTCCTCGGCGAGCAAGCCCGAAAGCGCGCCGCCGGTCTCTCCAACGTCGAAGCCGCCGCGCAGCCTGTCGGAATCCTTCGCCATACGATGTCTTCGGCCCCCCTCAGGCCCCAACCGAATCAATCGGTAAACATTAACAGGAAATGGGCCGTCATCTTGAGTCTGTGAGATTCGGCCCATGGCGAATCGGGTTTCCATCTAACCCAAAAACGCTCTATGAGGGCGCTAGTGGAGTGGATTTGACATTCGCCATCCTGTAGCCCGCGATGCGTAAGGCGAATGTCAAATCCAAAACTCCACTAGAAACCTATATTTGCTAGTGGTCCTTCGATTCTAACATTTGCAAAAGTGCCAGCCAGATCGGGATGCAAATGTTAAATCGGACCACTAGCGCCCTCAGCGGCGCCATGACGTCTTTAAGGGAATTCGGATGAGCGGCAGGACCAGCCTGACCATCGTGCTCGCAGCCGGCGAGGGAACACGGATGCGGTCATCCCAGCCAAAGGTTTTGCATCCCGTCGCCGGCCAATCGCTGCTGGCCCACGTGCTGTCGGCGGCTCCCACAGGTAGCGGGACTTCGCTCGCGGTCGTGATCGGACCGGATCACGACGCCGTTGCCGCGGAAGCAAAACGCCATCGCGGGGATGTCGAGACGTTCGTTCAGCGCGACCGCAAGGGAACCGCGCATGCGGTGCTGGCGGCGCGGGAGGCCCTGGTGCGCGGGGCCGACGATTTGATCATCGCCTTTGGCGATACGCCGCTGATTTCCGCCGCGACGTTCACGCGGCTGCGCGCGGCCTTGAAGCAGGGCGCAACGCTGGCCGTGCTCGGCTTTCGTGCCGCCGATCCGACCGGCTACGGGCGGCTACTCGTCGACGGTGGACGCCTGATGGCGATCCGCGAGCAGCCGGATGCGAGCGCGGCCGAGCGCGACGTCACGCTCTGCAACGCCGGCGTCATGGCCGTTGATGGCCGCAAGGCGCTGTCGATCATCGAGAAGATCGGTAACGCCAACAGCAAGGGCGAGTATTATTTGACGGACGCGGTTGCTATCGTCCGGGACCTGGGATTGGAGGCTGTCGTGATCGAGACCAGCGAGGATGAAGTGCGCGGCATCAATACCAGGACGCAGCTCGCTGAGGCAGAAAATGTCATGCAGCAACGCTTGCGCAAGGCAGCTCTTGAGGCCGGCGTAACCCTGATCGCGCCCGAAACGGTTTATCTCGCCGCCGACACTACGTTCGGCAAGGACGTCACGATCGAGCCATTCGTCGTCATCGGGCCCGGCGTTTCGATTGCCGACGGCGCCGTCATCCATTCTTTCTCCCACATCGTCGAGACTTCGATCGGCAAGAAGGCTTCGGTCGGCCCCTATGCGCGGCTGCGTCCCGGAACCTCGCTCGGCGAGGGCGCCAAAATCGGCAACTTCGTCGAGACCAAGGCCGCAACACTTGATGCCGGCGTCAAGGTCAATCATCTGAGTTATGTTGGCGACGCCCATATCGGAGCTAACGCCAATATCGGCGCCGGCACCATCACGTGTAACTACGACGGTTTCAGCAAGCACAGGACCGAGATCGGCGCAGGCGCTTTTGTCGGCACCAACTCGTCGCTGGTGGCGCCGGTTAAAATCGGCAGCGGCGCCTATGTCGGCTCGGGATCGGTGATCACCCGTGACGTGCCCGACGATGCCATGGCGGTGGAACGCAGCCAGCAAACCAACCGCGAGGGCGGCGCCAAGCGTTACCGCGAGATCAAGACCCGCGCCAAGAAGCCGAAAGCTGATTAGTGTGACCTGTTAAGCCTTCCACTTAACGCTGTCTCAATCCGCAATAATTATTGAGTATGTTAGCGCGGCCGAACTTAGTTAAGACGAGCCTAGCTTTCCAACCTGGGGACAACAAACCGCATGTGCGGCATCATCGGCATTCTCGGGCGCGGACCGGTCGCCGAACAATTGGTGGACTCGCTCAAGCGCCTCGAATATCGCGGCTATGATTCCGCGGGCGTCGCCACGCTGGAAGGCGATCGCCTCGATCGCCGCCGTGCCGAAGGCAAGCTCAAAAATCTCGAAGCGCGATTGAAGGATGCGCCGCTCAACGGTCACACCGGTATCGGCCACACACGCTGGGCCACGCACGGCAAACCGACCGAAAATAACGCCCATCCCCACGCAACCGACAATGTCGCCGTTGTTCATAACGGCATCATCGAGAATTTTCGCGAGCTGCGGCAAAGCCTCGAGAAGCAGGGCGCCAAATTTGCCAGCGAAACCGACACTGAGGTCGTCGCCCATCTCGTCAATGCGTATCTTATCAAGGGCGCTTCCCCGCAGGAATCCGTCAAGGCGACGCTGCCGCAGCTTCGCGGCGCTTTCGCGCTCGCCTTTGTGTTCCGCGGCCATGACGATCTGTTGATCGGCGCACGCCGCGGTTCGCCGCTGACGATCGGCTACGGCAAAGGCGAAATGTATCTGGGCTCGGACGCGATTGCGCTCGCGCCCTTTACCGACACCATCAGCTATCTCGAAGACGGCGACTGGGCGGTACTGACCCGCGAAACCGCCGTGATTTATGATATGCACAACGCGGCCGTCAATCGCGAGGTTCTGAAATCCGGCGCTTCCTCTTTCCTGGTCGACAAAGCCAATTATCGCCACTTCATGGCCAAGGAAATTCACGAGCAGCCGGAAGTGGTCGGCCACACGCTCGCCCGTTACGTCGACATGGCAACCGAGCGGGTTTCGCTGCCGCTGGCGCTACCCTTCGACTTCAAGAACATCCAGCGAATTTCGATCACGGCCTGCGGCACCGCAAGCTATGCCGGCTACATCGCCAAATACTGGTTCGAGCGGCTGGCGCGCGTCCCGGTCGAGCTCGATGTCGCCTCGGAATTCCGCTACCGCGAGCCGCCGCTGTACAAGAACGATCTGGCGATTTGCATTTCTCAGTCGGGCGAGACCGCCGATACGCTGGCTGCCTTGCGCTACGCCAAATCGCAAGGCCTGCACACGCTCTCCGTTGTCAACGTGCCGACCTCGACCATCGCGCGCGAAAGCGAAACCGTGTTGCCGACGCTGGCGGGGCCCGAGATCGGCGTCGCCTCGACCAAGGCTTTCACCTGCCAGCTGATGGTGCTGGCCGCGCTCGCGGTTGCTGCGGGCAAGGCGCGTGGCGCTCTGTCCGAGGCCGACGAAAGCAAGCTTGTCCATGGCCTTGTCGAAATTCCGCGGCTGATGGCAGCCGCACTGGCGAGCGAGCCGCAGATCGAAAAACTCGCCCGCGATATCTCCAAATCCACCGACGTGCTCTATCTCGGCCGCGGCACCAGCTATCCCCTGGCGCTGGAGGGCGCGCTGAAACTCAAGGAAATCTCCTACATTCATGCGGAGGGGTATGCGGCCGGCGAACTCAAGCACGGGCCGATTGCCCTGATCGACGAGAAGATGCCGGTCGTGGTGATCGCGCCTTACGACCAGGTGTTCGAAAAGACTGTCTCCAACATGCAGGAAGTCGCGGCCCGCGGCGGCCAGATCATCCTGATGACGGACGCCAAAGGCGCGGCGGAAGCGACCATCCAGTCGCTGGTCACGATCGTGCTGCCGGATATGGGAGCGATTTTCGCGCCGATGGTCTATGCCGTGCCGGTGCAGCTATTGGCCTACCATACCGCCGTGGTCATGGGCACGGACGTCGATCAGCCGCGAAACCTCGCGAAATCGGTAACCGTGGAATAACGCATTCCCGCGGCAAGCCGGATAGGGGTCTTCAAAAGTCTGCTAGGATGGCTTAGCTGGCATATGGGACGTGCCGCTTTGACCGACCTGGAACCCTGATGAAACTCGACGATCTGCCCCAGCCTGGACCGCCGGAAGAACCCGCGCCTGATGTCCACAGCGGCTTTGTGGCCCGATTCCGCAACTATTTCCTCACCGGCCTGATCGTCGCCGGCCCGATCGCAATCACCTTCTATCTGACCTGGTGGTTCGTCACCTGGGTCGACGGGCTGGTGCGGCCGTTCGTTCCGATCGCCTACCGGCCGGAAACCTATCTGCCGTTTGGCCTGCCGGGATCGGGCCTGATCGTCGCGGTGATTGCGCTGACGCTTCTCGGCTTTCTCACCGCCAACCTGATCGGACGCACGCTGGTCGATCTCGGCGAGCGGCTGCTCGGTCGCATGCCGGTGGTGCGCGCGATCTACCGTAGCCTCAAGCAGGTGTTCGAGACGTTGTTCTCCGGCAAGGGATCGAGCTTCCGCCGCGTCGGCCTGGTCGAATTTCCTTCGCCCGGCATGTGGTCGATCGTGCTGATCTCGCAAGCGCCCAGCGAAGAAATCGCCGAAAGCATTCCCGGGCAGGAAGAGCATATCTCGGTGTTCCTGCCTTGCGCGCCGAACCCGACCACCGGGTTCTTCTTCTACGTGCCCAGGAGCAAGGTCATCGAAGTCGAGATGAGCACAGAGGATGCCGCAACGCTGATCATGTCCTGCGGCGTGGTACAGCCCGGCTCCGGCTCTGACCCGCAAAAGAAGATGGCGGCGCTGGCCGGAATGGCCAATGCGGCACGGGCCGCGAATTCATCGACACTGTTGCCGGAGCCGGCGAAGGTTGAGTGAGACCGTCCTCCTTCTCGGCCGGCCCCCGTTGAACCCTCGCCTGAAACCGGATTAGCTCGGCGCTTGGGGAACGCTGGCGGCGCCGTTACGCCGTGCCAGTGGTGGGGGAGCAAGCCATGCAGACATCTCTGATCGGGGTACACTTCCTGGCGAACACACGCCGTCGCGGCGCCATCCACATCATGCTGCTTGCCGCCGCAACGCTCCCGACAGTGGCCGCGAACCCGTCGTGGGCCGCCTACCTCCCGGCCGACTGGGAGGATTGCCGCTCAGACGATTTCGACCGCGTCGTTTCCGGCTGCACCCGCATGCTGGAGTCGCAGATCACCCAGATCGATCGCGCCGTCGCACTCACCAACCGCTCCAACGCTTATCGCCTTCATGGCGACTATGATCGCGCCATCGGTGACGCGAATGACGCGATCCGCATTTATCCCGACTACGTGCTGGCCTATGCCAATCGCGCCAACGCCTATCTCGCCAAAGGCGATATCGACAACGCGATGAACGACGCTAACGCCACCATCCATGGTGCGCCGACCTATCCTGGTGGTTATTCAGCCCGCGCCGATGTCTACATCGCGAAAAAGAATTTTGATCTTGCCGTCATCGACGACACGACAGCGATCGCGCTTGCACCGAAATATTCGGGCCTCTGGCGTTGGGGGCCTCTGGCGACCGTGTATGCCGACCGAGCGCGAGCCCTTGAGGGCAAGGGCGATCGTGATCGCGCGCTCGCCGACTACAATGAGGCGATCCGGCTCGATCCCGGCTATGCGCGGGCCTATGCCCGGCGGGCCGACATCTATGCGGCAAAAGGTGACCGGGATCACGCGATAGGTGATTTCTCCGATGCGATCCGGATCAACCCGAAATTTGGCTACGCCTACAACGCCCGCGGCAACAATTATTTCGCCAAGGGCGACTACGATCGCGCGCTTGCCGATTACAGCGACGCGATCCGGACCGAACCGGGCATGATCGACGCGATGCGCAACCGTGGCCTCGCTTTTGCCAAAAAGGGCGACCAGGCCGCTGCCATCACAGCTTTTGGCGAGGCGATCGCGGCCAATCCGAATTTTGTCCTGGCCTATGAGAGCCGCGCCGAATCCTATGTCCAGACCGGCGATTTCGACCACGCCATCGCCGACTACGACGCGGCGATCAAACTCAAGCCCGATATCGCCGGCTACTGGATCCATCGCGGCGCCACCTACGTTAGCACCGGCAACTTCGCGCGTGGCATTGCCGATTACGACCAGGCGCTGCAACCTCGACCCGAAAGACCCGCAGGCTCATTTCTCCCGTGGCATCGCCAATCTGTATGGCGTGAGCGCTACGAAGGCGGTGGCCGATTTCGATCAGGCGCTCGCTCTCAATCCGAAGGATTCCTACACGGCGCTATGGCGCGACATCGCTGCGCAGCGCGACCATCAGCCAAGCCGGATTGCGGATGCGCTTGGCGCCGTGGAAATGAAGGCGTGGCCTGCGCCGCTGCTTAGCCTTTACGCGGCGGGGCAGCTCACGCCGGGAACGGCGATGTCGCCCGCCGACGACACCAACCTCAGCACAAGCGTTCGCCGGGGACGGCTCTGCGAGATCAATTTCTACAGCGCTGAGATGGCGCTTCAGAAGGGCGCAAAAGACACGGCATTACCGCTTTTGAAAAAGGCCGCGGCTGACTGTCCGCGGGATTTCGTCGAATACGCCGGTGCAAAGGCGGAACTGAAGCTCAACGGCGCCGAGTGACTGATCACTCAGGTCATCCCGCGCTCATCAGGGGGATGGCTTCGCCGCGCTCGTACAAATAAAGCAGGCAGCGCAAAGCCTCGCCGTGAGGGCCCGTCAGCTTCGGGTTTTCCTTCATGATGCGTAGCGCCTCATCGCGGGCCTGCGCGATCAGTTGGCCGTGAGCCTCGGGGCGCGCGATCCTATAACCAGGAAGACCGCTTTGCCGCACCCCCAAAACGTCGCCTTCGCCGCGCAGCTTCAGATCTTCCTCGGCGATGCGAAAGCCATCGGTGGTCTCCCGGATCACCTTCAGCCGGGCCTTCGACATTTCGCCAAGCGGCTCCCGATAAAGCAGGAGGCAGGTCGAGGCTTCCGAGCCACGGCCGATCCGGCCGCGCAACTGATGTAACTGAGCAAGCCCGAAGCGCTCGGCGTTCTCGATCACCATGATGGTGGCTGCGGGCACATCGACGCCGACCTCGACGACGGTGGTCGCGACCAGAAGGCCGATTTCGTGCGCGGCGAACTGAGCCATCGCGCGATCTTTCTCTGCGCCCTTCATCTGGCCGTGGACGAGGCCTACTTTGTCGCCGAAACGCTCCCGCAGGCTTTCGAATCGTTCGGTCGCGTTGGTGAGATGGCCGGTGCCCTCGGCCTCGGATTCCTCGACCAGCGGACAAATCCAGTAGACCAGCTTGCCCGCGCTTAAAGCCCGGCCGACCCCTTCCATCACCTCGTCTAGACGGCTCATCGGAACCGCGCGTGTGTCGATCGGTTGACGGCCGGCCGGCTTCTCGCGCAATTCGGAGACGTCCATGTCGCCGAAATACGTCAGCACCAGCGTGCGCGGGATCGGCGTCGCGCTCAGGACGAGCACATCGACGGCCTCGCCTTTGTTGGTCAACGCCAGGCGTTCGCGCACACCAAACCGATGCTGCTCGTCGACCACGGCAAGCGCGAGTGATTTGAAAATAACGTCGTCTTGAATGAGCGCATGGGTGCCGACAAGAAAATCGATTTCACCGGCTTCCAGACGCGCCAGAATGTCCCGCCGCTCCTTGCCCTTCTCGCGGCCGGTGAGGATGGCAACCCTTATGCCGGCACGTTCGGCCAACGGCGCGATGGTCTTGATGTGCTGCCGCGCCAGAATTTCCGTCGGCGCCATCAGCGCGGCCTGCTTGCCCACTTCGGTGACGGCGGCGGCCGCCAGTAACGCGACCACGGTTTTTCCGGAGCCGACATCGCCTTGCAGCAGCCGCAACATGCGCACCGGCTGCCGCAAGTCCTCGGCAATGGCGGCGGCGGCCTCGCGCTGTGAGGACGTCAGCGCATAGGGCAACGCGTCGATGATTTTCTTGCGCAAATGACCGTCGCCGGCATGGCGGTCGCCCGCGGGGCGTCGCAGTTGCGAGCGCACCAACGCCAGCGCCAATTGCCCGGCGAGCAGCTCGTCAAAGGCCAGACGCGACCAGAACGGTCCGTCAGGGAGGACATCCGTCAGTTCGATCGGGATATGGACGCGATTCAGCGCCTCCCTGATCGGCGGGAAGTGACAGCGCCGGATCACCTCGAGGCTGATCCACTCCGGAAGATCAGGCAACTTCTGGAGCGCCTGCGCGATCGCCCGCCGCAGCGAGCCCAACGCCAATCCTTCCGTGAGCGGATAGACAGGATCGATCCCGGACAATTGGGCAAAGCCGGCTTCATCGACGACGCGATCGGGATGCACGATCTGCGGCACGCCGTCGAACATCTGCAAGGTACCGGAGACGTAGCGTTTTGAGCCGACCGGGAGCAGCTTTTCGATATAATCGGCTTTGGCGCGAAAATAGGTCAGAACCACGTCGCCGGTGTCGTCGCTGGCATAGACCAGATATGGCGCGCGGGCGTTGCGCGGTGGCGAGGGCCGGTGGCGATCCACCGTCACTTCCAGCGTGACAACGGTTCCCGGCACCGCATCGCGAATTTTCGGCCGGACGCGCCGATCGATCACGCTGGCGGGCAGATGCAGCAGCAAATCGACCAGCCGCGGCGTCTCCTCGCGGCCGAGCAGGTAGCGAAGCAGCTTGTCCTGCTTCGGACCGACGCCGGAAAGGCTCGTGACCGGCGCAAACAATGGATTGAGCAGGAGAGGGCGCATCGAGAGAGCCTGGAGTTTATCTGACCGTCATGCCCGGCCATAGTAGTCTGCTTTACGCAGGCTACGTAAACTTGCCTGCGTTGCCGGGCATCCACGTCTTTTTTGGCCCGGATGGAAGCAAGGCGTGGATTGCCGGGCCTTAGGCGAGCGATAGCGACGCCGTCCTCCGGACGGCTATGGCCCGGCAATGACCACACAGTGATAATTCTAACCCATCAAAGGGCTGACTTTCGCCAATCCTCTCGCTATATCACCCCCGCCCGGCACGTCCGGGCTTTCGGCGTTGGATGGATTCGAAAAATGACGGGAACGACACGATCGAGCGGTGGTCTCGACGACCGCCGCAAGCGGCTTCTGTTTCGCTGCTGGCATCGCGGTACCCGCGAGATGGACCTCATCCTCGGCCGGTTTGCCGACACCACGATTGCCAGTCTCACTGACGATGAAGTGACCGAGCTGGAGCATCTGATCGAACTTCCCGATCCCGACCTCTATGCCGCGCTGACCGGCGATGCAGCGCTGGCTCCACAATATACCGGGGCACTGTTCAACCGCATCAAATCGTTCCGTCCTGGGGATCAGGGCGAATGAAACAACAGGGACAGTCGCCCGCGCAATCGCTCGTTCCCGGTCGCGCGCTGACGTTTGCCAACGTCGCCGAGGGCGCCGAGGGGCTGATCGTTTCGGACTTGGCGCGCGCGGTAGCGGCACGGCCAAAGCCGCCGGCCGTCAGTCTCGCGGTGGTGTGCCGCGACGGGCCGCGGCTGCAGCAGCTGGCCCGGGCGCTGGCATTCTTCGCGCCCGACCTGCCGGTGCTGCAATTCCCGGCCTGGGACTGCCAACCCTATGACCGGGTATCGCCGCATGGCGGTATCCTCGCGCAGCGGCTGACCACGCTCGCGCAACTGTCCCGGCTTGTCGGCAGCGAGAAGCCGCTGATCGTGCTGACGACCGTGAATGCCATCGTGCAGCGGGTGCCCGCGCGCGATGTCGTGGCGGCACAGGCGCTGTCAGTGGCACCGGGCCATGTGGTGCCGATGGATTCCATCGTCGCCTGGCTGGAGCACAATGGCTACAGCCGCTCGTCCACCGTCCGCGAAGCTGGCGAGTATGCCGTGCGCGGCGGTATCCTCGACCTGTTTCCGGCCGGGCTCGATCTGCCGGTGCGGTTCGATTTCTTCGGCGACAGCCTGGAATCGATCCGCAGTTTCGATGCCGAGACCCAGCGTACGCTGCTCGACATGCGTTCGCTCGATCTGGTGCCGATTTCCGAATTCCAGCTGACCACCGAGACCATCCGGCGTTTCCGGATGGGCTACGTCGCCGCTTTCGGCGCGCCGGGCCGCGACGACCAGCTTTACGAGGCCGTCAGCGAGGGCCGCCGTCATCCCGGCATGGAACACTGGCTGCCGCTGTTCCAGGACAAGATGGATACCTTGTTCGATTATCTCGGCGACGCGCCCATTGCGATCGAGCCGCAAGGCGAGGACGCCGCCCGCGAACGCTTCAAGCAGATCGCCGACTATTACGAGGCTAGGTGCGAGGCGCTCGAACATCCCGGCGGTGGTGCGATCTACAAGCCGCTGCCGCCGGAGCGGCTCTATGTGACCGAGGAGGAGTGGAACAGCCGGCTGGCCGAAGCACCGCTGGCGCGGCTCACGCCCTTTGCGGTGCCGGAGGGAAGCGCCGACACGGTCGATGCCGGCGCGCGGCAAGGGCGTAGTTTCGCGCCGGAGCGCACCGACAGCACAGTCAACGTATTCGGCGCCGTCGTCAGTCACGTCCAGGCCTTGCAGGCTGTGCGCAAGAAAGTGGTGATCGCGCTATGGAGCGAAGGATCGCGCGACCGCATGGACAGCATGTTGCGCGATCACAAGCTGCTCAACCTGACCAGCGTCAATGCCTGGCGCACCGTGCAGGCGACGCCGCGCAACGAAACCATGCTGGCGGTGGTCGGCATGGAAACCGGGTTCGAGACCGATCAGGTCGCCGTCATCTCCGAACAGGATATTCTCGGCGACCGCTTGGTGCGGCCGCGCAAGGCCAGCCGCAAGCTCGATAACTTCATCTCGGAGGTAACAAGTCTGGCCGCCGGCGATCTCGTCGTGCATGTCGAACACGGCATTGGGCGCTTCGTCGGATTGCAGACGCTTGAAGTTGCCGGCGCGCCGCACGACTGCCTCGAGCTGCGTTACGCGGCCGAAACAAAACTGTTTCTGCCGGTCGAGAACATCGAACTGCTGTCGCGCTACGGCTCCGACAGCGCCAATGTCGAACTGGATCGCTTGGGCGGTAGCGGCTGGCAGGCCCGCAAAGCCAAGCTCAAGAGCCGAATTCGAGAGATCGCGGGCGAGCTGATCAAGATCGCGGCCGAGCGGCATCTGCATGAAGCGCCGAAGCTGCCCGTGCAGCCGCATGTCTACGACGAATTCTGTGCGCGGTTTCCGTATGAGGAAACCGAAGACCAGCTCACGGCGATCAATGCGACCTTGAAGGATCTCGAGATTGGGCGGCCGATGGACCGGCTGATCTGCGGCGACGTCGGCTTCGGCAAGACCGAAGTTGCCTTGCGCGCGGCGTTTGCCACCGCGCTCGACGGCAAGCAGGTCGCGGTGGTGGTACCGACGACTCTGTTGGCGCGCCAGCACGCCAAAACCTTCACCGAGCGGTTTCGCGGCTTTCCGGTGCGCGTGGCCCAGGCCTCGCGCCTGATCGCGCCCAAAGAGCTCACGCAGGTCAAGAAGGGACTGACGGACGGCTCGATCGACATCGTGGTCGGCACCCATGCGCTGCTCGGCAAAGCAATCAAGTTCCGTGATCTCGGCCTTCTGATCGTCGATGAAGAACAGCATTTTGGCGTCAGCCACAAGGAGCGGCTGAAACAACTGCGCGCCGAAGTGCATGTGCTGACGCTGAGCGCAACGCCGATCCCGCGCACGCTGCAGCTGGCGCTCACGGGCGTGCGCGAGCTTTCGATTATTGCCTCGCCGCCGGTCGACCGGCTGGCGGTGCGCACCTTCGTCGCGCCGCACGATCCCCTGATGATCCGCGAGGCGCTGCTGCGCGAACGTTATCGCGGCGGGCAGGCGTTCTATGTCGTGCCGCGCATCGAGGACCTCGCCGGCGTCAAGGATTTCCTCGAAAAGAATGTTCCGGAAATGAAGGTCGCGGTCGCCCATGGCCAGATGCCGCCGACCACGATCGAAGACATCATGTCGGCCTTCTACGACGGCAAATACGATATCCTGTTGTCGACCACCATCGTCGAATCCGGCCTCGACATTCCGAACGCCAATACGCTGATCGTGCACCGCGCCGACATGTTTGGCCTGGCGCAGCTTTATCAGCTGCGCGGACGGGTGGGGCGGTCAAAACTGCGCGCCTATGCGCTGTTCACGCTGCCGGCACAGCAGAAGATCACGGCGCAGGCCGAGCGGCGGCTCAAAGTGCTGCAATCGCTGGAAACGCTGGGCGCCGGCTTCCAGCTTGCTTCGCACGATCTCGATATCCGCGGCGCCGGCAATCTGCTCGGCGAGGAACAATCCGGTCACATCAAGGAGGTCGGATTCGAGCTTTACCAGTCGATGCTGGAGGAGGCGATCGTCAACCTCAAGGCTGGCGTGGTCGAGCCCGCGGCCGACCGCTGGTCGCCGCAGATCACGATCGGCATGCCGGTGTTGATTCCGGAAGATTACGTCGCCGATCTTTCGGTGCGGCTGTCGCTATACCGGCGGCTCGCCGATCTCGAAACCGACGAGGAGATCGACAATTTCGCAGCCGAACTGCGCGACCGTTTCGGCGTCTTGCCGGACGAAGTCCGCTACCTCTTCAAGGTCGCCGCAATCAAGAACTACTGCCGAAGGGCCAATGTCGAGAAGGTCGACGCGGGACCGAAGGGCGCGGTGATAACCTTCCGCGACAACAAGTTCGCGCAGCCCGACCGGCTGGTGTTTTTCATCCGCCAGCACGGCCAGGCCGCGCGCGTGCGGCCGGACATGAAGGTGGTGTTCTTCCAGGACTGGGAAACGGCCGAGGAGCGGCTTTTGGGGACGACCGAAATCCTGCGCCAGCTCGCCAACCTCGCCGAAGACCGCAAGGCCGCATAACGCGACCGCCGGCATCGCTGCCGGCGGTCTATAACGGTTCAAACCCGACGATTACTTCGGATATTTGAATTCCGGCGCATCCTTGAGCGCGTCCTTGGTCGTGTTCATCGATGCCAGCCATTTGTTGTCCTTGGCATCGTAACGCACGTTGACGGAGGAGGGCGACACCGCAACATAACGCTCGCCCATGCCGAGGAAACCACCGACCGAGAGGATCAACGCATCGATTTCATGATTCTTGATCGCGATGTCCGTGATCTCGCCGACCGTTTGGTCCTTTTGATTGGTAACGCTCAAGCCCTTCAGCTTGGAACTGAACATCTCGTCCTTGGAGACCGTCGAGAACTTGGCTTCAGCAGTCGCGTTGCCGGTGGTCTTGTTGTCCTGAGCCAGAACCGGCGTTGCCAGAATCGCCAGTGACGCCGCCATTAGTACAATTTTCTTCATAGGTTCCTCCTCCATTGCATATGTGATGACAATGCGAGGTCGGAACAATCGTTCCGCGATTTAAATCCGGAACCTTTAAGACGCCGCGCGGCGGCCTTCATCGTTAAGACGCGCTAGCAACGATTGCATCGTATCCTGCGGCAGCAGCGTCGCCACCGATACGACGGGCTCGTTACGCCGTGCATCCCGGTTGTCGTAGGCGGTATGCCGCATCACGCTGGAGAGCCGCCGCGCAATGACATGCGCCATTCGCAAATCGGTCTCGGCGAATACGACGAGCGCCGATCCGTCCTCGCGCAGCGCGCCAAAATCCATCTGCCGCATCAGCCGGCTCAACAGCCGCGCACCGTCAAGCTGTGCGCGTGAATGAGCGGGATCGAAGGCAAAACGCGCCACTGACAATCCGCCGCCATTCGCAAGCGTCTGGCGAACAGTGGCGGCAAAATCGCGATCGAAGGCTGAGGCCGTCAACAATCCGGTGAGCGGGTCGAGCAGGCCTCCGGCGTCGATCGACCGTAGCGTGCGGCTTAAATGAGCTTCAAGCGCGTGTTGACGGATCAGGGGCAGGGCATTCGCCGCGACATAAGCGGGATCGCCTGACATGATCTCGAGGTTCGGCAGATCATAGGCCACCGCCAATCCCGCCCGCGTCACCACAACAGGCAGATTGCGAAAGCGCGGGTCTTCGCCGAGCACGGTGAGGAAAGCATCGACCACCCGGTCGGTAAAGCCTTCGCCGAGCACGATCCCGTCGATACCGCGGGTATTGAGGTGTTTGGCCGCCGCTTCGATGCTCAGCGCGCCGATCACGCCCATGCGTTCGCCGAGCGCAACGGAAAGCGCCGGATAGGCGCCCGCCCGCCCGACCAGAAGCACTGTCGCATCGCGAACCGGATCGATTTCGGCGATCGTTGTTTTCACCGCTTGATCGCCCAGTCGGCGCAAGACCGTGGCGTGGAGGGTTCGAACCCTCAGCGCGGCGCGTAAGCGCGGGAGCAGACGGTCCCAGTTGCCATTTGCTTGCGAAAACGGAATGGCGTTTTCCGGCAACGCGCCTGTCGGCTCGATCACGAGCAGCGGAAGATAAGGTTGAATGCCGATGATTTGTCCGGCCATCAGATCGAGTTTGGCGCCCGCATTTTCTGAGGCCGCGGCGAGAACGAGAGCCGGATGCAACTGCGCGATCGCGCCCGACGCTTCAGCCCAGGTCGTTTCGATCACCGGAAACAGCCCGCCTTCGCCAAGCGCCGCCATGAATGCCGGCTGCTGGTCGTCGGACACGACGATGATCGGACCTTGTTGCAGGGACATCGGAACTCAGGACTCAACACACGCGTTTACCTTGGGCGGCGAGATGCTAATTTGGCGGTCTTAATGCCGTGTCAACGAAATCAGCCCGGCTTTAGCCGGAGATCGTGCGATCCCGAAAAGCTTCCACCATCAGCGGGTTAAGCCCGAGTTCGTTCAACGCCTCGCGGCCGCGCGCATTGTCCTGGGCCCGTCCGGCGAGGCGATACCCGCAAAGCCGGTCGGGCAGTGCCGTCAACAACGCGCCCTGTCCGAGCCGCTTCGCCCATTCCTGAAGATCCTGCGACAGGAAACGGTAGCCGCCTACGGCAACAATTCCCGAAGGAGGCGAGGTGATGCAGATCGCCCCCGAGGACCGGTCGAGCCGGGCGGCATAGCCGGTGTCGGCGTAATCAGGAGACGGCGAGGATGCCATCAATGAATCGGCCGGTGGCGGTGGGGGCGCATAAGCGGCTACGGTCACCATCGGCCCGCGCAGCGCCAGCGTTCCCTTGGGCGTCAGCAGCGTCTCGCCGGCGATCGAGGTCCCCGGCACGTCGCGCGGAGCGCCATGCGGTCCCGGCATGATCGGCGCTGGCGCGCCATCGGCGGTTCGCCGCGCC
The DNA here is from genome assembly GCA_963795255.1 of uncultured Alphaproteobacteria bacterium. Lineage (GTDB taxonomy): Bacteria > Pseudomonadota > Alphaproteobacteria > Rhizobiales > Xanthobacteraceae > Bradyrhizobium. The sequence goes on from CAWCHC010000003.1 coordinate 26,840, forward strand.
CCAAACAAACCGACCTCGCCGAACAAATAGATGTCGGTGAACCTCGCCTGCTCGGCCGTCCATAACGCGCTGGAGGCGACCTGTTCCGGCATGCGCCACAAACCGATGACGTGGCGCATCGTCGGCAGGCGCGAAGCCATGTCGGCGTCGGTCAGCCGCAACGCCATCGCGGCCGGCGCCACCAGCGTGTCGCAGGCGCCGTCGTTAATCTGCCGTTCCAGCGCTTCGCCATCATAGGGGTGATGCAAGGCAAGCGTCCCGCCCGACAGCAGCCAGAGCAGAAGCGATGACGTCATCCCCGCAAAGGACGAGGGAGCAAATGCCGACATCAGCCGCGCCCCCTGGGGTACGCGGCTTTCGAGGAAGATGGCGAGGCCACCGGCGATCAGGTTGAGATGGGTCCGCGGCACCGGTCGCAGGCCGTCGGTGGTGACATCGAAGGTGATCAACGCCGCCTTGCGGCCGTCCTGAACCACCGGTCGCTCGCTTGACGATCCGTTCTTCAAGGCCAGGTCGAGCGAGGCCATGCCTTCCGGCAGATCCTCGCCAAAACCGCAGACATGGCGGACCGAAAACGCCTCCGCTGCCGCGTTCATGGCAAGATCGGCATGGCTGACGCCATCGATCTTCGACGAGGTGACGATCGCCCGCGCACCGGTGCGATTGAGCGCCGCCGTCAGTTCCGCCTGCCGCCAAAGCTGCGGCAGCAGGGCCACGATCAAGCCGGCGCGATGGGCCGCCAGCACCGTGAGCATGAACTCGACGGTATTCGGCAGTTGCACGCCGACCACGGAATTCACCGGCAGGCCGGCTTCGACGAAATGGGCCGCCAACGCCGAAATCGCCCGGTCGGCCTGGGCAAAGGTCATTCGCCGCGGCGCCTGGCCGGTGATGCGGGACTTGTTGATCGGGTCAAATAACGCCGGTGCGTCGGGCTGACGCGCCAAAATTCTCTGAAACAACCCGTCGAGCGTCGGCGATACGTTGGTCTGGATCACGGTAAATGGCTCGGGTGCGAATCGTCTCGGTCGAGACTACTTCGATTGCCGCGGCCGATACCACCAAGTTTCCGGGAGATAACCCGTCAAAGCTGTGGCTTGCGGACGTTCTATCCGATTCCACCGCGCGATCCATTGCTCCCGGATATTAAAAACCGGGATAGCGTAAAATCCCGACATCAGGACCCGGTCGAGCGAACGAACCGCCGAGACGAAGGCGCCGTGATCCCGCGCCGCCAGCATGTATCCGATCATGGCATCGATCGCCGGATCCCTGGCGCCCATATAATTTCGTGTACCCTGGTTGTTGGCCGCTTCGCTTCCCCAATAAAAATACTGCTCGTTGCCGGGCGACAGCGATTGATCCCAGCGGTTCTGGATCATGTCGAAATCAAAGCCGAGGCGGCGCTGATCGAACTGCACGGCATCGACCGCGCGGACGGTGGCTTCGATCCCGGCCCGCTTGAGATCGCGCGAAAAGGCAAGCCCAATGCGCTCCTGATCGCGCGTGGTCACCAGAATTTCGAAGGTGAGGGGGGTCTTGCTGCCGTGCTGCCGAAGTACCGTGCCATCGAGCTCGTAACCCGCTTGTGACAGCAAATTCAGCGCCTCGCGCAAGTTGGCGCGGTCGCGGCCCGAACCATCGCTGACCGGAAGGCGGTAGCTGCCGTCGAGGATATCGGAGGGGATATGCGAGGCGAACGGCTTCAGGAATCCAAGTTCACGCTCGTCGGCCGCGCGGCGATAGGCCGAAAGTTCGGAGCCGGCGAAAAAACCCGCCGAACGGCCGTAAAGCCCGAAGAAGTAGTTGCGATTGATCCATTCGAAGTCGAACAGAAGCGTGAGCGCCTGACGGACCCGAATGTCGGAGAACACCGGCCGGCGCGTATTGAAAACCAGACATTCGGAAGGCTGCGGCATCCCGGTCTTGATGACGTCCCGGATGACCTCGCCATTGCGCGCGGCCGGAAAATCGTAGCCGTCGTGCCAGCGCAGCGGCTCAGACTCGACCCTGAAATCGTAGAGGCCCCGTTTGAAAGCTTCAAAATAGCCGTTGGCCTCGCGATAGTAATCAAGCCTGATCTCGTCGAAATTCCACAAACCCCGATTGAGTGCGAGATCGCGACCCCAATAGTCGGGGTTTCGCGTCAGTGTCACACTCACGCCCGGCTTCACGGCGCTGACCCGATAAGGCCCCGAGCCGATCGGGACGGTCATCGAGGTCTCCTCGAAAGTTGCAGGATCAATGGCATGGCGGGGCAAGATCGGCATCAGGCCGAGGATCAACGGCAGTTCGCGATCCTGCGTGCCACCGAAATCGAACCGCACCGTGAGTGGATCTGGCGCCTGTGCCTTTGCTACTTTGGAATAGTATGTGCGGTAATTCGGGCGGCCCTTGTCGCGCAGCAAAGCCCAGGAGAACAGCACGTCGGCGGCGGTCACCGGCTTGCCGTCGGAAAAGCGCGCCCGCGGATCGAGATGAAAGGTGACGTAGTTTCTCGCCTCATCGGTCTCGACGCTTCGGGCGAGAAGCCCGTAAAGCGTGAAGGCCTCATCGTTGCCGCGTGCCATCAGGCTTTCGACCGTAAAGCCCCTGATCTGCTGAACGGCCAATCCGCGCACGATGAAAGGGTTGAGGCTGTCGAAGGTGCCGAGAACGCCCTGCACCAGCCGTCCGCCCTTTGGGGCATCGGGGTTGGCATAGGGCATATGGGTGAAAGTGGCGGGCAGCGCCCGTTCGCCGTGCATGGCGATCGCGTAGCTTTCGGCAGCTACAGCCTCCTGAGTGGTGAAACCCGGGAGGCTGAAACCCAGGAGGCTGCACAGCCAGGCTGTGATGCACCAATGCGCCGAAATCCACCGTTTGGCGCGTCGATTTGATTCGGTCCGGCTCACGCTTTCCTGTACCACGAGCGCTCGTTTTTCACGGTGACACGTCTCCGAGCGACCCCGGCATTGATCTTTTCGTCCGCCTCTGTATGAAGGCGTCCAATTGACCAATCGGGCAGAGGCTTGTCACGCATCTGCCTCAATTGGCAAGGAGACAGCCGCCAAAATGGCCGGGTTTCGGTGCCTGCAGCGGTTTTCGGCGCTTCCGTTCAGAAAGGGTTTTCCGCAATGAATTTCCGTATGTTGGCCGCGCCAGCCTGGCCGCGCGGGCGCGCCTTCGCCTTGATGGCGGTCACAGCCCTGGGAACCTCGTTCCTCGCGACCGACGTCTGGGCACAGGCGCCCGCACCCGCAGCCCCCAGGGCCAAGGCTGCGCCGAGGGGCGCCCCCAAGGCGGCGCCTGCCGCGCCGGCGGCTCAGGCTGCCCCGCCGGCCGCGCCGGCCGTGGCGCCGCCCGCGGACCAGCAGGTCCAACTGATTTACGCGCCCTGGACCAAATTCTGTCTTAAGGGCCAGGACGCCAACGCCAAGCAGGTTTGCTTCACCGGCAAGGACGGCCGGATCGAGTCCGGCCAGCCGGTGGTCGCAGCTGTCGTGATCGAGCCGGAAGGCGAGCCGAAGAAGATTCTCCGCGTCACGCTGCCGCTCGGCATGCTGCTTGTTCACGGCACCCGCATTATCATCGACAACAATCCGCCGGCGCAGAGCCCCTACGTGATCTGCTTCCAGAACGGCTGCATGTCCGACTATGATGTGACCCCCGAGATGCTCGCCAATATGAAGAAGGGGCAGAACCTCGTCGTTCAGGCGATCAGTTCCAATGGCCAGCCGGTTACGCTGGCGCTGCCGCTTTCCGATTTCGCCAAGGCCTATGATGGTCCTCCGACTGACCCGAAGGTGTTCGAGGAGAACCAGAAGAAGCTGCAAGAGGAATTGCAGAAGCGCGCCGAAGAAGCCCGCAAGAAACTCGAGGCCGGCGGTCAGGTTCCCGGCGGGCCGACGCCCAACCCGGCCGCGAAGTAAATTTCCTGGCATCACACAGAAGAAAGGCGCTCGAACCGAGCGCCTTTTTCTTTTGTGTCGCTTTCTTTTTTCCGTTGGTCCGACGCGCTAGCTCAGTTGAGCGATGGATTGCGCGGCCGATAGCCGCCTGACTTGTCCTTCACGAAGATTTCGGCAACCTGCGAATGCCGGATCGGCTGACCTGAATCGTCGGGCAGAAGATTCTGCTCCGAAACATAGGCCACATATTCGGATTCCGAATTTTCGGCGAGCAGGTGATAGAACGGCTGATCCTTTTGAGGACGAACCTCTTCAGGGATCGACAGCCACCATTCCTCGGTATTGTTGAATTCCGGATCGATATCGAAAATCACGCCGCGGAAAGAAAAGATCCGGTGGCGGACGATCTGTCCGATCTGGAACTTGGCGGTGCGCGTTTTAATCATACCTCGTCGATAGACCATGATGGCGCGTGATGCTAGAGGCAAAGCATCGAATTAACGTTAGCCGCTGATCCCACACGTTAAATCGGGGCCGACAATGACGAAAAAGACCCCGTCCATATGGCCAATATTCTCAACCTTGCCGTCCCGTATTTCAGCCTGATTTTCATTGGTTTTGCCTGCGGCAAGCTCAAGCAACTACCCGAGCAGGGCCTCGCCTGGATGAATTTCTTTTTGCTGTATGTGTCGTTGCCGGCACTGCTGTTCGGCATCACCTCGAAAACGCCCTTTGAAGAACTCAACAACCCGCCGTTTTTGATCGCCACCACGTGCGGGACGGCGCTCGCATTCTTTCTCGCCATGGGCGCGGGACGGCTGGTCGGACGGATCTCGTTCCGCGACGCGACGCTGGCCGGACTTTCCGGCGGCTACGGCAACATCGGCTATATGGGTCCGGGGCTGGCATTGGCGGTTCTCGGCGCGAAAGCTTCCGCACCGACGGCCCTGATTTTCTGCTGCGACAGCATCTTCCTGTTTTCGGTCGTGCCGCTTCTGATCGCTCTCACCGATAACAGCGACCACCATTGGCTGCATGCGCTCGGTCTTTTGGTCAAGCAGATCGCGCTCAATCCGCTGATCATGTCGGCCTGCGCAGGCGCACTCGCAGCCGCCTTTCACTTTCATCCACCGGTCGCGATCGACAAACGCTGCTCTTTTTGCAAAACGCGGCGGCCCCGATGGCGCTCTTCGTGCTGGGCGTGACGGTCGCGCTACGCCCGTTCGGCCGGATGCCCTGGGAAGTACCTGCCGTGGTCGCGGTGAAGCTCCTGGTTCATCCGTTGATCGTCTTCGCATTGATGCTCTTGATGGGCCCGTTTCCGAATTCCTGGGCAGCCACGGCCGTGCTGATGGCGTCGCTGCCGCCGGCCTTGAACGTCTTTGTGATCGCCCGGCAGAACAACGCCTGGATCGAGCCGGCTTCAGTCGCGGTGATGATCGGGACCTTCGCCTCCGTCGTCACGCTGACGGGCGCGATGTGGCTTATTCAGACCGGGCGGCTGGTGTTTCCATAACGCCGCTGCGGCTGGCATGCGACATGCGCCATGACGGCGCGAGACCCTCACGCATCGCCAACCGGCGCAGCGGCCCGAACGAGCCGATCAGATGCAACCCGGCGGCGCGCAGCGACTGCATCGGCAGGAATGCGCTCAACAAAGAGCGGTTGGCCATATCGATGGCAAACGTTCGGCTCATGACGTCGGGGCGCCGTACCGAGGCGTAACAACTCATCACAATAGGCGAGCCAGGATCTTCGCCGCAGGCCAAGGCATTCCGTACGATCTCGGCGATATCGGCCGCATCGCGCAGGCCCATGTTGAGGCCTTGCGCGCCGATCGGGGGCAGCACATGCGCGGCCTCACCGACCAGCGCAATACGCGCCTTTGCGAACTGCCTCGGCTGCTCGATGGCAAGCGGAAATTCGTTTCGGCCGGCTCGACCTGCATCTTGCCCAGGATCGAATGCGAGCGCGATTCGGCGGCGTCCGACAACTCCTCGTCGCTTAACGCCATCAGCCGTTCTGCTTCCCTGGGCTCCGATACCCACACCACGCTGGAGCGGTTACCGGGCAGGGGCACAGGACACAGGGTCCCTGCGGCGTGTGAAATTCGGTCGAAATATTGTGATGAGGGCGGGAATGGCTGACATTGAATGTCAGCGCCGCCTGATGAAGTTCGCGGCGATTGACCGTAATCCCGGCCGCCTCCCGGCAGAGCGAATGTCTGCCATCGGCGCCAACCGCCAAGCGCCCCGATATCGATCCACCGCTAGCCAACTCAATCGCGACAACGTCGTCGCCTGCGTTAACCGCAGCCGCCTCATCGTCGAACCGCGTCAGGTTTGCCAGCGTCGCGGCGCGTTTCTCCAGGGCCGACACCAGAACGCGGTTCTCGATGTTATACCCGAACACATCGAGGCCGATCTCGTCGCAGGAAAACTTGACCTCCGGCGCCCGGATCAGGCGGCCGGTGTCGTCGATCAGACGCATGACGCGCAGCTCGGCGGCCTTGTCCTGGCAGTGCGGCCACACCCCGAGCGCTTGCAAGAAATCGATCGATCCGCCGAGAAGCGCCGTCGTT
>CAWCHC010000004.1:0-38329 GCA_963795255.1 uncultured Alphaproteobacteria bacterium
GCGATCTCATCCACCTGCGGCGGCAGCGGATATTGCGTGCGGCCTGGGCCGTCATCGTTCTTGCGCCTGCGCTGGCGGTTGTCGCGGCGACGCTTTTCGTGCCCTGGACCGCGGGCGGCGAGGTCACGACGTCGTTGCCGGCGGTTGCGATCGGGCATTTCTTCGATGACAGTTTCGAACGGCGAACCAACCGGCATCTTTTGGCGGTGAGCGGTGATGCCCAGCTTGCGACCTGATCGGCCTGAGTTCCACGCGTCCGCATCTGTTTCTTGCAGCTACGCCAGAGCGAACGCCGTGGCTCAATCTCGACAAATTCAACCGTACCGGAGGCGTCGTGGTATGGCGCGCCTCCGACACCGACGGTACGCCTCCACCCGATATCGCGCGTATGTTTCCATATTTCGCGCCCGAAGTGCCCAGACTTTCGACCGCCTGGTGAACGGGCGGCAGCCTTTGCTCCGGATCGGCTGGGCGATCGTGCGGCCGAAGGGGTCGTAGCCGTTACGACGCGGTCTGCCTGGTGGTCCGCTTCTAACATTCGCATGAGCTCGAGGCTGGCACTTCTGCGAATGTTAGAAACATAGGATCACCAGCAAATATCAAATTCTAGTGGAGTTTAAGATTTGACATTCGCTTTGAGAGCTCGCGGCGGTGAGGGTAGCGAATGTCAAGTCTACTCGACTAGCGCCTTGGCGATGGCGCGCAAGTCCTGCCATGACAGGCGTTTGTAGGACGGCGAGCGCAGCAGATAGGCCGGATGGAACGTCGTGATCGCGCGGATCACGCGCGTACCGGTGTCGTAGTTGAACCAGCGCCCACGTGTCTTCATGATGCCTTCGCGCGTCGACAGTAGCGTCTGCGTCGAAGGATTGCCGAGCGTCACCAGAATGTCCGGATCGACCAGTTCAATCTGGCGCTGGATGAACGGCAGGCAGATCTGGGTTTCCTGCGGCGTCGGTGTCCGGTTGCCCGGCGGGCGCCATGGAACGACATTGGCGATGTAAACCTTGCTGCGGTCAAGTCCGATCGAGGCGATCATCCGGTCGAGCAGCTTGCCTGAGCGCCCGACAAAGGGCAGGCCCTCGATATCTTCGTCGCGTCCCGGCGCCTCGCCGACGAACATGATGCGGGCTTTCGGGTTGCCGTCGGCAAACACCAGACGCGTGGCGGTGGATTTCAGCGCGCAGCCGTCGAACTTCTCCAGCATGTCGCGCAGGATTTCGAGCGAGGCCGCGGTGCGAGCCGCCTGCCGCGCCGTCGCAATCGCGGCGTCGGGCGCAGGCATTGGCTCGGCTGTCGGCACGACGGAGGCAGGCAGGGGTCTGGGCGCTCGGGCCGCGATGGTCTCCCCGGGAGCGGGCTTTACGGCTTCAGATCGCTCGGAATTGGAGAGCCGGTCGACGGGCTCTTCGGAAAGCGCGCAATCGACCCCGGCCTCCAGATAGAAGGCCAGCAATTGCGACAGGGTGGGCGCTGGCTCAGGCGTCAACTTGTTGATCTCGTATGGCTTTGGTCGGCAATTCCGCGTGGCGAAACATGCCTTTGCATCGGTGCGATATTCCGGGCCGCTATCCTAGGCTGGATTGCGCTGCAACGAAACGTCCCCAGCGCTATTTCCATGGTTGTTCTTCCCCTGAAAATCGGAAACAAACAGCCTTACGACGCATTTGTACGAAGCCTGAGATCAGACCATGAGCAACGAAGAATTGCCGCCGCGCGAATCGATGGAGTTCGATGTCGTCATCGTCGGCGCCGGGCCGTCGGGAGTTAGGGGCGGCGATCCGGCTGAAGCAACTCAACCCCGAACTTTCTATTGTTGTGGTCGAGAAGGGTTCGGAAGTCGGCGCGCACATTTTATCCGGCGCCGTGATGGACCCCGTCGCGCTCGACAAGCTCGTTCCGGATTGGCGCGAGGATGCCGATTGTCCGCTGAAGACACAGGTCAAGGATGATCGCTTCTTCTGGATGACGAAATCCGGCGCGATCCGCTTGCCGAATTTCATGATGCCGCCGCTGATGAACAATCATCACTGCTACATCGGCTCGCTTGGGCAACTTTGCCGCTGGCTGGCGGGCAAGGCCGAGGCGCTTGGCGTCGAAATCTATCCGGGTTTTGCCGCGGTCGAGGTGCTTTACGACGACAAAGGCGCAGTGCGCGGCATTGCGACCGGCGATATGGGGGTCGCCAAGGACGGCTCGCACAAGGCCTCGTTCACCCGCGGCATGGAACTGTGCGGCAAGTACACGCTGTTTGCCGAAGGCGCGCGCGGCAGCCTGACCAAGCAGCTCATTGCGAAGTTCACGCTCGATGCCAAGAGCGAACCGGGCAAATTCGGCATCGGCCTGAAGGAAGTCTGGCAGATCGATCCCTCAAAGCATCAAAAGGGTTTAACCCAGCATTCCTTCGGCTGGCCCTTGGGCAACAAGACCGGCGGCGGGTCGTTTCTCTATCATTACGACGATAATCTCGTCGCGGTCGGCTTCGTCGTGCATCTCAACTACGACGACCCTTATCTATCGCCGTTCGAAGAGTTCCAGCGCTTCAAGACCCATCCCGCGATCAGACCTCTCTTCGAGGGCGGCAAGCGGCTCGCCTATGGCGCCCGCGCCATCACCGAGGGCGGCTATCAATCGGTGCCGCGGCTTTCTTTTGCCGGCGGCGCGCTGATCGGCTGCGCGGCGGGGTTTGTAACGTGCCGCGCATCAAGGGCGTTCACAATGCGATCGGCAGCGGGATGCTGGCCGCCGAACAGGTCCATGTGGCGCTTGCCGCAGGTCGTGCGAACGACGAGCTTGTCGAATACGAAAATGCCTGGCGTTCGTCGGCTGTCGGCAAGGATTTGTTTCTGGTTCGCAACGTCAAACCGCTCTGGTCGAAATTCGGCACCATCCTGGGCGTGGCGCTCGGCGGCTTCGACATGTGGTGCAATACGCTCGGCTTCTCGCTGTTTGGAACCCAGTCGCATGCCAAGCCCGACCGCAAGACGCTCGATCCGGCAAAGGTCCATGCGCCGATTGCTGCGCCAAAGCCGGACGGCAAATTGACGTTCGACCGGCTTTCCTCGGTCTTTCTGTCGAATACCAACCATGAGGAGGACCAGCCGGTTCACCTGAAGGTCGCCGACATGAACCTGCAAAAGACCTCCGAGCACGACGTCTATGCCGGCCCGTCGAATTGCTATTGCCCGGCCGGTGTCTACGAGTGGGTGGAAGAAACCTCAGGCCCGCGCTTCGTGATCAATGCCCAAAATTGCGTCCACTGCAAAACCTGCGACGTCAAGGATCCGAACGGCAACATCACCTGGGTTCCACCGGAAGGCGGTGGCGGGCCCAACTACGAGGCAATGTGACCACGATTGCGTGAGAGACGGTCGCCAGCGGCCACGATACCGCCATACTGACAGCGTTTTCAGGCGGGAAGGGCGGTGACGGCGATCCCGCCGGTGGATTTGCTATCCCTGTATCCTTGCGAATAGTCGCCAAAACCGGCATTGTCACAACCCTTGATGCGCCGGTTGGGCTTGCATTCGAGATTGATCACACACGATCCCTGCCGTAAATCCTGGAGCCAAGGCGAACCGTGATGCTTTTCCAATTCAATCGCTCGACGATTGCCGCCATCGCTTTGCTGGCACTGCCGGTTGCCGCTGTCGCGCAGACACCCGAGCATCCGACCGACAACTCCGCGCAATTCCCCTCCGCTCACGATCTGAAGATGCTGACGACGTCCGGCAGTTACCTTGCCGCCCGTCACGCCAGCGTCGAGCGGGACGCCGCTTCGGCCGCGACCTTCTATCGGTCGGCGCTTCGCACCGATCCGAAAAACAATGAGCTTCTGGATCGGGCGTTCATTTCCTCGCTCGCGGACGGCGATATCGATGAGGCGGTCAAACTCGCCGACCGCATTCTTGCCGTCGACAAGACCAATCGCGTGGCGCGGCTTGTGATCGGCGTGCGCGATCTCAAGCAGAAGAAGTACGCAAGCGCCCAGACCAACATCAATCAGTCGATCCGCGGTCCGATCACGGACCTCGTCGCTACGCTTCTGTCCGGCTGGGCCGCTTACGGCGCTGGCGATGCCAAGGGAGCGGTCGCCACCATCGACAAGCTGGCCGGCCCGGAATGGTATCCGATCTTCAAGGACCTTCATTCCGGAATGATCCTCGAACTGGCGGGCAAGGAGAAAGACGCCGGCGTTCGGCTCGAGCGGGCCTACAAACTCGAAGATTCCATGCTGCGTGTTTCGGACGATTATGCCCGCTGGCTGTCGCGCAACAAGGATGCGGCGTCCGCGACGGCGGTCTATGAGGCCTTCGACAAGAAGCTGCCGCGGCATCCGTTGATTGTGGACGCGATGCGCGAAACAAGTGCAGGCAAAAAACTGCCGCCGATCGTCGATTCGCCGCAGGCCGGCGCCGCCGAGGCGCTCTACGGCATCGGCGCGACGCTAACCCGCCGTGGCGGCGAGGATCTCGCGCTGGTGTACCTGCAGCTTGCGCTCTATCTGGTGCCGAACCATCCCCTGGCGCTGCTGTCGCTGGCCGATCTCTACGAGTTGGTGAAGAAGCCGGCGATGGCGATCAAGGCCTATGAGCGCGTGCCGGCGGGGTCGCCGCTGAAGCGCAATGCGCAAATCCAGCTCGCCATCGACCTCGATACGGCCGATCGCACCGATGAGGCGATCAAGATATTGAAGGGCGTTACAGCGGACGATCCCAAGGATATCGAGGCCGTCATGGCGCTCGGCAACATCGAGCGTGGCCGCAAGAAATTTGCCGATTGCGTCGTTACGTATTCGCAAGGCATCGATATCCTGCCGAAGGCCACCGACAAGAACACCTGGGTTTACTACTATTACCGCGGCATCTGCGAGGAGCGCGACAAGCAGTGGAGCAAGGCGGAAACCGACATGCGCAAGGCGCTGGAGCTACAGCCCGAACAGCCGCATGTGCTCAACTATCTCGGCTATTCCTGGATTGATCAGGGCATCAATCTCGACGAAGGCATGAAGATGATCAAGCGTGCCGTCGATCAGCGTCCGGATGACGGCTACATCGTGGACTCCCTGGGTTGGGCCTATTACCGCATCGGTAACTACGAAGACGCGGTGAAGAATCTGGAACGCGCGATCGATCTCAAGCCTGAGGATCCCACCATCAACGATCACCTCGGCGATGCCTATTGGCGCGTCGGCCGCACGCTGGAAGCCAAATTCCAGTGGGCGCATGCCCGCGACCTGAAGCCGGAGCCGGAAGATCTACCGAAGATCGAGGCCAAGATCGAGCACGGCCTGCCCGACGATACGTCTTCTGCGGCTTCTGCTGACAAGAAGAAAGAGGATGACAAGGGTGGCTAGGTAAAACGGGCGCCGGGGGCACATCTGGCCTTTGGCGCAGCGCCCGCGCGATGCATTCGGTTACCTGAAAATTTTCGACACCGTTTTCCAGATCGTTTGCTTCGGTTTATTGGATTAGCATCGTTATGACACCGGGTGAAACGACCGATGCGGCTGTCAAATCCACCGCAAGCGAGCTTGTCGAAGACGGGCGTGCCAAGGTCAATCTGACCCTGCGGGTCGTGGGACGTCGGGTCGACGGCTACCACGATCTCGAAAGTGTGGTTGCGTTTGCCGATTGCGCCGATCGACTGAGCCTGCTTCCAGGCGGCGAGCTGAAGCTCAATGCTACCGGCCCTCTGGCGGAAGCCTGTGGCGAGCTGGACGATAATCTCGTGTTGAAGGCGGCGCGGCTATTGGCCGAGCGCGTGCCGGACCTGAAAACCGGCACGTTCACGCTCTACAAGACGCTTCCCGTCGCGGCCGGAATCGGCGGCGGTTCGGCGGATGCCGCAGCCGCGCTGCGGCTGCTTGCAAGGGCCAATGGTCTCGCAACCGACGATGCGCGCCTCTCCGAAGTGGCGCGATTGACCGGCGCCGACGTTCCGGTCTGTGTCGCCTCGCGCGCCTGCGTCATGACCGGGGTCGGCGAAAGCCTCCTGCCACTGGCGTTGCCGAAGCTTCCTTGCGTGCTGGTCAATCCGCGCGTGGCGGTGGCGACCAAGGACGTGTTCGCTGCGTTGGGTCTGCGCAGCGGCGAATTGCTCGTAGGCTTTGCCGACGTCCTCCAGGCGATGGTCTGGCCGGAAGCGGGCGCTTCGCTCGAGGAATGGGTCGAAGCGTTTGCCGCCAGCTCGAATGATCTGGAAGCCCCGGCAATGCGGATACAACCTGTCATTGGTGAGGTGATCTCGGCGTTGAATGCGAGCAACGGCGCCTGGCTGGCGCGGATGTCCGGCTCCGGCGCCACCTGTTTTGCAATCTACGAGAATACCGCCGAGGCCGGCCGTGCAGCGGAAAAGCTTCGCCGCGATCACCCGGAGTGGTGGGTACATGCGGGAACGTTGAGCTAGTCGTCCGTTTCGCTGCTAGTCAGCTATCTCAATGCGTTCGCGCCAGGCAGAACGCCACCACCTGCTCAAGTGCCGTCTTCATCGGGGAGGCCGGAAACAGCGCCAGCGCATCGACCGCCATCGCGCCGTAATGCTGCGCACGGTTGATGGTGTCCTCGAGCGCGCGGTGCTTGGCCATCAGCCCGATCGCGTGGTCCAGATCGCCGTCGCCGATCTCGCCGCGTTCCAGCGCCCGGCGCCAGAACTCGCGCTCGACGTCGTTGCCGCGGCGGAACGCCAGCACCACCGGCAGCGTGATCTTGCCCTCGCGGAAATCGTCGCCGACATTCTTGCCGAGCTTGGCCGATTTGCCGCCATAGTCGAGGACGTCGTCGACGAGCTGGAATGCGATCCCGAGATTCATGCCGACCGAGCGGCAGGCGGTCTGCTCGTCCTTCGGGCGATTGGCGATCACGGGGCCGACTTCGCAGGCGGCTGCGAACAATTCGGCGGTCTTGCCGCGGATGACGGCGAGATATTCGTCCTCGGTGGTGGCGGTGTTCTTTGCGGCGGCAAGCTGCATCACCTCGCCCTCGGCGATGGTGGCGGCGGCCGACGACAGGATGTCGAGCGCGCGCAGCGAGCCGACTTCGACCATCATCCGGAAAGCCTGGCCGAGCAGGAAATCGCCGACGAGCACGCTGGCCTCGTTGCCCCACAGCATGCGTGCCGAGAGCTTGCCGCGCCGAAGCTCGCTTTCGTCGACCACGTCATCGTGCAGCAGCGTTGCGGTATGCATGAACTCGACGGAAGCCGCGAGCTTGATATGGCCGTCGCCCGAATAGCCCGTCAGGTTGGCCATCGCCAGCGTCAGCATCGGGCGAAGCCGCTTGCCGCCCGATGAGATCAGATGATTGGCGACCTCGGGGATCATGGTGACTTCCGAGCCGGTTCGCGACAGGATGGTCGCGTTAACCCGCTCCATATCGGCGGCCACCAGCCCAATGAGCCCGTCGATCGAGGCATCAGATGGGCTCTCGAAAGGAACAATAACCGCCACGTCAGTCTCCAGATAACCGCCGCACTAGTCCAGATTTGCCTAATCGGCCAGATCCTCGGATATAACCATAGAAAGAGCCGGCTAGTGGAGTGGATTTGACATTCGCTACCCACCTAGTCCGACGCTCGAAAGCGAATGTCAAATCCTAAACTCCACTAGAATCTTACGGTTTCCAGTGGTCCTATGATTCTAACATTCGCAAAAGTGCCTGCCGCGAAGGAATGCGAATGTTAGAATTGGACCACTGCGGCGGCAAGACCGCCAGGCAACAACATGTCGTCAGGCGAGCGGGAATAAAGGAGAAAGCAAGGTGCGGGAATTGGTTCGGACCAACGACATCGTGCTGGTTTCGGCGATCGGAGCGCTGCTCGACGGCGCCAATATCCACCACCTGGTGCTTGACCAGAATATGAGCATTATCGAGGGGTCGCTTGGCGTTCTGCCGCGCCGGATTCTGGTCCATGAAGACGACAATCGCCAGGCCCGCCAGGTTCTCCGCGATGCAGGCCTCGCACATGAGTTGCGGGCCGATGAGTGAGCCAGTGGTCCGATTTTAACATTTGCATCCCGGGTGTGGGAGGCACTTTTGCAAATGTTAGAATCAAAGGACCACTGGCAAATATAGGTTTCTAGTGGAGTTTTGGATTTGACATTCGCATCACGAGCGCGCGGCCACAGGGGAGCGAATGTCAAATCCACTCCACTAGTGGGCGACGTCACCGAGGACGCCTTTCTCGGTGGCAAACTGCGCCTGCGCCAGCCGAAATCCGGCCACCGCGCCGGTCACGATGCGATGCTGCTGGCGGCCGCAACGCCTGCTTGCCCGGGCGATCGCGTCGTCGACTTCGGCGCCGGCGTAGGTGCGGCGGGCCTTGCGGTTGCCAAACGTGTCGCCGGGATCGCGCTGGTACTGGTTGAGATCGATAAGGGGCTGGCGGAGCTCGCTCGGGCCAACGCTATCGCCAATGCGATTGCGGCCGAAACCCTCGTGCTTGATGTTACCTCCGGCGCGGAAAATTTCGCATCTGCCGGCCTTGCACCTGAGAGCGTGGACGTCGTGCTGATGAACCCGCCGTTCAACGATGCCGCGCGACACCGCGCCTCGCCGGACGGTGCGCGTGCGATGGCCCATGTGGCGGCAGCGGAAACGCTGGAGGAATGGGTTCATGCCAGCCGGCGAATTCTCAAATCAGGCGGCAGCCTCACGATGATCTGGCGCGCGGACGGAATTGCCGACGTTCTCGCGGCGCTCGGTCGCGGCTTCGGCAGTCTCATGATCCTGCCGGTTCATGGCGATGTGGCTTCGCCTGCCATTCGCGTGCTCGTTCGAGCCACCAAAGGGGGCCGGGCACCCACCCGCCTTTTGGCCGGGCTAGTGCTGAACAATCATACCGGCCGCACCACGCCCGACGTCCAGTCTATCCTCGCCGGTAACGCGCTGTTACCGATGGCGATGCCTTGAGTTGGCTGGCGAGGCTGGCTTTTAGGCTTATTGAGAAACCTGCTTCGAGCCTTGTTTCGGCGTCGAAGTGAAATGAATCGCGGTGAAGAGGATACCGAACAGCGTCATCAGCAAATAGATCTTCATGGCCTGCTCCGCTGTACCCTGATGGCTTGGTAAGCCTCTTCAGCGATACGATCCAAATACAAAAGCGTTCCTTCGGTTCAATGACAGTCCTGTGGTAAGAAACGGTTAATTTTGAGGTAACGGTATGGCGGAACACTCCGGCGAAACGCGGAAATGGCCGGTCTCGATCGAAAAATGGATGGACTGGATTCCGGCGCGGCTGCGGCGGGGCCGGGCCGTCGTCCCCGTGGTCCGTTTGTCCGGCGTGATCGGAGCGGTGACGCCGTTGCGGCCGGGGATGTCGCTGGCCGGCGTGGCGCGGATGCTGGAGCGCGCGTTTTCCGTCAAGAACGCAAAGGCCGTGGCGCTGGTGATCAATTCACCGGGCGGCTCGCCGGTGCAGTCGCGGCAGATTTATTTGCGCATCCGCCAGCTTGCCGAAGAGAAGAAGCTGCCGGTGCTGGTCTTCGTCGAGGACGTTGCGGCCTCCGGCGGCTACATGATCGCTTGCGCGGGCGATGAAATTTTTTGCGACCCCTCGTCGATCCTGGGGTCGATCGGCGTCGTCGGCGGTTCGTTCGGCTTTCAGGAACTGATCAAGAAAGTCGGCGTCGAGCGGCGGCTTTATACGGCGGGCGCCCACAAGGCGATGCTCGATCCGTTTCTCCCCGAGAATCCCGACGACGTGTCGCGGCTGAAAGCCCTCCAGCGCGAAATCCACGACATCTTCATCGCGCTGGTGAAGGGAAGCCGGGGTGCGCGTCTGAAGGGCGCCGACGACGTGCTGTTCACCGGCGAGTACTGGGCCGGCGACACCTCCGTCTCGCTGGGGCTGGCGGACGCCATCGGCGATTTGCGCTCGACGCTGCGTGCTCGTTACGGCGAGAAAGTGCAGACCCCCCTGATCGCGCCGGCGAGCGGCATGTTGTCCGGTTTGTTGGGGCGGAGGTCGCCCGGAGCCATCAGCGCGTGGGAAAACACGGCCAATCTGCCGGAAGAGGTGATTTCGGCGCTCGAAAGCCGGGCAATTTGGGCGAAATTCGGGTTTTGACGCAGGTGGCCCGCGCCATTTCGTCTCTGCGATAGTCGTTGCGGGGAGGGGCGGCTTGGGAGAAAATGGCTTCAGGGGCGTGACCAATGGACGAGGATCGACCGATGCCGCCGCTTGTCGCATTCGCTGGCACCCTTGGAGGGCTGGCCGTGGTTCGCTGGGCTTACCGGACTGCCATCCGGGTCAGCCGGGATTTAGAGGAAGCCCGCCTGGCGCGGGCCGTCGAAGCCGCCCGATCGCACGAAATTCCGACGCTGCGGCGCGACCCGAACACCGGTGCTTACCGGCCGGGATAACCTCCCATTGCCTTGATTCCTGAAGGCCCCGCCGATACGGTCCCGCGCTTCTGAACCCGACGCGAAGACCTGACCCGACGATGGATGCCTTGCCCGCGCATATGCGCCCGGAACGCTCGTTCCAGGGATTGATTCTGACGCTCCAGCGATATTGGGCCGATTACGGCTGCGTGATCCTGCAACCCTACGACATGGAAGTCGGCGCCGGCACCTTCCATCCCGCGACCACGCTGCGCGCGCTTGGGCCCAAGCCATGGAATGCCGCCTATGTGCAGCCGTCGCGGCGGCCGAAGGATGGCCGTTATGGCGAAAATCCAAACCGCTTGCAGCACTACTACCAGTTCCAGGTGATCCTCAAACCGTCGCCGCCGGACATTCAGGACCTCTATCTGAAATCGCTCGCCGCGATCGGCGTCGATTCACATCTGCATGACATCCGCTTCGTCGAGGACGATTGGGAGAGCCCGACGCTGGGCGCGTGGGGGCTGGGCTGGGAATGCTGGTGCGACGGCATGGAAGTGAGCCAATTCACCTACTTCCAGCAAGTCGCGGGCGTCGAATGCGCGCCGGTCGCCGGCGAACTCACCTATGGGCTCGAGCGTCTTGCGATGTATGTGCAGGGCGTCGATCGCGTCTATGACCTCAATTTCAACGGCCGCGATGGCGCCGACAAGGTGACGTATGGCGAGGTATTCCTGCAAGCCGAGCAGGAATATTCGCGGCATAATTTCGAGCACTCCGACGTCGAAATGCTGTTCGAGCAGTTCAAGATGGCGGAAGCCGCTTGCCGGAAATATCTCGCGGCCGGCTGGAAGGACAGCAGCAACGGCAAAGAGCATCTGATGGCGCTGCCGGCCTACGACCAGTGCATCAAGGCAAGCCATGCTTTCAATCTGCTCGACGCGCGTGGCGTGATCTCGGTGACGGAACGGCAGAGCTATATCCTGCGGGTGCGCGAACTCGCCAAAGCCTGCGGCGAAGCCTGGGTGCATACTGAAGCGGGGAGAGCGACATGAGCGAACAGCCTCATATTGGCGGCAGGGCGCCGTTGCCGGTTCAGGTGCAGGCCGGCGAAGAGTATTGGTGGTGTGCCTGCGGCAGGTCCAAAACCCAGCCGTTCTGCGACGGCAGCCATGAGGGCACCGGTTTTTCGCCGGTGCAGTTCATCGCGCCCGAAACCAAACGCGTGTTCTTCTGCACCTGCAAACGCACAAAGACGATGCCGCTTTGCGACGGCTCGCATAAAGAGCTTCCGGTTTGATGCCAGATCTCCTGCTTGAGTTGTTTTCCGAAGAAATCCCCGCGCGCATGCAGGCGAAAGCGGCTGACGATCTGCGCCGCATGGTCACGGACAAACTGGTCGCCGAAGGCCTCGTTTATGAGGGCGCGAAAGCCTTCGCGACGCCGCGGCGCCTGGCGCTGACCGTGCACGGCATTCCCGCGCGGCAGGCCGATCTGAAGGAAGAGCGGAAAGGTCCGCGCGTCGGCGGCCCGGAGGCTGCAGTCGCGGGCTTTCTGAAAGCGACAGGGCTGTCCTCGCTCGATCAGGCGCAGATCCAGCGCGATCCGAAAAAGGGCGATTTCTACGTCGCGCTGATCGAAAAGCCCGGCCGTGCCACGCTCGACGTGCTTGCCGAAATCCTTCCCGTCATCATCCGCACCTTTCCGTGGCCGAAATCGATGCGCTGGGGCGCGCGGTCGGCCAGACCTGGCGCGCTGTCCTGGGTGCGGCCGCTGCATGCGATCACCGCGACCTTCGGTCTGGAGACCGAAGAGCCTGACGTCGTGAAGTTCGCCATCGACGGCATCGAGACCGGCCAGACGACATTCGGCCATCGCTTCATGGCGCCACAGGCGATCTCCGTGCGCCGCTTTGAGGATTACGAAGCAAAGCTGTTGGAGGCCAAGGTCGTGCTCGATCCCGAGCGCCGCAAGGATACGATCCTGACCGACGCCAAGCAATTGGCGTTTGCGCAAGGGTTCGAACTCGTCGAGGATCAGGTGCTGCTGGATGAAGTCTCCGGCCTCGTCGAATGGCCGGTCGTGCTGATGGGTTCGTTCGACGAGGAATTTCTGTCGATTCCCGGCGAGGTGATCCGCGCCACCATCCGCAACAACCAGAAGTGCTTTGTGTTGCGCGATCCCAAGACGGAAAAACTCGCCAACAAATTCATCCTCACCGCCAACATCGAGGCGTCCGACGGCGGTAAGTGCGATCATCGCCGGCAACGAGCGCGTGATCCGCGCACGGCTGAGCGATGCGAAGTTTTTCTACGAGACCGATCTGAAGACAAAACTCGAAGACCGTCTGCCGAAATTCGAAAATATCGTCTTTCACGAAAAGCTCGGCACGCAAGCCGAGCGCATCAAGCGCATCGAGCGTCTTGCGGCCGAGATCGCGCCGCTGGTCGGCGCCGATGTCGAGAAGACCAAACGCGCCGCGCATCTGGCGAAGGCGGATTTGCTCACCGAGGTGGTCGGTGAATTTCCCGAGCTTCAGGGCCTGATGGGAAAATACTACGCGCTGGCGCAGGGCGAGGATGCGTCCGTCGCCGCGGCAAGCGAGGAGCACTACAAGCCGCAAGGCCCGAACGATCGCGTGCCGACCGACCCGGTGAGCGTTGCGGTCGCGCTGGCCGACAAGATCGACACGCTGGTCGGCTTCTGGGCGATTGACGAGAAGCCGACAGGAAGCAAGGACCCATATGCGCTGCGGCGCGCGGCGCTGGGGGTGATCCGGCTCATACTGGAAAATTCGATCCGCTTCCGCCTTATCGAAACGATAATTCCGGCTTCGTCGCAATTTCGTCAAGTTGAAACTCGCGGCTCGATAGCTAAGGAGAAGGTCAGCTAGATTGCAAAGAGTCGTTAGAAGGCAGCTCGTATGTCCAAGGAGATCTTGGGTAAGCTCCTTGAGAGAGAGGCTAGGCGAGAGAAGTTGATGCTCACCACGACGCAATGCGATATTTGCAGAGCCTTTACGATCTCTGTTCTTTCTTCGCCGACCGCCTGAAGGTTCAGCTCCGCGAACAGGGCGCGCGGCACGATCTCGTCGATGCCGTGTTTGCGCTGGAAGGCCAGGACGATCTGTTGATGGTCGTCCGCCGCGTCGAGGCGCTCGGCAAGTTCCTCGACACCGACGACGGCAAGAACCTGCTCGCCGGCACCAAGCGCGCGAGCAATATTCTTGCGATCGAGGAAAAGAAGGACAAGCGCACCTTCGACGGCGCGCCGGAGCCTTCGCTCTATAGCCTTGCGGAAGAAAAGGCGCTCGCCGACGCGATCGACCAGGCAAAGGTCGGAGCCAGTGTTGCCGTGATGAATGAAGACTTCGAAAGCGCCATGAGCGCGATGGCGAAACTGCGTCCGGCGGTCGATGCGTTCTTTGACAAGGTCAAGGTCAATGACGACGATCCAAAAGTGCGCGAAAATCGCCTGAAGCTGCTCAACGAAATCCGCGCCGCCACGCGCGCGGTCGCCGATTTTTCCAAGATACAGGATTAGCGGCACCATGGATCGCGCAGACGCTCGCCGCCTACGACAAGGATGCCGCGGCGTTTGCGAAAGATTGGCACGAACAGCCACCGCCGACCGATCTGCACGACATCGTCAAGCGCTTCTTCATTCCGGGCGGCATCACCGCCGATATCGGCTGCGGCAGCGGGCGCGAGATCGCCTGGCTGAACGCGAATGGCTTTCCCGCCAAAGGATTCGATGCCTCGGAGGGTCTGTTGGCCGAAGCGCGCACGCGATATCGGCTTCTCGACTTTGTCCATGCCGAGTTGCCCGATCTGAGCGGTATCGCAGCAAACGCTTACCACAACGTGTTGTGCGAAACCGTGATCATGCATCTCGATCATGCGCAGATTGCGCCGTCGGTCCGCCGCCTGCTCGACATCGTCAGGCCCAGCGGAATTCTTTATTTGAGCTGGCGCGTCACCGAGGGCGAAAATCTCCGGGACAAGCAGGATCGTCTTTATGCGGCCTTCGAACCTTCACTGGTGTTGTCGGAATTGGCCGCAGCGACAACGCTGCTCGACGAAGAGGTTGTCAGCGCGTCATCCGGTAAGCGAATTCATCGCGTCGTGGTTCGGAAAGTCGCCTGACGCGATTTCATGTCTCAAAAGAGCCCCGCCCGGGCGGGGGGAGACCGGGCGGGGCCTTGTGTCCGGCCGCCGCTGCAGCAGGCCGGACGGGAACCTCAAGTACTTTAGTCGATCACCTGAACGATGCGGCGTGTGCGCGGTTCGACCAGGATGGTTTCGCCGTTCACGACCGTATAGCGATAGGGCGTGGCGCCGAACGATTGCGGCACGTCATAGATGGTCACGCCGCTTTCCGGCAGGATACCGCCGACAACGACGCGATCCGGAACGGTGTAGCTGGGAACCCGTTCACGCGCGATATATTCGCGGAACGCCGGACGTTGATCGAGCGCGATGCCGACGGTGCCGTCGTCAACCATGACGGGACCGGCGATGCCGACGGTGTTCTGGGCCTGCGCCGCGATGGGTGCGCTCATGGTGGTCATGACGGCTGCGATGGCCAATAGATGGTTTCGCATGTTGTGCTCCTTCGCGTGGTTGCACGCCGGCGTACCGGCTTGCAAGTCGATCCAATTCATCGCGCGCGGCATCGTTCCCGTAAAAAAGCACAGGCTGTTGCTGCACATTTCAGTCATTTTTTTGAACGCGGGGAACCTGTTGCGGTGCAAAGCGTCTGCTGTCGTGGAACAAGACAAGGCAGGGGGTGGTAAGGTGGCACTCCTCGATTCGATGCAAAAACGTAAGCGGAGACGCCCTTAAATGACCCTCACTGTCGCTCATATCTCGCCGATCATATCCGTCATCGCCGGCCTTTTGATCCTGATCATGCCGCGGCTTCTCAATCTGATCGTCGCGATCTTTCTGATCCTCAACGGCCTGATCGGTCTCGGGCTTTTGAAGTGGCTCCATATGTAGGCGGAAATGGTTCCCGCGGCTTGCGCCGGGCCGCCCAAAGTGGTGTAAGGCGCCCATCTTTGTCACTTCAGCGGATCATTTTCAGTCATGGCCAAAGCCGTCGCTAAATCGAAGAAAATTGCTGCGAAATCAAAGCCATCCGTTGCGGTCCGTGCCAAGCCCGCGCCGTCGGCCGCTGCCCGCAAGCCGCTGAAGAAAAGCCCGGCCAAACCGGCGAAAAAGCTGGTGCCCGGCAAAGCCAAGTCTCAGTCCGTGAAATCCGAGCCCGTGAAAGCAGGCAAATGGGTTTTCACTTTCGGTGACGGCAAGGCCGAAGGCAAAGCGGACCTGCGCGATCTGCTCGGCGGCAAGGGCGCCAATCTCGCCGAGATGGCCAATCTTGGATTGCCGGTGCCTCCCGGCTTCACCATTCCGACCTCGGTCTGCACCTATTTCTACGCACACGAAAAGACCTATCCGAAAGAGCTGAAGGCACAGGTCGAAAAGGCGCTCGATCATGTCGGCAAGCTGACCGGCAAATCGTTCGGCGATTCCAGAAATCCGCTGCTGGTGTCGGTACGCTCGGGCGGCCGCGCCTCGATGCCCGGCATGATGGATACCGTGCTCAATCTCGGCCTCAACGACAGTTACGGTCGAAGCGTTGTCGGAATTGTCCGGCGATCGCCGTTTTGCCTATGACAGCTATCGCCGTTTCATCACCATGTATTCGGACGTGGTGCTCGGCTTCGAGCATCGCCCACTTCGAGGACATCCTCGATACCTACAAGGACGGGCAGGGCTATACGCTCGACACCGATCTCACCGGCGACGACTGGGTCGAGGTGGTCGGCCGCTACAAGGAAGCGGTGGCACGCGAAACCGGCTCGGAATTCCCGCAGGATCCCCATGACCAGCTGTGGGGCGCGATTGGCGCTGTGTTTTCATCCTGGATGAACGCGCGCGCGGTGACCTATCGCCGCCTGCACGATATTCCGGAATCGTGGGGCACTGCCGTCAACGTGCAGGCGATGGTGTTCGGCAATATGGGCGAGACCTCGGCGACGGGAGTGGCGTTCACGCGCAATCCTTCGACAGGCGAGAGCAAGCTCTACGGCGAATTCCTGATCAACGCGCAAGGCGAAGACGTGGTCGCCGGCATTCGCACGCCGCAGGACATCACCGAGGACGCGCGCAAGGAATCCGGTTCGGACAAGGCGTCGATGGAAATCGGCGATGCCGGAGGCGTTCGAGGAACTGACGCGGATCTATACGCTGCTCGAAAAGCATTACCGCGACATGCAGGACATGGAGTTCACGGTCGAGCAAGGCAAGCTGTGGATGTTGCAGACCCGCGGCGGCAAGCGCACGGCCAAGGCCGCGCTTCGCATCGCCGTCGAACTCGCCAATGAAGGACTGATCTCGAAAAAGGATGCGGTGCTGCGGATCGATCCCGCGTCGCTCGACCAGTTGCTGCATCCGACCATCGATCCCGCCGCCAAGCGCGACGTGATCGCCACCGGCCTGCCGGCCTCGCCCGGTGCGGCCTCCGGCGAAATCGTGTTCTCTTCCGATGAAGCCGCAAAGCTGCAAGCCGACGGACGCAAGGTCATCCTGGTGCGGATCGAGACCTCGCCGGAAGACATCCACGGCATGCACGCCGCCGAAGGCATTCTCGACCACCCGCGGCGGCATGACCTCGCACGCCGCGGTGGTCGCCCGCGGCATGGGCAAGCCCTGCGTCTCCGGCTGCGGCTCCATCCGCGTCGATTACGGCCGCGGCACCATGAGCATCGGCTCGCGCACCTTCAAGACCGGCGACGTCATCACCATCGACGGCGCGCTGGGCCAGGTCCTGGCCGGGCGGATGCCGATGATCGAACCGCAATTGTCGGGCGAATTCGGCACGCTGATGGGCTGGGCCGACGCGGTTCGCAAGCTTGGCGTTCGCGTCAACGGCGATACGCCGGATGATGCGCGCACCGCGATAAAATTCGGCGCGGAAGGAATCGGTCTTTGCCGCACCGAGCACATGTTCTTCGAGGAAACCCGCATTCGCACCGTGCGCGAAATGATCCTCGCCGAGGACGAGCGCGCCCGTCGCGCCGCGCTTTCGAAGCTGCTGCCGATGCAGCGGGCGGATTTCGTCGAGCTGTTCGAGATCATGAAGGGGCTGCCGGTGACGATCCGGTTGCTCGATCCGCCGCTGCACGAATTCCTGCCGCATACCCAGGCCGAGATCGAGGAAGTCGCGCGCGCGATGAACACCGATCCGCGCCGGCTCGCCGATCGCGTGCGAGAGCTTGCGGAATTCAATCCGATGCTCGGTTTCCGCGGTTGCCGGTTGGCCATTGCCTATCCCGAGATCGCGGAGATGCAGGCGCGCGCCATTTTCGAGGCGGCCGTTGAAGCCGGTAAACGCACCGGCAAGGCCGTCGGCCTGGAAGTGATGGTGCCGTTGATCGCGACCAAGGCCGAATTCGACCTGGTCAAGGCGCGGATCGATGGCACGGCGCAGGCCGTAATGAAGGAAACCGGCGCCAAGCTGAATTATCAGGTTGGCACCATGATCGAGTTGCCGCGCGCCTGCCTGCTGGCCGGCGATATTGCCAAGACCGCGGAGTTCTTCTCGTTCGGCACCAACGACCTGACGCAGACGACTTACGGCATCAGCCGCGACGACGCAGCGAGCTTCCTCGGCACGTATGTCGCCAAGGGCATCCTGGAGGTCGATCCCTTTATCTCCGTGGATCGCGAGGGCGTCGGCGAATTGGTGAAGATCGGCGTTGCGCGCGGCCGCAAGACGCGGCCCTCGCTCAAGGTCGGCATTTGCGGCGAGCATGGCGGCGATCCCGCATCCGTCGCCTTCTGTCATCAGATCGGGCTCGATTACGTGTCTTGCTCGCCCTATCGCGTGCCGATCGCTCGCCTCGCCGCAGCGCAGGCTGCGCTCGGCAAAGCGGCTGCGAGCCAAGCGTAAGTTTTTAGCGCACGTTTTACGCCATCGCTTTCGGGGATTGAACGGGCCGTGCAAACGCGGCCCGTTTTTTTGTTGGCAACGGCCCGCTCCGGTATCACCACGGGAACCGGTGCGAAAACTTTCTTCATCAATTTTGTTGACGCGATATTTACCACTTTGTTGGAGCGGCTGTTTACCAACGATTTCGATTTGAGCGATGTAAAATCAGCCAACGATTGCCTGTGTCGTGAACGACACGCCGATTAACTCCCTCGCAACCTAAATTAGTTACCAACAAAAAAGATCGAATTGCACGGATGTACTGAGTTCGATCGCGTATGCGTCTTGTTGCGTTGCGTGAGCGTAAGGATGTCACAGTTGCGTAGCCGGCCGAAGAGCGCACAATTTGCGTTCTTCGGTCTTGGTCTTTGCGGGTTCGCATTGACCCCGACACAGATCGGATATCAGGACTTCGCCTCGCGGCTGGCGCAGCAACCGGGCGTTGCCGAGCGTTGGCATAGCCGTGTATTCTCCGCCGTCGACACCCTTCATGTCGCGGCCTACAGCTTCAACGTGCCGATGGGAATCGCCGCGCCACCGGCCGCGACCTACCAGCGCGCCAGTTTCAATCAGGGCGGCGACATCACCGGTTCGATCCCGCGCAATCAGGTGATCCAGACACCTCCGCGCTACCAGGCATCCGACTTTCCCAAGGTCGATCGCACGCTGAAAGGCGACCGCCTTATCGTGGCGCCCCCGGAGGCCGCCGCGCCCGCTCAGGCGGCGCCCATCTCGCCGCCGAGTTCTCCCGTCGCCGGCGCCAAGAGTGCGGAAGTGAAGCCGCCGCCGGCTGCTCGCGCGCCGCTGGATCCGGAACTTGCGGAGGCATTGAGCGCGCCGCCGCTTCCGCAATACGACGTCTCGATGTCGCTTGAAGCCCGGCCGCTATCGGATTCGAAAAACTCTCCAGACCGCGAGCCGGCGACTTTTGACGGCAACCCTTCGCACGAAGGCTTTTCGGTGAAGACCGCCAGCCTCTTTTTCGGCAGCCAGTCGCTCGGCGCGCCATTGGAGACCATCGAGCGCTGGCAGCCCGGCGCGGAGCCGGTGGTCGTGATGCCGGGGGCGCGAGTCGATCCGGAGTATGAAAGTAATGGCGTCGCTGCCGTCGACTGCCGACGAAGCGAAGGCCGTGAGCGGCGAGAGCGTTGCTCCCAAAGGCGAAGTCAATTCGGACAACCAGCGCGAAAAAACGCCGGCCGAACGCCTCGGCCTGTTGGACGAGAAATCGCGCGCCAAATCGGAAAAATGTCTCGCCGAAGCGGTTTACTTCGAAGCGCGTGGCGAAGCCGTGCGCGGCCAGATCGCGGTGGCGCAGGTGGTGCTCAACCGCGCCTTCTCCGGCTTTTATCCCACCACGGTGTGTGGGGTGGTGTACCAGAACAAGCATCGGCATTATGCCTGCCAGTTCACCTTCGCCTGCGATAACGTCGCCGATGTCGTGCGCGAGCCCGACATGTGGGACCGCGCCAAGAAAATCGCGAAAGCGATGCTCGACGGACAGCTCTGGCTGCCGGAAGTCGGCAAGTCGACTCACTATCATGCCTACTGGGTCCACCCGTCCTGGGTGAGCGAAATGAAGAAGATGTATAAATTCGGCGTCCACACATTCTACCGCCCGCGCGCCTGGGGCGATGGCAGCGAGGCGCCGAGCTGGGGAACGCCGGCGCAGACCGCGCAGATTTCGGCGCAACTCGCAGAGGCCGCCAAAAGCTCGGCCGAAATGTCGGAAAATTCCCCGAGGCGGTAAACGCTTCGGCGTTATGTTGACGACATATCGGTAGACGCACGGGGCGCTGCATGGCAGGTCCGCGTGGTATACCGCGTAGTGCGTTTCGAATTGCATGCATTTGCGTTAACTTCGTGCGCTGCCGGGACGTCCCTCGGCATGGCGCGCGTTCCGCATGCTGGAAGCGGTCCAGCGAGCACCTTCAGGAGATTTGCATGGCTTCGATCGAGATCGAGCGGCGTCGGCCTTCCGGCACGGCAGGTTGGCGTACGCCGCTCCTCATCATCGTCTGCGGCTGTGCTATCGCGCTATTGAGCTTCGGACCGCGCTCGGCCCTCGGTTTCTTTGTTCAGCCGATGAGCCGCGAGTTCGCATGGGGCCGCGATATCTTCGGCCTCGCGCTGGCCGTGCAGAATCTGCTGTGGGGATTGGGCCAGCCGATCGCCGGTGCAATCGCCGACCGGTTCGGCGTGCTGCGCGTCATGTGCGTCGGCGCCGTGCTTTATGCGGCGGGCCTTTTTTTGATGAGCCATGCCACCACACCGCTCTCGCTCGATATTGGCGCGGGCGTCCTCGTCGGCTTCGGACTTTCCGGTTGTTCGTTCAACCTGGTCCTGTCCGCCTTCAGCAAGCTGCTGCCGCCGGAGCGGCGTGGCGTCGCGCTCGGCGCCGGAACGGCGGCAGGCTCGTTCGGGCAATTCCTGTTCGCGCCGTTCGGCGTAGCGATGATCGACAATTTTGGTTGGCAGTCCGCGCTTTTGGTATTCGCCGCCTTGATGCTGCTCATCCTGCCGTTGTCGCTGGCGCTCGCAACGCCACCCGTTGCCGCGACTGAAGCCCCTGTCGCAGACCGGCAATCCTTCAGGACGGCGCTGGCGGAAGCCTTTGGTCATCGTTCCTATGTGCTTCTGGTGCTCGGATTCTTTACCTGCGGCTTTCAGCTTGCTTTCGTCACCGTGCATTTGCCGGCCTATCTTTCCGATCGGGGTATCTCCGCATCAACGGGCGGCTGGGTCATTGCGGCTATTGGCCTGTTCAACATCGTCGGTTCGCTCAGCGTCGGCTGGCTGCAGAACATGTTTCCGAAGCGCTACATTTTATCGGCGATCTATTTCACCCGCGCGCTTGCGACCGTTGCGTTCATCTCGTTTCCGATCACGGCATTTTCGGCGATCGCATTCGGCGCGATCAGCGGCCTGACCTGGTTGTCGACAGTGCCGCCGACCTCGGCGCTCATCGCGCTGATGTTCGGCACCCGCTGGTTCGCGACGCTGTACGGATTTTCATTCGTCAGCCACCAGGTCGGCGGCTTCCTCGGCGTATGGCTTGGCGGAATCGTGTTCGAGAAATTCGGATCTTACACGCCGATCTGGTGGCTCTCGATTTTGTTCGGCGTGCTGTCGGCTCTGATCAATCTGCCGATCGTCGAGGCGCCGGTTCGGCGAGCGACTGCACAACCGGCCTGACGGCCAGCGATATCTCTCTCGCGGCCTCATTTCGCGAGTGCTAGGATCGGTCGCGCCCGATTGCCGGCTGATGATTTCTGCCGGCTTAAGCTGCTAACGAAATTGGGCTGTTCAACAAAACAAACGCCGGGAGACGCTGCGTTGGCCATGTTCAAAGCAATCAGGATCGACAAGGCGGAAAAGGGTACGACCGCGGCTCTCGTCCAGTTCGACGAAGCCGATTTGATGGAAGGCGACGTCACCGTTCGCGTCGAGTGGTCGACGCTGAACTACAAGGACGGTCTCGCCGTCACCGGCAAGGCGCCGGTGGTTCGCCGCTTTCCGATGATCGCGGGCATCGATTTCGCCGGCACTGTCGAGCAATCCTCCCATCCGCGCTGGAAGGCGGGCGACCGCGTGATCTGCAACGGCTGGGGTCTCGGCGAGACCCATCTGGGCGCTTATGCCGAAAAGGCCCGTGTCAAAGGCGACTGGCTGGTGCGTCTGCCCGATGACATCTCGGCGCGCGACGCGATGGCGATCGGGACGGCTGGTTACACGGCGATGCTGGCCGTGCTGGCACTGGAACATCACGGCCTGACGCCTTCGCAAGGTCCGGTCGTGGTCACCGGCGCTGCCGGCGGTGTCGGGTCGGTCGCAACCGCGATCCTCTCGAAGCTCGGCTATCACGTCATTGCGTCCACCGGACGGGTGTCGGAAGCAGGCTATCTAAAAGATCTCGGCGCCGCCGAGGTGATCGACCGCAACGAGCTCTCGGGACCGGCCAAGCCGCTCGCCAAAGAGCGCTGGGCCGGAGGGGTGGATAGCGTCGGTTCGACCACGCTTGCCAATCTTTTGTCGATGACCAAATATCGGGGCGCCATTGCGGCCTGCGGCCTTGCCGCAGGCATGGACCTGCCGACCTCGGTCGCGCCATTTATTTTGCGCGGGGTGTGTCTGTTGGGTATCGACTCCGTGATGTGCCCCATCGGCTTGCGCGAAATCGCCTGGAAACGGCTCGGTTCCGATCTGGAATCGGGAAAACTATCTGAAATAACTCATGAAATTGGCCTGGACGGCGTCATCGAGGCTGGCGGCAAGATCCTCGCCGGACAGGTTCGTGGCCGAATCGTGGTAAAAATTTCCTGACGATATTCAGACTTTACCAACGAAGCTGCGCCAATGTTGCCACGGTTAGTATGGTAAGCAGCGGGTAAAGAGGCATCAGGCCATCACCCGCAGCTGGGTAAAGTCGGAGTTGGAGCATGCTTGCGCGTTTTGTGTTGGGGGCGGTCGTGGCCGGTGCGTCGATCGTGCCCGCCATGGCCGGGCAGATGAATGCCGAAGAGGCCAAGCGTTTCGTATCCGGCAAGATCTTCTCGTTCACATGCTTCGACGGCACCCGCGGCGCGGGCCGGATCCTCGAGGACATGGGGGCTGCCGGTTCGGTGCAGTTCGGCGGCTCCGGTCCGATCCGTAATGTGCGCTTGCCCGGCAATACGCTGCAAATCCGCGGGCAGGCCGTCTGCGCCTCGCTCCGGGGCATTCCGTTCGAGCCCTGCTTCAATCTCGACAGACGGGATGAGGTCAGCTTCCGCGGATCGGTGTCCGGCATGGGTTTCGCTTACTGCGATTTCCATCATCAGGGCGGCACGCAGATGCTGATGGCCCGCGCGGTGGCCCATCCGCGTTCGCGGCGCCCGGTGGAGCAAACCGGCTCGGTCGAGGTGTCCTCGCGCGTCGAAACGCCGGCTGTCGAGAGCGCCAAACTCGAACCGATCAGTTCCGAGCCGAAGCCTGCGCCGGCCAAATCGGAACCCGCTCTGGAATTGCGTCACTCGACCGAGTAACGATCGGAAGACGCGCTTCGTCATTAATTTTCCCGACGAAAATCTGCCGGGCCGCATCGGTCGCGATGCGCTGGCGCGAACGCAACCCGCAATCATGCGGGGCCGATTGTTCGCGCCTTGTCGTGATAGGTAAGTTCGCACGGCTGAACCTTTAATTTACGAATGGGTAGCTATGTTCGGAAAGCTGAGAAAGCGGCTGGAATAAATCATTGTGTGCCGTGAAATGACCGACGGCACGTCCTCGGGGGTGGATCGCCGTGAAAAGACTGCTGAAACTCGTTGCCCAACACTCGATCGCTGCCAAGCTCGCCGCCATGGCGGTTGCCGGCGCGCTGTTCATGGTGTTGGTCGCGCTGACGGTTCTGTTTATTGCCCGCAGCGAACTCGCCACCGAGCGGACCGAGCGAGCCCGCGCCATCGTTGATGGCGTCTGGAGCATGGCGGAAGGTTTCAAGCACGCCGCCGAATCCGGCGCGATGAGTGAGGAAGAGGCGAAAGCGCGTTTCTATGCCGCCTCCGGCGCCGTCTGGTTCGAGGGCCACACCAACTACGTCTTCATCTACGATACCGAGACGGGGCTCTGCGTAATGAACGCCGGCAACCCGGCTTTGATCGGAAAGGACGTGCGCGGCCTGAAAGATTCGGCCGGGCTTCCTTTTGCATCGATGATGCTCGACATGGCCAAGCGCGGCGAGGGAACGATCCGATATACCTTTCCCAGGGGCGGCGCGAAGACCCCTCTCGAAAAGGTCGCCTATGTTCGCGGCTTTGGGCCGTGGCATCTGATGATCGCCTCCGCCGAATATATGACCGATCTTGACGTCACGTTCTGGAATATGGCCCAGACGGTGGCCGCCTTGATCGGCGCTTTGTTGCTGCTCTCGATCGGCATCGCCTGGCTGGTGGCGCGCAGCGTGGTCAAGCCGTTGTCGCGTCTGAGGTCACGCATGGACGCGCTCAGCAAGGGCGAATTGAACCTTCCCGTCATGGATGCCGACCGCTCCGACGAGATCGGCGAGATGGCGCGAACCGTTGGCGTGTTCAAGGAAGCCATGATCGAGACCAATCGGCTGCGTGCCGAACAGGTCGAGGCCGAACAGCGGCAGATGCAGCAGCGCAAGGACGACATGCACCGGATGG
Organism: uncultured Alphaproteobacteria bacterium; assembly: GCA_963795255.1. Classification (GTDB taxonomy): domain Bacteria; phylum Pseudomonadota; class Alphaproteobacteria; order Rhizobiales; family Xanthobacteraceae; genus Bradyrhizobium. The sequence goes on from CAWCHC010000004.1 coordinate 24,482, forward strand.
CCGATAGTTTCGAAGGCGCGGTGGGGCAGATCATCGCGACCGTATCGTCGGCCTCGGCGCAACTCGAAACCTCCGCCGGCGTGCTGACCTCGACCGCGACGCGATCGGAGAATCTCGCGACAAAAGTCGCGAGCGCTTCGGAAGAAGCCTCCAGCAACGTTCAATCGGTCGCCTCCGCAACCGAAGAATTGTCGTCGTCGGTCCACGAGATCAGCCGTCAGGTCCAGGAATCGGCGCGTATCGCCAACGAAGCCGTGGCGCAGGCGCGTCAGACCAACAACCGTGTCGGCGAACTCTCCAAGGCAGCCAGCCGCATCGGCGACGTGGTCGAGCTGATCAACACCATCGCCGGGCAGACCAACCTTCTCGCGCTGAACGCCACCATCGAGGCGGCGCGCGCCGGTGAAGCCGGCCGCGGCTTTGCGGTCGTGGCGTCGGAAGTAAAGGCGCTGGCCGAGCAAACCGCGAAGGCCACCGGTGAGATCGGCCAGCAGATCAACGGCATCCAGGCGGCGACGAATGAATCCGTGGGTGACATCAAGGAAATCAGCGGCACCATCGAAAAGCTCTCGGAGATCGCATCCGCCATTGCGGCAGCGGTGGAACAGCAGGGCGCCGCGACCCAGGAAATATCCCGCAACGTGCAGCGCGCGGCAGAGGGCACCGTACAGGTCTCCTCCAACATTGGGGACGTGCAACGCGGGGCCAGCGAGACCGGATCGGCTTCGTCGCAGGTTCTGTCGGCCGCCAAATCGCTGTCCGGTGATTCCAACCGTCTCAAGCTCGAGGTCGGTAAATTCCTGAGTTCGGTCAGGGCGGCCTGACGAGAAGATCGACTTCGCTCAGGTCGGCAATGGCGCTGTGACCTTGCGAAACAGGATCTTCTGATAGAACCAGCCGATCGCAACCAGCACCAGCCCCAGGCCCATGAACGACAGCGCGCGGTAGACGCCCGTCAGCGTCGAGAGATCGATCAGAAACACCTTGCCGATCGTCAGCGCAATCACGACGGCCGAGGCGAGGCGGGCGCGCTGCGAATTGGCCAGGATGCCGATGACGAGCAGCAGCACGCCGAATGCCAGCCAGGCGATCGAGTAGGTGTACTGCTCGACGTCGGAGGTCACGCCGCCGGTCAGCACCGGGCCGTGATAGAGCCGGCGGATTTCGAAGGTGACATAAGTGAGCGCGAAAACCAGCGCGCCGGCGGCGATGGCATTGGCGTAGGTGCGAGGTCGCCGGCCGGCGACGGCATAAGACAGCAGAAGCGCGAGAATGGCGGGAGCCGCGTAGCCGAGCAGGAGCTCATTGATGAACTCGCCGCCGATAACGACGCGCCAGACCACGGGGTTGTCCCAGAACAGCAAGCCGAACAACGCCGCTGCCCCCGCAAACAACGTCAGCAGGATGGCGCTGATGTTGTGAATGATACTGCCGCTTCGAAGGCGCAATCGCTCCAGCCCGATCGCCATGGCAAGCGCGGCGCAAACCTGCAAAGCGGTCTCGGTCAGCCCGGCGATGCCGCGATAGACGTCGCCGCCATTCACGGCGTGACGAATTTCCAGGAACACCAACAGGACCGTGAAGAGGATGGCGGCGGCTTCCACCGATCGCAGGGACGCGTCGTCGCCGCGTCGACGCAGAAACATGCTTGCCGCCCAGAACGACAGCGCCGGAATGCCATATCCCCACAATAGCCAGTTGAAGATCGGCGTCGTGCCGACCGCATTACCGACGATGCGCGGCTCATAGCCGATCCTCAAGACCACGATGCCTGCCAGAATCGATGACAGCACGCGCAGGAACGGGATCGGCCGCTGTGTCGAAACCCACGCGGCTCCCATCGATGTCAGCGCCAGCGCAATGGTGAGCCAGCCTTTGTCGAGAGCAAAGGTCAGCGCCAGCGCCAATGCCGCGAGCGTGCCGGTGGCAAACAGCGCAGTCGAGGGTGCGAGCCCCGGACGCGCTGCGCGCCGGGTCAGGATTTCGGTCGTCGCCGCAAAGCTTGCTGCCAGCAGCACGGCGAGAATCGCAAACGGGATCGATTGATCGAGATGGGCGATGCGGGCGTAAAGCGCGATCAACAATGCGAGCGGGGTGAATACACCCGCCGCCGACCAGATCACCGGAACCAGCGCATGCGAGCTACGGCCCTGCGCGAAAAATCCGGCGCCGCCGAAGCCGATCGCGAACAATGCGGCCACGATCAGATGCAATGAAATGGAGCTGTCGGTTGGGGAGGGGCCGATGCCCGGCAGCGGTCCGCCCGGCAATACCAGCATGTCCGGATTGGCGCGCACCGCCCATTCGAAAAACACGAGGCCGACGAAGGCTGCCGCGAGCGCGATCGCGCCGGTCGCGGCCGGTGCGCGCCAAGCCACGAAAAGTGTGGCCGCGGTCAGAACGGCGAACACGACGATCGCTGCCTCCGCATGGAAGCTCGCCAGCACGATCAGCATGGCGCCGAACAGATAGGCCGCCAGCGATCCCGATGAGATCGGTTCGACCCGGTCGTCTTCCGCGGGCGGGCCAAACAGCAAGCCGCACACCACAAGAAGCGTGGTAAGCACAAATCCGGAAATCACGTGGAATGCATAGGGGCCGACCTGCGGCGGGTCGAATTCGAGAACCGGCAAGGTCCAGAGCAGCGCGAGCGCAACCGTGCTCACGGCGAGCCAGCTCCACAGCCTTATCCGCGCAAGGCCGAAGGCCGCCGCAGTGACGACCGCGAGATAAATATAGAGCGCCCAGAAATCCGGTTTCTCCGACGACACCAGAAGCGGCGTGCCGAAGGCGGCAACGATGCCGAGTCCGGCCAGCATCGGGCCGTGCAGCAGCGCTGCGGCAAGTGTACCAAGCGCCACCAGTCCGAGCAGGATGAAGGCGGAAGCCGGCGCGAGGAAGCCGTAAAGCGCATAGGCGGCATAGACCGTCCCGAAGGCGACGGCGGTGCCGGCCGCGGTCAGGATGGCGGGGATGTTGGCGATCGAAAGCACCTCGATGGCCGAGGTGCTTTCCTTGCGCCGGGTCCACTCGCCGGCCGCGAGCAAAGCGAGCGCGAAGGCGCCGCCCAGCAGGGTCCGCACGCCCGGCCCGAGCAGGCCGGCATCGATCGAGTAGCGGACCATGAAGAAGCCGCCGAGCGCCAATGTCAGCCCACCCAGCCACACCACCCAGCGCGTGCCGACCCGCTCCTCGAAGCCGGGCGCCGCGGGCGGAAGCGGCGGGGGCGTCGTCGGTGCCTGGTCGGCAGCGTCTTCGGGCGCGGAGGGCGGTGCTTCGTGGAGCGGCGCCGTAGCTTCAATGGGGACGGTGAAGGTCTCGGTTTCAAGTGCGGTCGTCGGCTCAGCTTCGTGAGCGGGCACGAGTGGCGGCGGGGTCGGCTGCGCGCGCCATCCGCTCGCCTCAAGCGCATCGAGCCGCGCCTGCAAGGTCGCGGCCTGATTCATCGCCTTGCGCGCCACGATCAGCGCGACCACCGCGATTGCGACCGCAAAGAATTCAAACATCTAGTGCCCACTTTCCGAAGTTCGTGCTCCGTTGGCACGAGCCTCCGGGCACTTCGCGGCCGATTTCGGCGTCGGCCGTATTTTACCTGAGTGTCGTCTCAGCCGGTAAAAGTTCAAGCAGGCAAGTGTCGAAGGGAATCATTCCAGATCGATGCGGAAGGGCCGGCCTTCGGTCGTGAGCGAACCCGGACCCATTTCATCCAGCGCCCGCAGCATCCGTCCCTCGCGGCCCAGCGCCTTGTCCGCCAGGCTGACGATCAGGCGGTTCGGTGCCGCAATCGGCGAGGCCGCACGTATCTGGCGCGCGATCGCGATTTCGTCGCGATGCGGGTTGAGCGCGCACACGGCGGCGAAGGCGCTCGCGGTCGAACGGCTGATGCCCGCATAACAATGCACGACCAGCGGCGCGCCACGATCCCAGCCGCGCACGAAATTCAGCACTTGTTCGATGTGCGTCTCGGACGGCGCGACGAAGCCTTCGATCGCTTCGGTGATATCGTCCACCTGTACCTTCAGGTGATTGGCGGGAAGCACCGATACCGGCCGTTGCACCTGATCGACATTGGCCATCACCGTGAGCACATGGCTCGCACCGGTGGTCTTGACGGTTGCGGGGAGGGCTGCGAGCGAACAGACGTGGATCATGTTTTTTCCTTGTTTTCGGGCCGATTATAAGGCCACGCGCCGCGCCGGTGAAGGGTGCATTCTCGTCATCGCGAGCGCAAAAGCGCAAAGCGCGTCTCAATTGCAAAAGCGCGAAGCGCGTCTTAATTGCAAAAGCGCGAAGCGCGTCTTAATTCAAAGGCTGAAGCGATCCAGCACAAGGCAAAGACTGGATTGCTTCCTCCTACGCGTAAGGACGCTTCGGCGAACTCCAAGCGCGCCATTGCTCGCAAAGCGAGCGACGGCGGGTCGTCGCGTTGCTCCCTTGCGCAAACACGTCGCGTTTGTCGCAGGCAATGACGCGCTTCCACGTTCCCGCGGCGCCACATAGCCCGCTCTCGAAGTGCCTTTATTTTGCTGGAGCAAAATTCTGGTTGCTGATCGGGACTTCGCTCGGGCGCTGAATGCGGATAAACGGCTTGCCGGCTCCGGCATGGCAGGCGTTGCAGCCGTCGGTCAGCTCATCGAAGCCTGTGACAAATTGGGCGTTGTTTTTCGCTCCAACCGCCTTTTCAAGCCGCTCTAACCGTGGATCGATGATGGTCTTGATCATCTCGGCGACAGGAACCCCCTCAACGGTCGAATGAAGCCTGGTTGCGTCCTCCAGGCCTTCCTTGATCTCGTCAATCTCATAGGCCGCGAGGTCCCAGTTGTGGTTCTTGCCGGCAAACCAGAGTTTCGCGTGGCGAAGCTGGGTCGCCATCATGAACTCGCCGAGACCAGGTTCGTAAGGCGCTCTTGCGGGCTGGGCGGCTGCCAGCACCACCGAGCCGGTCACGATAACTGCGCCGATGACGATCCGCTTCATTCGCTGTTGCTCCCAGATATCAGCGCCTTGAACCGCGCCAGAAACCGCTTCTCGGCCTTGGCCGCGCTCCAGGGCGTGAGATAATCCTGCATGGTGGCGGGGGACAGTTCGGGATCGCGACCGAACAGGCGCTTCGCCTCGTCGGCAGCGAAGCCCGCCAGTTCCGTCGCTTCCAGATAGGCTGCGCCCTTGTCGGCAGCCTTGATGGTCTGGGTGATCTTGTCCGCCAGCACACCCGGCAGGCCGAAGCGGATATGGATCGCCGACAACAGACGCTTTTCAACCGCCTTGTAGTCTTCGCCGAGTACCGCCTTGAACGGCGAGATCATGTCGCCGATGACGTATTCCGGCGCATCATGCAAAAGCGCGGCGAGGCGCCAGGTAACGTCGATGCGCGGGCTTTGCTCGCGCATGACCGCTTCGACCAGCAACGTGTGCTGCGCCACCGAAAAGATATGCGTACCCGACGTCTGTCCGTTCCAGCGCGCGACGCGCGCGAGCCCATGGGCGATGTCGGCGATTTCAATATCAAGCGGCGAGGGGTCGATCAGATTGAGCCGACGTCCGGACAGCATGCGCTGCCAGACGCGCGCGGCTGAGGGTCTCCAGCCGGTCTCCTGGCCGTCATTTGACTTTGAGGCGAGGGCTGCGGCGTTTGCCGGCGCAGCTTTCATGGCAGAAGCAGGTGACGAGATGGTCGTTGACCATGCCGGTCGCCTGCATGAAGGCATAGACGATGGTGGGGCCGACGAATTTGAACCCGCGCGAGGCGAGCTCTTTCGACATCTTGATCGAGATGGGCGTGGAGGCGGGAACGCTCGCTGTGGTCTTGAACTGATTGACCTTTGGCCTGCCGTCGACGAAATCCCACAAAAACTTCGAGAAACCAGCGCCTTCTTCCATGATCTTCAGGTAGGACTTGGCGCTCGCGATGGTGCCTTCGATCTTGGCGCGGTTGCGGACGATGCCGGCATCGTTCATCAGCGCGTGAACTTTTGTAGCGTTGTAGCGCGCGATTTTCTCGGGCTTGAAATCGTCGAAGACTTTCCGGAAATGGTCGCGCTTGCGCAGGATCGTGATCCACGACAGCCCGGCCTGAAACCCGTCGAGGATCAGTTTCTCGTAAAGCGCCCGGTCGTCGAATTCCGGCACGCCCCATTCGGTGTCATGATAGGCGACATAAAACGGATCTTCACCCGGCCAGGGACAGCGGGTCTTGCCGTCGGCATGCAGGCGCGCTGACCTCGTCATGCAACCGTCTGCTTTGGTGTACTGCGCAGTTCATCGGGATCAGCGATGCGGATCGTCAGCCCACCCGCTGTCAGTGGCGTGCCTGCTTCCAGTGCATCACCGGCGCGATCAATCCGTATGAGTGCAAGCCCATGATGTTCGGCTGCCGAGCCCATGGTGCCCACGGACTTGTCGCCGGCAAGGACCGTCGATCCTGCTTCCGGCGCCGGCCCGTCAAGCAGAACGCGTACGGTGCGCGTGCGCGCAGTGCCGCGATGCTGCATCCGCGACACCACCTCCTGGCCGACATAGCAGCCCTTGTCGAAATCGACGCCGGCGAGCCGGTCCATATTGGTCTCGTGCGGGAACGCGTCGCCATAGATGAAATCAAGACCGCCGCGGGGGACGCCTGTGGCAATGCGGTGGGCCTCATAGGCGGAGCTGTCGACGAGCTCCGCGCCGATCAGGTCGGCGGCCTTTGGCGCGAGTTCTGCTGGCACCAAAATCCGAAGGCCGAGCTTGGCGTTGCGCGGATCGGTGAAGGTGAGATCCGGCTTCAAAGCCGCCTCGCCATCCCAGGCGGCGAGCACGCCGAGACTGTCGGAGAGATTTTCGATTCCGACCTTGGCGCGCAGCCGATAAAAACCGAGTTTGTCGGCAAGTGCTTGCGCGAGCGGCCTGGGACAATCGATCAGGAAGCCGCCGCCATGGCCGGCTGGCGCCTCGGTGATCAGGAAATCGATCATGATCTTGCCCTGTGGCGTCAGCAATGCGCCGAAACGGCCCAGGCCCGGTTGCAGCCGTGTCGTATCCGTGGTGATGAGGCCGTTGAGAAAATCACGGGCGGTTTCGCCAGTGATTTTGACCACGCCGCGGTCGGGCAGAAACGCCGCTTTCATATAAGCTTCTCATGTTACATCTCACATAAGAAGGTAAGCCGTGGATGGCTAAACAACAAGGCCCGGGCAGCGTTCCGATTCCGAAGTTCGCATCGTCGCGCGGCCCCTTGTTTGCGAACTTCGGAATCAAAGGAACACTGCCAGTTTATAGTCCGTAGTGCGGCTTTGGTTTAGAAGTCCGCATGACGGACTCGCGGCAGATGGTGATGCGGACTTCTAAACCGCCACACTATGAGTTGCGCTTATTGCCTGGCAAGCGCAGTGGAGAACTCGCCGTTGCGGACGCGCACGACAAGGCCCTCGACGAATTTCGCGACCGCGTCTTCGCCATAGGTCCGGACCAGTTCGGCGAAGGCCGCAAACAGGCTCGCCTGCGCCAGGCAATCGCCATCGACTCCGTCATGCCGTGCTTCCGCCCAGGCTTCGCTGAGATAATTGAGCGCTGCCTGTTTCTGTTCTTGATCGGGCAGCAGGTCGCGGGCGACGAAGGGCGCGGGATGGCTCATGAAGGTGAAGCAGCTTTCGAGGCGAGGAATGGAGTGTGGTGTAGCATGTCTAACGGGGCTGCCTAGACCACTTCTTTAAGAAAGGTTAACGCGGCCACAGAACCTCGAAAAAAGTAGCCGGGCCGCACCAGAGTTCCGATTCCGAAGTTCGTGCGCTATCCTGGCAGCATCTTTGCGAAGTTCGGAATCAAAGACGAACTGGCCGCAACCTGATAGGAACTCAAATTCGCCATACTAGTTCGCGTAGCGCGCGGTCAGGTCGCGCGAAATCTTCAGGCCTTCGTCGATGTAGCGGCGGATCGCCAGCGTAGCCGCCGGCGTGCAGGTGCGGTAGGTCTGCTGGAAGCCGTTATAACCGCGGTTGAAGCCCGCGATCATGCGCGCCCGCCGCTCGCCGCTCGGGGTTTCGGCATCGAGCAGCGCCTGCATCTCGTTGCGCCACTTGCCGCCTTCATTGTTGCCGCAAATACCCCTGAGATAATGCAGGGTTCCGAGAATTTCCGCGAACCGCTGCAATTCGTTATCGAACGGCGCGGCGACGTCCTGCGCCCGCGCAGGCACCGAAAGGCCGCACAGGATGATGAGGGCGAGGGCAAGAAGTTTGACATGAACGGTCCGGGAAAGCCCGTGTCATATGCCCGCTTGGGGTGCGCCGCGCAAGCCGCCGATTTCTGTTGTTAGAGGCCTAAAACGCGCCGGGCCGACTGGAGGACGTCCAGCAGGCCTGCCGTCGTCTTGAGTTCGCCCAGCGCATCCGGCGCGAGCCATTGGCAGTCGTCGAGTTCCTCGTTCAGCGCCGGCTCGCCCGCGCTCCAATGTGCGGCGAACGACAGGATCACAAAATGCCCGCCGCTCTCAGCCGTCGGCAGCACTTCACGCCAGGCGGCAAGCCCGGCGATCTCGATTTTTAGCGCGGTTTCCTCAGCCACTTCCCGATGGAGCGCGGCATGAAGGGTTTCACCGAATTCGACGCGGCCGCCGGGCAGCGAATAAAATCCCTTCGCAGGCGAGCGCGCGCGCCGCACGACGAGCACCTTGCTCTCGCGGAAAATCGCCGCACTGACCGCGAGTGGGGACGGGATGGAGGGAGGGGCGTCAAAATGGAATCCGGGACGAGTGTTCGCGTGACCTGTATTAGACCGGAAGCGCGACCCACTCCACCGCGATCACCGGCAATCAATGCGCCATGATATACTCGACGTCGGCCGCGCCGTGGCCGTTGATGATGCCGCCCGCCTGCATCACCAGCGGCTTGACCCAGCCGGTGGCCTGTTCGGCCAGTCTGGTGCGGGTGTCATCGTTCGTGGCTTCGCGCATCGCGGCGCCTACCGCGCTCAGGATCGAGGTGATCGCGCTCGTGATGTTGTCGAACTCAGCGCGGATGCGGACGTCGGTGGTGTTGTAGGCATCGATCGCCAGATCCCTTGCCTTGAAGTTGGAGGCCGTGAAATGTTCGGCGTAGGATAACGGTTCCCAGCCGAGAAAATCCTCGGCGCATTCCGGCATATCCGGAATTATTTCCAGCAGCATCACCGCTTCGTTGAAGTGATTGAGATAATCGGTGGCAAGTCCGGTGCGCGGATTGATGTTGGCGGCGCGCAGTTCGGCCGCTCGCGCCGCATTGTTGGCGGCGGCGTCGGAGACGGGCTGCACGGGTTGGGTGGCTGATGACGTCATCTGTCGCAGTGTTAGGGTTCGGGGTAAAAAGTTACTGAAGAATACTTATTCGGATACCAATAATGTGTGGTCGCTTCGTTATAACCTCGGCGCCAGAAGCACTTCGGCAGCTTTTTGGTTATTTGGAACAACCAAATTTCCCGCCGCGGTATAATATTGCCCCGACGCAACCGATACCCGTCGTGATCAGCGAAAATGCCGGCATTTTCGCTTGATGCGCTGGGGGTTGTGGCCGGCCTGGGTGAAAGATCCCCGTAAATTTACGCTCCTGATCAATGCCCGTGCGGAGAGCGTGAAAGAAAAACCGGCGTTCAAGAATGCGATCCGGCGGCGGCGCTGCCTGATTCCGGCCGACGGTTATTATGAGTGGCAATCGCTCAGTGGCGGCAAGCGGCCATATTTCATCCGTCGCCGCGACGGCCGCCCGATCGGATTTGCGGGGATTGCGGAGACCTGGGTCGGGCCGAATGGCGAGGAGGTCGATACCGTCGCGATTGTCACGGCGCCCGCGAGCGCCGACCTCGCGATACTTCACCATCGCGTGCCGGTCACGATCAACGCCGATGACTTCGAACGCTGGCTCGATTGCCGTTCGGATGAAGCAGACAGCGTGACGCCGCTGATGCGCGGCGCAGAAGAGGGCGAATTCGCCTGGCACGAGGTCTCGGTGCGGGTCAATCACGTCGCCAATGACGATGCGCAGCTGGTCCTGCCGATCACGGAGGAGCAGCGCGCGGCCGAGCAAACGAGGGCGGTCAAAAAAACGAGCCCGCGCAAAACATCTGCCGCGGATTTCGACGACGGGCAGGGTAGTCTGTTTTGAAGGGCAAGTTAGCTGTTGAGCAACTGTTTCAGCTTGGTCACCGCGCTGTCGGGCGTCGTCAGGACCGGTAGCTTCGAGGCCTCGGCCACGAGTTCGGCAGCAGGCGCCATGCTGTATTGCGCGAGCGCAATCAGGTCGCAGTCGCGCAAGTCGCGCGAGGCCTGCACGACCAGGCGGTCATGCTCGGCGTGATCGCCGCGATCGAGCGCTGCCAGGCGCTCTCCGCCGGTTTCGGCACCAGCGTCACCGTGCCCGGAAACCCGGTCGGCATCGATGGCACGCGTCCGCGCGGAAAGGTCGAGAGCAGGCCGATGCGATGACCGCGCGCCACCGCCTGCTGGATCATCGCCTGATTGGGCTTGAGCACGGGTTTCGGTGCGAGATCGCGCGCCACGGCCTCGATGCATGGACCGAAGGCCGAACAGGTGAAGAGGACCGCGTCAGCGCCGGTGGAGGCCGCATAGCGTCCGAGCGCAAGGAAGCGGTCGGTCATTGCCGGCGCCGCCGGCCGTCGCGTGCCACTTTGGCTGGCAGGCCATCGTCGAGCAAATTCATCAAGGTCGCTTCCGGCCATAGCCGCGCGAACGAGGCTTCGATCGGAACCAGCGGTACGTTTGAGAGCGTGGATAAGGGCGATGCGCATGTTCGTTCTCGCGGGCGTTTCTGCCGTTTTGGGAGGTTCGCGTTACGGCGTCGGCTCGCGGCCGTCGAGCCATTTGCGTAGATCATGCGCTCCTGCTCGCCATAGCCGATCGATTATAGAAGCCTGCACCTTCTGTTGTCGGGCCGCACCATCAATTGCAGTTTTTCGATGCCGCGGCGCGCAGCCAGTCTTCCGCCGCGTCCATGATGGCGCGGCCATAGCCCTTTTGGCGATGGTCGGGGTCGACGGCGACGTAGTAGACCCAGCCGCGATGGCCGTCGTGGCCGACCAGGACCGAGGCGACGATCGCGTGTCGTCGCGGCCGACCAGCACCGCCGCGTTCGGTCCCTTGCGCGCCAGCGCGATATCGGCGGTGGGATCGTTCCACGGCCGCGTCAGGCCGCAGCGCTGCCACAGCGCGATGACGTCGGCGATATCGGCGTCCTCGATCGGTGCGATCGCGAGCGTGGACGGCCGTCTCACACACCTTGCCGGGGTTCATGATGCCGAGCGGGTCGAGCATCGCCTTGATGGAGCGCATCAGTTCGATCGCGACCTTGTCCTTGACCTCGGGCAGTTCGTCGCGCTTGAGCACGCCGATGCCGTGCTCGGCGGAGATCGATCCGCCCATCCGCAGCACGATGCTGAACACGACCGCATTGACCTCGTGCCAGCGGCCCATGAAATCGGCGGCATCGGCACCGATCGGCTGGCTGACATTGTAGTGGATGTTGCCGTCGCCGAGATGGCCGAACGGCACCGGCCGCGAGCCCGGGATCAGTTTCACCACCGCGGCATCGGCCTGCGCGATGAAATCGGGCACCGCGGCGACCGGCACCGAAATGTCGTGCTTGATCGAGCCGCCTTCCGGCTTCTGCGCCGCCGACATTTCGTCGCGCAGCTTCCAGAACGCCTGGCGCTGGCTCAAATTCGCCGCGATCACGGCGTCGTCGACGATGCCCTGTCCAGGCCGCGGCCAGGATGGCTTCCAGCGTGGCGCGGGCGTCGTCGCGCGGGGACGACAATTCCATCAGCACATACCAGGGATGCTTGCTGGCGAGCGGATCGCGGACGTCGATGCCGTGGCGCACGCAGAAATCGACCGCGATCTCGGAAAGCAACTCAAAACTGGTCAGCGTGCCCGCGGCCTCGTTCTGCGAGATCGACAACAGCTTCAGCGCCTCGGCCGGCGATTTGAGGCCGACAAAAGCGGTCTCGATCGCGCGCGGCTTCGGAAACAGCTTTAGCGTCGCCGCGGTGATGATGCCGAGCGTGCCTTCGGCGCCGATGAAGAGGTTGCGCAGATCGTAGCCGGTATTGTCCTTCTTCAGCTTCGACAGCCCGTTCAGGATGCGCCCGTCGGCCAGCACCACTTCCAGCCCGAGCGCCATCTCGCGCGCCACGCCATAGGCGAGCGCGGTGGTGCCGCCGGCATTGGTGGAGAGATTGCCGCCGATGGTGCAGCTTCCTTCCGCGCCGAGCGACAGCGGAAACAGCCGGTCGACCTCGGCCGCGCGTTGCTGCGCGACCTGCAGCACCACGCCGGCCTCGCAGGTCATGGTGTTGGAGGCGGTGTCGACGTCGCGGATTTTGTCCATCCGCCGCGTCGAGATCACCACTTCGCCATTGTGCGGGGTCTGGCCGCCGACGAGGCCGGTGTTGCCGCCCTGCGGCACCAGCGCGATCCGGTGCTCGCTGGCAAGCTTGCAGATGGCGGAGACTTCCGCGGTCGAGCCCGGGCGCAACACCAGCGGCGAGCGGCCGTGAAACAGGTCGCGCTCTTCGGTGACGTAGGGCGCGATATCGGCCGCATCGGTCACCGCATATTTGTCGCCGACGATGGCGCGGAATCTTGCGATCAGTTCGGGCGAGAGCGGGGCGTGGGAGTTTGCGATATTCATTGGTGTCACGTATGTTTTTGCTTCTTGTTATCTGACGTTTGTCTGCCCAGAGTCATCTGCCCGATCCACTCACGCGGCGCGGCGCAGCCGGTCGTTGATGGCTTCGCCGAGCCCGTGATGCGGCACCGGCATCACCGCGATGGCGCGCGCGCCTTTGGCGTCGAGGGCGCGAAGATAGCCGAAAAGATTGGCGGCGGCCTCGTTGAGATCGCCGCGCGCCGACAAATTCATCACGGCTTCGCCGCATGCGCCCGCCAGCTCAGCGGCGCCGAACGCCAGCAGCGCCTCGCCCGGCTCGACCTGGCGGCATTGAGCCGCACCTGCGTGCGCGGCGCATAATGCGAGGCCAGCATGCCCGGCGCCAGCGGCTGGCTGTCGTCGTTGCCGGCATCCTCGGGCGGCCGTTGCAAGGCGCGGCCGAGCACGCGCTCGATCGCGTCGCGCGGCAGGCCGCCGGGCCGCAGCAGCATCGGGGCTTCAAAGCAGCCGACGATGGTGGATTCGACGCCGACCTCGACCGGGCCGCCGTCGACGATCAGGTCGATCCGGCCGGCAAGGTCGCTTGCACATGCGCCGCCGTGGTCGGCGACACATGGCCCGACAAATTGGCCGACGGCGCCACCACCGGGCCGCCGAACGCGCGCAGGATTGCTCGCGCGACAGGGTGCGCGGGAACGCGGATCGCGACGGTATCGAGGCCGGCGGTGGCGAGATCGGCGACCGCGCAATCGGCCGTCTTCGGCAGCACCAGCGTCAGCGGCCCCGGCCAGAACGCTTCTGCGAGCGCCATCGCGTTCGCGTCGAAACGGCCGATCCGCCGCGCCGCTCGAGATCGCTGACATGGGCGATCAGCGGATTGAACGCGGGCCGGCCCTTGGCCTGGTAGAGCCGCGCGATCGCCGCCGGATTGGTGGCATCGGCGCCGAGCCCATAGACGGTCTCGGTCGGGAACGCGACCAGGCCGCCTTCTGCGAGGCAATGCGCGGCCGCGGCCACGGCGGCCTCGCCGGCGGGCAAAATCTGCGTTTTCAGGCCCACATTCACAGGGGTTTAGATCCTCAATTCGGCTTCTTGCGGTGTGCGAAACCCAAGGCTATAAGCCGCCTTCTTGTCGGAGTGTGGCTCAGCCCGGTAGAGCACTGCGTTCGGGACGCAGGGGTCGCAGGTTCAAATCCTGCCACTCCGACCAGAA
>CAWCHC010000005.1:0-12486 GCA_963795255.1 uncultured Alphaproteobacteria bacterium
CCCGCCGGCCTGCGCCGTCGGTTCGGCCATCGGCCCCAGCCAGATAGACGGCCGATGGGGTATCGAATTCGTCATATTCGAGACCACTATAGTGAGCGCGCGGCAACTGGGCAAATTCGTACTCGGGACGTCCCTAGGGCGGAGACAAGGACGCTACGTGGCGTCCAGTGCGTGAACCCAGGCCTCCGGATAAAGCGCGTAGCCCTCGCCTTGCCGCGCCAGCCGCGAGAAGGCCGGAAAATGCAGATGCATCCCGGCGATCAGGACGCCGTCGGCGCTGACGCGATCGAACATGCGTTTGCGCGAAGCTGCGGCCATGGCCAGATCGGTATCGAAGGCCATGCCGGCTTCGGGAAACGCGGTTTGCACTTCCGGCACGTGCACCGTGTCGCCCCAGATCATCAGCTGATCCTTGCCCGATGCGACCAGATAGGCGGTGTGACCCGGCGTATGGCCGAGGCTCGGCACCGCGGTCACGCCGGGAAACACCTCGCCTTGTCTGAATAGTCGCGTCCTGTTCTTGTAGGGCGCGACCTGCTCGCGGCCGGCCAGGAAATAGAGCTTCTTCGCTCGCTCGTCGGCCTTCGCCATCGCGCCATCGTCGAACCAGTGTGGCGGTTCGTTCTCGTGCATGACGAGTTCCGCGTTCGGAAACAACAGCTGGCCGTTCGACATATCGGTCAGGCCGGCGGAATGATCCGGATGCATGTGAGTGAGCAGCACGGTATCGATCGACTTCGGATCGATACCGGCCGCCGCGAGGTTGCGTTGAACGAAGCCGGCGGTCGGCAGCAGATAATTGCCCGAACCGGTATCGACGATCGCCATGCGGCCTTTTGAATGGATCAGAAACGCATTGACGCTGGTTCGCCGCGCCGGCCGGAATGCTTCCCGCAAAATCTGATGCGCCTTGTCGAGATCGACATTGCGCATCACTTCAAGATTGCCGTCCAGGTAGCCATCGCTGATGGCCGTGACGACGATATCTCCGATCTTGCGATGATATACGCCGGGAACTTGCTGTGTGGGTTGTGGCACCATGTGGGAAGACCTTGATACGTGGGAGATGTGGAGAGGCTATCAGGCGTCGACGGATTTCAGGAAATCGTCGATGCTATTTGCAATCAGATCGGGCGTTTGCACCGCCATGTAGTGTCCGGTGCGGACTTCGACATAGCGCGCGCCTGGTATCGCGTTGGCCACTTCCTGCGCCATTGGCGGCGGCCTGACGCGATCAAGACTTCCGCCGATCACGAGCACCGGGCACCGCACCTCGCTCAGCGCTTTTTGCATGTCCGCGTTCGCCAGCATTCGCCAGATCGTTGCATAGCTCGCGGGGTCATTGCCGAGCCAGCGTGCCCGGAATCGTTCAAAGCGTCCGGCGTCGCCGCGCAACTCCGGAGCATAACCATTGAGCATCGCGTCCTCGACGGCAAACGCCATCCCGCCGCCTTCGATCTTGGCCAGGCGTTCAAGCGCCGCCGCACGGCGAGCCGGCGCGACGCCCGTGGCCGGACTGCCGACGATGACGGCGCTTGCCCGCTCGGGATACTGGGCGGCGAATTGAAGCGCGATCGCGCCTCCGACGGCAACGCCCGCAAGCGCCACCTTGCCGGCTATTCCAAGCGCGTCGAGCAGCGCGGCAATATCCGCGGCCATCGTTTCGAAGTCGAGTTCGCCCCGGACTTTTTGCGACATGCCGGCACCGCGGGTGTCATATCGCAAAACGCGGCGCGATGGCGCAAAATGCGGAACAACGTCGTCCCAGCTTTCGAGCGAGCCGCCCATTTCGTGCACGAGCACCAATGTGCGCTCGCCCTTGCCGCTCAGTTCGTAGCGGAGCGCGACACCTTCCAGTTCCATAAAGTGCATTTGGCGTTTCCAGCGGGCGACGATTTCAGCCGCGCTCGAATTGAGCAAATACCAGGCTAACTGTCATCTCTCGCATTGATCGGCATCGTTGCGTTTTTGCGGTAACGCATATCGAAAAGCGATTGGGCTTTTCGCAAGCGCGAAACAGCCCCGCCTATCCCAGCATCTGGGTGTCGCCGCAGATCGAGATCGCCTGTCCGGAAATCGTCTTGCCGCGCGGACTGCACATGAAGAGGATCTGGTCGGCAAGCTGGTCGGGCGTCACATATTCCTTGATCGAGGTATAGGAAAACGCGGTGCGCTCCATCTCGGCATAAGAAATGCCGCGCTGCTGCGCCTTGGCTTCCAGCACGCGGCGCTGCCGGTCACCGGCGACGAGGCCAGGAAGGATCGCGTTGACGCGAATGTTGTCAGGCCCGAGTTCGATCGACAGCGATTTGGTAAAACCGATCACACCCCATTTCGCCGCTGCGTAAGGTGTTCGCATCGCAAAGCCGAGCCGTCCCGCCGCCGACGAGAGATTGACGATCGAGGCGTTCTTGCTCTGACGCAGCAACGGCACCGCAAGGCGTGCGCAATTGAACTGCCCGGTCAGGCAAATCTCCAGACATCGGTCCCAGTCTTCCGGATTCATCTCCTCGACTTTGGAAGTTGGACCGGCAACGCCGGCATTGTTCACCAGCACGTCGAGACCGCGCAGGTTTCCGATCGCCTCGGTGAACAGGTGCTTTACGGCGTTGCGGTCGGATACGTCGCACTTGGTTTGCGTGATTGACGGATCTGTCCTGGCAAGCGCCGCCAGCGCCGTATCGTCGACGTCGCAGGTGTGCACCTTCGCGCCTTCGCGCACGAACGCGCGCGCGATTGCCAACCCGATGCCGTTGGCGCCTGCCGTCACCAGCACGCGCAAGCCGTTGATATCGAGATTCATGGGCCGCTCCAAGTGTTATCAGGAATTCAATCCGCGAGCCCGCCACGCGAAAGAATGACCTTCGCCGCGCCGCTGATATCGGCGGCGACTCCGGCTTTCGCCGGGCCCTGCTCTTTGGCCGCAATCGCGCGGCGCACATCGGCATGGAAACGGATCGCATCGCCCTTGGCGAGCCGCTCGGGGTTGGCACGCAGATCGAGATTGATTACCGGGCCGGCCTTGAGCCACAGCGCGCGAATGATTTCCACGAGGATCGGAGAATGCGACGCTTCGTAGACCGCAAAATGAAAGGTCTTGTTGAGTTCGACGGCGCGCGGCAGATCGGGCCTGGATTTCCGGCTCTCGGCCCGCATCGCCTCTTCGGCCTGCGTAATCGCAGCCAGATCGTCATCATTCCGGTGCAGCGCCGCCTCAGCGGCCGCATGCCCCTCAACCGCGATCCGCACCCTGGTCAAATCTCGGAATTGCGCCGCCGTCATCAATGGCACGCGCACCGCGCGGTTCGGCGCGACCTCCAGCGCACGGTCAGCGACCAGACGCGACACCGCCTCGCGCACCGGCATGATCGAGACGCCGAGCACGTCGGCAGCAGCCCGCAGCGACAATTTCTCGCCCGGTGCGAGCCGGCCGGAGATCAGCAAATCAGCCAATTGCGCGTAAGCGCGCTCTCCCAGGGTCTGGCGATCGAGCGGCTCGACCAGGTTAAGTGCGGTCGGCAAATTCAACGTGTCATCTCCACCAGCCCCGCATTTCACGGAAGGCGCCTTGAGAGGGACTCGACAAGCGCTTCGTCTTTTGCAACTCTAACTGTGATCACAGATCACGGCAAGCCGCACAACAGCGTCGCCAAACGAGCGCTGCGGTCGCCGAAAAAGCGGCCACACGGCTGAAACAGGGAGGAAAAGGCTGATGTCAGAATTCAATCGATTTACGCGCCGTGGCCTGTTGAAGACAGCCAGCGGCCTCGCGCTGGTATCGGGGCTTGGTGCTCCGGCAATCCTGCGCGCCCAGACCCCCGACGTCATCCGGATCGGGCACCTCACCCCACGAACCGGATTTCTCGGCCCACTCGGCGAATATGCCGTGATGTCGATCGACCTGGCCGTGGAGGAGATCAACGCCGCCGGCGGCATGATGGGGCGAAAGGTCGAACTGTTGAAGGAAGACTCAGTCAATCCGCAGACGGCTTCCACCAAAGCCGAGCGCATGATCGAGCGCGACAAGGTCGCCTGCATCATCGGCGAAATATCGTCCGCATCCTGCCTGACGATCGCCCAGGTCGCCTCACGCAACAAAACGCTGTTCGTCAACACCGGCGGCAATTCGGACGCGCTGCGCGGCAAGGATTGCCAGCGCTACATGTTTCACGTCGAGTCGCAGAATTCGATGTATGTCAAAACCGTCGGCCGCTCGTTCCTGCGCGACGGGCTGGTCAAGGGCAAGAAGTGGTACTCGCTCACGGCCGATTACGCGTTCGGCCACGACCTCTTGAAGGTTTCGAAGCGCTTCATGGAGGCCAATGGCGGCAACTTCGCCGGCGACGATCTGGTGCCGACCGACGCCACGGATTTTTCCGCCTATCTCCTCAAGATCCGCGATGCGAAACCGGATCTCGTCGTCATCAATCTCGCCGGCAACCAGATCACCAACTTCCTCAAGCAATATGCCGAGTTCGGCCTCACCTTCCCCGTCGGCGGCTTCGGCTTCGACACGGCGCTCGCCTGGGCCGCCGGCAAGGGCAACTTCGTCGGCACCTGGCCCGTGGTCTGGCATCATCTGCTGGATACGCCGGGCTCGAAGGCCTTCGTCGCCGCCTTCACCAAGAAATACAACAAGCCGCCGGAAAACCAGGCCTGGGGCGAATATGTCGCCACCAAGATCGTGGCGCAGACCGTCAACGACATCAAAAGCGTGGATTCTCCTTCCATCATCCAGCATCTGGAAAAGGGCGCAAAATTCGATCTGCTCAAGACGCGGCAGGGGTATTTCCGCGCCTCCGACCACCAATTGATGCACGAGATGTATGCGGTAACCGCGCTGCCCGCCGACAAGGTCAAGAACCAGTGGGACATCTTCACATCGAGCGCGCCAGTGCCCGGTCCCGACGAGGATCTCGAGGTGATCGCCGCGACCAAGGAAGAGAACAGCTGCACCTTCCCGAACTGATCGGGAAAATACCTCGTCATTGCGAAGAGCAAGGCGGCGGAGCAATCCAGTCATCCTGACGAATCCGGATTGCTTCGCTCGCACGCAAAAGTCGCATAACCATCCACGCCGATCTGGAATGAAAATCCATGTCCGCCATGTTGCTGATGCAGCAGATTCTGAACGGACTGCTTGACGGCGTCTATTATCTCTTGATCGCGCTCGGCCTGTCGCTGATCTTTTCGCTCGGCGGCATCGTCAATCTTGCCCACGGCGCGTTCTACGCGATCGGCGCCTACCTCACGCTGGTGTTGTCGCCCTATGTCGGCTTCGGCGGCGCCTTCGTCGCGGCACCGATTGCGGTGGCGCTGCTCGGCATCGTCATCGAAGCCACTTTGTTTCGCCGCTTCTATCGCGCCGATCCAATTCTCTCGCTGCTGATGACGTTCGGCCTTGCGATGGTGGCCGAACAGACGCTGCGGATGATCTTCGGCGCGCCGCCACTGTCGTATTCGATTCCGGTCTGGCTGCGCGGTCAGGTCGCGATCGGAAGTTTCATCTATTCCTTCTACCGTGTGGTGTTGCTGGGCATTGCCGCGGTCTGCATCGCCGGTCTCTGGCTGCTCCTGCAAAAGACCTCTTTCGGCCGCGTGGTGCGCGCCGGCGTCCAGAACCCGGACATGGTCGGTGCGCTCGGCATTTCGCTGCAACCCTATATGTCGGCGGTCGCTGCGCTCGGCATTGGGCTAGCGGGCCTCGCCGGCGTCTTGCTGGCGCCGATCTATGCGATCCACCCGGCGATGGGCCAGGAGATCATCACGCCGGCCTTTGTCGTCGTGGTGATCGGCGGACTCGGCTCGTTCTGGGGCGTCGTTGCGGCCGCGATCCTGGTCGGTCTCGTTAAAGGCGTGATGGTCGGGATCGGCTACTCGGCGGCTTCTACCGCCTCGATCTACCTGTTGATGCTTCTGGTGCTGCTGTTCCGGCCGCGCGGTCTGTTCGGCGAACGCATCACGCGGTTCGAGTGAGGCGCAGGAACATGCCGAAGCCTCCACCCATTCCGCTGCTGCTTGGCGGCCTCGCTTTGCTGGTGCTGCCTCCCGTGCTGCTGTCGCTCGGCCTCACCATGACATCGGCCTCGGAAGTCGTGATCTTTGCAATCGCCTGCATGGCGCTCAACATTCTGGTCGGGCATACCGGGCTGGTGTCGTTCGGCCACGGCGCCTGGTTTGGGCTCGCCGCTTACGCGGCCGCGCTTCTCCAGCGCAACTGGATGCACGATCAGTTCTTCGGCCCGGTGATTGTGGGCGTCCTTGTGGTCGCGGTGATCGCAGCCGCGTTTGGCTTTCTGATCCTGCGACGGCGCGGCGTCTATTTCTCGTTACTGACGCTGGCCTTGGCCGCAATGCTGTACTCCCTGTCGTTCCGATGGACCGACGTCACTGGCGGCGAGAATGGGCTGGGTGGCATCACCCGCCCGACGCTGTTCGGCTTCAATCTGGAATCCTCCACCGTCTATTACTGGTTCGTCGCCGCGATTGCCTTTGTCGTAATGATCCTGTTATGGCGCTTCCATCGCTCGCCCATCGGCCATGTGCTGGTCGCGATCCGAGAGAACGAGCAGCGCGCCCGCTTCCTCGGCTATCCGACCAACCGTTACAAGCTCATCGCCTTCGTGCTGTCGGCTTCGATCACGGGCCTTGCCGGCATCCTGCTGCTGTTTCAGAACTGCATGACCTCGGCCGATCCGATCTCGGTCGCCTTCTCCGGCGATTTGCTGGCGATGGTCGTGATCGGCGGCATGCGCAATTTCTTAGGCCCAGCGCTCGGTGCGCTGTTTTTTATCCTGTTTCGCGAATTCCTCAGCATCTATACCGATAACTGGCTGTTCTGGTTCGGCCTCGTCTTCGTTGCCTTTGTCGTGTTTTCGCCGACGGGACTTGTCGGCGTCGCCGGCCGGCTGATGGGGCCCTTCCGCAAGAAAGTCGTCGAAGACGCTGCGATGGCGGCTCGCCGCATCGAAGTGCTGCCACTGCCGGAGTTCTTGCGTCCAAAATCCACACCAAGGGCGCGGTGCTCTCGGCCCGCGACATCGTCAAGAGTTTTGGCGGCATCAGGGCCGTCCAGGGCGTCGATATTTCCATCACCGACCGCACACTCCATGCCCTGATCGGGCCCAACGGCGCCGGCAAGACCACGGCATTCAACCTTCTGTCCGGCCTCTATCGACCGGACGTCGGCACGGTGTCGCTGATGGGCCAGCCGATCGCCGGACATGCGCCGGAACAGATCGCGCGCGCCGGCATCGGGCGGTCGTTTCAGATCACCAACCTGTTTCCGGCGCTCAGCGTCGGCGAAAACATCCGCCTGGCCGTGCAAGCGCGGCATCCGCGCCGCTTCGATCCCTGGACGCGCGCACGCTCGATTGCAGCGGTCAATGCGGAGACCGATGAGGTCATCCGCTACCTCGGCCTTTCCGGCATCGAGGAGGCCGAAGCCGGCTTGTTGTCATATGGCGGCCAGCGCCTGCTCGACATGGGCGTGGCGCTCGCGACCGCGCCGCGCGTGCTGCTGCTGGATGAACCGCTCGCCGGTCTTGCGGCGGCGGAACGGGAGCGAATTGCCGCCATCATCAAACGTATCTCGGCCGATATTCCCGTGCTTTTGGTCGAGCACGATATTGATCGCGTGTTCCAGCTCGCCGACCGCGTCACCGTGATGAACGAGGGACGGGTATTGCTCGACGGCACGCGCCGAAGACGCCCGCAGAAGCGCCAGGGTTCAGGAGGTCTACATCGGATCCGGCGCCGCCGAAGTTGCCGCGCGCCCGCGCGAGACCGCCAGCGGCACGACGCCGCTGCTCGCGGTCGACCGGATCAACACCTTTTATGGCAAGAGCCACATCCTCAACGATGTCAGTTTCACCTTGCACGAAAACGAGATCGTCGCCCTCCTTGGGCGCAACGGCGCCGGAAAATCGACGCTGCTCAAGACGCTGATCGGAATAGCACCGGCCTCAAGCGGATCGATCACGCTCTCTGAAACCGAGATGATCGGCCGGTCGTCGGCGCAACATGCGCGCCTCGGTATCGGCTACGTGCCGCAAGGCCGAGGGCTCTTTGCCGGCATGAGCGTCGAGCAGAATCTCGAGCTCGGCGGATTGAAGCGGCAGACTGGCCATGGCGTGCACTGGACGCGGGAGCGCGTCTACGAATATTTCCCGAGAATCCGCGAACGGCTCGATAGTCCCGCAGACTATCTCTCCGGCGGCGAACAGCAGATGGTCGCGGTCGCGCGGGCCCTTTCCGGCGACGTGCGGGTCCTTTTGCTGGATGAACCCTTCGAGGGACTTGCGCCGGCCGTGGTCGAGCAATTGTTCGAAGCGTTCGATCGCCTGCGCAAGGAAATCGCCATCATCATCGTCGATCACCATCTCGACCTTGCGCTCGCATTATCCGATACAACGGTGGCGCTGGAACGCGGCCAGGTACTTCATCGGGGGCCATCGCGCGCGCTGCGCGACGACCTTGACCTGCGCCGCAAGGTGCTGTGGCTATGAACCGAGGTAAGGAAACCGGTGAGAGGAAAATATGGCCAACGCTGAACGCAACGTCGCCATCGTCGGCGCCGGCCTGATCGGACGGGCGTGGGCGGCGATCTTCGCGCGCGCCGGATGGAACGTGCGGTTGACCGATCCGCATGTGCCGACGCTCAAGGCCGCGCCGCGCCTCATTCGCGACGAGTTGCACATGCTGGCGCGCCACGGCCTTGCCGAAGACCCCGATGGCGCTACCGCCCGGGTCTCGGTCGCAGCAAGTCTCGAGGAGGCGGTACGAGACGTCGAATTCGTTCAGGAAAACGGACCGGAAAAGGTTGAAGACAAGCGGACCATTTTCGCCCAGCTCGACCGGCTCTCGCCAAAGGATGCGCTGCTGGTCTCCTCGACCTCGGCCATCACCGCCTCGCGTTTCACCGAGCACTTGCCTGGGCGGGCGCGCTGCCTGGTCGGCCATCCCGTCAACCCGCCGCATCTGGTGCCTTTGGTTGAGCTTTGCGGGGCGCCCTGGACCTCGCCCGAGGCGATCGAACGGGCGCGCGCCATCTACCGCGAGATCGGACAAGTGCCGGTCACGATCAACCGAAGAGATCAACGGCTTCGTGCTGAACCGCCTGCAAGGGGCGCTGCTCGCCGAAGCATTCCGGCTGGTCGGTGAAGGCTATATTTCGGCGGAAGATCTCGATCACACCGTCAAGGACGGACTGGGTCTGCGCTGGTCGTTTCTCGGACCGTTCGAGACCATCGAACTCAACGCTCCCGGCGGCATCCCCGATTACTGCGCGCGCTACACCGGCTTTTACAAGGAGCTCGCCGCGGCCGCGGCCGGGCCTGCGGTATACGAAAGCCCGAATGTCGAGGCGGTGATCGCGGCGTGGCCGCACCGGCCGGAGGCCGAGCGCATCGCGGCGCTGACCGAACGGCGCAATGAACGCCTGGCTGCGCTGGCCGCCCACAAGATCAAACAAGCCGACAAAGCCTGATCCCACCCCGCAACAAAGAGGCAAGAACCATGGCCCCCCGTAAAGTCATCATCACCTGCGCCGTGACCGGCGCGATCCACACGCCCTCGATGTCGAAGGCGCTTCCCGTGACGCCGCAAGAGATCGCCGACGCCGCGGTCGAGGCGGCGGAAGCAGGTGCTGCGATCGTGCATCTGCATGCCCGCAACCCGAAAACCGGTCAGCCCGACCAAAGCCCGGAAGCCTTCGCGCCGTTTCTCAAGATCATCAAGCAACGCTCGAATTGCGTTATCAACCTCACCACCGGCGGTGCGCCGACCATGACCGTGGACGAAAGAGTGCGCCCTGCGGCGACCTACAAGCCCGAGGTCGCTTCGCTCAATATGGGATCGATGAACTTCGGCTTCTTTGGCATGCTCAACCGCTTCAAGAAATTCGAACATGAATGGGAGCGCAAGCACGTCGAAAACAAGGACATCGTGTTTCGCAATACGTTTCAGGATATCGAATATGTCCTTACCACGCTTGCCGAATCCGGCTCGCGCTTCGAGTTCGAATGTTACGACACCGCCCACCTCTACAACCTCAAATATTTCCTCGATCAGGGCCTGGTGAAGCCGCCGCTGTTCATCCAGACCGTGTTCGGCCTGCAAGGCGGAATCGGTGCTCATCCCGATGACGTTCTGCACATGAAGCGCACCGCAGACCGGTTGTTCGGCGACAAGATGATCTGGTCAGTGCTGGGCGCCGGGCGCAATCAATTGCCGATCGCGGCAATGGCAGCCGCCATGGGGGGCAATATTCGTGTCGGTCTGGAGGACTCGCTGTGGGCAGCACCGGGGCGGATGGCGGCCTCGAACGCCGAGCAGGTGATGCTGGCCCGCAAAATCCTCGAAGGTCTTGGCCTCGAAGCAGCGACTTCGGACGAAGCCCGCGAAATTCTCGATCTGAAAGGCGGCGACAAGCTCGAGGTCTGACGGCTAGCCGCTACGATCGCGGCGTCCTGATACGGGACGCCGCCGGGTTCCCGGGCATACCGCGCCGGTCGGCTTGACCGGGGATCGAAATCAGAAGAAGAAAACCCGGCAATATCTGGTCGGAGTGGCAGGATTCGAACCTGCGACCCCTGCGTCCCGAACGGGAATAGCAATCGAAAAGTTCAACAAAAACAACGAAGTTTTCCCACGATTAACCACCGTTATCGCCCTTTGTTCACGGTGTTTCGGTGGTCAACCGGTGGTCAGCTTTGCCAAGTAAAGATGGGACCAGCCGCGAAGCAGCGGTCCATTTTATGCGTTTTTGCGGGCGATGGCAGCTGAGCTATTAACTCGGCCGCTCTGTTTCTGCGTGAGCTGCAGATACTCTCGAACGAACCGGCCTACAGCGCGATTTATCCCGGAGGATGAGCTGATGACCGCCAAACAAGATGAAGCTGCGAGCGACATTCGGCCAAGACTGCTTAGTAGGTCTCAAGCGGCACGCTATTGTAATATTACGATGAGCACCTTCTCAAACTGGGTTCGATCCGGCAAATTGCCAGCGCCCATTCCTGGAACCAGACGTTGGGACGTGAAAGCCATTGACCTCGCGTTGGACACGATGAGTGGTCTGCAACTGAGACCGGAAACGTCTGCCTTAGACGAATGGAGGGCTCGACGTGGACGTCCTTCTGAAAGGCATCAGTAGCGAGATGGAATGGAGTTGTGCGGCAAGTTCGAACTAAGCATCGCACCCTCGCGATGCTTAAGTTTGAAGCGGCAAACAAAGAATTTGTAAACCGCCGACGCTTCGCCACACATCCAAGCCGCTAGTGGTTAAGATTTGCGGGCGAACCAACGCTCGAACCTGGGACCTGCTGATTAAAAGTCAGACCTTTCGTCAGATTTATCAAATGTTTAATTGTAAAAACGTCAAAAATTATGCCGCCGCGAGACAATGGGTTACAGCCAAAATGTAAACTGGATACGCACGTACTGCATGCATAATTGGGCAAACGTGACGCGTTGCGTGCAGTGCCCAGGGGCGGGACGGCCCGCACCGCCAACAAATCTCATTATTTCAATTACTTACGGCCACATCGAGATTGAGCTTTGTACCACTATTTTGTGTCAGTTCAACCATGCTTTGTGCACGAGACTTACCCCGACCCAACAATGCTCTGGGTAAAGTCCGCTTCGATGCCTGAAGCGGGCATCTAATTGGCCTGATCGGATGTCAGCGAAGGGCCCAGACAACGGACGTCGTGGGTTTAGCCGACGGCTATGCTCGGACTAAGCGCCGCTATAGATCTAGCTCAACCCCACTTTGACCGGAGTAACGCTGCTTCATTCGATCACCTTGTCGGCGTCGACCAAAAGCTAGCGGTCTTCGGATCGTTGGTGCGATGATCGCGCTGATCCAGTTTGTGGTACACGATGAGGTACCGGCCGACGGAGCAGGCATAGGAGCTGAACTCCACGTCGCGAGGCCGCCGCTTCTCGTCAGAAGTTGGCAGGCAAATCGGTCGAAAGGCAAGATCCTTCTGCTTCGGCAAAGTCGGGGAATGACTTATCCGTGCCTGCTGTTTTTCTCAGAAGCGGAAGCGAAGCCCAACCGTGGGATCGATCGTGTTGCGACTGAGGTAGCCGTTCGCCAGTCCGCCATTGACCTGCGAGAACATGATCCCGGCGTAGGCATCAAATTTCTTCGCAAACTGCCAATCGGCGACAAAGGAAACGGCGTCGAACGTCCCATGGCAGTTTGCGAACGCCGCGGAGTTGGCGCAGTTGACGAGTGCGCCAAAAGCGGGCTGGTCGTAATGATAATAAGCGCCAGTCACATCCAAATTGTCAGTGATGGCGTATTTCAATCCAGTCCAAAATACATGGAGTGACTTGTCGCCGGCGCTGAAAGCCGTGTTGTTGATGTTCGTGTTGTTGATCGCAGTGCAGCCGGCGCAGACGAAGTCTCCCGCGATATCGCTAAAGCCAGCCCCGGGGGCAAAAGGATTGCTGGGGGGCGCATATTGAATGAATTCGTAT
>CAWCHC010000006.1:0-32860 GCA_963795255.1 uncultured Alphaproteobacteria bacterium
GCACTTGATGGCCATGTCCATCGCCGAGATCCAATCCGTGATACTTTGAGGCTTCTGTTCCTCGACCACGGCGTCGAACAAGCTCCAAAATTGCGCGGGATCCTCCCCTTCAAGCAAGGGCGGCACCGCAATCAGGCCATCGAGAGCTTCAGGGAACCTCTTAGTTTCTTTGACTTCAGGTTTATCGGCGTCATCCATTTCCATTAGGGATTCTCGTCTTGTTAATTGACGTGACCGAGCTCGAGACTCGATCACTGATTCCTCCAGCATATATAACTGGGGTAACCACGAAATTTACACACGTGGATTTTTTGGATCGTCTTGCAAAATCGATGCGATCAACATCGCAGAACAATTTCACCGCTCGCGGGTGCTGGGGACAGTGCGACTGTATGTTTGCGAGAGCAGAAGCAGATCAAGCACCGCTAGGACCGAGTTAGCCGTGACACTTCCTGTTTGGCCTCTGCCCGGGGCAGGACGACTGCATGCTCGAGAGAGCAGATCAAGCATCGATGCGATCGACACTCCAGCGAACCTCCTGTTCGCACGGTGCTGGGGCAGAACGGCTGGATGCTCGGGGGTAGCAGATCAAGCACGCTTCGATCGACGCTCCAAAAAAACCTCTTGTTTACACGGAACCGGGACAGGACGGCTGTATGTGCGGGGAGCAGAAGCAAACAGGAGTGATATTGACCGTTGGTTTGCATATTGACCGTTGGTTGATGTTGAACTCTTTCAGCCTTTGCGATGCGAGTAACTAACCGCTTGATTTTACTTGCCTTGAATAAAAAACGTTGACCGCTCCTAAGTTTTGACTCGCGCCTGCGAAAAAGCGGCATGCGGGGATCGTTTTTTACGACACACCCCGGCTCAACGACCTGTTCGCCGGGTGCTGGGGACACAACTACTGTATGTCTTGTAGGAGCGGAAACGGTGCCACCGACGCTGCGGCAAGCCTAACTGTTCGGCAGTGCCTGAGACAGCGCGACGACTTGCTCGGCAAGAGCCGAAGCAGCCCAAGCACCGTTAGGACCGAGTCAGCAGTGATACTCGGCCTCTGCCCGGAGCAGTACGACTGCATGCTTGAGGGAGCAGATCAAGCATCGGTGCGATCGACACTCCAGCGAACCTCCTGTTCGCGCGGTGAGGCCAATCGAAGAAACGCGCGGCTGAGCACTGGGCCCACGACGGAAGAAGGCAAAAAGAAATCACGACGAAATGCTATCCGTCACAGACTTACGGCCGAGACGGTTATCGACGCCCTCGAGGACGCGGAGGATTATGCCGCCTTTGAGATGGCTGTTACGTCCGACTATGATGCTCGTACCGCGGTCGAAAGAGAGCTCGTCCTTCGCTTGGCGAGCCTGCTATGGCGGTTGCGACGCGCCACCGCCATTGAAAGCGGCCTATTCAGGATCCAGGCCGAGCATTTTCTCCAGTTCCGGCATCGACGGCGAACCGCGAAGTCCCAGAAATCAATTGACAACCTCTGCCGGTTCGCGGGCTTTTCGGAAAGCGGCGATCAGGCAAATTGCGACTCATCTGTTCGCGCAGAGAATTGGACGCAATTGGGTGCTGAACCTGTTGTTCAAGCCGACGATCTGACGCTGTCTTTTGTCCGTCTCTCCAACCTCCCCAGTTACCCTCTGGACCGGCTTAGTAGGTATGAGGCGACGCTCTGGCGCCAAGCCTGTCAAATATTGTTCACGCTTCGCTGCCTTCAAATGGCTAGGCCGTGAGCATACCTCATACGATCCGCTGCTGACTCGCATAATTCCACTGAGACCCATTGCACTGGCGGTGTGATTTTGTGTTAGAAACTGTCGCATGAGCACGCTGAGGCATACCCTCCGACAGATTGGCCGTTCGATCCTCGATCCAGCTGCCACAAAGTTATTTGGAAGCGAATTCTCGTATTCAGGTGCCGGCGAAGACAAGCTCGTTTTAAGTTGGCTGTCGACCGTTTATGGCCTTTCTGAATCCGAGATCAGGTACTGCGATATAGGCGCCAATCACCCGCGAAAATTAAGCAATACTTTTGCTATGTATCAACGCGGGGCTAGAGGACTTTTGGTTGAACCCGACCCGGACCAAGCCGCCTTACTGAAAACGGCTCGTCCGCGCGATACTGTCCTGAATGTAGGCGCGGCATTTGACGAAAGACGCAGTGCAACGTTAAGACGGTTCACCTCATCAGTTTTCAACACGTTTTCTGAGGCACAAGCAGAATTGATAACGAATTCGTCCAAGAATTGGCAAAAGAACCAACTCCAGGACATTCAGAGCGAAATCGAAATACAACTAGTTGACGTAAACGATATTCTGTCGCAGGGCGACGCGTTGCATTTTCTTTCTATCGACGCTGAGGGGGTGGACCTTCCAATTTTGCAAGCGATAGATTTCAATAGATACCGTCCAAAAATGATTTGTATTGAAGCGTCTGCCGATTTCGATCCGATCTTGAAGCCCTACGGATACGAATTGACTGCACGCACGCCCGATAATGTAATTTACAGGGTGCCGAGATAATTTGAGTAATAATGGCGCAGGACTAAGAACGGTTTCGTGCAGTAATTTTCGGCCAGTCGTTATTGATCGTCCGAAGCTTCACGTTTCGCTACCGGACGCTAAACACGCCTTATGATATTCACGAAACCATTTTGAAAATCGCGCGATGCCGTCTTCGATTGTCGTCGAGGGCTTGAATCCGACATCACGTTCGAGGTCTTCGATGTCGGCATAGGTGGCCGGCACGTCGCCAGGCTGCATCGGCAGCATCTCCTTGATCGCAGGTCGCCCGAATTCCTTCTCGAGCAGCGCGACGACATGCATCAGTTCTTCAGGACGGTTGTTGCCGATATTGTAGATTTTCCACGGCGCCGCACTCGAGGCCGGATCGGGATCGGCGCCCGACCACTTGAGATTTCCTTGTGGCGGACGGCCGATCAGCCGAACCATCGCTTCGACGATGTCGTCGACATAGGTGAAATCCCGCCGCATGTTGCCGTGGTTGAAGAGCCGGATCGGTTTTCCCTCAAGAATCGCCTTGGCAAAGATGAACATCGCCATGTCCGGACGGCCCCAAGGGCCATACACGGTGAAAAACCGAAGGCCGGTAGCCGGAATGCGATACAAATGACTGTAGGCATGCGCCATCAGCTCGTTGGCTTTTTTCGACGCTGCATAGAGGCTGATCGGGTGATCGACATTGTCCCGCACCGAAAACGGCAGCTTGGTATTGGCGCCGTAGACCGACGATGAAGAAGCAAAGAGGAGATGCCCGCAACCATGATGGCGGCATCCCTCGAGCACATTCAGGAAGCCTTCGATATTTGCATCCGTATAGGCGTGCGGATTTTCCAGCGAATAGCGCACGCCGGCCTGGGCAGCGAGATGAATGACGGCGGGAAAGCGATACTTCGCGAATAACGCTCTTGTGGCCTCGCGGTCGACGAGGTCGGACTTCACAAAGGTAAATTTGGGTTGGCTTTTCAGGATATCGAGCCGCGCTTCTTTCAACGCAGGATCGTAATAATCGTTGACGCTGTCGAGACCGACAACCTGGCGGCCGGCTGACAACAGACGTTGCGCGACGTGAAAGCCGATGAAGCCGGCAGCACCCGTAACCAGGATCGTTTCATCGTTCATGGCTTTAACCAGTCTCTGGGCTCACAGCCGCCACAACTCGATGCCGTCGGGTTTGGAGCCGCGATCGAGCTTCATTTTAACGTCGAAGACAAGGCCGGAGCCACCGATCAACAGCTTCTGGATCAAAGGCCAGCCGCCCTCGATATAGCTGCCGTGCGCGACCGCCAGAATAACCGCATCGGCCGGGCGCAATCCACCGAGTTCGGTGATGGTCAAGCCATATTCATGCTTCGCGTCTTCGGGGTTCGCCAAGGGGTCGTGCACCTGGACCTGAAGGCCAAAGGACTTCGAGCTCGCGGACGATATCCACGACCCGGGAATTGCGCGTGTCCGGGACGTCCTCCTTGAAAGTCAGGCCGAGGATGGTAACGATGCCTCCTGCTCCCTTCCGCCGCAGCAATCCCCTGACGCATTCCTTGGCCACGCGCTGACCCATGCCGTCGTTGATCCGCCGGCCGGCGAGAATGACTTCGGGATGATAGCCGGCTCTCTCGGCACGGTAGGTCAGGTAATACGGATCGACCCCGATGCAGTGACCGCCGACGAGACCGGGCTGAAACGGCAGGAAATTCCATTTCGTCCGTGCCGCGGCCAGTACATCGCCGGTGTCGATCTCGAGCGCCTGAAAGATCAGCGACAATTCGTTCATGAAGGCGATATTGAGATCGCGTTGGGTGTTTTCGATCACCTTGGCCGCTTCGGCGACCCTGATCGAAGGTGCGCGATGAATGCCGGCTTTCACTACGGCCCCATAGACGCCGGCAATGATCTCCAGCGTCTCCGCATTTTGCGCCGAAACCACCTTCATGATCGATTCCAGACGGTGCTGCTTGTCGCCGGGATTGATGCGCTCCGGCGAATAACCGACGTTGAAATCCGTGCCAACCCTGAGCTTCGAACATTGCTCCAGGATCGGCGCGCATTCCTCTTCGACCGCGCCCGGATAAACCGTCGACTCATAGACGACGATATCGCCTTTCTTCAGCGCAGCACCCACCAGGCGCGATGCTTCGAACATCGCGCGAAGATCAGGCTGTCGCGCCTCGTCGATCGGGGTCGGAACCGTCACGATGAAGAAATCGGAGGTGCGAAGAGCGTCCGCATCGCGGGTAAACCTGAGCGAAGGATGCTTGAGGTCCGAAGCCTCCACTTCGCGCGTGCGATCGTGTCCGCCCTCGAGCTCCCGGACCCGCGAGGCATCGATGTCGAAGCCCGTGACCGCAAAACCTTCGCGCGCAAAGGCAACCGCGACAGGTAGCCCCACATAACCCAATCCGATGACTGCGATCTTTCGCCGGGGTGACATCAATGGAAATTCCAGACTTCTCTGAGGCATGTTAAACGCCGGACGATTGTTGTTTAACTGTTGCCGGATAGATCGCAAGTGCGAACGGCCGGCATCATTAATCGGTCGCGGGAATCCGCCGCGACGTCCGATGTAGCCCGCTAATTTTTGCACCACTCGTCGTGCCAGGCTTGAGCCATCAGGACGTTCCAGAGCCAATAGCCGTGGTTGCGCCGGCCGCTCATATGCTCGACCATTCGCCCCGCCACGCGGCCGGCGTCGAACAGATTCTGGGCCCGCAGCCTTGCCGGCGACAACAGGTCGCTGGCCCACGACTTCAGAGGCCCGCGCAGCCAATCGTCGATCGGAATGCCGAAGCCGGTCTTCGGCCGGTCGACGAGATTTTGCGGGACGTGCCGATAGAGCACCTGCCGGACCAGCCATTTGCCGCGGCCGTCGCGGACCTTCATGCCGGGCGGAATTCTGGCGGCGAATTCCACCACATCCTTGTCCAGAAACGGCACTCGGGTTTCCAGCGCGACCGCCATCGCCGCGCGGTCGACTTTCTGCAAGATGTCATCGGTGAGATAGCTAAGCGAATCCGCAAGCGTCATGCGATCGAGCGGATCAAGCTTGCTCGTCATCCTGTTCATTTCCTCGGTTGACCAGCTGCCGACCTCCTCGCCCTGCAGGACCGTTTGCACCGGATCATTGTCAACAGAACAAAGCTCTCGGTACATATCATCGAGGGAGGTCGATCCGACGATGCGCGCCAGCTTGGCCATCTGATCGCCCGCGCGCCGCACGTTGAAACGCGCCGGCAACAGTGGTGCAGCCATCTGTGCGATCGTCCCGGCAGGCTCCGGCGAAATCGCGCGCAGAAAAATGCCCAGGACGTGCCGGAGCGCGGCAGGCATCGCCGCAAATCGCGCGTTCAGGCGCTCGCCCCACACATGCCTATTGTAGCCGCCGAACAATTCATCGCCGGCGTCACCCGACAGCGCGACCGTGACATGCTGACGCGCGAGGGCCGACACCAGGTGCGTCGGGATCTGCGACGAATCCGCGAACGGTTCGTCATACATCGTCGGCAGCTTCGGAATCACGTCCATCGCCGTCCTGGCATCGACATAAAGCTCGGTGTGTGATGTGCCGAGATGCGAAGCCACCTGGCGCGCGTCGGAGGCTTCATCGAACGCATCTTCCCGGAAGCCGATCGTGAAGGTGCGAACCGGCTGGCTCACTTGCGCCTGCATCAGCGCGACGATGGTGGACGAATCGATTCCCCCGGACAGAAATGCTCCCAGCGGCACATCGGAGAGGCATTGACGCTTGATCGCGATTGACAACAGCCGCTGCAATTCCGCGACCGCCTCCTGTTCGTCGGCGATCCGATTAGCCTGTCCGGCAACGACGATCTCACGCAGAGACCAATATGGCTTGGGCGCGGGCATGCTGCCCGGGGAAACATCAGCGGAAAAAGTGATGCAAGATGCGGACGAGAGTTTTCGAATGCCGGTCCAGATGGTGGACGGCGCCGGCACATAGGCATAGCGCATGAACGACGTCAGCGCATTGCGATCGAGCGACGGTGACCACGCCGGATGTGTTGCGAGCGCCTTCAACTCGGACGCAAAGACCAGATCTCTCCCGCTCCAGCCATAAAACAGCGGCTTCTCGCCGAACCTGTCGCGGGCGAGTGTCAGCGTGCGTTCTCGCTCGTCCCACAGCGCCAGCGCAAACATGCCCGAAAAACGCTGTAGCGCCGCTTCCAAGCCCCAATGCCTGACCGCGCAGAGCAAGGTCTCCGTGTCGGAATGTCCGCGCCAGTTCGGTGCGACGCCGGCGGCTTCGAGTTCGGCCCTGATATCGAGATGATTGTAGATCTCGCCGTTGAACGTCACCGTGAAACGGCCGCAGTCGCTGTGCATCGGTTGGCTGCCCGCCTGCGACAGGTCAAGAACGGAAAGCCGGCGGTGGCCGAAAGCAATGCCAGCGCGCGCATGGGTCCAGTAACCCGCGGCATCCGGTCCGCGGTACGCCAGCGCATCGGTCATATGCCTAGCCAGGACGGAAAGCCGGCTTTCATCGCCCCCGCCGGGCCGCAACAAACCCGCAATGCCGCACATCAGCCCGCGCTACCGCTCCAGCCGCGTGAAGATCTAGCTAGACCTTCCTGCAACTGCTGCCATTCCCTGGCAACTGCCGGCGAGACGGGCTTTAAACGCCTCAACTGCATCTGACGATGGAGCCCCAGTGCGAGGGTCGCAACGTCCGCCATGCCCTTTGCCGCATGATCGGCGATGCCCGCAAATGCTGGAAGAAGCTCGCCCGTGGCGAGCCCATTGCGCCAAGCCGATCCAGCGAAAGTGACGCGGCCGGGAATCAATTTCTTCAGTGCCAGTTGGTCCTGACGATAGCCGAGGAGGACCTTGTCGAGTCCACCCAACCTGCTATGGCGAAAGCTGCGCAGCAACAAGTCCTGGTCTTCCGCATATCTGAGTTCGCCGTTGTAGGGATTGCTCCGAAACCAGCTCGCTTGCCCGCACCAGGTTGGGTGGGGAAGCGGAAAACCGACAAAGGGCCGCGCGACGATGTCCCGATGATCGAGGCCAACAGGCATTTTACCGATCAATGTGCCGTCGCCGGCGAAGATCACGGCGCCGCAAGCGAGCAAATCAAGCCGCGCATCTTCGCGCAGCCGAGTGACCTGCCTCGCGAGACGTTCCGGAAAGCAGATATCGTCGGCATCCATCCGGGCGATAAACTCACCTTGGGTGAGAGCCACCGCCTGATTGAGCCGTGCCGCTAGTCCAGCGGAACGGGATTCGCGGACGAGCCGAATACGCCCGTCGTGAAACCCTTCAACGATATCGCCGCTCTGATCGGAGGAGCCATCGTCGATCACGATCATTTCCCAATCGCGCAACGTCTGCATCAGAACCGAGCGCACCGCCGCGCCAACCGTCGATGCGCTGTTGCGCATCGACATGATGACTGAAACGACGGGAGGGAAATCGCTTTTGATATCAGAATTCCGCAAAAGCCGGGCCTTGCGCCAGAACTCGGGCCAATATCACTTTTCCTGAATTACAGCCGACTGAATCGTTGCATCTTGAACCAAGTTATTTGCAGACCCCTTCTCGGCGCTAGTTTCGCCGAAGCGTTTTGCAAGCCTCCCTCCCACTCTGTTGAACGGCTTTTCGATCAAAAGATAGGTGATAGATGAGATCGCCACTGTGATTACCGTGAGCGAAGCGAAGGCCTCCGCGTAGTTCGCATGCGGAACTGCGAACGCCGAAATTATCCAAAGATGCACAAGGTATGCGGAAAAGCTCACCTTGCCTATCCAACCAATAACCGGATTGACAAGGAACCAAGGCTGCCAATGCCCGAGCCCGAGTGCGAATATTGCAAATATGAAGCCGTATTGCGTCGATAACCCGCCCCGACCGATAAACGGCAGCGTCGGGAAGAATGCGACAAGCACCATGGCAACTACCGAAATCAGCACGATAGCCGCAGGACAGCGCACGGCACGACCTTCCGCTATCCACTTGAATGCTAGCATACCAAAAAGGAAGCAGGGCAGCTGCTGGACGAACCACAGATATAGGAATGTGCCCCATGCCGCTCGCCACGCCGGGTCGGCGATGTGCATAGCGTAGGCGTATGCGTTGCGTTGAATAGCAAAGCACACCCAGATCGCCACCATAACCGCCAGAGCTGCCGTTAGAAAGCGGACCCGATCCAAACCGAGCATCAGCAACGGCAAGATGGCGTAGAACATCATCTCATCGGCGATGGACCACGAACCAGGAACTACGCTCGTGATGGTATCCGGCATAAAACCATGCGTAAATGTTGCAGCCATTGCGATATGACGCCAGCCAATACCGTCAGGTGCATAAATACTCGGTTCGAAACCGCGCGCCCAAAGGAACAGTGGTATGGAAAGGTAAAACATTGGAGCGATGCGGAAGAAGCGCCGTATATAGAAAGGCAGAGGTCCATCGTTGCGGGCCTGCCATGACATGCATAGCGTCATCGCACTTGCGACAAAGAACAACTGGACTCCGCGGGCACCTTGGTCAGCTAGTGTACGAACAGCATAAGGAAGATCGTTAAAATACTGCGACGAATGAACAGCGATGACTAACAATATAGCATACCCGCGAAGGGCGTCGATATACGCATAACGTTTCGGCGTCATCGAGCGCCTCCCAAGGTGGTTTCCAACTAGCTTGACGAATGGTGTCCCTGATCTATGTGGCCAGCAATGTCATTCCGGGCAGTCCAAGACCAGACTTTATGACCCGAAACCGCGACGGGAATTTCTCGATGATCTCGTCGATCGCGCGAGCCGGGCCGACATTGTAGTTCGATTCAGAAGATTGAAAAAAGGTGTCATGTGCCAGCACACTCGCATCCGCAATGGTTACGCATATTTCATTCAGCTCGTGGCGGACTGATTCGTAAGCATGATCGCCATCGACGAAGAATAGCGGCCGCTTTGGTCGACCGAGTTGTCGCCACTGCTCGAGTGCGACTTCCACGCCGTTGCCGCGATGCAGATGAACCTCGGCAAGGCCTTGGACCAGCCGGCCATGGTCCTGACCGGGGTGCTCGACATGGCTTGCGTCCGGCGGCAGGTCAATCGAGTAAATTTCATAACCGAGTTTGAAAGCCTTGCTGCATTCGTAAAAGACCCGGGCCGACGAGCCGATATATGTGCCCCAATCAAACACCACCGACGGTTTAAGCCGGCACGCAGCGGCGGTCATCAGCAGCAATTCATTCAACGGGTAGGGGCGCGTCCCCACGACCGGCACGACCTTCTCCAACAAAAAGCGCGACAACGTCCAAAGATCGACCTCAAACTCCGAGGCGGTTGGATTGGGAACCGGATTGGGCCATACCCCAGCCAATTGCTGCGTCTTGCTGCGGAACTTGCGGATAATCGAGCGGGCTGCTGGAAAAGCCACGGTGATACTCCCCTTAAAATCTCGAGATATTGTTGCTGCGAACGGTCAGACCAAAATCCAGCCGGGCGGATAAAGATCGTTTGTATTTCGCTTGCTCAACTCTGTTGCGACGAACCAGGCACGCGGTGCGACGACAATCTTGTCGGGCGACGGATTCAACCACGCGCCCCACCAGCTGAAAGAGCTGTTGGCGATCACATGATGCCGGCAGCGGGCCATCAACGCCATGTCTTCCCAGGGACGTTCCGGATCGCCGTAGACATGATTCAAGCGCGAGCCGGGAATAAAATTCAGCACTTGCGCCGCCGCGGCGGGATCGTCCGAGAATATGAAAATTTCGGCTTCGCGGCCGATCATGTTTTCCAGGCGGTCAAACACCTGGCGATAAAAGGCTTCTCCGAGAATTCCGTGGACCTCTTGCGTGCCGGGTTTGAGATAATCGCCACGGCGGACGTGCACGGAAACCGGGAGGCGGCTGGCTTCGATTCCCTCGAGCGCGGCGGCGGCCACGGCGCCCAACGGCTCGCGGGGAGAAAGCCAGCCGCGCAAGTTTCCCGCAATCGAATTGAAGTAGCGCTCGCTCTGAAAATACCCGAACAGCGACATTCTAGGGCCCAACGTCTCAAAGGCTGGATCGTAGTGGAAATGCGGCTCGCGATATTCGTTTGGCGACGATGGCAGCTTCGGCAGGCCGCCTTTTCCGAGCAGGCGATCAATTCGCGCCTTCCATTTGGCGTGGGCAAACTTTTCTTCGAGCTGTTGGACAGGTTGGAGCTTCGTCGAAGCGGCTGCTTCCGGCACGCACAAATGACCGAGCAGAAAGGGACGCGGCGTATCTCGCAAATCCCTGGCTCTGAAACCGCTGATATCGAGCGCTAGAGGAACCCCGTGACGCTCGGCCAGCGCCTTGCCGGCTGCATACTGGAACATCTGGTTTCCCAGCCCGCCGATCAGCGATACCGTAATCACGACAACTATTCCTACGCCTGCCGCTCGTGAAGTGCTTCGACCGCAGCACGAACGCCGTCTTCAAGTCCGATCGACGGCTGCCAGCCGAGTTCCGATCGCAATCGATCTGGCGAACCTACCAGCCACGGCTCATCATCCTTACGCATAGCGATCGCGCCGAAACCTAGCAGAGAAGCATCGACATTCATCGCGGATGCGACCTGCTCGGCGAATTCCCGAACTGAATGCGCGCGGCCGGTCGCGACGTTCCAGGTAGCAGTGCCGCCCATGTCGCGGCAATGCGCGTAGGCACGCACCATCGCCTCGACGACATCGTCGATATAAACAAAGTCGAGCACCTGGGTGCCGGCCGAGATCGCCACGCGCTCCTGTTTGGCAAGCCCGCTGACCAGCGCCGGCAGAAGCCGATGCGGCGCCTCGCCGGCACCATAGACCTTGAAAAGGCGCAGCAGACGAAAGCCGGCGCCGCCACTACGGGCGATCGCGCTTGCCATCAGCCCGCCGGCGGCCTTTGACGAACCGTAGAGCTTGCCCTGCTCCAGCGGCAAATCTTCCGAAACCAGCTCCCGGCTCGATGGACTGCGGTATTCCGAAAAAGTCCCGGCCATCACCATGCGCGCACGCCATTCGCCGCACAGCCGCGCCAGCGCAGCCGGCATTTCCATGTTGATCCGCACGATCTCGTCGACGTCGCGCTGGTTCGGCTTCACCCCGTAGGCGGCAAGATGAAAAATCGCTTCGAACGGCCTGTCCAGGAGCTGCCGTAATTTTTTTTCGCTGAAATCATCGCAGGCGATGACATGAACGCGGTCGCGCCACTCTGCCGGCAGCACACTTGACGGTCTCGCCAGCACGGTGACATCGCACCTGTCGGATAACAGACGGGCGACAAGGTGAATGCCGACGAATCCGGTGGCGCCGGTGACGAGCACGTTAACGGCCGACATGGGTCCTTACAGCTTCGCGGTATTGCGCAATCTGGGAGGCGGTGATCTGCGCCGCCTGACCGGGACCCGCGGCAAAATCCCGGTACCAGCTCCCCGTCAGTTCGACGGTATCGGCGAATGATAACGGCGGTATCCAGCCGAGCAGCGTCCTGGCCTTCGTGCTGTCGAGATGCAGGAAGCGGGTTTCCGGGAAACTACCCGGCGTGTGGGCGATCCTCGGTCGTGTCCAGACCGTCGAGAGATGTTCGACCAGATCGCCGACGGTACGGGCAGCCTCATCGGCGGGACCGAAATTCCAGTTGTCGGCGGCGATGCGATCTCCGTTCAACAGGCGGCTCGCCAGAACCAGATAGCCATGAACGAGCGCCATCACATGTTGCCATGGACGCACCGCGGCCGGATTGCGCAAGTTGATCGGCCCGCCCGCTGTCACCGCACGAACGAAATCCGGCACGATCCGGTCATCGGACCAGTCGCCGCCACCGATGATGTTGCCGCCGCGGGCGTTCGCAATCAGCACGCCGTTGCCGCGCTCGGCCAGCGTCGCGCGATAGGAGGCCGCCACCAGCTCGGCACAGGCCTTGGAAGCGCTGTAGGGATCCTTGCCGCCGAGCGGGTCCTGCTCGCGATAGCCCCAGACCCAATCCTGATCGCGATAGACCTTGTCGGTAGTGATGCAGACCACGGCCTTGACGTCGGGCACAAGCCGCGCGGCTTCGAGCACGTGGGCGGTGCCCAGCGCATTGGTGGCAAAGGTCTCGATCGGCTCCGCAAAGGATTTTGACACCAAAGGCTGCGCGGCAAGGTGAATGATGACGGATGGCCGATGCCGCTCGATGGTGCTTCGAACGATCGCGAAATCGCGGATATCGCCGATCGTCGATGCGACGCCGTCGGCGATATCGGCTGCCGTGAACAGGTTCGGTTCGGTCGCAGGCGCAAGCGCAAGCCCGGCCACGTCGCAGCCGATCAGCTTGAGCCAGCTCACGAGCCAGCCCCCCGTAAAACCGGTATGACCGGTGACGAGGACGCGTTTGCCCTGCAATGGCACCTCAAAATCCAGCGGAACAGATTCTGAGCTCGTAGAACTCATTTACAACCTTGCGAAACGGACAGCGATCACCTTAAAGAGGCAAAGCTGACGAAACAGTTGAAGCCGCTCGAGGAACCTCGGGCCAAGTATCTGACCTGCCTCCCTTTTAGCAAGAATGGGACATGCTATGAAGGCCTTCTCAAGCGACGGTTTGATCGACACGGGGTCCCTGTTCTTTGATCCCGATTTGAGCCGTCTGACGACAGGTCGGACGACCTCGCTCTTCGCTGAAGACATCAAGGCGCGCGACGCCGATCTCAGATCGGCCTTCACCGGCCGGCGTATTCTGGTGACTGGCGGTGCCGGAAGCATCGGCAGTGCCACGCTCGAACTTATTTTCCAGTACGATCCAGCTGCCGTTCACGTGATCGACCTTGCCGAAAACGGACTTGTCGAATTGGTACGCGACTTTCGGTCTCGGCCGAAGCCGCTCGTCAGCGGTGAATTTCGACTGCTGCCGATCGACTATGGTAGCGCCGCGACCGAGCGGCTGCTGCAGTCGGAGCCGGCCTACGATCTCGTGATGCACTTTGCAGCCCACAAGCACGTTCGCTCCGAAAAGGACGTTCCATCGCTCATTCAGATGCTCGATACGAACGTGATCAAGATGCACCGCTTCACCAAATGGCTACAAAAATACGGCCATGGGAAGCGCTATTTTGCAGTTTCCACCGACAAGGCGGCGAATCCGACAAGCCTGATGGGCGCCAGCAAACGTCTTATGGAGCATGTTCTGTTTTCTATTGGAAGCAAGGACTCCTCGGTAATCTCGACACGTTTTGCCAATGTCGCCTTTTCCAACGGAAGCCTGCTGCAAGGTTTTCTGTATCGCCTGGCCCGCCGCCAACCGCTTGCTGTACCGCGCGAGGTGGGTCGATATTTTGTCAGTCCCAGGGAAGCTGCGGAGATTTGCGTGTTGACCGCTGGTGCCGCGGCGTCCGGACACATCACTTTTCCCCGTCTCGATCCAAACGAGCATTTGCGACCGCTGGTCGACATTGCTGTGTCGCTGGTGCGAGAAATTGGCCTGCAGCCTTCGTTCTACGAGCATGAGGCGGAGGCATGCGCTGCGACCGACATCGAACTCAAGCGCGGATTCTATCCGGTACTGCTGACACCGCTCGATACCAGCGGTGAAAAACCATATGAAGAATTTGTGGCGGCCGACGAAGCGCCGGCGCCGACCCAATTCGCGGCACTGAGTGCGGTGCGATACGTGCCGGCCCCAATCCCTCTCGAACCGGCACTGGCGTTCCTTGACGAGATCGCCTCCAGCGCGAGCACCAAACTGGACAAGTCGGATATCGCGCGCCACGTTGCTTCCGTCGTTCCCGGCTTCAAACATATAGAGACCGGCCGCAGCTTAGACAATCGCACTTGAGCCGCCGCGACATCTGGCATGCTCGACAACGTCACGGAGCCCGTCCTGCAGTGAGATCGAAGGCGACCAGCCTGTCGCATTCCGGATCGCGTTAATATCGGCGACCACGTCTGGTATGTCATTGAGGCGCTGATTGCCGCGACTGACGACAGGTTTTCTGGTACCCGCGGCACTGCACACCGTCTCAGCGACCTCTGCAATAGAATAGGACTTTCCTGAGCCGATATTGAATGTGGCGCCGGGTCTGGGATTCCTGCGCAAGCTTGCAATCGCACCGACAACATCATCTAGATGCACGAAGTCCCGTTTAGGCGTGTCGTCCTCGACCACGATGGCGTCGGCGGCCGGATCGATCGCCTGTTCCACGATTCGCGGAATAAGAAAATTCGCCGGTTGTCCCGGACCGTAAATATTGAAAGGACGCACGATCATAACGGATGTCTGCAGGCATTCGGAGAAGAAACGGCAAGCCTCTTCCGCGGCTTTTTTAGAAGCTGCGTACGGATTGTTCGCCCTCAACGGCGCGATTTCGGATATCGGCAGACTTGCCGGAATGCCGTAGCAGTAGCCGCTCACATAAATCAACCTTGCCTGCGTCCGGCGGCAGTACTCGAGGACATTGACCGTCCCGAGTGCGTTGACGCGGTAGAAATCCGCGGGCTCGTTCCACGACGCGGGCACGTAGGTCCGACCCGCGAGATGAATGACCCAATCGGCCAATACATCGGGAAAAACTCCTGCCGACACCTCAAGGACGTCGCGTCCCGGCGAAAAAACCTCGACGCCTTCGTCTCTCAAGAGCGGAACGAGACTGCGGCCGACAAAGCCGCTGCCGCCCGTCACCAACACGCGTTCGCTCACAAGAAGCGCTTTCGGTCTTTTTCGAACTCGATCGTGGCTCGCTCGTAATCATCCGGCCGGCCGATATCGAGCCAATAGCCTTCATGCATTTTGACGCGCACGGTCTCACCGGTTTCGATGAGCTTGAGCATCAATTGATCGAAACCAAAGGGACCATTTGGCGGAATATATTCGAGCACACGTTTGTTGACCGCATAGATGCCCATGCTGACGAGTTGCGCGAGTTTCGGCTTCTCCCGGAAGTTCACGAGACGTTCGCCTTCGACCCCAAGAACGCCATAGTCCAGGATCTGGTCGCGGCTTGTTGCGCCGATCGTGAAGATCGAGCCCGAAGCAATGTGATCATCGAGAAATCCCGAAAGATCCAAGTCGCTCAGCACGTCTGCGTTGATGACCAAAAAGTTGTCCGGGAGGTCCCCGATCAGCCGGAGCGGAGCTATCGTCCCTAACGGCTCGTCCTCCAGCGAATACCGCAGGTCGAGCCCCCAACGGTCGCCAGTGCCAAAGTACGCTCGGATGAGGTCACCCATGTGATTGATCGCCAGAGTCGCCGATTGGTAGCCGGCGTTTGCCAGCTTGCGGATCACGATCTCTACAATCGGTGTATCGACGAGCGGGACCAGGGGCTTGGGCAGCGTCAAAGTATAGGGTCGGAGACGCGTGCCCCGGCCGCCTGCCAAGATAACTGCGTGCTTCATGTTACACCCGAGATAGCCTGACCGTCCGGTATCGATTCCTTCGACTCTACGATCCTGACATCTAGAGTCCTTCCGGCGAGAATGTCCTCGTAGTACCCCGCCACAATCTTCCAGGTGAAGTACTTGCGCCACCTTTCGCGTGCAGTTGTACCAAGGCGGATGAGCCCTTCGCGGTCGTTCATACAGCGCGCCATCGCGACAGCCAATATCTCTGGATCGACACGTGTGTAACCTCGATTGTCTTTGGCGGCCTCGCACAGCAGCCCCCCGCCGGTCCAGCGAACGATTTCATCTGCGTTACCGACCGGAACCGTCAGGAAAGGCGTTCCTGCCGCCGCTGCTTCGAATAGAACAAGCGGCGAATATTCAATACGCGAGGCAAAGACGAACAGGTCGGCGGCCATGTAAGCCTGAACTAGATCCGGTCTTGAAAGATCGGTCAGGATGACCCGCTTGAACGCTAGCCCAGACGATTTTGTGGCCAAACTCTCGATGCTTTCTAGCGGAGCCGTAGCTGGCGCCGACGACCTGAGATGCTGCAGCCTGCGTCGTACCCGCTGAACGAGGCCGCCCAATCCTTCCAACCGAATTATTTCGATCGAACGACGAGTTAACCTGTGCAGCCGACTAAGCCGGGCGACGATCGAAAAGCTCGCGGACCAGTCGGCGATCGAAAGCAAAACTGCTAGTTGCTCGCCATTCTCTAGCCGAGAAAACGCTTCTATGACTTGCCGATGTCCCTTCGCCTCGATCGGGTTGCCAACAGTTAGAAATAGAAATGCATCGTCCGGTATTCCAAGCTTCCGTCGGAATTCCCCGTCGGCCTCCTGTTCGAAATCCGTCTCGCCAATGCCGTTGGGAAGGACCGTAAAATTACTGAGTCCAATATTCCGGACAAAATCAATGTCGCGATATTTTTCCGCGTTGAAGACAAGATGATCGAATTTTTTCAGAATATCCGGCAACAGGCGAAAATACTGTTCGAAATCCGGATCGTAGAGACCGGAGAATCCGCACGGAATAAATACCTTGCGCGCCTTGATACCGTCGAGGACAGGCCATAGCGCGTCAAAGCTCCACTGTTGTGCGGCCATAATGAGGATAGCGTCAGCTTCGAAGTTTCTGACAAACTCGCGATATTGGTCGATCTCGCCGTTGAGACCGTAGACCATTTTCCCGCCAGCGTTGAATGCGCGAATCGTCACGCCATTAACGATCGTCGACTTCCTTCGCGGATGCCGGCTAGTGGCCACCGTAACGTCATGGCCTTTTGCCGCCATCCGCTCGGCAATCTGACGCATGACCTCCTGCACCCCTCCCCGATGCGGCCAATAGCTTTCACAGCAGAGGAGAAGCTTCATCGTAATCCCTGCCGCGCGGCAGGCATCAGGCGGCGCAGGCGCCCGCGGACGACAAGCGCCGCGCGCAAGGCCACGCCCAGAGCCGGCCGACGGAGGATGAGTTGATGCCGGACCCGGATCTGAGCATTCACAACTCTCTGCGCGAGTTCCGGACGTGGTTTGCCGCCACTGATCTTTCGTCCGGCCTCAGCGATGACAGCGTACATGGCGTCGGCATCAGGCTTGCGGGAAACCCGCGCATTCGCGCCGTGAACGAGCGCGGCGATGTCAACGTGAACCTGTTGCGGCGCCACCGCACCGGTCGCATGCGCCAGGTTTTCTGAAGAGATGGTC
Organism: uncultured Alphaproteobacteria bacterium; assembly: GCA_963795255.1. Classification (GTDB taxonomy): domain Bacteria; phylum Pseudomonadota; class Alphaproteobacteria; order Rhizobiales; family Xanthobacteraceae; genus Bradyrhizobium. The sequence continues at coordinate 17,562 of CAWCHC010000006.1, forward strand.
ACGAGTCTATCCAGAAACGGTTGGGGTCCGGCGCGCGACATGCTAGAGGGAACCTCGCGATACACCGTCAACCGTTCGCCCAGATTGGCCACGCGATAGTGCTTAGCAACGCGCGACCACAACTCATAATCTTCGGGCGGCTGCCGAGCCGGATCGGTGGTATAGCCGCCGATGTGGTCAAGCGCTGACTTCCGCATCATGACCGACGAGTGCACAAAGGGATTATTCAGGAGGAGATCAAATTGCAGGATGTCGTCCTCGGTCGGATGATCATGAAAGCGGCCGCTCGGCGTATTTCCGAGCCAAATCTCCGCGCGAGTACCGACCAGGGCGTGGCCCGGGTGCGCGTCGAGAAACGCGACCTGCTTCGCGATCCGGCTCGGATCGGCAAGATCATCATGGTCCTGCCTGGCGATATAGCGCCCTCGCGCCAGCGAAATGCCGCGGTTGAGCGCAGCCGCGAGGCCCATATCTTCCTGATGATAGGCCCGCACCCTGGGATCGGCGACCTGATCGAGAAACTCGCGCGTGCCGTCAGTCGAGCCATTATTAATAGCGATCAGTTCCAAGTCAGCGAAAGACTGCTTCAGGATCGTATCGAGCGCCTGGGGCAGGTCAGATCCCCCGTTGCGCACCGAGAGCACAACGCTCACCGTGGGGTTCGAATTCATGGCGCCTCGTGCCTCCTGCCGAAAATAGTGACTGCTCAAGTACATCACGCCCATACGCGCCAAGGCGCATGGCCTGATTGCCATAGATTTTCGAGATGCATTTTGTCGCGCAACGTGTCCATCGGCTGCCAGAAGCCGGAATGGCGATAAGCCGCGAGCTGGGCATCACGTGCGAGCGCTTCCAGGGGCGCGGCCTCCCAGGAGGTGCCGTCCCCTTCAATCCGGTCGATCACCTGCGGATCAAGCACAAAGAAGCCGCCGTTGATAAGCGCGTTGTCACCCGGCGGTTTTTCGACGAACGACTTCACCACCTCGCCGTCGAGTTCGAGCGCACCGTAACGGCCGGGCGGCCGGACGGCCGAGACCGTCGCGAGCTTGCCGTGGCTGCGATGGAAGGCAATGGAGGCGGCGATATCAATATCCGAAACGCCGTCGCCATAGGTGAAGCAAAAAGGCTCCTTCGGATCGAGATAGTTGCGCACCCGCTTCAGCCGACCACCGGTCAGTGTCGTCTCCCCCGTGTCGACCAGCGTGATGGTCCACGGCTCGGCGTAGCTCTGATGATAGGTGATGCTGTTTTTCGCGGCGTCGATGGTGACGTCGGAGTGGTGCAGCACAAAATTCATGAAATACTCTTTGATCATATAGCCTTTGTAGCCAAGGCAGACCACGAATTCAGAAAGTCCATGATGCGCATACAGCTTCATGATGTGCCACAGAATCGGCCGCCCGCCGATCTCAATCATGGGCTTGGGCCGCGTGGCGCTCTCTTCCGCAATCCGGGTGCCCATGCCGCCCGCAAGAATGACCACTTTCACGACGTCACCTACCTTGCTTGATGATTGATCACGGAAAGAGCTTTCACGGCTTGCGAAACCAGAAGCAGCCGCAGCCATAGGATTCGGCCCGCACGCGCTCTGGTGGCGGCCCCACAATCAGCCCGCCCTCACCCTGCTCTTCGATGAGGGCGAACTCGACGAGTTCGAGCGGCGCGAAGTAGCGCGCGAATGCCTCATGATCGTAGATTCGGTGGGCGTTGAATGCCACCCGCGGACGTCCCACTGGGGTTGCCACCAAAAGGTCACCACCGGGCGCCAGAACGCGGACCAGCTCGCCGATCGCCTTCAGGTCGCCGTCAGGATCGAGCGGGTCTCCGTAACGGCCAAGACCGATATGTTCGATCACATGCATGCAGGACAGCGAGGCGATGCTGTTGCTAGCAAAATGCAGCCGCGTCAGGTCGGCGGCGCCGATGTAGAGCCCATCGAGCTCGACCGGTGCAGGACGAAAATCGTAAAACTCGACCGGAATGAATGCCGAAACGACAGCACAGAAACTCACGATCGAGGAAATATCAACGTGTTTGTCCGGCCGTGTCTTTGCCAGCACCCGCGCCGCCCACGCCGGATGATAGGTATAGTGCCGGTCGATCGGGGTCACGCTGGCGCGGTCGGAGAGCTGCGGATTGATATCCGCCAGGCTGACCTGGAGGCGCGGAGCGTCACCCGCGATTCCGGCGAACTGATCGAACTCTTCACGAAATACACGCAAATCCTCTTTGCGCTGCTGGCTAGTGAGGAAGGAAATCACCTCGTCCTTGTGCTCGAGGGCTTCCTCGAGCCAGTAGCGGTCGGTGAGCACGCGCTTCAGATAAGGCCTGCGGCGTAGCACATCCACCAACAGACGGAGATCGCTTGGCAACCAGCCAGCGCCAGCGCTGCGGATATTGGTCTCCCCGATCTTGTCCCTGGACTCTCCGGAAATATCAGCCACGTTCCGTTTCCCTCTACCAATACATCAGCGATCAGGAGGTCGCGCGCTTCACAGCGCGCACCTGACAATCGAAATGCAGCATTTCTGGACTCCCGGTATCGCGACCCGACATCCGCTCGACCATCCCGAGCACGATCTGGGTCGCATGAAGCTCAAGTGAGGTCGGTCTATCGCCTCCGGCAAAACGTTGCGCCATGTCCGTCACGCGACGCAACTCCTGGCCCACGCATTCGAAGAAGTTGCCGTTTGGGGTCAGCTCGATGATGTCGAAGCCGAGCCTTCCAAGATGAAATTCATAGAAATAGCGATTGAAGCCGGTGGCATAGTGATAGGGCGCGAAATGCGTCAGGCTCCAGAACGGCGCGGTAATAATGAAAATGCCGCCCGGCCGCAGAAGCCGCGCCATTTCGTCGAGCGCGCGCACCGGATCCGGCAGATGCTCCAGCACTTCGGTGCAGAGCACGGCGTCGAATGAGCCATCGGGCTCGGGAATGTGCAGAATGTCGGAGACGATATCGATCTGAGAGAAGTCCCAGCTTCCGGTCTGCAAACCAGTGTCGCCCTTGCCGTCATAGACGGCAATGTCCTGCGCGACATACTTCAGGTGGCCGCAATCCTTCTTGTACTGGCATTCGCCCGCACCGGCGTCGAGCAGGCGGGCGCCCGGCGGCAGCGCGGCCAGTGCCAGGGCAACCCAGGCATCGCGCGTCGCGGCATTTTTGCTGCCGACAACATATCGCTCCTGGTCGGCGGAAAGAATTTTGGAGCGCTCAGACTTCGGCAGGGTCAGGAAACTTCTGAAAAGCCGCTCGGTCGTGCGCCAGTCCCTCAATCGTTGCAAAAGGCCGGCTCCGCTACGCGTCCTGGCCGACGCTCGCGCAACCTTCATGACCTGATCAACGAGGCTCATTGAGCCGTCCTTTCGCCGATAGATTGCATGGCGATCCGGTCCAGCTCAACGCAACAGCCGTTTGCCGAAACGCTTCGTCAGCGAGGTCAACCGCCGGGCGGGTGATACTCTGGCCTCGCCGGCTGCGCCCGCCGGAAAAAGATGATCGGCGTCGCGCACCGGAACGCCTTCGAGCGAGGTCCACTCCCCGATGCGAGGCTTGGCCGGATCGTAATAAATCCCCATCCAACGATCGAGATAACGGGACCAATCGGTGTTCAATCCGGCGAGATTCTGCTGCCGTATCGCGGGGTCGACGCGCTCGAAATGCTCCAGCAGCGCGTCGCTGCAGGCAATGATTTCATATCCGGCACGCCAGATCTTGAGCGCGAGATCGCCATCGGCGCAGTAGAAATCGTAACGCCTGTCGTCGATCCAGCCCACGCTCTCGACCGCTTCCCGCAGAAACAGCCCGTGATTGACCATTGCCTTGTTGCCGAGTGTCGAGCTAACCCGGTACTGTTTCTCCTCCGGCCACGAACGCCAGTAGAACGCCAAAGCTCCGAGCCGGCGCCCTGCGGCGATCTCGCGATCGAAACGACGTACACCATTCTCAAGTGTGTCCGGATGAATCACGGAGTCGTCGCTGATCAGGCAGATGTAGCGGCCCTCAGCGCATTTGAAGCCGAGATTCATGAAATAGCCCCAGCTGCGCCGGCGGCGGGCCTTACCGTCGATCGTCTCGCGATTGTGCTGGACGATCGAGATGACGTCGCGCTGAGCGGTGAGCCACTCGACGGTGCCGTCACTTGAACCGCCGTCGACGACGATGATCTCATAGGGAACATCGATCTGGCTTGACCGCACGCTAGCGATGGTCGCTTTCAGAAACGGCAGCCTGTTATAGGTGCCCAATACGACCGAGACTTCTGCGGGAGCGGTCTGCTGCATCAGGCCCAACAACGGCGAACCGCCTCAAATCGATCGAGAAAGGCCAATGCGTCCCCAACAAATCCTTCCGGTGTTCTGGCTTTTGCGATCCTTCTGCCGGCGTCAATCAACCTCTCGCGAAGTCGCTCCTCGCGTGAGAGGCGAAGCACGGCCTCAGCCATCCGCTCGGGCGAAGTCGGATCGACATACAGCACGGCATCGCCGAGCTGCTCGCGGGCACCGGAAACCTCCGACGCGATGACCGGGCAACCAAGCGCAAAGGCCTCCAGCGGCGGCAAATTCTCCGGCCCGAAAAACGTGACGTAAGACAGAGCGAAAGCCTCCTTGTAGAGATCGATCAGATCTTCTCGCGGCACAAATCCAAGAAAATGCACGCGGTCGGTGAGACCAAGCCGATCCACGGTCGCCTTAACATGCGCAAGGTTGCCGTGATCGGCACCGACAAATGCAATGCTGAGCGGTCGATCGAAGCGGCTTTGCAGCAGCTGAAGCGCCAGCAGCAGATTAACGTGATTTTTGTGCGCCCAGAACTGCGCGGGGTAGAACAGATAATCCCCCGTTATTCCGTACTTCCCTCGAACCGACCGTCCGGCCTCGATGGGAGCATCGGCAAAACGTGGCGTCGGATGCGGCATGATCAGGATGCGAGAAGGATCAACGCGGAAAAAGCGCTCAACTTCCAGTTTTCCGGCTTGCGTGCCGACAATGACCGCCGCGGCGCGGCCCAACACCGCGGTGTAAAGGGTGTCGCGATGCTGCCAGTTACCGTTGGCGGAGACCTCCGGAAACCAGGGCTGCAGGCGATGCTGGAGATCCCAGACCACGACCATGTAGGGCACTTCCAGCACTTGGCCGGGCGCGCCGAGTTGCCAGACGAATTCGACACCGGCGGCCTGAAGCTGCTGATCCAGCGTACGCACCTTCGCCACCAGCTTGCTTTTGCCAAACATGGTAGCGCGCTGCGCTGCGACTTCCGCATCCAACGCGACCACTTTGGCATTTGGCAGCGGCTTCGGCGGAAGCTTCGCCGCCATGTCGGGATGGCAAAGGAAAACGAAGGAGTGCCGCGACTGCACAACGGTCGCGAGCAATGCCCTAAAGACTTCCGATTGGAATGTATGACCTCCCCCCGCCGTCGGATCGCTATTCCCCAGCAAAATTCCGACGCGCATTATGGCGCTCTCCGGCGGGCGACGAGCACGATATGCCACGTATCCGGTGACAGGTTCTGATCGGATGTATAGCCGGAATAATGCTGAAGCACGTCGAAGCGGCAATCGTCCAGTAGCGTGCTCATCTCCTGCAGCGAAAAGAACCTGTTCACCTGCTGCTCGACCGCAGTCTGATAGGTGCCGTCGCGCCGCAGATCGTAGATCGTATGCTTGACGGTTGCGCATTGCGAGGCGTGGTCGACGGTCGTCTCGGAGAGCCGCAGCACCTCCCCACGATCGGTGGCCAGCTTGCGCAGGCGCACCGGATCGTGGTGACCGCCCATCGCCGCCGCATGCCAGAATTCCAGCACTAACAAACCATCGTCCCCAAGGTGACGGTAAACGGCGTTAAAGACCTGCTTGATTGCGGCCGTCGTCTGAACATGCCCGATCGCATCGAACAGGCACAAGACTGCGTCGAACGGCTTTGAGGCAACCTCGAGCGTCCGCATGTCCTGCTTTTCGAAACGAACCTCCGAATTCGCTGCCTGCACCTTTTCCCGGGCGTGGGCTAGCATGTCCTCGGAGATATCGCTGCCGACGATATCGTAACCGTGCTTTTCCAGTTCGATCGCATGACTTCCGGTTCCGCAGGCAATGTCGAGGATGCGGCGCACCGCGCGTGGTGAGAACTGCTGCAACAGGCTATGCAGATAGCCGGCCTCGGCCGCATAGGGCTTGGCGCCATAGAAGAAATCGTAGAGCTCGGCGTGACGGCCGTCGTAAATTCCCACTTTGATCAGACCTTCGCGACCGCCGCTGCGTGGGCAATCTCTCCGCACACCGTCGCGATCTCCGCGTCGGTCAAGGTCGTGCTGGATGGCAGATAGAGACCGGTTTCCCAAATCTCGTCCGCAACCGGGCAAGCGACCGCGCGGTATCCCGGCCGTTCCTGCAAACAGGGCTGCTGGTTCATCGGGCAGAAGAACGTGCGCGTATCGATGCCGCGCGCTTTCAGATGCGCGGCGAGTTGGTTGCGTGTCAGCGGATAGTCGCGGCCGACCGTGAGCGCGTACATCCAGTAAACATTGAACGCCCAGTCCTTCTCGGTGGGCAATTGGAGACCGGGAACGCCTGCCAGCGCCTGCGAATATTTCCACGCGACGCTACGCTTCTTCTCGATGATCCCGTCGATCTTCTTGAGCTGGGCGACGCCAAAGGCGGCCTGGAAGCCGGTCATTCGGAAGTTGAACCCGGCCCGCTCATGCCAGTAACGCGGCGTCGTGAAAGCAAGATTGCGCAACAGCCGCAGGCGATCCGCCAAAGCAGGATCGTTCGTCGTCACCATACCGCCCTCGCCGGTCGTAATGACCTTGTTGGCGTAGAAGCTGAAGCAGTTCATGTCGCCGAAACTGCCGACCACACGGCCGCGGCACTTGGCGCCATGCGCTTCCGCGCAATCCTCGATCACGATGAGATTGTGTTTTTTAGCGATCTCATTCAGCCGGTCCATGTCGACAGGGTGCCCGAACAGATGCACAGGAATGATGGCGCGCGCGCGCGGCGTGATCAGGCCTTCGATCAGATCGAGATCGAGATTCCAGGTCTCGCGTTCGGAATCGACCGGCACCGGAACCGCGTTGGCGTAGATGATCGCAAGCGCGGTGGCGATATTGGTGCTGGATGAGAGCAGGACTTCGTCGCCCGGCTTCAGGTCGAGTGCTGCGATCGCAAGATGCAGCGCGGTCGTTCCGCTGGTGACCGCAACGCCGTAGCGGCAGCCGCTAAAGGCCGCAAACCCCTCCTCGAAGTCCGTGATGGCGGTGCCGAACGACCCTGAGATTTCGCCGCGACGCAGCGCCGCGACGACGGCTGCGATTTCTTCCTCGCCGAACTCAGGCTCAAAAACAGGGATCATGATTTGTTACCCACGAAGACCTTGTCGCATTGATCGCCAAGGAACGGCCCTTGTTTCACACTGATGCATTGCATGTCTTCGATGACACGGATCGCGTGAACACCGTGGATGAGAACGATCGCATCGCCCGCCCTCAGCTCGACTTCGCGCAACAGCTCCCCTTCGTCGCTGAATAGCTGCACGCCGACGACGCCGCGCTGCACGACAAACATCTGCTGCAGATCCTTGATCGTGCGCTCGAACTCCCGATGGAAATGCGGTGGCTCGACAAAGCCGGCTTCGTGCGCCAGCAATCCGAACTGAAAGGACGACTCGGCCGGCGAGTAGAACGTCGTCTTCTCGACCTTGACGTCGGCGCGGATGATTTCCGCATAACGGACGCCACCGTGGATAATCACCTCTAGTCCCATTTATCCTCCTGCTGCGGCCATGCGATGCGGGCTGTTGTCGTCATTCCGCGCCGAGAGCCACGACGGCGTCCCGCTCAATGTCATAGACCGGCATTCCGGCTATCATCTGCCGGCGCGCCGCGCCACCCAGATAGGTCAGCCTGCCACGCTCGTCTCGCGATTCCCGAAATCGGGATTCGACATAGCCCTGCTCGATCGCAACCGCGACAATGCCGCCTTTGCCGAGATAACTCTCGCGGATAAAATAGGCATTGTTTCCTGCCAGATTGGAGCCGACGAATGCATACCCCTTGCTGCGGGCGAGGCTTGCGAGCGCCGACAGCGACGCCCCCCAATAGAGATTTGAATAGTGGGCCTTGGTACGATTGAAAGCCGGATCATAAGGCACGGTAACCGCCTGCCGAGCTCCGAACACGCTGTTGTATTCGGCGATGACGATAACGGGCTCAACAGCCTCGATCCTTTGCCAAACCCAATAATCATTTCCGTCGATATCGATACTGAGGATGCCGATCGGGCCCGAAAACCCGCTATCCTGCAGAATCACGTCGATGTTGTCGCGGTCGATCCATCGGCATAGCGCGGTGAGATCGTGGCGCCAATACATGTCGCGTGCCCTCAGGCTCTCCATGTTGCGGTCGTCGCCGTCCATCACCAGGCCGCGCCAATTGTCGTTCAACAGCAGGAAACGCGTGTTGGACTCGGAATAGTCTTGCACGCCGAATTCGACAAAAGTCGAGAGCGCTTGTGGAATGTCGAGACGGGCGATCAAATACTGAATGATGCCGTCGTCGCCGAATTGCGAGAAGACCTTGAACTCCGCCTCGCGAAAGCTTTGCGCCGTTGCGCGCACCTGGTTGGCGAGCAGCCTTCCCGTGAGCAGCTTCAGTTCGTCCATGGCATCGGCCTGCATGTCCGTCAGCTCCTGGCGATCGACGGCTCTTCGGCTGCATCGGCCCAACTCCAGGCGTCGCGCAACAGGGAATCGCGGCTGTGGGAGCAGCGCCAGAACACCTCGCGACGGGCAAAATTCCGTTGTTCTCCGATGGTGTAACTTACTGTTCGGGTCGTGACGTGGCGGAAATACGGCTTGAAAAGCTTCTGCACCGAAAACTCATCGCTGAAGAATTGATAGTGGTCGTGCCCTTCCATTCCGAGGCTTTCGGAGCCGGCGAAGACGCCCGACGGTGTGAGGCACGCGCGGATCTTTCGCAGCACGATCGCGGTATCGGCTTCCGAGAAATGGCCGATCGCGCCGTTCCAGATCACTGCATCATAGGCGTCCGCCGGAAACGGCTCCGCAACGGCGTCGCATTTCACGTAATTGATCTTGGGATGCGCATGATAGCGCCTGGCATGAACGATGGCGCTGTCCTCGACATCGATCGCGTCGATCCGTCCGGCGCGATCCGAATAGAAGCGGCGTGTGAAAAAGCCGTCGCCACAGCCGATGTCGAGCACCCGGTCGCCATCGGCGAAAGTGTCCCGCGCCATCGCGGCGCGGTCAAGCGTATGGGACGATGGCGGCGCATTCCCGAAGCCGAGCGCGAAAACGCCACTGCGGAAATCGTAAAAATGCGGGGCCTCCTGCGAAAGCTCCCAATCGAGCCGGTGCTTGATCCGGAAGTGAGTATCGAGCAGGCCGACGAGACCTTTTTCACGGCCGGCACCCCGGCCTGCGAGGCGCACCATCCAATCTTTAAGCGAACTCAAGACTATCCATCCTGACGGCAACGTGGATCATTCAGTTGAGCAATTCGGCGAACTTTGCCTTCAGCTCGGCAGTTCGCTGGACATAGGTATGGCCGCTACAGGTCCGCGCCTGACCCTTCGCGCCGATTTCAGCGCAGCGGGACGGCTCCTCGAGCAATCCCTCGATCCGCGCCAGGCACTCGGCCGGATCACCGTAGTCGACAACTTCCGAGCCGACGTCAAACAATTCCTGCAAATTGATCTTGCGATCGGTCACCAGCGCCGCGCCGCAGCCGGTCGCCTCATAGAGGCGCATATTGTTGGCGAAGTCGCCCGCAATCCCGATGTGCTGGTTGATGACGATTTGCGAGCGGCGGAAGATCGCAAACATCTCTCGGCCCCAGGCCTGCCCGCGATAGCAGCCGCGGATCGGCGAACTCTCCGACACCTCATCGATCCCCATGCCCCAGATGTTGAGGTCGGTGCGTTTTGCGAGATTTTCCAGCAAGCGAATGCGCTCGGCATGGTGCGAAGATAGTGTGCCGACGAACGTCACGGCAAGATCCCGCTCGGTCTCCGGTACGCTCGCCAGGACGCTCGGCGCAAACCCAAGCTGGTTGTAGAAAGTTTTGATCCCGCGCCGCTCGAACTGCTGCACAAAATTCGGCAGCGATGTCGCGATCAGGTCGTAACCGAGGTCGTCCTCCGGACCGTGCCATGGCGCCGCGATCTGGCCGACTAGAAGGCAGCGTCTGCCGACCAGCGCCCGCAAGGATTGTGCACTGACGAAATGCATGACCTGATTCAAAATCACGTCGGGTCGGAACGCCTCGATCTGCGCGATCATGACGTTGCGCATCCAGTTCGGCATCGCCGCGAGTTGAGAAAGCGGCTCGCGTTTTCCGCCGAACAGCCGCCGCACCCTCGCGCCGAACGAGTTGCGGCTCGACCGGCCTTTCCGCGTCAATATTCATACCGTGCTCGGCCGCCCATCGCAATTGCATGGCCCGATTGTTGAGATGAATGTCTGCCGCCTCGACCCCGTTGGCCTTCAGACCCTCCGAGTAGAAGTCCGCGGCCCCAAACAGCGAGCGGTTTCGCACCGCCATCTGCCGGTCGTAGCTCTGTTCTGCCAATCCCGGATTCTCTGCGTAGAGGTCGTCGAGAAACGCCTCGTAGTCGGTATTCAGAATGAGCACGCGCATCAGGAAAACGTTTCAGCCCGCTTTTGTCCGATAAAGCACATCGTGATGCGACAACTGCGCGATGGCTTCATAGTGAGGCAACAAGAGATCGTCGATTTCCTCGCGGAAACGCGCTTCCACCAGAATGAAGCGCGGCCGATGACGCCGCAAGTCGAGCCCCTCGAGCGCCTGACGTTCAAAACCTTCGACATCAAGGCTGAGCAGGTCGATATGCGGCATCTTGTGCTGGTCCAGCGAGAGCCGAAAGCGATCTGCCGGGCACCTCGACGTGATAGGTGGTCAGCGACTGGACTTGGCGGCCGGTTTCGACGTGCGCCCGCTCCGCCGCCGGATCGCTCCAGCCGCCGTCGACCACCGACATCAGCCCGCAATAGGTCATAGGGACGCTCTGACCGTCGGCATCGGACGCCACCAGCGCGCAATTCTCGACCACGCTTTCCGGCCGCGCCACCCGGCAGCGTGCCGCAAGCTCGGGGATCGGCTCGACCAACAGGCCTCGCCATCCGCGGTGCCGCGCGAAATAGGCCGTATTGCTCTGCGTCTGGCCGTCATTCGCGCCCGCCTCGATAAAGATGCCGTTGTCGAAATCGATATAGGGCTCGAGTTTTTTATCGAGCTCGTTGAGACCGTAATATTGCTTCCGCACAACAGGGGATGAACTGCTTACGGATCGAGCAGGCCGGCGATAGATGCGATCTCACGACGCGTTTTATCAGACTGGCGCATCATGCCTGCTCGATCAGGGCCCAGGAAATCGGCGTACCCCTGGCGATGTCAGCGTTGGCGTGTCGTCCGATCACTTCGTCGTAGTGCCTTGGCGCGAGCCCAAATCCGGGCCTGATCACACGGATGGATTCGCTCGTCAGCCGATCGCCCTTCTTGATGTCCTTGACCGCGTAGATCGACCGGCGGAACATCCGGTTGCCCTGCTCGCTTGGTGCCCGCACATCATCGGCCTTTCCGAGCGCGGACCAGGCCGTGCGAGCCGCGCAGCGAGCCGCGAACTCGGACGGTTCAAGCGAAAACGCAGCATCCGGACCGCCATCGGCGCGATTGAGCGTGAAATGCTTCTCGATCGCGACCGCGCCCAGCGCGACCGCCGTGACCGCAACGGTACTGTCGAGCGTGTGATCGGACAAGCCGACAGGAACGTCAAACATCTCCGAAAGGTGCGGGATCATGCGGACATTCGCCTCGTCGGGCGGCGTCGGGTAAGCGCTGGTGCAGTGAAGCACAACCAATTCGCGGCAGCCGGCATCGCGCAACGTGCCGATCGATTCTCTGATTTCGGCGATGACTTGCCATTCCCGTCGACAAGATCACCGGCTTGCCGGTGCCTGCGACCTTGCGCAACAGCGGCAGATGAACCAATTCAAAGGACGCAATCTTGTAGGCGGGCGCATTCAGCTCTTCGAGGAAAGTCGACCGCGGTTTCATCGAATGGCGACGAAAACATGGTGATGCCGAGTTCGCGGCCTTTGGCAAACAGTTCGCGATGCCATTCCCACGGCGTGTGGGCTTCCCGATAGAGATCATAAAGCGTGCGGCCGTCCCACAGGCCGCCCTTGATCAGGAAATCGGGGCGGTCGCAATTGATAGTGATCGTATCGGCCGTATAGGTCTGCAGCTTGATCGCGTCCGCCGCCGACTTTCGCCGCCGCATCGACAATGGCAAGCGCCTGTTCGAGCGATCCGCCATGATTAGCCGACATTTCCGCAATCAAGTAGGGGGGCCTTTCGGCACCAATCTCACGATCCGCGATCCGAATTGAAGATTTTTTCATGGATTTGGCTCGACGTGAGATTTTTCTATCGATGTGTCCAAAGGCGTAATCGTGAGCTTGTACGACCTCCCGCGAAAACTGAAAAATGCCGGAAAATTGTCATTATCTACGGTCCGAAGAAGATCAAATTGTGCGGCAATCGTCTTGTTCGGATCAAGCTCACTATCAAGTGGAGTGCGCCGCCGAAACGTCGTCGGTTGGCCGGTCTGAGACCGACCAAGAAGCTCTTCGGGTTCGGCGAGAAATCTCAGGCACAATTCGACGATCAAGCTCCCCTGAGCGGCGCGTAGCTCGGTGTACAACTCGTTGCCCGTGAATCGCAACTTGTCTTTCAACACGATTTCACCGGCATCCACCACATCGACTGCATCGATCAGACAGGTCGCAATTTCGTTGTGACCGGCAATGATTTGCCAAGCTAAGGGCGCAAAACCGCGCCCCTTCGGCAGGTCGCTGGAGTGAACGACAAGGTTGCGCCGGCTGCGGGAAACAAAAGCGGGTTTTGCAATGCCGATGCATCCCAAAAAGAAAGCAATGTCGTTCTCGATTGGAATTTCGTCGTACGACCGGCGAAGTTCGGCGCGATCACCTGCCATGTTGGCATATTCAATTAGGGCCGCCGCAAACGGCAATATCCAACTATCATTGTCTACAACGACAGAAATCGCTCGGGAAGCATTCCACCAACCAACCTTTGCGATCGGTCTCGAATATCGGGCGGCGGATTTCATGTCGGTCCCACATGTTGATCTGGCGTGATGTTCCGATTCAGGGCATTCATAACACGCTCGGGTCCAAAGGCGTCGCAAAGGTCGCGTCCAGCCTCCGACATAGAACGGCGGCGGGCCAAGTCAGCTGCCAATTCCAACAACTTCCTTCCGAGAGTTTGAGGACTGACCGCCGAGCCCGCGCCAAATGAAACAGCAGCACCTGCTCTCACAAGCCCCTCGACATTGCCGCGCTGATTTTCCGCGACAACCAGAATTACCGATGGAACTCCGAGGCAGCAGCGCTCCAGCGCAGACACTCCACCTGCTCCCACGGCCAGATCAGCTTCTGTGATAAGCGAAGCCATATCGTCAACATCAACGTAGACTTTGGCGCCGCGGCCAAGGCGCGCAGCTGTACTCTTGATGTTCTCGATATTGGGACTTGAGGCCCCGAGCACGATATCGATCTCCACTTCGAGGCCACTCTGCTCCAATCCTCGCAACGCAAGGTCTGTCATCCCACCCGGGTCGGTACTGCCAAAGCTCACCAACACCCGGCGAACGTCATTTCGTTCCGCACGCTTGTTCCGGCACGCTCTAAATCTTGCATCCAGGAGTGCGTAGCCCGGACCGAGCAACAGGCTGCAACTCGGCGGTACCAGAGGAGCGTAATCGGCAGGCAGCCGATCCGGTGTTTGATCCACTAACCAGTCGCAATCGTGCATCCTGTTTGCAAGGTCGTCGATAACCAGAATCCGCCTTGCCCACTGACGGCATGCAGCCTCAAACGCTGCATCCAAATCGTAGTGATCCACCACCAGGAGATCACAACTGCCCGGCAGAACATCGAATAGTTGCCGCGCCGTATCACTGCCCCGGAAAGCAATCTGCATTGTCGCGTAGCGCGATAGCGACGGAGAGACCGACAACGCTTCCGCAGGCAGCGCAAACGTAACGTCCCAACCCTCCGAAATCAATGCGTCAGCCAGAACTCTGCAACGACGAACATGACCCCCGCCGACAACGATTGAAGCATTGGCAACAATCACGGCGTTTCGCGACTTTTTATCCGGAGTCGAGATCGCCGTGGGCGCTTTCATCGCCTCCCTGGTTTCAGAGCAGGACGTAATCGGATTGCCGTCCATCTTCCTGACGCTTGATCGAGACTTCCGGCGGCGTCGGCTTGAAAGGCTGCCACTTACCGACCTGCGGCAACCGAGCCTGATCCACACTGGAGTCATTGATGTGATTACCGATGTGATCCTTGACCTGCCATTGTCCTGATGCGTTCTTTTCCCAGATCGAGGGATCGCGCATCGGTTCGATCATCGTCAGCAATTCGGCCTCGGTCATCCCGCTCTTGGCGAGAAAAATGTCCATGTCGTAGGGGCGCGCATGATCAAAGCGCATCACCATCTCGATGCCTTGCTCGCGTGTCATCCGGCCATGTCGAATTTCATTCGCCGCGTCGTCCGTCGCGCGGCCGTAACCGAACTTGAGGTACTTCAAATAATCATGCAGGCCGTTGGCGTGGATATCGTCGGTCTTCGCGTAAATATTGAACGTGCGTTCCTGCTTTTGCGCCAATTCGAAACCAAGCTCGCGAATGGCGAATTCGGCGTGCTCCCGCGCATTCCATGGCACGTAGTTGCTGAGATAAATGCCGCGTACGCCGACCTGTTCGATTTCGTCGTCGGTTGGATAGAAAAATGGCGCAAGGTCGTAGCGGGTCAACGGGCAGGCCGGGTCATCCAGGAGATCCTCCGGCTCGAAGCCGCGCATCATGTGTTCCTGCCGCTTCTTCTTCGTAAACTCGACGAAGTCGTCGAGATTATGCATGCCCACAAGCTCACTAAACCCCTCCTCACCCCAGATCACGAGCGGCACATCGTATTGAACAGCTGCACGAATGGGATAGGTCATGATGCCTGCATGGTAGTGCCAGGTCACGTCACCTACCCGCTGCAGCATATGCTTGGCCATCCGGATCGCCGCGCCCGGCGCGGTCGAGAAGCGGACATGGTTGCAGTCAAGTTTGTCTACGAGGTTGGTCAGATTTCGCACGCCGAGCGGCGTGTTGAAGGTGTGGTTATAAGTGACAAGCAGCGGGTTGAGTCCGAACTCTTTGCGAATGAGCCAGGTCTG
>CAWCHC010000007.1:0-76637 GCA_963795255.1 uncultured Alphaproteobacteria bacterium
CTTGGTGTGCGGCTTGACCGAACCCGGCTTGCACAGCACCTGACCGCGCTCGACTTCCTCGCGCTTGGTGCCGCGAAGCAGCGCGCCGATGTTGTCGCCCGCCTGGCCCTGATCGAGCAGCTTGCGGAACATTTCAACGCCGGTGACGATGGTCTTCTGCGTCGCGCGCAGACCGACGATCTCGATTTCCTCGCCGACCTTGATCACGCCGCGCTCGACACGACCGGTGACCACGGTGCCGCGGCCCGAGATCGAGAACACGTCTTCCACCGGCATCAGGAACGGCTGATCGATCGGACGCTCCGGCTGCGGAATGTAGGAGTCGACATTCTTCATCAGCTCGAGGATGGCGTCGTGGCCGAGCGCCTTGTCCTTGTCTTCGAGGGCGGCGAGAGCCGAGCCCTTGATGATCGGGATCTTGTCGCCCGGGAAGTCGTACTTCGAGAGCAGTTCGCGAACCTCGAGTTCGACGAGTTCGAGCAGTTCCGGATCGTCGACCATGTCGCACTTGTTGAGGAACACGACCATGGCGGGTACGCCGACCTGCTTGGCGAGCAGGATGTGCTCGCGGGTCTGCGGCATCGGACCGTCAGCGGCCGACACGACCAGGATCGCGCCGTCCATCTGGGCAGCGCCGGTGATCATGTTCTTCACATAGTCGGCGTGGCCGGGGCAGTCGACGTGGGCGTAATGGCGGTTGGCGGTCTCGTACTCGACGTGTGCGGTCGAGATCGTGATGCCGCGCGCCTTCTCTTCCGGCGCCTTGTCGATCTGGTCGTACGCCGTAAACGTTGCACCGCCGGTTTCGGCCAGGATCTTGGTGATCGCCGCCGTCAGCGACGTCTTGCCGTGGTCGACGTGACCGATGGTTCCGATGTTGCAGTGCGGTTTATTACGTTCAAATTTTGCTTTGGCCATTTTGACTCTCCGTTCAGTCGTTAGCTACCGCTAGCGACAATCAGGCAAACTTCTTCTGGACTTCTGCCGACACGTTCGCGGGTGCTTCCGCGTAGTGGTCGAACTGCATCGTAAAGGTGGCACGCCCCTGACTCATCGAGCGCAGGTTATTCACGTAACCGAACATGTTCATGAGCGGCACCATCGCGTTGATGACGTTGGCATTGCCGCGCATGTCTTGACCCTGGATCTGGCCGCGCCGCGAGTTGAGGTCGCCGATGACGGAGCCGGTGTAATCTTCCGGCGTCACCACCTCGACCTTCATGATCGGCTCGAGCAGGACCGACTTGCCCTTCTGCAGCGCTTCGCGGAAGCAGGCGCGGGTTGCGATTTCGAAGGCCAGTGCCGACGAGTTGACGTCGTGATACTTTCCGTCGATCAGCTGCACCTTGACGTCGACCACGGGGAAGCCCGCGACCACGCCGGAGGACAACACGCTCTCCAGGCCCTTTTCGACGCCGGGGATATATTCCTTCGGCACGGCGCCGCCAACGACCTTGGACTCGAATTCGTAACCCTTGCCGGGTTCGTTCGGCTCGACCACGATCGTGACTCGCAGCGAACTGGCCGGTGCCGCCGGTCTGTTTCTTGTGGGTGTAGCTGTGCTCCGACCCGCTGGGTGACACGCTCACGGAACGCCACCTGCGGCGCGCCGATATTGGCGTCGACCTTGTAGGTACGCCTGAGGATGTCGACCTTGATGTCGAGATGGAGTTCGCCCATGCCCTTGAGGATGGTCTGGCCGGACTCCTGATCGGTCGATACCCGGAACGACGGATCTTCCGCGGCAAGCTTTGCCAGCGCCACACCCAGCTTTTCCTGGTCGGCCTTCGACTTCGGCTCGATCGCGATCTCGATGACCGGATCGGGGAATTCCATCTTTTCCAGAATCACCGGCTTGCTCGGATCGCACAGCGTGTCACCGGTGCGCGCTTCCTTCAGGCCCGCCAGCGCGACGATGTCGCCGGCATAGGCTTCCTTGATGTCTTCGCGGTTGTTGGCATGCATCAGCAACATCCGGCCGATACGTTCCTTGCGGTCACGCGTCGAATTGACGACGCCGGTGCCCGACGACAGCGTACCGGAATAGATGCGGCAGAAGGTGATGGTGCCGACGAACGGGTCGTCCATGATCTTGAATGCGAGCAGCGCCAGCGGCTCCTTGTCGTTCGGCAGGCGAACGATTTCGTTGCCGTCCTCATCGAGGCCCTTGATCGCCGGCACGTCGATCGGCGACGGCAGATAGTCGACGACGGCGTCGAGCAGCGGCTGCACGCCCTTGTTCTTGAAGGCCGAGCCGCACAGCACCGGAAAGAACGCGCCGGTCAGCACCGCTTTGCGGATCAGCCGCTTCAGCGTCGCTTCGTCTGGCTCCTTGCCATCGAGATAAGCGGCAAGCGCATCGTCATCGAGCTCGACGGCTGCTTCCAGCATCTTCTCGCGATATTCCTTCGCCTGATCGACGAGATCAGCGGGAATATCGATGTCCTTGAAATTGGCGCCGAGCGCCTCGTCATCCCAAACGACGCCTTTCATGCGCACGAGATCGATGAGGCCTTTGAAATTGTTCTCCGCGCCGATCGGCAACTGAATCGCAATCGGCTTGGCACCGAGGCGATCGACGATGTCGGAAAGGCACTTGAAGAAGTCGGCGCCGGTCTTGTCCATCTTGTTGGCGAAGACGATGCGCGGAACTCGGTACTTGTCGCCCTGGCGCCACACGGTCTCGGTCTGCGGCTCCACGCCCTGGTTGGAGTCGAGCACGCATACCGCGCCGTCGAGCACGCGCAGCGAACGCTCGACTTCGATCGTGAAGTCGACGTGGCCGGGGGTGTCGATGATATTCAGGCGCTTGCCGTTCCAGAACGCGGTGGTCGCGGCCGACGTGATGGTGATGCCGCGCTCCTGCTCCTGCTCCATCCAGTCCATCGTCGCGGCACCTTCGTGCACTTCGCCGATCTTGTGGCTCTTGCCGGTGTAATAAAGGATGCGCTCTGTGGTCGTGGTCTTGCCGGCATCGATATGCGCCATGATACCGAAATTGCGGTAGTCCTCTATGGCATGAACGCGGGGCATGGGCTGTTCCTTAAATCCTGACGTTTCGCCGTTACCAGCGGTAGTGCGAGAAGGCGCGGTTGGCTTCCGCCATCCGGTGCACGTCTTCACGCTTCTTGACGGCGTTCCCCCGGTTATTCGACGCGTCAAGCAGCTCGGCCGAAAGCCGCTCCGTCATCGTCTTTTCATTGCGTTCGCGCGCGGCTGAGATCAGCCAGCGAATTCCCAACGCCTGCCGGCGGACCGAGCGAACCTCGACCGGCACCTGATAGGTGGCACCGCCGACGCGCCGCGAGCGGACCTCGATGGTCGGCATCACGTTTTCCAGCGCCTGCTCGAACACCGTCAGCGGGCTCTGCTTGGTCTTGGCCTCGATCATGCCGAGCGCACCATAGACGATGCCTTCGGCAACCGACTTCTTCCCGGCGTACATCACCGAGTTCATGAACTTCGTAATGATGATGTTTCCGAACTTGGGATCCGGAAGCACTTCACGTTTTTCAGCGGAATGGCGGCGCGACATCTTGTTTCCTTCGTCATGGCCGGGCTCGACCCGGCCATCCACGTCTTAAATTGTTGCTCCAGATCCCCGGATCTCACTTCGTTAGCCCGGGGATGATCCTCGCTATGCTCGGCTCACTTCGGACGCTTGGCGCCGTACTTCGAACGGCGCTGCTTACGGTTCTTGACGCCCTGCGTATCGAGGACGCCGCGGAGAATGTGGTAGCGCACGCCGGGCAAGTCCTTGACGCGGCCGCCGCGGATCATGACCACGGAGTGCTCCTGAAGATTGTGGCCCTCACCCGGGATGTAGCCGATGACCTCGAAGCCGTTGGTCAGGCGCACCTTGGCGACTTTGCGGAGCGCGGAGTTCGGCTTCTTCGGCGTCGTGGTGTAGACGCGCGTGCAGACGCCGCGCTTCTGCGGCGACTGCTGCAGCGCGGGCACCTTCTTGCGCGACTTCTGTACGACGCGCGGACTTGCGATCAGCTGGTTGATCGTCGGCATGTCAGCCTTCACCCTTCAGTTCGCACGAAACCGAAAACGGTTTCGCAAAATTCGTTCGGGACCTTCGAATAAATCCCATTCTGTTGCCCTGCGTGAAAAACATCCGCGCAAAGCGAAATCGCGCCAACCGCTCATCGCTGAGCAGAAAGCGCTTCGACACCACAGAGGACCGCAAGCTACGATCGATCGGTACGAGCCGGCCGAACTGGACTTGAGGTCATGCACCCGATCAATTCCGAGGGAACTTGCCCACGAAAACCGAGATCGATACGGCAGTGACTAGCTATATTCGACAGCGTTTGAGCGACATTCGTCGAGGTTGGTGCCCGTCCCGACCGCCTCCAATAAAGAGAGGCCGAAAGGGTGATCCGTTCCGACGCAAGCGAAGCTCACCGCCTGTCGTTGAGTGCGCGGGTTCTATCGGCGCTACAGGCCTAAGTCAAGGCGAAACAACACGTGAAATGCCTTGAAGAAGCGCCTCTGCCAGTGAGGGAAATCGCGCCGTGCCCCCTGCTCCGCTGGTGCTCCAAGTAAGTCGCCGTCGGCGCTGGGGCAAGGCGCAGCCCCATTTTATCCGGATATTAATGCTCAAAATCACATCTAAAGATTGTAGTATAATTCACCCACAATCTAAGCAGCCTCCGGAACGAAGGTTTACTGATTCTCAGTCGTCCTCGTCTTCCTCAGCAGCCGCGTGCGGCTTGAGGCTTTGGTCGTCCCAGAGCTGGCGATACATGCCGTTTGCCGCGAGCAGTTGGAGGTGAGAGCCGCGCTCGATCGCCCTGCCGCCGGAAATCACGATGATTTCGTCCATATCGACCACCGAGGTCAGGCGATGGGTCGAAAACAGCATGGTCCGCCCCTTGGCGAGCTTCATCAGCGTCTTGTTGATGGCGGCCTCCGTGGTCTGGTCGAGCGCCGAGGTCGCCTCGTCCAGGAGCAGAATCGACGGATTGCGCACGATCGCGCGCGCAATCGCGATGCGCTGGCGCTGGCCGCCCGACAGCGTGTCGCCGCGCTCGCCGACCGGCGTGTCGTATTTCTGCGGAAGGCTCATGATGTAGCGGTGGATTTCGGCCTTGCGGGCCGCCTCCTCGACTTCCTTGTCGGTCGCGCCTTCCTTGCCGAGACGGATGTTCTCGCGGATCGACATGTTGAACAGCATGTTCTCCTGGAACACCACCGCCATGCTCCGCCGCAGGGATTCGCGGGTGACCTTGCGGATATCGACGCCATCGATGGTGACGCGTCCCTCATCCGGAACGTAAAGACGCAAGATCAGATTGAGCAGCGTGCTCTTGCCCGAGCCGCTCGGGCCGACGATGGCGATGGTCTTGCCGACATCGAGCTTGAGGCTGAGATTGTCGAGAACCGGGGTCTGGCTGCCTTCATACTGGAAGGTCACGCGTTCGAAGGAGATGTCGTTGGCTGACGCGCGGCAAATCCGGCGCGCCGGGGCGATCGGCGCCGCGGGTCGGCTCATCGAGTAATTCCTGAATATGACGCACGGCAGCGGCCGACGAGATCGACACCGGAATGAAATGCATGATGTGGGCGATATTGTAGGACACCTCCCAGAACGCGCTCTCGAACGTCACGAAGGTTCCGATGGTGATCTGGCCCTTGGTGGCGAGGTAGGCGCCGATCGCGAGCACCACGAGGTGCAGCAACAGGACCGAGATGGTCACGGTGCGCTCGACCATGGTTGAGAGAAACGTCGCCGCGGCAATTTTTCGCCGCGCGTCGTCGTTGCGCATCGTGAACCAGCCGAGCGTCTTGCGCTGGAGCATGAAGGCCTTGACCACCGCCTGGGTCGCGATGTTCTCCTGCACCATGCCGAGCAGCGTCGACTCATTGAGCTTCTGCTCGTAATTGGCCTGCACCGCCTTGGGCGTGAGGATGCGCGGGCCGATCAGCGTGATCGGAAACACCAGCAGCGAAATCGCGGCGAGCTGCCAGTTCAAAAACAGCATCAGGACGATGCCCGCGATCAACTCGAAGAACGGCAGCGCGGCGGCGTTGGCAAAGCCCTTGACCGTGCCTTCGAAGGCCGACATGTCGACCGAAAACCGCGACAGGATTTCGCCGCGCTTGGTGCGTGCGAAGAAGGCGGCGGGCAAGTTCTGGACGTGGTCGAACAACCGCGTCCGCACGTCCGAAATCAGCGAAGCTGCAAGCGTGGCGTCCCACCGCTCGTACCAGACCGCGACGATCGAGGTGACGATGCCGGCCACCGCGAGCACCGAGAGGATCTTGATCAGCGCTTCGAAGTCTTCTTCGCCGAGCGCATCGTCGATCAGGAACTTCAGGCTCAGCGGCATGATCACATTGAACAGCGTCTCGACCAGGACGCCGAGGCTGACAAGCGCGAGGATCTTTTTGTAGTTCTTCAGAAAGGGTTTGACGAAACCGTAGATTGTCGCGAGCGCGCCGGCGGCTTCCTTGGCGGTATAGACAACGAGTTCCTCGTCGTCCTCGTCATCGTCGAGCTCAAGCTCGTCGTCCTCATCTTCTTCGTCATCGTCCGCCGGTGGCAGCTTGGACTCGATGCCAGCCGTCAACTTCTTCTCCGCCTCCACGGCATCGGAAGCAGCCGCGGACGCTGCGACAGGTTCACCTGACGGGGAAGGCCTGGGAGCCATGAAACCAACCGAAGCTGCACGGCCGGCATGACCGCAAAGAATGAAGGGAATGTGCTGCGCCCTCTATCCTATGCGATCGGCGTGCGTTCAGCAAAAAAAATGGTGCAGGTAACCTTACCGCTCGCGCCGGCTCTTTTTGAAGTGCATCGCAACGCACACCGTCACAAAGCCGCCGCTTGCAGCGCAGCGACTTCAGATCGACAGACCTATTCGTCGTCCCCGACCTTGTCGAAGAACGAATAGCGCAAGGAGTCGGAGTCGGCATACCACTGGCCGGGCCCCTTGTTGGCCGCCAGCGTCGCCGCCCACACCGCGTCGGTGCAGTCGTGGCGATGCATCGAAAGATCGAAACCGTTGCCGAAGAACAACTCCGACCATTCCCACCAGGTGCCGAGCTTCTTGACCCCGCGCAGCAAATCGTAACGATCGATCAAGGCCGCCGGCATGTCCGACGTCACCGAGCCGAACACCAGACCCTCCTTGACGACACGATTGAGTTCGCGAATGGCCTTGGCGACGCGCTTCTCCGTGACATGGCAAAGGCTGGTCTCGAACACGAAATCAAACTCGCCGTCCTTGAACGGCAGATCGACGATCGATCCGAGCTTGTTGAACTTTTTCAATTCCTTCGGCGTCCTGGCGTGGATCGCGCGGTTGTTCTCGATGCCCCAGGCATCGATCCCGCGCGCACGCAGCGCGCCCACGAGTTCGCCGCTGGCCGAGCCTGCGATCAAGAGCTTGTAGCCCTTCGCCCTGTTCCAGACGATCTTGATGAGGTCCATCAGGAAAGCGGGATCGGTGAACTGGCTCCAGACCTCGCGATACGGGCCAAGCCCGCGATATCTCTCGAAATAGTCGCGATCGATCTTGTCCGGCAACGGCTGGCCATTCGTGCCGCCGGCGCGGCGCAGCCGCATCATTTCGGTCAGGATGATATCGGTCGCCGCATCGGAGGAATCGAGCAAGCCGTTCAGCGTCGAATCAAAGAGATAATCGCCGACTAATACCAGGCCGGGATGCTGCTTGGGGTCCGGCCGGTGGTTGGTCATCACGTCGCGCGCCGGCATGCCGCCGGGCAATGCGTTGACCGACGACAGCCAGCGATGGGTCTTGCCCTCGATGAAATGCGCGCGCGCGTCCCCAAGCGAAGCCGGCAACGACTTGAGCGCGGCATCGATCAGCGCCTTGTCGTCGAGATTGGCGAAAGCGAGCGCATCGGAACCCGCGATCAGCCAGTTGAGCACGCCGTGACGGCCGACGTCGTGGCGGGAGCCCTCGTTGTAGACGCAGCAGCCGCCGAAGGCTTCCGACATGAACCAGGAGCCCGGGATCTTGTCGCCCCAGAATGGCGAATCGAACAGGATCGAAACGCGCAAATAATGCGCGGGCCGGTCGAAATAAGAGACGTGCTTGACCATCGATTGGCGCAGGCCTTCGCCGTCCCAACCCATGGTGGCGAGCCAGGAGTGCGGCAGGCACATCAAAACGAGATCGAAATCCCGCGTCTCCGGGCCCTTGCCGTTCATCATATTGAGCTGGTAGCGGCCGGTCGCCGTCTTGCCGACCTTGAGAACGCGATGATTGAGCTGGATATCGGCATCAACGTCCGACTGGAGGCATTCGATCAACTGCTCGTTTCCGTTCTGGATCGAATAGAGGCCGATATAGCCGTCGACATCCATCACGAAATTCTTCAGCGCATTAAGGCCGTTGGTGTTGTGGCTCTCGGTCGCAATATCCGAGCGCGCCATCACCTTGAAGAAGCGCTTGGCGGTGACGTCATCGACCTCGCGGTCGAGCAGCTCTTCCGCCGTGATGTAGGCCCAGGGATGTTCGTTGTCGTGGGCGCCGACGCCTTCGTAATATTCGATCGGCGACACCATCTCGCTGCAACGCTTGCGAAACGCTTCGATGGCGTCCGCCGTCTTGGCCCCGTATTTGCGCCGCATGCCGGGCACGTCATTCAGAAGTTCGCCGTCGAGGAGAACCTGTTCGGCATCCATCTGAATCGTTTGCAGGCCGAAATGCTGGATCAGCTCCCGCAGGGGATCGGGGCCGGTCATCGAGTAGTCGTAGATTTCGGCGACGCCGGCTTCGTAGATCGCGGGCGCGGAATCGAACCGGCCGGTGAGGACCTTGCCTCCCAGCCGATCGGACGCTTCAAAAATCGTGACGCGGCAGAGGTCGCCCAGTTTCTTCTTCAGGTACCACGCGCTCATCAGGCCGCCAGGCCCGCCGCCTACAATTGCTAAATCCAACATCTGTTTCCGGTTATTTCCGGCCCCCGCCGTCGTCGGCCGCCTACCCCAAAGGCGACAGACTAAGTTACTTGAGATGAAGCGCTTTTTTCCCTGAAGGGAAGATGAACGAACCCCGTTCAGTGAAGCAGTATAGTCAAAAAATAGCAAAAAAAGACCGGCTTTCGCCGGTCTTTCCGTGGTTTTGCGGGGGTGTTTGAGACCTATTCGGCCGGCGGCAACGCCAGCGGCTCGACTTCCGGCGCCGCCGGCACGATCGCCGCCTGCTTCTCGCGCTCGTCGAGGATCAGCTTGTCGCGCTTCACGGCGACTTCGCGGATCTTGGCCATCGAGGCGCCGGTGCCGGCCGGGATCAGACGGCCGACAATGACGTTCTCCTTGAGGCCTTCCAGCGGGTCCACCTTGCCGTTGACGGCGGCTTCGGTGAGCACGCGGGTGGTCTCCTGGAACGAGGCCGCCGAGAAGAACGAGCGGGTCTGCAGGCTCGCCTTGGTGATGCCGAGCAGAACCGGCGTTCCCGTGGCGATCTTCTTGCCCTCTTCCTTGGCCTTGGCGTTGAGCTGGTCGAACTCGATCTTGTCGATCTGCTCGCCCGAGATCATGTCGGTCTCGCCCTGGTCGGTGATTTCCACCTTCTGCAGCATCTGACGGACAATCACCTCGATGTGCTTGTCGTTGATGAGCACGCCCTGCAGCCGGTAGACCTCCTGGATTTCGTTGACCAGATAGGCGGCGAGTTCCTCGATGCCCTTGATCGCCAGGATGTCGTGCGGGGCCGGATTGCCCTCGACGATGAAATCGCCCTTTTCGACGATGTCGCCGTCCTGCAGGTGGATGTGCTTG
Source organism: uncultured Alphaproteobacteria bacterium (assembly GCA_963795255.1). Lineage (GTDB taxonomy): Bacteria > Pseudomonadota > Alphaproteobacteria > Rhizobiales > Xanthobacteraceae > Bradyrhizobium. The sequence continues at coordinate 9,764 of CAWCHC010000007.1, forward strand.
CCCTTCGGGATCAGGTACTCACGCGTCTCCTCGCTCTTGTCCATCGGCTCGATCGAGATACGGCGCTTGTTCTTGTAGTCCCGGCCGAAGCGGATGGTGCCGGCGATCTCGGCGATGATCGCCGCATCCTTCGGCTTGCGCGCTTCGAACAGTTCGGCCACGCGCGGCAGACCGCCCGTGATGTCGCGGGTCTTGGCGCTTTCGGTCGAGATACGCGCGAGGATATCGCCCGTCTTGACCTTGCCGCCGACGTCGACCGACAGAATGGCGTCGACCGACAGCATGTAGCGGGCGTCACCGCCACGCGCCAGCTTGAGGACCTTGCCATCCTTGCCCTTGACGACGATCGCCGGGCGCAGATCGGCCCCGCCCCGCGTCGTGCGCCAGTCGATGACGACACGCTTGGCGATACCGGTGGATTCGTCGAGCGTTTCCGAGATCGACTGACCCTCGACCAGATCCTCGAATCCGATCGTGCCTTCGACTTCGGTCAGCACCGGGCGGGTATAGGGATCCCACTCGGCGATACGCTGGCCACGCTTGAGGGTGTCGCCTTCGTCGACGTGCATGCGCGCACCGTACTGAATACGGTGGGTCGCACGCTCCGTGCCGTCGGCATCCGAGATCGCAACGACCATGTTGCGAACCATCGCGACCAGGTGGCCTTCGCTGTTCTTGGCGATCGCCTTGTTCTTGATCGTGACCTTGCCGTCGAAGTTCGATTCAACGAACGACTGTTCGTTGATCTGCGCCGCACCGCCGATGTGGAAGGTGCGCATCGTCAGCTGCGTACCCGGCTCGCCGATCGACTGCGCCGCAATGACGCCGACCGCCTCGCCATGGTTGACCGGCGTGCCGCGGGCCAGATCGCGGCCGTAGCACTTGCCGCAGATGCCGTTGACGAGTTCGCAGGTCAGGGCCGAGCGGATCTTCACCTCCTGGATGCCGGCCTGCTGGATGGCGTCGACGTGTGTCTCCTCCATCAGCGTTCCGCGCTTGACCACGACCTTGTTGGTCGCAGGATCGCGCAGATCCTCACCCGCGGTGCGGCCGAGGATGCGCGAGGCCAGTGAGGCGACGACCGTGCCGGCATCGATGATGGCGCGCATCTTGATGCCGAGCTTGGTGCCGCAATCGTCCTGCGTGATGATGCAGTCCTGCGCCACGTCGACGAGACGGCGGGTCAGGTAACCGGAGTTGGCGGTCTTCAACGCGGTGTCCGCGAGGCCCTTGCGGGCGCCGTGGGTCGAGTTGAAGTATTCGAGCACCGACAGGCCTTCCTTGAAGTTGGAAATGATCGGCGTCTCGATGATCTCGCCCGACGGCTTGGCCATCAGGCCGCGCATGCCGGCGAGCTGACGCATCTGCGCCGGCGAACCGCGCGCGCCCGAATGCGCCATCATGTAGATCGAGTTGATGTCGGCCTCGACGCCCTTGGAGTTCTTCTTGGTCGAGGAAATTTCCTTCATCATCTCCTTGGCGATTTCTTCCGTCGCCTTCGACCAGGCGTCGACGACCTTGTTGTACTTCTCGCCATGGGTGATCAGACCGTCGTTGTACTGCTGCTCGAAATCCTTCGCCAGCGTACGCGTGGTGTCGACGATCTTCCACTTGCCGTGCGGCACCACCATGTCGTCCTTGCCGAACGAGATGCCGGCCTTGAACGCATTGTAGAAGCCGAGCGCCATGATGCGGTCGCAGAAGATCACCGTCTCCTTCTGGCCGCAGTGACGATAGACCTGATCGATCACGCCGGAGATTTCGCGCTTGGTCATCAGCTTGTTGATGATGTCGTACGAGATCTTCGTCGACTTCGGCAGCACGTTGCCGAGCATGACGCGGCCCGCGGTGGTTTCGATCCAGCGCTTGACGTGCTTGCCCGTCCTCGTCGAGGCCCTCCCAGCGATACTTGATCTTGGTATGCAGGTGGATGACCTTCGAATGCAGCGCATGCTCGATCTCGGCCATCTCGCCGTAGATCTTGCCCTCGCCGGGCAGCCCTTCGCGCATGATCGAGAGATAATACAGGCCGAGCACGATGTCCTGCGACGGCACGATGATCGGCTGACCGTTGGCCGGATGCAGGATGTTGTTGGTCGACATCATCAGCACGCGCGCTTCGAGCTGCGCTTCGAGCGACAGCGGAACGTGCACGGCCATCTGGTCGCCGTCGAAGTCGGCGTTGAACGCGGCGCAGACCAGCGGATGAAGCTGGATCGCCTTGCCTTCGATCAGAACCGGCTCGAACGCCTGAATGCCGAGGCGATGCAGCGTCGGCGCGCGGTTGAGCAGCACCGGATGCTCGCGGATCACCTCGTCGAGGATGTCCCAGACTTCGGGGCGTTCTTTTTCGACCAGCTTCTTGGCCTGCTTCACCGTGGTCGACAGACCCTTGGCGTCGAGCCGCGAATAGATGAACGGCTTGAACAGTTCGAGCGCCATCTTCTTCGGCAGGCCGCACTGATGCAGGCGCAGTTCGGGACCGACCACGATCACCGAACGGCCGGAATAGTCGACGCGCTTGCCGAGCAGGTTCTGACGGAAACGGCCCTGCTTGCCCTTGAGCATGTCGGCGAGCGACTTCAGCGGACGCTTGTTGGCGCCGGTGATGACGCGGCCGCGGCGGCCGTTGTCGAACAGGGCGTCGACCGCCTCCTGCAGCATGCGCTTTTCGTTGCGGATGATGATGTCGGGCGCGCGCAGCTCCATCAGCCGCTTCAGGCGGTTGTTGCGGTTGATGACGCGGCGGTAGAGGTCGTTGAGGTCGGAGGTCGCAAAGCGGCCGCCATCGAGCGGCACCAGCGGACGCAGGTCCGGCGGAATCACCGGCACCACGGTCAGGATCATCCACTCCGGCTTGTTGCCGGAATAGCGGAACGCCTCGACGATCTTCAGCCGCTTGGCGAGCTTCTTGTGCTTGATGTCGGAGTCGGTCTCCTGCATCTCGGCGCGCAGGGAGGTCTCGAGCTTTTCGAGCTCAAGCCCCTTCAACAGCTCGCGGATCGCTTCCGCGCCGATCATGGCGGTGAAGGAATCCTGGCCGTATTCGTCCTGCGCCTTCAGGTACTCGTCTTCCGACAGCAGCTGACGGTCCTTGAGCGCGGTCAGGCCCGGCTCAAGCACGACGTAATATTCGAAATACGAGAATCCGCTCGAGATCCTTCAGCGTCATGTCGAGCAGAAGGCCGATGCGGGACGGCAGCGACTTCAAGAACCAGATATGGGCAACGGGCGCGGCCAGTTCGATATGGCCCATGCGCTCGCGCCGGACGCGCGACAGCGTCACTTCGACCGAGCACTTTTCGCAGATGATGCCCTTGTACTTCATCCGCTTGTACTTGCCGCACAGGCACTCGTAGTCCTTGATCGGCCCGAAGATGCGCGCGCAGAACAGGCCGTCGCGCTCCGGCTTGAAGGTGCGGTAGTTGATGGTCTCCGGCTTCTTGATTTCGCCATAGGACCACGACAAAATCTTTTCCGGCGATGCGATCGAAATCCGGATCTGGTCGAAGACCTGAGCCGGCGTCGTCGGATTGAACAAATTCATAATTTCTTGGTTCATCGTCTTCTCCTCGCGTGCCGGCCGTCACCGGCAGCAAATTCGAAATTCTTAAACTTCAGCCCTCGCGCGCACTTCGAAAAAAAGGCGGCGCGATCGCCCGGCGCGAGATCCGCGCCGGGGACGCTTGTTTTTACTCAGCCGCCTCCGAGGTCGGCGTGTTGCCGACCTTCGAATTGTGCAGGTCGACGTTGAGGCCGAGCGAACGCATTTCCTTGACCAGCACGTTGAAGAATTCGGGGATACCCGCCTCGAACGTGTCGTCGCCGCGCACGATCGCCTCGTACACCTTGGTGCGGCCGGCGACGTCGTCCGACTTCACCGTCAGCATTTCCTGCAGGGTGTAGGCGGCGCCGTAGGCCTCCAGTGCCCAGACCTCCATTTCGCCGAAACGCTGGCCGCCGAACTGCGCCTTGCCGCCCAGCGGCTGCTGGGTAACGAGCGAGTACGGACCGATCGAACGCGCGTGGATCTTGTCGTCGACGAGATGGTGCAGCTTGAGCATGTAGATGTACCCAACCGTCACCTTTCGGTCGAAGGCATCGCCCGTTCGGCCGTCATAAACGGTCGACTGGCCCGAAGCGTCGAGGCCTGCGAGCTTCAGCATCTCCTCGATGTCGGCTTCCTTGGCGCCGTCGAACACCGGCGTCGCAATCGGCACGCCATGGCTGAGATTACGGCCAAGCTCGATCAATTCGTTGTCGTTGAGCGACTTGATCGTCTCTTCATCGCCGTAGATCTTCTTCAAGGTCTCCTTCAGCGGCTTGACATCCTGCTTGCGTGAGATAGGCATCGACCGTCTGGCCGATACGCTTGCCCAGACCAGCACACGCCCAGCCGAGATGGGTTTCGAGAATCTGCCCGACGTTCATGCGCGAAGGCACGCCGAGCGGATTGAGCACGATGTCGGCATGGGTGCCGTCCTCGAGGAACGGCATGTCCTCGATCGGAACGATCTTGGAGACGACGCCCTTGTTGCCGTGACGGCCGGCCATCTTGTCGCCCGGCTGAATCTTGCGCTTCACCGCGACGAAGACCTTGACCATCTTCATCACGCCGGGCGGCAACTCGTCGCCACGCTGCAGCTTCTCGACCTTGTCGAGGAAGCGCTGTTCAAGCCCCTTCTTCAACTCGTCGTACTGCTTCCGCATGGCCTCGATCTCGGCCATCAGCTTGTCGTTGGGGGACGCGAACATCCACCACTGCGAACGCGGATGCTCCTCGAGCACGGCGCGCGTGATCTTGGTGTCCTTCTTGAAGCCCTTCGGACCGGCGATGCCCTGGCGGTTCTCCAGGAGCTCGGCAAGGCGGCTATAGACGTTGCGGTCGAGGATCGCCTGTTCGTCGTCGCGGTCCTTGGCCAGACGCTCGATCTCTTCCCGCTCGATCGCCAGCGCACGCTCGTCCTTGTCGACGCCGTGCCGGTTGAAGACGCGGACTTCGACGATCGTGCCCTGCACGCCCGGAGGCACGCGGAGCGACGTATCGCGAACGTCGGAGGCCTTTTCGCCGAAGATGGCGCGCAGGAGCTTTTCTTCCGGCGTCATCGGGCTTTCGCCCTTCGGCGTGATCTTGCCGACCAGGATGTCGCCGGCGCGCACTTCAGCGCCGATATAGACGATGCCGGCTTCGTCGAGGTTCTTCAGCGCTTCTTCCGAAACGTTCGGAATGTCGCGGGTGATTTCCTCAGGGCCGAGCTTGGTGTCGCGGGCCATCACCTCGAATTCCTCGATATGGATCGAGGTGAAGACGTCGTCCTTCACGATTCTTTCGGAGAGCAGGATCGAATCTTCGAAGTTGTAGCCATTCCACGGCATGAACGCGACCAGCACGTTGCGGCCGAGCGCGAGTTCGCCGAGATCGGTCGAGGGACCGTCGGCGATGATGTCGCCCTTCTTGACGACGTCGCCGACCTTCACCAGCGGACGCTGGTTGATGCAGGTCGACTGGTTGGAGCGCTGGTACTTCATCAGCCGGTAGATATCGACGCCCGACTTGGTCGGATCGAGATCTTCGGTGGCGCGGATCACGATACGGGTGGCGTCGATCTGGTCGATCACGCCGGTACGGCGGGCCGCGATCGCAGCGCCGGAGTCGCGCGCGACCACGCCTTCCATGCCGGTGCCGACGAACGGCGCTTCGGCGCGCACCAGCGGCACGGCCTGACGCTGCATGTTCGAGCCCATCAGCGCGCGGTTGGCGTCGTCGTTCTCGAGGAACGGGATCAGCGCCGCGGCAACCGAAACCAGCTGCTTCGGCGACACGTCCATGTAGTCGACCTTGTCCGGCGTGATCATGCAGCACGTCGCCGGCATGACGGCAGACCACGAGATCGTCGGTGAAGCGGCCGCGGTTATCGAGCGCGACATTGGCCTGCGCCACGTGATAGCGGCCCTCCTCCATCGCCGAGAGATAGATCACCTCGTCGGTGACGCGGCCGTCCTTGACCTTGCGATAGGGCGTCTCGACGAAGCCGTATTTGTTGACGCGCGCGAACGTCGCCAGCGAATTGATCAGGCCGATGTTCGGGCCTTCCGGCGTCTCGATCGGGCAGATACGGCCGTAATGCGTCGGATGCACGTCGCGCACCTCGAAGCCGGCGCGCTCGCGGGTCAGACCGCCCGGGCCAAGCGCCGAGAGGCGGCGCTTGTGGGTGATCTCCGACAGCGGGTTGGTCTGGTCCATGAACTGCGACAGCTGCGAGGAGCCGAAGAACTCGCGCACCGCGGCGGCCGCCGGCTTGGCGTTGATCAGGTCCTGCGGCATCACGGTGTCGATATCGACACTCGACATGCGCTCCTTGATCGCGCGCTCCATGCGGAGCAGACCGATGCGGTACTGGTTCTCCATCAATTCGCCGACCGAGCGCACCCGGCGGTTGCCGAGATGGTCGATGTCGTCGATCTCGCCCTTGCCGTCGCGCAGGTCGACCAGCGTCTTGATGACGGCGAGGATGTCTTCCTTGCGCAGCGTGCGATGGGTGTCGGGCGCATCGAGTTCGAGGCGCATGTTCATCTTGACGCGGCCGACCGCGGACAGGTCGTAGCGCTCGGAATCGAAGAACAGCGACTGGAACATGGCCTGCGCCGAATCCAGCGTCGGCGGCTCGCCCGGACGCATCACGCGATAGATGTCGAACAGCGCGTCTTCACGCGTCATGTTCTTGTCGGCATGCAGCGTGTTGCGGATATAGGCGCCGACATTGACGTGGTCGATGTCGAGCAGCGGCAGTTCCTTGTAGCCCTGCTCGTTCAGCACCTTCAGGAGCTTCTCGGTGATTTCCTCGCCGGCTTCGGCATAGATCTCGCCGGTCTTCGGATTGACGAGGTCCTCGGCGACATAATTGCCGACCAGTTCCTCATCCGACATCCGCAGCGCCTTCAGCCCCTTTTCCTGGAGCTGGCGCGCGCCGCGCACGGTGAGCTTCTTGCCGGCCTCGAGCACCACCTTGCCGGTATCGGCATCGATCAGGTCGTTGATGGTGGAATAGCCGCGGAAACGGGTGGCGTCGAACGGCACGCGCCAGCCTTCCTTGGCCGCGCTTGTAGCTGATCTTCTTGTAGAAGGTCGACAGGATCTGTCTCGCCGTCGAGCCCGAGCGCGAACATCAGCGAGGTCACGGGAATCTTGCGGCGGCGGTCGATGCGCGCGAACACGATGTCCTTGGCGTCGAATTCGATGTCGAGCCAGGAACCGCGATACGGAATCACGCGCGCGGCAAACAACAGCTTGCCGGACGAGTGGGTCTTGCCCTTGTCGTGGTCGAAGAACACGCCGGGCGAACGGTGCATCTGCGAGACGATGACGCGCTCGGTGCCGTTGACGACGAAGGTGCCGTTCATGGTCATGAGCGGGATATCGCCCATGTAGACGTCCTGCTCCTTGATGTCCTTGACCGACTTCGCGCCGGTTTCCTCGTCGATATCGAACACGATCAGGCGCAGCGTCACCTTCAGCGGCGCGGCATAGGTCATGCCGCGCTGACGGCACTCGTCGACGTCATATTTCGGCGGCTCGAATTCGTAGCGGACGAATTCCAGCATCGAGGTGCCGGAGAAATCCGAGATCGGAAACACCGAGCGGAACACCGCCTGCAGGCCCTCGTCGAGCCGGCCGCCGGGCGGTTCGTCGACCATCAGGAACTGGTCATAGGACGCCTTCTGAACCTCGATGAGGTTCGGCATCTCTGCGACTTCCTTGATGTGTCCGAAGAACTTGCGAACGCGTTTGCGACCGGTAAATGTCTGCTGCGCCATCGTGGCCTCTCATTTCGTCGCCCCGGAGGGGCGAACCTTCCGAACGCGCGATTGTCAAATCGCCGTCCGGGTTGAATTTCGAATTCGCCCTTCGGACAGTTGAAGCCTCATCGTCAGGACGTCAAAATCCTGAATCGAAGTATCCAGATCTTCAAGAACGCAAAACGACGCGCGGGGCGCTCGAACGCACCCGCCCGTCAAAAACCGCTTCGTCACGGACTGCAAAAGCCCGAAATTGCCAATCTCCCAACGGCTTGCGGCGAAACGCCGCCGTTCCCGCCGCCGGCCGTGTTTTCGTGCTGCTGCCCCGATATGGGATAGCAATCGTGGAAATTCGAGGGGTAACCCCACCAATCCCCACACATTCTCGTGTAGGACGGGAACCGCCGGGTTCCCCCGGCGGATCCATATCCCTCGCAACGCGAGTTACTTGAGCTCGACCTTGGCGCCAGCCTTTTCGAGCTGGGCCTTGATCTTCTCGGCCTCGTCCTTGTTGACGCCTTCCTTGACGGGCTTGGGCGCGCCTTCGACCAGGTCCTTGGCTTCCTTGAGGCCAAGACCGGTGATGGCGCGGACTTCCTTGATGACCTCGATCTTCTTGTCGCCGGCGGCGGCAAGCACGACCGTGAACTCGGTCTTTTCTTCAGCGGGGGCGGCGGCAGCGCCGCCACCGGCCGGGCCGGCAACCGCGACGGCGGCGGCGGCGGACACGCCCCACTTTTCTTCCAGGAGCTTTGCGAGTTCGGCAGCTTCGAGCACCGTGAGGCTCGAGAGGTCGTCGACGATTTTCTGTAAGTCAGCCATTGATCTGTTTCCTTAAACGTATTGGTTCGAACCAGGTTTGAATTTGCGAAGGGCGTCAGGCCGCTTCGCTCTTTGAGGCATAGGCCTGAATGACGCGCGCGAGCTTGGCCGCGGGCGCGGTGGAGAGCTGAGCGATCTTGGTCGCCGGCGCCACGAGGAGGCCGACAATCTTGCCGCGCAGTTCGTCCAGCGACGGCAGCGAGGCAAGCGCCTTCACGCCGTTCACATCCAGGACGGTTTTACCCATCGAGCCGCCGAGAATGACGAACTGTTCGTTCGTCTTGGCGAATTCGATGGCAACCTTTGGCGCCGCTACCGGATCGTTGGAAGTCGCGATCACGGTCGGCCCCTTCAACAGGGAGCCGATGGCAACGACGTCAGTGCCTTCAAGAGCAATTTTGGCGAGACGGTTCTTCGAGACCTTCACCGAGGCGCCCGCCTGCTTCATCTGCATGCGCAGCTTCTGCATCTGGGCCACGGTGAGGCCGGAATAGTGGGCGACGATCGCAACGCTCGTGGTCTTGAACAGACCGTTCAGCTCCTCGACCGCGTCCTTTTTTGCCGCTCTTTCCACAGCAAGCTCTCTCCGGTTGGCGGTCTTATGCCCAAAGGCAGGACCGCCGGGTTGCACCCATCGTCCCGCCTGAACCTGACCTCTGAGACACGAAGTCTTCAAGGACACGTCGGGCAGAGACGACATTGAAAAGCCTGCCCTCCCGAGCCTTGTCGGGCGCGGGGTGTCGAGGTTCGAACCAAATCTGCCTGACAGCCGCGGATGGCCCGCGGCATCGAAGCGAAATCCGGTCTTCACCCGTCTATGCAGGCCATGCGATTAAGCCGTTGAAGAAACTTTCGTTTCGTCGCGGGCGCCTGCAGTCTCGGACAGGATCGAGGCCGATCCGGCAAGCCGGAAGACCCCTGCCCGCATCTCCTCCAAACGACGGCTTTCCCTTCCTTTCGAGCAATCCAAGCGGAATGTCCTGAAAGGAATGATCTCCTATTCGTATCGGGTTTTCGGAATGCGAGCACAGACGTGCCAGCAATCGCCAGCACGTCCGGAAGGGGCTCTTTAACGGGTCTCTTTCCGCCTTGCCAAGGGCAAATTTCGACCTTGCGAAAATACCGCAAAAATCCATCCGTCAACTGTCACATCCGGCCCTCCTCGTTCGTCTGGAACAACAGGAGATCCCGATGCGACGAGCAATTGCAGCAACTCTGGCGATTTTGAATGTCGGCAACGGTCTGGCGATGCTGTTCGCCGGCCCCTACTGGTTCCAAAGCGTGCCCGGCGCGGCCGAGACCGGCGCGTTCAATCCGCACTTTGTGCAGGACATCGGCGCGGCATTCTTGGTTGCGGGCCTCGCGCTGGCCGCACGCGCCTGGCAGCCAGCCTGGTGGCCGGCAGCGGTCGCTGGCGCAGGATATCTCGTCCTCCACGGCCTCATTCATCTCGTGATGATTGTCGGCGGCCACGACCATCACGCCGCGTTCGACCTCTTCGCCGTGGTGCTTCCATCGGCGCTTGCGCTCTATTCCGCCCTACCCGACAAGGAGAAGATGATGCGTAGCTTTTTCGCACGGCGCATCCTGCGCCACTTCAGTCAGCGTTATGCTTACGACACCACCTATCTTGAAATGATGCTGCAGGAGTCCCCGGCCGCCTTCTTCAAGTTCGCGAACCTGACGAAGGCGTCGCGCCATCGCGAGGTGGTTCCCGTCGAAGCCAGCTTTGCCGCCAAGATCGTCGGCGCCAAGGCCGAGGATTGCGGACCCTGCACGCAGCTCGTCGCCGACATGGCAATTGAGGCTGGCATGCCCAAGGATCAGATTGAGGCGGTCCTGCGCCGCAACCTGCATGCGATGAGTGACGACACCTTGCTCGCCTTCCGGTTTGCCGATGCGGTCGCGCGGAGATCTGCCGATGACAGCGAATATCGGGAGGCCGTGCAGGCGCAATGGGGTCCGAAAGGCGTGATCGACTTGACGTTCGCACTGCAAATCGGCCGGATCTTTCCGATGCTCAAGGCTGCGCTTGGCTACGCCAGCGAATGCCGGCGGATTTCTGTCGATGGAAAAGAAGTGGATGTCGTCAAGCAGGCCGCGTGAGAACGATCCGATCGCGCCGTATCGGCGACGGCTGCTCGGGCTTGCCTATCGCATGCTCGGCAGCCGGAGCGACGCGGAGGATGTCGTGCAGGATGCCTACCTGCGCTTCGTCGACGCCGAAGATGTCCATAATGCAGAAGCCTTTCTCGTCACCATCGTGACGCGGCTCTGCCTCGACCGGCTCAAGAGCGCCAAGGCGCAGCGGGAAATCTATGTCGGCCCGTGGCTTCCCGAACCGGTGTTCGATGCCGATGGCCTTTCAGCGGAAGCGGCGACCGAACTCGCCGATGACCTTTCCTTTGCGTTGTTGCTGGCGCTCGACCGTTTGTCGCCACAGGAGCGGGCCGCCTTCCTGCTGCACGATGTCTTTGACGTTCCGTTCGCCGAGGTCGCCGCCATGATCGGCCGGAGCGAGCCGGCCTGCCGGCAACTGGCGACGCGAGCCCGCCGTGCGGTGCGCAATGAGCGGCGGCCGCCTGCGGCAGCGCCGGATAACCATGCCGATTTGCTGAAGGCTTTTCTGGAAGCCGTAGCGAGCGGCGACCTATCGCGATTGACCCGCTTGCTGCGCAACGACGCCATCGCACTCACCGACGGCGGCGGACGCAAGGCGGCAGCGCTCAATCCGATTCAAGGCGCCGACAAGGTCGCGCGTCTCTTTGTCACCCTGGCCACCAAGGCCAAGGACGCCGGTCACGACATCCGCATCGAGCCTGCCACGATCAACGGCAGCGTCGGCGCCCTGCTCTATCTCGACGGCGAACTCGATCACACCATCAGCATCAGCGTCGACGGCGAGAAGATCGCAGCGATCTATCTTGTGCGCAATCCCGACAAGCTTCGTCACGCAGCCGGCGCGGTCGGCCACTAGGCTTTTGGACCAGCAGTCAACGCACCGGATACGCCAACGGCCTACCTGCAAAGAACGCCTCGAGATTGGCGATCACGCAATCCTGCATCGCGCTGTGCGAGTTTGCCGTATGCCCGCCGATATGCGGGGTCAGCACGACGTTCGGCAAGGCCGTCAACGCGCCTTGCGGATGCGGTTCCTTCTCGAACACATCAAGACCGGCGCCGGCGATGGTCGTTGTTCGCGAGCGCCGCAACCAGCGCCGCCTGATCGATGACCGAGCCGCGCGCGATATTGACGACATAGCCATCCTGGCCCGAGCTTTTGCAGAATACCGGCATTGACGGCGTGATGGGTGTCGGCGCCGGCGCGCACCGCGATCATCAGCACGCTGCACCATTCCGCCAGAGCTTCCAGGCTTTCGAAATAGCGATAGGGCACGTCATGCCGGCTGCGGCTGAAATAGCCGACCTCAGTCTCGAACGCCGCCACTCGCGCCGCGATCTTGCGGCCGATCTCGCCCATGCCGTAGACGCCGACGCGGCGGCCGGGATTCCCCGGCGGCGCGCGCATCAGCGGCGACGGTTTCGAAGCGGCCCAGTTTCCGCTGCGCACGTAATTCGTCGGCCGGCAAGGACGCGCCGCGTCGCCGCGAGCATCGAGCGTGACGGCGAGGTCGGCGACGCTTGCGGCGTTCGCCCCCGGACTGTGACCGACGGCGATCTGGCGCGCGCTTGCGGCCGCAAGATCAACGCCGTCATAGCCGGTGCCGTAGCAGACGATCGCGCGCAGCGACGGCAACGTATCCATGACGCTACCCGGAAGCTGCGTGCCGCCCGGCGGTGATCATGGCGCGAATGCCGGAAAGCTCGTCAGTTGCGAAAACCTCAGTGGGCGGCTTGCCGGCCGCGTCCAACAATTCGAAGCGCTGTCCGATCCGCACCATCAGCGCCTTGGGAAAGCGCGAGTAGACCAAAACCTTGTCGGGCATGCCTTCACCCCTTTATCGACATTTATAAAGCAAAGAGCGGAACCGGCTGCCCGATTCCGCTCCTTTGTTTCGATCCGCCTTTTGAAATGTTAGCCGAGAATGCTGCCGGGCTCGACCTTGACGCCCGGTCCCATGGTGGAGGAAACCGCAACGCGCTGGATGTAGGTGCCCTTCGAGCCCGCCGGCTTCGCCTTGGCGACCGCATCCGCGAGCGCCTTGACGTTCTCGCACCAGCTTCTCTTCCGAGAACGAGGCCTTGCCGATGCCGGCCTGCACGATGCCGGCCTTCTCGACCCGGAACTCGACCGAACCGCCCTTGGCGCCCTTCACGGCAGTGGCGACGTCCATCGTCACCGTGCCGATCTTCGGGTTCGGCATCATGCCGCGCGGACCAAGCACCTTACCGAGGCGGCCGACCAGCGGCATCATGTCGGGGGTGGCGATACAGCGGTCGAAATCGATCGCACCGCCCTGCACCTTCTCGACGAGGTCTTCGGCGCCGACGACGTCGGCACCCGCAGCCTTGGCTTCTTCCGCCTTGGCGCCGCGCGCGAACACGCCGACGCGCAAAGTGCGGCCGGTGCCGTTCGGCAGCGTCACCACGCCGCGGACCATCTGGTCGGCGTGACGGGGATCGACGCCGAGATTGATCGCGATCTCGACGGTCTCGTCGAACTTCGCTTTCGCCCGTTCCTTGACCATCTTGATGGCGTCCGCGAGCGGATAGAGCTTCTCGCGATCAACGCCCTCGCGGGCCTTCTTCAAACGTTTTCCGATTGCCATGGCCCGTTACCCCGCAACTTCGAGACCCATCGAACGGGCGGAGCCCTCGACCATCTTCATGGCCGACTCGATGGTGTCGCAATTGAGATCCTTCATCTTCTTCTCGGCGATCTCGCGCACCTGCGCTTTGGTCACCTTGCCGGCCTTGTCGCGGCCCGGAGCTTTCGACCCGGACTGGATTTTCGCGGCCTGCTTGAGGAAGTGGGACATCGGCGGCGTCTTCATCTCGAAGGTGAAGGAACGGTCCGCATAAATGGTGATGATCACCGGGATCGGGGTGTTCTTTTCTTCCTTCTGCGTCTGCGCGTTGAACGCCTTGCAGAATTCCATGATGTTGAGACCGCGCTGACCAAGCGCGGGACCGATCGGAGGCGACGGATTCGCCGCTCCCGCCGGCACCTGCAATTTCAGGTATCCGGTCACTTTCTTTGCCATGCATCACTCCTGTTGTGCCGATCCCGCAAGAGACCGGCGGTTTCAGGTTCCGTGGTTCGGTTCGAGTGCGGCTGGCAACCGCTCTCACCTCCCACGTCCTCTCTTTCAGAGGCGTTGCCGCCTCCACTTCCGATCAGGCCACCTTTTCGACCTGAGCGAATTCCAGTTCGACCGGCGTGGCGCGGCCGAAGATCGACACCGCGACCTTCACGCGCGAGCGCGCCTCGTCGATTTCCTCGACCACGCCGGAGAACGAGGCGAACGGACCATCGGCCACGCGCACATTCTCGCCGATCTCGAACGACACCGAGGCCTTCGGGCGTTCCACGCCTTCCTGCACCTGGTGCAGGATGCGCATGGCCTCGGTCTCCGAGATCGGCATCGGCTTGTTTTCCGCGCCGAGGAAGCCCGTCACCTTCGGGGTGTTCTTGATCAGATGGAAGGCTTCGTCGGTCAGCTTCATCTTGACCAGGACGTAGCCCGGGAAAAACTTGCGTTCGGCGTCGATCTTGCGGCCGCGGCGCACTTCCGTGACCTTTTCGGTCGGCACCAGCACCTGCTCGAACAGTTCCTCGAGCCCGCGCTGCTTGGCCTGCTCGCGGATCGATTCCGCGACCTTCTTTTCGAAATTGGAATAGGCGTGGACGATGTACCAGCGCTTGTCCATCGTTTGCGTTGCGGCGCTTGCCATCAGCGGATGCCCAGCACCAGGGTGACCAAATAACGGATGATCTGATCGGCGGCGAAAAAGAAGATCGAGGCGAGCGCCACCATCACGAACACCATGATCGTGGTGATCATGGTCTCGCGGCGGGTCGGCCAGGTGACCTTGGCGGTCTCCGAGCGCACTTCCTGCAGGAATTTAAACGGGCTGATAGCCATCGTTAGGGGTCCGCATCCGTCGTCAGACGAACTAAAGCTTGTTGATCTCAAGGAATCCGAACAGCCCGCTATGCGCCCAGCCCTCGTTTGAAGGATGAGCCGGCACGCGGGCTCGATTGTTCGGGGATTTCAAAGCCGCGCCGGATATCCGCATTTAAGCGGGCCGGCAGCAGGTGGCGGGTATGTACTGCGGACCAGCCAAAAGGTCAAGGTAGCAAGAGGCCCTCCCGGCCTGTCCGATCCGGCAAGGACGGCGAGTAGAACCTTCACCGCAAGATCAAAGCCGCAAAGTCAAAGCCGGGCACAGCGCGATTGCGCGCCGGCCCGGTCTTTAACCTTACCTGGCGTAATAGGCCACCGGCGCGCGGCGAACCACCACGGGCGGCGGCGGCAGCAAGATCTCGCGCTGCCAGACGCGGCCATCATCGAACTGGATGCGCATGCCGTCGGGCGAATAGACCGCACCCTCGCCGCGCGCATCGATCCAGATCCGGCTGGCGGGTGCGTTCCAGTCGGGCCAGGCTCGGTACGATTGACCCGTCTCGGTCGTGAGATTCACGGCGTCGCCGTTTTGCGTAACGAAAGTGGGCGCACCAAGCATACCGTCCCGGCACATCTGGATGCAGCGGTACGTGCCGGTCAGATTGATCGTTTCGGCCGAGGCGGCGGTGGCGGCACACGCAACCATGAGGCCCAAGGCCGCCGATACCAGCGATATTCGTCTCATCACAAAACTCCATCATGTGTCTGAAGATGAGCCCGACAAAGCGGACGACGAACAATCGCCAGCGAAAGCCTTTCGTTCCCTGTTTTCCTTAGAGTTCCAAGACGGCCACCGAGAACGGAACACGTTGCCTAAAAAGCAGCCCGTCGACCGCAGCGTCGTCAACGGTTCGCCGGCTATTTACCGTCGATGAACGGGCGTTTGCGCGGAAAGATCGATCTTAATTTTTGGCAGGCAACGCGTTGATCTTGCTGGCAGGAGTGGCAGGGCTCGAACCTGCGACCCCCGGTTTTGGAGTTCTGATCACGCCGGAACTCCACGTCCCGCATGATCCCTGCGTGTCTTCAAATATAGGGTTTTCTAGGCGAGTTTTCGAGCGCCCCTGCCCCTTCGTCCTGCTTAGTTTTGACGTGTTGGGTCCAAACTTGGGTCCAAAAAAAGGAGAGGATACAAAATGCCGACTTCCACCCTGCGCGCCCTAACGACATTCGACCGTTTGCCCGACGGGCACGCCACCTTTTGGGTGAGCGACGACGCCCACGCTCCCCACATTGATGTCGGGGAGTTCGCGATCGTCGACACCACCGACCGGAAACTACAGCACGGTGAAATCTATCTCTTTCAGAGCGACACCGCGCGCCGCGAGCGCTCGATCGCGCAAGCCAAAATCGATCGTTCGGTTGAATTCGATGACGATGACGGGCCGGCCTGGACGAAGCAGGAGTTGCGAGGCTTCCGACCCGTCGGAGAGATGGACGATGGCACGCCGCTGTTTTCTGGATTGGTCGACGGTCACTATCCCGCCGAATGGCTGGAGGAACGGATCTTGGGGCGTGTGGTCGGCGTGTCCGGCTCACCGCTTGGAAAACTGATCGAGCCCGCGGCCGGCTATGCCGACGAAGATGCCGCCAACCAGGCATTCGACGAGTGCGAGTTTCTGGACATCATTATTGCGACCGGTCATGAGCCGCGCGTCTGTCGCGGACGTGATGGACGGTGGAACTATTGCGAGGGAATGACCAATCGCCGGTACGATAAGTACACCCGAGAGCAAGAATTCGCGATGCGTGAGAAAGAGATTGCAGCCTCGACCGGCATGGACAGAGTCATCGCCGAGTGCGTTCGGCGTGGGCTTATCGACTAAGAGACCGCAGACGCTCAGATTTGTACATATCTTGTTCTTCTGAGCCGAATTCACTCAGATAATTGTTGCGGGACTTATTCTCTGAGCCTATACGGGGTCGTGTACCCATGAGGCTCGTGATGGATATCAAGAAATTAGCCGCTGAGAAAAAGGCCAAAGCTCTCGCCGAATTGCGGGAGGCTGAAGCTATGGAGCAGGATGCCGCTCAGATTGAGCGGATGGCGGCCAAGCATGGCTGGCACATCGATATTAAGCCGGGATCTGCTGAGGCGGCTCCTGCGGCAGCAGATGTCGAAAAGGCCGCCGCCAAGACGCACACTTATGAAGTCCGCACCGGCATTGAACCGCCGCCCAAGAAATCCCCTCCCGGAAAAGTCGCGGACCCGAACAGCACTACATCGCGGTCAAAAGCCGAGTCCATCAATGTGATCCGCCAACTGGGCCGCCCGGTTCCGCTCAGCGAATTAAATGAGCGCATCAAGATTTCTCGGCGTCATCATCGGCGGCAAGAATCCCACTCAGGCACTGAGTGCGAACCTTGGACGATGCCCGGAACTGATTGCGACGAAACGAGGCTGGTGGCTCAAAGGCGAGAAATTACCGCCCAAGGAGAAATCACCGGGAATTGGTCGCGACGAACTATTTACAGGGATGAATTAGTCGGCGGGCACAAGGCCCGCCGCATCAATCCCTCCTGCACTCGGACCGTGTGCACCGATGCAGGGGGCAGGCACCACAAGGGTGTCAGAGTTGGGTTCGCAGCCCGGCTCAGCAACTAACCCGGCGCAGCCACGGAAGGCGTCGGGCTCTTAAGGAGGTGGGAGCAATGCAACCACCATAAAGTAGGCGTGGCGCTGTACCGGTCTGATCCACTGGTACGGCGTCACGCCGCTTTATATAGCTAAATCCTTGGAAAAACGCAACGATTCTGAAATTGCATTTTTTCAATGGTTTACGAAATCCGGATGAGCAAACGCAGCGTTCCAGGCCACTCTTTCGGCGGATACAGCATCGTCTCGACCGTCTGCGGCATTCGTCGCCCAAGATGCCGGCCCCTCAGGGTGGCAACGCGCGATATCTAGCGGCTTTCCTCCGCGCGCGATCGGCGGAATCATGGGGGATGCCCAGCCTCACCCGCCGACGCTCCGACAACCCGCACCAGGTCACGTGGCACGTCTTCTATGACGATATCCGCGTCGGCACTATCGGCGAACGCGCGGGCGTTCCGGTCGACGTCGATCAGTGGAAATGGACCTGCGGGTTCTACCCAGGCCTTCATCCGAGCCAACACAGGAATGGTACGGCTGCGACATTCGAGGAAGCGCGCGCCGGCTTCGAAGCCGATTGGAAAGACCTCCTGCCTGAGATACCCGACGGCGCCTTTGAGGAATACCGACACGACCGCGAAGCTCGAACGGAAATGCGAGCCAAGCGGGCACGCGGCGAGAGGCTGGATAGCGAGATTCCGAGCTCAATCATGGGGTGTGCCTGCGGCCTAAGGTTCGACAGCCACGTCCATGCGATGACATTGCTTCACGCGCCTCACATTTACGCCGCGCGCGCCGAGGGCCGCCGATGGTGAAGGCGAAGCCGCTCGACCTTCCACCCGCCGTCGCCAAGGCCTTTGTCAAGGACATGAACGCCTACTTCGCCGAGGAGAACCGGTACAAGCAAGAAGAGATCGCTTTGCGGCAGCTTCATGCGCTCAAGGAGCACCAAGGGCCGCGCGAAAAGGCGTTGCGGCTTTCCGATGTGAAGGACATGTTTCGACAGATGCGAGGTCAACTATGAAAAAAGCCGCCAACCGCGGCGGCCTTCAACTGCGGATTGAGATCACGGGGAGATCTTAGGCGTGCAAAAACGACTTGTCGCCGTGCGATTCTTCACCGCGATATTCAAGCGCCTTCTTTTTTTGCTCAGCCGACAGCCCAGCAAAAAAGCCGCTCATCAGGCGTGCTTTAGCGTTTAGGGGCTCGGGTTCGGGAAGCGGCTTGTCAGTGAGCCGCACCAGGGTCGTCCAGCCGAAGAGTTTGTGAGCTAGAGCGTTCATGGTCATATGCCTTTGCGGTAATAACGGTCACCGCCACGAGTAGTTTCAAGCACGAAACCGTATGTTTGTCGATATAGGTCCTCAAGTCGTTCATTTTTAGGCCTAACACGCAGTTCCGCGCGGCCCCTTGCCTGAGCATAACAGGCGGCAAATTCAAGAACTATTAAGATTCGGCGACCTTTTAAGGGGCAATCCGGCCGCGGATCGCCCTCTAGGAACCGTATTTCTACGGCCTCGCTTGAAGTAGTCCCAAGAGCCAAGCAACAAAGTCGCTCATGAGGACCCCAAATAGCAATATCTAACCGGTCAGGGTCGCCATGCCGGTTGAATATTTCTTCCCAGTCCCAGGCACATTTTGGGTCACCTAGCCACTGATCTCGATAGGCCAGCCGCGCCCGCTCCCCCCATCCCGACAAGTTGAACTCGGGAACATGGGGTTGGAGGTTTTTGATAGCCTGACTGCGAGCACCGTATCGGTCGCTCTCATAT
Source organism: uncultured Alphaproteobacteria bacterium (assembly GCA_963795255.1). Lineage (GTDB taxonomy): Bacteria > Pseudomonadota > Alphaproteobacteria > Rhizobiales > Xanthobacteraceae > Bradyrhizobium. The sequence goes on from CAWCHC010000007.1 coordinate 28,837, forward strand.
CTAGCCTTGGCGCGGGAAAGCGTGGACATGACAACTCACTATAAGTCGCCCACTATCCGGTAGCAGGGGTGAAAAGCTAGCGAATACAACCAAAAACGGAGCTACCCCATACCGCTGGATTCGGGGAACACTGCGCTCGGAGGATGCGAACCCCTTTTCGGTCATGCAGCGGCCTGCATGGTCGGAGCGCTATACCGGGGCCGCCCATTCTCCATCTTGCCGCGGGCGCGGGCGATCTGGGGGCCATTGATGGTCTTGCCGGCGCGGATGGCGGTCTCAAAGCGTTGACGGGCCGACGTCGATAGCGACGGCGACGACAGCTCGACCAAGACCCGCCAGCTCGCTCGGCGATAGACTTCCGGGCGGTCCCCGTACATGCGCGCCACCCTGGTCGCCTCGGTGGCGAGAACAGGGTCGACGTCGCCGAAGTGTTTCTTCCGCATGATGCTGTAGTCGTTATTGCGCCGTGACTTCGCCTTCAGCTCGATAAGCTTCAGGCCGATCTCGATCCGTTTTTCGATCAACGCAACGCGGCTGATGCGCACCGGGAGTTTCTTCGGCGCCGTGGCCTTCACCGGCTTCGCGGCTGGCGCCACCGTCGGCGGTCCGAGGATCCCTTCAAGCTTGACGTGCAAAACGCGGCTTAGCTGATCAGCCAAGCCAAGGTCTGTCAGCGTCGCATGCAAGGCGACCATGTCGATACGATCGAATGCCTCGATCCATGCGAGGCCCCGATCGACCCAGATTGGCCGCAAGCAATTCGACACCGCGTCAAGGATTGGCAACGTCAAGGCGGCCGCGCCATTCGTGGATTCGAATATGCTCCGCAGCAAGATGGTAATTTTCTCTTCGCCCCTTGGCGAAAACTCGGGATTGATCGAGCGCCCGAGATCGCAACGGCGGAGCGTCTTTTGAAGGTAGGCCCGCGCCTCTTTGGGCAGGTCGTGGATCTCGAGCGCGTCAAGGATGGCCTGTAGACGGGCGGCATATTCCGGCCGCTCGTACGGCTCCGGCCTTGATGGCGCCGCCGGATTCCGAGGGCGCCCGACCTTCGTGCCGGTTACCGTCATTTTCGTCCCCCCTCGAATTCAAACGCCGGGAGAGGAGTTGGTTTTTACATCCGAAACCAATCCCTCTCCCGGCGCGCCCCTAACTACTCGCCACCGCCGTTGTAGATGCCGAGGCCGTCGGCCGCCGGCGCCTGCGTTGAGAACTCAACGACGTGGGCCATGATCTCGCTCATCGTCGAGGCCAAGGTGCGGCCGTCGATGTTGAGGTCGAGCTTGATCGGCGCGAGCTGCGTGCGCTGGGTCCCGCCGGGGAAAATGCCGCCTGGTCCGGCCGGCGCGCCTCTGACGGAATCAGCGATGGCTTTCGATCTCGCCGCACCGTCCAAGGTGTAGTGCTGATTTGCTTTGTAGCCTTCCATGAAGGCCTCGGCGACACCGAGCGCGCCGCCACCAGCGGCGCCAGCGAGTGTGCCCACACCCGGAACGAAAGAGCCGGCGATGCCGCCCGCGACAGCGCCCTCCATGGCGCGCGCGCCAATCGTGGTTCCGAGCTGTGGCACATTCGGCAGAAGGCCCCGGACCTTCTCGAGGAGCGATTTGAAATCGTTAAGCCCCATGTTCACCGAGGGCAATATCTTCTCACCGATATCGGCCAGCGTGACGTTAAATTGCTGGATCCCTGTACGGGCATTTTGCAGCGACGACTGTTCGCCGTATACGGACATGAAGTTGCGGACCCGGTTGACGTTCGTCGGATCCTGCATTTCTGCGCCCATGAGCCGCATCTGTTGACGCACGGCCGGCTCGGAAAGAATTGCCATGGCGCCGGAGCCTTGCGCGCCGAACAGTGCGCGTTCATAACCGCCTCGCTTGTCCAGTGGGATCTTGGCAGCGTTCTCGCTGGCGATCTCCAGCATCTTTGTGATGTTCGGGTTGCCGTTGACGAACCAGGTTGGCTTATGTTGGCCGTCAACTAGACCGAACGCCTTCAGCGCTTCCTCGTGCCTTGCGAAGGCCATCCTAGACATCATCGAGGTGCCCGGCATTGCCCTCACCGCCATCTCCCGAACCCAGGTGCCGCCCTTGGTGTTGGTGATGCCGGCGCGGGCGAGAGCGGTCGACGCTGCCATCGTATCGTAAGGGTCAATTCCCAGCGTATGAAGCAGTGGCACCGCGTAACCGAACGCGCGCTCCTGCTGTGCCAGCGACATCGGGTTGCGGACGGACAGCGCGGAGAACGCCGGCGCAATCTTGTCGACGTCAGCTTCGCCGTACTTTTGCAGCATATGCGACAGGCCGGTCATCGAGGACATCGACTCCTCGAGCGAGCTGCCCTTCAGCCGCGCTTCGGTTGCGGCGTAACGCAACATCTTCGGCAGGACATCGACGCCGTTGCTGCCGCCGGTGTCGCCGAACATGCGCAATTCTTGTTGCGCCGCCATCGAGATGTCGTGCTCGCCGAACCCGGTCGTCACCGCTGCGTCCGTCAACATCTTTCGGAATTTGGCGCGATTGGTCGCCAGGTCGACGCCGGCATGCTGCGCCATCATGACGGCCGCGTCGTCGTATTCCATCGCCTGGTAGACGCCATAGCCGAGAAGGCCGGCCGCGGCCATTGCGCCGCCACGGAAACTGATATGACCACCACCCGGCATCCCAAAGGCTGGGCCGCCAATATGCGCACCACCGCCGCCGCGCGCCAACCAGCTCGGCTGATGTCGGCCGCCGCCACCGCCGCGGCCACTAACTCCGGCGCCACCAGGAGGCGGCAGACGTGCCGCGCGCGCGGTTGCGCCAGCGGCGTTCGTCATGGCTATGCGAGCTGCGCCAGCTTGTGCGGCGACGTCGCCCCAGGTATCGGCCAGCTTTTTCGTCTCGCCGATCGCCACCGCAAGGCCGCTTCCGGATCCGACGCCCTTGGTGATTTCCGCCAGGCTGGCGCGCGCCTTGTCGACCGCCGCTGTCAGCTCGCGCACCTGGCGCAGCATGCGCGTCAACTGAGGCGAGGCCTCGTTGATGATTTTGAAAACCGCGCCGACTTCAAAGCTCGTGATCATTGCAAGGTAACTCCGATGTTGCCGCCGGCAGCCGTCTCAATTTCTCGCTTGCGCTCGATTACAGCGACCATGAAGGCGTCCGCGATCTGCTTCGCAACGTCGGCGCCCAGACCGGCCATCTCGCCTTCAAGAGTATCGCGAAAGCCCGCTAACAAATCTTCCATCATCTCGTCCGGCAAACCGGCGACAAGCGCCGCCATGCTGCCGGCCAGGGTCGCGAGTTCTTCAGCAAGCTCGGGTATCACCCGCGCCGCCAATCTTGCGGGTCGGAGACACGCTGCGCCGGCCTCTGCTTGGTATCGCGCGCAGCAGCGGCATTTATACCGGCCTGCACCTCACGCTTGACCTGTCCGGCCGTGACGGGCGCTGGCGTTGGCCGTGACTGGGGCCGCGCGGGATCTGGTTTCAAGCCTTGGCTGCGATCGTTGCGATTGCTCATTGTGGTTCTTCTCCTTAGTTATGCCGGCCGCGCGTCCTGCAGGAAGAGAACCCCGCCGGCTGTGCGCGGTTTTTGCATCGCCGACACTCACGCACATGTCGGCCCTTCTGCCGAAGGTCGCTAATTGATTCAGCCTAACGCCGCGACCATTTCGTTTTCGTTGAGGCCGCTCTCGTTTCGGAATTGCAAGATGGCGACTTTGAGCGCGGCGTTGACGACTTCGACCACCTGCTCGCGCGCCTCAACCCCGCGCAGTTGCGGGCCGAACGTCTTTTCGATGTAATGCTGCCGGACGATCTCGAACTGCGATGGGGCGTCGGCCTGGGACTCGGTGGACAGCCCGCTCAACGATGGGTGACCAAGCAGGACGGCCTCGGTTAGCTGCGCGTCGTCCATGATTGCCCGGAGCCGTTTCTCAGGCGGCAGCGATCGCGCGTGATCGCGAAGTTCGCGGCGTTGCATCTCGCCGAAGAGGTCGGCGCGATCTGGCGCTTTCGGCGCGAAGCTCTTTTTGAGATTATTAAGATCCGCGGTCATCGCGGCGGCGCGACCATTGAGTTGCTTGAGGTACCCCAGCGGGTTGCCGAGTACCATGGCGCGGATGTCGTCGCGCTTCGCGTCGTCGGACAACCGGATATTGCCCTTAATTTCCGCCACCTTGCTCTTGACCGCGGTCGGAAGACCGAAGGCCTGCGTAATCAAGTCCCGCTCTGCCGTCGCTTCAGCCGGCAACCTCTTCAAAAACTGGTCTAGCATTTACTTCTCCTAATCGAACCGCGCACCCGCGGATTTAAGATGGGCCCGCACCGAGGTGCGCATTTCGTCGAGCAAACCCTTGTCGTGACCGACGCCTATTGCCCGTTCAATCGTGGCAACTTCGCGCACCTGTTCGAGTGCCGCGGCCCTAACAATCTCCCGCCATTGTTTCCGCGAGATCTTCTTTGACGGCACCAACGCGCGGAACTTGCGCCGCAGGTCTTCAAGACGGGCCAAGGCGCTCATCAGCTCGATCTCCCGATCGCGCGGGGCGCACGCTTCTGCCGTTCACGGAGAAACCATGTCAGCTCGGCGCCGCGTAATTCCCCGCGGGCCGCCGCGGCTTGGGCCTCTTCCCACTCTTGTTCTGGGGTAATCTCATCGGGACGCGAGCCCTCCAAAATGCCGCCGAGGCCCCACATGATGTGCGCGTAATATTCTGGCTCGGCCGAGATCATCAATTCGCTCAGAGCCCAAACCGCAGCGTCACACCGATCCGGCGAGCCGCCGCCGACGAAACCGTCACTGGTCATCGCTGCCATCTGGTCTTCGAGATCGGAGAACACGCGGGCGTGTCGGACGCGGCTTTGCTCGTACAGAGCCGATATCGGCTCGGCGCGCGCGACCTTGCCGCGAGAGGCCGTGACTTCCTTGTACGAGACATTCGGGTCGACGGTTTTGACGACGTGTTCGACCATCGCGCCGCCAAAGTTGCGCTCGGCGACAATCCTGTCGGCCTTGAAATCGTGGTAGGCCTGCACAGCGACGCGGCCCCAACCATCTGGCGAGAGCTTGCAGGTTCGGTCGGCTAATATGTATCCGAGGTCGTCGGTGCCAAGGCCGGCAACGATGATACCGATGCTGTCGCCTGTATCTTCCTCGCCGCGGGTGCCGCTCGGGTCGATCGCGACCACGATCCGCTTCATCGCCGGCAAAACCCAGCTGCCGTTTGCGCGCTCAAGCATTTCGCGGGTCCAGAGCGCGCCGGCGACGTCGAACAGGACCTCGCCGTTCAACTCCTGACGGCCAATGCGCGTATTCTGGTATCGCCGTTTGACAGCCTCCAGAAAGCCTGGCGCCAAATTCTCCGCGTTCTCGAACGTGCTGCCCTTCACCACCGCAACGTCGACACCGTCCCGCGCGATCAGCGATCTGATCAACTTTTTAGGTCTGGGCGTGGTCGTGATGATGCAGCGCGGTTGCTGGCCGAGCCTGAGCCCGAACATAAACATGTTCCAGATTTCATCGTCGTTCGGAAAGGCGGCGAGTTCGTCGAGCCAGCCGTAGTGAAATTGCGGACCTCTCAACCGGTCCGGCTCCTCGGCGCTGAAGGTCTGCGCGATGCTGCCGTTTGGCCATGTGATCTGCCGTCGCGAGGGTTCGTAGACCAGCTTCGTCCACGCCGGTGCGGTGCGCAGTATCCCGGTTTCGCCTTCGACCATGGTGTCACGAACGTCGGCCGAGGTGGCACCGATCAGGGCGATGCGGCACACACTCGCCATCGCGACCTCGTTGATCCAGTTTGAGGCCGTCCACGTTTTGCCCCAACCTCTGCCCGTCAGGATCATCCAAACGAGCCAGGCCCAAGCGGGCGGCAGTTGCGACGGCCGCGCCCTCGATCGCCAATTGCCCTTCAGGGCCGACGCCAGCTGACCGTAGATCGACCTACCCTGCATGGACATGCTCCAGCGGCTTGGCGTCAATCAGCATGGTGTCGTTCACAGCGGGGCTCGCCTTGGCCTCCAATTCCTGAAGGCCTTCCACGACGCACGCCAGCGCCTCTGGATGGGCAGTCAATTTCCGAACCAACATCGATTGCAAGTCAGCGAAGATCGGGCTGTTGACGAAGACCGCCGTGTTGTTGGTGATCGACGTCGGCGCCAGCTTCAGCATCTCACCGGTGACACCGCCGATCGATACCAGCACCTCGTTGAGCCGGCCGGCGAGCGCTGCCACGGCCCGCCGATCGTTGACCGAGGCCGCGAGCTGAAACTGCTTCATCAGCGTGCCGCGCACGATCTTGAAAAAATCTAAGAGGTTGAGGCCCTCGTCCGCCGCCCGGGCGAGCATCTCCTGCAATGGTACGTCGGCCAGATAGGCCGCCTTGTCGGCCTCGCTGACGTGGTCGCGCATGTGGCGCCAGATCGAAGTCCCGGCTGAGATCAAACTGTGCAGCAATAGCGTCGAGACCGACGCCGGCAAGGCGCGTCATCTCGATCTTTGCGCGGTCGGGATGCTTGCAGAGTTTGCAGCGTGGCTTGCTGATGCGGCGTCGCATGTCGCTCATAACCGTGATGCCGCGCGCGGTGACGCGACGGCAGAAATGGGCTGAGTTGTGACTGGGGTACCGGCATCCGCCGATCTAACACCGCTTGGGTATCCCACCCGCCGCGCGGCTAGCACCGGGAAGCGCATCCGCGCGAACCAGGCAAATCCACTTTAGCTAGTCGTTCGTTACCAAGGAATGAAAGTGCGAAAAGCCGTCGCACTACGTGCACCGAATGAGAGAACCGGTGGCAAGTGATGATTAAGCGATTGATTTCATTTGGTAGCCGCAAAATTGCGGTGAGCTCTGGACCCAAGCTTGGACCCAGACAGGGCACGGCCCTCGCCGGAACGGGGGGCACTGGCGAGGGCCGCACGAGCCGCCGTACGCGTACATCCGGCTTCGGCGGCCCGACTAGCGTACACCGAGCAATGCGACATCTCGGTTGCGCGATGGTGTCGGCGATGTGACCGTTGGGTGGTCGAGAACCGCGACCGGCGCTGCCGAGCGTCGCGCGCGAAGGACGATAGGACCCCCGCTAGATCAACAGTTCGTGCCACCGCTTGGTTAGGACCATGGCCTTGTCCCAAAGTTCGTCGTCGCAATGTCCTTGATGGTCCAGGGCTTGGCTGATGGTGCAGATGCTCAGCCACGCGTCGGCTTGGGCATTCTCGACGCTTTGTGTACGGGTGCCCTTATTGCCTGTTGTGTTTGCGAGGTGACGTAGGATTGCCTTGGCCTGCTCTAGCGGGAGCGTGCGCGCCCTCGGCAACTCAGAGAGGGCAAGATCGGCTTTGATGATGTCGTCGTCAGTCATTGCGCTTTCCTCGCCTAGAGCAACTGCTTATGGCACGTTTGGCGCAGGCATATTCCCATGATCAGTGCTTGGGGCCGATCAAAATATGTATGGTGTCAGAGTTCGCGCTCACAAACCCTGCGCCGTCTTGAAAACCAACCCCTATCCCTTCCTCAGTAAGCGCCTTGACCAAGTCCAGCGCCGGCCAGAGCAGATTTGGGCTTTTAGACTTGTCGATATTGACAATAACGCCGTAGGCATTCGCTTGGCCAACAGAGATGTAGCCTTTGCGGCCGTACAGCTGACCTCCACCGTTGTACGAAACGCCTTTCCAACCGGCTGAGACCAATGTCTCCTCAATCGCTGTGAAGAGAAGATCGATTTCTGGATCCAAGTTGGTCCAGGCGCCATCGAACTGCACCCCACCGAAGGACTTCAACTTATCGGCAATGCGCTTTCGCTGTTCGGAGGATAGCGATCTTGGAGCCTTAAACTTCTCCAATTCCAAGCGGGCCTCGGCGGCCCGCGCATTCGCTTCCGAAATATCTTTCGCGGTTTCGAGTTTGTACTTGGCAAATTCATTGTCTGATTTGGCGAGTTCAATTCGTTGCAAATGGACTACAGCCCAGGTGGATGCTGCGGCAGCCAACGCAGTTAGCCCAGCCAAAATCAGAAACACTACCATGACGTTTTCCCAGCCATGGAGTGAGAGCCCGAGCATTCGCCTTGCGTCCTTCGTCGTTGCAGCCATCAGCAGATCCTAGGCGAACTCACATGTCAGGCGAGATCGAACAGCATCCCAAACTGGAGTGCGATGCGGCCTGCGTAATTGGCGCAGTCGGTATATCCGATCGCCGGGTGAGGCGACTTGTGCACCACCTTCCAACGTCCATTGTTAGTTGGTTCAACTACGACATCCCATCCTTGCGGGCAGACTGGGTGCTGGGCGATTTTTTCCAACACCAATTTCTTCAGCTCGGCAGCGTTTCTTGTGGGGCGTGGAGATGCGTCCGGGCTCCAGTTGCCGGCTTGGGTCAGCTCCATCCATTGGAAGTTTTGCTCATTGCCATTTTCAAAAAATAGGGTTGCTCTTCTGCCGTCGTCGTCGAGAGCGACAACCGTCGCCCGCATGCCGCTACTGCTCCTCCATACTTCTCCAAGGGTGAAGCGCATCTGCGTCGCCTCCTATTCGGCCTGAGGTTGTGAAATATAGCCTATGCTCGGCTGCAATTCCACCTCAAGCATCCTCCGCCTTAGCTCCCGCCCTATGCCCGTAGCTCGTCGCCCTTTGCCGGCTCTATCGTCCCGCGAAACTCGCTCTTCGCGACGATCTCGTCGGGCGTCTCCCTGACTATGACGGCACCCGGGCAAAACTCGATGGTGGTTGTCGCCGCCGTCCTTTTCAGTGTTGCGATCGCGTCGATGTTTACGATGACAGTCTCCCCGTCAGGGGTGGTCAGCGATTTAAAATAGGCCATTGTCTTCTCCTTAGTTTGCGAGCGGGAATTATTCCCGTGCGATTGTGAACATGTTCGACCTGGTCGGCACCAGGACGTTCTCGCCGACCATCCTGGCAGCGACCTGCAGGCCGATCATGATCAGAGCGTCTTTCGAGTATCTCCTGGCCCTGTCGCCCAACGCGGCCTTGGCAATCACCAGGGCGGAGGCACCGTTCGGATAGCGGCCTATGATCTCAACCACGCGGAAGTCGGCTTCATTCATGCCCCGCCCCCTCGGTTTGAGCGAGGTCGTGCTCGAGCGCGGCGCGGAGATCCTCCAACGCGCGTCCGGCAGCCAGGCAGGCGCCCATTGCGGCGAAGGTGAACGAGTTGGCGCTGAACTCGTAACCAAGCCGGCTTTCGGCTGCCGCCCGCCGGACCGCACTCTCGATGCCGCGCAACGCTCGGAGGGTTCGGGCGTGCTCTGTCATGCTGCACTACCCCCTCGAAGATATAGAAAGTACGCCCGTTTTAGGGGCCTGGGACTGTAGGGGTGGAATTCCCCCCCGATCTGATCCGTTTTCAGGGGTGATTCCGGGCCCGCTTTTAGGGAAATCCCCTCCCGGGCGTCTGAATTTTTGCTCGCCCACTTTACGGAGTTTGCGACCGCATCGGCATCTTTGGCGCCACGTGCATGGTGCGCGATTTTCAACGCTTCTCCGACGGCTTTGTGCCGCCTCCATTCGTGCGTCGGTTCTTCGCCGTGCGCACCGTGAATGTAAGTAAGCTCGAAATAGTTCGGGTGACGGCCGAAGTCGGAACTCGCTCGGGCGACCGCGTTCCGTAATCCTTACAAATCCGAGCGCTGCCACTTCCCGAACGGCGCCGGCGATCGATTTGCGGTCGATCCCATATTTCTGGAAATCTGTGTACGTGACCGGCAGCCTGCCGTTGTCGTTCCCGCCATGGTTTCCGTATTCGACCTCGATGCGCGAAAGGACCCGGTGGCCCGATAACGATAACGCTCGGTAGGCCGGGGATGCCAGCATCTCAAACATGCGAGGCGAGAACGGTCCTTCGATTTTAAGCCTTCGCCGCCGCCTCATGCGCCCCTCGTAGAAATCGAGGCATGCAATTCGCGGCGGATCGCCGTCTCCATGCACCATAGTTCCCGGGCTACCAGGTCCTCCGCGATTCCCCGGCGCCGCATGTTGTCGCGCTGGACCTCCAGCTGACGCTGAATGAATCTCTCAGATGAATCCGGTTTAAGCGCTGCCGCATAGCGAGACTGTCGGGCGATCATGTCGTGTCGCCTGGCCAGCGGAAAAGGTACAATTTGCGCGCTCATTTCGCCCCTGCCCGTTCGATCATCTGGTGGAACGCGGCCTTCGGCACCCTAATTAATTTTCCGATCCTAATCGTCGGGATGTCCCCCCTCTTCGCGGCCTCATACGAGGCATTTCTAGTCAAGCCGAGCATGGCACCCGCCTCGGGCACGTCATAAACGAGCCGCCCATCTTCCTCTTTGACCGAATCCGTCATCATCATTCTCCATCAGTGGCTGATCACCACTTATAGCATTACTTCATCACGCCACAAGATCATTGTGCACTCGCCACTTATAATGCTAAGTCTCCGGTGGTCATGATGAGTTTGAAGGTTTTCTCTGAAACAGCGGCTGCGGTGCTCGGTCTTACGCCGGCTGCACTATACGAACGCCAACGCGCGCTTATTCGGCTTGGCGCCCTTCCCGCGCCCGTCGGTAAGGGGCGCGGAAATGGCTTGCCCGCGACCCCCGAAACGGTCGCTATGCTGGTAGCCGCTACCCTCGCGACGGACAATTTGTCCGACACTGATGACCGGGTTCGTCGCCTGTCGAAATCTCGCACTAAAGAGCGGTGCAAGCTCACGGGCAAGACGACCTTTTTGGACGCCTTTACTGCCATCCTCGCCTCGCGCGACCTTGCCGAACGTGTGCATACGATCGAAGTCGATCGCACAGCGCTGAGCGCCGAAATATCCTTCGATTTCACCTCAAAAGCGTCTTCGAGAAGCAGGTTCGGCAAACCGACCGGCACCTTTATAAATCTTAGCGTAGTCGCGCGACTCCCAGGTTGGGGTGCCGAGCTTCTTGCAAAAGATTTGGAAGATGCTGCCGCGGGGCGCCCGCTTGGCAATCACACACCGATTTGAAACAAGGAGCGATCACCCTATGTCAAAACGATCCCACGGCGACGGCTCCATCGATGAGCGCGGCGACGACGTCTACAGGTTGAGGTATCGCATCGGGGGCCGGCGCTTCACTAAGACGGTCCGGGGCCGGTTAGGTGACGCTCGGAAGGAGCTGCGTCGGCTCCTAAAATCCGGCGACGATGGCGATCACGTCGACCCGGTCAAACTGACCATTGAGCAGTGGCTCGACGAGTGGCTGCGCATCGGCGCACCGGGCCGCAAGCAGGAGGAAGTTTCCGAGCGGACGCGGGAGCGTTATGCCCAGCTGCTCACTCAGCATGTCAAGCCCGCGATCGGCTCGACGCTCCTGCAGAAGCTCCAACCCGCCGAAATCGATCGGCTTTATACCGGCCTTGCGACGAAGGTTTCGCCCTGGACGAAGCGGCCGCTGTCGAAACGCACTCAGCGGCACGTTCATGTCGTGCTTGGTGCGGCGCTTGCAGCCGCGGTTCGCACCGGTCTCCTGGCGGTCAACCCCATGACCAAGACGGCCAAGAGGCCCAAGGAAGGCGACGGCAGGCCTGGCATCGCGTTGGACGAGACGGAGCTCGCCAAGCTGGTCACCGGCTTTAAGGTCATCCCCGCTGTTCCGTATTGTCGCCTTGACGGCTTCCACGGGCATGCGGCGCAACGAGGTGCTGGCCTTGCGCTGGACCGATCTCGACATAGAGAAGAAGATCCTCAAAGTTGAGAGGGCTTGGGAGCCCACGAAAAAGCACGGGATGCGGCTGAAGCCGCCCAAGACGGCCCGCGGTTTGCGCACCATCGATCTGGACGACGGCACCATCGCCCTCATCATCGCCCAGAAAGAACTGCATCAACGGATCAAGGCGGGCGTTCCCGACGGGGCCGAGGTAAACTTGTCACTGGTCAAACTTCCGGCGGACGCCCTGATGTTCCCGGCCATTCCGGCGGCCGGTAGGGACTTTGACTTTGCCCGGCCACGGGACCCTTGGGGGGTCAGCAAGGCGTTTCGCCTGCGGGCGAAAAAGCTCGGCTTTGCCGGCTTCACGTTCCACATGATGCGGCACACGCACAGCACGATGCTTTTGGACGCTGGCATGCCGGTGCACCGGGTCGCGGCGCGCATCGGCGATGATCCGGCAACCCTGCTTCGCGTCTACGCCCAGCTCACGAAAAAGAAGAGCACTCAAATGTCGGAGGTCGTGAACGCCTTGGGAACGCCGATACTCGGACCGAACTAGGTTTGGGTCCAAGTTGGGTCCAGCGGGCCTCCGCGTTCTCAAAGTGTTCTGAAGAAGGGGTGCCTAAGATGTTGATTTATTTGGCAGGAGTGGCAGGGCTCGAACCTGCGACCCCCGGTTTTGGAGACCGGTGCTCTACCAATTGAGCTACACTCCTGTGGGAAGCTGGCGTTGCCGCCGTTCCGAGCCGTTTCAAGCATAGCGCGGGGGCGGATTGCAAGGGCGAAGCGTCCGGTGGCATCCTCAACGCCCGTCTTGGCGTTCCGACAGGGCTCCGCCAAGGTCAAAGAGACCTGACAACGACAGTAAATAAGGGAAGACCGTTATGTCCGCGCAGTCAGCCACGAAGCCAGCCCTTGGCGCCCAAACCCCGCCTTTGCCGCAAGCCAAGCCGGAATTGCTTGGGCTGTCACCCCTACGCTTGCAGCGGATGTCGGACATCTTCCAGCGCGAGATCGACAAGGGAACCATGCCCGGCGCAACCATCATGGTCGCAAGAGGCGGCCAGATCGGCTGGTTCGACGCGCTCGGCAAGCAGATCCCACCGCAAACGCGCCGATGACGCGGGATACGATCTTCCGCATCTTTTCCATGACCAAACCGATCGTTTCCATCGGCATCATGATGCTGCTCGAGGAAGGTCAGTTCCTGCTCGACGACGCTATCGCCAAATTCATTCCGGAATTTGCCAACCAGAAAGTCGGCGTCGAAAACAACGGCCAGCTCGATCTCGTGCCGTTGAAGCGGCCGATCACCATCCAGGATCTGCTGCGCCACACCTCCGGCATCACTTACGAACATACCGGTAACGGTCTGGTGCAGCAGCTCTATCAGCAGTCGCGGGTACGCAGCCGCAAGATCGATAATGCCGAGCATGCGGCGATCGTCGCGAGTCTGCCTCTGATCTGCCAGCCCGGCGCCGAGTGGAACTACAGCCGCTCGACCGACATCCTCGGCCGGCTCATCGAAGTGGTCAGCGGCAAGTCGCTCGGCGCGTTTCTGAACGAACGCATTTTGGCGCCGCTGCAAATGACTGAAACCGCCTTTTATACCGGCGACGAAAATGCTCACCGGCTGGCCGAGCCCTTCGCGGCCGATCCCTGGACCGGCGACAAAGTCCAGCTCTTCAACATGCTCGAAAAGCCGGTGATCGAATCCGGCGGCGGCGGTCTTGTCTCTACCACCATGGACTACGCCCGCTTCGCGCAGATGCTGCTCAATGGCGGCGAACTCGACGGCATCAGGATCATCGGCCGCAAGACGCTCGAATGGATGGCGTCCGATCATCTCGACGCAAGCGTCAAGATCATGGGCACGCTGACCCAGCCCGGCCACAGCTTCGGCCTCGGTTTTGGCATCCGCACGCAAGAAGGCATCGCACCGTTTTCGGGTTCGGTCGGTCAGTTCTTCTGGAGCGGCATGGGCGGCACATTCTTCTGGATCGATCCGAAGGAAGACCTGTTCGCCATCTTCATGTCGCAGGCGCCCGGCCAGCGCGTTTACACCCGAACGCTGGTGCGGAATTTGGTGTATGCGGCGCTGGAGTGACGCAGAAGCCGTCAACTGATCGTGGCGCCGCCATCGATCACGATGGTCTGGCCGGTGGTGAAGGTGCCGGCGCGGGAGGCGAGAAAAACCGCAGCACCCGCGATTTCGTCGGGCTCGCCGATCCGCAGCAGCGGCGTGCGCGCGGTGGACGCTTTCAGCGTTTCCGGATTTTCCCAGAGCGCGCGGGCGAAATCGGTCTTGATCAGGCCGGGCGCGATGCAATTCACGCGGATATTGTGCTTGCCGTATTCGCAAGCGAGGTTGCGCGCGAGCTGCATGTCGGCGGCCTTGGAGATCGCGTAGGCGCCGAGGACGGTTGATCCCTTCAACCCGCCGATCGAGGAGATGATGGTGATCGAGCCGTCCTTGCGCTCGATCATCTGCGGCACCACGAGCGATATCAGCCAATGGTTGGCGACGATGTTGTTGTCGAGAATCTTGCGGAACTGATCGTCGGAAATGCCCGCCTGTGGCCCATAGTAAGGATTCGATGCGGCGTTGCAGACCAGCGTATCGATCGTGCCGAAGACGCGGTTGGTTTCCTCGACGAGATGCTTCAGATCGTCCTTGGTCGAGATGTTGGCGGCAACCGCGAGCGCTACTTGTTTGCCAGCCTTGTCGTTGATGGCTGTTGCGACCTCATCGCAGGCCTGTTGTTTGCGCGAGGAAATCACGACCCTGGCGCCGTGATAGGCCATGTGTTCGGCGATCGCCCGGCCGATGCCGCGCGAGGAGCCGGTGATGACGGCGACTTTTCCCGTGAGATCAAACAAGCTCATGTTTCGCTCCCATCCTCCGAACGTCTTTCCGGGGCGATGCGAAGCACCGGACCCGGAACCTCGAGATTCCGGGTCCGGCCCTGCGGGCAGTCCCGGAATGACAGCCTAGGCCAATTTGGTCGTAACGACCTCCGGCCCGGCCGGTTGATGCATCGCCTTGTGCGCGGCCTCCGCCATCCAGGGCTGCTGGTTCACCATCGGCAGCCGCCAGACGTTGACGGCCGGAGCTACGATGTGATCGAGCCGCGTCACCGAACAATTGTCGATGTCGAAGGCAAGGCCCTTTTCAGGCTGTCCGCCGAGCGCGAGCCCGATCGCCGCCTTGATCGTGCCGCCATGGCCGACCGCAATCACGTCATGGCCGGCGTGCTCGGCATTGATGCGATCGATCGCGCCGCAGACGCGGTTGTACAAATCCATAAAGCTCTCCCCGCCGGGCGCGGGCTCACTGATATCGGCGAACCAGTGGCTGCCTGCGGGCCGGCTAGCGAGAAACGCGGCGCGGTTCATGCCCTGCCATTGCCCAAGATGCTGCTCAGCGAAGGCTGCTTCCTTGGCCATCGTCTCAGGCTTTGGAAAACCGGTATCCCAGATCGCCTCCGCGGTCTGATGCGTGCGCTGAAGGCTGCTCGCAACCCAGACCGCCTGGCGCGGCAGGAGTTTCGCCACCGCCTCGAAAACGTGAAGGTCGCTGGTGTCGCAGGCGATGTCCTTCTGCCCGTAGATGTTGCCGCCGTCACTGCGCACCGGCGCGTGGCGCACCCACCACCACCGTGTCGTGACGACTGCTGGTTTGTCGGGATTGGACATCAGGAAAACCCTTCAATAATGTTGGTGTCGTACGTGACTACTCCAAACGCCTCAAGTCACTTCGACGTTTCAAACCCTGTTTGAATAATTCCGCAAGGCGAAAACGCCGCGATACGCGCCAACCCGATCAAGGAAACACCCATGGGCCGCCTCGAAGGCAAATCCGTCATCATTACCGGCGCCGGCAGCGGCATCGGCCGTGCCGCGTCGCTGCTGTTCACCAAGGAAGGCGCAAAACTGATCGCGGTCGATCGCGCCGAGGGCGTGAAAGACACCGTCGATCAGGTGCGCAAGGCGGGCGGCACGGCGGAAGCCGTCATCGCCGACGCCGGTTCCGAAAAGGACGTCATCGCTTATATCGACAGAGCGGTTTCCGGTTACGGCAGGCTCGATGCGATCTGGGCCAACGCCGGCGTCAGCGGCGGGCTGGTGCCGATCGCCGAACAGACGGTGGAACATTGGCAGGAAATCCTGCGCATCAATCTGATCGGCGCGTTTCTCGCCATCAAATACGCAACGCCGCACATGATCAAACAAGGGTCCGGCGCGATCCTCTGCACCGCCTCGGTCGCGGGACTGAAATCCGGCGCCAGCGGCCACCCCTATGCGGCGAGCAAGGCCGGCGTCATCAGCCTGGTGCAAACCACGGCCTATTCGCTGACAGGAACCGGCGTCCGGATCAACGCGGTCTGCCCCGGCCTGATCGAAACCGGCATGACCAAGCCGGTGTTCGATCGCGCCAAAGAACGCGGCACGCAGGACAAGATCGGCCAGCTCAATCCGTTGAAGCGCGCCGGTCAGCCGCATGAACTGGCGGCGATGGGTCTGTTCCTGCTGAGCGACGAAGCATCCTACGTCAATGGCCAGGCATTTCCGGTCGATGGCGGCCTCACCGCTTCCATGCCGTATGCGGGCAAGCCGATCTAATTTCTGTCGTGATCTGAAGTTCGCACGCATTGCCGCCTTTGGATGATGACGTCTCGATATGCCGGTGCGTTCTCGCGGCACGAAGTGCGCCCGAGTGAGAATGAACCATGTCCCTCGAAAGATAGAGGGCGCAGGGAAAGCCGGATGCCTCAGCGCACCCGCAGCCTCGCGTGCAAAGTGTAGATAGCACACGAGTTAGTCACCACAGGTTCGCCGGAAACGCCCGGCCTTGCCTGCGCAATGGTTTTAACGGCTTCCTTCGTGCTCGCCCCGGAGACCGGGCTTTGTTGTCTCCGTCCCCGGCGTGAAGCGCGAGCTTCATCGCCGAGTTGACATCAGCGTCGGGATGTCAGGCCCACACGACTTCGCCGTCCGCGACAACACTCCTCGTCGAGAGTGTCATCAACGTCCACTGCTTCCCCGACCCAACGTTCGTGACGACGCGTACGCCCCTCATTCCGGGTGCGGGATAGGTCGAATCAATAAGTCTGCTTCTACCGAACCACGAAGCAAAATATTTTTACGCGGAGATCTGGACAGTCGGGCAAATCACCGCGGACGCTTTCGCGCCTCGATGGCTGTTCGGCCCGGCGTCGCGTAAGAGCTTGGGCCGTTGACTCACGATGCGGATGGATTGGCCAACCGAAGATAAGGTCTGCTTTGGGTCAAAGTAGACCTCGGCGTACCCGACCCAATGTCGGCTAAGGGGCCAACAACGGAAGTTAGAGCTTCGCGCTGGCGTTCCGCTTTTTACCTATGCTCCGGCACGTAGGTCGAATTGCAGGCGGTCTCGCCGGAAATGCGCGTATCCACCAGAAGATTTAGGCTGTTCCGACCGAGGAAGATCGTTTCGTTCCGAACCGGGATGAGGCGAATTCTGGACTCTGTGAGTGGCGAGACGCCGACTTCGCGGACGCCCCTGATTTCGCTAACGCTACCATCGTCCTGGAGTGTGTAGGCGGAAACATTCGTAATGATCAGGACCGCCTTGTACTCCGGCATTTCCACCATCGCATTGATAGGCTCGGCGACAGGGTCGAATGGAAGTGCAATCGATACCGACCCGCTGGGTCCCAATTCGGAAAGGCCCGAGTTCGGAGCTCTCACGATGATCTTGCCGATACTTGGGGCCTCGATGCGAGCCGTTCCCATATGTGCCGGAGTTTCATCCACGACGAATGATTTGCCCTGAACGATTGGTGTTCTCGCTGTCGGATTCAGCCACAAGCTCCGGTGATCAAACTGCGTACGAACGGAGATGCTTCCGTCCGCCTCAACGGTTACGCCCCGCGTGAAGTCGAAAGGCTTGAGCGTAGTCGGTAGAATCGCCTCGCCATCGTCATAGCGAACCACCAGCGCTGGGCCCTGGACGTCCGCGCCTATCAGGAGAGCGTTAAATGCCGGCAAGTCAAATATCGTAAACGGGACACCCAGAGGCTTACCGGACTTAGCGCGCGGCTGATTAAAGATAGCAAAGGGAATGCCCGAGGGAGGGTGGCTGACGGCTGGCAGTTGTTTGAGCGCGCCTGCGCGGTCCAGCAAATAAAGACCGCTGGCGTCAGCGATGACAAAGCCCTTAAACCGCGGCATGAATTCCACCGAATAAGGGTGCTGGAAAGGGGTTTCGCTCACGCCGTAGAGCTTCCTGAATTGCGTTTCACCAGGATCGAGCGCGAATACGCCACGCGCGGCAGTGACGCCTATGAAGCGGGCGGTCTCTGGATCGCGTGCGATTTTGTCGAAGAATATGTTGAGTGGAAACTCCCCTCCGAACGGGACGAAGGCCCGGCTCTCGTCGATGGTCCAGACGCCTCCCCGGTTGATGGCGTAAATGATTGGGCGCGGCACACCTGGCAATGTGATGATCTTGTCCGTCATCCGCCACGCCTCGTTGTTGTCCTTGCCAGTCGGCGTGCCATTTCGAACCGCAACGATACAAAATCGTGAGGAGGATCCTTGGTCGGCGAGGCAACAACCGCCCGACAGAAGGAGAGCCAAGGTGATGCTGATTGCGATACGCATTCCCGTCATCCGTCTGCTCAACCTGAGAAGAAGCCTTCCAACTCCTCGGGGGGCACTGGCGGACATGACGTACTTCTCCGCCGCAAGACGTCCGGGATTGGATCGATTGGATTAGGCAAGTGCACAACGAAATGGACCTGGCCTTGCCGAACTTGCGGGTTTGTTACCTGATCGAACGAGCTTACAGGCCCTTTCAAGTCTCCGATAAACCAAGCCTCGCCAGGCCAAGCAGAAAAAACGCCGATTCTCGGGACAGGGAGCCTGAACTTCCCAAGCCGCCGGAGTCCACTCGCGCATAAGGTGGCACTTAGTGGTCCGTCTAGGGTCGAGTCTAGCGGCCGGTGCCTTCCTTCTGATATCTGTTCTCCCCCGAGCCAATCCGACCGTAGCGCCGCTGATCGCGCCTATCGCTTGTCGGACTTCTCCAGCGCTTCCACCGGCGGCCCGATCGGCGCGACGCCCGTGCCGTGACCGCCGGCCCACACATGCGGCATCATGCCGAGCGCGCGCAGGCCTGCGACGAACTCCCGGTGCGAAACAAGCGCGCCCGGAATGTCGCGGGTCGGCGACCAGAGATCGACCCAACCGAAATCGGCGTCGGGGATCACGGCAACCAGCGAGTTCTTCGCGTGCGAACTACCGATCACATAAAGATCGATCTGGCGCGCGCCGTCGGTTAGGCGCAGACCAGCCGCGCTCTTGTTGTCGTTGAGTTCGATATCGATCGACAGTATCACAGGCGACGCTTTCAGTTCACACGGGTCTTTCGGTGCAGCGCAGCAACGACCGCATTCTCACCACCCACACCGGAAGCCTGCCGCGCCCGCCCGCGCTGACGAAGCTCTACGCCATGCGCTCGCGCGGAGAGAACGTCGATTCCAAAGAGATCGACCGGGCCGGCCACGCCGCGTTACAGGACATCGTCCCCAAGCAGATCGAAGCCGGAATCGATATCGGCAACAACGGCGAACAGCAGCGGGAAGGCTTCTTCCTCCATGTCCGTCACCGGATGACGGGCTTTGGGGGATCGTGGAAGCGCTGGCCGCGCGCCGACGTCGAGGACTATCCGGTTTTCAAGCGGTCGCTGGAGCAACAGAACGCCGGCAAGGAGATGGTCAGCAACTTCGCGCCCCCAAAGGTGATCGGCGACATCAACTATATCGGCGCGTCGGAAGCGGTGCGCGAATGTAGTGACTTCCGGGAGGTGCTCGAGGGGCGCAAGCGCGCCGGACAAAGCGGCTTTGTCGAAGCCTTCCTGACCGCTCCCTCCCCCGGCATCGTGGTGGCGGCGATCCGCAACGAACATTACGACACCGAAGACGCTTATCTTGCCGCGGTCGGCCGCGCGCTTCAGGTCGAGTATGAGGCGATCGCGGGCCAAGGCTTTCTGCTTCAGCTCGACTGCCCTGATCTCGCGCTTGAACACCACATTTCGTTTCAGGACCGGCCGCTTGGCGATTTTCTCGATTTCGTCGAGCGCGTGGTCGCGACCATCAATGTCGCGTTACGCAACATTCCACGCGAAAAAGTGCGCATGCATGTCTGCTGGGGCAATTACGAGGGACCGCACGACCGCGACGTGGCGCTGGAGACGATCCTGCCGCTGATCGCCCGGATGAATGTCGGAGCGCTGGTGCTGCCGTTTGCCAATCCCCGCCATGCCCATGAAGTGCGATGCCTTGAGGGAAAGGCGATTGCCGACGACCAGATCGTGGTCGCCGGCGTGATCGATTTAACGACGAATTTCGTCGAGCATCCCGAAGTGATCGCAGAGCGGATCGAGCGCGTCGCCCGAACTCTTGGCGATCCCGCCCGCGTCATGGCCGGGACGGATTGCGGGTTTGATACCTCCGCCGGCGCCGGGCGCGTGGCGGAAGACGTGGTATGGGCAAAGCTCGCCGCTTTGAGCGAAGGCGCCCAAATTGCATCGGGCCGGCTGTTTTAAACGCTTCGCGGGCGTTTAATTATTTATCGTCTGCGACGTTCCGGAGCACGATCTCCGACAGCCTGATCACGAGTTTGCGCAGTCGCGCATTCTCCTCAAGCAATGAGACAACGTCATCGTCGGCATACTCATCGTCGGTGAAATCATCTGGTCCAAATGAAGATCCATCAACTTCTTTGAGTGCTTCGTGTAGCGGTTGTGCGGGTACCATGGCCAAAATCCCCAATACTAATTAGCCGAACATGTCCCCAGTTTCATTCCACCCGCAGCGAAGGTGCTGTGAGTTGAGGGCGGATTTGGGACGGAAATGGGATTTTGTTGCGACGCCAAAACGCCTTCCGCGAGATGAAATTTCAAATCGCGCAAGCGAAATGCGGTCTGCCCGGATTGGACCGCATTTGCGCCGCCTCGCAGACCGATTGCTTTAAAAATTCTGAAGAAAATACCGCTGGCTATCCGGCGATATGACCTTCGACCGCGTAGAACACGCATAGGCCGAGGCTCGCCCAGACAGCCGCGCTGAAATAAAGCGACATCCAGGCGATTTCTTCGCGCCATTCGGAAAGATCGTAGGTGACGACCCAGCGTGTGCTGACGTCGCGAAAACCTTCCAGCGGCCGCAAGCCCCTGTTGCCTCTGGCAACATCCGCACGCCAGCGCTTCAGATACATCGGCACGTCGACGGTCATCAGAAATGCGAGATAAACCACGATGCCGACCAGGGCGCCGACGAGAATGATACGGAGCCCACCGTCGAATTCCGGCAGCAGCCGGCATATTCCGACGCCGACGATGAAGAAAGACACCGCCCAGATCGAATTCTCGATGGCGTTGCCGAGATAGTTGGTGGTGACGACCGCATGCCAGGAGAAGCATTCCGCAATCAGGATCAGCGGCACGATCACCCACGCCGCGGTTACCGCCGTCGTAGCGCCCGACATCGTCCCCAGTTGCAACAGGATCATCGTCCATTGCGCCGCGAAACATACCTCGGCGACGGTTGCGACCGAACGGCCGACGGCGACGCTCGAGAGCCAGGTATCGAACAGGCAGATCCGCTGAACATCGGCGCGCGGCAACAACGAGCGGAAGGCGCAGCCGAACACATAGGCGGCGCTGAGCAAAAGCATGATCTGCATGCCCGGAATACGGCCGGAACTGCCGGCATCGTGAAGCTCGCGGTACATCAAAATCCAGGCCGCGATATTGACGCCGCTGATCAGCGTCAGCATGGCCCACCACCAGGACACTGGATTGGACCAGACCAGGGAGTTTGACCGCGCTTGAAATTCCGACCGCATCGACATCTCCGTGTAACCGAATAGACATCCAATCTTATTAATTCTGTCACAAAATATGGCGAATCACGACAGGAGATTTGTGACAGCCGCCCTCCTCCCTTGCCGGAGCTGCAAGGCACCAATGCCGGCTTTATGCTGGGGAGACCGGTCGTCACAGCCGCCAATTGGTGTAAAAAGGCGGCGAGCGGACACACCTAGTCACAATTCACAATGAAGTCCGCCAACGGCGGTCGGCGGCGCGCCGATCCTTTGGGAGGGGCTATGTGCGAGATTTGCAGGCGTGGTTTCATTGGCGGCGCGGCCGCATGGGGTGCAACGGGGCTGTTTTCCTCTCCCCTGATGGCGCAGACGCCGCGGGGTGATTCCGGTTCGACCAGGCTACCCGCGCGCGGCGAGTTCACCATCACGAACGCCTATGTGATGACGATGGAGCGCGATTTCGGCGACTTCACCGGCGGCTCCGTGCATGTGAGAGACGGCGAAATTGTCGCCGTCGGCCACGGCGTGAGTGGTGGCGAGATCATCGACGGCAGCGGCATGATCGTGATGCCCGGCCTTGTCGAGACCCATTGGCACATGTGGAACACGATTTTCCGCAGCTTTGCCGGCGACAAGCCCGAAGACGGTTATTTCCCGACCGTCGCCCGCTTCGGCCAGCAGATGACCCCGGATGACATCTTCCAGAGCACGCGGTTGTCGGCGGCCGAAGCGATCAATTCCGGCATGACCTTTGTGCACTCGTGGTGTCACAATGTGCGAAGCACCGCGCACGCCGAGGCCGATATTCGCGCGCTGGCCGGCGCCGGCATCCGCGCCCGGCATTCCTGCGGCTGGCCACAGGGCCTGCCCGATACGCAATCGGCCGACCAGGCGCCGATCGAGACCCTCGCCAAGAACTGGAGCAGCTACTCCAACGAGGGCCTGATTTCGCTCGGCATGGGTTGGCGCGGACAATTTCGCGCCGGGCCGATCAAGCCGGAGGTCTATCAGCCGGAATTCGACAATGCCCGCAAGCTCGGCCTGCCGATCACCGTGCATGTGGCGGCGGCCGCGCATCGCGCGGTAAACCAGGTCGAACTGCTGTACAAGTCGAAACTCATGGGCAAGGACGTTCAACTGGTCCATGCGCTGGCGGTGACGCCGGCAGAACTCGACATGATCGAGGAGACGGGCGCCTCGATCTCGACCTCGCCAGGCTCCGAACTGCGGATCGGCTACGGCTTTCCGCTGATCTCGGAAATATTGGCAAAGCGCATTCCAATCGGAATCTCGATCGACACCTCGGCGCTGACAGGAAGCTCCAACATGTTCGGCGTCCTGAAGCTGGCGCGCGATTCCGAGAATGCGCGAGCCGAAAGCGAATTCAAGCTGACCGCGCGAAGAGCGCTCGAACTCGGCACCATCGAGGGTGCGCGCGCGATGGGGATCGAGGACAAGGTCGGTTCGCTCAAGCCGGGGAAGCGCGCCGACCTGATCATGATCAGCCCCAACGCGCTCAACATGGCTGTCGTCACCGACCCGGCACATCTTGTGCTGGAAGCAACCACCCCGGAGAATGTCGACGCCGTCGTGGTCGACGGCCGCATCCTCAAGCGCGGCGGCAAGCTTGTCGCGGTCGACACCACGGAGGTCATCGCCGGCGCGCGGACCGCGCTCGCCGGTATTCGCGAACGCACGAAGTGGCGGTGAGGTAGAGGGCGCCTAAACCGCGCCCGCCTTCTGCGCGTAGCCCCAGGAGGCCTTCGACAGCGGCACGGTGCGCGCGGCCGATTCCAGCGCCTTCGCGCTTGCCGCGGTGCCGTCGCGGATGCGGCCGGCAATGCCCTGCGTGATGCAGGCCAGCCGAAACAGGTTGTAGGAAAAATACCAGTTCAGATCGGGCACCGCACTGCCGGTGACATCGCAATAGATCCTGGCGGCTTGTTCCAGCGTCGGAATGTTCAACGCCTTGAGGTCGGCATTGGCCAGACCCGGCATCGTCCATTGCATCAAGAGATAGGTGAAATCGGCCATGGGGTCGCCGAGCGTGGAGAGCTCCCAATCCAGAACCGCGATCACCCGCGGCTCGGTCGGGTGGAAGATCATGTTGTCGAGGCGATAATCGCCATGAACGATCGAGACGCGCTCCTGACTCGGCACGGTGCGCGGCAGCCATTCGATCAGCTTTTCAACTTCCTCGATGTGCTGGGTTTCCGAGGCGCGGTATTGCTTGGTCCAGCGGTCGACCTGGCGCGCAAAATAATTACCGGGCTTGCCAAACTCGCCAAGGCCGATCGCTTGCGGATCGTAGGTGTGGAGTTTCGCGAGCGTCTCGATCTTGTCCTTGAAGATCGCGTGCCGCGCCTCAGGCGTCTGGCTCGGCAGCGTCGGATCCCAGAACACCCGTCCCTCTTCCATCGACATGATGTAGAAGGCCGCCCCGATCACGGTGTCGTCGGTGCAAAGCGCGTAAGCGTGTGCGACCGGGAAACCCTGCTTGCCGAGCGCGGAGATGACGCGGAATTCGCGGTCAACCGCATGCGCCGACGGCAACAGTTTTCCGAACGGCTTGCGCCGCATCACATAGGAACGGCTCGGCGTATTGAGCCGGTAGGTCGGGTTCGACTGGCCGCCCTTGAATTGCAGGACGGTCAGCGGCCCCTGAAAGCCTTCGACATGCTCGCGCCATCCAGTCGTGGAGGCGCACCTCATCGATCCGGTGCCGCTCCTCGACCGGCTTGGTTCCGGAAAATTCCTCGTCGTTCCTGACGCCCTCGGCCACGCTCACTATCCTTAGGAGCGCCCAGCGGGCGCTCTTTTATGAGTTCGGAGCGTTGGCATACTTCCGAAGTTCAAGCCTGGCAATGGCGCGGTTGTGGACCTCGTCCGGACCGTCGGCGAGCCGCATGGTGCGCATCGAGGCATAGTCCCGCGCCAGGCCTGCGTCGTCGGACACCCCGGCGGCGCCGTAGGCCTGAATGGCCTGGTCGATGATCTTCAGCGCCATATTGGGCGCGGCGACCTTGATCATGGCGATTTCGAGCTGCGCGGTCTTGTTGCCGACCTTGTCCATCATGTCGGCGGCCTTCAGGCACAACAGCCGGTTCATCTCGATATCGGTGCGGGCTTCCGCGATGCGCTGTTCCCAGATCGAATATTCGATGATCTTCTTGCCGAAGGCGGTGCGCGACGACAGCCGCTTCACCATCTTCTCCAGCGCTTCCTCGGCCTTGCCGATCGTGCGCATGCAGTGATGGATGCGGCCGGGACCGAGACGGCCTTGCGCGATCTCAAATCCCCTGCCCTCGCCGAGCAGGATATTGCTGGCGGGAACGCGCACGTTCTCGAGCAGCACCTGGGCGTGGCCGTGCGGCGCATCGTCGAAGCCGAACACCGGCAGCATTTTCTCGATCGTGATGCCGGGCGTGTCGAGCGGCACCAGAATCTGCGACTGCTGCTGATGCCGCGCCGCCTTCGGATCGGTCTTGCCCATCAGGATCGCGATCTTGCAGCGGGGATCGCCGACGCCCGACGACCACCATTTGCGGCCGTTGATGACGTAGTGATCGCCGTCGCGCTCGATGCGGGTTTCGATATTGGTGGCATCGGAAGAGGCCACCGCGGGCTCGGTCATCAGGAAGGCGGAGCGGATTTCGCCGTCCATCAACGGCCGCAGCCACTTCCGCTTCTGCTCCTTGGTGCCGTAGCGGATGAACACTTCCATGTTGCCGGTATCGGGCGCCGAACAATTGAACACCTCCGAGGCCCAGCCGATGTGGCCCATTTCCTCCGCAAGCGGCGCATATTCCAGATTGCTCAATCCCGCGCCGTGGAATTCCTCGTCCTCATGCGAGGACGGCGGCATGAACATGTTCCAAAGGCCTTCGGCCTTTGCCTTCTTCTTCAGTTCCTCCACGATCGGGATCACCTTCCAGCGCGCGCCCTCCTCGTCCTGCTGCGGTAGATCGGCACCGCGGGGCGAACGTGGGTTTTCATGAATGACTGCACACGGCCAAGCCATTCGCGCTGGCGTTCCGACATCGTGAAGTCCATTGGCGTTCCCTCATCGTTTGATGAATTGATTGGCGGCACTTTCTCCCCGCCGCCGGCTCTCTGCAAGCTTATTTCACGAACGCTCCGCAACGCGCGGGACCGATCCAGGCGACGCGCCCGACGGATCCTTTGCGCATTGACACGGAGGCGTTCAAACCATAGTTTCATACAACTGTTTGAAATGCAACACGGTCGCCAACCATGCCGTCAGACCGGACCCGCGCCTTGATCCTGGACGCCGCCGAGCGGCTTTATGCCGAACGCGGCTTCGGCGACGTTACGCTGCGCGACATCGTGGCGGCGGCGGGCGTCAATCTCGCGGCGGTGAACTATCATTTCGGCTCCAAGGACGAGCTGATCGCCGAACTCTTCGTCACCCGGGGCATCGCCACCAACCGCGCACGGCTTGCGGAATTGAAGGCAGCAGAGACCGCCGGCAACGGGCGTGCGGATATCAAGGCGATCCTGCGCGCTTTGGTCGGCCCGACCTTGCGCGGCTGCTTAGGGCCAGACAACGAGCAATCGACGGCCGCGCATTTCATGATCCGCGCCTCGATTGAATCGGTGCCGCCGATCCGCCGCATCAAGAACCGCGAAATCGATCATTTGCGGAAATTTGCCGCCGCGATGCGCCGTTCGCTGCCCGATTGCGACGAGGCCGATCTTTATTGGGGAATGCATTTCGCGCTCGCCATGACGCATCAGACCATTCGCGACACCGAGCGACTGACCAAACTGTCCGAAGGCCAATGCGACCTCGACGACGTCGAGGCGCTGATCGAGCGCATCGTCGGCGCCTGCGCGACGATGCTGACGGGACGGGCCACGCCCAAGAAAATTTCGGACAAAAATTCGGAAGGGGTAGCCGCTCCCTTGCGCCGCGCCGAGAATCTGCGGAGCTGAACCTCGGGGGATCAAGGTTCAGGCGAGCTTGAGCATCGCCCGCGCCTCAGCAGGCGTCGCCACCGCAGCGCCGAGGTCTTTCAGGATTTGGGCCGCATGCGCTACGAGTTCGGCGTTGCTCTTCGCCAGCACGCCCTTGGACAAATAAAGATTGTCTTCCATCCCGACGCGTACATGGCCGCCGAGCAGCCAGGATTGCGCCACCATCGGAAATTCGGAGCGACCGATGCCGAAGCCGGCCCAGGTCGCGCCCTCCGGCAGCAGATTGCGCGCATAGAGCATGGTTTCCGGCGACGGATCGAAACCGTATTTGACGCCGAGCACCAGCGTGCAGAGCGGCGGACCCTGCAAGGTCCCGTCCGCGATCAGGTCGCGCGCCAGGTGAATGTCGCCGGAATCGAACAGTTCCAGCTCCGGCAGGACGCCCGCCGCACGCATCCGGGCTGCCATCTTGCGGACGTTCGGCGGCGTGTTGATCACGACCTGGCCGCCGGAATTCATGGTGTTGAGATCGAGTGTGCAGATTTCGGGCTTGAGGATTTCGACGTGCTCGACGCGCTTTTCCGGCGCCATCAACGTGGTGCCTGGGCCGGCGACCTTCGGGTCTTCCTCGGAAGGCACAAACCGCCCGCCCGGCCCCGTCGTCAGGTTGATGATGAGCTTCGGATTCTTCGCGCGGATGCGGTCCATCACATCGCGGTAAAGGTCGATCGACATCGAGGGACGGCCGGTCTCGGGATCGCGCACATGGATGTGGGCAATCGAGGCTCCCGCCTCCGCCGCCCCCAGCGCGCTGTCGGCGATTTGCTGCGGGGTGATCGGCAGATGAGGCGACTGCTCGGGGCGGGTAATATTGCCCGTGATGGCGCAGGTGATGATGACTTTGGAGTGGGGTTGATACGCCATGGCGCGGTGCCTTTGCCGGCTTGATTGAGGTTGGCGGCTGGAATAGCGCACTAGACCGCCGGAAGCGAGCCGCACGGCCGGCATGGCATCATGTTTTCTTCTTGGATTTTCTTCTTGGACGCATGCGCATTGGGATCATTGGATCGGGTTCGGACGCCTAAGGGACCAGGGAAGAAAATGCACAGGTCGTGACAATTCGACCGGGCAAAAATTTCCCCTGCATCGATAAATCGCGGTCGATCCGCAGGCCAACATCTTGGAATATCTAGTGTCCCGGTTCTGACATTCGTATCGTATCGCGGCGGTCACTTTTGCGAATGTCAGAACCAAAGGGACACTAGCAACTATATGATTTTAGTGTGGCTTTGACTTTGACGTTCCTTCGAAGAGGTCGTCGCAAAACTGAAAGGAGCGTCAGTGTCGCCACACTAGCGCTTGACGGCCGGCACACCGCTTGCGTGCGCTATCGCGCAACCCAGCACCGACGGCGGACGAAGCATCCGATGCCAATCTCTTCCGTGACAGCCTTCGGCCCGATCACAAGCGCCGTGTTTCAGTCGAACACCAACTCATCCGCGTCCGCCGGCGCCAGTGGAGCCACGTCGCAGGGCAACAGCGTGGTGCAGGATTTTCTCGACTACGCCAAGATGTCCCCGGCGGAACGGATGCGAGAGAATATCCTGAAGAGCCTCGGGATGACCGAGCAGCAGTTCGAAAAGCTCTCGCCGGCGCAACAGCAGGCCGTGAATCAGAAGATCCAGCAGATCATGCTGCAACAGATGCAGCAAAACGCGGGCAAGACCGGCCAGCTTGTGAACGTCTCCGCCTGAGGCGCGCGGCGCACCGCCAAAGATGCGGAAGCGAGCCGCGCGGTTGGCGGGTCAGTCTTTCTTTTTGGCTGCCTTCTTGCCTTCCTTGCTTTTAGCCGCGGCCATCTTGGCTTCAGCCGTCTTTATTTCCTCCAGCGCATTCTTCATCGCCCGCGCGTAGCTGTCGGCGGCGTTCTCGGCGGTGATCTGCAACCGCCGCGCCGCGGCGTTGGCCAGCAGCAGCATGTCCCTGGCGGTCTGCTTGAAGCGCGCCTTGCCCTCTTTGGTTTTGGCCTTGGCGGCCAAACCGGTCAGCCTGGCGTAACGTTTCCTGGCCTCCGTCATCAGCGCCTTGTGCTGCTGCTTTGCAATGGAGCGAATGACAATATCGAGGTCCGCTTCGGCCATTCCTTGATTCCTGAAATCCTGTCACCTGATCGCGGGCGCGCGCCCGCGTTCGTATCAACCATATCGCATCGATATGCGCTAGCTAGATTCAGTTACGGCGTGGATAGATGGTTCTGCGTCACCGTCGAAGAGACCACTCGCCCCTCGACCATCACCGTTCGCTCCAGCGCGCCGCCGGCGACGAGGTCGTCGATCGTATCCGCACGCGCGATCAGCAAATCGGCTCGCGCGCCCTGTCTGATGCCCCAATTGGCGTCAAGCCCGATCATCTGCGCCGGCGCCGAACTGACCATCTCGAAGACCTGACGCAGGTCCGACATACCGAGTAGCCCGGCCAGCAAGGTCCATCGCGCGATCTCCAGGAGATCGCCGGAGCCTGAGGGAACAAACGGATCCTGAATATTGTCCGAGGCCGCCGCGACCGGGATTCCCGCCGCCAGCAATTCCTTCACCCGCGTCAGTCCGCGCGGCGGCAGGCGATCGGCATCGCGTCCCTGCAAAAACAGATTCGCAGCCGGCAGCGTGACGATGCCAACGCCGGCCTCGCGCAGCTCCTCGATCGTGCGCTGCGCCTGGTCCGGCGCCATGGCGCTCAGCGCCGAAGAGTGGCCCGCGACCACGCGGCCGGCCATGCCATAGGCCCGCGTCATCCTGGCGATTTCGCTGAACATCGCTCTGCCGGCGTCGAGATGTTCGTCGATGTGCATGTCGAGCGGCAGCCCGCTGCGCTCGGCGCTGTCGAACAACAGCTTCAGCAAGGCGAGCGGCTCGGAGGAAAATGCCGGCACGCCGCCGATGGCATCGATTCCAAGATCGATCGCCTGCCGCAGCCAGGCGTCGCTCTCCGGCAGCATCGAGGTGGCCCCCGAGGTGACATGGCCCACGATCTGGATGTGCATGAAAGCTGCGCACTGCGCCCGCAACTCGACCATGGCCTCGATGCCGCGCACGCCGGTTTGCGGATCGATATTGGTGTGGCTGCGGATGGCGACGGTGCCATGGGCGCTGCACGCCTCGACCGTTCGGCGGGCCCGCGCGATCATCTGCTCCTTCGTGATCGAAGGCGCCAGCGCGCGATAGGCCGCGGAAGCGCCCATCAGCGTGCCGGAGAGGTTATCGAGCAATGCGCGGGTCCGCGACTTGTCGAGATGCTGGTGCATATCGACAAGACCCGGCAGCACCAGTTGCCCCTCCAGCGAAAGAATCTTCGCATCGCCCTCGGGCAACGACGGCCCGATCTCGGCAATGCGTCCGTCGCCACCGATTCCGATGTCGAGAAATTCCGGCGTGGCCGCGCCAAAGCGCAAAACTCGTCCACCGCGGATCATCAAAGGACGGCGCATGTCGCTCCTATCAATTCGGTTCTGGATTGTCCGGCCAAATAGAAAAACCCCGCTCCATCTAGCCGATGGAGCGGGGTTTTGTCTCCTAGAATGCCGGGTCAGCTGACCTAGTGGAGTGGATTTGACATTCGCTCCCCGTGGCCCCGCGCTCGTTATGCGAATGTCAAATCCAGAACTCCACTAGAAACCTATATTTGCTAGTGGTCCTTTGATTCTAACATTTGCAAAAGTACCTGCCACACCGGGATGCAAATGTTAGAATCGGACCACTAGAACGAGGCGTAAGCGTTACGGAAGGCAATGGCGCCGGCAAGCGATCGCGGCCGGGTTCGAACCGCATGGCCGTCGTTTCCGCTCTCGACGATCCATTGGCCGTTCTCCTGACCCACGATCTTCCCGACGTGATGACTCCAGACGACAATCGTGCCCACCGAGGGACCGCCGGCGTTGCTGCCATAGTGTGCCCAGGATCGCGCGAGGTTGTATTGGGGACCAGGATCAGCCCCGACCTGACCGCGCATGTACCACCCGCACCAGGCTGCGGGCCGCCCCCCCGAACGCGCGCGCCCAAAACTCGTCTGTTGGTAAGTTGAGTGCTCGTAACCTGAGCGCTCGTAACCTGAGTGTTCGAAGCTCGAGTTGCCAAATCCGAAAGCAAAGCCCGGGTCCCCGTATCCCCGCGCGTAATGCCGGTAATGATGGCCGGAATAGTGCCGATAATGGTGATGATGAGTGCGCGCTTCTGCGCTCGTTGCAAATGCAAATAGCAATGCACTCGCGGCAACGACTCTACGCATACTGTCTTCCTTCGTGTTGTTTAGGGGATAAGGATCGCGATGCGATCAAAGGCCGCGTGATCACGGACGATCACCTCGCCGCGGCCTCAACAATGGGGTCCGCGGCGCATCTGGGCCAACCGCCTTAAACGGGCGATGCGTGGCCGGAATGTGGCAAAGGAATGCAGTAATAACAATGAGATATGCCGTCATGCATGGAACATCCAGAATGGCGGGACATGCAAGAATTAACGTTCATTAACGTTTGGGAGTCGGCATCTCTCGTTCAGGCCGACGTCATGCCCCGGCGGCGGCATGGCGCGCCGCCATCTCATCATCGGCCGCCGAAATTCGCTGGAACACCGGCCGCGACGTGATGCGCTCGGCATAGCGAACGAAGACATCCTTTCGCGGCACGATGCCGAACATCATCGTCCAGCTGAGCGCGATGCCCCGCCGTGATTTTCTCCCCGAACAGGTAAGGTCCCTCGGCAAGCTGCGATTCCAGCGCACCCAGCATGGTGTCGTAATCGGCGTAGGGTGATTGCTGGACCGGCGCAGCTTCGCGTTTCAAGAACTTGTCGATCAAAGCCGGCTCGAACGATGAGCCATAATAGGCGATCCAGCGCAGATACGGGCCACGGCGCGGATCATTGAGCGCGGGCGTCAATCCCGCCTCCGGAAACAGGTCAGCGAGATAGATGAAGATCGCGACCTGTTCGGTCACCAGCGCCTTGCCGTAGTGGATCGCGGGAACCTTGCCGAGCGGATTGATCGCGAG
This sequence comes from uncultured Alphaproteobacteria bacterium, assembly GCA_963795255.1. Taxonomy (GTDB): domain Bacteria; phylum Pseudomonadota; class Alphaproteobacteria; order Rhizobiales; family Xanthobacteraceae; genus Bradyrhizobium. The sequence continues at coordinate 60,327 of CAWCHC010000007.1, forward strand.
ATAGGCCGGCTGGCGCTGCTCGCCGGCTTTCATGTTGAGGACGTGAAGGTCGTAGGGCGCGCCCAATTCCTCCAGCAGCACGCGCGCGCCCATGGCACGGCTCTGCGGCGAATAATAAAGCGTGATGCGATCGGACGAGGTCATGGCGAGGTCTCCTGGAGGTTTCGAGGTCACTCCGTTATGCCGGCGTATACCTGACATCTTGTGTCAGGTATGATCTGCACCATGCGCGCGAGCCGGCTTTTTTCTATCCTCACCACGTTGCAGGCGCGGGGCCAGATCACGGCGCCCGAACTCGCCGAGGCTTGCGAGGTCTCGGTGCGTACGATCTATCGCGACATTGATGCGCTCGCCGCCGCCGGCGTTCCGGTCTATGCCGACCGCGGCGCCGAGGGCGGCTATCGCCTGCTTGACGGTTACCGTGTGCGGCTGAACGGGTTGTCGCAGCCGGAGGCCGAGGCGCTGTTTATGGCAGGCTTGCCGGGGCCCGCGGCCGCGCTCGGGCTCGACGGCGCGATGGTGGCGGCGCAGACCAAGCTGATGGCCGCGCTGCCGGCCAATCTGCGCCCGAACGCCAGCCGGATGCAGCAGCGCTTTCATCTCGACGCGCCCGGCTGGTTTGGCGAAGCCGAGGAGCCCAAACATCTGCGCACCATCGCAAGCTCCGTGTTGCGCGAGAATCTGATCGAGATCCGCTACCGGAGCTGGAAGGCCGAGAAGCGCCGCCGCGTCGCACCACTCGGGCTCGTGCTGAAAGGCGGCAGTTGGTATCTCGCGGGCCTTGTCGATGGCAGCGTCCGAACCTACCGTGTCGCGCGCGTACTGAATTGCCTGGCGCTCGATGAACCCTTCGTGCGACCCGACAAATTCGACCTCGCCGCTTACTGGCACGCGTCGACCGAACGGTTGGAGGCCGAGCTACATCCGAACCAGGCCACCATTCGGCTCTCGCCGTTGGGCGTGAAGCTCTTCAACGTGCTGAGCCATCCTTACGTGAGGACACGCATGCGCATCGAGGAGGAGGCCGACGCGGACGGCTGGCGGATCGCAGTCATTCCGGTCGGAAAAACGGTATGGCACGCCGCAACCGAATTATTGCGCCTCGGCGCCGAAGTAGAGGTGCTTGAACCAAGCGAGCTGCGCAACAAGATCGCGGAGATGACAGGCGCAATGGCTGCGCGATACGCGGCAGCGCCTGTGCGCCGGACCGCCAGGGCCCGCAAAGGCTGAGAGATCCTGGTCGCCATGATCCATGGCGCGCCGATTGAAAACAGACGGGTGGTATTGAACCCGGAACTCGTCGTCCGGAATTCCGTGAAATCGGCCGACCAGCCGAGAGCCGCAAGACTGGCGTCTTCGCTCTCCAAAGCATTATGTGTAAACTAAAATCTGTTCACCCGGAATCCAGGAGCTTGGAAGTGCCCTGTTCACACGCGCATCAAATCAAGACCGTCACCCCGAGCGCGCTTGGTTGCGAGGAATGCCTGCGGATCGGATCGCCTTGGGTGCACCTGCGACTCTGCCGCGAGTGCGGGCATGTCGGTTGCTGCGATCAATCGCCCCATCGTCACGCCCGTGGACACTTTGAAGCGAGCGGTCATCCCATCATCGAGGGCTACGACCCTCCGGAGGGCTGGGGCTGGTGCTATATCGATGACATCGAAGTCGATCTTCCAGGCCAGACGCCGCACAACGGCCCGATCCCGCGCTTCGTCTGAAAGACGGCGCCTCCGGGATCGTGCGGTCAAGAGACCCCGTAGCGTCGTGCCGCCTCGATGGTCAGTCCCTTACCGACCGCCCCAAACGTATCGCCATCGATCGCCCGCGCCGCCGGCAGTTTCGACGTGATCGCCTTGCGGACATGGGCCAGTTGAACCGAACCACCGGTCAGGAACACAGCATCGATGTCGGCTCCTGCAAGACCGGCCTGTTTCAGGCAGATGTCGATCCGCGCCTCGATGCGATCAGCGAGACGCTGGGTGTGATTGACGAGGTCTTTGCGTTTAACGCCGATCTCCAGGCCCTTCTCGATCCAGTCCAGCGCGATGCTCGATTTCGGCCTCTCCGAGAGGCTGATCTTGGCGCCTTCGACATCCATCGCAATCGTATGGCCGCGCTGCTCGTCGAGCACCCGCACCAGACGATCAAGCAATTCCGGCCGCTCGGCCTCGTAACGCACCTGGCGGACCTGACCGATGACCTTCGGATCATACATGCGGTTGATGCTCGACCAGGTCGCGAGATCGTGGAAATAGCCCGACGGAACGTCGAGTTCCGCCCGCTTCATCGCCGAGCGATAGCCGAGCAATGGCATCACGACACCAAGGCTGAGATAACGATCGAAATCGGTGCCGCCGATCCGGACGCCGTCATTGGCCAGGATATCGTCCTTGCGCTCGGTATGTCGATGGCGCTCGGGCGACAGCCGAACGATCGAGAAATCCGACGTTCCGCCGCCGATATCGGCGATCAACGCGATCTCCTCGGAGCCGATCTGGCGCTCGTAATCGAGCGCCGCGGCGATCGGCTCGAACTGAAATGAGATGTCACGAAAACCGACAGTCTCGGCGATGTCGCGCAGTGTCGCCTCCGCCTTGGCATCGCCGGCCGGATCGTCTTCGACAAAATGCACCGGACGGCCATGTACGACCCGCAGCAACGGGTATCCGACGACCTGTTCCGCACGCCGTTTCACCGCACCGATATAATAGGCGATGACATCACGGAACCTGACGCGCTCCCGGCCGACGCGCGTGGTCTCGTCGATCAGCGACGTACCAAGGACCGACTTGAGACTGCGCATCAGCCGCCCGGCGTCACCCTCGACATAAGCCTCAACGGCACGACGGCCGATGTGGACGCCGGCATCGGCCCGGTAGAAGATTGCACTTGGAATCGTGACGTGATCGCCCTCGAGCGCAGCCAGCACAGGAATATCGCTGATGATGGTGCCAAGCGTCGTGTTCGACGTCCCGAAATCCAGACCGCAAATCGACATGACCGCTCCGAAAACGAAACGTCCGTCTACACACTTCGCGACGTGCGATCTAGCATTATATTTTTGTACAACAGCATCTCGGGCAAACGCGGAAACCAAAGGAATTTTCGAAGCAAAACAACGCGATCCACAGAACTTTGAGGCGCGTCGCGCGGGGTTGATGAATCATGCCGCATCAGTCCATAAGCGATTGTGACGGCGGCATCACCCGCCGTAGCTTTTCGAAGGAAGACTCCCGCGTGGCAAATATCAATCGACAGATCGCCGAAGAACTTGGCGTCCGCGAACAGCAGGTCGCGGCAACGGTGGAACTGCTCAACGGCGGCGCGACGGTGCCGTTCGTCGCGCGCTATCGCAAGGAAATCACCGGCGGCCTCGATGACGCGCAACTGCGCACGCTTGAAGAGCGACTGACTTATCTGCGCGAGCTTGAAGAACGCCGCACCGTGATTCTGGAATCGGTGCGCGAACAGGGCAAGCTCGACGCCGCGCTGGAAGCCTCCATTATGGCGGCCGACACCAAAGGCCGGCTCGAGGATATCTACCTGCCGTTCAAGCCGAAGCGCCGCACCAAGGCGGAGATTGCCAGGGAAGCCGGCCTCGAGCCGCTATCGGATCTGCTGCTCGCCGAGCCGCAGAACGATCCGAAGAAGGTCGCCGAGTCGTTCGTCGACGCCGACAAGCAGGTCGCCGACGTTACTGCGGCACTTGACGGCGCGCGCGCGATCCTGGTCGAGCGCTTTGCAGAGGACGCCGACCTGATTGGCGCGCTGCGTGAGCAGATGTGGTCGAACGGCCTGATGTCGTCCACCGTACGCATCGGAAAGAAGACCGAAGGCGAGAAGTTCAAGGACTATTTCGAATTTAACGAGCCGCTGCACAAACTGCCGTCGCATCGCATCCTGGCGCTGTTCCGCGGCGAGAAGGAAGAGATCCTCGATCTGGCGATGCAGCCGGAGCCGACACCTGCGACACCCGCCCCGGCAACGACGCCGAATTCCTATGAACTGAAGATCATGCAGCGCTTCAGTATCTCCGATCATGGCCGCCCCGGCGACAAGTGGCTGGCGGAAACGGCGCGCTGGGCCTGGCGCACCAAGATCCAGGTGCATCTTAATATTGACCTGCGGATGCGGCTGTGGACCGCCGCCGAGGAAGAAGGCGTGCGCGTCTTCGCGGCCAACCTGCGCGACCTGCTGCTGGCGGCGCCGGCCGGCGCGCGTGTCACCATGGGCCTCGACCCCGGCTATCGCTCCGGCGTGAAGACGGCGGTGATCGATGCCACCGGCAAGGTGGTCGCGACAACGACGATCTATCCGCACGAACCGCAGCGTGCCTGGGATGCGTCGCTGGCGACGCTCGGCAAGCTCGCCGCGCAGCACAAGGTGGACCTGATCGCGATCGGCAATGGCACCGCGTCGCGCGAGACCGACAGACTGGCCTCTGATCTGGTCAAGCTGCTGCCCGATCTGAAGATGTCGAAGATCGTGGTATCGGAGGCCGGCGCGTCGGTCTATTCGGCCTCGGCCTTTGCCTCCGAAGAACTGCCCGAACTCGATGTCACGCTACGCGGCGCAGTGTCGATCGCGCGGCGCCTGCAGGACCCGCTGGCGGAACTGGTGAAGATCGATCCGAAGGCGATCGGCGTCGGCCAGTATCAGCACGATCTCGGCGAATCCAAACTCGCACGCTCGCTTGATGCCGTGGTCGAAGACTGCGTCAACGGCGTCGGCGTCGATGTCAACACCGCTTCGGCACCACTGCTTGCCCGCGTGTCGGGCATCGGCTCCGGCCTGGCACAAAGCATTGTTCAACATCGCGATGCCAATGGCCCGTTCAAGTCACGTAAAGCGCTGAAGGACGTGCCGCGGCTTGGCCCCAAGGCGTTCGAGCAATGCGCCGGCTTCCTGCGCATCAACGACGGCGAGGATCCGCTGGACAAATCTGGCGTGCATCCCGAAGCCTATCCTCTGGTGCGGAAGATTTTGAAAGCCACGAAAAGCGACATCAAGGCGCTGATCGGCAATACGGAGATTCTACGCAAGGTGCAGCCGAAAACGTTTGTCGATGACACGTTCGGTCTGCCGACCGTCACCGACATACTGCGCGAACTCGAAAAGCCCGGCCGCGATCCCCGCCCCGCCTTCAAGGCTGCCGTATTCATGGAAGGCGTCGAGAAGCTCAGCGACCTGAAACCGGGAATGATCCTCGAGGGCGCCGTGACCAACGTCGCCGCTTTTGGTGCCTTCGTCGACATCGGCGTGCATCAGGATGGCCTCGTGCACATCTCGGCGATGTCGAAGACCTTCATCAAGGACCCACGCGAAGTGGTGAAGCCCGGCGATATCGTCAAGGTGAAGGTGCTGGAAGTCGAAGTCGGCCGCAAGCGCATCGCGCTGACGCTGCGCATGGATGATCCCGTCGGGGCCAAGGCCGATCGCCCGCAAGCCAATCGCGGCCCGCGCTTCAACGATCGGCAGATGACGTCACGCGGACCGGCCAAGCAGGACGGCGGCGGCGCATTGGCGGAAGCGATGCGCCATGCCGCTGAACGCAGTGCAGGGAAAGTGAAGTAAGTAACTCTTTGCGGAGTATTTCTTATCGACCCGACCACCGACACGAAAAGACAGCAGCGTCCGAAATTTATCGACGAACGGCTTTTACGTCGTCCGCCGTAACGTCATCCCCGTAGCTGTTGTCGAAATGAGTCCGCACATAATTCACGACAGCAGCGATTTGATCGTTGCTCATCATCGATCCGAATGATGGCATTCCGCGTTGTCCGTTGACGACGACGCCGATCGGATATCCGCTGGCTTCGAGATTTCTGTTGCCCGCAAGTGACGGATATGTGCCGGCACCTGCCGCACCTTTGGCGTCTGGCATATGGCACCCCTGGCAAACACTGGAAAACAATTGCTGACCGCTCTTCTCGGTGAATCCGAAACCTGTGCTTAATACAGGTTCGGATGCCGAGAGCCGGGCGTTTTGGGCTTGGGCCACGCACGATACCAGCAAAGACGCCGCTGACATCGCCACGATGACGCTTGTTTTTCGAAGGCTCAAATTTCCCTGCATGATCTGGGTAATGGCGCCGAGTCCTTTGATGAGTTGGCTTTATGTCTTGACGACGCGATCGTGCAGCCGCGTGATCGCGTTAAGGGACGATAGAATAGCTCCCTCTTGCCATGCCGGAATGTAAGAGGCGTGCTCGCCGGCCAACACGATACGGCCATCGATCTGGCAAAGATTGTCATAGTGATCCGCCCTCGCCTTTTCGGTCCAGTTGCCGGCGCATCCCAACGTAAACGGCACGCGATGCCATGCCACGGCAACGCCGTTCTCGAATTCGGTCCGGTATTGCGGGTGGATTTTGCCACCAAACTCTACCGCTTGCGCAATTCGTTCGGCCGGTGACATCGCCGTGAATTCGTACGCATTTGGGCCGCCAAAAAGATAGGCGCCCAACAGCACGCCCTTGCCGTTGCTATTGAACCCCGTGTTCGGATAGGCGATCTGCTGTATCGGCAGATCGGTGTAACTGATGCCGCCGTAGATCGCCTCGTCCTCTTCCCAGAAGCGGCGCTTGAATTGCAGGCCGATCTTGACCGAGGCGGCATAAGGGACGGCGTCGATGGCTGTTTTCATGGGAGCGCCAACATCGACCGGAAGTTGGCTCAAAATGGAAAGCGGGATCGTGCAGACGCACCAATCGGCTTTGGCCTGCTGCGGCGTTGCCGGAGCCTTGAGGTTTGTGTAGGTGACCGTGACGCCGCGGTCGTCCTGCTGGATCCGCGTCACCTTCGCGTCGTACTGAATGACGTCGCCGACTTCCCTGGCAAACGCCTTGCCGATCGCATCCATGCCACCTACCGGCTGAAACATCGTGCTCTGGAACGTGTGGCGCGCAAAACTCTGCAGATAGCGCCAGACCCGCGATTTGAGGATATCGGACAGATTGATCACTTCGCCCGGGATTGGCGCTGCACCGAGGCCACCGCCCGGAGGTGAGGCGTAACCACGAAATTCCGCGGAAATGAGATTTGCCTTGTAAGCGTAGTTGCCATCCAGCGCGCCCCATGACTTCAGCGCTTGCAACAAGATCTCGCGATCCTCTTTCGATACGGCTTCGTCAAGCTTGCCTTGCTGCGTGACCTTGGCGAGCAATTCCGAAATTTGCCCCTGAAAGTCGCTTCTGATGTCACGAATGCGCTGGGGAGCGCCTCCGAACGCGTTGGTCGCGTGCAGAAACGCATTGTGGTTAAGCTGGACGAATGGCTCCAGCATGACACCGAGGCGCTTGCAGTAATCGAGAACCGCGCGATGGTGATAGGGAATTCGCCATGGACCCGGATTGATATAGAGGCCTTGCTCGAATTCGCAGGTTTGCTTGAACCCACCGAGTTCGGTAAACAAATCTCCTCCCCGCAAGGTCCAATTGCGTCCCCCTGCCCGGCTGTTGAATTCCAGGAGTTGGACCTTGTAACCAGCCTTGCGTAACTCAAGAGCGGCCGTCATGCCGGCCAGTCCTGCGCCGAGGATCAGGACGGAAGCGCCTTTGGGATCACCATCGAGTTTGATCGGACCTTTGTATCCGGAATCGGAGGCAAACCCCAGACTGGTCATCGCATGATACATAGCGGCGCTGCCGGAAACTGCACCGATCAGGGACAGCAGATCGCGCCGACTAAGAGGTGTAGCCTCGTTTGGCATCTTGCTCGCGGTCCAATCGTTTTCGTTAGTCGCGTTCAGGTCTACAGCTGACCGGCGACCGCGATTATATTGTAGTTTGCGCTTTTGGCGAAGGAGCAGTTCTATGGGTGGGATATGCCGCTTTCTGGTCGCTGTGGTCGCCCTCTCGGCTAGCGCTGGAGTGGCAATAGCGGCCGACGTGTTGCCTTCGGGTTCGTTGGTCGCCACCGCATCGAGCCTCGGGCAGAAAGCGCTCAACGATCCAGCCGCCTTCAGTTTCGTGGAATCGCTGACCACCGAGATCGGACAGCGTCTGGCAGGCACTGAAGCTCATAGGCGGGCGGTCGCATGGGCCGAAACAAGGCTGAAAGCAGCGGGCTTCGAAAACGTTCACTCCGAGCCATTTACTTTCCCAGCCTGGATCCGCGGCGTCGAAAGCGCGGAGATCGTCGGTCCGGTGCCACAGCATCTCGCTGTGACCGCATTGGGCGGCTCGGTCGCAACGGATGCCAACGGTATTGAGGCCGAGATATCCCTGTTCCGGACCTATGACGATTTGCTGGCGGCCGCTCCGGGATCGCTCAACGGCAAGATCGCCGTCGTGACCCAGCGCATGGTGCGGGCACAGGACGGCAGCGGCTATGGCGCCGCCAACCCAATTCGGCGTCGCGGTCCCTCCGAAGCCGCAAAGCGAGGCGCCGTCGCCTATCTGCTGCGCTCGCTCGGCACCGATAACCATCGTTTACCCCATACCGGGGCCCTTAATTATGAAGACGGCGCGCCACGAATTCCAGCAGCGGCGCTGGCCATCCCGGACGCCGATCAACTCGAACGGTTGGCTGCGCTAGGCCCGGTAAGGATCCGGCTTCTGCTGACGCCGACGGTTCGGGAGAGCGCGCCGTCCTGGAACGTCGTCGGCGAGATCAGAGGTGGAGCACATCCAGATGAAATCGTCCTCATCGGTGGACATCTTAATTCCTGGGATCTCGGCACCGGCGCGACCGATGATGGCGCCGGTGTTGCCATCGTCTTCGGCGCGGCTCGTCTGATCGCCGGACTGCCGCAGCGCCCCAGCCGCACGATTCGTGTCGTCCTGTTCGGCGCCGAGGAGATGAACTTCAGCGGCGACCGCCTACGCCCAAGCCCACCAAGGAGAAACCGGTAAGATCGTAGTCGCCGGTGAGGCAGATTTCGGGGCACGCAACGTGTATTCCGTGCAACTCCCAGCCGGTGCCGCGGCAAGTGAATTTGGCCAAACTCTGGACCGGACTATTGCCCCGCTCGGCGCCAACCTCGATCGCCGGCCAGCCCTTGGCGGCGGGGACGACATTCGTGAGCTTCAGAAGGCCGGCGTGCCCGTAGTATCGCTACGCCAGGACGGACTGGATTATTTCGACACCCATCACACCGCTGACGACACGCTCGACAAGATCGATCCGAAGCAGCTTAACCAGGCGGCCGCAGTGTGGTCGGCCTTCACCTATCTTGCCGCGGCATCGGACGTGGATTTCAGAAACCTCGCACCGGTTGCAAAATAACCCAAAACGGTCGCGCCTGTCGGCGCGCTGGTGTCTTGCATTCTGACGCTCGGACTGCCTCGCGATACTTGCAGAGATGACCCCACAGAAAATTCGCTGCAAACAGGAATTACACAGGAAAAAATCGCGGCGCCTAATCAGTCTTTCGTATCATTTTATGGTCCGTGGCTCCATCGGTCTTCCAGCCGAGATCCTTACTGCCGAGGCCGATATACGAATCGATAACGCGGCGATCTCCAAGCAGACGGCTGCCGCTCCTTCCATCGCTAGATGACCGTCCTCAAGGACGAGAGCGTGCTTGGCAAAGCGCAGGGCAGCGCGAGCGTTCTGCTCGGCGACGAGAATTGTCAAACCCGTTGGCAGCAATTTGGCGAGCGAGGCATAAAGCTCGTCGATGACACGCGGCGCAAGCCCGGTGGACGGCTCATCCAGTAGTAGCAAATGTGGTTCGCCCACTAACGCTCGCGCGATGGTCACCATTTGCTGCTCGCCGCCGGACAAAAATCCACAAACGGTTTTCGTGAGCGGCCGCAGTTTTGGAAATATCCCGAGCACGCGTTCGATACGTTGTTTCCGTATTACGGCGGAAATTCGCGCAGCGCCAATCTCCAGATTTTCCGTCACCGTCATGGACTGAAAGAGCTGCCGCCCTTCGGGGGCATATCCGATTCCCAGCCGCGCCCGTTGATGGGTTGAAAGCCGGTTGATGGCGCTACCCTGAAACGAAATACTGCCGTCCATCATAGCTATCTGACCCATGATGGCGCGCAGCAGCGTGGTCTTGCCGGCGCCATTTGCACCGATGATAGCTACGGCGTCGCCCGCCATCATGGTCAGGCCAATTCCGCGAATGGTTGGCACGGCCTTGTAGCCGGCACTAACGCTTTCAAGGTGCAGGATCGCGGCCGACATTAAGCCGATACTCCCTCGACACCCATATAGGCCTCGATCACGGCAGGATTGTTCAAAACGTCATATGGGATTCCTTCGGCAATCGTCTTGCCGAAATCCAGGACCTGGACACGGGCAGCAAGCGGCGCGATCGCCGGCAGCACATGCTCGATCGCCACCACGGCGACACCGCGGTCGATTGCGGCACGCAACGCCTCATGGACGCGGGCGATTTCCTGCGTGGTCATCCCCGCCATTGCCTCGTCGAGCAGCAATACGAGAGGATCAAGCGAAAGAGCTCGTGCGATCTCGAGCAGCCGCTGCCGGCCGGGTGGCAATTTATCCGGCGTGTCGCTCCAGTTCTGCAGAAGACCGACGTCGTCCAATATCCGCGCTGTGCGGGCAACTGCCTCGGCGCGACGGGGACAGACACTCGACGCCGCCACGAGGACCGTTTCCCAAACGGTGAGGGAAGCAAACAGGCGGCTGGTCTGAAACGTGCGTGCAATGCCGCCTCGCGCCAGTTGATAACGTTTGCGCCCGACGATCGAGTGACCGAGCAACTTCACGTCTCCCGAGGTCGGACGGTGAAACGCCGACATCAGATTGAAGAGCGAACTCTTCCCCGCCCCGTTCGGGCCGATAATGGCCAGCATTTCTCCCGAGCGAACCTCAACATTGACATCCTGGACCGCCCGAACGCCGCCGAAACGAACGCCGAGTTTGTGGCAGGTGAGCAAAATCGCTTGCCCTGGTTCCAACGCCGGGTTTTCCTCGCGGGACTTCGAAAACACGGCAGGCGGAGGCCCCCAGACGGGCGGCCTCTTCAGCCAGCCGCGTTTGAACAGTTCGCCGAGCAGGCCACCCGGCGCCACGATCGCAATGAACATGATCAAGACGCCGAGGATGATCTGCTGCTCCATCGGAAAGCGCGCCCACAGGAACGTGGACAGCAGGGAAATCAGAATTCCACCGACCACAGGCCCCCACACCGTGCCTATGCCTCCGGCCAGCACCATTAGGACGGTCTGCAGTTCGATGGTGCCGGCAAAGGCGCTGTTCGGATCGAGATAGCCGACGTTCCAGACATAAAGGGAGCCGGCAACGGCCGCGACGCAGCCGCTGATGCAGAACGCCGCGACTTTCGATTTCCAGGTATTGACGCCCGCCGCCTCGGCGGCAACGGCATCGTCGCGCGTCGCCATTAGCGTGAGCCCGAGCCGCGATCGCGACAGGAAATAGGACAGCAGCACGCCGGCTGCGACCGCGAGCACCGCGACAAGCGCGGTCAGTTGCGGCGAATCCGCGACCGGGACCGTCGTTCCCATCGGGCCGCCGGTAACGTCAAGTGAATTAGCAATGAGCTGCATGATGCGCGCCAGCCCGAACATGCCGAGCGCGAAGAAGATGCCATTGAGCCTTAGCATGATCATGCCGAGTGGAACCGCAAGCACCCCTGCCCCAAGCGCGGCAATCGCGGCAGCGGCATACCAGGGCAGGTCGAAGTTCAAGATCGAGACCGCTGCAAGGTATGCGCCAAGCCCGAAGAACGCGACCTGGCCGAATGAAACATAGCCGGTGAAGCCGCTGATGATGTTCCAGCCGATGGCCAGCAGCGTCATCATCGCCATTTGAAACAAGGTTTGGGCCTGATATCCGGTGCCGAATTGCGCTATCGCGATGCCGGCGCCAAACAGGACGAAGAAGACAACGACCTCAAGGAAGCGGGTGTTCTTCATACCCGAGCCGCCCTTCCCAGAAGTCCGTATGGGCGGAAGATCAACACGCCGATGAAGACGATATAGATCACGGCGCTGGCCGCGTTGGTGCCGAGATAATATTGCACCATCACCTCGACCAAGCCGAGCAGTTCCGCCGCCAGAAACGCACCCGCATAATTGCCCAATCCACCAAGAGCGATCAGCGTGAAGGCCTGCACCGTCAGTTCGCTGCCCGATGCGGTCTGGAATGGAATCAGTGAGATAAGTAGGGCGCCCGCGCTGCCGGCCATCGCAGAGCCGACCGCAAAGGTCAGCACGCGGATGCGAACAATATCGAGGCCGCAACTGGCTGCCCCCAGCCCGGATTGCGCTACCGCGCGCACCGATTTTCCGAGCATGGTATGGTTGAGCCAGACATGCACCACGATCGCAACCGCAAACGCGAGCAGCGAACAGACGAGGAGAGCCTGCGGGATCGCGACGGGTCCAGCGCGCACAAAACCCTGCAAGAACGGGATCGACTGAAATTGCGAACCCCATAACAGGAAGCTGGTGTTGGCTACCACATAGGACAGGCCGAACGTCGCAAGCAGCGTACGCAATTCGGCATCGCCGCGGTCGAGACCGATACGCTCGAGAATGCCAAATTGAACAGCGGCTCCGATCGCCAGCAGCACGATTGCCGTGATTGGAAATGACAGCATCGGATTGATACCGTCGAATTCATACAGGCTGAAGGCCAATAGACCGCCGAATACGATGAAGTCGCCATGCGCGAGATTGACGACTTTCATCACGCCGTAGATCAGATTGAGACCCTCGGCCGCCAGCAAATAAACTCCGCCCCAGAGATACTCGAAGAACGACGAGGGTCACAAACGTCGTCATGTCGATCCGAACCGGCTGGAATTCCTTCAGGCACTGAGGGGCGCAACGCCGCACTGCCAATAGGCCGCGTGGCGCGATCGCTATTGCCAGGCGGAGTGAGGAAGCACGTAATCGGCTGTTGCCTGATCCCTTGGCCAGACCAGCTCTTGCTGACCCTTCAGCCACTGCAACGCATAGCTTTGATAGCCAAGCTGCAGCCCGTTCTCATTCAGCTTGTAGTGACCGACGACGGTCTGCTCGTCCGTTTTGACGAATTCATCGCGGATTTTCTTCTGATCGAAGGTTCCCACCTTGTTCACGACTGCGCCGAAGATTTTCATCGACGCGTAAGCGACGGCAGCGTGGTAGGTCGGATCAACGTTATACTTGGCCTTGAAGGCCGCGACGAAATCGGCGTTGCCCTGCGTCTTCAGGTTTCTCCAAATAGAGCGTCGTTCCGAACATCTGCTCGGCTGCGGTGCCGAGGCCGCGATAGAATTCCGGCTCGACGGGGCCGATGCTGAAGGCAAACATCTTGGCTTGAACATTTTCTGCGCTTTCGCAGCGGCGGACAATGCCTCGGGCGTCGGCGAGATAAGTCGCGCCGATGATGACGTCTGGCTTCTTCTCGCCGGCCTTGAGAACGATCGCGCTGAAGTCGGTCGTGGTTGGCGGATAGAACTCGTTGAAGACGACCTCCATGCCCTTTTCCTTGGCAAGGGCCATGACGCCGTCGGCGAGCTGCTTGGGAAATTGCGTGTTCTGGACCAGGAGCGCGATGGTCTTGTAACCTTTGGTGGCGGCGAGATCGATCACCGGCCCCATGTAACGGCCGGTCTGCGTGATCGATTGCATCAGATAGGGATATTTGCCGTTATAGATCTCAACATTCGCCGCAAGCGACGGCATTACCTTCTCGGCCCGATTGACGATCGGGGCGACCGCGGCAGTCAAGTCCGCTTGATACGGACTGAGCAAGAGATCGACTTTATCGTCGGTCAACAGCTTCTGATAAAGCTGGACGGCGGTCGATGGATTGCCCTGGTCGTCATATTTGACAAGCTCGACCTGGCGGCCAAGCAGACCACCCGCCTTGTTGATCTGATCGACCGCGAGCTCGTAGCCACGCAATTCGAACAGCGCCGGCGGCGAATACGGCCCTGTCTGGGTAATGGCGAGGCCAAGCTTGATCGGAGTTTTGTCCTGCGCCCAAGCGCTGGGGGTAAGCAGGCTGGCGGCTGTGACACCCACGACGGCGAGCCGCACAAAATAGCTGGGCATGGTGGTCCTCCCTCAGATTTGCCGGAGGCGGCTCTCCGGCCGCTACTCAAATCATCCGACATAATGAAGGACAATGCAACATTGTCGGAAACTATCGGCCTGCGTCAGGACAGGCGTCCGATGCCGGCCTCATGAAGCCTGCGGCAGCTGTCGGCGATGTCGTCGTCGGCCTTGAGCGAAATCACTTCCAGCATCGGCATTTCGGTATCCGACCTCTTTCATGGTCGCCGCAATTCCCGCGAGCGGCACGTCGCCGCACCAAATGCGTCGTGCTTGTAGAGCTGCCGGGTGGTATCGGAAAAATGCACCAGCTCGAGAGCCGGTCGCGGACGCGGCGCAACCCCTACCGGAGATTCGCCGATGAAGTGGGCGTTGGCGACGTCGTAGATGACGCGGACTGTCGTCGCCATAATCGACGATGTTCATCAGGGATTCCGCCTCGGGGAGGAAGGCGAACGGCATGTTTTCGATCAATAGCCTGGTGCCGGCCTGCCGCGCCAGCGGCGCCAGCGTCGAGCGCGCGATAGAAATGGGAGATCATGCGCTCGCGCGGCATCGGAAACAGCGGGTTGGGCTTGCCGGGGCCGACGACGATCCCGGCCCGAGTTCGCCGGCGCAGCGCACGAATTTCGCCAGGAGATCCGAGCGTATAGGCGCGCATCTCGTCGGCGGCGGCGGCGACATTCATGTCGACATTGGGCATGTTGACGGACACCAGCCGCAGCCGCCCCTCGCAGAGATCGCGAAGCTTGCGCAATTGTGATCGGCGTCGAGCTCGGCCGGCCAGAGATGGCCGGGAAAGAACATCAGCTCGACCCCGCCATAGCCCTGGTCGGCGAGCCTCGCCACGGTATCGGCGGCGGTGCCGCCGAAGATGTAGGAGTAGGTGTTGACGGGAAAGCCGCCCGCGTGTTTTTCATGTCCGTCCCCTCGATCTCTGCCGACCGGTTCAGCGCAAGATGCCGCGCCGGCGATATAGCCGAAGGTCAGGGCCGGCCCCAGCGTGATGCCGGGCCCCGGATAATTCCCGTTCATGATCGAGCCCATGTCGTTGCCGCAGGCATAAAGCCCGGCGATGACGCTGGCCATCATCTCTCAGGACACGGGCATGAACGGCCGTCTGAAGGCCGATCGCCGTGCCGAGATCCGCCGGGAAAGATGGCGCTAGCGCATAAAACGGCGGGCCGCTCGATCGGCGCGACGCAGGGATTGGGCTTGTGGCCGGGGTCGCCGAGATGGCGCTGATAGATGGTGCTGCCGCGGCCGAACTCGGGGTCGAGCCCTTCCCACGCATGCGCGTTGAAGTTCTTGACCGTCGCCGCGAGCGAGTGCCGTCTCGACACCGATGGCCGTGGCAAGCGCATCGACGTGCTGCCTCGATCAATTCGCCGCCTTTGACGTAGCGCCTGTATTCGGCGCGTAAAAGGCTGGATGCGGCCGAGCCCGTAGGTCCAGAGAAAATGCCGATCGCAAATAGATAGAACGAGCGCGCCGCCGCGTCGTTGCCGTCGCGCAGCATGGCGAGCACGAATTCGTGGTAGGACAGCGCTTCGTTGACAAAGCGCTTTCCCGCCGCGTTGACCGCGATGACGCCGGGCTTTGCCCGGTCGGTCACCGTATGCGGGAAAACACCCTGGCTGCCGTCGGCGCGCCTAAACAGCGAAGCCGGCACCCAATAGGCCGGGCTCGGCCACACCGGTTGAAGTGCTGGCCGGCGGCGGCGCAATGCAGGCCATCGCCGGTCCCCCGCGAGCGGTGGCGGAAACAAACCCGCCGCGCGGGAAAAAACTGCCTCGAAGCTGATCATCGTGAGAGAAACCGCCGGTCGCCAGCACGACGCCCTTGCGGGCTGCGATCGGCTGCGTCCCTGATCGAGACGCACTCCGCACGGCATCCCCTTCCATCATCCGCTCGACGCGACGTCGTCCGAACAGGACATCGACGTTTCGCTAAAGCAGCGAAGCGTAAAGCCGCGCCGCCAGCGCGTTGCCCAGATGCAGCGTCTTGCCCCGCGGCGCGCGAAGCCGCTGCAGCGCATATCGCGAAATCAGCTGCTCGACGCAGGGTCGAGCGCCACGAGCGGCCCGATCTTGCGAAGATGCGGGATATCGAGCCGGTTCACCATCATGCCGCCGAACAAGGTGAATTCCGGCAGCGGCGGGCGCAACCGCTTGAAATTCTCCGAGCTTCATGCCGTCGAAGGCGACGGGTTCGAGCACGCGTCCACCGGCAGTGGCTCCCGGCGTTCCGGATAGTAATCGGGATACACCTTCACCGGCTGCAGCCGGACTTCGGTGTGGGCTTCGAGATATTCGATGGCCTC
>CAWCHC010000008.1:0-772698 GCA_963795255.1 uncultured Alphaproteobacteria bacterium
CGACTGATGGCGACGGCGCCATTTCCGACGGGCCCGGCCCGACTGGAGGTGCGGGACCTCCGGGTGACCTTCGGCGGCGTCCGGGCCGTCGACGACATCAGCTTCGACGCGGAGCCGGGCTCCATCGTCGGCCTGATCGGCGCCAACGGGTCGGGCAAGACGACCACGCTCGACATCATCTCGGGGTTGGTCCGTCCCGAGCAGGGAACCGTGCGGCTCGACGGGATCGACATGGCGGAGTACCTGCCCGAGGAACGGGCGGGCATCGGGATGATCCGGTCGTTCCAGGACTGCCGGCTCTACCCCCAGCTGACCGTCTACGACGTGCTGATGCTCTGCGAGGACGCCAAGCGCGAGGTCGCCGTGCTCCCGACGACGCTGTACCTGCCCTGGGCGCCGGCGCGCCGAGCGGGCCAAGCGGGCCGCGGTGGACCAGGTCATTGACGCCTTCGGGCTGGGCCGGTTCCGGGACCACCGGACCGCAGAGCTCTCCACCGGCACCCGCCGCGTCGTCGACCTGGCCTCCATCGTGCTGGCCGACCCCAGGCTGCTGCTGCTCGACGAGCCCACGGCGGGCATCGCGCAGCGCGAGGCCGAGGCGTTCATCCCGCTGCTTCGGCGCATCCACGAGGTGGCCGACACCACCATCGTCATCGTCGAGCACGACGTCCCGCTCATCTTCTCGCTGTGCTCGTCGGTCGTCGTGATGGAGCTCGGCCGGGTGGCCGTCGCGGGGTCGCCCGAGGAGGTCCGCGCTGATCCGAAGGCGCTCATGGCCTACCTTGGTGCGAGCGACGAGGCGCTGCAGGCCTCCGGGCCGATCACGGGTGGACGGCGACGCACGGGGGGAAAGGTGAGGGCAAAGGGGAACATGGACACGTCGACGTTGCACGTCAACCCGCTGGCGCCGTTGGGACGGTCGTGGCGCCGGTTGCGCCGGCGCTCCCTGGCCATGCAGGTGCGCACCATCCTGCTGATCGTGGCCGTGATCGTCGGCCTCGTCCTGTGGATCGACCTGGCTCCCTCCGAGCGTGCCGGGCGGAGCGGGCGCGGCGGGCGCATCGGAGGCGGCCACCCAGCCGACACCGGTGTCGCAGGCGAGCACCACCACGCGCGGCGTGACGGCCACCTCCATCAACGTCGTCTTCCCGATCGTGAACCTCAACACCGGAGGCCGGGAAGCTCGGCTTCGCGACCGACAAGGAGTACGGCGAGCAGACGAAGGCGATCAAGTTCTTCGTGAACCAGGTCAACAAGGCCGGCGGGATCAACGGGCGCAAGATCAACCCGATGATCGTGAGTTTCGACCCGACCAGGACGAGGCCGACATGCAGGCGCTGTGCAAGGACTGGACCGAGGGGAGCCCGCCGGTGTTCGCGGTGGTGGACGGCCTCGGGGCGTGGAACGGGGACAACGAGCTCTGCGTCACCCAGCAGGGGCAGACCCCGATGATCGCAGCCTGGACCACCACGTCGCAGTGGACCCAGCTGGGCTCGCCCTACCTGTGGTGGACGGGTCCCGACGACGCCGCCGTGCTGGCCGCCGCTGGTCCAGTGGGGGCACGGCGCCAAGCTGCTCGGCGGCACGGCCAAGGTGGGCGTCGTCGTCGTCGGACCAGGCGAGCGACCAGAACGCCCTCAACGACGGACCTGCTCCCCGACCTCAAGAAGATCGGCGTCACCCCGACTCGTCGTGACCGTCGCCGCCGGCAACGACTCGACCGCCACCACGAACTCGGATGTCCAGCTCGCCGTGGAGCGGTTCAAGGCGGCGGGCGTGACGTCGGTCATCCCGCTCGTCCCGGAGCAACGCGTTCTTCCCCTACGTCGGGGCCGAGACGTCGCAGCAGTACTTCCCGCAGGCTCTTGCTCAGCGACTACGAGCAGTCCATCGGGCTGGGGCTCGGCCTCATCCCCGTCCCCTACGAGAAGGCGCTGGACGGCCAGGAGGGCGTGACCACCGAGACGCTGGGCGGCTTCGACGACACCCGGCCCGAGAGCCAGGGCGGCTACGACCCCGGCGTCCGGGCCTGCTACCAGTCGTGGCACGCCGCCTACCCGAAGCCGCCGAAGGGCAGCCGAGAGCTTCTACATCGAGGAGCAGGGACCCGATCGCGTCGTGGTGCGGCGCCATCCGGCTCTTCGCGCAGGCGGCCACCAACGCCGGGCCAGAGCCTCAACCGCACGCACGTTCGTGACCGCGATGTCCAAGATCACCAACTTCCCCGGCAGCACTCTCGCCGGTGTGGACCTTCGGGCCCGACCAAGTTCTACGGGCCCACCCAGTACCAGGTCGTCAAGCTCCACAACAACGTGCCGCCCTCGTCCCAGTGCAAGCTGAAGACGAACCACAAGCCGCAGGGCACCTGCTGGGTGACGGTGCAGCCGTTCAAGCCGTTGCCGCCGGCGAGCGGCTGAGGCCGAGGCTCCCGGGGCGCCCGACTCCGGCCGGCGGTGGCGCCGAGGCGATCGAGGCTCGTGCTACCACGAGGCCGGGGCACCTGCTGACCTCATTGGCGATCGGTCGAGGGCTCCGCCAAGCTGGAGCGATGGACCCCGCAGCCGCCGGCCCGCCGGCGACGGGTGCGCCGGATCCCCTGCCCGCGCCGGCCCAGTGAGGTCCGCGGCGGTCCAGACCGCCTGGTACCGGTCCGTCGTCGGCTGGAGGCGGCAGCGAGCGGGCTACCTGGTGCTCGTCCTCCTCATCGGCCTGGCCGGCGGCGTGGCGCTCGGCTCCATCGCCGCAGCGCGGCGGACCGCGTCGTCGTTCTCGACGTTCCTGGCCGCCACGAACCCCTCGGATCTCATGATCGAGCCGGCGGGCGGCGGTCCGGGCCCCCATCCGGCACACCTGGCGCAGCGGCTCACGAACGCAGTGCGCAAGTACCCGCAGGTGACGCACGTCGAGAGCTACGAGGCGCTGCCCGCGTCGCTCGTGCAAGCACGGGAAGGTCGAGCCGGCGCAGCCTGCGGCAACGTCCTCCTCGTGGGCAGCGTCGACGGCCTCCTCTTCAACCAGGACCGCTTCACCGTCACGAGCGGGAGGATGGCGGATCCGGCCCGCGCGGACGAGGTGATGGTGACCCAGACGCGCTGCGGCCGCGCTGGGACTGCACCTCGGGCAGACCATCCCCGTCGCCATCGATGCGGCTCGAGTCGGCGGCTCGGCGCCGGGCCGGCGGATCGGGCTCAAGGTCGTCGGCATCGGCCTGCTGAACCGAGAGGTGGTGCAGGACCAGATCGCGAAATTCCCCACCTACATCGTGGGGACGCCGGCCCTCGCCCGGTCGCTGGCCTCCGACAGCATGACCCTGGTCTACCTGGGCGTGCAACTGCGAGGGGGGTCGGCCGACGTCGCCGCCGTGGAGCGGCGGTGGAACTCGACCGAGCAGTTACTTCACCGACTTCGAAGTCGCGTCGCAGATCCAGGCCGAGGCCCAGCAGGCGATCCGGCCCGAGGCGCTCGCCCTCGGGGCGTTCGGCGCCATCGCCGCGCTCGCCGCGCTGTTCCTCGGGATCCAGGTCATCGCGCGCCAACTGGGCGCGCGTGAGCAGGATCTGGTGGTCATGCGCGCCGTCGGGGCCGACCCGATGACGACGGGGCTCGACGGGATGATCGGGATCTTCGGATCGATCCTGCTCGGGTCCGCCCTGGCCGTCGGCGTGGCGCTGGCCATGTCGCCCCTCTTCCCGATCGGGCCCGTCCGGGCCGTCTACCCCGACCGCGGGGTGAACGCGGACTGGACGGTGTTCGGCCTCGGGTTCGCGATCCTGGTCGGCGTGCTCGTCCGTCGGTGCGCTGCTCATCGCGTTCCTCGAGGAACCGCACCGCGCCCAGCGGCGCGCACGCGCTGCCGGCCGCCGGTCGTCCAGCGTGCAGCTCGCCGCCCGGTCCGGGCTGCCGCCATCGGCCGTCGCGGGCACGACCTTCGGCGTTGACGCACGATCCGGCAGGGCGGCGGGCCCGTACCGTGGTGCCGTTCTGGCGGCCGTGGTGGCCATGATCGTGGTGACGGCGACGCTGACCTTCGGCGCCAGCCTGCACACGCTGGTGTCCCAACCGGCCCTCTACGGGTGGAATTGGGACTACGCCGTGCAGGTCTCCAACGGATACGGGCCCGTGCCGAACAAGGCGGTGGCGACGCTGCGGCACGACCCCGCGGTCGACGTCATCGTCCGGCGTCTAGTTCGTGACCATGCAGCTGGACGGGGTGGAGGTGCCGACCCTGCTGTCGAACCCCGGGGTCGCCGGTCGCCCCACCCGTCATCTCGGGTCACGGGCTGACCACGAAGCATCAGATCGTCCTCGGCGCGGCCGACGCTGGCCCAGCTGCACAAGCGGATCGGGGACACCGTGGGCATCCAGTACGTGCCGGGCTATCCGCGCCGGCCCATCCGGCTCACGATCGTCGGGCGTCGCCACCATGCCGGCGATCGGGATCGCCGAGGGTCTGCACACCTCTATGGGGATCGGTGCCGTGGTCCCCGCCGACGCCGGGCAGGTGACCGAGAGCCTGGGCCCCCAGGGCTACGACGCATCCTGCACCGGGCCCACCATGGTCCTGCTCCGCGTCCGCGGTGGCCTCGGCGCGCCGCAGGGCCGTGCCGCGGCGCAGCGGCTGTCGATGACCGCGAACCAGCATCCTGGCCCACCAAGACCCCAATTCGAACTGCGGCGGGTACCAGGCCTCCGTGCTCTCCGTCCAGCATCCGGCCCAGATCACCGACTACGGCTCCATGGGTACCACCCCGCTACTCCTCGCCGCCGGGCTCGCCCTCGCCGCCGTCGTGGCCCTCGGGCTGGCCCTCGCCGCATCGGTGCGCCGGTGCCGCCGCGACCTCGCACTGATGAAGGTCCTGGGCTTCGTCCAGCGGCAGCTGGCCGCCGCGGTGGCCTGGCACGCGACGCTCGCTGCGACCATCGGGGTCGTGATCGGCGTCCCCCTCGGCATCGTGCTCGGGCGGTGGCTATGGACCCTGTTTGCCGAGGAGATCGGCGCGGTCCCGGCCCCGACGGTCCCGGTGTGGTCGGTGGTCATCGCCGCGATCGCCGCCCTGGTGTTGGCCAACGCCGCTGCGATCTTGCCGGGCCGGCGCGCCGCCCGCATCGCGACGGCGCTCGTCCTCAACGACGAGTAGCACGTGAGCCGCGCCGCGCGGGCGCGCTCAGTCAGGCGATGTTGGTCGCCGTCGGAGGCCGGCCCTCGAGGATGTCCCGGGTCCGGATCTCAATGGCCTCGTTCAGCTCGGGGTGCGTCAGGATGTAGAAGGTGTTCTGGCGCACGGCGTCGATGACCCGCTCGGCGACGGCCGCCGGAGGGATCCCCCCGTCCACGAAGCCCTGGATGACGGCGCGCAGCTCCTCGGCACCCTCGACCTCGCGCTCGGGAGCCCACGCGGGCCGGTTCCGGTCGGATTCGGCGATGCGCGTCTGGACGAAGCCGGGGCAGAGCACCGAGACACCCACCGGTGAGCCGGCCGCCTGCAGGTCCTTGTAGAGCGCCTCGGACATGGCCACGACCGCGAACTTGGTGGCGTGGTAGGGCCCCAGGAAGGCCGTCGTCGTGAGGCCGGCGATGGACGCGGTGTTGACCACGTGCCCCTCGCCCTGCGCAATCATCAGCGGCACGAACGTCGCGATGCCGTGGATCACGCCCCACTGGTTGGCACCGATGATCCAGCGCCAGTCCTCCTCGGAGAACTCCCAGATCGGCCCGCCGACCCCGACGCCGGCGTTGTTGTGGACAAGGTGCACCGCTCCGAAGCGGTCGAGAGCCAAGTCGCGCAGCGCGTGGACCGAGGCACCGTCGGACACGTCGGTCAGGACCCCGAGCACCTCGGCGCCTTGGCCGGCGAGCTCTCCTTCCGCGTCCTTGAGCGGGCCCTCCTCAATATCGGCCAACACGATCTTCATGCCTTCGGCCGCCGCCCGCTGCGCCACGGCCTTGCCGATCCCGCTGGCGCCGCCGGTGATCACGGCCACCTTGCCGTCGAGCTTGTCCATGGGCCCCTCCCTCGGTTCCGTCGTGGTGCGGGACGAAGTCAAGCACGGCGGCGTTCGCCGGGCCAGCGCCGCCCGCTGCGCTGGTCGCCCGGCGCGTCGTCGTCAGTGCGCGTACGCCGTGCGGTGCTGCCGCAGGAACTCCGCCCCGGCGGCCGACACGGAGATGAGCTCGCCCCGTCCGGGCGCACGATGGCGCTCGATGTAGCCCCGGTCGTTGGCGTCCTCCCACACCGGCAGGCGCGGGCACGACGTGCGCCACGCCTCCATGACCTCCGCGTAGGGCCGCGCGGTGGGGCCCACCCACTCGAGGAGGTCGAGGATCAGGGCGTCGACGGGATCGGTCATGGCCCCTCCATTGTCGCGCCGCTCACAGGAGCGAGAACGTCCCCGCCTGCACCATCACCAGCACGCCGATGCCGCACAGCAGGATCTGGCACCGCCACGGCGCCGAGTCGGACCATCGCCGCTCTCGCCTTCGGGTGGCGGCCCCCGGTCAGGACCGCCCACGTCAGCGCGGCCTCGCCGGCCACGAAGACCGCGACGATGGCGGCCACGTTGGTGGCCCCCCCAACCCGGAAGAGGGGAATGTAGACGGCCAGATTGTCGCCGCCGGCGGCAATGGTGACCAACGCGGCGGCAATGAAGCCCCGCCCGACCGCCCGCTGTTCCAGCCTGAAGCGGGTCCGCCAGCGCCCGCGCCCGCCCGACGCGCCCGACCCGGCTGACGCGCCCGAGGCGCCCGACGTGGCCGCGCCGAGCTCGTCGTCAGGGTGCGCCCGCCGCAGGCCGATCAGGCCGCGCACCCCGAGGGCCAGCGGGACCAGCCCGAGGAGCCCGACCACCGCGGTGGAGAACTCGAAGAGCACGGCCGCCGCCGCCACCGAGGCCGCCACCAGCACGATGAAGCCGAAGACCT
Source organism: uncultured Alphaproteobacteria bacterium (assembly GCA_963795255.1). Classification (GTDB taxonomy): domain Bacteria; phylum Pseudomonadota; class Alphaproteobacteria; order Rhizobiales; family Xanthobacteraceae; genus Bradyrhizobium. The sequence goes on from CAWCHC010000008.1 coordinate 6,920, forward strand.
GGCCGGCCGCGATGCGGTGCGCCCGCTCGATAGGTGCGCCCGCCACCATGGCCATGGTCACGACGCAATTGTCGATGTTGGTGCCGACGAACGCCGCCGCGGCAATGCCGAGGTCGGCCCCCAGGCCGGCCGCCAAGCGAATCCGTCAGCCCGCGGGCCGGGGCATGGCCGGACCGAAGGGCTTGTCGCCCCGCAGAGTCACCCGGTGTGCGTAGCGCGCCGCGTCGCCGTAGTCGTCGAGCGCGTAGTGCATGGTGGCCCGGTTGTCCCAGAAGGCGACCGAGCCGGCGCGCCAGCGGAAGCGGCAGGTGTACTCCGGCTTGATGCAGTGGTTGTAGAGCATCTCGAGGATCGCCGCGCTCTCGTTGTCCGAGAGGCCGAAGATGGTCCGGGTGAACTGACGGTTGACGAACAGGCCGTTGCGCCCGTTCTCGGGGTGGGTGCGCACGACGGGGTGCAGCGCGGGCAGGAGCTTCTCGCGCCGGGTGCCGTCCCACTCGTAGCCGCCCCGCTCGGCGACGTCCGCCGCGAACCAGGGGTCGTGGTGGATGGCGATCAGCTGGTCGCACATGGCGCGCACCGGCGGGGCCAATCCGTCGTAGGCGTCCTGCAGGCTGGCCCACATGGTGTCGCCGCCGACCTCGGGTGCCTCGAGCATGTAGAGGATGGAGCCCATGGCTGGCGTCTCCAAGAAGGTGACGTCGGTGTGCCACCAACTGGCCCTGTCCACCTTGCCGTCGATGGCGAGCACCTCGGGGCTCTCGTCGATGGAGGGCAGGACCGGGTGCGCTTCGGTGACGATGCCGAATTGGCGGGCGAAGTCGGCTTGCTGCTCGGCCGTCAGGGACTGCTCGCGGAAGAAGATCACGTGGTGGGTGTTCAACGCGTCCCGGATGGCGGCCACCACCTCGGGGACGAGTGGGGCCGCGATGTCCACGCCGGCGATCTCGGCCCCGATGGTGGGCGAGACGCGGGAGGACGCGGACGGAGGTGGCCAGGGTCACCGGGCCAGTCTGCCCGAGCGCGGCGCAACCCCTCAATCGCGGCGCCGCTCACCTACATTGTCCCACCACCGACCAGCGCCACCCGTGAAAGGGGCCGTCCATGAGCGATGACACCGGGGGCCTCGTCCTCACTCCGCCGGCCCGCAACTACTCGCCGTGGTACCAGTGGATGGCCCGCCTGGCCGGCACCGTCCACGTGGACCCGCTCCCCGAAGGCGACCCCGCCTCCTTCGGGGCCTGGGTCGAGCGCTGCCGTGCCCGCCTCGTCGAGCTGCTCGGACCCGTTCCCGAGGCCGTGCCCCTGAATCTCGAGACCCTCGAGTCGGTTCCCTGCGACGGGTACCGCAGGGACACGATCGTCTTCGACACCGAGGACACCATGTCGGTGCCGGCCTACCTGCTCGTGCCCGACGGTCGCGTCGGCGGGCCGCCGGGGCCGGCCGTCCTCGCCTGCCACGGTCACGGGCCGGGGAAGTCACAGGTGGTCGGGCTCGAGCACACCGACATGCCCAACGCCGACTACGCGCTCCAGCTCGTGCGCCGGGGCTACGTCGTCCTGGCGCCGGACCTGCGCTGCTTCGGCGAGCGGTTGGACTGGAATCCCGAGGACCACTACGCCTGCGACACCAACCTCGTCCACGCGGCCATGGCGGGCTGGAACCCGCTGGCCCAGAACATCTGGGACCTGCGCCGCTGCCTCGACGTGCTGGAGCAGCACCCGCTGGTGGACCCCACCCGACTGGGCATGGTCGGCATCTCCTACGGGGGCACCGTGACGCTGTTCACCGCCGCCGTCGACGACCGCGTGGCTGCGTCGGTGGTGAGCGGCTACTTCTCCTCGTGGGCCGAGAGCCACAAGATGCCGTGGAACATGTGCGGTTCCCAGATCATGGTCGGGATGCTGGGCCGCCTGGAGCACGAGGACCTCGGTGCGCTCGTCGCCCCCCGGCCCATGCTCGTCGAGTCGGGGACCGAGGATCTCTTGTTCCCCGTGGCGGCGGCCACCGAGTCGGTCCGCCGCTGCCGCCTCGTCTACGCGGAGCACGGCGCAGCCGACCGGCTGGTGCACGACGTCTTCGAGGGCGGCCACCAGTGGCACGGCACCGTGGCACTGCCCTTCCTCGACCGCTGGTTGGGCCACGGAGGGAGCGACACCGGCCGCTGACACCTCCTCGAGAGGGGCACAGATGCCATGGTCCTTGACGTGCATCGGGTGCGGCGACATTGTGTGCACCTGCCATTGCGGCAGAGTTGCGGTGCCCAGGGTCTAAAGGGGAGCGGGATCCGAACGTGCGTGATCAGACGGCTTCCGCGGGTGTGCGGGCTTCTGACCCGAGTGCCCCTGCGTCGGCGCCGTCCACGAAGCGGCCCTCGTGGTGGCCCATCCTCCTGCTGGCCATCGCTGGCTTTGGTTTTGCGACCTGGCTCGTCTTCGTGTGGGTGGGGAAACGGACCCGCATCCGGCTCTGGTTCATTGCGGCGGGGATCTCGGCCGCATCGCTCTCAGTCGGCTACTACGTGGCCGCGGGGACAGGACCCGACTCCGCGTCGTCCACCGTGGCCGGTTTCCTCCTTCTCGCGAACTGGTTCGGTGGGGTCGTCTGCGTCCTCGTCGTCCGTCGGCGATCCCGTCGCTCGGGCGACGTTGCCGAACGAGCCCGATCCGAAGGGGACCCACCGCCGCGTCGTGGCACCTTCGCCTGGAAGTCGCGCAAGAGTTCGTCGCCCGCGGTGGCGACACAGGCGGCCCCGAAGGCACCACCGAAGCTCTGGATCGCCGTGGTCATCGCTGCCGCCGCACTGGCCCTCTCGGCCTGGGGCCTCTGGGTGTTCGTCGGCAACCAGGTGGAGGACATCACCCTCGCGCACCAGGGAGTCACCATTCGGGCCGACGTCACGGGACAAGACCACCAAGACTCAGGAGACGGCACCGCCAGCGACTACCTCTGGGTGCGGATCCCGGCCTGTGGCTGCTCGGTATTGGTCCCGACGGACAACCCCGCCGCGCACCCCGTCGGATCCAAGATCCCGGTGCGCTACAACCCGCACGCCCCGACGCAAGCCCAGGCCCTCGTCAATGTGCCTGCCGCCTGGTTCGGTGACGTGACCAATTTCCGCGGTTCTTGCCTTCGCCCTCATCTCCTCGTGCGTCTTGGTGCAGCGCCGCCAGGCGGGGTCGCTCGAGCAAGCAGAGAACGGTGGCGATTGCCGAACCGCCCCAACGTGTGGACGCAACCGGGATGGTCGTCGTAGGAAGCCTCCTCAGCGATCGGCCCGCGCCAGGGCGCAGTCGAACGGGCTCCCTGCGAGGTCGAATCCGGCGCAGCTGATCCACCGGGTGACGCCTCAGGCGCTTGGGTTGTGCCGCGCCGCCTCCCTGGCCTCCGCGGCCTGCCGGAGGACATGGTCGAGCGACGGCGGCGTCCCGGCCCCCTCGGCCGACGCCCGCTCCGCCCCGTTCCGCTCCGCCCCGTTCCGCTCCGTCCCGTTCCGCTCCGCCCCGTTCCGCTCCGCCCCGTTCGAGCGCTGCCCGGCCCCGGGGACGCGTTGGCGCCGGCCGCGTCGCAGCCAGTCCCGCCAGCGCCGGATCCCGCCCCGCCCCCGCCCGCTCGCCACTACAAGAAGCCGCGCAACACAGTCGGGAAGGCAGAGGCCAGGATCACCTTCCCCTCATCGTCTTTCGACGTCGGGACGGAAACGGGATTGGCGGTGGGCACGTTCATCAGTGAGAGGACGGCGGTCACTGGCGTCCCCGGGCCGAGATAGATGTGCGAGGCCACCTGCTCGAGCAGCGAAGTGGTGCCCGTCGGGTCCGAGATGAGCGAGGTGATCGAGAGGTTCCCCGTGGCCAACCGGCCCAGGTTCGAGTTCGGGTCGACCATGTGGAGGTCGACCCCGACGTAGTGGCTGACCGGGATCCCGAGGCGGTCCAGTCCGGCGATGATCGTGGCCGGGGCATGGAGGCTCAGCGTCTTGATGGGCACCCTGCCTCCGTCGGCCAGGGGGAGGGCCAGCGCGTCCGGGATCTTGAGGACGTGGGTGTGCCCGCCGGTGGCGTGGAAGACGAAGATTTGCTCGGTGTGGTTCGGGCCCTTGACGATGGCCAGCAGGTCGTTCTTGCCTCGGGCCAGCAGCGCGGCAGGGATGACGACGCGGTGGACGGCGTGGTCGATCTTGTAGATGCCGATCCCGATCCAGGCCGCGGCCAACAGGAGGAGTGCCAGGAAGGCGGCCCCGATGGCGAGCAGCACGCGCTTGAGGGTGCGCCGGCGCCCTCGGCGCGGGCCGGCCGGAGGAGCGATCGCCGGAGCGTCCGGGGGAGCGGTGATGACGCCCAGCCGCCCCGTTGGAATCGCGATCGTCACCTCACCCCTCCTCGAGCCGTCCGGCGTTGCCGGCAAGCCCAGAACTCCGTGCCCGCAACCTACGAAGCCGCCATTGCCCCGCCGTTGCCTCGCGGGTTCCATGTGGTTGCCGTGGGTACGGCGTGGCACGACTTTCGTCCGCGATGCTGGTGTCATGGCAGAGGCCCGCCCCGCCGTGCCGGCGGCCACACCCCGGTACCGCTACACCTCGCCCGACGAGGACAGCGCCCGGTGGTGGGACTTTCCCTTCCGCCCCGGCGACATCGTGGTGAGCACCCGGTCCAAGTCGGGCACCACCTGGGTCCAGATGATCTGCCTCCTCCTCGTGTGCGGCACCCCGGATCTGCCGGATCGGCTGGGCGCGCTCTCTCCGTGGCTGGACCACCTCGTGCGGCCCAAGGAGGACGTGTTCGCACGGCTGGCCGCCCAGACGCAGCGGCGCGTCATCAAGACGCACACCCCGCTCGACGGCGTGCCCCTCGACGACCGGGTGACCTACATCGTGGTGGGCCGGCACCCCCTCGACGTCGCGGTCTCGCTCTACCACCACGGCTCCAACATCGACCGTCGGCGCATGGCGGAGCTCACCGGGAACCCCGAGACGCCGCGTGCGCCCCTCCCTCCGCTGCACGAATGGCTGCTGGGCTTCATCGACTGGGAGGGCGACGCTCGTGAGTGGCTCGACACGTTGCCGGGGGCGATGCTGCACCTCTCCGACGCCTGGGGCCGCCGCCGCGACCCCAACGTCGTGCTGGTCCACTACGACGAGCTCCGCACCGACCTCGACGGGACCATGCGCACGCTGGCCGCGCGGCTGGGGATCGCGGCCGACGAGGAGCATTGGCCCGAGCTCGTCCAGGCCGCCACGTTCGAGGCAATGCGGGAGCCGACCCGCGCGTCGGCGCCCGACACCCTCGGCGTGTTGAAGGACCCCGCAGCGTTCTTCCGCCGCGGCGTCTCGGGTGAGGGGTCGGCGCTCTTGAGTGCCAGCGAGCTGGCGCACTATCACGAACGCGTCGCTGCGCTGGCCCCGCCGGACCTCCTGGGTTGGCTGCACCGCGACGGCGGTGCCTGAACGTGCCGATCGTGCCCGACAACAAGGACTGGACGTGGGTGCTGGAGCGACCCTGTCCCGAGTGCGGGTTCGACGCGTCGTCGATCGCGTCCGAGTCCATCGGCGCGCTGCGTGCGCGCCAATGCCGCGGCGTGGGGGGAGGTGCTGGCTCGGCCGGCCGCTGAGCTCCGCCGCCGCCCCACCGACGACCGCTGGTCGCCGCTGGAGTACGCCTGTCACGTGCGCGACGTCTGCCTGCTCTACCGCGTCCGTCTCGGCCTGATGCTTCGTGAGGACGACCCGCTCTACGCGAACTGGGACCAGGACGCGACGGCGATCGAGGAGCGCTACCGGGAGCAGGACTCCACCGCCGTCTCGGCGCAGTTGCGCGCCGCGGCCGACGAATTGGCGACGGACTTCGACCGCGTCCGCGGCGACGAGTGGCAACGGCGCGGCCGTCGTAGCGACGGCGCGTCGTTCACGGTCGCGAGTTTCGGTCGCTACATGATCCACGACCCAGTCCACCACCTCTACGACGTCGGCGGACGTCAGGGGTTAGCGACCCCCACTTAGCGCCGCCCCTATTGCGGCACCGTTCAGCCGGGCAGCAGCCGCGCCGAGTCGGGATCGAGGTGGATGGTGACCTGCGGCAGGGTCCGCAGTGCCGACGCAGGACACGACGTCGCCACCGGGCCGGTCAGCGCGGCGTGCACGGGCTTGGCCTTGCGCGCCTCGGGGACGATGGCCAGCACCCGTCCGGCCCGCAGCAACGCGGGGATGGTCACGGTGATCGCGTGCGCCGGCACGGCGTCGAGGCCGGGGAAGTGACCCTCGTGCACCTGCTGGGCGCGGCAGGCCGCGATCGAGCTCGACGACCTTGACGTCGAGCGGGTCGGCGAAGTCGGCCACCGGCGGGTCGTTGAAGGCCAGGTGCCCGTTCTCCCCGATCCCGAGGCAGCACAGGTCGAGGGGGTGGGAGCGCAGCAGCCCGGCGTAGCGGGCACACTCGGCCTCGGCGTCGCCCAGCCCCTCCACGTAATAGGCCGCCTTGGGGTGGGCGGGGGAGACGATGCGCTCGCGGATCCAGCGCTGGAACCCCGCCGGATGGTCGGGGCCCACCCCGACGTACTCGTCCATGTGGAAGACCACGGTGTCGGCCCAGGGCACCCCGGCGGTCTCCTCGACGAGCGCGTGCACGAAGGCCAGCTGGGAGTTCCCGGTGGCGAACATCGCGTGGGCGACGCCGCGGGCCTCCACCGCCGCCTGCATGACGTCGCGGGCTTCGTCCGCGGCCGACCGGGCCATGGCGCTGACGTCGGCGTGCACGTGCACGGTGGCGCGGTCGATGACCTGGGTCCCGATCTGCACGCCGCTCAGCATGACAGGTGTGACTCGGCCAGACTGGGTGCGTGCGCGACGTGGAGCTCCCCGGTCCGGCTCACAAGGAGTCCGCCTGGAAGGCGGTGCGCCGCTTCCTGGCGGTGACCCCCGTGGTCGGCGTGCCGCAGCTCGGCCCGTCCGTCTTCGCCAAGGTGGAGACGCTCCAACCCACGGGTTCGTTCAAGGTGCGTGGCGGCCTCGCCGCGGTGTCGGCCACTCTCGAGGAGGATCCCGGCCGAGCCGTCGTCGCGTCGTCGGCGGGCAACCACGGGCTCGGCCTGGCCTACGCCGCTTCCAACCTCGGCGCCCGGGTCACCGTCGTCGTGCCCGACGGGCGCCTCGGCGGCGAAGGTGTCCGCCCTGCAGCAGTTCGACGTGCGCCTCGTCCTCCACGGCGCGGGCTACCGCGAGGCGGAGACGCACGCGCTCGAGCTGCGCCGGCCGCAGAGGGGAGCCGCTACGTGTCGCCCTACAACGACCCCGACGTCATCGCCGGCCAGGCGACGCTCGCCCGTGAGTTGCTGGACCAGGTGCCCGACCTCGGCACGGTGGTCGTCCCCTGCGGTGGTGGCGGGCTGTTGGCGGGCGTCATCCTCGGCCTGGAGGGATCGGGCGTGCGCGTGGTCGGGATCGAGTCCGAGGCGTCGCCGTCCATGAGCACGGCCCTGGCCGCGGGTGCCATCGTCCCGATCGACGTCGAGCCGACGGTGGCCGACGGGCTCGCCGGCAACCTCGAGCCTGGCGCCGTCACCGTGGGCGTCGCGCTGGCGCACGGCGTCTAGGTCCTCACGGTCAGCGAGGCCGACATCCGCTCGGCCATGGCGTTCTCCGCCTCGAAGATGGGCCTGGTGCTCGAGGGCGCCGGCGCCGTCGGCGTCGCCGCCCTGCGGGCCGGCGTGATCACCGCCGACCCCGACGGACGCCAGACGGTGGTCATCCTCACCGGGCGCAACGTGGCGCCGAAGCTCCTCTCGGAGGTGCTCCATTCCTGAGGTCAGCGTCAACGGTGCCACGCTCGGCTACGAGGTCACGGGCGACGGTGAGCCGCTGCTGCTCATCGCGGGCTGCGGCCAGCCGGCCGTGGCCTGGCATCTGGGCCTGGTCCCGGCGTTGGCCGCCGCGGGCTACGCGGTGGCGACCTTCGACAACCGCGGGGTGGCGCCCTCGTCCTCGCCGCCGGCTCCCTACAGCGTGGAGGACATGACCGACGACGCGCTGGCGCTCCTCGACCACCTCGGGTGGCGCGAGCCGGTGCGCGTGGCCGGCCACTCCCTGGGCGGGTGGATCGCCGAGACGCTCGTGCTGGACCACCCCGAGCGTGTCCGGGCCGCCGCCCTGATGGGCAGCGCCAACGAGCCGACCGCGCTGGGAGATCGCCATCACCACGGTCGAGCGGGACCTGGCCCGCCTCGACTACGACCTGCCGCCGCTCTTCTACGCCACCGAGACGCTGCGCTACCTGCCGATCGCCGACATCCAGGACTCCGAGACCGTGAGCCACGTGGCTCTCGCTCATGGAGCGGACTGCCGGTGTGGCCCAACCCCGGGCGCCTGGGCCAGTACGAGGCGGCGCTGGCCTGGTCGACCGACCCCGTCCGCACCACCCGCTGGCCCGAGGTGCGCGTCCCGTGCCTCGTGCTCGCGTTCGAGCACGACGTGGACTCGCCGCCGCGCTACGCACGGGCAGGCGGCGGAGGCCATCGCCGGCTGCGACTACCGCGAGGTGGCGGGCGCCGGGCACATCGGCATCCTCACGCACGCCGACGAGGTGGCCCGGCACCTGATCGAGTTCTTCGCCCGCACCTGAGCCCGGCGCGGCCGCGTCGTCACTCGACCGGAGGCGGCGAGTCCCAGTCGATGGTGACGGTGGCGGCCTCGTCGGGGTGCTCGCGCAGCCACGGCGGGCGAAGGGGCACCAGGGCACGACGGTCAGGTCGCTCGGACCGGGCTCGCGCCAGGGCGGCCCGGACCAGGCGGCCCCCGATGCCGTGGCCGCCCCACTCCTCGGGAACAGCGGTGTGGATCAGCACGAGCCGGTCGCCATGGACGCGGTAGAGCAGCTCGGCCTCGGTGCCGCCGCCGTCGCGGATGACGAAGCGGTTCTCGGCCGCCTCGTCGACGACGTCCGCGCCGTCGGGGGTTGTCATGGCGAAGCCTCCGCGGTCGTCGTGGTCCGGCGCCACCCTATGGGTGTAGGAAGGAGATCGTGAGCGGCCCGGTCACCGCCGACGACGCACGCCGCATCTCCGGGGAACGACGCCGGTGCCGCCGGCCCGGTGGTCGAGATTCAGCCCGGGCGGACCACGCAGGTCGGGTCGTTGCCGGTGCGCCGCGTGCTGCCGCAGCGGCCGCGCCGCACGGTCGGCGCCTGGTGCTTCGCCGACCACGTGGGCCCCGTGCCGGTGCAGGGAGCCGGGGCGCTCGGCATCGGACCCCATCCGCACATGGGACTCCAGACGGTGACCTGGCTGCTCTCGGGCGAGCTGCTGCACCTCGACAGCCTGGGCTCCGAGCAGCCGATCCGGCCCGGCCAGCTCAACCTCATGACCGCCGGAGCACGGCGTGGCACACGCCGAGGAGGACCCGGCCGGACCGCAGGAGAGCTCCACGCCGTGCAGCTCTGGGTGGCCCAGCCCGACGCCACCCGTCACGGCGCCGCCGGCGTTCGAGCACCACGCCGAGCTGCCCCGCCTCGACCTCGGCGGCGCCGAGGCGACCGTCCTCGTCGGGGACTTCGGCGGCGCCGATCTCGCCGGCCCGGCGCGACACCGAGCACGTGGGGGTGGAGCTGGCGCTGCGGCCGGGCCGGCACCGTCGTGCCGCTGCGGACGCGACTACGAGCACGCGCTCGTCGTCCTCGAGGGCAGCGTCCGGGTGGACGGGCACGTCGGTGGAGCCCGGGCGTGCTGGCCTACCTCGGCGCAGGGCCGCGACGAGTGCCGCTCGAGGCGGCCGCACCGGCCCGCGCGCTGCTGCTCGGCGGCGTGCCCTTCCCCGAGCCGCTCCTCATGTGGTGGAACTTCGTGGGCCGCACCCGCGAGGAGGTCTCGGAGGCCCGCCGGCAGTGGGCGGCGGACGACGGCCGCTTCGGCAACGTCCGGTCCTCGCTCGACCGGATCGAGGTGGGCGCTCCGCCCTGGGAGTGACGTGCTACCACTCACCCCAGCCCGGCGGGCTGACGGTGCCGGTCATGGTCCGCGGGGTCGACCGGGGCAGCCGGGTGGCGCCCGCCTGGTAGACGGCGAAGCAGAGCCGGAGCACGTCGGTGGCCTCGGCGGCGGTCATGGCCGCGGCGGTGCCGTGCGACCAGCGCGTCGACGAAGTGCTGGGAGGAGCGCACGAAGCCGGCGCCCCAGTCGGCGTCGATGTCGGTGAACTCGGTCGTCTTGAGTTCGTTCGGCGTGCCGGTGAACAACATGACGGGGGCGAGGTCGAGCATCTCGCCGGTGGCCCGGGTCACCCAGATCTGCCCCTCGTCGCCGGTGATCTCGAAGAACTCGTCGGCGCCGTAGTACTTGCGAGCGCATGTAGAAGTTGGGCGAGTACTGGACCTCCATCGTGCCGAGCACGTCGGGGTCCTCGTACTCGAAGATGACCGCGCAGGGCTCGAAGAAGAGGTCGCGCCGGCGCACCACGGCCTGCACCGAGGTGATGTCGAGGTCGAGCAGCCACAGCGCCATGGCGTACTTGTGCACCATGTCGTCGAAGAGGTGCCCGCCCGGGCTCCGCTTGTCGAGGCGCCAGCCGTAGCCCTCGGGGCGCAGCGCGGCCTGGAAGGCCGAGTCGGTCTGGCCGACCAGCGTGCGGATGCGCAGCGACGTGGGCTTGCCGATGGCGCCGTCGGCGACGAGGCGCTTGGCCAGCTCGAGCGGGGGGTAGTGCACGAAGCACTCGCTGATGCGCAGGGTACGGCCCGCCTTGTCCGCCGCCGCCTCCATCTCGAGCGCGTCCTCGACGGAGTTGGCCACCGGCTTCTGGACCGACACGTGCTTGCCGGCCTCGAGCGCGGCGATCACGTGGTCGTGGTGCAGGTGGGTCGGGGTCAGCACCTCGACCGCGTCGATGGAGTCGTCGGCCAGCAGGTCGGCCAGGTCGGGGTAGAACGACTCGGCGCCCCACTCCTTGGCGGCCTGGCGGCCGACCTCCTCGTCGGTGTCGCACACGGCGACGACGTCGCAGCGCGGGTCCTCCAGGTACCCCCGCACGTTCATGGCCGCGATGTTGCCGGCGCCCAGCACGCCCAGCCGGACCCTGTCCATCAGACCCTCCCCTTGTGCCGACGACGCCGCCTACGTGTCGGTTCCGAATGCGCCCCCGTCCCGGGCGGCGGCGATCTGATTGTCGTCATAGCCGAGCACGGAGCGCAAGACGTCCTCGGTGTGCTGGCCCACCGTGGGCGCCTTGGCCGGGTGCGGCAGCTCCTCGCCGACGAAGTGCAGCGGCGTGAAGAGCTGGTCCGCCCCCATGTCCGACGCCGGGAGCAGCGGGAAGCGGTCGGCGAACTGGGGGTCGTCCAGCAGCGTCTTGGGCGTGTTGACCGGCGCGATCGGCGTGTTGACCCGACCGCCGAACTCCAGCCACTCCGCCGCCGTCTTGGTGCGGAAGATGTCGCGCAGCTCGCGCTGGAGCTCGCGGTTGCCCCGTGCGTGGTCGGCGTACTTGGAGCCGGGCCAGCGCTCGAAGAGGTCCATGCGGTCGACGCCCTCGCAGAAGTTCTTCCAGAAGGCCTGCTCCGACGCCATGAAGAGGACGTGGCGCTCGTCGGCGGTCTCGTAGACCTGGTAGCGCACGCCCTCGACCATGCCGGCGGTGCCCGGGGCGCGGCGCTCGTAGTCGTCGGCCTTGTTGCCGGTGACCTCGGACTCGGGCCGCTCGTAGGCCCGCCAGGTCTCGGAGCGGTACCAGTCCATGGCCGCGGCGGCGTCGGACTGGGCCAGGTCGATGAAGGAGCTCTCGCCGGTCGTCGCGGGCCCGGATGACCGCGGCCAGGATGCCGAGCGCGCCGTAGAGCGGGCCGGCGTTGATGCCGATGGAGACGTGCTCGGGGATGTAGGTGAAGCCCTCGTCGTCGGTGGCGACGTTGACGATGCCGGCCCAGGTGTCGTAGGCCACGCCGTGGCTCGGGTAGTCGCGGTAGGGGCCGGTCATGCCGTAGCCCGAGATGCGTGCAGAAGACGATCTTGGGGTTGAGCGACCCGCAGGTCGTCGTAGCCGACGCCGCGCCGGGCCAGCGCACCCGGCCGCATGGCCTCCACCACGACGTCGGCGCCGGCGGCCAGTTCCTTCAGGATGGCGACGCCGGCGTCGGTGCGCAGGTCGAGCACCAGCGAGCGCTTGCCCCGGTTGACGTGCAGGTGCATGAGCGAGGTGCCCTCGACGATGGGCCACGTCATCTCGCGGATGTAGTCGCCGGCGGGCGGCTCGACCTTGATCACGTCGGCGCCCAGGTCGACCAGCGCCGTGGTGATGGCGGCCGGCCCCAGGGCCGAGCACTCGATGATCCGCAATCCGTGCAGTGGCGGCGTCGTCGCCATCGGACCTCCCGTCGTCAAAGGCCGGATCGTAGCGGCCGCCGGCCCGGGCGCCCGGAGCCCGCAGCCTCGCCATACTGGGGCGGTGGAGACGGAGGCCCTCGACGACGCCCTGACGGTCTTCGCCGCCACCGCGCCCGACTACGGCCCGCTCGGCCTGGCCAACCACGGGCCGATGGCGGCCGAGGCGCTGGCGCACCTGGGGCGCCCCGACGCCATCGCCGGCTGGGTGGCGCGGTACCGCACGCCGCCTCGACGACGCCCGCCCCGCGGACCGGCCCGCTGTCCGAGGAGGAGTGGCCGGCCGCGCTCGGGCCGGCCGGAGCGCTTCCCCGAGTGGCTCGCCCTCTTCGAGCGGGAGATGGCCGACCGTCCGGCCGCCGCCGTGGTGGGGGAGTGGGCGCCGCGGCTGCTCCCGGGCACCGTCGGTGCGGCGACGCACGGGCTGATCCGGACCGGCCACGCGCGTGCGCGGGCTGGGCGCGGCCGACACGCCGCCCCGGCGGCTCGAGGTGGCGAACGGCCTGGCCTTCTGGGCCGCGAGCTACCAGGAGCTGCCGGGACCGCCGCTGCTGATCGGGCGCGAAGGGCGTGGCCGAGGCGCTGGCCGACCTGCCCTACCTTCCCGAGGACGCGCCGCGCCGCGGTGCTGATCAGCGACCGGGTGGCCGCGGTGGCCGACATCGCCGACGAGTTCGAGCAGGCGGTGGCGTCGCTCGGCTGGACCGGCGGGGCGGTGGACCTGCTCGACGAGCTGGCCGCCGGCGCATCGGCGAGGACAGTATGCGCAAAGCTCTTTCGCTCCACAGGAATCGTTTGCTTGTGGCTTTTGTCGTGAGCCTCGCTTTGACTCTAGCCGGCTGCAACGATCAGGAAACCGCCGCGGTCGGACAGACCTTTGGCCCCAAGCCCACGCTGGTCGAGCCGGAAAAATCGCTGATGCCGACCGTCGACGTCGCCAAGGCCGTTGGCTGGCCCGCCGGCGGCAAGCCGGTTGCGGCCGACGGAATGGCGGTCAACGCGTTTGCCACCGGACTGGATCATCCTCGAACGGTTTATGTCCTGCCCAATGGCGACGTGCTGGTCGCCGAAACCGACGCGCCGGAACGGCCCGGTGAGAATAGAGGCATCAGGGGCTGGATCACGAAATTGGTCATGGGCCGCGCCGGCGCCGGTACGACCAGCGCCAACCGCATCACGCTGTTGCGGGATGCCGATGGCGACAGCATTGCGGAAACCAAATCCACCTTCCTCGAGGGATTGAATTCGCCGTTCGGCATGGCGCTGGTCGGCAACGATTTCTATGTCGCCAATTCCGATGCCATCGTGAAATTTCCCTACCGCACCGGCGACACCAAGATCACCGCGGCTGGAACCAAGCTCGCGGACTTGCCGGGAGGTCCCCTCAACCATCACTGGACCAAGGACCTGGCCATTTCCCCGGACGGCACAAAGCTTTATGCGACCGTCGGTTCCAACAGCAATATCGGTGACAACGGGATGGAGGTCGAAGCCAATCGCGCCGCCGTGCTCGAAGTCGATCGCCCGACCGGAAAATGGCGCGTGTTTGCGTCAGGCCTTCGCAATCCGAATGGACCTGCGTGGCAGCCGCAAAGCGGCGCGCTCTGGGTTGTCGTCAACGAACGCGACGAACTCGGCAATGATCTCGTGCCCGATTACATGACGTCAGTGAAGGACGGTGCGTTCTATGGCTGGCCTTACAGTTATTACGGCCAGCATGTCGATGCCCGCGTCCAGCCACAACGCCCCGATCTGGTCGAAAAGGCGATTGCGCCGGATTACGCGCTCGGCGCCCACACCGCTTCGCTGGGCTTGGCTTTCAATACCGGCAAGCTGTTTCCGCCTGATATGGCGAACGGCGCCTTTGTCGGCCAACACGGTTCGTGGAATCGCAAACCGCGTGCCGGCTACAAGGTGATCTTCATACCCTTCACGAACGGCATGCCGTCAGGCCAGCCGCGCGACATTCTGACCGGCTTTGTCAACGGCGATGGCGAGGCGCAGGGCCGCCCCGTCGGCGTCGCCATCGACAAACAAGGCGCGTTGCTGGTCGCAGATGATGTCGGCAACGCGGTCTGGCGCGTGACGCCGTCGGCGAAGCCGGCAGGGCGATAAACCAACCTCATGATGAGAGGCGCATTTCGCGCGTCTCACCATGAGGAATTGAGTTCGATCAGCCTATCCCGTCGTCCGTGAACAAGGCTCTAAGCGATTGAGGGAGAGTTCGTTTTTCGGATGAGGCGGCATTTGAGATTGCAGGGATTGGGAGCTTGAGACCCCCAAACCTTGCAATTTCGTTTATGGGATTCCCTCGAAGCAGGAAGCATGATTCCTTGTCTGCATCGGAGGGGACGATGCGACCGAAGAAGCACAAGACGACGGGATCGAACGATCTGTTCCGGGCACGGCTGGACCAGATCATCAATCTGAAGCACGAACTGGTTTTGCTCGCAGGCAAGATCGACTGGGACTGGATCGACGGCGAGATTGCGCCGCTCTACAGCGAGCACGGCCGGCCTGGGATCGAGACCCGCTTCATGATCGGGCTGTTGTTGCTCAAGCACATTTACGGGCTGTCCGATGAAGGGGTTTGCGAGCGCTGGGTCCACGATCCGTATTTCCAGTACTTCACCGGCGAAGAGTTTTTCCAGCACACCTTCCCGCACGAACGCTCGGACCTCAGCCATTGGCGTAAGCGGCTTGGCGACAAGCTGGAGTTGCTGCTGGCCGAGAGCTTGCGGGTAGCGCACGAGGCCGGCGCGTTACGCAGCCACGACCTCAAGCGGGTCACGGTCGATACCACGGTGCAGCCGAAGGCCATCACCTTTCCGACCGATGCCAAGCTGCTGCATGCGGCCATCAAGGGGCTCAACCGCCTGGCCAGCAGGCACGGCGTCAGGCTGCGGCAATCCTATTCTCGCATCGCCAAGGCGGCCGCGATGATGGCGGGCCGCTACGCCCATGCCAAACAGTTCGGGCGGCATCAGCGGCAGTTGCGTATTCTGCGCAGCCGGCTGGGCCGGATCATCCGCGACATCCGCCGCAAGATCGCGGGCCAGCCAGCCCTGGAGCAGGCGTTCGCCCTCCCGCTTGGCCGAGCCGCACAGATCCGCTCGCAGCAGCAGCGTCAGCGCGGCTGGAAGCTGTATTCCTTCCATGCCCCCGAGGTGGAATGCATCGGCAAGGGCAAGGCCAGCGCGCCTTACGAGTTCGGGGTCAAGGCCTCCATCGTCACCAATAACCGCCGGGCTCCCGGTGGCTCGTTCGTGCTGCACGCCAGGGCGCTACCCGATAACCCTTATGACGGTCACACCCTGCGAGACGTCATCGACCGCACCGAGGCACTCACCGGCTGCCCGATCGAGCGGGCCTATGTCGATAAGGGATACCGCGGCCACGACGCGCAGAACCCGCGTCGCGTCTTCATCTCAGGTCAGAAGCGCGGCGTCTTCGGTGCCATCAAGCGCGAGCTACGCCGCCGCTCTGCCATCGAGCCCGTCATCGGACACATGAAGGCCGAAGGTCATCTCGGCCGCTGCTATCTCAAAGGCCGCGCCGGCGACGCCGCAAACGTCGTCCTCTCAGCGATCGGCCACAACTTCCGCCGCATCCTCGCCTGGCTCAGAGAATTCTTGTGCCTCTTCCTGGTCCAGCTATTGCGCACGTTCGGCAATCCGGCCCTACTCAATCGGGCTTCTTAACGGACGACTATCCCCCTTCATCATACTCGATCGAAATGTCCTTGCCGGTGTAGTCCGGCATGAACGACGCCGCGACAAGGCTTATGACCGCGCAGACGGCGATGTAGATCGAAATCGCATAACCGGAGTGATAGGTGGCAAACAGCGCTGTCGCGATCAGGGGCGCCGGGCCGCCGGCAATCACCGAGGCGAGCTGATAACCGAGTGAAGCCCCGCTGTAGCGCAATCGCGGCGTGAAGGCCTCCGCGATCAAAGCTGCCTGCGGCCCGTATTGCATGTCATGCGGGATCAGCGACAACACGATCGCGATGAACACCAGCAATGGAGATGCGGTGTCGACCATCCCGAAATACAGGAAGCCGAACACACCCACCGTCGCCGCGCCGATCAGGTACATCTTCCTGCGCCCGATCAGGTCGGAGATGTGGCCCGACAGCGGGATGGTGACGAACGAAACGCAAGCGGCGACCAGCACCGCCATGAGAATCAGATCGCGCGACATTTTCAGGGTGCCAACCGCGTAGGCGAAGATGAACGCGGTGAAGATATAGAACGGCGCCTGCTCGGACATCCGCAACAAAGCGGAGAGCAATATCTCCTTCGGATGCTTCCTGAAGACCTCCACGATCGGAGCCTTCTCGATCTTCCTGTTGTCCAGTAACTGCTGGAACACCGGCGTCTCGAGGATGCCAAGGCGAATCCACAGCCCGACGCCGACGAGAACGATCGAGAGCGCGAAAGGTAGCCGCCAGCCCCAGGTGTTGAACTGGTCGCCTGTTAGTTGGCTGAAGGCGAGAACAGCAAGGTTTGACAGGAACAGGCCGCACGGCACGCCGAATTGCGGCCAGGATGCGACCAGCCCTCGCTGGCCGTGGGTGCGCGACCACTCCATCGCCAGCAGTACCGATCCGCCCCACTCGCCACCCACGCCGATGCCCTGAAGCATCCGCAACACCGTCAGGATGACCGCGCCCCAGATGCCGATCGAGGAGTAAGTGGGCACGAATGCGATGAGGAAGGTCGCGATACCCATGCAGAGGAGCGTGGCGATCAATGTCGCCTTGCGGCCGATCCGATCACCGTAGTGGCCGAATATCGCAGCGCCGATCGGGCGCCCGACAAAGCCGATGAAATAGGTGCCGAAGGCGGCGAGCGTCGCCGTCAGCGCATCCTCGTTGGGAAAGTAGAGTTTGCCGAAGATCAGCCCGGCAGCGGTGCCATAGAGGAAAAAATCATACCACTCGATGGCGGTGCCGATGGTCGACGCGATGACCGCCTTGCGCAATTGCGCGCTATGGTCGGAGTCGGACAACGTCCCGTGCGCGATTGCGATAGTCATTGAAGTGTCCCTCCGATTGGTTGTTTCCCTGACCGGTTCTCCACGGTTCTTTCGGGGCGATGCTACAATCAGCGCGCGGCGACCGAAAGACGCATCTCTTGGCCGACAGCGATATTGCTGCACCGCAGGAGAGGTGGGTGAAGGCCGAATACTGGCGCCCCCGGAGGGTGCCGCTGCGCTTCGGCGCGTCAGGAACGGTGTGCTTCGATCAAACCCGGAAATGCTTGGAGAGCTTCAGACCCTGCGCCTGATAGTTCGAGCCGATGCGCTGGCCGTACATCGCATTCGGGCCGCCCCAGCATTTTCTCATAGACCAGGCGGCCGACGATCTGGCCGTGCTCGAGAATGAACGGCACCTCGCGCGAGCGCACTTCCAGCACCGCACGCGAGCCTTTGCCGCCGGCGCCGGCATAGCCGAAGCCGGGATCGAAGAAGCCTGCGTAATGCACGCGGAATTCGCCGACCAGGGGATCGAACGGCACCATCTCGGCGGCGTAATCCGGCGGCACCTGAACGGCTTCCTTGGAGGCCAGAATGTAGAACTCGCCGGGATCGAGAATGAGGCTGCCGTCGGGCCGCGCCGCAATCGCTTCCCAGAATTCGTCGACGGCATAACCGCTGCGGCGGTCGATATCGACCACGCCGGTGTGGCGCTTGGCGCGGTAGCCGACAAAGCCGCCGGCCTTCTCGCCGGAGAGATCGACACTCAGCGCGACGCCGTTGGCGAGATCGGCGTCGTCGACGTCGACCAGCCGCTCCAGCGTATGCAACGCGTCGAGTTCGTCGGCTTTGAGGATCGCCTCGCCGGTGCGGAAACGGACCTGCGAGAGCCGCGAGCCCTCGCGCAACAGCACCGGAAAGGTTTTTGGACTGATCTCGGCATAGAGCGGGCCGTGATAACCGGCGCCGATCATGTCGAAGCGGCGGGTGCCGTCCGCGATCACGCGGGTGAAAACATCGAGCCGCCCGGTCGAGCTCTTCGGGTTGGCGGCGGCGACGATCTCCGGCGGCAGGGCCAAGGATTCCAGCAGCGGCACGATGTAGACGCAGTTGGTTTCCAGCACCGCGCCATCGGCAAGGTTGATCTCGTGCAGTTTCAGCTCGTCGATACGCTCGGCCACCGTGGCGCCGGGGCCCGGCAGAAAGCTCGCCCGCACCCGGTAGGCGATGTCGCCGAGGCGCAGATCGAGGCTCGCGGGCTGGATCTGGCTTTCGACAAACGGGTAGGCCGGAAGGATCAGGCCCGCATCCGCCATCGCCGCGATCATGCGGTCGGGCAGGATGCCGTTGGCGCCGGGCGAAAGCGTAAAACATGTCCACGGGAATACGATCCTCTAATGCCGAAAATTAAGGGCTTTTACCGGTTATCCGATGGCCGCCTTGACGGAAAGGGTGCAAGGGAATATCAGCATGACTTATCCCGTGGTGATTTGAGCCGGCCGGCTTGCAGCCACGTTAAATAAGTCGCTAAACAGGCCGGGGACAGTGTGATCCCGGCCTTTTGGATTTTTCCAGGCCGGTTTTTTTATGACCGTTTTTGAGGGACGGTCAGGAGGTCACATGTCCGAGTCTGCATCCAAGTCCGCGTCTGCTACACCCGCTTCCACCGCTCACTACCGCCCCGAGACCCGGCTGGTTCACGCCGGGACCATTCGCTCGGAATTCGGCGAAACGTCCGAGGCGCTGTTTCTCACCCAGGGTTATGTCTACGACACCGCCGAGTTGTGCGAGGCGCGCTTCAAGGGCGAAGACCCCGGCTACATCTATTCGCGCTATTCCAATCCGACGATCGCGATGTTCGAGCGGCGCATGATCGAGCTCGAGGGCGCCGAGGCCGGCCGCTCGACCGCAACCGGAATGGCGGCGGTGACGACCGCCATTCTCGCGCCGCTGAAAGCCGGCGATCACGTCGTGGCGGCGAAGGCGATGTTCGGCTCCTGCCGCTATGTGGTGGAAGATTTGCTGCCGCGCTACGGCATTGCCTCCACGCTGGTCGACGGCCTCGACCTCGACCAGTGGAAGCGCGCGATGCGGCCGAACACCAGGAGCTGCTTCCTGGAAAGCCCGACCAATCCGACGCTCGACGTGCTCGATATCTCGGCGATTGCCGAGATCGCCCACGCCGGCGGCGCGCGCCTGATCGTCGACAACGTGTTTGCCACCCCGATCTGGCAAAGCCCGCTGTCGCTCGGCGCCGACGTCGTGGTCTATTCCGCGACCAAGCATATCGACGGCCAGGGCCGCTGTCTGGGCGGCATGATCCTCTCCACTGAGGCTTTCGTCGCCGAGCATCTGCACAACTTCATGCGCCAGACCGGCCCGTCGCTGTCGCCGTTCAATGCCTGGGTATTGCTCAAGGGACTGGAGACGCTGGCGGTGCGGGTTCGCGCCCAGACCGATACCGCTGCCAAGGTCGCGGACGCGCTGGCGCGGCATCCGAAAGTCTCGCGGCTGGTCTATCCCGGCCGCGACGATCATCCGCAAGCCGCTTTAGTGAAGAAGCAGATGCGCGCCGGATCGACGCTGGTTGGCTTCGAAGTCAAGGGCGGCAAGGCGGGCGCATTCCGCACGCTCAACGGATTGAAGCTTGCGCGTATCTCCAACAATCTCGGCGATGCCAAGAGCCTGGTCACGCATCCCGCAACCACCACGCATCAACGGCTTTCGCCGGAGGCGCGCGCGGAGCTTGGGATCAGCGACGGCTTCATCCGCTTCTCCGCAGGCCTCGAACATCCCGACGACCTGATCGAGGATTTGCAGGCGGCGCTGGAGAAGGCGTGAGCTTGCCTCGTTCCTTGCTGTCGTCCCCGCGAAAGCGGGGACCCATAATCACAGGCCGCCGTTGTTGCGATAATTCGTCGTTCCAGCGCGTCCAATAACGACTGCCTGAGGTTATGGGTCCCGGATCGGCGCTCCCTCCGGTCGCTTGTCCGGGACGACGGCGAGATTCACATTTCTACATCGGCCGGTTGGTCGGCACGCTCGAAGGCACGTTGATGCCGAGCTTGATCTGGCCGACGGAACGAATGATGTCGTCGCCGAGCAACTGGGCGAAGCAGGCATAGCCCCAGTCATTCATGTGCAGGCCGTCGGCGATCACGAAACTGTCGATCGGCATCGCCTGGTTTTCGTGCCACTGGCGCATCACCTCGAAACGCGGGAACACGCCGATATGGCGAAGCTGCGCCACCCGGCCGAGCAGCCGCACCATCTTGCTGGCGTTCTGCTGATGCTCGGTCACCGCCGGCGAATATTGCGGATCGACCAGCACCACATCGGCGCCCACGGCCTGAATGCGAGCCACACCGTCCCGCACCATCTGCGCGGTCGCGTCGGGATCGAGGTTGTGCAAGATGGCGTTGGTGCCGACCTGCCAGATCACGAGATCGGGCTTCGCCTCGATCACTTCGGCCTGCAACCGATTCATCATCTGGGGCGCATCTTCGCCGCCGCGGCCACGGTTGATCACGGTGATGTCCGCGGTGGGATACTTCCGGTGTAGCTGCGCGGCGAGGCGATTGGGATAGGTAAACTCCGGCGAAGACGTGCCGTAACCCTGGGTTGAGGACGATCCAAAAGCGATGATCACCACGGGCAGGCCTTCGGCGAGTTTGTGCGCGACATGCGGCAGCGAGCCCACCGATCGCGGCGCGCCCTTGGGCGACAGGCACGGCACACGGCTGAAGATGTCGCTGGCTGACTTCGCGACCTGTTTGACCTTCTCGATCGCCTTGTCGGTCAGGCTCTTCGGTTGTGCCTGATTGGCGGGCTGGGCTTGACCGGCTGGGGTCTGATTTGCTGGCGGCGCTTTGTCGGCCGGCGGCGCCTGGTTGGCGCTATCGGCCGGCGCTGCGCCCTGCGCGGATTTTTCAGCCGCTGGCATGACCGGCTTGATGCCATCGGATCTGGCGCCATCAGGAATGGCGCGATCGGATTTTGCGCTATCCGATAGCGTCGCCTGTTGAGTGGTTTCGGCGCGAACGGGCGCCGTTATGGCCGGTACCAGCAGCATGAGCGCTGCGGCGGTTGCCAGCGCCGTCGATCGGCAAAAAGGGCGGTGGTTACTCCAAACCATCTTCAAGGACAGACTTCCTCAATTCTCTTAATTTTCTCAATTCTCTCAATTTTCTTGGGCGGGCTTCGGATGAGCCGCGGCCATAATGAATTCCGACAGCGCGCGACCGATGCAATTGTGAACCCGCTTTGCAAGCTCTGCGCCATGAACGGCCGTGAACAGGTCAAACTCGCCGGACTCGGACCAGGTTTTCATCAGCGCGAAACGATCAAACAATGGAACCTCGTGATCCTGCGCCACCACACGCATATTATCCAGGTAGGGCGCCGCAGAAATCATCGATTCCGTGCGTGGACTATATTGCGGGTTGAGCAAAATCACGTCCGTTCCGGCATCCAGCAATGCGACAACGCCCTCGTCAACGGCGGTGCGGAAATCGTCCGGATCGACCGAGCGCATAGCATCCACGGTTCCGGTCTGCCAGATCACTAAAATGGGTTTTTTAAGTTCCACTAATTTCGACAGGCCGGAAGAGACCTCTTCGGCGGTCTTTTTTGCCTGTATTTCTACGGATACGTTAACCTCGTTCGACGGCAGCTTCGCCTTCAAGGCGGCCTGCATCTGGCCGGGATAGGCGGCTGCCTCCGAAGCATTCGCGCCAACGTTAATCGTCGATGACCGGCTACCCACGACCAGAATATTCAGCGGGCGACCAGCCTTGATGGCTTCCGCGACCTTTGGCAGCACATTGTCGCCGGAGAGGAGATAGTCGGGAACCTCGCACGCCGCAGGCGCAGGCGTAGCCGCCGGTGCAGGCGTAGCCGCAGGTACATCTTCGGCGCGCGCGGGAACGGCGGCCAGAAAACCGGCCAGCAGGCTCACACTCAGGATTGCCCCTGAGACGAACTTCATGCCCCCCCTCCCGCCAAATCGGCGTTGCCGCCGGTGGCCTTGGCTTTGGACCCACTCTTGTCGGCAGAATGCTTGTACCATGAAAACAACCATGCCGCGCCCGACATGATCAGGATTCCGGAAATACTGATAATAAAGTGCAACCCGGTCCCGCCCGAAAGCTCCGCGAGCACGAAATGGCCAGCGAAGGCCAAAAACACACCGAGGCAGAATATCTCAAGCGAATGCTGGCCGCACAGGATTAACGGTCGCAGCCACGGTGATTTCAGGTATGGCCAATCTTTAGGCAGGAAACGCACCGTGACGGCGGCGAGCGCCAGGAAGTGCGCGAAGCGCAACACGTCAAGATCGGTCTTGCTGATGGGATACATCCACTGCTCGAGTCTGCGCGGCATGAAGTGGCTGAGCTGCGGCACATACCAGGTCAGCGTGACCAGGAAGGAGAACAGCAGATAGGCAAAGCAGATCCACAGCGTGATCCGCGAAGCCAGGATCGGCGACAGTCGCTGCGAACCGCCCTGCGCGCACCATGCGCCGAACACGAACAGCAATTGCCAGGCGAAGGGATTGAAGAACCAGGCGCCATTCGGATAGGCCGACAGATAGAGATCGAACTGCCAGGTTGCCGCATAAAGCAGCACCGACAGACCCAAGGTCAGATCGGGGCTCCGCCGCATCAGCCACAGGATAAATGGCAAAAACAGCATCAGCACGATGTAGAGCGGCAGCACGTCCATGTTGACGGGACGGAATCTCAACAGCAGCGCCTGGACGATGGTGACATCCGGCTCTTTAAGGAAATCCATGATCCCCATCTCTTCGGAGTAGAGCGGGTTCTCGAAAGAGGTGGCGACGTAGGAGATTTCGGCGAGGAAGATCGTGAACAGAAAGACGTGCGCGACATAGATCTGCCAGACCCGCCGCAAGATGCGCGCGGTCGCCACCACAAATCCGGAATCGCGCATCGCCCGGCCATAGACGAAGGAAGCCGTGTAGCCGGAAATGAAGATGAAGATTTCGGTGGCGTCGGAAAATCCGTAATTGCGGATGGTGAGCCAGGTCAGAAGATTCTGCGGCAGATGGTCGATGAAGATCAGCCAGAGTGCGAGCCCGCGGAACAGATCGAGCCGCAGTTCGCGCTCGGCGGCCACGGGGCGCGCGATCGCGGAGGCGCCCGGCTGCGCAAGCAAGGCATCGCGCGCTACCACGCCGGCTTCAGCCGCGAGCGATGGTCCGGAAATTTGATCGGCAACCGACGTCATTCACCTCATCCCGGGCATTACGGATGCGTTCGGCCAGCATTGCAGCAAGATAGCACAGGCTGGCCCAACAGGTAACGGCGCGGTTATCCCCGAACTGTGGTGAAACGGCGATGGAAAAGATCACATCAGGCATCCCGGCACAATTGGTTCTGTCCGAACGATCGGATAGAATATCGTTCGTTTTCAGAGAGACGATCGAGCCCGCATGTACCGCGCCGTGACCCGCGATATCGAAGTGACCGTGGAGCCGAACTTCCTCCCGGAGCGTTCTTCCGTGGAGAACCGGCAATATTTCTGGTCCTACACCATTGTCATCACCAATTCCGGCCCCGAGACCGTGCAGCTGCGCACGCGGCACTGGATCATTACCGATGCGACCGGCCACCAGAAGGAAGTTCGCGGCGAGGGGGTGATCGGCGAGCAGCCGGTGCTCGCCCCCGGCGAGCGCTTCGAATATACCAGCGGGGTTCCGCTGCCGACCGCGTCGGGCTTCATGACCGGCCGCTATCAGATGGTGAACGAGAGCGGCGAGAAATTCGAGATCGACGTGCCGACCTTTTCGCTCGACAGCCCCGAGGCGAAGCGGGTGTTGAACTGACGGCAACGCCGTCGTCTTGCGCGAAAGCTCGGTATCCAGTACGCCGGGTTCTATCGGTTAAACATCTCCGGCCGCTGGAATATTGGATCACCCGCTTTCGCGGGTGATGACCGAGACCGGTGGCTCCCAGAATGACCGCCGCAAGCCATCAATCTCTGCAGAACCGTCCACCCGATCGATGGCCGGAAGAATCCAGCGCGCAGCTCCCGCCCAACGGCGCGGCCGAAGGAAATGCGGGAACACCAACGCGCGGCCTCATTGCCACCGTCCGCGGCCTTCGAACCGGCTCGTGGCGCCTCTCGCATGAACCGCCGGAGTTGAGATAATAGCCACCGGCACAACCGATCTGGACGCAGTGATCGCCCGCCGCGCGTTCGCCTTTCGAACAGATCAACGGGCATACGCGATCGGCCTCGTTGCGGACAGCATCCAGCGCCTCAAGACTGGCAACTTTGGTATCGAATTTGGTTTTAGCGTTCTTGTTGAAGAGCTCAAGCGACCGCTGCGAGCCTTCATCCCAATCGCCGTCGACCTTCCCCGAATTGCAGCCAACCCGTTTCAAATGGGCCTGCAACAGTCGCGCGATGTCGGACTGGCCGATCTTCGGAGAGGACGCGGGTAGCGGCCCCGGCTGATCGGGTGTCAACGCAGCGACCTTCTCGGCATCTTCGTTGGCGGCGCCTTTGGCTTGCTCGACCTGGCGCCTCGCCTCTTCGACCGCTTGACGTTTGGCCTGCTCGACTTCCCGCCGAGCGGCTTCCGCGCGCTGTTGTGCAAGCTCGGCCTGCTTCTTCGCCTCTTCCAGCTCCTTCGACTGGGCCTTCGCCGACTCCTCGAGGCGCTTCTGCAGTTTCTCGGCCTTCTGCGCCGCCTGCTCCTCGGCATTACGCCGCGCATTGTCCGCCACGGCCTGGGATTGTTCCGCGGCAACCAGCCTCTTCACCTGCGCGCGCGCGAGATTCGAATAAAAGCCGGTCGGGTGTTTCTCGATGAAGGAATCCCACACGTCCCTCGTTCCGATCTGCGCGGCGTATTCGTAGTCGATCCGTGCGTCGGCTTCGGTATCCACCGGCTTCGCCGGCTGCGGAACCAAAGCGAGGTTGTCGCCGCCGAGCGAGCCGTAGACGAACGGCTCCTGACGATAGCTGGTCTTTTTCAATACCTCGTCGCGAACCCGGCCAAAGGCTACCCGCACATCCACCCCGGGCTCGGCAATGTATTTGACCAGCGCTGACGTGTACTGACTGTTTTCTCCATTGCCATCGTCCGCAACGGCGCCGGCCTTGGTGGCGAATGCAACCAGCGTGTTGGGCGTCGTCGGTTCGACCTTGGCCAGTCCCCGTCCGATCGAACGCGTGGCGACGCTTTTCTTGATGGTGCCGGCGAGGGGATTGTCGCGGCAGGCATCCAGAATAACCAGTCTGAGACGCTTGACGGGATCGAGCGCCCTGAGCACGCGATCGAGCGATACCGCTTCATCGTCGACGTCGAAATCGCGCGCCAGCTTTGCGTCGGCCCGGACGAGATAGTTCAACCCGTCGACTTCAATGCCGTGGCCCGCATAGTAGACCACCGCGATATCGGCATCCTGCGCTTTTTCCGAAAATTCGCGGACCCCGCGACGCAGATCGACAATCCCGAGGTCGCGCTTGTCGTCGACGACATTGAACCCGGCCTTCCTGAAAAGCGCGCCCATGGCCGCGGCGTCGTGGGTCGGATTGTCGAGTGGAGGAACCTGTTGGTATCTGGAGATGCCGATGACCAGCGCGACGCGCTTTTCCGCGCGCGCGGGGTCCGCAGAGATAACGAACAAAAAGCCAAGCAGCAAAAAAAGCAGGGGCCGTGACATCGACCGCTCCCGGTAGCTCATTCCTGCCAGGGAGGGAATTTTCGGGCCATTCGAACGAAAATCGACGAAAAGCCTGCCGGGCAAGACACGCATTTAGCCCGTTAGTCGCAAGTTCAGGCCAGCAGGTTCACAGCGATCCGGCCAAACTGCGCGGCTCTTAGGAAGCCGTGCCCTCTTCCACGCCGGCTTCCTGCGGCGTGAATTCGTAGACCGACGAACAGAATTCGCAGGTCACCACCACCTTGCCGTCCTTGACCATCTCGGCGCGGTCTTGCGGATCGAAACTCTTGAGCATCGCGGACACCGCCTCGCGCGAGCAGGAGCATTTCGCCTGCAAGGGGAGCGGCGTGAACACCCGAACGCCACGCTCGTGAAACAGCCGATACAACAGCCGCTCGCCCGACAAATCCGGATCGATCAGCTCGACATCCTCGACCGTCGAGATCAGCGACTGGCCTTCGACCCAGGCGTCATCCTCGGCAATGGTGTGCGTTTCCGTTCCCTCCGGCGCATCGCCGGGATCGAGGTCGGCCTGCCGCGCGCGCTCCGGCGCCTTCGGCAGGAATTGCAGCAGCATGCCGCCGCCCCGCCAGCGCCGCCGTGCGCCACCCTCGCCGCCCCGCCACTCTTCGCCGACCGCAAGACGCACCCGCGTTGGGATCTGTTCCGAGCGCAGGAAATATTCATGCGCGGCATCTTCCAGACTGCCGCCATCGAGCGCGACCAGGCCCTGATAGCGGCTCATGTCCGGTCCCTGATCGATGGTCATGGCCAGATGGCCCTTGCCGAGCAGGCTGCCTGAATCCTGGCCTTCCTTGATTTCCCTAGCGTCGAACCGCGCATAGGCGCGCAGGCGATCGGGCGCCTGGAAATCGACAATGAGAAACGACACCGGACCATCGGTCTGGGTCTGCAGGATAAAGCGGCCGTTGAACTTCAGGGACGATCCGAGCAGCGCCGTCAGTACGATGGCTTCACCGAGCAGCTTGGCTACCGGCGGCGGATAATCGTGCTTGGCGAGGAGATCGTCGAGCCCGGGGCCGAGCCGGGTCAGCCGGCCGCGCAGATCGAGCGAGGCCACCTCGAAGGGCAGCACCGCGTCGTCAACCGGCACATGCGAGGGCGCGCGAACCGGCGTTTCTTTCAGTTTGATGTCGGGGGAATTGGAGGTCATGGCGCTTATCTGGGGTCGGATGGTGTCGAAAGAAAGGGGCTTAGAGATTCGAAAGTCTATCGTCGTCCCCGCGCATGCGGGGACCCATAACCACAGGCGTTAGTTACGACAAGAACGTCTGCCACCGCGTCATTTCCCACGATCACGCAGTATCCCTGCTTTCGCAGGAACGACGGCAGGCTCAAGAGCTACCCCACCGCGTCGAGACACCAGGCCAAAATGCCCTTTTGCACATGCAGGCGATTTTCGGCCTCGTCGAACACCACCGATTGCGGACCGTCGATGACCTCGTCGGTGACCTCGTCGCCACGATGGGCGGGCAGGCAATGCATGAACAACGCGTCGCGCTTGGCGAGCGACATCAGCCGCGCATTGACCTGATAGGGTTTCAGCAGGTTGTGACGGTGTTCGCCGTCCTTGTCGCCCATCGAGAACCATGTGTCGGTGACGACGCAATCGGCGCCGCGCACCGCCGCCTCAGGATCGTTGCCGAGCATGATCGGCGCCTGCGTCGCCTTGATCCAGTCGCGCATGGTCTTGTTGGGTGCAAGCTCCGGCGGTGTCGCCACGTTTAGCTTGAACTTGAACCGCTCCGCCGCATGCGCCCAGGAGGCAAGCACGTTGTTGTCGTCGCCGGTCCAGGCGACGGTGCGGCCCTGGATCGAACCGCGATGTTCTTCGAACGTCATCACATCCGCCATCACCTGGCAGGGATGGGAGCGGCGCGTCAGGCCATTGATGACAGGCACGGTGGCGTGCGCGGCGAGTTCGAGCAGCGCATCATGGTTGAGAATGCGGATCATGATGATGTCGACATAGCGCGACAGCACGCGCGCGGTGTCGGCGATGGTCTCGCCGCGGCCGAGCTGCATTTCGGCGCCCGTCAGCATGATCGCTTCGCCGCCGAGCTGACGCATGCCGACGTCGAACGACACCCGTGTGCGCGTCGAGGGCTTTTCGAAAATCATCGCCAGCGTCTTGTCCTTCAGCGGCTTGTCGGCTTCCTTGCCGCCGCTCTTCTGCGCCTTCAGCTTCGCCTTCATGGCAAGGCTCGCGGCGATCACCTCGCGCAGCTCCGCCGTGGGAAGCTCGTTGAGGTCGAGAAAGTGGCGCAGCGCCTTGCTCATTGCGCGGCCGCCTTCTGTTGGTGAGCCGCAAGCGCCGTGCAGGCGCGCTCCAGCGACCGCACGGATTGTTCGATCTCGGCTTCCGAGACGATCAATGGCGCCAGGAAGCGCACGACATTGTCGCCGGCGCCGACCGTGAGCAGCTTTTGTTCGCGCAGCGCGGTCACGAGATCGCCTGACGGCACCACCGCCTTGACGCCGATCAGAAGCCCCTCGCCGCGCACTTCGGAAAGCACCGTGGGATAACGATCGACCACGGAAGCGAGCTTCTGTTTCAACAGCAGCGACATCTTCCGCACATGATCAAAGAAGCCGGGCTCGAGCATCACGTCGAGCACGGCATTGGCGGCCGCAACCGCCAGCGGATTGCCGCCGAAGGTCGAGCCATGCGAGCCCGGCGCCATGCCGGAAGCGGCCTCCGCCGTCGCCAACACCGCGCCGATCGGGAAACCGCCGCCGAGCGCTTTCGCAAGCGACATCACATCAGGTTCAACACCGACGTGCTGATAGGCGAAGAGATCGCCGGTGCGACCCATGCCGGTCTGCACTTCGTCGAAGGCCAACAACAGGCCGTGTTCGTCGCACAACGCGCGCAACGCCTTGATGAAACTGGGCGCAGCCGACCGCACGCCGCCCTCGCCCTGCACCAATTCGATCAGGATACCGGCGGTGTGCGGACCGATGGCCTTCTTGACGGCTTCGAGATCGCCATGCGGCACCTGATCGAAACCGTCCACCGGCGGGCCGAAGCCTTCGAGATATTTCGCCGTACCGGTCGCCGCCAGCGTCGCCAGCGTGCGACCATGGAAGGCGCCTTCGAAAGTGACGATACGGTAGCGTTCGGGATGCCCCTTGGAGAAGTGATAGTGGCGCACGAGCTTGATGACGCCTTCCATCGCCTCGGCGCCGGAATTACAGAAGAAGACGAAGTCGGCAAAGCTGTGCTCACACAGGCGCGCCGCCAGCCGCTCGCCGTCGGGGCTCTTGAACAGGTTCGACATGTGCCAGAGCCTGGTCGCCTGCTCCTGAAGCGCTTTGACCAGATGCGGATGCGCATGACCGAGCGCATTCACCGCGACGCCCGAAGTGAAGTCGAGATAGCGTTCGCCGTTGGTTGAGATCAACCAGCAGCCCTCGCCGTGCGTAAAGCCGAGATCGACCCTGGCAAATACCGGAAGCAGATGCGACGTCATGATCATCACTGAGCGTTAGAGCCGGCCGCGTTGCGCGCATTGGCGCGGTCGCATCGACGACGAAGCTTCGGAAACAAAACGTGCCGCCTTTTCGGGGCGGCACGTGCAAGCCATTCTATGCGCGCGGCAATCGGTGTCAACGGGCCGGGCCGTAAATCTCCGGTGTCCCGGTTCTGACATTCGTACCCCTTTCGCAGCAGGCACTTTTACGAATGTCAGAACCAAAGGGACACCGAGCAAATATTTGATTCTAGTGCGGCTTTGACTCTGACGTTCCTTCGAAGAGATCGCGGCGAGGCTGAAAGGAACGTCAGAGTCACCGCACTAGTGTCACAGAAACACCGCAACGCAAGGCCCAAAACGACGGAACATGTGGACGCACTCACCCGGACTCTGCGCGGGAGTCACGCCATATTGTAGCTTCTCAGTCGTCGGATACGACATCTCGTGCGGTAGTACTGACCCTCTAAGACGGCAGTGTTTGCGTAAACGTCCAGGCGCGCATTTCGCGCCCGGCGAGGGCTAAGGGATTCTGCCGGAAGGGATTTTTGAGACGATTGGCATCGCAGCGCTGCCCGTAACAGGCCGGCGCAACGCGAAGGAAAGAGTGCGATGACGGTATTGACCTGGTCTGACGATCGCGTCGAGCAACTGAAGAAACTCTGGGAAGCAGGCCTTTCGGCGAGCCAGATTGCCGCCGAACTCGGCAACGTGACGCGGAATGCGGTAATCGGCAAAGTGCACCGGCTCGGCCTGTCCGGCCGCGCCAAGAGCCCCTCTTCCGCCGCGCCGCGCCCGCGCAAGGCGCGTCCCGCGCAACACATGATGCGGGTATCGCGGCCGGTCTCGCGCGGCAATACGGCGCTGGCGCATGCTTTCGAGGTCGAACTCGAGCCCGATCCGATTGCTTACGACAATGTGGTGCCGATGAGCCAGCGGCTGTCGCTCTTGGAGTTGAACGAGGCCACCTGTCACTGGCCGGTCGGCGATCCCTCGAGCCCGGAATTTTTCTTCTGCGGCGGCAAGGCCCTGACCAGCCTGCCCTATTGCGCGCATCACTCGCGGATCGCTTATCAGCCGACCGGCGACCGGCGCCGCCAGGCGCCGAAGACGACGCGGTAATTATCCTGTCCCGGACGCGGTGCAGCGTTCACGCTGCTCCGCAGAGCCGGGACCCACTCGCCACTTTGTTGGATTGAATGGACCCCGGATCAGCGGCGCACCGCTCACGCGCTGCGCAGCATCCGGGGAACGACGAATAGAGTTACTCGACCTTCGCGAAACGATCGTCGAGCGCGTAGCCCGCGCCGCGCACGGTGCGGATCGGATCCTGCTCCCGGCCGGGGTTGAGCAGTTTACGCAAACGCCCGATATGCACATCTACCGTACGCTCGTCGATATAGATGTCGCGGCCCCAGACGCTGTCGAGCAGTTGCTCGCGGCTGAACACGCGGCCCGGATGCTCCAGGAAGAATTCGAGCAACCGGTACTCGGTCGGTCCGAGATCGACCGGGCGGCCGGAACGGGCGACGCGGCGCTTCTCGCGATCGAGTTCGATGTCGCCGTAGGTGAGCACGGTGGCGAGCCGCTCGGGGCTCGCGCGGCGCAACAGGCCGCGGACCCGCGCCAGCAACTCCGGCACCGAGAACGGCTTGACGATGTAGTCATCGGCGCCGGTCGCAAGTCCCCTCACCCGCTCGCTTTCTTCGCCGCGCGCGGTGAGCATGATGATCGGGAGCTGCTTGGTTTCCGGCCGCGCCCGCAGACGGCGGCATAGTTCTATGCCGGAGAGTCCCGGCAGCATCCAGTCCAACACGATCAGATCGGGAATCCGTTCCTTCAGGCGGGTGTCGGCATCGTCGCCGCGCCCGACCGTTTCGACGTCATAGCCTTCGGCGTCGAGGTTGTAGCGCAACAGCGTCGTCAGCGCTTCCTCGTCTTCCACCACCAGAATGCGGGCGCTCATGTGCGTAGCCTTCTTTCGTCCTTGAAATGCGTTTTAAGCATGTGATGCGATTGACCGGGAACGATCAGTTTCCGGGCACGGTTGTGGCAAAAGTCGTCATGTCACCTTTCGGTCGTTTATCGAGAATTTGCTGGCCTTCGATCATGTAAAATACCGTTTCGGCGATGTTGGTGGCATGGTCGCCGATCCGCTCGATGTTCTTGGCGCAGAACATCAGATGAATACAGAAGCTGATGTTGCGCGGGTCTTCCATCATGTAGGTCAACAGCTCGCGAAACAGCGAGGTGCAGATCGCGTCGACTTCCTCGTCGTTCTTCCAGACGGTCATCGCCGCCGGCAGGTCATGCGCCGCATAGGCATCGAGCACCGATTTCACCTGGGCCTGCACGAGGTCGGTCATGTGCTCCAGGCCGCGGATCAGCTTCAGCGGCTGGAAATCGCTCTCCAGCGCCGCGACCCGCTTGCCCATGTTCTTGGCCAGGTCGCCGATCCGTTCGAGATCGATTGCGACCCGCATCGCGCCGACGATCTCGCGCAAATCCACCGCCATCGGCTGGCGCCGGGCGATGGTCAGCACCGCACGTTCCTCGATGACACGCTGCAAATTGTCGATCTCGACGTCGGTCTCGACCACGCGCCGGCCGAGCGCGACGTCGCGACGGATCAGCGCATCGACGGCATCCACGATCATGCGCTCGGCAAGACCGCCCATTTCGGCCACCAGCCGGGTCAGTTCCTGAAGATCGCTGTCGAATGCCTTGGCGGTATGCTCTGAGGCCATCTTGTTCTCCTTGGGACCCTGCTCCGATCGTAGCCGAGCCTGATCCTATTCCCTGATTTGAGCGTGATCTGTTGCCGGAATCACACGTCTCAGCCGAAGCGGCCGGTGATGTAGTCCTGGGTTCGCCGGTCGTTTGGCGAGGTGAAAATCTTGTTGGTTTCGTCGAACTCGATTAATTCGCCCAAATACATGAAAGCTGTTTTGTCGGAGACACGGGCAGCCTGCTGCATGTTGTGGGTAACAATCGCAATCGTGTAATTTTCGGCCAGTTCCTGGATCAGTTCCTCGACCTTCGCGGTCGAGATCGGATCGAGTGCCGAACACGGCTCGTCGAACAGGATCACTTCGGGGCGTACCGCCACGGTGCGCGCGATGCAGAGCCGCTGCTGCTGGCCGCCGGACAGGCTCAAGCCACTCGCATTGAGCTTGTCCTTGACCTCGTTCCAGAGCGCGCCGCCGCGCAGCGCCTTCTCGACCCGGTCATCCATTTCCGAGCGGGAGATCTTCTCGTAAAGGCGGATGCCGAACGCGATGTTCTCGTAGATCGTCATCGGGAACGGCGTCGGCTTCTGAAACACCATGCCGACGCGGGCGCGCAAGAGATTGAGATCGAGCTTGGGATCAAGAATGTTGGTCTGGTCGAGCATCAGCTGGCCGGTGGCGCGCTGGCCGGGATAGAGATCGTACATCCGGTTGAAAATCCGCAGCAAGGTCGACTTGCCGCAACCCGACGGGCCGATAAAGGCGGTGACGCGATTGGTGCCGAGCGTGAGGTTGATGTTCTTCAGCGCCTGATTTTCGCCGTAGTAGAAATTCAACCCGCGCGCGGTGACCTTGGCCGGCGCCTCCGCCTGGCCTGATACATGACCGGCCATCGACGAGGCTGGGGCGGAAGGAACACTCACGGAAGCAGAAAGATCGGTCATTTGGCGGTCCTCTCGGCGCCAAGAATGCGTGCGCCAATGTTGAGAGTAAGTACGGTGAGCGTGATGAGGAGGGCCCCGCTCCAGGCGAGTTGCTTCCAGTAGGCGTACGGGCTCTGCACGAAATTGTTGATCGTCACCGGCAGGTTCGCCATCGTCTTGGTGAGGTCGAGGCTGAAGAACTGGTTGGAGAGCGCGGTGAACAACAGCGGCGCGGTTTCGCCGGCGACACGGGCGGTCGCCAGCAGTACGCCGGTGATCAGGCCGGAGCGCGCTGCGCGGTAGGCAATGCGCTTGATGACAAGCGAGCGCGGCAAGCCGAGCGCAGATGCCGCCTCACGCAGCGGATTGGGAACCAGCAGCAGCATGTCTTCAGTGGTGCGCAGCACGACCGGTATCACGATTACCGCGAGCGCCAGCGATCCCGCCAAGGCCGAGAAACTGCCCATCGGCACCACGATGACGCCGTAGATAAACAGTCCGATGATGATCGAGGGCGCGCTCAAGAGAATGTCGTTGATGAAACGGATCACTGAAGTGAGCCGGTCATTCCTGCCGTACTCGGCAAGATAGGTGCCGGCAAACAGGCCAAGCGGCCCACCGAGCCCGACGCCGATGACGGTCATGATGACCGAGCCGGTGATCGCATTCAAAAGGCCGCCCTCGTTCGAACCCGGCGGCGGCGTGTTCTGGGTGAAAAGCTCGAGATTGAGGCCTTTAAGGCCGTTGAAGAACAGCGTAAACAGGATCAGCGTCAGCCAGGTCACGCCAAAAAGCGCCGCACCGAAACACAGCGTGCGGACGACGATGTCCTTGCGGCGGCGACGGGTGTAGATCGGGTTCATGCTACTTCCCCGCCTTCTTTTCCAGGCGCAACAGCATCAGCCGCGCCGCCGACAGCACGATGAAGGTCAGCACGAACAACAGCAGCCCGAGCAGGATGAGCGCGGATTGATGCAAGCCGTCGCTCTCGGCAAATTCGGAGGCGATCGCCGCCGAGATCGTGGTGCCCGGCGCAAAGATCGAGGACGAGATGCGGAAGGAATTTCCGATGATAAAAGTGACCGCCATGGTTTCGCCGAGCGCGCGGCCGAGCGCCAGCATGACGCCGCCGATGACGCCGACGCGGGTATAGGGGATCACGACGTTGCGAACCACTTCCCAGGTCGTGCAGCCGACCCCATAGGCGGCCTCTTTCAGAACCGGCGGCACCGTCTTGAAGACGTCGACGGAGATCGCGGTGATGAACGGCAACACCATGATCGCGAGAATGAGGGCGGCGTTGAACAGGCTCAGATAAGAGGGCGGGCCGGCGAAGATCGAACCAAGCACCGGAATGCCGTCGAACAGGCTGATCATGAACGGCTGGAACGTGTAGGCCAGAAACGGACCCAGCACGAAGAAGCCCCACATGCCGTAGATGATCGAGGGAATGCCGGCGAGCAATTCGATCGCAATTCCGATCGGCCGGCGCAGCCATTGCGGGCAAAGCTCGGTGAGGAAAATCGCGATGCCGAGACCCACCGGGATCGCGATGAGCATAGCGATGAAGGAGGTGACCAGCGTGCCGTACATCGGGCCGAGCGCACCCAGCACGGGCGGATCGGCTGACGGCGCCCAGCGTTGCGTCCACAGGAACGCGACGCCATATTCTTTCATCGCGGGCCACGCGCCCACGATCAGCGACAGAATGATGCCGCCAAGGATAAGCAGGACCGAGATCGCGCAGACACGGGTGATCCAGTAGAAGGTGACGTCCCCGACCTTGAATGCGCTCAGCGCCTTGGCGCGGTCGTAAGGTCCAGCGACGTCGTCCACTGCTCCGCTTTGAACCGCCATATCAGCCACGCCAATTCCCTCAATCTGGTTCAAAGTTCTGCTCGTCGCTTTGCCAGAAGCCGCCTTGCCGATAGCGGTCTTTGTCATGAAGCTGACTCTTCCTGAAGGCAACCGGCCGAAGGTTGTTACCTGCCCGGACAGGATGCACCCGGGCAGGTTACGCAGCAGGACTGCAATCAGCTCTTGATGTCGGCCGACCAGGTCTTCTCGATCATCTCGACCACGGCATCCGGCATCGGGATGTAGTCGAGTTCCTGGGCCATCTTGCCGCCATTGGCGAACGCCCACTTGAAGAACTTGACGGCTTCCCCGGAGGCAGCCTTGTCGGCCGGCTCCTTGTGCATGAGGATGAAGGTCGAAGCCGTGATCGGCCACGACTGTTCACCCGGCTGGTTGGTGAGGATCACGTAATAGCCGGGAGCGTTGGCCCAATCGGCGTTCGAAGCCGCCGCCTGGAACGAGGCAACCGTCGGCTGCACGGTCTTGCCGGCCTTGTTGACCAGCGCCGTGTAGGTCAGCTTGTTCTGCTTGGCGTAAGCATATTCGACATAACCGATCGAATTCTTGGTCTGGCCGATGTTGCCGGAAACGCCTTCGTTGCCCTTGGCGCCAACGCCGACCGGCCATTCCACCGCGGTGCCGGAACCAACCTTGGTCTTCCAATCCGGGCTCACCTTGGAGAGATAGTCGGTGAAGTTGAAGGTCGTGCCCGATCCATCGGAACGGCGGACCACGGTGATCGCCTCAGTCGGCAGCTTGACGTTCGGGTTGAGCTTCTTGATCGCCGGATCGTCCCATTTGGTGATCTTGCCGAGATAGATGTCGGCGAGCGTCGGGCCGTCGAACACCACTTCACCCGGCTTGACGCCTTCCAGATTGACGACGGGAACGATCGCGCCCATCACCATCGGCCATTGAATCAGGCCATCCTTGGCGAGCTGATCGACCTTCAGCGGCATGTCGGTCGCGCCGAACGTCACGGTTTTGGCTTCGATTTGCTTGATGCCGCCGCCGGAGCCGATCGACTGATAGTTCAATCCGTTACCGGTCTCTTTCTTGTAGGCATCGGCCCATTTCGAATAGATCGGGAACGGGAACGTCGCACCCGCTCCGGTGATGTCGGCGGCAAAGGCCGACGTCGATGCGGCGACCAGGCCGGCAGCGACGATCGTTTTCATGAAATTCATTGCTGGTCTCCATCTCGTAAGCGAATGCGCTCACGCGGGTCCGTTTAGGACCCGTCAATGCTGCTTTTACGAAGGTTTGATGACGTCTGGATGACAATACCAAGCCATTGAAATTGCTTGGCTTCAGGTCGATGCCGGGGGGCGGGCCTGGGGAAAACAGGTGGTAAAAGTGGCGCCATTTTTGAGCACGCTTTCGATCAAAAGCCGGCCGCGATGGCGGTTAACGATATGTTTCACCAGCGATAGTCCGAGCCCGGTTCCCCCCTGGGCGCGGCTGTCGCCGACATCCACCCGGTAGAACCGCTCGGTCAGCCGCGGCAGGTGCTCCGGGGCAATGCCGGGGCCGAAATCGCGCACCAACACCCGCACCTCCGGCTGGCCTTCGCCGGACATCGCCGCGATCAGGGAGACGTTCACCTTGCCGCCCGCGGCGCCATATTTCAGCGCATTCTCGACCAGGTTCTCAAACAGCCGCAACAGCTCCTCGCGATCGCCGGCGATCCAGGCCGGCGCCTCCGGCAGATCGACATTGACATCGACCTGGCGTTCGCGCGCCAGCGGCTCCAGCCCGTCGACCAC
This sequence comes from uncultured Alphaproteobacteria bacterium, assembly GCA_963795255.1. Lineage (GTDB taxonomy): Bacteria > Pseudomonadota > Alphaproteobacteria > Rhizobiales > Xanthobacteraceae > Bradyrhizobium. The sequence continues at coordinate 43,720 of CAWCHC010000008.1, forward strand.
CTGGCGGATGATGGGCACGATGTCGACCAGCGTATCCGGGCGGACATGGGCCGACAGTTCGACCCGCGACAGCGACAACAGGTCGTCGATCAACCGGGCCATCCGCGTCGCCTGGCTGTGCATGATCCCGAGGAAACGCTCGCGCGCCTTGACGTCCTCACGGGCCGGCCCTTGCAGCGTATCGATGAAGCCGGACAGCGCCGCCAACGGCGTGCGCAATTCATGGCTGGCATTGGCGACGAAATCGGCGCGCATCTCCTCGACCCGGCGCAGCGGCGTCTGGTCATGGAAGGTCATCAGCATGCACTTGTCGGTGCCGCCGAACAGCGTCGGCACCGGCACCGGTATGATGACGAGTTCCATCCAGCGATCGACCGGAGCATGATCGAGATAGGTGGCGCGGCGCGTTTCCGTGGTCGCGATGGCTTCACGCAAAGCGGTGATGATTTCCGGCGAGCGCAATGCAAATTGCGCGAGTTCGTTCTTGCGCAAGGCCGGCGCCAATTGGGCTGCGGCCGCGTTGAGGTGAATGACGCGGCCGGCGCGGTCGAGCAGCACGGCCGGATCCGGCATGCCGGAAACGACGGCGGCGACGGCTGCGGATTCGACCGGATTGACGCCGCGGACATCTTCACGCGACATGTTGGCGTCGTGCAGGCGCCATGGCACCAGGGCGGCTGCGGCAATGCAGGCAAAAATCGCCGCGGCCCGCAGCACCGACAATTCGCCGAGCACGACCACCGCCGACAGCGCCAGCGCCGCAGCGAGCAGGATGATGGCCGAGTGCCGCAACCGGTCGGGCCACGGCGAGAAAAAGAACGAGGGAGAATCGTCTATTGCCATGGGGCTAAAGTTCCGATTCCGAAATTCGCGATCTCATCCCCGCAGGCCGTCACGTCAGGCTCCGGGGTCCTTGCGCTCCCTGACGAATACGGCTTCGGGCGGTGGTTCCACGGCCATTGCGGCCGCGGCCTGACGCAACCGTTTCGACCGGGTGCCGATGATAACCTCGCGAAACGTCAATAAGATTACAGATATGACGAACGGGGCGATATAATAGAGCAGCCGGAATAACAGCATCCCGGCGAGCAGATCTTCCTTGTCCATCTGCCACAGGCCGACCAGCATGGCGGCGTCGAAGACCCCGAGGCCGCCGGGGGAATGGCTGGCAAAACCGAGCAGCGTCGCCGAGACGAAGATCACCGCGACCACGACGAAGCCGAGATTGGGCTCGTCCGGCACCAGCGTGTACATCGCCAGCGCGCAGAATCCGAGATCGACGATGCCGATCGCGATCTGCAACAGCGTCAGCGGCCCGCCCGGCAACACCACCGTCCATGGTCCGCGTCCGACGTTGCGGGGCTGCACCCAGACCCAGACCACATAGGCCACGAGGCAGATGATGATGGCGACGGCGATCACACGGTTGAGCCAGGATGGCAGTTGATCGACCGACGAGGCGGCTTCCGGGTGATAGGCGATGCCGATCCCCAGCACCGCCGCGTTGCCGAGCCAGAACGTCAGGCCGGCGATAAAGCAGATCTTGGCGACATCGATCGCATTCAGCCCCCAGGCCGAATAGATGCGATAGCGCACCGCGCCGCCGGTAAAAACACTGGCGCCGACATTGTGCCCGATCGAATAGCTGGCGAAGGCCGCGAGCGCATTGACGCGGTAGGGGATGTCGCTGTGGCCAATCGCGCGAACGGCGAACAGATCGTAGAAGGTGAGCGTGAAATAACCCGCGGCCACGAACAGCGCCGCCAGCGCAATCGATCGGGGTTCGGTGCCCTTGATCGCCTCGATCACCTCCAAGGTGTCGATGTTGCGCAGCATATGATAGAGAACGTAGCAGGCGATGCCGATGACGGTGATGCTGACCGCGACGCCCAACTTGTGCAAGATTTGCCTGTGGCGAAGAAACGAAATCGCCCGGCGTATTGGTTCCAGCATCTAGACCTCGGTCTCGCGCACACGTCTGGAGCAAATGCGAAGCCCGCTCCAGTCGCTCCGATCCCTCTGGTAGCTTGTTTTACGCCGGAGTGGAATTCGCTTCACGTTAATAAGCTTTCCCGTTCAACATATTAGAAGGCCCGCGCGAGCCCAGGAAGGCACCCATTGCCCGCGATCTAGGCATCCGTTTTGGCGGCCAGGCACCGGAAAAACAACCAATCAAGCTCCGGCGCTTCACCATTTCAATCCGCCTTCAGCCTGCGCTGGCGGGGCCGGGAAGCACCCGGTCACGCAACCACGATCCGATTCCGCAACCGATCAGATAGAGCGCGAAGATCATCAGGCCGAGGTCGAGCCAATAGCCCGGCCGGCCCGGAACCACGTGCGCCAGCGCCGCGGCAAGCAGGGCGGCGACCAGAGCGGCCAAGCCCCATGCCACGCGTTTCGAGACGCCGTGACCGCGATGAACCACAGCGATCCAGCCCATGGCAAAACCCAACAGCAGCGCGGCGAGCAGCCAGCCCCAGTGAAATGTCGCCAGAAAGATCATGGCTGCTCCTTCACGATGAATTCGATGCGGCGATTGCGCGCCTTGCCGTCGCCGGTGTCGTTGGCGGCGACCGGCTGGGTGCTGCCGTAGCCGATCGCGGCAAACCGGCTTGCCGGCAGGCCGGCCTTCACCAGATAATCCACCACGGCCTGGGCGCGCTTTTCGGACAAAGCCTGGTTCGTGGCGCCGTCGCCGTCGGTATGTCCGGCGACCTCGATATTGGTGGTCGGACAACGCAGCGCAATCTCGATCAGATGATCGAGCAGACCCGCCGAATCCAGGTCGAGGTTGGAACGCCCGGATTCAAAACGGATGGTCCCCTTGGCGAGCACTTCCGAAAACAACTGCTGGCAGACGGTTGCATCGACGGGCGCGGCCGCCGGCTTGACCGAGATATCCGCCTTGAACTGCCAGCCTTGCGGAAAATCCTTGACCAAATTGCCGCGAAGCTGACCTGGCACGGTGTCGTAGAGCGCATCCCCTGACAGTTTTACTTCGCGATCCGACACCACGAGCGTCCCGGTCGACAGACGCGACAGCGCGCCAAGCGCCGGCACCACGGCGCCGGCGAAACCCGACGGCGCCCCGAGGCTGGCCTTGAGATTGTCGACGACTTTTTCGCTGAAGAATTTGCGGCCGGCTGCTGCCACGATCGCTGCATGCACGTTATTGTCGGGCACGTAGCCCGTCAGCGTCAGCGTCAAGGCCACCGGATCCTTGTTGGCCTGGAAAATATAGGGCGGGGCCTTGACCTCGTTCGAAGCGATCGAAAAACCTTCCGGCAGATTTTTCAACGCCGCCGCAATCGCCTCCCGGCCGCCGAGTTCGCGGGCCATGCCGGAGAGGCTGATCTTGGTGTCCGAAATCGTGACTTTGCCGTCTTTCAGCTTTGAAACCTGATCCAGCAGCAAGAGCGCGGCCTCGTCGAAACGTGGCGGCGCACCGCGTGACAGGTTGGTCTGGTCGACCACCTCGACGCCGCCAAGGTCGGCGCGCGCCGCCTCCAGCAATTTGCCTTTGCTCGCGGGCATCGGGGAACTGCCGGTTAAAGTAACCCTCACCACATCGCGCTCGGCCGACCAGACGAACGGCTTGGCCTCCGGAACGAGACGGGTTTCGTCGTTGACCAGGCGCACGCCCGGCACGGCCTCGATCGCGGCAACCGCGCTCCGCCGCCCCTCTTCGGAAAAAGCGTCAGCAGCCAACGTCACATCGCGGCCGCTCATCGTAATCCTGCTCTTGTCGAGCAGAATATCCTTGAGCGCCGCGCTCGAACGGCCGGCGAGTTCGGCTTCCAGAGACGAGGTGTTGGTCCAGGCGGCCAAAACCCAAAGGACGGCCAGCGGTATCGTTCCCGGCCACCATTTGCTGCTCCACCTGACTAATCCACGCATCCGACATCCCGCGAGGCAGGACGCCTCGTCTTTTCCGAAATTCGCAAAAATCCTGCAGGCATCTTCCCCTCGGGCGAATTCCGGGAAACGGGGGGCCGGCAACACTCTGATCCGTTATCGCTTTTCGCTCCTGACGCAACGCCTCGCAAAAACTCGTGAAGGCCACGCCCGGACCGCCAAGCGCAGGCACCGGAAAGAGAGAGAAAACAAACCCTTGCGGGGCTGTCAAACCCGAAATAACAGGGCTGGGTAGGAGAAGCGGCGGGTATCGGCTAATCGTTTCTTCAGAAGTGTGCGGCTAGCTTGAGCTCCGATGAAGCAGTTACGCAGCAAGGTCATCCGCGCCGGCCTGGAAGCGCTTTATGTCACCGGTGCGCATCGTCTGTTTCGCCCGGGCTTCGCCGGCATCGGCAGCATTTTCATGCTGCATCACGTGCGGCCGCCGCGCGACATCCCGTTTCAGCCCAACAGCCATCTCGAAGTCGCGCCAAACTTCCTGCGCGCGGTCCTTGTCCATCTGCGCGCGCGCGGCATCGACATCATCACCATGGACGAGATGCAGCGCCGGCTGACCGGGCGCGACTTCGCGCGGCGTTTCGCCTGCTTTACCTTCGATGACGGCTATCGCGACAATCGGGATTTCGCGCTGCCGATCATGCGCGAATTTGACGCACCGTTCACGGTCTATGTCGCCAGCGACTTTGCGCAAGGCACAGGGAATTTGTGGTGGGTCGCGCTGGAGACGGTGATCGCCAAAGCTTCCCACGTCGAGGCTGACATCGACGGCAGGACCGCTCGCATCGACACATTAGCGCTTTCGGCCAAACACGCCGCCTTCGAGCGTCTGCATGACTGGCTGCGGGCGTTGCCGGGCCGCGATGATCTGGCCCGCGAGATCGGCAAACTATGCGTCCACAATGGCGTCGATCAAGCCGCGATCTGCCGCGAGCTCTGCATGTCCTGGGACGAACTGAAACCGTTCGCCGCCGAGCCACTGGTCGGCATCGGCGCGCATTCGGTAACCCACTGCAATCTGGCCCAACAGCCCAACGAGATCGCGAGCCAGGAAATGGCAACGAGCCGGGCGCGTATCGAAAGCATTTTGCAGCGCCCTGCCCTTCACTTCGCCTATCCTTATGGCGACAGGCTCGCTGCCGGCCCGCGCGAATTTGCGCTCGCCAAAGCGGCCGGCTTCAAGACCGCCGTGACGACGCGGCCGGGCATGATCTTTCCCGAAAGCGCGGAATATCCGACCGCGCTGCCGCGGGTTTCGCTCAACGGCAATTACCAGGACGAGCGGATTCTGCCGGTGCTCACCTCCGGCGCCGCTACCGCGATGTGGAACGGCTTTCGGCGCGTCGACGCGGCGTAGACACTCTCCGCCTTCCTTCGACCTAGCACCTCTGCGTCCGCACTGCTCCCACGCCCAGAACTTTGGTCAAAAGCCAATTTGGTCAAAAAGCCAAGGGAGGGACATGCATGTTCACCGATCTGTTTTCGCTTCGCGGCCGTATCGCCCTCGTGACCGGCGGATCGCGCGGCATCGGCAAGATGATTGCCGCGGGCTTTCTCAGCCAGGGCGCGGCCAAAGTCTACATCACGGCGCGCAAGGCGCCGGCATGCGAAGCCACCGCGAAAGAATTGAGCGCCGCCTATGACGGCGAGTGCATTGCGCTGCCGATCGATATCTCGACCAACGCCGGCATCGAGATGCTGGCCGGCGAGATCACCAGGCGCGAGGGAAAGCTCGATATACTCGTCAACAACGCGGGTGCCGCCTGGGGCGCGGATTTCGACGATTTCCCGGAAAGCGGCTGGGACAAGGTGATCAACCTCAATCTCAAGACGCCGTTCTTTCTCACCAAGGCGCTCGCGGCCGCCTTGCGCGCCGCCGCCAGCGCCGAGAGGCCGGCGAAGGTGATCAACATCGCCTCGATCGACGGCATTTTCGTCAATCCGCTGGAGACCTATTCCTATGCCGCCAGCAAATCCGGGCTCATTCACTTGACGCGACGGATGGCCGCCAAGCTGATCGGCGATAACATCGTGGTGTCGGCGATCGCGCCCGGTCCATTCAAGTCCGACATGAACAAGGCGGCGCGCGACAACGCCGACGAGGTGGCGACGCGCGTGCCTGCGGGGCGCATCGGCACCGACGAGGACATGGCAGGAGCGGCGATCTATCTCGCCTCACGCGCCGGCGATTATGTGGTGGGCGCCACCATCGCGGTCGACGGCGGCATCGTCTATGCCAATCCCGGCATCAAGGGCGGCGGCTGGGATAGTTGATCTTGTCCCTCCTTCGCGCTTACGCCGTCATGCCCCGGCTTGACCGGGCATCCAGTACGCCGCGACTTTTCAGGGACGTCTTCAGTTCCCTCAATGGGTGAAAGAACAACGACGCGCATCGTTGATGCTCGGTATACGCATCACTCGCTCGTCATTGCAGAGCCGCCGTCCGGCGATGCAACATCGCCCACATTCAGCTTACTGATATCACCGCCGGCCCAAGCCAGGGTTTTCGGGTCCATCACGCGGAACCACAATGGCGGGATCGCCGCAAGCCCAAACATGCCGGTGTAACCGTTCGGCAGGCGCGGGATATCGTCGAAATCGCGTAACGATTGGTAGGGGCGCATCGGGTTGGCGTGGTGGTCGGAATGACGTTGCAGGTGCAGGGTCATCAGGTTCGAGACGATATGGTTGGTGTTCCAGGAGTGGCGCGGCGCGACCGGCTGGTAGCGGCCGTTCGGCAGCTTCTCGCGCAACAGCCCATAGTGCTCGACATAGTTGGCTTGAGTGAGCGCATACCAGCCGAGGAAATGATGGGCGACGATGATCGGTGTGACCTTCCAGCCGAACAGGGCAATCAGCCCGGCAGCGACAACGAACGTGAGCGCAAAGCCCTGCAGGATCTCGTTATCGAACGACCAAACGGGCTCGCCGTGCTTGGTCAGCCGTTCGGCCTCATTGCGCCAGCCGCGCTTGAGCGCACCGGGCAATTCGCGCAATGCGAAAGCATAGATCGATTCGCCAAAGCGGGCGCTCGCGGGGTCCTCGGGCGTCGCGACCCAGGTGTGATGACCGCGATTGTGCTCGATACGGAAGTGGGCGTAACCCACCGCATTGTTGGCGAGGATACCGAAAAAGCTATTGAGCCGATCGGGCTTATGGCCGAGTTCGTGCCCGACCAGCAGTGCGCCACCGTCTATGGTGCCTACGCCGAGCAGCAACGCGATGTAGGACCACCACGGTAGATCCTGCGTGCCGCAGAAGGCAATCAAGGCCACGTAATTTATCCAAGGAAACACCACGGTGATGCGCGCGAGCCGCAGATAGTAGGGATCGGCTTCCATGGCAGCCACCACTTCCGCCGGCGGATTGTGCGTGTCTTCGCCAATGACGGCATCGAGCAGCGGGATCAGGCCAAAAATGAAGAGGAATGGGATCAGCGTCACCGCCGGATTATGTGTCCCGAGATAGAGCCAGTAAGACAGCAGAGGGACCAGCGGCGGAATGAACGAGAGCATCCACAAATAGCGTTTCCCGTCCCGGTAGGTGATCGTTTCACCTGCAGCCGTTGTGCCCGTGAAGATCATTGTGTTCCTCCAGCGTCTCCTTTCGAGGCGGCCTTTTTCTTTGATTATAGCATGCCGTGAGCCTTTGGCACCGCCGTTTCCCGGCCAAATTTGTCGCATTTGTCGGGACGTCGCGGCGGGCGCACAATCGCACTGAGATACCCGATCGCCGGGCTTGCGATGTGCGTTCGCTGCTCGTCTTCTATCTGAGACCCGAGCCGCCCTGGACGCAGGCGGCAGACGGTATTGATGCGGAAGAGAGTTAGCGCCTGCGCGATTCGCTCGCTTCCACCAACTTACTATCATGCCCTGGCTAGACCGTTGAGGTTGCCGGAATACTGGATCACCCGCTTTCCTGCTCAGACCTCACGTCTCGATCTTCACATACTCGAAATCGCCGGGCTTGTTGTCGATGCCGATCTTGGGCGGCGAGATCCAGGATGCGAATTCGCCCACGCTCGTCACCGGGCTCATCAGCGAGGCGATGAAGTCGCCGTCTTCGGTCGAGGGCAGCCACGCGCTCTTTTTCGCATTCCATGTGGCATCGTCGATCAGGATACCTTCGGGCGTGGCGTGGATGTCCTTGAATTCGCCAATCGCGCGGTGGAACGCGACGTTCGGCAGCGTCAGCTTGAAATCGTAGCCGGCGGTCGAGATCACCTTGTTCCAGCGCAGCAGCCCCTTGACGCAATCCTGCGTGTAGTCGTCACGCAGCCGCATGTTGAGCGCGGTGAGCGCCGGCTCGTCGACGCGTGTGATCGCACCATTGACGAGCTTGAGCACCGGATAGGTGTCGTCGCGCAGACGATGATCGTCCTTGATCTGGGTTTCGTGGTAACGGCCCTTGATGCCGGCATTGAAGGCATTCGCCGCATTGGTCGAGACTTCCGATCCGAACAGATCGAGCGACAACGAGTAATGCAGGTGCAATTTCTTCTGGATGGTCGGCAGATCGATCACGCCGAGCGCGCGCACCCTGGCGATCTCGGTGGGATCGGAGATACCGGCCTCCCTCATCGCCTCGCAGGTGCGCTGCACCACGCGGGTAATGCCGGTTTCACCGACAAACATATGGTGCGCTTCTTCCGTCAGCATGAAGCGGCAGGTGCGCGACAACGGATCGAAACCGGATTGCGCCAGCGAGTGCAACTGCATCTTGCCGTCGCGATCGGTGAAATAGGTGAACATGAAGAACGACAGCCAGTCCGGCGTCGCTTCGTTGAAGGCGCCCAGCATGCGCGGTAAATCGGCATCTCCCGAGCGGCGCCGCAGCAACTCGTCGGCTTCCTCGCGGCCGTCGCGGCCGAAATATTTCTGCAACAGGTAGACCATCGCCCAGAGATGGCGGCCTTCCTCGACATTGACCTGGAACAGGTTGCGCAGGTCATAGAGCGAGGGTGCGGTCTTGCCGAGGTGGCGCTGCTGTTCGACGGACGCGGGCTCGGTGTCGCCCTGGATCACGATCAGCCGCCGCAGCATCGCGCGGTATTCGCCCGGCACTTCCTGCCAGGCCGGCTCGCCATAGTGCTCGCCGAACGGAATGACGCGATTCTCTTCCTCTGGGGCCAGCAGAATGCCCCAGCGATATTCCGGCATCTTGACGTAATCGAACTTGGCCCAGCCGCGCGGATCGACGGAATAAGCCGTGCGCAGATAGACCAGCGACTGCTGGAAACCTTCCGGTCCCATGTCGCCCCACCAGTCCATGTAGCCGGGGTGCCAGCCTTCCAGCGCCTTGAGCACCTGGCGATCTTCGCTCAGATTCACGTTGTTGGGAATCTTGGTCGAATAGTCGACGTTCATGATGTTGACGTTCATGGCGAACTCCTTCGGCTTGTCCTCGTATCCCGGACGCGGTGCGGCGCGAAGCGATGCGCCGCAGAGCCGGGACCTAATCAGGTCCATGTGGGTCCCGGTTCAGCAGCGCGTCACAAACGTGCCGCGCAGCGCCCGGGACAGGAAATCAAACCCTCGTCGTATCGAACTGCGCCTTTTGGCCGGTGCCGTAGCGGCGCAGCGCGCCTTCCTCGCCGACCGCATTGGGGCGCTGGAAGATCCAGTTCTGCCAGGCGGTGAGGCGAGAGAAAATCTTGGATTCCATGGTCTCGGGTCCGACGAAGCGCAGGTTCGCTTCCATGCCGGTGAGACCATCGGGCGAGAAGCTGGCGCGTTCCTCGAGGAACACCCGTACCTCGTCGTCCCAATCGATGTCGTCGAGCGCAAACGTCACAAGCCCGAGCGCCTCGGCTTCCTCGGCATCGAGCGCTGCGCCGATGCGTTCGCGTGCGTGTTCGATATCGGACGGCTGCGCCTGGAAGCGCGATTCAAGCCGCGTCAATCCGTGGCTCATTGGGTAGGCGCCGAAATTCAGCGTCGAGAGCCGGACGGTCGGCGCTGCGCGGTTATCGCCCTGGCGCGTGCCGATCAACATGTAGGAGCGGTCGGCGGCCAGCACGAGTTCCGCAAGCGTGCCGGCAAAGCATGAGCCCGGCTCGACGAGGGCCACCAGCGTGCGCGAGGTGACGTCGATGCGCTTGAGCACGCGCTTCCAGTATTGCCTGATCTCGTTGACCAGCCAGTGCGTCTTGTTGGCTTCCAGAAAGTCGTCGTAAGCGAGCACGTGAGCGGCCTCGCCATGCGACTTGAACACCAGCATGGCGATCTGAAGTTCGTTGATGCGCAAGTGAAGGATGGCGTCGTCGAGCTCGCGCGCGACCTGGAGCGGCCAGAAGTCCGCGCCTTGCGCGATCATGCCGTCGACATCGGCAGGCGGCTGCGCTTCCGGCGCTACAATTGAAATGGTGGCGATGCGCGCGGTGCGGTCGATGTCGACGCTGACGTAGCGATAGCGAATGGTGGCGTCGTCAATCGTGCGCGACAGCGGCGTCAGCGAAACGCCCTTGCCGCCGCCGTTGCGCTTCGAGGCGGCAGCAAACTCTTTGGCGCGCTCGGCCACTTTGGCTTCCAGCTTGCTGTTCGGCACGATCTCGTCGACCAGACGCCACTGAACCGCGCGCTTGCCCTTGATGCCTTCCTCGATGGTACAGAAATAATCGGCATGGTCGCGCCGCACCTTGCGCTTGTCGACCACCCGCGTCAGGCCGCCGGTGCCCGGCAACACCGCAAGCAGCGGCACTTCGGGCAAGGCGACGGCCGCAGACCCGTCATCGGCGAGGATGATGTGATCGGTCGCGAGCGCCAATTCATAACCGCCGCCGGCCGCGGTGCCGTTGACGACGGTGATGAAGCGCTGCCCGGAATTTTCGGAGGAATCCTCAAAGCCGTTGCGCGTCTCGTTGGTGAATTTGCAGAAGTTGACCTTGTGGGCGTGGGTCGAGCCGGCCAGCATGCGGATATTGGCGCCGGCGCAAAACACGCGATTCTTGCCGGAGCGCAGGATCACCACCTTCACGCCGGGATGTTCGAAACGCAGCCGCTGGACGGCGTCGGCGAGTTCGATATCGACGCCAAGGTCGTAGGAATTCAGCTTCAGCTGATAGCCTTCGAACAGCCCGCCGTTCTCATCGACATCCATCGTCAGCGTCGCGACCTCGCTGTCGACATCAAGCTTCCAATGCCGGTAGCGCGACGGGTCGGTCTGGAAATCGATAAAACTCGCTCCCCTCGCGAGAACGCGTTCGTCACCGGCCATGGGCCCATCCCTGAGTGCGGTTCTTCGTTAACGGATATATGCACAATAATGCATGTCTAGGGTCAGGTCCAGAGGCCAGAGATCACAAAATATGCATTTTCCTGCATATTTTGCCGATCGATCCGATCGCAATCCAGTCAGTCTTCGACAAAGTAGCCTGGGCCAAACGGCTCTCCAGCAATGTCGCGAGGTGAGCCGTTGGAAAGCGCTCGGCGAAACCGTCCCCGCGAGCGGCCGACCGGCGTGATAGCAAATCCCTGATCGCCGCCAATGCCTCGCCCCACAGCCGCGCGGTCGGATGCGGCTTTCGCATCCGCAGTTTCAGATTGGCGTTGGCGATCTGGATGCAGGCGCGCAACAGAACGCGCTCGCGCCCGCCTTGCGGCGCCGCGGCCCAGACCGCTTCCAGCACTTCCTGCGCTTCCCAGAAGTAGCCGGCGTCGTTGAGTGCAATGCCGTAGCGAAGCGCGGGATGACGCGCCGGCACAAAACCAAAGAATTGCGAGGGCACCAACGCCTTGGCCTGCCACAGCGTCTGGTGATCGGGTTCGGTATCTGCGGTTTCGCCGGGCACATAGGCCCAGCCCGGCAGCGGCAAATCAGCCGCGGTTGACGACGCCATACTCATTGAACAACACACTTTTAAATTTACGCTTCTAAATTTGCGCGGTTAAATTTACGCGGGCAGTGGTTCTACTAAATTCAGAACCACGGGGCCGCTACCCTTCATGCATAATCAAAATACGTTTGGCGAACTCCGAAATCGTTACGAGCGTCAGTTCAGGCACCTCGCGATGCGGTGAATGTCCCGCACCCGCTATCACCGTGACATCGACGGGGCAATAACACTCCTCCTTCGCGATCTCGATCTGACGGATTGTCCCATATTGATCGTCCGCACCTTGCAGAATTGCGACAGGAACACGAATGTAGGCGAGATATTCGCTGATGTCCCATCGACGAAAGTCGGGATCAAGCCAGGCGTCATTCCAGCCGTAGAAGGCGTTATCGACGTTGTGGTGCCAGCGCGCGAGCTTGGCCCGCAGGTCCGTCGTTTCATAGGTCTTTTTGATCCCGGCGATCGAAGCAACGGATACCTCCTCGACGATAAAATGCGGTGCGATCAGCACGACGCCGCGCACGCGGTGATCGCTTGAGCCGCCGGCATAGATCGCCGCGATCGAGGCGCCGTCGGAATGGCCGAGCAGCACGCCGCGCTGAAAGCCGATGGCGTCAAGCAATGCGGGCAATACGTCGAGCGCCTCGCGGCTCATATAATCAAGCGGTCGCGGCAGCGTGACCGGCGTTGAGGCGCCATAGCCAGCGCGCGAATAGACGAAGACGCCCATGCCGGTGGCCGCTTGCAAGGATTGCGGAAAATCTCCCCACAATGCGGCCGAGCCGAGCCCTTCATGCAGCATCACGATGGTCGGCGCATCCGACGGCGCGGAGCCGATCATGCGGTATTCGAGATCGCTGTCGCTGATGTGGAGGAGGCCGGCGGGTGGAAGGGGCATGCGAATTACCCCTCTCGCCATACGACATACCGCGCCCTCTCCCCCCTTGAGGGGGAGAGCTGGAGAGGGGGGTATTCACGAACACCGCGCTTGCGAACTACCCCCCTCCCTAACCCTCTCCCGCAAGGGGGGAGGGAATGAGGGAGCAAGGGGGGAGAGAGCAGAGCGCGTTGTGCGGTGGTACCTCGCATCCCACTCAGCAAGCACATCATGCTTTCGCCGCTTCATCGTCCCGCAACTTGAACCGCTGGATCTTGCCGGTCGCGGTTTTCGGCAAGGCCTCGACGGTCTCGATCCAGCGCGGATATTTCCAGACACCGATCTTCTGCTTGACGTGCTCCTTCAACGCCTCGTCGAGGCCATCCGTCCTGGCACCGGCGCGCAGCACGACAAAAGCCTTGGGCTTGAGCAAACCTTCGCTATCTGCCTCGGGCACCACGGCAGCCTCCAGCACCGCAGGATGGGTGATCAGCGCGCTCTCGACCTCGAACGGCGACACCCAGATGCCGGAAACCTTGAACATGTCGTCGCTGCGGCCGCAGAAGGTATAGCGCCCGTCGGCGTCGCGAATGTATTTGTCGCCGGTACGCGTCCAGTGACCCTCGAACGTGCGCCGGCTTTTGCTGCGCTGATTCCAGTAGCCTTCGCCCGCCGAGGGCGCATCGACCAGGAGTTCGCCGACCTCGCCATCCGGCACGTCGCCGCCTGTCTCATTGACGAGCCGCACCTTGTAGCCGGGCACCGGGCGCCCCGAAGAGCCGTATCTGATATCGCCGGGCGCATTCGACAGAAAGATATGCAACAGCTCGGTCGAGCCGACGCCATCGAGAATGTCGACGCCAAAACGCGCCTTCCAGGCATTGCCCACCGACTCCGGCAAGGCCTCGCCCGCCGACGTGCAGACCCGCAAGCGTTCTCCGCCGCCATGCGTTTTAAGAGATTCATCGTTCAGCATCGCGGCGAACAGCGTCGGCACGCCGTAGAAAATGCTGGGATGATATTTGTTCATCAGCGCGAACATCACAGCCGGCGTCGGACGCTCGGGGTTGAGAATGGTGGTGGCGCCGACCGACATCGGGAAGGTCAGCGCGTTGCCGAGGCCATAGGCGAAAAACAATTTCGCCGCCGATAGACACACATCGTCTTCGCGGATACCGAGCACCTGCCTGGCATAGGTCTCTGCGGTCGCGGCGAGATTAGCATGCAGATGCCGCACCCCCTTGGGCATGCCCGTCGAACCCGACGAATAAAGCCAGAAGGCGGGTTCATCGGGATGGGTCGCCGCGGTCGGAAACGTATCGCTTTCGCCTTTGAGCTCTTCGGATAGCAGCTTATGCCCGAATGCATTTTTACCGGAGACGACGACGCAATCGAGATCGCCCATCCGCCCCACAACGTCTTTCACGACCGGATACAGCGCTTCGGAAACAAACAGCACCCGCGCGCGGCAATCGGCCAGCACATAGGCATATTGATCCGCGGTCAGAAGCGTGTTGAGCGGCACCGGCACGATGCCGGCGCGCATCGCGCCGAGAAACACCGCCGGAAAATCCACCGTGTCGAGCATGATCATCGCCACCCGCTCTTCGCGGCGGACGCCGAGCCGGCGCAGGAGATTGGCGACGCGGCAACTCTGCCGTTGCAAATCGCGGTAGGTCAGTTCGGAAACGGTGTCGGTGTAGGCGAGCTTGTCGGCCCGGCCCTCGTCGATATTGCGATCGAGCAGATAGGTCACTGCATTGTAAGCGCCTGATATCTCGCTCATGCCGATTCCCTTGAAGTCCCCTCACGTCAGGCAACGACGCGCTGTGACGCCTCACCCTGGCTTTTTAAGCATTATAATTCATAGAAAGGCACCGCTTAAGCTTGCTGTCAATCCTTCCCGGCATTATCCTTCCGGTATACGATGAGCATGACCAACCAGTGCCCACTTTCCGAAGTTCGTGTCCCACCTCAGCGCCCACTTTCATGAACTTCGGAAAGTCATGGGCCCTGGCAAACCTGTGATGCTAGTGCCGCTTCACCATTTGAAATTCCTCGACAGAATTTGCCGCTCGTGACGGAGGAATTTCAAATGGGCGGCACTAGTCCCGAAACCACCTTTCTCGAACAGCTTGGCCAGCGTGTGCGCACCATGCGTGCGCTGCGCGGCATGTCGCGCAAGGTGCTGGCCAGAGTCTCCGGCATTTCCGAGCGTTACATCGCGCAGTTAGAGGCTGGCCGCGGCAACGTCTCGATCGTGCTGCTCAGGCGGGTGTCGAACGCGATGGGCGCGCATCTGGAGGATTTGATTCCGGCGGCTGAGCCGTCGCCGGACTGGGCCGTGATCCGCGAGCTCCTGCGCAAGGCGTCGCCGACGCAGGTCACACAAGCCAAGGACATTCTCGCCGGTCAGAACGCGTCGACGCAGCGGCTGAAATCTTTCGCCGGCATCGCCCTGATCGGATTGCGCGGCGCCGGCAAATCGACGCTCGGTAAAATGCTTGCGAAAAAGATCGGCTGGAATTTCGTCGAACTCAACAAGGAGATCGAGGAACAGAACGGCCTCTCCGTCGCCGAGATCATCGCGCTCTACGGTCAGGAAGGCTTTCGCCGCCTGGAGCAGGCCGCGCTGACGCAATTGCTGGCACGCAAAGAGATGACGGTGCTCGCGACCGGCGGCGGCATCGTCTCGGAACCCGTCACCTTCGACCTCATCCTGTCGTCGTTCTACACAATCTGGCTCAAGGCCGAGCCGGAAGAACACATGGCCCGCGTCCGCAAGCAAGGCGACCTGCGTCCGATGGCCGACGACCGCTCCGCGATGGCGGAGTTGCGCAATATCCTCGTGAGCCGCGAACCGCTCTATGCGCGTGCCTCCGCGGTGGTCGATACCGCGGGGCTGACGGTTGAAGCTGCCGCCGCACGGCTGGCCGAGGCGGTGATTGTGCTGCAAACCGAACAGAAGGGCCTGCGCAGCGCGGCGCGCTGATCTCGCCGCGAGCCGGATCTCATAGCAGCGTCGCCGTTACCTTCTCCGCACGCTCACGCAACAGCGGCAAAAAGCGCTTGACCATCTCATCGGTCGGGACGCGGTCGACATGCGCGCCGATATTGATCGCGGCGACGATGATGCCGTCGTAGCGCTTCACCGGCACCGCAATCGAACGAAAATGCGGCTCGGCCTCGCGATCGACCAGGGAATAGCCGCGGGCCCGATCCGCTGCGATAGCAATAAGCAGGCGTTTCGGATCGGTCACCGTTTGCGGCGTCAAGGCCTCGCGCTTCATTGCGGCGAGTTTCGTCTTCAACTCGGCATCACTGAGCCGGCCGAGCAGGACGCGACCCACCGCCGTGCAGAAACTTGGAAGGCGGTATCCGATATCGACGCCGCCCGAGAACATTCGCGTCGGGCTGCCGCGCGCAATAAACACCACATCGTCGCCGTCGAGCACGGCGAGCGAACTGATCTCCTGCGCTGACGTAGCGATTTCGTCCAGCACCGGTTGCAGCACCGCCACGATCTGGTTCGATCGCAGGTAGCTACCTGCGAGCGTCAAGACATGCGGCGTCGGCGCAAACAGCTTGCCGTCGCTTGAGACGTAGCCGCCGTGCTGAAGCGTGAAGAGAATGCGCCGCGCGGTGGCGCGCGGCAGGCCGGCTAAACCTGCAATTTCACTCAGCGTCATCGGCGCGGATCGCGTGCCGAAGGCCCGCAACAGCCTTAAACCCCGATCGAGGCTTTCGACAAAGTCGGTGGCGGGCGTCTCGCCGTCGGAGCGTTTGGGTTTGACCATGGAAGTCGCTTGCGAAGCCTGTCCGTCGTGTTATGATAATTGAACATTTGTTCAATAGACGAACAAACCTAGCTTCGACTGCCTTCCGCCGCAAGCCTTTTTAGGATGAGGTACGCGCCATGATGAGCCAGGAACAGAACGACCTGATCACGCGCACGGGGCCGAAAGACCCGTGTGGCAAGCTGATGCGGATGTACTGGCAGCCGGCGGCGCTGGTCGACGAGCTCGAAGGGCCGCGGCCGGTGCGCCCCGTCAAGTTACTCGGCGAAGACCTCGTGCTGTTTCGTGACGAAGCGGGACGTTACGGGCTGATCGAACGCCACTGCGCGCATCGCGGCGCTGATCTCGCCTTCGGCCGGCTTGAACATGGCGGGTTGCGCTGCGCCTTCCACGGCTGGCTGTTCGATGCGGCAGGACAATGCCTGGAGACGCCGGCTGAACCTGCGAATTCCAAGCTCTGCCAGGGCATCAGGCAGCGTGCCTATCCGGTCGTGGAGAAGGGCGGCATTCTCTGGGCTTATCTGGGCGAAGGCGAACCGCCGGCCTTTCCGGAGATCGACGCTTTCGTTGCCCCCGGCAGCCACACCTTCGCGTTCAAGGGCCATATCAACTGCAACTGGCTGCAAGCGCTCGAAGTCGGCATCGATCCTTCGCATGCTTCGTTCCTGCATCGCTTCTTCGAGGACGAAGACACCTCCACGGCCTATGGCCGCCAGTTCCGTGGCGCTTCCGCTGGCACCGAACTGCCGATGACCAAGATCCTGCGCGAGTACGATCGTCCGATCATCAACATCGAACAGACCGAATATGGCCTTCGGCTGATCGCGCTGCGCGAGATCGACCAGGAGCGCACGCACGTGCGCGTCACCAACCAGCTTTTCCCTCATGCTTTTGTTATCCCCATGAGCACGGAGATGACGATCACGCAGTGGCATGTGCCGGTCGATGACGAGAATTGCTACTGGTATGCGATCTTCACGTCGTATTCGGCGCCGGTCGACAAGACAAAGATGCGCGAGCAGCGGCTCGAACTTTACGAGCTACCGGATTACGTCTCGCGCAAGAACAAGTCGAACGACTACGGCTTCGATCCGCATGAACAGGAAACCGCGACGTATACCGGCATGGGCAGCGACATCAACGTACACGACCAGTGGGCGGTGGAATCGATGGGCCCGATCCAGGATCGCACCCGCGAGCATCTCGGCACCGCCGACAAGGCGATCGTGCAATATCGCCGCCTGCTGCGTCAGGAGATCGAGAAGGCCACCAAAGGCCAGACCCCGTTCATGTTCCTCGATGCCGCCCACGCCAGAAGCATTCAGGGGCCGGCGACCATGGACGGAATCGGGCCGACGCGGGGCTGGGAAACCTACTGGATGGAGGTCGACGTCAAGCGCCGCCGCGGCGCGCCCTGGGCTGTGCCGGTGCCGGAAGAGATCGCGGACAAGGCGCCGCATCTGAGGGTGGTGTAGTGATTTTTGTCCAGACATTGTCATTCCGGGATGGTGCGCAAGCACCAGACCCGGAATCATCGTAGAATTCCGGAGTCGATGCTGCGCATCGCCCCGGAATGACTAGTGGGGAGATGCGTTGAGCTTCGTTGAACGTCACGGTCTCTGGACGAGCGAGCAGAAAGAGGCGGCGAGCCGCCTTCGTCGCATCGTCGACGAACAAAAACTCGAAACCATCCGCCTGTCGTTTCCCGATCAGCACGGCATCCTCCGGGGCAAGACGCTGGTTGCAAGCGAAGCACTCGCGTCGCTCGAAAGCGGCTGCACCATCACCACCACGATGTTCGCCAAGGACACCGCGCATCGCACGGTATTCCCCGTGTTCACCTCCGGCGGCGGCTTCGGCATGCCGGAGATGGAAGGCGCGGCCGACGTGCTGATGGTGGCCGACCCCACAAGCTTCCGCGTGCTGCCATGGGCGCCCTCGACCGGCTGGCTGCTGTGCGATGTGCATTTCGCCGACGGACGCGCGGTGCCGTTTGCGACAAGGCATCTGTTTCGCAAGGTGCTGGACCAGCTCGGTCAACGCGGCTTCGATTTCGTCGCCGGCCTCGAGGTCGAGTTTCACATCTTCAAACTCGAAGATGCGAAGATGTCGCCCGAAGACGCGGGCCAACCCGGACAACCACCAGAAGTCAGCCTGCTCTCGCACGGCTACCAATACCTGACCGAGCAGCGCTACGACCAGATGGCCCCGGTGCTCGATATCATCCGGCGCGATATTCTCGCGCTCGGTCTGCCGCTGCGCTCGGTCGAGGTCGAATTCGGTCCCAGCCAGTGCGAATTCACCTTTGCACCGAGAAAAGGACTTGAGCCCGCCGACAACATGATGCTGTTTCGCAGCGCCGTAAAGCAGATCGCCCAGCGCCACGGCTATCACGCCACGTTCATGTGTCGGCCGAAGCTTCCCAATGTGTTCGCTTCCGGCTGGCATTTGCATCAATCGATCGTCTCGCGTGATAGCGGCGAGAATGCCTTCATGGCGAAAGAAGGCAACGCGCCGCTGAGTGCGCTCGGCCGCCACTATCTCGCAGGCCTGTTGCAGCACGCGCGCGCCTCGGCGGTGTTCGCGACGCCGACGATCAACGGCTACAAACGCTACCGCGCCTATTCGCTGGCGCCGGACCGCGCGATCTGGGGCCGCGACAACCGCGGCGTGATGGTGCGCATGCTCGGTGGCGCGAACGATCCGGCGACGCGGCTGGAAAACCGTATCGGCGAGCCCGCCGCCAATCCTTATCTCTATATGGCCTCGCAAATTCTCGCAGGCCTCGACGGTATCGATCGCGCCGCCGAGCCACCCCCGCCCGCCGACACGCCCTACGAGACGCAAGCGCCCGCATTACCGAAGACGCTGCGCGAAGCGCTCGACGCATTGAAGAGTGATACCTTCTTCCGCGAAAAACTCGGCGCAGGCTTTGTCGATTATTATCTCCACATCAAGAACGCTGAACTCGAGCGCTTCCAGGCCGAGGTCTCGGACTGGGAACAGCGCGAATATTTCGAGATGTTTTGAGCTGGCGCCATCGCGTCCACCTTCTCCTCAAAACACCAACTGCGTCCGCGCGCCGACCCAGTCGATGGTGGCGCCGCGATAGTTCGCCCCGCCGAAGAATTGCGGGTTGTCGACGACGACATGTTCGTAATCGAGCATGAACTTCATGTTGAGGTTCGGATACCAGTTGAGGCCGACGCCGTAACTCGTCTCCTTGCCGCCGCCATAGGTGGTGGTGCCGCCGGTGAAAACGCCCGGCGCGGAATAGGCCGGTCCGAGCACCGCGGTCGTCAGGAACGGACTGTTGAGATTGATGACCGTAAAGCGCGTCGCCAGCTCGAGCGCGCCCCAGCCTGAGGTCCCCCATACCAGCGGCGATTCCGGAATCACGCCGGTATAGGCGCCGCGCGTCGGATCGTAATGCCTGACACCGCCGATGCTGTAGCTCGCCTGAAGATATCCGCCGTCGAAATTGAGCGTAGGACCGCCAACGCCGCCTTGCAGATTGCCGGGCGTCGTCGGCACGCCCGCGCGCGTATCGATGGTGTAGTGATAGTATTCGCCCTGGGCGAAGAAGTTCTTGTAGGAGCCTGCGACTTCGACGCCGAACACCTGTCCTCCGCTTGCCGGAATATTGCCGGTCGCCAGGAACGAGGTCGGATCGACGCGAAGCTCGGGCCGGTCGGACAACGAAATCGCCTGGAGATTGGCCCCGATGCTGGGATCGAACAGATTGGCGTAGTTGAAGCCGATGTGGAACGTCGCGTCCTTTTCCGCAATCACCTGATAGGCACCACGGGCCAGCAAGGCGAGTTGCGGGCCCGCGCCGGTCATCTGCGCGCTGGTGACGCAAGGCGTTCCCGGCGTAACCGCGACCGTGCCGGTGTTGCAGGAGGCGCCGGCGGTATGCAGCGCGCCGGCATTGGGGCCCGTCAGGTACGCGCCCAGCCAATAGCGGTCATTGTTGGAGCGCACGTCGATCGCCGATCTGAAATCGCCGCCGCCGAACGTGGTGGCGATGACTTGGGCGCTCGAACGCTCCAGGAACATCAGATCGTTCGAGCTTGTGGCCTCTTCCAGTGTCCACGGCACATCCATGATGCCGAAGTCGAACGCGACCGGAAATTGCTGGCCGTGGCTGTAAAAGCCGTTGTAGGTGATGAACGCGTTCTCCACACCCGATAGAAAGGTGTTGCTGGTGGTCGGGCTGGTGCTGGAGTTGGCGCTGGCGAGCGCATTGTTGATGTTGCTCGAATCCGACGAACTGCCGAAATCGTAAACAAAAGCGTAGTGCCAGTCGCTCATGAAGGTGCCGATGACGCCGATACGGGCGCGGCGCAGATCGACGCCGTCCGAAAGGCCCTTGCGGTCAAGCGTCTCCGGCCCCGGATTGTAGTTGGTGTAACCGCCGGTATCGACCTGAAGACGTCCGAACAGTTCGACGGTGTTGTCGCCGGTCGCGTCCGAAAAGCCGAAATGATAGCCGCGGTCGTAGGTCATCAGCACCTTGGCCGGCACAGCCGGCGGCGGAAGACCCGGCGGCAAGATCGAAGATTTCGGCGGCTCCGCTGCGGGCGGCGGTACGGCTGCAGCCGTCGCGACCGGCTTCTGCTTGCGCAGCCGCTTGATCTCCGCCTGCAACGCCTTGATCTCGTTTTCGTGCCGTTCTTCCAATTGCTGGAGATGGGCCTCAAGCTTCTGAAGCGCGGCGCTATCGTCCGCCCGCGCGCTTCCGCTCACGAGCCAGATCACGCTTGAAGCAATGAAAATGGATGAAGCGTATTTCGCTGAAGCGCGCGCGCGCCTGGTAGCGGTGTTACCGCGGATTTCCGAACTCATAATGCCCCCGAACCAGATTTGGAATCGGGCGTATCAAGATCAGCGAAAAATACGCTGTCAAATCGGGGTTAAAGCCAGTTGAGATCGGCGATCAATCGACAACGGAATGCTTTATCCGCCGCTCGCCGAAGAAGTCTTTTCTCATGAAAAAATCTTGACGCCGCGGCGGCAATCCAGGTGCGCGTCTCAAATGCCGAGATAGCGGTGTTGCAGATCGGGCTCCGCGATCAATTGCGCAGAGGTGCCGCTCCACACAGCGCGGCCGCGCTCGATGACGTAGTGGCGGTCGGCGATGCGGGCGAGGTTCTCGACATTCTTGTCGATCACCAGCACCGATTGGCCGCGCGCTTTGAGCATCGACAGGCAGTTCCAGATTTCCTCGCGGATCAGCGGCGCCAGACCTTCGGTGGCCTCGTCGAGAATCAACAGCCGCGGGTTGGTCATCAGCGCGCGTCCGATCGCCAGCATCTGCTGCTCGCCGCCGGAAAGCTGATTGCCCATATTATTGCTGCGCTCGGCGAGCCGCGGGAACAGTGCGTGAATTTTGTCCAGCGTCCAGGGATCATCGGCGCCGAGACGGTTGGCGGAAGCCGCAATCAGATTCTCGCGCACATTCAGATTCGGAAAAATCTGACGGCCTTCGGGAACGAGCCCGATCCCGAGTTGCGCGATGCGGAACGCGGCGAGCCCCCGCACCTCCCGGCCGCCGAAGCGAACCGTGCCGGCGCGGGGCGGCGTCAGCCCCAGGATCGAGCGGACGGTCGTGGTCTTCCCCATGCCATTGCGGCCCATCAGAGCCACCATCTCGCCGCTATGGACCGACAACGACAGGCCGAACAACACCTGGCTCAGACCGTAACAAGTCTCCAGTCCCTCGACTTCGAGCAGCGGTGTCGTATCAGCCGACGTTCCCTTAGCCATGGGCGGTCACCACATGCTGATCGCCGAGATAGGCGCGCTTGACCTCTTCGTTGCTGCGGATCGCCGCCGGCACGTCGGAGGCGATCACGCGTCCGTAGACCAACACGGTGATGCGATCGGCGAGCGCGAACACCGCGTTCATATCGTGTTCGACCAGGACGATCGTGACCTCCTGCCGAAGTTCGGCGAGCAGCTTCACCATCCGCGCCGATTCAGTTACCCCGAGGCCCGCCATCGGCTCATCCAGCAACAGCAATTGCGGTTTGGTCGCGAGCGCAACGGCCAGTTCAAGCTCGCGCTGTTCGCCGTGGCTCAGCCGGGAAACCATGACGTCGGCGCGGCCGAGAAGTCCAACCCGATCGAGCGCCGCATGCGCGGCGGCGCGGAGTGGCTTTTCTTCTCTCGCATTGCCGAAGAAGCGGAACGAATGACCGTCGCGGGCCTGTGCCGCCAGCGCAACGTTGTCGGCCGCGGTGAAGTTCGGCAACAGCGAGGTGATCTGGAACGAGCGCGCCAGCCCGAGCCGGCTGCGCTTCCAGGCCGGCAGATGCGTGACGTCCTGGCCGGCGAAACGGATAGTGCCGGCGGTCGGGCGCAACTGGCCGATCAACTGGCTGATCAGCGTGGTCTTGCCGGCGCCGTTCGGCCCGATGATCGCATGCAATTCGCCGCGCGCGATATCGAGCGATAGATTGTCGGTGGCGAGGATGCCGCCAAAACGACGCACCAGATTTTCGATGCGAAGCAACGGTTCAGTCACGGGAAAATCTCCCGATCAGGCCGAGAATGCCGCCACGACCGAACAGCACGATCAGAAGCAACAGCGGGCCCATGATCATCGCCCAGTATTCGGTGACCTGCGACAGAAACTCCTCGAGCACGAGATAGACGATGGCGCCGACCACCGGGCCGAACAGCGTTCCCATGCCGCCGAGGATGACCATAACCATGAGATCGCCGGAGCGGGTCCAGTACATCACCGCCGGGCTGATGAAATCGGTGTTGTTGGCCAGCAGCGCGCCGGCCAGGCCGCACATCGTGCCTGCAATGACAAAGCATACCAGTTGATATCTCGTCGCCGGAAAACCGATCGCCTGCATGCGCTGTTCGTTGGAACGCAAGCCTTGCACGACAAGGCCGAAGCGCGAATTGACGATGCGCCAAACCAGATAGACGCAACCGAGCAGGCAAAACAGGCAGAGGTAATAGAACTGGACGCGGTTCGACAGATTGATCAGGCCGCCGAAGGTGCTGCGTTTATAAATCGTCAGCCCGTCGTCGCCGCCGTAGCGCGACAGGCCCGAGGCGACGTAATAGGCCATCTGCGCAAAGGCGAGCGTGATCATGATGAAATAGACGCCGCGCGTGCGCAAGGACAACGAGCCGATCACGAGCGCGAACAGCGCTGACGCGAACACTGCGACCGGCCACTGGATAAAGCCGGAACCAAAGCCTTCGGCGGCGAGAATGCCGACCGCATAGCCGCCGATGCCGAGATAGGCGGCATGACCGAAACTCATCATGCCGCCGTAGCCCATCATGAGGTTGAGGCTCACGGCGGCGAGCGCGAAAATCACGATGCGTGTGAACAACGTCAGCACGAAGACGTTGCCGGTTGCTTGCGAGAACAGCGGCAGCACCAAAAGGCCAATCACGATCGCCGCCGCCACCGCGTTACGTAGATTGAACCAGGAGGTCATCGACGGTTGGCCGGAAACAGTCCCTCCGGCCGAGCCACCAGCACGATCGCCATCAGGAGATAGATCAGCATCGACGACAAAGCCGGCGCCGCGGTCGAAGCCGCCGCTGAACTGAGGATGTGCCGGAGGAAGTCGGGCAGAAACGCGCGGCCGAGCGTGTCGATCATCCCGACCAGGATCGCCGCCACGAACGCGCCGCGGATCGAGCCGATGCCGCCGATGACGATGATCACGAAGGCAAGGATCAGAATGTTTTCGCCCATCCCGATCTGCACGGTGAGGATCGGCGCCTGCATCAGCCCGGCAAGGCCGGCAAGCGCCGCGCCCATCCCGAACACCAGAGTATAGAGCAGCTTGATGTTGATGCCGAGCGCGCCGATCATTTCGCGGTTCGATGCGCCGGCGCGGATCAGCATGCCGATGCGGGTGCGCATCACCACGAGATAGAGCAGCAAGGCCACCACCAGCGCGACTACGATGATGGCAAGCCTATAGGCGGGATAGAACACACCGGGCACGATCTGGACCGGCACGGTGAGCCAGGTGGGCAGCGGCAGCGCCAGACCGGCCGGCCCCCAGACCAGGCGGACCAGATCGTTGAAGAACAAAATCAGCCCAAACGTTGCCAGCACGTGATCGAGATGATCGCGGCCATATAGATGCCGCAACGCGACGACCTCCAGCACGATGCCAAGCAATAGCGTGGCGCCGAGCGCCAGCACGATGCCGAGAACGAAACTCCCGGTCCAGGCCACGAAGGTCGCCGCGAAATAGGCGCCCATCATGTAGAGCGAACCATGGGCGAGGTTGACGAGGTCCATGATGCCAAAGACGAGCGTCAGCCCTGCCGCCAGCAAGAACAGCAGCAGGCCGAATTGCAGCCCGTTCAGGAATTGTTCGACGACAAGCAGCATGAACGCGTTCGCTTATATCCTGGCCTCATGGTTCTCCCGGCGATGCGAAGCATCGTCCGGTGACGGCGAACTATTAATTTGTGCCGTTCGCTAGTGTCCTCGCTTACGCTCGGCCTGCTCGGGCACACGCCCCTCCTCACCACGAGGGACTCTCAGGCCCTCACCCTGGGAAGCATCGCATAGGCGATGCGTCTCGAAGGGTGAAGGCCCCACTGGTCATACGTCATGATTGCAAGACACGTGCCGACAAGACACGTGCCGACAGGAAAAGCGCCACCGCCCTTTCCAAAGCGGGCCCGCCGTCACTTCATCGGGCATTTGTCGTGGAAGTTATCCTGATTGTCCTTGACGATAGTGGCCACGGTCTTGAGCGAGAGCGAGCCGTCGGCACCTTTCACCACGTCCTGCAAATAGAAATTCTGGATCGGGATGTGATTGTTGCCGTATTTGAAGGCGCCGCGCAGCGACTTGAAATCGGCCTTCTCCATCGCCGCCTTCATCGCGTCCTTCTTGCTGGTGTCGCCCTTGACCGCGACCACGGCGCTGTTGATCAACTGTGCCGCGTCATAGGCCTGTGCGCCATAATAGGTCGGACGCAGCGGTGCGTATTTCTTGCGGTAGTCTTCGACAAACTTCTTGTTCTGCTCGTTCGGCAGGTCGTTCACCCACTCCTGGGCGCCGGGAACGCCGATTGCGTTATCCTTTTGCAGCGGCAGCGACAATTCATCGATCGTGAACGCAGTATAGAGCGGCATCTGCTGCTTCATGCCGGCCTGCGCGTACTGATTGAGGAACTGCACGCCAGCGGCGCCCGGATAGAACACGAAGATCAATTCCGCCTTCGAGTTGCGCGCTTTGGTGAGTTCAGCCGAGAAATCGAGCTGGCTCGGCCATACCGTGTATTCCTCACCCAACACTTCGCCCTTGAAGGTGCTCTTGACGCCGGCGAGCATGTCCTTGCCCGCGGCATAGTTCGGGCCCGATCAGGAACACCGATTTGACGCCCTTCTGGTTCATGTAAAGACCCATGGCCGCCGGCGTCTGGTCGTTTTGCCAGGAGGTCGAGAACACGTAAGGCGAGCACAAGTCACCGGCGAGTTGCGAGGGTCCGGCATTGGCCGAGATCAGGAAGGTCTGCGAATCCACCGCGGTCTTGAGCGAGGCGAGCAACACGTTCGACCAGATATAGCCGGCGATGAAGTCGACATGATCGGACTGCACCAGCTTTTCGGTCTTCTGCTTGCCGACATCCGGTTTCTGCTGGTCGTCCTCGTAGATCACTTCGACCGGCTTGCCGCCCATCTTGCGGCCGAGATGATCGAGCGCAAGCTCGAACGAGTTGCGCATGTCGTTGCCGATCACGGCCGTCGGCCCGCTGAACGTCGAGACAAAACCGATCTTGATCGTATCCGCCGCAGCCGCTGGCTGAGCCAGGGCCAGCACGGTGGCACCCGCGAGCCAAAATGCCGTTTTCATTGTCGTCTCCCTCCTCGATTCCTCGTTGGCTTATGCCGCCCACCAACCCCGGCGCCGTTCGCGGAGGCATCCCAGCCTCCGGACGGTTTTTTGTGCTCGAAATGGCTGGCCCGCAGCAAGCACGAACCGACGGCTCCCTCTTGAACCTTCGGACCATGCCTTGGACCCATGCACCATAGTTCGCGGTAACCGCGGATGGCAAGAATTATAGTGCCGGTTGGTGCCATCGCGGGTTTGCGTCGGGTCGACAACAATCGGCTTTCGCTATCGGCCGATCAGGAGAGCGGTCTTGAGCCCGGCGGCCGAACGCTTACACCAGCAGAGGAGCCGTTCGAACCTTGAGGGCGCCATGACGTCTGCTTTGCCTGATCCGAAACCCGTCCATCGCGTGGTGATCGTCGGCGCCGGCTTCGGCGGCCTGGAATGCGCGCTGCGGCTAAAGGGCGCGCCGGTTCAAATCGCGCTGGTCGATCGCCGCAACCACCATCTGTTTCAGCCGCTGTTGTATCAGGTCGCGACCGCCTCGCTCGCCACCTCCGAGATCGCCTGGCCGATCCGCCATCTGATGCGCGACCGAAGCGACGTCACGACCTTGTTCGCAACCGTCAGCGGCATCGACGCCGACAACAAACGCGTGCTGCTCGAGGACGGCGACACCCTGCCCTACGACACGCTGGTGCTCGCGACCGGGGCGCGACATGCTTATTTCGGCCACGACGAATGGGAGCCGTTTGCGCCGGGCCTGAAAACGCTGGAGGACGCCACCACGTTGCGGCGGCGAATCCTGGTCGCCTTCGAACGCGCCGAGCGTGAAAGCGATCCGGAAAAGCGCGCCGCACTTCTGACCTTTGTCATCGTCGGCGCCGGCCCGACCGGCGTCGAACTTGCCGGCACCATCGCCGAACTCGCGCAAGACACGCTGCCGCCTGATTTTCGCAACATCGATACCCATCAGGCGCGCGTGGTGCTGATCGAGGCCGGCCCGCGCGTGCTGGCGGGCTTTGCCGACGATCTCTCGGCCTATGCGCAGGCCTCGCTGGAGAGCATCGGCGTCGAAGTCGTGCTCGGACAAGCCGTCACCGAATGCTCCGCCGACGGCGTCGTCTATGGCGACAAGCATTTGCAGGCGCGGACCTTGATCTGGGCCGCCGGCGTGCGCGCCTCGCCCGCCGCCGAGTGGCTGCAGGCGGCGGCCGACCGCGCCGGCCGGTTACAGGTCAAGCCGGATCTGTCCGTTCCCGATCACCCCGATATCTTCGCGGTCGGCGACACCGTCACGGTCGCCGACAGGCAAGGAAATCCGGTGCCGGGCATCGCGCCCGCCGCCAAGCAGCAGGGCCGCCATGTCGCCGCATCAATTCTGGCGCGGCTCTCGGGCAAGACGCCCGCGCCGTTTCGTTACAGCCATGCCGGCAGTCTGGCCCAGATCGGCAAGCGCAAGGCGGTGATCGATTTCGGCGCGATCAAGCTGCGCGGCACGATCGCCTGGTGGATCTGGGGTATCGCCCACATTTACTTCCTGATCGGCTTGCGCAACCGCCTCAGCGTTGCCATTAGCTGGCTCTGGATTCATGCCCGCGACCAGCGGGCCGCACGGCTGATAACGCAAGGTTCGAGCAAGGTGGCGCGTTGAAGAAAGAACCTGCGGGTATTGCTCGTGAAACCCGCAAGGGTCATGCCGAGCGAGGCTTGCGCCTGCGTGAAATTCTCTCCAAACAGTTGATAAGACTGGGTCATTCTGCCAAATAGGCGCCCCCCGACCGATGTACGCAATGGCACACCGCTTGCTTCGAAAAATGAAAAATTCCCGCACCTCCAGAGTACAATCGGATATGGCGCCCTCACCTCCCCGAACTCAATCGCCGCGCGCGCCGCGTGATATCCGCACGGATCGAGGTGGCGCGTGAGCGAGACCGTTGCCGCGATCGTCGCCGCGCATCGCGCCGGCCGCCAGTCCCCTGCGCAAACCGTGGCGCGCAGTTTTCAGCGCATCCGCGAGCACAACGATCCCGCGATCTTCATCTCCTTGCGCGACGAGGGGGATGCGATTGCGGAAGCCGAAACGCTTGCCGCCAAAGACGGCGCGAGCCAGCTGCCGCTCTACGGCATTCCGGTCGCGGTGAAGGATAACATCGATGTGGCGGGGTTGCCGACCACGGCCGCTTGTCCTGCCTATTCCTACACGCCGACCCGCGATGCGATCGCGGTCGCGCGGCTGCGCCGGGCGGGCGCCATCATCATCGGCAAGACCAATCTCGACCAGTTCGCGACCGGCCTCGTCGGCGTGCGCTCGCCTTACGGCATTCCCACCAATCCGATGCGCGCCGATCTCATTCCGGGCGGGTCGAGTTCGGGATCGGCCGTGGCCGTTTCGGCCGGACTGGTGCCGCTCTCGCTCGGCACCGACACCGCGGGAAGCGGCCGCGTGCCGGCGATGTTCAACAATATCGTCGGATTGAAACCGAGCCTGGGCCTGATTCCGACCGCAGGCGTCGTGCCGGCCTGCCGCACGCTCGATTGCGTGTCGGTGTTCTCGCTCACCGTCGACGACGCCGTGACCGCGCTTGAAGCCATGGCCGGCCCCGACAGGTCGGATCCGTTTTCACGCAACCGGACGCTGTTGAGGATGAGCCCGTTTCCCACCGGCTTGCGGCTCGGCGTGCCGCGCGACGGCCAGCTGATCTTCTTCGGCGACAAGAAACAGGAAGCAGCCTATGCGGCGGCGCTGGAGAAGTGGCGCGCGCTGGGCGCCACGCTCGTCAGCTTCGATCTCGAGCCGCTCTATGAAACCGCGCGGCTGCTCTATGAAGGCCCATGGGTTGCCGAACGTTATCTCGTGATCCGCAACATGCTGGCGTCGTCGCCCGACGCCATCCATCCCGTTACCCGTGAGATCACGATTGCGGGCAGCCGGCTCTCCGCCGCCGACACCTTCGCCGCACTCTACCGGTTGCAGGCGCTACGGCGCACCGCCGAGCACGCCTTCGCCGATATCGACGCACTGGTGCTGCCGACCGCGCCGACCGCCTATTCGACCGCGCAGGTGCTGGCCAACCCGATCGAACTCAACTCGCGGCTCGGGACCTATACCAACTTCGTCAACCTGCTCGACCTCTGCGGTCTCGCTCTGCCGTCGGCGATCAGGCTCGACGAAATTCCTTTCGGCATCACGCTGCTCGCGCCGGCCGGCCAGGATGCGCTGCTCGCGAGCATCGGCCGCGTCTTCCAGGCGCAAACGAAACTGACGTTAGGCGCCAGGGGCGTGACGATGCCGCCATTGGCCGATCTCAACCTGGTCTTGACCGGCGACGAAATCCCGATCGCTGTGGTCGGCGCGCATCTTTCCGGAATGGCGCTCAACAGCGAATTGAAGGCGCATGGCGCCCGCCTGCTGGAGGCAACCTCGACCGCGCCCGACTATCGTCTCTATGCGCTTGCCACCACGCCGCCAAAGCCCGGCATGCTGCGCGTCGAAGCGGGCGCCGGCACATCGATCGAGATCGAGCTCTGGGCGCTGCCGGCTGTCGCCTTCGCCAATTTCGTCGCCGCGATTCCGCCACCGCTCTCGATCGGCACGGTGCGCCTGAAAGACGGCCGCGGCATCAAGGGCTTTATCGTGGAAGCCGCCGACATCGGCAGCGCCAAGGACATTTCAGCCTTTGGCGGCTGGCGTAGCTTTGTGGCGAAGGCGGCGACATAACCTCATGGTGAGGAGGCGCGCCAGCGCCGTCTCGAACCATTATTTCTCTCATCCTTCGAGACGCGCGCAACGAACTACGTTCGCCGAACGCTCCTCAGGATGAGGTTTACACCGAAACCGCATAAAGTGCGTATTCGCCGTGCACCCGCTCGATATGCGCGCGCATCGCGTTCGCCGCGCCATTGCGATCGCCGCGCATGATCGCCACCACCACGCGATCATGCTCGGCATGCGACTGCGCCAGCCGACCGAGATTGCGGAACTGGGCGCGGCGGAACGGCTGCACGCGCTTGCGTGTCGCCAGCGTGATCTCGGCGATATGACCGTTTTGCGAGCCGGTGTAGATCGAGCTGTGAAAGCGCTCGTTGACCTCATGAAAGCGATCGGGATCGCCGGCGTGGCTCAGCACCCGCAATTCCTCATGGATCGCTTCCAGCCGGTAGCGCTCGGCCGGCATCATCCGTTCCGCCGCCAGCCCCGCGCACAATGCTTCCAATTCCGCCATCGCCTCGAACATCCCGCTCAGGCGCTCGATCGAGGGCTGCGCCACCACCGCGCCGCGATGGGCGCGCGCTTCCACGAGCCCTGAGGCCGCGAGCTGCCGCAACGCCTCGCGCACCGGCGTGCGCGACACGTTGAAGCGTCGCGCGATGTCGGTTTCGTCCAGCGCCGATCCAGGCGCCAGCGCGCCGCGCACGATCTCGTCGGCCAGTTGCAGGCGCAATTCCTCGGCGCGGGTCAGCTTGTCGACGCCGCGGACGCCCGCGCCACGACGAACCGTCGTCTTGGCTTCCTGAACGGCGCCAAGCGAAGCCAGGTCTGGGAGGTCGTCAAGGCTCATGCCTTTTGATCCCGCGGTTCGTCGATCACGCTGACATGCGCGGCCACGATTTTCCACCCTTCCGCAAACCGGACCCATGTCTGCATCTGCCGCCCGACCTTGCCCGGCGTAGAATCGCGATAAAACAGCGTCGAGGCCACCGCCGCGTCGCGGCCATAGGTCGTGATCACCGTGCGGTCGGTCCGGCGCATCAGGCCGACGGACGGGCGCGCCGCGCGAAACGCCATGATCTCCTGATAGCCATAGAGATTTTCACCTCCGCCATAGCGCAGCGTGCGCGGATCGTCGCGGAACAATTCATCGAGCGCCGCGACATCGTTGGTCACCAGCGCCTTTTCGTAACGCGCGAACTGCGCGGTCACCTCGGCAAGCACATCGGGAAGATCGACCTGCATTTTCAAATCCCGCTCAAATCGCTCTTGGCCGAGGCGCGGACACGATCCCCTCGCGCTCCAGCGCAGCCGCCACGCGCAGCGCGATATCTTCACGCCAGGGCGCGGCGATGATCTGCACGCCGATCGGCATCGGCTCGAGCGGAACCGGAACCGCGACCACCGGCAAACCGATAAAGGAGATCGGCTGGGTGTGAATGCCGATATTGGCGCGCACCGGAAGTTCGACGCCATCGAGCACGAAATTCACCTGACCCAATTTCGGCGCGACGCAGGGCGTCGCCGGCGCCAGGATGACATCGACCGATTTGAACAACTCGAGAACCTGTGAGCGATACCAGCGGCGGAATTTTTGCGCGCGGTCGACCATCGGCGCCGGAATCATCGCACCTGCGATCAGGCGGTCGCGCACCGCGGGATCGAAATCGTCCGGCCGCGTGCGCAGCCGATCGAGATGAAGCGAAGCGCCTTCACAAGTGGAGATAACGTAAGCGGCGGCGCGGGCACGCGCGGCTTCCGGAATTTCAACCGTGCGGCTGGCGCCAAGCGCCTTGGCAACGCGGCCGACCGCTTCGGTCGCCTCCGGGAAGACGTTGTTCTGGAAATAGCCGCCGGCAACAGCCATCCGCAGGTCGCCGATGCCTTGCGCGAGCGACGGCAAAGCCGGCTCGACCGGCCGCGTCGTGCAGGCCGCATCGGCCGCATCCGGTCCCTGCATCGCGTCATAGGCGAGCGCCAGGTCGCCAACCGAGCGCGCCAGCGGGCCGACATGGTCGAACGAGAAGACAAACGGAAACGAGCGCGCGCGGGATAGCCGGCCATAGGTCGGCTTCAGCCCGAAGATTCCACAAAACGACGACGGCACCCGGATCGATCCGTTGGTGTCCGAGCCGAGCGCCAGCGGAACCAGCGCGCCACCGACGGCGCTCCCCGAGCCGCCCGAGGAGCCGCCGGTCATCCGCGTCAGGTCATGCGGATTATGCGACGGCCCGTCGTGAATGTTTTCGCCGGTGAAGTCGTAGGCGTATTCGCCCATGTTGAGCGCGCCGACCAGCACGGCGCCGGCGGCCTCCAGCCGCTCGACCAGCGTGGCATCGCGCGGGGCCGCGGGAAGATCGCGGTTGATCTTCGATCCAGCGCGGGTCGGCAGACCCCTGACGTCGAACAGGTTCTTCACGGCAAACGGGACGCCGGCAAGCGCTCCGGGATGTTTACCGCTCGCGATGGCGGCATCAACAGCGCGCGCTTTTTCACGCGCCCGATCCGCAGTGACGTCGGTAAAAGAGTTCAGAACCGAATCGTGTTTCGCGATCCGCGCCAGTGCGGCTTCGATAGCGCTCAGCGCCGAGAATTTCCTGTCCCTGACAGCCTGCGCGATGTCGAGCGCAGACATTCCGTCTCCAGCCCCGGTCATGGCGTCACGCTGTGAAGACACTGGCGGGCTCGGCTTCGTCTGAGAATGAAAACTCGTCCACCAGCCGCGCCAGCCGCATGGAGACTTCGAGATTGGCCCGCACGGCGGGTTTCCAGGCTTCCTTGACCGGAAGCCTCAGGAGTTTGGAGGCAGCGTCGATATAATCGTCCAGCGAATCTTCTGACATTTCAGCCTTTTTAGTTCAGCCCTCAATCAGGCCACCGGTAATGGCGGATGGGGAATAGCCGTCAGCAACTCCTTTGTATAGGCATTTTGCGGATCGCCCAAGACCTGGTCCGACGTCCCCTGCTCGACAATTTTCCCCGTCCGCATCACAATGACGCGGTCACATAACAGCCGCACCACGTTCAAATCGTGCGAGACGAACAAATAGCTCATGCCCAGCGATTGCTTGAGGTCCTGGAGCAAATTCAACACCACCGCCTGCACCGAAACATCGAGGGCCGCGGTCGGCTCGTCGAGAATGACGAGCTTCGGATTGAGCGCCATCGCGCGCGCAATGCCGACGCGGGCCTTCTGTCCGCCGGACAATTGATGCGGGAAGCGATCGAGCAGATTGACCGGCAGACCGACCAATGTCGCCAGTTCCTCGCAGCGCGCCCGCAGCGCATCGCGCCCGCTAATGTTGCCCAGTCTCAGGATCGGATCGGCGATCGCGCGCACCGCCGTAAAGCGCGGGTTGAGGCTGTCGGTCGGATCCTGAAACACCATCTGGATGCTCTTGCGCTGCGGCAATCGCGCAAAGGCATTCGGCAGGATGCCGCCGATCTCCTCGCCGTCGAACATGATGCGGCCTGACGTCTGATCCAACAGCCGCATCACCATCATCGAAGTGGTAGACTTGCCACAACCGGATTCGCCGACGAGGCCGACGCTTTCGCCATGGCCGACCGTAAAGCTGATGCCGTCGACGGCACGGAAAATCTCAGGCTCGGCCGGCGGCTTGCGCGCGAACAATTTGGCGAGCATCGCCGGCGCGCCCTGGCGCGGATATTCCTTCACCAGCTTTTCGACCAGAAGAAGCGGCTTGGCCGGAGCATCAGCGCCGTCGCCCTTCCCGTTTGTCGTGGTCGGCACAGGCAGCAAAGCCGCCTCTTCCTCCGGCAACAGGTCGCGCAAGGAGACGCCGATCCGCGGCGTCGCGCGCATCAATTTGCGCGTATAGGGATGTTCGGGCTTCGCAAAAATATTGGCCGAGAGCGCGGTCTCGACCACGCGTCCCTTCTCCATCACCACGACACGATCGCAATAGGCCGCCGCCAGACCGAGATCATGCGTGATCAGGATGGTCGACATGCTGCGCGCTTTGGTGAGCTCGACGACGAGGTCCATCACCGCCTTCTGGGTCGTGACGTCGAGGCCGGTGGTGGGCTCGTCGGCGATCAGCAAGCGTGGACCGCAGGCCAGCGCCAGCGCGATCACCACCCGCTGGCACATGCCGCCCGAAAGCTCGAACGGATAGGCATGATAGCGCTCGCGGGGGCGCGCGATCTTGACCTGCTCCAGCGCAGCGATCGCCCGGTCGGTCACCTGCGAGCGATCGACCTGGACATGTTGCAGCAGCACATCCTCGATCTGATGGCCGATCTTGCGGATCGGGTTGAGCGCCAGCCGCGGGCTTTGGAAAATCATCGACATTTCGCGGCCGCGCATGTCGCGCATCTGGTCTTCAGTTGCCGCTCGGACATCGACGCCGGAAAATTGAACCGAGCCTTCGGCGATCTTGCCGGCGCGATCGAGAATCCGCATCACCGCGTAAGACGTCACCGACTTGCCGGAACCGGACTCGCCGACGATGCCGAGCGTCTCGCCCTTGGCGACCGCGATGTTGACGTGCTGCACGGCTTTCACAATGCCGCGCCGGGTGGCAAATTCCACCGTGAGGTCGTTGACATCGAGCAGCGGCAGCGCGGTCATGTCACACTCATTTTCTTGAGCATGATCTCCGCGCAAACGCGATCCGCGTTTGTCGCGAGGGAAAACCGGTGCCCACTTTTCCGGATCATGCTTCTCACGTCCTTCGCTGCGGATCGACCAGATCGCGCAACCCGTCGCCGAGCAGGTTGAAGCAGAACACCGCGATCATCAGCGCGCCGCCGGGAAAGAAAGCCACCCACCACTCGCCGGAAATGATGTTGGTCGCGCCCTCCGCCACCATGATTCCCCATTCCGGCGTCGGCGGCTTGACGCCGAGCCCGATGAACGACAGGCCGGCGGCATTGAGGATGGCGTAACCCATGGTCAGCGACACCTGCACCATCATGATCGGCATGATGTTGGGCAGGATATGCGTCAGCAAAATCCGCATGTCGCTGTTGCCGGAAAGCCGCGCGGCCTGCACGAACCCGGCATCGCGCCGCACGTTGGCTTCGGCGCGGGCAACGCGGACGTAAAGCGGGAAATTGATGATCGCCGTCGCGATCACGATGTTGGTCACGGTATTGCCCAGCGCCGCGACGATGCCCATCGCCAGCACGAATAACGGAAACGCCATGATCGTATCGGAGATGCGCCCGATGATGCGGTCGGTCCATCCGCCGAAAAAGCCGGCGGCGATCCCGGCGAGCCCGCCGATCGCGAGCACCAGGGCAACCGAGGCGATCGCGATCACGAAATCGAGGCGGGTGGCGACCACGACGCGGCTGAAAATATCACGCCCGACCAGATCGGTGCCGAACCAGTGCCGCAGCGAGGGTGACTGCAACGTCGCCGAGGTGTCGCTGGCGAGCGGATCAAAGGGAACGACATAGGGACCGATCAAAGCGCACAGCGCGATCAGGATAAACAGGCCGAACGACAATCCGGTGACGGGATTGTCGGCCACCACATAGATGGCATGGCGGAACAGCGAGTTGGTCGGCGGTTTCGCCGGAAGGTTTGCGGCCGGCGCCGTCGTCAGGCTGGCTTCGGTCATGCATCGACCCTCACGCGCGGATCGATCACGCCATAGAGCATGTCGATGATCAGGTTAAGCGCGACGTAGAGCACCGCCATGGTCAGCACGAAGCCCTGCACCGGCGCGAAATCCGATTGCAGCAGCGCCTCGACCGCGTAAGAGCCGATGCCGGGCCACGCAAAGACCTTTTCGACCAGTACATTGGCGCCGAGCAAAAACGAGAACACCATGCCGAGCGTGGTCACGACTGGCAGCATCGCGTTACGGAACGCGTAGGTCAGGATCACCGTGCGGCTGTTAAGGCCGCTGGCGCGCGCGGTCCGGATGAATTCCGACGCCAGCACCGCCAGCATCGAGGCGCGGGTCATGCGCGTGATCGGCGCCAGCGAAAACACCGCCAATGTCACCGCCGGCAGGATCAATTGGCTGAACGCGGCGCGAAAGGTTTCGAGATTTCCGGTGATCAGGCTGTCGATCAGGAAGAAGCCGGTGATATCCGGCGGACTGGTGGCAAACGCATCAAGCCGGCCGAGCGGCGCGGGCGACCAGCCGAGGCGGAAGTAGAACACATAGACCAATAGCAGCCCGGTAAAGAACACCGGCAGCGAGACGCCCGCGGTCGCGATCACCCGGCATAGATGATCGATCCAGGAGCCCTGCTTGACCGCGGCAAAGATGCCGAGCGGAACGGCGATGGCGATCGCCAGGAACAATCCGAACAGCGTGAGTTCGGCGGATGCCGGCAATCGGCTCGAGATTTCAGCGGCGACGGGACGGCCCGTCGACAGCGAATTGCCGAAATTGCCATGGGCGAGATCGTTGACATAACGCAGGAACTGGTCCGGCAGCGACCGGTCGAGCCCAAGCGATTTTCGAATCTCCGCGATCAACTCCGGCGTTGCGGCGGGGCCTGCGAAATACACGGCCGGATCGCCCGGCAAGACGCGTGTTAGCAGAAACGTCACGATGATCACGCCGATCAGGGTCGGTATGACGGTTGCAAGCCGCTTGAGGATCACCATGATGTTCGAACTCCAGAATGGTCCGGGCCGCGTCCTTGCGTCGTTTAGCGGCTGAGGCGCTCAGCCCTTCACGATCGAACGGTAATCGAGCTGACGGTGGAACCAGTAGGTGTAGCCGGAAATGTTCTTCTGCGTGGCGACGTTGAGGAACGGCTGAAACAACGGAATCCGCGGCGCCTCGTCAAAAGCCTTGGTGATGAAGCCTTCGACGTCCTTGGCGTACTTGTCCTTGTCGCCGATCGCAGCCGCCGCTCGGGCGCCGTCGATCAGCGCGTCCATGTCCGGATTGACATAACTCGAGGTGTTGAAGATCGCGTTCTGACCGGAATAGCACCAGAAGAAGAAGTATTCGGGATAGTCGAGCCAGCCGGAGAAGAAGTTGATCATCAGCGGCATGCTTTTCTTGGCCATCTCGCTGCGCCAATTGGCGCCCGGCACCTTGTTGATCGAGGTCTTGATGCCGATCTGGCCAAGGCTTTCCTGCACCAATACGGAGATCGGCTCGCAGATGTCGCCGGCGCCGAGGTCATAGGAGATCGTGGTGTCGATGCCGGAAACGCCACTTTCAGCCATCAGCGCCTTGGCCTTGGCCATGTCGTTGGCGTAGCCGGTCTTGGCGGGCCAGGCGATATCGGTGACCTTGTTGGAGGGGCCGCCAAACAAGGGATTGGCGAGACCGAACATCGCCGCGTCCATGATCTTCTGATAGGGCAGCGCATAGGCGACCGCCTGACGAACCTTCGGATTGTCGAACGGCGGATTCTTCACGTTCAGCTCGACCGAATACATGCCGTTGCCGATCGGATTGGAGATAACGACGAGCTTGCCCTCCTTCTTCATCTCGAACGTGTCTTTGCTCGAGAGATCGAAGGAGATGTCGGCGTCGCCACGTTCCATCAAGGCGCGTCGATTGCCCTGTGAGGGAACGGTGCGCCAGATCACTCTCTTGAGCTGGGGCAACTTGCCGCCGACCCAATCCTCGTGACGCTCGTAGACGGTTTCAACACCCGGCTTCCAGCTCGTCACTTTATAGGCGCCGCTGCCGGCGGTGTTGCTCTTGGTATAGTCCAGAGCCCACGGATCTTTTTCCGTGGCTTTCTTTTTCAAAAGCTCGGAGTTGTAGACGCTCGGCACGATCACCGCGAGATCGGGAAGCGTGAGGCGATCCTTCTTGGCGAAATCGACACGAATGGTGCTGTCGTCGACGAGGACAAACTGCTCCTTGTTGGAGAGCGAGCCGGCCTTCATCTGCACGGTCGGAAAACCGCCGACCGTCACCGACCGATCGAGCGACCATTTGACGTCCTTGGCCGTGACCGGCGTACCGTCATGGAATTTGGCGTTCTTTTTCAGTTTGAACGTCACCGACATGTCGCCAACGTTCATGTCCTCGGCGAGCTCCAGTTTGAACTTGTCGCGATCGTAAGATTTCGAGCCGTCGGGCAGCGTCTTGGTTTCATGGCTGATGAGCCGGTCGTAGCAATTCCACGACGTCTCGTAGCCCGGACGGTTGGTGCCGACGCCATGAATATCGAGATTGTTGGGGCCGCCTTCGGTGACCACGAGCAATGTTTCCGATCGCGCGTCGGCCTTCGCCGGCGACCAGATCGCGGGTGCCTGCACGGTCGCAGCCCCGACGGCGAGGCCGGAAACGGATTTGAGAAAATCACGGCGCTTCATCGGATGCTCCAGCACAAAAGGGGATCGGTTCTGGAACAGGCTTCGCAAGGTTCGTGCCAAGGCCTAACGGTTGGTTAACCGCCGGTTAAATCCCTGATTTGGCTTGTCGATCGCAAGGGCCGCGCCGCGGGAAAAATCCATTGCATACAGAGAAATAAACTTGCTGAATAAATGGGCAGGATATCCGCTCTCGCCGTGGAATTGCGTTGAACCTTTTTTCCCGGTCATCGCCTTAATTACGGGGGAGTTGCGGGTGCCCACTTTCCGAAGTTCGTGTGACGTCTCAGCACACACCTTTCACGAACTTCGGAAAGTTATGGGCACCACCAGCTTTATAATTCTGGTGCCGCTTTACCATTTGAAGTTCCTGAACGGAGTTTGCCGCTTGTGGTGCAGGAACTTCAAATGGGCGGCACTGGTGTATACCCGCGCCGGCCTTTCGCGGACCGTCATCATGTTCGCTGCACTGCTTTTGACGGCCGTCATGACGAGCGCGCCTGCGCGTGAATTTCGCGCCGCAGATACCCAGAGCGAGGACTATCCGACCGTCCAGGCGCTGCGCTTCATGGGTCGGCTGATCGAGGAGAAAACGGGCGGCCGGCTGCAGATCCGCGTGTTCCATTCGCGCCAGCTCGGCGAAGAAAAGGAAACCATCGAGCAGACCCGGGCCGGCGCCATCGATCTCAACCGCACCAACGTGGCGCTGATCGGGACCTTCGTGCCGGCCATGAACGTGCTGGCGATGCCGTTTCTGTTCCGCTCCATCGAGCATTTGCAGAAGGTGCTGGATGGCCCGATCGGCGACGAAATCCTGGGCAGCTTCGAGCCGTATGGGTTCGTTGGCCTCGCTTTCTACGATTCCGGCGCGCGATCGATCTACAACAGCATCAGGCCGATTCGCTCGCTCGCCGACATGAAGGGTTTGAGGCTTCGCGTGCAGCAATCGGAACTGATGTCCGACATGATCAGGGCCCTCGGCGCCGAGCCGATCGAACTTCCTTACGGACAAGTGCGCACGGGACTGGCCACCAAGCTGATCGATGGCGCGGAAAATAACTGGCCGTCCTTTGTGACCACCGATCATTACAAATATGCCGGTTTCTATACGCTTACCGAGCATACGATGAGCCCTGAGGTGCTGGTGATGTCGCACAAGGCCTGGACGAGCCTGTCGGCGGAAGATCAGGCGATCTTTCACGACGCCGCCCGGCAGTCGAGCCGCTTCATGCGCGGGCGCTGGAAGGACCTCGAGGAGCAATCGCGCCGGCAGGCGCAATCAGCCGGCGTGACGATCGTAAGCGACTTCGACCGCAAGCCGTTCGAAGCGGCGATGGATGGCCTTTACGCCAAGGCCAGGCGCGATCCGGCCGCAGCTGCGCTGATCGAACGAATTCGCAAGGTCAACTGAATTGCAGCAGGAAGCGCACCAGCACGCGACCATGGAAACGCCCGCGAGCTTCGCGGGGCGCGGCCATTCGCGGCTGGTCGCGCTGGTGCGCGCGGTGCCGATCCGCTGGCGCATCCTGTCGATCGCGGCGCTGAATTCGGCAGTCGTCGTGGTGCTGGTCGCGCTGATCTGGAACGGCGTCCAGGTTCTGGGGTCGGCCTGGGACGATGTGCGGCAGGCGCGTGAATCCGACAACATCCTGGCGCGGCTCGAGAGCGAAACCGGCCATCTGCAAAACCTGATCCATCGCTATATCAACCAGCCGAGCCCGGAAATGTTCGCCGAGATCTCGCATGTGCGCGAGACGATGCTGGGCACGCTGACGACGCGGGCCTCGACCGATCCGATGCTTTCCGGATCGGTCGAGCGGCTTGAGCGTGTCACCGAGCGCTTCCTCAACGGCTTCAGCGAATTGAGCGCGGTCCAGGCCACGATCACGAAGACCTATGAGGACGAGGTCCTCACGCCGGCCCGTGACATGGCCGGGCTTTATTCGATCATCGAGGGCGCCACCGGTCACCGCGATGCGCTGATCTGGCCCTCGCTCGGCAAATCGCGCGAGGCCTTCACCGCCATGCTGGTGGCCGCCAACTCCTATTATCTCTCGCTGGCGACGGCTTCCGCCGAGGAAGCGCGCCGCAACATCGAGACCATCGAGCGCACCATCCCGGTGATGATCGACCTCGCCGACAACGATCTGCAACGGATGGCATTGCAACGGCTGAACGCACGAAGCAAGGCGCTCGGCGAAGGCCTTGCCAAATTGTCGGCGCAGCTGACCAACCGCACCGAGCTTTTGCGCAACGCGATCGACGCGAGCCAGGCCGAGGCTATCCGGCGCCATCGATGAGTTGTCGGTCAAGATGCGCCGGCGCGAGCAGAGGGCGCAGGAGACCTTCGATCAGACACTTGCCGACATTTCCCGAAAAGTGCTTTCGATCGCCGTGATCTTCTTCGGCATCATCATCACCGCCGGCGTTTTGATCGCGCTGTCGATCCGCCTGCCGTTGCAGCAGATCATGACGGCAATGCACGCGATCACCTCAGGCGACTACAATCGTAAAGTTCAAGGCACCGGCGCCAACGACGAGGTCGGCGAGATGGCGCGCGCGGTGGAAGTGTTCCGCGAAAACGCCATTGCCAAGCGGAAGACCGAAGACGAATTGCGCGCCTCCAAGGAAAAGGCGGAGAACGCGCTGCTCGAGCTCAACGCGGCGCAGCAGAACCTGATCGACGCCGAACGTCTGGCGGCGCTCGGCGGCCTGGTCGCCGGGCGTCGCCCATGAGGTGAACAACCCGATCGGCATCAGCCTGACGGTCGCCTCGAGTTTCGCACGCCGCACCGAGACGTTCGAGGCCGAACTGAGGATCCGGCAACGGATTGCGACGCTCGCAGCTCGACGAATTCGTCAGGACCTCGCGCGACGCCGCCCAGCAACTGGTGGGCAATCTGCACCGCGCCGGCGAACTGATTCAGTCCTTCAAGCAGGTCGCGGTCGACCGCTCGCATGCCGAGCGGCGGACACTTCAATCTGAGCGAGGCGACCGACCAGATCATCGCGAGCCTGCGGCCCGCGCTGAAGAAGGCGTCGATCGCGCTGTCGGTCGAAGTGCCCGAAGACCTCGTCATCGACGGCTATCCCGGCTCTTATGGCCAGATCCTGACCAACCTGTTCCTGAACGCCGCGACCCATGCCTTTCCCGACGGGCGCTCGGGGACCATCACGATCTCGGCCAGGCCGCGCGGCAGCGACGACGTCGAGATCATATTTGCCGACGACGGCGCCGGCATGACACCGGACGTTCAGCGCCAGGCGTTCGACCCCTTCTTCACCACGCGCCGCAACGAAGGCGGCACCGGACTTGGCCTGCACATCGTTTATAATCTCGTGACCCAGCAGCTGGGCGGCCGGATGATGCTCGATTCAAGGCCGGGACAAGGCACCACGTTTCGCATTATCATGCCCAAAGCCGCCAAGGGCGGTCAGCCAACCGAAACCCAGGATCGCGACAGGACTTCTGCAATGGCCGAACAGGACGATGTCCTCCACCTGATCGACGATTCCGGTGCCGATCCGGAAATTTCCGGCGCGCGCAAATGGAAGATCGCGGTCATCGACGACGATCAGGCGGTGCATGAGGGCACGCGCTTTGCGCTGAGCGATTACAGCCTCAACGGACAAGGCCTTGAGATCCTGTCGGCCTATTCGGCAGCCGAGGGGCGAACGCTGATGCGCGCGCATCCGGATATCGCCGCCGTGCTGCTCGACGTCATC
The DNA here is from genome assembly GCA_963795255.1 of uncultured Alphaproteobacteria bacterium. GTDB lineage: Bacteria > Pseudomonadota > Alphaproteobacteria > Rhizobiales > Xanthobacteraceae > Bradyrhizobium. The sequence goes on from CAWCHC010000008.1 coordinate 85,688, forward strand.
ATGGAGACCGATGCCGCCGGTCTCGATCTCGTCGAATATATCCGCAACGAGCTTCGCAACGAGACCGTCCGCATCATCCTGCGCACCGGGCAGCCCGGACAGGCGCCCGAGCGCCGCGTGATCGTCCAGTACGACATCAACGACTACAAGGCGAAGACAGAACTCACCGCCGACAAGCTGTTTACCTCGCTCACCGCGGCGTTGCGCAGCTATCAGCAGCTCGAACGCATGGTCCAGACCCGGCGCGGGCTGGAAATCATCATCGACGCCGCCTCGACGCTTTACGATTTCAAATCGATGCAGCGCCTCGCCGAGGGCGTGCTGACGCAGATCGCCTCGCTGCTCAACGTCGATTGCGCCGGCATCCTGGTGCTGCGCGACGGCGGCGCGACCAACGACGATTTTTCGGTGCTGGCGGGCTCCGGCTGCTACAGCCGTTTCATCGGCACCACCAGCGCCAAGTCGCTCGATCCCGATTTGCGCACGATGGTCGAAGCCGCCTTCCGGCGCCGCAAGCACGAATTCGTCGATCAGCGCACCGTGCTCTACGTCCGCACCGGCAGCGGGCGCGAGGTCGTGGTGCTGCTGCAGGCCGAGCGGCAATTGTCGGAGACCGACCGCTCGCTGGTCGAGATCTTCGGCAGCCGGCTTTCGATCGCCTTCGACAATGTCATCCTCTACCAGCAGCTCCAGGCGGCCAATACCCAGCTCGAGGACCGCGTCACCCAACGCACCCGCGCGCTGATGCAGGCCAACCGCCGGCTCTCGGCGCAATGGCTGCGGCTGCAACGCGCCAACGGCTTCAAGAACGAGATTCTCGGCACCGTCGCCCACGACCTGAAGAATCCGCTGAGCGTGATTCTCGGCCGCACCGAAATGCTGACCGAACTGATCGCCGCCGGCGCCTCCCGCGACAACGTCACTGTCGCAGGTCGAGCATATCCGCGACGCCACCAAGCGCCTGACCTCGATGGTCGATCATCTGATCTCGGATGCGATGGCGGATGCGTTCGACATCACCATCCGCCGCGAACCGGTCGATATCGCCGCGCTGGTCGGCGAAGTGGCCGACGCCAATCAACCGCTCGCCGTCAACAAACAGCAGATCAATTACCGTTGCCGCCTCCCCCAACCTCACCATCACCTGCGATGCGGACCGAATCCGCGAGGCGATCGACAATCTCATCAGCAATGCCATCAAATACAGCCCGATCGGCGGCAAGATTTCGGTGCAGGTCGGCCAGGATGTCAAAAATGACCGCGATCCGCGTCGTCGACGAAGGCGCCGGGCTCTCGCCAGAGGACCTCGGCCGGCTGTTCGGGCGTTTCCAGCGGCTGTCCGCCAAGCCCACCGCCGGCGAGAGCTCGACCGGACTCGGGCTTATCGATCGTCAAGCGCATTATCGACATGCATGGCGGCGAGGTTACGGCCAACAGCGCCGGGCCTGGACAAGGCTCGACATTCACCATCACATTGCCGGCAGCAGACGTGTAATCCCATGAGTCAAAGTCAGCACATCATCATCGTCGACGACGAGGCGCCGGCCCGCGAAATGGTCGGCGATTACCTCAAGATGCACGGTTTTACCGTGACGCTTTGCGACGGCGGCAAGAGCCTGCGCGGCGCGATCGAAAACAACGTGCCCGATCTGGTGGTGCTCGACCTGAACATGCCGGAGGAAGACGGGCTTTCGATCATTCGCGACTTGAAAAGCCGCACCAACGTACCTGTGATCATGTTGACGGCTACCGCAAGCCCGATCGATCGCGTGGTCGGGCTCGAGCTTGGCGCCGACGACTACGTGGCAAAACCCTGCGAACTGCGCGAACTGATGGCGCGGATCCGCTCGGTGTTGCGGCGAAGCACGCCGGCCCGGGCGCAGGCCGCCGGTGATGCCAACGGAGCGAAGGCGGACAAGGATCCGCTGGTGCGGTTCGGCACCAAGTGGCTCGATCTTCAGGCGCAGGCGCTGCGCGACGACGAGGGCAACGAACATCCGTTGACGGCCTCCGAATTCGGGCTGCTCAAGGTCTTTGCCGCCAACCCGAAACGCGTGCTGTCGCGCGAGCGGCTTCTGGAACTCGCCAACGCCCGCGACAGCGAAGCTTTCGATCGCGCCGTCGACCTCCGCATCATGCGAATTCGCCGCAAGATCGAGATCGATCCCACCAAGCCCGCCGTGATCAGGACGATTCGTGGCGGCGGATATCTGTTCTCGCCCGCCGGCGACAAGACCTGAAGCAACGTCACTCGATCCGGCGGCTCCTGTGCGGCAACGGAACAACAGCCTACTTCAAACTGTCGCAAGCCGAGCGCCCGTTCTGGATTTCAGCACGCCGATGCGGTAGGCATGCGGACGTGATCGGGACCCTTCGAGGTCCGCGCAAGCGTCCAGCCGGCGAGCGGCTTTTCTCCGCAACCTGCCAGGCGCATTCGTGCCAAGATCATATCTAAACAACAGCGCGGAACGCGATGGCGATCCGGCCTCGAGCCAGCGTGCTTTTGGCTTTTCGGCATGGTCCGGCGCCGTGCCGCATCTTTGAGGGTGACCGATGCTCTCTCTTGTTCGCGCGATGTCTCGATTGGCGACTGCGCTTTTATTCACGGTCCCGATGCTGGCCGGCACATCACCGGCTTCCGCCACGCAGGGTCTTGCCACTCACAAGAAGGTCTACCTGCTGCGCGGTCTGACCAACGTTCTCTCGCCGGGGCTCGACCAGCTCAACGAGGATCTTCAGCGTCGAAACATCGACGTCACGATCGCCAATCACGCATTTTCGGAATCGCTGGCTCTCGATGCCATTGATGGCTGCAAGAGCGGGCGGATCGGCTCCATCGTGCTGGTCGGCCATTCGCTTGGCGCCAGCGCCGCCGTCAGCATGGCCGAGCAACTGCAAAGGGCCGGCCTTCACGTCGCGTTGATCGTGACGATCGACCCCGTCGTCAAAGTTGTCGTCCCGAATAACGTCCGCACCTTGAGGAATTTCTATCTCTCCAGCGGTGTCGGAACCGCGGTAGAGCCCAGCGGACATTTCCACGGCACGCTGCAAAACGTCGATATGGGAAAAACCGAATACGGACACGTCTCCCTGACAACCGCGCCGGTGATCCAGAACCAGGCGATGCGGGATATCCTCGCCGCCAATTCGAGCTGCCGCTGATATTTGGCCCCCTAAAAGGTCCCTCACCATCGAAGGTCTTTGTTCCCTCGGCGAGGCCCTTGCTGCCGTCAGCAACTTAAAATTTTATCTTGTTAGATTTGCTGGCTTTTCCTGCCAATTGTTTCGTCGCGGCGTCCCCGACGAAACAATTCTCCCGGCCATGAAACCATTTTCCCCTTTTCTCGCAGACGTCCCGAAACCTTCGCTGACTACCAAAGAGGGCAACGAAGGCCGCCACAGGGCGACACTGGGAGACTGTCATGCAGAACGTCGTAGCCATCAATGCCGCAGCTCGCCAAGGCATCATTGCCGCTCAGGCGACGTCCGACGAAGCGCTGCTTGAGAGCATTGCCGAGGGCGGCCGCCACGCGATGCATATTCTCTATTCGCGCCACCATGTGCGGGTTTACCGGTTCATCCTGCGGATGGTGCGCGACACCACCACGGCCGAGGATTTGACCAGTCAGGTTTTCCTCGACGTGTGGCGTACGGCAAGCCAATTCCAGGGGCGTTCCCAGGTCTCCACCTGGCTTCTGTCGATTGCCCGCTTCAAGGCCCTGACGGCTTTGCGGCAGCGGCGGCACGAGGACATCGATCAGGAGGAGATCCTGGAGATCGCCGATGGCGCCGAGACGCCGGAGGCCTGTCTCGACCGCAGCTCAACCAGCGCGATCCTGCGCGCCTGCGTCGCCAAATTGTCGCCGGCGCATCGCGAGATCATCAACCTCGTCTACTATCATGAGAAGTCGGTCGAGGAGGCCGGTCTCATCATCGGCATTCCCCAGAGCACGGTGAAGACGCGGATGTTTTATGCGCGCAAACAGCTCGCCGACCTGCTCAAGGTCGCCGGCATCGAGAGCCTGGCCGCCTGAACCGATAGTACCCTCGTAACATTCGACGTGATAGAATCCGCGCCACCGTAGTGGTGATGGATTCTTGTCATGTTCGAAAGCTGGGATGCCGTGGGCTTGGCCCGGGCGCAGTTCGCATTCACGATGTCGTTTCACATCGTGTTCCCCGCTTTCTCGATCGGATTGGCCAGCTACCTCGCGGTTCTCGAAGCGCTGTGGTTGTGGACCGGGCGCGAAGTCTTCCTCAACCTGTTCAATTACTGGCTGAAGATTTTCGCCGTCGCCTTCGGCATGGGCGTGGTGTCGGGCATCGTGATGTCCTACCAGTTCGGCACCAACTGGTCGGTGTTCTCCGACAAGACCGGCCCGGTGATCGGCCCGCTGATGGCCTATGAGGTGCTCACCGCCTTCTTCCTCGAAGCCGGATTTCTCGGCGTCATGCTGTTCGGCCTCGAACGGGTGGGCCATCGCCTGCACTTTCTTGCGACCTTGATGGTGGCGATCGGGACGTTGATCTCGGCCTTCTGGATCCTCTCCGCCAATTCCTGGATGCAAACGCCGGCCGGCTACGCCGTCAACGCCGATGGACAGTTCGTTCCCGCCGACTGGCTGAAGCTGATTTTCAACCCGTCGTTTCCCTATCGCCTCGTGCATATGGTGCTCGCGGCCTATCTCACCACCGCGCTGGTCGTCAGCGCCGTCGGCGCCTTTCATCTCTGGCGCGATTCCCATCAGGCGGGCGCCCGCGTGATGTTTTCGATGGCGATGTGGATGGCGACGCTGGTGGCGCCGATCCAGATTCTCGCCGGTGATCAGCATGGCCTCAATACGCTGGAGCATCAGCCGGCCAAGGTGATGGCGATGGAAGGTCATTACCAAAGCCACAAGGACGGCGCGCCGCTGATCCTGTTCGGACTACCCGATCAGCAAGCCGGCACGGTTCGCTATCCGATCGAAATCCCCAAGCTGAGCTCGCTGATCCTCAAACATGCGCTCGATGCGCCGCTCAACGGCCTCGACACCGTTCCGCGGCAGGATTGGCCGCCGGTTCCGATCACGTTCTGGTCGTTCCGGATCATGGTCGGGCTGGGATTTCTGATCTTCGGTCTCGGCCTCGTGAGCCTGTGGGAACGCTGGCGCGGAAAGCTGTATGAGTCCCGCCTGCTGCATGCCTTTGCGGTCGCCATGGGACCGGCGGGCTTCGTGGCCGTGCTCGCCGGCTGGATCACCACCGAGACCGGGCGCCAGCCGTTCACGGTCTACGGGCTGCTGCGAACGGCCGATGCAGCTTCGCCATTGGCCGCGCCCGCGGTTTCCTCCTCGCTGATCGCCTTCGTGGTGGTCTATTTCGCCGTGTTCGCCGCCGGCGTGATCTATATCCTGCGCCTGATGGGCCATCCGCCGCTTCACGGCGAACAAGGCCCGCCTGGCGACATCCCGGCGCGTGCCGCGGGCATCACGCCCGCCGTTGCCGCGGTGGCGAAAGGAGAGGCTCCATGAGCGTGTCTTTCGATGTGGCAACGATCTGGGCGTTCATCATCGCGTTTGCGGTCTTCGTCTATGTGGTGATGGACGGCTTCGACCTCGGGCTTGGCATTCTGTTTCCGCTTTTTCCCGAGAAGTCCGATCGCGACGTCATCATGAACAGCGTCGCGCCGGTATGGGACGGCAACGAGACCTGGCTGGTGCTGGGCGGCGGCGGTCTGATGGCCGCCTTTCCGCTCGCTTATGCCGTTCTGATGCCGGCCCTCTATACGCCCGTCATTGCGATGTTGATCGGCCTCGTCTTTCGCGGCGTCGCTTTCGAATTTCGCTGGCGCACGACACGGGTCGAACGCAATCGCTGGGACCTCGCCTTCGCCGGCGGATCGTCATTGGCCGCGCTGGCGCAAGGGGTCGCGCTCGGCGCCATCCTGCAAGGCATTCACGTCGAGGGGCGGCACTATGCCGGCGGGTGGTGGGACTGGCTGACGCCGTTCACCGTTCTGACCGGCATTTCGCTGGTCGCCGGCTACGCGCTACTCGGCGCCACCTGGCTGGTGATGAAGACCGAGGGCGGCCTTCGCGACAAGGCCTATCGCCTGAGCTGGCTATTGCTGGTCGCCATGCTGGGCGCGATCGGGGCGGTCAGCATCGCCACGCCATTTCTTCATGTGCAATATGCGCAGCGCTGGTTCACCTGGCCGAACCTGATCCTGACCGCGCCGGTGCCGATCGCGGTCGCCGCCGTCACCATCATGCTGCTGCGCAGCCTCGCCGCCAGGCAGGATTATCGGCCGTTTTTCCTGTCGCTTGCTTTATTTGCGTTGTCCTATGCGGGCCTCGGCATCAGCATGTATCCCTATATCGTGCCGCAAAGCATCACCATCTGGCAGGCGGCGTCGCCGGAGCGCAGCCAGATCTTCATGCTGTTTGGCGTCGCGGTGCTGGTGCCGCTGATCCTTGGCTATACCGCCTGGGCCTATTGGGTCTTCCGCGGCAAGGTCAAACCTGAAAGCGGCTATCATTGATGACTGCCAAACCCAAGGCGCGGCCACTCGCCCAACGCCTGGCATGGTTTGCCATGCTCTGGCTCGGTGGCGTCGGCGCTGTGGCCAGCGTGTCGCTGATCTTAAAGCTCTGGATCGCACCGCATTGAAAAGCTTTTTGAAGATCAACGCATTGCCTGTAAAAGGCTCTGGGGCCGGGTCCACGGCTTGCCATCGCTCTGCCCCTGAGATTTGATGGGAACAGCCCCGGCAAACACGGGCGGTTTCAGACGACCGAGCGGCGAACGGAGAGGTTGGAAATGACAAAAATGCGTCACCTGATCTGCACGGCAATCGCCGCGGCCGGCCTGATGCTTTCGGCCTCGCACGGTTTTGCGCAACAGCCCGACCAGGGCGACCAGCCCGGCCTGATCGCCGACGATAGCTACGAGCTCGATCCGGAATGGCGGAAGCAGATGGTGTATTTCCGAACCACTGAGCCACCGGGCACCATCATCATTTCGACCGCCGAACGGCATCTCTATCTGGTCCAGCCCGGCGGCCGTGCGCTTCGTTATGGGATTGGCGTCGGCCGCGACGGATTCCAGTGGCAAGGACTGTTGAGTATTGCCCGCAAGGCCGAGTGGCCGGACTGGGTGCCGCCACCGGAAATGATCGAGCGCCAACCCTATCTGCCGCGTTTCATGGCCGGCGGACCCGGCAATCCGCTTGGCGCCCGCGCGATGTATCTCGGCACCACGGTCTACCGCATTCACGGCACCAACCGGCCGGATACGATCGGCACCAAGGTCTCCTCCGGCTGTTTCCGCCTGGTCAATTCCGACGTCGCCGATCTCTATGACCGCGTGCCGGTGGGCACCAAGGTCGTGGTTCGGCAGAAGCCGGAACTGTAACCGCGGCCTGCTTTTTAAAAAATCCATTTCAACTTCCCGACCGGGGCGAGGGACAGATCATGCGGACATTCCGAGGCGGCCTGCTGATTGGGCTGGCGGTCGCAGTTGCGGTCGCGGCCGTCGCCGCCGCCTATGAATTCTACGACACGCGCACCCTGAAGCGGACGGTTCGCCGCGGAGAGGTCTTGTGCGGCGTCAACAAGGGGCTGCCCGGCTTCTCGATTCCTGACGACAAAGGCAACTGGACCGGCTTCGACGTCGACTTCTGCCGCGCGGTCGCTGCCGCCATCTTCGACGATCCAAACAAGGCGAAGTTCATTCCGCTCGACGCCAATGAGCGCTTCCGCGAACTGCAAAACCGCAAGGTGGATATTCTGTCGCGCAACTCGACCTGGAGCATGTCGCGCGAGACCTCCTACGACCTCTATTTCCCGGCGGTCGCCTATTATGACGGCCAGGGCTTCATGCTGCCCCGCGCGCGCAACATCAATTCCGCGCTCGACCTCAACGGCAGCAAGGTTTGCGTACAGGACGGCACCACGACAGTGCTCAACCTCGCCGACTACTTCCGTGCCAACAACATGAAGTATGAGGAGAAGAAGTTCGGCAAACTGGAAGACGTCGTCAAAGCCTATGAATCCGGCCAGTGCGATACGCTGACCGCCGACGTGTCCCAGCTTTATGCGCTGCGGCTCAATCTCGCCAAGCCGGTTGACCAGACCATCCTGCCCGACGTGATCTCCAAGGAGCCGCTGGCACCCGTGGTGCGAGAGCGCGACGACGACTGGATGCTGATCGTGAAGTGGACGCTCTATGCGATGATCAATGCCGAGGAACTCGGCGTGACCTCCAAGAACATCGACGAAGCGCTCAAGTCCAAGAAGCCCGACGTGATGCGGCTGGTCGGCACCGAGGGCAATTACGGTGAGGAACTTGGGCTGACCAAGGACTGGGCGGTCCGCGTCATCCGGCATGTCGGCAATTATGGCGAAGTCTATGAGCGCAATGTCGGCTCGGAATCCAAGCTGAAGATTCCGCGCGGCCTCAACCAGCTCTGGAGCGCCGGCGGTATTCAATACGCCCCGCCGATCAGGTAGCTTCCCGTCATTGCCTGCGACAAACGCGAAGCGTTTGCGCAAGGGGGCGTCAGCTCCGAAGCAGTCCGGAATCTCACGCGGCAGCAAGACTGGATTGCTTCGCTGGCGCTCGCAATGACGGGCGGCTGTGAATGCCGCTAACGCAAAAACAAGAGGAAACGAAGATGCGGCTGAAATTGCTCTCGCCCGAGGAAATGAGCGCGGACCAAAAAGCGACTTACGACGAAGCGATCGCCGGCAAGCGCGGCAGGCCGCCGGCGCCGATGATGGCCTGGCTCAACAGCCCGGAGATGGCGCGTCACGCCACACGGCTCGGCGAGGTGCTGCGTTTCAACACGATGTTTCCAGCCAAATTGTCCGAGATCGCGATCCTCGTCACCGCGCGGCACTGGACCTCGCATTACGAGTGGTTCGCGCACAAGCGCCTCGCGCTCCAGGGCGGCATGGACCCCAGGATCGCCGACGACATTCGCGATCGCCGCACGCCGCAATTCGACGATCCCCAGGCGAAAATGATCTACGATGTCGCGAAATCGCTGCACGAAGGCCACGGGCTGTCCCAGCCGCTTTATGACGAAGCCGTCAACGTTCTCTCCGAGCGCGGCGTCGTCGAGGTCATCGGCCTCTGCGGCTACTACACCATGGTGTCCATGACGCTGAACACTTTCGAATTCGGCCTGCCCGACGGGCAGATCTCGGAGCTTGCGTGAACAACACTGGTTACCCACCTGTCCCGGACGCGATGCAGCGCGAAGCGGTGCGTCGCTGATCCGGGACCCATCAGCTACGAGGATCGTGGACCCGGACCAGCTGCGCACCGCAAGAGCGTTGCGCAGCATCCGGGGAACGAAAGGAATGCATCATGCCGCCAAATCCGCCCATCGTCGCCGGCACCCGGATCGGCCACGTTCACCTCAAGGTCGCCGATCTCGAACGCGCGCTTGGCTTTTACTGTGGCGTACTCGGCTTCGAGCTGATGCAACGCTATGGCACCGATGCCGCCTTCATCTCGGCGGGCGGCTATCACCATCACATCGGGCTGAACACCTGGGAAAGCAAAGGCGGCCATCCGCCTGCGCCGGGAACGACCGGGCTGTTTCACACCGCAATCCTTTACCCGACCCGTGCGGCGCTGGCGGATGCGCTGCATCGCGTCACCAGCGCCGGCATCCCGCTCGACGGCGCCAGCGACCACGGCGTGAGCCAGGCGCTTTATTTGCGCGACCCCGACGAAAACGGTGTCGAGCTTTATTGGGACCGGCCGCAAGCCGAATGGCCACGTACCGCCGACGGTTCGCTGGCGATGTTCACGCGGCGGCTCGATGTCGAAGATCTAATGCGGCAGCGAGTGGCGTAGCTTCCGCCCGTCACGCTGGCTTACCTCGGATCATGACCAGAGCCGCCGCAGTCAGTTCCAGCGCAATGCAGCCGCAAAACGGGAGCGTATAGGATCCCGAGAGGTCGCGCAGCGCGCCGATCACACCCGGGCCGAAGGCATAGGTCACCTGGGTGATCGCGGTGAGCAGGCTGATCAGCACGCCGAACGAGCGCGCCTCGAACTCGCGCTGGACAATCAGCGACGGCAGCGTGATCAGGTTGCCGACCGAAAACCAAAGACGGCGCAGGCCAGCATCAGCCTGTGATTCTCGGCGGAAGTTGCGAGCCTAAGGCAGCGCCGCGCGTCGCCTCATCAGCGAAACCAGCAACAGCACCGTGATGCCCAAAAGCACCGGCGGAAACACCACCCAATTGACCGCGGCCCAGCCGTAATTCGCCAGCAACTGGCCGGAAGAGAACGACCCTACCGCCATCATCCCGAATACCAGAAAATCGTTGAAGGCCTGCACTTTGTTGCGCTCTTCGCGGCCGGTGCGTTTCCAGCACCAGCGCGGAGGCGCCGACAAAGCCGAAATTCCAGCCGATGCCGAGCACGATCAGCGTCGACCAGAAATGCATCGCCGTCATGCCGGAAAGGCCGATGATGGCGCCGACACGCCTCCAGCAAAAGCCCTGCTGCCACGACCCTTGGCGCGCCAAACCGCGCGATCAGAGCCCCGTGAAGAAGCTCGGCCCATACATCGCCACGATGTGCCACTGAATGCCGAAATTGGAATCGCTCAAACTCAGGCCGCACATTTTCATCGCCAACGGCGCCGACGTCATTACGAGATTCATCGTCGGATAGGCGATGACGCCGCAGAGCGCCGCGGCGATGAAGCGCGGCTGCCGCGCGATCTCGAACAGCGGACGGCCGCGATGCAGATCGGCCGGCGCAGGCTTTGGCGCATCGACGCCGGCGAGAATGGCCATCGCCACCAGCGCCACGGCGGCCTGCACGATGAAGCTGAATGCGAACAGATAGGGCGACCAGACGTCCATCGTCCATTGCACGAGCTGCGGGCCGAGGACGCCTGCGAATACGCCGCCTGCCATCACCCACGACACGGCCTTGGGGCGAAACGCCGCGCTGGCGCCGTCGGCGGCCGCAAAGCGATAGGACTGCGACACAGATCCATACAGCCCGCCGAGAAAGGTTGCGCAGCAAAACAACACGAACGAGCCGCGCAGGATCGCCAACGCGCCGAGCAGGCCCGTGAAGGTGCCACACGCGGTGCCGGCGATGAAAGCGACGCGGCGGCCATAGGCGCGCGAAATCATGCCGGTCGGCAAGGTCCCCGCGGCAAGGCCCGCGACATACATCGAGATCGGCACGGTCGCGAGCGAGACATCCGGCGCCAGCGTTGCGCCGACGATCGAACCGGTCGCAAAAATCACGGCCGAGTTCGCCCCTGTCAGCGCCTGTGCCGCCGCCAACCGCGTGACATTGGCGCGGACGCGAGCGTCATCCGTGCCGGCCGCGGCTGCGGTCATATCGATCATTGGCTGTTTCCACCCCGAAAACGGCAAGGCGCCGCTGCAACGTTGATAATTCGACGTACTATGCGTCACCGCTCCGATCAACCGGTGGAAACGAGCGCGCGCTATGCGCGACCGTTCAGGCTCGACGGAATATCAGCGTGAGATTATTGGCCGGCATGTCGGCGATCTCGATCAGCGAAAGGCCGGCCGTTGCCGCGAGTTTTTCCACCGCCTCGACATCGCGTACGCCCCATTCGGAATTGCCTTGCCGCAGGCTCGCATCAAAAGCGGCATTGCTTTCCGCCAAGTGCTGGCCGCCGCGCGCGAAGGGACCGTAAAGGAAAAGCATTCCACCTTCGCGCAAGGCACGCCCTGCGCCGGCAACTAGTCCCTCGGCGACGCGCCATGGCGCGATGTGAATGACATTGGCGCAGAACACCGCGAGCAATTGGCCAGGACCACCTTCGGCCCTCATCGCATCGCCCCAGGCCGGATCGGCCAGATCGATCCGCTGTGGCGGACGGATATTCGGGAGCTGCGAATGCCGCCGCCACGCCTCGATGCTGGTCAGGTGATTTTCGTTGAGGTCGCTCGGCCACCAGGTGATGTCAGGAAATTGACCGGCGAATTCGATAACGTGCTGACCGGTGCCGCTGCCGGCCTCAACGGCGTCGCCGGATTTGCCGGTCAAGTACCGCTCCAGAACGCCGCGGATCGCCTGATGGTTACGGTGAAAGGCGGCCGCGTCGAGACGCCCGTCGGGCTCGAGGCGGCCACCATCTTTGCCAAATTCAACGACATACTCAGCCACGATAGCCTCCCGGAACGGCGCCACCCGCGTTGTCAGGCGATAGCCTTTATGCTTTGAACGATTATATTTGAGCCTATCTCTGGCTGGAACCTTATCTTGTCCAATCGCCGCTCATCCAGGCTTGTTATGATGGCGCTCACGACCGCCATCACCTGGCCATGTTGTGCGGCGCACGCCCAATCGAAGGCCAGCGAAGGCCAAAAACTCGCTTTCGACCGGGCGAAAGGCAACTGTTTGAGCTGCCACGACATCAAAGGTGGTGAGTTGCCCGGCACTATCGGGCCGGCGCTTAAAGACATCAAACGCAAATATCCTGACCGTAACGATCTTGTTGCGATCCTCACCGACGAGACACGCCGAAATCCACTAACGGCGATGCCGCCGTTCGGCCGGAATCGTATTTTGACCGAACAGGAAATCGACGCCATCGTCGATTTCCTGCAAACGCTATGAGACAGAGCAGACGGCAAGACCTTATGGGAGATGCGCGATGACAACCTCGAAGGAACGCTTCCCGGTGACGCGACGCCTCGTGCTGCGCGGCGCCGGATCGGTCGCGCTCGCCAGCCTCGGCGTTGTCTCGTTCCACGCCGCGCCCACCCTTGCCGCCGCCAATGACAAATATCCGGAAGATGCCTTCAGGCAAAAGGATGGCAAGGAGGCGATCAAGCTGCTCTACGGACGCACAGCCGAGCCCTCCGACAAGATCAAGCTCGATGCGCCGGAGATTGCCGAGAACGGTGCGGTGGTTCCGATCTCGGTCTCGACCAGCCTTGCCGACGTCACCACGATCGCGTTCGTGGTGCCGGAAAATCCGAATGTGCTCGCCGCCTATTACAAGATTCCGCAGGGCACGATGCCCAATGTCGCCAACCGCCTGAAAATGGCCAAGACCAGCAACGTCATTGTAATCGTGGAAGCCGGCGGCAAGCTTTTCAGCGCGACCAAGGAAGTCAAGGTCACCGTCGGCGGCTGCGGAGGTTGAACATGGCATCGAGTATCCGCGTGCGAGCGATCGCCAATGGCGAGACGACCGAAGTGCAGACGCTGATCCAGCATCCGATGGATTCCGGCTTCATCAAGGATGACAAGGGTGCATTCATCCCGGCGCATTTCATCAAGGAACTGACGTTCGAACACAATGGCCAGCCGGTGTTCATCGCCGATTGGGGAACTGCGGTCTCGAAGGACCCCTATGTCAAGTTCGCCTTCAAGGGCGGTGCCAAGGGCGACGATCTGAAGGTGAACTGGATCGACAACAAGGGCGGGACCGACGCCGCCACATTCAAGATACAGTAAGAGCTTGGCGGCGCGTGTTGGCCTGGCCTGGAGACGGTTGAGCGTGAGATGTTTTCTGGTTTCGTTCGCTGCCCTGCTGCTTGCGATCGCGGAAGCTGTCGCCGCCGACGGCGTGGACCCCGCGGCAGATGCGCGCGCTTTCCGGAATTATTTCGTCGAGAAGTTTCCCAACGTGAAGCTCGACGATTTCGCCAACGGCCCCTATGCGCTGAACGAAGACATGCGCCGGCAATGGGAAGAGAAAGAACAGTTTCCGCCTTACGAATTTTCGCTTGAGGCCGGCAAGGAACTGTTCGCCAAGCCGTTCGCCAACGGCAAACATTATGCCGATTGTTTTCCCGATCAAGGCATCGGCGTCCGGCAGGACTATCCGCGATTTGACGGGAAGACTGGCCAGGTCATCACGCTTGAACTGGCGCTGAACCAGTGCCGCGAGGCCAATGGCGAAAAAGCCATCTCCTATACCGGAGACGACATGGCGGCATTGACCGCCTATATGGCCTTCACCTCCCGCGGCAAACCGTTCGACATCAAAATTCCCGACGACCCCCGCGCGCATGAGGCTTACGAGAACGGCAAGCGCTATTTCTACACCCGTCGGGGGCAATTGAATTTTTCCTGCGCGACCTGCCATGTGCAAAATCCCGGCGAGCGGCTGCGCGCCGAGGTGCTCGCGCCGGCGCTCGGGATTCTCAACGCGATGCCGATCTACCGCTCGGAATGGGGCGGCATGGGCACCATCAGCCGACGCTTCATCACCTGCAACAGCCAGGTGCGCGGCGTGCCGCTGGAGCCGCAAGCCGAAGAGTATCGCGACCTCGAATATTTTCTGTCCTATGTCAGCAACGGTTTGCCGATTTCCGGACCGGGGTCGCGGCCATGAGGGTCCTATCTAAAGCTCCGCTACAAATGATTTGTTGGCTCGCGTTTGTCTCGTGGATCAGTACCGCAGCATTTGCCGCAAACTCCGAGGCTGACTTCAGATCGGCCTATGCGCGAGCAGACGCCGCCGAACAGGAAGCCGGCCGCCTGCGTAACCAGTGGCTCGCGACCGAAGCAGCCCTCGCCGAAGCGAGAGGCGCCGCCGACAAAAATGACTTCGACCGGGCAACCGGATTTGCCAAGCAAGCCGAAGCGCTGGCCAAGGCCTCGATTTTCCAGGCAACCAGCGAGAAACAGGCCTGGAAAAATCTCGAAATCCACTGACGCCATTGAAAGAGAATCGCACAACGTCGACCATGCCATTCAACCGCCGGGACATTCTCAAACTAATGGGCGCCACCGCGCTCTCCGGCAGCCTGCCGGGGCGAGCGCGTAGCGCGGAGGGCGGCGTTTACGATCTCGAACGCTTCGGCAACGCCCGCATCCTCCACATCACCGATACGCATGCGCAGCTTTTGCCCGGTTATTTTCGCGAACCGAGCGTCAATCTCGGCCTCGGCGCGATGGCCGGGCAGCCGCCGCATCTCGTCGGCCGCGCCTTTCTCGACCGGTTCGGCATCAAGCCGGACAGCGCCGATGCTTACGCTTTCACCTCGCTTGATTTCGAAAAATCCGCAGGCCGGTTCGGCAAGCTCGGCGGCTTTGCGCATCTGAAAACCCTGATCGACCGATTGCGCAATGAGGCAGGACCGCAGCGCTCTCTGCTGCTTGACGGCGGCGACGCCTGGCAAGGCACGGGGCTGGCCAACACCTTGCGCGGCGCCGACATGATCGAAGCCGCCAACCTGCTCGGCGTCGAGGCGATGACCGGGCACTGGGAGTTCACCTATGGCGAGGAGACGCTGCGCAGCAACCTCGGTCGCTTCAAGGGAGAGTTTCTCGCGCAAAATGTTTTCCTGACCGACGAGGCGGCGTTTAGCGGCGCCAAGGCTTTCGACCCTGCTTCAGGCCGCGTGTTCAAACCGGCCACCATGAAGGAGGTCGGCGGCTACCGTATCGCGGTGATCGGGCAGGCGTTTCCTTACGTTCCGATCGCGCATCCGAAGCGGCTGACGCCGGACTGGACCTTCGGCATTCGCGAACAGGAATTGCAAAAGCTGATCGACAGTCTTCGTTCGGCCGAGAAGGCCGACGCGGTGCTGCTGCTGTCGCATAACGGCATGGACGTCGACCTCAAATTGGCGAGCCGCGTGCGCGGCCTCGATGTCATTCTTGGCGGCCACACCCACGATGCGATTCCGCAAGCCATCGCGGTCGCTAATGCCGGCGGCACCACGCTTGTTACCAACGCCGGGTCGAACGGCAAATTCCTTGGCGTGCTCGATCTCGACCTCGACAAAGGCCGCGTGCGGGACGTGCGATACCGCCTGTTTCCGGTATTTTCGGAACTATTAAAAGCGGATGCCGCGATGGCAGCGCTGATCGACAAAGTCCGCGCACCGTATGCGGCTTCATGGAGCGGCAAGATCGCCACCGCCGATCGCTTGCTTTATCGCCGCGGCAATTTCACGGGCACCGTGGATCAATTGATCTGCGCCGCGCTACGCCGCGAGTTCGACGCCGAAATCGCGCTGTCGCCGGGCTTTCGCTGGGGCGCAAGTTTTCTGCCGAACCAGCCCTTGACGATGGAAGACCTGCTGGCGGAGACCGCTATCGCCTATCCGGAAACCTATGTCTCGAGGCTGACCGGCACTGAGATCAAGAACACGCTCGAAGACATCTGCGACAATCTCTTCAATCCCGATCCCTACTATCAGCAGGGCGGCGACATGGTCCGGATCGGCGGGCTCAGCTATAGCTGTACGCCTTCGGAAAAAATCGGCCGGCGGATTTCCGATCTGAAGCTGGACAGGGGCCGCGCGATCGAGCCTGGCAAGCGCTACACCGTCGCCGGCTGGGCCGCCGGCAACGTCCAGCAGGGAATACCGGTGTGGGACGTTCTTGCCAAACATCTCGGGAGTGGCAAGCCGCTCAGCCCCTCGGCCAGCAATGTTGCGCTGCGAGGCGTGACCGGCAATCCCGGCCTCCTGGAGCCGGGATAAAGCCGTTCTGCTGCGCCATTTTCTTCGGCATGATACGATCAAGGAATCGGTTCACGGATTTATGGCCATGATCTTTCGTCAGTTGTTCGACAGCGTCTCCGGCACCTACAGCTATCTCCTGGCAAGCCGCGCGGGCGGCGAAGCGATGATCCTCGATCCCGTGCTCGAGAGGGTCGATCGCTATTGCCAATTGCTGCGCGAGCTCGACCTCAAGCTCGTCAAGGCCGTGGATACGCACTTGCACGCCGACCATGTGACCGGGCTCGGCGAGCTGCGCGACCGCACCCACTGCGTCACCATCATGGGCGAGCAGACCAAGGCCGACGTCGTGGCGATGCGGGTCGCCGACGGCGACAAGGTGACGATCGAGGGCATTACGCTCGACGTGATGTACACGCCCGGCCACACCGACGATTCCTATAGTTATCTGATGGGGGACCGGGTTTTCACCGGCGATACGCTTCTGATCCGCGGCACCGGCCGCACCGATTTCCAGAACGGCAGCGCGCGGGCGCAATACGACTTCGATCTTCAACCGGCTGTTGAAGCTGCCGGAAGAAACGCATGGTGTTTCCCGCCCACGACTATAAAGGCGATACCGTTTCCACCATTGGCGAGGAGAAACGCTACAATCCGCGGCTACAGGTGCGCTCGGTCGACGAATATGTCGAGCTGATGAACAATCTGAAGCTGCCCAATCCCAAAATGATGGATGTCGCGGTGCCGGCCAACATGCATGTCGGACTGCATCAGGATGAGCTGGCTAAACAGGGGTTGGCATTCACCGCGCGCGAGGCGATCGAAGGCCTCGGCCGTCCCGACATTCTTCTGGTCGACTTGCGCGAGGTAGCCGAGCGCGCCAAGCACGGCACCCTGCCCGGCGCGCTGCACGCGCCTTACCCTTCGATCGGCGACAGCCTCAAGCCCGGCGGGATGTTGCGCGAAGTCGCGACCGCGACCGGGCGGCGCATCGTGTTCTTCTGCGCCTATCGGCGAGCGCTCGGCGATGGCGGTCGACCGCCGCGAAGGAAGCGGGGCTGACCCATCCGGCCCATATCGCCGGCGGCATCGACGCCTGGAAGAAGGCCGGCGGACCGGTGCTGACGGGCTGATGGCCTTCCTCGTCCTGAGGAGCCCGACCTCGCGCGTCTCTAAGGACGATATCCTGCGGTCCTTCGAGACGTGGTCTCTCCGACTTCGCTTCGCAGGATGAGGCACGGTCCTATTGCTCGACCCGCTTCAACTCGCTGACCAGCCGATCCAGCGCATCGGCAATCATCACGCCGCCGCACACCGTCAGCCGGTCCGGAATCACGATACGCCGCGACGGCGGATAAAGTTCCTCCAGCGCGGGATGCAGCAGGAACGCATGGCCGTCGTCTTCGGCGCGGTCGCTTGCATCCGAGACGACGATGAAATCAGGCTTCAACTTCACGATCGTCTCCAGCGAGGCGTAGCCACCGAAGGCAATGCCGAGGTCGCCGGCCGCATTGAAAAGTCCGGTCTCGGCCAGCACCGAACCAAGCAGACTATCGCTGCCGGACACCCAGCCACGCCGCGACAGCGGCAATACCTTGTAGCGATGCTGCGACACTGCTTTTTGCGCGCGCGCGATCGCGTCGTCGAGCCGCGCGATCTCGGCCTTCGCACGGTCGGGATGACCGACAAGATCGCCCATCTCGCGAATCTGCGCCTTGACCTCATCGAGATTGCGCGGCACGGCGAATTCAGCGAGATGAAGCCCCTTTTCTTTCAACAGCTCCCGCGTCGACCGTTTGTCGAACAGGCCCGCCACGACAATATCGGGCCGGATCACCAGGATGTCCTCGGCGCTCCCCGATAGTTTCGGATAGCGTCGTGCGTCACCGGCAGTAAAGGATTGCCAAACGTCACGCGAGTATCGGCTGAGCCCGAGGATCTGCTCGGGATCGGCCAGCGGAACAAGCAGCTGATCGGTGCAGAGATTCATCGATACGATTCGTGGACCGGCCGCCGTTCCTGGCGCAGGCCGAAGACCGACGAACGTCGCAAGCGCCGCGACGATGGCCGACCGGGAGAGTGATCCGAGACGACGGCTCATCGAACCCTCAAATTTCGGCCCATGGCACGATGACGGCCTCCCGCTGAAATTCCGCTCGATACGCGCTGATCCGGAACACATCCCGCATGACCTGCTCCGACAATGCTTCCATCGGTGCGCCTTGCGAGACCAGCCGGCCGTCAGTCATCACCAGAATTGTATCTGCAAATCGAGCGGCAAGCCCGAGATCATGCGTCACCACAATCACAAGCGCGCCCTTTTCGGTCGCAAGGCGCAGGGTTTTCATCACATCGATCTGATGACGCGGGTCAAGCGAGGCCGTCGGCTCGTCCGCCAGAATCACCGGCGCCTCCACCGCGAGCACGCGCGCCAACGCTACCCGGCTGCGCTCACCGCCGGATAGTTCCGTGACACGACGCGCACTGAAATCGACAACATCGGCCAACTGCATCGCACGCAGCACCGCCGCGGCGTCTCTGGGTGTCAACCGCGCGGGATCGGTGGCGCCGTGCGGATAGCGGCCTAACGCAACAATATCCCACGCCGGCAGCGGCCAGTGCACGACATGTCCCTGCGGCAGATAGGCAAAATGGCGCGCGCGCTCGCGCAATGTCAGCGATGACAGAGCTTCGCCTCCGACATTGATGGCCCCGTCCGATGGAACCAGTCCCGCCAAAGCACGCAACAGCGTCGTCTTGCCCGCCCCGTTCGGCCCCACTAACGCGATCAGTCGTCTCGCAGACAGCGCGAGCGAAATATCACTCAGGACGGTCCGGCCGGACAACTTTACGTGCACCGCCTGAGCTGTGAGAAAGGCGGTCATGTGACGCCTGCGCCCAGCGCGCGACGCTCGCGCAGGATGAGATAGAGAAAGAACGGCACGCCGATGATCGAGGTCAGCACTCCGACCCTGATGTCGCTGGTCGACGGAATTATGCGCACAGCGATGTCTGCGGCAAGCAGCAATACGCTTCCCGCAAGCGCGCTGGGAATCAAAAGCCGCGCAGGATCATAGCCAATCAGCGGCCGCACGAGATGTGGCGCGACCAGGCCGATGAAGCCAATGGTCCCGGACACCGCGACCGCACCGCCGACGCCAAGCGCGACGCCTAGAATCGCCAGAAGGCGCAGCCGGGCGACGTCGACGCCAAGGCTTTGTGCCGTCTCCTCTCCCAAACTGAGTGCGCGGAAGGCATTGCGCTGGCTCAACAGCATCCCTGCGCCCGCGATGATGAAGGGCAGCGCCAGGATGACGTGGCGAAAACTGCGATCCTCCAGCGAACCGAGCAGCCAGAACGTGATCTCGAGCACCATGAACGGATTGTTCGAAAGGTTCATCACGAGCGCCGTCGCCGCGCCCGCAAGACTCGATATCGCCAGCCCCGCGAGAATCAGGATCAAAAGGCCGGCGTTGCGGCCCGCAATCGCAAGCAGCGCGAAAACCGACGCAAACGCCATCGCAATCGCCGCAACAGGCAATGCGTAGGACCTCACATCCGCGAGACCAAAGGCGATGATCAATACCGCACCAAATGCGGCCGATTGTGGTGCACCGAACAGCGACGGCGCAGCGAGCGGGTTTCGTAACAATCCCTGCAGCGCCGCACCGGAAAGGCCCAGCATCGCACCGATCGCGACGCCGAGAATGGCGCGCGGCAGCCTTATCTCGCGGACGATCACCTGGGCAACATCGGTGCCACCGCCGAACAAGGCATCGACCACGGCCCATGGCGAAAGCCGCACCGCCCCGATACCGAGCGAGGTGAGAGACAGCCCGATGACCAGAACGAACAGCGCTACCGTCACGCCGCTGCGCCAGCGCGCTTCGCCGTCGATCCCTGCTGTCACGTTCGCAACACTCATCGCGCGTCTGTCACGTCCCAAAGGGCGTAATGTTTTCGTCGCCCAAGACCTATGGCTCAAACCATGGCCTATGCTCTTACAGCGAATAGAGGCTGGTACAAGCGGCCGTGTCGAGCAGGAGACAGCACGCGAACAAAATGCGTACCGCCGTGGCGCAACCGGGCGCCCGGCATTGACTCTTTCGCCGACCCTCTCCTAGATGGCCCCGACGGTTCCTCTCACGAGGATCAAGAGGGAATGCGGTGCGGAGGTAATTCTCCAATGCCGCGGCTGCCCCCGCAACTGTAAGCGATAAATCTTCCGTCACATGCCACTGGGAATCTCGGTCCCGGGAAGGCGACGAAAGGTAACGACCCGCGAGCCAGGAGACCTGCCGTCATACGTGGTCACACGCGAGGATGCCGGTCGGGGAGTACAGGCATTAGCTTCACTGGGCTGGGGGACAGCAGGGTGAGACTTCGTTCGCTGTGACGTGCCACTGACGTCATACCGAGGTCGATCCATGCGTTCCATCGTCAAAGCTAGCGTGCGGCGCCGTCTATGGCTTGCGTCGACCGTACTGATCCCGCTTTCCCCTTTCGCGATTCCGGCCGCGCACGCCCAGCAATCGGCTTCGCCCGATCTGCTGCCGCCGGTTGAGGTCAGTCCGTCCAAAAAGCCGGAAGCCGTCCAGCCTCCAACCCCGCAGAAGCCGAAAACGCGACAGGCCGCTGCCAGGCCGAACCAGCAGAAGCCGGCCGAAAAGCCGGTGACGCCGCAGCCGGGTATGCCAAATACGGTCCCCAGCGTGGTCAGTCCGACCGGTATCGTGACGCCGATCAATCAGGTCGCCAACTCGGTCACCGTCATCACGGCGCAGGACATCGCGACGCAGCAATACCGCACGCTACCCGACGCTTTGAACACCGTGCCGGGTTTGAACGTGGTGCAGAGCGGCGGGACCGGCGCTCAGACCTCCATCTTCATACGCGGCACCAACTCAAACCACACCAAGGTGCTCGTCGACGGCGTCGACGTGAGCGACCCGAGCACCGGCACCTTCGATTTCGCTCATCTCCTGACGGCGGACATGGCCCAAATCGAAGTACTGCGCGGCCCGCAGAGCGGCCTTTATGGCTCGGACGCGATCGGTGGCGTCATTTCGATCATCACCCAGAAAGGCGAAGGCCCCGCACGCTGGACGGCGATGAACGAGGCCGGATCGTTCGGCACTTTCAACCAGAGCATCGGGGTCAGCGGCTCGCAGGACAACGTCAGCTATGCCGCCAGCGTCTCGCACGTCCATGCGAGCGACGTGCCCGTGACGCCGTTGCAGTTGCTTCCACCGGGACAACAGGCGATCGGCAACAGCTACGACAACATGACGTATTCGACAAAGACCGGCGTCAATCTGAGCAAATCGCTGACGTGGAATTCGGTGCTCCGCTACACGGAATCGACGCTGCTTTTTACCGGGAACAATACGCCAAACGCAGATTTCACCGTCTTTTTCCCGGACGCTCAGCAAAGCCAGCAGACCATCCACCAATTTACAGGCCGCGAAGAGGCTGTCTGGTCACTGCTTGACGGCCGCATCAAGAATTACTTCGGCGTCAACTACACCAACTATTGGCATGCCGACATCACGCCCGGCGTCGACCTGACCGCGATCACGACGGGCAACCGGCTCAAATATGATTGGCACAGCGTGACCGAGGTTGCGAGCGGACAGAACCTCGTGGTTGGTCTCGAGCGCGAGAACTCCGAGCTGAATACCACGGGCCTGTCGGCACAGACGGGCAACAGCGCCGGCTTCGTAGAATGGCAGTCGAAGTTCGCCAAGCGCTTCTTCCTGACCGCAAACATTCGCGAAGACGACAACGACAATTTCGGTGACCACATGACCTATCGGATCGCGCCGTCGGTCATCATCCCCTTCACCGACACCACAATCAAGGCGAGCTACGGCACCGGCTTCAAGGCGCCGACGCTCAGTGAACTTTTCGAGTTTTTTCCCGGGTTTTCCACACCGAATCCAAACCTGAAGCCCGAGCAAAGCCGCGGCGCTGACATCGGCTTCGAGCAACCTCTGTTCAACGATCGCATCCGGTTTGGATCGACTTATTTCAAAAACGACATCACGGACCTGATATTTTTCGAACCCATACCCGGCAGCTTCCTCGGCCAGAACGTCAATATTGGGCACGCGATCACCGAAGGCACCGAGAACTTCGTGACCTTCAATGTGATTGATCATGTGAAGGTTCGCTCGGACTACACGTTCACGCGAACGGTCGACACCGATACCGGTTTGCAGCTGCTCCGCCGACCAAAGGAAAAGTTCAGCGTCACCGCGCTCTGGAATCCGATCGACCCACTCACGTTGTCGGCCACAGTCCTCCACGTGAGCGATTGGTCCGATATCGACCGAAATACAGGCGTGCCGGTCACTGCGCCGGGCTACACCATCGTCAATCTTCGCGCCGATTACGCGATCAACGATCAGCTCAAGGTGTTCGGCCGGATCGATAACGTCGCCAACATTCACTACCAGAATCCGACCGGATTCCTCGCACCGGGTCTCGGCGTGTTCGGCGGCATTCGCTTCGCGTGTTACGCGGTAAAATAGGCTTCAATCGCGGCGCGACGGCGCCAATTGCGCCTCAAGAATCGGCCGGAGAGGGTTACAGCAGCCGCCGAAATGCGTCTGCCGGCCCTTTCCACTCAAACAAGTCGGGATGGAAGAGGTGAGCCAGCAGTTCGGTCCCCTCGACGATACGTGGCCCTGGACGCGCGAAATAAGAGTTCGCGTCCACCGCATAAACACGTCCGTCGCGCACGGCCGGCAGATCGTCCCAACCGTGGTAAGCCGTCAGCTGGCGCGCCTGCTCGGCTGCCTTCTCCAGACCGAAGCCGCAAGGCATAACGATCAATACCTCCGGCTGCCATTGGAGAACGTCATTCCACAGTATGCGAACGGAATCGGTTCCCTCACGACCGAGTTCGTCGAAACCGCCCGCGATGCGAACCATTTCGGGAACCCAGTGACCGCAGCAATAGACCGGGTCCATCCATTCCATGCAAAACACTCTGGGCCGCGAAATCAGAGTGCGCGTGGCAACCTCGATCCTTCCAAGCCGGGCCCGCCCTTCTGCAATCAATGTTTCCGCTATTCGCGCGCGACCCGTCGCCTCGCCGAGTTCGCGTAGATTGTCGAAGATCTGTTCGATGGATTTCGGCGTAAGCCACAATATCTGGGGCTTGGTGGGGAGTGCTTGCAAGAGCTGAGAGATTTCGTTTCCCGAGGGGGCGCAGACCTGGCAGAGGTCCTGAGTAAGAATAAGATCGGGCGCGATATTCTGCATCAGCGTCTCGTCCACCCGATACAGGCTTAGACCGTCGCGCAATCTTTGCGTGACGGCGGAGTCTATTTCCGACTGGCTCATGCTTTCGATCGGAAGAACGTTGCGGACGACGATCGGCTTGCCCAGGATCTGCGGGGGATAATCGCATTCGTGCGTAACGCCCAACAATTGGTCGGACAAACCGAGGGCGCACGCCATCTCGGTCGCCGAGGGCAAAAACGAGACGATCCGCCGAGTTTCGAACATCTTCAACCTGCCGCAGGCAAACGGGTCATTGATATCAGCACAATCTTGCGCGGTACGGACACATCTATCTCCCACCGTTTCATCCGATGGGCAACAAGCGATAGGCCGTCTTGGGGGCTGCCATGCAGCCATATTCATGGACAAGTAACCGGAAGGGCCGATATTTTCGCGCGCAAAAGCGAGGAAATGCCCGAAATGGCCGATATTCTGGCCGCACCGCAACAGACTGCATCACCGCAGGCCGCCAAGGACGAACAGCTCCGCACGCTGGGCGCGATATCCGTCGCGCACTGGGTGAGCCATTTCCATATTTTCGTACTGCCGATGCTGTTTCCCTTCCTGAAGCGGGAGCTCAATGTCGGTTATGTCGAACTCGGTTTTGCGCTGACGGTTTTTGCCGTGAGTTCCGGCCTGACCCAGGCCCCGATCGGTTATGTTGCGGATCATCTCGGCGCGCGAAAAATTCTGTTGATGGGACTTTGCCTCGGCGGCGCCGCGCTGATCGTGCTCGGAGTGCACCTGAGCTACCCCTCGCTGCTCGTCAGCGCCGCGCTGTTGGGATTGGCCAACAGCGTCTATCACCCGGCCAATTATGCGATCCTCTCGGCGCATATGAACGAGGCGCGGATGGGCCGCGCGTTTTCAATTCACACCTTTGCCGGATTTCTCGGCGGCGCGGTGGCGCCTGCGATCGTGGCAGGCCTGGTGGCCACTGTCGGCGGCCACGGCGCGCTGATCGCGGCGGGAGTGGCCGGCCCGCTGGTGGCGCTTTTTCTTCTCGGCGTCGGAATTCCCGATGCCGGCGCCACGAAACGAAAAACAGACAGCACCAACGCACCCAGGCAAAACGTCATCACGCCGGCGCTCATCGTATTGACGATTTTCTTTCTGCTGCTCAACCTGTCCAACGCCGGCATCAGCAATTTCGGCGTCGTAGCGATGATGAGCGGATATGGCGCGACCTTCTCCGCCGCCAACCTCGCTTTGTCAGCCTATCTCGGCGCAAGTGCGGCCGGCGTTCTCGCGGGTGGATTTCTCGCCGATTTAACCGGGCGTCACGGACAGGTCGCAGCCGCCTGCTTTGCGGTAAATGCCGTGATCCTGCTGATCGTGGCGGCCACATCTCTGACGCCGTTGTTGCTGACAGCCGCGATGGCGCTGGCCGGATTCCTCGGCGGCGTAATCGCCCCGTCGCGCGACATGATGGTCCGCAACGCCGCGCCGGCGGGCGCCGCCGGCCGGGCGTTCGGCATCGTCTCCACCGGCTTCAATATCGGTGGCGTCATCAGCCCGCTGCTGTTCGGCTGGATCATGGACAGGAACATGCCGCATTGGGTGTTCGGCGCCTCCGTCGCGTTCATGGTGCTCACCGTCCTCCTCGCACTGGCGACCGAGCGAAATCCGAAAAGCAGCGAGTCCCCTCAAACAGCCAAATCCGCGTCTTAAGCGCGGCCCCTGGCTGAATTCGCCTCAAAACCGTTCATCACGATCGTGTCGCGGTCACACCCGCCATCGTGATCTCCGGCCGAGCTATTGCTATGCTGAATGGCCATTGAGGTATTGAGGGTGCATCGCTTCGCATGACCGCCGATAAAGAGATCGTGCTGAGCGTTCGCAACCTGACCAAGGCCTATTCGGCGGCCGGCGAGCGGATCGCCGTGCTCCGCGGGGTCAACTTGAACATTGCTGCCGGCGAACGGGTCGCGTTGACCGGAGAATCCGGCAGCGGCAAGAGCACGCTGTTGCATCTGATCGCAGGCCTCGATCGCGCCGATGGCGGCGAAATCGATGTTGCCGGGGCACCGATCTCGCAGCTCAGCGAAGCGAACCTCGCGGCGTTGCGGCGCAACCGCCTGGGTCTCGTCTTCCAGCAATTCAACCTGATTCCGAGCCTGAGCGTCCGGGACAATCTGGCCTTCCAGTCCCGCATTGCCGGACGCCACGACCCCGCCTGGCACAACGAGCTTGCGGAACGGCTGGGATTGGCCGGTCTCCTCGACCGCTATCCCGAGCAACTGTCCGGCGGCCAGCAGCAGCGGGTCGCGATCGGCCGCGCGCTGGCGGTCAAGCCTTTGCTCCTGCTTGCGGACGAGCCGACCGGCAATCTCGATGAAGCCACCGCCGACGACGTGCTGGCGCTTACCCGCGACCTTGTCGCACAAACCGGCTGCGGTCTCCTGATGGTGACCCACTCGATCCGGCTCGCCGCGACGCTGGATCGCCATATCCACCTCAGCGCGGGGTTGATCGCGTGAGGCGGCCATTGTGGATTCTCGCCGTACTGCTCAGTCACTGGCGGCGGCATCCAATGCAGTTCGCAACCCTCTTGATTGGCCTCGCCTCGGCAATCGCGCTATGGAGCGGCGTGCAGGCGCTGAACCTGCAGGCACGGACCAGCTACGATCGCGCGGCCGCCGCGTTCGGCGGGGTCCGCACCGCCACGCTGGTCGCCCGCAACGGCGCGCCCTTCCCGCAGCAGCTTTTTGTCGAGCTCCGCCGCGCCGGCTGGCCGGTGTCGCCGGTCCTCGAGGGCCGTATCCAGGTCGGCGGCAGGACGTTCCGCCTGCTCGGCATCGAACCTGTGACCCTTCCCGCAGACGTCGGCGATACGCCGGCCATCGGCGGAGACTTGCAAGCCTTCGTCATGCCGCCGGGAGAGACGAGGGCGGCGCCCGAGACGCTGGCCGAACTCGGCTTGAACGAAGGCGCCTCGCCACTAATCAGTAACGACGGCGTCTTGCCGCCGCTTCGCGTGGCGGCGCAACTCGCGCCGGGCGTGATGGTGGTCGATATCGGCATCGCTCAGCGGCTGTTGAAGATGCCGGATCAGGTCTCGCGCTTGCTTGTCGGCAAGGCCAAGGGCCCCCGCGCGCCGCTCGAAATCGATCGCGCGCGATCGGCTGCGCCTGGTCGAGCCCGATGCGGAGACCGATCTCGAACGCCTCACCGACAGTTTCCACCTGAACCTCACGGCATTCGGCCTGCTTTCGTTTTTCGTCGGGCTGTTCATCGTCAACTCGGCGATTGGCCTTGCATTCGAGCAACGGCTGCCGATGTTGCGGACCTTGCGCGCCTGCGGCGTGTCCGCGCGGCAGCTCAACACGGTGTTGGTGATCGAGCTGATTTTCTTCGCACTGGTCGCCGGATTTTTGGGGATGGTCGGCGGCTATCTGATCGCAGCCGCGCTGCTGCCCGATGTCGCCGCATCACTGCGCGGACTTTATGGCGCGCAAATTCCGGGGCACCTCTCGCTTCAGCCGCAATGGTGGATCGCGGGCCTCCTCATCAGTGTCGTCGGCGCGCTGTTGGCCGCCACCCAAAGCCTGTGGAAAGCAAGCCGTCTGTCCGTGCTCGCGGCCGCCCAGCCTCAGGCCTGGCATCAGGCGCAGCGGCGATGGGTATTTCTTCAAGCGATCGCCGCGCTGGTGGTGTTCGTTGCAGCCTTCGGATTCTTCTGGTTCGGCGATTCGCTTCTCGCGGGCTTCGCGGTGCTGGCGGCCATCATGCTTGGCGCTGCGCTTGCGTTACCTCTTCTGTTGGAACTGGCGCTGACGGGCGGCCAACGGCAAGCGCATGGCGCGCTCGCGACCTGGTTCTGGGCCGACAGCCGCCAGCAGCTTTCGGGATTATCGCTGGCGCTGATGGCGCTGTTGTTGGCGCTATCGGTCAATGTCGGCGTCGGCACCATGGTTGAAACCTTCAGCCGAACTTTCATCGGCTGGCTCGACGGGCGGCTCGCCGCCGACCTCTACCTCAACGCGTCAGATGACGCCCAGGCGAGAGCTATCACGGCGTGGCTGCGCGAGCGGCGCGACGTCACCGCGATCCTGCCCGGCGGCCGGGCGGATACGCAATTCGCCGGTGCGCCGCTGGAAGTTTTCGGCCTTCCGGATCATGCCACCTATCGCGATCGCTGGCCCTTGCTGCAATCTTCCCAAAATGCCTGGGCGCGGCTTGTGCCCGGCGACGCCGGCTTTCATCAGCGAACAACTCGCCGCGCGGATGAAGCTTGCCATCGGCGATGCGATCGAAGTGCCGACCCCGACCGGAAGCTGGAAAATCCGGGTGATCGGCATCTATGCCGATTACGGCAATCCCAAAGCCCAGATCGCCGTCAATTTTGCGGCGCTGACCCGTCACTTTCCAAATATCCCGCTGACGCGGATCGGCTTGCGCGTCGCAGCCTGCGGCTGTGCCGGCGCTGATGTCGGCATTGCGGGAAAAATTCGGACTGGATGAACGCAACCTCATCGACCAGGCGACGTTGAAGGCGGAATCCAAACGCATCTTCAACCGGACATTCGCGGTGACCGCCGCGTTGAATGCCTTTACACTCGGTGTCGCCGGCATCGCGCTTTTGACCAGCCTGCTCACGCTCGGCAATTCCCGCCTGCCGCAACTCGCGCCGTTGTGGGCCATCGGCATCACGCGACGCCAGTTGGCGATCATCGAGCTTCTCAAGACGATGTCGGTCGCCTTGATCACCGCCCTGCTCGCGCTGCCGCTTGGCCTGTTGGTCGCATGGTGCCTGATCGCGGTGGTGAACGTGAAGGCGTTCGGCTGGCGCCTGCCGTTTCATGTGTTTCCGCTGCAACTGGCCGAGCTTCTCGCCGTGGCGATTGTGGCTTC
Organism: uncultured Alphaproteobacteria bacterium; assembly: GCA_963795255.1. Lineage (GTDB taxonomy): Bacteria > Pseudomonadota > Alphaproteobacteria > Rhizobiales > Xanthobacteraceae > Bradyrhizobium. The sequence goes on from CAWCHC010000008.1 coordinate 114,256, forward strand.
GCTGGCTGCCGCGGCGATTCCGGTTCTCAAACTGATGCGGTTGCAGCCGGCCACGCTGATCAAGGTTTTCGCCGATGAGCGATGACTTCAGATTATCGCGCCGGGCTTTTGCCGGCGGCGCGCTGCTTCTGGCGTTGGCCCAAAAGGCTGCGCGGGCGCAGGGCTTTGCCGGGCTCGGCATGAACGGCGAAGGCTTTGCGCAAGTCGTCCCCGGGCACAAGCTTGTCTTTCCCGCCGATCACGGTCCGCATCCCGAGTTTCGCATCGAGTGGTGGTACATAACGGCCAATCTCACCGACGCCGCCGGATCAAGCTATGGCGCGCAATGGACGCTATTCCGCCAGGCGATGTCTTCCGGTGCGCAGCAACAGGGTTGGGCCAATCAGCAAATCTGGATGGGGCACGCGGCGGTCACGCGCGCCGATACCCACCGCTTCAGCGAGACCTTCGCGCGCGGCGGCGTTGGACAGGCGGGCGTTGAAGCCACGCCCTTTCATGCCTGGATCGACGCCTGGCAAATGCGCGGGGGCGCGGGGATGAACAGCGACACAATTTCGCCGCTCGAACTCAACGCAGCGGGCGCTGATTTCTCCTACGCGCTACGTCTTGAGGCAGATCACCCCTTGGTCTTGCAGGGCGAGGACGGCTACAGCGTCAAGTCGGAGCAGGGACAGGCGTCCTATTATTACAGCCAGCCTTATTTCAAGGCGGCAGGCCACATCACCATCGACGACAAACCGGTCGAAGTCACGGGACAAGCCTGGATGGATCGCGAATGGAGCAGCCAGCCGCTGGCCTCCGATCAAACCGGATGGGATTGGCTGTCACTGCATTCCAATGGCGGCGAGAAACTCGATGCTGTTTCGGCTACGCAGGACCAACGGCCATCCATTTATTTCGGGCAAATGGTTCTCGCCGGATGGAAATGGCCGGGAGATCGCCTCCACCGAGATCGTCATGACACCGAAAGCTTCGACGGACATTGCGGGACGCAGCATTCCGACAACCTGGGACATTGCGATCCCATCGCTGGCGCTGGCGATTTCATGCACGCCGGTGAACCCAAAATGCTGGATGGGAACGCGCTTTCCCTATTGGGAGGGACCGATCCGTTTTTCCGGCAGCCACAACGGGGTTGGTTATCTGGAGATGACGGGATACTGAGGGCGGCCTTTTAGAAGCCCAAGAAAGCCCCAAGGGAGCAGCCCGCCATGTTTCATCTTACGGCCCTCGTCACATGCCTCACGATCCTGATGTATTTCCTGTTCAGCTTTCAGGTCGGCAAGGCACGTGCAACCTATGGCGTCAAGGCGCCGGCCATCTCGGGCAATCCGGACTTCGAGCGGGTGTTCCGCGTGCATATGAATACGCTGGAGTGGATGCCGATCTTCCTGCCCGCGCTCTGGCTGTTTGCGATCTACATCAGCGATGCGATCGCGGCCGCGCTCGGGGTTATCTGGATCGCCGGACGCATCGTCTTCATGATCGGTTACAGGAAGGCCGCCAGCAAACGCGGACCGGGCTTTGCGATCCAGGGAGGTGCGGCCATCATTCTCTGGCTGGGCGCGACTGGAGCCATCCTTTGGCGCCTGATTCACCCGTGAAACGAAACGGTCTCATCCAATACCTGCAACTTTCGATAAATCGAAAAAGCTCTGCCGGAACGGAGGCTTGGCCTGCTATTTGACTTCAGGCATGGGCCAAGTTTAAGTAGCTTTTATAGCAGCAGGCTGCCCCTCCTCATTTTTCGACATCAGCCCGTGAATGTTTCCGCGCGAAGGTAGCGAGCCCACTCCATGAGTGCCTTTTTCAAGCGCCAACTTGCGGATTACGTGGAATATCATCGTGATCCCTGGAACTGCGCGATGCATGTTTTTGGCATCCTCGCGTTGTTCTTTGCGGCAATCCTTCCTCTCAACCTGTGGCCAATTAACGCACTGGGCGTTCATACGACACTCGCGCCGATCATGGTCTTGCCGGTGCTGGCTTACTGGCTGGTGCTCGATGCCGCGATCGGCGCTGCCATTCTCGGTGCTGCCGTCGTGCTGCTTTCGGCGGCCGCATTCGTCGTGAGCCATGCGAGCCTCACCGTGGTGTGGTCGATAACTGCCATGTTGATCGTCATCGGCATCGGCTTCCAGGTCGTCGGGCATCGGGTCTTCGAGCAACGCCAGCCGGCCCTGGTCGATAACCCGTCCCATCTCCTGCTGGGGCCGATGTTTGTGATGGCGAAATTGTTTATCGCGCTCGGGTTCCGGCGCGATCTCGCGGCCATCATCGAGGCCGTTCCGCCGCAAGCGCACCGCGATCCCTCACCCCTTGCCAACAAACATCAGGTCGAACCGCTGCCACGTTCATGACCAGCGTACTTGTCACGGGCGGCGCCGGTTTCATTGGGCAGCACCTTGTGTCGGCGCTGGTGGCGCGTGATCGCAAGGTCAAAGTCCTTGATCGGCGGCCGCCGGTATGTGCGATACCCGGTGTCGAATATGTATCGGGTTCGGTGCTGGATCAGGCGCTGGTCGATGACACGCTGCGGGACGTCGCGGACGTCTATCATCTTGCCGGCCTTCCGGGTATGTGGCTACCCCAGAAGAGCGATTTCCATGCCGTGAATTTTCAGGGCACGGAGATTGTCATTGCGGCGGCCCGCAAGCGCGGCACCGCACGCTTCCTCCATTGCTCGACCGAATCAATTCTGTTCCGGCCGCCCTCGTTGAAGGATACTTCTGACGAGCGCAGCCTGTTGCCGCCGCAGCAAATGCCGGGCGTTTACACACGCTCGAAAATGCTTGCCGAGCAGTCCGCCGCACAGGCGGCGGCGGAAGGTTTTCCGCTGGTCATCGGCACGCCGACCATGCCGATCGGGCCGCACGATCACAACCTCACGCCTCCCACCGCCATGCTCCGGCAATTCCTGCACGGGCGCGTTCAGTTGTATCTCGATTTCATCGTAAACTTGGTCGACGTGCGCGATGTCGCCGCAGGTCTGGTGCTAGCGATGGAACGCGGGCAAGTTGGCCACCGCTACATTCTCGGCGGTGAGAGCATTTCGCTGAGCAGGATTTTAAAGCTCATGACAACGATCAGCGGCCACCGCTCGCTCGCCATTCCGGTCCCCGGCAAGATCGCGGAGGCTGCCGCCGCCATGCTGGAGTTCGTTGCAGACCACGTGACGCACCGGCCGCCGGCCGGCACCGCCGAAGGTGTGCGGATCGCACTGCGAGCCACGGACTTATCGATCGAGAAAGCGCGAAAGGAGCTCGGTTATACGCCGCGCCCGGTCGAGCCTGCGTTGCGCGATACGATCGCTTATCTGCTCAGCACGCCCGAAGCGTCTTGAGGCCGTAAGCGCCTCCTTTGCCTGCGCTTTTTCGCCATTTGCCAGCACCATCCAATCGGGAATATAAGGTCACGCATGATGCATGAACCAAACCCGATTATCGCTTTCGTATGGAGCGGCTGGACCGCGACCTGGCCCACCGCATTGCTGGCGCTGATCTGGGCTGCGTGGCTCATGAGCTGGCTGATCGGTTCGTTCTTCTCGGGACGGACCGAGAAGCACGTGAGGACCTGGGACTCGCGGGCCTACCGCATCCCCATCCTCATCGGCGCTATCCTGCTGACGCCCTGGACCGCGACCGTCCTTGGCGAGAAGCCGCTGTGGCAGGTTGGCACCACCGGCACCTATATCCTGGCTGTTCTCGCCGCCGCCGGTTGCTTGTTCACCTGGTGGGCACGCATTCATCTCGGACGTTTCTGGTCGAACGCGATCACGCGCAAGGAAGGCCACCGCGTCATCGACACCGGTCCTTACGGATTGGTTCGTCATCCGATTTACACCGGACTGATCGGCGCCATGATCGCAACCGGCATTGCGGTTGGAACCGCCACGGCGTTACTCGGCACCGCGCTGATCGCCTTCGGGCTCTGGCAAAAAGCGCGCATGGAAGAAGGCTTCCTCTCGACCGAACTCGGCGCGGATGCCTATGGTCCCTACTGCCAGCGCGTTCCGATGTTGGTGCCGTTCCTGCCGCAACGCTGAAGTTTGCGCTGTATGCCCGCCGATCAATGTTTCGGCGGCACCGGCTCAGACACCTCGACAACCGGCTCGAGACGACGCGGAACGACGACGCGTTCGCCCGGAACCAGCGGCGTACGGTCCGCGCCTTTGTTGATCTGGGTGACCAACCACAGCGGAACGTGATAGGCGGTCGCGATCGACTGCAGGCTATCGCCCGGCCGGGCAAACACCGACGTTCCGCTGTCCCAAAGCTCGACAGGCGCTTTTGCAGGAACGACATAGCGAATCGGCACCGTGTCACCCTCGGCCCTCGCCGTCGCCAGCTGAAGCACCTTGGTCACAAGCTGCTGCTGAACCGTGTCCATCTTCTCGATATTGATGTGCGAAACTTCGTCATGCTGCGAAAGGTCGACGCTCGCATAGTGGCCCCGGAATCCGGGCTTCGGCTTGACGTCGCCGCCGCCGAGGACGCTCTTGGACAGGAAGATGTTGATGAAGCGATCGACGTTCAGCGGGACGTCGTTCGTCGCATGAGCGGGATCGATGGCAACGACCAGATCCGCCCGGATGCCTTCGCCCTCCAGAATCTCCGCAAAGATCACGGCACAGAGCCCGCCCATGGAATGCCCGATCAGGACGATCGGCTCGGGATCTTCCCGATATTCGTGAACCGCCTGGGCTGCGATCAGGCGGCAGACGGTGAATTCGTAGACGTTGGCGGTGATGCCGGCGTCTTCAAGGCGTTCGGTGAGGCGATCCATTCCGCGCGAGAAAATGGGCCCGAGCGCGCCGCGGAACAGATAAACCCGTGGGTGCCGGGCGGCCGTCGATAGCCCGGGCGGCGGCGATATCAGTGCCTCGGTCGTGGCCGTGACCGGGTCGGCCACCGCCGGATCGAGGCCACCGCCAAATAGCAAGGTCCCTAGCAGTGCCCCGGCAAGGGCCGCTGCAATTCGCGCCGGATTGATCAACCGCTCCACGAACCATCCTAACGCTGAGAGCCCGCTGTCGGACGCCGGCATGAGCGGTATCCAAAGGGCTGAGTTGGCGCGGCCGATGCGCGCTGACAGCCCTTTTGGTCAGCCGAGTTGGTAGAATTGTGGCACCTTTCAGCGCCGAAAGGCAAACTGCCGGAACCGCGACCGCGACGCGTAGCGGCTATGGTTTATCGAGCCAGAATGGGGGCTGCGGATACTTCCCTGGCGCGGCTGCCGAACACCACGGCATCGATATCGCTGATCACCCGACGCTGCATGATCTCGCTCTTTTCGATCGTGAGGTGGCCGACGCCGGGAACGTTCGACACGTTCACGTTCTCTAGCGTGCCATGCAGTTGCTTCGTCGGCGCGACCGGCTCTCCGTTGCCACTGCCGACATAGTAATTGACGTATCGTCCGACGCGGCCGGACAGGCTGGTGCGAAATACTGAATCAAGACCGATCGCGAGTTTCACCGGAGCGCCCTGCTGACTGAGACGCGCCACCATATCCGGCAGCACCGTCGCGCCCGAGGAGTGCCCGACCAGAATGATGGTGTGGATTTTTCCGCTGCGGTAGTCGGCCGCGGCCTCGTCGGCCAGCACCGACCAGCCGAGATAGTTGGTGATGGTCACCGGGATACCCTGGGCTTCCAGCTTGGCAGCGATGCCGTCGAGACCGAGCGAGAAAACGTTGAGCACGCCGCGCAAGAGATAAACATGTACACCGTTGGCACCAGGCGCCGGCACGGCATGGCTCGCGGTCGTCAAGGCCGGAACAGCGAGCAACGCGATGGCCAAGGCCGCGGGCTTCAGAGAGCGCAACCACCATCGTGAGGACAGACTGAGCATGCCGAAAAACTTCGTGGTGACGCCGGATGATGTCATGGTTCCCTCGGAGAAATTTGGTGGCCGGAACGTAGCCCCGGCGTGCTCGCATCTGCAACAAAAGGCGGTGTGAGATCGCGATTTAATCCACGCGGCGTGACCCGATTGCAACACTGGCATGTTCCCCTCGGGAACATGCATGCTTTCGGCCCAAGTTTCCTGCAGAAGTCCTTTTTGCAAACGCCTTGCAGGCGAAGCGCCTGGACACGACGCCGAAACGGCGCCGCGTCATGTAGTTGTAGTAACCGTGACTCCGATCACTTCGTCAGCGGACAGCCGCTCTCTTTGGCACTGAAGAACGCCTTGTCGCCGGGAACCACCGCGAGCTGCTTGTAATAATCCCAGGGCCTCTTTGACTCCGAGGGCTTCTTGACCTCGAACAGATAGAGGTCGTGCACCATGCGGCCGTTTTCGAGCACCTTGCCGCCCTGCGCAAACGCATCGTCGACGGGCAGCTCCTTCAGCTTCTTGGCGACCGCGTCGGAATCCTTGGTGCCGGCCGCCTTCACCGCCTTCAGATATTGCAGCGTCGCCGAATAGGTGCCGGCCTGGATCATGTTCGGCATGCGGCCGGTTCGCTTGAAGAAGCGCTCGCGAGAACGCACGCGTCTTGTCGTTCTGGTCCCAGTAAAAGCCTTCGGTCAGCACGAGGCCCTGGGCGGCCTCAAGCCCGAGCCCGTGAACCTCGGCGAGCGTCATCAACAATGCCGCGAGCTTCTGGCCGCCCTTGACGATACCGAATTCCGCCGCCTGCTTGATCGAGTTGGTGGTGTCGAGACCGGCATTGGCGAGCCCGATGATCTTGGCCTTCGAGCTTTGCGCTTGCAGCAGGAACGAGGAGAAATCCGACGAATTCAGCGGCACGCGGACCGAGCCCAGCACCTTGCCGCCGTTTTCCTTGACGATATCGCTGGTGTCTTTCTCCAGCGCGTAGCCGAACGCGTAGTCGGCCGTCAAAAAGAACCAGCTGTCGCCGCCGGCCTTGACCAGCGCGCCGCCGGTGCCGACCGCAAGCGCGTGGGTGTCATAGGCCCAGTGGAAACCATAGGGCGTGCAGGCATCGCCGGTGATGCGTGAGGTCGCAGCCCCCACCACGATGTCGATTTTCTTCTTCTCCAGTGACAGTCCCTGCACCGCGAGCGCGACCGAGGACGTCGTCAGCTCGGTGATCATGTCGACGCCTTCGACCTCATACCAGCGCCGCGCGATGCTGACGGCAAGGTCCGGCTTGTTCTGATGATCGGCCGTGACGAGCTCGATCTTCTGGCCCAGCACACTGCCGCCAAAATCCTCGACCGCCATTTTGGCGGCTTCGAACGAATATTTGCCGCCGTAGTCGGCATAGACGCCGGACTGGTCGTTCAAGATGCCGATCTTGACGCCTTGCGCCGACGCTGGCGCCGCCAGCATCAGACCACAAGCCGCCACAGCGGCCGGCAACAGCTTCGCTCTCATCTGGGCCTCTCCCGATTTTGCTTTGTTGAGTTGAGCATATTTTATAACCTTGACCCTGCCCACCCGCCTGGAATGAGCCAAAAGTAGGGTCGCGAAGGCGCGCGCCCTGTGACAACGGCCGGAGAACTTTGGCGATCGCGTTTCAACCGGGCCCGGCTTGCGTTTTCGCTGCGACCCATCCGCAAGATTGCGCACGATCATGTAGAAGATCGGCGTGAATACAGCCCGAACAGCGTGACGCCGAGCATGCCGAAGAACACGGCGACGCCGACCGCCTGACGCATTTCCGATCCGGACCCGGTCGAGACCACCAGCGGCAGCACGCCGAGGATGAAGGCAAACGAGGTCATCAGGATCGGGCGCAGCCGAAGCCGGCAGGCCTCGATCACCGCCTCCAGACGGGCGCGGCCCTCCAGTTCGATGTCGCGCGCGAACTCGACGATCAGGATGGCGTTCTTCGCGGCGAGCCCCACCAGCACGACGAAGCCGATCTGGGTCAGGATATTGACGTCCTGTCCCATGATCCGCACGCCAAGGGTTGCGGCCAACAGACACATCGGCACGATCAGGATGACCGCAGAACGGCAGGCGTCCAGCTGCCATACTGCGCCGCCAGTACCAGAAAGACGAACAGCACGCAGATCGGGAAAACATAAAGACCGGCATTGGCGCCATTGACCTGCTGATAGGACAGATCGGTCCAGTCGTAGGAGAAGCCGCTCGGCAGGGTCTCATCCGCTAAGCGCTTCATGATGTTGATCGCCGTGGTCGAACTGGTTCCCGGCGTCGGCTCTCCCTGAAGTTCGGACGCCGAGATAGAGATTATAGCGCGCAACGCGATCCGGCCCCGCGATGTCGCGGAAATCCACCACGCTGCCCAGCATCACCATGTTGCCGGCGGCGTTGCGGGTGCGCAGGCGCGCCAGATCGGCCGCCTCTTTGCGGAACGGCAGGTCGGCCTGCGCGGTGACGTGATAGGTCCGGCCGAGGATGTTGAAGTCGTTGACATAGGTCGAGCCGAAATAGGTCTCGATGGCATCGGTGACGTTCTGGATCGGCACACCGAGCTTCTGCGCCTTGATGCGATCGATATCGACGAAAACCTGCGGCGTATTGGCCGAATACGGTGAGAACACCGAGGTCAGTCCCGGCGTCCGGCGCGCCGCCGCCGACCAGCTCATCGGTCGCCGCCGCCAGCAATTCCGGCCCCCGGCCCTGCCGGTCCTGGATCCGCATGGTGAAGCCGCCACCGGTGCCGATGCCGGGAATCGACGGCGGCGGAATCACGATGATGAACGCGCCTTCGATCACCGAAAGCCGCTTTCGCAATTCGCCGGTGATCTTGTTGGCGGTCAGGCCCTTCTTCAGGCGCACTTCCGGCTCGTCGAATACTGGAAATAGCGCGGCTGCGTTGCCGGACTGGGTTCGTGTTGCGCCGGAGAGCCCGGCGAACGCCGCTACCCGAACGATACCGGGCGTGTCGAGCGCAATCCTTTCGATCTCACGGACAATCTCGGTGGTGCGGGCGAGCGAAGCCGCACCCGGCAATTGCGCGGAGACGATGATGTAACCGCGGTCCTGAGCCGGAATAAACCCTTGCGGCGTCGTCACCAGCAGCCAGCCGGCGCTGCCGATCAGCGCCAGATAGATCAACAGCATCACCAGCGAATGCCGGATCACGAAGGACGCGGCACTGCCATAGCCATGCGACAGCCGGTCGAACCCGCGATTGAAAACGCCGGTGAAGGCTTCCCACCCCCGCGCAAGGATGTTCCAGCGCGCGGGCTCCCGCTTCTCCTCATGCGCCACCAGGATCTGCGACGCCAATGCCGGCGACAGCGTCAAGCGAACAGAAGCACGAAATGGCGGTCGCCACCGCGATCGTGATGGCGAATTGCTGAAAGAACTGTCCGGAAATGCCGCCGAGGAACGCGGTCGGCACGAACACCGCGCACAGCACCAGCGCGATCGATACCAGCGCGCCGCCGACTTCCTCCATGGTGCGCAGCGCCGCGTCACGCTTGCTCAAGCCGTCGCGGAGATGCCGCTCGACATTTTCCACCACCACGATCGCGTCGTCGACCACGATGCCGACCGCCAGCACGAGACCAAACAGGGTCAGGTTGTTGATGGCAAAGCCGAGCGCGGCCATCGCGGCGAACGTCCCGACCAGCGATACCGGGATCGCTACGATCGGGATAATCGCCGGGCGCCATCCTTGCAGGAAAACCAGCACCACGATGACGACCAGGACCATCGCCTCGTAGATGGTCTTGATCAATTCGTTGACCGACTGCGCGATGAACTCGGTCGGGTTGTAGCCGATATTGTAGTCGAGCCCTTTGGGGAAGTTCGCCTTCAGCTTGACCATCGCGTCGGAAATGTTCTTGGCGGTGGCGAGCGCGTTCGAGCCCGGGCGCTGGGTCACCAGCATCGCCACCGCGGTCTTGCGCAACAGGAAGCTGTTGGTGGTGTAGTCGAGCGCGCCGAGCTCGATCCGCGCCACGTCGCGCAGCCGCACGGTGCGGCCATCGCTGCCGGCTTTGACGAGAATGTCTTCGAACTGCCTGATATCCTTCAACCGCCCGGTGAAGGTCAGATTGGGCTGAAAGGCGCGGTCCGCGATCGGCGGTCCCGCCAGCTGGCCGCCGGCGATCTGCAAATTCTGCGAGCGGATCGCGGTCAAGACGTCGCCGGCCGTCAGGCCGAGATTGGCGATCTTGTCAGGGTCGAGCCACAGGCGCATGGAGTAATCGCGCGCACCGAAAATCTGGATGTCGCCAATGCCATCAAGCCGAAGCAACTGGTCGCGCACCTGAAGCAGCGCATAGTTGCTGATATAGAGCTGGTCGAAGGTGTCGTCGGGCGACAACATGAACACGACCATCAGGATGTCTGGGCTGTTCTTGCGCGTCACCACGCCGTTGCGCTGAACGTCATCCGGCAGTTGCGGCGTCGCGATCGCCACCCGGTTCTGGACCAGCACCTGGGCCTTGTCGAGATCGGTGCCGAGCTTGAACGTCACGGTGATCGTGAGCTGCCCGTTCGAGGTCGCCTGGCTGTAGAGATAGAGCATGTCCTCGACGCCGTTGATCTGCTGCTCGATCGGAGCTGCGACGGTATCGGACACGGTTTGCGCCGAAGCGCCCGGATATTGTGTGGTAACCACCACGGTCGGCGGCACGACTTGCGGATATTCAGCGACCGGCAGCGTCGTATAGGCGATCGCGCCGACGATCAGGAGCACGATGGACAGCACCATCGCCAGAATCGGCCGGTTGACGGAAAGCGCCCCGAGATTCATGTCTTGCCACCGGCCAGAGCAGGTTTGGCGTCGTGAGGCGTGACTTTCGCCCCGACCCGCGCGCGCTGCAGGCCATCGACGATCACACGATCTTCCGGCTTGAGGCCATCACGGATCACACGCAGGCCTTCATCCAGCGGTCCCAGGGTGACGGGCTTGGCCTCGACGGTGTTGTCGTCCTTGACCACAAAGACGATCTTGCGGGCTTGATCGGTGGCGACGGCGGCGTCAGGCACCAGCAACGCCTCATAAGGCGCGCTCGCGATCAGGCGCACGCGGCCGAACTGCCCGGGCAGGATCGACAGATCCGTATTCGGGATCACCGCCCGGCCGCGTAGCGTGCCGGTGGAGACATCCAGCTGGTTATCGAGGAAATTGATCGTGCCGTTGTGGGAAGGCTTGGTTTCGCCCGTCAGCGTCACCTCGACCGGGTTGGGGGTGTCACGCGAACTCGGACGCTTACCCTCGAACCACAGCCGGTTGTATTTAAGATAGGTGGCTTCATCGATGTCGAAATAGATGTAGATCGGATCGAGCGAAACGATCGACGTCAGCAGCGTCGAACTGCCTTCGCTGCCCTGCACGAGATTGCCGACGTCGACGAGATGCCGGCTCACCCGGCCACTGATCGGGGCGGTAACATGGGTGAACTCGACATTGAGCTGGGCCGCCTTCAGCACGCCCTCGGCCTGGGTCTCGGCGGCTCTCGCCGCTTGCAGCGCCTGACGCCGCTGATCGACGATGTTGTCCGCCACGTTCTGCGACTGTTGCAGCGTCAGGCGCGCGATCCAGCTCCCGTTTGGCCAGTTCGACCTTGGCGCGCGCATCCGAGAGCTGACCGTCGGCTTGCGTGGCTACCGCTTCGAACGGACGGGCGTCGATAAGGTACAAGAGGTCGCCGGTCGTGACGAAGGCGCCGTCGCGGAATTCGACCGCCGTAATGAAGCCACCGACGCGGGGACGAACCTGAACCTGCTCGACCGCATCAAACCGCCCCGTGAATTCGTCCCAGTCCGTGACGGTTCGCTTGACGGGTTGGGCGACGGTGACGGGCGGGGCGGCGGCCGCGGCCTGAGGCGCCTGCTTTTCCTCGCAGCCCGCGAGAAGCCCGGCGAGCACGATGAGGATCGGGGAAAGGCGATAGAATGAACGGATATCGGCCAATCGGGCCGAACGCGTCGATCGCTCAGTCGCGCTCATGTCGTCCCCTTCAAGTGCAACCGTGAATTGAGGTAATCCAGATATACGACAGGACCAAGAAGAGATCGTCCGATAGTCTGGTCACGCGGCCAACGGGATCAAGCAAAATCTGCTGCGTACGGCGCAACCGGCCCGTGAAAAATCGCCGACGCGACATTTTGCGGCGTTGGAATAATCTTCCAGCCGTGAGGTCGAACGCAACTGGCCGATTGTCCGGGGACGGCGATGGCCTCGAGCGGCAGCATGCGAGGCCTGAAAGATTGATCGGCGCGCCGGCACGACCGTCACCGCGAAAGAGACGCACAACGGATCAGTCCGGGTCACCGCAGTCAAGACGGAGATGGTCCTCAACGTTGCTGCGCCTGCGATAGTTTGATCAGCCTGGTCGATCTCAAGAATGCACCCGTCATCGCGTGTATGCGGCTGCGTGCAGCGCCCTGCCGCGATCTTCGCGCTTCAATCTAGATCGCTTCTAAGACGACTTCTAAGCCGGCTTCGTGATCAGCCGTGGAATAGTGTAATCCGCGTTGTGTTACGTCCACATGCAAGCGGGGGGATCACATCTCAACTTGGCACCGGTCTAATTCTAGATTACGTGGGGCGCGTCACTGATGAGGCAGGATACAAACCGGTTGAGCAACAACACACAGCTCAGCTGCATTCTTCGATATCATTATGCCGGGCTGCTGTGTGCGGCATTGCCGGCGTTTTCAATGGGGACTGGCTCGCGCGCAGGATAACTCCTCCGACCTTCCGCCGGTTCAAATCGAGGCCCCGAAAAATCGCGCGACACCGAAACAGACCGCCGCGGCCTCGACGCCGTCGACAAGGCGGCGCACCGCACGCACCAGCAAGCCGCCGAAGCCGGGCACCCAAACTGCCGCGGCTCCCGACGACGGTAACGGCCCGAACAACAACACTTCCGGCCCGCCGTTGCAGCAGGTGCCCGGATTGGGAAAAACCGGCACCAAACTTGCCGATCTTCCCTCAAGCGTCCAGATCATTCCACGGCAGGTCGTGACCGAACAGGGCGGCACGCTGCTCCGGGACGCCATCTGGAACGCCAGCGGCATCAACAGCGGTGGTCAGGATTCGCTCGGCTATTTCGACCACTTCCTGATCCGCGGCCTGAACGCGCAGGTCTATACCGACGGCTTCTCGGACGGCGATCAGCTCGGCGGCCTGGTGCATTCGCTCAATGGCGTCAAGCAGGTCGAAATCCTGGAGGGACCCGGGTTCGGCGCTGTTCGGCAGCGGGCCGCCCGGCGGCACCATCAACATCGTCCACTATGATCCGTCACCGGTCTTCCATTGGGGAACGAGCACACAGGTCAATTCGTTCGGCGGCGTGACCAACAGCAACTATGTGACGGGGCCAACGACCATCAGCGGACTGAACTACCGGATCGACACCACCTTCACCGGTGGAGATGCTTTCCGCGACCTCAACAGCAAGGATTACGAGTTCCGCCCGGCGTTCTCCTGGCATGTCGATGACCACACCTTCACTTTCGCGCTCGATGCACGGCATATCGAGCAGACGCCGGATGCCTACGGTCTGATCTATCTCAACGGCCAGCCGATCACGGGCGTTTCAGACACCGCAAAATATTCGACGCCGTTTTCCTTCGCCAAACAGGACGACATCCGCCCCACCTTTACCGATCAATGGGACGTCACGAACTTCCTGACCATCAATAATCGCTTTTCGTATACACATCGCGATATCGACGCGATGCGCAACAACGACAGCACCGCCACCCATGTGATAAATGGAGACGACCTGACCGGCCGGCAGTTGCGTTGGCAGAATGATTCAGATGGCTTCTTCGATTATCAGTTCGAACCCGTCTGGAAATTCTATACCGGTGGGGTGCACCACACGCTGTTGACCGGCTTCGAGTACCAACACCAGGTTATGGATACGAACCGTGTTACGGCCAGTCTTAATGACATTCCCAACATCTTTGCACCGGTAGCTCCGGAAACATCCCCCAACAGCCTGGCTTTCAAGTGCGACAGCTCGCACTCTTGCGACAACAATCATCTAGTCGCCGACTACTACGGTGTCTATGCCACCGACCAGATGGACCTGACCGACAAGTGGAAGCTACGCATTGGTGTGCGTCAGGACTGGTATCAGAACGAGCTGGATCCGCTGGTCACCGTGCTGAACCCGACGACGGGACTCCCCTCCCAGTTCACCAACACCGGCGTTCCGGTCATCGCCGGCGTCCCGGAATTTCGGAACGACAAACCCCTGAGCTGGAACATTGGCACGCTCTATCATCTCACAAACTGGATGGCGCCGTATATTGGCGCGTCCCAAAGCTACCTGAGCAACTTTAACTCGGAAAACAGCACCAATGGTATTGGCGCGCCTGAGTCGGCGCGGCAATACGAAGCCGGCGTCCGCTTCACATTCCTCAATGAGAGGATCGTGTTGAACACAGCTGTCTTCAACGTGTCCCGCGATAATGTCGCGACATCAGTAGCCCAGGCGAATGGCACCGATATCATCTTTTTCGACAGCCAACTCACCAACGGCGAGGAAATCTCGCTGATCGCCAAGGTCACCGATCAATGGAGCATTCTCGCCAACGCCACCCATCAGCAGACCGTGCTGACAAGCGCCCCGCAGGCAGTTACCCAGATCGGCAATGTTCCGCAGGGCGTGCCGGCCAACATGGCCAATGCGTGGAGCATCTATAAGTTCGCGCTCGGTGGCGTCTCCGGATTCCAGTTCGGCATCGGCGCCAACTATCGCGACCGGACCTGGAGCGACACCACCAACGTCAATTCCGTTCCGGGCTTTGTGATCGGCAATCTGTTGGTCGGCTGGGAGAATGCCAACTGGGGCGTGTCGCTGAACGTCAAGAACTTCACCAACAAGCTCTACTTCGTCGCCGCCAACGGCGCCGGCGGTTTTGTCGGCGAAGGACTGGGCGCTTACCTGACCGTGAAATACCACCAGTGACCCCCACTAAGTGGAGTGGCTGCGGCGCTTCCCTTGGGAAGTGCCGCCCAGAGCATTTACGCGCAATCGTGTGGATGACTGTCCCGCGTCGCTTGATTGCTCACCGGCCCTTTGCTCAGATAGGCGGAGGGTGGGATGCATCATGACGTGGAAACAAGAGCGCGACCTCCTGCTGGCTCAAACCATGGCCTTTGTGCAGTCAGTCGCCGGCAAGGCGACGGACGTTGAGGGCAGGCTGGAAGCCCGCCTCAAACCGGTGTCGTCCGACCAGCCTTTCACGGTGGAGCGCCCCGTCGATGTCCTCCCGGCCCGCCTCTCCCCGATCGGCTCGAGCGACCTGCGCGACGAAATCCGCCGCAGGGTTGCGGCTTTCCGCGTGCGCCAGCAGGCTTTCGATCGCGACCGCGACGCGTATTGCAACGCGATGATGGCGAAGGCCCGGGCCTCGACCGAACATGCCACACAGGCCCGCGACAATCCGCCGCTCAAGCGCTGATTATAAATTTTCCCCCGCATCCGTTGGCGCAGGAAAAACATCTTGCGTGGCGCGATTTTTGCAGCGCTAAATCGCGTGACCCCATCACGCGCGGGGCAATCTAACGGAGCAGGATCAGTATGATGACAGTAGTTAATCGAAGGGGCCTCTTGGGAGCGGGCTCGGCCATGCTGGCGTTCGCGGCATTTGCCAACAAGACCGCTTGGGCGGCCGGATCGCCTGGATTGACCACCCACGTGCTCGATACCGCCAGCGGCAAACCCGGCGAGGGCGTCAAGATCGAGTTCAGCGTGCTCGACGGCGAAACCTACAAGCTGCTTGCGACGGTTCACACCAATGCCGACGGCCGCAACGCCCAACCGCTGCTGACGCCGGAGACCATGAAAGCCGGGAAATACCAACTGGTGTTTTATATCGGCGAGTATTTCACCAAACTCGGCACGGTGCTACCCAACCCGCCGTTCCTGGAAAAGGCCATCATCCAGTTCGGCATGGCCGATGCTACGGCCCATTATCACGTGCCGATCCTGGTATCGCCCTGGAGCTACACGACCTATCGCGGCAGCTAAGACTCGCTTCCGCAACGCAAGGAGGCTGAAAATGATCGGTCGTTCCCGGCTGCTTGCGGGCCTGGTTTGCACCCTGATGCTCGGGCCGGTCTTGATCGCGAAAGCGATCGCCGGCCCGGTCGACATGGCGCCGATCAACGCGATGGATCGCGCTGCCTTTGTCGTAAAGTTCGGCGGCATCTTCGAGAAATCGCCATGGGTCGCCGAGAAGGCCTGGGAAAAGCGGCCGTTTGCCAGTCTGGACGACATGCACGCCGCCATGGTCGCCGTGGCGAAAAACGCCCCGGCAGCCCAGCAGTTGGCATTGTTGCGGAGCCATCCCGATCTGGCCGGCAAGGAAGCCCAAGCCGGCGCCATGACCGCTTCCTCCGTCGCCGAGCAGGCAAGCGCCGGACTTAACGCCCTGTCGCCGCCAGAATTTGCGGAGTTGTCAAACCTCAATGCCGCATACAAGGCAAAATTCGGATTTCCCTTCATTATTGCGGTGCGGATGCACACCAAGGAAGGCATCTTCTTCGAATTCAAGCGGCGGCTGAACAACGATACGCAAACCGAATTCGCCAACGATTTGCAGAACGTCTACATCATCACGCGGCTGCGGCTGAACAAACTGCTCGACGCAAGTTGAATCTTCACCACCACATGCTCGCAGCCTGTTGCTGCTCGCCGGCTATGGCCTCCGCTTTCACCGCCCGGCAGAACCCGTCGCGGTGTTGCAACCGCCCCCAATAGGCTGCGACGGCGGGGCCGAAATCCCCGGCAAGGCCGATACGCTCGGCCAATAGCAGCGCATATCCCACGGAAATATCGGCAACCGTAAACCTGTTCCCGCACAGCGTCTCGCTGTCAGCAACCGCGGCTTCGACCGCCCGCAGCCGGCCAAAGAACCACTTCGCATAGTCGGTTGCGACTTGCGGGCTGCGCCGCTGTTCCGGTTCGAGCTTTGAATAGCGCAACACCAAAGCTTGCGGGAAGGTCAGCGTCGCTTCGCCGAAATGCAGCCAGTTGAGATAGGCGCCGTAGTCGGGCTCATCGATACCGACCGCAAGCGGCGTCGGCCCGTGGCGCGCGACCAGATATTGCAGGATCGCCGCCGATTCGGTCATGCGCGTGTCGCCGTCGATCAGAAGCGGAATCGTGCCGAGCGGATTGAGGGCGAGATAATCCCTGGCCAATACCCGCGGCGGGAACGGCAGCATCTTCAGATCATAGGGAAGCCCGAGTTCTTCCAGCGCCCAGAGCGGACGGAACGAGCGCGCTGCCGTGCAGTGATAAAGCGTAATCACGTTGCTGCCCCTTCGCTTGACGTCTTTACGGTAACCCCTGCGTCATCGCCGATCCATCTGGAATTCGAGCCTTGCGATTTCGCAACAAGTTTCCCAATTTAATTGGATCAGGCAACCGATACTGAACGGCCGAAACCGCCATGAACTCCCAGGTTCACTATCTGCCGCTCACGCCGGCATTGTTTTCCATCCTGGTCTTCCTGTTCATCGGGCTGGTCATCCTGATTCAGCTCCGCATTCTCCGATACGCCTATATGAAGCTTGGCGTCGGCCCGGGCACCGCGCTGTTCTTGCTGTTCGGCTCGCTGATCGGAAGCTACTTCAACATTCCGATCACCGTCCTGCCGGGAGCGGTGCAGTCCGGACAGGTCATCGATTTCTTCGGCATGCAATATGTCGTGCCGCAGGTCGCGCAATGGCCCGGCACGGTGCTTGCGGTCAATGTCGGCGGCGCGGTGATCCCGA
The DNA here is from genome assembly GCA_963795255.1 of uncultured Alphaproteobacteria bacterium. Classification (GTDB taxonomy): domain Bacteria; phylum Pseudomonadota; class Alphaproteobacteria; order Rhizobiales; family Xanthobacteraceae; genus Bradyrhizobium. Next base: position 131,896 of record CAWCHC010000008.1, read on the forward strand.
CGCTGATGTCGAGCTATCTCGTGCTTCGATATCAGCTCTGGGGCAAAGCGACGATCGCCGTCATCGCCATCGCCTTGATCATCCATTCGATGGCGACGCCGGTGCACGGTCTCGGCATTGCGGTGCCGGTGTTCGCGCCGGTCGTTGCGACCGCGATCCTGGCGTTCCTTCTGTCCCGCGAATACGCAGCGCCCCTTGCCTATATCGGCGGTTCGATGGGGACGTTGATCGGCGCCGACCTCTCCAATCTCGACAAGATCAGTGGCCTTGGCGCGCCGGTCGCCTCCATCGGCGGCGCGGGGACGTTCGACGGCATCTTCCTGACCGGCATTCTGGCCGTCTTGCTGGCCGGCATTGCCTCGCCTTCGCAGCCCAGACCGGCGTGGTAGGCGGTCCGTCTTCTACCAACGCGAGTTGCCACGCCTTCAGACTATCAATAAGAAGAAATCAAGCACCCGGAGCTTCGCAAAAGCCGATCCTCGTCTCCGGAAAAATTATCAGGGATAGCGGTCAAGGCCCATGGAAGCGCGGTCAGGACACGCGGCATCGAAAAAATGGTCGCCGTCATCGGGCGCCAGCCGCGTCGTCCAGCAAATTCACGCCATGCTGCATCCGCGCAACATCGTGCTGGTCGGCGCGACGGACAAGCCCGGCAATTACGCCGAGCGCATCTGGACCAATCTGATCAAATACAAATTCGAAGGCGGCCTCTACCCGCTCAACAGCAAGCGCGAAACCATCTGGGGCGTACCCTGCTACAAGGATTTCGCCAGCCTGCCGGACAAGCCTGACCACGTGCTGGTGATGGTGCCGGCGCGTTTTGCGGTTCAGGTGATCCGGGAGGCCGCCGCTTCGGGCGCCCGTTCGGCTACGATCGTGACCTCCGGCTTCAGCGAATTGCAGGACATCGAGAGCCAAAGGCTCGCCGTCGAACTGCAACAGGCGATCCGGGAAACCGGGCTTGCCGTCACCGGCCCGAATTGCCTCGGCAACCTAAGTGCCGGCGAAAAGCTCTTCACCAATATCGACGATCGCGTGGTGACCATGGAAGCGGGCCCGGTCGCGATCGCCGGCCAGTCCGGCGCGATCATAATGGCGATCCGCCAGGCGCTGGAGGATCGCGGCGTCGGCGTCGGTTACATGGTCACCACCGGAAACGAGGCCGGTCTGGAAACGACCGACCTGATGAATTATTTCGTCGCCGATCCTTCGATCCGCGTCATCGTGGTCTACCTTGAGGGCGTCCGCAACACCAAGGCGTTCCGCGACGCCTGCAAGGCCGCGCGTGCGGCCGGCAAACCGGTGATCGCGATCAAGTTGGGAGCTTCGGAAGGCGGCCGCGCCGCGGCGATGGCGCATACCGGCGCGCTGGCCGGCTCGATCGAGAGTTTTGACGCGATCTCCGCGCGCGAAGGCGTGATCCGCGCCCGCGGCCTCGATGAGCTGATCGAAACCACGGAATGCTTTGTCCATGCCGCTTCGCCGAAAGGCTCTCGACTGGCCGCCGTTACTCTCTCCGGCGGCAAGCGAGGCCTTTTAATCGATGCCTTCGCCGCGGCCGGGCTCAACTTCGCGGGCTTGAGTGCTGCGGCCAGCGACAAACTCGCCAAAATGCTCGGACCCGGCTCGATCGTCGGCAATCCGCTCGATGCCGGCTTTGCCGCGGTGGTCGATCCTTCAGTTTACATCCAGTCGATCAAGATCATGATCGACGATCCCGACACCGATATCGTCATCATCGACGCCGAGTTGCCGAAGGCGCCGCACGAATTGCGCGAACGCAACTTGCGGCGGGTCAACGAAATGGCGGCAGCTGCAAACAAGCCGGTGATCTACATCTCGACGATGTCGATCGGCTTTACCGAATTCACCAAGGACCTGCGCCAGTCGCTGCCGAATATCACGGTGATGCAAGGACTGGACCGGGCGGTGGGCGCGATCAAGGCGCTGATCGACTATGCCGGCCTGCCCAAGAATGTGCCGGAGATCACATCACACTCTTCCGTCTCGGCCCGCGCGGCGCTGGAGCGCATCCTCAAGAACGCCCAGGGCGCAGCGCTCGACGAAGTTTCCTCCAAAAAGCTTCTGAAGGCCTACGGCATTCCGGTGTCAAAGGAAGCGATCGCGCAGACCTCGTCCGAAGCCGTGAAGATCGCCAAGAAAATCGGCTTTCCCGTTGTCGCCAAGGTTGTCAGCGCGCAGATCCTGCACAAATCAGACGTCGGCGGCGTGGTGCTGAACCTCACCACGGCGGCCGAAGTCAGGAAGGCCTTCGACCAGATTTCGGCGCGGGTGAAGAAATTGAAGAGCAAGCCAAAAATCGACGGCATCCTGATCGCACAACAGGTCAAGGCCGATCTTGAACTCGTCGTCGGCACCGCGCTCGATGCGGAGATGGGCCCGGTCGTGCTGTTCGGCACCGGCGGCGTCGAGATCGAACTGATGAAAGACGTCGCGCTGGCCGGCGCGCCGCTCGATGCGGACGAAGCCAAAAGACTGATCGGCCGCACCAAGGCAGGCGCAAAACTTCGCGGTTATCGCGGCAGGCCGTCGTTGCATGAAGCCTCCGTCGTCAAGGCGCTCGTCGGCCTCTCCAACCTGATGGGGGATGCCGGCAACCGAATTGCCTCGATCGACGTCAATCCGTTTCTGGTCAATGGACGGGCCGGCGTCGCTGTCGACGGCTTGATCGTTCTTAATAATGCCGCTGCAAAAAACGCCGGCGGCCACTGATAACAATCGGGAGGAATTCAATGCGATTACCGGCATTCGCCGCCATGGCGATGATAGGCGTGGCTGCAAGCAGCGTTTCGATCGCGCAAACCCAATCTCCAGCGCCTGCTTCTACATCATCGTCGTCATTTCCCGCATGGGCCTATCCGTGGGCACCAGATTTCAAGGCCCCGCCCGCCAACGACGTGCCGCAACACGTCCCGGACAGCACGGCGAGCTTCACCGTCAAGCAGGAGCGCGATCTGTTTTTTGTGCCCGACTGGCATCCCGAGGACCATCCCCCACTGCCGGATGTGGTGGCGCATGGCCGGATGCCGGACGTGCGCGCCTGCGGCTCGTGCCATCGCGCCGCTGGCACCGGCGGACCGGAGAACGCGAGCTTGGCCGGCTTGCCGGCGGCCTACATCACCCGGCAGATCGAGGATTATAAGAGCGGCGCACGGAAATTTGCAGGTCCGCAACGCAGCCCGAGCGTGTTGATGACGGCGATCGCCAAAGCCAGCAATGAGGAAGAGATCAAGGCGGCCGCGGCTTATTTCGCCTCGCTCAAGCCCCAGGCCAACATCAAGGTGGTGGAGACCGACACCGTTCCGGTAACGCAAATCGCGCGCGTGTTTTACATGCCGGTGAAGGACGGCGGGACCGAGCCGATCGGACAGCGTATCATCGAGGTGCCGATGGATGCCGCCCAATTCGAACACCGCGACACGCGTTCGCGGTTTATCGCTTACGCACCGAAAGGCAGTATCGCCAAGGGCCAAGTGTTGGCCACGACCGGAGGCGCGGGCATCACCACGCCCTGTATCACCTGCCATGGCCCTGACCTGAGGGGCGTCGCGCCCATCCCGGGTATCGCCGGACGTTCGCCGAGCTATCTGGTCCGCCAGCTCTATGATTTTCAGCAACACGCGCGGGCCGGAAGCGCCGGCGCGCCGATGGCGCCTGTGGTCGAAAAGCTCTCGCATGACGACATGATTTCGCTTGCGGCCTACGCGGCGTCGCTGACACCGTAATATTTGGTGCGACGCGCCATCGGCTTTCCATGCAGGTAGCCGAAGGTCGCAGGCGTTTGGTCCGGATCGTCATTGGCAAAGGCGGGCCGGAAAGGTTACGCTCATGGCCTCTAACGGCATCGGAGAATGCCGGCTTCAAGACACGTCATCTCGTCTGGGAGGACAGCATGAGTAACTCGAAGCGACCCCGCCCGGTCGACCGGCGGACAATTCTCGGAGCTGGTGCCGCACTTGCTGCAGTGCAATTCGCGCCGCCCTTCATCATCAAGGCGAGAGGTGAAACGCCGGTGCGGATCGGCATGGTCGATCCGCTGACGGGCGTCTATGCCGCCATCGCCCAAGGCGAAGTGGTAGGCGCAAAATTCGCCGCCGAGGAGATCAATAAGAAGGGCGGCATTCTAGGCCGTCCCGTTGAACTCTTGATCGAGGACTCCGCGAACGATGTCGGCACGGGTGTACAAAAGACCCGCAAACTGATCGAGCGAGATCAGGTGAGCTTCATCATCGGCGATGTGAACTCCGGTATCGCGATCGCGATGGCGCAAGTCACTCGCGAAAAGAAGGTGCTCCATATCGTCTCCGGCGGCCACACCGATCCGATCACCGGCGCAAATTGCTCGTGGAACGTATTCAGGGTCTGCAATTCTACTGCGATGGACGCCAACGCCATCGCCTCTACGCTGATGGAGAAGTTTGGCAAAAAATGGTACTTCCTGACACCGGACTACGCATATGGACATTCGGTCCAGGCTGGCTTCGAAAAATTATTGAAGGCCGCGGGCGGCACCTCCGCGGCCTCTCTCGTGCCCCTCGGTACGCCGGATTACTCGGCCTATCTAATTCAGGCGAAGGCCTACGGCCCACAGGTCCTCATCAACGTCATGGGTGGCGGCGACCAGGTTTCCAGTCTCAAGCAATTTGTCCAGTTTGGTCTGGACAAGCAAATGGCCGTTGGCGGGACTCTGTTCGAGCTTGAGAGCATCCGTGCGGTGCCTGATGGCGCACGCGTCGGATGGTGGACGATGGAATGGTGGTGGGACCAGCCGGGCTTGCCGCATGTTGCAGAATTCAATGCCGAGATGAAGAAGATCACGGGCCTCGCGGCCACGGCGCGCAACTGGTTCGGCTACGCGTCGGTTTGGACGCTGGCGTTGATTGCCAACCAGGAAAAGACGCTTGATGCCGTGAAGCTATCGCAGGCGCTCTCGGGCTTCAAATTGCCGCCCGAGGTCGCACTGCAATCGGGCGCGCCGGCATTCCGCGCCGGCGACCATGAATTGATGAGCACCGTGTTTGTCGGCGAGGCCCATCCACCCAAAGGAGATCCCGACAATATGTTCACGGTGCACAATCCCGTGCCGGGTGAAAAGGCTGCCGGGCCGGCTGAAAACACCGGCTGCAAGATTCAATGGCCGGCTTGAAGTCGAACGGCCTCGATCGATTTGGACGGCCGACGCCGACGAGGCGTCGGCCGTCCCTAAAGGCATGGCAAACCCATAGTAAATCTTCCAGAGGATAGTTCATGACATCGCAAACCTTCATCGCCAAATTCGATCGGCGCACCCTCGTGAAAGGCGCGGCCGCGTTCGGCGCATTTCAGGTGGCTTCGCCCTTCCTCATTCAGGCGCGCGGCGAGACGCCGATCCGGATGGGCATGGTCGATCCTCTGACCGGCGTCTACGCGGCGCCGGCCGGCAATGAGGTCATGGGGGCAAAGCTCGCCGTCGAGCAAATAAATGCCAAGGGCGGGATACTCGGACGCCAGGTCGAGTTACTGGTGGAGGATTCCGCCAACGACGTCGGCACCGGTGTGCAAAAAGCCCGCAAGCTGATCGAACGCGATCAGGTCAACTTCATGATCGGCGACGTCAATTCGGGCATCGCGGCCGCGATTGCCCAGGTCACGGCGGAGAAGAAAGTCCTGCACATCGTTTCCGGTGGCCATACCAATTCCATCACAGGCAAGGATTGCAAATGGAACGTGTTCCGCGTCTGCAATACGACACGGATGGAGGCCAATTCGGTATCCGGCGTACTGTTCAGCAAATACGGCAAGAAATGGCACTTCATCACGCCCGATTACGCCTTCGGCCACACGCTCTACGATGCCTGCACGGCAGACCTGAAGAAGCTCGGCGGCACCGTTACCGGCAATGAATTGACGCCGCTCGGCACCACCGATTTCTCTGCCTATTTGATCAAGGCGCGCGCCGCGAATCCGGATGTGATGATCCTCCTGGTGCAGGGCTCCGACATGATCAACTGCTTGAAGCAGGTCGTGCAGTTCGGTCTTAACAAGCAGATCCATGTGGCGGGCACCCAGCAGGAACTGGAGTCGCTTGCAGGGCTGCCGCCGGAAGCCCGCATCGGAATCTGGATGTTCGAGTGGTATTGGAAACAACCCGGCGTCCCGGGCGTCGAAAAATTCGTTGCCGACATTCGGAAAGTCAATGGCGGCCATGTGCCGACCGCGCGGCACTGGTTTGGCTACACGTCGGCGACGACCTTTGCGCTGGTGGCAAACGCGCAAAAAACGCTCGACGCGGTCAAGCTGGCATCCGCGCTTGAAAATTTCGAGCTCCCTGATGACGTCAAGCTGCAGCCGAACAAATGCTACTACCGCAAGGGAGACCACCAGCTGATGACGTCGGCTTTCGTCGGCGAGGCGCAGTCGAAAGGCAAGGATGACCCGGAAGACTTGTTCCGTGTCGATGAGGTCGTCGCTGGGGACAAGACCGCGCCGGCGGTAAGCGAAACCGGTTGCGCGGTTCAGTGGCCGACATAATTCGGAGTTCATTATTCTCAAGCGGTCCGGGGGACGGCGTCTCTCGGATCAAATGCATGTGTTGCCTTCGGTGAGCCATGTCGCAACTCCTTCTGTTCAACGTCACCAACGAACTCATCATCGGCGCCTTCTACGTACTGATGGCGCTGGGCCTCTCGCTCATCCTGAATCTGAGCAACGTTATTAATTTCGCCCATGGCGGCTTTCTCGTCATCGGCGGATACATCGCCTATGCAGTAACCCCATATATCGGCTTCTGGGGCGCGCTACTGGTGGCGCCGCCTCTCACCGCCGTCATCGGGCTCGTCGTCGAACGTGTGCTGATTCGTCCGCTCTATGGGCGCGATCCGCTCTACAGTCTGTTGCTTACCTTTGGTCTCGCCTTCATCATTGAGGACGGCACGCGCTTCATCTGGGGCCCGCAAGGCAAGCCGGTTACGATTCCGCCGTTTTTGGCGCAGCCGCTCAGCAACGACCTGTTTTTCATCACGGGTTACCGCCTGTTCATGGTGGCCGTGGTGATGGTCGCCGTTACGCTTCTCTTTCTGCTTCTCCGCTACACCCGTCTCGGCGTGCGTATCCGCGCCGGAACGCTCGACCTCGAAACGGTCGCAGCACTCGGCATTAATGTGCAGATGCTTCGCTCGCTCAATTTTGCCGTCGGAATCTTTCTTGCCGGTCTGAGCGGCGTACTCGCCGCCGGCCAGCTGGGCCTGGAACCGACGATGGGCACGGGCCTCCTGATGCCAAGCTTCATCGCCATTATTGTTGGCGGCATCGGCAGCCTGCCGGGGACACTGGTAGGAGGCTTGCTGATCGGGGTGGCCTCGGGCTTGACCGCGGTATTCTATCCGGCAGCGAGCGAGGCGGTCATTTACGTGATGATGGCGGTCGTCCTCTTGTTGCGCCCGCGCGGATTGTTCGGCGAGGAAGGAATGATGAGTTGAGTACCGAACAAACCCGCAAGCTCATCGCCCTCTCGGCGATTTGGGCGCTGTTGATCCTTGCTCCTTATTGGATTGCGCCACTCGGCGGATATACAGCGCTGGCAACCCGCGTGCTGGTACTTGGCCTCGCGGCCATGTCAGTGAATTTCCTTCTTGGTTTTACCGGCGTGCTGTCATTCGGTCATGCCGCCTATTTCGGGCTCGGTGCCTACGGGGCCGGGCTCGCCCTGAAATTTCTGGCGCCAAGCACTCCGCTCGCACTCATTCTTGGCATGCTGCTCGGCGGTATTTGCGGCGCCATTCTCGGCACATTGATCGTCCGGCGGCGCGGCGTCTATTTCGCTATGGTAACGATCGCCTTCGGTCAGGTATTCTACTACATCGCCTTCCAATGGAACTCCCTGACGGGCGGTGACGACGGGCTACGCGGATTCTCGCGCCAACCAATCGATTTTGGCCTGTTCAAACTCGATATCGTGTCAAACTCCAACAACTTCTATTACTTCGTGCTGTTCTGTTTTGCGCTGGCGGTCGGCGCCATGGGATTTGTCCTGCGATCGCCGTTCGGCCGGACCATGATCGCGATCCGCGAAAACGAACGCCGCGCACGCTTCCTCGGCATTCCCGTCGAACGACACATCTGGATCGCGTTCTCGATGTCCTGCTTCTTCATGGGATTTGCCGGCGCGCTCTACGCGCTCGTCAACAACTTCGCCGACCCGCGGGGTCTGCATTACAGTCAGTCGGGCGATTTCGTCATGATGGCGGTGATGGGCGGGATGCGCAGTTTCTGGGGGCCGCTGCTAGGCGCCACCGTATTTGTGGTCCTGCAGGATTATCTCTCCAGCGTCACCGTCAACTGGATGTCGTTTGTGGGCCTGCTTTTTGTGCTGGTCGTGCTGTTCTTCCCGCGCGGGCTACTGGGCTTCCTGCAGCGGAGCAAGGCATGAACGTTCTCGAAATCAGGGGCGTCACCAAACGATTCGGAAACCTGGTTGCCGTACGCGACGTTTCGCTCAGCGTGGCGAAAGGAGAGATGTGCGCGATTATCGGGCCGAACGGCGCCGGCAAGACCACTTTCTTCAATTTGATCAGCGGATTCTTTCCACCGACGACGGGCAGCATCGTCTTTGACGGCCGCGACATCACGCGCCTGTCGACGCATGAGCGGGTGACGCGGGGCATGGCACGCACCTTCCAGATCACCGAAATCTTTCCCGAGTTGACGGTGTTCGAAAACGTCCGGATCGCAGCCGAAGTCGCCGGCGGATATCGCCTGCGGCCGTGGGTCAGCCGCGCGGAAGCCGCCGGACTGCACAAGAATGTCGACGAGACACTCAAACTGGTCTCGCTCGAAGGCAAAGCCGATCGGCTGGTAGGTGAACTCGCCCATGGCGACCAGCGTGCCGCCGAGATCGCAATGGCGTTAGCGCTCAAGCCGCATCTTCTTTTGCTCGACGAACCTACCGCGGGAATGGGTGATCAGGAGACGTTCCAGATCACGCAATTGATTCGACGCCTGCACCGGGACAGCAACTACACCATTGTGCTGATCGAGCATGACATGCGGGTGGTTTTTCACCTGGCCGATCGTATCTGCGTCCTCGAACAAGGCCGGATGCTCGCCCAGGGCACTCCGCAGGAAATCGCCGCCAACGAAGCGGTCCAAGCCGCCTATCTGGGCAATGCCGCATGACCCAAGCCCTTGAGGCCGAAGGCCTCCATACCTATTACGGCAAGAGCCATATCCTGCACGGCGTGAGCCTCGCCGCCGCCGAAGGCAAAATCACCGCACTGCTTGGACGGAACGGCGCGGGCAAGACTACCACGTTGCGAAGTCTGATGGCACTGACGCCAGCGCGTGAGGGAAAGATCACGGTGTTTGGCCAGGACACCACTCACTGGCCAACGTTCCGCATCGCGGCACTGGGCGTCGGCTACGTGCCGGAGGGCCGTCGCATTTTCGCTAACCTCAGCGTCGAGGAAAACCTCAAGGTACCGCTGGAGCGCAGCGGCCCTTGGACCATCGCGCGAATTTATGAGCTGTTTCCCCGCCTCGAGGAGCGCAAGTCCAACCGCGGTCGACAGCTTTCCGGCGGCGAGCAAGAGATGTTGTCGATTGCACGGGCGCTTCTATTGAACCCGAAACTGCTCATCCTCGATGAACCGTCGCAAGGCCTGGCGCCGCTGATCGTGCGTGAAGTGTTCCGCATCATCCAGCAAATGAAAAACGAGGGCATCTCAGTTCTGCTGGTTGAACAAAATGCACGAATGAGCCTGGAAATTGCCGACGATGCCTATGTGCTTGACGACGGCATCGTCGTCTATTCGGGGTCGGCGGCCGCGCTTGCTGCCGACGATGCGCGTGTCCGGGCACTGGCGGGTGCCAGCGCCGAAGAGTGGACCCTGGCGTAAGACATCAGGATCCGGCCTTTCGCCTGATGCGCTTTGCCCGTACAATCGGCGGGAAACAGGCGATTTGGCGGCTTCTTGCGATGAAGATGCGCTCTAGCAATCTCGTGATCGGAACTACGACGCTTGCGATCCTGGCGATCGGACTGTTTGGCCTTCTGGGGGTTCGAAAAATACGTGCCATCTCGCAGGAAACGCGGATGCGCATCGTGTTCGAGGGCGGCTCGGCTAGCGGCTTGCGCAGAGGCGGCAGCGTGAATTTCGACGGCGTTCAGATCGGTGAAGTGCTCTCGCTCAGGCTGGACAACCCGCGCAAGGTCGTGGCCGAGGTCAGGGTCGACAAGAACGCGCCGATCCGCAAGGACACAGTCGTCGGACTGGAGTTTCAGGGGCTGACCGGCATTGCCGCGATCTCGTTGATAGGCGGCGATTCTTCCGACCCGCCCGTGCCTGCCGACAAGGATGGCGTTCCAACCCTGACCGCGGACCTGAGCGAAATCCAGTCGATCCGCGACACCCTGCACAATGTCGATCGGGTTCTTGTCGACAATCAATCGACGATCAAGGACGGGCTGTTGAGTTTCCAGACCTACACGGCCTCGCTGGCGAGCCGGGGCGACGCGATCGACAAGGCGATCGCCAAAGCCGACGACGCGTTTGCGGGGTTCAATAGCGCTATCGCGCGCATCGACAATCTTTTGCCGGGATTTGCGGATGGAAAGGCTGACGAGCTGTTCGAAAAGTTGAGAGAGATGCGTGAATTTGCGCGGACGTTTGACAAGAAATCCGGAATCGTAATCGAGGAAGCCCGCCAGACGCTGCTCGATGTCAGCGACAGCGCCAACAAGATCACGATGAAGTTCAACCCACAGGCTGTCAGCCCGCGCCCGCCGCGGCGACAAACTCCGCAGCGATAGCTGCCTGAAATCGCACTCCGAGCCCAGGGAGTTCCTGCCAGGGAACAGTGGCAGGGTTACTTAAACCGCCTTCGAAGAAATTTTAGGCTTGCCGGGAACGAATATTCGGCTGCCGAATTGATTCCTCTGGCTCGATTTCTCCCAGCTATCATACTGTAATATCTAATGTATTTCACTTGCTTTGCGACCGTGCGCACGATTTGATCAGGCCGAGGCCGACTCGCATCGCGCTGGTTGAGGGCGCTTTTTTCGGTTCTTGAGGGGACTTCAATGGGTGAACTCGGTTCGGTCAATCCGTCCTCGCGTCGGCGCGCTAAGACGAAACTACCCTACACCAATGGAAAACAGGATCCCTCGCAGGAGCTGTTGCAGGCGCTGCAGGCGATGCGCAGCGGCGATTTTTCGGTGCGGATGACCGGCGATCATCTCGGTATCGACGGCAAGATCGCCGATACGTTCAACGAGATCGTGGCCGCCAATCAGCGGATGGCGCAACAGCTCGAGCGCGTCGGCCAGGTCGTCGGTCGCGAAGGCAAGACGCGCCAGCGCGTCCGCTTCGGTCTCGCCAGCGGCTCGTGGGCCGACATGGAGGGTTCGGTCAACACGCTGATCGACGATTTGCTATGGCCGACGCGCGAGGTGACGCGTGCGGTTGCCGCGGTGGCACAAGGCGACCTGCTGCAAGCCGTGAAACTGGACGTCGACGGTCGCCCGCTGGGCGGCGAATTTTTGCAGTCGGCCACCATCGTCAACACCATGATCAAGCAGCTTTGCGTGTTCACCTCCGAGGTGACGCGCGTGGCGCGCGAAGTCGGCACCGAAGGCAAGCTCGGCGGCCAGGCCCAGGTGCCGGAAGTGACCGGCGTGTGGAAGGACCTGACCGAGAGCGTCAACTCGATGGCCAACAACCTGACCGGCCAGGTCCGCAACATCGCCGAGGTGACGATCGCGGTCGCCAACGGCGACTTGTCCAAGAAGATCACGGTCGACGTGCGCGGCGAAATCCTGCAGCTGAAAGAAGCCATCAATACGATGGTGGATCAGTTGCGCTCCTTCGCGTCGGAAGTGACGCGCGTCGCCCGCGAAGTCGGCACCGACGGCAAGCTCGGAGGCCAGGCCATCGTGCCCGGCGTCGCCGGAACCTGGAAAGACCTGACCAACTCCGTCAACGCGATGTGCGGCAACCTGACCGCACAGGTCCGCAACATCGCCAACGTGACCACCGCCGTTGCGCGCGGCGACCTGTCGCGCAAGATCACGGTGGACGTGCGCGGCGAAATTCTCGAGCTGAAAGACACCATCAACACCATGGTGGACCAGCTCAACTCATTCGCGTCGGAAGTGACGCGCGTGGCGCGCGAAGTCGGCACCGAAGGCAAGCTCGGCGGCCAGGCCCAGGTGCCCGGCGTCGCCGGCACCTGGAAGGATCTCACCGACAACGTCAACTTCATGGCGTCGAACCTGACCGCGCAGGTTCGCAACATCGCCGACGTCGCAACCGCGATCGCCGGCGGCGACCTCTCCAAGAAGATCACGGTGAACGTGTCGGGCGAAATCCTTCAGCTGAAGGAAACGCTCAACACCATGGTCGACCAGCTCAACGCCTTCGCCGGCGAAGTGACGCGCGTCGCGCGCGAGGTCGGCACCGAGGGCCGGCTGGGCGGTCAGGCCAACGTGCTCGGCGTCGCCGGCACCTGGAAGGACTTGACCGAAAGCGTCAACTCGATGGCTTCCAACCTGACGGCGCAGGTTCGCAACATCGCGGAAGTGACGACCGCGGTCGCCAATGGCGACTTGTCGAAGAAGATCACGGTGGACGTGCGCGGCGAAATTCTCGAGCTGAAAGACACCATCAACACCATGGTCGACCAGCTCAATGCGTTTGCCGGCGAAGTGACGCGCGTCGCGCGCGAGGTCGGCACCGAAGGCAAGCTCGGCGGCCAGGCGCAGGTGCGCGGCGTCGCCGGCACCTGGAAGGACCTGACCGACAGCGTCAACTCCATGGCGTCCAACCTGACCGGACAGGTGCGCAACATCGCCGAAGTGGCGACCGCCGTGGCGAAGGGCGACCTGTCGAAGAAGATCACGGTGAACGTGTCGGGCGAAATCCTTCAGCTCAAGGAAACGCTCAACACCATGGTCGACCAGCTCAACGCCTTCGCCGGCGAAGTGACGCGCGTGGCGCGCGAGGTCGGCACCGACGGCAAGCTCGGCGGCCAGGCGCGAGGTGCCCGGCGTCGCCGGCACCTGGAAGGACCTGACCGACAGCGTCAACTCCATGGCCGGCAATTTGACGGCGCAGGTCCGCAACATCGCCGAAGTCGCGACCGCGATCGCCGGCGGCGACCTGTCGCGCAAGATCACGGTGGACGTGCGCGGCGAAATCCTTCAGCTGAAGGAAACGCTCAACACCATGGTCGACCAGCTCAACCGCTTCGCGGGCGAGGTGACGCGCGTGGCGCGCGAGGTCGGCACCGAAGGCCGGCTCGGCGGCCAGGCCAACGTGCCGGGCGTCGCCGGCACCTGGAAAGACCTCACCGACAGCGTCAACTCGATGGCGGGCAATCTCACCGCCCAGGTCCGCAACATCGCCGAAGTCACCACCGCCGTGGCGCGCGGCGACCTGTCGCGCAAGATCACGGTGGACGTGAAGGGCGAAATTCTCGAACTGAAAAACACCATCAACACCATGGTGGACCAGCTCAACGCGTTTGCCTCGGAAGTGACGCGCGTGGCGCGCGAGGTCGGCACCGAAGGCAAGCTCGGCGGCCAGGCCGAAGTGCCTGAAGTGGCCGGCACCTGGAAGGATCTGACCGACAACGTCAACTTCATGGCGTCGAACCTGACCGCGCAGGTCCGCAACATCGCCGAAGTCGCAACCGCGATCGCCGGCGGCGACCTGTCGAAGAAGATCACGGTGGACGTGCGCGGCGAAATCCTGCTGCTCAAGGACACCCTGAACACCATGGTGGAGCAGCTCCGCTCCTTCGCCGCCGAAGTGACGCGCGTGGCGCGCGAGGTCGGCACCGAGGGCCGGCTCGGCGGTCAGGCCGTGGTGCCCGGCGTCGGCGGCACCTGGAAGGACCTGACCGATAACGTCAACCTTCTGGCCGCCAACCTCACCACGCAGGTCCGCAACATCGCCGAAGTGACCACCGCCGTGGCGCGCGGCGACCTGTCGCGCAAGATCACGGTGGACGTGAAGGGCGAAATTCTCGAACTGAAGAACACCATCAACACGATGGTGGACCAGCTCAATGCGTTTGCCGGCGAAGTGACGCGCGTCGCGCGCGAAGTCGGCACCGAGGGCAAACTCGGCGGACAGGCGCAGGTGCCTGGCGTCGCCGGCACCTGGAAGGACCTGACCGACACCGTGAACTTCATGGCCGCCAACCTGACCGAGCAGGTGCGCGGCATCGTCAAGGTCGTGACCGCGGTCGCCAACGGCGACCTGAAGCAGAACCTGACCGTGAAGTCGAAGGGCGAAGTCGCGGCGCTGGCCGACACCATCAACAACATGACCGAGACGCTTGCGACCTTCGCCGATCAGGTGACGAGCGTGGCGCGCGAGGTCGGCGTGGAAGGCCGTCTCGGCGGCCAGGCCAACGTGCCCGGCGCTGCCGGCACCTGGAAGGACCTGACCGGCAACGTCAACCTGCTCGCGGCCAACCTGACCTCGCAGGTTCGCGCGATTGCGGAAGTGGCGACCGCCGTGACCAAGGGCGACTTGACGCGCTCGATTCAGGTCGACGCAAGAGGCGAGGTCTCGGAGCTCAAAGACAACATCAACACGATGATCACCAACCTCCGGCTCACCACCGACCTCAATACCGAGCAGGACTGGCTGAAGACCAACCTCGCCCGTTTCACCAACATGCTGCAAGGCCAGCGTGACCTCGCGACCGTCGGCCGGCTGCTGCTCCCCGAACTTACCCCGCTGGTCAACGCGCACCTCGGCGTGATCTATCAGGTTCAGAACGAAGACAGTCCCCAATTGCGACTGCTCGCGGCCTATGCCAGCGACGGCGCGAATCCGCATGCGCAGGTTATCCAGGTGGGCGAAGGCCTGATCGGGCAATGCGCCATGGATAAGCGGCAACGGCTGGTATCCGATATTCCGAACGACGCGATCCCGATCAACTCAGCGCTGCTGCGCATGGCCCCGAAAAATCTCGTGGTGCTTCCGGTGCTGTTCGAGAACCAGGTCAAGGCCGTGATCGAGCTTGCGTCGGTTTCGACCTTCACGACGTCGCAGATGGCTTTCCTCGAGCAGCTCACGGACTCGATCGGCATCGTGCTGAACAGCATCGAGGCCACGATGCAGACCGAAGGACTGCTGACGCAATCGCAGCAACTCGCCGGCGAATTGCAGACCCAGCAGAAGGAGTTGCAGCAGACCAACGAACAGCTGGAGCAAAAGGCGCAGCAGCTTGCCGAGCGCAACGTCGAAGTGGAACGCAAGAACCAGGAAATCGAGCAGGCCCGACGTGCGCTGGAGGAAAAGGCGACCGAGCTTTCGCTGACATCGAAGTACAAGTCGGAATTCCTGGCCAACATGTCCCACGAACTCAGCACGCCGCTCAACAGCATCCTGATCCTGGGCCAGCAGCTGACCGAAAACCCCGACGGCAACCTGACAGCCAAGCAGGTCGAATTCGCCCGCACCATTCACGGCGCCGGCACCGACCTGCTGAACCTGATCAGCGACATTCTCGACCTCTCGAAGATCGAATCGGGCACGGTGACCGTGGAAGCCGAGGAAATCCTCACCACCAACCTGCTGGAAACCGTCGGACGGCCGTTCCGCCACGAAGCCGAGAACCGGCAGCTCACCTTCGATGTCGCGATCGATCCGCATCTCGGGCGAAGCATCTATCACCGACTCGAAGCGGTTGCAGCAGGTGCTGAAGAACCTGCTCTCCAATGCCTTCAAGTTTACCGCCGAAGGCGGCGTTCGCCTCAGCGTCTCGGCCGCGCTTGGCGGCTGGAGCGCCGAACATCCCGTTCTCGATCACTCGCCCGCGGTCGTCGCCTTCGAAGTATCCGACACCGGTATCGGCATTCCGCAGGACAAGCAGAAACTGATTTTCGAGGCCTTCCAGCAGGCAGATGCCGGCACCAGCCGCAAATATGGCGGCACAGGCCTTGGCCTTGCGATCAGCCGCGAGCTTGCAAGCCTGCTCGGCGGCGAAATTCACCTGCAGAGCACCCCGGGCAAAGGCAGCATCTTCACGCTCTATCTGCCGCTGAAATATTCGGGACCGACGATCGCGCCGCGCATCAGCCCGCCGTCGCAGTATGGCGGCACGCCCGCGATGCCCGCCGTCACACAGGAGCGCGTCATCGAACAGTTGCCCGACGACCGGCTGAACCTGGAACCCGGCGACACTATTCTTTTGATCGTCGAGGACGATCCGCATTATGCCCGGGTGCTGGTGGATCTGGCTCGCGATAAAGGCTTCAAGGTGCTGGTCGTGGCGAGAGGCGCTGAAGCTCTC
Source organism: uncultured Alphaproteobacteria bacterium (assembly GCA_963795255.1). Lineage (GTDB taxonomy): Bacteria > Pseudomonadota > Alphaproteobacteria > Rhizobiales > Xanthobacteraceae > Bradyrhizobium. The sequence goes on from CAWCHC010000008.1 coordinate 148,201, forward strand.
GACCTCGCCAAGCAATACCAGCCGAGCGCGATCTCGCTCGACGTCTTCCTGCCGGATATGCTCGGCTGGACGGTGCTGAGCCAGCTCAAGCACAATCCGCTGACCCGGCACATTCCGGTCCAGATCATTACGCTCGACGAAGACCGTCAGCACGCTCTGGCGCGCGGCGCGTTCTCTTTCGTCAACAAGCCGACGACCACCGAAGGTGTCGCCGCGGCACTGACCCAGATCAAGGAATACGCCAAGCCCCGCCGCAAGCGCCTCCTGATCGTCGAGGACAATGCGGCGGAACAGATGAGCATCAAGGAGCTGCTCGGCCACGACGACATCGAGATCATCACCGCCGATACCGGGGCCGGGGCGCTGACGACGCTCCGGGATCATCCGTGCGACTGCGTCGTCCTCGATCTCAGGCTGCCCGACATGAGCGGCTTTGAGGTTCTGGATTCGATCCGCAACGACAATTCGCTGCCGGATGTTCCGGTAGTGGTGTTCACCGGCCGCGAACTTTCAGTCGAAGAGGACGCCGAACTCCACACCATGGCCCGCAGCATCGTGGTCAAGGGCGTGGAATCGCCCGAACGCTTACTGGACGAGACATCGCTGTTCCTGCATCGCGTCATCACGGAACTGCCGAACGAGAAGCAACGGATGCTGGAAAAGCTCAACAGTTCCGATGAGGATCTGGTCGGCCGCACCGCACTCCTGGTCGATGACGACGCCCGCAACATCTTTGCGCTGTCGAGCGTTCTGGAGCGGCGCGGAATGAAGGTGCTGACCGCGACGACCGGCAGCGAGGCGGTCGCGCTGGTCGGATCGCATCCGGAAATTGCCGTCGTGCTGATGGACATCATGATGCCGCAGATGGATGGGTATCAAACCATCGGCGTCATCAGGACCGACCCGGCATTCCGCAGGCTCCCGATCATCGCCTTGACCGCCAAGGCGATGAAAGGGGATCGGGAGAAATGCCTTGAGGCAGGTGCCTCCGATTATCTCGCCAAACCGGTCAATACCGAGCAGTTGCTGCTCGCCATCAGAATGTGGCTTCATCGCTGACTGGGCACTAGAGCATGGACCAGGAAAAGATAGACATCCTTCTGGTTGACGATCAGCCAGCCAAGCTGCTCGCTTATGAGGTCATTCTCAAGGAGCTTGGTGAAAATCTCGTGGTGGCGACTTCGGGCCGAGAAGCCCTGGAATATCTGCTCAGGAACGAAGTTGCCGTGATTCTGGTCGACGTCTGCATGCCCGAGCTCGATGGTTTCGAGCTCGCGGCCATGATCCGTGAACATCCGCGTTTCCAGAAAACCGCGATGATTTTCATCTCCGCCATCCAGGTTTCCGATCTGGACCGCCTCCGCGGCTATGAAATGGGAGCGGTCGACTACGTGCCGGTTCCGGTCGTCCCAGAAGTGCTACGCGCGAAAATCCGTATATTCGTCGATCTCTATCGCAAGACACGGCAGCTTGAACGATTCAATGCCGAGCTTGAAGACCGGGTTCGCGCGCGCACCAGCGAGCTTGAATATTCCAACGCGCGGCTGCTCGAAAGCGAGCAGCGCCGCAGTCTTGCATTGGCCGCTGGACGCATGGGGTCGTGGGACTGGGACTGGGTCAGCGGCGACTGGATGTGGGACGAAGGTCAATTCCGGATTTTCGGCGTCGATCCGCAAAATTTCACCGTAAGTCCGAAGAATGTGCGGGCGTTGCTGCACCCCGAAGATATGAGCGAACTGCGTAAAGCGATGGTCCAGTTCGACAAAGGCATCAAATCCTACGAAACCGAATTCCGCATCGTCCGCCCGGACGGCGAAATTCGCTGGCTGTTCGGCACGGCTGCCGCCACCACCGACAAGGCCGGCCGCGTGATCCGCGTCAGCGGCGTGACCGTCGACATCACCGAACGCAAGCGGGCGGAAGAGCGGCAAAATCTGCTCACCCGCGAGGTCGATCACCGCGCCAAGAATGCGCTGGCGCTGGCCCAGTCGATTGTCCGGCTGACGCGCGGCGAAAGCGCCAAGTCCTACATGCAGGCGGTGGAAGGCCGGATCGGGGCGCTGGCGCGGGTGCACACCATCCTCTCGCTGTCGAGCTGGCAAGGCGCGGAGATCACCAAACTCGTCGATGAGGAACTGGCGCCCTATCAGGTCAACGACCAGATCGTATTCAACGGATCGAGCGTGCAGTTACAGCCCGCGACGGCACAAACCTTGGCGATGGCGCTGCACGAGCTGGTGACGAATTCGGCCAAATATGGCGCCTTGTCCACGCTGACAGGCCGCCTGGCTATCCATTGGACGGTCGAGGCGGACGTTCTCAGAATCCTCTGGGAAGAGCGGGACGGTCCGCCTGTCGTGGAGCCGGCATCGCGCGGCTTCGGAACGCGAAGCGTGATTGCCAGCATCGAATCCCAGCTCGGGGGCCGGGCCGAATTCGACTGGCGAGCGGAAGGCCTGGTTTGCCGGCTTTCGGTTCCCTTGAAGCCATCTGGCACATCACGGCAGCCCGGCTATCGCCAAGCGGCGACCCTGACCGGCAACGAGCGGACGATCGAAGTCCAGAAGATCGCCCGTCAGTGACTGATCATCCAGGGGCGCGTGGTCGGAAAACTCCTGACGCCACGCCCCTTGCTCAACGTGCTAGAAATTGCTCGCGGGCAACTTGTTCGGAATGCCCTCGATCGGACATTCGTCGGTCCCTGCGGTCGGGCGGGTCATCGCCTCGACCATTTCGCGCGTGCCTTCCGGATCGGCAATCCAGTTCTTGTAGAAATCGTAGGGACAAGCCGCGACACCACGCGGACTTTCGCCCGAATTGATCATGCCAGTATAGCCCCGGTGAACCAGCTTGTAGAGGTGGTTCTGCGATTGGCCGTTGCGGCGCGCATCGCGGATCAGACTCTTTGAGAGCTGAGCATACTGGATGCCGTACTCCTCCTCACCAGTCTCGCCCAGGGTGCGACCGTCAAAGCCGATGATCGCCGAGTGACCGAAATAGGAATAGACGCCGTCAAAACCGGCGGCGTTGGCGACCGCCACATAGACATTGTTGGCCCAGGCCATCGCCTTGGAGATAAGGACCTGCTGTTCTTTGGCCGGATACATGTAGCCCTGACAGCGCACGATCAACTCGGCACCCTTCATGGCACAGTCGCGCCAGATTTCCGGAAAGTTGCCGTCGTCGCAAATGATCAGACTGATCTTCATGCCCTTCGGACCGTCGGAAACATAGGTGCAATTGCCGGGATACCAGCCTTCGATCGGCACCCATGGCATGATCTTGCGGTATTTCTGGACGATCTCGCCCTTGTCGTTCATCAGGATCAAGGTGTTGTACGGCGCCTTGTGCGGATGCTGCTCGTGGCGTTCGCCGGTGAGCGAGAACACGCCCCAGACCTTGGCTTTGCGGCAGGCCTCCGCGAAAATCTCGGTCTCGGGACCCGGGATAGCCGAGGCAGTCTCGTACATCTCTTTCGAGTCATACATGATGCCCTGGGTGGAATATTCCGGGAAGATCACCAAGTCCATGCCCGGCAGTCCAACCTTCATGCCCACCAACATCTCGGCAATCTTGCGGGCGTTGTCGAGTACCTCGGCCTTGGTGTGCAGTCGCGGCATCTTGTAGTTGACGACCGCGACGCCGACTGTGTCGTTGCTGCTGGAAATGTCACCGTGAAGCATTGGGACCGCCTTCTGTTTTGGTTTGAGTTCGTCGTCGATCAAATAACCATGTGGCAGTGGAAGGAGCGGTCGGTCAGGGTATCGATCGGTCCGGGCACTGCGTCGTGGTCGCTTTCGACGATCGCAAAGGATCGCGCATCAATGGCTGATCATCCAGGGGCGTGCGGTCGGAAAACTTTTCGCACCGCTTCTGGTTTTCTTCACCAGACGGGAAGGCTTGCCTGAACAGCAGCCGCAGCCGGCTCCGTGCGAGGCCTTGTACTGATCAAGCGTTTTGGGTGCGTTGGCGCTGCGCTCATTAGTAGCGTGGGCCTTTCGCCGTTCCGCCGGCATGCAAAAGAAATTGGGCGCCCTTAAGATAGCGCGCGGCGACGAGCTTTCGCATTTCGGGCAATCTTGCGGCGCGTCGCATTCGGACATCGGCCGCATATCCGTAAACGGACCGCAATCGTTGCAAACATAATCGTAGACCGGCATTTCACTCCCCTGCGTTAAAAACCCCGAAGCCCGCGGCGGATGCGGGGCGGCCAACCAGAAGACCGTCCCGCATCCCATCGCGCAGGGAGACCTATTTGTCCTGGGAAAGCGACACGTCGACACCGCCCTTGACGTGTTTGATCGGACCAGCCGACGACGGCATGATGTCGAAATCGAAGATTTCCGTCGGCAGGTAGAGCGTCGCGCACGCGTTCGGAATATCGACGACGCCGCTGATGTGACCCTGCACCGGCGCCACACCGAGAATGGTGTAGGCTTGCGCGCCGGAGTAGCCGAACTTCTTCAGATATTCGATCGCATTCAAGCAGGCCTGGCGATAGGCGATGTGCACGTCGAGATAATGCTGCTCGCCCTTTTCGTCGACCGAGATGCCTTCGAAGATCAGATAATCCTTGTAATTCGGCGTGATCGGCGACGGCTTGAAGATCGGATTCTTGATGCCGTATTTGGCGACGCCGTCCTTGATGATTTCGACCTTCAGATGCAGCCAACCGGCCATTTCGATCGCGCCGCAGAAGGTGATTTCGCCGTCACCCTGGCTGAAATGCAGGTCGCCCATCGAGAGCCCGCCGCCCGGCACATAGACCGGGAAGTAGATTTTGGAACCGCGCGACAGATCCTTGATGTCGCAGTTGCCGCCGTGCTCGCGCGGCGGCACTGTGCGGGCGCCTTCGGCGGCGATCTTGGCCTTGACGTCGCCCTTGGCCTGGCCGGCGTGCGTAGTCGCGGCGAATGGCGGGTTGGCTAACGGCGGAACGCGCGTCGGATTGGTGGCGATCAGCGCCGTCTCGCGCTCGTTCCATTTTGCCAGCAGCTTCGGATCGGGCAGACAGCCGATCAGGCCAGGATGGACGAGACCCGCAAAATTCACGCCGGGCACGTGACGCGACGAGGTGTAAAGGCCCTTGATGTCCCAGATCGACTTCTGCGCCAGCGGGAAATGCTCGGTGAGGAAGCCGCCGCCATTTTTCTTGGAGAAGAAGCCGTTGAAACCCCAGAGGCTTTCCTTCTTCGGACCGATATCGAGCAGATCGACAACCAGGAGATCGCCGGGCTCTGCACCCTTGACGCCGATCGGACCGGAGAGGAAGTGCACGATCGACAGATCGATGTCGCGCACGTCATCGGCGGAATCGTTGTTCTTGATGAAACCGCCGGTCCAGTCATAGGTCTCGATGATGAAATCGTCGCCCGGATTGACCCACGCCACAATCGGAACATCCGGATGCCAGCGGTTGTGGATCATGTCATTTTCATAAGCCGACTTCGTAAGATCGACCTTGATCAGTGTCTCTGGCATTTCAACGCTCCCCTGTTTTACGAGTTCATGTACAAATCAAACGGATAGATACTTGGAGATCTGCGCCGCATCGATGCCGTCGCGCGGATCGTCGCGCACGATCTCGCCGTTCTCGATGACGAGCACGCGGTCGGCGATGTCGAGCGCGAAACTCAAAACCTGCTCAGAGACGACGATCGAAAGGCCACGCTCGTCGCGGATCCGCTTCAAGGTGCGCGCCATCTCCTTGATGATCGACGGCTGGATGCCTTCGGTCGGCTCATCGAGCAGCAGCACTTTCGGCTTGGTGGCGAGCGCGCGCGCGATCGCCAGTTGCTGCTGCTGACCGCCGGATAGATTGCCGCCGCGCCGGCTCTTCATCTCAAGCAGCACTGGAAATAACTCGTAGATGCTGCCGGGCACTTCACTCTCGCCGGAAACGACGAGACCGGTCTCGATATTTTCTTTCACCGTCATGGTGGAAAAGATCATGCGGCCCTGCGGGACATAGGCCAGGCCCTTGGCGACGCGCTCGTAACTCGGCAAATTGCCGAGCTCGGCTGCCGTCCATGGTCACCGAGCCGCTTTTGGTCGGCACAATCCCCATCAGGGATTTCATCAGCGTGGTCTTGCCCATGCCGTTGCGGCCCATGATCGCGACGATCTCGTTCGACGCGACGGACACGTTGAGGCCGTGCAGCACTTCACTCTGGCCGTAGGCGACGTGAAGGTTCGAAATTGCCAGCATCAAAAAGCTCCTTGCCTCGCCTTAAACGCTGCCCGTCCCTTGGGTGCCGGATTCTGCTTTCGCCGGTCACGCCTAATGCCCGAGATAGACTTCGATGACCTTGGGATCGTTCTTGACGTGCTCCATCGAACCCTCGGACAGCACCTGGCCCTGATGGAGAACCGTGACCTTGTGAGCGATGTCCTCGACGAATTTCATGTCGTGCTCGATCACCAGCACCGAGCGGTCCTTGATGATGCGGTTGAGCAGTTCGGCGGTCTTGGCCCGCTCGCTGACACTCATGCCGGCTACCGGTTCGTCGAGCATCAGCAACTCGGGGTCCTGGATCAGCAGCATGCCGATCTCCAGCCATTGCTTCTGGCCGTGACTGAGCAGTTCGGCCTTCACGTTCAGCCGGTCGTTGAGGAAGATCATCTCGGAAACTTCATGAACGCGGTCGCGCACCACGGCATCGCGAGTGAAGGTCAGCGCCCCGAACACCGTGCGGCCGCGCGGAAACGAGATTTCCAGGTTCTCGAACACCGTCAGGTCATCATAGATCGAGGGGTTCTGGAATTTTCGGCCGACGCCTGCCTTCACGATCTGGTTTTCCTTCAGCGTCGTGAGCTCCTTGCCGCGAAACTGGATAGAACCCGCGGTCGCTTTGGTCTTTCCGCAGATCAGATCGAGCACCGTGGTCTTTCCGGCGCCGTTGGGGCCGATGATGACGCGGATTTCGTTCTCCTCGACATAGAAGGAAAGGTCATTGACGGCCTTGAACCCGTCGAAAGAAACGGTGAGCGCCTCGACCGCGAGCAGAAACTCCTTGGGCTGGTGACCTATCAGCATGATCTACCTCCTCACTCCGCCGGCGCGCCGTCGGCAACCGAATTGTCGGTCCAGCCGTGACCGGATTTCAATTTGCCCGACGACGATCATGCGATCGATGCGTGGCTGCACGTAATCGCCCCAGATGCCGGCGAGGCCGTTCGGGAATGCGAGCACAACCGCGATGAACAATCCGCCGAGCCCGAACAGCCATAATTCGGGAAATGATTCCGACAGGCTGGTCTTGGCGTAATTGACCAGCAGCGTGCCGTACACCGCACCCAGGATCGAGAGCCGGCCGCCGACCGCGGTATAGATCACCATTTCGATCGACGGCACGATGCCGACAAAGGACGGCGACATGAAATCCCACGTTGAGCGCGAACATCGCGCCACCGATGGCGGCGAAGACGGCGGCGACGCAGAAGGCGAAGATCTTGAAATTGGCGACGCTATAGCCGGAGAAGCGAACGCGATCTTCCTTGTCACGCATCGCGACCAGGATTCGGCCAAGTTTCGAGTGCCGAATGAACTGGGCGATGAAGATGCAAACGAACAGGCAGCCGACCTCGAAGAAGTAGAGAACGACCTTGGCGTGGTCGGGCCGGATGTCCCATCCCTTCAGGGTGCGCAGATCGGTCATGCCGTTGATGCCGCCGGTGTAGCCCTGCTGCCCGACGATCAGAATCGTCAGGATGGCGGCGACGGCCTGGGTGATGATGGCGAAATAGGTGCCGCCGACCCGGCGTTTGAACATCGCCGCGCCGATGATCAGGGCGAAAATGCCAGGCACCAGAATGACGGCAGCGATGGTCAGGGTGAGACTATGGAAAGGCTTCCAGAACAACGGCAGCGAGGTGATCTGATTCCAGTCCATGAAGTCGGGAATACCGGGTGTCGACTGGATCTTGGTGTTTGCGACGCTCGATGCTTCGAGCTTGAGAAACATCGCCATGCAATAGCCGCCGAGGCCGAAGAACACCCCCTGCCCGAGGCTCAAGATGCCGCCATAGCCCCAGCAAATCACCAGGCCCAGCGCCACGAAGGCGTAGGTCAAATATTTCGCGACCAGATTGAGCCTGAAGACATCGAGACAAAGCGGCAGGACCACCACCAGGAAAATGGCGAGCACCAGAATTCCGATGAGTTCCGATCGATTGGCAAAGCGATTGGCCTTCATGGCTACAGCCCTTTTGTTATTTGCGGACCTTGAGGGCGAACAGACCCTGCGGACGCAGCATCAGAATTCCGACAACGGCGAGCAGCGTCAGGACCTTTGCCATCGACCCGGACATGAAGAATTCGAGGGTAGATTGCGTTTGCGAGATGCTGAACGCTGATGCGATGGTGCCGAGCAGGCTGGCGGCGCCGCCAAACACGACCACCAGGAACGTATCGACGATATAGAGCTGGCCGGAGGTCGGCCCCGTCGAGCCGATCATGGTGAAGGCGCTACCGGCAATACCGGCGATACCGCAGCCAAGCCCGAAGGTGTAGCGATCGACTTTCTCGGTGTTGATGCCGACCGCACCAGCCATGACGCGGTTTTGCACCACGGCACGGACCTGACGTCCCCAGCGCGATTTATACATGATGTAGCCGACCACCATGGTGATCAGCAGTGTCAGCGACATCACGAAGATGCCGTTGATCGGAATTTCGATGCTGTCGGAGACATTCAGCGAGCCAAGCATCCATTGCGGCAGCTCGACGCCGACCTCTCGCGCACCGAAAATCGAGCGATACGCCTGCTGCAGGATCAAGCTCAATCCCCACGTAGCGAGCAGTGTATCCAGCGGACGCTTGTAGAGATGCCGGATCAGCACCCATTCCACCAGCATGCCGAGCGCTCCGGAAGCTATGAAGGCCAGTATCATTGCCAGGAAGAAATAACCGGCGAACAACCCCGGAAGATAGGCCTGGAAGAAATTCGACGTCATCCAGGTGACGTAGGCGCCGAGGATCATGAATTCGCCATGCGCCATGTTGATGACGCCCATCTGGCCGAAGATGATCGCAAGACCGAGCGCCATGAGTACGTACACGGAAAACAGGATCAGGCCCGCGAAGCCCTGCATAACGAAGATCGAGCCGAGATCACCAATCGAATAATCGCCGAACATCAGTCCTATCCCCTGTCGCCGGAGGTTTATGAACCCACGAGTAAGGATCCACGAGGAAGCGCGTCCAAGGAGGGCGTGGACCGGATGGTCCACGCCGCTGAGCTTGAAGTGGGGGCAATCGCGTCAGGGAATGCCGCCGCCACCGGCTACTCTTATTGATAGCCCTTCGGGAACGGATCCGGCTCGACCAGATCTTTGGTTTCGTACACCAGTTCGAACTGGCCATCGAGCTTGGCGCGACCAACCCGGGTCTTCGACCAAAGATGGTGGTTTTCGTGGATGCGGACGTAGCCTTCCGGCGCACCCTTGAATTCGACACCCGGCGAAGCCGCCGCGATCTTGTCGACGTCGAAGCTTCCGGCCTTCTCGGCGGTTAATTTCCACAGCCACGGGCCGAGATAGGCGGCCTGGGTGACGTCTCCGATCACCGTCTTCTCGCCCCACATCTTCTTGAAGGCAGGAACGAACAGCTTGTTGTTCGGGTTGTCGAGCGACTGGAAGTACTTCATGCAGGCATAGGCGCCGGCAATGTTCTCACCGCCGATACCGTCGATTTCGTCTTCGGTCACCGAGATCGTCAACAGCGTCTGCTTCGAAAGGTTGACGCCGGCCGCCTTGAGCTGCTTGTAAAACGCGACATTCGATCCGCCGACGACGTCGGCGAAGATCACGTCGGGCTTGGTCAACTTGATCTTGTTGATGACCGAATTGAACTGCGTATTGCCGAGCGGGTAATACTCCTCGCCGACAACCTTACAACCCTGCAAATGACCCTCGATGTGCTTGCGCGCGATCTTGTTCGAGGTACGCGGCCAGATGTAATCCGAACCGACGAAGAAGAACGACTTGGCGTTCTTTTCCTTGTTGACCCAGTTCAGGCCGGCGAGGATCTGCTGGGTAGCTTCCTGGCCGGTGTAGATGACGTTCTTGGATTGCTCGAGGCCTTCGTAGAAGGTCGGATAGTAGAGCATGCCGTTATACTGTTCGAGAACCGGCAGCACCGCCTTCCGCGAGGCCGAGGTCCAGCAACCCATGATCGCCGCGACCTTGTCGTTGACGAGAAGCTTCTTGGCCTTTTCCGCGAAAGTCGGCCAATCGCTGGCGCCGTCTTCCTGGATGATCTTGATCTTGCGGCCGAGAATGCCGCCGGCTTCGTTGATCTGCGCGATCGCGAGCTTTTCGGACTCGATCGAACCGGTTTCCGAAATCGCCATGGTGCCGGTGGCAGAGTGAAGGATGCCGACCGTCACTTCAGTATCGGTAACCGCCAGGCCCGTGGTGTTGATGGCGGAGGTCGCCGGAACATCCGCGAAGGACGGACGTGGAAGCAGGGAAATTGCAGGAATTGCAGCCATTCCTGCGAGCAGTTTGCGCCGAAGCGGCGACTTTAGGCCCCTTTTGATCTCGTCTGACATGAGTACCCCATTCGTTTTTCAGGACGTGGTCTTGCGGGACAAGGATTGCGCGGATTGTGCAGTGCACAGATACGCAAGATCGCGTATATTGCACCGCAAAATAACGACGTAGATTTTGGCACTGGAGTTGCAGTCCCAATTGCGGACGACCGCTTAGAGATCGGGAGTACAGGGTGGCAGGGCGGCAGCGGATCGACCGCGTTAGACGCCAGTATAATCAATGGGTTGCGAACCAGACGCTGGAGGATTATGCGCTCCGCTTCACCGCCAAGAGCGCCCGGCGCTGGTCTGCGGCCCGCGTTGCCAATACCGCGCTCGGCGCCATTTCCTTCCTGGCTCTGGAGGCGATCGGCGGCACGATTACGCTCAATTACGGCGTCACCAATGCCGCGGCCGCCATTCTCGTCGTCAGCGTCATTATCTTCTGTTGCGGCCTGCCGATCGCCTATCATGCCGCAAAATGCGGCATCGACATCGACCTCCTGACGCGTGGCGCCGGCTTCGGATATATCGGTTCGACGATCACGTCCCTGATCTACGCGTCCTTCACCTTCATCTTCTTTGCCATCGAAGCCGTCATTCTCGCCAGCGCGCTCGAGATGTGCCTCGGAATTCCGCGCCCGGTCGGATATCTGATCAGCGCCGTCGTCATCATCCCGCTGGTGACCCACGGCATCACGCTGATCAGCCGTTTCCAACTCTGGACGCAGCCGCTGTGGATCATTTTGCACGTCATTCCGTTCGCGGCGATCGCTTACGCCAACCCGCATTCCTTTGCGGAGTGGACCACGTTCGCCGGCGAACACGGTAACCCTTCCGGCCATCTCGATCTGCTCTTGTTCGGCACCGCCGCCTCGGTGGTTTTCGCGCTGGTGGCGCAGATCGGCGAGCAGGTCGACTTTCTGCGTTTCCTTCCGCGCGACCGGCGAACTTCGAAGAAGGCGTGGTGGATTGCGTTGCTCAGCGCCGGGCCCGGCTGGATCATTCTTGGGGCGTTGAAGCTTCTGGCAGGATCGTTTCTGGCATTCTTCGCGCTCAATCATGGCGTGACCGAAGAGCACGCGGCCGAGCCTGCCTACATGTATCTTCAGGCGTTTCGCTATGTCCTGTCGGAGCCTGGTCTGGCATTGGCTCTGACCGGCACCTTCGTGATCCTCTCGCAGGTCAAGATCAACGTCACCAATGCCTATGCCGGTTCGATCGCGTGGTCGAATTTCTTTTCGCGATTGACCCACAGCCATCCGGGCCGCGTGGTCTGGCTGGTGTTCAATGTCCTGGTCGCGCTGCTGCTGATGGAAATCGGCGTCTACAAGGCGCTGGAACAGACGCTCGCGCTTTATTCGAATGTCGCAATCGCCTGGGTTGGCGCGCTGGTCGCCGATCTCGTCATCAACAAGCCGCTTGGCCTGCGCCCGCAGCACATGGAATTCAAGCGCGCGCATCTTTACGACGTAAATCCCGTCGGCGTCGGCGCCATGACCATCGCCACCGTGGTTTCGATCAGCGCTTTCTACGGCCTGTTCGGGCCGACGGCGAAGGCGCTGTCGCCGTTCGTCGCGCTACTCGTGGCGCTCGTCACCGCGCCGCTGATCGCGTTTGCGACCGGAGGAAAATATTACATCGCGCGCAAGCCGAAGCGAAGCTGGCAGAACATCGAAGCCATCCAGTGCTGCATTTGCGAGCATACGTTCGAACCGGAGGATATGGCCTCCTGCCCCGCTTATGCCGGACCGATCTGCTCGCTGTGCTGTTCGCTTGACGCGCGCTGTCACGATCTCTGCAAGCCGCACGCGCGCATTCAGGCACAGGTTTCCGAAACGCTCGGCAAATTGCTGCCGCAGCCGATCTACGCCCGGATCAACTCCCAGCTTGGCCATTATCTCGGCGTCTTTGCGGTCTCCGCGGGCCTCGTCGCACTGACGCTCGGCTTGATTTACCTTCAGACCTCAGCGGCTGTTGATGTCGATCACCTCCTGCTGTCCGAGGTGCTTTGGAAGGTCTTCTTCGCGCTTACCATCATCATCGGCGTCGTCGCATGGCTGTTTGTGCTGGCCCAGCAGAGCCGGCGCGCCGCGGAGGCGGAAATCCGCCGGCAAACCACGCTCCTGATTCAGGAAATCGACGCCCACAAACGCACTGACGCCGAATTGCAGCGCGCCAAGGAAGTTGCGGAGTCCGCGAACCTGGCAAAGAGCCGTTACGTCGTCGGCCTCAGCCACGAATTGCGCTCGCCGCTCAACGCCATCTCTGGCTACGCGCAGCTTTTGGAGCAGGATACAAGCCTCAGCACCAAACCACGCGATCAGGTGCGCGTGGTGCGCCGCAGCGCCGACCATTTGTCGGGATTGATCGACGGTATCCTCGATATTTCGAAGATCGAGGCCGGACGGCTGTATCTTTCGCGCGACGAGGTCCGCATCGGCGAGTTTCTCGATCAGCTCGTCGGCATGTTTCGCCTTCAGGCCGCCGCCAAGGGGATCGATTTCGCTTTCAGGCGCGCGCCGATGCTGCCTTCCGTCGTCTATGCCGACGAAAAACGTCTGCGTCAGATTCTGATCAACCTGCTCTCCAATGCGATCAAGTTCACCCAGTCCGGCAGCGTGCAGCTGGTCGTGCACTATCGCAGCCCCGTCGCCGAATTCGAGGTGATCGATACCGGCCCCGGCATTCAATCAAGCGACCTCGAACGTATCTTTGCGCCCTTCGAACGCGGCGCGCTCGGCGTCTCGCAACCCCAGACCGGAACCGGATTGGGGTTGACCATCAGCCGGCTCCTCGCCGGTGTCATGGGCGGCGATATTCAGGTGGCAAGCACGGTCGGCGCCGGCAGCACGTTCCGCGTCAAATTGCTGCTGTCGGAAGTCACCAATCCGAAGCAAATCGCTCCTGTCAACGCAACGCCATCAGGCTATCACGGCGCGCGCAAGACCATCTTGATCACGGATGACGATCCGATACAGCGCGATCTGTTGCGCGAGGTGTTGACGCCGCTCGGCTTTATCCTGCTTGCCGCGCCCGATGGACCCGGCTGTCTTGCGCTCGCCCAGCACTGCCGTCCGGACCTGTTCTTGCTGGATATCTCGATGGCCGGCATGGACGGCTGGACGGTCGCGGAAACGCTTCGCACCGACGGCCATCACCAGGCTCGCATCCTGATGGTTTCGGCCAGCGCCCTGGAAGCTCATGGCACGCCGCTGGCGCAGCCCTTTCACGACGGCTACCTGATGAAGCCGATCGATATTCCGCGCCTGCTCGAATTGATCCGCCAGCTCCTCAAGATCGAGTGGCAGTACGAAGATGAGCAAGTGACGGTTTCGAAGTGGCAGCCGGGCCTTGGTTTGCAGCCGCCGGCAAACCATGTCGAAGAGCTCATCAGCCTGGGGCAGCTCGGCTATATCCGCGCGATCCAGGTCAAGCTCGATGAGATCGGGACCGATTATCCGGAGCACCGGGATTTCGTGTCGGAAATGCGATCTCTCGTCGACCGCTTCGATCTCGATCGATACATGGCAACCCTGAAGGGACTTCAGGGCCATGATCGCTGAATCCAAGAAACGCGACATTGCGCTTGTGGTCGACGATTCTCCGGAAACGTTGCGTCTTCTGACGGACGCGCTCGACGGCGCGGGAATGACGGTCATGGTGGCAATGGACGGCGCGGCTGCGTTGCGCATCGTCGAGCAGATCACGCCCGATATCGTTCTGCTCGACGCCATGATGCCCGGCATGGATGGTTTTGAAACCTGCCGGCGGCTGAAGCGCGACGCGGGGTTGAGCAACGTGCCGGTCATCTTCATGACGGGGTTGGCCGAGACCGAGCACATCGTCGGCGGGCTGGAGGCCGGCGGCGTCGACTATGTCACCAAGCCGATCGTGATCGAGGAAATGCTGGCGCGCATTCGCGTTCACCTCGCCAACGCCCGGATGACGCAGAGTGCACGCGCCGCGCTCGACGTGTCGGGCCGCTATCTGCTCGCGGTCAACGGGCAGGGCAAGATCGTATGGGCGACGCCACAGGCGCAAAAAATGCTGTCGGAAAATCTCGCGTCCAGTGCCGGCGAGGAATTTGCACTTCCCGAACCCATGCTGCAATGGATCGGGCAGATGCAGCGAGGAAAATCCAAACCGAAATCCCAAACTGCGCCCTTTCCGGAAAACGAGCAGCTTCAGTTGCAATACATGGGAAAGCTCGGGCCCAACGAATTCCTGCTGCGCCTGGCCAAGGATTCGAGCGCCGACACGCCAGCGGAATTCTCGAGCGAGCTCGGGCTGACGACGCGCGAAGGCGAGGTCCTGTCCTGGCTGAGCAAGGGCAAGACCAATCGCGACATCGCGCAAATCCTGGGGCTCAGCCCTCGGACCGTGGACAAGCACCTTGAGCAGATCTACGCCAAGCTCGGCGTCGAAAATCGCACCGCGGCGGCCGCAATCGCAACCAGCACCGGGCGCCGAAACACGTAAGGCGCGGAGGCTCAGCCGCCATCACGGAGGACTGGCGCGGCGCCGCCCGCCATGTTAGCAGCTTCCGCCGATGCGAGCGGGGGCAGCCATGTTTGAAGCGGTGATCTGGGATTTCGGCGGCGTCTTGACGTCGTCGCCTTTCGAGGCGTTCGCTCGGTTTGAGGCCGAGCGCGGCTTGCCTGCCGATATCATTCGCCGCACCAATGCGGCCAATCATCTGGAGAACGCCTGGGCGAAATTCGAGCGCGCCGAGGTGGATATCGAAACCTTCGACAGGCTGTTCGCGGCGGAATCGCTGGCGCTAGGCGCCGAGGTTCGTGGCCGGGACGTCTTGCCGCTACTGGCCGGCGATTTGCGGCCCGAAATGGTCGAGGCGCTACGGCGCATCAAGGCCAAACTCAAGACCGGCTGCATCACCAACAACCTTCCGGCCAACGCGATCGGCAGCGCCGGCGGACGGACGCTCTACATCGCCGAAGTGATGGCGCTGTTCGATCACATCATTGAATCGGCGAAGATCGGATTGAGAAAGCCCGATCCGCAAATCTATCGGATGATGGTCGAGGCGCTTGCGGTCGATCCCAAACGCTGCATCTATCTCGACGATCTCGGTATCAATCTGAAGCCGGCACGCGAGATGGGCATGACCACGATCAAGGTTCGTGACGTAAGGCAAGCTCTCGTCGAGCTTGAGGCAGCAACCGGTCTATCCCTTCGATGAGACGTTGATCGCGTGCTGCATAATTCACATCGCGCTTTAGGCGTCGATCGCGTTCTTGATCTTGTGCCGGGTTAGAGGCAGATCGCGCAGGCGTTTTCCGGCAGCGTTGGCAATCGCATTGGCGACCGATGCCGCCGCCGGCCCCTGCCCGGTCTCGCCGCTGCCAAGGAACGGCTGGCCGGGACGGTTGATGATGTGCACATCGACCTTTTCGGGGACGGCGTCGAAACGCAGGATCGGATAGGTCTGCCAATCGATGCTCGTGATCCTCACGTCATCGAAGGTAACGGCTTCATAGAGCGTCCAGCTCATGGACTGGAGGATCGCGCCCTCGACCTGGTTGATGATCCCATCGGGGTTGACGACCTGCCCACTGTCAACGGCCGCCACCGCACGCACCAGACGCGGACGCCCGGTCTCCCGGTTGATTTCCACTTCGCTGGCAATGGCGCAGTAAGCGGCGAGATTCTTGTAGCGCGCAAAGGCAAAGCCGTAACCGCGGTCCTGCGGCGCCTTTTGTCCTTTCTGCCAGCCGAACTCCTTGGCCGCCTTCTCGACGACGTCGCGCGCGCGCGGATCGTCAAGATGCTTCAGGCGGAATTCGACCGGATCGGCACCGGCCAACTCGGCGAGCTCGCTCATGAAGCTCTCGATCGAAAATACATTGTGGTAGGCGCCGAGCGCCCGCATCGCCGAAATCCTGACCGGCATCGACGGGATGAAGTGGTGCACCACATGCGCATTGGGGAATTTATAGATCGGGATTGCGTTGCGGTCGCCGCCGCCTTCCGGCAGCGGAAGCGGCTTCGGTTCCGGTATGGCCAGGGGATTGGCCATGTGCTGGGCCGCCAGCATGCAGCCGCCGCCGCCCGGCCGCATCGAATGCGTGTTGCTCCAGACTTCAAAATTCCAGGACGCGATTCCGCCGCTGTCGTCAAGCGATGCTTTCAATTTGGTGACCATCGCCGGACCATAGGGCTCCCAGCCATGCTCCTGCTCGCGCATCCATTGCACGCGCACGGGAATGCCAGGCAATTCCCGCGCGATCAAAGCAGCGTCGGCAGCCGCGTCGTCGGCACCGTTATGGCCGTAACAGCCGGAACCTTCGACATGAATCAGGTGAACTTTCGCTGGCGGCACGCGCAGCATTTCGGCGATCCCCTGACGATCGGGATAAACGCCTTGCGTGTGGGTCCAGACCGTCATGACGTCGTTGTTGAGTTGCGCCACCGCGCAGGACGGGCCGATCGAACCATGCGATTGATAAGGTCTGGTGTAGGTGGCCTCCAGCGTTCGTTGACCCGAGACCGCCGGATCGCTGGCTTCGAAGATCACTGAATCCTTCGACGGCAGGCCGGTGATGACGCGGCGTAAGTCGTTCTGGTTCGGCATGGCCGACTTTTCGTTCCATTTCGCGGCGGCCGAAAGCGCGCGCATCGCCTTGATGGCCTGGAACTCCTTTTTCGCGACAACGGCCAGAAAATTGCCGTTGCGAACAACCTTGACGACACCGGGCAGCTTTTCGACCGACGACGTATCGCATTCGGTCAACTCGGCACCGTAACTCGGCGGCCGTACGAGACGTGCATGGACCATGCCCGCCAATCGCATATCCTGAACGTAAGCCGCACCGCCCGTGACCTTGGCCGGAATATCGACCCGCGGCACCGGTTGGCCCATTACTTTATAAGTCGCGGGATCCTTCAGGTTCGATTTGACCTGCGCCTGAACATGCAGCATGTCGGCCGCGACCAGATCGCCGTAACCGAGGCGCTGGCCGTCCGGCGCGACCACCGAACCGTTTTCGGTGCGAAGATTTTCTGCCGGCAGATCGAGCCGTCGCGCCGCTTCCGCGATCAGAAGCGCCCGCACCTGTGCGGCCGCGTTCAGGATCGCCGTGCCGCTATCCTGCATCGAGTGGCTGCCGGCCGTGTAGCCTTCATTGGCGGTGCGGCCGGTATCGGCGGTCACGACCTTGATCGCCTCGAAGGGAACATCGAGCTCTTCCGCGGCAATTTGCTGGAATGCGGTCTTGAAGCCCTGGCCGAGTTCGGCCTTGCCGGTGAAGGCCGTGATGCCGTCGGCGTCGATGCGAATCCACGCATCGAGGTAAGGAGAACTCGCAAGGCTGCCGGGCGGCTTTGGAGCGCCTGCTGCTGGCGTGCTCCTGCGCGAAAGCGTCCGACATCGAGAAACTGACGATCAAGGCGCCGCCACCGGCGAGCACCTGACGGCGATCGAGATTCACGGGACCGTTCATTGCGCGCTCCCGTTCGTCGTCAATTCAGCGGTATCCATCAGATGCGCGGCGCGATGCACGGCGCGAAGAATGCGCATGTGGGTGCCGCAGCGGCAAAGATTGGTTTGCAGCTCGCTGCGGATCTGGGCGTCGGTCGGCTTCGGGTTCCGCTGCAACAGCGCCTGCGCCCGCATCATCATTCCGGCGATGCAATAGCCGCATTGCGCGGCCTGCTCTTCCATGAAGGCGCGCTGTATCGGCGCGGGCTTTTCGACCGTGCCCAAGCCTTCCAGCGTCGTCACTTCCTTGCCCTTGAGCAGGAGCAGCGGCGTGACGCAGGACAACACAGCCTTGCCGTCGACGATCACCGTGCAGGCGCCGCATTGACCGAGACCGCAGCCAAATTTGGCGGCATTGAGCTTGAGTTCATCGCGCAGCACATAGAGCAGCGGCGTATCGGGATCGGCATCGATCTCGTGATCGTGACCGTTGACCTTCAATGTCGTCATGGCTAGTGCCCTCTTTCCGAAGTTCGTGACACCTCGCAGCACCCTCTCATACGAACTTCGGAAAGCTAAGGGCACTAGCAAGCTTATCAATTCTAGTGCCGCTTTTCTATTTGAAGTTCCTGTATCGAATTCGCCGCTTGTGGTGCAGGAACTTCAAATAGGCAGCACTAGTCTCGCTGCATGGAGCCACCGGCAACACTGTCTGGCGCCGGCGAAGTCTGGAGAGATACGGTTTCGCTATGCCTTGCATCCCGGACGATCTGCTCGACACCGGTCCAGGCCGGCTGGGTGCTGAAGCGGCCGCGGAGATAATTCAGCAGGGCAGCAATCTGATCATCCGTCATGCTGTTGGCAAAACCCGGCATGATGGGGCCGCGTTCCCCGCCGACGGGACGAATGCCCGACAAAATGACGTTGGCTGCGTTGCGCGGATCCGGCGCGCTGAGGGCCGTGCTGAGGCGAAGGTTGATTCCGCTATAGGGCAAAGGCCGCTCGGACTCATGGCAGCTCGCGCAAGCGGCCTGATAGATCGCGGCACCGGGATTGTCGGCCAATACGGGATGAGCGGACACAGGCTGGGTTTGAGGCAACTTGGTGTCCGCACGCACGGCCTTGGCTTCGCCAAGACGATCCTGCGTCGGAGGCCCGAACACGCTCGCCATATAAACAGCAATCGCGCGGACGTCGTTTTCCGGCACCGATGCAAGATTGGCGGTCACTTCCGCCATCGGCCCGCGCGCGACACCATGATCGGGATCCCAGCCCTGACGCAGATAGTGAAACAGCGCATCAGTCGTCCAGGGCAACGGCGACAGCGATTGCGCATTGATGGCGTAGGCGTGCCAGTTGTCGACGTCTCCACCGGAAAATGACGCGCTCGCCTTCTCCGCACCAAGCGCGTTGCGCGGGGTATGGCACGCGCCGCAATGGGCCAAACCATCGACCAGATAAGCGCCCCGATTCCACTCCGCACTTTGCGTGCTGTCCGCCTTGTAGGTCCCACCCTTCAGGAAAAGCAGCTTCCAGCCGGCCACGACAAAACGCTGATTGAACGGAAACGCGAGATCGTTAGCAGGGGTGGGAGCGCGAATGGCGGGCCGCGTCATCAGGAACGCGTAGAGCGCGCGATCGTCCTCGTCATTCACGTTGGTGAAATGGTCGTAGGGAAAGGTGGGATAGAGATGCTGCCCGGCACGGTCGACGCCTGAGCGCATCGCACGGCGGAAAGCGGCTTCCGACCAGCGGCCGATTCCGGTTTCCGGATCGGGCGTGATATTCGAAGAATAGATGGTGCCGAACGGCGTTGGCACCGGCAGGCCGCCGGCAAAGGTCTTGCCGTCTTTTACCGTATGACAATCGCTGCAATTGCCGATGGCGGCGAGATCACGGCCGCGTTTGACGAGCCCCGGTTCGAAGGTTTGCGGTGCGGGAGGTTCGATTCGCCTCGATCGCCGGCCGCCAGACCACCGCAAAGGCCGCGATCGCCCCGCCTATCAGCGCCGCTACGGCTGTGCCCGCGATGGTCCCTGACTTCGACATTCGTCCCAAGCTCTTGTTGCTTTGGGACGCATTGCTAGCACAACTTGCCGGACGACGTCCAAATTCGAGCCCTGCTTTTCGGCACCGGAAGCGGACCTCCGGGTCTTAAAACAGGACGTTTTACGGCCATTCAGGCCGTAAGACCGATATCGATCGGCTATTTTACTGCTTTATCTCTGCCGTCGGCGCGGCCGCGGCAAAGTCGCGTTCAAACACCGCCAGATCAGCGCTCGGCAAATCGCACACGGCAACGTAGGTGAAATTCCCGTCGCTCCAGCTTCGGACGTTATAGCCGGCGATCGTCTGGTCAGGAATCGTTTGCCCTGGCCGCAGCGTGGTAAGGCTCACCGTATGCGCCGCATGCTTGTAGACGATCGTTGCCACCGGACGATTGTTGATCACATCAACCCGGCCACCGAGCAGCACAAAACCCTTTGCCGCGAGATCCGGCACCTGGGGCGATTCAGGCAGCCGCGAGGTAAACCACGGCTTGACCGTGTGACGATCGGAGGACGCGATATCGAACGGCTGCGGCGCCAGCAGACCCCGGATATGGCCGGCAACAACCTCGCTTGCGATGGTATCTTCTTGTCCAAAACGATCGATTGTTTTCAGCACCGAAGCCGAGATCACGGCGCCGAACACGGCGGATGCCGCAAGCGCCTGGAACGACCAGCTCCGGCGACGCAGGACAGTAACGTTGCTGACGTTGCTCGGCCCGCTCCACGTTCGACCGCTCCGTCTCCGCTTTCAGCCTGGCCTGAATCCGCGCTTGAAGGTCTGCGGGCACGTCGGCCTGCGGAAGCGCCCGAACGGCCTGCCGCAACGATATCAGCCGCGTATAGCGCGCCTTCAGCAATTCATCCGCCGCGAGCCGGCGCTCGAACTCACCCGCAGCCGCAGGATCGAGCTCGCCGTCGCAATAGGCGGTCAACTGCAATTCGTCATTATCTTGCAAAGACGGACTCATAATTACTTTTGATCTCCGAGAAGCGCTATCAGGAGCTGCCTCCCTCGCGACAGACGGGACATGACAGTGCCGATGGGAACATTGGTGATCTCGGCAATATCGCGATAATTCATCTGGTTGATTTCCCGCAAAACGATCACTTCACGAAACTGCGTCGGCAATTGCGCCAGGGCCTTCTGGAGCGCGGCCGCATCCGCCTTGAAAAGCGCGACCTCTTCCGGTGTCTCTATTCTCGCGCCGTGCAGCCCTTCATATTCGAGTTCCTGTTGCTCCGCCGGGTTGAGGTCGTTGATATAGGTAACCGTCCTCGGCCTGTTCTTGGTCAACCAGCTCAGAGCCGTATTGCGCACGATGGTCAGCGACCACGCCCGGGCGTTGACGGCTCCGAAGCCCTTGATGCCCCGAAACGCCCGTATCGCGGCTTCCTGCACGATATCTTCGGCATCCGATGCATTGCCGGAAAGCCACTGCGCGAGGCGATAAGCTTCCGGCAAATACGGCAGGAAGACCTCGTCAAAGTCGCTTTTATCATCCTTGCTTTGCACTACGGAGACCGACATTTGCTGCTGGCCAGACACTCGATCTGGACCTTCCGGCCGGTCTTTTAGCATGTCGTTTTCAAGTTCGGTACACCGGAAACCCGTCCGGTGTACCGCTAGTGGAGTGGATTTGACATTCGCTACCCGTCGCACCGCGAGTCACGTAATGCGAATGTCAAATCCTAGAACTCCACTAGTAAGAATTTATATTTGCTAGTGGTCCGATGGATTCTAACATTCGCAAAAGTGTCTGCTGCGAAGGGATGCGAATGTTAGAATCGGACCACTAGGTTTGTCGTCATGTCCGACTAACCAGAGTTCTCATGACGTGGTTACTTGACGATGATCTTTCCCTGCATATGCGGGTGCAGGCTGCAGAAATAATCGAAGGTGCCGGCACTGGCGAACGTGAAAGAATACGAGTCGTCAGTGTCCAGCGCCTTTGATCGGAAGACCTTGTCCTTGTTGACCACAGTATGCGGGATGTCGTCGTGATTGACCCACTTCACCGTGGTTCCGACCGGAACAGTGAGTTCCGGCGGTGTGAAGGTGAAGTTGTCGATCGTAACGACATTGGCCTCCTGCGCCGCGACCGCTCCGAACGCCAGCAACGCACCGGCGACCGGACCGACAAGCATCGCAGCGACGACGGCGCGACCGGGAGTGAATGCGCCGCAGCTAGTGTCCAGATTCCGAAGTTCGTACCATCTCGCGGCGGCACGTTTACGAACTTCGGAATGAAAGGAACTAGAAGACTTCTTGATTAGTGCGGCTTTTGATCCAGAAGTCCGCATGACGGACTGCGGAGAATGATGCGGACTTCTGAATTGCCGCACTATGCGTAGACGGCTTATCAAAGTGTTCATGGTCGTCCTCGATTAGCCGGCCAGTGTCTTGTCAACGAAGGCGAGCGGCTTGTTGCCCTGCATGAACGTGACGGTCGACAGTCCAAGTTTGCTGCGGAGCTGATCGGCGGGAACGAGCATCGGGCCCGGTGAAGGCGCCGAGCCGGGAGCCGGCTGCGGGAACGCCGTCGACAAAGCCGTGTGGAAGGTCATGTTGCCTTCGACCTTCTGCGCCAGCTGGTGGATGTGGCCGTTGAGGATGGTGACCGAGCCAAACCGCTTCAGCAGATCGAGCGCACGGCCACCGTCTTCAGTCCCCCAGCCCCATTCCTTGTAGAGGATCTGCATCGGGATATGGGCGAACACGACGATCGGCGTGCTGTTCGACTTGCCCTTCAGAGTCGGCCTCGAGCCAGGCGAGCTGCTCGGCGCCGAGATTGCCGAGGCCGCCGCCCTTCAGATCGACCACGTTGACGAGACCGACGAAGTGAACGCCGTGATCGTCGAACGAGTACCAGCCGGCGCCCTTCGAGCCCTTGCCGTAGCGCTCGAGATAGGCCTTGCCGCGGTCTTCATCGATGATGTCGTGCTCGCCGGGCACCCAGTGCACCTGCACGCCGGTCTCGCCGAATACCTTGTCGGCATTGTCGAACTCGGCGGGCTTGGAGAGGTGGGTGATGTCGCCGGTGTGGATGATGAAGGCCGGCTTGGTCGGCATCGCCTTGACCTTGGCGACCGCTTCGCGAAGCGTACCCAAGGCGTCCGGGTTGGCTGCCTTGTCGAAGCCGATGTGGCTGTCGCTCATTTGCAGAAAGGTAAAGCCGGTATTGGGCTCGGCGGCTGCCGCTTCACCGATCAGCCCAATCGAGTGGGGAACGCCACCGCTGATGGTCCAAAGGACACCGGTTCCCGCCCAGACCATGCATTCCAGCACTTCGCGGCGAGCCTAATCCCTTGTCCTGATCGTCAAGGCCCTTTTTAGCCATGTCATATTCTCCCTATGGAGCCTGGCGTGGCTCCAGCTGGCGCAGGATTGCGCCGTACGGGGAGAAGACTCGGGCTTTTCAGGCTTTATTCCCGGTCGCGGGCCGTATGGTTACCGGGAGGCTACGAGGATGATTTTGAAAGCCGCGCAAAGAAAAAGGGGAAGCGGAAATTCCGCTTCCCCCTGGATCGTTTAGCCCAAGATCGGGGCTACGCGTTCTAACTTAGAACTGGTAGCGGAGACCGATGCCCGGATCGTAGTTGGAAGACTTGTTGCCCCCAACGGACTGGACGGTCGTACCGAGCTGGTTGACGATGAAGTTGCTGGCGAGGCCGCCAGTGACCTGCGAGTACATGATACCAGCATAGACGTCGACGTGCTTGGCGAAGCGCCAATCGACGACCACCGAGACTGCATCCAGGGTGCCAGCGCACGTGTGAGGATGACGATCCCAAAGCAGCACAGCCAGCAAGAGTCGCGGGCGCTGTGGCGTAGGTGTTATCCCACTCGTGGTAGTACGCACCGGTGATGTCGAGAGCCGGCGTGATCGCGTAGCGAACACCGAACCAGGCCGTCTGCAAGATCTTGTCAGACGGGAAGGCGAGGTTGTTCACCGCGGCAGCAATGAAGCCGCCCTGGAGGAAGGCGCCCGGGTTCAGCGGGTTGTTCGGGTTGGCGTAGCTGATGTGCTCATAGCCACCGAAGAACTTCCACGGCCCGAGCGTATAGCGGGCACCGACCGAAAACACGGTGTCGTCGGAGACCGTGGCTGAAAGCTGACCATACGCCGATGGCAACCGCCGGATTTACCCCGACGCCCAGAGCCAGAGGCGAAGAGCCAATGGCGTCAAAGATCTTGCCGCCGACGAAGTCCATCGAGAAGCCCATGTAGTCGAAACCGATGTTGCCTTCGAAGGCGTTACCGGTGCCGCTATTGCCGCCGTTCTTGGCCTGGATTTCACCAGCCAGGCGCACCGGGCCGATGTTCACACGATACTCATACGAGTTGTCGTAGATGCGGTTTTCGGTGTCGCCACCGCCGCCGTTCGCGCCCTGGAAGGTGATGACCGACCAGGAGTTCGAACCGGAGAGCGGGTCATAGTTGACGATCAGGTCCGACGAGAGCGCCGACTGACGGCCCATGGTGAACGTGCCGTACGTCGGCGAACTGATACCGAAGTAAGCGGCGTTGTTGAACATCTGGCCGCCCTTCGACGAGTCGCCGAAGGAGTTCTGCAGGTTGTTGAACGGCAGACCGTTGTTCTGGGCGATCGTCATGGTGCCGCTGGCATTCATGCCGCTCGCCGGGTTGAACAGGGTTTGCAGGTTGAACACGGCATAGAGGTTATCCGCGATCTCCTGCTTGCCGCGCAGACCGATGAACGAGGTGCTGATCTGGTTGACGCCGACCCCGAAGTAGGAGCCCATGCCGCCGTTCCTTGAAACGAGCGTATCGAGCGGACCGGCGGTCGAACCCGCAAACGGCGCGCTGTGCTGGATATAGGTCGCACCCATATCGAAGTTGCCGTAGACGCAAATGCCCTTGATGCAGATGTCGTCGTTCTCCGGCGGCTTGGCCTTAACCATAGCCTTGTAGGGCAGGTCGGCCGCCATCGCGTCCACCGGATTGATGGTCGGCTTCGCTTCGAGCGCTTTCTGACGCTTTTCGAGATCGGCGAGACGCTTGGTCATCGCCGCGTTCTGTTCGCGCATTTGCTTGGCCTGAGCCTGGATGTCCGAGAGCTCATCGGCGTGGCCGGCCGCCGTAAAGGCCAGAATGGCCGTTGCTGCGATAAAAGTCCGTTTCACGTAGGTCCCCCAAAAAAGGCGCGGCTACAACCATGTGCCGCGATCTGCCTGGTTACAGAGCCTCGGATGAGGACTCCTTAGGCAGGCACTCTGCGTCAGGGGGCGAAGAAATACTGTAACCAACGCGCCACAGTCGGCCATGAAGCCAACTTTTGAGGGGGAGCGCCCTCAAACGAGTTGACCCTGTTGCCGCTATGACACAGTCGGTTCGATATCTAGGGTAAGCTAATGTTCTCTATTTCAACTATCAGTTGTCTCCTTTTGACCCTTGGTAAAGGTGGCGGGCTCCGATTCCTGGGGCCCGCCCCGTTGTTTCGCCTTCGCCAGGTGCCGGGTCACCCGAACTCGAGGACCGGCGACTGGTTCAGAGGGCAGAGGCATCGGAAAGCTCCGATCGCACCCAGATGTCTCTGCCCATTGTTGGTTGTTACGCCTCCATCAGAACTGGTAACGAAGGCCGACGCCGGGATCGTAGTTGGACGACTTGTTAGAGCTTGCAGCGCCGAGGGGAGCACCGGTGCTGGTAACGGTGGTACCGATGAAGCCGTTGGCGAGGCCGCCGGTGACCTGCGAGTACATTATGCCGGCATACAGATCGACGTGCTTGGCGAAGCGCCAATCAGCCACGACCGAGACAGCATCCAGTGTGCCGGAGCAACCCCCGGAGACCGCGGCAGTGGTGCAGTTGGCATTTGGGTTAGTGTTGTTGCCGTTGTTAAAGCTGTTCTGCCACTCGTGGTAATACGCACCGGTGATGTCGAGCGCCGGTGTGATCGCATATCTCACACCGAACCATGCGGTCTGAAGGACCCTGTCGGTGACAAAGGCGTTGTTGTTGGGGACGGCAAGAATAATGCCGCCCTCCCCGAAGGCGCCCGCGTTCAGCGGATTGTTCGGGTTGGCAAAGTCGACGTGCTCATAGCCACCGAACAGCTTCCATGGTCCGATCGTGTACCGGGCAGCGGCCTGGAACACAGTATTGTCGGAGACCGTAGCCGCGACCTGACCGTTACCGATGGCAACCGCCGTATTTACTCCGACGCCCAGAGCGAGAGGCGCAACACCGATAGCGTCATAGATTTTGCCGCCAGCGACGTCGATCGAGAAGCCCATGTAGTCGAACCCGATGTTGCCTTCGAAGGCGTTGCCGGGCGCACTGTTGCCACCATTTCTGGCCTGGATCTCACCGGCCAAACGCACCGGTCCGACACTCACCCGGTATTCGTAGGAGTTGTCGTAGATGCGGTTCTGGGTGTCGCCGCCACCGCCGTTCGCGCCCTGGAAGGTGATCACCGACCAAGAGTTCGAACCGGAGAGCGGATCGTAGTTAACGATGAGGTCCGAGGTCAGAGCTGACTGACGGCCCATGGTGAACGTGCCGTAAGTCGGCGAACTGATACCGAAGTAGGCCGCGTTGTTGAACAACTGGCCGCCTTTCGACGAGTCGCCGAACGAATTCTGGAAGCCGATATTCAAGCCGTTGTTCTGGGCGATCGAGCCGGGGCCGTTGGCATTCACGCCACTCGCTGGATTGAACAGGGTCTGCAGGTTGAACACGGCATAGAGGTTGTCCGCGATCTCCTGCTTGCCCCTCAAGCCGATGAACGAGGTGCTGATCTGGTTGGCGCCGACGCCGAAATAGGAACCCTGGCCGCCATTCTTCGAGACCAGCGTATCGAGCGGACCGCCGGCTGTCGGGGCGAACGGGGCGCTGTGCTGGATATAGGTCGCGCCCATGTCGAAGTCGCCGTAGACGCAAATGCCCTTGATGCAGATGTCGTCGTTTTCCGGCGGCCTGGCCTTGACGGCCGCCTTGTAAGGCAGGTCGGCAGCCATCGCATCCACCGGATTGATGGTCGCAACAGCCGGCTTCTGGCTCTCGAGAGCCTTCTGCTTCTTTTCAAGATCGGCGAGACGCTTGGTGAGTTGCTTGGTCTGCGCCTGGATGTCCGAAAGGTCATCGGCGTGAGCCGACGCAGCGAAGGCCAGAATGGCTGCTGCCGAGATGAAAGTCCTCTTCACGTAAATCCCCCAAATTAGGCGCGGCTCCAACCATTCGCCGCGAACTGCTTGATCCACGGAGCTTCGAACGAAAACTCCTTGGACAGCGTTCTGCATCAGGGGAAGAAGAAATGCTGTGTCCTGCTCGCCACAGCGATATCGCAAGCCGACCACAATGACGAGCATGTGAGACTCGATTAATATATGTTGCCCGTCATGTGATTTTGGATAACTCATGACTCCCGTTCTCGTGAATCGTATTCACGGCAAGCTCGCGATTCCGTGAATCTTCGTGATCGGAGCGTCGTCCATTTTTCATGAACCGGAACCGGCTCGGCATTGAGGGGCAGAGACATCGCGACCCTACGTGGGGGAAACGTCGGTATCGGATGCCTCTGTCCCATCGTGTTTTGCTCTCTGGATCAGAACTGGTAGCGCAGACCAATGCCGGGATCGTACGACGAGGCCTTGTTGCTGCCCGCTGCGTTGATTCCGCCAGTCGGAGTGCCGTTCGCCTGGAGGAAGCCGTTGGCGAGACCGTTCTGCACCTGCGACCACATCACACCGGCGTACATGTCGATGTGCTTGGCGAAGCGCCAATCGACGACCAACGAGACAGCGTCGAGGGTGCCCGAGCACTGCGAGGACCTCGCATCGGTACAGCCCGCAACTGCGCCCGTCCCGAAGCTGTTCTGCCACTCGTGGTAATAGGCACCGGTGACGTCGAGCGCCGGCGTGATCGAGTAGCGAGCGCCAACCCAGGCCGTCTGCAGGACCTTGTCGTTGGTGAAGTTGGTATTGTTCACCGCACCGGCGATAAATCCGCCGGTCACGAACGCGCCGGGATTCAACGGATTGTTCGGGTTGGCGAAGTCGATGTGCTCATAGCCACCCCAGAACTTCCACGGCCCGATGACGTACCTTGCTCCCACGCTGAAGACGGTGTTGTCGGAGACGGTCGCATCCGATCAGACCGTTTCCGGCAGCTTACCGCGGTTGCCGTTGCAGAGGCAGCTCGCCAGTTGGGCCTGCGACAAAATTCCGGCCGAAACGGCGTCATTGATCTTGCCGCCGAGGAAATCGAGCGAGAAGCCCATGTAGTCGAAGCCGATATCGCCCTGGAAGGCGTTGCCGGTCGAGCTGTTGCCGCCGTTGCGGAGCTGCGCTTCAACCGCCAAACGCACCGGACCGACGCTCACCCGATATTCGTAGGAGTTGTCGAAAACGCGATCCTCGGTGTCGCCGCCACCGCCGTTCGCACCCTGGAAGGTAAGCAGCGACCAGGCGTTTGAACCGGCCAGCGGGTCATAGTTGCTGAGGAGGTCGGAGCTCAGAGCGCTCTGGCGGCCCATGGTGAAGGTGCCGTAGATCGGCGAGCTGATGCCGAAGTAGGCGGCCTGGTTGAACATCTGACCGGCCTTCGACGAGTCGGCCAGCGAGCTCTGCGACAGGATGTTCGCATTCAGACCGTTGTTCTGAACGACGGATTCAACGCCATTGGCGTTCTGGCCGCTATTCACGTTGAACAGGGTCTGCAGATTGAACACGGCGTAGAGATTGTCGGCGATTTCCTGCTTGCCACGCAGACCGATGAACGAATTGCTCAGCTGGTTCGGGCCTGTGCCGAAATATGAGCCGTTCGAGTTCTTCGAAATAATGGAATTGAGCGGCGCAGCGGCCATGGCGCTGAGCGGCGCGCCGTGCTGGAGGTACGACACGCCCATGTCGAAGTTGCCGTAAACGCAAATGCCCTTGATGCAGATGTCGTCGTTTTCCGGCGGCCTGGCCTTGACCGCTGCCTTGTAGGGCAGGTCGGCAGCCATCGCGTCCACCGGATTGATGGTCGCAACAGCCGGCTTCTGCGTTTCCAACGCTTTCTGCCGCTTTTCGAGATCAGCAAGACGTTTGGTCATCGCCGCGTTCTGTTCACGTAGTTGCTTGGCCTGAGTCTGGATGTCCGTAAGCTCGTCGGCGTGAGCCGACGCAGCGAAGGCCAGGATGGCTGCTGCCGAGATGAAAGTCCTCTTCACGTAAGTTCCCCAACAAAAGGCGCGGCAACAACGCATTGCCGCGAACTGCCCGAATACGGAGCCTCGGATGAGGAACTCCTTGCGGGCGCCTTCTGCCGCAGGGAAATCAGAAATGCTGTGGCGAGCTCGCCACAGCCATGTTTCAAGCCGACAGGAATTACGCTCATGTGACCCGCGAATTCCGTATGATGACTCTCATGTGATGCGAAACTCATTCGATCCTTCCCTGATGTGATCGCCAGTGACCGAGATCGTCACATTTGTTTCACTCGCACGAGCATTGCGGCTGTTGAGGACAGAGACATCGCGAACCGCACAATCGAGATGGCGCTCGGATGTCTCTGTCCGCGTCGTTACACCGTCATCAGAACTGGTAGCGGAGACCGATGCCCGGATCGTAGTTGGAAGACTTGTTGCTCCCAATGGCCTGGACGGTCGTACCGACCTGGTTGACGATGAAGTTGCTCGCCAGACCGCCAGTGACCTGCGAGTACATCACGCCGGCGTAGACGTCGACGTGCTTGGCGAAGCGCCAATCGACCACCACCGACACCGCATCCAGGGTGCCAGCGCACTGTGAGGATGACGATCCCAAAGCAGCACAGCCAGCGAGAGTCGCGGGGGCTGTCGCGAAGGTGTTGTCCCACTCGTGGTAGTACGCACCGGTGATGTCGAGGGCCGGCGTGATCGCATAACGAACACCGAACCAGGCCGTCTGCAAGATCTTGTCAGACGGGAAGGCGAGGTTGTTCACCGTAGCGGCAATCAAGCCGCCCTGGAGGAACGCGCCCGGGTTAAGCGGATTGTCCGGGTTGGCGTAGTTGATGTGCTCGTAGCCGCCGAAGAACTTCCAAGGTCCGAGCGTATAGCGGGCACCGACCGAAAACACAGTGTCATCGGAGACCGTGACCCCGACCTGACCGTAGCCGATGGCAACCGTCGGCACGACACCAATGCCCGTGCCCAGCGGCGCCGAACCAATAGCGTCAAAGATCTTGCCGCCGACGAAGTCGATCGAGAAGCCCATATAGTCGAAACCGATGTCGCCTTCGAAGGCGTTACCGGTGCCGCTATTGCCGCCGTTCTTGGCCTGGATTTCGCCAGCCAGGCGCACCGGGCCAATGCTCACCCGGTATTCGTAGGAGTTGTCGTAGATGCGGTTCTCGGTGTCGCCGCCGCCGCCGTTCGCGCCCTGGAAGGTGATGACCGACCAGGAGTTCGAACCGGAGAGCGGGTCATAGTTGACGATCAGGTCCGACGACAGCGCCGACTGACGGCCCATCGTGAACGTGCCGTAGGTCGTCGAACTGATACCGAAGTAGGCGGCGTTGTTGAACATCTGGCCGGCCTTCGACGAATCGCCGAAGGAGTTCTGCAGGTTGTTGAACGGCAGACCGTTGTTCTGGAAAATTGTACCGGTGCCGCTGGCATTCATGCCGGAGGCCGGGTTGAACAGGGTCTGCAAGTTGAACACGGCGTAGAGGTTATCCGCGATCTCCTGCTTGCCGCGCAGACCGATGAATGAGGTGCTCAACTGGTTGGCGCCAACGCCGAAGTAGGAGCCCTGGCCGCCGTTCCTCGAGACCAGCGTGTCAAGCGGGCCACCGGCCGTTCCCGCGAAGGGCGCACTATGCTGGAGATAGGTCGCACCCATATCGAAGTCGCCGTAGACGCAAATGCCCTTGATGCAGATGTCGTCGTTCTCCGGCGGCCTGGCCTTGACCGCTGCCTTGTAGGGCAGGTCGGCCGCCATCGCGTCCACCGGATTGATGGTCGGCTTCGCTTCGAGTGCTTTCTGACGCTTTTCGAGATCGGCGAGACGCTTGGTCATCGCCGCGTTCTGTTCGCGCATTTGCTTGGCCTGAGCCTGGATATCCGAAAGCTCATCGGCGTGGCCGGCCGCCGTAAAGGCCAGAATGGCCGTTGCTGCGATAAAAGTCCGTTTCACGTAGGTCCCCCAAAAATAGCCGCGGCAACAACCATGCGCTGCGGACAAAGGCACGGAGCCTCGAATGAGGACTCCTTACGTGAACGATCCTGCATCACCTCTTCGAGAAATGTTGTCACTTGAACGCCACAACGAATTCAGAAGCCGACAAAACTCCATAATATGATTTTAATAATATAAAAGCCGATTTAGCTTCTCAAAATTTTTTAACGTTCTAAAAGATTTTTGAGAAAACTCACTCCGCAGCGGCGTCGATAAAAAAATTTTAATGAAGGTTCCTCACCCGCGTCGCGTGACGACGACTTCAGGGAAGCCGCTTACTCGAAGGGGCCGTCTCGCGCTTCTGAATTATACTTGATGAATCGCTTCGATGAATTGAATGTGCGCGCGTGAGAGAAAATCTCGCACCTCGACTTCCGCTGCGCTCATTCTTTTCTCATCGTCCGGATCGCGGACTCCGATCTATATCTCTCGCGAGAGAATCGCTTCGGTGTCGAGAGTCCTCGCAACATCGATCCCGAAACACCAAGGTCGATCGAGGAAGAGGCCCTCGGCGCCGATCGTCCGGACGCCGCGCCGGCCTTCGCCGCCGTGGCCAGCGGTCACTCGGGCGACGCGAACTTCTCGGCCGCTTAAGCTGGAGGCAGAAAGCCGCAGCTTCATAAAAATGACGACCAGCCATGAGCGGCCGACGGAGCAACGGGCCAAATCCCGCCTTGCCGGGGTATGTCAAAAGCACCATGCTCGCACCAACAAAGACGCCGGAACAAGATTCCGGACTAGTGGTCCAATTCTAACATTCGCATCCCGTCCCAGCGACCACATTTGCGAATGTTAGAATCGTAAGACCCCTAGCAAATATAGGTTTCTAGTGGAGTTTTGGATTTGACATTCGCTTGCTGAGCCCCCCGGCCAGGCCCTGTTGCGAATGTCAAATCCACTCCACTATGAGGGGGAAATGACCATGAAAAAGCAAGGGTTCGGCCGGCGCGATTTCCTGAAAACCGCCGTGATAAGCGGCGCGGCCGCGGCCAGCGCGACGGCGACCATCGCAACGCCGGATACGGCGCAAGCCGATCAGCCAGTCCAGACATCACCTCCCCCCACCGAACCGGCCGGCTACGCTTTCCTCAACCTCGACGAAGCGGCCTTCGTCGAGGCCATGGTCGACCACATGATCCCGGCCGACGAAATCAGTCCGAAGGGCACCGATCTTGGCGTCAATATCTATATCGACCGGGCCTTGGCGGGCGGCTGGGGCAAAGGCGATCGTCTCTATATGCAGGGACCGTGGAAGCTGGGCAGCCCGAGTCAGGGTTACCAGCTGCCACTGACGCCCGCGCAGCTCTACCGCGCCGGAATCGCGGCGACCAACGCGCATTGCCGCAAGGCTTACGGCAACACGTTCGACCGGATCACGCCAGACCAGCGGCAAGAGGTCCTGATCGGGCTCTCCACCGGCAAGATCACCTTCGATAGCGGCCTGCCGGTGCGGGTGTTCTGGACCACGCTTTATCAGACGGTGGTCGAGGGGATGTATTCCGATCCGATCTATGGCGGCAATCGCAACAAGGCCGGATGGGCGATCATCGGCTTTCCCGGCGTCATCGCGGTGCATCGCGATCATGTCGCGCAATATCGCGGCAAGCCGTTCCCGAACAAGCCCGTCGGCATCGCGGACATGAGCTAGGGGGAACGTCATGACCACGAAGCTCAAGGAAGTCGACGTCGTCATCGTCGGGCTGGGCTGGACCGGCGGCATCCTGGCCAAGGAGCTGACCGAGGCCGGCCTGAAGGTCGTCGCGCTCGAGCGCGGCAGCATGCGCACGCCCGAAAACGATTACGCACTGCCCAATATCCGTGACGAGCTGCGTTATGTCGTGCGTCACGACCTGATGCAGAACACCGCGCGCGACACCATCACCGTGCGCAACAACCCGCAGCAGGATGCGCTGCCGATGCGCCGGCTCGGCTCTTTCCTGCCGGGCGAGGTCGTCGGCGGCTCCGCCGTACATTGGAGCGGCCACACCTGGCGCTGGACCGACATGGAATTCAAGGTCCGCTCCAACTACGAGGAGCGTTACGGCAAGAAGTCCATTCCCGAGGACATGACCATCCAGGACTGGGGAATCACTTACGCCGAGCTCGAGCCTTATTATGACAAGTTCGAATACACCGCCGCGGTTTCCGGCAAGGCCGGCAATCTCGGCGGAAAGATCCAGGAGGGCGGCAACCCGTTCGAGGCGCCGCGCGCCCGCGAATATCCGTTGCCGCCGCTGACGCCCATTCTGGCGAGCGAGATGTTTACCGACGCCGCGCGCAACGCGGGCTATCACCCCTTCCCGCGGCCATCGGCCAACGCCTCGCAGCCCTACACCAATCCGGACGGCTCGAAATTCGGCGCCTGCCAGTATTGCGGCTATTGCCAGCGCTTCGGCTGCGAAGCCAACGCCAAGGGCAGCCCGCATATGACCGTGATCCCGATCGCGATGGCACGACCGAATTTCGAACTGCGGACGAATTCCTGGGTGACGAAAGTGCTCAAGGATTCCGACGGCAAGCGCGTGGCCGGCGTTGCCTACACGAACATCCTCGACGGCGAGGAATTCGAGCAGCCGGCTGGCATCGTGCTCTTGTGCGCCTACGCCATCAACAATGTGCATCTGATGCTGCTGTCGGGCATCGGCACGCCTTACGATCCCGTGGCGCAGAAAGGCGTTATCGGCAAGAACTACTGCTACCAGACCGGTGCCAGCGCGACGCTGTTCTTCGAAGGAAAATATTTCAACCCGTTCATGAATGCCGGCGGCTCCAACGCCACGATCGACGACTTCAACGCCAACTGGGCCTTCGACCGCGCGCCACACGAATTTGTCGGCGGATATGTCGTGGCCGGCGGCTTCAACACCCCGCTGCCGATCGGCTACCGTCCGGTACCGTCAGGTACGCCGCAGTGGGGCAGCGAATGGAAGCGGGCGACCGCGAAATGGTATCAGACCGCGATGGTCATCAATGCCAGCGGCAGCGTGATGGCCAACCGCTACAACTGCTTCGACCTCGATCCGACCTATCGCAACGCGTTCGGTCTGCCGTTGATGCGCATGACGTTCGATTACAAAGACAACGAGCACAAGATGGGCATTCATGCCGCGCAGACGATCAACACCATCGCCAATTCGATGAACCCGACCAAGCTCAATCAGGCTGTAGCTCGCACCAACCCCTGGACCGTGGTGCCGTACCAGAGCACGCATAACACCGGCGGGACGATCATGGGCATCAATCCGCGCGAGAGCGCGGTGAACAAATATTTGCAGAGCTGGGATTGCCACAACCTGTTCGTGGTGGGGGCCAACGTGTTCCCGCACAATTCGGCGTACAATCCCACCGGCCCCGTCGGGGCGCTCGCTTACTGGACGGCCGACGCCATCAAGAACCGCTATCTGAAGAATCCGGGTCCGCTGGTGCAGGCATGAAAGGCGCGACTTTAACGACGACCGTACTGGTTCAGCGTGCTTCTGACTACGACCGCGCGCGCCGAAGGCGACGCGGTGCGTGGCGAAGCCCGCTTCCAGGAATGCGCCGCCTGCCACAAACTGCAAGCCGGCGCCAACGAAGTGGGTCCGAGCCTGCATGGAATCTTTTCGCGCAAGGCCGGCGAACTTTCCGATTTTCGTTATTCACCGGCGATGAGGCGCAGCGGCATCGGCTGGACGCCGGAAACGCTCGATAAATACCTCGCCGATCCGCAAGCCTTCATCCCCGCCAACCGCATGCCCTATGCCGGCATGTCGAATGCAAGCGATCGCGCCGATCTTATCGCTTACTTGCAGAAGGCGACGCAGTAGATTTGGACGAACTCTGTCATTGCCGGGCATAGCCGTCTGGAGGACGGCGTCGCTTCCGCCAGCCTATGCCCCGGCAATCCATGCTCCACCGAAAATGTTTTAAAGACGTTGATGGATGCCCGGATCAAGTCCGGGCATGACAAGCGGCTATTCCAGCGGCTCGACTTTCACGATCGAAGCGCCGTGATTGTTGCCGGCCCAGAAGCTGACCGGACTGGTGGAGTTATCGACGAAGACACGCCGGATATTGGTGGGCCGCGGCAGCAGGTAATTGACTGTTTCACCGGTCGCAGGGTTGAGCCGGGTGACCTGATCGCTCAGCATCGAACCTGTCCATGCCTGGCCATTGCGATCGACGGCAACGTCATAAGGCGACGAC
Organism: uncultured Alphaproteobacteria bacterium; assembly: GCA_963795255.1. Taxonomy (GTDB): domain Bacteria; phylum Pseudomonadota; class Alphaproteobacteria; order Rhizobiales; family Xanthobacteraceae; genus Bradyrhizobium. The sequence continues at coordinate 183,577 of CAWCHC010000008.1, forward strand.
CATTTCGGCGGGATCGGCCACTCCTTGAACTCTTCGCGTTTGGTATCGAACATGCCGATGCGATCGCCGCGGTATTCGCCGAACCACAGGCGGTCCTGCGCGTCCATCGAGCCCCGGCGCGGGGCCGAGTTCGGAGTCGGTATCTCGTATAAATCGACCGCTCCGGTCCTGGCATCGATACGGCCAATGTGACGCTGCCGAAAATCGGTGAAGTAGACGTTGTTTTTGGAGTCGGGGATGACGTCGTAGATATTGTGCGGACCCGACATGCCTTTGAACGGCTCGAAGGTTTCGAGTTTGCCGGTGGCGACATCGAGCCGGTGAATGCCGGCAAAGCCGTTGTTCTGCGCCCAGACCTTGCCGTCGACGGCGGAGCTTTGCGGGCTGACCATGTTGATTTGCGCGGCGTCGATATTTTCCTCGCCTTCGAGCGGCCAGAATTTGAAGGTTTCGGTCTTTGGGTCGAATTTGGCGATCGTGGCCTGATACATGTTGCCAAACCAAAGATTGCCCTCGGTATCGCTGCGCAAGCCGAGCAGGCCGGTTGGAAAACCGGGCTTGTGTTCGGCAATTGCAAATTCCGTGAGCCTGCCGGTCTTGGGATCGAGCTTGCTGAGATATTGCTCGCCGAAGGACGAGAACCAAACCATCCCGTTGACATCGACAATCACGTCATGCGGTTCGATGGTTTCGCGCGGCAGGTCGTATTCGGTATAGATGACACGGGTGGCCGCTCCGGTCGGACGCGGCAGGGTCTTGAATTCGAAATTCCATGTGGGATGCGCGCTGAGATTGATGCTGGCGAGATAGTCCGCCGTACTGCGATAGACCTGAACGCGCTGATCGCCGCGCTCCTCCCTCAGACGCTCGGCGCGGCGCAACTGCGGGTGCGAAGGCATGCTTTGATTCACATAGCCCTGCATGCGCGGCAGAATCATCGTCAGGAATTCGTCGGCGGTGTATTTCGAATTCAGCGGACGGGCGAGCGTATGGCAGCCGACGCAATTGAGCAGTTGCCCCTTCTGCGCGTCGGTGCCCGGCATGCTGGCAAGCCATTCGGCGTTGGTTAGTTGCGAAGCAATATCCTGCGCCTTCCGCAACGTGAGATCGGCGGTCGCGGTCTTGTCCGCCGCAATGGAAACCTCAGCGGGCCCATCAAGGTCGTAGCCGATCGCCCGGATGCGCAAGGCGTAGGCACCGGGCTCCAGTCTCGTAGCCGGGAAGCTATAGCGGCCGTCCTTGTCGCTCACGACCGTCACCGTGATGGTCGATCCGCTTTTTTGGGCGCTGACAAGGACGCCTTCCAACGCCTCCGGCCCGGCCATCACCATGCCTGTCAGCGCGGGACCCGGTTGCTGCGCGGCCGAGGGGCCAGCGGCCATGCAAGCAAGACCGAGCAGGCAAACCAAGCTCGCTACCACCGAAAGGCGCGACATGAGCGTCTCCCCGATTTGATTATTGTTATTTGTTGCGGACAGTGTACTGGGCTCGATTGCAGAAGACCAGCTTGGCCGTTCAAAGTTGCATTTCTCGTTATGGGGAGCGCTTCAACCAGCGAACGACTAATGCCCACTTTCCGAAGTTCGTGTTACACCCCGGCACGCACTTTTCACGAACTTCGGAAAGTTATGGGCACTAGCAAACTTATTGATTAGTGCCGCTTTTCTATTTGAGGCTCCTGAAACGAATTCGCCGCTTGTCGTGCAGGAATTCAAATAGGCGGCGCTAGAAACGGGGAACACAGGATGACTATCGAAGCCAGAGAAAGCCGAGCCAATCTGCCGGGCCTTGTCGCCGCGATGTTCAGCAACGCGACGGTGGACCGCGACTACGCGCCGTATGGACTTTTCCTGTTGCGGATTTCGCTTGGGTTCGACTGGCTCGTTCATGCCTTCCTGAAAATCTCCCGTGGCATGCACACCCATGAAGCGCTGCTGGCGAAAAACGGCATCACGCCGCTGCTTGCCTGGCCGACCTTCAGCCTCGAGGTGATCGGCGGCGTCGCCATTCTGCTCGGCTGGTACACCCGCCAATGGGCCGCGTTCCTGCTGATATTTTTGGCGGTAGTCGTCTGGATCAAATGGCCGGTCGGCTGGGGCTATTCCAGTCCGGGCGGCGGCTGGGAATATCCGATGCTGTGGCTGGTCGCCCAAGCGTCGCTGGTATTGGCCGGCAACGGCGCGTTCGCGTTGCAGGGCTCCAAATCCTGAGCTTTTCAGCCTTGAGCTTCTCGGTCCGGAATTTCCGGACCCTGAGATGCGACGGAAATAGCCACGTCAACCCCGCGTCAGCGGGGCCGTCAAGGCAATCTCATCTTTCAATCGATTGATTTTGTAACGCCGGGCAATCGGCGATCCAGCCGCGGCGATGGCCGCCAATCAGGCCGCGTTCACAGCCACGAGCTGACCCACGACCAGCCTTTCCAGCGTGGCGACCGACTGGAAATTTTCCGGCGTGATGTCCGGCTGCGGAATCGTGAAATCGAACTCGGCTTCGACGGCGAGCATCAGGTTGACCATGTCCATCGAGGTCAGACCGACATCGACCAGCAGCGTGGTCGGTTCAAGATCCGAGGCAATCGCGTTCTGCTTCAGGATCGACTTGACGAGAGCAAGCAACCTGCCCTGGACATCATTAACGGCCTGCATTTGGATTTCTCACCTGTCGCACCGATCGCGTCATTGCTTGCGCGAAATGCAAACCATGACGCGCGTGACTATACTTCCGCAACTGCCTTAAAAACAGTGAATCCCGTTTGAACGAAATCCTTGTTCCGCTTTTAAGGCTAATGGCAGTCGTTAAAACACAGCGCATTGAAACAACGTCCGATTAACTTTCATCACCGAAACGGCGGCCGCTTACCTCGAATTTCATCGACGCATTTGAATTAAATCCTTAAGCGTAAAGCTCGATCGGAAGTTGCACGCGCCGGCGCTTTGCACCGACAAACCATCGAGGCACATTTTGCCATGAATGTTCAGCAGGCCAGTTTTCGTGACGCGAACGCTGAAAAGACCAGCGAACAATTCATCCCCGATCGCAGCTCCTTCCCGCAGAGGATCGCCGCCGTAACCGCGGCCGCAGCCGCCGAGGCCGACGACGTCGACCGCCGCGCACGCTTCCCGCAAAAGGCCATCGACGCGGCGCGCACGCAACGCCTGCTCGGCGCCCAGATCCCGCAAGCCTTCGGCGGAGACGGCGCGTCGATTTTCGACATTACCGACATGTGCTACGCGCTGGGCCGCGTCTGTTCTTCCACCGCGATGATCTTCGCGATGCATCAGACCAAAGTCGCCTGCCTGGTCCGGCACGGCGCCGGCAGCGCCTATCATGAAGACCTCATGCGCCGCGTGGCGTCCGAGCAGATGTTGCTCGCGTCCTCGACCACCGAAGGCCAGAACGGCGGCAACATCCGCTTTTCATCGGCCGCCGTCGAGCACGCCGGCACCGAAATCTCGCTGGTTCGCAATGCGACGGTGATTTCCTATGGTGCACAGGCCGACGGCATCGTCACCATTGCCCGCCGCGACAATGATGCGGCCGGCTCCGACCAAGTACTGCTTGCCATCACCAAGGACGACTACACGCTGGAGCGCAGCGTCGAATGGGAAACGCTCGGCATGCGCGGAACCTGCAGCGCCGGATTCGAACTGAAGTTCAAAGGGCTCAAGCGCACAGATTTTTCCCGAAGGCTATGACAAGATCCATGCCCAGACGATGACGCCGGTGGCGCATCTGTGCTGGTCGTCGGCCTGGGCCGGGATTGCCGCCGCTTCGGTCGAGCGCGCGCAAGCCTTCATCCGCAAGGCCGCGCGCGGCGCCGGCGGTCAAATGCCGCCCGGAGCCGCCCATTTCAACGCCGCCAGGATGAAGCTCGCCAAGCTGCGCGCGATCATCACCGCCAATCTCGATCACTACGCGGCCCACGAACACGACGAGCGGGCATTGTCGTCGATCGACTTCCAGTCGTCGATCAATCTGCTCAAGGTGGAAGCGTCCGAGCTTGCCGTCGAGACCGTGATGAGCGCGATGCGCGCCTGCGGGCTTGCGGGCTATCGCAACGACGGCGATTTCAGCATCGGCCGCCTGCTGCGTGACGTCTTGTCGTCGCCGATCATGATCAACAACGACCGCATCCTCGCCAACATCGCCACCACCAGCCTCATGAGCGCCGTGCCCGCAAGCCTGCGCGACTGAACCACAGCGATCTCACAACACCAGGGAAGACCGAGCATGAACGTCGTCGTCCGAACCGACAAGGTCGAAAGCGCCGCACAGCCCACCGATCCGCTCGACCACCTGGCCGACAAGCTGTTTCACAAGATGGGCACCGATGGCGTCTACGCCCGGACCGAACTCTATGAGCACATGGTCGAGCGGCTTGCCGCACTGATCACCCGGCACCGCGAGGCGGGCACGGAAGTGATGCGCTTTCCGCCGGTCATGAATCGCGCGCAGCTCGAGAAATCGGGTTACCTGAAGAGTTTCCCCAACCTGCTCGGCTGCGTCTGCGGCCTGCACGGCACCGAACGCGAGATCAACGATGCGGTCAGCCGCTTCGACGCCGGCGGCGAATGGACCACCTCGCTCTCGCCGGCCGATCTCGTGCTTTCGCCGGCCGCCTGTTATCCGGTCTATCCGATTGCGGCCGCCCGCGGCCGGCTGCCGCAAGGCGGCCTGCGCTTCGACGTCGCGGCCGATTGTTTCCGGCGCGAGCCATCGCGCCATCTCGACCGGCTGCAGTCCTTCCGGATGCGCGAATATGTCTGCATCGGCAGCCCCGAAGACGTGTCCGACTTCCGTGACCGCTGGATGGTCCGGGCGCAGGCGATTGCGCGCGACCTCGGCCTGACCTTCAAGGTCGACTATGCCAGCGATCCCTTCTTCGGCCGCGTCGGCCAGATGAAGGCGGTCAGCCAGAAGCAGCAATCGCTGAAATTCGAGCTGCTCGTCCCATTGCGCTCCGAGGAGCAGCCCACCGCCTGCATGAGCTTCAACTATCACCGCGAACATTTCGGCACGACGTGGGATATCAAGGATGCGAATGGCGCGCCGGCCCATACCGGCTGTGTGGCATTCGGGATGGACCGGTTGGCGGTCGCGATGTTCCACACCCACGGCACGGACCTCGCGAAGTGGCCCGTTCCTTTATGCGAGTTGCTCGTCCTGTAACGCAAGACATCGACCGGCGGATACCGCAGCCGCCTTGGGCTGCGGCATCAACTATGCGCAAAATCCCAGTACAGCTTTCGCACACGCTGAAACACCGGACCAGGCTGTAGTGAACGGTCGTCGATCCGGATCACCGGCGCGACCTTGGCAAAGTTGCCGCTGGAAAAGATTTCGTCGGCCCCCGTAAAATCCTGATACTTGAGCGATGTCTCGATGACGGTGACGCCATCGGCGCGCAGGAGGCCGATCACCCGCTGCCGCGTGATGCCATTGAGAAATGTTCCGTTCGGCGCGGGCGTGTAGACCACGCCATGCTTTGCCATGAACACATTCGAATTGCCGAACTCGGCGACGTTGCCGAGCATGTCGAGCATCAGGCAATTGTTGAAGCCGCGCGCCTGGGCCTCGATCAGGGCCCGTGAATTGTTCGGGTAGAGACAGCCTGCCTTGCAATCCACCGGCGCGCTTTCCATCGTCGGCCGGCGGAACGGCGAGAGCGTGATCGCCGAACCTGTGATCGGCGGCATCGGCGCTACGTAGATACAAAGGCACCAGTTCGTCGTTTCCGGATCGAACAGCACACCGCCGCCGCTGCCGGTCTGCGCCCAATACATCGGCCGAATATACAGCTCCGCTTTAGCGCCGAACCGCGCGATACCTTCGCGCGCCAGCGCGAGCCAGGTTTCGGTATCGACAACCGGTTTGAGTTTGAAATTAACCGCCGATCGGTTGACGCGCTCGCAATGCCGTTCGAGGTCAGGCGCGACGCCTTCAAAGGCGCGCGCGCCGTCAAACACCGTTGAAGCCAGCCACGCACCGTGAGTACGAGGCCCCATGATCGGCACATTGCCGGCGTGCCAGTCGCCTTCGAAGAAGGTTAAGGTCTCGGAAAAATCGACCGGCTTCACGGTCGGGACGGATATGGCCATCTGTTGCTCTCGCGACCGGCAGTACCATGGACGTTAGCGGCCATATTGTCCGAACTTCCTAAGGATTTCCTTTTCCACGCCAACGGCGTGGTGCCGACAGCTGATCGGGCGCATCGGTTTGCGCGGCTCACGTCGTCACGCGCGGCCAAACATGGTTACGAAGTCATGACGAAATCGTTCGGACCTTTAATCGATCCGGACACTTTCGTTAGGGTTATTTCATCAATCTTGGCGCGAATTATTGAAGGCTTGATGGTCGAACATCTTACAAGTTGGACTGCGAAAAAAGCACGCTGAAGTGCATTACGCGAAGAACGTAGAGGTGACCGATGCGCAGCGAGACGATCGCCATTCACGCTGGCTACGAACCCGATCCGGCCACCAAGTCGGTCGCTGTTCCGATCTATCAGACGGCCTCTTACGCATTCGACAGCGCCGATCATGGCGCCGCCCTTTTCAACCTGGAAGCCGAAGGCTATCGCTACAGCCGCATCGCTAACCCGACGACCGCAGTCCTCGAAAAGCGCATTGCCGAGCTCGAAGGCGGCGTCGGCGCGCTGGCGGTCGCAACCGGCCAGGCCGCTTTGCATTTTTCCATCGTCAATCTTGCCGACGTCGGCGGCAACATCGTCTCGGTGCCACAGCTTTACGGCACCTCGCATACGCTTCTCGGCCACATTCTGCCGCGCCAGGGCATCACCACCCGCTTTGCCGAAAGCGACAAGGCCGATGCAATCGAGAAACTGATCGACGAGAACACCAAAGCGGTGTTTGCCGAAACGATCGGAAACCCCGCTGGAAATGTCTGCGACATCGAAGCGCTGGCCAAGGTTGCGCATCGCCACGGCGTGCCGCTGGTGGTCGACAATACGGTGGCAACCCCGATCCTGCTCAAACCCTTCGACTACGGCGCCGACATCGCCATTCACTCGCTGACCAAGTTCCTCGGCGGCCACGGCACCACGCTCGGCGGCGCCATCGTCGACAGCGGCCGCTTCCGCTGGGCCGACCACGCGGATCGCTTCCCGGCCTTCAACCAGCCGGACGTCTCCTATCACGGCCTCATCTATGCCGAACGTTTCGGCGCCAGGGCCTATATCGAGCGCGCCCGCAGCGTCTATCAGCGCACCATGGGCGCGGTACTCTCGCCGTTCAATGCGTTCCTGCTGCTGCAAGGCATCGAGACCGTAGCGCTCCGCGTCGAGCGGCATGTCGAGAACGCCCGCAAGGTCGCCGAATTCCTGCGCAACGATCCGCGCGTCGATTGGATCAACTATGCAGGCTTTCCGGACAGCCCCTATTATCCGCTGGTGGAAAAATATCTCAACGGCAATGCTTCTTCGCTGTTCACCTTCGGCATCAAGGGCGGCTTGGAGGCCGGCAAGGTGTTCTACGACTCCCTCGAACTGATCACACGGCTCGTCAATATCGGCGACGCCAAGTCGCTCGCCTGCCATCCGGCTTCGACCACCCATCGCCAGATGACCGCGGAGCAGCAGCGCGTCGCGGGCATCCTGCCCGAAACCATCCGTCTTTCGATCGGCATCGAGCACGTCGACGACATCATCGAGGACATCGATCAGGCGCTGTCGAAGGCGTGCTCGGCGGCATCAGCGGCTCGAAGCGGCGGAATAAACCGGCTAGTCCGGCGAATTTGAAGTTTCTATCGGTATCGCGGCAAATTCGTCATGGGAACTTCAAATTCAAGGCCGCAACTCAAATCAATAAGTTGCTAGAGCTCCTTTGATTCCGAAGTTCGCATCAGAGGTTGCCGCGATATCATGCGAACTTCGGAATCGGAGCGCTAGGCGCGACATGACCGTTCTGTTGGAAAAGCGGCGACTGATCGTCAGTCCCGGCCTCGTACCGGCGCAGCAGCGGCGCGAGGATAAATTCGGTCACCCGCAAGACGTTGATGTCGACCTCACCATCGGGCTCATCAACAATATGCCGGATGCCGCGCTGCAGGCTACCGAACGTCAGTTCATGCGCCTGCTCAGACAAGCAGCCGGCGACGTTCGCATTGATTTTCACTGCTTCTCGTTGCCGTCGGTGAGACGCTCGCAATCGGCGAAAGGGCGCGTCGAGGGGCAGTATACCGACATCGCCGAAATCGATCGGCTCAAGATCGATGGACTGATCGTCACCGGCGCGGAGCCCAATGCGGCAAGCCTTCCCCAGGAGACGTTCTGGCGCGAGCTCACCGATATTGTCGATTGGGCCAAGAACAATACCCGATCGACGATCTGGTCGTGCCTGGCTGCCCATGCCGCGGTGCTGCATCTGGACGGCATCGAACGACATCGGCTCGAAACAAAATGCTCCGGAATCTACGACTGCGTCAGTGTCTCGCCGCACTGGCTGACAGACCGGCTTCCTTCCCCCTTCAAGGTGGCGCATTCGCGCCTCAATGAAGTACGCGCCGACGATCTGACGGCGAAAGGCTATCAATTGCTGTCACAGCACCCCGCGAGGCGGCGTCGACAGCTTCGCCAAGGACTTCGGCAGTCAGTTCATCTTCTTCCAGGGCCATCCGGAATATGAGGAATTGTCGCTGGAGCGCGAATATCTTCGCGATATATCGCGCTTTCTCAGCTACGAACGCGACAGCTATCCGGGCATTCCCGCCGGCTATTTCGACGCGGAGACCGCGCAGAAGCTTGCGGCCTTTGCCGTGCGCGCCCAGAGCGAACGCCGGCCGGCGCTGAGTACCGAATTACCCGACCGCACCCTTCGGTCGGATATCGCGACCGGCGCCGCAGCTACCGCAATGTTCCGCAACTGGATCAGCTTTCTCTTCGAACGCGCGCGGGCCACCTCACCAGAAACGAGTCTTTGACCGGGTGAGATGAAATGGCTGCGCGAACCGAATGGCCGGCATTGCAAGCTCGTGTCAGTAACCGCTTGTCGCGGTACTTCTGCACGACGCCGTTCCGCTTACGCAACCCGCGGGCGATGGTCAGCTTCACCTTCGATGACTTTCCCGATAGCGCCGCCGACGTCGGCGTTCCCATTCTCGACCGTTGCGATGCCAAAGCGACGTTCTATGTCTCTGGCAGCCAGGTCGGTAAAGGGTCAGACCACTGGCAAGGGGTGGCAGCCGACAAGATCGTGAAACTGCACCGGCTCGGCCATGAGATCGCCTGCCATACATTTTCGCACGTGCGCGCGACCGATCTCGATGCGACGCGGCTCGCTATCGAAATCGAGAAAAACCGCCGCTACTTGATTGGCCTCGACCCTTCGATGCGGATCGAGAATTTTGCCTATCCTTACGGTCTGGGCTCGGTATGGCGCAAATCGCAGCTCGCAAAGACCTTCCGGTCTTCCCGCGGCATTATTCCAGGCATCAACAGCGGGGTGGTGGATTTGCAGTATTTGCGCTCCACCCCGCTGATCAATCACCACATCGATGAAGAGCGCATCGATCGCGCCTTCGATGCGTTGGCCGACACCAATGGCTGGCTCATTTTCTACGGCCATGATGTGGCGAGTGAGCCCAGCCCCTATGGCTGCACTCCATCGTTATTGCAATACGCGCTGGAAGCCGCAGCCAGCCGCAACGTTGCCGTCATGACCGTCGCCGCCGCGCTGTGCGCCGCCGGCGCGTGAGTTTCGATTGCCGCGAACTTTGCCTCGTCAGCGAAAATTCCCTTTGGTTTCCGGGATCAGGAACGCGCCGATCAGGTAGATCACAAAGATCCCGACCACGAAAATGGAAAGCGTCATCGGGATTGCCGCCGGGCTTCCGGCCGCCAGCGATACGAAGGTCGGCATCATTCCGCCCAGTGCGAAGCCGATGTTCCACGACAGGCCGGTGCCGCTGGCGCGAATCTCGGTCGGAAATCGCTCGTTGAGAAAGATCAGGACTGGCGCGTAGCCGGCGTTCCCGAGGAAAGCGATTGCCAGGGCATAGAACGCGATCATGCCGGTATCTTTTGTCGCGGCCATGCCGAGATAGCAGATCGGCAGCAATATGATCATGCACAAGCCAGCCAGGATAAAGGTCTTCCTGCGACCGATGGCATCGCTGAGCGCGCCGACGAGGATCGCCGAGATCAGGGCCATCAAGCTCCCGCCGATCAGAATGAGCGAGGAGACGTTATTAGGGAGTTTGTTCACGACCTTGAGGAGCGACGGCAGGTAGCCTGACGTCAGGTAGTAACCAGCCCCGCCGCCAAATGTGATCAACAGGTTGAGCAGCAGGACGTTACGCCAGTCGCTCGAAAACAGCGCGGTGACTGGGGCCGCCGTTTTGACGTCGGTACCGGCGGCCTTCTGTTTCTGGCGCTCCTTGAAGAAGGGCGACTCCTCGAGGTTATTGAAAATGAACCAGCCAAGCAGCGAACTGAGCAGGCCGGAAAAGAACATGCAGCGCCATCCCCACACCGCGAACGCCTCGCCCGGGAAAATCGACGAAGTGATCAGGAAGATGAACGAAGCGAGAAGCGCGCCGATCCCAGCCCCACCCCCGCCGATGAGACCCGACATGGCCCCACGCCGATCGGGCGAAACCAACTCGGTGCCGATGGTGTGGGTCGACGCCACGACACCACCGACGAATATACCCTGAACCAGTCGCAGGATCAGGAACAGGGCCGGCGCAGCGTAGCCGGCTTGCGCGATCGTCGGCAACACGCCGAACGCGGCCGTTGAAAACCCGACGCCGACGATCGCGACAAACATCGCGTTCTTGCGGCCGTGAACGTCCGCATAGTGACCGAAGATCGCGGAACCGACCGGACGCATCAACAACGTCACCGCGAACGAAGCGTAGACGGCGGCGAGCGAAAGCGTCGGGACGGTCGACGGGAAGAACAAGGCCCCGACTACAGGAGCGACATATAGCAGAATGAACAGGTCAAACAGATCGAGTGACCAGCCGAGGACCGATGCGATCATCGCATTTCGCATTTGCCGCGTTCCGGCGGGCGGCGACGCTTCAATATTCCTGGAATCCGCAATCGACATGTGTCCCTCCAATTTCCATCTTTGAAAACGATTGAAACTCAGCTCCCGATAAACTTCGCCGGCCGCTTGGCATTAAATGCCTCGACCCCTTCCTTGAAGTCATCCGACTGCCGCAGACGGCTGTAGCAATGGCCTTCCAGTTCGATCGCAATCGACAGCGTCGAATCCTCGGTATCGTTCAGGAGCTTCTTGGCCGTCCGCTGGGCCAGCGGCGAGAAGGTGCGAAGTTCATCGACAAGCTTGTCGGTCGCCTTCTCGAGCTCGGCATCGGGCACGCATTCGGTCACGAGGCCCCAGTCAAAGGCCTGCTTCGCGGTGATGCGCTTCGAACGCATCACGATGTCCTTGGTGCGGGTGATTCCGATCATCTTTTGCAAGCGCGCCGAGCCGCCGGAGCCGGGTATCTGCCCGAGCTTCTGTTCTGGCAGTGCGTAAAGCGTGGTCTCGGAAGCAATCCGGAAATCGCAGGCCAGCGACAATTCGAAGCCCACGCCGAAGCAATAACCGCGGTTGGCGACGATCACCGGCTTCGAGCAGCGCGCCGGCGATGCGACGTTCCAGGCGAGCTTGGAAACCTTCTCGGGCGTCGCTTCCATGAAGCCGCCGATATTTCCGCCGCTGGAGAAATGCTCTCCGACCGAGCGCACGACAATAACGCGCACCCGCGCATCCTCATCCAGCGTCTCGAACACCAGACGGAGTTGGTCACGCTCCGGCATCGAGACGACGTTGAGCGGCGGCCGGTCGAGGATGATATCGGCGCGCTCATGCGCTTCGTCGATTTCGACCTGGAAGCCGTCGAGCTTGGCGAGCCTCGGGTCTGCGAACGTGTAAGGTGAAGCCATGGCGAGTTCCTTTCTTTCAATCGGGCCGCGCGTGTTCAGGTTGATAGTCGCCCGCCACCAGCAGGCGGCGCAGCAATTTTCCGACCGGGGATTTCGGCAACGTGTCGACAAAGACGAAACGCCGCGGGCGCTTGAAGTCGGCAAGCCCCGACGTGCGGCAAAACTGATCGAGTTCGGTGTCGCTGACCGCTGCCTTGCGTTTGACAAAGGCCGTGACGACCTTGCCCCATTTTTCGTCGGGAAGGCCGACGACGGCGACCTCCAGCACGGCGGCATGCAGCGAGAGGCAGCTTTCGATCTCGACCGGTGAAACATTTTCGCCGCCGGTGATGATCATGTCGTCGACGCGGCCGGTGACGAAGAGATCGCCATCGCGATCAACGAAGCCCGTATCGCCCGTAAAATACCAGCCGTCTCGCAGGGACTTCGCGTCTGCGTCGGACCGCCGCCAGTAGCCCTCGAAGGATTCATCACCTGCCAGCAGCGCGATGATCTCGCCCTCTTCTTCCGGCGCGGCAAGGTCGGTCACTGAGGCCGCATTCAGTTTCACGACCCGGATTTCCTGATTGATCCCGGCCTTGCCTGCCGAACCCGGCTTGGCCGGGGCGTTCTGGTCGATGGTGAAGGTGTAGATCTCGGAACTGCCGTAATGATTGACGAACAAATCGGGGCGGAACGCCTCGTTGAGCTTCTTCAAGAGACCGTCCGTCATCGACGCGCCGGCGAAACCGAGCTTCCGCACGCTCGACACATTGCCCGAGGCAAACTCGCGGGCGTGGACCAGATCGTGATACAGCGTCGGCACCAGATAGAGGTTGGTGACCTGTTCCGCCTCGATCAGCGCGAGAGCCTTTTTCGTATCGTAGCGGGGCAGGCACACAAACGTGCCGCCGATCAGCGACATCGCGATCAAAGAGCGAACGCCCATGGTATGATAGAGCGGCATGACGCCGAGCGTCCGTTCGCCGCGCCGATAAAGGTTTTGCGCGACATGGGCAATTCCGGCGGCGCGCTCGGCACGATGCCGCCGCGGCACGCCTTTCGGCCGCGATGTCGTACCCGACGTATAAAGCATGATCGACCAGTCTTCGGCGCCCGCCCGCGGAGTCGCGTCCGGTGCCGATGCGCTCGACACGCGCGCAAAATCGATCGCGCCGGCATCGTCGCAGCCAACAGCAATGCGTGGCAGATCTGATGCGCGTTTCGATCTCGCCACCGCTTGCGCGGAAACGTCCTGGTAGACGACAGCCCGCGATTCGGAATTTTCGATGCAGAAATCGAGTTCATCGTCCTTGGCACGCCAGTTGACCGGCGTGATCACAATGCCGGCCAATTGGCAGGCCCAGTGCAACGTCGCGGCGGCCTCGCAATTCTGTAGGACCGTGACGATGTGATCGCCCGCCTTCAGGCCAATGTGGTCAAGCGCGGCAACCACCGAAGAAATGCGTCGATACCATTGCGCATAGGTCAGACGGACGCCGTCATCAACGACCGCGAGCGCGTGCGGATCACGCGCGACGCTGGCGACAAAGCTTGTTCCAAGATCAAGCATCGGATTTCTCCCTGCTCTTATCGCCAGCCATTTCCTCGGCGGCTTCCATGGCCGCGCGCATGATCGGCGTATAACCGGTGCAACGGCACAGATGGCCGGTGAGGAGGTCGCGGACTTCCTGCTCGCTTGGATCAGGGGTTTCGCGCAAGAAATGGTCGAGTGACATCAAAATACCCGCGGTACAAAATCCGCATTGCAGCGCGTGGTTACGCTTGAACGCCGCTTGCAGGATGCTGAGGCGGCCTGAGGCGGGCGCAAGTCCCTCAACCGTCCGCACCGCACAGCCCTCGACCTGCACCGCCAGCGTGAGGCAGGCGCGCGCCAACTTGCCGTCGACCTCGACCGTACAGGCGCCACAGACGCCGTGCTCGCAGCCGACATGGGTGCCGGTGGCGCCGATCTGATGGCGCAGAAAATCAGTGAGAAGCATCCGGGGTTCGGCCTCGCTGCCGCATGGCTTGCCGTTGAGCGTGAACTGAACCGCGTGACGTTGGCCGGCAGGCAGGCGGCTCATGGCAGCACCTGCCGGATCAGATCGGCGCCAATCAGGCGAACGAGATCGCGCCGGTATCGCGCCGAGGCGTGAACGTCGTCGCGGGCACCGAGTTCGTAGGCGAAGGAATTCAACGCGTCGTCGAGAGCGCTCGATTCAAGCCGCGGGAATTCCCGTGTTGCCGGCATGTCGGCGACACCGCCGACAGCGAGGCGCACGCCATCCTTTGTCGCGACCGCGGCGCAGGCGACGATGGCAAAATCGCCGTGGCGGCGCGCGACCTCGCGAAAGGCGCAGCGGCGCTGATCGGCTGGAAACGAAACGGCCTCGATCAACTCATCGTCGGCGCGATTGGTAGCCATCATGCCGGCAAAGAAATCCTTTGCCGGGGCCCGCCGGCGCCGTTTGGCGCTACGAAGATGCACCTCGCCGCCGAGCGCACAGAGCACCAGGGGTAATTCGGCGCTAGGGTCCGCATGCGCGATCGATCCACACACCGTACCCCGGCTTCGGGTCTGGACGTGGCCGGTCCAGGGCAAAGCCAGCGCAACCAACCTCAAGGCTTCGCCAAGCTCGGGCCATGCCAGCAACGTAGCCTGGCGGACGCCGGCTCCGACAATGATATTTCCGCTCTTGCGCTCGATGCGAGCCAACTCCGGAAGGCGCATGATGTCGATCAGCATCTTCGGCTTGGCGAGACGCATGTTGAGCATCGGCATCAGCGATTGTCCGCCCGCGATGATGCGCGCATCGCCGCCCTCGCGGGCGAGCCCATCCAGCACCTCGTCGAGATGTTCTGCGCGGACGTAGTCGAACGCGGCGGGCTTCATCGCTGCCCTCCAAACCATCGCCGAAGTTTTGCCCGAAGCGAGGCCCCCGTCGAAGCGGAGACACCGCCGCCGGCCTGCCGCGTCAGGGCCGCGAAAAACTGCCCGATGATGACCCGCGCAGCACCGTCCAATAGCCGGCCGCCGATGCTCGCGACCTTGCCGCCGATACCGGCCTCATACGCGTAATGGATCACGGTGCCGCCATCCGAAGCCGGCCGAAGGGTGATGCGGCCCTCGCCGTTACCAAAGCCGAGGCCGCCTTCCGCTTGGCCTGCGAGTGTCACGGCCTTTGGCGGGTCGAGATCGGAGAGTTTCACTTCGGCCCGATAACGGCCTTTCACCGGGCCGATGCCAATCGTCACGTCCGCACGGAAATGGGTGTCGGAGATTTTTTCGACACCGTGGCAGCCGGGGATAACAGCCGCGAGCGTTTGGGGATCGAGCAGCATGTCCCAGACTTGCTGCGCGCTGGCCTTGACGACAGCCTCGCCCTCGCCGCGCAGCTTTCGATCGCCGCTGCGTTTTTCCTGCGCTTGCGGTGCCTGGCGTGCCGGCGGCGCGGGCTCGGCGCCGCGAACAAATTCAGCCAGCTTCGCGGGCACGAGCGGCAGAACAAGATCTCGCGCTCCGATCGCGTCGGTGACCGCGTTCGCGACACAAACCGGTGTCGACATGCAATTGCCTTCGCCGACGCCTTTCGCGCCGAGCGGCGTGAAGGGCGAAGGTGTTTCCATGTGAAGGATGATCGGATTCGGAACTTCCGCCGTGGTCGGCAGCAGATAGTCCGCGAGCGTCCCGGTCAGAAAACTGCCGTCCTCGGCATAGGCGTATTCTTCATAGAGCGCGGCGCCGACAGCTTGCGCGAAGCCGCCGCGCACCTGCCCGTCGACCATGGCCGGATGCAGAATGGTCCCGCAGTCGTGCATGGTGACGTAGCGATCGATCCGCGTTTGCAGCGTGGTTCGGTCGACCTCGACGCCGCAGAAGTCGAAAATGAACCCATGACAGAGCGAGGAATTGATGTGGTCGTCCTCGTCCGGCGCGGTCAGTTCAGGCGGCGACCAGAACACGGTCTCGCGGATGGTTTGCCCGATGCCATCGGGCAGAGCAGCTGGCGACCAGTGGCTGAGCGCGGCAACGCGCGAGAACGACACCCTGTTGTCGGGATTGCGCTTCGATCCGACATGACCGTCCGCGAAGGCGATGTCGTCGGCCTCCGTATTCAACTGGCTCGCAGCGACGCGACGCAATTTCGCGGCAATGCGCTCGGCGGCAAGCTTGGCGGTGCCGGCGACGGCCGGGGCGAAACGGCTGGCATAATTTCCGGACGCAATCGACCAGGCGTCTTTCGCGGTATCGATCTCGGTGTTGACGCGGATATCGGAAGGCTTCAACCCGAACACGTCGGCGACGACCTGCGACAGGACGGTACGATGCCCCTGCCCCTGCGGCACGGACGCGACATGAACACTCACACTCCCGACCGGATCGATCGCGACCGTCGCGGTCGCCTGCGCACCGTTCTTAGGACCCGCCTTGCGCCGCTCGGCCGGCGTCAGCACGGTCGTGATGTAACCCATGTTGGACACACTAGGCTCGACCACGGCCGTATAGCCGATGCCGTAAAGACGGCCTTCCGCGCGGGCCGCATCCCGGCGTGCTTTAAGCTCGGTGAGCGCGCCCTCTTGCACCGCCCGCCGGATCGCTTCCTGATAATTGCCGGAATCGAGCAACGCTCCGCTGGCTGTCCGGTAGGGAAACGCGTCCGCCGCGACGAGATTGCGCGTGATGACGTCGAGCGGATCGAGACCGAGTTCGAGCGCGATCCGCTGAACCAGACGCTCGAGTGCGAAATACACCTGCGGGCCGCCGAAGCCGCGATTTAATCCGGTCGGCGTCTTGTTGGTGACGACGACCCGGTTGCGGATTTTCAAGTGACGGATGTCGTAGGCGCCGGAGAGGTTGCCGTGCATGCGATAGAGGGTTGCGGGTTCGGGCGCCCGCAGATGCGCGCCACAATCTTCGACCTGATCCCAATCTAGTGCGAGAATACGCCCGACTTCGTCGACGGCAGCGGCGAGCGAAACCGCGCGGTTCGTTGCCGAAACCGAGGCGGTCAGATGTTCGAGCCGGTCCTCGATCCATTTCACCGGACGCCCCGAAGCGCGCGCGGCTGCCGCGATCAGGACGATGTAAGGAAACACGCCTTGTTTGACGCCAAAGCTGCCACCGGAATCCGGCGGCGTGCGCAACCTCAGGCGATTGCCCGGAACCTTCAAGGCGCGCGAAAGCACCGCATGAATGCTGAAAGGCCCCTGGAAATTGGCCAACACATCGTAGGCGTCTTCGCCGGGGTCGTAGTCGGCGACCACCCCGTAAGTTTCAATCGGCGTGCACGAATTGCGGGGGTAACTGACGTCGATGCTGATGCGATGCGGCGCGGACGCGAAGGCCTGTTCGGGATCGCCGTAGCGAAACGAGCGGTCGCTGGCAACGTTGCCGCCAAAACCATCGTGCAGCACCGGCGCATCGGAACTCAGCGCCGCGCGCGGATCAATCACGGCAGACCGCGGCGCATAACGGACATCGATGAGATCGACCGCGTCTTCAGCGCAATAACGGTCGGTCGCGACGACGATCGCGACGGGTTCGCCGACATAGCGCACGCGGTCGACCGCCATCGGCCAGCACTCGACCGGCGCCTTGACGCCGACCACGAGGCTCGACGTCAAAGCCTTGATGTCTTCGCCATGGAGTACAGCAACGATTCCGCGGGCCTGCATCGC
This sequence comes from uncultured Alphaproteobacteria bacterium, assembly GCA_963795255.1. Lineage (GTDB taxonomy): Bacteria > Pseudomonadota > Alphaproteobacteria > Rhizobiales > Xanthobacteraceae > Bradyrhizobium. The sequence goes on from CAWCHC010000008.1 coordinate 201,155, forward strand.
CTGGGATACATCGATCGAGACAATATCGGCGTGAGCGTGCGGCGAGCGCAGAAAGGCCGCGTGCAGCGTGCCCGGATGAACACCGACGTCGTCGATGAAGCGGCCGCGTCCGGAGAGAAGCGAGGAATCCTCGACACGCGGAATCGACCGCCCGACCCAAGGTGAGCCGGACCCAGGACGGGCTGCGACTGAGCTGGAGGCTTGCGCCATCCCAAACGTTTCTCCCGCGCAAATAACTGCGTCAGGAAGAACTATTCAGCGATGTTCGGGTCCCGCAATGTCGGTCAATCTCGAAACTTACCATCCCGTCTCATTTCGAGAGAAATGTGCGGTGCAACATCAAGCCGCATCAACGAGACGTGAAACGCTTCGGAACTCGCGCGGCGAGACGCCACTGTGGTTGCGGAAAAAGCGGGTGAAATGCGCGGGCTCTGCAAAGCCGAGCTGGTGGCTGATATCGGCGACGCTCGCGGATTGATGGAGTACGGCATCGACCGCCTTCTCCATCCGCACGACGTTGAGATAGACCTTCGGCGGCACGCCCACGGACGCTTCGAACAGACGGAAAAAGTGTGCGCGAGAGAGCCCGGCATCCCTGGCAAACGATTCAAGGGCTGCGCCGCGCCGGGTTTCGGACCGCATCGAAGCGACGGCCTTGTGAATACGCCAGTCGCCGCCACGTGTGCTCATGGCACGGATCGAGGCCGGAAAGCTTCGCCATGGCGTGAAACGCTCGATCACCGCGATCATCAGATCCGACAGCAGCGCTTCATGAGCAGGGCGCGCTTCTGGATGGACCATCATGTCCGCGGCGAGACTCATCGCCAGATCGCGGATGTGCGGCGAGACCTCACCGGAGGGGTGACTGAAGAAACCCGGCGCACCACTGGCGGCCCAGCCGGGCCGGAAGGCCGTCAGCCATTCCGGCTCGATATAGAGGGCGAGGATGACGGTGCGCGGCCGTTCCGGATAGTGGACATAGGAATGCGGCTGCCAGCCGTTCACCAGCACAGCGGTGGTGTCGGTCAACGGGTAAACCTTGTCCCCGACGACGAATTGGGTGTCCGCACCCTCGACCTTCAACAACACATGGCAATGCGGATGGGCGTGTCGCACCAGCGAGCCGTCCATATCAAGAAGCGCAACCCGCCCGAAGGCTCCATGCGCGATCCGCAGCGCCGTCGACATCTTAAAGCTTCTCTCCCGAATAAACGCGGCTCGCCCGGCTTGATGCCGGCGTTATCTCATGATGGCCAGCAGCCTATCAGCCTGCCATCAACCTCGCAAAGGCGGCTTTTGGGTCATCCTGCAAAACCTGACCGAGGTTAACGTTCTCGACGCCCTTGACGTGGATGCGCTTGAATTCCATCGGCTCGGTCGACAGCGGCTTGGTGGCGTCAATTCCCATCTTGGCGCTGATGCCGTTGTCGGACGACGGATCGAGCTTCGAGCCCTGCGCGCCCGACACGATGACGAGGTCACGATCGGCCTGGAAACGGGTCGCTATCGCCCATTCGATTTCGGTTTCATCATCGATATTCACGTCCATATCGACCACGACGACCTGCTTGATGTCGTAATGGCCGCCGAACGCACCCATGATGACGTTCTTCGGCTCGCCCTGGCTTTTCTTGTCGATCTTGACGGCAAGATGGTAGCGACAGGTGCCACCACGGGTGAGGCGCACGTCGTGGACCGAGGGGAAACTCCGCTGCAAGTGCTCGAGAAGCGTCGCCTCGCGCGGAATGCCGCCAAGCAGGAGATGCTCGACGCCGCCTCCGACAATGGTATGAAAAATCGCATTCTTGCGATGGGTGATCGCGTCCACCTGGATCACCTCGCGATCGGCGCGCGGTCCATAATATTGAGGGAACTCGCCGAACGGCCCTTCGGGCTCGCGGACCTTCGGCAGGATGCGGCCTTCGATCACGATCTCCGCATGCGCGGGCACCCGCACGCGATTGGTACGGCACTTGACCATTTCGATAGGGCGGCCGAGCAGCGCACCGGCAATTTCCATTTCATCGCTATCGAGCGCGGCGATGGCTTGCGAAGCAAGAATGCAGGCCGGATGCACGCCGATCACCAGCGCGATCTCCAGACCTTCGCCGGCCTCTTCGGCCATCCTGAAATAATGCAAGGTATGCCGGGGCAACAGCAAGACACCGATACGATCCGGCCCGCTCACCTGACAACGGTGGATCGACACGTTCTGGACACCCGTCTTCGGATTGCGTGCAATCAATAGCGCCGCCGTGATGTAGGGCCCGCTGTCGAGTTCGTTGTGTTTCGGGATCGGCAATTGCTTGAGCAGATCGACCTTCTCATGAACGATTTCCTGCGCGGGAGCGGCAGCGACCTCGACCCATGGCAGCGGGTGACGCACGGCGTTCTGGAAATTCGAAAGCAGCTTGTCGGTCGGCACGCCGAGCGCATCCGCGATCCAGCTGCGGTCGGCAAACAGATTGGCGACCACCGGGATCGGATGATGACCGGGTTCCGGAAACAACACCGCGCGCTCATTTTCAAGTTTCTTGGCGATCGCCGCCAATTCGTCGATCAGCGAAACGCCCTTATGCGCGACCGCCAGACGGTCGGCAGCGGCAAGCTGACGCAACCAGTCGCGCAGATCGGGATGCGCCGTCTCGCTGGCCGTATCCGTGTTGGAACGCGTTGCTTCCATCACCTGCTCCCTCACTTCATTCGGCCCTGATCTTATTCGGCCTTGATCTTGGCGGCGCGAATGATCCCAGTCCATTTCTCCATCTCGACTTTGAGCTGCGCGGAGAATTGCTCGGGGCTGTCGCCCACTGGCTCAAGGCCGAGCGCGGCCAGTCGTTCCCTGGTATCCGGCTCGTCGATGATTTTGACGATTTCCTGATGAAGCCGCGCGCTGACTTCTTTCGGCGTGCCGGCCGGAACCAGGACGCCGACCCAGGCATCACCGTCAAGATTCGGGTATCCGGCTTCCGCGATCGTGGGAAGGTCGGGAAGCGCCTGCGAGCGATGCCGGCTCATTACCGCCAGCGCCCGCAGCTTGCCGTCCTGAATGAACGGCATCGCGGCCGATAATGCGGCAAAACCGATCGACGGATTGCCCGCAACCACCGAAGTGGCGGCCGTGCCGCTGCCGCCATAGGGAACGTGCACGAGATCGACATTGGTTGCGACGCGAAATTGTTCGCCGAGAAGATGCGACGGCGTCCCAAAACCCGGCGAAGCGAAGCTGTATTTGTTCGGGTTCGCCTTGATGAGCGCGACCAGTTCAGCAACGGTGCGGGCGGGCACGGATGGATGGACGAACATCGCCGACTGAAAAATCGCGACCTGCGTCACCGCCTCGAAATCCTTCAGCGCGTCGTAAGGAACCTTTTCATACAAGGTCGGATTGATGACGTAGCTGTTAACCGTAATGAGGATCGTGTAGCCATCCGGCGCCGTCCGCGCGGCCTGCCCGGTGCCGATATTGCCGCCGGCGCCGGCGATATCCTCGACATAGAATTGCTTGCCCAAACGATCGGAAAGCTTCTGCGCAATCAGACGCGCGCAGACATCGGTGGGACCGCCTGGCGAATACGGCACGATCACCCGAACCGTGCGGGCCGGGTAGGATTGCGCGGTTGCCAATCCCGAGAAGGCCGGCAGCGCGGAAAACCCGGCAGCAAGGTGCAAAAAACGACGACGTGGAAGCCTCATGGCGGCAAGCTATCCCAAGGCGGCAGCCTCCGAAAGAGGCCAGAGTTACCCGTTAACTTAACGCGGCCCGGACTCTGTGCTATTGCGGGCGGAATGGCGCTTCATCTGTTCCAAAACTGGTTCTGCTTTCGATGAGCTCACATCCGCGGCGATTGATCGTTGGCATCACCGGCGCTTCCGGGGCGATCTATGGCGTTCGGCTGCTGCGGCTGTTGCAAACGACCGGGATCGAAACCCATCTCGTGATGAGCCGGTCGGCCAAGATCACGCTGACCCAGGAGATGGACATCGGCATTGCCGAGGTTTCAGCGATCGCGAGCGTCGTTCATCAGGTCGACAATATCGGCGCCTCGATCGCAAGCGGATCGTTCCGAACGATGGGCATGGTGATTGCGCCATGCTCGATGCGAAGCCTCGCCGAAATCGCTTCGGGCGCGACGTCTTCGCTGGTCACACGCGCCGCCGACGTGGTGCTCAAGGAACGGCGGCGTCTGGTGTTGCTCGTTCGCGAAGCGCCGCTTCACCTGGGCCATCTGCGCGCGATGACCGCGGCCACCGAGATGGGCGCGATCGTCTACCCGCCGGTGCCGGCATTTTATGCGCGGCCAGCGAGCCTCGAGCAGATGGTCGATCATACGTTGGGACGTGTGCTTGACCTCTTTGATATCGAGAACGACGCCGTCAGCCGCTGGGGCGGGTTGAACTCGATCAAGAATCCGGAATGAGACAACCAAGTACCGAGCTTGAAGCAGAGTGCTGGGCCTTTGCGCTGGCGATCTATGCCAGGCCCGGCGTTGCGGAAGCCTGCCTCACCTTGCAGAACGAGGCTGGCGTCGACGTGATGCTGCTGCTGACGACGACTTTCGCCGCCGTCAAGCACCGCCTTTTATTGACGCCGGATGAAATCAGAGCCGTCGACGAGGCCTGCCGCCCGTGGCGCGAGCAGATCGTGTGGCCATTGCGAACGATTCGCTCTGGATTAAAGACCGGACCAAGACCCGCGCCGAACGAGCCATTCCGCTCGCAGGTCAAGGCACTGGAACTCGCGGCCGAAAAGCTTGAAAACAAGCTGCTGGTTGAATGTCTGCCGCACAAGCCGTCGGAAGAAGAGACCGTGAGACCGGAACAGCTTCGCACCATTCTGGAGAACGTCGTTTCGTTCTTCGCCGAAAAACAAGGCACAGCGCCAAAAGCCGATCTCGCTTCGTCGGTCGACACGATCGTCAAAGCTGCGATTCCGGATGCATCCTGATCTCTGTCATCAGATGGAAAGCTATTGCGCTTTGGCCTGCCGAAATGCGAAATCCTTCCCCGAATGGGTGGGTTGCGAGGAATTCGGCTTGATATTGCGGCGTCCCTCAGCAAACTGCCCGCGAAATCTGGAATTCCTGCGTGTGACACGCGCCGGATTGTATTAACGGGATAATGAAATGTCAGAGACGATGAAGGCGCTCGTTCTGCGCCAGCACGGCGGATTGGAAAACCTGGAGCTGGTGACCAATCACCCGAAGCCGACGGCAAAGCCTGGCAGCGTTGTGATCCGCGTACGCGCCTCGTCGTTCAACTATCACGACGTGTTCACGGTAAAAGGCATGCCCGGCATCAAGGTGCCGCTGCCGGTGGTGATCGGTCTCGATATGGCCGGTGAAATCGTCGAGATCGGCGAAGGCGTCTCCGGCTGGAAAGTCGGCAGCCGCGTGCTGGTCAATCCGCTCAACAAGAAAAAAGGCCTGATGGGCGAAATGCTCGACGGCGGCATGGCGGAATATTGTCTCGTTGAAGCCGACCAGTTGATCGCCATGCCGGACGGCGTTACTTTCGAGCAAGCAGCCTCTCTGCCCGTCGCCTATGGCACCGCGCACCGCATGCTGATCACTCACAACACGATCAAGAAGGGTGACCGCGTCCTGATCCTCGGCGCCAGTGGCGGCGTCGGCACCGGCTGCGTCATCCTGAGCAAACTGCTCGGCGCCGAAGTCATCGCCTGCGCGAGCAGCGCGGAGAAGATGGACAAGCTCAAGGCGATGGGTGCCGACGAGGCCATCAACTACAAGGAAGTCGATTTCTCGAAATGGGCGATCGAGAAATACGGCAAGCCGCAACGCCGCACGCAGGAAGGCGGTGTCGACGTCGTGATCAATTTCACCGGCGGCGACACCTGGGTGCCGTCGCTGCGTTGCCTCAAGCGCGGCGGCAGTCTTCTGGTGTGCGGCGCGACGGCCGGACACGATCCGAAGGAAGACCTGCGCTATATCTGGAGCTTTGAGCTGAAGGTAATCGGCTCCAACAGCTTCTATGAGGACAACCTGACCGATCTGATGAAGATGATCGTGGAGAAGAAGATCGCGCCCGTGATCGACGCGGTGCTGCCGCTGGAGAAAGCGGCGGAGGGGTTGCGCCTGATCCAGGATCGCGAAGTCATCGGCAAGGTCGTGGTCGTACCTTGAGTGGCTCGATGTGCGGTGAGCGACGATAAAAGGTTTTGTGCAATGAGTGAAGTTCCAAGCGTCGAAGACGTCCAGAAGCTTTTGTCCCGCGGACCGTATCATCAATGGCTCGGCCTCAAGGTGGTGGCGGTCGGCGAAGGCACCATCGAACTGACCGCAACCTGGCGCGAGGAGTGGGTCGTCAATCCCGATCGCGGCTACACCCACGGCGGCATTCTTGCGGCGTTGGTAGACCTCACGGCCGATTGGGCCATGGTCTCCAGGACCGGCCGCGGCGTTCCAACGATCGATCTGCGTGTCGACTATCACCGAGCCGCGATGCCCGGCGTTCTGACGATCCGCGGCGAGATCGTGAACTTCGGGAAGCAGTTCTCGGTTGCCGAGGCAAAGGTCTTCGACAAGGAAGGCCGATTGCTGGCGAGCGGCCGCGGGACTTATCTGACCGCGCCGCCGGCCTGACGGGGACGCTAGTCGTGCCCGGCATCCCTGCGTTTTTCAATCTGGGCGCGCTGACGTCAAAGGACGCCGATCTCGACAAGGTCGCGATCATCGATCTCGGCACCGGTCAAGAGCGCCGCTTCAGCTACCGCGACTTCGAGGTACAGGCCAACGCGGTCGCGCGCGGACTCACGGCGCGCGGCTTGGCGCGCGGCGACCGGGTCGCCATTCTCTCAGCCAACCGCTTTGAGTATCTTACAACCGTCCACGGCATCATGCGCGCCGGCCTCATTGCGGTGCCGGTCAACTTCAAGTTTCCGCCGGCGACGATCGAATATATCGTTCATGATTCCGGCGCCAGGCTCATCTTTTGCGACGCGCCTCGCCTCGACAACGCGCCGAAAGATTTGCCGCGCGTCTGTTTCGACAGCGGCAGCGGCGACAGTGACTTCGCAAGCTTCCTCAAACCCGGCCCGTTTACGCCAATCACACCCGCCGCCCACGAGCCGGCGATGTTTCTCTACACGTCAGGCTCGACAGGGCGTCCCAAAGGCGTCGTGCTCTCGCACCAGAGCCATATCTGGGTGGTCGAGCAACGCATGGCCGCGCAGGACATGACCCGCCACCGCTTTCTGGTCGCGGCCCCCCTTTATCATATGAATGCGCTTGCCATCAGCCAGTTGGCGCATGCCGCCCACGCAACTGTGGTTTTGCTTCCGCAGTTTACGACGCAACTCTACCTCAAGGCCCTTGAGGACTATCGCTGCACATGGCTCACCGCCGTTCCGCCGATGATCGCCATGATGCTGAATGACAAAGAGCACTTCGCGGCAACAGATCTTTCGAGCGTGGAATATCTGCGGATGGGATCGGCGCCCGTCAGCCAAAGCCTGATGAAAGCGATCCATCAGGCGCTTCCCAAGGCGGCGGTAACGAACGCCTACGGCACGACCGAAGGCGGACCGGTCGTGTTCGGACCACACCCGAAGGGCTTAGCCCAGCCGGAAATGTCGGTTGGCTATCCGCACCCGAAAGTGCAGGTGCGGCTGATCGGGGAAGACGGGACGCAGGGCGACGCCGGCGTGCTGGAGATGAAGAGCCCGGCGATCATGAACGGCTATCACAATCGCCCGGATGTGGCCTCGCCGATCACGGCAGACGGCTTCTATTTCACCAGCGACGTGTTTCGCCGCGACGAAAACGGCTTCCACTTCTTCGTCGGCCGGACCGACGACATGTTTGTCAGCGGCGGTGAAAACATCTTCCCCGGCGAAGTCGAAAAGATGCTGGAGAGCCATCCGGACGTGATCCAGGCCTGCGTGGTCCCGGTTGACGACGATATCAAGGGCACCAAGCCGGTGGCGTTCGTGGTCAAACGCGAGGGCAGCGATCTGGACGAGGCAACATTAAAGACTTTTGCGCTGGCGAACGCGCCCGCCTACCAGCATCCGCGCTCGATCTGGTTTGTCGACAGCCTGCCTTTGGCGTCGACCAACAAGCTCGACCGCAAGACAATGCGCGATATGGCAGCCGAGCGATTGCGGCATCTGGAAACGGACCAGGGAGTTGGGTCGGATGGATGAAACGTTTCGCGGATTCCTCGATCGGCTGCGCCAGGCCGGCGAAATGGTCGACTTCCATCAACCGATCGATATTCGCCATATCGCAACGCTGGTCGATCAATCCGACAAGGCCATCTTCTTCCACAAGGTCATCGGCTACGACATCCCGGTCGTCTCCGGCATCATCCGCACCCGCGAGCGGGCCATGATGGCCATGGGCGCGAGCGAATATCCTGACATCGAGGAGCGGCTGAAGAACGGCATCGCCAAGCCGATCCCACCGCAACGCGTTGCGACGTCGCCCACACGCGAAGTGGTGATGAAAGGCGAAGACGTCGATCTCTACAAGCTGCCGATCCCGATGTCCTCGATCTACGACGGCGGCCCGATGATCACGGCAGGCGTCGTCATCGCAAAAGATCCTGAATTCGGAATCAATACCGGCATCTACCGCTTCATGGTCAAGGAAAAGAACCTGACCGCGATCGATATCGTGACGCCGAACAACATGCGGCTGTTCGTGCAGCGCGCCTATGAGGCGAAGCGGCCGCTGCCGATTTCGATCAGCATCGGCACGCACCCGGTCGAGCTGCTTGGCGCCGGCTTCAAGGCGCCGCTCGGCACCGACGAGATGGCGATTGCCGGTGGTATCCGCGGCCAGGCGGTGAAGCTTGCGGCCGGCGATACCGTCGATGTTCCCTATGTCGCGGACGCTGAAATCGTTCTGGAGGGCGAGGTGCTGCCCACCGGCTGGACCCATCCGGAGGGCCGCTTTGGCGAGTTCACCTGGCTGATGGGCGGCCTGCACTGGAACCCGATCGTTCGCATCACGTCGGTATCGATGCGCCGCGACGCGATCTATTACGCGCTGCATATGCCGTGGGAAAATACCTGGCTGATGGCGCCGACCCGTTATGCCGCGATCCGTCAGGCGTTGCGTACTGCGGGCGTCGTCGTCAAGGACATCAACATGACGATGGGCGGCGTCACCTTCTGGCATGCGGTGATTTCGATCAAGAAACAGGCCGGCGACGGCAAGAACGCATTGCTTGCCGCGCTCTCGGTCATGGATATCAAGCATGTCGTCGTGGTCGATGACGATATCGACGTGTTCAACCCGGTCGAGGTCGAATGGGCGATCGCAACCCGCGTGCAGGGCGACCGCGATATTCTGATCGTCAGCAACGCCCGCGGCAAACCGCTCGATCCGTCGCTGGCGCCGACGCCGCATGGCATCGTTCCGACCACGGCCAAGGTCGGCATCGATGCCACGATCTCGGAAGGCATTCCAAAGGAACGCTACGAGCGGATTACCTACGCTTACGCTGACACCGCGAAGATATCGGATTATCTCGGCGGCAAGTCCGACCGCGAGGCCGAAAAGGCTTCGTCCGAGGTCGTCGGCAAGCTCGCCGAAGAGATTGCTGCTGTGCTTGAGAAGACGCCGCTCTACTTCACCGACATCGCCGAACGTTTTTCCGGCTACGAGTTCAACGCGGTCGCCCGCGCGATCGGCCTTTTGCATGAGAAGGAACGGCTATGGCAGGATCCGAAGGGCTGTCTCTGCCTTCGCAACTCGGCCTTCGCAGCCAAGCTGCCGAACTAGAACGGGACATCCAATGAGCAGAAGCGCAAAAATCTTCTCGCGACGATATGCGGTCTTTTCCGTTCTTGGCGCGGTTGCCGCGCTGATGCTCGCCGGCGGTAACGTACAAGCGGCTACCGCGCTTCGGATCGGCTCAGCGCAAGTTTCGATCGCCTCGATCCCGGTCGTGGTCGCCATTCAGCAAAAGCTGTTCGAGGCCGAAGGCATCAATGCCGAGATCGTCGATTTCGACGGCGGCGGACCGGCCGTGCAGGCGCTTGCGGGCGGCGGCATCGACCTCTGCATCTGCGCCGGCGATCACGCCCTACGTTTGGCGAGCCGCGGGCTTGGCGGAGCGGTGCTGGTGGCGTTGCTCGACAAACATCCCTACTCGCTGCTGGCGCCGGTCGGGTCTCCGGCTACCGATCTCGCCAGCCTGCGCGGCAAGGCGATCGGCATCACCTCGCCCGGCAGTCTGACCGACAATACGCTGCGGTTCGTGATCCAGAAGCTCGGCCTCAACCCGGACAGCGATTACGAGATCATCGCCGCCGGCACCGGCGCCTCCATGCGCGCGGCGATCGAACGCGGATCGGTCATGGCCGGCATGTTCACCACCCCCGACGTTCAAGCCTATATGGCAACCGGCAAATACAAGTTCGTCGCCGACTTTCGTAATCTCGACTATATGGCGCTCGACCTGATCGCCGTCGGAAGCTGGCTGAAATCCAACGATGCCACGGCCCATGCCGTGGCGCGCGCGATCGTCAAGGCCGAAAAGCTCATTCAAGCCGACCCCAAAGCGGTCGAGGCCGCGGTGCATGCGCGCTTTCCGACACTGTCGCCGGAGCTTGTGGTCACCGTTGCTCACGACGCTGCAGAGCGAAGTCTTTCCCGTGACGGACGCGCGCAAGAAGCGGGATTCAAGACCGCGCTCGAAATGTTGCGGGTCGCCGATCCATCGGTGAAGGAACTCGCCTATACGGATGTCGTCGCCCTTCGCTATCTGCCGTGATGTGACCGAGCCGATGACCGATCCCCTCGCCTCCGATGAGATAATCCCACCAGGCGGCCTGGGGCATGAAAACGCAACCGCTTCAGCAAGCGCCATTTCGATCTGGCTCTGGCGTCTCGGCCTGATCGCGGGACTATTGCTGGTCTGGGAATTTTCCGCCGGTCGTCTGTTCAACGAATTCTGGAGCAGCCGCCCAAGCCTGATCGGCGAGAGGCTTCTGGCGCTGTTTGCGAGTGGCGAGATATGGCGCCACCTCGACGCCACGGTCTCAGAAGCCCTGCTCGGTCTGATGCTCGGCGCGCTCGTCGGCACGCCGATCGGCATTGCCCTGGCGAAATACCGGCGCGCCGCCCAAATTATCGATCCCTTTGTAATGGGGCTTTACGGCCTTCCGCGCGTGGCGCTGGCGCCGATGTTCATCCTGTGGTTCGGCATCAGCCTTCTCGCCAAGGTCATGATGTCGTTTTCGATGGTCGTGTTCGTTTTCATCCTCAACGTCACCGAAGGCATCCGCACCGTCGATCCCGACATGATCGATCTGATGCGGACGATGCGCGCACCAAAATCCTACATCCTGCGCAAGGTCACGATTCCCTCGATCGTTCCCTGGCTGATCGCTTCTTTCCGAATCGGCATCGGCCTGTCGCTGGTCGGCGCGGTCGTGGGCGAACTGATCGGCGCCAATCGCGGCCTCGGCTGGTATGTTCTGCGCGCCGGCGGCCAGCTCGATACGACCGGCGTCTTCACCGGATTGCTTGTTCTCATGCTGGTGGCGATGATCGCCAACCAAATCGTTTTCTCGATCGAACGGAGGGCATTGCATTGGCGCCCCGCGACGAAATGACGGTCGCGGCCACGGCGTCGCGCATTCTGCTCGATAACGTCTCGATTTCCTACGCAACGCCGCGTGGACGTTTGCTTGTCGTCGATCGCGTCAGCCTCGCGGTAGATCGCGCTGAATTCGTGGCTCTGGTCGGACCGAGCGGGTGCGGCAAGTCCACGATCCTGCGTGCCATTGCCGGCCTCAATGCGGCCGAAAGCGGAATCATTTCGGTCGATGGCCAGACGGTCGACGGTCCGCCCGAACATATCGGCTTCATGTTCCAGCGGGACACGTTGCTGCCGTGGCTGACGGTGCGCGGCAACATCGAGGTCGGCCTTGAACTGGCGGGCGTCGCATCTGCCGGGCGAGCCGCGCGCGTCGCCGATCTATTGGCCCTGCTGCGGCTCTCCGAGTTTCACGACGCTTATCCGGTGCAGCTCTCCGGCGGCATGCGGCATCGCGTTTCGTTAGGGCGAATGCTCGCCTATCAGCCCGCCGTGATGCTGATGGACGAGCCGTTCGGCGCGCTCGACTTTCAGACCAAAGCGGTGATGGGGCGTGAACTGCTGCGCATCTGGGAAACCGAGCGGCGCAGCATCCTGTTCGTTACCCATGACATTGAAGAAGCCGTGGCGCTGGCCGATCGCGTCCTTGTTTTCTCGCCGCGCCCCGCCCGCGTCATTGCCGAACACCGGATCGACCTGCCCCGGCCGCGTAACCTGCGCACGCTACGCGCCAGCCCGGAATTTACCGCTTATACCAGCGCGATCTGGCAGGCGCTCGGCGACGAGGATCCGGCGGCGACCTGAACTAACGTCGTTCCCGAAATTCCAGCAGTGTATTGAGGAAAGGAATCAATACCGCCAGCGAGGTCTCGTCTGTTCCCACGCGCAGATCCGGAGTGGACGAAGCGAGATCGCGCATGCGCCCAAGCTCTCGCGCATCGAAGACGATCGCGCCGAAAAAGCTGTGACGGCCATCGGCCTCGACACATTGTTCGCCATAACGCTCTCGATATTGCGCAGGCGAGATCAAGCTGACGCGGAAATCATGCGGCAACATAATCGTCCCATCATCGCCTTGCCGCTCCGAGGGCGCTTGCGCAGCCTTGGCGTAGCGCGGCACGTCGGCTTCAGGGTCTGAAGTCACAATCACCAGTTCGCTCAAGGCCCGAACGCCATTGGGATGCGACATCCACGGGCGACGCCAGACCAGTTCTGGCGTGTAATGCTGGCAGTAATAGATCCGTCCCGCCTTGAAAAGCTCCGGCGCGGTGCGCACCGTGCGGAAACGCGCGAGATGTTCGACACCGTCGATGGTTACGGGGCGTGAAAAACTCTGCGGCTCGAGCATGTCGAGGCCGCTGTCACGCAGCATGCGCTGGCATGCATCGATGTCGCTGGCCTGAAACACCAGCCCGTTCAATCCGCGTGGGCTTTCGAGCACATCCTTGCGCAGAACGTCGGTGCCCGACGGCAAGCCGATCAGCTCCAGATAGTCGTATTCGAACATGACAAGATGATTGATCGAACCAAGTGAGTGGTAACCGCGCGGCGTCAGCGTGAAACCGAGCCGCGACATCAGCTCGGCGGCGCGGTCCATATCGAACAGGGTGTTGATCACGACATGATCGAGCGCGAGGGTCATGTGATTAGCTCCCGGCAAGGACGCGGGTTTGGCTGCGGTCGATATGCGGAACCGCCTCGACGAGTTCGCGGGTATAGTCGGTTTGCGGGTTGTCGAACAGCGCCCGGCTCTCGCCGGCCTCGACGATGCTGCCATTGCGCAGGACGATGGTCCGATCGCACATCATCCGCACCACATTGAGATCGTGACTGACGAACAGCAGCGCAAGGTTATCCTCGCGCCTTAACCGATCCAGCAGTTGCAGCACGACCGCCTGTACGGAAACATCGAGCGCCGCGGTCGGTTCGTCCAGCACCAGAAGCCGCGGCCGGCAGGCGATGGCCCGCGCGATGCCGACGCGGGCTTTTTGGCCACCGGAGAGCTGGTGCGGAAAGCGCGGCAATAATTCCGCCGGCAATCCCACCCGCACCGCGCATTCTTCGACCCGTTGCCGCAAGGCATCGCCCGGACGCAAACCCGAAAGCCGCAGCAGCGGATGGGCGATGCAGTCGAAGGCCGTGAACCGCGGGTTGAGGCTTTCGTTGGGGTCCTGGAAGACGATCTGGATGTCTTTTCGGTGTGGCGAGCGGTGAAACTCACGCGCCGGCAGATGCCCAATCGATTCGCCGTCGAACAGGATTTCGCCTTCGCTCGCGTCAATCAGCCTGCAGATCATCCGCGAGGTCGTGGTTTTTCCGGAGCCGGACTCACCGACGAGACCCACGCTTTCGCCGCCCTTCATGGTCATGGAGAAGCCTGTAACGGCCGGCGGTCCCTGATCGTAGCGTTTGGCAAGATTTTTCACGTCGAGGAGCGGCGGCGTGCCCGGAGGCGGTTCGGCCGGTGGTCGGCTTGCGGCGAGAATGGCGAGGTATTCGTCGCGCTCCTGATCTGTCACCAAATCCTCGATCCGCGACGCCGCGGTCGGCGATGCCGCGACCAGTCGCTTGGTGTAAGCGTGCTGCGGACGACGAAACAGCATCGCGGGCGGGGCCTCTTCCACCAACTGACCTTTCTCCATGACCACAACCCGCCGGCAGTATTGGGCCGCCAACCCCAGATCGTGCGTGATCAGGATGGTCGCCATGCCGCGCTCGGCGGCGATTTTGGCAAGCAGGTCCATCACAACCTTCTGGGTCGTAACGTCGAGGCCTGTGGTCGGCTCGTCGGCGATCAACAGCATCGGGTCACAGGAGATTGCGATGGCGATCATCACGCGCTGGCACATGCCGCCGGACAGCTCGTGCGGGTAGGCAGACATTCGCTTCTCGGGATCGCGAATTTGTACCGCACGCAAAAGCTTCAGTGCCTCGTCGGAGGCCGCTCGTTTCGACATCCGCTTGTGGCTGAGGATCGCATCGGCAATCTGAAGGCCGATCGCGCGGATCGGATTGAGCGCGGCGCGCGGGTTCTGGAAGATCATCGACATCGCCCCGCCGTGCAGCGCGCGAAAGTCGCTATCCGCAATCTTCGTGATGTCCTGGCCGCGATAGAGAACTCGCCCCTTCGTTACCCGGCCGGCGGCATCGAGAAGCCGCGTGGTTGCAAAGCCCGTGACGGATTTTCCCGAACCGCTTTCGCCGACCAGTCCAAGCATTTCACCGGGTTCGACCGCGAGCGTCACGCCACGCACCGCCTCGACCAGGCCGCGCCTGGTCGAAAAGGTGACGTGAAGATCTTCGATTTGTAATAGCGGCGCGGTCATGTCCGCATTCTGGGATCGAGAATGTCCCGCAACCCGTCGCCGAGGAGGTTGAAGCACAGCACCGCCAGCATCAAGGCAAGGCCCGGAAACGCGACCAGCCACCATTTGCCCGTCGAGATAAAGCGCGCGCCTTCCGCGACCATGATGCCCCATTCAGGCGTCGGCGGCCTGACACCAAGGCCGATAAAGGAAAGTCCGGCGGCGTTGAGAATGGCCCAGCCGAGATTGAGCGACATCTGCACCGCCATCGCCGGCAAGACATTCGGCAGCAGAAAACGCAGTACGACCGAAATGTTGCCCTCGCCACTGGCGCGCGCAGCCTCGACCCAACCAACATTACGGCGCACATTGACCTCGGCGCGGGCAAAGCGGATGTAGAACGGCAGATTGATGATCGCAGTCGCGATGACGATATTCTCGACGCGATTGCCGAGCGCGGCTACCATGGCCATGGCGAGCACGAACAGCGGAAATGCCATCATCACGTCGACGAAGCGGCCGACCGCGCGATCGAGCCGGCCGCCCGCATAACCGCAAAACGCGCCGATCACGGCTCCTAGTACGAAAGAAATGCCAACCGCCGAGACGGCGATGATCAGATCCAGCCGGGTCGCCACCAACAGCCGGCTGAACGTGTCACGGCCGAGTTGATCGGTGCCGGCAAGATGCGCGTGGCTTGGCGGCAGCAACGCTTCCGATACGTTGGAAGCAATCGGATCGTAAGGCGCGATCGACGGGCCGAGAATCGCAATCAGAACCAAAATAACGACGCCGGACGCGGCAACCGCCGTCAGCGGGTTGCCGCGCAGGATCCAGGCCGTGTGACGCAACGTGGCGCTCGGCATCAGATCGATACCCGCGGGTCGGCGATGCCATAGAGGACATCGACGAGGAGATTGACCACGACAAAGATGCTCGCCATCAGCAGCACGAAGCCCTGCACCGGCGCATAGTCGGACGACAACAGCGCATCGAGCGCATAGGATGCGACGCCGGGCCAGGAGTAGACTTTTTCAACCAGCACATTGGCGCCCAGCATCGTCGAGAACACGATTCCGGCGATGGTGATGACCGGCAGGATCGCGTTGCGCAGCGCATAGGTGACGACAATGCGCCACCACGACAACCCGACCGAGCGCGCCGTGCGGACGAAATCGCTTCCGAGCGAGACCAGCATCGAAGCGCGGGTGATCCGTGCCAGCGGCGCGATCACAAACAGCGCCATGGTCACCGCCGGCAGGATCAACTGGCGAAACGCGACCCACCAGCCGTCAAGATCGCCGGCCAGCAGGAAATCGATGGTCAGAAATCCGGTGCGCTGCGGCGGCAGCGACGTGAAGACATCGATCCGCCCGGTCGGATCTGGCGCGAGGCCGAGCAGATAGTAGAACACGTAAATCAGAAGCAGCCCCGACACGAAGGTCGGCACGCAAACCCCGAGCGCACAAAACAGCCGCACCCCATGGTCGATGGCCGAGCCCGGCTTCAAGGCCGCTATCACGCCAAGCGGAACCGCCGACACCAGCGCGATCAGCAGTGCGGTCAGCGTCAGTTCGAGCGAGGCCGGCAGGCGCTCGCGAAGATCGGTCGTGACCGACTGCCCGGTCATCAGGGATTTGCCGAGATTACCGCGCCCGACATCGTAGAGATAAAGCAGCAGTTGCTCGGGCACGGGCTTGTCCAGACCCATCTGTTTGCGAATGACTTCGATCTCTTCCTTGCCGGCATTGGGTCCGGAAGCAAAGAACACCGCGGGATCGCCGGGCAAGACCCGCATCAGAAGAAAGGTGAAAACCAGCACGCCGAAGAGCGCAGGCAGCGAAGACATGAAACGTCTCGCCGCCCGCATCACCGTTGCGCCAAATCCTTTCATGACCGGGCAGAGCTACTTGCGGCTGAGGTCGCGATAATCGACCTGGCGGTGAAACTGATAGGTGTAACCGTCAATCGACTTGGCCATCACCGCGTCCTGGCTCGGTTGCCAAAGCTCAATCTGCGGCATGGTCGCGACGTGGATCGCGTTGAGCTTCTTGGCATCCTCTTCGTACTTTGCCTTGTCCGGCTCGAAACGCGCCTCCTGGGCAATCGCGGTCAGTTCCTTATTGTCGATGCTGGCGTAGTTCCAGCGCTGATTGCCGGTGTAGAAGTTGCGATAAAAATAATCATTCGAAGGCAGCCACGCGACGATGCCTTCGGTGAAGAAGGGCAGCTTCTTCTCGTTGATCTGCGTCGACATCTGCGCGTCCGGCAGCTTCTGGATTTCGACCTTAATGCCGATCTTGCCGAGCGATTCCTTGACCAGCGCCGACATCGGCTCAGCTGTCGAGGCTTGACCGACATTGAAACTGAATGTCGTCGAAAAGCCGTCCGGCATGCCGGCGGCTTTCAGATATTCTTTCGCCTTCTCGAGATCGAGCTTGACCGGCTGCGGGAACGGGAAAGCAGCGGTGGTCGGCTTGCCGTCGGCCCATTCAGCGCCGAACAATGGCGAGCCACGGCCGAACAAGGCGGCCTTGAACATGTCGTCATAGGGCAGCGCAAAGGCGATCGCGCGGCGCACATTGATGTTGTCGAAAGGAGGGATCGTGTTGTTCATCGAGATGAAGGTGACGGCATTATATTGCGGCGTCGAGATCACCTTCAGCGTGCCTTTACTCTCCAGTGACTGGATGTCGCTGGCCTGCAAATCGACGGTGATGTCGGCATCGCCGCGCTCGACCAGATTGGCGCGGGTCGCGGGCTCCGGCACGGTCTGCACGATCACCCTTTTGAAGGACGCGGCCTTTTCGGGCGTCCCGCGATTCCAGGCTTCGTTGCGCTTCATGATCACCTGTTCACCCGGTTTGAAGCTCTCGATCATATAGGCGCCGCTACCGGCGGTGTGCTCCTTGAGCCAGCCGATCGCCCAGGGGTCTTCGGCCGTCGCGTTGGCCTTCGCGAGCTTGGAATTGATGATGATCGGGTAGACAGTGGCGAGGTTGGGCAGCGCGAGCTTGTCCGGCTTCGGCAGCGTGACTTCGAAGGTCAAGGGATCAATCACCTTGAACTGGTCGGCGCTGATCATCGACCCCGTCAGCAACTGCGCCTTGCCGAGCACGGGGGCCGTGACGGCGCGATCGAGCGACCATTTGACGTCTTCGGCGGTCACCGGCGAGCCATCCTGGAACTTGGCATCCTTGCGGAGATGGAAAGTAAGTTTCAGCCTGTCGGGGCTAACCTCGTAGGATTCGGCAAGTTCCCCCGTGATCTTATCGAGATCGAATACCCATTTTCCGTTGAGTTGCTTGCGGCCGAACGACACCAGACGGTCGTAGGTGCTTAAGCTGATCGCAAAGGCCTCACGGGTCGATCCCGGTACGTTCGGGTCGAGCGTGTTGACCGAAGCTCCGGTGACGTAACGCAGCGTCTCGGCGCGGGACTGCGCCCAAACCGGCTCCGCGCGAAACGAAAGCACGAGAGCGGCGAACCCAACCAAGGCAAGACTGCAAATTCGAACCCGCATTGTTCTATCCTCTGAATTCAACCACGAAACCCGCCCGAAATCGCCGGGACACATCGTTCCCATTGTGCATTTAAGCAAATTGTGCGCCAAGCGACATTTTCGCTCGCCCCGGTTTCAACGGCCTGATTTTACAGGGATCACGGCCTGCGGCACGTCGTAAGCCTTGAACGAATTCCAGTGCCGCCCAATGTCCGCGCGGAACAGGCCACGGGTCAGACCATAGACCAGCTTGGGGATCGCGGTCGTCATGGCATTGATCGACGAGCCGGACGGGCCAAAGCTCATGGTCGAGGCAAAAGCAAACAGATGGACGTTGCTGATCCACGGCGTCGCGCCCGCGACGCGTTCGGTGAACGCATAGTCGTCGGCGAGATAAGGGTAGCGACCGAGCCGCGGGCTCTGATCGTCGTCCGGCGGCTGATAGCGATCGGCCCAGGTGGCGATATTGCTGGCAAAATTTTTCAATTCACGACGCTCGGTGAAATCGATCTCGGTCCCGGCGCCGCAGATGACAAAATTCGCCGACAATGCACCCCGCGGCGTCTGCAATTGAACTCCTTCGCCGACCTCATGCGCCGCCTCGACGGGCGAGCCCTGGTGCAGGTGAAAATTGGAAAACCGAGCGCAGCGGTCGTACGTCGCCTGCGGGAATCCCTCCCGCAATTCGAGGATGGCTCGCATGAAGCGCCAGCGCCAGACATCGTCGAGATCGCAGAAGTGCCGCAGGAAACCACGGAACGTCAGCCACCGATAGGGCTGGATCACCTGAATTTTGGGCCGGCGACACAGCAGATGTACCTCCGCAGCGCCCGCTTCGAGCGCTGTGGCCGCGTTATCGAAAGCGGTCGCGCCGGCGCCGACCACGGCCACGGTCCGGCCGGCCAGCGCATCGAAATCGATCGGGTCGGACGCCCGCGCGATAAGCTTGGCCGGCACATGGCGAAGCGGTTCCGGAATCGTCCAGTTGCCCATCGCTTCCTGGCCGGTCGCCAGCACGATTTTGCGCGCGTAAATGATGTTGGTTGCACCTTCATGCGTAACCGTCGCCGCCAGCAACCCATCCGATGCGGGCGCGATCTCCAGAAGTTCGCACCTATTACGTATCTTTAGAACTCACTGCGCGCTTGAACCAGGCCAGGTATTCGACCCACAACTGGCGCGGAATCAAATCGAGCGCCTGCCAACTCTCCTTGCCAAAGCGTGCCTCGTGCCACGATTGATAGGTGAGGCTCGGCGTATCGAGGTCAGGGCCCGTAAAATCCTTCGGGCTACGCAGCGTGTGCATGCGGGCATAGGACAGCCACGGGCCTTCCTTGCCCTCCTCGGCTTTGTCGATGATCAGGACGTTGGTGACCTGCGAGCGCTTCAGGGCGAAGGCGATGGCCAAACCGGATTGGCCACCACCCACGATGAGAACGTCCAGCGCTAGTTGACCGTCCGGCCCCCGCTTTGGTTCGAGCCAACCCGCAGACGGGTGCGACGTCTTGGCGAGGTCGTCACGCACCTGAGCTTCCAACGCGAGCAGGGCGTTGCTCATGCGGCAAGCCATCCGCCATCGACAGCCATTACGGTTCCCGTGGTAAACGATGAAGCATCGCTGGCGAGATAGAGCGCGGCTTCCGCCACTTCCTCCGCCTGACCGAAGCGCTTCATGGCATGGCGGTTGCGCGAAGTTTCGCGGACCTTCTCGACATCCGCATGCCGGGCAAAACTTCGGTTCAGCAATGGCGTGTCGATGGCGCCTGGCGCTATTGCGTTAATGCGAATTCCATATGTTGCGAAATCGACCGCCATGGTCCTGGTCAGACTGATGATGGCGCCCTTCGCGGCGATATAGGCGCTGTTGCCTCGGCCGCCCGCGATCGCCAGTTGCGAGGCAATGGTGACGAGAGAGCCTTTGCCCTGCCGCTGCATCTGCGGAATGGCCGCGCGCGCCCACAACCATGTGCCCCCAACATGGGTGCGAAACACGGCATCCCAGTCGGAAGGGTCCGTTGTCACCACCGTGCCACCGCAGGACCAACCGGCTGCGGTCATCAGCACATCGAGCCGGCCATGCCGCGACACGACCGCGTCAATTGTCGCCTTGGCGAAATCACCATCGCCAACGTCGCCCTGATGCACCGATCCATCGCCCTTCACGCCGCGAATGGCCTCGAGCGTTTCATGCATCCCCGCTTCATCGCGATCGACGAGCGCGACGAAGGCGCCTTCACGGGCAAACAACAACGCACTGGCGCGGCCAATGCCGGAGCCGGCGCCAGTGACAACCGCGATCCGATCCTTTAGGCGCATGTCACATTCCCTCGCCATGACGCATCCACCATTCGTTCAGGTCGGCCGCGGAATCCGCACAGCCAAAGCGGGCGCGCCAGCCGAATTCTTCTGCCATCCGTGCGATCGAGAGTGGCGCGCGGTCGGCATCGCTATGCAGAGCGACCGTTGACGCTTCACCCGGCTTCGCCAGACGGCAGACGAAGCCCGGATTAAGGTCGGCGAGACGTTGCCCCCATTGCAGGGCCGTCCACTCATTTCCAGTCGATATGTTGTAGAGCCCGTGCCTGGGCTTTGACGCCTCGACCAGCAGCGTCACGGCATCGGCAACGTCGGGAGCGTAAATCCAGTCGCGAACCCCGGGACGCGGTAGCACCGCCTCTTTTTTTTGCCGCAAAGCCGCGACGATTTGCATCTGAGGGCTCGGCGTATCGCGCACACCCGTCAAGCGCTCCCACGGCCCGAACACCCCGCTCAGCCGAACGGAGATGATATCAGCCTGCCACAGATCGGCGAGGCGCGCCGCGGCTCTCTCGGAGGCAAATTTGGTGACGGCGTAAAGCGAGACCGGCTCGCACGGCAACGCTTCGTCCAGCAGAGTGTGACTGAAGGCGGCGGCGCCATAGGCAGACCCCGACGATAGATTGATGACCCGCCCTACGCCGTGGCGATGCGCCGCCATCAGGATCGGCACCTGCGCCATCAGGTTGACGTGCAGGATCGATTGCGGATCGGACGCCTCGCGCACTGGGCCTGCCGTGATCGCAGCGCCAAGAATGATCGCATCGAAGCCGCGCGCGACGGTCGCCTCAATAGCGTGCGAATCAGTGATATCTCCCGCGACCACATCAAGCGCGCCGCCCGCGAAGACCCGCACCGCGGCACGCGGCAAGGCTCCTCGATCGAACAAGGTCACGGTGTGCCTGCGCGCCAGCAGCGCGGAGGCGATATTGATCCCGACGAAACCGGTGCCGCCAAAGATCAGGATATTCAATGCCTCAAGCCCCCGTACTTCAAAGTCGATTGCCTCTCAAAGCAACGTCGCGCCGAAATTCGTTTTGGGATCCATATCCGCCACCAACCTTCCGGTGGGTTTTGCGGCTTCGCCGCCGGAGCGCGCGAGGAAACGGCCCGAGCCAGCCTCCGCCATCCGTTTGCCGTCGGCGACGACCAACCGTCCGCGCGACAACACCGTCACCGGCCATCCGCGCAAGGTGCGTCCGGCATAGGGCGTGTATCCGGTGAGGTCATGCATCATCGCATCCGACAGCGTGATTTCGCGCGCGGGATCCCAGATCGCGATGTCAGCGTCGGCGCCGATCGCGATTGAACCCTTGCGCGGATGCAGGTTGTAGATTTTCGCCGGCGCCGTAGCGGTCAGCTCCACGAATTTTTCAAGGCCCAGACGCCCCTTCGACACCATCGCATCGAACAACAACGGCAGCCTCACCTCCAGCCCCGGCAGGCCATTGGCGACCTGCTTGAAACTAGGACTTGGGCCGGCGCGTAACTTGCCATTTTCGTCGAAACGATAGGGCGCGTGATCCGAGGAAATCGTCTGGAGATCGCCGAGCGACAACGCCTGCCAGAGCGCTTCCTGATCGGCGACCATTCGTGGCGGCGGGCTGCACATCCACTTCGCGCCTTCCGCGCCCGGTTTGTCCAGATCCTCGGCGGTGAGAAAAAGATATTGCGGGCAGGTTTCCGCAAACACCTTCAGCCCCTCCCCGCGCGCGTGGCGGATCACCCTGGCGCCTTCGGCGGTCGAGACATGAAAGATCATGATCGGCTGGTCGACCAGCGCAGCCATGCCGATCAGGCGGTTGAACGCGTCGGCTTCCGAGAAGCGCGCATGGCTGATCGAATGATATTTCGGATGGGTGTAACCGCGGGCCAACAGCCGTTTCACCATCCAGGCAATGATGCCGTGGTTTTCGGCGTGGGCGCATAGCATGGCGCCGGATTCGCGCGCCGCGACCAGAATATCGAGCAAGGGCTCGTCGTCGATCTTCAGCCGGTCGTAGGTCATGAAGATCTTGATCGAGGCATGCCCCTCCTTCACCAGCGCCGGAATGTCATGGGCAAGCGTCTCCGCCGTCGGATCGGCGATGATCATGTGGAAGGCGTAGTCGATCACCGCGCCCTTTTGGGCCAACGCGTGATAGTCGCTCACGACCTGCGGCAGATGCATGCCGACGTGCTGGGCCGCAAAGGAGATGACGCTCGTCGTGCCGCCGAAAGCCGCCGAGGTGGTGGCGCTTTCGAAGGTGTCGGCGTTCATGATGCCCGCCGCCGACAACTGCTCGATATGGGCGTGACTGTCGACGCCGCCGGGCAACACCAGTTTGCCGCGGGCGTCGATCTCGCGCCGGCCAGCCGGCAGATTCCGGCCGACGGCCGCGATGGTTTCACCGGCGATGCCGACATCGGCCTCGAAAACGTCGGACACGGTCGCCACGCGTCCGCCGCGAATCACGAGGTCATAGGCGGGTTCGGCCATGAAATTCTCCAGAAATAGCTACGGCCATCGAGACAAAGCCGCGCCTAGTGGAGTGGGTTTGACATTCGCTCCCCCTGGCCGCGAATTCACTTAAGCGAATGTCAAATCCAAGACTCCACTAGAAACTCTATATTTTCCAGTGATCCTTTGATTCTAACATTTGCAAAAGTGCCAACCAGACCGGGATGCAAATGTTAGAATCGGATCACTAGAACTTTGCAAACTATGCTATTAGCTGCAAGCCGTGTACCAGCAAGCCATAGCTGAATTGCAAGGAAGAGAGATGTCCCGCCCGCGCATCCTGGTGATCAATCCGAATTCCAACGTCACCGTGACCAAGGGGCTGGAAGAGGCGCTCAAACCGCTGGATTTCACGGACGGGCCGGAAATCGTCTGCACCACGCTGGCCGAGGGACCTTACGGGATCGAAAGCCAGGCCGATGTCGACAGCGTGGCGATGCCGCTGCGGCGATTGATCGAGAGCGACAACAGCGCATCGGCCTTCGTCATCGCCTGCTACAGCGACCCCGGCCTGCATGTCTGCCGGGAAGGCACTGACCGGCCGGTGTTCGGCATCGCCGAATGTGGCGTATTGACCGCGATGACGCGGGCCGAGACCTTCGGCGTCATCGCGATCGCGCAACGCTCGATCCGCCGGCATATCCGCTATCTCCGCCAGATGGGGTTGATGGATCGGCTGGCCGGCGAACGGCCGCTGAACATGAGTGTCGCCGAGACGGCTTCCGGTGAAGGGACGCTTGCCAAGATGATCGAGGTCGGGCGCGCCTTGAAAGAACAGGATGGCGCCGGCGCCATCGTCATGGGCTGTGCCGGCATGGCCCGCTTGCGCCGCGGCCTGGAAGACGCGCTTCAGATACCCGTGATCGACCCGACGCAAGCCGCCGCCGCGATGGCGCTCGGAACGGTTCAGCTTTCGCGGAACTAGCTGCCGTTCGGCTCACTCTTTGGGCTCGCTACCTTCCGCCATAACACGCGCGGCCCATTGTGCATGGTTCTCGCGGTCCATCGCAAACGGCTCGCGCTGATAGGTATAGAGATTACCGAACAGGCGGCCGATCGGCCGGTAAGCAGCGAAATCGACATACATGCTTTCGGTGTCGAGCAGACCCTCGCGCACATGGACGCGCAGGACTTCGCCGACCAGAAGTTCCCGGCCGGGACCGAAGGCCAGCGAAACGCTGCGCTTGCATTCCAGCGCGAACGGCGCCGCCGCCAAGCGCGGCACCTTGACGTCGACGGACGGCAGCGTGGCGAGCCCGAGCGCGCTGACTTCGCTTTCGCCGGAGGGGAAATCGACCGCGCAATCGTTCATGGCTTTGGCCAACGCCTCATCCACCATCTGGACCACGAATTCGCCGTCGCGCTGGATATTGCGCGTAGTATCCTTCGGCGTGCGATCGGGTTTGTGCTGCAACCCCAGCACGATCAACGGCGGCTCTTCGGAGAAAACGTTGAAGAAGCTGAACGGCGCGGCGTTGACGGCGCCATTGGCGTCGAGCGTCGTCACCAGCGCGATCGGCCGCGGCACCACGACGGCGCACAACAGCTTGTAGCGATCATGCCGGGATAAATCGCGGAGCAAAAGCCCTGACATCGGGGTCAATCAATGTTCCGGCGGCGGAACGGCGCCGACGCGGCTGGTGATCAAGCCGTAATGCTCGACGCGGCGATGACGGGCGAAATCGAAGATGGTCTTCTTGCCGAAGACGGTGGCATCGAGATCGCACGGATGGACCAGGAGTTCGTCATCCTCGGTCTTGGCCTCCGCGACAATCTCGCCATTGGGATCGGCAATGAGGCTGCCGCCGATCAGCGGAAAGCCGTCCTCGACGCCGGCCTTGGCGACGGCGACGACCCATGTCGCATTCTGATACGCGCCGGATTGAACCGACAGACGATTATGAAACAGCCGCTTTTCCGGACCCTCGTCGCTCTTCTGCGAATTGACCGAAGGCGTATTGTAACCGAGCACGACCATCTCGACGCCTTGCAGGCCCATCACGCGATAGGTCTCGGGCCAGCGCCGGTCGTTGCAGATCGCCATGCCGAAAATACCGCCCATGTTGCGCCAGACCGGAAAGCCGGTATCGCCGGGCTCGAAATAGCGCTTCTCCAGATGCTGGAAAGCGCGCTCGGGGTCGAATTCGGAATGGCCTGGAAGATGCGTCTTGCGATATTTGCCGACGATCCTGGCCGACTTGTCGGTAAGGATACAGGTGTTGAAATGATGTCCGTCCGGCGTCATCTCGGCATAGCCAAAACTCATCGCCATTCCATATTCGGCCGCACGGGCGAACAGCGGCATCGTCGCCGCATTCGGCATCTCGCGCTCGAACCAGGCATCGACCTCGGCCTGATCCTCCATGTACCAGCGCGGGAAAAATGTCGTCAGCGCCAGTTCGGGATAGACGATCAGATCGGCCCCGCGCGCCTTGGCCTCGTCCATAAGCGCGATCATACGCGGAATGACGGTTTGACGGCTCTCGGCGCGCTGAATAGGGCCCATCTGAGCGGCGGCGACATTGATGACACGCATGGACTAGAGCTCCGATTCCGAAGTTCGCAAGCTATTAAGGCGACCTCTGATGCGAACTTCGGAATCAAAGGAGCTCTAGCAACTTCTTGTTTCCAGTGCGGCTTTGAACTTGAAGCTCCTATCACCAACTCGCAGCCAAACTGATAGGAGCTTCAAATTCGCCGCACTGGCTTTCCCGTTGCCTTTATCTCGCGCTGCAATGATCAAAAATCGAGCACGTTTTTGCAGCGCATATCACGGCCCCAAGTCTTGGATATTTCAAGTCTTGGATATCTCAAGTCTTGGATATCCCAAGTCATAGGATCGTTTCATCGGGAGTCAATTCGGTTCGAGACACAAACGTCTCACCTCATGGCAGGTCTGACATGTCAGGTGTCGCAACCATATCCAACCGGCATCATCGACTTGTGATCCGGCGTGCCGCAACCGGCCATGTTGCTTTCGACGGCAAATTCTGGTCAATGCAGACAAGAAGCCAAAAAGAAACGAGAGAGGAAACATCATGATCGCGCCAGTCCGGGCAACCCCAAATTCGCAAACGATGGACCCCCCGCGCGGCCTGGCGTTGTTGCGCGACCCGCTCCTCAACAAGGGCACGGCTTTTACGGAGACCGAACGGGACGAACTTGGCCTGCGCGGTTTTTTGCCGGCCCACGTGCTTTCAATGGAAGAGCAGGTGGCGCGCGTTCTGACTAACTTGCGCAGCCTGCCCAACGATCTCGAAAAATACATCGCGCTGAATTCGCTGCATGACCGCAACGAGGCGCTGTTTTTCCGGGTCGTATGCGACAACATCGATGAAATCCAGCCCCTGATCTATACGCCGACCGTGGGCCTCGCCTGTCAGCGTTTCGGCCTGATCTTCCAGCGGCCGCGCGGCATGTTCATCAGCGCCAACGATCGCGGCCACATCGCCGAGCTGCTCGGCAACTGGCCCTATCAGGCCAAGCTGATCGTCGTCACCGACGGCGAGCGGATCCTGGGCCTTGGCGATCTCGGCGCGCACGGCATGGGCATTCCGGTCGGCAAGCTTTCGCTTTATTCCGCCTGCGCCGGCATCCATCCGGAAAATTGCCTGCCCGTCGTGCTGGACGTCGGCACCAACAATCAGGATATCCTGAACGACCGCTATTATATCGGCTTGCGCCAGAAACGCGTGAGCGGACAGGCCTATGATGATTTCGTCGACGAATTCGTCACGGCGGCGCGCGAAGCCTTCCCGGGTGTGCTGATCCAGTTTGAGGATTTCGCCAATCACTCCGCGTTCCGCCTGCTTCACAAATATCGCGACGATATTCCGGTCTTCAATGACGACATTCAGGGTACGGCCGCGGTCGCGCTGGCCGGGTTGTTCTCCGCGCTGCGTGTCGGAGGCGGCAAGCTTTCCGACCAGCGAATCCTGTTCTTGGGGGCTGGTGAAGCCGCGACCGGCATTGCGGACCTCATCGTCTCGGCGATGATGGCCGAGGGCCTTTCCGAGGCCGATGCGATCAACCGGAACTGGCTGGTGGATTCGCGCGGCCTGGTCGTCAAGGGCCGCGCCAGCCTCACCGAGCATAAATTGCGCTACGCGCACGACCATGCGCCGCTCGACGATTTCCTGGCCGCCATCCGCACGCTGAGGCCTACCGCCATCATCGGCGTCGCCGCCGTCGGCGGCGCCTTTACGCCGGAAGTGCTCAGGGCCATGGCCGAGATCAATGACCGGCCGATCGTGTTCGCGCTCTCCAATCCGACCTCGAAGGCCGAGTGCTCGGCGGAGGAAGCCTATCGCTACACGGAAGGCCGGGCGCTGTTTGCCTGCGGCAGCCCCTACGATCCGGTACAGTTCGACGGCAAGACCTTCGTGCCGCGCCAGGGCAACAATTCCTACATCTTCCCCGGCGTCGGTCTGGGTGCGATCGCGAGCGGCTCAAAACTCGTGACCGACGAGATGTTCATGGCCGCCGCGCACACGCTGGCCTACCTCGTCACCCCTGAGGACATCGAACAGGGCAGTCTCTATCCGTCGTTGCCGCGCATCCGCGAGGTCTCGGCTCACATCGCCGAGGCCGTCGCCGAAGTCGCCTACAAACGCGGGCTTGCGACCGCGCCGAAGCCGAACGACCTGATGGTCTTCATCGAATCGCAAATGTACAACCCGCACTACTGACAAAGCGCAGGCGCGGCGAATTTAATGCGGCCGCGCCTTATAGCGACCGTTCCGCTGAGGTGCGCGCAGGATCGCTGGCGCCGGCCGCTTGCAACGCCGCTTCAGTGCTGGCGGCTTGCATCGAGCGCCCGCAACAGGGGCACATCTCGGCTCCGGCCACGGCGATCACGCCGTACCGCTCTATCATCCCGGTGACGTCGTTAGCGGAGGCGCCGGCCGCGGCAACCGGACGCTCGCTCTGCTCGCGGCCAATTCGAATCTGATCCAGAAAGCCGACGGTGATAACGCCGGAAAAGAGCGCCAGCGTACCGATGCCGACGGCGTGCAACGAGTGTCTATTTGTGACAAGGTCGCAACGCGTTATGCAAGCGCTATTACAGACGGGCCGCTATGACGGAGTGGCGCTGAAATTCAACCGAAAGGTTGGCGAAGGCCAAAGCTCACGTCTTGCACGATGGCGCCGCCGGTAACCCCCGAATGCGTTGCAGGCCTTATGAGGAAGATAGAGCGCCTCTAACGAGGTGACACTAGGATGATGATGACGGCGAGCGAAATGTATACTGAGCCGACGACAGGCTATTGGCAGGAGCTGACGACGGAGATTCCCGCCCGCTTCTCGGCGACACCGCCTTATCGTTTCGGCTATCCTGTCAAGCTGCCGTGCGGCCGCGTCCTCGTTTTGCCGCTGCGCCAATTGCCCGACGACCATCGCGCCGTTGCCTCTCTCATCGCCAACCAGGCCTCGAACACCGTTGTGGCGGCGATCGCAGATCACATGGCCACGCAGGCGCACGCGCTCAACGCGGAGGTCATCGTCGGATTGCCGACGCTTGGCCTTGCCTTTGCTTCGCTGGTGGCCGAGCGACTCGGACAATCACGCTATGTGCCGCTCGGCTATTCGCGCAAATTCTGGTACGATGACGCGCTTTCCGAGCCGGTCACCTCGATCACGAGCCCGGAGGCCGGTAAACTTCTGCGGCTGGACCCGAACCTGCTTCCGCTGATCAAAGGCCGACGGGTGGTGCTGGTCGACGATGCGATCTCAAGCGGTACGACCGCGGTCGCTTCGTTGCGTCTGTTGCAGAAGATCGGCATCGAAGTTGCGGGCATGGTCGTCGCCATGAAGCAGACCAACCGCTGGGAGACGGCGGCAGGTGCACTCTCGGCGCCGCCTGCCATCCACGCCGTATTTGGCTGTCCCCTCTTCCAGCGCAGCGACGCCGGCTGGCTGCCGCTCCCCGACACGCAGCCCACCGTTCCCTAGAACTTACGGACAGGCTTATGGCAATAAAGGCCGAGAATTGGGTCGCGATCTGTTCATTCAGTCGTTTGGCATTGCAATCGATTGTTTGCATGCGGCTGGACGCCGTGGATTTTCTGCTCGTTCGGGAAGGCGATCGGGTTTTCGCCTGTGAACGAGCCTGTCCGCATGAACAGGCCGACCTGAGCCTGGGTCGTGTCGCTAACGGCCGATTATTTTGCCCACGCCATCTCGCGTCGTTTGACCTTCAAGACGGCAATATTTCCGCCGGATGGGCAAGCAGGTCTCTGCGGGTATTTCCTGCACGGATAAAAGACGGACAGATTTGGATCGATGCCACAGCCATCGCAAAGTAGCGGCGGACCATCGCCGCGCCATCAGGGCGGACCGAGAAAGGGTTCTCGAGGATGGCAGAATTCCTTCGCTGCCGCAGCGACAGCGCCGCTGATGACGTCCTGGCGTTCGGGCGAGTCCATCTTGAGCTCCTCGTCCCGGTTGATGATGGAGCCCGCCTCCAGCAGAACCGCAGGCATCCGGGTCGTTCTCAGCACGACGAGTTCATCGTAGCTATAGACACCGGTTTCCTTGTCCAGCAGCGGGTGCTGGTAGCGACCCATGATGGCCTGGGTATATTGCTGGGCATATTGCAGGCCCTGCGCCTTCATTTCTTTGCCGATCAGCTCGGCAAACGCCACGCTCGTCTTGAACTCCGGATTGATGTGCGAGACAAAGACGGAATAGCCGCTGAAGCGGTCGCTGAAATGGCTTTTCTTGCCTTCGAATTCCCAATCCTCAAGCAACGTGTTGGGCACGGAGTCGTGGTGGATCGACAAGAAGAGATCCGCGTTCAGATTGTTGGCCGCGGCGACGCGTTTGAAGAGGCTTGGCCTGGCCCTGCCCTCGGTCACGAGCAACCTGGTTTCGGCAAAGCCTTCGTCCTTCAATTTCTGCTCGATCCGTTGCGCAAGTCGCAGATTGAAGCTGAATTCAGGAACATTGCGGGCGCTGGTCGCGCCTTCTGAATCGGCGGTATGTCCGACATCCAGCACGATCCGGAATTTCGAGCGATCGCATATTGACGGGACCGGTTTCAAGGCGTTCAGGTTGACCGGCCCCAGGGCCGCAAGCTTTACATTGTGGGGCTTTCGCGAAGCCGCGGGCCTGGCGGGGGCGGCCGGCTTTCGCGAGGCGACGTGGTGCCTGGGCGATTTGCTGTCTCTCGACGAGCCTTTGAACATATCCGACAGCCAGCCGGCAGCGCTGGCCTCAATCGGCAGAAGCATCAATGCAGCCATCACGGCGATGACGGTGCAACGGTAAGGCCGAATGTCGAAGCCCGAGCGTACGAATTTTTGACCTGATGACAGCAATCCCTGCTCTCCCCAGAATGATCTCTTCGCACGTCAAGACACCTTGGCCGCGTCATACAACATTAACAGGAATTTGAAACGGAGATTACTGGAAATATATTGCCAGTCCGATTGGACTGGCGGGACCAAAATGATTTGAGAACAGCAGCTTACTGCTCCCTTGGGCCTTGATAGCCCATCTTTGATGCACACCAGTGGTCCGATTCAAACATTCGCATTCTTTTTCAGCGGGCACTGTTGCGAATGTCAGAATCAAAAGGACCACCAGCAAATGCAGGTTTCTAGTGGAGTTTAGGATTTGACATTCGCGATGTTTGCGGCTGGGTGGGTAGCGAATGTCAAATCCACTCCACTAACGCGCCTTGATCTCGACGAACCTCGCAAGCGCTTGTTCAAATTTGGCATTGAAGAGCCACATCGCATCAAGAATTTCGCGGAAGGTTGCAGACGTTCGCGCCCTGTCGGCATGTCCAAAGGCGAAAACACTGTTGTTTCGCAGATAGCCCATGATCCTCGGGTCGGAAACTCTGTAGTCGAGCAGGTTGCCTGACTTGAGCGCGGACCTGGTCGGAGCGGGAATAATCTGGATCAGCTCAAACAGCTTCATTTGATCGATCGGATTTGGCAGCGTCTTCGCGATCGCCGGAACCTGCGGGAAGATATCAGCATGTGCGCTCATAAGGGCGTCCCGCACGGCGGTCCAATGGTTGAGCCGATGATCCAGATGGCCGATCCGTGCTTCTTCCTTGTCGTCGCGCCGGCTCAGCGACTGGATCACGGGCTGCGATCGACGTTTTTATCGCGGCCCACTTCCTCTGACCGTCTTGATCCTCGGAAGGGCCCGTTTGAAAACTTCCCTTGTATTTATTCGAGCGCGCGTTTCCTGCATTTTGAATGCCGTTTGTCTCGGCAAAAAACAGCCCCAGGCTGATGCGACCTGCGGCTTCAGCGTTCGTCGTATCAAGGCCCTTGGCTCGCGCAATGGCGATTGCCAGGTCGACAACGTCCTTGAATGGCGTGTCTGACTTTTGCGCGCTGACAGGCGGCGCATCCATGATGTCGAAAAGAGCCTTGTACGCATCGAGTAGCGGCTCCCTGTCGGCGTCAAAGTATGCCGGAGGGACTTCGAATTTATTGGGCCTTCCGATTTTGGACGGGAGAGCTTCGGTGAGGTCTTTGTACGCGCTCATCATGTTGTTTCGCGCAAGGTAGAGCGCTTGCCCCGGCAAGTTCGGCAATTCCCGATTCGAATTGATCTGCGCGCGCCGCTGGCCCAGGATCGATTCGAAATTTTTTAACGAGTCGTTGTAGGCATTGAGTGCATCCGATTGCGCAATTGTGAGTGCGGCCGGCTGACCCATTGCGGGAGACATGAAGCCGAAATGGCCGATAGTGGGCGAGGCCAGCGACGCGACCGTGTCGACGATGGCATCGATGGCGATGGAAACTGGCGGCACGAAGAAGAGTCCCAGCGCAAGAGCCGTCGTGGGCACAACGCCGTAGATTTTAATCCCCATGGCAGGATCCCGATGCCTAGTGGTCCGATTCTAACATTCGCAAGCCTTCTCAGCGGGCACTTTTGCCAATGTTAGAATCGGACTACTAGCAAGTATATGTCTTGAGTGGAGTTGTGGATTTGACATTCGCTAGGCGAATTCGCAGCGGGATGGGTAGCGAATGTCAAATCCGCTCCAGTAGGCTTCACTGGGCATGGTTCAATGGACCGTAAACAACGAAGGCGTCGCCCCGGTCGGACGGACCGAATTCTCCGAGACGGTGAATCAGGATGCTCGCTACGCCGCCCGGACTGTCGTCAGAAAACTCTCGACCTCTTGCTTCAGGTGTTCGGACTGTTTTCCGAGCTCGCCCGCAGAACTGAGGACCAGTTCGGCAGCGGCTCCCACCTCGCCTGATGCCTTGGTCACGTCAGAAATGTTTTGCATAACCCCCTGTGTCCCCTGAGCTGCCTCCTGCACGCTGTGGGCGATTTCCCTCGTCGATCCACGCTGCTGCTCGACTGCTGAAGCAATTTTTGTCGCGATTTCGTTGATCTGGCCGATCGTGGCGCCAATCTCGCGAATGGCTTCGGCCGTTGTTCCGGTAGCGTTGCGGATCGCATCGATCTGATCGGCAATCTCCTCTGTCGCCTTGGCGGTCTGTGTCGACAGCGCTTTCACCTCGTTTGCCACCACGGCAAAGCCCCTGCCCGCGTCGCCGGCCCGCGCTGCTTCGATGGTCGCGTTCAAGGCCAGAAGATTGGTCTGAGCGGCAATGTTTTGAATGAGACCCATCACCTCACCGATTTTCTGTGTTGCCTCCAGCAAGCCTTCCACCATTGTATTGGTGCGATCGGCCTGAGCAACCGCGCTTTGCGCGATCGATGCCGATTGGTCAATCTGACGGGAGATTTCCTGGCTGGATTTCGACAGTTCCTCGGCCGCGGCGGCCACGGTCTGAACATTTGCGGTGGTCTGCTGTGCGGCTGAGGCGACGGTCGCGCTCCGGCGCGTCGTCTCCATTGCGATTGACGACAGCGACTGCGCCGAACGCTGCATTTCGCCAGCCGATGAAGCCGCGCCAGCGACAATCATGCCGACGCTCTTCTCGAACACGCTCGCGATCCGGTTCATGGCCGACTTGCGCTCCGCGACGGCACGAGCCGTCGTCTCCTCGCGCTCAGCACGGAGGCGTTCGGCGTCAATCAACCGATCCTTGAAGACGGAAAGACTGCGCGCAATGCGGCCGATCTCGTTGCGATGCTCGACGAACGGAACCTCGACGCTCAAGCCGCCCTTGGCCAGATCATCCATGGCGCCACATATTTTGTCGAGCGGACGAACCAGGCCGCGACCAAGAAGGAATGCGGCCATTCCCGCAATGAGCAAGCCGCCCAATCCTCCCAGGGCGATCCAGACAGCCCGGGCGAACACCACCGCGTCGACATCGTCGGTATAGACGCCTGCCTGGATGGCGAGCATCTGGTCGCCCTGGCCATATCCCGCGGCATAGGTGAGTTTCGGCAGCTCTGGCCCGCCGGCCGCTTTCGGCACCTGGTATTCGACAAAGCCGCCGCCGCGCCGCGCTGTGCCAACGATATCTTGAATCAGCAACTGACCCTTGCTGTCTCTGAAATCCCAGCGGTTGACATTGATGTATTTGGGGTTGGCATGCACGTAGGTGACGCCGGCATTCGTGCTCCCGGCGCCGTAGACTCCAAGATAATCGTTAGATGCGCCCCAGCGCATGGCGCCGATCGCATCAAAGGCAAGACGCCGCGCGTCCTCCGGCGAAAGCTTGCCGCCCTTGGCTTTCTCGTCATAGGCCGCCAGAACTTTCGTCGCGGCCTGGACCATGTCGAACACCTTGGTTCGACGTTCCGAGAACACGGTATCGCGAAGGACCATCACCTGGGCAAAAAGCGCGGCAACGAAGACGACGGTTAGAACCGCAATGATCAAGCCAAATCGTTGGTAGACACTAAGGTGTCGCATCATAGGTCCTTCGTGACGTTAGCGATTTTGACGGTACCTCTTTACGGTTAAACGGTTAACCTAAGATTGAAAAACGTTCGATGGCTGCGGCTCAGGCGGCAGAGCTCCCGCCGGCTGCCAGTTCGCCACTCCGGACAGCAGCGCCGCGACGGGGTCCATGGCGACTTCGGTATGCGCTACACTTGGTAGAACAGCTTGCCAAATCGAGCGTAGATTTTAGAGCTGAAATCGTCCGATGCAGCGCCGTATCTTTTAATCCCCATGGCGGGGTCCCATCGCCTGGGCTTCATTGAACACGGGCCAATGGATCGTGAACAACGCAAAGCGTCCCCGGAGAAAGCGGGTCTACGGCAAGCTGGCGGAGAGAGTGTCAGTCAACCTCCATTGAATGTACAAGCTTTTTTTTATCTCAGCGGGTGGGCACCTACGGTCCTCGCTACCAGTCATTGTCTTATCCGTGCGCCCGCTGCGCCTCAAGCCTCTGTGCAGGATGGCGTAAGAATGAGTGAGAAAGAGTAGCAGCGTCCGCTACATCGCTAAATCCCTATTCCGGAGCCCCCTGTTTTCTCATAGAGCGCAACTGGATTTGCGCACCGGCGAGCGAATACATCAGGCCTGAATACAGCACATTGCCTAGCCGGACTTGCCGAGAGCTTTCAGGATGAAGCGAATCTGGTCGCGCAGAGCTGCTTCGGTGTCCTCGCCGTGTTGGACGCAGTACTCAATCAGAATCGGGTGGAGGAACGGCATGAACGCGGATCTGACGGCTCGCGCAGCTTCCGCGGCATCGCCGACATCGAACTCGCCCGCTTCCACCCCCTCGCGTATGATCGCCTCAAAGATCGTCACCATCCGCTCGATATGGGCCCTAATGATCGGCCAGTTCTGCTGCGTGGCGGCGACGATCAACTCATGCATCGGCCTTGCCTCGACCAGCATCATCTTAGCGTGATGGTGAACAGCGGTCAGGAGCCGATCGAGTTTCTCCATGGCCGGTGCATTGGTGCGGGCGATCGCAAAGGCGATGTCGGCAATCTCGTTCACAACACGGCCGCAGATGGACTCGTTGATTGCATCCCTGGAGGGAAAGAACCGATAGATATTCGCCGGGCTCATGCCGAGTTCGGCAGCGATGTCGGCCACCGAAGTCCTATGGTAACCCACGCGGCGAAACTGTTTCTCCGCCGCTCCCAGGATCCTCGCGCGCGCCTCGTCGAAATCTTTTCCCGTTCGGACCGGACGGTTCATCGAATTAAGCGAGCTTTATTCGGCAGCCATTGCTGGTCGCAACTCCGGCTCCTCCATTGAATTCTCATGAGCTCCTTCTGCAGTTGGCTTGATCCGGAACCATGTGACATAAAGCGCAGGAAGGAACAGCAGGATCAGCACCGTGCCGACCGCCGTGCCGCCGATCAGCGTGTAGGCCATCGAACCCCAGAAGACGGAATGCGTCAGAGGGATGAAGGCCAGCACAGCGGCAAGCGCGGTCAGGATCACGGGCCTAGTGCGTTGCACCGTGGCTTCGATGACAGCGTGATAGTCGTCAAGTCCGGCAGCGAGGTTTTCCTTGATCTGTTCGGTCAGGATCAGCGTGTTGCGCATCAGGATGCCGGCCAGTCCTATCAGGCCGAGAATGGCGTTGAAACCGAAGGGCTGGTTGAAAATGAGCAATGCTGGCACGACACCAACGAGGCCGAGCGGTCCCGTCAGCACGACCATGGCCATCGTCGAGAAGGATCGCACTTGAAGCATAATGACGATCAGCATGGCAGCAATCATGGCCGGGAAGATTTTACCCAGCGCGGTGTTGGCCTTGGCTGCCTCCTCGATCGATCCGCCGAATTCGATGCGATAGCCGGCCGGAAGGGATGCGATCAGCGGCTGAAGGGCCTTCATGATCTCTTTGGAGACCTCCGGAGGCTGCGTCGCCTCATTGATGTCCGACCTGATCGTTACGACGGGGGTGCGATCGCGACGCTTCATAATAGGCTCTTCAAGTCGGACTTCCGAATGGCCGACCTGGTCGAGCGGAACCGCGCGGCCGTCCCTGCTCATCAATGAGAAATCCGCGAGACGCGACGGATCCAGCCGCTCGCCACCGGCGCTGCGCGCCACGATGGGGACATTGCGAATGTCCTCGCGGACCTGCGTAACGGTGATGCCAGTGAGAAGGAACTGGAGTTGCCGGCCCACCTCCGCTGGCGAAAGGCCGATGAGGTTCAGCCGATCCTGATCCGGGATGAAGCGGAGCACGGGCGTGCGATCACCCCAGTCGCGGTTCGCCTGGCGCACATCGGGAACGCCACGCATAATACCGAGCGCTTTTTCAGAGATAGCGTACAATTGCGCGGGATCAGGCCCCATGACCCGAAACTCGACCGGGAATGGCGTGTAGGGTCCGAACACAAGCTGCGTGACGCGCACGCGGGCCTCAGGTGCAAGCCCAAGTGACACCGCCTGTCGGAGCCGGTGCTTCAGATCTTCGCGCCCCTCTGCATCCGGCGTCAGCACGACGATCTTGGCGAAGGCCGGATCAGGCAGCTCCGGCGCCATCGCGAAGAAGAAGCGGGGAGCGCCCTGACCGATATAGCTCGTGACGATCTTGGCCTCGGGCTGATCGTGCAGCCAACGTTCGAGTTTCTCAACTGTGGCGGTCGTGGTCTCAATGCTGGTGCCCTCCGGTAAACGAACCTCCACCAGCACTTCGGGACGGTCGGATGTCGGGAAGAACTGCTGTTTGACGCCACCCATACCGACGCCGGAGAGCGCGAAGGCGACGGCAACGATGCCGACGGTTACGAACTTGTGGCGCACGGCGAAGGTGATGAGCCGTCGCAGCCGTCGATAGTTAGGTGTGTCGTAAATCGCATGGTGACCGCCTTCGATCGGCTTGATCGCGGGCAGCATCTTGACCCCAAGGTACGGCGTGAAGACCACCGCGACGATCCACGAAACGATCAGGGCGAATCCCACGACCCAGAAGATGTTGCCGGCGTATTCGCCGGCCGTCGAGCGCGCGAAGCCGACCGGCAGGAACCCGGCGATCGTCACAAGCGTGCCCGACAACATCGGCGCCGCAGTGTGGCTCCACGCATAGGCAGCCGCCTTGATGCGGTCCATGCCCTCTTCCATTTTCACCACCATTACCTCGATGGCGATGATCGCGTCGTCCACGAGAAGACCAAGCGCCAGGATCAGGGCGCCCAGCGTGATGCGGTCGAAGAACCGGCCGGTTTCCAGCATGATGAGGAACACGACGGCAAGCGTCAGAGGGACGGCAGCCGCCACGACGATGCCGACGCGCCAGCCGAGGCTGAGCAGGCTGACCAGCAGCACCACGCCCAGCGCCATCGCGAACTTCATCATGAATTCGTCAACCGCCGAGGTGATGTTGACGGCTTGGTCGCTGACCTTGGCCAGAGTCATCCCGAGTGGCAGCGTGCGAGAGATAGCTGCGGACCTCTCCTCCAGCGCCTTGCCGAGTGCGAGGCCATCCCAGCCCTCCTGCATAACCGCCGCGAGCATGATGGAGGGCTCACCCTGGTGTCGGATGAGGTAGGTTGGAGGATCCTCGTAGCCGCGGCGGACTTCGGCGATATCGGAGAGCTTTAGCGTCCGCCCCGCAGCGACGATCGGCGTGTCGGCGATCGCCTGCACGCTGTCATAAGCGCCGTCAACCCGGATAAAGACCTGCGGCCC
This sequence comes from uncultured Alphaproteobacteria bacterium, assembly GCA_963795255.1. Taxonomy (GTDB): domain Bacteria; phylum Pseudomonadota; class Alphaproteobacteria; order Rhizobiales; family Xanthobacteraceae; genus Bradyrhizobium. Next base: position 238,858 of record CAWCHC010000008.1, read on the forward strand.
CTTGGTGTCGATCGAGCCTGCCGGTGTGACGGTGTTCTGCCGCTGCAAGGCGGCAACAATGTCCTGTGCCGAGACGCCGAGGGTTGCCAGTTTGGCATAGGAAAACTCGATGAATATCTGTTCGGGACGTTCACCGAGGATGTTGATCTTCTTGACGCCGGGCACGTGCAGGAGGTCCTGCCGAATGGTCTCGGCTTGCCTGGCGAGTTCCCGCATCGGCATGCCCTTCGCCTTGAGGGCATAAAGGGCGAAGCTCACGTCCGAATATTCGTCGTTGACGAAGGGGCCGAGCACACCAGACGGCAGCTTGCGCGTTTCATCCCCGAGCTTCTTGCGGGCCTGATAGAACTCCTCCTGCACGCTAGATGGCGGTGTGCTGTCCTTCAGCGTAACCGTCATGTACGCATAGCCCGGCCGTGTGGTCGTCTCCACCCGGTCGTACCAGGTCAGCTCCTGAAGCCGCTTCTCCAACGGTTCGGCGACCTGGTCCTGCATCTCGCGCGCGGTCGCGCCTGGCCATACCGTCGTGACTGTCAGCGTCTTGATGGTGAAATTGGGATCTTCCGCGCGCCCGAGCATCAGGAATGCGTAAGCGCCAGCCGCGGCCAGCAGGAGGATGAAGAACAGGGTGACGGCGCGCTCGCGAACGGCGAGCGCGGAAAGATTGAAGCTCATCGGACGCCCCTGCTTTGAGACGCAGTCCTGACGCGAGCGCCCTCCCGCAACAGATGTGCGCCGAGCGAAACCACGGAGTCACCAGACCGCAATCCGGAGAGTACGGCCGCTTCGCTGGTCAAACGCACAAGCTTGATGGGCTGAAAATGTACGGTCGAGGTACCGCTGTCGAAGATCCAGACGCCGGTCCTCTGGCCATCGTCGAGCACGGCTCCGAGTGGCACCTGGACTTCGGGCTCACTCGTTTCGCTTGCCAGCCGAATGGTGACGGTCGCGCCAAGGGGTGCCGCCGCCGCCTCGCCGTCGAGCACATAGCGGGCCTCATAGGTACGGGTCTGGGCATCGGCTGAATCCGACAACTGCCGGAGATGCGCAGTAAAGCGACGCCCATCGCTCCCATACAGGCTCGCCTCGGCCACCGAGCCGATCGCCGGCCGGATCGTTTCTGGAAGCGCCACCACAGCTTCGCGCGGACCGGCTTGGGCAAGCCGAACCACGGTCTGGCCGGCGGCGACCACTTGTCCCGGCTCACCAAGCGTCTGCATGACCGTTCCGTCCGCGTCTGCGAACAAGATCGAATAGGTCGCCTGGTTCTCGGCGACCTCTGCGTCGGCTTCGGCAGCGGCAAGTTGCGCCTTCGCTGTGTCCGATGCTGCCTTTGCCTGCTCGTAACGCTGGTGGGAAGCCCATCCGTCGCTCACCAACTTGGTGTAACGCTGCTCATCGGCGTCGGCCTGGACGAGAGATGCACGCGCTGCGGCAACCGCGTTGCGTTTTGCGGTAAGCGCAAGGCGGAGGTCGGTTTCGTCGATGCGCATCAGTGGCTGACCGGCTTTGACCTGGTCACCGACATTGACAAGCCGTTCCAGGATCTTGCCGGCGACACGAAACCCGAGATTGCTTTCGACCCTCGCCCCTACCACTCCTGTGAAGCCGCGTTCGGAACCGCTCACTCGGACGGCCGTCGCCAGGTTGACCATCGGCGGCTCTTGCCGCGCGTCGCGCGCGGCAGAGGCTTCTTTGGTGGGAATGCCGAGGGTAGCGACAATGGCCGCCCCGGACACCGCGACCAGGACAGCCGCCACTACAAGGTTGCTCTTTTTCATCGCCCTCTCCATGCCGCTTAGATTTCGTTCGAACTCTATACTTCATTTAGAGCTTGATCGCAATCTAAATTAGGGGAACACCAGAATGTGATCACGGAAAGCGGCCTTCTCGGACCCTTGGCGGCGCTAGATCCGCCCGGCTCACTTGATAGATTGCATTCGAACTCTAATTTAGCTATAGAGTTCGAACAAAATCCAAATGGAGTTCACGATGCGTGTGAGTCGCATTCAAGCCGCGGAGAACCGCCAAACGGTGATCAATGTGGCAAGTCGCCTCTTCAGGGAGCGCGGCTTTGATGGCATCGGCCTCAAGGATCTGATGGAGGCGGCCGGGTTAACCCAAGGCGCCTTTTACAAGCAGTTCGAGTCCAAGGAGGACTTGGCGGCACAGGCGTCTAGACGCGCATTGGAGAGCGCCTCCCAACGCTGGTCGAACGCGATCGCGGAGAATCCTGATGATCCGCTTGGCGCGGTGATCGGGTTCTACCTGAGTGCGGGCCATCGCGAGGAAAAACTGGACGGCTGCCCAGTCGTGGCGCTCGGCTCGGACGCCGCCAGGCAGGGAGCCAGCGTGAAAGCGGCGTTCGAAGAGGGAATCAAGGCGTATCTCGAAGTCCTCGGCCCCCTGCTTCGCGAGACCGACGGCGAGGATACCAACGGGAGGGCCATGGCCATTCTCACGACGATGGTCGGCGCGGTGACGCTATCACGCGTCGTCAACGACCCCGATCTCGCTCAGGCCTTTCTGAATGCGGCGACCGAACAAGTTCGCGAAGCCGTCGCCGATCGAAAGGATGGACCGGTGTTCTGATTGAAGAAGTGGCCGAGCCCCATTCGCTGATCAAATAGATGAGGAAGAGAACGATGTCGAAAGAAACAATGAACAGCTTCGCCGGAAAATGGGCTCTGATCACGGGGGCGTCGAGTGGCCTCGGCCTCGAATTCGCAGATCTACTGGCGGCGCAGAAAATCAATCTCGTATTGGCGGCCCGACGGCAGGAGTCGATGGAAAAGCTTGCCTCCGATCTCCGCCGCAAATACGGGGTGGATGTGCTGGTCGAGGCGATCGATCTTGCCTCGCCGGGCGCGGCAAGCCGCCTGAAAAGCAGTCTCGACGCGAGGTCGGTGGCGATCGACATCTTACTGAACAATGCCGGATACGGCTTGCACGGCGATTTATTGGAAACGCCGATCGAGCGCACCGCGAACATGATCCAGCTCAACATTACAACGCTCACCGAGCTGACCTATCTTTTCGGCCGCGATATGGCTGAGCGGCGATCTGGACATATCCTTCTCGTCGCCAGCCTCCTGGCCTTCCAAGCCGTTCCCAGCTACGCGGCCTATGCGGCGACCAAGGCTTATGTACTCGCCCTTGGCGAGGCCCTGCATGACGAACTCCGCCCGCATGGTGTGGTCGTTACCAGTCTCTGCCCCGGGCACACCGCGACGGGTTTCGATGCAGCAGCCGGCGCAACCACATCGGCCTTGCTGCGCCTCCTCACCATGAAGCCGCGTCCGGTCGCCGCGAGCGGTATTCGGGCGCTCTTGCAAGGAAAGGCTATGGTGGTCGCGGGCCTATCGAACAAGATGGCCGCCTTTTCAAATCGTCTGACGCCGCGATCAATGCAAAGGGCCACGATGAAAAGAATAATGGACGCTTAACTCCTGGAGCGCTCGCGTCTGGACGCTTATCGAAAAAGCGTAGCCTCTGACTGCAGCCGCTGACCAGCCTCGCGCATCGGCGTATTACGCCGAAACGTCGAGCGTTCGCTAATTCGCCCAGGCTTCACGAACGGAAACTCCGACCATGATCACCTCCGCTCCTTCGGCCGAACAACGGCACGCCGATCTTCCAGGGCGTTCGCCGGAGAATTCGAAGGTCATCTGATCATGCGTCGCATCGTCGTTACGGGACTGGGACTCGTATCACCGCTGGGCTGCGGCAGTGAGCTAGCATGGTCCAGGCTGCTCTCGGCCCGCTCAGGACTTGCCGCGCTCCCGGAGTGGGCGGCTGCCCTTCCCGCACGCGTCGCTGGAATCGTTCCGACGAAGGCCAACGACGCGGACGGAGGCTTCGATCCGGATCTGCTCATTCCTCCCAAGGATCAGCGGAGGATGGATCGCTTCATCCTGTTCGCCCTCGCGGCCGCGTCCGAGGCCATTGCGCAGGCAGCTTGGATCCCTTCGGACGCGCATTTCAAGGAGCGCACGGCAACCGTGATCGCATCGGGCATCGGAGGCTTTCCGGCAATCGTCGAGGCGGTCCGCACCACCGATCAGCGCGGAGTGAGGCGCCTCTCGCCCTTCACCGTGCCGTCCTTTCTCGCAAATCTCGCGGCTGGCCATATCTCCATCCGCTACGGCTTCAAGGGGCCGATCGGTACGCCGGTCACCGCCTGCGCCGCGAGCGTGCAAGCGATCGGGGATGCCGCACGTCTCATCCGAACCGGAGAAGCCGACGTTGCGATTTGCGGCGGCTCGGAAGCCTGCGTCGATCTCGTGAGCCTCGGCGGCTTCGCCGCCGCCCGGGCCCTTTCGACGGGCTTCAACGAAACGCCAACGCGTGCGTCCCGCCCCTTCGACCGGGACCGCGATGGCTTCGTCATGGGCGAAGGTGCCGGTATCCTCGTCATTGAAGAACTGGAGCACGCGCTCCGCCGCGGCGCCCAGCCGATCGCCGAAATCGCCGGCTATGGCACGACTGCTGATGCCTATCACATCACGTCAGGACCCGAGGACGGAGACGGCGCTCGCCGCGCCATGGAAGGCGCCTTGCGGCAGGCCAGCCTTAAGCCTGGCGACATCCAGCATCTCAACGCCCATTCCACCTCGACGCCGGTTGGCGACGTTTCTGAATTGGAAGCGATCAAAGCCGTGTTCGGCCGCAACGGAAAAATTGCCGTGAGCGCCACCAAATCGGCAACCGGTCATCTGCTCGGCGCGGCCGGAGGAGCGGAAGCGATCTTCACGATCCTCGCGCTACGGGACCAGATCGCGCCGCCCACTCTCAATCTCCAAGATCGTGACGCGGCAGCTGAAGGCGTCGATCTTGTGGCCGGTCAGGCCAGGCGCATGATGATGGAGCATGCGATTTCGAATGGATTCGGCTTCGGTGGCGTCAACGCGAGCGTCATCTTTCGACGTTGGCAATGACGGGTTCGACCGCACCCGCGAGCAGCCGCAGGAAGCCTATCGCGGGGGAACGATCCAGGAGATCGCCGACACGGCCTGATTAAGCGCTCAACCGCGCTGTTTAGGATCGTAGAAGATCGTAACTTGGCGTACAAAATCGTGTAAATGGCGGAGAGAGTGGGATTCGAACCCACGGTACGGTTTCCCGCACACACGCTTTCCAAGCGTGCGCCTTAAGCCACTCGGCCATCTCTCCGAAGAGGGCCTTCTCTTGAAGGCGCGCGCGGACTTTTGCAAGTGACGGCGGCGACGTCAGTCGCCATTTCCACAACATATTGAAATTATTATATAATTTATGTGACCGGCATCCGGCTTCCACCGCCGTGAACCCAAAACCGCTAAGGTTCGACTTTCTAAGTTGAGCAAGACGAGTGAGGGATAGGTGGGCATGACGATCCGCCGGGCGATGATGGTTCTATTTATCCTGTCCACTGCGGGTTATGCGGCCGGCGCACTGGGTCAGCAGCGCTGTCACCGCGAAGGCACGGATGTGACCTGCGATGACGGGCATCGCGGCGTCTGGTCGGGCGATGTCATCATCTGGCCCGATGGCACCCGGTCGCGTTCGTCGCCGCATCCGAGCGTCGTCATCGGCAACAAATCATCGGTCACGATCGGGCCCGGCGTTTTCGTCGGTCAGGGTAAAGGCATGACGCCGCTTGACGACCCGAACAAGGTACGCTGCGTGACCCTTGACGAAGTGCCGTACTGTTATTGAAAGGCTGATTTCGTCGATCAGGTTTCAGCGGCTATGCGTTGACGGAGCGAAGCGCCCATGGCGCCGGCAGGCTCTCAATCGGCTGTGCCGTTGCCTCGCTTGCGGCCCGCGCGGTCTCCAGCGCCTCGACGAAGCTTGTGAACCATTGCTGGATGGAACGGCGCCGAAGCTTCGCCATCATCGCCTCCCAGCGCATGCGCCGCTCGGGGAATGGCATCGACAGCGCCACCGCGATCGTCCGCGCCATGCCGTCGATATCGTGCGGATTAACCAGCAGCGCCGTGTCCAGTTCGTTGGCGGCGCCGGCGAACTTCGACAGCACCAGCACGCCGGGATCGTCGGGGTTTTGGGCAGCGACATATTCCTTCGCCACCAGATTCATCCCGTCATGCAGCGGAGTCACGACGCCGACCTGGGCGGTGCGATAGAGACCGGCCAAAACGGTCTGGCTGAAACCCTTGTTGAGATAGCGGATCGGCGTCCAGTCGACCTCGCCATGGCGGCCGTTGACGTCGCTGACGAGCTTGGCGAGTTCGCTTTGCAGATTGCCGTAGGCTTCGATCGCGCCGCGCGAGGGCGTGGCGATCTGCAACAGCGACACCGTGCGCGCCATCGACGGGTGCGTCGTCCACATCTGGTCGAAAGCGTTGATGCGGTTGACAAGCCCCTTGGAATAATCGAGCCGGTCGACACCGATGGCGAGCTTCTCGCCGTTCAGGCTGCGGCGCAGGCGCGACACGTCGGGATGCGACACGGCCTTTGCGGCCTGCGCGTGCAAATTTTTCCGCGTCGATCCCGATCGGGAAAACCGCGATGCGGGTAGTTCCGTGCTGTCTTGACATCACAACGCCATCGTCGACCACAAGGCCGAGCGTGGACGTGAGATAGTTTGCGGAAATTCCCGCAATCATCGTCGGTCTGAAAGCCGATCAGGTCATAGGCCAGCATCGCTTCCACCAGATCGCGATGATGCGGAACGCCCTCGATCACATCGCGGGCGGGCCAGGGCGTATGCAGGAAAAAGCCGATCGGCTGGGTCACGCCGAGATCGCGCAACTCCGCTCCCAAGCGCGAGGAAATGATAGTCCTGAATCCAGAACGCGGTGTCGGCCTTTCGGAATCGCAGCAGCGCGCGCGCCATGAAGGCATTGACTTCGCGATAGGACAGATAATCACCTTGCGAAACGCGGATCAGGTCAGCACGCGAATGCAGCGCCGGCCACAAGCGCCGAATTGGCAAAGCCCTCGTAATATCCGCCGTAATGCGCCGCCGGCAGATCCAGCATGGCGAGCGCGCCGGTCCCGAGCGCCTCAATCTCGGCAAACGGTTCCTTCTGGACGCCGTCGCGGACGCGCCCGCTGGAACCGACCCAAATCGCGCCTGATTTTTCCACGATCGGAAGAAGTGCCGCAGCCAAACCGCCGGTCATGGGTTCATTGGCGTTGCCGCGCGTGATGCGATTTGAAACAACGACGAGGCTCACCGGGTTCCCCTCCTGATGGTTCGTTCGTGTTAACAACCATTCATCAATATGGTTCCTTTTCACTTTTCCAATGAATTGAAACCTAATTCAGGCGATGCGGCGTCGGGAATACGCATCTCTGCCGCCAAAATTCGTTCACGTGCAGGATTGACCGCATGAACAAATTGTTCCGGGATCACGGAACCGCCAACGCTTTGCCATCAATGAGGCTTGCCAGCCAGGCGCGAACGTTTGTCGGCTCGTCAAAATGACCGGCCACGCCTTGCGCATGACGGCCGACCGAAAAGGCAAGTCCGCCGAAACCGGGCATCGCGGCGAATACTGATTCATCGGTGACGTCGTCGCCGATGAAAATCGGATAGCGGCCACGGAACGGCTCGTGAGTCATCAATTCGTGGATGCCGGTCGCCTTGTCGAAACCGGATTGCTTGATCTCGCAGACGCATTTTCCGGGCAAAATCTCGATCGGCGCATTCGGCAAATCGGCCCTGATCAACGAAACCGCCTCGTAAATCGCTTTCTCCGCGTGCGGGGCCAGCCGATAGTGCAAAGCCAGCGAGTAGCCCTTGTCCTCCAGAAGAATGCCCGGGCTGAGCCGCGCAATAGCGGCAAGGCGGCGCTTCAATTCCTGGTCCATCGGCGGGGCGTGCGTGGCGACCGACTTCGCTGCCGATCGAAAGCCGCATTTCCGCGCCGTGGCCGCCGATCGCCGGGAATTGCTCCGGCGCAAAGATCAGGTCGATGTCGTTCAGCGACCGTCCGCTGACGAGGGCGAGCGCGCCTCCGGTGCGTTCGTGCAGAGCGTGCAGCGTCGCGGCCAAACCCGGTGGCACCCACACCTCGCGCGGCGTCCGCGCCAGATCGAGAAGCGTGCCATCGATATCGAGCAGGATGGCGCAGCCGTCGAGGCACTTCGACAGCTTTTCCGCAATCGACGCCAGCAAAGCCCCCTCGGCCGGCGATGTCTCTTCACGCGGGGGCAGCACACGATTTGCCAGGCTTTCATTCATCACTTCACTCCACAGCAGCCAGCGGCTGCGCGACCGATTCCAGCGTACGCCGCTCGGCCGCAACCGCATAGCGCCAGCCGACGGCCGCGGCCGACCAGCATCAGCGCCGCTCCAAACAGATAGCCGGCAAAGACACTGCCGCGCGAACCGGTATCGATCAGCGCGCCAAACAGCGATCGGACCGGCGACGCCGCCGACGCCGGTGCCGATCGCATAGAACAGGGCAATCGCCAGCGCACGCACCTCCAGCGGAAAGTTCTCACTGACCGTCAGATAAGCAGCACTTGCGGCAGGAGAAGCACAAAAGAAGATGATCATCCAGGCGATCGTCTGGGTCTTCGCACTCAATGCCCCGATCTCAAACAGATAGCCCGAGAGCGCGAGCAGGATGCCGGAGGCGCCATAAGTAAACGCGATCATCGGACGGCGCCCCAGCGTGTCGAACAGACGGCCGAGCAACCAGCGGCCCCAGGAAATTGCCGGCCGCGAAAGGAAGGATATACCAGCCAATCTGGTCGGCGGGTATCCCGTAGAAATCACTCAACACGAGCGCAAAGGTAAAAAAGATCGCGTTGTAGAAAAACGCCTGCGCCGTCATCAGCACCAGCCCGACCAGCGAGCGCTCGCGATAAACCTTAAACAGCGTATGTGCGACTTCCGGCAGCGGCGTATGGTCCCGCATGCGCAGCTTCAATTTCGGCCAGGCGCGCGGCAGCGTCTCTTCGCCAGATGCGGCAGCCGGTCGATCCTGGACATGCCCTTCGACCGAACGCTCGATATCGCGCATGATGGCGTTGGCTTGATCGGGATGGCCGTGAATGATCAGCCAACGCGGGCTTTCCGGAATCCAGAGCCGCATCACAAACACGACAAGGCCGAGGCAGGCGCCGGTCAGATATGCGAGCCGCCAACCGAGATCGACATCGATCCAGTTCGGATCGAGCAATACGATCGCGCTGGTCGCGCCGAGTGCAGCGCCGAGCCAGAAGCTGCCGTTGATTAGCAGGTCGGTCCATCCGCGATAGCGCGCCGGCACCAATTCCTGAATCGTGGAGTTGATCGCGGTGTATTCGCCGCCGATGCCGGCGCCGGTCAGAAACCGGAACAGCGCGTAGCTCGCAACACTCCACGACAGCGCCGTGGCGGCGGTGGCCGTGAGATAAAGCGCCAACGTGATGAAGAACAGTTTCCTGCGGCCGATGCGGTCGGTCAGCCAGCCGAAGCCGAGCGCGCCGATCACCGCGCCCGCGAGGTAGCAACTGTTGGCAAAACCGACCTCGAAATTGGAAAAATGCAGTACCGGGCTTTGCTTGAGCGCACCGGACAGAGCGCCCGCCAGCGTAACCTCCAGCCCGTCGAGGACCCAGGTGATCCCGAGAGCCAGCACGACACGGGTGTGAAAGCCGCTCCAGTACAAAGCATCGAGACGGAAGGGAATGCTGGTTTCGACGATGTCATGATCAGCGGCTCGGCCAAGATCGACGGCATCCGCGGGCTCGCGCGCAGCGTCCGAATCGCCTTGCCGTCGCTGCAAGCCCATGAAGCGCTACCAATCGGGTATTGCGGGAAAGCCAAAATCACTCCGGCCGTCAGAAGGACCATCAGCCGAAGTTTTAACGTCTGACGAGGCGGCGGAGTTCCGCCTTTGCGGAGAGGAACTACAGGGCATGCATACCCGTTTTGCTCGATGAAAGAGGACTTCCGACATGACCCAACAACGCAAATCCGCGGCTTCGCGCCGCCCCGCGCCAAGCAGAAGCAAAACCGCAACAAAAACGGGCCGAAAGACCGCAGCGACGAGGTCCTCATCGAGGCGCTGGTCGCAACGCGTGACGAAAAAAAGCGACGCCCTCGACCTCAAGCGCGGCGTATTCACTTTACGAGATCCAAAACGGATCGCCGCCTCGCTCAAGCGCTCGGCCGAGCGCAGCTCACGCCGCAAGGCCGGCGCCTATCGCTCGGCGCTCTCGATGTTGACTTTTTATATCAACCGGGCGGGCCGAACCTTGCCAAAGACGCAGCGCGAGCGGCTGAACCGCGCCAAGGTCGAGCTGAAACGGCAATTCGGCAGAGAGTAGCATTCCGCCGGCACGAAGCGCGTTGTCAGGCCGCGCGAATATTGGCCATAAAACGCTGGAGTTCTTCACGCAGCCGCGCACTTTCGGACGACAGCGAACGCGCCGCGTCCAGAACGTTGGCCGATGCGGAGCCGGTCTCGGCCGCGCCCCGGTTGACCTCCATGATGTTGACGGCGGTTTCGCTGGTGCCTTCGGCGACGTTCTGCACGCTGCGGGCAATTTCCTGGGTGGCCGAGCTTTGTTCCTCGACCGCGCTCGCAATCGTCGAGGCAATGCTCGATATCTGCCCAATGGTCCCGCCGATTTCCTTGATGGCGGCAACCAATTCCCGGGTGGCGCCCTGCATGCCGGCGATGTGGCTCGAAATCTCGTCGGTCGCCTTGGCGGTCTGGCTGGCCAGCGACTTGACCTCGGAAGCAACGACGGCGAAACCGCGCCCGGCGTCACCGGCACGAGCCGCTTCGATGGTGGCGTTGAGCGCCAGCAGGTTGGTCTGCTCGGCGATCGCCGTGATCAGCTTCACGACATCACCGATTTCCTGCGCGGCGCGCGACAGCTTGCCGATACGCCCGTCGGTTTGCTGGGCCTGAACCACCGCCGCTTCCGCGATCCGGCTGGACTCATGAGCCTGCCGGCCGATTTCGTCGACGGACGCCGAAAGCTCCTCGGTCGCCGCCGCAACCGATTGCATGTCGCTGGACGCCTGCTCCGATGCGCCAGCGGCCTGACCCGACAAACTCTGGGTGGTCTCTGCCGTGCGCGTCAAAGTCCCGGCAGAAGATTCGAGCTGTACGGCCGAGGCCGAAACATTGGCAACGATGCTGCCCACGGCGGCCTCGAACTCGTCGGCAAAGCGAATGAGTTCGGCACGGCGTCCCGCAGCCGAGGCTTTGTTCTGGGCATCGAGCGCTGCCGCGTCGCGTTCGGCCTTGGCGATCGCCTGAATCTTGAATTCCTCGACCGCCGCGGCCATCTCGCCGACCTCGTCCTTGCGGCCGAGCCCGGGCAGCACGACATCGAAATTGCCGCCGGCGAGTTCGCGCATCGCCTTGCACATCGCAATCATCGGCCGCGAGATTCCCGCCCCCAGCAGCACGGCCAGCAGTCCGCCCAACAGGAAGCCGCCGATTGCCAGCATCACCACCAGGTGCTGCGTCTCGCTGATGGTGGCGCTCGACTCCGAATCGAGCCGTTGCTGATCCGCCAGCAAATCCGCTTTCATCGCATTCGAGGCTTTCAGGATCGCGGCCGTGGAATCGGCCATCTCGATCGAGAGCTCGTCGACTTCCTTCGCGTTGTCGATCAGCTTGGTTAGCGCCTTGCGGTACTCATCGAGCTGGACGGCGGCATCCTTGATCGCCTGCGCGACCTTTGGCTCCTCGGCGGGAATGGCCTGCAACGCCGCATCAACGAACTTCAGACGCGCCATCGCGCTTGCGGCGACGGACTGATCGAAATTGACGATAAAGGTACTCGCCAGCGCCGCCGCAGTCTGGAACAGCGCGGCTACCTTCTTGCTGGCCAGCGTGATTGCTGCCAGCGTGGAATCGTCTTCGACACCGCTCGGCAGATCGTCAAGCTTGTAGCGCAAGAGATTGCCGCTGCGCATCAACTGGTTTTGGCTGACAAGCTCGCTGTCGCGCTTGGTCTTCACCACATCGGCAAAGATCTTGGTGAAGGCGTGAAATTCGCGCGCAAGGCGCGTTACCTGATTGATGCGCGCCGGATTGGTCGTATTCCTCATCGACTGATCGATGGCGTCCTTCAACGCGCCTTCCGCCGCCAATGCGGCCTTGGCGTCATCTTCCTTGCCTGTCGCCACATAATATCGCGCCAGCGACCGGTAGGAGATCAGTTCGCGGTCGATGTTCTGGGCCAGACCGCTTTCCGACACGCTCGCCCGGTAGGCGGCGACACCGTCCGAAACGCGTCCAAACCCGAGATAAGCGAAACCCATGCTGACAGCGGAAATCGCGAGCACAACGGCAAAGCCAAGGCTGATCTTCCCGCGAAACCGCAAGGTGGGAAGCTTTGGCAGCGCCGATCGCGGCCTGACACCCTTGAAGAACCCCACGACGGACCCCCCTGTCGCCATTGAATCCGGGCCCGTTACGGAGGCTCGGTATCGGGAAACCTAGAATAGAATGAATAAGAGGCCGTAAACCGGATGGTGCCATGCCACCGGTAATCCCTCAATTGCCGGGCGTCACCGGCCGGCGACGCCCCACCCCCATCCCACCGGAGGCGTCTCGATTCCGTTGGCGGCCAGTTGACGGCCATCGGAGGTTCAGCGAACTATCGCGGACCTCCTCGAAGGGATAGCGCCACGCGCGCTTTACCGCGGGCCGCGAGCCAACAACGTACCCCTGCCCCGGATCCATGGAAAACGACGTGCCCGACCAGCCGGATCCCCAGACAACGACAAGTGCGGCTTCGGGGCCGCTGGCCGGCTTCCGCGTCGTCGAATTTGCCGGCATCGGACCCGGGCCTTTCGCCTGCATGATGTTGGCCGACATGGGGGCCGACGTGATCACGCTCGATCGGCTCGGGGCCAACAAGGGCCAGAAATCGGCGACCGGGCGCGGACGCAAGATCGTCGAACTCGATCTCAAGGACACCGCCCCGCGCTCTCAGGCGCTCGACTTGCTCGACCATGCCGATGCCCTGATCGAGGGCTTCCGGCCGGGCGTGATGGAGCGGCTCGGGCTTGGTCCCGATGTGGTGTTGTCGCGGAATCCGCGGCTGGTTTATGGCCGCATGACCGGATGGGGACAGCAAGGCCCACTGGCACAGGCCGCCGGCCACGACATCAACTATATCTCGGTCACGGGCGCGCTGGCGGCGATTGGCCCGACGGAACGACCGGTCCCGCCGCTCAATCTGGTCGGCGATTTCGGCGGCGGTGCGCTTTATCTCGTCGTCGGCGTGCTCGCCGCCCTGCTCGAAGCCAGGAAATCCGGCAAGGGCCAGGTGGTCGATGCCGCGATGTGCGACGGCGCAGCCTCGCTGATGACGATGTTTTTCGATTTCACGGCCGCTGGCCGCTGGAGCGGCGGACGGGAGAGCAACTTTCTCGACGGCGGCGCGCATTTCTACGGCGTCTATCAATGCGCCTGCGGCCACTTCATCTCGATCGGCTCGATCGAGCCGCAATTTTACGCGCTGCTGCGCCAGCACGCCGGCCTCTCCGACCAGGCCTTTGAAGCCCAGATGGATTGCGACGCCTGGCCCGCGCTGAAGCAAAAATTAACCGAGGTTTTCAAAACCAAAACCCGCGAGGAGTGGTGCAGGATCATGGAAGGCACCGACGTCTGTTTTGCGCCGGTGCTGAGTTTGTCGGAAGCCCCGCTTCACCCGCACATGGCGGCCCGAAAAACCTTCGTTGAACGTCACGGCGCCATCCAGCCGGCGCCGGCCCCGCGCTTTTCGCGGACACCTTCTGCGATCCGCGAGCCTGAGACGGCGGATCTCGCAAGCCTCATCCGTGCGTGGCGGAGATAGCGGGCGTCCGGAAACGAGGGAAATTCGTCATTCAAATCTTCCCTGCGATTTGAGACGATGCCTCGCTGTTTGGAGGCATGACGATGGCACTGCAACTCCGACCGAATTGCGAATATTGCGACAAGGACCTGCCGCCGCATTCAACGGATGCGCGCATTTGCAGCTACGAATGCACTTTCTGTGCGGCCTGCACGGCCGAAAAACTCGACAACGTGTGCCCGAACTGCGGCGGTGGTTTCGCGCCACGGCCGATCCGCCCCTCACAGCAATGGCGGCCGGGCGTTTGCGCCGAAAATCAGCCGGCTTCGGCCAAACGCGTGCACCTCAAGTATGGCCTTGAAGATATCGCCGCGCATTCGAAGCGGATTCGGGACATTCCGCCGGAGCAGCGGTAAACCTGCGTTGTCATTCCGCCGGCAAGATCGTTCCTTCCACTTCCCCGAAGCCGACCCGGTAGCCGTCGCCCTGGCACCAGCCGCGCATGGCAAGCGAATCCCCGTCTTCGAGAAATGTCGCTGACGACGCCTTCGGCAAGTTCGACCGGCTCGGAGCCATTCCAGGAAATCTCAAGCAGGCTGCCGCGCTGGCTTTTCTCCGGGCCGGAGATGGTGCCGCTGCCCAGGAGATCGCCGATATTCATCGCGCAGCCGGAAGAAGCGTGATGCACCAATTGCTGCACCGACGACCAGTACATGTATTTGAAATTGGTGCGGCAGATCCGCGCGAGTTCGTTCATTGACGCCGCGCGCAGGCCGACTTCGAGTTCAAGATCGTAATTGTTGGGCTGCGCCTGGCGCAGATAAGGCAGCGGCTGCGGAATTCTGCTCAGGGCCGTGCAGCCGAAACGGCTCCAGCGCCGCGCGATGTCACCACCCACGGGCTGATCGAGGTCGCAAACGCCTTGGCCTGGAACGGCCCGAGCGGCACATATTCCCATTGCTGGATGTCGCGCGCGCTCCAGTCGTTCAGCAGCACAAAGCCGAAGATCATCTCCTCGGCCTGCGCTTCCGTCAGCATCTCGCCCATCGGCGACGCCTGCCCGACCACCGCGCCCATTTCGAGTTCGAAATCGAGCCGCTTGCAGGGTCCAAAGCTCGGCATGTTCGACATTCGGCGGCTTCAATTGCCCGCGCGGACGCCGCACTTGGTGCCGGACACCACGACGGTCGAGGCGCGGCCGTTATAGCCGATCGGCATGTGCAGCCAGTTCGGCTGCAGGGCATTGTCCTTGCCGCGGAACATGACGCCGACATTGGTGGCGTGCTCCTTCGAGGAGTAGAAATCGGTGTAGCCGGCAACCGCGATCGGCAGATGCAGCTTCGCGTCGCGCCATCGGCACCAGCGCCAGCTTTCGCAATTCGTCGTTGTCGCGCAGTTCATCGGATTGTCGTGACGCAGCAAGTTCACTGATCCGCGCTCGTATCCTCGACCAGGCCTTTGGCCCCTGTGCATGAACGGATTCAGCGACGAAACGGCAAACGTACCGGGCTCGACATCCAACCGGCCATCCTGCTCGAGCTCCCAGAGGTCGAGCACATAGTCGCCGATCGCAACGCCGACGCGCGGCGCAAGACCGTGCGCGGAGAAAACGCCATAGGGCAGATTCTGAATCGGAAAATCCGAAGCCGGATCGACCGGGAATGAAGGAGCGGAGCGCGGGATCGTTGGGATGGGACACTTAATTCTCCAATCGAAAAACCGTCATGCCCGGGGCAAAAGCGCGAAGCGCGTCTTCGCGCTGGATGACCCGGGCATCCATCCTTTAAGAAGTGCGATGGATCGCCGGGTCAAGCCCGGCGATGACGAGCACCCCAAGATCACGGCTTGTTCGGATCGAACCGCTTTTCCAGTCCCTTCCAGCAATCCGCATAGTCGTCCTGCAACGTCGGCGACTTGGCCGCATGCGCGGTGACGCGCTGCGGAAACCGCGTCTCGAACATGAAGGCCATGGTGCCCGTCAGCTTGACCGGCTTCAGTTCGCTGTTGCTGGCGTGATCGAAAGCCTCGCGGTCGGGGCCATGCGGCAGCATCATGTTGTGCAGGCTGATGCCGCCGGGCGTAAAGCCCTGCGGCTTGGCGTCGTAGACGCCGTAAATCAGCCCCATGAACTCCGACATGATGTTCATGTGATACCAGGGCGGCCGGAAGGTGTTTTCGGCCACCGCCCATCGCTCCGGGAAAATCACGAAATCGATATTCGCGGTGCCGGCGGTTTCCGATGGCGAGGTCAGCACCGTGAAGATCGACGGATCGGGATGGTCGAAGCCGATGGCGCCGACCGGCGAGAAACGTCTGCAGATCGTATTTATAAGGCGCGTAATTGCCGTGCCACGCCACCACGTCGATCGGCGAATGCGGCTAGCTTCGTCACGAACAGCGAGCCGCCCCATTTCACGAACAGTTCGCTCGGCGTGTCCTTGTCCTCATAGGCCGCAACCGGGGTGAGGAAATCGCGCGCATTGGCAAGGCAATTGGCGCCGATCGGCCCGCGCTCCGGCAGCGTGAAGGCGCCGCCGTAATTCTCGCAGATATAGCCGCGTGCAGGGCCCGCAGTGAGTCTCGACGCGGAATTTCACGCCGCGCGGAATCACGGCGATCTCGCCGGGCTCGACATCAATGCGTCCGAATTCGGTGACAAAGCGCAAGCTTCCCTGTTGCGGCACGAATCAGCATCTCGCCGTCGGCGTTGTAGAAATGCTGATCGACCATCGATTTGGTGATGAGGAAGATATGCGCAGCCATGCCGGCCTGCGTGCCGGCATCGCCCGCGGTCGTCATCGTCTGCACGCCTTGCAGGAAGGTCATTTCGGCCTTCGGGATCGGCGCCGGGTCCCAGCGCAACTGGCCGATCGCGGTTTCCTGCTCGTGACACGGCGCGGTGCGCCACAATCCAATGTCGACTTTTTCAAAACGCCCGGAATGCCTGACCGAGGGGCGAATGCGATAGAGCCAGGAGCGTTCGTTGCTGCCGCGCGGCGCGGTGAAGGGCGAGCCGGACAACTGTTCCGCATAAAGCCCGTAAGCGCAGCGCTGCGGCGAATTGCGGCCGATGGGCAGCGCGCCGGACAGCGCTTCGGTCTCGAAACTGTTGCCGAACCCGGACATATAACCCGGCGTGACGTTGGCCGAGCCGCGATTGACGGCGTCGGGCGAGGTATTGATATTCATATCATCCTCCTTGCAAGGCGGCCCACATTTCCCGGTCGCGCTTGTCGGTCCAGATCACGGGATCGTCAATCCCGGAAGCCTCGTCGAAAGCGCGCGAGACATTGAACGGCAGGCAGTGCTCGTAAATGGCAAAGCTCGAAAATTTCGGATCCATCACCTCGCGCGCGGCGGCCATGGTTTCCTTGAGACTACGCCCTTTGGCGACGGCGGCTTCCGCCGCGCCGTAAAGCGTCGTGACAAAATCGCGCGTCATCGCGATCGCCTCGCGTCCCGTCGCCATGTCCCTTGAGCGCATCGCCCCGGCCCGGCGCGATTGCCTTGGGATTGAAGGCGCGAATTTCGTTCAGCGTCGCCGGCCACTCCCGCAAATGCGCGTCGCCGCAGTAACAGGCCGAATGGTACTCGATCAGATCACCGGAGAACATCACTTCCGCGTCCGGCACCCAGGCGACGATATCGCCCGAAGTGTGCCCAGCGCCGAGCTGCATCAACCGCACCTCGCGCTTGCCGAGATAAATCGACATCTCGCCTTCAAAGGTCAGCGTCGGCCAGGTCAGACCGGGAATGCTCTGCGCATCCTGGAACAGGCGCGGAAAGCGGCCATATTCGGAATCCCAGTCCTGCTGGCCACGCTCCTCGATCAGCCGGTAAGTTTCCTGCGAGGCAATCACGGCTTGCGCCTTGTAGGCGGACGCGCCAAGCACCCGCACCGCGTGATAATGCGACAGCACGACATATTTGATCGGCTTGTCGGTGACGGAGCGCACCCGCTCGATCACCTTATGGGCCATCGCCGGCGTCGCCTGCGCGTCGAACACGAGGCAGCCGTCATCGCCGACGATGACCGCCGAATTCGGGTCGCCCTCCGCCGTAAAGGCATAGAGATCGGGGCCAATCTCGGAGAAGGTGACTTTCTTCTCGGCCATATCAGTCGTGGACGCAAATCCCTTTTCAACACCCTCGGCCATCGCTTCCCGTCCTGCTTCGTTGTTTTTCTATTGTTGCTGCTGTTGTTGCTGGCTTGCCTCCAGCATCCGCCGCTTTGCCAGTTCAATCGCCTCGCGCAAGACATCGAGATCGCCAATGTGATTGGCGAGAATGAGAACCAGTGCGGCGTCGAGATCGGCGCTCGCCTCATCGCTCAATCCGCGATGGGCCTCGACAATCATGCGAAAAGCGTCATCGGGCTTTTCAAAGTTCGAACGCGTCGATAACGCCATGGGGACCTCAATTGTTGCCTGATGCGCGCTTAAGCGCCGCCTCGATCGCGTTCCGCGTTGGCTTTCGGAAGCGCGCCGCGACGTACCCGTCCGGCCGGAGCAGATAAGCGGTTCCGGGTCTCGCATCGTAACGCGCCGCCAAAAGGCCCGCCGGATCGAAGAATTCCCGCCCGCCGATATGAATAGCGCCGACATCACCTGGCGGGTCGATCGCCGCCCCGTTTGCAAAGGTGAGCAACGTAAAACGCCTGCCGCCTTTCAGGAAAGCATCGGTGAGATATTCGGCCTCGCCATCGGGTCTTGTTATCGGCGCATCCACCATCGACGCCCCGGGACGCGGACCGCCGCGCCACACCTCGCCATCCGAAGTCGACAATGAGGTATCGTAGACCGAAGGCACCGAGAGGCGGCCGCCATTGACCATGCGCTTGCCGAATTCGGTTTCCTTTGCGAGCGACAGCACCGCCTTGCGCAACCGCGCTTCATAAGGCGAGTTCGGCGCCATGAAATCGGTCGAGCGCGTGGACTCGCGAATGTTCTCGTCGGCCGCCTGGCTGCGTTCAACGTGGTAGCTTTCCAGCAGCGCTTCCGGCGAAGCCTGTCGCAGCTACACGGTCGAGTTTCCAGCCAAGATTTTCCGCGTCCTCCAGACCGGAATTGGCGCCGCGGGCGCCGAATGGCGAAACCTGATGCGCGGCATCTCCGGCAAAGATCACGCGGCCGTGGATGAATCGCGCCATACGCCGGCACTGGAATTTGTAGAGCGAGATCCATTCGAAATCGAACCGGTCGTGACCGAGCATGCGCGCAATCCGCGGCCGCACATGTTCCGGCTGCTTCTCGACCGCGGGGTCAGCGCTGCGATCAAGCTGCAAGTCGATGCGCCAGACATCGTCCGGCTGCTTGTGCAGCAATGCCGATCTTCCCGCGTGAAACGGCGGGTCGAACCAGAACCAGCGCTCGGTCGGAAATTCAGCCGTCATCTTGACGTCGGCGATCAGAAACTGATCCTCGAACACTTGCCCTGCGAACTCCGCGCCCACCATTTGCCGCAGCGACGAGCGCGCGCCGTCGCAGGCCACGACATAATTCGCAGCGATACGATACGGCCCGTCAGGCGTATCGATCGAGAGGATGACATGATCGTTGCGCTGCTCCAGCCCAACCACCCTGTTGCGCCACCGCAGGGAGATTTCGGGCAACTCCTCGACGCGATCGACCAGGTAGGCTTCGGCGTAGAATTGCTGGAGATTGATGAAAGCCGGCCGCTTGTGCCCCTGCTCCGGCAACAGGTCGAATTGATAGAGCAGCAATTCGCCGTGAAAAATCTTGCCGACCTGCCAGACCACGCCCTTGTCGACCATGTGCTGGCCGACACCGAGCCGGTCCCAGTATTCGAGCGAGCGTTTCGAGAAGCAGATCGCGCGCGAGCCGTCGCCGATGCGGTCGGCGTCGTCGAGCAGCACGACCGGTTGCCCCCGCTGCGCGAGATCGATGGCGAGCGACAGCCCTACCGGTCCAGCGCCGACCACGACGACGGAATGCCCGGCGACATCAGCGCCAATAAAATCCTGATCGGCGTGACGGCGGTAGCCGAACCTCGCTTTAGCCCGGCTGTCGGTTTGAGATTTGGTCTGTGCCATCTGCTCTTAAGCTCTGGCCAGAGGAACCGGTCCGGCTAGTGGAGTGGATTTGACATTCGCTACCCTTCTGGCCGCGAGTTCGTCAAGCGAATGTCAAATCCAAAACTCCACTAGAAACCTAAATTTGCTAGTGGTCCTTTTGATTCTAACATTCGCAAAAGTGGCCACTGAGACGGGATGCGAATGTTAGAATCGGACCACTAGATTAGCAGATGATTGAGGAAGCCGGAAAGGCCGATGGCACCTGAAGCAAGTCAAAGCCACTCTCTCTGTTATCTTCAACGTCGCTGCTTTTTCATCTGGTCTTCACTTGGTGGTTTACTTGGCGATTTACTTGGCCGCGGTCACGACGATCTCGACGATATGCGGCGGCTCCAGTTCGACGCCGATGCAGGCCCGCATCGGAGGATTGGCCCTGTCCACCCACTCGTCCCAGGCGCGGTTCATTTCACTCTTCAACGCCATGCCGTTGATATAGACGATGGCCGACAGGATCTTGCTCTTGTTGGTTCCGCAGAGTGCAAGGCTTTCGTCGATCCGCGCCAGCGCTTTCTGGGTTTGCTCGTACATAAAGGGGGTGACCGGATCGGGCGCGACCGCCACGGTAAATACGATGTCGTCGTGGACGACCGCACGGCTGCGGGTCGGGGTGAGGCCGGGAAAACGACTGATCATGGCAAACTTCTCCACTCCGCGAGAACTCACTTGGCAAACGAGCGCGATGGCGCCTGATGCAGCGCAAAAGCGTCGACCTTGTCGCTGGCGCGTGGATAGAGCTCTGCGACCAGCGGATCGTGCCCGGGAATGACGCGGTCGGGGTGCCCGGCCAGACGCTCGACGGTTTCCCACCCCTCACACATGTCGCCGAGGTTGTAGACGATCGGAAACGGGCTGCGGCGATGGAGATTGCCGAAGAAATGCGCTGCATCCGATGCCAGCACGACCGGGCCACGCGCGGTCGCAACCTGCACCACCTGCAAACCGTCGGAATGACCGCCGACATGATGCACCGTGACACCGGGAGCAACTTCGCCCTTGCCGGCGTGAAAGGTCACGCGTTCGCCGTAGACATGGCGCACCATCAGCGTCACATGCTCGACGGAGAATGGATGGCGCAGCGCGCCAAAGCACATGCAGCGCCCGGTGGCGTAGCTCATCTCGCGGTCTTGCAGATGGAACCGCGCCTTCGGGAACAGGTCGAGATTGCCGGCGTGGTCATAATGCAGATGGGTGACGATGACATCATCGATCGTTTCGGGACCAACGCCAAAGCGCGTCAACGCTTCTGCCGGGTTGAGCGTCAGCCTGCGGCTCCGTAGGGCCGCTTCTTCCGCATTGAAACCGGTATCGACCAGGATTTTGCGGCCGCCGCCCCGGATCAGCCACACAAAATAGTCGAGGTCGGACGCCGCGGTCTCATGGGGGTCAGGCGTGATGTAGTTCATGTTGGGCGTGCGCGGCGACATGGTGGCGTAGCGGAGCGCGTAAATTTCGTAGGTCGTTTCCATCGGTTCAGCTTCTTTTATGTTTGGCCGGCCGGCAGCAAGCCACTACCATCTCAAAAGGTCAAACCCCTGAACCCCTCATGCCGGGCATACGAAAATGGCGGTCACCTTCCGTGTATCGTGGCAATGACATCCGCGATGTTTTCCCGCAGCGCGTCAGCGCCGCCGGGCCGGGTCGGCTGCGCAGATGGCCGTTCATATTCGATCGCATGCGCGTCGATTTGCCGGCTTTGAGAGAGGTTGACTCCGCTTGGGCGCGCGGTTTGATAATGCAATTTTCGTGGGCTAAAGTCGGTCGGACGTGAGCCCGGGACCGGCGTTTAGTGGCTGAATTGCCACAGAAATTGGTTGACTGAAGCAGAATGAGTGTTCGCCTTTCATTGCTGGCCGCCTTGGTGTTTTCGCTGGCGCCGATCTTCTCGTCCGCCGCGATCGCTGCCGACCGGTTTGCCCTCGTTATCGGCAACGCGAAATATCCCGACGCGGATGCGCCGTTGAAGGAGCCGGTCAACGATGCGCGGAGCGTTGCCGACGAACTCAAGCGTGACGGCTTCACCGTCGAGGTCGGCGAGAATCTGACCGGCGACGGAATGCGCAAGGCGTTCGAGCGGCTCTATGGCCATATCAAGCCGGGCAGCGTCGCGCTGATCTTCTTCAGCGGCTACGGTGTCCAATCCAACCGCCAAAGTTTCATGATACCCGTCGATGCCCAGATATGGACCGAGGCGGATGTCCGGCGGGATGGCATCAGTCTCGAGACGGTCCTGGGCGAAATCAACAACCGCGGCGCGGGCGTCAAGATCGCGCTGATCGATGCTTCCCGGCGCAATCCGTACGAACGTCGGTTTCGAAGTTTCTCTGCCGGTCTTGCGCCGGTGATTGCGCCGAACGGTTCGCTGGTGATGTATTCGGCGGCACTCAGCTCGGTGATTTCAGACAATGGCGGCGACCACAGCCTGTTCGTTCAGGAGCTGCTCAAGGAAATCCGCGTTCCCGGTCTGATGGCGGAAGAGACGCTCAATCGCACCCGCATCGGCGTGACCCGCGCCTCGCACAGCGAGCAGGTGCCCTGGATTTCGTCGTCGCTTGCGGAAGACTTCTCCTTCATTCCGGGCGCACACCCGGTGGCTTCTCTTCCGCAACCACCGACTGCCGATGCTCCGCCGCCGCACCCTGCACCACGGATCGATCCTCCGGCACCGCCGAAGGCCGAGACGCCAGTCACGCCGCCGCCCGAGAAGCCACCGGCCGTGGCAAGCCTTCCGAACAACGATGCTGGGCCGTGCCAGCCCTCGCCTGTCGACGATAGCACCCTCAGGAACTTGAACGCCAAAATCGCGGAAAATCCGGACGATGGCGGCGCGCTATACCGGCGCGGCCAGCTCTATGCGAGCAAGGGTATCTATAACCTCGCCATCAAGGATTTCGACGACACGATCCGGCTCAACCCGAAGGATGTCGAAGCTTATAATAATCGGTGCTGGACACGGTCCGTGATCGGCGATTTGCAGCCGGCATTGAGGGATTGCAACGAAGCGCTTCGGCTGCGTCCGAACTTCGTCGATGCGCTCGACAGTCGCGGGCTCGTCAATCTGAAAAGCGGGTTGAACAAGAATGCAATCGCCGATTTTGACGCGGCCCTCAAGATCAATCCGCAGCTGACGTCGTCGTTATATGGCCGCGGCCTGGCGCGACAGCGCAACGGTTCGATTTCGGATGGTGACGTGGACGTCAACAACGCCAAGGCCATGGATCCCAATATTGTCAAGGAATTTGCCTGCTACGGAGTGCGCTGAGCCGCCAATGCACTTCTTCAATGCTCCGACCAACGGAGCCGCTTTTGAACCGATCCTGCGCGAACGCATCCCTGAAGGAGGACTGCCAATGTCAACGAATTCGGCAAGGCGCGTCATCATCGCGGTCCTTTCTTTTTTCGCCATTGGCGCGATGCTTTCGATCGACACTGTCAAGGCAGAGGATGTCACCGAGGATCAGATCCTCAGGGCGCTGGCGCCGGAGAAGAAGCCGCTGACCCGCAGCCTGTCGATGGGGCCCCCGATGCAGACGGATCCAGCGGCACCCGAGGCCGAAGGCAAATTCTTGCAGTCGCTGCGCAATCGATCGACGCGCTCGTTGTCGATGGGCGAGCGCGAGCAAATCGCCACCGTGGTAAAAGGCAAGCCGAAGATCGATCTGGAGATCAATTTCGACTACAACTCCGATCGGATCAGTGCCAAATCGCTGCCCTCGGTCCAGGCGCTGGGACGGGCCCTCGCAAACCCCGACCTGAAGGGGTCCACCTTCATCGTCGCGGGCCACACCGATGCCGCCGGCGGTGACGCCTATAATCAGGACCTTTCGGAGCGCCGGGCCGATTCGATCAAACGTTACCTGGTGGAGAAATCCGGCATTTCCGCCGCCGATCTCGTCACGGTCGGCTACGGCAAGACCCAATTGAAAGATCCCGCCAATCCGCTGGCGGAAGTGAATCGCCGCGTCCAGGTCGTCAATACGGAAAACAAGGCCACGGCCTCGAAGTGATTTGACGCTAGTGCGGCGAATTTGAAGTTCCTATCAGTTTCGCGGCGAGTTCGTAATAGGAACTTCAAATTCAAAGCCGCACTAGAAACGATGAGTTGCTAGAGCTCCTTTGATTCCGAAGTTCGCATCAGAGGTCGCCGCAATAGGTTGCGAACTTCGGAATCGGAGCTCTAGTGTGGCGGCTCAGAAGTCCGCATCATTTGTGCCAGGAGTTCGCCATGCGGACTTCTGAACCAAGCACCCCGGAATAATAGGTTTGCTAGTGTCCTTTCGATTCCGAAGCTCGAAACGTGGCTCCGCAATATGCTACGAGCTTCGGAAGCGGGACACTAGCCCGTCCCGACAAAGGAACGCCGAGCCCGGCCATGAAACTGTCTTCATATCTTAAGCCTGCGCTGGCGGCTGTATTTCTCATTTTGCTTGGGATCGGCTGGTACTGGTTCGAGCATCGTTCGCATCCGGAAGAAAAGGAGACGGCGAGCAATGCACTCGTCGTCGTGACCAAATCCACCAACGCCTGCTTCTCCGACCTGGTCCGGGTAACCGGATTTGCGGTGCCGCGGCGCGAAGCGGTGGTATCGGCCGATCAGGAGGGCTCGAAGGTCATCGACGTGCTCGTCCGCGAGGGCGAGATCGTCGCCGAGAACCAGGAGTTGGCGCGGCTCACGCCGCCGGGCGCTGCGAACAGTCAGCCGCGCGCACCGATCTCGCTGCGCGCCCCGGCCGCCGGCCTCGTCACGCAAGTCAACACCCTTGCCGGCGCTCCCGCTTCCCCGCAAGCCGGACCGATGTTCCGCATCGCCGTCAACAACGAAGTCGACCTCGATGCCGAAGTGCCCGCGGTCCACATGATGAAGCTCAGTCCCGGCGCGACCGTGCGAATCAGCCGCGATAACGGCCCCGATATCGTCGGCCGCGTGAGACTGGTGCTGCCGCAGATCGACCGCAAGACCCAGCTCGGCCATGCCCGGATCACCTTGCCCGGCAATCCCGCGATCAAGATCGGCATGTTCGCGCAAGCCAGCATCGACGCCAAGCGCAGCTGCGGCGTCGCAATTCCGCGCACCGCCATTGACCACCTCACGGTCCAGGTGGTCAAAGGCAATGTCGTGGAGACGCGGAGGGTTAAGGTCGGGCTCGTCTCCGACACCTCGATAGAAATCCTGGAGGGCCTCGACGTCGGCGAAATCGTCGTGGCGGATGCCGGCTCCTCGCTGCACGACGGCGACCAGATCAAGACAATGTTCGCCGAGGACATCGATCGGACACGGGTACGCTGATGGCACTCAATATCTCGGCATGGTCGATCCGCAACCCGCTTCCGTCGGTGGTTTTTTCGATCGTTCTGCTGGTGCTGGGCTGGGTCAGCTTTACCAAGCTCGCGGTGACACGGCTGCCGAGCGCCGATATCCCTGTCATCTCGGTCGCGGTCTCGCAGTTCGGCGCCGCTCCCGCCGAACTTAAATCGCAGGTGACCAAGACCATCGAGGACGGCGTATCCGGCGTCGAGGGCGTGCGGCACATTTCATCCTCGATCACCGACGGATTGTCGGTGACGACGATCCAGTTCGCGCTGGAAACCAATACCGACCGGGCCTTGAACGACGTCAAGGACGCTGTCACGCGGGTGCGCGCCAACCTGCCGCAGAACGTCAACGAGCCCTTGATACAGCGCGTCGATGTCATCGGCTTGCCGATCGTCACCTACGCGGCGATTTCGCCTGGAAAGACGCCGGAGCAACTGTCCTACTTCGTCGATGACGTCGTCAAACGCGCGCTGCAGGGCGTGCGCAACGTGGCCCAGGTCGAGCGCATCGGCGGTGTCGAGCGCGAGATTCTGGTCTCGCTCGATCCCGACCGCCTGCAAGCGGCTGGCCTTACCGCCGTCGATGTGTCTCACCGCCTCCGCGGCACCAATGTCGATCTCGCCGGCGGGCGCGCCGAAATCGGCAAGAACGATCAGGCGATCCGCACGCTGGCCGGCGCCAAGACCCTCAACGAACTTGCCGGAACCATGATCAGCCTGCCGACCGGCGGCGAAGTCCGGCTGGACGATCTTGGCACCGTCACCGACACCATCGCCGACCGCCGGACCTTTGCGCGCTTCAATGGCGAGCCGGTCGTGGCGCTCGGCATCAAGCGCTCAAAGGGCGCCAGCGACGTCGTGGTCGCTGCCGCTGTGCAGAAGCGCATCGACGCCTTGAAAATCGCCCACCCCGAAGTCGACCTCAAGCTGATCGACACCTCCGTCGAATTCACCAAAGGCAATTACGAAGCGGCGATCTCGACCCTGTTCGAAGGCGCGATCCTGGCGGTCGTGATCGTGCTTCTGTTCTTGCGTGACATCAGGGCTACCATCATCGCCGCGATCTCGCTGCCGCTGTCGATCTTCCCGGCATTCTGGGCGATGGATATTCTCGGATTTTCGCTGAACCTCGTCAGCTTCCTTGCGATCACGCTGTCGACCGGTATCCTTGTCGACGACGCCATCGTCGAGATCGAAAACATCGTGCGTCACATGCGGATGGGCAAATCGCCCTACCGCGCCGCGCTCGAGGCCGCCGACGAAATCGGCCTCGCCGTCATCGCGATCTCGCTGACGATCATTGCGATCTTTGCGCCGGCCAGTTTCATGTCGGGCATCGCCGGGCAATTCTTCAAGCAGTTCGGCATTACGGTATCGGTGCAGGTGTTTTTCTCGCTGCTCGCCGCGCGCTTCGTGACGCCGGTGCTGGCCGCCTATTTCCTCAAGGATCAACCGCACGACGATCCGCCGCCCGGCCGTCTGATGCAAACCTACACCCGGCTCGTGACCTGGTCGGTGAAGCACCACCTGATCACGGTCTTGATCGGCTTCGGCATCTTTGCCGCCTCGATCTGGAGCATCACGCTGTTGCCGCAAGGCTTCCTGCCGGCGCAGGACACCGCGCGCTCGTTGCTTGCGATGGAGCTGCCGCCCGGCTCGCAGCTCGCTTATACCGAAAAGGTCACCGAACAGATCGTCGCGCGCCTTCGCAAGCGACCGGAGGTGAGAAGCGTCTTCGTCGACGGCGGCCGGGTGCCGCCGGGAACGTTCGAAGTCCGCCGCGCGGCGCTGATCATCAACTACACGCCGAAGACCGAACGCAAGATCACCCAGCGCCAGCTCGAACTTTCGATCGGCCAGGAACTCCAAAACGTTCCCGATATCCGGTTCTGGTTCCTCGACGAAAACGGATTGCGGGCGATCTCGCTGGTCGTGACCGGCGCCGACAGCAACATCGTCAACAATGTCGCCAGCGAACTCGCCAACCAGATGAAACGGATTCCGCTGATCGCCAACGTGATCTCCGAAACCTCGCTGGACCGGCCGGAGCTTCGCGTCCAGCCTCGCGCGGATCTCGCCGCCCGGATGGGCGTTTCCACCGAAAGCCTGTCGGAAACCGTTCGCGTCGCCACGATCGGCGATGTCGGCCCGGCCTTGGCCAAGTTCGATGCCGGTGACCGGCAGGTGCCGATCCGCGTCCAGCTCGAGGACGCCGCGCGCGGTGACCTGCAGGTCCTCGAACAGCTGCGGGTGCCGCTCGGCGGGGGACGCGGCGGCGTGCCGCTGTCGGTGGTCGCCGATATCAAGCTCGACCAGGGGCCGACCAGCATCAACCGGTACGATCGCGAACGGCAGGCAACGGTCGCCGCCGATCTCGTCGGCACCGCGGCGCTCGGAGATGCGACCAGGAAGATCAACGAACTTCCTGTCATGAAGAGCCTGCCGAAGGGCGTGACGGTCAACCCTTCGGGCGACGCCGAAAGCCTCAACGAACTGTCGTCAG
This sequence comes from uncultured Alphaproteobacteria bacterium, assembly GCA_963795255.1. Lineage (GTDB taxonomy): Bacteria > Pseudomonadota > Alphaproteobacteria > Rhizobiales > Xanthobacteraceae > Bradyrhizobium. Next base: position 266,511 of record CAWCHC010000008.1, read on the forward strand.
GCTTCGCCACTGCCATCACCGCCGGCCTGATGATGGTGTACGCGGTGCTGGTGCTGTTGTTCGGCACCTTCCTGCAACCGATCACGATCCTGTTCTCGCTGCCGTTGTCGATCGGCGGCGCGATCGTCGCGCTGCTTTTGACAGGCAAGCAGCTCACCACGCCGGTATGGATCGGCATCCTGATGCTGATGGGCATCGTCACCAAGAATGCCATCATGCTGGTGGAATTCGCGGTGGAATCCATCCGCGATGGCAAGACGCGCGAATATGCGATCATCGACGCCGGCATGAAGCGCGCCCGGCCGATCGTGATGACCACGATCGCGATGGCGGCCGGCATGATGCCTTCCGCGCTGGCGTTCGGTGCCGGCGGCGAATTCCGTTCGCCGATGGCGCTCGCCGTGATCGGTGGTCTACTGTTTTCGACCGTGCTGTCGCTGGTGTTCGTGCCGGCGATGTTCATGATGATGGACGATATCGGCACGCTGATCTGGCGTTTCACGAGCCGGTTCGTCGCTGCGAACAAGGCTGACGATGAGCCCGAGGATCGAAAGCCGAAAGTTGTTCGGCATTCGCCGGCAGCGGAGTAATCGGCGGAAGCAAAAGCCCGCGGATTCATCTTCAAAAGTGCCGCAAATTCGGCCGGTTTGCTCATCGCAATGCCCTGGTCACAGCCGTCTTATTCATCGGCCGCAGCTCGACTGAACCTGAATGGTGTCATAAGTCACATATCATTGCCGCACGCGCGGGTTACGTTTAAGGGCTTCGAGCGCCGCCTGACCCCCGTGGAACCGCAGAGCCGATCTGGAAGCGCGACATGAAGGTTTTGAAAATTCTCGGTGGAGTCATCGCGGCCATCGTCGTTGGCGCGGCATTGCTGTTGATGATCGGAATCCCCTCCAGCTTCGTGACGTCGTCCGTTGCCGAGCGGGTCGAGCGCGAAACCGGTTACCATCTGACGATAGGCGGTTCGACCCGGATCGGGCTGTGGCCGTCGCTCCATGTCACCCTGCACGATGTGACACTGGAGAATCCAAAGGACCTCGAACCCGGCAATCGCCTGACCGTCGGCAGTCTTGAAGCCGACGTGACGCTCGGTAGCGTATGGTCGGGCCATCCTGAAATCACTGAGTTGGTGATCAAGCATCCTGAACTCCGCGTCCCGCTGCGGCGCGAGCGGCAGGCGGGAACCACTTCCTCCAAACCAAATACTGCCTCAGACAACAATTCGAGTCTTCCGAAAATCGGGCGCATCACCGTTACCGACGGCACGGTGACCTTCTTCAACACGCATGACCACTTCGAAAACCGCCTTGAAGCCATCGGCGCGAGCGCCATCATCGACGCGGACCGTCACCTCAGCCTCGACGGCCACGCGAAGGCAGGCCACCACCCACTCACCTTCGCACTCAAGGCGTCGCTGCCCGGCCCGTCCGTGACGCGGCAGACCATTCCCGTAGAACTTGCGCTTCAGGCGCCCGGCCTGTTGCAGGCACCGCTGTCGGGCAAGGCCGAGGTCCGGCTCAACGGCACGGTTGTCATGATCAACGGCCTTTCCGGCACGATCGGCGACGGCGCCTTCGATGGCTGGGCTTCGGTCGATGTCGCCAGCAAGCCGCTGTTCAAGCTCGACCTCGACTTCCGGCGGCTGGAGGTTGCGACCTCTGCCGCGCCGCCAACCTCGCAAGCCGCGCCGCAAGCCGCCGCGCCCGGCTGGAGCAACGATCCGATTCCGCTTGCCGGCCTCAACTATGTCGATGCGCAAGTGCGGCTGTCGGCCGCCGAACTCAATCTCGGCAGCGCGCATTTCGCGCCCGCCGCACTTGAAGCAACGCTTGCGAGCGGCGTTCTCAAGGGCACCGTCGCCAATCTCGGCGCCTATGGCGGCCAGGGGAGCGCCAGCATCGACATCGACGTCTCGCGCGATGCGCCGGTTTACGCGCTCCACAGCGACCTCACGAATGTGCGTGCGCTGCCGCTCTTGAAGAGTGCGGCCGACTTCGACAGCCTCGACGGCCGGCTGCAAGCCAGGATCGATGTCCGCTCCAATGGCCAAAGCCAGCAGGCGATCATGTCGAACCTGGCGGGCACCGCGACCGCCAATTTCCAGGACGGCGCGATCCGCGGCCTCAACGTCGCGCAGATGATCCGCGCGCTGACGTCGGGCACGCTGTCGGGCTGGCAGGAAAGCCGCGAGCAGAGCACCGATCTGACGCAATTGTCTGCCTCGTTCCAAATCGAGAAAGGCGTGGCCACGACAGCCGAAATCAATCTGGTCGGGCCGCTGGTGAAGATGACCGGCACCGGCACGATCGATCTCGGCAGCAAAACGCTGGCCCTGCGGGTCGAGCCGAAACTTGTGATGACGACGCAAGGCCAGGGACGCGCGAGCGACCCGGTCGGCTTCGGCATTCCCGTTGTCATCAACGGACCGTGGGCCGCGCCGCAGATTTATCCGGATGTCGCCGGCATCCTCGACAATCCCGCGGCGGCCTATGCCAAGCTCAAGGAAATGGGCAACGGCTTGTTCGCGCCGGGCGGCAACACGGGCAATAATACGGGCGGCGGCGCGGGCAACACGAGCGGCGGCAACTCGCTCGGCGACACCCTGGGCAACCTCATTCAACAGGGACTGAACGCGGCGCGCGGCAGCAACACTTCGCCGCCGCCTCCCTCTCCGAATAACCCTGCCGCGCCGAACCCGAACGATCCCTCGCGCCAGCAAGACAACCAGCCGCTCAATAATATGCTGAAGCAGTTTTTCGGGCGGTAAGCTCGTCATGCCCGCGCTCGTCGCGGGCATCCACGTCTTGCTTCCTTGTTGGCCAAAGACGTGGATGGCCGGGACAAGCCCGGCCATGACCGTGGCTGGATTCCCGTTCCAATTCCCAAACGCGATCTCAAATTTCAAACAGACCCTTCACACACACGCCCGCGCTTTCCGCGACGCGATCGCGCCCGGATGATACGAAAACCTGAGGCCCTCGGAAAACAGAGGGCGTGGGGAATGCCGGGTGCCCGTTGCACCCGCTGATGTCCCGGTTCTGACATTCGTATGATAGCGCGGCTGGGTTCGTTTACGAATGTCAGAACCAAAGGGACATCAGCAAATATTATATTCTAGTGCGGCTTTGGATTTAACATTCGCTTTTGGGACTCGCGGCGCTAGCCGAGCGAATGTTAAATCCGCCGCACTAGCCTCGCGTGGAAAACAAAAACACGCGAGTTAGTCACTACGGTCGCACCGGAAATCACCCGGCATTCCCGCACGCGGTTGGTTTTAGCGGTTTCCTTCGCGCTCTCCCCCAGAGACCGGCTTTATTGTCTCTGTCGCCGGAGCAATGCGTCAGCATTATCTCCAACCAAAATGCCGAGTTCTTGCCCAGCCTCGTGGGATACTCACGCCGCGCTTTCCGCGAAAGGGTTCACGATCGTGAGGCCTCCGAATTTGCGGCCATGCTGCAAATCTTCGGTGAATAGCGTGTCGCAGCCGGCTTCGATCGCGGCGGCAACAATCAGCGCATCGTAAAAGGGCAGCCCATGCTCGCGAGCCAACGACACTGCGTAGGTATGCGTGTCGAGTGTAACCGACACAACATCGTCTAATGAGGAACGAAATAGTCCGAGTGCCAATTCGATCAGCGGCCAATCGTGGCGAAGTTTGCGGTGCGCAACGTGCACAAACTCGTTCAAGACCTGAACGCTTATGATGCCGCCACGGTCCAGGCAGTCGGCGGCCCGGCGTTTTTTCGCGTCAGATGTCGCAGCGTAGACAAGAACGTTGGTATCGAAAAAAGCCTTCACCGCTCGTTGGCCTCGTCCCGATCAAATTTGTAATCGGGCGGAAGCGACCAATTGAGAGAGGCCAAGCGCTCAAGTGCGCGGCGACGCTGATTTTCCTTCGTTTCAACTTCGAGGGTGCCGTTCCTGGCGGCGACCACGTCCAGTTCATCGCCTTCCTTCAGTCCAAGCTCATCGACCAGCGCCTTCGGCAATCGAACCGCCAGGCTGTTACCCCATTTGGAAATTTGCACGACCGCCTCCATGATATCCAAAGATATATGTATATCATAGAGCGTATATCTTTAGTTTTCAAGAACCTTCACTGTCGGTTTTATCGATCCTAAACAACAATCTATCGAAACAAGCACATACCAGCGATCTTCGCAGGGTTGTGTACTTCCCTATCCTCCCGTTAGGTAGCGCCTATGGAGGAAGCCAAAAACGCCGAGGCCGTTCACGCGTTTATCAAGCGCTGGCAAGGTCGCGAGGGGGGCCAAGAGCGGGCGAATTACGTCTCGTTTCTCAATGAATTAATCGCACTGCTCGGGCTGCCACCGCCCGACCCCGCCGATGCTACGCACGAACACAACGACTACGTGTTCGAGCGGGCCGTCAAGAAACATAAGGACGAAGGCGATTCACACGGGCGGATCGACCTCTACAAAAACAGCAGTTTTGTCCTTGAGGCCAAACAAAGCCGCCTGAAGGGCGTCAAGAAAATCCCGGGCCAGAACGACCTTTTTACCGCCGACATACCCGAAGATTTACGCGGCCGTCGCGGCGCAGACCGCGCGTGGGACGTCCTGATGCTCAATGCCAAGCGTCAGGCGGAAGAATATGCCCGCGCCCTGCCGACGTCACACGGCCGGCCGCCGTTCATCCTTGTATGCGACGTCGGACACTGCATCGAGGTCTATGCCCACTTCTCGGGGCAGGGAAAGAACTACACTCAGTTTCCCGACCGCCAGACCTTCCGCATCTATCTTGAAGACCTTCGCATTGGGGACGTTCGCGAACGTCTTGCGACCGCGTTATCTTTGACGACGGCCTCGTGCTCATCATGAAAGAGCTACCTGACAGACTCGATGCCGCCGTGGCCGAAGCCTATGGCCGGCCGATTGACCTCTCCGACGAGGAAATTCTGAGCCGCCTAGTGGCGCTGAGCAAGGAGCGCGCGGCGGAAGAAAAACGCGGGCTGGTGCGCTGGCTGCGGCCTGATTATCAAATTCCCCGCTTCGCCAAAGGCGTCGACAAGCAGGCGGCCAAGGAAGAAGGCGCGCAGGTCGCTGCCGAACTCATCGCCGCCGTCGAGCAAAAGCAGTCGTTTCCATCGGGTGCGGTCGAACAGACCGCCGCGGTATTTGCGGCCCTGGCCGCCGCCAGTGCTCCGCTCGACGCCAAGGGTCTCGCCGAGCAATTCAAGCGAACCAAGACCACCGAGAAGAAGGTCGGCGAAATCCTGGCCTCGCTGGCGCGGCTTGGTTACGTCACCTCCGATGACGGCAAAACCTTTGCGCTGCGGCGCGTTGCCTGACTCAGCTACTACTTTGCGAACAGGTCGGCGACTTTTTTTGCCGCCATCAACCGCGCGTAGTTGGTGTAGCGGGGGCCTTGCATCGATCCGGACGGAGCGTCCGCGAATGGTATCGGACCTATTGATCGCGCTGGTTCGGAGAAATTCAGTTTGTACTTGCCGTCTTCTCCGTACGGCTCGATCGAAGCAACCGGTGCAACGTGCGTGACCGCGCTAATGGGATTACTTTGATAGGCAGCAATGTATTTGACTTTGGGAATCATACCGCCGCCGATGCGGATAGCCCACCAAGCATTCTGTCCCAAGAAGACGTCATCGAAACCATCCTTCTGAGCAGGTACGACGATCGTATCGGGCTCGTCAGACGACTTCGGGGTCGTTGGTGCGACCTCACCAGATGCATTCGGCGTCGCCACTGGTACAGGGATTTCGAAGGCCCGCAACCCGACCAATGGTAATACCTGCAATATCTCCCTCAAGAACAAATGCGTATCCGCCTTGTCCGCTTCAGAGAGCGTTGGCTCTGTCGGCGTATTTCCGTTGTTGAGATGGCTGCGCCCCGCACGACGCGCCCGCGTAATAAGCATGTATTCAAGCCAAGTGATGTGCGCTCGATTGAAACCGCTGTCGGTCGATTTGGTGACGAATGCAAAGCCCCAGTCCCAAAAATCCTTACCGGCGTAGTGACTTTCGATGCGGTCAAGCACGCCATCACCTTGGCCGATATAGAGGGTCGGTAAGTCCGCGTCTTCGGTCGCGTATCCCGAAAGCACGTAGACGCCGGCCCGTTGAAATTCTGGACGAGACTTGATGTGAGGCCACTGAGCACGAGGAAAGGTTATCGCAAGCCCAGTCGAGGCCATACGATCGATAATCCTGACGCCTTCGGGGTCGCCATCCGGTACAAAAATTCGGATCGTAAAACCGTCGGTAGCCATGACATCTACACCTAGTCTTCGCGATGAAGCCGTGCCTTCGAGTTTGGTTGTAGGATGGAGGAGCCACATCTCGCAAGTGAGACAACGCTGCTTGGCTCCTCCTCTCCCGTTCTGCTATCGATAGTCCAGAAACCCACGGGAATGCCGATGAACGCCTGTCCGCGCCGCGCCTCTCGAATCCACCTCGCCCCGCTCGCGGCCACCCTCCTCATCCTCGCCACCCCCGCCCTCGCCGCCGACGACCCGGCTGCGAAGGACGCCCCGCAAGGCGCGGCGGTGACGGTGCTGAAGGCTTCGAAATCCTGCTTTCCCAATCTGGTCGAGGCGTTCGGCATCCTCATTCCCCGCGAGGAGACGATGGTGCGGCCGGACCGGCCCGGCTTGAAGGTCGCGGAGATCCTGACGGATCCCGGCGAGACAGTCGCCGCCGGGCAAAATCTCGCCCGGCTTTCGCTGCCCGAAGGCGGCACGACAATGGTGTCCTCGCCGGTCGCGGGCACGATCCTGAGTTCGACGGCGGTGATCGGCGCGCCCGCTTCGCCCCGCGGCGAGGCGCTGTTTACGCTCATCGCGCGCAACGAGTTCGATCTCGTGGGCATGGTGCCGACGCCGGACCTGCCGAAACTGGCGGTGAACCAGCCGGCGCGCATCCGCCTCATCGGCGCCGGCGAGGTCGAGGGCAAGGTGCGCCGCGTCGCCTCCACCGTCGAGCCCAACAGCCAGCTCGGCCAAGTGTTCGTCGGCATCACCACCAATCGCAAGCTGCTGGTCAATTCGTCCGGCCGCGCCATCATCAAGACCGGCCAGAGCTGCGGCGTATCGGTGCCGCTCACCGCCGTGCTCTATGGCTCGGCCGGCACGGTGGTGCAGGTGGTGCGGCGCGCGCGGATCGAAACCAAGCGGGTGGAGGTCGGGTTGACCGACGGCGGCCAGATCGAAATCCGCGAGGGACTGACCGAGGGCGATATCGTGGTGGCGCGGGCCGGGGCGCTGTTGCGCGAAGGTGATCCAGTGCGGGCGATTACCGCGGAAGCGGAAGCGCGGTAGGGAAAGATTTGGCCTAACAACCGGTGTCGTCCCTGCGAACGTTCGCAGGGACCCATACCGCGTGATCTTTCGATTGGACGAAATGGCCGGGGCTTGCCTAAACAATCAAGGCCTGTGGTTATGGGTCCCTGCGTTCGCAGGGACGACCAATTGCTGAATTTCGCGCATGTTTCACGCGAGCCGACGTCACGGAACCCTCTATATCGGGGTAACCAATTCCTTGCAGAAACGGCTCGAACAGCACCGCAACGGTAACGGGTCGTCATTCGTGAAAGCCTACAGCGTCCATCGGCTTGTCTACGTCGAATTGTACAATCGCGCGGATGAAGCCATCGCCCGCGAAAAACAACTAAAGCGATGGAAACGCGATTGGAAGATCGAGCTTATCGAACGCGATAATCTCGAATGGCGCGATCTCAGCGATTTGCTGGGCTAACGAAGACACCGGGATACCCAGTATCTCCGGTCGTCCCTGCGAAAGCAGGGACCCATAACCACCGGCTTTCGTGGTTACGGAAGATGTCTACTTGCGGTGTTTCAACCGAGAGGCCGCGGCGTATGGGTCCCTGCTTTCGCAGGGACGACACCTAATGGATTTATGCTCTTACCCGCCGGACTTGCCGTCCGCGCCGGCGTTGAAGCTGACGTCTTCCATCAGCGAAGAAGAGACCGAGGGCACCTGGGCCCCGCCGGTGGCACGCGAGATCGCAACGCGGGTCTGGTTGAAGATCGCTTCCGCCGCCCGCGCCTGCTCGGGCTTGGGCGCGTTGATATGGGTGAGCAATTCGGTGACCAGCACCGAATTTTCGCCGGTGGAATCATCGGCCACCGCGCCGGGCGCGGCCGAGGTCAGGATCAGCGCGTTATCGGGCACGGTGACCGGCGCCAGACCATGCGAGAAGGCGCGGAAACGCCGCTCATAGGGATTACGGCGCGAGGCATCCAGCACCACAAGCTTGGCGCAGGCGCCGAAATCCTTCACCGCATCGAGCACGGCCTCGACGCTGACGCCTTCGCGGCGCACATCGGCTTCCTTCCAGATCGTCGCATCGACCGGGATCATGTAGCTCTCGCGGCCGACCTGGATGCCATAGCCGCCGAAGAACAGCATGACGACGGAATCGGAGCGCACCTTCGATTTCAGCCGGGCGACGGCGCGGGTCATGTCGTCATGGCTGGCGTCTTCGATGACGTCGACGTCAAAGCCTTCGTGACGCAGCGCCGCGGTCAGCGCACGGGCGTCATTGACCGGCTGGGTCAGGGGCGCGTTGGCGTCGGGATAATGGCCATTGCCGATCACGAGCGCGATCCGGGACGGCCGGCTCAAAGCGTTGTCCGCCTGCCCGGAAGCGGCCACCTTGGCGGAATCCGGCGTCCGCAGGTTCAGCGCGGCGTGGGCCCCGATGGCCAGCGACACCGTGCCGACCAACGCCGCCGCCACGGCGAGCGAACGTCGGGAAATGCGGAGTCCGGAGAACTGGCCAAACACATTCATTACAGGTCTCACTCACTATCCATTGCGCGCAGTCTTGGTCGCGCCAGAGAGCTAGGTGGTTTAATTGGGATGGGGGCCGTTTGACGTCGAATTATGCTCAATTTGCGGCGCCGCAACAAACAAACCATTAACCCGCCCGGTCACCTTCCGGCAACCTTATTTGTCCGTTAACGGCGCCCGTGTGTGATAAATATCACACAAGGGGTTTTCCCCGCCCGCGCCGTGTTGTCCGTCATTTCCTTGAAATTGCTGCATCTTTCGTGGCATTGCTGCTGGGACTTGCAAGTCTGGGGAGCGGCCCCGCGCGGATGGCCGATTTTCGCGCGGGCCGAAAAGCGTGCGGGCAAGCCGCGCGGAAAGACATTCAATGGCGTTTCATGACATGGCTGGTGCGGCCTGCCGCGCGCTGACGGCTCGAAAGGACGGCCCGTCACTCTACGACGTCTGCGATCCGCTGCTGCTCAATGGCGCCGCGACCAATGTCGGTGGCGACCAGCATCTTGCAAAGTTTTACCGGACCGCGCTCGCCAACCCGGCGTTACGGCCGCTGCTGCGCCGGACCGGGCTGGTCGAACTCAATAACGCATCGAGACTCGGCGCCTTGCGCGAGGCATTGATCCAGGCGCGCGACGACGAGACGCCCGACTGGGCCGCGGTCGGCCAGCCGGTCGCCGACCTGCTCGATACGGTCAAGCTGCAGCATTCGCGGCCGAAGCCGACCGCCCAGTCTGAGGCGGCGGCGCCAAAGCTGGCCGACATCGAACGGGCGATCCGCGCCTGCGGCGCGCATCTCTTACGCTCGCACCGCAACAACGGCTTCATCCCGGCCTACGCCGCCTTCAACCTGATCGGCGATCCCGACATGCGCGGGCGCGAATTCCTGATGGCGCTGACCGGGCTGGATGCGCGCGGCTACAAGAACTCGACGCTGCTATTCAACCTGGCGCGGATTTTCATCGCGCGCTCGCCGGCCCGCGAGCTGATCAACCCGCCCTGGAAAGGCATCGCCGAGCCGATGTGGCAGCCGATGCAGATCCGCCATCGCTCGGCCTATTACGATGCGTTCTATATCGAGGCGCTGCTGGGCTTCGTCGAGAGCGGACTGGCCTCGACGGAAGAAACTGGTGCGGCCAAGCGCGCCATCGCCGCGATGGCCGATTTTTGCCTGGGCGCAAGCCGCGAACGGGTCCGCGGCGTCGATGGAAACGCATTCGACGTCGTCACGGCGATTGCGCCTCACCCGCATCCGCGCTTCTCGCGCTTCTTTGCCGGAATCAAGGAGAAGCTCGGCTTTGGCATCTACGTGCCGGACTGCGACACCACGGCCTGCGCGTTCTCCGCGGCGACACAAGCCGGCCTCGACGATCCGATGCTCGATCAGCCGCTGCCCGATTTCTACCGCGGCTATCAGGTCAAGGCCGGCGCCAACGCGCCCAAGGTCACGGTGCCGATCAACGATCATATCGACTATGATGGCGGCATCGTTACCTGGATCGACAACATCAACGGCGACCGCCCCTACGGCAACGACCTCGATCCGACGCTCAATCTCGATGTGCTGGAGGTGAGTTTTCGGAATCTCGCGCGCTGGAAGATCCTGGAAACGCCGCAACGGCTCGAGCTGTTACGCGGCATCGTCAAGTTCCAGAGAAATTTGGCGGCGAGCGGCGCCTTCGCCAATCCGCGCTCGCACATCTATTATCTGCCGGAACTTTACTGCGCCTATTTCGGCCGCTGCTATGCGGCCTTCATGGCGCTATCGCCGGAGGCGCGGGCGACGATCGATCCCGACGGCGCATTCGAATTCATCCGCGAGCGGGTGCTGGCCTATGTGCGCGACGATTTGATTGCGCATGAGATGAACCCGTTCGATGCCGCGCTGGCGCTGATCGCGCTCGGGCATCTCGGCGCCGAGGCCTCACACTTCACCGCGCCGCTTCATTGCATCGTGCGCCATCTCGGCGAAGGCGGCCGCCACGGGCCGTTCAGGGCTTATGAGTGGAACAAGATGAAGACGCCGACCCGCATCCTGGTCGGCGGCCCGGAAGCGACTTCCGCCTTTGTGCTGATGGGCCTGTCGCTGGCGCGCGCCGCGCTGACGCGGGTGCAAGGCTGACGTAAGGCTGATGCAGCGGAACTGGCACCGCGACTCCGCCATGATGTTCGCCGAGGAATCCGCTAGCGCTTCGGCCAAATCCGCATCACAATCCATGTTCATTGTGATTTTCCATTTTGAACGGGCCTTTATCATATGCGCCTGAAATTCCTGCTCGCAACGTTTGCGCTGTTGCTGCCCGTTGTGGCGCAAGCCGCTGACATCACCGGCACGGCAAAGGTGCGCGACGGCGATACGGTCCTGATCGGAACCAGCCGTATCAGGCTCGGCGCCATCGACGCGCCTTCCGTCGATCAGCTCTGCCTCAACAGCAAGGGCGAGCGCTGGACCTGCGGGGCCGCGGCGCGCGACGAACTGATCAAGCATACCGACAGCAAGACCTGGACCTGCCATGCAGGCTCAGCCGCCGACCGCCGCGGCAGGCTGGTGGCGCGATGCGAGGTCGACGGCGAGGACATCCAGAAATGGATGGTGCGAAGCGGATGGGCGCTGTCCTATGCGCGGTTCAGCCACGACTATGACGAGGACGAGAAGGCCGCGCGCGACGCCAAGGCCGGCATGTGGCAGGGGGCGTTCATCGCGCCCTGGGATTGGCGGGTCCGCAACAAGAAGACCACAATTCTAGGGGCCACCAAGCCGCCGGAAAGTGCGAACGCCATCCTGCTGGCCTCGGCCTCCGGACCGGTCGCGCCTTCGCCGGAATGCACCATCAAGGGCAACGTCAATCGCGCCGGCGAGTGCATCTATCACAAGCCGACCAGCCGCTGGTACGCCCGGATCGAGATGAAGATCAGCAAGGGCACGCGCTGGTTCTGTTCGGTCGAAGACGCCGAAGCCGCGGGCTGCCGCGAGACCCGGCGATAGAACGTGACCTCATCCTTCGAGACGCGTTCCTTGCGGAGCGCTCCTGGGGAAGAGGTTTTCAGACCCTCATGTGAGGAGCGCGGCGCGCCCGAGCAGGCCGAGCGGTTGCGAGGCCGTCAGCGAACGGCGATATAAGCTGCGCGTCACCGGACGATGCTTTGCATCGCCGGGAGAACCATGAGCCCCCTCGAACAAGGCTCGTCGCGCAGTCGATCTGTAACCATTGAGGCGCCTTGGCTGACCGTCAAATGCTAATTCTCATTCCGTCGCATCATCCGCATGGGCGGCTGGAGCAGTTTCTGCTCGCCGCGCTTGCGCTGGTGCTGGCCTATACCGCACTGGCCTATCAGGTGTTGCCGGCGGTCTGGAGCCACTACGAACATCAGCGCGGCCTTGCCAACCTGCCGATGGTGACGCGCACCGCGCAAGGCATTCCTGGCGATCCGATCAACGTCGGCCTGATCGGCGACAAGCTCGATGTGCTCTGCGCCATGCAGGCGGCGGGCTGGTATCCGGCCGATCCCGTGACGGCGCGATCGTCCGTCGAGATTGCCGGCAGCGTGCTGCTGGACCGTCCCTATCGCCGCGCGCCGATCAGTCCGCTGTTTTATCTCGACCGGCCGGAGGATCTCGCCTTCGAGAAGCCGGACGGCCAAAGCGCGGATCGCCGCCATCACGTGCGGTTCTGGAAGGTCTTGGATCAGGGACAGGAAAAGCGCCCGGTCTGGCTTGGCGACGCCACCTTCGATCGCGGCGTCGGCGTCAGCCATTATACCGGCGCCATTACACATCATATCTCCGCCGATATCGACGCCGAGCGGAGCCTGCTCGCCTCGGACCTCGAGGCCGCCCAGATGGTCGACGCCAAATATCAGGTGACCGGCGTCGGCGTGACGCTGGCCGGGCGAAACGGCGGCGGCGATTCCTATTTCACCGATGGCGAGGTGTGGATCTTGCGGCTGGTCGTGGCGTGCCAAAAACGGACAACGCCGGCGGACGTCATTCCGAGCCCGATGGCGACCGAGATCAAGGATCAGATCTGGCACGCGGTTGCCGATGCCCTGCCGCAGCAAGTTAAGCAATAGCGGGATTTGGGCCGCCGCATGACAGCCTCACCCGAATATCATCCTATCCCGGCTTGAATTTCCCGCCATTCCCCTGCATCCCTACCCCTGCAAACGCTTTCAGAGGAATCACAAAAATGGCCGTTCGCGCGGGCCGGGAATTCCTGGCGATCCCCGGACCTACTACTATGCCCGACGAGGTGCTGCGGGCGATGCACCGTCCGGCGCTCGACATCTATTCCGAGGAGATGGTTCAGCTCTCCGATGGCCTGTTGCGCGACCTCTCGCGGCTGTTCGCCACCAAGGGCAAATCCTACATCTACATCGCCAACGGCCATGGCGCCTGGGAAGCCGTGCTCAGCAACGTGTTGTCGCGCGGCGACAAGGTGCTGGTGCTGGAAAGCGGCCGGTTTGCGGTCGGCTGGGGTAACGCGGCGGCCGCGATGGGCGCCGATGTCGAAGTGCTCCAGGGCGACTGGCGCCGCGCCGTTCGGCCGGCCGATGTCGAGGCGCGCCTGCGTCAGGACAAGGACCACAAGATCAAGGCGATCCTGGTGGTGCAGGTCGATACCGCTTCCGGCGTCTTCAATGACATCGAAGCGATCGGCAAGGCCATCAAGGCATCCGGCCATCCCGCGCTGTATCTGGTCGACACGGTCGCTTCGCTCGGCTGCATGCCGTTTCAGATGGACGCCTGGGGCATCGATGTCGCGATGTCCGGCTCGCAGAAGGGCCTGATGACGCCGCCGGGCCTGAGTTTTTGCGCCGTCAATGATCGCGCCCAGCAAGTCCACAAGAAAGCGAACCTGCGAACGCCCTATTGGGACTGGACCGAGCGCGAGGGCACCGAGCACTATCGCAAATATGGCGGCACCGCGCCTATTCACCTGCTGTTCGCGCTTCGCCAGGCCATCGACATGATCGACGAGGAAGGCCTTGAAAACGTCTTCCTGCGCCATCGCCTGCTGGCCGAAGCGGTCCGTTGCGCGGTGTCGATCTGGGCCGAGGGGCAGGTGCTCTCTTTCAATATCGCCGAGGCTTCCGAGCGGTCGAATACGGTCACGACCGTCCTGATGGCCGACAGCCACGACCCGGCCGTGCTGCAGCGCTACTGCAAGGAGAAATGCGGCGTGGTGCTCGGCGTCGGGATCGGCGATTTGACCGGCCAGGCGTTCCGGATCGCCCATATGGGTCACGTCAACGCGCCGATGATTCTGGGTACGCTTGGGGTTATCGAAGTCGCACTTCAGGCGCTCGGCATTCCCCACGGCAAAGGCGGCGTCGAGGCCGCGATCGGCTGGCTCGGCGACAACGTTCCGGCGTGACGCGGTCGATCCGACATTCGCTCAAAGGCGGCTTCCCGGTCGCCCTGCATTCGTGCTTATATTGATCTGGCGATAAATAAGCGGCGCACGCCCAATCGTGACGGAATGCGCGAACGAGCGAACAGGGAGTGGGACGATTGGCGTCGGTTGAATTGCGTGACCTCACCAAGCGATTTGGCCCGGTGACGGTCGTTGATAACGTCTCCTTGCGTATCGACCACGGGCAACTGGTCTGCCTTCTGGGGCCCTCCGGCTGCGGCAAGACGACGACGCTGCGGCTGATCGCCGGTTTCCTCGAACCGACATCGGGCGAGATTCACGTCGGCGAGCGACTGGTATCGTCGGCGGCGCGCACGCTGCCGCCCGAGCAGCGCAAGATGTCGATGATCTTCCAGAGCTACGCGCTGTGGCCGCATATGACGGTCGCTGAAAACATCACCTATGGGCTTAAGCTGCGGAAGCTCGAGCGCGACACCATCGCCAAAAAACTCAAGGCGATCCTGCAAACCACCAAGCTCGAAATCCTCGCCGAACGCTATCCCGGCGAATTGTCGGGCGGCCAGCAGCAGCGCGTCGCGCTGGCGCGGGCACTGGTCGTCGAGCCCGAAACGCTGTTGCTCGACGAGCCGTTGTCCAACCTCGACGCCAACCTGCGCGAAGAAATGCGCTTCGAAATTCGAAGGCTGCATGACGAATATCGATATACGACGGTCTACGTCACCCACGATCAATCGGAGGCGATGACCACGGCCGACCTGATTGCCGTCATGAACGGCGGGAAGATCGACCAGCTCGGCACGCCGGAAGATATCTACGACCGGCCGCAATCGGAGTTCGTCGCGCGTTTCATCGGCTCCAGCAATGTGATCAAAGGCGTGGCCCGCGACGAGAGCCACATCTCGTTTTGCGGCGCGACCTTGCGCGTGGTCGGCGCGAAGCTCACGGCCAATCAGGACGGAGCGGTCGCGATCCGCCAGCATGACATTCAGCTTTCGACCGGCACGCCGGCTACCGCCGACAACACCGTCAAGGCCACGGTGACGCGGCAGGTGTTCCTCGGCGCCAATCGCGACTACATGATCGAGACCGCCGACGGCACCAGCTTGCGCGCCGTCACCTCGCCGCAAACCGCCATTCCCGCCGGCACCGAAGTGTGGGTGACGCTGCCGGCGGAGCGCTGCCGGGCGCTCAGCCGGTAGTGGAGTGGATTTGACATTCGCAATCCCGTACCCGAGCATTCGAAATGCGAATGTCAAATCCAAAACTCCACTACAAATTTATATTTGCTAGTGGTCCTTGGATTCTAACATTTGCAAAAAGCGCCAGCCACGCCGGGATGCAAATGTTAGAATCGGACCACTAGAGCGAGGGCACGATGACGCGGCGAAAATTATCCAGACGCGGACTCATCAAGGGATCGGCCGCGCTCGGGCTTTCGATGTTCGCCTCCCCGATCAAGGCGGCCGCACCGGAACCGGTCGCGATCACGCCGCAACTGATCGACGCGGCAAAGCGCGAAGGCATGGTCGTACTTTATTCCGCCATGGATTTGCCGGTGGGCGAAAAGCTCGGCAACACCTTCCAGGCGCAATATCCCGGCATCGATGTGCAGATCGAGCGCTCCGGCTCGGAGCGGCTGTTTCAGCGGATCGCCCAGGAGTTTTCTTCCAACATCCACGCCGCCGACATCATCACGACGGCGGATGCCTCCCACGTCATCTCGTGGAAGCGAAACGGCTGGCTCGCGCCCTTCGTCCCGGAGGACGTCGCGAAATATTTTCCAGGCGAGTATCGCGACGCCGACGGCCTGTTTGCGACATCGCGCATCTGGCTGTCGTCGATCGCCTATAACACCAATCTCGTCAAAGCCTCCGAGGCGCCCGCAAGCTTCAAAGACCTGCTCGATCCCAAATGGGCCGGCAAGATGGTCAAGGGACACCCCGCCTATAGCGGCACCATCATGACCTCGACGTTCGAACTGGTTCGCGAACTCGGCTGGGACTATCTGGAGAAATTGTCGAAGCAGCGTGTAATGCAGGTTCAGTCATCGACCGATCCGCCGAAGAAACTTTCACTCGGCGAACGCGCGATCATGGCCGACGGCAATGAATACAACGTCGTGCTATTGAAAGAAGCCGGCCAGCCGGTCGAGCCGATTTATCCGGCTGAAGGCACGCCGACCATCTCGGGCCCCACCGCGATTTTCGCAAGCGCACCGCATCCGAACGCCGCACGGCTGTTTCAGGTTTGGTTGCACACGCGCGAGACCCAACAATTTTTCACCGACTTCACCGCGCAATATTCGGCTCACCCGCAGGTGACGCCGAAGCCCGGCCGCCGCAAGATTTCCGACATCAAGCTGATGAAGGAGGACCCGGCCGCGGTCGAGAAGATGACGGACGAAATCAAGACGCGCTATGCGCGGCTGTTCAGGGTTTGACTATCTCCTCATGGTGAGGAGGCGCGCGTGCCCGAGTAGGCCGAGTGTAAGCGAGGTCGTTAGCGAACTGCACAAAACGATAGCGCGCCGGTGCTGGACGATGCTTCGCATCGCCAGTAGAACCATGAGGCCATCAGGGCTTTCATCCTTCGAGACGCGGCTTCGCCGCTCCTCAGGATGAGGGAAACTTACGATTAGCGGACAACATGACCATCGCCGGCAACATCGACACCCCCAGAACCAGGATCGACTGGACCAAACCGGTGCTGTGGCTGTTTGCAGCCGTCATGATCGTCTTGATCGTGCTGCCGATGTCGTGGCTCGTGATCTACAGCGTCACCGACAAGGCCAATCACCTGACGCTGCGAAATTTCGTCACGCTATTCACCGATCCCGATTTCCTCGACCCGCTGCTGACGACCGCCATCATTGCGACAAGCTCGGCCCTCATCTGCTGCCTGGTTGCCGCACCGATGGGATGGCTGGTGTCGCGCACCGATATGCCGGGCCGGCAGACGATCCGCGCGCTCGTCACCGCGTCGTTCGTAACGCCGCCGTTCCTCGGCGCCATCGCCTGGGAATTGCTGGCCGCGCCGAACAGCGGACTGCTCAATCAGCTCTTTCGCTTCGTTACCGGAGCCGAGTCGGATGAGCATCTGTTCGACATCTATTCGCTGCCCGGCATTGTCTTCGTCATATCCTGCTACACATTCCCCTTCGTGTTCGTGCTGGTCGCGAACGCCCTCGACAATATGCCCGGCGAACTGGAAGATGCTTCCGCCATTCTCGGGGGTAAGGCCTGGACCACCGCGCGGCGCATCACGATTCCGCTCGCGCTGCCAGCTTTGGTCGCCGGGGCATTGATCGCCTTCCTGCAAGCCATGACCCTGTTCGGCTCGCCCGCCATCCTGGCCCTGCCGGCCGGCTTCCACGTCATGACCACCAAAATCTGGAGCCTGTTCCAGTACCCGCCGAAGCTCGAACTCGCGGCGGCCGCAGCGATACCGCTTTTGATCCTGACTATGCTGCTGTTGCAGGGGCAGAAATTCCTGCTCGGACGGCGTGGCTTTTCGGTGCTCGGCGGCAAATACGGCGCGCCGCGCCGTGTCGAGATGAAGAAATGGCGCTGGGTGGCGCTCGCCTTTTGTCTCCTCATGCTGCTCAACCCGGTGTTCCTGCCCTATTTCGCGCTGTTCAACGCGGCGTTCTCGCCGAACGCCACCACGCTGGCGACACCCTCGACTATCACGCTGCACAACATCGTATTCGTGTTCACCGAACTGTCCTCGACGCAGCTCGCGCTGAAGAACACCGTGATCCTGGGCACCGCGACCGCCACGCTTGGCACCCTGCTGGCCCTGGTGATCGCCTACGTCACGACCCGCAAAGTGATCGCGGGCCACCGCATCCTCGGCTTTCTCGCCACCGCGCCGGTCGCCGTGCCCGGCATCGTGCTCGGCGTCGGGCTGTTCCTGAGCTACACGCGGCCGCCCTTCGTGCTCTACGGCACGCTCTGGATTCTGCTTGATCGCGTTTTTGACCATCAACCTGCCCTCGGCCTATCAGCAATTGCAGGCGGCGTTCGCCACCGTCCATCCCGAGCTCGAGGAAGCAAGCCGCATTCTCGGCGCGACGCGGCTGCAAGCGCTTCGCCAGATCACCGCGCCGCTGCTGCGCACCGGCGTCATCGCCACCTGGTGCTTTATTTTCATCGGCGTAATGCGCGAACTTTCCGCCGCGATCGTGCTGTTCACCTCGCAGACCAAGGTGATCAGCGTCCTGATCTACGACCTCAACGAAAGCGGCGACCTCGCCGCCATTTCCGTGCTCGGCATCGCCATGCTTCTGATCACCTTCGCGGTCGTGCTCGGTGTCAACCGGATTCCCATGTTCGGAAGCAATGCCAGCGCGCGGCTGCGGAATTAAGTAAGAACGGCCGGATTGATTTTGCCCGCCCCAGTGGTGGTGAGCTCCCTCTCCCATAGGGAGCGGGTTGGGGTGCGGGGTTACGATCCATCGTTAGACCGCGGCCCCTCACCCGGATCGCAAGAGCGATCCGACCTCTCCCTATGGGAGAGGTGAGAGGGAGTTCGCGGCGAATTAGTGCTCTACCCTCTCTAGCCGATACGCCTCGACCTGCGCCTTGAGCTGATCGAGATGGGCTGTCGGTTGCGTGCGATCGACGCGATGTTGCCCTCGCGCGAGCCAAGCGAGAATTTTGATGTCGATATCGGGCGAATGGTGGATCACGTCGGAGTAGTTGTTCAAATCGTGGGTAACTTCGCTCAACGAGCGGAAATCGAACAGCCGGACGTTCCGGAAATCCACCAGCCGCCGGAAAAAATAGTCTGAAAATGCGTAGACGCTTTGCAACATTTCGGGCGAAGTCTCGCGCAACGCCACCCATTGCAGGATCGAGTAGGGCGGCAAGTAGATATCGAAGGCGACATCGGGATTGGCGCTGATCAGACCAATCGCGTCACGCTCGAACACGCGGACCTTCATGTCGTAATCGGTATCGTCCAGCAGGTATTTGCTGCGAACCGGGTCGGTAATGTATCTGAAGGCCGCTATCGCGCGCCGGGCATTGTAGATCGAACCGACGTCGTCGCTCGCCTGCAACGTGTTGATGTCGTCGACGCGCGAGAGCGGAAACTTGAACAGCGCTTCGCTCGTAAGTCTCACGAGGACCGGACCAAGTAGCGGGATCGATCGCGCCGCCATCCACAGTGATTCCCGCGCCATCGCGCCGCTGAGAAGATAGGAGGCGATGCCCTTCGCATTTCCCCGGTAAAGATCGGCGGGAAGATGCGGATTCGCATCGATGTCAGGCGTGTCGTGAAAGATCCAGTCGTCCACCTCCCAGATCACCCGCTTCGGCCCCCTGGCCATCGCGGCGGCAAGCACGAACGTCTGCTCACGCGAGCTTGAACCGCTCATTGCGAGCTTCAGCGATTTGACGCCGAGAATCCGGTCGATGTCGTCCTGACGAAAATGAATCGCGAGCGAGGTTCCCATGAAAACCGCATCGAAGTCCTGGCTCTTGATCAGTCCGGCGTTCTGGAGGCGGCTGTCCTGCGAATACACGGCCGGAAACAGGCGTGCGGGGCGGAAGATCTGCAAGGGATCGACCGCAAAATTGAGCGCTGCCGCCGCCAGCATGACGAGCAGGCTCGCGGCGAAGAAACGCAAAAGGTCTTTGATCGATTGATCCACTAGAGTGCCGATTCCGAAGTTCGCAAACTATCGTGGCTACCTCTGATGCGAACTTCGGAATCAAAGGAACTCTAGCAATTTATTGATCTGAGTAGCGGCTTTGAATTTGAAGTTCCTATGACGAACTCCCGGCGAAACCGATAGGAACTTCAAATTCGCCGCACTAGAACCGAAAATAGATGAATTCGCTGTGTTGCTGGATACCGAGAATTCCGAAGGCAAATGCCGCCGCACCACCATAGACCAGCCATGGCCGCACCCGCCACGCGTTCAAGTTTTCACCGACGGACCTGTTGGTGTGGTCGTAGCCTACGATCGCTTGCGTATTCGGCGCGAACCAGGCGATCGCGGCATAGATCGCGATTATCAGGCTTTGCGTCATCTCGGTCGGACCGAGGACGATTTGACTTGTATCGGTCATCTTCGACAGCACCGATAGCGCCGACGCCAGGCTATCGGCCCGGAAGAAGACCCAGGCGACGACGACCGCAAGGAAGGTGAGGAGAAACGCGACGACGCCGGCGGGGCGCGCCAAGCGCTCAGGGATTGGCGGACCATAATTGATCCAGACATGATTGATGCAAAGATAGAGGCCGTGCAACGCGCCCCAGACAACAAACGTCCAGGCTGCGCCGTGCCAGAGGCCGCCGAGCAGCATCGTGATCATGAGATTCACATAGCGCGAGCAGCCGGCCATGCCGGTTACCGCCGAGCGGGATGTAGAGATAGTCGCGCAGGAACTGCGACAACGTCATGTGCCAGCGGCGCCAGAAGTCGATGATGCTCGTCGCCTGGTAGGGGGAATTGAAATTCAGCGGCAGGAAAATGCCGAACATCAGCGAGATTCCGATCGCCATATCGGAATAGCCGGAGAAGTCGAAATAAAGCTGAAAGGTGTAGGCCAGCGCGCCGATCCAGGCCTGATCGAACGACGGCGAAGCCTGATGGAAGGCGAGCGCGACCAGTGGCTGGATGCCATCGGCAAGAACGGTTTTCTTGAACAGGCCGATCCCGAAAATGATCAAGCCGTAAAGAATCAGACGCGGATTGGGCCGCTTTGAATTAACCGATTCAAACTGCGGGATCATATCCCGGTGGTGCAGGATGGGGCCTGCGATCAAATGCGGAAAATAAGTCACGAACAGCGCATAATGCGGCAGCGCATAGTGAGCGACCTTGCCGCGGTAAGCATCAACCAGGAACGCAATCTGCGTGAAGGTATAGAAGGAGATGCCTACGGGGAGCAGGATGTTCACTGCGACGGACGTCGAGAATATCGCGTTGAAATTGACGACCAGGAACCCGGCATATTTGAAGACGCCGAGCGCCAGCAGATCGCCGCTCACACCCACCGTGAGCACGGCAAAGCGCGGACCGGCTCGAAGACGGCGCGAGATCAAGAGCCAACCGACGAGATAATTGAACGCGATGGAGGCCAGCAGCAACGCCACAAACGGCCAGTTACTGAACGAGTAGAAAACCAGCGAGGCCAGCGCGAGCCAGATCACGGGCGCTTGCGGGCCAATACGGCCGGCTGCGAAATAGCCGAAGAGAACGACCGGCAGAAAGATGAAAATGAAGGGGCAGGAGTTGAAAAGCATCGGTTTCCCTAGTGTGGCGGCTCAGAAGTCCGCATCATTATTGCCGCGAGTTCGTCATGCGGACTTCTGAACCAAAGCCACACTAGATTAATAAGTTTGCCAGTGTCCTCTCGATTCCGAAGTCCGTAAGAGAGGGGCCGCAGAACCATACGGACTTCGGAATCGGGACACTGGGGGAAAGCCGAGCCTAATCACACTCGCTTGCGGTCAACAAGGTTGCTCTGGCGGGAAGGTCTTAACTCTGGCAATCCCCCTTCCACGACCCGATATGATCCCCGTGCCGCATTTGAGGTGAGAACCAAGACGATGGACCAAAAGAGCCCCCTGACGCCGCCGGTCGCGCCGCGCCGCCCGCATTCCTTCACCACCCACGGCATCGAGGTCGTCGACGATTATGCGTGGCTGAAGGATGAAAACTGGCAGGAGGTGCTGCGCGATCCGTCGATCCTGAATGCGGATATCCGTAAATATCTGGAAGCCGAAAACGCCTACACCGAGAGCCTGCTTGGCCACACCGCGCCGTTGCAGAAGCGGCTGGTCAAGGAAATGCGCGGGCGCATCAAGGAAGACGATTCCAGCGTGCCTTCGCCCGACGGCATCTATGCTTACTTGCGCAAGTTCCGGGAAGGCGGTCAGCATGAACTTTTCGGACGCAGTCCGCGCGACGGCGGCGAGGCCGAGATCATTCTCGACGGCGACGAACTTGCCGCCACCCACGAATATTTCAAGTTCGGCGGCGCGCGACATTCGCCCGATCACCGGCTTGAAGCCTGGAGCGCGGACACCAAGGGTTCCGAATATTTTTCGATCCGGGTTCGCGACTGGGCGACCAAGAAAGACTTCGACGACCTCGTCGAGGAGACCGATGGCGGGGTGGTGTGGAACGCCGATTCGAGTGCCTTCTTCTACGTCAAGCTCGACGACAACCATCGGCCGATGCAGGTGTGGCGTCACCGGCTGGGAACGAAACAGGCCGACGACCTGCTGGTCTTTGAAGAAAAAGACTCCGGCTGGTTCACCCACATCCATGAAAGCGCCAGCGGCCGCTATTGCGTGATCGCAGGCGGCGACCATGAAACCTCCGAACAACGCCTGATCGACCTGGCCGACCCGAAGGCCACGCCGCGGCTGGTGGCCGCGCGTGAAGAGGGCGTGCAGTATTCGGTCAACGATCGCGGCGATCAGCTCTTCATTCTCACCAACGCCGACGGCGCGATCGACTTCAAGATCGCAACCGCGCCATTGAATGCGCCGGAGCGGGCGAACTGGCGCGACCTGATTCCCTATCGCGAAGGCATCTATGTGCTCGATGTGGAACTGTTCTCCGGGCATATGGTGCGGCTTGAGCGCGCCAATGCGCTGCCCGCCATCGTCATCCGCGATCTGGAAAACGGCGAGGAACATGCGATCGCGTTCGACGAGGCCGCCTACTCGCTCGACACCATGGGCTCCTACGAATTCGAGACGACAAACCTGCGCTTCTCCTATTCGTCGATGACGACACCGAACGAAGTCTATGACTACGACATGGCGAAGCGGACGCGCGTCTTGCGCAAGCGCCAGGAAATCCCGTCCGGCCACAACCCCGCCGATTACGTCACCACCCGCATCATGGCGAAGTCGCACGATGGCGCCGAGGTGCCGGTGTCGATCCTGCATCGCCGCGACTTGGCGCGCGACGGCACCGCGCCGCTATTGCTCTATGGTTATGGCTCCTACGGCATGGCGATGCCGGCGTCGTTTTCCGCCAACCGGCTGTCGCTGGTCGACCGCGGCTTTGTCTATGCGATCGCCCATATCCGGGGCGGCGCCGACAAGGGCTGGGGCTGGTATCTCGACGGCAAGCGCGCGAAGAAGACCAACAGCTTCGACGATTTTGCCGCCAGCGCCCGCGCGTTGATCGCGGAAAAGTATACTGGCACAAAGCGCATCGTCGGCCATGGCGGCAGCGCCGGCGGCATGCTGATGGGCGCGGTGGCTAATCGCTCCGGTGAATTATTCGCAGGCATCGTCGCCGAAGTGCCCTTCGTCGACGTCCTCAACACCATGCTCGACGACACCCTGCCGCTGACGCCGCCGGAATGGCCGGAATGGGGCAACCCGATCGAGAGCGCGACCGATTTCAAGACCATCCTCTCCTACTCGCCCTACGACAACGTCGCGGCAAAGGACTATCCGGCGATCCTGGCGATGGGCGGCCTTACCGATCCGCGCGTGACCTATTGGGAGCCGGCGAAATGGATCGCGCGGTTGCGCGCGACCATGCGGGCGGGCGGACCGGTTTTGTTGCGCACCAACATGGGCGCCGGCCACGGCGGCGCGTCCGGACGTTTCAACCGGCTCGACGAAGTCGCGATCGCGTATGCATTCGCGCTCTGGGCGGTGGGGTTGGTGGAGAAACCGGAAGCTTAGCCGTTCTCGTGTCCCGGACGCGGCGCCTCACGAAGTGATGCGACGCAGATCCGGGACCCACTGCATTCTGGACCCCGGATCTGCAGCGCATCGTTTCACGCTGCGCTGCGTCCGGGGAACGGCGGAGAGGCAAGCTACCTGCCCTTCTCCTTCCGCCAGGCGGCGAAATCGACCGATGTCTGCTCGTCCGTTGCCGGGTAAAGGCCGAGGATCGATTTTCCTTTTTGGACCTGTTCGGTGACGAAATCCTCGAACGCCGTCATCTCGACGGCCTCATTGGCGATCTCGTCGGCGAGATGCGCGGGGATCACGATCACCCCGTCGCTGTCGCCGAGAATGACGTCGCCGGGAAACACCGGCGCATCGCCGCAGCCGATCGGAACGTTGATCTCGATCGCCTGATGCAGCGTCAGATTGGTCGGCGCGCTCGGGCGATGATGATAGGCCGGGAAACCGAGTTTTGAAATTTCCACGGAGTCGCGAAAGCCGCCGTCGGTGATCACGCCGGCGACGCCGCGTTTCATCAGCCGCGTGACGAGAATAGCCCCGGCCGACGCCGCGCGCGCGTCCTTGCGGCTATCCATCACCAACACGCTGCCCGCCGGACAATCCTCGACCGCCTTGCGCTGCGGATGGGCGCGGTCGCGAAACACCTCGATCTTGTTGAGGTCCTCGCGCGCTGGCATGTAGCGCAAGGTAAAGGCTTCGCCGACCAAAACCGGCTGATCGGCACTCAAGGGATGCACATCCTGGATCATCTGGACGCGAAAGCCGCGCTTGAAAAGCGCAGTCGCCACCGTCGCGGTCGAGACCGTTTTCAGTTTGTTGCGGGTGGCCTCGGAGAGTTTTGACATGAGGGTGCCTTAAAAAATCGAGGGCTCGCCGACCGGCTTGCCAAAGGTGGTTTCAAGAAAATCGAAGTCGCAGCCTTCATTGGCCTGCTTGATGTGCTTGGTGAACATCCAGCCATAGCCGCGCTCGAACCGCGTCTCCGGCTGCTTCCATTCCGCGCGGCGTTTCTTCAACTCGGCCTCGGATACATCGAGGTTGATGGTGCGCGCGGCGACATCGAGCGTGATCTTGTCGCCGTTCTTCACCAGTGCCAGCGGGCCGCCGATATAGGATTCCGGCGAGACGTGCAGGATACAGGCGCCATAGCTGGTGCCGCTCATGCGCGCGTCCGACAGCCGCACCATGTCGCGCACGCCCTGCTTCACGAGCTTGGTCGGAATCGGCAGCATGCCCCATTCCGGCATGCCCGGGCCGCCTTGCGGGCCGGCGTTGCGCAGGATCAGGACATGATCGGCGGTGACATCGAGATCGGGATCGTCGATCGCCTTCTTCATCGAGGGGTAATCATCGAACACCAGCGCCGTGCCGGTATGCTTGAGGAAACGCGGCTCGCAGGCCGAAGGTTTTATGACACAGCCGTCGGGCGCGAGGTTGCCCTTGAGCACCGCGAGCGCACCCTCCTTGTAGATCGGGTTCTTGACCGTGCGGATGACGTCGTCGTTGTAGACTTCGGCGCGCGCGATATTTTCACCCAGCGTCTGGCCCGTGACCGTCAGAACATCGAGATGCAGATGCGGTTTGATCCGGCTCATCAGGCCGGGCAGTCCGCCGGCGTAGTAAAAATCCTCCATCAGATATTTGTCGCCGGAGGGCCGCACATTGGCGATCACCGGCACCTTGCGGCTGGCTTTTTCAAAATCGTCGAGCCCGATGTCCTGGCCGGCGCGGCGCGCCTGCGCGATCAGGTGGATGATCGCATTGGTGGAGCAGCCCATCGCCATCGCCACCGTGATCGCGTTTTCGAACGCCTTGCGGGTCTGGATCTTGCGCGGCGTCAGATCCTCCCAGACCATCTCGACGATGCGGCGTCCGCATTCCGACGCCATGCGGATGTGGCCGGCGTCGGCCGCCGGAATCGAAGACGCGCCTGATAGCGTCATGCCGATGGATTCGGCGATCGCCGTCATGGTCGAGGCGGTGCCCATGGTCATACAGGTGCCGTAGCTGCGGGCGATGCCGGCCTCGACATCGACCCAGTCCTTGTCGGAAATCTTCCCCGCACGCCGTTCGTCCCAATATTTCCACGCGTCCGATCCCGAACCCAGCGTCTTGCCCTTCCAGTTGCCGCGCAGCATCGGCCCCGCCGGCAAATAGATCGCCGGGATGTTCATGCTGGTGGCGCCGAGCAACAGCGCCGGCGTGGTCTTGTCGCAACCGCCCATCAGCACCACGCCGTCGACCGGGTGGCCGCGCAGCAATTCCTCGGCGTCCATCGCCAGCAAATTGCGATAGAGCATGGTGGTCGGCTTCAGGAACGACTCCGACAGCGACAGCGCCGGCAGTTCCATCGGAAAGCCGCCGGCCATCAGGATGCCGCGCTTGACGTCGTCCACCCGGCTCTTGAAATGCATGTGGCAGGGTTGGGCGTCCGACCAGGTGTTGAGAATCGCGATCACCGGGCGATCTTTCCATTCCTCCGGCGCATAGCCCATCTGCATGGCGCGCGAGCGATGGCCAAAGGCCCGCAAGTCGTCGGGCGCGAACCAGCGCGCGCTGCGGAGCGTTTCCGGTGTTTTCTTGTTTTCTGTCATGATGGTATCCGTACCAAGCCCTGCTGGTGTCTTCTCACAGGCGATCCATGGCGAGCAAGCCCGCTGATGTCGAACCGGCAATTTTTGCGATGCGCGAGGCCCTGACGACGGGATCTGTCAGGACGCGCGGGCGGCGGTCATCACGATCCGGACCAAGTCGGCGGCATTTTTCGCGCCGAGCTTTTTCATGATGTTCGCGCGATGGTCTTCAATGGTGCGGGGGCTAATTCCCAGATGCCGCCCGGCCTCCTTGTTGGAGGCGCCGGCGGTGAACTGCTCCAGCACTTCGCGCTCTCGCCGGGTCAGCGGCTCGCGGCCCGGGAAATGCAGCGAGCCGATGTTGGAAGCGGAACGACCGGCCTGGCGGCGGGCATGGGCTTCGATCGCCTCGTTGAGACGCGGCACGAGCTCATTTCCACGAAACGGCTTCTCGATGAAATCCAGCGCGCCATTCTTGATCGCGCTGACCGCCATGGCGATGTCGCCCTGTCCGGAGATGATGAAGATCGGCGCCGGATAGTCTTCGCCGCGCAATTCCCTCAAAATATCCAGGCCGGATTTGCCGGGAATATGCACATCCAGAAGAATGCAGGCCGGCGTGCGGTTTCGCGCAACCGACAACAGCGCGGCTCCATCGGCGAAGCAGATGACTTCGTAGCCTCCCGCCGACAAGACGATGGAAAGGGTTTCGCGGACGGCAGGATCGTCATCGACGACGAAGATCTCACCGCGAGAGGGTGGCTTTTCGTTCATGTGACACCGTCCTTTATGGCGCAAAAAGCGACGCGGACTCGTCAAAGCGAACCGGCGTCGCAAATCGCCACCCCGTATTTTTACGGGACGATGACTTAACGCACAAGTAGCAACGTGATTCCATTCCATCTAACGCGAAAAACCGGCGGCCTGGGGCCGGATATCTCCCGCTCATGCCGCTTCTGCAACCTCGTTCCATTGTTTCCGGGGTGAAATCATCGCCATGAGGTCAGGGACACTAGTTGGGCGGACCGCCCGCCTTCTTCTTGCGCGCCTTGCCCTTCAGAAACTGGATGTCCATGTCGGTTCCGTTGACGCGGACGAGTTCACAACGGCGATAAGCGAGCCCCGTGGAGGACAACAGCAGAAAGAATTCCTTGAGGTTGAGACCCTGGACGGAGCCTTCCACCGTCAGCACGGCATCGTTGTCGGAGACGGCTTTGAGAAGGCAGTCGCGGCGCCAGGTGCCATCGATATCCATGATGCAGACGTCATAGCCACGGCCGAACGTGACTCGATCGATCAGCTTGTTCTCTTCACTCATTGTCGCGGGGCCGGCCATCGGAGCGGAAACTTGATCCAGCGGGAGGAAGTGCCGACATCTCCGAAAAAATCGAACGTCTCCCGTTCTGCAACCGTTAGTGGGCCCCGGCCACCCACGCGTTAATTTTCGCCGCCGGACAAATACGGGGCCATGCCGTGCGCTGGGCCCTGGCGGCGGCGGCCACGGTCCATTTCAAGCTCGTCGGTCCTCAGGGTTAAATTTCGACTAACTGCTGCTGCGCGAAACGAACGTTAAAAAAATGCCGCGTTTTGAGCGACATGCGTAATCTACGCCTCCGGCCGCCGGCGCTTTCCGAAATGTGATGCCGTAATTTCCCGGACAGAGGCAGCCCCTTACCGGTTTTTTTACGACTTAATTTACGGCGCCCTGCTTTGATCGTCTGATCACATGCTGGACACGAACAGCAGAGGCCTTCTTTAGCTCATCACACCATCTTGCAATGATTCAGACCCGCATCAAGGAATTCTTGCAACGACTGACGCCGCCGACGCGCAGCAACCTGCTGGACGAGTTGGAGCGGCTGGAGCTTTGCGGCGCCGAAATACCCGGCGCGGGCGAGGTGATGGAAACGTTGCGCGCCGAGTTTCGCGGCGGCGGGCAGACCCAAAAACGTAACAGCGCTCCGGCACGCCATTTCTTTGCCCCGTTAGAACCGTTGCTGGTTGAAGGCTCGCCTCAACATGGCACGACGGGCGGGATCCAGCGCGGGTCGCTGTCGGCAATCTGGGAATGGATCTGCCGCGACCTGCTTCCGACGATGGCGCGCGATTACGTGAAGAACGTCACCGATCTGATCGGGGCGGACAAGCAGCGCGAGGCCCGTCAGGCCGCCACGACGTTTCAGACCAAAGTCGCAAAGAGCATGGAGAACATCCTCTCCTCGCCGGAAAGCGCCGGCCAGATTCGCAGCCGGCTCGCCTTCTATACAGCCTCGCCGCTCGTCTTCGACGATCTGGCCAAGATGCTCGGCGCGCTCCGCGCCCGCGACGAACTCGCCAAATTGAACGAGGCCCTGCCGGCGAAGCTCACCCGTTTTGAAGACGCCGAGATTGCCAAAATCACGCCGCTGCTGGACGCCTTCGCCAAAACCCGTCGCGAACAGGTTCCCTTCGCGCTGATGCTGGTGGCCAAGCGGCTCAAGCCGCATTGGCAATTGATCAATCTCGCCACCAAAGCCGCGTCGAACAAGACCGCGGCCAGCGTCGCCGCCACGCCCTATGCGGTCGCCGTCGCGATGGTGCTGGATCGTCTGGAAGACAAACGCGGTTTGTTGCGCCTCGCTCTCAAACAGGAGCGGATTCTCGTCGCCAAGGAAATTCTGGTCGACATCTACGACACCGAATTCGCTTTACGGGTCCGCATCGATCAGTTTGCGGAATCCGATTGGGGACGACGGCTGGATGGGCTGATGGCGTCGATCACCGAACTCGTGGAAGACGAAATCCGCCGGTTTCCCGACAATGTCGGTCACGTCTTGGGATCGCGCAGTTTGCGCCGTCAAAATACCCTTGCCGGCCGGCTGACCTATTGGGCGTGGAAGAGCCGCGATATCGCAAATGACGGGGTCGCTCTTTGCAAAGAGATACTCGGCAGCTCGGAAAAATCCCGCGCCTGATCCGAGTTGCGCGGTCCGGCAGTAGCATCTCCTCTCCCCGCCAACCTTGATGGCCCGCCGAAAGTTGGATGCGAAGGCGGAACCCTCCTCATGGGTGGTACGATTTCTTCCTCTACAGCACCGTCACGGGGCTCGTTTTCGCCAAATTGTTCTTCCCGCATTCAGACCCTTGGGTCGGCACGCTGGAAGCCTTTGCCATCTATGCGGTCGGCTTCATCGCAAGGCCGGTGGGCGCTGCGATTTTCGGCCATTACGGCGACCGCATCGGTCGCAAATCGACGCTGATCGCAACGCTGCTGTTGATGGGACTGGCCACCTTCGCAGTCGCGCTGGTGCCGACCTATGCCAGTGTCGGTATTTGGGGCGCGGTCATCCTGACCGTGCTGCGCTTCATCCAGGGTGTCGGCGTCGGCGGTGAATGGGGCGGCTCCGTGCTGATGTCGATGGAATGGGCGCGAACCAATCACTCGCGCGGGCTGGTGGCGTCCTGGCCGCAATTCGGCGTCCCCTGCGGCCTGTTTTTGGCCAACCTCGCCGTTCTGGCATTCAGCCAGATGTCGGGCGAACAATTCCTGGCCTGGGGCTGGCGGATTCCCTTCGCGCTCAGTCTCGTGCTGGTCGGCGTCGGCCTCTACATCCGCTTGGGCATTCTGGAGACACCCGTCTTTGCCAAGCTGGTCGCCGAACGCAAGATCGAACGCGCGCCGATGCTCGCCGTCATCAAGGAACACCCGAAGCAGATCCTGCTTTCGGCGCTGGCGCGCATGGCCGAACAGGCGCCGTTCTATATTTTCACCGCTTTCATCTTTTCTTACGGCATCGACACTTTGCATGTTTCCCGCAACTTCCTGCTCAGCGCGGTGCTGGCGGCTTCGGTCCTGTCGTTCGTGTCGATCCCGGTATTCGGCCATCTCTCCGACCGCATCGGCCGCAAGAACATGTACATGATCGGAGCAGTGGTGACCGGGATATTCGGCTTCATCTATTTCGCCATGCTCCAGACCGGTTCGGAAGCGATCATCTTCGCCGCGATTATTCTTTCGCTGATCCCGCATGACATGCTGTATGGCCCGCAAGCCGCATTGATCGCCGAAAGCTTCACGGGACGGCTGCGCTACAGCGGCTCGTCGCTCGGCGATCAATTGGCATCCATCATCGCCGGCGGCCCGGCACCTCTGATCGCGGCATGGCTGTTCGGCACCTATCATTCGGCAACCGCAATTGCGATTTACATCGCGACCTGTGCCGTGATCACACTGATCGCTGCCGCGCTGATGACCGACTATACCGGCAAGGATATTTCCGCCGAATATCAATCATGATGATATCAGGGATCACCGCGAGGATGTGCTGTGATCCGGGCGCGGAATCGCCGAGGATCGGGTAGCAGTGGTCCGATTCTTAACATTCGCATCCCTTGGCGGTGCTCTTGGCGGCGCCGAAGCATCGATCGAAGTCGATCTAACCGCGCGGCGGAATTTAAGCTTTGATTAACGGTACGATGGTAGCTATCTGATCGCGAATCAAGCTGACTGGTCAGATTTTAGTGCTATTGGTGTTGAATTAAGTCGCTCGGTCGCATATTTGTCATGCTTGCGGGAGGATTTGTCATCCCTCGCGGAGGGTAAAACCCTCGGGAGAGACGTCCATGGCCAGACCCAGCCTGCGCGAGAAGCTCGCCAGCAGCGCGGTAGACACGCTGCATACGCTCGGATTCAAGGGATGTTCGATCCAGGACATCACCGATGCCGCCGGCGTGCCCAAGGGATCGTTCTTCAATCACTTCGAGAACAAGGAAGATCTCGCGATCGATTCGCTGCGGCGCTATCTCGAAGGCTCGCGCCCGGACATGCTGTTCGATGAGAGCGTGCCGCCGCTTCAACGGCTGAAGAATCATTTCACGTTTCTATCCGAGCGCCTGATATCGAACGGTTTCGAGCGCGGCTGCATGCTGGGCCTTTTTTCGGCGGAGATGGCTCGCGAATATCCGAGGATGCGTCAGGAACTGCGGGAGGTCTTCGACCGGTGGTGCAGCGGCGTCGAACAGCTGCTGCGAGATGCCCAGGCCAAAGGCGAGGTCGATCCCCGTCATGATGCCGGCGAAATGGCGCGTTTCCTGGTCAATGCCTGGGAAGGCGCTACCATCCGCCTCAGGATCACCCAGGATCGTCAACCGATCGACGACTTCCTGAACGTCGCCTTCAAAGCGCTGTTAAAGTGAACGTGATCTTAACTCCGGTTGACATTTCAAGCTGACTGGTCATATTGGCTGCATTGCGTTTCCGTAATGAAGTTCGGGTTTGATACGCCCCAATTTCAAGGTGACCAGTCACCTTACTTCGGAGAGTGGCGTATTATGATACCTGAACTGCCATTTGGAAGACGCGTTAACCGAGAGAGAAGCATCATGCTGAAATTCATCCAGAATACCCGCATTCCGAGCCTCGTTTTCGGCTTGGCCGCTTTGATCGCGCTGATTTCCGCAGCCCCGGTCACCCCGGCGGCCGCGCAGGGTGTGCCCGCCGGCCTGCTCCGGCTGGATTCTTCTGTGCAGGCTTTGAATGCCCAGGCCAGCGTGGCTGATATCGACCAGCCCAAGGTCCGCAATACCTACGCCCACGTGCGCAAGCACCACGTCGCCCAGCTAACGGGCGACGACGTTAAGCGAACCCTCCCAATCGAACCCCTCTAAGTGCGATGGCTGCCCCTCTTGCCATCGCACTCTTTTTTTGTCGCGAAAGTTTTTTGTCGCGAGCCCGCTTGCGATTCACCGGCCATGCCGATGAACGAAGCATTGCCGCCAACGGCGGCAAACTAAACGATACTCACGGAGCCATTTTGCATTCCGTGCCGGCCGGAAATGCGGTTGCCGCGGGCACCGTCGCCAGGATGCTGTACCAGGCATGGGGCTCCGGTAGTTCGGCTGACGCTCTGACCTTTGCGACGTAGAGGTCATGGACGACCATATGGTCGCTGGCGCGAAATTCGCCGCCATGGGCAAACACATCATCGAACTTGTGACCATCGAGAACATGGATGACGGCATCGGCATCGGTGGTGCCGGCGGTGCGAACCGCGTTCAGCCACTGCGTCGTCGCCGAGTAATCCGCCGCTTGGGCAGCGGTCGGCCGACGGCCGTCATGCGCGGCGGCGAAGCGATCGGACCATGCCCGGGCCGCGGGATCGAGATTCCAGTACCACGGCACGGCGGCCACCAGGCCGGCGTAGCCGTCTTTGACCCGATCGACGTCCGACAAATAGAGCAGCGCCGTCGTCGTGACAGCCGAAAGCTTCGCCTTCGTTACCGCCGACACGACGGCATCATCCTTCGCGCCGGCATTGATGACGGCGACCACATCAGGCTTCAGGCCGCGAACTTCCTCGATAACGGCTGAATAACCATCCTCTGTTGGCGGCGTAAGAAAAGTCTTCACGATCTCGCCGCCATGCGCCGTGATCTTCGGCGTCATGGTAGCTAACCCAGCGCGGCCGAAACCGCTATCGTCCATGATGAATACCCAACGCTTGCCCTGCGGTGTCTGCGCAAGGTGATCGGCCGACGTGGTTTCGATGGCGGTCAGGTCAAACGAGTAGTGGTAGAAATAGCGGCTGCATTCTGCCCGGGTAAGCGCAGGAGAAGCTGACCCGGTGCTGATCGCCAGTTTGTGCCGTTCGGTCGCCACCTTGGAAATGGCGAGCGCGATCGGCGCATTCTGCACGTCCATCAGCAGGTCGGCACCGGCGTCAAAGGCGTGCCTCGCAAGCCCAGGTGCTTCCGCCGGCTTGTTGTGGTCGTTCAAGGCATCGACGATCACGGGCCGCCCCAAAACCGTCCCGCCGAAATCTTCGACCGCCATCCGCGTCGCATCCACGCCGCCACGGCCGGCGCGCGCATCGTAAATATCGTCATCCTGATCGGAGATCACCGTGATGCGGACCGGGGCGGTGTCCGCTGCCTGCGCGGCGCCAACAAAGACAGAAGGCGCAAAACTGCACGTGACGAGCAACAGAACTTTTAGTCCAGCAAGCATGCGACTGTCTTTCCGGGGCGACCAAGACATCGAGACGAATAACCATGGATGAAAAAGGGTTGACGACACCGCTCTCCGCCACGCACGGATCGGCACGGCGTCTCAACCCCAACGGGGCAGCGTCGATGTTGGATCATCGCAACGGGCCGACGCAAGAAAATAGGCCCGGCGACATGTTGAACAGTCGGTGAGCACATGTCTTCACCGGCCCGACTTGGGGATTGCGGTCCAGGTGCGTGGCTTGTTTGGACGTGTTGTCAGTTCGTGCTTGCATATTGCCCATAATCAAAGATTAACCAGCCATCAATAAAATAAACCTACGGTTGTTCCTCCTCATAAAATCCTGGAACTTGAGACCGACTTCCATGAATCAACCCGCGAACAAATCCCGTGCCCAGGTGGGCGGCGTGTCCGATGCCACGGCGCAGACTGTTACGCCCATCCGGCCCATCGACGCTGGATCCACCACCCGCGCTGCTATTCAGACATGGACTGGGAAAGTTATCCGGGAACAGATTCACGCCAAATCCCTCGCCGATGCCTACCGGCAATGGCTTTTCCATCGAGCAAGCCGGCGACCGCGGCTTCGCGACATGTACACACAATCGATGAGCGCATTCGACGATATGCTGCTCAATGTGAAAATTGGAAAAGAGCACATCGTCGTTTCGCAGAGCGAGAGCTTTATCCGGAATCTCGGGCGGGATTTGCGCGGCACGCTATCCTCCGAACTCAAATTCGCCACCGCCAACAGCCTGCGTGACATCT
Organism: uncultured Alphaproteobacteria bacterium; assembly: GCA_963795255.1. Classification (GTDB taxonomy): domain Bacteria; phylum Pseudomonadota; class Alphaproteobacteria; order Rhizobiales; family Xanthobacteraceae; genus Bradyrhizobium. The sequence continues at coordinate 300,681 of CAWCHC010000008.1, forward strand.
ACGATGATTGTCTGGCCAAGGAGCAGCCAATCTACGCTCGCTATATTTCCTCGCTCTCCGAGTACAACGTTTATTGGGAGGTGCTGGTCGTGCCGCTTTCGACGGATGGAGTGAGCGAGCCAATCTTTACGATGAGTTGCACATCGATGTTAAGCGAGAAGATCGATATCCTCCAAATCCTGTACGACCGGTCACCGGTCGGTATTGTTGCGGCCGTACCGATCATGAACGGACAGAACAAGACGGATGATGCGCGGATCCTTACGATGAATGGCAAAGCGCGCCAGATCTTCAAACAAGATCCGAGCCGTGGCCAGTTTCATACGGTGGGAGAACTCATTCACTTTGTTGGCAGCAGTCTGAACTGGAGCGGCACCAAGACTTCCGTGGAAGGCCCTGCTACCAGGATCGACTACCGTAATCCTGCCGGCGAGCAATTCTCGATGACAATCGAGCTCATCAACCAGCTTGTCCTGATCAGCGTTGCGGAACGAGGCCTGCCGGATGCCCGGGCCACGAATATGTTTGCCCGATTGCTGGGCTATGCGTGAAGCACAAGTGCTTCGCGCATAGCCCCGGCATATCCGCAACTATTCGGTAATATCGGGGCGCAAACCGCTGCGGCGGAGATATCTCGCCGTCGATATCCTTGCGCCACTCTTTCCTGCTCGATGGGAAGATTCCCAACGCGGCATGTTTTGACCTGCTATTTCGCAGGCTCGGTCGTCGACCAGAGCACGGTGCTGGCGCCCTTCTCGTAGGCCATGCCCTTGGGATAGCTGATCAACTCCATCTGCATTCCCCACGGGGTGAGGAAATACAGAATCGACTGGCCGGCCGCCGGACCTTCCTTGACCGGAATCGGCCCCTGCATGGTCTTGACGTTCTTCGAGCGTAAATACTCGGCAGCTTTAGCGATGTCGTCGACATAGAGCGCGATGTGATGGCCGCCGTAGTCGCTGTTCTTGGGCTCTGTCGTGGCCTGGTCGGGCGATTTGTACTGGAACAGTTCGATATTCGAGCCATAGCCGCAGCGGACCATGCTGATCTCTTCGATGACGGCGCGCGGATTGACGTTGACGGCATCCTGCATGAACGTGCCCTTGTCGTCCATGAACGGCCCGAACGACATCGCATGCTTGCAGCCGATCACATCGGTGAAAAAGGCGGTCGCCGCTTTCACGTCCGGCACGGTGATGCCGGTGTGATCGTGGCCGCGGAGCCCGGGAATGGAATCGGCGAAGGCCGGCGTTGCGGAGGCGCCGAACGCGAGCACAGCGGTAGCAAGCAGGTTTCTCAATTGGGTCATGATCGCTCCCTTTGGTTGGTTCGCTAAACTTGGACGGACGCAGCTTAGCCGGGTGAGGCAAGCTGCCGTTCGATCCCCTTGGGATCGTGGGCGAGGCCTTGCGCCAGTCCGCGCGCCATCTCGCCGACGTAAATCTCTTCTTCGCCCGCCTCGAAACCATCGAGGATTTCCCTGGCGGCATCCGCAGTGGTCATCTTCGGGATGGTCAGCATCGCCGTCATCCGGGTATCGATGGCGCCGGGAAGTGCGGCGGCCACGCGCACACCCTTTGGCGTCAGTTCGCCGCGCAGGCCCTGCGTCAGGCTGAGGCCCGCCGCCTTGGATGCGCAGTAGGAGCCCATGAACGGCAGATTGACCCGCGCCAAAATGGTGAGGAGGTTGAGCACCGCGCCCTTGTTCTTGATCAGCACCGGCGCGAACGCCTTGGTCACCCGCAAGGGCGCGAGATAATTGATCTCGATCTCCTCGCGCGCGATCGCAATATCCGGCGCCACCAGGAATGCGGTGTTGTGATTGATGCCGGCATTGTTGATCAGCAACGTGACGTCGCCCGCGGCAGCGACGGCTTGCGCCACCTCCGCGTCGTTGGTGACGTCCATCTTGATCGGCACCAGCCCGTCGGACGCCTGGAGAGACGAAACATCGCGCGCCGCGGCGTAGATCTTGGCGGCGCCGCGGGCCTTGAGTTCGGCGATGAGCGCCTTTGCAATCGCGCCGGTGGCGCCGGTGAGGAGAACGACGGAACCCTTGATGGTCTCGGTCATGCGGCTGATCCTTGCTGTTGGGGGGTGGCAAGCGGAGGCGTATCGTCGAGCCAGCCCGGCTCGACATCGGGCAATGGAATCGCGGCGAGCAACTGCTGCGTATAGGCATGCTGCGGAGCGCCGAACACGCGCGCGACCGGCCCGTATTCGACGACCTCGCCGCGATACAGGATAGCGACGTCGTCGCAGAGCACCCGCACCAGCGACAGGTCATGGCTGATGAACACCATGGTGAGGCCGAGCCGGGCGCGCAAATCCTTCAGCAGCAGGAGAATATGCGCCTGGGTCGAAACGTCGAGACCCGAGACGATCTCGTCGGCGACAATGAAATCGGGCTCAAGCGCGAGCGCCCGCGCAATCCCGGCGCGCTGGCGTTGACCGCCCGAGAGTTCGTGCGGATAACGGTCGAGCGAATTCGGCCGGCAGGCCGACCAGATCAAGCAGCGCGGCCGCGCGCTCGCGCTGGTCCCGTTTTCCCTTCAGCCGCCCATAGGCGCTCAACGGGCGCGTCAGCGTGATGCCGAGCCGCAGCCGCGGATTGAGCGAGGATTGCGGGTCCTGAAAGATCATCTGGATGCGCGCACGCAACGGCCGCAATTCGGCTTCGCCAAGCCCGCCGATCTCGACGCCATCGAACTGGATGCCGCCGGAGGTCGGCTGAAGCAGACGCACCAGCAGGCGGCCGAGCGTGGTCTTGCCGGAACCGGATTCGCCGACGAGACCGAGCACCGATCCACGCGGCACAGCGAGATCGACGCCCTTGATGACCTCGCGCAAGACGGGTTTGCGAAACAGGCCGACTCTTTTGCGGATAGCCGAAACGAAGACTGCCGGTACGGACCAGAATGTCGCTCATGCCGGCTCCGCTGTGGCCGGACGGTCGAGCCTGCGCGCTTCCGACCATAATTGCTCGATCAAGTCCGGCGGCACCGGCCGCAATGTCTCCGCCGGCCGATCGGCCCGTGGCGTCGCTGCCAAGAGCGCACGCGTATAGGCATGGCGCGGGCGCATCAGCACGTCGGCGGTTTCGCCCTCTTCGAGCACGCGGCCGGCATGCAGCACGCTGACGCTGCGGCAGATCTTGGCGACCACGCCGAGATCATGGGTGATGAACAACACCGCGCTGCCGTGGCGCTTGCGCAGCCGTTCGACGAGTTGCAGCACCTGACGCTGCACGGTGACATCGAGCGCGGTGGTCGGCTCGTCCGCAATGACGAGCGAGGGATCGCAGGCGAACGCCATCGCGATCAGCACGCGCTGCCGCATGCCGCCGGAGATCTCGTGGGGATAAAGCGACAGCACCCGCTCCGGCTCCCGGATCGCAACCTCGGTCAGGAGTTCGGTGGCGCGCGAGAGTGCGGCCCGCTTCGACAGGCCGAGATGATGCCGCAACAGGCTGCCGATCTGCGCGCCGACGCGCTTGACCGGATTGAGCGAGGTCATCGGGTCTTGCGGAATCAGCGCAATACGGCGGCCGAGCAGGCTCCGGCGTTCTGACCTCGCGCATCGCAAGCAGATCGCGGCCTTCGAAAGCGATATGGCCGGATGTGACGGTCGCGTTGGCCGGCAACAGCCCGAGCACCGCGCGGCCCAGCATGGATTTGCCGGCACCGGATTCGCCAACCAGCCCGCGCACTTCGCCCGCTTCAACCTCGAGGCTGATCCCGCGCAGCACGTTGGCCTCACCGATGGCGACCTTCAGACCTTCGACGGTGAGCGTCGCGGTCATCGAGCGTTGCACCGGGTCGAACGCGAGCCGCAGACCGTCGCCGAGCAGATTGAAGCCGATCACGCTCGCAATGATGCAGCCGATCGGCAGCGCCATGATCCACGGCGCCTGATAGACGATCTGGCGTCCTTCCGCGATCATGCTGCCCCAGGTCGGGGTGTCGCCCGCGACCGAAATTCCGACAAAGGACAGGATCACCTCGACCAGGATCGCAATTCCCATCTCGACCGCCAGCAGCGTAACTAACAATGGGACAAGGTTGGGCAGGATTTCGAGCCGCAGCACCCTGGCGCGGCTCAAGCCGATCGCGCGCGCCGCGGCCGCATAGTCGCGCGTCAACTGCACCATGGTCTCGGCGCGCACCACGCGGGCGAATCGAGTCCAGTCGATCACGACAATCGCCACGATGACCGAGGTGAGACCGGCGCCGATCACCGCCGCCAGCACGATCGACAGCAGCACCGGCGGAAACGCCATCCAGACATCGATCAGCCGCGAGATCAACTGATCGACCCAGCCGCCGAAACTGCCGGCGAACAGGCCAAGCGCGACGCCGATCAAGGCCGCGAGCGACGCCGCGATCAGCGCCACCATGACCGCGGTGCGCGCGGAATAGATCAGGCGCGACAGCACGTCGCGGCCGAGGCTGTCGGTGCCGAAGACAAAGGCCGGATCGCCGCCCTGCATCCACATCGGCGGCAGTTGCGCCGACAACAGGTCCTGTTCGAGCGGATCGTGCGGCGCCAGCAGCGGCGCAAACAACGCGGCCAGCACCAATATCGCCACCAGCGCCGCGCCGACCCACAGCCGCGGACCGCCGCGCTTCAATCCGGCGATCATGCGCGACGGCGGTGCGGCAGGCGAGGTGACCATGATGTCAGCCATGGCGCAGCCTCGGATCGAGCAGCGCCACGACGAAATCGACGACAAGATTAAGCGCGATGAACATCACCGCGAACGTCAGGACCAGTCCCTGGATCAGCGGAAAGTCGCGATTGATCACGGCATCGATCGCCATGTTGCCGATGCCCTCATAGGAGAAGATGCGCTCGACCAGCACGGTGCCGCCAAGCAGCAGCGTCGCCTGCACGCCGCCGAGCGCAACCGTCGGGATCAGCGCATTGGGAAAAACCTCGTGGAGCAGGATCGAGGGGCGCGAATAGCCGCGCGCGCGGGCGATCTGGGCGTAGTCCTGGTCCTCGGCTTCCGCCAGCGAGGCTTTCAGAAGGCGCGCGATGATCGCCGCGAACGGCAGCGCCAGCGCCAGCGCCGGCAGGATCATGTGGTGCAGCAGCGCGTAGGCGATATCGAAGCGGCCGGTCAACAGGCTCTCGATCAGATAGAAGTTGCTGCGAAGATCGATCTCGACCTGCGGATCGATGCGGCCGGAGATCGGCAACAACGGGATCAGCACGCCGAACAAGCAGCAAAAGGATCAGCGCCCAGAGGAAATCGGGAATCGCCAGCAACACGCCGATCCCGCCATCGACCGCCCACTCGGCGCGGCGGCCGCGCGCGAGGATGCCGGCCAGCGCGGCCAACGACGCCGATCACAACGGCGATCAGCGCCGCCAGCAGCGCAAGTTCGATCGTGGCCGGCAGCCGCGTCAGCAACAGGTCGAGCACGCTCTGGCGGATGCTGATCGAGCGGCCGAAATCACCGCTTGCGACCTGGCCAAGCCAGATCGTGAATTGATGAAAGATCGGCTGGTCAAGGCCGTAGAGCGCGCGCAGCCGGACGATGTCGGCTTCCGAGGCGCCGGGCGGAATCATCATCGCGATGGGATCGCCGGGCACGACGCGCAGCAGCACGAACACGATCACCGCCACGCCGAACAGAGTGGGCGGCACGAGGACGAGTCGCCTGATGATCTCGCCCCATCGCATCGTGATGCGTTGCTCCCTGTCGCGACCTTGTTAGGCTGGCGTGATGAATTGCGGAAGGATCATGCCGCTCGATTGCGCCACCACCTTCAAGCCCTTTTTGTGGATGATCGGCTGCACATACTGGAACAGCGGGATCACCTCGCCTTCCTCGGCGATGTATTTGTCGACCGCCTTCCAGCCCGCGATCCGCTTGGCCTCGTCCTTTTCGCCCCACAACGGGCCGATCCGCTCGATCAGATCCTTGCCCTTCCAGGCGCTATGCGGCGACGGTCCGAACATGGCAAAGCCGGTCGAGCAGGAAGGATCGCCGATCGCGTCGCCCCAGTTGTAGAAGGCGGCAGGCGCCAGCGCGTGCCGCGCGCGCAGTTCGAAATGCTTGGCGATTTCGTAGACCTCGATATTGGCATCGATGCCGACCTTGCGCCACATGCCGACGATCGCCTGGATCATCTCGTAGTCCTTCGGCTTGAAGCCGCGCGTGGTCTGGATGGTGAACTTGACCGGCTTGTCCGGCGTATAGCCGCTCTTGGCGAGCAGGCTTTTCGCCAGTTCCGGATCGTAGGAAACCTTGATCGAGGGATCGAAGGCGGCATAGCCCGGCGCTTCCAGCGTCGAGATCGGCACGCCATAGCCCTTCAGGAGCTTGTCGACGATCGCCTTCTTGTCGATCGCGTGGTTCGCGGCCAAGCGGACATTGCGGTCGAGCATCGGGTCGATGTCGGTCAGGAAGATCATCGCGATATCGGACACCGGCTTGGTCTGGCCGACCAGACCCGGCTTGTTTTTCAGCCGATCGAATTCCTCGTAGGGAATTTCGAACGTCAGGTCCGAGCCGCCGGATTCCATCTCGGCGACGCGGCTGGTGGAATCGGTGATGAACTTGAACACCACGGTCTCGAAGGCGGGCTTGGGACCCCAATAGCCGGGATGCGCCTTCAGCCGCAGGAACGCGTTGCGCTCGAACGCATCGACCTTGTAGGGGCCCGATCCGATCGGCGCCTTCTCGAAGCCTTCCGCGCCGACCTTCTCGTAATAGGCTTTCGGCAGCACATAGGCGGTGAGGAACGCCATCCACTTGAAAAATGTCGGCTCGAACTCCTTCACGTCGCCGGTGATGGTGTTGCCGTCGATCTTGTAGTTGCCGACCTTGGACCAGACGAACTGGATCGGATTGCCGCTCTTGGGATCGGCGGCGCGCTCCAGCGACCACACCACGTCTTCCGGCGTGACCGGCGAACCATCGTGCCAGGTGGCGCCCTTGCGCAGCTCGAGCTTGATCTTGCTGCGGTCGTCGTTCCAGCCCCATTTGGTCAGGAGACCGGGCTTGAACGACAGATCCGCCGCCTGGCCGATATAGGGATCGAACACCGACTGGTAGATCGACTGGATCGTCGGATTGACCGCCGACAACCCGACGGTCGGATCGAACGACGGCAGATTGACATTGTAGGCGATGGTCAGCGTGCCGGATGCCGCGGCATGCGCCGCGCCATCACCAAGAAGACCGGAAGAGAGCGGCAGCGCGGCTGCGCCACCGGCGAGTTGCAAAACGGAACGACGAGACACCGAACGGCGAGACAGTGATGACTTCATGTTCATACCCCCAACGCTATGAGCCAAATTACCCTGGTAGATGCGGCATGCGCCGCGCCGCCGATCGTTTCGATGATTTGCGCGACGAGTTGCTCGATTATTTGCTCGACTATTTTCCTGCGCTCTCGGACCAGCGGGCCATCAAGGTGTTCGACGGCAGCGACTCGTCGACGAGCTTCTTCGCCGTTTCGATGCCGGCGACCGGAAGCCTTGCTGGATCGAGCAGTCCGATCTGGACCAGCACCGAAGCCTGATCCCAGTAGATGTGCTCGTTGTAGAGCTTGTCGCCGCGGAAGCGGACGATCGCGACCAGCGGAATCTCGACATATTTGCCGGTCGGCTTAACGCCCGGCAGCATCCAGTCGATCTCGATGTCATGGGTGAAACAGAACAGCATCTCGTCGACGATGCGGTCGGCGCCGATGGTGCGCGAGATCGGGATCAGCTTGGTGTCCTTCGGCGTCTTCGGAATGAAGTGGTTCTTGTAGAAGCGCAGCAGATCCTTGTAGCCGACGCCGCCGGTCATGGTCGGGATATGGTTGACATAGGGCTCGGCGACCATCGTCCCCATGGTCTGTTCCGCCGAACGCACCCCGAATTCGAGTTCGGTATGCTTGTCCCACAGCGCCGAGAGATCGTAATGCGGACCCATGACTTTACGGAACAGCGCGATCGAGCGCGAATGCGCCATCAGCGTCGCGGGCTTGTTGAAGCTCGCGCGCTCCGGCGCGGCAAAGGCGTGGTCGCAGCCGGGATAGAGATAGAACTCGACGTCGGAACGCCCCTTGAAGGCGCTCTTGATCTGCTCGCGCGCCTCGGGCGGCGAGAACTTGTCGAGCTCGGCAACGTGGAAGACCATCGGTCCCTTGACGTTGCCGGCTTCGGCCAGATCGGCCTCGATGCCGACGCCGTAATAGCTGACGGCGCAGTCGACATCGGTGCGCGCGGCGACGAGATAAGCGAGCTTGCCGCCGAGGCAGAAGCCGAGCGCGCCGACCTTGCCTTTGCATTCCGGCCGCGCGCGCAGCACCTTCAGCGCGTCGTCGGCGTCCTTGATCGACTGGTTGGCGTCGAAGCGCTGGTAATAGCCGAACGCCTTGTTGAAATCGGCCTCGGAATAACCGAGCTCGATGCCGGGCTCCAGCCGCCAGAACAGATCCGGCGCCAGCACGACATAACCTTCTTCCGCGTAATAGTCGGCGACGTCGCGCATCGACTTGTTGACGCCGAAGATCTCCTGCAACAGCAGAATGCCGGGACCTGAGCCCGACGCGGGGACCGTGAGATAAGCCTTGAACGTGCCGCCATCCCTGGCAGCGATGTCGATCCATTGTCCCGCCATAGCAATCCCTCTTTTCTTTTGAAGTGCCTTGAGCCTTCCCGCATCGGCGCTTATTCGCTGCGCCTCGCATGATCTTTGCACAAACCCCCTTTGCACAAGCTGGAGGCCCTGCCTTTTCATCATGCTTTCTTAATTGAATTTTTAATGTAAGAATCAAACTTGTAAATAGCATAGATTGGGCACGGCCTGCCTAGGCGGTGAGCGCAAGCCGAAATCAGGGAGCAAGCCAGAATCAAAAGACAAGAATCAGGGTACAGAAGAGACGAAATCAGAAGGCCAATCAGGAGACGATGTTGAGGAAGATGCAGAAGGCTCTGGCGAAGCGAACCGGCGAGGCGGTCAAGCCAAAACAACAGCCCGCGACCGACGAGCGGCCGGGCTCCTGGCATCTGGCGCGCACCGAGACCGAGCGGCGGCTGTCGGAATTCGAATTCCGGCTGGAGCGGCTGGCGCAGGCTTATTATCGCTGGAAGGCGGCATGTCTTGCGGCGGTGTGCGATGTGCCGCTGACCGGCGACGATGTCGCCGTGCTCAACGTGATCCGGATGGGCGACGAGCCGAAGCGGCTTTCCGAGATCGGCCAACTGCTCAACCGCGTCGATGTCCCCAACCTGCAATACGCCACGCGAAAGCTGGTGAAGGCCGGCCTGATCGAAACCGAAGGCTTCGTCATCGCGCAAGGAAACGCGCTACCGCGCGACCGCAACGGGCCACACCGTCACCGAGGCCTATGCGGCGTTGCGCGCCACCACCTTGCCGCCGATGCTGGAAGCGCTGGAAGGCTGGGCGGATAAATCGGAAAACGCCGGCTCGCATCTCGAACTGGTATCGAGCCTTTATACCCAGGCCGCGCAAGTGGCGATCACACGCCGGCATCAGCCTTAAACGCCGGCTGCCGGGCGACCGACGATGATGAGCAATATTGCCGGTGCTACCGGCAATATTTCCGGATTCGGGTTTTGGCCCTGTAAGATTATCTGTTTTAGTTGCTAGGATGCCCCGTCCATAAAGGGTGGGCCGGAATACAGCGCCGCGCTTTCATTTGCTCGCAATCACCGACGAGGCAATGGAATGGCCCAAAATCCGCAGGTTGGCTGGATAGCCGGATTGCTGGCGCTGATGGTCGTGGGCATTGCCGGGCTGGCCTCGACCGGCACGGCCTCTGCCCAAGGCCATACGGCACAGAACTATCCGGCACGGCCGATCACCATCATCGTGCCCTTCGCCGCCGGCGGGCCGACCGATACGCTCGCCCGCATTCTGGCTCAGCGCATGACGGTGAAGCTTGGACAAGGCATTGTCGTCGAGAACATGTCGGGTGCATCGGGAAGCATCGGCGTCGGCCGTGTCGCTCGCGCCCCGCCGGATGGCTATACGCTCAGCATCGGAAACATCACAACACACGTCTTCAACGGCGCCATCTATCCGCTGCCGTATGATCTCCTGAAGGACTTCGAACCGATCGCGACTGTTGCCAGCAATCCGCAGGTGGTTCTCGGAAAACGCGAGATACCGGCCAACACGCTTGCGGAATTGATCGTCTGGATCAAGGCGCGGCCGGGTGCAATTCTGATCGGCACCACGGGGAACGGAAGTTCCGTGCACATCAGCGGCGTCTATCTGGAAAAAACCCTCGGAGTTCCCGCAACGATGGTGCCCTATCGTGGCGCCGCGCCCGCGCTTCAGGCGCTGATGGCAGGGCAGATCGACATTCTTTTCGACCAGCTTTCGAACGCCCTCCCGCAGGTGAGAGCGAAAACCGTCAAGGCTTATGCGGTCACCGCGAAGAACCCATCGGCAGCGGCGCCCGATATTTCGACGGTGGATGCCGCCGGACTTCCCGGCTTTTACATGGCCGTATGGCACGGATTGTGGGCGCCAAAGGGAACGCCGCCGGATGTCATCACAAAACTCAATGCAGCCATTGTCGACGCGCTGGCGGATTCAAGTGTCCGGGCAAGACTGGCCGAATTAGGTCAGGAGATTCCTGCGCCGGATCAGCAGAGCCCGCAGGCGCTCGCTGTGTTGCAGAAAGCGGAGATCGAGAAATGGTGGCCGCTCATCAAGGCGGCCGGCATCAAGGCAGAATGACCGATCCGTTGCCGGGAAGATGTCCGCGCCCGGCCCAGATGCGCAGCGAGGCGACCGAACCGAAACGCGCTGAACGGGTCAGCGCGTTTCGTTTGTTCGGAGATGCTTACAGCAGGGCGTATTGCGCGCGTTCGCGTTTGGCCAGCAGCGGCAAGGCCTGCCCCGCGATATAGGTTTTGAAATAGCCGCTTTCCTGATGCGCTTTCAGCGCCGCTTCGTCGCGGAACAGTTCGTAGAACAGGAACTGCGCCGGGTTGTCCTTGTTTCGGCCGATCAGAAAGAGCTTCGCGCCGGGATCCTTTTGCGCTTCCGGCAGGAAGCCGTCGAGGATTGCGGCGACCTTGTCGGCCTGACCTTCCTTGGCTTCCCATTGCGCCACCACCAGCAGACCACCGCCGCTGACGGCTTCGCCAATCGTCTTATCATTCGCCTGCATATTGCTTCATGGTCTTTGCTCCCTGTTCTTCGGACCTGGATGGTGAAATCGTCCATGGCGTGAAGTTGCCAATCGCCAGGACCGCGCCGAGTATTCCGATCGCCGACCGGCGATCGAACATTTCGGCACGACGCGGCACCGGCCGCGCATTCGTCGAACGCTCCATGATGTTCTCCGTTGTCTCGTTTCGATCGAGACCAACAAGGGATCATGTAGCATTCGTTTCGACAGGAACATTCGACGGAGATCGAAGTGTCGAAGCTGGGAGGGTGAGGTTGGGGTCGCCGACGGTGGCCGGCTATTAGGAGGAGCTCCGGGGAGTTTTTGTGGACCGCTACGGGTCTTGCAGATCGTTCAACGCGTGCCTACTTCGACGGAATCCGCTGGCGAAGACCCGGCGACCACGGCGTGCTATGGCGCTTCGGCGTACATGCGCATCGGTTCGAAGCACTCTGTGGCGGTACGCTATGGGGGACTCTTCTCGGTTGTCGGCTCCATAAAAATGGTGTCGCTGGTTAGCCGGCGGGGTAAACGAATGGAGACGCCGTATGAGCAAGAAATTTGCACGTATGGCGCGTCTTATTCGCGAGATCGCATTGGTTTTGATTCCTGTTCTTAAGGTCATCAAGCTCTTGATTGAAATCGCGAATAAGGCCGCCAACTGCAATGCTCATAAATTATGGCTTGAGATACAAGACCCGCGGACGATGGATCTTCGTTCCCACAGAACAGTGCGAGCGTAAGGGCCGTCGTATCATCAAATTTTTCTCGCACTTCGCATTTCCAAACTATTTTTATCACTACACTCCCGGCGGTCACGTCGCGGCGATGCATGCTCACCTTCAGAATAAGAACTTCTTTAAGATCGACATCCAAAACTTTTATTATTCGATCGCGAGAATGCGCGTAACGCGCGCGCTCCGGTCGCACGGTTATCAGGGCGCAAACACACTTGCGATGTGGTCAACAGTCCGCAATCCTTATCCGGGCGGACACCCTCACGTCCTGCCTATAGGATTTGTGCAGTCGCCGTTGCTTGCTAGCTTGGTGCTCATGAAGTCGCCGGTTGCCGCTGCCATTGAGCGCGCAATTGCAGATGGTATTCAGATTTCAGTTTACATGGATGATTTCATCGGATCGCATGACGATGTGGCCGCGTTGGAGGCAGCGTATACTGACATCTGCGCCGCTTGCGTCGCGGCTGGCCTCATTCCAAATCCTGAAAAATTGGTGCCACCGGCGTCAGCGATAACTGCTTTCAACTGCGATTTGACCTTCGGTTCAGCAAAGGTAACCGACGAGCGAGTCGCAAAATACAACGCTCGCGTGGACCGCACGCCTTATTCAGATGTTTCGTTTGCGCACTACCGACAATTGGTTGCTTCTGCTAATCTTGAGGAAACTGCTACATCCTGAGGTAAAAGCTAGTTCGCAGCAACCTTCTCATCGTACAGTGCGAGAACAGCCCGCAAGTCATCCAATTCCAGCACTAGCTCGCAAATTTTCTTAGAGGGCCCTGAAGCCTCGTAATCGCCGTCCGTCATGACATCGACAGCGACGGCGCGCGAATTTCTCTCCACCAAGCCAGGTTCTTTTTTAAAGCGAAGCCAACGTCCAGAGACGTAGCAAGACACGCTGTATTTGCCGCGCCGGTTCTTGACCCGCTTGGTCCCATTGATTGGAAAACGAATAACATCGTTGCTCATAATTGATTCCCTCAGTTGAGCATCCAGCGAGCGGCACGACTTCGAACCAATTAAGGCGCTCCTTAGAACGAACAAGTTATTCACGTTACTCACAGGGCGGGTTGTACGTTCTTCTGTTCCAACGCATCCAGCGTTTACCCCGGCCCTTTTCGGATGGGTGCATGTGTTCGCCGCCGAACTCTGTGATGAACATCTCCGCGTGCTCTTCCGTGGCAAAACGTAGGATCACGTACCATTCGTGCTGTCACACGACCGACGGCCTATAACGCTTCGAGACTTGGAGCTTGTTTGCCTCGCAAAAATCTTGGTGGCGGCGGAAGTTCGCACCCGTGCACAAGTCGGCGTTGATCGCGACCCAATACGGGAAGCTGCCTTCGGCCGCTCGTTCTATGCGTGTTTGTCGATGCGACACTGACCCACCAGACTTCCGGCTTGACTTTATCAGAACAAAAGAAGAACATTTTATGAAGCCAGTCAATCTGGAACAGGGCCGGGTCTTCGGAGGAGGAACAAAAAATTGAGGACAGCGGCGATATGTGCGCGACCGTATAGAGGGAAGGTCGAGACTCTGGTAACGCACGGCCATGTATGAAGCTCGCAAGATATGTAATTTCCTTCTGGCGAATTTCGACGCGGTCGAGTTCGACCTGACAAATTTGCGCATAAATAAGCTGTTGTTTTTCATTCAGGCGGGCGCGTTGCGGCAGATGCCCGAGGGCTTGATCCGGAATCACTTTGAGGCTTGGCAGTTCGGACCCGTGATAAAGCCGGTCTTTGACGCTTTCAAAATGCACAAAGAAAGCCCGATCACCGGGCCTGCTGAGTTCCTAGACTACTCATTAGGTCAGCGAATCCCAGTGCCATTTGATGATATTCGCGAGGAGCATCGGAAGATCATCATTCGCGAATTCAAGGCGTATAGCCATTTCACCACCGGCCAATTGGTGTCGCTATCCCACGAAGCAAATGGGCCGTGGGATACCGTGTATCGGGCACATCTTGCCGACCCTACGTTGAGCCCGCGCATTCCGAATCAACTGATCCGCGAGCATTTTGCTGGGGGGGGAAATCCACAGTTCGTCATTAGCGGCTATTCTGGGATATATTGTTGGTGAAGGCCCGATCGGCTTAACGTTTACTGTTCGGCTCCATCACACCGGAGAACCTAGATGGCGGGGCGCGGGAAGTTCTTTGAGCTGTTAGATTTGCCAAAGTTTGCGTACCCATCGGTCACGGGTATGGATGCCGGTCTGACCGCAAACAATCTTTCGGAGCGATTGGCTGGCGGTGGCTTCATGTCATATCAGATGATCTGGCCACGACTGCAGCAGATCATGTCCGGTCTCGCCACCGACGCCTACATCAGCACCGCATTCAGTCCTTATCCGGACGATCCGAAGCAATCTTGGAAAAACGACGCACTGCAGGATGTCGCCCGGCTGCTCAGAGACTATTTTGGCGGCAGGGGCCGCTGGTACCCGCACGTCGAGAAGCCGAAGAAGGTCCTGGGCTTCTGGTTCAAACCGAGCATCAAGGGTGTCTGGTGGGTCGACGGCAAGGGCTACGCCGTCCTCATCAATCCGCGAAAAGGACAACCGCTTTTCCAAGACCACGTTCGATTCCTTGCGCGGGGCATATACGAGCTTCATTGCGTTGAAGATCCGAACGATCCCATCCCGCTAATCATCGACGTAAGTGCGCCCGAACTTGGAAAGAGCCGAATTCTCCGCACCTACGAGATGCCGGTGGAAAAAGCGATCTCGCTCGACGAATTCGACGACGCTCTGCGCCAGTTCTTGAAGGCATTGGCGCTTGCTGGAGTTGCTCTGCCGACCGACACGGCGGACGTAGTAGCCTTTCAAGAAGCCCTAACGGCAAATAAGACGACGGCCCTCGAGCACGACCGCACTTCACCGCGATGCACATTTTGCCCGTCGTGCCAATCTGTCGCAGTCGCCTGCGCTTGCACCGTCGGGCAAATCACTGGCTTAAGCTCGCCCGTCTCGCGCCCCACAAAGAGGGGCGTATCGCGATCGTCACGGACGTTGGGCGCGGGATGCGATGGACGCTTCGGGCAGCGCAAGACGAGCGCAGCGCCGAAGCGGACGGCGAAATCGTGTGGTCCTGATCCCCCGACGCTGGGATCAAGCTCGCGGAGCTCGATCCCGCGAGCGACGGTGGCTAAAAAGCCCGGTACACCGAGGAGAGCACGTATAAGCCGTAAACCATCGTGCAGGGAATGCCGGATTGTTTCGGCGTACCTGTGGTGACTAACTCGTGTGCTTTTTTCTATTTTTGCGCGCGAGGCTGCGGGTGCGTCGGGCACCGGCATTCCCTGTGCCCTCTTTTACCGAGGGACGAGACGATGCATCACCTCGGGCGCAAAACGTGCCGCGGGAATGCGAAGTCACATCCTCGCTCTCGCTGTCATGCTCCGCGAAAGCGGGGCATCCAGTATTCCAGAGGCGGCGATGCTTGAGCCGAGGAGCCTCTGGAATACTGGATCGCCCGGTCAAGCCGGGCGATGACAACGAGTGTGAGTGTGCTGTTTGACATGTAAATCCGAAGCACGCGGCCACCAAGCCGGTCTCGAGGGTGGCCTGCGATGAGCGACCTGAAGCGCGGAGAGGGGGTCAGTCAATCCCCATTGAAAGATAAAGCATTCTCGACTTTCCCAGACCAAAACCCACCATTTGAGCTACAGCCGAAAACTGGCACTTCGCCTCCAATGATTTTATGGTGGCTCATCCGACTACTGGCCAACCTTCAATTCTCGTCGGCGGTGGACAGCACGTTGGTTGGCGTTTGCCCTCCGAAAGGTCGG
The DNA here is from genome assembly GCA_963795255.1 of uncultured Alphaproteobacteria bacterium. Taxonomy (GTDB): domain Bacteria; phylum Pseudomonadota; class Alphaproteobacteria; order Rhizobiales; family Xanthobacteraceae; genus Bradyrhizobium. Next base: position 316,362 of record CAWCHC010000008.1, read on the forward strand.
ACGTCCGAATCGTTCCGGGCGCGCCATTTCGGTACCGGTCCGTCCCGTCAACATAGGCACGTCGCGCTTTTCGTCGCGGGTCCGACGTCCCGTTTATTCAGCTGCGGCCGGTGCGGTCACTTGCTCTGAACGCGCAGGGGACAATAGCATGAGAGCGATCAGCGCCGAGAGACTGAGGCCCGCCGAGACAACGACTACGCCGCGACCCATTGGTTCAATCAAGAGTCCGAAGCCGAGCGGCGCCAGCGCCTGGCAAATCCGCGATGGCGCGCCGATCAGCCCCAGGCGGTAGGCGTAATTTTCAGGTCCAAAGATCGCAAGGGGAAGTGTGCCGCGTGCAATTGTGAGAATGCCGTTGCCAGCGCCATGCAGTAAGGCGAAGGCAGCCGCGGCGCCGCCGCCAAAGATGCCGATCACACAGGCTCCGATCGGATGGGTGATACACGCGAGGCGGGTCGAAACCAGCGGATGAAAGCGCTTCATCATACTGGCTTCCATTACCCGCGCAGCGACCTGGGCGGGGCCGATCATCATGCCGGCGAACACGGCCTGGGCTGGTGTCGCGCCAAAAACTTCAACGATGCGCGGCAAATGCGCCGCCATTGCTGAAGTGACCGTCCAAGCGGCCGCGAAGGCGAACGACAGCAGCACCATGGTGCGGTCGATCGGAATATGGGGTTTCACGACCGGCCCTTCGGTGCACCTTCCGCGCGGCCCGCGGCAGCATAGATTGAGCGGTAGTCCAATCACGATATGCGCCAACGCCCAAGCGTAGCAGGTTTCGCGCCATCCGATGGTTTCGAGACCGAGCGAGCTTAGGGGCCAACCGACCGTGCTGGCGAAACCCGCGATCAGCGTGATGCCGGTGATGGAGGCTGCGGGCATCGCTGCCATAGATGCGTCCGAGCGCGCCGAAAGCGGCGTCATAAAGCCCGAAGCCCATACCGATGCCGAGCAACAGCCAGGCAGCCGACATCATCCATAACGACGTCGATGCTCCGAGCAGTGCGAGCCCGCCGGCTAGCAGCAGATTGGAAATGCATAGCACCTGTCGGCCGCCGACCCGGTCGATCTGGCGGCCGACGCGCGGACCCAGTAGTCCTGAGATCACCAGCGACGCCGAGAAAGCCGCAAAAAACCAGTTGCTGGATATCCCGAGGTCATGCGCGATCGGATCGGCCAGAATAGCCGGCAGATAGTAGCTTGATCCCCATGCCAGCGTCTGGGCGGTGCCCAGCGCTGCGATCACTCCCAATCGCCGGCGGTCCACGCCTAATTCCTTACGAACAGCCGCAACCGGACTTACCGACGGCCTTGGCCGCAGCATCGTCGCCACAGCAGGCCGTCACTTCGGCGGAGCCGGTCCGCCACAGCAGCCCGCTGATGCCGCAGCGCCTTCCACGCCTCCGCGCGTACAAACGCCCGTCTCGGGCAGATCGAGTTCGACCCGCTCGGCGGCCTCCTTGTCGCCGGCAATATCGGCAGCGATCGAGCGCACCTGTTCATAGCCCGTGATCATCAGGAAAGTCGGCGCTCGACCGTAGCTCTTGATGCCTGCGAGGTAAAAGCCGGGATCGTCCTGCATCAATTCGCGGGCTCCGTGTGGGCGCACGGTGCCGCAGGAGTGCTCGTTGGGATCAATTAGCGGAGCAAGCGCGGCCGGTGCTTCGATCGCCGGATCAAGCCGCAAACGGATCTCGCTGAGCATCGAGAGATCAGGGCGGAAACCCGTGGCCACGATCAGTTCGTCGACGATGATTTGCCGCGCGCAGCATGCTACTCCCGTAGCAATACGCAGGCGACCATCGTGTAGCGAAATCGCGGCAACGCGGAGACCGGCTTCCACCTGCACCTGTCCCGACGCAACGAGTGAAGCAAAGTGCGTACCCAATTCACCACGCGCGGCGAGTTTGTCGTTGGCGCCGCCGCCGAAGGACTTGGCCGGATCGTTGCCCCGCAGCAGCCAGAGGACGGAAGTACCCGGCGCCTGGCTCGCCAAGGTCGTGAGGTCGGTCAGCGTGCCGATGGCCGAGTGCCCTGCCCCAAGCACTGCTACGGTCTTGCCGGCATAGCGTGTCCGCTCTTTTCCGAGCACATCCGGCATTCCATAGGCAATCTTCGAGCGGGCTTCGGCTTCACCGATCGCCGGCAATCCGTTGGCACCGGCAGGATTGGGCGAAGCCCATGTCCCTGAGGCGTCAATCACCGCGTCTGCGCGCAAAAGCTCCGGGCCCTTGCCGTTTTGATAGCGAATCTCGAATGGCGCGTTCTCGCGGCCTTTGGTCTTCGCCTTATCGAAGCCGACGCGCCCGACAGCCGTGACGCGGCTCGATGTGCGAATAATGTCCTTCAGAGCCGTCTTGGTTGCCAGGGGCTCGACGTAGCGCTCCAAAAGCTCCGCGCCTGTCGGATAAATCTGTGGGTCGGGAGAATTCCATCCGGTTGGCGCCAACAGCCGCGCGGCGGCCTTATCGACGTTGTATTCCCATGGCGAGAACAGTTGCACATGCTGCCATTGCCGCACGGAGTGCCCGGCCTCGGGACCTGCTTCGAGAACAATCGGCGTTAAACCACGCTCAAGGATATGGGCGGCGGCGGCGAGGCCCACGGGTCCTGCTCCAATGATTGCAACTGTCTTGCGTTCGTTCATCCGCCTTCTCCTATAAAACTAGAAATATCGAATTTACGGGCGAAATATTTATGCCGCGGCGCTTGTATCCTTGCATTCAGCATCGGCGCAGCACTCCGCGACAAGAAAATCCACCAAGCCTCGCATGACGTCATAGTTCGCATGGCAAACCAGGGTCGTAGCTTCCCGCACCTGACTGATCAGTCCGACCACAACCAATGCCTTGATGTGGTGCGAAAGAGTTGATGGCGCGATCTTCAGTTTTTCCTGAAGCCGCCCGACCGGAAGGCCCGCATCTCCGGCACGAACAAGGGCCCGGTAAATCCTGAGCCGGGTTGGATTCCCGAGCGCTTCCAAATGTGCAGCTGCATCATCAAGTTTCATGATTGGACCCTGTCACAATCCGAATCTGCTGTCAACCGTATTTCTAGTATGATCGAAATACTGAGACTTTTCTCGGCAGCACGGCCAAAAAGCGTTTGACGGTGCGGGTTAAGTCCATAAATCTGGATGTATGGACGCAGAGCAAGCTCTTGCCGCTCTTTCGGCATTAGGCCAATCGACACGGCTACAGGTCTTTCGGTCACTGGTCGAACTCGCGCCGGAAGGCCTTGCCGCCGGCGAGCTGGCTCGCTCACTGTCAGTCCCTCAAAATACTCGCTCTGCACATTTCAATGTGCTTGCGCGGGCTGGGCTGGTTAAGTCCGAACGGCAGAGCCGATCGATCATCTATCGCGCCCAGTTAGATAGGGTCGAAGAGCTTTTGATATTTTTGTTACGGGACTGCTGTACTGGACGATCTGATATCCGCAGGGACATGATGGCAAGTATAACGCGCAAACTGAAGCTATAAGCGAGAGGCCACTGGTGTCATCTTTCAATACGGCGCGGCGCATTTTTGCTGAAATGCTTGGAACCGCCATCTTAGTGGCGACGGTGGTTGGCTCCGGGATCATGGCCGAGACCCTGACGAAGGATGTCGCGCTCGCACTTCTCGGCAACACCCTCCCAACTGGCGCGATCCTTGTCGTCCTTATCACCATCCTCGGACCGATCTCGGGAGCGCATTTCAATCCAGCCGTTTCGCTCGTGTTCGCCCTGAAGCGCGAGCTCAGCACGCGGGACGCGGTTCTCTATATCGGCGCGCAAATCGTAGGCGGCATCCTCGGCACCGTCATCGCCCATGGGATGTTTGCTCATCCGTTGCTGGAGGCGTCTACGAAGATCCGTACCGGCGGAGCCCAGTGGTTTGCCGAAGCAGTAGCGGCGTTTGGACTGATCGCGACCATTCTTGCCGGCATTCGCTTCCAGCGCGATGCGGTACCGTGGTTGGTAGGCCTTTACATCACGGCCGCCTATTGGTTTACCGCCTCGACCTCCTTCGCCAATCCCGCCGTGGCGATCGCGCGTTCATTGACCAACACTTTCTCGGGCATTCGTCCAATCGATCTCCCCGGCTTCATCGTCGCCGAACTCTGCGGGGCTGTCATCGGATTGTTGGTGATCACTGGTTATTGCGGACGACCCCAGATGCGAAGCCGCTCGATCCCGAGGCCAAGCTATGAGCGTGACGATCTACCACAATCCTGACTGCGGCACCTCTAGCAACACCTTGGCCATGATCCGGCAAAGCGGCGTAGAGCCCACGATCATTGAATATCTCAAGACGCCGCCCTCCCGCGAAAGGCTGAAGGAGCTGATCTCGAAGATGGGGATATCCGTGCGTGATCTGCTGCGCGAAAAGGGAACGCCCTATAAGGAACTCGGCCTCGACAATCCCAAGTGGACCGACGAACAGCTCATCGACCAGATGCTCGCGCATCCGATCTTGATCAACCGGCCCATCGTCGTCACCGACGAAAGGCGTGAGACTTGCCGGCCCTCGGAGACCGTGCTCCATATCCTGCCGAATCCGAATATCGGACGGTTCGTAAAGGAAGACGGCGAATTGATCGATGCCCGTTCCGGATGCCAAAACACGAATTAACGGATAAAAGCCCAGCGATCCTTTTGCCCGGCATGGCGCCCGGGCTCAGTGGGAAAGGTCTCTGGTCTTCAAGCGGTGTATTCGAACGACTTGAAGCTCAGATGCTTCACGCCTTCCGGAGCGTCGGCGATCTTGCGGATATCGGCCCAGGTCTGCTTGTAGTTCGGGATGATCAACTCGTTCACGCCGGGCGACACGACGTTGCCCTGCACGCCGTTCGCTTGCGCGAACAGCATGAAGGTCTGCTTGGGCTTGGCCGTGGGCGTCGGATAGGCCATCGCCTGGGTCGATCCGTTATCGTTGTAGACCTCGACCAGGTCGCCCGGCTTGAGCTTCAGGTCGTCCATATCCTTCGGGTTCATCTGGATGAACGGATACGGCAAGCGGTCCATGACAAACTCATTGTCCTGGTCGAGATAGGCGTTCTGCCAAATAATGTTGGCGCGGCCGTTGTTGATCAGGAAGGCCACTTCTTGCGTTCGTCTTCCTTGCCCGGGTGCCTGCAGCCCGCGCCATTGCGTCTCCATGAACTTCGCCTTGCCGTCCTTTGTGAATTGAACTTGCCGTCGGCAGAACAGCCGCTTGGTGCCGACGATCTTGCCAGGTCGGGGGGGGGGGGCGGCCGGTCCTTGAAACGGTCGCAGGCTCCTGGAAACCATTGGTGCCCATCGCCCGCAGACGTTCGTAGGTGACGAACTCGCCGCCCTTCTCATGGCCGTGATAGCCGTCCATGAAGGCGTCTTCTTCGGTCTTCCAGTCGAAGCCCTTGAACTTGTCGGCGTATTGACCCTTGCCCTGCTCGCGCAGCACGCGTTCCATGTTGTTGGCGATGCGCGCCGCGATCAGGCTGTCGGGCATCGCCTGCCCCGGCGGGTCCATGTACTTTTCGGTGAGACGCATGCGCCGCTCGCCGTTCATGGAGGTGAGGTTGGCTTCGCCCGAGGTCGCTGCCGGCAGCCAGACATGGCAGGCCTCGCCGATCTTGGTCGGCACGATGTCGACATCGACCGCGAACAGGCCGCCCTTCTTGATCGCGTCCACGATGGCCTTGACCAAGGCGTCGCGGTCGCCGTAGGGCACCGACATCATGGCGTCCTTCACCATGTCGGTGCGCTTCTTGTAGTTCTGCTTGAACTTGAAGGCGTTGAGCGTCGTCTTGTAGTGGTCGCATCCCCAGATGTGATGCACGCCGCCCTTGCCCTCCATCAGCAGCTTGTCGACATAAGCCGCGGGCCGTCCGACATGCGCGTCCGAGGGCCGCGAATAGCCTTCCTGATGGCCGCCCATGCGCACGCAGCCGCCGCCGGGACGCCCGATATTGCCGGTCGCCAGCGCGACGTTCACCAGCGCACCGTTGGTGCGGTAGTTGTCGTTGCCCCAGATCAGGCCCTTCTCATAGGCGAACATGGTCCGCCGCCGCATGTTGCCCGCCTTGGGCTGCGCGATCCATTCGGCCGATTTGCGGATCTGGTCGGCCGTCAGGCCGGTGATGTTGGCTGCGTCTTCCAGGCTGACCTTGTTGGCGGCGCGCATCTTGTCGAAGTTGGTGGTCGAGGCGTCGATGAAGGCCTTGTCGATCCAGCCTTTGTCGGCGATGTAGGTCATCCAGGCATTGAAGAGCGCAAGGTCGGTGCCGGAGTTGATCGCGAGATGCATGACGTTGTCTTTGCCGGCTTCGACTTCGCAGGCATTGACGGTGACCGTTCGCCGCGGATCGACGATGACAATGCGCGCCTTCTCCACCGGCTCCGAGCCGAACTCGGCCTTCTTCTTGTCGATCGAAGTGCCGCGCAGGTTCGGAACCCAGTGGTTGAGGAAATAATTGGTCTGGGTTTCGAGCGCGTTGGTGCCGACCGCCACGATGGTATCCGCGAGTTCGGCATCTTCGTAGCAGTTGTTGAGTTCGCCGACGCCCATGTCACGCGTGGCGTGGACTTCGGAATTGTAGGCCGGGCGATTGTGGATCCGGATGTTCTTGATCTTCATCGCTCCAAAATAGAGCTTGCCGGTGCCCCAGGTGTTTTCGTAGCCGCCGCCGGCGCCGCCATGATCGTAGGCTGAGACGAACAGACCGTCCTCGCCCATGTCGTTGATGACCGCGACCGTGACGCGCGCGACGAGATCGAGCGCATCGTCCCAACTGGTCGGCTGCATCTGGCCGTAGCGCCAGACCATCGGATCCGTCAGGCGCTGGAGCTCGGTGTTGCGTTGCTGCGAATAGCTCATCTCCGCCATGCGCGCGCCGCGGACGGAGCCGAGTCCCGAATTGACGACGCAATCCTGGTCGGGCTTGATGACGATGTGAACGTCCTGCCCGTTCTGGCGCACAATGTTGTACATCGAAGGCGCGTACCAGGCGTCGGTTTCCGCCGGCTGCTGCTTTGAGAGATCGGCGTTGAGCTTGTTGTCGCCGGCGGCCGTGCCACCCTGCTTGTTGGTGGGCCAGGTGTAAGCCTTGTAGCCGCAACCGACGATGCAGTAGTGGCAGGTGACGTTGAATTCCTTGGCGTCCTTGGGAATGATCGGAAGCCGATCAATCTGGCGCTTGTAAGCCATAGTCGTTTCTCCCCTTAGAGCACGTTGGACAGGCGGCCGTAGAGCAGTTCATCGACGCCTTCGGCGTAGATGTCGCCCTTGTCATCGACGCGCAGCACGTATTGCGGGAGATTTTGCGTGGCATGTCCCCAGACCTGCTGTCCGCCGGCTTCGCAGTCGAACTGGAATAGTGGCCGGGACAGTTCATGGTCTTGTTCGCCGCGTTGTAATTGAGCGGAAAACCCTTGTGCGGGACAGGTCGTCGAAAATCCGACGATGTCGCCATCGGCACCGACGCCGCCCGGCACCTTCTTGCCGAGTTTCAGCAGCACGCCCGGCGCGTCAGCGTCCGGATAAGCGACGTTCATCGGTTCGTTGAGCTTCAGATCGGTGACATTGCCGAGACGATTGGAGGGATAATCGACCCGAGCCGCAGCCGGAGCGGCTTTCGCCTGGTGGGGACGATTGTGGAAACGGCAGCGCCTGCGGCGGCAAAACCGCGCCGCCCAGGAATTTGCGGCGGCCGGCATCGACCATACGATCGCATCGCGACATGGAACTCTCCTCGGATACGCCGGTACGCCTACCGGCGGGTTTCCTCAGTTCGGCCGGTACGCCTACCGGCCGGAGAGCGGTCGTTTCTTAATCTGGCCGCGGCTCAAGAATTGACCATGTCGAGACATCTCGACATGTCTAATAATAGAAACATTCTGGCTTGTCACCTGAGCGACGGGTAAAAAGAACGAGAATCTGAAATCGATCGAATGTCAGACCATGCGCAAATCCATGCTGGCGGTCGCGAGCCACGCCAGTTCTGTCCCGCCGGCAATCAGCTCACCGAAGCCCATGCAATTTCGGCACTCTCGGCGCTCGCGCAGCCCACGCGGCTTGCGATCTTCCGGCTGTTGATCAAGCACGAACCGGTCGGCATCACCGCTGGAGTGATCGCCGATACGGTCGGGGCACCTCACAACACGCTCTCGTCACACCTTGCGATCCTGGTCCGCGCTGGGCTGCTGCGGGGTTCCCGCGAGGGCCGCACGATCATCTATCGTTCAGATGTCGAAGGCATGCGGTCCGTGCTTCAATTCCTGGTCAACGATTGCTGCGACGGACATCCCGAACTCTGCAATCTTTTGAGTGGAAAGGCAGACGCCTGTTGTACGCCCTCCCCCGCGAAGGTGACAGCTTCGAGCCGGCCGCGAGGCGGTGCTCGCGCGCCACGTAAGCGGTAGCGGTCTTGCCACGTTGGTCGAGTTTGCGGTGCGTTGATTTGTAACTCCTAAATGGCCCCGGTTGCTATTCGTCCGCTTTCGTCCATCAGAGACGATGGTTGGGGAGAGAGTCGTCCATGACCATTCACCGGGCCGGCCAATTAAATGGGGGTTTAGTGTTGTCTACGTCGGCGTCATGGGGATGTTGGTCGCCGTGAATGCTCCGGCCATCGCCTCTTTCTGGAAGCCGACGGCTCTGACCCTCGGCGGGATGGCATTAGGCGGGCTCGTTGCTATGTTGATCGGCATGCTTATCACGGTCGACGAACGCGACAGGCCGTGAGGCGAACTTGGTGACCAACGTTTGACGCTCTCTGTCACAGAAATGCGAAATATTCGGGTGTACCCTTTCGCTATCGGAATATATGTCCTAATGTCTCGAAATGTCGAGACGATCGGATGAGACTGCTGCCGCCGTAACCCGGCTTGGCGCCCTGGGCCAGACCACGCGATTTGCGGTGGTCGGGAGCCTTTTGAAGGCGCATCCGGATGGGATGAACGCGGGCGACATTGCGCGGCTTTGCGACGTTGCGCACAACACGCTGTCCGCGCACCTCAACGTTCTGACCAACGCGGGCCTTCTCACGGTCGAGCGGCGTGGCCGCGAAATGTACTACCGCGCCGATCTCAAGAAATTCCGCGGCCTTGTGAAGTTTCTCGCCAAGAACTGCGGCGACAGCTTCGACGACTTAATGGACGACGCCAAGAGCCCAAGCACCCCAAGCACAATGGAGCTTTTCATGACTCCCGCTTTCAACGTGCTGTTCCTCTGCACTCAAAATTCAGCTCGCTCTATCATGGCTGAAGCTCTGCTTGAAAAACTGGGCCGCGGGCGTTTTCGAGCGTATTCAGCCGGAGCCGAACCGGCTCAGAAGCCACTTCCCGAAGTGATCGAACGGCTGAGAGCCCTTGGCCATGACACGAATGATCTGCGGTGCAAATCCTGGAACGAGTTCAAGGGCCCCGATGCGCCGCGTATGGATTTCATCATCGCGTTGTGCGACGTGCCGCATGGGCAATTCTGCCCCGATCTCGCCGGCCAGTACGTCACCGCCGCCTGGCCCCTCCCCGATCCGGCACAATTCAAAGGCTCGGCGACTGAACGCACGACCTTGCTGAATGAACTGTACGCGATGATCCGTCGACGTATCGAGATCTTCACCAGCCTTCCTTTTCCGTCGTTGGACCGAATGGCCCTTAAGGCGCGACTGGATGAAATTGGCGATACGACCAAGGTATCCCCCTGACAGGAATGAACGATGAGAGTTGGAATAAATGGCATGGGCCGTATTGACGGCTGGCCTTGCGATCCGCATTCGGCGGGATCTTTCGGCCGAGCAGCGATCCACGTGCCGGCAACCGGCTCGATGTCGTTCACGTCAATGAGGTCAAGGGCGGCATCGAAGCGACGGCTCATCTGCTCGAGTTCGATAGTTTGCATGGTCGGTGGAACACGCCGATTGGCCTCGATGGCGGAAAGGCTATCACGATCGCCAACAAACAGCTCGGCTTTACGGAGGCAGCTTCGCCAGGCGAGGTCCCGTGGGGCGATCTCGGGTGCGATATTGTTCTCGAATGTACAGGTAAATTCCTCAAGCAGGAACAGTTACAGGCCTACTTCGATCGTGGAGTAAAACGCGTCATTGTGGCGGCTCCCGTCAAGGATGGCAGCGCTCTCAACATCGTGGTCGGTGTCAACGATGGCCTTTATGAGCCGTCAAAGTATAGATTGCTAACAGCAGCTTCCTGCACCACCAACTGTCTCGCGCCAGTGGTGAAGGTAATTCACGAAAAGATTGGCATCCGTCACGGCCAGATCACTACCATCCATGATCCGACCAACACAAATGTGGTGGTGGATGCGCCACATAAGGACTTGCGCGCGCACGCTCCGCGATGCTTTCCTTGCAACCGACAACGACCGGCAGCGCTACGGCAATCGCGCTGATCTATCCGGAGCTGAAGGAAAGCTGAACGGTCATGCCGTACGTGCGCCGGTGCTCAACGCGAGTTTGACCGACTGCGTTTTTGAGGTTGCCCGCAAAACTACAGCCGAAGAGGTCAATGCCCTCTTCAAAGCCGCAGCGGACGGTGAATTGGCAGGCGTACTCGGTTTTGAGACCCGTCCTTTGGTGTCGGCCGATTTTAACAACGATTCGCGCAGTTCGATCGTCGACGCGGCAAGCACAATGGTAACCGACGAAACGCATCTGAAGGTTTATGCCTGGTATGACAACGAGGTTGGCTATGCCTGCCGGATGGTGACCTCGCCAATATCGTAGAGGAGCGCGGACTATGACTTCGATGGCGCGCAACTACCTGATCGTTACCGCTTCCTCTGGGGCTTCACGCTGACCGACGGCGCCTTGCGCATGCTGGTGCTGTTTCACTTCTTCCGCTTAGGCTATACCCCCTTCACTCTCGCCTTCATGTTCTTGCTCTACGAAGCCGCGGGAATTGGCGCAAATTTGGCGGGCGGCTATTTCGCTTCAAGGTTTGGCATTCCGCGAATGTTGGCGGTCGGCCAACTTCTACAGATCGCGGGCCTTCTGATGCTGTCGCTGTTGAGCCCAGGTTGGGGAGCCGCGATGTCGGTGGCATGGGTCGTCGTGGCGCAAGGGATCGCCGGCGTCGCCAAGGACGTCACCAAGACCGCCTCAAAGTCTGCAATCAAAGCAACGTCGGCGGAAGGCAGCGGTCAACTGTTCAAATGGGTAGCATGGTTACCGGCTCCAAAAACGCCATGAAGGGGTTCGGGTTTTTCCTCGGCGGCCTGTTGCTCGATCTTGTCGGTTTCAGCCCGGCGCTTTGGCTCATGGCCGCTCTGATTGCCGTTATATTCATTGCCGGAATGCTCTTGCTACCGCGCGAACTAGGCAAGGCTAAGTCGTCCAAGACCATGCGCGAATTGTTCAGTAAGTCGCGGGGCGTCAATCTCTTGGCCGCCGCGCGGGTCTTCATGTTCGGCGCGCGCGATGTCTGGTTTGTGGTTGGGCTGCCGGTTTTCCTTTACGCGCACGGCTGGTGGTTCTTGCAGGTAGGCGGTTTTCTTGCGGCTTGGACCGTGGTGTATGGCGGTATCCAGGCCGTTGCCCCTTCGCTCGTCACGCGCAGCTCCGACGGATTGAGCCGCGAAATTCCCGCTGCGCGCCTGTGGGCGGCGATTTTGGCTGCCGTGCCCATCATACTCGCAGTTCTGATGCAGACGGCGGAGCTACCCCGTCCGGATTTCGTGCTCGTCACGGGATTGGCGCTGTTCCGCTTGCCCTTTGCTGTGAATTCGTTGCTGCATTCGTACTTGATCCTGGCCTATGCCGGTTCGGAGAAGGCGGCCGAAGATGTCGGCTTCTACTACGCGGCGAACGCCGCTGGGCGCCTTCTTGGCATCATCCTTTCGGGCCTGCTCTCTCGGCTGGCGGGCATCGAAGGCTGTCTGATCGGTTGGCAGCGATGCTAGTGCTTGCTCGGCCATCACCTTCGTCCTGCCCACTCAAGTGCCCGAACGTCTCGGACTTCAGCAAAGCGCGGTTTGACGACCCTCGCCGGCGCCACGGTTTGACTCTGGAGGGGGGAGCTTCGAAGAGGAAACCGACGCCTCTAGCGGCCTTGAGCGGGTTCTTGCCATAGCTAAAACCGAGAGCGTGCCGCAGCCGGCCCACTTCGGACGCGACAGTGCCGTCTTCAATGGCTGAGTCTCTTCTCCGAACCGCGAGCCGCAGATTCCTCAAAGGAAAACGGCGTGTCCGGCCGCCGCATAGACGGATCGAGCAGGCGGAACTGCCTCATCGAGAGCTGAAGCGGCTTGTCCTTCCGCCATACGCGGATGGTTTCACGATCCAAACGGAACTCGCCGACACTAATCAGAGGTGGCAGGCCGCTCGGCGGGAATGCTCCAAATCATCCGTTGGCCTTCAGTTTAGATTCCACCTTCGCGAAGCGATCGTCGAGCGCGTCGCCCGCGCCGCGCACGGAGTTGCCGATGCGATCCTGCTCCCGGCCGGATTGAGCAGGATCCCAAACGCCCGATATGCACGTCCACCGTACGCTCATCGATATAGATGTCGCGGCCCCGGACGCTGTCCAGCAGTTGCTCGCGGCTGAACGCACGGCCGGGATGCTCCAGAGAAGTTTTCGGAGCGGGACCGGGTGCTCGGGTCGACCCGGGGTCGACCGGACGGCCGGAACGGGCGACGCGGCGCTTCTCGCGATCGAGTTCAATGTCGCCGTAGGTGAGCACGGTGGCGAGCCGTTCGGGGCTCGCGCAGGCGCAACAGGCCGCGGACCCGCGCCAGCAACTGCGGCACCGAGAACAGCTTCGACGATGTAATCGTCGGCGCGGTTCGCAAGGCCTCTCACCCGCTCGCTTTCTCGCCGCGCGCGGTAGCATGATGATCGGGAGCTGCTTCCGTTGCCAGCCATGCCCGCAGACAGCAGCACCAGTTCGATGCCGGAGAGTACGGGTGGCGTCCAGTGCAGCACGATCAGATCGGGAATCCGTTCTTTCGCGGCGGGTGTCGGCGTCGTCGCCGCGCCCGACCGTTTCGACGTCATATCCTTCGGCGTCGAGGTTATAGCGTAACAACGTCGTCAGCGCTTCCTCGTCTTCCACCACCAGAATGCGCGCGCTCATGTGCTGTAGCCTTCTCTTCGTCCATGGGAATGTCGTTGTTCAGCGCGTGAACCGAATTGCATTCCGCTCGATTAATCGTCTAGTTTCCCAGGCATCGGTTGTGGCAAAAGTCGTCATGTCGCCTTTCGGGCGCTTTTCAAGGATCTGGCTGGCCTTCGATCATGTAGAAGACGGTCTCGGCGATGTTGGTGGACATGGTCGCCGATCCGCTCGATGTTCTTGGCGCAGAACATCAGATGAATGCAGAAGCTGATGTTGCGTGGGTCTTCCATCATGTAGGTCAACAGCTCGCGAAACAGCGAGGTGCAGATCGCGTCGACTTCCTCGTCGTTCTTCCAGACGGTCATCGCCGCCGGCAGATCATGCGCCCGCATAGGCATCGAGCACCGACTTCACCTGGGCCTGCACGAGATCCGTCATGTGCTCGAGGCCCCGGATCAGCTTCAGCGGCTGGAAATTCGCTCTCCAGCGCGGCGACCCGTTTGGCGATGTTCTTGGCCAGGTCGCCAATCCGTTCGAGGTCGCCGGCGACCCGGATCGCGCCGACGATTTCGCGCAGGTCGACCGCCATCGGCTGGCGCCGGGCGATGGTCAGCACCGCACGCTCCTCGATGACACGCTGCAAGTTGTCGATCTCGGCATCGGCTTCAACCACCCGACGACCGACCGCAACATCGCGGCGGATCAGCGCATCGACGGAATCCACGATCATGCGCTCGGCCAGACCGCCCATTTCGGCGACCAGCCGCGTCAATTCCTGAAGGTCGCTGTCGAACGCCTTGGCGGTATGTTCTGAGGCCATTCTCGCTCTCCTTAGATCATCTTCCGCGACCGGAACCTGATCTCATTTACAAACTTGAACATCACTCGAAGATAAGCGTCCCTCTTTCGAATGATGACGCTCCTAGCCGAAGCGGCCGGTGATGTAGTCCTGGGTTCGCCGGTCGTTCGGCGAGGTAAAGATCTTGTTGGTTTCGTCGAATTCGATCAATTCACCGAGATACATGAAGGCCGTATGATCGGATACGCGCGCTGCCTGCTGCATGTTGTGGGTAACTATGACGATCGTGTAATCGCGCTTTAGCTCGTCGATCAGCTCCTCGATCTTGGCAGTTGAGATCGGATCGAGCGAGAACAGGGTTCATCGAACAGGATTACCTCCGGCCGCACGGCGACCGTGCGCGCAATGCACAGCCGCTGCTGCTGTCCGCCGGACAAACTGAGACCATTGGCATTGAGCTTATCCTTGACTTCGTTCCACAACGCTCCGCGGGTCAGCGCTTGCTCCACCCGTCCGTCCAGTTCGCTCTTTGGCAGTTTCTCATACAAACGAATTCCGAAGGCGATGTTCTCGTAGATCGTCATTGGAAACGGCGTAGGCTTCTGAAACACCATACCGACCCGCGCACGTAGCAGGTTCAAGTCCAGCCCCGGCTCAAGGACGTTCATGCCATCAAGGATGACCTGCCCCTCGGCGCGCTGACCCGGATAGAGGTCGTACATCCGGTTGAGAACCCGTAGCAGCGTCGACTTGCCACAACCGGACGGTCCGATGAAGGCCGTTGCTTGATTGGCGTACAGCGGGAGGCTGACATTCTTCAGCGCCTTCGTCTCGCCGTAGTAGAAATCGAGATTTCGGATCGCGATCTTGTCTTTGGGTGCGGCAGTGGCGGGAGCCCGCGGCTTGAGATCGGACGCTTGTGGCGCGACGACGTTCATGTTGGTTTCCTCACGGCAGTCAACGCACGGGCGATAATGCTCATGGCAAGCACGGCGAGCGTAATGATGAGAGCGCCCGTCCAGGCCAACTCCTGCCATTCCTTGTAGGGGCTGAGAGCAAACTGAAAGATGACAGAAGGCAGGCTCGCCATAGGCGCGTTGAGATTGGTGCTGTAAAACTGATTGTTGAGTGCGGTGAACAGCAACGGCGCCGTTTCGCCACTGATGCGAGCGATCGCCAACAAAAGTCCAGTGACAATACCGGCTTTCGCGGCGCGATAGGCTATCTGGCGTATCATGAGTGATCGCGGCAATCCGATCGAAGCCGCCGCCTCGCGCAAACCGTTCGGAACCAACGTCAACATGTCTTCGGTCGTACGAACCATCACCGGTATCACCAGAACGGCGAGCACGACTGCACCGGCGATTCCGGAGAAGTGCCCCATCGGCCGAACCATGACCTCATAGATGAAAAGCCCGACCACGAT
The DNA here is from genome assembly GCA_963795255.1 of uncultured Alphaproteobacteria bacterium. Classification (GTDB taxonomy): domain Bacteria; phylum Pseudomonadota; class Alphaproteobacteria; order Rhizobiales; family Xanthobacteraceae; genus Bradyrhizobium. The sequence continues at coordinate 331,624 of CAWCHC010000008.1, forward strand.
GGATGGCGCGCTCAGGAGGATGTCATTGATGAAGCGAACAATGCTGGTCAGCTTCGCATGACGGCCATATTCCGCCATGTAGGTCCCCGCAAGGACACCGATGGGTCCTCCTATCACCAGAGCTAGCGCTGTCATAATCAGACTGCCGACGATGGCATTGAGCAAGCCTCCCGCGGCGCCGGGAGGCGGCGTCATTTCGGTAAACACGCGTATCGATAACCCGCCAAACCCCTGCCAAAATAGCACACCGAGAATGAGCGCCAACCAGCTGAGACCCACAAGCGTCGCTACGTAAGACGCGGCCTTGGCCAGCCCGTTGCGTCGGCGGCGGGCAGAATAGATCGCTGTGACCTTCATCAGGCGACCCTCCTCTCTATCCGAAGCAACAAGTAGCGGGCAGCGGCGAGCACAATGAAGGTTATAACGAACAGGATGAGGCCCAACGCAATCAGCGACGAGGTGTAGAGATCGCCGACGGCTTCGGTGAATTCGTTGGCGATAGTGGCAGAGATCGTGGTCCCGGGCGCGAACAATGAAGTTGCTATCTTATGGGCGTTCCCGATGACGAAAGTGACTGCCATGGTCTCGCCAAGCGCGCGGCCGAGCCCAAGCATCACACCGCCGATTACGCCGATGCGGGTGAAGGGCAGCACGACATAGCGCCAAACTTCCCATTGGGTCCAGCCGAGCCCGTAGGCGGCCTCCTTTAGAACCGGCGGCACGGCGTCGAACACATCTCGCGAGACCGAAGTGATGAACGGCAATACCATGATCGCCAGGATGAGGCTGGCGGTCAGAATACCAATGCCGAAGGGGGGGCCAGCGAACAGTGTCGAGAGGACCGGTATGTTCTCGAACGCTGCGATCACCGGCGGTTGAATGTGGGCTTGCACGAAAGGCGCGAACACGAACAGACCCCAGATGCCGTAAATAATACTAGGAATGCCCGCGAGGAGTTCAATCGCAATGCCGATCGGGCGCCGCAGGAACATCGGGCAAAGCTCGGTCAGAAACATCGCGATCATAAGGCCGAACGGCACCGCGATCAGCATGGCAATAAATGAGGTAATGATCGTGCCGTAGATCGGGGCAAGCGCGCCAAACTTATCCGTCACCGGATTCCAGCTTGTTGTGGTCAGAAAGCCGAAGCCAAATTCCTGCAGAGCCGGCAACGCTCCGAGAAAGAGCGACAAGATGACACCGCCAAGGACCACGAGCACCAGAATGGCGGAACCCTTGGTGAGTTGGTGGAAGACGACATCACCGATCCTGAGTCTATTCAGGACCCGCGCCCGCTCCGCGATGTCTTGGGCCTCCAAGTCCGTCCCTTCCCAAGCCGCTTCAACCACGACCACTCCTCCCGCTAGTTCATATCACTTCTTGGATTTGGTCGTTAGCTACGCGATCTAGCGAGAAAGGCGGGGGCTAAAGTTTCCCCGCCTTCCCCACGGTCTTCTAGTTTGTAGCGGCAAACAGCGGCTTGCCGCTGCTATCCTTGATGTCCGCCGCCCACATCTTCTGGATGGAGGTCACGACCTTGTCCGGCATCGGGACGTAGTCGAGATCTTCGGCCATTTTGCCGCCCTTCTTGTAAGCCCAGGCGAAGAACTTCAATGCCTCGGCGGCAGCGGCCGGATCCTGCGGTTGGGTGTGGATGAGGATGAAGGTCGCGCCGGCGATCGGCCACGACGTTGGGCCCGGCTGGTTGGTCAGGATGACGTAATAATGATCCGATTTCTCCCAATCAGCGTTCGCAGCAGCGGCCTGAAAAGCAGCAGCGCTGGGTTCAACGACCTTGCCGTCCTTGTTGATCATAGAGACAGAGGTCATCTTGTTTTGTTTGGCGTAGGCATATTCTACGTAGCCAATCGCACCCTTTGTATTGGATACGTTATTGGCGACACCTTCGTTGCCCTTTGCGCCGATGCCAGCCGGCCATTCGACCGAGGTGTTGGCGCCGACCTGGGACTTCCAAGTCGCGCTCACCTTCGAAAGATAATCGGTCCAGATAAAGGTGGTGCCCGATCCATCTGAGCGATGCACAACCACGATGGCCTGTTTCGGAAGTTTTGCTGATGGATTGAGCTTCGCAATCGCAGCATCATCCCAAGACTTAATCTCGCCCAGGAAGATCTTGGCCAGAGTATCGCCGTCCAGCTTAAGGTCGCCTGGCTTCACGCCGTCCAGGTTAACAACCGGGACGTCGCCACCCACCACTGTCGGAAACTGAACAAGCCCCGACTTCGTCAGATCTTCGGGCTTCAGCGGCATATCCGAAGCGCCAAACGTAACGGTCTTGGACTGGATCTGCTTGATTCCACCACCCGAACCAATCGACTGGTAATTCATGCCGTTGCCGGTCTCTTTCTTATAAGCGTCGGCCCATTTGGCGTAGATCGGGTAAGGGAACGTCGCGCCCGCGCCGGAAATATCCAGGGCGAGAGCCGGCAGCGTGGATGCAGCGACTGCGCCAGCGGCAGCGATCAATCTGAGGAATTTCACGGGATTTCTCCATCTTCGAGAGCGAGCGCGAAGGGGTTAACGCGCTCTGGCCGGAATCTCTACGTGCCGGCGTTACAGCTTTTATGGAGGTTATGTGACAGTCAGATGACAGTGGATTTTGGCTGGCCTAACTCGGTTAAGCATCTGTCTTACAACGCGAAATAAAAAAGAATCAACGCGCAGCGCCACCATTTCCGGCCTCGCTTAGGCTGGATTGCGCCTGTACAAGCCGTGCGGTCGATCGCCGCGGGTTTAATCAGATGCGAAGCCGGACCAATGGACTAGTTCGTAAAACCTAGCCTCTTAAGTTCTTTCGCCTGTATTTCGCTCGGCAATGGATAGAAGCCACTTTTTTCAGTCAGTGCCTGACCATCCTTGGAAAGCACATACTTGATGAATTCGCCGCGCAGCGGATCGACTTGTTCGTTCGGCTTTTTGTTGAAATAGATATAGAGGTACCGTGCGATCGGATAGTTGCCTGAATAGGTGGCTTCGGCCGACGTGTCGTAGCATTCACGCCCCGTCGTCAGAGACAACGGGACGGCCCGTACGCCTTCAGTTCGGTAACCGATGCCCGAGTAGCCGATCGCGAATTTGTCGCCTGCGACGTTGTTGACGACCGCTTCAGACCCAGGCTGTTGCTTGACCTCGGGCTTAAAATCGCCTCCGTAAAGAACGATCTCCTTGAAAAATTCGTGCGTCCCTGAAATGTCGTTGCGACCATAGGGCGCGATGGGTTTGGAGGCCCATTCGCCAGCCAGGCCGGCATCGCCCCAGGTGCGGATGGATTTGCCACCGCTGCCCTTGCGATTCAGAGAGAAGATTTGGTCGACCTGTTGGACCGACAAACAGCGGATCGGATTTTCTTTGTTGACGTAAACCGCGAGGGCATCCACCGCCACCGACACATAGGACACCTTGTAACCGTATTTCTTCTCGAACGCCTCGGATTCGTCCGACGTCCACGGCCGCGACATCGGCCCAAACTGCGCAGACCCCTCAAGTAATGCGGGAGGCGCGGTGGCCGATCCTTCGTCCTCGATCGTGATCTTGGCGTCTGGATAGAGCTCACGAAAGCCCTTAGCCCACAATCCCATCGCGTTTCCGAGTGTGTCGGAGCCCACCGATTTGAACTGGCCGCTCACGCCACTTATCGGTTTGTAGGCCGGAAGATTCTGATCCAGCGCAATGGCCGCAGGCGACGCCAGCAAGCAAATCCCAACCGCAATCAAAGTTACTCGCTTCATCACTCTTCCTCCCCGACAAATCAGCTATTTTCGCATTGTCCATATGTCGCGAACTATGGACATGCCGAAGATTTCAGATATTCATGACGCTCTTGCGACGGAGGTCACCTATGGATTGGACAACGGGCCTGATCGTTCAGATTGTTGCGGGCTTTGTCGGTGCCCATGTGGCGGCAGGCGCCCTGCATGAACATCGCTTTGGCTGGGTAGGACACAGCATTGTGGGGTTGGTAGCCGGCGCCTTAAGCGGCTTGTTCCTTCAGACGATGGCCCTCACGCTGGTCACTGCCGGCGGCACCATTACCCCGCCGACCGCGGTCGAAGCGGCTGTGATCGAGGGATTGACCGGTGCTGTCGTGGGAGCCATCGCGATGGCTGCGGTCGGATTTCTGATCAGCGCAAACTCCACCAAGGTCTGATCGGCGCGCACCAGATATTTCTGCTTGTTTCTTTCTAATCTCTTTGCCTCTTCTCTGCTGCATGGTAGCGAAGCAGGAGATTCACGCCCTCACCAATCCGTTCAAGGTGGAAATATGTATCGTTCGGCTATCGCATGCGCCGGCATTCTCGTCTCCATTTCGCTTTCATCGCCGGTATTTGCTCAATCGGGCAAATCTTCTGGCGAGATCGCGGCCACCAGCAGACTTCTTGCCGAGAAATTAGAGCACTGCCGAGGTGAAGCGAAGCAACAGCATTTGCATCTTTTGAAGCGACACCAATTCATGCACACCTGCATGAAAAGCAGGTCCTAACTTGGTCGAACGACCGATATCGGCTACGCGGCGCGAACCGTTGCCAGGAATTGCTCGACTGCGACTTTGAGCTGCTGGCTTTCGCTCGACAGCGAGCGAGCCGATTGCAACACTTGCGTGGATGCGGATCCGGTCTCAACCGCGCCAAGGCTGACCTTGGCAATGTTCGAGGCGACCTCCGACGTTCCCGTAGCGGCCTGCGCTATGTTATTCGCTATCCCTTCCGTCATGGTGCCCTGCGCCTTGACGGCCGCTGAAATTTCTTCCCCAATCTCCGATATCTGCGCAATCGTCGCACCGACATCCTTGATGGCGCTGACTGATTCCGCCGTGGCGACCTGCATACCCTGGATTTGGGTGTCGATCTCCTCAGTTGCCTTGGCAGTCTGAGCCGCAAGCGCCTTGACCTCTTGCGCAACGATCGCGAAGCCTCGGCCGGCATCGCCAGCACGGGCGGCTTCAATCGTTGCGTTCAAGGCCAGTAGATTGGTTTGCGCCGCCACCGATGTGATCAACTGAACGACATCGCCAATTCTTGCAGCGGCCTGCGTGAGATCGGCGATCCGTGCGTCAGCTTTACTCGCGCGGGAAACAGCTTCGTTGGAAATCCGACGCGATTGATCGACCTGTTCAGCGATTTTAAGAACCGACGAAGTAATCTCAGACGCAGCACTCGCGACCGAATTGACGTTGATAGAAGCTTCCTCCGAGGAAGCCGCGACCGTCGTAGACAGCGTCTGTGTATTTTCCGCAGTCGCAGTCAGCTTGATCGCGGCGCTTTCGAGCGTCGTTGCGTTTGACGATACGGCGCCAATGATGTTGCCGACCGCATTTTCAAATTCGGTGGCAAGCCGTTGCATGCCACGCTTGCGCTCGTTCGCTGCCTGATCATCGAGCTTGCGCCTTTCATCTTGCTCGGCGTTAGCCTTTTCGACCGCCACGACCTTGAAGTTTTCGACGGCCTTGGCAATATCACCGATCTCGTCGCGGCGGTTCAGCCCCGGAAGAACCACATCCAGATTTCCAGTCGCCAGCTCTCGCATCGTCGCGGCGAGCCGCAACAGTTGACGCGTCGCTATATGTGCGCCGAAGAATGCGAGGGGAAGGATGACGAGTAAGGCTACGAGGCATTTCCACCCGAGCGACCAGGCGAACTCAGATTTTTCGCCCTCAACCTGAGCGAGACTGGAGATAAAGCCGATCGTCATTCCCTCGCCCACGTCGCTTGGAAGATAGACCAAGCGCGCTCGATAGGGTTTGTCGGCAAATGCGAAGTCAGTGGTTGATGGCGTCCCGCCGACGGCAGTTCTGATGGCGTCAGGCGCGATCGGAAGTTGGGCATCCTTTCCGAAGGTGGACGCCATAATCTTTCCACCGTGCAAAAAGACGACTTGAAAGCCGGTTCGTTCCTTTAACTCGGAAGCAGTCGCTTGGCCGAAATAAGAACCGGCCTTGAGCGTTCCGATGACCTTGCCGCTGGCGTAAATCGGCTTAACGCTGTCTTCGGCCGCTTCGCCCGTACTTGGTGAGACTGTCAGGCCCCTCGCCGGCTTTCCTTCAAGGGCCGCATGAACCTGTGGTTGCGCTGATTTGTTGTCGCCGCGCTTGGCGGGGTTATGGCCTCGCTGGATGACAATGCCCCTTAGGTCGGTGACCTCAAGCGTTGCCAATGCCGGATCCACGGCGTAAATCGCCTTAAACTCTTGAACAGAAAACGCTTCAAGGCCGGCCGCGTCCGCTCGTTGCACTGCGGCGATTAGATCTGGGTGACGTGCGACGATTTCCGAGTAGACGTTCACACGGTCGCCAACGCCGTTCAGAGCCTGGAGACCAACGCTGGCGCCTGCAAGCAGTCGCTGATTGTGCGCCTCTTCAAGCGTCCGGCTCATCGCCCCATAGGACAGGAGGCCTGCTGCAAGCACGCCCGCCGCAAACATGATTGCCGCGGCTATTCCGGCTCGCACTTTCAGGGATCAAATCGAGAAAGCCATTATTTAATCCTAGAGTAATAGAAATTTGACCGACTTTCGCACCGACCTGTTAAGAAAATGGTTAGATGTCGACCCGTCGGGCGATATCGACATGAAGCAATCGCCGTCGATTTTGCACGCTGCAATCGCACACCCTTCCTACGAAAACTAGAAGTGGACGTACCACCCGGGAGAATTCCAACCGGATTTACCCTCACAGCCTTGTGACGGCATCTGGCAGACCCGCGGGCCGACGAAACCGTTTCGCGAACTGCTCGAAACAGACATGAAACAGAGCCAGCGCAACATCGCGGCAATTGATGCACAATGGAGTCCATCAAATGCTCGCGGAAAAATTTGTTCTCTATCTTGAGGCCCTGATCAAAGACCGTGGCTATGGGACGCCGGCCTATTCGGACGGCGCGCCGCGCGTGATAAGCTCGTCGCCGCACGTGCCGATTGCCCTGCCGGTCCGCAGTCCCAAATCGGGCGCGTCAGCATAGTCGGCTAGGCTGTCCACGACAGTGTAACCGGGACGCCGCACGAGCGCCGCCAGGGCGTGCCGACCAAGCGGAGCGAATTTTAGCTCCGCGGGCCAATTCACGCCGGGAGCGCGATTTTCAGAACCGTAGCGCAATGCTTCCTTTCTCCTTACCTGCACGCGAGCTAACCGCCGGGCCGCCGACGGCCTGTCAAGGCCGCCAGCCGCGAAGCGGGGCGCGGCACGCGTCCGCCTTGATAGGGCGGCGGCGGTCCGGCCCAATTGATGGTAGCAGGCCCCCCTTCGGTGACAGCACTACAGGCTAAGCCCCCTGTTCCTTCCAAATGTCCACTCGATGCCACCGTCGTCGCGCTGAAGGCCGCTGATGTGCCGGCCGATGTGCTTCTCGAGCAGAGGTTGCCAGGGCACGAGCTGGAAGCCGAGCCCGTTGTCGATCATGGCGAAGCGTCCGCTGACGAGGCTTGCGACGCCGGCGAGGCGGCCACTCACATACTCGCTGGCATTTGCTGGCATGTAGGTTAGCCCGCGCTCTCTCGCCATCTGATGGCCGACACGCTCGACCTCCCGTCGCTCAAGAGTCGCCACGGTGTGGACAGGAACGTGGGCCTTGCCATCCTTAGCGGTCGCAAGGCCCATCTCCACAAGTCGCCGAGCCCGACGGCTGATAGCTTTGTTGACCTCTCTGCCAAAACCGCTGTCCCCGATTTCCGAGCGGTCCTCGGCAATAATCTGTCGGTCGAGCCAAGTCGCACCATCGCTGGCAATCTGCCGGTCGAGGCCGATGGCCGAGAGCGTCCGTATTCTTAAGCCCGTCGCCGCCCTGGCTGAGGTCGTAGGCCTGCCCGCGCTCGACGATGTCCTTCGGGACCTTCCAATGATCGGCATCGATCCGCTCGACAAGGCCTGCCCGCCGCAGTGCCTCCAGGCGGCGGACGTGGGAACGCACGAAAGCTTCGGGGTCCTTGCCCTGCCGCTCAAAGCTGTCGCGGACGCGCTCCAGGTGCCGGCTCGGCCGGTAGATGCCGTTGTCTCTCCTCGGCATTGCTGGCGATGTTGCGGTCGGCAGGTCTTGGACCGGAGACGACTGGGGCCGCTTCGACGATCATGTCCCGCCCGACCTCCTCGATCCGGCTCGGGTCCTTGAACTCCATGTGATGGACCCGGCCATCGATGCTGTCGACGACCAGGTAGACCCGCTCGCCCATCTCGTCTCCGGCCAGGCCCTTGGCCAGGACCCGGCCGACGATCTTCTCGCCTAAGCCTTCGCCGTGAAGGGCGAATTGGCCGACACCACGCTCCTCGGCGAGACCATTCCTGGTGAGCGCCCGGTGGATCGAGTTGATGGCCTCATTGCGGTGGTCCAGATCCTTCAGGACTTGCTCCGCGCGGTCGGAAAGGGCCCATCGTCCCGGCTCAAGCTCGGTGGCTATTCCATAGCGCTCCAGGTGCCGCACCCGGCCGATCATGAGGTTACGGTTCTCGCGGACGAGGAAGGTCGCGCCCTCCCCGGGCCGCAGGTCGATCACGCCCTGCTCCTGCTGCTCGCTCAACAGCATCTTGTCGAGCCGGGTCACCCGCTCGGCCTCGACCTCGTTCTGCAGTTTGGTCTGAAGCTCGATCTCGCTCTGGTGGCCCAATTCCCGGGTGACGAGCTCGCTCGCCCGGTGGCGGACGCCATGGGCGATGTAGTCGCCGGCGATATTGAGGATGCGGCCGTCATCGAGCACGCCGCGGACGATAATGTGGGTGTGGGGATGGCCGGTGTTGTGATGGTCGACCGCGATCCAGTCGAGGCGAGTATCAAGATCCAATTCCATCTGGCGCATGAGGTCGCGGGTGAAGCCGCGAAGGTCGGCCATTTCGGTCGCATCCTCGGGCGCGACGATGAACCGAAACTGATGACGATCTTCCCGGCCGCGCTCCACAAACGCCTTGCCGTCGGCCTCGTTCTCGAACGCCGAATAGGCCTTGCCCCGCTCGCCGTCACGCGTAACACCATCCCGTTCAAGGTAACGCAGATGGGCATCCACGGCCCTGCTCATCGTCCCGCGCATCTTCGGGCCGCGTGCGCCCCTCGCTTGCGGATTGAGCCGGACCACCCTCGCCTTGACCACCACTCGCCGCGCCCGGAAGCGGCCTGCGGAATCTCTCTGCCACCCACCGTCCCCGCCCGCCGAGCGAACGAGGCAACGACCTTCGCGCCCCGGCCGCGCGCGTTGAACCGACCCGTCCTTCCTCCTTCCCGGCCGCCGCCCGATCGCGCTCCCGAGCCTATCCGCCTGGGATCGCCGCCTGCCTTGCGGACCGCGATCTGGACCTGCTTGAGGAACGGCTGCGTCCGCGGATTGATCCGCGCTCCACCGTTGCGCGATCGACCAGGCCTGACCCGAAATTTTTCGCTGTCATCACGTGCCATGACGCGACGATTGACGTCGGAAAAAGCCGACGCAAGCGCTGCCGAGCACCGATCGCATCAAGTCGCACGAGCGCGCATGATGGCGAAAAGCAACGAGGCTCTCGATTCGCGCACATTGCGGACGCCATCGCTCAGCAGATTGAAATCAAAAAGAAAAAATTCCACGCCACTGGCGCGCCACCTTGGACGATGCCACTCTGACGTCATCGCAAGGTGCGAAAGACCAATGTGCAGACAAACACTTCCGACTGTAGTCGGAGGATGAAAACTTGCGAACGCCAGTTCGCTTTATCTCGCCGTCACTCCCAGCAGCCCGTACCGCTCGCCGCTTACCTCCAATTGCATCGAGGCCCTGTGAACGCGAGCGCAGCACCAACGGAGCGAAGCGTTCCATCGCTCTGGGGGTGTGGGGGGATGGAACACCGCCGATGGAAGGGGCGATAGCAGGCGATGGAATGATCGTCAGCAGGGGCGTTCGAATGGGCGTTGGAAGCGATGGAGGACCGATGGAAGGCGATGGAAGGTCACCGGGATGCTCTCTCGATGTGCTTCCGTCGCTTCGACGCGGACCCGTTTCCACGCTTACGATCCTGCCGGCCGTAAACAAGCGCTCCATGGCTGCGCGAAAAGCTTCTGCCGATACGCCGTTCGCCTCGGGGTCGCCTGCCAACTCAAAGGGCGCACTTCCGCGGCCGGTGCTTGGTCGGACGGGTCGGCCCTGGGCGATGCGCTTGTCAAGCAGTTTAAGGAAAAGCTCGTCGACGTCGCGCTCGGCGGCCGCCCGGTAAGGGGAGCTGTCGCCAGACGTCGCCGGAACGAACGTCAGGCCGTTCCAGCGCAGTTTGACCTTCTCGCCGGCGCGCCCGTAGTTCGACTTCTTGATCTCGAGTTCTCGGATATCCGGATCGTTTTTGTCGGCATCCGAGAGGTGCAGCATGGAGCGGACGGAATTGCGCCAATCGACAGAATTCGCAGTCCCGGAGCCGTCGGCCATGCCGCGCACCGAGGGGTGGTCGAGCAGCACAATGGCTGTTGCATTTTCGCGGGCGATCTTCCGCAACATTGCGAGAAAGCTGCGGACCTGGCGACGCGCGATGGCTTCGCCGTCGAACACGGCAGCAATCGAATCGATGATGACCAGGATCGGCCGGTGCGCAGTGATCCAGGCTTCGACCTGCAAAAGAAGCGCGGTTTTCGTTACTTTGCCTAACCGGTCGGCAGTCGCGAGCTAGGTCGCCTCAAGGTCTGGAAAATGCAAGTGCAGATCTGCGATCGCATGCGGGTCGATCTGACGGTGCCTGCAGATGCGCTCGATACGGTCACGAACGTTCGGCTCAGGCTCCTCACAACTGAGGAACAGCGCCGGCCCGGCTTCGACAACGCACCCAAGCCAGTCACCTAACCCCGCTGTCACCGAAACCAGCAGCTGCACCGCTGTTTCCGTCTTGCCGGCGCCACCATTGCCTGAATAGAGCGTAAGATCGCCTGACGGAATGCGTGCTACCGCCAACCAACGCTGTTTGAGCGGCTCAGTCCCCTTCCAGACAGCTGGCGTTTTGGTTTCGAGCGACGGTGGGGTCGGTAAAGCGCGACCGTTAGAGCCGCGATCGGACCGCATTCTTGGATGCAGCTCGGGCGGCAATTTTGCCGACATCGCAATCTGCATGACAGTGGCCTCTTGGTCACTGCCGGGCTCACCAGTCAGCCCATGCGAACTCGGCGACCTCGAAGATCTTGTCGACAACGGTCGCCGGATCCAGCGATCCGCTTTGCACATATTGGTGCAGGTGATCGGCCATTTCCTGCAAAGCACGGAGCCGCTCCGAAGGCGTAGCCGGGGCCGTCGCCACAATGCGAGGAGCGAGCGAGAGCGCTTTCCGCCCATCCCTTATCGGCGTTGAGATGCTTGCATCACCATTCATCCGATCTAGTCCGGAGCCAACCGGCTCGCTGCCGCGAGCGGCGCGTGCTTAAGAACGTGACGGATGATTTCGATCTGATGCAGCGCGGCCGCGACGCGCCGTTTCCGCAGCTAGCCGTCGCTCGATGTATTCGTTGATCGATTTGACCGTGATCCGGCGCGACTTGCCTTCGGTGTAGCTTTCTAACTCGCCGCTGTTAATAAGCTGGTACAGCTTTTTGCGCGAGACCTGAATCGCCCTCATGGTTTGGTTCGGCGAAGCGACAAGCGGTGTTTCCAAGACGCCGGCACCGGGATGAGACATGTGAAATGCCCTGTTGTTTCTTGATGATTCCGATCATGCCGGTCAGGTCCGATCGACGCAACGCGCAACCAGGTTACGGCGTAGAACCGCGCTGTTTAGGTGCCTTCCGCGTAGTCACGATTTGATCGTGCGCAGGGCACGGCGGTTTTATGCCCGTTCCCGTAACGGAATAAGGTTCGATGCCGAAGCGAAACTAGCCCAATCGCTCATAAGGGAGCGACGCTTCTCAAGCTTCTGCCCGCGCTGATAAGCGGCGGTTGTCTCAGATTTGTACTTGTGCGCAAGCGCTGCCTCCCGCACTCCATCCGGATAGTCAGTGCATTCCTCCGCCCAGGTCGCAAACGTGGAGCGGAAACCGTGCACAGTGACGTGGCCGTAGCCCATACGGTCAAGCACGGCGAGCATCGCATTCTCCGAAAATATTCCGCCATCCGGATTCGGGAAGATCAATTCGCCTTGGACACTGGTGCGCCTTTTTTCCAGGATGGCCAGTACGGGAGCCGACAACGGCACGACGTGGTCCTGGTTCATCTTCATGCGTTCGCCGGGGATCTTCCAAGTCGACGAAAGTCGATCGATCTCGGACCAGCAGGCCTCGACGACTTCGTTGGTACGGCAGGCCGTAAAGATCAGAAAGCGTAGCATCGAAGCCGCAGCGCCGCCGACCGTCGATAGATCCGCCATGAACTGCGGTGCTTCCGCGTAGGGCAGCGCTGGATGATGCCGAACGATGCGTTTCGGCCGCCTTGGAAGCTTCTCGCGTAGCTGTTTCGTGAGCTCGGCGGGATTTCGAAAATCGGTGTCGTCAACGTCGACGTTTTTCGCGATGATCGTTTCGATCCGTCCGCGAACACGATTGGCCGTCTCTCGCTTCTCGACCCAGATCGGCCGTAGCAATTCGTAGATGTGGCTGGGCTTGATCTCCGGGATCACGAGTTTTCCGATCGTCAGGTAAGCGTAGCGTTTGAGCGACGACGGCCATTGATTGCGGTGCTTCTTGCTCCAGGTCGACCAATGCTCGCGAATGTAGGCTTCGGCGCATTGCTCGAAGGTGGGCAGAGTGACCTTGATCTCTACGGCTTTCGCTTCCTCACGCGCCGCTTGTTTCTCCTGGACGATGTCGACGCCGGGCGTGCTGCGATCGCCTTTGACGCGAAGACGCGCTGAATCGCGAGCAAGCCGCGCATCCTTTAGCGACACGTCTTTGAGCGAGCCTAGGCCGAGCCAGCGCTCCTTGCCCTTCTTGGTGTATCGATAGATCCAGTTTTTTGACGTTGGGCCCTTCACGATGAGATAAAGACCGTCGCCGTCAGCATATTTGCCGGGCCGAGTTTCACGTTCGACGTCGAGCGGCTTGAGCTTGCCGGCCATGTGTTCCCCCGAGAAAACCCGTCCTCCGAACCCACGCTCGAAAACTACGGTTTGTGCGGTGACTACGCGTAACATTGCGGAACTGGCCGCAACAGCGTTTGTCGCACTACTCGTTGTTTCTGCTGTAGATTCGAACAATCGGTTACTGAGGAGAACAGTGTAGTGGCGGAGAGGGGGGGATTCGAACCCCCGATAGGCTTGCACCTATGCCGCATTTCGAGTGCGGTACAATCAACCACTCTGCCACCTCTCCAGGCGCAAATCAGGGCAAATCGGTGCCCTCGGTCGGGGGCGAGTTCTAGAGCGTTTTGGAGCGAAGTGGAAGCCGGTTCGCGTGAACAAAACGCGTCACAATAAAAGATTCGAGCCCGGTTCTGATCGAATCAGAACCGATCGGGCTCGATTTGAGGAAGCCGCGCCAGACAAGGCGGCCAGGCGCTAAATTTCAGCGCAAAAAGAAAAGAAGTGGGACCGCCAGACGCGGAAAAAACCGGCGGTCCCGTGTCGCGTCATTGAAATTGCGGGCCGGGAAGTGCGGCTTCACAGGCCAGCCTGAGCGACGGCGAGACCGTAACGGACCCGCCACATGCGGCAACGCAATCCCTGTCTTAACCTAACCGGTCAAGGTTACCGGCCGAGCGGGGCGACCGAGGCACTTCCCCAGAGGCAGGCTCTCGATTTTGTTTGACGCGTTTTCTGCGCAGATAAGTCTACGCAATCTGCGTAAACTTGATTGCTACGCGAACCGGTGCCCACCCCGGATCAAGTCCGAGGGCATGCTTCGCTTGAAAACGCTTTAGTCCTTCTTCTTCTCTTTCTTGTCGTCGTCGCGCTTGTCGTCTTTTTCCTTGTCCTTGTGGCGGTTGGTGAAGCGCGCATTGCCGAGCCCGGTGCCGATGGTCAACACGCCCCAATGGTCGACATCCTGCATGAACGGAACCTCGGAGAGGCCCTGCGCGACGCCGTCATTATGCATCAGCACCGCGGTGTCGTGATCGCCGATGGCGGGGATCGCCTCGACCAGGCTCGCCGGCAGATTGAACTTGCTGCTTTCCCAGTTGCCCGGCAGGTTCTGCGCGCCCTTGGCGATCGAGCCGTCCTCGTTGATCACGCCGGGACAGGCGATCCCGATAAACGGCGCCAGCTTCAGCCCTTCCGCCTCGGCCTCGTCGATCAGGCCCTTGAGCATCTTGACCAGCCGCTTGACCGCGCCCTCGCGCGTCGGCTCGTCGTCGGCATGGCGCCAGAGCTCGGCGTGCCAGACCGAGGCTTTCGACAGATCGGGCGCCTTTTTCCAACGGGTTTCGACCAGGCCGCAGCGGATGTTGGTGCCGCCGATATCGACCGCGAGAATGCTGTCATGGGCCTCGAAAATCCACGACGGCGCCAGATGCAGGCAGCCGATCAGGCCGGCCTGGTCGGGATCGAAGCGGATCGGCACCAGATCCACCTTGAAGCCCTCGGCTTTGAGCAGAATATCGGTGCGGGCAATGGCGAGTTCGCCGACGCGACTTTGGCGAAAACCGCCGCCGACCACGATGCGCTCGGTATCGGCCCACGCCTTGGTCTTCAGGAATTTCGAGGTCACATAGGCGAGTTCGCTGGCGAATTCCTCGATCGCGCCATGAACCAAAGCGGCCGCGCCGACGTCCTCGCCCATCAAGGCCGCATCGAGCTCGCTTTTGGTGATTTTCTCCGCGGATTTGCCGCCGAGCGGGTCGTCGCCGTTTTTCTTCAGCGGCTTGCGCAGATCGTCCAGGATCTTGCGAAAGGCCCCCTTGCTGGCGCGGTCGCCGAGAAAGCCGTCGTCGTCCTTCAACTCGATATTGAAGCTGTCGACGTCGACCGAAGGCAGACGGGCAGCGCCATGCCGGCCGATCCCGACGGTCGTTAGGGTGTCCTCAGCCATTTTTTCCTTAGCCCGCATTGCCCGTAATGCGGGGGACAACCCACGGGGAACCCGTTGGTTTCATGGGCTGGCCGGGCCAGCCCGGATTGGCTATCTGGCGCTCGAACCCCTCGATTTTGGCGGGTTTTGGGGCCAGTTTACCTTGACTTGGGGCCTTAAGCGGCTATAAGTCCGCTCACCCGGCGCGGGAGATTCCTCGCGCTGTTTGTTTTTGCGCGGACTTTAATTGAGGCCCTGGCTTTTGGCTTTGGCCCGATCGCGCGAAAATTGAACCCATAACGACTGTAGAAAAAGCCGGCCCGGACGTCTGTTCGAGGCCGGGATCGAACACGAAGGAATAAAACGATGTTCGCAGTCATCAAAACCGGCGGGCGGCAATACCGTGTCGCGCCGGATGATGTGCTCGAGATAGGCAAGATCGCCGGCGACGTCGGCACGATCGTGCAGCTTGGCGAAGTGTTGCTGGTTGGCGGCGAGACGCCGGTGCTCGGTGCGCCGACGGTTGCGGGTGCTTCCGTTGCGGCCGAAGTGCTGGATCACAAGCGCGGACCGAAGGTGATCTCGTTCAAGAAGCGCCGGCGCAAGAATTCGCGCCGCAAGCGCGGCTATCGCGACGAGATCACGGTGCTTCGCATCACCGAGATCCTGACCAACGACAACAAGCCTTCGATCGGACCGCGCCCGAAGCGCGAGAAGGTGGTGGCGAAGCCGGCCGATGACGCTGACGACGAGGCGCCGAAGGCCGCCAAGAAGGCTGCGCCAAAGAAGCCCGCCGCGAAAAAGGCTGCGGCGAAACCGCGCGCCAAGCCTGAAGCCAAGAAGGCGCCGGCCAAAAAGGCCGCTGCGAAGAAGGGCGACAAGAAGTAGCGCGCTGAAGTGACACGCTTCATATCGGCGTGAACACAAAGTGAAATGAATTCGTCACGGAATTGATCTAGAGAACGGATAGAGTTGGAGACGGGCCATGGCTCACAAAAAAGCAGGCGGTTCATCACGTAACGGCCGCGATTCAGCGGGCAAGCGCCTCGGTATCAAGACCTATGGCGGCGAGCACGTGATTCCCGGCAACATCATTGCGCGTCAGCGCGGCACCACCTGGCATCCCGGCCTTAATGTCGGCATGGGCACCGATCATACTCTGTTTGCAAAGGTGGAGGGCCATGTCGAGTTTCGTGCGAAAGCCAATGGCCGCACCTTCGTATCGGTGATTCCGATGACCGAGGCGGCCGAATAGACGGCGGACATGCATGATTCCGCCGGGTCCTGTTGAACCGGCGGAGCGCTCAAAGGCTCCAAGGGGAGGCGGGAAACCGGCCTCCCTTTTTGTTGCGCGGCCTCCCACATGGAGGGCGCGCAAATCCAGGAGTGACCACTCAAGGAGCCTTTCAGATGCTGCAGGATATCCCGCCCCGGGCACTTCACGAGGCAGGACGGTGCATCCTCGAGACCGAACGGCTTGCGCTGCGCAAGCCGACGCTCGCGGACGTGAATGCCATTGCGCATCTCGCTCACGATCGCCGCATTGCGGAGAACACCCGTCGTTTGCCGCATCCCTATTCGCAAGGCGACGCGGTGGAATTCGTTCGCGGCATTGCCACCAATCGCGAAACGGTTTTCCTGATCGAAAAGGATCACAAGCCGATCGGCATGGTCGGCGTCGATTGGCGCGAGCCGGAGGCGCCGGAACTCGGCTACTGGTTGGGCGTGGACCATTGGGGGCAGGGTTTTGCCACCGAGGCCGTGCGCGCCGTGATCGATTTCACCTTCGAGCAATTCGACACCGGCTGCCTTGCGCGCCGGCGCGCGCGTCGCCAATCCGGCGTCGCGCAACGTTCTGGAAAAATGCGGCTTCCAGTGGAGCGGCGTCGAACTTCACCGTTTCGAATCGCTGGGATCGTCGACCCCGGTCGATTGTTTCCGCCTGACGCGCAGCATCTGGGCGTCGCTGAAGAACTGGGGCAGTTCGACGATGCGAACATAGCGTTTTCAAGCGAAGCATGCCCTCGGACTCGATCCGGGGGTGGGCACCGGTTCGCGTGAAGAAAACGCGTCAATATAATGTAGAGCCGCGTTTCGGAGCTCTCGCTTACGCGGGCGGATTGACCACGGTGTCGGCGCGCCCGAGTTTCCGCTCGCGCAGGAAGATATAAAGCCCGGCGCCGACGATGATGGCGGCGCCGATCGCGGTGGAAAGCTGCGGCACGTCGCCGAACACGATAGTAGCCGAAAGCCACCGCCCAGACGATCATCGTATATTGATATGGCACGACGGTAGAGGCCGGCGCGAGCTTCAGCGAACGGTTGACGCAGAGCAGCGCTGCGGCCGAGATCGCGCCGGCCGCGAAAAACAGCCCAAGGCTGCCCCATGTCGGGGTGATCCAGCCGACCGGCGCGATCACAAGACCGAACAACAGCCCGCCCACAAATTGCGCCGAAGCCAGCACGATGTCGGGCGTTGTGCGCAACAGACGGGTGGTCAGCAGCGAACCGGAAAAAGCGAGGCTGCCGGCGAGCGCGATCATCGCAGGCCAGCTGATGGTTTGTGCCGAGGGCCGAAGCGCGATCAACACGCCGCCAAATCCGATCAGGATCGCGCTCCAGCGCCGCCATCCGATCTGCTCGCCCAGCACCAGCGCCGATAACGCGGTGACGAAAATCGGGGTCGCCTGATAGTAAGTGACGACATCGGCGAGCGGCAGATAGACGGTGGCGAGAAAGAACGCGGCAATCTCCAGCGTCGACAGCACGACGCGCAGCAACTGCAACCAGGGTCGCTTGACCTGCCGGAATGCGGCACGCTGCCGCCACATCGACGGGCCCATCAGCACCAGCGCCGCGCAGGCGCGCAGAAACATCAATTGTCCGACCGAATAGGTCGCCACGATATATTTGCCGAGCGCATCGCCGAAAGCGAACATGCCGACGGCCGCGAGCATCAGCACGATGCCGGCGAGCCGCATCGAGCGATCGTCGGCTGCGGTCGATATGGTTGCGCGAATACCCATCAAGCGATCGGCGAAGCTGTTGATGGCGCCGACCTATCAGGTCGCTCAGATTCTCTCCAGTTGTGTCTTCGCATTGCTGCCCGTCGGGGCCTTTCCGATTTCGACGGCGGCCGTGACGAAAACGCCCCGAAAATTAAGGCTTCTCGTCAAAATCGACGATTTGCAGGGTTGCCGCAGCATGGCCCCTGCCCTACGTGTAAGGTCATGAAATTTCTCGACGAAGCCAAGGTCTATATCCGCTCCGGCGACGGTGGAAACGGCTGCGTCGCCTTCCGCCGCGAGAAGTATGTCGAGTTCGGCGGTCCCTCCGGCGGCAATGGCGGGCGCGGCGGCGACGTGATCGTCGAAGTGGTCGATGGACTGAACACGCTGATCGACTATCGCTATCAACAGCACTTCAAGGCCCAGAAGGGCACCAATGGCATGGGCAAGGACCGCCATGGCGCCAACGGCAAGGACATTGTGCTCAAGGTGCCGGTCGGCACGCAAATCTTCGACGAAGACCGGACGACGCTGATCCACGATTTCACCACGCTCGGTGAGAAGTTCGTGCTCGCGGAGGGCGGCAATGGCGGCTTCGGCAACGCGCATTTCAAATCCTCCACCAACCGCGCCCCGCGCAATGCCAATCCCGGCGAAGTCGGCGACGAACGCTGGATCTGGCTGCGGCTGAAGCTGATCGCGGACGCTGGCCTCGTCGGCCTGCCCAATGCCGGCAAGTCGACTTTTCTTTCCAAGGTCAGCGCCGCGAAACCGAAAATCGCCGACTATCCCTTCACTACGCTGCACCCGCAGCTCGGCGTCGTGAATGCGGACGGCCGCGAATTCGTGCTGGCCGACATTCCAGGACTGATCGAGGGCGCCCACGAGGGCGCAGGCCTCGGCGACCGTTTCCTCGGCCATGTCGAGCGCTGCCGTGTGTTGCTGCATCTGGTCGATGCCACGAGCGAACACGCGGGCAAGGCTTACAAGACGGTACGCGCCGAGCTTGAGGCCTATGCGGGCGAACTCGCCGACAAGATCGAGATCGTCGCCTTGAACAAGATCGATGCGGTGACGCCGGATGAGTTGAAGAAGCAGAAGGACCGGCTGAAACGCGCCGCCAAGAAGACGCCGCTTCTGATCTCGGGCGCAACCGGCGAAGGCGTCGAGGCGGCGCTGCGGGCGCTTGTCGCGGTGATCGGAGAAGCCCCGGTCTCCAGCAAGGCCAAAGGCACGCAGGCCGAGGCCGCGGTGTCCGAGCCCTGGGCGACGCTCCCGACCTGACCGGCGCTTGCCGCCTGTACTGTCGCAGACTCTCGCTGTAATCGTCTTGCAAAGCTCCGCCCGCAAAGTCGTACTTCGCCATGGCCCGCCCAAGCTTAAAAAAATTCCGCCGCATCGTCGTCAAGGTCGGCTCCTCGCTGCTGATCGATTCGGCTGCCGGCGAGGTGCGCACCGCCTGGCTGTCGGCGCTCGCCGGCGACCTTGCCAAGCTGCACGGCGAAGGACGCGAATTGCTGGTGGTCTCGTCCGGCTCGATCGCGCTCGGACGCAGCCGGTTGAAACTGCCGCGCGGCCCGCTGAAGCTGGAGGAAAGCCAGGCCGCGGCTGCGGTCGGCCAGATTGCGCTGGCGCGGATCTGGTCGGAAGTGCTGGGCGCGCACGGCATCGGCTCGGGGCAGATCCTCGTGACCTTGCAGGACACCGAGGAGCGCCGCCGCTATCTCAACGCGCGCTCGACCATCGCCAAGCTTCTGGAATGGCGCGCGGTGCCGATCATCAACGAGAACGACACGGTCGCCACCAACGAAATCCGCTACGGCGACAACGATCGCCTCGCCGCGCGCGTCGCCACCATGGCGAGCGCCGACCTTCTGATCCTGCTCTCCGATATCGACGGGCTCTACGACGCGCCGCCCGCCGCCAATCCCGATGCCAAGCTGATTCCGGTCGTGGAGTCCGTCACCTCCGAAATCGAGGCGATGGCGGGCGCGGCCGAATCCGAACTGTCGCGCGGCGGCATGTACACCAAGATCGAGGCGGCCAAGATCGCCACCACCGCCGGCACGCATATGCTGATCGCCTCCGGCAAGATCGAGCATCCGCTGCAAGCCATCGCCGATGGCGGCCGTTGCACCTGGTTTCTGACGCCGGCCAATCCGGTCACCGCGCGCAAGCGATGGATCGCCGGCTCGCTGGAGCCGAAAGGCACGCTGACGATCGATGCCGGCGCGGTGAGCGCGCTGCGCGCGGGAAAAAGCCTGTTGCCGGCCGGCGTGATCCGGGTGGATGGCCAGTTCGCCCGCGGCGATGCCGTGGTGGTGCGCGGCCCCGACACCCACGAGATCGGCCGCGGCCTTGTCGCCTACGACGCCGAAGATGCCGAGAAGATCAAGGGCCGCTCGTCAGGTGACGTGGCGACCATCCTGGGCGTCAGCGGCCGGGCCGAGATGATCCACCGCGACGACCTCGTCATCGGCCCCAGCGGAGCAATCCCTGCCAAATAGGCCATTGGCCGACTTGGCGCGGCTGTCTCCAGACCCTCGATGGGGCCCCTGTCGAGCCACCCTCGTCGCCGGTGCATACAGCCAGCCTTCGCAACAGCCGGATTTCCGTGCTAAAGCATGATCTTAATGGCTGCCCGGCCTTAGATTTGGACCGACATGACTGCGCCGCTGAAAGCAATCGACGGCAACGCCGATTTGACCGAACTGATGAACGCACTTGCGACCCGTGCGCGCGCCGCTGCGCGGGTGCTGGCGCTGGCCTCGCCTGCGCAGAAGAACAAGGCGCTGGAAGCCATCGAGCGCGCGATCCGTCGCCACGCGCCAGCCATTCTCGCCGCCAACGCAGAGGACGTCACGGAAGCCCGCGCCAGCGGAGCCACCTCGGCCTTCGTCGACCGATTGACGCTGACCCAAGAGCGCATCGACGCGATGGCGGACGGGGTCGCCACCGTGCGCGCGATCGAGGATCCGGTTGGCGTCGTGACCGAGAGCTGGCAGCGGCCGAACGGCATGACCATCGAACGCGTTCGCGTGCCGCTCGGGGTCGTCGGCGTGATCTTCGAAAGCCGCCCCAACGTCGCCGCCGACGCCGGCGTGCTCTGCCTGAAATCCGGCAACGCGGTCATCCTGCGTGGCGGCTCGGACAGTTTCCGCTCCTGCCGCGCGATCCATGACTGCCTGGTGCAGGGATTGCGCGAAGCGGGTCTGCCCGAGGCTGCGATCACGCTGGTGCCGACCCGCGACCGCGCCGCGGTCGGATTGCTGTTGACCGGGCTTGAGCGGCGCCATCGACGTGATCGTGCCGCGCGGCGGCAAGAGCCTGGTCGGCGCGCGTCGAAGCCGAAGCGCGCGTGCCGGTGTTCGCGCATCTCGAAGGCGTCAATCACGTCTATGTCGATCGCGCCGCCAATCTGGAAATGGCGAAATCGATCGTGCTGAACGCCAAGATGCGACGGCCCGGCGTCTGCGGCGCAGCCGAAACCCTGCTGGTCGATCGCAAGGGCGCAGCGACCTCCCTCAAGCCGCTGGTCGAGATGCTGATCGATGCCGGCTGCGAGGTGCGTGGTGACGATGCCGTGCAGACGACGGATTCCCGGGTGAAGCCCGCTTCCGACGAAGACTGGGATACCGAATATGAAGACGCGATCATCGCCGCCAGGGTCGTCGACGGCGTCGACGAGGCGATCGCGCATATTCACAACCACGGCTCGCACCACACCGATGCGATCGTGACCGAGGACGAGACGGCCGCGCGCAAATTCCTCAACGAGGTCGATTCGGCGATCGTGCTGCACAATGCGTCGACCCAGTTTGCCGATGGCGGCGAATTCGGATTCGGCGCCGAGATCGGAATTGCCACCGGCAAGTTTCACGCCCGCGGCCCGGTCGGCGCAGAACAATTGACCAGCTTCAAATACCGCGTTCACGGCACCGGACAGACGCGGCCGTGATGCGCACAAACGGCCCGCAGCGGGGAACGCGTTGAGTAAAGCTTCTCCGGACTTGCCATCGGTGGCTTCCGTCCTTCCGCCTTACGCCAACGGCATGCGCATCGGCCTTCTCGGCGGCTCGTTCAATCCGCCGCATCTCGCGCATCGCGCCATCAGCCTGTTCGCGATCAAGCGTTTGAAACTTGACCGGGTGTGGTGGCTGGTGACGCCGGGCAATCCGCTCAAGGCGGACCGGGCCCCCCACGATCTTGCCGAGCGCATGGAAGCGGCGCGGCAGGTGGCGCATGATCCGCGCATCGACGTCAGCTGTCTCGAATCCGTCATTGGAACGCGCTATACTGCGGACACGATAAGATATTTGTGCCGCCGTGCTTCGGGTCTGCGCTTTGTCTGGATCATGGGAGCGGACAATCTTGCGCAATTTCACCGCTGGCATGAACTGGCGGCGTATAGCATCTGAGGTTCCGATCGCTGTGATCGACCGTCCGCCGCAAAGCCTTCGTGCCCTCGCCTCGCCGACCGCCCAGGCTCTTGCGCGCTACCGCCTGCCCGGAAAATCAGGCCGCAAGCCTCGCCGAGCAACGCACGCCGGCCTGGGTTTTTCTCACCGGCTTGAAACTGTACCTGTCATCGACCGGCCTGCGGAACCAGGACGGCAGCTGGAGGACGGGTTGAAGCCGCCGGTTGCGGCGCCAGGACGTGTGAAATTACCGGTCGCCTCGCATCTCCCGAGGTTCGTGTCGGGGATGGCCGGAACGACACTTTCGAGCCTCGGAAACGCCGTGCTGGTGGGGTATCAATGTGGTGGATTTGACATTCGCCACGGTATCGCAGCGAGGAGTAAAGCGAATGTCAAATCCAAAACCACATTGGAATCCTATGTTTGCCAGTGTCCCTTTGGTTCTGACATTCGTAAACGAACCCGCCGCGACAAGATACGAATGTCAGAACCGGGATACTAGATATTGAAACCATTAACCCCACATGCATAGAATGGTGGCGGGCGTCCGAAGGATTCGGGCGTTCGCGATACAGTGAAAGGAATGGTCCCTGGCCACATCTGTATTGTCCAAGTCTGTTTTACCCAAGGTTTCCAAGAAGACCGCAACCAAACCCGCGCGTAAAACATCGACCAAAGCTGCGGCCTTGAAGGCGCAACCAGACGCCGACAAGACCCTGAATCTGATCCTCTCCCGCCTCGACGATATGAAGGCGGAAGAAACGGTCACCATCGACCTTCGCGGCAAATCGGCATATTCCGACTACATGATCGTCACCACCGGCCGGGTTAACCGGCACGTCGGCGCGATCGCGGAAAATGTCGCCAAAGGTCTCAAGGAGAGTGGCATCACCAAACCCCATGTCGAAGGCTTGTCCAATTGCGATTGGGTGCTGATCGATTCCGGGGACGTGGTCGTCCACATCTTCAGACCCGAGGTGCGCGAATTCTACAATCTGGAAAGATTGTGGATGCAGGGTCCGACGGCCGCGAAGGCGATTTAGGCCTCGGTTCGGTCGAGGGGTTTGGAGTCCGTCATTTGCCTCCTGGGCCTCGTCCCGGAGGGTGGCGGATGTCAACTTCGTGCCACTCACTCAAATCCCTGGCGGCCCGAACGAATCATGCGCCTTCTCGTCATTGCCATCGGACGGCTCAAGCAGGGCCCGGAGCGGGAACTCGCCGAGCGCTACCGCGAGCGATTCGACGATATCGGCCGCAAGCTCGGATTTCGCGGCCTCGAAATTCATGAAATTGCCGAAAGCCGCGCCCGCGATGCAACTTCCCGGATCGCCGAGGAGGCGGCGGCGATTTCGGCAGCGATTCCGCACAAATCCGTGCTGGTGGCGCTCGACGAGCGCGGCGACAACATCGACAGCGGCACGTTTGCCCGTCATCTCGCCCGCTGGCGCGACGACCAGGTTGCCAACACTATTTTTGTCAATCGGCGGCGCGGACGGACTTTCGCCCGAATTGCGGCGCATGGCACAAATGAGGATGGCGTTCGGCTCCGCGACCTGGCCGCACCAAATGGTGCGCGTCATGCTTTTTGAGCAGATCTATCGCGCGGCGACCATCCTGGCAGGTCACCCCTATCATCGCGCGTAAAATAAGCGCACGACGCTCGCGTAAGGCACGACGGGATTGATGCAATCGGCACGGAACACTCCGGCTTACCACGGCGCCGCTCGCGCCGACGCACTCTCGTTGGCCCGCATTTCGGTCATCCTGTTTTCCGCAAGTCTCGCCTCCGCCGGCGTCAGCGCATCGGCCCAGGTCGCCGAGAATGTGCCGCAGGCAGCAGGCGCGCCTGACGCCATCAGGCAGCGTGAACAGGAATTGGAGGCGACACGGGCGCAGCAAAAGAGTTCAACTGAACTTCAGCAGCAGCTCAAGGCTACGATTGCCGCGATCGGCGAGGACCGCAGCAAGCTGAATGCGCAATTGATCGATGTGGCCGCCCAGGTTCGAACCGTCGAGGCCAGAATCGGAGATGCGGAAGCGACGGCTTCGCCCGCTCGACGCCCGTGACCAGCAAATCAGAAGCTCGCTCGACTTCGCGCCGCTCCGAAGTGGTCGAAGTGCTGGCGGCGTTGCAGCGCGCCGGACGGCGGACACCGCCGGCCTTGCTGGTCAGACCAGAAGATGCGCTGCAATCGCTTCGAACCGCCATATTGCTCGGATCCGTGGTGCCCGAATTGCGCGCCCGCGCCGAAGCGCTGGCCAAGCGACCTCGCCGAGCTCATGGCGCTGCGCAAGGCGATTGCCTCGCGAGCGCGACCGCTTGGCTTCCGACCGCGACAACCTGAGGGACGATCAGACCCGGCTCGCAGCGCTGATCGACGAGCGCCAGCGCAAGCAAAGCGGCGGCCGAGAAGGACATGGAGACGGAAAGCGCGCGCGCCATTGCGCTCTCCAGACAGGTCGACAGCCTTCAGGGCCTGATCGCCAAGATGGAACAGGACTTAAAGAGCGCGGCGAAGGCGGCCGCACGCGGCCACTTTGCAGGGAACGCCCGGCAACGCGGCCGATGGCAAGCCTAATCTGGGCGGCGCTGAAGAACCCGGCCCGGCAGAGCCCGGCGGTGGCGTTCGCTTCCGCCAGGGGATTGCTCGCGCTGCCGGTCAATGGGGTTAAAATGCGGGAGTTTGGCGGTTCCGATGGCGTGGGTGGCGTCGAAAAAGGCATTTCTTTGGCAACCCGGCCCGGCGCTCAGGTCACAACCCCGTGTGACGGCTGGGTCGTTTACGCCGGCCCCTTCCGCAGCTACGGACAACTCTTGATCCTGAACGCCGGGGGCGGGTATCATGTCTTGATCGCCGGAATGGGGCGCATTTCGGTTAACATCGGACAGTTTGTTCTTACGGGGGAGCCGGTCGCGACCATGGGGACAACATCCCAGGTCGCTTCGATACTGGCAACCAATGCCAGCCAGCCCGTGCTCTATATCGAGTTCCGTAAGGACGGCACTCCCATTGATCCAGGCCCATGGTGGGCCGCAAATGAAGGCGAAAAGGTTCGCGGATGATGCGCAAGACTTCTCTCATTCTTCTCAGCGCCGCCACTGGCGCGGCATTGACGCTGTTCGTGACCCAGCCGCGCGCGGTGATGATGGGATCGATCGCGCGTGCCTCGACATCGGACACCTATCGTCAGCTCAACCTGTTCGGCGACGTGTTCGAGCGGGTGCGCAGCGACTATGTCGAGAAACCGGACGACAGCAAGCTCGTCGAATCCGCGATCAGCGGCATGTTGAGCGGACTCGATCCGCATTCCAGCTACATGGACGCCAAGAGCTTCCGCGACATGCAGGTGCAGACGCGCGGCGAATTCGGCGGCCTCGGCATCGAAGTCACGATGGAAGACGGCCTGATCAAGGTGGTGTCGCCGATCGACGACACGCCGGCTTCCAAGGCCGGCATCCTCGCCAACGACATCATCACCATGCTCGACGACGAGCAGGTCCAGGGGCTGACGCTCAACCAGGCGGTTGAGAAGATGCGCGGGCCCGTCAACACCAAGATCCGGCTCAAGGTCATCCGCAAGGGCACGGACAATCCGATCGACGTCACGCTGGTGCGCGACAATATCCGCGTCCGCTCGGTGCGCGCGCGCGTCGAAGGCGACGATATCGGCTATATCCGCATCACCACCTTCAACGAGCAGACCACCGAAGGGCTGAAGAAGGAGATCAACAATCTCAACACCCAGCTCGGCGACAAGCTGAAGGGCTTCATCATCGACCTTCGCAACAATCCCGGCGGCCTGCTGGAAGAAGCGGTGACGGTTTCCGACACCTTCCTCGAGCGCGGCGAAATCGTCTCGACCCGCGGACGCAATGCCGAGGAAACCCAGCGCCGTTCCGCGCGTCCGGGCGATCTCACCAAGGGCAAGCCGGTGATCGTTCTGATCAACGGCGGCTCGGCATCGGCTTCCGAAATCGTCGCCGGCGCCTTGCAGGACCACAAGCGCGCCACGCTGATCGGCACCCGTTCGTTCGGCAAGGGCTCGGTTCAGACCATCATACCGCTCGGCGCGGGCAACGGCGCGCTGCGGCTGACCACGGCGCGTTATTACACGCCGTCCGGCAAGTCGATCCAGGCCAAGGGTATCGTTCCTGACATCGAGGTGTTGCAGGACGTGCCGGACGAGTTGAAGTCGCGGACCGACACCAAGGGCGAGGCTTCGTTGCGCGGTCACTTGAAAAACGACGGCGACGAGAAGACCGGCTCGCAGTCCTACGTGCCGCCGGATCCCAAGAACGACAAGGCGCTGAAGATGGCCGACGACCTCTTGCACGGCATCAAGGTCAATCCCACCGCGCCGGTGACCGGCGACAACGCGTCAGTCGAGAAGGCTCCCAACAAGGAAGCCAATTGATCGCTTGAGGAGGTATTCTTCGAAAAAAGGGCGGCCGTCAGGGCCGCCCTTTTTATTTGCCGGAAGGAAATTGGCGGCGACGGCGAATCACGGAAGTCCCGGTACAGCACGGCGTGCCGGCCGCCGTGGGAGGGGCAGTTCCACCCTGCCGCTGCCTTGCACCGCCGTGGTATCTTCGAGGTGATTGATTCGGGGAGTTCGATGGCAGAAGCGGCCGACGAGCTGAGCGCTCCGCTTGGACGCGATATCACGCGTGGCCGGCGCCGTTTTCGGCTGCCTTTCACCATAATGCAGGTGTTGGCGACCGCACTGGGCGGGTTTCTGCTGGCTTTTGCCGGCTATGCCCTCTTCAACGACGATCCATTCGGTGGCGAGCCGCTGGTGCGGATCGCCATCGGACCTTCACCGGGCGAGGACAGGCCGGCCGCGAAGATGGCGCCTGAGAAACCGGCCGAGAAATCCACCATGGCATCGCACGGCGGAGAGCCGTCGGCGAATTCGTCCAAGGCCGGCGCATCTTCCGATCAGCGAACGGTCACCATCATCGACGGCTCCAGCGGCGCACGGCACGACGTGCCGATCGGCGGTGGCGAGGCTTCCGACAAAGACCCATCCGCGGCTCCCTCCGTGATGTCGGGGATCGACCCGCGGCTGCTGGAAAAATCCCGCTACGGCATGATTCCGACCGTTTCGGACGGGTTGAAGCCGTTTACCGCCTATGCGGGTGACGCCGACCGGGCCAAGGCCGCGAGGATGCCGGTGGTCGCCATCGTTGTCGGTGGCCTCGGCGTGGGCGCCGCCAAGACCGTCGATGCTATCCTGAGATTGCCTGCCGCGGTGACGCTGGCATTCACCCCTTACGGATCGGACCCGGCCAAGCTGGTCGAGCGGGCGCGCGCGCAGCATCACGAGATTTTGCTGCAGATTCCGATGGAACCCTATGACTATCCCGACAACGATCCGGGACCGCAGACCCTGCTGACGACGCTGGCGCCCGAACAGAATATCGATCGCCTGTACTGGCACCTCAGCCGGTTCCAGGGTTACGCCGGGATCGCCAATTTCATGGGCGCCCGCTTTGTAGCAACCGATACCGCGATGGCGCCAATCGTGAAGGAAGCCGCCAAGCGTGGTCTAGGCTATTTCGACGACGGCTCGGCGCGCAGCACCGCCCTCTCGCTGGCGGCGACCCAGGCCGTTCCCTTCGCCAAGGCCGATGTCGCCATCGATGCGGTGCCGACCCCCAGTGAAATCGATCGTGCTCTGGCCAAACTCGAGGGATTGGCCAAAGAGCGTGGAATCGCGGTGGGTGTCGCCTCGGCGTTGCCGGTCTCGATCGAGCGGATCAGCGCCTGGAGCAGGACGCTGGACAGCCATGGTGTTTTGCTCGTGCCATTGACAACCGCGATGCTGAAATCAAAATCAAGCTAGTGGAGTGGATTTGACATTCGCTGTCCTGTAGCGGGGAATGCACGAATAGCGAATGTCAGAATCGGACACAGCTGGTGTCACGCCACCACGCAGGAGGCCTTGACGGAATGCCGCGTTACGAAGACCTGCCCTATCGAACCTGTGTCGGTATGATGCTGATCAACGCAGCCGGGCTGGTCTTCATCGGTCGCAGAGCCGGCGGTATCGAGCATGTCGACGAATCCCATGTCTGGCAGATGCCGCAAGGCGGCGTCGACCCCGGCGAGGATACGTGGGAAGCCGCCAAGCGCGAGCTCTATGAGGAAACCAGCGTCCGCTCGGTCGAGAAGCTTGCCGAAGTCGCGGACTGGCTGATCTACGATATTCCCCGCACCGTCGCCGGCCGGGCCTGGAAGGGCCGCTATCGCGGCCAGCGGCAGAAATGGTACGCGGTTCGCTTCACCGGTGAAGACCGCGAGATCAATGTCGCCAGCCCCGGCGGCGGCCACAAGGCCGAGTTCGTCGGCTGGCGCTGGGAGCCGATGAAAAACCTGCCCGACCTGATCGTTCCGTTCAAGCGCCCGGTCTATGAGCGCGTGGTCAAGGAATTCGCCAAGCTTGCGGGCGGTTGAATTCGCCTCTCACCGCTTAAAGTGCCTGCCATGCGATCGCCATCATGACAAAACCGTACCGTCCCAATGTCGGCATTGCGCTGTTCAATGCCACAGGTCAGACTTTGATCGGACGGCGATTCAGGGACGACGGCCCCGAGATCGTTCTCCCGGGCCTTGAGTGGCAAATGCCGCAAGGCGGAATCGATGCGCAAGAAAACCCGCGCGAGGCGGTGATGCGCGAGCTCTGGGAAGAGACCGGCGTGAAGAGCGCCGACTATCTCGGTGAGACCGACTGGCTGACTTACGAGTTTCCGCCCTATTCGGGCCCTCCATCGCACCGGCTGGCACAGTTTCGCGGCCAGCGGCAAAAATGGTTTGCGTTGCGTTTTAGCGGCTGCGAGCAGGAAATCGATCCGCTCATCTCACGCAACGGCCAGCCGCCGGAATTCGACCAATGGCGCTGGGAACGGCTTGATCGCGTCGCCGACCTCGTGGTGCCATTCCGCCGTGACGTCTACCGCGCGGTCGCGCAGCAATTTGCAAAATTCGCCGGACCAACTTCTGCAATCCCGCCCGGTTAATTCGCCGCGACGGAACAGATAGCTAGTGCAGCGCCGTCGTATTGAGCTCGTGCTGAATGCTCTTGAAATGATCGAGCCTTTCGATCGCACGATCGAGCTCCGAGCCTTCCTTTTCGGAAAGCTTGGCCTCCATGTCGGAGATGGTTTCCGCAAACTCCGCCCGGTCGAGTTCGTCGAGCGAGGTGGCGACGTCGGCCAGCACCGTGAGACCCTTGGCGGAAACCTCGGCAAGCCCGCCGAGCACGATGATCTTCTGCTTCGAGCCGCCCGACATCACCGTCAGGATGCCCGGCCGGATCGCGGCCACGACCGGCGCATGTCCGGCCAGCACGCCGAAATCGCCCTCGACCCCGGGGACATCGACTTGATCGACCTCGCCGGAGAAGGCGAGCTTTTCGGGCGAGACGAGATCGAAGTGAAAGGTGGCCATGATTCTCTCTGCTCTTTTCGCTGTCACCCGCGGGCCTGACCCGCGGGTCCATCAGATCAAAACACTTCTCTTTCGATGGATCGCCGGATCAAGTCCGGCGATGACGATATCACAAGCCTACGCCGCTTCCGCGAGCTTCTTGCCCTTTTCGACCGCCTCTTCGATCGTGCCCACCATGTAGAAGGCGGCTTCCGGCAAATGGTCGTATTTGCCTTCGCACAGGTCGCGGAAGCCCTTGATGGTGTCGGCGAGATCGACGAACTTGCCGGGCGAACCGGTAAACACTTCGGCGACGTGGAACGGCTGCGACAGGAAACGTTCGACCTTGCGGGCGCGCGCGACCGTGATCTTGTCCTCTTCCGACAATTCGTCCATGCCGAGAATGGCGATGATGTCCTGCAGCGATTTATATTTCTGCAGCACCTGCTGCACCATCCGCGCGGTGTTGTAGTGCTCTTCGCCGACGACCAGCGGAGAAAGCATGCGCGAGGTCGAGTCGAGCGGGTCCACCGCCGGATAGATGCCCTTTTCCGAGATCGCGCGGTTCAACACCGTGGTCGCGTCCAAGTGGGCGAACGAGGTCGCGGGCGCCGGATCGGTCAAGTCGTCGGCCGGCACGTAAATCGCCTGCACCGAAGTAATCGATCCCTTGTGCGTCGTGGTGATGCGTTCCTGCAGCGCGCCCATGTCGGTCGCGAGCGTCGGCTGATAACCCACCGCAGAGGGAATACGGCCGAGCAGCGCCGACACTTCGGAGCCGGCTTGCGTGAAGCGGAAGATGTTGTCGACGAAGAACAGCACGTCCTGGCCCTGGTCGCGGAAATGCTCGGCGACGGTCAAGCCCGTGAGGCCGACGCGGGCGCGGGCGCCCGGCGGTTCGTTCATCTGGCCGAACACCAGCGCGCATTTCGACTTCACGCTCGGATCGGGATGGTGAGGATCCGCGTTGACCTTGGATTCGATGAACTCGTGATAGAGGTCGTTGCCTTCACGGGTGCGCTCGCCGACGCCGGCGAACACCGAGTAACCACCATGCGCCTTGGCGACGTTGTTGATCAGTTCCTGAATCAGCACGGTCTTGCCGACGCCGGCGCCGCCGAACAGGCCGATCTTGCCGCCCTTGGCGTAAGGCGCCAGCAGGTCGACGACCTTGATGCCGGTGACGAGAATTTCGGCTTCCGTGGACTGATCGGTATAGAGCGGCGCTTCCTGATGAATGGCGCGCAACCCCTCCGATACCACCGGACCGGCTTCATCGATCGGCTCGCCGATGACGTTGATGATGCGGCCGAGCGTCCCGGCGCCGACCGGCACCATGATCGGGTTGCCGGTGTCGGTGACTTCCTGACCGCGAACCAGACCTTCGGTCGTGTCCATCGCGATCGTGCGCACCGTGGACTCGCCGAGATGCTGCGCGACCTCGAGCACCAGGCGGTTACCGCCGTTCTTGGTTTCGATGGCGTTCAGAATGGCGGGCAGGTGTCCTTCGAACTGCACGTCGACGACGGCGCCGATGACTTGCGTGATGCGTCCGGTCTGGTTGGCAGGTGTAGCCATAAAACTATCTCCTTCGAATTCGTATCTCTGGACAACCGTCGGTCCGATGGTGCGTGTCGCCGTTACATCGCCTCGGCGCCGGAGATGATTTCAATCAGCTCCTTGGTGATCATGGCCTGACGGGTGCGGTTGTAGATCAATGTCTGCTTGCGGATCATGTCGCCGGCGTTGCGGGTGGCGTTGTCCATCGCGCTCATCTGGGCGCCGTAGAACGAGGCGTTGTTCTCCAGAAGCGCACGGAAAACCTGCACCGCAATGTTGCGCGGCAAAAGCCGGGGCAGGATTTCGTCTTCCTCCGGCTCGTATTCGTAAGCAACCGCAGGCTCGGCGTTGGCCGCGGGCGCTTCGACCACCAGCGGAATGATCTGCTGCGCCGTCGGAATCTGGGCGATCACCGAGCGGAAGCGCGAATAGAACAGCGTGCAGACGTCGAATTCGCCGTTGTTGAAGCGCGCGATGACCTTTTTGGCGACGTCTTCGGCGTTGACGAAGCCAAGCTGACGAACCGAGCGCAACTCGACGCTTTCGACGATCTGCTTTTCGAAAGTGCGTCGCAGCTGCTCCAGCCCCTTGCGGCCGACGCAGAAGAACTTGACCTCTTTACCCTGGGAAATCAGCTTCAGCGCGTGTTCGCGGGCGAGCCGCACGATCGAGGAGTTGAAGGCGCCCGAAAGACCGCGTTCGCCGGTACACACCAGAAGCAGATGAACTTGATCCTTGCCGGTGCCCGCGAGCAGGGCCGGCGCGCCGGGCGAGCCTGCGGCCGCCTTCGCGATGTCGGAGATCACCGCATCCATCTTTTCGGCATAAGGCCGCGCGGCCTCGGCGGCGGACTGTGCCCGGCGCAACTTCGAGGCGGCGACCATTTGCATCGCCTTGGTGATCTTCTGCGTCGCCTTGGTCGAGGCGATGCGGACCCGCATATCCTTCAGTGAAGCCATTCTTCGTTCACCCTGGCGACCCGATTCTGATCCGGCCGCGAGCCCCTCGTTTCGTCATGCCCAGCCTCGTGCCGGACATGACGGTTTGATCAAGCAAGCGTTTTGACGAAACCCTCGACCACGCTCTTCAGCTTGGCCGCGGTATCGTCGCTGAGATCGCGGCTGTCGCGGATGGTGTTGAGGATCTCGACGTTCTTGCCCCGAAGCGTCGACAACAGCCCGTCCTCGAACGCCCGCACCTTGTTGAGCGGAAGCGCGTCGAGATAGCCATTGGTGCCGGCCCAGATCACGCAGACCTGCTCTTCCATCTTCAGCGGCGAGAACTGCGGCTGCTTGAGAAGTTCGGTCAGGCGCGAGCCGCGGTTGAGCAGGCGCTGGGTCGAGGCGTCGAGGTCGGAGCCGAACTGCGCGAACGCCGCCATTTCGCGGTATTGCGCCAGCTCGCCCTTGATCTTGCCGGCGACCTTTTTCATCGCCTTGGTCTGCGCCGAAGATCCGACGCGCGACACCGACAGGCCGACGTTCACGGCAGGCCGGATGCCCTGGAAGAACAGGTCGGTTTCGAGGAAGATCTGGCCGTCGGTAATCGAAATCACGTTGGTCGGAATATAGGCCGAGACGTCGTTGGCCTGGGTTTCGATCACCGGCAGCGCGGTGAGCGATCCCGAACCCTGATCCTTGTTGAGCTTGGCGGCGCGCTCCAGGAGGCGCGAATGCAGATAGAAGACGTCGCCCGGATAGGCTTCGCGGCCCGGCGGACGGCGCAGCAACAGCGACATCTGGCGATAGGCGACGGCCTGCTTGGACAAGTCGTCATAGATGATGACCGCGTGCATGCCGTTGTCGCGGAAGTACTCGCCCATGGTGCAACCGGTGAACGGCGCGATGTACTGCATCGGCGCCGGATCGGACGCGGTGGCCGCGACGATGATCGAATATTCCAGCGCGCCCTGCTCTTCGAGCACCTTCACGAATTGCGCGACGGTCGAGCGCTTCTGCCCGATCGCGACATAGACACAATAGAGCTTGATGTTCTCGTCCGGCTGCGCGTTGAGCGGCTTCTGGTTGAGGATGGTGTCGAGCGCGATTGCGGTCTTGCCGGTCTGCCGGTCGCCGATGATCAATTCGCGCTGGCCGCGGCCGACCGGGATCAGCGCATCGATCGCCTTCAGGCCCGTCGCCATCGGTTCGTTGACCGACTTGCGCGGAATGATGCCGGGCGCCTTGACGTCGACGCGCATGCGCTTGTCGGCCTTGATCGGGCCCTTGCCGTCGATCGGATTGCCGAGCGCATCGACGACGCGGCCGAGCAGACCCTTGCCGACCGGCGTATCGACGATGGCGCGGGTGCGCTTGACGGTCTGGCCTTCCTTGATTTCGCGGTCGGCGCCGAAAATCACGATACCGACGTTGTCGGTTTCGAGGTTCAGCGCCATGCCGCGGGTGCCGTTCTCGAACTCGACCATCTCACCGGCCTGGACGTTGTCGAGGCCGAAGACGCGGGCAATACCGTCGCCGACGGACAACACCTGTCCGACTTCGGAGACCTCGGCCTCCTGGCCAAAATTCTTGATCTGGTCCTTGAGGATCGCGGAAATTTCCGCGGCGCGGATGTCCATCAGCCTGCCTCTTTCATCGCGTGCTTGATCGAATTGAGTTTGGTGCGAAGCGAACTATCGACCATGCGGCTGCCGAGTTTGACAACAAGGCCGCCGATGATCGAGGGATCGACTTTCACGTTGAACGAAACATCTTTGCCCGTCACCGACTTCAGCGCGGTCTTGAGGGCATCGAGATTCTTGTCACTGAGCTGTTCGGCCACCGTCACGTCGGCGGTCGCCTCGCCCTTGAACTTGGCCACCAGCGCGCGGAAGGCGCGGATCACCTGATCAACGGCGAACAGTCGCCGGTTGGAGGTGAGAACTTTCAGGAAATTAGCGGAAATGCCGGAAATACCGGCCTTGTCGAGCACCGCCGACAGCGCCTTTGCCTGTATATCGGAGGAAAAAACCGGACTGCGAACCAGACGTTTCAGATCGGCGCTGTCCGCCAGCATCGCGTCGAATTTGTCGAGATCGGCTTTGACGGCGTCGATTGATTTTTCATCGCGCGCCAATTCGAACAAGGCCGTTGCATAACGACCGGACACTCCCGATACGGACGGATTTCTCAGCCACAAGCGCGCTCTTTTATTGCTATCAAACTCGCAAGGGAAAAACCGTCGCCAAACTGCGGCGCCTAGCGATCCAAGCCCTTGGAGTTCAAGCGGGACTTCGATTTTCGACCGGCACAGGCAGCGCCAGGACCGTTAAAATCGCGGCTTTGCTAACATAGCAAGAGTGCAGGTGCAATATGACGGCCGCTACCGGTGATGCCTTGCCGCACGCGGTTTGCGGACCGATCGCCCGGCGATTCGCTGTGACGGGCTGATCTGCCCAAACGGTATTCGGAAACCGGGCTCAACAACCAAAATCGTTCCGCCCGTTGTTGCATAGCAGCATGCGCCCAGCGAGTGGAACGCGGAAATCCGCCCTGCCATTCCCACTTTCGCATTACTTGCTGAAATCTCGGCAACCAGCACGAGAACTTACGTCAACAGTAATCAAGCGATCATCTGAGTATATATTCAAATACTTTATCAATAAAATAGGCATTACGGAACATCCGTTGATCTTCTGTTCCACGTAACAAGATGTTTCAAGTTGAGATAAATCGGTTCTACTGCCCCTTTTATGCCTCATTGCGGAATCAAACGGCAGTCCTTCAAAACGGAGCGGGGGTTCCACTCGTCACAGATGTGGCGTTACTTAAATTGAGGGACTGTTATAATGCTGAAACTGAACAAGCAGACGCTGGGTAAAGTCACCCAGTCGCGTACGGCGCTCATCCTTTTTGCCGCAGCTGCTTTCACCGGTGGTACCGCTTCTGAGGCCTCGGCGAGGCCCTATCGGCACCACCATCACCACCACCACCATTTTGCCCATCATGCCGCCCGGACCGAGAATTCGTCCTGGCGGGAAGCCAATGCGTCAATCGGACCGACCATGGGCGGCCGAAGCTTCTCGGGCATGGCCTCTTTCTACGGCAATGAATCCGGCCACCGGACTGCCTCCGGCCAGCGCTTCAACCAGGAAGCCATGACCGCGGCCCACCGCTCGCTGCCGTTCGGTACCAAGCTCAGGGTCACCCATGGCGGCCGCAGCGTCGTCGTGACCATCAACGACCGCGGCCCGTTCGTTCGCGGCCGGGTACTCGACCTGTCGACGGGCGCGGCCCGTGCCATCGGTCTGACGGGCGCCGGCGTCGGCCGGGTCGTCGCCGAGGTCGTCTCGTAATCTGCGCGGCTTTCACGCGCGGTCTTCGTACTAAAAGCAAACCCGCCGTCGCAATCCGACGGCGGGTTTTGTTTGTGCCCACGATGTCGTTGCGAGGCGCTCCCTCTCCTCCGTCATGGCCGGGCATAGCCGTTCGAAGAACGGCGTCGCTTACGCTCGCCTATGACCCGGCCATCCACGTCTTTGTCTCAACGAATAAGGAAGCAAGACGTGGATCACCGGGACAAGCCCGGTGATGACGGCATTCGGGAACTGAGCGTTTCGTCACAAAAAGCTCTGCGGATCGACGTCGACCTCGAGCTTGAGATTGCCTTTGGTCTTCGGGCCCGCGGCCAGCCATTCGCGCAAATATTCCGACAGATCGACATTACGCTGCGACTTCACCAGCAGACGGAACCGATAGCGGCCCTTGATCACGGCAAGCGGCGCCTCGGCGGGGCCGAGCACCTTGATCCGTTCATCGATTGGAGCCATCGCGGCAAGCTTGCGCGCAAAGCCTTCCGCGGTCGGACGATCGCCGGCCGAGACGATCAGGCTCGCCAGCCGCCCGAACGGCGGATAGCCGGTGCGTTCGCGGGAGTCGATTTCGCTGGCGTAGAACGCCTCGCGGTCGCAGGCCACCAGCGCCTTCATCACGGGGTGTTCGACCTGATGGGTCTGCAAATAGCCGACGCCCCTGCCCTGGTCGCGTCCGGCGCGGCCGATCACCTGGTTGAGCAATTGCCAGGTGCGCTCGGCCGCGCGTGGATCGCCATTGCTCAAGCCGAGATCGGCGTCCACCACGCCGACCAGATTGAGCCGCGGGAAATGATGGCCCTTGGCCACCAGTTGCGTGCCGATGATGATATCGACCCGGCCTTCCGCGATCTCGTTCAACTCGCTGCGCATGGTTTCGATCGAGGTGATGAGGTCGCTCGACAGCACCATGGAACGTGCGTCCGGGAACAGGCTGGCCACCTCTTCCTGCAAGCGCTCGACGCCGGGACCGACCGCGACCAGCGATTCCTCGGCCGCGCAATTCGGACAGGTATGCGGACGCGGCATCGAGAAGCCGCAGTGGTGACAGACAAGCCGCTGGCGAAAGCGGTGATCGACCAGCCAGGCATCGCAGATGGTGCAGGCAAAGCGGTGCCCGCAGGCGCGGCATAATGTCAGCGGCGCATAGCCGCGGCGGTTGAGGAACAACAGCGCCTGTTCGCGCCGTTCGACCGCAAGACGGATCTGCTCGGCGAGCTTTGGTGAGATGAAGCGGCCGCGCGGCGGGGCTTCGCGCCGGAGGTCAATCGCCTCGATATGCGGCATGTGCTGGCCGCCGAACCGCGACGGCAGCACGATGCGTTGATAGCGTCCCTTGCGCGCATTGACTTCGGTTTCGATCGACGGCGTGGCCGACGCCAGCACGATCGGGATTTTAGCGATATGCGCGCGCACCACCGCCATGTCACGGGCGTGGTAATGCGCGCCGTCATCCTGCTTGTAGGCCTGGTCGTGCTCTTCATCCACGATGATGAGACCGAGATCGGCATAGGGCATGAACAGCGCGGAGCGGGCGCCGACTACGACCGGGGCTTCACCGCTGGCGATCGCCGCCCAGTTGCGTTGCCGGGTGCGCGGGGTCAATTCGGAATGCCATTCCAGCGGCCGCACGCCGAAACGCCGCGCGAAGCGATCCAGGAATTGGCCGGTCAGCGCGATCTCCGGCATCAGGATCAGCGACTGCCTGCCGCGGCGGATCGTCTCTGCGATCGCCTCGAAATAGACCTCGGTTTTGCCTGAACCGGTGACGCCGTCGAGCAGGGCGACGTGGAAGGTGCCGTTGGCCGCCAGCGCGCGCATTGCATCCACGGCGGTGCGCTGCTGGCGGGAAAATTCGGGGATCGAAAACGCGGGATCCGGCGCCGGCGGCGCCGGCGGGCGCGGCATGGCTTCAACCGTGAGCGTGCCTTCGTCGACGAGGCCATCGACGACGCCCGCGCTGACGCCGGCTTCCTTCGCCGCATCGGATTTGCCGTGCAACAGCCCATCGGACAGCAGCTCGATCAGCCGCCGCCGCGCCGGCGTCATGCGCTGTGGCGGCGGGCCCGACAGACGCACGCCCATCCGCATCCGCTCGGGGCCGAGATCCTCGCCCATGCGCAGGCACATCCGCAGCACCATGCCGCGCGCCGACAGCGTGTAATTGGAGACCCAATCGATGAGCGCGCGCAATTCCGGCTTGAGCGGCGGCACATCGAGCTTCTCGCCGACATCCTTCAACCGATTGTGCAGACGCGGATCGGGATTGGCGTTTTCGGCCCACACCACGCCGACCACCTCGCGCGGTCCGAGCGGCACACAGACCACATCGCCGGCTTTGAGTTCGAGCCCGCGCGGCACGCGATAGGAATAGGCCCGGTCAAGCGCGACGGGCACCAGCACATCGACGACACCCGTCGATGATGCGGATAATGGCGAGGCGCGCGAAGAGTGGTCCATCCCGGATGAGAGCCTGGTTAATTAGCGAAGGATAAACCAAGACGGTGCGATATAATCAAAGGAATCGTTACGCAAAGAGCCGATATGGCAAAGCCAGTGACCGCATTGCAGCCGATTGAACTTGACTGCGCCGACGAATCGATCGCGCTGGAGATGGCACGATGGCTGGCCTATTTGCGCACCGAGCGGCGTTTGTCGCCAAAGACCTCGGAGGCCTACGCCCGCGACCTGCGCCAGTTCCTGGAATTTCTGGCCGAGCACTGGGAAGCGCGCGTGAGCGTCGGCCGTTTTGCCGCGCTCGAGGCCACCGATATCAGGGCCTTCATGGCCAAACGCCGCACGGACGAAATCGCCAGCCGTTCGCTGATGCGTGCGCTGGCGGGTCTTCGCTCGTTCGGACGCTTTCTGGAACGCGAGGGCAGCGGCAGGGTCGGCGCACTGTCCGCGATCCGTGCACCCAAGGTCGGCAAAAGCCTGCCGAAACCTCTGCCCATGGCGGCGGCCAAGCGTCTCGCCGATGCCGACGAACGCGCCGGCGAAGACCGCGATCCCTGGATCTGGGCGCGCGACGCCGCGGTCATGGCGCTGCTCTACGGCTCGGGCCTGCGTATCTCCGAGGCGTTGGGATTGAAGCGCCGCGACGTGCCCGCGCCCGGCGAAGGCGACGTCCTGGTCGTCACCGGCAAAGGCAACAAGACGCGGATGGTGCCGGTGCTGCAAAATGTCCTGACGCTGATCCAGGATTATGCGGCGATGTGCCCGTATCCCTTGCCGTCCGAGGGGCCGATCTTCGTCGGCGCCCGCGGCGGACCTCTAAGTCCCCGCATCATTCAGCTCACCATGGCGCGCTTGCGCGGCGCGCTCGGTCTGCCCGACAGCGCAACGCCGCACGCGCTGCGGCATTCCTTTGCCACCCACCTGTTGTCGCGCGGCGGCGATCTGCGCGCGATCCAGGAACTGCTCGGCCACGCCTCGCTGTCGACCACGCAGATCTACACCGGGATCGACAGTGAGCGGCTGCTGGAAGTGTATCGGAGCGCGCATCCGCGCGCATAAAAATCGGCTAATTTCGGGCAGCGCTGCCGATGGTCGATCCCGACCGGACCCTTGCGCTCGCCAACTTGTTCGTCCATCGTCGCCGTACTGGAGCGGGGGAAAACAATCATGAGCGCGCACGAGAGCATGGAACAGGCCGAACACGCCGAGCATGCATCCGGGGAGAACAAGAAGATCGCGCTCCTGATCGCGGTGATCGCGCTGTGTCTGGCGCTGTCAGAAACACTCGGCAAGGGCGCGCAGACCGAATCGATCGCCAAGAATGTCGAGGCCTCAAACCTCTGGGCATTCTTCCAGGCCAAAAGCATCCGCCGCACGACCGTGCAGACCGCCGCCGAGCAGGCCAAGCTCGCTGTCCCAAGCGACGACGCCGTGAAAGCGGTGGTACAAAAGCAGATTGACGACTGGCAGAAGACCGCGGCGCGTTACCGTTCCGAACCCGAAACCGGCGAAGGTACCGAACAGCTCGCCGAACGCGCCAAGCACGCCGAAGAAGAACGCGACCTTGCCACGGCGAAGTATCATCACTTCGAATTGGCGTCCGGAGCCTTCCAGATCGGCATCGTACTGGCGTCGGCCACCATCATCACCGGCATAATCGCGCTTGCGTGGATCGCGGGCCTGCTGACCCTTACCGGTGTCGCTTTCACCGCATTAGGCATATTCGCCCCACATGCGCTGCATTTGGCTCTGTAAGGCGAGAATGATCTAGCGCGCTTCGTGCACGCTCTTGCGGAAGCGCTGGATCAGCCGCAGCATTCGCGATGACCAGCGGTCGCCGTCGCCGCGCAGGGTTTCCAAAATGCGCAGCTTGATCGGATCGACCAGCGCCGCCGCCTTGGCGCGCAGGCCAATGATGAATTCATAGAGCCTCTCGAACCATCCCATCTCCAGCAATTTCGGCCGCGTCACATCAAAGACAAAGGCCGTGATGCCGACACCGACAAGCTTGGCGAACAGGATCGTAAAGACGGCGCTGAGCCAGTATTCATGGGTGAGCAGATAAAACCCGATGAGCTTCAACGGAAACAGCGGTATCACCGGCACGACGAAGACAATCAGTGTCATCGCCGGCGACAGCGTATCGACGCGATCGGCCAGCCAGGCTTTGAAAGTCTGCAACGGAATCTTCGCCACCACCCAGGCCACGATCGGCTCGAGATGATCCCACAGCCACGCCTCGATCAAAAAGATGACCGCGAGCAAAACCCAGATCGGTTGAAGAAGGCGGCGTAGCATAAAGTTATCCCGGCCCGACTCTGCGCCGGGTGAGGATCACATATGGATGGCGCGTTTGCCAACCGCAAGCGCGGCTTCTTTCACCGCTTCCGAGCGGGTCGGATGGGCGTGGCAGGTCCGCGCCAGATCCTCGGCGGAACCGCCAAACTCCATCAAAACAGCGGCTT
This sequence comes from uncultured Alphaproteobacteria bacterium, assembly GCA_963795255.1. Lineage (GTDB taxonomy): Bacteria > Pseudomonadota > Alphaproteobacteria > Rhizobiales > Xanthobacteraceae > Bradyrhizobium. Next base: position 372,144 of record CAWCHC010000008.1, read on the forward strand.
CATGGATCATTTCGCCCGCTTCGCGGCCGATGATATGCACGCCGAGGACCCGATCGGTTTTCGCATCTGCGAGAATCTTCACGAAACCGTCAGTCGTTTGGTTGACCTTGGAACGGCCGTTGGCGGTGAACGGGAATTTGCCGCTGGTATAAGCCACACCAGCCTGCTTCAGCTCTTCCTCGGTCTTGCCGACGGAGGAAACTTCCGGCGTTGTATACACAACGCCCGGAATGACGTCGTAATTCACATGGCCGGCCTGACCGGCGAAGATTTCCGCAACCGCGACGCCTTCATCCTCGGCCTTGTGCGCCAGCATCGGGCCGGCAACGACATCGCCGATCGCATAGACGCCCTTCAGGCTGGTGGCGAAATGCGCATCGATCTGCACGCGGCCGCGATTGTCGAGCGCGACGCCGGCTTCCTTCAGACCAAGGCCTTCGGTGTAGGGAACGCGGCCGATGCAGACCAGCACGACATCGGCCTCGAGCTTTTCAGCAGCGCCGCCGGCCGCAGGCTCGACCTGGGCGATCAGCGTCTTGCCTGAAGTGTCGACGCCCGTGACCTTGGCGGCAAGCTTGAACGAAAAGCCCTGCTTCTCGAGGATGCGCTGAAACTGCTTGGCGATCTCGCCGTCCATGCCCGGCAGGATGCGATCGAGAAATTCCACCACGGTGACTTGGGCGCCCAAGCCGGTGCCACACCGAACCGAGTTCAAGCCCGATGACGCCGGCGCCGACGATCAGGAGCTTGCCCGGCACTTTGTCGAGCGACAGCGCGCCGGTGGAGGACACGATGCGCTTTTCGTCGATCTCGATGCCTTTGAGGCGCGCGATGTCGGATCCGGTCGCAATGACGATGTTTTTGGTCTCGACGATTTGCGTCTTGCCGTCGTTGCCCGACACTTCGATCTTGCCGGTGCCGAGGATTTTCCCCTTGCCGACAATGACGTCGATCTTGTTCTTCTTCATCAGGAACTCGACGCCCTTGACGTTGCCGTCGATGCCTTGCTGCTTGAAATTCATCATCGATGGCAGATCGAGCTTCGGCGATGAGACGCTGACGCCCATCTTGGCAAAGGAGTGTCCGGCCTCCTCAAACATTTCGGACGCGTACAGCAACGCCTTCGAGGGCATGCACCCGACATTGAGGCAGGTGCCGCCCAGCGTCGCGTTCTTCTCGATCACGGCGACTTTCATGCCGAGCTGTGCGGCGCGAATGGCGCAGACATATCCCCCCGGACCGGTGCCAATAACAACGAGATCGTAAGAGGCCATGATCGAATCCTGTAGCTGAAAACTGTGGGGGTTAACGTCCGCCCGACACATCAAGAATGGCGCTGGTCACGTAAGAAGCCTCGTCCGACATCAGCCAGACGATGGCATTGGCAATTTCGTCAGCCGTGCCGATGCGCTTCATCGGCACCACATGCGCGAGCTTGTGCGCACGATCGGGCTCGCCGCCGGAGGCGTGAATTTCGGTATCAATCAGGCCGGGCCGGATCGCCGCGACGCGAATGCCCTCGCCGGCGACCTCATATCCGAGGCCTATGGTGAAGGAATCGATCGCTCCCTTGGACGCCGCATAGTCGACATAGGTGTTGGGCGAGCCCAGTTTAGCGGCGACCGACGACAGATTGACGATGACGCCGCCCTTGCCGCCGTGCCTGGTCGACATCCGCTTCACCGCTTCGCGGGCGCAGAGGATGCTGCCGGTGACGTTGACCGCCATCATGCGCTGGATGCGCTCGGCGGACATCGCATCGACCCGGGTGGTGGGTCCAACGATGCCGGCATTGTTCACGAGCGCCCCTAGCGTGCCGAAGCCATCCGCGGCCTTGAACAGCGCCAGAATGTCGGCCTCGCTTCCGACATCGCACTTCACCGCGATCGCCTTGCCGTTCTTGGCTTCGATGTGGCTGACGACCTCGTCAGCCGCCTTTTGATTGCTGGCATAGCCAACGACAACACGAAATCCGCGCGCGGCCGCCGCAATGGCGGTGGCGCGGCCGATGCCGCGGCTGCCGCCGGTGATGATCGCAACTTTATCGGTCAAGAGACGCCCCCAAACTTCAATCCTGTCTATCCGAAGCGCCGCCGTAACGACGGCACGCCGAAAAGTCTGGCCAGCCGACGGATCAGAGATCCAGCACCAGCCGCGCCGGATCCTCCAGGCTTTCCTTCACGCGCACCAGGAACGTCACCGCTTCCTTGCCGTCGATGACGCGGTGATCGTAGGACAGCGCCAGATACATCATCGGGCGAATCTCGACCTTGCCGCCGATCGCCATCGGACGTTCCTGGATCTTGTGCATGCCGAGGATGCCGGACTGCGGCGCGTTGAGGATCGGCGTCGACATCAGCGAGCCGTAGATGCCGCCATTGGTGATGGTGAATGTGCCGCCCTGCATCTCGTCGATCTTGAGCTGGCCGTCGCGGGCGCGCCGGCCAAAATCGGCAATGCTCTTTTCGATTTCCGCGATCGACTTGTGGTCGCAGTCGCGCACCACGGGAACGACAAGCCCCTTGTCGGTGCCGACCGCGACGCCGATGTGGTAATAATTCTTGTAGATCAGATCGGTGCCGTCGATCTCGGCATTGACGGCCGGAATGTCCTTCAGCGCCTGCACGCAGGCCTTGGTGAAGAAGCCCATGAATCCAAGTTTGCTGCCGTGCTTCTTCTCGAACACGTCCTTGTAGTGCGCGCGCAGCGCCATGACGTTGGTCATGTCGACCTCGTTGAAGGTCGTGAGCATCGCCGCGGTGTTCTGCACGTCCTTCAGGCGCCGCGCGATGGTCTGGCGCAGCCGCGTCATCTTCACCCGCTCTTCGCGGGCGGCATCATCGGCGGGCGAGGGCGCTCGGACCTGCACCGCGGCCGCCGGCTGATTGACCGGCGTCGGCGCGGAGGCGGCCTTTTCGATTGCGGCCAGCATGTCACCCTTGGTGACGCGGCCGTCCTTGCCTGAACCGGGAACGGTCGCCGCATCGATGCCGCTTTCGGCGGAAAGCTTGCGCACCGAGGGCGCAAGCGGCGCATCCGCAGGCGGCACCTTGGCGGTTGGCGCGGGAGCGGCCGGCGCAGGAGCCGGCGCCGCAGCCTTGGCTGGAGCGGCGGCAGGTTTTGCAGCCGCGCCCGCCGCACCGTCATTGATTTGACCGAGCAGCGCACCGACGGCGACGGTCTCGCCATCCTTGGCGACGATGTCGCCGAGCGTGCCGGCGGACGGCGCCGGAACTTCGATCGTCACCTTGTCGGTTTCGAGCTCAACCAACGGCTCGTCAACCGCTACGGTATCGCCGGCCTTCTTGAACCAACGGCCGATGGTGGCTTCGGTCACGGATTCGCCGAGCGTCGGCACGCGAATTTCAGTCATGGTCTGTTTCCTCAATGCCCTTCGGCGATATTCACTTGCCGTCATCCTCCGCGAAAGCGGAGGATCCAGTAATCCGCGACGGCTGTTGTCAAAAATAGGCGGTGCGGGTTAATGGATGCGCTCCGCTTTCGCAGGGCGCATGACGTGTTGAAATTTCGTCAGTTCAATGCCTCATCCAGCAGCGCCTTGAGCTGCGCCAGATGCTTCGACATCAAGCCGGTCGCGGTCGCCGCGGCCGCCGCGCGGCCTGCGTAACGCGGCCGCTTGTTCGGTGCGTTGATCTGGTTCAGCACCCATTCGAGATACGGCTCGATGAAGTGCCACGCGCCCATGTTGCGCGGCTCTTCCTGGCACCAGACGACCTCAGCGCCCTTGAAGCGGGTCAATTCGACGACCAGCGCCTTCAGCGGCACCGGATAAAGCTGCTCGACGCGCATCAGGTAGATGTCCTCGATGCCGCGCTTCTCGCGCTCCTCGTAAAGATCGTAATAGACCTTGCCCGAGCACAGCACGACGCGCTTGATCTTCTCGTCCGGCACGAGCCTGGTCTTCTCGCCGGTCAGCATCTGGGCGTCATCGTAGAGGATGCGGTGGAACGTCGTGTCTTCGCCGAGTTCGTCGAGCCGCGAGACCGCGCGCTTGTGCCGCAGCAGCGACTTCGGCGTCATCAGGATCAGGGGCTTACGGATTTCGCGGTGCAGCTGCCGCCGCAGCACGTGGAAATAGTTGGCGGGCGTGGTCGGATAGACCACCTGCATGTTGTCTTCGGCGCACATCTGCAAATAGCGCTCGAGGCGCGCGGAGGAATGCTCCGGCCCCTGCCCTTCGTAGCCATGCGGCAACAAGCAGACGAGGCCCGACATGCGCAGCCACTTGCGCTCGCCTGAGGAAATGAACTGGTCGAACAGCACCTGCGCGCCATTGGCGAAGTCGCCGAACTGCGCTTCCCACATCGCGAGTGCGTTTGGTTCGGCGAGCGAATAGCCGTACTCGAACCCGAGCACGGCTTCTTCCGAAAGCAGCGAGTTGATGACTTCGTAGTGGCCCTGATCGCCGCCAAGATGGTTGAACGGCGTGTAACGGCTCTCGTCTTCCTGATCGATCAGAACCGAATGGCGTTGCGAGAACGTGCCGCGTTCGGAATCCTGTCCCGAAAGCCGCACATGACGGCCCTCCTGCAACAGGGTGCAGAACGCCAATGCCTCGCCGGTCGCCCAGTCAATGCCGACGCCTGTATCGATCGCCTTGGCGCGGTTGTCGAGGAAGCGCTGGATGGTGCGGTGTACCCGGAAGCCGTCGGGGACCTTGGTGATCTTGCGGCCGATATCCTTCAGAACGGCAGCGGCCACACCAGTCACGCCGCGGCGCGCGTCTTCTTCCTGGTCGGCAATCTTGAAGCCCGCCCACTTGCCGTCGAGCCAGTCGGCCTTGTTCGGTTTGTAGCCGGTGCCAGCCTCGAACTCGGCATCGAGCCGCGCACGCCAATCGGCCTTGGCCTTCTCGACCTCACCCTCCGTCATCACGCCTTCGGCGATCAGCCGCTTGGCGTAGATTTCGAGCGTCGACGGGTGCGAGCCGATCTTCTTGTACATCACCGGCTGGGTGAACGCCGGTTCGTCGCCCTCGTTATGACCGTGGCGGCGATAGCAGAACATGTCGATGACGACCGGCTTGTGGAATTTCTGCCGGAACTCGATCGCGACCTTGGCCGCGAACACCACGGCCTCCGGATCGTCGCCGTTCACGTGGAAGATCGGCGCGTCGATCATCTTGGCGACATCAGACGGATAGGGCGAGGAGCGCGAATAGCGCGGATAGGTCGTGAAGCCGATCTGGTTATTGACGATGAAGTGCAGCGAGCCGCCGGTGCGATAACCCTTGAGGTCCGACAGGCTGAAACATTCGGCGACCACGCCCTGGCCGGCGAAGGCCGCGTCGCCATGCATCAATAGCGGCAACACCGAAATCCGCATGTCCGGCGGATCGCCATGCTGGTCCTGTTTGGCGCGCACCTTGCCGAGCACCACCGGATCGACGATTTCCAGATGCGACGGGTTGGCGGTCAGCGACAGATGGATCTTGTTGTTGTCGAACTCGCGGTCGGACGAGACGCCGAGATGATATTTGACGTCGCCGGAGCCTTCGACGGCGTCGGGGTTGGCCGAGCCGCCCTTGAATTCGTGAAACAGCGCGCGGTGCGGCTTGCCCAATACCTGCGTCAGCACGTTGAGGCGGCCGCGATGCGGCATGCCGACGACGATTTCCTTCACGCCGAGATTGCCGCCGCGCTTGATGATCTGCTCCAACGCCGGGATCAGCGATTCAGCGCCGTCGAGACCGAAGCGCTTGGTGCCGGTGAATTTGACGTCGCAGAATTTTTCGAAGCCTTCGGCCTCGACAAGCTTGTTGAGGATCGCGCGCCGGCCCTCGCGGGTGAAGGAGATTTCCTTGTCCGGTCCCTCGATGCGCTCCTGAATCCAGGACTTCTGCGCAGCGTTACTGATATGCATGAACTCGACGCCGAGCGTCTGGCAGTAGGTGCGCTCGCAGATCGCGACGATCTCGCGCAAGGTGCCGTATTCGAGACCGAGCACGTGATCGAGAAAGATCTTCCGGTCGAAGTCAGCTTCCGTAAAACCATAAGAGCGCGGATCGAGCTCTTCGCGGTCGCGCGGCGCCTCGATGCCGAGCGGATCGAGCTTGGCGTGAAAATGCCCGCGCATCCGGTAGGCGCGGATCAGCATCAGTGCCCGCACCAAATCACGCGTGGCCTGATGCACGTCGGTTGAGGCAAGCTCGCTGCCGGCGTCCTGCGCCTTGGCGGCGAGCTTTTTGCCGACAACCTTCTCGACTTCCACCCAGTTGCCGTCGAGTGCCGAGGTCAGATCATCCTGCGGCGTGACCGGCCAGTTGCTTTTGGCCCACGAGGGTCCCTCGGCGTTCTTGCGAACGTCACTTGGCGTATCTTTCAGGCTCTTGAAAAATTCCTGCCACTCGGAATCGACCGAGGAGGGGTCGTTCTCGTAGCGGGCGTAGATTTCGTCGATGTAAGTGGCGTTTGTGCCCTGCAAAAAAGAGGATAGGGCAAAAGCAGCATTCGCATCCTGGCGAGACATGGGAGCGTCCTGGTAATGTCTTCATCGCGCGTGACAGACGGCGCGGAGGCCGGCCCGCAATGCGCGGCCCGGCGAGGTTTTGAACCTCTACCCTATTTAGGCGAAAACTTCCCGCCGAAAAGAACCAAAAAATGAATTAAGACTTCAATTTTTCGATCAGGGTCTTCCCGAGCCTTGCCGGGGACGGAGAAACAGTAATTCCGGCCAATTCCATCGCCGCCGTCTTGGAGCCTGCATCGCCCTTGCCGCCAGAGATGATGGCGCCGGCATGACCCATGCGCCGTCCGGGGGGTGCGGTGACGCCGGCGATGAAGCCGACCATCGGCTTCTTGCGGCCGCGCTTGGCTTCGTCTTTCAGGAACTGGGCGGCGTCCTCCTCGGCCGAACCGCCGATCTCGCCGATCATGACGATCGAGGTGGTCTTGGGGTCGGCCAGAAACATCTCCAGCACGTCGATGAATTCAGTGCCCTTGACCGGGTCGCCGCCAATACCGACCGCCGTGGTCTGGCCGAGGCCTTCCTGCGAGGTCTGGAACACCGCCTCATAGGTCAGCGTGCCCGAGCGCGACACGATGCCGACATTGCCGGGTTTGAAAATATTCGCCGGCATAATGCCGATCTTGCATTCGCCGGCCGTCATGACGCCCGGGCAATTCGGACCGATCAGCCGCGACTTCGAGCCCGAGAGCGAGCGCTTCACCCGCACCATGTCGAGCACCGGAATGCCTTCGGTGATGCAGACGATCAGCGGAATTTCCGCATCGATCGCTTCGCAGATCGCATCCGCCGCGCCCGGCGGCGGCACGTAGATCACGGACGCATCGGCGCCGGTCTTCTCGCGCGCCTCAGCGACCGTATCGAACACCGGCAGGCCGAGATGCGTCGATCCGCCTTTGCCGGGCGAAGTGCCGCCGACCATCTTGGTGCCGTAAGCGACCGCGGCCTCCGAATGGAAGGTGCCGTTCTTGCCGGTAAAGCCCTGGCAGATGACCTTGGTGTTCTTGTCGATCAGGATGGACATGGCTGAGACTGCTTTCGCGAGATAGTCGGTAAGGGGTCTAGTGGATCCGCCGATAGACGCCGGTGAGCACGTCGGCCCACCCTTCCGCATCGGGCGAAAACTGGATTTTCATGGAATAGCTGTTGTCATCGACGATTTCGTAGACATGGCGCGCGTTGCCGCGCAGCGAACCGCGCACCAGGATCAGCGATTTGCCGCTCCAGCCGCCGGACGCCGGTGACGGCGGATAATAGCCGAGCGAATCGTGCCAGAATAATTTGTAGAGCCGGTCGTCGCGGTCATAGGTGAACACGCCGTGGGTGGCGAAGCTCTCCTTGCCGTCACGCATCTGGCGCGCGTCCTGGATCAGGTAGAAGCCGTTGAGATCGATGCGGGCCGAGACCGTTGCCGTCGCAGGACCCCCCTCGGTCCAGCGCGAGGGATAGACCATCTCCTCGCCAGCCCACTCGCCCGCGAAGGCCGCGAGCTTGCGGTGTTCTTCGAGCGGTGTCGGGGCAGCGAGATGATCGGCCATCGGCTAGCCTCCCTTGACGGCCTTGACGATCTTTTGCGCGGCGTCGTCGAGATTGTCGGCCGGCAGCACGTTGAGGCCGGATTCGCGCTGATGATCTTCTTGCCGGCATCGACATTGGTGCCCTCGAGACGCACGACCAGCGGCACCTTGAGGCCGACTTCCTTCACCGCGGCGACCACGCCCTCGGCGATGACATCGCACTTCATGATGCCGCCGAAGATGTTGACCAGGATGCCCTTCACGTTGGGATCGGCGGTGATGATCTTGAAGGCGGCCGCGACCTTTTCCTTGCTGGCGCTGCCGCCGACGTCGAGGAAATTCGCCGGCGCCATGCCGTACAGTTTGATGATGTCCATCGTCGCCATGGCAAGGCCGGCGCCGTTGACCATGCAGCCGATGGTGCCGTCGAGCGTGACGTAGTTGAGATCGTATTTCGAGGCTTCGATTTCCTTGGCGTCCTCCTCGGTCTCGTCGCGCAGCACGACGACCTCAGGATGACGGAACAGCGCGTTGTCGTCGAACGAGACCTTCGCGTCGAGCACGCGCAACTGCCCCTGCTTGGTGACGACCAGCGGGTTGATTTCCAGCATCGCCATGTCCTTGGCGGTAAACGCGGCATAGAGCTGGGACACCAGCTTCTCCGCCTGCTTGGCGAGATCGCCGGTCAGGTTCAGCGCCTTGGCCACCGTGCGGCCGTGATGGCCCATGATGCCGGTGGCCGGATCGACCGAGAAAGAGACGATCTTCTCCGGCGAGTTGTGGGCGACATCCTCGATGTTGACGCCGCCTTCGGTCGACACCACGAACGACACTTCGGAGGTTTCGCGGTTGACCAGGATCGAGAGATAAAACTCCTTGTCGATGTCGGAGCCGTCTTCGATGTAGAGGCGGTTGACCTGCTTGCCGTGCGGTCCGGTCTGAACCGTCACCAGCGTCGCGCCCAGCATCTGCTTGGCGAACTCGTTGACCTCGGCGACCGACTTGGCGATCCGCACGCCGCCTTTGCTTCCTGCGGAAGCTTCCTTGAAGGTGCCCTTGCCGCGGCCGCCCGCATGGATCTGGCTTTTCACGACCCAGATCGGACCGGGAAGGGTCTTGGCGGCGGCGTCGGAATCGGCGGCCCGGAGCACCGGCACGCCCTTGGAGATCGGCACCCCGAACTCGTGCAGCAGCGCCTTGGCCTGATATTCATGGATATTCATGTCGACGCTCTCCCCGAATTCTGCCGCTCACATCAGCCGTGGCGCCCGATTTCGGGCTGGTATACCATATGCCACAAAGAAGGCAAATCTGAAATCGAACGTAATTTCATGGCGTTGGACATAACAGACCGCTTGAGCGGCCTCCCATGCCCAAGACCGGACGTGGATCAGCGGCCGAGCAAGTCCGGCGCGATCTTCTTGCAGGCATCGACCAGGCCCTGCACGGCACCGACCGACTTGTCGAAAGCTTCGCGGTCCTTGCCGGCGAGCTCGATCTCGACAATGCGCTCGACACCTTTGCTGCCGATCACGACCGGCACGCCGACATACATGTCCTTCACGCCATATTCGCCGTTGAGGTAAGCCGCACAGGGCATCACGCGCTTCTTGTCCTTGAGATAGCTCTCGGCCATCGCGATCGCGGAGGCCGCGGGCGCATAGAAGGCCGAGCCGGTCTTGAGGAGATTGACGATCTCGGCGCCGCCGTTGCGGGTACGATCGACGATCTCGTCGATGCGGGCTTGCGAGGTCCAGCCCATCTTCACGAGATCGGGCAGCGGAATGCCCGCCACCGTCGAATAGCGCACCAGCGGCACCATGGTGTCGCCGTGGCCGCCGAGAACGAATGCGGTGACGTCCTCGACCGAGACGTTGAACTCATCGGCGAGGAAATAGCGGAAGCGCGACGAATCCAGCACGCCGGCCATCCCCACCACCTTCTTCTGCGGCAGACCGGAGGCCTTCTGGAGCGCCCATACCATGGCGTCGAGCGGGTTAGTGATGCAGATCACGAACGCATCGGGCGCGTATTTCTTGATGCCGGCGCCGACCTGCTCCATCACCTTCAGATTGATGCTCAAGAGATCGTCGCGGCTCATGCCGGGCTTGCGCGGCACGCCGGCGGTGACGATGCACACGTCGGCACGGTCGAGCGCCTCATAGGAATTGGCGCCGGTCATATGGGCGTCAAACCCGTCAACCGGCGAAGACTGCGCGAGATCGAGCGATTTGCCCTGCGGCACGCCTTCGGCGATGTCGAACATGACGACGTCGCCGAGTTCCTTCAGACCGATGAGGTGGGCCAGCGTCCCGCCGATCTGGCCGGAGCCAATCAGAGCAATCTTGTTGCGCGCCATGGGAGTGTCCTTTGACCGATGGAGGTGGATGAAAGCCGTTTAGAGGCTGGTTATCCCTTTCGCTCCGCCCGTTCAAGCCGCTGCATGCTCAATTGTCGGTCTGCCCTGCTTCCCGACACGGCATTGAACGCGGACGCTTACGTCTCGACCAAGCCCGTCGTCGAACCACTGGCCGCCGAATCCTTGAAGCCATGCGGCAGGCCCAGGTAGGATTCCGAGCCCATCTCGATCAGCCGCGACGACGTCCGCTTGAATTCGTTCGCCTCGACGCCTTCCGAGGCGACATAGAGCGACAACGGATCGGCCTCGGCCGAGGCCATCAGCTTCACGCCATTGTCGTACAGCGTATCGATCAGGGTGATGAAGCGTTTGGCGGCGTTGCGCTCGGGATAATCCATCACCGGAATGCGGTCGATCATGAGGGTGTGATAGTCGCGGGCGAGCCTAAGGTAGTCGGATGCAGCGAGCGGCTGCTCACAGATGTCGGCGAAGCCAAACCGCGCCACGCCATCGCGCCGAGCACGGCACATGCAGGTTGCGGCCTTTGATCGAAATCTCGCGCGGGCGGCACGGCGCATTGCCGGTCATGCGGGCCCAGGCCGTGTCGAGCGCCGCCGCGGCAGCGCTGTCGGCCGGCACCAGCCACATTTTCACGCCGGCCAGTTTTTCGAGCCGGAAATCGGTGCGGGCGTCCAGCCGCAACACGGCCATGTGCTCGGTGATCTGCGCGATGAAGGGAAGAAACAGCGACCGGTTCAGCCCGCCTTTGTAGAGGTCGTCAGGCGCCACATTGGACGTCGCCACCACCACGGTGCCGAGTTCGAACAGCCGGGCGAACAGCCGGCCCAGGATCATGGCATCCGCGATGTCGGTGACGTGGAATTCGTCAAAGCACAACAGCCATGCCTGCTCGAAAATCGCATTGGCCGTGAGTCCGATCACGTCTTCATCGGGAATCTTGCCGCGCGCGATCTCCTGGCGAAAGCCATAAATCCGCTCATGCACCTCGGCCATGAATTCGTGAAAATGGGCGCGGCGTTTATGCTCGACCGAACACGCCTGAAAAAACAGATCCATCAGCATGGTCTTGCCGCGGCCGACGTCGCCGTGAACGTAGAGGCCGCGCGGCGGCGCGCTGTCCTTGTCGGCAAACAGCCGACTGAGCAGGCCGTTCTTGCGCGGTGGCTTGTAATGCAAAAGCCGTTGCTCGAGATCGCCAAAGGCTTCCGCGACCTCGCGCTGCGCGGCATCGGGCTCGATCGCACCCGAGGCGACCAGCGCTTCATAATGGCCCAGAAAAGAGGCGGGAGGAGCGGAAGACAACATGGGCCTATTCTAGGGCCCCAGCGTAAAGAAAAAAGCAAGCTACGGAGATGCAGACAGGTATGCTCTACAAGTTCCCGCCTGCTGCTGTGATGCCCCGCGAAGGCGGCGGCATCCAGTACGCCGCAGCTTCTTGGCTCAAGCACCAGCGCCTCTGGAATACTGTCGCCCGGTCCCGTCTACGCCAAGGCTTCGACGGGGCGAGCGAGTCCAGGGCGCGCCGGAGCTTCAGCGGAGGCGGCAAGCCGGGCGACGATACCAGAGCGGCGATAAGGCGCTTTACGGGCTCAGTGCGTAGGAATCCTCGACCACATAGGGCCCACCGCCGGTCGACGCACGTGAGGAAAACAGCACGAAGCGGGAAGCCGTGAACACCTTGGTCGGGAAGTAGCCACGCACCGAAAGATAATCGGCGACGTCTTGCGCAGCCGCGTCGCGCAGCCGCGCCAGCGTGACATGGGGCGTGAATTTTCGCCCTTCCGGATCGAGCCCGATCCGCTGCATCAGACGCTCGAGTTCGGCCTGCAATTCGATCAACGGCCGGCTCGGCGCGATATTGGCGACCACCGCGCGCGGCTTTTTGCCGCCGAAGCTGGAGAGGCCCTGGACCGCGACCTCGAACGGCTTGCGGTTGACCCGAAACAGCATCGACGCGATTTCGTTGGCGGAGATGCCGTCGATATCACCGATGAAGCGCAAGGTGACGTGGTAATTTTCGGGATCGATCCAGCGAGCGCCGGGCAGTCCGCCACGCAATGAGGAAAGGGTTTGGCCGATCTCGGCCGGAATTTCCAGTCCGGTAAACAGACGCGGCATCGCAAGACTCCCGATGCTGGAACATGATTCGAAAAGGAGAATAACAGCTTTCCTAAAAGATCATGTTCTCTGACAGACCCGGCGACGAATTACCGGCAACAATTTTTAGCGCAGTTATATGACCCTGCGAAGCATCTCGCGTTAACCGGTCAGAAAGGTTCTCCACACCTCACCGGTGCATCGCCCTCATTGTCCTTTTTTCAACTCGCACGCCTCGATATCGAGCCGAGAAATGCCTCAACGGTAGGCAAGATATTTTTGACGATGATGTCAACTCCCTCCGCGGTTGGATGCATGCCGTCGGCCTGGTTGAGTTTGGCATCGGCCGCGACACCTTCTAGAAAAAACGGATAGAGCGGCACGCCGGAAGATTTGGCGATGTCGGGATAGATCGTATTGAAGCGAGCAGCAAAATCCGCGCCATAATTCGGCGGCGCCAGCATTCCGCACAACATCACCGCGATGCCCCGCGCCTTCAGCCGCGTCACAATGTCGGTCAAGGCCGTACGGGTGACGGCGGGATCGGTGCCGCGCAAGGCGTCATTGGCGCCGAGTTCGACGATGACGGCCCGGGTGCCTTCGGGCACCGACCAATCGAGCCGGTCGCGGCCGCCCGAGGCGGTATCGCCGGAAACCCCGGCGTTGGTCATATCGACCTCTATCCCCTTAGCCTTCAACGCCTTTTGCAACTTGGCAGGGAATGCGTCCGTGCCAGCCAACCCGTATCCCGCGCTTAGGGAATTGCCCAGGACGACCATCTTGAGCGGGGCATTTCCGACCGCCACCGAGGATTGGGCAAAAGCTGGTCCCGAAGCGGCCAACATCAGACCCCACACGAGCATGTGCTTGAACATGGACGAGAGCCTCTCGACCGCGGCGCCAGAAGTACCATATGACCCAACGATGGACAGTCTCATCGAACCCTCATCCTTGTCCGGCGTTGCGCCGGACAGCATTTCCATCTCCAACGTCAACCTGTCGCTCGGCTCGGGCGCAGCACGCGTCCATATTCTCAAGGACATCAGCCTGCGCGTCGCATCGGGCGAAGCGCTCGGCCTGATCGGGCCTTCGGGTTCGGGAAAGTCGACACTCCTCATGGTCATGGCGGGGCTGGAGCGTCCCGACAGCGGAGAGGTGGTGGTCAACGGAACCGCTTTCAATGCCCTCAGTGAGGATGCATTGGCGCGTTTTCGAGGCCGGCAGGTCGGCATCGTCTTCCAGTCATTTCATCTGATCCCGACCATGACGGCGCTAGAGAATGTCGCGGTCCCGCTGGAGCTCGCAGGGAATCCCGACGCCTCGGAGCGCGCCGCGCGGGAGCTTGCTTCCGTGGGCCTTGGCGATCGGCTGCATCATTATCCCGCTCAGCTGTCCGGCGGCGAGCAGCAGCGCGTTGCGCTCGCCCGCGCGCTGGCGCCCGATCCGGCGATCCTGGTGGCTGATGAGCCCACCGGCAATCTTGATGAGACCACCGGCAAACAGATCGTCGATCTTCTGTTCACCAAACATGCCGAGCGCGGCATGACGCTCGTATTGGTGACCCACGATGTCACGCTGGCCCACCGCTGCGACCGCGTGGTGCGGCTGCGCTCGGGCCGCATCGATGCGCAGGTTGCGGAGCGCGACGCCGCTTCATGACGATCGTGGCCGAACCCATTGCCAGTAACCGGCCTCGTTCGCTTCCCCTGCGCTTCGCCTTGCGCGAATTGCGCGGAGGCTTGCGCGGCTTCTACGTCTTCATCGCCTGCATCGCGCTCGGCGTCATGACGATTTCCGGCGTCGGATCGGTCGCCGCCAGCCTCAGCGACGGGCTGGCGCGCGAGGGGCGGACGCTGCTCGGCGGCGATGTCGCCTTCTCGCTGTTCCAGCGCGAGGCAAAACCCGACGAGATCGCCTTCCTGCGCGAGCGTGGCGATGTCTCTGTCATCGCTTCGCTGCGCGGCATGGCGCGCGCGGCCGATGGCCGCCTGGCGCTGGTCGAGATCAAGGCGGTGGACGGCGCCTATCCGATGCTCGGCCAGTTGTCACTCGAACCGGACATGCCGATCGCCGACCTGCTCGCTGAGCGTGACGGCGCCTTCGGCGCGGCGGCCGATCAAACACTATTGACCCGGCTCGATCTGAAACTCGGCGATCGCATCAACGTCGGCAGCGCGACCTTTCAGATCCGCAGCCTCGACAATGGCGAACCCGACAAACTCGCCGGCGGTCTCGGATTCGCTCCACGATTCCTGGTCAGCGAGGCCGGGCTTCGCGCCACGCAACTGATCCAGCCGGGCAGCCTCGTGCGCTGGACCTATCGGGTCAAGCTGCCCAATGACATCAACAGCGACCGCAACACGACGCGGCTCATCGACGATACACGGCAGGCGCTGCCGCACGCCGGCTGGGAAGTCCGCTCCCGCGATAATGCCTCGCCTCAGCTCGAACGCACGATCAGCCGCTTCACGCAATTTCTGACGCTGGTTGGATTGGCGGCGCTGCTGGTCGGCGGCGTAGGCGTTGCGAACGCGGTCAAGAGCCATATCGACCGGCGGCGCGACGTCATCGCGACCTTCAAGGCGGTCGGCGCCACCGGCGGCGACGTGTTTGCGATTTATCTGACGCAGGTGATCGGGCTTGCCGTCATCGGCTCGATCATCGGGCTTGTCGTCGGCGCCGCGCTGCCATTTGCCATCGTTCATCTGTTCGGCAAACTCTTGCCGCTGCCGATCGATCCGACGCTGCATATCGGCGAACTCGCTCTGTCGCTCGTCTATGGACTGTTGACCGCACTCGCCTTCGGGCTATGGCCGCTTGGCCGCATTCGCGACGTGCCGGTCGCCGCGTTGTTTCGGGAAACCGTATCGGCCGGATCGCATCGTCCACGCTGGCGCCACCTGCTGTGGATGGCCGCCGTCATCGCGTTGCTGATCGCCGTGATCATCGGTCTGGCCTACGACAAGCGCGTCGCCACCGTGTTCGTGGTGTCCGCGATCGCCGTCTTCATCATGTTGCGCGCCGTCGCCGCCATCCTGATGGCGCTGGCGCGCCGTTTGCCACGGGCGCGGATGACGATGCTGCGGCTCGCCATCACCAATATCTACCGGCCCGGCGCGTTGACGCCGTCGGTCGTGATGTCGCTCGGCCTCGGCCTCGCCGTCCTGGTCACGATCACCCAGATCGACGGCAATCTGCGGCGGCAATTCATGGCGGCATTGCCGGAGCACGCGCCGTCGTTTTACTTCATCGACATTCCCTCAACCGAAGCCGACCGGTTCACCGCGTTCCTGCACCAGACCGCGCCGGGATCGACGGTGGAGGAAGTGCCGATGTTGCGTGGACGCATCGTCGCGGCCCGCGGCGTCAGGGCCGAGGACCTTCACCCCTCCACCGACAGCGAGTGGGTGCTGCAAAGCGACCGCGGCCTGACCTCGACCGGCGAAATCCCGAAGGGCTCCAAGATCGTCGAGGGCGAGTGGTGGGGCGCCGACTATAATGGACCGCCGCTGGTTTCGATCGAGAAGAAAATCGCCGACGGGTTCAAGCTCAAGATCGGGGACGAGATCGTCGTCAATGTCCTTGGCCGCGACATCTCGGCCAAAATCGGCAACATGCGCACGATCGACTGGCAGGGGCTCGGCATCAATTTCGTGCTGGTGTTTTCGCCCAACGCCTTCAGGGGCGCCCCTCATACACATATAGCAACATTGACCGAGGCCCATCCGGATGCGGGTAGCGACGCCGCGATCGTCAAATCGGTCGCGGCCGCCTTCCCTACCGTGACGAGCGTGCGGGTTCGCGAGGCGCTGGAGACCATCGGCTCGGTCGTCACCAATCTGGTGCTGGCGATCCGCGGCGCCAGCGCCATTACCCTGGTTTCGGCCGTGCTGGTGCTCGGCGGGGCGCTGGCGGCCGGTCATCGCCACCGCGTCTACGATGCGGTTATTCTCAAGACATTGGGGGCGACACGGGTAAGTTTGCTCGGCGCCTACGCCCTTGAATACCTGCTGATTGGCTTCGCCACCGCGATGTTCGGCGTGATCGCCGGCTCCATTGCGGCCTGGCTGATCGTGACCCGGCTGATGACGCTGAGTTTCGTCTGGCAGGCCGGCAGCGCCGCCGGCGTGGTGGCATCGACGCTCCTCGTCACGGTCGGACTGGGATTGGCCGGGACGCTTATGGCCTTGAACCAAAAACCGGCCGCGGTGCTGAGGAACCTCTAGTATAAGAATTTCATAAAAATTGAATGCCGCCGACCGTACATTGGCGCGACCTCGCGACATTCAGCCGCGCATGGACGCTTGCAGCGGATGTGCTAGTTTCCCAAATATCAGATCGACGACCAGATACCGTTTCATGACGCAAAATTAATGTCAGTGAGCGGCGATATCTGAGTTAATTCTAGCTGGTGGGGCGAAATTTGCCTGCCAGACAACCAACAGGAATTCGACCATGTCGGACCTAGACCGCAACTATGCCTCACCTTTCGGCCGGGCCGCCGGGCGCGTTGACGCCGCGACCGTCGACGCCGGTCTGCGCGCCTACATGCTGCGCATCTACAACTATATGAGCATCGGCCTCGCTATTACCGGCCTGGCCGCGCTCGGCGTCTATATGGCCGCCGTAACCACGGACCCGTCGGCGACCGCTTTCCACTTCCGCGATATCGCTCTGACCTCGTTCGGCTACGCGATGTTCGTGAGCCCGCTGAAGTGGCTGTTCATTCTGGCGCCGCTGGCGATGGTTTTCGTGATCTCCGCCGGCATCAACCGTCTTGCGCCTTCGACCGCCCAGATGCTGTTCTGGGTGTTCTCGGCGCTGATGGGCGTTTCGCTGTCCTCGATCTTCCTGGTGTATACGCACACCTCGATCGTGCGGGTGTTCTTCATCACTGCGGCTACCTTTGGCGCGCTGAGCCTCTTTGGCTACACCACCAAGCGTGACATGAGCGGCATCGGGTCGTTCCTGTTCATGGGCCTGATCGGCATCATTATCGCGAGCGTGGTGAACATCTTCCTCGCTAGTTCGATGCTGCAATTCCTGGTGTCGGTGGTCGGCGTGCTGGTGTTCGCTGGCCTTACGGCCTACGATACCCAGCGGCTGAAGAACGACTACATCTATGGCTACGCCAGCGCGGGCGGTGACGTGGCCGAGCGCGCGGCGATTACCGGCGCCTTGTCGCTCTACCTGAACTTCATCAACCTGTTCACGCTGCTGTTGCAGCTGCTCGGCCAGCGCGACTGAGGCCGCACAAGGGCTAAAACGACCCAATAATGAAAGCCCCGGCGCCAAAGCCGGGGCTTTTCTTTTGGGCGGCACGAAAATAATCTTCGTGGATGTCCTTGCTCGAAATCAGACCGGCCACTGCGGCCGACCTGCCCTCCGTTACCGAGGTTTACGCGCACGAGGTTTGCTTCGGAACCGCAACCTTCGAGCTTGTTCCGCCCGACCTTGCCGAGATGACGCGGCGCTTTCAGGCCATGGTCGACGGCGGCTACCCCTATTTCGTGGCCGTCCAGGAGGGCAGCGTGGTCGGATACGCCTATGCGTCGTCCTACCGGCCGCGGCCAGCCTATCGCTTCACGGTGGAGAATTCGGTTTATCTGCGGCCGGCTACTCACCGACGTGGAATCGGCCGTCAACTACTCGAACGGCTGACGGCCGAATGCGAGGCGCGCGGCTTTCGGCAGATGATTGCCGTGATCGGAGATTCGGCGAATGCCGCATCCATTGGCGTGCACGCGGCTTGCGGCTTCCGGATGATCGGGACCCACCCCCATGTCGGCCTCAAGTTCGGCCGCTGGCTCGACACGGTGATGATGCAGCGCGAGCTCGGCGAGGGCGCCAGGACTGTGCCGGCGGGCGGCTGAGGCAACGCGCGGGTGGCGTCTCGGCTTAAACCACCGCCAGCTTGCGGTCGATCACCAGCAGCACGCGATCCAGCTCATGGCCGCGGCGCAGGATCAGGCCGCTGGCGGAAATCACGCTGTACATGCCTTGCTTGCGTGCGAGTCGCGGATCTTTCTCGATCCGGTAAATCGGAACTTCCGACGCGCGGCGGAAGATCGAGAAAACCGCGCGGTCACGCAGGAAGTCGATGGCGTAATCGCGCCACTCGCCGTCCGAAACCATGCGCCCGTACAGATTCAGAATGCGGTTGAGTTCGAGACGATTGAACGTCACCCGACTGAGCTGGGCGGGCGCAACGGCCTGGCGCGCCGCGGCGCGTGCCTCGCTTGGATCGGCATCCTCCGAGATCAGACTCATGGCACATCTCCTACCATTCCAGTCATTTGGCAGACATGATTGCGCCGACTGGACGGCTCCGCAAGGGGTGGTGTTTACGCACCCGGCTGTCCAGGACAGTCGGGCGTTCGACTTTCGGTGGAACAAGGGACGTTAGTCCCGTCACGGGATCGTTAGCTGAATCATAATACGGCCCCACTTCTGCCCACGGCATGCCCTGCTAACTTGCGACAAGAATCATCTGCGTTGGCCCGGTCCTTTCGATGCCGGATTCCTCAGCCCCCAGCCCCCCGGGGTCGTCGGGATCGGGTCTCGCGCAGAATATTGATCCGTGACTGGGCCAACGCGAGTTGGTCCTTTTTCTTTTTGGGAAAGATTTCTGTTTCGGCTTCAGAAACACGCCGAAACATCCGCAAGGCGGACAGCCTGCGCGCGCGTGAGCGGCTGACGCGGATAGGAGTTTTGGAAGATAAGGATCTTTGGAAGTTGACCAGTGGTCCGATTCCAATATTCGCATCCCGCTTCAGCGGCCACTTTTGCGAATGTCAGAATCAGAGGACCAGTAGCATTCGACAGTCGCTTTGCGAGTTTGCGACGAATGTCAAATCCACTCCACTAATGCAGCGGCGTATAGGCCGCACCAAGCATCGGGCCCGGCCGATCGCGGCTTCCGTCCTGAACGAAGACAGCCGCGGCATCGATTCCCTCATGGGAAATATTTTCCAGCGGCACGGTCCAGCTTCCGGCGCTACCGTTCCAGTCGCCGACCTTCAGCACATTGCGGACCACGTTGTAATAGGTCACCTCACGCCCGCGGTTCTCACCGCGGCCGATGGAGATCGGCACCGCCTTGGAGATCGAGCAAATCCAGACTTCGCCATGGCTTGCCACCGGCGGCCTGTTCGAGGCGGCGACCGAAACCGTGATCTGCTTGCCGTTCAGCTTCATCGAAACCGGCACCGACATCACGCCATCACTCTCACGGGTGACGTCAATCGCACGTTCGATCCCGGCGCGATCGCTGCCGATCACATGAGCTTCGCCATTGACCACCGCTTGCGGCGTATAGACATCGCGGTCGCCACGCATCCGCGAATAGGCCTTCTGACGGGCGGAAAAGCGGGAGTCGGCCAGCGTATCTTTCCAGCCCAGATAATCCCAGTAGTCGATCGGCATGCTCAGCGCGATGACCGAAGGATCCTTGGCCAGTTCACCGATAATCTTGTCGGCGGGCGGACAGGACGAGCAGCCTTGCGACGTGAAAAGCTCGATGACGGCGCGGGGCTCTGCGGCGACAGCGGGACGGACGACGGCCACGATCGCGCAAACGCCTAACGCGCTCGACCATCGTGAAATAGAATTACAGGCCATCATCACTGTCATACCGGGACCGGGAACCGTTATTGCCACCACTCGCCGCTACCATCTCACGGACCACAAAGCCATCGGCTTACGAACAGACAAGAGCAGCCTTATTTAAGCTGCCCACCCCCTGCTAGCCACTCACTTCGCGGTGAGCCACCGATCACAGTCACGCGGCAAGTTTGCGCAGCACATACTGCAAAATGCCGCCGTTTCGGTAGTAATCCAGCTCATCGAGGGTATCGATCCGGCACAGCAATGAGACACGCTGCAGTGCACCGTCGCTCGATACGATCTCGGCGGTCAACTTTTGGCGTGGCTTCAGGTCGCCCTGCAATCCGCGTATGGTTACTTTTTCGTCGCCCTTCAGACCGATCGACTGCCACGAGGCCCCTTCCTCGAAGGTCAGCGGCAGCACGCCCATGCCGACCAGGTTGGAGCGATGGATGCGCTCGAAGCTCTGACAAATCACCGCACGCACGCCAAGCAGCCGGGTTCCCTTCGCGGCCCAGTCCCGCGATGAGCCGTTGCCATATTCGGCGCCGGCGAACACCACCAGCGGCACATGCTCGGCCTGATACTTCATCGCGGCGTCGTAGATCGACATCTGCTCGCCGTCGGGCCAGTGCTTGGTCATGCCGCCTTCGGGGATGTTGCCGTCGGCGCCCTTCAGCATGAAGTTCTTGATACGGATATTGGCGAAGGTGCCGCGCATCATGATCTCATGGTTACCGCGCCGTGTGCCGTACTGATTGAAGTCGGCCGGACGCACCTGATGCTCCGACAGATATTTTCCTGCGGGCGATGTCAATTTGATCGCACCGGCCGGCGAGATGTGATCGGTGGTGATCTTGTCGCCGAACATCGCCAGGATCCGTGCATCGACCACGTCGACGATCGGCTCCGGCTCTTTCTTCATGCCTTCGAAATAAGGCGGGTTCTGCACATAGGTCGAGCTCATGTTCCAGCGATAGGTCTCGCTCTCGACGGTCTTGATCTTGCGCCAGTTGGTGTCGCCCTTGAAGACGTCGGCATATTTCTTCTTGAAGATCGTCGCGGTCACGAACTTCTTCATGAGTGCGTTGATCTCTTTCGCGGTCGGCCAGATGTCCTTCAGGTAGACCGGCTTGCCGTCCTTGCCAGTTGCGATGGGCTCGACTGCGAGATCCTTCGTGACTGTTCCGGCAAGCGCGTAAGCGACAACCAGCGGCGGCGAGGCCAGATAATTCGCCTGTACGTCCGGGCTGACGCGCCCTTCGAAGTTGCGGTTGCCCGACAGCACGGCGGCGGCGACGATGCCGTTGTCGTTGATCGATTTCGAAATCTCTTCCGGCAGCGGGCCGGAATTACCGATGCAGGTGGTACAGCCGAAGCCGATCAAATTGAAGCCAACCTTGTCGAGCTCAAGCTGCAATCCGGAATTGGCGAGATACTCCGCCACCACCTGGCTGCCGGGCGCGAGCGACGTCTTCACCCAGGGCTTGGCTTTCAATCCCTTGGCGGCCGCATTGCGGGCGAGCAGGCCCGCGCCGATCAAAACGCTCGGATTGGACGTGTTGGTGCAGGAGGTGATGGCGGCAATCACCACATCGCCATGGCCGAGATCGAAATCGCGATTTTCGACCGCATAGCGCGTCGCGGCATCAGTCGTCTTCTTGTATTCGCTGGTGAGCGCGCCCGCGAAACCTTCGGCGACTGCCGGCAGGGCAACACGGCCCTCCGGGCGCTTCGGTCCGGCCATCGACGGCACCACGTCTTTGAGATCGAGTGTGAGTGTCGTGGTGAAGACAGGATCAGTCGACTTCGCGGTACGGAACAGGCCTTGCGCCTTCGCATAGGCTGCGACCAGCGCGACGCGATCGGCCTTGCGGCCGGAGGTCTTGAGATAGTCGATGGTCGCGGCATCGACTGGGAAGAAGCCGCAGGTCGCGCCATATTCAGGCGCCATGTTGCCGATCGTCGCCTTATCCGCGACCGAGAGATGGTCGAGACCGGGGCCGAAGAATTCGACGAATTTTCCGACCACGCCCTGCTTGCGCAGCATCTGCGTAACCGTGAGCACGAGGTCGGTCGCGGTGACGCCTTCCTTGAGCTGGCCCTTCAATTTGAAGCCCACCACTTCCGGCAGCAGCATCGACAGCGGCTGGCCGAGCATGCAAGCTTCCGCCTCGATGCCGCCGACGCCCCAGCCGAGTACAGCGAGGCCGTTTACCATCGTGGTGTGCGAGTCGGTGCCGACGAGCGAATCCGGATAGGCGACCTCGAACGTGCCGGTCTTCTTGCCGACCGTCATTTTCTGCTTTTTGGTCCACACGGTCTGCGCAAGATATTCGAGGTTGACCTGATGGCAGATGCCGGTGCCCGGCGGCACCACCGAGAAATTCGAAAACGCCTTCTGGCCCCATTTCAGGAATTCGTAGCGCTCCTGGTTCTGCTTGTATTCCTCGACCACGTTCTTGCCGAACGCCTTGTTGTCGCCGAAGAAGTTCACGATCACCGAGTGGTCGATGACGAGATCGACGGGCACCAGCGGATTGATCTTTTCGGCGTCGCCGCCGAGACTTTGCATCGCGTTGCGCATCGCGGCGAGATCGACCACGGCCGGCACGCCAGTGAAATCCTGCATCAGCACGCGCGCCGGGCGGAAAGCGATCTCATGTTCGAGCGCGCGCTTCTTCAGCCATTTCGAGACCGCGACGATGTCTTCCTTCTTGACGGTGCGGCCGTCCTCGTTACGCAGCAGGTTCTCCAGGAGAACCTTCATGGAATAAGGAAGCTTGGCGATCCCCTTCAGACCATTCTTCTCGGCGGCGGCCAGGCTGTAATAGACGTAGGTCTTGCCACCAACCTTGAGGGTTTTCTGGCATTTGAAGCTGTCGAGAGAGGTCATGTGAGGCAATCCCAAATTGTCGGTCATACCCGGCAAGGGTACTATAACACCAACTGAGGCAGTTGGTCGGAGGCTCGCAGCCGTCGGATTGTGCGGCGAGTCAAGTTCCGGCTTATAGAATCTTTCAACAATCACCGCCACACCGAGAAGCGATAGAAGCAATGCGCGGCAAAGGAAAATAATGCGGCTCTCGGGACGCGGCGTCAGATGTGTGCGGGGCGGCCGGGAAGTCTTTTCCGGCCTCGATTTCGAGGCGAGCGCCGGAGAGGCGCTGGCGGTGGTCGGCCCCAACGGATCCGGCAAAACCTCATTGCTGCGGCTGATTGCGGGCCTTCTGGCCCTCGCGGGAGGGTCGATCGCCCTCGAAGGCGGCGAGGACGAGCTGACGCTGGCCGAGCAATCGCATTATCTCGGCCACCGCGACGCGCTGAAGCCGGCGCTCAGCGTGTCGGAAAACTTGAGGTTTTGGCGGGACTTTCTCGGCGGAGCGACGTCGGACACGGCCGAGAGCCTCGCCATTGTCGAGCTCGACCATGCCGCCCGGCTGCCGGCCGCCTATTTGTCCGCTGGGCAGCGGCGAAGGCTTTCGATTGCCCGTTTATTGACCGTGCAGCGGCCGGTCTGGCTGCTCGATGAACCCACCAATGCGCTGGACACCGCAGGCCAGAAACTGTTCTCGACCCTGATGGGGGATCATCTGGCGCGAGGCGGCCTGATCGTCGCCGCCACCCACATGCCGCTCGGAATAGCCTCGCGCACCCTGCGGGTCGGAGATGCCTCGTGAGCGCGCTTTCCGCCCTGATCCGCCGGGACATCCGGATCGCGCTTCGCGTCGGCGGCGGCGCCTTGATCGGCGTGCTGTTCTTCCTCACCGTCGTGGTGCTGATGCCGTTTGCCATTGGACCTGACCTTGCGCTCCTGGCGCGGCTTGGGCCCGCGATCCTCTGGCTCGGCGCCCTGCTCGCGAGTCTCCTCACGCTCGACCGCCTGTTCACCGCCGATCACGACGACGGCTCGCTCGACCTGATTACGATGAGCCGAACGCCGCTGGAACTGTCCTGCGCGGCCAAGGCGCTGGCCCACTGGCTCGCGGCGGGATTGCCGCTCATCATTGCGACCCCGGTCCTGGGCCTCCTGCTCAATCTCGACGCCAGCGCGACCGCGGCCGTCGCGCTGACGCTTCTCGCAGGCACACCGGCGCTGACATTCACCGGCATGATTGGAGCAGCGCTCGCGGTGACGCTGCATCGCGGCGGGCTATTACTCGCCGTACTGGTATTGCCGTTGTCGATTCCCGTGCTGATCTTTGGCGTGGCGGCCTCGGAAGCGGCCATCACCGGACCGTCGTCTTTCGGCGCACCGTTCTCGATCCTGTGCGCGCTGTCGCTATTCGGCCTCATCATTGGGCCATTTGCAGCGGCCGCGAGCCTTCGGCACGGACTGGATTGATGTCGATCAACTCTAGTGGAGTGGATTTGACATTCGCTATCTGTCTAGCCGCAAATTTGGTAAGCGAATGTCAAATCCTAAACTCCACTAAAACCTTAAATTTGCTAGTGGTCCTTAGATTCTAACATTCGCAAAGCGGCTGCCGAAAAGGGATGCGAATGTTAGAATTGGACCACTCGCTCCAAGACCTTTATGCCGATTGCCTGCAACGCCTACGACCATTAACAGGATGCCATGACGCTGATCGACCTCGCCAATCCAACCCGGTTCCTCGCTTTCACGGCGCGCCTGTTGCCGTGGCTTGCGATAGTCACCGCCATCCTGCTCGCGATCGGTCTCTATCAATCCGCGATGGCGCCCGATGACTATCAGCAGGGCGCGACCGTGAAGATCATGTTCATTCACGTGCCGAACGCGTGGCTGTCGATGTTCGTCTGGGGCGTGATGAGCCTGGCGGCGCTCGGCACTTTGGTGTGGCGGCATCCGCTCGCCGATGTCGCCGCGAAAGCCGCCGCCCCGCTTGGTGCTGCCTTCACGTTTCTGGCGCTGGTCACCGGCTCGCTCTGGGGCCGGCCGATGTGGGGCACCTACTGGGAATGGGATGCGCGGTTGACGTCGGTACTGATCCTGTTCCTGATGTATCTCGGTCTGATTGCGCTGTGGCGGGCGGTCGAGGATCCCTCGCGCGCGGCGCGGGCCGCCGCGGTGCTGACACTGGTCGGCGCCATCAACCTTCCGATCATCAAGTTTTCGGTCGACTGGTGGAACACGCTGCATCAGCCGGCCTCGGTGATGCGGATGGGCGGACCAACACTCGACCGCGCTTTTTTGATTCCGCTGTTGGTAATGGCGGTCGCATTTTCGCTGTTGTTCCTCACCCTGCACCTGGCCGCGATGCGCAATGAAATCCTTCGCCGCCGTGTGCGCGCGATGCAGATGATTCACGTGGCGCAAGCCGGCCAGCGGCCGGCCTGACGCCATGTCGCTCGGTCCCTATGCGACGTTTATCGCGACCTCCTATCTGGTGGTCCTGATCGTCGTGGCGTCGCTGATCGCGTGGATCGTCATCGACTATCGCAGTCAAAAGCGGCGCTTGAGCGAACTGGAATCAGAAGGGGTCGTCCGCCGCTCCGGACGCAACACGACGGACTAGTGCGGCGAATTTGAAGTTCCTATCGGTTTTGATGCGAGTACGTTATAGGAACTTCAAATTCAAAGCCGCACTAGAAAAACCTTATTTTGCTAGAGTTCCTTTGATTCCGAAGTTCGCATCAGAGGCGCCTCAATAGCTTGCGAACTTCGGAATCGGAGCTCTAGCCATGAGCGAGCCCATGACAGAGTCCACAACACCGAACACGCCGCGGAGTTCGCGCTGGCTGATGGCGCTGCCGCTGATCGTCTTTGCGGCGCTCGCCGCGATCTTCTGGTTCCGGCTTGGCGGCGGCGACCCGTCGCGGATTCCATCCGCCTTGATCGGCCATCCCGCGCCGCAAACGCCCTTGCCGCCATTGCAAGGGCTCGCCAGCAACGGCGCGCCGATCCCTGGCCTCGATCCATCCGTCTTCAAGGGCAAGGTCAGCCTCGTCAATGTCTGGGCGTCCTGGTGCGTCCCCTGCCATGACGAAGCGCCGCTATTGACCGAGCTTGGCCGCGACCCGCGGCTGCAAATCGTCGGCATCAATTACAAGGACTCCGCCGACAATGCGCGGCGCTTTCTCGGCCGCTACGGCAACCCGTTCGGCGTCGTCGGCGTCGATGCCAATGGCCGCGCTGCGATCGAATGGGGGGTCTATGGCGTGCCCGAAACCTTCATCGTCGGGCGCGAAGGCACCATCGTGTACAAGCTGGTCGGCCCGGTGACAGCTGACAACATCGACACCGTGCTCCGCGCCGAAATCGACAAGGCGCTGAAAGCCGGGAGTTAAAGAACTTGCGCACTAACCTGACTGGCCGGGCCGTTGCGACACCAGCGACAGATTGTGGAACAGCCGCTTGCTCACGAGGTGCAGAAAATAAAACCCGAATTTGGGGTCCTGTGCATAGAGCTGCATGACATGGTCATAGCTGATCCGGAGCAATTCACCGCTCGCCAGACATTCGACCGTCGCCGTTCGCGCCTGGCCCGCGTTCAAAAGTCCAAGCTCGCCAAACACCTCGCCGGCTTCAAGATCGACGCCGGGCTCTCTTACTCGGAAACGGCCAGACACAATGAAGTACATTTCATTTGCCGGGTCGCCACGACGAAACAACACCTCGCCAATAGCCGCCGCTTGCGTTGAACTGAAAGGTTTGACCCAGTCCAAATTCAATCCATCTTTGGTGGCTTCTTCGATCTGTTTGATGAGCCGCAGCATCTGGCGGAGCCGGACGATGTTAAGCGGCAATAAAACCAGATGAAGGATCAGCACCGGGTAGGCATCGACGGCATAGCCATAGCCGATAAAAAGAAAATTGCTGACGATGCCCGCGATCCGAAGCGGCACCATGGTTTTCATGTAGAACGTCACGAAAACGCATGCCGCAGCCGCATAACCTAGCAGTTCCGCGTGGGTCATTGATTGCCTTCTCGCGGCACGGAAAAATCGGATGCCGAAACGGAAGCAAACCTTGCCGAGGATTTTTGGAAATGCAAGGTGATCTCCTTGGCCGCGAGCCAATCGAGATCACCTGCCAGGCATGGAACCGTCTGCTACGCTTGCAGTGCAACAGGCAGGAGACGGCTGCGGCGATTAAACGAGCCGCAGCTCAATTCGTATCCCGGCTGACATCCCCTTCCGCGGCGTCGCTGGCTTGCAGCGAGACCGGATCGAGATGAAAGCGCTTGATCAGCGGCATCTGGGCGATCGCGAAGAGCATTGTTAGCGGAATCACGCCGAAGGCCTTGAAGCCGACCCAAAAATCGGTGCTCTGGGTGCGCCAGATAATTTCGTTCAGGACGGCCATCGCGAGAAAGAACAGCGCCCAGCGCAGCGTCAGGATTCGCCAGCCCTGCGGGGTCAGGTTGAACATCTGATCGAACAGGATGGCGATGAAGGAGCGGCCGAACAGAAGCCCGCCGCCGAGGACGAATGCAAACAGGCCATAAATGATGGTGGGCTTGACCTTGATGAAGGTCTCGTCGTGCAGCACGAGCGTCAGCGTTCCGAACACCAGCACGACGATGCCGGTGACGAGCGCCATCAGCGGCACGTGTCGCGTCACGACGTAAGAGGCGATCATCGCCGCGACGATCGCGACCATGAAAGCGCCGGTGGCGACGAACAAATGAAATTTGACGTTCGCGACAAAGAAGACGAGCAGCGGCCCCAATTCGGTGGCGAGCTTGAACATCGGATGCGGCTGGGTCTTGTCCATTTCTAGTGCTCGTTCTTCATTTGACGCATGACCTTGTCCGAAAACCGGTTCCCACTTTTCGGGGTCATGCGTCGATTCCCGCGATGGCTTGCGCGAAATCCCGCGCGGTGAAGGGCGCGAGATCATCGACGCCCTCGCCGACGCCGATGAAGTGCACCGGCAGCTTGTACTTCTCCGCCAGCGCCACCAGGATTCCTCCACGCGCGGTGCCGTCGAGCTTGGTCATCACCAGGCCGGTGACACCAGCGGTACGATGAAAAGCGTCGACTTGCGAGAGCGCGTTTTGTCCCACCGTGGCATCGAGCACCAGCAGGACTGCATGCGGCGCGGTGTCATCGACCTTTCGAATAACGCGAACGACCTTTTCGAGTTCGTTCATCAGTTCGGCCTTGTTTTGCAGCCGCCCGGCGGTATCGATCAGGAGCACGTCGCGCTTATCGTCGCGCGCCGCCGACAGCGCGTTGAAGGCAAGGCTTGCGGAGTCCGAGCCTTGCGCTCCCGCAATGACCGGCGACTTCGTCCGTTCGCCCCAGACCTTCAGTTGCTCGATCGCGGCGGCACGGAAAGTATCTCCGGCAGCCAGCATCACCTTGCGGCCTTCGGCGGAAAATTTCGCCGCCAGTTTACCGATGGTGGTGGTCTTGCCGGAACCGTTGACGCCGACGACAAGAATGACGAACGGCTTTTTCGTCTCGTCGATCGTCAAGGGCTTGGCGACCGGCGCCAACACCTTTTCGACTTCGGTTGCGACCACCGCCTTGACCTCATCGGCCGAGATGGATTTGTCGTAACGGCCGACGCCGACGGCGGTGGAAATTCGCGCGGCCACCTCGGTTCCGAGATCGGCGCGCAGCAGCACGTCCTCGATATCGTCGAGCATGGCGCGGTCGAGCTTGCGCTTGGTCACGAGATCGGCAACAGCCGTGCCGAGCGAACTCGAGGTCCGCTTCAACCCGCTGGACAGCCGCCGCCACCAGCTCTGTTTAGGTGCTTCCTCAGTCATGGCGGGGTGTGTTAGCCGTTCCAGCAGACAAACGAAAGACTTGCAATTGCTTGACGTTCCCCAACTGACCCCTGAGGAAATCCTGGCACGCGTGCTTCATCGCGACGGGCTGATGCTGGTGATCGACAAGCCGGCAGGCCTTCCCGTCCATCGCGGACCGAAGGGCGGGCCTAATCTGGAAGCCTCCTTTGATGCGTTAAGGTTTGGCTTGCCCCGCCCGCCGGTGCTGGCGCATCGGCTCGACAAGGACACCTCCGGCTGCCTCGTGCTCGGACGGCACCGCAAGGCAACAGCCTCGCTGGGACTCTTGTTCAAGCATGGCAAGATCACAAAAACCTATTGGGCCATCGTCGAGGGCGGACCAACTGAGGATGAAGGCACCATCGACATGCCGCTCGGCCGGCTCAACGCCGAGCGGGGCTGGTGGCAGAAGGTCGATCCCGAAGGACAACAGGCCGTGACCAACTGGAAAGTGATGGGGCGCGGAGACGGCCTGACCTGGCTGGCGCTGGAACCCATCACCGGCCGCACCCACCAATTGCGCGTGCATTCGTCAGCTCAGGGCTGGCCGATTTTCGGCGACAATATCTACGGGAACGGGCCGCGCTTTGGCGAGCCGCGGTTGCATCTGCATTCCCGCGAAATCGGGATTCCGATTTCCAAAAACAAGGAGCCGGTACGGGTGGTGGCGCCGGCGCCGGAACATATGCGTGAACGATTGCGCGCCTGCGGATGGAATGGCGAATAAGCCATCGCTCATGACCGGGCTTCACACGGTCAGCCGCGCACCATCGCTGTCCTTGATGACCTGCGCCTTGATTGTACCCGGCACCTCACCGGAAATCGCGACCGGGAGGAAATGTTCGGTGCGGCCTTGGGTGGCGCTTTCGATCAGAACATGCCGCGTCGCGCCGACTTCCAATTCGAGGCGCCGGTGCAAAGCGGCATCCCCTGCGCCGCGTAACCGGCCGGCACGCTCCTTTATCAAATTGCCCGCGACCTGCGGCATACTCGAGGCCGGCGTGTTCGGGCGCGGCGAATAGGGAAACACGTGAAGGAAGGTCAGACCACATTCCTCGACGAGGTCGAGGGAACGGGTGAACATATCTTCCGTCTCGGTCGGAAAGCCCGCGATGATATCGGCGCCGAACGCAATGTCAGGCCGCAGGCCCCGCACCTCGGCGCAGAAATCGATCGCCTGCTGCCGGGTATGGCGGCGCTTCATTCGCTTCAAAATCAAATCGTCGCCCGATTGCAGCGACAGATGCAAATGCGGCATCAGCCGCTCTTCGCTGGCGATCACATCGAGAAGATCCCGATCGACCTCGATCGAATCCACCGAGGAAATCCGCAACCGTTTTAACTCCGGCACTTCCCGCAAAATCTGCCTGGTCAATTGACCGAGTTTCGGCGCGCCTTCGAGATCGGCGCCATAGCTCGTCAGATCGACGCCGGTCAGCACGATCTCGGGATGGCCGCGTTCGACCAGCACGCGGACCTGCGCGATCGCGGTCTCGATCGGCACCGAGCGCGAATTGCCGCGGCCGAACGGAATGATGCAGAAGGTGCAGCGATGATCGCAACCGTTCTGCACCTGGACGAAGGCGCGTGGCAGGCCCTTCTGCAATGCATCCAGACGCGGCGGCGCCATCTGGCGAACCGCCATGATATCGCTGACCGCGATCTTGTTGCTTGCTGCGATATCAGCTTTGCGCGGACCATCGAGCGCCGTGCGTGCGTTCAACCAGGCGTCACTCCGCATCTTGTCGTCATTGCCGACAACCCGATCGACTTCCGTCATGTCGGCAAACATCTGTGCTTGCGTCTGCGCCGCGCAGCCGGTGACGACGATGCGTGCTGAGGGCCGTTCGCGCTTCAACCGGCGGATCGACTGGCGCGCCTGCGCCACCGCCTCATTGGTGACGGCGCAGCTATTGATGACGATAGCATCGTCAAGCCCGGCGCGCTCGGCCTCAAGCCGCACCGCCTCGGATTCAAAGGCGTTGAGTCGGCAACCGAAGGTGACGACCTCGACGCTCATGTGACCGAGGCAAACAGCGCCGGATCGAATTCGCCCTCATATTCGAAGGCCGCCGGCCCCGTCATCAGGACGTGATCGTCCCGGTCGCGCCATTCGATGGTGAGGTCGCCGCCCGGCAACGTGATCTGCACCGTGCGGTTGGTGCGCTTCAACCGCGCGGCCGCAACCGCGGTGGCGCAGGCCGCCGACCCACAGGCCCTGGTCAGTCCCGCGCCCCGCTCCCAGGTGCGGATCGTGATGTGGTCACGATCGACGATATGGGCGAGCGTGATGTTGGCGCGCTCGGGAAAGATCGGATGGTTTTCCAACAGCGGCCCGAAGCGGCCGAGGTCATAGGCCTCTATATCGTCGACCCAGAAGATCGCATGGGGATTGCCCATGCTGACGACGGAGGGCGTATGCAGGATCGGCGCATCGATCGGGCCGATTTGCAGTTCGATGCCGCGGGTATCGCGAAACTCATCGGCGAGCGGAATATCCCGCCAGCCGAACTTCGGCGCTCCCATATCCACCGTGTAGAGACCGGCCGACGGTCCCTGCCAGCAATTCAAAAGCCCGGCGTGGGTCTCGAAGGTCGCGGCGCGCTCGCCCGAAGCCTCGAAAACACGGCGCGCCACGCAGCGCATGCCGTTGCCGCAGGCGCCCGCTTCGGAGCCGTCATTATTGTAGATACGGATAAAGGCTTCGGTGCCCGAGAGCCGCGGCGGTTGCAGCACCATCAGCTGGTCGTAATGAACGCCCTTGGGGGAGGCGACGGCGCGCGCGTCATCGGCGGTGACGGCGCCCGGCCGGTCGCGCAAATCGACCACGACGATCTCGTTGCCGATCCCGTTCATCTTGACATAGCTGTGGTTGGCCAGCGTGCTCATCGATTTTCCCAACTATCCCGGCTTTATATGGCCAATGCGGGCGGCTTAGCTAGATGGTGGTTTATCTGTGTCGGTGGTCCTCACCCGGCGAGGGGGCCCATGAAATATCCGTAAATATCTGACATGGGACGAACGGCGGGCCGGCATGTTAGATAGCGAGAATCCGCAAATGCCGACCGAACAAGGCCATGGAGAAGACCCTGATGAACTACCCTCGCTTTTTCCGTATTGCCCTGTTCGCCTTGATCCCGATGGCCGTTGGCGCACTCCCGGCCGCCCACGCCCAGGCCCCCACGCCTTCCACCCCTGCTCCTTCGGCAACCCCGGCCCCGCCGCCCGCCGAAACCAAATCTCCCGGCGATTTGCCGTCGACCGCGCCGAAAGCCCCGGCCCCTGCCCCGGTTCAGGCAGCCGACCCCTTCGGCGAGCAAATTACGCTGACCCAGAAAACGGTCGTCGCCACCAAGGGCACGGCAAACTGGGATACCGCGTTCGAGACGCTGCTCGCGTCGCTGAAAGCGCTTTCGGCCGCGATCGAGAAGGATGGCGGCAAGGCTTCCGGCAATTCCATGATCGTCTATACCTCCACCGACGACACCGGCTTCAGCTATCTGGCGGAAATACCGGTCGATCAGGAACCGAAAAACCTGCCGAAGACGATCAGTGTCGCCAAATCACCCGAAGGCAAGGCGCTCAAATTCGTCCATCGCGGCTCCTACGATAATATGGACAACACTTACGAGGCCATCACCAACCACCTCGACGACAAGAAGCTCGAGGCCAAAGACACCTTCATCGAGGAGTACATCACCGATCCCCTGAAAACGGAGGAGGACAAGCTGGTGATCAATGTCTATGTGCCGCTGAAGTGAGCGTCATGAGAAAGCGTATTTGCCTCCGCGCTTTCCTTCTTGCCGGCATTGCCGTCGGCGCGCCGTTCGTGGCGCCCGCCTGCGCCGAGACGGATCAACCACCCGCTTTCATTTCGGTCACCGGCGAGGCTCACATCTCGGTGCCGCCCGATCTGGCGCAGATCGATGCCGGGGTGACGTCCGAGGCCAAGACCGCCCGCGAGGCTTCCGACGCCAACAATGACGCGATGGGCAAAGTGCTGTTGGCGCTGAAAGGCGCCGGTATCGATGAGAAGGACACCCAGACTTCGCGGTTGTCGTTGCAGGCGCAGAACACGGTGCCTAAGCCCGGAGCGCCTTCCACCATTACAGGCTACCGCGCCAGCAATCGCGTCACGATCCGCCTGCGCGACGTCACCAAAGTGGCCAGTGTCATCGACGCGCTGGTCTCGGCCGGGGCCAACGAACTCGGCGGCATCAATTTCATGGTGTCGCAGGCGTCAAAACTGCTCGACGACGCGCGCGCGCAGGCGGTCACCGATGCGCGCCGCAAGGCGGAGATCTATGCCAAGGCCGCCGGCGTCACGCTCGGCGCACCGATCAGCATCTCCGAAGAAGGCGCGGCGCAACCGATGTTCCGCGCCATGGCGGGAAAGATGGCGGCAGCCCCAACTCCAATCGCGCAAGGCGAAGAAACGCTGTCGATTACGGTCGGCGTGACCTGGGCGATCAAGCAAGGGCAGTGATCGCCTCTCGTGTCCCGGATGCGGCGCAATCACGAAGTGGTGCGACGCGAGGCCGGGACCCATCTCAGCCAGCAGTTGGGCCCCGGCTCAGCGGCGCATCGTTACGCGCTGCGCCGCGTCCGGGGCACGGATACCCTAAATCTCGAATACCTGTCCCGGCTTGAGCGCGACAAAGCGCTCGCGCGGTATCTTCGCTTGATCCAGCGCCTCGGCCAGCGCGATAACGGGTGCATCGATCGCCTCGTCCGTGAGCTGGAACGTGCTGTGATGATGGGCCAGCGCCTGCACGGCGCCGCAATCGGCGAGCGCCTGCACCGCGTCAGAAGGATTCATGTGCTGGTCCTTCATGAACCAGCGCGGCTCATAGGCGCCGATCGGCAACAGCGCCAGCCGCAGCGGCCCGTGAAGCTTTCCGACATCACGGAAATGCTTGCCCTCGCCATAACCGGAATCGCCGACGGCGTAGATTTTCCCCGCGCCCGTTTCCAGCACAAAGCTGGCCCACAGGGATTGATTGCGATCGAACATCCCGCGCGCCGACCAGTGCCGGGTCGGCACCAGCGTCACCGCGACGCCGTTGCCGAGTTCGACGCGCTCATGCCAATCGAACGCCTCGGCACGAATGTTGGAGTCGGCGCGCGTCATCGTCAGGTCGTTTCCGAGCGGCGTGACGACGCGCGGCGCGAATTTTGCCGCCAGCTTCGAGAGCGTCGCGACATCGAGATGATCGTAATGGCCGTGCGAAACCAGCACGACATCGATCTTAGGCAGAGCTTCAAAGGCGATGCCGGGGTCGTTGTGACGTTTCGGCCCCGCAAAGGCAAAAGGCGAGGCGCGTTCCGACCATACGGGATCGACGAGGATGTTCAGGCCTGCGGTCTGGATCATCCAGCTGGCATGGCCCACAAACGACACTCGCGCTCTGTCACCATCAACGCGCGCCGGCGGGGTGTCGGCGAACGGACTTGGCGCCCATTCCGGCCACGCCGCGCGCTTCCGATCGCCGCCGAACTGCCAGCGCAGAACCTCACGAAGCGATTTCGGCGGTACGCCGTCGGGATCAAAGAAAACCCGGCCATCGAAGTGATCCGAGACCGGTCGTTTGCGGGAACCATGCATAAGCGAATTGGCAGCAAAAAGGGCTGTCCGTGCAAGGGCCAAGCAAGGCCGCCTCCTTCACGAAACCGCCATTTGGCCGGGTGCCTTTCCTTGACTTTTCGTGCCTATGGGCGTTTAAACCGCCGCAATTCATCGGAAAGTTCATCTTTTCGACCCGCCGACCGGCCCTTGGGGCCGGAGGTTAACGCCCGACAGCGCGATGCGCCCTCGGGCGCAAAGGTGTTTGGACGATCGTCTTGGCGTTGGCCGCCAGGGCACATAGGTCGTCATACCCCGCTTTCGCGGGGTATGACGGTGGTGATTAGAGCGCTGAGACGCGCAAAAACAGGACGGCGCACTTGTTCGACAATCTGTCGGAAAAGCTGGGTGGTATTCTCGATTCCCTGACGCGGCGCGGTGCGCTGACGGAAGCCGATGTCGATGCGGCGATGCGCGAGGTGCGGCGCGCGCTGCTCGAGGCCGACGTCTCGCTCGACGTCGTCCGCAGCTTCACCGAGAGAGTCCGCGAACAGGCGATCGGCGCCACCGTCGTCAAGTCGGTCACCCCCGGCCAGATGGTGGTGAAGATCGTCCATGACGAGCTGATCGCGACGCTCGGCTCCGAAGGCCAAAGCATCGACCTCAACGCGGTGCCGCCGGTCGCGATCATGATGGTCGGCCTGCAAGGCTCCGGCAAAACCACCACCACCGCGAAACTCGCCCGCCGCATGGTCCAGCGCGACAAGCGCAAGGTGCTGATGGCTTCGCTCGACATCTACCGCCCGGCGGCGATGGAGCAACTCGCGGTGCTCGGGCGCGACCTCGATATCCCGACGCTGCCGATCGTCGCCGGGCAAAAGCCGGCGCAGATCGCCAAGCGCGCGTTAGAGGCCGCCAAGCTCGGTGGCTACGACGTGGTGCTGCTCGACACCGCCGGCCGTACCACGCTCGACGAAGAGATGATGAGCGAGGCGGCCGAAATCAAAGCCACCGCCAATCCGCATGAAGTGCTGCTGGTGGCGGACTCGCTCACCGGCCAGGACGCGGTCAATCTCGCGCGCGCGTTCGACCAGCGCGTGGGACTGACCGGCATCGCGCTGACACGGGTGGACGGCGACGGCCGCGGCGGTGCGGCGCTGTCGATGCGCGCGGTCACCGGCAAGCCGATCAAGCTGATGGGCACCGGCGAAAAGACCGACGCGCTGGAAGACTTCCATCCGAGCCGCATCGCCGGCCGCATTCTCGGCATGGGCGACGTGGTCTCGCTGGTCGAGAAAGCCGCTGCCAATATCGACGCCGAAAAGGCCGCGCGCACCGCCGAGCGGATGCGCAAGGGCCAGTTCGATCTCTCGGACATGCGCGAGCAATTGCTGCAAATGGCAAATATGGGCGGCATCTCCGGCCTGATGGGCATGATGCCCGGCGTCGCCAAAATGAAAAATCAGATTGCGAACGCCGGGATCGACGACAGGATCCTCAAGCGCCAGGTCGCGCTGATCAATTCGATGACGCGGCAGGAGCGGAAAAGCCCGGACATTCTCAAGGCGAGCCGCAAGAAGCGGATCGCGGCCGGCGCCGGCGGCAAGGTCGAGGACCTCAACAAGCTTCTAAAGATGCACCGGAACATGGCCGACATGATGAAGGCCATGGGCTCGGGCAAGCGCGGCCCGCTCGCCGGCATCGCGCAAGCCATGGGCTTTGGCGGCGGCATGCCGACCGCCGAACAGATGAAGGCGATGGCCGAGAAGATGCCGCAAGGCGCTAACCCCGGCGGCATGCCCGCGCTGCCGAAAGAACTTCCGGCCGGCCTCCGTACAGGTTTGCCAAATTTGCCGGGGCTCACGGGCCTGCCCAACAAGCCGACGCTGCCAGGACTTGGCGGCTTTCCCGGATTGGGGAAGAAGAAATGACCTCATCACCCTCTCTGTCTGTCATTCCGGGATGGTGCGTTAGCACCAGATCCGGAATGACGGGCGTTCATTAAACTCAAAAGGAGAACTCAATGTCAGTCGTTATCCGCCTCGCTCGCGCAGGCACCAAGAAGCGCCCCGTCTATCACGTCGTCGTTGCCAACTCGCGCTTTCCGCGCGACGGCCGCTTCATCGAGCGGCTCGGCCATTTCAATCCGCTGTTGCCCAAGGACAACACCGAGCGGCTCAAGCTCGACATGGACAAGGTCAAGTCCTGGCTCGCCAAAGGCGCGCAGCCGTCGGACCGCGTGACGCGTTTCCTCGACGCGGCCGGCGTGATGAAGCGCGAAAAGCGCAACAACCCGGAAAAGGCGGTGCCGCGCAAGGAACGCAAGGCGCAGGCCGAAGCCGCCGCGAAGTCGTAAGCCGTTCGGCGCGCGGCGGTGCCCGCCAAAATCTGCGTCGCCCGGATCGGGGCCGCGCATGGCGTGCGCGGCGCCGTGAAGCTGTGGACCTTCACCGAAGATCCGTTCGCGGTGAAGGCGTACGGGCCGTTATTGACCAAAGACGGTGCGCGCCATCTTGAACTGACGAGCGCCCGCGAGGCCAAGGATCATCTGGTCGCTACCTTCAAGGGCATAGAGACCCGCGAAGACGCCGAGCGTCTCAACGGCGTCGAGCTCTATGTCGCGCGCGACAAACTGCCGGCGACCGAGGAAGACGAATATTACCATGCCGACCTGATCGGGCTCGCCGCGGTCACGACGGCCGACGAGCCGCTTGGCCGTGTCGTCGCCATCCACAATTTCGGCGCCGGCGATATCATCGAGATCGCGCCGCCGAGCGGGACCACGATGTTGCTGCCGTTTACGAACGCGGTCGTTCCGACCGTCGATCTTGCCGGTGGCCGCGTGGTGATCGCTTTGCCTGAAGAGATTGACGGCGACGAGCCGGACGCCGCCTGATCGCAACTCCAGCCAATTGGAGCGATTGATATGAGTAAAACCCACAAGGCCTGGCGGCTGCACGCCCACAACGACCTCCGCTTCGATGTCGTTGAAACCCCTACTCCCGCGCCGGACGGCGTGCTGGTTCGCATTGAAGCTGGCATGGTGCTTTCCTATACCGCCAAGGTGCTGTCGGGTTCGGTCCCCTATAATCTGCCGCCGCGGCCGTTCGTGCCCGGCACCAATGCCATCGCCCGGGTGATCGCCGTTGGCAGCAACGTCACCCACGTTCGCGAGCACGACCGGGTTTTCCTGAGCCCGCACCTGCGCGGCGATGTGCCCGATCGCGAGCCGCCGCAAATTCTCATCGGGCTGACCGCAATGGGCACGACACAAGCCGCGCTCGCACTGCAGGCCCGCTGGCGCGACGGCGTATTTGCCGAAATCGCACATTGGCCCGCCGCCTGCGTAACACCGCTGACTTTTCTCGATGAGAGACCGGCGGTTGAGTTGATCGGGCTTGCCAAGCTGATCGTTCCATTCGGAGGATTGCAGCGCACCGGTATTCGCGGTGGCGAAACCATCATCATCAATGGCGCGACCGGTTATTTCGGCTCCGGCGCCGTTATGCTGGCGGCGGCGATAGGCGCAGGACGTGTCGTCGCAGTTGGACGCAAGCCAGCGGTGCTGGAATCCCTGCGTGAGAAATTCGGCCCGCGCGTCGTTCCGGCCGCGGTTTCCGGCGATGCCGAAAAGGACCTCGCGATCGTCCGTCACGCCGCTGCCGGCGGCGCCGACGTTGCGCTTGACTTGCTTGGCTCTGCCAAAAGCACCTCGACCACGCTTTCTTGCCTGCGCGCGTTAAAGCGCGGCGGCCGATTGGTGTTGATGGGCAGCGCAGAGGTCCCCCTCGAACTGTCGATGCGCGAGATGCTGGCAAACGATTGGGAGGTGGTCGGCCAGTTCATGTATGAGCAACAGGCGCCCAGTCAGCTCGCGGCACTTGTCGCCGAAGGCCTGCTTGATCTGAAGAAAATCGCAGTCACCGCGTTCAAACTCGATGATTTCAAGCGCGCGGTCGACAGCGCAGCGTTGATGCAGGGTCTCGATCTGACCGCCGTAGTGCCGTAACAGGGGGCCATGACTACTCCCTCGACGACATGGCACGCGACCGTCCTGACGCTGTTTCCGGAGATGTTCCCCGGTCCGCTCGGCGTGAGCCTTGCCGGCAAGGCGCTCGCATCTGGCGTCTGGGCGTTGGAACCGCGCGACATCAGGGATTCCGCCACCGATCGCCATCGCAGCGTCGATGACACCCCCGCCGGCGGCGGCCCCGGCATGGTGCTGCGCGCCGATGTGCTCGCAGCCGCCATCGACGCCGCCACTGTCGCGCCGGAACGGCCAAAGGAAAGACCAAGGCTCCTGATGAGCCCGCGGGGTCGGCCGTTGACCCAGTCGCGGGTCCGCGAACTCGCCGCCGGGCCCGGCGCGCTGATTGTCTGCGGCCGCTTTGAGGGGGTCGACCAGCGGGTGATCGAGGCGCGCCAGCTCGAGGAAATATCGGTCGGAGACTATGTGCTGTCCGGCGGAGAAATTGCCGCCATGGCCCTGATCGATGCCTGCATACGGCTGTTGCCGGGGGTCATGGGCAAGGCGGAATCGGCCTCGGAGGAGAGCTTTTCCGACTCCCTACTGGAATACCCCCAATATACCCGCCCCCAAACCTTCGAAGGGCGCCCAATTCCGGAAATCCTCACCTCGGGCGACCATGCCAGGGTCGCGGCCTGGCGGCGGGCCGAGGCGGAGGCGCTGACACGGGCGCGGCGGCCGGATTTATGGGGGATCCACGAAACCGCGGCAAAAAGCGCGACAAAGGAGTGACAAAGCTCACCCTTTGCCTTATACGGGCGCCAATTCCGCGAAGTGACGGCATGGATCGCGAGCCCCCCGGGTTGGCAGGGCGCGCCGCCGATGGAGATTACCAATGAACCTCATCCAGCAGCTCGAAAAAGAGCAATTCGAAAAGTTGTCCGCCAGCAAGACCATTCCCGATTTCGGGCCCGGCGATACCTTGATCGTCAACGTCAAGGTGGTGGAAGGCGATCGCACCCGCGTGCAGGCCTATGAAGGCGTCTGCATCGGCCGCTCCGGCGGCGGGCTCAACGAGAGCTTTACCGTGCGCAAGATTTCCTACGGTGAGGGGGTCGAACGCGTGTTCCCGGTGATGTCGCCGATGATCGACTCGATCAAGGTGGTGCGCCGCGGCAAGGTGCGCCGCGCCAAGCTTTATTACCTGCGCAATCTGCGCGGCAAGTCGGCTCGCATCGTCGAGAAGACCGAGCGCCAGACCGCCGTCAACGAGTAATCGTGCGCGCTGCGCGACTACGCGGCATAGCAAAGGCGAGCGCTGTAGCGCTCGCCTTTTTATTTTCCAGCGGGGCAATAGCCGAGCCGCTGCAGGTCGTCGTAGCTTCGGCGACGGCTGCCATCGACGCCCATACCGGCAAGCCAATTCTGACGGTCCGGCTCACGGATAAAGGCCGGAAGTCCTTTGGAGCTTTCAGCCAAGCCCATCTGGGCGAGGCGATCGACACGCGAATTGAGGGCAAGAGCCTGATGAAACCGGTGATACGTGAGCCGATTGTCGGCGGCGTCCTTCAAATCACCATGGATAGTATCGAGGAGACTCGTCGGCTTGCCGACAGGCTCTCGAACGGGACGACGACACTGGAGATCGAGGCCGTCTCGAATTGACGCGGTAGCTTTTTAGCACGCGAATTCCTATCTAATCCGACGTAAGGTAAACGATGGCGATGATTGTCGCTACGGCCCGCCTCGTGTTAGAAATTTGTAATGGTTTTGGATCAGGCCAGCACTGCCAGCCGCCGCGTCGCACCGATCGTCATCGACGATCATGCGCGCCTGCCCGGCCGCTTCTTCGGGCGGTTTGCAACGTCGGCGACCTCGGAACTTATGCGCGCGCTTTGATGCTGCGCCTACCGCCGCTCGTCCGGCGCGATTCCGTCTTTCACGATTTCTGTTTTAGGAGCTGAAGCTCATGTCCAAACCGACAACCCTGTACGACAAGATCTGGAACGACCATCTGGTGCACGAAGCCGATGATGGCACCTGCCTGCTCTATGTCGACCGCCATCTGGTGCACGAAGTGACTTCGCCGCAGGCCTTCGAGGGTTTGCGCGCCGCCGGGCGAAAGGTCCACGCGCCGGAGAAGACGCTGGCCGTGGTCGATCACAACGTGCCGACATCCGATCGCACCAAGCCCAACCCCGATCCCGAAAGCGCCGA
The DNA here is from genome assembly GCA_963795255.1 of uncultured Alphaproteobacteria bacterium. Lineage (GTDB taxonomy): Bacteria > Pseudomonadota > Alphaproteobacteria > Rhizobiales > Xanthobacteraceae > Bradyrhizobium. The sequence goes on from CAWCHC010000008.1 coordinate 412,699, forward strand.
GCAGATCGCCGTGCTGGCGGAGAACGCCAAACATTTCGGCGTCGAATATTTCAACGAGTTCGATCGCCGTCAGGGCATCGTCCACGTGATCGGCCCCGAGCAGGGTTTTACGCTGCCGGGCACCACGATCGTCTGCGGCGACAGCCACACCTCGACCCACGGCGCGTTCGGCGCGCTCGCACACGGCATCGGCACCTCCGAGGTCGAGCATGTGCTGGCGACGCAAACCCTGATCCAGAAGAAGGCAAAGAACATGCGCGCCGTCGTCGACGGCAAATTGCCCGATGGCGTCACCGGCAAGGACATCATTCTCGCGATCATCGGTGAGATCGGTACCGCCGGCGGCACCGGCTATGTGCTCGAATACGCCGGCGACGCCATCCGCGCGCTCTCGATGGAAGGCCGCATGACCGTCTGCAACATGTCGATCGAAGGTGGCGCGCGCGCCGGCATGATTGCGCCGGACGAAAAATCGTATGAGTTTCTGAAAGGCCGTCCGAAATCGCCGAAGGGCGAGGCCTGGGACGCCGCGATACGTTACTGGGAAAGCCTGCGCAGCGACGAGGGCGCGCATTTCGACCACGAAATCCGGCTCGACGCCGCCAAGCTGCCGCCGATCGTGACCTGGGGCACCTCGCCGGAAGACGTGATCTCCATCACCGGCATGGTGCCCGACCCCGACCAGATCGCGGACGAGGCCAAGCGGATTTCGAAACACCGGGCTCTGAATTACATGGGGCTGAAAGCCGGAACGAAGATCACCGACATCAAGCTCGACCGCGTCTTCATCGGCTCCTGCACCAACGGCCGGATCGAGGATTTGCGCGCCGCTGCGAAAATCGCCGAGGGCAAGACGGTGAACGCCAATGTCTATGCGATGATCGTGCCCGGCTCGGGGATCGTGAAGGAACAGGCGGAAGCCGAAGGCCTCGACAAGATCTTCGTCAAGGCCGGCTTTGACTGGCGCGAGCCCGGCTGCTCGATGTGCCTGGCGATGAACCCGGACAAGCTCAAGCCCGAAGAGCGCTGCGCCTCGACCTCGAACCGCAACTTCGAGGGCCGTCAGGGTTTCAAGGGCCGCACGCATCTGGTCTCGCCGGCCATGGCGGCGGCCGCGGCGATTGCCGGTCACTTTGTCGATATCCGGGATTGGCGGTAAATCGCCGGTCGCTTCAACATCGAGGCATCGTCGAAGGAAGTCGTTAAGCAGTTGGGAGCAGACTTGCCGGCCAAGAGAAGGCATTCGCGTGTCGCGAGGAAAGCCCGCCATGGCCGACAAGTCCGAATTCGTCGATATGATCAGCGAGGCGACGCGGCAGGTCCGGCGTCGCGTGGCAACGCGCACCAAAGAGCCGGTCGTCAAGGAAGCGTCGCGGATGGGCCATTGGCCGCCTGATCGCCTCGAGCAATGGCGGATGGAAAATCTGACCCCCTGGAAGATCAAGCCCTGGAAGCTCAAGGACTGGACTTGAGCCGCGCGCTTGCGCGCGTCCAACCCGGTCAATTTCCTGCGTCTAAAACGCGATGAGATTTGACTGAGCATAAAGGATCAGGCGCCCCTTAAGGGCGCCTGACTCACCTTACCTCACGTGTCTCGAACCTCAACGTTAGGCGCGGTGATGCCTGCGGTGATGATGGCGCCGGTGGATACGGTGGTAATGTCGCGCGGCACGATGGTGACAGACGACGCGCGGGCCATGCACGGTCAACACCCTGCGGCAGCCTCCTCCAGCGACAAAGGCGGGAGCCGGATAGACGGGGGGATCATCGTAGTAATCGGGAGTGTCATACGGATCATCGTCGTAATAGACGCCGCCGACAAAAACCCCGCCGAAGTGACGCCGGTGACCGAAACCGTGGCCGGCAAATCGAGGAGCTCCAGCAACGACCGCGGGTGCCGCGCCGATCGCGCCGCCGCGAATGACGGCGCTGCTTACGCCACCAGCGCTGCGGCCGCCGCCCCAACCACCGCCTCGTCCGCCACCACCGCCGCCGCCTCCACCATGACCGCCGCGAACTTCAATCGTCAGTTCGCTGGCAACAGCCTTTTCGTGTGCAACAGCCTTGCCGACGTTCGACATTCCCGGATGGGTCGGCGACATCGCTTCAGCGCGCCGGCTGGCGAAGAGCGCCACGATCAGGAGCGCTACGGTCATGCCCGACACAGGTGACAGAAGCCGTGAACTCCCCGGGCTCTTCGTCATGGATGTGATCCTTCTGAACTCTGACGGCACAAACAAAGCTTCGCACCGGCGCTTTCAACGCGTCAGCTTTTAATCGGCGATGTTTTCGCTGGATGGTGTTCTTGATCTGAAAGCTAGAACCCGCAACCTGAACGCGCCATGAATGTTCGAGTCACAGAGGAGCGCGAAAGGAAGTGTGCGGCGCCGGCGTCAAATACATGATCGTCATCATAAGCGAGGCTCGGATCACGGTGGTGCCAATAAAAAACGAGCCCGCGAGGGCGGGCTCGTTAAACTCGTGTCGCTCTGATTTACCAGTGGCGGTGATGCCAATGGCGGTGCCAATGCCCATGCCAGCGCACTTCTGTCGTCGAAACCTTCGAGCTTTCCTGGATCGCAGTGACGGTGGCGGGATTTGCCAGCGACAACGCCTGAGCTTGCTGAGCCGGAGCGGCAAGGACCAATACCGCACCAATTGCAGCGAGGCCCAGAACTCTCGTCATCTTCATTGATAGTTCCCCTTCGGTGATCGGATGCTACACCAGCGCCAGCGACCGATCTAATCAGCCGCTCACCACAGCGCAGACCGCAAGCCGGGAGAGAGCGACATCAATTGCCAGTAAGTATCTGCGCCGGGATCACCAATGCACGGCACACGGACAGGTTCCATCGTTCCTGCAAGATTTAATTTGCGTGTCATAAAACTCTTGCGGCCGCGTCGTCGTAGTTTGTCGCAAGCACAGGAGGAGATCGCGATGGACTATCCTCTTCGACGGTCGCGCCGCGCCGTTGCGGCCGCATTTTTGCAGGCCTTGATGTCCGCGCCTATAGCGCTTGCTTCTCAAGGTCCCGGCGCCGGTCCGGGCACCGCCAGCCCATCAACACAGCTTCTGATGGCGATTGTCGTCTATGGCGGCGCGGCATCGATCGTGGCCGCGGGCCTCATCGGGGTGCTGAGGCGAAGGTTCTAAAGACGCACTCAGCCGCGGCGCCAGACGCAGGTCATGCGCGGCACGATCACCGTGCCGCTCGGCCGGAATTCCTGCACATAGGATGCATTGCACACCCGAACCGCATTCGGGCCTGGATTATAGCGCGGGTAAACACCGTCCGGCTCGGCCAGGTAGCGGGGATAGACCCGAATCCGCCGGGGCGGACGGACCGGCTGTGCAAACGGCTCAGCCGTCCTGGCCTGCGCGGTTCGCGCGCTTTGCGACGTGACTTGCGCTTCGGCGCCCGGCGCGAGCAACGAACACGCCGCCACCAGGCTCACTGAGAGCGCCACCGAAACCGCCCATTTTTCGCTACGCATGTTCACGCCCGCCCTATCACCGAAAGCCACCCTACGGTCTCCGATTGCGACAGCAACGTCAACTGGTTCACAATCCCATCCTGACATTCGCCGTTCCCGCTGTGGCTATTTGGTCAAACGCCGGCTCCCACGCCGCGGCGAAGGTGCTCTATAACGGCACCATGTGGACATCAGCCAAAGCGCCCTCTCTCGCCGAAATGGAAACCCTGGCGCACGACATTCTGGCCCGGCTGCCAAAAAGCTTCCGCGATTTGTGCGAGGGCGTCATTGTCCGGGTGGAAGATTTCCCGACAGAAGAAATTCTCGATGAGATGGACGCCGAAAGCGAATTCGACTTGCTCGGCCTGTTTCAGGGGATCGGCCTGCCGCAGCAAAGCTATGGTGACATTGCCCGGCTGCCCAATCTGATCTGGCTCTACCGGCGACCGATCCTGGATTACTGGGCCGAACACGACGAAACGTTGGGGCGGATCGTTCGCCATGTGCTGATCCACGAGATCGGGCATCATTTTGGCCTGTCCGACGACGACATGGCCGCCATCGAGGCGTCGGTGGCGTGAAGCGGCTTTTTGCCCTTTTATGCAGGCCGCATTCGCGATAAACCACGCATCCAAGCCGTCGATCGATGCCTGCGAGGCGAAGCTGAAAGAACGCGCCTGGTCTTGAGCTTTTGTTTGACGCGTGGATGACGCTTTGAGACCTGAGATCGTCACCTTCTGGCACGGTCCGCTCGATGGCTTGCGCAGGCTGTGCCTGCGTTCGCAGGTCGCGGCCGGCCACAAGGTGACGGTCTATAGTTTTGATCCGATCGCGCAATTGCCGGATGGCATCGGCAATGCGGAAGCCGAAGCGATCCTGCCGCACACCTTCGCCGAACGCTTGCGCCCCACGGGAACTGATGGCGTCTGGCGCGACCGGACCACGCTGCAATTCTCGGATTTTTTCCGGATGCGGCTGATGGCGAAAGGCGCGGGCCTGTGGCTCGACGCTGACATTCTGCTGCTCAAAAGCATCGAGATCGATCCCGCAAAACCTTACTTCGCCTGGGAGCATCCGCGCCAGTTGGGCAATTCGGTTTTGCATCTGCCGCCGAACGACCCGATCGTCGCAGCGTTCGATGCGCTGATGGCGCAGGACGAGTTGACGCCGGACTGGCTGTCGTTCCGGCATCGCCTGACGTTCCTGATGCACAGGTTACGCGGGACGACGCGCGTCTCCGACGTTCGGCTGGCGATCTTCGGCCCGGCGGCGCTCACCGCGCTCGCCCGCCGCTTCGGCGAATTGGACCACGCGCTGCCGAAGAAGTCATTCTATGCCGTGCACGCCGAACCAAAACTGTTCTTTGAACCGCGGGATTTTTCGGCCTTGATCCGCGACCCCGGCGTCATTGGCTTCCACATCTCGCCAAAGGGCCGCGGCAACCAAAAGCCGGCGCCAGGCAGCCTGCACGCCTGGGCGGCGGAACGGTTCGGCTCGTCTTGAGCAAGCGTGCAGCTTTGCCCGTCGGACCAGCCGAGCATTTGATCTAGCGCAACAACCAACCTGAGACAGAACGCCATGATGCGCTTGCGTAGAATGGAGCGATTTCATGAAGGCTCAGGATCATTCAGTTTCCGCTTTCGATCGGCTGACGCAGACTTTTTGCGAATGGTTGAACCATCGCCGGGAACTCAACGAGTTGCGTCAGCTGGGTCCGGCAGAGTTCGACCGCGTCGCCAGCGATTTGCAAGTCTCGCCGGCCGACCTAACCGAGCTCGTTAATCAGGGGCCGCACGCCGCAGACGAATTGCCGAAATTGCTTAGCGTCCTTGGTATCGACGCCAGCGACTTGGCGCGGGTCGAGCCTATGGTACTGCATGACATGGAACGGGTTTGCACCCTCTGCGGCCACAAACGTGAGTGCGATCGCGATCTCGCTGCCGGAACCTCGGGCGGGCATTATCAGCAATATTGCCAGAATGCCCCGACGATCGAGGGCTTGGGAAAATCAGCAAAGCGCTAAAATCGAGCTAATGGCGTTATGGCGATTTCGCCATCGCCGCGATCGAATCCGCCAGCGCAATCGTGCGGCGCGCCATATCGGCATGCAGCCGCTCCACCATCTGGCCTTGAAGCGAGATGGCGCCGCGCGCGGCATTCTCCGGCAGTTCGAATGCCGCGATGATCTTGCGGGCCCGCTCGACTTCTGCCGCCGGCGGCGTGAAGATGACATTGCAGGCCTCGATCTGGCCCGGATGGATCAACGTCTTGCCGTCGAAGCCGAGATCGCGCGCCTGCGTGCACTCCAGATTGAACCCGTCGACATTGCTGAAATCGCTGTAGGGCCCGTCGAGGATTTCGAGGCCATAGGCGCGGGCGGCGAGAATGCAGTGAATGAACATCGGCAGCATGATCGCCCGCCCCGGCTGCATGCGGATCCGCGTTTCGCGCGAAATATCGTTCGGTCCGAACACGAAGCCTGAGAGCCGCGGTGCGACGTCGCGCGAGGCCGCCGCCAGTTCCTCCGCATGCAGCACCGCGCGGGCGGTCTCGATCATGGCCCAGACCCGCACCGACGGATCGGCATTCGCCTCCCGCAGGCTCGTGGTGATGGTGGTGAGATCGGCCACGCTGGAAACTTTTGGAACCAGGATCGCATCGGGCCCGGCTTTGGCCGCCATCTTCACGTCATCGGCCCAGAACGGCGTGTCCAGCGCGTTGGTCCGGATCCATACCTCGCGCTTGCCGAAGCCGCCGGCCGCGATCGCCTTCGCGATCTGGTCGCGGGCCAGCCCCTTGGCGTCGGGCGCCACCGAATCCTCGAGGTCGAGGATGACGACGTCGGCGGCAAGAATGCGCGCCTTCTCCAGCGCCCGCGCGTTCGACCCGGGCATGAACAGAAGACTGCGGTGCGGACGGACCATGTTTCCATTCCTTTCGATGACGCGCGCGTGACGGGTGAAACCAGAACCGCCAGCGGCTTATTATTTGAGCGTGATCTTTTCCGGCCACGGCTTAACATCTCAAACCTCGCTTCGAAAGACTTGTTCCGGCCCAAGGCATATGGTTAGCAACTTAGTGTAGCGGCACTGACGTTCCTTCCAGTATCGCAGCAACCATCTCGAAGGAACGTCAGCGTCAAAGCCACACTCGAGGCATTTATTTACTAGTGTTTCTTTGGTTCTGACATTCGTAGAGTGCCCGCCGAGATATGAAACGAATGTCAGAACCGGAACACTAGCCATGTCACCATTCCCGCAGCACCTGATCGACGGCTACCGCACCTTCGCCTCGGCGCGCCTGCCGACCGAGCAATCGCGTTACCGCGAACTGTCCGAACGCGGCCAGTCTCCGGAAGTCATGGTGATCGGCTGCTGCGATTCCCGCGTCTCGCCGGAAGTGATCTTCGATGCCGGCCCCGGCGAACTGTTCGTGGTGCGCAACGTCGCCAATCTGGTGCCGGTCTATACACCCGACAGCGGCACCCATGGTGTTTCGGCCGCGCTCGAATATGCCGTCAATGCGCTGCGGGTAAAGCACATCGTGGTGCTCGGCCACGCGCAATGCGGCGGTATTCGCGCCTTCATCGACAAGACCGCGCCATTGTCGCCCGGCGACTTCATCGGCCGCTGGATGTCGATGTTCGTCAAGCCCGGCGAGAAGGTCGAGCAGCGCGACCATGAGACGATGGCGGACTTCACGGTTCGGATCGAGAAGGCGGCGGTGTTCCGCAGCCTCGAAAACCTGATGACGTTTCCGTTCGTGCAGACGCAGGTCGCAAGCGGCGCGCTGAACCTGCATGGCGCCTACTTTGGCGTGGCCGGAGGCTCCCTGTTCGTGCTCGATCAGGCGACCAAGGAATTCCGCAGCGCGCGCGAGCCATAAGCTCGCGCCAATGGAAGTCGAAAGCGAAGGAAATCTATCCGCTACTCTTCGCCGTGATCGCTGCCCGGATCGGAAAACCGTTTCACGCTTTGCGCCAAGGCGCCCCTGCGGGTGCGGATCGCGCTCTCGGTCTTTTACGCCGCCTTTTTCTTGGCGCTGAGCAGTTTGCGGTTGATCAGCACTTCGGCGATCTGGATCGCGTTCAGCGCGGCGCCCTTGCGCAGGTTGTCCGACACGCACCACAGCACGAGCCCATTCTCCACCGTCGCATCGGCGCGGATGCGGCTGATATAGGTCGCGTCCTCGCCGGCCGCCTCATACGGGGTGACGTAACCGCCGGGTTCGTGCTTGTCGATGACGAGGCAACCGGGCGAGCGGCGCAGGATGTCGCGCGCCTCGTCCGGAGAGATCGGATTCTCGAACTCGATCGTGACGGCTTCCGAATGGCCGACGAACACCGGCACGCGCACGCAGGTCGCGGTCAGCTTGATTTTGGGATCAAGAATCTTCTTGGTCTCCATCATCATCTTCCACTCTTCCTTGGTGTAGCCGTCCTCCATGAACACGTCGATCTCGGGGATGACGTTGAAGGCGATACGCTTGGGGAATTTCTTGTTGATCAGTTCGCTGTTGGTGTAGACGGCCTTGGTCTGCGAGAACAGTTCGTCCATCGCATCCTTGCCGGCGCCGGACACCGACTGATAGGTCGCAACCACGACGCGCTTGATGACGGCCTTGTCGTGCAGCGGCTTGAGCGCGACGACGAGCTGCGCGGTCGAGCAGTTCGGGTTCGCAATGATGTTCTTCTTGGTAAAGCCCGCGACCGCGTCCGCATTGACCTCAGGCACGATCAACGGCACGTCCGGGTCCATCCGCCAGGCGGAAGAATTGTCGATCACGACCGTACCGGCGGCGCCGATCTTCGGCGACCATTCCTTCGATACCGAACCGCCCGCCGACATCAGGCAGATATCGACGTCGGAGAAGTCGTAATTCTCGAGCGCTTTGACCTTCAGGGTCCGGTCGCCATAGGAGACTTCAACGCCCATGCTGCGGCGTGACGCCAGCGCCACGACCTCGTCAGCAGGGAATTTGCGTTCGTCCAGAATGTTGAGCATTTCCCGCCCCACATTGCCGGTCGCGCCGACCACTGCGACTTTGTAACCCATCGTTCACTCTCCGAAGAAAAAAGCCCAGCCCCCGCATGACGCGGAAAGGGAAGAGGTAGTGGTCCGGTTCTAACATTCGCATCCCTTCGCGGCGGACACGCTTGCGAATGTTAGACCCAAAGGACCACTGCCAAATATTAATTTGCCGTGGAGTTTTGGATTTGACATTCGCCCGAAGGGTTCGCGGCTGGTTGGTCGCGAATGTCAAATCCACTCCACGGCGCTTCTATGCGAGAAACACCGTTAAGACAACGTTAGACCGGGTTTTCCGCGTCTTTCGGCGCCCAGGCCCCTGATGCAATCCAATCCAGATACCCGTTTCCACATTCATCCGGCACTGACGAGCTTTGCCGACGAATGCTGCGCGACGCTGGCGCGCCTGATCGCCTATGTGGGGGCGCTCGCCCTTTTTGCCATTATCGGCCTGCATTTCTGGGATCAGTTTCAGCTCGATACCGCCGCTGCCGAGCCAGCCGGCCAGCCCGGTTTTACGCTGGCTGCGCGCTCGCGCCCGGCATTTGCCGTAAGCTCGCTTGATCCTCCCGAAAAATCAGAGAGTTACGAAATATTCCGGCATCCGGCCGGCGGTCGGAAGGACATCTTCCACTGGGGCCCGCCGGGCGAAAAGCCGGTGGCCGAGCTCGAAATCTACCGTCCCGGCGAGGAGTTCGACCCAACGGAGCCACCGGCCGCCGATCTCGCCGCCCGTATGGCGCCCGAACAATCGCAGGGGCTGGAGGCCGCCGGTGTCATCGACAGCAAATTCGGCCCCCTGGCACTGCTCCGGCTTCCCGGCCGATTGGATCCGGCAAGGTCTTGCCTCGGCTTCACCAAGCGGTTTGGCGATCCGGCTTTGCAGATCTCCGGTTGGTCGTGTCAGGGGAATACGCTGTCGGCGCGACGGGCAGCGATCGGCTGCATGCTCGACCGGCTGACCCTGCTGGCGTCCGGGAATGAGCCCAAACTGGCCGAATTGTTTGCCCGCGCCGAACTGAGGCGCAGCGGTTGTGGCGCGGCCACCTCCATTTCGGCGGACTGGGTCACGGGGGCGGAAAATCCGCGCCTGCGCGGCCCGCTGTAACAGCTCCGGTCCTGCCAAGGGGCTGGTTTTCATACGGCTTTTCGTCCCGCCGGACATTATTCCTCCGCAGTGTGGCCCGATTGACCTTGTGACGCCGACTCCCGACGTTACAATAGGACCCGAAACAAGGCGCCTGCCTGAAGAGGATCTGATGACCCCAAGAATTCCAGCCGCGAACAGAGTTGCGGTTTTGTTTGCTGCTGTCGCCATTGGCGCCGTCGGTTTCGCTGCCTCGCCGGCCGGTGCGCAGACGACCAACCCGCCGAAAAAGCCTCCGAAGGAAGCCAAGCGTCAATTCGACAACCGTGGCCGCGCCTATTACGGGCCGAGCGGCCCGAACGTGTCCTATCAGGAAGGGCCGCACACCCGCGTTTTCGTTACGAAGCGCTCGTGGCTCGATGCCGGGACTGAAGTCCTGCCGGGCGACCGCAAGTTCACGGACTACGCGTTCCCGCCGGAGCTCGGCTATCCGTCATTCGCGCGCGAGAACAACAATCGCCCGATCGACCGCCAACCGCTTAATCCGCCCTCGGACATGGGCGGCTACCCGCAGCGCATCCCGCTCCCGTATTGAGAACTTTAAAGAGCCCGCTTACGCGCATCGTCCCTGCCACGCAGGGACGAAATGCGTTTAGCTGTGCAACGCCTGTAACTCTTTCAGGATCGCTTCGCCCATTTGCGCGGTCGACGCGGCCGTGGTGCCTTCGGACTTGATGTCCGCGGTGCGCATGCCCTTGGCCAGCACCGCCGCAATCGCGGCATCGACCTTATCGGCGAGCGCGCCGAGGTCGAAGGAATAGCGCAGCGCCATCCCGAACGACGAAATCATCGCAATCGGATTGGCGAGCCCCTTGCCCGCGATATCGGGCGCCGAACCATGCACGGGCTCGAACAGCGATTTCCGCTTTTTGCTCTTGGCGTCGATCTCGCCGAGCGAAGCCGACGGCAGCATGCCGAGCGAGCCGGTCAGCATCGCGGCGATATCCGACAGCATGTCGCCGAACAGATTGTCCGTCACGATGACGTCGAACTGCTTCGGCGCCTTCACCAGATTCATGCCGCCGGAATCGGCGAGCTGGTGCTCGAGCTGCACGTCCTTGTATTCGCGGCCGTGAACCTGGGTGACGACCTCGTTCCAGAGCACGCCGGATTTCATCACGTTGCGCTTTTCCATCGAGGTCAGCTTGTTGCGGCGCTTGCGCGCCAGATCAAAAGCGACGCGCGCAATGCGCTCGATCTCGTAGGTGTCATAGACCTGGGTGTCGATCGCGCGCTTCTGGCCGTTGCCGAGATCGGTGATGGTCTTCGGCTCGCCGAAATAGACGCCGCCGGTGAGTTCACGCACGATCATGATGTCGAGGCCTTCGACGACATCGCGCTTCAGGCTCGAGGCTTCGGCGAGCGCCGGATAGCACACCGCAGGGCGCAGGTTCGCAAACAGGCCGAGATCCTTGCGCAGCCGCAACAGCCCGGCCTCGGGCCGCGCCTCGTAGGGAACGCTGTCCCACTTCGGCCCGCCGACCGCGCCGAAGATCACGGCATCGGCTGCACTCGCCTGCGCCATGGTCGCGTCCGTGATGCTTTGCTTGCTCGCGTCATAGGCGGCGCCGCCGACCAGCCCCTCCTCGGTCGTAAAATGCGCGATCCCTTGCGCGTTGATCCAGGCGATCAGGCGCTTGACCTCGCCCATCACCTCGGGGCCGATGCCGTCGCCGGGAAGAAGCAGCAGTTTGTGGGTCGCCATGATATTCCTCGTTCTATCCGTCATGCCGGGCACAGCCGTCTGAAGGACGGCGTCGCTTCCGCTCGCCTATGCCCGGCCATCCACGGTCTTGTTTAACAGCGAAGACGTGGATGACCGGCACAAGGCCGGGCATGACGATGATATTGAAATCCGCGGCAAGTGCTAATGCGCCCCTGCGCCAATGGCAAGACGCCATCGTCGGGCTTTGTTTCCCGGCGGCGGGATGGCGGTTGGAAAAGGCGGTTAGTTAGCTTCCGCTGAAGGAATTATAACCCTGGTCTTCCCAGTAGCCGCCTTTGTAGTCGTTGGTGACTTCCATCGAGACCACATATTTCGGGTTCTTGAAGCCGAGCTTGGTCGGCACCCGGATCTTCATGGGAAAACCGTAGGCGCGCGGCAGGATTTCATCGCCGAACTTGAAGGTCATCTGGGTTTGCGGATGCAGCGCCGTGCGCATGTCGAGCGGCGAGTTATAGCCTTCCTTGTCGGCGCACTGGAACCAGCAATATTTGGCGCGGGTATCGGCGCCGACCAGCTTGAGAAAATCGCGCAACGGCGTTCCGGTCCAGCTTCCGATCGCGCTCCAGCCTTCCACGCAGATGTGGCGCGTCACCTGTTTGACCTGCGGCAGCTTGTAGAGCTCCTCCAGCGTCCAGGACTTCTTGTTGTCGACGAGCCCGCGCACCTCCAGTTTCCATTCCTTGCCGTCGACCTCGGGTGCGTCGTCGATCTCGTAATAGGCGTTGAACGGAAACGGCTTGGTGATCGCGCTTTCCGGGAATGTCGGCGCCATCGCGTCGGGATTGAAGATAAACGCCTGCACGGCGTCGTTAAACTTGGAAATTTTCGTGAGCATCTGCTCGGCGGAGGAAGAGTCCGTGACGTCACAACCGGTCAGAAGCGCCAACGCGCCAAGGCTGGCGCCGCCGGAGATGAAGCGCCGGCGCGCCAGATCCGGCATCACCTTGGTCGCATCCTTGATCAACAATTGCTTGTCGACGCCCGGGATCAGAAGCTTGCGAAGTCGGCCCATGGCCAGTCTCCCGTATTTATTCTCAAATTTGAGCAGAAAACCGGTTTCCACTTTTCCGGCTCATGCTCTAGCGGCCGATGATCATGGCGCGCAGGCTCTTCGGCACCAGGAGCGCCAGAAGAACATGGATCGCCAGAAAGGCGACGATCGATGCCATGCAGAAGAAGTGCACGTAACGCGCGATATCGTAGCCGCCGAACAGCGCGGTCAGGTATTGCAACTGCACCGGCTTCCAGATCGACAGCCCCGAAAGCACGATGACGATGCCGACGGCAATGATCCCGGCGTAGAGGATCTTCTGCACCTGATTGTATTTGCTCAGGTCATCATGCGAGAGCTTGAAGGTCAGCGCCGCGGTGACGTCGGAAATCAGGCCGCGAATGGAAATCGGAAGCAGCTTTTTGGCGAAACGTCCGGTCGCAAAACCCGTGATGAGATAGGCGAGACCATTGATCATCAACAGCCACATCGCCGCGAAATGCCAGAGCAGCGCGCCGCCGAGCCAGCCGCCGAGGGTGATGGAGTGCGAGAAGGTGAGCGATTTGAACAGCGGCGAGGCGTTATAGACCTGCAAGCCCGACATGATCATCAGGATGATCGCAACCGCATTGATCCAGTGCATCACCCGCACCCAGGCCGGTTGAATGACCTTGGAGGGGCTTGCGGTGGTCCTGGTGGCGGCAAGGCTGGACATGGTGTTCCCGTCGCTGAAAGCCGATAATCCCAATATACGCCGGAAGTCCGGGTTTCGTTACTGCCAAAACGGCTAACCACTGCCAAGGCATCGCCGTCCAACGGGCCCGATTTGGCGGTCAAATCATGGCGAGCCGGGGTTCCCGGCTCGCCAGAAGCGCAATCTTACGACGCCGGCAACAGAACGGTGTCGATCACGTGGATCACGCCGTTCGATTGATTAACGTTCGAGATCGTGATCGCGGCGGTGTCGCCCTTGGCGTCCACGATCCAGGTCTTGCCGTCGGCCTTCTTCACGGTCAGTTGTTCGCCTTCGACCGTCTTGAGCATCTTGCCGTCGGTCAGGTCGGAAGCCTCGAGCTTGCCGGCGACAACGTGATAGGTGAGGATTTTGGTCAAGGTGGCCTTGTTCTCGGGCTTCACCAGGTTATCGACGGTGCCGGCCGGCAACTTGCCGAAGGCCGCATTGGTCGGCGCGAAGACCGTGAACGGTCCCTTGCCTTCCAGCGTCCCAACGAGACCGGCGGCCTTCACGGCTGCAACCAGCGTCGTGTGATCCTTCGAATTCACGGCGTTCTGGATGATGTTCTTGGAAGGAAACATCGCGGCGCCGCCGACCATGACGGTCTTTTCCTGGGCACTGACCGGTGCCACGACGGTCGCCGCCAGGGCAAGGGCGCCAAAGGCGACGGCGGAAAGCAGAGCAATACGCTTGGACATGGAAACGTCTCCCGATTTGGTAAACGGCTCGCGGACATCCGCGGCCGATGAAGGGTTGCAACGGCGACGGAGCCGAGGGGTTAGAAAGCCTTGGGGTTGACTGCGTCGTCGTTGGCCGAGCTACGGGAGAGTTTTGCCGCCGGTTTCGAACAAAAATTCTTTGCGATGGGTGAAACTATCCGCGGGGAAATACGTGACTCGTTTTCTGTGCGCACGGCACGTGCAAACTGTCTAAACAAACTGCCCGCTTCCGATCGGGCCGACCGGGATTTCATCGACGCCGGCCTCCACGCCGCAACCACCGGTCGGCGAGCCACGCATTTGCCGCTATTTGACATGCAAACCGCCGGTTGCGCGGCAAACCGCCCCTTTGCTAGTGAAACCACGACAAATATGATGCGGCCGGTAGTGGAGTAGATTTTGACATTTCGCTACCCACCTGGCCGCAAACTCGGAAAGCGAATGTCAAATCCTAAACTCCACTAGGAACCTATGTTTGCTGGTGGTTCTATGATTCTAACATTCGCAGAGATAGCCGCTGAGCGGGGATGCGAATGTCAGGATCGGACCACTAGCGCCGCAGCCGCCAACCGGAATGATGCATGAATGCGCAACACACGACCCGTATGAACGCCAACCTTTTTTCCCGTCTGTTCGACGCGCTTGACGATCCGAAACGACTGGCAATCGAGACCGTCGATGGACAGCACATCAGCTACGGCGATCTGATCGCGCGCGCCGGACAGATCGCCAATGTGCTGGTCGATCGCGGCGTGAAGCCGGGCGACCGGGTGGCTGCCCAAACTGAAAAATCCGTGACGGGGCTCGTGCTCTATCTTGCGACGGTGCGTGCCGGGGCGGTCTATCTGCCGCTCAACACCGCCTATACGCTCAACGAGCTCGACTATTTCATCACCGATGCCGAGCCGTCGCTGGTGGTGTGCGACCCCTCGAAAGCGTCGGGGATCGGCCCGATCGCGGCCAAGGTCGGCGCGAAGGTCGAAACGCTCGGGCCCGACGGCAAGGGATCGCTGACGGAAGCCGCCGACAAGGCATCGTCGACCTTTACCACCGTGCCGCGTGCCGACGATGATCTCGCCGCGATCCTCTACACCTCCGGGACCACCGGGCGGTCCAAGGGCGCGATGCTGACGCATGATAATCTGGCGTCGAATTCGCTGACGCTGGTCGACTACTGGGGTTTTACGGACAAGGACGTCCTGATCCACGCGCTGCCGATCTATCATACCCACGGCCTGTTCGTCGCAAGCAACGTCACGCTGTTTGCGCGGGCCGCGATGATCTTTTTGCCGAAATTCGATCCGGAGCTGATTATCAAGCTGATGGCACGTGCAACCGTGATGATGGGCGTGCCGACCTTCTACACGCGGCTGTTGCAAAACCCCGCGCTGAACAAGGAAGCCACCAAACATATGCGGCTGTTCGTATCGGGCTCGGCGCCGCTGCTCGCCGATACCCATCGCGAATGGTCCGCCCGCACCGGCCATGCCGTGCTCGAGCGCTACGGCATGACCGAAACCAACATGAACACGTCCAACCCCTATGACGGCGAACGCGTCGCCGGCGCGGTCGGCCACGCTTTGCCCGGCGTCTCGGTTCGGGTCACCGATCCCGAGACCGGCAAGGAGCTCGCGCGCGACGAGATCGGCATGATCGAGGTCAAGGGCCCCAACGTCTTCAAGGGCTATTGGCGGATGCCGGAAAAGACCAAGGCCGAATTCCGCAGCGACGGTTTCTTCATCACCGGCGATCTCGGCAAGATCGACGCCAAGGACTACGTCCACATCCTCGGCCGCGGCAAGGATCTCGTGATCTCCGGCGGCTTCAACGTCTACCCCAAGGAGATCGAGAGCGAGATCGACGCCATGCCGGGCGTGATCGAATCCGCCGTCATCGGCGTGCCGCATGCCGATTTCGGCGAGGGCGTCACCGCAGTCCTCGTCTGCGACAAGGGCGCCAAGGTCGATGAAGCCACGGTCCTGCACGCGCTCGACGGACGGCTCGCGAAATTCAAGATGCCGAAACGGGTGTTTGTCGTCGACGAATTGCCGCGCAACGCCATGGGCAAGGTGCAGAAGAATATTTTGCGCGAGACGTACAAGGATATCTACGCCAAATAATCTGAACGAAGGCTATCGCTCGATGGGGGGATGCATCGATGGACCGAGTGCGGCTGAAGAAGGCTACTGCCCATTCCACAGGCTGATCGCAAAGCGCGTGCCGACGATCAAGAGATACGCGCCATAGCTGCGCTCCAGCGCCTTCTTCGACATCGCGTGCGCGACCCTGACCCCGAGCGGCGCGGTCAACAGACTGATCGGCATCACCAGCACCGCGCCGATCAGCGAGACGTAACCGAGCGCCAGCGGAAATTGCAGCGCCGCCACGTCGGGATAATGCGCGGCCGCCGGCCATCCGGCATAGACATAACCGAGCGCGCCCGGAATCGAGACCAGCACCGCGATGGCGGATGAGGTCGCAACGCCCTGATGGATCGGCCGGCCGTAAAAGGTCATCAGCAGATTGGCGAATAGTCCGCCACCGACCCCCATCAGGGTAGCCAAAAGGCCGACGCCGAGCCCGAAGAACCGCATCAGCGGTCCCTTCGGCAGATCATCGCCGAACTTCCAGTTTTCATTTGCCGACAACAGCCTGACAGCGGCGAAGTAGGCCACCATCACGAACACGATCTTGAACAACCGCTCCGGCGCATAGCGAGCGATTACGCTGCCGGCGAGCACGCCGATCAGAATGGGCAGCCACCACGCGCGCAGGATTTCCTTGTCGATGGCGCCGCGGGCGTGATGGGCGCGATAGGAGCTGATCGAGGTCGGAATGATGATGGCCAGCGAGGTGCCGACGCAAAGCGGCATCCGAATCTCGAGCGGCACGCCGGCCAGACGAAAACATTCGTAAAACACCGGCACCAGAATGGCGCCGCCGCCGATGCCGAAGACGCCAGCGAGAAATCCAGCAAGCGCCCCGACCGCGACTAGCAAAACCGCCAGTTCGAGCACTTCCGAGACGTTAAGTCCCGCAATCGCCATCGCTCGTCCCGCCCTGTCGCCGTGTTCATGAATCGTGCTTCAGGTATACCAGCCAACACACGCGCTCGGCCTTATCAATCCCCGAATAACGCAAGGCTCATCTGAAGCGATGAACTGGCATTCGCAAACAGGGGGATTTCATCATTGCACTGGCTGTTTCGACTTCGTAAATAGGAATCGTCTACCGCGATCCCCTTAAAGGGCCCCTCCCGGAGGCCCGCCAACCGTCAAAGCCACCGATGACCGCCAGGATCGAAAGACCACTTTCACCATTCCTAACCTATCGCTGGACCCTGACGATGGCGCTTTCCATCGTTCATCGCGCCACCGGTGTCGCGCTGTATTTCGGCACGCTGTTGTTGGCCTGGTGGCTGATCGCCGCCGCCTCGGGCCCGACCGCCTATGCCCACGTGCATGCCTTTATCGCCAGCATTATCGGCCGCCTGATCGTGTTCGGCTATACGTGGGCGCTGCTGCATCACCTGTTCAGCGGTATCCGGCATTTCGTCTGGGATCTCGGCTACGGCTTCAAGGCCAGCGAACGCGAAGCCCTGACCTGGGGCGCGCTGATCGCCGGGATTTCGGGAACCGTCCTGCTCTGGATCGTGGCCTATGCGATCGGAGGCGGCCGATGAGCGCGCCGAATTAAGAGGCCGTGAAATCGATGCGCACCCCGCTTGGCCGCGTGCGCAATCTCGGCGCCTCGCATTCCGGGACCACCGACTTCTGGCGCCAGCGCATCACGGCGGTCGCCATGGTGCTTTTGATGGTGCCGGTGATCATCGTGGTGATGATGATGCTCGGCAGCAATCACGCCGGCGCCGCGCAAATGCTCGGCTCGCCGCTGGTCGCCATCATTCTCCTGTTATTCGTCATCGCAAGCGCCTGGCACATGAAAATCGGAATGCAGGTGGTGATCGAGGACTATGTGCACCACGAGCGGCTGAAGCTTGCGGCGATCATGGCCAATAACTTCTTCTCGTTCGCGGTGGCGCTGTCCTCGATCTACGCCATCCTCAAACTGTCATCCGGAGTGTAACGATGGCCGCTGGCGGAAACGGCTCGGCGAATGGCAAGGGTGGCCCGGCCACCAACGGCAAAGCCTATCCGATCGAAGATCACACCTATGATGTCGTGGTGGTGGGCGCCGGCGGCGCCGGCCTGCGCGCCGTGGTCGGCTGCAGCGAGGCCGGGCTTGCGCACCGCCTGCATCACCAAGGTATTTCCGACCCGCTCGCACACGGTGGCGGCGCAAGGCGGCATCTCCGCCGCGCTCGGCAACATGCACCCGGACGACTGGCGCTGGCATATGTACGACACCGTCAAGGGTTCGGACTGGCTCGGCGACCAGGACTCGATCGAATATATGGTGCGCAACGCGCCCGAGGCGGTCTACGAACTCGAACATTGGGGCGTGCCGTTCTCGCGCACCGAGGACGGCAAGATCTATCAGCGGCCGTTCGGCGGCATGACGCTGGACTACGGCAAGGGCCAGGCGCAGCGCACCTGTGCCGCCGCCGACCGCACCGGCCACGCGATGCTGCACACCATGTACGGCCAGGCGCTGCGCCACTCGGCCGAATTCTACATCGAGTTCTTCGCCATCGACCTGATCATGGACGACCAGGGCGTCTGCCGCGGCGTGATCGCGCTTAAGCTCGACGACGGCACCCTGCATCGTTTCCGCGCCCAGACCACCATTCTCGCGACCGGCGGTTACGGCCGCGCTTACGCATCCTGCACCTCCGCGCACACCTGCACCGGCGACGGCGGCGCCATGGCGCTGCGCGCCGGGCTGCCGCTGCAGGACATGGAGTTCGTGCAGTTCCATCCGACCGGTATTTACGGTTCGGGTTGCCTCGTTACCGAAGGCGCGCGCGGCGAAGGCGGCTATCTCGTCAATTCGGAAGGCGAGCGCTTCATGGAGCGCTATGCGCCCTCCGCCAAGGATCTCGCCTCCCGCGACGTGGTTTCGCGCGCGATGACCATCGAGATCCGCGAAGGCCGCGGCGTCGGCAAGAAGAAGGACCACATCTTCCTGCACCTCGATCATCTCGATCCGAAAGTGCTGCACGAACGGCTGCCCGGCATCTCCGAATCGGCGAAGATCTTCGCCAATGTCGACGTCACGCGCGAGCCGATCCCGATCCTGCCGACCGCGCACTACAACATGGGCGGCATCCCGACCAATTTTCACGCCGAGGTGCTGACCAAGAAGAACGGCGACGACAACGCCGTGGTGCCTGGCCTGATGGCGATCGGCGAGGCGGCCTGCGTTTCGGTGCATGGCGCCAACCGGCTCGGTTCGAACTCGCTGATCGACCTCGTGGTGTTCGGCCGCGCCGCCGCGCTTGCGTTGCGCCGAAAAAATCACGGCGAACGGCAAACAGCCGGATTTGCCCGCCGACTCCGCCGACAAGGCGCTGGGCCGGCTCGACCACTATCGCCAGGCCGCGGGCGGCGACGCCGACCGCAAAACTGCGCGAAAGCATGCAGCATGTGATGCAGAACAACTGCGCCGTGTTCCGCACCGGCGAGGTGCTGCACGAAGGGCAGAACCTGATTCACAAGGTGCATGGCGGGATCGGCGACATTTCGGTCAGCGACCGCTCGCTGATCTGGAATTCCGACCTGATCGAGACGCTCGAATTCGACAATCTGATCGTGCAGGCGGTGGTGACGATGGATTCGGCGGCGAACCGCACCGAGAGCCGCGGCGCGCATGCGCGGGAGGATTTTTCCGCCCGCGACGACAAGAACTGGATGAAGCACACGCTGGCCTGGATCGACGACAAGGGCGACACCACGATCGATTACCGACCGGTGCACGACTACACCATGACCAACGACGTTCAATACATCCCGCCGAAGGCGCGGGTGTACTAACTCACTGTCATGCGCGGGCCTGACCCGCGCATCCATCTTTTGAAACGATGGATTGCCGGGTCAAGCCCGGCAACGACAAGCGAAGGATTGAGGCGACCACGATGGTTGAATTCGCACTTCCGAAGAATTCGAGAATATCAGGCGGCAAGGTCTGGCCGAAGCCGGCCGGCGCCACCGAGACGCGCGAATTCAAGATCTATCGCTGGAATCCCGACGACGGCAAGAATCCCAGCGTCGACACCTACTATATCGATACGCACGATTGCGGTCCGATGGTGCTCGACGGCCTGATCTGGATCAAGAATCACATCGATCCGACACTGACCTTCCGCCGCTCCTGCCGCGAAGGCGTCTGCGGCTCCTGCGCCATGAATATCGACGGCCAGAACACGCTCGCCTGCACCAAGTCGATGCACGACGTGAAGGACGGCGCGGTGAAGATCAACCCGCTGCCGCATCAGCCTGTGGTCAAGGACCTGGTGCCTGATCTCACCAATTTCTACGCACAGTACGCCTCGATCGAGCCGTGGCTGAAGACCACCACGCCGACCCCGCAGCGCGAATGGCGGCAGAGCCATGAGGACCGCGAAAAGCTCGACGGGCTTTACGAGTGCATTCTTTGCGCCTGTTGCTCGACCTCCTGCCCGAGCTATTGGTGGAACAGCGAGCGTTTCCTGGGTCCGGCGGCGCTGCTGCAGGCCACACGCTGGGTCATCGACTCGCGCGATGAAGCGACCGGCGAGCGGCTCGACAATCTCGAGGATCCGTTCCGCCTCTATCGTTGTCATACCATCATGAATTGCGCCAAGGCCTGCCCCAAGGGTCTCAACCCCTCCGAGGCGATCGCCGAGCTCAAATTGAAGATGGTCGAACGGCAGGTTTAGCGCGCTCGGTTGGACCAAGGCGGCGCTGAACGAACATCCAAAACGGCTGGTGGTCGCTCGCTTCGTCATGAGGGTGGTGCCCGGTTGATCCCCGACAACGACCCCACACCGCCGCCTTTCGGCGCCTTGGCGCCGACGCCCGCGCAAGCCGCGATCATCGCGCTCGCGCATCGCTCCCGTCTCAAGCGCGGGGCGTTTCGCCCGTGGTTGTCGCGTCTGATCAATCGGATCCGGCCCGGACCGGTCGATACCTACTACCATGGCGCGGCCTTTCGCCTGCATCATCAAGCCAGCGCCACGGAATGCGGCGCGCTGTTCTATCCCGAATACAATCTCGAAGAGCTGGATTTCCTGCGGGCGCACACGCCTGCGCGCGGCGTGTTCGTCGATGTCGGCGCCAATGTCGGCACCTACGCCATGGTTCTTGCCCGGCATGTCGGAGCAAGCGGCAAGGTGATTGCCATCGAACCGCATCCGGTGACGTTTGGCCGGCTCGCCTTCAACCGCGCCGCATCTGCATCGACGCAGGTTCACCTTGTCGCGGCGGCGGCGGCGGCGTCCGACGGCGAACTGATGATGATGACCGACAGCAACAATCTCGCCGCAAGCCATATCGTCACCGGCGACGTTGATGGTCACGCCATCAGGGTCGCCGCGTTGAGGCTGCAACGCATTCTTGACGAGGCCGCGGTCCACCATGTCGATACGCTGAAGATCGACGTGGAAGGTTATGAGGACCGCGTCCTCATCGGCTTTTTTGCGCAAGCCCCGGAAAGCCTGTGGCCGCGCGCGGTGGTGATCGAACATCTGTCGCGCCAGGAGTGGCATGACGACTGCATCGCCGACATGCAGTCGCGCGGTTATGCGCAAGCCGGCAGGAATCGCAGCAACACCATGCTGGTGCGCGGCTAATGGTCCGATCGCCGAAAGCGACCGGCGGACTGTTCCGGGAACATCGCTTTGCCGGCGCCGTTAGCCCTTCAGGGCGTGCTGATGAAGAGTGGCGATGTGATGCCGATCGACCCGACAGAAGATCCGCCGATCCAGCCGGGGCAACCGACCGAGCCGCCGCCGGAAAACCCGCCTGGAAATCCCCAGCCCGAGATTCCTCCGCCGGTGCACGAGCCCGGCGAGCCGCAACGGCCGGAGGAATTACCCGGCCAAACGCCGGATGAATTGCCGGTCCGCGGACCGCAAACGCCAACCACGCCACCGGCGCCGACGGATATCTGACGCATCGCGATGCGACACGCGTAGCCGCACCGCACGCGACCGATTTAATTTTTCCATCCGAAATGATCTCCTGAATGCGTCATGAACGATCGGCGACGCGCATTGTGTCGCGGCTGAAATAAATCCGCGTTCCGGTTTGAAACCCGCCACAATCCGGCCTAACGCTTGTTTGTTGATCGATGGCGTAAGTGATCACTTCACTGAGATTTTTACGGCCCTTCACGACCTTCAGACTTCCCCGCAGGACCCAAAGCACATGACACACCTGAGAATAGCGTTGCTTGCCACCACCGCATTGACGGCCATGCAACTGATAACGACCATCCCGTCGCACGCGCAGTCGTCACCGATCGTGGTGGCACAGAGGGAAGAGCTGGGTCCTGACGGAAAGCCTAAGCAACCGCCGAAGGCAGCTCCTCCGGCGGCACATCCCGCGCCCCCGGCGCCACCGCCGCGGCAGGCTCCGCCACCGCCGCCGCCGCACCCGGCTGCGCCACCGCCTTCTCCGCCGCCGCACCCCGCAGCGCCCCCACCGCCGCACCCCGCAGCGCCACCGCCGCCGCAACATCCGACCGCGCCACCCCCGCCGCCGCCGCCACACCCGGCTGCGCCGCCCCCACCGCATTCGGCCACGCCACCCGTACCGCCGTCTCCACCGCCGGCCGCCGCTCCCCAGGAACGCGGGAGGGAGTTGGAGCGCGGGAAGATGGCGCCGCCTCCGGCGCGCACCGGCCAGCCGCCAACGACGCCACCCGCTCCGCCGGCGGCCGCGCCCGTTGCACCACGCGCCGCACCGGTGGCCCCCAATGCCGCGCCCGCCCCTGGTGGAGGCCAAACCGCACTGCCGCCGAACGCCGCACCCATGGCACGCCGTTCGCCGCCGGCCGTCGCCGCGCCGATCCCGGTGGTGCCGCGCGCAACGCAAGCGCTCACGCCCATTGCGCCCGGTGCCGCCGCGCCCGGCCCGCGCCGGCTTGAGGATTTCCGCGCCCAGCGGCAGGAGAGCGATCAGGGAGGCCGCAAGGTCTTCACTGAGCCCGGTCGCGTGATCGTGGTCGATCCGAGCGGTCAGTCCTTCATCCGCCACGACGAAGAGGAGCGTTTCCGCTTCGGCGCCCGCGATATTCAGAGCCAGCGGGTCGGCAACGAAACCCGCACCGTCGTGTTCCGTCCGGACGGTTCGCAAATCATCACGGTCCTCGGTCCCGATGGGGGATTGCTGCGCCGGATTCGCCGGGACCGCGAGGGCCGCGAGATCATCATCATCGATAACGGCTTCCGCGATCCGGGCGCCATCGGCAGTTTCTATGTCGATCTGCCGCCGCCGGTGATCCGGATTCCCTACGACCGCTACATCGTCGAAGCCGATGTCGCGGGGCCGGATCTGATCTACGAAACCCTGGAAGCCCCGCCGGTGGACCGGATCGAGCGGCGCTTTACGCTCGACGAAATCCGCTACAGCCCGTCGGTGCGGATGCTGATGCCCAGCATCGATCTCAACACCATCAACTTCGAGACTGGCTCCTGGGATATCCCGCCGGATCAGGCAGCGAGGTTGCAGGCGATTGCGGACGGCCTCAACCGGGCGATCGCGCGCAACCCGCGCGAGGTGTTCCTGATCGAGGGTCACACCGACGCGGTCGGCAATCCCGTCGACAATCTGTCGCTGTCGGATCGCCGCGCGGAATCCGCTGCCGAACTGCTGACCCAGCAGTTCGGGGTGCCCGCGGAAAACCTGACCTCGCAGGGCTACGGCGCGCAGTATCTGAAGGAGCAGACCGACGGGCCGAGCCGCATCAACCGGCGCGTCACCGTCCGCCGCATTACGCCGCTGCTCAATGGCGGCGTGGCGACGCTGCCCCCACCGCCGCCCGGCATCGCGCCGCCACGCTGAGCGACGCGCGTGAATGCAAAATGGCCGGGCATAGGCAAGCGGAAGCGACGCCGTTCTTTGAACGGCTATGCCCGGCCAATTTTTTGCTGGCACCGCTCCACCATCTGTCGTCCCCGCGAAAGCGGGGACCCATAACCACAAACTTGAGTTTCGGGCATGCTCGGGGACCCAGCTTGCCACAACAATGTCAGCCTGTGGTTATGGGTCCCGGATCGGCACTCGCTAACGCTCGCTTGTCCGGGACGACGCAAGGAGAGAGCACCTCTGGTCCTCAGTCCTTGTCGCTTTCGATCCTGGGAATCGGAGAGCCTTCCCCGATCGAGATCAAGCCTGCATTGGCATAGATACCGAGCTTGGCGCGCGTGTCAGCGATATCGAGGTTGCGCATCGTCAACTGGCCGATACGATCCGCCGGCGTGAATGCCGCGTCCTCCACCTTCTCCATGCTCAGCCGCTCCGGCTGATAGGTGAGGTTCGGGCTCTCGGTGTTCAGGATCGAGTAGTCGTTGCCACGGCGCAGCTCGAGCGCCACTTCTCCCGTAATGGCGCGAGCCACCCATCGTTGGGCGGTTTCGCGCAGCATCAGCGCCTGGGAATCAAACCACCGCCCCTGGTAGAGCAATCGGCCCAGACGCAAGCCGCCGATCCGATACTCCTCGATGGTGTCCTGGTTGTGGATGCCGCTGATCAGGCGCTCGTAGACGATGTGCAGCAACGCCATGCCGGGCGCCTCGTAAATGCCGCGGCTCTTGGCCTCGATGATCCGGTTCTCGATCTGGTCGCTCATGCCAAGTCCGTGGCGGCCGCCGATGGCATTGGCCTCGAGGAACAGCGCGACCGGATCGGTGAACGTCTGGCCGTTCAGCGCGACCGGCTGTCCCTCGACAAAGCGCACGGTGACCTTCTCTGCCTTGACGGCACAGTCGTCGCGCCAGAACGGCACGCCCATGATCGGATTGACGATCTTGATGCCGCTGTCGAGGCTCTCGAGATCCTTGGCCTCGTGGGTCGCACCGAGAAGATTGCTGTCGGTCGAATAGGCCTTTTCGGCGCTCATCTTGTAGCGAATCCGTTAGCCGTCATGAACGCCGACATTTCCGCGCGGCCGCCGAGTTCGTCGATGAACTGCTGATCGAGCCAGGGCTTGTAGATTTTCAGGCTCGGATTGGTCAGCAGGCCGTAGCGATAGAACCGCTCGATATCGTTGCCTTTGTAGGTCGATCCGTCGCCCCAGATGTTGACGCCGTCCTCCTTCATCGCCGACACCAGCATCGTACCGGTGACGGCGCGGCCGAGCGGCGTGGTGTTGAAATAGGTGGCGCCGCCGGTTGTAGATGTGGAACGCGCCGGCCTGGATGGCGGCGATACCTTCGTGAACCAGTTGCGTGCGACAATCGACCAGCCGGGCTTTTTCGGCGCCGAACTCCAGCGCTTTTCGCGGAATCTCGTCGTAGTCGGCCTCGTCGGGCTGGCCGAGATTGGCGGTATAGGCAAAGACGCGGGCGCCCTTTTGCTTCATCCACAACAGCGCCGCGCTGGTGTCGAGACCGCCCGAGAAAGCGATGCCGACTTTCTCGCCTGTGGGCAGGCTTTTCAGGATCGTACTCATGAAGCTTCCAATCGGTCGAAATGGCTGATGCCGTTTGAGTGCCGCGAATATCAAATTTCGCTTAAGTGGGCACGCGTTAATAACAGTTGGCGTAAACGAAGCCGCTTAAACCGATGGCGCCGGGCCTACTTCGTGACCCAGCCAGCGGCGACGGAGACGATAGCCCGGCCAGGCCAGCCGCGTCAGCGCGGCGTCGACCCGCTCATCCGACAGGCGCGTGCGGGACCAACGGTAAATATAGCCGTGGGCGAGCCAGATCACCAGAAACGTCACCAATCCCGCGATCGCGACATCGGTAAAGAAGTGGCCGCCGAACGCCATTCGCAGCCCGCTCGTCGTCACGCCGAACAACGTCGCGCCGGCATAAGCGAGCGGCCGCCACGTCGGCGGCGCCAGCGCTGCGGGCGCATAAGCCCAGAACGCGGTCGCACCTTCACCGGAGAAGAACGAGCAGTTTCGACCGCAGGTCCCACGTGGATCCCACCAGGGCACGAACGGACGATCGCCGTTGAATTGCGTCACGCTCACCGGGCGTGGCCGGCCCCAATAGCTCTTGAAGGTGAGGTTGGTGAGCACGCCAGCGGAAAGGGTGAGCGTGAGCAGAAGAAAGACGATCGCGCGCCCCGACATCAACAGCGGCCGATCCGGCCGCACCAGCTTTACGATCAAGGCGATGATGGCCGGCAACGCGAGACCCCAGGCGATCACCATCGCGCCGTCGCGGGCGATCGCCGCAAGCCGATTGAGCTTCAGCGGAAACGAATGGGTCGGTGCGTCGTAAAACCACGCGGCGAGTTTCAGATCGAGTTCGGGATAAATTCCGAACAGCAATCCGACCGCAAGCGCGAGGCCAAGCGCGATAATCAGTCCGGTCCGGTTCATGGCGCGGGGTTTAGCCGAGACGACCAGATGATGAAAAGACTTGGGTAAAAGACCTGGGTAAAAGGCCGCCCTCACGGTGACGGCGGCGATGGCGACTGCGACGGCATCGGCGGCGGAAGCCGGGGCGGGGGTGGCGGCACGCGCCAGGCGCCGGCATTGCGGCCGGCGATCATCCAGTAGACCACGCCGGCGAGGATGCCGGCGCCGGTCATGATTTCCAGGTGCCGACGCACGATTCCTTCAAACCGAAGCTGTTCGGCGTCGAAGGGAACAAGGCCGAGATAGCACGCAAGGCCGACGATACCGCCGCCGACCGCATAGGTCAGCGCGCTGCGGATATGGAAGGATTCGGTGATCAGCACCACGATCATCGCCGGGATCAGCGCAAATCCGCTGACGAAAATGAAGCCGAAGCCCAGCATGATGTTCAGCGCGCCCGGATCGACGGGACCTGCGCCAAGATCGGAGAACTCGGGAAACAGGATCGCGACGACCACGACCATGCCGGCCACAAAGCACGCGGCGAGAAACGCAAAGAAAATAACGAACAGCCGACCGATCAGCGCCATAGAATTCTCAGGTTGCCGTCATTGCGAGGAGCGGAAGCGACGAAGCAATCCAAAAACGACAGTCCCTCACCCTGGATTGCTTCGCTTCGCTCGCAATGACGAGGTGAACGAAACTTCGTGTGCCTAGTCCGTCATCGCCATCGCGCGCAACGCCTGGCGCTCGCGCGCCGACAGCTTTTCGGTCTCCGACTTCAACTGCCCACAGGCGGCCAGGATGTCGCGGCCGCGCGGCGTGCGCACCGGCGACGAATAACCGGCGTTGAAGATGTATTCGGAGAATTTCTCGATCTGCTGCCAGTCCGAGCATTCATAAGCCGTGCCCGGCCATGGGTTGAACGGGATGAGATTGATTTTGGCCGGGATCCCCTTCAACAGCTTCACCAGAAGCTTGGCATCGTCGAGAGAATCGTTGACGCCCTTGAGCATCACATATTCGAAGGTAATGCGCCGGGCATTGGAAGCGCCGGGATAGTCGCGGCAGGCCTGCAACAATTCGGCGATCGGATATTTGCGGTTGAGCGGCACCAGCTCGTTGCGCAATTCGTCGCGCACCGCATGCAGCGAGATCGCGAGCATGACGCCGATTTCCTCGCCGGTCCGCACGATGTTGGGCACCACGCCCGAGGTCGACAGCGTGATGCGGCGGCGGGAAATGCCGATGCCTTCGTTGTCGGCAACAATCAGGAGCGCGTCGCGCACCGCATCGAAATTGTACAACGGCTCGCCCATGCCCATCATCACGACGTTGGTGACGAGACGGTTGCCGTTGGGCGTCTCGCGGTCGATCCAGTCATTCAGCCGATCACGCGCCACCATGATCTGGCCGACGATTTCGCCTGATGTGAGGTTGCGCACCAGCCGCTGCGTGCCGGTATGACAGAACGAACAATTCAGCGTGCAGCCGACCTGCGATGAGACGCAGAGCGTGCCGCGATCGGTCTCCGGAATATAGACGCACTCGACCTCGTGTGCTTTTTCCAGACTGTCGCCGCTCGGCAGGCGCAACAGCCATTTGCGGGTGCCGTCGTTGGAAATCTGTTCGGCCACCACCTCGGGCCGCGCAACCGTGAAATGCTGCTCGAGTTCCTTGCGCATGTCCTTGGAGATAGAGGTCATCGCCTCGAAGCTTTGCGCGCCGCGAACATACATCCAGTGCCAGAGCTGCTGCGCGCGCATCTTGCGCTGCGCCGGCGCGACGCCGATCTCGCCGAGCCTCAAAGCAAGCTCCTCGCGCGACAGTCCGATCAGCGAAGGCACCGCCGGCGGCACATAGGCTTCCAGCGGCACCTTTTCCAAGGGGGCGCCAGCGCCGGGTGTTTCGGTGGTCGTCTGCATCAATCGGTGTCTCACTGGAATTCGCGCTCCGGGGACGTTTATGCGCCCCGCCAGACGGCGAGTTCTTATATAGCATCGCAGCGAAGGGCGGCTATCCCTCGCAACGCCGTTTTAGCCCCTGCAATTCGAGGGCCAGGTATTCCTTCGCCAGCTTTTCGGCCCTGGACCGAACCAGCCACGCGACCCAGCCGGTTTGCACGAAGATGAGCGTCAGCGCGACCACGCCGTCACCGCGCGGCTCGAGCCGGTGAGTGGCGACGCTTTTGATGCCAAAAGTATCGCTGACCCACGTGAATGACCTTCCCGGTTCGAATTCGGTCACTTTCCAGATCGCAACCGGAATGCGTGGCTGACGGATGCGCGCTCGGCTGCCGACGCCGAATTCCGTGTTGTCCAACCGCTCGACGTGATCGATGGAGCGCGTCCATTCCGGCCAACGCTCAAAGTCCATAAGCGTGTCCCAGACGCCCATGGTCTCAGCGCGTATGTCCACTGACGTTTGAAGGTTCATGCGAGGCTAGTGTCGGCAGTCTTGCGCGACCCGGTCGAGCGCCTGGGAGAGCCCCTTCAGCGAGAACACGTCGACGGTCTCGGTCCCCCTGGCCGAGACGCCCTTGACCGTGACATCGGCGGCCTTGCGCATGGCATCCACCATCCGCTCTTCCTCGGCCGCATTCTTGATCCAGAGGCCATCGCCTTGCGTATACATCGCGTAGGAAGCGCCCCCGACCTCGATCGTCAATTCCGAACCCGGCTTCAGGACGTAGCCGATCATGATCGAAACCTCGTTGACGACTTTTTCAGCCGGCCGCGTGGAGATGAACGCATAGGCCGGATCGCGCGGCCGGTTCGGCGGATTGGTCTTCGAGGAAGACGGTTTCGCCAGCGCAAAACACACCTTCTTGCCGTTCGGCGCCGCCATATAGGCGCCCCAGGTGCCGTATTGGCCGATCAGGGCCGGCTCGCTGCCGCCCGTAGCAGCTACTTCCGGCTTGGGCGCCGCCGGTCTCGCAGCGCCTTTCGAGCTTGCTTGCGCCAGCGCATGGCTTACGGATGCGCACAAGAGCGCCGCCGAAATCGAAGCTGTCAGCATACCCCGCACGGACATCGCCGAATCTGGTCCCTCATCATTGTGACTGGAAGATGGCCCGGCAACGCATGATCACAACAGCGATGGATAGCGGGTAAGGACCTGATTCGGAAGACGGTTGGACCATCCTGGGCCGTGCCATTTATCGCTTCATGGCTGCCAGTGCCCCGGTTCTGACATTCGTATCCTGTCGCGGCGGGTTCGTTTGCGAATGCCAGGACCGATGGGGCACCAGCAAATATAGACGCTCGTGCGGTCTTGGATTTGACATTCGCTACCAATGCCAGTGGAGTGGATTTGACATTCGCGATCTGCCTGGCCGCGAACTCGGGAAGCGAATGTCAAATCCTGAACTCCGCTGGAAACATATATTTGCTGGTGGTCCGTTGATTCTAACATTCGTAAAAAGTGCCGGCCGAGAATGGATACGAATGTCAGAATCGGACCACTAGGACCGACGCCCCCCGAACCTTGGGTATGCCCATGAAAGCCATTCTCTGCTCGCAATATTGCGGCCCCGACGATCTCGTGCTGACCGAGGTGCCTGATCCGGTGGCGGGTCCCGGCGAAGCCGTGATCGCGATCAAATCCGCGGCGTTGAATTTCTTCGACCTCCTGATGATCCAGGGCAAATACCAGATCAAGCCGCCATTCCCGTTTTCACCGGCCGCCGAAGTCGCCGGCGTGATCGAGAGCGTCGGCAGCGGCGTGACAGACCTCAAGCCCGGCGATCGCGTCATCGCTTCCTGCGGCCATAACGGGGCACGCGAAAAAATCGCTTTGCCGGCGAGCGCCATGGTCAAGATTCCCACAGACCTCGATTTCGATCGCGCCGCCGGCATCATCATCACCTATGGCACCGCGCTGCATGCGCTGGAGGATCGCGCCAGTCCGAAACGCGGCGAGACGCTTGCGGTGCTGGGCGCGGCCGGCGGCACCGGGCTCGCGGCTTGCGAACTCGGCAAGCTGCTCGGGCTGAAGGTGATTGCCTGCGCGTCATCAGATGAAAAGCTTGAATTCGCCAAGGCGCACGGCGCCGAGCTCGGCTTGAACTACGCTCAGGAAGACCTCAAGGAAGGTCTGCGCCGGCTCACCGGCGGCAAGGGCGTCGACATTATCTTTGACCCGGTCGGCAGCGGCTACGCCGAGGCGGCGCTACGCTCGATCGCGTGGGAAGGCCGCTTCCTGGTGATCGGCTTTGCGGCCGGCGACATCCCGAAAATGCCGCTCAACCTCGCGCTGTTGAAGGGCTGCGATATCAGGGGCGTTTTCTGGGGAGCCTGGGCGCGGCTGAATCCGGACAAGAATCGCGCTAACCTTCAACGGCTGGTGCAATGGGCCGCGGAAGGCAAAATCTCTTCCCATGTCGACCGTACGTTCCCGCTCTCGCAAACCGCGGACGCGCTCAAGGTGCTGGCTGGCCGGAAAGCCATGGGGAAAGTAATCTTGCATCCTTGACGTTAACCTTGGTGACGCTTAGGTGACGCCAACCATGATGGTTAAGTGACGCGGGCGCTTTTAAACAGCCGTTAATGACGCAAGTTGTGCCATCTTGTGTCACCCGCGATAGCTCGCCAGAGGTTTTCCCCATTTAGACCGCTGGCAGACCGCGAGCCTTTCCGCCGCACTGCACGGAAATGCCTAAATAAAATCAAGATATCTCCCAAGTTGAGGGCATCTTTGTCGCTTTTTGGTCGGATTCAAAATGCGTTTTATCAATCCTTAGTAGTAGCGGGCAGGGGCCGATGAACTGATGCCGGCATGCCCGATGTTGCGTGGTAACGGGAGGCATCACAATGGCGCAGGAGACGCGGAACGGTCGTCCGTATGATACTCCGTATGAATCGAACTACGCTTCATACGAAGACCAATATGCCGAACCAGTCGATCTCGACTCCTTCGGTTCGCAGCTCAGATCACATCATCCCGCGCGGTCGGTCGCGACACGCGAGGAATTCCTCCCCGAAGATTCCGTTCCGCTGTTTTTGTCTGGCGCGGACGACGAGCTTCGATCGTCGAAATTCGGTCGCCCACGGAAACGCGGGTCACGCCTGTTGAAGACTGCGGCCTTTGCGGCTGCGGCGTTGGTCGCCACCTTCGTGGCCGTCAAAAATCCCTTTACCGTCTTTGCCAACGCGACAGCGTCCCTGATCGGTGCCTCCTCGGATAGCCGATCGGCGCCCCCGCCTGTGACGCCGCCCCGCCAGACCGTGGCAGCAGCCGCTGCGGTCAGCGCGCCGGCGGCAATCGCAGCGACCCCGGCTCAGGCGTCGCTCCCGGCCCAATTGCCATCGCGCGATGAAATCGCCCAAGCGCTCAAGACGGCGCATCAGAACCAGCCGCCGGCAGAAGTCCAACAGTCCGTCGCAGCGGTGGCGCCGGTAGCCGTGACACCAGCAGCGGTCGCGCCGGCAGCCGTGACGCCGGCAACCATTGCACCACCGGCGAGACGGATGGACAGCGACGAACTCGCCGCGCTGATGGCGAGGGCAAAGGCCTTCCTCGAATCGGGCGACATCTCGCCTGCCCGCCTGCTCCTGCAGCGTGCGGCGGAAGCGCAGGAGGCGAGCGCGGCGTTGATGCTGGCGCAAACCTATGACCCCACGGTGCTGGGAACGCAGGATATCCGCAACATCACGCCGGATCCGGCACTGGCACGCAGCTGGTATCAGCGCGCCGCCCAACTCGGTTCGGCAGACGCGCAGCGGCGTCTCAGTCAATTGCAATAATCGACTTCATTCAGGGGTAGGACAAATGCGACGTTTGATTGGTTTGGCACTCGTTGCCACGATGATGGCGCTTGGCTTTGCGGCCCGCGCCGAGGAAATGGTCGATCCGGCCAAGGTCTCCGACAGCCTCAAGGCGATCTTCCAGTTCGGCTCGGCGCAGACCAAGCAGGCGCTGAATCAGAACACGGTGACCCTGATCACCGGCACCATTGGCGGCACCTACGTGCAATTCGGCGCCGACCTTGCCTCCGTGCTCGACGACGGAAACAAGTTGCGCGTACTTCCGATCGTCGGGCGCGGCTCCGTTCAAAGCGTCGCCGACATCCTGTTCCTGCAAGGCGTCGATATCGGTATCGTGCGTGCCGATACGCTCGACTATCTGGAGCGCAAGGGTTTTGCGAAGGACATCAAGAAGCAATTCACCTATGTGACCAAGCTCTACAATGAAGAAATGCAGATCATTGCGCCGAAGTCCATCAACAGCCTGAGGGATCTTGAAGGCAAGACGGTGAGCGTTGACCTCCCGAACGGCAGCACCTTCGTCACCGTGTTGACGGTGGCCGACCGGATCGGGATGAAGGCGAACTGGGTCTACATCGAACAGCGCATTGCGATGGAGAAGCTGAAGAAGGGCGAGGTCGACGCGGTAATCGTGGTCGGCGGCAAGCCCTATAAGTCGGTGTCCAATTTCGCCAACGACGGCCGCTTCCATCTCGTGAAGGTGGACTATGAAAAGCCGCTGCAAGGCGACTACCTGCCGGCTAGTCTCAGCTCGAAGGACTATCCCAACCTGATTCCCGAAGGCGAGACGGTGGACACCATCGCGGTGCCGGCATTGCTCGCGGCCTATAACTGGGCGCCGAACACCGACCGCTACCGCAAGCTTACGAATTTCGTGGACGCCTTCTTCACGAAATTCCCGCAGTTCCAGCACCCGCCCTTCCATCCGAAATGGAAAGAGGTTTCGCTGGCGGCCCCGCTGGCCGGCTGGCAGCGCCTGCCGTATGCCCAGCAATGGCTCGATAGCCACGGAATCGAGCCTGTTTCTCGCGGCCGGTTTGACGACTTCCTGAAGCAAAGCTCGGCGAGCGGAAAGCTGCCGGCCGACACCGACAAGGAAGCACTGTTCAAGCAGTTCAAGGCCTGGGAGGCCGAGCAAAACGCCCGCGCCCAGGCGCCGGCAAAGTCCAGAGCGCAATAGACCAAGACCCGATTAAGACAGGAAAGAGCGGCCAAGGGCCTGACGTGAGCTTCACGTCAGGCCCTTGGCATTTGCAGGCCCTCGGCAATTGATTGATCCTGTCCGATCAGAATCCAATCAGGTTTCGACGATCCGCTTCAACCTGGCGCGTGCCGCCTCGCGGTGTTCCGGCGTGATATGGGCCGCCACCAGGCGGATCGCGGTGGCCAGCACGGCGGCATCGTCGGTGAAGCCGAGCACCGGCAGCATGTCCGGAATGAAGTCGAACGGCAGGATGAAATACGCGATGGCGCCAAGCAGCGCCGCCTGGACGTGGCGTGGCGTCTGCGAATCGAAGGCACAGTAATAGGCGCTGAGCAAATCCTCGGCGAACGGCAGCCTGGCTGCGACCCGCTTGAACTTGGCCCAGAAGCGCTTGCGAACGCTCTCCGGATCCTTGGCCAGCCGATCCGCCGGCTCAAATCCGGCCGCATGTTCCGAAATCATTGCCCTGCGCTCCCTGAAGTTCCTGCGGCGAACTCGCGGCCGCACTGACAGGAACTTCAAATTCACCGCACTGTGAAATCCGGGCATAGCTGGGGATGTCGCGCCATTCTTGCAAGCTCTTGCAAAAGGCCGCTGGGCATCGCGTCAGGTAATGCCGAGCTGGACGGCGATCGCGTTCATGGCCTTGGCCAAGGCGACGTCGCGTGCGGTCACACCGCCGGCGTCGTGAGTGGCGAGAACCACCTCGACCGTCTTGTAGACGTTGCGCCATTCCGGATGATGGTCGCTTTTTTCGGCCACCAACGCTGCACGGCTCATAAAGCCGAAGGCCTCGTTGAAATCCTTGAACGTAAAGGTGCGCTCGATCGCCTCGCGCCCCTCGACCTCTTTCCAGCCCGGCAAGTCCTTCAGGGCCGATTTACGCGCCTCCGCCGACAATCGCTCCGTCACAACGGCCTCCATGGTTCCAGCCAGCACCTATCTAACACCCAACCGCCCCTGCTTGATCCGCAAAAATGGCAACCGATGCCTTTTAAAAGGCGCCTAATAATCAAATAGATGGGTCTATAAATCGGCTTTCCCGGTCGAGGCTCGCGCGTAACGCCAGTAACCATGACGGCGAAGTAACTCAGGGAAAGGCGCCAGATTTGCTACATTTTTGGCCTAACCGGATTGGCAGCCTCCCTTGGACCTGAACTTCTCCAGATCGATGGCAAGCGGTCCCGACACGGCGCCAGCAAATCCAACGGAGCCGCCGCAGGCCGGATCTCCACGCTTCTCGGCACGGCGGAGCATCGCGCTCGTCGTGCTGGCGGGTATCCTCGCCGTTAGCGGCATGCTGGCCGCGGGCTATTACTTCGCGGTGCGCCCGGTCACCTTGCGGATCGCGGTTGGCCCCGCCAACAGCGACGATCTCAAGGTCGTGCAGGCCCTGAGCCACGCCTTCGTGACATCCCACAGCCAGATCCGCTTGCGGCCGATCCAGACCGACGGCGCCACCACCAGCGCCCAGATGATCGCGGACGGCAAGGCCGATCTCGCCATCGTCCGCGGCGATCTGAGCGTGCCGAAAAATGCGCAAGCGGTGGCAACGGTGCGCAAGAACGTCGCGGTGCTGTGGGTGCCGGCCCCACTGAAGGGCAAGAAACGAGCTGCGAAAATCACCAAGATTTCGCAGTTGGCCGGACGCCGTGTCGGCGTCGTCGGCCGCACGCCGGCCAATGTCGCTCTGCTCAAGGTGATCCTGCAACAATACGGCGTGGACCCCAACAAGGTCGAGGTCGTCCAGTTCGCAACGGGCGATGCGGCTGACGCGATCCGCAGCCAGAAGGCAGACGCCTATCTTGCCGCGGGGCCGGTCAACAGCAAGATCACGTCCGAGGCGATTGCGGCTTCGACGCGAGACGGCAACGCGCCCACCTTCCTCGCGATCGATTCGGCCGAAGCGATCGCGCAAAATCACCCGATGTACGAGGCGTCCGAAATTCCTGCCGGCGCCTTTGGCGGCTCGCCCGATCGTCCCGAAGACGAAGTCAAGACGATCAGCTTCTCGCACCACATCGTCGCGCGCAAGGATCTGTCGGAAACCACGGTTGCCGCCTTCACCCGCCAGCTCTTCGCCATTCGCCAGACGGTGATGAGCGAGTTTCCGCTGGCGGCCAATATCGAGACGCCGGACACCGACAAGGACGCCTTTGTCCCCGTGCATCCAGGAGCAGCCGCCTTCGTCGATGGCGAGGAAAAGACCTTCCTCGACCGCTACAGCGATATCATCTGGTGGAGCCTGATGGCGCTGTCGGCGACGGGCTCGATCGGCGCGTGGTTTGCCGGCTACCTGAAGAAGGACGAGCGCAGCAACAACTCGAGCTTGCGCGAACGGCTGCTCGACATGATCGCCGCCGCGCGCCGCAGCGATTCGATCGAAGAGCTCGATCGCATGCAGGCGGAAGCCGACGACATCCTGCGCGATACGCTAAATCGCTTCGAGCACGGCGCCATCACGGACAGCGCCCTGACTTCCTTCAATATTGCGCTCGGACAATTCCATCACGCGGTCGCCGACCGAAAGACGGTCCTGATGAATACCTCGCAGAATCTGCAGCGGGCCGGCGCGGCGCTGCGGGTCACCGGAACCTGAGCCACCATCCCATCACGCGAAGGTGTGCGGCCGGGCGGAACCGAGTTCCGCGCGCCAAGTTTGCTCCCCACGGGGAAAATGAGGAGAGCATCATGCGATTGAAGCTTGTTGTTTCGGCGCTGGCGGTTCTGGCCACGACACTGGCTGCCCCGGCCTATGCTCAATACGGACGCGTATACGGCCCGGGCTATTCCGGACCGACCTATTATGGCCCGGCCTATCGAACGAGAGTATTCCGCGGCGCGTACAACGAAGGCCCTGTGGTCGAACCGTATTTTTACAACGACGGCTGGGTGCCGGAACCCATTTTCGATCACTCGAGAACCGGCGGCATTGATCCGAATATCCGCCCGTCGAACTAAGTTGCCGGCATCTTCGGATCGATCGGTTGCGTAAATTCTGTCGGCGGGCTGCGCTACGGCGCAGCTCGCCGTTTTTCGTTGCCGCCCGTTCTCGATCGCCTCTGCGGCAATCTCGCCGTCACATTGTCTTCGTAAGTATCATGCGCGATAACGCGTAGGATCGATGCGAGGCGCGCATGAAGACAGGCCTTTCCCGCGGGATTTCCCGCCGACGGTTCATCAAATATGGCGCAGGCGCTGCGGGTGTCGTGGCGATGCCGTATCTGTCGCGCGCCGCCGACCGGCCGGCCGTGACCCATGGCGTGCAGTCCGGCGACGTCAGCGCCGATGGCGGCGTGGTCTGGGCGCGCGCCGACCGCCCCTCGCAAATGCTGGTGGAAGTCTCAACCACCGAATCGTTCAGGGATGCCCGCGCGCTGCCGCCGATCGCGGCCCTCCCCGAAAGCGATTACACCGCGAAGATGCTCGTCGAAAATCTCTCCGCCGGGCAGGAGATTTTCTATCGCATCAAATTCCGCGATCTATCGCATCCCGATATTTCCGGCGAGGCGGTGACCGGCCGCTTCCGCACCGCGCCGGCCGACCGCCGCGACGTCAGTTTCGTCTGGGGCGGCGACGTCGCAGGCCAGGGCTGGGGCATCAATCCGGACGATGGCGGCATGGTGAGCTTTTCGACGATGCGAAAGCATCGCCCGGATTTCCTGATCCATTCCGGCGACACCATCTATGCCGACAGTGTCTTTTCGTCCGAGGTGAAGCTCTCCGACGGCAAGGTCTGGAACAACCTGCTGATCCCGGAAAAGACCAAGGTCGCCGAGACGACGGATGAATTTCGCGCCGCGCACAAGTACAATTTTCTCGACGACAATGTGCGGGCCTTCAACGCGGAGGTGCCGATCTTCGTGCAGTGGGACGACCACGAGGTGACCAACAACTGGTCGGCCTCGAAACAGCTTCCCGCAGCCTACAAAGTGCGCGACATCAATCTGCTCGCCGCCCGCGCCTCGCGCGCCTTTCACGAGATGTATCCGCTGCGCGAAAGCCTCAATGAACCCGGCCGGGTCTATCGCGCGATCAACTACGGCCCGCACCTCGACGTCTTCATGCTGGATGAGCGCAGTTACCGCGGACCAAATGGACCGAATCTGCAAGAGACCTACGGCCCTGACGCCTACTTCCTCGGGCCGGATCAATTGGCCTGGCTCAAACGCGGCCTTGAAAATTCGCGCGCGACCTGGAAGGTGATCGCTTCCGACATGCCGCTCAGCCTCATCGTCTACGACGATTACGCCAACAAGAAAGGCTCGGAAGCATTTGCGCAAGGCAACGGCCCGCCACGCGGCCGCGAACTCGAAATCGCCGACCTGCTGACCTTCATCAAGGCCTCACACATCGACAACACCGTGTGGCTGACGGCGGATGTGCACTACGCGGCCGCGCATTTCTACAATCCCGACAAGGCGCAGTTTCAGGATTTCGCGCCGTTCTGGGAATTCGTCGCCGGCCCCTTGCACGCCGGAACGGGCTGGCAGAACGAACTCGACAATACGTTCGGGCCGGAGGTGAGATTTGCCAAGGCAGCACCTGCCGGCGTGATTCTGTCGCCGTCCGACAACATGCAATTTTTCGGTCATGTCCAGATCGAGGGTGCGACCGGGCAAATGACGATCACCTTGCGCGACCGCACCGATGCCGCGTTGTGGTCGACGACGCTCGATCCGAAGCCGGCATAAAACGCGCCGTGGGCCGAACCGGTCAGCGCGTTTTGCGGGCCGCCGCGGCGCCTCTCAACACGGCCTCGAGCGCATCGCTGGTGCAGGGTTTCGGCAATCTCGGCTTGTTGGCGAGCGCTGCGGGAAACGCAACGTCGGTCGAGTAGCCGGTGACAAAGGCAAAGGGAATGCCGAGCGCCTCCAGCCGTTCGGCGACAGCAAAGCTCTTCTCGCGCACCAATCCGATATCGAGCAGCACGAAATCCGGCGCGCGCTCGTCGATCAGCTGAAGCGCGCGGCTGACGCTGCCCGCGGTGCGAACTGTCTTCACGCCGAAGCGAACAATGGTGTCTTCGAAATCGAGCGCGATGATCGGATCATCCTCGACAATGAGGACATCGCCGGGGACGCCATCACTCGACACATCGACCATCGCGCTAACAAAAGTTCCGGCTTGGGGCCATGAATTACGGCAAGAGGGTCCTGCCGGATATGCATCGGAGGGGCTGCCCCTTGTTCCCCGCATGAAACCACCACATCGCACGATCGTTGTCTGTGCACTTGTGCACGGAACGGCGGAACCCTCCGTGGGTATTGTGGGAGCCCGGGAGGGAAATGGAGCAAGGAAGGGTGGTTACCGATGATCTCACACGGATGGCCAAGTCGCGGCAGCGACCGGCCAAACAACAATCTGCTGAGACGGCTGAGCGAGCCGGATTTCGCGCTGATCGCGCCGCATCTCGCGGCGGAAACCGCCAATTCCGACGACCTGCTTTATAATCCCGGCGATGACGTCAACACCGTCCACTTTCCCTGCGACGCCAGCCTCGCCTCCTATCTCGTCTCCAATGAAGACGGCCGCGATGTCGAGACCATTCTGGTCGGCCGCGAGGGCGCGGTCGGCGGGATCGTGAGCCTCGGCTATTTGCCCGCCTATACACGAATTACGGTCAAGTTCGGCGGACCGTTCGTGCGTCTGCCGATCAGCAAACTGGATGCGGCCAAGACGACGTCGGCTTCGCTTCGCAACGTGTTCGCGCGCTATGCCGATTGTCTGCTCGCGCAGATGTTTCAGGCGACCGCCTGCAACGCGATTCATTCGATCGAGCAGCGAACCGCGAAATGGATCATCTCGGCGATGGAGCGCACCGATGGCTCCAACATCGTGCCCTTGACCCATGAGCAACTGGCGACGCTCCTGGGGGTCGGCCGCAGCTATACCAGCCGGGTGATCCAGACCTTCAAGGCGGAGGGAATTGTGGAAACCCGCCGCGGCTCGATCGTGATCCGCGACCCGCGAAAGGCTGCACATGCGGGCCTGCCAGTGTAACGAATCTGTCAAAAATCACTTCGAAGAGGTGCTGCGGGGGGTCTATCCGACCGAGGCCGTCCAATAGCGGCTGCTATTGCGTGATTTTGGGCCAAATCGGCTAACCAAATCGCAAATAACGCATTGTTTTTCGGCGATTTCTGACTATATTGCGCGCAGCAGTAAAGGTGTGCCCGGTCCTCTTGGCCGGGCTTCCTTTTTGGGCGCCAAATGTTCGCTAGCGCCCGATCAAAATCCACGGTTTCAAGCGTGATCCGGAAAAGTGGGTCCCGGTTTTCCGGCGAGATCGCGCTCTCTTATTGTCTGACGCAGAAGAAACAAAAATGAACCTTCGCAACGTCGCCATTATCGCCCACGTCGACCACGGCAAGACCACGCTGGTCGACCGCCTGCTGCAGCAATCCGGCACCTATCGTGAAAACCAGCGCGTGGTCGAGCGCGCCATGGATTCCAACGATCTGGAGCGCGAGCGCGGCATCACGATCCTGGCCAAGGCCGCGTCGGTGCAATGGAAGGATACCCGCATCAACATCGTGGACACGCCAGGCCACGCCGATTTCGGCGGCGAGGTCGAACGCATTCTGAACATGGTGGATGGCGCGCTGGTGCTGGTAGACGCGGCGGAAGGCCCGCTGCCGCAGACCAAGTTCGTGGTCTCCAAGGCGCTCAAGGTCGGCCTGAAGCCGATCGTCGTCATCAACAAGGTGGACCGGCCGGACGCGCGGCCGACCGAAGTGATCAACGAAGTGTTCGACCTGTTCGCGGCGCTGGATGCCAGCGAAGAACAGCTCGATTTTCCGATTCTCTACGGCTCGGCCAAACAGGGCTGGATGGCGGAGAGTCCCGAAGGTCCCAAGGATCAGGGCATGCAGCCGCTGTTCGACCTGATCCTGCGCCACGTGGCGCCGCCGTCTGTCGAGGAAGGGCCGTTCCGCATGATCGGCACCATTCTGGAGGCCAATCCCTATCTCGGCCGCATCATCACCGGCCGCATCACTTCCGGCAGCATCAAGCCCAACCAAGCCGTCAAGGTGCTGGGCGGCGACGGCAAGCTGATCGAGACCGGGCGCATCACAAAGATCATCGCCTTCCGCGGCATCGAGCGCACGCCGCTCGACGAAGCCGAAGCCGGCGACATCGTCGCCATTGCCGGCCTCACCAAGGGCACCGTGGCTGACACCTTCTGCGATCCCAGCGTCGATACGCCTTTGAAGGCGCAGCCGATCGACCCGCCGACCGTGTCGATGTCGTTCATCGTCAACAATTCGCCGCTCGCCGGCACCGAAGGCGACAAGGTGACCAGCCGCATGATCCGCGACCGCCTGCTGCGCGAAGCCGAAGGCAATGTCGCGCTGCGCGTCACCGAGGCCGACGACAAGGACTCGATGGAAGTATCGGGCCGCGGCGAATTGCAGCTCGCGATCCTGATCGAGACCATGCGGCGCGAAGGCTTTGAGCTCTCGGTGTCGCGCCCGCGCGTCGTGTTGAAAAAGGACGAAGCCACCGGCGATTGGCAGGAGCCGATCGAGGAAGTCGTGATCGACGTCGACGAGGAGCATTCCGGCGTCGTGGTGCAGAAGATGAGCGAGCGCAAGGCCGAGATGATCGAGATGCGCCCCTCCGGCGGCAACCGCCTGCGGCTGGTGTTCTACGCGCCGACCCGTGGCCTGATCGGCTATCAGGGCGAACTGCTCACCGACACCCGCGGCACCGCGATCATGAACCGCCTGTTCCACGGCTACGCGGCCTACAAGGGCGAGATCCAGGGCCGCCGCAACGGCGTCCTGATCTCCAACGACCAGGGCGAGGCGGTCGCTTACGCGATGTTCAAGCTGGAAGATCGCGGGCCCGATGATGATCGAGCCCGGCTGGAAGGTCTACAAGGGCATGATCGTCGGCGAACATAC
Organism: uncultured Alphaproteobacteria bacterium; assembly: GCA_963795255.1. Lineage (GTDB taxonomy): Bacteria > Pseudomonadota > Alphaproteobacteria > Rhizobiales > Xanthobacteraceae > Bradyrhizobium. The sequence continues at coordinate 453,812 of CAWCHC010000008.1, forward strand.
CCGCGACAACGATCTCGAAATCAACGTGCTGAAAGGCAAGCAGCTCACCAACATCCGCACCACCTCCAAGGACGAGGCGGTGCGCCTCACCCCGCCGATCAGGATGACGCTGGAAAAGGCGCTCGCCTATATCGAGGACGATGAGCTGGTCGAGGTGACGCCGAAGTCGATCCGCCTGCGCAAGAAGTTCCTCGACCCGAACGACCGCAAGCGCGCGGAAAAGTCCAAGCAAGCGGTGGCGTAAGCCTACCTATCTGTTATGCCCCGCTTCAAGCGGGGCATCCAGTACGCTGCGGCTCATCGGCTTAAGCGATATTCGAGACGCATGATAAGTCTGTCATGGCCGGGCTTGTCCCGGCCATCCACGTCTTGGATACTGGGAAAGTAAGACGTGGATGCCCGGCATAAAGCCGGGCATGACGAAACAAGCAAGACATGTCCCTCCCCTCTTCCATCGATGTCGCCATCATCGGCGCGGGCGCCGCGGGCCTCGGCGCCGCGCATGCGCTGAAGGATTCCGGCCTGTCCGTGATCGTGCTGGAAGCGCGCGAGCGCGTCGGCGGCCGCGGCCACACCATCCAGGCGGCGCCCAACGTGACCTTCGATCTCGGCTGCGGCTGGCTGCATTCGGCCGACCAGAATTCGTTCGTCAAAATCGCCGAGAACTCGATTTCGAGATTGACCGGACGCTGCCGCCTTGGCGCGAACGCGGCTATGGCAAATCGTTTCCACCGGAAGAGCGCGCCGAGTTCTTCCGCGCGCTGGATGAATTCTTCGAGCGCATCGAGAAAGCGGCTCAAAGCGGCCGCGACAATCCAGCCAATCTCTATCTGGAAAAGGGCAATCGCTGGAATCCGATGATCGACGCGATCTCCTCCTACATCAACGGCTGCGAGACCGACCGGCTTTCGATTCTCGACTTCGACGCCTATGAGGACACCGGCATCAATTGGCGGGTGCGGCGCGGCTATGGCGCGCTGATGGCGGCCTATGGCGCCTCACTGCCGCTCGCGCTCAATTGCCAGGTCACGCTGATCGACCATTCCGCAAAGCGCCTGCGCATCGAGACATCGAAAGGCGCGCTGTCGGCCGATAAGGCCATTATCACCGTGCCGACCAATCTGATCGCCGACGAAGCGATTCGCTTCTCACCGGCATTGCCGGAGAAAGTCGACGCGGCGCGCGGCCTGCCGCTCGGCCTCGCCGACAAGGTGATGCTGGCGCTCGACGAGCCTGAACTTTTGCCGGCCGACGGAAACTTGCGCGGCGCGACCATGCGCACCGAAATGGGGACCTATCATCTGCGCCCGTTCGGGCAGCCCTGCATCGAAGGCTTTTTCGGCGGCCGGTTTGCGCAAGAGCTGGAAGACGCCGGCGACGGCGCGATTGCGGCGCAGGCGATCGACGAGATCGTCTCATTCCTCGGCAACGATTTTCGCCGCAGGTTGAGGCCGTTGAAGGAATCGCGCTGGGCGCATGATCCCTTTGCGCGCGGCTCCTATTCGCATGCGCTGCCGGGCCACGCGGGAAACCGCGCCGTGCTCGCCGCGCCCGTCGATGACCGGCTGTTCTTTGCGGGTGAAGCCACCTCGCCGCACTTTTTCTCCACCGCCCACGGCGCGCATGATTCCGGAGAACGGGCGGCGAAAGAGGTGATGGCGGTGATGAAACCTTGATCGTCATTCCAACTACTCCAATACCCTCGCCCGCATCGCTTCATCCGGCACAAAGCACGCCTCATACTTCCCGAAAATCCGGTAGCGGTTTTTGGCGACGAGATTATAGACCGCGTTGCGCAACGGCTTCGGCACGGCGAACAGCACGCGGGTCCATCCCCAGCCCGGCAGGCTAGACAGCACGGTCAAGGCGGCGTCGGATTTGAAATAGGCCACGCCGCCATGGATGACGGCATTGGTGTCGGGATCATCGGGATCGATACCGAAGGCTTGCGCGAGCCGCGTGCCGTAGGCCGACTGGATCGCGGTAAAGCGAAAGCGCTTCGTTTTGTCGCGCGTTGCAATGAAACGAATCCAGCGCGAGCAGAACACGCAAACGCCGTCGTAGAGGATCACGTCGTCGTCGGGCCAGACCGTCATGGCTTTTTCGATCGCACCGGCAGCGAATGCAACTGCCCCTTCAGCACGCGATCGAGTTCGCCCGCGGCCAGTTTGACGCCGTTCTCGGTCTCGGCCATCCAGTGGCCTTCGCCGTCATAGGCGGGCAACACGCGGAAGTCGGCGTTGCCGCCGCCGGCGCGAAACGCATCCGCCAGTTTCCGCGAGAAGTCCGGCGAGAAATAGCTGTCATTGGCCGCGACCAACCAGCTGACGGGAATGCGCGCGCTACGGCCGAATTCGCCCGCGGCCGCGAGCAAGGTATGCGGCGCGCAAATCTGGTTGGGAAAGTCGTTGGCGTGGCCGCCGCGGCCGGGCGCGAAGACGATGATGGAGGCAATTTCAGCCGGATCGGCATTGGCCAGCGCGAGCGCGCCCCATCCGCCGGCGGAGTGGCCGATGACCACCGCGCCATCGCGCCGGATGAAGGGTTGCCCGCGCAGATAGGTCACGGCGTCGGATATTTCTTCGGCGGTCGCGCGTCCCGAACGGGCGTAGTCGGCTTCGTCGCAACCGCGCTGATCCTCCAGATATTTACCGCCGGTTGCGCCATGGCCCGGCCGTTCCGGCACCAGCACGGCAAACCCCCGCGCCACCAGAAACGCCGCCAGGGTGCGGTATTCCGGCTGCGGCATTTGCGCGCGAAGCAGCACGTTCTGGGTCGACGCATGCGCGATGACCGCGAGGCGAAACGGGCCTTCGCCAGGCGGGCGAAACAACAAAGCGTGAGATGCGACGTCCGGATCGGGCGACGGCACCAGCCAGGCCTGCGCCCGGTTGGGTTCGGCTTCCGCACCTTTCGGCCCGAACGGACTTTGTGCGGCGGCGGTGGCCGTCCACAGCGCAGCCAGCAGAAGACTTGCAAAAAACGCCCGAAACGAAGGCATCAAACCCCCATGAAGCCGCTGCGAACGAGACTTCCCCGGCATCGTTCACGGCGAATCACATCGCGGGCAACGTCCCGTGACTGCTAACGTTAGAACCTTCGCGGGAGCCGTCCATTCCGCCAAATCCGGCCCCAACAGCCTTTTGCCTGTCCGCTTTCGGCACAAGTTCGCGCCAACTGATGCAGAAAATCCACAGGTTAACCGATAATTAACGATAGACCTTGATGCAGGCCCGCTGACTTGCTTTGATTGGGGTCATGAGCACAACCCTTATCGAGGTCCGACCGGCCAAGGCTGCTGACGCGGTCGCGGTGGCTTCCACCCATGACGAAGCCTGGCGCTCGGCCTATCAGGGCATCATTCCCGGCGCGGAGCTGGAGAAGCTGATCAACCGCCGCGGCCCGCATTGGTGGGATTTGGCGATCCGCAAGGGCAGCCGTGTCAGCGTGCTCGTGTTCGGCGACAAGGTCGCCGGCTACGCCAATTATGGGCGCAACCGGGCCCGCAGCCTGCATTTCGAAGGCGAAATCTACGAGCTTTATCTGCGGCCGGAATTTCAGGGCCTTGGTTTCGGCCGCCGGCTGTTTTCGGCCGCACGGCGCGACCTCGTGCAGAGCGGCCTGAAGAGCATGGTGATCTGGGCGCTTTCCGACAACGAAGCGGCGACCGAATTCTATCGCGCGCTGGGCGGCCGCATGGTGGCGCGTTCGTCGGAGAAGTTCGGGCCGAGGTCGCTCGACAAGGTCGCCTTCGCCTGGACCAACTAAACTTCATCCCGTTAGTCTTCGTGTCCGCGGTAACGCCGACTGGCCAGAAGTCCTGGGCCGCGCGCGCGTTAAGCCTTTGTCCAAAATCCGCTACGGCAGGCCGCTATTCGGCCTAAATTAGCGTAGAGTAACGCCAAACAATCCGGAGCCGTTCATGCGTATTGAAGCGATCTCAATCGGCGTCGATCCGCCGCGCGAGGTCAACGTCGTCGTCGAAGTGCCGGTCGGCGGCGAGCCGATCAAATATGAACTCGACAAGGAGGCCGGCACGCTGGTCGTCGATCGCTTTCTGTATACGGCGATGCGCTATCCCGGAAATTACGGCTTCATTCCGCACACGCTCTCCAACGACGGCGATCCTTGCGACGTTCTCGTCGCCAATACCCGCGCCATCGTTCCGGGCGCGGTGATGAGCGTGCGGCCGGTCGGCGTGCTGTTGATGGAAGACGAGGCCGGCGGCGACGAGAAGATCATCGCGGTGCCGTCGTCGAAGCTGACGCAGCGCTACGACAAGGTGAGGACCTATAGCGACCTGCCCGACATCACCTTGCAGCAGATCCAGCACTTCTTCGAGCACTACAAGGATCTCGAACCGAAGAAATGGGTGAAGGTGCTGCGCTGGGGCAACGCCGAGGACGCCCATCAATTGATTGCGGAAGGCATCGCGCGGGCGAAGAAGTAATTTTTCTCCGTCGTTCCGGGGCGAACCTTAAGCTGACCGCATTCTCAACTGTCATCGCCCGCGAAAGCGGGCGATCCAGTATTCCAGAGAGAGCGGTGCTTGAGCCGAACGGCCGCGGCGTACTGGATACCCCGCTTTCGCGGGGTATGACAGCGGAGACGGTTTTCCGATCCGCAGAGAATGACGGATCTCACACCACCGGCTTCGGCAAGCCCGCAATCGCGCAGGCCGCGCGCAGGGTGTTGACCAGCAGGCAAGCCACCGTCATCTGGCCGACGCCGCCCGGCACCGGCGTGATGGCGCCTGCGACTTCGGATACTTCAGCAAAGGCAACGTCGCCGACAAGACGGGTCTTGCCGTCGGCATCCGACAGCCGGTTGATGCCGACATCGATCACGGTCGCGCCCGGCTTGATCCAGTCGCCTCGCACCATCTCGGGCCGGCCAACGGCGGCGTAAACCAGATCGGCGCGGCCGCACAGAGTTTTAAGATCGCGCGAGCGTGAATGCGCGATCGTGACCGTGGCGTTTTCATTGAGCAGCAGTTGCACCAGCGGCCGGCCGACCAGGTTGGAGCGGCCGATCACGATCGCATTCATCCCCTCGAGCGAGGCGTGCACGCTCTTGGTCAGGATAATGCAGCCGAGCGGCGTGCAGGGCGACAGCGCGGCAAACCCGCCGGCGAGCCGGCCGGCATTGTTCGGATGCAGCCCATCGACGTCCTTGGCCGGATCGATCGCATTGATGACGGCTTCGGTATTCAGGGTCTTCGGCAGCGGCAATTGCACGAGGATGCCGTGCACCAGCGGATCGCGGTTGAGCCGCGCGATCAGCGCCAGCAGATCGGCCTCTCCGACATCCTCCGGCAGCACATGTTCGAAGGACGCCATGCCGACTTCCTGCGACTGCTTGTGCTTGGAGCGGACATAGACCTGGCTTGCGGGATCCTGGCCGACCAGCACCACCGCGAGCCCCGGCGTCAATTCGTTGTCGCGCTTGAGCCGCGCCACCTCACTGGCGACGCGGGCGCGCAACTCCGACGCAATCCGTTTTCCATCGATGATCTGCGCCGCCATCTCGCTCTCACCCTTCCGTCATTTGTCCGCGCCCGCGGTCAGCTTTCGCAAGGCGTCGCCAAGCCGCGCCGGATCGCCGGCAATGCTGACCTGCTTGAGGCGTGACGTCGCACCGGCCACGACCCGCACGGCCGCCTTGGGCACGCCCAGCGCCTTTGCCAGTAATTCCGTCACCGCGCGATTGGCTTCCCCGCCTTCCGCAACGGCCCGCACCCGCACTTTGACCACGGCGCGGCCATCAGCCAGCGTCTCAATGCCGTCGATATCGTCCCTGCCGCCGCGCGGGGTCACGCGCAACGCCACGCTGACGCCTTGGGTCGAGTAACGCCAAGGATCCGCCATCCAGGCTCGCGATCAGAAAACGTTTGGGTAGATGTAGTACTGAATGACGCGCTCAATGAAGTAGATGATCAGAATCAGGATGATCGGCGAAATGTCGAGACCGCCCAGATTGGGCATGAAGGAGCGGATCGGCGCCAGCAGCGGCTCGGTGATCCGGTACAGAAATTCCGCAACGGCCGACACGAACGGGTTGCGCGTGTTGACGACATTGAAGGCGATCAGCCACGACAGAATGGCGGAAGCGATCAGCAACCAGACATAAAGATCCAGAACGATAAGAACGATGTCGAGAACGGCACGCATGGGGGGCTGCTCGCAAGGGTCGGTCGGCGGGATTGGCCAGCTTGCTAAATATCGGTTCCGTCAGGGGCAAACAAGGGAAGTTCCCGGTAAAGGATCGGAAAAACAACGATTTCGCCGTTCTTGACTTGGCCTTGGCGCGGACTGTAAATGACGCCGATTGTCAGCCGTTCCCGCTTGTCAAGGCGGCGACATTTCAACCAGGCGATCTGGGGCCATAGCTCAGCTGGGAGAGCGCGTCGTTCGCAATGACGAGGTCGGCGGTTCGATCCCGCCTGGCTCCACCAGCCTTCGCCCTTCAGGCTTCGCGTGGCGCAGCCAGCGCAATGCCCGAAGGACAACGTGCGTGGCTGCCCGGCATAGCCCGAAGGGCGAAGACGGGCTCCCCGATCTAGCCAACGCCCTACTCCGCCGCTTCCGCCATCAATACGTTCGGCACGCGGCTCAGCCAGCCATCGAGAAAGTGCTTCAGCCAGGCGCGTTCGACGACGTCGTAGCAGGCGCGCCCGGCAAAGTGCTGGTGGCGCGGGTGGGCCCCCGGCATGTCGAGACGCTCAGCGCCGCACGTCGTCCAGCGGCACATCATCGCGTAGGTCACGTCGGGATGAAATTGAAAGCCGAAGGCATTTCCAGAACGAAAGGCCTGCGCGGGGAAGTCACCGCCTTCCGCCAATAACTCGCTGCCTTTAGGAAGCTCGAATCCTTCCCGGTGCCAGTGATAGACCTGATCGGGCCAGCGGGCGCAGACCTTCAGTCCGGCCGGCGTTGGGCGGATCGGATAGTAGCCCATCTCGACGCGGCCTTGCGGCATGCGGCGCCACGCGGGCACCGAGCTGTTTGGCGAGCATTTGCGCGCCAAGGCAAATTCCCAGAAACGGCCGCTGCTCGAGCAGCGGCACCGCAATCCAGTCGATCTCGCGGCGAACATAGTCATCCGGATCGTTGGCGCTCATCGGGCCGCCGAAAATCACGGCGCCGGCATGCGCGACAAGCGTTTCCGGCAGGGCATCGCCAAACCGCGGCCGCCTGATGTCGAGTGGATAGCCGAGCGAGCGCAGCGCGTTGCCGATGCGGCCGGGTATCGAGGCTTCCTGGTGCAGGACGATCAGGACCGGCGGAAGAGAGGGGCGCGCTGGCCAGGGCTCCGCCACGATGGGTGCGGCATCAAACGCAAGACCGGTTTTGGCGGAAGGCGGCATCGACCCTTCTTCGGACCTTCAAGCCTGCGATCGTACCCAACAGATCGTTAATTTCGGGTGTGTTGGCGTCGTCAGCGTTGGCGGGTCTGAAAGCGCGCGACGGCCGACAGGATGAATCCGCGCGGAAACAGCCGCAACATGAACGGCACGATCTTGATGCCGAGACCGGGCAGTACCGCCCGCTTATTGGCCATCAGGCCGCAATAGGCTTGCTTTGCGACCTCCGCGGACGACACGTTGAGAACCGCCGAATCGAAGCCGGGCTCGAAGCCCGCGCGGGTCTGAAATTCCGACGGCACCGGACCCGGGCACAGCGCGGTGACGCGGACACCGCTCGGCCCCAACTCCCCGCGCAGAGCCTCGGTGAACGACAACACATAGGCTTTGGAGGCGTAATACACCGCCATGCCGGGCCCCGGCAGGAAGCTTGCGATCGAGGCGACGTTGAGGAGCCCGCCGCGGTTTCGGACCAGTTGATCGGCAAATCGCAGCGACAGATCGGTCAGCGCGCGGATGTTGACCGCGATCATCGCGAGCTGCTCGTTGCGGTCGAGCGCGATGGCACGGCCGAACAAACCGAAGCCCGCATTGTTGACGAGGAATTCGACCTCGACGCCCTCAGCGGTCAGAGCAGCGGCAATCCTGTCGCCGGCGTCCGCCTGTTCGAGGTCGCAAGAAATCACGATTGGAGCGCTGCCGCCTTTGGCGGCGATTTCCGCGGCCAGCGCCTGCAACCGGTCGGCGCGTCGCGCCACCATCGCCACCCGATGGCCGTTGGAAGCAAAGACGCGTACCAGCTCAGTGCCGATTCCCGCCGAAGCACCCGTAATCAGCGTCACCCGCTCAGTCACGATCTTTCTTGCCCGCCGATAATAATACCAACCCGAGCCTACGGCTTAGGCGGGATACAGGCCGCCTGCAAGCGTTTCGGAACCTTCGCAAGCGGCAATCGGGCGGAAAACAACGCAGGCGCACAAAGAGGCGGCCAACCGTGGTCATGCGGCAGCGGCTACATTAAAAATTTTTCATCTGGCGGAAGGTAAGCCAGTCTGCCGGAAGGCAAAACCGATCCCGAACCTGGCGACGGGCCGTCTCTAGCTTCCCGAAATCGGCGCCGATAGCCTGGCGGCAACGCGGTGCTTGAGATCGATCCGGTCGCGGGAAGACACCGCCAATAGATCGGCGGCGCGCCAGACGACGTTGTCCTCGAACTCGCTGACCTGGCCGTCGGCATACACCAGCTCCCACATCATTTCGACAATGCGCAAGCGCCCGGCATCGTCGACCGAGCGCATGATGACGCTGGTGAAATGATAGAGATCGACGGCCTCGCCCTCGACCAGGGTCGCGGAGGCGATCAGTTTGTCGGCCGTTCCCCGATCGAGCCCAAAGCTGCTTTCGATCAGGCTGTGAAGCTTGCGCTTTTCGGCGTCCGAAGGTTCGCCATCGAGCGAAATGACGTGAACCAGCAGCGCGGTAGCGGCGAGACGATATCCGGTGTCGTCGAGGTCACGGGGATCATGGGCCGGAGACATAACGTCAGCGATGAATTGGCGTAGTCCGTCGAGCATTCATTTCCTGCCGGGATCGGGTGAAACCTTGCCGCCACTGCTAGCGGATACCCTCGAGAAATATGGCCCCCCACCGGCGCACGCAATGCAAAAGCGGTCGGGCCGCGCATTACGATTAGTCCATCTGAGACTACGGTATCTCGTATACCATTACCTTGTCGGAGATCCCGCGCAGCGCCGCCTGCTTCTGGATCGGCTTGATCGCCCGCTCCTTCAGGAGGGCCGATACCGCGGGCAACTCGACCACGCCGCCGGTGATGTGGATCGACTGCGACGTCGCCAGCCCCTGAACCCGCGCCGCGATGTTGACGGTCTGGCCGAAATAATCCTGCCGCTCGTTGAGCATCACCGCCAGGCACGGGCCCTCGTGAATGCCGATCTTGACCACGAGATCGTCGGTGCCGCGCTCGGCATTGAGCGCATCCATGGCCGCGCGCATCCGCAAGCCCGCGACAATCGCATGCTCCGGCTTGACGAAGGTCGCCATCACGGCATCGCCAATGGTTTTCACCACGGCGCCTTTCTCCGAGGCAATGATGCCGAGCAGCGCCCGGAAATGCGCCCGCACCAGATCGAACGCGGCGAGGTCGCCGACACGCTCATAGAGCGCGGTCGAGCCCTTCAGGTCGGTGAACAGGAAGGTGAGCGAGGTGATCTTCAGGCGCTGATCGATGTCGAGATTGTCGGCCTTGAACACGTCGCGGAAGGTCTGGTTGGACAGTATCCGCTTGGCGGTGAGAAACGGCCGGCGGCGGCCGAGCATGGCATGCAGCCCGTCGCCTGCGATGAATACCGTCGGCAGCGTCCGCACGCCGGCCTGATTGTCGAGCGCAAGCCTCAAGGGACCCGGACGCATGGTGATGGACCCGGTCGGCGGATGCGATTTATTGAAGACCAGCGAAAGCTGCTGGCGCTCTTTGGTCGGCTCGCCCTGCACGTCGATGAAATGTGCCGAATGCGTCACCGGCTCGAACACGATGATGAATTGCGGCGGCAACTGCAACGACAACACCGCCCGCTCGCCCGCCGGCAGTTCAAGCGAGTCCAGCGCCACCTCCTCGGTGAGCGCATCAAAGGAATTCTTGTCGAGATCGATCCCGGAACTCCAGAACACCTGCTTGTAGTATTCCCATAGCGGCAGCGTGTTCGGATCATGGGCGGCGATGCGCCGGACCTTGGGGCTGACGGTGAAAGCGACTTCAACCTGTTCGTCGACGGAAGGCTCATAGCCGCAGGCGCATAGTCCGCAATGGTAATCGTCGCTGCGCAGGGATTTCAGCGTATCGTGCGCATCGAGCACGCCGCTGCATCCGGGGCAGAGCACGTTCCAGGTGAGATCGAACAGGCCGAGCCGCGAGGCGTGCAGGAATCCCGAGATCACCTGCTCTTCGTCGAAACCGTTTTGCCTGGAAAAATCCAGCACGTTGATGCGGTTGAGTTCGGGGTCTTCGCCGTGCTCGATGAGACGGGCGATGGCGTCCGCGACCGCCGGATCGGCGATCTTTTTCAACACGGAAAACTGGGCCTCCAATTCGCTCATGACTCTCGTTTGCTCATGACCTGGACCCTGCGGGTCGAGACCCCGTCAACGCGGCGCGATCTGGAACATCGGTGAGCGATCCGGTTGCGTGGTGACCACGCCAACCGGCATCACCGGGTCCTTGTCCAGAAGCGTGACGCGGAAGGCGGCAATGATCCTGGCGAGCACCAGCGTCGCCTCGACCAGCGCGAAATGCGCGCCGATGCAAACCCGCGCCCCGACGCCGAACGGCAGATAGGCGAAGCGGTCAGGCGGCGGCGCCGGCGACAGGAAACGCTCCGGCACAAAGGCATTCGGATCGCGCCAGAGCTTTTCGTGACGGTGCAGCAGCCACGGCGCGATCAGGATCACGTCGTGTTTGTTGATCGGAATGTCGGCAACCACGTCGTTACCGGCCGCCGCACGCGCAATCAGAAACGCCGGCGGATAAAGCCGCATGGTTTCGTCGACGACGGCGCGGGTGAATTTCAACCGATCGAGATCAGCCTCGCCATCGGCCGAGACCTGCCGCGCTTCGGCGGCCAGTTGCTCCTGCGCGACCGGATCGAGCGCCAGCAGGTACAGCGCCCAGAACAAAGCGGTCGCGGTGGTCTCATGGCCGGCGAGAATCATGGTCGCGACCTGATCGCCGAGCTGGGCCTCGCTGAAGGCCTCGCCGGTTTCGGGATCGCGCGCCGCATTCATCAGATCGAACAGATCGCGCGCCGGCGCGCCCTCCTGCTTTCCGGCCGCGCGCCGCTCGGCCATCAGCATGCCGATGAAGCGCGTCCATCGCTTGCGGAAACGCGCCCGCGGAAAATCCCGCGGGGTCGGCCAGTTCGCCGGCAATACCAGGTCGAGAAAATGCGGCTTCGCCAGCCGGTCGGCATATTCCATCACGAAGTCGCGCAGTGTCACGCCGTGACGCTCCATCCCGAACGAAAACATCGTGCGGCCGGCGATCTCGAGCGTCATGTGCTGCATGATCCCGCGCAGATCGACGGCGCCGCTGCCGCCACGCCTGAGATTTGCGATCGTCTCATCGGTCACCGCAACCATGTGCGGGATCAGGGTCGTCACCGCGCGTGGCGTGAAAGCCGGCGCCAGCGTGCGCCGCTGATGTTTCCAGGCCCGGCCCTCGGCAATCAGAAGGCCCTCGCCGAGCATCGGGCGCAGCACGCGCAGACCGGCGGGCGTGCGGGAATAGTTCTCGTAATTGTCGACCAGGACATGACGGATCGCATCCGGCGTGTTGAGGATGTAGCTCGCACGCAGGAGAAAGAAGCGGCCGCGGATGATGTCATCTTCGTAGGCGCGCTGGCCCCAGGTTCCGATCGGGCTTTCGCGCATCATCGCGAGCCGTTCCAGCGCCGTCATGTTCTCCGGCGCGCGCGGCGGGTGAGGTGGAACCAACCGCCGGCGCGTGGCCGGGATATCCCAGGCTTCGGCTATGCTCACGGATGTCGTCCTTGCAACCCTTCCGGATGGGAAGATCCGCTCCGGACCGCGATCATATCAGCTCCGGAATCCGGGCGCCATGAAGGCACCTTTTGCCCCAGCGGCTGACCAGTACAGTGTGACGGCCGTATAAACTTGGGTATCTTGCCACGGCAAATCAAGCGGATCTGGACAGACATGGACCTGAGCGGGCATCACTGATTCCATAACGAATCAAGCCGGCCGTAATGGAAACGCCATGACTGAACAGCCCAAGCGAGCGATGTTTGCCGGCGACGGCGTCGCCGCCCCGCTGCGGCACGCCACCTTCCGCCGGATCTGGCTTGCGAGCCTGTTGTCCAATCTCGGGCTATTGATCCAGGCGGTCGGCGCGGCTTGGGCGATGACCCAGATGACATCCTCGGCCGACAAGGTGGCCCTGGTGCAGACGGCGCTGATGCTGCCGGTGATGCTGATCTCGATGCCGGCCGGCGCCATTGCCGACATGTATGACCGCCGGATCGTTTCCATCGTCTCGCTCTCGATCGCGCTGTCGGGCGCCACCGCGCTGACGGTGCTGGCGTGGCTGGGTCTGGTCACGCCTACGACGCTGCTGGCTTTCTGCTTCATTGTCGGCAGCGGCATGGCGCTGTTCGGCCCCGCCTGGCAATCCTCGGTCAGCGAACAGGTGCCGACGGAAACGCTGCCCTCGGCCGTGGCGCTGAACGGCATCAGCTACAATATCGCACGCAGTTTTGGACCCGCGATCGGCGGCATCGTCGTCGCCACCGCGGGCGCGGTCGCGGCGTTCGCCGCCAACGCGTTGCTCTATCTTCCGCTACTGGTGGTGCTGTTCCTCTGGCGCCGCGAGAACGCGCCGTCGCGGCTGCCGCGCGAGCGTCTCAACCGGGCGATCGTCTCGGGCGTGCGCTACATCGCCAATTCGCCGCCGATCAAGATCGTGCTGGCCCGCACCATGATCACCGGCCTGATCGGCGGTTCGGTATCGGCCCTGATGCCGCTCGTGACCCGCGATCTCCTGCATGGCGGCGCGCAGACCTACGGCATCATGCTCGGCGCCTTCGGCATGGGCGCGGTGGTCGGCGCGCTCAACATCGGCGAAGTACGTAAACGCTTAGCGGGCGAGGCCGCGATCCGCGCCTGTGCGATCTCGATGGGCGGCTCTATCGCCGCAGTGGCGCTGAGCCATCAGCGGGTCCTGACGGCGGCGGCGCTGGTGGTGGCGGGTGCGGCATGGATGCTCGCGGTCGCCTTGTTCAATATCGGCGTGCAGCTTTCGGCGCCGCGCTGGGTGGCGGGCCGTTCGCTCGCGGCTTTTCAGGCAGCGATCTCCGGCGGGATCGCGATCGGAAGCTGGGGCTGGGGGCGGCTGACCGACGCCGCCGGCGTCGAAACCGCACTTCTGGTATCGGCGACGTTGATGCTGCTTTCGCCGCTGCTCGGCCATTGGCTGCACATGCCGCGGGTCGGCGCCCGCAACGAAGATGCTGAAGTCCTGGCCGATCCCGAGGTGCAGCTGTCGCTGACCGCGCGCAGCGGGCCGCTGGTGGTCGAGATCGAATATCGCGTCGCGCAGGACAACGCCCGCGCCTTTCACAATGTCATGCAGGAGGTCCAGCTCTCGAGGCAACGCAACGGCGCCTATGGCTGGTCGATCGCACGCGACATCGCCGATCCCGAGCTATGGACCGAACGCTATCATTGTCCGACCTGGCTCGATTACCTGCGCCAGCGCAACCGCTCGACACAGTCCGAGCGCGCGCTGCACCAGAGCGCGATCGATTTTCACCTCGGCCCCGATCCGGTCCGCGTCCGCCGCATGCTGGAGCGTCCGTTCGGTTCGGTGCGCTGGAAGGAAGAAACGCCCGATCAGGCGGCGCGCGAGGTGCTGCCGGTGGCATCTGCCGCGGCGGGCAGCAGCACTTAGAGCATGATCCGGAAAAGTGTGTAGCGGTTTTCCGAAAAGGTCATGCTAAATCAAAGACTAATGTTCGGACTACTGCCCGTTGTCGGTCAGGACCTTCTCGCAGGCCCTGCTGAGCCGGGCGCGATGCTGCTTCAGGCAGCCCAGCACCACCGAATCGCCATCGTTCATCAGGGCGCGGCAGAAGCGCGACACGTCACGCGCGCAGGCATCGTGACCTTGCTGGGCCGAAACGGAGGACATCGCGAAAGCCTGCGCCGCCATCAGCGCGAACAAAAAAACACATGAAATTCTGAACATCTGAACCGCCTTCATCCCTGCGAGATGAAAGTCCGCTCGGCTTGCGATGTCAATGTGCGACCCGCGCGCCAATTGGCCGTCGACCACTCTCATTTGAGATCCCCATCAGGCCCAATCGTGCCCGCCCGACGTCGGCGCGATGCCTGTGGCCGGAGAATGCTTCACCCATCGCCGCCTCCCCTGTGACCCCGGTTGCTCAAGGCGGGTGCGACACTAGTGCCGCTTTTCTATTTGAAGTTCCTGGATCGAATTCGCCGCTTGTAGTGCAGGAACTTCAAATAGACGGCGCTGGGAAACCGGCCCGGCGTTTGGGGAGCGTTAACAACTCTTTCCCATAAAGAAGGCGGGGCGAATTTTAGTTTTGGTATTAACGAAAGAGTAACCATGCGTAACGCGCTCGGCCTGATGCTGATGAGTTTGGCGGCTGCCACGTTGATCGCCGCTGGCGGTTGGTTCTGGACCTCACACCGCAGCGTGGCCGCTCCGCAAACCATCGCCGCCGTGCAGGCCGCGCCCTCCCCTGCCGCAAAACCCGTCACCGGCCGCGACCCGATCGAGATCACCGGCAGCATTCCGGAAAAAGGACCGGCAGCTCCCGCGCCGCAGCCGAAACAGGCTTGCGCCAATCCCGATGCGCTCGGGGTTTCCCGCGTGGTTGAAGTCGACACCACGGGCGGACCCGGCTTCGGCTTCGAGCATTTCAAGCAGTTCGATTTCCTGGCCGACAAGGAAGTCGTGCTGACCTTCGATGATAGTCCCTGGCCCGTCAATACGCCCGCGGTGCTCAAGGCGCTCGCCGACCAGTGCACCAAGGCCGTGTTCTTCTCGATCGGCAAGCACGCGATGTATCACCCGGAGCTTCTCAGGCAAGTCGCCGCAGCCGGCAACACCGTCGGCACGCATACCTGGTCGCATGCCAATCTGAATTCGAAGAAGATGACCGAGCAGATGGCCAAGGACGAGATCGAGAAAGGCAACAGCGCCGTCAAGTTCGCGCTCGGCACGGCCCCCGCGCCGTTCTTCCGTTTCCCGGAGTTGCAGCATAACCCGGCGGCGATGGCCTATCTCGGAACGCGCAACATCGCGATATTTTCGTGCGACCTCGACTCCTTCGACTTCCGCGCAAAGAGTCCCGAGCAGGTCATCTCGAACGTCATGACCAAGCTCGACAAGCAGGGCAAGGGCATCATCCTGATGCACGATTTCCAGAAGCACACCGCCGAAGCGATGCCCGAACTGCTTCGCCGCCTGAAGGCCGGCGGCTACAAGATCGTGCTGATGAAGGCAAAGGCGCCGATGCAGACCTTGCCCGAATATGACGAGGCGCTGATCAAGGAATTGAAGCTGCCGGTCGCGAGCGCGCGCCCCGTGACCAGCGTGATTCAGACGGTGGCGCAATAAGCGATCGATATCTGAAAATCCGGCCTGATGATCTCAGGCGCTGCGATCGCAGGGCCGCCGGTCCTTGGGCGCCTGAAGCGGCTGGCCCCCACCCGCCATAAATTCGGACAGGGCGGCCTCCGACGACCAGTTCAGATAGAACACGAGCGCGCCGGACAGCGCGAGCAGCAGCAGAATTTCGAGAATGATAATTCTGACGATCGAAGGCCAGGCGCGCTGGTAGAGGTCCTGTTGAGAATTCCGATTTGCCGGGCCGTGATTGGCTGATGGGAACATGGACGCCTCCCACAAAGAGAATTGCCCTCTTCTAGGAGCGGCGGACGAATTCCACTGTGAACGATCTCACATATCGCGGAATATTTCGGGTTCCGCCAAATCCGGCCGAGTGCGGCGTCTTTGAAGTTCCTATCCGTGTTGCGACGAGTTCGTGATGCGAACTTCGGAATCGGAGCTCTAGTGTGGCGACACTGACGTTCCTTTCAGTTTCGCGGCGATCTCTTCAAAGGAACGTCAGAGTCAAAGCCACACTAGAATTATATATTTGCTAGTGTCCCTTTGGTTCTGACATTCGTAAAAGTGCCCGCTGCGACAGGATACGAATGTCAGAACCGGGACACTAGTGCTTGGGAGCCAGCAGGCACTCCGCCACGACCAGCTCTTTCACCTTCTTGTCGGAAAGCTGCCGCCGCGACACATCGACGGTCTCATAACCGTCTTTGCTGCATGAAATCGTCACCTGGTCGGCCGTGACGCCATTTCCAAAATTCGGAATCAGCCTGTAGACGCCTTCGGTATTGGTGCGAATCAGGATTCTCCGGCCACCGACCTCGGCCCTGATTTGAACCCCGGGAATGGGCGTCAGCGTCCCGGTCTCCCGCGCCGATCCGACGAACGCCAAATCAACATCTTCGTCTCGCTCGGAGTTCGAGCTCTCCCGAATGAGACGGCTGACACGAAAACATGACCGCGGCAAAAGCGGCGAAGCCGGCAAGTCGCGTGACGGAGGATAGAACGATAAAACGGCGTCGCGATTTTGTTGGCACTTTTTACCTTGCGATGGGCTTTAGAGCTCCAGTTCCGGAGTTGGCGGGCCGTACGAGTGACCTACTTTTTCGGATTTCAGCGCAAAAACCAATCGCGGAAAAGGTAGAAGACGCTGAGTATGACCAGCAGCGGAACGGTCCATCCTAGCCAGTATGGCGTCGGTCTGTTTTTCAACAGCGGCAACGCTATCACGCTCGCCGCCGTCGCACCAAGCGTCGAGGTCACAAGCCAGCCATACCAGTACATCGGCGGACCGTCTCTGGAGGGCTCGACGAGCCAACCCCATTGCTTGATTTTTGGATGATAGGTGAGCAGCGCCCAGTTCAGTTCGACTGAAACAATGTAGATCACGGCGAAGGCCGCCGAGAAAACCGGAATGATCTTTTCGATTGGATTGTTATTCATAGCCCGAAAAAACCCCGGATGTTGTTGAGGATGTGGCCAACGATAAAGCCGAACCAGACGATGAAGCAGAGTATCAGCGTCACGGCCGCGCGCGCCGACTGTACGCCGGATTCGGAGCGGCGCCACACCAGCCAATAGAGCGGCAGCAGGCCGAGACCGATCGCAATGAACTGCTCCTTGATCTCGAACGAGCCCACGGCCGGAAACAGGCGCGCGTTTTCGAGATAGGTCCTTATCCAGACCCGGTAGATTGGATAGATAAAGCCGCCGAGAAGCGCGACGAGAAGAAACAACACGATATTGGCGTTGACGTAGATCCGGCTCGAGACCGCACGATAGGCGTTGGCGAATCCGATTTTGTTTCGCGCAGGCAAAACGACCGCAACCGCCTGATGCGTGATGCTGCCGAGCAGCGCAACAGCCAAAAGGCCGTGCAGGATAACCAGAAATGTCGCCATTCTCCCCCTCGTCTCCCCCTTGCGCATCGCCGCCGCCACAAGACGGCACACTATCGTTTGCCAGGACCTCTGATTCGCGAGGTCTCTTGATGCAACGCTCGACTTTAGGCGCGATCATCTCGGGATGGAACGCTGCCTCGAGTTAGTTTTGTTCTAATTCCATTTTCGCAGCAACAGCGTTCGCATTTCGTCGCGCTAAACCAGCAATGCGTTAGCGGTGCGTGGATTCAAGGCCGGAGAACGGACCATCTGCGTACACGATTTGGCCGCCGACCATCGTCAGCAGCGATTTTATTTTCGCAATGTGGGAAACCGGCACAGTAAAATAATCATCGCTCAGCACCGCGAGATCCGCGAGCATCCCGGGCATCAACCGGCCCCTGCGATTTTCATCATGTGCAAACCAGGCGCTTCCTTCCGTGTAGATGCGAAGCGCCTCGTCGCGGCTCGGAATCTGCTTCGGCCCGCGGGTCTCGATCCCGTCGACGGTGAGGCCGTCGAGCATCCAGCGCAGCGACACGAAGGGATTTTCGATCATCACGCGATTGGCATCGGTGCCGCCTCCGACGGCGAGGCCGAGCCTGAGCGCCGAGACGATCGGCGGCGAGCGCTGCATCTGCACCTCTCCCCGCTCGACGATGTAGGAAGTTGCCGCGAAGTAAAGTCCGTCCTGCATCAGCCAGCCGACGCCAAGCGCCTTCATGCGTTGCAATGAGGCGTCGGAGGCATCGTGGAGATGCGCGATCGACCAGCGCAACGGCGCGATCGGAATCTCGCGATTGATGCGCTCGAACACATCGAGCAGATGGTGAACGGAACGATCGTTGTTCCAGTGGACGGTCAACGTCAGGCCCTGGCCCGCAGCCCAGCGCGCCACGCGGTAAAAGGCTTCCTTGTCGGCTTCACTGGGCGTGTCGTTGTTATACATGCCCCAGGTGATGCACTCGCCGATGCCGTTGAAGCGCAGCCAGTCGTCACCGAAGCCCATCGGCAGGAATTGCGTGGTGGTTTGAAAATCCTCCAGCTCCTTTCCCGGATGGGCTGCGAAAATACTGTAGACCACGCGCAACGGCATTTCATGCGCGCGCCACAACTGGAACAACGCCGCGTAATCTTCCGGCGCCAGGTTATGTCCGCCTGGATCGATCACGCCGGTCAATCCGAGACTGCTCAATTCGCGCAGGAATTGACGGGTGCCATCGATCGCCTGTTCCATTTGCGGTTTGGGCAGGCGCGAATAGAGCGAGACAATCGCAGCGCCTTTGCCGACGATCCAGCCGGTTTCATGACCCTCGCGGTCGCGCTCGAACTTCGCTCCGTCAGACAGATCCGCCTCGGTCTTCAAGCCGAGCCTGTCGCGGCCCTCGGCATTGATCAGCGCATAGCCATAGAACAACTGGATATAGACGGGATGGCCGGAGACTACTGCTGCAATCTCGGCATCGGTCGGCCGCCGGTTCTCGTCAAACTGACGCGGCGTCCACCCGCCGGCGACAATCAACCACGCATCCGGCTTGACGTGAGCGGCGGCTGACTTGAGACGCTCGAACGCTTCACCAAAGCTGGTCGCGCCCTCCCAATTCACTTCGGTCGCGGTGCGAAAGCCGGCGCGAATGGCGTGAATATGCGAATCGATAAGGCCCGGAATCACCGTGCGTCCGCCGAGATCGATCACTTCAGTGAAAGGCCCTGCGAGTTTGCGAAGTTCGATCGCGCTGCCGGTCGCGGCAATATGCCCGGCTTCGATGGCGATCGCCTCCTTCACTGATGAGGCGGCATCCTGGGTGATGATCTTGCCATTGATGAGCAGGAGATCGGCGGGATCGGCCGATGCGGGCGCCATGCCGAGGACGCCCATCCACATCATGAAGACGCAGAAGAAGCGGCATGGCGATCGATTTAACGTCATGGGCAAAGAATCCGATCAGTCCCGCGCTACCAGAACCACATCGTCCATGAACAGCGCGTCGATACCGGACTTGCGGAAGGTTACGATCGCGTCGGTGGGCGTGCAAACGATCGGCTCGCTATCATTGAAAGAAGTATTGACGACGAGCGGGACGCCGGTTTTGGCAAAGAAGGCGGATATCAGTTCGTGAAAGCGCGGATTTGATTTGCGGCTCACCAACTGCACGCGGGCGGTGCCATCCTTGTGCACGACAGCGGGGATGCGGTCGCGCCGCTCAGGCCTGACCTCGGGTGCAAACAGCATGAACGCATGGCTCGCCGAATGCGCGCCAACCTCGAACCATTCGTCGGCGTGTTCGGCCATGACACTCGGCGCGAAGGGGCGAAAATCCTCACGGTGCTTGACCTTCTGGTTGAGGATGTTGCGCATCTCCGGCCGGCGCGGATCGGCGAGCAGCGAGCGGTTGCCCAGCGCACGCGGCCCGAACTCCATGCGGCCCTGAAACCAGGCGACGATCTTGCCGTCGGCGATCATGTCCGCGGCATCGCGCGCGGGCGACTTGCTTCGCCGGGCGGTGAGACCGGCAGATTTGACCGCCGCCAGAATGTCAGCCCGCTTGAACGAAGGCCCCAGATATGGCGTGGAATAGCCGCGCTGCGGCGGGCGCTTTTGTTTGGCGCAATGCACGGCGAAGGCGGCGCCGATCGCGGTGCCCGCATCGTGCGGCGCGGACGGGATGAATATGTTGGAAAATTCGCCGGATCGCGTGATCACTTCATTGGTCACGCAATTGAGCGCAACGCCGCCGGCAATGCATAAATTGTCGAACGGCACCTTGCGTTTGGCGCGTCGGACCAGCGCCATGACCGCGGCGTCCGTCGCCGCCTGCAAGGCGGCTGCGATATCGGCATGCCGCGGCAGGATTTCATCGTCGATGCCGCGCGGCGGGCCGAACATGGCTTCCATTCTGGCGAACTTGTCCGGCTGCACGCCCAGGAAATCCTGGGCCACCCCGTAGTTCTCTCCGTCGGAACGCAGGATCGATTCGAATGACTGGCGGAAGACTTCCGGATTGCCGTAAGCCGCCAGCCCCATGACTTTCGAAGCGTCGTAATGCGAAAAGCCGAGATACTCGCTGAACTCCTCCCACAGGAAGCCGATCGAATGCGGGTACTCGAAGGTTTCGACGGACTGGATGCGCGTGCCGTTGCCCTTCGCCAGCGAGGAGCCGGCCAACTCGCCGATGCCGTCGATGGTGAGGATGGCGGCGCGATCGAACCCCGACGGAAAATACGCCGAAGCGGCGTGCGCCAGATGGTGGGGCACGAAATGAAATCGCTGCTTGATCGAACGTCCAAGAAGCTCTTCGAAAGCACTTTGCACCTGACCGAGCCGAAGCTGGAAGGTTTCCTCGACCTTAAGCCCCCACCACTCGGGGCGATATCGCTTCCGGCGCAGCTTCGGGTCAAACGAGTAGGCGACATGATCGATATCGCGGGCGGTGAGGCCGGCGTGTTTCAGGCAAAAGCGGATCGCGCGCTCGGGAAGCTGGTGCGGATTATCCCAATCGGCTTCCTTGGCATGCTTGATGCGATTGAAGCGTTCCTCCTCGACGGCGGCGACGAGTTCGCCATCGACGAGCAGCGCAGCCGCGGACTCGTGATACACCGCGTTGATTCCAAGGACGTTGACCACCCTGCTCCGCTCCCTGTCGCTTTTTATCTCAAGCGCGTCGAACTTCGACCTTTGGTGGGAAGTAATCATGGCGCCCAGCAAGCGGGGCGTGCCGCGCTGTCAAAAATATAGCTAAATCAATTACTTGAGTTAGCTTCCGGCGGAGACCTGTAGCACAATTTTGGGGCGGTCAAAAGCGCCTGTGGTGCAGCGGGAAGCCACCGCTGGCCTCACGTCGATCGAGATTTCGAAAGCTTGCGAATTGGACGGAGGGTGGTGCCGCAAACAGGACTCGAACCTGTGACCCCGTCATTACGAATGACGTGCTCTACCAACTGAGCTATTGCGGCGGACCATATTCCCTTTTCGAGGCAGTCCGCTTCGAAGCGTTTTCCCGGTGTCGGGATGTTCGTCCCTTGGCCTTTGGGTTCGCCTGAAAACGCCCGCACCTGATATCGGGCAGCGCCTCGCTTGGCAAGAAAAACGCTGGCGCCCAATCGCCTCCCGCAGCGGAGGGCCGCTCCATTGGGCCCCATCTCCTTGTTTGGGCGCGCTGTTTTCGAATCAGCCGCGGATGCGGGAGAGAAAGCCGCGCCACCCCCGGTCTGGCCGGGCGCGGGCAATTCCGCAAATTCGTCCGGTTCGGTTCCGTCGTCGACACCGGGATCGTCGGGCGGGCGGATAATCGGAATGACCGGCGGAATCGCCGGACTGAGGCTTTTCGCTCGTGGTGGGAATATCGGTGCGGGCGCGAAACAGTGGCGGCGCTGCGGCTGGAGCTGGTGCCGGCGCGGCGGCAGGCGGTGGCGGCGAAGGAGCCGGCTCATCCGTGGGCGGAAGTGTCGGTGCATTGTCCTGCGCCACCAGCGCCGGCGTGTCGGAGAGCTCGTTCGCCGCCACCGCCCGCTCCGGAGTGGCCGCCAACATCGCCTGCTCGAACGGCGAGAGACCTCGACCGCGCCGTTGCCGGACGGCAGCGCCGAGAGCGGCATCTGCCACTGAAAGGCATCGAGCCGTCCGGATACCGGCGATACCGGCCGCCACCGGTCGGAGACATAGCCGTCCGCGGTCCAGACCGCATCGTGAAGCGCGCGCACCGCGCGCAATGTCCAGGCCCGCGCCTTGCCGGTGTCGCCATGTTCGGTGCGCTCGATCTCGGCCATCAACATCGCCACGCGCTGCGTCGGCGCATCGAGATAGGGCGCCAGCGCCTCGCGCGCCTTGCCAAATTCAGTGGCGTCGATCGCGGCCCGCGCTATCGCCAGCGCGCTTTCCAGATGACCGGGCATTTTGGCCGCAAGGGTTTCGATCCGCACCAGGCGCTGGCGCGCGGAATCCCCCAGCTTCACATGGGCGTAGGCATCGGCCAGATCGGGATGCGGCTGCGCCAGCCACGCCGCCTCGACGAGGCGCATGGCGCGGCGGATCTGATGCGCCTCGCTCTGAAATTTAGCAGCGAGCACGGCGGCGGGCACCAGCGTCGGCGCCAGCTTGACCGCCTCCATCACGACGTCGCGCGACAGATCGCGGTCGACCGTCTCCAGCTCCAGCGCGCGCGCCGTCAGCAAAACGCCGCGCTGGCGCCGATAGGTCGGCTTGTCGATCAGGCCCGAGGCGAGATTGTTGTCGAGGATGGCGAGTGCACCCATCCAGTCGCCCCTGGCGCAGCGGAAGCCGAGCACCGCCTGCGAGGCCCAGGTCGACGACGGCGAGGTCTTCAGCGCCTCTTCCGCGATCGCAACCGCGGCGACGACATCGTCGGCGCGCTGCGCCTCGATGAACAATCCACGCAGGCCCAACAGCCTTGTATCCTCGCGCGTCGCCATGGTGTGGAACGCCTCGCGCGCGGCGTCGCGGTTGCCGTCGAGCTGCGCGGACTGCGCGTGCAACAGCAGCGTCAGCGGATCGCCCGCGGCATGGCGGCGCGCCACATCCGCATGCAGACGCGCGGCAGCCGAATCGCCGTGGCCGATCGCGAGCAGCCCTTGGGTGATCGCGTGCCGGCCTCGCGCCTGACGCCGCTCGTGGCGCGCCTTGCGGATTTTTTCCGGCAACCGCCACAGCGCTCGCAAAATGCTCCACGCGATCATCGCCGCGACGACCGCAATGCCAAATCCAACCGCAAATTCCAGCAGCGTGACGTGCGCCCGCCCACCGTCCCACGGAAACATCACTTCGCCGGGCTGATCGGCCAGCCACGCCGCGCCCAGCGCCGCAAGTGCAATCAGCAACAGGAAGAGAATGATCCGATACATCGAACGTCTACGGCGCTGACTTGGCGAGTGCCGCCATGGCCTCGGCCGCGAAATGATGCGAGGCCGAAAGCGCTGCATCGCGCTCACTGGCCTTGTCGAGCCATCCTTGCGCCGGCGCACGGTCGGCGGGATTAAGCGACGTCAATTCGCGCCGCGCCTCCGACACGTCGTTGCGCAGCGCCGCTGCGGTGACGCGCGAAACGATGGCGCCGCGGTCGGTGCCGACCGTATCGGTGCGCTCGATACGCACCAGTTTCGCCGCACCCGCCTTGAGATGCTCGACGATACCGGAACCGGCTGTGGCACTTTCCGCCGGCGGCTCCAGTTTCGGCACCAGCGTCAACAGCTCGCGGCAAAGGCTCGCCGGGTTCGGCACGCCCGAGCCCGCGAAATCCTCGAGCGGCTTGAACATCTGCGGATCGGAGGCGAGCGCCTTTGCGGCCTTGAGCGCTTCGGTAAACGGCTCGCCTTGACGCACCGAAAGATCAAGCATCGACGCCACGACCAGACGCCGCAGCGCGACGTCGTCCGCCGGCCGGCTCGCGGCCTGCGCGCTGCGCTCGCTCTCGGCACGAACGGCGCGCTCGACTTCGGAAATGCGCCCTTCGATCGCCGTCAGATCGGGCGAGGCCGGCGAGGCGACTGACGCAGCCGGCGCCGATTTGATCGCCTCGATGTCGGTTGCGAGCTTAGCGGTCTGGGTGCGGGCGCCGGCGATCTCGGTTCTCAGGCCAGCGAGCGATTTTTCCAGCGCGTCAAACCGCGAGGCCAGCGCCGGATCCGGCGCGGTGGGTTTCGACGCCCGTCCCTCGAGTTCGGCGAGACGGGACGAAAGCGCCTCGATGGCGCCGGCATTGATCTCTGCCACCGGCTGCGCCGTCTCGGCCGGCCGGCCCACCGCCCAGGCGACCGCGATCACCAGCGCGGCGGTCACCGCGCCGGTGATGGCCGCGACCAGGAACGGCTGAAGCGACGCGGACGACAACCGGGAAGACCGCTTGTCATCGTTTTTGGCGTCGGCGCTTTCAGAGTCGGTGCTCGTCGTTGAGTTCGTCACCTCGGAAGCCTCGAGGTCGATGGTCGGCGGCGCGCGCCGGGGCCGGCCCGCTTCAGGCGAGTTGGCGTCATCGAGCGTGTTGTCGTCCATGCGGGTTCCCTAAAGCTTCGATTCCGTCCGATCGTTAGCAAGTTGCGGATTCGAGCGCCACAAATAAGGCGCCCTCATCCGGCGATGCCGCGACCAAAACCCGCGCCGCCCCGGCATCGCGAAGCACGGTCGCGATCCCCGCGGAAAAACAGCATTGCGGCAGCGAAAGCGCCGATATTTCAACGCCGGCGGCGCGGACCGCTTCGATGAAGGCCCGCGCGCTGCGCCGTGAGTAATGCAGCACCGCCTCGACCTCATGGGCGGCGAAAGCCTCGCGGGTTTCCGCTGGCAGGTTCGGCAAGGCCACCATGCGATAGGTGGTCTGGGTGACCACCGTAAAGCCGCGCTCGCCGAGTTCGCCCGGCAGGTCGCGCGCGAGGTCCGCGCCGGCCAGATAAAGCAGCGGACTCGTCTTCTTCAGCGACTTCGCCTTGACGCTGGCCAGGATGCGCTCACGCAGACCCGCGGCATCGCTGTCGGCCGAGATCACTTTGACAAATCCGGCCGCGCGCGCCGCAGCGGCGGTATGTTCGCCGACCGCAAACAACGGCAATTTGAGCAAGGGACTGCCCTGGAGTTTGGTTTCGATCGCGCGCAGCGCGTTGGCGCTGGTGACGATGACCGCGCCATAAACCGCATCGGAATCGTCGTGGAAGGTGACCGGTTCGAACCGCAGCATCGGCGCCATCAGGACTTCAAAGCCTTTCGCGCGCAAGGCGCTCGCGGTGGTCTCGCCGTCCGGAAGCGGGCGCGTGACGAGGATGGCCATGCAATCGAACTTCCCAGGTCGAACGCTGAATGCTACCGGATAGGGAAACGCCGGATTTCCCGAAAGCGCAAGACCCCATATTGGCTGACGACATTGGCTAACGACATCAGAACATTGGTACTGGGTATCGAGACCACCTGCGATGAAACCGCAGCCGCCGTGGTCGAGCGCTCAAGCGACGGCACCGCCAGGATCCTGTCCAACATCGTGCGCTCGCAGATCGAGGAGCACGCGATCTATGGCGGCGTGGTGCCGGAAATCGCCGCGCGCGCCCATGTCGATCTGCTCGACGGCATCGTCGACAACGCGATGAAGGACGCAGGCGTCGGCTTTGCGCAGTTGTCCGCGGTGGCCGCCGCCGCCGGCCCCGGCCTGATCGGCGGCGTGATCGTCGGGCTGACGACGGCGAAAGCGATCGCGATGGTGCATGACACGCCGCTGATCGCGGTGAACCATCTCGAGGCCCACGCGCTGACGCCGCGGCTGACCTGTGCGCTGGCGTTTCCCTATTGTCTGTTTCTCGCCTCCGGCGGGCACACCCAGATCGTCGCGGTGATCGGCGTCGGCAATATGTGCGGCTCGGCACCACGGTCGACGACGCCATTGGCGAAGCCTTCGACAAAGTCGCCAAGATGCTCGGCCTGCCCTATCCCGGCGGACCGGAGGTCGAGCGCGCCGCGCGCGGCGGCGACGCCACGCGCTTTGCGTTGCCGCGGCCGATGCTCGGGCGCAACGACGCGAATTTCTCGCTGTCGGGATTGAAGACAGCGGTACGCAACGAAGCCGCCCGGCTGACACCGCTGGACGAACAGGACATCCGCGATCTCTGCGCGAGCTTTCAGGCCGCCGTGCTGGAATCGACCGCGGACCGGTTGAGCGTCGGTCTACGGCTGTTCGAGGAGCGGTTCGGTCCGCCCCGCGCGCTGGTCGCGGCCGGCGGGGTCGCCGCCAATCAGGCGATCCGCGGCGCGTTGCAGCAGGTTGCGGCGAAGGCCGAGACCACGCTGATCATCCCGCCGCCCGCGCTCTGCACCGACAATGGCGCGATGATCGCCTGGGCCGGCGCCGAACGGCTCGCGCTTGGCCTGACCGATACGATGGACACCGCGCCGCGTGCGCGCTGGCTGCTCGACGACAAGGCGGCCTCGCCGACCGGTCATCGCAATTCGCGTGCGGGGTTTTGAGAGAGATCATGAACACGCAATCATATTTTTCCATGCCGGCGGTTTCATCCCTCCCCCCGCGAGCGCAGCGAGTGGTGGGGAGGCATAGGCCGCCTTCGGCGGCCGTCAGAAGCGCCGAAGCAAAGCTCGGCTATGGCGAGCCATGAGCGAGCGTCGGGGTGGGGGGTACTTCAGCAAATCGACCCCCCACCCCGGCCTTCGCTTCGCTTCGGCCGTCCCTCCCCGCCGCTACGCGGGGGGAGGGATAAGAGCGCACAGCGGCGAGGCTCTCCGATGACCTCCTTCAATTCCATCGCCGTCATCGGCGCGGGCGCGTGGGGAACGGCGCTGGCCGGTGTCGCCGCGCGTGCCGGGCGCAACGTCATTCTTTGCGCCCGCAGTGCCGAGGCAGCCACCGCCATCGCGGCGGCGCGCAGCAATCCGAAACTGCCGGGAATCACGCTGCATGCCGGCATCGAGGTGACCGGCGATGTTGCGCGTGCGGCCGCAGCGGACGCCGTTCTGATCGCGACGCCGGCGCAAAATCTGCGCGCCGCGGTGTCAGCACTCGCCCCGCATCTAACGGATGGTACGCCGCTGGTCGCCTGCGCCAAGGGCATCGAGCGCGGCACGCATAAATTCATGACCGAAGTGATCGCGGAGGCCGCGCCGAAGGCGCGCGCGGCAATCCTGTCCGGGCCCGGTTTTGCCGATGACGTGGCGCGCGGGCTTCCGACCGCCGTGACGCTCGCGGCGCACGATGAAGATCTCGCGAAAAAGCTCGTTCAGGCGCTGGGATCGTCGACGTTCCGGCCCTATCACACGACTGATGTCCGCGGCGTCGAGATCGGCGGCGCGGCCAAGAACGTGCTGGCGATCGCAGCCGGAATTTCGGTCGGCAAAAAACTCGGCGCTTCGGCGCAGGCCGCACTGATCACGCGCGGTTTTTCGGAGCTCGCCCGTTTCGGCCGCGCATTCGGCGCGCGGGCAGAAACGCTGATGGGCCTGTCGGGCCTGGGCGACCTGATCCTGACCTGCTCGACGCCGCAATCGCGCAATTTCGCATTGGGGCAGGCGCTCGGACGCGGCGAGGCGGCCCCGCCCGGCAAACTCGCCGAAGGCGCCTCCACGGCGCCGGTGCTGGTGGAACTGGCGTCGGCGCAAAATGTCGACATGCCGGTCTCGAACGCGGTCGCCGATATCCTGCGCGGCGCGACCACGATCGACGATGCGGTCGAAAGCCTGTTGACGCGCCCGTTCAAGGCGGAGGGGTGAGACTTCGAACCGCTGTTTCAACTTGTCATCATCCGCCACCGGGTCTCGCCTTCGGCGAGCCCGATGACAGGCTCCAGCGGATGATCCAGTATTCCAGAGGCGATCGTGAGAAAGCGAGATGCCTCGGGGTACTGGATACCCCGCTTTCGCGGGGTATGACCAAAAGCGCGAACAATCACCCCAACACGAACTTCACGAGATCGGCCATGCCTGAGCCGACGCCGTCCGGCACCACGCCCAATTGCTCGACCGGCATCTTGGCGCGGTTGACCCAGAAGGTCGGGTAGCCGAACCATTTGGCGCCGGCCGCATCCCAGCCCGCGAAGGCGGCGAAAGCGATTTGCTCTTTCTTCAACTTGAACGCATCCGGCCCCATCTGATAGGCGCGCGGATCGGGCTTGAACGCTTCCACCCCGTCGGTCGACAGATGCGGCTCGAAAAAGCCCTCGAGCCCGGAATTCTTCACGACGGCATCCAGCATCGTCTCGGTGAGGTTCGCGAGAAAGGCCATGCGGATGCCGGCCGCCTTCAACTGCTTCAGCGCCGGCGCGACATCGGGCCACGCCTTGAGCGTGAGCCAGGTCTGCATCAATTCGTCACGCTGATCGGCGGCTAGCTCAATTCCCGATGCCTTGGCGGCGAAAGCCAGCAATTCCTCGGTCACCTGCCAGAAATCGACATAGTGTCCGCCAAGCGTTCGCAGCCAGGTGTATTCGAACAGCCGCGTGCGCCAGGCTTCGCTCAACGCCGCCCCCTTGCCCGGAAAGATTTCCTCGGCCTTGGCGAAAACCGGGCGCGGGTCGGTGATCACAAAGCCGTCGAAGGCAATCGCCTTGATCGGGCGTTCCGCCGCGAGGCTTCGAACGGCTGGCGCTGCGAACGCCGCTGTGGCAAACGCGACAAACTTCCGGCGATTGATCGGCATCTGGTTTTCCCTGACATGAATGGGAAGCGGCCCTTGACGGCGCTTATAGCTCTGTCGTGGTATTGAGAGCGTCACAAGCGCGACATGGCCGGGCAGAAGCGACGCCGTCTTCAAATATTTCGGGGCAACCTTATGAATTACTGGCTGGTGAAATCCGAACCTTCGATATGGTCGTGGGATCAGCAGGTCGCAAAAGGCGCCAAGGGCGAGGCCTGGACCGGCGTGCGCAATTTCACCGCGCGGCAGAACCTCGTGAACATGAAGAAGGGCGATAGAGCGTTCTTCTATCATTCCAACGAAGGCAAGGAGATCGTCGGCATCGCCGAGATCATCAAGGAAGCCTATCCCGACCCCACCGACAAGACCGGCAAGTTCGTCTGCGTCGACATCAAGGCCGACAAGCCCTTGAAGACGCCGGTGACGATGGCCGCGATCAAGGCCGACAAGAAACTCGCCGACATGGCGCTGGTGAAATATTCGCGGCTCTCGGTGCAGCCGGTGACGGCAGAGGAATGGAAGTACGTCTGCAAGATGGGCGGGATGTAGGCCGCACTATCCATTACTTCGCGCTCATCTCAAAGATCGGCCTTCGCGAGGGATACAAATCTCTAAAATGAAGCTTGACATGTTCTTGTTTTGTTCTTATCCTCAAAACATGAGATTTTCTAGCGCTTACCTGCATATTTTGTGGCTCTGGTCTCGTTTTGAGTTGGCCACAACGGGGAAATGCTTTTGTGCGCGAGCCCAAGGTCGAGGACGAAAGCGAATGCTAGCTGACCACTCTTCGTTTTGGACTCCAAACGTCCTCGGTCACGAACGAAGACTTCTGTGCCGTCCGTGACCAAGTATCTTTTTGGAACCCTTCTTATATCAATCCAGTTCTCGCACTCCGAGCGTGCGCGCTGAAGTGCCAACCTTAGTCTCTTTACCTCGATGCCACTCGCAAGAAGATCAGCGATAACTTTAAGAAAAATGACGTCGTTGAACGAATATAAGCGGGTTCGGCCGCGGCCACGGATCGTAGGGTTGAGGATGTCGTGCCGCCCCAGATAAGTGATCATATGCACAGATAATCCGGCAAGTTTGGCCGCTTGCACCGCACGAATACCTGGGTTTTTATTGCTCAATGCCATAATTTGAGTTATGCTACATAAGTCAAAATAGAGTACTGTCTTCCGTTAGCACACTTTTCGTGCCATATTCCAGTCGGGAGAAATTAAATGCCTATTATGGCCGCAAGTGCCCAGAGTGATGTTCGCGGAGCGGCTTGGTTGCTCGTTTCAGCGGCGAAGGATTATATCGAAAATCCGATAAATGTTCCGCCGTCTCGGGACGAGTTGAACAATGTGTTTCGATTACTAGAAGCATTTCGAAAGAACGTGTTTTTTGCGCCGCGACCGTTGTTGGCCAAAAATAACGCTCCCCATGGCCTGGCAATGTTATCTATAATGCCGTCCAGCCATCGACATCTTTCAGAGATACGCGAAGCTATGGAAGAAGCACTTTCCTCCAGTTTCTCGTCTACTCCAAAAGATCACGCCGTCGAAAAAATCGAGGGTGTATTACGAGCAGTCGCAGCGCCAGACAAATATCAAGTATCCGAAGAAGACCGAAACGGTGCGAGGTTGTTTTTTAACGCTCTATTGAAGCAACTTTCCGAAAAAAGCTGAGATATTGAATGCGCCCTCTCGAGTTTCTTCGTGAGGAGCTTGGAAATGTTGAACGAGCTCTCCAAGAGACGCTCCGCCATGATTATGGTCCCGAACTTAGTGACGAGTTCTATAGCGAATGCGGACTTCGCCTTGAACGGATCAAAGATCGGGCGGCCCCTTCTCGCCTAGTGGAATCAGATCACACCTCCATTGCGAGGCTGTTGGGTGAACTAGCGTACGTATCTAACCTCATTTCGCTGATAGAACGATCTCGGTTGGGTGAATTCTCTTGGCCCTTTGCTGACGAACTACGCGACCTAGCAAAGACATTACTAGAAGAAGAGGATCTGTTTGGTCAGAAGACACATCCGATCATTCATGTAGTTGCTGACGGCCGTGGGTATCGAATTTGGACCGAGGACGTTATCCAAGCCGCCATCAGCAGTAGACGATTTGCAATCGTCTTGTTTCCTAGACCCCATAAAGACCACGTACTCTTACATGCCATCTTCGGGCATGAGTTGGGCCACGCCGCCCTCGGCTCCACCGAAGTTGGAGCTATGCTCGGGTCGCAGGTTTATCCGGCACTCACTGCCGGCTTAATGTCTTCTGAAGAGACCGCTACCGCTTGGCTAAATCGCGACGATGCACCAGACGAGGTAAAAGCAGACCTAGCAGAATACGAAGCCAGACATAAGAAGCCGTTTCGGCTCAAGGATGAAATCAGAAATTGGTGGCTACAAGAATTCGTTTGTGACCTATGTGGACTCCTACTATTCGGCCCCGCCTTTTTAGCTGCCCACAAGGCCATCATTCAGCCTGCGCACCCAAGCCCGCTTAAATTTGATTTACTTGAGCCAACTCATCCACCCTATGGAGCCCGACATAAAGTCCTTTTGCGCGCGATGCGGTTTCTTCAGTGGC
Source organism: uncultured Alphaproteobacteria bacterium (assembly GCA_963795255.1). Classification (GTDB taxonomy): domain Bacteria; phylum Pseudomonadota; class Alphaproteobacteria; order Rhizobiales; family Xanthobacteraceae; genus Bradyrhizobium. Next base: position 484,951 of record CAWCHC010000008.1, read on the forward strand.
AGAAGACTATCACACTCGCAGCTGACAAAGAATTTCATAACGCCGAAAATACATTTTTAGCCGACCTCGTCGCTGATCCTTTTCCTAGTTGGGCCCAATTATTTTCAGAAGAAGACTTAGAAAACGCAGTCGTAGGAATTCAGAGCGTATTACGCGACGTCCAGTATGCTCCGCCCAACGCGTCAGAATTGGTAGGTCTGGTTAGCCGCCTCAAAAATTCACTCCCTCCAATTTGCGACGGCCTTCATGCTGATGGCACAGTTCAACTCGTCGAAATCGATTTTCGAAAAATCTTGCATGCGGGTTGGGTCTTTTGGGCTGGGCGTTCTCACTTGTCACCACCGTCTGATTTGCCGTTTCTCAAAACGAACAGGCTTTGCAACCAAGCCTTGCTTCAGCAACGTGCTATAAACGAGTACATAAAGTCATGACAGTTCTCGGTCGCGAAGCAATCATTGAAAGATTAATGGACAAATCTCTCGTTGTTTCGCCGCTTCTGTCAGCTGAACAACTTGGCGCTGCTAGCATCGATTTGCGATTGGGAAATGTTGTTCTTATGGTCCGAGCTCGCGGATCGTCTCACGTAGATCCCATTGCAGCAAAGACAACAGCTAAGAGCGGCACAAAACACGACGCGGCCTTCGACAGACATCAAAAGCACGAAAGATACGATATCCCGTTCAAAACTAGATTTCTGCTACACCCAGGCTCGCTCGCATTGGTGCCCACTTTAGAGTGGGTGAAGCTACCCTCTGACATTATTGGAACGGTAACAGCTCGTTCAACTTGGGCTAGAGAAGGGCTTAGCATCGCGACTGCGACTCTCATTGAGCCGCATTATCAGGGCATAGTAACCTTGGAATTGGCCAATCTCGGTCAGATACCCCTCGCCCTATATCCTGGAATGCGTATTGCTCAGATCGAGTTCGCCATTGTTAAAGGGAAAACTGAGCGGCCGAACCGTAGTCAGTACGATCTATCGTTTGAACCATCTCAGGGCACAATTGCTAAGCCTGACGACTTCCCTTTCATACCTTCGGCTCGTCGTTCGTAACGCGACGCGCTTGCAAGACAGACTGTAATTTGCCCGTCGTGCCAACGTGTCGCAGGCATTTTCGCTTGTGACGTCGGGCAAATCACCGGCACTTCTTTGCGCGTCTCGCGCCCGCATGAGGGGCGTTTCGCGATCGTCACAAAACGTTGGGCGCGGGATGCGGTTGTCTAATCGTTGCTGGGGCGTCAAGCCTGTAATTTCGCTGAGGAGAGCTGCCGGGTGCATGGTTGTCTTCGCGGTCGACATTGGCCGCCGCACGATAGAGCTTCGCAGGACGAGCCTTCAATGTGGACGACGCACTTTGCTGAGTCAGCAGTGCAACCGCATCCGCGGAATGGCTCGGCTCACGTCCCGGCAGGGACACCTTAGGCGTTGAGGTCTTGAACGCTATCTGGATTTATGCGGCGGATCCGGTATTCGGATTGAAGAGTTCGCCAGTCTTAAGCATCGTATGCATAATAACCGCCAGCTTGCGCGCCACGGCCACGGCAGCTCTTTTGAAGCCGATCCTCTCCCGGAGCTTCAGACCCCACGTGCGCAGAGTGCTGTCGGTTGAGCTGCGCGTCAGAATGACCGTCGCCGCTTCGTATAGAAGCCCTCGCAAATGGGCGTCACCCCGTCGGGATATATGGCCGTCATAATCGACTTCTCCGGATTGGTAGCGGCGCGTCGTCAGGCCAATCCAGGCGCCGACAGATCGGGATTTCTTGAAGTTGTCCGGCCTCTCAATGGCTGTGGTGAAGGCGGTTGCGGTGATCGCACCGATGCCGGGAATGGACATGAGGATGCGGCAAGCCCGGCTCTGGCGCGCGTCCCGGACCAACTGGCGTCCGAGTTCGGCGGCGCGGGTGCGAATGCCGCGCCAGGCTTCCAGCATCGGGAGCACGATCGATGCAAGTCCGTCCTGATCGGCAAGAAGGCTGCGGACGTTCTTCTCGAAGGTGCTTCCCTTTCCGGCAGGAACGAGCAGACCGAAGGTTTTCATGACACCACGAATCTGGTTGGAAAGCTCTGTTGTGATACGGACCAGCCGGGTGCGTGCCGCGACAAGCGTGCGGGTCAGCATGCTGTCGTATCCTTTCACCCGAACCTCACGAAAGAACCCGACTTCCGCGAGCTGCGCCAGCCCATCGGCGTCGTTCGCGTCCGTCTTGTTCGCCGCCATATCGAGCGCCGCTTTAGCATGGCGCGCATCGATGCAGATGGCGGGCAACCCTTCGGTACGCAGAGAATGATAAAACCATATCGACAGTGGTCCGGTCTCGAACACCACGCGTTTCACGGCTGGTGCCCGCTTGCGGATCAGCTCGGCTATGATTTTGGGATCAGATGCGCACTTGCCACGCCAGATCCGTTCACCTGACCGGCGGATCGAGACTGCCGTCTCTTTCATCGACACGTCGAGACCGATATATTCTTCCATGGCTGTTCTCCATTCGATGTTTGGGCCCGGCGTCCAGTCGTGAGCCCGTATTTCCATCCTATCGGGGAACAGCCACCAGCTTCCATTGTCGGTTGGGACCAATTCAGGGGTAACTCGCTCCCGCGATTACCCCATGTGGACGCTTGTGATGCGCGAGACGAGCGCGGCAATAAGCGGACGGCGAAGTCGTGTGGGCCTGATATCCCGACGCTGATATCAAGCGGGCGATGATGCTCCGCATCACGCTGGCGACGGAGACAAGAAAGCCCGGTCTCCGGGGCGAGCACGAAGGAAACCGTTAAAACCATTCGCGCGGGGAATGCCGAAGCGTTTTCGGCGAACCTGCGGCGACTATTGCGTGTTTTCTTTTCACGCAAGCTGTGGGTGCGAGCGATGCGCCCGGCATTCCCTGCGCCCTCTCAGAAAGAGGGACGTTGATTTCAGATCACCCGGAGGCAATTTGCTTCGCGGGAAGGCCTTCGCGCGACCACTTGTCGTCATGCCCCTCCACCGGGTCGGCGCGAAGCGCCGCCCGATGACAGGCTCCAGCGGGGCATCCAGCATTCCAGAGGCTTCTCCGCAAACCATCGACGTCTCTGGAATACTGGGTCGTCCGGTCAAGCCGGACGACGACATCTAACAGGGCAAGACGAGTTCTCACCCGATCCAGCCGAGCAATCGGAACCAGAGATAATAGAGCGGCGCGAGCAGGACGAACGAGACAAGGCCGATGACGAGACAGCTCACGAGCATCACGCGCGTCGGCACGCGCGCAAAGCCCGCCGCCACCACCAGGGGTGCTGCCTGGTACGGCAACAGCGGCGTCGCATAGGCGAACACCTGCAACATCAGGACGGTTGCGAGCTTGAGACCGGCATGATCGGCGAGCGTCTGCGCGAGCGGGGTGAACACCGCCGGCAAACCGTTCGCCGTGACTGCGAAATTGAGCAGGCTGCCGAGCCCGAGCATCGAGGCGAAAGCCGCTACCGGATGCGCGCGATCGAGCGGCAGCAGCGGGATCAGACGATTGCCGATCTCATTGCCGAGGCCCGACCAGGCGACGACGGCGGCAAGTCCGAGAATCCCTGCAAGATAGATACAGGTGCGGACGTTGACGCTGGTGGAGAATTCGTCGCTGGAGAGAAAGCCGATGCGCGGCATCAGGCAGAGGCATGCCGCCACAAGACCGACCCATGCGGGCCGGATGCCGTGCCAGGCGTCCGTCATCCAGAGCAGCAGCGTCACCAAGAGGATGGCGGAAAGGCGCAATTCCGCCGCGCTCCATGCGGTCGGCTTGCTGTCAGCTTCGATGCGTTGCGGCGAGGCCGGAAACATCCGCCACAGAAGCACGGTGATGAGGATGCCCTTCAGCACGCCGACGACCGGCGCATGCAGCCAAAGGTACGGCAGATAATTGAACTGGATGCCGTAGACGTGCTCGGCCGCGCCGGTCATGATCAGGTTCGGCACGTTCGAAGGCAGGATGGAAGCCGACAGTTCGTAGGTGCCAAACCCGACCGCGAGCGCCAGCGCGTAACGGCCCGGCGATCGCTCGGCAAAGCCGGCCCGGTCGGCAAGCGCCATCACGATCGGCATCAGCAAGCGCGATGCGGCTCATGTTCGACGGCATGACAAAGGCAAGCGCGTAGGTCAGCGCGACGATGCCGGCCACCATTGAAAACCACGATCCCGTCAGCGAACCGGCAAGCCGTCGCGCAACGCGATCGGCCAATCCCACTTTGCGAACAGCCGCCCCCAGCACGAAGCCGCCGAGCACCAGCCAGAACGCTTCGGACTGAAATCCGGAAAACACCACATCCGCCGGCGCCGCGCGAAACAGGGTGAGGGCGGCAAAGAACAGCAACGCGGTGAGATATTCCGGCAGGGCGCTGGTCGCCCACAGCAGGATGGCGATGGCGGCAAACCAGCCCGGATGAATGGACCAAGCGGTCGCGGATTCGGTCATGAGATGCGATCAGTGAGGCAAGAGGCCGAGCGGGACTGGTCTCGGTAGCACCTGATTTGCGAGGGAAGCAAATCGGTAATCGATATGCGCCCGATGCAAATTTGTAATGGGATCGATGTTCACGTCGTCCCTGCGCACGCAGGGACCCATAACCATCGATGTATGTTGGACGCAAAAGTGGCGAACGGTTCGCCAAAGAACTGAAGTCTCGGCGTATGGGTCCCCGCTTGCCCCCTTCGCTTAAGCTTCGGCGGCCCTACGCTCTGCAACCCCGGCGAAGCCTTGGCGGAGACGGGTCGCGGGGACGACAAGAGGAAGGGTTAAGCCGCGGCCGCCAGCACCACTTGCGCCAGCAGCTGCTCGCGCTTCTTCTGGGTGCGATAGCCCTTCATGGTCGCGGCGAAGCGTTCAAGAATGCCGTCTTCAAACGCCGTGACGATGGTGTCGTGCACATAGCTCTTGCGGCAGATCGCCGGCGTATTGGAAAGCTGATCGGCGGCAGCGCGGATTGCATCCCCCACCTGGCGCTTGCGGCCGCGCTCGCTCGTCGCCGGAGAAACCCGCGACAGCGATTCCAGCACCACGGCCGACGCCATCAGGGTACGGAAATCCTTCAGCGAAATCTTGATGCCGGCGATCTCGCGCAGGAACGTGTTCACGGTCGCAGTGGAAACGGTTCGCACGATGCCGGAGGCATCGCGGTACTGGAACAGGCGCTTGCCGGGCAACTGGCGCAGGATCGGAATCGCGCGCACGAGCTTGGCCGCATCGCATTCCTTGCGCACGGCCTTGCCGCCCTTGGCCTTGAAGGAGAGCACCAGGTTATCGCCGTCCAGCGTCACGTTGGACTTGAGCAGCGTGGTGGCGCCGCGGGTGCCGTTCATCCGCGCATAGGATTCATTGCCGGGCCGGATCGCGGTGCGCGCGATCAGCTCGATCACGGCCGAGAGCGCGAATTCACGCGTTGGCTCTTCGCCCGCCAGATGCATGGAGACGTGGCGGCGGATTTTCGGCAAGGCGCCGACGAGCTTGGCCAGCCGATGCGCCTTGCGGTGCTCGCGGACCTTTTCCCAATCGGCGTGATAGCGATATTGCAGCCGGCCGGCGGCATCGCGTCCCACCGCCTGCAAATGCGAATTCGGGTCCGGCGAGTAGCGCACTTCGGCATAGGCCGGCGGCACCGCCATCTTGTGCAGGCGGCGGATGGTCCTGGCATCGCGGATGTGCGAGCCGTTGGCGCGAATGAAGGAATAGTTCTTGCCGCGCTTGATGCGGCGGATGGTGAGCTGGTTCTGCTCCCCCAGCGTCAGACCCATCTCCTTGGCCAAAAATTCGACCGAGGGCGCCGTCACCAGCGCCGATTTGCCGGTCAGCGCCCCTGGCTTGGCGGGCTGCGGCTTGTCCCCTCCCTTGGGCCATTGCCCCAACGCCTTCGCCAAAGCCACCGAAGGATCGGCCACGCCTTTCGGCGTCTCCACAAAATTTTGCTGATCCATCATGACTTTAGACGCCTTGCTCCAACGCTTGCCCCTGCTAATGCCAGGTTGACTGGCTTGGTTCCAGTACGAGCCCGCCAGGACCCGAGCGGCCATTTAGGGGGGAATCGCCGGCCACGCCAGCCCCACTCTCGGCCCGGAAGGTTTCCAATTACCTTCCGGGACGCAATGCTGCCCTGCCCCGCCACCGCGAGGCCGGCCGAATCAGGCTGGCGGAGGGCCTTGGCGACCAGACGAAGGGCCTATCGGCCGATTGATCCAGCACAACACAATCGGCCTCGCCGAAGGTTGTAGTCGTTGCGCTTGTCGGCGACATCGGCGCGAGCGCATAATCGATTTAAACAATCAAAGACGGCGGTAGATCGCGTTCGCGGGCCGCAATCGGGTGGAGGGATCACGATGTCCGATAAAATTTACGACGTACCGGCCGACTGGGCCAAACGCGCCTGGGTCGACGACGCCAAATACCGCGACATGTATGCGCGCTCGATCAAGGATCCCAATGGCTTCTGGACCGAGGAGGCCAAGCGCGTCGGCTGGATCAAGCCCTTCACCAAGGTCGAGAACACCTCGTATGAGCCCGGCCATATCTCGATCAAATGGTTCGAGGACGGCGTGCTCAATGTCGCCTGGAACTGCATCGACCGGCATCTGGAGAAGCGCGCCAACCAGACCGCGATCATCTGGGAAGGCGACGATCCCTCCGAGTCCAGGCACATCACCTACCAGCAGCTCCACGACGAGGTCTGCAAGTTCGCCAACATCCTGCGCACCCGCAATGTGAAGAAGGGCGACCGCGTCACCATCTACCTGCCGATGATCCCGGAAGCGGCCTATGCGATGCTCGCCTGCGCGCGGATCGGGGCGATTCACTCGGTGGTGTTTGCGGGCTTCTCACCCGACAGCCTCGCGCAACGCATCAACGACTGCCAGTCCAAGATCGTGATTACGGCCGATGAGGGCCTGCGCGGCGGCAAGAAGGTGCCGCTGAAGGCCAATGTCGATGCGGCGCTGGCCAAAACCACCGGCGTCGACTGGGTCGTCGTGGTCAGGCGCACCGGCGCCAAGGTCGACATGAACCCCTCGCGCGACTTCTGGTATCACGAGGCCGCCGCGATGGTGACGACCGAGTGCCCGGTCGAGCACATGCACGCGGAAGATCCGCTGTTCATTCTCTATACGTCGGGCTCGACCGGCCAGCCCAAGGGCGTGCTGCACACCTCAGCCGGCTATCTCGTCTTCGCCGCGATGACGCACCAATATGTGTTCGATTATCACGACGGCGACATCTATTGGTGCACCGCCGACGTCGGCTGGGTCACCGGCCACAGCTACATTCTCTACGGGCCGCTGGCGAACGGCGCGACCACGCTGATGTTCGAAGGCGTGCCGAATTATCCCGGATAATTCGCGGTTTTGGAACGTCATCGACAAACACAAGGTCAATATTTTCTACACCGCGCCGACCGCGATCCGCGCGCTGATGCAGTCGGGCGATGACGCCGGTGACGAAGACCTCGCGCGCCTCGCTGCGGCTATTGGGTTCGGTCGGCGAGCCGATCAATCCGGAAGCGTGGGAATGGTATCACCGCGTGGTCGGCGACAACCGCTGCCCGATCGTCGATACCTGGTGGCAGACCGAAACCGGCGGCATTTTGATCACGCCGCTGCCCGGCGCGACCAAGCTCAAGCCGGGTTCCGCGACACGGCCGTTCTTCGGCGTGGTGCCGCAGATCGTCGATGCCGACGGCAAGGTGCTGGAAGGCGAGTGCACGGGCAATCTCTGCATCGCCAAATCCTGGCCGGGCCAGATGCGCACCGTCTATGGCGATCACGCCCGCTTCGAGCAGACCTATTTCTCGACCTACAAGGGCAAATATTTCACCGGCGACGGCTGCCGGCGCGATGCCGACGGCTATTACTGGATCACCGGCCGCGTCGATGACGTCATCAACGTCTCCGGCCACCGCATGGGCACGGCCGAAGTCGAAAGCTCGCTGGTGGCGCATGCGCATGGTCTCGGAAGCCGCCGTGGTCGGCTATCCGCACGACATCAAGGGCCAGGGCATCTATGCCTATGTCACGCTGATGGCCGGCACCGAACCGAGCGAGGAGTTGCGCAAGGAACTGGTGGCGTGGGTGCGCAAGGAAATCGGCCCGATCGCGTCCCCCGATCAGATCCAGTTCGCCCCGGGCCTGCCCAAGACCCGTTCCGGCAAAATCATGCGCCGCATCCTGCGCAAGATCGCCGAGGACGAGCCGGGAAGTCTCGGCGATACCTCGACGCTGGCCGATCCCGCCGTGGTCGACGATCTGGTCAAGCATCGCCAGAACCGGAAGGATCAGCCGGCGTAAGCGGCTGAGTGCCTCAGGCTTTGTCCGGCGCGCTTGTTCGCGGCGCGTGCCGATTGACTGATCGCTAGACTCAACTTCATCGTCGCGGCCGGTCGCCTTGTCGGCCGCGACATTTCGTTGCGATACGCATGAGCGGCGCGCCGGCGTTTTCTCAAGCCCGAAACATGGGATCGAAAACGCGATCTCTCACGTCATTGTCATCCGGAGCGTTGCGCTGGCGGATGTTTCCTCGGGGAGTGTGGTTTTCGGGTCATTTACTTTGTTTCGAACATTTTCTTTCCTGCTCGCTGAAAAGCCCGCCCCGCCCGCGCGTGCAAAACGCGGGGTTAACGGGCGCGGTTAATATTTAATGGCAAACCAGCCGGTTACGCGGGTTGGTTGGATTTGATCGCCGGACGAAGTGGTCGCGGATATATTGGAGAGATCAATGTCTTTGAGGATGGCGGTGGCGGCGGCCACCATCGGCGCAGGGCTTCTGGCTACCAATACCGCTCAGGCCCGTCCCGAGATGGTCGGCGTGCGCGGCGAATATTCGCCGGGAACGATCGTGGTGAAGACCAACGAACGGCGCCTCTATCTGATTCTCGATGAGGGCCACGCGGTGCGTTATCCGGTCGGCGTCGGCAAATCCGGCAAGCAATGGGCCGGCACCACGCGGATCAGCGGCAAATACCGCAATCCGGCCTGGTCGCCTCCGGCCGAAGTCAAGCGCGACAAGCCGCAACTGCCGGACGTGATTCCGGGCGGCTCGCCGCGCAATCCGATGGGGGTCGCCGCTATGACGCTGGCGGGCGGCGAGTATGCCATTCACGGAACCAACGTGCCGGGCTCGGTCGGCGGTTTCGTCTCCTATGGCTGCATCCGGATGCTCAATCCCGATATCACCGACCTGTATGAGCGGGTATCCATCGGCACCACGGTGGTGGTGACGCGCTGATCGCGAACCGCGCAACGCGGACGCTTCGGAACTTAGAAGTCCGAGGCGATGCCCTTGTTCTCCCAATCGCCATATCGGGTCGGTTCGGGCCCCTTCGGGCCCTGAAACTCTTTCGGTCGGGACTGTGCCTCGGCGGCAGCCGCCTTCCGCCGCGCTTCGGCTTCGTCGAGTGCGCGTTGCGCCGCAGGCGAGAGCGGCTTGCGTTCCGTTACTGAAGCGGCCAAATCGGGTGCTGATGGATCGTCCGTCATCACACCTGCTCGCTGGGAAGAGAAGTCATACGCCGGATTCTTACATTTGGCATATTCTGATGCCAAATCGATTCTTGCGGTCGGCATGGGTTGAAATGCGGATTGCTGCGCCAGATTACAAGATGTGCCCGCTCCATGCCTCCGCAACGATTCGCTTTGCCAACTGAAGCGCCAGGCCTTGCGGCGCGGCGGATCGCGGCTGACATTCTCGATGGCGTCCTGCACAAGCGTCGCACGCTCGACGAACAACTCGATGGCGCCGCTGCCCATCCCGGACTGAAAACCCTTTCCGATCGCGACCGGGCCCTGATGCGCCGTCTGGTGGCGACGATTTTGCGGCGGTTGGGCACCTTGGGCCATGTTCTTTCACGGCTGCTGGATCGCGGGGTCCCAACCGACGCTCCCCGTGCGCAAAGCGCGCTTCTGATTGGCGCCGCGCAAATTCTCTGGATGGACGTGCCCGATCACGCCGCGGTCGATCTGTCGGTGCGGCTGGTGCAATCGGATCGGCGCGCGGCGAAATATGCCGGCCTCGTCAATGCCGTGCTTCGTCGATGCGCGCGCGAGGGACAGCCACTGATCGACGAAGTCAAATCGAAACATCTCGATGTAGCTCCATGGCTGTTCGCGCGCTGGTCCACCCATTACGGGGCGGCCACGGCGAGCGAGATCGCCCATGCGATCGGACAGGACCCCTCGCTCGACATCACCGTGAAGTCCGACGCAGAACAATGGGCCACGCGGTTGCACGGCGAAACGCTGCAGACCGGTTCTGTCCGCACGCTGTTGCAGGGCTCGGTGACGATGCTGCCGGGTTTCACCGACGGCCAATGGTGGGTGCAGGATGCCGCCGCCGCGCTGCCCGCACACCTGTTCGGCGATGTCGACCGGCAAGACCATCGTCGACCTCTGCGCCGCGCCCGGCGGCAAGACCGCGCAGCTCGTCCACGGCGGAGCGCGCGTGACGGCGGTCGACCGATCGCCCGCCCGCATGGCGCGGCTGCGCGATAATCTCGCGCGGTTGTCGCTGGATGCGGAGTTCGCGGTGGCCGACGGCGCCGAATGGCTCGGCCAGAACCATGGCGAGGGTTTCGACGGTATTCTGATCGATGCGCCTTGCACCTCGACCGGAACGATCCGGCGTCACCCCGATATCGGCTGGCTGCGGCAGGAATCCGACATCGCGCCGCTCGTGGCCACGCAAAAACGATTGCTGCAACGGGCCGTCGCCGCGCTGAAGCCAGGCGGAATGCTCGTCTATTGTACCTGTTCGCTGGAGCCGGAAGAGGGCGAGCTGGCGATATCCGAGCTCTTGAAGTCCGAAACGGCGGTCCAGCGCCTGCCGATCGGGGCGGGCGAGGTCGCGGGCCTGAGCGAAATCCTGACCGCGGAGGGGGATTTGCGCACCCTGCCCTGTCACCTGCCCCATCAGGACCCGAGACTTGGGCGGACTTGACGGCTTTTACGCCGCGCGGCTGGTACGGCGGAATTGACTGCCGGCACCGACTAAATCCTGATTTTACACCGCTTTTCGCCCTTACTGTGCTGATTCGCACCGTTTCAAGGTGGTGTTTTGGCGACGTTTCGGGATTAAAAGGATTCGGAAAAGAATCTTCCCAACCAAGGCAGGGCGTGTCGGTCGCTCAACGCAGACGTATCTCGACGCTGATCCTGAGCCGCGTTGCACGCAACCTGATGGGGCGGGCAAGCAGCGGCTCGGTTGCATTGTCGTCGCTGTGGCCCGGCCGTACCGACCGCCTCATCATCGCCCCACACGATTTGCGTACGGCAGATGCCACCCGCGCGGCCGAGATCTATGCCGGCCGGTTCGTCTTTGCGGGCAAGATCGTCACCTGCCACGGCCGTTCGATCTTCGAACTCGAACCGCCATCCGACGATTGGGAGGTCGCGCTCCTCGGCTTCGGGTGGCTTCGACACTTACGCGCCGCCGATACCGCCCTCACCCGCGCCAATGCACGTGCGCTGGTCGACGACTGGCTTTCGAATCCGAACTACAGGCGGCCTTTGGCCCGCCGTGCCGACGTGCTGGCGCGCCGCGTCATCTCGCTATTGTCACAGGCCCCGCTCGTGCTTGGCGATACCGACAGCAAGTTCTATCGACGATACTTGCGCGGGCTGTCCCGCGAAATCCGCTACCTGCGCTCCGCCATGATCGACATTGCCGACGGCGTGCCGCGGCTGCAGGTGCTGATCGCGCTCTGCTACGCCTCGCTTTGCCTCGCCAATCAGGCTCACCATATCCGCACCGCCACGCGCAGGCTTTCGGAGGAATTGCAGCGCCAAATCCTGCCCGATGGCGGCCATATCTCGCGCAACCCCGGCGCGCTGATCGAACTTCTGATCGACCTGTTGCCGCTGCGTCAGACCTTCGCCGCTCGCAATATCGCACCGCCACCGGCGCTGCTGAACGCCATCGACCGGATGATGCCGATGTTGCGCTTCTTCAGGCATGGCGACGGCAACTTCGCGCTGTTCAACGGCATGAGCGGAACATCTTCCGACGTGCTCGCAACCCTGCTTGCCTATGACGACACCCACGGCACGCCGATGGCCAACATGCCGCACACCGGCTTTCAACGGCTCGATGCCGGCAATGACCGTTGTCATCATCGATGCCGGACCGTCGCCGCCGCCGAGCGTCAGCCACGACGCCCATGCCGGCTGCCTCTCGTTTGAACTATCTTCGGGAACCAGCCGGATCGTCATCAATTGCGGCATGCCGTCGACCGGCCGCGATAACTGGCGCAGCTTTGCCCGCGGCACGTCGGCGCATTCGACGCTGACCTATCACGACACTTCTTCGTGCCAGTTCGTCGAATTTTCCGCGGTGAAACGGCTGCTGCAAGGTGCGCCCGATCGTCAGCGGGCCGACCACGGTCGAAAGCTATCGCGAAGCCGTCGCCAACGGCATGCTGCTGACGACCTCGCATGACGGCTATCTCGATCGGTTCGGCGTGATACATCGGCGGGTGTTGATGCTGTCGCCCGGACGGAACCCGGCTCGACGGCGAAGACACGGTGGCGCTGGCATCCGAGCGGACGGAGCAAGGGCCGCGAAACCGATTATGCGTTGCGGTTTCACCTGCACCCGGCGGTAAAGGCAAGCCGTCTCAGCGACGCCCGCGGCGTCATGCTGGTATTGCCCAACCGCGACGTCTGGACCTTCGAGGCGCTCGACGACAAGGTCGAGCTTGAGGACAGCGTATTTCTGGCCGGCAATGATGGGCCGCGCCGTACCTCGCAGATCGTGATCCGCCAGGATTCGCACCACGCGCCCTCGGTCCGCTGGAGTTTTGTGCGCTCGACGTCTTCGCCCTCGGCGACGGCCGCAAGGCGCAACACCCGCCGCGAGCCGGAACTGCCGCTGTAATTAATAAAATTCGACACAGCGGATAGACCGAACCTTGCCGTTGTGAACATCGACAAAAACTGCTACCCACCCGTTGCTCGCGCGACTGGCGACTTTGGATGGAGCACCATCGGGAAGCGCGAGAGTATCAGCCGCGCGCCTGGGCAAAAAGCACCCCTTGAACAGAGGACCTTGCCCATGACCGATCAACTCCGCCGCGTCACCCGCGCCCTGTTGTCCGTTTCCGACAAAACAGGGTTGATCGAATTCGCCCGCGCACTGGCACTCCACGGCGTCGAACTGGTTTCGACCGGAGGCACCGCGAAGGCGATCGCGGAAGCCGGCTTGACAGGTGAAGGACGTTTCGGAACTGACCGGCTTTCCCGAAATGATGGACGGACGGGTCAAGACCCTGCATCCGAAGGTGCATGGCGGATTGCTCGCCATCCGCGACAAAGCCGATCACGCCAGCGCGATGAAGACGCATGGCATCGCGCCAGATCGATCTGTTGGTCGTCAATCTCTATCCCTTCGAGGCCACCGTCGACAAAGGCGCTGATTTCGAGAACCTGTATCGAGAATATCGATATCGGCGGGCCCGCGATGATCCGCGCCGCCGCCAAGAACCATGACGACGTCGCCGTGGTCGTCGACGTCAGCGACTACCAGGCCGTTCTCGACGAACTCAAGGCCAACCAGGGCGCGACCACGCTGTGGCTGCGACGGCGTCTTGCCGCCAAGGCCTATGCCCGCACCGCGGCCTATGACGCGGCGATCTCGAACTGGTTCGCGCGTGAGCTTGAGACCGAAGCGCCGGAATTCCGCGCCTTTGGCGGGCGCCTGATCCAGTCACTGCGCTACGGCGAAAATCCGCACCAGACGGCGGCGTTCTATCGGACGCCCGACCGGCGGCCGGGCGTCGCCACCGCGCGGCAAATTCAAGGCAAGGAACTCTCCTACAACAACATCAACGATACCGACGCGGCGTACGAGTGCATCGCTGAATTCGATGCCGCGCGAACCGCAGCCTGCGTCATCGTCAAACACGCCAACCCTTGCGGCGTCGCCGAAGGCGGCGATCTCCTCGGCGCTTACCGTAAAGCGCTGGCCTGCGATTCGACTTCCGCCTTTGGCGGCATCGTCGCGCTGAACCGAACGCTGGATGCGGAAGCCGCGCGCGCGATCACCGAAATTTTCACCGAAGTGATCATCGCACCCGACGCCACCGATGAGGCCGTTGCGATCATCTCCGCCAAGAAAAACCTGCGGCTGCTGTTGGCCGGAGGGCTGCCGGACCCGCGTGCGATCGGCCTGACCGCGAAGACCGTGGCAGGCGGATTGCTGGTACAGAGCCGCGACAACGCCGTGGTCGACGACATGACGCTGAAGGTCGCGACCAAGCGCGCGCCGACCGAAGCCGAGATGCGCGATCTGATATTCGCCTTCCGCGTCGCCAAGCATGTCAAATCGAACACGATCGTCTATGCGAAGGATCTTGCGACCGTCGGCATCGGTGCAGGCCAGATGAGCCGGGTGGATTCGGCGCGGATCGCCGCGCGTAAAGCGCTGGATGCGGCTACCGAATTGAAGCTGCCGGAGCCGCTCACCAAGGGCTCCGTCGTTGCATCGGACGCATTCTTCCCGTTCGCCGACGGCATGCTCGCCTGCATCGAAGCCGGCGCCACCGCGGTGATCCAGCCCGGCGGATCGGTGCGTGACAATGAAGTGATCGAGGCCGCCGACGCCCATGGCATCGCCATGGTGTTTACCGGCGTGCGCCATTTCCGGCACTGAAATCTCGCCCGAGGGACGCGCGGCTAATCCCTGACTCGCGCCAGCAGCGCGAGCCCGGCCACAAAGAACAACACCAGCGTCGCCATGCCGGCCTTCTGGCTTTCGGTCACCGCCGTCACGATGCCGATCAGCAAGGGACCGGCGAACGAGGTCACCTTTCCGGTCAAGGCGAACAGACCGAAATATTGCGCGATGCGGTCTTTTGGCGCGAGCTGAACCAGAAGCGTTCGCGACGCGGCTTGCAGCGGGCCGCCGACGGCCCCGATCAGACATCCCAGCAGGAGGTAAGCGCGCTCGGCGGGGGCAGCGAACAAGGCGCCGCCCGGCGCCGGCGGCGTGACCGCGAAAAATAGAATCGAATTCTTGTTCACCAGCAGAATGGCGACGATGGCGAACAGCAAAATCATCATGGCGCCGGCGATCACGCGTTTCGGGCCCAGGGAATCGTCGAGCTTGCCGCCGATCCACGCACCGAAAGTGCCCGCGACCGCGAGGATGATACCGAAGGTGCCGATCTGGATGGTGCTCCAGCCAAAGGTGCCAGCCGCGTAAATCCCGCCGAACGCAAACAGCGACACCAACCCATCCGTATAGATCATGTTGGCGAGCAGGAAGGCGGCCATCGATTTCCGCTCCGGCAATTCACGCAGTGTCTGCTTCAGCTCCGTCAATCCCTCATGCAAGGCTTCGCCGAGCCGCCGCTTCGCGGGATAATCCGGCGTCAGCACAAACATCGGCAGCGCAAAGATCATGAACCAGATGGCGGTCAACGGCCCGACGATGCGGTCGCCTTGATGCGTCGCAGGATCAAGTCCGAACAGTGGCATGAAGCCGAGCAAGGTACGGCCGGTCTCGGGATTTGCGGCCAGAAAACCGAGAACAAGAACGAGACTGAGAATGCCGCCGACATAGCCGGTGGCCCATCCGCTGCCGGACAGCCGACCGATCTTCTCGGGCGGCACCAGCGTCGGCATCATCGAATTGTTGAACACGATGGCAAATTCGGCGCCGATCGTTGCGACCGCATAAGCCAGCAGCAAGGCCGGAATCGCGCTTACATCACCGGGACTACCGAACCACATCAGCGATGCACCGACGACCAGAAGCGCACCGAACGCCACGATCCATGGCTTGCGGCGGCCGCTTGCATCCGCGATGGCGCCAAGCACCGGCGAGAGCAAAGCTATGATCAGTCCGGCCGCCGCCGTAGCAAAACCCCATAACGACTGACCGCTGGCGGGATCGGCCGCCACATGGGTCGCAAAATAAGGTGCGAACACAAAGGTGGTAATCAGCGTGAAAAAAGGTTCGGTCGCCCAGGCGAAGAGCATCCAGCCTGTCACCGCGGAGCGAGGAGGATATTGCCCCCGGCTGGTCGTATCTGTGCCCAAAGCCATCGTCACCATGTCTTGAATATCCCCGCTGATGCCACGGCCAGCAAGCTTGCCAAACGAACGGCTACTATGGTGCGAATATCGGAATTGGCACACCGGCAGACCTTTTTGTCGCCATCGGCAAAGGCCATATAGCATTCGTGGCGTCGACGGAGAAAGTTTGATGAGACCGTTCAAGAGGCCGTGGCGGGAAATCCTTGTCGCGGGCCTGGTCGTTCTCTCGTTCTCCGGTCTTGCCGCCGCGCAGGAGCAGCGCCGCGGCTTCTATACTCCGGCGGCTGCCGATACCGTGCACTCCATTCCGGCCGAACACGGCATGGTGGTGGCGCAGGAAAAGGTTGCGGCCCGGATCGGCACCGACATCTTGAGGCGCGGCGGCAACGCGGTTGATGCGGCGGTCGCCACCGGGTTTGCCATGGCGGTGACCTATCCGCGTGCCGGCAATATCGGCGGCGGCGGTTTCATGGTCATCCATTCGGCGGACCGGCACGAGGACGTCGCGATCGATTATCGCGAGACGGCGCCGGCCGCGACCACGCCAACTATTTTTCTCGGGGCCGACGGCAAGCCGGATAACGCCAAGTCGCGCGATTCCGCGCTCGGCATCGGCATTCCCGGCACGCCGGCCGGACTCGCGCTGGCGCTCGAGAAATATGGCTCTGGGAAATTTACGCTTGCGGAGTTGATCCAACCGGCGATCGATCTGGCGCGCAAAGGTGTCGTCATCGCCGATGACGGCGCCGATACCTTGCCCGAATGGCATCGCCGGCTGGCGCGCTGGCCTTCGGCGGCGAAGATTTTTTCGCGACCCGACGGCACATCGTTGCGCGAGGGCGACACGCTGGTCCAGACCGATCTGGCCGACACCTTATCGGCGATTGCCGCGCAGGGACCGCGTGGCTTCTACGAGGGAGCTGTCGCCGAGAAGCTCGTAAAAGCCATAAGCGACGCTGGCGGCATCATGACCACGGACGATCTCAAGGCCTATCAGCCAGTCATTCGGCCGCCCGTGCGCGGTAGTTATCGCGGCTACGATATCGTTTCGATGCCGCTGCCTTCTTCCGGCGGGGTCGGACTGGTGGAAACGCTCAATATCCTCGAAGGCTTCCCGCTTGGGGAGATGAAACAGGGCTCGGCAAATTCGCTGCATGTCCTGATCGAAGCGATGAAGCGCGCCTACGCCGATCGCGCCCATTATCTCGGCGATCCGGCTTTCGTTAGCGCGCCGGTCGCGACCCTCATCACCAAGGACTACGCTACCAGGCAGCGCGCGAGCATCGACCTTGATCGCGCGACGCCATGGGCCGACGCGGTTGCGGCCGCGCCGCCGCGCGAGGGCAGCAACACCACGCACTTTTCCATCGTCGACGGTTTCGGTAATGCCGTCAGCAACACCTACACGCTGAATTTCAGTTATGGCGTTGGCCTGGTCGCCGAGGGCACCGGCGTCCTGCTCAACAACGAATTGGACGATTTCACCGCGGCTCCGGGCGCCGCCAACGCCTATGGTCTCGTCGGCTTCGATGCCAATTTGCCCGGCCCCGGCAAACGGCCGCTGTCGTCGATGTCGCCAACCATCGTGCTGAAAGACGGCAAGCCGGTGCTGGTGACGGGTTCGCCCGGCGGCAGCCGTATCATTTCCACGGTGCTGCAAGTGATCGTGAATGTGCTCGACTACCGCATGGACGTCGCCGCCGCGGTGGCCGCGCCGCGCCTGCACCATCAATGGCTTCCCGACGAGGTGCGGATCGAGCGCGGTTTCGCGGAGGAAACGCTTGAGGCACTCAGGGCGAAAGGTCATCGCATCGTCGAGCCGATGGGACAAACCTCGGCGAATTCGATCGCGGTGACGCCGAACGGGCTGCTCGGCGCGCCCGATCCGCGCACCCGCGGCGCCGAGGCCGCCGGAGAGTAGGGTATCCGTAAGCTAGTTCAGCGTCCGACCGTGTAGGGCCCGCCTTTTTCCAGCGCGCGCCGATAGGTAGGCCGCGCATGAATGCGGTCCAGAAACGCCATCGCCTTCGGATGGCCCTGGTCGAGACCGCCACGCGCCGCGGCCGCCTCGAGCGGAAAGCTCATCTGGATATCGGCGGCCGTGAAAGCATCGCCCGCGAACCATTCGCTCTTGGACAGTTCGCTCTCCCAAAACGCCATGTGCAGTTTGAGTTGCGGATTGACGAATGCCGTCATCGCCTGGTTGGAGACCTTGCGCACCAGAGGGCGGAGCAAGGCCGGCGCGCGCTTCGGCATCAGCGTGAACAACAGCTTGAGCAAGAGCGGCGGCATCGCAGAGCCTTCGGCGTAATGCAGCCAATAGGTATAGCGCAGGCGTTCTGGTGTGTTGGGCGGTGGGATCAGGCGGCCGTTGCCGTAGGTCTCGACGAGATATTCGGCGATCGCACCGGATTCCGCGATGGTTTTGCTGTCGTCAGTGATGACGGGCGATTTACCGAGCGGATGGATGGCCCGCAGGTCGGCTGGCGCGCGCATATCCGGCTGGCGCTGATACCGCACGATCTCATAGGGGACGCCCAGCTCTTCCAGCAGCCACAGCACCCGCTGGGAACGGGAATTGTTGAGGTGATGAACTGACAGCATCGCGCGTTTCCCCACTTGAGGTGCTTGAGCCTCGTCATTCCGTAGCAGCGGAGGGCCAAAATGGCGATTGCGGTCTGATAATTATACCCGGGCGATATTGACTTCAGTATTTTACCCGGATATAATAGCAGTCTGAAACCTGGATTAAGCCGATGACATCTGAAAAACGCTTCACCGCCTTCGTTGGTCACCGGCGATTGGCCTCCGGGCTGCTGACCGAGGTCGCGATCGCGATCAAGAAAACCACGAAACCGACCGGCGACGAACCGGTCCTTATCTTCGACGACACCAGCGGCCGGTCGATCGACGTCGATTTGCGCGGAACGGAACAGGATATCCTCGCCCGCCTGCCGCCTTCGGCCCTCAATCCAGTGACAGTGGCGGCTGAATCGCCGGCATCGGAGCCGCGCGGCCGCGGCCGGCCCCGGCTCGGTGTCGTCGCCCGCGAGGTAACGCTGCTGCCGCGGCACTGGGATTGGCTGGCGGGCCAACCCGGCGGGGCATCGGTCGCTTTACGAAAACTCGTGGAGGAGGCGCGCCGCACCGGCGGCGATCGCGATCGTCATCGTGCCGCAAGGGACGCCGCCTATCATTTCATGTCGGCGATGGCCGGCGATTTCAAAGGCTTCGAGGAAGCTTCCCGCGCCCTGTTCGCGGACGACCGCCGGCGATTCGGCGAACTGATCGCCGCCTGGCCGGACGACGTTCGCGACCACATTATCGGGCTCGCTTTCCGGGATCGTGACGACCCGCCCGAAGCGTGACCGGCCGGTTTCCGGTCCGATCAAAATATGACGACCATCATTGAACCCGGTGGACGCAACGCTGCCGTTGCGCCACAATGGCAGGATAAAGAAACTGCCCGGGAGGCCGTCATGAGCGTTACCGCGCCGCAATTCATGTTCGATTTCGGCAGTCCCAACGCCTTCCTCAGCCATGAGGCGATCCCGGCGATCGAAAATCGGATCGGGGTGAAGTTCGAATACGTGCCGGTCCTGCTCGGCGGCATTTTCAAGGCCACCAACAACAGGTCGCCCGCCGAGACGCTGGCCGGCATCAAGAACAAGCGTGAATTTCACGCGATCGAAACCAACCGCTTTGTGAAGCGCTTCCAGGTCAAGCCCTACACCTGGAATCCGTTCTTTCCCGTCAATACGCTTAATCTGATGCGGGCCGCGGTCGCGGCCCAGATGGAGGGCGTGTTCGAAAAATACATCGACGCGGCCTTTCATCACATGTGGGTCGAACCAAAGAAAATGGACGACCCGGAAGTGGCCATGGCAGCGCTGACGGCGTCCGGACTCGACGCCAAACGGCTGTTCGCGCGCGCCGGCGAGGCCGAGGTCAAGGCCAAGCTGATCGAGAACACGCAAAGCGCGGTCGAGCGTGGCGCGTTCGGTTCGCCGACATTCTTCGTCGGCAACGAAATGTTCTTCGGCAAGGAGCAACTGCGCGACGTCGAGGAGATGGTGTTGGGGAAGTGACGTCGCGATTGCGAGCACAGCGAAGCAATTGCTG
Organism: uncultured Alphaproteobacteria bacterium; assembly: GCA_963795255.1. Taxonomy (GTDB): domain Bacteria; phylum Pseudomonadota; class Alphaproteobacteria; order Rhizobiales; family Xanthobacteraceae; genus Bradyrhizobium. Next base: position 505,107 of record CAWCHC010000008.1, read on the forward strand.
ACGCACCATCCCGGAATGACTTTGTTGAATTGGAGATGGTCGAATGCAAAAGCGCAATGCCACCGTGGCCGTGATCGGCGCCGGCGACTATATCGGCGCCGAGATCGCCAAGAAATTTGCCGCCGAAGGGTTTACCGTCTTCGCCGGCCGGCGCGACGGCGCCAAGCTCGCGCCGCTGGTCAGCGATATCGAGGCCTCGGGCGGATCGATCGTGGCGCGCGCGCTGGACGCCCGAAAGGAAGATGAGGTCGCAGCGTTTCTGAACGATGCCGACAAGCACGCGCCACTCGAGGTGACCATTTTTAATGTCGGCGCCAACGTCAATTTCCCGATTCTCGAGACCACCGATCGCGTGTTCCGCAAGGTGTGGGAGATGGCCTGCTGGGCCGGCTTCCTCGCCGGCCGCGAATCGGCCCGGCTGATGGTACCGCGCGGTCAGGGCAGCATCTTTTTCACCGGCGCGACGGCATCGCTACGCGGCGGCAGCGGCTTTGCGGCCTTCGCCAGCGCCAAGTTCGGACTTCGCGCCGTGGCGCAATCGATGGCGCGAGAACTCGGGCCCAAAAATATCCATGTCGCCCATCTGATCATCGATTCCGGCGTCGATACCGCCTGGGTGCGCGAGCGGAGGGAGCAGCTCTGGGGCAAGGAAGCGCTCAACAATCCGGATTTGCTGATGCCGCCCGCCTCCGTCGCCGCGTCCTATTGGCAGCTTTACCAGCAGCCGCGCAGCGCCTGGACTTTCGAACTGGAGATACGCCCGTTCGGCGAAAAGTGGTAAGGAAGCGAAATAGTGATTAGCGAATAGAAGGCCGAAATATACTATTCGCTTCTCCCTATTCGCCATTCGCAGTTTAACAACAACAAAAAGGATTCCATTCCCATGCGCATTCTGGTGGTCGGAGCCGGCGCGATCGGCGGATATTTTGGCGGCAGAATGCTGCAAGCGGGCCGCGACGTGACATTCCTGGTCCGGCCGCGGCGGGCGGCAGAACTTGCGTCCGCCGGCCTTGTCATCAAGAGCCCCAACGGGGACGTGACGCTGACGGCGCCGCCGAGCGTGCAGGCGGACAAACTCGACGAGGCCTTCGACCTTGTGCTGCTGAGCTGCAAGGCGTTCGACCTGGAAGATGCGATCAAGTCATTTGCGCCGGCGGTCGGACCAAAGACCGCCATCCTTCCGCTGCTCAACGGCATGCGTCACCTCGACATGCTCGACCAACGCTTCGGGGCGAATGCGGTACTCGGCGGATTGTGCGCGATCGCCGTGACCCTTAACGAGCGCCGCGAGATCGTTCAGCTGGCGCCGATGCAGTCGCTTGAATTTCGGCGAGCGCGACGGCAAGATGACCGACCGGGTGCGGGCGATTGCAGACGCCATGGGAAGCGGCAATTTTGGCGCAGCCGCGAGCACGCAGGTGATTCAGGACATGTGGGAGAAATGGGTTTTTCTCGCCTCGCTCGCCGCCGCGACCTGTACGATGCGCGCGCCCGTCGGCCATATTCTGGCAGCACCCGGCGGCAAGGATTTTATCCTCGGCATCCTCGATGAATGCAGCGCGGTCGCTTCAGCGGAAGGCCACACCCCCGCCGGTCCATTCTTCGAACGCGCGCACGGCATGCTGACCGCGTCAGGTTCGCAACTCACCGCGTCGATGTTCCGGGACATCAAGGCGGGTGCCCAGGTCGAGGCCGATCACGTGATCGGCGATCTGATCGCGCGTGGCGACGCGGCGAAGGTGCCGGTGCCGAAGCTGCGGATCGCTTATACGCATCTGAAGGCCTATCAGAGCCAACGCGCGTAAGGTCCCTCATGGTGAGGAGGCGCGCGAGCGCCGTCTCGAACCATGAGGCCACTATAATCTCATCCTTCGAGACGCGGCTTCGCCGCTCCTCAGGATGAGGCCGTCACAGATGCGCAAGGTAGTGCGCGAGCGCCGTGATCTCTTCTTCGCTGAGGGGATAGGCGACGTCAGCCATCGCCGCCATGCCCCCGCCGGATCGCGCGCCTGACTTGTAGTCGTGCAACGCTTTCAGAAGATAATCTTCACGCTGTCCGGCGATGCGCGCCACCGCCTTGGTGCCCGCGAAGCTGTCGGTATGGCAGGACGCGCAACGCCGCCCGACGGCCGCTTGCGCGCCCTTCTGCGACAGGTCGGGGTTGTCGTCGGGCCTTGCCGATTTCGGCGGCGTCAGCGACGCAAAATAAGCGCCGAGATTGCGGATATCGTCATTATCGACCTGTTCGGCGATCGGCTGCATCTGCTCGTTCTTGCGCGCGCCGCTGCGAAAGAACACCAACTGCCATTGAATGAACTGATCCGGCTGTCCCGCCAGCGACGGAATGTTTTCCATTTGCGAAATGCCGTTTTCGCCATGACAGCCGGCGCAGGGTTCGGCCTTTTTCTTCGCCGCCTCAAGATCGGCGGCGGGCGATGTTACGGTCATCGCCGCGGACATCACTGTCGCGCAGAGAACGTTGATCCAAAATCGACGGCGCATCACCGGGCTCGCTCCGTAACTCAACGCGAAGCTGCGGCCGCCCGTCACCGGGCAGTCGCAGCTCTTTCGATTTCTCGCCCTACTTCTTGTAGCTGATGCGATAGATCGCACCGGCCCAGTCGTCGGCAACGAGGATCGAACCATCCTTGTCCAGGATGATGTCGTCGGGACGGCCGAGATAGCCCTGGTCGCCTTCGATCCAGCCGGATGCAAACACGGTTTCCTTGGCATTCTTGCCATCCGGATCGGCGGTGACGCGGACGATACGCGCGCCCTGATATTTATGCCGATTCCAGGAACCGTGTTCGGCAATCAGGATCGAGTTCTTGTACTCGGCCGGGAACTGGTCGCCGGTATAGAACTTCATGCCGAGCGGAGCCACGTGGGCGCCGAGATTGAGCACCGGCGGCGTGAACTCCGAACATTTGTGGCCCATCGCAAACTTCGGATCCGGCATATCGCCCTGATGGCAATAGGGGTAGCCGAAGTGTTCGCCGAGCCTTGAGATCATGTTCAGCTTGTCGCTTGGCGTGTCGTCGCTCATCCAGTCGCGCGCGTTCTCGGTGAACCAGTATTTTCCACTGCGCGGATCGACGTCGCCGCCGACGCTGTTGCGGACGCCGAGCGCGACAAGTTCGGCATTGCCGGTCTTGGGATCGACGCGCCGGATTTGCGATACGCTGGTCGGCGGAATGCCGATGTTGAAGGGAGGTCCGAACGGAATATAGAACCAGCCGTCCTTGTCGGCGGCGAGATATTTCCATCCGTGCGCGGCGTAGGAGGGCATGTCGTCGTAGACGACCTTGCCGTCGCCGAGCTTGTCGAGATTGTCCTCGGCGTTGTCGTACCGGATCAGCTTGTTGACGGCGATGACATAGAGCGCGCCGTCGCGGAAGGCGAGACCCGTGGGCATGTTCAGCCCCTTGAGGATGGTCTTGACCTCTTTCTTGCCGCCGTTGTCCTTGATCGCATAGACGTTGCCGAGACCGAATGAGCCGACGAAGAGCGTGCCCTTGTCGCCCCAGGCCATTTGCCGTGCTGCCAGCACGCCGGAGGCGTAGACGTCGATCTTGAAACCTTCCGGCAGCTTGATCTTCTTGACCAGGGCGGCGAGTTCGGCGTCCGACGAACCGGTCGGCGGTCCCGATGGCGGCGCCAGGCCTTTTTGGGCTTCCGTCTCATCACCGAGGAACCAGTCATCCGGCGGATGCGTCCAGAACTCCTTGTTGCCGGACTCGTATTTCTTCAACCCCTTGTCCTGCGCAGCGACCGGCGCGGTCGCTGCAACGGCCAGGATGGTTGTGAGCGCAAGAATGGATCGATTGAAAGCCGATTTCATCGCGTCTCTCCCTGATGCAGCCAGTTCGGCTGCGACGTTGTTTTTTGATGCGCCTGTGCGGGCGAATGGTTCGCGCGGCGTGAAAATCCTACCACATCGCCCGATGGAGAGAAGCGCGCAGCACGTTCGCTTTGCGCGTGTAGGTGAGATAAATTTTTGCCCGCCGCCCCAATCGTGGCAGAAAAGGGCAACGCGCGTGTCGCGCCGGCGGCGTATCAGGTGTGCCGTGTGCAGAAATCCCGCAGGGCGGAAAGCCGCACGGTCAGGGTGACAAGATGGCGACGACGGAAGAGATGATCCGTCGTGATCCAGCACCATGCGGATGCGAAGCTGTTCGCTGCGGCAAAAAAACGGCGGATGCGCTTTCAGGAGCTGGTCCGAAAGGACCACTCCCATCGCTCTCAGTTCTCGGGAAGAGAAAACTGGAGCGGGCGAAGGGATTCGAACCCTCGACCCCGACCTTGGCAAGGTCGTGCTCTACCCCTGAGCTACACCCGCATCCTTTGAAGATTGTCGCCTTGACGTCACCGGCGACGGCAGACCTATGCCAAATGCGGACTGCGAATGCAACAGCCAGCAACGGGCGATCGAAACTAGCTTAAAGAGCCGGATATGGCGACCAATTGGGCGAAACCGGCTCGAAATGGCGTTTAAGCGGACGCCGAACCGGTCTCCGCGGGGAACTTCGCCGGGCGAGGCCCCACCAATTCACGCAAAGATTTGAGTCATTTTCCGAACCAGCGCGGCCTAACCCGGCCAGCACTTTCGGCCAAAAACCGATTGAAATTTCCGTCCCAACCGCCATCTGGGGATGAGAACAGCTGAACCGCAAAGCCCACCCGTGCTAGATAGGCGCGGGCCGGCTGCAAAATCCGTCAGACATCAGACGAGGATTCCCGTGACAATATTAGAGCAGGGCAATGGAGCCGCGCCGCAGGCAGCGCCCGATCTGATCAAGGAGACGACCACCCAGACTTTCGTCAAGGACGTCATCGAGGAATCGAAGCGGCAGCCGGTGCTGATCGACTTCTGGGCGCCGTGGTGCGGCCCGTGCCGTCAGCTCACACCGATCCTCGAAAAGGTCGTCCGCGCCGCCAACGGCAAGGTCAAGCTGGTCAAAATGAACATCGACGAGCATCCGGCGATCCCGGGCCAGATGGGAATCCAGTCGATTCCGGCCGTGATCGCCTTCGTCAATGGCCAGCCTGCCGACGGGTTCATGGGCGCCTTGCCGGAAAGCCAGGTCGCCGCCTTCGTCAGCAAACTGACGGCCGGCATGCCCGGCGAGCCGAACATCGCGGATATCCTCAAAGAAGCCGAAACCTTGCTCGCCGAGGGCGACGCGGCCACCGCAGCCTCGATCTATGCGGAAGTGCTTGCCGCCGATGCCACCAATATCGCCGCGCTGGCCGGACTGGCGAAATGCTATGTCACGACTGGCGCGATCGATCAGGCCAAGCAGACCTTGGCCATGGTTCCTGAATCCAAGCGCGGTGACGCGGCAGTGAAGGCCGTGCAGGCCACGATCGATCTGGCCGAACAGGCCAGTTCGCTCGGCCCGGTCGCCGAGCTCGAACAGAAAGTCGCCGCAAACCCGCTCGACCATCAGGCGAGATTTGATCTGGCGACCGCCCTCAACGCCGCCGGCAAGCGCACCGAGGCGACCCAGCAGTTGCTCGAAATCGTCAAGCGTGACCGCAAGTGGAACGAAGACGGCGCCCGCAAGCAGCTGGTACAGTTCTTCGACGCCTGGGGCGCCACCGACGAAGCAACGGTCGAGGGAAGAAAGCGGCTTTCGACAATCTTGTTTTCGTAATTCCGCTTCGAACGAAGATTAAAGCAGGCTTGAGCCTGCAATCGGATTACGCGAATGGCGTGAGCTGACTAGTAGAGTGGATTTGACATTCGCTACCCTCGTAGCCGGAAATGCGAAAAGCGAATGTCAAATCCAAAACTCTACTAGAAATCTATCTTTGCTAGTGGTCCTTTGATTCTAACATTTGCAAAAGTGCCTGCCATATTGGGATGCAAATGTTAAAATCGGACCACTAGAGGCACGATATGGGCTGGTGAGCGCAATGCCGATCAATGCCGAATATCGCGGACCTTCAGACCTTCCCGAGATCATTCCGGTATTTCCGTTGCCCGGGGCGTTGCTGCTGCCGCGCGGGCAGATGCCGCTCAATATTTTCGAGCCGCGTTATCTGGCCATGGTCGACGATTCGTTCCGCGACGGCCATCGCCTGATCGGGATGATCCAGCCCGACGTTTCTCACTCACCCGATGAGGCCCATCCGAAGCTGTTTCAGGTCGGCTGTGTCGGACGTATCACCCAGCTCGCCGAATCCGGCGACGGCCGCTACATCCTCGAACTCACGGGCATCACCCGCTTCAAGGTGATCGCGGAGCAAACGGCACTGACACAGTATCGGCAGTGCAAAGTCGATTACTTCCCCTATCTCGACGATTTCACGGCGCGCAAAGGCGAGCAAGCCGTCGATCGCGAGGCGCTCCTCAAGGCGCTGACGGAATTTCTGGAGGCCAACAACCTCAAGGTCGACTGGGAAGGCATCGAAAATGCGCCCAATGAGGCTTTGGTCAACGCGCTGGCGATGATGTCGCCCTACGGGCCGCCGGAAAAACAGGCGATGCTGGAAGCGCCCGATCTCAAGACCCGCGCCGAAATCCTGATCGCGGTGACCGAGATGGATCTTGCCAAGAAGCGCACCAGCAGCGACACCGGCTTGCAGTAGCCAGCGTCGTTAGCGCCTATTCAGCTCTTTGATTTGACGCGTTTTCTTCACGCGAACCGGTACCCACTTCGCTCGAAAACGCTCTATCCGGCGCCGAGCGCGACGGCGACATTGTAGGTGACGAGGCTCGCCGCATAGGCCAGCACAAACATATAAAGAAACGTGATCGCCATCCATTTGTTGCCGCCGGTCTCGCGCCGGATCACGGCAAGCGTCGAGGCGCATTGCGGCGCGAAGATGTACCAGGCCAGCAGCGATAGCGCCGTCGCCAGGCTCCATTTGGTGGCCAGCACCTGCCCGATCTGATCGGCGGCTTCCTTGCCGCCTTCGATCGCGTAGACCGTGCCAAGCGCCGCGACTGCGACTTCGCGCGCCGCCATGCCCGGAATCAAGGCGACCACGATTTGCCAGTTGAAGCCGAGCGGCGCGAACAGCGGCGCCAGCGCATGGCCGATGATCGCGGCGAGGCTGTAGTTGATGGCGGGCCCTTCTGCGCCGGCAGGCGGTTGCGGAAACGACGCCAGAAACCAGATCAGCACCATCATCGAAAAGATCGTGGTGCCGGCGCGCTGCAGGAACATCTTCGCCCGCGTATAGATGCCGATCGCGATGCTGTTGAGGCGAGGCATCTTGTAGTCGGGCAACTCAAGCATGAACGGCGCCGGCGCATAATCGCGCAGCATGAAAAACTTGATCAGGAAGGACACGCCTAGCGCACTGCCGATGCCCGCCGCGTAAAGGCCGAACATCACGAGGCCCCTGAGATTGACCCAGCCCCACACCTGCTCGTCGGGAATGAAAGCGGAGATGATCAGGGTGTAGACGGGAATGCGCGCCGAGCAGGTCATCAGCGGCGCGATCAGAATCGTGGTCAGCCGGTCGCGGCGATTGTCGATGACGCGCGTCGCCATGATGCCGGGAATGGCGCAGGCAAAGCTCGAAAGCAGGGGAATGAAGGCGCGGCCGTGCAATCCGGCGCCGCCCATGATGCGGTCCATCAGGAAAGCCGCGCGCGCCATGTAGCCGAAATCTTCGAGCAGCAGGATGAACAGGAAGATGATGATGATCTGCGGCAGGAACACGATGACGCTGCCGACGCCGGAGATCGCACCGTTCTGCAGGAAGCTCTGCAACAGCCCCGCGGGCAGCGTGTCGTGCACGAATTGACCGAGCGCCGAAAACGCGTCCGACAGACAGCTCCATCAGCGGCTGCGCCCATGCGAACACCGCCTGGAACATGACGAACAGCACCAGAGCAAGAATGACAAGTCCGGCCACCGGATGCAGCACCACGGCGTCGATCCGGGCCGTCCAGGTGTCGGGTTTGCGTCGGCAGGCTGACGGTTGCGCCAATGATCCGGTCGGCCTCGCGCTGGGTCGCGCGCAACTCGGCAACCGAGAGCGGTTGCCAGAGGTTTTGCTGCGGCGAAGCCGGTGGCTGCAGCACGATTTCGTCGGTCTTGCGCAACAGCTCGGCGATGCCGCTCTTGCGCACCGCAATCGACGTCACCACGGGAACGCCCAGCATCTCCGACATGCGCGGGGCATCGACGGTCACGCCGCGCCGGGTCGCGATATCGAACATGTTGAGCACCAGCATCAACGGCCGGCCGGTCTGCTTGAGTTCGAGCAGCAGCCGGATCGTCAGCCGCAGATTGGTGGAATCCGCCACACACAGGACGAGATCGGGCGGAGCTTCGCCGGCAGCCCGGCCCAAGACGAAATCCCGGGTGATTTCCTCGTCAGGGCTGCGGCCGCGCAGCGAGTAGGTGCCGGGCAAATCAACCACCGAAGCCTGCCGGCCGAGCGGGGTGACAAAAAACCCTTCCTTGCGCTCGACGGTGACGCCGGGATAATTCGCGACCTTCTGCCGGCTGCCCGTCAGCGCATTGAATAGCGAAGTCTTGCCGCTATTGGGCGTGCCCACCAGGGCGAGATGCATTAACGGTGCTTCCATGACGCCGTATAGCTTTCGTCAGACGACTACAACGGCCATCGCCTCGCGCCGCCGCACCGCGACCGTGACGTTCTCGATACGAACGGCAATCGGGTCACGCCCGATAATGCCCTCGTGGAGCACCTCCACCCTGGCGCCCTCGACGAAGCCGAGTTCGATCAGGCGGCTTTCGAGTTCGATCGCGGGAAGCGAGGAGCTGCCCTCGTCCGCGTCAAGATGATGGATCACGCCGGAATAGCCGCGTTTGGCCAGGCCAAGCCGCGTCTGCGGCGCCGTATTGTTTTGATCAGTCGTCATGGTCTGTATTTTCAACCGCAGACGCACAGGTCAAGCGCGGCTGCCTGAAATACGATTACCTTAGAGCGATTTTAAAATTGCCAAGTGATTTCAGGGACCACGACGCTTCTCGCCCCTGACACTCATTCCCGCTTACGGCGATGAACTAATCGTGAGACGAGGCCGTTTCGGCGAATGCGGACGACGGCGATATTGCGGTGCGGTCCGGATGGCGGCCTGTTCGCGACTTTTCGCGGGGCATGGTGAATCTTTCTACTCGAACGCCATGGTCGCCTTCGACGGTATCACCGGCCTGTGAGGGTGGCGCGGCGGCTCGCCGCCTCGCTCCGGCAAATCGAGCGATCGAGCCAATATTCGAACCGGACGCCCGACGGTCCGCGCACGCCGCCGAACGACAATAACCTTGCGTTCACCATGCGGACAAATCCGCCAACGGTCTGGCGCAAACGCCCTCGCCTTCAAGCTCGCTTATACCTTTACCGCTTAGTCATCCTTGGAGGTGAGGCTCCTTCGAAGACCGTCCAGTATCCTTTTGCGTAACAGTAGATCTCGCGTATGAACATCGCCCGCATTGTCGTCCTGACCATCGCTCTCAGTGCCGGCGGCGTCGCCGCCTATCTTGCCAGCGGGACTGACAGCAAGCCACCGGCTGCCGCCGCGCCCGTCGCCCAGCTTCAGACGGTCGACATCCTGGTGGCCAAAGCCGACATCAATCTTGGCCAGACGCTAACGGCCAATGACATGATCTGGCAGAGCTGGCCGGCGTCAACGTCGAGCGGCAGCTTCATCCGCCGTAGCGATCGTCCGGACGCCACGAACCAGGTCGCGGGCTCGATCGCGCGCGCGCCGTTTGTTGCCGGCGAGCCGATCCGGGAAGCGAAACTGGTGAAAGCCGACGGCTCGGGCTTCATGGCCGCGATCCTGCAAAGCGGATTTCGCGCGGTATCGACGGAAATTTCCGCGGAGACGGGCGCGGCTGGCTTCATTCTGCCCAATGACCACGTCGACGTCCTGATGACGCGACGCATGAAGGATCCGGCGAACCCAGCCGCTCCTGACCTCGTCGTTACGAACGTTGTTCTGACCAATATTCGCGTCCTCGCGATCGATCAGGCGCCGAAGGAAAAAGACGGCACCAACAACGTCATCGGCCGCACGGTCACGCTTGAATTAAAGCCGGAGCAAGCGATCTCGCTCGCCTCATCGCGGCAGGCCGGAATCCTGTCGCTGGCATTGCGCAGCATCGCCGACGTCAACCAGGTGACGGTCAGCTCCAACGATACGGCCCAGCGTCCCGGTATCAACGTGGTGCGTTACGGCGTCAACCATCCAGGCGCCGCGGTCGCGAAGTGACCAGAAGGGCGCCCATGACCAGAAGGACAAAAAACATGGCTAACAGGGGAAGCCGAACGTCACTCCGAACCTTACTGATCAGCGCCTTGTCGTTTTCGGCGGCGGCACTCGCCCTGATTTCCAGTCTTGCTCCGGCAGCCTCGGCCGAGAGCGACGCCGCGCCGGCGACCACCTCGAGCATCACCAGCGCCTCGCCAAAAACCCGTTTTCTTTCGCTTGGTGTTGGCAAATCAGCGATCGTCGACCTGCCCCGTGACGTCAAGGACGTGCTGGTGGCCGACCCGAAGATCGCAAACGCCGTCATCCGCTCGCCGCAGCGCGCCTACATCATCGGCTCCGCCGTCGGTCAGACCAACGTCGTGTTCTTTGATGCGGATGGTCAGCAGATCGCCGCCTATGATATCGCGATCAAGCGCGACCTCAATGGCGTTCGCACCGCGCTGAGGCAACTGCTGCCGGGCGCGGAGATTCAGGCGGAAGGCATCGGTGACAGCGTCATGCTGACCGGAGCGGTGTCCACCCCCATCGAGGCCCAGCAGGCTGGCGATGTCGTCTCCCGTCTGGTGGGCGGCGCGGACAAGGTCGTCAATTCCATCGTGGTTCGCAATCGCGACCAGGTGATGCTGAAAGTTACCGTTGCCGAAGTCCAGCGCAGCATCATCAAGCAGCTAGGCATCGACCTCAGCGCCAACATGAATTACGGCACGGCGGTGGTGAACTTCAACAATGCCAACGCGTTCACCGCAAACAACGGACCGTTGAACAGCGCTAACGGCCTCGCCGCTTCCGCGCTCAACAAGGCCGGCGTTCCGACCGTTACGGCGACGCTTCGCGCGATGGAAAGCGCGGGCGTGGTGCGTACCCTGGCTGAACCAAACCTGACCGCCATCTCCGGGGAGTCGGCGACGTTTATTTCAGGCGGTGAATTTCCAATCCCGACCGGCGTCACCTGTCAAACGACGACGGCGGGCGCAATTGGGCAATGCGTCCAGACGGTGAGCTTCAAGAAATTCGGTATCTCGCTAAATTTCACGCCCGTCGTCTTGACCGAAGGCCGCATCAGCCTGCGGGTCATGACCGAAGTGTCTGAAGTCTCTTTGGACAACGCGCTGCAGGGCGGCGCGGGCGGAACAACCATCCCATCAATCAAGACCCGCCGCGCTGAAACGACGCTGGAGATTCCCTCTGGCGGCTCGCTGGCGATGGCAGGTCTCATTCAGGAACAGACCAAGCAGGCCGTGAACGGAATGCCCGGTGTCGATCAAATCCCGCTGTTCGGACAACTGTTCCGGAGCCAGGATTTCGTCAAAAACCAGACCGAACTGATGGTCATCGTCACCCCCTATGTGGTGCGTGCGGTCGCGCAGAAAGAATTATCGCGGCCGGATGACGGCTTTGCGCCGGCTTCCGACGCTCAATCGGCCCTGTTTGCACAAATGAATCGAATCTACGGCGTTCCGGCACGGGTGGAACAGATCGGAAATTATCAGGCCAATTTCGGCTTCATCATCGACTGAGACGGCCTAGTGGGGGCAAGCACGATGACAAACGAGACGTCGCTCAATCGCTACAGAGCGCTCCGCCTGATCGGCGCGATGTTCGGCCTTTCGGTCGTCCTTGGCGCCTGTTCCGAGACGACGGGAAGCGTTGCCACGCCTGTGCAGGGTGTTCCGGAAGATTATCGCCTGCGGCATCCGATTGCGGTTCAGGAAGCCAACCGCTCCATCGTTCTGTTCGTCGGCCATGCCCGCGGCGGGCTGTCCGCCACCCAACGCGCCGATGTCGCGGGACTGGCGCGAATCTGGGTGGCCGAGGGAACCGGCGCCATCACCGCGGATGTTCCAGCCAATACGCCCAATGCACGCGCCGCGGAAAGCGCATACCACGAAGCAAGGGCGCTTCTGGAAGCACGCGGCGTGCCGGCCAACGCAATCACGCTGCACCGTTACACCCCGGACGATCCCAGGACGCTGGCGACCGTTCGCTTTACCTATCCGAGGATGACGGCCGTGGTCGGGCCTTGCGGCGTTTGGCCCGAAGATCTCGGACCTTCGGCCAAGGATCCCAGCTACATGGAAAACAAGTCCTATTACAATTTCGGCTGCGCCTATCAGCGCAACATGGCCGCGATGGTCGATAATCCATCGGACCTCGTGCAACCGCGCCCGGAAACCCCCGCTTATACCGTGCGGCGTACCGAAGGCTTCGAAAAATATCGCAAGGGCACGACCACCGCGACCGACTATCCCGAAGGCGACAAGGCCAAACTCAGCGACGCAGGCAAATGATCTATTCGCGTGACAATTCAGACGATCTGGATGCCTTGCCCCCGCTAAGCGATGATTATATCGCGCCGGCTCCGCGGGTCTCGGTGCAGGCTTTCTGCGAAACCACGACGACGGCCGATGCGGTGCAGTCCGCAGGACTCGACCGGCGTCTCGCCAAAGCGCATCTCACGATCAAAATGGGTGGCGTGGTGACCGCCATCGAGACCTATCACAGTATCCCGACCCCGAACGTCATCATTCTGGAGACCAAGGCCAACGAAGACATTCTTGCCGGTCTCGATGAACTCGCCACCGTATGCGACGCCGGAACGCGCGTGGTCGTGATCGGCAGCGATGACGATGTCGCGCCCTATCGCGAACTCGTACGGCGCGGCGTCAGCGATTATGTGATCGGGCCGGTTGCGACGCTCGATGTGGTCCGCGCCATCTGCGGCTTGTTCTCGGCGTCCGAAGCCGTCGCGGTCGGTCGGATCATCGCGGTTGTTGGCGCCAAGGGCGGCGTTGGCGCCTCTACCGTCGCCCACAACGTGGCATGGGCGGTCGCGCGCGACCTGGCGCTGGATTCGGTGGTCATCGACCTCGACCTTGCGTTCGGCACCGCCAGCCTCGACTACAACAAGGATCCGTTGCAGGGCATCGCCAACGCGGTGTTTGCCAACGAACGGCCTGACAGCGCGTTCATCGAGCGTCTGATGTCGAAATGCCACGACCATCTGAACCTGCTGGCCGCACCGGCAGCACTCGACCGCGTCTATGACTTCGGTGCCGACGCCTTTGATGCGATTTTCGATACCTTGCGGCTGACCACGCCCGTGATCGTCCTCGACATCCCGCACCAATGGTCGGGATGGACGCGCCGCGCACTGGTCGGGGCCGACGATATTCTGATCGTTGCCGAACCCGATCTCGCCAACCTGCGCAATGCCAAGAACATGCTGAGTATGCTCAAGGCGGCGCGTCCCAACGACAGGCCCCCGCTCTATTGCCTGAACCAGGTCGGCATGTCGAAGCGGCCGGAAATTTCCCCGCGCGAATTCGCCAAGGCCATCGAAGGCCCGCCGCTCGCTTCGATTCCATTCGATCCGAAGATGTTCGGCACCGCCGCCAATAACGGCCAGATGATCGCCGAGATTTCCGCCGGTCACCGCATCAGCAAGACGTTCGTCCAGATCGCAAATCAGATCACCGGACGCGGCGAACCCAAGAAGCCGCGGAGTTCGCTGTTCTCTCCGCTGATCAAGAAGCTGCGCGCCAAAGGCTGAAGCAACGGCGCGCCGAAACGAGCCTGATGTGGCGGATCAGAAGGCCGCAGCAATAGCTTGCTAACTTCGGAATCGGAGCTCTAGTCCGTCCGTGCAGCGCTGCTTGATCCGGTTTTCGCGGTCGCATGCTTGGCCAGCATCTGCCTCAAGTAAGCGACATTGGCGGCCGCTTCCTCCGGAGGACGGCCCTCTTTCGCGAGACTTTCGGCCTCGGCCATATGTCCGCGCAGGCCCACCACCAAGGCAAGATTCAGCCGTACGCGCGGATCGCCATCGGCGCGACTGTTGGCGCGGCGCAGCGTTTCTTCCGCCTTGGCGAGATCCTTTGAAAGAACGTAAGAGAGCGCGAGGTTGGACAGGACGGACGGCTCATCCGGCACGATGCGTAGCGCACTCGCATAATATTGCCGGGCTTCCTCGCCGCGACCGAGCTGGTCAAGTACCGCGCCCTGCGCCGACAGAATTCGCCAGTCGGGATCTTCAGGCGTGTGAGCGCGGCCGAGAACTTCGAAAGCCTGCTGGAAATTGCCGTTGTCCGCCAGCGCGCGCCCATAACCGGCCAGCAAGGCCTTGTTATCGGGGTGGGCAATCGTGGCCTGCTCCAGCACGGCGACCGCCTGAGACCGCTGACCGGTGGCGCGCAACGCCTTTCCGTAATTCAAGGCCGCCTCGGGATCACTGGGATTGGCGCGATGGCGTTCTTGATAGAATTCCAGGCTTTTGGCTGGAGACGTTTTCTCGGCCTTGTCGCCGAGCGATCCCGTGATGTCCGTCAGTCCGTCGGTCTGGCAGCCGCAAAGCCCCAGAAGCAGAACGGCCGATAGCACCGTCACGGCACGGAATCTCGCAAGGCCGAGCGGCCGGAACAATGGCGGATGCATTTCTGGAGCCTGACGTGACAGTACTGGTGACTACTTTCCGAAGTTCGTGCCCCGTCGCAGCATCCACTATTCACGAACTTCGGAAAGTTATGGTCACCAGCAAATTTACAATTCGATTGCCGCTTCCTATTTGAAGTTCCTGAACAGGTTTGCGGCTAGGGGCGCAGGAACTTCAAATAGGCGGCACTCGCTCCAGAAATGCTTGCAGCTTAACCCTAAATTCCGGTTAAGCCGGAGGCTCGACGCCCACGAATGGCCGCTTTTGCGTCACTCGCGTTAATCAACGAATTGTGCGCCGAACTCGTAGCCGATCCGCCATGCCAGCTTGCATTGGCGCGGCCGGCCTTCCGACATGATGATGGTGAATTCAGTGGGAACGTCGAGATGTTCGGCGATGACCTTCACACCGCCCGATGACACGTCGGTGATGGTGCAGTCGCGCGGCAACGAACCCGTCCCAAACTGGATTTTGGCGAAGCTCCGGCACACACGGCGTTCGCTCTGGCGTCGATTTACAAACATGTTGATCCTTACCCCGCCCGGATTGCAGGCACCTGTTACTTCGACGGTTTTACCGAAGAATTGTTGGAATTTGCCTAGTAGTTCCCGTTGCAATTGATCGGTTGTGTTCGAGCTTCCTTTACCGAATTGGCGAGGTTGAAATGTTGCCGATCCCGCCCCCTCCACGGCTATACGTTCCGACCGAATATGATACAGGGGGCGGATATTGAATCGGACCTCAATGCCGGAGAGCTAAGCATGACTGCCTTGCCCGAACGCCCCGAAGGCACCGTCGACCCCAAGCTGCTGGAAATTCTGGTCTGCCCGATGACCAAGGGCCAGCTGGAATACGACGCGGCGCGGCAGGAATTGATCTCGCGCTCGGCAAAACTGGCTTATCCGATCCGCGACGGCATTCCGATCATGCTGCCCGAAGAGGCGAGAAAGATAGATTAGCCATGCGTGAACGCAGGCTTATCATCGCTTTGGCCATCTTGAGCCTTTGCGCCGCGATCACGAACGCATCGGCAAACGAAGCTCAAATTCGCATCGGTAATCTCGATGCGGTCTTGATGACCCCACCGGATGTCGAACGTCCCCCGGTTGCGCTGTTGATCGCGGGATCCGGATCGACCGACCATGACGGCAACGGACCGCAGGCCAAGCCCGCGACCCTGAAGAAACTTGCCGAACAGCTGGCGGAGCGAAAGATCGCGACGCTTCGCTATGACAAGCGCGGCGCGGGCGGATGGAAACCGGAGTTCGGAAAGCCGGAGGACTTTCGGTTCAAGGACTATGTCGATGACGCCGTATCGCTGGTGAACTACTTGCGCAGCAGCGGAAAATTCGGCCGCGTGGTGGTGATCGGGCACAGCGAGGGCGGGTTGGTGGCGATCCTCGCCGCGCGGCAGGTACAGATCGATCGCCTGGTGCTGCTCGTTACCGCGGCGCGCCGGCAGGGAGATCTCCTGAAGGCGCAGCTTGAGCGTAGACAGATTCCGCCGGAAGTTCTCGATCCTATTCTGAAGGCGATCGACAGCATCATGGATGGGCAGATCGTCGATCCGCCGCCGCGCGGTCTTTCGATCGCGCCGTCGATGCAGCCGAGCCTGGCATCAGCCTTCACCATCGATCCCGTCGACCCCTTGAAATCGATCGAAAAGCCGACATTGATCGTCGGCGGCGGGCGTGACTTGCAGGTGGCGCGACTGGATTTTGCCGCGCTTTCCGCCGCCTCGCCGCTGGCGAAAACGCTGTGGGTGCCGGAGATGAACCATATCCTCGTCGACGTCACCGACGACGGCGATAATCTCGCCGCTTACAATCAGCCGGAGCGCGCACTCGACGCCACCATGCTCGATGCGGTCGCGGCTTTTGTTCAGGCCGGCAGCCCCTAAAGAACTTCGCCCTTCAAGAGCCGCGGAACCTCGCCCGCAAGGCCCGCGGCCTGGCGAATGAACAGGCCCTTCAGCGGCGGGGCGCGATCGACCAGGCCCAGGCCGATATCTCGCACTGTACGCAGCAGCGCCGATTCATTGGAGAACAGGAAGTTGAGCGAATTGGTCGCCAAGCCCCATCGCCATGGTGTCGAACCGCCGCCAGCGTTGATAGCGCTCGAGCACATCGGCCTGGCCGGGATCGATACCCAGCCGCGCGGCATCGACGACGACCTCGGCAAGCGCGGCCACGTCCTTCAGGCCCATATTGAGGCCTTGGCCGGCGATCGGATGAATGACATGAGCGGCGTCGCCGACCAACGCCAACCGATCGCCAATGAAGGAACGCGCGACGAAATAGCCGAGCGGAAAAGCGCGAGGCTTGTCGAGCGCCTTCACCTCGCCGAGGTGCAAGCCGAACCGCCGTTCGAGTTCGCCGTGGAACTCCTGTTCGCCAAGTGCCGTGATCCGCGCGGCCTCGGCGCGCTTTTCGGTCCAGACCAGCGATGACCGTTTTCCGGAAAGCGGCAGGATCGCGAAGGGGCCGGAGGGAAGGAAATGCTCTTCGGCGCGGCCATGGTGATCGCGCTCATGGCCGACCGTGACCACGATTCCGGATTGATCGTAATCCCAGCCATGGGTGGCGATTCCGGCGCGCTCGCGCAGTTTCGAGCGCGCGCCGTCGGCAGCCACCAGAAGGCTCGCTTCGATGATACTGCCGTCCGCAAGCGTGACGGCGACACCGTCGCTGCGCGCGGCAAAATCGGAAACCGCGAGACCGCGAAGATCGATCCCATCGGCGGTCGCGCGCGCAACCAGTGCGTCGATCAAATAGCGGTTCTCGACCATGTGCGCGAAGGGTTCGCCCGGCTCGACATTTCCGGCAGAATGTCAGGAACACCGGCCGCGTGGCGTCCTCCAATTTCGAATCGGTGACCACCATATCCAGGATCGGCTGCGCGCCGTCCGCGACCTCGCTCCAAACGCCGATCGTCTCGAAAAGCCGGCGGCAGGCCGCAACGATGGCGGTGGCACGCGGGTCGCGGCTGGGTCTTGTATCAAGCGCCGGATCGGCGACGACAATGGGAAGCTCGGGTCCAAGGCCCTGACGCAGCGCCAGCGCCAGCGCCAGTCCGGCCAATGCGCCACCACCGATGACAATGCCTCGCTGTGCTGACATGTTGGACCGCCTTACTCGAACCCGTGAAACCAGTGGTCCGGCTTGCTACCTTATTATAGCTGGGCGAAACAGGCCCTATAAGCAAGGGCCAGTCGCCATGGAATGACGCGAGAAAGCCACCGATGTCCAAAAGCCTGATCGACCTGATTTCCATCCTCGATCTCGAGCCGATCGAGGTGAACATGTTCCGCGGCAACAGTCCGAAAACCAGTTGGCAGCGGGTTTTCGGCGGGCAGGTGATCGGGCAGGCCCTGGTCGCGGCGTGCCGGACGGTCGAAGGCCGGCTGCCGCATTCCCTGCATTGCTACTTCATTCTGCCGGGCGATCCGCAGATCCCGATCATCTATGAAGTCGAGAGATTGCGTGACGGCAAGAGCTATTCGACGAGGCGGGTCACCGCGATCCAGCATGGTCAGGCGATCTTCTCGATCATGGTGTCGTTTCATGTCGAGGAGCCCAGCGCCTTCGACCATCAGGACAAGATGCCGGACGTGCCGCCGCCGGAGAAGCTCACCGCCGAGGAAATAGCCAAGCAGCCGATGTTCCGCGACATGCCGGAATTCATCCGCCGCTATTATGAATCCGACCGGCCAATCGAGCTGCGGCCGGTCGAGCTCGACCGCTATTTCGGCCAGAAGATCGAGGACGGACGCATCCATGTCTGGATCCGCACCGCCGCGAAGCTGCCGGACGACCCGGCGCTGCACATGTGCGCGCTGGCCTATGCATCGGATTTCTCGCTGCTCGATGCGGCGATGGCCCGCTACGGCCGCACTTTGTTCGACAAGCGGATGATGGCGGCGAGCCTCGACCACGCGATGTGGTTTCACCGGCCGTTCCGGGCCGATGAATGGCTGCTTTACGCCCAGGATTCGCCGAGCGCGCAGGGCGGACGAGGTCTGACCCGCGGCATGATCTTCAAGCAGGATGGCACGCTGGTGGCTTCCGTCGCCCAGGAAGGATCGCTGCGCGAGCGCAAGCCAGGTCCTCCTCAGGCGGCTTCGTAAGCGCCTCGCTCCACCAGGACGGTCTGGGAGGCCAGCCAACTCATCATCCAGCGCGCAACCCATGGAATCGGGATGATGAAAGCGCATCCGAGGAAAACCACGATGGCGCGCCAGAGATATTCCAGACCGGTGGCCTTGAAGGCGATCTCGCGCCGCGTGCCTTCGACGTTGCGGCAAATCCAGCGGGTCTGCGCCGTGTAGACCCACGCCCAGCCGATGATGGTGATGGCGGACAGGGCGCCGAGGAAATTCCAGCCCAGATAAGTCCAATACGGGCCGGCGAAGCTAAGCCCGAGGGGCTGGCCTCCCGAGGCCAGGTTGGCAAAAAACCAGCGGATGGCGAACCAGCCCAGTCCGACCTCGATCAGGAACGAGGCGACATGGGCAATTCGGCCGCCGACGAAATTGAGCGCGATGATCAACGCGACGGCGCCGAGGAACCACCACACGATGGTCATCGCATTGCCCGTGAAGGTGAGATCAGATCGTCCCGGCACCCGGGTCCGCGAGGTGAGCCACTTCAAACTGCTGACAAGAACCCACGGCAGCGGGACGATGAAAATCGCGCCGATCACAAATAGCAGCGCTTGCTGGACAAAGTCCAGAATTTCGAAATCGATCGACAACGATCCGTTGCCGGCACTTGCTCCCGTACTTGGCCTTGCCGCCGTTCTGCCTGGCACGGGGGGTGGACCCGCGGCCCTGGACATCAGGCCCGGAATTTCGCCGGCCCTTTGCCACGTCGTCATGCCTTCGGTCCAGATCAGCGTGTCGGGGCGGACCGTGCCGTTTGCGATGAGGCTGCGGAATTGAGCCTCCGGAAACGGTCCCTGCTGCTGTCCGTGGTCGGCGTAGAACCACGATCGATCTGGCATTTTCCCCCCTTGCCTCGGCCAAGAAGAAGCAACGTTCTCGCCGCCGATGGATCCGGACTCAATGGATACAGACTCAATGGATACAGACTTGGCAGATGACGCCCGTGCCGCTACACCGAACTATCGGCCGCAGCGACAATTTCGCAATTGTTTTTCGGCCGGGCGGCAACTTATTGTGGGATTTGGAGGGAATGCCGAATGAGCGTCGCGCTCCCTTCATGGTTTGATCGACCTTCGAAATCCCGGGAAATGAAGGCCTGAACATGAAGCTCGTTGTCGCCATTATCAAACCGTTCAAGCTGGACGAGGTTCGCCAGGCCCTGACCGCCATCGGCGTTCACGGCATGACCGTTACCGAGGTCAAGGGTTACGGCCGTCAGAAGGGTCACACGGAAATCTATCGCGGCGCGGAGTACGTCGTGAATTTTCTGCCGAAACTGCGGATCGAGATCGCCGTTTCGGCCGACATCGCCGACAAGGCGGTCGATGTGATTACCTCCAGCGCGCGCACCGGCCAGATCGGCGACGGCAAGATTTTCGTGACCCCGATCGATCACGCGCTGCGGATACGGACCGGCGAGACCGACAGCGACGCCCTCTAAAGGAGGCGGTAATCTCCGCCGCCGTCGACAGCAGCCGGATACCGCTGGTGCCGGACATGTCATGCCGGCGAGCGGCCTGCTTGAGAGCTTGGCCAAGCCGAGCCGCCAAAAAGCCTACCTAAATACCTTTTTGTTGCCTGCCTCGTGGGCACGGTGATGCCGACGGCCGACGACGCCCGATTCGTGAGCGGCCATGCCTAGCGTTTAGGCGGCCATCTTTGGCAGGGTTCCCCCCGGACCCCAAGAACATCGAAAATCTGCATGTTCATAGTCCGTTAGGCAGTGCGGCCGATCTGGCACGGCATTTGATTCTACCACTGTCGGCTGTACCCGCGTTGCGACCTTCTCTGCGTGGTGAACTTCAGTCGAGATCGCTCGGTCTTCAGCACCGAGTCCAAGCGGGGATCAAGACCCATGAAAATCGTTATGGCGATCATCAAGCCATTCAAGCTCGAAGAAGTCCGCGATGCCCTGACCGCCATCGGCGTGCACGGCCTGACCGTCACCGAGGTCAAGGGATATGGCCGGCAGAAGGGTCACACCGAAATCTATCGCGGCGCCGAATATGCGGTGAGCTTCCTGCCCAAGATCAAGATCGAGGTCGCGGTCGCCTCGGATCAGGTTGACAAGACCATCGAGGCCATCACGTCGGCTGCTAAGACTGGCCAGATCGGCGACGGCAAGATCTTCGTCATCAACCTCGAAAACGCGGTTCGGATCCGCACCGGCGAGGCGGATGCCGCAGCGCTCTGATATCCCGCGCGCTCAACCTTTTCCAATCAGGAGTAATACGAAAATGACGTTCAAGCGTCCCACCAGCACGGGATTGGCAGCCCTCACCGTCGGCCTGTTCGCCGCGACGGCGGCCTATGCCGAGCCGACGATCAACAAGGGCGACAATGCCTGGATGCTCACCTCGACGGTGCTCGTGCTGTTGATGACGATTCCGGGCCTCGCATTGTTCTATGGCGGCCTCGTCCGCTCCAAGAACATGCTCTCGGTCCTGATGCAGGTGTTTTACACGGTCTGCATCGTCGTCGTCCTTTGGGCGCTCTACGGCTACAGCGTCGCCTTCACCGGCGGCTCGGACTTCTTCGGCGGCTTCTCGAAAGCCTTCCTGTCAGGCGTGACGCCGGACTCCAAGGCGGCCACCTTCAGCGTCGACGCCAACATCTCCGAGCTGGTTTACATCTGCTTCCAGATGACCTTTGCGGCCATCACCCCGGCACTCATCGTCGGCGCATTCGCCGAACGCATGAAGTTTTCGGCGGTGGCGCTGTTCATTCCGTTGTGGGTCACGCTGATCTATTTCCCGATCGCGCATATGGTCTGGTACTGGGCCGGGCCGGACGCGATCTCGGATGCGGTCAAGGCGATTGCGGCGGCCGGTAGCGACGCGGCAGCAAAGACCGCGGCGGAAGCGAAGCTTGCGGCTGTCAACGCCGACGCCGGTTGGGTCTTCAAGAAGGGCGCGATCGATTTCGCCGGCGGCACCGTCGTGCATATCAATGCCGGCATCGCGGGCCTCGTCGGCGCCCTGATCATCGGCAAGCGCATCGGTTACGGCAAGGACTTGATGGCGCCCCACTCGCTGACCATGTCCATGATCGGCGCCTCGCTGCTCTGGGTGGGCTGGTTCGGCTTCAACGCGGGATCGAACCTTGAAGCCAACGGCGGCGCCGCGCTCGCCATGACCAACTCCTTTGTCGCAACCGCGGCAGCGGCACTCTCGTGGATGTTCTGCGAGTGGATGATCAAGGGGCATCCTTCGGTGCTCGGCGTGATTTCCGGCGCGGTCGCAGGCCTCGTCGCGGTGACGCCCGCGGCCGGCTATGCCGGTCCGATGGGTGCGATCGTGCTGGGCCTTGTGGTCGGCGTGGTCTGTCTGTTCTTCGTCACCGCAGTCAAGAACGCGCTCGGCTACGACGACTCGCTCGATGTCTTCGGCGTCCACTGCGTCGGCGGGATCGTCGGCGCGCTCGGCACCGGCATCCTGGTCAACCCGGCGCTCGGTGGCACCGGCATCATGGACTACACCACCGGCAAGATCGCCGACTACGAGTTCGGCGCGCAGATGGTTTCCCAGATCTGGGGCGTCTGCACCACGCTGGTGTGGTCGGGCGTCGGCTCGGCGATTCTCTACAAGGTCGTCGACGTCATCGTCGGCCTGCGCGTCAATGTCGAAAGTGAGCGTGAGGGCCTCGACCTCACCGACCACACCGAGCGCGCCTACAACATGTGAGTTCTCCCGAGGGCATTCCCTCTTCGGAGGGCATGCCCAGAACTACGGTTTGAGCACATACCCGGCAATGCTCCGACCGTTGAGGGGCTCCAGCGCAAGCTGGGGCCCTTTTTTTCTCGATCTCCAGTGGAACCTGGATTTCGAGTCGCCGACCACCGATGGTTAATCGCGTCTTAACCTCGCCGTATCTATGGTGGTTTGATCCGTATCCCACCGGTCTCGAAAGCGCGATCGGCGGCCTGAACGAATGCTGGCGCGACACGCATGGCCATGACCGCATCATCCCGCGCGCCCCAGGGCGGTGGAAACGAGGCAAGCGAACGCTCGCCGTTTTTGCGGGTCACCGAATTGCTGGCGCCCCATCAGCCGGCCAAACCGTTGATAACGCTTTCGTTAGGCGAGCCGCAGCATCCCGTGCCTGAATTCGTGGGCCCGGTTCTCGCCAGGCATATCGCCGACTTTGGCCGCTACCCGATCGCCAAGGGCATCGAGCCGTTCCGGCGCGCCGCCGCAGATTGGCTCGCCCGGCGCTTCAACCTGCCCCGCCCCATCGATCCCGATAGCGAGCTTCTGGTGCTCAGCGGCAGCCGCGAGGGGCTGTTTTT
Source organism: uncultured Alphaproteobacteria bacterium (assembly GCA_963795255.1). Lineage (GTDB taxonomy): Bacteria > Pseudomonadota > Alphaproteobacteria > Rhizobiales > Xanthobacteraceae > Bradyrhizobium. The sequence goes on from CAWCHC010000008.1 coordinate 528,187, forward strand.
CGCGGCCCTCACCGCCGTCCGCCTGGTCGGCGAGCGCAAGGGAAGACCGGCCATCCTGATGCCCAATCCGTTCTACCCGGCCTATGGCGCCGGCGCGCGCGCCGCCGGCTGCGAGCCGATCTATCTGCCGACCACGCCTGCCAATGGATTTTTGCCTGACCTCGACACGCTCGATGAGGCCACCTTGGCGCGGACGGTAGCGATCTACATTGCTTCACCGGCCAATCCGCAAGGCGCCGTCGCCTCGAGGGATTACTTCACCCGCCTGAAAAAACTCGCCGATCGTTTCGGCTTCATGGTTCTCAGCGACGAGTGTTATTCGGAGATCTATACGCAAGCAGCGCCTGGCAGCATGCTCGAATGCGCCGGTGCCGATTTTGCCAATGTGGTGGCGTTTCAGTCGCTGTCGAAGCGTTCGAATCTGCCTGGCATGCGGGTCGGCTTTGCCGCCGGCGACAAGCGATTTCTGAGCGCCTTCCATGAACTGCGCAACGTCGCGGCACCTCAGGTGCCGGTTCCGGTCCAGCATGTGGCGGTTGCCGCCTACAATGACGAAGCCCATGTCGAGGAAAATCGCAGGCTCTACCGGCTCAAGTTCGACCTTGCCGACCAGATCCTCGGCAGCCGTTACGGCTATCGGCGCCCCGCCGGCGGCTTCTGCGTCTGGCTCGACGTCTCGGCGAAGGGCGGCGATGAAGCGGTGACCGTGAAGCTTTACAGGGATGCCGGTGTGCGGGTGATTCCGGGCAGCTACCTCGCAAGGCAGCAACCGGACGGCCGCAATCCAGGCGCAGGCTTCATTCGGCTTGCGCTTGTCGCAGACAGTGAAACAACGGCCGAGGCGCTGCACCGGCTGGTTCAAACTCTGGACTGATGAGCATGCCGGCGATCGAACGTGTCATTCCCTTGGTGAGCCAGTTGCCGGCGGCGATCCGCGAGGCGCTGGTCCGCCGCCTGCGCGAACTCGCAGGTCTCGGCTTGCTGACGTTTGCCGGTGTCGCAGCCGCCGCGCTCGTGACATGGTCGGTGCAGGACCCGAGCTTCAGCCACGCGACATCGCGCCCGATCCACAACATCGCCGGCTATACCGGGGCCATCGGCGCCGATCTTCTGATGCAGATTCTCGGGCTCGGCGCGATCATGCTGATCCTGCCGGTCGCCGTATGGGGCTGGCGGATGCTGACCCATCGCAGCTTCGACCGCGAAGCGCTGCGGCTCGGCTGCTGGATCCTGTGCACGGGTTCGGCCGCCGGATTTTTCAGCTGCTGGCCGCATGGCGGAACGTGGCCGCTGCCGACCGGGCTTGGCGGTGTCATCGGCGACGCGCTGGTGCGCGCACCCGCAGTCGTGTTCGGGCCGCCCGGCTTCATTTATAATCTGGTGCTTGGCATCATTTCGGGTGCGGCCACCGTCGCAACATTTTTTGTGGCGGGCGGTTTCGGTTCGCGCACCGATGAAGAAGACCTGACCGCGATCGAGGAGGACGATGACGAGCCTCTCGGCGAGGACGGCGACGGCGGCTCGATCTCGCTTGGCTGGGTCGTGCATGCCGTGATGAGTACCAAGGCCCGCTTGGCCTGGCTGCTCGCCGCGGCCTATCGCTGGCTCGTCTCGAGTGCACCCGCCCCGCGGGGGTTGTCGTTCGATCGCCACGAGCCCAGCCTCGGTGGCCGCCCAGCTCCCAGTCTCGCTCCTCAAGACGACGACGAGCAGGACGAAGAGGAAGAAGAGGACGAGGAAGAGCCGGCGGCGCGTGCGCCTCGGAAGAAAGCCGCGCCAAAGTCGCCCGCCAGGAAATCCGAAAAATGGGATTTTCCGGCGATATCGATGCTCGGTGCGCCCAAGGCGTCCGATCGCCAGCCGCTCTCCAAGTCGGAGCTGGAAGCCAATTCACGCCGGCTCGAAGTCGTGCTTCAGGACTTCGGCGTCCGCGGCGAAATCGTCAAGGCCAATCCCGGTCCGGTCGTCACGCTGTACGAGCTCGAGCCCGCGCCCGGCATCAAGTCGTCGCGCGTGATTGGCCTCGCCGACGACATCGCGCGCTCGATGAGCGCGCTTTCGGCGCGCGTCGCCGTCGTGCCCGGCCGCAACGCCATCGGCATCGAATTGCCGAACTCGCATCGCGAGAAAGTTTACCTGCGCGAGCTGCTTGTCGCGAAGGAAATCAACGAATCCGTCGCAAAGCTTCCGCTCTGTCTCGGCAAGACCATCGGTGGCGATCCCGTCATCATCGATCTCGCCCGCACGCCGCATATGCTGATCGCCGGCACCACCGGCTCCGGCAAATCGGTCGCCATCAACACCATGATCCTCAGCCTGGTCTATCGGCTGCGGCCGGACCAGTGCCGGCTGATCATGGTCGATCCCAAGATGCTCGAGCTCTCGGTCTATGACGGCATTCCGCATCTGCTGACGCCGGTCGTGACCGACCCCAAGAAAGCCGTGGTCGCGCTCAAATGGGCGGTGCGCGAGATGGAGGAGCGCTACAAGCGGATGTCCAAGCTCGGCGTGCGCAACATCGACGGCTACAACGCGCGCCTCGGCGAAGCCAGGTCCAGGGGCGAAGAACTGACACGCACCGTGCATACCGGTTTCGACAAGGAGACCGGCAAGGCGATCTATGAGGAAGAGAAACTCGACCTCGATCCGCTGCCCTATATCGTCATCATCGTCGACGAAATGGCCGACCTGATGATGGTCGCCGGCAAGGACATCGAAGGCGCGGTGCAGCGCCTCGCACAGATGGCGCGCGCGGCAGGCCTGCATGTGATCCTCGCCACGCAACGCCCGTCGGTCGACGTCATCACCGGCACGATCAAGGCGAACTTCCCGACCCGCATCGCGTTCCAGGTCACCTCGAAGATCGACAGCCGCACCATTCTCGGCGAAATGGGCGCCGAGCAACTGCTCGGACAGGGCGACATGCTCTACATGGCGGGCGGCGGACGCATCAGCCGCGTGCACGGCCCGTTCGCCTCCGACGAAGAGGTCGAGAAGGTGGTGCGCCATCTGAAGACGCAGGGATCGCCGGAATACCTCGAGGCGGTCACGGCCGAGGAACCCACCGACGAAGACGGCGCGGTATTCGACTCCACCGGCATGGGCAGCGACGGCGCCGGCGACTTGTTCTCGCAGGCGGTGGCCATCGTCAAGCGCGACCGCAAGGCCTCGACCAGCTATATTCAGCGCCGGCTGCAAATCGGCTACAATCGTGCGGCATCGCTGATGGAGCGGATGGAACTTGAGGGCATCGTCGGACAGGCCAACCATGCCGGCAAACGCGAGATTCTCGTTGAGGAAGAAGAAGGCGGTTTTTAATTAGCCGCTAGTGTGGCGGTTCAGAAGTTCGAAACGTGGCTCCGCAAAATGCTACGAACTTCGGAACCGGGACACTAGAGCCCCAAAACCCGCCGATTGCTATTTTTCACGGAAAAACGATAGCCCCCTTGACGCGAAGCACGATAAAAGGGCGGCGGACCACCAGAGAGCCTGCGTTGACTGAAAACCAGAAAAATCGAATGGCCTCACGATTCTCGGCTTCCTTCAAAGGCGTTGCCATCACGCGAGCGGCGGCGGCGTTTGCGGTCACGGCATGCTTCGCTGTCTCGACGTCGGCCGTTGCACAGGCCCCAATCCCGCCACAGAGCATCCCGGTTCCCAAAGCCGCCCCGAAAGGCCGCGACGGTGCGCCGGACGGACAAAAGGGACCGACGATAACGGGCGCGATGCAAGTGGCGCCCAATCCCGTCATTCCCGACCCGCATCGCAATGTGCCTTTGAGTATTTTTGCGACCTTCGACGACAAGCAGAAGGCGCAGGCTGCCAAGATCAGCAGCTACCTGTCGTCACTTCAGACGCTGATCGGCAACTTCGTCCAGGTCGGACCCGACGGCAGCAAGACCAAGGGCCAATTCTTTATCCAGAAACCCGGCAAGGTGCGTTTCGAATATGAAGCGCCCAACCCGATCGCGATCGTTGCCGATGGATCGATGGTGGCGATACGCGACCGTAACCTCTCTACCCAGGACCTCTACCCGCTGTCGCAAACGCCGCTGCGATATTTGCTGTCGGACCGCATCGATCTGATGAAGGACACCAACGTCGTCAGCGTGACAGCGGACGATCTCTTCATCAGCGTCACGATCGAGGAAAGACAATTGCTGACCGGCACCAGCCGCCTGATGCTGATGGTGGGCGCCAAGGACGGCCAGCTCAAGCAATGGACCGTCACCGACCCGCAAGGCTACGACACCACGGTCGCGGTCTATAACCTCGATACATCCAGGAAAATCGACCCCGGCATGTTCAAGATCGACATGACGGACCACACCTTCCCGCCGGGTTGATCGCTGCGTCGCACGGTCGCGAACAATTCACTATTCCGTGCGGGATCGAGAAATTCGTCCTTGATTGCAAGATGCAGACATGCGTCATCTTCGGACCTCGTGTGTCTCGCCGGTCCGTATGCGCCTTTCCCTGACAACCTGGAATATCAATTCGGTGCGCCTGCGCATCGACCTCGTGGCCCAATTCATCAAGTCGGTGAGGCCCGATATCCTGTGCTTGCAGGAAACCAAATGCATCGATGACGCATTTCCGCTCAAGCGCTTCAAGCGTCTCGGCTACGAACATGTCGCCCTGAACGGCCAAAAAGGCTATCACGGCGTCGCGGTTATTTCCCGGTTACCTTTCGAGAAGACCGGCATCCGCACCTTCTGCGACAAGCTCGACTCGCGTCACATCTCGGTCGAGTTCGGCGAGCGCGCCGCAGATCGCCAAACCGCTGGTGCTGCATAATTTCTACGTGCCGGCCGGCGGCGACATTCCGGATCCCGCGCTCAATCCGAAATTCGAACATAAGCTCCGTTTTCTCGATGAAATGAAATCCTGCGAGCCGCTGCATCCGCGCGGCGAGGATCACCATATTCTGGTTGGCGATCTCAATGTCGCGCCCCATGAGAACGACGTCTGGTCCCACAAACAATTGCTGAAGATTGTCTCCCACACACCGATCGAAACCGAGAAGTTGCTGGCGGCCCAGAGCCACGGCGATTGGATCGACGTCGCGCGCGACCGCATTCCGTTATCGGAGAAAGTCTATACCTGGTGGAGTTATCGGGCGGCGGACTGGACGGCCGGCGACCGCGGCCGAAGGCTCGACCACATCTGGGTCTCCCGGGCGCTCAAGGACCGCGTGAGCGACTTCCGTATCACGCGCGATGCGCGTAGCTGGGAGCGGCCATCCGACCACGTTCCCGTGACGGTGACGCTCGACGTCTGAATTTTCAGATCTTGCACCCGGGCCAGATGAGCGTGGCTCAGGTACTGAGTTTGGCGCCCGCCATCAAAATGTCGCTGGCGATCTGGCTCGTGCGCTTGGCAAATTCGTCACGCAGACGCCGTGCCGCCGCAGGATCGCTTTCCAGCACGCGCTGAAACAGGCTGCGCGCGACCCTGATCACCGACGAATCTTCCAGCGCAGTCGCGGTCGATGGCCGCCGCATCGCATTGATCAGCGCCAGTTCGCCGATCAGGGCGCCGGGACCGGCCACAACCGATGCGCCGCCATCCTCGATGCGAAACGCGCCCCGCTGAACGATGAACCCGGCATCGGCTTCATCGCCGGCGTGGAACAGCACCGAATCACGCGAGAGGCTGCGTTGTTCGGAACCGATCGCGAGCATGCGCAATGCCGCGGTCCCCAACACGCGAAGCGTCGGGACACGTTCCAGCAGGGCAACATCATCCTCGATCGACATGAAAAGCCAACTGCGCGATACGATCGCGAATCGTATCACGGCACCAGCTTGTAGCCACCGGCTTCCGTCACCAGGATCTCCGGATTGGCGGCGTCCTTCTCGATCTTCTGGCGCAGACGGTAGATGTGGGTTTCCAGCGTGTGCGTGGTGACGCCGGAGTTGTAACCCCAGACTTCCTGCAGCAGCGTTTCGCGCGAAACCGGCAGCTGGCCGGCGCGGTAAAGGAAACGGAGAATCGCGGTTTCCTTTTCCGTCAACCGCACCTTTCTGGCATTGGCGCCCGTCAGCATCTTGGAGCCGGGACGGAAGCTGTAGGGCCCGACCGAGAACACGGCATCTTCGCTGGCTTCATGCTGGCGGAGCTGCGCCCGGATCCGCGCCAGCAGCACCGCAAAACGGAACGGCTTGGCGACATAGTCATTGGCGCCGGACTCGAGCCCCAAAATCGTATCCGAATCGGTGTCATGGCCGGTGAGCATGATGATCGGGGCCTTGAAGCCGCCTTTGCGCAAGGAGCGCACGACTTCTCGGCCATCGGTATCGGGCAGTCCGACATCCATCAGCACGAGATCGGGGGCATCGGTCTTGGCGGCGGTCGCGCCTTTGGCGCCGGTATCGACGGCGGAAGCTTCGAATTCGTCGTGTAGCGATAATTGCTCCACCAGCGTATCGCGCAGATCGGTATCGTCATCTACGATCAGGATCTTGCGGGCATTGGCCATGGGGTTTGGTCCTTTGGAGGCATCGGGGCCGGCCCAAACAGCTCGGGCCGTGTCGTATTGGTCAAATGGGGGTCTTCGAGACTTTCGTCATGAGGTATGCGGCTGTTACGAATTCACAAGCCGAAACGCAATCTACCCCAGGATTCGCGTCCCTTTAGATGAATGTCCTGTAATGCGGCGGGGGCGAATTGTCCCTGGCCATCGCTCAGGAGACCCCGGCGGACGCATGGATAATTCCGGATTTTCAGATACTTACGAAAAAATAAGGCGCGATGGGCCGCGGGCGTCGATCAGGGTCCACCCCGCGGCCGGTAACCCCCGCCGTGGCTGGCTTACTGCCGGCCCCCACATCATCCCGGTCGCCCTGGGCCGGGGCGGAATCATCGCCAACAAGCGCGAGGGCGACGGCGGGACCCCAAAGGGGATTTTTCGGCCCCGGCAATTGTGGTGGCGCGCCGACCGTTCTCCGAGACCGGAGACTTTTCTGCCTGTTCGCGCCATTCGCCCCGACGACGCCTGGTGCGAAGACCCCGCCAGCCGCCATTACAATCGGCCGCTCACCCTCGGCCATCACGACAACGGCGACCGGCTAAAGCGCGAGGATCATCTCTACGATTTCATCATCGAGATCGATCACAACACGCAGCCCACGATTGCCGGCCGCGGCAGTGCCGTGTTCCTGCATCTGGCACGGGCGGATTTTTCGCCGACCGCGGGATGCGTCTCGATGAAAAAATCGGCCATGCTGCAACTCTTGCGTCAAATAGGCCCGCATACGAAGATCATCATCGGTTAGTGGAGTGGATTTGACATTCGCTTCCCGGTGGCCGCGCCGCTCACGGCGAATGTCAAATCCGAAACTCCACTAGAAACTTATATTTGCTAGTGTCCCTTTGGTTCTGACATTCGTAAACGAACTCGCCGCGACAGGAAACGAATGTCAGAACCGGGACACCAGGTCAGGACGCACAATGCTTGCCGACGATAAAATCACGGCTGCCGCCAAGACGCTCAGCGATCACTGGCGCGCCGGCACCAAGCTCGAGAGCCTTGACGCTTCGGTCCGTCCGCAAGACCGCCTTGACGGCTACGCGATCCAGGCTGCGCTTGCGAAACATTCGAGCGGCAAATTATTCGGCTGGAAAATCGCCGCGACGAGCGAGGCCGGACAGAAACACATCAATGTCAGCGGGCCGCTCGCGGGGCGTATCCTTAGCGAGACCATCATCGCCGACGGCGGCACCGCCTCAATGAAGGGTAACAAGATGCGCGTCGGCGAGGCCGAATTCGCCTTCCGTTTCGCGTATGACCTGCCGCCGCGGGCGAACCCTTATACGTTGCAGGAAGTGCTCGACGCCGTCGGCACGCTGCATCCGGCCATCGAAATTCCCGATTCGCGTTTCGCCGATTTTGTCGTCGCCGGCGAAGCGCAACTAATCGCCGACAACGCCTGCGCGCATCGCTTTGTGCTGGGTGAGGCAACCAACGCCGATTGGCGCGCCCGCGATCTTATCGAAGAGCGGCCGGTCATTATGCTGCGTGGCGAGCGGCATGCAGGCCACGGCAAAAACGTGCTCGGCGATCCCCGCGTGGCGCTCGCCTGGTGCGTCAACGAACTGCGTGCGCTCGGGATCACGCTGCGGGCAGGCGAGGTCGTCACCACCGGGACCTGCTGCACGCCGTTGCCGATTCAGGCAGGTGATTTGTTTGCCGCCGATTTCGGCACCCTCGGCAAGGTTTCCGTGGGATTAAGTTAGGCACCATGAACGAAGCCGTCGTCCCTGCTCTGCGCTTACGGAGCTTGTCATCGGGCGCGCGTTCGCGCGACCCGTTGGTTCGCTTGGCCGGGACGACAAGCTAGCCGCGGTGCCCAAAAATCGCCGAACCCACTCGGACGTGGGTCGCCCCCATCTGGATCGCGATGGCGAAATCCGCGCTCATCCCCATCGACAGATTTGTCAGCCCGTTACGCGCCGCGATCTTGGCGGTCAGCGCGAAATGCGGCGCCGGCGCATCGTCGACCGGCGGAATGCACATCAAGCCTGAAATCGAAAGACCGTATTTCTCGCGGCAGTTGGCGATGAAGCTGTCGGCGTCGGCGGGCGCGATGCCGGCCTTTTGCGGCTCTTCCCCCGTATTGAGCTGAACGAACAACTGCGGCCGCCGGGTCTGGTTGCGGAATTCCTTGGCCAAGGCCTCGCAAAGGCTTGGACGATCGACGGAGTGGATCGCATCGAACAGCGCTACCGCTTCCTTGGTCTTGTTGGATTGCAGCGGACCGATCAGATGCAAGGAAATTCCGGGGTAAGCCGACATTAACCCTGGCCACTTGGACTTGGCTTCCTGAACGCGGTTCTCTCCGAATACGCATTGTCCGGCTTTGATGACCGGCTCAATCGCATCCGCATCGAATGTTTTGGAGACGGCAATCAGCGTCACCGAGGCGCGATCCCGCCGCGACTCCTTGCATGCCCGCGCAACCGCCTGTTCGACGGCGGCAAGCCCGGCCGGTAAATGTTCGGTTAACTGCGAAGAGGCTTCGGTGTTCATGGGTGTTAATTATGGACGCCGGGTCTGCGGGGCCAGGAGTTTCAGAGGGAGTTTCGGAGATAGTTGCATTTTTACGGAATCCGAGGAGGGCTTTTTGAATCCTTGTCGGTACGTTGTGTTCCGGGGTTGGGAACCAGCATGTCAGGCTTTGGCTTCAAGCGCAAAAAATCGAGACTGGACAAGCTATTTGGAATCCGCGCGCGGCTCGCACTGCTGGCGCTGATCCTGGTGGCGCCCTTGATGCTTGAACGCGCCCGCTCGCTCGAAGAGGCCCGCAACAAGCAGATTGCCCTCGCCTATTCGGAATTCGCGCGGCTCGCCCGGCACAGTGCCGACAGCCAGCGCGAAGCCGTTGCATCGGTCGAGACCGTGTTGAAATCGGCGGCTCACATCCAGGCCTCCAAGAACGCTTTCGATCCGAGCTGTGACACGCTGTCGGCAAGTCTGCCGGTCAAGTTGCCGTGGATCCGCAATCTGATGATCGTCGGCAACGACGGCCGGATCAAATGTGCGACGCTCGATACGCTGATCGGCCTCGACCTCAATGACCGCACCTATTTCAAGCGGGCACGACTGGGCCGCGACCTCGTGTTCAGCGATTTCCTGCTTTCCAAATACAATAACGACCCGATCGTGATGGCGGCCTACCCGGTTTCCGCGGTCGATCCGGAATCCGATCTTGTCATCGTGGCCGCCGTCAACCTCGACTGGATGTCGAAGATCATGAACGACCTCAGCGATCGTCCCGGCATTCTGGCCATTCTCGTCGACAGCGCCGGAACCGTGATGGCGGCGCCGACGGATCTGGCCCGCTTGATCGGCCGACCGCTGACCGGCGTCCCGGCCCTGACAGGAGCAGTCACAAGGGCGATCAATTCGGATCAGCAGAACGGATTGTTTTCGTTCCCGTCTTCGGACGGGGTCAGGCGGACGTTGAGCTTTTCGCGGATTCCCGGCACCGAATCGCGGCTGATCCTGATTGTCGACGAAGCCTGGGTGGCCGCCGATATCAACCGCGACATTCGCAACGCTTATCTGCAGCTTGGATTGGTCTGCGCGTTCGTGCTGCTGGGCGCGCTGGCCGCGGCAGAAATGCTGATCATCCGGCCAATCCACAAGCTCGTAGCGGTCGCACGGCGTTTCGGCGAAGGGAATTTGTCGGTACGTGCGGTCGACAGCCGGTTGCCGGTCGAGTTCGCGCCGCTGGCTCGCGCCTTCGACGCAATGGCCAGCCAGCTTTCCGAGCGCGAACTCGAACTGATCGCGTCCAACGACCGTCTGACCGTCATGGCTTCGATCGACATGCTGTCGGGCCTTGCAAATCGCCGCGGGTTTCAGGGCCGGCTTGATTTCGAGTGGATGAAGGCCCAGCAATGCCACAGCGAGCTGTCGCTGATGATGATCGACGTCGATCACTTCAAGCTGTTCAACGATACCTATGGCCATCCCGAAGGCGACGCCTGTCTCTCACGGATCGGTGAAACGCTCGCCGGTATCGCGGCGGCGACCATCGGGTTTTGCCGCCCGTTACGGCGGCGAGGAATTCTGCCTGTTGCTGCCAAACACCGACACGCGCCGCGCGCTTGAGGTCGGCGAGATGGTGCGGGTGGCGATACAGCGCCTCGCGATCCCCCACGCGACCTCCAGCCATCTGGCAGTCACGGTCAGTGTCGGCGTAGCCGGCGTCAAGCCGAGCGAAGCGCTCAACCCGGGCGATCTGCTCGAAGCCGCCGACGCCAGCCTCTATGTCGCCAAACGTAACGGCCGCAACACGGTTGCGGAACACGGCCTTGACCAGACTGCCGAGAATGGCGGCTCGGTGGCGCTGGCGAGTTAGCCGGCCCGATCGCACGACCCGTTGACCGGAAAGCTGCTTTTGTGGCCTAGTCCGCCGTCTTTTGATGACGGCCGAATCCACCAAAAAGCCAAGCGATTCCATGAGCTCCGAACGCTATAACGCCCGCGAATCCGAGCCCCACTGGCAGCGCCAGTGGGACGAAAAGGCGATTTTTTCCGCCAAGAACGACGATCCGCGGCCGAAATATTACGTGCTGGAGATGTTCCCCTACCCTTCCGGGACGCATCCATATCGGCCATGTCCGGAACTACACGCTTGGCGACGTGCTCGCGCGCTTCATGCGCGCCAAGGGATTCAATGTGCTGCACCCGATGGGCTGGGACGCATTCGGGCTGCCGGCCGAAAACGCCGCGATCGAGCGCAAGGTGGCGCCGAAAGCGTGGACCTACGACAACATCGCCGCGATGAAGAAGCAGTTGCGCTCGATCGGCCTGTCGCTCGACTGGTCGCGCGAATTCGCCACCTGCGATCCTTCCTACTACAAGCACCAGCAGAAAATGTTCAACGACTTCCTGCGCGCGGGTCTGGCCGAGCGCGAGAAGCGCAAGGTCAATTGGGACCCGGTGGACATGACCGTGCTTGCCAACGAGCAGGTGATCGACGGCCGCGGCTGGCGTTCGGGCGCCGTGGTCGAACAGCGCGAGATGAATCAGTGGGTCTTCAAGATCACGAAGTACTCGCAGGAACTGCTGGACGCGCTCGACACGCTCGACCGTTGGCCCGACAAGGTGCGGCTGATGCAGCGCAACTGGATCGGGCGCAGCGAGGGACTTCTGGTTCGTTTCGCGCTCGACGCGGCGACGACGCCGGCCGGCGAGACCGAACTGAAGATTTTCACGACGCGGCCCGACACGTTGTTCGGCGCGAAGTTCATGGCGATCTCGGCCGACCATCCGCTGGCGCAGGCAGCGGCCGCGAAGAACCCAAAGCTCGCCGAGTTCATCGCCGAGATCAAACGCATCGGCACCGCGCAGGAAATTATCGACACTGCCGAGAAGCAGGGTTTCGATACCGGTATTCGTGCGATTCACCCGTTCGATCCGAACTGGAAGCTGCCGGTTTACGTCGCCAATTTCGTGCTGATGGAATATGGCACCGGCGCGATCTTCGGCTGTCCTGCGCATGATCAGCGCGACCTCGATTTCGTCAACAAGTACCATCTCGGCAATATTCCGGTGGTTTGTCCGGAAGGGCAGGATCCAAAGACTTTCGTGATTACGGACACCGCCTATGACGGCGACGGCCGGATGATCAATTCGCGCTTTCTCGACGGCATGACGATCGAAGCGGCCAAGGAGGAGGTCGCGAAACGGCTGGAGACCGAGCTCCGCGGCAACGCGCCCGTCGGTGAGCGGCAGGTGAATTTCCGCCTGCGCGACTGGGGCATCTCGCGCCAGCGCTATTGGGGCTGTCCGATCCCGGTCATTCATTGCCCGAAATGCGACGTCGTGCCGGTGCCGGACAAGGACCTGCCGGTCGCGCTGCCGGAGGACGTGACCTTCGACAGACCGGGCAACGCGCTCGACCATCATCCGACCTGGAAGCACGTCAATTGCCCGCAATGCGGCGACCAAGGCGCTGCGCGAAACCGACACCATGGACACCTTCGTCGATTCGTCCTGGTATTTCGCGCGCTTCACCGATCCGTGGAACGAGACGTCGCCGACCACGCCTGATGTCGCCAACCGCCTGATGCCGGTCGATCAGTATATCGGCGGCGTCGAGCACGCGATCCTGCACCTGCTGTATAGCCGCTTCTTCACCCGCGCCATGAAGGCGACCGGTCACATCGACATCGAAGAACCGTTCGCCGGCATGTTCACCCAAGGCATGGTGGTTCACGAGACCTACCAGAAAGCCGACGGAACTTATGTCACGCCTGCGGAAGTGAAGGTCGAGAGCGTCGGCAGCGATCGGCGCGCCAGCGCTGCTCGTCGTCCGGCGAACGGATCGTGATCGGCGCGATCGAGAAGATGTCGAAGTCGAAGAAAAACACGGTCGACCCCGACGACATCATCGCGACCTATGGCGCCGACGTCGCGCGCTGGTTCATGCTGTCGGACTCCCCGCCCGACCGCGACGTGATCTGGAGCGACGAGCGCGTGCAGGGCGCCTCGCGTTTCGTGCAGCGGCTCTGGCGGCTCGTTAATGAAGCGGCCGAGGCCGGCAAGGCCGCACCAGCCACGAAGCCCGCGTCATTCGGGACCGATGCGCTGGGCTTACGCAAGGCGGCCCACGGCGCGCTGGACAAGGTTTCGACCGGCATCGAACGGCTGCACTTCAATGTCTGCCTGGCCCATATCCGGGAGTTTTCCAATGCGTTGGGCGATGTCCTGGCCCGCCCCGGACAGCCCTCGCCGGACCTGACTCCGGATCTAACTTGGGCTATCCGGGAAGCCGCCACGATCCTGGTTCAATTGTTCGCGCCCATGATGCCGCATCTTGGCGGAGGACTGCTGGGGGGTGCTCGGGCAGGCGGGTCTGGTTTCAGAGGCGAGTTGGCCCAAAATCGAACGAGATTTGCTGGTTGAAGACACCGTGACCTTGGTGGTCCAGGTCAACGGCAAGAAACGGGGCGAGGTTACGGTGGACCGCACCGCCCAGAATCCGGAAATTGAGGCTGCCGTTTTGGCCCTTGATGCGGTAAAACAGTCTCTGGGGAATAAGCCCGTGCGCAAGGTGATTGTTGTTCCGATGAGGATCGTGAATGTCGTTGGCTAAGATCGTCACTCGGTTTCTCGCCGTGGCTGCCTTGGCGGCCCTGACCGCGGGCTGCTTTCAGCCGATGTATGCCGAACATGCAGACGGTACGCCGGGCCTGCGGGAAAAATTGATGGGGGTGGAACTCCCTCCGGTCAACAAACCCAACTCGTCGCGAGATGCCCGGCCTGGGCGTGGCGATCCGCAACGCGCTGGCGTTCAAGCTTTATGGCAATGCCACCGGAACGGCGCCCACTCACAGGCTTGAGATCAGATTCACCACCGGGCGTAGTGATCTGATGACTGACGCCAATACAGGACTGCCGACCAGCGAAAATTACAGCCTCGACGCGCAGTTCAACTTGATCGACAACGCCACCAACAAATCGGTGATGACGGGAACAACGTTCTCGCATGTCACCTACGATATTCCCGGCAGCTATCAGCGTTTTGCCCGCGAGCGCGCTTTGCGCGATGCCGAGGATCGTGCCAGTCAGGAAGTCGCTGAAAACATCAAGACGCGCCTAGCTTCGTTCTTCTTCGCCGGCGCCTGAGGCATTCGGCCTTCTCGCTGCGCCTGACGGTGCAAGCCGCAGATCTTTTGTCCTAATCTTTGCTATTCGCCTTGGCACGGCTTCGCCTAAGCGAAAACGATGGGTATTGGTCCTTCCATGGTGGCGCTCCGCGGAAAAGAAATCGATGCTTTTCTCGCCCGGCCTGATCCGGGACGTCCGATCGTTCTGCTTTATGGTCCGGATGCAGGCCTTGTCCGCGAGCGCGCTGAAGCGTTGCTGAAGTCGGCGGTCGACGATCCCAACGATCCATTTTCGCTCGTCAGGCTGGACGGCGATGAGCTTTCCGCCGAGCCGTCCCGATTGGTCGACGAGGCGCTGACGATCCCCCTGTTCGGTGGCCGCCGCGCGATACGCGTTCGCGCCGGCTCGCGGAATTTTGCCGGCGGCATCGATGCGCTGGCAGACACGCCACTCAGGGATTGCCGCATCGTCATCGAGGCCGGCGAGCTCCGGCCCGAATCCCCCCTGCGCAAGGCCTGTGAGCGCGCCAAGACAGCGGTCGCAATCGCCTGCTATCCCGACACCGAACGCGACCTGGCGAAACTGATCGACGAGGAGCTAAAACTCTCGAACCTGCGTATCGCTCCGGATGCCCGCGCCGTGCTGATGACGCTTGCTCGGCGGCGACCGGCAGGCCTCGCGCAATGAATTGCGCAAACTCACGCTCTATGCGCACGGCAAGGGCGAGGTGACGCTCGATGATGTGATGGCGGTGGTGGCCGATGCATCCGAGCTGAAGATCGATCCGATTGTCGATGGTGCCTTTGCCGGAAATCCTGCCACCGTCGAGACCGAATTCGCCAAGGCCATGGTCGCCGGCACCTATCCCGGCGTGATCATTTCGGCCGCCCAGCGCCAGGCCGCGTGGCTGCACAAATCCGCGCTTGCGATCGCCGAGGGAACCCCCAGCTCTACCGTGCTCGATGGCGGATTTCCAAGGCTGCACTTTTCCCGGAAGGCCAACGTCGAGCTGGCTTTGCGCAATTTCGATGCGGCGCGGCTCACGCTCATCATCGATCAGCTCGCGGCCGCGGCCCTTGAAATGCGCAAGCAGGCAACGCTCGCCGCCGTCATTGCGCAACGTGCACTGCTTTCGATCGCGGTGAATGCAAAGCGACGGGGATGAAGCAGCCCGGCGTCCCGCGAGAACGAGCCCGTGACGCGCGTCAAGACAAACTCATTTCAAGACTTGAAACTTGACGGCTTGAAACTTCAAGATTTGGAACTCAACCGTCGCACGATATCGTCAAGCTGATCGAGCTCGCGATAACGGATATGAACGATGCCACCGGTCTCGTGATGATCGATGCTGACGGCAAGCCCGAGGGCGTCACTGACGGTTTTTTCCAGCGACACCGTGTTGGGATCCTTGGCCTTGCTGCCCCTCGCCTTCTGCGGTTTTCGTTCCGGCACACCTTCGACATGGGCCAGGGCTTCGGCCTGCCGCACATTGAGGCCTTCTTCGACGATGCGCTTGGCGGCGGCGACGGGGTCGGGAACGCCGATGAGTGCGCGGGCATGGCCGGCCGATAACTGGCCGAGCGCGATATAGGCCTGCACTTCCGCCGGCAGCTTCGTCAACCGCATCATGTTGGCGATATGACTGCGGCTCTTGCCGACGATTTTCGCGATATCTTCCTGGCTGCGTTTGAATTCGTTGGCGAGCGCGTGATAGCCCTGCGCCTCCTCCATCGCATTGAGGTCTTCGCGCTGGACGTTTTCGACAATCGCGATCTCGAGCGCATCCGAATCGCTGACATCGACCGGCACGATCGGCACTTCGTGCAGACCCGCGGCCTGCGACGCCCGCCAGCGGCGTTCGCCGGCGATGATCTCGAAGCGATCCTGCGCGCCGCGCACCGGCCGAACCACGATCGGCTGAATCACGCCGTGCTGCTTGATCGAATCGGCGAGTTCCTTCAGCTCGGCATCGGGAAATTCCCGGCGTGGATTGCGCGGATTCGGTTTGAGAAATTCGATCGGCACCTTGCGCTGCGCGCGCGGCCGGTCGACATGCGCGGCTTCACCGCCGACATCTCCGATCAGACTTGCAAGACCGCGCCCCAGTCGCGAACGCGCTTCGTCGGCCATCGCCAGCTCCCTTGGATTCAACGCAAACGCTCCCGTGTCGTGTTCGGTCCGGACGATCTTCTCATTCAGTGCGTGCGCAGCTCACGCTCGCGCTGGATCACTTCTGTTGCGAGCTTGAGGTAGGCGTCGCTGCCGACGCATTTGAGGTCGTAGACCAGCACCGGCTTGCCGTAGGACGGCGCCTCGGAAATCCGCACGTTGCGCGGGATCATGGTGTTGTAGACCTTGCTGCCCATGAACTGCCGGACGTCGGCAACGACCTGGTTCGACAGGTTGTTGCGCGAGTCGAACATCGTCAGCACGATGCCGTGGATGGAGAGATTCGGATTGAGCGTGGAGCGCACCTGTTCCACGGTTTGCAGGAGTTGCGACAAGCCTTCGAGTGCGAAGAACTCGCACTGCAACGGCACCAGGATCGCATCCGATGCGGCCATGGCATTGACGGTCAGAAGATTGAGCGACGGCGGGCAGTCGATCAGAACGTAGGTGTAGTCGGAATCCGGCGAGACATTGTGATTGAGTGCTGCGATCGCATCACGCAGACGGAAGGCGCGGCCCGGCGTCGTTCCCAATTCGAGCTCGAGGCCTGACAGATCCATCGTCGACGACGCGATATGCAAGCGCGGCACCGCGGTCGGCACCACCGATTCGCGCAGAGCGGCTTCGCCGATCAGCACGTCATAGGTCGAACAATTGCGATTGCGGCGATCGATGCCGAGACCGGTGGAGGCGTTGCCCTGCGGATCGAGATCGACAATCAACACCCGTTCGCCGATCGCGGCCAGCGCCGTGCCGAGGTTGATCGCCGTGGTGGTCTTGCCGACCCCGCCCTTTTGGTTGGCCAGCGCCAGGATGCGCGGATGGCCCGGCGGGGGTTGCGTGCTATCTTCCTGTAAAACCTGATCTATTTCGCTCATAGCGTGCTGCCATCGGCGCTTGTGGACGGGTTGCACCGCTCGATTTGATCGAGCTCCACGATCCAGCCGTGTCCGCCGGTGCGGCTGGGATGCAAACGAGGTTTAATGTTCCAATATTTAGTGGCCTCGGTCAATTCCACTTCTACATCTTGGCCTTTGAGAAACAGGGCCTTTGCACCCCTTTTTACAACAGGTTCCGCAAAGCCGATCAGCTGATTTAGCGGAGCCACCGCGCGCGCGGTGATGCAATCGACCGGCCCTGCGAGCCTATCCACAATATCCTCGATGTCGGCAAGATGGATGACACCCGATGCTCCGGTCACACGCAGCGCTTCACGCAGGAAGGCGGCCTTCTTGCCGTTGCGCTCGACCAAATGAACCAGCGCGCCTGGCACGTCCGCGAGAGCGCAAGCGAGAACCATTCCCGGAAAGCCGCCGCCGCTTCCTAGATCCATCCAGACCTTCGCGGCCGGAGCGAGGTCCAGGAGCTGCAAGGAGTCGGAGACGTGCCGGCTCCAGAGCCGCGGCAAGGTCGACGGCGAAACGAGATTGGTCTTCGCCTGCCAGGTCCATAGCAGATCGAGGAAGCGATCCAGCCGCGCCTCTGTTTCACGTGAAACAGGCGTCAGCGCCAGCGCCGCGGCCCGATCGGCGGCAAGGTCCTGCTGCGAAGGGGTCGTGGCACCAGGCTCGGGGCGGTGACTGGTAGCGTTCATGGCGAATCGCTTTGTTTCACGTGAAACACCATAGGCGCTTATCCGCCCGTGGCCGAGATTCCCGTGGTGGTTTTCCGCCGGGCTTCTCGCCGCAGATGGGCCGCCAGGATGCCCAGCGCGGCGGGCGTCACTCCGTCGAGACGGCCGGCCTGGCCGACCGTGCGCGGTTGCGCCGCTTTGAGCTTGGCGCGCGCTTCATTGGAGAGACCGGAGACCGTTTCGAAATCAATGCCGGTCAAGACCAACCCTTCGTCACGCCGGAAGGCTTCGACGTCGGCGACCTGGCGCTTCAGATAGACATCGTATTTGGCATCGATCTCAAGATGGACGGCGATCCCTGGGTCAACGGCCGACAACTCCGGCCAAATGGAGCGGACCTGCTCCCAGCCGATCTCCGGATAGGCCAGCAGCTCAAAGGCCGATCGGCGCTGCCCGTCTTTGTTGAGCGCAAGGCCATATCGAGCGGCCTCATTCGGCGTCAGACTCAGCGATTGAGCCATGGCCTTGGCGGCATTCAACGCAGCCATCTTGGCGCGGTGCCGTTGCGATCGTGCAGGCCCGACGCATCCAAGCGCGATCCCCTTATCGGTCAGGCGCTGGTCGGCATTGTCGGCCCGCAATGTCAGGCGATACTCGGCGCGCGAGGTGAACATCCGATAGGGTTCGGTAATTCCCCGCGTCACCAGGTCGTCGATCATCACGCCGAGATAACCTTCGGCGCGATCGAATACGATCGGCTGTGAGCCGCTGGCCGATAGCGCCGCATTAAGGCCCGCCACCAGTCCCTGGGCCGCGGCCTCTTCATAACCGGTGGTGCCATTGATCTGGCCCGCCAGAAACAAGCCCGCGAGCCGCTTCGCCTGAAGGGTCGGGTCGAGCTCGCGCGGATCGACGTGATCGTATTCGATGGCATAGCCCGGGCGAACCATTCGCACCCGCTCCAGGCCGGGGATCGAAGCGAGAATAGCCAACTGCACCTCCTCCGGCAGCGAGGTGGAGATGCCGTTGGGGTAAACCGTCGTATCGTCGAGGCCTTCCGGCTCGAGGAAAATCTGATGTCCGTCCCGGTCACCAAAACGAACGATCTTGTCCTCGATCGAGGGACAGTAACGAGGACCACTGCTTTTGATCTGGCCCGAATACATCGGCGAGCGATGCACGTTGGCGCGGATCACCTCATGGGTCGCCGCCGTCGTTCGGGTGATGCCGCACTGGATCTGC
The DNA here is from genome assembly GCA_963795255.1 of uncultured Alphaproteobacteria bacterium. GTDB lineage: Bacteria > Pseudomonadota > Alphaproteobacteria > Rhizobiales > Xanthobacteraceae > Bradyrhizobium. The sequence continues at coordinate 547,296 of CAWCHC010000008.1, forward strand.
GGCGTGGTGATCCGATCGGTCATGACCGAGAACGGCTCAGGCGGATCATCGCCTGGCTGCATCTCGACCGCCGACCAATCGATCGTGGTGCCGTCGAGGCGCGGCGGCGTGCCGGTCTTCAGCCGGCCCAGCGTAAAGCCGATCCGCTCGAAGGACGACGAGAGCCCGAGCGCCGGCGCTTCGCCCACTCGGCCAGCGGGCCAGTTCTTCTCGCCGAGATGGATCAGGCCACGCAGGAAGGTCCCGGTGGTGACGACGACCGCTCCGGCCATCAACTCACGGCCGTCGGAAAGTCTGACGCCTCGCAGTCGTCCGTCGACGACCAACAGCTCGTCCGCCTCGCCTTCAACCACGACCAGGTTGGCGGTCTCACGGATCGCGGCCTGCATCGCCGCGGCATAGAGCTTGCGGTCGGCCTGGGCGCGCGGCCCCCGGACGGCCGGACCTTTGCGCCGGTTGAGCACGCGAAACTGGATGCCGCCGGCGTCGGCAACACGGCCCATCAGTCCGTCGAGTGCGTCGACTTCTCTGACAAGGTGACCCTTGCCTAAACCACCGATGGCGGGATTGCACGACATCGCGCCGATGGTCGAAAAGCGATGGGTGACGAGCGCAGTTCGCGCACCCATCCGCGCAGCCGCACCGGCTGCTTCGCAGCCAGCATGGCCGCCGCCAATGACGATGACGTCAAATGAATCGAGGTGAAAAGTCATGCGGCATCTTCTATACCGCAGCGATCTAACCCGGAAGTGACAAGGAGAGGATGTTTCACGTGAAACATCGGTTAAGTAATGAACTATAATTCACTACTTACCGATGCAGAATTCCCGGAAAATCGCGTCGAGAATATCCTCAACATCGATCCGGCCCAGTAAGCGGCCCAGCGACTGAGATGCCGCCCTCAGCTCCTCAGCAGCCAACTCGTCACCCTGTCCCTGTTCGGCGACAACCAGGCAGCGTCGCAATCCATCAGCGGTTTCGCGCAACAGCCGCCTCTGCCGTTCGCGGCCGATCAGGCCGTCTTCTCCTGATCCGAAATAATCCCGCGCAAAGGCTGCGAGCGCAGCGACCAACTCGGAAATGCCATCGCCCCGACCCGCGGAGATTCTGAAGGTCGCTCGACTCCCCTGCCCCGATTGAATTGTCGTCTCCACGAGCGCCCGCTCGTCAACCGAATCGAGATCGATCTTGTTGCGAACCACCCACACCGCCGCCGCCGGCGTCTCGATCTGCCCGCCCCGCTCGTGCTCGGCGTCGGTCAGCCACAGCACGAGATCGGAATCCGCTGCACGCAATCGGGCGCGACGCACGCCTTCCTGCTCGACGGGATCTTCGGTGTCGCGAATGCCGGCGGTGTCGATCACCGTCACCGGATAGCCGTCAAGATCCAACTGCACCTCGATCACGTCGCGCGTGGTGCCGGCGTGCGGCGAGACGATCGCAACCTCGCGCCTTGCCAGGAGATTGATCAGCGTCGACTTCCCGACATTTGGCGGACCCGAGATCGCAACCATCAGGCCGTCGCGCAGTCGTTCGCTTCGTCCCTGTGCGGCAAGAGTTTCCTCGATTTCGGCCAGCAACGCTTTGATCGTCGCCAAGGCTGGCGCGATCAATTCGGCCGGCACATCGCCTTCATCGGAGAAATCGATTCCGGCTTCGATCAAGGCGGACGCCGCGATGATGCGCTTTCGCCAGTCGCGCGCCCGGTCACCAAGCAATCCCCGAAGCTGACGCAACGCCTGGCGTCGCTGCCGATCGGTGTCGGCGTGAATCAGATCGTCAAGCGCTTCGGCTTCGGTGAGATCAAGCTTGCCGTTCTCGAACGCGCGGCGGGTGAATTCGCCCGGCTCCGCAGGTCGGACATTTTCAAGCTTCGAGAGCGCCGCGAACAACGCAGCCTGCACCGCACGGCTGCCATGAATGTGAAACTCGGCGACGTCTTCTCCGGTCGCACTTGCGGGTCCGGGAAACCAAAGCACGATCGCATCGTCGATCCCCTGCCCTTCGCGATCTCGCAGCAGGACTCGCGTCGCCATCCGGGGTTGCGGCACGCTGCCCGCCAAGGTCTCGAGCGCGGTCCTGGCCCGCGGACCTGATACCCGTACGATTGCAATCGCACTCGGTGGCCTGCCCGATGACAGCGCAAAAATGGTTTGCTCACGTGGGTGCATACCCTATTTGGCCGCGGGCCTTTGAAAAGGCAATGGAATTTGAAACTACCGGCCTTCGGGGCGTTTTCTGCTGCGGTTTATACTGCAGCATTTGTTGCAGCAAAAGTTCCAAAGACCAGACCGATCGAAATAGCGTGTCGAGGCCTCAAATGAAAAGGGCGCCCCCATCGGAGGCGCCCAACTCGGCCAATGGCCTAGCTCTCGTAATTACGTGTTCATCGATTCGAAGAATTCCGAGTTGTTCTTGGTGTTGCGGAGCTTGTCGAGCAGGAAGTCGATCGCGTCCATCGTTCCCATCGGATTGAGGATCCGCCGCAGCACATACATTTTCTTCAGCACCTGCGGATCGGTGATCAGCTCTTCCTTACGGGTGCCGGAGCGCGAAATGTCGATCGCCGGGAAGGTCCGCTTGTCGGAAACCTTGCGGTCGAGGATCAGTTCCGAATTGCCGGTGCCCTTGAATTCTTCGAAGATCACTTCGTCCATCCGGCTGCCGGTATCGACCAGCGCAGTCGCGATAATCGTCAGCGAGCCCCCCTCCTCGATGTTGCGCGCGGCACCGAAGAACCGCTTCGGCCGCTGCAACGCGTTAGCATCGACACCGCCGGTCAGCACCTTGCCGGAGGACGGCACCACCGTGTTGTAAGCGCGCCCCAAGCGTGTGATCGAATCGAGCAGGATCACGACGTCGCGGCCATGTTCGACCAGCCGCTTGGCTTTCTCGATCACCATCTCGGCGACCTGAACGTGGCGAACTGCCGGCTCATCGAAGGTGGACGAAACCACCTCGCCTTTGACCGAGCGTTGCATGTCGGTGACTTCTTCCGGCCGCTCGTCGATCAGGAGCACGATCAGATAGCATTCCGGATGATTGGCCGTGATCGAGTGCGCGATATTCTGCATCAGCACCGTTTTGCCGGTGCGCGGCGGCGCCACGATCAGAGCGCGTTGGCCTTTGCCGATCGGAGCGACGATATCGATCACCCGCGCGGAAAGGTCTTTGCGGGTAGGGTCTTCGAGCTCGAGGCGGAAGCGCTCGTCCGGAAACAGCGGCGTCAGATTGTCGAAATTGACCTTGTGTTTGGATTTTTCCGGGTCTTCGAAATTCAGCGTGTTGACTTTCAGCAGCGCGAAATATCGCTCACCTTCTTTCGGGCTGCGAATATGGCCTTCGATGGTGTCGCCGGTGCGAAGTCCGAACCTGCGAATCTGCGACGGCGAAACGTAGATATCGTCCGGGCCGGGCAGGTAGTTGGCGTCCGGCGATCGCAAGAAGCCGAAGCCGTCGGAGAGAACCTCGACAACGCCTTCGCCGATAATATCGGTTTCCTGGATCGCGAGTTGTTTGAGAATGGCAAACATCAGCTCCTGCTTGCGCATCGTGCTGGCGTTTTCGACCCCTTTTTCCTCCGCGAACGAAACGAGTTCCGCCGGCGTCTGGGCTTTGAGGTCTTGAAGTTTTATTTCCCGCATTGGGATGGTCCTGTGGAGTGCTTAGGGAGGAGAGGGTGCAAGGAGGCTTTTTTGGAAATGCGGACCTGAATCAGAAAGTCCGCAGGTCTGAGCAAGGAAAGCGCCGGGGAAGGCTTCAAACCTGATGCGGCGGCCGGTCCAAGAAGGAAGCCGGAACGCGACCACATCCGCCTGCGTAGGGTGGGAATATCGGCAATATAGAAAATCAGGTCGAGTTTCCGCAAGATGGCGTCAGACGGCGCCATCGCCCGCAAGCGCGAGCTAAAACGGCTTAACCACTACCAGAATAACGATCCCGATCATTAAGACCGTCGGTACTTCGTTGATACCACGATAAAATTTCTGTGACCGCTGATTTCGGTCGGCCGCGAAATCTCTCACGCAGCGGGAAAAAAAGCCGTGGACCCCCGATAGCACGACCACCAGCAGCAATTTTCCGTGCAACCAGCCCGCGGAAAACCAATGTCCGGCCCAGGCCAGGTAAAGCCCTGCCAACCAGGTCACGATCATAGCCGGGTTGATGATCGCTTTCAGCAGCCGGCGTTCCATCACCTTGAAGGTCTCGGACTGCTTCGAACCCACCTCAGCTTCACAGTGATAGACGAACAATCGCGGCAGATAGAGCATGCCGGCCATCCAGGAGATGACCGCGATGATATGCAGCGCCTTGATCCACTCGTACACCGTATTTCACTTTCATCGGAACACGCGAAGCAAGACGACGTTCGCCACTGACGGCTCGATCGCTTCAAGTGCGAAAGATATCTTTCCATCAGCCCGGCAACACATATCCGCAAGCGGTCCTTATCTAAACTAATAATTTTAGAATCTTAAGGTTTGAGTCTGAGTAGCGGTGGATTAGACCCGCGCAAGAAAGCCGGGCCGTTCTCCAGCAGTTCCTCACATCTATCGACAATAGCAGCGCGAATTTCGTCGGTTGCCATTACCCCAGACGTTTCAGTTGTTTGGCAGGCAGGCTCGTTTGTTTATAAAGAGACAAATCCACAAAACCTCACTAACGTCGGTGGCGCGGAATAGACTTATCCCTGTCGGGAGTGCTGTGAAGAAAATGGCGGGTTATCCCGGAAGGGGCGGCCCGGCCTAAAATATCTCAGAGAAGCTCCACAAGGATTCACAGATCACACAAGGTTTTACGTGCCCACGACCAGCAATTATTTCCATCTGCATCTGATCTCCGATTCGACCGGCGAGACCTTGATTACCGTGGCGCGCGCGGTGGCTGCGCAATATGCCAACGTGACGCCGGTCGAGCATGTCTATCCTCTGGTCCGCAGCCAGAAGCAGCTTGACCGGGTGCTGAGTGAAATCGAGGAAGCGCCCGGCATTGTGCTGTTCACGCTCCTGGAAAAGGATCTCGTTTCAAAACTTCAATCGAAGTGCCAGGAAATCAACATTCCGAGCCTGTCGATCATCGGTCCGGTGATGCAGTTGTTTCAGGCCTATCTCGGTGCGCCGACTACGGGGCGGGTAGGGGCGCAGCACACGCTGAATGCCGAGTATTTCAAGCGCATCGACGCCTTGAATTACACGATGATGCATGACGACGGTCAGCATGTCGAAGGGCTCGACGAAGCCGACGTGGTTCTGGTCGGCGTGTCCCGCACCTCCAAAACGCCAACCTCGATCTATCTGGCCAACCGCGGCATCCGCACCGCCAACGTGCCTCTGGTGCCGGGAATTCCGATTCCGCACCAGCTGGAGACCTTGACCAAGCCACTGGTCGTCAGTCTGCATGCGACGCCGGAGCGCCTTATTCAGGTGAGGCAGAACCGGCTGTTGAGCATGGGTGACCGCGATAACGACACCTATATCGACCGGCAGTCGGTTACGGACGAAGTTGCGTACGCGCGGCGCCTGAGCGCCAAGTTCGACTGGGCACAACTTGATGTCACCCGCCGATCGATCGAGGAAACCGCCGCGGCGATCATGAAGCTTTTCTCCGACAGGCAACGGCAACGGCTCTCCGAATGACGTTGTGGCTGGCAAAAGAGCCGCTGGTGCTGGCTTCGCAAAGCAGGGCGCGGCAGATGCTGCTCGCCAACGCCGGCCTCGAATTCGAAAGCGACCCGGCTGACATCGATGAGCGAGCGATCCAGGCGTCATCAGATCTTTCGGCCCCGGGCGACATCGCAGGCTTCCTGGCTCGCGAGAAGGCCCGCGGCGTTTCGGGCCGGCGGCCGTCACGATATGTCGTCGGCGCCGATCAGACACTGGCGCTGGGAGCGCGGATTTTCAACAAGCCGGCGGGCAGGGCGCAAGCTGCCGAGCAATTGCGCGCGCTTTCGGGCCACTGCCACGAACTTCATGCCGCAGTTGCTGTGGCGCGCGATGGAAAGCTATTATTCGAGCATGTTTCGATCGCGCGCATGACCATGCGGCGGTTGAATGATGTTGAAATCGACAGTTATCTCGAGGAGGCCGGCAACGCGGTGACTTCCAGCGTCGGCGCCTACCAGCTCGAAGGGCTCGGTGTTCATTTGTTCGAGCGGATCGAGGGCGATCATTTCACCATTCTCGGTCTGCCGCTATTGGAACTACTCGCATTTCTGCGCAGCGAGCATTTGCTGAGTATTTAACATGATCGTGCTTGGATTGACCGGTTCGATCGGGATGGGAAAGTCGACCACCGCGCAATTATTCGCGGAAGCCGGCGTTCCCGTCTATGACGCGGATGCGGCTGTTCATCGGCTCTACGAAGGCGAAGCCGTTGCCGCCATCGAGGCCGCCTTTCCCGGTACGACCGCGAATGGCAAGGTCGACCGCAACAGGCTCTCCGCCCGTGTGGTGCACGATTCCGCCGCCATGAAGCGGCTTGAGGAAGTCGTTCATCCGATGCTGGGCGCCTCGCGGCAGAAATTTCTTCAGGATGCGGAACAATCCGGTGCGCCCGTTGCGGTGGTCGACATCCCCTTGTTGTTCGAAACCGGAGGCGAGAAGCGTGTCGATGCGGTGGTCGTAGTCACGACGAGCGCCGAACTTCAGCGCGAGCGGATCCTCGCCCGACCCAATATGACCGAGGAAAAGCTCGCAGCCATTTTGGCGCGGCAAATGCCCGACACTGAGAAAAGAAAGCGCGCGCATTTCGTGGTGGATACCTCGCACGGTCTTGATCCCGTGCGGGTGCGGATTCGCGACATTCTGGCCGAGGCTGCTAAAATGACACCTGGACGAACCTGATTCGTCTCATGGTGCGGCGAATTTGAAGTTCCTATCAGTTTTCCGGCAAGTTCGTTGTAGGAACTTCAAATTCAAAGCCGCACCAGAAATCAATAGTTGCTAGAGTTCCTTTGATTCCGAAGTTCGCATCAGAGGTTGCTGCGATTGCCTGCGAACTTCGGAATCGGAACTCTAGGCGGCTTATTTTCATGCGCGAAATCGTTCTCGATACCGAAACCACCGGCCTCGATCCGCTCCGCGGAGACCGGCTGGTCGAAGTCGGTTGCGTCGAGATTTTCAACCGCATGCCGACCGGGCAGAGCTTTCACCGCTATTTCAATCCCGAACGGGACATGCCGGCGGAGGCCTTTGCCGTCCATGGGCTTTCGAGTGAATTTCTCTGCTCCAAGCCGCTGTTCGCGGAGGAGGTGGAGGAGTTCCTGACGTTCATCGGTGACGCGCCGCTGGTCATTCACAACGCCTCGTTCGATATTGGCTTCATCAATGCGGAACTGGACCGGATCAAGCGGCCCGCGATCTCGCGGGAGCGGCTGGTCGATACACTGCTGCTGGCGCGACGCAAGCATCCGGGCGTGTCCAATCGCCTCGACGATCTTTGCTCGCGTTATTCGATCGACAATTCACGCCGCACCAAACATGGCGCGTTGCTCGACGCCGAGCTTCTGGCCGAAGTGTACATCGATCTGATCGGAGCCCGGCAGTCGCAGCTGATTCTGGCCTCGGAATCCCGCGACACCCGGGCGGCATCCTATGGCGAAATGCCGCGGCGGCAGCGCGAAATGCCGCTCGCACCCCGCATTACCGAGGCCGACCGCGCAGCGCATCGCGATTTCGTCTTGACGCTCGGCGACAAGCCGATCTGGAACGATTTTTTGCCAGTGGCATGATCCGGACCCGAAGGGCCGCGCTACGCAAAGTGTGAATCGGTTTTCCCTCGCGACAAAGGCAAATGCGTTTGCGCGGAGATCATGCTCAGTTAAGACTTAACCCAATTTAGCTCGGCTTGATCTGTGAAGCCTGCATCTCGGCGGCTTGCCGTTCCATGTTCTGGCGGTACAGGCCGACGAAAGTCGACGGGATCGAGCATCAAGGGCGGGAAGCCACCGTCGCGAACCGCAGTTGCAATGATCTCCCGCGCGAACGGAAACAACAGGCGCGGGCATTCGATCATGACCAGCGGGTGCAGATTTTCTTTCGGCACGTTGACGATCCGGAACACGCCGGCATAGACGAGCTCGAAGCTGAACATCAGCTTGCCGGCGTTTTCGGCCTTGCCTTCGACCGAGAGGGCGACTTCGTAATCGTTTTCAGCAACGTTGCTGGCATTGACGTTGATCTGGATGTTGATCGCAGGCTGTTGTTGCTGCGGTGCCAACGAGCCCGGCGCATTGGGGTTTTCGAACGACAGGTCCTTGGTGTACTGCGCCAACACGTTCAGCTGCGGAGGAGGGGCCGCCTCGGGAGGCGCGCCATTGCCGTTGGTCATACGAATTTCTCCTGGAACGATCTGGCGAACGGAGCCGCTTGGCGCATCCGGTTTCGCCTTAAAGGGAAGCAAAAGGCCTTGTCGGGGCGAGTGGCTATCATAGGCCTGCCTCTTTCCACAAGGATGACCGTTAAAACGGCTCGCGGACGGGGCCGATTCGCTCAATTGTATCGAGCCGGGAACGAGAAGCACCTCTAAACGATTGAATATGCGTAATTTCCGGGGCTTGCGGGGTTTCCCCTCGGCTTTGAAACGCGGTAGAATTCAGGGCGAGGAAAACCGGCGAAGACCTTGTAAGTAACCCATCCGGTATTTCTGTCGGTAGATGCCATTGGCCGGCCAAGGTTTCGTGCTTAGATGCGGCTGATCCATCCATGATGTAATAGTGCTAGCGCCGCCTATTTGAAGTTCCTGCGCAACAAGCGGCTAACCCGTTCAGGAACTTCAAATAGAAAAGCGGCACTAGAAACGGTAAGTTTGCTAGTGCCCGCGACTTTCCGAAGTTCGTTAAAGGTGGTTGCTGCGCTGTAATACGAACTTCGGAAAATGGGCGCTAGCCCCCCAAAGGGGCACTCTACCGCCGGGTCCACCGCCGGCGCCTAGAACCAGAAAGCGAATTCGACGTGGATATTTATACCATTATCTTCCTGGCGTTGGCCGTATTCATCTTCCTCCGTTTGCGGAATGTCCTTGGACAGCGCACCGGAAACGAACGGCCGCCCTATGACCGCGCGGCGCGCAACGTCGTGCAGGGTGCGCCGGACAGCAACGTCGTTCCAATACCTGGAACGGTCATTGATCAGACGCCGCTGGCGCCGACCGCTGACGTTGTGCCGCCGACGGATCGCTGGAAGGGGTTTGCCGAGCCGGGAACGCCGCTGGCCCAGGGTCTCGACGGGATTTTCGCGCAGGATTCATCGTTCGATCCCCGCCATTTCGTTACTGGCGCAAAAAGCGCTTACGAAATGATCGTATTGGCATTTGCCAATGGCGACCGACGGGCGCTGAAAGACCTGCTGTCGGCCGAGGTCTATGACAGCTTCGACGCAGCGATCAAGGACCGGGAGCGGCAAGAGCGCAAGACCGAGACGCGCTTTGTTTCGATCGACAAGGCTGAAATCGTCGGGGCCGAAGCGCGCGACCGCAACGCGCAGCTCACCGTTCGCTTTGTCTCGCAAATGATCTCGGTCACCCGAGACAAGACCGGCGCCATTGTTGACGGTAATCCGGACAAGGTCGCCGATATCACCGATGTCTGGACATTCGCTCGCGACCCGGGTTCGCGCGATCCGAACTGGAAGCTGGTTGGCACCGGAAGCGTCCACTAATCGCGCGCGGCGAATTGCCGCCGTGCTTGGTGTGACGATTCTGACGCTGTCGGTGATTCCGCTGACGGCGTGGGCTGCACGTAAAGTGCATACGTCGCTCGCTTCGCGCAGCGTGCATTCGCAACTTCCGCCTCCCCGCACCATCCCCTATCCGCAGCTCGAATGGCCGATCGTGATCAATGGCGGCCAATATATCCCCGTGGGGTGGGCCGACATCGCCGGCTGGGCATCGGACGATCATGTGCAGGCCTACAAGGCCTTTCGCGTCAGTTGCGCCTCCATCGCGGCGCAACGAAGTCCGCCGGAGGATTCCAAGGCGCTCGGAGCCTCGTTGCGTGAGCCTTGCCGCGCGGCCAAGGCCCAGGAGATCACCGAAGACACCAAAGCGCGCGCGTTCTTTGAGGCAAACTTCCTGCCATTACAGATATCGCGGCTGGGTGAAGATGCAGGCTTTGTCACCGGCTATTACGAGCCGATCGTCGATGGATCGCGCACGCAGACCGATGTCTACAACGTTCCGGTCTATCGCCGGCCGTCTAATTTGTTTGTCCGTGGGTTCAAGCAGGATGCCGTCAGCCTGCCCAACAAGGGCCAGGTGTTTCGCAAGATTGGACGCCGCAAGCTCGTGCCTTATTACGATCGGGGCGAAATCGAAGATGGCGCGATCGCGGGGCGGGGCCTAGAAATCTGCTGGCTCAAGAGCCAAACCGATCTTCTGTTTTCGCAAATCCAGGGATCGGCGCGGATTCGTCTCGAGGACGGCTCGACCATCCGCATCAATTACGACGCCCATAACGGCTATCCCTATACGGCGGTGGGGCGTGTCCTGATCGACCGTGGCATCATTCCGAAGGAACAGATGTCGATGCAGAAGATCAGGGAATGGATGGAGCAAAACCCCGACGGGGCGAAGGAACTGCGGCGGCAAAACCGGGCCTACGTGTTCTTTCGCGAGGTGCCGCTCTCCGACAAGGATGAAGCGGTGGGCGCGCAGGGTGTGCCGCTGACGCCGGGGCGATCGATCGCGGTCGACAACTCGCTTCACGTCTACGGCACGCTGTTTTTCATCGAAGGCGAGCTGCCGATTGAATCGTCGCAGTCGAAAACACCATTTCGACGGTTGATGGTAGCGCAGGATACCGGTTCGGCGATCACCGGTCCTGCACGCGCCGACATCTACTACGGTGCCGGCAGCGAAGCCGGTCGCGTGTCCGGCCGTTTCCGGCACAACATGCGCTTTGTCATGCTGGTGCCGAAGAGCCTTGATCCCGTCGCGCGCGGCCGCAAGATGCCCCTGCCGGATCCACGGCCCTCGGAGAAGATCGCCAAACTATTCCCACCGGTCGATCCCTCGAAGGATAAACCGAAAGTATCCGCGGATACCGCCAAGCCGACGTCGGCATCAACGACCGCGCTGCCAGTGATTGAAACCAAGGTGCCGCTGCCCGAGGCGCGTCCGGTGATCGAGCCCGGGCAAACCAGCCGCCATCATCGCCGGCTCCATCGTTACCGCCAATAGACCATGAAGCGACCGCCTCAAATTCTGGACCCGCCGCGCCGCAAGCGAGCCTTGAGCGAGGAGGAGCGCGCGTTGTGGGAGAGCGTCGCCAGGCAGGCCAAGCCGCTGCGAAATAAACCACGGATTGCCAATTCGCATGCTCCCTCAAAGGCGGAAGCGCAGACAAGTGCCAAAGCGATGGCTCATCCAAAATCGGCGATTCCCGTCGCCGCCCCGCCGCCGAAGAAACCAGTCGTGCCGCCGCTCGCACCAATCGGCCGCCGCGAACGGTCACAACTGTCGAAGGGAAAGAAGGAGATCGAAGCCCGTCTTGACTTGCATGGCATGACGCAGGCGCGGGCGCATCGCGCCCTCTCGGGTTTTCTGCACCAGTCGCATGGCGACGGTCTGACCTTCGTGCTCGTCATCACCGGCAAGGGCAAGATCGGCGCCGAGTCCGAGCGCGGCGTGCTGCGCCGCCAGGTGCCGCAATGGTTGAGCCAGCCGGAGTTTCGAACGCTCGTGGTGGGTTTCGAAGAAGCTCACATCGGCCACGGCGGCGCCGGCGCGCTCTATGTGCGTATCCGGCGGTCGCGGATTTGAATCCCATAGCGTTTTCGAGCAAGGCCGCCTTCGCCAAAGCTTCGGCGGCCGAGTGAGCTAGTGGCCCGGCGAAGCCCCAGCGGAGACGGGTGGATTCCGGCTTCGCGTGAAGAAAACGCGTCAAAAAATAAAAATCAGAACGGCCGGATCACGCCGACGCGCGGGATCAGCGTCACGATCCAGCCGAGGATGCCTGTCTTTTTGTCGTCGGCGACGATCGGGGAAACGGCTCGTGCGGAGGGCAAGGTCTTGACGGCATGCAGGATCAAAAACAGGCACACCGCCCAGTTCGAGACCCACCGCGAATAATCGAACACGATCGCAAACATGATGAGATAGGCCGCACTTACGGCGACGAGGCCGGCGACAACAATGCGGCGATGGAGATCGTGGGCGAGCGAGCGGATCAAATCGGCAAAATATCGCCAGAGCGGCGAGTGCAGCCAGATCAATAGGGCGAAAACCGGCACACCGAGAATGTTCGATGGCATGCGTGCCCAGGTATCGCTGATTTCCTTCGCCAGCGGCCGATACCAGATGTAACTGAAGTTCAGGAGATCGGTGCGAGCCGGATCGGCCATCCGGGTCTTGAGATAGTCGACGAACTCGGCTTCGGGAATCGGCATCGTTCCCCAGAACTGCAAGGCCACAAAGAGCGCACCAAACGCGATAAGAGAGATCAACCCGACCGCGAGATTGGCTCGGTTGATCCCCGTGCTCAGATAGTGTCGGAGGACCACGATCAGGGCGATGGTCGGCACGTACATCAGAAGATGGATGTGGTGGATCAGGATCAGGACAGCCGAAAAGAACGCCGCCAGCAGCACAAAGCCGATTCCCTGCGCCGGGATCAGCAAGAGGATGATCGCAAACAGACAGCCGTAGATGTCGAAATGGCCAAGCGTGTGCATGAAGTTCTTCAGAAAGAACGGCGAGCCCGCGGTGAAGACGAACAGCGGCATATGGTCATCGTCAAAGCCGAACGTGCGCCGGAATAGTTTGACGAACAGAAGCGCGGTCAGGACCCAGACCGCGCCACCGAGGGCAAACACCAGCCACACCGGCACTTTTTGGGTGAACAGCGAGACGATCGCACCGATCAGCGCGCGTTTGACGAACCCGAAATGATAATCGACCAGGAGATGGATGTAGGGGACGTAAGGCGGCAGCGTGATCTTGTGGATCAACACCCCGGCCAGCACGATGGCGTTGACGGCGAGCATCACGCGCCAGGGATTTTGCCACGCGCGAAGGCTCATGCGTGGCTTTCGATGCCGTCCCGGCGAAACGAGCCAGCCGGTCGCGCGAATGCGCGACCCAGACAGGCTTCGCGAGTGCGAGCCGGGACCCATAACCACCGATGTTGGTGTTGCGCCAAGGCTGGAGCCGCTTTTCGTTGCAATGAGCGCTTGTGGTTATGGGTCCCCGCTTTCGCGGGGACGACAACCCAGTGATGCGATTACAAGATAAACCGGCTCAAATCGGTGTTCCTGGCGAGATCACCGACGTGTTTTTGCAACATACTCGGCGTCGATCCGGATGGTTTCGCCGTGGCGATCCGGAGCGGCAAAGGAAATTTCATCCAGCACGCGCTCCATCACGGTTTGCAGGCGCCGGGCGCCGATATTCTCCACCGACGAATTGACGGCGACCGCGATATCGGCGAGCGCATCGATGGCGCTGTCGGCGATGTCGAGCGTCACGCCCTCGGTCTGCATCAGCGCGACATATTGCTTGATCAGGGATGCCTCCGGCTCGGTCAGGATCCGGCGCATGTCGTCACGGGTCAGCGCCGACAATTCGACACGGATCGGCAGCCGTCCCTGCAATTCCGGCAGCAGATCCGAGGGCTTCGCGATATGGAATGCGCCGGAAGCGATGAACAGGATGTGGTCGGTTTTCACGGCGCCGTGCTTGGTCGATACCGTTGTGCCTTCGATCAGCGGCAACAGGTCGCGTTGCACGCCCTCGCGCGACACCTCGCCGCCGACACGGCCGTCGCGCACGCAAATCTTGTCGATCTCGTCGAGGAACACGATGCCGTTGTTCTCAACGGCCGTGATCGCCTCGAGCACGAGCTGATCGTTGTCGAGAAGCTTGTCCGCTTCTTCGTTGACGAGAATTTCGTGGGAGCCGGCAACCGTCAACCGCCGCGTCTTGGTGCGGCCGCCCATCTTGCCGAAGATATCGCCGATCGAGATCGCGCCCATCTGCGCGCCCGGCATGCCCGGGATTTCGAACATCGGCATTCCGCCCGAGGACTGGGTTTCGATCTCGATCTCTTTATCGTTGAGCTCGCCGGCGCGCAGTTTCTTGCGAAACGAATCCCGCGTCGCCGCGCTGGAATTGGCGCCGACCAGCGCATCGAGCACGCGTTCCTCGGCGGCGAGCTGGGCTCTTGCCTCAACGTCCTTGCGCTTGCGCTCGCGGGTTTGCGCAATGGCGACTTCGACGAGGTCGCGGACGATCTGCTCGACATCGCGGCCGACATAGCCGACCTCGGTGAATTTCGTGGCTTCGACCTTGATGAAAGGCGCGCCTGCAAGTTTGGCCAGCCGCCGAGCGATTTCGGTCTTGCCGACCCCGGTCGGCCCGATCATGAGGATATTTTTCGGCAGCACTTCCTCGCGAAGGCCTTCGGCGAGCTGCTGACGCCGCCATCGGTTTCGCAGGGCGATGGATACCGCGCGTTTGGCGTCGGCCTGGCCGACGATAAAGCGGTCGAGTTCGGAGACGATTTCACGGGGGGAAAAGTCGGTCATGGTTTCTAGTTAGGGTCGGAATCTTGAGGAGGCAAGCCGGTTCACGTTTCAGATGATGGGCGGACCGGCCTGCCATTGCCGGATTGCCTCAAACGGGTGGATCAGCATAATGATATTCAGCGTCAGATTGTCGCGAATGTGAAGTCCAACGAGAATCTCGAAGGCAATCGCCAGCAGGACGGTCAACCACACGGGAAGGCTCCTGGCCAGCAGGAAACCGCACGACCATGAATAACGTGTCGGAGACCGAATTGACGACGCTGTCTCCGAAATAGTCGAGCGAGACAGTGGCGGTGCGATAGCGCTCGATGATCCAGTTCGAGTTTTCGACAAGCTCCCAGCCGATTTCCACTCCCATGGCCATGGTCAGTCTCGCAGGCCAGGGCAATCGCGAAAACATCATCCAGGTTGCGGCATAGAACAGGAAACCGTGGATGATGTGAGAGAACGAATACCAATCGGCGATGTGCTGTGAGTTCTCGGAGCTTTGCACGACTCCGTGCCAAAGTTTGACATACCCGCACGCGCAGATCGGCACGCGACCCATGGCGAGCAAAAGAACGGCCTGCAAGGCAAGCAGGCCAGCGGCAATCAGCGTCCATTGCCAGGCCGAAAGGCCTGACGCCGTGCTTCGCGTGTCAGACATCGTCATTGATCACGCATCATCAGTAGCGCCGGACCGTCTGGCGTTTCGACAACGCGGTCGCGGCGGAATCCGGCCTTTTCATAAGCCCGGACCGCCCGCTTATTCACAGGATCGGGATCAGTCACGACACGGGGCGTTCCGGAATTGAGCAACCGATCGGCAAAGGCGCGGACGAGCGCCGAGCCGTGGCCGCGTCCAATCATGTCCGCTTCGCCGATGAATTGATCGAGCCCGCGGGCGCCTTCAGGTTGCGGGCCAAAGCCCGTGTCCCACGTGCCCAAGTTGTAGCATTGCAGATAGGCGAACTCTGTTCCATCCGCGGCGACGATGAACTGCGCCATGTCGGGATGGCCGAGATCGCCGCTCACGAGTTCGAATTGTTCGGCCGGGTCGTGCCACCACTCTCTGACATGAGGCATCTCCAGCCAGCGCTTGATGATGGGCAGGTCACGGGCCAACATCGGACGGAACGCATAAGCTGCCACGTGAACCGCCTTCTCAGCCCGCTTGCAACGTCTCGATGGTGACGTTGCGGTTGGTGTAAACGCAAATGTCGGCCGCGATATCGAGCGACCGGCGCACGATGGTCTCGGCGTCCTTGTCGGTGTCGATCAAGGCGCGCGCAGCGGCCAAAGCATAATTGCCGCCCGAGCCGATCGCCATCACGCCGGCCTCCGGCTCCAGAACGTCGCCGGTGCCGGTCAAAACCAGCGAGACGTCCTTGTCGGCGACGATCATCATCGCCTCCAGCCGGCGCAAATAGCGGTCAGTCCGCCAGTCCTTGGCCAGTTCGACCGCGGCGCGGGTCAATTGGCCGGGATATTGTTCAAGCTTGCTTTCCAGCCGCTCGAACAGCGTGAAGGCGTCAGCCGTGGCGCCGGCGAATCCGCCGATGACGTCGCCTTTGCCGAGTTTGCGGACCTTTTTGGCGTTGGACTTGATCACGGTCTGTCCGATCGAGACCTGGCCGTCGCCGCCGACCACGACCTTGCCGCCCTTGCGGACCGTCAAAATGGTGGTGCCGTGCCAAACCGGCGTCTCGTGGGCTGATGCATGCATGAAAATACCTCGTGCCGGTTCGTACCGGCCAGATTTAGGGGCAGGCAGGCGCGGTTACAACACGGCGTCCCGCCCAAGCCAAGCGACCTTCCGGCCGCAAGAGGGGCGCTGATTTCGGTCACCATAGGCGGAAGTTGAGCCTCCAAAACGGGCATCCCGCAGTGGCGAAGCCCAAGGCGGCCTGTTAAAAGGCGGCCTGCTAAAGAACCGCGTTTTCGGCCAATGGGTTGGTCTAGTGTCCACACCAGGGAAGATCTTCATGCGCAGCGCCACCATCAAGCGCAAGACCAAGGAAACCGATATCGAGGTGACGGTTAACCTCGACGGGTCAGGCGTATCCAACGTCGCGACCGGAATCGGCTTCTTTGACCATATGCTTGATCTTCTGGCCCGGCACTCGCGCATCGACATCACCGTCAAGGCGGTCGGCGATCTCCATATCGATCACCACCACACCACCGAGGACGTCGGCATTGCGCTGGGGCAGGCGGTGAAGCAGGCGCTCGGCACCATGGCCGGCATCACCCGCTATGCCAGCGTCCACATGCCGATGGACGAGACGCTGTCGCGGGTCGTGATCGACATTTCCGGACGGCCGGTGCTGGTGTTCAAGGTCGAGTTTCCGCGCGACAAGGTCGGCCAGTTCGACACCGAATTGGTGCGCGAATGGTTCAACGCTTTTGCGATCAATGCCGGCGTGACTTTGCATGTCGAGACCCTATATGGCGAGAACAGCCACCATATCGCCGAGTCCTGTTTCAAGGGTCTGGCGAGGGCGTTGCGGGCGGCGGTTGCCATCGACCCGCGCGCAGCGGGCGAGGTGCCGTCTACCAAGGGTCAGCTCGGCGGCTGATGTTCGTCTGTTCTTTCGGCGGAGAGTGATCAATGCCGGTCTATACAGTTCATGCACCCGTGACCAGCAGCGTGGATTTTCGCGCGACCGATCGCTTTGCCTTCGTGCGCGACGGCTTTCACGTCTGGGCCGCCATTTTCGGCGTGATCTGGCTGGCCTGGCATCGGCTCTGGCTGGCATTGCTCGGCTGGATCGTGCTGATGACGGTCATCGACATCGCGATGGTCAGAGTTGGCGTCGCAGGCGCAACGGTCTTTCTCGTCGATGCGTTGCTGGCTTTGCTGTTGGGATTTGAAGCCGCAAGCCTCCGCCGCTGGACGTTGTCGCGGCGCAAATGGCGGCAGCTCGATATCGTCGTCGCCGACGATGAGGAAGCCGCCGAGCGCCGCTTTTTCGATCGCTGGACCGCGCGGCAGCGCGTGACGACCAACGACCAGCCGGCGGTTGATCGCGGCGGTCCGCCGCCGACGCGTGATGTGCCTGGCCAGCCTTTTTCACGGCCGCCGTCACCGCCGCGCGACGAGATCATCGGCCTGTTTCCGGAACCGGGGGCGCCGCGGTGAGCGTTGCGATCATCGATTACGGCTCCGGCAATCTGCACTCGGCGGCGAAGGCGTTCGAGCGCGCCAGCCGTGGCATGGAAACGCCGGACAAGATCGTCGTCACGCGCGATCCCGAGACGGTTTATCGCGCCGATCGCATCGTGCTGCCCGGTGTCGGCGCGTTTGCCGATTGCCGCGGCCGGCCTCGATGCGCTCGATGGCATGGTCGATGCCCTGACGCGAAGCCGTGCGGCACAAGGCGCGGCCGTTTTTCGGCATTTGCGTCGGCATGCAGTTGATGGCGACGCACGGCAAGGAGCACGTCACGACCGACGGGTTCAACTGGATCGCTGGCGATGTCGAAAAGATTTCGCCGCGCGAGGAGAACTTGAAGATTCCGCATATGGGGTGGAACACGCTCGATCTGGTGCGTGAGCACGCCGGTGCTGGAGCGTTTGCCGCTGGGTCCCAAGGGCCGCCATGCTTATTTCGTGCACTCCTATCACCTCAATGCCGCCAATGAGGCGGATGTGCTGGCGCGCGCCGATTACGGCGGGCCGGTGACCGCGATTGTCGGCAGCGACACCGCCATCGGCACGCAATTCCACCCGGAGAAGAGCCAGCGCTTCGGGCTCGCTCTGATCTCGAATTTTCTGAAATGGAAGCCGTGATTCTTTTTCCCGCCATCGATCTGAAGAACGGCCAGTGCGTGCGCCTCGAACAGGGCGACATGGCGCGCGCCACCGTGTTCAATCTCGATCCGGCGGCGCAAGCCTCGAGCTTTGCCGCGCAAGGGTTCGAATATCTGCACGTCGTCGATCTCGACGGTGCCTTCGCCGGCAAGCCGGTCAATGCGCTGGCCGTTGAAGCGATGCTTGCAAGGGTCACCATGCCGGTGCAACTCGGCGGCGGCATCCGCGATTTGAAGACGGTCGAGGCCTGGCTCGAAAAAGGCATCACGCGGGTGATCATCGGCACCGCCGCCGTGCGCGATCCCGAACTGGTCAAGAGCGCGGCGAAAAAATTCCCCGGCCGCGTCGCCGTGGGCCTCGATGCGCGCGATGGCAAGGTCGCGGTCGAGGGCTGGGCGGAGACATCAGAGGTAACCGCGCTCGATATCGCGCGGCGGTTCGAGGATGCAGGCGTCGCCGCGATCATCTTCACTGATATTGCGCGCGACGGCCTGTTGAAGGGTCTCAATCTCGACGCCACCATTGCATTGGCTGATCGCATTTCCATTCCCGTCATCGCTTCCGGCGGATTTGCATCGATCGACGATGTGAAGGCGCTACTGGCGCCACCTGCCAAGAAGCTGGCCGGCGCCATCGTCGGCCGCGCGCTCTATGACGGGCGCCTCGATCCTGCCGCAGCACTGGCGCTGGTCCGCAGTGCGCGTGCGCTCGCTTAGGAGTTTCGATGTTCAAAGTGCGCGTGATCCCCTGCCTCGACGTCAAAGACGGCCGCGTGGTCAAGGGCGTCAATTTCGTCGACCTGCGCGATGCCGGCGATCCCGTCGAAGCGGCGATCGCGTATGATGCCGCCGGCGCCGACGAGCTTTGCTTCCTCGACATCACGGCGACCCACGAAAATCGCGGCATCATGCTCGATGTGGTGCGGCGCACGGCGGAAGCCTGTTTCATGCCGCTGACGGTCGGCGGCGGCGTGCGCACGGTCGATGACATCAACACGTTGCTGCGCTCCGGCGCCGACAAGGTCTCGATCAATTCCGCGGCCGTCAGCCGGCGCGAATTCGTCAAGGAAGCCGCCGAAAAATTCGGCGACCAGTGCATCGTCGTCGCCATCGACGCCAAGCGGGTGAAACGCGGCGGCGGTCGGACCGCTGGGAAATCTTCACCCATGGCGGGCGCAATTCCACCGGGATCGACGCGATCGAATATGCGCAGGAAGTGGTGTCGCTCGGCGCCGGCGAAATCCTGCTGACCTCGATGGATCGGGACGGCACCCGCCAGGGATTCGACCTGCCGCTGACCCGGGCCATCGCCGACAGCGTTTCCGTTCCGGTCGTCGCCTCCGGCGGGGTCGGCAATCTCGACCATCTGGTGGACGGCATCCGCGAGGGACATGCCACCGCGGTGCTCGCGGCCTCGATCTTCCACTTCGGCGAATTTACCATCCGCCAGGCCAAGGAGCACATGGTCCGTGCCGGGCTTAGCCGATGCGGCTCGATCCCTGACGACTCTTTATGACAGAAGTGCTAGATGCTGGGACGTCGTTGGCGTCCGTGACGCCGGGCGCATGAATTTGAAGTCGAGTTCGAAGTGATGTCGCGTTTTTCGCTCCACGACCTGGTCAAGATCATCGACGCCCGCGCGGCGTCGGGCGGCGAGGGCTCGTATACCCGCAAGCTCCTGGACAAGGGGCCGGAGCATTGCGCCAAGAAGTTCGGCGAGGAAGCGGTGGAAACCGTGATCGCCGGGGTCGGCGAACGATCGCGACCACCTCATCGCGGAGAGCGCTGATTTGCTGTTTCACTGGCTTGTCTTGTTGAAGTCGCGCGGCGTCGGGCTCGAGGAAGTCGAGGCCGCGCTGGCGCAGCGAACCGGCATGTCCGGGCTTGAGGAGAAGGCCGCGCGCAAGCGCGACTAACGCATGATCCGGAAAAGTGGTTACGGGTTTTCCGCAAAGATCATGCGTCATCGATAATAAGTAGGCGGGGTCATGGATATTCGGGCACCGGATCAGCAATATAATCCCTACCGGATATTCTCCCGGGAGCAGTGGGCGCGCCTGCGCGACGATATGCCGATGACGCTCGAAGCGAGCGAGATCGCAAGGCTTCGCTCGGTGCATGACCGGCTCGATCTCAGGGAAGTCGAGGAGATCTATCTGCCGCTGTCGCGGCTGTTGTCGATCTATGTCGATGCCATGCAGCGGCTTTACGTTGCCCAGCGCCGCTTCCTCGGCATCCAGGACCGCAAGATGCCCTACATCATCGGCGTCGCCGGCTCGGTCGCGGTGGGCAAATCCACCACCGCGCGCGTGCTGCAGGCGCTGCTGGCGCGCTGGTCGCCGCGGCCGAAGGTCGATCTCGTGACGACCGACGGTTTTCTGTTTCCGAATGCCGCG
The DNA here is from genome assembly GCA_963795255.1 of uncultured Alphaproteobacteria bacterium. Classification (GTDB taxonomy): domain Bacteria; phylum Pseudomonadota; class Alphaproteobacteria; order Rhizobiales; family Xanthobacteraceae; genus Bradyrhizobium. The sequence continues at coordinate 568,002 of CAWCHC010000008.1, forward strand.
CTCGAGCGGCAAGGCCTGATGCAGAAAAAGGGCTTTCCCGAAAGCTACGACCTGCCGAGGCTGTTGTCGTTTCTGAGCGACATCAAGGCCGGGCGCGAACGGGTGCGGGCGCCGGTCTATTCGCATCTCACCTACGACATCATTGCCAACGAATGGAACGAGGTCGACCGGCCGGACATCCTGATCGTCGAGGGCGTCAACGTGCTGCAAACCGGCCGGCTGCCGCGCGACGGCAAGGCGGTGCCGGTGGTGTCCGACTTCTTCGATTTCTCCGTCTATATCGATGCGGAGGAGCCGGTGCTTCGCGACTGGTATGTCCGCCGCTTCCTGGCGCTGCGCGACACCGCGTTTCATGATCCCCGGTCGTATTTCCATCGTTACGCGCCGCTGTCGGACGAGGAAGCCACCGCAACCGCGATCGCGATCTGGGAACGCACCAACCTCGCCAATCTCGAAGACAACATCTTGCCGACGCGGCCGCGCGCGACGCTGATCCTCAAGAAAGGCGCCGACCACGTGGTTGAAACGGTGGCGCTGCGCCGGCTTTGATTTCCTATTTCAAGGCGAGCGGCCTCTCCTCGTCGAGGAAACCCATCAGTTCATGGAAGAACTGCATGCGGTTCTTTTCCAGCATCACCGTATGCGTCCCCTCGCTGAGCTCGATCAGCCGCTTGTACGGCGTGTGCTTGAGCTGGGCGAAATAGTTTTGCGCCTGATAGCTCGGCAGGTCCGCATCCCATTCGGCGTGCAGCACGAGCGTCGGCACCGTGATCTTGCCGGGATCGTAGAGCGCCTTGCCGGCGCCATAGGTATTCGCGCTGTCTTCCATCACGCCGTTGGGCGCGCGCAGCATCGGCGGATTTTGTTTTGAAGCTTCGGGGTCAGTCGCCCAGGTTGCAGTTGCCCAGGCCTCGAACACGCCCGGCGGAATCAAGTCGGCCTGTTTGTCCTCGGCGACGCCTTTCAGCCAGCGCGCCTTGGCGGAATCCTTCGAGACCAGCCGGTAGGCGCCCAGCGGCGTCGCACTCGGTGCGGCCGGCTCGTTGCGAATCCATTGCGGCGCGTACAGCACGAGCTTCTCGATCTTGTCGTTATGCTCGCTGGTGTAGGAGCCGGCAATCGAGGTGCCCCACGACCAGCCCATCAGGTCGATCTTGCTAACCTTGCGCTTATGCAAGGATGTAGTCGACCGCGGCTGCCAAATCGCGGGCGGCGACCTTCGTCGAGACGATCGGCTTGTTGGCTTCCGGCGGCTGGCTCATCTCGCGAGGCCTGGTCGAGCGGCCATAGCCTCTGACATCGACGAGATAGACGTCGTAACCGCGCATCGCGATCAAATCCATCATCGACACGCCCTCGATCGGCAGGTCGAAGGCGGTTTCCGCCGGGTAGGTCGCGCCGTGCACAAACAGCAGGATCTTGCCGGGCGAGCTCTCCCGGCCGGCGAGATGCTTGTTGCGCACGAATAGCTGGATGCCCGCATCCCCCGATGGGATCATCGCGTCGGAGGTCTCAAGCCTGGGCTCTTTGGCGTTCGCCAAGAGAGACGGGCTTGCTGCAAAAAGTGCCGTCAGGAACAAAAAAGAAAGCCGCAAAAGCCTGGCGCGCATCGAGTACCTCCCGCAACGTTTATTGGATTGGTCCGGTTCCGAAGCATGCTCGGATGCTCGATGGAATCAGAGGCTGCTGTCAAGAGAAGCGGATGAGGGGGCAGTGCTGCGTCAGGCGACCTGCGCGCCAAGCCGGTTAAGCGCCTCGGCGAGCTTTTCGCGATCGAGCGGCTTGACCAGAAATCCGTCCATGCCCGCCTCAAAGCAGGCATAGCGATCCTCGACCAGCGTATTGGCGGTCAATGCCAGGATCGGGGTCCGCCGTCCGGCCCCGGCGGCTTCGTTGACGCGAATGCGCTTGGTGGTCTCGATGCCGTCGAGGCCCGGCATCTGGATATCCATCAGCACCAGATCGTAGGGCGTGCCGGCGGATCTCGCCGCAAGCCAGGATTCCAGCGCTTCCTCGCCGTTGGTGCTGATGACGACCTGATGTCCAAGCCGCGTCAGCAGCGAACGCATCAACAGCGCGTTGATCTCGTTGTCTTCGGCGACCAGCACCGAAAGACCGCGCGGCGTGACGGCTCCGGCCTCAACGGTTTCCGCCGGCTCCGTCACCGCATCGTCGGCAAGACGCATCCCGGCAAGGCCCGACTCAACAAAGCTCGTCTCGACAAGATTTGGCGCGGCTATTTCCGGCGGGCTGGCAAGACGTGCGGCAAGCGACGCCGCGCGCAGCGGCTTGACCAGATATCCGGTCAAGGAAGAGGTGGCAGCGGATTGCAATTCCTGCCGGCTCGCCGGCGTGACGAGGACGATTCGTTGAGGCGCGAAAGGCTTGGCGGCCTCGGCCAGCGACTCTACCTCCGTCGTGCCGAGCGCGTGGTCGAGCAACACCGCGTGCCAGGTCCGCTCCGGCAACAGCGCACGCGCCACTTCCGCGTCGGAGACCATGCAGGTCTGGCCGCCCCAGCGTTCCAGCCGCCGCGCAATCAGCGAGGCTTCAATGGTCTGCGGCGCCACCAGCATCACCGACTGACCGCCAAGATCGGGCAGGGCGAAGGGTTGAGGCGCATCGGGACTTGCCGCCAGGGAAAGGCTGACTTCAAAGGTCGAGCCTTCACCGACCGTGCTTTCGAGCGTGATGCGGCCGCCCATGCGCTTGACGATGCGCTCCGAAATGCTCAGGCCCAATCCGGTGCCGCCATAGCTCCGCGCGATGCGATCGTCGGCCTGCTCGAATTCGCGGAAAATGCGCGCCTGCGCCTCGGGCGCAATGCCGATGCCGGTGTCGCGCACCAGGAACGAGATTTCGTTGGGCCAGATGCCGGGCTCGACGATCAGCGCCACGCCGCCGGTTGCGGTAAACTTGATCGCATTGCCGGCGAGGTTGAGCAGCACCTGCCGCAGCCGCGCGGCATCGCCGATCACTTGCGCCGGCAGGCGGTCATCGATGAAGGCCGCGATTTCAAGCTTGCGCGCCTGCGCCCGCGGCGCCAGCAGTTCGGTGATATCCTCGATCAGGGCCGCAAGCGCGAAGGGGCGCGATTCCAGGTCGATCTTGCCGGCTTCGATCTTGGAGTAATCGAGCAACTCCTCGATCAGCGCGAGCAGCGCATCGCCGGAAGTTTTCACGGCCTTGGCATAGGTCGTCTGCTCCGGCGTCAGCGAGGTATCGAGCAGCAAACCGCTCATGCCGATGATGCCGTTCAGGGGGGTGCGGATTTCGTGGCTCGCCATGGCCAGGAATCGCGATTTGGCGCGGCTGGCGGCATCCGCCTGGTCGCGGGCTTCGGAAAGCGCGCGTTCGGCTTCGGTGCGATCGGTGACGTCGCGGCCGACGCATTGCATTTCGGCAGGCGCGCCGGCGTCGAAACGAACCAGCGCCTCGCGCCAGGCGATCCAGCGCGGGCCCAATGCCGTTTCGATTCGCTGGTCGTGAATCCGCGTGCCGTTGGATTCGATCGCGCTTTCGCCCTGTTCGATCACGGTGAACTGAAAACGGCTGCCGATCAGCTCGGTTCGCGGCTTGTGCGCCAGTTCGCAATAGGCGTCGTTGACAAACGTGATCCCGCCATCGGCGTCGCGCAGCACAATCAGGTCGCCCTGCAACTCGAACAGGCTGCGGGCGCGCTGTTCGGCTTCCTGCAATTCCCAATTGCGGTCGGCCATCGCCTCGTTATGCAGCACGATCTTGCGCATCTTCTTGCGCACAAAACGCAGCCGCATGCTGACGGTAGCGAGCGCCAGACACGCGATCGCAAACAGGAAACTCGCGCCGATCGCAAAACTGTTGGGGTCGTAGCCCGAATGCTCCGAACGGCTGCCGGCAATGAAGCCATAGGCGCCGCCAAAGGCCGCGGAGAAGATGACAAATGAACGAACGGCGACGGATAGCCATGGATGACGCCGCGAGAAGCGGCGCAGATGCAATTTGAGCCGGCTCATCCGCCCCATCATCGATCACCCAATGGTTTTTCGTACTCGCTTGTTTGGCGATGAAGATGCCGTGCACCACCTTGCGAAGTGCTTGAGGGCACTTGGGTTCCATCGGTGGCGTGCGAACGTGGTTAATTAGGAGTTAATCGCGCGAGATGGCCTGGTGTGGCGGCTCAGAGCGAGGCGGCTTCAGAGCTCCGATTCCGAAGTTCGCAAGCTGCCGCGGGACCTCTGATGCGAACTTCGGAATCAAAGGAGCTCTGGCAACTATTGGTTCTAGTGCGGCTTCAAATTTGAAGTTCCTACGAAGAGCTTGCGGCAACACTGATAGGAACTTCAAATTGCCGCACTAATGGATGCCGGGCGACGTCGGCGCCGACGACAAGCGCCGCCGCCTCGCGCGCGGAAAATGTCCGGGAACGGACGAAGATCCGGTAATCGGCCGGGCCGTCATGCGACAGATAGATGATGGGTACACCGCTCGCCGCCGTGTCGGAAATCGTAACGGCATGGGTGGCGGGATTGGCCTCGCAAGCGCCGGCTTCCGCGGCGTCGGAGTCGTCGACGAGGGCGAAGTCGGCCGCTTCGGCGCTCTCGGTGATCACAACCCGCACGGTCGCTTCCGCCGGATCGTCCGTAAAGGCGACAGGGAGATCGGCGCGCCAGGGCAGGTCGGCGATTTCCACCGAGGCGTTGGCGATGGCGATGCAGGGATGCGGGCCGGGCAGTAGCCCGCCGCGCGCAAACAGTGCGGCGACGACAAGAGGAACGACTGAGGCCAGGATCTTAAAACGCAACATGGAAACGCCCGCACACTCGGGCCCTGACGCAACGCGGGCCTATGGTTGGTGAGGTGTAAACAAAACAGGTTACCGCCGGGTTGACGGGGAGTGCGTCTGACGTCGTGCACGATATTTGGTTTCACATGTCAAACAGCGGACTTCGTCATTCCGGGATACGCCGTCGCGACAAAATAGCGAAGCTATTTTGCGCTGAAGGCGCAGGCCCGGAATCCATCACGCCGCGATGACACCGGGAGACATGGATTCTCCGATGTGCAATTGCACATCGTAGTTCGCGCCAAGGCGCGCCCCGGAATGACGATGATATGGCACGTCTCAGCATTCCCGCGACGTCAAACGCCCGAGTGATTGCCTAACCTTGTCCCTCTGACATCAGAGGGCGCAGGGAATGCCGGGCGCCCGTTGCGCCCGCAGCCTTGCGTGCAAAAATAAAAAGCACGCAAGCAAGCCACCACGGTCACACCGGAGACATCCGGCATTCCCCGCGCAATGGTTTTAACGGTTTCCTTCGTGGTCTCCCCGGAGAGCCGGGCTTGTTGCCTCCGTCACCCCCGAGAAGCGTTGGCTTCTTGAGAGCTTGATACCAGCGTCGGGGTATCAGGACGCCACGACTTCGCCGTCCGCGACACCCGTCTTCGCCAAAAGGCTTCGCCGGGCTAGGCGCCGTTCGTCTTTCGGCACCTCCGCGTCCACCGCATCTCCTGCCCCACGTTTTGTGACGATCGCGAAACGCCCCTCATGCGGGCAGAAGACGCGCGGAAAAGTGCCGGTGATTTGCCCGTCGTCACAAGCAAAAAGGCCTGCGGCACATTGGCACGACGGGCAAATCAGTTCTGACGGGAAAAACCGTCCGCAAGCTCAAAGACGTTTGGGGCTTCCGCGCCCTTCGCGAATCGACTACCGCAAATAGCGAGGCCAACATCGTCTAACCTGCACAAGGTTATGAAGCGCAAACAGCCCCGTGCCGGCGGCAAGGTCGATCAGTCGAAAGAACTCCGTCGCATCGCTGTATGATGCCGGTTTGCGGCATTTTCAGTCTGGACTGTTCGCGGTCGCCGAAGAGCGGATACAGCGGGCGCTGGCGTTGGAGCCACAGCACGCCGGCTCGCTCTATCTCGCAGGTCAGCTCCACGCGCAGGCCAACAGGGTCGACCTCGCGATCGATTTCGTGGTGCGCGCGATCCATGTCGATCAGGGCAATCCCGAATTTTTTTCCAGCCTCGGAAGCTATCTGGCGCGCCAGGGCCGGTTTGCGGAAGCCTTGAAGAGCTATGAAGTTGCCCTCAAGCTCAAACCGGATGGCGCCGGCATCTGGGTCGGGATCGGCGATCTCCAGCGCCAGCAGAAGCGATTCCAGGAAGCGCTGCTGGCCTATGATCACGCGCTTTCGCTCGACCCGCGTCATCTCGATGCGGTGGACAAAGGCGGGTCGCTGCTGATCGAGTTGCAGCTTCATGCCGAGGCGCTTGCGAGGTTCGAGCAATCCGACGCTATCCATCCGGGCCGGCCCGAGACCCTGATGAGCAAAGCCTTGTGCTTTCAGGCGCTGATGCGGCGCCAAGAAGCGGTCGCGAGTTACGCCATGGCGCTGGCGTTGGACGCGAAGAACTACGTCGCGCGAAACAACATGGGCGTGGTGTTGCTGGACATGGGCCGGTTTGAGGAGGCGGCCGCGCACTTCCGCAAAGTCACCGAGATCAGGCCCGACGTCGTCAATGCCTTCAGCAATCTCGGGTTGGCGTTGACCCAGCTGAAGCGCTTCGACGAGGCGCTCGCTGTATTCGATCGGGCCGTCAAGCTCGATGCTGACTTCGCCGAAGCGATCAACAACCGCGGCAACGCGCTGAGACAGCTTGGTCGGCTTGAACAGGCGCTGGCGGATTTCGATCGCGCGATCGCACTCAAGCCGGATTATGCCGACGCCCACGCCAATCGCGCTGCCTGTCTGGACGACCTGTTTCGGGGCGATGAAGCGCTGGCGAGCTATGACGCCGCGCTTGCCTTGAAGCCGGACCATGCTGACGCGCATCTCAATCGCGCCCTTAATCGGCTGCGGGCCGGCGATTTGAAAAACGGCTGGGTCGAAGCCGAGTGGCGCTGGAAAGCGCCGTCGCTTCGTCTCAGCCGCGGGCGTTCGAACCGGCCGCTGTGGCTCGGGGCCGAATCCCTCGCCGGCAAAACCCTGCTGCTGCACAACGACCAGGGCTTTGGCGACTCGATCCAGTTTTGCCGTTACATTCCGCTGCTCGCCGAGCGCGGTGCCAGTGTGATCCTGGAGATCGACGGATCACTCAAAAGTCTCCTGTCCGGTGTCGCCGGCATCACTCATTGCGTGGCCAAGGGCGAGCCATTGCCCGGCCACGATCTGCAGTGTCCGCTCGCGAGCCTTCCGCTGGCGTTCGATACCACGATCGAGACCATTCCCTCGCAGGTGCCTTATATCTCGATCGACGGAAATGCCGGGAAGTGGGAGGCGTTCCTCGGCTCGACGGAAAGGCCACGGATCGGAATCGTCTGGTCCGGCAATCCCGACCATACCAATGATCGCAACCGCTCGCTGCCGCTGAAAGCATTGAAGCCGCTGTTCGATACCGGAGCGCTATTCGTCAGCCTGCAAAAGAATGCCCGCGACAGCGACCTCGCCGTCCTTCGGGAGCATGGCGACATCCTGGATGCGGCGCGAGAGCTCGAAAGTTTTGCCGATACCGCGGCGCTGATCCAGCAACTTGATCTCGTGATTTCGGTCGATACCAGCGTGGCGCACCTTGCGGGCGCGCTTGGCCAGCCGGTCTGGATCCTGCTGCCTTACGTGCCGGACTATCGATGGCTGCTCGATCGCGACGACAGCCCGTGGTATCCGACGGCGCGATTGTACCGGCAGACCGCCACGCGCGACTATGCCGAGGTGATCGACCGCATGCGGGCCGATCTGTTGCGAGACACTGCAATTCGGTAGCCGCCGCACTGAGCGTTAATTGCAAGACATTCCCAGCATCATGCCGAACCGCGCCGTTTGGCAGTGAGGCTGCGGGCTCGCCTGAACGACAGGCGCGGGCCGATCGACGAAGCCCGTCACATTGGGAGCCGGCGCAGCCGGCCGGGGCGACGCCGCCGACATTTTTGCAAGCTGGCGGCGCTGAAACTCGGTGACGATCTGCGAGTGAAGCTGCGCCTTGACCGCCTTCATCTCGATCAGCGTCATCTTGCCCTTCTGCACCTTCTCGGCCAGCATCAGATTGTTGGCGAGTTCCTGGTCCATCAGATCCGGGTACACCATCTGTGGCCTCAGCAATTCCATGTTCCGGTTTTCGCAGGTGGCGGACGCCATGGCCTGCTTGATCGGATCCGGATACTTGCGCTTGCATTCCTCGTTTCCGGCCTGAATTTGGCTCAGGACAGAGGCGGCCGGATTTTGCTGGGCTTGTTGAGGTTGGATTTGTGCCCGGGCTCGCGAGTTCCCGCCGAAACCGCTGATGTCAGCAGCATCATGGAAACGGCTATTTTTCCTGCGGGATTCATGTCGCCGCCCTGCCCATCAAACGATTCGTTCGAGTAAGCAGAATCGCGCAGTTTCGCCGATGCGGCAAGAATGGATTCTCGTGTCCCGGACGCGACGCAGCGTGCAACGCTGCTTCGCAGAGCCGGGACCCAAACAGAGACAATCGCGTGATCTGGGAATCATGGACCCCGCTGCAATTGCAGCGCGTTGCGCCGCATCCGGGGAACGCAAGCACCATCACGCCGCGCGGCTCGCAAGATCGTCGGCGAGCGCGCGATACGACAGCGCTTCGGCCAGATGCAGCCGGGTGATTTTCTCGGCGCCGTCGAGATCGGCGAGCGTGCGCGCCACCCGCAGCACGCGGTGATAGGCGCGCGCCGAGAGCCGCATGGTCTCGGACGCATCGCGCAGCAGTTTCGTGCCCCGCCGCATCGGGCTGCGCGATGGTCTCCAGCACCGAGGCCGGCGCTTCCGCATTGGTGCGAATATTCGGCAGGCCAATTCCGGCATAGCGCGCGGTCTGGATATCGCGCGCGGCCGCCACGCGGGCGGCGACTTCTTTCGAGCCTTCCGCCGGCGGCGGCAAGATCAGGTCGGCCGCGCTCACCGCCGGCACTTCGATCCGCAGGTCGATGCGGTCCATCAGGGGGCCCGAAATGCGCGCCTGATAATCGGCGGTGCAGCGCTCGATGCGATTACGTTTACACGAGAAGCCCGGCTCGAAGGCGTGGCCGCAGCGGCAGGGGTTCATCGCCGCGACCAGCATGAAACGCGCCGGATAGGTGACGCGGTGATTGGCGCGGGACACCGAGACCTCGCCGTTTTCGAGCGGCTGGCGCAGCGAATCGAGCACGCGCGGATCGAATTCCGGCAATTCGTCGAGGAACAGCACGCCGTGATGCGCTGAGCGAAATCTCGCCGGGCTTGGCGCGCATGCCGCCGCCGGTCAGGGCGGCCATGCTGGCGGAATGATGCGGCGAGCGGAACGGCCGCTGCGCGGTCAGCGCGCCGTCGCGGATTTCGCCCGCGACCGAGGCGATCATCGAGACTTCCAGCAGTTCGGACGGCGACAGCGGCGGCAGGATCGAGGGCAGCCGTGCGGCGAGCATCGACTTGCCCGCGCCGGGCGAGCCCATCATCAACAGGTGATGCCCGCCGGCGGCGGCGACTTCGAGCGCGCGCTTGGCGCTTTCCTGGCCCTTGATGTCGCGCAGATCGAGCGTGCTTGCGCTCGGCGCATTCACTTTGGGCGACGGCCGCGACAGCACCTGCGTGCCGCGGAAATGATTGGCGATCTGGATCAGCGAATTCGCCGCCACGATCTGGATGTCCGGGCTCGCCCAGGCGGCTTCGGCGCCGCAGGCCGCGGGACAGATCAGGCCTTCCTCGCGCGAATTGGCCCCGATCGCGGCCGGCAACACGCCCGCGACCGGGCGCGATCGAGCCGTCGAGGCCGAGTTCGCCCAACACCGTGAAGCCGGAAAGCGCGTCGGGCGGAATCGCGCCGATCGCCGCCATCAGGCCGAGCGCGATCGGCAGGTCGTAATGGCTGCCTTCCTTCGGCAGGTCGGCGGGCGCGAGATTGACGGTGATGCGGCGCGCGGGCAGCGCCAGCCCCGAGGCGATCAGCGCCGAGCGCACCCGTTCGCGCGCTTCGGAGACCGCCTTGTCGGGCAGGCCGACGATGGCAAAGGCCGGCAAACCGGGCGCGACCTGCACCTGCACGTCGACGGCGCGGGCCTCGATCCCCTCAAACGCGACGGTGGAAACCCGCTGGACCATGCTGCCCCCTCCGCAATCGAGGGTAGCGGAAGGAGGGTGGGAGAGCAAGAACATTAAGGGAACAGATGTCGAAAGTGTCGCCCGAACTAAGCGTTTAATGTCGCAAACGACGAGGTCAGCTTGGTTGAAGATGAGGAACACCGCTCTATCGAAGTGGGTGGCCGGGGCAAGTTCGTTCATTTGGGGGGCAACATGGATACGAAAAGCATAATAGAATTGGCGTTGGTCGGGGGAATTGCCTGGCACCCTGTTGCTGCTTATCGAACGGCTTATCGCTGATCGGGGGCTTGGAGCCCGCGCAATTCAATTTCTCGCCGTGGCGATGCTGATCCCAACAATTCTAGTCCTAGCGATTGAGAAAGTCATTAAATCGGCGACGGTCGGAACGCTCATCGGTGCATTGACTGGATATTTGCTGTCGGGGATCGGCGATTATCGCCCTGATAAAAAGAAGCCAAATGCAGAAGACGCAAATCAGTACCAACGAGGTGATTATTTTTAGAATCTCTCAACATATCTGCCGTGGCACCGATGCGCGTGGATAAAGAGCATCCTTGGAAAGGGTGTGACGTCGGTAGACCTAGAAGAGCTCAATTAAGTTGAATGCCCAGAAATTCTGGCAACAGCGTAGAGCTAACCGTCGTTGCGGATAACTTTGCTGAGCGCGAAGGCGGCTTTCTGTTGGAAAGGTGTTCGCGCCTCGGCGTTTGCATTTTGCGAACTCCGCACTTATAAAATTCAGTGCCACTAAATATTCAATACTTTATCGCTAGGGTTTTCAACATATGCCTTAAAACACTGTCTGGGCTAAGCGACTGAGAAATCTCGCTCACTGCCGACGTCTCAGAAGAGTAACATCACCTAGCACAAGTATTGCATTGCCTCATCGAGTCGGTCTGGTGTTTGATGAAGCTACTTGGCGAATCAAAAATTGTTAGGAGACGATGGGGAGTCGGTCTGCGGCCAACCCCCCTTAGTCTGGGCAACGGTTTCCACCCCATTGTCCATCTTCCACCTACCGAGGGCCGTCAAATTCCAAGCTGGGCGGCCTTCGCCGTTCTAATTAGGTCCGTTTCGGACCTAACCGAATACTTTGTACGTACAGGGTACGTAAAGCGTTGCTTGACGACAAGGACACCTTGTCCCACCGATACAAATTATTTGGATATTGCCTACCGCCGCCTCTATGGACCGATGCGGGGTTCATCGAGCTCCGGCATTGGCGGCCCGGGTTCCACCGGATTTCGAATGGCCCCATGCGCTTTCGGTTCCACTCCCGGGCGTTATCCCCTGCGGAGGGAGTCATGCCGATGTATCGCGCCTATTTCATTGATAAAGACGACAGGGTGGAGTCCTTCAAACCTGTCGAAGCCTATAGCGACGAAGAGGCGCTGGCGGCGGCCACGCAGCTTGTGAACGGCCATGACGTCGAGGTCTGGCTGCTCGACAGGATGGTCGGCCGCCTGAGCAAGCAAGTATAAAGCGCCTCAAGATCCGGGGTTTCACATCCAAGCGGAGGGCATGATGTCGGCTTCACCACCTGATGGCTTTGCGCTGATCAAGCCGGGCCAGACCTATCTCGGCAAGCAGGGCATAGTGTACGGCGCGGGCGCGTCCAAGGAGACGGTCGGCGCGCAAAAGATCTGCATGAATGTGATGCCGATGCCGCCGGGCGCGGTGGCCAAGGCGCATTATCACGGGGATATCGAGACGATTGCCTTCATGCTTGAGGGCGAATGCGCCGTCTATTACGGCGATCACCTCGAAAAGCGCGTGGACGTGAAGCAGGGCGAGCAGTGCTTCTGCGACGCCAACATCCCGCACGCGCCGCGCAACGAAAGCGGCAAGCCCTGCACCTGGATCGTGGTGCATTCCTCCGGCAGCGACCAGGATGGCATCGTGCTGTTGCCGGAGCTGGATCAGGAATTAGCGGCGCGGCTCATTGCGAACGCTCAGGAGTGACGTCCGGGCGTTGCTAGAATCGAATCAGGCCGGGCGCATATCGCGCTCAAGCTCATCGATGAGACTGCGGGGAATCCGATCTCGCTCTTCAGCCGAAAGTCCCACCAAGACATTATCCGGCCCTAGGCGCCGCATGATCGTGCGTTGCGAACCGATACTTTCAGCGTGAAAATTATAGGCTTCCATCACCATCCGGAAATCCTGCCGAGTGGATACTGACACGCGGTCACCGTTGTTCTGGGGACTTCTGAGCATGATCGCTACCTTCATCCGAGAGGGGTGCGCCCATCGATGTGGGCAGCGTCAGCTTGCTATTCAAGACAAAGCCCCCGAAGTCAGGCTCCGGGGGCTTTTTTGCGACGATGGTCGCCTCACACCGAACCGACGATGCCTTCGACCAGATAGTCCGTGGTTTCGAGCGAGGGATCGTAGAGGGGAGTGTCCTTGCTGGTGATCACCTTGCCGGTGTTGCTCTTGACGGTGCCGGTGAAGATCGGTTTTCCGGCCTTGAGATCCGCAATCGCGGCCATCGCAGCCTTGCGGCCGGCGTCGCTGCATCCGGCGCCGAATGCCGAGCTTTGCACCATGTCCTTGTCATAGCCGCCGATCACCATGTTCGGCAGCTTCTGGCCCTTGGCCAGCATGCCGGCGAAGCTCGTGTAAATCGTGCCCCACTTCAGCTCGGCGCCGGTGATGAAGCCCTTCGGCGCCAGATCGGCCTGATTGGCGTTGTGGCCGCAGCTCTTGACGCCGCGCTTCTCGGCGGTCTCGATCACCACCTTCGGGCTGTCGATGTGGCAGGCGACGATATCGCAACCGGCATCGACCAGCGCGTTCGCGGCTTCCGCCTCGCGCACCGGCATCGCCCAGTCGCCGGTGACGATCAGTTGCACGGTGACGTTGGGATTGACCTTGCGCGCGCCGAGCATGAACGAGTTGACGTTGCGCAGCACCAGCGGAATCGGCTTGGCGGCGATGTAGCCGATCTTGTTCGATTTGGTCGAAAGCCCGGCGGCAATGCCGTTCACATAATGGCCCTGGTCGAGATAGCAGAAATAGCCGCCGGCGTTGGTCGGATCCTTGCCCTCCTTCCACAGCGACGTCGGATGGCGAAACTCGATCTTCGGATATTTCCTGGCCGCATCGATCATGAAGGGATTGAAATAGCCGAACGAGGTCGGGAACAACAGCGTCGCGCCGTCGATGTTGATCATCGACTCCATCGTTTTCGCCACCGCGATCGTCTCCGGCACGTTCTCTTCCTCGACCACCTTGACGCCGGGGACTGCCTTGAGAGCCTTGGCGCCGACCGCATGCGCCTGGTTCCAGCCGTAGTCGGCGCGCGGGCCGACATAGATGATGCCGATGGTGAGGCCGGCGGCCTGCGCCGGAGCGCCCAGGCCTGACAGCACGAACGGACTGGCGGCCGCGCCGCTCAGGAAAGTTCTGCGGGAGAGAGTTCTGCGGGAGATGGAACGCGTGATCATCGACAATACTCCGTCTGGGTTCGCGGCATTGCCGCCGCGGTGATGGGAAGTTCAGTGAAGGAGAACCGCGAAAGCGGCAGCGCAAAAATCGTCGTTTTTCGAATCATCGTTTGCGGAATCATTTTTTTCCCTTGGCCTTCGGCCTTGGAAGTTTCGCGACCTTTGTGCCGGCGCCGTCGAGACCGCCGGCATAGCGCGACAGCACGGCGCTGAGATCGAAGGTGGCCTCGCGCCCCTGGTCGAACAGCGCCCGCTCTTCGACTGAGCCGAGATGATGATCCATGATCTTGATGGCGGCATCTGAATCGCCGGCGCGCAAGGCGCCTACGATTTCGCGGTGCTCGTTGACGGCGCAATCGGCCGAGTGCGGCCGCCCGTAAAGCGCCAGGATCAGCGAACAGCGCGACACGACTTCACTCAAGTAACGCCGCAGCAGCGTGTTGCCGGCCATCTCGCCGAGCCGGGTGTGGAATTCGCCGGCGAGCCTTATCGAGACGCGGGCATCGCCCGCCTGGCGGGCGGCTTCTTCGGCCCGCACATGGCCTTCGAGGTCGGCGCCGAATTGCGGTTGCCAGCGCCCGATCACGAGGCGCACCACCTCGCGCTCCAGCAGGCGGCGGATTTCGAAAATCTCCCGGGCCTGATCCAGCGTCGGCTTGGCGGTGGTCGCGGTGCGACGTGGGGGCGCATCGACCAGCCCTTCGGACTGCAACTGCGCCAGCACCTCGCGGACCAATGTGCGGCTCATGCCAAAGCGGACGCCGAGTTCGTCCTCCGGCAGCTTGGTGCCGGGCGGCAGCGCCTGTTCGATGATCGCCTGCCGCAACGCCTGGCAGGCCAGATCGACGCGGGTGGATTTCTTGCTCATCAGCGGTCCGCCGGGGTTCTGCCAAAGCTTGCCGGTCTGCATTGACCGGCGAAATCTGGTGTACGGTATCACCGGAAATTGTACACAGAATGCGGAAATAATAGCCGCCGCGCGCGAATAATCGGCAGCACTTCGCCCAAAGTTTGCGCTCGATTGGGCGCTAAAAGCGCCGATAATCAGTACGAATGGGCCGACTGAGAGTCGCATCCGCAAGGCCAAAACTGTATACAAGATTTATCTCCGGGGTATGCTTGGGAGCCGTTAAATGGCGGAAAACGTGATCAAATTGCAGCTCAACCAGCAGCAGCTTGAGTTGATGGATCGCACCATCGCGCGCGGGGTCGCGCCGGACCGCATCGCTTTGGTCCGCCTCGCGCTTCGCGAATACGCCGCCGCGCGGAAAGCCGAGACGACAGCGAAGCCGAACGATCAGGAGGCGCTGCGATGAGCGAGCGCGAAATTCTGTTCGAACATGTTCTGGAGCCCGGCACCGGCAAGGCGATCGAACTCCTCAAAGGCCAGATCCTGCGCATCGAACAGGTCGAGGGCGGCCAATGCGCCGACTTCAACTGCTTCAACCTGCATGACTACAAGGAGTTCATGCATTGCGGGCGCACCCGCACGGTGCATGGCTTTCACCCAACCAAAGGGACGTTCATGTGGTCGGCGCCGCCGCGCGAGCGCGCCATGCTCTATATTCTGGAAGACACCGTCGGGCGCAACGACGTGCTGTTTCCCCGTTGCAGCGCCTATGTCTACGAGGCGTCCTACGGCTTCTCGGTGCACACCAATTGCCATGACATCCAGGCCGAGGCGCAGCGCGAATACGGGCTGACGCCGGACGATGTGCATGATTCCTTCAACCTGTTCATGTGCACCGGCGTCGATCAGGACGGCCACGCTTTTATGACGCGGCAAACCACCAAGGCCGGCGACCATGTCGATCTGCTGGCGCTGATGGACGTGCTGGCGGTGCCGAATGTCTGCGGCGCGGACGTGATGCGCACCAGCAATTTTGCCCTAAAGCCGCTCAAGCTCACGGTGTTTGCCGCCACCGACGCCGATCTCGCGCGCGTGCCGAAGACGCCGACGTTGGCAAGCCAGCGCACGCCGAAGGATTTTCGCAATCCCACGATCAAGACCGACCGGCCGCTCCGCCGCGATCCCGCCTACAAGTCCGAATTTCCGAATACGCCCATTCGCATTACCGAGCTTGCCGTCGCGCTGTCGCCGGAAGAATTCGCATCGTTCCAGTCGGTCAAGCGCACCGACATCTATGGCGAGGACGATGCGGCGGCGCTGCGCGATCTGCTGTTCTCCTGGTGGGAGGAGCGTTTCCTTCAGGCGCATGCCGGCGCGCCGTCGATCGAGAGCGAATAATGGACGCGATGGCGAAAGCGCCCGGCGAGCCGCCGCACGACGTCACCTTCGATTTCCGCGAGTTGTCGGCGCGCGACAAATACAAGCTGATGATCGGCACCGTGGTGCCGCGTCCGATCGCGCTGGTGACGACCGTCGACCTCCAAGGCCGCGTCAATGCCGCGCCGTTCAGCTTCTTCAATTGCCTGTCGGCCGATCCGCCGATTCTCGCGCTCGGCGTCGAAAATCATCCGGACATGCGGTTCAAGGACACCGCACTGAACATCCGCCTGACCGAAGTCTTCACCGTCAACATCGTCTCGCACGCCATTGCCGAAGCGATGCATGTGTGCAGCGTGCCGTTTCCGCCCGACCGCGATGAATTGCAGGCCGCGGGCCTCACCGCAATGCCCGGCAGGACGGTCGCCTCGCCCTGGATCAAGGAAGCGCCGGCGGCGTTCGAGTGCCGGCGTCACCTCACGCTCGAGCTCGGCAAGTCACGGCAGATTATCCTGGGCGAGATTTTGTTTGCGCATTACCATTCCGACGTCGTCGACGCCGATCGATTGCACATCGATCCGGCCAAACTCGACGCTATCGCCCGGCTCGGCGGCAATACCTGTTCCACCATCCGCGACCGCTTCGACATGCTGACGCCGACCTTGGAGGATTTCAGGCCGGCCGACGCGTAAGCCTTCGGGGGCCGGTAATGCCGTTCCCCGAAGGCTTGTCGCCTTACGGGAATCTTGTTTGCCGCCAGCACGTCCAGCATCTTCGCGCGGCTGGAAGGCGCGAAGGCAGCGCGCTGCTATTTCTGGCCGCGCTTGCTCTCGATCACGTCCCAGATTTTCGCGGCGGCATCCGGCCCGCCAAGCCGGGCGATGGCGCGAATGCCGGTCGGCGAGGTCACGTTGATCTCGGTCAGGTTGCCGTCAATGACGTCGATGCCGACGAACAGAAGTCCGCGCGCGCGCAGCGCCGGAGCCAGCGTCGCGCAGATTTCGCGTTCGCGGTCGGTGAGTTCGGTAGCCTTGGCTGCGCCGCCGCGCACCATATTGGAGCGGAGGTCGTCGGTTGCCGGCACGCGGTTGACGGCGCCGGCAAATTCGCCGTCGACCAGGATGATGCGCTTGTCGCCGTGCTTCACCTCGGGGAGGAAGCGCTGAATCACCCAGGGCTCCCTGAAAGTGACGGAGAACATGTCGAACAGCGAGCCGAAATTCATGTCCTGCGGCATGATGCGAAATACCGCCGCCCCGCCATGGCCGTGCAGCGGCTTCATCACCACCGCGCCGTGTTGGTCGCGAAACGCGTTGATCTCGTCGAGGTCGCGCGAGATCAGCGTCGGCGGCATCAGCTGCGGAAAATCCATCACAAACAGCTTTTCCGGCGCGTTGCGCACGCTGGCGGGGTCGTTCACCACCAGCGTCTTCGGATGCAGCCGTTCGAGCAGATGCGTCGAGGTGATATAGGCGAGGTCGAACGGCGGGTCCTGCCGCAGCAGGATGACGTCGAAGGCCGCAAGCGGTTCGCGCTTCGGCTCGCCAAGCGTGAAATGATCGCCGGCCTCGTCACGCACGGTCAGCGACTGCATCGGCGCCACCAGTTCTTCACCCTTCAAGGAAAGTTTATCGGGCGTGTAGTAGGACAGCCCATGGCCGCGCTTTTGTGCTTCCAGCAACAGCGCGAAGGTGGAATCGCCGCGGACGTTGATGCGCGCGATCGGGTCCATCTGGACGGCAACGTTCAATTTCATGGGCGGGATCCGTAACTCATTGCGGTCAGGTGAGAGTTGATCTTCTGGCCTCATGGTTCGAGACGGCGCTGAAGCGCCTCCTCACCATGAGGGTCTGAGACCTCATCCTGAGGAGCGCGCGAATGCGCGCGTCTCGAAGGATGAAGCCAAGCTGCGTTACAAGAGTCATGCAAAAACTACTTAAGGGCTCGCATCGAAGGCCGCTATCAGATGGCGCGGCAAACGGCGCGGCGCAATCAGCATGGCATCGAAGCGCAAATCATATCCCTCATGTTCGGGGTGCGCCATCAGCCAGACCTGCGCCGCCGCGATGATGCGGGCCTGCTGGCGCGGCGTCACCGCATAGGCCGCGTCATCGAGGCTGGCCCGCGCCTTGACCTCGACAAAGGCGAGAAGATTGCGCCGCCGCGCCACGATGTCGATTTCGCCATGGGGGGTGCGAAAGCGCCGGGCCAGGATGCGATAGCCCTTGGCGATCAGAACTGCGGCTGCCTGGGTCTCTGCCGAAAGACCGGTGCGGAACGCCTCGACGCGCGCGGGCGAGGCCACTCTGGCCCGACGGCGGTTGGCCTTGTTGGCCTCAGTATCGGAATCAATCCTGGCCATGCGTGCCACCTAGTGGAGTGGATTTGACATTCGCTACACCGTAGCCGGAAATGCGTAAAGCGAATGCCAAATCCAAAACTCCACTAGAAATCCGATATTTGCTAGTGGTCCCTTGATTCTAACATTCGCAAATGTGCCCGCCGAGAAGGGATGCGAATGTTAGAATCGGACCACTAGTTTTGCCAGCTCAAGCGCGCGGGCGTAGATTTCGCGGCGCGGCCGCCCGGAGACTTCGACCGCGTGTGCGACCGCATCCTTGACGCTGTCGCGCGACAACCGGTCGCGCAGGAGGTCATCGACCGCGTCAGCCGTCATGACCTGGCTGCCGTCGGGTTGCGGGGCGATCACCAGCACGAATTCGCCGCGGGTCTCCAGCGTTGCGGCCGATTGCGCCAGTTCGGCGAGCGGCGCCCGGGTGACTTCTTCGTGCATCTTGGTCATCTCGCGGCAGATCGCCGCATCGCGCGCACCCATGATTCCCGCGAGATCGGCCAGGGTTTCCTGCACGCGGTTGCCGGATTCGAACAGGACGAGTGTCGCATCGAGCCGCGCCAGTTCGGTCAACCGGGCGCGGCGGGCAGTCTGTTTGGGCGGCAGAAATCCTTCGAAGAAGAAGCGATCGGTCGGGAGTGCCGCCACCGACAACGCCGTCAGCACCGACGAAGGGCCCGGCAGCGCGACCACGCGAATGTCCGGCGGCGCAGACCTCGCGCACCAGCTTGAAGCCGGGATCGGAAATCAAGGGCGTTCCGGCGTCGGAAACCAGCGCAACCGAAGCGCCTTGCGCCAGGCGTTGGAGAATTTTCGGCCGGGCGAGCGCCGCGTTATGCTCGTGATAGGGGGTAAGCTGGGCGGCGATTCCGTAACGCTCGGTCAGGCGGTGAGTGATCCTGGTGTCCTCGCAGGCGACGAGGTCGACGCCGGCGAGGGTTTCCAGCGCGCGCAGCGTGATATCGCCGAGATTGCCAATGGGCGTCGCCACCAGATAAAGGCCGCCGGCCTGCTTTGGCGCGGTTAGCGTTTGGCCGTTGATGGCATAAGTCCGCTTCTCAGGTGGAGGCGAGGCATCAGGCGGGTTGGTTGAAACGGCTTTTGCGCGCATAATGGTACTCTAGAGCACGGCGAGGGAGAGTGCGAACCGCAGCGAGGGGTTTGCGCCAAGGATGGATAGGCACGAGCCGGTTTCTTTTCGCGCGGGAAGAGATGAACCCACCGTGCCGGAAGGCTAAAATCCTTTTGTTTTGGTTAACTATTCGCCGACAATATGCCTGAATCCACCCCTCCTGATGCCCTAGTGGAGTGGATTTGACATTCGCCAGGTGCCTGGCCGCAAACTCGGAAAGCGAATGTCAAATCCCAAAACTCCACTAGAAGCATATATTTGCTAGTGGTCCTTTGATTCTAACATTCGCAAAGGTGCCCGCTGAGTAGGGATGCGAATGCTAGAATCAAAGGACCACTAGGCAGGGCGAAGTCTTGGCCTCATCGTGGGCCGGGTAAGAAAGAGATATGATAGAGATATGATGGTGGGTCCGTTCGATCCCAACGTTCAACCCGACAAATCTGGAACCGACGGGTCCGGAACAGGCCAGTCCGGGCTTTTGGGCTCACCGGCTAGCCGGCGGACGGCGCTTGGGCTCATTTTGGGCGCCCCGTTGCTTGGCGCGTGCGCCGGCGTCCAGCAGAGCATCAGCCAGTTTTCTCTTCCCGGCTCGTCGTCGCCACCCCCGGGTCCTGCCGGGGCGCCGGGTCAATCGGTTGCGGTTGGTAATGGTCAGGTCAAGGTCGCGGTGATCCTGCCGTTGTCGGCGGGCGGCAATGCCGCTGTTGCCGCGCAGTCGATGAAGAATGCGTCCGAAATGGCGCTGTCGGAATTCCTCAATCCCAACCTTCAGCTTCTGATCAAGGACGACGCGGGCAGTCCGCAAGGCGCGCAGCAGGCCGCTCAGCAAGCGGTGGATGAAGGCGCGGAAATCATTCTGGGTCCGCTGTTTGCCGCCTCGGTGCCGGCGGTCGCGCAGGTGGCGCGCGGTCGCGGCGTTTCGGTGATTGCGTTTTCGACCAATTCGAGCGTGGCCAGTCGCGGCGTCTACCTGCTCAGCTTCCTGCCGGAATCCGACGTCAACCGGATCGTCGAATATGCCGCCAGCATCGGCAAACGCTCGTTCGGTGCGATGTTGCCCGAGAACGCCTATGGCAATGTGGTCGAGGCTGCATTCAAGCAGGCGGTGCCGAAACGCGGCGGCCGCGTCGTTGTTTTCGAGAAATACGGCGCCGATCGCAGCGCAGCCGCGCGCAACGTGGCGGGCGCGCTGAGTTCGATCGACACGCTGCTGCTGGCGGACGATGGCGAAGTCGGTGGTGGCAACGGCGGATGCGCTGTCGGCCGCCGGCGCCAATCTGAAGAACGTGCAATTGCTCGGCACGGGCCTTTGGGACAATCCGCGGGTGTTTGGAAGCCCGGTGTTGCAGGGCGGCCTGTATGCGGCGCCCGATCCGGCCGGTTTCCGCAGCTTCTCCACGCGCTACAAGAACAAATATGGTGCCGAACCGGTGCGGACCGCGACGCTCGCCTATGATGCGGTGGCGCTGGTCGCGGCGTTGTCGCGCAGCCAGGGCGGCAAGCGCTTCACGACCGAAGTGCTGCTCAATTCGTCCGGCTTTTCCGGCATCGACGGCCTGTTTCGATTCCGTCCCGAAGGCACCAATGAGCGCGGCCTTGCGGTGATGCGGGTGGCCACTGGCGGCCCGACGCCGGTCGCGAGCTCGCCCAGAAGTTTTGGGGCGTAGTCACTTCTGTCGTCCCGGCCAAGCGAGCACTGGCGAGCGCGAGCCGGGATCCATAACCACCGATGTCGATTATTTACATCGCGCTGCGGCTACAACTTGCTTCCAACTTCAAACACCTGTGGCTATGGGTCCCCGCATTCGCGGGGACGACGAAGGAGAGAATTACGCCGCCAAATCCGCCACCACGGCATCCAGCACCGGAAAGCCCGCTTGCGTCACCCGCAGCCGGCCATCGGCATCGACAGAGATCGCACCCTCCTCGCGCAACAGCGCGATCCGTCGCGGATCGAGCGGCCGGCCCGACAGAGCCAGATAGCGGCGGGGATCGATGCCTTCAGCCAGCCGCAGCCCCATCAGGAGAAATTCGTCGGCGCGCTCCTCGCTGTTGAGGAGATCGTCGACCACGACGCCATGGCCGCTGGCCTCGACCCGCATCAGCCAGGCTTCCGGCCGCTTCTCGGTCGAGATCGCGTGCCTGACGCCATCGACATCAAGGCGTCCATGGGCACCGGGGCCGATCCCGGCATATTCGTGGGCCCGCCAGTAGACGAGGTTGTGCCGGCATTCGGCGCCGCCACGGGCGTGGTTGGAGATTTCATAGGCGTTCAGGCCGTATTGGCCGCAGACCTCCTGCGTGACGTCGTAGAGCGTGCGGGCCAATGTCTCGTCCGGCGTCTTGAGCTTGCCGGCCGCATGCAAACCGAAAAACGGCGTGCCTTCCTCGATCGTCAGCTGGTAGAGCGAAAGGTGCTCGGCGGCTTCCGCGATCGCGAGCTTCAATTCGCTGGTCCAGGCCTCGGCGGTCTGATCGGGGCGGGCATAGATCAAATCGAAGGAATAGCGCTCGAACGAACGGCGCGCGATCGCAACCGCGTCCAGCGCCTCGCGCGCGCTATGCAAACGCCCGAGCATCTTCAACGACGCATCGTCCAGCGCCTGCACGCCGAGCGAGACGCGGTTGACGCCGGCGGTGCGATAGCCGGCGAAACGCGTGGCTTCCACACTGGTGGGATTGGCCTCCAGCGTCACTTCAACGTCGGAGCGCGACGCGCCAGTGCTTGCCAATCGTATCCAGGATCGCACCGACCGTCTGCGGCCGCATCAGCGAGGGCGTGCCGCCGCCGAGAAAAATCGAGGTCACCTCGCGATTCGGTGCGCGCGCCGCCGTGGTTTCGATCTCGCGCGCGAACGCGCGCGCAAAACGATCCTCGTCGATCGCGGCATGCCGGACATGGCTGTTGAAATCGCAATAGGGGCATTTCGACAGGCAAAACGGCCAGTGCACGTAAACGCCGAAAGCCTCGCTGTGGTTGCCCGAACTAACCAAGGCAGCGCTCCGCCAGTTTGACGAAGGCGCGCGCGCGGTGCGACAGGCCTTTGCCGAGCGGCGGCAGGCCGTGCTTTTCGATGGAGCTCATCTCGCCGAAGGTGCGGTCGTGGCCGTCGGGCAGGAACATCGGATCATAGCCGAAGCCGGCCGCGCCGCGCGGCGGCCAGACCAGCGTGCCGTCGACGCGCGCCTCGACCTCTTCGAGGTGGCCGTCGGGCCAGGCGACGCACAGCGCCGAGACGAAGTGGGCTTTTCGTTGGGCGGGTTCTTCAGCGCCGCGTTCCTGCGAGCAGCCGCTCGATCCGGCTCATCGCGGCATTGAAATCCTTCGACGGCCCGGCCCAGCGCGCCGAATAGATTCCGGGCGCACCGTCCAGTGCATCGACCACCAGGCCAGAGTCGTCGGCGAAGGCCGGAAGTTTTGCAGCCATTCGCAGCCGCCACCGCCTTGATCTTGGCGTTCGCCGCGAAACTGTCGCCGGTCTCCTCCGGTTCGGGCAGACCGAGTTCGCTGGCTGATATCGCGGTGACGCCGTGCGGCGACAGCAGTTCGCGCATCTCGGCCAATTTGCCGGGATTGTGGGTCGCGATCACAAGCTGGCCGCTGATTCGACGGGGCATGTTTTTAATCCTAGTGTCCCGATTCCGAAGTTCGTACCATCTTGCGGCCCCACGTTTACGAACTTCGGAATCGAAAGGACACTAGCGAACTTATTGATCTAGTGTGGCTTTGGTTCAGAAGTCCGTATGAAGAATGCGCGGCGACAATGATACGGACTTCTGAACCGCCACACTAGGCCACCGCCATCTTCTGCAAGTCCACAAGCTTGGAGACGCCCTTCTGCGCCAGCGCCATCAGCGCCAGGAACTCGTCTTGCGAGAACGGCGTCTTCTCGGCCGTGCCCTGCACCTCGATGATGCGGCCGTCGCCGGTCATGACGAAATTGGCGTCGGTCTCGGCGTTCGAATCCTCGGCGTAATCGAGGTCAAGCACCGGAGTGCCGTTGTAGATGCCGCAGGAGATCGCGGCGACGTTGTCGCGCAGCACGTTGGTCTTGATCATGTTGCGCGTTTTCATCCAGGCGATGCAGTCGGCGAGCGCGACCCAGGCGCCGGTGATCGAGGCCGTCCGCGTGCCGCCGTCGGCCTGCAAGCACGTCGCAATCCACCGTGATCTGACGCTCGCCGAGCGCTTCGAGGTCGAGGGTTGCGCGCAGCGAACGGCCGATCAGGCGCTGGATTTCAACGGTGCGGCCGCTTTGCTTGCCGCTGGAGGCCTCTCTTCGGGTGCGTTCCAGCGTCGCCCGCGGCAGCATGCCGTATTCGGCCGTGACCCAGCCGCGGCCCTGGCCCTTGAGCCAGGGCGGCAGACGCTCCTCCAGTGTCGCCGTCACCAGCACATGGGTGTCGCCGAATTTCACGAGGCAGGACCCTTCGGCATATTTGACCACGCCGCGTTCCAGCGACACGGCGCGCAGTTCATCCGGCGCACGGCGGCTTGGCCGCATGAAAACCTCCAAAATTAACCAATAGATGCATTTGAGATGCGTTTGGCGTGCTTGTAGGAGGGGGAGAGGGCAGCGGCAAGGGCTTTGGCCTTTGTTTGGCGGTCATTGCGTGCTTGTCACTGGCTTGCTGGTGGAGTGGATTTGACATTCGCTAACCCGTTCCCAAAGATGCGTACTGCGAATGTCAAATCCAAAACTCCACCAGAAAACCTATAATTTGCTGGTGGTCCTTCGATTCTAACATTTGCAAAAGTACCTGCCACATCGGCATGCAAATGTTAGAATTGGACCACCAGAGGACAAAATCGGTGCTCAAGACGTCGGGAGTTTGATTTTTGGCTCACCACGAACCGATTGGCCTGATCGCATCGCATGCCGGGCTTGCCCAGCTCAACGAGCGTTCGCGGGATATCTTCCGCCAGATCGTCGAGAGCTATCTGGCGACCGGCGAACCTGTCGGCTCGCGCAACATCTCGCGGCTGATCGCGGTTCCGTTGTCGCCGGCCTCAGTTCGCAATGTGATGGCCGATCTCGAAGCGCTCGGGCTGATCTATGCGCCACATACCTCGGCTGGACGGTTGCCGACGGAAATCGGTCTTGCGGTTCTTTGTCGATGCCTTGATGCAGATCGGCGATCTCACCGAAGCCGAACGGCAATCGATCCAGACCCAGCTTGCTTCCGTCGGCAAGGCGCAGTCGGTCGAGGCCGCGCTCGGCGAGGCGCTGACCCGGCTCTCCGGCCTCACGCGCGCGGCCGCCGTGGTGTTGACCGGCAAATCCAATTCGCGGCTGAAGCATATCGAGTTCGTTCGGCTGGAGCCGGAACGGGCGCTGGTCGGTGCTGGTCGGCGAAGACGGCCAGGTCGAAAATCGCGTGCTGGTCTTGCCGCCGGGCGTGCCTTCTTCGGCGCTGATCGAAGCGACCAATTTCCTCAATGCGCGGATCAGGGGACGAACGCTGGCGGAAGCCCGCCTCGAACTCGAAACCGCGCTGGCGCAAGGCCGCGCCGAACTCGACCAGTTGACGCAGAAGGTGATCGCGGCGGGACTTGCCAGCTGGTCCGGCGGTGAAAGCGAGGACCGGCAGTTGATCGTGCGCGGTCACGCCAATCTGCTCGAAGATCTCCATGCGCTGGAAGATCTCGAGCGTGTCCGCCTGCTGTTCGACGATCTCGAGACCAAACGCGGCGTGGTCGATCTGTTGGGCCGGGCCGAACGCGCCGAGGGGGTGAGGATTTTCATCGGTTCCGAGAACAAGCTGTTTTCGCTCTCCGGTTCCTCCACCATCATCGCGCCCTACAGGGATGGTGCCGGCAAGATCGTCGGCGTGCTCGGGGTCATCGGGCCGACCCGGCTCAATTATGCGCGCGTGATCCCGACGGTGGATTATGCGGCCCGGATCGTCAGCCGCCTGCTGGGCGGGTAAGGGCCGAGTAAGACGCTTGATTTTCGACGGCCAAAGCACGATATCCGGCCCAGCAATCCGATCCTCAAAGCTATCCAAAAGACGATTTTCAAGAAGGTAGTCGCATGACCGATCCCAACGGGCAGAACGACAATTCGGCCAGTCCCGAGCAGGGTCCCGAGCCGGTGGTTTCCAAGCCCTACATCATGCCCGACGATCCTGAGCCGGGATCGGCGGAGGCGCTGGCCAAGGAAGCCGCGGAACTGCGCGACAAGATGCTGCGGACGCTCGCCGAAATGGAGAACCTCCGTCAGCGGACCCGGCGCGAGGTTGCCGACGCCAAGGTCTACGGAATTACCGGTTTCGCCCGCGACGTGCTCGATATCGCCGACAGTCTTCAGCGCACCATCGATGCGGTGCCGGCCGAGACCCGGGAATCCGCCGATCCGCTGCTGAAGGCTTTGATCGAGGGCGTCGAGCTGACCGAACGCTCGCTGCTCAGCGCGCTGGAGAAAAACGGCGTCAAGAAGTTCGATCCGCTAGGCGAGAAGTTCAATCCGAACTTCCAGCAGGCGATGTACGAGGTTCCCGATCCGTCCGTTCCGGCGGGCACCGTGGTGCAGGTCGTTCAGGCCGGCTACACGATCGGCGAACGGGTGCTGCGCCCGGCGCTGGTCGGCGTTTCCAAGGGCGGCGCGAAAGCGGCCCCGGCCGAACAGAGCCAGTGATTTTTTTGAATTGACCGGTTTCGCTCTGCGGAGCGGTTCACCTCTCCCCCGTGGGGGAGAGGGAACGCAGCTCCGGCGCGGCTAAAATTCAGCTAATCGCGACGTCGCTGGACTGGATTCGCTTCACGCCGGCCTTGGCCATATCGGCCCAGGCCTTGGCGAGCGAACCCTGGTTGTCGATGCCGCGGCAGGCGTCCTCGATGACATAGGCCTCAAAGCCGGCCTTTCGCGCATCCATCGCCGTCCATGCCACACAGAAGTCGGTGGCCAATCCCGCGATGAAAAGCCGTTGCAGCTTGCGCGCCTTGAGGTAGGCGGCCAACCCCGTCGTCGTCTTGCCGTCGGCCTCGGTGAAGGCCGAATAGCTGTCGACGTCCTTGTGGTAGCCCTTGCGGATCACAAGCTCGGCCTGCGGGATCGCGAGGTCTTTCGAGAGCGAGGCGCCGTCGGTGCCTTGAACGCAGTGGTCGGGCCACAGCACCTGCTTGCCATAAGGCAGATCGATCGTCTCGAACGGCTTCTTGCCGGCATGGCTGGAAGCGAACGAGACGTGGCCGGCCGTGTGCCAGTCCTGCGTCATCACGACATTGGTGAAACCCTTGGCGAGCTTGTTGATGACCGGCACGACCTGATCGCCGTCTTTCACGGCGAGGCTGCCGCCCGGCAGGAAGCAGTTCTGGACGTCAATCACGAGCAGCGCCGAAGCGTCATCGATCTTGATCGAGGCCGCCGCCCAAACCGGTCGCGCGGCAACCGCGGCGAAGGCCACGCTTCCCAACGCTGTGAGTGTCTGTCTTCGGTCGATCATGCCCGTCTCCCCTTTTTCCAAAACGAAGTTAGCAAATCAGGCCGCCGGCAAAAGGTCAAAGAAGCGGCTTGTCTGCCTGTATCGTGGGACGTCCGGTGAAGGGGATAGAAATTCGCTACCCGCATAGCCGCAAGCACTAGCGCGGCTCAACCCCGTCACGGACCGCGCGGAAACGCGGAAAGGCCTTCTCCCATTGGTCGCGCGGCGCGCTGCCGATGATCCGAAGCGAGCCCTGGCCGCCGAAACGCAGCCATTGCACCAGCGTGACCGGGGTATCGTCCCGGCCGCTGGTGGCATCGATCCGCGTCTCGTACCCGGCCATCCCGTCGATACGGACCGGCTCGGACATCGTGATCCGCCCCGAGTGCATCCCCGGTATGGCGCGCGCGGCCTGCTCGGCGAAACGGGCGCGATCGTCGGGTTGGGTGGGCGTTGACGGCATCAGGCCGATCACCATGAAGGGCGCGAGCTCAAAGCCGGCCGTCTCATCGCCGTCGGCGAGCAGCAGGGCGCCGGTCGCCCCCAGGGCACGGACGTGCTTAAAATCGCCGAGACTGTCGACCTTGAACGGCATCAGCGCGAGCTGTTCGTCGATCGGAACTTCCTTGCGGATCACGGCGGACGCCAGCATCTGCCGAACCGCATCGTCGCTGTAGATCCGGGTGGCGTTCTCGGGCACCTGAACGTCGACATAGCCGGAGAAGGTGCCGCCCGACAGAATCATCGAGTAGTGGCGAATCACGCCGGCCGCGTTCTTGGCGGTTTCAGCCGTGTAATAGGCTGTTCCCGCTGATGTCTCGAGGCTCTCCGGCTTGGCGCCGGCAGCGATCGCCGGATTGGTCTTGAACGTGTTCATGACCTCGCCATAGGCGGCTGTGGGAAGCTCCGCGATCAGTACCTTGACGCTCCGGTCTTCCGTCTCGAAACCTGTGAAGGCCTTGGCGGGGACCAGGCCCACCAGCGGCGTCATCCCGATCCGGGCTCCCGGCGGGAAAACCGGGTCGGCGGCCCACGCGCTGCCCGCAACCGTCACAAGGGACATGGCCGCCAGAAGGGGGGCCATGACGAGGAAAGCCAAGAAAGCCAAGGCGGAAAACAGGCGGGGGTGTTTCATTGGCGATCCACTCGGCTTGCATTGGGGCCGTTCGATGATCGAGAGGCCTAAGGGCCCTCGCATCGATTCGACCGCTTTTAGCGGGTTTGCCGCCCTAGCAACAGCGGCGGCGTGGGGCTATGGCTGGGGGCTGGGGCTTGCCCGAGGCGGCCGGTCTATCGTCTCGTTTCGAAACTATCTTTAAAAGATGAGGGGCTTGGCGGACGAAGGTTGCGTCAGCCTCCTTGCAGGCCATGCCCCCCCTCCTATATGAGGCTCACCGTCGCAATATCGCGAGTATTTGATCGTTGGGGGTCCGGATCAGGGCGCCGTCAGGGCCCAGCCGACCTGCCGCAAAAAGAAGGATATGAGGACCATGGGAAAGGTCATTGGGATCGATCTCGGCACCACGAATTCGTGCGTCGCCGTAATGGATGGCAAGAACGCCAAAGTCATCGAGAATGCCGAGGGCATGCGGACGACGCCGTCGATCGTGGCCTTTAGCGACGACGGCGAACGCCTCGTCGGCCAGCCGGCCAAGCGCCAGGCTGTCACCAATCCCGAGCGGACCTTCTTTGCGGTGAAGCGCCTGGTCGGCCGCCGCTACGACGATCCGATGGTGGAAAAGGACAAGAAGCTCGTCCCCTACAAGATCGTCAAGGCATCCAACGGCGATGCCTGGGTCGAGGCGGACGGCAAGACCTACTCGCCCTCGCAGATTTCCGCCTTCATCCTGCAAAAGATGAAGGAGACCGCAGAAGCCCATCTCGGCCAGAAGGTCGATCAGGCGGTCATCACGGTTCCCGCTTATTTCAACGACGCCCAGCGCCAGGCCACCAAGGACGCCGGCAAGATCGCCGGCCTTGAAGTGCTGCGCATCATCAACGAGCCGACCGCGGCCGCGCTCGCCTACGGTCTCGACAAGACCAAGGCCGGCACCATTGCGGTGTACGACCTCGGCGGCGGCACCTTCGATATTTCGATTCTCGAAATCGGCGACGGCGTGTTCGAGGTGAAGTCGACCAACGGCGACACCTTCCTCGGCGGCGAAGACTTCGACATGCGGCTGGTCGGCTATCTTGCCGATGAGTTCCAGAAGGAGCAGGGCATCAACCTGCGCAACGACAAGCTCGCCTTGCAGCGCCTGAAAGAGGCCGCCGAAAAGGCCAAGATCGAATTGTCGTCGACCACGCAGACCGAAATCAACCTGCCGTTCATCACGGCGGACCAGACCGGCCCGAAGCATCTGACGATGAAACTGACGCGCGCCAAGTTCGAGGCGCTGGTCGACGATCTCGTGCAGAAGACCATCGAGCCCTGCCGCAAGGCGCTGAAGGATGCCGGCCTCACCGCCGGTGAAATCGGCGAAGTGGTGCTGGTCGGCGGCATGACCCGCATGCCGAAGGTGCAGGAAGTCGTGAAGCAGTTGTTCGGCAAGGAGCCGCACAAGGGCGTCAACCCCGACGAAGTCGTCGCGATCGGTGCGGCGATCCAGGCCGGCGTATTGCAGGGCGACGTCAAGGACGTGCTGCTGCTCGACGTCACGCCGCTGTCGCTCGGCATCGAGACGCTGGGTGGCGTTTTCACCCGCATCATCGACCGCAACACCACGATCCCGACCAAGAAGAGCCAGGTGTTCTCGACCGCCGAGGATAACCAGAACGCGGTCACCATCCGCGTCTTCCAGGGCGAGCGCGAGATGGCGGCCGACAACAAGATGCTCGGCCAGTTCGACCTGATGGGCATTCCGCCGGCGCCGCGCGGCATGCCGCAGATCGAGGTGACCTTCGACATCGACGCCAACGGCATCGTCAACGTCTCCGCCAAGGACAAGGCGACCGGCAAGGAACAGCAGATCCGGATCCAGGCGTCCGGCGGCCTGTCGGAAGCCGACATCGACAAGATGGTCAAGGATGCCGAGGCCAATGCGGCCGACGACAAGAAGCGCCGCGAGGCGGTCGACGCCAAGAACCATGCCGATGCGCTGGTGCATTCCACCGAGAAGGCGCTCGCCGAGCATGGCTCGAAGGTTGCGGACACCGAACGCCGCGCCATCGAAGATGCCGTCAGCGATTTGAAGGAAGCGCTGAAGGGCGACGATGCCGAGGCGATCAAGGCCAAGAGCAACACGCTGGCGCAGGCCTCGATGAAGCTCGGCGAGGCCATGTACAAGCAGCAGGCCGAGAGCCGATGCGGCCAAGGATGCCGCCAAGGACGACGTGGTCGACGCGGAATTCACCGAAGTCGACGACGACAAGAACAACAAGAAATCTGCTTAAGGCCGCGAGTCATGACCCCCATTCTTACGAGTGCGCGAAATGGCGTCTCGAAAGAGTGGGGGTTATTTTTCGTTAAGCCGAAGGCGGCATTGTGGGCCGCATCCTTCGGGACCTAAGGATAAACTTCGGGCGGGTTTGACGGATGTCCACCAAGCGCTGTTATTACGAAACCCTTGAAGTCGATCGCACCGCGGACGAATCCAAACTCAAGGCGGCCTTCCGCAAGCTCGCGATGAAATGGCATCCGGACAAGAATCCGGGCGATGCCACCAGCGAAGTCCGTTTCAAGGAAATCAACGAGGCCTACGAGGTTCTCAAGGACGGCGACAAGCGCGCCGCCTATGACCGGTTCGGCCATGCCGCCTTCGAGCAGGGCGGCGGCGGCCCGGGCTTCGGCGCCGGCTTTGCTTCCTCCTTCTCGGATATTTTCGAAGACCTGTTCGGCA
Source organism: uncultured Alphaproteobacteria bacterium (assembly GCA_963795255.1). GTDB lineage: Bacteria > Pseudomonadota > Alphaproteobacteria > Rhizobiales > Xanthobacteraceae > Bradyrhizobium. The sequence goes on from CAWCHC010000008.1 coordinate 598,497, forward strand.
TGGCGAGCCAGCGCGCCCGTGGCGGCCGCGAGCGTGGCGCGGACTTGCGCTACAACATGGAAATCACCCTGGAGGAAGCCTTCCAGGGCAAGACCGCCCAGATCGAAATTCCGGTCTCGGTCACCTGCGAATCCTGTTCGGGCATCGGCGCCAAGGCCGGCACCAAGCCGAAGACCTGCGGCATGTGCGGCGGGGCGGGGCGGGTGCGGCAGGCGCAGGGATTTTTCACGCTGGAGCGGACCTGCCCGGGGTGTCAGGGCCGCGGCCAGATGATCGAGGACCCCTGTCCGTCCTGCTCGGGCACGGGCCGGGTGACGCGCGAGCGGACGCTCTCGGTCAACATTCCGCAAGGGGTCGAAGACGGCACGCGCATTCGTCTGGCTGGCGAAGGCGAAGCGGGCCTGCGCGGCGGGCCTGCCGGCGACCTCTATATTTTCCTGTCGTTGACCGCGCATGAGTTCTTCCAGCGCGAGGGCGCCGACCTGTATTGCCGGGTGCCGATCTCCATGGTGACCGCAGCGCTTGGCGGCGATTTCGAGGTGCCGACCATCGACAAGGGCAAGACCAAGGTGAAGATACCTTCGGGGACCCAGTCGGGCCGCCGTTTCCGCATTGCATCAAAGGGCATGCCGGTGCTGCGTTCGCGCCAGACCGGCGATATGTATGTCCAGGTCGTGGTTGAAACGCCGCAAAACCTGACCAAGAAGCAGCAGGAATTGCTGGCCGAGTTCGAAAAATTATCTTCCGGTGCAACCCAACCCGAGGCTGCGGGTTTCTTTGCCAAGGTCAAGGATTTCTTCGGTAGCCGCGCCAGCACGTAGATCATGCTGGGGCAGTTATGCATGCGCGCAAAACAACAGTGGGCGCAAAGCTTTATTCGCGAATCGTTGGCGTCTCGCAAGTTGCTCGAAAGCGCGTTTTGCTTGACCGGGTCGCTTGCTACCTATACGTCTTTATGACTGTTTTCTGACACCGCCGCGAAGAGCGGTCCCGCCTGGTAGCGACATGCCATTGCAATCGTCCGTGCGTGCGTTGAAGAAGCCGCTTCGTCTTGATGACGAAGTTCGTTTTCTCCGTTCATGGATCGAAAAGCCGCTTCACATGGGAGCGGTGATGCCGTCGGGCCGAGTGCTTGCGCGCACCATGGCCCAATATGTCGACGTCGACTCCGATGCTCCCGTCGTCGAGTTGGGTCCCGGCACCGGCGCGATCACCAACGCGCTGATCGAGCGCGGGATCGATCAGAAGCGTCTGGTGCTGGTCGAATATAATCCGGGTTTCTGCGCATTGCTGCGCGACCGTTATCCGCAGGCCCATGTCATTCAGGGCGATGCCTATCGGCTGCGCGACTCGCTGCACGAGGTGCTTGGCTCGCCGGCTTCCGCGGTCGTGTCCGGCCTGCCGCTCGTGACCAAGCCGATGCAGACGCGGCTGCGGCTCATTCGCGACGCCTTTCTGGCGCTCGCGCCGGGCGCCCCCTTCGTGCAGTTCACCTATTCGGTCGCGCCGCCAATTCCGAGGTCACTGCCCGGCGTTTCCACCGAGGCCTCCGAGCGGGTCTGGATCAACCTTCCGCCGGCCCGCGTCTGGGTGTATCGCAAGGGCTAGGCCGTCCACGGTTCGGCGTGGATGGTTTTCGCCGGACCGATTAAATCATGGCTGCGCTGAAAATCCTGGTGATCCCCGCTTCGCTGCGGACTGGCTCGCTGAACGCGAAGCTCGCCGCCGTTGCCGCTCATCAATTCGCGCAAGCCGGTGTCGAAGTGACCCGGCTCTCGCTCGCCGACTTTCCGCTGCCGATCTATGACGGCGACCTGCAAACAAGATCGGGCGTGCCGAAGAACGCCGTCGATCTCAAGCGAATGATCGGCGCCCATCATGGCGTCCTGATCGTCACGCCGGAATATAATTCATCGGTTCCCGCGCTGCTCAAGAACGCCATCGACTGGGTCAGCCGCGTGCATGATACGCATGAAAGCCGAGGGCAGGTATTTCGCGAGCGCGCCTTTGCGGTGGCCGGTGCCTCGCACAGCCGGCTCGGCGGTTCACGGGCGCTGGCGGCGCTGCGGTTGATCTTGTCGGCCTGCCACGCGCTTGTGATTCCGAACCAGCTCGCGCTTGCCTTCGCCGACGAGGCCTATGACGATAGGGACCGCTTGAGACATCCGCCCGACATCGAGGCGATGGCTGCGATGGTGCGGCAGTTGATCGACGTCTCCCAACGCCTGATGTGAGGTAACATGCCGCTATCCGCCATCGCTCCAAAAGACCGGCTGATTGTGGCGCTCGATTTGCCCGGCGTGGATCAGGCGGAGGCGATGATCGCGCGTCTCGGCGACAGCGTCACCTTCTACAAGATCGGCTATCAGCTCGCTTATGCCGGCGGATTGTCGTTGGTAGGTCCGCTCACGGCCTCCGGCAAGAAGGTGTTCGTCGATCTCAAATTGCACGACATCGGCAACACCGTGGCGCGCGGCGTCGAGAGCCTGTCGTCGCTCGGCGCGACATTTCTCACCGTGCATGCCTATCCGCAGACCATGCAGGCCGCGGTCGAGGCGCGCGGGAAGTTCGGGTCCGAAGATTCTCGCCGTCACGGTGCTCACCTCCTACGACGAGGCGGATCTGCAGAACGCCGGATACCGGCACACCATCGCCGATCTCGTCGCGACCCGCACGCATCAAGCCAAGGCGCTCGGCGTCGACGGGATCGTATGCTCGCCGGAGGAAGCGGCAAGCTTGCGCAGGATCGTCGGCGACAAGATGAGCCTGGTCACGCCGGGTATCCGGCCCGCCGGAAGCTCGAGCGGCGACCAGAAGCGTATCATGACGCCGGCTCGCGCGATTGCGGCCGGCGCCGATTATCTCGTGGTCGGCCGGCCGGTCGTGGAAGCGGCCGATCCGAAGGCGGCGGCGGAGGCCATTCAGGCCGAAATCGCGCAAGCGCTTGGCTAAGCAAGAAGGAGAGCCAAGATGGCAAAAGGCTACTGGATCGCCCGCGTCGATGTGCACAATCCTGACGGCTACAAGGAATATGTCGCGCAGAACGGCGCAATATTCGCCAAATATGGCGGCAGGTTTCTGGTGCGTGGCGGCCGGCATGTGGCCAAGGAAGGCTCGTCGCGGACCCGCAACGTGGTGATCGAGTTCAGGGATTATGAGACCGCGATCGCCTGCTATAATTCGCCCGAATATGTTCGCCTCGTCGCGCTCCGCAGCGCGCATGCCGAGAGCGATCTCGTGATCATCGAAGGCTACGACGGTCCGCAACCGGGGGCGTGATCGGTTGCCGGAACATCGTCCCCCGGCTAAAACGGCGCTAGTGGAGTGGATTTGACATTCGCTGCCCACCCAGCCGCAAGCTAGCAAGCGAATGTCAAATCCGAAACTCCACTAGAAACTTATGTTTGCTAGTGGTCTTCCGGTTCTAACATTCGCAAAGTGCCCGCTGCGAAGGGGATGCGAATGTTAGAACCAGACCACTAGAGAGGATAAAACCATGTCCGAGATGCGCTTGATTGTGGCGGGGGCGGGCGGCCGGATGGGCCGGGCGCTGACGCGCGTTATTTCCGAGACCGAGGGTGCGGTGCTGGCTGGCGCGCTGGAGGCGCCGGGTTCGGAACTGCTGGGCAAGGATGCCGGCGTGCTTGCGGGCCTGCCTGCCAATGGCGTCGAGCTGTCCGCCGATCTCTGGACGATGTCGGCGAATGCCGACGGCATTCTCGATTTCACGGTGCCGGCCGCGACCATCGCCAATGTCGCGATCGCCGCGCAGCGCGGGCTCGTCCACGTGATCGGAACCACGGGGCTGTCGTCGTCGGATGATGCCGTGATCAGGAGCGTCACCTCGCGCGCCATCGTCGTGAAGTCGGGCAATATGAGTCTCGGCGTCAATCTGCTTGCCGCGCTGGTCAAGCGCGTGGCGCAGTCGCTCGATGCAAGCTTCGACATCGAAATCCTCGAGATGCATCACCGCTCCAAGATCGATGCGCCGTCCGGCACGGCGTTAATGCTCGGAGAAGCGGCCGCCGCGGGACGCCAAATCGCGCTCAGCGATCATTCTGCGCGCGGGCGCGACGGCGAGACCGGCGCGCGTCGGTCAGGCGACATCGGCTTTGCCTCCTTGCGCGGCGGCTCCGTCACCGGCGATCACAGCGTGATCTTTGCCGGCGCCATGGAACGCATCGAACTCACTCACCGCGCCGAGGACCGCACGATGTTTGCGCAAGGCGCGGTGAAGGCGGCATTATGGGCGCGCGACAAAAAGCCTGGGCTGTACTCCATGGCCGATGTGCTCGGGCTCGGTAATTTCTAGCGTGTTTTCGAGCGAGAGTGGGAACCGGCATAGCAATCAAGTTTACGCAGATTGCGTCGACTTATCTGCGTTAAGAAAACGCGTCAAAATAAAAAACTCAGTTCAAAGCAAACGGAAGCTTTCAGATATGAGCGATCGTCTTCTCGTATTGGTCCGTCACGGCCAGAGCGAATGGAATCTGAAGAACCTCTTCACCGGCTGGAAGGACCCTGATCTCACCGAGCAGGGCGTCGCGGAGGCCGTGGAGGCCGGCCGCAAGCTTAAGGGTCAGGGCCTGGTGTTCGATGTTGCCTTCACCTCCGTGCTGACGCGCGCGCAGCACACGCTCGACCTGATGCTGGGCGAGCTCGGCCAGACCAGAATTCCCGTTCACAAACATCTCGCGCTGAACGAGCGCGACTACGGCGATCTCTCCGGCCTCAACAAGGACGACGCCCGCAAGAAATGGGGCGAGGATCAGGTGCTGATCTGGCGCCGCTCCTACGACGTGCCGCCGCCCGGCGGCGAAAGCCTGAAAGATACGCTGGCGCGGACGCTGCCTTATTTCGTGCAGGAAATTCTGCCCTGCGTGCTGCGCGGCGAGCGCACGCTGGTCGCAGCTCACGGCAATTCGCTGCGCGCCTTGATCATGGTTTTGGAGAAGCTGACGCCGGAAGGCATCTTGAAGCGCGAACTCGCCACCGGCGTTCCCATCATCTATCGCCTGAACGCCGACGCTACCGTGGCCTCGAAGCTTGATCTGGCGGCGTGAACGGAAGCGTTGAAATTACCTCGCTCACCGCGCCGGTCGCCGCTCGCGCGCTGGACGAACTCGCCGAGGTGTTGACAGACTGTGTTGCGGGTGGCGCCAGCGTCAACTTCATGTCGTCGTTTTCGCGGACGAGGCGCGCGCTTTCTTCGACAAGGTCGCAGGCAGCGTTGCCTCCGGCGATATCGTTTTGCTCGCGGCCAAGCATGACGGCAAGATCGTCGGCACCGTGCAGTTGGGGCTCGATACGCCGCCCAACCAGCCCCACCGTGCCGACGTCAAGAAAATGCTGGTGCACCGTTCCGCGCGCGGCCGCGGCATTGGCGCCGCCCTGATGGCGGCGATCGAACAGGAAGCGCTGCGACGCGGCCGCTGGCTGCTCGTGCTCGACACCGTGCCGGGCGAAAGCGGACATCGGCTCTATTTGCGTGCGGGCTGGCAGCAAAGCGGGACCGTGCCAGACTACGCGCTGTTTCCGGACGGCCGGCTCTGCGACACCGCGATCATGTGGAAGCGGCTGGAATAATTTTTTTGGTGTCGTCCCGGCCAAGCGAAGCGCGAGCCGGACCCATAACCACAAGTGTTTATTATTCGAATGTGTTGTCGCTACAGCTTCGCTTATCCACGAACATCGGTGGTTATGGGTCCCTGCGTTCGTTCGCAGGGACGACAACATCGACGGGCTTCAGCCCTACTGCATCCCGACCTGGCCGGCTTCCCAGCCGATCATCGCCTGCTTGCGGGTGATGCCCCAGTGATAGCCGGTCAGCGCGCCGCTTTTGCCGAGCGCGCGATGGCAGGGCACCACGAACGAGATCGGGTTCTTGCCGACCGCGGCACCCACCGCGCGCGACGCTTTCGGGCTCTCGATCTTCCTGGCGATGTCCGAATAGCAGACGGCGTGGCCCATCGGGATCTTCAACAGCGTCTCCCAGACCCGGACCTCGAAGTCGGTGCCAATCAATGTCACGCGCAACGGCTGGTCCGGCCGCCACAGTCTTTTTATCGAAGATGCGCTGGGCCAGTGGGGCGGTGGCGAGGTAATCCTCGATATAGGTCGCCTTCGGCCAGCGTCTCCTCATGTCGTCGAGCGCCGCCGGCTCTTCGCCTGGATCGGCAAAGGCAAGACCCGCAAGGCCCCGTTCGCTTGCGATCACAAGCGCCGTGCCGAAGGGGGAGGGATGAAAGCCGAACCGCAGCGTCATGCCTTCGCCGCCGGTCTTCCATTCGCCGGGCGACATCGCTTCATGAGTCACGAACAGATCGTGCAGCCGGCCGGGGCCGGAAAGACCGGAGTCAAGCGCGGCGTCGAGCACGCTGGCTGAATCGCGCAACAGGTTCTTGGCGTGGTCGAGCGTCAGCGCCTGCATGAAACCTTTCGGCGTCAGGCCGGCCCAGCGCCGGAACAGATGGTGCAGCTCATCCGGGGTCAGACTTGACGCCTCCGCCATCGCTTCGATGGTCGGCTGGGTGCGCCAGCGTTCGGAGATGAAGGCGATGGCACGGCGCACGGAATCATAGTCGCGCAGCGCGGCGTTTTGGGTGCCCGGTTTGGCCAGGCGAAGCTCATTCATGTCGAGTGTCATCATGGGAATTGATTTAGGGCCACCGTGCGCTCCAAACCACCCGATTTCCGATGACATCGCGTTTTCGAGCGAAGTGGATACCGGTTCGCATAGCAATCAAGCTTACGCAGATTGCGTAGACTTATCTGCGGTAGAAAACGCGACAAAGAAAAAGGCGCTAGTTGATGGGATTATAGGTCGGCCCGCGCCGGGCGGCCTGGAGTGCCGCCATTAAGGCATTGGAAAAGCTTTCTTTTTCCTCCGCTCCCAGAAAGCTGCCGATGGCGATCCGGCGGCCTTTTGAGATCAAATAGAGCCGCTCGATGCCGAATTCCGCATGGGTCTTGCGGTCGAGCTGCACCCACAACGGGTTGAAGGTAAATTCCATCACATGGCCGCGGTGGCTGATCCGCCGCACACAGAGTTCAGACGGCGTCAGGCGAATTTCCTCGCTGGCTTTGGCGCGGCGAAAGGAGACCCGAAAGGCCCAGTAGATCGCGAGCGCGTCGAGGCCGAAAAAGCCGAACACAGGCCAGGCGCCCATCAGCAGGAACGCGATGCCGGCGGCGAAGCTCACCACACTGACAAAGGCCATGACGACCAGGAAGCCGGTGCGGCTGAGTGAGCGGTGCGGCGTCAGCCGTGCTGAAAACAGCTCGGCCTCGTTCGGATCAAAATCATTGCCTGCAGTCATGACGTCTTACTATACACCAGTGTGGTGGATTTGACATTCGCATCGGTGCCGCCGCGGGTTCGCAAGCGAATGTCAAATCCAAAACCACATTGGAATCCTATGTTTGCCAGTGTCCCTTTGGTTCTGACATTCGTAAACGAACCCGCCGCGATGGGATACGAATGTCAGAACCGGGACACGAGATATGCCGAAAATCACACGCCGTGCCGCCAAATCGAAATCCGCCAAGGCCTCCCCCGCTAAAAAATCTCGCAAACCAGTAGCAGCGAAGCCAAAGACGTCGCGAAGCGGCCCAAAGACAAAACCCTGGACGCCAGCCGAGGTGCGCGAGGCGTTCGAGCGCTTTCGTAAAGCCAATCCGGAGCCGAAGGGCGAGTTGGAGCACCTCAATCCCTACACGCTGCTGGTTGCGGTCGTGCTGTCGGCGCAGGCGACGGACGCCGGGGTCAACCGTGCGACGCGCGCGCTGTTCCCGATTGCCGATACGCCGCAAAAAATGCTCGCGCTCGGCGAGGAGAAGTTGCGCGATTATATCAAGACCGTCGGCCTCTACCGCACCAAGGCAAAAAACGTCATCGCGCTGTCGGAGAAATTGATCCGGGAATTCGGCGGCGAGGTGCCGCGCACGCGTGAGGAAATCGAATCGCTTGCCGGGCGCCGGCCGCAAGACCGCCAATGTCGTGCTCAACATGGCCTTTGGCGAGCGCACCATGGCGGTGGATACCCACGTATTCCGCGTCGGCAATCGCACGGGACTGGCGCCGGGCAAGACGCCGCTGGAGGTGGAATTGGGGCTCGAGCGCGTGATCCCGGCGGAATTCATGCTGCATGCGCATCACTGGCTGATCCTGCACGGCCGCTACACCTGTCTCGCGCGCCAGCCGCGTTGCGCGGTCTGCCTGATCAACGATCTCTGCCGCTGGCCGGAAAAGACAGTTTGAAAATCCGACCGACAGTTCGACCTTCATCCTGAGCAGCTGCGCATCATTGCGCAGCGTCTCGAAGGACGGGCCTCGTGGTTTTCCCGGCGATGCAACGCATCGTCCGGAGACGCGCATTGCTTTTGATGCCGTTCGCTAACGGCCTCGTTGCAGCTCGGCCTGCTCGGGCGCGACACGCTCCTCACCATGAGGGACTATCGGCACTTGCTGTTGGGTTCGGACCTTGTGTCCGGACCGGGTCGCAACTAGGCTCCCCGCTCAAGCGCCAAAGCCCGGATCAATGGCGGCGCGTCAAACGGGAGAGACGCCATGCGGCTGCGGCTTGCGCTGGTTTCAGCGTTATTGGTCACGGGTTTGGCCGCGCACGAGGCGCGTGCGCAAATTTCCGACGATGTCGTCAAGATCGGCGTGCTCAACGATCAAACCGGGCTCTATGCTGATTTGGGCGGTCCGGGCTCGGTGGTCGCAGCAAAGATGGCGGTCGAGGATTTCGGCGGCACCGTGCTCGGCAAGCCGATCGAGCTCGTGTCCGGCGATCATCAGAACAAATCCGATGTTGGTGCGGCCATTGCGCGCGAATGGTTCGATGTCGGCAAGGTCGATATGGCGATCGGGTTCGACCATTCCGCCGTTGCACTCGCCGTCTCCGCGCTTGGCGCCGAGAAAAACCGAATTGTGATCGGGGGAGCTATAGGAAGCACCGCCTTTACCGGCAAGTCATGCACGCCGACCGAAGCCTCCTGGATCTATGACTCCTACGCGCTCACCACGAGCCTGGCGAAAGCCGTCGTGGCCGAGGGCCGCGACAGCTGGTTCTTCCTCACGGTCGATTATACCTTCGGTCATTCGCTGGAGGCGGATGCATCGGCGGCGGTGAAGGCGGCCGGCGGCAAGGTGTTGGGAAGCGTGCGTCACCCGCTCAACACCGCGGATTTCAGCTCGTATCTGTTACAGGCGCAGGCGTCCGGCGCGAAGGTCGTGGCCTTTGCCAATGGCGGCGGCGACATGGTCAACGCCACCAAGCAGGCGAACGAATTTGGCCTGACCAAGAACCAAACCATCGTTTCGCTGCTGGTGTTCATTTCCGACGTGCACAGCATGCAGCTCCAGTCCGCCCAGGGCTTGAAGTTCGTCACGGCGTTCTACTGGGACCGCAACGAAGAGACCCGCGCCTGGTCGAAGCGGTTCTTTGAACGGTTCGGCCGGATGCCGACGATGCCGCAGGCGGCGGTCTATTCGGCGATCAACCACTATCTCGGCGCGATTGCCGCTGCCGGTACCGATGAGGCCAAGGCGGTGATGGCGAAAATGCGCGAGCGGCCAGTCAATGATTTCTACGTCAAAAATGGCCGGCTGCGCGAAGACGGCCGGCTGGTTCATGACATGTATCTGGCGCAGGTGAAAACGCCGGCAGAATCCAAAGGGCCGTGGGATTATTACAAGATCCTCGCCACCATTCCCGGCGATCAGGCGTTCCGGTCGCTGGCGGAGGGCGGCTGTCCGCTGGTCGCGCACTGATACGGGGGCCTACCCTTAACGATATTTCCGCCCGGTATTTCGCCACATCGCACGGACGTCAGAGCGTGAACCCGCAGCCAATCCGTCGCGACTAATTCAGCGACAGCGTCGGGGAAGGCTACCGGTCCATCGTGATAAAGAACACTCGTAAAACGTGGTACGTCTCGATTCATCTTCCGGACGACCAGAAGACCGGACATTATTCGCGCCGTTCGGAGACGTTTGCCAGCGAATCCGAGGCCAAACGGTTTGCCGCGGGCAAAATTGCGGCGGGAACCGAGATCAGCGCCGGAACGCTCAATCCGGTCACGCCAAAGCGAATTATCAAACCTTCCGAAATCGAAAAATGGATTTCGGAGAAGACGAATAGGTCCGGGTGTTGATCGCGCGGCGTCTATCTTCACGCGGGCCGATCAGCGGATAGGAACGCCCGTCTTTCGCGAGGGCTCGATCAACTCGGGGCGCGGCCCGCTCAGGCGCTTGTGCATGTGGACCATGAAGGCCATGCCGAACAACGGCGTCGCCAGATTGACGATGGGGATCGACACAAAGGCCGCGATGACGAGCCCCGCCGTGAACACGGTGGCGGCGTTGTCCTTGCGCATCGCCTTGGCTTCCTGAGGGCTGCGAAACCGCATCGCTGCGAGCTCGAAATATTCCCGCCCCAACAGCCATGCCGTGGCGATGAAAAAGATGATGAAGCCGGCGCCGGCGAACAGCACGAAGGGCAGCGCGACCAGATAGACGAGGATCGTCAGCGACGCGGTTTTCACGCCTTCGGTGATCGCAAGGGGAAGCGGCAGCGCTGTGCCGGGCCGCTCCGCCGGATAATGCTCGCGCTCGACATGGTCGGCGACGTCGTCGACGAACAGGCTGGCGACCAGCGAGGTGATGGCCGGCATCAGCAACACCGCGCCAAACACCACGCCGAGACCGGCGGCGATCGAGATGATCCAGGCCAGGATGTCGAGCGGCGTCTGGAACGACGGGCCCAGAAGCGCCGCGGCCCAGACTTCGCCTGTGGTTGCAAGCCAGCTCAACAGGCGTTGCAGCCCGATCGCCAGCACCGCGATCAGCACCAGCGCCAGGCTAATGGAGCGCCAAAGGATCGACCGCATCGGCGGCGACAGGATTTGCGACAGTGCCTTGACGGCGGCATCGAGCATGACCGGGTTGACCTCTTGCGAAAGCCCTCGCGAGAGGTAGCCATGGCGCGAGAGTTCGGCAAGTGCTTTGCGCCGCCGTGGATCGGGGTGAGTGCGTGGGGGAATGAGGGTTGAGGAGGTCACCCTGAACGAATAATCGGGGCTAAAATCGCCTCTTGCGTTATTTACGTAACTGGAAGCGGCGCTTCTTCGTCAATCTCTTCAGGAACAAGCGGCGGCGCTTCTGGAAACACGCCGAATTGGCCCGCTACCTCCTGGAGCGGCTTTTGCTTGTCGGCCCAATGCAAGGCGGTGTAGTCGAACCCGTGCACGATGGTTGGTTTGACGATTTCGAAATAGGGCGAGATGTCGAAATCGCGCGGCATGTAAAGCGATGAATCGCGGATGTGCAGGATTTCGCGGCGGGCCTGTCGCGAGCCTGCCTGCGTCATCCTGGGCAGGATCGGATAGCGCACCGCATCGAAAGCCTGCGCGATCAGGGCCGAGCAGATGATCTTGGTGGGATCGCCGGAACCGAATGCGATCATTCGCCGCCGAAAGCGCTGCGGGATCGGCAGCGGAATCAGGAAGCGCATCAGGTCGAGAATATTCTTGGTGTCGTAGCCGAAACCGATCCGGTTGATGGCATAACGGCCAACCGTGTAGCGGTCTTCATAGGTCAGGCCGACCGGCCGGCACAGCCGCGTGTGATAGCTGAAATATTTCGACAGCGGCGCCGAGGTGACGCCTTCGCCGATGTTGGCTTCGATCAAGGTGTGCGGCTCGCCGTCCGGCTCCTCCGCGCCGTCGATCGGCCCGACGAACAATGCGGCATGCGACCATGTCGACTGGGTCAGATATTTGATGATGCCGGAGATTCGGTTATTGCCTTCGACCAGCAGCACGTCGCCCGGCTGGATAATGCTGCGCAGGCGGTCCGGGTCGCTCGGGGTGAACGGCTCATAGCCATGCACTTCCTTCTGAAGATAGGAAGCGATCCACTTGCCGAAGGTATCGAGCACTACGCCCATTGTTCCCCCCAGCGGATTTGTTAAGCCACTTCGGGCTCGTCCATCCGCTTTTACCCACCCTTATCATGGCGGAAAGCCGTTGCAATTTAGTTCATGCCAATGGCCGGTCAATCATGATTGATTCACCATGATGCTTGCCGCCCATGTCCGGATGCGGCAAGTTCGAAAGTTCACACAGCAGTGGAGTGGATTTGACATTCGCTAACCCAGTAGGCCGCGAGTTCGAATAGCGAACGCCAAATCCGAAACTCCACTGTAAACATACATTTGCTAGTGGCCCTATGATTCTAACATTCGCAAAAGTGCCTGCTGAGAAGGGATGCGAGTGTTAGAATCAGGCCACTAGTTATTCACTTTGTTGCCAAGAATTCCGGAAACCTGACATGGCCATCACGCGGCGCGATCTTCTTGCGGCATCTGCCGCCGCGGCGGTTTTGCCGGGGATTGGAAGGAGGGCGTGGGGCGCGCCGTTGCCGCGCGAGGCCGACATTGTCGTGATCGGCGCGGGCGCTGCCGGCATTGCTGCGGCGCGGCGCATTCAGGCTGCCAATCGCAAGGTGATCGTGGTCGAGGCCGATGCTCGACTTGGCGGGCGCTGCTTGACCGATAGCGCCACGTTCGATGTGCCGTTCGATCGTGGCGCGCGCTGGCTGCACAATCCCGAAACCAATCCGATGGTCAGGCTGGCGCGCAGTGCCGGGCTCGATATCTCCGCGGCGCCGCTGGGTCAAAAAATCCGCGTCGGCCTGCCGCAATGCGCGCCCCGGCGAAACCGAATATCTTCTCGCAGCGCTGGTGCGCGCCAGCCGCGCCATCGACGATGCCTCGCACGCAAGGGCGATGTCGCCTGCGCCTCGGTATTGCCGAAAGATCTCGGCGATTGGGCCGGCACGGCGGAGTTCGTGCTCGGCGCCAACGGCACGGGCAAGGATCTGCGGGACGTCTCGGTCGTCGACAAGGCGCGCGCGCAGGATCGCAACGCCGCGATCGGCTGCCGCCAGGGCGTCGGCGCACTCGTCGCCAAACTGGGCGAGCAGGTGCCGATGGCACTGTCGACACCGGTCAACCAGATCATCTGGAATAACCGCGAGGTCGCGGTCGAAACGCCTTCGGGCGGATCGCCGCGCGCGCTGTGATCGTCACGGTGTCGACCAATGTGCTCGCCGCGGGCAACATCAAGTTCACGCCTGAACTGCCGAAGCGTCAGCTCGATGCTGCGGCCAAGCTGTCGCTCGGCAGCTATGATCGTATCGCGCTCGAATTGCCCGGCAATCCGTTGGGTCTTGGGCGCGACGAGGCGGTCATCGAGCAGAGCAACTCCACCCGCACGGCACTGTTGTCGGCCAACATCGCCGGCTCGTCGCTTATGCGTGATCGATGTCGCCGGCTCATTCGGCCGCGATCTCACGGGTCAGGGCGAGAAGGCGATGGTCGCCTTTGCGCAGGAATGGCTGAAAAAGCTGTTCGGCAGCGATATCGCAGCCACTCCAAAGAAATCGAGCGTGACGCGATGGAATGCTTCGCCGTTCACGCTCGGAGCCATGTCGGTGGCCGCGCCCGGCGGGCAGGGCTCGCGGAAGATTCTGACCGAACCGCTCGGCAACCTGTTCCTTGCAGGCGAAGCAACGCATGAGACCCTGTGGGGCACGGTCGATGGCGCCTGGGAAAGCGGCGAGCGCGCTGCGGAAGCGGCATTGCGCAAGATCGGCGCGCTCACCGATCCGAACGCCGCGCCGGAGCGTGGGCGCACCCAACGCCGCCGCTCGCGCGGGGCCTCGGTCAATTGATGCTCTCACGGCCAAAGGCGCTGATCTCCTGGTCGAGCGGCAAAGACAGCGCGTTCGCGCTTCATGAAATCAGGTGCGCCGGCGAACTCGATGTCGTCGGCGCCGTGACGACCGTCACCGAGACGTTCGGCCGCGTTTCCATTCATGGCGTACGTCAGGAGATTTTGCTGGCCCAGCTTCGGGCCGCAGGTCTGCCGCCGCATATCGTGCCGATACCCTATCCGTGCCCGAACGAAATCTACGAAGCCCGCATGGGCGAGGCGGTAGCGCACGCGGTGAAGGACGGCATCACCCATATGATCTTTGGCGATCTTTATCTCGCTGACATCCGCGCCTATCGGGAGCAGAAACTGGCGGGGACCGGCATTACGCCGGTGTTTCCACTGTGGGAGAGGCCGACACGGGAGCTGGCGCAAGCGATGATCGCAAGTGGACTTGAGGCTTATCTCGCAACCGTGGATCTGAAAAAACTATCTGCGGACTTCGCCGGCCGGAAATTCGACGACAAACTTCTCGCCGATCTTCCCGATAGCGTCGATGCTTGCGGCGAGAACGGCGAGTTTCATACCTGCGTCGTTGCGGGGCCGATGTTCTCGCATCCGCTCGCGGTCACGCCAGGTGAGCGCGTCGAGCGCGACGGCTATGCCTATTGCGATCTCTTGCTCGCAACTTGACGAAAATATCGCGATATGCGATAGTGGCCTCATGAGGCCAATTGCCTTCACCGCTACAAGCTCTCGTCAGTGGGCAAAACTTTCACCCGATATTCGCGGTCGAATCGACAAGCGGCTGACGGAGTTTGCGACCACCGGACATGGGGATGTGAAGCGCCTAAAAGGACGCGACGGTATGCGGCTTCGCGTCGGGGACTGGCGTGTAATCTTCTAAGAGGATCAGGGCGCGATAATTGTTGCAGCGGTAGGACACCGGCGAGATATCTACGATTGAGAGGCAGAAAATGAGTGTTCGATTTCAGAAAACACCGCGAGGTGAAGTCGCAATCCTTCCGAGAAAGGATTACGAACTTTTGGCGGCCAAGGCGTCGGAGTTTGATGAAGACGCGGGTACGGCGCGTATCGTTGCGCGCGCGAAAAAGGAAGTCTCCAACGGAGGGCCGTTGCTGCCGAAGGATGTCGTGGATCGCATAGCCAACGGGGAAAACCCCGTGCGGGTGCTAAGGGAATGGCGCGACGAAACCCAGATGTACCTTCACTTCAAGACGGGCCTAAGCCAAGGGTATATTTCTGATATCGAAAACGGCCGACGGGTGGGCACCGTGGCGGCGCTCAGGCTCATCGCGAACGTGCTAAATGTACCGCTTGATCTGTTGGTCCAGGAAGACTGAGATTTTTACAGAGCGATTCCGGGTTCGCGCTGCGCATGCTCCGGAACGACGGTGAAGAATCTTAACGCAGCACGCCGCCGGTCTTCTTGTTCACTTCCGCCACGATCTTCGCAGCAACCGCCTCGATCTCCTGATCGGTCATGGTCTTCTCGCGCGGCTGGATGGTCAGGGCGATGGCGATGGATTTCTTGGCCTCGTCGATGCCCTTGCCTTCATAGACATCGAACACCGTGACGCCCGTGATGAGCTTCTTGTCGACATTCTGCGCGGCGCGCACGAGATCGCCGGCCTTCACGGTGCGATCGACGATGAAGGCAAAATCCCGTGACACCGGCTGGAACGCCGACAGTTCAATGGCCGGCTTGGCGCGGGTCGGCCGCTGCTTGGCTTCGGGGATACGATCCAGGATCACCTCAAAGGCGATCATTGGACCGTCGGCACCGAGCTGCTCCAGCGTTCGCGGATGCAGTTCGCCGAAATGGCCGAGTACATTCTGCGGCCCGATCTGAATGGTGCCGGAGCGGCCGGGATGCAACCAACTCGCGCCACCGGGCACCACTTGTAACGCCGCGACCGGCGCGCCGGCGGCGGCAAGCACGGCAAAGGCG
The DNA here is from genome assembly GCA_963795255.1 of uncultured Alphaproteobacteria bacterium. Classification (GTDB taxonomy): domain Bacteria; phylum Pseudomonadota; class Alphaproteobacteria; order Rhizobiales; family Xanthobacteraceae; genus Bradyrhizobium. The sequence goes on from CAWCHC010000008.1 coordinate 614,191, forward strand.
TCGGCCTTGGCGTCGAACACGCTGGCAGTCGTCGAGCCGGACCAGTTGCGCCCCAAACCCGAGGAGGAAGCAAAACCATGACGGACGCCAGCGGCCGCAGTGAATTGATCTTCCGGTTTGTCGCCCCGAAACACCTGACCGACCTCGGACAGAGCGACATCGGCAAAGCCGCGGTCGGAATTGGCTTGGGCCGCGGCGATGAGGCCCGGCAGCAGGCTCGGGCGCATGTCGGAGAGGTCAGCTGCAATCGGATTGGCAAGCGCGAGCTCAGGTTTGCCGCCGCCGAACAATTCGGCGTGTGGTTTGGAAATGAATGACCATGTCACGGCCTCGACCATGCCGCGCGTGGCGAGCGCGCGCTTGGCGCGGCGGGTGCGCAATTGCAACGGCTTGAGCACCGGCTTGCGCGGCGCGTCGCCGCGTTCGAACGGCGTCATCGGCACCTCGTTGACGCCGACGATACGCACGATCTCCTCGACGATGTCGGCCTTGCCGTGCACATCCGAGCGCCAGGAGGGGATCGCGACCTTCACCGTCGGACCCGTGCCGGCCACCATGAAACCGAGATGGGTCAGGATGAGCTTTGCTTGAGGAAAGGCCACATCGATGCCGGCGAGGCGTTTCACCTCGTGAAGCGGAAAGTCGATCACGCGGTCATCGCCGAAGGCGTTGCCGACCACCAGATTTTCGGACGGTGTACCGCCGCAGATTTCCATCACGAGCTTGGTCGCCATTTCCAGCCCCGGCACCATGAAGGCCGGGTCAACGCCGCGCTCGAAACGATAACGCGCGTCCGAATGGATGCCGAGCTTGCGGCCGGTCTGGGCAATGTTGATCTCGTTCCACAGCGCCGATTCGATCAGCACGTCGGTGGTTGCCTCCGAGCAGCCGGAAGCTTCGCCGCCCATGATGCCGGCGAGCGATTCGACGCCATGGTCGTCCGCGATCACGCACATCGAGCTATCGAGGATGTAGGTGCGGCCATCGAGCGCCAGCAGCGTCTCACTGTTGCGGCCGCGGCGCACCACCAGGTTGCCGTTGACCTTCGCCGCGTCGAACACATGCAGCGGCCGCGCGCGGTCATAGGTCATGAAGTTGGTGATATCGACCAGCGCGTTGATCGGCCGCAGACCGATCGAGGTCAGGCGCTTTTGCAGCCATTCCGGCGACGGACCGTTCTTGACGCCGCGCACCAGTCGCAGCGCAAAGCCGGGACACAGCTTCTCGTCCTCGACCGTCACCTTTACCGGACAGAGGAATTCGCCCTTGATGGCGCGGATCGCCGGATCCTTGAACTTGCCCATGTCGGCAGCGGCAAGATCACGCGCGATGCCGTGCACACCGGTGCAGTCCTGTCGGTTCGGCGTCAGGTTGATTTCGAACATGGGGTCGCCGAGGCTGGCCCACTGCGCGTAGGGCGCGCCGATCGGCGCGTCGGCCGGCAACTCCATGATGCCGTCATGGTCTTCCGAGAGTTTCAGTTCTGCCGCCGAGCACAGCATGCCGCGGCTCTCGACGCCGCGAATGGTGCCGACGCCGAGCGTGATGTCCTTGCCGGGAATGTAGGTGCCCGGGGCTGAGAACACGCTGACGAGGCCGGCGCGCGCATTCGGCGCGCCGCAAACGACCTGCACGGGCGCTGTGCCATTGCCGGTATCGACCATGCAGACGCGCAGGCGGTCGGCGTTGGGGTGCTGCTCGGCCGAGATCACGCGCGCGATGGTGAAGGGCGCAAGCGCCTTCGCCTTGTCCTCGATGTTCTCGACCTCGAGCCCGATCATGGTGAGCTTGTCGGCGAGCTTTTCGACGCTCTCGTCGGTGTCGAGATGTTCCTTCAGCCAGGAGAGGGTGAACTTCATGGCTGAGATGTCTCGGCGTCTTGCTTCCCTCTCCCCTTGAGGGGGAGTTCGGTTCGGCTTCTGCCGCCGGGAGGGTGGGTGACTGATTGCCGCAACGGCCGCATATCTGTTTCCAACCCAGACGCGATGGCGCAAAACGTCACGAGTTCCAGAATCGAAGAACCCGAAAGCCCTTCGGCTCAATTAGGCTTATCGCATCTGATCATGCCGAGCTTCTCGCTGAGCGGAAAAATGCTGACCGCCGTCGAGCTCGATGACGAGTTTGTGTCGTGGCACATGAAATCGGCAATAATAAGTCTCGATCGGGACCTGGCGACGAAAACCGGTCCATCCAGACGATGGTCGCGAAGTTCAGACCAAAGGACGCGTTCAGCATCGGTCAATTCCTCGGACTGCGCGCATTGGCGCGGAGCCGATTAATGTGTGCAGATCGGTCTCTATGAGCGGCCGTCGCCACCCCCCTCCCGGATACGCTGTGCGACACCAACCTCCCCCGCAAGGGGGGAGGGGACTTCCCCCGGCGTTACCATCGAACCGGCCTCACGCGCTCAGCCCTCCCGCCAGCGTCGGAATATCGAGCGGCTTGAAGCCGTAATGGGCGAGCCAGCGCACGTCGCTGTCGAACAACTGCCGCAAATCCGACATGCCGTATTTCAGCATCGCGATGCGGTCGATGCCCATGCCCCAGGCGAAGCCCTGATAGACGTCCGGATCGATGCCGCAGGCGCGCAGCACGTTGGGATGCACCATGCCGCAGCCGAGAATCTCCAGCCAGTCCTCGCCTTCGCCGAAGCGGATTTCACCCTTGTCGCGCCGGCACTGGATGTCGACCTCGAGCGAGGGCTCCGTGAACGGAAAGAACGAGGGACGGAAGCGCATGTTGATGTGATCGACCTCGAAGAAGGCCTTGCAGAACTCGTGCAGGATCCATTTGAGGTGACCGAGATGCGAGTGCTTGTCGATGACCAGGCCTTCGACCTGATGGAATTGCGGCGTGTGGGTGGCGTCCGAATCGATGCGATAGGTCCGTCCCGGGCAGATCACGCGGATCGGCGGCTTTTGGCTAAGCATCGTGCGCACCTGCACCGGCGAGGTGTGGGTACGCAACAGCATGCGCGAGCCGTCTTGCTTCGGGTTGAAGAAGAACGTGTCGTGCATTTCCCGCGCCGGGTGGCCTTCCGGGAAATTCAGCTTGGTGAAGTTGTAGTCGTCGGTCTCGATGTCGGGCCCTTCGGCGACGGAAAATCCCATGTCGGCGAAAATGGCGGTGAGCTCATCCCAGACCTGGCTCAGCGGATGGATGCGGCCGGCCTCGGCCGGGCGTCTCGCGCAGGGGCAGGGTGACGTCGATGGTTTCGGAAGCCAGACGCGCATCGAGCGCGGCCGATTTCAGGACGTCGCGCCGCGCGCTTGAGCGCTCGGTCACCTTGTCCTTGGCGAGATTGATCGCCGCCCCTTGGGTCTTGCGCTCGTCCGGCGACATCTTGCCGAGCGTTGCGAGCAACGCCGAGATCGAGCCTTTCTTGCCGAGCGCTGAGACGCGCACGGCTTCAAGCGCGGCCTCGTCGCCGGCGGCAGCGATCTGGGCGAGGATTTGCGATTCGAGTTGCGTGAGGTCGGTCATGGCAATCCTTTTTAGCCAGGATACTTAGCCGATGCTCCTGGCCCGTCATGCTCGGGCAAAGCCGTTCGAAGAACGGCGTCGCTTCCGCTTGCCTATGTCCCCCGGGCATCCACGCCTTAACAGCGCTCCGTGACAAGGAAGACGTGGATGGCCGGGCTAAACCCGGCCATGACGACTTCAAAATCTCTCAGAAACCTCGACGATAACTTAAGCCGCCAGCGCCGCCTTGGCCTTCTCGGCAATCGCCTGGAACGCCGCCGGCTCATGGATCGCGAGATCCGACAGCACCTTGCGGTCGACGGTGATGCCCGATTTGGACAGGCCGTTGATAAACACGCTGTAGGTCATGCCGAACGGGCGGATGGCGGCGTTAAGACGCTGGATCCACAGCGCGCGGAAGGTGCGCTTCTTGCGCTTGCGATCGCGGAAGGCATATTGCCCGGCCTTTTCGACCGCGGGCTTGGCGGCACGGATCGTATTCTTGCGGCGGCCACGATAGCCCTTGGCGGCCTTGTAGACTTTCTTGTGCTTGGCGTGAGAGGTCACACCGCGTTTGACGCGAGACATGACGGGTCTCCTTTTCGAAGAAAAATGGGTGACGGATAGCCGCGCGGACGCGGCTCGGCGTAAGCGCGATCAGGCGTTCGGCAGGAAGTATTTCTTGATGTTGTCGCCGTCGGTCTTGAACAGCACGCGGGTGCCGCGGAGCTGTCTGATCTGCTTCTTCGTCCGCTTGATCATGCCATGGCGCTTGCCGCGCTGGGCGTGCAGCACTTTGCCAGTAGCAGTCACCTTGAAGCGCTTTTTGGCGCCCGACTTGGTCTTCAGCTTGGGCATTTGGCTCTCCTATTGCCGCGGAAAATCCCGCCAAAAACGGCGCTTTCCCGGCTAAAATGCTCGTTAGAGCGTTGAAAGTGCTCAGGTTTTAATGTCTTTCGACAAAACCCGCACGGTCATCGCCACGGCAGCCCTTGATCAGCCGGGCGATGAAGGCCGCGCTTATGGCAGAACAAGTTCATTTTGGCAACGATGAACCGTCAAATCCGCTTCTTCGACTGATGACAGGATGCCGGGCGTTGGCATCGCTAGTGCCCACTTTCCGAAGTTCGTGCTCAACCTTAGCGCACCCCGTTCACGAACTTCGGAAAGTAATGGACTCTAGTAGAAAACTTAATTTCCAATGCCGCTTTTCCATTTGAAGTTCCTGGACGGAATTTGCCGCTTGCGGTGCAGGAACTTCAAACGGGCGGCATTGGCATCACCGGCAGCATCACCAGAACGGCAGGACAAAATGAGCATTTCAGCCCAATCCATCAGGTCTTTCGTGAATTCCAAACGGATCCGCACTGTGCAGGGTATCCTTCAGGGCATCCTTGGCGTGGCCGCGATCGCTTTTGTCGCGGGAATGTCGAGCCCGGCGGCTGCCGGGACGCGGCCAGGCGCCTATGACGGGACCTGGAACGTGACCTTCACCACCCGAGCCGGCAATTGCAGCTCGAATAACAGCGCCCCCTTCAACGTCTCCGGCACCCAGGTTTCCTCGGCCGGCGGCGGCAAGGTCACCGGTGGCGTCACCCCCAACGGGGCCGTTTCGGTTCACATTTCGGTCGGCATGTCGGCAGCCGACGGCAAGGGCCGGCTCGTCGGCAACTCGGGAACGGGCCGCTGGAACGGCGTCATCTCGGGCGACCGCTGCAGCGGGACCTGGCAGGCGAGCAGAACCTGAAGTCTTTCCGAAGTCCGGTCCCTGCGCAGCACAACTCAGCGACACTGCCCCCGCGCGTGTTTTAAGCGGGGACAGTGAACGATCGGGTTTTTTGCGAATGACGGCCGGGGATCAGCGCGGTGCCAGAACCATCACGACCTGGCGGCCTTCGAAGCGCGCGTCCTGCTCGACCTTGGCATACTCCGCGACGTCGGTTTTGATCTTGTCGAGAAGTTTGGTGCCGATTTCCTGGTGCGCCATTTCGCGGCCGCGGTAGCGCAAGGTGATCTTGACCTTGTCGCCTTCCTCGAAGAAGCGCTGCATGGCGCGCATCTTCACGTCGTAATCATGATCGTCGATCATCGGCCGAAGCTTGATCTCCTTGATCTCGACCGTCTTCTGCTTTTTGCGGGCTTCTGCCGCTTTCTTCTGCGCCGAATATTTGTACTTCCCGTAGTCCATGATCTTGCAAACGGGAGGGGCGGCGTTGGGCGAAATCTCAACGAGATCCATTCCGGCTTCAGTCGCCATTTTGATCGCGAGGATCGTTTCGACGGTGCCGAGATTCGTGCCGTGCTGGTCGATTAGCTGAACCGTTGCGTTGCGGATTTCATCGTTGGTGCGCGGCCCATCTTTGGCAACGGTGGGCGGGGCTCTATTGGGACGGCGAATGGGTAGTTCTCCAAAATTGTGAGCGAAGGTTGTAGTTTGAAGGAATAAGGCTCTGCGGGCAAGCAAACTCGCCCCCGGGGAGCGAAAAAGCATCAAATGCGATGCTTTTCGGCCACGCGGATGCTTCGACCGCCGAGATAGGGCGCAAGTTCACCTGACGCAAGCATCATAACGCGGGCTAGCGCCTACTTTCCGAAGTTCGTCCCCGCCTCAGCGATCACCTTTCACGAACTTCGGAAAGTCACAGGCGCTAGCAAACTTATGATTCTAGTGCCGCATTACCATTTGAAGTTCCTGGACGGAATTTGCGGCTTGCGATGCAGGAACTTCAAATGGGCGGCACTAGCCGGCTTTTGGTTGACGGCCTCATAGGGTTAAGGGAATGACCATCTCATGACCGGTTCTGCGACTGACGACCCATCGTTCATCGAAGTCGGCCGAGGTCGACGCGATGCGCCGCATCGCGGTCCGTGCCCGCGAAGGCGATTTGCCGGGGCTGTTTTGGCTCGGCGGCTTCAAGTCGGACATGCGGGGAACCAAGGCTCTGGCGCTGGATGCGTGGGCGGCCGAGCGCCGGCGCGCCTGTATCCGGTTCGACTATTCCGGCCATGGCGAATCCGGCGGCGATTTCGTCGAGGGTACGATCGGGCGCTGGCTGGAAGAGAGCATTGCGGTATTCGAGCAGTTTTGCGTCGGTCCCCAGGTGGTGATCGGTTCCTCCATGGGCGGATGGATGGCGTTATTGTTGGCGCGCGAACTAGCCAAGCGTCCTGCCCCCCGCGCCACGCTGAAGGGGCTTGTGCTGATTGCGCCGGCGCCCGATTTCACCGAGGAACTGATGTGGAAGGGGTTTTCGCCCGAAATTCGACACCAGATCGAGACCACAGGCGTGTGGCTGCGTCCGTCCGAATATGGCGACCCCTACCCGATCACCCGCAACCTGATCGAGGAGGGCCGCCAGCACCTCTTGCTCGGCGGCACGATCGAGGTCGGCTGTCCGGTGCATATCCTGCAAGGCGCGCAGGATCCCGATGTTCCGTGGAAGCACGCATTCGCGCTGGCGCAGCGGCTGCCGGCCGAGGATTTGGTGCTGACCATGATCCAGGACGGCGATCATCGCCTGTCGCGGCCGCAGGACATTGCGCGGATTCTGACGGCCGTTGCGGAAATGGGCTGATGTTGCTTGTCATTCCGGGTTCGCTCGTTGCACTCGCGCCCCGGAACGACGACAGAACATCATACGTACCGCCACTCCGCCATTACGGTCTCGTCGCGTTCGCGGTTGGAGGCGCTAGCCGCCAGCGCCTTGAAAGTTGCCTGCTCCAGCAATTGCGACAGCGCCCAGACCGCAGCGCCGCGAACCAGCGGGCTTGCATCGGCCAGCAGACGCTCGGCCTCCGCTGCCAGTAACGGATCGTTCGAATTGCCGATCGCAATTAGCACATTGCGGATGAATCGATCGCGACCGATGCGCTTGACCGGCGACTTTGCGAACAACTTCCGAAACGCAGCGTCGTCGAGCTGCGCCAGCGATGAAAGATCGGGCGCGCGCAGTTCCTCGCGCGGCGAGAGTTTCGCCTCATGACCGGCTTGTGCGAACTTGTTCCACGGGCAGACCGCCAGGCAATCGTCGCAGCCATAGATGCGATTTCCGATCGCTTTGCGGAATTCGCGCGGGATCGGTCCCTTGTTCTCGATGGTGAGGTAGGAAATGCAGCGCTTTGCATCGAGCTTGTAGGGCGCGGGGAAGGCGGAGGTCGGGCAGATGTCGAGGCAAGCCCGGCACGAGCCGCAGTGATCAATATCGGCTTCATCGCGCGGCAGATCGGCATCGGTGAAGATCGCGCCGAGGAACAACCACGATCCGAACTCGCGCGACACGAGGTTGGTATGTTTGCCCTGCCAGCCGAGGCCCGCGGCCTGCGCCAGCGGTTTTTCCATCACGGCGGCGGTATCGACGAAGACCTTGACCTCGCATGAGGCCATTGTCGCCAGCCATCGCGCCAGCGCCTTGAGCCGCTTCTTGATCACGTCGTGATAATCGTCGCCCTGCGCGTAGACCGAAATCGCGCCACGCGTGCGCCGCTGCAAGATCGCAAGCGGATCTTCATCGGGGCCGTAATTGACGCCGAGCATGATCACGGAACGAACGCCGGGCCACAGGGTTCGCGGATCGCTGCGGCGCTCGGGATTGGCCGCGAGCCAATCCATATCGCCGTGGCCGCCTGCTTCAAGAAATTCCAGGAAATATTTTCCGGCTTGCGCGATCGCGCCGGGATCGGTCACGCGGGCGCAGTCGAAGCCGATCGCCTGCGCTTCTCGGGTCAGCGCATCCTTCAGATCGTCACGCATAGCGGCAACGGCCCGCTTCGCCTCTCCCGGAAGGAACAGTCGCGACCGAAACAATCAGAAGTCGAGGTCCACATAAGTGGGTGACGCCGGCACGCCTGCCAGCCATTCGCTGAGCAGCGGACGGAAAGAGGGCCGGGACTTCACCCGCGCATACCAGGCCTTTGCCGCGTCGTCCTCGGACCATGGCACGTCACCCAGATAATCGATCGCCGAAAGATGCGCTGCGGCGGCGAGGTCCGCATAGCTGATCCGGTCGCCGGCGAGATAATTCCGCGTTCGCGCCAGCCAGCCGATATAGGCCAGATGATAGCGCACATTTGCCTTCGCCGCGCGAATCACATCGGCCGATGGCGGCCCGCCGCCGTCGCCTTCGCTCATGAAGCGTTTATAAATGCGTTCGGTGACCAGCGGGTTGGAGGCTTCCTCGAAAAATTTTTCGTTGAACCACGCCATCAGCCGCCGCACCTCGACGCGTTCGCCGATCGAAGACGGCAACAACCTCCGCTCGGCCAGGGCAGGACCGAGAGTTTCGTCGAGATATTCCGCGATGGTGCCGGCGCCGGGAATCGCCGACGGCCCTTCGGCAACCAGGACCGGCGTGGTGCCGGCGGGATTTATTGCGAGAAAGGCTTCGCGCCGTTCCCAGGCCCGTTCTTCGACCAGTTGCAGATCGACGCCGAGTTCGCCGAGCGCGAGGCGAACGAAGCGTGAGTGCGGGCAGAAGGGATGATGAAAAAGCGTGAACATGAAGCCCTAAAGTAAGGATGATTTGCGGCGCCAAACTACCGAAGCTTTCGAGCGAGGCAACCCTGTGTTTTTTCCGTTGCGGCCTGCAAGCGAATAAGCGAGAAGAATCCGGCTGTTTTCGGTCGCTGCCGCTGATCGCGGTCCCAAATGGATCGCCATCGTGGAAATCACCCATCAGGAAAAGGGCGCTCAATCATGCTGTCTGATTCGTTGCGGGCGGTCATTCTCGGCATCGTCGAGGGCATCACCGAATTTTTGCCGGTTTCCTCGACCGGCCACATGCTGCTCGTGAAGCGTTTCTTCGGGCTCGGCGAAGGCGCTTTCTGGGACAGTTTCGTGGTGCTGATCCAGCTCGGCGCGATTCTCGCGATCGTCGTGATCTATTTCGCCAAATTATGGCGGATCGCGCTCGGCATGTTTTCCAATCCCGACGACCGTCGCTTCGTCATCGGCATCCTGGTGGCGTTTCTGCCGGCGGTGATCATCGGGCTAATCGCCGGCAAATACATCAAGGAAGTTCTGTTCAATCCGTGGGTGGTCTGCTTCTCGCTGATCGTCGGCGGCGCGATTCTGCTCTGGGTTGACCAGATCGACCACAATCCGCACGAACATGACGCCACCAAATTCCCGCTGCTCACGTACCTGTGGATCGGCTTCGCGCAGTGCCTGGCGATGATTCCCGGCGTGTCACGCTCCGGCGCCAGCATCGTCGCGGCGATGCTGCTAGGGGCCGACAAACGCGCGGCGGCGGAATTCTCGTTCTTCCTGGCGATACCGACCATGATCGGCGCGTTCGCCTATGATTTTTACAAGAACCGCGCCGAGATGACGTCCGACCACCTGGGCACCGTCGCGATCGGCTTCGTGGTGTCGTTCGTCGTCGCGATCATCGTGGTGAAGGCGTTTCTCGGTTATGTCACCCGCCGCGGTTTCACGCTGTTTGCGTGGTGGCGCGTCGTCGTCGGCACGCTTGGCCTGATTGCGCTGGCGATGGGGCGGTAACGTCGATATTCCCGACGCCTCATGCGCGGGCTTGACCCGCGCATCCATCATTCTTGAAAGCGTCTCGCGATAGCTCGATGGATTGCCGGGTCAAAGGCGAGCGGAAGCGACGCCGTTCTTCGAACGGCTATGCCCGGCAATGACGACGCGCTATGCGCTCTTGTGCGTGAACTGGCCGGCTTTGCGGAAGCGCCAGAGATATTGCGGCGCGACGCCTTCGAGCGAGTCTGGCGCAATGCCGAGCCCTTCCAGCGTGAGGCCGGCGGACTTCGCCGCCTCCGACACCACGTTATCGCTGCGCAAAAGCTCGACCTGATCGGGCGTCAGCTTGAAAGCGCCGGGTGCAAATTGCAGAAATAGCGCCTGCAATTTCGCCAACCCAAACGGCAGCGACACCAGCATGCGATCGCGTTCGGTGATCGAAAGGATGATCTCCATGATCTCGCGCATGGAGAGCACTTCCGGTCCGCCGAGTTCGTAAGTCGCCCCAAGCTTGGTCTTGCCGTCGACCGCATCGGCCACGGCGGTGGCGACATCGCCGACATAGACCGGCTGCAATTTGGTGAGCCCGCCGCCGATCAGCGGCAAGGCCGGCGATATCCGCGCCAGGCCTGCGAAGCGGTTGGTGAAATCATCCTCGGGGCCGAACACGACCGAGGGCCGCAGGATCGTGGCGGAGGGAACGGCGGACAGCACGGCGGCTTCGCCGGCCGCCTTGGAGCGCGCATAGCGCGAGGCGGAATTGGCGTCGGCGCCGATCGCCGAAACGTGAACCATCCGCGCGCCTGCGCGAGCTGCCGCCTTCGCGACCGTGCCCGCGCCTTCGGCCTGCACGGCGTCAAAGGTCTGCGCGCCTGACGGCGCCAGGATGCCGACCAGGTTGATGGCGACATCGGCGTCGCGCATCGCGGCCTCAACGGAGGCCGGGTAACGCAGGTTGGCCTGGACCGCGTGGATTTGGCCGACCTTGCCGAGCGGCTGCAGGTGGCCGGCGAGCTCCGGCCGCCGCACCGCCACGCGGATACGATAATCGCGCTTGCACAGCGCCCGCACCACGGCTCTCCCCAGAAAGCCGGACCCGCCGAAAACCGTGACCAGGGTTTCTAGGTTGGATGCCATGTTCGAATGCCTTTTAGGTCCATTCCGCGCGGGGCGGATTCGGTTGATCGGGCGGAGTTTTCGGCGATTTGCCGATACGCCATCGTCCGATTTCTGTACAGCCTATTCGAACAATCTATTTGAGGGTAGGGCGCGCCAATTTGACAAGCGCGCGACCGAACCTTAACAAACCGCCCCATGCCCAGGTGGCGGAATTGGTAGACGCGCTGGCTTCAGGTGCCAGTGACCTAACAGTCGTGAAGGTTCGAGTCCTTTCCTGGGCACCATTTCCGCGATATCGCAATCCACGAAGTTCGCGAAGGTGATCGCACCGGTCAATTCCAGGGAAGGCGCTGGGGCGGGACAATATCTACAACGGGATAATATCTACAATTCGGACCCGCGCGCCCGTCTCATGCTGCAGGCGAGGCGTGAACTGCTGCGCGCAGGCGTCCCTGTGCATCGAAGGCGAGTGGCGCTGTGATGACAAGCGCCAATAACGGCTGAAGCCGGTCGGCGATCTTCTGAAGCATAGGCTCGCTGTCGCTGATCAAGGCGAGATAGCTCAGCGAGTGCTCGTAATAGATCCGGATCGTCTGATTGCCGAACTGAAGTTCGCCTTCGACGTCATCCTCGAAGGCTTCATATTCCGGCAATGCCAGCGACGTCGGCGCCTCCCGGTTCAGCAGTGCGGCAATATCGGCCAGCATTTCCCGAAACGGCGTCGAATTATCGAAGGCATTGCCGGTCCACAGGACAAGCTCCCAGCCGCCCTTCCGATGACGCTCGATAGCCGGTCTGCAATGGACTTCGATCATGACGCAACGCGCTCCGAGCCTATGGAGGCACTCTATCACGCGCGGAACGTTACGATTTTTCGGACGCGAAAACCGGTACACAGCCGGTCACCGGAATGGCTCAAAAACCCGGCAAAGACTGTTGAAATTCGATGACAATCGTTGCGGCAGCGACCGAATGAGCCGCGGGTTCGATGGCATCTCCGTTCCCCATGTGGCTCCAAGCCGTGGCGCCACCCTAAGCGGCGCTGTCCGGCCCTGAGTCTTCGTGCCTGTGCCCGGCCGGACCGCGGTTGAAGACGCCATAATTGCTTGATTTCAGGGCGGCATTCGCATCGGTCGTGGTGACCGTCAGGCCGAGCTTCAAAAGCTCGCGCACGGCGGCCGCACGCGTCGGCATCCGGTGCTTGAACCGGAAATCGTCCAGCGCCGTCAGCTCTTCCGGGGAAAGCATCACCTGCAACCGCTCGCCACGTAGGTCGTTCATGGAACTCACCAAATTGAGATGGTTGAGTAATTTACTCAATTTACTGAGCCGGCAAAAGTTCCCACAACTAGGTATTTTAGTAAAATATCATAATAAAAACAATAGTTTATAGTTGATTTCGGGTTTGGATGGGGTCATGATTGCGTCAAGGGAGGACTTTCCCATGGCCGATCGTCTCAAGCTGCCACGTGCACTTTCCGAGGAGCCCGACGCGCCGCAGCCACTGCGTCCAAGCCACCAGAAGATCATCGAAAATCTGGATCGCTGGGCCAACAGCCGTGAGCTGCAACCGCCGAAATTGCCGGACAACCAGACGGCCTGACCGTGCCGTTCGAGCCGGCTGAATTACACGGCTCCGTTTTACCGAGCGTCTTGCGGCATTTTGCTGACAAAAGCCGCATCCCGCCGCTCGCCTCTTGCGGTCTTGGGCGTTAGGTTGGGTTAGTGGTCCGATTCTAACATTCGCCAGGGTAGCTGCCGAAACGGCATGCCAATGTTAGAATTGAAACTCCACTCGCTCCGAATCGACCAGAGGCCCTGTATTGATGACCGTACGCCAGCATCGCGGCGACCTGCCCGACCTCACCCGCTACACGGACGCCGTGGCGATCGATACCGAGACCATGGGGCTTAATCCGCATCGCGACCGGCTCTGCGTGGTGCAGCTGTCGAATGGTGACGGCAGTGCCGATGTCGTGCAAATCCCGAAAGATCACGGGAGAGGGGCGAATGACGCGCCGAATCTCAAGGCGCTTCTCGCCAATCCCAAGATCACGAAGATCTTTCACTTCGCCCGTTTCGATCTCGCCGCGCTCTATAACGCTTTGGGCGTCATGCCCGAACCGGTCTATTGCACCAAGATCGCGTCGCGGCTTTCGCGCACCTATACCGACCGCCACGGTCTGAAGGATCTGGTGCGCGAGGTGCTCAACATCGAGCTGTCGAAGCAGCAACAATCGAGTGACTGGGGCGCACCAAGCCTGAGCGAAGCGCAGCTTGCTTACGCGGCCTCCGACGTGCTGCACCTGCATGCGTTGCGCGAACGCCTCGACGTGATGCTCGGGCGCGAAGGCCGGCTTGGATTGGCGCAAGCCTGCTTCACCTTCCTGCCGACACGGGCAAAGCTCGATCTGCAAGGCTGGGAAGCCGAGGACATTTTCGCCCATTCGTGATGCGCGATACTAGTGCGGCGAATTTGAAGTTCCTGCCAGCGTCGCGGCAAGTTCGAGATAGGAACTTCAAATTCAAAGCCGCTACTCAAAACAACAAGCTGCTAGAGCTCCTTTGATTCCGAGGTTCGCATCAGAGGTCGCCGCGGTAGTTCGCGTACTTCGGAATCGGAGCTCTTGTCGCTGACGATCAGCGATTGGCTGGCGCCCCTTTTCGGACACACTCCTGAACAGGAGTGCCGATGCGCGGGCTGGCGATGGCGTGGTGTCCGGGTAATAAAATGACCGGACCTGGCCGCGGGAGCTTGAGGGCGGCGAATTTAAATCATTAGTCGATGTCGTCCGCGTAACCTCGCGAATGTCGAAATCGGAGCTTTGGTGAGTTCGGTTCAGAATCCTGCCTATCAAGCCGGAATGGAGGCGCGCTTTGCCATCGCAGCGCGCCACAGCCGGATGGTTCGCGTCTTGCGGATCGCGGTGCCCGGCGCCGTGATTCTGTCGCTTGCCGCCATCATTCTGGTGTCGGTCTTCAATCCGTTTCGAATGCTGCTGCCGAAGCTGCCGCTGGATATGGGCAGCATGGTTATCTCCGGCACCAAGATCACGATGGAATCGCCACATTTGGCGGGTTATTCGCAGGACCGGCGGCCGTATGAAGTCTGGGCCAAAACCGCTACCCAGGATGTGACCGATCCGGATCACGTCGAACTGAAGACGCTGCGGGGCAAGGTGCTAATGGAAGATCAGTCGACCGTCACGCTGGAGGCGGTCAAGGGATTGATGGATACCAAGGAGCAACTGCTCGACTTACACAAGGACATCTATTTGCAGACCACCACGGGCTATGAAGCGTGGCTCAGCCAGGCCTTCGTCGATATGGCCAAGGGAACGGTGACCTCTGACGAACATGTCGATGTCAAATGGGCTGACGGAAAAATTTCCGCCGACCGGCTGAAGATCACGGGTGGCGGCGAGGTCGTCCGTTTCGATGGCAATGTCGTGATGAATATCGACAAGATGCCGCCGGCTGCCGAAACCGCGCCTGAGCCTGCTCCGCCACCGGTGCGGCCCGCGAAGACGCGGCCGAACGCCAAGTCCTCCAACGCGAAATGAATCCGATGAAGCTCACTCACTGGGAATTCCTGAAAGGCCGCTTCATCGTTCGCGCCGCTTGCGCTGGCTTTGCCTTCGCAATGTTCTCGGCGACGATGTTTGCGGGCGGGGCAAGCGCGCAAAACACGGTGACCGGCGTGCCGAATGCCATGCAGGGCTTTTCGCAGAACCGCGATCAACCGATCCAGATCGAGGCGGCATCGCTCGAGATGCGGGACAAGAAAAAAGAAGCGACCTTCACCGGCAACGTGAAAGTGGTACAGGGCGACACCACCATGACCTCGAAGGTTTTGGTGGTCTTCTATGAGTTCATCGAACCAGAATGCCGCGCCGGCAACTCCGGCCGCCAATGCCAAGACCGCTGCCAAATCTGCGCCTGCTCCATCCGCGCCGATGCAATCCGCAACGCCGGGTCCGGGAGGCGCGTCGTCGATCAAACGGCTCGAGGCCAAGGGCAATGTGGTCGTGACCCAAAAGGATCAAGTGGTGACCGGCGACAGCGCCGTGTTCGATACCAAGACCAACCTCATCACGATGCTGGGTGGTGGGGGACCCGTTGTGATGACCCAAGGCAAGAACGTTCTGCGCGGCGATAGATTGTTGGTCGACATGACCACCGGCGTTTCCCGGGTCGAATTGGATTCCGGCAGGGTGCAAGCGTTGATCCAGTCGTCTGGCCAAAACGGTAATGGGCCGGCGGTTCCTGGTTCGTCGCCGTCGGGACCCCAGCCGTTGGCGCCCCCGCCGGGGGCGCCTCAGTCTCTGATCCCAAATAAACCAAAGTAACGTCAATACTTTAACGAAAGAACGGCTGGGCCGCGGTTGAAGCCGAGGGTCTGAGCCTGTATCTAGCGGACGGGGTCGCTTGGGAACTTAAGGCTGGTCCGCTGGGCAAGGGGCATCCGGTCATTCAAGCTGGGCGGGCGAATCAATCGCCGCGGAACTTCTCGAAAGGCTCGGACGAAGCGGGGATGGTGGACTTACTCAGCATGTTCCGGCGACGCCCCGCAAACCGCGGCAAGGGCGGTTTTGCCCGCTCGCGCGAGGATATTACGGCGCTGGGCGACCGCATGGGTGAAATGCTGACAAGCCCGGTGCGCGATGCACCGCCGCTTGCGCGCACCGCACCGGCGCCGACGCTGGAATTGCCCCGCGCTGAAAAACGCCAGCCGCGCCCGGCTCCCGCCAAAGCCGCACCCAGAACCAGCGGCGCCGCCGCCCCACGGCAAGCGCCACGGGCCGGATATCTGGCTGTGCATAGCGTGGAAAAAAGTTTCGGCACCCGCCAGGTCGTGCGCGGGGTCAGCATCTATGTCCGGCGCGGCGAGGCCGTGGGGCTGCTGGGGCCGAACGGCGCCGGCAAGACGACGGTGTTCTACATGATCACCGGCCTGATCAAGGCCGATCGCGGCGCCATCGAACTCGACGGCCACGACGTCACCAAGCTGCCGATGTATCAGCGCGCGCGGTTGGGCATCGGCTATCTGCCGCAGGAAGCCTCGATCTTTCGCGGCCTCACCGTGGAGCAGAACATCCGCGCCGTGCTCGAGGTCGTCGAACCCTCGCGCAAGAAACGCGAGGCCGAACTCGAATTCGCTGCTCGATGAATTCAACATCACACGTCTGCGAAAGACGCCTTCAATCGCGCTATCCGGCGGTGAACGGCGTCGTGTTGAAATCGCGCGCGCCCTCGCCACCCGCCCCAACTACATGCTGCTCGACGAACCTTTTGCCGGCATCGACCCGATCGCGGTCGGCGACATTCAGGATCTCGTCCGGCACCTCACCAATCGCGGCATCGGCGTCTTGATCACGGACCACAATGTGCGGGAAACCCTCGGCCTGACGGACCGCGCCTACATCGTTTATGCCGGAGAAATCCTGACCGAAGGCAGTCCGGACGAGATCGTCAACGATCCGGATGTGCGCAGGCTTTACCTCGGCGAAGAATTCCGCCTCTAATCGCGGAGCCGAGGGGCATCTGACCGGCCGCTCCCGCGCTTCTTTCCGCAAAGTCAAGCCGTGTACATCGGCCTAGGACTAGTTTAAAGCAAGAATCGGACCAAGTTTTGGGAACGGTTCTTGCCTCCATGGCGCTGACGCAGAGACTAGAATTCCGCCAGTCGCAGTCACTGGTGATGACGCCGCAGCTGATGCAGGCGATCAAGCTGCTTCAGCTATCCAATCTCGACCTTTCGGCCTTCGTCGAGGAGGAATTGGAGCGAAATCCGCTGCTGGAGCGCGAAAGCGACGGTCCGGAGGCGCCGGTTGCCGGTGAGCCGGTGGTCGGGCATGCCGAGGGTTCCGAAAGCAGCTTTGGCGAGGAGTTTTCGGGCGATTCGCAAGGGTCTGGCGCCGACGGCTTCGAGCCGGCCCAGGAAGAGTGGATGAATCGCGATCTCGGCAGCCGCAGCGAGATCGAACAGACCCTCGATACGCCGCTCGACAACGTGTTTTCCGAGGAGCCCGCGGAAGCGGCCGCGCGCAACGCGCAGGACGCCGTCCCCACCACCTATACTGAATGGGGCGGCGGCGCCTCCAATGACGACGGCTACAATCTCGAAGCCTTTGCCGCCGCCGAAGTGACGCTGGGCGGCCATCTGGCCGAGCAGTTGGCGGTGGCTTTCGCCGCGCCCGCCCAGCGCATGATCGGCCAGTACCTGATCGACCTGGTCGATGAAGCCGGCTATTTGCCGCCCGATCTTGGACAGGCCACTGAGCGGCTCGGCGCTTCGCCCGACGAGGTCGAAGCGGTGCTCGCGGTGTTGCAGAAATTCGATCCGCCCGGAGTTTGCGCGCGCTCGTTGAGCGAGTGTCTGGCGATCCAGTTGCGCGATCTCAACCGCTACGATCCCGCGATGCGGGCGCTGGTCGAAAACCTCGAGCTTCTGGCCAAGCGCGATATCGCAAGCCTGCGCAGGCTGTGCGGCGTCGACGACGAAGACATCACCGACATGATCGGTGAAATTCGACGGCTCGATCCGAAGCCGGGCCTGAAGTTCGGTTCGGCGCGCACGCAGACCGTGGTGCCCGATGTCTATGTGCGGCCGGGCCTCGACGGGGGATGGCATGTCGAACTCAATAGCGAGACGCTGCCGCGCGTGCTGGTCAACCAGACCTATTACACCGAACTGTCGAAGACGATTCGCAAGGACGGCGACAAATCCTATTTCAGCGATTGCCTGCAAAATGCGACCTGGCTGGTTCGCGCGCTCGATCAGCGCGCCCGCACCATTTTGAAGGTTGCGACCGAAATCGTCCGCCAGCAGGACGGCTTCTTCACGCACGGCGTGGCGCACTTGAGGCCGCTTAACCTGAAAGCCGTGGCCGACGCGATCCAGATGCACGAATCGACGGTCTCGCGCGTCACCGCCAACAAATACATGGCGACCAATCGCGGCATATTCGAATTAAAATATTTCTTTACCGCCTCGATCGCCTCGGCCGACGGCGGCGAAGCCCATTCGGCGGAGGCGGTGCGCCACCACATCAAGCAACTGATCGACGCGGAAGATCCCGCGCTGATCCTTTCCGACGACACCATCGTGGAACGTTTGCGCGCAACCGGCATTGATATCGCCCGTCGCACCGTCGCCAAGTACCGCGAGGCCATGCGGATTCCATCGTCGGTTCAGCGCCGGCGCGACAAGCAAAGTATGCTCGGCAATGCCCTGTCGGCGCCCGCCGCATCTTCCGACCGCTTCCGGGACCCTCAGCCCGCCTGATTGCGTCCCGCCGAAATCGGAATAGTGTCGGTGTGTCCAACCAGACCGCTGGACCAACTAGAGAGGCACCCCATGACTCTCCGGATCTCTGGAAAAAGTATCAACGTTGGCGAGGCGTTGCGCGGACGTGTTTCAGAGCGCACCGACGAAGTGCTTCGCAAATATTTCGACGGCAATTATTCCGGCCATATCACGCTCAGCAAGGACGGCTCCGACTTCCGAACCGACTGCGCGTTGCACCTTGATTCGGGCATCACGCTGGAAGCGGATTGCTGCGCCGCCGACGCCTATGCCAGCGCCGACCAGGCGCTGTTGATGATCGAGAAGCGGCTGCGCCGCTACAAAAGCCGATTGAAGGATCGCTCCGCCCGCAAGGCCCATGCCGCATCCGAGGCGCTGGCAGGGATGGACGCGCTGACGCTCGATGCCCCGAGCTATGTGATCGAGGCGCCTGCCGAGAGCGATGAGGAGATGACCGGCTATAGCCCTGTCATCATCGCCGAGGCCACCACGTCCTTGAAGCGCCTTTCGGTCTCGGAAGCGGTGATGGAACTGGACCTGACCGGCGCCGCCTGCCTGGTGTTCCACCACGGCTCGAGCGGGCGGGTTAACGTCATCTATCGCCGCCCTGACGGTAATGTCGGATGGATCGATCCCCCCGCGGCCAAGGCTGTGGGTTAATGGCCGGGTGGAACCGGCGTGTCCAGAAAAGATGATGCTGAAACAACACGCTAGATATGGGGCAGTCCTATCCAAAACTATCGCAGGCCGGGGTGCGGTTCGGCATTGACGGCCACTGGGAGCGACCCTATGGTCCGCGCCCTTAACGATACGGGTCGGGGGAAACTCCGCAGGTGTTGGCACCGCTCTTGCGTTGGAGTAGAAGCCCACCCAATTAGGATCGGGGTGGTGGGCGGCCGCCTTTCCACCTTGTTCGCCCGCCGAATTCTTTATCGCAACCTGACGCTCGATTTACCTCGGAACGCCCCATGACGATTACCGATCTGGTCGCACCCGAGGCGATTCTCCCGGCATTAAAAGTCAACAGCAAGAAGCAGGCGCTGCAGGAACTGGCGGCGCGGGCAGCAATCCTGTCCGGACAGAACGAACGCTCGATTTTCGAGGTGCTGTTGCAGCGGGAGAAGCTCGGAACAACCGCGGTCGGATACGGCGTTGCGATCCCGCACGGCAAGCTTCCCAAACTCGAAAAGATTTTTGGCCTGTTCGCCAGGCTGGAGCGGCCGATCGATTTCGAGGCGATGGACGGCCAGCCGGTCGATCTCGTCTTCCTGCTGCTGGCGCCGGAAGGCGCCGGCGCCGATCACCTGAAGGCGCTCGCGCGAATCGCGCGGCTGTTGCGCGACCAGGATGTGGCGAAGAAGCTCCGGGCCTCGCGCGAGGCCCAGGCGATCTATTCGGTGCTGGCGCTGCCGCCGGCGAGCGCCGCCTGATATCACTTCTCGGTTTTGTCGGAAAACGCGGGGTGCGCCCGATCTCCCGGGCGCCGTCCCCGCTTGATTGATTCGCTCGTTCGCGGCGCCATAGCGTTTTCGAGCGAAGTGCCAACCGGTTCGCGTGAAGAAAACGCGTCAAAACAAAAGACCAGAGCCCGGTTCTGGTTCAATCAGGACCGAATGACTCCAGCCGCCGTCAGTGAACGCTCACGGCCTGCAGTTCATTGCTCCAGGCATTCGCGACCGCGGCTTCGCGCGAGTCGGTCAGCATGATCGGGGTGCCGTCGGCGGCATGGAGCGCAAACAGTTTCAGTCCGGGCGCGATCTTCGGCGCCTGCGGAAACAGGTCCGGCACGTCTTCGGATCGGATCTGCTTCACATAGGCGATATGACCCTCGCCGAGGCTTGCCAGCGCCTCCAGGGAGACGCGGGGTTCTAACGCAACATTAACTTCGGTCATCGTCTCGACTCCTTCTGAGTCCAAGCGGTCGAGTCCGCTACTCGTTCCATTATTCGTGCTCATTGATAGCAATTGTCTTAACGATCCTTTCCGGTTCCGGCCGGGCGAGATCGATCGACAACAGCCCGTTTTTCAAGTCCGCGCCCAGCACGAGCATCCCCTCCGCCAGCACGAAGGTGCGCTGAAAGTGGCGCGCGGCGATGCCGCGATGGATGTATTGCCGGGCCTTGTCGTCCTGCTGGCGTCCGCGGATGACGAGCTGGTTTTCCTCAGTGGTTACATCGAGTTGATCACGGGTAAACCCGGCAACCGCGAGCGTGATGCGCAGCCGTTCGGGCTGCCCATTGGCGCGGTCGCAACGCTCGATGTTGTAGGGAGGATAGCCGTCCGCACCCTTGACGACGCGATCGAGCGCACGCTCGATTTCGTCAAATCCCAGCAAAAAAGGACTCGATAACGAGGGAACACGAGACATATTTGCAAAGCCCTCTCGAAGCGACTTTGAAGTTCCGGGGCCCTTGCGGCGCCCCAACATGACTTGAAGGTGGATTCACCCTCCGATCACCAGCCAATATGGGCATCATTCGGGGGGCGTTCAAGCGGCCCTTGCCGCGGTTGCGGATCCTGTCCCCCAAAGGCTTTCCGAAGCATTACGAAAGCACCGCCGTTGGTTAACGGCGTCGTTCGGTGCAGACCACGCCCTCGGCGGTCAGGGCCTCGATCTGCGCCTTTGAGTAGCCGAACTCGGCGAGCACCTCGGCGGTGTGCTGGCCGAAGGTGGGCGGGACGCTGCGCAGGCTCGCCTGGCTGCGTCCCATGCGGATCGGCGAGGCCACGCCCCTGTACCAGTCCTTTTCGACGATATCGCCGCGGTGGATGGCGTGTGGGCTGGTCAGGGCTTTGTCGATCGACTGGACCGGGCCTGCCGGCAGGCCCGCGGCCAGCAGACGGTCGCACAACGGTTCGGCATCGTGCTGGCTGAACACGGCGGCCAACTCCGCGCGCAAGGCCTCGCGGTTGGCGACGCGATCCCTGTTGCGGGCAAAGCGCGGATCGGCCGCCAGCTCCGGCTTGCCGATCTCCTTACAGAGTTTGCGGAAGGTGCCGTCGTTGCCGACACCGATAAAGATGTTGTCGGTGCGCGTCGGGAAGATCGCATAAGGCACGAGGTTGGGATGTTCGTTGCCGGTGAGCGAGGGCGGCTTGCCGTGCATGAAATAATTGGCGTTGTGCGGATGCATGACCGCGAGCCCGGTTTCGAACAAGGTAGTTTCGATAAATTGTCCTTGCCCCGAGCGTTGCCGCTCCGACAACGCCATCAGGATGCCGATCGCGGCATAAAGTCCGGTGGTGATATCGACCACGGGAACGCCGATCCGCATCGGGCCCGATTGCGGCGAACCGGTCGCCATGATCATTCCGGTCATCGCCTGGATAATCGCATCATAGCCGGGATTGCCGCCGCGCGGTCCGTCGGTGCCGAAGCCGGAGATGCGGCAGTGGACGAGCCTCGGAAATTTCGCGCGCAAGGTCTCGCCGCCGATGCCCCATTTATCGAGGGTGCCCGGCTTGAAATTCTCGATCAGGACGTCGGCGCTTTCGAGCATCTTCATCAGCACCGCGCGGCCGCCCTCGGAAGCGAGATCGAGCCCGACCGAGCGCTTGTTGCGGTTGATACCGACGAAATAGGCCGCGTCCTCGCCATGGAACGGCGGTCCCCAGTCGCGGACCTCATCGCCGGCCGGCGGCTCGACCTTGATCACGTTGGCGCCGTGGTCGGCCAGAATCTGGGTGCAGAAGGGGCCACCGAGCACGCGCGTCAGATCGATCACGCGCAAGCCTGCCATCGCGCCCGAATTGATTTCAGTCATCGAAAACCCTTGCTCAAATCCATCATGCGGGGATTTCAGAGCTAGTGGAGTGGATTTGACATTCGCTACCCTCCTAGCCGCAAACTCGCAAAGCGAATGTCAAATCCTAAACTCCA
The DNA here is from genome assembly GCA_963795255.1 of uncultured Alphaproteobacteria bacterium. Taxonomy (GTDB): domain Bacteria; phylum Pseudomonadota; class Alphaproteobacteria; order Rhizobiales; family Xanthobacteraceae; genus Bradyrhizobium. Next base: position 636,442 of record CAWCHC010000008.1, read on the forward strand.
CTAGAAACCTATATTTGCTAGTGGTCCTTTTGATTCTAACATTCGCAAAAGTGCCCGCTGAAAAGGGATGCGAATGTTAGAATCGGACCACTAGCGGGCTTCTTGGGACGCTTCAATGCTTTTGAGAGCAAACGGCCCCTCAACCAATGCGGGGGCCCGCTCGCTGAAATGGCGTCAGACCACCGTCAGGCGGACATCGACGTTATTACGCGTGGCGTTGGAGTAGGGGCACACCTGATGGGCCTTGGCGACCAGCGCTTCGGCGTCGGCGCGTGCCAATCCCGGCAGCGAGACTTCCAGCGCGATGTCGAGACCGAAACCGCCTTCCGAACGCGGGCCGATACCGACTGTCGAGGTCACCGCTGCATCGGCCGGCACCTTCGGACCGCCTTGCGAGGAGACGAATTTCATCGCGCCGATGAAGCAGGCGGCATAGCCGGCCGCGAAAAGCTGCTCGGGATTGTTGCCGGCGCCGCCGCCGCCGCCGAGTTCCTTTGGCGTGGTCAGCTTGACGTCGAGCGCGCCGTCCAGCGTTGCGGCGTGGCCGTCACGGCCGCCGGTGGCTTTGGCCTGGGTCTTGTAGAGCACATTCACGGACATCGGGGTCTCCTCAGTTTCGGTTTCAATGCGGTACGTATTGCAAACAATTAGATTGTGCACAATATAAAAAGCGTGGCCTCACATTTAATTGTACGCAATTGAATAGGCGGCGATCCCGGCCCACAATGGCGACTGATTATGACGAGGATACTGAAATGGCCCGAAAACCGCTGGCCGCAGACCAGCCGCTGCGGCTCGACAACCAGATTTGCTTTGCGGTTTATTCCGCGGCGCACGCGTTCAATCGCGTCTACAAGCCGCTGCTCGACCGGCTCGGCCTGACCTATCCGCAATATCTCGTCATGCTGGTGCTGTGGGAGGGCGACGGCGTGCCGGTGAAAGAGATTGGCGAGCGGCTATTCCTGGACTCCGGCACGCTCACCCCGCTGCTCAAGCGGCTGGAACAGGCCGGGCTGATCAAGCGCACCCGCTCGACCGAAGACGAACGGCAGGTGCTGATCGGCCTCACCTCGCAGGGTCAGGCGCTGAAGGACAAGGCGCGTGCCGTGCCGCCGTCGATCTTGGCGGCGTCGGAATGTTCGGTGCCGGAATTGCTGGCGATGAAGAACGAGATCGTCGCGTTGCGCGACCGGCTCAATGCCGCGGTGGAGGGATGAGGCGCGTCGCGTCAGAAGATGCTTTTTCGCAAAGGCCCGCCCGGAGCCAGACTTCAGATATTTCTCGAAGGCGAATGCACGCTCCTGGTTGCTGAACGCGAGGTAGTTCTTGAGCCGCCAAGGCCGAAACTTCGAGGTGTGCGGAGATTCGCCGGCGTTGTGCCTGAGCAAACGCGCTGCGGACATCGTCGGTGATGCCCACGTAGAAGTGCTCGCTGTCGAGGATTTTCGCGCGGATGATGTAGACGTATTTCATAAGCGTCCCGTCTACGCCCTGCGGGCTTCGGCGCGGCAGCCTCCGCCTACGATTATGGCTCGCCGAGCCGAAGCAGGCGAAGCCTGCGGAGGCTGGTGGAGCCAGGCGGGATCGAACCGCCGACCTCTTGCATGCCATGCAAGCGCTCTCCCAGCTGAGCTATGGCCCCGTTAGAGCAATGCGCCTTGGCTATGCGTCTTGGGCTACGCACGCCTCAACGACCCTGAACATAGTTCAGGGCCGATCTCAAGTCTCCTCGTCGCCTCCGACGTCGCCGATGATGTCGGTCACGTCTTCATCGCCCTCTTCTTCGTCGGCAATGAAGGTGGAGTCGTCGTCATCATCGTCCTCGATCGTCTCGTCGATTTCAATGTCGTCCTCGGATTCAGGAACCACCGCCTTGACCTTGCCGGTGTTCTCCTCGGCATCGGCCTCCTCGAGCGGCACCAACTCCTCAGCTTCCACCGGCTCCGGCGTGGCTTCGGCGGCGGCCGCTGCTGCGGCGCTGGCACGCGCAGCATCACCGCGAACCGCCCGGGGCGGCGCCACCGGCGCGATCGGCACGACCTCGCCGGTATAGGGCGAGATCACCGGGCTCTTGTTGAGGTCGTAAAATTTCTTACCCGTCGTCGGGCAAATGCGTTTGGTTCCGAGATCGGATTTGGCCACGTGTGCAATCCTGGGAAGCTTTGGAAAATCGGTGCTTCACTTGGCTAGTTGGCGCGCCGCTGTCAATAGCGCTTTGCGCAAGATGGCGCCGGACGTGACGCCGCACGCCGGCCAGTGCTAGAAGGCGGCCGTGAGCCTCCCGGCTCTGGCATTCGCGTCCTGCCGCATCCGGCTCGCCCAGCAATGTCTGAACCAGAGGGGCACCAGCAAATACAGGATTCTAGTACGGTTTTGGATTTGGCCTTGGTGTTGAGGGCTCACGGCGATCACGATATCAATGTCAAAACCTCACCGCCCCCCAAGGACACAATCTTGACCCATTCGGATCGCGCCGACGATCATAAAACCCCCCTTCAAGCCCGCAGCAGCGGGCCCCTGACCGGGCGGGTCCGCGTTCCCGGCGACAAGTCGATTTCGCACCGGGCCCTGATTTTGGGCGCGCTGGCGGTCGGAGAAACCCGGATATCGGGCCTGCTCGAGGGCGAAGATGTCCTCAATACCGCCAAATCGATGCGGGCTTTGGGGGCCAAGGTCGAGCGGATCGGCGACTTTGCCTGGAAGGTCTCAGGCGTGGGTGTCACGGGCTTTGCGGAGCCGGAGGGCCCGCTCGATTTCGGCAATTCCGGCACCGGCTGCCGCCTGGCGATGGGCGCGGTCGCGGGCTGCCCGATCACGGCGGTGTTCGACGGCGACGCCTCGCTGCGTTCAAGGCCGATGCGGCGGATACTCGATCCCCTCGAATTGATGGGCGCGCGGGTTAGCAGCGGTGGCCAAGGTGGCCGGCTGCCGTTGAGTCTCACCGGTGCGCGCGATCCCCTGCCGATCCTCTACCGGACGCCGGTGGCCTCGGCGCAGATCAAATCCGCGGTGCTGCTGGCGGGCCTGGCCGCGCCGGGCGTGACCACGGTGATCGAAAAAGAAGCGAGCCGCGACCACACCGAACTGATGCTGCGGCATTTCGGAGCGCAGATCGTCTCGACGCCGGAGGGCCGGCACGGCCGCAAGATCGCGCTTACCGGCCAGCCCGAGCTGCACGGCGAAAAGGTGGTGGTGCCCGCCGATCCGTCTTCAGCAGCCTTTCCGATCGTGGCTGCGCTGATCGTCGAAGGCTCGGATCTGATTTTTTCCGACGTCATGACCAATCCGCTGCGCACCGGGCTGTTCACGACGCTGCGCGAAATGGGCGGGTTGATCGAGGAGCGGGACGTGCGCACCGATGCCGGCGAGCCGATGGCGGAGCTGCGCGTGCGCGGCTCGAAGCTGAAGGGCGTTGAAGTTCCGCCGGAACGCGCGCCCTCGATGATCGACGAATATCTGGTGCTGGCGGTAGCGGCGAGCTTTGCCGAAGGCACCACCATCATGCGGGGCTTGAGCGAATTGCGGGTCAAGGAATCCGACCGGCTGGCGGCCACCGCCGACATGCTGCGCGTCAACGGCGTCAAGGTCGAGATATCGGGCGACGACCTGATCGTCGAGGGCAAGGGTCACGTGCCGGGCGGCGGTTTGGTGGCGACCCATATGGATCACCGGATCGCGATGTCGGCGCTGGTGATGGGCCTTGCCTCCGACGAGCCGGTCAAGGTCGACGACACGGCCTTCATCGCCACCAGCTTTCCGGACTTCATCCCGATGATGCGCTCCCTTGGGGCCGACCTTTCATGATTATCGCCATCGACGGACCGGCGGCCTCGGGCAAGGGCACGCTCGCCAAGCGTCTGGCCGCGCATTATGGCTATCGTCATCTCGATACCGGCGCGATCTACCGTGCCGTTGCGCATGCGCTGATCAGCCAAGGGGCGGACCTTGGCGATGAAGCCGCGGCGGTCAGCGCGGCGCGGGGGCTGGACCCCCAAACCTTCGACGATCCGGCGCTGAAATCGCATCAAGTCGGCACAGCCGCTTCCGTGGTCTCGGCCTACCCGGAAGTCCGCGAGGTGTTGTTGAATTTTCAGCGGCAGTTTGCCGCTCACCCGCCAGGCGCGGTACTGGACGGCCGGGACATCGGGACCGTGATTTGCCCGAACGCCGACGTCAAAATCTTCGTCGTGGCCGAGCCTGAGGTGCGGGCCCGCCGTCGAACCCTGGAGGCGCAGGCGAGGGGAGAGGCGGCCGACGAGGCGGCGATCCTGGCCGATATCCTGGCCCGCGACGAACGTGACCGGAACCGGGCCGTTGCGCCTTTAAAGCCGGCCCAAGATGCTTACTTGCTCGATAACTCCCATTTGGATATAGAAGGCGGCGTCCGGGCCGCCATCGACATTATCGAGGCCGTCCGAGCGGGCCGGCGTGAGGTTTGAGCCTCAGCCGTCATTGGAGGAAAGCCCGCTCCTTAAGCTTTGGAAGTCGATATCTCGAACAGAATATTCGAGATCATCCGTTCCCGGACCAAATCAACGTATCGAACGTGCAAGGCCAACAGCCGGCCCGCTCTCGCGATCAATTGCGAGGCGGTCGTCAGAGTTTGCGGAACCCTGACCCTTTGCGTCCGATGCGCCCTTAAACCCGAGACGGCCGGCAATTCCCGCATCTGGAGAACAAATGGCTTCGACTGCTAGTTCCTATAGTCCCACCCGCGACGATTTCGCCGCGATGCTCGATGAGTCCTTTGCCGGCGGCAACCTTCAGGAAAGCTCCGTCATCAAGGGCAAGGTGGTTGCGATCGAGAAAGACATGGCCGTCATCGATGTCGGCCTGAAAACCGAAGGCCGCGTGGCGCTGCGCGAATTCGCCGGGCCCGGCCGTGAAAGCGACCTCAAGGTCGGCGATGAAGTCGAGGTGTTCCTCGACCGGATCGAGAACGCACTCGGTGAAGCCGTGCTGTCGCGCGACAAGGCGCGCCGCGAGGAGAGCTGGGGCAAGCTCGAGAAGGCCTTCAACAGCAACGAGAAGGTCCACGGTGTCATCTTCAATCAGGTCAAGGGCGGCTTCACCGTCGACCTCGACGGCGCTGTCGCCTTCCTGCCGCGCTCGCAGGTCGATATCCGCCCGATCCGCGACGTCGCTCCGCTGATGAACAATTCGCAGCCGTTCCAGATCCTCAAGATGGATCGCCGCCGCGGAAACATCGTGGTGTCGCGCCGCACGGTTCTGGAAGAAACCCGCGCCGAACAGCGGCAGGAACTGGTGCAGAACCTCGAAGAGGGTCAGGTGATCGACGGTGTCGTCAAGAACATCACCGATTACGGTGCGTTCGTCGATCTCGGCGGCATCGACGGCCTGTTGCACGTCACCGATATCGCGTGGCGTCGCGTCAACCATCCGACCGAGGTATTGACCATCGGCCAGACGGTGAAGGTCAAGATCATCAAGATCAACCACGAGACGCACCGTATCTCGCTCGGCATGAAGCAGCTGCTCGACGATCCGTGGCAGGGCATCGAGGCGAAATATCCGCTCAATGCGCGCTTTACCGGCCGCGTCACCAACATCACCGACTACGGTGCGTTCGTGGAGCTCGAGCCGGGCATCGAAGGCCTGATCCACGTCTCGGAAATGTCGTGGACCAAGAAGAACATGCATCCGGGCAAGATCGTCTCGACCTCGCAGGAAGTCGAGGTGCAGGTTCTCGAAGTCGATTCGGTCAAGCGCCGCATTTCGCTCGGTCTCAAGCAGACCATGCGCAATCCCTGGGAGGTCTTCGTCGAGAAGTTCCCGGTCGGCTCCACGGTCGAAGGCGAAGTCAAGAACAAGACCGAGTTCGGCCTGTTCCTGGGGCTCGAAGGCGACGTCGACGGCATGGTCCATCTGTCCGACCTCGACTGGAAGCTGCCGGGCGAGCAGGTGATCGACAACTTCAAGAAGGGCGACATGGTCAAGGCCGTGGTGCTCGATGTCGATGTCGAAAAGGAGCGTATCTCGCTCGGCGTCAAGCAGCTCGAGGGCGATCCCTTCGCCGAGCCGGGCGACGTCAAGAAGGGCGCGGTCGTGACCTGCGAAGTGCTCGACGTGAAGGAAGGCGGCATCGACGTGAAGATCGTCGGCACCGACTTCACCACCTTCATCAAGCGCTCCGAACTCGCCCGTGACCGCAACGATCAGCGCGCCGAGCGTTTCGCCGTCGGCGAAAAGGTCGATGCGCGGGTAATCCAGTTCGACAAGAAGGCCCGCAAGGTGCAGGTCTCGATCAAGGCGCTCGAAGTCGCCGAAGAAAAGGAAGCCATCGCCCAATATGGCTCTTCCGATTCGGGGGCGACGCTCGGCGACATTCTCGGCACCGCGCTCAAGCAGCGGACCGACAAGTAAGTTTTTCGGCTTTTTTTGCCGAGAACGACGGGCCCCGGTTTCGACCGGGGCCTTTTTGTTTGTTTCTTTCCCTCTCCCACGGAGGAAGAAGGAAACACACGTCTTGTTTTCTTCAAATTGCGCCGCAATTGATGTAATCAGGGCACGGGATTTTTAAGGGTATGAAGCGAAGACGGCATACCCTGTTCAAGGCCTGCTTTTCGGGAGAGTTTCGATGTCGCTGGACTCCGATGTCATCGTCGATCGCCGCAGAATACGGCGCAAGCTGACGTTCTGGCGCGTGGCTGCGGCATTGATTGCGATTGCGGCGATCGTCGCCGTTGCGGTGATTGCGGCGCCCGGCGGCAGGACCGGATTGACCTCAGCAGGGTCGATCGCCCGCATCAACATCGAAGGCTTGATCCGCAGCGATCAGGAACGGGTCGAGGCGCTCGAGCGGCTGGAGAAATCGCAAACTTCCGCCGTCATCGTGCATATCAATTCGCCCGGCGGCACCACGGCCGGCTCCGAACAGCTTTATGACGCGCTGGTGCGGCTGAAAGCCAAGAAGCCGCTGGTCGTGGTGGTCGAGGGCCTGGCGGCTTCGGGCGGTTACATCGCCGCGATTGCCTCAGACCACATCATCGCCCAGCAGAGTTCGCTGGTGGGTTCGATCGGCGTGCTGTTTCAGTTTCCGAACTTTTCCGAATTGTTGAAGACCGTCGGCGTCAAGGTCGAGGAAGTGAAATCTTCGCCGCTAAAGGCTGCGCCGAACGGCTTTGAACCGACCAGCCCGGAAGCGCGCGCGGCGCTGGATTCCCTGGTGAAAGATTCCTACGCCTGGTTCCGCGGCCTGGTGAAAGAACGGCGAGGCATGGACGACGGGCTGCTCGAAAAAGTTGCCGACGGTCGCGTGTTCACCGGCCGTCAGGCGGTCGAACTCAAGCTGATCGATCAGTTGGGCGACGAGAAAACCGCGATCGCCTGGCTGGTTGCGCAAAAAGGTATCAAGGCCGATCTGCCGGTGCGCGACTACAAGCTCGCGCCACGCTTCGGCGACCTCACATTCCTGCGAACGGCCGCCGCGATCACGTTCGATGCGCTGGGCTTGAGCGGGGTTGCGCGTCAAATCGAGCAGACCGGCATGGCACAGGCCGCCGACCGTCTCGGTCTTGAGGGCATGCTCGCGCTATGGCACCCGGCAGGGGCGAATTGAGCCGCTTGAGGGAATTTCCGCACTGCAATTTAGGGGTGCGGGGGCTGTCACAATACGGCACCAGGTCATTTGTCACGTGATTTCGCTCGCGCCAAACTTCATTTAGCGTCTTGACAGTTCAAGGCATTTTCACGGAAATGCATGTCCGTATGTTCCCGGGTCCCTTTCTCGATGATCAAATCCGAACTCGTTCAGCGCATCGCCGAGCACAACCCGCACCTCTACCAGCGGGACGTCGAGAACATTGTGAACGCGATTCTCGATGAGATCGTCGCAGCCTTGGCGCGTGGCGACCGGGTCGAGTTGCGCGGTTTTGGCGCCTTCTCGGTCAAGCATCGTCCGGCCCGTGCCGGACGCAATCCCCGCACCGGCGCACACGTGCCGGTCGATCAGAAGAGCGTTCCGTTTTTCAAGACCGGCAAGGAAATGCGCGAACGGCTGAACCGCGAAAGCGGCGGAACGGACGCCGGGACCTAAAACCGATCCCGTTCGCTTCGAAGACCGTGACGGGAGCAGGTCATGCGCAAGTTTCTCAGAATTGTGTTGCTGGTTCTGCTCGGCGTAGTCATTATCGATTTTTCACTCGCCAACCGACATTTCGTGACGGTGTCGTTTGATCCCTTCGCCTCCGGCGATTCGGCCTTTGATCTTCCGCCACAGCGGCTATTTGTGGTCATCATCGCTGCGCTGATCCTGGGAGTGCTGGCGGGCGGTTCCGCGACCTGGTTCGGCCAGCGCCGCTGGCGGCGGGCCGCGCGGCAGCATGAGGCCGATGCGCGCGAGCTCCGGACCCAACTGGCCGATTGGCGCGCCAATGCGTTGTCCCGGCCGCGGGATGCGGCACCCCCGGCCACCGTTCCGCAGGTGGGATATCGGCAAGACAAGCACGGCGCGACGTTGTAGAACCCGCGCCAAGCGCCCTTCCCGGAGCCCTGCGGCTTCTTTAACCATTGCCTTTGAACCGATGTCCTTGATCGTCAAAATTTGCGGCCTGTCCACGCGCGAGACGCTCGACGTCGCGCTGGACGCCGGCGCGGACATGGTGGGCTTTGTGTTCTTTCCGCCGTCGCCACGCCATCTCAGTTTTGAGGTCGCGCGTGATCTTGGCCTGGCCGTCAAACGCCGGGCGCTGAAAGTGGCGCTCACGGTCGATGCGGACGATGCGACGCTCGCCGGCATCGTCGAGTCGCTGCAGCCCGATCTGTTGCAGTTGCACGGCCACGAGACCGTGGCGCGGCTGCGCGACATCAAGCGCCGATTCGGCTTGCCGGTGATGAAGGCTATTCCTGTCGAAACCTCGGCCGATCTCGCGGCCCTGCCTGGCTATGATGAGATCGCCGATCGCATTCTATTTGACGCCCGCCCGCCCCGCGAAGCGACCCGCCCCGGCGGTCTGGGCGCGGCGTTCGACTGGCATGTGCTGGAGAATCTCGATCTCAAATTGCCGTTCATGGTCTCGGGTGGCCTTCACGCGGATAATGTCGCGGAAGCCGTCCGTGTGACGCGGGCCGGCGGGGTGGATGTTTCCTCCGGCGTGGAACGCGCTTCCGGTATCAAGGACCCCGACATGATCCGCGGCTTTGTTCGCGCGGCGCGCGCAACCGAAGAGCTGATGGTTCGATGAACAAGCCGATCCCCAATTCCTTCCGAAGCGGTCCCGACGAGCACGGGCATTTCGGCATTTTCGGCGGCCGGTTTGTCGCCGAAACCCTGATGCCGCTGATTCTCGATCTGGAAAAAGCCTACGCCGAGGCCAAGGCCGATCCGGCATTCCACGCCGAAATGAACGGCTATCTGAAGAACTATGTCGGCCGGCCGTCGCCGCTTTATTTCGCCGAGCGGCTGACCCAGCATCTTGGTGGCGCCAAAATCTATTTCAAGCGCGAGGAGCTCAATCACACCGGCTCCCACAAGGTCAACAATGTGCTCGGCCAGATCATGGTGGCGCGGCGCATGGGCAAGAAGCGCATCATCGCCGAGACCGGCGCCGGCCAGCATGGCGTCGCGACCGCAACGCTGTGCGCGCGGTTCGGGCTTGAATGCTTCGTTTATATGGGCGCGGTCGACGTCGAGCGGCAGCAGCCGAACGTGATTCGCATGGAGATGCTGGGCGCCAAGGTGATCCCGGTGCAATCGGGGACGCGCACGCTGAAGGACGCGATGAACGAAGCGCTGCGCGACTGGGTCACCAATGTGCACAACACCTTTTACTGCATCGGTACGGTGGCGGGACCGCATCCCTATCCGATGATGGTGCGCGACTTCCAGTCGGTGATCGGCGATGAGACCCGCACGCAGATGCAGGAAGCGGAAGGGCGCTTGCCGGATTCGCTGGTGGCCTGCATCGGCGGCGGCTCCAACGCGATGGGATTATTCCATCCGTTCCTCGACGATCCCTCGGTCGAAATCTTTGGCGTCGAAGCCGCCGGTCACGGCCTGACGCAGTTGCATGCAGCATCAATTGCCGGCGGCCGGCCGGGCGTGTTGCATGGCAACCGGACGTATCTGTTGATGGACGACGACGGCCAGATCCAGGATGCACATTCGATTTCGGCGGGGCTCGATTACCCGGGCATCGGGCCTGAGCATTCCTGGCTGCATGAAATCGGCCGGGTCCAATATTTGTCGGCGACCGACGACGAGGCGCTGGCCGCATTTCAGCTGCTGTCGCGGCTCGAAGGCATCATTCCGGCGCTCGAACCCGCGCACGCCATCGCCAAGGTGATGGAGCTCGCGCCCAAGCGGCCGAAAGATCATCTGATGGTGATCAATCTATCCGGCCGTGGCGACAAGGACGTGCCCCAAGTCGGCGACATCCTGCGGGGGAAGCAGAAGTGACCACCCGCATCGACGCGCGTTTCGCGCAACTGAAGAAAGAAAGCCGTTCGGCGTTTGTCACCTTCCTGATGGCTGGCGATCCCGATCCTGAAACCTCGCTTGCGATCATCAAGGCGCTGCCGAAGGCGGGTGCCGATGTCATTGAAATTGGCATGCCCTTTACCGATCCGATGGCAGATGGGCCCGCGATCCAGGCGGCGGGCTTGCGAGCGCTCAAAGCCGGCATGACCTTGAAGAAGACGCTGGCGTTGGTGGCTGACTTTCGCAAAGACGACGATGCCACGCCGCTGGTGCTGATGGGGTACTACAACCCGATCTATATTTACGGCGTCGACAAATTCCTGGCCGATGCCAAGTCCGCCGGCGTCGACGGCTTGATCGTCGTCGATCTGCCGCCGGAAGAAGATTCCGAACTTTGCGTGCCGGCGATGAAGGCGGGGTTGAACTTCATCCGGCTTGCGACGCCGACTACCGACGACAAGCGCCTGCCGGCCGTGCTCGCTAACACCTCCGGCTTTGTCTATTACGTCTCGGTCACCGGCATTACCGGCAGCGCCAGCGCCGATTCAGGCGCCGGTGGGCGAAGCCGTCGCCCGCATCAAGCGGCATACGGCGTTGCCGGTCTGTGTCGGTTTCGGCATCCGCACGCCGGAGGCAGCAGCGTGCGATTGCGGCCAAGGCCGATGGCGCCGTGGTCGGCTCCGCGCTGGTGGATGCCTTGCGCGGCAGCCTCGATGCGAACGGCACGGCTACGGCCAAGACCGTTAGTGCCGTGGTCGAACTGGCAAGCGCGCTTGCTGCCGGCGTCCGGGGCGCGAAATAGGCCGGCGATTTCGGGACGGGTGCGTGACGCGTGCCTTGCCGGGCATTCCCGGGGAGGCCATATCAGTGTGGCGACTCTGACGTTCCTTACAGTTTTGCAGCGACCGCTTCAAAGGAACGTCAGTAAAAGCCACACTAGAAAACCAATATTTGCTAGTGTCCCTTTGGTTCTGACATTCGTAAACGGACCCGCGGCAACACGATACGAATGTCAGAACCGGGACACTAGACGAATGAAGACAATTCGGAGCACGAAATGAATTGGCTCACCAACGTCGTCCGGCCGAAGATTCGCAACATCCTGCGCCGCGAGACGCCGGAGAATTTGTGGATCAAGTGCCCGGACTCCGGACAACTCGTGTTCTACAAGGACGTCGAGGCCAATCAGTTCGTCATTCCCGACTCGAACTATCACATGCGGATGGGCGCGCAGGCGCGTCTCAAATCGATCTTCGACAATGAGACCTGGTTCGACGTGGCGCTGCCCGACGTGCAGGCCGACCCGCTGAAATTCCGCGACGAACGCAAATATGTCGATCGCGTCAGGGATGCGCGCGCCCGCACCGGGCTCAACGATGCCGTCAAGGTCGGTTACGGCAAGCTCGAAGGCGCGGCTGCCGTGGTCGCGGTGCAGGATTTCGATTTCATGGGCGGCTCGCTCGGCATGGCGGCTGGAGAGGCCATCGTGCGCGGACTTGAACTCGCGCTCGAAAAGAAATCGCCTTTCATCGTCTTTGCGGCCTCCGGCGGCGCCCGCATGCAGGAAGGCATTCTGTCGCTGATGCAGATGCCGCGGACCACGGTGGCCGTGCAGATGCTGCGCGAAGCAAAGCTGCCTTATATCGTCGTCCTCACCAATCCGACCACCGGCGGGGTCACCGCGTCCTATGCGATGCTCGGTGACGTGCATATCGCTGAGCCCGGCGCCCTGATCGGCTTTGCCGGTGCCCGCGTCATCGAACAAACCATCCGCGAGAAACTGCCGGATGGATTCCAGCGCGCCGAATATCTGAAAGACCACGGTATGGTCGATATGGTCGTGCATCGCCACGAACTGCGCCCCACGCTCGCCAGGCTCTGCCGTCTGTTGACCAAATCGCCGGCGCCGGAAAGCGCAATGAAACCGGCTGCGCCCGTTGCGACGCCGGCCACGATTCCGCCGGCCTCGGAGATGGTGCCGGCCGCGCCGTTCGCGTGAGCGGCTTTTTCCCTGTGCCGCACGGCGATCTGATTGCCCGGCTGTCCCAGCTGCACCCCAAGCGCATCGACCTTGGTCTGGAGCGGATGCAACGGCTGCTGCAAAGGCTCGATCATCCCGAACGCAAATTGCCGCCGGTCATTCATGTCGCCGGCACCAACGGCAAGGGCTCGACGGTCGCCTATTTGCGCGCGATCCTGGAAGCCGCGGGCTATCGCGTCCACGCTTTCACTTCGCCCTATTTGGTGAGGCTGAACGAATGCTTTCGGCTCGGCCGTGTCGGCGGCGGCGTTCTCGTCGATGACGCCGAGTTGGGCGCGACCTTCGAGCGTTGTGAAAGCGCCAATGCGGGCGAGCCGATTACGCTTTTCGAAATGGAAACCGCCGCCGCCTTCGACCTGTTCGCGCGACATCCGGCTGAGGCGGTCTTGCTCGAGGTCGGCCTCGGCGGAAGGCTCGATGCGACCAATGTGATCGAGGCGCCCGCGGCCAGCGTGATTTCATCGGTTGGTATCGATCACACCGAATTTCTCGGCCCTTCGCTGCCATCGATCGCGACTGAAAAGGCCGGAATCATCAAGCGCGGCGTTCCCGTGATTTGCGCTGGCCAGGAGCCTGAGGCGCTCACCGAGATCGAGGGATGCGCGCGGCGCCTGCGCGCGCCGCTCCATCGCGCTGGCCAGGAGTGGCACGTCAGTGTCGAGCGCGGGCGCCTGGTTTACCAGGACGAACGCGGCCTGCTGGATCTGGCGGCGCCGAGACTGTTCGGCCGCCACCAATTCGACAATGCGGGCTTGGCGGTCGCGACACTGCGCGCCCTCGACATCTTCAAGATCGAGCCTTCCGCGTTCGAGGCGGGGGTCGTGAACGCGGAATGGCCGGCGCGGATGCAGCGGCTTGGCTCCGGCCCACTGGTGGATCAAGGGCCGGCGGGCGGGGAAATCTGGCTCGACGGCGGTCACAATGCCGAAGGCGGCCGGGTCGTGGCGGCTGCCCTGGGTGATCTGGAGGAGCGGGTATCGCGTCCCTTGGTCGTCATCGTCGGCATGATGGCGAACAAGGATGCCCGCGGCTTCCTCGCCAATTTCGCCGGCCTCACCCGCCATATCATCGCGGTCACGATTCCGGATCGGGACGGCGCCATGCCACCCGATCGCCTGATGGATGCCGCGCGCGCGCTCGGCATGCGCGTGGAGAGTGCGGCCAGTGTCGAGGCCGCGCTACGGACGGTCGCGCAACTCGCTTATGAAGTGCCGCCGCGGATCCTGATCACGGGATCGCTGTATCTCGCCGGTCACGTGCTTGCCGCCAACGGCACGCTGCCGAAGTAGCCTTGATTATTTTTCGACGCGTTTTCTTCACGCGAACCGGTGCCCACTTCGCTTGAAACGCTATGCAAAAACAAAACAGCCGGCTTTCGCCGGCCGTCAGAACTCATCTTGCTTTTCGAAGGCGATCAGACCGCAGCGGTGATCCACTGCTGAAGCTTCGCCTTGGGCGCGGCGCCAACCTGGCGGGAGGCCATTTCGCCGCCCTTGAAAATCATCAGCGTCGGGATCGACATCACGCCGTATTTCGACGCGGTCTTCGGGCTCTCGTCGACGTTCAGCTTGACGATCTTGACCTTGTCGCCCATCGCGCCGGCAATCTCGTCGAGCGCCGGTGCGATCATTCGGCACGGGCCGCACCATTCAGCCCAGAAATCGACCACGACCGGGCCTTGCGCCTTGAGCACTTCGGCTTCGAAATCGGTGTCGGAAACCTTACCAACGGACATCTGAATACCTCGTTCGGGTCAGGAGGTGCGGCGTCCTCGAAAGAATCGCCGCGTGGATCATGCAACCCAAACTATGAATGCGCCCTTGCCGGGTCAAGCTTTGACGTCCCATTCGCAGCGGATGCCAGTCCGGCGTCCAGCGCGGAAGCTGAAATCTCCATGAATTCAGGGGTTTCGGTCCAAAGCAACGCGGTCCGGATGGCGCGCTGGGGATAAAGCCTTGCGAGGATCGCACGATAAAGTGCGAGCTGGCGGATATAGGCGGCAGGCGCCCCAGCTGCGGTGTCCGGCGGGGCCTGGTTGGTCTTGAAATCGACAACTCAGAATCTCGCTTTCAGTCACCACCAGACGATCGATTTGTCCGGAGACCAAAACCGGCGTGCTGTCCGGCCGCGTCAGCCGGCCGACGATCGGCACCTCGGCGCGGCTGCCGTTGCCGAAAACGGGGGCAAACCTGACATCGCCGATCAGCCCAAGTACTTTTGCCGCGAGTGCCTCCCGCTCGCTATCGATCCAGTCGCCGGCATTGCGGCGAAGAAAATTCAGCGCCACATCGCGCTGCCGATCGGCGGCGACGTCGGGGAGCGATTGCAACAACCGATGCACCAGCGTGCCACGCCGCAAGGCGCGCGTCCGCTGCCCGACCGATTCGCTGGATTTGACACGCCGCGCCTTGTCGTCGCTCGCGTCGGACGGACGCAGCAGGTCGGTGGCCGTCGTTTGTGCCGGCAGCGGTGTTCGCAGCCATGACGGCAACGCGCGTTGAGCGCTTGGGATACTCGCTACGGCGCCGCCTGTTTCCGCGCCGTCTTCAGGCCGCGTATAGCGTTTGATCTTGCCATCGTCCGTTTCGATGATTTCTTCGCGCAGGCCGGAGCCCGCGAGGCCCTTGTCGGCCAGATCGTACCAGCAGAACTGGCGCAGGGTTTTCGAATTGCCGGGCTTGATGCCCGCGACGATCAGCCGGTCGGCGGCGCGCGTCATCGCCACGTAAAGCAGCCGGCGATACTCGTCCTCGGTATCATCAAGCATCGCCTGTCTCGCCGCCGCGACGGGGGAGGGATCGTCGGCCTTCCTGCCGGCCCAGACCGTGACCTCGCCGCCATTGCCGCGGGGCAGATGGATCAATCGCAATCGTTGCGTATCCGAGGGCGACGACGTGGTGTCGACCATGATGACGACCGAGGCTTCCAGGCCCTTGGCGCCGTGCACGGTCATGACACGGACCTCGTCGCGCGAGATTTCCATGTCGCGCTTCACTTCGGTGTCGGCCGAGCGCAGCCACGCCATAAATCCCTGCAGCGAAGCGGGCGCCTTGCGTTCGTAGTTCAGCGCGAGTTCGAGGAATTCGTCGAGCGCGTCGTTGGCTTCATGACCGAGCCGCCGCAGGATGCGCTGCCTTCCGCCGTCGCCGCCCAAAAGCCAGGCGTAGAACGCAAACGGTGTTTCGTGCGTGAAGCGGCGTTCGCATTTCTCAAGCCGCCCAAGCGCATCCTGAAATGAGGCCTTTGCGCCAGCTTGTTTTGACAGCGCCGCGCGCAGCGAACCCTTGCGGTTCCAGGCGAGCGCAAACAGGTCGTCCTCATCGAGCCCGAACAGCGGGCTTTTCAGCGCGACCGCGAGCGCAAGATCGTCCTGCGGCAAGCAGCAATGCATCGGCGAGATTCATCAGATCGATAATGGCGATGTGCTCGGTCAGTTTCAGCCGGTCGGCGCCGGCGACCGGGATACTCGCATGTTTGAGGGCCTGAATGACCGCGTCGAAAACGTTGCCGCGGCGGCGGACCAGCACCAGCACGTCGCCATAGGTGAGCCGCCGGCGGGCGCCCTTGGGGCCGGTCAGCGTGCCGCTTGTCACCAGACGCTTGATCTCGGCCTGAATGCGTCGTGAAAGCTTCACCTCGGGGCTCGTCACCGATACGCCATCGAACGGCGCGCGCCAGCCCTCGATATCATTGCGATCGTCGGCTTCCGCCAGCGGCCAGAGTTCGATCAGGCTCGGCCCGGCGTCCTCGAGCGCCAGATGCGGCGGCATGCCGTCCTGGTCGGTGGTGATGCTCTTGTAGACGTCGGGCGACTGGAACGCGCGCTCTACCGCGCGCAGCACGCCGGCGCCGGAGCGGAACGAATAGGTAAAGGAGATCGATTCGAAGTCGAGGCCGGCTCCCTTGAAGCGCGAGCTGAAGCGCGCCCGGCGCTCGGCGAATTCGCGGGGCGCCGCGCCCTGGAACGAGAAGATCGACTGCTTCTCGTCGCCGACCGCGAACATGGTGCGCGTGACGCCGTCGCGCGCGCCATGGCCGGCGGCAAATTCGGAAATGATGTGCTCGACAATGTCCCACTGCCGCGGGCTGGTGTCCTGCGCCTCGTCGATCAGGACGTGGTCGACGCCACGGTCGAGCTTGTAATGCACCCAGCCGGCGGAAACCTTGTTCAGCATCACCAGCGTCTTGTCGATCAGGTCGTCGTAGTCGAGCAGGCCGCGTTCCTGCTTTTCGCGCCGGTAGTTTGCCGCCGCGGCAGTCGCGATATGCAGCAGCGCCGCGGTGCGGTCGCGGGTGATCACGGCGCGGCGCTTTTCGATCAAGGGCGTGAGGCGAAGACCTTCTTGTTCGAACAGATGAGCAATCGCCCGGTGATTGTCGCAAAACTTCTTGGTCAAAACCGCTTTACGCGGCAAGCGCTCATCGGTCAGGAATACACCGAGATATTCGTCGATTTGCGTAGCGCCGGTGGCCTGAAAAGCCTCGCGCAAGCGTTCGGCCTGGTTTTGATCCGTGTTGCTGCCGGTATCGAGAACAGACGCGATCTCAAGCCAGCGCGTGCGCGGGAGATGGGGGCCGTCAATGATCTCGCCTTCGACGTTCTCGATCGCGTCGCCGGTGCTGACGCCGAGCACGGCCGACATCTGCGTTACTGCTGCCTCCGCGCTGCCGGCCGCATCGGTCCAGGCCATGAAATGGTCGCGAGACAGGCAGGCTTCGCGAACGACGTCCTTGAACGTGACGTCGGCGGCATTCGCCATCGCGGTCTGCAGCGCGCGGCCGAGGGTGCTGTCGGGCGCGTTCGAGGCTTCCAGGAACACCTTGAGGTTGGCGCGTTCCATCATGTCGGTCTGGTCGCGATCGTCGAGCACGGCGAAGCGCGCCGGCACGTTGGCCTCGAACGGGAATTGCTGCAACAGCCGCGTGCACAGCGCGTGAATGGTCTGCACCTTCAGGCCGCCCGGCGTCTCCAGTGCCTTTGCAAACAGTTCGCGTGCGATCTTGCGCAGCTTCCCGGTGGAATTGGGAACGCCGGCGTCGCGGATCGCGTCATCGAGCGCGGCATCGTCGAGCGTCACCCAGTGACCAAGCGTGGTGAACACGCGCTCCGCCATGTTGGCGGCGGCCGCCTTGGTGAAGGTGATGCAGAGGATTTTTTCCGGCGCGACGCCTGATGAGCAGCAGCCGGATCACGCGCTGTACCAGCACGTGGGTCTTGCCGGAGCCGGCGTTCGCCGAGACAAACGCCGACGAGGCAGGGTTCGATGCGCTGGCCTGCTTGTCGCGGACCGCGGGGGGGATGGGGCGTATGGCTTTTACCATTCCGGAAGCCCCAGGCCACCGGCCGCCGACCATTCCTTGATCCGCGCGAGATCGTCATAGCTGCCGTAGCGGTTGGTCCACATCGGCAGGTTCAGCGAACGATAGGGCTCGCTCTCGCTCTCGAATTTGCGAATCAGCGCCTCGAGCTGGGCCGCGCGTAGTCGGCGGCTTCATCGGGGGGCTGCGGCGGCTCGTTCTTCAATCTCAGTTTCAGCGCGGTGTGCTCGCCCGGCGGATTGTTGCCGCTGATGCGCACATAAGCCAGTTCGCCGACGGATGAGCCGGCATCGATGCCGTCAAAGCCGCCCTCGCGCAGGATCGCCGCCTCCAAGCGTCAGTTGCGGCGACAATCCCATCCGCACTTGTTTGCCGGTCGGCGGCGATCCGGTCTTGTAGTCGAGGATGACGAAGCTGCCGTCGGCGCGGCGCTCGATGCGGTCGGCGCGCGCGGAAAGATGGAACGTCCGTCCATCGTCGAGATGAATCGGGATTTCGCCGCGGATCTCGGCATCGATGGTCGCGATGTCGCCGCGCCGCGCCGCCTCCCATTCGGAAAACCATCGGATGATGCGCTGATAGCGCGGCCACCACAGCGCGCGCGCCTCGGGGCGCTCCATCAGCGGCGCGAAATACTTTTGACCGATCTCGCGCAGCACGCGCACAGGATCGGCAGGCAAGTCCCTGGCGTAGTTCTTGGTGAAGTCACCGAGCGCATTGTGGATCGCCGAGCCGCGGTCGGCCGCCGAGAGCGGCATGTCGACGGGATCGAGCGCCTCGAGCTTGAGGATATGCCGGGCGTAGATGGTGTAGGGATCGCGCAGCCAGTCCTCGATCGCGGTAACCGACAATCCGAGCGGCCGTGCGGCGCGGGGCGGCGTGGGCGCGGGCTGCTGTATCGGTCTCACCTCGTCGGGGGCGTCGAGCGTCAGCGCGAAATGGACATATTGCTCGCCGGCGCTCTTGGCCAATTCCCAGCGCGCCTCTCCAGCGACCGCTTCCAGCCGGTGCAGGAAGCGCGAGGCGACCGCGGGCGCGCCGCCGGCCTTGGCGGAGTGGCTGAGAATCACGTCTCTAGCGCCCAGCAATTGCGTGAAGTCGTGGGCCGACAGCCCGATGCGCCGCTCCGGCAGATCGAGCCCGAGCTCGTGCCGCATCGGCCGGCTTAGCCACGGATCGGTGCGCGGTGTTGGCGGCCACACGCCCTCGATCAATCCGCCGGCGATGACGCGGTCGGCGTGGATCAACCGCGATTCCAGCGGGCCGTAGATGTGAAGCGAAGCACCAGGCCGCTCCGGCCGCCGCACCGCGCGATCGGCGAATGCGGTCTGGAACACCTCGGGATAATCGGGCAGCGCCACTAACAGGCCGCTTTGTTTCTGCTCGGCGAGCAGCTCGTCGAGGGCGGAGGCAAGCGCAAGGCCCTCCTGTCCCTCGAACGCCCCTGCAATGCCGTCGGCGTCCTCCGACAGGGCGATCAACGCCTCGCGGTGCCGCGTAGCGATCTCGGTGAAATCGTAGGCCCGCGTCGGCGAGAGACTTTCCATCGGCGCCAGTGCTGCCTGCAACGCGGAGATCAGCGCGTCGACGCGATCGAGCACGGAATCCTCAAGCCGTGCCCGCATCTCCGATCGATGCAGCGAAGACGGTTCCTTCTTGCGAAGCTTGGTGAGCTCATCGCGGAAACGAGCGAAATCCAGCGCCAGCCCCTTGGTGCCTCCTTGCGGCCGCGTCCCCCGCAGCAACGCCAGTTCGAGCGCCTCGATCGCAGCACTGTGCGCGCCAGCCGTCGCGCCGAGCCGGCACAGCGGATGCTTGAGCAGCGCGAGCAGTGTCGGCGGCTCCAGGCCGTTTGCGGCGGCTTCCGCCACCAGCCGTGCAAAAATTCCGGCAGAAGTCTCGATCAGCACATCGCCGCCGGAATCGTCGAAGTCGAGATTCCAGCGTTCCAGTGCGGCCATCACCCGCCGCGCCAGCGCACGGTCGGGCGTCACCAGCGCGGCCGATTTCTGCAAATGAGCGGCCTCGCGCATCGCGATTGCGATCGCCAGCGCCTCCATTTCCGGATTGGGCGCTTCGATCACCGCGAGATTTTTCATGCCGTCGGCGATAGGCGCGGCGACTTCCGGCATAGCCAGGCGATCATGCCACTGCGCCGTTGCATTGGACGGCCGCATCGCTTCCGACAACAGCACGTCGCGCCCGCCAATTGCGGGCGATTGGAGAATCTCGACATCGCCGCGGCCGATGCCGAAGCGCTCGAGCAGGGCATGCATGGCGAATTGCGGATGGCTCGCCGCGGGATGTTCGGTGAAGCGGCCTTCGTCGTTGCGCATCCCCCCGATGCTTTGCCACGAGCTTTCGTCGAGATCGGTATCGAGCCCTGGCAGAATGACGGCGCCCTGCGGTAGCCCTGCAATCACGTGCAGGAACTTTGCGGTCGCCGGCATCGATCCGGTCGAACCGGCCGCGATCACCGGGCCGGCATGATGGGCGGCGAGGCGTTTGGCTTCCGCATCGATCAGGAGATCGCGCCGCGCCGCCGGCTCGATCATTCCGATTTCGGCAAGATATCCCGGCCACGCCTCCCGCGCGATCTTCAGGAATTGGAGCGTGAGTTGCCAATATTGATCGAGGGCATCCGGCACCAGCCCGTCCAGCGCCTTCCACCCGACGCCGCGCGTGACCATGTCGTCCATCAGCCGCGCGAGGTCGCCGGCAAGCGCCAGTGTCGAAGCCGGGCCGCCGACCACGAGCGGCGCAGAACCCGGGCTCTTCGCCCACGCCGCCACCAGCCTCGCGAGCGTCAGCCGGCGCTCCAGTTCTCCAAGTCTGGGCGGCAGCTCCAGCGTGGCGGCCCCGCCACGGGAATCCTCTTCCTCGGCGAAAACCAGTTCGTCTTCGTCGATGTCGCCGAGCGCCACGATGCGCGGCAGTAGCACGGCCTGTGCGCCGAGTTCTTCAAGAAAGATTTCCCGCACCAGCCGTCCGGCACGCCGGGTGGGAAGATAGAACGTGGCTTCGGTCAACCGCTCCGGCTGCGTGCGTGCCGCAAAGCCCTCGATCAGCCGGCCATCGATCAGCGCCGCGACAACGGTGCGCAGGAACGGCACGGAAGAGGGAACGTTGAAGACGCGCATGGGCTGCCCGATTCGAAGATCAGGTTGCATCATGGCATGGGCCTATTTGGGGCGCGAATCCGCCGAGCCGGAAAAGGCGAAGGGCCTTACGCCACGCTTTCGAGGAACGCCTCTTCGGCGGCGGCGATCGCATCCGGTGTGCCGACATGCATCCAGGTGCCGTCGAGCCTGAGCCCAAACAGCCGCTCCTGCTCGTTGGCGGCATCGAATATCTTGGTCAGCGAAAATTCGCCGCTCGGCGCGCCGGCGAACACGGCGGGCGACATGATCGCAACGCCGGCATAGACGAATGGAACAACCTGATGCTCCTTGCGTTTGCGCAGCGCGCCGTCCGGCAGCATCGCGTAGTCGCCGTTGCCCTCATATCCGGTGCTGCCGGCGGTCGGCGCCATCAGGAGCAAAATATCCATGCGCGCGGGGTCGAAGGCTTCGGCAAGCCGCGCGAGATTCGGCCGCACGCCGTCGATCCACAGCGTATCGGCATTGAGGTGATAGAACGGCGCGTCGCCGAGCAGCGGCAGCGCCTTGACGACGCCACCACCGGTGCCGAGCACCTGGTCACGTTCATCCGAAATAATCACGCGGGGGTGTTTGCGCGCTCTGACATACTCGATGATCTGGTCCGGCAGATAATGGACGTTGACGATCGCCTCGCTGACGCCGGCATCGCCGAGTTTATCGAGCACGTGATCGAGCAACGGGCGGCCCGCCACGGACACCAGCGGCTTCGGCATCTGATCCGTCAGAGGGCGCATCCTCAGGCCGAGACCGGCGGCGAGGACCATGGCTTTGTCGGGTTTGACGGGCATTCTAGTGGTCCGATTTTAACATTTGCATCCCTTCACAGCAGCCACTTTTGCAAATGTTAGAATCAAAAGGGCCACTAGCAAATCTATGTTTCTGGTGGAGTTTCGGATTTGACATTCGCTTTTCAGCTTTGCGGCTAGATTGGTAGCGAATGTCAAATCCACTCCACCAGACGGCTCTCGAACCTAGTTCCCAACTCGCTTGCGGGAAGCGGGGCGATCCTGTTTGCCAGACGGCGTCGGGCAAATTGGAACGACAGACGAATCATAGCACTAGCCGACCGCGATAATCACCCGATATGACGGGGGTAAGACGGCGATCGGGGGTTAAGCTTCGGCAGGACGGCGAGATTTTTTCTTCTTGTCGCCGGTCTTGAGAAAATTGACGCCGATCTGATCGCCATTCACCCAGGCGAGTTCGCATCGGCGATAGGCAAGGCCCGTCGACGACAGCAGCAAGAAGAATTCCTTCAGATGCAATCCTTCGACCGAGCCCTCGATGGTCAGCTTGGCGCCGGTCTCGGAAACATCTTCCATGGTGCAATCGCGCCGCCACGTGCCGTCGATGCCCATCATGTGCGCGCCAAATCCACGCTCGAACGTGACACGCTCACCTCTGCGCCGCTCTGTCACCGCCATGTACTCCGCTGTTACGCAGCCCTTGCCGCCAACATGAGGATAATCATGCCTGCGGGCAGGGGCACCCGGCAGAATAGACGGATGATGGCTAACATCAGGTAAATCTGGAGTTGAGGCGAATCACGCTTTGGGCGGCGGGACGTGCGTTTCGTACCATCCGCGGAGGCCTGACAGCACCGGGTGCGCCAGCGAGCGGGTCAGATAGGTCCAGATCCGGGGTTGATGGCGCAAATATTGCGGCTTGCCGTCGCGCCGGTTGAGCCGGGCGAAGGTGCCGAGCAGCCGCGTGTTCCGCTGCGCCGACATGATGGCGTAGCTCTCGGCGAAACCGGCCGGATCGAAGGCATTGTCGGCGGCGTGCCGGGCCTTGATGTACCGGGTCAGAAGGGTCAGCTCGAGCTGTTCGGGGACATCGATCCGCGCATCTTGCAGCAGCGAGACGAGGTCGTAAGCGGCCGGCCCCGACACTGCGTCCTGGAAGTCGATCACGCCGACTTTCGCGGTTCCCGATCGCCCGTCGAGCCAGATCAAATTCGGCGAATGAAAGTCCCGCAGCACCCAGGTTTTCGGCATCGCCGCCGTCTTACCGAGCAGACCGCGCCACCGTGTCACGAATTCATCGCGTGCGGTGCTTGGCGGCGCGGCGCCGCGATCCGGCAGGTACCATTCGAGCATCAATCCGATCTCGACCAGCATCGCGTCGACGTCGAACGGCGGGATCGAATAGGCGATCTGCGGCGCTAAAGGCAGAACGTCCGGCAGTTTCTTCCAGTGCAGCGCCGCGAGCATGTCGACGGCGGCCTCGTAGCGTTCCGCCATCGGGTGTGGGGGCTCGCCCTCGATAAAGCTTTCAAGGCCGAAATCCTCCGTGATCAGGAAACCCGCGTCGAGGTCGGCGTAGTGAATGGCCGGCGCGGAAATGCCACGCTCGCGCAGGCCATTGGCGATGGCGACAAACGGTTTGACGTCCTCGGCCAGATGCACGGCGGCGCTATAGGATTTTCCGTAATAGATCGCTGGCCCATCGGGCCGTCGCGGCGAATTCATCAGAATGACAGGTTCATCGTTCCGAAAGAGCCGCGCGTAAGAGCGCGTCGAGGCATCGCCCGCCATGCGCTGGCGTCTCGCGTCGATGAAACCGGCTCCGGTGAGAAATTGTCGTAATGCCTCCAGGCGGGCGACCTGGGCCGCGGCCTTGCCGTGGCCGGTAATCTCGGCCGCGCGCGCCGTCGATCCCAGCGCCGGGCGATGGCTGAACGCGATCTCGATCCGGTCCGGCGGCAACGCGGAAGGCACACGTTCCGGCCATTCGATCAGCACCACGACGCCGTCCGGCAAGGGCGACAGGCCGATCTCTTCCAGCTCTGTGGCATCGTTGATGCGGTAGAGATCGGCGTGAATCAAAGGAAAGACCGGCAGGTCGTAGCTCTGCGCCAAGGTGAAAGTCGGGCTTGGAACCTCGATTTCGGGATCGCTGGCCAGATAGCGGATCAAGGCGCGCGCAGCGGCGGTCTTGCCGGCGCCGAGGTCGCCCGACAACGTGATGACGTCGCCGGCGCCGATCAACAGCGCAAGGTCGGCCATCAAGTTCGCGGTTGCGGCCTCGTTCGCCAGCGCCAGCGAGAATGTCGAAGGGTTGGTCATTCCGCGGCGTTGCGATGCGCAGCCTGGTCGAGTGGGAAGTCGCAGGTGACGGTCGTGCCCCTGTCAACGATCGAATCGACGCGCACCCGGCCCCCGTGCAGCTCAACGAAGGATTTCACCAATGGCAGACCGAGCCCCGCGCCGCGGTGCTGCGAACCATTGGAATGGCTTTCGAACCAGTCGAATACCTTGTCCTTGACCTCGAGCGAAATGCCGGGGCCGCGATCGGTCACGGCAAAAATCACGTGGTGGTCGGTGCGCCTGGCGCTCAGCGTGATCGCGGAATCCTTTGGCGAAAAGCCGACCGCATTGGCGAGCAGATTATAGAGCACCTGCACCACGCGGCCGCCATCGGCGACAAAGGTTCCGATGTTCGGATCGGCATCGATCTTGAGTTGGATATGGTCGCGGGCCAGCCGGTCCTGGATTCCCTCCGCCGCGTTGTCGATGGCTTTGCGAATATCGACCGGGCCGATTTCGAGCGTCATCGCGCCGGCGTCGATGCTGGCAAGATCGAGAATATTGTTGATGAGGGCGAACAGCGAATTGGTCGAGGTGGTGATGTAATTGAGGTACTCTGCCTGCTTGGGCACCAGCGGACCCGTCGTCGGATCGTTCAGCAAATGCGCAAATCCGATGATGGTGGTCAGCGGCGAGCGCAATTCGTAGGAGACGTGGTGGACGAAATCGACCTTCATCTGGTCGGCCGTCTCCAATGCCTCGTTGCGTTCGCGCAGCGCCCGCTCGACATTCTCGGTCGCGGTGATGTCCTGGAATGTCAGCATCGTGGCGCCATCAGGCAGCGGCATGGTCATGCAGTCAAGCACACTGCCGTCCTTGCGCTCAAGCTTGAGCGGCACCGCGACGCGGTTGTCGATCCGGGTAATCGCCTCGCGGAGCACGCGCCAGATCGCCGAATCGTCGAACAGCGGTCTGCACCATGTCTCGACGGTGTCGATATGCGGTTGTTCGCCGAGCGCCTCCGGCGAGAGCTTCCACATGCCGGCGAAAGCGGGGTTGAACAGTTGCGCACGGCCGTTGCTGCCGAACACGGCCACGGCTTCGGCAAGGTTATCCAGTGTTTCGCGCTGGACGCGGATCAGGCCGTCATAGCGCCGGGCGAGATCCAGACTTTCGGTGACATCGTCGAACAGATAGGTGACGCCGCCTTCCGGATTGGGCGTGGTGACGACGCTGAGCGCCCGGCCATCCGGCAGATACCAGGTGTCTTTTTCCGCCTCGACGGCGCGGTAGGCTTCGTGCAGTTTGGCTTTCCATGCCCGGAAATCGGGCTGCTCCGGCAGCTTTCGCGCGGCGCGAAGCCGGTCGAGCACGCTTGAATCGTCCGGATTGCTGTCGAGGAAGGTGCGGTCGAGGTCCCACAGCCGGCGATAGGAGTCGTTATAGAACGCAAGCCGCCTGCGGCCGTCGAACACCGCGACGCCCGACGAGAGCTGATCGAGCGTGCGGCGATGGGCCTCCGCCATCCGCACCAGCGCTTCGCTCAGCGCGTTGGCTTCCGAAGCGTCGATCGCCATGCCCACGCTGCCGCCGCCGATGGTGAGCGCCTGCACGTCATGGAAGCGACGCTCGCCACCGACCACGATGGGAAGTCGTGCGGCGAAGGAGGATGTTTCCTGCAAGGCACGCTCCATGTCGGCGCGGTCGCCACTGTCGAGCAGTTGCAGGTTGCGCCCGATGGCGTCCTCGATGGTGGCGGCTTCCGCCGCCTTGACGTAAGCGCCGTTGGCATATTGCAGGCTGCCGTCGGCGCGTTTGGCCCAAATCGGCCAGGGAGCGGCCTGGGCGAAGCCGCGCAGCATCTCGGTCTCTTGCAATAATGTGCTGTGCTTCAGGTTGGTCTCGGCCAGTTCCCGCCGCACGCCGGAAAGTTCGCGAATCCGCACAATGGCCTGACCGCCGATGGCGCGGCCGAGCACTTCGACGGCGTGGCCGTTCGACGCGGTCAGATTGAGCAGAAATCCCTCGCCGCTTTCACGCAAGGTGTCGATCGCGCGATCCATTTGCCGCGCGGGCGCGGGCGGTAACCAGGTCCCAAACGCCAGGACGCGCGAGGGCTGCTCCTGGGAGGTGAGAGAAGCGACGTCGCCGCTGATCTCCGGCCGATCTTCGCCCGCGGGCCAGGCAATCAGGACCTGCGGTTCGGCGAATAGCAGCGCGCGATAGCGATCGGATTCGCTCTGGAGCCGCTGGATGTCGCTGCGTAAGCCAGCCTCGTTCCGGGCCGCGCGCAGGCGCGTTCGCATCAACAGGATCGCGGCAACGACCGAAAAGCCGAGCAACGACAAAGCTGTCGTCAGCGCCGCGAACTCCTGATGGTTCATGCCGAGGATAGTATGCAGAAACGACAAGTCAGCCGCATGCGCTGGCCGGGCCAGGCCAAGCCCGGACGCGCCAACGAAAGTTCCCAGGGCTGGCCGCCCGCCGCGTGCCAGTGAGGTGCACGACAGCAAGGTCCGGCGCAACGCCGCGATCACGCCCGACATGATGTACCCCAATCCGCACGAATTCAGGCCCGGCGAATCCCCCACCGTGCGCGAATCAAGCGACAATATCGCCAAGGAGACTCGAGGGGTAAGAGTCCAGACCGTGAACGTGAATCATGCCGCCAAAAAATGCGGGATTAATGAGCGCCGGCGTGATTTTTTTAAGAAAAGGCAGCGGTTCTGTTGCGGGCCAGCGGCTTTTTTCGGATTAGCGCCCGGTCGAGCCAAAACCGCCGCTGCCGCGCGCGGTGGAAGAAAGCATCGTCACCGGGACAAGCTCCGCCTGGACCACGGACGCAATCACCATCTGGGCGATGCGTTCGCCGCGCCGGATCGTAAATGGCACATCGCCATGATTGATCAGGGGCACGCCGATTTCGCCGCGATAATCCGCATCCACCGTGCCCGGCGCATTCAGCACGGTAACGCCGTGCCTGGCCGCAAGGCCGGAGCGCGGTCGCACCTGCGCCTCGTAACCCGGCGGCAACGCGATCGAAAGTCCGGTGGGAACCAGCGCATATTTTCCCGGCCCAAGCACGACAGGCGCGTCTTCGGGAACCGCGGCGAGCAGATCGAGGCCAGCGGCCAGCGCGCTCTGATACGCTGGCAAAGCCAGGCCCGCGCCGTTCGGCAATTGCAACACTTCGAGTTTGACGTTGCTGCTCACGATGCTTGGCCTCGCGTTACCTGGCTTACGGCTTTGGCGACATGGGCGATCAATTCAGTGGCGACCTCTTCCTTGGTCATGACCGGCCATGAATTGACCTCGATGTTGTCGTCATGGCGGGTCAGCAAATGAACGGTATTGCGATCGCCGCCCATCACGCCCGTGGCCGGCGAGACATCGTTGGCGACGATCCAGTCGCACCCCTTGCGGGCGAGTTTCGCCCTCGCGTTCTCGATCAGGTGTTCGGTCTCGGCGGCAAATCCGATGACGAGCGGCGGCCGCCCGTCTTTCCGGTGTGAGATCGTCGCCAGAATATCCGGATTTTCCACGAGCTGGAGCGGTGGCATGCCTGTTCCTGTCTTTTTCAATTTTTGCTCGCCTTGATGGGCGACGCGCCAGTCGGCAACCGCTGCGGCAAAGATCGCGATATCCACCGGCAGGGCCGCCTCCACCCGTTGCAGCATGTCGCGCGCCGATTCAACCGCAATCATCTGGACGCCGGGCGGATCGTCGAGCTCGACCGGACCTGAAATCAAGGTGACGTCGGCGCCGGCGGCCTGCGCTGCGGCCGCGATCGCAAAGCCTTGCTTGCCCGAAGAGCGGTTGGCGATGTAGCGCACGGGGTCGATCGGTTCATGCGTGGGTCCTGCCGTGATCAGGATGCGCTTGCCGGCCAGCGGTTTGGGCTGCGGCGGTCGCAACAGCCGTTCGGCGGCGGCGGCAATTTCCAACGGTTCGGCCATTCGGCCAATTCCGGCTTCGCCGGTCTCGGCCATCTCGCCGGCATTGGGACCGATCATCGAAATGCCGTCGCGTTGCAGCGCTGCGACATTGCGCCGTGTCGCGGCATTGTTCCACATCAGCGGATTCATTGCCGGCGCGATCAGGATCGGCGCGTTCGAGGCGAGCAGGATGGCGCTGGCGAGATCGTCGGCGCTGCCATGCGCCATCTTGGCCATCAGGTCGGCGGTGGCGGGCGCCACCACGATCAGGTCGGCCTCGCGCGCCAGGCGGATATGGCCGGCGTCGAACTCGCTCCCGGGGTCGAACAGATCCGTGTAGCAGCGTTCGTGAGAAAGCGCGCTCGCGGCGAGGGGTGTGACGAAATGCTGCGCGGCCCGGGTCAGGACGCAGCGAACGTGGATATGCCGTTCCTTCAGCCGCCGGATCAGGTCGAGCGCCTTATAGGCCGCGATCCCGCCGCCGATGATCAGGGTCAGGCGCGCAAGGCTGGCGCCAGTGAGATGTGACGATGCCAGGCTTGAGGCCGGTTCGCGTAAGGCGGTCGCAGACGCGACGGAGGCGCCCTCCAGCGCCGTCTCGCGCAGGATCACCCGAACCTCGTCCTCGACCGAGCGGCCGCTGCGCGCAGCCCTCAGCCGCAAGGCGTCGCGAACCGCGTCGTCGAGTTTTCGGATGGTCAGGCTGGCCATCGCCGCCTCTCCCGAGCAAATTTGATAGCAATGATATCACCAAGTTGATTGCAATGCAATCACAATTGACGGATGGCGAACAGGATTCCGATGAACGTCAGGGCGATGATCCAGAGCGCCAGCGCCCGCCACCGGCTCTTGCGGCCCTCGGTCCGTCCCATTGCCGCAATGGTCTCTTCCGACAGCGTCAGCCCTTCTCGCGTCATGGTTTCCAGCTGCTCCAGCACGGTCACGGCCCTGCTCGCGAGCGACGGCAGGCTCGCGGCCACGCGGCCCAGTTCTCCGGCGCCGGCCATCGCGCCCTGGATGCGCCCGATCGGGCCGAGATTTCGCTCGATCCATTCGCGGACCACGGGATCGGCGACCTTCCAGATGTCGAGCTTGGGATCGAAGCCGCGCGCGACCCCTTCCACCACCACCATGGTCTTTTGCAGCAGGATCAATTCGGGCCGGGTGCGCATGTCGAACAGGCCGGTGACCTCGAGCAGCAAGGTCAACAGCCTCGCCATCGAGATTTCCTCGGCGGTACGGTTGTGGATCGGCTCGCCGATGGCGCGGATCGCTTGGGCGAAATTATCGACGGAATGATGCGACGGCACATAGCCGGCCTCGAAATGGACTTCCGCAACGCGCCGGTAGTCGCGGGTGATGAAACCGAGAAGAATTTCGGCCAGAAAGCGCCGTTCCTTTGGTCCCAGCCGACCCATGATTCCGAAGTCCACGGCAACAAGCCGGCCGGCATCATCGAGGAACAGATTGCCCGGGTGCATATCAGCGTGGAAGAAGCCGTCGCGTAGCGCATGGCGCAAAAAGCTCTGGATCACCTTGCGGCCCAAATCCGCGAGGTCGACCTTGGATTGCTCGAGCTTGGCGTGATCGGACAGTGCAATGCCGTCGATCCACTCCATGGTCAGGACGTTGTGGGCGGTGCGATCCCAGTCGACCGTCGGCACGCGGAAGTCGGGATCGTCGCGGGTGTTTTCGGCCATCTCCGACATCGCAGCCGCTTCCAGGCGCAAGTCCATTTCCATCGCGACCGAGCGCGACATCGTATTGATGACTTCGACCAGCCGCAGCCGCCGCGCTTCCGCCGAATAGATTTCGGCCTGATGCGCGACAAAGAAAAAGTCGGTGAGATCGCGGCGGAAACGCGAGGCGACGTCGGGCCTCAGCACTTTCACCGCCACCGCGCGGCGGATTCCGTTGTATTCGACCTGGCCGCGATGCACCTGTGCGATCGAGGCGGCGGCAACCGCCGGACCAAGGCTCGCAAACGCCCGTGTAATAGGCCGTTCGAGCGACGTCGCGATCACGGCCTCGGCCTCGCTTTGGGCAAACGGCGGCAAACGGTCCTGCAGGCTTTCGAGGTCGCGCGCCAGCACGACGCCGACGACGTCAGGACGGGTGGCGAGGAATTGCCCAAGCTTGAGATAAGCGGGTCCGAGCCGGGTCAGCGCCCGCGACAGCCGTGGTCCTGATTTGACGCCGGACCGCTCCAGGATTTGAGCGAGCCGCAGGGCCAATTGTCCCGGCGGCGGCACCAGCGAGGGATCAACCGATCCGAACACGCCCTCGCGCGCAAACACGAATGCGGCGCGGGCGAGCCGCGCGATGTGAACCAATGCTGAAATCACAGACGCCAGCCCGAATGCAACGCTACGATGCCGCCGGAAAAACTCTGCCAGCTCACGCGGGAAAAGCCGGCCTGGCTAATCATCTCGGCAAACGCGCCGGGCTTGGGAAATTGGCGGATCGATTCCACGAGATACTGGTAGGACTCGGCATCGCCGGTCACGGCGCGGCCGAGCGGCGGGATCACCTTGAACGAAAACAGATCGTAGATCCGGTCGAGGCCGGGCACGTCGACGCTTGAAAATTCAAGACAGAGGAAGCGGCCGCCCGGCCGCAGCACGCGGAACGCCTCGCGAAGTGCGCGATCGATCCGCGGCACGTTGCGGATGCCGAAGGCAATGGTGTAGGCGTCGAAGCTGTTACCGGCGAAAGCAAGCTCTTCCGCATTGCCCTCGACAAACGATACCCGGTCGTCGAGCTTTCGCGCGACGGCCCGATCGCGGCCAACCGCCAGCATGTCGGAATTGATGTCGCAAACGGTGGCCTTGAAGCCCGCGCCGGAAGCCGCCGCAGCACGGAAAGCGATGTCACCGGTGCCGCCGGCGACATCGAGCAGGGAAAACGGCGTGTCGGAGCGCGGCGGATTGAGCGCATTGATCATCAGGTCTTTCCAGACGCGATGCAGTCCACCCGACATCAGGTCGTTCATCAGGTCGTAGCGGCTCGCCACGCTATGAAAAACGTCGTTGACCAGCGTCTGCTTGTCGCCCAGGGGGACGTCCCTGAAGCCGAAATGCGTGGTTTCGTCCGGTTGGTTCATTTACTCCACTCCGCCAGGGCCGCCGATTTCAAGTCTTCGCACCGGGCGCGGCAGACCATAGCCTGCCCGCCGCAATGGCGCTATCACGTCACCATCTCAAGGTGAACACGCCCTATGCCTGAATTACCTGAAGTCGAGACCGTTCGCCGCGGCCTGCAACCGGCCATGGAAGGTGCCAAAATCGTGAAGGCCGAGGTCCGGCGCAAAGACCTGCGGTTTCCGTTTCAAAAGGATTTTGTCGCGCGGCTGGAGGGTCAAACCGTGACCGGCCTCGGCCGGCGCGCCAAATATCTGATGGCCGACCTTTCCTCCGGCGATGTGCTCTTGATGCATCTCGGCATGTCCGGTTCTTTCCGCGTCGTTAACGGCGACAACGGCCATACGCCGGGCCAGTTTCACCATCCGCGAGCCGAAGATCGCGCGCACGATCATGTCGTTTTTCGCATGTCGTCGGGTGCGGCGATCGTGTTCAACGATCCGCGCCGGTTCGGTTACATGAAGGTCATTGGACGCCAGGCGATCGAGGAGGAGCCTCTCCTGAAGGACCTCGGTCCCGAGCCGCTCGGCAATGAATTCGATGCCGGCATGCTGGCGCGCTCATGCGCCAACAAGAAAACCAACCTGAAGGCCGCATTGCTCGATCAGCGCGTGGTCGCAGGGCTCGGCAACATCTATGTCTGTGAGGCGTTGTTTCGCGCGCATCTCGCGCCGCGACGGTTGGCCGCGACGCTTGCGACCAAAAAGGGCGAGACGACCGATCGCGCAAGGCGCCTGGTGGAGGCGATCCATGCTGTGCTCAATCAGGCCATCAAGGCCGGCGGCTCGTCGCTTCGGGACCACCGTCAGACCAGCGGCGAACTCGGCTATTTCCAGCACTCCTTTCAGGTCTACGACCGCGAGGGCGAAATGTGCCAAAGCAAAGGTTGCGGCGGGATCGTCCGACGGTTCACCCAGAATGGGCGTTCGACCTTTTGGTGTCCGAAGTGTCAGAAGTAGAATTTAAAGGCACGCGTCCCAGGGGGTGAGAGCCTCATCCCCGGCAGGCGATTGCGCTGTTTCGGATTCGGTTTTTTGCGCCGCGTTTAGACGGAGAGTCGGGACGTTCGTCTCGTCAGGCGCGGTGAATTCCAGCGCGCCGCCATTGAGTCGGGCTTCGGCCCATCGCCAGAGCTGTGCGATCTCTTCGGCAGATTTGCCAGCGGGCGCGTATTCGCTGACCGCAAGACCGAGTGCAAGCGCATCCTGGTGGTCGTTGCGCATCGCGATAAAGGGCCGTGCCAGCACATCGCTCATATCGCGCGCAGCGTCGCCACCCAGCGCTTGCGCCGCTTCGTCGATGCGCCGGCCGCGGACCGGCGTCTGGTTGAGCACGAAGGCGAAGGGTCTTCGCCAGGCACGAACAGCCTTAAGCGTCGCTGCACACAACTCGATATCGGTGACACTGGGCCGCGCCGGGATGAAGCACAGGTCGGCGCAACGGATCGCTGCCGCGGTCGTGGCGCTGACACCGCTTGCAGTGTCGACAACGGTTACCGTGATGCCGCCGCGTGTCAGTTGCTCCAGCCTGGTCTCGAAGCGGCCGACGTTGTACATGGCCTCGACCATCGGCTCGGCGATGCCGCGCCTGGCCTGCCAGTTCGACAGCGTGCCTTGCGGATCGGTGTCGATCAGCCGCACCTTGTGCCCGGCATTCTTGGCGGCAAGCGCAAGGCCGATGGCCAATGTGCTCTTGCCGCTGCCGCCCTTTTGTGTGACCAAAACAATTGTGTGCATTCGTCAACCCGTTCTCTTACGGGTCGCCCCGCCGACATGCCGAACTGAAGGTGCATCGGGTTCTGGCCGCTGAACGCTTCCGGTTCTGGACGCTCCGGGCGAATCGCAAGATCAGCAATGAAGGATAGCGGAACCGAATCAGCGCGCCCGATATCGAATGGCAGTATGACACATTTGTGTTTGGTCGCATCGGGCGGATGACGGAGTGCGGCCAATCGTTAACGAGTGTGGCGTTCATGAACGCGGGAGTTCCGCTATTTGCGCACGCAGATCACCCGAACCACCGCGGCCTTGGCGTCGCCCGATCCGCCGGTCGCATTCACACCATTGGCTTTGAGGAATTCGCGCACGGCGTCGGCCGGCACCAACACCGCCTGCGCCGCCGGTGCGGCATTCGACGATCCCGCGACAAGCGCTGACTTCAACAACGCAATGCCGGTGAACTTGCCGCCGTCATCGCGTGCCGCCGCGCCGGAAAAGCCGACCGCGGGCGTCGGCGAAAGTGCGAGATCGCTGCCGCCGGCCACCGGCGTCGTCGCCGCCTTGACCGTGGTTGCGGCGCGGCCGCCGGCCTGACTCTGCGGGTCGGAAATGCCAATCAATTCGACACTCGTCTTGTCGGCCGGATCGGAGATCAGATTGAGCGGCTTCAGTCCGCGCGCGCCATAGATGCGCAACAGCGCCAGATTTTGCTCCTTGTCTTCGGCGATACGGTCGGCGTTGCCGAACGGAGGAATCGTGATCGCGAGGCATTCTTCGGTGATCTGACGGTCGGTCACGATCGCACCGTCCTCGCTCACGACCACGCCGGTCCCGTATTCAACGGTCTTGCGCGGCGGCGGAGCCGCATTGACCGGGAACGGGGTGAACGCGCTCGACATCGCGATCACCACCGGCTCGACCGTGTTCTCGGTTGCCTGATCGTAGAGAATGGTGAGGATGCGGACTTCGTCGCCTTTGAAGGTGCCGCGCACGTAGAATTTCTTCAGGCCTTGCAGGCCCGACAGCACGAAGTACTCAGGCTTGACCACGGTGTAGTCGACGGTGCGCCCCGCAGGTTCTTTTTTCTCCCGCTCGGCAAGCTTGGCCGTGGCCGGATTTGCCTCCTTGCGGCGCGTCAGTAACACCTGAATGGTGCCGGTCGGTGAACTCCATCTGGTGCCGTTGGCGTCGGAGGTCTGCTGCTGGACGAGCTTGGTCGGAATGCCGAGCTGCGCGCCGGTCGGCGCATCGGTCACGATCTTCCATCCGGCATTTTCCCGCCGTCGCCGTCCGGTCTCGGCCAGCACGCTGCGCTCCTTCGGATTGAGTACGCCGGTCGGCTTGCCGCCGCTGGTCTTCTGATATTGCTTGATCGCCTCGACCATCCGCTCGCTGACGTCGCCGGATATGGCGCCATTATATTGTCCGACCCAGGCAAGGTCGGACTGGATCGCCAGGCGCTCGCTTTGTCCCATCGCATTGGCGGTATCGGCGGGAGATTGCATCGCCGGACGGGCTGGAGTGGTCGCGACCTGTTTTGGCTTCGCCGTGGATGGCGTCGCGGTCTGGGCTTGGACGGCGGCGATCATGGCCACGAATATCAATGTTGCGATCAGCATCGATCTCATGACAGTTCTCAAGTCCATTGACGTAGCCCCAATTAAGCACATCTGTTGGGTCGAAACCAACGGCCGGGTGGTTCATCCAATAATGGCCCGAGCAAGGGACAAGTTTGCGACATGCTGAGTTCTGAAGAACTCGAACGCTATGCCCGCCATATCGTGCTGCGTGAAGTCGGCGGGCCCGGCCAGGCGGCGTTGAAGGAGGCCTCCGTGCTGGTGATCGGCGCGGGTGGCCTTGGCGCGCCGGCGCTGATGTATCTGGCGGCGGCAGGCGTCGGCACGTTAGGGGTGGTCGATGACGACGTTGTGTCGCTCTCCAATCTCCAGCGTCAGATCATTCACGACACGTTCGACGTCGACAAGCCGAAGGTTGACAGCGCGGCCGAACGCATCAGCCGCCTCAATCCGCACGTTCAATTCGCCGCACACGCGACGCGGTTGAATGCCGGCAATGCGATGGAGCTGATCGGAAGCTACGATCTGGTGCTCGATGGGTCCGATAATTTCGAAACGCGCTATCTGGTTTCCGACGCCTGCTTCCTCGCCGCCAAACCTTTGATCACGGCCGCACTCGGCATGTTCGATGGATCTTTGACCACGATCCGGGCGCATGAAAAGAACGCCGACGGAGAGTTCAACCCGACCTATCGCTGTCTGTTTCCGGAGCCGCCGCCGCCCGGCACCGTGCCGGCCTGCGCGGAGGCCGGGGTGATGGGTGCGCTGGCCGGTATTCTCGGCTCGATGATGGCGCTGGAAGCGATCCGCGAAATCGTTGGATTCGGCGAGGGGCTGGTGGGACGGCTGTTGATGGTAGACGCCCGCGCGATGCGGTTCGAAACCCTGCGCTACCAGCGCGACCCGCTCAACCCGCTCAACGGCGATACGCTCGTCATTACGGATTTGAGCGGGCACCGCTGATGCTCTTCTCCCTCCCCCGCAAGCGGGGCGAGGCAAGATTACGCCGTGGCGTGCTTCTCGCTGTCCATGTGCACGAGCTGCGCGTCGGGATAGCGGTTGCCGGAAGCAACCCCGGGCGGGAATGCTTTCGCGAGTGCCGCCAGATGCGCGCTTGTCAGCTTCACGTCGAGCGCGCCGAGCGCCTCGGTCAGCCGTTCGCGCCGTCGCGCCCCGACCAGCGGCACGATGTCGTTGCCCTGCGCCGCGACCCAGGCGATCGCGACTTGCGCCGGCGTGGCACGCAGATCGCCGGCAATCGCGCGCAAGACATCCACCAGCGCCAGGTTGCGGTCGAGGTTTTCTCCTTGAAAGCGCGGACTGCGGCCGCGGAAA
Organism: uncultured Alphaproteobacteria bacterium; assembly: GCA_963795255.1. Classification (GTDB taxonomy): domain Bacteria; phylum Pseudomonadota; class Alphaproteobacteria; order Rhizobiales; family Xanthobacteraceae; genus Bradyrhizobium. The sequence continues at coordinate 672,135 of CAWCHC010000008.1, forward strand.
TCCTGCGCAACCGCGCGATCCTTCGACCAGTGGCCGCTGATGAGCCCGCGCGACAGCACGCCATAGGCCGTGATGCCGATGCCGAGTTCGCGGCAGGTCTTCAGGATGTCGCTCTCGATGCCGCGGGAGACCAGCGAATATTCGATCTGCAAGTCGGCGATCGGATGCACCGCGTGCGCCCGGCGAATGGTGTCGGAGCCGACTTCCGAAAGGCCGATATGCTTGATGTAACCCTTCTTCACCATCTCAGCCATCGCGCCGACGGTCTCTTCGATCGGCACGTTGGGATCGAGCCGCGCCGGCCGGTAGATGTCGATCGCCTCGACGCCGAGCCGTTGCAGCGAATAGCCAAGGAAATTCTTCACCGCCGCAGGACGGCTGTCATAACCGTGCCAGTTCCGTTCGACATCGCGCAGCGCGCCGGACTTGACCGAGATTTGCACATGGTCACGGTTGCCGGAGGAAAGCGCCTCGCGGATCAGCATCTCATTGTGGCCCATGCCGTAGAAATCGCCGGTGTCGAGCAACGTGATGCCGGCGTCCAGCGCGGCGTGGATAGTGGCGATGCTCTCGCTGCGATCGGCCGGGCCGTAAAAATCGGACATGCCCATGCAGCCGAGGCCAATCGCGGAAGTGGCGGGGCCGGTCTTGCCGAGTTGGCGGTGTTCCATGATGGTTCTCCCGATCTGGGCGCGGAAATTCCGCGCCGTTGAAGATGCCGCTTGATATGACCCGAACTCATTGCAGCGATAAGATAGACAATCTTGAATAGATTGTTCATTATACCGGACAATGAGCGACCTAGATCTCCGCGATCTCGATGCCTTTGTGGCCATTGCGCGTGCGAAAAACTTTCGCCGGGCGGCGCTGGACCAGCACGTCTCCGTTTCCAGCCTGAGCCAGCGGCTGCGGGCCATGGAGGAACGGCTTGGCGTGCGGCTTCTCAACCGCACCACCCGCAGCGTGGCCCTGACCGAGGCCGGTGAACTGCTGCTTTCACGTGTCGGGCCGGCGATGCACGACGTCAACGGCGCGCTGGACGAGGTGCGGGGACTGCGCGGCGTTCCGTCAGGCCGGCTACGCATCAACGCCCCGCCGCCCGCGATTGATCTGGCGCTGGCGCCGATGGTTGCCCCGTTCCTCGCGGCCTATCCGAAGATCGACCTTGAGATTGTCGGCGACAGCTCGTTCGTCGACATCGTCGGCCAGGGCTACGACGCCGGTGTGCGTTATGGCGAGCATCTGGCGCAGGACATGATCGCGGTGTCGCTCGGGCCGCCGCAGCGCTACGCGGTGGTGGCTTCACCCGGCTATGTCGCCAGCCACGGCAGGCCGAAGCATCCGAAGGACCTGCTCGATCATCGCTGCGTCCGCATTCGCTACGGCCGAGGCCAGATGCAGGACTGGGAGTTCGAAAAGGCCGGGCGGGTGGTCAAGGTATCGCCGGCGGCGAAATTGATCGTCAACTATCCCGGCGTCGCGCAGCGCGCCGCCCGCGACGGCTTCGGCTTCTGGCTCACCTTCGAAGGCTATGTGCGTGACGCTGTCAAATCCGGCGCGCTGGTCAGCGTGCTCGACGACTGGTGCACGCCGTTCCCCGGACCGTTCCTGTATTATCCGAGCCGGCGCCAGACGCCGCCGGCGCTCGCCGCTTTCGTTGCCTTTGTCGGCGAATGGCGCAAGCGGGAGCGAAGCAAGGATGGGTGACGGCGACGCATCTCACAGCATGCTGGGCAGCACGCGGTCCGGCGGCTTGTGGTTGTCGAGGAAGGTTCTGATGTTGATGATCACCTTCTCGCCCATCTCGACGCGGCCTTCGATGGTGGCCGAGCCCATATGCGGCAACAGCGTCACCTTGCCGGCCTTTGCCAGCCGGACCAGTTTCGGACTGACCGCGGGTTCGTGCTCGAACACGTCGAGTCCGGCGCCGGCGATCTCGCCGCCTTCGATCAGCTTGGTCAGCGTTTCCTCGTCGATCACCTCGCCGCGCGCGGTGTTGACGATATAGGCGTCCTTGCGGATCAGCTTCAGCCGCCGTGCCGACAACAGATGAAACGTCGCCGGCGTGTGCGGACAATTCACCGAGATGATGTCCATCCGCGCCAGCATCTGGTCGAGGCTTTCCCAATAGGTCGCGCCGAGTTCTTCGGCGATACGCGGGGCGACCGGCTTGCGGTTGTGATAGTGGATCTGCAGGCCGAAGGCGTGGGCGCGGCGCGCGACGGCCTGTCCAATCCGGCCCATGCCGACGATGCCGAGCCGCTTTCCCCCGAGGCGGTGGCCAAGCATCCAGGTCGGCGACCAGCCCGCCCAGTTCCTGCCGTCGGTGAGGACCGAGGCGCCCTCGATCAGCCGGCGCGGCACGGCCAGGATCAGTGCCATGGTCATGTCGGCGGTATCTTCGGTCAAAACCTTTGGCGTGTTGGTTACGGTGATGCCGCGCGCATGCGCCGCCGTGACGTCGATATTGTCGACGCCGTTGCCGAAATTGGCGATCAGCTTCAGCTTGCTGTCAGCCTGCTTGAGCACGTCTTCGCTGATATGGTCGGTGACGGTCGGAACCAGGATATCGGCGGTACGAACCGCCTCGACCAGTTGATCCTGCGTCAGCGGCGTGTCGTCGAGATTGAGCCGGGCGTCGAACAGCTCGCGCATCCGCGTCTCGATCGAGTCCGGCAGCTTGCGTGTGACGACAACGAGAGGCTTTTTCCTAACCGACATGTCCTGCCCTCATGAGGTTGTTCAGACCTCATTAACCCGGGTGTTCGACACTGCGCTGCCGCTTGGTCCGGGCGTTTCCGCATGCATCCGACATCGCTGTCGGAGCTGTAGCGGGAGTTTTCGGGGTCTTTCGTTCTGGCTTTCCGTCCTCTCTAGCAGAAGGCCGGGCCAAGACAAGAACCCGTGAGGGAACTGGGTTCAAGCCGAAGGTTATCGGGCGGCGACAGGGGTTTGGGGTCTTACAGGGTAAGGTGTCTCAGCTCGAAGAATTTGAGCTGATCTCGGCAGGAGACGCGTTGATGGCGTGGGGGCGTTTCGGTTTGGCGGTGCTTGCAGCCTGGCTGGTGCTGGGTGCTCCGTTGAGGACTGCGGTTGCGGCCAAGGATGCCGCGCTGACGACCAGCGGTCTGCCGGTGCCGCGCTATGTCAGCCTCAAATCAGACCATGTGAATGTTCGCGCAGGCCCGACCAAGGACAACGACGTGGCCTGGGTCTATACCCGTTCGGGGCTCCCGGTGGAGATTACAGCCGAATTCGAAAACTGGCGCCGGGTTCGCGATTCCGAGGGCGCCGAGGGCTGGGTCTATCACTCGCTGCTGTCGGGCCGCCGCACCGCGGTCATCACCATGAAGAACAAGGATGACCTCGCGTCGTTATACGAACGCGCCGACGCGGCCAGCGCCATCAGCGCCCGCCTGCAAGCCGGTGTCGTGGCCCAGGTCAAACATTGCGCGGCTGGCTGGTGCCACGTCATGGGCAATGGCTTTGATGGCTGGATCGAGCAGCAGCGGCTCTGGGGCGTCTACGCCGACGAAAAGGTGGATTGAGAAAGCCTCATCCCAAGAAAGATTTCGTCATGCCCGCGCCTGTCGCGGGCATCCACGTCTTACGTTTATGCCTCAACAACGTGGATGGCCGGGACAAGCCCGGCCATGACGAATAGCTATCTTTATGGATTAACCTTCAGCGCTTCTTGCGCAGGCGGACGACCATGTCGATCCGCGCGATCTCGTAGCCCTCGGGCACTTCGGGCATCTTTTGCAGCACCAGATGCGGGTCCTCGATATCGACCAGCTCGTGGTTGTTCTCGAGATAGAAGTGATGGTGCGCCGACACGTTGGTGTCGAAATAGGTTTTGGTGCCGTCGACGCTGACCTGGCGCAAGAGACCGGCATCGGTCAACTGATTGAGCGTGTTGTAGACGGTGGCAAGCGACACCGGCACCTTGGCCAGCGTCGCTTCCTCGTAGAGCATCTCGGCGGTGAGATGGCGCGCGCCTTTGCCGAACAGGAGCCAGCCAAGCGCCATCCGCTGACGGGTTGGCCGCAGGCCCGCAGCCTGCAACATCTCATTGACGTCGTGCCAGGGACAGCCGGTCAACGCCGGCTCGCGGCCCGGCACCCCGGGCTCGGAACCCACCGTTTCGTCGTTCAAACTGTTTCCGTTGTCGCTCATTGCCACGTCAGACTCTGCAAACAACCTCAATATCTCAATCAATTATAGGGATGAACGGCGGTAGATGCAAGTTTTTCGCAACTAGAACGCTCCAAAGGTCAGGCCCTCTAAAAGCGGCAAGCGGCTATTTGCCTCGGTCGCGCGCTTTGCCACCCGCAAGCCCTGTGATAGAGAGCGCGAACTTCGGTTAACGGGCGGTTTGGCATCAGGTAAATGCCGACTGCCGCAGGGTTTCCCGGCCTTGCGGAGTTTGAGGGCCATCCGCACAACAGGCGCCGATTCCCGTACCGAGCGGGTTGGTTTCGCCTAAAATGCTTCATCGGGATTTTTGACAGGGCTGGCACCATGCTGAATCGGCGCAACGGTTATGAATATGAAGATTTGCTGGCATGCGCCCGCGGCGAGCTGTTTGGCCCCGGGCAACGCCCAATTGCCGCTGCCTCCGATGCTGATGTTCGATCGCATCAGCGATATCGCCGAGACCGGCGGGGAATATGGCAAGGGCCTGATCCGCGCGGAACTCGACGTCAAGCCGGACCTTTGGTTCTTTGGCTGCCATTTCAAGAACGATCCGGTCATGCCCGGCTGCCTCGGTCTGGATGCGATGTGGCAGATGGTCGGCTTTTATCTCGGCTGGATCGGCGGCGAAGGCCGCGGCCGGGCGCTGGGCCTGGGCGAGTTGAAGCTGGCCGGCCAGGTGCTGCCGAACGTTCGCAAGGTTGTGTACAACATCGACATAAAACGGGTGATGCGCTCGAAGCTCGTGCTTGGGCATCGCGGACGGCTGGCTTTCCATGGATGGCGAGATTATCTATCGCGCGAAGGATCTGAAGGTCGGGCTGTTCAAGCAGGACGCCGCCTCGTCGGCGGCAGCATGAACTTTTCACTGGGTCGAGGCGACCTTTGAGTGGTTTGGCCACAGACATCGCAAAAGAAGATAACGATAGGGTGAGGCGGTCATGAGGCGGGTTGTCATCACGGGGATGGGTATCGTCTCATCCATCGGAAACAACACCCAGGAAGTGCTTTCGAGCCTCCACGAGGCCAAGTCCGGAATCACGCGCGCGGAAAAATATGCCGAGATGGGTTTCCGCTCGCAGGTTCAGGGCGCGCCGACGCTCGATCCGGCCGGCGTGATCGATCGGCGCGCGATGCGTTTCCTGGCCGAAGGCGCGGCCTGGAATCATGTCGCCATGGAACAGGCGATCCAGGACGCCGGCCTCGATCCGTCGGAAGTCTCCAATGTCCGCACCGGCATCATCATGGGTTCGGGCGGCCCCTCGGCGCGTACGATCGTGGAGGCTGCCGATATCACGCGCACCAAGGGTCCGAAGCGGGTCGGTCCGTTCGCGGTGCCAAAGGCGATGTCGTCGACCGCATCCGCAACGCTCGCCACCTGGTTCAAGATCAAGGGCGTGAACTACTCGATCTCGTCGGCCTGCGCGACCTCCAATCATTGCATCGGCAACGCCTACGAGACCATTCAGCTTGGCAAGCAGGACATGATTTTTGCCGGCGGTTGCGAGGAACTCGACTGGAGCCTGTCGGTGCTGTTCGACGCGATGGGCGCGATGTCGTCGAAATACAACGACACGCCCGCGACCGCCTCGCGGCCCTATGACATCAGCCGCGACGGCTTCGTCATTGCCGGGGGCGCCGGTGTGGTGGTGCTCGAAGAACTCGAACACGCCAAGGCGCGCGGCGCAAAGATCTACGGTGAAATTGTCGGTTATGGCGCGACATCGGACGGCTATGACATGGTCGCGCCTTCGGGCGAAGGCGCCGAGCGCTGCATGCGGATGGCCATGTCCACGGTCAACACCAAGATCGACTACATCAATCCCCACGCCACCTCGACGCCGGCCGGCGATCCGCCGGAGATCGAGGCGATCCGCAAGGTGTTCGGGACCGGCGAGAAGTGCCCGCCGATTTCGGCGACCAAGGCGTTGACCGGTCATTCGCTCGGCGCGACCGGCGTGCAGGAAGCGATCTATTCGCTTCTGATGATGAATAACGGTTTCATCTGCGAGAGCGCCCATATCACCGAACTCGATCCGGTGTTCGCCGACATGCCGATCGTTCGCAAGCGCATCGACAACGTCAAGCTTGGCACGGTGCTGTCGAATTCCTTCGGCTTCGGCGGCACCAACGCGACGCTGGTGTTCAAGCGGCTGGACGCGTAAGGTTCGTTTTATCCCCTTGAGTGTGGAGTAGTGGCGCGATGCAAGACCTGATGAAGGGCAAGCGCGGCTTGGTCATGGGCGTTGCCAACGACCATTCGATCGCGTGGGGGATCGCCAAGACGCTCGCAGGCGAGGGGGCCGAGCTTGCTTTCACCTATCAGGGCGATGCGCTCGGCAAGCGGGTCAAGCCGCTGGCCGCCTCGATCGGCGTGGATGTGGTACTGCCGTGTGACGTCGAGGATCCCGCAAGCGTCGATTCCGTCTTCAGCGAGTTGAAGACCAGATGGGGCGGGCTGGATTTTCTGGTCCACGCCATCGCCTTTTCCGACAAGAACGAGCTCAAAGGCCGCTACGCCGACACCACGCGCGATAACTTCTCGCGCACCATGCTGATCTCCTGTTTTTCGTTCACCGAACTGGCCAAGCGCGCCGCGGAACTGATGCCGGAGACGGGCGGGGCCATGATCACGCTGACCTTCGGCGGGTCGACGCGCGTGATGCCGAATTATAACGTGATGGGCGTCGCCAAGGCCGCGCTGGAAGCCTCAGTACGCTACCTCGCCGCCGATTTTGGGCCGCGCGGCATCCGCGTGAACGCGATTTCGGCGGGACCCATTCGCACGCTGGCCGGTTCCGGCATCGGCGATGCGCGGGCGATGTTCGCTTTCCAGCAGAAGCACTCGCCGCTTGGCCGCGGCGTCACGCTGGACGAACTCGGCGGCTCAGCGCTGTACCTGCTGTCGGATCTCTCCGGCGGGGTCACCGGCGAAACGCATTTCGTCGATTCCGGCTACAATGTCATCTCGATGCCGAAGCCGGAAAATCTGAAGGGCGAATAGAGCATAAACCGAAAAAGTGGGAACCGGTTTTTCGAAAAGATTATGCGCAAAGGAATACGCTATCCCATCACCAGCGCGCCGGCGCGCTGAAACGCCGGCCGTGCCGCACAGGCGTCGAGATAGCGGTCGAATGACGGGCGCGTCGGCACCATCTTGAACAGACGGATCGAGAAATTCAGGCCCGATCCGATCACGATATCGGCCGCCGAGAAATTCTCACCAAGAATCCACGGCCCCTTTTCCAGCGCGGCATCGAGCACGTCGTACACGCGTTGCGCATCGCCCCAGCCGGCGGAAACCGGATTCATCTCGATCTTGGTGGCAATTTGCACCATTGCCGGCTCGACGCAGCCGGGCCCAAAGAACAGCCAGTAAAGATACTTCGCACGCATGGGATCGCCCGGCGGCGGCGCGAGCTTCGCTTGTGGATAGCGCTCGGCGACATAGGCGCAGATCGCGGCGGCTTCCGCCAGCGTCGCCTCGCCGTCCTGGAGCGCCGGCACCTTGCCCATCGGATTGACCGCGAGAAATTCCGCCGTCTTCTGCGCGCCCTTGCTGATGTCGGTCAGCACTCGCTCATAGGGCTCGCCGGTTTCTTCCATCAGCCAAAGCGCGGAGAACGATCGTGAGCGCGGCGACCAGTACAGTTTCATCATAATGGCCTATCCTTGCGAAATCATGTGCCAGGCGAGCGGCAGCCTGACGAATGGATGATACGATTTCGAGCGTGTCGGCTATCGGGTATTGCCGGCGTCATTAAGATACGCAGGCAATTCTTTGTCCAGCCTTGCAGCAATCATGGCGCGCGCGCCGTCACGCAATCGACTGTTGGCAGCTACTGCCTCCGGCGTCGCTGGAACTTCGAAGTCTTTGAGCGGCTCGAAAAACTCGCTTCTTCCCAGATGCGAAAGATGGTCGGCGAGCCGCGCCCCGAAACCGATCGGATCGTCATGTTTTGTAAAAGTCTTGCCGTCGAAAACGGCTATGCCAATGAAGGTAAACAACTGAGCGTTTTTGAAAGTCCCGGAGGCCCAATTGGTCAGGAGCCCGATCCCGGTTGCGCTCTGATTGGTTCCAGGGACCTGTCCGGCTGAACGGACGACGACGAGGTAGCGCTCGCAATTGACGTTCGCTGCGACCTGCCGGACGACATTGACCAGATCGTTTCTTGCGTCGCGGAACAACTCTCTTGGAGGGTTGTAATAGGGATCGAATGCGCCTCTCGCATAGGGTACCCGTTTGACGGACTGACCAGCGGCGGCGGCCCGGGCCCGTGCGAACACGAGATCGTCGAGCCCCCATGAATCGACCGGGGCGTCGGTGAATTCATTGCCGAATACGGTGAGGCCGATGTGCTCCAATAAAAACTTGCCGCCAAGCGCGGGAATAACGCCGATTTGACACGGTCCGCTATCCGCGGTGGCGGCCGGCTTTACGGCTGCTTTCGCCCTCGGCGCGGGCTTTTTCGGAGCCGGCTTTGCGGGCACGGGCGCAACGGGAGCGGTCGTTGTCGAAGTCGGAGATTGACTCCACGCGGGGACCGTAAGGTACGCCATCAGAATGGCGGCGACAGCGAGGGGACGCAGCATGGGTGCGGGAAATAACTGGCGGGACAACGGTTGACGATGTGGAGGCCGAAAACGAGAGCGTGCAGGACGTTTCGGCAAGACGAGTAATCAATTATATCGATCTCTTCCATCGATAATATGTCACCGTCCGATCATCGGCTCAGGCGCTTCACTCTCAAGCCGATGCGTTCAGGTTCTGAGGACGCGGGCGGAGGCTCCGCCGGCGACGCTGCGGCGTCCGCGCGTCTTGCCGGCCGACAGGCACACGACCTCGGAGATCTGCGCGAGCTGCCGCGCCAGAGGATTGGTCTTGCGCCAGACCATGCCGATGGTGCGCGATGGTTGCGGATTCTTGAAGCGCACGACCGACACCGAGGCCGAGCGTGTTTCGACCTCCACGGCCATCTCCGGAATCAGCGTCACGCCAATGCCGGCACCGACCATCTGGACCAGCGTGGACAGCGAACTTGCGTCGAGCATTTCCCGAGGCGGCGAGGATTGCAGATTGCAGAACGACAGCGCCTGATCGCGGAAACAATGCCCTTCTTCCAGCAGTAAAAGCTTCATTTCGCGCAAGGTCTCCCGGCTGGGCACCGGCGCGCCCTCATGCTCGGCGGACCGCACCAGCAGGAAGTTTTCCTGGAACAACGCGACCTCGGCCAGCGAAGGCTCCGATACTGGCAATGCCACGATAGCGGTGTCGAGGCGGCCTTCGGCCACTTCCCTGATCAGCTTTGGCGTCAGCGTCTCACGGACATGAATATCGAGTTCGGGGTGCAGGCGCGCGAGATTTTCGATGACCTTCGGTAACAGATAGGGCGCGATCGTCGGAATCATGCCGACACGCAGCCGTCCGGCCAACCGGTCGCGCGAGGCGCGCGCGAAGTCGCCGAGTTCGTCGACGGAACGCAGGATGTCGCGGACGCGGTGCAGCAGCTCTTCGCCAAATTTCGTCAGCGCGATCTGTCGCGCCCGGCGTTCCAGCAGGACGCCGCCGAGGGTTTCCTCCATTTCCTTGATCTGCATCGACAAGGCCGGCTGCGAAATCGAACAGGCCTCGGCCGCACGCCCGAAATGGCCGTGACGGACCAGCGCGTCGAAGTAACGAAGCTGCCGCAGGGTGACGTTTATCATCAGATTATCCTATCGCTGTCATCATTAATCTCTATTTTACCTGATGGAAAGAGCTGCGTAGATTGCACCCGCTGGCCTTGAGGGACGGAACTCCCAGACCACAAGAGGAGACGATCATGGACGACCAAACGAAGTGCCCGTTTACGGGCGGGACACGCGGACACGCCAACCGTGACTGGTGGCCGGATACGCTGGACATTTCCGTTCTCCACCGAAATTCCAAGTTGTCCGATCCGATGGGCAAGGCGTTCGACTACGCCAAGGAATTCAAGAGCCTCGATCTCAACGCGGTGATCAAGGATCTGCATGCGTTGATGACGGAATCGCAGGAGTGGTGGCCGGCCGACTTCGGTCATTACGGCGGCTTGATGATCCGCATGGCCTGGCACAGCGCCGGTACCTATCGCATCACGGATGGCCGCGGTGGCGCCGGCGCCGGTCAGCAGCGCTTTGCGCCGTTGAACAGCTGGCCTGACAACGCCAACCTCGACAAGGCGCGCCGGCTGCTGTGGCCGATCAAGCAGAAGTACGGCCAAAAAATCTCGTGGGCCGATCTGATGGTTCTCGCCGGCAACGTGGCGCTGGAGTCGATGGGCTTCAAGACGTTTGGTTTCGCCGGCGGCCGCGCCGACGTCTGGGAGCCTGAAGAGCTGTACTGGGGCCCTGAGGGCACCTGGCTTGGCGACGAACGTTACAGCGGCGAACGCCAGCTCGCCGAACCCCTCGGCGCGGTGCAGATGGGCCTCATCTACGTCAATCCGGAAGGCCCGAACGGCAATCCGGATCCGCTCGCTGCCGCCAAGGACATTCGCGAAACCTTCTTCCGCATGGCGATGAATGACGAAGAAACCGTCGCGCTGATCGCCGGCGGCCACTCCTTCGGCAAAACCCACGGCGCGGGCGATCCGTCGCTGGTGGGAGCGGCCCCCGAAGGCGGTGCGCTTGAAGATCAAGGCCTGGGGTGGAAGAGCACCCACGGCACCGGCGTTGGCGCCCATGCCATCACCGGCGGTCCGGAAGTCACCTGGACCCAGACGCCGACGAAGTGGAGCAATGCCTTCTTCGAGAACCTGTTCAAATACGAATGGGAACTGACCAAGAGCCCGGCCGGCGCCAAGCAATGGAAGGCCAAGGCTGCCGAAGCCACGATTCCCGACGCCTACGACAAGTCGAAAAAGCATGTGCCGACCATGCTGACCACCGACCTGTCGCTGCGCTTCGATCCGGCCTACGAGAAGATCTCGCGGCGTTTCTACGAGCATCCGGACCAGTTCGCCGACGCTTTCGCGCGGGCGTGGTTCAAGCTCACCCATCGCGACATGGGCCCGGTCGCGCGCTACCTCGGCCCGCTGGTGCCGAAGGAAACGCTGATCTGGCAGGATCCGGTTCCGGCTGCGGATCATCCGCCGATCGGAGAACAGGACATCGCCGCGCTGAAGACGAAGATTCTTGCCTCGGGCCTGTCAGTGTCCCAGCTCGTCTCGACCGCCTGGGCGTCGGCCTCGACGTTCCGCGGCTCGGACAAACGCGGTGGCGCGAATGGCGCGCGTATTCGTCTGGCGCCGCAGAAGGATTGGGAAGTCAACCAACCGGCCGAGCTCAAGACCGTGCTCGGAAAGCTTGAGGCGATCCAGAAGGAGTTCGGCAAGAAGGTTTCGCTGGCCGATCTGATCGTTCTCGGCGGCTCTGCGGCGGTCGAAAAGGCTGCCAAGGACGCCGGTCTCGACGTCAAGGTGCCGTTCACGCCGGGCCGCACGGATGCCTCGCAGGATCAAACCGACGTCGAGTCCTTTGCCCCGCTCGAACCCCGTGCCGACGGCTTCCGCAACTATGCCAACGCCAAGAAGCATCAGTTCATGGCGCCTGAGGAGGCGTTGGTGGACCGGGCGCAATTGCTCAAGCTGACGGGACCCGAGCTGACGGTGCTTCTTGGCGGCCTGCGCGTGCTCGGCGCCAATGCCGCCGGATCGAAGCACGGCGTCTTCACCCAAAAGCCGGGGACGCTGAGCAACGACTTCTTCGTCAACCTGCTCGACATGGCGACAGTCTGGCAACCGGCGACCGACGGCACTTATGTGGGCCAAGACCGCAAGACCAAAGCGGCGAAGTGGACCGGCACCCGCGTCGATCTGATCTTCGGCTCGCACTCGCAACTCCGCGCCTTCGCGGAAGTCTATGCGACCGCGGACGCGAAGGAGAAGTTCGCCAAGGACTTCGTCGCCGCCTGGACCAAGGTCATGAACGCCGATCGCTTCGACATCGCGGCCTGACCTTCTTCGCCATCGCCCGGTCCCGTCTACGCCAAGGCTTCTACGCCAAGGTTTCTACGCTAAGGCTTCGACGGGGCGAGCGATGACAAGAAAGGAAGATAACCAAAACAAAAGGGCGGCTGAAAAGCCGCCCTTTTTCATTTCGTGTTGTTTTAGGATTTATTCGCCAGCGGCCTGCGCGGGCATCGGCTGCTTGGCCTCGAGGTCTTCGCCGGTCGTCTGATCGACCGCCTTCATCGACAGCCGCGTCTTGCCGCGATCGTCGAAGCCGAGCAGCTTGACCTTGACCTTGTCGCCTTCCTTGACGACGTCGGAGGTCTTCTGCACGCGGGCGGAGGCGAGCTGGCTGATGTGGACGAGGCCGTCCTTGGCGCCGAAGAAGTTCACGAACGCGCCGAACTCCATCACCTTGACCACGGTGCCGTCGTAGATCTGGCCGACTTCCGGATCGGAAGCGATCGACTTGATCCACTTGATCGCGGCCTTCATCGCCTCGCCGTCGTTGGAGGCGACCTTCACGGTGCCGTCGTCCTCGATATTGACCTTGGCGCCGGTCTTCTCGACGATCTCGCGGATCACCTTGCCGCCGGTGCCGATCACTTCGCGGATCTTGTCGGTGGCGATCTTGAAGGTCTCGATGCGCGGCGCGTATTCGCCGAGTTCGGCGCGGGCGGCGGTGAGCGCCTTCGACATCTCGCCGAGAATGTGGATGCGGCCTTCCTTGGCCTGGCCGAGCGCGACCTTCATGATCTCCTCGGTGATGCCCTCGATCTTGATGTCCATCTGCAGCGAGGTGATGCCCTGCTCGGTGCCGGCCACCTTGAAGTCCATGTCGCCGAGATGGTCCTCGTCGCCGAGGATGTCCGAGAGAACCGCAAAACGCTTGTCCTCGAGGATCAGGCCCATCGCGATGCCCGCGGTCGGCCGCTTCAGGGGAACGCCGGCATCCATCAGCGCCAGCGAGGCGCCGCAAACCGAAGCCATCGACGACGAGCCGTTGGATTCGGTGATTTCCGAGACCACGCGCACCGTGTACGGGAATTCGTGATGCGGCGGCAGTACCGGATGGATGGCGCGCCAGGCGAGCTTGCCGTGGCCGATTTCACGCCGCTTGGTGCCGCCGAGGCGGCCGGTCTCGCCGACCGAGTAGGGAGGGAAGTTGTAGTGCAGCAGGAACGTCTCCTTATACGTTCCCGACAGCGCGTCGATATATTGCTCGTCCTCGCCGGTGCCGAGCGTGGTCACGACCATCGCCTGGGTTTCGCCGCGGGTGAACAGCGCAGAGCCGTGGGCGCGCGGCAGCACGCCGACTTCGGCGACGATGTTGCGCACGGTCTTGACGTCGCGGCCGTCGATGCGCTTGCCGGTGTCGAGAATGTTCCAGCGGACGATCTTGGCTTCCAGTTCCTTGAACACGCCGGCGATGCGGAGCTTGTCGTATTTCGGCTCCTGGCCTTCAGGGAAGAAGTGCGCCATCGCCTTTTCCTTGACGGCGCCGACCGCGGCATAGCGATCCTGCTTGACCGGGATGGCGTAGGCCTTGCGCAGGTCCTGTTCGACGAGGCCGAGCATTTCCTTTTCGATCGCGGTATTCGTCGATCGATCGGTGACTTCGCGCGGCTCCTTCGCCGCCTTCTCCGCGAGCTCGATGATCGCCTTGATCACGGGCTGGAAGTGGCGGTGGCCGAACATCACGGCCCCTAGCATCACGTCCTCGTTGAGCTCCTTGGCTTCCGATTCCACCATCAGGACCGCATCGGCGGTGCCGGCAACGACGAGGTCGAGCTGGGTTTCGGCCATCTCGTCGAGCGTCGGATTGAGGATGAATTCGTCGTTGGCGAATCCGACGCGCGCTGCACCGATCGGGCCCTTGAAGGGCGCGCCGGACAACGTCAGCGCGGCGGATGACGCCACCAGTGCCACGATATCGGGATCGTTCTCCATGTCGTGCGACAGCACGGTCACGATCACCTGGGTCTCGTTGCGCCAGCCGTCGACGAACAGCGGACGGATCGGGCGATCGATCAGGCGGGAAACCAGCGTCTCCTTTTCAGTCGGCCGGCCTTCGCGCTTGAAGTAGCCGCCGGGGATGCGGCCTGCGGCATAGGTCTTTTCCTGATAGTCGACGGTCAAGGGGAGGAAATCGACGCCCTCGCGGGGCGACTTGGCGGCGACGACGGTCGCCAGCACGATGGTCTCGCCATAGGTGGCGACAACAGCGCCGTCGGCCTGCCGCGCGACTTTCCCGGTTTCAAGTTTGAGGGGACGCCCACCCCAGTCGATCTCGACGGAATGCTTATTGAACATTGTGGTCTTCTTTCATGGGTTCGCGAAAGAAGGGACGCCAAAAAACAAAAAACCATGCGCAAGATTGCGAGATGCTGGGCGCGATTGCTGCGTCAGCATCCGGCGATCCTGCCATGGTTTCTGGTTTTCGGATGGCGTCCATCCTTTCGCGTAAGTATCACGGGCACCTTGCCCGTTTCGCCCAGCGAGCCGGATTGCTGCTGAGCGTTCTTGTTGAGGCGCGATCCCTTCGGGAAATCGTTTCCCGCTGTTTAAGGATCGAGCCCGAGGACATGACAGCTTCTGCCTTATGTCCTTGCGCATCATCGGTTTAGATGAGCCGAACGAAGCCGGCTCTCGATCGATCATGCAAAAACGCGCGCCAAACGACGCGCGCGTAGTTTTCTAAAAGCTCAACGACGAATGTTGTGCTTTTCCAGCAGCGCCTGGTAACGCGCCTCGTCCTTACGCTTGATATAGTCGAGGAGCGAGCGGCGCGTGGCGACCATTTTCAACAGGCCGCGGCGTGAATGGTTATCCTTCACGTGGCTCTTGAAATGCCCGGTGAGGTTATTGATGCGTTCCGACAGGATCGCAACCTGCACCTCAGGCGAGCCGGTGTCGCCGGCCTTGTTGGCATTCGTCTTGATGACTTCCGCTTTGCGTTCTGCGGTAATCGACATCGTCACATACTTCCATCGTTGCGAGCCGGACTGGCAGTCAGTCCGGTCAGGTTGAACACGCGCTTGGGGATGAGTTCGCCATTGCCAATTTCAGCAAGCGCGAGAAGCCGGCCTGCCACCGTGACATAGACTGTGCCGCTACAATTGGGCGCATCCCGTCCGCGCAACAAAACGGCCTGGCCCCTGTGGAGCCTTGCCGCATCCGCCCGAGTGACGGCCAGTGCCGGGATGTCGTCCAGCGCGGTCTCAACGGGCAAAAGCGCGTCGGCGAGGCTACCCTCGCCGGACGCGGCTCTATCGCATAAAGCCTCCAACTGTTCCAGTGGAATCATGTCGTTTTCGTCAAACGGGCCGACCAGCGTCCGGCGCAGCGCGCTGATATGGCCGAAACAGCCGAGAATCCGGCCCAAATCGCGGGCCAAGGCCCGAACATAGGTGCCCTTGCCGCACTCGGCCTCGAACACCGAATGACTGCTATCCGGCTGTTCTACAAGGGTTAATTGGTGAATCTCGACCGGGCGGGGCTTCAGCTCGACCATCTCGCCGTCGCGCGCCAGGTCATAGGCCCGCTCGCCCTGGACCTTGATCGCGGAATATTGCGGCGGGATCTGCTCGATCAGGCCGGTAAATTGCGGCAGCAGCGCCGTGATCGCCTCGGGCGTGGGCCTGAGATCGCTGGTCCGGACCGCACGGCCCTCGGTATCGTCGGTGTCGCGCTCCTCGCCCCAGGTCACGGTGAAGCGGTAACGCTTGCGGCCATCCATCACGAAGGGGACCGTCTTGGTGGCTTCCCCGATCGCGATCGGCAATCCGCCGGAGGCAAGCGGATCGAGCGTGCCGGCGTGGCCGGCGCGCTTCGCCTGAAAACAGCCGTTTGACGACGGCGACCGCATGGGTGGACGTCATGCCGATCGGCTTGTCGAGGATGACCCAGCCGTGGACGTCGCGTTTGTCGCGGCGCGGCTGCTTGTTCTGTTTCGGTTGCTGGTGACGCGGATCGTTGTTGACGCGCCGGACTGTCGGCGTGCGGTTCGGAAAAAATATTTTTATCAGCCGCGGTTGAATCGTCGTTTGTCGATTCGACCACAGGATTTGCCGTCGTCACAGTCATCATTCTTCGTCCGAATCGGGTGCGAGATCGCGCCGCACCTCAGGTGTTCGCAATAATTTCTCTATACGTTCCGCTTCTTCGAATCGGTCATCGACGCGGAAGCGAAGGTCAGGAGCAAATTTCAGGTTAACGCGATGGGCGACCTCGCCGCGCAGGAATTTCTTGTTGCGATTGAGCGCTTCGATCACGACCCCGGTGTCGCGTCCGCCGAGCGGCATCACATAGATGGTCGCGAGCTTGAGGTCCGGCGACATCCTCACCTCCGGCACCGTGATGATGTGGCCTTCAAGATCGGGATCGTGGACGTTGCCGTGCGCCAGTATCTCGGCAAGCGCATGGCGAACGGTCTCGCCGACGCGCAATTGGCGCTGCGAGCCGCCGCTGGCGGAACTCTTGTTGTGATGGCGGGGCATTGTCGTCTCTCGAATTCGTCATGCCCGCGCTTGTCGCGGGCATCCACGTCTTTCTTGTTGAATTAGCAAGACGTGGATGGCCGGGATGCCTCAGCGTCGCGGCGGCATGACGCCGCATTTTCAGTTAATAAAATCCACGCGCTTTGTGAGATTTGGACTCACAGCGAGCGCTGGATCGATTCGACACGGTAACACTCGATAACATCGCCGACCCGCATGTCGCCGTAATTCTCGAACGCCATGCCGCATTCCTGGCCGGCTTGCACTTCCTTCACTTCGTCCTTGAAGCGCTTCAAGGTCGACAGCTTGCCTTCGTGCACGACGACGTTGTCGCGGATCAGTCGGACATTGGCGCCGCGTTCCACGGTGCCGTCGGTGACGCGGCAACCGGCGACCTTGCCGACCTTGGAAATGTTGAACACCTCCAGGATCTGCGCATTGCCGAGCATGGTTTCGCGCAGCGTCGGCGCGAGCAGGCCGCTCATCGCCTTCTTCACGTCATCCACGAGATCGTAGATGATGTTGTAGTAGCGGATCTCGATGCCGTTGCGCTTCGCCGCGGCCGCGGCTTCCTTGTTGGCGCGGACCGAGAAGCCGATGATCGCGGCATTGAAGCCTTCCGCGAGCGTGACGTCCGATTCCGAGATGCCGCCGACGCCGGCATGCAGGATGCGGGCGGCGACTTCGTCGGTGCCGAGCTTTTCGAGCGATCCGAGGATTGCTTCCAGCGAGCCCTGCACGTCGGCCTTGATGATCAGCGGGAATTCCTTGCGGCCCGATGTCTTGAGCTGCGACATCATCTGTTCGAGCGAGCCGCGCATGCCGGAAATGCTGGCAGCGGCATTCTCGCGCTTCTGATGCGAGCGATAGCTCGTGATCTGCCGGGCACGGGCTTCGTTCTCGACCACGGCGAGACGATCGCCGGCTTCCGGCGGGCCGTTGAAACCGAGTACCTCGACCGGCACCGATGGGCCGGCTTCCTCGATGGTGTCGCCCTGATCCGAAATCAGCGCGCGCACGCGCCCCATTTCGGCGCCGGCCACGACGATATCGCCAACCTTCAAGGTGCCGCGCTGGACCAGCACGGTCGCCACCGGGCCGCGGCCGCGGTCGAGCTTGGCCTCGATCACAGTGCCTTCGGCGGGACGCGTCGAATTGGTCTTGAGGTCGAGGATTTCGGCCTGCAACGCGATCATCTCGAGCAAGCGGTCGAGATTGGTCTTGTTCTTGGCGGAGACCTCGACATCGACCACGTCGCCGCCGAGCAATTCGACCTGAACCTCGTGCTGCAGCAATTCGGTGCGCACACGTTCCGGCTTGGCGTCGGGCTTGTCGATCTTGTTGATGGCGACGATCATCGGCACCTTCGCCGCCTTGGCGTGGTTGATCGCTTCCACCGTCTGCGGCATCACGCCGTCATCGGCGGCCACCACCAGCACCACGATGTCGGTCACCTTGGCGCCGCGGGCGCGCATCGCGGTGAACGCGGCGTGGCCCGGCGTATCGATGAAGGTGATCTTCTTGCCGCTTTCGGGCGAGGTCACCTGATAGGCGCCGATATGCTGGGTGATGCCGCCGGCTTCGCCGGAAACCACGTTGGCATGGCGCAGCGCGTCGAGCAGCGAGGTCTTGCCGTGATCGACGTGACCCATCACCGTCACCACGGGCGAGCGCGGCTCGGTGTCGGTGAAATCATCGACGGCGTCGAACAGGCCTTCTTCGACGTCGGCAGCCGCCACGCGCTTTACGGTGTGACCCAATTCCTCGGCGATCAGCTGCGCGGTGTCGGCGTCGATCACGTCGGTGATCTTGTGCATCGCGCCCTGCTTCATCAGCAGCCGGATGACGTCGACGGCCCGCTCCGACATGCGGTTGGCGAGTTCCTGGATGTTGATCGCTTCAGGGATCACGACCTCGCGAATCAGCTTTTCCTTGGGCTCGTTCGCCTGGTGGCCCTTCAGGCGCTGGGTGCGGCGGCGGAACGAAGCGATCGAACGCTCGCGGACATCGTCGGCATTGAGCGCGGTGACGAGCGTGAGGCGGCCGCGTTGTTTCTGCGGCGACGGCTTCGCGGTCGGCTTGGGGGCGACGACAGGCCGGCCGGGGGCGCCACGCCGGACCTGGCGCGGACCTTCGTCTTCGTCGGTGATATCAGCCGCGATGCCCGGCGCGCGTGCGACGGGAATGGCGGGCCGGGCCGCCGGGGCAGCTGCTGCCGCGGGGCGGGCTTCGGCTTCGCCAAAACGCTTCTTGGCCTCGAGTTCGGCCTTGCGTTTGGCTTCCTCGTCGTGACGGTGACGCTCTTCCTCGGCCTTGCGGCGGGCTTCGGCCGCTTCGCGTTCGGCCTGCTCGATGCCTTCGCGGCTCGATGCGGCGCTTGGCTTCTTCTTCGGCAATTTTGCGTTCTTCGACATCGCGCAGCTTGGCGTCGGCCAGCGCATTGGCGCGCGCCGAGCGCTCGTCCTCGGTGAGGGTGCGCAAGACCACGCCGGAATTGCTGCGTGGCGCAGCCGGCGGGGGAGCGGGACGAGCGGCCGGTGCCGGGGTCGCCGGCTTGGCGGGCTTGGCTACCAACGGTTCGGGCGCCTGCGTCTCGGTGGCGGGACCATCGCCGCCGACACGGCGTTTGCCGCGCTTTTCCACCACGACCTGCTTGGTCCGCCCGTGGCTGAAGCTCTGGCGCACAGTTCCGGTCTCGACCCGCGGCTTGAGCGACAAGGTCTTGGTCGGCACACTGAGCGTCTTGTCGCCGGGCGTTTTCGTATCAACCATTCAGCAGTCCCTAATCCTGTCTAGTCGTGCGCGTTCGCACGGTCTTTAATGGGCGAATTCTTGTCCAAGTTCTTGGCCACGGTTCTGTCATCGTCCGCCATCCGGTATCGGACCAGCATTTGGCTACGTGACAGGAACGTATCGCTCGCCGGGCCCGCGAGCAGGGCAGCATGTATCACATTTGACCGCCCCAGTGCCAAATCCAATTGCTCGGACGTCAGCACATTAACGATAGGAATTCCGGCCGAATGGCCATCATTCCTGCCATTTTGCCCGGCGATGGCGTCCAATTTGCGGATTCCGTCGGCGGCACCGTCGGTTGCATGGATCAGCGCCCTAACTGGGCCCTGAACCTGCCGTTCGAGGGCGTCTGAAACCTTGGTGAAACCGGAGATGACTTGCCCCGCCTTCGCGGCCATCGCGAGGGCATCGAGGGCGAACCGCTCCAGCAGCGCCTCGGTATCGGCGGCGAGCGTTGCCGCCGCCCGGACATCCGTTTGAATCCCTTGCTAAATTGGTGACGCCGGACCGCTTCCGCAACCATGCCGCGCGAGGCCGAGACCCAGAGGCCGCGGCCGGGGAGCTTGCGCTTGAGGTCCGCCACCACCTCCCCGGACGGGGCAACCACAAAGCGGATCAGCTCATCGATCGGCCGCACATCCCGGCTGACCGCGCACATCCGCATGGTCGCGGACCTGTTGGTCCGCGGTCCATCGTCGAGTTCGGGGTCGGCAATAGCGAGCATACGGGCGACATGGCTCCGATCGTCAAGCGGCTGGCTGATCTTCGGGGCTTGCGGCCTCCTCGGCCTTCTTGTCGAGGTCGGCCTGCGTGATCCAGCCGGCCAGGACCCGCGCCTGCATGATCATGGCTTCCGCGTCATCACGGGTGATGTCGTTGCCATCGAGAATGCCGGCATGCTTGGTCTGTTCGCCGCTGTCCTTGCGTTCGGTCCAGCCGACCAGATCGTCGGTGGCGCAACCGGCGAGGTCCTCGACGGTCTTGATGTCGTTCTCGCCGAACTTCACCAGCATCTTCGAGGTCACGCCCGGCACTGTTTTCAGGTCATCATCCACGCCGAGTTCCTTCCGTTTGTTTTCGAGTTCGGTCTCGAGCTGATCCAGATATTCCTTGGCGCGATTCTGCAGCTCGGTCGCGGTTTCGTCGTCAAAGCCTTCGATGCCGGCCAATTCCCGGACATCGACCATCGCCAGTTCCTCCACCGAGGTGAAGCCTTCGGAGGCGAGCAACTGGCCGACCACCTCGTCGACGTTGAGCGCTTCCATGAACACGCGGGTGGAATTTTCAAAGTCGGCCTGACGGCGTTCGGATTCTTCCTGTTCGGTCAGAATATCGATGTCCCAGCCGGTCAGTTGCGAGGCGAGGCGCACGTTCTGGCCGCGCCGGCCGATCGCCAGCGACAGCTGGTTGTTGGTGTCGGGCACCACGACCTCGATCCGCTCGCGGTCTTCGTCGATCACGACCTTGGAGACTTCGGCGGGCGCGAGCGCGTTGACCACGAAGGTCGCGATGTCGGGCGACCAGGGAATGATGTCGATCTTTTCGCCCTGCAACTCGTTGACCACGGCCTGCACGCGCGATCCGCGCATGCCGACGCAGGCGCCGACCGGATCGACCGATGAATCGCGGGAAATCACCCCGATTTTCGCGCGCGATCCGGGGTCGCGGGCGACCGCCTTGATCTCGACGATGCCGTCGTAGATTTCCGGCACTTCCTGCGCGAACAGCTTCGCCATGAATTGCGGATGGGTGCGCGACAGGAAGATCTGCGGACCGCGCGTTTCGCGCCGCACGTCGAAAATATAGGCGCGGACACGGTCGCCGTTGCGGAACACTTCGCGCGGCAGCATTTCGTCGCGGCGCACGATGGCTTCACCACGGCCGAGATCGACGATGACGCTGCCATATTCGACGCGCTTGACGATGCCGTTGACGATATCGCCGATCCGGTCCTTGAATTCCTGATATTGCCGGTCGCGCTCGGCCTCGCGCACCTTCTGCACGATCACCTGCTTGGCCGATTGCGCGGCGATGCGGCCATATTCCAGCGGCGGCAGCGTGTCGGCGATGGTGTCGCCGATCTGCGCGCCGGGGTTGGCGCGGCGGGCATCTTCCAGCGAAATCTGGTTGGCGGAATTCTCGACCTGTTCGACCACCAGCATGTGGCGGGACAGCCGCAGTTCGCCCTTCTTGGCGTCGATCTCGGCGTGAACGTCGGTCTCGCTGCCATACCGGGCGCGCGCGGCCTTGGCGATCGCGTCTTCCATCGCCGCGATCACGATGCCGCGGTCGATCGATTTCTCGCGCGCAACTGCGTCCGCGATTTGCAGCAATTCAAGCTTATTGGCGCTGACGGCCATGGCTTAGTCTCCTCTCACGGGATCGGTGTCGCCTCGGCGCACTTTTTCGGCGGCAAGGCGATGTTGTTTGGTGTTCTTGGCGGGCGGCTTTTTCGCCGCTTTCGGATGCGGGCGATTGGCATGCGGCGGCGCCGGCGGCTCGAGGCCAAGGTTGCGCTTCAATTCGCGCTCGGCTTTCTTGCCGCGCCGCATCAATTCCGCAATCAACTCGTCGGTGAGAACGAGCCGCGCCTCCGCGATATCTTCCATCGTAAGCAATACGTCGGCTTCCTCGCCGGCCTTGGTGTCATCGCGACGGAGCCGTACCGCACCGCCCTCGACGCCATCAAGCGTGCCGCGGAACCGTTTCCGCCCTTCATGGGCGACCGCCATCTCGACCTTCACCAGGTGGCCGGCTGAAGCGTTCGAAATCGGAACGGCGCACCAGCGGGCGGTCGATGCCCGGTGAGGAAATCTCCAGCCGATAGGCGCGGTCGATCGGGTCGGCGACGTCAAGCACCGGAGAAAGCGCCCGCGAGATCGCCTCGCAATCCTCGATCTGCATCGATCCGTCGGGCCGTTCGGCCATGATCTGGACGGTGCAGCCGGCTTCGCCCGAAATCTTGATCCGGACCAGCCGATAGCCCATGCCCTGCAAAACCGGACCGGCGACCGCCGACACGCGCGCTGCCGCGCCCGGCTCGACGACGAGCCTCGGCTCGGCGAGCAGGTCGGTTTCAACGGAACCAGGTGTTGGGTCGGTCATGTCAAACGTCAAATTGGCCTTCGAGACGGGTTTGGCTGTGGTCTTTGCTACGGTCTTCGGCGCGTCCCTGCCGGGTTCCCGGGCCTCATCGGGTCCAGGCCCCTTCAGGTAATAAAAAAGAGCGGGTCCCGGAGGGGCCCACTCTCAATACGCGATCGTATATGAGAACCTTAAGTCGAGGGCGATATAGCCGTTTTCCTGACCTCCGACAAGGCCCGCGGCGCCGGATGCGGCTAATTTTGCGGGGCGCCGGAACATGCCTGGCCTAACCCTTCCTTCACCATCCAAACATTAAATGGCCGGGCAGCCTGCGTTTGGCGGGGTAAGTGTGTTCCATGACCGTCGCCACGATCCCCGGGCTCGATGAATTCGTCAAACGCGGCGATCCCAAGCGCGTTGCCGAAATCAGCCGCGGCATCGCCGATCTGTTCGTGCAGGGTGCGGCCGGTTTCCAGACCCGTCATGTCGAATTGTTCGACCACATCCTGACCGGCATCGTCCCGCAGACCGAGCTTGCGGCGCGGGTGGATATTGCCGAACGCATCGCCGCCATCGCCAATGCGCCGCCGACGCTGATCCGGCAACTCGCGCGTGAAGACAACATATCGGTCGCGGGTCCGGTGCTGCGCCAATCGCCTGTCCTTGAAGAGCAGGCGCTGGTCGAGATTGCGCGCATGAGGGGCCAGGATCATCTGCTGGCGATGACGGAGCGTCCAAAACTCTCTCCGGATCTGACCGATGTGATCGTTCAACGGGGTGCGCGCGACGTCATCAGGCGCACGGCGGCCCATGCGGGCGCGAGTTTTTCGCCGATCGGTTATTCGGCGCTGGTCAAGCGCGCCGCCAGGGATGGCGTCCTGACCATCACCGTGGGGCAACGCAACGATCTGCCGGACCGGCTGCTGAAAGAGTTGCTGGTGGGATCGGTTGATGTCGTGCGCCGCCGCTTGTTCGACATCGCCGACCCTGCCCGGCAGGCCGCCGTCGCAAAGGCCATGAGCGATCTTTCCGGCAAGAGGGAGCAGCCCGACAAGCAGCGCGACTTCACGTCGGCGCAACGCACGATCCTTTCGCTCTATCGGGCCGGCGACCTGAACGAGGCGGCGTTGCTTGGTTTTGCCAAATCTTTCCGATATTCCGAATCGGTTGCGGCCTTGTCGGCGATCTCGGGCGTGCCGATCGCGGCGGTCGATCGCCTGATGGCCGGCGATCGCCACGACCCCGTCCTGATCATCGCCAAGGCGATCGGGCTGGAATGGCCGACGGTGCGCTCGCTGGTTCTGTTGCGGCTCGGGCCGGCGCGCATTCCCGCTTCCGCCGATATCGAGAGTATCCGCACCAACTATCTGCGGCTGACGCCCTCGACCGCGGAACGGGTCGTGAGTTTTTGGCGGACGCGTGAAACGGCGTGATGGCCTTACTATGAACGGCTCTAGTGGTCCAATTCTAACATTTGCATCCCGGCGTGGCATGCACTTTTGCAAATGTTAGAATCAAAGGACCACTAGCAAAAATGGGTTTCTAGTGGAGTTTTGGATTTGACATTCGCAGCGTGAATGCTGCGGCCACAGGGGTAGCGAATGTCAAATCCACTCCACTAGTCGTTTTTCTTGAAAATCAGATAGGCGGCGTTGCGGCCTTCGCGCTCGGCTTTGCGGCCATACCGCGTCATGGTGTAGTCGTCCCACGGTTTCCGCCAGTCCGTTGCCCGCTCCGCCGTCCAGAAGAAGTCGGACGTGCGCATGAAATGCGCAAGCGTCCAGGCGCAATAGTCACTGATGTCGCTGACAAAGCGAAACTCGCCGCCTGGCGCCAGCGCGCGTGCCATGGCCGCAATCGTTGCGTCTTGCACGAAGCGCCGCTTCCAGTGCCGCCGCTTCGGCCACGGATCGGGATGGATCAAATCGATCCGCGCAAGGGATTTCGCCGGTACCCACGCCAGCAATTCGGCGGCATCGCCGGCAAACAGCCGGATGTTATTGATCTCACCGGCTTCGATCAGGGTGAGGATTTTCGCCATGCCGTTGACATAGGGTTCGCAGCCGATGAAGCCGGTATTGGGAAAGGCGCGCGCTTCCGCGATCAGATGCTCGCCGCCGCCAAACCCGATTTCAAGCCGGACGTCGTCGACGGGTTCGTCGAACAGCCGAGCGAGGTTGGTGCAACGCGGGCCTGTGATGTCGATGCGCAAGCCGCGGCAGCAAATGCGCGATCAGGTCGGCCTGATGCGCGCGCAGCTTGTGGCCCTTGCGGCGGCCGAAGAAGGCGCGCTGCCCCTCAACGGTCGCATCGCTCGCGTGCGCTTCGCGGTTTTTGCTATCGTCGTTTCGCGCGTTCATCGCAGCGTCTGGTAAAGCCGATGCAATAGTCTTGTCCGCGGCTCGATCGACGAGATGTACATCTGCTCGTAATGGGTATGCGCGCCCTGGCCGTCGACCCCGAGGCCATCGAGGGTGGCGGCAAAGGGCGCGGTGAAATTGCCATCCGAGCCGCCGCCGCTATAGCTGTCGCGAAGCTCGAAGCCGATCTCGGCGGCGAGCGTTTTGGCGTGCTCGAACAGCGCCGTGCCGGCGTTGCTCTTCTCATAGGGCGGACGGTTCAATTCGCCCGTCACCTGGACGCTGACGCCCTCGGTCTTTGACGTCAGGTTCAATATCTTCGGCACCAGTTCGTCGGCGTCGGCGATGGTGGCAACGCGCATGTCGACTTCGGCATAGGCTTCTTCAGGGATCACGTTCGGTTTGGTCCCGCCTTTGACGACACCGACATTGACCGTCACGCCGCGCGCGAGATCGTTCATCGCCTCCAGGGTCTGAATGACGTTGCCAAGCTCCCGGATCGCGCTGCGGCCGTCTTGGGGCCGCGTGCCGGCGTGCGAAGGCACGCCTTTGATGAACACCTCAAAACGCGCGACGCCCTTGCGGCTGGTGACGATCTTGCCGCCGTCGCGCGCCGGCTCCGTCACCAGAACATATTTGGCCTTGCGTCCTTCGG
Organism: uncultured Alphaproteobacteria bacterium; assembly: GCA_963795255.1. Lineage (GTDB taxonomy): Bacteria > Pseudomonadota > Alphaproteobacteria > Rhizobiales > Xanthobacteraceae > Bradyrhizobium. The sequence continues at coordinate 697,690 of CAWCHC010000008.1, forward strand.
CCTCGATCAGCGCCCGCGAGGTCGGACTGCCGATCTCCTCATCGGACACGTAAAGATGAGTAATGCCGAGCGGCGAAGTTTCGCCATCAGCGCAGAGTTCGCGAAACGCATGGAAGGCGAGATAGGCGCCGCCCTTCATGTCGTAGATGCCGGGGCCGAACGCGCTGTCTCCCTCCACATGAAACGGCAGCCGTTCGATGAAGCCAAGCGGATGCACCGTGTCGAGATGGCTCAGCACGAGAATTCCGGGGCGATCTTGGCCCCATGATGATCGCGCCACGATGATGATCGCCGCATCCGGAATGCCCGGCGACGCGCTCGATGGTTGCGGGCAAATCGCGATAGCCGTCGGCGACCAAGGCCACAAGCTTGTTGACCTGGCCGGGTGCGTCGGTCGGCGTCTCGATCTCGACCCAGCGGCGGATGCCGTCGAGAACGATGCCGGTATCGAAGGGGCGGGCGGACGCCGTCAGCATGGGCTGCCTTGTCTTCAAACTATTCAGGTGTGGGCGCGGTCGATCAATAGCACCATTGTTCGCTCGGGCAATGCCCGGCTTGCCGCGCGTTTCAAAACGGCAACCTGCGTCTTTAGCGCTTGTCCGGACTTTCCTGGGAAGCGATCTGCTCGACAAGATCGACGATGCTGCGCCGAAGCTTGGCGTCGCCGATGCGCGTAAAGGCGCGGGTCAGCGCCAGGCCCTCGGACGTCGCCAGGAAATCGGACACATAGGACGGCGAAGTGCCCTCGGTGCTGCCGTCGGCTCTCGCCGTGCCGCTCGGGCTGCCTTCGAACAAAAACGATACCGGCACCTGGAGTATTTCGGCGATCTGTTGAATGCGGCTCGCGCCGACGCGGTTGGTGCCCTTCTCGTATTTTTGAACTTGCTGGAAAGTGAGGCCCGAGCGCTTCGCCGAGTTTTTCCTGGCTCATGCCGAGCATGATGCGACGCATGCGCACACGACTGCCGACATATTTGTCAACAGGGTTGGGCGCTTTGGTCGACATCTCCAACGCTCCTCCGGACCACGGTGCACCAGAAACCGAACGGATTATGCCTTAGGCGGTGATACCGTCAAATCCTGCAAATCCTGCTCGTGCGAAGTTTTGTATGAACTCTGTTCATTTTGCGGCGCGACGCCGGATCACATAGAGCCACGCGGCTGCAAGTATGATCATGATCGGGACATCGCCGGCGCGCGCATAAGGTGTCGGCGGGATTGCTGCGGGCAGGCCGGAATCCAGAACGCCTTCGAGCCCGAGACCGAGCTGCGCAACGACGCGCCCCAACGGATCGATCACCGCGGAGATGCCTGTATTTGCAGCGCGAACGAGCGGTAGTCCCTGTTCGATCGCGCGCAGGCGCGCTTGCTGGAGATGCTGATAAGGGCCGGTAGAAATTCCGAACCAGCCATCGTTGGTGAGGTTGACGATCCAGCCCGGCCGATCGTTGCGATCGACAACATTACCGGGAAAGATAGCCTCGTAGCATATCAGAGGTAGCATTCTCGGCGCGCCCGGCACGTCCATGCTGTGCCGGCGTGTGCCTGGAATGAATCCGCCCTGAACCTTCGTCAATTGCTCGAAGCCGATCTTTTCCATCAAGTCCTGAAACGGGAGAAATTCACCGAACGGCACCAGATGCAGCTTGTCGTAGACCGACAACACGTTGCCGTCATGGTCGATGACGTAAATCGAATTATAGGCGCGCGTGATCCGCGTGCCCGGCGGCACGTCGGGCGCGCGCACCGACCCGGTGACCAAGACGGTCCCCTTGGGCAACAGATCGGCGATCTCCGCCATCGCGTCGGCTTCGCGGGTCAGGAAAAACGGGAACGCCAATTCCGGCCAGATCAGGATATTGGCGTCGCGCACGCCGGTCGATTGCGGCCCGGACGCGCGATCGGACAGCGTCAGATATTTCTTCATCACCTCCGCCTTGGCGGAGTAATTGAATCTTGGCGTCCTGCTGCAGGTTGGGCTGCATGATCCGCAGCTTGGTATTGGCGACGAGGACGGTCGGTTGCCGGCTCAGGCGTATGGCGCCGAAAAGCTGCCATCGCGAGCAGCAGCGGCAAGCGCGAGAACCGGGGCGACCCAGGGCTTGCGTCCGCGGGATGTGCCGTCGATCAGGGCCGCGGGGCTTGCGAAAATCGCAACGGCCAGAAATGTCAGGCCCCACAGTCCGATCAGCGAGGCGGTCTGCGCGAGCACCAGCGGTTCGCTCAAGGCGTAGCCGAGCGTATTCCACGGAAAGCCGGTGAGCGCATGGCCGCGCAACCATTCGCTCATCGTCAGGCTCGCGGCGAGCGCGATCACGCGCGAAGCATCCCGCGTCCAGAACAATCGCGCGAGCGCAAAGCCCAGCGCCGTGAACAGCGCGAGATAGGCCGGCAATCCCAGAATGGCGAACGGCATCAACCAGGCGAAGGTTGGCGCATCAACCAGGAAGGCGTAGCCGATCCAGTAAAGTCCAGGCACGAAATAGCCGAGGCCGAACCACCAGCCGGTGAGCGCGGCCGCCGGCACGCCGCGCCACCGTGCGGCGCCCGCGCCGTCGATTTGCCAGACCGCGACCGGAAGGGTCACAAACAAAATGGGCCACGCATTGAATGGCGCCATCGCGAGCGCCGACAGCGCGCCGGCGAGGAGCGCAATGGCCGCGCGCTTCCATCCCCACGCCAGGATGATCGCAAGACCCAGGCTACGAAGTTTCCCAGAGATCATCACGACGATGCGGCTCCGTCACCGGGCGGATTGGTCGGGTCGCCAGGTTGTGCGGCGTCGGGGGCGGGTTCGCGCCGGCGGCTTTCACGCGGCGTTCGCGGCGCCGGGCGTTCCTTGCGCGTGGCGATGCGCAGGCGCTTGACCCGCCGCGGGTCGGCGTCGAGCACCTCGATTTCGAAATTGCCGGGTCCGGAAATGACTTCGCCGCGCACCGGCAGGCGGCCGACATGGGTGACGAGAAAGCCGCCCAACGTTTCGACTTCCTCGCCGGCTTCTCCGGTCACGAACTCGTCCCCGATGACGGAGCGGACATCGTCAAGGCTGGCGCGCGCATCTGCGATGAAGGAATTGTCCGCTTGCCGGACGACCGCCGGCGGCTCGTCGCTGTCATGCTCGTCGTCGATCTCGCCGACGATCTGCTCGACGATGTCCTCGATCGAGACCAGCCCGTCAGTCCCGCCATATTCGTCGACGACCAGCGCCAGATGGATGCGCGAGGCCTGCATCTGCGCAAGCAGGTCGATCGCCCGCATCGACGGCGGCACAAACAGCAATTTCCTGATGATGTTGGCTTCCGAAAGCGGCAGCGCCAGATCGACGGAGCGTAAATCAAGGCCGGCAGGTGGCGTTTTTTCAGGCGGCGTTTTTTTTGTCTTGGCCTTGCTCTTGGGCTTGGCGGCGCGCGCCGTCATGAACGCCAGGAGATCGCGGATGTGGACGATGCCTTCGGGGTCGTCGAGGGTCTCGTTGTAGACCACGAGCCGCGAATGCGCGGCGCTTTCGAACAGGCTCATCAACTCCCCGAGCGGAATGTCGCGCTTGACCGCCACGATGTCGGCGCGGTGGATCATGACATCGGCAATCCGCCGTTCATGCAGGGACAGGATGTTGCGCAGCATGGTGCGCTCGACGGCGGAAAAGCCGACGTCGTCAGGCGTCGAGGTGTCGAGCACGACTTGCAGGTCGTCGCGAACCGATCCGGGTTTCCAGCCGAACAGCGTGCGGATCGCGCGCGTTAGCCAGTTGTCCGGGATCGGGCGCATGACCTCACCTTCCTGCACGACAGCAGGCAGGTTGCGCGTGTTGCGCGGATTGTCATGAGTCGGGTCTGAGTCGGGCATTTTATTTATTCGGTCCGTTCCGCATAGGGATCGGGGATGCCGAGTTGCGACAGGATCTCCCGTTCCAGCGCTTCCATGGTCTCGGCTTCCTGGTCTTTCTCGTGGTCGTGGCCGATCAAGTGCAGGAAACCGTGAACGGCAAGATGGCTGAGATGATGGTCGAACGGCTTCTGTTCGTCGTCGGCTTCCCGGCGCGTCGTTTCATAGGCAATGGCGATGTCGCCCAGCATGCGCGGCGCGTCGTCCGCCTGCCGCTCGCCGCGGGGCTGCAAGGCCGGAAACGACAGCACGTTGGTGGGCTTGTCGATACCGCGCCAGTTGCGGTTCAGCGTCTGGATGCCGACGTCGTCGGTCAGCATGATCGCGAGTTCGCTATCGCCCACATCGGCCGCGACAAACTCGGCCGCAGCCGCAATCGCACGATCGATCGTCGCCCCGGCTTCGGGCTCGACCTGCCAGCACTCGGCGACGACAAGAATCTCGGTGATTGGAAGGGCAGACGGTGCCATCAGTTCGGAGTTCTGTTTGCGACGGATTCGACCTTTAAGCCGCGTGCTCGTCACGTCTTGTGGATTGCCGGCCGTTGCGGCAAGCCTTCATAAGCCGCCACGATCCGCGCCACCAGCTCATGGCGGATCACGTCTTCGGCCTTGAAATGGACCTGGGCAATTCCCGCCACCCCGTCGAGCAGCTTGACGGCTTCCGCGAGGCCAGAGGTCTGGCCGTTCGGCAGGTCGACCTGTGAGGGGTCGCCGGTAATGATCATGCGGCTGTTTTCGCCGAGCCGGGTCAGGAACATCTTCATTTGCATGGACGTGGTGTTCTGCGCCTCGTCGAGGATGATGACGGCGTTGGTCAGCGTGCGGCCGCGCATGAAGGCGAGCGGCGCGATTTCGATTTCGCCGGTTTGCAGCGCGCGCTCGACGATGCGCGAATCCATCAGGTCGTAGAGCGCGTCATAGATCGGCCTTAAGTAAGGATCGACCTTTTCGCGCAGATCGCCGGGCAGGAAGCCGAGCCGTTCGCCCGCTTCCACCGCAGGACGCGACAGGATGATGCGATCGACCTCCTTGCGTTCGAACAGCTGCGCGGCATGGGCGACCGCGAGCCAGGTCTTGCCGGTACCTGCGGGGCCGACGCCGAACACCAGCTCGTGGCGCTTCAGCGCGCGGATATAGGAGTCCTGTGCGCCGGTACGGGCCCGCACCGGGCGCTTGCGCAGATTGATGGTGTCGAATGACGATTTGGCGGTCTTGGGGTCGAATTCGAACAGCGAGCCTTGCGCGATCACCGCGCGGATCGCGCCCTCGACATCGCCCTGCGCGATATCCTGTCCCTGGTTCGCCTGCGCATAGATCGTCTCCAGCACACGCCGCGCGGCATCACAGCCGTCGCGCGAGCCCGAGACCGTGATGTGATTGCCGCGCGAATCCACCACGACGCCGAGGCGCCGCTCGATCAGCGCAAGATTTTGTCCGTAAGGTCCGACCAGTGCGGAAGCGGCGCGATTGTCGTCGAAATCGATGACGAATTGAGTCTCAGGCGGAACTTGCATGTCGCGGTCGGGTTTGCGGCTGGGAGCGAGTGAAGGTGAATCCGATGCGCTTTTGGGCAAGGGTTCAGGCTCCCATTCTCGTGTCAGATGAATTGATGGCGGGCTGCGTGTTCGGAGCGGCAGCCAGCTTCGGCAGGGGCCCTGCGAGTTCGCCGAGCAGGCTGTAGCGCTCGAGGCTTTCGATTCTCACCGGGAGGACTTGCCCAACGATCGATTCGGGCGCCATCACATGCGCCGGCTGAAGATAGGCGGTCCGGCCGACGATCTGGCCCGGATTGCGGGCCGGGCGCTCGAACAACACATCGACGGTGGTTCCAATCAAGGCCCTGTTGAAGGCCGATTGCTGGCTGTCGATCAATTCCTGAAGCCGCGCCAATCGCTCGTCCATTTCTTCCGCTGACACCATCTCCCGCATTTCCGCCGCCGGCGTGCCTGGCCGCGGCGAATATTTGAACGAATACGCGCCAGCGTAGCCGATTTGTGTGACCAGAGCGAGGGTGGCGAGAAAATCTTCTTCGGACTCGCCGGGGAAGCCGACGATAAAATCCGATGAAAACGCAATATCTTGGCGAACGGCGCGAAACCGGTCGATGGCGCGGCGGTAATCATCGGCGGTATGTTTGCGGTTCATGGCCGCCAATATCCGGTCCGAGCCGGATTGCACCGGCAGATGCACAAACGGCATCACGCGCGGGAATGTCGCGATGGGCTTCGATCAGCGTTTCATCGATATCGCGGGGATGGCTTGTCGAGTAGCGCAGGCGGACGATGCCGGGAATCTCCGCCAAGCGACGCAACAGGGTGCCGAGCGGCCAGGTTCGGCCGTCGGGTCCTTCGCCATGATAGGCATTGACGTTCTGGCCGATCAGGGTGATTTCGCGCACGCCGTGATCGGCGAGACGTTTTACGTCGTCGACGATCCTGGCCGCCGGCCGGGAGACTTCCGCGCCGCGCGTATAAGGCACCACGCAGAAGGTGCAGAACTTGTCACAGCCCTCCTGGATGGTGACGAACGACGAGATTCCCCGCGCGCGAATCGCGTCGGGCTTCGGCGGCGGCAGAAAGGCGAATTTGTCTTCCGCCGGAAATTCCGTCTCCAGCGCGCGGCCGTCCCTTTCGGCACGGGCAAGCAGCTCCGGCAAATGATGATAGCTCTGCGGCCCGACCACGACATCGACCACGGGCGCGCGGTGGATGATCTCGTTGCCTTCGGCCTGCGCGACGCAGCCGGCGACGGCGATGTTCATCCGCCGTCCCTGGCGCGCGGCTTCGTCTTTCACGGCGCGAAGCCGTCCGAGTTCGGAATAGACCTTTTCCGAAGCCTTCTCGCGGATGTGGCAGGTATTGAGGATGACGAGGTCCGCATCATCCACGCTGGCGGTCTCGACAAAGCCCTCGCCTGCCAGCGTATCCACCATGCGTTGCGCATCGTAGACGTTCATCTGACAGCCATATGACTTGATATGGACCTTGCGGGGCAATTTCATAAAAACCGGGTGTTGGGTTGAAACGGCGTCGCTGCCGACGTCTCAGGATTTGTCGTCGTCCAGCGGGACGCAGTAGAGCTCGAGTCGATGATCGACCAGGCGATAGCCGAGCTTGCGGGCGATCTCGGCCTGCAACTTCTCGATTTCCTCGGAGGTGAATTCGATCACCTTGCCGTCGCGCAAGTTGATCAGGTGGTCGTGGTGGCTGTCGCGCATCTGTTCGTAGCGGGCGCGGCCCTCGCGAAAATCATGCCGCTCGATAATGCCGGCATCCTCGAACAGCTTGACCGTGCGATAGACCGTCGAGATCGAGATCTTGTCGTCGACCGCGACACAGCGGCGGTACAGTTCCTCGACGTCGGGGTGATCCTCCGCCTCCGCCAGCACGCGCGCGATGACCCGGCGCTGCTCGGTCATGCGCATGCCGGTGGCGGCGCAACGCGCCTCGATGCCGGTCGCGGTGAGCGCGGGATTGGATTTCAGCGCGGTCATTTCAGGTCATCGCCAGGGTTTAAGTCCAGTAGTCCGATTCCAACATTTGCCATCTTTCTCGGCGGCCACCGATCATAACACGTTCTGCCATCGCGCAAATGTCAGGACAAGTCGCGCCGCATCAAGAGCGCATCCAGTTGCTTCGCCGCCGCTTTGCCGGTAATAGCGCTCGCGGCGTCCGACGACGCTAAATCCGGCTCGCTGATAGAGCCGCCGCGCCGGCTGGTTATTTTCTTCGACCTCCAGAAATACCGTCCGGATGCCCCGGCCGGCCAGATGGCCGAGATGGGTCAACAACAGGCCGTTGGACAGCCCACGGCCGCGGTGGGTCTGAGCCACCGCGATCGACAGAATCTCGGCCTCGTCGGCCGCCATCCGTGACACCGAAAAACCGATGGTTTTCCGCCCGATTCTCAGGCGATGAACCAGCGTGTTTCGTTCGTGCAGCATGCGCTCGAACTCGTCCTCTCCCCAGCCGCGATGGAACGACGCGTGGTGGATTTGGGCGAATGCCGTCACATCGCGCTGAGTTGCGGGTTCGACCACAGCCCGCTCGCCGCCCCACAATTCAGAGAGCCATGTCATCATGGGGACGTGGTCGGCGCGGCGCCTGCGAGCCGCTCCTTGGGCGGCTTGGCATCGGGGGCTCGCAGATAAAAGGGGCGGGCCGGCGCCGTGTTCGGGCTGACCGCAGCTCCCAACCATCCTACCCAGGCAATATCGGGGGCGGATTGCATGTCGACCTTGACCGGTGGAACCGCGTCTGACGGCCAGCGCTCGGCGAGCAGGCCGGCGGCATTGCCCACCAGGCACGGCGCGCCGAATCGCGAGGCGTCGAGCGCTTCTGCCATCGACGCGACGCGCGGCCTCACCAGTGCGCTTCCATTGCCGCTGACGACCTGAAGATAGACGTGATCGTGCCGGGCATCGATCACGGAAATTACGGGATGTTCGGCATTCTGGCTGACGATGGGCGCTGCATAGGCCGTAAGCGTCGTGACGCCGACCACGGGAATATTGGCGGCGAGCGCAATGCCGCGGGCTGCCGACAGGCCGACCCGAAGCCCGGTAAAACTTCCGGGGCCGGTGGTGACCGCGATGCGGCCGAGGCTTGCGAAGGCGGTTCCTGACGCCGCGATCACGCGGCCGATCAGCGGCATCAGCGCCTCGGCATGGCCGCGCTTCATGGCTTGTGATTCCTGCGCGATCAACCGGCCCGTTTCGGTGTCGAGCACCGCGGCGGCGCAGGCATCAAGCGCGGTGTCGATGGCCAGGATCAACATTGAAAGAAGGCGAATAGTGAGCCGCGACTGGCGAATGGATAGGCGGAATCGCCAACTATTCGCCATTCGCTGTTCACTATTCGCCTCTCCATCACATCGGCCGGACTTCGACCACCTCGGGCACGAAGTGCCGCAGCAGGTTCTGGATGCCGTGCTGCAAGCGTCGCGGTGGACGACGGGCAGCCCGCGCAGGAGCCCTTCATGTTGAGATAGACGATGCCGTCCTTGAAGCCGCGGAAGGTGATGTCGCCGCCGTCATTGGCGACCGCCGGCCGCACCCGCGTTTCGATCAGGTCCTTGATCATATCGACCGTCTCGGCGTCGGCTTCGTTGAAGAACTCATCGGCTTCGTCCGCGGCCTCGTCGCTGGCCGCAACTGCCGTCGGCAAGCAGCGGCGCGCCGGACATATAGTGTTCCATGATGGCGCCGAGGATCGCCGGCTTGAGATGCTGCCAGTCGCTGTCGTCCTTGGTGACGGTGACGAAGTCGGTGCCGTAGAACACGCCCGTCACGCCGGGCACGCCGAACAGCCTTTCGGCGAGCGGGGAGCGGCTGGCGGCTTCGCGGCTGGAAAACTCCATGGTGCCGCTATCGAGCACGGTTCGCCCTGGAATGAATTTCAGGGTGGCGGGATTGGGGGTGGCTTCGGTTTGAATAAACATGGGTTTCTCCGGCGTCGCCGGTTCAAGGCCGGCGCGTGAGGTGTCTCTAGCAGATGGCGATGGGGAAAGCACGGTCAAGGCCGGAAATCCAGCCCAATAACAGCAGGTTCGCAAGGCTTAAAGGTCAAGGCTCAAGCATTAAGACAGCGCGTCGATTTCGGCGTCGCTGAGCTCGCCGGGGACGATCACGATAGGGATCGGGAAGGGCCGACCGCATTGGCCATCATGCTGATGAGCGGGCCGGGCCCTTCGGGGCCGGGATTGGCGGCCAGAACCAGCATCGCGATGTCGACGTCCTTTTCGATCACATCGATCATCTGTTCGGTCGGGTCGCCCTCGCGGATCACCCGCTCGGGCGTGATCGCGGCAATGCCGTTGGCGCGGCCGGAAGCGCGATCGAGCGCGGCGTTGGCGTCTTCCATGGCCTCGGCGCGCATGATGTCGGCAACCCCGAGCCATTGCTGATTTTGGTCTTCGATCTCGATGATGCGCAGCATCACCACGCCGCCGCCGGCCCGCATCGCCCAGCGGCTCGCATAGCGGACCGCGCGGTCCCATTCTGCGGTGTCATCAACGATGACCAGACATTTTGGCTTGTGACCCGTCTCGTAGCTGCGTCGCTGGGTGGTCATGCATGTTCCGAAGCTGCAACAAGCAGGCACATGCTGCCATGGCGCGGCCATGCCCGACAAGCGGCAGGGCGGTGCGACTTGAGTAATATCCCGATTTGTTTTGCCGTGGCACAGCGTGCGCCGCGGCATTTAAGTGCGCGTGGAACTAATGCTTCCGGACGAAGCCGACGATATCCTTGCGTCGATTTTCATGGTTTCGTCGGCGATGGCGCGCGCCCGGTCGGCGCCATCGATCAGGATGGCGTCGACATGGCCGGGGTCGGCCACCAGCCGCTTCATCTCGGATGCAATCGGCGACAATTTTGCGACGCAAAGTTCGACCAGCGAATTCTTGAAACTGGAGAACTGTCCGCCGCCGAATTCACTGAGCACATCGGCTTTGGTGCGGCCCGCCAGTGCGGCATAGATTCCGACCAGATTGTCGGCTTCGGGCCGGCGTCTCCAGGCCTTTTTCCTCCGACGGCAACGGTTCGGGATCGGTTTTCGCTTTGCGGATCTTCTGCGCGATGGTGTCGGCGTCATCGGTGAGGTTGATCCGCGAATAATCCGACGGATCGGACTTCGACATCTTCTTGGTGCCGTCGCGCAAGCGACATCACCCGCGTCGCCGGACCCGGTGATCAACGGTTCGGGCTGCGGAAAGAACAGTCCGTCATTGAAGCCGTGGCTGCGAACGGAGTCGCCGAAGTCGTTGTTGAATTTCTGCGCGATGTCGCGGGCCAGTTCGAGATGCTGCTTCTGGTCCTCGCCGACCGGCACATGGGTGGCGCGATACAGAAGAATGTCGGCGGCCATCAGCACCGGATAATCGTAGAGGCCCACGGAAGCATTCTCGCGGTCCTTGCCGGCCTTTTCCTTGAACTGGGTCATGCGGTTGAGCCAGCCGACGCGGGCGACGCAGTTGAAAATCCAGGCAAGCTCGGAGTGGCCGGTGACCTGGCTTTGATTGAAGACGATGTGCTTCTTCGGATCGATGCCTGCGGCAATGAAGGCCGCGCGTGACTTCGCGGGTGTTTCGCGCAAGCTCGGTCGGGCCGCCCCACACGTCGATGCCCTGCGTGATCGCATGCAGGTCGACGACGCAATAGAGGCAGTTATGGGTCTCCTGCAGCTTCACGAAATTGACGATCGCGCCGAGATAATTGCCAAGATGCAAATTACCGGTCGGCTGCACGCCTGAAAAAACCCGTTCAACAATTGCCATGGTCAGCTTTCCGAAAAGCTATCTATCGTTTGCGCCATCGCTGTTCGAAGCGCCTCGCGCCGTCCATTGCCATGCAAGTCTTGCCCGCGCAAGCTTTCAAGCGCGGCTTTGACGGAGCGCATGGATCGCGTCAACCCAGCGCAGCGCGCCGAATAGCGCCAGAAACAGGCCATAAACAGCGATTCCGCCCGCGATCAGCACGGCCACCAGGAAGAGGTGCAACGGCCCGGACTCGTTTCCGCTGGATGCCAGCACAAACGGCGCCGATAACCATAACAGCCCGCCCATCGCGAGCGCGGCCGCCACGATGCGCGGGATGCGTTGTCGCGCCATGGGATCAATCGAGAAGCCGAACGTGGCGAGGCCACGCCGGATCAACACCAGCGCACCGCTCCAGGCGCCGAGCGCGATAGCGGCCGCGATGCCGCGAATGTCGAACAGCCGGCCCAGCACGATCGCCAGGACGATCGTCACCGCAAGGCCCTTGAGGGTTGCCCCTAACGGCGTGAGGGTGTCGCCACGCGCAAAGAACGCCGGCGACAGCGCCTTGACCAACACCTGGGCCGGCAGGCCGAGCGCAAGCCATATCAGCGCGTGCGCGGTGCCCGCGGTGTCGCTCGCGGCAAAGGCGCCATGCTCGAACAACAGCCGCACCACCGGTTCGCTCAATGCCATCAATCCGAGCGTCGCCGGCAGAGCCAGTCCGATCGCGAGTTCGAGACCGCGCGACTCGGCCTGCGTCGTTGCGTCTCCGTCTTCGGCGCGCACCGCGCGCGTCAGCTCGGGCACCAGCACCGCGCCCATGGCAACACTGACGATGCCGAGCGGCAGTTCGATCAGACGGTTGGCGAAATAGAGCCATGACACGGCCGAAGGCGAGGTTGAGGCGACGATCGCGCCCGCCACGATGAGCAATTGCGGTCCGGCGCTGGCGATCATGCCGGGGAAAGCCCTGGCGAGAAAGCCTCGCATCTCGGAATCGAACGCCACGCGCAGCGGCGTTGCGAAATGGCTGCCGCGCGATCGCGAGATCAGAATGAGTAGCTGCAATAGTCCGGCGATCCCAACCGTGGCGGCGATGGTGAGCGCGGCGTCCGGCGCATCCCATCGTTTGAAGATCAAGACGATCATCACGGCGATCAAGGCGCCATTGAACAACAGCGGCGCGAAAGCCGTCAGCGCGAAACGGCCTTGCGCATTCAACAGCGCCATCGTGACGGTCGCAGGCCCTGCGAAGGCCAGGTAAGGCAGCATCAGGCGGGCGTCGTCGACTGCAAGATGCAGCGTCGATTCGCCGGCAAAGCCCGGGGCCAGTGCCGTGATGATCCAGGGCATCAAGAGGCCGGCGGCGGCGGTTGCCAGGATCAGCGCCGTGCTGACGGTGCCAAGCACCCGGCCGGCGAAGGCCGCGGCGGCAACAGGGCCTTTGGTCTCTTTCACAGCGAGCCAGGTCGGCACCAGCGCGTTATTCAATGCGCCTTCCGTCAACAGCCGCCGCACGACGTTGACGAGTTGAAACGCCACCAGAAACGCATCGGCCACTGGACCCGCGCCGAGCAAGGCCGCGACCATGGCATCGCGCGCAAAACCGAGCAGGCGCGAGGCCAGCGTCCCGGTCGAGACCGTGAGAAAGGAGCGGATCATGAACTCCTCTATAGCAGAGGTGCAGATTTGAGTTTGCCTGGGGCGCAGGGATCGTGATAGGCGGCTTGGGTAGAATGGCCCTCGCGCTTTAGCTTCTTATTTGCGCATGATCTTGTCGGAAACCGGTTTCCACTTTTCCGGATCATGCTTGTCAGGACAGATACATGACCGCAGCGAAATACGACGTACTCGGGATCGGCAATGCGATTTTCGATGTGCTGGTGCAGACCGACGAGGGTTTTCTGAGCCGTCATGGCATGACCAAGGGCGGCATGTCGCTGATCGATGAGGATCGCGCGGCCGCGATTTACGGGGATATGGGGCCGGCCACCGAGATGTCGGGCGGGTCGGCGGCGAACACGATCGTTGGCGTGGCCAGTCTTGGCGCTCGCGCCGCTTATGTCGGCAAGGTGAAGCAGGACAAAATCGGCGGCATGTATGCGCACGACATTCGCGCCGCTGGCGTCGCCTTTGAAACCAAGCCGGCGGCAGATGGCCCGGCGACCGGCTGCTCCTATATTCTGGTAACGCCCGATGGCGAGCGCACGATGAACACCTATCTCGGCGCGGCACAGGAACTGACGCCGGCCGATATCGATGCCGATCAGGTCGCGGCTTCCGCGTTCGTTTATCTGGAAGGTTATTTGTGGGATCCTAAAAGCGCCAAGGAAGCCTTTGTGAAGGCTGCGACGATTGCGCATCAATCGGGCCGTCAAGTCGCGCTGACCCTCTCGGATTCCTTTTGCGTCGACCGCTATCGCGGCGAATTTCTCGAATTGATGCGGAGCGGCACCGTCGATCTGGTCTTCGCCAACGAGGCCGAGCTGCATTCGCTCTATCAGACATCGGATTTCGAGACGGCACTGAAGGCGTTGCGCAGCGATATCGGCCTTGCGGCGGTGACGCGAAGCGAGAAGGGTTGTGTCGTTGCTTCAAAGGAAGGCGTGACGGTCGTGCCGGCGTTTCCGGTCAAAAAAATCGTCGATACCACGGGTGCGGGCGATTTGTTCGCCGCGGGCTTCCTGTTCGGTCTTTCGCGTGGCGTCGGCCATGAGAGCGCCGGGCGCCTCGGTGGGCTCGCCGCGGCCGAAGTCATCCAGCATATCGGCGCGCGGCCACAGGTTTCGCTGAAGGAACTGGCACAGCAAAACGGTCTGCCGATCTGAGGCATCATTTCCTCTCCCCGCGTGAAAGCGGGGAGAGGAATAGTAAAGTCACGCAGCCTTTTTGCCCGCGGCGTCCAGCCCTTCATAGACGCCACGTTCGAAGCCGGCAAAGGCTTCCAGGCATTTTCCGTCTGCAAACGGCAACACCTGCATCAGGATCACGCCGGTGACGTCGCGTGCCGGATCGATCCAATAGTACGTGTTGGCAAGACCCGCCCAGGCAAGACTGCCCGCGCTGCGGCCCTCGGGGGTCTTGGCGGTCGTGATCAGGAACGACAGCCCCCATTTCTTGATCATGCCCGGATAGAGATCGACGTCGTTGGTGTAAATCGGGATGGCCGATGTCATCTTGGTCACAACAAGGTCGCCGATATGGTTCTCGCCCATGGTGGCGACGGTTTCGGGTTTGAGCACCTGGTTGCCGTTACCGCGGCCCTTGTTGAGGATCATCTGGGTGAATTTGATGTAGTCGCGCCGCCGTGCCGTAAAGGCCGCCGCCGCCCATGTGGAATTCGGGATCTTGTTCGAGTTCAAACGGGATGGGCGCAAGTGATCCATCCGGTCCACGCATGTGCATGCCGACCAGACGCTGACGCATTGAGGTGGTCAATTTAAAGGCGGTATCGTTCATGCCGAGTGGCGCAAACAGGTGATCGCGCAAATAGGCGTCCAGCTTTTTCCCGCTCACGGCTTCGACCGCCTTGCCGACGAAATCGATATTGGTGCCGTATTCCCAGCGCGTGCCGGGATCGGACGCAATCGGAGTCTTCAGCGCGGCGTTCTTGCAGGAGGTGATCGGCGGGAGCCCTGTTTTCTCAAGATAGGTTCCCATGTCGCCGTTCCACATGTCGTAGCAGAACCCGGCGGTATGGGTCATCAGCTGGCGCAGCGTGATCGGACTTCTTCGCGGGCCGCAATCTGGGCTCGCCCTTGGCACCGAACCCCTCCAGTACTTGCGGCGCGGCGAGATCGGGCAGCAGCTTGCCAATCGGTGCCTCAAGAGAGAGCTTGCCTTGTTCGACGAGTTGCATCGCCGCTGCCGTCGTGACCGCCTTGGTCATCGAGGCGATCCAGAAGACGCTGTCGGTCGTCATGTCGTCTGGCTTGGACAGGTCGCGTTTGCCGAACGCTCCCTGATAGATCACCTCGCTGCCACTGGCAGCCACGGCGACGACGCCGGGAATTTCCACGGCATCGCTTTTCTCGCGCAATATCTGATCGATCTGGGCTTTGCTATGCATGGGGTTCCTCCAGGTTATTTTTTTGAAACGGTTAATCCTCCTCCCGAGGGTTTCATGCCGCAATAGCGCTGGAACCCGGTCGCGCTCTCGTGATCGCCGTTCATTTAGCCTGGGGATTGAGGCAGGGCGTGCCATAATTTTTGACGAATCTGGCCGGATCGTCGGCAACACTGGGCCGATCGTCGCCATAGTCATGGCGGGACGTGAAACCGGCCTCTCAGTAATGCGTTCAGATCAAAGCAAAAATGCAGCACGAATGTTGCATTTGGCCCTCGAAAGGATCAAATAAACGAGGGGGTGGCGCAAAGGAAACGTGATGATCTCGACCTGGAGCGAATGGAAGCGGTACCCACGGGCGGCGCGCGGCGAAAATCTCGAAGCGCCGATCACGCCGGGCATCTATGAGGTTCGTTTCGCTTCTTCGGGTGCGCTGCATTCCTTTGGCGCGGTCGACAATGTCGCCCAGGCGCTGGCGCTTTTGCCCGCAGCCTCCAAATCCTGGTTCGGTCGTCGCGCAACCGCGGAGACCCCGGATCTCGAATACCGCACCTGCGCGACGTCTTCGAAAGCGGATGCCAAGGCCGCCGCGGATCGCATGATCGGGCGACGCGAAGCCTATATGAGCGGCGCAGCCTGATAGCGGGCTGTCCGCTTGGCGAGCCGTATCGCGTTCCAGTTCTCCTAAATCTGCAAATTTGTTTGATGCGGTCTGCACCCGTGCGGGCGATGCATCGCGGCGGGTTTCAGCCTATATAGGGCCCAACGCTCAAAAAACATTCAGGAGTAACGCCATGACCCCAACTGCTGCCGCCCGCACCTCGCAATCCGCTGCTCCGACTTTGCGCGACCGCCTGAAGGATCCTTCGCTGCTGCGCGAGCAGTGCTATATCGACGGCACCTGGGTCGGGCAGCCGGAGTTGCCGGTGAACAATCCGGCGACCGGGGTCGAAATCGCAAAGGTGGCCCAGTTGGGCGCGGCGGATGCGACCCGTGCGGTTGAAGCCGCCGAGCGCGCCTTTCCCGTCTGGGCAAAGCTCACCGCCAAGCAGCGTTCGAATACCTTACGCAAATGGTTTGAACTGATCATCGCCAACCGCGAAGACCTCGCGCTGATCCTGACCTCCGAACAGGGCAAGCCGCTCTCCGAGGCGCTCGGCGAAATCGATATCGGCGGCGCCTATGTCGAGTTTTTTGCCGAAGAGGCGCGGCGCGTCTACGGCGAGACCATTCCGACCCAAAAGGGCGACGCGCGCCTGCTCGCGATCAAGCAGCCGATCGGAGTTTGCGGCGCGATCACGCCCTGGAATTTCCCGAACTCGATGATCACCCGCAAAGTGTC
Source organism: uncultured Alphaproteobacteria bacterium (assembly GCA_963795255.1). Taxonomy (GTDB): domain Bacteria; phylum Pseudomonadota; class Alphaproteobacteria; order Rhizobiales; family Xanthobacteraceae; genus Bradyrhizobium. Next base: position 714,242 of record CAWCHC010000008.1, read on the forward strand.
GCCGGCGCTCGCTGCGGGCTGCACGGTGGTGCTCAAGCCCGCCAATGAAACCCCGCTTTCCGCATTGGCGCTGGTGGCGCTGGCCGAAAAGGCCGGGGTGCCGAAGGGCGTCTTCAACGTCATTACCGGTGACGCGCCGCCGATCGGGCTCGTGCTGTGCGAGCATCCCGCGGTGCGCTTTGTCGGCTTCACCGGCTCGACCGAAGTCGGCAAGATTCTTTACAAGCAGGCGTCGGTCGGCGTGAAGAAGCTCGGGCTTGAGCTCGGCGGCAACGCGCCGTTTGTGGTGTTTGACGATGCCGATATCGACGCCGCAGTCGAGGGCGCGATCGTCTCGAAATATCGCAACATGGGCCAGACCTGCGTCTGCGCCAACCGCCTCTATGCCCAGGACAAGATCTACGATCAGTTCGTCGAGAAGCTTTCGAAGAAAGTCGCGGCGATGAAGATCGGCGACGGCACCGAACAGGGCGTCACCCAGGGGCCGCTGATCAACATGGACGCGATCGACAAGGTCGAGCGGCACATTGCCGACGCCGTCAAGGGCGGCGCCAAGATCGTGACCGGCGGCAAGCGGCATGCGCTCGGCCGCACTTTCTTCGAGCCCACCGTGCTCGCCGACGTGAAGCCGGATGCGCTGGTATCGCGGGAGGAGACCTTCGGACCGCTCGCGGCGGTCATCCGCTTCAAGGATGAAGCCGACGTGATTGCGATGTGCAACAAATCGCCATTTGGCCTCGCGTCGTATTTCTACGCCCGCGATCTCGGCCGGGTCTGGCGGGTGGCGGAAGCGCTGGAGTCCGGCATGGTCGGCGTCAACTCCGGTCTGATCACGACTGAAGTCGCACCGTTCGGCGGCGTCAAGGAATCCGGACTCGGCCGCGAGGGCTCGCATCACGGCATGGAAGAATATCTCGAGATCAAATATGTGATGATGGCCGGCATCTGACGCCGCGCGAATGCACTGGCGCTTAGAGTCCGAGCGTCACCTCAGCCCAGTGCACGACGACCTCGCTGTTGAGGAATTCGATCACGCTGGGCTCGATCGCTTTAGGCCCATCGTGTGCGACGGTTGCGGTTGCGACAATGGCGTCGCAACGATCGTTGAACGCGATCGCCAGCACCGAGCTTGGCGCGTGATAGGGCTCGGTGACGGTGTAAGCGCGGCTGCGGCCTTTCATCCAGGCGATATTGATTTCGTGGCCCGGTCCCAAGACCGACGGCTTGCCGCTCATCAGGTTAAAGTCGCTCAGGCGGTCGAGCTCGTTGTCGTCGGAGACTCCGGTCAGGCAATTGCAAAAGCCGATCTTGGCGCGGATGTACACGTTGACGTCGACACCGCAGTCCTTCGCCGCGCAACGGAAGGCCTTGCCTTCGCCCCACTCGTCGGTCGGAAACGGCCATCGCACTTCCGCAAAATTCGGATGGCTTGGCGGCGTCAACGCCTTGCTCTGCACCAGCATCGGCCAGGCGAAGAACGCCGACAGCCCGGCGGACGCGCCGAGCGCGAGACCCAGGATGATCGCAACTATGGTGCTTCGGTTTCCGGCCATGCTCTAGTAGTCCAATTCTAACATTCGCATCCCTTCTCAGCGGTCACTTTTGCGAATGTTAGAATGAAAAGGACCACTGGCAGATACAAGTTTTCCAGTGGAGTTTCGGATTTGACATTCGCCTGGCGAACTCGCAGCTGGATGGGGAGCGAATGTCAAATCCACTCCACTAGTTGCTCGCGACGAAAGCCCGCGCCGCGGCGAGCGTCGGCCGATCGGAGTTCGTGTCGGATGCCAGCGACAGCAGCTTTTCATAGTTTGCTTTCGCGGTCGCCGTGTCGCCCAGCGCCTGGGCCGCCTTTGCCGCGCCGACATAACCATTGAAACGGTTCGGCTCCTTGGCCTTGGTGGCCTCGAATGCCGCCAATGCCTCTTTGGCCATGCCACGATCCAGCAGCATGAAGCCATAGAGTTCACGGGCGGGCACGAGCGGCCCCGGTGTAACCGGCGCTTTTTCGGTCTTGTCTTCGGCATCCACAGCCGCGCTCATGGCCGCCAGCGCGTTATCGTATTTGCCGTCGGCGTAAAGGATCCATGCGTTGGCGGCCTGCGCCTGAACGTCAACCTGACCGGCCCAATAGTCATTCTTGGCGGCCTGCAACTGGTCGTGAATTTCGGCGAGCCTGGCGGCATCGGCCCGGGCGGCCGACGGATTACCGGAGCGGGCAGCGCCGATCGCGCGTGCGAAATAAGTGATCGCCATTACCTGCGGAAACTTGCTCTGGATGACGTCGAGGTCGGCCGCATCCTTCCAGTCGCCCCGTTCCATCATGTAGCGGGCGGGGGCCGCGGCTCGGGAAAAAGCGCCGCCAAAGGAATCGGGGCCGGGGTTCAAGGTCGCGATTTGATCGATGACGCCGTGGGCTTCCCGGTCCTGTCCAAGTTGCAGATAGGCGTAGGTCAGATAATCCTCGCCATGCAGCTGCTCGCCAATTTCGTGACTCGCCTGTGCCGCGCGCACCGAAGCAAGATTCGCCGCAATCGATTCCTTCCAATAGCCGACGCGCGTGAAAATATGCGACGGCATATGCTGGGCATGCGGTGCCTGCGGCGCAATCTTGGCATAACGAAGCGCCGCCGGCAGCCCCTTGGCCGCGATCGGCGGATAATCGTAGAGATGGATCAGATAGTGGGCCACGCCGGGGTGAAATGGCTGGCGCTGCCAGATTGGCTCGAGAATGGCAGCGCCCTTGAGCTGGTTGGCGTAGGTCTTGTCGGCAGGCGAGGCGGCCACGTTCAGCGTAATCGCGTAGAAAATCTGGGCCTCGTCATCATCGGGATATTTCGCGGCGAGCGCTTCCATCTTCTTCAAATAGGATTGCACCCGCGCCTGCTGAGGGGTCTTGTCGTAGTCGACATACATGACCGACAGCGCGTCGATGTAATCGCGCTCGCGTTCGCTTTTGGCGCCGATCTCTTTTGCTTTTTCGATGGCAGAAAGTCCAAGCGGAAGATTTGGTGCAGGTATCGCGCTATGCGGATTGTTCAATAGCGACAGCGCAATGCCCCAATAGGCGATGGCGCAACCGGCGTCGGCCTTGATCGCCTCCTCGTAAATCTCCTTCGATTGGGCATACCAGAACGAGTGCTGGTAGCGCATCGCGCGGTCGAACCGCCGCTGCGCGACTTCGTTGCAGGTGGTCGCGAAATGCACCTTACCCAGTTTCTGATCCGATTCGTCCTGGGCCTGGACCAGTGAGCAAGTCCCGAACGTCGTAGTGGCGGCAAGGGTCGCGGCAAACCAAAATTCGCGCATGACGTTCTCCGTTTTCCGAAGCGAGCGTGAATTGAAGCCGATGGCGTCGTCCAATCATAGACCGCAACAGGTCGCTTCTCAACGCGCTGGCGCAGCCGTTTTGCTCATAAAAGGTCGCGAGCGGCCCGTCTATCGCCGCAGCACGCCGATCAGGCGGTTGGCGAAGGTCAGCCGCTCGGCCATCACCAGCACGAAAAATGTCAATAATTTCTGGCTCAGTTCGGGATTTTCGGCCTTGATCGCCTCGAACTGCTGGACGCTCAGGACGTACAGGACGCTCGCCACTTCGGCCTGGATGGTCGCGTTGCGCGGCGCCCGCGTCACCAGCCCCATTTCGCCGATGGTGGTATAGCGGCCGAGGCTTCGTACCCGCGTCAGTTCGCCGTCGGCGGTCGGGATCATGACGCCGACGCGGCCGTCGAGAATAAAGTGCATGGAATTGGCCGCATCGCCGGCGCTGACGACGGTCTCGCCGACGCCAACCTCAAGACGCTGGCATCGCTGCATCAATTCGATCGCTTCCTCGTCGGTGCCGAGAATGCGGACGAACCAATCCTTCAAGGATGCTTCCTCGTCGCCGTGGCCCTCGTGCTGCGCGATGATATCGTTTTCGCACCATTCGAGGGCGTGATCGAGCTCCGGCATGACGCTGACGTCGCGCGTGATGAACTCGCTCGATCGCAACGCCTTTTCCATGGCCGCCTGCAAGTGCACCAGCACCAGCCGGATGCCGCGGTCGTTTGCCGTGCGCTTGATCTGGGCAAAGCTATAGGCTGCCGAGGAGTCGATCCCGGTCACCAGCTTGAAGTCGAACACCAGAAAGCGGCACTCCGGATGCCGCGCCAGCAGCGCCTTGACGTGCTGGTAGAGGCGGTTGGCGGAGCCGAAGAACAGATAGCTTTGCAGGTTGAGGCCCTGGATGCTGCCGCCATGCGCGGCGAGCAACGCCAGCTCCTCGCGGGAGCGATCGAGCGAACTGCGGTATTCCGAGCCGTCGAAACTGAATTTGATGGAATCGATGCGCGAAGCGCTCAGGGCAAACGTCGCGCAGCCGATCACGACCCCGATCAGGATGCCGGCAATAAAGCCCCATTCGACGATGATCAGGACGATCACGATCAGCGACAGGTATTCCGTGAGCGAGAGCCGCCGCCGCGACTGAACGATCCATTTGTGGAGCGCGTCGGCGCCGAGATAGATCAGGAGGCCGCCGAGCACGAATTTCGGCATATGGCCGAGAAGGGAGGGGGCAAAGATCAGCATCAATAGCGAGATTGCCGCCACCGTCAGCCCCGACAGCGGGCCGGTGCCGCCGCCGTTGTAGTTCAGGACGGATCGGCTGATGGAGACGCAGCCGGGGTATCCGCCGAAGACACCCGCGAGCATGTTGGCCAAACCGGTGACGTTAAGCTCGCGCTCGAGGTTAGCTTCCCGATGCGTCGCGACTTCGATGCCGGTGGTGTTGAACAACGTGGATGATGCCGTCACGAAGATGACGGCAACCAAATTGCCCGAAAGATCCGGCAACAGATGCCAGGGGTAATGGCTGAGCCCATCGATGCTCCACGGCGACATGAAGGTGACGCTGGGGGGCGGCTGAAAGGTCCAGCCGGCGGCTTGCGCTTCCGCCAGCGATATGCCGGTCAGCCAGAACACGACATGGGCCGCGACGACGCCGCCAATCAGGATGGCGGGCAGTCCAAACGGCGAGCGGGAGCGGTGCCAAGTCATATAGAGAACGAGCGCCATGACGCAGGCGGCCACGAGCTTGGCCAAGGTAAGAAGGTCCTCGAATTGACCGAGGGTTCGAAATTGCAGGGATTGCCCGGTGATGACACGAACCGCACCAAGGATAATGAGGCATCCGGTTGCGGCCAGAAAGCCGCCGACCACCGGATACGGCACATAACGGATCGCGCGGCCCATGCGCGTCATTCCGAAACAGCACAGCACGAGCCCGGTCAGGATGGTCGCGATCGCCAATGTGATCAGGATGGGCACGAGCAGCGGCGCGGACGGGTTGGCCGCCGCAATGCGTTCCGCCATGGACGAGGCGAGAATGCCTGTCATGGCGGCGGTGGAGCTTTCGGGTCCCGAAACGGCGAAGGGGATTGAGCTTCCGACCGCGATCACCCCTGCGAGGATGGCGGACGAAATGAACGTCAAGGCGACGCCATAGGAAAGATAGGGCGAAAGGGGTCCGCCAAAAATCAGCAGCGAGTACGACAGCCCGAAGGTGACGGTCAAAACGCTGGCGGCGCTGCCGCCGAGAACATCCTTCAGGATCACGCGCAGCGGCAACCTGGTGCCCCCTTTCCGAAGTTCGTACTCCATCCCGGCCTGCATCGGTTACGAACTTCGGAAAGTCATGGGTACTGGCAAAACCACGGTTTCAGTGCCGCTCTTCAATTTAAAGTTCCCGGACGGAATTTGCAGCCTGCCATGCAGGAATTTCAAATGCGCGGCACGATTCCGGAGACTAATCAACTCAATGCTCACGCGTTGATCTCCAAAAGACGGACGTCAGTGGTAGACGAAGGCAGCGCGTCAGGACAAGATCATTTTTTTAAATAGTCAAAGCGCGGAGCGCGCCGACGCTATATCCTCAGATCGCTGCCGGTGACGCGGCGATAGGCTTCGAGATAACGCTGGCTGGTTGCGTTCACGACGCTCTCCGGCAAGGGCGGCGGGGGAGCTTCGCCGTTCCAGCGGCCCGCGCGGCGCTCGGTGTCGAGATAGTCGCGCAGCGGCTGCTTGTCGAAGCTCGGCTGAGGCCGACCTGGTTGATAGGCGTCCACCGCCCAGAACCGCGAACTGTCGGGGGTCATCACCTCGTCGATCAGGATGATCCGGCCTCCCGCGTCGCGGCCGAATTCAAACTTGGTGTCGGCGATGATGATGCCGTGCTCGCGGCTCAAGCGTTCGCCGATCGTGTAAATCGCGCGCGTCATGTGTTCCAGCGTATCGGTGACCTCGCGGCCGACGATCTCGCACATCCGAGCGACGGTGATGTTTTCGTCATGGCCGGTCTCGGCCTTGGTAGCCGGGCTGAAGATCGCAGGCTCCAGTCTTCCGCTCTCCAGAAGACCGGGCGGAAGCTTGTCTCCGGCCAGCGTGCCCTGTGCGGCATATTCCTTCCAGGCCGAACCGGAGAGATAGCCGCGGATCACGCATTCGATCGGAAACACTTTCGTCCGCCGGCACAACATGGCGCGCCCCAAAAGCGAAGCGCGATGATCGCGCAATGCCGGCACTTCGCGGATGATGGTATCGGCATCGGCGCTGATCATGTGATGCGGCACCACGCCTTCCAGCTTCTTGAACCACCAGGCGCTGATCTGGGTCAGTACGGCGCCCTTCATCGGAATGGTCTCCGCCATCACGATGTCGAAGGCCGAGATACGATCGGTGGTCAACAACAACACGCGATCGTCGCCGACAGCATAGATGTCGCGAACCTTGCCGCGCCCGATCCGGGGGAGAGGCAAGTCGCTCGCAAGCATGGTGTTCATCAATCTTACTTTCGAAAAGGATCAGGAAGGAAGCAAGTTCATTCCGGCAACGGAATGAACTCGTGCTCGTTGGGAACCGGAGCAAAGCGGCCGGACTTCCAGTCCTGCTTGGCCTGCTCGATCCGCTCTTTACTGGAGGAGACGAAGTTCCACCAGATATGCCGCGGGCCTTCGAGCGCATCTCCACCGAGAAACATCATCCGCGCCGGCTTCAGCGTCTTGACGGTGATGCGGTCGCCGGGGCGAAACACCAAAAGGCGAGGGCCCTCATAGCGCTCACTGGCGATCTCGACCTCGCCGTCCACGATATAGATGGCGCGCTCCTCATGGTCTGAATCAAGTGGAACGCTGACGCCTGCTTCCGCCGTCACCTCGACATAGAACCAGGGCGAGACCATCGCGACCGGCGATGCCGCGCCAAAGGCACTCCCTGCGATGATCCGCGCCGTGACGCCGCGGTCGGTCACGACCGGCAGGTCGGAGGCCGCATAATGCTGGAAGGTCGGCGCGATCTCTTCTTTTCCGGCCGGCAGTGCGATCCAGCTTTGCAGGCCCAGCATCTTCTGGCCGCTCGCGCGCTGAAGGTCGGGCGTGCGTTCGGAATGGGCGATGCCGCGACCCGCGGTCATCAGGTTCATGGCGCCGGGCTCAATTTCGCGGATATTGCCCTCGCTGTCGCGGTGCATGATGCTGCCGTCGAACAGATAGGTGACGGTGGCAAGCCCAATATGCGGATGCGGGCGCACGTCCATGCCCTTGCCCGACACGAACTGCACCGGGCCGAAATGATCGAAGAAAATGAAGGGGCCGACCATCTGCCGTTTGCCATGCGGCAGCGCACGGCGGACTTCAAATCCGTCGCCGAGGTCGCGGGTGCGCGGCACGATAACGAGTTCCAGCGCATCGCAGGAGGCGGGATCGCCAAGGATCGGATCGTTGGAAGGCTGCCAGCTCATGGATTTCTCCCTTGGATATTGGCCGATATCCATAGCAGAAAAATTGTCGGATTGATTTGGCTTTTGATCGAGCCGGACACCGAGGGCTCAACGCTAACCGGCGTCCAGTTTCGAGGTCGTGCTAGTGACCCGCAATGACCTTCAGGCGCTGGGCCTGGGCGCACTCGTCTTCGATCTTGAAATAACGGGCCACCGCCTCAATGCCGACGTTGAGGGGGTGACGTTCGCCGGGTTGCCGATCGGCCAACATCCGTAGCTTGTCGGCGGCGCCGTTGAACTGGGATTGATTGTTGATGATGGTGGTCGCGCCTGCGGCCGCCGCCAGCGAGGCAAGCCGGCGCTCCGACGCCAGATATTGATCGAAATGCGCCACGTCGTTGGGGAAATTGAATTCGGTACCGCCGGAATAGACGACGGTCAGTGGCTTGCCCTGATCGTGCACCTGGAAAATGCCGGAAATGGTTCCCGGCGTATGTCCGGGCGTCAAATAGAGTGTGATGGTGCGATTGCCCACCGTGATCTTCATGCCGTCGGTGGCAGCGATGTCCCGTTTCGGCTTGCCCGTCGGGTATCCATAAAGAGAACCTTCAATGAGATCCCAATCCGCCGTCACGATGCGCGCGCCGTACCGCGACTGAAACAGATAGGCCCCGCCGGATTCGCCGCGATGGCCATGGGAAACGATGACGTATTTCACTTTCGCCGGATCGAGACCCAGTTGCTTCATGCCGCCGACCAGCACGTCCTCGGCATCGTAGACATGGGCGGTATCGTAGAGGATGTAGCCGTCGTCTGACGTGAGCAGCCACGCCGAGGTGCTTTCGGTTCCCAGCCAATAGACGTCGTCGAACGCCTTCTTCGGCTGCATATAGGTCGCCTTGCGGTTCGGATCGTCGCGTGGCGCAGGGGCGTCCGGCGCAGGCGCGCCGCGCTGAGGCGCAACACAGATGGCGGTCACAAGCCCGTAGAAGTCGGGCGTGTTGTCACGCCCGCCGGCGGCGTTCTTGCCGGCGGCCAAGTGGCTTTCTATCGAACGGCCGTCGATCGTATCTGGCACAGATGCCGGCGATTGAGCGTAAGCCGAATCCGCGAGCATCACGAAGGCCAACAGGCACAACGCCTTGCGCATCGACATCCCGTCCCCCTTCACATGCGTGTATTCTGCATGCTCTACTTGGCAACCTAGCACCTGATGGATCGCGCCGAATAGTTTGATCGCACCACCAGAAAAAGAGCCGCGTCTCAATCCGCCAAATCAAAGGGAAGAAACCATGAATCGAGCACTGACCACACTCGCTTTCGGCGCCAGTCTGTTTGCAAGCCTCGCGGTATCGGCGCAAGCGGCGCCGGAAGTGTCGCTGGCGCGTTTCGAATGCGGCACGCCTCAGGAACCTCAGGCGGTCAATCCGCGCTTCTCGGATACTTACTCTTACGGTGATCTCAAACTTCAGTTCGTCTTCAGCTGCTATCTCATCAAGCACGGCGACGAATACATGCTGTGGGATACCGGCCATGCCATGACCATGCCCAAGGTCGCACCAAAGGAAAGCCTGGTCGATCTCCTGGCAAAGATCGATGTCAAACCCGACCAGATCAAATATGTCGGCATCAGCCACTATCACGCCGATCACACCGGCCAGATTGCCTCGTTTCCGAAAGCAACCCTCTTGATCGGCGCCAGGGAATGGGACGCGATTACAGCGCCCAAGCCGGCGGTGGGCGTGAATTTCAAGCCGTTCGAGAGCTGGATCAAGGGCGAAAGCAAGGTCGAGCCGCAGACCCTCGACAAGGATGTGTTCGGCGACGGCACGGTGATCATGCTGCGGACGCCCGGCCATACGCCGGGTCACTTCAGCCTGCTGGTCAAGCTGTCGCAGATGGGCCCCGTGATCCTTTCAGGCGATGCGGTGCATTTCCGCGAGAACTACGATTCGGACGGCGTGCCTTCGTTCAACTATGACCGCGCCCAGACGGTAGCTTCGATCGAGCGCATCAAGAAAATTGCGGCGAATCTGAAGGCGACGCTCATCATCCAGCACGACGCCCGCGACGTCGAAAAGCTGCCGGTATTTCCCGCGTTTGCGAAATAACCGCTGGCTAACAGGGGTTAAATGCCAGGAGCAGTCGAGGTGGCCTTACCGCGTCGCGCGACCGGACGGTCACGCGACGGCCTGAAAACAATCAGGCGACGCGGACAGCCGTGAGGAATTTCGACACCTCGGTCTCGAGCCGGCCAGAATCGGTTGAAAGCGTTTTTGCCGCCAACAGCACTTGCGACGATGCAGAGCCGGTGTCCGTTGCGCCGCGCTGAACATCGGTGATGTTGGAGGAGACCTGCTGGGTGCCTTGCGCCGCCTGCTGGACATTGCGCGAGATTTCCTGGGTTGCCGCACCCTGCTCTTCGACGGCCGCCGCGATGGTCGAGGAGATTTCCGACAATTTCTCGATCGTTCCCGAAATTTCCTTGATGGCGCTGACGGAATCCTGGGTGGCTACCTGGATTCCATTGATCTGCTGACCGATTTCGCCGGTCGCTTTCGCGGTCTGTTCGGCGAGCGCTTTCACTTCGGAGGCGACGACTGCAAAGCCGCGGCCGGCCTCTCCGGCGCGGGCCGCCTCGATGGTGGCGTTGAGCGCGAGCAGGTTGGTCTGGCCGGCGATGGTGTTGATCAGTTCAACGACGTCGCCGATACGGGTTGCAGCCTTCGATAGCTCGCTGACGCGATCGGTCGTCGAGCGGGCCTGGCCGACGGCGTCCTTCGCCATCCGCGCCGATTCCTGGACCTGGCGGCTGATTTCATTGACCGAGGACGATAGCTCTTCGGTGGCGGAGGCCACCGACTGCACGTTGGTGGAAGCTTCTTCCGACGCGGCCGCCACCACGGTGGACAGTTCCTGCGAGCGAGCCGCCGTCGCCGACAGCGAGCCTGCGGAAGATTCGAGTTGGGACGAGGCTGAGGAAACGGTCGTGACGATCTCCCCGATCATCTGCTCGAATTCACGGGTGATGTCGTCGACCCGGCGGCCACGCTCGATCTTGGCTTGCGCATCTATCGCGGCTGCTTCATCGGCAGCCTTCTTGGCGATCAGTGCGTCCTTGAAGACCTGTAGCGCATCGGCCATCATGCCCATCTCGGTCTTCTCGCCCTGGTGCGGGACTTCAGCGCCGAGGTTGCCTTCGCCAAGCGCCTGCATCGGTGTGACGATCGAAGCGATGCCCGTCGAAATGTCGCGTATCACATAGAAGCTGAAGGCGGCACCGAGGATGATGGCCGTTCCGACAATGACCGCAAGGAGAAGTAGCGCCGACGAATAGGTCTCCGCCGCTCGCCTGGTTTCCCTTTCGGCGCCGGCGTTGTTGAACTCGATATCCTTGCTCAGGACGGCGTCGGACTCGGTGCCTACCTTGATGGCACGCTTGTTCAGTTCGAGCGCTTCCCGCGGAAATTGGCCGGCTTCCTTGCGCGACAGCTCGATCACCTTTGCGGCGATACCCTTGTATTCCCGCCAGAGCTTCGACCAGTCATCGTAGAGCGCGCGCTCGTCCGGAGAATTGATCATGGTTTCGTAGTTCTTGCGGATCCTGGTGTAGTTTTCGACGATCCTTTCGAGCGTCTTTTCGACGGCCTGTTTCTCCTCGACCGTCTCGGCCAGCAGATGCGCGCGGATCGCGGTTCGATAGAGAATGATGCCGGCGTTCAATTCGCCGAGTGTTTTCACACTTGGCAGCCAGTTCGTCGCAATCTCGCTGGTGTTCGCGTTCATCGCCCGCATGTTGCTGGCGGCGAGGAGGCCGGAGCCCGCCAGCGCCAGAAGCAGAACCGAGACGACGCAGATGATTTTGGTACGGATTGCGAATTTCATGAACATGACAAGGAAGCCCCACCGCCCGCGCATGCCGGTTGTTGTGCGGATGTTGCGCGGAAATTTTGCAAGAGAACGTATCGGGCAGAGATTCACCAATGGTTAATGCAACCTGCCGTCGAACCACGAGGACACGAAATTTTGTAGAACTACCCGCTTTCGGTCCGCGCCGAATGACGAAGCTGCCCAAGGAAGCGGCGGTCGGAGCAGATCAGCCGGGCTCCGTATCCGGCTGACGTTCCAGCGTCCAGGCAAGCTATCGAAGGGATATGGCGAATTACATTGCCACAGCCTTTGGAAGTTGAACCGCCAGATGTTCAATGAAGGCGCGGACTGAAGGCAAGAGGCCTTGCCGGTAGGGCAGCAGCGCCGTCAGCGTCGAATCGCCGGCAAGCCACGTGGGCAACACCCTGCGCAGCGCTCCCGATCGAAGCTCTTCGCGACAGACATAGCCGGGCAGCGCGACAATGCCGAGCCCGGCGATCGCCGCGTGCTTCAATCCGACCATGTCGTCGCTGATGAGGCGCGGCGTCAGTGGCACGACAACCTCGCCTTTTCGTTCGCTTGGGTGGCGAAGCCGCCAGGCCGGGGAAATCCCGGTACGCATCATGAAAAGCGATGAATGCTTTCGCAGCTCTTCCGGCGTTCTGGGCGAGCCGTTCGCGTCGAGGTAAGCGGTGCCTGCGAACAGCAGCCAGGGTGCCGGTGCCAGCGTCCTCTGGACCAGCGTCGAATTCGGAAGTGGATCTGAATGCGCTCTGACCGCTACATCGTAGTTCTCGCCGACAATGTCGACCTTTTGGTCCGTCGCATGCGCGACGACGTTGACCCTGGGATAGCGGACAAGAAAATCCGTGACCGCCTCGCGCAGTGCGAACTGCATGGTGGCCGTGCCCGATGTGAAACGCACGGTCCCAATCGGCTCACTCAGCCGGTGCCGTATCGAGGCCTCAGCCTGTTCGGCCTGCTGCAGCATCTCCGTCGCATGGCGATAGAATTCGCCACCCGCATCCGTCATCCCAAACCGTCGTGACGTGCGGTTGAGCAGCCGAACCCCGAGGCCCGCTTCAAGCTGGCGGATGCGATGGCTTAGAGTTGATTTCGGAAGCCGAAGCGTGCGGCTGGCGGCGGTGAAACCGCCCCGATCAACCACCTGCACGAAATAGAAGAAGTCGTTGAGGTCGAGCATCGGGGCATTGTCCAATGTATTGGATGATAAGTGCAGATATTGCCGACTTCTTGTCCGATAGTCCAGCGACTAGCCTTTGCTCCGATAGCAGTGGGCGGCAGTTAACAGTCGCTGCCCGTGGACCGGCAGAGGCCTGCATGCAACGGCGTCAATTCATCCAATCCGCCACGCTCGGAGCCGCCGCGATGATTCTCGGCGCAGCGCCGATCAGCGGCGCATCTCAACCCACCACATCTCGGGAGAATGTCATGGCAGACGAACTTCACCCCTATGAACCGCTCACATCCGAAAACGCAGCGCTCGTCCTCATCGACCATCAGGTCGGTCTCATGACCGGAGTGCGCGACTATTCGACCGGAGAACTCAAGCACAACGTGGTCGCGTTGGCCAAAGCCGCCAAGGCGTTGAAGCTGCCCATTGTCGTCACCACGACGGCGCGCGACAGCATGTGGGGTCCGACCTTCCCGGAACTCGTGGCCGCCTTACCCGGCGTCCAAATCATTGACCGTTCGTCGGTCAACGCATTCGACGATGCCAGGGTCGCGCGCGCGATCGAAGCGACCGGCCGCAAGAAGCTGATCCTGGCCGGCATCTCGCTCGAAGTCTGCGCCGCGTTTCCCGCCGTCACCGCGGTGGGCAAGGGATATGGCGCCTATGTCGCCGTTGACGCCTCGGGAACGTTCAGCGAGACCAAGCGCCAGGCTGGCCTCCTGCGCATGATGCAGGCCGGGGTGATCGTCTCGGATTATGCGACCTTGATGGTCGAGATCCTGAAAGACAACGCACGGCCGGAGGCCGGCGCGGTCTACGACGCCCTGGACATGCCCTGGGCCAAACTGGTCGGGCAGATCGCGCAGGCTTACGGCAAGTGACCGGATGCCAGTCGGCTTGCGCCGACCGGCATTCCAGGCACACACTTGCCGATCGCTGCCATGCTTCGATCGCTGTCATGCTGCCTTTTATTTTTCGTTGGGAGTTCCGGATGAACCGCATCGTCATCGCATTACTCGCTACGTTGCTCGCAACTGCGGCGCAGGCCGCCGAGTACATGCAGAAGACGCCGTTCCAGTTGTCGCGCGCGTTTTCACCAGGGGTCATAACGTCTGGAGGAATAACCGTCTGGGTCGCTGGCCAGACTGCGACGGAGGACAGCCAGGGCCACGACATCGCCAATAATTTCGAAGCCCAGGTCAAACAGGTGTTCGCCCAAGTCGACGGCGTCCTGAAGCGCGCCGGCGGCAGCCTGGACAACGTCGTCGCCATGACGGTCTTCATCAAGGAATCCCGGTATGGCGACAAGTTCGTGGCAATGCGCAAGGACTTCTTCAAGAACGGAAACTATCCCGGCAGCGCCCTCATCACCGTGACGAATTTCGCCCGTCCCGGAATCGAGATCGAAGTGCAGGCTATCGGCGTGATCGGCGATAACTGCTCGAACGACAACCCCTGCTCGGCTGAAGGAAAGGCCAAGAGGACGCCAGGCAAATGAACTTGCGGATCAACCAGGCTCCATGCCCTTTGCCTTGATCACCGCCAGTGCCGACGGCGCGGCGAGAAATTTGATGAAGGCCTTGGCCGCGTCGGCTTCCTTGCTCGCCACCGCGACGGCCGCGGAGAAGTAAGTGTAGGACTGAATATCCGCTGGCAGCGGCCCAACAAGCTCGGCGCCGGTATATGGCAAAATCTCGCTGATCTGGGTCATGCCGATTTCGACGTCGCCCTTTGCGGCAGCCTCGCCGGCGGCCCCCGGCAACGGCTTGAGTTTGGAGTCCAACTCGGCGTCGATACCAAGCCTTTCGAACAACGTCTTGAGATAGGCGCCGGTGGCGCCTGATGCCGTAAAGCCGATGGATTTGGCATTGAGGAGCGTCCGCTTGAATGCCTCAGTCGTGCTGATATCGGGCCTTGGAGCACCCTTGCGAATTGCAACGCCGATCCCCGAATGCGCGATGACGGTCCGCGCCATATCGATCTTCCCCGCAAGGCTATCGATGACCGGTACGGTAAGCACGGCAACGTCAAATGCCGCGCCATCGTCGATTTTCACCTTCAAGGCCGCAGCCGGTGCGAAGGTAATGTCGACTTTATTGCCAGTCGCTTTCTCGAACTGCGGCGCGAGCTCCTCCAGCGTTGTCTTCACGGCTGTCGAAGCCAAAACCGTGATCTCTGCCGCCTGCGCTCCACTCGCCAGCAGCGCCAGTGCCGACCCGACGATCGGACCAATCACACGTTGAATTTTCATCGCTTTCTCCCATGTGCGGGCGTTAAGCCCTTTAATGCCGTTGAACGAACTCAAGAACCTTCGCGTTGAATACGTCCGGCTGCTCCCACGTCACCGCATGACCCGCATCGGCGACGACCGCCCATTCATGATTTTTCATGTGGGCCGCCCAGACCAGCATCAAGGCCGGAGGTGCCAGCAGATCGGCATCCGCGGCAAGGACAAGGATGGGCGTCGGGATCGTCTCGATCTTCGCAAAGGTATTGGGTGTGCGAAGCGGTTGATCTGAGGCTTCGGCCTGGCGCGCATGCTCGTCGATCTCGATCCAGCGTTGGGTCCCGTCCGGGTTCGCGCCTCGATAGGACGGCCCGACTTCCCGGTAGACGGCCGGCAACTTCCGCAATCCCGGTATTTCAAGACGAGCGCTGAAATCGGCGATCTCCTTGTCTGCTATCTGTCCGGTGCTCGCCGCGATCACCAGGCTTCGAAGCTTTTCCGGACGCCACGCGGCATAGTCCAAAGCTGCAAACCCGCCACCGGCGACGCCCAGCAAGTGAAACGTGTCGAGCTTGAGATATTCCGCGAGCGCTTCAAGATCGCCTGCAATACTGCCGGGCTGCGGTCCCGTTGCGGGATTGGCAACGCTCTTGCCCCAGCCGCGGCGGTCGAAAGCGATGACGCGGTATCCGGCCCGAGAGAAGTTTGCGATCTGGCTTGCCCAGACGGCACTGGTGCCGGTGTTGGCGTGAAGCATAATGAGTGGCACGCCCGTGCCGCCGGTGTCCGTGAACCACAGCTTTACGCCGGGCAGTTCAGCGAAGGCGCCGGAAAACGAATGATCGGCAGCATTGGCTGCTCTCGTTGCTTGAATTCCGATCGTTACCGCGCCGAACGTTACCGCGTTCAAGGCACCGGCCAGAAACGCCCGCCGCTTGATCATGCGATCTCCCCGAATGACGCCGCGCGCCTGCTACTCGGCAGGCGAGACGTGGGACCGGAATTCGGTGAATTCAACACTGTCGAACATCGCGGACAAGTCCGGAATTGTGTGTACGAGGCGCCGAACGCGAAACTGCGCGGCGGGCGCACCCGTCGCGCAGTGAGACCTTCAAGACAAAGTTGAGATGTCGGAACGACAAACGCGGCCGGGCGCGCGACGATTATTCCGCCGCGGCCGTTGGCTTTGCGTTCGCGCTGTAGCGCTGATCGATATAGTCGATCACCAGCGCCTTGAAGTCGGCGGCAATGGTCGGGCCGCGCAGGGTGCGGAACTTCTTGCCGTCGACGAACACGGGCGCGGCCGGCGCTTCGCCGGTGCCCGGGCAGCGAGATGCCGATATTGGCATGCTTGGATTCGCCGGGGCCGTTGACGATGCAGCCCATCACCGCGACGTTGAGCTCCTCGACGCCGGGATAGCGCGTCTTCCAGCCCGGCATTTCCTCGCGGATGAAATCCTGGATCGAACGCGCCAGCTCCTGGAAGGTGGTCGAGGTGGTGCGGCCGCAGCCGGGACAGGCCGCCACCAGCGGCACGAAGGTGCGGAAGCCCATGGTTTGCAGCAACTCCTGCGCGACCTGAACTTCCAGGGTGCGGTCGCCGCCGGGCTCGGGCGTCAGTGAAATGCGGATGGTGTCGCCGATGCCGTCTTGCAGGAGAATTCCGAGCGCGGCGGATGAGGCGACGATGCCCTTCGAGCCCATGCCGGCTTCGGTGAGGCCGAGATGGATCGCGTAATCCGAGCGGCGGGCGAGTTCCTGATAGACCGCGATCAGATCCTGCACGGCGGAAACCTTCGCCGACAGGATCATCTTGTTCTTGGGCATGCCGAGTTCCTGGGCGCGGGCGGCCGACAACAGCGCCGACTGCACCATGGCCTCGCGCGTCACGGCGCGGGCATCGCGCGGATTGGCGGAAGCCGTATTTTCGTCCATCAGCTTGGTGAGCAGTTCCTGGTCGAGCGAGCCCCAGTTGGCGCCGATGCGCACCGGCTTGTCGTTCTTGTTGGCGATCTCGATGATGTCGGCGAATTGGGTGTCGCGCTTGTTCTTGAAACCGACATTGCCGGGATTGATGCGGTACTTGTCGAGCGCCTCGGCGCAGGCGGGATATTCCGCCAGCAGCTTGTGGCCGATGTAATGGAAATCGCCGATCAGGGGCGTATTGATGCCGCGCTTGCGCAGGCCGTCGCGGATATGCGGAACGGCGGCGGCGGCTTCCTCGCGGTCGACCGTGATGCGCACCATTTCGGACCCGGCGCGCGAAAGTGCTGCGACCTGGGCGATGGTGCCGTCGATATCGGCGGTGTCGGTGTTGGTCATCGACTGCACGACGATCGGCGCCCCGCCGCCGACGGCGACGTGGCCAACCTTGACCTGGGTGGTTTGATGCCGGGCCTTGGGGCCGGCGACGTCATCATGGGGTGGTTTTACGGGCTGGTTCATGGGGTCTCGAATATCAGGTTTCGGTGACGGTCAGCAATGGATCAGCAGGCATTCGGATACCCGAACTGGGCCGATTCACGAGGTAAAGCCCCGCGATCACCAGAAGCGCCGCGGCGCCGAAAACCGGGGTCAGCCTGTCGTGCAGGATGAAATAGCTAGCCACGACGCCAAACAAAGGGGTGATGAAGGAAAATGCCGACAATTTGCTGGCAGAATAGGCCTTGACCAGGCCAACCCAGAGCAAAAAGGTTAATCCGACCACCCAGACCGCCTGATAGGCCACCAAGGACAGTGCCAGGGCGCCGGGAACCCGGGCCATGGTTTCACCGGAAATGAAGGCGGCGAAGGCCAGAATCGGGATCGATAGCGCCACCTGGTAGATCAGCGCTTTTTCCGGAGGGGCGTGACGTAGCGCCGACGCTTTTACCATCAGGGTCGTCGCCCCCCACATGGCGCCGCCGCCGACGATCAGCAGGTCGCCCCACAGCACGTCGGCATCGACATTGGCCTGCGGAATGCCGATCGCGAGCGCCACGCCGATAAAACTCAAGCCCAGCCCCGCCCATTGTGAAGCGCGCAACCGCTCACCCAGGAATCTGATACGAACCGATCGCGACAAAAAAGGGCGCGCTGTAGAGGAAGACCACCGCGCGCGAGGCCGAGGTCAGTGACAGCCCGCGATAGATCAGCACGAATTCGACGCCGAACAGCGCGCCGGCGAACAGGCCGGCGTAGAGCGTGCCGTCGCGCGCGAAGATGTTGACGCCTCGAAAGCGGGCGATCAACAGCAGCACGGGAAGGGCGGCGATGGAGCGGATCGTGCCTTGTAAGAGCGGCGGAATGTCCGGAAGCGTCAGTTTGACCGCGATCTGGTTGAATCCCCAACTCAGGCACAGCATCAGCATCAAGGCGATCGCGCGGAGCGGAAGCGAGCGGTCCGCCGAGGCAAGCGGTAAATTTTCCATGAGTTCTCCGCGGAGGCTTATCGCCTTCTTGTTAATTCTGACAATGCGCGCAAACGCCGGTGATCTCGACAATCGACATTCTCGGCGTAAAGCCGGTCGAACGCGCCGAGGCATTGAGGCTTTGCGCGACCGGCGCCGCCGGAACTTCACCAACCAGCCCGCAACGCTCGCAGATCAGGAATGCCACCATCGCTGCCTCGTCATGATCATGGGCGCAAGCGAGAAACGCGTTGCGGCTTTCGATACGATGGACGAGGCCGTTCTCCATCAGGAAATCGAGCGCGCGGTAGACGGTGATCGGCGCCGGCCGCGACATGGTTTTCGCCAGTTCCTCGATGACTTCGTAGGCGCCGAGCGGCCGGTGACTGGACAACAGCGCTTCCAGAACCTGGCGGCGGATCGGCGTGAATTTCTGCGAGCGCCTGGCGCAGACCCGTTCGGCATGCTGCAGCGCGTCCGCGGTGCAACGGCCGTGATCGTGATCGGGCGCGGGAAATGTCGGTTTGGCCAAAGTCATGGGATGACCCTAGCATTTTGTCAGATGAACCAAAATCCCGTGACGCGGAAAACCGCTGAGCGCTCCGCGACTTGATACCTCAGCCATGTCGTTTTGGCAGGGCAGGGGCGCAACAAATAGGTCATGGAAAATTAATAAGCAAGCTTATTATATCCAAAGCTTACGGACAGCAATTCATGAAGGGTGCACCGGCGATGGCGCGCGATTCCGTGGATAAGAACTTCCTGTTTACGCTCGGCGAATTGCAGCGGCTGGTGCGCGCCTATGCGGACAAGCAGGCGGCGCGCTACGGCATCACGCGCGCGCAATGGGCGGTGCTGGCCAAGATCGAGCGGTTCGAGGGCCTGAAGCAGTCCGAACTCGCCGAACAGATGGAGATGCAGCCGATCACGCTGACGCGGCTGATCGACCGGCTCTGCGACAATGGCTGGATCGAGCGCCGCGGCGACGACAGCGACCGCCGCGTCAACCGGCTTTATCTGCGCAAGGCGGCACGGCCGCTGCTCGGCAAGCTGGGCGATTTGCGTTCCGAACTGACCGCAACCGCGATCGAAGGAATCAACCCATCGGACGCGAGCCGGCTTCTCGCCCAGCTGGAGGCGATCAAGGAAAACGTCCGCAATGCCATTGCCGATGCGGAAGCAAATGCAGATGCAAGGAAGGAACAGCGCTATGGCTGATCCGGTATTGAAATTTCCGCCCGAGCAGAAGGGCGCCCCGGGGCAGCCGCCGCGCGAGAAACTCGCGGCCGCGCCGCGCCGACGGCTGTTGGCCGCGATGCGCCGCTATCGCCGTTTCCTGCTGCTCGTGGTGCTGCCGATCGTCGCTGTGATCGGCGGCGTCGTGTTCTATCTCAATGGCGGCCGTTACGTCGGCCACCGACGACGCCTATGTCGGTGCGCAAAAGGTCCTGATCACGCCGGACATCTCCGGGCAAGATCGACAAGGTCGTGGTCAAGGAAGGCCAGCACGTCCATCGCGGCGATGTGCTGTTCGAAATCGATCCGGTCCCGTTCCGCCTTGCGGTGGACCGCGCCAAGGCCGCCGTCGAACAGGCCAAGACGAGCTACAGCAACCTCGGCGCCAACATCAAGATTTACGACCAGATGGCCGCGTTGATGCAGCAGGCCATCGACCTGAAGCAGCGCGACGTCGAGCGCAAGTCGGCGTTGGTAAAGAACAGCTACGGTTCGCAGCTCGACCTCGACAACTCCACGAATTCAGCCATCACTGTGCGCGCCGAACTTGCTTTCGTTCAGCAGCAGCGGTCGAGCTCGCTGACCCAGCTGCTCGGCAACCCCAACCTCCCGCTTGAGGACTTTCCGCCCTATTACCAGGCGCAAGCCGTGCTCGCCCAGGCCCAGCGCGACCTCGACCATACGGAGATGCGGGCGCCGATGGACGGCATCGCAACCCTGGTCGACCAGATCCAGCTCGGCCGTTTCGTCGTCGCCGGCGCGCCGGTGTTCACCATCATCGATGTCGCAAAGCCCTGGGTCGATTCCAATTTGAAGGAATCGGATCTCACCCATGTCGAGGTGGGACAGGCGGTCGAGATCGAGGTCGATGCTTTCCCGGATCATACGTTCAAGGGCAGCGTGGGTTCGCTCTCGCCCGGCACCGGCGCGCAATTTGCGATCCTGCCGCCGCAGAATGCCACCGGCAACTTCGTCAAGGTGGTGCAGCGCGTTCCGGTGCGGATCTATTTCGATCAAAACGATCCGTTCGTCAAAAAGCTCAAGGCCGGCATGAGCGCCTATGCCACGATCGACACCGGCCACAAGCGTACCCTCGCGGGCCTGCTTGGCTTGCGGTCGGCCGCGGCAAAAGAAGACTAAAGCCGATGTCGCCGACGGCGATTCCAGGCCCGAGCGCCGGTCCCGGCTTGCGCCGGAACATGGTGACGATCTGCGCCATGACTGCAACCATCATGCAGGCGCTCGACACCACCATCGCCAATGTCGCGCTGCCCTACATGCAGGGAACGCTTTCGGCGTCGCAGGACCAGATCAACTGGGTGCTGACCTCCTACATCGTGGCGGCGGCGATCATGACCGCGCCGGTGGGCTGGATCGCCAACCGCTTCGGCCGCAAACGAACCTTCATCATCTGCTCCGCCGGGTTCACCGTCGCTTCCGTGATGTGCGGGCTCGCGCAGGACATCAACCAGATGGTGTTGTTCCGCCTGCTCCAGGGCGTGTTCGGCGCGGCGCTGGTGCCGCTGTCGCAGGCGGTCATGCTCGACTCCTACGCCTTGCATGAGCGCGCCAAGGCAATGTCGATCTGGGGCATGGGCGTGATGATGGGTCCGATCATGGGGCCGTCGCTCGGCGCCTGGCTCACTGAAACCTATTCCTGGCACTGGGTGTTCTTCGTCAACCTGCCGTTCGGCATCGTCACGGTGCTAGGCTTGATGGTGTTCATGGACGAGACGCGGCAGGATACCAAGCTGCGCTTCGACTGGTTCGGCTTCGCGGCGCTGGCGATCGGGATCGGTGCCTTGCAGGTCGCGCTCGACCGCGGCGAACAACTCGGCTGGCTGGAATCAAACGAGATCATCGCCGAGTTCATTGTCGCCATTGTCGGGTTCTATTACTTCTTTGCGCACTCGTTCACGACATCGCGCCCGTTCATCCAGTTCGCGCTGTTTCAGGGATCGCAATTTCCTCACCGGCTGCATTTTCATGACAGTGATGGGGCTTGTGCTGTACTCGACCATGGCGCTGGCCTCGCCTTATTTGCAGAACGTGATCGGCTATCCCATCATCACCGCCGGCGTATTGCTCGCAAGCCGCGGCTGCGGCACCTTCGTCGCGATGATGCTGGTCGGCCGCCTGATGCGCTACATCGAAGCGCGCACGCTGATCATCACAGGCCTCAGCCTCACCGCGCTGTCGCTTTATTGGATGACGGCATGGACCGACCAGACCGGTGTGCCCGAGATCGTGACCATCAGCATCATCCAGGGCTTCGGCTTCGGACTCGTGTTCGTGCCGCTGTCGACGGTTGCGTTCATGACGCTGCCCAATCATCTGCGCACCGACGGTACCTCGATGCTGACGTTGATGCGCAATGTCGCAAGCTCGGTCGGCATCTCCATCGTGATCGCGCAACTGACCGAAGGTGGACGGCGGGTCTACGCGATCCTGTCGGAGAACATCACTCCGTTCAATCACGCCATGCAGATGCCCGACGTCAGCGGCATGATCAACTTGGGCACCGACAAGGGCCGCGCGATGGCGGACGTGATGGTTCAGCTTCAGGCGCAGATCATCGCCTTCTCGCAGGATTATCAGCTCGTGATGTTTTTTATCCTCGGCTCGATTCCGCTCGCGATCATGATCGGTTCGACCAAACTCGCGCTGCGCAAGCAGGCGGCGGGGCCGGAACATGCGGTGATGGAATAGCTTTTCGAAAATTCGCAGGCTCAAAAACAAAAGGAGCGCTGCATGCAGCGCTCCTTCGTAATCGACCGACGCTTGCGCGATCAGAAGTGGTAGTTGATGCCGACCTGTCCGCTGTTGATGTTGAGCGTTCCGGTCTGGATACCCGGCGGGAACTGGTTCGCGAAGAAAGTCTGTCCGCCGAAGCTGCGATAGAGATATTCGCCCTTGAGCGACCAGTGCGGGAGGAACATCCATTCGACGCCCGCGCCCGCGGTCCAGCCGGTCAAGGTCTGGTTGTCGCTGATGCCGACGCCCAAAGCGCTCGCGCTGAGCTTGGCGTCCGCGAGGGCCAAGCCGGCGGTGCCATAGAGCAGGACCTGATCGACAGCGATGCCAAACCGGCCGCGTACGGTCGCCAGGGCGTCAACCTTTGCCGCCACCGTGACGCCAGCGATAGTTGTGCTGTTGTTGACGTCGGCAAACGCGCCATCGGCTTCGATACCGGCGACGAACTGGCCGAACTGCCAGTTATAGCCAACCGTGCCGCCGCCGAAGCCACCCCTCAACGCGAGCGGATCGCTGCTGTTTTCCTTGCCATAGCCGCCCATGGCTCCGATGTAGAACCCGCTCCAATTGGTCGCAGGGCTGACGATGGCGGGCGCCTTTGTATAGGGCGCGCTCGGCGGTGCCGGCAGATCGGCGGCGTAGGCGCTGCCTGCGATCGAGGTCAGCAGAAGTCCCAAAGCAAGTCTTTTCATTATTTCCTCAGCGGTGAACAAGCCCGCTTGAGGCCATAAAGGATGTTTCCGATCGTTACAATCGGGTTGCAGAACGTATCCGACTAAACCTACCGGGTGTGGTCCCCGGAACACAGTTTTTCGATTTTATAACAAATCTGTGAATGAAGGGGCCCGATCTGTTGGCGCCTCAAATATCGAAAAACACCGTCTCGTCGTCGCCCTGAAGGTGGATGTCGAAGTGGTAGACGGCGTTGTCGCCTGGCGCGCGCTTGGCGATCAGCGTGGCGCGACGTTCAGCGGGCACCAATGCCAGGACAGGATCGGCGGCGTTGGCCGCCTCAGTATCGAGATAGATGCGCGTGTAGTTCTGCAAGAGCATCCCGCGGGCGAAAATCGCAACGAGAATATGCGGCGCCTGCGGCTTGCCGTCGGGATCGGCGACCTGCCCCGGCTTGATGGTGTCGAACGCGTATTCGCCGATAGCGCCGGTGCCGCAGCGGCCGAATCCCCTGAATTTGGAATTGGGCAGCGCGCGGTTGTCTTGTGGATCGGCGAAGTTGCCTAATGCATCGGCCTGCCAAATCTCCAGCATGCAGTCGGGCACGGGCTTGCCGTCGCCGTCGAACACCCGTCCTTGAATTCGGATCCGGTCGCCGGTCGCATCGGCGGTCACAAGATTGGCTGTAAAGGCGTCGTTCCATTCGTACCGGCCGGCCGGCGTCAGCCCGTAGGCGAAGAAGGGCCCGACGGTCTGCGAGGGTGTGATTCCCTTCGGCTTGGTCTCGGTCACTATTTCGTCTCCATCGGCGTGGCGTTGCGGCCGCGCAGCACGATGTTGAAGCGGTAGCACAGCGCCCAATCCGGCTGGGTGTTTTCGAGATCGAAATCGGAAATCATCCGCGCGCGCGCCTTCTCGTCGGTGACCGAGTTGAAGATCGGATCGAATGGAAACAGCGGGTCGCCGGGAAAATACATCTGCGTCACCAGCCGCGACACAAAGGAATGGCCGAACACCGAGAAATGGATGTGGGCAGGGCGCCAGGCATTGTGGTGATTGCCCCAGGGATAGGCGCCCGGCTTGACGGTGACGAAGCGGTAATAGCCTTCGCTGTCGGTTTGCGCGCGTCCCGCGCCGGTGAAATTCGGATCGAGCGGCGCCGGATGCTGGTCGCGGACATGGATATAGCGTCCGCAGGCGTTGGCCTGCCAGAGCTCGACCAGTGCGTTGGGCACGCCGCGGCCGTCTTCGTCCAGCACATGGCCATGGACGATGATGCGCTCGCCGATCGGTTCGCCCTTGTGCTGGCTGGTGAGATCGGCATCGCCGGCGCGCACCGTCTCGTGGCCGTACACCGGACCGGTCAATTCCGACAGCGTGTGGCGCATGATGATCAGCGGCTTCGAGGGCGAGCGCTTGACCGTGCTCTTGTAGTCCGGCGACAGCCGCGCCGGATGGGCTTTGTTGCTCTCGATTGGATAGGCGAATGTCATGGTGCATCCTCATCAACACCGTCATTCCGAGGGCGCGAAGCGAGCCCGGAATCTCGAGATCCTGGGTCTGGTCCTTCGGACCGCTCCCGGAATAGACGAAAGCCTCAATTCAGCTTCTCGATCGCCATGGCGACGCCCTGGCCGACGCCGACGCACATCGTTGCCAGCGCGCGCTTTCCGCCGCGCTTCTCCATGCCATGCACGGCGGTCATCGCCAGCCGCGCACCGCTCATGCCGAGCGGATGACCGAGCGCGATGGCCCCGCCATGCGGATTGACGAAATCGGCGTCGTCCTTGACGCCGAGCTGACGCAGGCAAGCGATACCCTGGCTCGCGAAGGCCTCATTGAGCTCGATCAAATCGAAGTCGGTGATTTTCAGCCCCAGCCGCTCCATCAGTTTGCGCGTCGCCGGCACCGGTCCGATGCCCATGATGCGCGGCGGCACGGCGGCCGAAGCCAGCCCGAGAATCCGTGCCCGCGGGGTCAGGCCGTGCTTCTTCACCGCTAGCTCCGACGCCAGGATCATCGCGGCGGCGCCGTCATTGACGCCGGAGGCGTTGCCGGCGGTCACGGTGCCGGGATTGCGCACGATCGGCTTCAGTTTGGCGAGACCTTCCAGCGTGGTCTCGGGGCGCGGATGCTCGTCCTTGTCGACAGTGATCGGGCCGGCTTTGCCGCCGGGGGCCGAAACCGGGGTGATTTCCTCGGCGAAGTAACCCGCACGCGATCGCTTGTCCGGCGCGCTGCTGCGAGCGGATGGCAAACGCATCCTGGTCCGCGCGCGAGACCTGAAACTCCTCGGCCACGTTCTCGCCGGTCTCGGGCATCGCATCGACGCCGTATTGTGCCTTCATCAGCGGATTGATGAAGCGCCAGCCGATGGTGGTGTCGAAAATCTCGGCCGAGCGCGAAAACGCTTCCGCCGCCTTGCCCATCACGAACGGGGCCCGTGTCATCGATTCAACGCCGCCGGCAATGGCGAGGTCGATCTCGCCGGCACGAATCGCGCGCGCGCCGGCGCCGACCGCATCCAGCCCCGAAGCGCACAGGCGGTTGAGCGTCTGGCCGGGAACCGAATCCGGCATGCCCGCCAGCAGCAGCGCCATCCGCGCCACGTTGCGGTTGTCCTCGCCGGCCTGGTTGGCGCAGCCGAAATAGACTTCATCGACCTGCGACCAATCGAGTTTCGGGATGTTTCGCCATCAGCGCCTTGATCGGGGTGGCCGCCAGATCGTCGGTGCGCACCTTGGCGAGCGAACCGCCGAAGCGGCCGATCGGGGTCCGTACCGCATCACAAACAAATACCTCACCCATCGGTCTCTCCCTGATGCTGCGCCGCGCTTGAATTGATGCCGAGTTTTAGGAGCGGCAATGGAACAGGTCAATTGATCGCCTTTGATTATGGCGCTGTTTTCACGAAGGGGCGGCCATGCCAAAGACGGCCGATATTCCAGTCTACGGATCGACGGCGTGGAAAACGCGTATAGAGGCAGGAAACCGAATAGGATCAGCCGCCAAAATTTTGTAGTTTGCGCCGCAGCGCTCGGTTCTGATTGGATCGGAACCGAGCTCTGGATTTCTCATTTTGATGCGTTTTCTTCACGCGAACCGGTCCCCACTTCACTCGAAAACGCCTTGATGACGATCCAGCCGACATTCCCCGCCGCCCAAGACGCCCAGCCCGCCGCTGAGCGGCGGCGCGCGTCACGCCGATGATGGAACAATACCTTGAAATCAAGGCGGCCAATCCCGGGCCTGCTGCTGTTCTACCGGATGGGCGATTTCTACGAGCTGTTCTTCGAGGATGCCGAAATCGCCTCCACGCGCGCTCGGCATCATGCTGACCAAGCGCGGCAAGCATCAGGGCGCGGATATCCCGATGTGCGGCGTGCCGGTGGAGCGCTCCGACGACTATCTGCATCGCCTGATCGCGCAGGGCCATCGGGTCGCGGTCTGCGAGCAGATGGAGGACCCGGCCGCGGCGCGCGCCCGCGGCAACAAAAGCGTCGTGCGCCGCGACGTGGTGCGGCTGGTGACGCCGGGCACGCTGACCGAAGACACGCTGCTCGACGCACGGGCCAACAACTATCTGCTGGCGATCGCGCGGGCGCGTGGCGTCGGCCGGCGGCGACCGCATCGGGCCTTGCCTGGATCGATATTTCGACGTCGGAATTCATCGTCACGGAATGCGCGATCGGCGAACTCGCCGCGACGCTGTCGCGCATCAACCCGAACGAGGTCATCGTCACCGATGCGCTGTATGGCGACAGCGAGCTCGGGCCGACATTGCGCGAATGGCCGGCGGTGACGCCGTTGACCCGCGACGTCTTCGACAGTTCCACCGCCGAGCGGCGGCTGTGCGATTATTTCGCGGTCGCCACCATGGACGGCCTGTCCGCGATGTCGCGGCTGGAGGCCACCGCTGCGGCCGCCGCCGTCACCTATATCGACCGCACCCAGGTCGGAAAACGCCCGCCGCTGTCGCCGCCGTCGCGCGAGGCCGTCGGCACCACGATGGCGATCGATCCGGCGACCCGCGCCAATCTCGAACTGACGCGCACGCTCGGCCGGCGAACGGCGCGGCTCGCTGCTCGACGCGATCGACTGCACCGTGACTGCCGGCCGGATCGCGGCTGCTCGCGCAACGGCTCGCCGCGCCGCTGACCGATAGCGCTGCGATCGCGCGGCGGCTCGATGCGGTCGCAGCGTTTGTCGCGGATAGCGGCCGTTCGCGACGACCTCCGCAGCCACGCTGCGCGCCGCGCCCGACATGTCGCGCGCGCTGGCGCGGCTGTCGGTCGGGCGCGGCGGCCCGCGCGATCTCGCCGGCCTTCGCGACGGCATTCTTGCCGCCGACCAGGCGCTGGCGCAGCTGGCGCGGACTCGAGCAGCCGCCGCCGGAAATTGCAGCCGTGATGGCGGCGCTGCGCCGCCCGTCGCGGGAACTGGCGGCGCGAATTCGGACGCGCGCTGGCCGAACAACTGCCGCTGATCAAGCGCGACGGCGGCTTCGTGCGCGAAGGCTATGAGCCCGCGCTCGACGAGGCCCGCAATCTGCGCGACGCCTCGCGGCTCGTCGTCGCCGCGATGCAGGCGCGCTATGCGGACGATGCTGGCGTCAAGGGATTGAAGATCCGGCACAACAACGTGCTCGGCTATTTCGTCGAGGTCACCGCGCAGCATGGCGACAAGTTGATGTCGCCGCCGCTTGAACGCGACCTTCATCCATCGCCAGACGCTGGCCGGACAAGTCCGCTTCACCACGTCCGAACTCGGCGAGATCGAAGCCAAGATCGCCAATGCCGGCGATCGCGCGCTCGGGCTGGAACTGGAAATCTTCGAACGGCTTTGCGCGCTCGGCGTTGCGGCGAGCGAGGATTTGCGCGCGGCGGCGCATGCCTTCGCCAGCCTCGACGTCGCGACCGCTTTGGCGAAGCTCGCCGTCGACGACAATTACGTGCGGCCCGAGGTCGACGGCTCGCTTGTCTTTTGCGATCGAAGGCGGCCGCCATCCGGTGGTCGAACAGGCGCTGAAGCGCGACGGGCCAGCCATTCATCGCCAATGCCTGCGATCTCTCGCCAGTGCCCCCACCCTACCCTCCCCCGCAAGCGGGGGAGGGTAGGGTGGGGGCAGGCCAGATCTGGCTGATCACCGGTCCCAACATGGCCGGCAAATCGACCTTCCTGCGCCAGAACGCGCTGATCGCGCTGCTCGCGCAGAGCGGGCAGCTTCGTGCCGGCGTCGCGCGCACGGATCGGCGTCGTCGACCGGCTGTTCTCGCGGGTCGGCGCCGCCGACGATCTGGCGCGCGGCCGCTCCACCTTCATGGTGGAAATGGTGGAGACCGCCGTCATCCTCAATCAGGCCAGCGAACGTTCGCTGGTCATCCTCGACGAGATCGGGCGAGGCACGGCAACCTTCGACGGACTGTCGATCGCCTGGGCCGCGATCGAGCATCTGCATGAGGCCAATCGTTGCCGCGCGCTGTTCGCCACGCATTACCACGAACTCACCGCGCTATCGGCGAAGCTGCCGCGGCTGTTCAATGCCACCGTGCGCGTCAAGGAATGGCAGGGCGACGTGGTGTTCCTGCATGAGGTGCTGCCGGGCTCGGCGGACCGCTCCTACGGCATCCAGGTCGCCAAGCTCGCAGGGCTGCCGCCATCGGTGATCGCGCGCGCCAAATCGGTGCTGGCCAAACTCGAAGCACAGGATCGCGGCCAGACCGCCCGCGCGCTCGCCGACGATCTGCCGCTGTTCGCCGTGCCTTCGCGCGCCGCCGCCGAGCCGGCGCCGCCGAGCGAAGCGCGAAAAAATGATCGAAGCCGTGAAGGCGCTGCATCCCGACGAGATGTCGCCGCGCGAGGCGCTGGAGGCGCTCTATGCGCTGAAGGCGAAGTTGCCGAAGGCGTGATTCCTCATGGTGAGGAGCGCGCCTTCGCGCGTCTCGAACCATGAGCTCTCGGGCCTCATCCTTCGCGATGCCGCTTCGCGGCTCCTCAGGATGAGGGGCTAGCGACCATTCTCCTCCGCCCCAGCCACCACAGGCCGAGATTCCAGACCACGCCGGTTGCAAGCGCCAGGCTGAGCGCGGCGGCGGAGCCCAATGGCACCGCGGTCACATGCAGCACCGCAATCGCGACACCAAATCCCATCATTCCCCATCCGCCATTGGCAATTAACGCGGCGGTTGCCGGACCACCGATGCGCGGATGCAGGATCAGCGTCATGCTGGTCAGCACCATCGGAAACAGCGCAATCGTGCCGCTGACGAACGGGCCGACCCAGTGCGACAGCGTGACCACAATCGCAACCAATGTCGCCACCATGCCGGCACGCAGCGGGATGTCGTACCAGCGCCGCGTGATCAGCGGCATCTTCACATGCTGGAAGGGTTTGAATGCGGGAATGCAGATGGCAAAGGCGATGGCGTTCGCGATCAAGCCTCCGGTGAGCGACCACGGCACCAGGCGTTCGAGTGCGGCCAATGCAATCCACACCGCGATCGCGCCGCCAACGCTGACCACGGCACTTCGACGCTGGGCGAGTACCACATAGGTGAGACAGAAGAACATGGTGACGGCATTGATCGGAAAACTCGCCAGCGCGCCCTCGGAGATGAACGCCGCATCGTGATCGAGCGCCAGAAACACGTAGGAGGGGCCGGCCGAAATCGGCAGCGTGGCAATCAGCGCGCCGATCACGGCACCGGCGCGTTCAGTGATGAACGATGCCGTCACCACGAAGGCGGCGGCGACCGCCATGCGCAGCGCAAGCAAAAGGATGAAGTGCAGGTCGGGGGACATTTAACCGTCGTCCATGCGAACGCAGGGACCCATACGCCGCGGTCCTTCGATAACAGGCGGTGCGGGTCGGCGTCTCCCGCAACAACCGACGCCTATGGTTATGGGTCCCGGCGCGCGCTTCGCTTGGCCGGGACGACATCAACGATATGTCTTCACACCCGCTGCATGTCACCGAAACTTTCGGGCCGTTCTTGATGGTCTGGTAGACCACGCAATAGCGTTCGGTGAGTTTGAGCAAGAGGTCGAGTTTCTCCTGCGGCGCTTCCGTGTCGACGTCGAAGCGCAGGCGGATTTCGGCGAAACCTACCGGCGCCTCCTTGTCGACGCCGAGCGTGCCGCGAAAATCGAGGTCGCCTTCCGCGCTGACATTGCCAGTCTTCAACGGCACCTCGATCGCGGTCGCCACCGATTTGAGGGTCACGCCGGCGCAGGCGACCAGCGCCTCCAGCAGCATGTCGCCGGAACACAATTCAAGCCCGGAGCCGCCGGTCGCCGGATGCAGGCCCGCAACGGCCAGTGCCCGTCCGGTCTCGACCTTGCAGGCGATGCCTTCCTGATCGATCGAGCCTTTTGCTTTCAAGGTAATGAAAGCAGCTTTCGGATCGGACTTGTATTTTTCCTTGATCGGGGCCTGCGTGGCGCGGAGCTCAGTGGCGTCCATTTTCTTCTCTCCCGGATATTTATTCTGCTTCGGATGTAACCGGTCGGGGTGCTGTTGTCACCAGAACCGGCCGGCGCACAAAACAATAATGTTTTTCAAGGCGTTATGTCGACGGCCGGCCGCAAAAGAAAATGCCGAAGCATCCGTGCGGCGGACAAAGAAGACGTTATCTATCGAGAGGGAACACCAAATGATCTGGCTGTCTTCGTCCGATGTTTCGTGACAGTTGCGGCCCCGTCGATTATCGGAATGGGTGATGGATAACATCGTCAAGGCGGCCCGCCCCGAGGCCGACGAGCGTTTCGATTCGCTGCGGATCACCGCGGCGATCAATGCACTTGCGGGCGAACATGCCGGACGGGAGGACGTTTTCCGCGCTGCGGTAGCAAAGCTGCTGAAGGCCGAGATGGTCGCGGCGCGCGCCACCGCGCAGGCCGTGCTCCTGAAGGACCGGCACGGGCGGCGTTGCGCCGAGCGGCTGTGTTTCGTCCAGGACGAGATCATCCGCATTCTGTTCGAGGCCGCGACGCGCCATCTCTACCATTCGCCGATTCCCTCCGGCGCCGAGCGCATGGCCGTGGTGGCCACCGGTGGCTATGGCCGCGGCTTGATGGCGCCGGAATCCGACATCGATCTGTCTGTTCATCCTGCCCTACAAACAGACCGCCTGGGGCGAGCAGGTCGCCGAAGCCATCCTTTATTGCCTGTGGGACATGGGCCTGAAGGTCGGCCATGCGACGCGTTCGGTGGACGAATTGATCCGCCAGGCGCGCGGCGACATGACGATCCGAACCGCGATTCTCGAGACCCGTTTCCTCACCGGCGACCAGCCGCTTTATGACGAGCTGGTTTCGCGGTTCGACAAGGAAGTGGTGCAGGGCAACGCCTCCGATTTCGTCACCGCGAAGCTTGCCGAGCGCGAGGAACGCCATCGCCGCGCCGGACAATCGCGCTATCTGGTCGAACCCAACGTCAAGGACGGCAAAGGCGGGCTGCGCGACCTGCACACGCTGTTCTGGATCGCGAAATATGTCTACCGCGTGCGCCGAGACCGACGAATTGCTCGATCGCGGCGTGTTCGACGCGCAGGAATACCGCACCTTTCGCCGCTGCGCCGATTTTCTGTGGTCGGTTCGCTGCAACCTGCATTTCGTTGCCGGCCGCGCGGAAGAGCGCCTGTCATTCGACATGCAGCGCGAGATCGCGGTGCGGCTCGGCTATACCTCGCATCCCGGCATGCAGGACGTCGAACGCTTCATGAAGCACTACTTCCTGATCGCGAAGGAAGTCGGCGATCTCACCGCGATTCTGTGCGCCAAGCTGGAAAACGAGCAGGCCAAGCCCGTGCCCGTGCTCAGCCGCATGATGGCGCGGTTGCGGCCGAGCACGGTCAGGCGGCGGGTGCCCGAAAGCGACGATTTCATCGTCGACAACAACCGCATCAATCTCGCCGCGCCCGATGTCTTCAAGCACGACCCGGTCAACCTGATCCGGATCTTCCGGCTGGCGCAGAAGAACAATCTCGCCTTCCATCCGGACGCGATGCGGACGGTGACGCGCTCGCTCAAGCTGGTCAACACCGAGCTGCGCAACGATCCCGAAGCCAACCGGCTGTTCATGGAGATCCTGACCTCCAACGACGCCGAAATCGTGCTGCGTCGCATGAACGAAACCGGCGTGCTCGGTCACTTCATCCGGGCTTTCGGCCGGATCGTGTCGATGATGCAGTTCAACATGTACCACCACTATACGGTGGACGAGCATCTGATCCGCTGTATCGGCTTCTTGCAGGAGATCGAGCGCGGCGGCAGCGATGAATTCATCGTCGCCAGCGATTTGATGCGCAAGATTCGTCCCGAACACCGCGCGGTGCTCTACATCGCAACCCTGCTGCACGACATCGCCAAGGGCCGCCCCGAAGATCACTCGATCGCCGGCGCCAAGGTCGCGCGGCGGCTGTGTCCGCGGCTTGGCTTCAACGCCGCCGACACCGAACTGGTGGCCTGGCTGATCGAGGAACATCTGACGATGTCGACGGTCGCCCAATCGCGCGATCTGTCGGACCGCAAGACCATCGAGAATTTCGCCGCCGTGGTTCAGTCGGTGGAGCAGATGAAGCTTCTGACGATCCTGACCACCGCCGACATCCGTGGCGTCGGCCCCGGCGTGTGGAACGGCTGGAAGGCGCAGCTCTTGCGCACTTTATATTACGAGACCGAGCCGGTGTTGACCGGCGGGTTTTCGGAGGTCAATCGCGCCCGTCGCCTCGCCATGGCGCAAGGCGAGTTTCGCGCGGCGTTCACCGAATGGCCGGAGCAGGAGCTCAACGCCTATGTCGCGCGGCACTATCCGGCATATTGGCTCAAGGTCGAACTGCAGCGCAAGATTCGCCACGCGCGGTTTTTGCGCGCCAGCGAACAGGCCGGCCACAAGCTTGCGGTCAATGTCGGTTTCGACGAGGGGCGCGGCGTCACCGAGCTCACCATCCTGGCGATGGACCATCCGTGGCTGCTGTCGATCATCGCGGGCGCCTGCGCGTCGGCGGGCGCCAACATCGTGGACGCGCAGATCTACACGACCACCGACGGGCGCGCGCTCGATACCATCGCGATCACGCGGGAATACGACCGCGACGAAGATGAGGGCCGGCGCGCCACCCGGATCGGCGACATGATCGAGGACGTGCTCGAAGGCAAGCTTCGCCTGCCCGAGGTGGTGGCGCGGCGCGCCGCCGCTCGCGGCAAGGCGCGTCCCTTCGTCGTTGAGCCGGAAGTGACGGTCAACAATCAGTGGTCGGATCGCTTCACGGTGATCGAGGTTTCCGGTCTCGACCGTCCGGGTCTGCTGTACGAACTGACGACGGCGATCTCGAAGCTCAACCTCAATATCGCCTCCGCCCATGTTGCGACCTTCGGCGAGCGCGCCCGCGACGTGTTCTACGTCACGGATCTCCTGGGTGCGCAAATCTCGGCGCCGACGCGGCAGGCCGCGATCCGCAGCGCGTTGTTGCATCTTCTGGCCAGTGTGACGGTTTAGAAGTCCGCATTATTATCGCCGCGGGTTCGTTATGCGGACTTCTAAACCAAAGCCACACTAGATCGATAGTTTGCTAGTGTCCTTTCGATTCCGAAGTTCGTAAACGTGGGGCCGCATGATGATACGAACTTCGGAATCGGGACACTAGCGAAAAGGCGGCGGCTTAACGCCGTCTCACGCCGTTCACTTGTCTTCCGGGATTTCGCCGAACGTCTTGCCCGCGGGCAATGGCTTCAATCGGATCAGCCGCGAGTCCGCAACCGCCGCCTGACGGTGCTTTACCGCCTCGCGATAGACGGGATCGCGGATCATTTCGACAAAAGCCGCCACGCTTGGATATTCCGCAATGAAACAGTGATCCCAGTGTTCTTCCTGGGGGCCGATCAGCATGAGCTCGAAACGGCCTTGCCACGCGACCTTGCCGCCAAGGCGCGTGAACACCGGGCCGCTCTCGCGGCCATAGGCGGCATAGGCTTCGGCGCCGCTGGCCGATCGCCGGTCCGGGTAGCTCGCACGCTCGCGCAGTTTGACCAGATTGAGCATGTGAATGGGACCGGGACGGTCGCTCTCGCGAAACGCCGCGAATGTTTCCTTGGTCGGATCGATGTAACCTGTCATCTTCATTCCCTCGTTGCGGTCCATCGCGTTTGATCTGTCGTTATCCTGGGGGAGGATCCACATGAACGCGATTGCCAATATCCTAGTGGCGCTCGTCGCAGCCCTACACGTTTATTTTCTCACGCTCGAAATGTTCTTTTGGACCAGGCCGCTTGGCCTGAAAACCTTTCGAAATTCTCCGGAAAAAGCCGCGGATTCCGCCGTGCTCGCCGCCAATCAGGGACTCTACAACGGCTTCCTTGCCGCAGGGCTGATTTGGGGACTTGTGCAGCCCAACATCACCTTCGCCTTCCAGATCAAGATGTTTTTTCTGCTTTGTGTTGTCGTTGCCGGCCTCTATGGCGCTGCAACCGTCAGCCGGAAAATTCTGTTTGTTCAGGCGGCACCGGCCTTGCTCGCGCTGGTTTTGCTCTGGTTGGCCTAGCGCCCACTAGGGCGTTTGTGACAGGCCGCGCTGCCTTGCGTTGCCATACCCGTTCATTCAGAATTGGCATCAAACGATGATTTCCGTTAGGCGGAAAATTCATCGCAAGAATCAAAATTTCAGGGAGACCGCGACATGAGGAACCTTTTTCATTTCGTCACCGGGACCGTGCTGGCGCTGGCACTCGCAGTACCGGCGGCTCATGCGCAAAAGAAGTACGATCCCGGCGCCACCGATACTGAGATCAAGATCGGCCAGACCGTGCCGTTCTCAGGACCGGCCTCCGCCTATGCCAGCATCGGCAAGACGCAAGCCGCCTATTTCAACATGATCAACGATCAGGGCGGGGTGAACGGCCGCAAGATCAATTTGATCCAGTATGACGATTCCTATAGCCCACCCAAAGCCGTCGAACAGGTGCGCAAGCTGGTCGAGAGCGACGAAGTGCTTTTCATGTTCCAGATCATCGGAACGCCCTCGAACGCCGCGGTGCAGAAATATCTGAACACCAAGAAGGTGCCGCAGCTGTTCGCCGCGACCGGCGCTTCCAAATTCACCGATCCGAAAAATTTCCCGTGGACGCTGGGCTTCAATCCCAGCTATTTCGTCGAGGGCCGCATTTACGGCCAATACATCCTCAAGCAATATCCGAACGCCAAGGTCGGCGTGCTCTATCAGAACGACGACCTCGGCCGCGACTATCTCAACGGCCTAAAATCGGGCCTCGGCGACAAGGCCGCGACCATGATCGTGGCGGAAGCGTCGTATGAAGTCTCCGATCCGACCGTGGATTCCCAGATCCTGAAACTGAAGTCCGCAGGCGCCGACGTGTTGTTCAGCGCATCGACCCCGAAATTTGCGGCGCAAGCGATCAAGAAGAATGCCGAGCTCGGCTGGAAGCCGGTGCACATTCTCGACATCAATGCCACCTCGGTCGGCGCGGTGATGCAACCCGCCGGCCTTGAGGCCTCCAAGGGCGTGATCAGCGTCAACTACGGCAAGGATCCGCTCGATCCGACCTGGAAGGACGATCCGGGCATGAAAAAGTATTTCGAATTCATGGCGAAGTACTATCCGGAAGGCGACAAGAATTCGAACTTCAACGCCTATGGCTACAGCACGGCGCAGTTGATGGTTCATGTCTTGAAGCAATGCGGCGACGATCTCACCCGCGAGAACGTCCTCAAGCAGGCAACCAACCTGAAGAACGTCCAGCTCGACCTCGCACTGCCGGGAATCGCCGCCACCACCACGCCGAATGACTATCGCGTCAACAAGCAGTTGCAGATGATGCGGTTCAACGGCGAGCGCTGGGAGATGTTCGGCCCGATTCTGGAGGACACGAGCCCGGCCGGCTGAGACCGGCCGGTCGGGACGCCGTCCAATTTATCTTCGGGCGGAGGCAATCTTCTCAGGAATTCTCCGCCCCCTTAGGGTTAAGCGGGTCTGAATTCCTTGTGTTTCAAGCGCTTAGATAAGGTTGACGCGCCCGCGATTAACCATCGTTTAAGACGGCTTTAAATCCGTCCCGTTACCTTGGCCGCATCTATTGGCGCGGGCGTTTTGCGTATGGCGTGGGGACGAAAAAAGGGTGGGCGCAAGGAGCCGGTATTCGGCCTCGCCGCGGCGCTTTCCGATCTGCGGCTATCGGCCGATGATCGTGTCCCCGGCGGCAGCTCGCCGAAAAAATCGGCCCGACCGAAGGACCACGATGTCGACGACGAGCCGCCGCCCGAGCGCAAGTCGCGCGCCAGCCGCAGCGGCACCAAGCGACGGTCGAAGTCACGCAAGGGTCTTCCGATCGGCCGGCTGTTCTATTGGGGCGCGGTGCTCGGCCTCTGGGGCGCGATCGCCGCGGTCGGCCTCGTTGTCTGGGTCGGCGCACATCTGCCGGCGATCCAGTCGCTCGAAATCCCGAAACGGCCGCCGACGATCCAGATCACCGGCGCCGATGGCAGCGTGCTAGCCGTTCGCGGCGAAATGGCCGGCAGCAACGTCGCGCTGAAGGATCTGCCGCCTTATCTGCCGAAGGCGTTCATCGCCATCGAGGACCGGCGCTTCTATTCGCATTTCGGCATCGACCCCTGGGGCATTCTGCGGGCGGCTGTCGCCAACATCCTGCATCGTGGCGTGTCGCAAGGCGGCTCGACGCTCACCCAGCAACTGGCCAAGAATCTGTTCCTGACTCAGGAGCGCACCTTCCAGCGCAAATTGCAGGAAGTCGAACTCGCGCTCTGGCTCGAGCGCAAGCACTCCAAGGCCGAGATTCTCGAGCTTTACCTCAATCGCGTCTATTTCGGTTCCGGCGCTTATGGCGTGGAGGCAGCGGCCCAGCGCTACTTCGGTAAATCCGCCAAGAACGTGACGCTGGCGGAGGCCGCGATGCTCGCAGGCCTCGTCAAGTCGCCCTCGCGGCTGGCACCCAATCGCAATCCAGAGGGCGCCGAGCAGCGCGCGCGGACCGTGCTGACCGCGATGGCGGAAGCCAAATTCATTACCGAGGCGCAGGCGCAGGCCTCGATCGGTCACCCCTCCTATAAAGTGAAGCCGGTCGGCGCCGGGACGATCAACTATGTGGCGGACTGGATCGGCGAAGTGCTCGACGATCTTGTCGGCCAGATCGACGAGAGCGTGGTGGTGGAAACCTCGATCGATCCGAAATTGCAGGCGGTCGCGGAGGCCGCGATCATCGACGAACTCGCGGCCAAAAGCCTGAAATTCAATGTCAGCCAGGGCGCGCTGGTGGCGATGTCGCCGGATGGCGCGGTGCGCGCCATGGTCGGCGGCCGCAACTATGCCGAAAGCCAGTATAACCGCGCGGTGACGGCGAAGCGCCAGCCGGGTTCGGCGTTCAAACCTTTCGTCTACCTCACCGCGATCGAGGCGGGGCTGACGCCGGAGACGGTCCGCCAGGACGCGCCGCTCGATATCAAGGGCTGGAAGCCGGAAAATTACAGCCATCAATATTTCGGCCCGGTGACGCTGACGCAGGCGCTGGCGATGTCGCTCAATACGGTCGCGGTCAGGCTCGGGCTCGAAGTCGGCCCGAAGAACGTGGTTCGCACCGCGCACCGGCTCGGCATTTCATCGAAGCTGGATGCCAACGCCTCGATCGCGCTCGGCACCTCCGAAGTGTCGCTGGTGGAGCTGGTGGGCGCCTATGCGCCGTTTGCCAATGGCGGTCTCGGTGTCTCGCCGCATGTCGTGACGAAAATCCGCACCGTCGATGGCAAGGTTCTCTACACGCGTGCCGCCGATCAGCTCGGTCAGGTGATCGATCCGCATTACGTTGCGATGATGAATACGATGATGCAGGAGACGCTGCTCTCCGGCACCGCGCACAAGGCGGAACTGCCGGGCTGGATGGCGGCCGGCAAGACCGGGACCAGTCAGGATTTTCGCGACGCCTGGTTTATCGGCTACACGTCGAATCTCGTGACCGGCGTCTGGCTCGGCAATGACGACAGTTCGCCGACCAAGAAAGCGACCGGCGGCGGATTGCCGGTGGAAATCTGGACCCGCTTCATGAAGGCCGCTCATCAGGGCGTGACACCCGCCCCACTGCCGGACTCGGCGCCGGGTGGACTGCTCACCACGATCGCGCAAGCCGTGTCGCCAAGCGCTGTGTCTCCGGGCGCCGTGCCGCCAAGCGTACCCGTTAGCCAGCCCGTGCCCGGTGCAGTTAGGCCGGCGCCGACGCGGGCCTCGGTGCGTCCCGAAGCTGCCGGCGGGCTCGACGGCTGGCTGGTGGATCGGCTGTTCGGCGGCCGGTAGTATCCCAGTTACGAAGTCCGGATCGTTTGCGCAGGGTGGACAGGGTTAGGAAGCCCGTTCATGCGCCTTGCTGCGACAGTTGGACTTTCGCGGCACGATGCTCTCCTGCCAATACCGGCGGATGCCTGGCGTCACCTGCAGACGCGATGCAGGTCGGAATGCATTTAATCAACGCGTCGAAATTGGCATGTGCAAAGTAGGCGACGGACAGCCGGCGCGTCGACAGCCGGGAGTCGGTAGGCGGATTGACGACACGATGAAGGTTGGAAACCCAATGATCGTTCGTCCACATGGCCATCAGATCACCGATATTGACGATGAACGCGTTGGGTTGCGGCCGTACACCAACCCAGCCGCCGTTCCGGAGCTTGACCTGCAGGCCGCCAGGCGCCTTTTCCGCCAGCAGGATCGTGAGCGCGCCATAGTCGGTGTGAGCGCAGCGACGCGCCTCACGGCGGAGCTCTGTATTCGCAAGCTAAAATCGCGATTGCGTTCAGCGGCCGTCGGGCGTGCCGACGCCGACCCAATTGTCGCGCACTTGCTGATAGTGGACGCTGGCGTCATAGGTTTGCGTCGATAAATGCAGCACCTGAGGCGACAGGCGGCCGACTGCATTCAAGACGGCGTAGGAGGCAACGACGCGGTCATGCTGCGCCGTCACCAGCGCCACGCGGGCGTTCACCAGCGTCTGCTGCGCATTGAGGATGTCGATCACGGTGCGCTGGCCGACCTGGGCTTCCTTGGTGGTCCCGAGATAGGCGATCTCGGAGGCCTCGACTTGCGACTGCGCGGCGGTCACCTGCGCCTTCCCCGCCAACAGTTGGCCCCATGCGGTGACGAGATCGGCACGGGCCTGATCGCGAACCTGATCCAGCGTGAGACGCTGCTGCGCCAGCGTTTCCTTTGATTGCCGGATCAGCGAATATTCGGCCCCGCCCTGATAAACCGGCACATTCAGCTGGGCGGCGGCGGCCGCGGCGAACTGGTTGATGGTCGTGATGTTCGGGTCCCAGACCTTCGCGACCGCCGCCTGCAGGGAGAGGGTAGGATAAAGCGCGCCTTCATTGATTTTCACAGTGAGAAAACTGACGTCGACGCCGTACATCGCGGCGGTGACGTTGGGATTTTGCCGGAGCGCCAGTTCGACCCCGCCTCCCACCGTTGACGGCAGATAGCGATCGACCGGCGAGGCCGGTTGCAGGTTCGTTGGCTCAATGCCGATGATGCGGCGGAAGTTCGCGCGCGTGGTCGTCAGTGTCGAGACCGCCGCAAGTTCCTGGCTTTGCGCCGCCGCGAGTTGCGCCTCCGATTGGGCGACGTCGGTCGGTGTGACCAGGCCTGCACTGTAGCGGTCGCGGGTCTGCTTCAGCGTCAGTTCGAGCACGTGGGTATTGCTTTTCTGGACCTCCAGGATCGCGGCGTCGCGCAGGTAATCCATGTAGATGGTCGCGGCGGCAAGCAACACCGACTGCTCCATGAGGCGCAGGCCCTCGCGCGCGCCGAAAACCTGGCTTTCTGCGGCGCGGGTTTTGTTGGCGGTTTGATTGCCGTTGTAGATCGTCTGGGTCACCGTCAGCGCGGCGGAATGCGGGGTCTGGTCGCCCTGTTCGATCTTCTTGCCGAGGCTGCCGTCCGCGAGCTGGTCGACATATCCGACGCCCGCGGTGAAGGTGCCGGCGACCTTGGGGCGATAACCGGCCAGCGCCTGTGGCACGTTTTCGTCGACGGCGCGGACGGACGCGCGCTGGGCGTTGAGCTGCGGATTGTTCCGATAGGCGCGCAGCAGCGCGCTCTCCATGGTTTCGGCTCTGACGGGAATCGTCGCCAACTGACCAAGGAGAACGACGGCCGCCGCTGCTCCGGTTAAAACTCTTGCCCCACCCATATTCAAGTTATCCAACGCCTTCAGCAGCCTGACAACATCCATACGCAATTCAGAAGTGGATCAAAAGCGCATAGCTGTGTGCTCTCCAGCACGCGAGCGTGATGGCCGTCAGAATGTCGGGCAGTGTTGCCGTTTTCGCTCAAAACAGCGGCAGGGTCCGCCTATCAGAGGTGCTCGACGGCGAGCACCTCAATCCTGGATACCGTAACGATGCAGATCGTTGCCGTGTGTGTCCAGCCAGGTCTTGGCGCGTTCGACGTGGTCGCAGACTTTCGCAACGACCTTCCAGAACCGCGCCGAATGGTTCATTTCGACGAGGTGCGCTACCTCATGGGCGGCGAGATAATCCAGCACATAGGGCGGCGCGAGGATCAGCCGCCAGGAGAACGACAGCGAGCCTGCCGATGTGCACGAACCCCAGCGACTCGACTGGTCGCGGATCGATATCCGCCGCACGCGCACGCCGAGCGCCTGGGCATAGGATGCGGCCGCCTTCTGCAGATCCTTGCGGGCTTCGCGCTTGAGGTAATCATGCACCCGCCGCTCGATATAGTCGGCGCCGCCAGCCACACAGAGGATACGCTCGCCGCTATCGCGAATTTCGGTCCAGACCGTGCCGCGTTGACCGGCGCGATGCACGATCCGGTGCGCCAATCCGCGCAGCGGCACCACCGTGCCCGGAAGAAACGGCGCCGCCTTCGGCAACCGGCCGAGACGCGCGGCGATCCAGCCGCCGTGACGCTGCGCAAAGTCCTTGGCGTCGGCAATGGTGCCGCGCGGCGGGATGGTGAGGATCGCTTCGCGGTCGCTCGGATGGATCCGCAAGGTGTAACGCCGCGCGCGCCGGTGACGGCGCAGCCGCACCGAATAGATTTGCGAGCCGTGTTTGACCAAAAGGCGAGAAGGTTCGTAAGGCCGCCGATAAAGGAGCGCGCGAGTGGCCATGTCTGCTATTCCGGGGATCAAGAGTTCGCCCGGATTCTGCCATAACCGCCGCCAGGTGAAATCGCTCGGCGCAAAAACAAATCATTTGCCCAATATACAGGGGTTAAGCGCCGCAGCCGACCCCATAGAATGGGGGTGAAGCGGGAAATTTGGACGAAAAAGTAGCCGCGCCGGTGCCATCAAAGAACGAATTAATACTCACTCTTTTAATCGCCCCCGGATTCGGGTTTCCTCCGGCCAAATCAGCGGGTTAGAGCCCGCCCGGCTGATGCCGGATTCTGCGGAAAGCGATGTTCCGTGCGAATTTCGACGCGGTTGATGCGGTTACTCCGCGGCGTAAGCGAGCGAGGGCTTCACGTTCGCTGCCGACACCATGAAATCGTGAATGCGTGGCACGATTTCCGATTTGAAACGCGAGCCGTTGAAGACTCCGTAGTGACCGACGCCCTTTTGCACATAGTGCACGCGGCGATGATTGGGGATCGAACTGCACAAAGTCGTGCGTCGCTTCGGTCTGCCCGAGCCCGGAAATGTCGTCGTTCTCGCCTTCCACCGTCATCAGCGCGACGCGCCTGACCTTGGAGGGGTCGACCGGCTTGCCGCGATGGGTCATCTCGCCCTTGGGCAGAGCGTGCTTGACGAAAACCGTATCGACGGTTTGCAGGTAATACTCCGCCGAAAGGTCCATCACCGCCAGATATTCGTCGTAGAAGTCGCGGTGCTTGTCGACCAGATCGCCGTCGCCCTTCACCAGATTCCGGAACAGCTCCTTGTGGGCGTCCATGTGCCGGTCAAGGTTCATGCTGATGAAGCCGTTGAGCTGAAGGAAGCCCGGATAGACGTCGCGCATCACGCCGGGATGCGGAAACGGCACCTTGGTGATGACATGGTTG
This sequence comes from uncultured Alphaproteobacteria bacterium, assembly GCA_963795255.1. GTDB lineage: Bacteria > Pseudomonadota > Alphaproteobacteria > Rhizobiales > Xanthobacteraceae > Bradyrhizobium. The sequence continues at coordinate 756,378 of CAWCHC010000008.1, forward strand.
CGGAACCAGTCGATCCCACGCTCGGCGGCAAGGTTATTGACCGCAGTCGGATTGTGGCGGGTATCGATCGGGCCGCCCATCAAGGTCATCGAAATCGGAACGAAAGGATCGTTTTCGGCTTCCATGATCGAGACCGCAGCCACGACCGGCACCGAAGGCTGGCACACCGCGACGACATGCATGTTGCCGCCCAGCACATGCAGCATCTCGATCAGATAGTCGACATAGTCGTCGAGATCGAAACGGCCGGCCGCGAGCGGCACCATGCGGGCATCGGCCCAGTCGGTGATGTAGACTTCGTGGTTCGGAAGGAACGCCTGCGACCGTACCGCGCAACAGCGTGGCGTAATGGCCGGACATCGGCGCCACGATCAGCACGCGCGGCTGCGGGCTGCGCAACGGGCGCGTCAGCTTGCGATCGAAGTACAACAACCGGCAGAACGGCTTCTCCCAAACGCTGCGAATTTCGATCGGCGTGCGGATGCCGTTGACGTCGGTATCGTTCAGGCCCCATTCGGGCTTGCCGTAACGGCGCGTGGTTCGCTCGAACAGCTCACACGCCGCGGCGATCGATTTGCCGGCCTCGGTGTGCGACCACGGATTGAGCGGATTCTGAAACAGAATCTTCGCGGCATCGGTGACGGCGCGCGCCGGATTGAGCGATGCGTGCGCCATTTCGTACATCCAGTACATCGGCGTTGTCAGCGCCGGACTGCCTTCGGCCACCATCGGCGGCGCGCCGCCAAACTCCCCAATCGGCATCTAGTGCCCACTTTCCAAAGTTCGTGCCCTGTTTCAGCGCCCGCTTTCCACGAACTTTGGAAAGTCATGGGCTCTGGCAAATCTATTGTGTCTAGTGCCGCTTTTTTATTTGAAGTTCCTGGATCGAATTCGCCGCTTGCGGTGCAGGAACTTCAAATAGGCGGCACTAGCCCTCGTTACCTTTTGCGTCGCAATATAGTGCAAAAAGCACAATAAAGCGTCAATGCATAGATCGGCGTTGCCGCGCCACTGCACAAGTTATCTGGCTTAAAACCCCGGGTTTAAACGGACTATTCGCCGGTCTGGATCAACGATCCGTGTTGCCGCGCGCTGCGCAGAAGCACCAGAAACACTGCAAACGATACCGCAATCAGGGCGGCATTGATCGCGAGCGCCTCCATCATCAGATCGGCGCGAAATACATGCTCTGTTAGCAATGCCCGCATGCCTTCGAACACGTAAGTCGGTGGCAGCGCCCAGGCGACATGTTGCAGCCAATACGGCAGCACCGTTACCGGATAATAGATGCAGGCGAGAGGCATCATGGCGAACATCAGCGTCCAGACGATGCTCTCGGCGCCGAGACCATGGCGCAGCACCAGTCCGGAGACGAAGATTCCGACCGACCAGCTGGTGAAGATCAGATTGCAGAAAAAGGCGATCAGCGGAAATCCGATGCTGTAGACGTTGAAGCCGAAAAAGATGATGGCCAGCAGCGTCATCGGAATGACGCCGATCGCAAGCCGGATCAGGCTCATTGCCATCAGCGCAAGCAGGAACTCGATCGGCTTCAGCGGGCTCATCATCAGGTTACCGAGATTGCGCGCCCACATCTCCTCAAGAAACGAGATCGAGAAGCCGAGCTGGCCGCGGAACAGGATGTCCCACAGGATCACCGCGCCGACCAGCGTGCCGCCGGCACGGGCAAAGAAGCCGGCATTCTGCGAGATGTAGTTCTGCAGGAAACCCCAGGTGACGATCTGCAGCGCCGGCCAATAGAGCAGCTCCAACAGCCGCGGCCATGACGACATCAGCACATACCAATAGCGCAGGATCATGGCCGCGATCCGCTGCGGCGAAAGGCCCGCGTGGACAGCAGGTCGGTTCATGACGTCGCCTCCTGAACCCGGCCGCGGGCGACGTCGAGAAACACTTCCTCCATCGTCGCCCGGTTGTAGCGGGCCATGATCTGTTGCGGGCTGTCGTCGTCTTCGATGCGGCCGCGCTTCATGATGATGACGCGGTCGCACAGACGCTCCACCTCCAGCATGTTGTGGGAGGCGAGCAGGATGGTCGCGTCGTTTTGCTTGCGATAGGTCTCAAGATGCTGCCTGATCCAGTCGGCGGTGTCGGGATCGAGCGAAGCCGTCGGTTCGTCGAGCAGCAGCAATTCGGGTTCATTGATCAGCGCCTTTGCCAGCGCCACGCGGGTCTTTTGTCCGGCGGAAAGCTTGCCGCTGGGGCGGTCGAGAAAGTCGCGGAGGTCGAGGTCGGCGGCAAGCTTCTCGATCCGCGCGGCCAGATTGGCCACCGAATAGAGCCGGCCGAAGATCTTCAGGTTCTGCCGAACCGTCAGCCGCGAAGGCATATCGACATAGGGGCTTTCGAAATTCATCCGGCCAAGCACCTCGGCGCTTTCGCCCGGCATCGGGTGCCCCAAAACCTCGATGCGTCCCGAAGTCGGCAGGACCAGTCCCATGATCATGGCAATGGTCGTGGTTTTGCCGGCGCCGTTGCCGCCGAGCAGCCCGGTGATGCTGCCGCGTGCGATCGAGAAGGAAATGTCGTCGACCGCTCGCGTGGTTTTATAGACCTTTACGAGATGTGCGACATCGATCGCCGCGGTTTCGCGCCGGTCGATCGGGGCAGCCTCTCCTGTTATCGTGCCATCGTTCGTCATACGGGCCTGTTCATTGAGGCATTAACCGCTAGTGGTCCGATTCTAACATTCGCACCCTCGGGAGGCAGGCACTTTGCGAATGTTAGGATCAAAGGACCACTAGAAGAAATATGTTTCCAGTGGAGTTTGGGATTTGACATTCGCTTTCCGGACTTGCGGCCATGCAGGTAGCGAATGTCAAATCCACTCCACTGGGGCAAGATTTCCCGTGGCCTTACGCCGCGGGGGAAGGATCAAGGAAATTTGTCGGCAGGCGTCCGTGCGGTTAGATTGAGTTGGTGCTTATGTCCGACGCCGCCGCCACCGATTTTCGTCTCCCGCGCCGCCAGGTCCGCCTGGACACGATTCTGCGGCTGCGCTGGCTCGCCGCACTCGGGCAACTCGCGGCTATCTTCATCGTCGAACAAGGCCTCGAATTCGACGTCGAGGTCGTGCCGTGTCTCGCCATTGTCGGCTTTTCCGCGCTTTTGAACCTGATCCTTCAGCTCTGGTTCAACCCGATGGAACGGCTCGAGCCGTCGTTTGCAGCCGCGCTGCTGGCGCTGAACATCGTCGAACTCGCCGGGCTGTTGTTCTTCACCGGCGGCTTGCAGAATCCGTTCTCCTTCCTGTTCCTGGCGCCGGTTCTGATCTCGGCCACCGCGCTGCCGATCAGGTTCACCATCGCGCTGGGAATGCTCGCGGTGGCCTGTGCCTCCGTTCTCGTGTTCATTCACTTCCCGCTACCGTGGGATGGCGATGATCCACTGGTGTTGCCGCCGATCTATCTGTTAGGTGTCTGGCTTTCGATCGTGGTCGCCATCGGCGTCACCAGCCTTTACGCGTTTCAGGTCGCCGAAGAGGCGCGCAAGCTTTCGGACGCGCTGGCGGCCACCGAACTCGTGCTGGCTCGTGAACAACATCTGACCCAGCTGGATGGTCTGGCGGCTGCCGCCGCGCACGAACTGGGCACGCCGCTGTCGACGATCTTCCTGATTTCGCGTGAGCTTGAGCAAGGCGTCAGCGACAAGCCGCAGCTTTCGGCCGACATCAAGACGTTGCGGGAACAGGCGCAGCGGTGCCGCGACATCCTCGCCAAGATCACGCAGTTGTCTTCGAGCGGCGCGCCGTTCGACCGCATGCCGCTGTCCGCGCTGATCGAGGAAACCGTGGCGCCGCATCGCGATTTCGATGTCGCAATCAAGGTGCGCATCGCGGTCGCCGGCACGCCCGAACCCGTCGGGATGCGAAACCCCGCCATTATCTATGGTGTCGGCAATATCCTGGAGAACGCCGTCGATTTCGCCCGAACCGCGGTGGAGGTGAATGCGTGGTGGAACACTGAGGCCGTCGAACTCGTCATTTCCGACGACGGCCCGGGAATTGCGCCCGATCTGCTCAAGCGTATCGGCGAGCCTTATCTGTCGCGCCGGCGCGATACGGATGACGCCCAGGGCGCGCGCAGCGGTCTCGGTCTTGGCGTGTTCATCGCCCGCACGTTGCTCGAGCGTACCGGGGCAACGGTCTCATTTACCAATCGGGTGTTTCCCGACCACGGCGCCGTGGTCCAGATCGTCTGGCCGCGGAGCCGCTTCGAGACCAAGGAACCCGCCGCGGAGTTAACCTGAGCGAGCGAAATGAACCCCGGACGGCCTTGGCGGGCCGTGGTTGACGCCATATGTTGTGGGGGTCGATGGACAAGGATGCCATTATCTTGAACGCGATTCCTGAACTCGCCGGACACTCCGATCGCTCGCTGCTGATCGTGGAGGACGACAAGCCTTTTCTGGAACGGCTCGCGCGCGCCATGGAAAGCCGGGGCTTTGCGGTGACATCCTGCGACAGCGTCACCGAGGGCCTCACTCAAATCTCCAAGGCGGCGCCCGCCTTTGCGGTGGTGGATTTGCGGCTCGGCGACGGCAACGGGCTCGATCTGGTGTCGGCGCTGAAACGCAAACGTCCGGATGCGCGCGCCATCGTTCTCACCGGCTACGGCAATATCGCGACCGCCGTGACCGCCGTGAAGCTCGGCGCGGTGGACTATTTATCCAAGCCTGCCGATGCCGACGATGTGGTGTCGGCGCTGCTCGCCATCGGCAACCAGAAATCCGAACTGCCGAATAATCCGATGTCGGCCGATCGCGTGCGCTGGGAGCATATCCAGCGGATCTATGAGATGTGCAACCGCAACGTTTCGGAAACGGCACGGCGGCTGAACATGCATCGCCGCACGTTGCAGCGGATTCTGGCCAAGCGCGCCCCGCGCTAGCGCATGATCAACTTTGGTTGAATCAGGGCCGAAGCTCCAGATTTTTTTGACGGGTTTTCTTCACGCGAACCGGGGTCCGCCCCCGGATCCCGTCTCCGCCAAGGCTTCGCCGGGCCACTAGCTCACTCGGCCGCCGAAGCTTTAGCGAAGGCGGCAAGTCCGAGGGCATGCTTCGCTCGAAAATGCTTTGGTTCAAAATTCCGCGTGGCCTTGCGGATCCACCAGACGATTGATCCGCAGCGCGGCGGCACGCGCAAACCTCACCGTCATCGATTTCCGGGTCGGAGCCGGCAGCCGGTGCTCGGGTGCGGGGCGTTGCAGATGCGCGCCATAGGCATCGGCGATAATCAGCCCGGTTTCTTCGGGGAAAATCTCGCACGGCAGATCCTGCAAGAACGCGAAGAACAGCCGGTCGCAATGAGTCCGGTATTCCGGCCATTTCTGGTCGGCACGCAAATCCTCGATCGAGGATTTGATTTCGACGATCCAGATCTCGCCGCGGTCGTTGATGGCGACGAGATCGGCGCGGCGGCCGGAAGGAAGCGGCAGTTCGCTGATGCAGGCAAAGCCCAGCGCGTGCAACAGCCGTCCGGTGCCGCGCGCGATCGCAAGCGCCGTCTCCGACTGGCGTCCGTCGGCTGCGGGAACGACAACGGCTTTGTGGGCGAGCGATTCCATCGGGCCAAGCATAGAACGCGGCTCAAAAAACAGGCAATGCGTTTGATGGTGGATTGAGCGGGAAATCTGCGTCTCGAAAGCCGATCCGCTCGGTCGCGGTGTGCCTGTTCCGGTCATAAATGCGAGGAACTCCCGGAAGTTTTCCTTGAAGTTTTCCTTGGCGGAATACAAAAAATCGGCATTGTGCGCCTTATGAATCAGCCATCCGAAAATAAGCCGAAAGCCGGCGCGATGATCGTTCCGGTAACGCCGTTCGAGCAGAACTGCACGCTGCTCTGGTGCACGGCGACCCAAAAGGCCATCGTCATCGACCCCGGCGGAGACCTTCCGAAAATTCAGGCCGCCATCAAGGAGGCCAACGTCACGGTCGAGAAGATATGGCTGACCCATGGCCATATCGACCATGTCGGCGGCGCGGCCGATTTACGCGACGCGCTCAAGGTCGAGATCGAGGGTCCGCATATCGCCGACAAATTCCTGCTCGACAATGTGGTGGCGAGCGGGGCGCGTTTCGGCTTCACCGGTGTGCGTGATTTTGCGCCGGATCGCTGGCTCGAAGAAGGCGATCAGGTTTCGATCGGCGAGTTGACCTTCGACATCCTGCATTGCCCGGGCCATTCCCCCGGCAGCGTGGTGTTTTTCAACAAGGACATGCGCTTCGCCCATGTCGGCGATGTCCTGTTCAACGGCTCGGTCGGCCGCAGCGATATCCCCGGCGGCGATCACGCCACCCTGATCAAATCGATCAAGGAGAAGCTGTTGCCGCTCGGAGACGATGTCGGCTTTATCTGCGGCCATGGCGCCGGCTCCAGCATCGGCCACGAGCGTATGACCAATCCGTTCCTCACCGGCGCGAGTTGACGCCGCGCGCTGGGCGCGGGTCCGTCGCCTCTAAAGTGAATGCTGGCCTTCCGCCTGCTATTTCATGAGACCCGCGGCAGTCAAAGCACGCGTAATGACGGCGCTGACGTCGAGCGTGCCTCGCCGCTTGGCTTCCGGCTCTGCGGGGGCTCTGGCGGGTTGGGCCGCCGTGGTCAATGGCTTCAGAACCTTGCTGAGGACTGACGGCGCCGAAATCGGCGATGCCAGCGGAATCAACTTGGCGCTCGGAGAGTTCCTGCGCCGCGCGAATCGGAGGCCCGGCGAGCTTGGGGGGGCCATCGGTGATTCCGAAGAAGTTCGCGATGTGATGCGAGGACGAAATACCGGCATCGATCAGAAACGCGCCTTCCTTGCCGTATTGCTGGTCGTTCTCGGCTTTACCGATCGGTGTGCCGTGGGCCATGTCGGTGATGGTGTAGGACTCGACAACCGTTTCTCCGGCCGCGTTCCACCAGAGCTGGCGGGGATAGCCGTCGACCATGCCCTCCGACATCGGATGGGACGGCAACCGATGGATATCGAGCCATTGCTTAACGATCTCGTTGGCATTGGCCGGATGGACCGTGCGATCCGCGCTGCCGTGCCACACCGAAACCTTCGGCCACGGTGCACGATGCTTTGACGCACCGCGCACCAGACCGCCCAATTCGTGGGACGAGCGCGCCGGCGATCGCAACATGCCGCTCAAGGCTTCCCGCACATTGGAGGCGATTCCATAAGGCAGTCCGGCAATGATCGCGCCGGCTGCAAAAACTTCCGGATAGGTTGCGAGCATGACCGAGGTCATCGCCCCGCCCGCCGACAGTCCGGTGATGAAAATGCGGTGCTTGTCGATTCTGTGCTCGGCCACCATTCGCGCGGTCATTTGCCGGATGGAGCAGGCTTCGCCATGGCCGCGTTTGGTGTCTTCCGGGTTGAACCAGTTGAAGCAGCCGTGCGCATTGTTGCCGGGCTGTTGCTCGGGCATCAGCAGCGCAAAGCCGTAATGCTTCGCAAGCGTCGACCAACCGGCGCCGACATCGTAGCCGGCAGCGGTCTGTCCGCAGCCATGCAGCACGACAACCAGAGGCGCCGAGGCTGGAAGGCTTGCGGGAACATAGGAAAACATCCGCAAATCGCCCGGATTGGTGCCGAATTGCTTCGTTTCGACCAATGGGCCGCGGGTTACCGTCGACGTAATATGGTTAAGGCCATCCCACGCGCTCATTCCGGGCAAACGGGGCAGTTGGCGCAGGAACTCTATATTTCTGGCAAGCGACACGGCTGCTCCTTGGCCCGCAAGAATCGCGGACGTACCACCAACCAGATAATTGCTGCAGTGCGAAATAAAAAGGCCGTGTGCTGTCAGTCCTCAGAAATATTTGCAAAGCTTCGACGCCGGAAGGCGAATGACGCACCCGTGACAAGAATACGGCAGGTTGTTTGAACGAGAATGGGCGAATTCAGATTGCTTTCAGCTTGCGATAGGCAAACCACACCATTTTCAGCAACAGCCAGCCGTCGCGGAAACGTGAAATCTGGGTTTCGCCAAACGTGCGTGCCTTATAGTGGATCGGCGTCTCGACAATTTTAAGGTTTTGTTTCGCCGCGCCGAAGATCAGGTCGAAATCGCCGAACGGATCGAAGTTGCCGAAATAATCGCGCTCGCGGGCCAGCACCTCGTAGTCCTTGCGCAGAAGCACCTTGGTGCCGCAAAGCGTGTCGGTCAGGCGGGTGTTGACCAGATAGCTGAACAGATAGGCGAAGAAGCGGTTGGCGATCAGGTTGAGCGGGCGCATCGCCTCATGCTCCATCGGATAGACCAGGCGGGTGCCGTTGACGAATTCGGCCTTGCCCGTCTCGATCACGGCATGGAATTTCGGAAGCGCCTCCGGCGGCATCGTCAAATCGGCGTCGAGAATCATCAGCACGTCGCCGCTGGCGGCGGCAAAACCCTTGCGAACCGCGTCGCCCTTGCCTTTGCCGTCCTGCTTGAGCACCTTGATGTCCCAGTCATCCTTGTAGGCGTCGCGCACGCGTTCGCATTCGGCAAAGGTGTTGTCGCTGGAATTGCCTTCGACGAACAGGATTTCCTGCGAGGCGCCAAATCGCGGCATGCGCCGGATCGCATCCTCGATATTGCCGCTCTCGTTCCGGCACGGAATCAGAATGCTGGCCGAAAACTTCCGGTCGGGAAATTGGCGAACCGGACGGCCGACCAGATAGGTTCGCAGGCATAATTTCCGGATGCCCGGCAGTGGCGCGATGAAGCGGTTGATGAACGGACCGAGGCCAAGCCAGCGGCGCGGCAGCAGCTGACGCTGCTCCTGGCTGAGGACCTCGAAATCCGCAAGATCCATCAGATTGAGGAAGTCGGCGGTCGCGATGTAGTTGATCCTCGGCTGTTTGGCGCGCAGACGCAGCGCTTCGGCGAGTTTGAGAACCGGCTCCCACAGATGCGAGTAGTAGGAGATGATGATCCGCGTCGACGGCGCGCACAAATGGTGCACCAACCGCAAGGTCGCATCGATATCCTCGAACATGCCGATGGTGTCGGCGATCACGATATAGTCGAACGGTCCCTCGATCGAGGTGAGTGTGGCGGGGTCCTCGACGTCGCCCAGCACGAAATAAAGATTGGGATGCAGTTCATTGGCCTTGGCGACGGTCTTGGCGCCGAAGTCGACGCCGACGCCATACGCAGGCTCGAGTGCTGCCAGCAGGTCGCCGCGGCCGCATCCCAATTCCAGTATCCGCTTGCCGGGCGGAATCAGGAAGCGCATGAATTTGAAATCGTCCTGGTGGTAGGCGGCGTTGAATTCGCGCCAGCGCTCCAGTTCGTCGCCATTTGCCTCGAAATGGTTGACGAGGTCGCGCTTGCGCTGCGTTGGAAGCTCAAGCGACGCAGCGGAATCGGACGGCCTCAAATACATCTTAACCTCGGCGGGGAAAACGAAGGGGTCCTCTTAGCGGATGGGTCACGAGGTGTAAATTCGCCAGCAAGGCTTTCGGGCGACCCTTTCGAGCCGCCGCGCGTGTACGGTATTGGCGCATCAGGCCAGCTCCAATCCCGCACAGGAGAGCCGAAATGTCGCGCGCCGGGGGCGCATTCGCTAGAGGCGGGGGATCAGCCGCCGGCCTGGTCGAACGCCTTGCGCAGGGCGGCATAGCCCTGTTGCTGCGCGGTCCAGTTGCGGCCACCGGTGATGGCGCCGTCGATCACCAGATCATGCCCGTTGATGAAGGTCGACTCGTCGCTGGCGAGAAACACCGCCGCATGCGCGATGTCCTCCGGCAAGCCGGCGCGGGGTATCGGTTGCGCGGCTTTATAAACCTCACGCATGACGTCGGGGGTCTTCTCCGCCGCTTCGACCGACAACCCCAGCGCCTTGCCGAAAATGCCGGTTGCGATTGCGCCCGGCGAAATGCTGTTGACGCGAATATTGGCTTCGCCGAGCTCCATCGCGACGCATTTGGTCAGGTGAATGACGGCGGCCTTGGCGGCGCTATAGACGACTCGACGACGAAAAGCCGGCGAGGCGGCCGGCGATGCTGCCGTTGTTGATGATGCTGCCGGAGCCCTGACGCCGCATGTGCGGAGCGGCGTGCTTCATGCCGAGCATCACGCTGCGTACCAGGGTCGCCATCGCCGCATCGAAACGGTCGACTTCAAGCCCTTCGATTCCGCCGGTCTGTGCCGGGCCGCCGGCATTGTTGAACAGGCAGTCGATGCGGCCGAATTTGTCGACCGCCTCATTGATCAGATTGCGCATGTCGTCTTCGACGGTGACGTCGGTGCGACGGAACAGGCACGCCGCGCCGAGCTTTTTGGCCAGCGCTTCGCCCTCCGGCGCGCGACGGCCGGCAACCACGACCTTTGCGCCCTCCGCCACGAAAACTTCCGCGGTGCGCAAACCGATGCCGCTTGTCGCTCCGGTGATCACCGCAACCTTGCCATCCAGCCGTCCCATAATGCGTATCCTCCTTTTGACATTCTCGCGCTAAAATATCCCCGGCTTGCTGCGGCAAGGCAAGCCGCGCGTTATGCTTGACCCGCGGATTACCTTCCCTCCCTGCTCGGCCCCCCACGCCACGGAACCGCTCGAATGATCGCAACATTGAACAAACCCGGCCGTTATTCGAACGGCCGATCCGCCACAGTTCCGCTATGCTTGACCTGACTTCGGATCAGAGCCACCCGTGATGCGACCCATAACGAAACGACTAGTCGGCGAATTTCGACAAGGCTGGCAAGGCATCTCCCGACCTTCGTTGCTGTTCAGTGTTTGCTTTTCAGCGAGCTGTCTTGCTGTGTCGACGACGGCACGTTGGCTTCTCTCCGCGCTGCGGCCGGATGTCTATTTCACGCCGTACTTTCCCGCCGTTTTCTTTGCCACCGCGTTGGCCGGCTATCGCACCGGTATCGCCACCGCGCTCGTGGGCGGCGTGCTCGGCGTCGCCATGAATTTCGGCGATGCGCCGAGCAGTTTCTTTCCGCGGCTGGTGCTCCTGGTCATCTATGCGATCGTATGCGGGCTGACGATTTGGGGGGTCGAGCACTATCGTTCCGTGGCCTCCAATCAGCGCGAAATTTCCAAGCGGCTGATTCGTGAAGAAGAGTATCGCAAACTCGTCGTCGATGAATTGCAGCACCGGCTGAAGAACAAATTGTCGACCGTCCACGCCGTGCTCCATCAGGTATTGCAGAACCAGCCGCAAGTCTGGGCCAGTATCGATCATCGGATGCGGGCGCTGTCGGCGACCGACGATCTCATCACCAAGGTGGACGGCGGCGGTTGCGACATCAAGGACCTGCTGCTTTCGGAACTCGGGCCTTATGGCCATGTCCGCTTCACTTTGAACGGCGACCGGCTGTTTCTGCCCGGCAAGCTTGCCGTCAGCCTGGCACTGATTTTTCATGAGCTCGCGACCAATGCCGGGAAATACGGCGCATTTTCCGCCGAGCGCGGCATGTTGCAGGTATCGTGGTCAATGACCGACGATCGGCTGAATATCGCCTGGGACGAGACCGAAGGACCGTCGATCGGCACGGTCGGGGAACCCGGCTTTGGCACCAAATTGCTGGCATCCGCGCTCCGGCCGTTCGACGGCAAGACCGAGGTCAGCTTCCTGAAAAGCGGAGTCCATTGCACCATGCAATGCCGCGTGCCCAAGGCATAGAAGGCATAATCTCAAGCCGGATACCGGACGCAGGTTCCTCGTTGACGTTCTGTTAATGACGATCGCGGTGGCTCGTGATCCAGACGCCTATGCCTGAATCCTGGATGGCTCACTTAACCAAAACTACAAGAGACTTTGCCAACCTCTACCCCGCCATGAAAAGCCCGTTTCCGAGATCAAATCCCGCCCCAAAGCCCGCAACACGAAGACGAATTCGCAATCGAGGGCGACCTCGGTTTTTTGCGAGATGTCATTCGGCTGCTCCCGGCAGGCGTGACGGTTCAGGACGAAGAAGGCCGTTTTCTGCTGATCAACGACGCGGCGGCCTCGCAGCTGGGTCTCGCCGCCGAGCCGCCGGGCGAACCTGCCGCAAAACGTCTGAACGAACGACGGGAGATGGCGCTCGAGCTGCTCCGCGCCGGGCGCCCGGCCGTGGCCGAGGTGAAAGGTGCCGGCAGCAAGGGGGAACAGGTGCTTCTCGCGACCCATCGGCCGGCTCGCATCGCCGGCCGCAACCTGTTGCTGTCGTGCTCGGCCGACATCAGCGAGCAGAAGGCGGTCGAAGATCATCTGTTCCGTTCGGCCTATTTTGACGAACTGACGGGCCTGCCGATGCGACGGGTGATCGAACACCGCGTGCAAAGCCTGATCCAGCGCCATAAGCCGGGCAGCGCTTTTGCGCTTGCCTTTCTCGATATCGATAATTTCAAGCACATCAACGACTATTACGGTCACTCGGTCGGCGATGCGCTGCTGGTCGAGGTCGCCAAAAAGCTCGGGCTCAATCTGCGCGAAAACGACATGTTGTCCCGCATCAGCGGCGACGAATTCCTGCTTCTGCTCGCCCCGATCGACAGCGAAGAAGAAGTGGCTGAATATGTCAGGGCTACGTTGCAGCGGCTGAAAGCGCCGTTCTTCATCGATGGATCGGAGATATTCGCCTCGACCTCGATCGGCGTAAGCCTGTTTCCCGATCATGGCCGCAGTTATGACGCGTTGCTGCAGAATGCCGATATCGCGATGTACCGGATCAAGAACGACGGCAAGGGCGCGGTCGCCTTCTTTAATTCCAGCATGGAGCGCGAGGCGCTCGCCCGCATGAAGATCGAGCAGTCGCTGCGGCACGCCATCCTGGAAAAGCGGTTCTGCTGCGCCTTCCAGCCCAAGGTCGATATCAGGACCAAGGAGATCAAGGGTGTCGAGGCGCTGGTCCGCTTGCGCGACGACGACGGGGTCATCCAGGCACCCGGTACCTTCATCAATCTCGCGGCCGAATTGGGGCTGATCGACGAGCTTACCCATCTGGTGCTGGCGGAGATCGTCAGATCGATCGACCTCATCAACGAAGCTTTCGGAGCACCGGCGACGATCAGCATCAATGTCGCGGCAAAGCAGGCCGACAATCCTGCGTTCATGCGCTCGTTCGCCGAGGCGCTGGAGGCCACCGGCTTCCCCCGCCGTTTCATGATCGAGGTGACGGAGGACGCTTTCGTCACCAAGACCCGGTTTCAGGACGAAATCGTGCCGATCTTCCGCAATCTCGGCGTCGGCATATCGATCGACGATTTCGGCATCGGCTATTCGTCATTGTCGGCACTGGCCGATATCACCGCCGACGAGATCAAGATCGATCGTTCCTTCATCAAGGACATCCATCTTCGTCCACGCAGCCAGGGAATTCTGCGGGCGATCGAATCGCTGAGCGAGGCGCTCGGCATGACCATGATCGCGGAAGGCATCGAAACCTTCGAGGAACTGGCTTACTTGCAGGCGGCCACCCGCATTCGTTACGCGCAGGGCTTTTACTTCGCCCACCCTGTTTTCCTGGAAGAGCTGAAGATGGCCGCGCCCGCCGCCAGCGAAACTCGCGTCAACGAAGCAAGCCGGCCGGTGCAGGAAAATCGCCAGGCTTATGCGCGCCCCACGCGCTATCGCCGCTGAGCGGATAGCTCGCGTTTTATGTGACGCCCGCTGAACGCCTATCGGTGTAATGATTGGTGCCTTAATTGGTGTCTTGATCGATATTCTGGGTCATTCCGGGGCGGCCCCTTCCTTGCTATCCTGCCAGACATCGCCATTTGCCGATCGAGGGCGCCAATAGCGGCGTCTTCGATGCAGTTATGGTCCTGCGCGGCGCATCGCGTCCTGGAGAGGTGATATGCAACCCGTCTCGATATTTCTGAATATCCTGTGGCTATTGCTCGGCGGCGTATGGATGGCGGCTGGCTGGGTTGTCGCCGCGATCATCATGGCGATCACCATCATCGGTCTGCCCTGGGCGCGGGCTGCCTTCAATATCGCCGTCTATACGCTGTTGCCGTTCGGCCAGCGAGCTGTGCGCCGCGACAGTCTGACGGGCCAGTCCGACATTGGCACCGGGCTTTTCGGCCTGATTGGCAACTTGATCTGGCTGGTACTCGCGGGCTGGTGGCTGGCGTTGGGTCACCTCGTCACCGCGGTCGTTCTTGCCGTGACGATTATCGGGATCCCGTTCGCATGGGCCCACCTGAAACTCGCCGGCATTGCATTATGGCCGATCGGCCGGGCGATCGTACCGGCTTAACCACCATAGCGTTTTCGAGCGAAGTGGGAACCGGTTCGCGTAAAGAAAACGCGTAAATTCAAAAGACCTCGAATACTGCTTTGATTCAATCAAGTCGAAGACTCGCTAGCTCTTCCCGGCGCGGGCGCGTACCGCTTCCTCGACGCTATGAAACTGGCGATCGGGGCCGAGCAGGGTATCGAGACCAAAACGGACGATCGCCTCCTGCGCACGCGACGATTCGAGCCGGGCGATGGCAAAGTCGATGCCGTCGTCGTGGCATTGTTTGATGACCTCGGCCAGAACCTGGGCGGCAGTAAAGTCGATCTCGACGATGCCGGTGGCTTCCAGTACCAGCAGCTTTATCTTTTGCGACGAGGGCTTCAACGCCGCGAGGATGTCGCGCCGGAAATCGTAGGCATTGAGGAACGACAGCGGGGCTTGAAATCCCGCGACGATCACGCCGGCTTCCTGTTCGCCTGGAAGATTGGAGCTTACAGGCCACCAGATTGAGGTGCCGGGCACGCGCTCGAATGGCCGCACGCGGGCCCGGGTCGTGCTCCAGATGCCATGCAGCAGCGACAGCGCGATGCCGATGCCGACGCCTTGTTCGATCGGCAGCACGATGATCGCCGCCGCCGTCACCAGGATCAGCAGAAATTCGCCGAACGACTGCCGGGCGACGGCGGCGATCTGGCGGAAGCGAATGATCCGGAGCGCGACGAACAACAGAACCCCGCCAAGCGCGGCGTTGGGGATTCGATGCAGCAACGAGGTGCCGAAGGCCAATAGCGCAACGACGATGGCGACGGCAACGAGGCCCGCGATCTGGGAGCGGCCGCCGGTTTCGGAAACCACCGCCGTCCGCGGCGGGCTCGCATCGACGGGAAAGGCGCCGATCAATCCGGCAAAGATGCTGCCGACGCCAACCCCGATAAAGTCGCGGTTGACATCCGGTGGCTCGTTGGGGTCGGTCGGAAACGACCTGGTCGTCGCCGCGGTCTGCACCATCACGACCACCGAAATAATGAGGCTGAGCGACAGCAGGCTGGTCAGGCGGCTGACGGAGACGACCGGTATAGCCAGCGTCGGCGCCGTCACCGAAATCGTGCCGAGCACGCTGACCCCCCGGTTTTCGAGCCGCAGCAGCACGACCGCAGCGGCCGCCAATGCAAGGCCGATCAACGCGCCGGGAATCCGCGCATCGATCTGTTCGGACAGAGCGATGATCGCCAGGACGCCAAGGCCGATGACGAGCGTAAAGCCGTTGGTGTCGCCGAGATGCTCGGCCAACGTCACCAGACGCTGGAGCATCGGACCTTCGGGCCCCGGCAGCCCGAGGATCGCGGGCAGCTGCGAAATCAAAATATGCGCCGAGATGCCGGCGAGAAAGCCGATCGTGACGGGGATCGACAGCAGATCGGCGATCCAGCCCAGACGGAAAATGCCTGATGCCGCCAGCATCAGCCCGACCATCAGCGCGAGCGCCGCAGCCAGCGTCACGTAGTCCGGCGAGCCCGTGGCCGCGAGCGCGGCGAGCCCGCCGGCAAAGATCGGCGTGATGGTCGAATCGGCGCCGGACGACAAAAAGCGGTTGCCGCCGAACACCGCAAACGCCACCGAGCCCGCCACAAAGGCGAAAAAGCCGATCTGCGGGGCGAAGCCGCCAAGGCGTGCGGTCGCCATCTGCTCCGGTATGACGATCGCCGCCAGCGTCAGGCCGGCGAACAAATCCCCCCTGAGATAGGGAAGGCGGTAGTTGGCGAGCGAACCAAAAATCGGCCAGGCTTTGCCGCTACCGAAAGATCGCGGAGACCCTGAATGATCCGCCATGGCACGCTATCCCTCTTTATTGATTTACCGACCCCGGCGAAGAGGGAGCATTCCTCACCGAGAGCGCGATGGAGTTTCGCCCCCGTTTGCGGCCTGTCTGGAGTACTTCCAAGGGTCTACTGGACGATGTCCGTCCCACAAAATCAAGATCGGCTGCCGCTTCGCGGTAACCGGCGCGGCAGCCAAATGGCGGTCGCGATTGTGGCTCTAGCCGCCATTGCCGATACCGGGCCAATCGGCTAAATGAACCGCGATGCACCCGTAGCTCAGCTGGATAGAGCGTTGCCCTCCGAAGGCAAAGGTCACACGTTCGAAT
>CAWCHC010000009.1:0-166831 GCA_963795255.1 uncultured Alphaproteobacteria bacterium
TCTGAACGTCATGGTGAGGAAGGATGATTGCAACACCATCACGATGCTTGGCATCAGCGCGACAAATAAAACCCGGCTGCGCTGTTCGCCGGACAATCCTTCCAGGTCCGGCAGGCGGCGCTTCCCGCTTTGTTCGAACAGATCGGCATTATCGAGCGCAAAGCCAGTCGTTCGCATGATCTGGTTGTCGCCGATCTCGAAATCATCCCGAAATTTGGTCAGGTGCGACGGCACAGCATTGTGGTAGCCCTTGTGCACATAGTCGGTGTGATATGGCTCCATCGCGTTTTCATGATGAAGCTTCCAGTTCCACCGCTGGCCGGTTTGAGCGAAGGTATGCCCCAGCACGAGGTTTTCGAGGTTGTACCCCTGGAGCTCAACGTCGAGCTTCGCCAAACTCTTCGCTAGATTCGGAGCCTCCGAGCTCATCGTGATGAAGATCAATCCGTGGAAGATCTCCGCGCGGTATTCGGGCAACCGGATTGGAATCCCCCGCATTTTCGGGAACCGGCGTCGTCTTGTCCATGGATGGCGCGCCGACAAGTTTGCCGTCCAGGCTGTAAACCCAGTTGTGATAGGGGCACACGAGGCGCTGCGAGTGAAGGCATTTACCCGGAGACGGTGGCTCTGCAAGGCCTCCGATCAGAGGGTGGCCGCGATGCTGGCAGATGGACGAAACAACACGAATTTTGTTGTCGGCCGCCCGCGTGATGAGCATCGGTTCACCATTGACCTTGATTGGCAAATAGTCGCCGGGGTTGGGCACTTCGGCCACGTGGCCGACTGCGAGCCATTCGCGTTCGAAAATCGCGCGCCGCTCGAACTCCCAAAACTCCTCGTCGACGTAGGTGTCAGCCGGAAGGATGGCGGCATCCTTCACCGGGCGAAGGCAGTCATCGCATTTTTCAACGATTTTCCGGACATAGGCTATGTCCAGCAGCCTTTCCTTCATAGCCGTTATCCACTTCTGATTGACTGGCCGAAATCCGGCAAACAGCGGGAAATCTTGAGCAGCAAGTTCCATTATAGGATCAAGCTTGGCACATGCTGCGCATGGCCCTGTAGCCGCGAGATGTCGATGGCCTGCATAGAGAGCCCTTATGAGAACCGCACGGTTAGAACGTCATTCGGCGGCCCCGCTGGGAGCGTGAGCCGGCGCCGCGGAGAACAGCGCCCGCATCGACGGGAGCTTGGGACTTCGATTTGCCGGCCTCGGCCATTCGCAAGGCACGGTTCTGCTGGGGTTTCAAATTGCAAGGTCTCGCGTGGTCGTTCGTTGAATCGACGAGCCACTTTGTTCAGATAGGCTTGTTGTACAGATGGGCTTGCGAGTGTACTGACAAGTCCGTGCCTTCAGGAAAGCACTGTCTCAGCAGGCCATTGGCGTTCTCGTCCCCGCTCTCCCAAGTCAGGGGCTTAGACAACTCCTCTAGCAGCTTCGGCAGAGCTGACATGCGCTCTGCCACCGGCTTTCCGTTCAGCTTGATGAGGATGCCGGGCCGATCCGCTTTATGGTTCTCAGCCTCCAGCCAAAAACTTGTCGGTGAAGACGTCATCTGCCAGGCAGCGACGTCTTAAGCACGCCCTGCTCCGTCAGCGTCTTCAACGTTTCGTCCCATTGGGCCTTGGTCATCCAGCCCAGACCATGTTCCTTGGTGGCCGGACTTGTGAACGTCGATGCGATGTCGGCCTTGATTTGCGCCAGCAACACGTCGGCTTTGTCCGCATAGCCTGGAGCGGCCTTGGCCGTAATCTCGGCGGCCTCTTCGGGGTGAGCCGCGACATAATCAAAGGCTTCCTTGTAGCCTTTGACAAAGCGACCCACGAGGTCGGGATTGTCGTTGATCAGCTTTTGGGAAGTAAACAGCCCTGAGCCGTAGGCCTTCCAGCCGTAGTCTGCGCCGAGAAATATGCTCAGCGAACCCGGGCCGCCAGCCTTGGCCTCAAGTTCGGGCACTTCGGCGTCGACATAGCCGACAACCGTCTGAACCCGGCCGAGGAGCAGGTAACTCTCATACGGCGGAGAGACGCTGTTGAGCGTCATGTCTTTCTCGGTCATGCCGTTGGCTGCAAGAAGACCCTTGAAGAAAATATAGGTCGAGCCGGCCGGATGAATGCCGATTGTCAGGCCCTTGAGATCGGCTGGCTTGCTGAGTTTCACCGTCTTTGCGAGCGAGATCATTGCCAGGGGAGATTGCTGGTTGACGGCGGCCAACGCTACGACGGGAACGTCCTGCGACCGCGCGACGGCAAGAGTGGGAAAATCGCCGAAGCCAAAGTCAGCATTTCCGTTTCCAACCAGGCGCATGGCGTCGGGCGAACCGCTTCCCTTCCGGATCTCGGACACCTCGATGTTGTTCTTGGCAAAAAATCCTTTTTCCTTGCCGACAAAAAACATGGCGTGATTGCCACGCACCACCCAGTCGAGCTGGACGCTCACCTTGTCTGCGGCCAAGGCGGTGCTTGAAAAACCTAGCGCGCCGACAAATGCTGCAAGAGTAACGGCCTTGAGAATGTGTCTCGGCATTGTACAATCCTCTTCGTGACTTGGTTGCTGGGAAGGGTCTAATCCTGGTTGAATCTCGGCGCCCAGGGCACCACGACTCGTTCAAGAATTTCGGCTGCGTAGTAGAAGGCGATGCCGAGAACTGAAACGAGCAGTAGAGCCGCGAACACCTGAGCTGTGTCGAGTTGGGTCGAAGCAAACTGGATGACGTAGCCAAGGCCGTCTGAGGCGCCAGCAAATTCGCCAACGATCGCGCCGATCACACTCAACGTGGCAGCGATCTTGGTTCCGGCCATCAGACTCGGCAGTGAATGCGGAACGCGAATCCTCAGGAGGATTTGGGTCGGCCCGGCGCCCACCGAGTTCATCAGCGCCAAAAGAGAATTGTCGACCGATTGCATGCCCGCCAGCATCGAGAGCGTCACCGGAAAGAAAGCGATGACCAGGATCAATCCGATCTTGGGTATGAGCCCGTAGCCGAACCAAAGGATGAAAATCGGAGCAAGCGCGACTTTGGGAACGTTTTGAAACAGCACCACGAGCGGATAAAGCGCCCGGCCCAGCCAATCGAAGCGCACGATAACAAGGGCCAAAGCGATGCCCACGCCAACCGAGACAAGGAAACCAAAGAGGATTTCACCTGCCGTGACCACGGTTGCGTGCATCAGCAGGCCCCACTGCGCGACCAGCGCCTGCATGATTTTGGTTGGAGCAGGGATAATGAAGGACGATATGGAAAAGATCCGCACCGCGGCCTCCCACAACGCAACAGTCACCAAGAGGAGGATCACCGCCGGGAGCCAATGCTTCGTCGCCGCGCTCCAAGTAAAAGCAGGCGTCGGCATTGACGAGAGATTCGCGGAGATGTCGATGACGGGCCGCTCGCTCACGACACGCTCCCAGGCTGATGACTCGAGCGCAGCATGGTCCGAAGCTGGACCACCAGCCTGACAAATTCCGCATTTTCAGTGACAGACAGGTCGCGCGGGTAAGGCAGCGAAACGTCCATACTCTGGGTAATGCGTCCGGGCTTGATCCCGAGCACATGAACCTGGCGGGACAGGTGAATGGCCTCGTCGATCGAATGGGTCACAAGAACGATCGTCTTGCCGGTCCGCTGCCAGATTTCGAGCAGCGACTGGCCCATTGAATCCCGGGTGATCGCATCAAGCGCGCCGAACGGCTCGTCCATCAACAAGACTGCCGGATCGAGCGCCAGGGCTCGAGCGATAGCGACCCTCTGGCGCATTCCCCCAGACAGTTCGTTCGGGCGCTTGTGGGCGGAATCTCCCAGTCCAACCAGTTCCAGCATCTCCTGCCCGCGAGCTCGCAAAGCCGAGCGCGACATCGACTTATCGGCGATACTCAGCAGCATCGATGCATTATCGACGGCGTTTTTCCACGGCAGCAAATTGGCGTCCTGAAAGACCAGACCGATCATTCGT
This sequence comes from uncultured Alphaproteobacteria bacterium, assembly GCA_963795255.1. Taxonomy (GTDB): domain Bacteria; phylum Pseudomonadota; class Alphaproteobacteria; order Rhizobiales; family Xanthobacteraceae; genus Bradyrhizobium. Next base: position 3,952 of record CAWCHC010000009.1, read on the forward strand.
TTGCGTGCCGCCTCGCCGGGCGAAAGTCCTGCGATCGAAACGCTGCCGCTGCTGGGACTTACCAACCCGGCCAGTACCTTGAGCAAGGTGCTCTTGCCGCACCCTGAAGGACCAATCAGGGAAACGAATGCTCCTTTCTGAACCGAAAGATCGATATTCTGAAGGATTAGTTGCCGCTTCTGATCCGCGCCCATGACCACTGAAACGCGTTTGGCGGAAATGACGTCGTCATTCCGGATATGGGCCGTTCTGCCCTCGGCCGGCCGGATGGTTTCAACCTGCATGGCCGACCGTCCCACGCGCATTCGCAATTCGCACCCGCCTCGCACCGAAGAGCGCGACACTTTGCGCAGCAACGCCAAACCAGCTGACCTTTCCAATCCGGCATCGGTGCGCAAGTCGCTCCATCGCCTACTCCCGGCTTTCAAGGATACGGCGCACCGCAACAAGCTTGCGCGCCCGTTCGCCTTGCAGCGCCGTTATCCGTTCGGGCGTATATGAAAACATGCCCTCGCCAGACTTGATGCCGAACTTGGACGCGGCAGTCTTTTCCAGCACGACCGGCGCCACATCGTCGCGCTTGGAAAGATCGGCGTTCAGGAAAGACGAGACGGATCTGTAGATATCGAGACCCGCCATATCGAGCAGTGCCATCGGTCCGATCACGGCAATCTTGTAACCAATGCCCCACGACACGCAGGTGTCGAGATCTTCCGGTTCGATGACGCCACGTTCGACAAGGTCGACGGCTTCGCGAAGCAGCGCGTAGAGCACGCGGTTTTCGACAAAACCTGGGACGTCTTTTTTCACGACCACTGGCAAGAGGCCGATCGAGCGGATCAGATCACGGATGCGCGCGACGGTTTCGGATGAAGTCTTCTCCCCGCCGATGACTTCAATCATCGGGATGATATGCGGCGGATTTGACCAGTGCATACCGACCATCCTTTCGGGATGGGAGATATGAGCTTGCAGCTTGGTGATCGGGATGCCGGAGGTGTCGGAGGCGACGATGACCGACGAAGCGATCCGCGGGTCGATTTCGCGGTAAATTTCGGCCTTGATGTCGATATTCTCAGGCACGTTTTCGATAACGAGTTCCGCACCGTCCACAGCCTCGGCGATGGTTGGCACCAGGCGTATTGCCCCCGCGCCCGATGGCGGCGCCTTGATCTCGAGACGGTCAAGAACGCCGTCTGCGATGCCGAGCATGCCACGGGCGCGCTCGACCGCGGCATGCGAAACATCATACGCCCTGACCTCGAGACCGCCGCGGGAAAGTCGCGCAGCGATGCCCGGGCCCATCGTCCCCAGTCCGATGAGGGCGACGCGTTTGATCATCAGGCGGCTTTCGCAGGGGCGGCGGCGGTCGCCACCTTAAAGGCTGGTCGCCCGGCGATGCTGGCTGACCAGCGCTCCAGATGCGGCAGCGACGGCCGGTCGATCTTGAAATCAATACAGCGCTTCAGGATCGGAGCGCAGGCGATCTCGGCAATGGTGAACTTGCCGAGCGCCAGAAATTCTTTGCCCGACAGATAACCGTCGACGATCTTGAGCTGCGCCACCAGGTCCTTTACCTGCTCCTTGCTTTCAGCCGTTTGCTCTTCGGGCTTCAGCTTTGCGCTCTTGAAGGCTGCCAAATAACCAGGGTTGACGGCGGCCAGCAGAAAATCCATCCAGCGCTCGACATCGGTCTTTTCCGCCGGCGTGGTGCCGTGCAGGTGCTGGCCGATGGAGGCCGCCAGATAGCGCAGGATGGTATTGGACTCCCAGATCACCGTGTTGCCGTCGACCAGCGTCGGGACCTTCGACGTCGGATTGAGCGCCTTGTATTCGGCGGTTTGTGTGTTCTCGAATTGGCGGCCGTAATCCTCGCGCGTATAAGGCGTGCCCAGTTCTTCGAACATGAAGATCACCTTTTGAACGTTGCCCGACGTCTGGCGGCCCAATAGCTTGTACATGTCGTCTCCTTGGTGGTGTGGTGGCCTACTTGGCTGCCGGCAGCGGCTTGTAGACGATGGCGTCCATTTCGATCTTGGTGTTGATGACCGCCTTCGCCTCGACGGTGGTACGCGCCAGCACGGCGTCGCCAATTCCTTCGAGGAATGCCTTGTTGTAGCGGCCGAAGTCGCGCGTATCCTCGAGGTAAGTCGTGATCCGGACGACATCGGATAGCGTCGCCCCCTCGTCCGCGATGACGCGCGCGATGGTCTTGAGCGTCGCCAACGTCTCTTCCTCGATCGTGCCGCTGATCATGTTGTTGTTCTCGTCCTTGGGCACTTGCCCCGAGACGAAAATGAAATCGCCAGCACGCACCGCCGGATGAAACGGAAGATTCGGGTTCTTCTTGCCGATCGCGTAGTGGCTGGAGGATTTTCGCGTTGTGTCGTTCAAGATAGCCTCCCTACAGAACGCTGGTTTCGATGATGTCCACGCCACGGATGCGATCGATCAGATAAACGATGCCGCGGTCGTCGATGGTCACATCGTTGGATGAAGAGCGCTCGGCTCCCGCCGGCGCGTCGGGAACGAAATGGCCGACTTCGCGGGGGGCAAATGGATCGGCGATATCGACCAGCCGCAGGCCCTGCGCGAACCATGCGAAGGGAATAACCGTGCCCTTGAAACGCTCGGATGGCTGGTGACAGCCGGTCATCTGAGGCTGCGGCGCGCCGTCGATGTCGAGGCCGGGAACCTGGAAGGTCGAGATTGGCAACGGGTTTTTCTCGTCGGTGATGTCGTAGATCCAGGTGAAGGCCGGCGCCGAAGGCCGGAGCTTGGCGACATCCTCATCTGCCACCACCATGATGTTGCGTCCCTTGAGCGGCTGCGGGATTGGCAGGCACGTGTGGGTCGGATGCGGAAAGCTCGGGCTTGAATTGACGTGCGAGACCAGCTTCGGCTTCGAGAGGTCCGAAATGTCGAGAATGAAAAGGCCGTGGTGCCAGTAACTAACGTAAAGCCTGTCGCCCATCCTCAGAGGGTGGTGACAACGCGGCGTGACGTAATCATGCCAGGGATATTCCTCACCGCCGTCCTTCCACTGCCCGGGAATCCACCAGCGCCCGACTTCGACCGGATGAGCCGGATCGATCAGGTCGAGGATCATCACGATGTTGCCGACGTAGCCCTCGGCTGTCGGCGAGATATAGGCGTAGCGGCCGTCGAAGTCGTAGCGGTGGACGCCCTTGCCGCCGGTCATCCATTTCGAGATCAGCTTGGGCTCCGCCGGTCGCGTGGTATCGTAGAGAGCCAGGCCGCCGCCGAAATCCGCAGGACCTTCGTTGCCGAAGCGCTCATGATTGATGATCATCAACCCGTCCTTGGCGCGCACCTTATGCGAGTGCCAGCCTTGCGGGACATCGATCGTGGTTATTTTGCGCGGATTGCGCGGGTCGGAAACATCGACCAGCGTCGTACCGCTCGGCGGCCTCATGTGCCCGATATAAAGGATATTGCCGTCGATCCAGACTTGCCCGCCGCCGGGGCAATCCACATGAGCGATCTGCTTGGTATTTAGAGCGGAAACCAAATTCCTGACACCCTTCTTGCTGAAACATCAGTTCGGGTCCGAGCCGCCGAGAGCGGCTGGACATTGCGCGCTGAAGGACGGCTCTAAGCAAGGCGAAGCAGGTCGCCGGCCTGATTGCGACCCCAGCGCTTGTAGAGCAGCAGCGCCTTCAGGGTCGGTGCATCGGTCGCACCGAAGAAGATGACCGGCTCGCTCGACGAGCCGTTGACATGCTCGACCCACGAACCGCCGGGTACGGCAATCGTGTCGAACTGATTCCAGTCGTAGCGCTTGCCATCGATGATCGAATGACCTTTGCCGCGGAAAGGCGCCAACAGCAGGCTGGCCGTCTCGCGCTGCGGCAGGGTTCGCTCGCCGGGGCGGAGCATCTGGGCGTAAAAATTGATCGTGTGGAAGACCGGGCCGCCGGTGGTCGGATCGACGTAATCGATCACGATCCCTTCGTGGGGATCGCCGTCCCAATCCTTGTGGGCGTCGAGCGCCGCTTGCATCTTCTCCCAGCGATAAACATACATGGGTGACGAAAGGCCGCCGCCGCGCTTGTGATCGACGAAGCGCGGCATCAGACCGCCCTCGCCATATATGCGCTGCGAGTAGTCGCTCGGAAAGCGAGCGGTCTGCACCTTTTTCTCGACTTCCTTGCCGTCGACGGTCTCTTTGTACTTGTGGTCAAAGTGGACGGCGTTCAGCGTCTCGACGAGAGGCAGATCGAGGACCGACAGGTTGACAGCCGGCTCGCCGCCGACCGTGCCGTGATTATGCCAGGCGTCGTTCGGCGTCAGAACCATATCGCCCGGCCCGAAGACCACGTCTTCGCCCTCGACACCGGTAAAGTTGCCCGTGCCAGTCAAGCCGAAGCGAACCGCACTCGGTGAATGCTTGTGCGGCGGCATGATCTCGTCGGGATCATTCAGGCGATAGGCGGTGTACATGGTACTGACCGAGGCGCGCTTCGGCGCAAGGCCGGGATTGAGCAGGATCAGTGACCGCCGCTCACTGTCGTCCATGGTTACCAGTTCGGCGGCACGCTGCAGCAGCGGCTCGATGTCGGCATAAGACCAGACGAACGGGATCGCCTTGGACGTCGCCATCAGTTGCTTGATCTCGTCGTGCTCGACGCCGTCCGTCGTGGCCCAGAACGGAAACATGTGCTTCTTGTGGAGCGTGTCGTACAGCTCCTGCAGGGCCGCCTTCTTGTTGATGGGCGTTACGTTCGCTGGTTGCGCCACGGACATGTCAAATCCCTTTCGTCACGACGAAGTCGATAACCAAACTCAACCGTATGCTCACTGGTTTTTCTCGGCAATCGCAAAATTTGAAAATCTGATAATTTTGGTTGAGTTGCACGTCTCTCAGGCAATCAATCGAAGAATAGGCAGAAAGCTGCACAGAAAAGCGCGAAAATGATCCTGGCAGGCCGGAACAAAAGACGGAGCTGCGAAACGGCGAGAAATTCAACCAATCCAATTTTTTGATCAACCAACTGGCATTGGTTGATCCAAATTGCTGGCCTCAGGCTGCCATACGCTGTGCCGCGTGGCCACGGATCAGGTCCGAGGCCTTTTCGGCGATCATGATCACCGCCGCATTGATGTTGCCGCAGACGAGGTCCGGCATCACCGAGGCATCGACCACGCGAAGCCCGTCAATGCCTCGAACCCTCAATTCGGGATCAACTACCGAGGCGGCATCGACGCCCATTCGGCAGGTGCCGGCAGGATGGTGCACGGTGATCGACGTCTTGCGAATATGCTCGTCGATCTCGTCATCGCTCTCACATTTCGGTCCGGGGAAGAATTCCGCCCCTACGAACGGCACCATAGAGGGCTGCGCGGCGAGGTTGCGCGCGACGCGGAAGCCGGCGCGAAGCGACTGCCAGTCTCGCGGCGAAGACAGGAAATTCTGATGGATCATCGGTGCGGCCGATGGGTCGTTTGACGACAGCTTGACGCTTCCCCTGCTCTCCGGCTGAACAGCGACGATGCGGGTTGCAAAGCCGTCGGCGAACGGAGCCTTGAACGGCGACATGTAAGGCCATGCGGCAAGCGGCGCGGCGGTGAAAAGCAACTGGACGTCCGGCATCGGCCGGCTTTGATCGCTCTTCAAGAATGCCACCACTCCGCCAGGCACGTCTCCCGAAAAGCCGTTTCCGGTGAAATAGGTTTTGACGAAATCGAGCCCGATACGATCCGCCCGCATCATCCTGAGGAAGGGTCCAGGCTGTTTTCGCCGGTACATCAAAATGACCGAAACGTGGTCCTGCAGGTTTTTGCCGATCTGCGGGAGATCGACTTTTGTCTCAATACCGAACGCCGCGAGTTCACCGGCGGCGCCTATACCTGACAGCATCAGCAGTTGCGGCGTATTGATGACACCGCCGGCAAGCAGCACTTCGCGCCGCGCAAAAGCTTCGTGCGTCTTGCCGCCCCTTGTATAGGCGATGCCTGTCGCGCGCCCATCTCTCTGAAGAACCTTGGTGGCCAACGCGCCCGTCAGTACCTTGACGTTCCTGCGGCGCAGCGCGGGACGCAAATAGGCTGACGCAGCCGAGCATCGGCGACCGTTTGCGATCGTCATCTGAAGGCGACCGAACCCCTCCTGCACAGCGCCGTTGTAGTCGGCGGTCTGGGGATATCCCGCCTGCCGGCTGGCCATCGCAAAGGCATCTATCAGGTCGTCCTTGTAGCGGCAGAACTGTGTGTTCAGCGGCCCGCTGCCGCCGCGATAATCGCTTCCGCCCTCCTCCCAGCGTTCCTGTCTCTTGAAATACGGCAGCACCTTTTCGAACGACCAATCGCTTAATCCGCTGGCCGCCCAGCGATCGTAATCGCCGCGATTACCCCTCACATAGGCCATGGCGTTGGTGGACGAGCTGCCGCCGATGACCTTGCCCCGGGCGCATTCCACCTTGCGTCCGCCGACATTGGCCTCGGGTTCGCAGAAATACATCCAGTCGTGACGGCGCTCCGTCAGGATCTTGCCCCAGCCGAGTGGGATGTGGATCATCGGATCCCGATCCCATCCACCAGCTTCCAGGACCAAAATAGAGACCGCGGGGTCCTCGCTTAGCCGGTTTGCGAGCACACACCCCGCCGATCCGGCTCCAACGATGACGTAGTCAAAGGTTTCACCGGTCGACATGCGGTCCCCAGGGGGAGAAAACCCGGCTCGCTGCGTTGAGAGCCGTCGAAAAGAAGCAGGACCACTCAACCACCGCTCAACTGGTGTTGTCAACCATCGCTGAAAATGTGTAGGCTTGGTTGAGTTGGTTGAGAGCGCTTAGCTCATTTTGTAATATCAGGCCCGCAGTCCGAGCAGGAGATTTGGTTTTGACCACGTTCAAGCCGCAGATCATGCAATCCGACCTCGACGACATCATTACGGCGATCCGCCAGGTGCAGCAGGACAGTGGCAAGCTCCCTTCCGAGCGTGACCTTGCTGAACTCTTGAAGGTAAAACGCCATCAGCTCCGCAAGGCGCTTGGAGCCATGCGCCATTCGGGTGACCTTGGACCCGCGCGTGCGCGGCGGGCGCCGACGACGCTGCCCAGATATAACGAAGAACTTGTCAGGGTAACAAACCCGCTTGAGGTCGTGGAATTGCGCTTGCTGATAGAGCCCGGACTTGCGCGGCTCGCTTCTCTGCGCGCTTCATCGTTCGAGACTGCCCGGATCGTTGAAGCGGCAACCACGCCGGAGAACGCCTCGTCAGGCGAGATCGATTTTTCTTTTCACCTCGCCATCGCCGCTGCCGCCCGTAATCAGCTTGCGGTCGAGTTCTATAAAATACTGCGCCAGGTCGGAGTTGATGCGCGGATGAAGGTCGCGCGTACCGCCGCGCCGACCTGTCCCAAACGGATTGCCCAACGGGACGGCGAGCATCGTATGATTGCCGAAGCGATCCTGCAGCGTGACCCGGAGGCAGCCGAGGCGGCCATGCGAGCGCATTTATTCTCCGTGCAAAGACAAATCACCGAGCGTTCGAATGGCGGCGCCGTTGCCGCGTGATCGCTTCGCCTCTTAGAGGAAGTTCGATGCCGGTTCACAGCCCAAGATAGCTTTCGGTCCGATTACAGCGACCGCATCGATCGCAGCTGTCGGTGATAAGATCTGCTTCAAGAACGGTCGCCAGTTCGCGGCTTGGCTTGGCCTGGTACCAAAACAACGATCCAGCGGAGGAAGAGCCCGCTTAGTTGGCATTAGTAAGCGCGGCGATCGATACCTGCGCACGCTGATGATCCACGGTGCCCGCGCTGCCCTGGCGCGAGCTGGAGGCAAGCAAGATCCAAGAAGCCTTTGGCTCGGAAAATTGCGGAACCGGCGACATGCAAATGTTGCGGCGGTGGCGCTTGCCAACAAGAACGCGAGAATCGTATGGACGATGCTCGCGGGCAATACCGCTTATGATCCGGAACGGGCGATGAAATCGGCCTAACGGGCCCCCGTAAAAGGAAGAAGGAGGTCCTGCCTCGGCAATTGCAGCAGAAAGGCAAGAGATGGTGAGACGGTCACCCCCGTCGCTTCCCGAACCTGATGTGTGGACCGGCACGGCTTCGGCCGATGTCTTGGGGCCGTTGAGGTGGAAGCGGGCGAAAACCCATCGAGGCGCGCGGCGAAGACGATGTCCAGCCGCATCAAGAAGCCGGATATACGTCAGCAGTTGTGACTGTCGATACTAACTCAAACGATCTGTTGCAATCGGGCGGGGTCCATATACATCCACACATGTGCCTTACTCGTTCAATTGCGAGAGGATTGAACGTCTGGAGTCCGTGGACTTGGATCGAATGGTGGCGTTTTCTTGTCTACCTGATCCTTGAAATCGGCCGCTCCCTCAACCAAGACGGCTGCTAGTTCGGGATTGTTGGATGACTTGGCAAAGCTGATAAGGGCGCGCGCTTGGCGCATCAGATAACCCTTACTAAGGACTGCTGCTCCCCTTTGTGGGCCAGCCCGAACCACGGGACGTCGCGGCGCAGCATTTGCTCCACGAAAATAAAATGCACCCCAGAGGGCGGAACCCGGCGTGGGGTTTGCGCGTGTGGGCCTTCACAGCGGTGTTTCGATGCAATGAGTTGGCAGAGGCCGCCAACCGAGGCGGCCTTACTCTTTGAATCGCTCTACGGCTAGCTCGGAAATCTTCGCCGGATCGCTAACGCCGGTAGCTCCGATTTCGATGATCATGCGCGCAAGCATTTCGGTGAGAGGGTCGTTGCGGTCAATCACGCTCAATGACCTTAAGGCGTAGATGTACGCCGTGTTTAGCCTCTTGACCTCTTCCGGCCCCAGCCTGCTGTCCGCCAACAAGCGATCAATCGGCATTCTCCCGCCCCCTGTTGATGCCATTGAACACCTAGCGACGTGCTTATAACATAGGAATTCGATTCTTTGCCGGCGAACTAGTTAATCGGCCTGGGGTCCCGGCGCTGATCGGCGAGCTAAGCTATTGATCTAAATATTGGTTGAGGAGTCACTTTTGGATTTTTATTCACACCTACGTAAACATCCGTAATTTCGGAACGCAACGGACACTGGCATATTGCCGCCTATGGCGCGGCCTATTCTATACAAATGTCCTCAAACTGGGATGAAAGTGCAGCATTGGCTGGCGGATGCGCCAGAGAATGCAAAAGACGACCACTCGCCCGTATTATGTCCAGCCTGCACCATGACCCACTTCATTCATAACACTACGGGCAAGGTACTTGGCGAGAAGTAATGCCGTCCTTGTACCTATGTAGAATTACCCAGGCCTCCTGTAGTCTCCGGCCGCTACCGAACCGTATTCATACGGGGTCCCATTTTCATTTTTAAGAACTAGCCGGCGCGTAACCATCGCCGCTATGATGACGAACGCGGCTCATCAATCGGCACCAGCCCTACTGCGGATTCCGACGAAGCCGGCCATGCATTCCAATTCGAAGTCGGCCGGGTATTCCGATCTGAAGCCGGCCACCCGTGGCGTTGTTCGCATGGGTCAATTTCATGATGTCGTCGAGGGCTGGGAAGGTCAAGAGACCGGTTGATCTTGAGCAGTTTGCTTTTGCTTCCTGAGGCTCTCTCCTTTGAGTTCGATTCGGTAAGCATTGTGGACGAGGCGATCGAGGATCGCATCGGCGATAGTAGGGTTTCCGATGATTTCGTACCAGCGATCGACGGGCAGCTGGCTGGTGACGATAATCGAGCGGGATTTGTATCGATCCTCGACGATTTCGAGCAAATCACGGCGCTGGTCGGCGTCGAGAGGTTCTGGTCCCCAATCGTCCAGGATTAGCAGATCAAGCCGCGCGATCGCCCGCAGCATCTTGGTGTAACGGCCATCGGCGCGGCCGAGTGCGAGGGCGGCGAAGAGACGTGGTACACGATGGTAAGCAACTGAGAAGTCGTCTCGGCAAGCCTTGTTGCCGAGGGCGCAAGCGAGCCAGCTCTTGCCGACGCCGCATGGCCCGGTAACGAGGAGATTATGTTGTGCCCGGATCCAGTCGCCGGCGGCGAGTTTTAGAAAGAGCGCGCGGTCGAGGCCTCGGATAGCGCGGTAATCGACATCCTCGACGCAAGCGGCGTGACGCAGCTTGGCGGCTCGAGCTCTGCTTTCGAAGCGTTTTTGCTGGCGCAGCGTTTTCTCGTGTTCCAGGAGCAAAGCCAGCCATTCGGCGTGTTCGAGGCTACGCGCTTCGGGTTGGGCATCAAGGTCCTTGAAGCCTTTGGCCATGCCGTGAAGACCGAGGCAATGCAGCAGATCGAGGGTGGGATGGATCAGCATGCTGGATAATCCTTTCAATGGAAGTAACCGGGGCCGCGCAGATTGGGATGTTCGATGATCGCATCCTCGGTATCGCGAGAACTGCGTTCGAGCTTGTTGGTGATGATGGAGGCGATGCTTTTGTAGGTCAGTGCGCTGACCGCGACCGCGCGGGCCGCGATCCGCTCAGCGCGTTCGGGATCAATATCCTTGAACAGCCGAAGCACGCCGAGACAGGTCCGGAATCCCTGTTCGGGATGAGGCCGATTGGCCAGGATGGCGAGGACGAGCCCCTCGGTGTTGGGCCCGATCGACCGCCCCCAGCGCCGGAATCGATCGGGAGTCCATTCGGCGTAACGCCGATGCGCACTGGGCATGTGATCGGGATCAGTGCCGTGCCGGCGGCCGCCATAACGACGCTGGTGAGCCGCAACACGCAAACCCCGATGGAACAACTCGATGGTCCGGGTGGTGGCGCGAACATCGACCTGCTCCCGGATCAGGCCGTGTGGAACTGAGTAGAAGAAGCCGTCGACCTCGACGTGATAATCGAGCGAGACGCGGGCCAGGAGCCATTCCGCGAACGGATAGTCGGCATCCGGCAATGGCGCCAGGACAGGCATCTCGACGGTCTCGAACAATTGTCGGCGGCTGACGCCAAGCCGGCGCATGACGTGCGCGTTGATGCGCTCCAGCGCGGCGCCGATTGCCGCGTTCGCCTCAGCCAGCGAGAAGAAGGTCTGCCGGCGCAGCCGCCCGAGGATATAGGTCTGGGCAAAACGCACTCCGGCTTCAACTTTTGCCTTGTCCCGGGGCTTTCTTGGCCGTGCCGGAAGGATACCGACGCCATAATGGGACGCCATCATCCCGTAGCTGCGATTGATTTCAGGGTCGTAGAACGACGCCTGTGGACGCCAGATTTCAGATTGTCGGGGACGACAAGGCGCGGTACCCCGCCAAAGAACCGGAACATGCGGACGTGGGCCTCGATCCAATCCGCCAGTTTCTGCGTGCAGGTCGCCTCGGCGTAGGTGTAATTGGAGGCGCCAAGCACGGCGACAAAGATCTCCGCTTCACGCACGACTCCGGTCGTGCGATCGACGATCATGATTTTCTTGCCGGAGTAATCGACAAATACCTTGTCGCCAGCGGGATGGTCTGCCGCATCGTCGGAGATAGCCGCCGCTCGAATTCGCGGAATAAATCGCAGAACCGGCTGTAGCCATAACCTTCCGGGTGGACCGCGCGGTACTCCTCACAGCGCGATCAGATTGACGCTAGGCCGCTTCAGCTCACAGGCCAGCGAGGCCGATCGGCTCAGCTCGCGGCGGAAGCCGCGCTGACGCCGGCATGGGCGAACGGACGTTGTTCAAGAACGGCGTCGGTCAGATCGCCCGCCAAAGGCAACGCCAGCCCGGCAGTCGAGGCACGCTTGAGATTGTCCTGGATCGTGCTGCGTGCCACGCCGAGCGTGCGGCCGATCTCCCGGGCGCTCACGCCATCACGGGAACGCCCTACCGCCTCGATGCAAAACTTGTGGCGCTCCGATGGCATACATCGGCAAGCTACCAGCGACGCCCGCTAAAGCGGCGCTCAAGGTGTTCCATTGCACTCAATGCAATGAGTTAAAAACAGTGTGCCTTTAGCCCATTGTTAGTGCCTCATGGGCGCTGCAACATTTCGCACATCTTGTTCCTCTGGATCTTAGCGCGATCTCCCCAACCGCACCAGCAGAACTGCGCTGATCCCGTCCCAAGGGGGGCTCAATCGTTTTCTTCGGACGCTTCGTCGCTTTTCTGCGCGTCTACGCTGCACTGCTCGCAGGAGCGAACCGGCTCCACCCCCTTCAATTCACCAAGTACAACGCATCCGGCGGCTTAGTTTGGGCAGCTGCCTTTGGTATCGGCGGCTATGCGTTAGGCCAGAATATGCTGCTTTTCACGGGGCCGCTTGGGTGGCTTGCATTAGCCGCGACTGCCATAGGCGCATATTTGCTTTGGTCGTTCTACAAGGCTCACGAAGACAGGCTTTTGTTTGAAGCCGAGCGGGCACTCGCGACGCGCGAGAACGGCAATTTGGACAAACTGGCGGACGGGAGGGTCAATCAGTGAGTGGAAACATAATCAATAGCAAAGGCACTTACGTCGGAAAGATCGTTGGTTCAGCCATATTCGATCTCCGGGGACGTAAGCTGTATACCCTCCGAGGGATCAACATTTACAAACTTTCTGGTGAGCTTGTCGGACATCTGAGCGATGCCCACAACGAAGGTGCGAGGCTAAATAAATTGGCAGACAAACTATTTCATCCAGATTGAAGGTGATCAACCGAGTTTCCCAACCATCGATGCCAAGGTTCGACGATGAAAAGCTGGATAATCCGATCCGACGGAGGCGTTCATATCTGCGGGCTCGAAGCGTCCGGACGGCGCGGACTGCAGATCACCGTGATGCGTCCCGAATCGCGCAATACATCCGAAACATGGTTAGTGATAGGATTTGAAATACCGTGAAGCCGCACCTTCGATGAGTTGATTGCCGTGTTATACTTACATAAACTGAGATCACGTGGATTGCGGAAGAAGTACCGGCCTTTTTGCTCTCTCGCCTGCGTGGGTTTGATTTTTAGGTTCGCTAACTAAGAGTCACCTTGTTCAAAGGCGAACTCCAATCCGATTCAATTTTCGCCACACGAGGCGGCACCTGCGATTGATGTTGTCGGATTGGATGATCAGTGAGAAATCGGCGGGAATACCTACCACGCTTGCGACTTCAAGCGCGGCGCCCTTTTCGGAAAGGTTGCGGACAGAGCAGTCAATGCCCGCGCCACCGAAAATGATCGATCCTGCTTTAAGTACCCGTTGCCTGAGAAGTGCGTTTGTTCGTCATCGTTTTCAATCTTTGACAACTCGACGGTGCGCCTGGCTGGAGTTGGAGGACGACCATCATCGCGCGATCGTTTCAGTACACGCGGGCCGTCGGCTCGATATATTGAATGTCCTTGCTTAAGGTGAAGGTATGGACGGGCCGATAGTCCAAGCGGACAGCTCCATTTTGATTCACCCAGGCGAGCGTGTGCTTCATCCAATTCTGGTCATCCCGCTTGGGGAAATCCTCGCGCGCGTGAGCCCCGCGGCTCTCGGTGCGGGCGATGGCCGAATCCACCAGAGCTGTCGCCTGAAGAAGGAGATTTTCGAATTCAAGGGTTTCGACCAAGTCCGAATTCCAGATCATCGATCGGTCCGACACGGCGATGTCGGACAGACCGTTCCAGACTTCGCGCAAGGCTTCTCTACCCTCCTGCAGGATGCTTCCTGTCCGGAACACCGTCGCGTAAGTTTGCATCACGCGCTGCATCCGGAGCCGGAGAGCGGGGGTGGGCGTTCCGCCCTTCGCGTTGCGCAGCTTGTCGAACCTGGCCAACGTCGCTTCTCCAGCATTTGGTGGCAGTTCAGGCTGCGTCGCTTTCGCGTTCAACTTTTCGGCGCAGCGTAGCGCCGCGGCGCGACCGAATACCACGATATCCAGAAGCGAGTTGCACCCAAGCCGGTTCGCTCCATGAACGGAGACGCAGGCGGCCTCGCCTGCGGCCATTAGGCCGGGTACCGTCGCGTCAGGATTGCCGTTCGACGTTCGGATTGCCTCCCCGTGATAATTTGCGGGGATGCCGCCCATACAATAGTGGGCGGTCGGCAGAACAGGAATCGGTTGTCGCGTGACGTCAACGCCGGAGAAAACGCGCGCTGATTTAGATATCCCCGGCAGCCGTTCATGCAGCATCAGGGGGTCCAGGTGATCAAGATGCAGGTGGATGTGATCTTTTTTCGGACCGACGCCTCGCCCTTCACGAATTTCCACCGTCATGGCGCGCGAGACGACGTCGCGTGACGCGAGATCCCGGGCGGAAGGCGCGTAACGTTCCATAAAACGTTCGCCCTCGGAATTCACCAGGTAGCCGCCTTCGCCGCGCGCACCTTCTGTGATGAGACAGCCTGCCCCATAGATGCCAGTCGGATGAAACTGCATGAACTCCATGTCCTGCAGTGGCAGGCCGGCACGCAAAACTAAACCGCCTCCGTCGCCGGTGCAGGTATGCGCCGATGTACAGGAAAAGTAGATCCTGCCGTAACCGCCTGTCGCCAGGATGACGGTCTGTGCACGGAAGCGATGCAGCGTTCCATCCATCAGCGACCAGGCAACGACGCCGCGGCACTCGTCGTCCACCATGATAAGGTCGAGCACAAAGTACTCGATGAAGAACTCGGCTCCGACCCGCAGAGCTTGCCCGTATAGCGTGTGGATCAAGGCGTGCCCCGTTCGGTCCGCCGCTGCGCAAGCGCGGGGAACTGGATTTTTGCCGAAGTCGCTCATGTGACCACCGAATGGCCTCTGATAGATCTTTCCATCGTCGGTGCGGGAGAAGGGCATCCCCGCATGCTCCAGTTCGATGACGGTGGGGACGGCCTGTCGGCACATATACTCGATGGCGTCCTGGTCGCCGAGCCAGTCGGACCCTTTGACCGTATCGTACATATGCCATTGCCAACTGTCTTCGCCGAGGTTGCCGAGACTAGCAGCAATGCCACCCTGGGCCGCGACCGTATGGCTGCGTGTGGGAAACACCTTTGTGATGCAGGCCGTCGTTAAACCAGCTTCGACGGCGCCTTGGGTTGCGCGTAAACCGGCTCCCCCGGCACCGACGACGACCACATCAAACGTATGGTCGATGAATTGGTGGACGAGTGTCGAACTCACGCTGTCCCTCGACGCACTAAGATTTGGAAGCCGACAACTAGCGGGATACTTAGATTAGATGTTTTAAATATCACTAATTGACAATATAACATGACTAGTTAGGATGCAAGGATGATGTTTAGTTTCGGTTCGAATCCGGGTGGTGGGGCAATCCGATGATCACAGCGGCTCAATTGCGGGCGGCCAGGGTGCTCCTCGGCATCGACCAGCGCCGGCTCGCAGAACTGTCCGGGCTTTCAGTGCCAACCATCCAGCGTATGGAGGCCAGTGAGGCAATGATCAGGGGCAACGTCGATTTGCTGGTGAAGTTGATTACAGCTCTCGGCACCGCCGGCGTTGAGTTGATAGACGAAGGGGCTGTCAGTAGCGCCGAGGGACGCGGGGTACGGCTGAAAATCGATTCCGGATCGGCAAAGATCTATTTGAACAATCGGATAGAAGACAAAGCATCAAGCGGAACGAAGGCGCGCAGATAATGTCGGCTGTCGTTTTGCAAATGCTGTGTGTTGCCGGATTGCTTGGACTGGCGGCGCTGGCAATATTTCTGAGCCGCTCGAAGTTCAACATGGCCGTCATTTACAGCGCGACGTTGGTCATGTCCGCGGTTGCATTGATCGGATCAGTCCGGTGGCTGTTTGGCGATACAGCAAACGTCACCAGTCTGGCGCTGCCGGTCGGATTGCCGTGGCTTGGCGCCCATTTCCGTCTCGATGCGCTGGCTTGCTTTTTTCTGGTCGTCGTCAATCTCGGAGGGGCATCGGCAAGCCTTTATGGTCTCGGCTACGGTCATCATGAGGAGGCGCCGCAGCGCGTGCTTCCCTTTTTCCCCGCCTTTCTGGCCGGCATGAATCTCGTGGTGCTGGCGGATGATGCGTTTTCCTATCTACTGTGCTGGGAATTCATGTCGCTGGTCTCTTGGGCGCTGGTGATGGCGCACCACCGTGAAGCGGGCAATGCAAGGGCCGGCTATGTCTACCTGGTGATGGCGAGCTTCGGCACGCTCGCATTGCTGCTGGCCTTCGGCCTGCTGGCGGGACCGGCGGGCGATTACGGATTTGCAGCCATTCGCACGGCTCAACATACGCCCTACGTGGCTACGTTGGTCTTGGTCCTGATGTTGCTCGGAGCCGGTTCAAAGGCCGGCCTGGTGCCGTTGCATGTCTGGCTGCCGCTGGCTCATCCGGCGGCTCCGAGCCACGTTTCGGCGCTGATGAGCGGCGTCATGACTAAGGTCGCGATCTACGGCTTCATTCGCGTCGTGTTCGACCTGTTGGGACAGCCATCCTGGCCGGCAAGTGTGGTCGTTCTCCTCCTTGGCGGCATCACCGCTGTCATGGGGATCTTGTATGCGATGATGGAAAAAGATCTCAAACGTCTGCTCGCTTACAGCACGATCGAAAATATCGGCGTCATCTTCGCGAGCCTCGGCCTTGCGTTGGCCTTCCAGGCCAATGGCCTGAAACTACTGGCGGCGCTCGCGTTTACGGCGGCTCTGTTTCACGTTCTCAATCACTCCTTCTTCAAGAGTCTGCTTTTCTTCGGTGCCGGCGCCGTCCTGACCGCGACGGGCGAGCGGGACATGGACAAACTGGGCGGTCTCATTCACCGCATGCCGTTCACAAGCTTCGCCGTTCTCGTCGGCTGTGTCGCGATCTCGGCGCTTCCGCCCTTCAACGGCTTCGTCTCGGAATGGCTCATGTTTCAGGCCGTGCTGCAGAGCCCGGAGTTGCCGCAATGGGCACTGAAGATCACCGTGCCCGCGGTCGGCGCTCTACTGGCCTTGGCCGCCGCGTTGGCAGCGGCGTGTTTCGTCAAGGCATACGGCGTAACCTTTCTCGGGCGGCCGCGCAGCGTGGCGGCGGAAAACGCAGTGGAAGTTGACCGCTACTCGCTTGCGGCAATGTTCATTCTGGCAGCGCTTTGCTTGGCCGCCGGAATCCTTCCGGGACTGGTGATCGACGCGCTTGCGCCGATCACGACCGAGATCCTCGGTGGCCGCATGCCGATCCAGGCCAGCGAGGCGTGGCTTTCGATCGTGCCGATCGCGGAGGGCCGGAGTTCGTACAACGGGCTGCTGGTGATGGTCTTCATCACGATATCCGCCTGCTCGGCGGTGGTTTTTATTCATCGCTTTGCTTCTCGTGCGTTACGGCGGGGTCCGGCCTGGGGCTGCGGCTTTTCCGATCCGACACCCGCGGCCCAATATTCGAGCGGAGGCTTCGCCCAGCCTATTCGCCGCGTTTTCGGTACGCTCGTGTTCCACGCCCGCGATCATGTCGAGATGCCGGCCCCAGGCGATATCAGGCCGGCGCGCCTGCGAATCGAATTGCACGATCTGATCTGGGAGGGAATGTATGAGCCGATAGCAGGCGTGGTTGGCTTCTCTGCCGATAAACTCAATCGCCTGCAGTTCCTGACCATCCGGCGGTATCTCAGCCTGGTTTTTGCCACCCTCGTCACGCTGCTGCTGGTGCTCGCGATATGGTCGTGATCTCTGACATCCTTGTCCAGGGCGTGCAGATGCTGTTGGTGCTGCTACTGGCCCCGCTGCTGACCGGCTTTGTGCGCAAGATGAAGGCCCGCCTAGTGCGTCGCCAGGGAGCGTCGGTCTTTCAACCGTATCGGGATCTCCTGCGATTGCTCCGCAAGGAAGTGGTGCTGGCCGACAACGCCTCGTGGCTGTTCCGCGTGACGCCCTATGTGACCTTTGCCGCGATCTGGGTGGCCGCCGCCCTGGTGCCGACCTTCGCCACTGGCCTGCTCTTCAACTGGACCGCTGATCTGATCGCCATCGTCGCGCTATTGGGAAGCGCGCGCTTTTTTCTGGCGCTCGCCGGGATGGACGTCGGCACCAGTTTTGGCGGCATCGGCTCCAGCCGCGAGGTCATGATCGCTGCACTTGCTGAGCCCGCGATGCTCTTGATTGTCTTTTGCATGGCGCTGGTTGCCGGCTCGACCCAACTTTCGACGGTCGCGAATTTCATGGCCTCGTCCTATGTCGGCTTACGGGTATCGCTGGGAATGGCGATGATCGCGCTCATCATGGTGGCACTCGCGGAGAACGCGCGAATTCCGGTCGACAATCCGGCCACGCACCTAGAGCTCACCATGGTGCATGAAGCGATGGTTCTTGAATATTCGGGTCGTCACCTCGCGATGATCGAATTTGGCACCTTCCTCAAGCTATTGCTTTATATCTCGCTGATCGCGTGCGTGTTCCTGCCCTGGAAGATAGCAGTCTTCGGTACCGGCCCCGTGTCCTACGCCATCGGCGCCGTCGCCTACCTCGTCAAGCTCGCGGCTGCCGGCTTTTTCCTCGCACTGTTCGAGACCGCGACCGCGAAAATGCGGGTCTTTCGCGTTCCGCAATTTCTCGGTGCGGCCCTCATGCTGGGCCTGCTCGGTACCCTCCTCCTGTTCGTATCAAGGAGCTTCTGATGCAGCTGCACAGCCTCTCCTTCGATGTCTCGCACACGCTGGCCGGCGGATTGGTCCTGATCAGTTTCATGATGCTGTATCAGGATCGGCTTTATTCGCTGCTCAACGTGTTTGCGCTCCACGCCCTGGTGCTCGCGCTTTCCGTCGCCTGGCAGGCCTATGTCCAGAACGCGCCTCATCTCTACATCACGGCAGCAATCGCGCTCGTCTTCAAGGCGATCATCATTCCGGTTGCATTGCATCGCATCGTTAAGCAGCTGGGGATTCATCGCGACATCGAATCGGCCGTGGGCATCGGCCCGACCATGCTGGCTGGAATGGGACTGGTCGCCCTCTCGATGGTCCTGATGCTGCGGGTCACCGCCGACGCCGATCCGCTGGCGCGCGAGGATCTGGCCTTCGCCCTGTCGGTGGTGTTGCTCGGGCTTCTGGTCATGGTGACGCGCCGCAATGCCGTCAGTCAGGTCGTGGGGTTCATGTCGCTTGAGAACGGACTGGTGCTGGCGGCGACCGGCGCCAAAGGCATGCCGCTGGTCGTCGAGATCAGCGTGGCCTTTTCGATTCTGATCGCGTTCATCGTCATCGGCATCTTCCTGTTCCGGATCCGCGAACGCTTCAACTCTGTGGACGTTTCCGCACTCGACGATTACCGGGGCGAGCGGCGATGAACATCCATTCTTTCGACCCAGTGGCGGCGGTGCTGCTGATTCCAATCAGCGCGGCGGCGTTGCTGGCCATACTGCCGGGCTACCGGCTGACGGCGCGGTTGAATGTCGTGGCGAGCCTCGCGACATTTCTCGCGGCGCTCTCGTTGTTCGTGATCGAACGCCCGCAGCCAGGGCCGTATGTGCTGATTGACGATCTGAATATCGTCTTCATCGTGCTCAACACCTTCGTGGGTTTCACGACCAGCATCTTCAGCGCGAGCTACATCGCGCATGAACTCGAAACCGGCCGGTTGACGCCCGTTTACCTGCGTTTCTACCACGCCATGTATCAGACCATGATGTTCGGCATGAACCTCGCTTTCGTGTCGAACAATATCGGCCTGATGTGGGTCGCGGTGGAAATTGCGACGCTCACCACCGTGCTGATGGTCGGCATCTATCGTACCCACGCCGCTCTGGAAGCGGCCTGGAAATATTTCATTCTGGGCAGCGTTGGAATTGCATTCGCTTTATTCGGTACCATCCTGGTCTACATGGCCGCGCGCCCGGTCGTCGGTGAAGGCCAGGACGGCATGGTCTGGACGATATTGATCGAACATGCCGCGAATTTCGATCCGGCGCTTCTCAATGTCGCGTTCATTTTTCTGGTTCTCGGTTATGGCACAAAAGTCGGTCTCGCGCCGCTTCATGCCTGGCTGCCCGACGCGCACGCCGAAGGTCCGACGCCGATATCGGCGGTGCTGTCCGGGCTGCTGCTCAACGTCGCGCTCTATGCGCTGTTGCGCTTCAAGATATTGCTGGCCGCCAATCCCTCTGCGATCGCACCCGGCCCCTTGATGGTGACAATGGGCCTCGTTTCGGTCGTCTTTGCGGCCTTCATGCTCTACCGTCGACGCGACATCAAACGCTTGTTTGCCTATTCCTCGATCGAGCATATGGGCATCATCGTTTTTGCCTTCGGTATGGGTGGTCCGCTCGCCAACTTTGCCGGGT
Source organism: uncultured Alphaproteobacteria bacterium (assembly GCA_963795255.1). GTDB lineage: Bacteria > Pseudomonadota > Alphaproteobacteria > Rhizobiales > Xanthobacteraceae > Bradyrhizobium. Next base: position 24,078 of record CAWCHC010000009.1, read on the forward strand.
TATTGCACATGGTGATGCACAGCCTGACCAAGTCGGCGATCTTCTATGCGGTCGGCCATATTTCGCAGATCAAGGGCACGCAGCGGATCAACGAGGATCCGGGGCTTGACGGTGACCCATCCGGCGCTCGGCTGGGGTCTGGTGGTGGGCGTCGTCGCGATCGCTGGATTGCCGCCGCTCGGCATCTTCATGAGCGAATTTCTCGTCGTGAGTTCCACCTTCGCACGGCAGCCCTTGCTCGCGATCGTGCTCGTGTTCGGACTCTTGCTGGCCTTTGGCGCATTGACCTTGCGCCTGACCAGCGTCGCGTTCGGCGAACCTCGCGGCAGCAAGGCGCCGGCCGAGGCTTCCTATGTGCCTATGTTTGCGCATCTCTCCCTGGTTCTGATCGCGGGGATCTATCTTCCCGCACCGCTCGTCGCCTGGTTCCAGCACGTAGCTCGCCTCCTTGGATAGGATGATCTGGACATGCCGTCGCCGATCGATCTGATGCAGCAGGGCCTCAAAGTGCCGCAACATCGTCCATGGCAACGCGCCGTGGTCGACACTTCCGTATGGAATTTTGTGGCAAGCGAGCTGGCGCAGGGTCGTTGGAGCTTGCTCGGCCTTTGGGGGGAGCCCTCGACGGTGCATATGGCGATCATGAACAAGCAGACCGCGGAAATCGCCGTCGTTAGCCTAGACTGTCCCGATCGCAATTATCCTTCGGTCAGCCAGAAACACCCGCCGGCGCTCCGATCGGAGCGCACGATTCACGATCTGTTTGGCTTGTCGGCGGAAGGGGTGCCCGATCCACGCCCGTGGCTTGATCACAACCGCTGGGGTACGCACTTCCCGTTAGGAGATCGCGTCGACGCATTGTCGCAAGCGTTGCCCTATCGCTTTCTGCCGGTGGAGGGCGACGGCCTGCACCAGATCGCGGTCGGTCCGGTGCATGCCGGGATCATCGAACCTGGACATTTCCGGTTCACGGCGAGCGGGGAGACCGTGGTCCGACTCGAAGAACGGCTGGGATATACCCACAAGGGTATCGAGGGGCTCATGACTGGAGCCAGCCTCGAGCGAGCCGTCCAACTCGCCGGACGCGTATCGGGCGACAGCACCGTCGCCTATGCCTATGCGTTTTCACGCGCGGCCGATGCGGCCCTCGAACTTGTCGTACCCGATCGCGCGGTATGGCTCCGCGCGCTGCTCGCCGAGCTTGAACGGCTTGCCAACCATCTCGGCGATATCGGCGCCATCTGCAACGATGCCTCCTTTACGCTGATGCATGCGCATTGCAGCGTGTTGCGCGAAACTGTGCTGCGCGCATCCGATTCCGCATTCGGCCATCGATTAATGCGGGATATCATCGTGCCCGGCGGCGTAACGCGCGACCTCAACGATGAAGGGAAAGAAATCATCCAGGCAACGCTGGACAATATCCGCCTGCGCTTTCCGGCTCTGGTCGAACTCTACGACAACACCGCATCGCTACAGGATCGCACCGTCGATACCGGCGTGCTCAAACCCGCATTGGCCAAACAATATGCCGCCGGCGGCTACATCGGCCGCGCCTCCGGCCGATCCTTCGACGCGCGCCGGTCCCTTGCCTATCCGCCGTATGATAGCTTGCGCTTTGAGGTACCCGTTCTGAACGAGGGGGATGTCAACGCCCGCGTCTGGATTCGTGTGCGTGAGGTTGAGCAGAGCCTTTCCCTGATCGACCAGATATTGGATCGGCTTCCCGAAGGCCCGCTGCGGGCAAAGGCGGGCCAACTGCCCGAGCCTCGGGAAGGTATGGCGATCGTCGAGGGGTTTCGCGGCGACGTTCTGGTTTGGCTCCGCTTGCGAGATGGTCGGGTCGAACGATGCCACCTGCGCGACCCGTCGTGGTTTCAGTGGCCGCTTCTAGAGGCGGTGATCGAGGGCAATATCGTCGCCGACTTCCCGCTCTGCAACAAATCGTTCAATTGCTCCTATTCGGGCCACGATCTCTGAGGAACAGCACCAGATGCGCAAGCTGCTTTTTGAAAGCCTGTTTCGCCAGCCGTTCACCGAGCAAGCGCCGTCGACGGACGATGCCGCGGTAGCCGAACTGGCGATGGCCGTGGGCCTCGCCGCCCGGCGGCGTCTCGGACGCAGCCTCTCGATACGCGAAGTCGACGCCGGATCCTGCAATGGATGCGAACTTGAAATCCACGCATTGAACAATGCTTACTATGACGTCGAGCGCTTCGGTCTCCGGTTCGTTGCGTCGCCGCGTCATGCCGATGTGCTGATGGTAACCGGACCGGTGACGAAGAACATGCGCGACGCGTTGGAGCGCACCTATCATGCGACCCCGAACCCGAAATGGGTCGTCGCCGTCGGAGATTGCGCCCGGGATGGCGGCTGCTTTGCCGGCAGCTATGCCGTGGCAGGAGGGGTCTCGCAGGTCGTTCCGGTCGATCTGCATATTCCCGGTTGCCCTCCACCGCCGACCCTGATCTTGCAGGGGCTGCTCTCTCTGCTCGATCAAACGGCCAAAAGTGTCGCTCCCACTTGAGGAACTTGGGACGATTTCGAACCTGATCGAACCGCCGGTACGCTCGCCGCCTGTTTCCTCTTTGTGTCCATCGGATGCGCTTCGTTTGCCCTGGAGCCGCCCCCGGCCATCCTGGACTCGATGAACTGGCATCTCGGCCCCCCACGCGGCTGCGCCCATATTGTGGTCGGCACTATGGAGCGTCTGCTTGGCCAGTTTCGGAGCAAATGCGCATGCCGCCGTCGACGCCACGCGCTAAATCTCGGAACTAAACGGTTCATCACCTGGACGAAAATATGATCGTTAGCTATACATCTATATACGATCGATACTGATGTATAATACCTCGAAATTGACGAGGGTAGCTTTGAAGATCATCGGCAAATACAAAGGCAAGCTGGGTGAAATCGCGATCTGGGAAAGCGAAGAGACGGGCGACCGCTACTATCGCGAAGGCGAAGTTTTCCAGAGCCAAAGCTCGACGTCCGGGGAGAGTAGATTCCCCTACGTAAAGCTGATGGAAGCGTTTTTAAGCGACACCAACAGTGTCCTGCTTCTCGGATGCGGCGGAGGTAACCTCGCGACGATGTTGGCACGCCAAGGCAAGAGCGTAACCGTGGTCGACCACAACCCAATCAGCTTCGACCTCGCCAAGCGCTTCTTCGGATTGCCGAAGGAAATTCCCTGCATCGTCGCAGATTTCAGGGAATATCTCCTGGCCGAGACAGGTATTTTCGACGGCATAGCGATCGACGTTGGCGGACCCGGGTTTTGCTTCGAGGAGCAGTTCGATCCGGCAACCTGTCATTCGATCACGGCACGGCTGAAACCCAGCGGACGCGCAATCCTGAACATGCTTGTCGCGACCGATTTCGACGCGGCGCCTGACATGATCAGCAGCGACCTTTCCGCAGGTCGCATGACTTCATGGATATTCGACCATCCGGGTGGTCTAAACCGAAATGTCCTCATCGCCTGCCTGCCGAGACTGCGCCGGGCCGCTAATCGGCATTACATGGCGAAGTTTTCCAAGACCGTCGGCTGTGATTGGGCGTTGCGGCGCCCGCGCCAGTCGTCGCGTGACAACAGACCCGTCGTCGTCGACCACCTGCAAGTCCCAAGCCGCGCCCAGGGAGAAACGAAATGTTAGAACAAGGCACCCGCAACCCGGAATTCGGGGTCGACAAATTCGGGTTCAGAGATCTCAAAGGGGTGAACTGGAATTTCCTCGAACCCGAGCTGTACGAATGCGCACTCAAGAACAGTGAAGCGCAGCTCACGGCCGGCGGTGCGCTCTGCGCTGAAACCGGCGTGCACACCGGCCGCAGCCCAAAAGACAAGTATATTGTCTGTGACGACCAGACGGAGCAAACCATCTGGTGGGAAAACAACGGCAAGATGACCCCTGCGCAATTTGCGCGACTGTACGAGGATTTTATTGCTCACTCCGCCGGCAAGACGTTGTATGCCCAGGATCTACGCGCCGGTGCCGATCCCGAATTCGGCATGCGTACGCGCGTCTTTACTGCGCTTGCCTGGCACTCGCTTTTCATCCGCACTCTGTTGCTCAGACCTGACCGCAGCGAACTCGCGACGTTCCTGCCGGAGCTCACGATCTACTGTTGCCCAACCTTCAAGGCAGATCCCAAGCGCCATGGCGTTCGCAGCGATACGGTGATCGCGATCGATTTTTCGCGAAAGATCGTCTTGATCGGAGGCAGTTCGTATGCCGGCGAGATCAAGAAGGCCGTGTTTACGACGTTGAATTACTTTCTGCCCGCACGAAACGTCATGCCGATGCATTGTTCCGCGAATGTCGGCCCGCAGGGTGATGCTGCCATCTTCTTCGGTTTGTCTGGAACCGGGAAAACGACTTTGTCTGCCGATCCCGGGCGCACACTGATCGGTGACGACGAGCACGGTTGGGGGTCCAAAGGCATCTTCAATTTCGAGGGCGGCTGTTATGCGAAAGCAATCAAGCTGAGTGCTGAAGCCGAGCCGGCAATATATGCGACCACGCAGCGTTTCGGAACGGTTCTGGAGAACGTCGCCTTCGATCCGATCACGCGCATCTGTGATTTCGATGATGGCTCGAAAACGGAGAATACACGCGCTGCGTATCCGATGCACTTCATTCCCAACGCTTCAAAGACCGGGTGCGCCGGGCACCCGAAGAATCTCGTCATGCTGACTGCGGACGCCTTCGGCGTAATGCCTCCGATTGCCAAGCTGACAGCGGCGGAAGCCATGTTTCATTTCCTGTCGGGGTACACCGCCAAGGTTGCCGGAACGGAAAAGGGCGTTGTCGAGCCCGAAGCCACCTTTTCGACCTGCTTCGGTGCCCCGTTTATGCCCCGTCCGCCCTCAGTCTACGGCGATCTGCTGCGCTCGCTCATTGCCAAGCACAACGTCAACTGCTGGCTGGTGAACACCGGTTGGACCGGGGGGAAATACGGGGTGGGACAACGCATGCCCATTAAGGTGACCCGCACTCTGCTGACGGCCGCACTCGACGGCACGCTCAACGAAGGCGAATTCTACATCGATAAGCATTTCGGCTTTCAGGTGCCGGCATCGGTCAAGGGCGTTGACAGCCGCATCTTGACGCCCCGGGAGACGTGGAGCGACAAGGAGGCGTACGACGTCGCTGCGACCAAGCTTGTGCAAATGTTCCAGGATAATTTTGCCAAGTTCGGAAGCGTCGTGCAAACGGACGTTAGGGCAGTCGCAATGTCCGCCCAGGCTCGAATGGAATAGAAAACACCGTAGCCGATCTGCGCTCGGGTTTGTAGTTTGATCGCCCTTGAACCATGGAAAGCCAGTGCCGGCGAGCATATGAGCATATATGGCTGGCTGCGCGGGAGTCGTCGCCGGTCGATGCATGATCCGCTAAGGCGGCTTATTCCTCGGCTCGCGGAACAAGTTTTCCCTGCGATGCCTTGTGATGATACTGCAACGCGATCAATAGACTTTTTAGGCCTCGTAGGGGCCAAAGCGTGACCATCAGGATCAACGGGATCCACAGCACCGCGTGGACCCAGTACGGAGGTTGATACTTGACCTCCGTGACCAAGGCGGCTCCCACGACAATGGCGCCGGCGATCATGATGACGAAGATGGCAGGGCCGTCGCCGGCGTCGGCAAAGCTGAAATCGAGGCCGCATAGGTCGCACTTGGATTTCAGGGTCAAGAACCCCTCAAACAGCTTTCCCTTGCCGCAACGTGGACACCGACACAGAAGGCCAGCGATATATGGCGATGGCGTTTTTTCCGAGATCTGCTTGTCCGGGCGTTCCATCTTTGGCTTCCTGCGCTTCGATTGGGTGGCGACTGGCTACGCCAACTTGGAACGCTAATGCGAACCAATTTCCGCCAACCGTATCGAACTCGCGGCTCCCGGCACGTCGACCGTCGTTATCTCGACGCAGGCCGTCTGCTGACGGTTGGGATAGTCGTCAAGTTTGGCGGCTACCGTCAGGCAGAAAAGCATCCGACCGTCTTGCCCACCTGACTGACACGCGACCGCAAGACGACCAGGTACGTGAACGCGATGTGTGACACGCCCGCCCTGTTGTACACGGACAAAAAACGGCTGTCGGGCAGCGGCTGCCCAGACGGCGCCCTCGGAATCCGACAAATGCCGAGCGGGCTCATCCTCTCGAAGTTTGCGAAGATCTTTCGATGCAGCAATGTTCCGTCGCTGTCGATCTTGAAGGCGAGAAGCCGATTGCCGAGCGTTTCCGCGACGAGCAGGTCATGCGTGCTGGTGATAGCCAACCCGTTCGGATGCGCGATATTGTCGGCGACCGATCGAATATTGCCCTTCGGCGTCGCCAGAAGAACCCGAGCCGATGCGAAACAGTCCGGTCCAGAGGCTGCCGCGTCGAAACACGTCACGTAAGCGTTTCCATCGCGAGCGACGGCGAGGTCCCGTAGATATCCTGATGCTACATCGGTCAAGTCGGCATGGATCGCAGGCTTCTTCGCACCGAATTTCAGGATCAGCTTCTGGGTCATCGAAGCGACCAATAAATTACCGTCGGGCAAAAAGCCAAGGCCGAACGGTCGACTTGGCACGTCGGCGACGGTAGCAACCTTGCCGTCCAGATCGATGCGGAAGACCTTTCCCGCGCGCACGTCGGAAACCCAGAGGGCACCCAGATGCCATCTAGGCGCCTTAAGGCGCCAGAATCCGCTTGCGAGTACACTTGTCTTCAGCGTTTTCATTATCTTCGATCGGAAAATCCGTTCTTCCGGTGGCCGGAGTACTCATCGCGTCCGTTCCAGCGTCCGCGACGATGACAGCTTGGGCTGCTTTATGTTCTTCATTTTCGGCTTGGCGACGTGTTCCCTCAGACGAACGCCTCGACCGCCGGCCGAACTCTGCCCCCCCGGATTGATTAATTCGATCCCGGCATTCTCGAGTGCAGAAACCAGCTTCATCAGAGAATTGACGTTTCCGCGGATAACGCCGTCGCTTGCTTCCATGCGCTGAATGGTAGGGACTGAAAGATCCGCCAGCTCGGCTGTCTGCCGCTGGTCTATATTCAGTAGCGCGCGGGCGGCCCTGAGTTGGTTGGCCGTGATCATGAAATGGCGGCCTTCGGTTCGATTCGCATTGAATATATTTACACCATCCGAATTACTGCTTCAAGCATCTATTTAGATGCGCAATATATCAGCGCCCGGCCCGCACCGTTCGAAACGCGTTGAGGACCGGAGACTTGTATCGAATTTTCCTGGAAGAATGCGGAAACATTATCAGCAATACGCGAAATAGTTGGCGCTCCACAAATTACATGATAAGAGATGTTTAATGCATGTGTTCTGATGCTCTAATCTTGGAGTAGTTGCCTGCCGTGAAATTGCTGGGTCGTTATCAAGGGAAGAACGGGCAGATCGATATCGTCGAGTGTTCTTGGGACGGTACGCGCGTGTACTTCGAAGAGGGCATCCGGCAAAGCCAGGCGACGCCAGACGGCGAAAGTGTGTTCACCTACGTCAGGCTCATGGACGAACTCCTATCCCGCTCAGAACAAATCCTCGTCTTGGGTTGTGGCGGCGGGAATCTTGCGACACGGCTGTCGCGTCGTGGCAAGAGATTGACCATTGTCGACAATAATCCGATCAGTTTTGTGCTCGCGCACCGGTATTTCGATCTGCCGGACGAATTGCCCTGCATCGTCTCCGACTTTCGAAAATTCGTGTTCGATGACCGCGCATATTACGACGGCATTGCGATCGACGTCGGTGGACCGGGATTCCGTTTCACGGAAGAATTTGATGCGGAGACCTGCGACGCCATCCGCGCCCGTCTGGCCCCAGGCGGCCGGATCGTGATGAACGTAATGGTGGCACACGACATCGATCCGACACCCGACCGGATCGCAGCCAGACTCGCCGGTGAGGAACTGCGGACATGGATCGTTGATGAGCAATTCATCGAGGATCGCAATGCCGTCATCGCCTGCATCCCCGAGAAGGCCTTGGGTTCACGGGCAGCGCTTGATCGCGTGATACGCCATAGCCATGAACGCTGGGCGATCCGCCGCGGAAGATTGCGAAGCCGCGATCTCACTTTTGGATTGCGCTAATGTCGCAGCTTCCGGTAGACCGACGCGAGACGTGGATAACAGGCATCGGGCTCGTCTCTTCCCTGGGGGATGGGTTGGAAGCGAATTGGGACGCTCTCCGCTGCGGTCGCATAAACGTCGATCTGGGAAAATATGCGCCGTGGATAGTCCACCCTTTGGTGCCCCTCGATCTGGACAGCCAGATTCCGAAAAAGAGCGACCAGCGCCAGATGGAAGCATGGCAGCGCATCGGTACCTACGCAGCCGGCCTCGCCCTGGATTCCGTGGGGATCAAGGACGACAAGGAAATCCTCGCTCGAACCGACATGATCGTCGCTGCGGGCGGCGGCGAGCGAGACCTCGACGTCAACTCCGCAGTTTTGACCGCGCGTGCGGATGGAAGGTCGGGAGCCCTCAACGAACGGCTGATGAACGATCTCCGCCCCACCCTGTTCCTCGCGCAGTTGTCCAATCTGCTCGCCGGCAACATATCGATCGTCCACGGCGTGTCCGGATCCTCGCGGACCTTTATGGGCGAGGAAGCCGCCGGCGTGGACGCTGTTCGGGTTGCGTGGGCCAAGATCGCCTCCGGACAGAGCGAGATTGCCTTGGTCGGCGCCGCGCATAACGGCGAGCGCAAGGAAATGCTGATGCTCTACGAATGCGGCGGCTTCAATCTCAAGAAAGAATTCGCATCGGTCTGGTCGCGCAATGGCGGTGGCTTTGCTTTGGGTTCGGGTGGCGTGTTCCTTGTGCTCGAGTTCGAGACCGCATGCGGAGCGCCGAGGCGCCAAACCGTTTGCGCGGCTGGTCAACGTCGTCTCCGGTCATTCCTCTCGATCTGCCCCGGGCGGGGTCGAGAGCGCTCTGGCGAGTCTCTGGGCCTCCCTGGGGGTCGCCGAGAATGCAACCGCGATCTACACGGCAGCGACGGGCGCTGCCGTTGCCACCGGGGAAGAAGCAGCCTTCCTGTCGGCACACCGAGATGTCCCCGTCCGCGCGATCGGCACCTCCTTCGGACATCTCAGCGAAGCGCAATTCCCGTTGGCATTGGCCCTCGCTTCGTTGAGCCTATCCCGCGGTGAGTTGATCCCTCCAAACGATACATCCGGCCGAGAGACAGAAATCGAAGTTGTGCCGGCTCAGATAGTGGCCGTCGGCGTCGGCCATTGGCGCGGCGAAGGAATGGCGCTCATAGAGGCCGTCTCATGACGACGTTCCTTGAAACCGGCTTGGCATCCACAAAGCTGCGCAACGCGAAGACGACGACGCGTGACGGCCACAACCGCCCTGTCGTCGTCGTTACCGGCATGGGAGTGATCACCTCGCTTGGGGAGGGCAACACTGAGAATTGGGCGAAAATTACCGCCGGAGAGTCTGGAATAAGCGCTATCCGGCGCTTCTCCACCCACGGACTAAAGACGCGCATCGCCGGCACCATTGACTTCGTCGAAGTCAAGCCGTTCTCCTCGACAACGCTGGCCGAGCGTCTGGCAGAGATCGTTATGGAAGAGGCTGTTGGCCAATCGGGAATTGGACGAAGGGGCTATTTTCCCGGTCCATTGTTTCTCGGGCTGGCGCCGGTCGAAGTCGAGTGGCCGCAGCGCGAAGAGATCGCGCGGGCCTCCGGCGAAGCAGGCTCTATAGACTACGACCTCCTGCTGAGGACCAGCGGCGGCGGCCGGTTCACGCAGGTCCACGCCCGCTATCAGTTCGGCTCAGTTGCGGACCATCTCTGCGCGACCTTCGGCACAAAGGGATCGCCCATCTCGGTGTCAACGGCCTGCGCGTCCGGCGCTACAGCAATCCAGCTCGGCGTCGAAGCAATTCGGCGCGGAGAGACCGACGCCGCGCTATGCGTAGCGACCGACGGTTCGGTTAATGCTGAGGCTATGGTGCGATTTTCCCTCCTGTCGGCACTGTCTACTCACAACGACGACCCGCGTAGCGCCTCGAAGCCCTTTTCGAAGAACCGGCAAGGCTTCGTGATGGCTGAAGGTGCCGGCGCGCTCGTGCTGGAGAGCCTGGACGCCGCACGATCGCGCGGCGCGAAGATCTTGGGCGTGATTGCCGGCTGCGGCGAATTGGCGGACACTTTCCATCGTACCCGTCCCAAACCTGACGGGGTTCCGATCGCCGATTGCATCCGCAACGCTCTCGCCGATGCGAGCATGACCTACGATCAGATCGACTACATCAACGCTCATGGAACGAGTACGCCAGAGAACGACAAGATGGAATATCTCGGCACCACCGCCGTGTTTGGCGATCATGCGCGCAAGATTCCCGTTTCATCCAACAAATCGATGATCGGACACACTCTCTCCGCTGCCGGCATCATAGAAGCGGTATTCACCCTGCTGACGCTGGAACACCAGCGCATTCCACCTACCATCAACTACGATGTTCCGGATCCGGCAATACCGTTTGACGTCGTGCCTAATCGAGCAAGAGACGCCCGCGTCACGGCAGCAATGTCGAATTCCTTCGGCTTCGGCGGCCAAAATGTCTCGCTCGTCATGAGGCGGGAAGTGGACTGATCCGAGTTTGCAAAGACAGCGTCCGCGGCCAAATCGAGCGCCTGGCGCGGTTAATTGTTGGCTCATCGACGAAAGCGTCAGGCATGCCTTTTCCCCGATCCCTTTCTGTATCCACGGTCTTGGTAGTGGAAGACGATAAGATATTGCGTATGTGTACGGCGAACGTCGTCGCCGACGCCGGGTTTATGACGATCGACGCGGCGAATGCGGACGAAGCGATTGCCATTCCGGAAAGCCGTTCGGACATTGCGCTCGTTTTCACCGACATCCAGATGCCCGGCAGCATGGACGGCTTAGGGCTTGCTCGAACCGTCCACGACCGATGGCCCGCCATCAAGATCATTTTGGTGTCGGGAAGATTGGAGTTGTCTGAGCGCGACAGACCCGTAAACAGCCGGTACTTCCAGAAGCCGTTTGCAGTGAAACAAATGATAGACGGCCTTCAGGATATGATTCGATCAGCTGAGGTACAGCCTGTGCAGAATGTGGACAGCTAGACAGGGTGGATTAAGATGAGCGGAGATTGATCCGGATTGTTAAAGCTCGGCGAGCATGTCTACTGGGAAGGCCGCTAGGCGGACCGAGGCGAAGTCGTAGAAAACGATTGGAGCGCCGTGAAAATCGGCCTGGGACAATGGACTCACGAATTCAATCTCCCACAAGGACATGGGTGTCGATTGGCGCGCGTGAAATCTTGAGAGTGGTTGTCTGAGCAGCATTCCTTGGGGCGAATTACCGCGAGTCAAACGAGGTCACTATGGCGATTCCGACGATTGAAAAGCGAGAGGAATACGTCAGCTACGCAGAGCATTGCGTGAAGTTGGCAAAACAAACGAATGATCAGGAATCTCGCCGCATTCTGCGCGAGATGGCAGCAGAATGGCTAAGATTAGTGGACACGGCCGACCATTAATCAAAAACAACCCTAGTAATAACCGGTCCACTTCGTTTCGGGCAAGTATTTCGAGGCGCGGTCGACACGACAAAGCTCGGTAAAGCCATGAAATTGCCCGAGCAGCAGTTTGTTACTTTTGCTCAATCGGTTGGATATCCGGGCAGCTAGATTCCGCTCGAAGGGACGTCGCCATGAATAAATTCTGCCTCGCGCTTTTGATGATGGGCGGGTGGAGCAAGGTCAGTTATGCTCTCGATCAAGAGCAGCAACGAGGCAAAGTCCTGCTCGAAACGCTGTGCGCACGGTGTCATGCCGTGGGCGCATTTGGCCAAAGCCCGCATCCGGAGGCGCCGCCATTTCGAACTTTCGGCGAAGAACTTTACGATAACGACCTGGGACAACGATTGCAGGACGGGTTAACCACCATTCACCCGGACATGCCGACTTTTCATTTCAAACGACGCGATGCTGAAGCTGCGGTGAACTATCTAAAATCTATTCAGCAGAAGAAACAACCCAAATGACCAACCGCAGTCGCCCGCTAGTTATGCCAATTGGATTTACCGGTGTCACACATTAAAGAGACGAAGGTTATGCGGACGTTGGTTGACCTCGGCGATGCCCAGCGTCAAGCGTTGGACGAGTCGTCGAGAAAAGAGAAGCGATCTCGCGCGGCCCTGATCCGTCGAGCGATTGACGACTATCTCGCGAAGCAACGTGACAAACAGGAAGACGCTGCGACTTTTCTGATGAAACAGCGGCTTTTGCCCCCTAGATAAGTCAGTAGGTTAGAGGCGCAGTCAGAATGGACGCGCCCGTCTAGCCTCCGGCTAGTAGGTTCAAATCGGACGCTCGTCTCTTGGATCATCTAAACTTTGTAAGGATCTAACCTTTTGCGACCGATGTGGCGTGGTAGAATATGCGCTTGGTGATTTCCACGATCGCAAGATACGCCAATGTCGCACCGATCAAGAAGGCGAAGAACAGTGGCGGCGGCGCCACGAACCCCAACCACTGGCCGACTGCGGGTGTTAGCGGGAGAGCCATTGCCACAACAATAACTCCAAAGGCCATTGCGGCGAGGAACAGATTTGGCCTGCTCAGAAAGAGCGGCCGCCGCGTCCGGATCGCGAAGACCACCAGAACCTGGGTTGTAATCAACTCGATGAACCAACCCGTCTGAAACAGCGTCTCGCCGGCGCCGAACAAGTACAGCAGAACATAAAATGTAAGAAAATCGAAGACGGAACTGATTGGCCCAAATACCAGCATGAACCGCTCGATGAACTTGATGTCCCATTTTACGGGACCCGCGATAGCCTCCTCGTCTACTTGATCGAAAGGGATCGCAATCTCCGAAATGTCATAGAGGAGATTATTCAGCAAAATCTGAATCGGGAGCATCGGCAGGAAAGGCAAGATCAGGGCGGCCCCGGCCATGCTGAACATATTGCCAAAATTCGAACTCGAGCCCATCAGGACATACTTGGACACGTTCTGAACCGTGCCGCGCCCGCAGACCACCGCATCGCGCACGACGGAAAGATCGTGCTCGAGCAGGATCAGATCGGCCGCCGCGCGCGCGACATCGGCAGCGCCATCAACCGATATTCCGACATCTGCCGCATGGAGCGCGGGAGCGTCATTGATGCCGTCGCCCATAAAGCCGACGACATTTCCGAGCCGCTTCAGTGCCAGCAGGACCCGAAGCTTCTGCTGCGGATTGACGCGGCAGAACAGGTTGATCCGCGGCAACTGCCCGATCAGCGCCTCGTCCGAGAGATTTGTCAGTGCGTCACCCGTAAGTACTCCCGTGACCGGCACACCGATCTCGGCGAAGACGTGGCGCGCCACCAGTTCGTTGTCGCCGGTTAGTACCTTCACGGAAACACCCGCGGCAGCCATCGCCTGGATGGTAACGCCGGCGCTGGCCTTGGGAGGATCGAGGAAAACGGCGAAGCCGGAAAAAACAAGGTCGCTCTCGTCGCTGACCGCGACGGTCGTATGGCTCGCATCGACCACGCGGCTGGCTACGCCCAGAGCCCGGAAGCCCTGAGCCCCGAGCCCGTCGAGCGTGGCTTCGAAGGAGCAGCGCGTTTCAGGGTCGAGGGGAAGCACGTTGCCGTCGGCGTCTTCGTACCGCCGCGACAGCCGCAGAAGATCCTCGGGGGCACCCTTGACGATCAAGCGGCGCTCGGTGCCGTGCTCGACCATGACCGAGACGCGCCTTCGTTCAAAATCGAACGGTACCTCGTCTATCTTTTTCCAGCCGTCCATATCGAACAGTTGGGCGGAAAGGATTGCCTGATCGAGCGGGCTCTTCATCCCAGTCTCGAACTGGCTGTTGATGTAGGCGTTGGCAAACACAGCCTTGCTGTCGGCCCCGAGCCCGTCGATGGCGCGCGTCAGCTTGATGGTGGCTTCCGTCAGCGTTCCGGTCTTATCGGTACACAGTACGTTCATCGCACCGAGATCATGGATCGCGGTTAGACGCTTCACGATGACCTTTCGCTTCGACATCTCCAATGCTGAGCGCGCAAGCGTGACGGTCACGATCATCGGCAGCAGTTCAGGCGTCAGCCCGACGGCTAGCGCCAGCGCGAACATCAGCAACTCCAGCACCGGTCGGTGAAAGGAGATGTTCACCACCAGCACGAAGAGCACCATCAGCACTGTAAGGCGCATGATGAGCAGGCCAAAACGGCGAATGCCGACCGCAAAATCGGTGGCCGGCGGCTTTTCGGCCAGGCTCGTCGCAAGATGGCCGAGCGCCGACTTCGCACCTGTCCGGCAAACAGCAATGGTTGCGGTGCCGCTAATGACGGAGGTTCCCGCGAAGACGGCGTTCGACGCCCCGACGGGGTTTTCTGCGCCCGAAGGCGTATCGCTCGCCTGCTTCTCGGCGGGGTACGGCTCTCCGGTCAGGAGCGCCTGGTTGATGAAGAGATCTCGGCTTACGAGCAGCCGCGAATCTGCCGGCACAAGATCACCGGCAATCAATTCGACAATATCGCCTGGCACAAGTTGATCGATCGCTATCGAGACGCTGGCGCCGTCACGCCTTGCCGTTGCCTGTACCGCAACCGACCGGCGCAGCGCCTCAACGGCATTCTGTGCGCGGACTTCCTGCACGAAATCAATCGTCATGCTCATCATGACGATGGTCACAACGATTACGAAGCTTGCGACGTCCCCGGTCGCCGCCGACAATCCGCTCGCCACAAGCAGGATAATCACCAGCGGGTTGCGAAAACGGGAAAGAAATTGCAACCAGAGCGGTGACCGTTTGACGACCGCAGCGTCGTTTGGCCCGAAGGTTTTTAACCGCGATTGGACTTCTGTGGCATCAAGGCCCGCGGTGGTCGTCTTGAGTTGCGCGAGAAGCCCATCAACCGGCTCCTTCCAGATTTCTTCCGCGCCGATTTCGCCGATTGCGGGATCCATGACGCCGTTCCTCAAGAATTCAGCCCATCGATGAATATCGCAGCGACCAAACCTCTCACTGCGCGGCGATCCATCTAGCGATCCGTGGCCAATGATCTCTCAGCGTGTTCGCTCCCATGAACAGCCCAATATGGCCGCCCGGCACAGTCTCCCGAACGATTTGGTCCTTTGCCGTGCCGATATATTTTGCGGCAGCAAGAACCTGTTCCGGTGTCGTGATGTCATCGTCTGCGCCCGCGAGCAAATAGCTAGGGCAAGTAATATTGTGGAGGTCGAGCTCGCGACCGAGGCCCGCGAATTCGCCCCTGGCAAGGCGGTTCTCCTTGAAGATCTGATTGATCACCTGGAGATACCATCGTCCCGGCAGGTCAATCGGATTCTCGTACCAGCTCTCGAAGGTCTCTTCCTTTGCGAGGTATGCCGGATCGTCGATGTGCTCATAGAGGTCGATTTGATCCTGAATGTAGTGCTGCCCGGGATGCATGTTTTTCCAGCCCTGCAGCATGAACTTGCCCTTCATCAACCCGCCACCGAGCGCTATCAGTTCCACGTAAAACGATGCGGGGGACTGCTGAACCATTTGTTTGATTGATCCACTACCGGCATCCGTATCGATCGGCGCGCCTGCCAGCACCAGTGAGTTCACCTTGTCGGGAAAACGCGCGGCGATCATCGCGGACATCCAGCCGCCCTGGCAAAGTCCGACAAGGTTGACCCGGCCGCCGAGATCGTCGATCGCCACAACGACCTCGGCGAGGTAGTTGTCGATCTCCAGATCCTTCATATCCTCGGTCGCCGACTTCCAGTCGGTGAGCGCAATATGGCTGATGCCGTTGGCCAGCAGGGTCTGCACCAGGCTCTGGCCGTCATAGTAGTCTGCGATCACGGCGGTATGGCCGGCATGGGGTGCATCGATCAGTGTCGGGATCCCGCCAGGCTTTCCATAGTCGCGCAGCACCATGGTCCGCAGATCGAGACGCACCCGGTTCGGCGTCGCCAGCTTAGGCCTCAGCTCGCCGTGTATTTTGATCTCCTCCCCGATGAATTTGAGGTTCTTCGCATAGAGGTCGGTCTCCTCCTTGAGCATAGCCGCCGCTATTGCCATCGGCCAGAATGCCGGGACGCTCAAGAGCGGTGAGTTTTCAGATTCAGTCATGCATTCCTGCTTCCGTTATTTCCAGGTGAATGAGGCATGGCCTCGGGGTTCAACAATGTCCACGCGTGCAGGGCGATCATCAGATCCTCGTCCGTCGGAATTACCCAGGCCGAGGTGCGGCTGCCTGAATGCGTAATCCGCATTCCGCCTGCAGAATTTGCGCCTTGATCCAGATCTACGCCGAGCCACGCAGCGTCGCAGGGAATCACGATCGGGTTGCCGAGATGCTCGGCGAGCGGACGCACGAAAGGTTCGGCCTTTGCATTCAGGCAGGTAACAGCAAGCTCTACGCCGGCAGCGCGAAGTACCTCAGCGCAGCCGTAGGCGATGCTGTTCCGGTTGGCGATACCGACGATCAAGCCGTTCTTGCCTTTGAGCGACACATGATCCTCCGACCCTAAACGATTGAAGACTTGACACTTGGGACTTCTGGAACGCTCCCGGCCGGGAGCCAATACCTCACTTCGCGAGCTGCTTTCGGATCACCCGCAATTCCTTTCGACGCTTTGCGCTCGATTTGGGATAGGTCATTTCGAGCCCTTCGAACGAATCAAGGACAATTTGAGATACGATCAACCGAGCGTTCTCCTTGTCGTCGGCGGGAACAACATACCAGGGAGCGGCGCTTGTGCTTGTGGCAGCGAGGCATTGCTCATAGGCCGTCATGTAATCGCTCCAAAACTTCCTCTCCGCTATATCTGCAGCGCTGAATTTCCAGTTCTTCTCCGGCGCATCGATGCGTTCGAGAAAGCGCTTCCGCTGCTCCTCCTTCGAGAGGTGCAGGTAGAACTTGATGATGCAGGTTCCGTTCGCGTGGAGGTGTCTCTCCAAATCCACGATCGAACGATACCGGTTGTGCCAAACCGCCTGCTCGGCGAGCAAGCTGTCCGGGAGACCCTCGCTACGGAGAATCTCCGGATGGACGCGGGCGATTAGCACCTCCTCGTAATAAGATCGATTGAAGATGCCGATACGACCGCGCTCGGGCAGATCGCGCGTAGTGCGCCATAGAAAATCGTGCTGCAACTCTTCCGCGCTCGGATGTTTGAAACTAAATACCTGGCAACCCTGCGGATTGACGCCGGACATCACGTGCCGGATGGCGCCATCCTTTCCGGCGGCATCCATCGCCTGAAAGATCAGCAGGACGGCATGGCGGTTGGAAGCGTAGAGAAGCTGCTGTTGCGAGCTCAATCGCGCGACGTGTTCTGCCAGCAACCTTTGATACTGCTCCTTCGACTTGTACACGGGTTTCACGGTCGTCGGCCATTTTTTGAGGTTGACCTCATCTGCTTCCCGCACGCGAAATTCCTTTGAATGTATTTTCATCTCCGCACTTTCCGCATCGTTTGCCAAATGAGTTGCGTTCCATCGCTGACCTTCAACTCCAACCGAACGCGATCTCTCATAGTGCCGATGCGCGTCACTTCTGCTTGACGCTCAGCGCTTCGAAGCCGGAGATGACGTCGAACAATTCCTCGTCGATCCCACTCTGGCGCAGACGATGGAATGCCCCGTTGAGGTCCTCCAGCAATTCGTCGATGTTCTTGTCGGCACGTTGCATCGCCGCCAGTCGACTTGCGTTTTCGCTCGATAGCGATTCGGCGCATGCGCGGAAGAGAGAAATGAAAAGATATTCACGGATCAGCGCCCGCAAGGCGGCGGTGGTTTCCCCCATCACTTCGGGCAAGTTTCCCGTCGGCCAGGGAAGTCCTACCAGCTTCTTTCGCCAACTTTCGTCCAGCGGGAGTAGTCGCTGACTGACGGGAGCATAGGCAGCCCGGGAGGTTGGGCGGTTGTAGAAAAGGTGAAGTTCGCTGACTTACCCTGGCGGTGGCGGCCCTCGCATTCCACGAGAATCTGCCCGACGAGCGGCGTGATGCCCTTGACGGAATTCGGTACGCTGAAGACGCCCGTTAGCGGCATGCCCGCGTCATTCAGGCGCGCATGAACGCGCTCACCGACGGCCCAAACCCGGTGTTCGCCGGGCATAGCAGCGAGGCTCTTCACCGCATAATCAGTTACCATGTCGTTAAACCGGCCCACCAGCCCCTGGTCTGAACCGAACACGACCGCGTCGAGGAACCTCGGATCGGGTCGTCCTTTGCCTTCTCCAACGGGCGCGGCCGGCGCGCTTTTCCGGAAGCAAATGCTCAATCCGAGCTCTACGCTGCGATAGTAATCCCCCAAGGCGAGCACCGCTCGCTCATATTGGCCGATGTTCGAAGCAGCCATGGCTTTCATCGTCCGCACGACGGATTGCAGATCGCCGGCACTGTCGATCTTACGCCGCAGGCTTGCGGTGGTGTCGCTCAAGACTTCTCCTTTGGTGCTGGCTTGGGCCGAGCTTCGGCCTCCGCATGGACCTCTGGCTTGGATTCGCGTTGAGGTTTGGGCTCGGTTTTGGCGTTCGCTTCGGCCTCAGACCCGGCCCTGACTTTGAGGTTGGAATCCGGCTTAGGCTGAAAGCGGATGAGCGCATTGCGCGCAAGCTGGACAATTGCCATCCGGTCTTCGTCGCTCAATGTATCGGCGGCATTGAACCGCGTAGTCACCTCCGGGATGTTCGCCGCCGCCTCTTGCACGGCGTGCTCGGCGTCCGTCACCTGATCGATCGGTACCGAGTTCGAAGAGTCCCGCCGTCAACGCGAGCAGGACCGCGACTTGTCCCGGCACAGATACCGGAGCGAATTCGGACTGTTTCAGGCAGGCGCGGATTCGCTGTCCGTGTTCGATGATCTTGCGGGTGTCTTCGTCCAGGCGGGCACCAAACCTGGCAAATGTCTCGAGTTCTTCGAACTGCGCGTAAGCTAATTTGAGGTCACCCGCCACCGCCCGATAGGCCGCCCGTTGCGCCTTGCCTCCGACGCGCGAGACGGATCTGCCGACATCCACTGCGGGTAGCACCCCC
Organism: uncultured Alphaproteobacteria bacterium; assembly: GCA_963795255.1. Taxonomy (GTDB): domain Bacteria; phylum Pseudomonadota; class Alphaproteobacteria; order Rhizobiales; family Xanthobacteraceae; genus Bradyrhizobium. Next base: position 43,103 of record CAWCHC010000009.1, read on the forward strand.
AATTCGAACAGCGACGGCGAAAGGTAGATCTGCCCATCCGTGATAGAGATGAGGTTGGTCGGAATGTAGGCGGAAATGTCCTGCGCTTCGGTCTCGACGATGGGGAGTGCAGTCAACGAGCCACCGCCGAGTTCCGGTCGCAGATGGGTAGCGCGTTCGAGCAGGCGCGAGTGGATGTAGAAGATGTCGCCGGGAAAGGCTTCGCGGCCGGGCGGCCGGCGAAGCAGCAGGGAAAGCTCCCGATAGGCACGCGCGTGCTGCGTGAGGTCGTCATACACAATCAGTACATCGCGTCCCGCTTCCATGAAATGCTCCGCGATGCTGGTCGCGGCGTACGGAGCGATGTAGGCAAGGCCAGGCGGGTCGTTACCCTCGGTCACGACAACGATGGTATGATCCATCGCGCCCTTATCCCGCAGGACCGCGATGGTCTTTGCCACGGCGGAGGCGCGCTGGCCAATAGCACAATATACACACACGACATTCTGACCTCGTTGGTTGAGGATGGTATCGATCGCAATGGCGGTCTTTCCCGTCTGCCGGTCACCGAGAATGAGCTCGCGCTGGCCTCGGCCGATCGGAATGAGCGCATCGATCACTGTCAGTCCGGTCTGGAGTGGCACGGTGACGGGCGCGCGATCCATGATGGGGGCGGCGGGACGTTCGATCGGCAAGCGCTTGCTCGTAACCACCGGCCCCTTGCCATCTAGCGGTCGACCGAGTGGGTCGATGACGCGTCCCAGCAACTCGTCGCCGACGACCACATCCATGACCCGGCCGGTGCGCGCTACCTCTTCGCCGGCTTGCAGATGCCAGTATTCGCCCAGCAGAACGACGCCGATTTCGTCCTCGTCCACGTTGAAGGCAATGCCGAGCACATCGCCGGGAAACTTCACCAACTCCTCAAATCCTACACTGGGAAGGCCAGAGACCTTGGCGATGCCGGTGGCGACGCTGATGATCGTACCCACCTCCCGGGGCACCAGTATCGGAGTGAATGCCTCCCGCACCTGGCTTATTCCAGCAAACGCGCGGTCGAAGACACTTTGCAAGCTTTCGGGCGCAGTGGTCATTGGCTCTTTCTTCCGGGCTTGCGTTCTTCATGTTTAGGCGCGGCTTTGACTTCAGGCTTGGTCTCCGTTTTGGGTTCAGTTTTGGCTTCTGGCTTGGCCTCGACTGGCTTGGCTTCGGGTTTGTCCTTCTCTTTCAGAAGTTCGTCGACGCCCTTTTCCAGCGACGCAAGGTAATCCGCAATGCTCCAAGCCACTTTTTGCCCATTCGTGGTGAGTTCGATCCCGCTGACCAGATCCGCCGCGGTCTCGAACCGGACGCGGATGCTGGCTGAGAAGCTTTCGTTGAGCGCATTTTGTATCGCCGTGCGTTGCTCCGCGGGCAGGTCGAACGCGCTACGCACCACCGTGGGATCCGATGCGGACTTGAGGGCCACGGCGAGGCTGGCTTTCGCCTTGCCGTCCATCTCCCGCAAGCGGCGCGTGAACACCTCGGCAAGGCGTCCCTCCAAACTCGTCGCGGCAAGATCCGTCAGCGCCTTGCGCGCAATGGCAAATACTTCCTGCCGGGTCCGGCGACTGATAGCTTCACTTAGATTACGCGCATCGCTCCTCAGCGCTTCCTGTCGCTTCGCGCTCAGGGCGTCGGACGCCCGCCGCGCTTCATCAAGCAGCCGCTGACGTTCGGCTTTCGCCTCCTCCGTAGCCTTGATCAGGAGCGCGGCGCGCTGCTGGTCGAACTCTTCGTTCTTGTGCTGGAACTCATCGCGTTCCTTTTCGGCTTCGGCCTTTTTCGCGTCGGCGTCCGCAAGTTCCGTGGCGACACGCTTCTCCCGCGCGTCGACGGCATCGAGAATCGGCTTATAGAGAAAGCGCTTCAGCAACCACACCAGGATGATGAAGTTGATCGCTTGCGCACCGACGGTAAACCAATCGATGAGCATGGCCTACTTTCCCGCGGCTTGGGCGATGATATGATTCCAGAACGGGTTGGCGAAAATGAGAATCATCGAAACTACGAAGCAGTAGATCGCAATGGACTCGATCATTGCCAGACCCACGAACAAAGTACGTGTGATCGTCGTCGCGGAATCGGGTTGCTGCGCGAGCGAACTCAATGCCGTCGCGACTGCGCGTCCTTCGCCGAGCGCAGGTCCGATACTTCCCAGGGCAATCGTCAGGCCGGCGGTGACAATTGAAGCAATTGCGATGAGCGTTATGCTATCCATAGTCGTTCCTCTTGAGCCGGGGTTCGTGCTTAGCGTTCTGTGTCGGGTTCAGGCGCAGGCTTGCGGACACGCGTGGCGGACGCGATGTAAACCGCGGCCAGGATGCTGAAGATGTAGGCTTGCACCATGCCGGTAAGCAGGCCGAGTACACTCATGGCGATCGGGAAGATGAAGGGGGTGATGGTCAGCAGGATCGCGAGAATCATCGTCCCGCTCATCATGTTGCCAAACAGGCGGACCGCCAGAGCCAGCGTGCGCGAAAGCTCGCTGATGACGTTAAACGGCAGCATAATGACGGTCGGTTCCACATAGGACTTGAGGTAACCGCCCAGCCCCTGTTCCTTAATGCCGAAAAACGGCACCGCCACCAACACGCACAGCGCCAGCGCCGCAGTGGTAGAAAGCGACCCCGTCGGAGGCTCGTAGCCGGGAATGATGGTGCAAAGGCTGGCCAAGGCAACGAACAAAAAAAGCGTGCCGAGAAAGCCAATATACCTCTCGGGGTGGCGGAGGCCGACGTCTGCGATTTGTTTCTCGATGCCGGTAACGACGATTTCGAGAAGGCTCTGCCAACGGGAGCGTTCCAGACCCGTGGAAAGCCTGCTCGTGATGAGCTTTGAACCGACGGCCAACACGAACATCAGTGCCCACGTGAACACGATTGTCCCGTTCAGCTTGAATAACCCGTATTGCCAGAAGATCATCTCATCGGGACTAAGGCGCATATCTGGACTCCTGCACCAGGAGACTTGGGTTATCTCCGGAGGAGCGAGTCAGCCGCGTCACCACCAGGCGCGCGATGACAAATCCAACCAGACAAAGCAGCAACCTCTCCCACTGACCGCCGGAAACAAAGTAAAATCCGGCAAGCGCAATGCTCATCCGCAGCAACAGGCTGCCAAAGAACCAAAACGCCGGCTGCTCAGACGAAACACCCTTGCGTACCGTCCACCAGAGACCGCCGAAGAAAACGGCGCCAAGCAACGCTCCCGCCGACAATGCCAATGCCAGCAGCAAAACTTCATTCATCGCCATCCTCCCGCTCGTCTCGCATGGCTTTGTCTTCTTTCGTTACCCAATGCCACGCATTGAAGCAGCCGATCGCGAGCCCGGCCACCAACAGCGCCAGCGTCCAGGCATGCTTTCCCGGATAGTGTTGGTCCAGCCACAGGCCGAGCGCTGCGCCGAGCAGCGTCGGAATTGCCACGGACCAGCCAATCAGCCCCATCATGCCCAAGCCGAACCAGACGCCCTGTGCGGAGTGGCGCCGCGCCCTGAGCTTGCGCGCCGCCTTCGCACCAACCTCCTCGCTGAGCGCCAGCTTCGGCTTCAAGAGCTTGGGTTCGTCAGGCATTGTGAAACGTCGCCATGCGGCGCATGAGATCGCCTTCCATTTTTGCCAACACCGAGCGCACATTCTTCTCCTGCTCGTCCAGGTGTAGAAACTCGCGCTGCACCGCCTCACGCAATTGGCCGAGGTCCGTTCCGGCAATAGCGTTACGGACGGAAACGAGCACACCAGCGCCGGTCTTCACCAGCACACCTTCATCCACGGCCACGTAAGCCTCGCCTTCCTCTTTTGTTTCGTAGATCAGAATTCCCGGTGCGAGCGCTGCCACGCAATCCAGTCGGTGTGGCGAGAGTCCAAACGAGCCTTCGTTCAACTCCGCAACAATGCGGGACACGCCGGTCTTTTCGACAAAGATTTGGAAGGGTAAGAGAACCTTAAGATTCATAAGTTTTGCCCACGGTTGGGCGTCAGTTTGGGTTTTGCGCCAAGCATTGGATGCGATTCTGGTGCGGCTTTGGCCGCTGGGGTCATGTCGGCTTTGGCTTTTGACTTGGGTTCAGCCGTAGACGGGCCGGGTTTCGTCTTCCCCTTGGCTTCACTGATCGCCCCGATCATGTAGAGCGCACTCTCCGGATAGTCCTTGAATTCATCGCGCAAGATTCGCTCGCAACCGTCTAGTGCGTCCTCCAGGCTGACGAGTTTGCCGTCGAGCCCGGTAAATTGCTTGGTCGTAAAGAACGGCTGGGTCAGGAACCGCTCCAGACGGCGAGCACGGGCGACGACATTGCGGTCCTCCGGCGAAAGCTGCTCAAGACCCAGCATCGAAATGATGTCCTTGAGTTGGGCATATTGCGCGAACGTTCGCCGGATTTCCTGCGCCAAGCCGTAATGCCGCGCTCCAACAATGCCCGGTGTGGCCATCTTGGAATTGGATTGCAGGGGATCGACGGCCGGGAACAGTCCTTCACTTGCCCGCTTGCGCGAGAGCACGATCGACGCGGACAGATGCGAGAAGGTGTGCACGGCCGCCGGATCGGTGAAGTCGTCCGCTGGCACATACACGGCCTGAATCGAGGTGATGGCGCCGGTATCGGTATTGGCGATGCGCTCTTCCAACCTCGACAGCTCGGTGCCCATGGTCGGTTGGTAGCCCAGCCGCGACGGCATCTGGCCCATCAAGCCGGATACCTCCATGCCGGCCTGGATGAAACGAAAGATGTTATCGATCAGCAGCAGCACATCACGATGCTCGTCGTCGCGGAAATATTCGGCCATCGTCAACGCCGCATGACCCACGCGGAAGCGAGCGCCCGGCGGCTCGTTCATCTGGCCGAACACCATCACCATGTTCGGCAGCACGCCGGCTTCCTTCATCTGTTGGTAAAGCTCCTCACCCTCACGGCAGCGCTCGCCGATGCCGCAAAAAATGCTCACGCCCTCGTGTTGCCCGACCATGTTGTGAATCATTTCAGTGAGCAGCACCGTCTTGCCCACGCCTGCCCCGCCGAACAATCCCGCCTTGCCGCCGCGCTCCAACGGCATGAGAACATCGATGGCCTTGATACCCGTTTCAAAGACTTCAGACTTGGTGGATCGTCGGGCCAGCGGCGGCGGCGGCTGATGCACGGATCGCCATTGACAATCCGACAACGCGGCACCGCGGTCGATGACGTTGCCAAACACGTCGAACATGCGGGAGAGAACTTCTTTGCCCACCGGCACTTCTAGCGGGCCGCCCGTATCCTGCACTGCCATGCCGCGAGCGAGACCTTGCGTGGGTGTCAGCGCAATCCCGCGCACGTGACGCGCATCCAGTTGTGCCAGCACCTCGATGACGATCTGCCCTTTATCGCCCGCCCGCAGCACCGAGTAGATCGGCGGCAAATGCTCATCGAACCGTACGTCCACCACACTGCCGCGGATCGAAACGATCGCGCCCAGGGATGGGGTCTTCAAGCTTTCTTGTTCGGGCATATTAAGCTCTTTCGCAAGAGCGGGACTGAGGCCGAGCAATGCCCCCTCCTCTCGATGACAACGCGTTCTGACAAGCCCAAGAGATAAACGGTTCGTTCGGGCAGATCGCTCGGTCGAATATTGCAGTAGCGGGAAAATCCCCGATGGTCCGAGAAGCGTCAATAACTCTAGAAATGAACGAAGGGAGGGGCGTTGATATAGCTCAATGGCGCGAATGGCCGAAACGCTAGTGTTAGTTCAACAATTTGAGGGCGGAGCACGATTGCGTGAAGTCAGCGGCGACCACGCGCGATTGTGAGGCGAGACAGCAGGCGCGACGCGAGTTTCGTGAGTCTCTCTCAAACTAGGTCACGCGGCGTTGAAACTCCAAAGGATAGCGCTCATGGCGACGGAAATACGAGCACCGAAGATCGGGGTGTCCGCTACTAACGCGTCGATCGGGCGATGGTTCAAGCGGGTCGGAAACCCAGTCGGCGTCAACGAACCGCTGGTTGAGATTGAAACAGACGGCACGACCATCGAAGTGAAGGCGCCGGCTACCGGCGTGCTGTCCGAGATTTTTATGCCGGACGGCGAGACCGTTACGGCAGGCACGGCACTTGGAACGATTATGGAGTATGGGAGCGGTACGAAGACCTCTGGCGCGCGATGAACGTTCGAAGTCTGAGCACCGTCGAGACCCCTAAGGGAAAGACTGTGGCGCTGATGGATATCGGCAAGATGCGAGGCGTTGCGAGCAGCTGCGGACTTTTCGCTGCCCCATAGAGCAAGGCGAAATAGGCCCTGATGCTGATCGGCTTGACATGATCTTGTCACCACAAATTTTGCAAATCCTTGCGGCACTGGCGCTGGCTGTCACGCTCGCTGGCTGCAACGCGCCCCGGGATCCCGGCTTTCAGGGCTGGGTCGAGGCAGACATGATCTTCGTCAGCCCAGATGAATTCGGACGTGTCACCGTGCTCAATGTTCGGGAAGGCGACGAAGTCAAAGCCGGCAACAAGCTCTTTGCGGTCGACGATGATATGCAGCAGGCAGACCTCAATCAGAACAATGCGACGCTCGCCAACGCGCAGCAAAGTTATGACCGCGCGGCCTATTTGATTAAAACTGGCGCCGGTACCCAGGCCACACTTGATGCCGCAGTGTCAGCGCTGCGTGTTGCTGACGCCCGCGTTGTAACTTCGCAAACGCGGCTCGCGCGGCGGACCGGTTTTGCGCCAATCAACGGCACAGTTCAGCAAATTTATTTCCGTAAAGGTGAAACGGTAGCGGCGCAGCGGCCGGTGTTGTCGATCATGCCGCCCGGCAACATGAAGGTTCGGTTCTACGTGCCGGAGCAGGAATTGCCAAATCTTGCGATCGGCGACGAGGTGCGTGTCACCTGCGACAACTGCGCCGACGATCTTACCGCGAGAATCTATTTCGTCTCGACCTCGGCTGAGTATACCCCGCCGGTCATCTACAGCCTGGATGAACGAAACAAGCTCGTCTACCTGATCCAGGCCCGACCGTCGCGACCCGACGCGTTGCGGGTTGGCCAGCCAATCAGCGTTTTCCTCAATGCCAAGACGCCGGTAGCGGACAAGCGATGAGCGGGGTGCCAACTTTTCGCGTCCGATATTGCGATTGACGTTCATGGACTGACAAAATCGTTTGGCGGTCGCGAGGTCGTGCATGACCTGTCGATGCAGGTCAAGCGCGGTACCATTTATGGCTTTCTCGGACCGAATGGAAGCGGTAAGACCACCACCATCCGGATGCTTTGCGGTCTTTTGACGCCCGACAGCGGTGAAGGCACCTGTCTGGGTTACGACATCCGGCGCGACGCCGACAAGATCAAGCGCCAGGTCGGCTATATGACGCAGCGTTTTTCGCTGTACCAGGATCTGTCGGTGCGCGAAAATCTGGAATTCGTTGCCAGACTTTATGGCGTTCCTGATGCCCGAGGCACCGCGCGCGAGATGATCAAGCGGCTGGGACTGCAAGGGCGTGAAGGACAGCTCGCCGGCGAGCTCTCCGGCGGCTGGAAGCAGCGCCTCGCGCTCGGTGCCTGCACCTTGTCCGATCCGCAACTGCTGCTTTTGGACGAGCCGACCGCCGGGGTCGATCCCAAGGCTCGGCGCGATTTCTGGAACGATATCCATGGCTTGGCGGCACAAGGGCTGACAGTGCTGGTCTCCACGCATTACATGGACGAGGCTGAGCGCTGCAACGAAATCGCGTATATCGCCTATGGGCATCTGCTGGTGCACAGCACCGTGGATGAAGTGATCGCAAAATCGGCGCTGTCGACCTGGACGGTGACCGGTAACGATCTCCACAAGCTCTCGGATCGAACTCGTGGGTAAGCCTGGCGTCGACATGGTGGCGCCGTTTGGCACCAGTTTGCATGTGTCCGGACGCGACACGAGCGCGCTGGAGACCACGATTGCACCTTATCGCGACAACACCGGATGGCACTGGCAGCACGGCGCACCGTCGCTGGAAGATGTGTTCATCGAACTGATGACCAGCTCAAAGGATAATTTCCAGTGAGCGCAACCGATCCATCGGACCGCGAACGCGAGACGAGGGAACCGCGGTTTGGCTTCCTTCGGCGCACTTCGGCGATGGTGATCAAGGAATTTATCCAATTGCGGCGCGACCGGGTGTCGTTTGCGATGATCGTGATGATCCCGGTGATGCAGCTGTTGCTGTTCGGCTACGCCATCAATACCACGCCGCGCCATCTCCCGACCGCGGTGCTGCTACAGGAGGACAGCGATCTCGGCCGTTCGATCCTAAAGGCGCTGCAAAACACCGCTTATTTCGACTTCACCATCGAAGTCCACGATGTCGACGAGTTCGACAACCTGCTGCTGTCGGGCAAGGTGCTATTCGGTGTCGAAATTCCCCGCGGTTTTGAACGCGCAGTGCGGCGCGGCGATTATCCGGCACTTTTGGTCGCAGCCGACGCGACCGATCCGGTGGCGGCTGGCTCGGCGTTATCAGCGCTCGGCGTCATTGTGCAGACCGCGCTGGCGCACGATTTGTTCGTAGGCGATCCACCAGCATTGCCGTTCGAGATCCGCGCCCATGCCCGCTTTTCCACAGGTAACGAGGATTCCGTAGAAACACGGTGAGTTTGCGCCGGTGCGCATTTCGCAACTGCGAATGGCCTGTTGGTACTGGCCTGTTTGCGAGCCTAGAGGCCTAGTTGAAGTAGTGCCTAATTTAATTGACTCCGAATTTTTACATCGTCAGAATTTGTTCCATGGGCAAAGCCAAACGACCGACTTGCCCCGATTGTGGGGCGTATTTGACTCTCGCGCTGCCTCCAGGCGGCGAGGGTCTACGCACATTTCAGTGTTTGGATTGCGAAGGCCCCGATCCACTCAAAAGCTCTTACGCAATAGGCTGGCTTGACGGTGAGCTAGGCAGGACTAAATCGCACGATACAGAGTAAGACCACGTCAGTTGGCGGTTACTCTTCCCTTGCCAAGGCATTCTTTGCACACGGTGTAACTCTTCACAGCCAGCCGAGTTGGATGTTTCACCAACACATAGCCGGTGCCCATACATTCCGGGCATTTGCGCTCTGACGGGCTGACAAGCTGCTTTTTCATCCGGGCAACTTACCATGCCTTTGTGCCCTTAGTTGGCGGCCTCTTTCGACGGGCAGAAAGTCACCCGACAATTTTCTGAAGACCAAGCAGACCTACAAAGCCGAGCGCCGCGACGATAACGAAGACGATGCCCAAAAACCAATGCCTCACAAGATCAAGTCCCTAAGCCTGAGCGGCATTCACAAGCGCCCTTTCCGGCGGGACTGTCAGCCGATAAGCGACGTAGGTAATTCCGCTCATCTTTTCCAGCCGAGCATCACAGGATGGACAGCGGTATTCGCCCGGCTCTCCTCGCATAGAGGCAAGCTCGATCCGCAGAAATCCCGCACGACAATGCGGGCATTGAACGTCGCCCTTTCGCATGGGCGCAATATGCCCTTGGAACACCGCGATTGCTAGGTGGCCGACGCAAAACGAAAACCCCGGCGTCAAAGCCGGGGCCCTAGGATCATCGCCAGCGTACATCCGACTGACGACAATAGAGAATTTGGCATTGGTTCTTGAAGAAACAATGACATTAGGTTGCCTAGAAATCTTCTTGCGCAAACGGGACTGCTCAAGTTCAATCTAGCGGGGCGGACCGATGAACAGCGCCGACGTAGAAATTCAACGCGGCATGCGAGTGCAGCTTTCCGTTCTCGGAAAGGAGCGATGCCCCAGACTTAGAAACGGGAGCGGTGTCATCATGCGCAGGAACGGTCCGTCCACCATCCGAGTGCTTCTCGATGGACGCAAACAGCCGATAACGCTCCACATGAGCTACATCGAATTCCCCGAATTGGCGCGTCGATAACGCACCCGGTCCCCCAGTGTCTTACCACGCGTTGGAGCCCATGCGAGCCGGTGCAAAGTTTGGCCGGATGTCTGCCCCGCGCGTGCCGCCGCCTTGCAGACAAAGCGAGGCTCCAGATCGGATAGCCTGATTTTCTGACGAAGCGGCGGATTCTGCCTCTAGATCAGTCAATAGGTTAGAGCCGCAGTCAGAATGGAGGCGCCGTCTAGCCAATCGGCTGTTAGGTTCAAATCGGGGACCTGCAACCATCTCAAATTGCTCTTCGAGGCGACGGCTTGATGATTTTAGATAAACTGATCTGTGCTTGTCTTCTGAACATACGTTGGGATCAAAATCCGGCTACTTCATCAATGATTTCAACGGATTTTCCGACGAAACAGTGGTTTATGCCCCGTAGATAAGTCAATAGGTTAAAGGCGCAGTCAGAATGGACACACGCCCTTTTATCCGCGGCGTCCGGGAGCGCAGTTGCCAGGCTCGTTAATCCGTGATCCAGAAACGGCCATGAACGCAGCTCAACGCCTGCCGGCTTCGCTCACCGCTCTTGATGCAGCTCTTGCCGTCCTCCTCGACGGTCTTGCACCCGCGGCCGTCGCCGAACTGCCTCTAAGCCAAGCGCTCGGTTGCGTCACGGCCGAAGCGGTACCAATCCGGACGTATCCACAGCAGGATATCGCCTTGGTCGACGGATGGGCGTTCCGCGCCAGTGATCTGGTCGGCGTGTCTGCCTATGCGCCGCTGCCGCTGACGACGGCGCCCCGTTGGGTCGAGGCTGGCGATCCGATTCCGAATGGTTGCGATTGCGTGATCGATGCCGGCGGCATCGACCAGTCGGCCCCGGTCCCTCAAGTCATGGCCGACGCCTCCCCGGGGCACGGTGTGCGCCGACGCGGCGGCGATCTCCCGGATGGCTTCGTTATTGTCCCCGGCATGCAGCTTCGCCCATTCGACATCGTATTTGCACACGCAGCCCGGCTCGAAAAGATGAAGGTGCGCCGGCCAAGGTTGCGCTTGATCAATGTTCCAGCAACCAATGGCGACATCGAAACAGCGCATCTCATCAAGGAAAGCGCACGATGCGCCGGCGCCGAAGTGACATTCGCTGACGCGGGATCGCGCGGAACCGCCTCCGTAGCCGGTGAACTTGAAATGACCGCCTTTGATTTTTTCGTTACAGTCGGCGGCTCTGGCGTCGGCCGCACTGACGCGACCGTCCTGGCGATCCGACAACGCGGAGAGGTTTTCGCTCATGGACTGGCGCTCAGACCTGGCGTCACGTCAGCGGTTGGCAGGATCGGAAGCACCCCGGTGCTTGCGCTGCCGGGTTCGGCGGCCGGCGCCTTGGCGGGATGGTGGACGTTGGGGCTGCCTGTCCTGGATCGGCTCTCCGGACGGCAGCCTCGTGAAGCCACGATCCTGCCGCTGGCTCGTAAGCTCGCTTCCAGCGTTGGGATCGCCGAAATCGCTCTGCTTGAACGCAACAACGGCTGTTGGGTGCCCCTTGCGCTGGCAGATCTCCCCCTCCAAGCCATCATGAAGGCCAGCGCTTGGCTGGTAATTCCAGGAAGCAGCGAGGGATTTCCGGCGGGAACGCCGGTCGGTGCCTATATGCCAATCTAACGCCGCGGGTGCCGACATGACCAATACATCGTTGCCGAGGGACCGGAACTCAATCGATCAAGATCAATTCCTGACCATATTGTCGCGTGAGGAAGCGCTTGAGCGCTTCGAAGCGGCGCTGTTTCCGCGGGAAGTATCCATCGAACAAAGAAAGCTCGCCGAAGCGGTTGGTTGTGTGTTGGCGAGAGATATTCTCTCGCCAATCGACGTACCGCCGTTCGACCGTTCAAATGTCGATGGATTTGCTGTCCGCTCGACCGACCTTGCTTCAGCCGCAGAACTTGCGCCGGTGCATCTGATGTTGAACGAGGAAGTCATCGCCTGCGGCACCCCGCCGACCCAATTGGTATTGCCCGACACAGCGACGCCGATTGCAACTGGCGGACCAATTCCGCGCGGCGCTGATGCTGTCGTGATGGTGGAGCATACCGAGCCCTCCGGCGAACACGCGATCGAAGTGCGCCGCTCCGCTTCCCCCGGGCAATTCGTGTCCTTTGCCGGGTCCGATATCGCTCGCGGCGAAGCGCTTTTGCGAGCCGGCACCGTGATCGGTTCGCGGGAGATCGGCATGCTTGCCGCCTGCGGAATCGCCGAGGTCCCCACTCGACGGAGCGTCCGCGTCGCGGTGATTTCAACCGGAGATGAGTTGGTTCAACCTGGCGAGCCGTTACGGCCGGCGGCGATCTATGACAGCAATGGCACTATCGTCGTCGCCGCGATCAACGAAAATGGCGGAAACGCAGTGTTTTGGGGAGCCATCCCAGACGACGAAGAGGAGCTTGAAGCGGCGATGTTCCGGGCGCTCGCCGAAAGCGACATGGTCGTGCTGTCGGGCGGGACTTCGAAGGGAGCGGGTGACGTCTCCCATCGCATTATCGCGCGCCTCGGCCTACCCGGGATTATTTGTCATGGCGTCGCGCTGAAGCCAGGCAAGCCACTTTGCTTGGCCGTGTGTAACGACAAGCCTGTGGTGATCTTACCTGGCTTTCCGACCTCTGCCATGTTCACCTTTCACGACATGATCGTTCCGGTCCTTCGGCGGCTGGCCGGTCTTCCACCCCGTTCGGATGCGACGGTCACAGCGAAAGTGCCGGTGCGTATTGCATCTGAACTCGGGCGCACGGAGTTTGTTATGGTCTCGCTGGTCGAAGGCGCGGACGGTCTGATTGCGTATCCGTCAGGCAAAGGATCGGGGGCCGTTACATCGTTCTCGCAGGCTGACGGCTTTCTTCGGATCGACGCGCTGGCCGATCAGATGCCGGCCGGCAGCGAAGCCAAGGTCACCCTGTTCACGCCGCATGTACGAGTGCCCGACCTGGTCATAGTGGGCAGTCACTGCATTGGGCTCGACCTGGTGACGGCGCCATTAGCGCATGCCGGTCTTACTGTGCGTTCGATTGCGGTTGGCAGCCTCGGCGGCCTGGCCGCAGCGAAACGCGGCGAATGCGATTTTGCGCCGATCCACCTGTTTGACGACAAGACCGAAACCTACAACGCGCCGTTTTTGCGTGAGGGGCTCGAACTGGTGCCGGGATGGCGCCGTATGCAGGGAATCGTGTTTAAAAAAGGCGATCGACGTTTTGAGGGTTTGAGCGCCGAAACGGCCGTCCGCACCGCGATCGCTGATCCCACTTGCATCATGGTCAATCGCAATCAAGGGGCTGGCACGCGCATTCTGATCGACCGCCTACTCGGTGAGGCGCGCCCAGACGGGTACTGGAATCAACCGCGATCGCATAATGCAGTGGCGGCGGCGGTGACGCAGGGACGCGCTGATTGGGGAATGACCATCGCACCGGTTGCGCGCGCAACGGATCTTGGCTTTATTCCTTTCGCTGAAGAACACTATGATTTTGCGCTTGTTGCGGCGCGGAAAGACCGGCTGGGGGTTCGAGCATTCCTGGACGCACTTGCGTCACACCATACTCGCGCGGCACTCGAGAGCGCCGGTTTCAGGCCAGCGCTTGACTGTCAATGAAAAACGCTGGCGCCTTCGCACTGCTTTCAATCTGTTGGACTGCCGCTTTTGCGCAGGATCGCGTCATTACGGTCGCGTCAACGACGTCCACGGAACAATCGGGCCTGTTTGGCCATCTACTGCCCGTCTTTTCAAAAGATTCAGGCATTACCGTGAAGGTCGTCGCCGTTGGCACAGGCCAAGCGTTGGATATCGGACGCCGGGGTGATGCAGACGTCGTCCTTGTCCATGATCGCCCTGCAGAGGACAAGTTTATGGCGGAGGGACAAGGCGTGAGGCGTTTCGATGTCATGTACAACGACTTCGTCATCGTCGGCCCGAAGAACGATCCCGCGCACGTCGCCGGCGACAAGAACGTATTAGAGGCACTGCGCAAGATCGCGGCGGCGGAGGTGCCATTCATCTCGCGCGGCGATCATTCCGGGACGCACGAAGCCGAATTACGGCTCTGGAAGGATGCGGGAATCGACATCACGGCTGCCCGGCGAAACTGGTACCGCGAGATTGGCCAAGGCATGGGTTCGGCGTTGAATATGGCGGCGTCATCGAATGCCTATCTACTATCCGATCGGGGGACTTGGTTGTCATTCAAGAACCGGGGAGATCTCGCGATCCTGACCGAGGGCGACAAACGGCTATTCAACCAGTACGGCGTCATGCTTGTGAATCCGGCGCAGCATCCGAACGTGAGGGCTTATGATGGGCAAGCCTTCATCGACTGGCTCATCTCACCGAAGGGGCAAGAAACCATCGCAGGCTACAAGGTGGGTGACGAGCAGCTATTTTTCCCCGACGCGTCCCACTAGCACGAACGCCGCAGTCGAGACCGCAACGCTCAGCGCCAGCAAGATCAGTCCGAGCCCGAGCGCCAATGGAAGATCGCCTTTGCTTGTTTCCAGTGCGATCGCCGTGGTCATCGTCCGCGTGAAACTGCGAATATTGCCGCCTACGATGATAATGGCGCCGACTTCGGCGATGGCCCGACCGAATGCGGCAAGGAAGGCCGTTAGGAGCGAAGCCCGGCCGAGAGCGAGTAGCAACGCGATACTGCGCACGGTGGACAGGCCGTCCGTGCGAGCAAGATCGCCATACTCGGCCCACAGCAAGGTGGACGGCCGGTGTACCAGCGCGACCACGATCGGGGTGGCGAGCACCGTCTGCGCGATGACCATGGCCGTCGGCGTGAACAACAGCCCGGCGGACCCGAGAGGGCCCGACCGCGAAAGCAGTAGATAGAGTGCGAGCCCCACCACGACAGGGGGAAGACCGAGGAGCGCATTGATCAATACGATGATTGCCTCCCGCCCCCGAAAGCGGATTATCGCGAGCCACCCCCCGATCGGCGCGCCGACCACCAGTGCGATCGTGCTTGCCGTCAAGCTGACCCTCAGCGACAGCACGACAATTCCGAAAAGTTCGGGATCAGCTTTTCCGATCAGCGAGAGGGCGACCCCAACAGATCGAGCGAAGTCGTTCATTCGGTCCGTGCCTCCGCGCAGCCGGCTGCCGGCTGCCGGCAAGCCTCGCTCACAACGTCATCTGTATACTGAGCATAAACGTCCGCGGCGTTCCGAGGTACGCGGTGTTTGCGCCTGGACTTCCCACGATGTTGCCGTCGGCAATCGACGAATAATAGAAAACATTGCCAATATTCAGCACTTGGAACCGAGCTGTTATGATGTGCTTGTCGACGGTCGTCGAATAGCGAACACCCGCGTCGAATGTCGCGTAAGACGGCGCAAAAGAATTGTTAAGATTGGTGGCTGCTCGCTCGCCTTCCGCGTGAACACCGCCGGTCACCGCGAACCCGCGCCAAACCGCCGGATGATAGTCGAGCGCGACATCGGTTTTAAAGAGCGGAACACCGACAACCAGTCGGCCGTTCGTCGTAGCCAGTCCGGTATTCTCTAATCTTGCGTCGATGTAACTTACGCCACCAAAGATCGACAGGTCCTGGTAAATCGCACCCTGAAGAAACAATTCGGCGCCATTGTTTCGTTGCATGCCTACGACCTCGAATATGTTTGTGACCGGATCGGTCGACGCAAACGGGCGTGTCATGTGAAACAGGGCAAACGTGGCGAGAAGTCCTGGCGAAACCGCGTATTTGATGCCGACCTCATACTCTTGATCGTGATATGGCGCGAGAAATTGATTGACGTTGGCTGTGCCGGCCGGGGCCTGATCGCTTTGCTCGACGCTGCTGGCCAAGCTCGCATAGGTCGTAATCTTGTCAAAAGGCTTGTAAATCAAGCTCACGGTGGGACTGACAACGCCGTTAGCCGTTTGTTGGCTGCTGACTGCGCCGGTCGCCAACCAACTCTCGGAATGAAGGAAAGATGTACTGACCACACTTTGCACCGCCCATTGATCGTTGAAGTGGAAGGTGTCACCGGTAACGATCGTCTGGTTCTGCAGAATGGCCGACTTGAATTGACCGCCATTGTTTGGAACTGGTGGCAACGAAAACAGTGTGGGATCGGCGAGGTTTGAAGTGCCGGGGAGATTCTGCGCGATGGAATTCACATAGGAATACTGGCCATTGAAAAAACCGTTGGTGCCAATCGTCAGTTCGTTTCGGAAGCCAAACAGGTCGAATTTTCCGTTCAAAGATGCCGTGTTGCTGGCGATGGTGAAATGCGGAACGGCGGTAAAGTTCTTGGTGACCGTGAAGTCACCATTGTTGTCGGTCATGCTGTTGGTGATGCCAAACAGATTGCGCACAGCATCCTGATAGAGGCCGCCAATCTCGAAATTCCAGTCGTTATTAAACTCATGCTTGAGTTTGACGACGCCCGTGTTGGTGATGAGATCCGTGCCGGCGCCCGGTTGACCCAAGCCCAGCTTGGTCGGATCGACGGCGGCAGGAAGCAGGATGTTCGTTTTGCTAAAAAAAGTGATACTGCCAGGTAGGCCAGTAGTATTGGTATCGTAGTGGCTGAAATTTGTTTCGATGACGGTTCGATTGGCGAGATAGAAATCGATGGCTCCGCTCGCCAGCGTCCGGTTGGACGCACTCTCGGGCGCCCAGCTTTCGCCTTCGCCGTGAACCACGTTGAATCGGTAGCCAACTTTTCCGTCAGGCGTGCGCCCTCCAACGTCGATATTCTCCGTGAAGACCGAGTTTGAATCGAAGCCCTGCGTATAGCTTGCATAAGGACTGTCTGTCGGCCGTTTCAAAACGTAGTTGAACACGCCCGCCGGGGTCGCCGGACCATAAAGCGATCCCGCCATCCCATTCAGCACCTGGATGCCGGATAGATTTTCGGTGGGGATCGCGGTCGTGCCGATAACGTTCAGGCCATCGAGGCGCGTGTTCTGCACGACGGTTCCCTGGAAACCACGGGATTGAGGACGGGACACCTCATAAC
This sequence comes from uncultured Alphaproteobacteria bacterium, assembly GCA_963795255.1. Taxonomy (GTDB): domain Bacteria; phylum Pseudomonadota; class Alphaproteobacteria; order Rhizobiales; family Xanthobacteraceae; genus Bradyrhizobium. The sequence continues at coordinate 59,974 of CAWCHC010000009.1, forward strand.
CCTGCTGATTGCGGATCTCGACATCGGGAAGATACCGCAGCGCATCGTTGACGGTCTTGGGCTGGAGGTTCTCCAGCATGTCGTTCGAGATGACTGTCATCGAGTAAGGTGTGTCGAGCAGGCTGCGGTTTCCAAGGGGCCCGAAGTTCGCAATACCCGTATTGTAATTGGGATTGGTCGCCGCGTTGTGGACGCTTCCAGCGCCAGATTGTGCTGGTCCGCCGGCAGGCGGCGAACGACGCGCTGTCCGCTTCTTTTTCTTTGGCGCATCGGTCGGCTTGGCGGCGGCCGATTGGCCTTGCTGATCGGTCCGAGGTTTTGGCGGTTCGACCGTCACCGGCGGGAGAGGCCCCTGCGGCGCCTGCTGAGCGTACGCAACGTCAGCAAACTCGGTACTCAAACTCGCCAGGAAAATGCCGGCTGCCGCGACATACTTCATCCCTGCCCCCAGGTATTATTTATCCACTACGGATCGTTAAATTATCGCTGTATAAACTGAAATATAGCGGCCTAGTCTGGCAATGACTTCGGTGCAACAGTAGCCATCTCTTTCGGTCTTTCAAAATAAAACTCGATCGGTATTTGCTATCGGACGATCCGATTTTGTTATAGATATCAGCGCTGGAGATTTGCATGCCCCGCAAGTTGATTGGTCTTTTCGCGATCGTTCTGGCCCTCTTTACGCCCGCGAGGGCGGATACGTTGAAGGTGATGGGGGCCGGCAGCCTGCGCGCTGCGATGATGGATCTTTTGCAGCAATTTCCAAAGCAATCCGACGAGGTCGATGCGCCGGAGTTCGGTGCTTCGGGTCTGATGCGCCAGAAGATCGAAGGTGGCGCGCATGTCGATGTATTTGCGTCTGCGGACCTGGAACAGCCCCATAAACTAGCCGCAGGACACCCGGAACGACTGGTTATCCTCTTCGCTCGAAACACCCTGTGTGCGTTGGGTCGTCCGGAGCTGGGTCTCAATGAAGCCAACTTCCTCGATCGCCTGCTGGATCCCGCCGTCAGGATCGCAACGTCGACGCCCGGATCCGACCCGCTGGGGACATACAGCTGGGAGGTGTTCGCGCGCGCCGATTTAGTCAAACCCGGAGCACGCGCAGCGTTGGAGGCAAAGGCAAAGAAGCTCGTCGGGGGCGGAGAGAAGATGCCGCCATTGGTAGCCGGCAAAGGAGCCGTCGAAGGTATATTTCTGTCCGATCAGGCAGATGTCATGCTGATTTATTGTAGCGCCGTTGCCGCTATTCAGAAGGAAGTTCCGACCCTCACATCGATCAAACTGCCATCAGCGCTTGCTGTTCAGCCTGCGGATGGGCTGGTGATCCTCGACAGCAAACCAGTTGCGCTGCGCTTTGTTGCCTTCGTGATGTCGGAAGAAGGGCAAGCCACATTGAAAAGGCACGGCCTGGAGCCGATAGCGTCGACCGAGTTCGAACGGACGGTGAGCCCTGCCCACGCACAACAGAACAGCTTCGGCTTCCGACGTAGAGCCTCAGCTCGTCCCGCTTGCACACCTGCGAAGTTCTGTAGCTACCGCGCAAGCCCGCGCGCTGGTTGAAGAGCTCGCCGAAAGATATCCACGCAACAGCGGCGCCCGCATCAGGCACTACATGCGCATCAAAACGAAGGCTGCGTATGAGGCCGCGACGGCTGCTTTTCTTGCCGAGCTGCTGTTAGCCCATTCGTCCGATCATCGACACCAATGGCTTGGCTGTTCTTTAGACAAAAACCGCTTTTCAGGACAACCGGTCTCGTCCAGAATGTTCGATAACGTCCGGAAAACCTGGACCAAGGAACGCCTTGTGCAGGTCAAACGGCACATACCCGGAAGGCACGGTTCTGACGAACTATTTCCTACCGAGCGGCTAACTCGCTATCGTGCGACGCCGAAGCTGCTGACAATCTGTGCGGAGCGAGGCATTACTCCGGACAACGTGACAGAGCACTTCCAGATCCCTTAAGTCAGCCTGTCGCTCTCGGCTTAGCCGGCTCATTCAGCAGCGGTCCGTATCTCGATTTGCTCCGCGCGAACCGCGCAGAACTTGAACTCCGGAATCTTCCCGAACGGATCGAGTGCCGGATTGGTCAGCAGGTTAGCTGCCGCCTCCGCGTAACAGAATGGCATGAACACCATGTTTTCGGGCACATCGCGGTCGGCGCGTACCTTGACCTCGACCGCGCCGCGGCGGGTCTCAAGGCGTATGAAGTCACCGGGCGCAAGCCTTTTCTTCCGCATATCTTTCGGAGACATGAACGCAACCGCCTCGGGCTCAATCTGATCGAGCACATGCGCGCGCCGCGTCATCGAACCGGTGTGCCAATGTTCAAGCACGCGGCCGGTGGAAAGCACCATCGGATATTCGTCGTCGGGTATTTCATCGGGCGGGATGACTTTCGCCGGCACGATCTTGCCTCGACCGCTTTCGGTCGGGAAACCGGTGGTGAAGATGATCTCGTTGCCCGGTTGGTCCGGACCATCCACGGGATACGTCACCGCGCCCTCACGCACCAACCGCTCCCAGGTGATGTTCTTCAGAGACGGCATGAGTTGCGCCATCTCGGTGAAGACCTCGCCCGGCCCTTCGTAGTTCCAGGGCAACCCCATTCGTTTGCCGATTTCCTGGATGATCCAGAGATCCTGCCTTGCATCGCCGGGCGGCTTGATCACCTCCCGTGCCAACTGCACGCGGCGATCGGTGTTGGTGAAGGAGCCGGATTTTTCCGCGAACGCCGAGGCCGGCAGGATGACATCAGCGTGGAACGCGGTCTCGGTGACGAACAAATCTTGCACGACGAGATGGTCCAACTTGGCCAGCGCCTGACGCGCATGCTGCAAGTCAGGATCCGACATCGCCGGGTTCTCGCCCTCGACATACATGCCGTGAATCTCGCCGGCATGGATCGCATTCATGATCTCAACGACGGTTAGCCCGCGAACCGGATCAAGCTCCTGCTCCCAAAGCTTCTCGAAAGCGCCCCGCAGGTCGTTGCGACCGACAGGTTGATAATCCGGCAGGAACATCGGGATCAGTCCGGCGTCGGAGGCGCCCTGCACGTTGTTCTGTCCGCGCAGCGGATGCAGGCCGGTGCCGGGACGACCGATCTGGCCGGTGATCAGCGCCAACGCGATCAGGCAGCGCGCATTGTCGGTGCCGTGGACATGCTGGCTGATACCCATGCCCCAAAAAATGATCGAGGATTTCGCGCGAGCGTACATCCGCGCCACCTCGCGCAGAGTTTCAGCCGGGATGCCGCAAATCGGCGACATTTTCTCGGGCGTGAACTCGGTGATCTTCGCCTTCAGCTCGTCATATCCCTCGGTGTAGCCGGCGATGTATTGCTGGTCGGTCAGCCCCTCGGTGATGATGGTGTTGATCATCGCGTTCAGCATCGCGACGTCGCTGCCGGGCTTGAACTGCAAGGTGCTTGACGGCGTGGCGCGACAGCGTCTGGCCGCCGCGGATCCATCACGATCAGCTTGGCGCCGCACTTGGCCGCGTTCTTGATGAAGGTCGCGGCGACCGGATGGTTTATCGTAGGATTGGCGCCGATCACCATGATGACTTCGGCATCCGCAGCGGCCGCGAACGGTGCGGACACCGCGCCCGAGCTTATGCCTTCGAATAGCGCCGCCACCGATGACGCATGGCAAAGCCGCGTACAATGGTCGACATTGTTGGAGCCGAAACCGGTGCGCACCAGCTTCTGGAACAGATAGGCTTCTTCGTTCGATCCCTTGGCCGAGCCGAAACCGGCGAGCGCCTTGGCGCCCTTCTCGTCGCGAATTTTGACGAGACCCTTGGCGGCGATGTCGAGCGCCTCTTCCCAGGATGCTTCGCGGAAATGCGTGAAAGGATTGGCCGGATCGACCTGGTCGTTGGCGTCCTTCTTGACTTCCGGCAGCCGCACCAGAGGCTTGGTCAGACGGTTGGGGTGATGGATGTAGTCGAAACCGAAGCGGCCCTTGACGCAGAGTCTATTGTGATTGGCCGGACCGTCGCGTCCCTCGGCATAGATGACCTTCTCGTCCTTGACTTCATAGGTGACCTGGCAACCGACGCCGCAATAAGGGCACAGCGAGTCGACCTTGCGGTCTGGATAGGTGACGCGGGTCTGGTTCTCATCGAGCATCACTGAGGGCATCAGCGCGCCGGTCGGGCAAGCCTGCACGCATTCGCCGCAGGCTACGCAGGTTGATTCCCCCATCGGATCGTCAAAATCGAAGACGATCTTGGCGCCGTGATTGCGGTAAGCCATGCCGATGACGTCGTTGACCTGCACCTCGCGGCAGGCGCGCACGCAGAGGCCGCACTGGATGCAGGCGTCAAGATTGACCCGCATGGCCGGATGGCTCGCATCGCCCTGCCAACGCTCGGCAGCCGGGAAGCGGCTTTCGGTCACCCCGATCTTTTCCGCCCAGTGCCAGAATTTCGAATCCGGATCGTGGGACGTCTCGCGCGCCGGCTGATCGGCGACCAAAAGTTCCATCACCATTTTCTGCGCGGCAATGGCGCGGTCGCTCGCGGATTTCACCTTCATGCCAACGGACGGCGTCCGCTTGCACGACGCTGCCAGCACCCGCTCGCCCTCGATCTCCACCATGCAGGCGCGGCAATTGCCGTCGGGCCGGTAGTCCGGCGCGGGCGAATAACACAGATGCGGAATATCGCGGCCCTGGCGTTTCGCCACCTGCCAGATCGTTTCGCCAGCGCGGGCTTCAACCTGCTGGCCGTCGAGCTCGAACTTGATCATCTGAGGCCCGCTGCCCTTGCCGCCGACCGTCCCGATCGGTTCGCTATGCGAGACCGTTACCCTGCCATCCGGCTCGTTTTTGCCCCCTGCCGCGCCTTTGGCGTCATGGCCGTAGCCTTGCGGTGGGGAGTTCTGCTCGTTGCTCATTCAGCCCTCGTCAGAAGCGGACGGCCCCAGGATACGCCTATTCGGCGGCTTGCTGGGGACGAAACTCGTCGGGGAAATATTTGATGACCGATGTCAGCGGATTCGAGGCCGCCTGCCCTAGCCCGCAGATCGAAGCATCACGCATCGCCTGACTCAATTGACCAAGTAGCTCCTGGTTCCAGACCGGCTGCTGCATCAGGATCGCTGCCTTCTGGGTTCCGACGCGGCACGGCGTGCACTGCCCGCAGCTTTCATCTTCGAAGAACTTCATCAGGTTCAGCGCGGCATCGCGGACGCTATCGGCTTGGGACAGGATGACGACTGCAGCCGAGCCGATAAAGCACCCGTATTTCTCCAACGTGCCGAAATCGAGCGGGATGTCGTCCATCGCGGCCGGCAGGATCCCGCCCGACGCTCCTCCCGGCAAATAGGCGAAGAAATCATGTCCATCCGCCATGCCACCGCAGAACTCGTCAATCAGTTCGCGAACGGTGACGCCTGCGGGCGCGAGTTTCATGCCCGGATTCTTGACACGGCCCGATACCGAATAGCTGCGCAGCCCGTGACGATCGTTGCGGCCGTGGCCCTTCCACCAATCCGCACCCTTCTCAACGATGTCACGCACCCACCATAGCGTCTCGATGTTGTTGATCAGTGTCGGCAGGCCGAACAGGCCGACCTGGAACGGAAAGGGAGGCTTGTGCCGCGGCAAACCACGCTTGCCTTCCAGACTTTCCAGAAGCGAGGATTCTTCGCCACAGATGTAGGCGCCGGCGCCGCGGCGCATATGAATCGTCGGTCTGCCAGACGGCAGCTTTACGATTTCGTACTCAAGAATTTGACGCGAGGCCGGGTATTCGTCGCGAAGATAGATATAGACGTCGGTCGCCTCGACCACATGTGCGCCGATCAACATGCCTTCCAGAAAGCGATGCGGATCGGTTTCAAGATAGTAGCGGTCCTTGAATGTGCCAGGCTCGCCTTCGTCGCCATTGACCGCCATCAGCCGCGGACCAGGCTCGCCGAGCACCGAACGCCATTTGCGTCCCGTCGGAAAGCCTGCGCCGCCAAGGCCGCGCAAACTCGCGTCGTCGAGCGATTTCAGAAAGTCTTCCTTTGGAAGAACGCCAGAGCGCAGGCGCGACAGCAACTGGTACCCACCACCGGCCACGTAAGCGTCGAAGTCGATGTATTTGGGCAGATGGGCGTGGGTGTCGCCGACTTTCGCCGCGGCAAGAACGTTGTCGACTGTAGCATGATCCACAAAGTTGTGCCCGACTTCGGCAGCGGGCGCCGTATCGCAGCGGCCGACGCAGGGCGCGCGCATCACCCGAATGCCAGGGCCGGCTGTGCTCTGCAATTCATGCAACAGCTTTTCGGCGCCCAGCATGGCGCAGGTCAGGGAATCGCAGACGCGAATGGTCAGCGGCGCAACGTCCGGTTCGCCCTCCTTCACGATGTCGAAGTGAGCATAGAAAGTCGCAGTTTCGAACACCTCGGCAAAGGAAAGCTTCATCTCATCAGCCAGCGCCGCAAGATGAGCAGCGGAAATCTGATGATATGTATCCTGGATCAGATGCAGGTGTTCGACCAAAAGGTCTCGCTGGCGCGGCCGCGTGCCCAGCAGAAGCTCGATCTCATGCGCAGCGGTCGGATCGACCTGACGGCCCTTGGGGGTCGATTTAGCCCGCTTTCTTCCCTCGCCGGGGTGCTCAAAGGCGCGAACTTTGTGGACGTCTTGGCTCATGAAAGTCGGTTTCCAAACAACAATAGCTTTAAGACATTAGCTCCTGGTATACCAGATGCAAGGTCTTTTAGAACGCATCTAGATCAAAGGAAACTATCCCTTCCGCCAATGGTTTGCGTAACCCGCCGTCACCTTAGGTTTTGACGGTTGTCGGATCGACCTTCTCGATCAGAAAAACGATACTTCGGTCGTCGCGTTCGGTGATCTCGATCCGGTCGCCTGTCTCCCGGATGAGGTTCGGGATATCAATGACCGACAGCGGGTCAGTGCAATGAACTTCGAGAACGTCGCCGGGCGATACCGACGTGAGCGCTTTGCGGGTCTTGAGCGCGGGTATCGGACATCGAAGACCGGAGAGATCAAGCTTGATTGTCGCCATGCGCTAAAGCCTACAATAGATCAGCGTAGCCAAGGAACCCGACGCTGTCTCCAGGCGCGACTTTGATCGTATCTTCATTGAGTTCGACAAGGCCGTCGGTTTCAACCAAGGATGACAGAAGGCCCGCTCCTTCGCGCGGGAATTTGACCGCCTCCAGCGTACCGTTCGCGGTTTTGCGCAGTGTAACGCGGACGTACTCGCGACGGCCTATCTTTTTCTTGTAACTGAACGCGGCGCGGACCGGTAACGCTACCAATGGTGTGGCCACCGATCCCAACAGCGCCAAGACGGTTGGCCGCACCACATTTATAAATGTAACAAAACTCGCCACCGGGTTTCCCGGTAATCCGATCAATGGCGTTCCGGCGATAACGCCCATGGCCACCGGACGGCCGGGCTTTATGGCCATGCGCCACAGAACAAGCGATCCCGCTTTTTCGACACCGGCTTTGACGTGGTCCTCTTCGCCCGTGGAAACGCCGCCTGTCGTTAGAATCAGATCATGTTGCGTCGCAGCTTGCTTGAGTGCATTCGCCAAAGAAATAGGCTCGTCACGCAGAATCCCGAGATCGCTTATCTCGCAGCTGAGCCTCCGCAGCATCGCCATCAGCATGTAACGGTTGGAGTCGAAGAGTTGAGAGGCCGCCCTCGCAGTGCCGGGCGAAGCTAATTCATCTCCAGTGGAAAACACCGCAACGCGAAGGCGTCGCACCACATCGAGGTGTGTCAGCCCAAAGGCGGCGGCAAGTGCAATGTCCTGGGGACGCAAACGCTGACCGGTTCTGAGGGCAACGTGACCGAGCGGAATATCCTCACCGGCAAGCCGCACATTAGCACCGGGTTTCAGGCCGGCGGGCAACACCACTCGGCCGGCGTCATCGATCTGCACGTCCTCTTGCATGAAGACGGTGTCGGCGTCTTCTGGCATCGGGGCTCCAGTAAAGATGCGCACCGCATGACCCGGTGTGGCAGGTTCTGCGCTGGCCCCCGCCTGCACGCGCCCGCTCAGAGGGAACGCCCGCTCCTCGCCTTTTGGCAACTCACCACTAGGGACGGCATAACCATCGACGGCCGAATTAGTAAACGGCGGCAGCGGCAAAGGCGCTGCCAGATCCCGGGCGAGGATACGGCCATCGGCTTCCACCAATGGAACCGGCTGGCTCTCACTAATCGCCCTGACGCGCGACGTGATAATGCCGACGGCCTCGTTGACCGAAAGCATCGGTCCGCCGAATGCAAAGCAGTCGTCCGACAGCTGCGCCATTATTTCTCGAAAACCTCGTTCCAAGGGCTGCTAGATAAGCCTCCGCGCTTCCTATATGCTGCGTAAGGCAGTATCATACAACCCTTGGCGAGTTGACTGTGCTTGAGAAGAACCCCGCTCCGCTGATCTTTCCCAATCCGGCTGATCCGCGTCTCACGGAAAGCGTCTCTGGCATCGACCAGACGGGCGCCAAGACCGAAACCAAGGTCCCGGTCGAACGGCCACTGACGCTGTATCTCAACGCCCAAGAGATCGTTACCATGATGACGATCAACGACTATCCCGAATATCTCGCGCTGGGGTATCTTCTCAATCAGAATATGCTCAAGTACGACGACGTCGTTACTGAGGTCGAATATCACGACGATCTGCAAGTTGTCGTGGTACGCACCGAGCATCACACTAATTTTGAAGCCAAGTTGAAGAAACGTACCCAGACGTCGGGGTGTGCTCAGGGCACTGCGTTTGGCGATTTGCTGGACGCATTCGGGAGCGTCGCGCTACCGAAGGCCACGATGCGCACGTCCTGGCTTTACCAGATGACCCACGAGATCAACAGCATGCCCTCGCTTTATCTTGAGGCCGGCGCGATCCACGGCTGCGTTTTGTGTAAGGAGGGCTCGCCCGTCTGCTACACCGAGGACGTTGGCCGCCACAATGCCGTCGATAAGATCGCAGGCTGGATCTACCGCCACGGTGTCGATCCCTCCGATAAGATTCTCTACACCACTGGCCGGCTCACATCGGAGATGGTGATTAAAACGGTACGGATGGGCATCCCCATCCTTGTCTCTCGTTCCGGATTTACGGCGTGGGGCGTCGATCTCGCACGACAGGTGGGACTGACTTTGATCGGCCGAGCGCGTGGTAAGCGCTTTGTCGCCCTGTCCGGCGAAGAACGGATCGTCTACGACCAAAACCTCGAATACTTCGAGGAAGAATCGGCGCGTCACAAGCGCAAGGGTGAACGCGGCGATGACTGAAATACCCGGCGTGTTGTTGGCCGGTGGGCTGGCGCGCCGGATGGGTGGCGGCGACAAGCCGATGCGCCAGATCGCCGGACGGACTATTCTCGATCGCGTGATCGCGCGTCTGGAACCACAGTGTGACGGATTGATCTTGAACGCGAATGGCGACCCTGCCCGTTTTGCTCAATTCGGCTTGCCTGTAATCGCGGACAGCGTTGCGGACTTTCCCGGTCCCCTCGCCGGCATACTTACCGGGCTTGATTGGATGGCCGCAAACCGTCCCGGCGTCAATTGGATCCTGAGCGCGGCGGGCGACTGCCCTTTCTTGCCCCGCGACCTTGTGGCGCGGCTCGATAGCGAACGAAGGCAGCAAAATGCCGAACTCGCGGTTGCGGCGTCCGGTGGTCAGACGCATCCGGTAATTGGCCTTTGGAGTGTCCGCCTTCGCGATGAACTTCGCCAGGCGTTGGTCGTCGAAGGCGCCCGAAAAATCGACCGATGGACGTCGCGCTACCCTCTCGCCACCGTTACCTGGCCAACCACTCCGTTCGATCCTTTCTTCAATACGAATACGATCGACGACATCGCCGAGGCCGAGCTGCTAGTGGCGCTGGACGAGAGCTAATCCAGCGATCATTTACCGCGCGCCCAACATCAGGGCTTTGGCCCGTTCGTGGTGGTGGGATACATCAGCGACTGATCCTCGATGTCCTGAAGTGGTAGCTTGTGGACCTCCGCCATCGAATGGAGTTCCAGCAACGAAGGCATTGCCGCCGTCGCTTCCTTGAGGGCATCGGGCCGCGGGCTCAACAGCTCACCGCCAATAATGAAAGCTAAAATCGCCAAAAAAATGATTACGGAACGCGTCATCGAAAGCCTCCGTCTCTGTTTAGGTAAGGTGCTCTGGCCTAATTGGCCCGACACGTAATTTACGTTGGAATGCGCGCGCTCGGCTCGGCAAATGCCGTTGAAGAAGATTGTTGAACCAATTCCAAGAGGATGGCCGCAGAGCCAACCGCGATGCCGATCAAAACCAAACAAGCAAAGGCGAATGCGCGCATTCGATAATCCTCAATCGTTATCCCTTAGCACATTTGTCGATCCGACACCTTCATGGTTCGGACAACAATATGTGTTCACTCTGAAAGCGTAAAAGCGTGCGTCTCCACGTCAATGAAGGTCCGTCCAAGAAGTCCAACAAATCTGTAGAAATCGGCGGATTTAGCCGCTTCGAGATCGACGAAAAAACGCCTTATCCAAGTCACAAGATACTCCTCGAAGAAGATTCGGTCAGCGCCGTCAGGCGCAGAGATGTCTCCACCGATCAATCCTGCCATGACCTCGCAGAGAAAGCTGGCATGGTCTTCCGGCTCGACGCGCTCTGGCGCCTTCTCGACGCCAAGAGGCTGGAGCGTCTCCCGCAGCCGGGCTAAAGGGCGGCCGTACAGCGTGCCCGCCAAATAGTGCGAGGCATACGGCAACAAGGCGCTTCCCCCCAATCCGCCAAATAACGCCACATATTCACGCACAACACCCGCCTCAGTCGCTTGCCGGGCCGCTTCGGCCAACGCGGAATGAGCCAGCCCGATTGGGCTGGTATCGACGGGCAGGCCAGCCAAACCGGACAGTAGGCGTGCGTCGGGACTACGTGATAGCAGAGTCGCAAGCAGCGCGTATTCCCGCGCACGCGCGCGATCGAACTCGTCGATGCTGCGTTCAGGTAAATTCTCCGAAGCTGTATCCACTGCGATTCTCAATCTGTCCAAAGAATAACCGCCACTCAAACTAAATTATCGCGGCAGAGCGCTGCCATGACGCCGGGTGTATCGAGCCTCACCAGCAGTCGATGGATTCTCACCTTCCGCGGGAGCGGGTTTTTCGTCGGGCGTAGCGCTCGGACTGACGAGAGGCGAATTGGCGACGACGAGCTGCCGATCGGCGTCATCAACATTCTCGTTCGAAGCGACCATTGGCTCCGCGGCCGTCATATCTTCGTCTGCAAGAGGCTGCAGCCTGCTGGAGATTTGAGCAAGAACATCAACGCCACTTTCCGTTGGGGTCAAAGGGCCGAAGCCCGGGATAGCGTTGGGATCGTTGAAATCCCACTGGTTCTCCGCAATCCCGATGAAATCTCGAATGGCAGGATCGCTGGCCCAGGCCTTGCGCAAGGCCGCCCGCGTCAACTCGGCCGGCACGCCCTTACGCAAAAATGCAACGATGTCGGTATCCCCCACAATTGACTCAATGGACGGCAGGCTTGCGGGATCAAACGGCGCCTCGGGCATGGCCGTCGCTTCGGAGCCAGCCGAAGCAGCGTCGATTTCGTCGGCTTTCGCGGCGTGTTTCAATCGCGCCCAGCGCGACAAAGGGGTTTCCTGCTCAGTCATCGCTTACAGTCCCTATCGGATTTTGAAGCGGTGGTGTTTGTCGATTGCGTTGCCGTTTGACGAAGGGCCGCTCCACATGATGGGTCGCGACGAACTGGTCGACAATGTCGGCGATTTCTGAGGGCATCGGCACCGCTTCGACCAGATTGCTGCCGGCATCCGTAAACGCCTCCCCCTCTGCCGGATCTGCCGTGACGGCCAGCAATTCGTACGGAGGTCCAGACGTGGTCGGACGCATGTTGACCCACAAACTCGGCACACCCGATGCGAGGTTGTCGCGATAATTCGTCGTCTCGGTCCGATGTAATTCGATCACCGCTTCACCTGCATAGAACAGTGTCACCTCGTCATCCGTACCCAGCGGCGTCCAGGGCGCTGCGTCAGGAGTCCCCGCAAACACGGATACCGGCCGCCACAACACATCGGCCCATTCACTTTTCGCCTTGCGCCGCTCGACCACGACGCCAACGGAAATTCGTGTCAGAGCGGTCGATATCAATTCACAGCCTCCATATCGCGAACCGGCAACCCGGTCAGAAGATTTTGCGGCTTTATTCGTAGTAGTCTATCAGTCGTCATTGCCAGCAGCAGATGCACCGGCTCACCTCTCACCTTCTCGATCATGTCGGCGGGATCGCGGAACGACAGCTGCAATAGGCCGATCAATTGCGTACGCACTGCATCGGCGACGTCGTCCCCTCGCCAAATGGCGTCTCCGACCTGCGTCGCTTCCGAGCTTAATCCGACATACCAATTCCATGGCAAATTCTGCGTTTCCGCCACCGGTTCGACTGTCACATCGACGGCAAGCAGATGTGCCAGCCAGCGCGTGATGACGTCGCAAAGCGCGGCTAAGCCACGCCCATTTGGTGAGAGATCGAGCGCCATATCGAAACGATCGCTTCGTTCCCAATAGTCTTGTGATGTTGCTTCGCTCAGGAGATCAACTCCGGTGGCCGTTTGCAAACCCAGCAGCGACAGCAGCGGCGACGGCGGATGCTGTACGTAAGGAGCTTCCATCTCCTCGTCGGCCGCGACGACCGACGTCTCCTGGAACGCGAGTTTTTGCGGCCGGAAGAACATTTCGGCCGCACGTAGCACGAAAACATCGTCGCAACCGTTTAACGCATTACGCAGAATGACCTGGACCAATTGACCTACGAGTATCTGGGGGAAATGAACGTTGCTCCGGACGATCGCAAGATAGGCTGCCTCAAGACTGTCGTGCTTGAGAAGCTGATCGCGCCAGGCGATCATCATTTGCCAGTTCTCGCGTGCGTCCGCGTCGGCTATCGTCGCAATCCGCGAGGCCGCAATTGGCTGCCTCGGTTCGCGCAGCAGTGCACGATGCAGAGCCTGCTCCTCAGCACACGCTTCCGGCGGCGGCACCAGCTCCGGGCGCGCCAGATACGCCTTCAAGAACTCGTCCGTTACCAGCAAGCGACCAAAAGTATTGCGGTCGAGCAGATGATGCCCGCAAGACAGCCAAAAATCGCAAGAACTCACCATTTGGCGCTATCCGTCCTGTGTCTCGGCATCGTGCTTTTGGCAACAGCAGTATATACTTCTGGAGAGTTCCGGGCCAGCGGTGCCGGCTATACCAAGAGGCTACTTGCAATCGTGACCTCAACACCCAATCCCGCGCGACGGCTACTTATCTGCTCCTGTGAAGGCACGATGCCGCTTGACCCAGATGCGGTCCGCCGTGGTTGCCATCTCGACACAACGTCGGCGACCCATCTCTGTGGCGCTGAGCTTGACCGAATTCAAGACGATCGCGTCCGAAGACGGCCCTCTCACGGTAGGATGTACCCAGCAGGCCACGCTGTTCGCAGATGTCGCTGTCGAGATCGGCCGCAAGAACCCATTGCAGTTTGCGAATATTCGCGAGACTGCCGGCTGGTCAAGCGAGGCGAAATATGCCGGGCCAAAGATGGCAGCCCTGCTGGCGGCCGCCGCCGAGCCGGCCCCGCCGCCGCCGCCGTCGGTCGAACTTCAAAGTGGCGGCATCATTCTCATCTGCGGAAGAGACGAGACTGCGGTTGAAGCCGCGAACCTGCTCAAAGACCATCTCGACGTTACCGTACTCATCGAACCGCCGGCATCGATTGCGCCCCCGAGCAGAACCGATTTTCCGGTGACAAAAGGCAAGGTAAGGGGTGCCAAGGGCCATCTCGGCGCGTTCGAGATCACGGTCGACGATTTCGCCGAGGCCGCTCCCTCCTCGCGCGAGGTGTTGACCTTCGGGACTTCCCGCGACAACGCCCGCTCCAATTGCGACATCGTCCTTGATCTAACCGGCGGCGCCGCCCTGTTTTCTGCCGCTGATCTACGCGACGGCTATCTGCGGGCGGATCCGGCCAATCCAGCAGCGGTGCTACAGGCTGTCCTCAAAGCCCGCGATCTCGTCGGCGCCTTTGAGAAGCCGCGCTACATCAATTTTGACGCCGGGTTATGCGCTCACTCGCGTTCGCACCGGACGGGTTGCACCCGGTGTCTGGACCTGTGTCCGGCGGGCGCCATCAGCGCCGCGGGAGACCATGTCGCGATCGACGAGAATATCTGCGCGGGTTGCGGCCAATGCGCGGCCGCCTGCCCGACCGGCGCAGCTTCCTATGCTTTACCGCCCGAGGATGCGCTCATGCGCCGCCTCCGCGCGATGCTGATCGCGTTTCGCGAGGCCGGTGGCGATCGAGCCGTGGTGCTGCTTCATGACAAGGCGCACGGTGGATCGCTGATCGACGCGCTGGCTCGGTTTGGCGATGGGCTGCCTGCAAACGTGCTGCCGTTTGCGGTCAACGAGGTCACTCAAGTCGGATTGGAAGCCGCCATCGCGGCTTTCGCTTATGGCACTTCGGCGGTGCGCTTCCTGCTGCGGGGAAAGCCTCGTCACGACGTCTCCGGCCTGTCGCAGACGATAGCGGTGGCGGATCCGATCCTTGTCGGACTCGGCTTCGGTGCGGGCCGGATCGCGACGATCGAAACCGACGATCCGGACGCGTTGCTTGACGCACTTCGGGCAGTTTCGCCTTTGATGCCCGCCCCTCGCCCCGCAAGCTTCCGCCCGCTCGGAAAGAAGCGCGATGTGTTGCGCTTTGCCCTCAGCGAATTGCACCGTTCCGCTCCGGCTCCCGTCGACGTGATTGCTCTACCCGGCGGCGCTCCATTCGGAGCGGTCGAGATCGATGTGGATAATTGCACGCTGTGTTTGTCCTGCGTGTCGGCATGTCCGACCAGCGCCTTGCGTGACGATCCAGAACGGCCAGTGCTCCGGTTCGTCGAGGATGCCTGCGTGCAATGTGGCCTCTGCCAGGCGATCTGTCCCGAGAAAGTCATCACGTTATCGCCCCGGATCGATTTTGGTGCCTCAAGAGCTCCCGCGCGCGTCCTCAAAGAGGAAGAGCCGTTCTGCTGCATCCGGTGCAACAAACCATTCGGCGTGAAAAGCAGCATCGAGCGCGTCGTGGCAAAGCTCGAGGGTAAGCACTGGATGTACAAGGCTTCGCCAGAAAGGCTGGACGTTATCAAAATGTGCGAAGACTGCCGTGTCAGCTTTGTTGCCGAGCAGGGTTTCGAAACCTACGGCGCAGCCCCCCTGGTCCGCACGACGGACGACTATCTGCGCGAAAGAAAAACGCAACGCCCTCCGGGCGGCAGCAGCGAATAGAACGCCGAAGACTTGGCGACGGCGATCATCCCGGTACGATCGGAAACTTTTCCTTGTGTAGTGCGGCCATCACCTGGTCGTCCAGTTTGAGGTGCGCCTTCACCAATTCGGGGGGCGTCAGCGCGAGCCACTGATTGAGGGAGACATCGGCGTAATAACTGCTCTTAAAAATCTCCAGGAAGCGTAGCGTCGTCGTTCCCGTGTTTTCGACGTAGTGCCCCATCGCAAAGGGCACAAAGCCAACATCTCCGGCCTGGAAATCGAAGGTTCGCGCCTGACCCGAGGCGGCAAAAACACCCATCCGTGCCTTCCCATCGATGTAATACTGCCATTCGTCGGTGTTGGGATGCCAATGCATCTCCCGCATGCCACCAGGTTCGACCTCGACCAGCGCCGCCGCGATCATCTTCGACGCCGGGAACTTGCTGGTATCGGTGATACGCACCGTGCCGCTCTTGGTTTTAATCGGCTGCTGCGCCAGCATCTTGTGGCTGAACGTCTGCGGCACCGGAGTAGCCCCGGCTATCTTGTCGGAATCAATCGGCCCCGGCACCTTGGCATTGAATATGTAGAGTTCGCTTGGGTCTGGAAGACGGGCAACCGACGCAGCCGGAACGCCGAAATTTTTTGCCAGCACGTCGTTTGGCGTATGTTTGAACCAATCACTCAATAGAAACGTGTTGTCTTCGTCGAAATCGCCATCGTCGAACACCAGCAGAAATTCGCAGCCGTCTGGATTGAGGCCCTGAATCGAATGCGGAACGCCTGAGGGAAAATACCAGAGATCACCGACGCCAACGTCATCGACAAAGTTGCGTCCCTGAGCATCGATCGCGGTAATACGCGCTGTTCCGTACAACATGTAGGCCCATTCGGCGGCCTTGTGCCAGTGCAGCTCGCGAATGCCGCCGGCGTTCAGGCGTATATTCACGCCAGCGATTTCCTTAGAGATGCCGAGTTCTCGGACTGTAATCTGACGGGTCCAACCACCGGTTTCCTGCCGCACATGCGTCGGCGAACGAAAACCGCAAGTTGGGAAGCGTGCCGTGATCGGTTGATGGAGCTACGAGCAGATCCGGATTCTGCCGATCGCGTACCAAATTTCGCGGTCCTGGATCGGTGCCGCCGTGCCCCGGTCGCTGCGGTTGCGGGATCGGCTCGGCCTTTTGCGCATTGGCCGCAGATGCCAGTGTCAAAACACCGCCAGCCGCCGTCGTTGCCAACATGGCACGTCGCGTAACTTCATCCATGACGCTTACTCCTAAAGAAAACCCGGGATCGGCTAGTCGTGAAGCTCGGATGTTGCCCTCTTACTCCGCCGGCGTCGCGGAAGGTCGCCCGCCTTCCCTTTCAAGTTGCTCGGCGAGCCAGCGATCATGATGCTCCCGCGCCCAGTTCAGATCGACTTCGCCCGTGCCCATGGCTTCGAATGCGCCTTCCATTCCGAGCGTGCCGATATAGATATGCGCTAGAATGAGCGCGATGAACAAAAGGGCAATGATGGCGTGGGCCGCTTGCGCGAGCTGCATGTCGGCGATGTTGGTGCCGTAGAACGGAAACAGCAGCGCAAATCCGGAAGCAGAGACCGCAATACCGGCCGCAACGGACAGCCAGTAGACCATCTTCTCACCGAGATTGAACCGTCCTGCCGGCGCATGCCTGTTTTTGATGAAGCCGCCACCCTGCATGAGCCATTCGACATCGACCCTCGCCAGCAGATTGTCCCGGAAGAAAATCACCATGATAACGAGGAGCCCTGCCACGAAAGCGAAGCTGGTAAAATTATGCACGTATTTGGCAATCTCCGAGATCTCGGAGAAGATCTCCGGACCGACGAGCGGCAGCAGCAGGATCTTGCCGAAGGTGATGTTCAAGCCGGTCAGGCCAAGGATGACGAAGGAGACCGCCGTCAGCCAATGAGAGAAACGCTCAAAGGCTTTGAAGCGGACAATCTTCTGGCCTGAACGCCCTCCTGCGATGCGGATGCGCCCGATAATCAGATAAGCGAGCCCAAGAACGGCGATCGTCCCGACGATGACGATCGCGCCACCCCAATGCAGAAGAACCTCATGGAAATAATCCCACGTGCGGCCTGCGGGCTGTATCAGCACGCTGGCCTTGACATCGGGAATATCGATGCGACCCTGAATCCGCGCAGCCTGATCCAGCAGCGTGCGCTGGTCAGTGACGCTGGCATCCGGATTTGGAGCGCCATCGGGGCCGAGCTTTTGGGCGCTGAGAGGTGCCGCGGCGGCGCCGAGCAATATCAAGACGAGCGTCACGAGGCGAATGCGTGCGAAGAACGTCATTACAATCACCTATTCCAATTTCCCTCGATCACACGTCTGCCGCAATGATCGAAGTCCGCCCGCTCATAGTTTAATGTCTTCGTGATAGGCCGTCTCCCAGCCCCAGGCGCCCGAGCCGTATCCGCGCTTTCGAACCCGTTCTCCATAA
Source organism: uncultured Alphaproteobacteria bacterium (assembly GCA_963795255.1). Taxonomy (GTDB): domain Bacteria; phylum Pseudomonadota; class Alphaproteobacteria; order Rhizobiales; family Xanthobacteraceae; genus Bradyrhizobium. Next base: position 77,747 of record CAWCHC010000009.1, read on the forward strand.
ATCTGCGCGATGATGTCGCCATCGCCGGCCAATAGAGATTTCGTCGAGCACATCTCGGCACACAACGGCAGCTTGCCCTCGCCGAAACGGTTTGATCCGTATTTCGCGTACTCCGCAGCACTACCGGGGGCCTCTGAGCCGCCTCCGCCCGCGCAATAGGTGCATTTGTCCATTTTGCCGCGTGAGCCGAAATTACCAACCTTCGGATACTGCGGCGCGCCGAACGGACAGGCGTAGAAGCAATAACCGCAGCCGATGCACAAATCCTTGTTATGGAGAACGATGCCGTCATCGGTCGGATAAATGCACGTCACCGGACACACCGCCGCGCAAGGTGCGTCGGTGCAATGCATGCACGCCATCGAGACTGAGCGCTCGCCCGGTTTGCCGTCGTTGATAGTGACCACACGGCGGCGATTGATGCCCCAAGGTACCTCGTTCTCATTCTTGCAGGCGGTGACACAGGCGTTGCAGTCGATGCAGCGGTCTGCGTCGCAAAGGAATTTCATGCGTGCCATCGATTTTTCCTCTTAGGCAGCCCTGATCTGGCAGAGGGTGGCTTTCGGCTCCTGCATGCCGGTGGCGGGGTCGTAGCCATACGTCGTCAGCGTGTTGACGCTCTCACCTAGTACGATCGGATCGGCCCCTTTCGGGTATCTGGCGCGTAAATCGGCGCCCTCGAACCAGCCAGCAAAATGAAAGGGCATCCAGGCAACACCCCTGCCGACGCGCTCCGTGACCAGCGCCTTCATCCTGGCTCGCGAGTTATTCTCCGGGCCGGTAACCCATACCCAACCGCCGTCCTTAACACCGCGCTCGGCCGCATCCGCCACATTGATTTCGACGAACATGTGCTGCTTCAGTTCGGCGAGCCACCTGTTGGACCGCGTCTCCTCCCCGCCCCCTTCATATTCGACCAGTCGGCCGGAACTCAGGATCAGCGGAAACTGCCTGGCGATCCCACGGTCGACGGCAGTCTTCTGCACGGAGAAACCGATATTAGGCACCCGAAACTGCTTGGCGTCCGGCAGCGTCGGATAGTCCGCGACAAGGTCAGGGCGGGGGGTGTAGATCGGTTCGCGATGTACTGGAATGGGGTCAGGAAAATTCCAGGCGATCATACGTGCCTTTGCGTTGCCGTAAGGCGAGCAACCGTGTTCGATCGCTACGCGTTGGATGCCGCCCGATAGATCGAGCGACCATGATACGGCATCCGGATTTGTAGGATTGACGCGCTGGATGACTTCTAATTCCTGCGGCGTCAGATCCTTGTCCCATCCCAGCTTCTTCAGAACGCCAAGCGTGAATTCCGGGTAACCGTCCTTAATCTCCGAGCCGACCGAGTAAGAGCCTTCGGCAAGCAGATTGTCGTGATCTTCGCGCTCGACCTCTTGGCCATTCTCCATCACCTTGCGCTTGACGACCCGCTCCACTCCGAACCGGGCTCGGAACGTCGCTCCCCCTTCTTTCACCGGAAGATTTGTGTTGTAGAGGATCGGCGTGCCGGGGTGCTTGAACTCCGGCGTTCCCCAGCATGGCCACGGCAGGCCGTAGTAATCGCCACCGACTTCAGGATCGTCCTTTGGCGCCCGCATTGTGACAAGGTCGAACTTGGCCTGGTTGCGCATATGCGCCTTGAGTCGTTCGGGCGATTGTCCGCAATAACCAGTCGACCAGCCGCCACGATTGATCTCGCGCAGGAGGTCCTCTGCCGATACCTTGCCGTCCTCGACCTTGATATTCTTGAACATCAGGTCCGCGAAGCCAAACTTGCGGGCGAGCATGTACATCGTGTCGTAGTCGTTCTTCGATTCAAAGACCGGCTCGACGATCTTCTCGCCCCATTGCAGCGAGCGGTTCGAGGCCGTCCGCGAGCCGTCCATCTCGAAGCTGGTGCAGGCAGGCAGCAGATAGGTGCCGTTCTTGCGCTCAGACAGCACCGACCACGCCGTAGGATACGGATCGCACACCACAAGCAGCTCGAGCTTCTCGATGCCGCGCACCGCCTCCGGCATACGGGTAATCGTGTTGACGCCGTGTCCCATGATGAACATGGCCTGCACGGGATTGGGTTGATTGACCTGATCCTTGGGCAGCAAAGTCGCGTCGAACCATCGTGTGCTCGGAATACCCGGCGTTTCCATCAGCTTCTTGTCGGGGAAGCGCGACTTCATCCAGTCATAGTCGACTTCCCAAACTCGACACCAGTGCCGCCACGCTTCCTCCGCCAAACCGTAGTAGAGCGGCAATGACGTCACATCGAGGCCGAGATCGGTTGCTCCCTGCACATTGGTGTGGCCGCGGAATATATTGGCCCCGCCGCCGGCGACGCCGACATTGCCGGTAGCGAGCAAGAGTAGGCAGCTTGCGCGGACGTTAGCAGTCCCGGTGGTAAATTGGGTCTGGCCCATCGCCCAGATCAGTGTCGACGGCCTCTGCTTGGCAAAGATTTCAGCGATGTGCTTGACTTGGGCCTCAGGCAAGCCGGTGACACGCTCGACCTCTTTCGGATTCCATTTCGCGGCGTGCTTTCGAATCTCGTCAACGCCGTAAACGCGCTGGCTCAAAAATTCTTTGTCTTCCCAGCCGTTCTCAAAAATGTGCCACAGCATGCCGTAGATGGTCGCGATGTGGGTACCTGGGCGCACCCTGACATATTCGGTTGCGTGGGCCGCGGTCCGCGTCATTCGTGGATCGACAACGATCATGTTGGCGCGGTTAAGCTCCTTGCCTTCCAGAATATGCTGCAACGAGACCGGATGCGCCTCAGCCGGATTGCCGCCCATTACCAAAATGGTCTTGGCGTTGCGGATGTCGTTGTAGCTGTTCGTCATCGCACCGTAGCCCCAGGTGTTGGCTACGCCGGTAACAGTCGTGGAATGACATATACGCGCTTGATGATCAGAATTATTGGTGCCCCAGAACGCCGCAAGCTTGCGGTTGAGGTATGCAGCTTCGTTGGTAAATTTGGCTGACCCGAGCCAATAGACCGAGTCCGGACCGGCCTTCTGGCGAATGTCGAGTAGCTTGTCACCGATCTCGTCGATCGCTTTTTCCCAAGACACACGGGTCCACTCGCCATTGACGAGCTTGACGGGATAGCGAAGGCGACGCTCGCTCAAGACATCATCGCGGACCGCTGCGCCCTTACAACAATGCGAACCGCGATTGATCGGACTGTCATAGTCCGGCTCTTGCCCGATCCATACACCGTTGGCGACTTTTGCGATCACCGAGCAGCCGACCGAGCAATGGGTACAAACATTTTTGCGCGTCGTAACTGCCGCACCCGCAGGCGGCGGCGGGCCGGCCTCTGCCTTCCGCACGCCGGTCAGCGGAAGACTGCCAAGCGCCGCGAGCGCTCCAGTAACAACGCCGGAGCGCTTCAGAAACGCACGACGCCCCAACTCGCCACTTGATAGTGACGCTTTACCGCCGCCGTTTTTCTTCTCGGGACGTTCCTCGGATTTCTTTGTTAGCACCGCACTTTCCCCCTATCGGGTCGGATAGCTGTTGACGCGGTAAAAGTTACGGACTTCCGCAAAATCCGCTTGATAGCGGGCGCGACGCTTGCTCTCCAGATCAACGGATTGTGCGGAAGCCGGCTCCGGAAATTGCGAGCCGGTCAGCAGCGCTGCGCCGGTACCGGCCATCGCTAAACGAAAAAGGTCGCGCCGAGGAAATTTTCGCTCGAAATTTTCTGGCATCGAGAGACGCTTCCAAACCAGATTTTGCAGTAGCTTACCCGACACCAGGGCTGACCTCAATCACAATGAATTGGTGTTGGGCGTTGCTGTATTTGCAAAAAAAGCGCGACTTTCTCAATCTTGGCATATTCGTTGAAATATTTGGGATCGGCCCACTAGAGGGATTTCCCGCTGCAGGGGGGGACCGGCGCGGTCCACGCCCACCAAGGGGTGATGCAGGGTTGGGCGCAGTTGAATTGATGCAATTGCCGGACCATCTGCCGTCACAAAGAGGCGCTATCGTCAGGCCGGCCTCGCCATCATCCCGCCCGATGGCGGGGCTGCGCGGGTGTCGCACACCCCCACGAAAACGCTGCTGGCACCCGCGCCCTGCGGCGCCGGATTTTTATTAAGGCGCGGGCGTGCGCTTAGGGTGCTAGACTGCATCCGCTGCCGACAACCCTTAAGATGTCCCATGCGCTTTTTTCTCGCCTGGCCCTCGATTAAAGCGGCGCACCCGTGATCCGCAGTACTTTTATGACGACTTACGCAGGATGAGACCATGCCACAGGTGAAGCAAGCTTCGAAGCAGAAGCGCAGAACTAAAGCGGCCGTATCGGCTCTCGGAGCCGCCGGATTGACCTTCTCGCTATTGGGAAGCGCGACAGCATCGGCGGTACCGACGGCGGACGTGGCGCAGACAACGGCCTTCGCACCGAATGAGGCAATCACGCTCGGTGAGGAAGAAATAGCCGATACCAGTCTCGCCACGTTCTACGTCTTCGACAAGGAAAAAGTTGGCAGCGGCGTGCAGGTAGCCCGGCGCGGATTTGGTGGCTGCCGAGGTTGCGCGGTCCGCGCCTCCGGGGGCGGCGGCTGCGGCGGCTGCGGCTGCGCATGTCACACCGCTCAACTGTGATCATCCTACTCGGCGCGCGCGGGCGCTTTGGACCGGCTCAAAGGAGTGCGGCCAGGTCTTGGGTGAAGTTGCGGACGGCGTGGAAAACGTTTTTGGCTTCGTCGGGCGTGTAGGTCTGTTTTGGGTGCATGACCTCGTTCCGCAAGGCCAGTTTGACGTTATAGAGGTTTGAGGAGATGCCTGCGTAGGCTTTGGTGGTGGCGTCCTTTTGGTTCAAAGCTTTGATGGCCTTGTTGGCTTCGTCGAGAATTTTCTGCCAGTTTTTGTCGGCCGTCAGTTGAATGCCGAGGCGGTTACCGAGGATCTGGACGCCGGTTTCCATCACCCTCATCAAGTGGAAGACGCAAGCGGTAGGGCGGTTTAGAGCCAGGCATTGCGCCGCTTCCGAAATGTCCTCCGCCGTGCTCGGCAGTTTCAGCGCTACGCGAGGGCCGAAAAGCGGCTTGGTCTCCTCCAAAAGCTTGGCGTTCTCGGCGTCGATTCGAAAACAGTATGCGGTCGCCGAGCTCGTCCACAATCCTGGTCCGTAGCTCTTTTAGCTCGCGGCGAAGCGCTTTTGAGCGGTGGAAAAACACGCTAGTACTTGCCCGGGCGCGTGAGAGCGCACGTTTCGCCTTTAGAAGGACTAGCTCTATGGGGGCAATTTCGGTCCTGATTGAACTTGCGAGCAGCTCGCGCAACATGACGCGTACGATGAAGTACCATGCCACTCTGTTGCTCCGGGGTCTTGGTCTCAACGAACCGCATGTTAGCCCTGGTGACGGCTTCGCAGATCGCTTCGGCATCGGCAGCGTCGTTCTTCTGCCGCTTGACGTAGGGCTTAACGTAGGCAGGTGGTATCGGCCGTACCATATGGCCGAGCGCCTTGAGCTCGCGCGACCAATGGTGCGATGAGGCGCAGGCTTCGATGCCGACAAGGCATGGCGGCAGCTTCTGAAAGAAAGCCAACACGTGGCGACGCTTCAACTGGCGGCGAATGGCTACCTGGCCACCAGCATCAACGCCGTGGACCTGGAAAACCGATTTGGCGATGTCTAAACCGATTGCCGTGATCGTCTGCATGGCTCGCTCCTTTGAATCGTGGGAGCTTTAACAGCGCCCACATCCATGGCACCGCGTGCCGGTGGAGGAGCCGTCCACATGGGGTAATCGCGGGAGCGAGTTGCCTCAGGCCAATCACTAGTCTTGGAGGGTGGCTGTTCCCCGATAGGATGGAAATACGGGCTCACGACTGGACGCCGGGCCCAAGCATCGAATGGAGAATAGCCATGGAAGAATATATCGGTCTCGACGTGTCGATGAAAGAGACGTCAGTCTCGATCCGCCGAGCAGGTGAACGGATCTGGCGCGGCAGGTGCGCATCTGATCCCAGAATCATAGCCGAGCTCATCCGCAAGCGGGCGCCAGCCGTGAAACGCGTAGTGTTTGAGACCGGACCACTGTCGATATGGTTTTATCATTCTCTGCGCACCGAGGGGTTGCCGGCAATCTGCATCGATGCGCGCCATGCAGTCAATTCCGGACAGGAGATAGGATAGTTGCGCAACGCTGATCGTGACAACGCCGTCCGCCAGCGATGGGCCACAGAAAGCGCCCGCGCTCCAACCGCTTCGTAAACAGGCACGCGCCCTGGCCATCATGCCAAATGATCTTGATCAGGTCACCGCGGCGGCCTCTAAAAACGTAGAGATCCCCAGCGTGCGGATCCCGCTTCAAACTCTCCTGAACCAGACGCGCAAGGCTCGGGAATCCGCGGCGCATATCGGTATGGCCGGTCGCAAGCCACACCCGCACATTGCCCGGTATGGCAATCATCGGCGTTCAAGCACCTCGAGGACCCGCGCCAGCGCTTCCGGGTCAACCTGTGCATCCACCCGGACGCGCCGCCGGTCGCCAAGATCGATCTCGACCAGTCCGTTCCGCGCGGCCGGTAACTGCCGCATCCGTCGGTCATCTTCGGACGGAAGCTTCGGATTTTCCTCGCCCGTTTCTACCGCCGCGGCAATCTGCACCGGCGCAAAACATGACACGACCCGCTCGGCCGTCCGTGCCTGTCGCCGCCAGGTGAACACCACGCTCGCCGCAACGCCATTGCGGCGCGCAACCTCCGTCACCTTCGCCCCTGGCACCAACGTCTCCTCGACGATCCGCGCCTTGTCATCCTGCGACCAGGCGCCGCCGCTCCAACCCGCCCAAAACCTCGACCCGCATCGCCTGATGACCTTAAAGCTAGACTAATGGGATGGTCCGGCCGTGCTCCCGCCCCGCCAGCAAGCGAAGCTGGCAAGGGGCGCCAAAGACAAGGAGCACGCCATGTCTCAGAGACCCAATACCGTGATCGCCGTGATCGGCATCGACATCGGCAAGAACTCATTCCACGTCGTCGGCCACGATGCGCGCGGCGCCATCGTGCTGCGGCAAAAGTGGTCGCGTGGCCAAGTGGAAGCGCGGCTCGTCAATCTACCGCCTTGCCTGATCGGCATGGAAGCCTGCGTCGGCGCACATCACCTGAGCCGCAAACTCGCATCGCTTGGTCACGATGCCAGATTGATGCCGGCCAAATATGTCCGCCCCTATAGCAAGGGACAGAAGAACGACTTCAATGATGCCGAAGCGATTGCCGAAGCCGTGCAGCGCCCGACGATGAAGTTCGTGGCAACCAAGACCGCAGAGCAACTGGATTTGCAGGCGCTGCATCGGGTGCGCGAGCGGCTGGTGTCGCAACGCACCGGCATCATCAACCAGATTCGCGCCTTCATGTTGGAACGCGGGATCGCCGTGCGCCAGGGTATCGGCTTCCTGCGCACGGAACTGCCCACCATCCTTGCAACGCGCACCGATGCCCTGTCGCCACGCATGTTGCGTGTCATCGAGGAGTTGGCAGGCGACTGGCGCCGGCTGGATCAGCGCATCGATGGCCTATCCGGCGAGATCGAAGCACTGGCCCGTCAAGATCAGGCATGTTCGCGGCTGATGACGGTGCCTGGCATCGGGCCGATCATTTCGAGCGCCATGGTGGCTGCGATCGGCACTGGAGACGTATTCTCCAAAGGCCGCGACTTCGGAGCCTGGCTCGGACTGGTGCCCAAGCAGATCTCGACGGGAGACCGCACGATCCTCGGCAAAATCTCGAGGTGCGGTAATCGCTACTTACGCGTTCTGTTTGTGCAGGCGGCATGGGTTGTGCTGGTCAAAATAAAGAACTGGGAACGTTACGGGCTCAAATCCTGGATCGAAGCCGCCAAGAGGCGGTTGCACCACAACGTGCTGGCGATCGCGCTCGCCAACAAGCTTGCCCGCATCGCCTGGGCGGTGCTGGCCAAAGGACGCGCCTTCGAGCTGACGAGGACCGACGATGCAGGCGGCCGACCCGCTTGATCCTCGCGCCGTGCTCGGCGCTGTCAAGGCGCAGCCTGGCAACCCGGAGCCAGCCGCAAGCGGAGCGCAACGGCCGGCCTTGACCGCCCCTGCGCGCGACGCGATCGACGTTCTGCGGACCAGGACGAAGGAACGGCCCTTGGCTCGAACAAAGGAACTGATCGACAGGAGGAGCAAGCGATGACGTAACCCTATCAACTGTTTCCAGCCGAGGTCTGCGAGAGGATGAGTAGAGATGGAGGTCGGTCTTCCCGGCGCATACGAACACTGGTGACCTTAATGGCCCGATAGAGGCCCGTAGACTAGTTAGAACGCATGCGCGCTGATATCCATGATGGCCCGGAGCAAATGCTCCAATCAGAGGCCGGATACATTGATGCAAGGCCGCTTACCACCAGATCGACGAACCTCTTGCAACGCACGGCCGGACCATACATTAAGGTCACACGCTTCGCGAAATACCACGCATCAGACAATGCGGCGTTCGTCGGATGCGTACAATCAAGAAAGGCTCGCTTGAGAAGCTCGAGTCTTGTATCGGCTAGTCACGCCAAAAAGGCGAGCGCGACTTTCCCCCATAGCCTCCGCTAGACCAACGCGATCCGCATGGTCCGAAACATCGCCGAGACCCGCGCCGTTCTTTTCAAGCGCCTTTTTTATCTTCTCGAAGGCGTGTTTGCATTACCCAACGACGACCCCTTTGTGGAGGATGTCACCCGCCTGGTCACTCTCATTCTCGGCTCTTACGCCCGCCAGGAAACTCATCTTGCACGGACCGGTGACGGTCACCACCTCAGAACACGGCCCCTTGGCCCATTCGCTGTAATTGTAAGCCTTCTTTTCAAAAGTCTGTGCTTGCCCCGTCGCAATCCCAAGTTGGAGAAGCGCGATTGCAGCAAGAGCGAAAATTCTCCTTAAAATCCTCTATCCGTCCGCCACGTCCCTCCAGATAACCGAAGGTATCGCCCGGCTCAAAGGTCGTAACTAGCCGTAGGTAAACTCCGGTTTGCTCTGCCCAACTTCTATAATGTAACCGTCAGGATCGCGAATGTAGCAGCGTGTCTCACCGTACTTGTCCTTTGGTTCTGTGATAAATTCGGCTCCTCGTCTTCGCCATAGTTCGTAGCACGCCTGAATATCTGCAACGCGGATATTCATGAAGCTGTTGACTGAATTCGGGATCGGCGGGAACGCTGAGCGTTACCGATGGTTTGTCGGGTGTCGGACCACCCCCGACGTTGACAATGAGCCACGTATTCGCGATTTGAATGTAACCCGGCGCGCCCTTGCTATCGCCTCTGCTCAGAATGCGACTATCGAAGACCGTTTCGTAAAATTGAAGCGATCGCTCGATATCGGCGACGGTTACAAAGTGTGCAACCGTAATCCCATCGTGCGGCGGCATCTGATAGCTTTTCTGTTCGACCTGTATTTGGTTCATGCGCAACTCCAGTTCGGGCCGTATTCCCACATCACGAAGGAACGTTCACGCTAAAACGATCGAATTCAGCATCTCAATTGAACGTAGGCGTCACAAAACGATACGAAGGTTTATGGCTCTCATCCGAAAGCCGAACACCCCCATGGGCCGTAAGCGCGTATTGTGGCTGGCGCGGACGATGTTCGCTTCTACGTCAACACCGGCCACGGGTACCGATGCAACGTTATCGAGATATTTGAACGCACCGAGATCTTTTTATATTCGTGCTGACCGATAAGGCTTGAAGACTGATAAGGTTTTATGTCTTTCCTTATCAGTCCGCGAGCCGACTTCATTTTCAGCCCGATTCACATTCGCTGTACCGCGCGCCGGTATGCTTCGATAAGCCAGGCATTAAATTGGATAAGCGTCGTTTCGAGAGGACCATATACGCCCTCGGGCGCAAAGCGGGATTTTTTGCCTCGCTGCATGCCCATATTCTCGGGCACGTCTTGCGCCCAGATCTTTGCGCCGCCTTCAAGCACCTGCGCTGCACGATCGTTGAAATCCGGAAGTTCGACGGACGATCTGGGGAGCAACCAGCCTCCAGCGGTTTGCCGATCGCTGGATGCAAAGGTCGCCTCCACGCCCGTGGCCGACACCAAAGTGAAGGCGATAGCATTGGGAGCAAACACCATCGTCATGCTCGGCGGGATCATCACAAATGTCAGCCGCTGCCTTTGGGCCGCGGATAGTGTCGCTATCGGGGGAAATGCCGGATTCTCTCCCCACCCATCCCTGTTCATACCCCCGTCAGGCTTCAGCATCGGCACTGTTCTGACGATCGCGTTGTCGCCCGGCTTCATCTCTGTAAACACGACCCCGCCATCGGAGGTTACGCTCGGCGCAAAATCATGAGTGCCGCGGTGAACAAACTCGGGATGGTAGGCGTCGGTAAAATTCTCCACATGTACCTTCCAGTTCCAGGGGAGAGGCTTGTCCGCGATTTTCGGGGGGATACCGACAAGATCTGCCTCTTCGTAGCCAGCCCAAAACGGCTCGACCTTGGCCAGGGTGGGAGCAAGCGGCTCCGCGATAGGATCAAGGTTGACGAAGATAAATCCATGCCAGATTTCGTGTTTGACCGGCGTGAGCCTGGCGGACTTTCGCAGATCGATTGTTTCTTCCCGACCCATGTGAGGTGCGCCGATAAGCCGGCCTTCCAAGTCGTATGTCCAGAAGTGAAGCGGACAGCGCAACGTCTTTTGGTTGCCGTCGCATGGAATGATCTGACCCCTATGCCGGCAAATCGCCGTCATCGCACGGATTTCCCCAGCGGGCGTCCGCGTCACAAGTACCGGCTCTCCGGCCGGTTGAGCCGAAATGCAGTCGCCCGGGTTTGCAACCTGCTCGATGCGCCCGACGCATATCCACGAATGCGCGAATACTTTATCGCGTTCGAATTCGAAAAATTCGGGCGACGTGTAGCATTCGGGCGGCAACATCCTCGCAGCACCACCGGTGTTCTCCGGAATCTTGTCCAAGATTCCACGAGCGGCTTTCTGCGCAGGTGGCTCCTCGTCAGTCATCCGGGACCGTGTCTGCTCTAGCATCGTCACGTTCGCACTCCTCGCTATCTTCTAGGTGCAGGCTAAACTCATCTCAGCCAGCTTTACGAGCAACATAAAAACTAAATTCGCACCGGACGCCTCCGATTGCCAATTTCGCGTTAATCACGGCGCGCTATTCCTGCATCAACCGTTCAAGTATATCCGCGCAAAGCTCGATATAGACGGGGTCGGACCGCAGCGACGGCTGCCGAGGGCGCGCGAATGGGACCGCGACGTCGGCGACAATGGTTCCCGGCCGATCGGACATCACCAGAACCCGGTCGCTAAGCAGGACGGCTTCATAGACATCGTGGGTAATAAAGACGACCGTCCTTTGAGTGCGGGCACAAATATCCATCAGGAGAATGTGTAGCTTCTGCCTGATGAGAGCATCGACCGCAGCAAACGGTTCATCCATCAGCAGGATCGGCGGATCAAACGACAACGCTCGCGCGATGGCGACTCTCTGGCGCATCCCGCCCGATAGCTGTCGCGGATATTTCGATTCGTGGCCCTCCAGTCCGACCATCTTCAGAAGGTCCTCCGGACTGTAGCGGGGTGGAATCGATGCCGGGGGAACCACGTCGAGGGGGAGCCGGACGTTTTGAATCGCAGTCAACCATGGCAGCATGACATTGCTTTGGAAGACGATGCCGAACGAACGATAAAGCCGGGCCTCCGCTGCCGACGTTCCCATCACCACGATTTCACCCGCGGACGGGGCCAATAGACCAGCGATGACACGAAGCAATGTCGACTTGCCGCAACCGGATCGCCCTACGATGGAGACGAACTCCTGCTTTTCAACCCGCAGATCGATCGACGACAAGGCCTTCACAAGCCCACCCTCTCCCGGAAACGTAACGTCTACGGAATTGATCGATATTGCAGCCGTCATCGGATTAGAGGCCGCGGCCGATGAGGCAGGCGTTACTATCGGGAAGCGCCTTATACTGCTTGCCATCCTCACACCGTCACCAGATGTTGTTGTTTATCGCCCCTTCCGTACCGACTTTCAATTCGGCGCTCGAAGATTTCGATGATCGAATAAACGACCATTCCAAATGCAGTCACCACGGCAAGCGAGGCAAATAGCAGATCAGTATCGAGGTTCACATCGCCCACGATCATGAGATAGCCGAGACCGCGGTCAGATCCCACAAACTCCCCGACCATGGCGCCGACGATACTTAATAGAGCCGCCACCTTCAGCGCAGGAAAGATGTAGGGAAGCGAGTTTGGCAGTCGAACGCGCCAGAACATCTGGCGCTTGTTTGCGGCGATCGAATCCATGAGCTCTACGATCTCGCCCTCGATTGAGCGCAGGCCGACGACGGCATTGACCAAAACCGGAAAGAACGCGATCAGCATCGCTATGATGATCTTTGGTAGAATTCCGTGGCCGAACCAGATGATAAAGAGCGGTGCCAGCGCGACTTTCGGAATGACCTGCGACACGACCAGAAACGGCTCGAGAACCGCCTCGATCCGCCGTGAGTGAACCATCGCGATGGCGCAAAGTAAGGCGCAGACACTCGCAAGCACAAACCCAATGACGATTTCGGCGATCGACGTGAAGGAATGCGCGTAGAGCAATGGCCAACTGTCAACGATCTTTTCGAGGACGCGATGGGGCGCCGGGACGATATAGTTGGGGATTTTCATAAGAATGCAGGCGGCTTCCCAGATTGCGCAAAACAACGCAATCGGCATCGCCTTTTTCAATGCGGCCCGCATCGTAATCTACTCCAACTGGATGAATTTCCCGGTCGGGTCGATTTCGGCTTTCACGACCCCGAGATCGTGGAGCACCTTGAGCGAATTTTTCCATCCTTCTTGGCTTCCCTTACCTATAGCGTCGCCCTTGGAGTCGCCGGCCGCCAGGAGCTTGGAGAACATGTCGAACTTGAGATTTTCATAACTCAGATCGGCCTCGGGCGCGGTCTTCAGAAACGCCCTCTTGGCTTCTTCAGGGTTCTCAAGCGAATATTTGATGCTCTTGATGACAACCTTAGCGAAAGCATCGACCAGGCTTCTCTTGTGAGTCGCGGTATCTGCATTGGTGATGATGGACAGGCTATAGAGCTTGAAAAACTGGCTGGCCGCGATGGTATTGAGCTCCTGGCCCTTTGATTGCAATTGCGCCGGTTCCTCGTAAGAGAAGATGACGGCGGCGTCGACCGCTCCCGACATGACCTCTTTGGCTCCGCCCCCGGAGATCGGCACTTCGGTGATTTCGCAATCTTTCAGGTTGGCCATGCGCAACATGGCTCGGTACTGCTCGGTCGTCGTACTCTTGATGTTGATGCCGAGTTTCTTGCCGCAAAGCTCCGACATCTTGGTGATGTTCTTGGCTTTGAGCGAGTAAACGACCGTAGGGCTTTCCTTGAGAAGCACGGCTACGGCGACCAGCGGAAGGCCGGCCTCCCACGCGCGAGCCAACGTGGCGACGTCGGCGATCGCGAACGGGGTTTCACCAACGGCGACAGTCTTGACAGAAACCGTCGAGCCCTGGCCCGCGATGATTTCCAGGTCGATCCCGGCATCGGCGAACCATCCCTTCTCCTTGCCCAGGTAAAGGAACGAATGCTCGGTTCCGGGCACCCAATTTAGTCTGATGCTGACCTTCTCCGTTGCAAGACATTGGGCGCTGAAGATCGCGGTCAAAAGAGCACTGAAGACGATACGGGCAAGCCGAGTGAAAATCATTTGATCCTCCAATTCTCATCTGCCTTGGTCAGCAAACCGCGTGCCAGCCAAATTCGGCTTATTACGCAAGTCTTTGTCTCCGCCAGGCCGGCAATTGTGCATCGAACGATGCAAGATGCGCGAGCAGATCAAAATTTCTAAATTTTAAGTGCCGCCGAGAGCCGCGCTCCAGAAGTTGGAGGCCCGCAACATTCCTAACCTCTAAGGTCTGCGAGCTGCGGCAGCGTTGCTACATCGAAAGGATTTTTCATCCAACGTCGTTCGCTAAATTCAGTCCCAACCGGTCCAAAACATTCGCGCGGCATCGTTAGTAGCGGAAAAGGCCGACTGCATCTGCGAATTGCCCGATCATCATGTGACGGCTAGCGTGCCATGAAACGGATACGGTGCGGTGACCTCTGAGCGGAAAACGTCGCGCCCGCTCAAACGGAAAAACTTCCCGTCAGCATTCGTGATACTGTTCCAGAACGATATCGGTGATCGCCTGGATGTGATCGCTCATCAGCTTGGAAGCACGATTGATGTCTCGGCCGGTAACAGCCTTCATGATGTCGCCGTGATCGCTTGCCGTTCCCGCCATGTATGAACCGGAGGGTAGCGTCAGCCGCCGATAACGATCAAAGCGATCGTGGAGCTGAGACCAGAAATTCAGCAAGGTTGGCGAACCGCATTCGCAGATCAGCGCAAAATGAAACTCCCTGTGACACGCCTCCCAGGCGTCCGATATCGGCTCATCATGACCGGCCTTTTGTGAAACCTGTGAAAACATGGAATAAACTCGACGAATTTCACAGAGCCAAGAATCACTTCCCCTGGCCATCGAAAGCCCAAGCGCCGAGATCTCAAGTTGCTTGCGCAGGCTCGCGATATCGACAAAGTCCTCCCGCGACGCAGGAGCCACTCGAAATCCCCGCTGCGCTTCTGAAACGACAAGGCCTGCCCCAGACAACACCGCGAGCGCCTCCCGGACTGGCGCGACGCTGGTCTCGTAACGCGAAGTCAGAACCTTGAGATAGAGCTTCGCGTTGGGCTTGAAATGAGCGGAGAGAATATCGCCCCGCAACCTTGCCAAGACATACGATGAAGTCGATGTCGCCGCGTTTCTGTCCAGCGCGCGATATTTCCAGTGAAGCGAGGAGGCGGCCCATGGCAGAGCGTCAGCTGCAAACATTTCACTACTCCGCTGCGTCCGGCGCCCCGGACGCTGCCACTCTCATTACACCAGAGAGCGCGGAATACGTCTCAATCCAAGCCGCTTTATGCGCTTCCGTGAAGCGATCTCCCAAGCCTGTCATCAACGTCCGGATCAGCGCGGCCCCGACCAAGTCGTAATGTTCGCTTCGCACGCCATAGCCGACATGGCGTACCGCCAAATTCTTGACCGCGGGGAGCACCTCATCAAGACAGTCGAGCGAATTCACGACAATGGCAATTGTTGCCATCAACTTTCTGCCCTGCTCCTTGATGTCGCCCTTAAAAAGTGGCCGTACTTCAGGAGCGATCTCAAAAAGCCGCTGATAGAAGATATCGGCTGCTTGTTCGGAAATCGGAATGACCCAACCGTATGATTGTTTGACCAGTGCTACGGTGCTCGGGTTCATTTTCAGCGCCTCCGCCATGAACGGCAACAAACTTGATATGAACCCCTTTTGCACAATCCGTGCCACGAATATCGGCAGTATGCGCCGCTGTCGTGCAGCAGGACGCCCAATTTTCAGGCGCGTGGCCGGCGCCCCTTGCCCAAAGACCGGAAATTTCGAAATTTTCAGAGAGTAATTTTCCGGTGCCGTTGCACCGGCGCCGGCATCTCCGCTGGGCAGTTCTGGCAGCAACCTGCCCGGCCCGGGCGGAATTTAGAAAATATTCTAGATGGACCCCTCGCCTCGCCAAAGCATAGTTTGCACAAGCTTACAGGGGGGTAGCAGAGCATGGCAGGAATTCTTCTCGAAGACACCGGATCAGATGCAGAGAAAGAAGCCTTGGCGCGCAAAATGGCGGCAGAGCAAACCGAGATCGCCAGGGCCAAGATGGAAGAGGCTCGACGCCGAGATGGCGACGCGAAAATGCAGGCCGCCGTCTCCGTGCCCGGCAAGATCATCAAGGACACCATCGTGCCTACCGGCGCCAATAATTATGTCTCCGAGATTCCCAAGGGACGGCATTTGAGGATAATCGACATCGGAGGTCAACAAGCGGTCGACTTCCTGGCATTTGACCTCGCCAATACCGAGGTGCGCTACAACAACGCGAACTCGATTAAACTGAACCGGACGATCTACGTCACCAAAGGCTTCAAACTCTATTCAGACGTGGCAGAAGTACTCATGACCGTCGTCGAGGATACCGTTGGCAGACACGATACAATCGGCGGCGCATGCAGCAGCCAAGTCAACAAGCTTCGATACGGAATTGGAGGAACGTGCGCCTGCCGTGACAATTTCCTAGCTGCTCTTTCCCAGCGCGGAATGTCCGCCCGAGATATTCACGCCAATATCAATTTTTTCATGAACGTTCCCGTTCATCCAGATGGATCCGCCGAAATTGTCGATGGGCTTTCTACTCCGGGTGACTTCGTTGAATTGAGGGCGGACAAGGACGCACTGGTCGTCATGTCAAATTGCCCGCAGTTTTACAATCCATGTTCTGGGTGGAATCCGACACCCATCCGCGTGATTGAATGGCAACCGTTAGAAACCCCATTCCCCCTTTCGCACTAGTTCGTCGTAGTGAAATACGGTCCGGGGCTTCCCTTGCAGCCTCTCAGTCTTTTAAACATGAGAACTTTTCAACGCCGGGTCCAATCGATACGGCTGTCGACACTAGAACCGCGTCGGTGCGGACCAACAAAGGTATCGAACTTCTTCATCAGGAGCGTTTGGAGCAATGCCTTGGAAGCAAATGCCATACGGAAGCGGCATCTACTTGTTTCGAGCGACCGTTATGCGTTTCGCTTGGATTCGTTTGTCACCAAATGGCCACGAGCGATAAGATGATTGCTCCATCCCGTTACCTTAGGCGAATGGTGCGACGCGTATTCGAGTTGGCATACGGTGATTACTTGGCCATGGAGTACCTCCGGTTGACGACTGGCCAATCTTCGGGGGCCTCAGGAAACGGAACCCAAACCGAAACTCCTAATTCAGATCAAATAGCAGCTATCTACAATGAAATGTGGAGGAAGCCTCTTTAGCATGTTGACCGGAGACGACAGTGCTGCCAGCGCGGCTTCGTGCGTTTTCCGGTATTGTTCGCCCCGATTGCCGGCGAGAGCTGGTGGCGTCCTTTCATGTAGTCAAAACAAGGTTCGACCCAAACGAGTAGTAACCGGCTGGTCAGAAGTATAAGCCGAAAGGGCGCGATTCCTAACTGTAACTTGTAACCCCCAGATGGTCGCGCAAATGCTGACCTGAGTATTCCCTGCGGAAGATACCGCGGCGTTGCAGCTCGGGTATAACAAAATGAACGAAATCGGCTACGCCCGTAGGGAAGTAAGGCGGCACCACCAAAAATCCGTCACAGGCATCGGTTTCCAGCCACTCTTGCATTTTGTCAGCTATCGTTGTCGGAGACCCGATCAGTCTCAGGTAACTTCCTTGAGCAAAATGGCGAGCGGTCTTGAGGATCGATAGATTTTCGCGGCGGGCGACGGCTATAATCGCTTCTCGATGCGACTTTCCAGCGTTGGTTTCTGGTAGATCGGGCATCGGGCCATGGAGATCAAACTTCCTGAAGTCCAGCCCTCCAGAAAACTGCATCAGATAACTTACTGCGAGGTCTTCAGGAATAAGGTCTCTCATTCGCTCGCCTAGATGCTGCGCTTCCTGATCCGTCTTTCCGACGATAGGCGTGATACCAGAGAGGATTTTGATCTTGTCGGGATCACGGCCGAAACGAACGGCGCGCGTACGGATGTCCGCACGAAATGAATGGCTTCCAGAAATGTCCGTTTGCAGGGTAAAGATCGCGTCGGCCGTCCGAGCTGCCAATTCACGCCCCGGCTCGGAAGCACCGGCCTGAAATATCACTGGTCGGACCTGCGGGCTTCTATCCATGGTAAGCGGTCCGCGAACCCTGAAGAATTTTCCTTCATGCCGAAGGAAGTTCATTTTTGTAACGTCGAAGTAAACTCCGCTTTCCTTGTCGCGGATCACGGCGCCTTTTTCCCAACCTTCCCAAAGGCCGTTCACGACATCAATGAATTCGCCAGCGCGTTCATATCGCGTCGCGTGATCGACATGAGCGTCGAGGCCGAAGTTTTGCGCCTCGTCCTCGTTGAAAGAGGTCACCAGGTTCCAACCCGCGCGGCCGTTACTGATAAAGTCGATGGAGGACAACCTACGCGCCAGATTGTAAGGCTCGTTGAATGTTGTGGTGGCGGTCGCGGCCAAGCCGAGATTCTTGGTTGCCATGGCCAGAGCGGGTAGCAGCATCATCGGATCGAGATGGATGCCGCGAGGAGAAGCACTGCCATAGGTGTCACCCCTCAAGATATTGTTGCTGCGAGGCACGGCCGCCTGATCTTCGAAGAATATGGCATCCATTTTACCTTCTTCGGCGAGCTGTGCTGCGCGCACATAGTGCTCAATGCCGAGGTCCATCTCAGGAATCGCGTCGGGCAAGCGCCAAGCGCCGAAATGGTAGCCAGGAAACAGAAACAGGGCCAGACGTAACATTTTATCGGGCATGAGACTGCCTTGTGAAACGGAGTTCGGTATGCCTCTGTGCCTCTGACCGTCGCTCGCGATCGCGGCATACACCGGGACGGAGTACTTCGGAATTCAATTCAGCACCGCTTTTGCTCGAGCGTATTGTCGTATCATCCGCGCTGGATAGTTTCGAGCGAGGAAAAATCTAAATTCACCGTCTCCCGGCTGCGATAGCGATCACCGGAAGGACTACTCGCGCGTCAGCCGATCGAGGGATAAGGAACTCGGCTCCGTTATCGAGGCGCCCCGAAATAACCTCGGTCAGGCACGTCCGCTTTAGGCCAAAGGACTAAACCGCTCGCGCGGTAGAACGCCGCGGCTGGAGGCCAAATGGCCGAAGGCGATGTTTTTAGAGATGAAGCAGCTCGCTACTGTGAAATAGGCCGCACTTGCTCAAAGTCGCGTGGCCTTTCCAATCCAGCATCCAAGCCAGCTTGTAACGAAAATGCTATCGGGGCCGGGAACTCAGCCGGAACCAACGGCCGACCCTGTACCTTGTCCCTTCAGATTTTGGGAGATGGCTGATGCCGCTCGAATTGATTGACCTCTCCGGGGCCACGGGCGCCGCAATCGGGTTGGTGACATGCCCCAATTGCCAGGTCACGATGCGTCGCAGCCTTATGAGACCCGTTGGAGGCGAAAGCGAGTTGCGTGAAGTAGTCTATCGTTACCCGCGCTGTGATGCCGAAACTAAACGCTGGGTGAGCCCTTAGTTCGGCGCCGGTGGCAAGACGCCAGCACCGATGCATGGTAAAACCATCGCATGCTAATGCGATTTTTTTGGCGCGCCCTTGATCAGGTCATGCCGGACGGTCCGCCGGTGCTTTTGTCGTGGCTGATTATAGTTCTACTCGTGTTGAACGCGATCGTTGCAATTAGCCGCTGGTAGCTCACATCGAGCCGACAATTCCGACCTGCCAACGTGACTGGCCGACTCTCAAGCAATCCGAAGATTTTCCGCTGACGTCTTGCCAGGGCGGTCTTGGAGTTCATAGGTCACTCGCGCTCCCTCGGGCAAAAAGGCATAGCCAGACTTCTTGACCGCCGTCGCATGGACGAACACGTCGGGACCACCTTCGTCGGGAATGATAAAGCCGTAGCCTTTTGCTTCGTTGAACCACTTCACGGTGCCCGCAGCCACGCCCACATCTCCAATTAATTTTTCGGAAATGGCGGATTTTAAAACAGGACCGCTACTCTTCCCAGAGAAACTTCTCCGAGCGTCCGCAGTTCTGGCATCGGAAGGTGATGAAGTCCGGCTTAGCCTCTCGGACCTCGTGTGCTGCCACCGTCATTTGAGCGCCGCAGACGAGACAGACAGGATCCTCGCCGGTATCGATCGGATAGAGCAGGAAATCCTGGTCGCTCATAGCGGCAACATCTACGGAACACCCTTCTGCCAATTCCGATAAGGATCAAGACCGCACGGAATTTACGCCGTGCAGTCCCGATCGGCTCCTGTCCGCTCGTTGCCGGATCCCGTCGCCGCGAAATTAATTATGACGGGCACCGCGCGTTCCAAATTAACGAAGCATCCTTGTTAGGCGGCATGCCGCCTGTTTGTTGAGCGAGGAGGCCGCATGCCGCCAAAAAAGATCAGGCACCCCAGCGCAGTGCGGCCGTGTGAACCGGCGCATCCCACAGATTCTTCGTCTGGCCATCGAGCACAGATACAGTGACCGAGACACCGGCCATGTCGAGCGCTGTAACGTAGGAACCGGTCAGAAAGCGCGTCGCCGTGATCCCCGCGCCGTCCAGAATCCGCTTTGCGCTGTTGACCATTAAATAGAGTTCGATCAGCGGCGTCGCGCCGAATCCATTGACGAGAAGCAGCACTTCACTGCCTTGCTTCGGCGCAAGATCCTTGAGAATTGCTTCGAGCAGCTCGGCCGCGATCGCATCGGCGGGGGCGAGCGGTACTCTGCGCCGGCCCGGCTCGCCATGAATGCCGACGCCCATTTCCATCTCATCGTCAGCCAATGTGAAATTCGGCCGCCCCGCCGCCGGCACGGTGCACGGCAATAGCGCTACGCCCATCGAGCGCGTACGCCGATTGACCTCATCGCCGAGCGTCTTGAGAGCGGCCAGCGGCATTCCGGCCTCGGCCGCTGCACCGACCACTTTTTCCACGATCAGTGTACCCGCGACCCCGCGACGCCCGGTCGTGTAGGTCGACTTCTCGACCGCGACATCGTCGTTTGTCACCACATTTGCAACTTCTCGTCCGGCCATTTCGGTAGCCATGGTGAAGTTCATTACATCGCCCTCGTAGTTCTTGACGATGAAAAGGGCACCCGCGCCGGTGTCGACGGCTTCCGCGGCCTCGATCATCTGGTCTGGCGTCGGCGAGGTGAAGACCTGGCCAGGGCATGCGGCATCGAGCATGCCGAGGCCGACAAAGCCCGCATGCAGCGGCTCATGGCCAGAACCGCCGCCCGAAATCAGCGCGACCTTGCCTGGCTTGAGGGTACGGCGGCGCACGAATTTGCGCTCGGCGCCGAGCAGCAGGATATCCGCATGGGCTACCGCGAAACCGTCAAGACTTTCTTCGAGTACCGTATCGGCGCTGTTGATCAGCTTCTTCATGAACGTCCTCCGGTCTTTTCAGTTTGCTGTTCGGATATATTCCTCAGCCCACGCTCTCGGCATAACGTGCCAGTCGCGCCGCAAAATCGACGACGAGCTGCTCGAGCGCCCGGTTCTTCTTGTCGTCACCGAGGTCGGGTACTGTCACCGTGATAGCGCGCGTGTGCGCCTCGCGGTGGGGCGCGCGCAGCCGTCCGGGGTGCGCGCGTCCATAGGCTTCAAGGAACGCCGCGCGCTCTGCGCCGGACAGATGGCAGACTTCGAAGATGATCGAGACATGCTTGGCCGGGATCGGAACCGGATACGCCGGATTGGTAATTTGGGTCACGAAGGAGCGGTTCTTGCCCAGCGCCGCCGCAAGCTTCAGCCGTGTCCCCGACGGCCGGTTGTCGAGCACCCGCCGCAGGATGAGCTTGTAATCCGCGACATTGCTGTCGCCGGGCTCACGGATGCCCTCGCCTGCATCGTGCGTCATGAATTCACCGTTGCGATCGCAGCCTTGAGCCGAGCAACGGCAACCGGCGCCACTGAAAGGGTCGTCAGCCCGGTCGCAAGCAGCGGCGTTGTCAGGCGGGTATCGCCTGCAGCATCGCCGCAGAGCGAGACTTCGACGCCGCGCTTGCGTCCCGCCTCGACGGTCCGGGCGATCAGCTCCAGCACCGCCGGATTGCCGGTATCGTTGAGATCGGCGACGGCGCCAATGTCGCGCGCCGCAGCCATCGTGTACTGGGTCAGGTCGTTCGAGCCGATAGAATAGAACGCCGCGCCGAAATCCTCGGCGCGGAGCGCTGCGGCCGGAACCTCGACCATTATGCCCAGCGGTGGGCGGGCACAGGCGATCCCTTTCGCCTTGAGGGCCTTAAATTCTGCATCAAGCATGGCGCCGGCCCGATCGAGTTCCGACGGGTCGGCGATCATCGGCAGCATCACCTTCAGCTCCCCACGCACAGCCGCGCGGCACAGCGCCCGCAGTTGCACGCGGAACACCTCCGGCCGCGCCAGCGAGAGCCGGATGCCGCGAAGCCCAAGGAACGCATTGCTCTCGCCGACGATGGTCAAACCGGCGATCGGCTTGTCGCCGCCGGCATCGAGGGTGCGGATCGTCACCGGCCTTCCGTTTGCCCAGTCGAGAATACGCCGATAAACCGCGTATTGGGTGTCCTCGTCCGGCAGACCCTGGGTCACCTCGAATAGAAACTCCGTGCGGACCAGGCCGATGCCATCGCAGATTTCGGGATCAAGGCCCGCAAGATCGTCAGGCGCGGCGATATTGAGGAGAACCGCGATCCGACGGCCGTCGGCGGTGCATGCGGGCTTGGCGCGACCGGCATCGGCGGCGGCCCGCGCAGCGTTTGCAGCCGCCATACGGTGCTCGAACCGGAGGCGCGTTTCCGGCTCGGGGTCGAAGATCACCGTGCCGGCATCGCCATCGACCAGCGCCAACGCCGGCGGCTGCCCTTCCCACGACAATGCGCCGAGCCCGACCACCATCGGGGCTCCCTGCGCGCGCGCCAGCATCGCGACGTGGGAGGAAGGTGAGCCGCCGCCTAGCGCAATGGCACCACCGCGCGTCCAGTCAGCGGCCAGAAAAATCGAGGGCGAGATGTCGTCACAGGCGACGATCGAACCGCCGGTGATCTTCGCCACCGCAGCCGTGCCGCTCAAATGCGCGAGCACGCGGTCGCGGATGTCGACGAGATCCGCAGCACGGGCACGGAAATATTCATCTTCCGCGGCGCGGTAACCTGCGATCTCGGCGTCGAGCACCGCGTGCCAGGCATGGTCGGCGGCAGCTCCCGCCGAGATGGCATCGTATGCCCCCTCGGTCAGCGCATCATCTTCCAGCATCGCGACCTGAAACTCCAGAATGTCCGCGACCTCGCCGTGAACCGTCGCGATCAGTTCGGATATCTCAGCTGTCGCCCCTTCGATCGCCGCCTTTAGCGCCGTCGCCTCGCGGGCGGGATCGCCGGTCGCAGCGCGCTTCGCAACGGCGGCCGTCAGCACGGTGACCGGTCCGATGGCGAGGCCCGGCGAGGCGGCACGGCCGGTGAGATGGATCTCGGTCACCGCGTCATGCCTCGCCGAAGCCGTCATGGACGAGCGCCAGCATGGCGACGAGTGCCGCCTCGCCGTCGGGACCGGAGACGCGGAAATACAGCGTCGCACCTTGCGGCGCCTTCACACGCATCACTTTCACGGGACTCTTGGCATCCGTCCAGGGCCCATCCGCCGCGAGAGCGAGTTCGATCTTGGCGGCAAAACCTTTCGCGCATTGCGTGAGTTTAACCGATGGCCGCGCGTGAAGACCGACTGGATTGATGAGAACCGCAGAGGCCGTCAGGGGCACAGATGTTCCAGCCGCCCGGCTAGCGTTGGCATCATGCATAGAATTCCTCCGCACTATGCTTGACGGCAGCAAGCGGCGAGCCGCCCGAGGACTCGGTCGCCGCGATCACGGCGCCCTCGACCACCGGGGCATTGCAGATCACCACGCGCCTGCGCCGATCTTCGGGAAGCATCTCGATCGCCATCTCGGAATTAGTCTCCGCTCCGCCAAGATCAACCAGGATCGCCACGCCGGCTGGCGACCAGGCCGCCTCGACCGCCTCGAGGATTCCGGCAACATTGGTGCCGAGCCCTCCATCGGTGTCGCCGCCCGTCCACGCCAGTGGCACGGCATTGCCTACCATCTGCCGCACCATGTCGGCCGCGCCCTCCGCGATTTTGTGGGAATGGGAAACGATGACGATTCCGACGTTGCGGGAGTTTGAACTGTTCATGAATTTGCCTCTTGTTCCAGTGTCGCAACCGCCGCACCGATCAGGAGCGACGCGGAGCGCGAACCGGGGTCCATATGACCGATAGAACGTTCGCCGAGAAAGGACGCCCGGCCGCGGATTGCGAGCATCGGGGTCGTGCGATCGGCGGCTTGCGCCGCCTCGGCCGCGATCGCCCTGGCATCGCCACCTCCCGCGAATACGATTTGCACCGGCACCAGGACATCCAGCAGGGTTTTCTGCCCCGCTTCGGAACGCCCGCGCGCCTTGACGGCATTGATCGCCTTATCCGTCGCGGCGACGAGATCGGCGCGCAACGGCTGCTCGGGAAGCGCCTTGCCGAGCTCCATGAAGAAAGTACCGACCAGCGGCCCGGAGGCGCCGCCGACCTTCATCACCAGCGTCATTCCGATCGACTTCAGCATTTCCGGCAGCGATTTATCGGCAACGCCGGGTAATGTCGCGAGCACGGCCTCGAAACCCCGCTTCATGTTCAGCCCGTGATCGCCGTCGCCGATCGCCTGGTCGAGACGGGTCAGCTCGTCGGCGTGCGTGATCATCGGCTCCGCGAGCGCCCGAACCAGCTTTTCCCTGGAGGCCCGATCGAGAACTCATGCCGCGATCCTCTCGCCGGCCGCGTCAAAGAACAGCGGGTTGTTGAGGCGGAGCGACACGATGTCGCCGGCGCCGAGCTTTGCTTCAGGGTCCGACAGCGTCACGACCGGTTGGCCGCCAAGGTCGAGGTGAAGATGGCTCTGGTCACCGAGATGTTCGATCCGGGTGACCGTTGCCGACACGTCTCCATTGCCGCGCGCGATCGTCAGGTGCTCGGTGCGTGCGCCGATGGTTTTGGCCGCGTGCGGTGCGCCGGCAAACAGGGCCGCAGGCAGCAGGTTGATGGTCGGCTGACCAAGCCGCGCGGCGACATAGGCGTTGACCGGGTTCTCATAGATCTCCCGCGGCGTGCCGATCTGCATCAGCCGCCCGGTCTCGATCACGCCGATGCGCGAAGCCATGGTCATCGCTTCGGTCTGATCGTGGGTAACATAGAGAATGGTCGCGCCGAGATCGGTCTGGATGCGCTTGAGTTCGAGACGCATTTCGCCGCGCAGCTTGGCGTCCAGCGACGACAGCGGTTCGTCCATCAGATAGATCGAGGGCGAACGTACCAGAGCCCGGCCGATCGCGACACGCTGCATCTGGCCGCCCGACAACTGCGTCGCCTTGTTGTGCAGCTTGGTTTCGATGTGGAGAAGAGATGCAACCTCCTCCACCTTGGCGCGGATGCCGGCCTCCGGCATGCGGCGGATCGGCGCACGCAACGCAAAGGCCATGTTCTCGAACACGGTCAGATGCGGATACAGCGAATATTGCTGGAACACGAAAGCGACGTCGCGATCGGCCGGTGCATCGCCGGTCACGTCGCGTCCGTCAATCCAGATCGAACCAGAGTCAGGCATCTCCAATCCGGCGGTGAGGCGCAATGTCGTTGTCTTGCCGGCGCCCGTCGGCCCGAGCAGCGCGACGAATTCACCGTCGCCGACGGTCAGCGACAGATCGCTGACCGCTTGCACCTTGTTGAAGGCCTTCTTGTTGAACGCCTTCGAGACAGCCCTGAGATCGACCTCAGCCATGGGCCCCTCCCTCATGCAACGCGGTGCGGATTGCGCGGCCTGATTGCTTGTCGAAGATCGACAGCGTATCGGGTCGAAAGTCGAGCCCGACGCTCTCTCCGGTCCGGAACGACATGCTGGCGGGCGACCGCGCCTTGAGGGCGCCATAGCGCGTCGTCACGGTAACGATCTGGGTCGTGCCGAGATATTCCAGCCCATAAACCTCGCCCCGCACCATGCCGCGGTCCGTAAAACGCACATGCTCGGGCCTGACCCCTAGGACGAGATCGCTTTCCGCCATCGCCTCGCGCGCAGCCGGAACCGCAACCTGGTGCACGCCGAGCCGGATCGCCTGCGTGCCGGCTTCCAGGCTGCCGCGGAACGGCAGCAGGTTCATGGGCGGCGAACCGATGAAGTCAGCGACGAACAGCGATGCTGGCCGGTCATAGATGTCGCGCGGACTGGCGACCTGCTCGATGACGCCGTTGTTCATCACGACAATCATGTCGGCCATCGACATGGCTTCGAGCTGGTCATGCGTAACGTAGACCGTGGTCGCGCCGAGCCGGTCGTGCAGCGCGCGCAACTCACGGATCATCGCTTCACGCATTTCCGTATCAAGCGCGCCGAGCGGCTCATCCATCAGGAAGCATTTTGGCTTGCGCACGATCGCCCGCCCGAGTGCGACGCGCTGCCGGTCGCCGCCGGCAAGGCCCGACACGGGCCGATCCAGCAGATGGGAAATCCGCAGGATGCGCGCCGCGTCCACCACCCGCCGGTCGGTCTCCACCGCGCCGATGCCTTCGCATTTCAGGGGAAAGCCGATATTCCGCCGGACATTCATATGCGGATAGAGCGCGAAAAGCTGGAACACGAAAGCGATATCGCGCGCCGAGGCGCGGTTCATCGTTACGTCTTCGCCGCCGAGCCGAATGGTACCGGAGGTTGGCAATTCCAGTCCCGCAATCATGCGCAGCGTCGTCGTCTTGCCGCAGCCGGAAGGCCCGAGCAAGCAAAGAAACTGACCATCCTCCACCGTGAAGCTGGCGGCCTTGACCGCATGAAACGTACCGAAGGACTTGTCGAGCGCTTCGACCCTGATCTGTGCCATCGCGCCTTACTCCCTGACCTTCGACACGACAATAAACATCACCGTACCGAACAGCGTGGTCGCGAAGGACCAGGAATAAAGCGTCAGGAAAAACGGCTGCATCAGCATGACAACGCCGATGGCTATGATCGCTGTCGCGATGGCTTCTAGCGGACCGCGCCGCAGAACTCTGTCCGTGAAGCCGCGGCGCGGCATCGGGTTCGCTTCGAGGCTCATTTGCGAACCGCTCCAAAGGTAATGCCGCGCAGCAGATGCTTGCGCAAAAGCACCGTGAACACCACGATCGGCACCAGAAAGAGCGTCGTGCCGGCAGCGACCGCGGGCCAGTCCTGCCCGCCCTCGCCGATAATGATCGGAATAAAAGGCGGCGCTGTCTGCGCGTTGCCGGAGGTCAGAAGCACTGCAAAGGCATATTCGTTCCAGGCAAAGATAAGACAGAAGATCGCCGTTGCCGCTATGCCGGTGGTCGCCTGCGGCAACACCACCTTCACGAAGGCCTGAAAGCGCGTGTAGCCATCGATCATCGCTGCCTCCTCATACTCGCGCGGGATCTCGTCGATGAAGCCCTTGAGAAGCCAGATCGCGAGCGAGACATTGACCGAGGTGTAGAGCAGAATCATCCCGAGCCGCGTATCCGATAGCCCGATCGTGCGATACATCAGGTAGATTGGGATCGCGACCGCGATCGGCGGCATCATTCTGGTCGACAGGATGAAGAACAGCAGATCGTCCTTCAGCGGTACGCGAAATCGCGAGAACCCGTAGGCCGACAAGGTGCCGAGAGCGACTGCGAGTACCGTCGAGCCAAAGGCGATGATCAGCGAATTGATGAAACGCGGCACATAGTTCGACGGTCCGGCGACGACCATGTTGCGATCGCGCGCAAGGCCGTCGCAAAGCCCCTGCGCCGGTCCCAGCGTCTGGATGAATTCCGGCGTCTGGCGCGAGCGCGTGGTGAAGAGATTGCAATACCCCTCAAGCGAAGGCTCGAACAGGACCTTCGGCGGATAGGAGATCGCGTCGTCCGGCGACTTCAACGAGGTGAGCCCGATCCAGATCAGCGGAACCATCGTGATCACGGCATAGAGGATCACGAGCGAGCCCGCCAGACGCCGCGTACCCGACGACGGTTCAACGACGGAATGGGCGGTGTTGGCAAGGCTCATCGGCTCTTCACCCGGTTCAGCGCCTTGACATAGATGTTGGCGAGGCCGAATACCGTCACGAACAGGATGATCGCGAACGCCGAGGAATAGCCGGTTCGCCAGCTCTCGAACGCCGCGCGCTTGAGCGTGATCGAGGCAACTTCGGTGGTCGATCCCGGCCCGCCCCCGGTCAGCAGGTTGACCATGTCGAACATCTTGAAATTCTCGATGCCGCGAAACAGCACGGCGAGCATGATGAAGGGCAGCGCCATCGGTAACGTGATTGACCAGAATTGCCGCCATTTTGACGCGCGATCGACTTCCGCCGCCTCATAGATGTAGTCCGGGATCGAGCGCAGGCCGGCGAGGCAGATCAGCATCACATAGGGTGTCCACATCCAGACATCGACGATGACGATGGCCCACGGGCTTAACGTCACGTCGCCCAGCATCTGGAACGACGAGGCGTCGCGCCCGGTGAAGAAGGCGACCACGTAGTTGAACAGCCCGATCTGAGGATGATAGAGAAAGGTCCAGAAATTGCCGACCACCGCCGGGGAAAGCATCATTGGCAGCAAAACGATGGTGGTCCACATGCCATGGCCGCGAAATTTCTTGTCGATGAGGAATGCAAGGCCGAAACCAAGCACGGTCTCGATAACAACGGTCCAGATCACAAAATGCGCCGTCACCTGCATCGCCGCCCAGATGTCCGGGTCGGTCAGGATCGACTGATACCAGTCGATCCCCAGCCACTTGATCGGCACGTTTGCCCGATTGGCGCGAAAGTTGGTGAACGACAGATAGATGGTCCAGACCAGCGGGAAAATATTGATTGCCAGCAGCAGCACGATCGTCGGCGTGATGAAGAGCCACGCCAGCGCCTTGTCGGACAGGCCCCGGATACGGCGCACCGCACCGGGCTGGACCAGCGCAGCCTGATAAGCGATCCGCGATGAGGCACTCAAATCATTCATGGCGTCGGTTGATCCTGATGCGCCGAGATCGTCGGTTGCGACACGGCGTATTGGCATTGGTATCGGTATTGCCGGAAGAAATCGCCTGGAGCGCTGACGGGTGCGCTCCAGGCGACTGTTTTGGAATTACTTGCCTTCTTCCTTGAAGATGGCTTTCCAATCCTTCACCAATCCGTCGAGCGCTTCTGGCGCGGTGCCCTTGTCGGCGACCACGTAGTCATGCACGCGCTTCTGCTCGGCTTGCAGCAGCTGCGCATAGGAGGGCTCGGCCCAGAAATCGACGACCATGCCCATCGACTTCAGGAACTCCTTGGCGAACGGGGCACTGCCCGGGAAGCCCGAATCGTTCAACACCGACTTGGCACAGGAATAGCCGCCCAGAGCCCACCACTTCTTCTGTACATCCCCTGCGGCGAACCACTTGATGTATTGCAGCGCTTCACTCTGGTTCTTGGAATAGGAAACCACCGAGATTCCCTGCCCGCCGAGCTGCGTCGCCTGTGCCGCGGGGCCGGCGGGATTGCTGAAGAAGCCGATTTTGTCGCCGCCGACATTCGGATCCTTGTAGAGACCCGGGAAGAAGGCGAAGAAGTTCATTTGCAGCGCGACCTGGCCGGATTTGAAGGCATCGAGACCTTCCGACATGTAGGAGTTGGAAGCGCCAGGAGGTGTGCAGCACTTGTAGAGCTCCTTGTAGGCTTCAAGCCCTTTGACGGCCCCCGGCGAATTGACGAAACCGTCCATGGCGTAGGGCTTCTTGGGATCCTGATACTGGAAACCATAGTCATAGAGATAGTTCGAGACCCCCATGGTGATGCCTTCCGAGCCGCGCTCGGTGTAGATCGAAGCGCCATAGACCTTCTTGCCGTCGATCTCGCGGCCCTGGAAGAACTGCGCGATGTCGTGAAGTTCATCCAGCGTCTTCGGCACAGCAAGATCGCGGCCATATTTGGCCTTGAAATCCTTCTGCACGTCGGGCCGCGCGAACCAGTCCTTGCGATAGGTCCAGCCCACCGCGTCGCCCATCGCCGGCAGCGCCCAGTAGTTCGGCGTGTTCTTCGGCCACTCGGAGTAACCGACCACGGTCGCCGGCATGTAGTCGTCCATGCTGATCCCTTCCTTCTTGAAGAAATCATTGAGCTTGATGTACTGGCCGTTCTCGGCGGCGCCGCCGATCCATTGTGAATCGCCGATGATGAGATCGCACAACGAGCCGTGCGAATTGAGCTCGTTCAGGAAGCGATCGGCATAATTGGTCCACGGCACGAATTCGAATTTCATGCCGATCCCGGTCTTGGCGGTGAAGTCTTTTGACAGTTCGACCAGCGCATTGGCGGGGTCCCACGCGGCCCAGCACAGCGTGATGGTTTTGCCCTGCGCGTGCGCGGGCGTGGTCGCCGCTCCGATGCCGAGCGCGGAGGCAATGGCCCCGCCTGCAACAAGAAGCATCTTCATCGTATGTTTCATTACGCGTTCCCTCCCAGTGGAGCCGGCCATCGACATGGCACGGCGTTCCTACCCGCTCGAGTGCTTCGAGCAGAGCGACACAGTCCTTGACGAGATGAATGACTAAACTGGCGTTTCCTCGTGCTTGCCGGGATTCTAACGACCCAGCGAAGCTCGATTTGTTTAGTTGATCACGATTTACTAAACATTGCAAGTGAGCTGTCGTCGGTTCTGTGGACATGAGTTCTTTCCAAGACCCAGACACAACTCCGCCGTCCGTTGCGGGTCTCGATTTCGAGGCGGCTGACAAGGTCGATCCCGTTTTCGAAGCGCCCCCGGGAGCCAATGGTATGGACCCCGCCCTCGCGGCGAGATGGAATCTCGAACGTCAGCTGCAGCCAAGGAGGAGAGTCATGCAGGTCGTTCGTATAGGTCTGGATCTCGCGAAATATGTGTTTGCGGTTCATGCCGAAGAAATGTTGAGGCCGTTAATGCAGGATGGATGGACCTTGGAGTCGAGGGTACGGAGCACGTAGCTGGTACGACGTCCGCACGCGACGTCTTCGCGGCGGCCCAGAGGCCGTGACGTTCACACCAATGAAGATCGATATCGAACATGAAGGTTCTTGTTTTAGGTGCCACGGGCGGAACCGGACGGCTGATCGTCCGCGACGCCTTGGCGAAAAGCCCTGGTTCGCTCGAAGGCCCGCGCCCTGGGGTTTCCTCCGCAACGGGCGGGGCGGCGTCGAGATAATCCGAAGGGACGCGAGCCAGTCGAGACCGAAGAACGAAACCGTTTTCGGTGATGGCATTCAAGTCGCTGCACGACTTCAATCTCGAAACCATTGGAACTGAGGTCCTGCTCACCTTCGCAAGCGTCACTACTGGCTAATCGTTTGGCTATTTCATCTGCGCAAACTTCGCGCACGTCAAATTCCGTCTATCCTATTTTTACGCCATCGCCGCCGATCGCCGCACGCGCGTTCAACACCTCTTCCCCAAACCAAAATCCTCGATTTTAATGAGCTCGCACCTGTCTGAAAACAGCGGTGTGGGAATATGCGGGATACGAAAAATAGCCGATCGAAAAGCGAGCAACAGAAAATGTAAAGCTGCCTTTGTCAGAATGAGATCATCAAAAAAAGGGCCGACCCTCTCGCTAAGTCTCTGAAAAGGCTGGAGCGGGTGAAGCGCTTCAACTCAAATTTTTCTTTCGATTTCTGTCAACGACGCCAATTACTTACGCCTTCGGCCTATTTTCGTGTTGGACGTATTGTCGGACGTTTCGTTCGACGCTCGACTTGGCTCGCCCGCCACTCAAAACTCGTTCTGCCACTATGGAAATCCGTGAAGCACTGGTGGTAACGCCATTATCAGCAACACGGCGCTTCCTCCCAACACGCTGGCACCCACGACGAGCAGGGACAGGACGCGCTCCCAAAGCATCTCGCTGGCGACGTCATTCGAATTCGGCATCTGTGTGCACCCACATTTTTCGTGCGACGAAGACGTCATAGACTGAGTCGAGGGGTCGCCAAGCGGCGAAATTTGCCGGAAAATTAACTCATGATTCACCAACTCGGCGCCCTGCCCGATGGGCGTTGGTGTCGGTTTCGCGCTCCGATCCGCGTTCGTCCTTCTCGAGTCGCCCCCTTTGTAGAGGTCCCTCCAGGACCTCGGGAGGGATTCAGTCGCGTTCGAGGTCGTGGATCACCGGTCGCAGGGAGTCGGGCGTGATCTCGAGCGTCGCAAGCGTGATCGGCAGCTTGAAACGCCGCCTCCCTGCGCTTCCCGGATTCAAGTAGAGCACCCCGCCGACCGTATCGATCTTCGGCACGTGCGAACGGCCGGAGACAACGACGTCTAGCCCCGAGGTTCTGCCGCTTAAGAACGCAGCAGACCTTCGCCAGGCTGAAGCCAAGGTCGAGATGCTGCAATCTAATCCGGCATCACAGTGAAGGGATTTCTCTGTCAATCGGCTTCCTTTGGATCTTCTGGCAGAGGAGCAAGTGGCCCTCCCTGGTCTTGCCGCAGTAATGGGTGAAGCTCAGGAGTCGAATAGCGCCCTGCCCTTGCGCCGAAGTTCTCTTCAGCAGACCGTCCGCGCGCGCGGGGCAAGCCCGTCGGCTTGCTAGCATGCTAACTCCGCGGAATGCAGCGCTCGTTGAAGCCTCCGCGCGAGAATAAAGACTGCGTCCTGATCGAAGGTGCCGGAGTCAACGGGGCCGATCGGTCGACGCTCACCGTGGAAGCGATCGGACCGATAGGTTGCGAGCCAGAAGACGTTTACCAAATCAAGCTGCATAACCTCGCCCAGCGAAAACAAAGATCACACGCTCGGATCTTGTCCTCTCAAGATAAACCAGGGTCGACGAACAGAGGGGCGATCTTGAGGCGTCCATTTTCGTCGCGAGATGTCATGCGTTGGTGTACTTTGCGTGAAGCGGCGTCATCAAGTACGTCTTGCTCAAGAAGCGAGAGGCGGCCGCTGGGTAGCATGCACTTTTGCCCAAGAAGGTCTTCCAGCGCTTCGATCCAGCGAGTGTAATAATCCGCCGTGCCGGCCATGCATTCGCTCTCCTCGAAAGAGACTATCCTCCCAATCAGAGCCGCCTGGAAATCACGCAGCGAGAACAATCCGCGCTCAGATAGCGCAAGTGCAAGCGCAAAAGCACGCGCCTGCCAAGGCTCGGCGAAGACACTATCGTCATCGGTCCCGTAACCGCCAACGAGTTCGCGCAGGTCCTCGATTTCTTGACTTGCATTCATGCTAATTCATCCAAAAGCAAGCACCGTGTTAAAGGCGCGAAACGCCGATCATCGAGTCTCGTGTGATGATGGCTGCCAATTCCTCCTCGGTCATCGCTTCCGTGCCGGCGGGCCGTTCCGGCAGGACGAGATAGCGGACCTCAGAGACGCTGTCCCACACCTGGATTTTCACCTTGTCGTCCAATGCCAGACCCAACTCCGACAGCACTCGGCGCGGTTCGCGCACCAGCCGCGACCGATACGCGCTGGACTTGTACCAAGCGGGCGGCAAACCGAGGATAGTCCACGGATAGCAGGAGCAAAGCGTGCAGACGATTACGTTGTGCACGCTCGGCGAGTTTTCGACAACGTGAAGATATTCGGTCTCTGGGCCGCCGAGGCCCAACTCAGCACAAGCATCAAGCCCGCTTGCAAGAAGCCGGGCCTTAAAAGCCGGGTCCGTCCAGGCTTTGGCAACGACGCGAGCCCCCGACTTCGGTCCAATGCCCTCTTCATAATAAGAGACGATTTCATCTACGCGATTGGAGTCGACTAGCCCAAGTTCGGAAAGAAGAGCTTCCATCGCCTCGGTGCGGACTGCCTGCCAAGGCCTGTCAAGATCGTGCGAATGACCGTGATCGTGGCCGTGAGAATGCGCCTGATCGTGGTCGTCATGATCGTGGTCGTCATGATCGTGGTCGTCATCCGTTGCCATGGCTTAACCCACTCGCTCCAGGTAATCTTCGCTAAGGTCGATTTTAATTTCGACATTCGGCTCCGCCGCGTCTCCCCAGATCTCGGCAGCCGAGAACGTTACGTTGTAGACCGGCTGAAGATTTTCACCTCCATTGTGCGCCCGCGTGTCCGGAAGCACCCACGCCTGCGCGTTGACGATCGTGACGATGCCCGTCTTGCCGCGCACGAAATGCGTCAACCGCGTATGCCCCGCTGGCTGATGGTTCTTGACGGTGACTAGGTCTCCGACCTGGAAATTTGGGCTGACGGCCACATCCTTGCGCCAAGCACCCCAAGGGATTCTTTGCTCGTCCGGGAGCGGCCAATTCCGTTCTTTCGCCTCGACAGGTCTTGGCGGTTTGTTCTCTTCCAGGTCCGCCACGCGCCGATCGACTTCGTCGCGGCTGATAACGCCCTTGCGTGTGAGAATGCTTTCCATCGCAAAAAGCCAGCGGCCGTAATATCCGTCGGTAAGATACGATGCGGCGTTCATCAACTCGATTTCGTGACGGTGTTCGTCGAGATTGTATATCCCTTTGGTATCTAGAACCTGGGTCATCGCGTAGACGCGGCCTTCCCACCGGCCATGAAAGACGGGTTCGTTGGGTTCGATCTCGACCTTTCCAAAGCCATGAAGGCCGCCCATGTCATGAATGCCGTTCATCGTGCCTCCGCTTTTCGGGCTGTAACGAACGTCATTCGATCAGATCTTCGATGCGCTTTTGCAACCGCAAGAATTCCGGCGCGTAACGTTCCTTTAAATTCTCGCCTATCCTCTCGTCCATGACCACCGACATCGGCCTCCCGCCGAGTACGATCACCCGGTGGCCCACCATTATCGCCTCCTCGACGTTGTGTGTCACCATCACGAACGTCGTGCGGGTCGCAGCCCAGATCTGCCTGAGGAGGGCGTGCATCCGACGCCGCAGAGTGACGTCGAGCGCGCTGAACGGCTCGTCCAGAAGAAGAACCCGTGGCTCCGTCACCAGGGCGCGCGCAATTGCAACGCGCTGCCGCATCCCCCCTGAGAGCTCGTGAGGATATCTTCCGCTCGCGTGGACGAGATCCACATCCTGGAGCATCCGTTCGAGACGCTTGTTCTTCTCGCTGCGCGAACCGGGGCAATAAGCTAGACCGAACGCGATGTTGTTCCGAACGCTCAACCAGGGATACAGATTGTTCTCCTGGAAGATCATGACGATCTCCCGGGTAGGCGCGTCGATCCATTGCCCCTGGAACAAGACGCCGCCGGCCTCGCTTCCGCGGACGAATCCGCCAAGTGCCCGCAGCAGCGTCGTCTTCCCGCATCCCGAGGGGCCGAGCAGACAGGTAATCTCACCGCTCGTGATATTGAGCGAAAAGTCGCGGATCGGCGAAGTATCCGACTTGCTTGCGCCAGGAAAATCGACGGTCAGATGGTCGATCTTGAAGGCGAAATCGCTTTTCGTCGGAGGAGCCAGCACGTTCAGATCCTCCACCACAATAGTCGGGTCGCGATTACCGACAGCAGGCGGTCTACCAGGAATCCAGATACGCCAATGATGGCCATGCCGAACATGATGAGATCATTATTGAAGAGATTTCGGCCCATCATGATGATGGCGCCAAGTCCATCGCGAAGGCCGACCATCTCGGCGACGAGGACGGCCATCCATGCGGCGATGAAATTGGTCCGAAGCAACGTGAACACCCCAGGCAAGACGGCTGGGAGCACGACGCGGATCCATCGGCTCAACGGACTGGCCCCGAGATTGTCCGCGATCGTCAAGAACTCGACCGGGATGCGCCTGATCTCTGCGAGGGTTGCGATCGTAAGAATGAAGTAGACGCCCATGAAAACGATGAAGACGGCGGTGACGTTCGATATGCCGAACACCACGATGGCCGTCGGAATCCACGCGATAGGTGCGATCGGGGCAAGAACATAGAGCACCGGCGAAAGGCACCAGGTCGCAGGCCGTGAGAGGCTCAGGAGCGCGCCGGTAAGGACGGCCGCGACGAAGGCGATCGACATTCCCGCGAAAACCCGGAAGAACGTCGAGACAATGCTCTGTGACAAAGGGACCGCTTGGGATCCGAGACCGATGCGGAAGCCGCTGGTCGCGACCGCAGCGATGAACCGGCTCGGTGGCGGCAGTACCGTCGCCAGCGCCGATCCATCCTGGGAGCCCACGTATTCCCATAGTCCGACCAGCAGAGCGAGGGAGATCGCGCCCACGATAGTCGGAACAAAGGAATCGAGGCGCCTCATTTCTGCAGCGACTTGATCGTGTCGAGACGGAAGATATCCGAAGCCTTGGTCGTCCCCTTGACATAGCCGAGTTTCGTGAGGTCGTCGACGACACTCTGGATCAACTCCACGTCAGGAACGAACGACACCGGCGCTGGTGCTGACTTGAACGCGCTCGCCAGCACTTCCGGCTTGACGCGGAAATAATTGCCCTTCGTCAGCAGCAACACAGCCTTGGCGGGATCCTTATTGATGATGTCGGCGGCGCATATCAGGCCCTCGAGATACGCCTTCACGACTTCGGGCCGGTCCTTCAGTGTTTTGTCGAGAACGCTCACGACGGTGTTCGGCGAGAACTTTGTCCAGGTCTCGGCGTCGGTCGTGAGAAGCGTCGCACCCTTGTCGACTTCCATTTCGGTCGTGTAAGGCTTGATATGACTGAGAATGTCCACTTGGCCCGAACGGAACGCCTCCACCATCGCCAACAAGTCGTTGAAGTAGACAAGTTCGACGGAGGATGTGTCAATGCCAGCCTTGGCGAAGCTACGTGTCAGGATCAGCTCGAGGGTATCGCCCTGAAGCGTCGCGATCTTTAGCTTTGGCTTGCCGGACGCCGCATAGGTTTTGATATCGCCGATCGACTTGAGGCCGGTCTTCTTCTGCGCAATGACTTCGATGATTCCCCAACCGCCCGCGCCTGAGATCACCCTGATCGGGACGCCGCTGTTCGCCGCGAAGAACGGAAGTGTAAACGGATTAGTGCTGAAGTCGATCGAGCCGCCGGCCAGGGCCGCGTTGTTGTCTCCCGGATTGGCGAAGAAAATCGTCTCGACGTCCAATCCAGCCTTCTCGAAGCAGCCGCTTTCCTTTCCGACGAACAGCGGCGCCATGTCGAGTGCGACCAAATGTCCGGCTTTGACCTTCGTCAAGGCTATTGCCGTCGTAGATGGTCCCACGGACGCCATTGCGACCAAACATAAGCCTGATAGGCATCCGAGCGCTTTGGCTGCGCGGCGATTTTCAATTTTCAAAGACATTCCCGATCTCCCGAATAGGGTTGGCCAGTCTCCGCAACTCGGCTCGGCAATCCGCAGCAGCTACTGTTGCAGATAGGCTCCGCCCTGCTCTGCTCGATTAACAGCAACGAGTGTTGATCAATTCATCGCAAATCGTGATGTAATGGGACGGGCCGTGTGGTCGCCGCTCAGGGTCCCGCAAGCTTTCGCCCTCGGGGAAGCTGGGCAAAGGCTACCCCCGATGGCTATCCTCACAAGGCCGTTCCGGGCACAACGGACTAGCAAGAGACGTGCCGATTTCAGTAGTCTCGGGTGCCCACGGGGACGTCGATCGACAAAATTTCCTCGCCGTCTCGCGTGCGGGTTGCCCGCCGTTTGGAGCTCAACTTGAAAACAACGGATGTAGACGTCCGACAAATTCGTGTCTTTCTGGCGGTGGCTCAAAGCGGCGGCTTTTCCGCGGCCCAAGATGTCCTGAAATCTTGCGCAGTCGACAATCAGCACCGAAATCGCCGCCTTAGAGGCGAGACTCGGTTACACGCTGTGCAAGCGCGGCCGTGGTGGGTTCAAGCTGACGCCTCAGGGCGAGGCATTCGTGAACGACGCGACCGCGCTGCTTTCAGCTCTTTCGCTCTTCGAGATCAGCGTCGCCAAGCACAAGAAACAGGGCTTGGGAGATGTGCGGATCGCGATCATCGACAACCTCGTCACCGATCCGAATTGTCCTCTGATCGGTGCATTCGACCGGTTTCACCGGCGCACGGGCGGACGCGCCCACATCTATCTGGACGTCTTGAGCCCACGCGAAATCGAGCAAGGCGTGTCATCCGGAAAGATCGACGCTGCGATCGGAATCTTCACGGAGACATTGCCCCACCTGCGTTACGTCCCGCTCTACAAGGAACGAGACGTTCTCGTCTGCGGCAATCAGCACCCGCTGTTCGAAGAGAAAAGCGACGTCCGGCTGTTTTCCAAGATCAGGAACGCTCAGAAGGTCGTCCGGACCTTCCTTAAGCTCAAGGACTTCTTTTTCCTGAGCGATCAGCACAACAGCATCACGGCGCACGTCGACAGCGTCGAGGCTGCAGCGGTCCTTATACTGGCGGGGAGCCACATCGGTTTCCTGCCGGACCATTACTCAATGCGCTGGGTCGACCGCGGAGAGATGCGCGTGCTTGTCGAAAAAAGCTATACGAGGCAATCGGAAATCGCCTTGGTTCATCACAAAGATCCGTCGCGACTCGGATCGACAGCACGAGTCCTGATCCAGGAATTGATCGGCGACACATCGGATCCTCCGATGAAAAAATCCAAGGTCGCGAATTGAACCGGCGGTGAAAGTATCCGAGGTTTCGTTGAGCTGATCGCGAAGCCGAAAGGGATCAAGATGCTTGTCTTCCGGAACGAGAGGGCCGATGGCCTCCGTTGATGCAAGGCCGTACCGTTGGCCACATCGGCGGGATCTTGAGCCGGGTTCCACGGCGTTGATCGTCGTCGACATGCAGCGAGATTTCTGTGAACTCGGCGGATACATCTCCTCCATGGGGTACGATATCGGTCCGGCGAGCCGCCTGATTCCTCGCATCGTCGAACTGAGGGACCAGGTCCGGACGTGGGGAGGCCTCGTCATATACACCCGCGAAGGCCACCGTTCGGACCTTAGCGATCTTTTACCGCAAAAGCTTTTCCGCTCCCGCGCCGTGGGAGGGGAGATTGGTTCGGTCGGCCCGCTCGGCCGGCTGCTCATCCGGGGCCAACCAGGCTGGGACATCGTTCCGCTACTGCGGCCCGCAAATGGCGAGCCGATCATCGACAAGCCGGGGTTCGGGGCCTTTTATGCTACCGACCTTGCGAGAATATTGGCGACGCGCGGGATCAGGCACCTGATTGTGTGCGGCGTGACCACGGATGTCTGCGTGCATTCAACGTTGCGGGAAGCGATCGACCGGGGCTTCGAGCCATTGCTCGTAACGGACTGTTGCGCCGCGACCGTCCAAACTAACCACGACGCAGCGATTGAGACGATCTGCTCGGAGGGAGGGATTTTCGGAGCCGTCGCCGCCTCTGGAGCCGTGATCGACACCCTCCGGTCAGTATTTGAAGAAGCGCCGGTTGCGCCATCATGACAACGCAGATTTCCGACACAAATCGGGGAATTTGAGGAATCAAGCGATGCAGCTTACCGAAGAACAGCAGCGCCAGGTCGACGCAAACCGTGCGCGATACGAAGAGTTGAAAGCGGCAGGTCAGAGAAATGCGCCGAAGGCACTTCCCGGAAATACGCCTCGTGACGCCGCTGCACTGATCAGGTCCCCGGTCATCCACCGCGAGATCGTGCCGGGCGGGTGGTATTGGGCAACTCGATTGGATCGTGGCGATACGTTACGACTGATCAATGTCACCGGACGGTCGTGCGTGAGTGTTCTCGCCTGGAACGCCTACGATCGAAGCGAGCGCCTCAATCACGCCGATACCATCAAGGTTCAGTGGGCCGCAAACCTTCAAAAAGGTCGAGTAATCCTTTCTGACATGGGGCGGGTCCTTTTCAGTATCGTCGAAGATACGAGTGGAAAGCATGACGCCGTCGTCGGAGGCTCTTCAGCAGAAAGCAACCGCACCCGTTACGGCGCTGGACGACATCGCGATACGCGCAAGAACTTCATATCCGCAGCTGCCAAGCTTGGCCTCGACAGGCGCGATGTCCATCCGTGCATATCCTTTTTTGTCCCGATAAGCGTCGGTGCCAACGGACAGTTCCAGTGGAACGACGGCGTCCGGCAGGCCGGTGACTTCGTGGATCTTCGGACGGAAATGGATCTCGTCGTCGCCCTGTCGAACTGTCCGCATCCAATGGACCCCTCCCCCACCTACGCGCCGGGCGATATCGAGATTGTTCGATTCCGCGCGGAACCGACGAAAAGCGAGGATCTCTGCCGGACGGCAAGTGCTGAGAATATCAGGGCGTTCGAAAACAACGCTCTGGCCGGCCTGAGCGCATGAGGAATTTGCGATGGTCTACAGTGCGATACCGGCTTCCGCTCATATCGTCTTGGACGCGACGATCGAGGCGTGCGCACCGTGGTCGGCGATGATACGCAAAGGACAAAGTTTGCGGATCATCGACAGCCACGGACAGCAGGCAGTAGATACCCTCTTCTACAACGCGGTCGATCTGGCCGAACGTTACAGCGGCCAGGACACGATACGTGCTCAAGGATCGCTCTACATCGGCAAGGGCACAGCCCTCATGTCGAACGAAGGTCGGGTTATGTTGCACGTCACGGCAGACACTTGCGGATT
Source organism: uncultured Alphaproteobacteria bacterium (assembly GCA_963795255.1). Classification (GTDB taxonomy): domain Bacteria; phylum Pseudomonadota; class Alphaproteobacteria; order Rhizobiales; family Xanthobacteraceae; genus Bradyrhizobium. Next base: position 117,862 of record CAWCHC010000009.1, read on the forward strand.
GCACGACACATGCGCGGGGGCGTGCTCCTGCGAAAGCAACACCGTCCGGTTCGGCCATCAGACGAAATATTCTCACGCGTGCCGCGAGAACTTCCTGACCGAAGGCGCGAAATACGGCCTTTCAAAGCGGGACATCGTTCCCAATTTGAATTTCTTCATGAACGTGCCGATTGATCCAGACGGCAAGTGCACGGTTGTCGACGGCGTATCGAAGCCCGGTGACTACGTGGAAATGCTCGCAGAGATGGATGTTTTGTGCCTGATCTCGAATTGTCCACAGATCCATAACCCTTGTAACGGGTTCTTTCCCACGCCGATTCGGGTAGTCGTTTTCGAAGAAAGCGACAGCACTCCGCAAACTAGCGTCGTTACGAAACCCAGCTGACGCGCGCAATTGACCTTTTGGCAGGCCTAACCACAAAGACGACTGTATTCAGCGCCGACCTCGAGGTCTGCGGCTCCTAATGGTGACTGCCTCAAGTGCTGCCTTGGTTGTGTTGATCTTGCTCACGGAGTTTTCGGTATACAAGCTGGGGGTGAATCCGTCCGGACAGCGTAGACAACGCGTGCCGCTCAACGAGGCTGCGTAACGAGGGATTGGACGAACTTACTTGGCGTAGCGAGAGCCGGCAAGGAGGGATTCGAACCTACGGTTCAGTTGGCTGGCTCAATGTCCCGCAGACCGGCGCGGCTGGCATGGCGCACCAGTTTCGCACCAGAAACAACCTGAACGAACCAAAACAAACGCGATCGAAAAACTCGAAGCCAAAGTCGCAAGTAAAGCGAGAGCTCGGCCACGGATTTTTGAGTGCTAACGGGTTTTAACAATAACAGGCAATTTCCAGGTTCCCGCGCGAATGTTATAGGGGGACCGGGGCTCTCACGGTCGATACAGCGCGATCAAACCCAAGGGATTTCAAGATGCGCATTAATCGAACCTCGCCACGCCACGATGCGACCCTGTCCAAGCTTGTCATCCTGTTCGTCTCTGCCATTTTGCTGGCGTTTCCCGAGCCTTCGGAAGCACAGCAGACATCGCCCACGATCGACATAGCCAAGGCTTACAACCTTGATTCATTTGGGCAAATCGAAGCCATCCGGTACACTTGGAATATCAACTCCGCGGTCATCAGGGTTGCCCGCAGCTGGGAATGGAATCCGAAGACCGACACCGTCTCGTATGACGGGAAAGACAAGGACGGCAAAGAGGTCAAGGCGACTTACAAGCGCTCGGACCTCCAGAGCCAGAGCGAGGCCATCAAGGCGCTCGATCCGCAGTTCATGAACGATCAGTATTGGCTGATCCTCGCGATCCGTATCGCATGGGACGGCGTGACGGGGACCGACGAGGGCATACAAAAGCTTCCGCTTGGTGATGGGTCCGCACAAAAGGTTTCGGTGAAATACCCGGACGCGGGCTATCAGCCCGGCGACACTTGGGACCTCTATGTCGGCACCGACAAGAAGATCCAGGAGATCGTCTATCACCGTGGCGCTCCAACCCCGCCGCCTCACCTGGTGATGGCCAATTACACCGAATACAAGAAGGCTGGCCCGCTCGTCGTCGCGATGGATCACCACGGGAAAGTTGACGGAAAGGATTTTCGACTGTTCTTCACGGACGTGTCGGTCAAGCTGTCCGGATCGGATAATTGGATCAGGGCGCAGTGACTTCGACGTAATAACCGGACGCTTTCTCGCGTAGTAGCGTAAGGGTCGCGCCGCCTGAGGATATCCGCGGCGCGCCTTCCTGGCTAAGACAACAACATAACCGATCGATCTTTGGAGCACGCGCTCATGGCCAATCCTTTCAGCGATGCCTGGACGTTCCTGACGGCAAACACCGGCGATTTTCAAAAGCTCGGAGAGTGGCGCTTTCTGGTGCTGGCGCTGTTCTACGCACTCCTGATCGTCGGAACGGTGGTTGCGTTCAAAAATTGGCAGGAGGATCCGGCGCAACGGACCGGCCGCAATCTGGGCGTCTGGTTCGCTCGCATGTTAATCGGCTGCATGTGGTTCCAGGGAATGTTGTGGAAGCTGCCGCTGCCGATTTCCGACGGCCTGCAATACTGGACCGAGCAGGAGTCGACCAATGCAGCATTCCAGTTTCATCGCACCTTCCTGAAAGATTTCGTGCTGACCCACATGTCGATCTTTGGTCCGATCGTGTTTCTGGCCGAGCTCGTGTTCGCGGGATCGTTAATGCTGGGGCTTGCGGTGCGCTTCGTGGGCGTGCTGGCGATCGCCTATACGCTGCAGCTCTGGCTCGGGCTCTACGACAATTCCTCCGAGTGGCCGTGGACCTACATGTTCCTCGCCGTGCTGATGTTCTTGTTCACGGTCGAGGCCGCCGGCCGCAGTCTCGGACTCGATGGCTGGCTGCGCCGCAGGGTCGCTGACGTGCGCGATGGCAAGGGGCTGATCGGCTGGTTCCTCCACATCGCGGGCTAGTTGCAGAATGATCGAGCTCGCTCGCGCTGCGACGCTCATTGCAGTGTTGAACGCGACTTGCGCCTCCACTGCTGACATCGGCTATCTGGCTCCGCCGGGTGTTCCCGCAACGAGGTTTCCGCCGCCGCGGCGCCCGGTGGCGCCGATCGTCAGCCCAAGCCGCTCGGCCGAAGACCGCCGCGACGCGCTCGATGAGGACGGCGAGATTGCGCGCCTTCTTGAGATCAAACCAGGCATGACGGTGACCGACATCGGCGCCGGCAGCGGCTATCACACGGTGCGCATGGCGCCGCGCGTCGGTCCCACCGGCACCGTCATCGCAGAGGATGTCACGCAAAGCTATCTCGTTGAGCTCGCAAAGCGAATCGAGCAGCTGAAACTGACCAACGTGAAACTCGTGCTCGGCGAGCCGTACGATCCGCGCCTGCCCGCCTCAACGCTCGACGCGGCAATCCTCGTGCACATGTATCACGAGATCGCGCAACCCTATGCTTTCCTCTATAATCTCGTTCCAGCTCTCAAGCCCGGCGCGCGGGTCGGCATTGTCGACCAGGAGCGTCCGACGCTCGAGCACGGCACACCGATCGAGCTGCTCCGCTGCGAGCTTTCCGCGGTCGGCTATCGTGCCATCGCGACCTACCAACTTGCAGGCGATGGCGGGTATCTGGCGGTATTCTCTCCGCCTGACGCGGCGTCTCGGAAATCTCCCGAGGATATCGTTCCTTGTGACGACCGTGCCGGCGCACGATGATCAGGTTTTCCGCAGCGCGAGCGCAAGACGAATGAATGTCGTCGAAATAGACCAGGCCGCCTTGAGGCCGGCAATGAAATTGCCGGAGACCTTCGAGACGCCGCCGATCCGCCGCCGCTGCCCGACCGCGATTTCAAGCGCCGGCAAGCGCGCGGCCGCGACGCGCATCAGCATTTCCAGGTTCCAGCCGAACGTCTCCTCCTTCATGCCGAGGCCTTTGAGGGCATCACTGCAGATCGCACGAAACGGTGAGAGGTCGGTGAAGCGCGCGCCATAGATCAGCCGCAGGAGCAGCCCGCCGACGTGGCCCGCAAGTAGTTGTTGTGGCGCGAGGCTGCCGGGCTCGCGAGGCCCACGCACGCGCGAGCCGAGCACGAAGATGGCCCGACCGGCGGCAATCGGCGAGACCAGAGCCGGGATGAATTCCGCGGAATCGCTGCCGTCGCCATCGAGAAAAACGAGAATATCGGCATCGCTGCGCACGGCGGCGATGCCGGCCTGGATAGCGCGACCATAGCCGCGCCGCAATTCGATGATCACGCGCGCTCCTGCTTCAGTTGCGCGCTCGACCGTGCGGTCCTTCGATCCACCATCGACCACGACGACCTCGCTGACACCCTGCGCCAGCACCGCGGTCACGACGCTTTCGATCGCGGTCTCCTCGTCGAGACAGGGAATGATCGCTGAGACGACCGACGGATGACTCAAGTCGGTCACAGGCTCCAGCGCAGGCCGCAATTTGCGCAAGCTTTGGGTGGCTCGTCCGACAGCAACGCCGCACGAAATTCACGATAACCGTCCCCGTTCCAGATCTCCTGCAACGACTGCTTTCCGGCATGGCCGAGCGTATAGTTGTCGTAGCCGTGCTGCGAGAACGGCGCGATGCAGCACGGCAGCGCGCGGCCATTGGCCGTGAAGTACATCAACGACCAGGGCCGCCGGCATAGCGACCACGGTGAACCGTCGCCGCTTGCTTTCAGGCTCAAGCCCGGCTCGCTCGCCGCACCCGACGCGCTGAAGGTGATGCCAAGCGAGCGCGCCAGATCCTCGGCCTGCTTTAGATAGGCCGCTTCCTCCGTAGTTAGAAGTTCGAAAAGCGCCTGATCCGGCTGTGCCTTGCCGATGGCCGCTTCATCGAAGAACACCAGCCGTTGCAGATAGACTTCCTTGACGCCGGCTTCGGCTGCGACCTGCACAAAGGCGGTCAATTCCTTGACCGTCTCTTTCAGGCCCGTGAGCCAGACGGACACCTGCGGCTTTGTGTGTCCTTCCCGCTCCTGCAATTTGCGAAACGCGCGCACGTTGTGGATGATGCGATTGAAATAGTCGCGGCCGCGGATTGCCTTGAAACTCGTGCGATTTGACGCATCGAGCGAAACCCTGAGCTCATCGAGGCGCGCTTCGATCAGTGCACGGCCGTTGCGCTCGCTGAGCACCGTGCCGTTGGTGTTGAACAGGACGTAGACGCCGCGGTCCTTCAGATATCTAACCATCTTGGGCAGGTTTGCGACCAGCATCGGCTCGCCGACGCCATGCAGTACCGCCCGCGCCAGATCGGGCGCTTGGTCAACGATCGAGGTGAACAGCTCCCAGTTCATATCCGCAGGCGGCTCGAGCTCTTCGTAGGTGCGCGGACAAGTGGTGCAGAGCAGGTTGCAGCGGTTGGTCACTTCCAGATAGAGGCAGACCGGCGGACGCTCCGCGACCTCAGTGCGCTCGGCTGCGACCTGCTCGTGATAGCGGCGCGGATCGAAGAGTGCGCGCGTGCCTGGCATTTCGCTGGAAAAGCTCATTTCGATAATCCCGTATTTACGGTCTTTGACTGGCGGCTCCTCCAGGCCACCCAGGCCCAGGCCAGCAACAGACCCCCGAACAGAACCGATTTTGTCACCATTCTCGGAATGTAGAAATCCCAGTCGAGTTGCTCCGACAGCATCAGGGCCGTGATCGAAACGGCCCAGGTCGGCGGGGAACCGCACAAGGCAACGAACGGCGTGACCGCCAGAAAGTACCAGGGATAGTTCGGCGACACCAATAGCAGCGAAAGAAGCAGCAGCATGTTGATGCTACCCAGACTGGAAGCCACGTTGCGATCAGTACGGAAAGTTACCGCAAACGCCGCAAACAACAGCGCGAGCGTAGCCAGCGCCAGATAGATGGCGACATCGCCCCGATGTTCGCCAAATACCAGCCGCCATAGCGCGAGCGGCCAGAGCTCGTAGCCGGCGCTGATCCCCTCTTCCGCCATATAGCCTTTGGTCAGATAGCCGAACACACCCCAGCCGGCCGACAAGTACGGCAGATAACACAGCACCGTGACGGCGATCACGACCAGCGGCATTTTCAGATTCCACGGACGCCAGATGCCAGCCAGCACCGGCGCCACATACGGCTTGACCAGTGCCGAGAACGCGATCAGGGCGGCGCCGCGTAGCGCCTTTCCAGTCATGGCTACCCACAAGCCCGACAGCATGAGCGCAACCATCAGCGCGTCGGCATGGCCTCCATTGGCGATCTCCCACAATGGAAGCGGATGCCAGAGATAGGCAATCACGCGTGTCACCGGCTGTTCCATGCGTCGAAGAAACAGCATGATCAGCGCGACGGTGATGACCTCGCAGCCAAGCATCGCAAGACGCATTGTGGTCACGTTTTCGCCGAACCGCGTGACAATCAGAAAGAAGAATTGCGCGACCGGCGGGTAGATGGTCGCCGCCGTATCGACACGGTTGATGTGCGGGAAGATCGCGGCATCCCGCAGGGATGTCAGCGCTGGATCGGCTGGAAGATAACGATAGGGATTGATGCCGGCGGCCTGGACCCTGCCATCCCAGATGTAGCGATAGATGTCGCTGGAGAGCAGCGGATCGAACAGCAGCATGTAGGCGCGAAGCAGAATCGCGACCGAAAAGATCAGCCACAGCACGCGATCGGGCGGCGGCATCCGTTCGGCAACACGCGTGGCCATGATCGTAAAGAGTGCCGCGACCATGGTCAGCGCGATGTAGGCATTGTCACCAAGAGTCCTGAAGGCAAAAGGAGTCACCGAGGTGAGCGCAATCAAAACGGCGGCAATGCCGATCAACCTCGCGAGCGGACTCATGGGTTGAACTCAGGCATGTGCTTGAGAAAGGCTCGACTTGCCGGCGCAACTCCTCCGGCACGAAAGCGGCGCGAGCGGCCGGCCAGTTCCTCCTGCAGCCAGCGCAACGTCTCGACGTCGTCGATATCGTACCATTCAGGCAGCAACGTTGTGGCAAGCCCGATTTCCGCCGCGCGTTGGCGAGTGGCGCTTGCCACGGTGTCCGTTCCCCACGCAATCCGCGTGAATAGCTGCGGATGCATGTGTTTCAGACCGATGAGGTAGTAGCCGCCGTCACAGGCCGGTCCAAGCACCATCCGGTCGCCGGGCTCTCGCAAGGCTTCGATCGCCTGTACCAGGAAGCGGGACGGCAAGGTCGGGCTGTCACCATTGACCAGCAGTACGCAGTCATGCCCGGAAGCCAGCAGCGCACGCGAGGCACCGGGCAGCACCTCTCCGAGATCCTCGCCGGCCTGCAGCAGCAGCCCGAAATTTCCTGGAAGCAGCTCGCGCATGATTTGCTCGGTCCCCGCAGGCGCGTAGACGCCATAGCCGCGACGGCCAAGGCCCTCCGGAACCCCGTCAATCGCGGTCGCCACGTCACGGAGAAAGCAGGCTGACAATTGTGAGGCCGCGTCGGCGCCGATTGCTGACGCAAGCCGCGTCTTTGAACGGCCCGGCAAAGGCGCCTTGCAGATGATCCCGATCGCCGCACCGCTCACGGCAGGACCCGTGAGCGCAGGCGATCGGCGGCGATCACGATGAGCTCCAGCGCGTCACGACTGCCGTCAGCTTCACCCTTTTCAAAATCGCCGTCGACGCGCCCCATCTGATTGGTCACATGGGCGAAGCACAGCACGGGCTTTTGCCGGGCTCGGGCGAAGGCGTAGAGCGCTGCGGCCTCCATCTCCACCGCCAACAGATTGCGCTCGGCCATCGCATCGATCGCGGCTTGCGTCTCGCGAAACGGGGCGTCGGTGGTCCAGGTCGCGCCGGTCAGCACAGGCACCGGAAATCTTTCGAAGGCGCCGTTGAGCTTCGAAATCAATCCGGCATCCGCGTGCGAATAGTCCGACGGTGGCGCATAATGATAACTCGTGCCTTCATCGCGCAACGCGCGATCGATAACGATGAAGTAAGGCGGTGGACGCACCGGCACGATTTGGCCGGAGGACGTCACGCTGATCAGCAGCTTGCAGCCCGAGGCGAACATTTCCTCGGCGATCAGCGTTGCAAAGGAGGCGCCAACGGCGCAGCCGACAATGCCAAACTCTATTCCTCCGTGGCTGAACGAATAAAGCTGCGTGTGATAGCAGGCCCAGCCTTTTTCCAACCGCGCCTCGCCATGTGCGAGCAAACTGCGCAGGATATCGCCATCGGGATCGAGGATGCAGATCGCGGGGATGCTGGATGGCGGGATCCGCTTTTGCCGGCGCGCCTCGCGCAGCAGGCTTTCCGGCGTGAAGGCGGAGGGCTGCGCATAGTGTTTTTGCGCTAGGATGGGCGGGACATCGCCGTCATTTGCGACCATCTCGAAACAGATCCGGTTACGTGCCCGATCATTGGTAGCGTTCTCAGGGGTAGCGGGCAAGCGCCGGACCGCCGGTGGGCCACAGCCAGGGTGTCATGAAAAATACAATTCGACCGATGAAACAAGAAGGTCTTCGGCAACGTATTGTTTGGGGGAGATACTGTCCCCCGATCTAACGCCGCGACCTGCCATCGAGCGAAACCTGTCGAGTTGATCCGATGGTGGGGATCGCCTAGCCTTGGTCCTGTAGAAGTGCGGGTCTGAAATTTTTAACGCCAATATCGAGGGCCGTCATGGATCAAGAGACCGCCGTTTCAAGTGCCAAGGACATCGCCGATCGTATTCTGGCACCGGCGGCCAGACAGAACGATAAGGATGCACGATTTTCCTCCGAGGCCGTCGCCGCACTCGGCTCGAGCGGATTGCTGGCGATCACGCTGCCGACCGATATCGGCGGCTCGGGCCTTGGACCGCGAACGCTTGCCGCCGTCATCGCGACACTGGCGGAATCGGATGCTTCTACGGCGATGGTCTATCTGATGCATATCTGCGCCACCGCAACTATCGCATCCGCGCGGACAGACGCAGCCACGGCTTCGACGCTCAAAGAGATTGCAGCCGGGCGGCATCTCACCACGCTGGCCTTCAGCGAAGCTGGATCGCGCAGTCATTTCTGGGCGCCGGTCTCTCGAGGCAAACGACATGGCGCCAATGTGAGCATCAACGCCAAGAAGTCCTGGGTGACAAGTGCCGGCCACGCGCAGAGCTACGTCATTTCGGCATTGGCGCCCGACGGAAAGGGGCCGACCGACTCGACCCTCTATCTTATTGCAAGCAACAACCCCGGATTGTCGACCGCGGGCCCCTGGGACGGTTTTGGCATGCGCGCCAACGCCTCCGCGCCGATGAGCCTCGAGGATTGCGAGGTCGAGTCCGGCTTCCAGTTGACCGACGATGGAGCCGGATTCAAGGCGATGCTGGAGGTTGTGCTTCCGCTGTTCAACCTCGGAACATCGGCGGTCGCCCTCGGACTTTGCCGCGCGGCCGTAGCAGGAGCCGCAACGCATCTGAAGGCCGCGCGCTTCGAGCATCTGGGCGCGACGCTCGGTGAGAGCTTGCCGACGCTTCGTGCCCAGCTTGCGACGATGCAGATCGACACTGACGGGCTTGCGGCCCGCATCGATGATCTTGTCGATCATCTCGAGCGCCCGCGCGAGACCACCGTATTGCGTGTGCTTGAGTGCAAGGCAGCGGCGGGCGAGGTCGCGATCGCCGTCACTTCGGCGGCGATGCGTGTCTGTGGAGGTGCCGCGTTTTCAAAGCACATGGCCATCGAGCGCCTGTTCCGAGATGCCCATGCGGGTGCTGTGATGGCGCCGACGGGCGACGTCTTGCGCGAATTCATCGGCAAGGCGGTGTTGGGCATTCCGCTGTTCTGAGCATCAAGGGCGAGAGACAATCATGAGTCGGTCGATCTGGGTTGGTGCCGTTGCTTACGATCCGAAAGTGGTCAGCATCTGGGAAGGCATGCGGCGATATTTCCACGAGGAAGCGCATGTTCCTGTCGAGGTCGTGCTATTTCAAAGCTATGAGGCGCAGGTCGCCGCCCTCCTCGCCGAACCCGGTGAAGCGCTGCCACGTATCGACATCGGCTGGAACACGAACCTCGCCTTTATCCAAGCCGACACCTGGAGCAACCGGCGGTGCCGCCCCATTGCGATGCGCGATACGGACCTAGGCTGGATGACCAAGATCGTCGCGGTTACCGGCGGGCCAGTGGCAAAACTTGCCGATCTAATGGGCCGCACACTGGCGCTCGGCAGCCGCGACAGCGGGCATGCGGCGATCCTGCCGGTCCATTTCGTCGAGCGCGAGGGAATGTTCGAGGGGAAGGACTATAAGTCGCTGCGGTTCAACACTGACCTCGGCAAGCACGGCGACACTGGCACAAGCGAGTCCGACGTCGTTCGTGCCGTTCTCGACGGCCGCGCCGATGCCGGCGCCATCGGCAGCCCATTCTGGAACGCGGTGCGGAGCGAACGCCTGGTACCGGAAGGCGCGCTCACCGAGATCTGGAGTTCGCCGCCGTTCAATCACTGCATGTTCACGGCACGTTCCGATCTTGACCCTGCCTTGGAAAAGGCGTTCGCCAAGGCGCTGTTCGCCATGAGCTTTGACAACCCGATCCATCGTCCGGTGCTCGAGGCGGAAGGATTGCGACAGTGGATCGCGCCGCAGCTCGACGCCTACGCGAGCTTACGAGACGCGTCGTCGCAGCAGGGTTTTTTGAAGAGGCCTGCGGCCTAGCATACGGTCTTAGGCACAATTGAATATCTTCGCCAGCCGGCGCTGGTGCTGATGTTCGCGGTCGAAGGCGCGACGTACGGCGGCGAATGATTCGGCGAGCGGAAAGATCTCTCGGCTGATCAGAAGGTCGTTGTCCTCGGCGCCGACCGGATGCCAGAATACGCCCTCCGCGGTGATCGTCACCTCGGGAACGAGATCCGCCCGTGCCAAGGCGAGGCCCTCGGTTGCTGTGCCGCGCAGGGCAATTCGTCGGATCACGCGGTCTCCCTCGCGGACGCGATGGATGTCAAGAAAGCGGGAAAACTCCTCGGCTTCGTCGTCCGTCGACACCGTCGCCGCCAATCGCACGCGAAACCCCTCGGTGCGCGCAAGTTCGATTCCCTTCCAGGCCCGATCCCATGATCCCGATCCGCGATGGGCGTCATGGCGCTCCCGCGTCGGACTATCGAGGCTGATCTGAAAGGTCACACGCTCGCGCGGCAAGGCGCGAAGCGTCTCGACCCGGCGCCCGAAAAACAGCATGCCGTTGGTAAGGACGGTAACTGGCGCCACCGCCGCGCAGGACGTAATAATCTCGCCGATATCAGGCAGCATAAAGGGCTCGCCGCCGGTCACAAAAATCTCTTTGACAGCGAGCGTCGCCGCTTCGCTCGCGATCCGTCGTATCCGCTCGAGGCCGAGCGCGCGGCGCGGCGCCTTGGGCGAGGAGCGCACACAGCAATAATCGCAACTTAAATTGCAGTCGAAATTCGTATAAAGCCACAGACGCGAGCCTACGGGCCGATCTCCGTCGACATTCGTGGGCGCCTCGCCATGGCGTATTACCCAGCGCGTGCGTCCCTCCTCCTCCGCCACATCGACCAGACTGTTCCGGGTGAAACGGCACCAAGCCTCGAGCTCTGGCCCAAGCGCTGGATTGCCACTGACGACGGCGACGAGATCGCCCCTGCGGCACCGTCGGAGCGCCGCGATCAATTCCGGCAGTAGGCCCGTGGCAAACGTCTTGCTCCCCGCGTCAACCTCGACATCCGCAATCGTCATCATAGGGTGCACTATAGTTCTTGCGCTGGCGCAAGGAAAGCCAAGGCCGCCTTAAAGGGGAACTGAAGCCGGAGCCAAACTTCACGTCCGCTCATGGCCCCTTTCGTCTTATTTCGATTGTTAAGGCCGCCAGCATAACGGCAGCCGCCTGCACATTGTCATCTTGGTCGCCGACCATATAAATTCCGACCGGGAGGAGGCACGCCCGTGGAGACGGGCGGCCGAGAAGGTCATGTTCGAAGGACACGATCCTTATCTCGTCGCGCTCTCGGTGGTGATCGCGATCCTGGGAGGTTACACCGGTTTCGGCCTCGCGGCACGCATCCGCGGGACGCCAGGCGTGAGCCGTCGCGTATTGCTGTCGGGCGCGGCGGGTTTCCTCGCCGTTGGCATCTGGACCATGCACTTCGTCGGCGTGCTGGCGGCGCCGCTTCCCGCCGATACGGTCTACCTCGTGCTTCCCACTACGGTCTCGTTCCTGATCTGCGCGCTGGTGGTCGGCGTATCCCTGTTTTTCCTGAGCATCGGCGAGCCGTCGCTGCGGCGCATGATCTCCTCGGCGGTGCTGCTCGGGGCCGGCATCGTGAGCATGCATTATGTCGGCATCCACGGCCTCGCCGGCAATTTTGCCATCGAGCACGACCGCGGAATGGTGCTGCTGTCTGTTCTGATCGCGATCGTCACAGCCTATGGCGGCCTGCGTGCGTTCCTGGCCCGGCAGGACGGTATTCGTCTGATCGCCAGTTCGATCGCCTTCGGCGTCGCGGTATCAGGCATGCACTACACCGCGATGTACGGCATGCATTTCGTAGCCTGCTCGCCGGATCAGGCCAGGGTGCATGCCAGCGGGCTTGCGGCGTCGCCGCAGATCCTCTCCGTCGTCGTCGCTGTGCTTTGCTTTGTGATCGCGGCCGGTTTCCTGCTGTCGCTGGTGCCGGATCCTCGCCGGCAACCGGCGACTTCCGCCCTCCCCGTCGATCCGGCCGCGGAAGCGACGCTCGCGGTTGCGCCGGGCGATGCGGGAGCTGCCGGCAGCTTTCCCCGCCTGACCTCAGCACCGCTCGGCGGTCTTGGCCAGCCGCCACGGCCGGCGCCGGCGCCGAGATTGCCAGTGGAGGGCGCTGACGGCACGCACTTTATCGATACGGCCGATGTGCGCAGCGTCCGGGCCGATGCTCATTATACAAGGGTGCATGACGGCACTCGCGAGCGGATGTGTCCGTGGTCGATCTCGGAAGCCGAGGCGCAGCTCGATCCCGGCCTTTTTGTCCGGGTGCATCGCAGCCATATCGTGGCGATCCCGCATGTCAGTTTCGTGCGCAAGGAAGGTGACGGCGCCGTGATCGAACTCGACGGCCCGTCGCCGCATCGCGTTCCCGTGAGCCGCGCCAAGATCGCCGAGGTCAAGGCCCGGCTTGGTCTTGCTCGGCGCAATCATCAGGTCGGATAGGTCGCAAAGCCTGACGCATTTCGTGCGCGTCAATCCGTAATTCGTGCGAATTCCCTCAACCGGTGATGAAGCGGCCGCCGCCGCCTTGCTTGTGAAAAATTCCGGGAAGACCCTCCAGCCAACGTCTGGTTTCAAAAACATAAAGACGCATGGAGGAGACGATGATCCCTGGCCCGTTCAGCTATCACCGGCCGGCGACCTTGGCCGATGCCGTGAAACTGCTCTCGACCTTGGGCGACGAAGCCCGCCCCCTTGCCGGCGGTCATAGTTTGGTCCCGATGATGAAGCTTCGGCTCGCCACCCCCGAACATCTGGTCGACTTGCACGGCATCGACGGCCTAAAGGGAATCCGCCGCGACGGCAACACAGTCGTGATCGGCGCAATGACCACCCAGCATGAGCTACTGGCGTCGGATGACATCGCCAAATCCCTGCCGATTCTGCACGAGACCGCGCTTTTGATTGCCGATCCACAGGTGCGCTACTGCGGCACGATCGGCGGTAATGTTGCCAACGGCGATCCCGGCAACGATATGCCGGCGCTGATGATGACGCTCAGTGCCAGCTATCGGCTTGAAGGGGCTAGCGGCGCACGCGAGATTGCGGCCAGCGAGTTCTACCAGGGTGCCTATTTCACTGCGCTCGAGCCCGGCGAGATCTTGACCGTGATCTCGATTCCGTTGCCTGCGGCAGGCCACGGCTACGCCTACGAAAAACTGAAACGAAAAGTCGGCGATTACGCCACCGCCGCTGCCGCCGTGGTGCTGACGATGGCGGGCGGCAAGGTCGCCTCCTGCGCGATCGGGTTGACCAATCTGCACGAGACGCCATTGCTCGCAACCGACGCGGCCAAGGCCGTGATCGGAACCAGCCTTGATGCGACGGCACTGAAAAAGGCGGCTGCGGCGGCGGAAGCGATCATGTCGCCGGCCGCGGATGCCCGTGGGCCCGTCGAATACCGCAAGCATGTCGGCGGCATCATGGTGACGCGGGCGCTGCAGCGCGCCGCGGCCGGCGCGAAATGAGAGGATTGAGAAAATGGCAAAGACTCATGTGACCATGAAAGTGAACGGTACTGAGGTCGAAGGCCTCGTCGAACCGCGCACGCTGCTGGTGCATTTCTTGCGTGAAAATCTCTCGCTCACCGGCACCCATATCGGCTGCGAGACGACCCATTGCGGCGCCTGCACCGTCGATCTCGACGGCATGTCGGTGAAGAGCTGCACAGTGTTCGCGGTGCAGGCTCAAGGTTCTGAGATTCTGACCATCGAGGGCGTTGCGAATGCCGACGGCACGCTGTCGGCGCTTCAGGAAGGTTTCCGCATGATGCACGGCCTGCAATGCGGCTTCTGCACGCCCGGCATGATCGTGCGCGCGCAGCGGCTGCTCCAGGAGAACCCGCGGCCATCGGAACAAGAAATCCGGATGGGCATCTCGGGCAATATCTGCCGCTGCACCGGCTACCAGAACATCGTCAGGGCAATCCAGTACGCCGCCGACAAGATCAATGGTGTTGAATTCAAGGAGGCCGCGGAATGAACGACCTAACTCCCACGCGGGAACAACGTACCGCCGCCCTCGAAGGCATGGGCTGCAAGCGCAAGCGCGTCGAGGATGCCCGCTTCACACAAGGCAAAGGCAATTACGTCGACGACGTCAAACTGCCCGGCATGCTGCACGGCGACTTTGTTAGATCACCGCATCCCCATGCGCGGGTGAAATCGATCAACAGCGAAGAGGCGCTGAAGGTGCCGGGTGTGTTGGCTGTGATCACCGCCGAGACGCTGAAGACCGTCAACCTCGCCTGGATGCCGACCTTGGCGGGCGACGTGCAGATGGTTTTGGCGGACGGCAAGGTGCTGTTCCAGAACCAGGAGGTCGCGTTTGTGGTCGCCACCGACCGCTATGCCGCCGATGACGGCATCAACAAGGTGGTGGTCGAATACGAGCCGTTGCCGGTGGTGATCGATCCGTTCAAGGCGATGGACAAGGACGCGCCGGTGTTGCGCGAGGATCTCGCCGGCAAGACGTCAGGCGCGCACGGGCCCCGCAAGCATCACAACCACATCTTCGAGTGGACCGTCGGCGACAAGGACCTGACCGACGCCGCGTTCCGCAAGGCGGAGGTGACGATCAAGGAGATGATCTCCTATCACCGTACCCATCCCTCGCCGCTGGAGACCTGCCAATGCGTCTGTTCGTTCGACAAGATCGGGGGCGAACTGACGATCTGGGGCACGTTCCAGGCGCCGCATGTGATCCGCACCGTGGTAGCCCTGATCGCAAAGTTGCCGGAACAGAAGATCCACGTGATTTCGCCCGACGTCGGCGGCGGTTTTGGTAACAAGGTCGGGGCCTATCCCGGCTATATCTGTGCCGCGGTGGCTTCGATCGTCACCGGCAAACCCGTCAAATGGGTCGAGGACCGCATCGAGAACCTGACCGCCACGTCGTTTGCGCGCGATTACCACATGACTACCGAAATCGCGGCGACCAAGGAGGGCAAGGTAACCGGTCTTCGCGTTCACGTGCTCGCCGATCACGGCGCGTTCGACGCCTGCGCCGATCCGTCGAAATGGCCGGCCGGCTTCTTCAACATCGTCACCGGCTCTTACGACTTCCCGACCGCACATCTGTCGGTGGACGGCATCTACACCAACAAGGCGCCGGGCGGCGTTGCCTATCGCTGCTCGTTCCGCGTCACCGAGGCCGCTTATTGCATCGAGCGCGGCATGGACATCCTGGCCCAGAAGCTCGGGATGGATCCGGCGGAACTGCGGCTAAAGAACTTCATCAGGAAGGAGCAGTTTCCATATCACTCGGCCTTGGGCTGGGAATATGATTCCGGCGACTACCACACCGCCATGAAGAAGATGATGGAGACGGTCGACTATGCCGGTCTGCGCAGCGAGCAGACGATAATGCGCGAAGCCTTCAGACGCGGCGAGACCCGCGAGATCATGGGCCTCGGCGTCTCCTTCTTCACCGAAATCGTCGGCGCCGGTCCCTCGAAGAATTGCGACATTCTGGGGATTGCGATGTTCGATTCCTGCGAAATAAGGCTGCATCCCACTGGCGCGGGCACTGCCCGGGTCGGCACGAAAAGTACCGGTCAGGGACACGAGACCACCTGGGCGCAGATCATCGCCACCGAGATTGGCCTTCCGGCCGACAATATCATGGTCGAGGAAGGCAATACCGATACCGCGCCCTACGGACTCGGCACTTACGGCTCGCGTTCGACGCCTGTGGCGGGCGCGGCGATTGCCATGGCCGCGCGCAAGATCAAGGCCAAGGCGCAGATGATCGCCGCCTACAAGCTTGAGGTGCACGAGGGCGACCTCGAATGGGATATCGACGGTTTTCGCGTCAAAGGCCTGCCCGAGAAGACGATGTCGATGAAGGACATCTGCTGGGCGGCGTACAACTCCGTGCCACCCGGCATGGAGCCTGGCCTGGAAGCGGTGAGTTATTACGATCCGCCCAACATGACCTATCCGTTCGGCGCCTATATCTGCGTGATGAACATCGACGTCGATACCGGGGTCTACAAGATCAGGCGCTTCTATGCACTGGACGATTGCGGCACGCGCATCAACCCGATGATCATCGAGGGCCAGGTGCACGGCGGACTGACCGAAGCTTTTGCCATAGCGATGGGCCAGGAGATTCGTTACGACCCCGAGGGCAATGTGGTCACAGGCTCGTTCATGGATTTCTTCATGCCCACGGCCGTGGAGACGCCGCACTGGGAGACCGATTTCACTGTGACGCCATCGCCCCATCACCCGATCGGCGCCAAGGGCGTCGGCGAGAGTCCGAATGTCGGCGGCGTGCCGGCGTTCTCCAACGCCGTCAACGACGCCTTCTCGTTCCTGGGGAGTATCCATATCCAGATGCCCCATGATTACTGGCGCAACTGGAGGGCCGCGAAGAATCTGGGAGTGTTCGCGGCGTAGCAAGAACGTTCGCCTTTCGTTATTCCGGGTTCTATGCTTCGCATCGCCCGGAATGACCGAGAGAGCGATTATACGAAGGAAAACACGCTGACCATGAAGACCCGCGATGAGATCGCGCAGGCGCTCGCTGCCACCGGCTATATCGCCGACGGGGAACTCGCGACCGCAATCTCGCTGATGCAATTGTTGCGACGTCCGCTCTTGCTTGAGGGCGAGGCAGGAGTCGGCAAGACCGAAGTGGCGAAGGCGCTGGCTGCGGCGCATTCGACCGAGTTGATCCGGCTGCAATGCTATGAAGGCCTCGATCAATCGGCCGCGCTTTACGAATGGAACTACCAGCGGCAATTGCTCTCGATCCAGGCCCACCGCGATGAGGATGCCAATGCGATCGAGGCTCAGATTTTCTCCGAAAAATACTTGCTTGAGCGACCGCTTTTGGCCGCGATCCGGCGTAACAAGCCGCCGGTGCTCTTGATCGACGAGATCGATCGAGCCGACGATGAATTCGAGGCGTTCCTGCTCGAGTTGCTATCGGATTTTCAGGTCTCGATCCCCGAACTCGGCACGATTTCCGCTACGACGATTCCGCATGTGGTGCTGACCTCCAACAGCACGCGTGAATTATCCGACGCGCTACGCCGCCGCTGCCTCTACCACTATGTCGATTATCCAGACGTGGATCGTGAGGCGCGCATCATCATGGCGCGGGTTGCTAGCGCCGGGGCGTCGTTGTCTCTACAGATCGCGCGGCTGGTCGAAAACATCCGCAAGGAAGAGCTTCGCAAGGTGCCAGGCGTCGCGGAGACACTGGACTGGGCGGCCGCATTGGTCGGGCTCAACTTGCGCGACCTGCACGATTCCCCCGAAATCGTTCATGAGACCCTGATGTGCCTGCTCAAGACGCATGAGGACAAGTCGCGCGTGACGCGCGAGGTGACCGAACGCCTGCTGGGGAAGGTCGCATGAGTTGCTGCGGCGCCAGTCCGAACTATGAAGAGATCGACGAGGTCTCGCGCCTTGTTTCGGGAAAGCTCGCAGCATTTCTCAAGACCCTGCGCGAAAACGCCTTCACGCTCGGCCTGCACGAAGGCGAAGACGCCGCAGTCTTGATGGCGGCAGGCTATGCCGAAAAGCCCGGATTGTTGCGTACCGCGTTCAAAAACCTGTTCTCCGCAAGGAAATCCGACTGGGACCGGTTCGACGGGTTGTTCGACGCCTTCTGGCTCGGCCACCGGGTCAAATCGCGATCTATCACCACGGGATCGGCGAAGCCGGCCAACAATCCGTCGCTGAAGAGCCTTCAGGACTCCAAATCCCAACCCGCCGGGAGCGAGGCGATAACGGACCTGATTCCATCCGCCGACGAAGCGCTCCAGGATCGCTCCGGCGAGGGCCGCATGGAAGGCGCCTCGCGCGCCGACAATCTGGCCGAGGTGGATTTTCGTAAACTGGCCGATCCCGACCAGATCGAGCAGGCCCACGCCGCCGCGGCACGGCTTGCAAAGATCATGCGCACGCGGCTGACGCGGCGCGACCTGGCACGGCGGCGCGGTTACCGGCTCGATCTCCGGCGAACGATCCATAGCAATATCAGCCATGGCGGCGTGCCGATCTCACTCGTCAAACGACAACGCAAGGAAAAGCCGCTGCGGCTTATCATGCTGCTCGATGCCTCCGGCTCGATGAGCATGTACACCGGTGTGTTCCTGCGCTTCATCCACGGCGTGCTGGATGAATTCCGCGAGGCCGAGGCGTTCCTGTTCCACACCCGGCTCGCTTATGTGTCCGATGCGATGAAAGAAAAGAATCCGGCACGCGCACTCGATCGCCTTTCGATCATGACGCAAGGCGCAGGCGGCGGCACCCGCATCGGCGAAAGCTTGCAGACCTTCAATCGCTGGCATGCCGCGCGTGTGCTGCATTCGCGCTCCTGCATAATGATCGTGTCCGATGGTTACGAGACCGGCGATGCCGGCCTGCTCGGCCGCGAGATGGCGGCGCTGGCCAGGCGCTGCCGCCGCATCGTCTGGCTCAATCCGATGATGGCGTGGGAAGGCTACGCGCCGGAGGCCGCGGGCATCAAAGCCGCACTGCCGCACATCGATCTCTATGCGCCCGCCAATACGCTGAAAAGCCTGACCGCGCTTGAACCCTATCTGGCGAAGTTGTGAGTTTGGGAGTGCCGCCCATGACCAAGCATGTAGAAGTGATGGATCTGGTGGCCCAGATGAAGGCCGCCGAGCAAGCCTTTGTGCTCGCAACCGTGGTGCGCACGGTATCGGTGACGGCGGCGAAGGCCGGCGCTAAGGCGATCATCCGTCCCGACGGAACGATTGTGGCGGGCTGGATCGGCGGCGGCTGCGCCCGCGGTGCGGTGCTGAAGGCCGCGCGCGATGCGCTCGCCGATGGCGAGCCACGCATGGTTTCGGTGCAGCCGGAAGATCTGTTGGCCGAGCTCGGTGTGAGGCCTGGCGAGAATCGCGACGGCGTGCGTTTTGCGACCAACATGTGCCCGAGCAAGGGTACCATGGACGTATTCGTGGAGCCCGTGCTGCCGCATCCTTCGCTCATTATTCTCGGCGGCAGCCCGGTCGCGTTGTCGCTCGCGATGCAGGCCCGGCAGCTCGGCTATCACGTCACGGTCGCCGCACCCGCCGCCGACCTACCGAGCACACCCGACGCGGACATGTTGATCGACGACTTTGCGCTCGGCCGGCTGCACGAGGCGCGGCGTTTCATCGTGGTATCGACACAGGGCAAGGGCGACGAGGCCGCGTTGCGGACAGCGGTGCAAACCGAAGCCGCCTATCACGCTTTCGTCGGCAGCCGCCGCAAGATGGCGGCGCTGCGCGCAAAACTGACGGCGGAAGGCATCGACGCTGCGGTCATCGACCGCATCAAGGCCCCGGCTGGCCTCGACCTCGGCGCTATCACGCCAGAGGAAATCGCGATGTCGATATTGGCGGAGATTACGGCCCTGCGCCGGCGAGGCCAGCGCATCCCACTTACGTCGCAAGCCCCTTAAGGAAAATCAATCATGCAGATGAACGACACCCAGCGCATTCCTGCGTCCAAAGAAAGGTGTGGGCAGCTCTCAACGATCCGCAGGTGCTGAAGCAATGCATTCCGGGATGTCAAAATCTGGAGATGTCCTCGCCGGTAGAGATGACCGCAACGGTGGTGTTCAGGGTCGGGCCGGTGAAGGCAACATTTAGCGGCAAGGTCACGCTGTCCGATCTCGATCCGTCGAACAGCTATCGCATTTCAGGCGAAGGATCCGGCGGCATGGCGGGATTTGCCAAAGGTGGTGCCGCTGTACGTCTGGAATCCGAAAACGCTGACATCACGATCCTACATTACGACGTCGACGCGCAAATCGGAGGCAAGCTGGCTCAGCTCGGCCAGCGGCTGGTCAATTCCACAGCCGAAAAACTCGCCAACGAATTCTTTACGGCATTTGGGGCGGTGGTCGGAGGAACGGCGCAGATGCACACAATCCCCCTGGAAGCGGCCGTTCCATAAGTGCTCATTCGGCGAATCTTAAAACAACCAGCCGATCGCTGATCGATCATCCAACGCCGCTTGCGGTCCAATGGAGCTGAGTCTGCACGCAGCAACGGGCGGAAATTTTGCAAGATGGGTTGATTTGTTCGTCTATGAAATATGCAATCGATGTGACACATCAAAGAGACGAAAGTTATACGGACATTGGTTGAGCTCGGCGGTGCCCAGCTTCAAGCGCTGGACGAGTTATCGAAAAAAGAGAAACGATCTCGCGCGGCCCTGATCCGTCGGGCGATTGACGACTATCTCGCGAAGCAACGTGACAAACAGGAAGGCGATGCGTTCGGCTCATGCGGCAAACGCAAGGTAGATGGCTTGGCATATCAGGAAAGAGTACGTGGCGAATGGTGCTCATCCGCCGAATCAACGCGCGCAGCTCGGTGTCGATCCGCGGTCGCCCTCCCAATGGGCGCGACTTCCAACGCCAGTAGCAGCAAAAGCCAGCCCTGTGCCAACGCACGAGGGTCTCGGGCCGGACGATTGTGAGAACCTGCAGGATTGATGGAAACCAGCGATACAACTGGGTCAAGAACCAACTCAAATAAGGTTTTCAGTACACACAGCGGGGTCAAACCCGAGCGTAAGCTGCTCGAAGGCCTGCTGCGCCCGATCTTCGTGTTGTTGGACGGCCCTTGATGCCTAGCCGCATGAGGGACGACGACTCCGCGGGCTCTGACACCAGAGACCGTTTCGTCGCGTGACCCCGATTATGCGATCATCGCCTGCTTCGCAGGACCTGGGCAATCGCCGGCGAACGCGGAGCGCTCTGCCGACGTCGCGATCAGGCGCAGGAAATCTTCAATCGAAAGAGGGCGAGACAGAAGATAGCCCTGCCCTTGATCGACGCCGCAGCTTTTCAGCGACACAAACTGCTCCTCGGTCTCGATCCCCTCGGCGACCGTCGACATGTCGAGCTCGCGACCGACATTGACGAGCATTTCGACCAGGACCTTCGCTGAATGGCTGGTCATGACCGCGTCGACGAGAAACT
Organism: uncultured Alphaproteobacteria bacterium; assembly: GCA_963795255.1. Taxonomy (GTDB): domain Bacteria; phylum Pseudomonadota; class Alphaproteobacteria; order Rhizobiales; family Xanthobacteraceae; genus Bradyrhizobium. The sequence continues at coordinate 138,989 of CAWCHC010000009.1, forward strand.
TGTCGATCTTGATGATGTCGGCGCCCAGCTTCTGCAGATACGACAGTCCGTTGTGGCCAGTCCCGACGTCGTCGAACGCAACCTGGAAGCCGCGATCACGAAGTTCGGCCAGCACTTGCGCGGCTTTCTCCACATCCGCGATTTCCTGACGCTCGGTGATTTCGACGACGATCTGGCGGGGCGAGACTCCGGCACCCACGGCTATTCTGCGTAGTTCGCCGACGAACCCGTCCGAAAGAAGCTGCGTGGGGGCGATATTGAACGCGACCTTAAATTGCCGGTTACGCCGAAGGTGGTCATGCAGTTCAGACAGCGCGGTTGTCGCCAGATGACGCATCAGCGGACCGATGCGCCCGCTCGCTTCGGCGATCGGGATAAACCGATCGGGAGGAATCAAAGTACCGTCGGCCTTCCGCCAGCGGGCAAGCACTTCCACCCCGACGATCTCGCGCGTAGCCAGCGAATAGACCGGCTGCACGAACGGCACGAATTCCTCCTTGTCCAGAGCGCATACATTTTTGAATTTCACCATTCGCGCCGAGCGTCACGCCCTGACGCCGATACGCCCAGCACATGTAGCTGATGCTCACGAAAAAGGACGCGGGCAGGCGGTTCGCCGCGCAAATCTTCACGCCCAGCAGCGTCGTCTTGCCGCCGAATCCCATCGGGCCGATGCCGAGTTCGTTCGCCGTCTTCAAGATGTCCTGCTCCAGCGCGTCGAGTTCGGGGATCGGATTGCGGTCGGGGATCAGCCGCAGGAATTGCGTCTTGCTCATCTCGTAGCCCGTCGCGCGGTCGCCGCCGATGCACACGCCGAGGATGCCCGGCCCGCAGCCTTTGCCCTGCGCCTGCAACACCGCGTCGAGGATCGCCTTGCGGCAGCCGTCGAGGTCGCGGTTCGCGTTGAGTTTCTCGTTCGGCAACGAGTATTGCGCGCCGACATTTTCGCAGCCGCCGCCTTTCAAAACCAGTCGCACGGAAATTTCCGGCGAGCGATGCTGATGAAAATGAAATGCCGGCGCGCCCGGCCCGCAATTCGTGCCGTCATTTTTTCCGGTCAACGAATCAACGGAATTTTGCCGGAGAAAACCTTTCTTCGTCGCGAGCTTCACGGCTTCGCGCGCAGTTTCGGTGAAAGCAATTTGATCGAAGCCGACCGGACAATTCACATAAAACAAAATGCTGCCGGTGTCCTGACAGATCGGCTGCGATTTCTGTTTCGCCAGCGCGATGTTGCGGTCAATGATTTTCAGCGCGCTCTCGGCCAGCGTTCCTTTTTTTTCCTGTTCCAGCGACGCGATGATGGATTGGTTCACGTCATCGGGAATTTCTGCGGACGTGCGGCGAATCAGTTCGAGCAATGAATCTGGCAATTGGCTCATAAATCTGTGAACAGCGTAAGTCCTTGAAAGCGTCAGCGTCAATCGGCGGAGCGCCGAGCATCGCTCGGCATAGAAAAGCGAAGCTATCAAGCCGAGCGATGTTCGGCGTTCCGTTTTGAAGCTGGCGTTGCATTTTGCGTCGCCGCCAGTTTTAATCTCCGCGTGCAAAGTGAAACAGAAAATCCATTCAACAAATGGTTCAAGCCTTTGCCGTTTGGAATTTTGCTCGCGCTGCTGATTTTCGCCTCGTTTCCGCAAGTCATCCTCGGCCTGCAAACATTCGTCGTCCGCGACTACGGATTTTTCGCCTATCCCCTCGCCCATTTCCAGCGCGAATGTTTCTGGCACGGTGAATTGCCATTCTGGAATCCTTACAACAATTGCGGCGTGCCGTTCCTCGCGCAATGGAACACGATGCCGCTCTATCCGCCAGCGCTGATTTATCTGACGCTGCCGCTCGAATGGTCGTTGGGCTTTTTCTGCCTGCTGCATTTGTGGTTCGCCGGACTCGGAATGTATTTTCTCGCGCGACGATGGACGGGAAACAATTTCGCCGCCGCGTTCGCCGGAACAGTTTTTTCATTCAACGGCTTCACATTCAACCTGCTCATGTGGCCGAGCCATCATGGCGACGTTCGCGCTGGATGCCGTGGGTCGTGCTGGCGGTTGAACTTGCGTGGCGCGACGGCGGAAGAAAAATTATTCTCGCCGCACTGGCCGGCGCGATGCAAATGCTCGCCGGCGGGCCGGAAATCATTTTCTTCACATGGATTTTATTGCTCGCGCTGTGGATTCAGCAATTCGTGAAATCCGAATCGCCGCGCCGCAGAATGCTCTGGCGATTTCCGACGGTCGTCGCGCTGGTGATTGCGCTGACGGCGGTGCAACTGCTGCCGTTCCTCGATCTCGTCGCACATTCGCAGCGTGAATCCGGTTTCGCCGACTTGCGCTGGTCCATGCCCGGTTGCGCGGCTGGGCGAATTTTCTCGTGCCGATGGCGTTCGGCACGGCGCACACGGAAGGAATTTTTTTCCAGCACGGTCAATATTGGACTTCGTCGTATTACCTCGGCATCGGCACGCTTTGGCTCGCGTTGCTGGCGCTGTGGGCATGCGCGAACGCCGCGTCTGGCTGCTCGGCGGACTGGCGTTCGCCGGACTGATTTTCGCGCTCGGCGAAAACACGCCGGTTTTTCCCGCGCTGCGAAAATTGATTCCGCAATTGAGCCTCGATCACTTATCCAATCAAATACATTGCCGTCGTCATCTTCGCCGCGCCGCTGCTTGCGGCGTTTGCGCTGGCCAATTTCCAGAAAATTCAAAAGCGTCTGCTGCCACTCGGCGCAATTTTGCTCGCGTTGATCATCGCCGATCATGTTTTGGACACGGCTCGTGCCGATGCCGGGTGACGATTCGCAGGCGACGTTGCTGAACGGTTTCTCGCGCGAAGCTTTTCTGATTTTGACCGGCGCCGTTCTTTTTGCGCTGGCTCGCGAAGCAAAATCCAGACTGCTCCGAGTCGCGCCGCTGTTTTTGATTCTGGTCGCGTGGCTGGACGTTTTCACGCATGAGCCGGCGCAAAATCCGACCGTGCCGCCGAATGTTTTTGAATTAAATCTGGCGCGCGAAGATTTGAAAATGCAACCGCAGCCCGAACTCGGCGGTTCGCGCGCGATGGTCTCGCCGGTGGCGGCGAACGGATTCGTCTAATTTCGCCTCGAGCGATCCAAAAAATAATTTTCTCGCGAAGCGGCTCGGCTATTGCGCCAACGTCAACCTGCTCGACGCCGTGCCGAAGGTGGACGGCTTCTTCTCGCTCACGCCGCGCGAAAGCGACGACGTTCTCTCGCTGTTTTACCGCACTACCAACGCCGATTTTCCGCGCCTGGAAGATTTCATGGGCGTCTCGCAAATCACCGCGCCGGGCGAGATGTTCCAATGGCAGTCGCGCGCAAATTTTCTGCCGCTCGTGACCGCCGGCCAAAAACCGGTTTTCCTCGACGACGAAAAAGCATTGCAGGCATTGACGCAAAACGATTTTGACGGAAGCAAAATTGTTTTCCTGCCGCCGGAAGCAAAATCGTTCGTGACCGTTTCAAATCAAACCGCCGCAAAAATTCTTGATTCAAAATTCGGAAGCAAAACAGTGGACATCGAAGTTGAAGCCGCCGAACCGTCGCTCGTCGTCGTCGCGCAGACTTATTATCACGACTGGCGCGCAACCGTGGACGGCCAGCCGACGCCATTGCTCCGCGCGAACGTCGCATTTCAAGCCGTCCAAGTTCCGGCGGGCAGACATCAAATTCATTTCTGCTTACGAAGACCGCGCGTTTGAAATCGGCGCGGCGATTTCAATTGTCGCGTGGCTCGGTTGCTTGATTGGTTTGCTCCGATCGCCGCGCCGGAAAAAATAATTGAAATTTCCGAAACTTGTTCTCGACAAAATCATTTTCCCGATTCAAATAGACGAAGAGTCAAATGGCAAAAACCAAACGCATCGGGATTCTTACGGCCGGCGGCGACAGCCCCGGCCTCAACGCCGCCATCCGCGGCGTCGGCAAGACCGCGCTCGGGTTTTACGGCATGGAAATCATCGGCTTTCGCGACGGCTTTCGCGGCCTCGTCGAAGACCGCCGGCTGAAGCTCGACAAGACCACGCTCGCCGGCATCCTCACCGTCGGCGGCACGATCCTCGGCACCAGCCGCGACAAGCCGCACCGGATGCTGATTGACGGCCGCACGCGCGACATGACCGACGTCATCGTCAAAAATTACGACAAGTACGGCCTCGACGCGCTCGTCTGCCTCGGCGGCGGCGGCACGCAAAAAAACGCGCTGCGCCTCCATCAGGCCGGACTCAACATCGTCACGCTGCCCAAGACGATTGACAACGACGTGGCGATGACGGATTCCACTTTCGGTTTCGCCACCGCGCTCGACATCGCGACCGAGGCGATTGACCGGCTGCACAGCACCGCGCACAGCCATCATCGCATCATCGTCGCCGAAATCATGGGACATCGCGCGGGCTGGCTGACGCTCGGCGCGGGCATCGCGGGCGGCGCGGACGTGATTTTGATTCCCGAAATTCCCTACAACGTTGAAAAAATCGCCGAAGCCATCAAACGCCGCAGCCGGCGCGGGACGAATTTCAGCATCGTCGCCGTGGCCGAAGGCGCGATGAGCGTGGACGACGCGCGCGCTTTTACCGCCGCCGAAAACAAACGCGAACGCGCCCGCACGTTGCACGACAAAAAAGAGGCCAAGATCGAACTCGCCGCGCTCGAAGCCCGGCACACGGGAAACACTCTGCGGCTCGCGCGGCAGCTTGAAGAACTCACGCACCTCGAATCGCGCGTGACGATCCTCGGCTACGTCCAGCGCGGCGGCACGCCCTCGCCGGTGGACCGGCTGCTGGCCACGCGGCTGGGCGGCGCGTGCGCGGATTTGATCAACGAAGGAGTTTTTGGCGTGATGGTGGCCGCGCGCGGCGACGGCACGGAGCCGGTGCCGCTGGAAAAAGTCGCCGGCAAACGCAGAACCGTGCCGCCCGACCATTCGTGGATTGAAACCGCCCGGCACGTCGGGACTTGCCTGGGCGATTGAATTGTTCGCCGCAAGGTTTGCAGCCCTTGTCTGCGAAAAACTGGTAAAAATTCAACTGAAAGCAGAACTCGACAGGAACTTAAATGCGAAATAAACTATAGAGATGGAAAAATAACGGGCTGCAAAATTCACTCCACACCCTTGCCGGGCGACTGCCAACCTTATGAAACCGAACCACACACACATCGCCACTTGGAATTCCGCTGAAATTACCCTCCCGCTCGCGCTTGCCCTAATGGCGATGTTATGCGCCGTCACGCCGCGCTGCCAGGCACAAGCCCAGACAAACATCATTTACACGTTCAGTGGCAGTGCCGACGGCTCAATCGGGGACACGGCGTTCACCAATGCCATGTTCAAGATACGCGTCTTGGCGGACACCAACGCAGTCGCCACGAACACCTCAATCCCCGATTACACGGTCTTGCAGGGTCCGGCCTTGTCGGCTTCCATTGAAGTCGCCGGCGTTGGCGTCGCCACATTTACGGACGCCACGGGTATGTTTGTGAACCAGACATTTGGAAGCCTTGGGTGGGGAATCCCCGGCGTCGCAGATTTGATGGATGTCTCCGATCCAGACTTCGATGTTTATGGTCTCACAAGCCCTTTCCCGCCTGACTTTTTTCCGGGTCCGCCATTATACTTTAATCTGGATGATCTGGCTTCGACTTTGGGGCCGGTCACGCTTTCCTCGGTTGAGGATGTCACGTTCACCGTCGCATTCACATTCCCTGCTTTGACCATGGCGTTAGACGGCGATTCCTCCGTCCTCGAATGGAGCACCAATTCGCCGGGCTATCAGTTGCAATCAGCGGATACTGTCTCCGGCACGCCATCTTGGACAACATTGACAAATGTCCCAAACATCAACGGCGCCCAATATGCGTTGACAAACCTGAATTCCGCCGCATCGCTCTTTTACCGTTTACAAAACTAGAAACCATGCCCTTGTGTTGACCGGGACAGCGCTCCGGGGCGGGCAAGGCGTTTGGCGGATGAAACGGATTGAAATTTCCAGAAAATTCTCGACTCGGTTCGGAAATGGGCGTATTCAGCCAGAAGTTGGAAAATAGCAATGCCACTGATTAAATGTCATGAATGCGAAGCGCAGGTAAGTGACCATGCGCGGACTTGTCCTAAATGCGGCGCACCAGTTATCGCTACCATCAAACGGCGGCAAAAAGTATTTCTAATTGAATTGGCGGTTCGACTGGGATTGGCTGTTGTAATCGGCGTGTCTTGTTGGTTAGTGCTTCAGCATTTTATGCACGCGGCGTTAGCTCCATTGCAAAACCAATCGCATTAAACATTTCTTTTGCGATCAACCCAAGTGAACCTGAACCGCTACCTCACCATTTACGCCGCGCTGTGGAAAAATTCCGTCACGCGCGAGATGTCGTTCAAGGGCAATTTCATTTTGTGGATCATCGTGGAACTGCTTTGGTTCGGCTTGCAATTGTGTTTCGTCGGCGTCGTTTATTCGCAGACGAATTCCGTCGGCACCTGGACGCAATGGCAGATGATGTTGCTCGTCGGCGCGAGCAATTTCATCCAGCAGGTCTATCAGGCGTTTTTCCTCGTGAACTGCACGAACCTCTCGGAACTCGTCCGCACGGGCAAGATGGATTTCCTGCTGCTGCTGCCGGTCAACACGCGCTTCATCGTCTCGCTGCGGCAGGTGGATTTGGGCGCGTTCGTCAACGCGCTCTTCGCGGTGGCCGTGATGCTTTTCGCGGCGGGGAAATTAAATTTGCATCCGACTTTCATGCAACTCGCCGGCTTCAGCGCGCTGTGCGTGGTGGGAATTTTGATCCATTACTCGCTGATGTTCATGCTGGCGGCGATCAGCTTCTGGACGGTGCGTGCGCAGGGAATCGTTTATGGCTATTACAATTTGTTCAACATCGCGCGGATGCCGGACGAGGCGTTCAAGGGCGCGTTCAAGGCGGTTTTTACTTTTGCGCTGCCGGTGCTGCTCGTCTCGAATGTTCCCGTGCGCGTGTTGGCGGAAAAGCTGGTTTCGCCGGAATCAATGTTGTTGCTGCTCGGTTTGGGAATCGTCTGGGCGCTGATTTCGGAATGGTTCTGGCGGATTTCCGTGCGCCGCTACACGAGCGCGAGTTCGTGAAATTTATTCATGAAACGCGCGGAACCGTTGTCGAATAGAGCAGCGCCCCGTTGTTGTCAATCATCTGGACGTTCATGCGATCAGCCTGCAAATTTACCGTCGTGAAGCCGGAACAGCCTTTGGCAAATTTTGTATGTTCGGTGACGACGGTCGGGCGAAACTGCGAACCTGCGCCGGAATCAAAATAGTTCAGCGCGCCCGCCTGCAAATGCTGGAGGTCGTGGTCGTGGCCGTTGAAATAAGCGTGGACATTGTGTTCTTGCAGCAGCGGCAAAATTAATTCAAGCAGTTCCGGCGTATCGCCGTGGCCGCCGCCGGAATAAATCGGATGATGTCCGACGACGATTTTCCACTGCGCGGTTGACGCGGCGAGCGCGGCCTTGAACCACGCGAGTTGTTTGGGAACGTCCTGCGTGACGACTTGGTCGCGGGTTTTCTCGGGATTCAGATGCGAGTAATAACTTTTTATCATCGGTGTCGTGTCAATGTAGAAAAAATCAACGGTCGTGGCCGCGTCAATTTTCTCCGACTTCAAAAAATAACGCGCTGGCATATTCCAGCGCGGGCTGGTTTTGGCGTAGGCGAGCTGCGCGTCGCAGTTGCCGTGGTAATCGTGATTGCCGAGGATGACCTGCCACGGCACTTGCAACGACGGCGCGCTATAAACTTTCTCGAACGAAGCCTGCCACTGCGGGTCGTCCACTGAAGTCACGCCGTCCTCGTAAAAATTGTCGCCGACGGAAATGATGAATTTCGCGCCGATTTCCTGCGCCGCTTTCGCCATCTGCGCGGCGACTTCCGATTGATCTGATTCGCCGTTGCGTCCCCAATCTCCGATAACAACAAAATTCAATCCGTCCGGTTGCGACGGTGATTCCAAAGCGACGGCGGCCTGCAAACTTCCCGGCAAAAAACGGCCGGCGACGGCGGCCTGCGTTGCGACGAAAAGTATGCGGACGAATTCGCGGCGTGTTTGTTTCATGGTTTGAAACTATACCGCCGCTTCACGGCTGACAAACCGAAATTTTTGTGACAGGAAGGTTACGCGGACGCAAACAATTTTTTTGTTTGAGATTTCCGCACCTCACCGAATGGAGAAATTGGCGGCATCCGCAGTTGACTTTTTCACGGCAACGGATTCGGCGGGGATTCCTTTGGCCTGGTTTTGGATGAAGCCCCAGGTCCATTGCTCGCCCATCGGATAGCTGAATCCCTCGTCGTCCCGCCATTTGATGGCCAGCCACGCCTCGGATTTGCGGAGCGCCGCCGCGTCTTTCATGGCCTGTTCCTGCGTCGGCACGACGACGGGATTTTTGCGGAAGACGCCGCTGTCTTTGCAATAGGCGAGGTAATGCGTCACGTCTTCCGGCTTGCCTTTGGGAGTGTAACTTTGGTTCAGGACAACGTAGGTCGAGCCGGAAATGGCCAGCGGATACAGCGGCCATTTTTCCAGCGGCATCGTCCGTTCGGGAATGCTCAAGGTGCCGAACTTCGGCCCGCGCAACGGCGAATGTCCGCGCGGCTCGTATAGAATCCGGCACACCCAGCTAATCCGTTCGCCGAGGCAGTAGCCGTGGCTGGCAAAATAATTGTCGTCGGACTTCTCCTGCGCCGCGAGCTGCTGCAATTCCATGATGGTCGCGGTTTCGCCGATGGCGACGTAATGGTTGACCGCCTCCGCCAGCGTGACGGAATTAAACGGCTTCTCGGTGAAAAGTTTGGGGATCTCGGCCCGGCAAATTCCCATCGTCATCAGCATCAGGTAAATCAAGATACGTTTCATGCCTTGATAGGAAGCATCAAACGCGCCAAGCGCGCAGAGGTGAACGGCAAATTCTAATTGCCTGAAAATACCCGCAAAATGCAAAGCGACCGGCAGTTGTGTGCCTTGATTCAGGACACGATTATTTTCCGTTCTTGCACTTCGCCGCATGATTCGTAAATTTCCCGCCGCTCATTATGAATTACAAAATCTCTCAACGCGCCGCCTCGCTCTCGCCGTCACTCACGCTCGCCATTGACGCCAAGGCCAAGGCGATGAAAGCCGCTGGCGAAGACGTCGTCGGCTTCGGCGCGGGCGAGCCGGATTTCGACACGCCGCAGCACATCAAAGACGCGGCGGCAAAAGCGCTCGCCGCCGGTTTCACAAAATACACGCCGAGCAGCGGCATTCCCGAATTGCGCGAAGCCATCGCCGCGAAATTCCAGCGCGAGAACGGCCTGACTTACAAGCCGTCGCAAGTCATCGTTTCGTGCGGCGGAAAACATTCCTGCTACAACGTCATCCTCGCGACGTGCGAGGCGGGCGACGAAGTCATCATCCCCGCGCCATATTGGTTGAGCTACCCGGAAATGGTCAAGCTCGCGGGCGCGACGCCGGTGATTTTGCAAACGACGGACAAAACGGAATTCAAAGTCACGCCCGCGCAACTGCGCGCCGCCATCACGCCGAACACGCGGCTGTTCATTCTCAACTCGCCGAGCAATCCCACCGGTAGCGTTTACACGCCGGAAGAAACCAAAGCGCTCGGCGATATTTGCGTGGAAAAAAATGTCCTCATCATGAGCGACGAAATTTACGAGCATCTGCTTTACGACGGCGCAAAAGTAAAAAGCGTCGCGAGTTTTTCACCGGCGCATCAGGAACACACAATCATCGTCCACGGTTTTGCAAAAGCGTGGAGCATGACCGGCTGGCGTCTCGGTTTTCTCGCCGCGCCGGAGCCGATTGCCAAGGCGATTGACGCCGTGCAATCGCACAGCACGAGCAATCCGTGTTCGTTCGCGCAAAAAGGCGGCGTCGAGGCGCTCAACGGCCCACAAGACCATTTGCCAAAATGGCTCGCGGAATTCGACAAACGCCGACGTTACGCGCACGCGAAATTAAGTTTCATTCCAGGAATTTCCTGCGTGAACGCGAAGGGCGCGTTTTATCTGTTCCCGAACATTTCGCAGACCGGGTTGAAGTCGGCGGATTTCTGCGCGAAACTTTTGGAGCAGGAAAAAGTAGCCGCCGTTCCCGGCATCGCGTTCGGTGCGGACGATTACATCCGTTTGAGCTACGCGACAAGCATGGTGAACATCGAGAAAGGTTTGGCGCGCATCGAGAAGTTTTGCAAAACGCTGGTGAAATAATTTTGCCATGAGCAATTTCAGCATCGGCGACAAAGTGGTCTGCGTGGATGACAAATTCCCGCCGGACATCAGCAAGCTTTACGACGCCTTGCCGGTGAAAGATTCCACCTACGTCGTGCGCGACATCCGGCTCGGCATCAATCTGACGCTCGAAGGCGACGTTTCCGTGCTGCTCATCGGCCTCGTCAACCCGAAGGCTGATTCCAAGGCCGGACTCGAACGCGGCTTTCGCGCCGACCGTTTCCGTCCGTTGGAAGAATTGCGAAGCGAGAAAACCGCCAGCGAGCCAGCCGAAGAAAAAAAGGAACTGCTGCAGCCGATGAAAGCGTGAGCGCGCCGTGTTTCCGGCAAACGTAAATTCAGGACAGCTTCAATTTCCCGTCGCTGCTCAAAATTCCCTGCGCCGTTTCAACCAGTTCGCGGATGCGCCGCGCGTCGGCCTTTCTGTGGCCGTGGCTCGCCAGCGGATCGCTGCCGGCGCTCGACTCGATCAGGATGTCCGACCAGAAGACTCCCGTTTTGATATGCACTGACGCGACCTTGGTGATGCTGATGCTGATCTCGTCCTTGTTAAACCACGACCGCTTGTGCCGGACGACCGCGTTGTCCGTCACCTCGATGACCGTCGGGAAAAGAAAATTTCCCTTCGTCCACCGGCTCGCCTTGAATGTCTCCGAAGCCATGCGTGAAATTTGAACCAACCGCCCGAATCAGGCAACTGCAATTGCATTTCCACCGGCGACGACGAAAGTGATTTCAAAAAATCGCGCTGCAAAATTTGCATCAATTCATTGACGGCCAGCATCAACTCGCCGCGCAATTCGGAATTGTCCGCCGCCGCCGACAAATCAACCGGCGCGCCCATTGCCTGCGCGTAACGCTTCGTCAACGCCAGCCGCTCGTCGTCCTGGCCGAGCGAACGCAGCCGCCCGCGCACTTTTTCCGCGAGGATTTTCGCGCCGGAAATTTTCTTCAACGCCGCGCCCGTGCTCAATTCTTCCGCCGCGACTTTTTTTAACAAGCCACATTCAAACGTCCGGCAGCGTTTTGGCCGCCCGTCGTAAATCGTGCAGAGCTTTCCATCGAAGCACGCGCACGGCTGCGAGAACGCGGTTTTGTTCCGGCCTTTTTTGTGAAGCGACAATCCCAGTTCCGCGAGCCGCGCGGCGTCATCGCCCGCGCGCAATTCCACGTCCGCGAACAGCACGCCGTTGCAACACAGCCCGCAGTTCGGGCAGAGTTGTGAAACGGTGTCGGTTGGTTTTGGCGCTCTCGTCGCAACAGAATATATCGCAATCGTCGGACGGCAAATATTTTGGCTGGCTGGACTTTTAGACAAACAGGCGTTCGTTCTTCCAATTTGAATGAAATATGAAAACGCTCAACTCGCGGGCAAAATAACCGTGACCCGCTTTGTGCGTTGCAATGTCGGCTTTTTTTTCTTCTTGTCGTCGTCATCAGTGCCATCCGTGGTGGCTACTTGTTGTTGGGTGTCGTTATTAGATGCCGCCGCCGCGTCCTTGCCAGCAGCGGTGCCGCCAGCCGAGCCCCCGAGGGTGTTGTCGCCAATGCCATTGACGTTGGCTTTCTGGCTTTGCACGTCCGCAGTCACTCCTTCGCCGCCGGAAACCGTGGCACCGCCGATGCCGATGATTGTGCCGCTGACTGCGCCACCGCCTGAAACATTCGCATTGCCGCCGGAAAGAACAGTGGCGCTGATGTTTTGAACGGCGGTGATGTTGGCGTCCTGCCGGGAAACGACCAAGCCCTGGATGTTTCCTTGAGCCGTGAGATTGACGGTGCCGCCCAGAACGCCGCCCTGTCCAAGGAGAATATTGCCCTGCGCGGGCGAAGCCGGAATTCCCGGCGTGCCTGCGGTCAATGTGATTGTCGGCCCTCCACCAATGTCGTTGTTCAAGGCAAATTGTGAAATGCCGCCCAAGGTGGAAATAATGTTTCCATTCGGAGTTTCAACGGTGATGTCTCCGGGCAAACCGCTGCTTCCGGGTGTTTGATATAATGAGATCGGAGAAATGGCGAGGATTCCACTTCCATAAGGGCGCGCGTCATCATTAATCACGCTTCCTCCGATTGATGATGAGGTTTCGGGGAAGCCAAAGTTTTGTCCCGGATTTGGGTTCAAGTAAGATACCGGCGACACCGGCACATACAGGGCGTCATTGGCTCCGTTGCCAGCATTGACATCGCCATCGAATGATTCGATGAAAACATTGCCTCCATTGAAGGCGCCTATGCGCGAACTGCCGATGTTGACATTCCCAACGGCCGTCACCGTTACATCGCCGGATCCCGTGGTATAAATGCCATAACAAGGGGTGGAGTTGTTCGCCGGGGTAAAGTCATTGTTTCCGAGGCTTAAGTCTATTTCGCCACCGGCGTTGACCGTTACATATCCGCCACTAATTGAAGCGATGGTGGAGGTAAGCATGGTTAAATCGCCAGCCACATTTACATTTACACTCCCACCGAAGGACAAAATTCCAGCAGAGTTGCCCAGTTCGATGGATGCCGCATTGATGTCGAATAGACCGGGACCGCTGACTTGGTAGCCGAGCTGCGGTGTCACTGTCGAATCCTGGCTGGCCAGATAAAGATTGTTGATCGAGGAGGCGGCGCTGAAATCATAGGTTTCAGTCTCGATATGGCCGCTGGCATCAATCGCCGGGGTTCCATTGGGATTGACCACGAGCACGGTGAACGTGCCGCTTTCCAGTTCACTTGCCAATGCAGCCGACATGGGGCCTTTGAAGCCCAGTTCATTTGATGAAGGATCAAAAACAAAACCCGGGTTGGCGCCAAGACCAATCGGATCGGTCTTGGCGCTGATTGAAGGAGAAGGAAAGAGCAGGAAATTATAGTATTTTAGATATTCGCTTATGGAAGTTATTCCTTGAGGGAGAGGAGCGTCGAAATTAATAGCTTCCAAAGTTGCGAGCATTGCCGGAGCCAAAGCCAGATCGAAAACAGAGTCCCAAGCGTTGGGATCCAATGAATTGGCACTCACGATACCGGAAGGCAATTGGACGGTGGAATAATAGGGGCTGTTGAAAATGGCACCGCCGACATGGATGTAGGTTTCGTCGGTAGAATGAAGGTTTGCACCTTGAAAACCCACGTTGTTGATGTCTCCGCCGACTGTTATCTGGGTTACCATGGTTGTATTGATATCCAGATTGTTGATGCTTCCGCCGACCATGATCTGCACCGGGTTTGGATTGTTGAGTTCAACCGGGGTGGTGCCATCATAACTGCCGGCAAGATTCACAGACGGCAGACCAGCGCCCGGACTCCAAGAGATGCCGCCGTTGGACATGGCCAGAGCGGCTGGAGAGCCACTGGAATCGCCGGTCAAAATGTCCGCCAGATTGCCGGTGAAATCGCCGCCGATGTCCAGTTTCAAAACGCCATAGGGCGAGGGGAACAAGGTTATATCCTGATCCAGCACAAAATCGCCGGAACCTGTGATGACCTGAAGCGATGGCGGCAATATGAAAGGGATGGGATCAGCCGGGTCGGGGGGAGAATGCGGCGCTTCGAAGCCTGTGAACTCGACTGAATCGCCCGCCTGCAGCAGCAACGCGGCATTGGGATCGTAATTAAAATAATGATCCCCGGCATAAGGAAGGGGATTTCCAGAATTGTCCGTGCGTTTGCTGTAGACAACATTGTTAAAAACCCCGTTGGGATTGCGAACATCCTGCACATAAATGCTGCCGTTGGGGGCAGAAACATTCCAGCTTCCTTTGATCAAGCTAAGGGCAAAGCCATGCTGGGTTGCCGGTCAGTGGCGCGCCGATATTCCCTTCCGCCGTGATGGTGCCAACGCCGTTGGCCAGCACATAATGCCCATAGACGTTTCCTCCGGCCGTGATGGTGACATTGCCCGGCTGAGAGCCGAACGCGCCGGTGCCGCCGTCGTGACTGGCATTGTTGTACGCTTTTGGACGGGAAGGAAAGCTGGTGACGTTGCCCCCGGCGGTGATGGTGACATCGCCGCCCGCCGCCGTGCTGATGCCGCCCAGACTTGGGGAGACCGTGTAATACGGCGCTGTATTATTATTACACTGGCGGTTGACGCGAAGTTGAATCCATTGCAATTGTCGCCGGTATTCACATCGCCATACTGCGCGGTCACGTTGATGCTTGCCGCCGGGTTCGAATCCCGTGATTCCCCGAGCGCCGCATTACCCGCTGGCCGACAATGTACCTCGTTGGCAGCCCAGAGATTGATATTGCCGTTCAGAGTCTGGATATAGGAATTGCCGTTCAGGTAAATCCCATCGTTGCCGGAGGCGGGCGTGGAAGCCAGGTTATGCCGTGCCGGCGGACAGGTTCACGCCCCAATTGTTGCCGGCTTTGATCGCGGAGCCATTATTCAGAGTGATGTTGTTTCCCGCGGTCAGCGTCAAAGTCGCGGCCGCGACTGGGGTCAGGCAGGTTCCATATCGTGCTTAGGGTAATGTTATCGTCCGCCTGAAGATTGATTTGCGAAAGCGCCGCGCATGATCAAGACTGGTGTCAGCGAGCCACATAGGCGCTATCCAGCGTGAGGTCGCTTAGGATCAATGGTAAGTTCGCCGTTGATAAAACCCGCTGACACGCCTGGCCGTTGATGCGTGGATTGAATCGGACTCATTTGCGCCGCGGAAATCTCCACCTGCCCGCCGTTGCCGCCTTGCGCGCCGCCGGAAATGTTGATGGCTCGAGCCGGCTTGATCGGAAAAGGTGTTGCCGGATTTGATGGTGACAGTTCCGCCGGAACTTGCGCCCGTGGCTGTCACCTTGCGCGGAGATGACGGAATTGGCGCCCAGATTGACGGCGTCGCTGGCGACCAATTCAATGGTTCCATTGACATCTTGCACGGAATTGGCCTGAACAAGCCCGCCTTGGTTCACGACTTCCGCCTGCAGGGCGATGTTTCCGGCGTCGGCGATCAGACTGCCCTAATTGTCCACCGAGCCTTGCGGCAGCGTGACCTGTGCGCTCAATCCCCGGCCGTCGGGACTGCGTCGGAAACCAAAACCTGCTGGCCCGCATACAGACCGATGCTGCCCCGCGGCGCGGAAATGGTGCCGTTGTTTTCAATGTCATTGGCAATCAGAAAAGCCGAGCCGCCGCCTCCCGATGTTGATCTGGCCATAGTTGATGATGTTGGCCGTGGGCGGCGGCGCATTGAACTGCCAGGCGCCGCCGCTGGAAAGGTCCGGCGAAGGGCATCGGAGCGGTGGTCATCAGCATGCCGTGGGTGTTGATGATGGCCTGGCCGCCGATGTAAAAGCCGGACTGGTTTTGCAGAACCACATAGCCGTTGGCGTTGAGGTGCCGAGAATCTGCGACGGATTGGGATCGTTGATTTGGTTCCAGACCACCGAGGAGGACGAAGGCTGGACAAAGGTGGTGGTCTGGCCGGCGCCGATGTTGAAGCTCTGCCAGTTGATGAAGGCGTTGTCGGAAGTTTGGATGGTCAATTGCGAGCCCTGGGGTGGTGAAGGTGGCCGTGCCCTGGCTGACGGTGCCGCCGGTTGGATTGGCCTGAACAACGGTCTCGCCTAATTGCCAGACCAGCAGCAACAAAATCGTCGCTGACACGCGGCGGACTGATTTGCAGGAAAATTCTTCATGGCATCCTTCAGCGCCAATTGTAACACTCAAGGCATCGGGTTAAAGATTTGTCAGGTGACATTTGTGTAACAATTAAAATTGCGCCGTCAGTGCGAAATTGAAAAACGGCTGGTAGAGTTCCGTTGTGCTGCCCGTTTTTAAGAGCGGCAGGGAAAACAAAAACCGCGCCTCCCAATGCGAGCCGACCGAGGCGATGCCGCCAAAACCTGCGCCCCACAGCGGAATGCTCTTCGGGCGCCCTTGCGGATCAATCAAATAAGTTCGGGCGTAGTCCATGTAGATTGAGCCGCGGATGGTGAGCGGAGTATTGCCATAAACAATGCCCACCACCACGGGCGGCGGTCTGCTGCTCCAATGAAACGTGCCAGCCGGTGTCGCCCGAACGCTTCGCCTTCCTTGTAACCTCTGACGCTGTTAATCCCGCCCGCGCCGAATTGTTCGTTGCTGATCAAAGGCTCGCTGGCCCACTGACCGTCCGCGCGGAGCGTCATTGTCCAATTTGTGTATATTTCAAAGTTTTGGGAGAAAGAAGGATTGAGTATGACCCAGTGGCCGGACGACTCCTTGGAACCTGCGATTTGTTGAAGAGCTTTAAGCCCGGAAAGATTGGTGGTTTTAATGTCGCCATTGGTGTTGCCAGTAGTCGTTGAGTAGAGACCGGAATACCAGAGATTGGCGCTCAAACCAAGCCCGAGCGTGGCCGCTCCAAATGAATCATGCCAACTGGCATCGTAACGGAGCGCCAATGGCAAATACTTCAGATCGCTCGTTGTTACAGGCACGGGCGAATAGTTGGTGGAGACGTTGATATATGTTGGTGGAGAATCGCCCGGAAGATTGACGATGGTTCCCTGGATGGTGTAGATGTTAATCTTGTAGCTTGTCAGGTTGTAGCTCTTGAAATCAAGGCCGCCGGAAATAGTAGATTGCAGATCGCCAATAGGCCGCAATGGTATACTCAAGCGGGAGCCGATGCTGTTATTGACGGTCAAATCTTGCTGCACGTCCTGCCGGTTCACGCTGGCGCCATTGGTGGCAAAGAGGGTTTCCTTAAACAAGGTAGTCAAACTGGTATCAATGGTTGCACGGCTGGCATAGACAGTCAGCTCCGGCTGGCCTGAAGGCGGCGGCAAGGTGAATTTCCGGGTGGCTTCATCGTAGCCGAAGCTGCCGGGGTTGCTGGCGACGATATCCTCGATGGACTCGGGTTTGCCCAGCGGCATCCGATAAAACGCGCTGTAAGTGGCAACCAGGGGCTGGTCATAAAAATTCCAATCATTCGCGTTTTTGTATAGTTGCGCAACTTTTGGAAATGAAAAATTATAGGCGTCATACGCAACCGGAGAATAACTCTTGTATAACTCCGGGGAAAAACTGTATTGGACGCCGAGTGAATTTTCCTGTTGCCATAGATTGTTATAGACGGCGGACGAGTTGACGCGCAGGTCGGGCGTGCCGGGCGAACTTTGATTGTTCAACTCGGTCTTGGCGTGGAGTGGCAGGCGGTCTTTGATCGTGAGGGTGAGATCGCTGGTGCCTGGTTCAAGGCCGGGACTCAGTGCCGGATAAATTTGCCTGTCTTGGTTCGCATTGGCCCGGTTCAATTCCGCCGTGAAAATCTGGCCGTTGAGAATTGTATTGGTATGCAGGCTGGGCAAGGTGCGCATGACGTCGTTGGAGCTGAAATAATGGTTGCCAGCGACCTTGATGTTTGCCAGTCGGCCTTCGGTCACCTCCACTTTCACTGTGGCGTTGGTGATTTTCTGCTGGGGCACACCCACCGCCACCGTCACAAAGCCGCGTTCACGATAGGCTTTCTGGAGTTCCATCGCCGCCGCAATAACGCCTTCTTTGCTGACATTCGTGCCGAAAGCGCCGTCAACATTGGTCATCACGCTGGCGACGATTTCCGGCGAAAGAACGGAGTTGCCTTCGACATAATATTTTTCCACCTCAAATCGCGGGCCGCCGTTTGTGGAAACCACATGAACCCGCGTGTCCTTTTCTTGCGCCGCCAGCTCGGCCATTTTCTGCAACAAACTTTCGCGCGTCCTTGCAAGTTCTTCGGGGGTGTCTGGCGTTGCCTTCTTCTCGAATTGAATCGCAGGCGGAGCGGTGTTGGTGGATTCCGGGTGGTGGTTGAGTTCGGCAGGCGACGGATTCGAGGCAACCTCAACGCCATTGCTGGAAGCAATGTAGCGTTTGCCCGACACCAGAATCTGCTGAAACGCCCCTTGAAAAACATACATCGTAACGATCCCGTTGGTGATCCGTTTTTCCGCTATGGCGACGCTCACCAAAGGATAGCCCCGGCTGCGATATTCCGATTGCAAGTCTGAAGCCGCCTGAACTATCTCAACCAAGCTGACATTCGTGCCGACATATTTGGAATACATCGGGGTCAGATTGTTCGTGGAAGGCAGTTTGATGCCCTCGATCTCGTATTCAAGGACGTTGAAATGCGGGACACTGGCGGCATCAAGCGGCCCGATTGCGTTGACGGTCGGGGAAGAATCCGCCGCCAGGCTTGATGCCGGGTCAAATCCCCAGAGGCAAAAAAACAATGGCAGCAAAAACCCGCTGCCGCGCAGAAACATTCCGGCGCGCAGGCAACATTGGTCGGCAATCTTTGGATTCGTCCCGATCATAGCCGATTATTTTCAAACCGGCGGGGCTTGACGGAAAAATACACCGGCAAAAACTAGGCGGCACATATTACAAACAGCCGTCGGATTTGTTACAATGTGGAAACAAAGAAATTCCTCAAAAGATTCATGGCGGCGAACACACGGGTTTCTCGCGATCATTTGGCACCGTCGCCTAACGGTGTTTCACGCTGTAATCATTGGGCTGCCTGATGAAGCAATGGGACAAGTCAACCCGCCCGTTGATTGCGGCTGCGGATGAAATCCGATTCACATCCCCCGCAAGAAGGTGAAAAATAGTTTTCAGGCATTTTTCAGAACCGCCACTCATTCGTAACACGCTTTTCATATTTTCATCACGCGGGTCTGTCGTTTGCGGCCACCGAGGTTTTTTACCGATCAATAAATTTCGCGAACCGATATTGAAAAAATCTGATTACAAATACGAACCTCACCTGGCCGTCAGGGAATTTTCCGTGCCGCCGCAGGGCGAATGGATGCCGCGATTGGCCGGCTGGTCGCTGCTACAAGTCCGCCAGGGAAACGGCTACCACCTTCAGCCCGAATTGAACCGCGAACTGCAACCGGGAACCGTCCTGCTGCTGGCCGGGGGAGTTCATGGAAAAATCCGCGCGAGCCAGTTGGGTGATCTGTCATTTTTTTCATTCAGCGTCATACCGGCGAGATTGATTGGCTTGATGAATTTGAACGAACAGGATTTGTTTGAAGCTGCGGCATCCAGAAAAGAATCCGCGCTTCAAATTTTTCCGCCGCAAAGTCCCGTCGCCGTGAAAATGGCGGAACTTTTCGCGAGCCAAAACAAGAACAGCCTGTCGTTCCGTTTGAAACTGCTGCAGCTTTTTGTCGAGTCACTCGCCAACGAACTTGAGCAGAAAAAAAACGCGTCCGGCGAGGACGCCTCCGATGCCCGGACGCGCCTGGAAATTTTCCTGAAACAAACTCCGCCAGCCGAGCTGCTGGAAATGAGTTTTGACGATCTCGCGCAGCTCACCCATTGCACCGTGCGGCACTTGAGCCGGATTTTTCAGCAAGCCGTCGGAATGTCTTTTCGCGAAAAACGCGCCGAACTCCGGCTCGCGCGCGCGCGCGAACTCCTGGCCACCGGCAATTCCAAGGTCGTCGAGGTGGCGCTGGAAAGTGGCTACAAATCCTTGAGCCTTTTCAACCTCATGTTCGCCCGCCGCTTCGGGACCAGCCCCGGCAAATGGCGGGAACAGCATGGCAACCATGACGCAAATGGAAATCCTGGCGGCAAAAAAAAGAAACGGTTCGCGTTTGCGGAAAACAAGCCGCCGGTTTTCCAGAAAAATTCCCCGGCACGACCCGCGCCCAACCGGGACGCCACCAAAAAAGTCCGTTCAAAGGCGCGATGATGAAATGGCGGCTTTTGGGAAATCCGCCAGTTCCCCGTTTTGTTTCCTAATCGTGACAAAAATGAAACGCGCCGGTAACACAGCACATTCATCATCTTCCGCTGACATGACCGTCCAGCGACATCTCATTTTGCAGGAATTGACGCTCCGCCCTTCCGGCGAGTGGACGCCGCAACATCGCGGATGGACTGTCGCGCGCGTCGCGGAAGGCGTCGGCTACTGGCTGCACGGCGGGGATGTCCGTGAACTCAACACAGGCGACGGCCTTGTCCTCGGCTTCAACGCCAGCACGCTCGTGCGCGCGAGCCAGTTAGAAATACTCAAGCTCCAGTATTTTTCCGTCCAGCCGCAATACCTCGGCGGACTTCTGACTGTGGCCGAATGGCGTCATCTCGAATTCGCGCCGGAAAATTCCGCGCCCCATGTTTCCGTTTTTACTGCGGGCGAAATCACCGGGCAAAAATTTTCGCGGCTGGCCGCGCAGACGCACAGCGACGCGCTTTCCATGCGCTGCGCCCTGTTGCAATTATGGGCCGGCATCGTCGCGGGCTTGTTGAACGGAAGGCACTCCGCGCCCGCCGATGGAAACAAACTGCGCGAGCGTTTCCGCCAGTTGGCCGGCCAGATGTCCGAGACCGAGCTTTCCGAAAGCTCGTTGTCCGAACTCGCCGCGCAACTCAATTGCAGCGAACGCCATTTCAGCCGGATGTTCCGCGAGGAATTTGGCGTGCCATTCCAGCGCGCACATCGCGGTTCAAATGTAAAAATAACAAACGTCACCCTGCTTGCACATGACAACGGCGGCGTTGTTGACGCAGAAGAATTATCTCTCCAATCGAAAACTTAAATCAAATAAACCCATGACTTCATTTATCATTCAACCGATGTTTGCCGCCAACGCGGCGGTGTATGCCATCCAGAACGCGACGGTGGAAGGCAAAATCACGGCCGCCGTGCTTCTGCTGTTGTCGCTGTTCAGTTGGACGATCATCATCACCAAATTCCGGCAGTTGCATTATCGCGCGCAAGGCGACGAAAAAATTTTTCGCGGCTTACAGTTCCACGCGCGACCCGCTGGACATCCAGCGCAAGGGCGAGGAGTTTGACGGCGCGCCCGCCTATCAGCTTTACATCCGCGGCGCGGACGAACTGGCGTATCAGTTGAAAAACAATCCGGTGGAGGTCGTGGCGGCGTCGAAATTCAACATGGCGAAACCGGCGAAGGCCAACACGGATTATTCTCGCCAGGTCCACGGCAACCAAAATCAGCCCGTCGTCGTTTGAGGCGGTGAAAGTGATCTTGGAGGAGGCGGCGGGCGCGCAGGCGATGGCGTTGGAAAAAGGGATGATTGTCTTGTCCACGGCGGTGGCGGGCGGGCCGTTCATCGGATTGCTCGGAACGGTCTGGGGCGTCATGTCCACGTTCGCGGGCATCGCCGAAGCAAAGGCGGCCACGCTTGACGGCGATGGCGCCGGGCGTGGCGGCCGCGCTGGTGGCGACGGTCACCGGCTTGCTCGTGGCGATTCCGGCGATGTTCGCCTACAACTTCATGGTCACGACCATCCGCGCACATCACGCAGGAACTGGACGGTTTTGCCAGCCGTTACGCCAACCAGATCGAGCACGTTTATGTGGACCACCGCCCGATATCTGAGGACAAATCGCGCGGCGCGAACGAAGTGCTGGCCAGCGCGCATCACCGGCGCGTTGCGGCGCGAAACCCGGAGCTGTTGAGCGCATGAAAAAGTGTTCCACAGTCCGCGCATCATTCGCTGACGGAGTTGAACATCACGCCGCTGCTGGATTTGGCGTTCGTGCTGCTGGTGATTTTCATCATCACGACGATTCCGCCGGTGAAGGACATGGATTTGAAGCTGCCCGACGCCGTGCGAAGCAGTTTGAAAGATCCGCCGCGCAAGGCCAATTACATCACCGTGCAGGCCGACGGCAGATTGTTTTTGGACAAGCAGAAGATGGCCGCGCTGCGCGACATGTTGCAAACGCTCATCAGCCTGCGCATGGACGATCCGGACTTGAACGTCATCGTGCGCGGCGACGGCAAGACGAAATATAAACAAATCCGCGCCGTGCTGGACGTCTGCCAGCAGGCCAACGTGCCGAAAGTGGACCTGGCCACCGAACCTCTGCCAAATAAAATGCTGCCGCAATCACAGCCACGCAAAAACCGAAAATTCGTCGAAGGTGAACCTGCTCATCTCGTTCATCTTTCACGCGGTCCTGGTGCTGGTGCTGCTTTATTTCGCCGCGCGCGAAGGATTGCTCGGCAAAAAAATGAAGAAAATCTCCAGTGACAATGGTGAAGGAAAAACCGCCGGAAAAACCGCCGGAACCGCCCAAGGTCGAACCGCCGAAGGTCGAACCGCCAAAAGTCGAACCGCCAAAAATGGTGGAAACGCCCAAAGCTGCGCCGCCAACCGTTGCGCCGCCGACCGTCGCGCCGCCGCCGCCGGAGCTGCCGGCGTTTGAATTTGCCGGCGGCAAGACGGTCGAGACCAGTTCCGATCCGGTGCAACTTTACAAAGGCTACATGGAATATACCCTGCGCTCAAAATGGGACCGGCCGGAAGACATGGACGACGACAATTACACCGTCGAAGTGGGCGTGACCGTGGACAAGGACGGACGACATCGGCGATCCCGTCCTGGCTGAAAGGCTCCGGCAACGCGAAATGGGACGACTCGGTGAGGCAGGTTTTCAACGTCGTGAAAGCCATTGACCGCCCGCCGCCGACGAATTTTCCGCCGCGCGTGACCATCCGTTTCGACGTGCATGGAGGAAGCCGAATCCGTTCTGCAATGAGCCTGAAAAAAACATCCAAGCGCGGCCACGGCACGATGAGCGAGCTGAACATCACGCCGCTGCTCGACCTTGTGTTCGTGCTGCTGGTGATTTTCATCATCACCACGCCGCAGATGATGAACAACCTGGAAATGAACCTGCCCTCCGGCAAAAAGCCGCCGCCGCAAAAGCCGACAAGCCCAAGATCAACCGCATCGACGTGGACGCCAACGGGCAGATCTTCTTCAACGACCAGCCCGTCACCGCTGCCGCGCTCAAGGACAATCTGCAGCAGCTCAAGTCCGACAATCCCAATTTGAGCGTCGTCGTCAAGGGCGACGACGAAGTGGATTACCAGAACATGGTCAGCGTCCTCGACATCCTTCGCCAGCTCGACATCACCAAAGTCGGCTTGGCGACGCAGTAGGCAGGAATTTTAGAAATAGGCTTTTGCGAATGAGCTTGCCAGCGACACACAATCTTGCGAAGTATGTCCCGGATGGAATGTGACGGATTAAATTTGAATACTGTGTCCGCTGCTCCAATGAAAACTCGGCGGCATTTGTCCCCGTTTGTTTCACTTTTGTGTGAACAGAATCAGATTGCAGTTTCAAACAATCGAAGAAATCATTAAATTTTTTTGCAAGTCATTTATTAACACCGACGGAGAGATGGCCGAGTGGCTGAAGGCGATGGTTTGCTAAACCGTTATACGGCCAAAAGCCGTATCGGGGGTTCGAATCCCCCTCTCTCCGCCACTTTAATTTCGTCCAAGAGAGGGACAAGTTCGGTCAAAGTTTCTCTGGCTGCGTCATTTAGAACAATTTTAGCTTCACTTTTCGGCGAATTGCTTTTGACAGGTTTGGACGCCTTTAGACCCGGATTTTCACATTTTTGTGAAGCTATTAGTGAAGGCAGCAAAGGGGTGATTTTTTCCAATTCACCAAGGATTCTGGTTCTTGAAAGTTCCTCTGCCGTTTCACGTCGAGCAGATTGAAAACGTGCGAACAATTCCAGCATTTGTTTATCGTCAATCATTTTATTCTGCCCATTTCCGGCGGAATCTAGCGGAATACAGCGGTTTCCGCCATTTTCCGGCACTGCGAAAATTATTTTCGTGGATAATTTCCGGCTTACGGAGTCAACAAACCTGCCGAGGGAAAATACTTGGAAATTCGGTCTGAATCCCGCGTAGCCAGTTTCCAATCCATGATTTCGGCGTGCGCGCCAATAAAAAAGTCCGGTAAGGGCATTTTGGGCGCGTCCCCGCCGCCGGAAGTCCGGCGTGCAATAGCATAACGACGATATGCCTTGCCGCAAACGACCGCCGCCGCCGCTGGAACGTCCAAAATTTGCACGCCCCAATTTCGCAAATCGGTTTCAACATTTTGCGGATTGCGGTCGCCCGCGCATAATTCCGCTACGGTCACGGCGTTGACCGCCGCGCCGTCGCCGGAAACTGCTTTGACGATTTGTTTTGCCGCCCAAGCGTGATATGCCGAGCCGGAATCCAGCGCGTCAATAATTACGTTGGTGTCAGCAGAATCACAATTCGCGGGTGAGCGTCCGCAATTTTTCCCAATTCATCGCCGGGGACATTTTGCTTTGCTTGATGGCGCGAAGAATTTCGTTACGGCCTTTTTTCTTGGCGGGCAATGGCACGGTCAATTTGACCAGCATAAACCGATTTTCGTCCCGTTGCTCACAGGCGAAAATGTCTCCGGGCTTGACGCCCGGCACGACCACGCGGCGTTTGGCATCAGCTGTTACAGTCATAGTGGGATTGTCCCACAAGCCGGGATTGCTGTCAATCCATTTTGAAAAACGGCGGCCTATGACGCGCTTTCATGGAATGGACGCTTTTCCGCTTGTCAGAAATCTGCGCTGGACGGAATAATCACTTGGACGGAACGAGGCCTGTTAAAAAACATATCGGCGTTATGGAATAAAATAATTCCGGCTGCGGAAATTGAGCGTTTTTTGAAAGAAACCTTGTAAAAATTCCGCTTAATTCCGGCGGAATTTGGTGGAAAGCAGGTTTTTTAGTTTTGTTTCCGCCGATTTCCGGCGAGTTGAAAATAATTCCGCTGGAAAGCCGGACGTTTTGGGTGGCGGATGTTCGGACACACTTTCCTCTCCAAATTAAGATTTGTGCGTGAACTGGTGCTGCTTGCTGATTCTTGACAATCGCTTTTCCCAATATCCACACCTTTCTTTGCTTCAAGAAGCGAAGTTGAATTTTCTGAATTACGACAAACTGAATACCAACTCTACCGACTTTACAATTTCACCAACAAACCAAAATTATTTTTTCTTTCCGGCTCACTTCGCAACACTTGTTCATTGAAGCCAACGCAATTTTCAGCGTCACCGCGCTAAAATTATTTCAGCCAGTTGATTTTGATTTCTTTTTCAACTTCTTTGAATTCCGGGTCGCCGGTCACGAATTCGGCGTTTCTGATTTTGGCCAGAGCCGCGCCGAAGCAGTCGGCATAGGACATTTTGTAGGTGGCCTTGAAAATCGCCGCCTGTTTGGTCAGATGCGGGTCGTGCACGCCACAATATCAATGGGCATGGCCGCAATTTCCTTCAGCTTTTGTTCGGCGGCGGCCTGCGGAGACTTCGCGCATGGTGTTGTAATAGATTTCGCCCCAGTTCACCACGCTCATCAAAAGCTTGTGCTTTTCGGCGGCGGCCTGTTCCAGGATTTTTTCCACCGCTTCCGCCGCCGGTTCGTCCTCAAAGAACGCAATGAGCGCCCAACTGTCCAAAACTTTGGTGGCCATATCAGAGTTCCCGTTCCCGTTTGCGGTCTTCCATCATGGCCTTCATCACGCCGCGTGCCTTTGAGCGAGCCGCGCAGGCTTTTGATGAATTTGGCGGTGATCGGTTTGAGGACGATGTGGCCGTTCTCTTCATAGACCTGCGCTTTCGTGCCTTCTTCAATTTCAAATTCCTTGCGCAACCGGCGCGGAATGACCACCTGGCCTTTCGCGCCGAAATTAACCGTCTCTGTTAATGTTGTAATCATGGTGTTAAGTTAAACTTAAAACTAAAAGTATGTCAATAGTTATTTTGTATGACTTACTCACAAAGTTTTCAGCTTTCTCAAGATTTCCCAAAAGGCGTTAAATGCGCCGGTTCTTCGAGAATATCAAGCAGCGCTTGCGCGCAATAAACCCGGTCGCGTTTCGCATTCCCTTTTTGTTTCACAATTTCGAGACGTTCCAGTTTTTCGATGGCGCGTTGTGCCGTGGTGAACGCGACATCTAATTTTTCGGCAGCGCCTTTGACAGTGATGAACGGATTTGCTGCCAATAATTCGACGATTCGCAATGGAGCGTTCGTGGAATCACCGGCAACTTTTTTCTGCCAGTCGGCAAGTTTCTTATTGATGCGAGACGCACGGCTTAACGCGTCTTCGGACATCCGAGCCACGCCTTGCAGAAAGTATTCAAGCCATTCGTTCCATTCACCGCGCTCGCTGATTCCGCGCAGGCCGTCGTAATAATCCCGTCGTGCGGCTTCAAAAAATGCGGACAGATAAAGCAGAGGTGTTGGCAGAATTTGTCGTTCAATCAGAAACAAAGTGATCAGCAGACGCCCGACACGCCCGTTGCCGTCGAGAAATGGATGGATGGCCTCAAATTGGTAATGAGCCAGGGCGATTGTGACCAGAGGCGGCAATTCCGATTCGTGCAGAAATTTTTCCCATGCGGCAAGGCAGGGTTCGACTTCGTCGGGCGGCGGTGGAACAAATGAAGCCGTTGCCGGAGTGCTGCCCGGTCGTCCAATCCAATTCTGAATTTTTCGGAAACGTCCGGGCATGGCTTGATGTCCATGCACTCCCGTCATGAGTTTTTCATGCAATTCACGAATGATGCGAACGCAAAGCGGAAGTTCTTTCAGGCGAGCGATGCCATGCTCCATAGCAACGACATAATTACCAACTTCGCGCAAATCTTCAGGGCTGCGTTCGACAGCGACGCCCGCTTCAGCAGCCAGCAATTCGCCGAGCGTGGCTTGAGTGCCTTCAATCTTGCTTGATAGAACGGCTTCGCGCTGGATAAATGGACGCATCAAGATATGCGGATTGGGCAATCGTCCACCTTCGCCTGCCAGTTTTCCGATCAGCCGGTCGGCATCCGAAAGCATACGGATAAGCCGGGGCGTGAAATCCAGCTTCGGCGGCAGCGGCGCGGGCACAAAAGCGGAATAACTGTCTTGTGGCATTCTTTTACCCGGAATGTTGGTTGTCTTGGCCATGCGCTATTTCTACCGGCGAAAATAGCACATTCTGCTATTTTCACAAAAGCATAAAATCGAAAATAACGCAGTCGCGTATTAGCGCAACCGAAAATAGCTGTGAAATGAATTTTTATCCTCCGCGTGAACCGCCTTTCGATTTTATGGCTCGCTGCGCGTCGTCAAGGTTGTGCCTTTGGCTTCCACCTTGACGATGCTCGCTTCACCGGAAACAGGCGCGATTAGGATTTCACGCGGGGAGTGTCGGAACATTGACGGTTGGTGCGGCGCTGGCGTGCTTCCGCCGCTTTCGCCGCTTGCCACTTCCAAGACGACGCGCCCATATTCGGCCACACGCGCCCGGCTGGTGTTCACGCCGTTTTGTTGAAGCAACTCGGCAATGCTCGCGTAGGACGCATTTTTGCCACGCAATTCCAAGATGGAGTCATGGAATGGTTTCAGATTATTGAACGGAACGCGGCGTGGGTTGGGTTGAAATTCCTGAACCACCTTGTGCAGCAATTCAAGATTCGGCGTAGATGGTGATGTGTTCATATTTTTTGGGAGTCATGGTTGAAATCGTGACGACAAAATTTCGGCGAGCCATCTTGCGAGATGTTTCACTGATTGTTGCCTTGTCTGTTGCGCGGACTGTGACGCGGACGTTGCGCGTCATGTTCCAAGTTGTCTTGCGAGTCGCTCGCGCGGACATTTGGCGGCATTGCATTTGCCACTGCCCGGCCATTGCCGGGACGTTGCGCGAATATAACACGAGACATTTTGCCGGATTTCGTGCCGGATGATTCGCGCCCATCGCGCAACCGTCTAGCGGGACTCCGCGCAATTTTCTGCGAGCTATTGGCG
>CAWCHC010000010.1:0-522996 GCA_963795255.1 uncultured Alphaproteobacteria bacterium
CGTGATCTCCGACGTGGCGTTCACGACCGGCAGGATCAAGCGCAACTCGATCGAAAAGGTGCTGCCGAACACGATGGTCGAGTTCAAGCTCAAGGACGGCGCGGGCTGCAACTGGAGTCACTATTTGCCGGCCGAAATGGAAGGCAAGATCGTGCCCGACGAACACATCCACGAGCACGCGACCTGCTTCAACCTGAAGGACAAGGGCCTGATCGTCATCTCTTCCTGCGGCCATGTCGGCATCGTCAATTCGGTGCGGCAGGCAATGGAAGTCTCTGGCATCGACAAGGTGCACGCGATCATGGGCGGTTTTCATCTTGGTCCCGCGCCGGCGGATTATCTGACGCAGGTGGTCGCTGAGATCGGCAAGCTCAACCCGGATGTGCTGATCCCGATGCATTGCAGCGGGCTCAACTTCACCCAGGAAGCGCAGCGGCAGATGCCGGGCAAGGTGCTGATCACCACAACCGGCACCCGCATCACCTTCGGCATCTGAGCGACGTCTATGAAGCGACGCGCAAGCGCGAAGGTGGGGCGTCTGATCGCCGCGCTGTTCGCATTTGTCATCTCGGCCGACGCCGCGAGGACGGAAGACACCCCCGATCAGGTCACGGCCGCGCAGATGATGGACGATCTGATGTATGGCCGCGGCACGATCGGCGGTCCCTTCACGCTCACCGACCAGAGCGGCCACAGGCGCAGCGACAGCGATTTTCGCGGCAAATTGATGATCGTCTATTTCGGCTATACGTTTTGCCCTGACGTGTGTCCCGCCGACCTGATGGCGATCACACAGGCGCTCGACGCGCTGGGTCCCGCGGCCGATGGCGTGCAGCCGATCTTCATCACGGTCGATCCCGAACGCGACACCAAATTACTCGCCGAATATGTTCGCGCATTTCACAGGAGCCTTGTCGGCTTAACCGGCTCGCCGGACGAAATCCGAAAGGTCGCCAACGCCTACAAGGCATTTTACGCCAAGGTGCCGGGAGCGCGTGACGGCGACTATGCGATCGACCATACCGGGGTCATCTATCTGATGGGACGCAACGGCGAATATCTCGGCTTCATGCCGCCGCAGACCGGGCCCGAAAAACTCACCGAAATCTTGCGCAAACAGCTTTCGAAATAGCGAAATTCTTACATCAGCCTTACGGCGAGCGGTTCCCGTTAACCCCGCGGGCGTTTGCAAGCTTGTCGATTGCCGCAAAAGGCCGCAAAGCTGATATTCGAAAACTTTCCCGCAAGCGGGCCGCGCGATGCGTCTACTGGTTGTCGAAGACAATGCGACATTGTCCGAGCTGCTCGCCAAGGGCCTGCGGACGGCCGGCTATGAAGTCGACCTGCTTGCGACCGCGGCGGAAGCCCGCACCGTGCTGATGACCACGACCTATGCGGCCGTCATTCTCGACCTCGGATTGCCCGATGGCGACGGGCTCGCGGTGTTGCGCGAATTGCGCCACCGCAAGGATTCGACGCCGGTGCTGGTGCTCACCGCACGCGGCGGATTGCAGGACCGCGTCTCTGGCCTGCGCAGCGGCGCCGACGACTACATGGTCAAGCCGTTCGCGCTGGAAGAGCTGGTGGCGCGGCTGGAAGCGCAGTTGCGCCGGCCGGGTCAGCAACTCGGCAACTCCCTGCACATCGCCAATCTCGAATTCGACCTGCGCGGCCGGCAGGCCCTGATCGACGATCAACCGCAGATGCTGTCGGCTCGCGAGACCGCGGTGCTCGAGCTTCTGATGCGCAGCAAGGGCAGGGTAGTCTCGAAGAAGCAGGTCGAAGATCATATTTTCGGGCTTTCCGGCGATGTCGCTTCCAACGCCGTCGAAGTCTACGTCCACCGCCTGCGCAAGCAGCTTTCCGAGCGCGGCGCCAAGGTGACGATCCACACCATCCGCGGCGTCGGATATCTCATCGCCGAGGAAAAGCGTGATCCGGTTTGACTCGATCATCTCGCGCATCGTGATCCTGCATGTGATCGCGGTGGCGATCACATCGATCCTGATGTCGGTGGCGCTGTCGTGGCTATTGAGCATGGCCACCAACAATATCCATAACGATGCGATGGAAGAACAGGCGGTCTCACTCGCCGCACATCTGGTGCTCGAGCCAGACGGTCGCCTCTCGCTCGCCTTGCCGCCGAACCTGCAAGGGTTTTACTCGCAGCCCTATGGCCGATATTCCTATGCCGTGATCGACGACACCGGCAAGACGCTGTTTTCCTCGCTTCCCAACAACGCGCCGATCTTCGCCGCTGATCCGCGCGCAGGCACGGTGCAGTTCCTGGAGACCCGCATTGGCGAAGCCGCCATCTCCGGCGCCAGCGTCCGCCGCTCGATCGGCGGCAAGACGGTGTGGGTGCAGGCGGCCGAAGACCTCGCCAACAGCGACGTTCTGATCGACGATATTGTCGAGGACTTCTACCGGCATGTCGGCTGGATCACGCTGCCGATCCTGCTGGTGTTGCTGGTCATCGATATCGCGATCTTCCGCCGTGCGCTGCTGCCGCTCCGGCAGGCGTCCGAAATTGCCCAGCACATCACGCCCGCGCGTACCGACATTCGTTTGCCGCTCCAGGAAATTCCGACCGAAGTCCGCCCGCTGGTGTCTGCCATCAACAAGGCGCTCGACCGCCTCGATGAAGGCTTCCGCCTGCAACGCGAATTCACCGCGGACGCGGCCCACGAGCTGCGTACGCCGTTGTCCATCCTGCGCACCCGCGTCGAGACCCTCGACAATCCGGGCATTGCCCGGGCGCTGCGTCAGGACATCGAGGCGATGAGCCGGGTGGTCGGGCAACTTTTGGACATTGCCGAGCTTGAGGCCTTTACGATCGACCCCGCGGAGGTCGCCGATCTGCAAGCCGCAAGCGCCGAAGTCGCGGGCTTCATCGCGCCGCTCGCGCTCGAACAGGGCCGCGAAATCGCGCTGCTCGGCGCGACCTCACCAGTTCTCGTCAAGGGCAATGCCGAAATGATCAAGCGCGCGATCCGCAACCTCGCCGAAAACGCGATCCGGCACGCGCCGAAAGATACGGTGGTGGAATTCGTCGTCGAAGATAACGGCACGGTGACGGTGCAAGATCGCGGCCCCGGCATTTCGGATGAAGAGCGTGAACTTATTTTCCGCCGCTTCTGGCGGCGCGATCGCAACAGCCAGGGAAGTTCGGGGCTCGGCCTGTCGATCGTGCAGCGTATCGCCGAATTGCACGGCGCCAGCATCGAGGTCGAGAGGCGGGTGATGGGCGGCGCGCAGTTTTCCCTGCATTTTATTCCGGCTGCGCCTTACCCCGAGGCTTGACGCCGGCCGGTTCCGTGCGGTCAACATAGCGCCATTCAAAATCCCCGTTAAGAACAAGACGGATCTGCGGGGAAAGATCAAAACGGCACCTCTTTAACGAGCGTCCCCCGTCATTCCTGGAGGAAATAACAGATGTATCGTTCCTTTCTGGCCGCTGTCATGGCCGTCGCCGGTCTTTTTGCCGCTGGCCCCGTCGTACGCGCGCAAGACGCTGCCCAGCCCGTGACCATCGTGACCTATACGGAAGTCGCGCCGGCCAAGGCATCCGAGGGCAGAAAACTGATTCTCGGCTACGCCGCGGAGGCGCGAAAGGCCAAGGGCGCGCTCGAGATCACCGCGCTGCAGCGGATTTCCGATCCGGCGCACTTTGCGCTTATTGAGCGATGGCAGTCGCCGGCCGACAAGCAGGCCTTTGCGTCGACCGATCCTGTCACCAAGTTTCGCACCGCGCTCGATCCGTTGCGAAGTGCCGCGTACGACGAGCGCATCCATGCCGACCAGGCGGTTGGTCCGTCAAAGCCGACCAATGGACAATCGGTTGTCGGCCTGACCCATGTCGACGTGATTCCGACCCAGCTCGAACCGGGAACAGCCAAGGTGAAGGCCTTCGTCGAGGCCGGCCGTGCAGCACCAGGCAACCTGCGCTTTGACGATGTGGTCCAGGCCAACCGCAAGAATCATTTCACGGTCATCGAAGCCTGGAAATCGCAGGCCGACAAGAATGCCTGGGTTTCGGGCAAGACCGCGCGCACTTTTCGCGAAGAATTGCAGCCGATCGGCGGCGCGCTTTACGACGAACGCGACTTCAAGGTCCTGCAATAATCAGCGTTGCCGTTTTAGAGCTTGATCATGGCGGGAAGGTAATCCTTTCCGGCATAAATCTTTTTCGCCAATCTTTTTCGACACGATTTATCCTTATCCGTTCAGAGCCTGTTCATGCGTTCTGCGTCAGATTGGCTAGCCTTTCGCTTCGTAGCATGTTCGCGGGGCTCAGGGATTGCATGACGAGCCCGATTCGATGGAACCGAACGATTTAAGCCAGTTCCGCCACCGCCTGATACGCCTTCTCCTGAGCTGCGCCGTCATGGTGATGGGTGCACAAATCACCACAGCCAACGCGGCCGATCTGACGCCGCATGACCTGATCCTGCTCGATCGCCTCACCTTCGGCATCAACGCTTCCAGCGCGGCGCATCTGCAAGCCGTCGGCGTCGAGCGCTGGCTCAACGAGCAACTGCACCCCGCACCGATTTCGCCGTTGCCCGAGGCCGCACAAGCGCAGATCGAGGCGATGGCGGACGTGCACAAGCTTCCGTTCGACGTTGCTGGTCTCGTTCGATGCGCAAGCCAAAAGCGCCAATCAAGTTGCCGATCCCGATCAGAAAAAGGCCGCGCAACAGGTCTATCAGCAGGCGATGAACGAGCGGATGAAGCAGGCGGCTTCGCGCTCGATCCTGCACGCGCTCTATGCGCCGGATCAGTTGCGTCAGCGCATGACGTGGTTCTGGTTCAACCATTTCAACGTGCATCAGTACAAGTCGAACCTGCGCATTCTCGTCGGCGATTACGAAGAACACGCGATCCGCGCGCATGCGCTCGGAAAATTCCGCGATTTGCTGGTTGCGACGCTGCGTCATCCGGCGATGCTGCGCTATCTCGACAACACCGACAACGCCGCCGGCCATCTCAACGAAAACTACGCTCGCGAGATCATGGAACTGCACACCATGGGCGTCGGCTCCGGTTATACGCAAGCCGACGTCGAGGCCCTGGCGCGGATTCTCACCGGCGTCGGCATCGATGCCAGACCGGAAGAGCCGAAACTCAAACCCGAGCTGCAATCGCAGTTGTTGCGCGAAGGCGCGTTCGAATTCAATCCGGCGCGGCACGACTACGGCGACAAGACCTTTCTTGGGCACGAGATCAAGGGCAAGGGCTTTGCCGAAGTGGATGAAGCGATCGACATTATCGTGCACCACCCGGCAACGGCGACGCATCTGTCAAAGCAGATCGCGACCTATTTCGTCTCCGATAATCCGCCCGACGCGCTGGTGCAAAAGATGGCGCAGACCTTCAAGGCGACCGACGGCGACATCGCCGCGGTGCTTGCCACGATGGTGCATGCACCCGAGTTCAACGCGTCCTTGAAGCCCGGCGTGAAATTCAAGGACCCCGTGCATTACGTGTTCTCGGCGGTTCGGCTCGCCTATGACGACAAGGTGATCCTCAACACCCAGCCGGTCCAGAACTGGCTCAACCGTCTCGGCGAGGGACTGTTCAATCACGAAACGCCGGACGGCTATTCGATGATTTCGGCGTCGTGGGATGGCCCCGGCCAGATGACCTTGCGCTTCGAGATCGCGCGCCAGATCGGCTCCGGCTCGGCCGGCCTGTTCAAGCCGGATATGCCGAATGCGGTCGAGAAGCCGGCGTTCCCGCTGATCCAGAACGCGCTCTATTTCAACGGGCTGCGCCAGACGCTGGGCCCGGCGACGCTCGCAGCACTCGATCAGGCGGTGTCGCCGCAGGACTGGAACACGCTATTTCTGTCGTCGCCCGAGTTCATGCGCTGAGATTTCACGAGGGAGGAAGAACATGAACCGCCGTGAACTGATCAAGGCCTTTGCGGGTGCCGTGCCGCTGACCGTCGCCGGCCGCGTCTGGGCCGCGCCTGCTACGGACGCCCGTTTGCTCGTGGTGTTCCTGCGCGGCGCCTACGACGCGGCCAATGTCGTCGTTCCCATCGGCAGCGATTTCTACCGCACGGCTCGCCCGACGCTTGGGCTTGCCAGGCCGGACGCCGGCAATCCCAACTCGGCGCTGTCGCTGAATGCGGATTGGGGGCTGCATCCGGCCTTGCGCGACAGCATCTATCCGCTGTGGGCCAAACGCGAGATCGCGTTCGTGCCGTTCGCCGGCACGTCGGATGATCTTACGCGCAGCCACTTCGAAACGCAGGACACGATCGAACTCGGTCAGGCCGCCGGCGGTTCGCGCGATTATCGTTCAGGTTTCATGAGCCGGCTTGCGGCCGAGCTGACGCGCGCCAAGCCGATTTCGTTTACCGATCAGTTGCCGCTGATCTTCCGCGGCAAGACGCAAACGCCGAACATCGGCATCAACAGCGTCGGCAAGCCCGGCGTCGACGATCGCCAGGCGCGTCTCATCAAGGACATGTATGCGCAAAGCGATCTATCCTCGTCGGTGTCGGAGGGTTTTAGGATTCGCGACGACGTCTATCGCTCGATCTCGGAAGAGATGACCGCGGCCAATCGCGGTGCGGTTTCGCCGCGCGGCTTCGAGTTGTCGGCACGCCGGATCGGCCGGCTGATGCGCGATCAGTTCAATCTCGGTTTTGTCGATGTCGGCGGCTGGGACACCCACGTCAACCAGGGCGCCGCGATCGGCTATCTCGCCGATCGCCTGGGCGAGCTCGGCCGCGGTCTGTCTGGCTTCTCCGAAGAGATCGGGCCTTCAGGTTGGCGCGACACCATCGTCGTCGTGATCTCCGAATTCGGGCGTACTTTTCGCGAGAACGGTGACCGCGGCACCGATCACGGTCATGGCAGCGTGTACTGGGTGATGGGCGGTGGCATCAATGGCGGGCGCATCGCGGGCGAACAGGTCAAGGTCGAACAGGCGACGCTGTTTCAAAACCGCGACTATCCGGTGTTGACCGACTATCGCGCGATGTTTGCGGGTTTGTTCCAACACCTGTACGGACTGCAATCAGCCAGCATTCAGCGGATCTTTACCAACGTCCATCCGGCCGACCTCGGTCTCGCATAATCATTCCGGAGTCTTACGGGATGCATGGCTGCGCCT
Organism: uncultured Alphaproteobacteria bacterium; assembly: GCA_963795255.1. GTDB lineage: Bacteria > Pseudomonadota > Alphaproteobacteria > Rhizobiales > Xanthobacteraceae > Bradyrhizobium. The sequence goes on from CAWCHC010000010.1 coordinate 7,129, forward strand.
CTTCGTGAGCGAATTTACGCGGTCTTCACAGAATCACAGGTAGCTTCCGCCGACGGGTACGTGTCCGAGAGCGGAATACCTCATGTTGAAGGTTTATAATTGTATCGCCACCGAGCACGATCTTAGGCTCGTCGCGCTTGCCGCTTTTGTGTGCATTCTCGCCTCGGTCGCTGCGATCAGGCTATTGCGTCATGCCCGTAATTCTACCGGGCGCACGCGCGGCGTATGGTTGGCGGTTTCTGCCATCTCGACCGGCTTCGGCATCTGGGCGACGCACTTCATCGCCATGCTCGCATTCACGCCGGGTTTGCCGGACGGCTATAACATCGCGTTAACCGTGATGTCGCTGATCGCCGCCATCTCGCTCACCGGTGTCGGCCTCACGGTATCCTTGATCGACTGGCGTCACGGTCCGTGGATCGGCGGCGCCATCGTCGCCGGCGGCATCGCTGCGATGCATTACACCGGTATGGCGGCCTTCGAGGTCGCGGGGCACATCACGTGGGACCCGGTTCTGGTGGCCGCCTCCATCCTGCTGGGTGCTGCGATCGGCGCGATCGCGCTGCCGGTCGGGCTGCACGGCGATCGCGAAGCGTGGAAGATCGGCGGCGCGCTGCTGCTGACGCTTGCGATCTGCGGCCATCACTTCACCGCGATGGGCGCAGCTTCAATCATTCCCGATCCGTCCATCACCGTGTCGCAAGCGGCATTGCCGCCCGAATGGCTCGCGTTTGGCGTGGCCATCGCCAGTCTCGCCATTCTCGGAATGGCGGCGGCGGCCGTCGTGATCGACATTCGCGATCAACGCCGCTCCGAGCTCGAGACCGACCGGATGCGTGAACTTGCCGATGCTTCCGTCGAGGGACTTCTGGTCTGTAACGGACAAACGATCGTCTCGGCCAATAAAAGTTTTTCGCAGCTCGTGGGCATCCCGGCTGACAGCCTGGTCGGCGGCACGCTGGAGAATTGTTTCCCGGATTCCATCGCCCGCTTCAAGCTGATGTCGCAGCCCAACCACGGAATCGAAACCGAGTTGCGTCATCGCGACGGCTCGATGACGCCGGTCGAACTGATCATGCGACCGATCATTTTCGCCGAGCGGCCCCATCACGTCATTGCGGTGCGCGACCTGAAGGCGCGCAAGGATGCCGAGCAGCACATCCATTTCCTGGCGCATCATGACGCGCTGACGGGACTGCCCAACCGCAGCTTCTTCAACGCCCGCGTCGATCAGGAAATCGCGGCGCTTGAGCCAGGCAAGAGCCTCGGGATTCTCTGTCTCGATCTCGACCGCTTCAAGGAAATCAACGATCTGTTCGGGCATGCCACGGGTGACCGAACTTTGCAGCTCGTCGCTTCGCGCATCGGCGCCTTGCTCGACGACCGTCAGATGATGGCGCGCCTTGGCGGCGACGAGTTCGCCATTCTGGTGCCTGGCATCACCGGACCCGCGGCGGCCGGCCGGCTCGCCGAATCCATCCTGGAGGCGCTTCGCGAATCGTCCGATGCGCCGGAAATCTCGATCGCCACCAGCATCGGCATCGCGCTCAGCCCGGACGATGCGACCGATCGTCAATCGCTGCTCAATCACGCCGACGTTGCGCTCTACCGGGCGAAGCAGGAAGGCCGCAACACCTATCGCTTCTTCGAGGCCAAGATGGGCGCCGAGGTGCGCAACCGCCGTTTGCTCGAACACGATCTGCGGCAGGCGATTGCCCACGACGAATTGTGGCTGGCCTACCAGCCGCAGCTCGATATCCGTCGCGGCAAGGTCGTCGGTTTCGAGGCGCTGTTGCGCTGGAAGAACTCGACCCGCGGCGAAATATCGCCCGGCGTCTTCATCCCGATCGCGGAAGAAATCGGCGCCATCCTGCCGATCGGCGACTGGGTGCTGCGGGAGGCCTGCCGCGAGGCAGCGACCTGGAAAACGCCGCTCAAGGTCGCCGTCAACGTCTCGGCCGTGCAGTTGCACACCGCGACTTTCGCCAAGGACCTGCATCAAATCCTGATCGAGACCGGTCTGCCCGGCAAGCGGCTGGAGATCGAGATCACCGAGACCGCGCTGGTGCGCGATCTCAACCGGACGCTGGCGACGCTTCGCCAGGTCAAGGCGCTCGGAGTCGAAATCGCGATGGACGACTTCGGCACCGGCTATTCGTCGCTCTCCAACCTGCGCGCCTTCCCGTTCGACCGGATCAAGATCGACCGCTCCTTCATCAAGTCGGTGCATTCCAACCAGCAGGCGGCGACGATCGTGCGCGCGGTGCTCGGCCTCGGCAAGGGCCTTGGGCTGCCGGTGATTGCCGAAGGCGTCGAGACCAACGAGGAGCTGCGCTTCCTCCAGGAGGAAAGCTGCGACGAGGTTCAGGGCTATCTGCTGGGCAAGCCGGCTGCGATCGGCAGCTTCCGCCAATACACCCATTTGGACACGAGCATGCCCGAGGCTGCTCCTCCCCGGCGTGCCGCGAGCGCCTGACGCCGCTTTAGCCTGCCTTCAGGCGCGGCAACAGGCCAAGGGCGTTGCCGCGGCCGATCGCAGCAAGGTCGCTTTCCGAAAGGCCGAGCTGTTGCAAGGTATCGGCGCTCTCACCAAGCGCCCGATAGGGGAAGTCGCTGCCGAACAGAATTTGGCTGATCGGAATGAGGCCGGCCAGCGCTGCGACCGCCGGCCGATAGCCGCCCACCGCGATGTCGTAATAGTGCCGTTTCAGCTCGTATTCGACGCCTTGCGGGAGTACCTCGGCGAGATTCTTCGGCGCATAGCTCGTCATACGGCCGGCGACCGTCGGCATGGTGCCGCCGGCATGGCAGAAGATGAAGCGGATGTCCTTCAGCCGCGCGAGCGTGCCGGAGAACAGCAGGCTTGTGATGGTGCGCGTGGTGTCCTGCGGGAGTTCCGTCATGAGGGGCGAGATGCCTGGCATCAGCGCGCGGCAGCAATTCGGCGCGGTCGGATGCACGAAGACCAGCGCCTTGCGCCGATTGAGTTCCTCGAACACACCAGCATAAGAGGGGTCGCCGAGCCATTTGTCGCCGTAGCTCGTGAGAAGCCCGATGCCGTCGGCCTTGAGCACATCGAGCGCATATTCGATTTCGCGCAAGGAGCCTTCAGTGTCGGGCAAGGGAATCGCAGCGAACAGGCCAAAACGACCGGGATGGCTGCGCACGAGTTCGGCGGCATATTCGTTGACTCGCCGCGCGGTGGCGCAGGCCTCTTCAGCATTGCCGAACCAGACGCCGGGCGTCGATAGCGACAGCACCGAGGTGTCGACGCCGTGTTCGTCCATCGCTGCGAGTGATTGTTGTGGCGACCATTCGCGCCATGGGCGGCTGACTTGGCCGCCGCGCGAGCCCGCGATCCGGTCGTGGTTTTCGGCGACGTAAAACGGCGGGGCGATGTGGCTATGGATGTCGATCAGACGGCGCGTCTCGGCGCGCGCCGAACGAATGGACGGCGCCGAGGTCATGGTGACGGCGGCGGTGGCGGTGGCGGTGGCGGCTATGCCGGCGAGAAACCTCCGCCGTGGAATCGCCGAGGACACAGCCGGCGCGGGGCAGCAAAGACAGCCGTGGAGGCGTGAAGCTCGTGTCCGAAGGGCGTTCATGGCCGTCCTCGCTGCGCGGGCGCCGCTCACGATAACACTATTCGGGTGTCTGTCGACTACCTGGTGCCCGCAAGTCTTGGGTATTGGCTCTTGGGGTATTGGATCTTGGGTCGCTTGGCTGTCGCAATCGGTGGCGATACTTTGTAGGAATGTCAGGTCTCTCAGCTGACAGAGCATTCCTACGAACGGCGGGTCCGTGACCGAACAAGCCATACCGGTTTCTCATGCGCGGCAAGCCCCGCAGGGCAAGATGTCGGCTTTGGCGCTTTCGGCGCTGGGCATCGTGTTCGGGGATATCGGAACCAGTCCGCTCTATACCTTCAAGACCGTACTCGGCAGCACCGACATGCCGTCGGATCCCGCGACGGTTTTGGGCGCATTCTCACTGGTGCTGTGGACGCTGTTCGTCATCACCACGGTCAAATACGTCTCCTTCGCCATGCGCGTCGATAATGACGGGGAGGGCGGCATTCTGGCGCTGATGGCGCTGCTCGGCGTGAAGAAGCATCATCGTCCGTCGATCATCGCCGTCGGCCTGTTCGGCGCGGCCCTCATTTACGGCGACGGCGCGATTACCCCCGCAATCTCGGTGCTGTCGGCGCTCGAAGGCGTGAACATGGCGACCCCCGCTTTGCAGCCTTATGTGGTGCCGGCCGCAGTCGTGATCCTGCTCGCGCTGTTTGCGATCCAGTCGAGGGGAACGGCGGCGATCGGGCACTTCTTCGGGCCCATCATGCTGGTCTGGTTTGTCGCGATGGCGGTGATGGGGGTGTCAGGCATCGTGCAGCATCCAAAAGTGTTCGCCGCACTCAATCCGGTCTACGGGCTCTCTTATCTCGTCTCGCACGGACTGACCGGCTTCCTGGTGCTCGGCGCGGTGTTTCTCTGCGTCACCGGCGCGGAAGCGCTTTATGCCGATATGGGTCACTTCGGCAGCCGGCCGATCAAGTTCGCCTGGTTCGGAATCGTATTCCCCAGCCTGATCCTCAACTATGCCGGCCAGGCGGCACTGGTGCTCGAGGGCGCGCCGACCGACGGCAACATCTTCTTCCGTTTGTGTCCCGCGCCGCTGTTGTTGCCGCTGATCGTGCTCGCCACGATTGCCACCATCATCGCCAGCCAGTCGATCATCACCGGCGCGTTCTCGATGACGCGGCAGGCGATCCAGCTCGGCTGGCTGCCGCGGCTCTACATCAAGCAGACGTCGTCCGAAGGCTACGGCCAGATCTATGTCGGCGTCGTCAACTGGCTGCTGATGATCGTCACCATCGGTCTGACGATCGTGTTCGGCAAGTCCGACAACCTTGCGGCCGCCTACGGCATCGCGGTTTCCGCCACCATGCTGATGACGTCGGCGTTGCTGTTCATCGCGATGCGCGAAATCTGGGGCTGGAGCGTGCTGGCGGCCGGTTTCGTGGCCGGCTGTTTTCTCGTGGTCGACAGTGCGTTCTTTCTCGCCAACCTGACCAAGATCGCCGAAGGTGGATATGTGCCGCTGCTGCTCGCGACCCTGATCTATGGCGCGATGTGGATCTGGCACCGCGGCGCCATGGCGGTCTCGGCCCGCATGCGCGAGGCGCTGATCCCGATCAGCGAATTCATGGCACGGATCAAGGCTGCGAATATTCCGCGGGTGCCGGGCACCGCGGTGTTCCTGACCCGCGCCGAGCGCGACACCCCGCCGGTGATGATCTGGCACGTCAAGCATAACCGCGCACTTCACGAGCATGTGTTCGTGTTGCGCGTGGAAATCCTGTCGGTGCCCTGGCTGTCATCCGGCGAACGCCTCACCATCGAAGAGGTCGCGCCGAATTTCTGGCGCGCGGAGGCACATTTCGGCTTCATGGAGCGGCCGCATATTCCGGCGTTGCTCGCGGCATCGAAATCGCTCGGCTGCACGATCGATCTTGCCGACGTCACCTATTATGTCGGGCATGAGACCGTGATCGGCCGCGACGACGGCATGGGGCTGCCGGGCTGGCAGGAGCGGTTCTTCGCGGTGATGGAGCGCAACGCGGTCCATGTCAGCGACTTCTTCAGCCTTCCGAACGATCAGGTGGTCGAGATCGGCCGGCAGGTGGCGATTTGAAACGTGGCGATCTGAGCAGCGGCCAAATACGAAACCCTACGGCTTCGGCCCCTTTGACGTGCAGGCACCTGACGCGCATTTCAGGTTCGAGGTAACGACCGTCCCACCTTTATTCGGCGGGGTGACGGGCGGGTTCGGATGTGGGCCGGGCGCCTGACCCATCACCGCGGTGTTGGCGGTCGGCGTCAGGCCGGGCGAAGCTGGCTTGACGAAGTTGACGACCGGCTTTGGCGGGGTGGGCGGCAGTGTGTGGATCGTGGCGCCGCCGATCACCGGCGCGGGCTTCGCCAGGCCGCCGAGTTTGTTCTGCTGGGTCTTGGCGCCGCCGAGCGTGCTCTGCGCTTGAACCGGTGCAATGCTGGCGACCAAGATGCCGAGCGCGCTAGCGAGCATCCATTTCATTGTTATGTTGCTCATGGCGGTGCCTCGCGCTGGCTTCGACAACATCATACCTAGTCTCCTCGCGTGACTTAGCCAAGAGTCGGCTCGGCTATTTTCCGGCCATTATTCGCGACGCCCGGAGAAACAAATTTGACACGTCGGGCAATATCGTCTCCGCCAACAACTTCATCCGCGCCGGCTACCGGATGTATGCGCCGCCATCCCCGTGGGCGTTTCCGGAGACGCTTTATTGGCGCAAGAGCCTCATTTCCGGCGGCATCTCTTCATAGCACCTATTCGAAAAGACGATAACGGCCAAGCTGCGAGGCCGACTTCGCTTGGAAGGACGGCAAAGGCCCGTATACAATCTCCCGCGAGGATACTGGCTACTAATAAGCCAGAGACCAATAACGGGAAGGAACGGGCCGATCATGACTGCGAGACCGAAACTGCCGGGCCGGATACCAAGGGAAAAGGGGGCCCCGACCGCTCTCGACGGTTTGCTGGTCGTCGATTTCACCCGGGTCGTGGCGGGTCCCGTCTGCACGCAGACGCTGGCGGATTTCGGCGCCGAGGTCATCAAGATCGAAAACCCCGAAGGTGGCGACAATTCGCGGCACTACGAACATGCCGATCTTGCGGGTGAGAGCGCAGCGTTTATCAGCATAAATCGCAACAAGCGAAGCATTGTGCTCGATCTCACCAAGCCGGAAGCGTGCGTGGTAGCGCACGAGTTGATCGCGCGGGCGGACGTGGTGGTCGAGAATTTCTCCTCCGGCGTGATGAAGAAATATGGGCTCGACTATGCTTCAGTCGCGCCAGCCAATCCGCGGCTGGTCTATTGCTCGATCTCGGCCTATGGCCGTAAAGGCCCGTTCGCATCTCGCCCCGGCTTCGATCCGATCACGCAGGCCGAAAGCGGTTTCATGTCGCTCAACGGTTTTCCGGATGGACCGCCGGTGCGGACCGGGCCGCCCGCGGTCGATATGCTCACGGGCATGTCGGCCTGCAACACCATTCTGCTCGCGCTTCTGGCTCGCGACAAACTCGGCCGCGGCCAGCATGTCGAGGTGGCGCTGTTCGACATGGCGCTGGCCATGACTCAGTTTTATGGCATGGCCTATCTGATGAGCGGCGTGAATCCGGTTCGTCAGGGCAATTCGCCGAACGGCTCGCCTGCCGTCGGCCTGTATCACGGTTCCGATGCGCCGTTTTATATCGCCTGCGCCAATGATCGTCTGTTTCGCCGCCTCGTCGTTGATGTGCTCGGGCGTCCCGATCTCGTCAGTGGCGACTTTGGCGATCGCCGCTCGCGCGTCGCCAACAAGGACAAATTACGCGCCATCCTCACCGAAGTCTTTGCGAAGGACACCCGCGAGAACTGGGTAACGAAGATGAAGTTGGCCAATATTCCTGTCGGCTTCCTGCGCACGGTTGAAGAGGCCTTCAACTCGCCTGAGGCGCGCGAACGTCATCGCGTCAGCGAGATTCCGCACCCCAAAGCAGGCAGCGTTCCGAATATCGAATCCCCGCTCAATCTGTCCTTGACGCCCGTCATCGATCCCGTCGCGGCCCCTTTACTCGGCCAGCATACCCGGGACGTATTGCGCGATACGCTCGGCTATGACAACGCGCGGATTGATGCCTTGGCGGAAGCCGGCGTGTTCGGCAACGCGTTGGCGGCGGCCGGCTGATCGCAGCAGATCATTAAGAATGAATATGCCCGGTGGCCGTTCGGCCACCGGGCTTTTTTTCGTTTTGGGAGCTGTCTTTGAAATTTGACTTGCTTTCGCATGTCGTCCGGGCCTGTATTCTCGCCTCCACGGCGATGCATGTATCGCAGCTCGCCCTGTAGTTTCCCATCTCCAAGGAGTTGTTCCCATGACGCACGCCATTCGCTTTCACAAGACCGGCGGCCCCGAAGTCCTTGTCTGGGAGGAAGTCAACGTCGGCAAGCCGGGAGCGGGGGAAGCGCGCATTCGCCACACGGCGGTCGGTCTCAACTTCGTCGACATCTATAATCGCTCGGGCGTCTATCCGTTGCCGCTGCCGAGCGGTCTGGGTGGCGAGGGCGCCGGCGTCGTCGAGGAAGTCGGCTCCGGCGTCACCGATGTGAAGCCCGGCGATCGCGTCGCCTATGGCGCGGCTCCGCTCGGCGCCTATGCCGAAGCGCGGCTGATCCCGGCCGACCGTCTGCTGAAGCTGCCTGACGGCATCGATGACAAGACCGCGGCCGCGATGATGCTCAAAGGCCTTACCGTGCAATATCTCATCCGCCAGACCTATCGCGTCAAGGCCGGCGACACGATTCTGCTTCACGCCGCCGCCGGCGGTGTCGGCCTGATCCTGTCGCAATGGGCCAGGCATCTTGGCGCCACCGTCATCGGCACCGTCGGCAACGACGAGAAGGCCGCGCTCGCCAAAGCCAACGGCTGCGCGCACGTCATCGTTTATTCGCGGGAGGACTTCGTGAAGCGCGTCGACGAAATCACCGGCGGCAAGAAAGTGCCGGTGGTTTACGATTCCGTCGGCAAGGACACTTTCCTGAAATCGCTGGATTGTCTCGCGCCGCTCGGCGTCGCCGCGTTGTTCGGTCAATCGTCCGGCGGCGTCGAGCCGCTCAACCTCGGCCTGTTGGCGCAGAAGGGTTCGCTGTATGTGACCCGACCGACGCTCAACACCTACGCGGCCAAGAGTGAAAACCTCCGCGCCATGGCGAAGGAGCTGTTCGAGGTGGTGACTTCCGGCGCGGTCAAGATCGACGTGCGCCAGACCTATGCGTTGAAGGATGCCGCGAAAGCTCATGCTGATTTGGCCGCGCGTAAGACCACGGGTTCGACCGTCTTGCTGGTGTGAGACGCGATGGCCCGTGTTCTCATCCCTTTGCCGGCGCGGGATTTCGATCCGAGCGAAGCCGCCGTCAGCTGGCGGGTGTTGTCGAACGCGGGCCATGCCGTCACTTTTGCGACGCCGGACGGCCAACCCGCGGCCGCCGATAATATGATGCTGACCGGGCAGGGCCTCGATCTCTGGGGCGCCATTCCGCTGTTGCGCAATCTGCCGCTGGTCGGGCTTCTGATGCGGGCGAACCGCGACGCCCGCATCGCCTATGCGGCGATGATCGCCGATCCCAATTATGCAAGCCCGCTGCGCTGGGATTCCGTCGATGCTTCCGCGTTTGATGGACTGCTTCTGCCGGGCGGGCATCGGGCGCGCGGCATGCGCGACTATCTCGAAAACCAAACACTCCAGCGTCACGTTGCGGATTTCTTTGACGCGCAAAAGCCGGTCGCCGCGATTTGTCACGGCGTCCTGTTGGCCGCGCGCAGCCGTTCCGCCCGAACGGACCATTCGGTGCTTCACGGCTACAAGACGACCGCGCTGACCTGGGCGCTGGAGAACAGCGCGTGGAAAGTCGCCCGCATCACGCGGTTCTGGGACCCGAATTACTATCGGACCTATCTCGAACAGGCCGATGACCCCGATGGCTACATGTCGGTGCAGCAGGAGGTGACGCGGGAGCTCGCAGACCCCGCAGACTTTCTCGATGTTCCCAAAACCGATCCGGAATACCGGCGAAAGACCTCCGGCCTGCAGCGCGATTACATGGAGGACGCGCGGCCGGCGTTTGTCGTGCAGGACCGCAATTATATTTCGGCACGGTGGCCCGGCGACGTCCACACCTTTGCAAAAGCCTTTGCCGGCCTGCTGAAATAATGGGCCGGGCGAAGCCAAGTTAAACACGGCTTGGCTGTCATCTCCTCAGACACTAGCCGAAGCGGAGCCTGTTGTGCTTTGATGCTCCCAAGGCCAGGGCCCAAAGAGGCCCTCCCATCAAGCCGTACCAAAACGGCGGATGACGGTGAAAATCCGTGGCCAACCGGGGAGGATATGACTTGGAAACACATGGCCTGGAAGGATTCGGCCGGACCATGCTGGCCAAGATCTGGGACCAGCATGTCATCGCTCGCATCAGCGACGATACAGACCTTCTCCATGTCGATCGCCATTTGCTGCACGACCTCGGCGGTTCGCGCGGGCTGCTCGACCTCAAGAGCCGCCATCTTCCCGTTCACAATCCCGAACTGACCTTTGCCACGCCCGACCACGCGATCTCCTCGGCGCACGGCCGGGCCGGCACCAGCAAGACCGGACTGGAATTGCTGGAGGGGCTGCGCACTGAGACCTCGGCGAGCGGCATCACCATGTTCGATATCGACGAGCCTGGTCAGGGCATCGTCCATGTCATCGGCCCCGAGCTTGGCCTCAGCCTGCCCGGCTGCCTGATCGTCTGCGGCGACAGCCACACCTGCACGCATGGCGGGCTCGGTGCACTGGCGTTCGGGATCGGATCGAGCGAATTGGCGCATGTGCTGGCAACCCAGGCGCTGATCCAGCGGCGGCCCAAAACCATGCGGGTGAAGTTCGAAGGCAAGATGTCGGCCGGCGTGACGCCGAAGGATCTCATCCTCGCGCTGATCGGCCATGTCGGTGCCGCCGGCGGCACCGGTTATGCCGTCGAATATGCCGGCAGCGCGATCCGCGAGATGGGCGTGGAAGGCCGGTTCACGATCTGCAATCTTTCGATCGAGCTCGGCGCCAAGATGGGCATGATCGCGCCGGACGCGAAAACCTACGACTATATCCGCGGCCGGCGCTATGCGCCGAAGGCTGCGATGTGGGAACGCGCGGTTGCCGCATGGCGTCAACTGCCGAGTGACGCGGGCGCCGTGTTCGACCGCGAAGTAACCATCGATGTCACAAAAATCATCCCGCAGGTGACCTGGGGCATCAGCCCCGAACATGTCATCGGGGTCGATGGCCGGATTCCCGATCCAAGCGAGATTTCCGATCCCGCGCGCCGCACCGCCATTGAAACCGCGCTCGATTATATGGGCCTCAAAGCCGGCGCGCCGATCATGGGCACGCCGGTCGATTGGGTCTTCATTGGTTCCTGCACCAACAGCCGGATGAGTGATTTGCGCGCCGCCGCCGAGATCGCCCGCGGCCGCAAGGTCGCGCCCGGCGTGCGGGCCTGGGTAGTGCCGGGTTCGGAAACAGTGAAGCGCGAAGCCGTCGCCGAAGGGCTGGACAAACTCTTCATGGAGGCCGGCTTCGAATGGCGCGAGCCTGGATGTTCGATGTGTCTGGCCGCCAATGGCGAGATGCTCGCGCCCGGTCAGCGCTCGGTCTCGACATCCAATCGCAATTTCATCGGCCGGCAAGGCCCGCAGGCGCGGACCCATCTGGCGAGCCCGGCGATGGCGGCCGCCGCCGCGATCTCGGGCGCGATCGCCGACGTGCGAACGATGGAGCGATAGATGCCAAAGCCGTTTAACAAGCTCAACGCGATCGCCGCTCCGATCATGCGCGGCAACATCGATACCGACGTCATCATTCGCATCGAACGTCTGGTCGGCAATTCCATTCGCGGCACGCTCGGCAAATGGGCGTTTGGCTCGTTGCGTTATCTGCCGAATGGTGCGGAAAATCCCGAGTTCATCCTGAACCGCGAGCCTTACCGAAACGCCGAAGTCCTCATCACCGGGCCTAACTTTGGCTGCGGATCGTCGCGCGAGGGCGCGGTGTGGTCGCTTCAGGAGATGGGGATCCGCGCCATCATCGGCTCGGGTTTCGGCGATATCTTCTTCGCCAATTGCTTCCAGAACGGCATTCTTCCGATCGTGGTCGATAAGCAGATCGTCGATGGGCTGGCGATGGAGGTCGAACACAGCCAGGGCGCGGGGCGCGTGAGCATCGATCTGGAAGAGCAGACGATCACCTCGCCGACCGGAAAGGTGCATCGTTTCGAGATCGATCCGCGCCGCCGCGCCGGCCTTTTGAAAGGCCTCGATGAGATTGCGCTGACGCTACAACGCGACGCGGAAATTCGCGCCTTCCAGGCCGCCGACCGGACCGAGCGGCCATGGATCCATTTTGCAAGGAATCATGCATGAGTGCGTCGTCGAACATGATGAAGATCGCCGTGGTCGGCGGCGAAGGCATCGGCCCTGAGGTCACCGCGCAATCGCGTCCGCGTTCTCGACTGGTTTGCGGCCAAGCGAAGCGTGCCGATGGTGTTGCGTGAGGCGCAATATGGCCTCATCCCGTATCTGGCGACCGGCAAGGTGTTGCCGGACGATACCGCCGAAGCGATGGAGGAGGCCGACGCAATTCTTTGGGGCGCGACCGGCGGGCCTGAGACGAGGGAAGTACCGGCGGAAGCCCGCAAGGCGGGTGGTCTGCTGTCGCTGCGCAGCAAATACGATCTCTATGCGAACCTGCGTCCCATCAGGGCCAATCCGGCTCTGTCGGAATCCGCGCCACTGAAGGCACGCGTGCTGAAGGACGTCGATTTCGTCATCATCCGCGAACTCACCAGCGGCATCTATTTCGGCGAGCCGCGCGGTATCGAAAAGCTCGCCGATGGCCAGCGCCGCGGCTTCAACACCGAGCAATATACCACGAGCCAGGTGCGGCGCGTGGCGCGCTCGGCTTTTGAGCTCGCACGTACGCGCCGAGGCAAAGTTTGTTCGGTCGACAAGGCCAATGTGCTCGAGACCAGCGTGCTGTGGCGCGAGGAAGTCACAGCACTTCACGCCGACGAATTTGCCGATGTCGAGTTGAGCCACATGTACGTCGACAACGCCGCGATGCAGATCGTGCGCGAGCCGGCGCAGTTCGACGTGATGGTGACCGGGAATATCTTTGGCGACATCCTGTCGGATTGCGCGGCGATGGCATCGGGATCGCTCGGTATGCTGCCGTCCGCTTCGCTCGGCCCGGTCGATCGCTACGGCCGGCGCAAGGCGCTGTACGAGCCGGTGCACGGCAGCGCGCCGGATATCGCCGGACGCGGCATCGCCAATCCGCTCGGTTCGATCCAGAGCGTGATCATGATGCTGCGCATGACGCTCGATCGGCCTGACGACGCGGGCCTGCTCGAAAAGGCCGTCGATCTGGCGCTCGCGAGCGGCGCGCGAACTGCCGACATTGCCGAGCCAGGCGCACGAAAACTCTCGACCAGGGAGATGGGCGATGCGGTGCTGGCAGCGCTCGACAAAGTCTCAAGCAGCGTGAAGGAGAAGGCATAATGGCCGCCCTCATTACCCGCCGCTCGGCGCTGACTGTGATTGCGGGTGGCGCCAGCCTCGCAGGCGGCCGAGTGCGGGCTGGAGATATGAGCGGTCGCGCCATCTATCCCGTCGCAATCCCGATTTATCAGTCGCAATTCGTCGCCGATCGTATCGGCTATTTCAAGGACGCAGGTCTCGACTGCAAGCTCATTCAGGGCGGTAGCGGCGTCAAGACGCGTGAGATCATCGCTTCGTCGCAAGGCGATGTCGGCATTGGCGACGTTACGCATCCGATGCAACTCGCCAACCATGGACGCGCAGGGCGGATCCTGCTGCCGATCGATACCCGCAGCAGCGCTGTGATGTTCATCATCCGCAAGGATCTTTGGGACCAAGGCATCACGACGCTGGAGAAGCTGACCGAATGGAAGCGGCCCGATGGCCGCAAGCCGATCGTGTCGGTATCCTCGCTCGGAGGCACCAACCACGTCTGGTCGTCTTATTACATGGAAACGATGGGGCTGGCCGAGAAGGTTACCTGGATCGGCACCGGCAATGTTGACACCATGCTGGGTACACTGAAGAGCAAGCAGGCCGATGTGCTCGTCAGTTCGCTCTCGCTCCTGGACGAGTCGCAGCAGCAGGGCTGGGGAACGCTGTTGTTCGATGGAACGGATGAGGCAGTCTGGAACAAATATATCGGCGGCAAGGTGCCGGTGACCGGTCATTTTACGGTGCAATCCACGATCGACAAGGATCCGCCCAAGATGCAAGCCTACGTCACCGCGTTGTGGCGCGCGGGGCTGTGGATCAAGGGGCATTCGCCGGACGAGGTTTGCGATACGATCGAGCCTTATGTCGGCAGCACATCCCGCAAGGCCAACGTTCTCGAAATCACGGCACTGAAGAAGGTCGCCGACTACGACGGCGTGATCGATGCAGCGAGCTTTGCGCGCGGCGAAAAGGTCTGGTTCCGGGAAATGACCGGCATCAAGCCGCTGACGATTGCCGAAGTGGTGGCTCCCGATTTCGCGCAAGCTGCCCGCAAGGCGTATCCGGGTTGATGGCGATCCCCGCTTAGAGATTTGAGAAAGCCGGGAAACGCCATGCCGCTTGATCGATCGCAGGATGTGAGCCGGATCGATGTCAGGGGCTTGAACAAGACGTTTCAACTTGCGGGCACGGCCATCGAAGCGGTGCGCGGTGTCTCCTTCCGCGTCCGCCGTGGCGAGTTCGTGGCTTTGCTCGGGCCGTCCGGCTCGGGCAAGAGCACCGTCCTCAACATGATCGCGACCCTGATCCGGCCTACCAGCGGGCAAATCCTGATTGATGGAACGCCGGTCGTGCCAGGCAAGGCGACGCCCAATGTCGGTTACGTCTTCCAGCGCGATACTTTATTTCCGTGGCGCACGGTCGCGGACAATATCGGCTATGGCCTGCAACTTGCCGGCCGAAGCGAGGCCGAGCGCAAGGAGCGTGTCGCGGCCTGCATCGCGCAGGCCGGCCTGAAAGGTTTTGACGACGCCTATCCGTCGGCCTTGTCCGGCGGCATGCGTCAGCGCGCTGCGCTGATGCGAACGCTGGTCGTCGAGCCGCAAATCCTGTTGATGGACGAGCCGTTCGGCGCGCTGGACACTCACACTAAGATCGATATGCACGAAGTCCTGCTGCGGATCTGGGAGCGTGAGCAGCAAACGGTGCTGTTCGTCACCCACGACCTTGGCGAGGCGCTCACGCTCGCCGACCGCATCATCCTGTTTTCGGCGCGGCCGGGCCGGATCAAGGACATGTTCGAGGTCGATTTTCCGCGGCCGCGGGATGCCGTGAAAGTGAGGGAGACGCCGCGTTACGCCGAGCTGTTCCAGCACATCTGGCACTCGCTTGGCGAGGAGTTCGTCAAGGGGCGCGAGCGATGAGAATGCGCCAGAACTCGCTCAGCACGCTCTTGTGGCAGGTATCGATCTGCGTTGTGGTGCTGTCGGTCTGGCAGTGGGGTTATCAATTGCATCCCCGTTTCCCGTGGCTCGTGCCGGATTTGCTCGATCCTTATTTCATCTCGAAGCCATCGGAGATTTTCGAGCAGTTCCTGATTCTGAGCTGCCTCAAGTCCAAGCTCGGCGTCTTCAACGGCTGGTTCAACGGCGACTTTGCCAAGTGCATGGCGCGCACCGAAAACAACCTCTGGGTCGCGACCGCCATTACGCTCAAGAATACCTTCTTCGGTTTCATTATCGGCGTCACCAGTGGCTTCGCCGCCGGCCTCATCCTGGGGCGTTCGGACCGGCTGAGCGCGATCTTTCAGCCGTTCATCACGGCCGTTAACTCGATTCCGCGGATCGCGCTGGCGCCGATCATCGTGCTGGCGTTCGGGATCGGCGACACCTCCAAGATCGTGACCTCGTGGATCGTGGTGGTGTTTCTGGTCTTCTACAACACCTTCGAGGGCGCGCGTTCGATCGACGAGGGCTTTATCAATGCCGCGCGATTGTTGGGGGCCAGCGAATGGCAGATCACCCGCACCGTGGTAATTCCCTCGACCATGGCCTGGGTGTTCGCCTCATTGACGCCCGCGATTTCCTTTGCGCTTATTGGTGTGATCGTCGGCGAATTCATCGGCGCCGAAAAAGGCATCGGCCGCCTGATCATCGAGTCGGAGGCGCGCGGCGAAGCATCGGGCATGATGGTCGCGGTCACGGTCTTGATGCTGGTCGGCGTCGTGCTTGCGGCCCTCATCCGGCGGCTTCAGGCCTATCTGTTGCGCTGGCAGCAGCATAACCGGGCGGATTGAGGTGCTTGTCTATTTGCTTGCGAATGCTATGAGCATGCGGACTCGATCGAGAAGGGTTTTTGGATGAGTATCACGGTCTACGGGTTTTGGCGGTCGATTGCGTCCTTTCGCATCCGCGTCGCGCTGAAATTAAAGGCGCTGCCGTTCGAGGAAATCTCGATCGACATCCTCCAGGGCGAGCAGTTCAAGCCCGGCTACGACGCCGTCAACCCCGAGCACGTGGTGCCGACTTTCATCCATGACGGCCATACGCTGTACCAGTCGCTTGCGATCATGGAATATCTCGACGACATCAAGCCGAGTCCGCAGCTGTTGCCGGACGATATCAAGGAGCGCGCCTATGCGCGTTCACTGGCGCTGATGACGATTGCCGATTCCCATCCGCTCACCGTGCCACGTGTGCGCAAGCATCTCGCAAAGACCTTTGGCGCCGACGCTCACGCGATCGAGGAATGGGGCGCGCACTGGACCACCGAGGGACTTGCGGCCTATGAGCGGTTCCTGGGCCGGCGCAAGCCCTCGCCATTTGCACTCGGCAAGGACGTCGGCATTGCCGACATCTGCATCGCAGGCCAGGTGGTCGGCGCGCAATATCTCAAGATCACCCTCGATGCGTTTCCACTGGTGAAGGAGCTTTCGGATCGGCTCTTCAAGCTGCCGGAGTTTTCGAGCTCACACCCGTTCGAACAGCCTGACTACAAGACGTCGGGCGCGAAGCATTAGCCTCGGACTCAAAAACGGCGGCGGTGTAATCCCTCCCCCTTGCGGGGTCCGAGGCGAGTAAGCTCGCTCTCGAGGTCGGCGAGCGAGAGCGAGCCGGGGTGGGGGTTTAAAAGGCTAACGTCTATTCAATTTTGTCAGCTCTGGCGCCCCACCCGACCATCGCTTCGCGATGGCCACCCTCCCGCGCTACGCGGGGGAGGGATCAGGCAATCCCTACACGTCCAATCCCAGCACGCGTGCAGCATTGCCGCCGGCGATCTGCGCCAGCATCGTCTCGTCCATGCCCTGGACGCCCGCGATGTGCCCGATCGGATTATATTCGGCCATGTCGAAGGGATAGTCGGTGCCCATGACGATGTGGTCGGGGCCGAACACGTCGATCAGGTAGGCGAGCTGGTGATAGCTGAACACGACCGTGTCGAGATAAACCTGCCGCAGGTACGTCGTCGGCGGCAACGGCAGTTCGCCGTGCGAGTCCTTCCGCGCGCCCCAGGCGTGATCGATGCGGCCGGAATAGCCCGGCAGATAACCGCCGCCATGCACGGCCATCAGCTTCAGCTCGGGGAAGCGCGCCAGCGTGCCGGTAAAGATCAAGTTATGCAGCGCCAGCGTCGTCTCGAGCGGATTGCCGAGCACGTTGTTGAAATAGAAGTTTGTCAGGCGATCGCCATGGGTGAAGCCGTTCGGGTGCATCATGATGAAGGCGCCGAGCTGCTCGGCGCGGGCAAAGAACGGGCGGAATTTCGGATCGGACAATTCCTGGCCGTCGACATTGGTCAGGATCTCGACGCCCTTCAGCTTCAGATCCTTCATGACATAATCGAGCTCGCGCACCGCTAATGCCGGCTCCTGCAAGGTGACGACGCCAAGCCCGACAAACCGGTCAGGTTTGCGCGCGCAATATTCGGCGACGCCATCGTTGGCGAGCTTGTGCGCCTGCTCGGCGATCTCTGGCTTGACCGCGTAGTAACATTGCGGCGGCGCGGGCGCGACGACCTGGATATCGATGCCCATCTTGTCGAGATCGAACAGGCGGCGATCGATCGTCGTCATGACCTCGGCGACGTCCTTTTCCTGCTGCGCATTGATGTCCTTGGTCTCGGCATTGGCGAAATGCGCCAGCGGCACGCGGGAGAGATCGACATGCGGTCCTGCGAGCTTGGCGGCCTGGGGCACGACGATGTGGGCGTGAATGTCGATCGTCGTGGAGGCGGGACGCCGCGCAAGACCGTCTGCATCGTGGTTGCGTGCGGCGGTACGGCCATAGCGGTTCTTGGCATCGATCATGGATCAGACTCTGCTGTTGGGTTAAAGCAATGGAACGGTCGAATGGTTGATGGATCAGGATTTCGGCTTGCGCCGGGTCCAGTGGACGGAAACCGTGGTCGCGTCGGCCTCGCCAAGCCCGTCTGCTTCCGCCTCCTCAAAGCAGGCCAGCGCGCTTTTCGCAACCGGCAGTTCGGCATGGAGGGAGGCGGCAAATTGCACGGCGGTGGCAAGATCCTTTTTGGCGGCCGTGATGCCAAAAGCGGTTTCGCCGAGCGGCGCACCGCCCAGCACCTTGGCGATGATAGCGCCGCGGCCTTTCATCGCGGCCGGTGCGCCGGCGGTGTCGGAAAGGATATCGATCAGCCGCTCCGGCGGAAGATTGAGCGGCTTGCAGATAGTCAAGGATTCGCCGAGCGCCTGCCAGTAAACCAAGAGCGGCAGATTGACCGCGAGCTTCAGCGTCGCGCCTGATCCAAGCGGGCCGACATGCTCGATCCGCCGGCAGAGCTGTTCGAGCAGGGGCTTCGCGCGCGCGACGTCGGCATCGGAGCCGCCGACCAGGCCGAACAACTTGCCTTCTTTCGCAGGACCCGTGCTGCCGCCGACCGGGCATTCGACAAAGCCCGCGCCGAGTTGCACGGCGGCGCTACCAACTGATTTCATGGTCTCCGGGCGGATCGTGCTCATGTCGATCACGAGCTTGTCGGCGAGCTTTCCCTTCAACAGGCCATTCGCGCCGCGATAGACCGCTTCGGTCGCGGCATCGTTCAAGAGCATGACGACCACGGTGTCGCAGCCTTCGGCGAGCGCAGCCGGGGAGGCGAAGGCTTTCGCGCCGGCATCGACCAGCGGCTTGGTCTTTGTTGCGTCGCGATTCCACACGCCGACCTCATGCCCCACCGCGATCAACCGCTGCGCGATCGCAGCCCCCATTCTTCCCGTTCCGCAAACGCCGACTTTCATTTTCTCGACCTCAGTTCGATGGTTTCTTTAATGGGCATGATACACGCCGAGATGCTGCGTGATCAGTTCTTCGGTGATTTCGGCTAGCTTCGCCCGCGAAGACGCAGCGTCCGGTGTTGAGGATAACGGCCTGGTCGGCGACGTCGAGCGCCAGTTTCCGGTTCTGTTCGACCAGAACGATGGACTGGCCCTCTTCCTTCAGCCGCTTGATGGTGCGGCCGACTTCGGCCACGATCAGGGGCGCCAGCCCCTCCGACGGCTCATCGAGCAGCAATACGCGGGGATTGCCCATCAGCGCGCGGCCGATCGCGAGCATCTGCTGCTCGCCGCCGGACAGCGTGCCGGCAAATTGCGCGTGCCGCTCCTGCAGCCGCGGAAACAGTTCGAAGATCCGTTCGACATTCCATTGCCTGGCAGCCGCTTTTTCACGCTGGCGAGCGACGATCAGGTTTTCGCGCACCGTCAGCGACGGAAAGATCCGGCGGCCCTGCGGTACGAGGCCGATGCCGAGCCGCGAAATGCGCTCGGGGCTCATGCCTCCGATCGGCTCGCCAAACAGGCGGATGTCGCCGTCCTTCGGGGTCAGGAAACCGACGATGGTGGAAATGCAGGTGGTCTTTCCGGCGCCGTTGCGACCCAACAGCGCCAGCACCTCTCCTTCCTTCAGGGAAAAGCCGACGCCGTGCAAGATATGGCTGTCGCCATAGAACGCGTGCACGTTCGAAAGGGTGAGGGCCTCAGGCGCCAAGGTACACCTCGCGCGTTCGCTCGTCGGCGATCACCGCGTCGCGTTCGCCGTCGACGATGACGCGGCCGTAATTGAGCAGCGTCACGGTTTCGGCGAGGTCGAGCGCGGTATCCATGTCATGCTCGATCATGACCACGGTGGTCTCTTTCGAAATCGACGCGATCTCGGATTTGATGGTGGCCCGTTCGCTGTTGGAAAGGCCGGCAAGCGGCTCATCCAATAACAGCACGCGCGGCTTTTGCGCCAGCGCCATCGCGAGTTCGACCCGGCGCTTTTCGCCATAGGCGAGGTCGGACACCGGATGGTCCGCAAGGTGAAGGAGACCGACGCTGTCCAGCGTCCGGCGCGCTTCGGTGGCCAGATGCCGATAGGAGGATAGCGGTCGCCACATCTGCCAGCGCGAGGGCAACAGGCCAAGCAGGCCGAGCGTGACGTTGTGCTCGAGCGTATCGTCGGCAAACAGCGTGATGATCTGGTAGGTGCGCGACAGGCCGAGATGCGCGCGCCGATAGGCTGCAAATCTGGTGACGTCCTCGCCGAACAGCTTGATCCGTCCGGAGTTCGGCCGCATGTCGCCGCTGATCTGGTTGAACAGTGTGGTCTTGCCGGCGCCATTCGGCCCGATAATCAGCCGCCGCTCCCCCGGCCGGATCGAGAGCGAAACACCTTGCGTGACCTTCAAGCCGCCGAACGCCTTGTTCAGGCCCATGACTTCAAGCGCGAGGTTCGACGATGACGCGGTCATGACGATCGCCTTCGAAATCGGGCGGTGAGTTTCTGCAAGCCCGGAACAATTCCCGTCGGCATCACCAGCACGATGAAAAGGAACACGAGACCGAGCAGCATGTTCCAGCGCTCGATATAGGCCGAGGCATAGTTCTTCAACAGCAGAACGAGGGCCCCGCCGACGACGGGGCCGCCGAGCGTGCCGGAGCCGCCGGCAATCACGCCGAGCAGCGCTTCGGCCGAACTGGTGGTCGAGAGCGAGGTCGGGTGGATGTATTTGTTATAGTAGACGTAAAGCAGCCCGGCGATGCCGCCCCAGAAGCCGGCATAGATGAAGGTGATCCAGCGGATCATCCAGGGATTGAAGCCGAGCGCGGCCATTCTCCGCGGCTGGTCGCGTACCCCCTTGAGCGACGAGCCGAACGACGACGACACGAAGACCGCCATCATCGCGAAGGCGAGCAACAGGACGATAAGAGCAAACCAGTAGAACGAGGCGGCGCTCTCGAGCGAAATGCCGAAGGGCGAGGGGCGGGTCAGCCCGGCAATGCCGTTGTCGCCATTGGTGATACCAGACATGCGATAGGCCAATCCCCACAACACTTGCGATAGCGCGAGCGTGATCATGAGAAAGCCGAGGCCGGTGGCGCGCAGCGCGATGAGGCCGAAGAACGCCGCCATCACCACCGTTCCGAGGATCGAAAGCAGCGCGGCGGTGCCGTGGCCGAAGCCGTAACGGGTGGTCAGAAGCGCAGAGAGATAGGCGGCGACGCCAAGATAAGACGCATGCCCCAGCGACGTCATGCCGCCGAAACCGACCAGGAGATTGAGACTGAGCGCGAAGATCGCCGCGATGAAGATCTGGCTCGCGAGGTTGATGTAGAAGTCGCCCGCGACAAACGGCAACGCGACAAGCAACGCGGCGGCGAGGGCGCTGACAATCCACTTCATGCGCCGACACGTCCGAACAGGCCTTGCGGGCGAAATGCGATCACCACGATCATCGGCAGGAACAGAATGATATAGGCGAGTTCCGGAAACAGCGTGGTGCCGAACGTGTAAATAAAGCCGATGATGAAACTGCCGACGAAAGCGCCAAACAGACTGCCGATGCCGCCGAGAATGACGACGATCAGCGCCAGCGGCAGCATGTCCGCATCGAGCCCCGGATAGGCGGAAAGAATGGGGCCGCCGAGCACGCCGGCCGCGCCGGCAATGCCCGTCCCTAAGCAAAACACGATAGTGAAAAGGCGCGAGACGGGAATGCCGACCGCGCGCGCCATCTGGCGGTCGTCGACGCCGGCGCGGATCATGGCGCCCAGCCGCGTGCGATCCATCAGCACATAGAGTGCGATCGCGGCGACGACGGCCACTCCAACCAGAACCAGACGATAGGTGGGGAATACGAAGCCGAACAGCCGCGTCGGGGCCTGGAGATTATGGGGTGTCGGCACCGGAATGGAATCGCCGCCCCACAGTACAAGGCACGCATCCGAAATGATGAAGGACATGCCGAGCGTGACCAGCACCTGGCCGAGAGGATTGGTTTTCAGCCTCGTCAGCACCAGCCGCTCGAACAGGCCGCCGAGTGCGGCGACGATGATTCCGGCGCCCAGCGCCGTGATCCAGATGTTCAACCCGCTATAGGAGCGCAGTGCCACGGCGCCGAAATAGGTGCCGAGCATGAAGAACGCGCCATGCGTGAGGTTGGCGAGCCGCATCAGGCCGAAGATCAGCGAGAAGCCGGACGACAGCAGAAACAACAGGCCACCGAGCGACAGGCTGTTGAGACCCTGGATGATCCAAAACTGCATCTAGTGTCTCAATTTTGCCGTCGATCTCATCCAAACCGCCTGCGGGCTTTTCAAGCCCGCAAGCTTGCGCAGGGTTTCAGAGCTCCAGATTCTTCGCCGGCGGATAATCGCGCGAGTAGACCGGGTTCTTGAGGAATTCGGTCTTGTCGTAGGTCCAGAACTGGCTCACATCCGGATAGGTCTTGATCACCGAATTGACCAGCCGGCCGTCGCTTCGCGTAACCTTGCGGATATAGACGTTCCCGATGACGTTGCCGAACTCGTCGAACTTGATGACGCCGCGGATCGTGTCGACATTATTGCCGCGGATTGCCGCCATCAGCGCTTTTTTGTCTTCCGCGTTGGCCTTGACGGTCTTCAGCGCGGCTTCCAGCACCTCGCCGGCCATGTAGGTACTTCCGGCATAGTAGCCTGGATCGTATTTGAACTGCTTGCGGAAGGCCGGCGCGAACGCCTTGTTGAGGGGGTTGTCGAGTTCGGCCGAATACCAGCTCGTGGTCAGGATGCCAAGCGCCTCGTCGCCCATGTTGCGCAACACGGATTCGTCGAGCGCGGTCATGCCGCCGATCACGGCGATCTTGTCCTTCAGGCCGTATTCGATGAACTGGCGCAGGAAGCGGAAGCCGTTGGAGCCGGCGGTGCCGAGGAAGATCGCATCCGCATCGGTCTTCACCTGCGCGACATAGCTGCCGTAATCGGGCGTCGCGAGCGGCGTGAAGATCTTCTGGATGATCTTGCCGCCATTGTCCTCGAAGACGCGCTGGAAGCCGGCGCACATTTCGTGGCCATAGGCGAAGTCGTCGGCGATGGTGACGATCTTCTTGTACTTGAGTTCCTTCGCCGAATAATCGGCGAGCGGGTAAGCGCATTGTGCCGAGGTCGAGGTCAGCCGAACGTACCAGGGGCTCGGATGCCGCTGGGTCATGTCTTCGGCCGCCGAAACGCCGAGCGTCGGCACCTGCTTTTCGGTGAGATAATCGCCAATCGCGAGCGCCTCGAAGGCGGCGAGAGGTCCGATGATGCAGTGGACGTCGTTCTTCTCCACCAGTTCCTGCGCCTTGCTGCGCGCGGTGGCGGGAACGCCGGCGGTGTCGGCCACGATCAGATCGACCTTGCGGCCGGCTAGCGTGTAGTCATGTTCCTTGAGGAACATGGCCAATGCCAGTTCCATGTCGATGCCGCCGGAGGCGAGCGGGCCGGTCTTGGCCGCCAGAAGACCGACGCGAACCGGGCCGCTGCTTTCCGCGAACGCCAGATTCGGGCCGGCCGCGGTCGCGATGCCAGCACCGGCAACGCCTGATACAAATTGTCGTCGCGAAATCGTCATGATCCCCTCCCGAGGCAACTCAGCCGAAATACCGTGCTTCTTGTTTTCTTGAGCGATTTATCGGACGGAAGTTCTAAATGATCAAGTGATAACCACGCTTTTCGAGCCGGAGGCGCCACGCACTTAAGTCGAAAGCGGGCATTAACTCAGCGTTTTGATGCGGTGCGGCAAAGCAAAAGTGCGACGATTGGCCTTACGCGCGGCCTTTCGAGGCTGGCCTATTTGCCGCTTTTGTTGCTGCCTTTGGGAGCGGTGACGATGGTCTTCTTCAGAACCTCGAACACCGAAGCCGTGTCCTGATCGCCGAGCCCCATGGCCATGGCTTGCGTGTAGACCGGCTGGGTCAGCGTGAACATCGGGGTCTCGACGCCGACATCGCCGGCGAATTCGGCGATGATCGCCATGTCCTTTTTCCAGGTCGAAACCTTCATGGTGGCGGGCTCATATTTGCCCTCGACCATCATCGGCGCCCGCATCTGGAACATGCGCGAGCCACCGGCGCCGGGGCCGACCAGTTCGACCACGAGCTTTGGATCGAGGCCGGCGCGCTCGGCCAGAATCATCGCTTCCGCAGTGGCGACATTGTGGATTGCGACCAGATGGTTGGCGACGAATTTCATCCGGCTGCCGTTGCCGTAAGCGCCGAGGTCGGCGCTTTGCTTGCCGAAGTCGGCGAACAGGGGAATGCATTTGGCGATCGCAGCACTGTCGCCGCTGGCATAGACGACGAGGTCGCGCAGCTTGGCCTGCGCGCCGGTGCCGCTCAAGGGACAATCCAGCGCAATGTGGCCGGCCTTTTTCAGGATTGCCTCGAACCGAAGCTTGTCGGCAAGCGTCAGCGTCGAGAGCTCGACCACGATGCGCTGGCTTTCACCGGAATTGGCGATCGCTTTGGCGACGTTTTCGACCGCTGCCGGCGTCGGCAGGCTCGTCATGACGATCGGCGCGTTTTTGACGACATGGGCCACGCTTTCGACGATGACGACGTTGGCTTCCGCAAGCTCGGCGCATTTTGAAGGATCGGTATCGAAGCCGATCACGCGCCACCCGCGGGCGACCAGATTGCGCGCAATCGCACCGCCCATAATGCCAAGCCCGATGATCCCAACCGTCTTGTCCATCAGAGTTCCTTCCCTACCGAATTCGATTGACGGGCAACGCCGGCCGCGCCTTAATTAGTGATCGGGCGATAAACAACCGTCAAACAGCCGCCCGGTCACGCGGCGCTCAGTGCCGCGTTGACGGAGACGTAGCAGTTGACGGAGACGTAGCAGAAGAATCGAGCGTATAACAATACGTCGGCGCAAGCGGCGATCGGGAGGATCGCGACATGACAGTACCCGGTCTGAAGACCACTACGGCGTCCCCCTCCGGAACGGAGGCCGACGGCCGCGTCTATGCGGGGATGGTGACGCGCGCCGCAGCCCTGGCGCCGCGCTTGCGCGAGAGCGCGCAGAGTTCGGAACAGCTGCGCTGTCTCGCCGAGGACACCGAACGCGAATTGCACGAAAGCGGCCTGTTCCGGATCGTGCAGCCCAAACGTGTCGGCGGCTCGGAACTCGATTATATCGCGCTGATCGATTGTGCGGATGCGATCGGGCAAGGCGATGCCTCCGCGGCCTGGACCTTTGCCAACCTTGCCAGCCACCACTGGATGCTCGCGATGTTCGATCGCCGCGCCCAGGATACGGTCTGGGGCAAGAACCCCGATGCGCTGATTGCCTCATCCTTCATCTTTCCCGCCGGCCGGGCCAGAAAGGTCGATGGCGGATATGTGGTGCGCGGCAGCTGGCCGTTTTCTTCCGGCGTGAACTGCAGCGAATGGAACATGCTGGCGAGCGTGGTGTCGTCCGAGGATGACGCCGACGGCATCGAGTATCGCATCTTCCTGCTTGCCCAAGAGCGACTATCGCATCAAGGACACCTGGGATGCGGCGGGCTTGCGCGGTACCGGCTCGAACGACGTCGAGGTTGCAGACGCGTTCGTCGCCGAGCACATGACGGTCGGAGTCCACGAAGTAGCGGGCGGGCCGACTCCCGGAAGCCGCGCCAACCCGAACGCGCTGTACATGCTGCCGGTGTTCTCGCTGTTTCCCTATGTGCTGTCAGGCGTGGCGCTCGGCAATGCGCAAGCCTGTCTCGACGATTATGTCGATCTCGCCCGGCATCGCGCCTCGACCTATAACCGCGCCAAGATCGGCGATCTCCAGACCACCCAGATCAAGATTGCGGAAGCCGCCTCCAAGATCGACGCCGCGCGCCTGATCATGCGCTCGACCTGTATCGAGGCGCTGGCAGATGCGCGGCGAGGGCATATTCCGGATATGGCAGAGAAAACTAAAATGCGGCGCGACGGCGCCTATTCGGTCAACCTCTGCACCGAAGCTGTTTCGCTGTTGTTTGCGGCGAGCGGCGCGCGCGGCCTTTATATGTCCGGCGCCTTGCAGCGGCAATTCCGCGACGCGCATGCGATCAACTCCCACATCGCCTTCAATTTCGATGCGGCGGGCACCAATTACGGGCGGGTCGTGCTTGGCCTGCCTTCCGAAAACCTGACGCTGTGAGACGATGAACGACAAGCCAACGCACGTGCCGGAGCCCGAGACCGCCAATGAATTGGCGAGCGGCAGTTCGGCGCTCGATCCCAGGGATTTTCGCAACGCGCTCGGAACCTTTGCCACCGGCGTCACCATCATCACGGCGATGGCGGACGACGGCAAACCTTACGGGCTGACCTGCAATTCCTTTGCCTCGGTCTCGATCAACCCGCCGCTCGTGCTGTGGAGTCTCGGGATGTATTCGCAGGGCTTGCCGATCTTCCAGAATGCGAGCCACTTTGCGGTCAATGTGCTCGGCGCCTCGCAACAGGTGCTGGCCACGACCTTTGCCAAGTCTGCGGTCGACCGGTTTGCCGGCGTCGAGTGGAAGCCGGGGCTCGGCAACGCACCGTTGCTCGCGGGCAGCGTCGCCTGGTTTCAATGCCGCGCCGCCAACCGTTATTATGGCGGCGACCATGTGATCTTCCTCGGCGCCGTCGAAGCCTACGCCTATAACAAGCAGGAGCCGCTGTTGTTTCTCGGCGGCGGCTTCGGGCGATTTGCAGTACCGGCCGGCTCATGAGCAAGAAAGCCACCACCAAGCGCGCACGCGTCAAGCAGAAGCGGTTGTCGCCCGATGACCGCCGCCAGGAATTCGTCGCCAAGGCCACCGAGTTCTTCGCGGAGGAAGGATTTGGCGGCGGAACCCGCGCACTGGCGCGCCGGCTCGGCGTGACGCAGCCGTTGCTCTATCGTTATTTTCCGAGCAAGGACGACCTGATCAAGGAAGTCTATCGCACGGTCTATCTCGAACCGCTGGGGGACGGGTGGGAGAAACTGCTTGCCGACCGAACCCGGCCGCTTCCCGAACGCCTGAAGGAATTTTACGAGGCTTACACCGGCGTGATCTTCAGCCGTACCTGGCTGCGTATCTACTTTTATTCCGGCCTGAAGGGGCTCGAGATCAACCGCTCCTATGTCGGCATTGTCCGCGACAAGATTTTATCCCGCATCATCCGGGAATGCCGGCATGAGGTAGGGTTGTCGGCGCAAAGCAGGCCGAGCGCGGCCGAGATCGAAATGGCCTGGGTGTTTCACAGCGGCATTTTCTATTACGGCGTCCGCAAATTCATCTACGAGGCGCCGGTGCTTGAAAGCAAGGAGCAGATGATCGGCGATGCGGTCGATGCGTTTCTCGCCGGTTTTGCGAAAGTGTTTAGCGAAAAGGAGAACCTGCGCCGTTCTCCCGTGAAGGCGCTGGTGTAGATCTCCAAAAGCTGCGCTGTCATGGCCGGGCATAGCCGTCCGGAGGACGGCGTCGCTTCGGCTCGCCTGTGCCCGGCCATCCACGTCTTTCTTTATCTTGGGACCAAAGACGTGGATGCCCGGCATAAAGCCGGGCATGACGAATTCAGTTACCGCGGTCATGGTCTGCGAAAGCAAAAATCCGCAGCTTCGCTTATTTCGCCATCCCCGCATTGACGCGCGGCAAGACTTTTTCCGCCATCAGGATCATCGATTGCCGGCCGAGCTCGCGGTCCTTCCAGTCCTTGCCGGCGTACAGAAGCGTGCCGAATGTGCCGACCTCTTCCTGGAATGCCAGCAGCTGGTCGGCAACGCTTTCCGGCGTGCCGTAGATGATGAGCTTGTCGCAGATCGATTCCAGCGTCACCTCGTCGTCGGGCTGATCGCGCCTCGTCTTGAACAGTTCGATGCGGCCGTTTTTCTTCAGCTTGGTGAAGAGCGAGCGGTAGTAGAAGGCGTAGGGACCGTCGGGATCGGTCGCATAGGCTTTGGCCGTGGCCGCGTCTTTCGCGACGAACACGCTTTTCGCGACGCGCCAGTTGGCGGGATCGGCCGGCCGGCCGCCGCGCTCGCAGCCTTCGACATATTTCGGCCAGTGGCTTTTCACCCAGGCCGGCATCAAAAAGTTCGCCGAGATCGGTTCCCAGCCGCGAACGGCCGCTTCGGTGACGCCCTTGGAGAACGGCGCCACGGCGGTGACGACGATCGGCGGATGCGGGCGCTGCAAGGGTTTCGCGATGAAACCCTGCCCGATATCGGCCATCAGCGTCCGTTCGACCGAGATGTTCCAGTATTTACCCTTGATGTCGTAGGGCGGCTCGCTGGCCCAGATCTGAAGCACCTGGTTGATCGCCTCCAGGAACATCTCGTTGCGGTTGGCGTCGAGATTGCCGAACAGTTCGGCGTCCGACAGAAGCCCGCCGGGGCTGATGCCGAAGATCAGCCGCCCGTCCAGCATGTGATCGAGCATGGCGAGGCTCGCGGCGGTCGCCGCCGGATGGGTGTTCGGCATGTTGATGGTGCCGGTGCCGAGCTTGATCTGTTTGGTCGCCGCCGCAATCCAGGCCAGGAACGCCACGCAGGAGGTGATGTTTTCGGCCTTGTCCGTCACGTGTTCGCCGACATAGGCCTCCGTGAAGCCGAGCTCGTCGGCCAGAACAAACGCCTCGCGATCTTCCCGGAGCGAAACCCGCCAATCCTTGTCGATAGGATGGATCGGCATGGTGAAGAAACCCAATTTCATCGTGCGTTAGCTCCCGAAAGACGTATCAAGGCGTTTGCCCGCATTATGGCCGATATCCGAAAGTCGAGCCACCGGAAATAATCGTTCGATAAACAAACTTGACCTTTGACGGGCCGGCCCGTCTAATCCTTGGAAAAATCATGGGAGGTCACACCTGATAGCCGGCATGACGGCGGCGCATCCCATTTCGCTTGAGGTCAACGGCGAGCGCGTCGAAGCGCTGATTTCGCCGCGGATCAATCTTGCCGATTTTTTGCGGGAACATCTGAAGCTGACCGGGACCCATGTCGGGTGTGAGCACGGCGTGTGCGGCGCCTGCACCATCCGCGTGAATGGCGAGATCGTTCGTTCCTGCCTGATGCTCGCGGTGCAGGCGAACGAGGCGTCCGTGGAGACCATCGAGGGCCTGTCGGACTCCGGCGAAATATCCGACCTTCAGGCCGCCTTTCGCGAACGCAACGCGTTGCAGTGCGGCTTCTGCACCCCGGCCATGCTGATATCAGCGCAGGACCTGCTTAAAAGCGAAGACGCGCCGGACCGGGAGCGGATCCGCGAGCATCTCTCCGGTAATTACTGCCGCTGCACCGGCTATCAGGCGATCGTCGACGCGGTCGAAGCCACCGCCAAAGCGCGCAAGAGCCTGAGACAAGGCTCGCAAATGAACAAGAGCCGCGCATGAACAAGCCGGTGAGCGAGCAACAAACCTTGTCGGAACTCGACCGGCCGAATTCCTATATCGGCAAGACGGTGCCGCGGCCCAACCTCGACCGGTTGCTGCAGGGGCGCGGACTCTATGTCAGCGATCTCGAACTGCCGCGGATGACGCATGTGGTGTTCGTCCGTTCGCCCTATGCCCACGCGAAGATCATCGCGATCGATACGAGTGTGCCGAAGAAAATGCCGGGCGTGATCGCCGTCGTCACCGGCGAGGAACTAGCCGCCGTGATCACGCCATGGGTCGGCGTGCTCTCGCATCTGAAGGGATTGAAATCGGCGCCGCAGCGCGCGATCGCGATCGATCGGGTGTGCTGGCAGGGCGAGGCGGTCGCGGCGGTCGTGGCCACCAGCCGCGCCGCGGCCGAAGACGCCGCGGAAGCGGTGAGCGTGGATTACGAAGAATTGCCTGCGGTCACGGACATGCGCACCGCGCTCGATCCGACAACATCGGTGATCCATGCTTCGCTGGGCGATAACCTCGCTTTCGAACGCGTGCTCGATGTCGGCGCGGTCGACGCGGCGTTTGCCGGTTCGGATGAGGTTGTGGAAGCCGAGTTCGTGTTCGGTCGTCACACCGGCGTGACGCTGGAGCCGCGCGCGGTGGTTGCGGACTGGAATGCCGCCGAGGCGCGGCTCACGATCTATCAGGGCACCCAGGCGCCGCACATGGTGCAGAATATCGCAGCACTGCATCTCGGCCTCGAGGAGGCGCAGGTCCGCGTGGTCTGCAAGGATGTCGGCGGTTCCTTCGGCATCAAGGTCCACATTTATGCCGACGAGATGGCGACCTATGCGCTGTCGAAAATGCTGCAGCGGCCCGTCAAATACGTCGCCGACCGGATGGAAAGCTTCAACACCGATATTCACGCCCGCGACCATCGCTGCAAGGGGCGGATCGGCGTTAACGCGACGGCACCATCACCGCGTTCGAGATCGACGATCTCACCGGCATCGGTCCCTATTCGATGTATCCGCGCACCAGCGCGATCGAAGCCAATCAGGTCGTCAACCTCGTCGGCGGTCCCTATACGACGAAGAATTATCGCGCCCGCGCCCGCGTCGTATTCCAGAACAAGAACGTGATGTGCCAGTATCGCGCGGTCGGCCACCCCATCGCGTGCTCAGTCACCGAAGGACTGGTCGATCTCGCCGCCATGAAAATCGGCATGGACCCGGTGGATATCCGCCGGCGCAATCTCGATTGCCGACGATGCCTATCCGTGCGTGTCGGCTTCGGGGCTGCGTTTTGAGCTTTTGTCGCATCATGCAATCGCTGAACAAGCTGCTCAAGATGATGGATTACGACGCGCTGCGCGCCGAGCAGGCGAGCTTGCGCCAACAAAACATCCATCGCGGCATCGGCATTGCGAGCTTTATCGAGGTCACCAATCCGAGCGCGGCGTTTTATGGCGTGGGCGGCGCGAAAATCTCCTCGCAGGATGGCGTCGCGGTGCGGCTCGACGCGCAGGGCGCGGTGATCTGCCAGACCAGCATCACCGAACAGGGGCAGGGTTCGGAGTCGCTCACGGCGCAAATCGTCGGCAGCGTGCTTGGCGTCTCCATGGAAAAGGTCCGCGTCATCCTCGGCGATACCGACAGACGCCCTATGGCGGCGGCACCTGGGCTTCGCGCGGCGCCGGCATCGGCGGCGAGGCGGCGCTTCAGGCCGCCAAGGTTCTGCAAGCGAAACATTCTGGACGTGGCTGCCGCGATCTTGCAGTCCACGCCGTCAGAACTCGACATCGCCAACAATGCCGTGGTGAACGCCGGCGACGGCACGCCCCGCATCGAGTTGCGCGAACTCGCGCGCATCGTCTATTTCCGCCCCGATACGTTGCCGCCCGGCATTCAGCCGGAGTTGATGGCGACGCGTCATTATCGTGCCGCGCCAATATCCGTTCGCCTTCACCAACGGGGTTCAGGCCTCGTGGCTGGAGGTCGATACCGACACCGGCTTCGTCAAACTGCTCAGGCATTGGGTGGTGGAAGATTGCGGCACCATCATCAATCCGCAGCTGGTCGACGAACAGATCCGCGGCGGCGTGGTGCAGGGGCTGGGCGCGGCACTGTTCGAGAAATGCCTCTATGACGAACGCGGACAACTGACCAACGCCAACATGGCGGAATATCTGGTGCCGATGTCGGGCGAGATGCCGGATATCGACATCGGCCACGTGGTGTCGCCGACATCGGAGAGCGAACTCGGCGCCAAGGGCGCGGGTGAGGCGGGCACCGCCGCCGCCGCCGCCGTGGTGGCCAATGCCGTGAACGATGCGCTGGCCCCGTTCGGCGCCGTTATCACGGAAATCCCGCTGACGCCGCAACTGATCCTGGAAGCTTTGAAACGAATCTGAGCGGCGCGGCGCCCGATTCCACGCTTCCCGTTCCGCCTGGCCGCGCCTGGTATGCCAGAAAAAGCGGTAGCGGGATGGGGTGCAACTTCCAGCGGCATCCATCTCCATAGGCTGAAATGGCTCCCGGATTTGCCTCAAATAGAAAGATCATCCTTTTTTCGATCACACTATTGCCGCCCTGGGAAATATAATCCTACCTGATGGGGTAGTGACCTGGGGCTCCTTTGGCGTGATTGATCCTGTTTACGTGGCTTCCGGCTTCGGCGTCGGCCTTCTGGTCGGCATGACCGGCGTTGGCGGCGGATCGCTGATGACGCCGATCCTGATCCTGCTGTTCGGCGTCCACCCGTCCACGGCCGTCGGCACCGATCTGTTGTATGCGGCGGCCACCAAGAGCGGTGGCGTCGCCGTCCATGGCTGGGCGCGTACCATCCATTGGCCGGCGGTGATCCGGCTGGCCGCCGGCAGCATACCTGCGAGCCTTCTGACGTTGCTCCTGCTCTGGCATCTTGACCTGTCGACCGGAGCGGCGCGCGGCTTGGTCAATTCCGTATTGTGTTTTGCGCTGATTTTGACCGCAACCTCGCTCATTTTCCGCAAGCTCGTCATCGACAAACTGCGCGCGCGCATGGAGCGCGTCGACGAGGCGACAATCGCACGGGCGACGGTGCTGGTTGGCGCCGGCCTTGGCGTGCTGGTGTCGATCTCCTCCGTGGGCGCCGGCGCGGTCGGCGTCACCGCATTGCTGCTGCTCTATCCGCAACTGCCGATGGCGCGCATCGTCGGCTCCGACATCGCGCACGCCGTGCCGCTGACGCTGATCGCCGGCATCGGACATTGGGCGATGGGCGCGATCGATTGGCAGCTGATGGGCGTGCTCCTGATCGGCTCGCTCCCGGGGATCGCGGTCGGCAGCTATTTTGCGGTCCGCGTTCCCGAAACCGCGCTGCGGCTGTTGCTGGCGGGAATCCTGATCGTGGTCGCCGGCAGGCTTGGCGCGGAGCAGTGGAACTCCGTCGGCTCCAACCTTGCCGCCGTGACCGAGCGTGCGGCCCCCCCAATCGCGCCGGTGATGGTGCCGATTGCGATCGGCGCGCGTCCGGCCAACTGACCCCGGTCTTTGCGCCCGAGCCTGAACCCTCCTTGGGACGGGCGGATTTGTTTGCCAAAGCTTGAAGTATAAAATATATCCAACTCGATACGGCCTTTGAAATCATTCGGGGAGATGGCGCGTGACGAGACTGCCGGGTTCCCCGCACGCGGTCGTGACCGGCGCGGCGCGCGGCATTGGCCGGGAAATCGCCTCTCAATTGACCAAAGCGGGCGCCGTCGTCACCGCGCTCGGCCGTCAGCGCGCCACGCTTGACGAGCTGGTCGCGCAAGGAGCCGCGCGATTTTCCGCCGTCGCCGACGTCACCGATCCGGACGCGGTCAGTGCCGCGATGCGAGAAGCCGCCGCGCGCCAGCCGATCGATATCCTGATTGCGAATGCGGGCGCGGCCGAATCCGCGGCCTTTGCCAAATCGGACGCGGCGTTATTCCGGCGCATGATGGACGTCAATTTCATGGGCGTGGTCCATTGCGTCCAGGCGGCGCTGCCGTCGATGCGTGAGCGGTCCCATGGCCGTATCATCGCGATCGCCTCGACCGCAGGCCTGAAGGGCTACGCCTATGTCAGCGCCTACGCCGCGGCCAAGCACGCGGTGATTGGCCTGGTGCGCTCGCTGGCGCTGGAACTCGCCATCACGCGCGTCACCGTGAATGCGGTCTGCCCCGGATTTACCGATACCGATCTCGTCGCCGGCAGCATCGACGTCATCATGAAAAAAACCGGCCGGGATCGCATCGGCCGCGATCGCCGAGCTGACCAAACACAATCCGCAAGGCCGCCTGGTGTCGCCGGCGGAAGTCGCGGACACCGTGCTGTGGCTGTGCGGCGAGGGCGCAGGCGCGATCACCGGCCAGGCGATTGCGGTCGCCGGCGGAGAGGTTTGATAAGGAACGTCACATGAGCCAATCAGCCAATCCCGTCACGTTGCCGCTCGCGCAATACGAGTCGCGGCATTTCCTCCTGAAGGTGGAAGCGGGCGTCGCCACCGTGACGCTGAATCGTCCCGAGCGGAAAAATCCGCTGACCTTCGACAGCTACCGTGAACTGGCGGATTTCTTCCGCGCGGCCGCCTTCGACGACGAGGTGAAGGCGGTAGTGGTTTCGGGGGCCGGCGGCAATTTTTCGTCCGGCGGCGACGTGTTCGAAATCATCGGACCTCTGGTCAAGATGGACACCAAGGGGCTGACCGCCTTCACGCGCATGACCGGCGAACTCGTCAAGGCGATGCGTGCTTGCCCGCAGCCGATCGTTTCGGCGGTGGAGGGCATCTGTGCCGGCGCCGGCGCCATCATCGCGATGGCCTCCGACATGCGGCTGGCTGCAACCGGCGCCAAGGTCGCCTTCCTGTTCAATAAAGTGGGGCTCGCCGGCTGCGACATGGGCGCCTGCGCTATCCTGCCGCGCATCATCGGACAAGCGCGCGCTTCGGAATTGTTGTTCACCGGCCGCTTCATGAGCGCTGAGGAAGGCGAGCGCTGGGGCTTCTTCAGCCGCATCGTTCACGCCGTCAGAGGTGCTGCCGCAGGCGCTCGCTTTGGCCGGCGACATCGCGGCCGGGCCGACCTTCGCCAACACCATGACCAAGCGGATGCTGGCGATGGAATGGGCGATGTCGGTGGAGGAGGCGATCGAGGCCGAGGCGATTGCGCAGGCGTTGTGCATGACGACGGCGGATTTTACCCGTGCGTTCGAGGCTTTCGCCAACAAGACCAAGCCGGTGTTCAAGGGGAATTGAGTACCCTCACAAGGCGTTCCCGGCGCGTGGTTGGAAACAGCTCGTCATGCCCGGCCTTGTGCCGGGCATCCACGTCTTTCTTGTTCAGGATATAAAGGCGTGGATGGCCGGCATAGGCGAGCGGAAGCGACGCCGTCCTTTAGACGGCTATGCCCGGCCATGACGTTCCCAAAGGCTGAACTCGCTTGGGGCTTGCCGGCCAATTGCTTTAGGTTTAAAACAATTTCGGCTTTCGAAAACGGTGGACGAGGTTCCCATGAAGGTCGCGATCATCGGCGGTGGACCGGCCGGTCTCTACTCGGCGATCCTGCTCAAGAAGCAGCGGCCGGAGGCCGACGTCACGGTTTACGAGCGCAACCGTCCCGACGACACCTTCGGTTTCGGCGTGGTGTTCTCGGACGCGACGCTCGACAATTTCGAGAAATACGATCCGCCGAGCTACCGCCGGATCACCCAGGAATTCGCCTATTGGGACGATATCGCCGTGCACTTCCGCGGCACGGTGCACCGCGTCGGCGGCAACGGTTTTTGCGGCTGTTCGCGCCGCCAATTGCTCTTGATTCTGCAAGAGCGCGCGCGTGAACTCGGCGTCGCCCTGATCTTCGAGACCGAGATCGATGACGAGGCACGCTTTGCCGATGCCGATCTCGTGGTGCTGGCGGACGGCAGCAACAGCCGCTTCCGCGACAAATATGCCGCGCATTTCGAGCCCGAAGTCGACCTGCGCTCCAACGTGTTCGCCTGGATGGGCTCCACGCGCCCACTCGACGCC
Source organism: uncultured Alphaproteobacteria bacterium (assembly GCA_963795255.1). Lineage (GTDB taxonomy): Bacteria > Pseudomonadota > Alphaproteobacteria > Rhizobiales > Xanthobacteraceae > Bradyrhizobium. Next base: position 42,412 of record CAWCHC010000010.1, read on the forward strand.
TTCACTTTCATTTTTCAGGAAACGGAGTGGGGACCGTTCATCGCGCACGCCTATCAATATGAAGTCGGGCGATCGACCTGGATTTTCGAGACCGATCCCGAGACCTTCAAGCGCGCCGGGCTCACGGGCTTGAACGAGAAGCAATCCGCCGATCGCATGGCCGAAATCTTCGGCTGGTTCCTCGAGGGCCATCCGCTCCTCACCAACCGCTCGATGTGGCGGAATTTTCCGATGATCCGCAGCCAGCGCTGGGTCAAGGACAACATGGTGCTGCTCGGCGACGCCAAGGCGACCGCGCATTTCTCGATCGGGTCGGGCACCAAGCTCGCGATGGAGGACGCGATCGCGTTGGCGGATGCCATGCAGCGCGCGCCGAACGTTCAGGCGGCGCTCGCGACTTACGAACACGGCCGCCGCGAGGAAGTCGAGAAGACCCAGCACGCCGCGGATGTTTCGCTGGTCTGGTTCGAACACGTCGATCGCTTCTGGGATTTCGATCCCGTGCAGTTTGCGTTCGGCGTGATGACGCGCGCCAAGGCCATCACCTACGACAATCTGACGCTGCGTGCGCCGGAATTCGTCGGCGAAGTCGACAAGGCCTTCGCGCGCCATGTCCGCGACCAGGGTTTTGACGTCGAGGTCGACAAGCCGCTGGCGCCGATGTTCCAGCCGTTCCGGTTGCGCGAGATGGTCGTGGCCAATCGCGCAGTGGTCTCGCCGATGTGCATGTATTCGGCCAAAGAAGGCATGCCCGGCGATTTTCATCTCGTGCATTATGGCTCGCGCGCGCTCGGCGGCGCTGGCTTGATCTTCACCGAGATGACGTGCGTGGGGCGCGACGCCCGGATCACGCCGGGCTGCACTGGTCTGTGGAATGACGAGCAGGAGAAGGCCTGGCGGCGCATCGTGGATTTCGTCCACGCGAATTCGGCCGCGAAAATCTGCCTCCAGCTCGGCCATGCCGGCCGCAAGGGCGCGACCAAATTGATGTGGGACGGCATGGATCGTCCGCTCGAACAAGGCGGCTGGGACGTGATCTCGGCCTCGCCGATTCCTTACTTTTCCGACAGCCAGGTGCCGCGCGAGATGGACCGCGCCGCGATGGATGCGGTGAAGGCAGAGTTCGTCGCCGCGTCCCAGCGCGGTGAGGCCTGTGGCTTCGATATGCTGGAGCTGCATTGCGCCCACGGCTATCTGCTCGCAAGCTTCATTTCGCCGCTGACCAACCAGCGCACCGACCAATATGGCGGTTCGCTGGAAAACCGCCTGCGTTATCCGCTCGAGATATTCGAGGCGATGCGATCGGTCTGGCCTTCGCACAAGCCGATGTCGGTGCGCATTTCCGCAACCGATTGGGCCGAGGGCGGCATCACCGGCGATGACGCGGTTGCGATCGCACGCGCCTTTGCAGAAAGCGGCGTCGATCTCGTCGACGTCTCGACGGGGCAGACCGTGCGCGACGCGCAGCCGATCTATGGCCGCATGTTCCAGACGCCGTTCTCCGATCAGGTTCGCAACGAAGCTCGGGTGGCGACGATGTGCGTCGGCAACATCACGACCGCCGATCAGGTTAACACCATCCTGGCCGCCGGCCGGGCCGACCTCGTGGCGCTCGGCCGCCCGCATCTCGTCGACCCCGCGTTCACGATCAAGGCCGCCGCCTGGTACGGCGCGAAGGATGCGTTCTGCCCGCCGCAATACCTGCCTGGCAAGGAGCAGATTTTCCGCAACAGCGTGCGCGACCGGCAGGATTTCGAAGAGCTTAAAATTAAGGCTAAGCCGAAGACCCGGGCCGAGCTGAAGGCGGAGGCCACAAAGCCGCTTGCGGCCGAATAGAGCGCCATGCGATTGTAAAGATAACGCTATCGCGGGTTGAGTGGAGTAAAGCGATGAAGGCGATTATCGTCGGTGGCGGCATCGGCGGCCTGACCACGGCCCTGATGTTGCGGGCGCGGGGCATCGGCTGCGAACTGTTCGAACAGGCCGACACCATCCGCGAACTCGGCGTCGGCATCAACACGCTGCCGCATGCGATCCGCGAACTCGCCGGGCTCGGTCTCCTGCAAAAGCTCGACGACGTCGCGATCCGCACCGACGTGCTTTACTATCTCAACCGCCATGGCCAGGAAGTCTGGCGCGACGTTCGCGGTATCGATGCCGGCCACGACGTGCCGCAATTCTCGATCCACCGCGGGCGCTTGCAAAACGTCATTCTCGGGGCGGTCGAGGAGCGGCTCGGCAAGGAAGCCATTCACACCGGTCATCGCCTCGGCGCTTTCACCCAGGACGAGGGCGGGGTATCAGCGCATTTCTTTGACCGCTCAGGCCACCACATCAAGACGGTACGCGGCGATATCCTGATCGGCGCCGACGGCATTCACTCGCGCGTGCGCGAGACGCTGTTTCCGAGCGAAGGCCCGCCGTGCTGGAACGGGCTGATGCTCTGGCGCGGTGCGCGCGACTGGCCGATGTTCTTGACCGGCCGCTCGATGATCGTTGCCGGCGGCCTCAACGCCAAGGTCGTGGTCTATCCGATCGCCGAAGGCTCGAGCCCGTCGAACCGTCTCACCAATTGGGCGGTGCTGGTGAAGGTCGGCGACGGCAACTCCGCGCCGCCGCGCCGCGAGGACTGGTCGCGGCCGGGGCGCCGCGAGGAATTGATGCCGCATGTCGCGCGGTTCTCGGTGCCGCATGTCGATGTCGCCAGCCTTGATCACGCGCGACGCCCGAGTTTTACGAATATCCGACCTGCGACCGCGATCCCTTGCCCTATTGGTCGAGCGGCCGCGTCACGCTGCTCGGCGATGCTGCGCACCCGATGTATCCGGTCGGTTCGAACGGCGCCTCGCAGGCAATTCTGGACGCACGTTGCCTCGCTGATTTGCTGGCGCACGCCGAACATCCGCGTCAGGCGCTGGTCGCCTACGAACAAAAGCGCCTGCCGATGACGGCGGAGATCGTGCGCTCCAACCGCCGCGGCGGCCCGGAAGGCGTGATCGATGCGGTCGAGCAGCTCGCGCCGCGATGGATTTAGCGATATCGACAAGGTGCTGAGTTACGCCCAGCGCGAAGCCATCGTGCGCGGCTATGCCAGCAAAGCCGGGTTTGCCGCCGTGCCTGGTTTGGCGGCGGTGCGGGGGTAGCAACCGCTGCCTTATCCCTCCCCCTCGTGGGGAGGATCGATCGCGAATGAAATGAGCGATCGGGTGGCGTAACACCCGCCGGCCTCATCCTGAGGAGCGGCCGCTTGGCCGCGTCTCGAGGGATGAGATCGCCGCTTCGCCAACCTCTGAAGCTTTGCGAAGTCGCCGCCGATGAAGGCTAGCTTCTTTGCCCGGCTCCATCCTTTAAGTTTTCGCTCGGCTGCAATAGCGTCCGTTATCTGATCAAACCACTCGGAAAAGATTAGTTGAACCGGGCGTCGCGAGTGAGTGTACCCCGCAAAAACTCCAGCATGGTGTTGAGCAATTCTCAGATCTAGGGATGTCCGTGTCGTGCCCACGTAGAGGCTTTCGTCGCTGCATTTGACAACATAAAGATAAGCTCCGTCCGACATTCCGACCTCATGGTTCGAGACGGCGCCAGGAGGCGCCTCCTCACCATGAGGGTCTAGAGGCTGGCGCTTGGCAGATGTTGGTTCCCCATCCTTGAGGAGCGGCCATTTGAGCCGCGTCTCGAAGGATGAGATGAACTTTGCTCACGCCCCCGGAGGCGGGGGCAGGAAGTGGATGTTGTGCTCGGCGGCGAGCGCCACCACCGTTTCCGGATTTTGTTCTTTCAGATTGTGAATACCCCAGAACAGGTCATAGAGCCTCTGCGTCGGTGAGACCCAGAACAGCACTTTCACGACCTGGTCGGACTTGTTGAAGATGCCGTGCGGAATGCCCATGCCGAGCCGGACCAGATCTCCGGGCGTGGCCTGCGCGTCGGCGCCGCCGAGCATGAAGTCGAGCTTGCCTTCCAGCAGATAGAGATATTCGTCCTGGTCGGGATGAATGTGCGGCGGCACGAAGGTGCCGGGCGGAAACGTCGCATGCCATGAGAAGCTGTGGTCGGTATGGCTCTTGGGCACATAGGTCTGGCCGAGAATGTTCCAGGAGATGCCCTGAATGCCTTCGTTGGCACGCGTGATGCCGGTGATCTCGCTCGTCATGCTCGTTCCTTCCCTTGTTACGCTTTACTCAACTTTACCAGGCACGCATTCTTTGGCGTAGCGGTCACCGTAATTCTCGAACACCTTCTGCACGATCTCGGTCTCGAATTTGCCGTCGGCTCGCTTGGCGACCTTGGTCAGATAGAAATCCTGGATCGGATAGCCGTTGACGTTGAACTTGAAGTTGCCGCGCAGCGAGGTGAAATCGGCTTTCTTCAGCGCGGCCGCAACCGCATCCTTGTTGGCGAGGTCGCCCTTGACCGCCTTCACCGCGCTATCGATCAGAAGTGCGGCATCATAGCCCTGCATGGCGTAGGTGCCGGGCACGCCGTTATAGGCGGCTTCGTAGCTGGCCACGAATTTCTTGCTCTGCGGATTGTTCATATCCGGCGCCCAGTCCGCGCCGCCGAACATGCCGACGGCTGCATCCTGCTGCGCCGGCAGCGTCGATTCATCGACCGTGAAAGCCGACAACACCGGGATCTTGTCGGCAAGGCCGGCCTGCTTGTATTGCTTCACCAGGCTCACGCCCATGCCGCCGGGCATGAAGGTGAAGACAGCATCGGGCTTCAGCGAAGCGATCTTGGAGATCTCGACCTGGAAATCCAGCGTGCCGAGCGGCACGTAGCTTTCCTCGACGATCTCGCCCTTGTAGTCGAGCTTGAAGCCGGCCGCCGAATCCTTGCCGGCCTGATAGTTCGGCTCCATCACGTAAACGCGCTTGTAACCGCGATCCTGCGCGACCTTGCCGAGGACCTCATGCACCTGATCGTTCTGGTACGAGGTGACATAGAAGAACGGGCTGCAATTCTTGCCCGCATAGCTCGATGGGCCGGCGTTCGGGAGATCAGGAAGGTCTTGGTGTCGATGACCGGCTTGTGGATCGCTTGAAGGATGTTGGAGAAAATGGGGCCGACGACAAAATCGACCTTGTCGCGCTCGAGCAGACCTTTGACCTTGGAAACGGCGGCGTCGGGCTTGAGTTCATCGTCAACGACCACCACTTCGACGTCGCGGCCGCCCATCTTGCCGCCGAGGTTCTTCACCGCGAGATTAAAGCCGTCGCGGACCTGCGAGCCGAGTGAGGCCGCCGGACCCGACAGGGTCACGATCAGGCCGATTTTCAGCTTTTCCTGCGCGGCCGCGGGATGCAGCGAAAACCCCGCACACGGCCGCGAGCGCGGCGCATTTCATTAGCTGACGCATAACCTCATCTCCCTTGATCGCCCGCGTGACGGGCGGACCCCATAAGTGCCGCCCGCAGCTTATGCCGATGACGGTGTGGCCGGCAAGCGACGACCGCGCACGGGGCGTCAACCCCACCGGCCGCCAAGGGTATTAGCATGCAAGGGGCGCGCCAATTGTTTGAACCTTAAAGAAATTCGCAAAACCGGCCGAACCAGCCGTGCCGGTGTGCGTTTTGACTTGAAGCAGTGCTTCAATTACGTGAAGGTCGAAATAAAGCACGGTTGCAGCATGATCCTGGATTCCGAGACCAAGGCCGTCGAGCTTCCCGGCGATCACGGCAGCGAGCTTCGGCTCTGGCTGCGGCTTTTGACCTGCACGACCCTGATCGAGGGCGAGGTCCGCAGCCGCCTGCGCGAGCGGTTCGACGTTACCCTGCCGCGTTTCGACCTGATGGCCCAGCTCGACAAGGTGCCGGAAGGCATGACGCTGTCGGATGTCTCCAAACGGATGATGGTCAGTAACGGCAACGTCACGGGCCTGGTCGAGCGGCTGGTCGAATCCGGCCATCTCGACCGGCGGACCTCGGCAAACGACCGGCGGGTGCAGGTGATCCGGCTGACCAAAGCGGGGCGGGCCGAATTTCGCAAGATGGCTGCGGAGCATGAAAACTGGATCGCCGATATTTTTTCCGGCCTGTCGCCGAAAGACCTGCGCGAGTTGATGCGGCTGTTGGCCAAGACCAAGGCGTCGGCGCAAAAATCCGCGCAGGCCAGGGCCTGAAGCGCTGTGACCGGGATCGATTACGAGGTCGAATATAACAACCGGGCCCGCGTTCCGGAAAATCCCGCGCTGATGGCGGGCTGGGCGAGGGATGCCGCCGCCTATCGCGAGCAGCGCGCGCCGCGCCGGATCGCTTACGGGCCGGGCGCGCGTCATATCATCGATGTCTTTGCCGATGAGCGCCAAGACAAAGCGCCGCTCGTCATTTTCATTCACGGCGGCTATTGGCAGGCGCTGGATGGCTCGTGGTTCAGCCATATGGCGCGCGGACTCAACGCCCATGGGATCGGCGTTGCGGTTCCGACCTACGATCTTTGCCCGCAGGTTTCGGTGGCCGACATCATCATGCAGATGCGTGAGGCGATGCGCGAGCTCGCGCGAGCTTTCCGGGCAGCTTGTGGTCAGCGGCCATTCCGCCGGCGGGCATCTCGCCGCCTGCATGCTGGCGACCGACTGGAAGGCTTACGACGCGTCCTTGCCGTCAGATCTCGTGAAAGCGGCTTACGCGATCTCCGGCCTGTTCGAGCTTGAGCCATTAGTTCCGACTTCCATCAACAAGGCCTTGGGCCTCGATCAAACCACCGCCCGCGCCGCAAGCCCGCTGTTCTGGCAACCTCCCGCCCGTGGCAGCCTCGATGCGGTGGTGGGCGAGGCGGAAAGCGCGGAATATCACCGGCAAAGCCGAAGCATCGTCGAGGTGTGGGGCGAGGCCGGCCTTGCCACGCAATACGGCGCGGTTCCCGCCGCCAATCACTTCACCGCGATTGCGCCGCTGGCGGACCCTGCTTCCCCCATGACCTTGCGGCTCAAGGAATTGGCAGGACGCTAGGATTTGATGGCTTCATCCTTCGTGACGCGCGCTTTATTTGCGCCATTTGCGACGGCCTCGCTACCGCTCGGCCTGCCCGGGTGCGCGCGCTCTTCAGGATGAGGTCAGGTACGGACGAGCCGCCTGATCCTCATGGTGAGGAGCGCGGCAGCGCGTCTCGAACCATGTGGCCCGGATGGATTTGGACACTTGCGCCGAATTACTTTAAGTATAAAATGATTTGTAGCCGTCATTCCGGGGCATGCGAAGCATGAACCTGGAATCTCGAGATTCCGGGTCTGGTGCTCAGCGCAAGATTGAAACTCAATTTTGCCGCTTCGCACCATCCCGGAATGACGGTGGCCCCGCTATCCCGAAATCGGGAGACGATGGACATGCCAGTTGGAACAGCCCCATCGCTTGGCCCATCCGGTCACGTCGATGATTTTACCCGAAAAAACCTGCCGCCATTCGAGCTGTGGCCGGAACTGCTGCTCGACCGCGCCGGAGTTTCAATATCCGGACTATCTCAACGCCGCGGTCGAACTGACCGACCGCAATGTCGAGAAAGGCTTTGGCGATAACATCGCCCTGATCGGCAACGGCCGCCAGCGCACCTATAAGGAGCTCGCCGACTGGTCGAACCGCCTGGCGCATGCGCTGGTGGAAAATTACGGCGTCAAGCCCGGCCATCGCGTGCTGATCCGCTCCGGCAACAATCCGGCGCTGGTCGCAGCCTGGCTCGCTGCGACCAAAGCGGGCGCGGTGGTCGTCAACACCATGCCGATGCTTCGCGCCGGCGAATTGAGCAAGATCATCGACAAGGCCGAGATCGCGCTGGCGCTGACCGACAGCCGCATCGCCGACGAACTGGTCGCCTGCGCCAAGACCAGCCGCTTCCTCAAGCAGGTCGTCAATTTCGACGGCACGTCCAACCATGACGCCGAGCTCGATCGCGTCGCGTTGAGCAAGCCGGTTCGTTTCGAGGCCGTCAAGACCGGCCGTGACGATGTGGCGCTGCTGGGATTCACCTCAGGGACTACGGGCGAGCCGAAGGCGACGATGCACTTCCATCGCGATCTCCTGATGATCGCCGATGGTTATGCGAAGGAAGATTCTCAAGGTCACGCCGGACGATGTGTTCGTCGGCTCGCCGCCGCTCGCTTTCACCTTCGGGCTCGGGGGCCTGGCGATCTTTCCGCTGCGTTTCGGCGCCACCGCGACGCTGCTTGAAAACGCCGCGCCTCCCGAGATGATCAGGATCATCGAGACCTATAAGGCGACGATCTGCTTCACCTCGCCGACGGCCTATCGCGCGATGATGACCGCGATGGATCAGGGCGCGGACCTGTCGTCGCTGCGGCTCGCGGTTTCGGCCGGCGAAACCTTGCCGGCGCCGGTGTTCGAGAGCTGGACCAAAAAAACCGGCAAGACCATTCTGGACGGCATCGGCTCTACCGAGATGCTGCATATCTTCATCAGCAATCGCGTGGGTGCTGCCGCCGCGGGCACGACCGGAACGCCGGTTGCTGGTTATGAGGCCAAGATCGTCGATGAGAACATGAACGAGTTGCCGGCCGGCGCGATCGGCAAGCTCGCGGTGCGCGGACCGACCGGCTGCCGTTATCTGGCAGACGTGAGACAAACCAATTATGTGCGCGACGGCTGGAACCTGACCGGCGATTCCTTCAGCCGCGACGAAGCAGGCCGGTTCTCGTTCGTGGCACGCTCGGACGACATGATCATTTCGTCCGGCTATAACATCGCCGGTCCCGAGGTCGAGGCCGCGCTGCTAAGTCATCCACTGGTCGCCGAATGCGGCGTGGTCGGCGCGCCCGACGAAGCGCGCGGCATGATCGTCAAGGCCTATGTGGTGCTGACGTCCAATGCGGCGGCGAGCGAAGCGCTGACGTCCGAATTGCAGGATCACGTCAAGCAGGCCATCGCGCCATATAAATATCCGCGTGCGATCGAATATGTCGCCCAACTGCCGAAGACCGAAACCGGCAAGCTCAAGCGCTTTGCCTTGCGGCAGATCGCGCAGGGTACAAGCCCGTCTGCTGGCGTGGCGGCTGAATAGTCAGGGAGATGATTGGTGAACCCTTCGAAAGGCCCGGCTTCCGCCGTCCGTTCCGAAAGCGAGACGGGCGTGCGAGTTCTGCAACCGAGCGGCTGGCCGATGCCGAAAGGTTACGCCAATGGCATCAGCGCCGAGGGCCGTTTGGTGGTGACCGGTGGCGTGATCGGCTGGGACATTCACGGCCATTTGCCGCCGGATTTCGTCGCGCAAGTACGGCAAACCTTGCGCAACATCGCGGCCATTCTGGAGGCGGGCGACGCGCGGCCGGAGCATCTGGTGCGCCTGACCTGGTACGTGGTGGATATGGACGAATATCTTGCAAGCCTGAAAGCACTCGGGCGGATCTATCGTGAGGTGTTCGGCGCGCATTATCCCGCAATGGCGCTGGTGCAGGTCGTGCGCCTGGTCGAAAAAGCGGCCAGGGTCGAAATCGAGGCCACCGCGGTCGTGCCACGCTAGCCGTCCGCCATCTTTAGCGGCCCAAGCTCCGCAAGCTCTTCATAAGCGCTGGTCGCCCTTCGCAGCAGGCGCTTTTTTTGTTTGGCGTCGAGCGCGAGATCGCTTCCGTCCATCTTGTCTTCGCCGAGCGCTGCGGCGAGCGCGCAGAAACGCGCGTCGTCGTTCAACTGTCCGAGCGACTTCTGGGCTTTGCGTAAAAGCTTCAGCATCGCCGGTGTTTCGTCGGACGGGGTCAGTTCCGCCGCCGACTCGATCGCGTAACTCAGCCGCTTGTTGGCAAGACGCACCCGGTGGCGCTTGCGTGCGCCGAATTCCTTCAGCTTGCGGCTTTTCTTCAGGAGTTTTGCTCGCCACGCCTTCAATGTGTCCGAGCAGTATTGGTCCGCCGGCTGCGAACGCAGCTCAGCGGCCTTTTTTGCCCGCTTCCGCGACCAGTCGCCGTTCTCGATCCAGGCGGTGAGATCCGCAATCAGCCGCCGGTATCGCGGCGAGCGAAGCGCGCGGGTCAAATGGCGCTGGCAGGCGGCCCGCTCCTGTTTCCAGGGCCGATCGCTTGGCCTGGTTTTATCCTTGATTTTCGCCAGCCGCTCGAGCGCGACATCGAGATCGCGGACGATGCCGAGATGGGCGTTCAGCCACTTTAATTCTGCGCTGAGCCGCAATTTTTCGTCGCCATCAACCATCGGCGAGAACAAGGCAATCGTGGTCTTGAGCCGCGTCATCGCGACACGCATGGCGTGCAGGGCATTGGCTTCGCCCGCGCAGGTGCCCGGCAGTTCGGCCGTCAGCTGCTGGAGATAATGAATTGCGGCCGTCCGAAACGCCGTCTCGCAGCTCATCGAACCCCGGAGTGGGGGAGCCTGTTTTATCGAAGTTTTAACTTTAATTGTGACGGTTGCGTCCATCGGAACAAGGTGCCCCGCGGGCGCTTCGTTGACAACAGGGCTTGTTCCCAGACGATCTTTGCGGCACTACTGAGAAAATTCGCGGAATCCTCGCACTCGGGACAGATTTTTTAAAAGCTGCGCCCGGCTGTCACACCCGTTGCCCCGGCCGGACGATCGGACGGCCATTTGGCAGGGTTGGCGCGCCGGGCTTTCGCATTCCGGAGACTGGCAGGCCGTGCCTCAGGACAGGACCATCGAGCCCCGACAGGTAACGAGCAGCAAACTGGCGGTGCTGCGCGGGCACCCGATTTTTCGCGACCTCGATTCCGACGCCTTCGAGCAGCTTTGCCGTTACGCCAAGCATGCCACTCTCAAACGAGGGGCGGCGATCTTCTCCAAAGGCGACCCCGGAAACAGCCTGATTGCGGTGATATCGGGCACCGTGAAGATCAGCATTTCGTCGCCCGACGGCCGCAGCGCGATTCTCAACCTGATCGGCCCGGGCGAGATTGTCGGCGAAGTCGCTGTGCTCGATGGCCAGGCGCGAACCGCAGATGCCACCGCCAACAGCAATTGCGAGATTTTCGTCATCGACCGCCGCGAGTTCCTGCCATTCGTGCGGAGCCAGCCGGCGCTGGCGATGAAATTCATCGAATTGTTGTGTGCGCGGCTGCGCTGGACCTCTGACCAGGTCGAAGAGGTCATCTTGCAGGATCTGCCGGGCCGGCTTGCCAGCGCCCTGATCCGTCTCACCGAGCGGCACAAGGCGGCGCAGGGCGGCCGCACCATCGCGGTCACCCAGCAGGAAATCAGCGAGATGGTCGGCATGTCCCGCGAGAGCATCAACAAGCAGTTGCGCGCCTGGGCTGCTCGCAACTGGGTTCGCCTCGAACATGGCGCCATCGTCGTGCTCAACCTCGAACTGCTGCAGGAAATCGCGGGTTCGGAAATTCAAGAAAGCTGATGAGCGAAGAGCTCATGCACGGTGTGAAGCAGTTCACACGTGTATGATGGCGATTAGGTTAGAAGTGGGCTTGAGGGACCATCCTAAAAGTGGAGGCGTCCATGCATGCTCCGTTTGACCGATCACGCAAGAGCGACCACGACGCCAAACCGAGAAGCGGCGCTGGATTTTTCATCCTGCCGGTGCTCATGGCGATTGTGCTGATCACTGTGGCCATCTTCCATCCAAAGGCATCGATCTGGATATCGCAGGCCGTGCAGGCGGAATTTGGCGGCGGCGGCATCGCCGACGACATGCCCGTGGAAACGGTCCAACAGCCGGGCATGACCATTCCGATGCGGACCGTCAACACGCACTGAGGTGCGGTAGTCCGAATTTTCAGAGATAACCTTCGCCGGCCTCCGCGGCGAAACGGCCGGGATCGCCTTCCCAGACGATCCGCGCATGTTCGAGCACATAGACGCGGTCGGCATGCGGAAGCGCAAACGTCACGTTCTGCTCGCCGAGCAGTACCGTGATCGGCGTGGTCTGACGTAACTTCTCCAGCGCCTTCGACAACTGCTCGAGGATGACGGGGGCAAGTCCCAGCGTCGGCTCATCGAGGATCAATATCTTGGGCTGCATCATCAGCGCCCGGCCGATCGCAAGCATCTGCTGCTCGCCGCCCGAGAGCGTTTGCGCCATCTGGCCCTGACGTTCTTTCAGGATCGGGAACAACTCGAACAGCCAGGCGAGCTGCTTGTGCCGCTCTTCCTCGGTCAGATGCTGGCCGCCGAGGTCGAGATTTTCCCGCACGCTCATCTCGCCGAACAATTCGCGCGATTCCGGGCATTGCACGACGCCGCTGCGCGCGATCTTGGCGGGGCTCGTTCCGCGCAGCTTTTCGCCGTCGCGGATGATGTCACCGCTATAGGGCAAAAAGCCCGAGATGGTGTTGAACAGCGTGGTCTTGCCGGCGCCGTTCAGCCCCACCACCGAGACGAATTCGCCCTGATGCACGTGGATCGACACATTCTCCAGCGCCTGCGCCTTGCCGTAAAACACGCTGACGTTTTCGACCTGGAGCAGCGGCACCTTGTCCTTGAAGCTGGTCTCGGGCCGCGCCGAGGTTTCGATCGCGCCGCCGAGATAGACGCGCCGCACGGTTTCGTTGCGCATCACCTCGTCGGCGCGGCCGGTGACGATCTCCTCGCCGAGATACATCGCAAGCACCCGGTCGACCAATGCCGCGACGCTCTTGACGTTGTGGTCGACCAGCAACACCGCGCGGCCTTCGTCGCGGAAGCTCTTGATCAGTTCGGAGAAGGTGCCGACTTCGGCAAGCGTGAGCCCTGCAAAGGGTTCATCGACCAGCACCACCTTGGGATCTCGTGCGATGGCTTTTGCAAGTTCCAGCCGCCGCAAATCGGCAAAGGGCAGCGTCGGCGGGCGGCGATCCATCACCGAACCCAAACCGACGCGGTTGGCGATCCACTTGGCACGCTCGGTCAGCGCCTTGTCCGGAAACAGCATGAACAGGCTGTCCGGCAGCAGCGCCACCATGATGTTCTCCAGCACGGTCTGCCGGTTCAGCGGCCGCGAGTGCTGGAACACCATGCCAAAGCCCTTGCGCGCGATCTTGTGCGCGGGAAGGCCGGCGACGTTCTCGCCCTGGAAGATGACTTCGCCCGCGGTCGGGCGCTCGATGCCCATGATCGACTTCATCGCGGTCGATTTGCCGGAGCCGTTCGGGCCGATCAGGCCGAAGATCTCGCCGGCGTGTACCTCGAGATCGAGGTTCTTCACGGCGGTGAGGCCGCCGAAGCGCTTGGTGAGGCCGCGGACTTCGAGAACCGGCGGGTTGTTGGTCGCATCCATGTCAGCGGCTCTCATGCGAAAGGGCCGCGCCCAGGAAGCCGCCGGGGAAGAACAGCACCACGAGAAGTGCTACCGCCGAGACGATGAAGGTCGCAAGTTCGCCGGTCGGCCGCAAGAATTCGCCGGCGACGATCAGGAAGATGGCGCCGAGTGCGGCGCCCAGCACGGTGCGGCGTCCGCCGAGCACGGCAGCGACGATCACGTTCACCCCGACCGCGATATCGACCACGGTGCCGACCGAGGCGGTGCCGAAATAGAACACCAGCAATGCGCCGGACAGGCCGGAGAAGAATGCGCTGACGATGAACGCGGCGAGCTTGTGCTTGACGATATTGAAGCCGAGCGCGCCGGCCTGCACCGGGTCCTGGCCGCTCGCCTGCAAGCACGAGGCCGACCGGCGATTGCGACAGCCCGTACAGTATCAGCGGCGCTGATGGTCATGAAGCCAAGCGCGATCCAGTAATTCGCGCCGGCGTTGATCGTAATGACATCGGGAATGGTCAGGCCGATCTCGCCGCCGGTGAGATCGGCGAACACGACGATGAAATTTTGCAGCATCAGCACCGCGACCAGCGTGGTCAGGCCGAAATAAGGCCCGCGTACGCGCAAGGCCGGCAATGCCAGCACGACGCCCGCGACGACGGAAGCGAGCGCGCCGAGCACGATGCAGAGATAAACCGACCAGCCGTACTCGTTGTTGAGAATGCCGGCGGTATAGGCGCCGACGCCGATCAGAAATGTCGGGCCGAAATTGACCTCACCGGCAAAGCCGAACAGCAGGTCCCAGGACATCGCGAATACGCCGAAGTAATAGGCGACCGTGAGCAGCCCCAGGATATAGCCGGATACATAAAGCGGCAGCGTGGAAGCGATGATCACGACGGCGAGCGAGATGAAGAACAGCCGTGATCTGAAAAACCCGCCCATGCTCATCTTCTCCCGAGCAGGCCTTGCGGCCGCACATACATCACGGCGACGAGTAGCAGAAGCGCAGGGATGGTCCGGTAGGCCGGCGAGATCAGATAAGCGGTGATGGTTTCGAGATAGCCGACGACAAAGGCAGCGATCAGCGAGCCCGATACGCTGCCTAGGCCGCCGAGCACCACGATCGAGAACGCGCTCGCGGTGAGCGGGCCGACGCTGTAGGAGCTGACGCCCAGGAACATGCCGAGCAGCACGCCGGCGATGCCGGCGAGGATGCCGTAGATCGCCCAGACCACAACATAGATGTTGCGCAATTCAAGCCCGAGCAGCGTCACGCCGCGCGGATTCATCGAGGCCGCCAGCACCGCCTTGCCGGTACGGGTTCGGTTCACCAGCAGCCAGAGCAGCGCGATCACAAGGCAGCAGACCAATGCGGTGAATATCTCGTTTTGCGGCGTGCGGACGCCGAGGATGTCGACCACGCCCTCGACGATCGGCAGCACCGTCTTGGCGTTGTTGGTGAAGAAATAGGCGATCAGCTCCTGGATCATGATGCCCCAGAGCAGCGTGCCGGTGAGGACGAAGATTTCCTTCTCTTCGTTCGGAATGCGCGCCGATTTCTGGATCGGCTGCACCACCGCGAAATAGGTGATCAGCGCGGAAACCAGCGCCACCGCCACGCCGACTAGCGCGCCCGAATAAGTGTCGAGATGCAGCACGCTCCCTGCCGCCCATGCCGCGACCGCCGCCAGCACCATGATGGCGCCATGGGACAGGTTGAGCACGCCGGAGACGCCGAAGATGAGGGTAAATCCGGTGGCGCCTAGCGCGTACAGCGCGCTGATGGCAAAACCGTCGATCAGAATCTGAAACGCGAGCATGGATTACGAGTGCCCATTTTCCGAAGTTCGTGTTACGCCGCGGCACCCTCTTGCACGAACTTCGGAAAGCAAAGGGCACTCGCAAATATGATCATTTCAGTGCCGTGTTCCATTTGAAGTTCCTGGTTGGACCCGCGGCGAGTGATGCAGGAACTTCAAATGGACGGCACTGCCCGCGGCAGCGCCCGCTGCCTCCTGTTTTGAAAAATCGTAACCCCCACGAAAATGCTCCCGGGAGGGATCCCCCCGGGAGCATGATGGTGGAGCTTAGTTCGACGTGACCTTGATGAAGCTTGGGAACTTCAACTTGGCCTTGGCGACTTCGGCCGGCCAGACGGCCACCTGTGTGCCATCCTGCCATTGCAGCATCAGTCCGGTGATCAGGCCCTTGCCGTATTTGATCGAGTGGGTGAACGGATCGTCCTTGCCGTAGAACTGGATGCGGCCGATGGTGCCGACCCAGTCGGTCTTTTCCAGCGCGGCGACGAGCTTGTCGGCGTCGGTCGAACCGGCGCGCTTCACGGCGTCGGCAATGTAGTAGACCTCGTCATAGGAGGTGTAGCCGGCATAGGAGGGATAGTTGCCGAACTTCGCCTTGAAGGCCTGGGTGAACGGGACGCTCTTGTCGGTTACCGGAACGTTCGGGCCCGACACGCCCTGATAGAGCACGCCCTCGGAGGCATCATTGGTGTCCTTGCCGAAGGTTGAGTTGGTGGCCTGCGAGGCGATGCCGAACATCGCGATCGGAACCTGCTGGTTCTTCCACTGCACGGTCGGCTGCACGCCGACATGCGAGATGCCGGTGATGATCACGTCGGGCTTGGCGCCTTCGATCTTGTTGAAGATCGGCGTGAAGTCGGTGGTGTCGGGCGAGAAGCGGATGTGATCGAGCACCTTCAGCCCGATCTTGGGCAGGCATTCCTCGTAACCGATGTCGAGCGGTTTGGTCCAGGCCGCGTCCTCGCTCATGATGACAGCGGTCTTCATGTGCTTCTGGTCGACCAGGAGTTCCTTGGCGGCGTCGCAGACCGACAGCGCCAGCGCCGCCGAGGTCAGATAACCGTGGAAGGTGTACTTGTTCTTCTCGTAGTCGGCGTGAACGGCCTTGCTGATCTCGTTGGAGGCGGCGCCCGGCGTGATGAAGGGCGTCTTCAGGCGCGCGGCCCATGGCTCCAGCGCCAGCACCACTTCGCTGATATAGCTCGCGATGACGATGTTGACCTTGTCCTCGTTCACCGCGCGCTGGAAGGCGCGAACGGAATCGGCCGACGAGGAGTGGTTGTCGTAGGTGATGATTTCGATCTTGCGGCCGTCGACGCCGCCCTTGGCGTTGATCTCGTCGGCGGCGAGCTGGGCGGCCTGCGGGATCGAGGCGCCGGCGATCGCCTGCGCTTCCGCGATGACGCCGATCTTGATCGGGTCGGCGGCGAGCGCCGGACCGGAGGCTGCCAGCACAAGGCCAATGGCCGTCGCGCCGAGCAGCGAACGGAAAAACGGCGTTCGATATGTTGTTGTCATGACGTTCCTCTCCATGTCTCTGGCCTGAACGGCCTTGATTGTCGCTGGCCTTATTATTTTTGACCTTGGCGGCCTTGAGGTCATTGTAGCTTCGCTTGCGTCTCCAGCAAGCGAAACGGCAACGACCTGTTTCGGTGGTACGACCTCGATATCTCCTTGGGAAGTCCAAAATCGTCGCAGTCCGTTCGCTTTCGGGGCAGCGTTAACGGGGCGCGCCGGGGCTTTCGAAACCTCGCCCGCAGCGGCATTTTCTCACCTGAATTCAATGGATTACGATTGCAGCCACTTGGACCGGATTTCATTGGCTGAAAATGCGCACCTTTCGGTGGGCGCAGGTTTGCGAACATTTCGCGCAGCCCGCGAGTGTAAGCCTTAACGCTCGATGAGACGAAAGGCTAACGCGTTTCCAGGATTTTCAGTCGTCGATGATCGCGACGGCGCGCGTCCAGCCGGCCGAAGCGCGTTCGATTTTCACCGGAAAGCAGGAGACCGTGAAGCCGGTCGCTGGCAGACGCTCCAGATTGTGCAGCTTTTCGATGTGGCAATAGCCGATGTGGCGTCCAGCCTTGTGGCCTTCCCAGATCAGGCTCGCATCCCTGGTCTCGGCGTATTTCTTTGCGGTGAAGACAAACGGCGCGTCCCAGCTCCAGCCGTCGATGCCGGTCAGCCGCACGCCGCGCTCGAGCAGATACATCGTCGCCTCATATCCCATGCCGCAGCCGGAATTGACGAAGTCCTGTTGGCCGTATTTGACGCCGGCAGAGGTATTGACCACGACGATTTCGAGCGGCGACAGCGTATGCCCGATGCGCTTGAGTTCGGCCTCGACATCCTTGGCGGTCACGACATAGCCGTCGGGAAAATGCCGGAAGTCGAGTTTGACGCCGGGCTGAAAGCACCATTCGAGCGGCACTTCCTCGATGGTCCATGCGCGTTCGCCGCGGTTCATGGTCGGATGGTAGTGATAGGGCGCATCGAGATGGGTGCCGTTATGGGTCGAGAGCTGCACCGTCTCCATCGCCCAGCCCTGGCCGTCGGGCAGATCCTGCGCCTTGAGGCCCGGAAAGAATCCGAGCATGCGCGGCAGGCTCTGCTGGTGGTCGTGATACTCGATGCGCGGATTGATGCCGGGCGGATCGGCCGGTACGTCGTTTTGCAGCGGCACCGAGATATCGATCAGTTTTCGCGCCATGGCGCTCCCTCGCTTCTTCAGGTTTTGTGCATTGTGGGGGCGGGATGGGCACGCCTGTCAAGCTTGACAGGTCGGGATCTGATTGGGGCCAAGTGGGGAGCTCCGGCGAATGATATTTTAAGACTCCACCGGCTATTTTAGCGCTTTGCGCCAGTTCCTTGGGCGAAACGCTATGCGAACTCGCGGAACCACCAAAGCGAATGTCAGATACGCCGTGCTGGCGGTCCTTGCGATCGCCGCGCTGGCGATGGGCTTTTCATATTTTCGAAAAGATGCCGCCGAGTCCCCACCGGCATGCCCGCCAGGCCGTTCTTCACTACACGTTGAGCCGCCTTGACCAGCCCATCATCATTCTTGGTGACAGCATCACGGAAACCTCGACGCTGCCGCGAACGTTTTGCGGTCACGGCATCGTCAATGCCGGGTTGAACGGCGCCGCGACGACCAGCGATCTCGGCACCTGGCTGATCGAGGCGCTCGATGGCCGCCGCGCTGCCGCCATCCTGGTTGCGCTCGGCACCAACGACGCGCTGATGGCGCGCAACGCGCAGGCGTTCGAGGCGAGCACCACATCGCTGCTCGCACAGCTCAAAACCGTGACCGACCATCTTGCTGTGCTCGGTATTCCCGCCATCGAGATGCGCGGGCGCGTGACGGCGGAACTGCGCAACGAGACGATGGGCCGCATCGACGCCTATAACGGCGCTCTGCCTGCCTTGGCCGAGAAAGCCGGCGCGGCCTTCGTCACATTGCCGCCGATGGCGACGCCGCATACGATCGACGGCGTCCATCTCGATACCGCTGGTTACGCGGTGTGGGACGCGGCGGTGCTGAGGTGGGTGTCGAGCACATGCAGCACCCGCTAACGCCGCCGGTTT
The DNA here is from genome assembly GCA_963795255.1 of uncultured Alphaproteobacteria bacterium. Lineage (GTDB taxonomy): Bacteria > Pseudomonadota > Alphaproteobacteria > Rhizobiales > Xanthobacteraceae > Bradyrhizobium. The sequence goes on from CAWCHC010000010.1 coordinate 60,981, forward strand.
CGAAACCCCTCGTCGTCGAGGAAACCAACAAGCTCCTCGGGCTGGAAGTCCTGCGTTTTCTCACGGCCTTTGCCATTCTCGTGTTCCATTATCGCCACTTCTTCTACGTGGCCGACAAGCCGATTGGGTTCGTGGTGGAGCGACTGCCGCTCAATGGCCTGTTGCGGCCGTTTCACGATTCGGGCGCGTTCGGCGTCTGGGTGTTCTGGTGCATCAGCGGATTTATTTTCTTCTGGAAATACCGCGATCCGGTCGCGACGCGCGCCGTCGGTGGCTGGCAATTCTTCACGCTGCGCTTCTCGCGGCTTTATCCGCTGCATCTGGTGACGCTGCTTTTCGTCGCGCTGTTGCAGTCGGTCTATTTCAATCTGTACGGATGTTTCTTCGTCTATCAGAACAACGACATCTGGCATTTTATCACGCAGCTGTTGATGGCGAGCGATTGGGGCGCCGGGCAGAGCTCGAGTTTCAACGGCCCGATCTGGTCGGTCTCGGTCGAGGTGCTGGTCTATCTAGTGTTCTTCGTCATGCTCCGCGTGACGCGATCGCCGTGGTTGAATGTCGTGGTCGTCGCGGCGTGTCTCGACGCGGCGTTCCGGGGCGCGAGCTGGCAGGTTGTCTATTGTCTGGCGTTCTTCTACATCGGTGGGCTCGCGGCGATGGCGCGGCGTGCCATCGCGAAATCGCGCTACCGAATGATGATCGAAGCCGGCGCCTGGTTCGCCACGGCGGCGATCCCATCGGCTGTCGTCCATGTGGCGGGTGAGCATCTCGATCGCATCAGTTTCCCGCTGTTTTTGGCCACCACGCCGCTTCTGCTGTTTTGCCTGTCGCGCAAGATCGTCGTGCCGAATTGGATGCAAGCCACAATCGTCGCGGCCGGCAACATGACTTATTCAAGCTATCTCTTGCACTTTCCGATCCAGCTCGCGATCGTGCTTTGCTTTACGCTCGCGAAGCGTCCCGTTCCCGTCTATAGCGGCGCGCTGTTCGCCGTCTATCTGCTGACGACGCTGTTGTTGTCCTACTTCACGTTCCGTTTTTTCGAGGCGCCGGCGCAGCGGCTTATTCGCGGCGCCTTTCGCCGCGCACCCGATGGAGCGCTCAGGCAAGCTTCATCAGCTTGAGCGCGGCTGATCCATTCGGCCCGTAAGGATTGCCGATGCTCTCGCACATCTCGAAATGATTGAAGTCGGGCGCTTCGAGGAGCTCAACCGGCTTGCCGGCGGCTTTGACCGCGGCGACGAAGTCGCGCGACTGGCGCTGGAACTCCGGCGTCTCGAAGGTGCCGTAGGTAACGGTGATCGGCGCGCGCAACATCTCGATGTGCCGGATCGAGCTCAACGATTGCTCCATGTCGTCATCGAACTTGACGTAGTTGCTGCGAGCGGAAAGCCGCACGGGTTTGAGATCATACATGCCGCTCATCAGAAGGCCGCCGGTGATCATGTCGGCCGGCAGCGCAAAATCCTTCTGCCAGTCGGTCACCATGGCGACGCCGGCGAGGTGGCCGCCGGAAGAGTGACCGCCGATATAGAAGCGCTTGGTATCGCCGTTAAAGCTCGCTGCATTCTTGTAGACCCAGGCGATGCCGCGGCGGACCTGATCGGCCATGATGCGCAGATCGCCGCCCGCGGCGTTGACCGCAATGAAATCGAGCACGACATAGTTGACGCCGGCATTGACGAAGAGGTCGGCGGGATAGGCGTAATTCCTGGCGCTGCCGAAGACCCATCGCCCGCCATGGACGTACACGAAGATCGGCGCGTTCGCGTTGCGCGCCGGAAACACGTCGAGCTTTTCGATCGGGGTCGGTCCATAGGCAAATCGCTTTGGCGCGCCGAGCCGCTTGCGCGTGGTTTCGCTGCTGGAGGCAAAGCGCTTGTTGAACTGGCCGATCATCGGCGCATAGACGGTCTGATCATAGGCCGCGTCGAGTTCGACCTGATCGAGATCCATCCAGACCTTGGGCCCTTTCTCGTGCGGAGGCGGCCCGACCTGACAGCCTTCGGCGAGTGCAGGCGTGGCGGCCATCGCGGCCGCCGTGCCGAGCAGGGAGCGGCGCGAGATCAGGCTGGCAGGGATCGAGCGTTCGGACATGATTTCCTCAACGAGCGGTTGGTTGGCAGTCGCGCCACACCGAAGCAAAGCTCAGGCCATAACTCGCCGCATAACGCGAATGTCAGAATCAGGACGCTAGTGTCACCATGCCGGCCCAGAACTGCTGCTTTTGCTCCGAAGCCTCGATGTCGTATTTGCGGGCGAAAGTGAGCTTGCCGTCGCTGCCGACGCGGTAAAGCACCAGGCCCGCCGGCAACGTCTTGACGGTGCTGCCCTCGCGCACGGCGATTGCCCATAGCGGGGCGGCGATCAGAAGCTTGCCGCTCGGATCGAGATTGAAGGTTCGCAAATAATTGCCGTGACCGTCGGCGTTCTGCATCAGCGTCGGCTCGCCGGTGGTCTGATTGATGGAAAACACCGCGACCGAATTCTCGCCGCCGGTGAAGACCTTCTTGCCTTCGAAGTCGGTCGTCCACCATGCACGGTTGGCGAGATAGACAAAGCGCCCGTCGGGACTGACATGGATGGCGCCTGCCGCCTGCCGCAGTTTCGAATTGGCGTCGGCGAGCGTGTTCTTGACGAACAGCGGATCGCGCGTAAGCCCGGTCGCGTCGTCGAGCTTGTAGACGGCGAGCTGGTTCTGGCTTTCGATCGAGACGAAAACCCAGGGCTTCTTCGGATGGAAGTCGAGGTGCCGCGGCCCGAAATGCATGCCGTCACCGGGCGCGATCGCCGCAAGGTTCGTCAGCACGCCGTCCTTGAAGGCGAAGGTCTTGATCGAACCGGGATCGACGGGATTGTCCGACGGCGCATTGTTGCCGCGCGTGATCAGGATGACATGCTTGTTGTCCGGCGTGACACGGATTTGGTGCGCGAAGATGCCGGTGTCGAGCTTGTTCGGCTGTTCGACTTTGTCGCCGATAGTGCCGTCGGCGTTGATGCGGTGCACCGTCAGGCTGGATGGGTTGTTGTAGGCGATCAGGAGATAGCGGCCCGAATGATCGACGCTGGTGTGGATCGGCCGGGTGGCAAGCTTGACCGTTTCGCCATGCGGCTTGAGCGCGCCGGTCCTGGGATCGATCATAAACGCATTGGCGACATGCGTGCTGCCGGTTGCATTGCCCGCCGCGGGTCCGCCGCTGGAGGATACGACATAGAGATATCGTTTTGAAGGATGCGGCCAGGCATATTGAATGTTGGCCGCCGTCGATACCGAAGCTTGCTTGGACAGTTCGGCCTTGTCGACGTCGACGCTGTACGGCGTCAGTTCCGGCCCGACCGCCGAGTAGAACACGTTCCTGGATGTCATGGTTTTGCCGAAAGCGAGGGTGGGAGCGGCGATGGCGCCTGCAACAAGCGCGGTGAACGTCCGGCGATTGACCATAGAAACCCTCCCACGAATTATTGTTATGGGATGGCCCATAGCAAACGGCGGAAATCGGCGCGATCAAAATCACGCGCGACAGATCAGCGTTGCGTCGTCGTCGGTCGACTGGATGGTTTGCGATGCGCTGCACAATAGGCGGCGGATCACACAAGCTTCAGGAAGCCGGCAGGTCACCGCCGGTACCGCCGCGCAACGCCCGCTGGGCACATGGACGGCGTCTGGCCGCGCGTAAGGCTTTCGTTAACCATTTTTAAGCAATTGGCGGGCGAGATTGGCAGCGGTGGATTCTTCTCAAACAGCAGGTCGGATGACATGACTGAGCCCGACGTTTTGAGTAGCGAAATCGGTGTCTTGATGACGCTTCAGCGGGAGGCCTGGCGCGAGCTCGCAAGTCCCGAACTCACCCAGTTTGACCGCCGCGAGATCCGCAACCGGATCCGGCAAGGCGAGGTCGATTTGCGGGGGTTCCTGAAAATGCGCACCGAGCAGTTGCGCTTTCGGCCGCGCCCGGTCGAAGCCCCGGTCGACAGCCTCGCCACGATCAATTTCCGGTTCTTTTAAAGTTAGAACTCGAAGTCGCCGGTCGATTGCCGCGCCAATGCGCGCAGGTCGGCGACCGTGCCGCGCACGGCGTTGCAGCGCCGGCAGTGGACGCTGGCGCCGTCGAGCGCGTCCACGGGATCGATCGGCTTGATCGACAAATTCCCGCAGACCTCGCAGACGATCTTCAGGCCTGGCCGCGCGTCACATGGATGGTCGGTGAGGTTCATCGCTATTCGCACCTCAGCCGATGATCGCTGATGCAAAGATGCTGACGGTCGCAAACTTCATCGCCACGCGGCCGTATTCGCGCTTGAGGCCGATCGCGACCATGAATGCATCGAACTGATCGCGCCAATCGGCAACGGCGGTTTTGCGGCCCTGGATATAGGGTCCGTACAGCACGTCGCTTTGGCGTTCGATAAGTTTTGCGGTCAGCGTGACCGCCAGAAATACCAGCCCCGGATAGATCAGCAGCTCGATGGTCATTATTGGCCCCCGCCGTTTTTTATTTTTCCCACTGGCCAAATTACGCCTGAACTTTTAAGGCTCAGGCCGAGGGCTCAACCGCAATTGATTGATCGGATTAGGAAAGCCTAAACCATGATGTTGAGGCGCAACTTCAACATCGTCGCGTGCAGCGCGGCAAGAAATGGTTTCCCGTTGCAGGCCTGCCCTCGTCGAAATGCGCTTCAATCAATGGCACACCGCCTGTATCGAAGAACGATGCGGGGGGAGCGCTGACGTCATGAAGAAGTTCGTTGTTGCGGCGACGCTGTTGGTTGGCGCGGCCGGGCCGTGCTTCGCCCAGGCGCAGACCGAGGGATTGACCAGGGACACCTCGCCGCCGCCGGCCAACAAGCTCTACGAAAACGACCTGCGCCTGCCCGACGACGCGGCCAAGTTGTTCTTGCCCGACGACGCCTATCTGCGCTGGCCGCTGCCGCCGGGCGAGGAGGCCTATGCCGACATCGACGGCATGGCGATGAAGAGGCAGATCCCGGAGATCACCGCGATCTCGCGCAAGAGCCGCGACGACGGCAATCAGTTCTGGGGCCGGATCGCCGGCATGCCGTCGGATCGGATGATTCAGGACTGGGTGGTCGGACAGTTCAAGGCGATCGGATTGCAGCAGGTCAGGCGGCAGGAAATCGACATGTCGCCGCTGTGGTATCCGAATTCGTGGGAAGCGAGCCTGGTCGTGGGCGACGCCGTCACGCCGCTCAAGACCACGTTCCCGATCACCGACACGGTCGGCACCGGCAACAAGACGATTGAGGCGCCCGCGATCTGGCTCGGGCTTGGCACGCCGGCCGACTTCAAAGACCGCGATGTCCGCGGCAAGGCCGTGATTCTCTACAGCAACCCGACGCCTGGCGGCCGCGATCATTTCGCGCGCTGGAGCGGCTCGATGATGCGCGCCAACAAGGCCGGCGCGGCGATGGTGCTGATCGTCATGGACATTCCGGGCAATGTCACGACCGAGCCGGAGGCAGGCGCCGGCACCACGGTGCCGACGCTGACCATCAGCCTGAAGGAGGGGACCGCGATCCGCGAGGCGATCGAGGCCGGCAAGGACGTCACGTTGCGACTGCGCGCGGATATCGAACGCAAGAGCGGATTGAAGACGGCGAACGTCTGGGGCGTGCTGCCAGGCATGACGGATGAGAATATCCTGATCATGGCGCACACGGATGCGATGTTCGACGGCGCGCTCGATAACGCGTCCGGGATCGTGATGATGCTCGGGATCGCCCGTCATTATGCGGCGCTTCCCAAGGAGCAGCGCAGGCGCACCATCACTTTCGTGACCACGCCCGATCACCATCACGGCGCATCCGGCATCAAGTGGATCAATCAGAACATGCGCGATTTTCTCGACAAGACCGCGCTGATCGTCAACTGCGAACATCCCTCGCAGACGCAAACCTACCGGCTCGGCCCCGGCATCATGACCTCAACCGGGATCAGCGCGCGCCGGTGGTTTGTCGGCGGCAGCGAGGCGCTGCGGCGGGTGGTCTTGAGCTCGATGAAGGAATTCGGTGTTGCGGTCTATGCCCGGCCGGAGGGAAGGCCGGGCGGCGAGCTTCAGCATATCTATACGCGCGCGCCGGGCTTCCACGTTATCGACCACATCTTCTATCACTCGGACGCCGATACGGTCGATCTCGTGCCGGCTTGGGGGATCGAGGCGGTGGCTCGCGCCTATCTCAAGGTCATCGATACCGCAAACAAGATGGAGATCGGCGAGCTCGCAGGTCCCCGAACCACCGGCGAGTCCGCGAAGTAATTCTCGCTTTAGCGCAAGCACGTGCCGCGGCAGCCATAGCGAGATTTCCGGCAGGTACGTGACGAGCATCAGCACGAAGAACATCACGGCATAGAACGGCCAGATCTTCCGCATCACCTCTTCGATCGTCACCTTGCCGACCGCGCAACCGACGAACAGGATCGAACCGACCGGCGGATGGCACAGCCCGATGCCGAGATTGAGCAGCATGATCATTCCGAAATGAACGGGATCGACGCCGAAATTCTGCATCACCGGCAGCAGAATGGGCGTGGCGATCAGGATCGACGGCGCCATGTCGACCAGCGTGCCGAGCACCAGCAGCAGAATATTGATCAGGAACAGGATGACGTATTTGTTGTCCGAGATCGACAGGAAGAACGCCGTCATCTTCGCCGGCATCTGCGTCAACGCCATCACATAGCCGACGCTGGAGGCGCAGGCGATCAAGCGTCAGCACCATCGCCACCGTGCGCAGCGTCCGGTGCAGCAGAACGGGCAGGTCGCGCCATTTATAGTCGCGGTAGACGAACATGGTGACGAAGAACGCCCAGATGCAGGCGACCGCGCCGGCCTCGATCGCGGTGAAGATGCCGCCGAGAATGCCGCCGAGAATAATCACGAGCGTGATCAGGCCCCAGGCGGCATCGATCGTGATGCGCACGGCATCCTTGGCCGCCACGGTCTGGCCGCGCGGATGGTTGTCGCGATAGGCGAACACAAGGCAAAGGATGATCAGGGAGAAGCCGAGCAGCAGGCCCGGAAAGACGCCGGCCATGAACAGCGCGCTGATCGAAATCGTGCCGCCGGTCGCCAGCGAATACAGCACCGCATTATGGCTCGGAGGCACCAGCAGCGCCTGGACCGAGGAGGTGATGGTCAGGTTGGTGGCAAACACCCGGGGAAAGCCGGTCTTCTCCATTTGCGGAATCATCACCGAGCCGATCGCAGAAGTGTCGGCCACCGCCGAGCCGGAAATGCCGGACAGAAACGTGGTGGCGAGCACGTTGACGACGGAAAGCCCGCCGCGCACGCGGGTAAATCCCACCAGCACGTCGGCAAACGCGACCAGACGCTTTGCCATGCCGCCCTCGGCCATGATCGCGCCGGCGAGCACGAAGAACGGGATCGTCAGCATCGCGACCTTGCTGACGCCGTCGGAGATTTTCAGCATCACCGCTTCGAGCGGAATGCCGATCGACCAGGCGCCGGCGATTGCGGCAAAGGCCAGCGAATAGGCGATCGGCATGCCGATCACGAAGCAGAAGATCATGGTCGCGAGAAGAACGAAGATGTCCATGGACGGTGCTCTCTCGCTTATTCGAACGGGGCAACTTCGTGATGAGCGGGAATCGGATCGGGCGGAATCCCGAGCCAGATCCGCTCGACGATGAACAACAGCAGGCACAGGCCGCCGACCGGAATCGGCAAATAGGTGACGCCGACCGACAGGAACGGGAAATCGGCGATCGTGTTGTGCCAGGTCACCTCGACCAGGCGCTCGCCCCACACGACCATGAACAGCGCAATCAGCGCCATCAGCAGCTGGACCAGAAGCTCGAGCAGCTTGCGATAGGGCTGCGGCAATTGATCGGCGAAATAGCCGACGTTCATGTGCAGGTTGAGCCGGTAGGCGGCGGCCGCGCCGATGAAAGTCAGCACGATGGTCAGGAGAACCGCCATCGGCTCCGGCCAGGAGGCCGCGCTATTGAGCACGTAACGGGTGAACACCGCCCAGGGGATGATCGCCGAGATCAGCACCAGCGCAGTGCAGCCGACGATCACGCACAGGAGATAGAGGGCGTCCATCGCGCGGCGGAATGTGGCTGCCATGGCGTTACGCTGCCTCCGTTATCGAATTCAGACCGATCAATGCCGGGTTTTTGGAAATGTCATTGCGAGGGGCGAAGCAATCGAGATGCCGGGGCTGACCACAACCGGATTGCTTCGCTTGCACTCCCTTGCGCAAACGCCGTTTGTCGCAGGCAATGACGGATGAAATCGGGGCGCGATCACGCAATCGCCTGAATGCGCTTGATCATGTCCTGATATTTCGGGCCGTATTTGTCCCAGACCGGTTTGACCGCGTTCTGGAACGGTGTCTTGTCGGCGATCTCGACGATCTGGCAGCCGGCGGCCGTGGCCTTCTCCAGCGCCTTCTGTTCGTATTGATTCCACAGTCCGCGCTCCTCGAGCTGAGCTTCGCGGGCGAACTTCTTGATGAGTGCCTGGTCGTCTGCCGACAGCGTGTTCCAGATCCGCTTGGAGAACACCAGTACCTCGGGAATCATGAGGTGCTCTGTCCGCGAGAAATATTTGGCGGCAGTGTAGTGGTTGGAGAAAACGTAGCTCGGCATGTTGTTTTCCGCGCCGTCGATCACGCCGGTCTGCAGCGCGCTGAAAACCTGGTCGTAGCCCATCGCGACGCCGTTGCCGCCGAGTGCATTCATCATGTCGATGAAGATCGGATTGCCGATGACGCGGAACTTCAGCCCCTTGACGTCCTCGATCGATTTGATCGGATGCTTGGTGTTGTAGAGGCTGCGCGCGCCGGAATTCATCCAGCATAGCGCGACGAGGTTGGCGTTCGGGCTCGCGGAAATCTTGTCGAGCAATTCCTGGCCGATCGGCCCATCCATCATCTTGTCGGCATGCGTGGTGCTCTTGAACAGGAACGGCATGTTGATGACGTTGATGTCATCGACGATCGGCCCCATCGTGCCGACGCTGACGCGCGAGATCTGGATTGCGCCGATCTGTGTCTGTTCGATGGTTTCCTTTTCGCCGCCGAGCTGCATCGACGGATACATCTGGATCGACAACCGGCCTTGCGTCGCCTCGGAGAGTTTCTTGCCGAGGTTTTCGGTGGCGGCCACCGTCGGATAGCCCGGTGGCTGCACGTCGGACGCCTTGAACACCGCCTTGGTCTGCGCGTTCGCCTCAAACGGAAGGCCGCCTGCCAAACCTGCGGCGCCCAAGCCTGCGCCAAGCTTCATGAAATCGCGACGCTTCATTGCTCTCCTCCCGGTGGTGTTCAACGCGCGGCCATTTGCTGACCTGTTTTCTTGATTTGGTGTCGTAAACGAGCCGCCACGGCCGGACAAATCCGAAATCGACTTCTGTGGATTTGCCGGCTCGCCGGGGCTGTGCTAAACTTGTACGATGACCCGACAAGATCAGTCAAGCTCGGCCGCGTCCGATACGGCGCGGCGTCAGCGCGAGCGGCTGCTGCGCCCCCTCGGCGCGCCGAAAAGCCTGAGTTCGGAAGTGGTCGACCGATTGGCCGAGCAGATCATGTCCGGCAAGTTGCCGGTCGGCGCCAAGTTGCCGTCGGAACAGGAAATGATGAAGGGCATGGGCGTGAGCCGTACGGTTGTGCGCGAGGCCGTAGCGGCGTTGCGGGCTCGCGGTCTTGTCATCACGCGGCAGGGGGCGGGGGCCTTTGTCGATCGCGACGTCAGCCGGCAACCCTATGCGATTGATCCTGAAGGTCTCGGTTCGCTCGACAGCGTGCTCGATATTCTGGAGCTGCGCATGGCAGTGGAATCGGAAGCCGCCGCGATCGCGAGCGAACGGGCGACAGTGGCGCAGGTCAAGGCGATCGGCGAGGCTCATCGCGTCTTCAGCCGCGCCATTTCCGGTGGCGAACGCGCGATCAAGGAAGATTTCGCGTTTCATCAGGCGATCGCGGCCGCCACGCAGAACAGCCGCTTCGTCGAATTCCTGGATTTTCTCGGCCGCCTGATCATTCCACGGCAGAGCATTCGCTCGTTTGAGGGCAACGCCGAAGGCCCGCGCCAATATCTCGCCCGCATCGAGAAAGAGCACGGGGCGATCTTTCAGGCGATCGGCGCCCATTCGCCGAAAAAAGCCCGCGACGCCATGCGCGGGCATTTGCTGAAAAGCCGCGAGCGCTATCGTGAGCTCGCCTCCAGGAAATCAATTGCTTAGCTTGGCCGTGTGAAGCGACACAGCGACGCTTCCCCATGCGCCGGCGCTCAACCAAGCCTGCTCAGGCCGATCAGTCCATCTCGTGACGTCGAGTTGGCCAGTGGCAGTGGCGTCGACCGAGCGAAATCCGGCGGCGACCCGAGAGCCAGAAAAACCTTCATTAGTTTCGCACGAAACCTTCATGACCGCGTCAACTGACGGCGACTAAATTCGCCGGCCTTGGTTGAAGGCAATTCCTGTCAAAAAACCGGAGGGGGAGCAATCTCATGTTGCATTTTCGAGAATATTTGTTGTCAACTGTCGCAATCGCGGGTGCGATATTGGCGTGCAGCGTTACAGTGACGAAGGCTGACGACGACGATCGGCATTCGCAATCCCGGCATGGCTACAAGCACGTGCTGCTGATCAGCGTCGACGGCATGCACGCCGTTGACCTGACCCGTTGGATCCAAAGCCATCCCGGCGGCCATTTTGCCCAGCTCGCGGACCACGGCGTTGTCTATCCCAACGCCTATACGACCGCGCCGTCAGACAGCTATCCGGGCATGCTGGCGCAGGTCACCGGCGGTACGCCGAAGTCCGGCGGACTGTTCTATGACGACAGCTACGACCGCACCGAATACCCCTCCAAGTCCTTCTACACCAGCCAGGGCCTTGCGGACCTGGGTTGCACGGGCCCCGCAGGAACTGAGATCACCAACTTCGAGGCGCTCGACAAGAGCTTGGCCGATTTCACCGGCGGCGGCATCGTCGGTCAGGTCTACACGCAGCTCGACCCGGACAACATGCAGCGCAAGATCATCAACGGCGTTTGTCAGCCGGTCTTTCCTCACCAATACGTCCGTACCAACACGATCTTCGAAATCATCAAGGCGGCGGGAAAGCACACCGTCTGGTCGGACAAGCACCCGGCCTATGAGGATCTGGCGGGCCCGTCGGGCACCGGCCTCGACGAACTCTATGCGCCGGAGATCAACGCGCAGGATACGCTCGATGCCGGCGCCAAGCCCGGCGACGACTACACCACGAGCTACACTGGCGTCCGCACTTACAATTCCCTGAAAGTGCAGGCGGTGCTGAACTGGATCGATGGCAAAAACGGCGCGGGAGCGCAGACACAGACCGTGCCCGCGATCTTCGGCATGAACTTCCAGGCGGTCAGCGTCGGCCAGAAGCTCGCCAAGTCGGGCAACGCGGATGCCGACAAGACGCTCATTGGCGGCTATGCCGACGCCCAGGGGACGCCCGGCAATGCGCTTACGCTGCAACTCCAGTTCGTGGATGACTCGCTCGGCAAGTTCGTCAACGAACTCAAGAAACAGAATGTCTACGATGAAACGCTGATCATCGTCAGCGCCAAGCATGGCCAGTCGCCGATCAACGTCAGGGACCGCGTGGCGATCTCCGACGCGCTCTATGCCAATGCGCCCGGTTTCGGCACCAACGGCTTCGAGATCTGCGACGACACAGCGTATGTCTGGTTGGCGCCGGAACTACAACAGGCGACCAATCCGGCCACCGGCCATCCCTACTATGCAGATGCCAAGGCCTACATCGAGGCCCACGCGGCTGACCTGCATATCACGAAGTTGCTCGACCGCGACGAACTGACCCAACTCTACGAGGACCCCTTCCACAATTCCCGCGTGCCGGACTTCGTCGCCCTCACCGATCACGGCGTCATCTGCACCGGCGGGACCAAGCTGGCCGAACATGGCGGCTGGTCCAACGACGATCGCAACGTGGCACTTGTGATGTCCTCGCCGCGGATCAAGCACGCAAGGGTCGTCGAGGACACGACCTTCACCACCCAGATCGCGCCAACCATCCTTGACGCGCTCGGCCTCGACCCGCGCGGCCTGCAGGCGGTGCGCGAGGAGGGCACTCAGTCTCTGATGCGCGACTGAGGCCGCGGGGTCGTTTCGACGTCCCGGCGGCTCTCATATCGCTCGAATAAAAATTGTCCCGCCGCGCGCCGCGCGGCGGGACTTTCGTTTTTGCATGCAGCGCGAGGACAGAATCACAACCCCGTGACGCCGCGTAACGAAACACCTCTTCCTTCCGAAGATAACGATACGCGAATGGCTCAGGCGAAAAGATATCACGGCACGAATCGATGACGGTATTGCGAACGTTGAACACGGTTGCCGGCACTCTCGCGTAGCCTGAACAAAAGCCGAGGTATCCAATGAACCGACGCACATTCATAGGCGTGGCCGCTGCAAGTGCGGTCAGCACGCTGATCCCGCCCGCGGCCGCTCAGCAAGCAGCGCCTGCAGCCCGCAACGTCGTTCTGGTGCACGGGCTGTTCGCCGACGGGTCATGTTGGTCCGAGGTGATCGCACGGTTGCAAGCGAAAGGGCTCAATGTCACAGCGGTGCAAAACCCGCTGACGACGTTGCCCGAAGCAGTCGCTTCGGCCGAGCGGGTGCTGGCACGACAGGATGGTCCGACGGTGCTGGTCGGACATTCCTTCTCCGGAATGATCGTGACCGAGGCCGGGATGAATCCGAACGTATCGGCTCTTGTCTATGTGGCGGCGCGGGCGCCGGACGCGGCGGAGGATTACACAGCGTTGGCCAAGACATTTCCGACGCCGCCGGCATCCGCCGGAATTGTCTTCGACGGCGATGAAGGGCGTCTTTCCGAGGCTGCGTTCTTGCGCGATTTCGCGGGCGACCTGCCGGAAGCAAAGGCGAAGGTTCTCTATGCGACCCAGCAGCCGTTCCAAAAGGCCCTGCTCGCCGGCAAGACCACGCATGCGGCGTGGCGGTCGAAGCCGAGTTTCTATGCCGTTTCGACCGAAGACCGCACGATCAATCCCGATCTCGAACGCTTCATGGCCAAGCGCATGGGCGCCAAGACCATCGAGGTGAAGGCGAGCCACCTTTCGCTGATCTCGCAACCCGACACGATCACGAATCTGATCCTCGAGGCGGCCGGGCAGAAAACCTAACGACGTCGCCATCTACGCAAGCCGCACATGCGACAAGGTCAATCAAGGAGAGAAGTGACCCACATGAAGGCACCCTTCAATATCGCTGAAAGCGGAGGCGGGTCTTATCGCCCGCTGGCGATCCTCCGCTGGGTGATGGTCGTTATCTTCGTGTCGTTCGGCATGCAAAAATTCACATTGCAGTCGGCACAGGGCATCGCTCAGTTCATCAGCAATAGTCCATTCATTTCGTGGCTGTCGGTGTTCGGCCTGCGGGGCGAAGCGTATTTTCTCGGCGTTGCCGAGTTCGTCATCGCGGCCTTGCTCGTGGCCGGTGCTTTCAGTCCGATCCTGTCGGCTGTCAGTGCCTTGATGGGCGTGGTCACGTTTGCGATTACGTGGTCGTTCTTCTTCACGACGCCAGGAGTCGTCAAATGGAGCTGGTCGACGGACCCGATGGCCTGGAATTTGACGGGCGAGTTCCTGTTCAAGGATATCGTCCTGCTTTGCGTCTGTGCCGTGTTGTTCCTGGCTTCCTTGCCGCGGTCTGCTGTCCAATCGCAGGTCGCGCCCTAAACCGGCAGAAAGCCCGCGCGCTCGCGCAAAGGCCGTTGATCGCGCTGATGTCAGAAGGTCAATCAGGACTTGCGCCTCGCGCGCGTGGACGGCTTTTATCGTCACCGCTGCCGTATAGACGGTTGCGAGATCGCATCCCTTCGGCAGTGCGCCTGAGAGTTGGATGCCTTTGGTGGCGATGATCTCGGTTGCTTGCGTGCATCCGATCGGGTGTTTCGCGTCGCTTTCGGCCATATGGCGCATCGCGGTTGCGCCGTTCGGATAAATCTTCAGGCGATTTGCGACTTCCTCGGCAATGCCGAGCTGGTGTCAGGACTTTCGCAACATGAATACCGGCGGTGGACGCCCTGGTGTCCGGCACGAAGATCGCATCCGCCGCTAGAAACACCGCGCGCAGGCTCGCCGCGTCTGGAGCCGAGACCAGCGGATCGCCGCCGCGAACCGCAAGCGCGGTCTCGACCCGGCCGATATCTTTTATCGACGCGCCGTCCACGAGGTGCTCGCTCGCGAGCGTCGCGATCAACGCCGAGGTGAGGACGAGAATGTCGGCGGCCGTACCCTCGCGCAATTTGGTGGCCATCGCGCCGACCGCGCCGAACTCGCCCGTGATATCAAGGCCGGTCTGTTCCTTGAATTGGGCTTTGAGGCTGCCGACGAGGCCTTGCGCCGCGCCGCCGCTCAGAATGTTCAGTGCACTCATGGTGAAAGCTCCATGGCGGCGATCAGGCGATCGCGCGTGATTGGCAGGTCGCGAAGGCGCACGCCGAGCGCATCGAACACGGCATTCGCGATCGCCGCCGTTACCGGGCCATGCGCGGCTTCTCCGGCGCCGACCGGATCGATCTCGGGGCGGGAGATCACTTCGACATCGACGTCGGGCACTTCGGAGAAGCGCAGGATCGGATAATCCGTCCAGGAGTTGGAGGTGATGCGCGTGTTGTCGAAACGAACGCGCTCCTTCAACACCCAGCTCGTCGCCTGAATGGCGCCGCCCTCGATCTGGTTGATCACGCCGTCGGGATTGATGGCTTCGCCGACATCGACGGCCAGCGTCAATTTCCGCACCCGGATATCCTCGCCGACCTCGACCTCGGCCACCACGGCACAATAGGCGCCGGTGTTCTTGTAGCGGGAAAAGCCGATGCCATATCCAATATTTTGGCCGACGCCGTCTTGCGCGGCGGGCTTCCAGTTGGCGCGGCGGGCAACGGCCTCGAACCACGTCCCTTGACCGCGGGTCGGACAGATGCCGCAGCCGAAACGCGACCGGGTCTTCGCCGCGTTCGGAAGCGAGCTCATCGAGAAAGGACTCGATCGCAAACACATTGCCTTGCGCGCCCAGCGTTCGCAGCGCGGAGGTACGGATCGGCATGGTGGTGAGGCGATGCGCCTCGACATGCCACGACGGAAAGTCATACAGCGGAATCGAATTGCGGTCGGAACCGCCACCAGCGCCCGCCGGTGGATCGACCGCAATGGCGCGCGGAAATGGCGTGGCGAGTTCGGACGCCGCCAGCAATGTCGGGAGATTGGCGCGGCCGGGACGCGCGGTGTGGCCGTTGCCCCAGATCGAGTGGCGCCAGCCGACGATCTCGTCCCTGGCGTCGAGGTCGGCCTCGATCTCGATGGTCATCGCTGCCCCAAAGGGCGCATGTGACATCTCGTCCGCACGCGACCATTGCACCCGCACCGGGCGTCCTCCAGCGGCTTTCGCCAGCAGCACCGCGTCGAGCGCGACGTCGTCGGCGCCGTTGTGGCCATAGCAGCCGGAGCCTTCGACATGTTCGACCGTGATGTCGTCGGCGGGAAGCTTGAGCACCAGCGCAAGATCGGAACGCAGGAGATAGACGCCCTGGCTATGGGTCCAGACCTTTACTTTCTCGCCGTCCCATTGCGCCATGGCGCAGGACGGCGCGATCGAGCCGTGCGCGATATAAGGCCGGGTATATTGCCGCTTGAGCGTGCGAGCTTTCGCCGCAGGCGAGGCGGCTTTCTTGCTGGAGATGACGGCAGTTTCCGCCGGCTGGCGCTTCGACCACGCCGCAAAGTCGTCTTCATCGGGCAACGTTTCACGCGAGGACCATGTGGCGCTCTTGCGCAACGCGGCGAGGGCTGCTTCCGCGCCCGCCTCGGTCTCGCAAACCACGCCCGCAAAATTGCCGTCACGCACGATCGCAATCAGGCCTTCCACCTGACGCGCGCGATCCTCGTTCAGTTCAACCAGAGTTGCATGCAGGAAGTCCGCGCGCAGCACGCGGCCATGCAGTTGGCCGGACAGAGCCAGG
The DNA here is from genome assembly GCA_963795255.1 of uncultured Alphaproteobacteria bacterium. Lineage (GTDB taxonomy): Bacteria > Pseudomonadota > Alphaproteobacteria > Rhizobiales > Xanthobacteraceae > Bradyrhizobium. Next base: position 77,006 of record CAWCHC010000010.1, read on the forward strand.
TCATGAATGAAGCGCGGGCGGCCGAAAATCTTGTCCGGAATATCGAGCCGTTGCACGGAATGGCCGGCAATCGCGCGCTGCTCCGATGATTTGGGTGCCGCGCTCGCCGTCGCGTCGCGATCGAGCGAGATGTCGTTCGCGAGTTCCCAATAGCTGGTCGAGACATTGCCGGGACCGGCAATCGTGCCGTCGCTGATCGAGAGCACGTCGGGCGCGACGCCCAGGCGTTCGGCGGCCGCGTCGAGAAAGAGCTTCCGGATTTCGGCGCAGGCAAAACGGATCGCGCGGCCGGAGTGCTGCACCGAAAGACTGCCCGAGGTCACGCCCTCATTGGGACTGCCGGCGGTCGACGCCCGCACCATCCGCACACGGGCGAACTCGACATCGAGTTCGTCGGCGGCGATCTGCGCCAGCGCCGTGACGATACCCTGACCGATCTCGACCTTTCCGGGCGAGACGATCACTTGGCCTTCGGAATCGAAATTGATCCACGACGACAGTATGGGTTCGGCAGGCTCGGCGGAGTTCGGCGGGACGCAGGGACGGGCGCGGTCACCGGCGGGTCATCTTAAGCGGAGGTCATGCTGGCGAAGGTTGGGTTTCGGCGGTCATGGCGCGCGCATCTCGGCAGCCGCGCGCAATATCGCGCGCACCATCCGGTTATGCGAACCGCAACGGCACAGGTTGCGGTCGAGCGCGGCCTTGATCTCGGCGCTGGTTGGATTGGGGTTTCGCTTCAACAACGCCGCGGCGCTCATCAGGATTCCGGATACGCAATAGCCGCATTGCAGCGCCTGTTCGGCGATGAAGGCGCGCTGAAGCGCATGCGGGTTCTGCTCGCTGCCGAGGCCTTCGATGGTGGTGATGTCCTTGTCGGCGACCGACCACAGCGGCGTGTCGCAGGAATTGATGGCGTGGTCGTTGACGATGACCGTGCAGGCGCCGCATTCGCCGGCGCCGCAGCCGAAATGCGAACCCGTCAAGCCGAGCGGGCCGCGCAGCGCTGACGAGCAGAGGCGTATCGGGATCGGCGTCGATCTCGGTCTCGGCGCCATTCAGGCGAAAGCGAATATTCGTCATCGAAAACGGAAAACCTTGATCTACGGCCGGTCGGGGAATTTCTTGACAACTTCGGCCCACTTCACGATATCGCCGCGCAGGAATTTGTCGAATGCCTCTGGCGTCATCGACATCGGCACCGCGCCCTGATCCGCCCACAGCTTGACGATCTCCGGCCGCTTGATCACTTCGTTCACGGCGGCGTTGAGTTTGTCGACGATGGCTTGCGGCGTTCCCTTCGGCGCCATCAGTCCGAGCCAGATCGTGGCTTCGTAGCCGCTGACGCCGGCCTCATCCGCGGTCGGCACGTCGGGCAGGACGCTCGATCGCACCTTGCCGGTGGTGGCAAGCGCCCGAACCTGGCCCTGCACGACGTTCGGCGCCATGGTGGTGACGGAATCGATCATCATCTGCACCTGTCCGCTGATGACGCCGCTGCGCGCTTCGCCGCTGTTTCGATAGGGCACGTGAACGACATCGATGCCGGCCATGGATTTAAACAATTCGCCGGCCATGTGATAGGGCGTGCCTTGACCTGAGGATGCGTAATTGAGTTTGCCCGGCTGGGATTTGGCGAGCGCAATGAATTCCTTCAGCGTAGTTCGCCGGCACGGACGGGTGCACGACGATCACGAGGTCGGCGACATTGAGCGGCGCGATCGGCACGAGGTCGCGCATCAGCTCATATTTGCGCTGCGGCACCAGCGATTCATTCGCGGTCTGGGCGTTCGACATCAAAAGCAGCGTGTAACCGTCGGGCGGCGATTTGGCGGCCTCCTGCGTGCCGATCACCGAGCCGGCGCCGGGACGGTTCTCGATCACGAAAGGTTGCTTGAGATTTTCCGCAAGCGCGTTGCCGAGGACGCGGGCGACGACGTCGGCGGGTCCGCCGGCGCCGAAGGGGACGATGATCCGCACCGCATGGCTTGGGTAGTCCTGCGCGCGGGTTGGCGCGATCAGAAAAGCCTGCGCGACAAGGAAAATCGTCGCCAGCGCCGGAACGGACGCAATTCTCGGCTAAAAACTTCCCGACGGCCCCTTTGCGGCCTGTGATCGCTTCGTCAGCGGACCTCAAACGCTTAACTCCCGGACTTCGTTTACGTCCTCTGGGATCGTCTTTTGGCGCGAATGGCCAGTCAAGTCCAGTAAGGAGAACATGGACTTGGCGGCAGACTTTTCATGGACTTGAGCTTCGAGGACGGAATAAAATGGGCACGGTCAAGCCGGCTCAGTCCGGCCGATAGCCGGCCAAAGCCTGCCAATAAAAAGCCGGCCAATAAAATGAATTAGGGAAGAAATGAAAAGGACAGACAATCTCCCGCAGGCAAGCGCTGAAGGCAGCCGGCGGGTTGCTGGCGAGTTCGGCGTTTGCGACCCGCGTGCTGGCGGATGCGCCCCCGGCCGAGGCGGTCACGCCGGCCCTGATCGAGGCCGCGAAGAAGGAAGGCCAGGTCGTCCATTACACCTCGACCGACCTGCCGGTGGCCGAGAAACTGGCAAAAGCGTTTGAGGCGAAATATCCCGGCATTTCCGTGCGTGTCGAGCGCACCGGCGCCGAGCGCGTGTTCCAGCGTATCGGCCAGGAATATTCCAGCAGCATCCACGCCGTCGATGTGGTGAATTCGTCCGACGCCTCGCACTTCATCGTCTGGAAGCGCGACGGCCTGCTCGATGCCTATGTGCCCGAGGACGTCGCCAAGTTCTATCCGCCGGAGCATCGCGATCCCGACGGTCAGTTCGCAAGCTGGCGGATCTGGCTTTCCATCATCGCCTACAACACCGGCATGGTGAAGGCGGACGATGCGCCGAAGAGTTTCGCCGATCTGCTCGATCCGAAATGGAAGGGCAAGATCGTCAAGGGCCATCCCGGCTACAGCGGCACCATCATGACCGCGACCTATCAGTTGCAGCGCGATCTCGGCTGGCGCTGGTTCGAGCAGCTCGCCAAGCAGAACGTCATGCAGGTGCAATCCTCGGCCGATCCGCCGAAGAAGCTCGAGCTTGGCGAGCGCGCCGTGATGGCCGACGGCAACGAGTACAATATCCTGCAACTGAGAGAGGGCGGCCGTCCCGTCGCGCCGGTCTATGCGACCGAGGGATCGCCGATGATCATCGGCCCCAACGGCATTTTCAAAGGCGCGCCGAACCCCAACGCGGCGAAGCTGTTCCAGTCGTTCTGCTTCAGCCGCGAGGCCCAGCAGCTCATCATCGATGTCGGCGGATTGCGCTCGCTGCATCCGCAGGCCAAGGAAAAGCCGGGATGGACGCCGCTGAAGGACATCAAGACCATGAAGGATGATCCCGCGGCCGTGGAGCAACAAGGCAGCGCCATCAGGCAGCACTACACCCGCATCTTCCACGTCTGATCTCCTGTTCAAGGCTGCCTTCATGACCTCCGAACTGCCTGACATTGCCGTCGCCGAAACGCTGGCCGATAAGATCGCTGCGCTGAAGCCGGGCGCTACTGCCGGCCGAGACGGCGCGCAAATGCGAAGACCTGCTGATCGACGTCGTCGGCCTCTGCGTCACCGCGCGCAACGAAGACTATGTGAAGGCGGCGCTCGACGGTTCCGACGATGACGGACCGTGCACCGTGATCGGCCACGCGCGAACGCTGACCGCATCCGGTGCTGCCTTCGTCAACGGCACCGCGGCGCATGGCGAGGATTTCGACGACACGTTTGAAGGCGGACCCGGTGCATGCGGGCGCGGTGATCGTGCCGGCGGTGCTGGCGGCGTGCGAGCGCCACCATCCGGACGGCCGTCATGCGCTGACCGGGATTGCGGTCGGCACCGAAGTGCTCTGTCGTCTGAGCCTCGTGGTGCCGAAGGCCGTGCACAAAGCGGGCTTTCACCCGACCGCGATCTTCGGCGCGATGGGGGCTGCCGCCGGCGTCGGCGCGGCGCTGGGCCTGAATGCGAAACAGATCGTCGATGCGCTCGGCATTGCCGGCAGCATGTCCGAGCGGCATCATCGAATATCTCGCCGAAGGCGCCTGGACCAAACGCATGCATGCCGGCTGGGCGGCGCAATCGGGCATTCGCGCGGCGCTGTTGGCGAAACAAGGTTTCGTCGGTCCGCGCACCGTGTTCGAAGGCGTGCACGGGCTGTTCCATGGTTTTGCCCACACCATCAAGGGAGACTACGACGCGCTGGTTGGCGATTTCGGCACGCGCTGGGTCACCGACACGCTGGCGTTCAAGCCCTATCCCTGCGGGACGATGGCGCAGCCTTATATCGATTGCGCCAGGCGGCTCGCCGCGCGCGGCATCAAGCCGGAAGATGTGGAGGCAATTCTCTGCGAAGTCGCGGAGGGCACCGTTCACCGGCTGTGGGAGCCGCTCGCCGACAAACAACGCCCGCGCAACGGTTACTCCGCGAAATTCGCGGTGCCTTATCTGCTTGGCAACCGGCTTCGTGCATGGCGGCGTGGGCCTTGGCGCGTTCACGGAAAGTGCAATCCGCGACGAACGCGTGCTCGCGCTCGCGGCCAAGGTGAAGTTCGTGATCGACCCCGACAATCCCTACCCGAACAATTACACCGGCCATATCAGGGCGACATTGAAGGACGGCCGCGTGATCGAGGAGCGGCAACCCTATTTGCGCGGCGGTGCGCAGGAGCCGCTGACGCGCCAGGATGTCACCGACAAGTTCGCGCTTAACGTCCAGCATGGCGGCTGGAGCCGGGCGCAGGGTGAGACGGCACTGAAATGGCTCGGGGCGCTATACAATGGGAAAATTGATCTGAGCGTTTTGCGTCAGTAGTTTGCTGTCATGGCCGGACTTGTTCCGGCCAACCACGTCTTGTTGCTTTGCGAGGTAAGACGTGGATGCCCGGCATAAAGCCGGGCATGACGATGAGGGGGACGGAAATGAACGCCAACGAACTCGCCGGCAAAGTCGCGATCGTCACCGGCTCCGGCCGCAACATCGGCCGCGCGATTGCGCTGGCGCTGGCGGATGACGGCGCGGCCGTCGTCGTCAATACGCGCAGCAATCGCGACGAGGCCAAGGCGGTCGCGCGCGAAATCGAAACCGTCGGCCCAAAGGCGATTGTGCATATCGGCGATGTCGCCGACCCTTCCGCCGTGCAGGCCATGGTCGACATGGCGATGGCGGAATTCGGCCGGATCGACATCCTCGTCAACAACGCGGCGTTGCGTCGGGAAAAGCCGTTTTCGGAAATGACCTATGCCGACTGGCGCGAGGTGATGAACGTCATCCTCGACGGCACCTTTCATTGCGTGAAAGCATGTTTGCCGCATCTGAAGGCGAGCGGGGCAGGGACCATCGTCAATGTCGGCGGCTTGAGCGCGCATACCGGCGCCAGCGATCGCGCCCATGTGGTGACGGCCAAGGCCGGCATCGTCGGCTTCACCCGCGCGCTTGCCCATGATCTCTCCCCGGATGGCATTACCGTCAACTGCGTGGTGCCCGGCATTATCGGCACGCCGCGCCCGAGGAACACCCCGGAACCCGCGCACCACCTGATCCACCGGACCATTACCGGTGAGCGCGGCAAGCCGGAAGACGTCGCGGCGGTCGTCAAGTTCCTGTGCAGCCCGGCCGCGCGTTACATCAACGGCCAGGCGATCCACGCCAATGGCGGGGCCTATTTCGGCGGCTAAACCCCGGCCGATCTGCATGGCATGCCCGCCTTTTACGCAGGAATTTCCTGTTTCTTGCGCTGGCGACTCCGGTTTTTGGTGTTAATCATAAGGCTATGAACCAGCACGCCAAAATCGAGGCTCCGGCCGCGCGCGGCAAGGTCGCCATCCGGCACTCGACCTGCCCGCACGATTGCCCTTCGGCCTGCGCCCTCGACATCGAGGTGATCGACGATACCTCGATCGGCCGGGTCCGCGGCTCAAAGCTCCAGAGCTACACGGCGGGCGTGGTCTGCGCCAAGGTCGCGCGCTACGCCGAGCGCATCCATCATCCGGACCGGCTGACCTATCCGATGTTCCGCGTCGGGGCGAAGGGATCGGGCAAGTTCGCCCGGATTTCCTGGAACGATGCGCTGGACGAAATCGCGGGACGGTTCAACGCCGCCGAGCGCGAGTTCGGCGCGGAGTCTGTCTGGCCTTATTACTATGCCGGCACCATGGGGCTGGTGATGCGCGACGGCATCAACCGTCTCGCCCATGTGAAGAAGTATTCGCGCTTTTACGGGACGATCTGTTCGACGATTGCGCGTGTCGGCTTTGCCGCCGGCACCGGCAAGGTCGCGGGCGTCGATCCGCGCGAGATGGCTGCTTCCGACTTCGTGGTGATCTGGGGCACCAACCCCGTGCACACCCAGGTCAACGTGATGACGCATGCGATGCGCGCGCGGAAAGAGCGCGGCGCCAAGATCGCGGCGATCGACATCTACAACAACGAGACGATGAAGCAGGCCGACATCAAGATCTTGGTGCGGCCGGGCACCGACGGCGCATTCGCCTGCGGCGTCATGCATGTGCTGTTCCGCGAGGGCTATGCCGATCGCGACTATATGGATCGCTACACGGATTTTCCGAAAGAGCTCGAAGCGCATCTGAAGACCCGCACGCCGGAATGGGCGTCGGCGATCTCAGGCGTGCCGGTGGAAGAGATCGAGGCCTTCGCGCGCCTGGTCGGCCAGACCAACGGACCTACTTCCGCCTCGGCTATGGTTTCACCCGCAGCCGCAACGGTGCGGCGCAGATGCACGCCGCGCTTGTGCATTCCCGCGGTGACCGGCGCCTGGCAGCACGAAGGCGGCGGCGCGTTCTTCAACAATGCCGCGCTCTGGAAATTCGACGAGTCCATCATCGAGGGCCATGACGCGATCGATTCCAAGACACGGCGGCTCGATCAGTCCAAAGTCGGGCGCATCCTCACCGGCGATCCGGCCGCGCTTCATAATGGGCCGCCGGTCAAGGCGATGCTGATCCAGAACACCAATCCGATGACGGTGGCGCCGGAGCAGGCGCTGGTGCGCCGTGGTTTTGCGCGCAACGATCTGTTCGTCGCGGTGCACGAGCAGTTCATGACCGAGACCGCGCAGATGGCCGATCTCGTGCTGCCGGCGACGATGTTCATGGAGCACGACGATCTCTATTACGGCGGCGGCCATCAGCACATTTCGGTCGGCGCCAAGCTGATCGAGCCGCCCGGCGAATGCCGCTCCAACCATCAGGTTCTTCAGGGCCTCGCCACGCGGCTGAACATCTCCCATCCCGGCTTTGAGATGTCGCCGCGCGAACTGATCGACGCGACGCTACGCAAGAGCGGCCATGGCGGCATCGCCGACGCTCGAGGCTGATCTGTGGCGCGACCTCCAGCCGGATTTCCGCACCTCGCATTATCTCGACGGTTTCGCGCACAAGGACGGCAAATTCCATTTCAAGGCCGACTGGGCGAATGTTCCGCTCGCCAATGCCGGCATGATGGGGGCGTGGGAGCAGATGCCGTCGCTGCCCGATCACTGGGCCGCGATCGAGGAGACGGACGAGGCACATCCGTTCCGGCTGGCAACCAGTCCCTCGCGCAGCTTCCTCAATACATCTTTCAATGAGACGCCGTCGTCGCAGGCGCGCGAAGGCGCGCCCAGCGTGATGATCCATCCCGACGACGCGGCCCGGTTCGGGATCGCGGACGGCGACGCCGTCACGCTCGGCAATCTCCGCGGCGAGACGAGCCTGATCGCGCGATACTTCGACGGCGTGCGCCGCGGCGTGCTGATCGCCGAATCCGTGCACCCCAACAAGTCCCATATCGGCGGCCGCGGCATCAACATGCTGACCGGCGCCGAAGCTGTCGCCCCGGTCGGCGGCGCCGCGTTCCACGACAACAAGGTCTGGCTGAAGAAGGCGGACGCGGACGCGATTCCGACGCCTTAGCTCACTCGATGCGGGCCTCATGGTTCGAGACGCCGCACGAGGAGTGCGGCTCCTCACCATGAGGGGATGCTCTCGTGCTGGAATAACGGCCTCATCCCGAGGAGGCGCTTTAGCGCCGTCTCGAGGGATGGTCGCGGAGGGGGTGCTCTGCCGCCGCGCATGCTCTAATATCGGTCCGACGAAGATAGGCGGACGAAAACCATGACCGACACCTCGAGCGTTGTGACCGAAAAGCGCGGATCGAGCCTCTGGATCACCATCAACCGGCCGGAGAAGCGCAACGCCGTCAACGCCGATGTCATCGCCGGCATCGCGAGGGGATACCGCATCGCCCATGACGATGCGCAGGTGCGGGTGATCGTGCTGACCGGGGCCGGCGACAAGGCGTTTTGCGCCGGCGCGGACTTGCAGAACACCGGCGGCGCCTTCGCGCAGGATTTTTCCCGGCCCAATGTCGACTTCGCCGATCTGTTGCGGCTGTCGCAGAACGCCACCAAGCCCGCGATCGCGCGCGTCAACGGCGTCTGCATGGCCGGCGGCATGGGGCTGTTGTGCATGACCGACATGGCGATTGCGTCCGACCATGTCGATCTTCGGCCTGCCCGAAGTGAAGGTCGGGGTGTTCCCGATGCAGGTGATTGAGCCTGTTGCAGTCGATCGCGCCGCGGCGAATTGTCAACGAATGGGCGATATCCGGCGAGCCGTTCGACGCCAAGACCGCGCAGGCCGCGGGGCTGTTGAATTACGTAGTGCCGCAGGCCGAACTCGACGCCAAACTGGAATGGCTGATCGGCCGCATCACCGACAAGTCGCCGACCGCGATCCGTCGCGGTAAATATGCGATGCGCGCGATCGCCTCGATGTCGTTCGACGAAGCGATCGCCTATACCGAGACCCAGATCGCGCTGCTCGCGATGACCGAAGACGCCAAGGAGGGCCTGAAGGCGTTCGCTGAAAAGCGCAAGCCGTCCTGGCCGGGGAAGTAAACGCTACTCATACCCTTGCGCGCGATAGACCTCGCGGCCGCCGACCCAGGTCGACAGCGCCTTCATGTCGCGGATGGTCTCCGGCTTGGCGGCCAGGAAATCGTCTGATAGCACCGCGAAATCGGCGAGCTTGCCGGGTTCGATCGAGCCCCGCGTTTTTTCCTCGCCGATAAGTTTTGCGTAGTTGATGGTGACGAGCTTCAGCAGCAGCGGCCGCGAGGCGATCTTCTGGTCCGCGCCGTACACGCCATCCGAAATCGTGTCGCGGCTTGCCATGTGGTAGAGATTCCAGAACGGATTGAACGGCACTACCGGGCTATCGGTGCCGCCGGCGACAAGTAGGCCCGCATCGAGATAGGTCTTTACAGGGGTCACTTCGCTCGCAGTTTCCCAGCCCCAATACTTCTTCAGCACAGGCGCTGCGAGATAAAGGTGATCCTGCGCCGAGACCGCGACATCGAGCGTCTTCAGGCGTGCGACCTGTTCCGGCCTCGAGACAAAAGCGTGCTCGACGGACCAGCGTTTGCCCTTGATCGACGTGTCCTTGTCGGCCGCAGCATAAGCATCGAGAACCTCGTCGAGCGCGGCGTCACCGACCGCATGGGTGATGACGTGCCATCCCCTGCTGTTCAACTCGCGCACCACTTCCGTGTAAGCAGCCGGCGGCGATACGGTGAGGCCGGTGAACGTCCCGCCTTTGCCGTAAGGCTCGAGATAGGGCTTTGAGAGGTGGCCGCCTTCAAATCCGCCATCGACGAGCAGCTTCACGCCGTCGACTTTGACCCAGTCATCGCCTTCGCCCTGATGCGTGCCCCAGCTCTCGATCGCCTTGCGCGCGGCCTCCGCCGAACGCAGCGAAAAGCCGGGCATATAGACGGTCCAGCGCAGGGTCAATTTTCCTTCCGCCTCCGCCTGCTTCATCAGATGATAGGCGTCGATCATGTTGCCCTTGTAGGCGCCGGGGATGCGAAGCGCGGTCATGCCATAGGGAGCGACGGCCTTCTGGGTCGCGAGAATATCCTCCATGCTGACCGCCTTTCGGGCCGGCAGCGTCACCATCGCCTTGGCTTCGTCGAACAATTCACCGGTCAGTTCGCCCGCGCCGTTGCGGCTGATCTGTCCGCCGGCCGGTACCGGCGTGTCCTTGGTGATGTTCCACTTCTTCAATGCGGTCGTGTTGAGAATGTATTCGTGGCCACCGCGCACCAGCACCACGGGCTTGTTCGGCGCGGCCTGTTCGATCTCCTCGGCCGTGGGCAGTCGCTGCTCTTTCAACTGCGCCTCGTGCCAGTCGGAGTTGGAAACGATCACCGTGTCCACTGGTGCCGCCGCAGCCGCATTGGCGACCGTCGTCAGCAACTCGCCAAGGGTGCGCACGTGGCTGAGATCGACGCCGGGACCTCCGCCTTCATTGTGAAAGTGGTCGTCGGTGATGCCCGGCGACACGAAGCGGCCTTTCAGGTCGATCACTCTGGTTTGCGGGCCGACATATTTGCGCACGTCGCCATCGGTCCCGGCCGCCACGAAACGATCGCCCGCGACCGCGAAACCTTGCACCACATGATCCGCCTCGTCGGCGGTGAAGACTTTGCCATTGACGAACACGATGTCGGCGGGTGCGGGCGAGGCTGCCGGTGTCTGCCCCCGCGCGACGTTGGTTGCAGCGATAAGGGCCGCGACAATCGCGAGTCCGGTTTGCAGTTTCATGGGCGCTCCTTTTTATTGATTGGCCGGAGAGGGTAGGCGATGGCCGCCTGTCTCAGAACCAATAGCAGACGAGCAAGCGCTTCCAAAGAGGGCGTGGCGCGATCTCAGATTTCGTTTTTCAGACCGCTGCCCGATCACTTCGTCGCCTGCGGCATCAGCTCCATATGCTCGTGAAACACCACCCCGGAGAGCGGATCGAATTCGCCGATCCAGGGCGCGCGTGCCAGTACCGACCTCGTGTGAGCGTAGCCCGCGTCCCAGCGCTGCTTGATGCCGTCCGGGCTGAAGTCGATGTCCTTGGTGTGGGTTTCCCGGTCGAGCTGCGGCGCCAACAGGCGCACCACATGCATCCGGGTCTGGCAACCATAACTCGCCAACTCGCGCGCCGCAGCACTACTGCGTTCGGACTCGGGCAGGCGAGCGACCAGCTCTTTGATGACGTGGCGAAGCCGATGAATTTGCTGCTGCCGCACGATCTGGCTCGCGATCCGGCCTGAATACTGCACGTCCTTTTGACGATTGAATACCTCGGCCATCGTGGTCGGCTCTGAGCCCGCCGGATTCCACAGGTGGACGGAGAAGATCAGCGAGTCCTGGCGTGGATTGTCGTCAAACACAGCTTCCGTCGGCGTATTCGACAAGATGCCGCCGTCCCAGTAAAGCTCACCTTCGATGCGCACCGCCGGAAAGGCCGGCGGCAGCGCGCCGGACGCCATCACATGCTTGACGCCGATCGTGCCATCGCGGCTGTCGAAATATCGCATCTGGCTAGTTCGGACATGGGCGGCGCCGACGGTGAGCCTCGGCTTGCCGCGGTTGACCAGATCAAAATCGACGAGTTCTTCAAGGGTCTTTTGCAGCGGCGTGGTCGTGTAATAGCCGGCGCGTTCCGGCCCCAGCACATAGGCATCGCCGGTATGGGCAAGCGGATTGGGCCGGAAGAATCCGGCAACGCCGTGGGTGATCGTCGACCAATAGGAAAGTTTCTCATTGAGTCCGGCGAACGCACTTCCGAAATTCCAGGCGGGGTGCTGCTCCATTCGCCTCCAGAATTCGCGCAAGCGGGGGAGCCGGCGGTCGGGCTCGTTGCCGGCGATCAGGCTCGCATTGATCGCCCCGATCGAGGTGCCGATGACCCAGTCCGGCTCAATGCCGGCTTCATGCAACGCTTGATAGACGCCGGCCTGGTAGGAGCCGAGCGCACCACCGCCCTGCAGCACCAGGACGATCTTGCCTGGCACGCTCTCACCAATTCTCCTGTTACCGGTAGAAACGGCGTTTTTCTGCATTTCCAACATCCCTTTGCAGCGTTGCCGGCCGCCATCGCTGTATGGTTCGATATGGCCTGCAATTTGTTACGCTGGCGCTCCTTTTATTGATTGGACGGCAAGAGTTCGCTGTGGCCGCTCATCTCCGAATAGCAGAGAGACAAACGCTTCCAAAGCAGGCGTGGGGCTGTCGCCAGATAACAAAGAACAAGGGTCACCATTCCCGCGGCGCGAATGGCGTCCGAGTCTTTACCGGATCATGTCCCTCGTTAAGTGAGGGCGCAGGGAATGCCGGTGAGGCGGGACGAGGCGGATTCTGCCGGTGATTTGGGAACGCAATCAACTGCGGCACATTGGCACGACGGGCAAATCACCTGCCGCGCTTTGACGGTGCGCGCCAAGAGAATACCGTCATTTCCGGGGCGCGATGTTTCGCGCCCGCGCTTTTAAACGCAACTAAGTTCCGCGCGCGTGAAAACAAACCGCGCGCCAACGCAAATTCGCTTGAAAGCTGCCGGCTCACCGGACGATTCTGATAGAATAGGTATTCATTGCAGCGTATTTTTTGATTCGGCCGTCGAAAATTCGTGCGAAAAATTCTAGGGAAAATTCCTGGGCACGTTGGCCGATCCGCACAGCCAGGAGGTCGAGATGAATGATCACGCGCAAGCCATGACATTATCCGAACGCGCCGATGAGCTCGAAGAGCACATGATGCACGAGCTTGAACACATCGTCATCAAGTCGGTGCTGTTCAACCTGGCCGACGGCAAGGTGACCGACGAGACAGCTTCGACGTTGGCGCGCAACCCCGGCAAATATCTGCTCATGAAGGAAGACCCGCGCCTTCCCAAAATGCCGGCAAATCCCACCCTGATCGACTATTTCAAGTGCCGCTTCGCGTCGACCTCGCATTTGCTGCAAAGCGCAGCGCACGCGAAAAAGGCCGGCCAAAGCGAGAAAGTGATCATGGCCTGCCTGCTGCACGACATCGCGGTTGCGAGTTTCATCCGGTGCGACCACGGCTACTGGGGCGCCCAGATGATCGAGCCCTATGTGGACGAGGAAGTGAGCTGGGCCGTGCGCGCCCATCAGGCATTACGCTTCTTCCCCGACGAGTCTGTCGGCTACGAATATCCGGAAGCCTACGTAAAATGGTTTGGTCCCGATTTTCGGCCCGAGCCCTATCTCGTCGATGAGTACAAGCGCGCCCGCAATCACAAGCACTATATGACGGCACGCCTGATTACCCTCCATGACCTCTATTCATTCGATCCGAATGCCAAGGTCGACCTTGACGACTTTACGGACATTATCGGTCGTCATTTCAAGCAGCCGAAAGAGGGGCTGGGCCTCGATAGCAGCCCGTCGGCGCATATGTGGCGCACCATGCTGTGGCCGACACGGTTCTTGTAGCCGTCGTTGTAGATCATCATAAAATCCGGCCGCCGACGCTGCCGGTGTCTGGACGCGCGACGTTGGTTGCAACGGCGAAGGCCGCGACGATCGCAAGTCCGGTTCGCGGTCCGGTTCGCAGTTCGGTTCGCAGTTTCATGGGCAATCCTTTTTATTGATTGGGCGGAGAGAGTTGGGCGATGGCCGCTCGCCTCCGAACCGATAGACTGGAACAGACGGTCTTATGAGCGAGCCCGCAGGGAAGAGGTTACACCGACGCGAGGAAATCGCTCAGCGTCTGGGCCACTTGCGAAGGATATTGATCGACAAAGAAGTGCCCGCCGGGGAGGGCAGCGTCTTTCGAATTGCTGAAGCGCTTGCGCCATTCCTGCGGGATATCGAAGAGTTGAGCCATTTGTCCCGTGGAGCCGTAGAAAACAAGCGTCGGGCACTCAACCCGGCGATCGATGTCGGCCGCGTCGTGTTCGAGGTCAATGGAAGCCGCGGCGCGATAATCGGAACATGAACCGTGAATCATCGCGGGGTCTCGCCAGGACCGGCGATAATCGGCGAGCATCTCCTGGTCGAAGTCGGTAATTTTGGTCGCGCCCCATCCGACAAGGCAGGTCTCATAGAAGAAGTCCGGATCATTGCCGATCAGCCGTTCGGGAAAGGGATCCGGCTGCGAGAGGAAGTACCAGTGCCAATAGGAGCCGGCGACTTTCCGGTTCGTATCCATGAACATGGCGTAGGTCGGAACGATGTCCATCACGGCGAGGCTGGCCACGGCTTGCGGATGATCGAGAGCAAGCCGGTGTCCCGTGCGGCCTCCGCGGTCGTGCCCGATGACGTGAAACCGGTCGAAATCGAGCGAGCGCATCAGATCGAGCTGGTCGCGCGCCATGGCCCTGAAGGCATAATTCGATTTGTCGGGGAGGCAGCGGGGCTTGGAGGAGTCGCCATACCCCCTGAGGTCGGCGCAAACCACGGTATAATTCGCGGCCAGTCTCAGTGCCACGCGGGCCCACATCGCCTTGTTTTGCGGGAAACCATGAAGGAATAGCACCGGCGGCCCCTCTCCGCCGATGACGCAGGATATCTCGACCTCGCCGAGGTTGATCTTTCGCTCCGCAAACCCTTCAAACATTTCCGCTCTCCTCTCTTGGCCAAGGCCCGGCTCGGAAATTTGGCCGAGTCGAGAAGAAGACTTGCCACAAGACCACACCGGCCGATCGGCACAATCTGGAAATGACAGAGTCAGGCTTCGGCCGGGACGAAGGCAGCTGCTCGACATGCGATGCAGCGTCCCGCTCGAACCGCTCCGTTCAAGAGCGCCGCTTCTCGACATCATGCGCGTTTGAGCGCGAGCCTGTAGAGTCCAGCTTGCCGGCCGCGCTCCTGCACCAAGGCAAGCACCGCGTCGATCGTCGGCGTCGCGACCTTGACGAGGCGGCCGATTTCCTGGACGGCGGTGACGAGTGCGTCGATCTCCAGGGATCGGCCTCGTTCGAGGTCTTGCAGCATTGAAATCTTGTGGCCGAAGACGGAGCCGGCTGCGTTCAGTCGCCGCTCCATCATTTGTTCTGGAATGGTGAGACCGAGCGATATCGTTATCGCCTGGGCTTCGGTCATCATGGACTTGCACAGGGCGCGGAGGCCGGGCTCGGAGGTGACGCGATCCAGCGTCGCGAGGGTAAGGGCGCTGATCGGGTTGAAGCAGACGTTGCCCCAGAGCTTGAGCCAGATGTTCCAGCGGATCGTGTCGCGGATTGGTGCATCGAAGCCGGCCGAAACCAGCGCGTCGCGCAGGGCCACGATGCGTTCCGACGTGGAGCCGTCGGGTTCACCGATGGTGAAGCGCTTGAACAGGCGATGTTCGATCACCCCGGGCGCCACGACCTCGCAGGCGGGATCGACGACGCAGCCGATGGCGCGCTCGGGTCCAATCGCGTTCCATTGCGCGGCGCCGCGATCGACGCTTTCCAAATGATGGCCATCCAGCGCGCCGCCTTCCTTGTAGAAATACCACCAGGGAATGCCGTTCATCGCCGTCAGAACGGCGGTGCGTGGGCCGAGGAGGGGAGCGAACGCGCCAGCACTTGCGTGGGCCTGCTGCGCCTTCAGCGCGCAGATCACGATGTCCTGCGGACCAAACGTGACGGGGTCGTCGCTCGCCGGCAAGTCCGCCGTGCGTGTCTGTCCATCCACAATCAGCTTGAGCCCGTGGCTCTGAATGGCCACCAGATGTGCGCCGCGGGCAACGGCACACACTTCATGGCCCGCCAATGCGAGCTCGCCCGCCATGTAACCGCCGATCGCGCCAGCGCCGAATACGCAGATCTTCATGATTCGCTCCTCTCTCGTCCTTCAACGATGAGAATGTGGAGTCTCCCGGCAGCAGTGAGTATCTGGAGATTTGGCGAGACATCTTTCCGTTTTTCGCGATAATCCGCCCATGGATAAGCTCGCGGCGGTGCGCGTGTTCGTTAAGATTGCGGATGCCGGCAACCTGTCGGCCGCGGGTCGTCGGCTGGGTCAATCCCTGACCTCCGTCAGCCGCCAGCTCATGGCACTCGAAGAGTTCCTCGGCACCACTCTTGTCGAGAGGACCACGCGTCATCTCTCGCTGACGGAGTCCGGCCTGCTCTACTACGAACGGGCGAAGCAGATTTTGGAGGAGGTTGCCGAGGCGGAACGCGGCTTGACGGCGCAGACGGGAACAGCGTCCGGCCGATTGCATGTCAGCGCTCCGTCGCTGCTCGGTCGGTTGCGCCTGGCGCCAATGCTGCCCGGATTTCTGGCGGAACAGACCCGGGTCTCGATCGATCTGATGCTGGTGGATCGGCCGGTACGTCTCGCCGAAGAAGGTATCGATGTTGCCCTTCGCGTTGGACCGCTGGAAGACTTAGGCTTGATTGCCCGCAAGCTCGACGACATCCAGATTGTTGTCTGCGCCGCGCCGGACTATCTGCGCTGCCGCGGCGAGCCGGCGAGGCCGGACGACCTGGTCGAGCACGACTGCCTGGCCTTCGGCGATGTACCAGGCGTGGCGGAATGGAGTTTCCAGGACGGCACCGTGCGAAGAACTCTGCGCATTCCAACCCGGCTTTGTGTCAATGACTTCGACGCGTTGGTCAGTGCGGCTTTGGCAGGGGCCGGGCTCGTCCGAGTGCCGTCCTGGCAGGTTGCGCATTATCTCGCTGACGGACGGCTCAGGATTGTGCTCGGGGCCTATCAGCGGCCGCCCACGCCATTGAGCATCCTGACCCTGCGCAACCGCCTGCTCCTGCCGAAGGTGCGCGCCTTCGTGGACTTCTTGCAGCAGCACTGGATGCATCCGCGACCGCCTGCCTGATCTCATCAGACGGTCGTAACCACGCGCCGGACCGATGCGGATTTAACGCGCGGCTGGGCGCGGCGAGAGACCACGCGGGGACGGCCGATCGGCCTCTTTCGATGACGTGAAGAAGCAGCATCGCGCAGATTCATCGGTTCAAGCCGAATGCTGATCAATCCATCACCTGAAGGCCGGCGAGAACCCGCCAGGGCAGTCGTGGTTGCTTGATGAGCTTCTTTGATGGCACGGCGATGCTCGTCACTATCGATCTTCGCAGCCGCATAGGCATCCGCGAGATTGATCAGTTCATGGCCTGCAAGGAGCACATCCAGACCGCACAGAGCCATCAGAATGCAGACGGTGGGCTCACTTTCACCAAAGGCTAGTAGTTGAACGCCGAGTGCAGCGAAAGTGCGCCCTGCTTGTCGCACGTTCTGCGAGGCCTGGTCATACTTGCGGATTTCTGAAGAACTGACCGCCAACTCTCTCGGTCCCGGCAGCTGTATGTTACGGAAGGCAAGCATGCGCTCGAGCGCGACGTGTCGAAGGCGCAGGATCGTTCTTATCGGTCGGCCGATCAATTCAACGCTTACCCGGCCCAAAAAAAGGACAGCAGAAATCGTAATCAGGTAGACATACCACTGCATGTCGCGCCCCAATCAAGTCGGTGGTTCAGCTCGGCTTCGTATTTTGAAGGTCGCTTCCCGATCGCGCCTTCCCGGATCAATCAACCCTAATAGATCGTTACTCACAAGGTTGAATCGATAATCGGCGTTCAGCCTTTAGAGACTTAGTTAACGGCATTCACGATTGGGGGGCCTTGCCGCGGGCTTGTGTCATTGCGAGCGATAGCCAACGGGTCGCGCGAATGCGCGCCCGATGACAGGCTCCGCAATCCGGAATCAAGCAAGGGCTGGATTGCTTCCGCCTGCGCGCAGGACGCTTCGGCGGCCTCCAAGCGCGCCATAGCTCGCACGGCGAGCGACGGCGGGTCGCAGCTTGCGCTCCTCGCAATGACGAAGGCCACCCGGCAGGTTCGTCGGCTACCCCGGATTGGCTTTCAATCCCGCCGCCTCGATGCCGGCAATCGCGCAGATCTCGTCATTGTCCGAGGTGTCGCCGCTTACGCCGACGGCGCCGAGCAGCGTGGTGCCGTTCTGGATCAGGACGCCGCCGGGCACGGGGACCAGTTGTCCCTTCGCCATCGTATTCACGGCGCTGACGAAGTAAGCCTGCTCCTGCGCGCGCTGGAACAGCGCCCGCGAGCCCATGCCGATCGCGAGCGCGCCATAGGCCTTGCCGTGCGCGATCTCGGCCCGCATCAGGCTGGTGCCGTCCTGCGCCGCGGTGATCTTCACGGCGCCGCGCGCGTCGAGCACGGTGATGACGAGCGGCTTGATTTTTTTCTCAACGGCTTTCGCAAGCGCGGCATCGAGGATCTTGCGGGCAACGTCGAGGGTCAGTTCAGTCATTGGCAGGTTCCTTTTCAACTGGAGAGGTAGTGGATTTCGTCTCAGCGCGAGCAATGGCCATGGCCAGTACGCGCGCAACATGGAGGGCGGCGCGCTCGGTGCCGTCCTTGATCTGATGCCGGCAGGAGGTGCCGTCGGCAATCACGAGCGTTTCGGGATCGGTACGGCGCACGGCGGGGAGCAGCGAGAGTTCGGCCATCTCGATCGAGGTGTCGTAGGTGTCGGCGCCATAGCCGAACGCGCCGGCCATACCGCAACAACTGGATTCGATGGTTTCGACCTTCAGGTCCGGAATGAGCCGAAGCGCTTGTTCGACCGGCTTGAACGCGCCAAAGGATTTCTGGTGGCAATGGCCGTGCACGATCGCCTTGTCGGCGATCGGCCGCTAGCGGCAATTTCAGCCGCCCCGCGCCGGCTTCACGCACCAGGAATTCCTCGAACATCAGGGCATGCGCGCTGACGGTTTTCGCCGTCTCGTCCGAGCGAAGCGACAACAGTTCGTCGCGCAGCGTCAACAGACAACTTGGCTCAAGGCCTACGATCGGAACGCCGCGCGCGGCAAAGGGAGCAAAGGTCGCAACCAGCCGATCGAGTTCGGCGCGGGCGTGATCGACCAGACCCGCCGAGAGGAAGGTGCGCCCGCAACACAGTGGACGGCCGTTGTCCAGCGGCTTCGGGATGTGAACGCGGTATCCGCCCGCGATCAGCACCTGCAAGCGCGGCTTCGAGGTTTTCACGCTCATAAGCGCGGTTGAAGGTGTCGGTGAACAGAACGACTTCATGCCCATCCGCTGGTCCGAACACGTCGTCTTCCGGCGCGAACACATCGCGCCGCCATTCCGGCAACGCGCGCCTGGCGCTGATGCCGGCGACGCGCTCGAACAGCGCGCGCAATAGTTTGCTTCGGTTGCGCCAGTTGGCGAGCGGGGCGAGGCGCGACGAACAGCGGCGGCGTAATGCGGCAAGAAGCCGACCAGCCGGTCGCGCAAGCGAAAGGCCATGTTTGGCGCGCCGCGCGGAAAGCACCTCGATCTTCATCTTGGCCATGTCGACGCCGGTCGGGCATTCGTGCCGGCAGGCCTTGCAGGACACGCAGAGTTTCATCGTGTCCATCATCGCGTCGGACGAAAGCGCGTCCGGCCCGAGTTGGCCGGAGATCGCAAGCCGCAGCGTGTTGGCGCGGCCACGCGTGACGTCCTTCTCGTTCCGGGTCGCACGATAAGACGGGCACATCACGCCGCCCTCGAGCTTGCGGCAGGCGCCGTTGTTGTTGCACATCTCGACCGCGCCCTGGAAACCGCCGCCGGCGCCCGGATAGGCCGACCAGTCGAGCACGGTCTTCAAGTCGCCGATCGCGTAGGTGGGCGGATAACGAAACAGCGAGCGGTCGTCCATTTTGGGCGGATCGACGATCTTGCCCGGGTTGAGCGTGTGGCCGGGATCGAAGCGCTCTTTGACCTCCCTGAAGTCGGCGATGATGCGCGAGCCGAACATGCTCTCGTGAAACTCCGAGCGGACGATGCCGTCGCCATGCTCGCCGGAATGCGAGCCTTTATACTCGCGCACCATCGCGAAGGCTTCCTCGGCGATGGCGCGCATCGCTTTGACGTCCTTCTCGAGCTTCAGGTTCAAGACCGGACGCACATGCAGGCAGCCTTCGCTCGCATGCGCATACATGGTGCCGCGGGTGCCATGTTTGGCGAACACGGCATTGAGCCGTTCGGTGTAGTCGGCGAGATGGGGCAGGGGCACCGCGCAGTCCTCGACAAACGAAACCGGCTTGCCCTCCTGCTTCATCGACATCATGACGTTGAGGCCGGAAGTGCGGAAATCCGCAATCGCGGTCTGCGCCGCGGGCTCGACGACATCGACCACGCCGCCCCATTTGCGCTGGGGATTATTCCATCCGAAGCCGAGGTCGCCCATCAGCTCCGAAAGCTGCTTCAGCTTATGCAGGTTTTGCGGCTGGTCTTCCTCGGCGAATTCGACGATCAGAAGCGCATCGGGATCGCCCTTGACGGTGGCCTCGATCACCGGGCGGAACATCGCGATGTCGCGCCCGAGCGCGATCATGGTGCGATCGACCAACTCCACCGCGATCGGCCGCAGCTTCACCAGATGTTGGGCTGCATCCATCGCCTCGTAGAAGCTGCCGAAGTGGCAGACGCCGAGCACCTTGTTCCTGATCACCGGCCACAGCTTCAGCTCGACCCGTGTGGTGAAGGCGAGGGTGCCTTCCGAGCCGACCAGAAGATGCGCCATGTTGTTGGGCACGTTGCGCGGCACCAGCGCATCGAGATTGTAGCCGCCGACCCGGCGCTGAACTTTCGGGAATTTGTCGGCGATCTCGTCGGCTTCGCGCGCGCCGAGCGCCAGCATGTCGCGGAACAGCAGAGACGTCTTTTCGTCTGAGCCGGGTTGGTCGCGCGACACTTCACCGAAATGCATCAGCGTGCCGTCCGCGAGCGCCGCATCCATCGACAGCGTGTTGTCGCGCATGGTGCCGTAGCGGAGCGAACGCCCGCCGCAGGAATTGTTGCCGGCCATGCCGCCGATGGTGGCGCGCGAGGCGGTCGAGACATCGACCGGAAACCACAGGCCGTGCTTTTTCAGTTGCCGGTTGAGGTCGTCGAGCACGATGCCCGGCTCGACCACGCAGGTTTTGTTCTCGACGTCGAGCGAGAGCAGGCGGTTGAGATGCCTGGAGAGATCGATGACGATGCCGTCATTGATGGTCTGGCCGCATTGCGAGGTGCCGCCGCCGCGCGGCGTGACCTTCCGCCCGGCGTCGCGGGTGATCGCAAGCGCCCGCAATGCCTCGTCGATGGTGCGGGGGACCACCACGCCGGCCGGCACGATCTGGTAGAACGAGGCGTCGGTCGCATAGCGGCCGCGGCTGAAGGAATCGAACAAGACGTCGCCCGTGATCTCGCGCGACAGCCTGTCCTGAAGCCTCACAGCGTCCGTATCGCTCATCCGATCTCCGTCAACGCTCAAAGCGGTCTTCTTTTTCGCCCCGCCCACGGGCAATTTTGAATGCAAAATGTGGTTTTCGCACCCGGCGCGAAGCCTATCAGGCTGGCTCGGACGCCGTCACGCCGTCGGTCTTGAGGTGCTCGACCGCGGCGGTCCGCTTGTTGCGCAGGTGCTTGAACAGGATGTCCGACAGTTCGTTGCCGGCGCGGCGGCGCAACGCTTCCAGGATCGTCTCGTGTTCGCGCATGGCTTCGCCCCAGCGCTCGCGCTTGCGGGCGAAATTGGCGGAATAGCGCACGCGGCGAATCCGCCCGGCGAAGTTCGCATAAGCGCTTTTCAGCGTCTCGTTGCGCGAGGCCTCGACGATCTTCTGATGGATCAGACTGATTGACGCGGAAATAGCCGTGCATGTCGCGGTGCAGGTAAAACCCGTACATTTCGTAGTGCAGCCGCTCGATTTCGGCGATTTCCTCGTCCGTGATGCGCTCGCAGGCAAGCCGTCCGGCGAGGCCCTCAAGGCCACCCATCACGTCGAACAATTCGCCGAGGTCCTGTTCGCTTAAAGCCCGCACCCGCGCGCCGCGATTGGGCAACAGCTCCACCAGCCCCTCGGCCGCCAGAACCTTGAGCGCTTCGCGCAGCGGCGTGCGCGATATTTTCAGCATCTCGCACAACTGCCGCTCCGGAACCCGGCCGCCCTCGGCAATGTTGCCCTCGACGATGTGGTCGCGCAGGCGGGAGAGGATTTCGTCGTGCAGGGATTGGTCTTCCCGCACGCTCTCTCCGCCCAGAGCAAGCGCCGTCGTGTCGTTCGGAATCATCGGTTTCATGGATCGAACATACGTAAGAGAGGGGTCTCAGTCGATACTATTTGAACACAATTTATAGGTTGAAGACCATAAAATTGAATGCAATATGGGTGGCCGGCTGAAAAGCCAAGCCGAGGAGGACGCCATGACCCAGCACCAGGGACGCCATTTCCTGAACATTCCGGGCCCGAGCCCGGTTCCGGATCGCGTGCTCCGCGCCATGGATATGCCGGTCATCGACCATCGCAGCGCCGAATTCGCCGAACTCGGCAAGGCCGTGTTCGAAGGCTGCCAGCAGATCTTCCAGACCAAGGGCCCGGTGATCGTGTTCCCGTCCTCCGGCACCGGCGCCTGGGAAGCGGCGATCGTCAACACGCTGTCGCCCGGCGACAAGGTGCTGATGGTCGAGACCGGCCATTTCGCGACGCTGTGGCGGCAGATGGCCGCGCGCTGGGGCATCGATGTCGATTTCCTCCCCGGCGACTGGCGCCATGGCGCGAGCCCCGCCGAGATCGAGGCGAAGTTGGCCGCCGACAAGTCGCACGCCATCAAGGCGGTGATGGTCGTGCATAACGAGACCTCAACCGGCGTGACCAGCCGGGTCGCCGACATTCGCAGCGTCATGGACAAGGTCGGCCATCCCGCGCTGCTGCTGGTCGATACGATTTCCTCGCTCGGCTCGGTCGACTTCAAGCACGACGAGTGGAAGGTCGACGTCACCGTGAGCTGCTCGCAAAAGGGCTTCATGCTGCCGCCGGGGCTCGGCTTCAACGCGGTCTCGGAAAAGGCCAAGGCCGCGTCCAAGACCAACAAGATGCCGCGCTCTTATTGGGATTGGGAGGAAATGCTCAAGCCCAACGCCAATGGCTTCTTCCCCTACACGCCGGCGACCAATCTGCTCTACGGCCTGAAAGAAGCGATCGCGATGATGCTCGAAGAGGGCCTCGATAATGTTTTCGCCCGCCACAAGCGCCTGGCGGCGGCGACGCGCGCCGCGGTGACGCATTGGGGACTTGAAGTGCTGTGCCAGGAACCCGCCGAATATTCGCCGGTCCTGACCGCCGTCCTGATGCCGCCGGGGCATGACGCCGACAAGTTCCGCAAGATCGCGCTCGAGAAATACAACATCTCGCTCGGCTCGGGACTCTCGAAAGTTGCCGGGAAGGTGTTCCGCATTGGCCATCTCGGCGAGTGCAACGAGCTCACGCTACTCGGCGCGCTCTCCGGCGTGGAGATGGGCTTGTCGGCGGCCGGCGTGCCGCATCGTTCGGGCGGCGTCGATGCCGCGATGAAGGCGCTGGAGGATTCTGATAAGTCCAACGCGCCGAGCCATCTGAAGATGGTCCAGCCTTAAGTGGGGATGGTAGCCGCCATCAATTGGTGGCATTTATCCTGAAAGATCAAAGCGGTTAGCGTCGAAATAAAAGTTGCAGGGGAGGTTGAGCAAGATGCGGCTTCGGTTGAAAGCCACCCACGTGGTGCTCGGCATGCTCTGCGTGATGTATTTCATCACCTATGTCGACCGCGTCAACATCGGCACCGCGGCGAGCGAGATCCAGAAAGAGCTGCATCTCTCGAATACCCAGCTCGGCCTGGTGTTCTCGGCCTTCGCTTACCCTTACCTTCTGTTCCAGGTGATTGGCGGCTGGGTCGGCGATCATTTCGGCCCGCGCCGGACGCTGTTCTGGTGCGGTCTGATCTGGGCCGCCTCGACCATCATGACCGGCTTTGTCACCGGCCTGACGACGCTGTTCATCGCGCGCGTGGCGCTCGGCTTCGGAGAGGGCGCGACGTTCCCGACCGCGACACGGGCAATGCAATACTGGACGCCGGCCGGCATGCGCGGCTTCGCGCAGGGCCTGACCCACGCCTTTGCGCGGCTCGGTAACGCGATCACGCCGCCCTTGATCGCGGCCTTGATGGCGTGGCTGACCTGGCGCGGCTCGTTCGTCCTGCTCGGGGTGGTCAGCCTGATCTGGGGCGTGATCTGGGTCTCCTATTTCCGCAACGACCCCAAGGATCACCCCTCGATTACATCAGAGGAACTGGCTTCGCTGCCGCCGCGCCCCTCGGGGCCGAAGCCGCAGGTGCCGTGGGGTCCGCTGGTGCAGCGAATGTGGCCGGTGACGCTGACTTACTTTTGCTACGGCTGGAGCCTGTGGCTGTACCTGAACTGGCTGCCGTTGTTCTTCAAGAACAGCTACCACCTCGACATCAAGAGTTCGGCGCTGTTTGCCTCCGGCGTGTTCTTTGCCGGCGTCGTCGGCGACAGCCTGGGTGGAATCCTGTCCGACGGAATTTTCAGGCGAACCGGCAATGTCCGGTTTGCCCGGTTGTCCGTCATCCTGGCCGGCTTTGCCGGCGCGCTTTT
This sequence comes from uncultured Alphaproteobacteria bacterium, assembly GCA_963795255.1. GTDB lineage: Bacteria > Pseudomonadota > Alphaproteobacteria > Rhizobiales > Xanthobacteraceae > Bradyrhizobium. The sequence continues at coordinate 101,250 of CAWCHC010000010.1, forward strand.
GTCGCTGGCGCCGATCATCTTCGTTCACGACATCACGATCGTGGCGCTATGTCTTTCCTCCGGCTTCTTTTTCATCGAAATCATCATCGGCCCGATCTGGTCGGTGCCGATGGATATTGCGCCGAAATATTCCGGCACCGCGGCCGGCCTGATGAATACCGGATCGGCCTTTGCCGCGATCGTCTCGCCGCTGGTGGCCGGTTATGTGATCGATGTGACCGGCAACTGGTATCTGCCGTTCATCATGTCGATCGGGCTGCTGCTGCTCGGCGGTTTCTGCGCCTTCCTGATGCACCCTGAACGGCCGTTCGAGGAGGCCGGGCCGACCATGCCGGCAGGGCGGACGCTTGCCGCGGAGTGAGGCGGCCTTCGACGCTGTTGCCGGGGGCCTTAATGAGGCGGACCTGTATCCCTTCTTATGCATTGACGGCGCTTGCCTGCTGGGGGACAAGGCCGCCAAAAGGTGATACGCGCTTCGCTGAGATTCCCGGGAAGGACGCCCCATGGCCCTGCATACAGGACGGCATTTTCTTCAGATTCCAGGCCCTACCAACATACCGGACCGGGTCCTGCGCGCCATGGATATGCCGGCGCTGGACCACCGCGGGGCGGAATTCGCCGAACTCGGCTTTGCCGTGTTTGGCGGAATGCAGCGCATTTTCCGCACCAAGCAGCCCGTGATCATCTTCCCGTCGTCCGGCACCGGCGCCTGGGAGGCGGCCATCGTCAACACGCTCTCGCCCGGCGACAAGGTGCTGCTCGCCGAGACCGGCCAGTTCGCGGTGCTGTGGAAGGGCATCGCCGAAAAATTCAAGCTCGACCTCGAATTCATGCCGACCGACTGGCGCCGGGGCGCCGACGTCGACCGAGATCGAGGCCCGGCTCGCCGCCGACCGCCTGCACACCATCAAGGCCGTGCTGGTCATCCACAACGAGACCTCGACCAGCTGCGTCACCCCTCCGCTGGAAGTTCGCAAAGCGCTGAACCGCACCAATCACCCGGCGCTGCTGATGGTCGACACCATCTCCGGCCTGGCTTCGATGGAATACGAACACGATGCCTGGGGCGTCGACGTCTCGGTCGGTGGCTCGCAAAAGGGCATGATGCTGCCGCCGGGCCTGAGCTTTAACGCGGTCTCCGAGAAGGCGCTTGCGATCTCGAAGGCCAATACGTCGCTGCGATCCTATTGGGACTGGCACGACATGCTCGAGTTCAACAAGATCGGCACCTTCCCCTATACGCCGGCGATCAACCTGTTGTTTGCGCTGCGCGAGGCGATCACGATGCTGGAAGAGGAGGGGCTTGAGAACGTGTTCGCCCGCCACAAGCGCCATGCGGCCGCAACCCGCGCCGCGGCCAAGACCTGGGGTCTCGATCTCGTCTGTCTCGACCCGCAGGCCTATTCACCGTCGCTGACTGCGGTGATGGTGCCCGACGGGCACGATGCGGATGCGTTCCGCAAAGTCGTGCTGGAAAACTTCGACATGTCGCTCGGCACGGGCTTGGGCAGGCTGAAGGGCAAGGCGTTCCGGATCGGCCATATCGGTCACTTCAACGACCTGATGCTGATGGGCACGCTGTCGGGCGTCGAGATGGGGCTCGACCTCGCCAAGATACCGCATCGTGCGGGCGGCGTACTCGCCGCCATGGATATCCTGAAGAACCGCGACGTGGTGGCGATGCCGCAATCAAAGGCGGCGGTGGCGTAAAACGTTAAGGCCGCCGTCACAACAACAGAAAGAGCGTGACATGAACGCCCCCGTAACTGCCAACGAAGACCTGATCTATGCTGTCACAGACGGCATCGCGCGGATGACCTTCAACCGTCCGCAGGCCCGCAACGCGCTGACCTTTGCGATGTACGAGCAGATGGCGGTGATCTGCGACAGCATCAACGCCGACCGCTCGATCAAGGCGCTGATCATCACCGGCGCGGGCGACAAGGCGTTCGCCTCGGGCACGGATATTTCGCAGTTCCGTGCCTTCAAAACCGCGCAGGACTCGCTCGACTATGAAGCGCGGATCGATCGCGTGCTCGGCACGCTGGAGCAGTGCCGGGTGCCGGTGATTGCGGCGATTGCCGGCGCCTGCACCGGCGGCGGCGCGGGAATCGCGGCCTGTTGCGACATCCGCATCGGCACTGAGGCTACACGAATTGGTTTTCCGATCGCGCGCACGCTCGGCAATTGCCTGTCGATGTCCAACATCTCAAGGCTGGTCTCTTTGATCGGGCCGGCGCGCACCAAGGACCTGATTTTCAAGGCACGCCTGGTCGAGGCGCCGGAGGCGCTCGCGCTCGGGCTGCTCAACGAGATCGTGCCCGATGTCGAGACGTTGCAGCGCCGCGCCGACGAGACGGCGAAGCTGGTCGCCGGCCACGCCCCGATCACGCTGGAAGTGACGAAGGAAGCCGTGCGCCGGATCCGCCGCACGCTGTCCCGCGACGAGGGCGAGGATTTGATCCTCAAGGCCTATATGAGCGAGGATTTCCGCGAAGGCATGGATGCCTTCCTCAACAAGCGGGCGCCCAACTTCAAGGGCAAGTGAGCGGCCGGTCAGTTCGTAAACCGCCGCCAACAAAAAGCCCGGCGAAAACGCCGGGCTTTTGCTCGTTCGAATCTCTTTATAGCGCTTTCGAGCGAAGTGGAAACCGGCTCGCGTGAAGAAAGAGCGTCAAAACAAAAACTAGAATCCGGTTCTGATTTAATCAGAACCGGATGGGTGTTAGTACTTCGCCATCACCGGGCCGGTGAACTTGTAGTTGACGCCGACGCGCAGGATGTTGTCGGTGATGTGCGATGAGTAGCTGCTGGTGGCGAACGCTCCGCTCGGAGCGATCAAGGGCGTTGCAAACGAGCCGGATACGTTGCCAAGGTCGACATAGAGATATTCAAGGCGGGCGGTCCAGTTGCCGCTGATGACACCTTCCACACCCGCACCGACAGTCCAGCCCACCTTCAGGGTGCTATTGCTAGAGCCCGCCGCGAACGGGGTAATGGTTGAGCCGTTGACGCCCTGCGGGCCGGTGATGTTGTTGCCGCCGACCGTGTTGGTGACACCGACTTCGCCGTAGGCCAGACCTCCCGTCGCGTAGACGAGGATTGTCGGCGTAACGGTGCCGCCGATGCGGCCCCGAACCGTTCCAAACCAGTCGAGACTTTCCGCAAGGGTGCTGGTCACCGGGAAGGCTGGAACATTGAAGGGGGTAGTGTCGCCGATGTGACCGATGGCGCAAGCGCTGTTCAGGACGGTAGCGGTGCCGCCTGCGCAGACGGCGCTGCCGTTGCCGGCTTGCCCCGTGCCCTGGATGTCCGCCTCGAGGCCGAATACCCACCTGTCACGTTGCCAGTTGTATCCGATCTGGCCGCCGGCAACGATGCCATCCATTTTGAATTTGTTGCTGGTCGAATTCAGGGTGTTACCAGTCCCGGGATCGGTCAACGTAAGCGTGCTGTTTGAGTTGCCCCAGCTGTAGCCGACGTTGCCGCCGACATAGAACCCGGTCCAGTCGTAGCCCGGATCGACATAGGCCGGCGCCTTTGTGTAGATCGGCGCCTTCATGGGCAGATCGGCGGCAAGCGCACCTGTCGCAACAAGGGAAGCGATCGCGGCGAGTCCAATCGACAAACGCTTCATGGCAAATCCCCGGCAGTAAATATGGGCAATAAATATCGTCCCTAACATACCGCCGAGTCGCCGCCTGCGGCTGTCGCGCGACTACAACAGGTGCCGACACACTTTCGGTTGAGGTTGCGGTGCAATGTTTGCCGCACGTCTTGCGCGAGGCAGCGGCGGAATTCGCGTGCTGAACTATCAACAAAAAAGCCCGGCGAAACGCCGGGCTTTTGCTTGTCCGAATGGCTATAGCGTTAGTACTTCGCCACCACCGGTCCGCCGAACTTGTAGTTGACGCCGACGCGCAGGACGTTGTCGGTGATGCGCGATGAGTAGTTGCTTGAGAGCACGCCGCCGCCGAGTCCGCCGATCGTCGTCAGGAACGAGCCGTTCACTCTGCCGAGGTCGACATAGAGATATTCGAGGCGGGCGGTCCAGTTGCCGCCAATCACGCCTTCAATACCGGCGCCGACCGTATAGCCGACATGGGTGTTGGAGACGCTCGAGAAGGCGGTTCCGGCGTTGCCAATGACGGCGCTGGACTCGACGTCGCCATAGGCAAGACCGCCGGTGACGTAGAGCAGCAACTTCGGATCGGCAAGATAGCCGATGCGGCCGCGAACGGTGCCGAACCAGTCGATCTTCTGGTTCAAGGTGACGGGCACGGCGGGGCCAGGGAAGACGGCGATCACGCCGAAGTTCGGCGTACAGGTTGCTTGCGGACAGATGAAGTCGCGCGAGCCTTTTTCGTCGGTTCCCTGGAAGTCCGCTTCAAGGCCGAAGACCGCGCGTTGCATCTGCCAGTTGTAGCCGATCTGGCCGCCACCGACGATGCCGTCCAGTCTGGTCTTGTCGGCGCTCGTAAACAGGACAGTGCCGGCGGTGTTGGTGACGGTCGACGTATCGCGCGACTGTCCCCAGCTATAACCGAGATTGCCGCCGATGTAGAAACCGGTCCAGTCGAATACGGGTTCGACATAAACGGGAGCCTTCGTGTAGGTCCGAGCCGGCAGGTCGGCAGCGAGTGCGCCCGTCGTGATCAGCGAGGCGGCCGCGGAAATTCCGATCAACAAACGCTTCATTGCAATTCTCCAGCCCTCAATATTTGCGGCAAGACTACAGCCGGGACGTGTCTGCGGCTGTCGCGCGAATACAACAGGTGCCTTTAATCGGCCCTACCTGTGATTGTGGTGAAAATTTGAATATCGCGCCAAATCATTGATTCAATGCAGATTCTGTTCGAAGTGAGATTCGTGTGAAATCGCAGATGGTCAGCAAATCTGACCTACATCTGACGCATGAATTCGAGCTTTTCGAAAATGAATTCGAAGCTGCGCGAATCGGCGTTTTAGTCGTCTTCGTCACTGACGCCGTAGCCCGCCATCCGCGCACGAACGTTTTCGATCTCGGCTTTCGACAGAAGCGGCGGCGTGCCGATCTGAAGGCAGCCGTGATATTGCCGCGCCAGTGTCTCGACCTCGACCGCCAACCACATCGCTTTTGCCAGCGAAGTGCCGACCGCAATCATGCCGTGATGGGCGAGCAGGCAGGCCGAGCGATCCCTAAGCGCCGTGACCGCAAGGCGCGACAATTCTTCCGTCCCAAACGTCGCGTAGGGCGCGCAGCGAATGGTGTCGCCGCCGGCGCAGGCGATCATGTAATGAACGGGGGGGATTTCCATCCCCATGATCGCGAGGACAGTCGAATAAGGTGGGTGTGCATGGACCACCGCATTCACCTCGGGGCGCGCTTTGAGGATGTCGCGGTGAAAGCGCCATTCGCTGGAGGGCCGTTGTCCGGTGGCAGGCGCATCGTCCAGTTTCATGAACACGATCTGTTCGGGCGTCATGGCGTCGTAGGGCACGGACGTCGGCGTGATCAGCATTCCCTCGCCATGCCGCAGGCTGATATTGCCCGATGTGCCCTGGTTGATGCCGAGCGTATTCATCTGCCGGCAGGCGTCGATGATCGACTGGCGCTTGGTCCGCTCCTTGGCCTGTTCCTCGGCCCGGTCGTTTGCGATGGACATCGGCCTTTCCTTAGCCTTTCCTTGGCGAAGATGTTGGCGGCAACAGAACATTAGTTGAAGTTGGCTTTGCGATATAGTCGGCGGGATCGTTAACCCAACCGGAGCAATCATGGCAGACGCGGTACTTGGCATTATCGGGGGATCCGGCATCTACGACCTGCCTGGACTGGAAAATGCTCGCGACGAAGCAGTCGCAAGTCCGTGGGGCGAGCCGTCGGCGGCGCTCCGCCGCGGCACCATTGCAGGCTTGCCGATCGTGTTCCTGACGCGCCACGACAAGGGACACCGGCTGTCGCCCTCCGACATCAACTATCGCGCCAACATCGACGTGCTCAAGCGCGCCGGCGTCACCGACCTGATCTCGCTCTCGGCCTGCGGCTCGTTCAAGGAGGAGCTTCCGCCCGGCACCTTCGTCCTGGTCGATCAGTTTGTCGATCGCACCTATCGGCGCGAGAGCTCGTTCTTCGGCAAAGGCTGCGTCGCGCATGTCTCGATGGCGCATCCGGTCTCGCCGCGTCTGCGCATTCATCTGGCGGCCGCCGCCGAGGCCGAAGGCATTCCGTTCGCGCGCGGCGGCACTTATGTCTGCATCGAGGGCCCGCAATTCTCCACGCTCGCCGAGAGCCTGACCTACAAGGCGCAAGGCTATTCGGTGATCGGAATGACCAACATGCCGGAGGCCAAACTGGCGCGCGAGGCGGAGATTTGCTACGCGAGCGTCGCCATGGTGACCGATTTCGACTGCTGGCACCCCGATCACGACGCGGTCACGGTGGCCGACATCATTCGCGTGCTGAACGCCAACGCCGAAAAGGCGAGCCAGCTGGTGGCGCGTCTGGCGCGGGACTTTCCGAGGCAGCATGAGCCGTGCCCGATCGGCTCGGACCGCGCGCTCGATGCGGCGCTGATCACCGCACCCGAGGCGCGCGACCGCGAGTTGTTGAAAAAACTCGATGCGCGTGGCTGGAAGAGTATTGCGCGCATGAAAGTCGACGGCCAACCTTTTCGCAGCATCTGGGTCGGGCTCGACGGCTGGACGATCGGCGCGATCGACCAGCGGCGCTTGCCGCACGAGTTTGTCATCGCAACAATGACGACGTGCGAGGCGGCGGCCGACGCCATCCGTTCGATGCTGGTGCGCGGCGCACCGCTGATCGGGGCGACCGCGGCTTACGGCGTGGCGCTGGCGATGCGCCGTGATGCGTCCGATGCGGCGCTGGATCGGGCCTGTGCGACGCTGATCGCCACGCGTCCGACCGCGATCAATTTGAAGTGGGCGCTGGATGAAATGCGAAAGGCGCTGGCGCCGCTTGCTTCGTCGGCGCGGGCGCGAACTGCTTACCAGCGCGCCGGTGAAATCGCCGAAGAAGATGTCGCGATCAATCAGGCGATCGGCCGGCATGGCCTCGCTCTGATCGAAGCGATCGCGCCACGGAAGAAACCGGATGAAGCGATCAACATCCTCACGCATTGCAATGCCGGTTGGTTGGCTACAGTCGACTGGGGAACAGCGACCGCGCCGATTTATCTGGCGCACGATCGCGGCTTGAAGATCCACGTCTGGGTCGACGAGACCCGCCCGCGCAACCAGGGCGCTTCGCTCACCGCGTGGGAGCTCTCGCATCACGGCGTGGCGCATACCGTGATCGCCGACAATACCGGCGGCCATCTGATGCAGCATGGCATGGTCGATCTCGTCATCACCGGCACCGACCGCGTCACCGCCCATGGCGATGTCTGCAACAAGATCGGCACGTACTTGAAGGCGCTCGCCGCCCACGACAACGGCGTGCCGTTTTATGTCGCGCTGCCGTCGCCGACGATTGATTTTTCGATTTCAGATGGCTTGCGGCAAATTCCGATCGAACAGCGCAGCGCCGATGAAGTCGCCACCATGACCGGGCGCACGAGGGATGGGAGGATCGAGACGGTGCGGATCGTGCCTGATGGTTCGCCGGTCGCCAACTACGCCTTCGATGTCACGCCCGCGCGGCTCGTCAGCGGACTGATCACCGAACGCGGCGTGTTGCAGGCGAATCCCGGGGCGCTGGCGTTGGCCTTTGCCGAGCGGGCGAGGGCGGCCGGATAGCGTTTCAGGCGGACGCTGATGGTCTGCTTTCGAGGCCGTTCCAGGTTTGCGGACGTTACCCGGTCAAATTGAACAATTTTGCCGCGGTGCGGCCGAGGATGTCGGCCATGTGGTCATCGGAGAGCGATTCCGATGCGAAAATATGGTCCACGGGATGCGGCTGAAACGGATAAGGATAGTCGCTTCCCAGTACGATCTGTCCGGCGCCGACCTGGGCCGCCAGATGCCGGATCGCCTCGGGTGTGAAAATCAGCGAATCGAAATAGATCTGCTTGAGATACTCCGTCGGCGTCTTCTTGAGCTGGATATTCGGATTGCAGCTCGTCGGACTGACCAGACAGGCATGGTCTGAACGATCCGCGTAGGACGGCAGGAAGCCGCCGCCATGCGCGGCGATCACTTTCAATCCGGGAAACCGATCGAACGTGCCCTCGAAGATGAGGTGGGAGAGCGCAATCGTCGTCTCCAGGGGATAGCCGACCGTGTTGGTGAGCCAGCCGTTGCCGGCCAATTTCTTCGCGAGCTCGGGGATGCCGCCCGGATGAATGAACAAGGGCACGCCGAGTTCTTCCGCCTTGGCCCACACCGGGTGAAATTTCGGATCGGAGAATGCTTCGCCGTTGACCGTACCGCCGATCGCGGCTCCCTTGAGCCCCTGTTTTTTTACCGCGATTTCCAGTTCCTGCACGGCCAGATCGGGCGCCTGCAGGGTAAGCGAGGCGAAGGCGGCAAACCGGTCGGGCCTGGAGGCGCAGAGTTCAGCCAGCTTTTCGTTCTGCAGCTTCACGACCTGGCCGGCGAGATCTCGCTCGCTGCCATACCAGAATGGATTGATCGACAGCACTTCCATGTCGACCGCCTGCGCGTCCATGGCGGTGAGCCGCTTGTCGATCTCGATGAAGGCCATGGCCGCGACCTGGGTGCGCGAGCGCCCATCGGTGAGCAACGTCGGAGCCTGGGTGGCGCCAGCGCTGCCGCCGAGCAGTGCGCCGGCTTCGGGGAACTGGCAATGAGCATGCACGTCGATCGTTTTGACTCGTTTGCCGCCGACCATGACGGGTAATTTCTGCCGTACCGGCTGCTGTGCGTGCGCAGCCTGGAGCAGGCCGCAGCTGCAAAAGACGGCTCCGGTGCCGACGGCCGCAGCGCTACTCTTCAGAAAATCGCGGCGCGTGGTCATTACAATTCCCTCCAGGGTAGCGGGTGATTTCGATGCTGCGACCCGAAACGGTTGGCGATCGTACTTAATCCGAACTCATGGATAGCATGGGAGCCAGACGGTGAAGCATGCTATTTCCGCTTCCGACGCACTTAGTGGACATTCCAGGCGTGGACGTGAACGTCTTTTCTTGAGGCTTGAAACTTCGACCTAAAGGTCTTTTGAAACCACCTCCGCCAGGTGGTCCAGTATATGTCCCCAACCCCTGGTATGGCCTACATGCATTTCCGGCGTCGGCAGGCGCTCGTGGGTCAGCACGAGGTCGGTTTCATCGCCGCGCGGATTGAGTTCGAGGGTTACCAACGTATTCACATGGTTCGTCAGCGGACCCATCCACGTGAACACAAGCTTGCGCGGCCGGTCGATCTGCACATAGGTGCCGGTGACTTCGCGCCTTGATTCCTCCGATGACATGACAAGGCTGTAGTTTCCGCCGGGTCGGAAATCACAGCTCGCCTTGCAATCGACCGCGCCCGGAAAAGGGCTCATCCACCGAGCCATCAAATCGGGTTTGGTCCACAGCTCGAAGATCTCCTCCGCCGTGGCCTTCACACGCCGGCGTAGCTGCACGATTCTGCCCGTCGCGTCATCGCCGGCCATGCTTGCGATCCTTCGCCGGCTTCTGCTCCTTCTTGAGCTCGCGCAACAGCTGTTCCATGGCGTCCAGCCGCTTCTCCCAGTAGCTGCGCGTCCGCCCGATCCAGCCATCGACCGCGTCCAGCGAATGGGTGTTGATCGAGAGAATGTGGTCGCGCCCTTTCCTGCGCCGTGCGACCACGCCGCTCGCTTCCAGCACGCGGATGTGTTTCGACACCGCGTTCAAAGACATATGGAAGGGTTCTGCGACCTCGGTCACGCGCGCCTCGCCGCGCGAGAGCCGTTCGATAATCGCCCGCCGTGTCGGATCGGCCAACGCGGCGAATACCGCGTCGAGGCGCGCGGTGCGCGAACCGGCTTCCTTCCGTGCTTCGATCTCGATCATGACGATTTTATTTATCCGCTCGATTTTTCAATTCCAGAATTATTCTACCTAAAGGTTGACAATTTTCCAAGTCGTCGCTTTATTCAACCTATGGGTTGAATATATCTCGATCATGCAGGAGAGCACGATGCCGAATAAATCCATTGCCGCAGCCGTCGCGGCGGTCGCACTTTTGTCAGCCGCGATCGCGCCTGCGCGGGCCGAGCCGGTCAAGAACATCGTCCTCGTTCACGGCGCCTTCGCCGACGGTTCGGGATGGCGGGACGTCGCCAACATTCTCGTCAAAGACGGCTATGCGGTCAGTGTGGTGCAGGAGCCGCTGACATCACTCGCGGACGACGTCGCGGCGACCAAGCGGGTGCTGGAGTTGCAACAGGGCCCCGCCCTTCTGGTCGGTCACAGCTATGGCGGCGTGGTCATCACCGAAGCGGGCAATGCGCCCAATGTCGTCGGCCTCGTCTACATCGCCGCTTTCATCCCCGACAATGGCGAGAGTGCCGTCAGCCTGCTCTCGTCGGCGCCGGCCGCCAACAACGACATGCGCGCCACCAAGGACGACTTCCTGTATCTCGATCTGGCCGCCTTTCCCGCCGATTTCGCCGCCGACATCGCGCCCGCCCAGGCGAACTTCATGGCGCATTCCCAAGCGATGCTGGCCAAGGCCGCCGGCGGCGCGCCGGTGACGGCGGCCGCCTGGCATCAGAAGAAGAGCTGGGCGCTGATCGCGACCCGCGACCACAACATCAATCCCGATCTCGAGCGCAGCATGGCCAAGCGGGCCGGCAGCGAAACGATCGAGGTTCCGGCCAGCCACGCGGCCTACGTTTCCAAGCCCGAGGACGTCGCGCGTTTGATCGAACGCGCGGCAAAGGCGTCTGCCAAGTAAATCTGCCAGGTAACCGCATCCATCCCACACGATCGACAAGGAGTTCCCGATGTCCGTGAACGTCCTCTACAAGACCCGCGCCAAGGCAACCGGCGGCCGCGACGGCCATTCCGCGACACTGGACGGCGCGCTCGACGTCAAGCTCACCACGCCGAAGGAACTCGGCGGCGGAGGCGGCGCCGGCAACAATCCCGAGCAGCTGTTTGCAGCCGGCTATGCCGCCTGCTTTCTCGGCGCCATGAAATTCGTGGCCTCGCAAGGCGGCCCAAAAGTGCCGACCGATGCGTCGGTGACCTCGACGGTCGGCATCGGCCCGCGCTCGGAAGGCGGATTCGGCCTCGAGGTCGCGCTGGCAGTCTCACTGCCGGGCGTTCCGAAGGGCGAGGCCGAGGCGCTGGTCGCCAAGGCCCATCAGGTGTGCCCCTATTCCAACGCCACCCGCAACAACATCGACGTGAAACTCACGGTCGAATAGGGCTCGCTACTGCGAATCCTCGGTTGACCTGAATCGGTGGGCTCGCCCCGAGCCCATGAATTGTGTATTCAGATTTGCGATGATCGACGAAAAAAAGCTCGAAGAGCGCCTGGTCGCGCTGGAAGCGGCCAAATCCTGGAGTCCGCGCGTCGTCTCGCGGCTGGAGACGCTGCTGCGCTCGGGCACCGACGAGGTGCTCTACCGCATCAATCCGATCCAGTTCGCCACCGAGAAATCGATCGCGGAAACCGAAGCGATCGATCTTTTCCTCCACGCCTGCGTGGTCGGGCTATTCGACATGGACTGGCTGCTGGTTTGTCCGATGTGCTCCGACGTTGTCGAGAGCTTCCGAAGCTTGCGCAAGCTGCATACGCACTTCCACTGTCACCTCTGTCAAAGCGATTACGACGCAGCACTCGACGATTACATCTCGGTGATGTTTACGGTTTCGCCCGCCGTGCGCAGCATCCGCTTCCATAACCCGGATGCGCTTTCGGCCTGGGATTATCTCTTCCATTATAAATTTACGCCGGGCGGCATCCTGCCTGACGGCGTGCCGTGGAGCGAAGCTTCCCAAGGACTGGTGCGGGCGCTCGTCCGCATCGAACCGGGTGGTGCGGCCGATCTCGAGGTTGATGCCGCCGAGGGCGCGCTTCTCGGCCAGAATTTCGAAAGCGACGCCCAGTTTTTCTTCCCCGTCGCAAGCGGGGCCGATGTAACGCCCCGTGTGCCGGTCATCGTCGACGGCGGCACATGCGAGCCAGCTGCGGGAAACATCGCACCGGGCAAGGTCGTGTTCGAAGTTCGGAACGCGGGCCCGCTGCCGGCGATATTCGGCATCCTTCAGCTTCCGGTGGCGGCGTTTCAGCGCCCGGCGCTTCGCTTCGCGCCGTCGTTGTCCGGCAAGCGGCTGCTGATGACACAGACCTTTCGCGATTTCTTCCGCTCGGAGGTGATCGGCGCGACCGAGGGCATCGCGGTTCTCGATGTGACCCTCGTATTCACCGATCTGAAGGGCTCCACCGCGCTCTACGAGCGGATCGGCGACCTTAACGCCTACATTCAGGTGCAGCGGCACTTCCAGCATCTGCTCGACGCCACCGTCCGGCACAATGGCGCCGTCACCAAGACGATCGGCGACGCCGTGATGGCGGCGTTTTCGACTACGGCCGATGCAGTGCAGGCGGCGCTTGATATGCGCGAGGCGGTGGATCAGCTCAATCGGGATCGCCCGCAGCGTGATTTCATCCTGAAAATCGGCGTGCACCGGGGTGCCGCGATCGCGGTCACGCTCAACGAGCGGCTCGATTATTTTGGCCAGACCGTGAATATCGCAGCGCGGGTGCAAAATCTGGCCGATGGCGACGAGATTTGTATCACCGAAGAAGTTTATGGCGCCCCTGGCGTAGCGGAAATTGTTGCGCCATACCCCGTGACGAAGAGCGAGGCCGAACTCAAGGGAGTCAGCAAGGCCATGCCGGTTTATCATCTGGCCCCAATGGCATCGTAAACGGCGCGATCGACCCGCGATCCACCTATGTTCCCAACATATTTCGTTCGACCCGCCTTCCGCGTCTCCAGGCGTCCGTCTTGGACAGCTAGACTGCCGCTATAGGATCCTTGAGGGCGCGAGGCATCGGCCGCAGTTCATCCGTCTTGTCGTAGGCACCATTGGTCCTGCCGACGCTGCTCAAAATCCGCGAGATGAACGATGGAACGAAATGACCCCATGCGGACACATCATCCGGTCCACGCAAAAAGCAGACAATCTTGACGCGCGACAACAGGCGTTGCGCCGTCTCGATCAACGCCTACGCGCGACGAATCGGTGTCTCTCTCGGATCAAAGAATCGGCTGGCCAGGATCGATCCTACCAGGAAGATGAAGCCCAGCGCGATCAGCGCCGTCCCTGCCCGAGTTGCCGTCAATTCCCGATCGTTCGCGTCCGCGACGGACGGCGCGCCCGGAGTCGTCGATGGCACAGACGAGTCAGCCGTGTCCTTGTCAAGCGTCGATGCCGCCAAAAGCATCTCGACGTCGACCGAGCGTGGTGTGGCGTGGTCCGCCGTGGGCGGATCGATGGTGGGCTGGGCAGCGATGGGTGCCGCGGGCGCGGGCGTCGCCGCCTCGCGAGCGGGCATAGAATCTAAATCGACCGCCTCGGGCGCGGACGCCACCGACTGCGGCGCGGTCGCCGGGGTCGAGTTCAGCAGTTGAGCCCGCGCATCAAGAACCATCTTTTTACGCGGTGCGGCCTCGTTCTCTTCAGGAGCGATGGCAGCGCGCTTTACGGCATGACGATGGATCAGCTTCTTCACCGAAACTTGGGCCTCGGCGGCCTGGAACCAGCATCTCCGGTGACCATCGAGATGGTAGACCCAGTGCTGGCCGGGCGCCGTCGACTTGCCTGGTTGCTGTACACACTTCGCCTCGGCGGAAGCAGGCGCGGCGGCCTCTTTAGGGGCGGAGTTTAACAAGTCGGTTAAGGGGTTCGAAGATGCAGGCGAGATCGAGAGACCTGCAAAGAAGAGAAAAGCCGCTACGCAAAAGCGCCAATGGCCGGACATGGAAACTCCGGTGTTGCGCACCCACCCGCGTACGACCTTCGAACGCGACCTAGGTCGCAATGCGACCCCAATTCGGCAACCTCGAGAAATTATTCGGGCAGAGAACCAAAGCCATTCCGCGCCGGATCCAGCCCCGGTGATCAAGAGACAATGCCTATTGCCCGGGGCTCTTTCAGGGCAGGTTGGCTCTATCGATGTCGCCTCTTGGGCACTCAGCGGACATTTCAAGCGTGGACGTGAATGTTGGCTGTTGAGGTCATGGCGGACGAGAGCCGGCCACGGTTTGACGACCCGCGAGTGGCAGCATCCGCGCCGGAACCAATGGCAATCTTGCGCCGCAACCGGAACATCAAATCCGGGCCTATCACCGTTCTGTCAGATGTTAGTGTCGGCCCGTGAAACGGCGAAGTCAGGCAGTTTGGCGCGTAGCCATCGTCCCGCCTCACTATGCTATCTTGATAAAGCTTCGGGAACGACGCCCGCGGCGAACCGAAGGAGGACAGTCATGACAGTTTCGGCGGAACGAGCAATCCTTGCCGGCGGCTGCTTTTGGGGTGTGCAGGATCTGCTGCGCCGGTATCCAGGCGTGATTTCAACGAGGGTTGGGTACACCGGCGGCGAGGTGCCGAACGCCACCTACCGCAACCACGGCAATCATGCGGAAGCCGTCGAGATCACTTTCGACCCGCAGACCATTAGCTATCGAAAACTGCTGGAATTCTTCTTCCAGATCCATGATCCCTCGACCTTGAACCGCCAGGGTAACGACCGGGGAGCGAGCTACCGATCGGCCATCTTCTATACCAGCGACGGGCAGAAGCGGATCGCGGAAGATACCATCGCCGATGTCGATGCTTCCGGCTTTTGGCCGGGCAAGGTCGTCACCGAGGTAGCGCCCGCCGGTCCGTTCTGGGAGGCCGAGCCCGAGCATCAGGATTATCTGGAGAAATATCCGGACGGCTACACCTGTCACTTCATTCGGCCGGACTGGACGCTGCCGCACCGGGCGGAGAAGGCTGCATCAGGCGCGAGCGGAGTTCCGGCAGCGTGACCAAAGGCTCCGATCTGCTGGTGGCTGCCCTCGAGAACGAGGGCGTCGGATACATCTTCGCGATTCCGGGCGAGGAGAATCTCGACGTGCTGGATTCGCTGCGGCGCTCGAAGATCAAACTTGTACTGACGCGACACGAGCAGGCTGCCGGTTTCATGGCGGCCACCTACGGGCGTCTCACTGGACGTGCCGGCGTCTGCCTGACGACGCTGGGCCCCGGTGCGCTCAATCTGACGACGGCTGCGGCTTACGCGCATTTGGGTGCGATGCCGATGGTCATGATCACCGGACAGAAGGCGATCCGGAGCAGCCGTCAGGCGCGGTTCCAGATCGTCGACATCGTCGCAACCATGCGACCGCTCACCAAGATGGCGACGCAGATCGTCGCCGCGCAGAGTATTCCGACGCTGGTTCGCGACGCCTTCCGGGTCGCGCAGCAGGAGCGGCCGGGCCCGGTGCATCTCGAACTCCCCGAGGATATCGCGGCCGATGAAGCCGTTGCGGACATCATTCCCCCGCACGTCGTCGAGCTGCCGGTTGCGCCGGCGGAAGCCATCGAGCGCGCCGCAGCCATGATCATAGGCGCCAGCAGGCCTCTCGTGATGCTCGGCGCCGCCGCAAGCCGTCCGCGGCTTGCCGAGCCGCTGTCGGCATTCGTGCGTCGATGCAAGATTCCATTTTTCAACACGCAGATGGGGAAGGGCGCCGTCAATGCGGGCTCCAATCTCTATATCGGCACCGCCGCGCTGTCGGAGCGGGATTGGGTTCACGAGGCCATCGACCAGGCCGACCTGATTATCTCGATCGGCCACGACACCGTCGAGAAGCCTCCCTTCCTGATGGGACATGATGGACCGCAGGTGATCCATGTCGGCGCCACGCCCGCGACGGTGGAGCAGGTATATTTCCCGCAGGCGGAGATCGTCGGAGACGTTGGCGCCAGCCTTGCTCGTCTCGCTGATCGCCTGGAAGGGAAATTGCCGAATGCCTCGGCATTGCTGGGTCTGCGGGAAGGGATTCTCGGCCGCCTCGCCGAGCGAGCGACGGAGGATCGATTTCCGCTGACGCCTCAGCGCATCGTGCACGACGTCCGTGAGGTCATTCCATCGGACGGCATCGTTGCCCTCGACAACGGCATGTACAAGATCTGGTTCGCCCGCAATTATCGCACCAGCGTCGCCAATACGCTGCTGCTCGACAACGCGCTCGCGACCATGGGCGCTGGTCTTCCGTCGGCAATCGCTGCGTCGCTGATCCATCCGGACAAGCGCGTGCTCGCCGTCTGCGGCGACGGCGGCTTCATGATGAATTCGCAGGAGCTTGAGACGGCCGTGCGGCTCAAGCTGAACCTCGTCGTGCTGATACTGGAGGATCGCGCCTACGGCATGATCCGATGGAAGCAGGAAGTCGACGGGTTTTCCGACTTCGGCCTCGACTTCGGCAATCCTGATTTCGTCGCCTATGCGAAGTCATACGGCGCCAAGGGCTGGCGCGTCGGCAAGGTCTCGGAACTCTCGACGATGCTGGAAGCTGCTTTCAGGGAAGGCGGCGTGCATCTCGTTGTGGCGCCCGTCGACTACAGCGAAAACATGCGCGTGCTTGTCAACGAGTTGCACTCGGTAGCCCGGCCAGCGTAGCCAGTTCGGAAGACGTCAGATCAACTCTTTGCTTCAAGCGCGGCCGCGAAGGCGGTGAGATCGGTTCGCGCCGTCTCATCCGGCACCCGCTTGGTATATTCGGCGAGTTGTTCGAGGATGTGGGCGCGATGTTGCGGCTGGAAATAGCTCGCCCAGATCTCGCGCGTGTCGCGGATCGCGGCCGCCACCAGGCGGGCGTTGGCGGGCTTGCCGCCGCTCGTGATCGCCGAGCAGATGGCGCTCAGGATAAACTCGGCGTTGGAGTTGCGGGCGCCCGCGAATCCCTGCCCGCGCACGCGCGTGCGCTGCTCCGGCGCAAGGCCCTCCCAGAACAGATTGGTCGAAACCGCCTCGCGCGCCTGGCCGCGGATCAGGAAGTTCAGCGCCGCCGCGATCTGGTCCTCGTACTCGGCCATGTTGCGCTCGATCGCCGGCAAATCGGGTCCTGGCCCCGGCTTTGAGCCGTAGCGGGTGATCAATTTGTTGGCCGTGTTTGCGGCCTCCATCCAGTCGAGCAGCCAGGGAAGATCGCTGCCTTGCGCGGACGGCAGCGCGTTCAAGGCGTCGAGATCGAAGATGCGGCCGAGCAGGGCTGCGACCTCCGGCCGGGTCAGGTCAGGCCGCTCGCCCTTTTTCGCCACCCCTTCGACGTAGACCCGGAAGGCCTGCGCGGCGTCGCGCGCGGCGGCTGCATCGATCAAGCCGTCCTCTGCGAGTGCCGGCGAAACGAGTGCGACAAGGACCAGGAGGATTCTGACGACCGGCATGGCAACTCCACTTTGCCTCGCGCGATTCAGTGCGGCGCGCGCGGCCGTTCGCGGGCGAAGGCGCCTGTTTGTCGCCCGCCGCGCCGCAAAGGTTCACGGCCGATGGCCTTTTGGCACTCAGCGGACACTCCAAGCGTAGATGGGCTCGTGGAGAGGACATCCAGTTTCGTCCGTGAACGCTCGCACCCGGACATTCCCTCGGCCCTCCAGTGGCATCAGTCATGCCGAGCTGGGGAGGCCGCTTCCGCCAGGCGATCCAGCCGACGACTATCGATAGTGTCGCTACGACAAGCGGCGCCACCCCGTGTCCGTATTCGCCGTGGAGTGTGACGGTCGCGAGCGCCGCCAACATCACGGTGCAGCCGAGCGCCGAGCCCCATAGCCGCGTCCGTACCCGCGCCAGCAGAACGGCGGTTGTAAGTTCCAGCGATCCGGTCACGAAATGGAACCAGTGCGGGTATCCCCACCGCAGATATTCCTCGTAAATAAACCCAGGGGCGAAGATGTTGCTGAGCGATCCGACGACGAAGAAAGCGGCAAGAGCCAAGGGTAAGATTTGGCCCCAGGAGATTTTAGACATCCGTCCAACCTTGTCTGATGAGGGCGCCGCCGAGGACCAGTGTGGCTGCCTGGTCGACCAGGCAGCCGATCTCCGCTGATTTCAGCGGCTCGAAAAGGTGATCTGTGGGACCGAGCTTCACCACAAGATGACCGGTGTCCGCCGCAACCAGGTGTCGGTCGTCAGTTGGTCGACAACGAACCGAGCGACATCGGCGCGAGCTACCTTGCCGCCGTTGACGCCTGCGAGGTCGGTGACGGCCCTGACGCTGCCACGAGCTGGGTCATCGGTGAGCATGGCGGGTCGGACCACGACCCAGTCGAGTGAGCTTGCGCGGATCGCGGCTTCCTGGCGGTTCTTGTCCTTGTAAGCCTGGCTGAGCAGCAAAGGCTGGAACAGCCGGTCGAACACGAAGCCGCCGTGGCCACGGCTGTCCCCGACCCCGAGGGCGGAGACGCAGACCAGGCGGCGCACGCCATTGCGTGTCATCGCCGTGACCAGCGCGCGTGTCGCTTCGGCCAGTAGGCTGACCTCGCGGAAGCCTATACCGGTGCCTAACGCGCTGACGACAGCATCACAGCCGTCCAAGGCGCGCCCGAGGATGCTCTCATTGCGGGCATCACCCTCGATCAATTCTGCTCCCGGCAGATCGGCGCGCGTCGTCGAGCGAACCAGCGCCACGACGGAATGGCCTTTCGCCACGGCGTCGCGGACGATCAGCCGTCCGGTTCCGCCCGTTGCTCCCAAAACAAGAACCTTCATGTTTAGCCTTTCTTGGTGTTAGCGCCGCAGTTCACATCGACCGGGCCGTTTCAAACTCTCTGCCAGGATCGCGGGGGTACATCAGCTGCCGGTTGCGCCCTCAGGACGGCCGGTCGGGACGCATTCATTCCGAATAAGATGCGAATTTCCGGAGCAGGTCCGAAATTCGCATCTCATCGCTGATCCGCGGACCTACGCCGTGGCGACTTTCTGAGCCGCCGTGAAAACATCGCGGGGGGAGGTCGTGCCGGCGACGTGCTCCGTACCCGCGGCGCCGAGGTCCATCCAGCCCGCGTTGACGGCCTCAAACATCGCTTCGGCCGGTCCAGTCTGGCCCTTCGGGATGCCGAACTGCTCGAACGCTGCTGGCCAAGCGGCCCGCGGGACAGCGAAGGCCTTGACTTCGCGCTGCATGACATCGCCCAATTGCGCTGCGACTTCATCCGCGCTGACCATCGAACCAAGTTCGATGACGCGATGCCCCGACCACGCCGGCCCGGTCAGCAGCGTCGCCACCTCGGCACCGATGTCGTTCGTCGCGACCATCGTCGATTTCCGGTTGGTCGGGTTGTAGTAAACGGGGAGCGTGCCGCCCTGGGCGACATGCAGGCCGTAGAGGAAGTTTTCGAAAAATCCGCCGGCGCGCACGAAGGCGGTCGGCGATGTCAGTTTGCGAAGGCCTTGCTCCAGCAACGACAGGGCCGTGATCATCCCCAGCCCGCTGGTTCTGTTCGCTCCCATCGACGAGAGCCCGACGACCCGCGGCGGCGCGGCCTTGGTCAGCGCCTCGACATAGTTCGCGATGACGCCTTTGGCTTCCTTGAAGTCCGGCGAGGGGGCCCAGACGGCCGGCAACATTACAAACGCGCCGTCGACGCCCTTGAGTGCCCGCTCGATGGCGGCCGCATTGTTCCAGTCGCCGTCTACCAGTTCGACGCCTTGGTCCCTCCAGCTTGCGGCCTTCACGCGGTCGCGAACCAGCGCGCGTACTTTCTTACCTTGCGCCAACAGATGTCTGGCCGTTGCGCCGCCGACTTTTCCTGTAACTCCAGTGACTAGAAACATGCGTATTCTCCTGGTGCTAAATGGCCTATATTCTAGGGTAGGTCTCACATAGAGACCTTCGACCTGCACCGTAAGGAGGCAGTTTTTTGTAACCAGGAGAGAAAAAGGGAACCAGCATGAGCAACGCATTGAGCGCGATCGAGCGATTCACCCGATATCAATCGGACGACGCCCAGCCAGCGGAACTTGTACATTGCCCGGTGCGCGACGTGCTCGATTGCATCGGCGACAAGTGGAGCATACTCATGATCATGACGCTCGCGACGCGACCGCAGCGCTTCGGCGAGCTTCGCCGAGCCATCCGCGACATCTCGAAGCGCATGCTCACCCAGACGCTGCGCGACTTGGAGCGCGACGGATTTATCACACGCCATGTCTTTCCGACCAAGCCGCCGAGCGTTGAATATTGCCTTTCCCCGCTAGGCCAATCCCTCCTGGAGCCGATGGCGAGCCTCATCGATTGGGCCGACCGTCGTTATTCCGATATCCATGCCGCGCGCGTCCGCTTTGACGGAGCGCCCTGTGATGTCCCGCGCTAGGGCGCGGATTCATTAGCGCGCAACCAAATTCGGATTGATGCGAGTTTAACGCACGCCGGATAGTTGGCCGCGAGTTTGTCATATCGGGTCGCGATACGCCGACACTGCTCGTGAATGACCCGAAGCGGGCATTGGAACGTTTAGTAGTTGGCTCAAAGCGGTCATCCACTACTTGGTTCGGTTGATCCCGCGCAGCCAACCGTCCGATGAGCAGTGGACATCTCGTGCTATTCAGGTTGGATACCGAGTTCCTGAATCACCTTGCCTGTGGCCGCAAGCTCTTCTTCGAGAAGCCGCTTGGCGCCGGCGGGCGTCACCGCGTCGCCGACGTCGACATCAAAACCGAGGGTGGGAGCCCGTTCCTGCACTTCCGCAGAATTCAAGGCGCGCGCAGTCTCGGCACTAAGTTTCTGGATGATGTCGGTGGGTGTGCCGGCCGGGGCCATCAACATGAACCAGCCTTGCAGGTTGACGCTTTTCAGCGTTTCCGAGATGGCCGGCACGTCCGGCAACGAAGCGATGCGCCTGCTGCCCGCAACGGCAATGGGTCGGAGCTTGCCCGCCGCGATGAAAGAATCTGCGATCGATGCGGCTTGAATCGTCGCTTGGACACGCCCGGTGATGCTGTCCTGAACCGCGTTGGTGGTCGCATTGTAGGGGACTAGAACGAAGCCAGTTCCGGCCTGCTTATTGATGGATTGCGCGATAAGGCCTGAGAGATTCCGCGGGCCGTCGACGGCAATACTCAGCGATCCTGGTGCCGACTTTTCGAGCGCGATCAACTCCGCCAGCGTTTTGGCCTTGACCTCGGGGTTGACGAGAACGACGTGGTTGCTTCGCGCCACCATGGCGACCGGGATGAAATCCTTGGTCGGATCGTAGGAAAGATTTTTGAACGTATAGGGATTCATGACAAGTGCCGCTGAAGTGGCAAACAGGAAGGTATAGCCATCGGGAGCGGCGCGAGCGACGAACCGCGTGCCAACGAGGTTTGCGGCACCGGCTCGGTTCTCGACGACGAACTGCTGCCCGAGCGCTTGGGAGAGCTTGTCAGCGATCACGCGACACAGCACATCTGGGCTGTTGCCTGCCGGCTGCGGGACGACGATCGATACGGGTCTTTGCGGCCATGACTGTGCGACCACTGGACTTGAGAGGCAGAGCGTAATGCCGGCCAATAGCAAGCGATGAGACATTCCTTGCATGGTGATCCTCCTTGAATGGTTCGCCTGCGATTTCCGATCGCTTGAGGCGGCGTCTTCTTCCTTCTCGATCACGTCCGAGGTGCTGCTACTGCCGATCCAGAAACTTTCCAATTTCATGGTGATGTCTCGCTTCGAAAGCCGCGTAAGGGTAATGAATGTTTGAGCCTGGGTTAATCATTGCAGACGCGTCGCTAGTTCGGCGAGCATCTTGCCGAGCGCGCTATTGTTGTTGGCGACACCGAAGACATAGTGGTCGGGCCGGACGATGGCGGCCCGGCAGCCATGGTGGTCGAACCAGGCCGCGAGAACGCCATCCTCTTCTGCGACAATTTCGTGCCCTGCTTGACCTGCCGCGTCGGCAGAACAGACGCGGATCAGTCGCATACCAATTCGGGCGACGCTCGCCTTCGCATCAGCGGTCAGATCCGGTGCGTTTCGCGCGTCCAGTACAAGCCGCCACCCGGTTCCCGTGGCGGTGTCGAGCAGGCGCCGCCCAGTTGTGGTTCTGATCCACGGCTGCGGAAACAGCGTGCCGTGCGCCGAATGGAGCGGAAACGCCAGCAGACCATTCTGGAGCGGCGGGACAATCTCCTGGCGCGTGACGGTGCGGGGATGACCGCCGCCTTCCGCGAGAATGCGGACATCGCGCTCCTCGGCCGCGACAGGATCGCGCTCGCAGATGACACGACCGATCGCCTTGATCCGCGTAGTAAGTTCGCGAACATGCTCCATTCGTTCCTCGCCATAAGTGTTGAGGAGCTCGGGGCCGGATTGCCCTTCGAGAACCCGGTCAAGTTTCCAGACAAGGTTTCCGACATCCCGAATGCCCTGGCACATGCCCTGACCGATAAAGGGCGGCTGCTGATGCGCGGCATCGCCGGCGAGGAATATTCGACCGCGCCGCCATTCCCGGGCGACCAGCGCGTGAAACCGGTAGCTCGCCGCACGCCATAATGTCGCGTCATCAGGCCTGATCCATCTGGCGAGAAGCCGCCAGACTTGAGCTGGTTCTTCCATCTCGCGGGGATCTTCGCCCGGCAGCAGCATAATCTCGAAGCGACGATGATTGCCGGGGCCAATGATGAAAGACGTTGGTCGCGACGGGTCGCAGAATTGTGCCGCAGTCTCCGGCAGCTTTCCGAGGGCGGCACTGTTGACCTGCAGATCGACGACAAGCCAAGGCTCGTCGAACACGAGGTCTTCGAAGGCGATGCCGAGCGCTTGACGTGTTACGCTCGAAGCGCCGTCGCAGGCGATCATGTAGTCGGCCACGACGGAACGCGTCGCTTGCTTGTTGTCGCGCAGATGCAACGTCACACGATCGGGCGATTGATCGAAACCGAGCAGCTCCGTTCCCAGTTCGACGTCGACACTGTCGTAGGCCGCGGCGTGCGCGCGCAGGACGGCCTCGACGGGCGGCTGCGTGAAGACCATGCTGGGGGTGTAACCAAGTGGATAGGGCTCGGGAACCATATCGATCCGACGGATCAGCTGGCCTTTGGCGCCAAAGTGCTGAGAGGTCGGAAACGGTGCGATATAGGGCAGCACGCGCTCCGCGGCTCCGAGGTTGTCCAGCAGCCGAAGGATCTCATGGTCGATCGCGATCGCGCGAGGCTTGTCATAGACATCGCACTGACTGTCGATGGCCAGCGTTCGGATATTCCGGTCCCCGAGCAGACCGGCCGCAATGGCGCCTGTGGGGCCGTGACCGACCACGACAACCCTGTAATCGCTGCGGTGCTGTTCTGACGAAAGCGCCAATCAGAACTCCACTTGCGATTGTACTGTGAGACGAGTTGTTCGGTCAGGCATCGGCGTAGGGAATTGCGGTCTGAGCCATCTTGACTTGATCTGCCTTGGGAGGGGCGATGCCCCAGTGATCCGTCCTGCCGGGCGGCCAGACCCATTCCGACGGCCCGTGCACCACATAGCTGTTGTCAACCTGGAGAACTTCGGCGGTGTATTCGATGACGATCCCGGCTGGATCGATGAAGTAGGCGAAGACGTTGTTACCCGGGCCGTGGCGGCCAACGCCCCAGGCGATTGGAAATCCGGCGTCGATCACGCGGCCCGACCCGCGCATCACTGCTTCAAGGTCTGGCATCATGAAGGCCACGTGATTGAGTCCGTTAACCGGGGCATCGGCGATGACGATCGCATGGTGATCGCTATTGCAGCGCATGAATGCCATGGCTTTGGTGCGATCCGTCAGATGAAATCCAAGCGCCCGTGCAAAGAACGCGGCCGAGCCATCGACGTCAGTTGCGTTGAGATTGACGTGGGCCAGTCTCGTGGGCCGGTTGGTGGGCGGAAGCGATGCGGCGTGTCGTATGTCCTGGTGAACGAAGCGCAGCACGCCGCCGCTTGGGGCGCGAATAGTCATGATCGTCCCGCCATCGGGGTCCGAATTTGTGACGGGACCGTTGAGCAGCGTCGCCCCATGCTGCTGTGATGCAGCGGCGATCACCTCGAATTCCGCATCGGAATGCAGCCGAAACGTGACAGCCCTGAGCGCAGGATGCTCGCCCTGCCGCAAAGCCACCACATGATGATCGATGCCGCTGGCCCGCAGATAGGTGACGCCCTCGTGACGCGTCACGAGATCAAGCCCCCAGACGGACGTATAAAACCGCTCCGACCGGCCGACATCCGGCGTTTCGAGATCGACGCTGCGCAATGCCGTGACGGGAAAATGGGTCATTGCGGAAGGCGCTCCCCTGGTCCGTGCAGGCTATTTCTCCAATGCCGGAATGCTCTCGCGCTTAGTCATTTCCTTGGCCTTGAAGGACCATAACCTATATGAAATCGAAACGAAAACAGTTCTCGCCCGCTTGAGGTCAAGGCCTCCATCCGGAGGACACGAAGTCTCTAATGGCTGCTTGCTTTTGTAGCGGCTTTGGGTTTGGATTTCTTGTTGGGCGCGCGGACGACCGTTGAGCAATTACCATAACAACGGCTTTGGCGGGGGGGGGGACATGTCGGAGATTCAGAGGCGCGCTCTGGTGCAGGGCGCCGTACTAGCGGCACTTTCATTCACCATTGAGGGCGCCGAGGTTTGGCTGAGCCCAAGCGAGGCACAGGCGCAGGGCGCGCCGATGACGGTGCTGAGGCCTGACGAAGTCGAAACGCTGGAGGCAGTGGGCGACACTCTGCTTCCGGGCGCACGCAAAGCGGGGATCGCGAATTTCGTGGACAATCAGCTCGGTGTAGCGCCGGGAGATTGTTTGCTCATGGCGCGCATCGCGAGCGTGCGTCCGCCTTTCGTAAACATTTATCGTGCTGCGCTTGGAGCCGTTGAGCAGAGCTGCCAGACCATCCACGGCAAACGGTTTGCTCAACTCGCCCCGGCCGAGCAATACGACTTCGTTGACCGCATGCGCCAGAACAAGATCGAGGGCTGGCAGGGCCCTCCGGGTCCGTTGGTTTATTTCCTGCTGCGGCATGACGCTGTCGATGTCGCGTTCGGAACCGTCGAAGGCATCGAAAGCCTGGGCACGCCTTACATGCCGCACATCTCTCCAGAAAAGAGGTGGTGATAGTGGCCGCGCAGGAAAAAGTCGACGTCGCGATCGTCGGAGCAGGTGCGTCCGCGTCCGTTTTTGCTTCCGTTCTCGCTCGCGCCGGCAAGAAGGTCGTCATGCTCGAGCAGGGGCCGGATTGGAAAAATGGCGATCTGATAAGCTCGGAAATCTGGGGACGGCGACTCAAAACCGTAAACCCCGCCATACTCGAGGGAAAGGACCGGCTCGGCTATTCCTACAACGCCGGCTGGGGCAGCGGCGGAGCCGCCACGCATTATTTTGCGATGTTTCCCCGGCTCCTGCCGAGCGACTTCAACATGAAGAGCGCGTACGGGCGCGGTCTCGATTGGCCGTTCAGCTACGACGATCTCGCGCCTTACTACGATCGCGTCGCGCAGGACATCGGTGTTTCCGGTGATGCCAAAGCGGAGGAGCGCTGGCGCCCGCCCGGCCAGCCCTATCCGATGCCCCCAATCAGGAGTTTCCGGCATGGCGACGTGTGGCTGAAGGGTTTCGAGTCGCTCGGGATCAAGACGGCGCGGGCCACCGTCGCGATCAACAGCCAGGAATACAAAGGCCGGCCCGCGTGCGTTTACGATGGCTGGTGCAATGCTGGTTGCCCGATCGGCGCGCTTGCAAATCCCTCATTCACCTATCTGGACGCGGCTCGCAAGCACGGCGCCGAGGTACGGCCGTTCAGCACCGTGACGCGTGTGCTCACTAACAACAGCGGGGATCGAGTAACGGGCATTGAATACTACGACGGCACGAAGCAACGGCAGGTCCAGGAAGCGAGTCTCGTCATCATGGCGGCATTTGTCTCGCAGAACCCGCGCATCCTTCTCAATTCCGCGACCGACAAGCACCCCGATGGATTGGCCAATGCCAACGGTTTGGTCGGCCGCTATGTGATGGCGCATACCGGCGCCACGATTTGGGGCATGTTCGACGAACCGGATATGCAGAACTACATGGGCGTGCTCGCCGCCATGCACTGGTCGTACGATCGTTACGACAAGACGGCCCGGCCTGGCGCGTTCGGTAGCATCCTCTGGCACTGCAGCCCGGCGATCAAGCCGAACGACATCGGCGG
Source organism: uncultured Alphaproteobacteria bacterium (assembly GCA_963795255.1). Lineage (GTDB taxonomy): Bacteria > Pseudomonadota > Alphaproteobacteria > Rhizobiales > Xanthobacteraceae > Bradyrhizobium. Next base: position 127,312 of record CAWCHC010000010.1, read on the forward strand.
CATCGCCAATTCCCGCAACGATCTGTTCGGCCAGCCGCTGGTCGACTTTATTAGGCGCGGCTCGCGCCAGTTGTCGCGACTGCAGGCGTTCGGCGAGGAGTTGCCGAACCCCGACAATCGGGTGGTGCTGGCAGCCGAGAGGGACGAATTCGGATTTCCTCTTGCGCGGATCAACCACGCCTATGATCAGGATGCAGTCGGGGTCTGGCGGCAAGCCTGCGACGAAGGCCTGCTGATCGCCAAGGCGGCCGGCGCCAAGGAGTCATGGGCACTGCGGGCCGCGCCGCCGACAATCCACATGGTGGGCGGCACGGCGATGGGCCGCAGCGCCGCGGATTCCGTCGCCAACGGCTATGGGCAGACTCACGAGATTCCCAATCTCTGGATCGCGGGCGTGACACTCTTTCCTACGGAAGGCGCGGTGAACCCGACCTATACGATGTATGCCGCGTCACTTCGCGGGGCGCAGCACTTGGCAGAGAACTGGAACGCGATTGCCGGGTGATCTGCCGAGGCAAGCGACCATTGCCCCCGGCGGTTGGAGCTCGATCTGCTCAGCGAGGTCATAGTGGACGAGGCACGCGCGCAGTTCGCGTTCTGCCTATGATCTATTGCGGGCGGCTCATGTCGGTCATGCTCGCCTACACTTTTGGTTCACTGCCATGGGCGTCTGTGAAGGCTTGGGCCTTCAACTCAAAATGCCCTTCAATCCAGCATAAATCGAACCGACCGCGGTCGCCGCCACGCCGACCAGCGGTCCCGCCGTTTGAACGAGGTTCTGGATCAGGCGGGCGCGGCGCCGCAGCTGCTCGTCGCCGACGTGTGGCCCGAGCAAGCGCGCGGTTTTCAGAGCGAGCGCATTGGGTTTGCTTCCTTGCGCCAGGATGCGCGGCACCACCTGGAAGATCAGGACGCCGAGGAGGTTGCCCGAGACAAAAGCGAGCAGGATGCTTGCGCCATATTCGAACACCTCGCGCCACTCGACCCAGACTTCGGGAAGAATCGGCACGTTGTCGTGGAGGCCGGTCACCGTCAGCATCGCGAGCACGCTGACGGTCGCGGCCGAAACGCCGAGCGCCAACGCGCCGTTCATCGAGATCTTGTGCAGCGGGTAGGCCACAAAGCCGAACAGGACCGGAATCGCGACGGAGGCCAGCCGAAGCCAAAGCGGCGATATGTTGAAGACGATCGTGACCAGGATATGGGCGATGACGAGCAGCAGTGCGGGAATCAGAACATAGAGAACGGCGTAGGTGACGAAATATCGCAGCGGGTTGCGATAACGCTCGTGCGCCGCATTGACGCGATCAAGATCTTCCCTCAGGGCGTCGAGCTCCGAGACAATGTCGTCGATTTCAAGCAGCATGGGGCGGACCACCCGCAGGTCGCGCGAGCAATGCCTGCAAACGATGGCCTCGTACTTGATGGTCTCGGCGCAGAACGGACATTCCATCTTTAGCGCTGTTTCCTCCGGCGAATGATCGTCTCGATGTCGTTGCGGCGGCGTTTCAACTCATCGCGCAACGCCTCGCGCTTGCGCAAGAGTTCGTCGCGCTCGGCGATCAGCGTCGGCGGTATGGCGATATCACGCGAGCAGGCGGCGCAGACGAGCGCGTCCTGGTCGTTTTGGGATCGGCAATACGGGCAATTCATCTTGGCATCACGGCGTAACCTTCAAGGTGAAGCTGACGCTGGCCGGACGGCCGTCGCTGTCCTTGACGTCGACCCTCACCATATATTCGCCCGGAGGCAGTTCGGCATCCGGCATATCGATGCCTGATGCCTGGATGAACGGCTTGACGCGGGATGTCAGGTCGACATTCGGCGTACGCAGATAAAGCACTTTCACCGACTCGACATCGATCCTGGCGCCGCCAAAGGTCTCGAATTTGAGCTGGAGCCGCAGCGGCGAGTGCGCCGCCTCGTTCGGCGAAATCACTTCCACTTTCGGTCCGCGCAGAATGCCGCGCGTATTGGCCATGATCGCGCCTTTCGGCGGCGGCAGCTTGGCCTCCTCATTGGTGATCAATGGGGTCGCCCCCGCGGTCCCGAGGTTGAGAACGCTGGCCGCGAAGATGCCGAGCCACGTCAGCTTTATCATCTGTCCACTCACCCCTTTACTCCCAGTCCGGCACTCCCGGCGCAACATTATCGCACGCCGCCGTCGCCGATAATGGTATACGGCGCCCAGAACAACGGATGCGCATAGGCGAACTCCGTCTTGCCCTCGCCGTTAAGGTAGCCGGGTCCATCCATCAGGGAAAGCATCGCCTGCCGCAGCGCTTCACTGCGCCCGATTTTCGGGTCTTCGGCCTGCCGCTTGAACAGATCGGTGACGAGCTGCCGCGCCGATTGGGAATGCACCGACCAGTTCGTGACCAGAAGCGCGCGCGTGCCCGCATAGAAGAAGGCGCGGCCCAGTCCCGAGGCCGCCTCCGCGCCGGCTCCGGCACCGGCGCCGGTGTTGCAGGCCGACAGGATCACCCAGTCGGCATCGAGTTTCAGGCCGAGGATTTCTTCCATGGTCAGGAGCCCGTCGCCGTCTTCGCCGGTGACAACAGGCGCAGACAACGCCAACGCCGGTTGCGTCAAGCCGTTGAGTTCGCCCGGCACCAGGCCGTGGGTGGCGAAAGCCACGATCTTGAAGCCGGAGAGGTTCATCGTCTTCACCGCGCTCTCTTTCGCGTCCTTTCCGAGGAAGAGCACCTTCGAGGGGTCCTCCTGTAGCGCCAGCGCGATCGACTTCAACTCCTCGGCGGTATCGGGCAGCCGCGGCAACAGACCAATCTCGGCGCTGTCGACGCCCTCGAGTTTCGGGCTGCTGCGCCGCTTCAACGGTGCGCCGCGCGTGACGCTGCTGCCGGCGTCGGTGGTCTGCGTCTTGACGTCGAGCTTGGCCTCGACCGTCTGCGCGGCGGTTTCCGCCTCTGATCTGCTGATCCCTGTTGAAATAGGGATCGCCGAACGCCACCAGCGCGCCGCGGCCGGCCTTGCCGGGCGGCAATTGCCGCAGCGTGCGCAGCGCCGCGGCCGATGGGATGCTCGTGACCGCATGGGTCCGGGCCAACCACGGCACCTTGCGGTAGCCAGCGAACAGCGGCTCGTCGTCTTCCTTTACTTCGGACGGTGCGGTCGGCAACAGCGACAGCGGCAGCAGGCCGAGTGCGCCATTGGTGACGACGATGAGATTCTTGGCGGGCTTCCAGCCGCTTTCGACCGGTTTCAGCAACAGTTCGTAAAGCTCATAACCGAGCTTGAGATCGAAAGGCGGAATATCCGAGATCATCGCCGCCTGCGGCTCGAGCGCCTCGCGCAGTTTGCGAATTTTGGATTCGACATCGCCGATCTTGGCGTTCACCGCCGCAAAAGCGATCGGCCCCGACTTCGGAACGGCCCAGACGAAGGCGCTATCCTGTCCGAAATAGAATGACAGCATCGCTTCGCCATCGGCGAGCGTCGCTCTGATCTCCTGTACGTTCGGCGGCTTGGGTGAGACGAGCTCGGCATAGGCGGGAAACTTTTGTTTGATCTCCAGCCGCGCTTTGTCGCGCTCGGCGCGCTGGGTCGTGATTGCCGACTGGATTTGCTGGACGCCCTTCTCGTCGCGTTCGCTCGAGGGTATCGCCAGCACGTTATTCAAAGCGCCGAGCTGGGCGTTGACCTGTTTGGCGAGATCCTGCTCCTTGCGCACGAGGTCGGCCAGTGCCGGATCGTGGGCGGCCGCGCGGGCGCTGGAAGCGGCCAGCGCCTGCTGCACCGTATGGCCGCGGACGGAATCGGCGAGGCCGAAGGTCTCCTCGCCGACCGCATCGGTTGCACCCTGAGCGCGGGCTAACAGAGTAAAATAGCTTTCGACGACGGTTTGAAGCCGTAAGCTACGCGCAGCCACCAGCGTCGTGTCTTCGTCGTCAGCATTTTCCTGCGCGTTCGCCAGCATGACGGGAATGGCGGCCTTGAATTCGCGGATGGCATCCCCATCACGTCCGGCGCGCATCAGCCCAATGGCAAACGTTCCATGAGCGGATGCGGCGTCGAAATGATTTTCGCCGACACGCTGGACCTGCCGCTTGACCAGCTGCTCGGCGGCGGCGATCCCCGCGTCGACCTGGCCCGATGCGTAGAGCGATAGAATGCGCGACGGGTTGAGCTCGAATGCCTGCCGGCGCTGCGGATCCCATTTGGCGACGGCCGCATCGATCTGGTTAAAGATCGCAGTGGCCTCTTCGTTCTTGTGCTCCAGCCTGAGGATGCCGGCGAGGTGCGCCATCGGAGTGACGGTGGCCTGTAAGTCATCGGCGAGGCCAACCGTCCGGTTGATGTCGACCACAACGCGGGTCAACTGCTCGGCTTCCTCGTAGCGCCCTTCTTCGACGAGGATGTCGGCGAGATTCATCACGTAGCGGGCGGTGCTGGAGTTGTATTTGCCGGTGTCCTGAAGCCTCGATAGCAACGCGCGGCGCGCATCGACCTCCGCTTCCGCCAGGCGGCCGAGCCGGGCCTTCATTCGCGCCTGACCGGCAACGGCCGCGTCGATCGATTGAAGGATCGTTGACCGGGTCGGAGCATTCTCCAGCGCCAGAACGGCCTGCATTCCGGCGCGTTTACGCTGCTCCATCATGCGATAGGAAGCCTCGGCTTCGCGGAATTGCCCGCGCGCTTCGAAAACCACGGCGCGGTTGAACTCCACTTCGGCTTCCCAGTTCTGGCCGAATTTCCGGTAGTTGTCTCGCCAGCCGGGAAGGCCGCTGGTGCGTGCTTCCTGGATCAGCGCCAGACTGCGCCGCAGGTAGGCTTCCGCCTGCGGCACATCGCCCATTTGCGCGAGGACGTTCGAGATTTGACGGTTGGTGCTGAAGGCGTAGCCTTTGGCGCCTTGCACATTGGTTTCGCGCAGCATGCGGAGGTAGATGTCGAGCGACTGTTTCAGATCGCCGGCATAAAAATAATTGAGCGCCAGAAGTTGCGCGTTGCGTCCCATGGTAAAGGCATCGATGACACCACGCCCGACTTCGATGGCCTTGTTCGCATCAGTGATGGCGTCCGCAAGCCTGCCAAGCTGGGAGCGCGCCGCCGAGCGATCGAAATAGAATTGCGACAGCTCGCCGCGCGCTTCCTTGCCGGTCGGGACCGCGTTCGCAGCCGTCTTCAGTCGTTCGATCAACGCCGGATCGGGTTTCTCTCCGTCAAGGATCGATCTGATATCGGAAATCGTTCGCGGCGGGGCAACAAACCCGGCCGGCAAAGCCGTGCCCGGCACAGGCTTTGGCACGGCTTCGGTTGGAACCGCAACCGCAACATTGGCGCGGCCGTTGGCGGCATTGAGCGCGGCCACGACGCAGGCCACGACTTGCGGGCGGGCCTTTTCGCGGCAGCCTTCAAAACTGTTTCCGCCGCCGCGCATGCACGCCATCACAATCGGCCTGCCCACGCGGTTGCGGCAATTCTCGATCGCAGCTTCCTTGGTGAGAGCTGAGGCGGGAACGGTCGTCAAAATCAGGGGAAATACAAGCAGAAGGGTCAGGCACGAAAAGGCTGCAAAAATGCGTTCAATATGGAACATAGCGAAAAGCCTTGTTGCAATTTGAGCCGCTTGAAAGCCCCATAGTAGCGAGACGTCCGGCGTTTGAACAAGCCGTTAATTTGACCGGAACAATCGCGATCGCGAGCCTGTCAGCGAAGCGGGTGCGCGGATTGATGACCGAACGCGGCGTGCTGAGCGCCGGGCCGGTTTGCGCTGGCGCAGGCGTCTTCGGAACGGGCGGCGGTATGCAATTTTGTCCGAGCCCGGAAGCGTCGAATCAGCCCGGCTATGGTAGGGATAGCGAATCACCTTCCATCCGGGGATGCGCTTGTCGCGGAATCTTGGCTCTCGGCCGTTCCATCACGCAGGACTTCAGAAAAAGCCAAATCTGGCCGAGACCCTGCTCCCGGCGGCCATCTCCGCCTTTCAGCGAGGCCAGCACGCTGAGGCCCAGACACTCTGCCGGCAAATATTGCGCGAGCAGCCCAACGAATTCGATGCCCTGCATTTGCTGGGCGTTTCCGAACTCAGTTGCCTTCACTTCGACGAGGCCGAAAAATATCTCAAACGCGCCGTCAAGGTCGATCCACGTTCGGCTGAAGCGTATTCCAATCTCGGTCTCGCCTGCGCCAAGCTGAAGCGGTTCGAGGAGGCGCGAAAATGCCAGGAAAGGGCTGTCGCGCTCAATCCGGATTTTCCGACGGCCCTGACCAACCTCGGCAATGTGCTGATGCGCCTGCGGCGCCATGAGCCGGCCGTCGAGGCTCACGACAAGGCGATTCGGCTCAAGCCCGATTATGCCGACGCCCACAACAATCGCGGCATGGCGCTGCTGTTGCTGGAACGAAATGCGGAAGCCGATGCGAGCTTCGATCGCGCGCTATCCTTGCAGCCGCGTCATACGGCGGCTCTGGTGGGCAAGGCGATGGTGAGCACGATTCTTCGTCATCTCGAGGAGGCGCAGCGTGCACTCGATGCGGCGTTCGCCATCAATCCGCGGATCCCCGAGGCTCTCGTGCATCGCGGCCGGCTGAGCATGGCGCTGGGAAAGTTCGACGAAGCGGGAGCCGACTTTGATGCGGCGCTTGCGATCGATCCCGTGTTCGAAACCGCCTGGGACTGCAAGGCCAACCACGGCCTTCTCACGAACAGGATCGCGCAGGCAGTTCACGCCAGTCACAAGGTGCTTGAGATCAACCCGGAATCGGAATCCGCAACCACCTCGCTTGCCTCATGTTATGCCGCACAGGGAGACGTCGCTACCGCGCTTGCGCTTTTCGACAAGGCGCTGCTGCTCAAGCCCGACTTCGAAGATGGGATGCTCAAGAAGATCTTTGCGATGGAATTCCTGCCCGGCGCCGATTTCGCCGCCCATCAGGCCGTGCGGCGGGAGTGGTGGGACAGGATCGGCGCCAAGGTGCCGCGCCGCGAGTTGCGGCGGTCGGATCTTGATCCGGAGAAGCGCATCAAGGTGGGCTATGTCTCATCGGATTTCAAGGCGCACTCGGCCGCGCTGACCTTCATGCCGCTGCTGCGCCATCATGACCATCGGCAATTCGAAATTATCGCCTATTCCTGTGCAACTCTGCGCGACAGCACGACCGATCAATGCCGCGCTCTGGTCGACGTCTGGGTCGATGGCTCCTGTTTGTCGGACCACGAACTCGCCGATCGGATCGAGCGTGACCAGGTGGACGTCCTGGTCGACCTGTCCGGCCATTCGAGCGGCAACCGGCTTGCCGTTTTCGCGCGCAAGCCGGCGCCCGTGCAGGTGTCTGCCTGTGGCAGCGTGACGGGTACTGGCCTTCCGACCATGGATTATCTGCTGGCGGATCCGATTTTTGTTCCTGAATCGGTGCGTCACCTCTTTGCCGAGGAAATCTACGATCTGCCTTGTGGGATCACCGTCGCTCCTGTGCCCGGCGTGCCGCCGACCGGGCTCCCGATGCTGCGCAACGGCTTCGTTACCTTCGGCGTCTTCAATCGCACCGAGAAGATTTCCGACAGCGCGCTCAGCGTGTGGTCCGAAATCCTTCGGCAAATTCCGAATTCTAGGATCGTGGTCAAGAACGGTTCGCTGGACGACGCTCTGCTGCGCGACACGCTGCTTGGCCGTTTTGCGGCGCACGGGATCGCCGTCGAGCGCGTCACCTGTTTCGGATCGTCGCCGCAGGCCGAGCATCTGGCGAGGTTCGCCGACATCGATATGTCGCTCGATCCGTTCCCGCAAAACGGTGGCGTCAGCACCTGGGAATCCCTGTTGGTGGGAGTTCCCGTGATCTGCAAGCTTGGCAGCAGCGCCTGTTCGCGCGCCGGCGGCGCGATCGTGAAGGCGGTCGGTCTCGACGAATGGGTTGCCGAAGACGACAACGGCTATGTTGCGATCGCCGTCAAATTCGCGAACCGGCCCGACGAGTTGCGCAAGCTGCGCGCCGAACTACCGGCGAAGGCAGCCGGTTCGGATGCTGCCAACAACGAATTCTATACGCGTCGCGTCGAGGACGGCTATCGGCTGTTCTGGCGGCGTTATTGTGCCGGCGCAGGGGTAATGCGCGGCGCGCAAATTTGAGGAAACCCGATCCATGGCTCCGCACGGTTCAGCCGCCCAGGCTTCAGCGTCCAGAGCCCAGAGACGCCATGACGTCGCCGGCACGCTGGCGCACGCGCTGGATTGTCATCAGCGCGGTGCTTTGACGGAGGCCCAAAAGGGCTATCGGCAGATCCTGAAAAAGCACCCCAATCACTTTGACGCGCTGCATCTCCTCGGCGTGTCGGAACAGCAGCTCGGCAATCACGAGGCCGCGATGCGGCTGATCAAGCGCGCATTGCTTGTCGATCCAAAATCCGCGGCAGCGCATTTGAATCTGGGGTCGCTATTGATGGACCTGGGGCGGTTCGAAGAAGCCGTGGCCTCGTCTGACGAGGCGATCGAACTCGATCCAGCCTTCGTGAACGCCCACTACAATCGCGGCAATGCGCTGCTGGCGCTGGGACATTTCACTGACGCCGTCGCAAGTTTCGGCAAAGCGGTCGCGATAAACCCGCAACATGTCGGCGCCCACAACAATTGCGGCAACGCGCTGAGCAAAATGGGCCAGCCTGCCGAGGCAATCAGGTGCTACGATCAGGCGATCGCCCTCGATCCCGGCTTTGCCCCGGCTTACGTCAACCGAAGCGCGGCGTTGATCGAGTTGCGCAGGATCGATGAGGCGATCCTCGGTCTCGATCGGGCGATCGCACTCGCGCCGGAAAACGTCGATGCCTGGACCAATCGCGGCGAGGCCTTCTTGCGAAGCGGTCGCGTCGATGATGCCCTTGCAAGTTATGATCGCGCTCTCGCGCTGGACCCGAAATCGGCGCGAGCCTGGGTGAACCGTGCCCGCGTTCTGTTGTTGTCAAGGCGATTGGCTGAAGCGAAGAGCGCCTGCCGGGAGGCGCTTGCCGTCGAGCCAATGTCGGTCGATGGGCTCGTTCTGCTCGGACAATGTCACGCGCATCAGGCCGATATCGATTTTGCGATCGCCTGCTTCGAAAAAGCCCTTGCTATCGACCCCGGCCACGAAGTCGCGCTGACCAATCGCATTTTCGCACTTGACTTCAGTACCGGCGCCGATCTCGCTTGCCACCAGGCCGCCCGCACAGACTGGTGGCGAGCGATAGGATCAAAGGAGGCTTTACGGGCTGCGTGCCTTGAGGCAATCGATCGCAACCCGGATCGCCGGCTCGTGGTGGGATATGTGTCCGCCGAATTCAAGCGCCGATCGGCGGCCTACACCTACCGGCCGGTTCTTGAAAACCGCGACAAGGCGCAGTTCGAAGTCGTGTGTTATTCCAACTCGCCGATCAGCGACGATGTCACGGAGACATTCAAGCGGTGCGCCGACCGCTGGCGCGACGCCTCGCAATGGTCGGACGACCAACTGGCGGACTGCATCCAGCGTGATAAAATCGACATACTCGTCGATCTGTCCGGTCATGGCGAAAACAACAGATTGCGGGTGTTCGCGCGCAAGCCGGCCCCAGTTCAGGTTACCGCGTGGGGACACGCAACCGGCACCGGGCTGCCCACGATCGACTATCTCTTCTCGGATCCCGTCGCCATTCCAGGCGAGGCGCGTCATCACTATGCCGAACAGATCTATGATCTGCCGTGTCTGATTTCCCTTGAGCCGCCTCCGGGCAATTCCCGAACGAACCTTCCGCCGGTTTTGCAAAACGGCTTTCGAACCTATGGCGTCTTCAACCGCGTCAGCAAGTTCTCTGATGGTGCTGTCGCACTATGGTCCCGCCTCTTGTCGGCGGATCCTGTTTCCAGGCTGATCGTCAAGGATCTGATGCTCGATGATGTCGAGACACGCCAGAATTTGCTCGACCGCTTCGGGGCCCACGGAGTTGATGCCACTCGCATCTCGTTGCTCGGAACGACAGATCGCGAAACGCATCTTTCTGCCTATCGCGATGTCGATATCTGCCTCGATCCTTATCCTCATGGGGGCGGCGTTTCGACCTGGGAAGCGCTCTACATGGGTGTTCCCGTGGTGACGAAACTCGGCGAGGGCGTGGCAAGCCGGGCTTCCGGCGCCATACTGTCCGCGATCGGCTTGACCGATTGGGTCGCCACGAACGAGACGGAATATTTCGAGATCGCAAGGCGTCCGACGGGAGCGCAACTGGAAGCTCTTCGTCGCGATCTGCCGGCGTTGATCGATCGGCGCTGTGGTCCGCGTCCCTATACCAAGGCGGTCGAGGAAGCTTACAGGGACATGTGGCGCAGATACTGCAACGCCTGAGCCGCGAGCTGAGGTTGCCCTTCACCCCGTCACTGCGGCGAGAACATCTCCACAAAGGCCCGGACGGTGCCTGCGACTTTTTCTTCGGAGACGTGCCAGGCAGCGCCGTCGTCTGCGGCGAAATAGCTGCTGGCATTCGAACCGGCCCATCGGAAGACTTCGAAGGACGGCCAATAGACGACGTTCGAGATATTCGAATTGTTCACCACCTCATGGGCGACTAGCCGCATCGTGCTCTTCGACAGACAATCGGCTTGAACGGCTGACTCATATTCGAAGGAAGCCAGCAACGGCACCGGAGAAACGGTGACGACGACCTTGATATTGGGAGAAATGCTTCGAATGAAATTGATCAAATAGAGGACATTGTCGACGTTTTCTTTGACGCTCGCCGTGCGAAACCGGTATTTCTCCGCCAAGGCCCGGGAATTCAGCGCACTCGGCCGCGGCAAGACGAAATCGCCGGTGGCCTTGTCAAAAAACGCCGCGGCAACACCAAGCGTCAGAATGAAGACGTCGCTGTTCCTGATGACCTCGAGGGTATTTTCCTTGCTCCAGCCTGGCGGCAGCAGCTCCGAGATCCTGTCGCGGATGGCGCTATCGACCTCGGCGCCGCTCAGCCAATCGACGAATACTTTATTGGCGAACGTCGTATTGATGTATTCGGAAATCTCCATGTGATGACTGACATAGCCGCTGCTGTTCAGGCTGCCCGCCAGATTCCGTGCGAAGCAGGAGCCCATCGTGAAGAATCGGGTGTTCTTGTTGACGAACTTTTCCTCGCCGTTCAGGTTGACGGCAATATGGTCTCTCATCAGCTTCTGAAAATCGCCGAGAAAGTCTGCCGTGTCCGGGTAGCGGCCGACCGTCGCCTTGCTGCTTGCCGACTTGGCAGTCGCCCGGTTCAGTTGGGACTTCGAAAGTTCGAGCGTCTCGCGGTTGGCCGGGGTGTCGAAATTCGCGGGATCGAGCGCAATCGCCTTTTCGAGACTGCCGATCGAACTCTTCGAAGAAGTTGCCCTTGGTGAGGATTTCACTGAGATGGCAATAGTCGCTGGCGAGGTTCGAGGCGTGCGCCAGCTTGCGAAACAGCTCGATCGACTTGGGGAAGGGCCCGACGTGGCTGCATCTCACCGCAGCATTTCTTATCAAGTCCAGATTGTCGGCGGTCGGATGTTCAAATATCGAGGGCTGCTCGTCCAGAATCGACAGCATCAAATCGCGCGCTTCGGCGCGCTTCTTGTGTGAGCCGTCGTCGATCAGCTGCGCGTAGACATACCGCGCGGTGAGGTCCTTGTTGTCCAGCTCAAGCAGCTTTTTGAAAGCGAGCTGAGCGCTGGTGAAGTCCTTGTCCTGGATATATTTGTAGGCAAGACCTCTGATTTGACCGAGAATGGATTCGAATGTTTGAGCAGTTCCAGCTTCAGCGGTCATGTCTGGGATGCGCCTTTGAGTTCACCGGGTGAGCATTTTTGGCAATGCCGGGTGCTTTGGATGTAAGCCGTTTGGAAAGCGGCTTCTCGGGGCGTGGCGCGCCCATTGCACGTTCCGGCTACACTACGCGGAGGTGAGTCAGCCCTCGCTGATTCGGCCTGAAATGGACGTTAGCTTGGATTGCTGATGGGGGCTAGGGCTAGCCGTCCTCGATCAGCTCAAGATGATTCTCGATGAACCCCGGTACAGGCAACGCCGCCCCGAAATTGCAGGGATTTTCTCTCATTGCTCTTTCATACCGGCTGAGCAAATCGCCGTGCAGCGGCAGCGCTTTTCCATCCAGGCAATCGAGCTTGTAGGCGACTGCGTCTGCGATCTCCTGCGGGGAGTTCGCGCCGATCTCCAGGCCACGACGTGCCAGCAGCGCCGTGTCGATCAGGAGCGACTGCACCGGCTGCCGGTAGGTCTCGCGGAGAGAGAGGTATCGGTTGGTCCGGCGGTTCCGGACGAGGCGCAGCGTGAAGTCCGTTTTGTCGTGCCAGAACTGGCAGTCGTTGGAGATGCAGTTCACCAGCAGCATCGGAGTTCCCAGCGCTTGCACCGCAGTGGTCAGGCCCGAGGTGGTGCCGACAAACAGCCGAGCCTGGGCGCAGAGGAAAAGGTCCATCTCGGCTGATTTGAGGTCGCTGTGGGCGTAGTCGATGACGCCGGGCAAGCTCTTGAGCGGCGTCATCGACCTGTCGCCCAGCCGGACCACCGCGCCCCCGCGTGAGGTGACTTGCGCAATGGCATCGAGATAATCGCCAACACTGGCCGAGCGGTGCTGGCGGGTCGTGCCCGGCCCATCGCCGTGATAGCCGCCTTCTCGAATATGCAGGGCAACGAACCAGTCCGCGGTGACGCCGGCCGCACGCAAGCGGGTCCGCCCGCGCTGGAGCAGGTCCTGCGGGATCGTGACGAGCGGACCATGCTGCGTCTCTGCCGATTTAACCTGGGTCCGTGCCGCCGCGTGGGCCCAGGGTTCGGCCAAAGCTCCGTTCCCGCGCACGGCGATGAACTGGTCGCCGACCAGGCGCTGGTAAGGCAGAAGTTCATCGACCAGACCAGGGTCCTCGATGACCGTCAGTTTCGACGCGAACAGCGCCAGAAAGGCTGAATTGACGACCTTGTCGCGAGGAGCCAGCAACACATAGTTGGCGCGCGGCAAGACACCGACTTCCACCATCCGCAAATGGCAGTCGATGAAGCCGATATGGCCAATCAGCGTCACCCACTCATAACCAAGCAGCCGCATCGGCTGATCGGCCTTGAAGTTGGCGCTGCCGGCCGCGATCCGTTCTATGAGCGCGTCCGGGATCGACCATTTCCGCGCCAGCACGTCCTGGTGGTCGAGCGCTGCCTGATAGCAACGCATCGTGTCCTCGTAGCGTCCCTGGTGGTAGAAGCTTTCGCCGAGCTGGATCAGATTATCGTAGATCAAGAGTTCACCGGCGTTTTCCAGCTCCCATCGGCACGGATCATAGGCTGTGGCATCATAGCCGGCCGCATAGTTCTGATGTGCCATCACCGAGCGCGGATCGCGGTCGACCGAGGCCTGAAAACACTCCGCCGCCTTTGGGCAGTTGCCCATCAGCAGATACACGCAACCGAGCCGGCGCAGGGCGTTGCTGTTGCCGGATGCCGCGGCCGCAGTGAGGAAATGCAGCGCGGCAGGATAGCTATGCCGGTACATGTGCGCGAGGCCGGCGGCAAAATTGACGGTGAAGCTGTCAATCGCCTCAGCCTGTGGAATCTCGCGCATGATCCGCTCATAGCCACCGCACAGGGCGAGTGTGCTGAAATAGGCCGATGCCGCCAGTCCCCGCCGGGCTCGCACCTGGCAGCGGAAGATCAGGTTGAGCAGCCTGATCGAACGCATCGCGTTCGGCTTGTGGCTCGCGGCGAGATGGATCTGGGCTGTTGCAGCAAGCGCAATGAGAAGGAGCCGCGCGGCGGCGGCGGCAAAGGCTGAACGCCGGTCGAACTGCCGCAAAGTGAATCGCAGAAGCGCGGCGCCAAATCGACCAGTGATCAGCAGCCGGTCGACAAAGTCGGACGCGCGCGTCGAGAGCGGCAGCAGCTTCTGCCGGCGGGCACTGAGGAAGCCATAGATCCGGAATGCCAAACCGGCCAGTCGTGCACGCTTTTCGCCGCGTGATGCTCCTGACGGATGCGGAGATACGGGCGCGATCGATTCGTGGCTGGCCAGGCGACGCCGCAGGTCTGCGACGATCAACACGCCGGTCATTTGGCGCGATAGGCCGCGGTCGCGGCGATGATCGCCCGGCGTATGCCGAGCTGCCCGAGGAGGCGGGGGATCGACATCGGGCGGGTCCGCAGGGTCACCCAGCCCAGCGCCGCCACATTGCCGAGACGTCCGAGACTGAGCAGGAGCTGCAAGAATCGCCGCTCGTTGTGGCCGCCGTTGAGCAGTGCAGCGATGTGTGCCGCCCTGGCCGGGTTCGCGGTTTTAGCCGACAGCACCATGCGTGCCGCGCCGAAACGGGTGCGGCGTTCGAATAGCTCGTTAAAACCCGGTGGAAACAGGTCGCTATGCGCGATCAGGTCGCGGATCCTCGCAACCATCGCCGTTAGCGCAACCGGATCGGCTCCACTTGTCATCGAATAATTGTCGCCATGAATGCGCCAATAACCCAGAATGTCCGCGATAAAGTAGAAGCCAAAACTAAGGGCGAGCCGCCGCGCGAGCAAGGCGTCAGCAAATGAGCCGACGTTTTCATCGAACCCGCCGAGGGCCTGGATAGCGCTGCGCCGGTACAGCGAGACGGTACCGGGAAAATAGTTGTCCCCTGCAAGCAGGGCCCTGCGGACGTCAGCCGGCGAAAGTGCCGTCGATTTCGGCGCGGGCAGCATCATGGGTCGCAGCATTCGCGCGCCGGGCGGCCCGATGATCTCGCAACAGGCGCTGATCAGGCCAGCGTCGGGATGACGTGCGGCCTCGGCTACCGCCTTCTCGAGATAAGTCGGATGCAAGGCATCGTCGGCTCCGAGAAACCCGATCCATTCGGTATCGACGGCTGCCAGTGCCTCGTTCTGGCGGCGCGTCACGCCTTGATTTTTTTCATGCCGGACCAATTCCCAGTTCGGATGCTTCGCGGTGAAGCGCGAGATTACCGCGATGCTGTCGTCGGTCGATGCATCATCGATAATCAGTACCCGATCGGGCGCTCGCACCTGCGATGCCAGGCTTCCGAGCGAATCGGCAAGATAAAGCGCGTGATTGTAGTTGGGGACGACAAGCGTCACGCTGGGGGATTGGGGCCGGTTATCCATGGTTGCGGTTTTCTTTGCGGCCTTCCGTTAGGCGTGTTCTGCCAACCGTTTCACGTCGCCGGCAGTTCCTTCAACACATCGTCGAGCTGACCAAAGCCGCGCACGCGACCGCCGTCGAGATGAAGTGCGAGATTGCAGGTTTCGCGCAACAGGCCGTAATCGTGCGATGCGAGAACAACGATACCGGAACGTGCGGTGATCTCCTGAAGCCGGTCATGCGTCTTCTTGCGAAATTCGGCGTCGCCGACCGCGATCCACTCATCCATCAGCACGATGTCGCCGTGGATCGAAGTCGCAATCGCGAACACCAGCCGCAGCAGCATGCCCGAGGAATAGGTGCGGATCGGCAGCTCCAGATAGTCGCCGAGCTCGGCAAACTCGGCGATCTCCGGCAGACGCTCTTCGATCTGTGCCGGCGTCAGGCCGAGAATGAGGCCGCGGATGCGTATATTCTCGTAGCCGGATGCTTCCTCGTCCATGCCAAGGCCGATGTCGAACATCGGCATGATGCGGCCGGCCACACGCAGCGACCCCGACGTGGGTTGATAGATGCCGGCCAGCACCCGGATCAGTGTCGTCTTGCCGGCGCCATTGCGGCCGAACAGGGCGAGGCGGTCACCTTGCTTGAGGGTGAAGCTGACGCCGTCGAGGGCCTGCACGAAGCGGAACGCCCCGTCGTTTTTCGAGACCCGACCGCCGACGCGTGAGGCGGTTCGGATCGCCAGGTGCCGGAACGATCGTGCATTCGGCGGCGCTACTGGAAACTCAATTCCAATATTGCTTGCTTCAATCAGCGGCATGGCTGGTCGGACCGGCAGTTCGTACGATGTCTGATGCTCAGGACCAATAGACTACCCGCGAGTGGTAGCGCGTATAGACATAGGCCATGGCAACAAATGCGAACGCGGCCACGCCGACCGCTCCTCCCCAGTTTTGCAAATGCGGCGAGATTCCCATGATGGGATCGCGCGTGATTGCGAGCAGATAGGCGACCGGATTCAGTTCCACGAAAAGCTCGCCCCCCTTGATTTGTGAGGGAATCCAGATGATGGGGGAGATGAAGAACAAAAGTTGCAACAGCGATGCCATCAAAGGTGGGACGTCGCGATAGCGCACGCAGATCATTGACACGACCACCGAGCCACCGACGACGGATGCGTAGACGATCAGCAGGCCAAGCGGGAGAAGCAGGCTTTGGACGCCGATTGGCCAAGGGTAAACCAGCCAGATGAGGGGAATAACAGCAGCGTTGTGCAGGAAGATAATAAAATTCCTTTGAACCATGCGCATGACATGAATCAGCGGCGGCATATCGACCGCCTTGATCATGCCGCCGGCGTTGATCATCGTGTAGCAGGCCTCGTTCAACGACGATGAAATGAAGTTCCAGATCGTCATGCTGACCATGAAGTGCGGCAAATAGGTCTTCATGTCGGCCCCGAGAAAGCGGCCGGCGACGAGACCCATGATCAGCGCGGTGAACGCGTTGGTGGCCGTGATCCACCAGGGACCGAGCAAGGTGCGCCGGTATTTTGATTTGATGTCGCCGGCCGCGAGCGCGCGCCAGGTCACGTGGCGCGTAAACAGTGGCGCGATGTCGGCGCGGCAGCGCGCCCATGTGAGGCGGCGCTGGTCCGCGATCACATAGCGTTCATCTTGCCGGTCGACGAATGCCGTCATTTTGCCCCCAACGTCAAAATCGCAAGACAAACCTTCAGATGCGGACCTCTTGGATATCTCCCATAGGCTGATGTCTGGACCATTTTACCGGAAGACTGTCAACAACTCCACGGCGGCCGGGCAATATCTCCGCTCTCGTTCAAATCAAAGGAGGTTCACGCCGCCGCGATCGATCATCTGCGGCTCGGGCAGGGGAACAAGGAACTGGCCGCCGGTCTCAAGGTAAGCCTGGTTACGCTTGAGGATCGGCTCGGCATAGATCCAGGCCAGGATCACGACGATGTCCGGCCGTTTGGTGCCGAGCTCGCTTGACGGCAGCACAGGAATATGTGCGCCGGGGCTGAAACGCCCCTGCTTGAGCGGATTGTCGTCGACGATGAAGCTGATCCGCTTCTCCAGCTCGAAGTGATAGAGCAGGGTCGTCGTGGTCGTGGACGCGCCATAGGCGGCGACCGTCTTGCCGTCGGCAATCGCGTGATCGAGAAGGTTCAGCACCTTGCGCTTGCGGCTCTCGATTGCGTCGAACCAGTCGCGATAGATCCGGGGCGTGGTGATGCCGCGCCGCCCTTCCTCGGCGATCAGCGCGGACAATTCGGCCGAGCGCGGCCGTTTTCCGGTCGATTTGGGCTGCGCGAAAGCCCGGATCGAGCCACCCTTGGTTCCGGTGCGCGCGACGTGAAACAACGTCATGTCGTGCCGGTTGAGAAACGTCTCCAGCGGGATCAGCGCGTGGTGGGAGACGTGTTCGTGATAGATGGTGTCGAACACCATGTTGTCGATCATGTCGACGATATAGGAAACCTCGAAGACGAAGGCGCCGTCATCGGCCAGCAACAGGCGGATGCCGTCCACGACGTCGGACATGTCATCGATATGCGCGAACACATTGTTGGCGCAGAACACCGCAGCGCTGCCTTGTTCGGCCTTGATCATGGCGGCAAGCCGGCTGGTGAAGAAGTCGGGAATGGTCGGCACGCCGTCTTCCGTGGCGCTTGCTGCGATGTTGCGCGCCGGATCGATGCCTCGCACACGCATGCCTTCGCTCTTGAAGGCCTTCAGAAGCGAGCCGTCATTGCTGCCCATCTCGACGACGAGGCTGCCTTCGGGAATGCCGAGGCTCTCGACCACCGAACGGGCGTAGCGCTTGAAGTGCTCGACCAGTCCAAGCGAGACGGAGGTGCGATAGGTGTAGTCGCGGAACAGGACGTCGGGGTCCACAACATCGAGGTTTTGCAGGTGGCCGCAGTCGAGGCACAGGTAGCAGTCGAGCGGGTAGAGATCCTGCGGCTCGCTCTTTCGCGCGGCCGTGACAAAGGCATCGCCGATCGGCGACGGCCTGATCGGCAGAACGCGTTCGAGCGAGGCGGAGCCGCATAGGCGGCAATGGGTCCTGTGCTTCACGTGCTGCATGTCTTGCTGCATGACTTGCTATATGTCCTGGCAGTTCTGAATCCGAAACGCGAGGCGATGGCGAACCGTGTTTCACGGGCCGGCGAAAGTCTTTGCGACCTCTTCTTGCCAGACCACCGAGACGCCGCCGTCGAGAAACAGGCATTGCCCGTTGATGAAGGAAGCGCGATCGCTGCAAAGGAAATCGATCGCGTGGGCCGATTCTTGCGCCGTGCCGAGGCGGCCGAGCGGCACCAGGCGGCGATAGAGGTCCATCAGCTTCTCATTGTCCTCGTAGAAGGCGCGAGATTCCGGCTTCAGGTAGGTCAGCGGCATGATGGCGTTGACGCGGATGCCCTTGCGCCCAAGTGTTGCGGCATAGTGACGGACCATCGCATTGAGGCCGCCCTTGACGGCGTGATAGCCGACGGGCTGTGAACTGCCGACGAACTCGGCATAGACCGAACTGACCACGCCGATCGCGCGGTCGCCGTGGTCGACGAAACCGTGTGCAAAGCCCTCGATCAGGTCGCGCGAGGCGGTCAGCCCGACCTGGATCTCGCCGGCCCAGGGATCGCCTTCGCCGCGATATCGCTGGCTCAGCACGAGGTAGCTGACGGGTCCGTGCGCTTCGCAAATTTGCGCCGGGAGTTGCGCGAGCGCCGGTGACTTTTCGAGGTCGGCCGCGACATGGCGCAGGCGCGCGCTCTCCTCAAAGCCGGCCGGCTTGTGCCGCGACACCACGCTGACCGAAAATCCGCGGGCGAGGAAGTTTTCGGCAACGAGGCGGCCGAGCCCCCTGGTGCCGCCGACAACGACGGCATGCTGTTCGCTCATGCGGCCGTCCCCTGCAGCGCGGCCACGCGCCGGACAAGGTCGGCCTGATAGGCTTCGGCGCTCACGGTATCGGAATCCTCGGGCGCAAAGTCGGCGAATAACGTCGCCTCGGGCCGGAACGGGCCGTTGGTGATTTCATGGACGATCAGGATGCGGCTACGAATGACCAGGGTGTGAAAAAACGGCTTCGACATCCGGTAATAGAACGCTCGTCCGCTGCCCGGCGCGCCGAGCTGGATGACACGATCGATCTCGCCCTCGTCGCTGAATACCACGATGTCGACCTCACCCTCGATGATGTGAAAGGCCTCGCTCTTGCCTGGATGCCTATGCGGGCGGATGTAGGAGGCTTGATCGATGGCGATGATCATCTCATGCACCGCATCCTGGCCGTCGGGATGGGCGTTGATTCGGGCGCGCCGCTTCGCGCTGGCCTTCACCGCCGCCTTGAGCGCCTGGATCTCGCTCTCGCCGACTTCGCAGATTGAGCCCTCGGCCAGAAACAGTTCCGGTGATTTCTGAACCAGCGTCATCACGCGAGATCCTTCATGATCGAATCCTCGAGCGCCGCATAAATCGACCTGAATTTTATCCCGCGTCCGGCGAGTGGCGCGAGCCTGGCCTGCACCTTCGCCTGGATGTGGGGCGCCACGGCGAAAAGGCAGGTCGTGATTCGCGCGTTTTCCAACAGCGCCTGCGAGGCTACCACGGGCACCCGAAAGCCTGGCGGAAAAAACCCCGCCTTGTCCGGGTCGTCATCGACCGCAAGCGCGACCATATTGGCGACATCGAAGGCATTGGCAAACATGATGGCATGGTGGCCGATGCCGAAGAGAGCGACACCGTCTCGATCTGGCCCGGCGGCGGCTGTCAGGCGCTTGCGCAGAAGCTTCCGGGCCGGCCCGAAATGGTCACGATAGGCCTGGAACAAGTTGGAGGAACCCGATATCCGCCCGGTCGTCTCCAAGGTAGGCGTCGAGGCGGGCGTCGAGACAGGCGTATCGGTCACCTCAAGAATCGCGACCAGCGCATCTTCCAGCGCCCCGGGATAACGCAAAAGCTTCCGGACACGGAAACCGGCGGTTTCGGCTAGCCGGCGCAGCGAATCTTCGACGAAATAGCAGCTGTGTTCTTCCCAGAGGAAACTGTAGTCGCGCGCGGCAAGGAATTTGCTGCTGTCGGGGACCTCGATCAGCAAAAGACCATCGGGACTGAGCAGGTGTTTCAATGCTTCGAGCGCGTGGACCGGCGCTTGCGTGTGCTCGACGATATAGCGGCAGGAGACGAGGTCGAATGTCCCCAGCCTGGCCGCTCTCTCCGCAAGCCGCTGCGGGTTGAGGCCGGCCTGCCAGGTTTCGAGATAGGGGTAACGGCCTTGCGCCGGGGCGACGTCGAGTTCGAGCGCTGCGGTTGAAAGGCCGCGCGCGGAAAGCCGCGTCAGCAGGGGCTGCTCGAACGGCCCGGCGCCCAGCGCCCGGTGCGCCTGCGGGCGAAGTTCCAGCACCGCGTCCGTCACCGCATCGAGATGCCCCTCGGGCTCGCGGTAGCGAATCCACCGCAGTCGCGGCGCGAGCACATCGATCGGCGCAGTTTCGCGAAGCTGGATCAGCTGGCAGGTCCCGCATTCGACGACATCGATGCGGGCCAGCGCGTCGACATCTGCGGTCCGCTCAAATCGATTGCAGACGGGAAGGCGGCCGAGCGACAGCGACGCCGCGTCGACGGCGTGCCCGCACAGACGGCATTTGAATGATGAGACCAATGATGAGACGAATGATGAGACTTGGGGCATGCTCTGCGTGGGCATTTGAAGCGCAGGTCTGGAACCTGGCAGGGACGGCCCCCACACTCGGTTCAGCCGGGCGGATTGGTTTGACGTCCGGCGTTATTCGGTGCCATAAGCGGTTTTCGATGTCCACAGCTCAATCTGCGGAACGCTCTTGAGCCCATTACGCGGCGCGATGTCGTGGCCGTTGCCGGCATCTCGCATTGGCGAGGCCGCGCCGGTGCCGGCCCGCGGCTTCACCGTCGATGATTGATTGAGCTTGCCGACGGACATTTGGGGGCGCCGACGTTGGACTCACGCACTTCCGCGGACAGCATATTCGGGCGTGCTCTTGCTCACCCCGGGTCTCGGACCAATCGCGCGCTTGTGCGAGTTGCGCACTCTCTGTTCCGCATACTGAGGCGAAGCAAACTCAAGCACTTTGTGCGGGACGTGGTTTTTGTCTGCCTTTCCTTCAAGATGCGCTTTCGTCTCACGGTGTGGTTCCGGCAGAATTTCCAGCACGCGGGGCTGGACCGCCACTTCGGTTTTTTCTGCGGTCCTTTTCTGGGCAACCATCTGAACTGGATATTCGACGGCCGCCTTTCGGCGCAATATCCGAACGAGGTCGCCTTTTATCTGCTTGAAAGCGGCTATCGGAGGGAAGCTCTCACACTGTTCCGGCGGCTGGACTGGACCGTCGATAATGCATTGATCAGCCAGGCGCTCGACGGAACAGGCATCGTCGGAGATGGATATTCGATGGATCTGCTGACGCAGATTCACGGGCTGGACTGGACCAACATCGTCGCCAAATCGTGGGAGCTCCGCGTTTTCGTGCGGATGATGCTCGAGCACAGGAACTTCCAGTATGAAGAGCGCGCCTTCCGCGGCCGCGTCGATTTCGACGACGTGCCGGGTGACGTTCCTGCCGAGCAGTACATCCCGTACTTCTTCAGGGACAGGGAGGTGATCGAGCGCCTGATGCGCGAACTCGGTCTTGAAGATCGTGCTGGTGTTCTGCCGTCACTCGATGCGGCGGGACAATATTGGGAGCATTTTCCGGCATACCAGCCGGAGCGCGCGATCTCGCTGGACATCTATGTCTGGTACGCTTACCGGCACCTCCTGCTCAGAACCTATCATAACGGCGAGGGCAATCTCGTTCCACTCGTCTACCGCCGCCACATCGAGACGCAGCGACGCCTGCGCCGGTCGTTACCCAAACCCTCGCGCGCGTTGAAGCGGGTGCTGGACGAGATCGGAGTGGAACTGCCCCAGGTAAGATTGCTCTCACCGGACTGGAGCGCCCTGATCGGACATAACGGCCATCTCAACGTGCATCTGATGATGCGGAAGATGGGGTGGTGGAAGGGTTCGCCGGTTTTGCTGGCGTACAAGGAAAGGATTGCCAACAAGACCTTCCTGTCGCTCTTCGAGAAGCTGTGCCCGACCCTGACCCTTGGCGAAAACGTTCCGGAGGGGGCCTGGTTCGAATTGGCCAGTCTCGCGCCGTTTATCGGGGATTCCCACCAGGCATTCGAATTCCAGGACGGCCGGACGATGTACTGGAATGATGCCGGCGCCAGGGCCCTCCAGCAATGGGAGCGGGAGGGCAGTGGGTTTCAGCTGCGCGACGTTTATGACGAGAAGATGCGCTCGGACGATCGCGCCGAGACGCTCTATCAGTCGCTGCGGACGAAATGGGGAATGGCTCCCGGCGACTGGCACGTCTGTCTTCATATGCGCGATGCCGAGGCGCGCGGCGAGACGCTCGGCGTCGGCGAGTTGATCCGGAGTGCGACGATCGGGAATTATCTAGAGACCGTCCGCCATATCACCGGGATGGGCGGATGGGTCATCCGAATGGGCGGGCGCAAGGCGCCGCCGCTGCCGGAGATGCCGCGGGTGATCGACTATGCACGCAGTCCCGATCAGGTGCCGGAAATGGATATCCATCTGGTGCGGCGGGCGCGGGCGTTCATCGGCACGACGTCCGGCTTCGCCTATGTCGCCTCGAGTTTCGGCATCCCGACCTCGATGGTGAACGCGCTCTCTTCCGTTGGGCTGCTGTGGTCCGGGGATACCCGCTTTGCGCTCAAACCCGTGCATACAAGGGACGGGCGAATGCTGTCGTTGAGCGACGTCACATCGGAGAAATGGCGCTGGGCTTTCCCGACCTACGAGACCGTGCAGAGCGCGGGGCTCGTCGTGGGCGAAAGCAGCGCCGATGAAATTCTCGAAACCACGAAAGAGGTTCTGGATCTTTCCAGCGGAAGCAAGCCTACGATTTTGCCGGTCGATGATGACTGGGAAAAATGCGTGAACGTTCCCGGTTTTTTCGGCAACTCCAGGCCGGGCCGCTATTTTCTGGAGAAATATTCAACTTCCCTTTTGGCCGATACGCAAAGCTGAAGTCGGCACCGATGAATGTCGCACAACCCAGTCTGACTTTCGAACAGGCGCAGGCCACGCCGCTGCGCTATCGCGAGGATATCGACGGTCTGCGCGCGCTGGCTGTCCTGCCAGTTCTGCTCTACCACGCCTTTCCGAAGCTGGTTCCCGGCGGTTTCATTGGCGTCGACATCTTCTTCGTCATTTCCGGCTTTCTGATCACCGGCATCATCCATCAGCAGATGTTGCGCGGAAGTTTCAGCATCGCGGATTTCTAC
The DNA here is from genome assembly GCA_963795255.1 of uncultured Alphaproteobacteria bacterium. Taxonomy (GTDB): domain Bacteria; phylum Pseudomonadota; class Alphaproteobacteria; order Rhizobiales; family Xanthobacteraceae; genus Bradyrhizobium. Next base: position 150,733 of record CAWCHC010000010.1, read on the forward strand.
GCTCGCCGCATCAGGCGTATTTTTCCCGCGCTCGTCACCGTCGTCCTCGTCACGTTCATGATCGCGTGGTACGCGCTGCCGCCGCGGGACTTGAAGTCGCTCGGCACCAATATCGCCGGCGGCGCGGTTTTCATACAAAACTTCGTTCTGCTCGGCCAGGTCAGCTATTTCGATCTTGCGGCCGACAAGAAGCCGCTTCTGCACCTGTGGTCGCTCGGTATCGAAGAACAATATTATATCGTCTGGCCGCTGCTGCTGCTGCTGATCAGGCGATGGCGGCTGCCGATTTTCGCTGTCACGGCTGCACTGGCGATGGCCTCCTTCGTCGCCTGCATCATCGTCCAGGCGCGCGCGCCTGAATATGCGTTCTATCTTCCGCTGACGCGGGCGTGGGAATTGCTGGTCGGATCGGGTCTGGCACTGTGGCTCAATGGCAAAACCGCGGCGCCCGTCGAGCTCGCGGGCAAGGCGGTTCGAGCCTTTCGCGAGGTGGTCGGCCTCTGCGCCCTGCTGGCGATTTTGGTTGCCGTGTGGCGCTTCAGCCCGAAGACGCCGTTTCCCGGTTATGCCACGCTCGTGCCGGTGTTGGCGGCTGCCGCGTTGATCGGGACAAGCAACACGCTGGTGCATCGATACGTGCTGGCGAGCCGCGGCGTCGTGTTCGTGGGGCTGATCAGCTATCCGCTCTATCTGTGGCACTATCCCATGATGGCCTACGGGCGCATTCATTTCGCGGACGCCGTCCCTGTCCCGGTGATGTCAGGCATCCTGCTCGCCAGCTTGCTGTTGTCCTGGCTGACCTACCAGTTCATCGAACGGCCGATCCGTTTCGGAAAACGGCATGGAGCTTACAAGGTCGGTGCATTGCTCAGTGGAATGGTTGCGCTTGGCGCCATCGGGCTTGTCGCGGAAGAGACCAACGGGTTGCCGATGCGGATACCCGAGAGCCTTCGCGGCTTCATGCTTGATGGAAGCGAGACCGCAGCTTATTGGCGCGCCGACAAGTGCCTTTTGACCCCGGATCAGAGCGCGTCGCATTTTTCATCGGAATGTGCCGGCAGCGGCCGTCATCCACTCGTCGTCGTTTGGGGAGATTCCTACGCCGCGTCCCTTTATCCCGGATTGGCGCATTTCGGCGCCCAACGCGGCTTTGACGTGGCCGAATACACCGCGTCGGCCTGCCCGCCGCTGAAGGGCTTTGTTCATCCAGAACGGCGGTTTTGCAAGGGAGCCAATGATTTCGTCCTCCAGCGCCTGGCCGAGCTAAAGCCGGAGGCGGTCATATTCTACTCGACCTGGAGTTACGGTGCCGACGATCTCCGCACCGGGCTGGAAGCGACCGTCGCGCAGTTGAAGGCACTCAACATACCAAAAATCGTGTTGTTGGGACCGCCGGCGACATGGCTTGGGGAAGGCCTGCCTGCAAACGTTCTGGACTATTATTTTCAGCACCATGCGTTGCTGCCGGCGCGCACCAAGTACCGATCGAATGATGCGTGGACGCAGGGACCAGACCGGTTTCTGGAAGAGCAGGCCAAAAACCTCGGCATCGACTATGTGTCCGCCCGCCGGATCATGTGTAACGACGACGGCTGCCTGGCTCGTATCGGACCGAACGGCGCGGACCTTACCGCATATGACAGTGGCCATCTCACCCACGCAGCGTCGCTCGTGCTGGCCGAACAGGTCTTGAAGGTCATGCCGGGTTTTGACCATTAGGGGATGCCCAATAGCGGTGGGACCGAGCAAGCCCTTGGATGGCGATGCGCGCGCGATTGGCGGAGTCTATATGCCGTGTGCGCGAGGGTATCGTCCCGATCTTGATGGACTGCGCGCAGTTGCTGTCATCGCGGTGCTCGCCTATCACGCTTTTCCGCAGCTGGTTAGGAGCGGCTTCGTAGGCGTGGATATCTTTTTCGTGATCTCCGGTTATCTGATCACCGCGATCATTCAGCGGGAGATGCTGGAGAAGCGCTTCAAGCTCTCGAACTTCTACGCCCGCCGTATCCTGAGAATATTTCCGGCGCTGATTGTTGTCGTTCTCGCCACCTTCGTGCTGGGCTGGTTTGTCTTGTCGGTGAGCGGAATGGAAGCGCTGGGAACCAACATCGAGGGCGCAGCCGCATTTATAGAAAACTTGGTGCTTCACGAGCAGGTCGTCGATTATTTCAATCCCGGTGCTGAACGGCTTCCGCTTCTTCACCTGTGGTCGCTCGGAATCGAGGAACAATATTATATCGTGTGGCCAGCGGCGCTTTGGCTGATCTCGCACTGGCAGGCGCGCAGAGTGACCCTCGTCGCAGCGCTTGCGCTTGGCTCTTTTCTGGTCTGCGTTCTGACGCCTCCACTCGATTCAGCCTGGGCGTTCTATTCGCCGACGACGAGAGGGTGGGAGCTTCTCGCCGGTGCTCTGCTCGCGCTGCGGCCAAACCAACCCTCGAAGGTCGTAGGTCCTGCGTTCGACGCGTCGCTCGCATTTATCGGATTGACCGGCGTCGCCGTCGGATTCTGGGCGCTCAACGGCCGCATGCCCTGGCCGGGCTTCCTCACCTTAATTCCCGTGCTATCGGCAACAGCCTTGATCGCGACGTCGGGAACGCTCATTCATCGTCGTATATTATCTGCCCGCCCTATGGTCTTCATCGGTCTTATCAGCTACCCGCTATATCTTTGGCATTTTCCGTTGATCGCATTCGCCAAGCTGAACGCTGGCGGAGCCGTGTCCGCGCCGGCGATGTGCGGGCTCCTTGCCCTCAGCTTCCTGCTTGCAGGGTTGACATATTATTTTGTCGAGCGACCTCTCAGGTTTGGCAAATCCGCGATCGGTTTGAGGGTTACGCCACTTGTTGCTGCGATGGCCGGAATCTGGTTGATCGGAATAGTCGCTGTAGATACGCGCGGTCTGCCGGTGCGATTTCCGCCGGAAATCCGCGAATTCATGCTCTCGGGCAGCGAAACCTCGCAGTACTGGCGACGCGGTAAATGCCTGTTGCTGCCGCAGCAGCCTGCTTCGGAGTTCGCGCCGGAATGTGCCGGTTACAGCGGCCACCCGCTGCTTTTGATCTGGGGAGATTCATACGGTGGGGCCCTCTATCCAGGACTGCTCCACTTCGCCGCCGAACGCAGCTATGATGTTGCCCAATACACGGCCTCGGCGTGCCCACCCTTGATTGGGTATACCCTTGCCGAGCGGCCGTTCTGCAAGAGCATCAACGACGACGTGGTCGAGCGCATAGGCAGACTAAATCCCGATGTTGTCATCCTCGATGCGACCTGGGGGCACGCCGAGCAGATCCTTCGTGACGACCTGCCCCGCACGGTTTCGAAGCTTAGGGCGATGAATGTTCCAAGGATAGTACTGATGGGACCGCCGCCGGGGTGGCAGGGGGCTGGGTTAGCCGCTAACTTGCTCGAATACTATAAGCAGACAGGTGCGGTGTTGCCTGTGCGGACCTTCCACCACTCGACGGACGAATGGACACGGGAAAGGGATGCGCTGCTGCAGGAGCTCTCGCGCGATCTTGGCATTCACTATATTTCGGTCCGAAATGTCTTCTGCAACGACAGTGGCTGCCTGAGTCGGATTGGCCCCAACAATTCGGAACTCACCGCCTTCGATCCTGGGCACCTTACCGTACCCGGCGCAATTTTCCTGACCGCTCAGACGATAGACGGCATACTCGGCGCGGGCGCGCCCCGCTAGCGTCTGATTCTAAAGTTCGCAGTCATCATGCGGCACTCCGCTAGTCAGGGTCGGCGGGGAGGCCGCGATAGGAATGGATGATGAACCTTTTTCCCGCGACGGAGTAATCGCCGCAATCGCTGGCTTCGATGTCGAACTTTGCGACCAGCTCCCGCCAAGCCCGGCGTTCACCGACTCCCGGAAGCGCGCGGTTGGCATTCCAGTCATCGAGACAAAGTACCGCGCCGGTCGAGACCATTCCTCGCTCGAATAATGGTTCGAGTGCGTCGATCGTGGATTGATACAGATCACCATCGAAATGGATCATCGCGAATCGTGTTTCCGGCGGCAACGTCTTCACGGTGTCCGCGAACCAGCCATCATAGATCTCGAACCGATGTTGTGGAATGATCTTGCCGATCCGCTCACCCAGTTCGGCCGCGGCTAGCACCTTACATCCACCCTTAGCCCAAGCACCGGATACGACATGGGGTGATGCTTGATCCACGGGAGACGTGATTTCCGGCAGCCCCTGAAAACTATCGAACAGCCGCAGGACTCTGAATGGATTTTCGCCAGACGCGCTCTTGCTGAGTGGCTGGCGTTGCAGGTCGAAGACCATCGATGTGGCGAGGGCTTTTGCGGTGAAGCCACCCATCGTGCCAAATTCGGCAATGTCGCCATAGACGTGAGAGCCGTTGATGTACTGAATGCAGAGTGTCAGTGTCTTCGCGATCTCCTGCGCGGCAACGATGAGTACATCCTCATAGGTGTAGTACAAGTCTGGCGAGGGGAGATCCCGGCGCTTGTATCTCTCGAGCGCGATGTCCTGGATCGGCCGCCCGTCGTCGATAGGTTGGCTTGCCGGCCCTGTCCCGGGGGCTGCGGTCTCGCCATAAGGCCATGCTAGCGGCGGCTCGAACATGATGGCGCGCTTGACCGAGCGCAGCCAATACAAGGCCGCAGGCGGAAATAGGCAGTCGAGAGCCGCGTTCAACGGTGAGGGCATTCAAAGATCTCCGGCGCGGTTTGTACGAAACGTCGCAACCTTGAGGAGAGCGGTCAAGGGTTACGTGGTTTTCATGCCACGGTAGGAATGGACAATGAATTTCGTGCTTTGGATCGCATAGTCGCCGCAATGGCTGGCAACGATGTTGAAGCGATGCACCAGCTCTTGCCAGGCCCGCCGTTCGCCGCATTCCGGATCGGCCTGATTGCAGTTCCAGTCATCGAAGCAGAAGACCGCGCCCTTCGAGATAAAGCCGCGTTCGAAGCAGGGCACCAGTGCATCCATCGTCGACTGGTAAAGATCGCCGTCGAAATGAATCAGCGCAAGGCGCGTATCGTCCGGGAGCCGCTTGACGGTATCGGCGAACCAGCCTTCGGTGATCTCGACCCGGCTGGGGGGAATGATCGCTTCCACCATGGTACGCAGCTCGCTTGCGCTCAAAATCTTGCAACCGCCCTTCGACCATGTGCCGGACTTCACATGCGGCGACTCGAGGTCGATCTTCGAGGTAATCTCCGGCAGGCCTTCGAAGCTGTCGAACAGGCGAAGCTTGCGCAACGGGCGGTTCGGCTGGTAGCGCGGATCGAAGACCATGGCGGCGGCGAGCGTACGGGCAGTAAATCCACCCATCGTACCGAATTCGGCGATGTCGCCCTTTATGTCCGCGCTGTTGATGTACATCACGCTGAGGGTCAATGCCCGCGCGATCTCCTTGGCCGGCAGGATGAGAACATCATCAATGCTGAAGAACAGATAGGGCGCGCTGATCTTGTGGGCATCCAGTCTTTCGAGCGCTTCGGTCTGCATCGTCCGCGGTTCCGGTTCCGGGCTCGGTTCGGCAGGCGGAGGTGCGGCGGGAGGCGGCGCATCGTTGATCGCCCCTCGTGGAGGTTCCAGCGGAGGCTGTCCCATCAGCGCACGCTTGATCGAGCGCAGGCGGAAAAGAGTCTGCGGCGGGAGTCCATCGGCGATCGCCGTCTTCAAGGATTTTGTCATCGGCCGTCCAGCTCCCCGCAGGTCCCGATCCCCAACACATCAAGAACTTGAGGCAATCGGATCTGCCAGAACCTCGTTCCTGATCGTCCATAATGGCATTTTGCAAAAATCGCAAAATGACGGCCGGCAGCAGGCAGCAGAACCCTTACCGCCGCGATATGCAAGGTTTTAGCCCTCATTCAAAGAAAATGAATTCGTGGTCGCCGGTGTAGCCGGAGCGCCTGAACTCGAAGCCCCATTCTTCGGGCGTATGGAAGATGCGGCAGGTGAGCTGCCAGTACATCAAATTCACCTTCTCGCGCTCGTTGCGATAGGCCTCGACGCAGAGATATTTCGCGCCACGGCCGACGCGCTCGATCTCGCGCAGGCTCGCATCGAGGTCGTAGTTGTAGAGATTGTGCAGCGTGTTGATCGAGATCACGAGGTCGAAATGCTTGTCGGGCCAGGGCAGCTTCGCCGCGGTGCCGACCTGGCAGAACGGCTTGACGTCCTCCATCGTGTGCTCGACGCCGTAAGACGAAACGTCGATGCCGGCGACATCGAGGCCGGGAATGGCCTCGCGGAAATCGTGCAGCAGAAAGCCCTTGCCCGAGCCGACGTCGAGCACGCGCATGCCAGGCTTGATGCCATAGGCGGCGATCATGGCGTCCGCGACCTTGCGCCAGCGGCCATCATATTTGTAGCCGCCATAGCCGGTTTCGCGGCTGCCATCCCAGTAGTCATAGTCGTATCTGATCGCCATCTCGGCGACCTCGGCCTTGTCACGTTGCGTGACGCGCGCGAGATAGTCGCGCTTGGTAGACTTGTGAATCAGGCCGACAAACTCACGATAGGCCATGAAGGCTCCTTGCTTCCTGTTGTCTCACGAGATGGCAGCCTCGATTTCGGCCACGCTGGCGTTGGCCTTGGCGAGCTGGTCCAGGTAGAGGACCGCGCGATCGGCTTCACCGGCAAATGCCCGCCGCGCAGAATCGAGGGGCACAAAATCATTCAGGATGATGCAGGTCCATTTGACGCGATAACCGTTCAGCAGCAACCGGCAGCGTGCGATGGCCGCCGCGTCCAGAGCAAGCCCCTGCGCCATCCGCTCGATGAAGTGGGCATGACAGGCGATTGGCACCGGAATCTCCGGCTGGCAGAAGAAGTCGGAGACGAGTTTGGCGGGATCGTCGAGCCCGGCATATTCGAAGTCGAGGAAGCTGAGGTGTCCCTCGTCGTCGACAAGCGCGTTGTGAAAGCCGAAATCCGATGGCGACAGGCAGCGTTCGTTGGCGCCAATCGGCTCGTCAATCGAAAGGCCGGCGGCGCGCGCGTCCGCTATAAGCCGCGACTTGACCGCGGCCCATGCCGGCAAGAGCCGCATCGAGACAAAGGATTGTACCTCGGCAAGGTGCGCCGCTGTCGCATCGAGCATCTTCAGCCGCTCGACCCGCCGTTCCACCGTCGCGATATGTTCGGAAAGCGAGAAGCAGGCTTCCGATCCGGCCGCCAGCGCCGCGCGAGGGTGCGTATTGACCGCCAGCACGAAATCGATCGCAGCATCGACATGCGCTTGCGTCACTTCGGATGCGGTGAGCTTGCGGCCCGGGACAAACCCGAAGAGCCCGGCGTGCTCCGCCTCATCGCAGGCGAGCGGCTCGGGAAGGTTGCGAATGCCGCGCGACCACGCATGGGCGATGAAATTCCACTCGGCGCCAAGCCGGTCGCGCGTGTCTCGGACATCGCTGAAATAGAGCTTCAGCACCAGCGACGGGCCGTCATCGGTTTCGAGGCGGTAAACCCGGTTGTTGCGGCCACCGGCAAGGCGCGTCAGGCTCAGCACGCGGCCGCGGCCGGCCCGTTCCGTCAGACGGCGGGCGAGCGCCACGAGCGCTGCATCTCCTTCGTCATGCGCTTCAGGCGCGGTCACGGGCCAGATCCGCTGATATGGCAGCCCAGGAGATGTGACGGTCAAACGCGCCTGCCTCGCTTGTGAACTGGTTTTGGGGATCGAACAGGATCTTGCGCATTCGGGGCGGAAATCCGTCCAGGCTCAGGATCTCCGGCAGGTCATCGATGAAGACGTCGCAACCAAGATCATGGGCGCGGGCGACCTTCTCGTCCCTGGTCAGTTCGAAGAAGACGTTTTCCGGGTCGATCTGGTCAGGCTTTGCGCCGGTCAGACCTCGCCCGGCGAGAAAAGAGCGCGCGGCCGCGTGCATGTCGTGCTTCGGCCCGAGGATGGGATGTTGGGTCTTGTGGCTGACGACGAAGAGATCGTGGCCGCGCCCGCGGGCGGCGCCGACGAATTCGGCAAAACCGGGGTAGGGCGACACCAGCTCCATGCGGGCGCCGTAGACGTAACCCTGAAGCTCGGTGAAATCGTCCTTGCGGCCCGAGCCGTTCAGATGATCGCGGACGCTGTTCTTGTCGCGGGCAAGATCGGGGGGGATCAGCCCGCGCTCCAGCGCGGCCTGATGAAACACGCCGTCATAACAGGCGATCGTGTTGTCGAAGTCGATCCCGATCCGCATGACCGCGGTCCCATCCTTCAACCTAACGACATGTCGATCAGCGGACGGCCCACTTTGCCCGCCGCCAGATCCTGGAGCGCCTGATCGGCCTCTGCAAGCCGGTAGGGCTTCGACAGGAGATCGCGCACCGGAAAGCGATTGGACGCCAGCAGGCGGCCGTAACGGCCATAGTCGCGGTCCGGAATACTGTCGCCACCCCAGGTGCCGAGCAGGCTTTTGCCTTGGTTGAAGACGGCAGGGTTGAGCGAAAGTGTCGTGCCGTGCCTGGCGTTGCCGATCACGACCGCGCGGCCGCCTTGCTGTCGGGTGGCGTTGATGGCCTGTTCCATCACTGCCGGAACGCCGGAGGATTCCACGGCCAGATCAACCCCCTGTGGCGCGATCTTCCTGATCTCGGCGAGCACGTCGGCGCTTGAAGGGTCGATCACGTGGGTGGCGCCATAGATGTTGGCGAGCGCCCGGCGCGTCGGGTTGGGATCGATGCCGATCACCGGCATGGCGCCGGCCAATGAGGCCGCCATCAGCGCATTCAGCCCGATGCCGCCGGTGCCGAACACCGCAACCGCATCGCCGGGCTGGACCTTGAGCACGTTGTAGACCGCGCCCATGCCGGTTGGCGCGGCGCAGCCGAGCAGCACCGCGACATCCATCGGCAGGTCTGGCGGCAGCAGGGTCAGGCGGTTCTCGCTCACCACGGCGTGGCGCTGGAAGGTGGTGACGCCACCGGCATTGACCTTCTTGCCATCCCAATCGTAGACGGCGCCGCCGGCCTCGATCCCGTTGCCCTTGATCCAGGACAGCACCACCTTGTCGCCGGCCTTGACCTTGGTGACCGCGTGGCCTGCCTCGAGCACCGTGCCGGTGCCTTCATGGCCGAGGCAATGCGGCACCCATTTGTCCTCGCCCTTGTCGCCGCGCCACTCCATCACCTGGGTGCCGCAGGCGCCGGAATAGGCGATCTCGACCAGGACCTGCCCGGGCTTCAGCGCGGGAATTTCGATTTCCGCCAGAACCAGGGGCTTTCCGGTTTGGACGAGCAGTGCAGCTTCGGTTTTCATCGGGCCTTGATCTCAGAGCAATGCGTGGAGGATTTTTTCGGCGATCTGGTGCCCGGTCAGGCCCAGCACCTCGCGGGCATATTCCTGCTCGCCGGATTTTTTGAAGAATGCGTCGGGCGTGCCGAAGCGCAGGAATTTCTTGTGCGGCGTTGCGGTGTCGACGAGCCATTCGGAAACGGCCGCGCCAAAGCCGCCGATCAGTGAATGCTCCTCGATGGTCGCGACCAGCTTGAAGCGTGCGAACGACGCCGTCAGGCGGGCTTCGTCGAGCGGCTTGACGGTATGGAAGCTGACGACCTCGGCGGAGATCCCCTTGTCCTTGAGTTTGTGCGCGGCCAGGGTCGCCTCGGGCAGCATGTTGCCGGTCGAGAGCAGGCAGACGTCGCTGCCTTCGGAAATCGTGATCGCCTTGCCGATCGCAAAATCGGCGATCGGGCCCTTGTGCACAACCGGCTCGCCCTTTTTGCCCATGCGAATATAGACTGGACGGTCCTGCTGCAGGGCGGCGCGCAGCGCGCCGCGGACCTCGAACGCATCGCCCGGGCAGATCACCACCATGTTGGGGATCGAGCGCAGGAAGGAAATGTCCTCGCAGGCGTGGTGGGTCGGACCGAGGCCGGAATAGGCCAACCCAGCTCCGACCGCCACGATCGTCACCGGCGCCTCGTGATAGCAGACATCGGTGCGGATCTGCTCCAGGCAGCGCGTCGTCACGAAGGGGGTGATGGTATAGGCGACCGGACGCAGGCCGTTCATCGCTAGCCCAGCCGCAACGCCCATCATGTTGGCTTCCGCCACACCGCAATTGAAGAACCGGGACGGGTGCTTGTCCTTGAACTTGTCGAACAGACGATTGCCGATATCGCCCGAAAGCATCACGACACGCGCGTCCTCGGTGCCGAGTTTGGTCAGCTCGTCCGCGAAGGCGTTTCTCATGTCAGGCCAAGCTCCTTGTGCGCCTTGACGACCTCTTCGGCGGTCGGCGCGCGGTAATGCCAGTTGTTGTCGTCCTCCATGAACGACACGCCCTTGCCCTTGACGGTGTGGGCGATCAGCGCCACCGGCTTGCCGGAGCCGTTCGGAATCTTCTGCATGGCCTCTGCCAGCGCGCCGACATCATGGCCATCGATCTCATGGGCGTCCCAGCCGAACGCCTGCCACTTGTCGCGCAATGGCGCGAGCATCAAGGTCTCGTTGGAGCGCGCGGTTGCCTGCCACTTGTTGTAATCGACGATGACGCAGACGTTTTCGAGCTTCTGGGCGGCGGCGAACATCGCGGCCTCCCACACCGAGCCTTCGTTGTTTTCGCCGTCCGAGAGAAGCGCAAAGACACGAAAGCTCTCGCCCTTGATGCGTCCGGACAGCGCCATGCCGCAGCCGAGCGGCAGCCCGTGGCCGAGCGAGCCGGTCGCGGCCTCGACGCCCGGCAACAGGTTTGCCGGAGGATGCTCGGCGAGCCGCCCGCCATCCTTGCAAAAGGTGTCGAGCTCTTCGAGCGGGATGTAACCTTTCATGGCGAGCGTCGCATACAGCGCCGCGGCGGCGTGTCCCTTGGACAGGATGAAGCGGTCGCGCAGCGGATCCGTTGGATTTTTCGGATCGACGTTGAGCACATGCCAGTAGGCCGCCGTCAGCACGTCCGCGCAAGATAAAGAGGACGCCAGATGCGCGGCCTGGGCGGCATGGGACATCTCGATGATCTTGCCACGAAGCCTTGCCGCCTGCAGCTTCAGTGCACCGGCATCGGGCTGCCCGGCGGTGGGCCGAACTGCAAGGTTCATCGTCAGTCTCCAGTCACGCGAGCCAAAAGCGCGCGGTCGTCAGGGTTTGTGTTGGTACTTGATCGGTAGTTTCGGCAGATCGGTGCGGAAGCGTTCCGCCCAGGCAACCACATCGTCGATGCCGCGCTCGAGCGAGAACGTATCACGCCAGCCGAGTTCGGTGCGCAGCTTGAAGCTGTCGAGCGTATAGGCGGTGTCCTTGCCGGGACGTTCCGGTCCGATCTCGACGCAATCCTCGAACGATTTGTCGAGCCGCTTCAGGATGATTTCGACCAGGGTGCGGATCGAGACCAACTCATAGCCGGAGATATGATAGCTGTCGCCAGGCGTTCCCTTGCGGGCGATCCGAAGCGTCGCATCCGAGACGTCGCTCATGTGGATGAACACGCGCACCGACTTGCCGCCGCCGTCGAGCCGCAATTTCTGCCCGGTCATGGCCGCCACAATGGTGCGCGGCACGATTCGATAGAGCTGCTGGCCCGGGCCATAGACATTCGCGGCGCGGGTAAAGACCACCGGAAACTGGTAGTTCGCGAAATACGTGCGCAGGCTCATGTCGGCCGCGGCGCGCGACACCGCGTAGGGCGTCGACGGATTGAAAGGCGCATCCTCGCGGATCCAGCCCTCGGTCGAACCGTAGACCTCCGGCGTCGTGACGTGAACGTAGCGCTCCAAAGCGTCGTAATTGCGCAGGAGATCGTGCAGCCGCACCGCCGAGACGACGTTGGTCATCATCCAGTGGTCCGGATGAAGCCAGCTTTCGCCGACCATGCTTTGCGCGGCGAAATTGACCACATAGGTCGGGCGCTCGGCGGCCAGCAGCGACTTCAGCGCGTCGAGGTCATGGTTGAGGTCGATGCGCCTGAAGCGAACGCGGCCCGGACGCTTCTGCCATTTGTAAGGCAGCAAGGCGTCGTGCGGCTCGTCCGAGCGGCTGGTTGCGATCACGTCGTGGCCGATGGCTGCCAGATGATCGGCGAATGTCGCCCCCGAAAACGAGTTCGAGCCCAGGATCAGATATTTTTCATTTGCGGCCATCGTGTACCCGTCAGCCCGCGCGCTTCGACGAGATTTCGCCGCGCTGGGCGTAGAGCCACTGCATCAACATATGGCCGACCACCATCTGGGCGTCCTCGGCGATCTGCATGTCATCGATCGCGAAGTGGATGGGCACGTCGGCAAGCGCCTTGGCCTTGCCGCCGGAATAGCCGAGCACCGCATAGCTGGTCATGCCGATCGCCTTTGCTTCCTCCAGCGCCTTCACGATGTTCGGCGAATTGCCGGAGCCGGAAAAAGCGACAAGCACGTCGCCGGCGCGCGCCAGCACGGCAAGCTGAAGCGAAAATACCTGGTCATAACCCTCGTCATTGGCAAGGCAGGTGAGGGTGGACGGATTGGCCGACAGCGAATGCACGCGCAGGCCCGAGCCCTTCGTCTTCGACAGCGCATAAAGGAAATCGTTGGCAAGATGATTGGCGTTGCCGCCGCTGCCGCCATTGCCGCAAAGGAACACCTGCCGGCCGCTCTGCCAGCAGTCGCGCAAGTCGTAAGCCAGGCGTTCGACCGGGGTCCAGTCGAAGCCCTGCAACGCGGCGCTGAGGCGGCTGGAATAGTCGCTGAAAAGTTTGGCCGGCGTCTGGAAAGCGAGCGCGTTCATTTCACGATCTCCTTTTCCATCCATTTCAGATTGTACCAGCGATCGTCGTTCTTCAGCTGACCTTGCGAATACATGCCGATGATTTCCTTGATCGCATCCTCCACCGTCTTCTTCGGGCGGAAACCGGTCGCAAGCAGCCGATCGGAATTGACCCGGTAGCTGCGCGGATCGTTGGACGGTGTCACCGCGATCTCGGCCGTTACGTGCTTGGTGACAAGCCTGGCGATGTCGAGGATCGAGATGTTCTCGAAGCCGGCATTGTAGATGCCGGTGTGTTCGGGATGATCGAGCAGGAAAATATACAGGTCGGTGATATCGTCGATATGGACGTTGGGCCGGGTCTGGTCGCCGCCGAACACGGTAATGCGGCCATTCATCAGGGCCTGCATCGTCAGCATGTTCACGGAAACATCGAGTCGTTGCCTTGGCGAATAGCCGCAAACGGTGGCCGGCCGGACGATCTGGACGATCATATCGTCCTTGTAGGAGAGAACGATGCGCTCGCCGCACATCTTGGTTTTGTTGTATTCGGAGATCGGCAACAGCTCGAGATCTTCCGTGACCTGCTCCTCCTCCTTGACGCCGTAAACGCTGCCGGACGACGCATAGATGAAGCGCCTGATGCCGTGGCGACGGGCCCGGTCGGCGAGTTGCATGGTCGCCAGACAGGAGATTTCCCAGGTCAGCTTCGGGTCGAGATCGCCGCAGGGATCGTTGGCTACGCTCGACAGATGGATGATGGCGTCGATGCCGTTAAGGTCGATCTCATCCGCGTTGCGGACGTCGCCCCGCACGACCGTGAGATCGGGATGCGGTTCGAGGAAATTGCCGAACCACATGATGTCGAAGGCAACCACCTTGTGGCCGGCCTTCAACAGCTTCGGCACGAGCACGCTGCCCTTGTAACCACATGCGCCAGTCAGAAAAATCTTCATTTGTTGCCCTGCCACCGGCTGTTCTGTCCGACGGATTGCCGCACGCGCCTGTCTGGAATCGTGAAGAAGTCGAATGCCACCTGAGCCTACCCTTGTCGCCTACCCTTGCCGACCCGCGTAAGACGGCGCGCGCTTGAACTCGGCATGGGCCCGTCGCAGGCTTTCAGGACTTCCAATATCCCTGTGGTAGCCGTCTGTCTCCACCGACAGGATTCGGCCAAGGTAATTAGGTATGATCTCGGTCGATAGATCAACCGCGCTTTTGCCAAGCCGGGCGATGTCTTCGATCACATCGGGCTCGAAAACATAGACGGCGCCGTTGGCGAGGTTTCCCGGCGGGTTTTTGACCTTCTCGTGGAACGCGGTGACACGATTTTGACGGTCCAGTTCCAGGATGCCGCAAGACGCAGGATCGTCGGTGCGAAAGGCCAGCATCGTCATCACGCAGTCTGCGGGGCGATTGCGGTGAGCGGAAATCAGCCTTGCGACGTTGAAATCGGTCAGGTTGTCGGCATGGGCGACGAGGAAGGCCTCTCTGTCGAACCAGTCCCGGTTTGCCAGGATTGTGCCGCCGGTGCCCAGAAGCTGATCTTCATGAACGAGATCAACGCGCGAGCGCCAGGGCGACGCTGCGAGATGCGCGCGGACCTGGTCGGCGAGCCAATGCGTATTGACCAGAGCGCGTTGGATGCCGCCCTCGAACACCAGATCGAGCCAGTAATCGAGTAGCGGACGACCATGCACAGCCACCAGGCATTTCGGCGTGGTGTTGGTGAGGGGGCGCAGCCGACTTCCCGTGCCGGCTGCGAGCAGTAGGGCGCGCATGGGCCTATCCGTCAATCATGACTGAAGCCGGTTTCGTCGATTTCCCGGATCAGCTCGGCGGTCGAGAGCGCCATGTTGCCGACCCGCGACACCTGCAACGCCGCAGCCAGCGAGCCAAGGTAGGACGCCTGCCAGATGTCGGCGCCGGCTCGCAGCGCCATCGAGGAAGCCATGAACAGGCTGTCGCCGGCGCCGGAGACGTCCTTTGGAGAGGGATTGAACGCCGGCAGGCGGTCGGATGTGAACGTGCCGTCCACCATCGCGTTGACCAGCGCGCCTTCAGCGCCCAGCGTAATCACGAGATGCCCGGCGCGGGCGCGCTCCAGCAGGCGCTCGCTGACGACCGCAAGGCCGGAGGTGAAATCGTTCAAGGCGATGCGAGCCTCGTGTTCTGTCGGTGTCAGCAGTGTCATGGACTTGAAACGTGAAACGTCTCCCGTCTGCGAAGACACCTGGCTGTCGGCAGCCATCATCACGCCCTTCTTCCTGGCGCGATCGGCGATGGCATCAACCAGATCCTGCGGCAGGCACCCGTAATTAAAGCAGGAGAACAGCAGAAGATCGCAGTTCTTCAGGGCGCGCTCGACGGCGGTCAGCATCTGTCGTTGAATGTCGCCGTCGGCGGCGTGCTGGCGCAGGTGATTGACCCGCAGAAGCGTCTTGTTCAGCGCGCGGAACCGCTGCTTGCGCGTGGTCGGCCGGGTCGAATCGGCAAACGTCTTGAGGCTCACACCTTGCTCATCGAGCGTGTCACGCGCAAAGCGAGCTGCCTCGTCGTCGCCGACCAGGGTGAAGAAGCTGACATCGGCGCCCAGACCATGGGCGTGCGCGGCCACCGCGCCGGCGCCTCCCACGAAGGTTCGCGTCATCAAGGGGGTCACCACGATCGTCGGATCTTCCTGCGACATGCCGACGGCATCGCACGTGACGTACTCATCGATGATGAGATCGCCAACCACGGCGACACGCATGCCGACCAGCTTTCCGAGCAGTGTCTTGAGCTGCGAAATATCGAAACCATGGCGCTTGGGAAATTCGAGCGGCTTGCGCACCGTGGAAATGTCGATATCGGCGTCTCGCTCCAGCAGTGATAGCGAGGCGAAACGCAATTCGCCCGAGGAAAACACGAGGCGGCCACCATAGGCATCGACCGCGGCCTGCTCAGGATTGAAGCGGTCTTCGAATTCCTTGCCTTTGACCACCACGGTCGGCTGCAATCGGGCGATGAAGGAGGCTGCGGAATCCTCCAGAAACACAACATGTTGCACGAAGGAGATCGACCGGACATTGTCCAGGCGCATATCCTGCCCCAGCGTCACGCCGGGCGCGGCGTCTGGGTTGACGCCGACGACGAGGATCTCGGCCTGCTCGGCGGCGAATTTCAGGAGCCGCAGATGCCCCGGGTGCACGACATTGAAATTCCCGGATACAAACGCAACGCTTTGACCGGGTTCGCATGAATTCCGGATCGCCTGGCAGGCCTGGTCGATATGAGAACTGTCGGTCAACCGGTCCAACAACGGGGCCCCCGCCTCACGTGTTTCTGCAAACAGGCGGCACCCGATCGATCCGCCGCCCAATCGAATCACTGCGTAACTTTGTACAACCTACAGCCTAGCCGAACCTGCGGGAGAAGCATATTGATGGCCGCGGCGTGATTAAATTCGGCTTTATTCCGCGAACTCAGTGGTTTGCCGTGGTTCCCGCTGACAGTGGACGTGCTGTTCATTCGACCTTCGGATTCAGCTTGAGCAAGCATCGTAGTGACGGCGAAAGCCAAGGAGTTCGTATGCCGCAGGGTTCCAACTAAAGGTTGCATCAGGCTATAAAGCAGGAAGCAGGCGGGGATGCAAGACAGGTTTCATCGGCGCGTAAAGGTGATGTGACGGACAGTGGGCCCTTGCTCCCTTGCGTGGCAGAGCGGAAACAGGTCGAACCTCGAGGGCCACCTGGCTCGAATGTCCGCCAATGTTAGCGAGCGTCCTTCTGGTCGATCTGCCGTTGAATTTCGGTCGGATCGATGTCCGGAAAATTGGCGCGAAATTCGGGAAACGCCAACAGCGCCTGGATGACCCTGAGCGATCCCAGTTCCGAAGGATGATAGGCATCGACGAAATTTGCGCTGTCGTCGTCGATCGTCGAGCGTCCGAAATCGAAAAACGATATTCCGAGGCTACCCAGCCAGTTCCGGGCGGACTCGCTTTCGAAATCACGCCAGACGCCGGAATAATGGCGATAGGATGCTTCGTGATCCAGATAGTCCACCCCGGCACGGATCAACGGGAGCTGCACGGCGATGAGTTTCACGCCACGTTGTCTTGCCATTTCGGATAACCGCACGATCGGCGCCTTTTGCCGGTCCGACATATTTGGGGCGCCGGGCATCGCGTTTACCAGCGACTTGGCCGTCTGATAGTGAAGCCGCGCATCGTTGATGTGCCCGGGAGAGTAGACGTAAGACCCGTCACTTCGGAATCCCTCCTGACTCAAAATCGGCTGAGTCCCGACGAACCGGCTCGGCGCCTTGAGATATTCATCGAACAACGGACGATGCTGGGCCGCCGTCTTGATGAAGTTCGCCAGGTTCGATCTCATAAAGCGAAGCGGCTGGTCGAAAATCATGGTTCGTGTGCCGGAATAGGATTTCTCCCAGCTTTCGGTGAAAAGGAAATAATCCAGCGAGATGATGGCCGTGCGGGGATGAACGTTGCGTGTCACTCTTTCGAAGATGTCGAGAAGCTGTTCGGTCGTCCACGCGGTAAACGAGAGGTTATAAAAGCGATATGGCTTGAACATCGAGGCCCGCAGCGTTCCCGCGCGTGAACTGCTGATGACGATGACTTCGGGCTGTTCCTGCTCGGCTCTCTTCAGTTTGAAGGCGCCATTATAGCGCAGGTCAAATGGCTGGATGATCGTATCGGGATTTTTCATTTGAAGCTCGGCGAGATCGGCCAGTGTCGCCGATGCCCCGAACGGCTCTGCGACCCGCCAGAGCACGATTGCCGCAAGGGAGCAGAGCGCGATAACCGTTACCGCCAGGATGACGAGATAGTGCCGTGTTGCGCGCATGAATTGGTTTCAGAGACCCCGTGCCTGCCCGGTCGAATAGTGCGGCGAATTTGAAGTTCCTATCAGTGTTGCGAGCGGTTCGTTACAGGAACTTCAAGTTCAAAGCCGCTACTCAAAACCTATATTTGCTAGGGCTCCTTTGATTCCGAAGTTCGCATCAGAGATCGCCATAAGTGCCTGCGAACTTCGGAATCGGAACTCTAGAACTGAAAATACAGGAATGGCGAACTGTCTCCACCGAGGAAGCTTGCCACGAGCGCGACCACCAAAATCAACGAGGTCGCAACCGACCAGGGCACCGACGGCCGCCAGGCCAGATTGAGAACGCTCCAGGGGCGCTGGTTCCTGTAGGTTTCAAGTCCGACGTTCCAGTGGGCGAACATCGCGTTGACGTTGGGCAGGACGAGACAGGCCATGTAGCCGAGAACGATCGCTGCGCCTCCATAAATGTCCACCAGACGAACACCCACCCGCTGTTGGTTGGCGAAACCCGCCATCGACTGAATCACGCGGACCGCATCGTAAAAATTATCCGCGCGAAAGAAGATCCAGGCAAAGACGATCGCAATCTGCGTCAGTCCCAGTGCTGCGAGGGGATACCACCAGGCTCTGGTCATTCGTGCAAGCGCGGGCTGCTTCTTCGCGCGCTCGGTCCAGCGATGATTGACGGTAAGGAACAGTCCGTGCAGCGCGCCCCATAGCACAAAGGTTGCACCAGCCCCGTGCCAAAGTCCGCCAAGCACCATGGTGGCTGCGAGGTTGATATTGCGCCGTCGCTCGCCGCGCCGGCTTCCGCCAAGCGGAATGTAGAGGTAGTCGCGGAGAAAACGCGACAGTGAGATGTGCCAACGCCGCCAGAACTCGACGATGCTCCGCGATTTATAAGGCGCGTCAAAGTTAAACGGCAGCCTGATGCCGAACAGAAGCGTTAGTCCGATCGCCATGTCCGAGTAACCGGAGAAATCGAAATAGATCTGCAGCGAATAGGCGAACGCGCCCGCCCACGCGTCCAGCACATGCAGATGGGCCGTCTTCGCGGTCTGGAACACCGGGTCGGCGATCAGTGCAAGGCCGTCTGCGACAAACGATTTCTTGAAAAGGCCGATGGCGATGATCGTGAGGCCGATCGCGACGTTCTCGAGCGAAATCCTCCGGCTCGCCGCCGAGCCGAATTGAGGCATCATTTCGCGGTGATGAAGGATGGGACCTGCGACAAGGTGCGGGAAATAGGTGACGAACAGGCCGTATTTCACGAAACTCCGTTCGTAAAAATGGCCGGCATAGACGTCGGCAAGGTAGGCGATCTGGGTGAACGTGAAAAATGAGATCCCGAGCGGCAGTACGATCGCCAGCGAAGGATATCGCGAGGAGGTGATCGCATCGAAAATCTGAATGGTGAAGTTGGTGTATTTGAAGAATCCGAGCGCCAGGAGATTGGCGGTGACCGCGGCCGCGAACAGCCATCCTCGAGCCTTGCTGCCCTGGCGGGACGCAATCAGCAAACCCATCGTGTAATTGAAGACGATCGAAATCAGGATGATCGGCAGGAAGCGAAAATCCCAATAGCCATAGAAGGCGAGCGAGGCGGCCGTTAGCCAGGTCAGCCTTGCGGCGGGTGCTTCGACATAGCGGGCAATGAGGAAATAGACCACAAACGTAATCGGCAGGAATATGAATAGAAACTCGCCCTGCGTAAAAAGCATCTGATAGTTTCTTCAAATGTCCGGAAATTGAGGCGATTTATCAGGTCCAGTGTGCCAAGTCTTCAGGTCGCTGCCAATGTTTTCTTCGTTTTGGCGCACGTGCGCGCAAACGCCCATGGTCGAAGCGCCAAAGCAGCCGTTGCGCGGTGAACAGCGTTTTTGCTTGCCTCCGGACTTCGCTCTGTTGTAGCGGCGAGGCGGAAACTGGCTTTTGTTCGGCAAATAGACTTTCCGCATTCGAGGGTGAATGATGGGTCTTCAACGCGGGACGTGGAAAAACGATCACCCCCTCGTTGTCTGTGAGGGTTTGGCTATATGAGCTTGAAGAAAAGACTGAAGGCGGACCGTTATCGGCGACTCGTACATCAGAGCTTTCTCGTCACCGGGGCCGTTCTCAGTTTTTTCCCTCGCCGGCTCTTGTTCTTGCTGTTGGTATTGGCTGAGGTTGGAAGGCTTCCCGCTCGCAGGCACATTTATCGGTCCTACTTGCCTTATGCGACGTCGTATCTGGCGGACCATCCCGATTTCCGCTTTTCAACGGGCCTTAGCCTTTGCTTCATTTCTTCCTCTGTCGTTGTCCTTCACGGCATCGGGGCCTACCTGGAAGTCGGCCACCTGGCCGATGGAGCCACGGGCCGCGTCATGACCATGAATATGCGGTACGCGCTGGTTCGATCGCTGTTTGAACTGGGAGAATTCGAAAAAGCGCGGGCCGCGGCTGCGGGTGCGACGCAGGATGAGATTTCTTCGGTGGCGGACCTGGCCCATTACAAGGCCATGCTCGACGTGATCGCGGATGACGAAGCCGGCGCGATCGAGAGCCTGGCCTGGGCATGCCGCGGCAACCTCAACTTTTTGCGGCCTCACCAGAATATCGCGGCAAGGGCCGCCCCAGGCTATCTTCCGAACGCCCTCGATTTCATCTGCGGCACACCGGGGCGACTGTACGATCTTTGCAATTTCGCCGGACAGCGGGTCACCCACGTTGGCCGTGGAGAGATCGGTGTCGACCTCTACAAAACGGCTCTCAAGGCGCAAGAACAGCTCCGCACGTCGCCGCCGACGCTCTCGTCTGAATTGGAAAGTCTGCTTCGGCAGCTCGAAATATCGTTCGACGAGCTGCGCATCATCCCCGAGGAGTGGACCACCCAGATCGGGCATCTGGGCATGCTCGACATCCTGTTCCGGATGCGAGAACTCGGCTGGTGGTCTGGCAAGGCAGTGATGGTCGTGCGTCGCGAACTGATCGCCAACAGGGCTTTCTTCACGCTGCTGGAGGGTTTCGGCAAGATAGTGGTGGTGGGCGAGACGGTGCCCGAGCGTATCGCCGACGAACTTCTGTCCCTGCAGCGCTGGTGCGGTTTGAACTTCAATGCGTTTCGGTTGCCTGATGGTTCGGTCGTTCCATGGCAGGAGGCCGGCGCGCTCGCGATCGCGCAATGGGAAAAGGAGGGCCGGAACTCACCGCTGCGCGAAGAATACGATCGGGTCTTCAGCTCGCGCGAAGACGTCCATCTCGCTTTTGAACTTGCGCGCCGTGAATGGGGCATGAAGCCCACGGATTGGTACGTCTGTCTCCACGTGCGCGATGCCGCTCATTACCTGGAACTGAGTGGCACGGGTCAGACCCACCGGAATTCACCGCTGGAGGATTACGTGGAGGCAATTCGCTTCATTACCGGCAAGGGGGGCTGGGTTATCAAACTTGGAGGTGAGAATTCACCGAAGTTGCCAAACATGGATCGTACCGTTGATTATGCGCTCCGGGGGCCCAAGTCCGAACTTCTGGATATTCATCTGATCCGGAACGCCAAGGCCTTTATCGGGACGACGTCCGGACTGACAAATGTCGCCGTCAGTTTCGATATTCCGAGCGCTCTTGTGAATTGTATCTCCACAGACGCACAATTGTGGAATCAACGGGTTCGCTTTGCCTTGAAGACCGTTCGCCTTGCCGACGGAACAGAACTCGGTGCGAAAGAGCTTAGCTCAGCTCCCTGGCGGTGGCGTGTATTTGACGCTGCCGTTCTGGCCCGGACAGGGGGGTATCTGCAAAACAATACGCCAGAGGAGATTTGCGAAGTCGTAAGAGAGGTCGACGCGCTGGCTAGCGGTCGGTCGGTGGAATTCGAGTCGCAATATGAAGCGGAGGCGCTGTTGTCGCATTGGAGACAGCAGCTATCCTTGCCTCATTATTACGGGACCGGCAGGCCCGGCCTCTTTTTTCTGAAAGCCAGTCAAGCCTGGTGTAACACCGTCGACGGCAAAGCCTGACGGATCGTCCCGCGCGGCGCGCCAATTCAAAGGAAATGCGGCGTCGGCAATGGCGTGATCAGCTTGCCTTTGAATCCCTTGGCTCGCAGCTTGGGCGCGAGTTCGGCCGCGATGTGCCAGGAGAAGATGATTGCGCAATCGGGTTGATCCTCAAACATGCGGCTCTCCTCGACCACGGGGATCAGGGTGCCCGGCATGTATTTGCCGATCTTCAGCGAGCCCTCGATCTCGCAGACGTAGTCAATGATCGAGGAATCCAGACCGACGTAGTTGATCAGCGTCGATGCGCGCGAAGGGGCGCTGATGCCGCAAATGCGGCCGCCTTGCTCCTTGATGTCGCGGATCATGGAATGGAGGCGCAGTTTGGAGAGCATCACGTCGTTGCGGAAGGAAGCAAGGCGCTTGCGCATGGCCTCGCCGCGCGGTTCTGCGTCGAGCATCTCCTTGACGCTGGGTTGAACGGTGCGCGTTCCCTTGCGGGCCGCGTAGATCCTGATCGAACCGCCATGCGTCGGAATCTTGCGCGCGTGAAAAACCTCGAGCCCGTGCATCGCGAGCAGGTGAGCAAGGCTGCCGACCGAATAGTATCGCAGATGCTCATGGTAGACGGTGTCGTACTGCAAGGTATCGAGCAGGCCGATCAGGTAATGCGATTCCGAGATGAACACGCCGTCCGGGGCAAGCATCGCCATGATGCCCTCGACGATCGCGTGCACGCCCTCGATATGTGCAAAGCAGTTGGCGGCCGTCACCACCTTCGCAGCGCCGTATTTCTCCGTGACTTCGCGCGCAACTTCAGTGGAGAAATACCGTTGAATTGTATTGATGCCGCGCTCGCTGGCGATCTTGGCGACGTCGGTCGGCTCGATGCCGAGAATGCGATGGCCGCCTTTCTGGAAGTTCGAGATCAGCGTGCCGTCGTTCGAGCCGATATCGACCACCAGGTCGTTCTTGCCGAGCCCTAGCAGCTTCGACGACTCCGTATACAGCTCCGCGAAGTTATCGCGAAGGATACGGGTCATGCCGCTTGTATAGGGATATTCCGGCGGGAAGATGATGACGGGATCGACGGCCAGCCCCAGCTGCACCAGTTCGCACTTCGGACAATGCAGCAGGCTGGTCGGAAACCACGGCTGCTGACGCTCGACCTGTCCGATCGGGACCATCTGGTTGACCGGCGGCATGTAGCCCAACGACAACACGGTCTCCAGGCGGTCGTGCCCGCAGACCTGGCAGGCTTCGACCGGCACGCTTCCCCCCGTTCCTGCGGCGCGGCCAACCTTCACTGGAAACATCTCAATCTCCCAAAAATCCGGATCATGCCCGCGGTCGGAGCTCTTCCTGCGCCCAGTACCAGTCGACCGTTGAAGGCAGACCGATCTCAAGCGGAACCTGCGGCGAATAGCCAAGCTTCCCCAGTTTCGCAATATCGGGACAGCGGCGATCGGCGCCGCCTTCCGGCGCGGGGCCGACGATCAGTTCGATTTCGCGGCCGACATGGGCCGCGACGCGTTTGGCGAGTTCGGCAATCGTGATCTCTTCCCGCGTGCCGACATGATAAATGCCGAGATGCTCGCCCTTGGCGCGCATCACCATGACGCCGCGCACGAGGTCGTCGATATGGCAGAAGCTGCGGGTCTGGCTTCCGTCGCTCTGTAGCTTGAAAGGTAGCTTGCCTGTGGGATGTTCGGCCGCGGTCGCCTTCATCCGAAGGCTGAATTGGGGGATCACGTGCTCCCAACCCATGTCAGGCCCGTAAATGTTGTGCGGGCGAAAGATCAGGACGCGGTCGAAGAATTTTCGTCCATAATTGATCGCCATCAGCTCGCTGATGATCTTGCCGCCGCCGTAGGAGTAACGGGGATTAAGGGGATCTGGCACGGTGAGCGGCGCGCTTTCATCCGTAGGGATATGGGGCGGGGTCTGGTAGACCTCCGAGCTTGAGGCAAGAATGAGGGAACGCACGCCCTCGCTCCGGCAGGCATCGATCACGTTGGTCATGCCTTTGACGCCGACGTCGAGCACGAGCTCAGGCGCGCTATAGAAAAACTCGGTGCCGTTGACAAAAGCGAGGTGGTGGACTTCGTCCATGCCGTGCACGGCCCGCGTCACCGCGGCGGAATCGCGAATGTCGCCCGGCATGAATTCGATGTCGCCCGCGACTTCCTGCAGCCGGCGCATCGCGCCGCGCGAGTTATCGTCAAGCACGCGCACGGCGTGCCCGTCCTTGACCAGGGCCTTGACCAGCCCGGCTCCGATAAAGCCGCTGCCGCCTGTAACCAGAATCGAACTCACGATCGACTTTCCAGATTTTCCGGCTCGATGGCGAGCCAATGGCCAAGTTCATTTGCACGCCGGGCCGTATCGAGCAAGGCTTGGACCCGCAAACCCTCGCGGAAGCCGTTTTTGGCCGGAGCGCCGCGTTTGATCTCATCCAGGAAACGGGCGGCGAGGCGCGAAACCGGCGCAATTCGTCCATCCGACGGAAACTGCCGATCAACGTCGTCCACCACGCTGATGGCACTCATGGTTGCCGCAGGCCGCTGGCCCAGCATCAGGCGGAATCCACGCATGTAATCGGCCGTCTCGTTGACGAGCGTCAAGGTTCCGTCCTCGCCGTAGAACTCGATCCGATGGCCGGATCCGAGATAGGACGCGCAGCTCATGGCGAGATTGCCGGCGGCGCCCGATCGAAACATCATGCTGATGCCGGCATTGGTCTCGATCGCCGGCTCTTCGGGCAGGCCCGACACTTTGGCCGACATGCCGCGATCGGACCGCAGAACCATTCGAGGTAATGGAAACAGTGGCTGACGAAATTGCCGAGCACGCCGCCGCCTTCTGTGCCGTTCGTCTTCCAGTTCTTCAGCCGCATGCGCGTGCTGTAGTTCTCGACGTTCCAGTTGACTTCAACGTGGCGGAGACGGCCGATCGCTCCCTCGTCGAGCAACGCTTTTGCTTTTACCCAGCTCAGTATTTCGCAGAAATTGAAATCGACCATGGTGGTCTGGCCGCTCGCTTCCGCGGCGCGGACCATGCGTTGGGCTCCTGCGAGGTCAGCCGCCATCGGCTTTTCCGCGAACACCGGCTTGCCGAGCGCGAGCGCGCGAATGGCGATCTGGGGCTGTGGTCCGGGGTCGGTCGCAATACAGACGGCGCCCACATCAGGATGCTCGACCAGTTGCTCCCAGGTGCCGAATGCAAGCGGCACATTGCCGGCCTTCGCAAGCTCGGCGGTCCGCGTGGCGTCGCGTCCGGCGATCGCCACGACCTTGCAACGCGGATCGAGACGGAAAGCCGGCAGCTGAACCAGCCGACCGTAATTGCAGCCGACAATTCCGATTCCGATCAGGGGAGCCACCGATGCAGTTGTCATTTCAGTGCGCAAACCAGCTCATCTCAGCTTTATGAACGATCTCAATTCAGCAAGCAGCAGCGAGCCGAGATGCAGCTGCGAAACGAAGTCGCCCGATTTGATCATCTCGACAAGCTCAGCCGCCGTGACGAGTTTGACGCCGATGCCAGGCTCAGGAACGAAATCGGCGTCGCGCTCTCCAGTCTCGACAAAAAACGAGTGGATGTGGTTGCTCAGCCGTCCGCTGCAAGGAGCGGCCACACCCAGCGGATAGATCGCGCGCGTGGAATAGCCGGTTTCCTCCCGCAACTCCCGCCGGCAGCCTTCGGCAAGATCCTCGCCGGGCTCGGCAAGGCCGGCCGGAAGCTCCCACGTGAAGCTCTCGAGAGCGGGCCTGTATTGGTGGACGATCGGAAAATGTCCGCTCGGTGTCACCGCGACGATCGCAAGATAATCCTGCTGCTTGACCGCGTGATACAGTTCGATCTCGCCTGGCGAGAATTCGACCTCGCGCGCGATCAGCTCGACCCATGGCGAGACGTGCTGGATTTGTCGGGATCTGATTTTCGGCCAATCCTGGGACATCGTTTAAGCTGTTCGCACAGGCTTCGATTGCATCGGAACAGTCTCCGGCGAACGGCGAAGATAGGTCGTGGCAAAGGCATATCTGAACCAGCGCAGATAGGCCGGCAACCATTTGAGGACCCGGAACCGGCTCGCGCCATGCTGACGCTCGAACCAGAGCGCCGGAACCTCGCCTATTCTCCAGCCCAGCCGGTGGACTTTCACCAGCAATTCGATGCTGTAGCAAAATCCCTGATCGGATTCGATCTCGATCCGATCGATGACCCGCCGCGAGAACATCCGGAAACCGCTGGTCGGGTCTCTGGTGGGTAAAGCGGCAAAATGATGCAGCGTGAAGGCTGCGGTCCGCACCAGAAGCGCCTTGAGCCAGGGGCAGCCTTCCATCGTCCCGCCGGGAAGAAAGCGGCTGGCGCAAACGACGTCGCAGCCTTTGCGGACCAGCGCGACCATACTGTCGAGAATGCCTGCGTTGAAATCGTCATCGGCGGGATACATCACGACGATCGGCGCGGTCGAGGCAGCAAAGCCTGCCATCACGGCGGCATGCGCCCCGCGGCCGGGATTGCGGACGAAGGCAACGTCGAGGCCCGTATAAGCCTCAGGGTGTTCTCGCACCGCAGTCAATGTGTTGTCTTCTTCGAAATCGTAGCAGATCAAGACCCGCGCCGGAGTCTCGACCTGACGTGCGAGCGTGCTCAATGTCGAGAGGATGTTGGCCCCTTCATTGTAGACCGGAATGACGATGTCGAGCTGATGGTCCATCATTTTTGAATGCCTGTCGGCCCGGCGGAGTCATCGACCAGTTCGCGGCCTATGCACATGGGCGCGTCACGAAATGACGTTGGCGTTCTCCAACAGCCCCCAGACATCGACCACGGGCTTGCCCTTGAGATCGGCACTCTTGTAGCCGAGATGGGGCGTGCACAGGATCAGGATGTCGCTGCGCGCGATCACCTCATCCAGCGGCAGCAGGTCGGGATCGATGGTCACGAACGGATCGGTAGTCAGGACCTCGCGCGCCAGGCCGTTGAGCACCTTCTTGAACTTGTAGCTCAGCGAGGCGCGCACATCGTCGATCTCCGACTTGAAGGCCATGCCGAGCAGGCCGACCGTCATCTTGTTGAGGTCGTAACGGCGACGAAGATCGCCGATGACATGGAGCGGCAGGCCTTCGTTGATGAGCATGGCGGCATTGCCGAGGCTGAACTCGTTGCGGGCGAACGCGCTGAGCTGCATCGTGTCCTTCATCAGGCAGGGGCCCGCGGCATATCCGGGTTTCGGAATGTTTTTCGCGCGCGGATAGTTGTGCTTCATGGCTGCCAGAATGCGCTGATAGTCCACGCCCGCCGCTTGGGCGATCAGGTAGAACTGGTTGGTGGCAGCGAATTCGATATAGCGATAGGCATTGCCGAACAGCTTGGCGAACTCCGCCTCGATCGGAGACAGCTCAACGATCTCCGGCGCGATGATCCGGAACAGGTCGGTCGCCTCGCATACGGCCTCTGGCGTAGTACCGCTGATGATCTGCGGCATCCGGCTCAGTTCGTCGATGCCATATCCCTGCACGATCCTTTCCGGACAAAACGCAACCTTCAGATCGCGTTTCTGACGCTTCAGGTGCGTCGCGATGACATCGGTCGTGCCGGGATAAAGCGTGGAACGCAGCACCAGCAGCTGTCCATCGGACACATAGGGCAGGAGGCTGTCGAGACAGTTGAGAACCACATGGCGCTCAGGGTTGAGGAATTCGTCGACCGGCGTGCCAATCGTGACGATGATCGGACCTGTTTTCGATATCGCGTCGGGGGTGCTGGTAAAAATCAGTCTGTGGTCGCGCAGCGCCGCAGACAACAGGTCTTCCGCGCCGTATTCGATGAAGGGGAGGCGGCCCGACTTCAGGGCGGCAAGACTTGTGCGGTTCAGATCGTTGACGTTGACCGTCAGCCCCTTGGCGGCGAACGAAAGCACCAGGGGAATGCCGACATGTCCTGCACCGCCGATGACGGTCAAGTCCGCCGTCTGCGTAGTAGGAATTTTTACTTTAGCGACGAGATCCAGGACGCTCATGGCTTCTGACCAAAAGTTAAAACGAATGCGCGTAGCGGCTTCATGAAATTCGGTGCGAACAAAGCCCGGTCGAGCGCATTGTAAGTCGGCAGCAGCCAGCGCAGTCCGGACGATGCAAGATAGCGATAGCTGAGGTCGGAAATGTAATCCGTGCCGACTCTGAATCCGAATTCCCGGAACACGGCGGCGACCTTGTGAGCCAGCACAGGGCGTTCATTCTCGGTCACCCCGACCGGACTGTAGAACGGCGAGGAGCGATCGCGATAAAGGTACATGAAGGGATTCATGCGGTTCGGATCGAAGGCGACAAAAGAGCCCCCGGGCTTCAGCACCCGGAAGACCTCGCCGACACAACGGGCCGGATCCGGCAGGTGATGCACCAATCCACTGAGCAGGACGCCGTCGAGACTGCCATCCGGAAACGGCAGACGTTCGACATCGCCCTCGAGAAATTCGACCGCGGGATATTTTCGGCGTGCCAGTCCGATCAGCTTCGGGCTGAGGTCGAGACCGACCGCCTCATAACCCTGCCTGTGCAGCAAGTCGGTGAACACTCCCGAACCGCAACCGAGATCGGCGACGCTCGCTCCCGCCTTGAATTCGGCCAGTCGGGCGCAGGTCGCGATCAAGCGGACGTTCGTTTCCGGCGTAAACACGTCATAAGCGTCCATAGCGGCATGGCCGTCGAAGAACGCGACTTCTTTCTGCTTGTCTTGGGCCAGGGCCGGCATTTGACGCCTCTAACATGGCTTATCCGCCGGGAAGCAAAGCTGGGCCCAATCTCAGCCGGCTAATTGCCGGCCGTATACGGCCGATCATTGTTTCCCTGCATGCGGAAAGCGCAGGCTCAGTTTGCCCTCGCGAGGCTTTAGAAAACATGAATTGAGCTTGTTCGGCCGGCCGATAAGCCGCGGCTGTCTCTTGAGCAGCCCTCAAAGGCGCCCCAACAGGATAAAGAGATTAATGTCCCGTTAACGATATTGGCGTTCTCGATCTTCAATGCGTCGAGGCGTAACGACTAGATATCGGCGAAGGATTGCGCCGGTCAACGCGGATACGGGCCGCGAAAACTATCTGTGAACTAATGGCCAACCTCAAGCAAACTTGTCGCGGCGACGGCTGTGCGCCCCTGTGAATGCCGTCGCAGATCGCGCGTGCGGCCCTTAGATGACCGGGTCACGCGATAGTCGTGATGCCCGCGGGTGGCGTTTATGATTGTTAGGCGGCGTCAAGCGGTGCCGCGCGTCAGCTCGAAGACTTTCTTCTGGTGGGCGACCGCGTCCTTCGCACTTGGCGTTTGGTTTAGGAGGTCGAGGTTGTGCTCGTCTTCATCGGTTACGCGAATCATTGCCTCATCCGCGTATTGGAGACGCTTCGGATCGTAGCTGATCCGGATGGCCGTATAGCTGAGACGCGCCAGCGTCGAGAGCGCGAACCAGGTCTTACGGGTAAGATCGGCGACCAGTTTGATCCTGAAGAAGAGCGAATGTTCAGGCGATAACCCAGGCCGCCGCTCATCTGGATGGCGTAGCCGAAGAACGCCGCTTTGAAGTGGGTGGACGCCCTCCAACGAGTGCATCGTCGAGAACTGATAGAGAAGTTTGACCAAACTGCTCATTCTAATGCCGGTAGCAGCGGCGCGCCGCAGCAATACCTCCATATGATCCGGCGAATAGTAAATCGACCAGGCTTCGTTATAGATGCCCGCCCATTCGGTGATCGACATGCGAGAATGGGCCGTGCAGACATGTTCGAGGTCGTAACTGTTGAGGTCGGGATCCATAGTGATGCCGGATTTCCATAGAAGCTGATGATCCTCCGAACCCGGTAGCGGCGTGAGGCAGAAGAATTCGACGATATCGAGCGGCAATTCGCGCTTGAGAATCGCAATATCCTTGCGGATAGATTCCACCGTGTCGCCGGGGAAACCAAGAATGTAGCCCGCCAACGTCATGATGCCTTGGTCTTTCCAGGCCAATAGCATCTTGCGATATTCGGTGATCTTGTTTTGCCGCTTCTTGGCGGCCAATAGGTTATCAGGGTTGATATTCTCGAGACCGATAAAAACCCGTGTTACACCGGCGCGTTTGCACTTTTCGATGAAGTTCGGAATCTTGTGGCACAGGGTGTCTACCTGAACCAACAGTCCCAACGGAATGCCTTGGGTTTCCCGAAGCCAGATCAACCGATCGAGGACGGCTTCCCAATTCTTGTTGCGCGCAAAATTATCATCGGTGATGAAAAATCTGCTGATGCCCTGTGCCCAGTTGGTGCGCACAATCGAACTCGATGTCGTCAGGCGAACGGAAACGAGATTTGCGACCCTGCACATTTATGATGGTGCAGAACGAACATTGGTAAGGGCAGCCACGCCCGGCATCAAAACTGGTGCTTAAACCGAGTGTCCGCTTGACGTTCACGAGCGGCAGAAGCGGTGCCGGAGTTTGCTCAATACCCGGCAAATCCTTGAGGTAGTCGTAAATGGGCTGCAGACGATCACTGGCGGCATCTTGGAGCAACATATCGAAGCGTCCTTCAGCCTCGCCAGCGAAGATCGAAACCCCCATCTCGCGGCAGGCATCCAGGCCGACGGCTTTCCCATCAAGCATCGACAGGCAACCGGACACGTGAAATCCGCCGATGGCAACCGGGATGTTAGCGTTGCGAAAGCGCGAGGCGATGTCCAAAGCCCGAGGATATTGATTGGACTGCACGCCAACCAGAGCTACCAGGCCGAAATTCTTGTTGTTGGAGAATTTCCGCAGAAGCTTGGCAATATCGACACGGGTGTTGAATTCATCGATCGCCTCGATGTCGATATCGATATCTGCACCCAGTGCTCCGCGTGCGGCGCTGTCGGCTGCAATGCCATAGATGCTGGCAAGCGAATTCGATGGGACCATCGAACGCCACCATCGGATGACATAACCGTCATCGCCGTAATGTGACGGCTTGATCAATACAAGCTGAAAGCGGCGCCTCGGACCGACATTTAAATTGTTCATCAGTCCCCCAAGGCGAAAGTCGCCTCGAAACAGTACAATAAGCTCTACGAGACGTTTATAGGAATGGGGCCGAGCAGTCCAATGCTCAAAGGCGCCCGCTCGCATATTCCGGGAGAGAAAGCCGCCGCCCCCAATGCGTGAGATTTTGGGGTAGAGATGGTACAACATGTCCGGGCCCGAGATTGGTCGTGCCACGATGCGCAGATTTTAGCGGTACGGTTCTAGCACGCGACCCGTGGGCGGATCGACTGAGCGCCGCTTGTTGTAGGCGGATCGAAGCCTCTAGATCCGGAGCGGGCTAGGCGTTTAAGGTTTCGTCGAAGCCGCATCAACTTGGGGCGTCATCAATGCAACGCACCCGCCAGCGCGGAGACGACAGCGGCAAACACTATCTGCGAACTTACACTCAGCTTCCAGGCCAACTTTCGCTCGGCGTGTATCCAGCCATGGAAGCGCTGAGCGTATTCAACGGCTCTCGTGGAAACAGACTATGTGCGAATTGCAGCGGATCCGGCAGCATTGCTGCGACGGCGCAGATAACAAAACGAAGCGGGCGTAGCGAACAGCCACAACGCCAAGGCCATGCTCGCGCAGGCATCTAAGGCGATGACCGCGAGATCTAACACGACGTTTCGGCTCAATCGCAAGCGTCGATTGTCGGCACTTTCCCGATTGCGATCGCAGCGGATAATCCCAGTGAGGAATAGCATCGATTGCGAAAATGGCTTGCGAACCCGGCAACGGCCGCAACAGTGGATTCGCCAGGATGAAGCTCGCGATCGCGCCACCGACGATGGCATGTGCGCTCAGGATCATCGCGATTTCGAACTTCTTATGTGGGTCACGCTGCAGTTGAGATAATAGTTATAAAATAAAAAAATGTTTTCTGTTTCAATGCTTTGCTCCGCCAAATTTTGTGGAAATGCGCGTCTTTCTGAGCACTTCATTTGACGAGCCCGGTCGCGCGGTACTGGCTGCCGAGCGGTAGCTTCGCAAACAGGCCATCGAGCCTTTCGACAAATCCGCCAATCGGCGGCAGCGTCAGTATCGATCGTGTTGTAACATTGGTGCAGCCTGCGGCGGTCAAAAGCTGGCCTGTCTGCGCCATGGTCAAAAGCACGGCGTCGCGGTCGAATGCGCAATCGCGCACGACCTTGCGCGTCAGCAGATTCTTCGGGTTGTGTTCGTAGACTACGAGAAGGCCGCCGGCGCGGGTGACGCGATACATCTCGCCGACGAATTGCGGCCATCGTTCGGGCGGAACATGGTGAAGCACGCAGGTGCAAAATGTGACGTCGAATTGCTGGTCCGGATAGGGCAGGTGGTCGCCATTATAGGCCGCGTAAGAAACCGATCGGGTTCCGTACTTTCGCCTTTGCGATGCAGGCGCCGGACACGTCCACCCCGCTGACGGAGCCGACGAAGGGTGCGAGCAGCGGGTGGTAGTTGCCGATGCCGCAGCCGACATCGAGCAAGCTCAGCCGGCGTGGGGAGTTGAAATGTGCGGCGATCGTTCGCAACAGGTCATCGGCCTTGGCTCGGCTAAAGGATTCCACCTTTTGACCCGAGAACGAAATCGCGCGATTGACCGCGTCGTCATACGAACTCGTCGTAGCGGTCAAATTCTTCTGCGATGGCTCGTTGCTGCGGATCCATGGTACCCCCACACGCCTCCGTCAAATTGAAGGTGCAGCGTCCGGAACCAACGTTGCGCTGTCATGCGTTTGAACGGGCTCGATACGCTGGTCGATGATCGGCGCCGGTAGGGACCGCGTGTTGCGAAAAATTCGCCCGATATATTCACCCAGCATGCCGATAAAGGCGGTCTGGATGCTGGTAGACAGAAGAACCAGAATAACGAGTGTTGTAAATCCCTGAGGGGGCTTGCGTACAACGAGAATGAAGTAGGCAAAGTAAAAGAGGGCTGCAAAAAACGACAGAAAACTAAAAATAAAGCCGGTGAGGGTGATCAGCTCGAGCGGCTTGGTCGACTGGCTGCACACGCCATCCACGGCAAGACGGATCAGCGCCATCAGACGGAACTTGCTGCTACCCCGTTTGCGTTCGGCACGGTCATAAGGAATGCCGGTTTGTTTATAGCCGAGCTGGGCAATCGTTCCCCTGATGTAGGGCGCGTCATCTCTGACTTTTCTGAGGTCTTCAATAACAACTCGATCGATCAATCGAAAGTCGCCGGCATCGACCGGCAACTCGACGGTGCTCAGGCTTGCCAGAAGCCGATAGAAAAGTTTCCTAGCGGATTGTAGAACAAAATTTTCCGGGCGACTTCTGCGGATTCCGTAGACGACCTTGTAGCCTTGCTCCCAGGCGGCCAGAAACTCGCCAAAGAGCTCGGGCGGGTCCTGCAAGTCGGCATCGATCTGAATGGCGGCGGCGCCGTTGGCGTTCAGGTAGTTTGTCAGGATCGAGGTTTGAAAGCCGAAATTTCGAGTGAAGCGAAGCACGCGAATTCGATCGTCATTGCGCGCTTCGTCGGCCAGCCGCTCAAACGTGGTGTCGGTGCTCGCATTGTCGGTAAAGAGGAACTCGAAATCGTACCGTGGGTAGGAGCCGGCCACAGCCCGCAGCCGCGCCAATAACGGCTCCACATTATCGGCTTCATTCAGGACTGGTATGGAAATGGTAACCAGCCGTTTCAAATTGGTCACGCTACGTTCGCCCACTTGTGGTTCAACCCGGGTGAACGCGTCGTATGCGTCCATCGCGGCATGGCCGTCGAAGAACGCGACTTCTTTCTGCTTGTCTTGGGCCAGGGCCGGCATTCGACGCCTCTAACATGGCGTTATCCGCCGGGAAGCAAAGGTGGGCCGGATGTCAGCCGGCCGCTTGCCGGCCGGATCCCGCCGATCGTTGATTCCCTTGATGCGGAAAGCGCGTGGTAAGTTTGCCCTCGCAAGGCTTTAGGAACCCTGAATGGAGCTTGTTTGGGCGGCCGGTCATCCGCTGCTCTGTCCCTCAGATACCCCATCGAGGCCCTGAGCTTCACGTTCTGTTAACGATATCGGCGTCCTTGATCTCAATGCGTCGAAGCGTAACGGCTGGACATCGGCATCTAGAATTGCGTGGCCAAGGCGGATACGGCGACCATCGAGAAGCTCAGCCGGACGGGAGGATTCGAAGTGTGAGGCGACCAGGGTGCGCTGCTTTACGTTTAGCTTTGACCGCAGCTTGGCTGTGTCGATACTCACCGCTACAGACGTGGCGCAGGTGGTTTAAAACACAAAGCGAGGCCAGAAATTTGACGGCATCCATGGTACGACGCGGCTTTCGGAAAATCTATCGTTCGATAAATGAGCATTTCGATTTTATGGCTTCGGTACCGGAGCAATCGATAAAGCGGCCCGCTTTAGCCTACGAGCCGCAGCCAAATCTTATTGTTGATCTCGGCATGAACGATGGTGCCGACACTTTATTTTATCTGAAGAAGGGGTTCAGTGTCGTCGCGCTTGAAGCAAATCCTAAACTTACGGATCGGGCGTCGCGACGCTTCGCTCGTTTTATTGCTACGGATACATTACGAATTTTGAACAATGGAATAACAGACGCTTCATCAGTTCCGCTCGACTTCTACGTAAATCACACGCGCTCTGAATGGAGCTCATTCATCAAAGACATCGGAGCCCGTGGACACGAGGGTTATTCCGTCAAAAAAATTGAAATGCTGCCGATTGCAGATTTGTTTTCGAAGTTCGGTACTCCGTATTATTTGAAAATTGACATCGAAGGATACGATCAACGCATCATTGATGCTCTTGATTCCCTTCCGTACCGCCCGCGTTTCATATCTGCTGAAGAGTCCGGCGTAAGGATGATCGACTCTCTTTACGGGCTGGGGGCATCTGCTTTTAAGTTGGTTGATCAGACCAGCCATCCATCGATCAAACTTCCCAAGTCCCCCGCGAGAGGGACGCTTTTCCCGTCATTATTTTGTCGCTGGGTCGAGCGGGCCGTTTGGAGAGGAAACGCCGGGTGATTGGATTTCTTATAAGGTGTTTCGTGAATTGTATCTCACAAAATATCGCTCCGAAGATGGTACGTGGATTTCGTCATCTAAAGGCTGGTTTGATATTCACGCGAAATTTGATTAGTGGAGCGGCTGCGAGGCAAAAACTGAGTGTTTGTCGCTTTCATACGACTTTGTTTTGCCGAAGTGTGCTGATCTCGTCTGCTGCGAACCCGAACTCGGTCAGCACTTCCTCGGTCTGTTCCCCGAATTCCGGCGGCCGTGCCGCCATTTTGCTCGGCGTGCGTGACAGCGTGAAGGGCTGGCCGACCAGGCGGATGTGGCGGCCTTCCTCGTTGGGCACGTCCTGGGCGATGCCGAGATGCTCGACCTGCGCATCCGCAAACACCTGGTCGATCGAATAGATCGGACCGCAGGGCACGCCGGCGGCGTTGAATTCCTTCACCCAGGTCTCGCTCGATTTTTTCTCGGTGAGCTTGTTGATCTCGGCATTGATTGCTTTTCGGTTCTTCGAGCGGTCGGGCCCCGTCGCATATTCGGGCCGGTTGACCAGATCGGGCGCGCCGAGCGCCTCGCAGAAGCGCTGCCAGATCCGCCCGCCGGTCGTGGCGATGTTGATATAGCCGTCGGAGGTCTTGAACACGCCGGTCGGGATCGAGGTCGGGTGATCGTTGCCGGCCTGCGGGGCGACATCCTTGTCCATCAGCCAGCGCGCGGCCTGGAAATCCAGCATGAAGATCTGCGCCTGCAACAGCGAGGTTTTCACCCACTGGCCTTCGCCGGAAACCTCGCGCTCGAGCAGCGCGGTGAGGATGCCCATGGCGCAGAAAAGCCCCGCGGTGAGGTCGGCGACGGGAATGCCGACCCGCATCGGGCCTTCGCCCGGCGCGCCGGTGATCGACATCAACCCGCCCATGCCTTGCGCGATCTGATCGAAGCCGGGGCGCTTGTGATAGGGGCCATCCTGGCCGAAGCCGGAAATCGAGCCATAGACGATGCGCGGATTGATCTTGCGCACGCTCTCATAGTCGATGCCGAGTTTGGCTTTCACGTCGGGGCGGAAATTCTCGACCACGACGTCGGCCTTTTCGACCAGCCGCCTGAAGACCTCCAGGCCTTCCGGTTTCTTCAGGTTGAGCGAAATCGCGCGCTTGTTGCGGTGCAAATTCTGGAAGTCCGAACCCTGGCGCGGGCCGCCCAACTGTTCGCCACTGTCCTCCAGAAGCGCGTCGATCTTGACGACGTTGGCGCCCCAATCCGCCAATTGCCGCACGCAGGTCGGGCCGGCCCGGACGCGGGTGAGGTCGAGCACGGTGAAGCGGGCGAGGGCCTGCGAGGCATGCGGGATGGGCATTTTCGAAAAACTCCGGCGAGACGAAAAGCGTCTCTGCAGGTATAGGAGACCGCTCCGGTGATCGACAATCCCGTTTGATTGCCAGCCCCTTGCGGCCATCGCAGGTCTCGCCTCCGTTTGGCGGGTGGCCTGGGAAACCCTTCCGGACTGATCGGCGTCTTAGCGCCGAAGGCGTTCACCCGACCGCGCTGCGATGATGTCATTATAAAGCCGGACAATCTGCTCGCCGATGATCCTGGCAGAGAGCGTGCTGACGACCAGTTCCCGTGCGGCCTTGCCGTATCGCGCGCGCAGTTCGGGCGAGGTTGCGAGTTTCACGATTGCCTGCGCAAGCGCTTGCGGATCTTCGATCGGCACCAGAAGGCCGGTCTGGTCGTCGATCACGATCTCGCGGCAGCCCGGCGCGTCGGTGGCGATCATGGCGCGCCCGCATGCGGCCGCTTCCATCAAACTTCCGGGCAGGCCTTCGCGGTGCGACGGCAGAATCGCGAAATGACACCGCTTCCATAGCGAGGAGATATCCTTGACGTGTCCGAGCCAGGTGATGCCTGGGCGTTTCGTCCATTCGTTGACTTCTTGCAGGGAGACGGAGGCGGGATTGGCCGGGTCCGGATTCCCGGCGATGAGCAGGTTGGTCTGAAGGCCTTGGGTCCGCACGATGTCGTGCGCAGCCACCAGCGCGCGGATGCCTTTATCCGTCAGCAAACGTCCCGCGAAGCCGTAGGTGATGGGTCCATCGGGTTCGGGCAAAGGCTGCAAGGCATCGGTGTCGACGCCCGAACCCGGAATCAGAACCACTCTCGCCTCGCTGATCCCGAGATCGACCAGTGCCGCGCGATCGTCGGGATTCTGGACCAGCACAACGTCGCCCGGCCGATTCAGAAGCGAGGGCAGAAGCCATTTCAGGATCGTCTCGGAGCAGGCGGGTCCGCCACGTCGCCGAGGTAAAGACGTAACCCATTCCGGTCAGCGCGCTGACATACGGAAACTTCCTGCCGAAAGCGGCGATCGACCCAAAGACGCAGCATTGCAGGCCGGAGTGGTGGGCAATATCCGGCTTGATGCGGCCGGTGATTTGCCGAAGCGCCAGGATGGCTGGAATGGCCGACAGCGGCGAGATTCCGCCGCGCTGCAAGCGGGATCGGATGCAGCGTAAAGCCTTCGGCTTCGATGGCGCGCGCGCCGTCGTTGACGCGCGTGGCGACATGAACTTCGAAGCCGGCCTTTTGCGCGGCGCGAGCCATCGGCAGGCGATTCAAAAGGAAGGCCCAATCCTCGTTGACGACATAGAGCAGTCTTGCGAGGGGGCTTGGCGTCCACAGGATGTCATTCACCAAAACTTCCGGAAATCGGCCCGATTGCGCGGATCGGCCCAGTATCGGGTCGCAGCACTAGCAAGCCGAAAACATCGGCGCCAGCGTCAATTCGCGCAGAAGTCGGGGTCGCTCGGGCGCTTTCGATCGCGCTCGCGACGCTCGAGAGCGTCATCTACATGAATGTGAAGCGCGCTGCTTCTAAAGGTGTGGCTTAGATAAAGTGAAAATCGCTGTGGTGCGCCGACCATTGCGCATGCGCGGCATCGTGAATGGTGGCGTCGCCAAGCGCATCCTGGTGCGTTCCGATCGAGCGGCGTGGCTATTGGCGAAGCTGTGCTGTTGAACGGCACGTTGCTCATGGTCGGCGTGAAGGTTGGAGGTGCGGGGTCGGACGCGAATACGAACAAATCGTGGCGCACATCAGCGAAGATGTTGTTGGCGGTCTGTCCTATTGCACTGGGCTGAGCCGGCACCGGCGGATCATAGACGATCGTTCCTCCGCTGCCGTCGCTTGCGAATTTGAAATTCGCCAAAACGTAAGCGCCGTTGAAGTCCAGGGTGGTGGTGTCGGTTCCGTCGGTGACGGTCAGAATGCCGTTGGAATAGCTGTCGTGCACCGAACTGAAGTTGATGCCTTTGAGATCGATCTGATCCGATCCGGATAGGCTGCCATTCCCGGTGAAATTGTCGATCACGCCGGTGAATGCAGTCAGACTGTCGAGCTTCAGCATTCCGGTGGCGCTGCTGAACGTGATCGACGCGGAATCGGCGGTACGGCGAGTTCGAGCGTTGCGCCGCTCCCGATTGTGGCGGCTCCTACGGCGCTGAGGTCATGACTGGAGTGTCGCGCCGGTGCGATACAATCCGATGGTGCCGTCGCTGTTGAGGTCTGTGGAAGATGGTCTCGAAGTTCTGCGCGTCGCGCCGCCTGGGATGCCGCTGGCGAATTGGTGATGAAGTTGCCGTTGCTGTCGGTGACTCCAGATGATTGAAGAGCCCGGTGGAGGCATTGTAGAAGGCAACGTCGTAGCCGCTTGAGGTGGCCTCGGCACCGACCGGCGGCTCCAGCCGGTGCCACTCCCGGCCGTGACCGGAGCGCCGCTGCAATATCAACTCCGGGGCCCGTGATGGTGCTGCCGCTCGAGACGGGATCGAGGAAGTAGTTGGTGCCGGACTGAAGCAGGGTGTCATGCCGTGGGATATCGATCATGGTTGGCGGCGGAGGTGGCGGCGGTCCGATGGTGCCGTCGCCGTTGAGGTCCTTGCTGGAAGATGGTCTCGAAGTTTTCCAGCGTGGTGCTGGTGGCCGAGATGCCGCTGGCGAGATTGGTGATGTAGTTGCCGTTGCTGTCGGTGCTCCAGATATTGAAGAGCCCGGTGGAGGCATTGTAGAAGGCAACGTCGTAGCCGCTTGAGGTGGCCTCGGCACCGACCGGCGCCCAGCCGGCCCACATGCCGGCCGTGACCGGCGCGCCGCTGAATATCAGCTCCGGGCCCCGTGATGGTGCTGCCGTCGAGACGGGGTCGAGGAAGTAGTTGGTGCCGGACTGAAGCAGGGTGGTCGCGCCATGGATTCGATCACGGTTGGCGGCGGGGGTGGCGGCGGTCCGATGGTGCCGTCGCCGTTGAGGTCCTTGCTGGAAGATGGTCTCGAAGTTTTCCAGCGTGGTGCTGGTGCCCGAGATGCCGCTGGCGAGATTGGTGATGTAGTTGCCGTTGCTGTCGGTGCTCCAGATATTGAAGAGCCCGGTGGAGGCATTCTAGAAGGCAACGTCGTAGCCGCTTGAGATGGCCTCGGCACCGACCGGCGCCCAGCCGGCCCACATGCCGGCCGTGACCGGCGCGCCGCTGAACATCAGCTCCGGGCCCCGTGATGGTGCTGCCGCTCGAGACGGGGTTGAGGAAGTAGTCGTTGCCGGACTGAAGCAGGGCTGGTCATGCCATGGATTCGATCACGGTTGGCGGCGGGAGGTGGCGGCGGCCCGATGGTGCCGTCGCCGTTGAGGTCCTGGTGGAAGATGGTCTCGAAGTTCTCCAGCGTCGGCGCTGTTGCCTGGGAGGCCGCTGGCGAGATTGGTGATGTAGTTGCCGTTGCTGTCGGTGCTCCAGATCGTGAAGAGCCCGGTGGAGGCAATGTAGAAGGCAACGTCGTAGCCGCTTGAGATGTGCATCGGCGCCGACCGGCGCCCAGCCGGTCCACATCGCCGGCCGTGACCGGCAGCGCCGCTGAATATCAGCTCCGGCCCCATGATGGTGCTGCCGCCGAGACGGGGTTGAGGAAGTAGTCGTTGCCGGACTGAAGCAGGGTGGTCATGCCATGGATCGATCACGGTTGGTGGCGGAGGTGGCGGGGTCCGATGGTGCCGTCGCCGTTGAGGTCCTGGCTGGAAGATGGTCTCGAAGTTCTCCAGCGTGGCGCTGGTGGCCGAGATGCCGCTGGCGAGATTGGTGATGTAGTTGCCG
Organism: uncultured Alphaproteobacteria bacterium; assembly: GCA_963795255.1. GTDB lineage: Bacteria > Pseudomonadota > Alphaproteobacteria > Rhizobiales > Xanthobacteraceae > Bradyrhizobium. The sequence continues at coordinate 190,365 of CAWCHC010000010.1, forward strand.
TTGCTGTCGGTGCTCCAGATCGTTGAAGAGCCCGGTGGAGGCATTGTAGAAGGCAACGTCGTAGCCGCTTGAGATGGCCTCGGCACCGACCGGCGCCCAGCCGGCCCACATGCCGGCCGTGACCGGCGCGCCGCTGAACTTCAGCTCCGGGCCCATGATGGTGCTGCCGCTCGAGACGGGGTCGAGGAAGTAGTCGTTGCCGACCTGAAGCAGGCCGTCGTGCCATCGGTCTGGATCACCGAGGTGGAGGTGTCACCGTGAAGCTGGTCCAGGTGCTCCAAAGCGTGCCGTCGTTGACGCGCACCTCGACCGTGTCGACCGTCGATCCGGCAACGCCCTGATAGGTCAGCTGAGAAAGCTGGGCCGCCGTAACGATCGATCTCTTGATTGTTCGCCTGAGACAACGCCATTGAGGACAAAGTGGCCGGAGCCCGTATCCTCAAACGCATAGGTCGTGATGGTATTGCCGTCAGGGTCGGTGGCTGAAAACAGCGACGCGGCGGCAACCGTGGTGTGGCCTGCGCTCAAGGTGACATTGGCTGCCGTCACAACGGGCGCACGGTCAAGCGTGACCGTCAGCGATGCTGTTGCGATGCCGCCGTTTCCGTCGCTCACCGTGTAAGTGAAAGCGTCCTGAAGATGGCTCCCGTCGGTGCGCTGCTTATCGCCGCCGTATTGTCGGCAACGTAGGAGTACGAGCCGTTCGGCATTGAGCGTGAGATGGCCATACACGCCTGCAAGGACGGATCCTACGGTTCCCGCGCCGTGCGCAGTGTCACTGATGCCGGTCACCGTCAGGCTGTCGCCATCGAGATCGGAAGCGTTCGACAGCACGCCGCTCGCCAGCTGTCGTCGACAGCGTGGTTCCAACGGCATCTGTCGCGCTGACGTTGGCGGCAACTGGCGCCCGGTCGACCGTGATCTGTCGACGTTGCGCTATAGGAATTGGTCCCGTCGTTGATCGTCCAGGTGACGGTTCGGACCGGATGGCTGCCGCTGGAAGTATCGGTGCCCGTGTCCTGGAAGGTGATCTCGCTCAGCAACGTGTCGTAGACCGAAACGGAAGCGGTTCCCGTCAAGCGTCAGGGTATTGGTGGTCGCATTCCAGCTCGCGGTAACGCCGTTGCCGAGCGAGCCGTTCTCGATGCCGTTGACGAAGAGCTTGTCGCCCGCAACCGCATTGCCGCTGGCATTCGCAATCTTGATCGTCGCGCTGGACAGCGTCGTGCTGCCGGGATCATTGATGTTGGGCGCGCTGCTGAGCAGCGAGACGCGCGGCACCGCCCTGCAATGCCTCGCTGGGGTTGGCGACGACCACGAGGCCCAGCGGCATGGTATTAAATCCGAGCGCGTCGAGCATCTCCTTGTCGATCGGCGTCAGGGTCTGAAGCGTAGAACTTGAATAAAATTCGTTGAACGGATCATTTCCGCCTTGCACACCGCTATTGAGAAAATCGCTCGGATCGGAACTGACGCCGAAGTCAGCGATCTTGGTGGCGCCGCCGTTGAGGGAAAAATACGCGGACGAAGCCGGCATGTTGTCTGTGATGAGCAGCGTGCCCGGATTCGTAAAGCGGTAAAAATCAAAAATATCGGGCTGCGGACCATCCGGCTGGCCATAAGGCACGCGTCCGATCGCGTGCGTCAGCTCATGCAGCGCAACCCCGACCAGCAGGCTCGAATTGATATCGGTGGCGAAGCTGGCGTTGCCATCGGCGGCGGTGTTCGTCGGACTGATCAGCCCGAACAGTTTCAGTTGCGCATTCCAGACCGCGACTTGTGATTGCCCCTGGATCGTCGAGCCCGTGGGCAAAGCATTGAAACGAGGTGTCGCCCGGCGCAGCGTTGGCGATCAGATCGGATCTTACCGTCGAATAGCTGACAAACTGACCATTAGTCGGGTCCCGCGAACGCGCCGCCGCCGGTCCCGCTGTAGTCGATGTTGATATTGACGGTGATCTTGTTGGTGATCGTCGCCGACAGGATCGATGCCGCCTGTTCGATACCAGTGCGGAAACTTGCTGGCGCCGCCATCGCCGCAGCGTCAAAGATCAGGTTGATCGTAAAGCCGCTGCTGGAGGTTTCGGCGACCACGGAACCGGTACCGCCGCCCCCCGAGCCGCTCACGGCGGCCATCGCCTCAACGGATTCGTCCGGAAGGGTCGGAGCCACCGGTTGGCGGCGTGGTGGAAGGGGTTTCAGTTCCGTTGCCCCGGCCTGGCGCGAACCTGAGCGGGGAAAAGGCGAAGTTTACATCGGTATTGCCTGAACCGAGATCGCCATACGGGTCCAGCGGATCAGACAGGAGATGCGACCTCATCGCTTAGTCCTTGATCTTCAAAATTTTTGGTCCTGTCACGTCGCTGGCCCCAGGACGATCCACCGGGGCCAAAAGCCGGCAAATCGTGAACACTTTTTGCGAACAACCTATGGCAAATTGTGCTCATATAATGCTTTTCCCAGCGTTAATTTGCCGTTTCGAATTTTGACGAGATTGGCGTCTGGCCGTCTTGGCGCGAGGGCAGGCAGTATACGACGATCGATAAAGCGCGGAGTAAGGTGTACTTAAAATTCAGACTAACAGCTTGTGGAGTGGCGAAACTTTGCCTCCAACTGAATTGGAAGAGTTAATTTTTGTGCGTCGTTCACGGCCTGAACGCGGTGCTTGACGTTCACGCCGTGAACGAGCTAAACCCAGCCGAGATCGAGGGGCCAGATGGATCATCTGCTGGAGACGGAGCATGAGAACGAACGGATCGTTCTCGGCCTGTTGAGTTCGGTTGAGACGGACGGCGCGCGTTCGCAGCGCCACATCGCCGCCGAACTCGGCATCGCGCTTGGTCTCGTCAACGCCTACCTCAGACGTTGCGTCAAGAAGGGCCTCGTCAAGGTTCAGGATGCGCCGGCGCGGCGATACGCCTACTACCTGACGCCGCAGGGCTTCGCCGAGAAGTCGAGGCTGACCGTCCAATATCTCTCCGACTCCTTTTCGTTTTTCCGCAAGGCCAAGGACGATTGCACGCGCGTCTTCGAAGAGGCGGCCGCGCTGGGTTTTGGCAGGCTGGTGCTGGCCGGAAAGTCCGATCTAGCCGAGATCGCCATTCTCTGCGCAGTCGAGGTAGGCGCGACCGTGGTTGCAGTCGTCGACCCGCCAAGCGAAGGCAGCCGCTTCGTCGGCGTGGAGGTTGTCGGTGCCTATTCCGACGTGAAGGGCGGCTTTGACGCGATCATCGTGACGGATGTTGCCGGCGCGCAGGCGTCTTATGAATTGGCAGTCGGGGCGAGCGGGAAGGATCGTGTGCTCGTACCCGCGCTGCTGGGCTTGCGTCCGCAAAGAGGGACTGAGGTCGCCGCATGAGCGATATCACCGGTGCGCGCTGGTACGTCGTGCAGACGCAAATCAATGGTGAGGCGAAGGCCGCGCAGAACCTTTTGCGCCAGGGCTATGAGATCTATCTACCGCGCTATATGAAGCGCCGTCGGCACGCGCGGAAGGTCGATTTCGTCGCAAAGCCGCTGTTTCCGCGCTACATGTTCGTAGCGATCGATATGGCCACGCAGCGCTGGCGTTCGATCCGGTCGACATCAGGGGTCTCGCATCTTGTCACCAACGGCGATGAGCCGGCGGTGGTGCCGGAAGGCGTGGTGCGCGCGCTGAAGGTGCGGGAAGACGTGAAAGGCTTTGTCAAACTGGATGCCGGGCCTTCGTTTGCGCCCGGTGACAAGATGCGTGTGCTCGCTGGCGCCTTTATGGACAATGCGGGCTTGTTCAATGGAATGGCGGACCACGACCGGGTCTCCATTCTTCTGGAAATGCTCGGCCGCCAGGTTCGTGTGGTTCTCGACGCGGATTTGGTTGCCGCGGCGTAGGACTCTTTAAAGTTCGTCACGCCGCGTGAGCGGCGTGATTTGTTTCGGCTCCGCTTGAGGAGCGATCCGCGTGACGCCTTGAGTCACCCGGACTGCGGTAGCGTGGGCAAACCAGTCGTAAGCTATTTGTGACGGTCGAGGCGCCGTTGGAATGTGCGTCCAGTAATACAAATTGAGAGCTGAATGAGCACGACCTCCGCGTTGAAGATTATCAAGCCGCATAGCAGACGATCCTTGTTCGAGGATGTAGCCAGTGTCTGGGCTCATCGTGAGCTGGTGCTGGTGTTGGTGAGACGGGAAATCTCGGTTCGCTATCGACAAACAGTCGTGGGACTTCTCTGGGTTTTGTTGCAGCCACTCATCACGACCGCAATTTTCACCATGGTATTTGTCTTCTTCCTCCGTATTCCGGATCAGGGTAGCTCGTACCCGCTGTTTGCATTTTCCGGCATCGCAGTCTGGCAATATTTTACCCGTATCGTGTCCGAAGGCGGCGGTAGTCTTGTTTCGAGCAGCGCCATGATCACGAAGGTATCGTTTCCGCGGCTGGTCATTCCTCTTGTTCCGCCGATCGCGGCAGGGCTCGATTGCCTGATCGCGATTATTGTCTTGGCTGTAATGACGGTGGCCTTTGGGGCGCATCTCAACTGGACAGTGATATTTGCGCCGTTCGTCATTCTCGCGGTGGGACTGTTCGGTTATGCCATCGTACTGTGGCTTGCTCCGCTCAATGCGGTTTATCGCGACATCGGTATAGTGGTTCCATTTGTGCTCCAGATTGCGATGTATCTCAGCCCGATTGTCTATCCGGCTTCGCTGGTCCCGGAACGAATTAGAGCCTTATACGAACTCAATCCGGTGGCGGTCATGGTCAACTCGATGCGCTGGGTTGTCCTCGGAACCGATGCGCCCTCACTTGCCGGCGTTGGCGTGTTTGCCCTGGCAACGGTTCTGCTCTTCTGGGGCGGAACGCGGACGTTCCGAAATATGGAGGGTAATCTTGTCGATCGGATTTGATTGCCGGAGTGGCGGCTCGTGGCTGGCCGCCTCGACCTGGATCTGTCGTCCGCGAATAGTATCGGATGAGGCGAATGACCGCAGCAATTGAAGTATTTGGTGTCGGCAAGGAATATTTTCGGGGGGTCCATCATACCCATTCGCGGCTTTTATCCGGACTGATCTCGCAGTGGGGCAAGAGACTGCTCGGCGGAGGGCGGGATGATGAGTATTCGACGATAGATGTCGAGCCGTTCTGGGCGCTGAAGGACGTCTCCCTCACCATCGAACAGGGACAGGTGGTCGGGATTGTGGGACGCAACGGCTCGGGTAAGAGTACGCTGCTCAAGATCATTGCCCAGATCACGGCGCCGACGACCGGCGAGATACGGCTGAACGGTCGAACCGGGACCTTGCTCGAAGTCGGAACCGGATTTCATCCTGAACTAAGCGGTCGTGAAAATGTGTATCTCAACGGTGCCATTCTCGGCATGAGCCGCGGGGAAATCGACCGCAAGTTTGACGAAATCGTCGATTTTTCCGGCGTCGAGGCTTTTATCGACACGCCCGTAAAGCGCTACTCCAGTGGTATGCATACCCGTCTTGCTTTCTCGATTGCTGCGCATCTAGACCCGGAAATCCTCATCATCGATGAGGTGCTCGCGGTGGGTGACGCGGAATTTCAAAGGAAGTGTCTCGCCAAAATGAGAAGCGTCACCAGCGATGGACGCACGGTGGTGTTTGTCAGCCACAATATGGCGACGGTGGCGAGTTCTCTGCACCCAATGTGTGCTGCTGGATAAAGGGATCGTCCAGGCTGTCGACAAGCCGCAAGCCATTGCAGACATTTATTTTTCAACCAAACAAAATGGGGGAGGGGCCGCGTTGAGTTTTTCATCCGAGGCAGCCCGTCCCGGCGACGATGTTGCGAGACTCTGTAGCGCTCGGATTCACGACAGTAAATTCAACGAAGTTGAGGAAGTTGACCGTGCCGAGAGCGTCGGCGTGGAGATGATTTTCGAGGTACTAAAAGCCGGCCAGCGGCTGGTGCCGAATTTTCACGTTTTCTTGCAGGATCAGTACGCCTTTGTGAGTTCGCCTCCGCAGAACGAGCCAGTGGCGCCCGGTCTGTACAAATCGACCATGTGGATTCCCGGCGATTTCCTGAATCATGGCCTTTACGTTGTAGGAGTCGCACTAACATCCGTTGATCCAACGCGGGTTCATTTTTATCCGCAAGATGCGCTGCGCTTCCATGTTTCCGATCGAAAACCAGGAGACTTCAGTGCAGGAGTTCCTGGAGCGGTCCGGCCTGCGCTCGACTGGAAAATCGTTCCGCAAACCAGCTGAAGTTGATGAAATTTCATTCATTGAAATTGGCAGGGGCTTACCGTATCGAACCAATGCTATCGGTCGATGAACGCGGCGCGTTTGCGCGCCGTTTTTGCGCGGATGAGTTTCGCGCGCTTGGACTTGAAACCGATCTGGTGCAACGCTCGATCTCGTTCAATGCGCGGGCAGGGACTTTGCGCGGCATGCATTTTCAGATGCCGCCACATCTCGAAGCCAAGACCGTGCGTTGCACACGGGGGGCGATCTTCGACGTGTTGGTCGATCTGCGCAAGCGATCGCCGACCTACGGGCAATGGCACGGCGAGGAGTTGACCGCTGACAACCGGCTCACACTGTATATTCCGAGGGGCTTTGCGCATGGTTTTCAGAGCCTGGTCGACGATACAGAGGTCGATTACGAGATCGCCCCGGCCTATGTACCGGGCGCCGCGGCGGGCTTTCGCTTTGACGCCCCTCCGTTGGGCATAAGCTGGCCAATCACTGACATGATCATTTCGGAACGCGATAAAACGCTGCCGGCATCTTTTGAGGGGATATTGCTGTGACGGAACGAACTCCGGCGCAAATAGCCAACGGCGCACCGGCGCGCATTCTCTATACCAAGCCATCGATCACCGAGCATGAATCGCGGTATGCGGCCGATGCCGCCGCCAACGGCTGGGGCGAGCGCTGCTACGATTATATAGTCCGCTTCGAGACTGCTTTCAGGGACCATATCGGTACGTCCCACGCGGTTGCCACATCGAGTTGCACGGGCGCCTTGCATATGGGAATGGCAGCGCTGGGTATCGGACCCGGCGACGAGGTTATCCTGGCCGACACCAACTGGATCGCGTCGGCAGCCCCGATCATTCATCTTGGCGCCAAGCCGGTTTTTGTGGACATTCGCCCCGACAGCTGGTGCATCGATCCTGATCTGGCCGAAGCCGCAATCACACCGCGGACGAGGGCCATTCTCGCCGTTCACCTCTACGGCAATCTCTGCGACATGGAGCGTCTGCTCGCTATCGGCGAGAAACACGGCATTCCCGTGATCGAGGATGCAGCTGAAGCCATCGGCTCGGAATATTTCGGCAAGCGTGCGGGGAGCATGGGTCGCTTCGGCGCCTTCTCGTTTCACGGCACCAAGACGGTCACAACCGGCGAAGGCGGAATGTTCGTCACCAACGACGCCGCGCTGTTCGAGCGGGTCTTGACTCTTTCCAACCATGGCCGGGCGCGCGGACAGTCAAAGCAATTCTGGCCCGACATGGTCGGCTTCAAATACAAGATGTCCAATATTCAGGCTGCGCTCGGTTGCGCGCAAATGGAGCGAATTGCCGAATTGATCGGGCGCAAGCGGCAAATCTTTCGCTACTACCGTGATGGCTTGCGGGATTTGCCAGGCGTGCGGATAAATCCGGAGCCGAGCAACATCGTGAACGGCGCATGGATGCCAACCGTTGTATTCGACGGAGAGACCGGAGTGTCGCGCGAGAAACTCGCCGCGGCATTCTCGGCCGAGAATATCGATGCCCGCGTCTTTTTCTATCCACTGTCGGGATTGCCGATGTTCGAGGCGAGGCGGGGCAACCGGCACGCATGGGGGATCCCGGAGCGGGCCATCAATCTTCCGAGCTATCACGACATGACAACGGCGGACCAGGATCGCGTGATCGCGGTGGTGCGTAGAATGCTTAAGGGCAGTTGACCCCACGATGAAGCTTCTTTTGCTTGCAGATGGGCACGTTGGGTTGGAGATCGCTCGATGGCTGATCGCTAACTTCTCTGAGGATATCGGCCTGATGGTAACTACCGACGACAACGAGGTCGCCGCCGTCGCACGTGAGGCTCAGATCCGATCGCTTGTGTTTCAGTCCTCGTCGCACGTTTCTGACTTCGTCGCCGGTGAGGCGCTCTCATTCGATCTGGGCTTGTTGGCCTGGTGGCCGAAGATCATTCGCGCGTCGCTGCTCTCCTTGCCGCGCTGCGGCTTCGTCAATACGCACCCGAGTTTGCTGCCTTACGGCAGAGGCAAGCACTACAATTTCTGGTCCATCGTCGATCGCGTGCCTTTCGGCGTGAGCCTTCACACAGTGGACGAAGGCATCGACAGCGGTGATATCGTTGCCCAGGCTGAACTGGCCTATGATTGGCAGGACACCGGCGGGTCGCTGTATCGCAAGGCGACTGACGCGATGCTGAGGCTGGTTCAGGAGACATATCCCGGGCTTCGCAACCTCGATTTTCAAACCCGGCCGCAGAACCTTGCCGCCGGTACATTTCACCGAGCAGCCGAACTCGATGCGGTGAGTTCGATCGATCTGGACAAGAGCTATGTCGCTCGCGATCTGCTCAATCTGCTTCGGGCGCGAACATTTCCTGGCTATCCCGCATGCTCGTTTTCGGACGGAGGCGAGGTGTACGAGGTTCGCATCGATATCGAGAGGAAGTCGTGATGAGCGAGTATGAGAAATTCAAGCGCGAATGCGCGGCTGAGATCACCCAGATGGGGGATGACCGTGAGCTTGCCGCGATCACGCGATCATGGATGGATCGCGCCAATCCCGCCAAATATTCCTACCATTTCGAGTGGATGGGCCGCCCGATCATCCAGTATCCGCAGGATATTCTTGCGGTCCAGGAAATCATCTGGTCGGTCAAGCCGGATCTCATCATTGAGACCGGCATTGCGCATGGCGGATCGCTGATCTTCTCGGCTTCGATGCTGGAGTTGAATGCGATCTCCGGCGGCCCGCAGGATGCCCAGGTGCTGGGTATCGATATTGATATTCGTTCCCACAACCGAACGGCGATCGAAGCGCATCCGATGGCGCGGCGCATTACCATGATCGAGGGTTCGAGTGTCGCGCCCGAGATGATTTCGCAAGTCAAGAAGGAGGCTGCGGGCAAGCGCAGCGTGCTCGTCATGTTAGACAGCAACCATACCCACGATCACGTAGCGGCTGAACTTGAGGCTTATGCGAATCTCGTCTCGATCGGAAGCTATTGTATTGTGTTCGATACCGTGATCGAGGATTTGCCCGATGGCACCTTCTCCAATCGACCTTGGGGAAAGGGTAACAACGCGAAGACTGCGGTTTGGGATTTTCTCAAGGGTCATACCGAATTCGAGATCGACAAGAGCATTCAGCACAAGCTGCTGATTACAGTGGCGCCGGACGGATACCTGAAGCGCGTCGGGTGAAGCCGGAAGCTGTTCAATGACCGAGCCACTCGTTACGATCGGCATACCTACGTTTAACCGGCCCGCGGGGCTGGCGCGTACGCTCGCCTGTATTTGTGCCCAGACTTATCGGAATCTCGAAATCATAGTCTCGGACAACGCCTCCACCGATCCGGCCGTTCGCGCAACGATCGAAGAGTTCGCGGCGAAAGATTCACGCGTCAGCCATCATCGGCATCCCAACAATCTTGGTGCGATGTCGAATTTCTCGTCCTTGCCGCCCAAGGCCCGAGGTGAATTTTTCATGTGGGCGGCGGATGACGATCGCTGGGAGCCTTTTTTTGTCGAACGTTGTGTTGCGGAACTTCAGAGCGATTCTGCGCTGGTTGTATGTCAGATGGAAGCCCAATACGAAGTCGATGGTGAAGGATTGTTTCCATTCTTTTTTGAAGGCTCTCCCTTTCAGAGCTATTCTTCGCCATCGCCGGTGGAGCGTGTGAAGCACCTCTTACGTCACGTTTACGGCAATCTCGTCTATGGCGTGTTCAGACGAGAGGTTCTGTTTCATGAAGGCAAACCGATTACCGAATGGATCGGGCGCACGCTCAACGAAATTCCCATGCAGATATTGTTGGCGGCCAGCGGCGATATTAGAGTTATTCCGGAGGTCGGCCTTTACAAGGCAGCTCCGAAAACCGTCTGCGATCAAGCACGATGGGAGCAAGTGGGTGGCCGGCTCCCAAATTGGCGCGGGTGGCGGAGCTACTTGAACGATTGCCGATCGAATTACCAATATCACAACATGGTCATGCACGAGAATTTTGCAGCCATCGATGCTCTTGGATACGATGGTAAGACCACCCGGCGTCTGCATGCTTGGGCTGTCTATTGTCTGTTGAAGCACCAATTTTTGCTCGCCTTGCGTTGGAAGCCAGCGGCTCTCGCGGACCCGCAATCCCTTGGCGGGGCCATCGGCTCGACTGCCGCGAAGCGCCGATGAAAAACTCCTCGCCGCGCGTTTCGATCGGCCTGCCTACTTATAACCGGCCGGAATTGCTGGCGCTTGTGCTGGACTGCTTCCGCCGTCAGACCTTTACGGACTTCGAGCTGATCGTGTCGGATAATGCGTCGCCGAATCCTAAGGTGCAGGAGCTCTGCGAACGCTACGTCCAGAAAGATTCCCGGTTTCGTTATGTACGGCAGCCTGCCAACCAAGGACCGGAGAGGAATTTCTGGTTTGTCTTCGACCAGGCGCGAGCGCCGTTGTTCCTTTGGGCATCTGATGACGATTTGTGGCCGGTCGATTTCTTGGAGAAAGGAGCCGCTGCGCTTGATGTAAATCGAGGCGCGTCTGCCTGGTTTTGCCAAGTCGTCAACATCAATGCCGATGGCGAGGTTGTGCGATCTTATCCAAGCTTTAAGCGATTTCAGTCCAGCACATTGAAATCAATCGACCTTGTGCGTTTCCTATGGGAGCCGGAGATCATGGGAAAAGCGAATTCTGATCTACTCTATCTTTCGCCGGCAGGCGCTGTTGGAGGCGATCCGCGTATTTCGAGAGCGTCGATCGACTTGGGGAAGCGACATGAATCTAGTCTACGGCTATCTTTGCCGATCAAACCTTATCGTAGACGATCAGGTTGTTCTTCAAAAGCGTATTACTACCGAAACCGCCGATTCGGTAGTAAACGCGCGCCTGCTGCTCTATCCTCGGGAAGAGCGCGCGATCTATTTTCGAAGCTACCGCATGGCTGCGGCGGGCAGCGGCTATTGGTTATTGACGGCGGCTGTTTTAGCAGTCAGGTCGCCATATGATTATTTGTTCTCCGGGAGGGCCCGACAGGACTACGACGATTGGCCGTCGAGGCGACGCCTCGTTCGGCTTCTCGGACGAATCCGCGATCGGCTTCTGACGTTCCGTGTCTCCAGATAAGGCATAATCTGATGAAAGCAGTCATCCTGGCAGGTGGTATGGGCACCCGGATCTCGGAAGAAACGTCGGTTCGGCCGAAGCCGATGATCGAAATCGGGGGACGGCCGATGCTCTGGCACATCATGAAGCTCTATGCGCATCATGGGATCACAGATTTCGTGATCTGCCTGGGTTATAAGGGGTACATGATCAAAGAATATTTCATGAACTTCGTGCTACATCATTCCGATGTCACCATAGATGCCACGAAGAACAGCGTCACCTACCATCAGAGCAGTGTCGAACCGTGGCGTATCACGCTCGTCGATACCGGCGAGACGACCCTGACTGGCGGACGCCTCAAGAGGATACGCAATTATCTCGATTCGACCGGGCCGTTCTGCTTCACCTACGGCGACGGACTTTCTGACGTCGATATTACGGCGACAATCGCCTTTCACCGCAGTCATGGAAAGCTGGCAACCGTAACCGCCGTGCGGCCGCCGGGACGTTACGGCGCGCTTGAGATCGACGAATTCGGCCGTGAAGTCCTTTGCCGAGAAGCCGCCTGGCGACAATGCGTACATCAACGGCGGCTTCTTCGTGCTCAATCCTCAAGTCGTCGATCGGATCGAGGGCGATGGCACTTCCTGGGAGGCTGCGCCGCTCGAGGCGCTGGCCAGGGATGAGGAGTTGCGTGCCTATCGGCACTTCGGGTTTTGGCAGCCGATGGATACGCTCCGTGAAAAGATGCTGCTTGAAGATCTCTGGCAGTCAGGCCGCGCGCCTTGGCGGCAGTGGGCTTAGGTCATATGGTAACCACTCTTCCGATCTGCCGGTCCTGCGGCGCGCCACTGTCGGCGGTGCTGGTAGATCTTGGTATGACCCCGATATCGAATGCGTTCGTTCGCGAGGCACACGCATCATTCAGCGAGCGGTTCTATCCGCTTAAGAGCTTCGTTTGCGACCGGTGCATGCTGGTGCAGCTTGAGGACTATCGAGACTCCGCAGACGCACTTTCATGGAGAATATGTTTACTTCTCGTCCTTCTCGGATAGTTGGCTCGCCCATGCCAGAGGCTTCGTGGAAAACACGGTGAGCCGGCTTGGATTGAGTACGAACTCTCACGTGGTCGAAGTCGGGAGCAACGACGGATATCTCCTGCAGTATTTCGTCGAACGAGGTATTCCTTGTCTCGGCGTTGATCCAGCAGCTAACTGTGCCAGGGCTGCCTGGGACCAGCGGCGCGTTCCGACCGAAGTGGCATTCTTCGGATCAAAAACGGCAAGGCAACTCCGCGAGCGAAGCGGCGTAGCGGACTTGATCATCGCCAACAATGTCTTGGCTCACGTGCCGGACATCAACGACTTTGTCGCGGGTTTTACAATCTTGCTTGGTGAGCGAGGTGTTGCGACGTTTGAGTTCCCGCACGTGCTTGAAATGATTCGCGACGTCGAGTTCGACACGATATATCACGAGCACTATTCCTATTTGTCATTGTTTGCATTGGAGCCATTGTTCAAGCGGCACGGGTTGCAGGTGGTAGACGTCGAGCGTCTCTCGACGCATGGCGGTTCGCTGCGTCTCTATGTTGCGCATGCCGATCGTATGACGGTGGCGGATACCGTCGCGCAGTTGCGGCAGCAGGAGATCGTCGCCGGACTCGATCAGGTTGTGACTTATGAGGCGTTTGGACAACGCGTCCGCCATTTGAAGCGGTCGCTACTTCGTCTGGTGATCGAGCTCGTGGAAAGCGGAAAATCAGTCGCGGCGTATGGTGCTCCTGCAAAAGGCAACACCTTGCTGAACTATTGTGGAATCGGGCGGGACTTCATCGAATATACAGTCGACCGCAACGTGCACAAACAGGGTCATCTTCTGCCGGGGACACGAATTCCGGTCCTCGCACCTGAGGAAATCGAGAAGCGAAGGCCAGACTACCTCCTCATTCTGCCATGGAACCTGCGAGACGAAATCGTGGCACAGATCAATCAATTTCCCAACTGGGAAGGGCGCTTCATCATTCCGGTGCCTGAGCCGCTTATTTTGGACAGCCGCGGCAACGCAATCCATGAATAACCAAGACCGTGCACCGACGGTGAGTGTCGTGCTCTCCGTGCGCAACGGCGGATCTGACTTGCCTCAGGCGCTCGATACGATCCTGAAGCAGTCTTTCTCCGACTTCGAACTGATTGCCATCAATAACGGCTCGACCGACCGTACGCGCGAGTTTCTCGACCAGATAGGCGATCCCAGGGTGCGGGCCTATCATCAGGAAGACATGGGTCTCGCGGCTGCACTCAACCGCGGCATCTCGCTGGCGCGAGGGCGCTATATCGCAAGGCAGGACCACGATGATCTCGCCGATCCGACCCGGATAGCGAAGCAGGTCGCGTTTCTCGATGCGCACCCCGACCACGCCCTGGTCGGTACGTGCGCGGAGATATGGGCCGGCGATGCGCCGAGCGGCCGCTTTCATGATCACCCGACCGAGGACGATATTCTGCGATTTGATCTCCTCTTGAATAATCCCTTTGTGCACTCTTCGGTCATGATGCGGAAGTCGGCGCTTGACCACGTTGGCGGCTACGCCAGCGATCCGGCGCGCCAGCCGCCTGAAGATTATGAGTTGTGGTCACGCCTTGCTCGGCACTATCGTGTGGCCAATCTAGGCGAACGGTTGACGGTGTATCGTGAGGTTTCCTCCAGTATGTCGCGCGCCGGCGCCCAGCCGTTTCTGGAGAGGCTCGTGACTATCTCTTCAGAAAACCTGGCACATGCGAGCGGGGCGATTGTGCCACAGCAGGTTCACGTCGACATCGCCGCGCTCGTTCATGGCGCGGACGCGAGGGTTTCGCGTAAACCCGACGCCGCGGCGATGTACGCTATTGTCGAGGAGGCCGGACGCAAGATTGGTGGCGGCAAGCTACGCCCGGACCTTGCGCAGAGAGTTCTCAATGTTCAGACTCGGGTCCGGCATCAACTCCTTCTGCGTCAGCCCGCGCTGGGCGTGACCTTGCGTGCGGCGCGAGCCGTCGGCGGGCGCCTTCGCCGTCTGATGTCGGCTGCGCGGTAGGGTATCACGATGAGGCTTCTGTTTTGCTGTGAAAGTTATTGGCCGCATCGGGGCGGGGTGCAGGAGGTTATACGACAGATCGCTGAGCGGATGGCGGCTCGTGGTCATGATGTCAGCGTGGCGACGCGCATTCATCCTGATCGCAAGACGAACGTCCACAATGGTGTTCGTATCCATGCCTTCGACGTCACTGGAAATCTTGTCACCGGTATTCGCGGCGAGGCCGATCGATACCGCAAATTTCTCACCGCTTTCGATGGCGACGCGATCCTGATCAAGGCCGCCCAGCAATGGAGTTTCGATGCGCTTTGGCCTGTAATAGACCAGATCAAGGCGCGGATGGTTTTCGTCCCTTGCGGCTTTTCAAGTTTCTACGAGCCCTCGTTCAAGGAATATTTCCGGCAGCTTCCGGATATCCTGCGCAAGTTCGATCATCTTATTTTCTACGCGGAGCACTACCGCGACATCGATTTCGTCCGCGCGAACGGAATGACCAACCTCTCCATCATTCCTAACGGTGCTAGCGAAGCCGAGTTTGGGCGGAGTGGGCGCCAGGACGGACGTCTCAGGGAGCAGCTCGGTATTCCAGCATCTGACCTCGTTCTCTTGACGGTCGGGGCTCCCGTTAGTGCGAAAGGTCATGAGATCGTCGCCGAAGCTTTCGCACAGGCCGATTTGGGTGGCCGAGGTGCAACCTTGATCCTGAATGGCAACTGGTCTGTCGGCCGCTTCGGATTGCATCGTGTTCGCACGGTATTTCAGCTTTTCGTCAGGCCTGAGACGATACGAAGGGGAATTCAATTGTTTCGCGAGCGGGGAATCAGAGCCGTTATCGATCGTCTGTTCCCCAAGCCGCCGGAGCAACGTAGCAAGGTGGAGGGAGTTTCCGATAAGTCGTTGGACAAAATGGATTGTGCGGTGGTTGCTGCGCCGGCTCAGAAAACAGTCCTCCGCCTCGATTTGCCTCGCGAAAAAGTGGTTGACGCGTTCTTTGAAGCTGATCTGTTCGTCTTTGCCTCGAAGGTCGAATACTCGCCGCTCGTTCTCTTTGAATCCGCGGCTGCCGGAACGCCGTTCCTTACGGTGCCGGCCGGCAACGCAAGCGAGATCGTGCGCTGGACCGGCGGCGGCTGGCTCTGCCCAGCGGACGTAGACAACCGCGGCTATGTCAAGGTATCGCCCGAGATTTTGGCGCGGGAGATGGAAAAGGGTATACGCGCTCCAGACTATCTCCGAAAGCTCGGTGATGCAGGCCGGCAAGCGTGGCTTGATCGGTTCACTTGGGCGGAAATCGTTAAATCCTATGAGCTTATCTTGCGCGGTGAAACGGTGATTTCACCGCTACAATCGGAGCCCGTCGAGGGGGCCGTCGGCGGGTGAGTCAGGTTGGAAATCGCGTATCAGACCGCTGCCGATCCGTTTTGACCGGCTTGATATGCAGAGGTGAGATGTATGATCGCTAGTTCTCCTTTGCTGGATTTCGAGTTGCCTTTGCAGGGCCAACGCGTCCTCGTTACCGGCCACACCGGCTTTACCGGAGGCTGGCTCGTGAGCTGGCTCAAGCTGATCGGCTGCGACGTGGCCGGGCTTGCGCTGGCGCCCACAACCGAACCGAACCTGTTTGCCGCTGCCGACATCGCCGACGGCGTCGCATCGACGACAGGCGATATCCGCGATTTCGCTACCGTCCGAAGCACCGTTGAGCGGCATCGGCCATCGGTCATCATTCACTTGGCCGCGCAGCCCCTGGTTTCGAAATCCTTTGCGGATCCGATCGAGACGTTTGCCACCAATGCGCTAGGCACTGCCCATGTGCTCGAGGCCGCGCGGCTTACGCCCGACGTCAAGGCCGTCGTCTGTATCACCACCGACAAAGTCTATCGCGATCAGGATTGGGTCTGGGGTTATCGCGAGCTGGATCCACTCGGCGGCAAGGACCCCTACAGCGCCTCCAAAGCCTGCGCCGAGCTGGTGGCGGCCTCCTATCGCGCGACACTGGCTGAGCGCGGCAACGGGGCGCTGATCGCGAACGCCCGTGGCGGTAACATCATCGGCGGTGGCGACTGGTCGGCCGACCGGATCGTGCCGGATTTCGTCCGTGCGGTGACGGCGCGCCAGCCGATTAACTTGCGCAATCCAGCGGCCGTGCGTCCATGGCAGCATGTGGTGGCGCTTGTTCATGGCTATCTGGTGCTGGCAACGCGCCTATTGGGCGGAGATCGCGCCGCTGCCGACAACTGGAATTTCGGCCCAAACGATGAGGCCGCCCGTACCGTCGGCGATCTGGTCGAGCAACTCTCGGCGGTCTGGACAAGACCGCAAATCACTTACACGCCCGGCAGTTTTCCGGAAACGCGATTCCTGCATCTCGACAGCACGAAGGCCCGGGCGCAGCTCGGCTGGATACCGCCGCTATCGTTTGTCGACACGGTCGAACTCACAGCCAACTGGTATCGGGATTTTGCCGCGAGTCCCGGTCAGGCCGCGCAAATCACCGCCGCGCAGATCGAGCAATATCGCCAAGCCGTGAGGATCCATGTCGGCCGCTAATTTGCTCGTCACCGGCGCCACCGGTTTCGTTGGGGTTCATCTTGTTGCTCGACTGTTGTCCGAGGGGTGCAGCGTTACCGTACTGACGAGATCGTCAAGTGTGCTGCCCGCACAGTGGCGCGACCGTGTTCGTGTGATTACTTGCGATGATTTCAGCGAACGGCATTTGCGGAAACTTCTGGACAAGCCGTTCGAGGCCATTTTTCATCTTGCGGCCTATGGCGTGAAACCGAATCAGCGCGACGTCGACGAGATCGTGCGGATCAACATGGAAATGCCGGCAGCGCTCGCGCGGTTATGCGGCGAATGGCGGGCGCGCATGGTAATGACGGGCACCTTTTCAGAGTATCGCAGTCCATCGACCCAAGAGTTGCTTTTTGAAGACTCGCCGCTGGAGCAGAGCAAACTCTACGGTTCGTCAAAGGCTGCCGGCGGCTTAATGGCGGGCGCGATCGCCCATAGCAGCGGCGCCGGGTTTCGTCTCCTGCGCCTTTTCAAGGTCTATGGCGCCGGTGAGGCGCCGCATCGGCTGCTGCCGGCGCTCGTCGGCGGCCTCGGCAAACACGAGCGTGTGGCGATTTCGGCCGGAACGCAGGTGCTCGACTTTATTTATATCGACGATGTCATCGAGGCGATGGTGCGCGCCGACACGCATTGTCGCGACAAGGGCGGCACTGCTACTTGGAACGTCGCCACCGGCCGTGCGCATTCCGTTCGGGAGTTCGCTGAGCAGGTCGCGGCGGCGATGAATGCCGATGCCTCCCTGCTCGGTTTCGGTGCGATCGCCATGCGCAAGGATGACGAGCCGTGGCTGGTCGGCTCGCCAGATCGGCTGCGTTCGGAACTCAGCTGGCAGCCGTTGATCGGACTTGAAGACGGTGTTCGTGCCGCGGTCGAGGCACTTCGCCAGAGGCAGGCTCAGAAATAGTTGACGTGATTACGGTGTCGCTGATCGGCGGTCTGGGAAACCAGATGTTCCAGTATGCGGCCGGCAAGGCGCTCGCCGAGCGGCATGGAGTTCCTCTTGCGCTCGATATCAGCGGTTTCAGAATCAGGGATTTGCGAGATACCCCGCGTCCATTTCTACTCGGCCATTTGTGCGTGCCGGAAGCAACCGCTTCGACAAAACTCCAACCAGTCGAACAGCCCGAAGAAAAGTTTGGCCACGCCAAATGGAAGGCACGGATCGATCGGCTGCTCGGGAAGGCCGGCCTGCCGAAGCTGGCATCGTCGCCAAACGAATATCGCGAACCGCATTTCCAGTACGATCCGGCCTTCGAGGCGCTCGGCCCCAGGATTTCGCTGTTCGGTTATTTCCAGAGCGAGCGCTACTTCAATTCGATTGCCGGAAACTTGCGCGACTGGTTTTCTCCCCGCGAACCGTTGCGTGGCGCCGCTGCAGCCGCGCTCAAGCGGATCGAAACCAGCCGGCTGCCGGTCTCCGTGCACGTCCGCCGTGGCGATTATCTCAAACCAGGCACGCACGAGGTCCACGGAATCCTCGGAGAATCCTTTTATCGTCAGGTGTTCGACCGTCTGGAAAGCTCGATCGGCAATGAAGCCGAGTTGTTCATATTTTCGGACGATCCCGCGGCGGCGGAGCAAGTACTCGGCTTTGTTCCCGCCTCACGCTTGAATCATGTCTGCGGCGACCCGGAGCGTCCCTGGGAAGACATGACGCTGATGGCGCGGTGCCGGCATCATGTGATCGCCAATAGTTCCTTCAGCTGGTGGGGCGCGTGGTTGAATCCGTCGTCCGAGAAGATCGTCGTGGCGCCGCGCGCCTGGTTCGCGGCGACGGAATTAAGCAAACGAAATACACGCGACCTTTATCCGGCCAACTGGATTTTGGTCTGACCGCTCGCAGCAGCAATATATTTAGAGATTAGGAGAGTATCACCGTGGCGTTTCCGGCAGCCCGCTCCATCATACGCAAGTTCCGCAGTAAGACGCAGCGGTTGGCGGGGGCATGGCCCGATCCTGTTCCCAATCCGGCCGCCTCGGAGTTCGAGGTTGATCTCTGGACGCTGTCGCGCTTCCTGCTGGAGAAGGTCGTGCCGGTGGTGGGGACGCACCCCTATCCGTTGAACGAATTACTCCTGATGGCCGGGGCTGCGTGCCGGCTCCGGCCGTCGGTGGTGTTTGATTGGGGCACGCATATCGGCGCGTCGGCCCGGATCTTTTACGAATGCAGCAAGGCGTTCAAACTCGATTACGAAATTCATTCGGTTGACCTGCCGCCGGACGCAAGCCATGTCGAGCACCCCGGCGAGGAGCATGGCCGGCTGGTCCGGGGCTTTTCCGGGGTTCATCTGCATCGCGGAAACGGCGTGGAAGTCGCGCTTAAACAGTGGCGAAAGCTCGGCTGCCCCAAACGGCCGTTATTCTTTGTCGACGGAGATCATGCTTACGAGTCGGTCCTTGACGAGTTGAACCAGATCTTTTCGACCGTGCCGGACGCGAGCGCGCTGGCGCATGACACGTTTTTTCAGTCGGCGGAATCGAACTACAACGTTGGGCCCGCGCGCGCGATCGATGAGATCGTCGGAAAATTTCCGGGGCGTTTCCGTGCCGTCAAGTCCGGCCTCGGTCTGCCTGGCATGACGCTTGCTGGCCGCGAGTGTGATGCGCGCAGCAACGAGATTCGGCCGATCATTGATCTGCAGATGAGTAGTGCGGCTCGACGCCCCGTCGTGTCGATCATCATGTCGATGCGTAACAGCTCATCGACGGTCGGCGCGGCGGTACGCTCGGTCTTGATGCAGACTCTGCACGATTGGGAAATGATCGTTGTCGACGACGGCTCCTCCGATCGGAGCAGCGGCATCGTGGAAGGGTTCCATGACGGGCGTATCCGCCTCGTCCGCGAATCCCGTTCCGCCGGATTGGCGGCGCGGCTCAATCAGGCGGTGACGCTCACCCAGGGCGAGTTCATTGCCCGGATGGATGCCGACGATATCTGCTTTCCGGAACGTCTGGCCCGGCAGGTCGCTCGTCTGCGCGAGGAACCGGGGCTCGATTTGCTCGCTTGCGGCGCCGCGGTCTTCACCGGCGACGGCACACTGATCGGTGAAATACCGGTCGGCATCGACCATCCGGATATTGTCGCGCGGCCCTTTGTTGGCTTTCCGCTTCCCCACCCGACCTGGTGCGGACGGGCGATTTGGTTTCGGAACAATCCCTACAACGCCGAACTCAGATATGCGGAAGATCAGGACTTGTTGCTGCGCAGCTTTCGCCATAGCCGGTTGGGCGGGCTCGACAAGGTCCTCCTCGGTTATCGTCAGGATCGACTGGCGCTGAAGAAATTGATTCCCGGCCGCGCGACCTTCGCCGGATCGGCTTGGCGCAACGGGTTGGCTACCGGCGAACTTCTTCCCGCGCTGGCGGGGATTGCCGACCACGCGGCGAAGGGCGTCACGGATGTTGCGACCCTCGCATTGGGCCTCCATCGTCAGATGCAATTGAGGCGTTTGAAGCCCGTCTCGCCGGAAGTTGCGCGGGAGTGGCAAAAGTTGCAGGAAGGTCGGGCTGGATATTCATTCGGTTTAAGCGAGAGCGCAGGCTGATGTGCGGCATTGCGGGTTTGTTGCGGCCTGGCGGGGGTGATGAAAGCGAGCTTTCCGGGATCGCCAGGAACATGACCGATGCGCTGGCGTATCGCGGACCGGATGCGAGCGGTAACTGGACGAAGGCGTCCGCTGGAATTGCTTTCGGTCACCGCCGGCTTTCCGTTCTCGAACTGTCGCTGGCGGGCAGCCAACCGATGCACAGCGACTGCGGCCGCTTCACGGTGACGTTCAATGGCGAGATCTACAATCATCTCGATATCAGGGCCGAGCTCGAAGCCGCCGGCGCCGCGCCGAACTGGCGCGGACATTCCGACACGGAGACGTTGCTCTACGCCGTCAGGCACTGGGGTGTGGAAGCGGCGCTGCGACGCCTTTCCGGCATGTTTGCGCTGGCGCTGTGGGACGAGGGCGAACGGACGCTGACGTTGGCCCGCGACAGGTTCGGCGAGAAACCGCTGTTTTATGGCTGGAGCGGCAGAGATCTGATCTTTGCGTCCGAGTTGAAGGCGCTAGCGACCCATCCGGCGTGGTCGCCGTCGCTGGATCGCAGCGCGCTGACGTCGTTCATGCGCTATGCCTATGTGCCTGCGCCGTCGACGATCTGGACGTGCATCCGCAAGCTTCCGTCCGCAGCTTACGTCACGTTTACCGATGATGCTTCTCCGAACGGAATGCCCGCGCCAAAGCCGTACTGGTCCCTGCGCGAGGTCGTCGTTGCCGCGCAGGCCAATCGCATCGCGGACGAACAGGAGGCGGTCGCCGAATTGCAGCGGCTGTTGTCGATCGCGATCAAGCGTCAATGCCTTTCCGATGTGCCGCTGGGAGCGTTTCTGTCTGGTGGAATCGATTCGTCTACTGTTGTCGCGCTGATGCAGGCGCAAGCGGGTCAACCGGTACGCACTTTCACGATTGGCTTCCGGGAAGATGCGTTCGATGAAGCCTCCGAAGCGCGCAAGGTGGCTTCGCATCTCGGGACCTCGCACACTGAGCTTTATGTCGATCCCAGGACGGCGATGAATGTCATTCCGAAGCTGCCGACGATGTATGACGAGCCGTTTGCGGATTCTTCTCAAATCCCAACGCACCTGGTCTCGGCCCTTGCGCGTCAGCATGTTACGGTCGCCCTTTCGGGCGATGCTGGCGATGAGTTGTTCGGCGGTTACAACAGACATGTGTGGGGTGACAGCCTAAACGCGCGATTTGCGGCGACGCCGGCGGCGCTCCGCCACGCCTTCAGCATTTTCCTGCGCTCGATTTCGCCTGAGCCGGCCGGAACACTTGCGCGGTTGGCCGGCCCCATATTGCCAACGCGTTTCAACGTGCGGCGTGCCGGCGATCAAATGGCAAAGTTGGCGCGCATCATTGGATCGACCTCGCTTGACGATATGTACCGGGAGCTTTGTTCGATAGACAACGAGCCTGCGCAAACGGTTCTGCAGGGCGAGGAGAGCGGAAGCTGGTCGTCCGTGGAAATGAACCGGGTCACGGGCAAACTCGATCCGCTCGATCGCATGACGTTGGCGGACTCGCTCAGCTATCTCACCGACGATATCTTGCAGAAAGTCGACCGCGCCGCGATGGCGGTCGCACTGGAAACCAGGGTGCCGTTTCTCGACAAGGATTTGGTGGAATTCGCCGCCAGAATCCCGCCCGGCATGAAGGTCCGCGACGGTCGCGGCAAATGGCTGGTCCGCCAGGTGCTCTATCGACATGTCCCGCGAAATCTCGTCGACCGGCCGAAGACCGGCTTTGGCATTCCCATCGACGGTTGGCTGCGCGGGCCTCTTAAGTCGTGGGCGAGCGATCTGTTGTCACCGGCAAGGCTGCGGGCCCAGAATCTGTTCAACGCCAGTCGCGTGACGGCGCGAATGGCCGAACATATGAGCGGCCGGCACAACCACGGCAATTGGCTCTGGAACGTCCTGATGGCTCAAGCCTGGCATGACGAATGGTGCTTAAAGCAGTAGGAATTTGCCGCCGGCTCGTACAGGTTGGCCCTGAAACCTGAAATGGCTCGCCAATGAGCCGCGATTGATTGTTTTGACAGCTTTGTGCTACCCGCAATCGGTCACGGTGTTGGAACGCGCGGAGAGAAATGGATGATCGGAAAGCTGTTTTCGCGTTTAAGCCGCCAAGCGGTAGAGGATCGGCAAGTCGTAAGCTCGAAGAAATCGTGGTCTGCGGCTCAGGAGTATGAGCTAGAGCACGCGGTTGGTTTCATGTCCGAGCCGTTTTTCACTGATCTCTTCAGCAGATATAAAGCGGGCGAACTAAGGAGCGACACGGGCTATTTCAACGAGCTCTTCGTGCGCGAATTCTTTGCAAATGACGTCGGCCTGTTTCGTCGCTTTCTCGATAAGATCCAGGGCAAGGCATGCCTGGACGTCGGCCCGTGTGTATTCACGCCTTTAGTAACTTGGCACGGCATCGGCGCCGGCGCGGCTATCGAACCTCTCGGCGACGCCGTGCGCGATTGGCAGCGGCAGCACTTCGGCAAGTCGATTTTTGATGATTTGGAGCTCCGCTCGGTAGGTGCAGATATCTTTATACCGGAATATGAGTCCCGTTTCGATGGTGCCATTCACTGTCGCAATATGCTGGATCACACACCTAACTGGCCATTTGTTCTCAGCAATATCAGTGCCTACGCTGCGCCGGGTTGCCATTTATTGTTCTGGACGGACTTCGATCACCATGGCACCGCTGATGCCGGTCATTTCGAGATTTGTTCCGATCCGCGTCAGCTGAAGCGGCTGATTCAGCATCTCGGTTTCGAAATTAAGCGCGATTTCGAAGATTCAGGTCGCGCTGAGGCTAATTGGGGATGCGTCGCGGTAAAGCGGCTATGAGGTCTAGTTGCGTTCGAAATGACTGCCTGTTTCCTTTACCTTTCGCTATTCGGCCGAAAGTCGAAAAATTATTGTCAATGACGATCGAAAAGCCGAGAGACTTATTTGATGGCTCCCCGGCGTAAGATCGCAGTCATCGGATTGGGCTATGTAGGGCTGCCCGTGGCCGTTGCCTTTGCACGCGAAGGCTTTGCGGTCACGGGCTTCGACATCGATGCCTCGCGGATCCGGGAACTGGAGAGGGGGCAGGATCGCACACGCGAAGTGGAAGCGTCGGACCTCAAGCATCCTTCACTGACGTTTACCCGCGATGCGGACGCTCTGCGTGCCTCCGATTTCTTCATCGTGACGGTTCCGACCCCGATCGACGAGGCGCGGCGGCCCGATCTGCGCGCGATGTTCGAAGCGTCGCGCCTGGTGGGTGCGGCGCTCAAGAAGGGCGACATCGTCGTCTATGAGTCGACGGTTTATCCCGGCGCGGTCGAAGAGGAATGCGTGCCGATCCTGGAGCAATGTTCCGGGCTCAAGGTTGGCGCGGATTTCAACGTCGGTTATTCGCCGGAGCGCATCAATCCCGGCGACAAGCAGCATCGCTTCGAGATCGATCATGAAGGTGGTTTCGGCGCAGAATCCGGAGACGCTCGACATCGTCGCGAGCGTCTATGGGTCGGTGGTCAAGGCCGGCATTCATCGCGCGCCTTCGATCAGGGTCGCCGAAGCGGCCAAGGTGATCGAGAACACCCAGCGCGATCTCAACATCGCCTTCATGAACGAATTGTCGCTGATCTTTCAGGCGCTCGAGATCGACACCGGCGATGTACTGGCGGCCGCGCGGACAAAATGGAATTTCCTGCCATTTCAGCCCGGGCTCGTCGGCGGCCACTGCATCGGGGTCGATCCCTATTACCTGACTTATCGCGCCGAGAAGGCGGGCTATCATCCCGAAGTCATCCTCGCCGGCCGGCGCATCAACGACGGCATGGGTCAGCGCGTGGCGCGAGAATGCGTCCGCGGGCTTGCTGCGACGGAAGGGACGCGGAGGCGTCGTCACCATCCTCGGCCTGACATTCAAGGAAAATGTTCCGGATACCCGCAACTCCCGGGTCATGGATATCGTCCGCGAGCTGGAATCGTTTGGCCTTCACGGTGCAGGTGCACGATCCTCTGGCGAACGCCGAGGACGCGAGGCATGAATATGGCGTGGCCATCACCGAACTTGGATGCGATTGCGTCCGGCGGATGCGGTCATTCTGGCGGTCGCGCACGGCAGCTATATCGAGGGCGGCTGGCCGCTGATCCAGAGGCTGTTGATCGGCGGCTCGGGTCTGGTTCTCGACGTGAAGATGAAGCTCGATCGCAGCTCCAAGCCCGCCGGCATCGAGTTGTGGCGGCTGTGAGCGCCAGAGACCGGTGAAAGCATGAAAGACGAAACGGTCCTGGTCACCGGCGCCGCCGGCTTCATCGGCTTTCACGTCGCGCAACGTTTGTTGTCGGCCGGCCGCAGGTCGTCGGCCTCGACAGCGTCAACGACTATTACGATCCGGCGCTGAAGGAAGCGCGCCTCGATGTCCTCAAAGCGCCAGTCCAAATTCAGCTTTCGTGAAGCTCGACCTCGCGGATCGCGCAGGCCACGAGGTCGCTGTTCGCGCAGCACCGCTTTCCTGTCGTCATTCATCTCGCGGCCCAGGCCGGCGTGCGTTATTCGCTGGAAAATCCCCACGCCTATGTCGATGCGAATATCGAAGGCTTTCTCAATGTGCTGGAGGGCTGCCGCCATCACGGTTGCGGGCATCTGCTCTTTGCGTCGTCGTCCTCGGTCTATGGCGCCAATACCAAGCTGCCGTTTTCGGTGCAGGACAATGTCGATCACCCGATCAGCCTCTATGCCGCGTCGAAAAAGGCCAATGAGCTGATGGCGCATGCCTATAGCCATCTGTATCGCATTCCGGCCACCGGCCTTCGGTTTTTCACCGTCTACGGTCCCTGGGGCCGCCCGGACATGGCGATGTTCATCTTCGCCAAGGCCATCCTTGAGGGCAAGCCGATCCGGCTGTTCAACCACGGCAACATGCGGCGCGACTTTACCTATATCGACGACATCGTCGAAGCGATCGTGCGACTGATCGACCGTCCGCCACAGGGAAATCTCACGTGGTCCGGCGCCGATCCCGATCCCGCTTCGAGTGCGGCGCCGTGGAAAATCTACAATATCGGCAACAATCGTCCGGAAGAATTGATGTATGTGGTAGCGATGCTGGAGAAGGAATTCGGGCGACCTGCGATCAAGGAGATGTTGCCGATGCAGCCCGGCGACGTGCCGGCCACCTATGCCGACATCGAAGACCTCGAACGCGATATCGGATTCAGGCCCTCGACGACGATCGAAGACGGCATCGCGCGATTTTCAAAATGGTTTCGCGAGTATCACAAGACCTGAAAAGGCCGGCTACTTAGCAAGCGGAAATAAAAAGCTCCCGCCGATCATCGGCGGGGTGTTTTGTTGGCCGCTACCGATCGTATCGTGCTCGTTGTCGTGGTCATTGATCCTCCGAATTTTCACGCGGTCAAAGGGCGGTAAGGCTAAGCTGCATTTCGGCACTAGATTGACGTCCCTCGGCTTTTCTAGCTTAATGATCGGCGCCGGGATGACTGTGGTGTGCCAGGTTCAGCAACATTACGCTGGGGGTTGCTCGATGGCCCATTTGCATCGTAGTTTCGCAGTCATGAAATCCCTGTTCGAATATCGAGAGGACGGCTACAGCCAATCGGGCGAAGAAGGTATATTGGTCCGCATCATGCAAATCCTCGGGATAAACCGAGGTTTGTGCTGCGAGTTCGGTGCATGGGACGGAGTGCACCTTTCCAACACCCGCAAGCTAATGGAGCAAGGCTGGCATGGCCTGATGATTGAGGCCGATCCAGACCGGTTTGGAGATCTGCAAAAACTTACCCGGAAGGATCGACCGCAAACACGGTCTGCGCGTTTGTTGGCATCGGGGAAAATTCGCTTGCAAATATCGCGCGTCGTTCGGGCATCACCGATCGCTTTGACCTGGTCAGTATCGATATTGACGGGCTTGATTTTGAGATTTTCGAGAAGTCTAGCCGAATTCGATCGGCTGCCGTTGGTTGTCGTCGTCGAAGTCCACACCTGTCACCGCGCTGACGACGTAACGCCGGTCCCGACCGAAATCGCTCGACAGGGCTGCGGTCAGCCAATGGGCCTGTTCATCAAAGCGGGTGCTCGTATGGGCTACCGGTTGGTATCATTCATTGGCACCAACGCGTTCTTCGTCCATCGCGACGCGGGCCTTGCGGACGACCTGCCCACTCTGTCCGGCGAAGAAGCGGCGCTGCAAAACCTCCAGCTCGTAAAGGCCAACAAATTTGCGCGCGAATACCTATTTCTCGTCAACCGAGGCAAGCAGCAGCCCGGTTATGCCTTTAACAATCCGCTGTTCGACCGGAAGTCGCTTGGGCTCGGCTTTTTCGAAGCGCGGCGGCTAGTGCGGACCAATCATGCGACGGCTTGATCTACCCGCGAACTAAGATCGATAACGTGCTCGCCGCGGCCGTCACCTAGATCGAGGATGCATCGCGCGATTTTGAAAATGCTCGCGAGTATTACCGGCCCTAATAGGTCGGCTAGTTAGCAAGGGAAATAAAAGCTCCCGCCGATCTTCGGGGGTTTTTTCGTTAACTAATTCCTGTCGCGTCGTCGCCTCTTTCTTAAATGCGATATTAGCGTCAAGCGGTCGCCATTTCGAGATAATTCTGCCGGCTCGGTTTGAAGGAATTCGCACAGCTTGTGCCTTTCTCGCCCTAACGTTTATTCGTTCTTCGATTTTCGCAATTCTATAGATGGACGAGTGTTAACGGGCAAATCCCGCGGCGGCTTCTATGCTTTGTAACAGCTTGATCTCGGCTGGAATTTTCGGATTTCACGAGATCGAATTTGGAAGATGCGATGCCGGTTGGACGCGTTGAAACAGCACTCAGCAAGTTGCCCGTGGTCGCTCGCGTCATCGAGCGGCTGGATGCTGCCAGAGCAGAAAACGCCGCGCTTCATCTGACGCATCAACTTTTCGAAAACGATCGGGCGGAATATTCCGACAGGTGGCTGCGTGAAAACCAGGCCTGGATTCTCGCCAACGCTGCTCCACCTGCGATCGATGGCGGCGCGGATCGCCATGCTCGTCACCGCGTTTAACTGTCGAAGCATCAATAATTGGCTGCCGATGCTCGACAGCCTGATAGCGAGCGGGCACGCCGTTTACACCGCGCTGTTTCCGCTCATGAGCGACCCCGATCACTGCGGGTTGTTTGATTTGCCGTACCCAAACCTCCTGACAGCGAGGCTTGGCCGAAATTCCAGCCCGTCGACGGCGATCTTCGCGGTGTATTGAATACGCTTCGGCAGGCCGTGATCATAATCGATTGTCTGGATGACGACGTTTCATGCCGGCCCGGAGCAACATATTCGCGAGGCCTTGCGCGACCTCGATCGACGACCGGTCACCATCGGTTTGCAACACGGTATGCAGCACGACTGTTCAGTGTTCGAAGAATTTGCCGACAAATTCGATCTGTTCGGGACATTTGGACCTCACTTTCATCCTGATTGCAGCGAACGGTTTCGCTTGCGTATGATCACCTGCGGCCTGCGCAAGCTCGACACCATTCCGCGAATTGAGCGGTCAGGAAAAATCCGGAGGATTCTCTTTGCGGCGCAGTATCGACCACCCTTAATCCTCAAACCGTTCCTTTATGAAATCGAATTCTCGCATCCCCCGGCAGCCGCAATCCGTCGTATTAATCGTGAGCGAGGAATACTGCGGCTCCAGCTTTCTGGTTTTCCGCCTCTGTCTAGAGTGGCTCTGCCTACATCATGCTAGGTAGCCCCTTCGAGATTTGCTATGTGTTTCTTTGATGTCGTATATACCAACCCCAATCAAACACTTTGATTACATCCATGCATTGCGCGGCTACGCAATCTTGATGGTAATTGCGGTCCACACCGCTCAGGCGTTTTCGGATCTCCCCGATGTGATCAGCAAGGTCTTAAGTCAGGGAGCACGTGGCGTCCAACTTTTCTTCGTGACAAGCGCGCTCACTCTATCGATGTCCTGGGTTGCTCGGCGTGAAAAAACGCCCGATTTTTACGTGCGGCGTATCTTCCGCATTGTGCCGATGTTCTGGATCGCGATCGTCTTTTTTCTCTGGTTGAACGGAATGGGCCCCTCAGTTTACGCCCCAAGCGGGATCGGTTTTCGGCATATCGCGATGACTGCCTTGCTCGTCCACGGTTTCTGGCCTGATACAATAACCAGCGTTGTACCCGGTGGATGGTCGGTCGCGGACGAAGTTATCTTTTATATATTGTTTCCTGTAATTGTACCGCCCCTACTAAGAGCGAGTTGGAAGTCGGCAATTGTCGTCGCGGTAGCGACCATTGTTGTTGGTGCTCAAGTCTCGCGACTGTTAGACAGTTTTTCTTATCTTTTGCCGCCTTCCGCAGAGAGCGTTGCCGGGATCTACTTCTACCTCTGGTTTCCAAGGCAGCTTCCTTGTTTTATTTTCGGCATAATGTTGTTCAAATTCACGGTCGAACGCAATTCCGTACCAGTGTCGCTCGCGAGATATGTTTGCCTCACGGCCATTGCGCTGATGCTGATCATTCCATTCCTAGAAGGCATCAAGTATGCGCTGCCACTTGGACTAGCCACAACTTATGGAATCGTTTTCACGCTGTTTGCCTTCTCACTGATGTATTGGAGTAACGCGCCCCTAGTTGGTCGTCCGATCGTATGGATCGGAAAAGTCAGCTACAGCGCCTACTTCGTTCACTTTGCGGTCTTGGGTGTTTTGCCTCTGTTTCCCGAAACAAAATGGCCAATAGCTAACCTAGCGTATACGTACTCAGCGGTGGTGATGATTACGGTCGGTGTTTCTTCAATTACGTACTTGCTGATCGAGAAGCCTATGAATTCGTCTGGGGAGCGCATTGATCGCCGCTCGGCGATCGCCGGATGCCGGCAGCTTGACTTGTAACGCGAAGTGAGCGCGGTTAGTTGCTTTTCGAGAGCTGCATCGGCCGCAACTTCTAAGTTGGTCTTATTTTGGGATCCATTGGGGCGGGTTTCTCGTCGCAAAATAAGGTCGTTCCTCCGCTCAGATGGCGATAAATCCCTGTTATTGACGGAAGTTATTTCGGCATTCGCGTTATCGATCGCCGACCAGAGCTCTAACTGATGCTCGGGACCGCGTGTGTCTAGGGTTTGCGCATATCGAGGCAGCGGATTGTAAATAAAATCTGACAAGCTTGTCGCCACAAGCTCGCCTCATATCTAGTCAGCCGGTCAAGAGGGTAAGCGGATAGGTTAGAAAGACGAACAAATGACCGCGTAGGATCGTCGGCTTGAACGACCGAATCAGAGTCCAATGGGAGTCGATGCTCGTGATTTCCGGATGGATCATCGTTTTGTTGTTCGCTGTTATCTGGAGTAGTCGAGAGCCGATAGATGTTGTCAATCGATCTGCGAGATTGTTGACTCTGCTTTCGGCGCCGGAATTGGAGCAGGTGCTCGGCCTGTATCTTGAACAGACCGGTTTCAATTGCGGTGGCGCGGCGCAAACGCCAGAGCAGAACTCGCTAAGCGAAGAACGAGTTCTCTCTCGACCGCTGTGCGAACGTCATAATCGGATGTGACGGCCAGCTGGAAGGCCGCATAGTCTTCGGCGCTTTCCAAGGCATCGATAACCGTTTCGGCCGTCAGCCCATGGCGTACGGCATTTCGTCGTGATCTGTTTTTACCTTCTTGGTTTTCGGACCAGTACTGAATTGGGCATTTCGGCGATTAGCCTCGATTTGTCGTAAGGAGATCATTTCGCCTCCGGGTGATTAATCGGCTTCGTTTCGTTATTTTTAGGGTGACGCTGATGTCTAAAATCAAGAGTGAAATGCGAGCCGTGGATTTTGGCGTGGCGCTGATCCTCTGAACCTGCTCCGATGTCCGAAACAGTCTTCCGCGTTTGTTCCCAAAGATTGGCGGCCACAACTAGGGGCTCGATCTCGTGTTCGGCCCACCAGCTCCGCTCATCGCCGCGTCGGTGAAGATCGCGGTGGTGTAACCGGCAGACGGGTACAGTAAACTTGTCGCTGACCTTTCGTCCCATCGCCCGCTGTTCGGCGAATTTGACGTGGTGGGCATCGGACGGTGTTCTGCCGCAGACTAGACACGGCTGCGAGGCAACGAACCTCAGATGCTCGCGGTCCCGCTCTCGTACCGGCTTGCTAATGACGCTGACTTGGGGTTCAGCCGACCCAACTTGCGATAAGATGTCGATGTCGCGGTTGGCCTCCAGGGCCTCGGAGGATGTTTCACCATTCTCGAGTTTGCCTAGCAATTCCATCAAACATGGTTTGTCCGGATTAACGACACGATCTTCACCAGCAGCTACGAGTATCGCAATTGTTGCCGCGTTTGGCATTGAAGAGATAACCGAGAAGCAGCTTATGGCAGCGGTCGACTTTGCGAGCGCCCAGTCAGAACTGCTGCAGATCCAAGCAGTGCGCGCAGCACAATGGTCCAGGATCGGTCTGAACGTCGAAACCAACGGCGACTTTAAAGAACTGAAACAGTTGGCTTCGCTGGATAGATATGAGCGCTATGCGCGGACCAAGCGCCGCAAAGCGATGAAGAAATTAAGAGCCGAGGAATATTCGACTAACCCTTTTTGCCAAAACGAACCCAATATTGTAGAGGAGGTCCACGATCAGAAAAGTCAGATAATTGAAGCGCCAAAGAGCGTTCGATTATCTTTCGTCCGCAATCACCTTGCCGTCATTCGGCAGGCTTCCCGGCGCGGTCATTTCTACGCTGCCACCAAGTTGCGTCACGGCCCGTAACGTCGTGGCGATCGCGTCACGAATCGCCTCGTCACGCGAGGCGGATTCGCATTTCAGCACCATCGTATCCTGCTCGTTGTCGCGCTGAACGACCAGGCGCAGCCGCCCGAGTTCGGGGTGACGTTTGCCGATCTCGGCGATTTGCTCGGGCCGGACAAACATGCCCTTGATTTTCGTGGCCTGGTCGGCGCGGCCCATCCAGCCTTTGATGCGCTCATTGGTACGGCCGCACGGGCTCGCGCCTGTCAGCGCCGCCGTGAGGTCGCCGATCGCAAGCCTGATCCAGGGGTGATCGGGATCGAGCGTGGTGACGACGATCTCGCCAACATCGCCCGCGGCAACCGGATCGCCGGTGCCCGGTCGTACGATTTCAAGGATGATGTCCTCGTTCACCACGAGGCCCTGGCGCGCGGCCGTCTCAAACGCAATCAGGCCGAGATCGGCGGTGCCGAAAGCCTGATAGGCGTCGATGCCATGCGACTTGATCTCCTTCTGCAACGAAGGTGGAAACGCGGCACCCGAAACTACCGCGCGCTGGATCGAAGAGACGTCGCGGTTGGCGGCGGTCGCGCTATCCAGCAATATCTTGAGAAAATCGGGCGTGCCGCAATAGCCAATCGGGCAATAAGCCTCGATCAGTTCGAATTGCGCCTCGGTATTGCCGGGGCCCGCGGGGATGACGGCGCAGCCGAGCGCACGCGCGGCGGTGTCGAAGATGAAGCCGCCGGGCGTAAGGTGATAGCTGAACGTGTTCAGCACCACATCGCCGTCGCGAAAGCCCGCCGCAAACAGCGCCCGTGCCCCGCGCCAGGGATCGGCATGTGTGGCTTCCGCCTCAAAGATCGGTCCCGGTGACGTATAGAGCCGCGCAAAAGCCCCCGGCGGCTTGCCGACGAAACCGCCGAAGGGGGGCGTGGCTCCGTGAAGCGCGGGCAGGTCGGATTTGCGCAACACCGGCAGTGTTGCGAGCGCGCTGCGGCTGGTGATTGCCGACGGGTCGGTGCCGCGCAAACGCTCGGCATAACCGGGCGCTTCCATCGCCTTGCGCAGGATGGCGGGGAGGCGGGAGAACAACTCGGCCTCGCGCATCGAGGGATTGCGGGTTTCGAGGGCATCGTAGTGGTCGGTCATGGTGTATTGCCTCTGGCCGTCATTCCGGGGCGATGCGAAGCATCGAGCTCTGATGTGCACTTGCACATCAGAGAATCTCGAGATTCCGGGTCTGGTCCTTCGGACCATCCCGGAATGACGTCAGCGATAGGTATCGCCACATGCTCACAACCATCGCTTCCGCCGCTTGAAGCTCTTCAGGTTTTTAAAGCTCTTGCGCTGATCGCCGGCGCCGCCGAGATAAAATTCCTTCACGTCCTCGTTGTCGCGCAATTCATCCGCGCTTCCGTCGAGCACGACCTTGCCTTGCTCCATGATATAACCATGACCAGCCACCGAGAGCGCGGCGCGCGCGTTCTGTTCCACCAGCAAAATGGTGACGCCAAGGTCGCGATTGATCTCCTGGATGATGGCGAACACTTCCTTGACCAGCAGCGGCGACAACCCCATCGAGGGCTCGTCCATCAGGATCATTTTGGGTCGCGCCATCAGCGCGCGCCCGATCGCCAGCATCTGCTGTTCGCCGCCGGAGAGATAGCCGGCCAATCCCGTGCGCTCCTTCAGGCGCGGGAAATACTTGAACACCATGTCGATATCGTCGGCGATTTCGTTGTCATTACGCGTGAAGGCGCCAAGCTTCAGGTTCTCGATCGACGTCATATCGGCGATGATGCGGCGGCCCTCCATCACCTGAAAGATGCCGCGACGGACGATCTTGTCGGGATCGATGCCGTCGATGCGCTCGCCGTCGAACAGGATTTCGCCGCGCGTTACTTCGCCGTCTTCGGTCTTGAGCAGGCCGGAAATGGCTTTGAGCGTGGTCGACTTGCCGGCTCCGTTAGCGCCGAGTAGCGCCACGATCGACCCCTTCGCCACGTCGAGGCTCAAGCCGCGCAGCACCAGGATGACGTCGTCATAGACCACCTCGATGTTACGCACCGCGAGGAGGGGGGAGGCGGTGGTTGTGGCGGAGCGCGAGATGTCGAGGGTATCGGTCATGAACGCTTATTCTCCGTCGTCACCCGCGAAGGCGGGTGACCCAGTATTCCAGAGACGCCGGAGATTGACAGGGAAGCCCCGGCGTACTGGATCCCCGCTTTCGCGGGGATGACCAGCGTCGTTGTGATTTGCAGTTCGGCAAATCACCATCCGAACCAATCGGCCTTGCGTGGCAGGTCGACGGTCTTGACCTTCTCGAGCTTGATCGTGCCCTTGGCCATCAGGTCGTTGATGTCGCCGTCGGTCGCGCCTGAAATCTTCGAACGATAGAGATCGACCTTGAGCGTGCCGCGGTGGTCTTTCTCGGTCCAGGTCGAGGGATTGCAGACGCCGTCCATGCCGGCCGGCACCCAGTTGGCTTTCTGATAAAAGCCCTTTGCGACATTCTCTCCCGTCACGCCGCCGTTCTTCGCGGCCCAGTCGAGCGCTTCCTTCATGTACAGCGCCGAGCAGACGGCCGCGATGTAATGCACGGGACGATAGACCTTGCCTGACGGGTCCGACATCTTGGAAATTTCCATCAACGTTTTCATGCCCGGTGCGTTGCCGCCCCACGCCACGGCGGTGCGCAGCGGGAAGATCACGCCGTCGGCGGCGTCGCCCGCGGTCTTGGCGGCGTTCTCATCCATGCCCCACACATTGCCCATGAACTGGACATCGACACCGGCGGTCTTGCACGCCTTCAGCACCGAGATGTTCGAGGCCGCGGTGTTGCCGAGATAAGCGTAGTTGGCGCCAGCGCTCTTCAGGCTCAGGCATTGCGCGCTGTAATCGCCGGGCGACAGCGCGAACACCAGAGGCGGCAGCACCTCGAAGCCAAGTTCTGCGGCGAGTGCTTCACCGGCCGCCTTCGGCGCGTTGGGATAGGGATGGTTGGCGCCCATATGGACGAATTTCGGCTTTCCCGGTTTGCCCTTGGCCTTCCAGTCCTCGGCCGCCCAGGTCAGCATCGCCCGCATCGCATCCGAATAGGTCGGGCCGTAGAAGAAATTATAGGGCGCGGCCTTCGCCTTGCCGCTGGTGCCTTCGGGATCGCTCAGCGCCGCCGCATAGGAGCCCGACATGTCCGGGATCTTGTCCTGGGCGAGGAAGCCGGTCAGCGCCTCGGTGTCCGCGGTGCCCCAGCCCATGATCGCCGCAACCTTGCTGTCGGGTGCCGACCATTTTTTGTAGAGCGCGATCGCGCGCGGCACCTGATAGCCGTAATCGTTGCTGTCGACGGAAAGCTGCTTGCCGCCGACGCCGCCGTTCTTGTTGACCCAGGCGAACGTGTCCGCAACGCCCTGTCCATAGGGCGTGCCGACGTCGGACGTGCCGCCTGAGAGGTCTTCGAGATGGCCGATGGCGATCTGGGCCTGCGCGCTCGATGCCGCGCCGCCAAGCATCACCGCCAACGAAACAGTGCCGAGCAATGATTTCAGGGTCATGGTGTCTCCTCCGGTTATGTATTTTAAGTCTTATTCTAGTCTCGCGCGTCCGAACCTCAATGCGAAAACGGGTAAAGTTTCCAGTATGTCTTGATCTGCCGCCAGCGATGGGCGAGCCCGTCGGGCTCGAACATCAGAAAGCCGATGATGATCAGCCCGACGGTGATCTCGCGTAAAAACGTAATGTTGTTGTTGAGCGAAAGCGCGCGATCGATGGCGGAGCCCTTGAGGGTCGTGCTGATCCACTCCATCAATTCCGGCAGCAGCACCACAAAGGCCGTGCCCATCAGCGTGCCCATGATCGAGCCGGTGCCGCCGATGATGATCATCGCCAGAAACAGGATCGAGCGTTCGATGCCGAATCCTTCCTGCGAGATCACGAGCTGGTAATGCGCATAGAGCGCGCCGGCGATACCGGCGAAGAATGCCGCAAGCCCGAATGACAGCGTCCGGTATTTCGCAAGGTTGATGCCCATGATCTCGGCGGAGAGATAATGGTCGCGGATCGCGACCAGCGCGCGGCCGTCGCGGGTACGCATCAGGTTGGTGACGAGCAGTAAGCTGACCACGAGATAGGCGAGCACGACGTAGAAATATTGCCGGTCGCCGCGAAACGCGTAGCCGAAGATCGAGAACGGGTTGGCGCTGGCGGGCACCGAGCCGCCGGAGAACCATTCGGCGCGCGAGAAGAAATCGAGCAGGATATATTGCGCGGCAAGCGTGGCGATGACGAGGTAAAGCCCCTTCAGCCGCGCGGCCGGCACGCCGAAGATCAGGCCGACCAGTGCGGTGACGGCGCCGGCGAGCGGAATGGCGAAGAATACGGGAATAGGCAGATTGTTCGAGAGATAGGCCGAGGTGAACGCGCCGAACAGAAAGAACGCGGCATGGCCGATCGAGATCTGTCCGGTGAAGCCGACGAGGATGTTGAGGCCAAGCGCTGCGATCGCGAAGATGCCGATCTGGATCGAGATGCTGAGCCAGTAATTGGAAAGCAGATACGGCACGAAGCAGGCCAGGATGACGCCGGCGATCGCAAAGTTGCGGCTCATCGCGGTCGGAAAGATCGTGGTGTCCGCCGCGTAGGAGGTGCGGAAGTCGCCGGAGGGAACGAGAGAAGGGCTTGCCATATGGGCTCTACCAATCCGAACGGTTAATATGAGCCATCGTCACGCCCGCTTTTATTTGGGCATGATCTCCGGGCAAACGCGTTACGCGTTTGTCGCGAGCGAAAACCGGTTTCCACTTTTCGGCGATCATGCCTATTACACCCGCTCGATGTCTTTGGTGCCGAACAGGCCGTACGGCTTGATCATCAGGATGATGATCAACACGTAGAACGGCGCGATCTCGTAGAGATTGCCCCAGTGCAGATATTCGCTGTCAACATATTGGGCGATGTTCTCCAGGAGCCCGATGATGACGCCGCCGAGCACGGCACCGCCGATCGAATCGAGCCCGCCGAGGATCGCGGCCGGAAATACCTTGATGCCGTAAGCCGAGAGGCCTGACGACACGCCGTTGACGACCGCGACCACGACGCCGGCGACCGCCGACACCGTGGCCGAGATCGCCCAGGCCATCGCGAACACGTTCTTGACGGAAATGCCGAGCGATTGCGCCACCTGCTGGTCGAAGGCGGTGGCGCGCATCGCCAGGCCGTATTTTGAAGCGCGGAAGAACCAGGCCATGCCGATCATCATCGCGACGGAAACCGCGAGGCTCATCACATAGACGGTCTGGATTTGCAGACCGAAAAGGCTCACCGAGTCGCTAGCGAACACGCGCGGAAACGGCTGCGGATTGACGCCGAAGATCCATTTCAGCGCGGCGTCGAACACGGTCGACAGCCCAATCGTCACCATGATCACCGAAATGATCGGCTCGCCGATCATCGGCCGCAGGATCACGACCTGGATCGCAATGCCGAAGGCGAACATGAAGACCAGCGTGAGCGGCATGCCGACCCAGAACGGCACGCCATATTTGGTGAGCAACGCCCAGCACACCCAGGCGCCGATCAGCAGCAGTTCGCCTTGCGCGAAGTTGACGACTTGCGTCGCCTTGTAGATCAGCACGAAGGACATCGCGACTACGCCATAGAGCGTGCCGACCACGAGGCCGTTGACCAGAAGCTGGATCAGGAACGCGAGGTTCATATTGGCCCGTCCGATATTCCACTCGTCATCGCCGGGCATAGCCGTTCGAAGAACGGCGTCGCTTCCGCTCGCCTGTGCCCGGCGATCCATCGAGCAAGAAAACTTTTTCCTGATAGAGGATGGATGCGCGGGTCAAGCCCGCGCATGACGACCAAATATGCGGATCCTTCCCGAATACTCATTCCGCGGCCTCCGCGAATGGTACGGAGGGCGCCAGATCGATCACGCGAAGCGTGGTGCGGATGCGCTGCGTGGTGCCGTCCTGGAAGCGGATCACGGTATCGACCGGTATCTCGCTTCGGCCGGCATAAATGGATTCAATGATGTCAGCGTATTTCTCGTTGATGACGCTGCGGCGAACCTTTCGCGTCCGCGTCAATTCGCCGTCGTCGGCGTCGAGTTCCTTGTAAAGCAGCAGGAAGCGGGAGATGCGTTGCGCCGGCGGCAGCGTGGCGTTGACGGCCTCGACCTCCTCTCGCAACAGCGCATAGATCTCTTCTCGCGCGGAGAGGTCGGTATAGGTCGTGAACGTGATCCGGTTCTTCTCCGCCCATTTCGAGACGATCGAGAAGCGGATGCACAGCATGGCCGCGAGCCGATCGCGGCCGTCGCCGAGCACCACGGCTTCCGCGATATAGGGCGAGAATTTCAGCTTGTTCTCGAGATATTGCGGCGAGAAGCGTTCGCCGCGCGAAGTCTCCGCGAGATCCTTGATGCGATCGATGACGACGAGATGGCGCTTGTCGTTGAAATAGCCGGCATCGCCGGATTGCAGCCAGCCGTCCTTGAGGTCGGCCGCGGACGCTTCGGGATTCCTGAAATAGCCGAGGAACATGTTGGGATGGCGGATCATGATCTCGCCGACGCCGTGAATGTCCGGATTGTCGATGCGCAGCTCGATCGTCTCGTCCATCGCAACGCCCGTGGTGTCGGGGTCGACGGCGTCTTCGGGGTGAAGGGTATAGGCGCCCAGCGTCTCGGTCTGGCCGTAGAGCGTGCGCAACGGTACGCCCATGGCGCGAAAGAACTTGAACGTATCAGGGCCGAGCGCGGCGCCGCCGGTCGCGGCCGAGCGCAGGCGCGTAAAGCCTAGCCGGTCACGCAGCGCGCGAAACAACAGCGTTTCCGCCACGACCGAATGCCGGTCGCGCGCGAGCGCCGAAAGGCCCGCTTTCATCCCGAGCTCGTAGAGGCCTTGCTTGAGGGATGAGGAATCCATCACCCGGGCGCGGACGTCGGCGGCGATCGCTTCCCAGACCCTGGGTGCGAACAGCACGAAGGTCGGCGCGATCTCGCGCAAATCGTTCATCATGGTCTCGGGCTCTTCGACGAAGTTGACCTTCATCCGGCACAACAGCCCTTTGCCGAGCACATAGACCTGTTCCATGATCCAGGGCAGCGGCAGCACCGAGACATATTCATCCTCCGGCCCCTTGGGATCGAAGGCGAGATATGTCGCGCAATGCCGCAGCACGCGCCCGGCCGCGAGCATCGCGAGTTTGGGGTGGGAGGTCGTGCCCGACGTGGTGCAGAGGATTGCGACATCTTCGCCCCGCGTCGCATCGACCAGGCTGTCGTAAAGCGCGGGCTCGCGCTGTTGCCGCTCGCGTCCCATCGCCGTCAGTTGCTCGGCTGATATCAGGCGCGGATCTGAGTATTTCCGCAAACCCCTGGGGTCGGAATAGACGATGTGCCGGAGCGCCGGTGTGCGGTCGGCGAGCCCCAAGAGCTTGTCGACCTGCTCTTCGTCCTCGGCGAAAACGAGCTTCGCTTCACCATAATTGAGAAGATACGCCGCTTCCTCATCGAGCACGTCGCGATAGAGACCGAGGCTCATACGCTCCGATCGCGTGGGTTGCGATTTCGGCAGCGACCCAATCCGGCCGGTTGTCGCCGATGATGCCGATGACGTCATCGCGTTTCAGGCCGAGTTCGACCATGCCGAGCGCAAAATCCCGAACGCGGCTCTGATAGTCGCGCCAGGTGAACGGTTTCCAGAGGCCGAGATCCTTTTCGCGCAGCGCGATCTCATCTCCGAATTCGCGGGCGTTCAGCCGCAATATCTTCGGATAGGTATCGGCTTGCGCGACGCGGGCGGCGTAATCCATCATGCCGCGGTCTCCGCGGGCGCAGGATCCTCTTCAGGATCGACCAGGATTTCATCCTCTTCGCCGAGATAAGCGCGCCTGACATGGGCATCGGCGAGCACTGCGGCGGGATCGCCTTCGGCAATCTTGCGGCCGAAATCGAGCACCATCACGCGGTGGGAGATATCCATCACCACGCCCATGTCGTGCTCGATCATCATGACCGTCATGCCGAACTCTTCGTTGAGATCGACGATGTAGCGCGCCATGTCCTCCTTTTCCTCGAAGTTCATGCCGGCCATCGGCTCGTCGAGCAGGATCAGTTGCGGTTCCAGCGCCATGGCGCGGGCGAGTTCGACGCGCTTGCGCAAACCGTAAGGCAGCGTGCCGGCGGTGGCTTTGCGTACCGATTGCAGATCGAGAAAGTCGATGATCTCCTCGACCTTGCGGCGGTGTTCGAGTTCTTCGCGGCGCGCGCCGGTCAGCCAGTACAGCGATCCGGTGATGAAGTTGTTCTTCAACAGGTGGTGCCGCCCGACCATGATGTTGTCGAGCACGCTCATGTGGTGGAACAGCGCGAGGTTCTGGAAGGTGCGGCCGATGCCAAGCCGTGGCCGCGCGTTCGGATTAAGCGCCGTGATATCCTGTCCGCGGTAAAACAGCTGGCCTTCGGTCGGGCGATAGCGGCCCGAGATGCAGTTGACGATCGAGGTCTTGCCGGCGCCGTTGGGGCCGATGATCGAGAACAGTTCGCCGGATTTGACGCCAAAACTGACATCGGTGAGCGCGCGCACGCCGCCAAAGCGGAGCGATACCCCGCGCACTTCCAACGTATGGTCCAATCGTCCCTCCCACTCCATCTAGTGGTCCGATTCTAGCATTCGCATGCCTTCTCAGCGGGCACCTTTGCGAATGCTAGAATCGAAGGACCACTAGCAATTATATGTTTCTAGTGGAGTTTAGGATTTGACGTTCGCATTGGGCGTTCGCGGCTAGGCGTGTGCGAACGTCAAATCCACTCCACTAGTGTCCGGCGCTTTTTCGCGCTCTTGCCCGGTATTTATTCCTGACTTTTCAGCGTGATCCTATATCGGCCTTGCTGGCTAAGCCATGCGACCAAAGGCATTCGCCTGGTACACCGGATGCCATACGGGTTCATGCTTACGCCCAATGTCCCGTTGGGCGTAACGATATGCATAGGGTAAAGCCGTCTTGCGGAATGTCTTTTGCCCGACAATTCGCCGACAATTTTCAAGGTTGCCGGCCATTTATCTGCTGCGTTGCAACATGCCGATGAAAAGCGCGAGATGATCACCCCGGAATATCTGCGGCGCATCGCATTATGGTCGCGCGATTTATCCGAACGCGAGATCGAGACGGCGCGCGGTGGCATCACCGAGAAGTCGTACCGGCCGGGCGAGTCCATCTTTCTGCGCGGCGATCATTTCGAATACTGGACCGGTGTCGTCTCGGGCCTGGTGCGGATGGGAACGGTCTCGCGCGGCGGCAAGGCCATGGCCTTCACAGGGCTTACGTCGGGCGCCTGGTTCGGCGAAGGAACCGTGCTGAAAAAGGAGGCACGGCGTTACGATATGGTGGCGCTTCGCGACACAAGGATTGCGCTGATGGACCAGACAACGTTCTTCTGGCTTTACGACAACAGCGTCGCCTTCAACCGCTTTCTGGTCACGCAGCTCAACGAGCGGCTCGGCCAGTTCATCGGACTTGTCGAATACGGCCGGACGCTGGACGTCACCGCGCGGCTGGCGCGTTCGATCGCTTCGCTGTTCAATCCGATCCTCTATCCCGATCTCAGCCGTCATCTCGAGATCACCCAGGAAGAAATCGGAGCGCTGTCAGGCATCTCCCGGCAAAACGCCAACCAGTGCCTGAAGCGGCTGGAAAAGGAGGGGCTGCTCCGGCTCGAATATGGTGGCGTGAGCATCCTCGATATCGAACGCCTGCGCAGCTACGGCGAATAGCGGACCGGGCAAGATAGGTCACGTTTCCTGCTACGGCCAGCGTAGGCCTGCAAGCAGCCCCGCGAGAGGATCGAATAAAGATTAACCGCGACGTCTTGTTGGTCTTCGGAGGTAACCCGAGGTCTCGGGCGAGTAACCAAGTCATCAAATTCTGGTACTATCAGCCTGATTTTCCATCGTCTTTTGCATTAGACTTGTGCATTAGACTTGGCGGGAAGCGGGTGCTAAGGGCTCCCCTAAAGTCCCTCTCTTGGAGATAAAATGACGGTTCAGGATGCCAAACGGCGCGTGGCGCTGATCACGGGCGTGACCGGGCAGGACGGTGCGTATCTGGCCGAATATCTGCTCGGCCTCGGCTACACCGTGCACGGCGTCAAACGGCGATCGTCCTCGTTCAATACCGCCCGCGTCGATCACCTCTACGAGGATCCCCACGCCGGCAATGTGCCGTTCCTGATGCACTATGGCGACATGACGGATTCGACCAACCTGATCCGGCTGATGCAGCAGATCAGGCCGACCGAGATCTACAATCTCGCCGCGCAAAGCCACGTCGCGGTCAGCTTCGAGAGCCCGGAATACACGGCGAATGCGGATGCGATCGGCGTGCTGCGCTTGCTGGAAGCGATCCGCATCCTCGGCATGGAAAAGGAGACGCGGTTCTATCAGGCCTCGACCTCGGAATTGTACGGCCTGGTCCAGGAAGTCCCGCAGAAGGAAACCACGCCGTTTTATCCGCGTTCGCCCTATGCGGTCGCCAAGCTCTACGGCTACTGGATCACGGTGAACTATCGCGAGGCCTACGGCATGTTCGCCTCGAACGGTATCCTGTTCAACCATGAGAGCCCGATCCGGGGCGAGACCTTCGTGACCCGCAAGATCACCCGCGCGGTGGCGCGGATCGAGACCGGACTTGAAGAGACGCTCTACCTCGGCAATCTCGATGCCAAGCGCGACTGGGGCCACGCCAAGGATTACGTCGTCGGCATGCATCAGATCCTGCAAGCAGATCAGCCGGACGATTTCGTGCTGGCCACCGGCGAGACGCGCTCGGTGCGCGAGTTCGTCGAACTGGCGCTGGCCGAAGTCGGACGCAGCATCGAATGGCGCGGCAAGGGTGTCGAGGAAACCGGCGTCGACAAGAAATCCGGCAAGACGCTGGTTCGCATCGATCCCGTCTATTTCCGTCCCACCGAGGTCGACCTTCTGATCGGCGACGCCAGCAAGGCGCACAAGAAGCTCGGCTGGAAGCCGAAGACGAGCTTCGCCGAGCTCGTCAAGCAAATGGTGGCCGGCGATCTCGCAATCGCCCGGCGCGAGGTGGCCAATGGCAAGCACGCCGTTTGAGCTGAAAGGCAAACGCGTCTTTGTCGCCGGCCACCGGGGCATGGTCGGCGGCGCGCTGGTGCGAAGGCTTGCCAGCGAGGGCGTCGAACTTCTGACCGTTCCGCGCAGCGAGGTCGATCTGCGCGATCAGGCGCAGGTCGCGGACTGGTTTTCGAAAAAGCGTCCGCAGGCGGTGTTTCTGGCCGCGGCGAAAGTCGGCGGCATCGTCGCCAACAACACGTTGCGGGCCGAATTCATCTACGACAACCTGATCATGGCCACCAACGTGATCCACGCCGCGCATCAGAACGGCGTCGAAAAGCTGATGTTTCTGGGTTCGTCCTGCATCTATCCGAAGCTTGCGGCCCAGCCGTTGCGCGAGGATTCGATGCTGACCGGGCCGCTGGAAGAGACCAACGAGCCCTATGCGATTGCCAAGATCGCCGGCATCAAGATGGTCGAGGCCTATCGCAGCCAGTATGGCAGCGACTTCATCAACGTGATGCCGACCAATCTCTATGGACCCGGCGACAACTATCATCCCGAATATAGCCACGTCGTCGCCGCGCTGATCCGAAGGTTTCACGAGGCGAAGGTTTCAGGGGCTTCCAATGTCGTGGTGTGGGGCACCGGCACGCCGCGGCGCGAGTTCCTCTATGTCGACGATCTCGCGGACGCCTGCATCCATCTGATGAAGACCTATTCGAGCGACGAACTCGTCAATATCGGCACCGGCAAGGACATCACCATCGCCGAATTCGCCCGCGTGGTGGCCGGCGTGGTCGGCTATACCGGCACGATCAGCTTACGACCCCTCGCGGCCTGACGGCACGCCGCAAAAGCTGCTCGACGTCAGCCGGCTCGCCAAACTCGGCTGGCGCGCGAGCACCTCGCTTAGCGATGGGATCAAGCTGCGCCTATCAGGCCTATTTGAGCGAGAGCAAGCAGGCGGCGGAGTGACTACCTGAGTTTTGGCCGTCATTCCGGGATGGTGCGCTAGCACCAGACCCGGAATGACGGCGTCATCTACCGCGCCATCCGCGGCGGGTTTTTCCCAAGCGCCACCGCCATCGCCGAGATCAGCGGCTTCATGAAGAAGGCATCGTTGGCGGGGTAAATATCCGCGCGCAAGCCGTGCGACTTAAGCTCGTCGGACACGGCAGGTCCGACCGAGGCGATCGGCGTTGTCGTCAGTCCCTCGCGCAGCCGCGCTTCGAGGCCACGTCCGCGCGCCACATCGATCAGGCGGCGGATCTGGCCCAAATTCGTCAGCGCGATCGCGTCAATGCGCCCCGCCGCCATCTCTTCGATCGCGGTGACGATGTGGCTGTCGGCGGCGCTGCGCATCGTACACATAGGGTGTTACCGGGATCGCCACAGCGCCCTGGGCCGCGATCGCGCCGATAGCGCGCCATGATCCTTGTCCGGATAAAGCTGCACGCCAACGCGCCTGTCCGAAAGATCGACGCGCGACAATATTTCGATCATGCCTTCGGATGTCGGCTTTTCCGTCGTCATCTGCGGCTCAAGGCCGATCTCGCGCAACGCGCGTCCCGGCTTTGGCCCGCGCGCAAATTTGCGGCTCTTGCCGAGAGCGGCAATAAAACCCTGATCGAGCGCAATCCGCCGCGCCGCCTTCACCAGCCGGCGCAGGCCTTCGCCGGTCATCAGCACGAGGTCGTCGAGCGGCTGCGCGATGGCGCCGCGGATCCAGGCCTCGACGGGGGCCGGGTCGGGCGGGTCGTTGATGGTGAACATCGGGCATTGCAACACGTCGGCGCCTTGCTCGGCGAGCAATTTCGAGAATTGCGCTTCCTCGCGGGTCTCCAGGATCAGGATGCGGTAGCCGTTCAGTCGGTCAGCCATATGCGTAATCCGTTGGCGTTGATTTGTTCATCTTGTTCCTTTGCAGGATTGGCGCAAGACTGTAGCCGGTGATAGAGCAGGGCACGTCGTCGCCAAGGTTTCGCCATGCCCGATCATCAATTCGTCCTCACGCTTTCCTGTCCGGACCGGCCGGGCATCGTTTCCGCGGTATCGACGTTTCTGGCCCATAACGGACAGAACATTCTCGACGCCCAACAGTTCAACGATGTCGAGACCGGGCACTT
Source organism: uncultured Alphaproteobacteria bacterium (assembly GCA_963795255.1). GTDB lineage: Bacteria > Pseudomonadota > Alphaproteobacteria > Rhizobiales > Xanthobacteraceae > Bradyrhizobium. Next base: position 234,819 of record CAWCHC010000010.1, read on the forward strand.
CTTCATGCGGGTGGTGTTCAACGCCGCCGATCTTGCCGTGGGGCTGGCGGCGCTGCAAACCGGCTTCACCGCGATTGCCGACCGTTTCGGCATGGATTGGCAGATGCGCGACCGCGCCAGCCGCCGCCGCGTGATGCTGCTGGTCTCCAAATCCGATCATTGCCTGGCCGATATCCTGTATCGCTGGCGCACCGGCGAACTTGTCGATGGACCTGGCGGCGATCGTGTCCAACCATCCGCGCGAGACCTATGCGAGTCTCGATTTCGGCGACATCCCGTTTCACTATTTGCCGGTCACCAAGGAAACCAAGAGCGCGCAGGAAGCCGCGATCTGGAATCTCGTCGGCGAGACCGAGAGCGACCTCGTCGTGCTCGCGCGCTATATGCAGATTCTGTCGGACGATCTGTCGGCAAAGCTGTCGGGCCGCTGCATCAACATTCATCACTCGTTCCTGCCGGGCTTCAAGGGCGCGCGGCCCTATCATCAGGCGCATGAACGCGGCGTCAAACTGATCGGCGCCACCGCGCATTACGTCACCCGCGATCTCGACGAGGGGCCGATCATCGATCAGGACGTCGAGCGCATCAGCCATCGCGACACGCCGGACGATCTCGTCCGCAAGGGCCGCGACATCGAACGCCGGGTGCTGGCGCGCGCCATGCGGCATCATCTGGAGGATCGCGTGATCCTCAATGGCCGCAAGACCGTGGTGTTCATGGATTGAGCTGCGGGGTCGTCCGTCATTGCGAGCGCAAGCGAAGCAATCCCAGCTGTCATCACCGGGCTTGTCCCGGTGATCCACGTCTTGCTTTCTTCACGCGGAGACAAAGACGTGGATGGCCGGGACAAGCCCGGCCATGACGGAGTGAGAGGCTTTGGATTGCTTCGCTTTCGCTCGCAATGACGAATAATTTTCGGCTGCTAGTGAACCGGTTCGAGCCCCGATGAAGCGGGCGCCGACGCATTGGCATTGCTGGGCGCGGGCTCGAGGCGTTTGCGCTCCTGCTCCTTCATGTAGGCATCATATTCCGGCGTGCCCTTCCGGGGCGGCGCGTCCTTTGGCAAGCCGCCGGCCCAGGCCGGCAGCGTATCGGCGACCATAGGTGCCATTTTTTCGTTGATCGACGAGCAGCCGCCAAGCATCGCCGCCGTCAGCGCGAGCGCGGCAATCGTGACGATATGGCGGGCGCTGGCCAGTGCTCCGATTCCGAAGTTCGCTTGCATTCGCGGCACCATCCTATGCGAACTTCGGAATCGAAGGAGCACTGGTAAATCACGGTTTCTGGTGCGGTTTGGAATTTGAAGTTCCTATGACGAAATTACCGCGAAACTATTAGGAACTTCAAATTCACCGCGCCAGCATCGGCGGGACGGTAGGGCTATGGCCTTTAAAAAAGATGGATTTGGGGCCGTCAGGCGACGTTAGCCCGGTTTAAGCCGCGCGGCGGTCAAAGGCCAACTGACTGTAGCCTTTGACGTTTTGCCGTTCGGCACTTTTTGTTGACAAGGCCATTTGATTTGTACATTCGTACAAATCAAAGTCGGGCAAGAGACGGGGCGCTTTTGCGGAAAACGGCCGCGGGTCGTACCTGCTCGAACCTGTCGCGATTGACAGTACCATGGCACCATAGTGGGGTCGCGGCCGAAATATCAGGTGTGAGGGCGCATTCAGGGGGATTGAGGCGAGAGACCAGCGGCCGAAGATGGAGCGCGGAAAATCAGGACGCGCGCCCTTCGTTCAATTGACGGCGGCCGTGCAAGCGATGCCATCTAACGCCTAACGAAGTCGTCATCTTCGGGCATAAATCGATTTCAGGGAGAAACGTTCATGTTCGTTCGCAGTCACTTTTTGCTAGCAGCCGGCGTCGTTGCCGCCGCAGGCGCACTCGCCCCGGCGCCGTTGACGGCGCAGGAAGTCGTCAAGATCGGCCTGATCGTGCCGATGACCGGCGGCCAGGCTTCGACCGGCAAGCAGATCGACAACGCGGTCAAGCTTTACATGCAGCAGCATGGCGACACCGTTGCCGGCAAGAAAATCGAAGTCATTCTCAAGGACGACGCGACGCTGCCCGACAACACCAAGCGCCTGGCGCAGGAACTGATCGTCAACGACAAGGTCAGCATCATCGCGGGCTTTGGCATCACGCCATCGGCGCTCGCCGCAGCGCCGCTGGCGACGCAGGCGAAGGTGCCGGAAGTCGTGATGGCCGCCGGCACCTCGATCATCACCGAACGCTCGCCCTATATCGTGCGCACGAGCTTCACGCTGGCGCAATCCTCCACCATCATCGCGGACTGGGCGGTGAAGAACGGCATCAAGAAGGTCGCAACCCTGACCTCCGACTACGCACCCGGTAATGACGCGCTGAACTTCTTCAAGCAGCATTTTACCGCCGGCGGCGGCCAGATCGTCGAGGAGATCAAGACGCCGCTCGCCAATCCCGACTTCGCGCCGTTCCTGCAACGGATGAAGGATGCCAAGCCCGACGCGATGTTCGTGTTCGTGCCGGCGGGGCAGGGCGGCAGTTTCATGAAGCAATATGCCGAGCGTGGCCTCGACAAGGCCGGCATCAAGGTGATCGGCCCGGGCGACGTCACCGACGACGATCTCTTGGCCGGCATGGGCGACGCGGTGCTCGGCACCGTCACCGCGCATATCTATTCTGCCGCTCATCCCTCGGCGATGAACAAGGAATTCGTCGCCGCCTACAAGAAGGACTTTAACCAGCGGCCGGGCTTCATGGCGGTCGGCGGCTATGACGGCATGCACCTGATTTATGAGGCGCTGAAGAAAACCGGCGGCAAGGCCGACGGCGATTCCCTGATCGCGGCGATGAAGGGCATGAAGTGGGAAAGCCCGCGCGGCCCGATCTCGATCGATCCGGAAACGCGCGACATCGTGCAGGATGTTTACGTCCGCAAGGTCGAGAAGGTCGACGGTGAACTCTACAACGTCGAATTCGAGACTTTCCCGGCCGTCAAGGATTCCGGCAAGACCAAGAAGTGACGCCGCGAGAGCGGCGTCATCCCGGGGCGATGCGAAGCATCGAACCCGGGATCTCGACATTGTTGAAATGGATTCTCCGATGTGCAATCGCACATCGTAGCTCAGCGCTGCGCGCTGCCCCGGAATGACGACTGAAGGTTAAGCTCACGCCCATGACCTCCATCCTCACCATCCTGTTCGACGGCGTCGCCTACGGCATGTTGCTGTTCGTGCTGGCGTGCGGGCTGGCGGTGACGCTCGGCCTGATGAACTTCGTCAATCTCGCCCACGGCGCCTTTGCGATGGCCGGCGGCTATATCTGCGCGGTGCTGGTCAATCAGCACGGCTGGCCGTTCTTTGCCGCACTGCCGCTTGCCTTTGTCGGCAGCAGCCTGATCGGCGTGGCGCTGGAACGCTCGCTCTACCGCCATCTCTACACCAGAAGCCATCTCGATCAGGTGCTGTTCTCGATCGGTCTCGTCTTCATGTCGGTGGCCGCGGTCGATTACATCATGGGGTCGTCGCGGGTCTTCATCCAGCTTCCTTCCGTGCTGGAAGGCCAGCTCGACGTCTTCGGCGTCGGCGTCGGCCGTTACCGGCTGATGATCATCGTGATCTGCGGATTGTTGACCGCGCTGTTGCAACTCATTCTGGCCCGCACGCGCTTCGGCAGCCGTTTGCGCGCCGCGGTCGACGATCCCCGCGCCGCCAGCGGGCTCGGCATCAACGTGCCGCAGGTGTTTGCCTTCACCTTTGCTTTCGGATGCGGCCTTGCAGGCCTGGGCGGCGCGCTGAGCGCGGAAATCCTCGGGCTCGATCCGTATTTTCCGCTGAAGTTCATGATCTACTTCTTGATCGTGGTGACCGTCGGCGGCTCTTCCAGCATCACCGGGCCGTTCCTGGCCTCGCTCCTGCTCGGCATCGGCGACGTCGCCGGCAAATATTACGTGCCGAAGATGGGTCCGTTCGTGATCTACACCATCATGATCGTGATCCTGATCTGGCGCCCGAACGGCCTGTTCGGCCGCACCGCGGCGCGCTGAGACCGCGCGCGATGACCGCGCGGGCCGACATCGGAAAGATCGCAAAGGCCCACGCCGCTGGCACTGGAGCGAGATCGCGTTCTGGTGTCTCGCGCTGGCTTGCGCGTTCCTGTTTCCCTCGCGTTTCCTGATCATGACCGACATCGTGCGGCTGGCGCTGTTTGCGCTGTCGCTCGATCTGATCCTCGGCTATGCCGGCATCGTCTCGCTGGGACATGCGGCGTTCTTCGGCGTCGGCGCCTATGGCGCGGGGCTGCTCGCGCTGCACGGCATCGTCACCGAGCCGGTGCTGGCGCTGGTGGTGGCGGGACTTGCCGCCACGGTGGTCGGCTTCCTCACCAGCTTTCTGGTGATCCGCGGCGTCGATCTGACCCGGCTGATGGTGACGCTCGGCATCGCGCTGTTGCTGGAAGCGCTGGCGGAGCGTTTTTCCAACATCACCGGCGGCACCGACGGCTTGCAGGGCATCGAGATGGCGCCGGTGCTTGGCCTGTTTGCCTTCGACATGTTCGGCAAGGTCGGCTTCTTCTATGCACTCGCGGTGCTGTTCGTGCTGTTTCTTGCTGGCGCGAAGGATCGTGCATTCGCCGTTCGGCCTGTCGTTGCGGGCGATCAAGAACAATCCGTTGCGCGCGGCAGCCGATCGGCGTGCCCGTCAACCGCCGCCTGATCGCGGTCTATACGCTGGCGTCTTTCTATGCCGGTGTCGCCGGCGCCTTGTTCACCCAGACCACGCAACTGGCGTCGCTCGATGTCTTTGCCTTCGAGCGTTCGGCCGATCTGATGCTGGTGCTGGTGATCGGCGGCACCGGCTATCTCTATGGCGGCCTGATCGGCGCCGTGGTGTTCCGGATGTTGCAGGAATTCTTTTCCACCATCACGCCGGAGTATTGGCAGTTCTGGATCGGGCTGGTGCTGGTCGTCATTGTCCTGGTCGGCCGCACGCGGTTACATCGCTGGGCGCTGTTCGTACCGAATTGGATCATCCGGCAGTTCGCAGGCAACAAGGCCGCCGCCGCCATTCCCGAGAGCGATGCGTCATGACGCTCGCCCTGGAAACAAAGGGACTCGAAAAGCAGTTCGGCGGGCTCAAGGTCACGCGCGACCTCTCGCTGAAAATCGCGCAGGGCGCGCGCCATGCCTTGATCGGCCCGAACGGCGCCGGCAAGACCACCGTGATCAATCTGTTGACCGGCGTGCTCAAGCCGAACTCGGGGCGGATATTGCTGGAAGGCAATGACATCACAGACTTGACCGTGCATGGCCGCGTGCTGCGCGGCCTGTCGCGCACCTTCCAGATCAACCAGCTCTATCCTGATCTGACGCCGATCGAGACCATCGGGCTTGCGGTCTCCGAGCGGCTCGGCCGCGGCGGCGACTGGTGGCGGGTGATGGGCACGCGCGACGACGTCAATGCCGAGATTGCGGAAAATCTCGCGCGCTTTCGTCTCGCCGATGTCATGAACGAGCCGACCGCGACGCTGCCTTACGGCAAGCAACGCTTGCTCGAAATCGCCGTCGCAATTGCCACCAAACCTCGCGTGCTGTTGCTCGATGAACCCGCCGCCGGCGTTCCCGAAAGCGAGCGCCACGACATTCTCGCAGCGGTCGCGGGCCTGCCGCGCGACGTCACCGTGCTCCTGATCGAGCATGACATGGACCTGGTGTTTTCGTTCGCCGACCGGATTTCGGTCCTGGTCAACGGCGCGATGCTGGTCGAGGGCGCTCCTGGCGAGGTGGCGCGCGACCCCCGCGTCAAGGCGGTCTATCTCGGCGAGGCCGCCAAGATGGCTGATGGGGCTGATCTCTTCGCCGTCGAACATTTGCGCGCCGGTTACGGCGAGGCCGTGGTGTTGCCCGACATGACGCTGCGCCTGACGGAAGGCGAGGTGCTGGCGCTGTTGGGGCGCAACGGCACCGGCAAGACCACACTGATCAATTCGATCGTCGGGGTGACGCGCCGTTTTGGCGGCAAGGTGGTGCTCGCTGGCCGCGATATCACGGCGATGCGGCCCGATCAGCGGGCGCGTGCCGGCATCGGCTGGGTGCCGCAGGAGCGCAATATCTTCCGCTCGCTGACGGTGGAAGAAAACATGACCGCGGTGGCGCAAAAGGGGCCATGGACGGTCGACAAGGTCTACGAGATGTTTCCGCGGCTGAAGGAGCGGCGCAACAATTTCGGCAACCAGCTCTCCGGCGGCGAACAGCAGATGCTGGCGGTCGGCCGCGCGCTGACGCTCAATCCGAAAGTGCTGCTGCTGGACGAGCCGACCGAAGGGCTCGCGCCGATCATCGTCGAGGAACTGTTGCGGGCGCTCGGCACCATCACTCGTTCGGGCGGCATCTGTTCGATCATTGTCGAGCAGAACGCGCAGAAAATTCTGGGGCTTGCCGACCGGGCCGTGATATTGGAACGTGGGGCGATCGTGCACGATGCGGCAAGCCAAGCCTTGAAGGCCGATGCCGCCGCGCTCGAGCGTTTTCTGGGCGTGGCCGGGAAGACGTGACGGATATGTTCGCCGTCATTGCGAACATCAGATTTCTCTTCGTCGTGGCCGGGCTTGAGACGGCCATCCACGTTTCTGTGCGGCAAGAGGAAACGCGGATCACGGGGTCATAGGCGAGCGGAAGCGACGCCGTTCTTCGAAGGCGAGCGGAGGCGACGCCGTTCTTCGAACGGCTGTGCCCGGTGATGACGGCAGAGGGACAAGTGCGAGTTCCTCGCAATGACGGAACAAAAATGATTTAATTGGCGCAAAAGCGGTTCTCTTGAGGAGACAACAACCATGCAACGAACAAAGCCCCCTTTCCGTGCCGATGAAGTCGGTAGCCTCCTGCGGCCGCAGCGCATCAAGGAAGCGCGCGCCAGGCTCGAGAAGGGCGAGATCTCAGCCGAAGAGCTGCGCAAAGTCGAGGACATGGAAATCGAGAAGGTCGTGCACCGGCAGGCCTCGACCGGCTTGAAGCTCGCGACCGACGGCGAATTCCGCCGCTCCTGGTGGCATTTCGACTTTCTCGCAAAACTGACCGGCTGCGAATTGTTTCACCCCGAGCAAGGCATCCAGTTCGCGGGCGTCCAGACCCGGCATGAGGCGGTTCGCGTCATCGGCACGCTCGATTTTCCCGACGACCATCCGATGCTGGCGCATTTCAAATTTCTGAAAAAGCAATGCGACGCCGCCCACGTGACGGCGAAGATGACGATCCCCTCGCCCGCGGTGCTGCACTTCCGTGGCGGCCGCAAGTCGATCTCGAAGGAGGTCTATCCCGACCTCGACGTCTTCTTTCAGGATCTCGCCAAGACCTACCGCAAGGCGGTGAAGGGCGTTCTATGACGCAGGCTGTCGCTATCTTCAGTTCGACGACACCGTCTGGGCTTATCTCTGCTCGCAGGATGAATTGAAAAAGGCGCGCGAACGCGGCGACAATCTCGATGGCCTTCAGGAGATCTATGCCCGCGTGATCAACTACGCGCTGGCGGAGCGCCCCGCCGACATGACCATCACCACGCATGTCTGCCGCGGCAATTTCCGCTCGACCTGGATTTCATCCGGCGGCTACGAGCCGGTGGCCGAGACGCTGCTCGCCGGCACCAATTACGACGGCTACTTCCTGGAATATGATTCCGAGCGCGCCGGCGGCTTCGAGCCGCTGCGTTACCTTCCCAAAGGCAACAAGGTCGTGGTGGTCGGCGTCATCACGTCCAAAAGCGGCGCGCTGGAGAGCAAGGACGATATCAAGCGGCGGCTGGAGGAGGCCTCCAAATTTGCGCCGCTGGATCAACTGGCGCTGTCGCCGCAATGCGGGTTTGCCTCGACCGAAGAGGGCAACATCCTCACCGAGGAAGAGCAGTGGGCGAAGCTGCGGCTCGCGGTCGAAGTGGCGCAGGAGGTGTGGGGAAGATAGCCGATGGGTGAGTCTCCCGACGCCATCGTCGTTAAAGCCGGACCCGCCGGGCCCGCATGTGCCGCCACCATGAGCGCTGGCGGCCTCATGGTCGCCGTGCTCGAGAAAGCCGACACCGTCGGTTCGTCCTGGCGTCGCCATTACGACCGTCTCCATCTGCAAACCGATCGAAATCACTCCGGCCTGCCCGGCATGGAGTTGCCGCGCAGCTATCCGCTTTATCCGTCGCGTCAACAGGTCGTTGACTATCTTGAAAGCTACGCCGCGCGCTTCGGCATTCAGCCGGCTTTTGGCGCGGCCGTCACTTCGTTGCGGCACGAGCAAGGGCAATGGTGGGCGAACATGGCGTGCGGTCGCGGCGCCTGTTGCCGTAACCGGCATGGCCGGCGCGCCGTATCGTCTGTCATGGCCTGACATGGAGCTCGACCGGGGAAGCGTTGTTCACTCGAGCGAGCCACCCGGTGCAACCTTAGCCGAGCTTTACCTTAGCGCGGTGGCAGAAGCTGGCGTTATGGGTACAGCCAGCGGCCGGGGGCCGGTGCTCGTGTCGCAGTAATAATCGCGTGGACTGTGAACCTTTCCGTCCATTCATCGTACCTATTTCTGTCGACCACCGTCGCTGTCGAAGGGGCAGGGGGCAGGGGCATTTCAAGTGGTCGGCAGGGGCCGCTCAATTTCAGCGAATGGGCGGCTCCACTTCACCGGACGAGCCGGAAGGCCGCCAGACGTCAGGTCATACACACCCACTGCGTTCCGCCCATGCCAATCGCATGAGCTGCGCCACGGGCTAGATCAATGGTTACGCCGCGCGTAAACGGACCACGGTCGTTGATCATCACAGTAACGGATCTTCCGTTCTCGGGATTTGTGATCGTGACCTGCGAGCCGAATGGCAGCGTGCGATGCGCTGCCGTATACCCACCGGGATGGAAGGCTTGACCACTCGCGGTTCGTCGTCCGGAAACATAGTAAGTGGCAACGACATGCTGCCCCGAACAGGCTCCCTGAGGTTTGGAGTGCGAGAAGAACCAAGCAAAGCCGCGGCTGTGAGCTTGCTGGGAAGACGCGATAAGCGACGCTGCAGCTAGTCCAACGATGCAAAAAGCCAGACGCATTTTACGCTCCACCAAAACCTCGAACGCTCACCTAAGGTACTGGCCTAATTATGGCAATTGTGACACTGGCGACCCGCAACGGCCGCTTTCGTCCAGGCTAAGGTAGGGGGGAGGTGGTTCTCCCGATCATCCCGAACATGCGTCGCCAGCTTAGGCAGCCTACTCGAGAACGGCCGCGCTAGTGAGGAGCCTTCCAAGAGGATGTAACCGATGGTCGTCAGCATGCTTGTCAAACGCTGATTGCTGCAAGCTATCTTTCGATTTGGTCGTGAGCCTTGCAAGCGGGCGGACGAACGTGCTCGTCCGGCAAACGGTTCGGCATGTACTCCGACACTGATTACAGCTGCTTGGGATGAGACCGGACATCTCGACCGGTTAGGTTTGTGCGTCCATTCGCCGATATGTAATGAGCCTGATACGTGACGACCGCTCGATTAAGAGCGCGACCGGTCAGGGCCTTGCAAGGACTGATGGCAGATGAGTTCTTCTACAACCAGTCCGCAAGGGCGCCTAACAGGTCTTCTGCAGAGCTTGCTGATTGGAACAATGCTCACCCATTAACTCTCTGAGATCGTCGGCGGGTTTGGGTCGGCTGAACAAAAAGCCCTGCATTTCTTCACAGCCAAGTTGGTGAAGTTTTTCACGTTGCTCGTTCGTTTCCACACCTTCGGCTGTAGTGGCAATGTTCCGCTCCGAGGCGATCGCGACGACGGCCTTGATGATTGCAGACGAGCCCTCAGGTTTGCTGAGATCGCTTATAAACGAGCGATCAATCTTGATCTTGTCAAAGGGGAACCGGCGCAGGTAGCTCAAAGACGAGTAGCCTGTCCCGAAATCATCCAAAGCAATCTGCACGCCGATCGATCGCAGTTCATGAAGTATTCGCAGTGCCGCATCATCGTCGTCGATTAGCGCAGCCTCGGTAATTTCAAGCACAAGCCGATTGGGCGAGAGCCCGGAGTTCTACGAGTGCGGAGACGACCTTCAAAGCGAAAGTCTCGCTTCGTAACTGAATTGGTGACACATTCACCGAAAGCGTGAGTCCGTCAGGCCAGTCGGCCGCCTCAGCGCACGCCTTGCGCAAAACAAACTCACCTAGGCCATGGATCAGACCGCTTTTCTCTGCAAGCGGTATAAAGTCTGCTGGAGAGATGGTCCCCCTTGTCTGATGAGTCCAGCGAGCCAGCGCCTCACATCCAAGTATCCGGCTATCGGATAGGGACACGATCGGCTGATAAAAAACGTCTAATTCCTGATTTGCGATCGCCTGCCGCAAGTCTGTCTCGAGCAGGCGGCGTTCCTTGGCTTTGCTCTGCATGGATCTTTCGAAGAAGCGATACGTCCTTCGGCCCGATGATTTTGCCTCATACATCGCAAGATCGGCATTCTGCAGGATTTGATCGCTGTCAGCACCATCCTCGGGCGCAAACGCAATACCGATGCTGGAGTCGGATACAATTTGATGCGCTCCGCATTCGTGGCTCTGACGTATAGCTTCGTAGATCCGCTGCAGGAGGGGCGTTATGGCTTCTGGCCCTTCTAAATCACTTGCGGCGAGCGCAAATTCGTCCCCGCCTATCCTGGCAACGAACTCGTTCTGTTTAAGGGAGCTCTGAAGCCTCTGAGCGAGCGATCGCAGCAGCTGATCGCCAACGTGGTGGCCCAACGTGTCATTCACGGCTTTGAACTCATCGAGGTCCAAAAAGAGTACAGCAAGCTGTCGCTCGTTGGAGCATTTGCTGAGTTCTAACTCGAGATGATGCAGGAACGACGCCCGGTTGGGCAAATTTGTCAGCGGATCGAACTTGGCAAGATATTCTGTCCGCTGTTCTGCAACGCGTTGCTCCGTCACGTCCTCGATGGTTGCCACCCAACCTCCTTCAGGGAGTGGCTGGTTGATAATCTGCATCCACCGTCCGTCTGGCGCCTCGATAATGTTTTCCATTCTCTGGGCCGATTTCAGGGATTGCCGCACGGAGTCGCAGTAGGCGTCTACGTCTCCAACGTATGACCCCGTGTCTTTGCGGTGCTGGATAAGGACTCTAAATTTGCAGCCTTCTTTCACGACATCGGGCGATAACCCAAACATTTGCGCGTAGCGTTTATTACAGACTATCAGGCGTTCGGATTTGTCAAACAAGAGCAGCGCCTGCTTCATGTTGCTGACGGCTACGTCAAGGCGCCGATGTTGATTTCGAAGGTGCCGTGTAATGAATGACAGCATCAGGAAGATGACGATCCCTGCCAGGCAGGCCGCTTCAATCAGAGACGTTTTCTGTGCATCCCACTCGGCCAGAACGGTCGAAATAGGAACTGTGGCAACGACCAGAAGTGGATAAGAGCCGAGTAGCCGGGCTGAGACGACTCTCGCCTCGCCATCGATTGGGCTATTCAGAACCGTACTGTGAAAATCCGTCGACAGCATCTGCGAGAATATCGGAACCCCCGCAAGACTGCGACCGACCAATCCATCGACGTGCGGAACTCTGGCAAACACCGTTCCACCGGTGTGATGGAGCGCGATTGAAGCACCTCGTCTTAATAAAACCGAGGACAGGAAATCCTCAAAGACTTGGGGAGGAACGCCCCGCGTAACCAAACCAACGAACTCGCCATGTGAGTTTGTGATTTTGCGAGCGAGTACGATAGTTTGACCATTTGAAATGCGGCTTTGGACCACTTCAATCATGAGCGGGAGCAGGGTTGATCCGGATTGGAAGGCCTTGAAATATGCTCTATCGGCAATATTCCGCGGGGATACAGGCCACCGCTCAGATGAATTGATATGGTCTCCTTTAGCGTCAAAGATATTTACGCCTGAGAAGTCCAAGGACTCGTTGACCTTCTCCTCCAAGAGCTCGTGTACGTTTCTGGTCGAAAGACGCTGCCTAAACTCCTCTGCAGTGCCGATGCTGCCGTCGACTTTTCTAGCGAATGACTCTTGGACGGCTTCGAAATCTCTAATTTGACGATCAAAGTGGCGAGCCAGCAATAGAGCCGTGCTCTCTAGTTCATCTTGGCTGATCTGAATCGCTTTTTCTCGCGAGCGGTCGATGATGATCCCAGTCCCGATTGCGATCGCCGCAACCAGAACGGCGCCGCAAAACAAAACCCAAAAAACTGGCCCGGCTTGGACCAACAGGCCGCTGCGTTTTGGGCTATTGAAATAGGCTAGAGTAGCGCCGTCGTAGGCCGCCCCCGAACTCGATAAGCTCATGTCCCTCTCCCTGGAGACATGGATACATGCGGGGTATGGAGCTACAGTTATGAATTTGAGTTACTGATCGATTAAAAAAGGGCAGGTCAGAACGCTCGGGCAGAAATCCGGGGGGCGCTGAAGGACGTCCAGGAGCTTGCCGGTCACGCAAACCTCGGACCATTCAGCACTACATCGACGCTAATCCGGAAGCGCAGATGCGTGTCGTGGGACTCATCTGGAAAAGATCATTGGCCTGATCTCCTGGAGTTGGCTCCGTCCATTGAAATCATTGGGCGGGCTTTCTACAATGCCATTCGTCATTAGAGGCCGGCTTAGCTAAGCGGCTTGGATCGGCATGGCCAGTCTGGTGTCGCGGTTGCAGTTATTTGAGACGCAGCACCACGCCGAGAAAGTCCAGCCCACCGGAGGATGCAAGGTGCGCGGCAACGTCCTGCGAGACCAATACAATGATCTAAAACGACGGATCGACGCGTTGAACGTCGAACAGAAATCGGCATATCTCAATCACCTCAAATCGACTTATGGCCCTGTAAACGAGGGCTGTGCACAGGCCAGCAGCGGAGACCGAGCGCGAATTTTAAAGGAGGTTCGAGATGTCTCCCGCCAGTTATGGAGCGCTGGTAATCGGCCTCAGGCGTTCGCGCTCGGCGTTATCATGCTGAACCTTGAGACTCAGTTTCTGCAGGATGATGATGCCGCTTATGTCAAGACCGCGACTGATGCGCTGATAAAGGAAGGCACCGCGTAAAGACCATCGCCAACTGCTGGCGCAGATGTTCATCCTCTCCGACCGCATGCTCGAAAAGTGCTTCCTGAACGCCGCGCGGGAGGCGCGGCCAAAGGTTGAGGGCAGCGTGCCCGATGACGGCCTGAAATCGTGACGTATTCGAGTTCACAACAATCCTCCTGACATTCGACAGCCGTTGCGCGATCCGTTAGTCATCGTGATTGAGGTCCTTGGGGCAGGCCGGCAACCCAATGCTGCCGCCCTCACCATGGACCAGATCGCGGTCGGCGCCCTCCGTCTTGTCGGCGTCTTTGATAACGGCGTTCCGCATTTCGCGAGCGTTGTCTTTCCTCGGCTCAGACCCGGGCAGATCGCTTGATGACTTTGGTTTTGACGGCATTGCCGAACTCCGCTCTCCATCTGCTTCGAGAGAAAACGTCTCGGCGGGCAAAAGGGGTCCGACGGCGCAGGAGCTGCTTTTGGTCTGCTGAGTCACGCTGTAGCAGGCGGGCGAGGAGGCATTGGCCTGATTGCAGGTCGCAGGTGTCGCGGGGCTGCCTGCCGCAGCGTTAGTTGCCGTCCCCTCCGGTGCGACATTCGCGGGCTTGTTCTCTTCGGCGACGGCGGTGCCGCCCGAGATCCGGCCGCGAGCCTGCTGAACCCAGACTTCCGAGGCCTGGGCCACCGACATAGAAACGATCAGGCCGGCCATCGCAGCACAGATATTCACTCCGGCGCATCTTCTTTCCTCTGGCTTCGCAGGCTATCGAACGCGCGCACTGTAGCTCACGCGCGTGACCGGCATGAGTCCTGACGCGTTCCAGAGCCGAAGATCGCCTTTTGCAGGCAATAATCGATTGAAAGTCGTCCTGGCCCCCACGCCATGATGCCGAGCGCCATCGCTGCCCAGGTAATGTGAATAGGCCAGCCGTCCGGAACCGTAAGTTCAACGATCAGGGTCATCGCTAATAACCCGAGCGCGGCGAACCGCGTGGCAAGACCAAGTACCAGCAAAATCGGAAACGTGATTTCCCCGCAACCGGATAGGAACGCCATCACCGCCGGCGCCGGATAATGGAAGGGCCCGCCCGGCAGGTGCAGCATGAACTCGTCAGTGAACAGCGTCACCGCCGTGTCGCTGAGCTTCAGGAAGCCGTTCCACTTCAGAATGCCCGATCGCCAGAACGGCACCGCCAGGGCTACGCGCATCACAAGCTGAACCAGCGAGGGTGCCGCCACCGCCTGGACCAGCCGGCTGGCCTTGTCGGCGAGCAGAGCGAGCGTCGAGAGCGGCTCCCCGGTCGCGGCGTGTTGATCAACGACCATCCTGCTTCTCCAAAATAGCGGCGGTGAATGCGCCCGCCTCCATCATCCCGGCAATAGCTGAAGCGATATCGAATGTGGGCGAGGCATCCAGCGCTAAGGCTGCGGCCTCGCCGAGCGGTTGCCCCGCGATCAGGCTTGCGAGGAAGACGGCGCCGCCGGCCGGCAGATGCCGCACGACAACATCGAGATCGGGCCGCGTGATCAGAGCGTCCTCCGGCACCGACGCGTCGATCCGGCCCGCGGTCGCGTCGTCGCGGTTGGCCGCGAAGATCGTCACGGCGGAGAAACGGGAACGCACGATCCGCGTCGCCGGATGCACGACAAAGCGGAGCTCAGTGAGGCGCTCTTGCGGGAACGAGCCGAGCGCTACCGCCGACAACGGCTCGGCGTCTGCCGCATGATAGGCGTCGAGCCAGGCTCGCTCGATCCGCGCGGTGTCGGCCAGCCATGGCATGGCGCAGGCATATTCGTAAGTCTCGATGAAGGCCGGAAAGTCTCTGCCGTATTCGAACAGCAGCGGCGATGCCGGCGGCGTGGCGCGGATGTGGGATCGCGCCATGGCGCGGAAAAACTCGACGCCGGTGATGCGCTGCACCGCCGGGTAGATTGCCGCCAACGCCTCGATCAGGCTGGCCGTGACGTTGTTGCGATAGACGTTGTAAGCGCTTGACGGCCGCCTTGCCGGAAGGACCGGCCACGACAGCGGGCGTCTCGCTGCCGGGATCGATCAACGCGGATGCGAATGGCGCCGCATAAGAGGAAGGGGGATGCGGTTCAAGCGGCAGCATGATGACCCTCCGCAGAACTTTGGCGGCGATCGAGGATCGCCTGCGCCGCGGCTGCCTCGGCTTTGAGGATCGGCCAGTCGGGGATGTTGCTGTCCCACTCGACCAGCGTCGGAATCCCCCCGCATCGCGAGACCACGATCTCGAACAGTTTCCAGACGGCATTCGCGACCGGCCCGTTATGGCTGTCGATCAACAGCAGTTCGCCCTCGTCGTCGGATTGTTCGGCATGACCGGCCAGATGAATCTCGCCGACATCGGCCAGGGGAAAGTCGGATAAATAGTCGAGTGCCGAGAAGCCGTGGTTGGTGGCGGACACGAAGACGTTGTTGACGTCGAGCAGCAGGCCGCATCCGGTGCGCCGCGAAACGCTGCGGATGAAATCGGTTTCGCTCATCGTCGAGTCGCGAAATGCAACATAGGTCGACGGGTTTTCGAGCAGCATCGGCCGGCGGATCGCCTCTTGAACCTGGTCGATGTGGTCGCAGACCCGGCGGAGCGTCGTCTCGGTATAGGGCAACGGCAAAAGATCGTTGAAATAGGTGGTCTCGTGGGTGGACCAGGCGAGATGCTCGGAGACCAGCGCCGGCTCATAGCGCTCGACGAGATGTTGGAACCGCGCCAGATGGACCCGGTCGAGCGGCCGTTCGCCACCGATCGACATGCACACCCCGTGCAACGAGATCGGGAAGTCGCGTCGCAGCGTTTCGAGCGCGCGATGCGGCGGCCCACCGGCGCCCATGTAATTTTCGGCGTGAACTTCGAAGAAGCCACACCCGCTGGCCTGGCTGCGGATTTCGGCCAGGTGCTGGTGCTTGAAGCTGGTCCCGGCGAGGCCGCCGATCGGCAGCGCAGGAAAGCGGAGAGGAATGGCCGCACACGCCGCAGGTCTGGTCGCTGCATTCATGTCATCACTCCGCTTTCTGTTTCTCAGCCTTTCGCCGCGTCCGATCGTGTCAGATCGGCTTGAGTGAGCCGTGCTTGCCGTTTGGCAATTCGATGTTGGCGCAGGTGCCGCCCTGGACGAATTTCCATGCGTTGCCCTGGAAGTCGACGTTCGATGTCCCCTGACAGGTCGTGCCCGGACCGGCCGCGCAATCGTTCTGCCCCTTCAGCGCGACGCCGAAGCATTTCTCCTTGTGGGCGGCGACGGCAGCGTCGGCCTCGGCCTTCGTCAGCGGAGCGGCGGCGGCCATGGTCGCGAGCGCGGTCGAAAGCGCGCCGGCCAGGACAAATGAACTGACAATATTTTTCGTAGACATTGGATTTCTCCTTTTGAGGGTTGCATTAGCTCGCTGAGCGAACGTGCATCGTTTCTTTCGGCCCGCGCGCGACCCACGTTACCATGGAGCAGTCACGAGTACGTGACACCGTTCCGGCCGCGCACAACCGCTGCGCGACCCCGTACATTCGTCGCTGTTGCCGAAAACTGATGGACAGCTCCGATGTCCTATCGCGTTGTTGGCCGCGGAGCATGGAAGCCGCGGAGATTCGCGGGGATGTTCGGCACGGCGTCGCGGAAGAAGTTAACAGGCACTGGAGTTCCGGTGTATGTTCAGGCGAACCCGCCGGCAGCGTGCCGCGGCCGAATAGCGAAAAAAGGATGGTCGCCGTTCCAAGCCGAGAACACCATGGTCGCCCGCCGACTCGGTCTGCCGGCAGGCATTGGACAGTCAGCATTCGTCTTGCGGTATCGGCGCTGGTATTGACGACGATCCTGTTGACGGCGGCGGCATCAAGCCTGTTGTGGTGGCGAACGGCGGAGAACACCAGCCGCCAACTCGCCAGCACCATCAACGAGCAGATCGTGGCCGCCGTCCGCAAGGAGGTGTCGGCGATCGTCGGAGAAGCGGCCGCGGCTCATACCGCTATTCGCACCCTGTTCCTGCAGAACGTGCTCGACACCCGCGAAGCAGACAAGCGTGAATTCGTATTCCTGTCGCAACTGCAATCGCATGCGACGATCTCCTGGGTAGCCTTCGGCTGGCCCGACGGCTCGTTTTTCGCCGCGCACAAGCTCGGCGACGAACATCTGGAGATGATGGAGATCTCGCTGACCGATCATGCCGGCGAGCGCCGGATCGACGAATATGCGGTCATTCCGGGAGACATCGAATTCGAAAAGCGCCAATTCGTGCCGACCGATTTCCGCGTCGTCGACCAGGCCTGGTTCAAGACCGGCATGGCGGCCGGGGGGCCGCAATGGTTCAAGGTCCTCGACCATCCGATCGGGCAACGTCGATCAATCGCATTCGCAGGCCCGATCGACGTTTATCAGGAGCGACAGGGCGTCCTCGCCATCATCATCGAATATACCAGGTTCGCGAATTTTCTTGCTCAGCTCGAGGTCGGGCGCACCGGCACCGCCTTCATCTTCGACGGCAGTGGCGAGTTGATCGCCGCGCCGGACAAGGAGGCCGACGAACTGCATCCCGCGCGCGGCCAGGAATCGCTGCTGCCGCTGGCCCGCATGGTGCTGTCGCAGGCCCCGCGCCGGCGACAAGGACGGAAAGGAAGCGTGGCGCCGGCGGCTGATATCGCAAGGCGAGGCTTATGAGGTTGCGCTCACGCCGTTGCCGTTTCCGGGCTGGTCGCTGGCCACCGTCATTCCCGAAGCCGAGTTCCTGGGGCCGGTCGAAACTACGCTGCGCAGACTGATCATAGGCCTTGCCGCCGCCGCGCTGTTGGCGGCGCTACTGTCGGCCATGCTGGCGCGATCGGTGATCGCCGCTCCGCTCGCCCGCGTCGTTGGAGAAATCCGGCATGTCGAAAACTTTGCGCTGGACAGGGTGCGCCGTCATCCATCGCGGCTGACCGAGATATCCAGTCTTTCGGGCGCGATCGCCGAAATGGCGGCGGGCCTGTCCGCTTTCGGCAAATTCATTCCGGCTGATCTTGTCAGATCGCTGCTCAGCCAGGGTGTCGAGGCAAAGCCGGGCGGATCCGTCAAGGAGTTGACGGTAATGTTCATCGACGTCGCCAGCTTTACCGGACTGTCCGAACGCATGGGCGATCGCGTTGTGCCGTTACTGTCCCGATATCTCGATGCCGTTTCCGAAGTCATCGTCGCCAATGGCGGCACAATCGACAAATTCATCGGCGACGCCGTGATGGCCTTTTGGGGCGCACCGACGCCGCAGCAGGATCATGCCGTGCGCTGCTGCCGCGCGGCACTCGCATGCAGCAAGGCGATCGCTGACATCAATGACGACCAGGGTCAGCCGCTCCAGATCCGGATCGGCATCAATTCCGGCCGCATGCTGGTCGGCAATATCGGTTCCGAATTGCGGTTGAACTACACCGTCATCGGCGATGCCGTGAACGTGGCAAGCCGGCTCGAAGGCGCCAGCAAACAATATGGAACGCAGATCCTGATCGGCGCGGAGACTGCGCGCCTGATTTCGGATGTGTTCACGATCCGGGAAATCGACAACATCGCCGTCTATGGGCGGACAGAGGGGCTTGCGGTTTACGAGCTGATCGGCCTCGCGGAAATCAACGGCGAAAACAGAGATTGGATTACGAGCTACGAAGAAGGGCTTTCAAAATATCGTCGTCGCGACTTCTCAGGCGCGATCATCCATTTCGAGACGGTACTTGGCGAGCGGCCGCACGACCGGCCGGCGTCCCTGCTGCTCGATCGGTGCAGGCGACTTCAGCAGTCAGGCGTGGATGACGAATGGTCGCCGGTCGCGACACTGAAGGCAAAGTGACCCCCAGCCCGCCGCTCACGCGATTGGCGTGCCGGAACGGCGGTGGGTTTGTATGTCATGACCTCTGCTGCGACCGATCACTCGGTCGCACCCGTCGCCGCGCGACGGGCTCTTTTTCGATGGTCGCAAACAAAAAAGCGTACGAGCG
The DNA here is from genome assembly GCA_963795255.1 of uncultured Alphaproteobacteria bacterium. GTDB lineage: Bacteria > Pseudomonadota > Alphaproteobacteria > Rhizobiales > Xanthobacteraceae > Bradyrhizobium. The sequence continues at coordinate 253,789 of CAWCHC010000010.1, forward strand.
TCGTCACCGCAGGTGACCGTTTATCCTGGCATTCCATGCGCCCTTTGCTTTGCCAGGCGCGCGACGATGGCTGCTTCATCAGCGGGGTCGCAGATAATTCCGAAAGGCAGTGGTTGGTCGAACGCCCTCATGCTTGACAGCAAGCATCATCCGGCTAACTTACCGGGCATGGGGAAGCGGTCTCCCCACTAGGCGACATGCCCAAGAATCGCGTCCGGTTTTCACCAAGGGCGCGCCATGTCTGCCATTAATCCGATCTCTCATCCCCACGCGTACCACCCGGCCTTCCTGGCCGTAGGCGAAGCTTGGCTACTTCGGTGGGGTCCGCGTGGGCGGGCACGTACGCACGAATCCCTATCAAGCATGGAGGTCGTCAAACGACGGCGCGAAAGCGCCGATCAACTACATTGGGGGTCTATCAAATGAACAACTCAAATAGGCGGGCCTTAGGCGGCCGCATCCGGTTGGCGTGTTATCTCGTTCTCGCTTTCGTGGGCGGCTTTGCGGACTCGGCGCGCGCGCAGTCACCCGAGTTGGCGATGCGCGATTTCTCCTCGGGTCAGATCAAGAAAGGGGTGCGGTCGATTGGTTTTGGCGGAGACGGGGCAACCTGGGGCAATTACGGCCTGGTGTGGCAGGACGCGAACACCGCGGTGCTTGACTATGGCAACACCCATTACACGAACGGCAATGATTTCAATTTCCAGGCGGTCGGCGCAACGTCGCCGTCCCTGTGGCACGATCTGGCGATCTATGCGATTGCCATGCAGCAGGGAACCAACGACGTCAAATTCCTTGCCAAGGCTCAAGGTCTTGGCGCCACCGCCGTTCCTATGGTCGGGAAGGGAAACGACGAAGCGGTTTTTGTGAAGATGGCGATGCCGATAGCCTACGGGTTCTCGGCGGGTGTCCTTCTGTCGCATGAAACATCGCAATTTGATGCCACGACGTCGGCGGGCCAAAGCGTTAAATACGAGACCGACTGGCGGCCGTCCGGTGGATTTGGTGTGGCGTGGCAATCCGACGACAAGAAATGGCTGTTTGGCTTTCGCGCGCTTTACAACAATGATTTCGAACGGCGCATCAACTCCACGGGCGTCGCGGAAGGTATGGCCGAGAGTCAGGAATACCGCCTGGGCGGATCTTACCAGGTTTGGAAAGGTGGATTGATCGATATCGGCGCAACTCGTATCGAAAAATGGAATGCCATCGCGGGTACGCATACCGTCACGTATAATCCAAATCTCGGTTTCGAGCAGAAGGTTTTCGACAACTTCACTTTCAGGTTCGGTCTCGATGAAACCTCTCCAACGGCCGGATTTACATACAGGTTTTCACCCTTCAAGCTGGATGTATCCTACGTCCACGACATGGCCAAAGCCCGGGTCGGCGACCTCTTCGGAACCACGAGCGACAGCGTTCTCGCGACGCTCACGTTTGATTTTGCGCCGCCAAAGAGCGCATCGACCAGGGGAACAGGCGAACTGCCGGCGGCGAAAGTGCTGCGCTGAAGTCGAGCCTTACGATTCGCTGGGAGGTCAGAATGCCAGATCCCACCCGCACGAGTTTGTGAACGCCATGCCCGCACCTTTTTGAGTGCATTAGCCTTTTGCCTTTGGCAAGCCAGACCGGCATCTTGCCTCAGAGCGGTTCCGCTTGCGTTTACGCCGCCCGCAAGCTAGATTTCTGTTAAGGGGAAAATGCAGTCTCCCCTTGAGACTTCGGTCCAAGCGCTGCGCATCGCTCGATTAGTCGAGGAGATTGCGCATGGACGACCGTAGTCATTCCATTTCCCGAGATTCCCTTTATGAACGAGTTCGGCTCCGAAGCGGCGCCGATCATCGTCGACGTCCGGCGTGACGCCGACTTTGCTCGTGCCGAAACGCTTTTGGCCGATGCGTATCATCGCTCTCCGGATGCCGCCGAGCAGTGGCGAACCGATTTGCCGGACGGCCGGCAGGTCGTCACCTACTGCGTGCACGGACGCGAAGTCAGTCAGGAGGTCGCCGCTGCGTTACGTCTCATGGGCGTGGAGGCGACTTTCCTTGAAGGCGGCATTGCCGATTGGATCGAGCATGGGCTGCCGACGCGCCGCAACATCGGGTCCGCTCCAGGCAAGTGGGTGACGCGGGAACACCCGAAGATCGACCGCATAGCCTGTCCCTGGCTGATCCGGCGCTTCATCGATCCCAACGCTGAATTCATCTATGCCCCGAAAGATCAGGTTCTTGCCGTTGCCAAACAGGTGGGTGGAATTCCCTACGACATCGACGGGGTGGAATTCACGCACGAAGGCGAACGCTGTTCATTCGACACCATCCTGCGCATCTATGAGATCCGGGATCCGGCACTCGATCATCTGGCGACAATCGTCAGGGGCGCCGACACCTCGCGGCACGATCTAAGCCCTCAATGTGGTGGCCTTTTCGCTATCTCGCTGGGGCTCTCTGCCAACTTCCCGGACGATCACGAAATGCTGCGGCATGGCATAGTCATGTACGACGCGCTCTATACTTGGTGTCGCAGCCTCCAGGCTGAAACACACAATTGGCCGGCGCGGGCCGTCGGCTCATGAAGACGCTGTTGGGAAGCGGGTTGATACCGGCGCGAGCGATTATTCTTGGCGTACTCCTTGGTGTTGGGTGCGTCGCGTATCCGGGCCCGGAACGGGGTGAAACTGCTCAATATGTGGCAACGACAATCGATATCGGAAAGGATTTGATTGGAGCTACGCCAGCCGAATTCGATTTGCCGCAAGGGAAGTGGACAGTCGTCGTGACGCAACGGCCAAGGCCGGCCTGGCCCTCCAACAGTCAGGCATACCGACAGACGAGGATCAAACCCCGCTCGCAATCTATAAACCGGCATCACCCAAAAATGTGGAAATCAGCCTCCGTCTCAAAGCAGACGGCGGAAAGTCAGATCGAGGTGGCGGGCTTGCCCTGCGACTGAGCAGCCGCAGGACTATTATCTTGTCCAGGTGGATGCACTGAGGGACAGGGTTCTTTTCTTCCGCACGAACGACGGCGCGTCCGAGGAGATGGCCGGCGTCGACGCCGATGTTTCATCGCACAGTTGGCATGAGCTGAAGGTTCGGGTGGTCGACGACCAATTCACCGTCTCGCTCGACGGGACATGGGTATTTACCGCCTTCGACAAGACCTTTTCCCTACCGGGCCGCATCGCACTCTGGACCAAGGGGGACAGCGTCACCCGATTTGCCCAGATCGAGATCGTGCCGTTGCCATGAAGTTCCAGAAAGATTAGCCATTTGCCGCGGTTACCTTACGCGGCGTCAACACGAGGAGATTCCCATGACCATCACGACCGAACGCCGAAAATTCATGGGGAGCGGGACTCAGTTGCTGCCGCCGTGACAACTGCGACGCGGGCGGGAAGTCCCCGCATTCGGGCAGACCCACCAACCGAGCAGAGGCAAAGCGATGCCGTATCAACCAAAACCCCTGTCACTCGATCAGAAGTCGATCAAGGGCATCTCGGAAAAGGTGCTCGTGAGCCACTACGAGAATAACTACGTGGGCGCCGATCCGCTGGGACAAAGCTGAGAAGCTGTACGAACGATATGGCCGCGAAAGCTAGCTTCAGTCGTGCGACGCCGGCTTCCTCCAACTAATCCAACTTAAAGGGATAGAACAATGCGCACGCTTAAAGTTGTTGCTTCAATTTTCGTCGTTTCGCTTGCGCCCAGCGCGAACGCGCAATCAGTCGATTGGCGGGTTTTACAGAACGATTCGTCACTTCCGCTCATGCTGCGGACATCGACTGGCAAAAGGTCGACGATACTTTCGGGCGAAAGCCTGGTGTGTCGGGTGACGTGCATCGCTATGGCTTTCCGCGCACCGACCTCACCGTGACCTTGGACGGCGTCACCATCAAGCCGGCATTCGCGCTCGGCGGCTGGGTAGCTTTCAAACCGGACGAACGGAGGCGCGATGGTTATGGGCGATCTCGTCTTGCTGGAGACCGAGGTCAACCCGGTCATGCTCAAGCTGATCGAAGGTGGGCTTGAGATCACCGCAGTGCACAATCATCTGCTGCGCGCGAGCCCTGCCACCTTCTACATGCACGTCGGCGGCCACGGCGACCCGGTCAAGATGGCAGCGGTTATCCGGGACGCGCTGGCGCGAGCAAGACTCCACTGACGGTGCACCGGCCGCGGCCTCGCCGCGGCCGGCGATCGATCTGGATACGGCACAGCTTGATTCAGATCATTGGCGTCAAAGGCCAAGCCAATGGCGGCGTTTACCAGTTCGGAGTGCCGCGCCGCGACCCGGTCACCGAAGGCGGAATGACCATCACGCCCGTCGGGCCGATGGGCGTGGCAACAGCGATCAACTTCCAGCCGACCGGCGGAGGGAAAGCCGCGATCACGGGTGATTTCGTTCTGGTTGGCACGGAGGTGAATCCGGTGATCACCGCGTTGCGCGCAAACGGCATCGAGGTGACGGCGATCCATAGTCACATGCTCGACGAACAGCCCCGCCTGTACTTCCTGCATTTCTGGGCCAACGATGACGCCATGAAACTCGCCAAGGGCTTGCGCGCAGCGATCGACAAGACCGCAAGCGCGAAGAGCTAGGCTTTCCTGCTTTCAACACCGACAGGAAATCCTTCATGAGAAATCTTCGGGATAATGTTTCTGATGCTTGCCGGGCTTAGTGGCGCCGACCATGCGGCACAGGCCGAACAACCAAGCTGTAAAGTTTGCGGCGACCAGCAACGCGCCTGCATGAAGAATTACGCCGGCCCAACATGCAAGTCCGAGTATCAGATGTGCATGAAATCTTGCGGGAAGAAATCGTGACGTATCCGCTTCGCATGGAGGAGAGGTCGCCGTGAAGAAGCTGGCGGCCATACTCGTAGGCGCGGCGCTCGGCTCGATCTCATTTGAGGCCGGCACGATGGCCGCGGGGAATTCGCGAAAGCTTTCCGGCAGCCAGATCCGTGAAAAATTCACCGGCATGCAACTTACTGATGAGGTGCATTGGCGTGATGTCTACAGCCGCGACGGCGCGCTGAGAAGCTACGCGAACGGAAAGGGGCAGAGTTGGCAAATGGGCCGTCACTAAGGACGAGCTCTGTATTTATTTCAATGATCTGGACGATGGTTGTTACGAAGTGTGGGTTTCGAGCGGCCGCCTGGAGATGAAGCCTTCCGGGTTAGGTTTAAGCATCGAAGGCATTCTCCAGGCGCCAACGGATCGCAACTAGAGATGCATTTTCTACCGACCGTTTATTTGTGAGGCGCGACATGACGGCATCAACGACCATTCCACACGGGCATATCGGTGAACTGGTACGTTATTTCCTGCGTCTCGGCTTGCTCGGCTTCGGCGGTCCGGTGGCGCTGGTGGGCCAGATGGAGCGCGAACTGGTCGACGAACGCAAATGGCTCACGAAGGAGCAGATGCGCGAGGCGATCGCGATCTGCCAGTCGCTGCCCGGGCCGCTCGCGATCCAGGTCGGCATCTACATCGCCTATCTGCGCGGCGGCTTTTGGGGCGCCTGGGCCGGCGGCTGGGCCTTCATCCTGCCGAATTTCGTCATCGTGGCCGCGCTCGGCGCGCTCTACGTCTATCTCGGCGACCTCCAGCCGGTGACCGCGATTTTCTACGGCGTAAGCCCGGCCGTCATCGCGCTGATCCTGCATTCCTGCTACCGGCTGGCCAAGCTCGGCATGGAGGATTGGCTGCAATGGGTGATCGCGGCGGTCTGCTTTGTCGTCACCGTTATTCTGCAGGCCGAAGTGGCGCTGCTGTTCATCGGCGCCAGGCATTGTCGGCATCCTCTATTACGGCAGCCTGTTCGCAGCGACCGCCGCCAGCGACGCTCTCGGTAACCGCGCTACCCGTCGCTGGCGCAGCTCGCGCCGACCGCCTCCGGCTCGATCCTGGGCAAGCTCCTGCTGTTCTTCCTCAAGGCGGGCTCGCTCACCTTCGGCAGCGGTCTGGTGATCGTGCCGTTCCTCGAACAGGGACTGGTGCAGCAGTACGGCTGGCTCGACCAGCGCCAGTTTCTGATCGCGGTCGCGGTCGGCATGATCAGCCCCGGACCCGGTGGTGATCACCGCGACCTTTGTCGGCTATCTCGTCGCCGGCTTCTGGGGCTCTCTGGTTTCGACCATCGGCATTTTCCTGCCGTCTTTTCTTCTGGTGCTCGTCGCCGCGCCGACTTCTGGCGCGTCATCGCGGCAATCCGAACGTGCAGGGATTCGTCAAGGGCGCCTATGCCGCTGCGATCGGAACGATCCTCGGCGCCTGCGTCCTGCTGGGACGCATCGCGATCGGCGATTGGCTGACGGCGCTCGATCGGACTGGTCGTCGCTCGCCATTCTGTTTCGCTGGAAGGTCAGCAATCCGCTGCTGATCGCCGCGACGGCAGCCGTGGGCCTGATCGCCTACCCGCTCCTGCAGCCTACGTGGGTGATGGTTCACTAGCTGAAGCAGAAAGAAAATGGAGCGACAGTAACCGATCAGCCGAGGAGATCACGATGACCCGACGAAAGATGTTACTGATGACTGCCAGCGCCACGGCTGTTGGCCTGGTCACCCTTGTCACCCTAGCCGATCAAAACGCCGTCTTTGCGAATGACGACGAAGGCCAGAAGGCACTCATTAAACTGATGGATGCCGCGAAAATCGATCTGCAACAAGGTCTGACAGCCAGCGAACAGGGTGGCGCGCCGATCTCGGCCAAATTTGAGGTCGACAAGGGCACGCTCCAGCTTTCAGTGTATACCGCCAAGCAGGGAAAGTTCTTTGAGGTGCTTGTCAATTATGCCTCCGGTCAGGTTCTTAAGGTCGAGCCGATCACCGATGGAGAGGACCTCGCCGCAGCCAATTCGCAGATCACGGCGATGACGAAGGCAAAGACCGCGTTGAAGGAGGCGGTCAACAAAGCTGCGGCACAGTCGGCCAAGACTTCGCGTATTAAGTGCCGCGCCCGGCTTAAAGGATGGACGTCCGGTCGTTTCAGTAGATCTCCTCGACGGTGAGCAGGTCAGAACCGTTCAGCAGCCGATGGACTAGGGTTGCTCTAACATGTCAGGTGTGAAGGTAGTTGGAGGGTGGGAACATCGATACGTGCTTCCAATTGTTGGCGTGAATGGGCATTTTCATCGATCCCGTTATTTAGAAATACCAGGGCGGCCTGGCATACTTGACAGCTTGCCTAGGCTGGATACCTTGTTTCTCATGGGGGTTGCGATCTCCCCACGAGGCGACATGCTGAAGAATCGCGTCCCGCGTAACGCAAGGGCGCAATGTGTCTGCCGTCAACTCAATCTCTGGGGATAAATTAGCACGTTTACTCGGGACGCCACGATGTCCCGCACTGATCGACGTTCGCTCGAACGACGACTTCAGTTCCAATCCGCAACTCATCCCCGGATCGATCCAAAAACAGCATTCCGACGTTTCGGACTGGGCCGGCGAATTCGCCGATCAATCCGTCGTCGTGATCTGCAACGATGGAACTGCCCTCAGTCAGGGAACCGCTGCGTGGCTACGTCACGCGGGTGCCACGGCTGATATACTCGAACACGGGTTTGAAGGCTGGGCAAAGGCAAAACTGCCCCTGCTGGTGGTGAGTAAAAGACCTCAGCCTGATAATCATGGACGTTCTGTCTGGGTTACACGCGCTCGGCCGAAGGTCGACCGTATTGCTTGTCCATGGTTGATTCGCCGCTTCATCGACCCACGCGCGGTTTTCCTCTTCGTTGCAGCCTCGGAGGTTCCCGGTGTGGCCGAGCGGTACGGGGCTGTCCCCTTCGATCTCGATAGCGTGTTTTGGAGCCATCGCGGCGAAAAATGCACCTTCGACCTTATGATCGAAGAATTCGGCCTGACGACCGAGCCGCTGCTGCGCCTCGCCACGATTGTGCGGGCCGCCGATACTGGGCATCTCGAACTCGCGCCGCAGGCGGCAGGCCTGCTCGCGGCGTCGCTTGGATTATCGCGAATGTACGCCGACGATCTCGCACAGCTCGAAGCCGGGCTCTTGATCTACGACGCCTTCTATCGCTGGTGCCGCGACGCTGTCGATGAAACTCACACTGTGCATGCCAAAGGAGCCGGGACCTGATCCCTTTTTGGCGCTATCACCGGACCTCTTTACGCTTCGTTTCCTGTCTCGTGGCCTGCATCGAAATCGTCTTCGAAACGCAAGTGCTTGACGCTGCGGCCGCGGCGCCGCACAAGCTTCAAAGCCTCAATCCCGATCCTGATATGCCGTTCGACGTAGTTCGCGGTCACCAGTTGATCTGACGCTTCGGTCTTAACGCCTTCGGGGATCATCGGTTGATCGGAAACAAGAAGCAGCGCGCCGGTCGGAATGTGGTTTGCAAATCCCGCTGCAAAGACCGTGGCAGTCTCCATGTCGATCGCCATGCATCGCGTACGACGCAAGATATCCCTGAAGCGATCATCATGTTCCCAGACACGACGATTGGTGGTGTACACCGTACCTGTCCAATAGTCGTAACCGAGATCGCGGATCATCGTTGACACCGCGCGTTGCAACTGGAATGCGGGCAGCGCGGGGACCTCTGGCGGCAAATAATCATTCGAGGTGCCTTCACCTCGAATGGCCGCAATCGGCAGAATCAAGTCGCCAATCTGATTTTTACGCTTCAGCCCGCCACACTTGCCGAGAAACAATACGGCCTTCGGCGCAATGGCACTTAGCAGATCCATCACAGTCGCAGCGTTCGGGCTTCCCATGCCGAAATTAATCAGGGTTATGCCATCTGCCGTCACGTTGGGCATCGGTCGATCTGCGCCGTTGATCGCGGCGCCGTACAGCCTGGCGAACCATTCGGCGTAATTGTCGAAGTTGGTCAGGAGAACATATTCTCCGAATTCAGCGAGCGGCGTGCCGGTGTAACGCGGCAGCCAATTTTCTACGATGTCTTTTTTCTCTTTCATGTGACGGGACGTTCATGTGAAAGGATGCGATATTGAAAATAGAAAGTCCGACGCGATTATCCATTTCTCTGCTTGATCAGCAAGGCCACTGTTAAAGAACTCATGTGGCTGGCTCGTCCTTGAAATTGGTCAGCCTCCAGCAAGTTCAGACGGAACGGCCGGAACATTCGGCTACCGAATGCCATCGATCGCTCGATGGTTGGCGCCGCCGACCCTTTCGGGGCGCTAGTGGAGGGATTTGACATTCGCATCAGTATCACCGCGCGTGCCTCCAACTGCTATTCTTCTCGTGCCAATTCCGGGAGTACGCGGTAGCGGGCGATCTCATACGGGAAAGAGCCGCTGTTGGCGAGCAGGACGATGCCGACTTTATGTGCCGGCACGAGGCCGACATAGGCCGATGCGTTGTTAAGTCCGCCTGGCTTGTCGACGACGTCCACGTTGTTCAAATGGACGTTTTCCCAAGCCATCGCCTGTCCGAATTTCTCCGTCACATGAAATGTCTCGCGCTGTGTCATCTGCAAAGCTTGCCGCAATTTCGGATCGATTGCCTCGCCATCGATACAGGCAGCCAGAAAGGTGGCCAGATCGCGAGCCGAGGAGAACATCTGTCCGGTCCCGGGGAAATCATAATAGCTTTGCTGGCTTCCCGGTGAACCAATCATCATGCCCGAATCAGAATAGCCCTGCGCGACACGTTTCAACACCTCCGGAGCCAATATAGCGCGATTGTCTGGTCCGCGCTCGGGGAGGAACGTTTGATTCATGCCGAGGGGTTTCAAGATGCGGTCTTCGATAAGCTCACCGACAGGCCGACCGTAGCGACGTTCGAGCGCGAGCTGCAGCAGCACATATCCTGCATGCGTATAGATGCGCTGCTTCCCCGGCTGCTCGCCCGATTGCGGCCTCCATGCGTTGAGCATATTGAAGAATTGTTGCAGCGTGAACGAATCGTTCGGCCATGGCGGATGATCGGTCGGCAGCAAGAGTCCGGACGTATGCGTTGCCAGTTCACCGATCGTCACGCTTTTGATGTAGTCGCCGCGCAACTCGGGGACATACCTGCTCACTGGATCGTTCAGACTCAGTTCGCCACGCAGCGTACCCAGCGCAACCAGGGTTGCCTCAAACGGTTTACGCAGTGACGCCAGGTTAAACAACGTATCCGAAGTGATTGGCCGGTTTGTCGATCCGTCGGCGAAGCCGTAGTTGAAAAACTGCGTGTAACCCGCAGCGTAGACGGCCACAGCGAGACCGCCCGCTCTCCCCACGGTCTCCGGAGCCAGATCGGTCGTCACGATGCGCTGAACCTTGGCATCCATACCAATATCAGCAATAGACCCGCGCACCAGCGCAAGTAGCAGAACCGGAAAAATCATCAGGCCAATCGATCGACGATGTCGCCGCCGGCGCGTAAAACTTGCCACCATACTGAGCCATCGTCACATTGAAGCCGAAGGACTCTCTTGCCCGCGCGATTCCGGCGCTTATCGGGAAACGCCCGTCAACTTGCCGTGAGCACGAAGCAAACCGCCAACACCATCGCGCAGGCAATGCCGGGCGTTTCCGGTGTGACCGCAGGAGGCCGGGTCGTGCCATAGGGGTTACGTCCGGTGGGCAGATGGTGTTAGGACATCCCTGCCACCAGCGGCTGCCCACCCGTCATTCCCACGCCCGGCCGATACGCTTATCCTCGATGAAAAACGATCAGATCCTGGCCCAGATATCGGAGTTCTGCCGCAACGCCGATATGGCGGAATCGACCTTCGGCCGGCGCGCCGTCAATGACGGCAAACTGGTAGCTCGCCTGCGCGAGGGCAAGCGCATCACCATCGACACGCTGGAGCGTATCCAGGCCTATATCGCGGCCGCGTTGCCGGGCGGCATGCCGCTGCCGCGTCCTCTCGACGTGGCGCCCGAGCGGCGCGACCCCCGCGGCAACTTCCGCTTTTTCGAGAACCGCCAGAAATACCTGCTGTTCGTCCACACCTGCAGCGAGAAGCGGGTGAGTTGCGGAGCGGGTCGCGCTGGAGCTTTCGGCAGATCCATCCCCGGCCGCCGGCGCTTCGGGTGTTCGATGCCGGCTGTCGGCGACGGCACGGTGCTGGCGCGGGTGATGCGCTCCATGCACAGCCGTTTTCCCCATATGCCGTTCTATATCGCGGGCAAGGAGTTGAGCCTCGAGGACGTCCGGCTGACGCTGGAGAAGGTGCCGGACCGGCTGTTCGAGCACCCGTCCACGGTCTTTGTCCTGACCAATATGTATTACGCCGAGGCGCCCTGGCTGACGCCGGCCTCGCCAGCGGCTGCCGCGGGCATGATCTGGCACGAAGTCCCCTTGAGGGGGGCCGCTTCCGGCGATTTCGAGGCCCAAATCGCCGAATTGGGGCCATTTCTGGAGCAGAACTGGCGGGCCAGCGTGAGCCCGCGCTCGGGCATGCCGATCTATGAACGCCCGGTGGCGCTGGTGCTTTACCGCGAAGACCATCGTTTTTTGCTTGATTCGATCATTCCGCGGGCCGGCCGGACCGAGGCCAATTTCGACCTGATCATCGCTTCCCAGCCCTATCGGGCCAAATCGAGCGTAAATTTCCGCGCCAGACGCATTATTGCACCACTGGCGCGGGCTTTGCGGGCCGGTGGCCGGCTGATCGGAATCCACTCCCACGGACAGGATCCGGGCTTGGAGATTATCCAGGCGGTATGGCCGGGAGAAAATCCTTTCGCGGTGAGCCGTCATGAGCTATTGCGCGCGGTAAAATACGAGCTGGGATCGGCCGGGCGCGACCTCAATTTTAATGCCTATGCCGATAACCGTTCGGTCTTTCGTTATGATATGGAAGCGCTGCCCAACGAGGTCACCGGCTCGATCGGAACCTCGACGGCCTTTGCAGCCTGGAATGCGGCGGTGTATGTCGCACAGATTGAAGACGACCGGTTGACGGAAATGACCCAAAGTGGCCGTTATCTCGACGCCGTCAGAGAGGTTCTGCGCAAGCATAACGGGCTCTGGTTTTACGACGAATCCTACGTCATCTCGCGCCGTCGGGACTGACAATTCCGGGATATTGAAAAACAGCCGCCGAGGTTTCGGCGGAAAAAGGGGCTACCTTGATGCGCGCGTCTTACCTGTTCACTTCAGAGTCGGTTTCCGAAGGTCATCCCGACAAGGTCTGCGACCGGATTTCGGACGAGATCGTCGATCTGTTCTTTCGTGAAGGCCCGAAAGCCGGCATCGACCCTTGGGCGATCCGCGCCGCCTGCGAGACGCTCGCCACCACCAACAAGGTGGTGATCGCGGGCGAGACCCGCGGCCCCAAATCGGTCACCAACGAGCAGATCGAAAGCGTGGTCCGCGCGGCGATCAAGGACATCGGCTACGAGCAGGAAGGCTTTCACTGGCGGACCTGCGACATCGATATCCTGCTGCATCCGCAATCGGCCGATATCGCGCAAGGCGTCGACGCGTTGCAGCCTGGCACCAACAGGGAAGAGGGCGCCGGCGACCAGGGCATCATGTTCGGTTACGCCACCAACGAGACGCCGGATCTGATGCCGGCGCCGTTGTTCTATGCCCACAAGATCCTGCGACTGATCTCCGAAGCCCGTCACTCCGGCAAGGAGAAGGTGCTCGGTCCGGACTCCAAGAGCCAGGTCACCGTGCAATATGAGAACGGCAAGCCGGTCAGTGTGCGCGAGATCGTGGTCTCGCACCAGCATCTGGTCGAGGACATGACATCGGAGCAGGTGCGCGAGCGGGTCGAGCCCTATGTGCGCGCGGCGCTGCCGGAAGGCTGGATCAACGGCAAGACCATCTGGCACATCAATCCGACCGGAAAATTCTATATCGGCGGGCCCGACGGCGACACCGGTTTGACCGGGCGCAAGATCATCGTCGACACCTATGGCGGCGCGGCCCCGCATGGCGGCGGCGCTTTCTCGGGCAAGGATCCGACCAAGGTCGATCGCTCGGCGGCCTATGCCTCGCGCTATCTCGCCAAGAACATCGTCGCGGCAGGGCTGGCTGATCGCTGCACCCTGCAACTCGCCTACGCCATCGGCGTGGCGCGGCCGCTATCGATCTATATCGACACCCACGGCACCGGAAAGGTTTCCGAGGATAAGCTGGAAAAGGCTGTCGCCGAGGCGATGGACCTGACCCCGCGCGGCATCCGCAAGCATCTTGATCTCAACAAGCCGATCTACGCACGAACCTCGTCCTACGGCCATTTCGGCCGCACGCCGGATCATGAAGGCGGGTTTTCGTGGGAAAAGACCGATCTCGCCGATGCGCTCAAGCGCGCGGTGTAGTTTTTCACGACGGCCGACGTATCCCTGCCCCTTGTGGGGAGAGTCGCGTAGGCGGCCTTTCGGCCGCCGTACTTAACAGACGCCGCTGCTTTGCAGCGGCTGTGGCGAAGCGGAGGCCGGGGTGGGGGCTAGTTACCTAGGCCACCCCCACCCGACGTATTGTTCGCTTCGCTCTCAATGCGCCACCCTCCCCACAAGGGGGAGGGATAAGAACACGCCATAAAGCGTCCCGTTTCGTTTCGTACTCGCAGATCGAACTTCTTTGTTCAGGAACCCCCACATGACCGCCACCGCCAAGAAACCCGGCTTCACCGATTACATCGTCAAGGACATTTCGCTCGCCGAATTCGGCCGCAAGGAGATCTCGCTGGCCGAGACCGAAATGCCCGGCCTGATGGCGACGCGTGAGGAATATGGCCCGAAACAACCTTTGAAGGGCGCGCGCATCGCGGGCTCCCTGCACATGACGATCCAGACCGCGGTCCTGATCGAGACGCTGGCCGCACTTGGCGCCGACATCCGCTGGGTCTCCTGCAACATCTATTCGACGCAGGATCATGCGGCCGCCGCGATCGCCGCCGCCGGCATTCCGGTGTTCGCGGTTAAGGGCGAGACGCCTGAAGGAATATTGGGACTACACCGCGAAATTGTTCGACTGGCACGGCGGCGGCACGCCCAACATGATCCTCGACGACGGCGGCGACGCCACCATGCTGGTGCATCACGGGCTTCGCGCCGAGCAGGGCGATGTGGCGTTTCTCGACAAGCCGGGTTCGGAAGAAGAGGAAGTGTTCTTCGCGCTGATCAAGCGGCTTCTGAAGGACAAGCCGAAGGGCTACTTCGCGGAGATCGCCAAGAACATCAAGGGCGTCTCGGAAGAGACCACCACGGGCGTGCACCGTCTCTACGAGATGGAGAAGAGCGGCAAGCTGCTGTTCCCGGCGATCAACGTCAACGACAGCGTCACCAAGTCGAAGTTCGACAACCTCTATGGCTGCCGTGAATCGCTGGTCGACGGCATCCGCCGCGGCACCGACGTGATGATGTCGGGCAAGATCGCGATGGTCGCGGGCTTCGGCGACGTCGGCAAGGGTTCGGCGGCCTCGCTCCGCCAGGCCGGCTGCCGCGTCATGGTTTCGGAAATCGATCCGATCTGCGCGTTGCAGGCGGCGATGGAAGGCTATGAAGTCGTCACCATGGAAGACGCCGCGCCGCGCGCCGACATCTTCGTCACCGCGACCGGCAACAAGGACATCATCACCATCGAGCACATGCGTGCGATGAAGGACCGCGCCATCGTCTGCAACATCGGCCATTTCGACAACGAGATCCAGATCGCGGGTCTGAAGCAACCTGAAGTGGAACAACATCAAGCCGCAGGTCGACGAGATCGAATTCCCCGACAAGCATCGCATCATCCTGCTGTCGGAAGGCCGTCTGGTGAATCTCGGCAACGCCATGGGCCATCCGTCGTTCGTGATGTCGGCTTCCTTCACCAACCAGACGCTGGCGCAGATCGAACTGTTCGCCAACAACAAGGACGGCAAGTTCGAGCAAGAAGGTCTACGTGCTGCCGAAGTCGCTGGACGAGAAGGTGGCGCGGCTGCACCTCGCCAAGATCGGCGTGAAGCTCACCGAGCTGCGCAAGGACCAGGCCGACTATATCGGCGTCAAGACCGAAGGCCCGTTCAAGTCGGATCATTATCGGTATTGAGATTTTCAGTCTTTCATTCCGCACTTCGGAATAACAAAGAATAATTCGTCATGCCCGGCCATAGCGGTCGGCGCGCAGACCGCGTAAACTTGTCTGCGTTGCCGGGCATCCACGTCTTTAGAATCGACGTGACCAAAGACGTGGATGGCCGGGCATAGGCGAGCGGAAGCGACGCCGTCCTCTGGACGGCTATAGCCCGGCCATGACGGCTACAGGGTTGGATGATCCATGCAACCGACCAATCAGCCTGAGCATTTCGACGTGCTGATCGTCGGCGCCGGCCTTTCCGGCATCGGCGCGGGCTATCATCTTCAGCAGAAATGCCCGAACAAGCGCTTCGTCATTCTCGAGGGCCGCGACTGCATCGGCGGCACCTGGGACCTGTTTCGCTATCCCGGCATCCGCTCCGACAGCGACATGTTCACGCTCGGCTATTCGTTCAAGCCGTGGACCGAGCCGAAAGCGATCGCGGACGGGCCGAGCATCCTTAATTACGTGCGGCAGACCGCGGCCGAAAACGGCATCGACAAGAAGATCCGCTACCGTCACAAGGTCAGGCGCGCCTCGTGGTCCACGAAAGATGCGCTGTGGACGGTCGAAGCCGAGCGTTTATCGGGCGAGGGCTTAAGCGACGTCGTGCGCTTCACCTGCAATTTCCTGTTCTCGTGCTCCGGCTACTATCGCTACGAGGACGGCTACCGGCCGGAATTTGCAGGGTACGACGATTTCAAGGGCCAGATCGTCCATCCGCAGAAATGGCCGCAATCCCTCGACTATGCCGGCAAACGCGTGGCGGTGATCGGTTCCGGCGCGACGGCGGTGACGCTGGTGCCGGCGATGGCGGAAAAGGCCGCCCATGTCACCATGTTGCAGCGTTCGCCGAGCTATGTTGTGTCGCGCCCGGCGCAGGATCAGCTCGCGATCAGTTTGCGCAAGAGGTTCGGCGACAAGGCGGCCTATCATGTGATCCGCTGGCGCAACGTACTATTGGGAATGTTTTTCTTTCAGTTCGCGCGCAAGAGGCCCGAGCGGTTCAAGCGAATGGTCCTCGGCGGCGTGCGCATGGCGCTCGGTCCCGATTACGATCTCGCGCATTTCAACCCGCGCTATAATCCCTGGGACCAAAGGCTCTGCCTCGTGCCCGATGGCGACCTGTTCAAATCGCTGCGGGAAAAGCGCGCCTCCGTGGTTACCGGCGAGATCGACCGGTTCACCGACAGCGGCATCCGTTTGAAAGACGGCAGCGAACTCAAGGCGGACATCATCGTCACGGCGACCGGGCTGGTGCTGCAATTGATGGGCGGCGTGGAGGTTCTGGTCGACGGCAGCAAGGTCGATTTCGCCAAGACGATGAATTACAAGGGCATGATGTATTCGGACATCCCGAATCTCGTGTCTGTCTTTGGCTATACCAACGCGTCCTGGACGCTGAAATGCGATCTTACCTGCGAATATGTCTGCCGGCTGCTCAATTACATGGATCGGCACGGCTACAGGCAGTGCATGCCGCACAACATCGATCCCGGAATCGAACAATTGCCGGTACTGGAGTTTTCCTCCGGCTACGTGCAGCGGGCACTTGCGACGCTGCCCAAGCAGGGTTCCAAACGGCCGTGGCGGCTGTATCAGAATTACGCGTTCGACATCGTCGCGCTTCGCTTCGGCAAGGTCGATGACGGAGTTATGAAGTACTCCTGACCGGCAGAGCGTTTTCGAGCGAAGCATGCCCTCGGACTTGATCCGAGGGTGGGGTACCGGTTCGCGTCAAGAAAACGCGTCAAGGAAAAAACCGGTGCGATCACCATCTCGGCATGCGTTGTTTTGCGTATACGTATTCGCTTTCGAATCGGCGATGATGGGAAACGGTTAACGCCGAATTAATCGGTCGATCCTAGAATCACGCGGTCGAGGCTCGAGATCGCATGAGGAAGCCCATGGACGCCCAGCGAGTTGCCATTGATGCCGTCGTTGCGTTGACCGATTGCGACCGGGAAATGGTCGCTGCCTTCATTCGCCGGTTCTATCTCGCCGGCGTCAAGGACCCCAAGCGCCTGACCTTCAAGGGTTTGCAGGCGCTGGCGCGGGCGTAAGAGCCGGTCTGACTGCGTTCCCCGGATGCAGCGCAGCGTGTAGCGATGCGCTGCTGATCCGGGGTCAACGTGTCCGGGGTCAACGTGCGAGTATCGTACGTCCCGGCTCTGCATCGCACCACTTCGTGATGCGACGCGTCCGGGACACGATAGACCCTTACTTCTCCGGCTCGCCAATCGAAACCTTCAGCGTGCCGACGCCATCGACGCCGCACTCGATCTTGTCGCCGGGGTGAAGCTGGGAGACGCCGGCGGGCGTGCCCGTCATGATGATGTCGCCGGCAGCAAGCTTCACCTGCTGCGACAGTTGCCAGATGATCTCCGGCACGCTCCAGATCAATTCGGTGAGGTCGCCCTTCTGGGTCTCCTTGCCGTTGACCGTGAGCCAGATCTTGCCCTTCGAGGGATGGCCGATCTTGGCGGCCGGCTCGATCGCCGAGCAGGGCGCGGAATAGTCGAACGACTTGCCGACTTCCCACGGCCGCTCCTTCTTGCGCGAGGCGATCTGCAAGTCGCGCCGCGTGAGGTCGATGCCGACCGCATAGCCGTAGACATGGTCGAGCGCCTTGTCGGCGGGGATGTTCAGGCCGCCGCTCTTCATGGCGACGATCAGTTCGACCTCGTGATGCAGGTCCTTGGTCAGCGGCGGGTAGGGGACGGTGGCCCCGTCCGGCACCAGCATGTCGGCATGCTTGGCGAAAAAGAACGGCGGCGCCCGTTCGTCATTTCCCATCTCGCGGATGTGCTCGAGATAATTGCGGCCGACGCACCAGATGCGGCGGACGGGATAGGATTTTGTCTCTCCCACGACGGGGAGCGACGGCTGGGGCGGTACGGGAATGACGAAGGAAGTCGCGGTCATCAAGCAATCTCGGGGTTGGATGAGAAAAATCGGATTGTTTTTACGCGTTTGTGACCAGCTCCGCCAGAGCGGCGGCGTCCATTTCGGTGACCGAGAGGCGCCTCCGCGCTCAGATAGTCGCTGGCTGCGTGACTACACCGCCGCGCTGACGGGCGTGAGATAGTTGGTGTCGCGCTGTTGCAGGCGGAAGAACGAGGCGTAGCGGCCACCGCGCCGTAACAAATCCTCGTGACGGCCCCGCTCGACGATCTCGCCGGCTTCCACCACCAGGATGGCGTCCGCATGCATGATGGTGTGCAGGCGATGGGCGATCACGATGGTGGTGCGGTTCTGGCAGAGATGCTCGATCGCTTCCTGCACCTGCTTTTCGGATTCCGAATCGAGCGCTGCGGTCGCTTCATCGAGCAGGATGATCGGCGCGTCGCGCAGTAGCGCGCGGGCGACCGCGATGCGCTGGCGCTGGCCGCCTGAGAGCTGCGCGCCGTGCTCGCCGACCGGGGTGTCGTAGCCCAGCGGGAAAGCCATGATGAAGTCGTGCGCGCAGGCCGCCTTCGCGGCCTCGATGATTTCGGCCTCGCTCGCATCTTCCTTGCCGAACGCGATATTGGCGCGGATGCTGTCGCGAAACAGATAAACGTCCTGTCCGACATAGCCGGTCTGCTGCCGCAGCGAACGCCGCGACACGCTGGATATCGGCTGCCCGTCGATCAGGATCGCGCCTTCCTTGATCTCATAGAAGCGCAACAACAGCGCCAGCACCGTCGATTTGCCGCCGCCGGAGGGGCCGACCAGCGCGGTGACCTTGCCGGGCTCGGCGACGAAGCTCATGCGGTTCAGCACCGGCTCGTCTGGCCGATAGGCGAACGATACGTCCCGGAATTCGATGGTGGCGTCTGAAAGTTTCAAGGCCGGCTTGTCGTCGTCGGCCAATTCCGTGGCCGGACTGTCGATCACTTCGAGCAGCATCCGCGCGCCGACCAGCTGGCTGTTCAGGTCGATGTTGAGCCGCGCCAGCCGCTTGGCCGGCTCGGTCGCCATCAGGAAGGCGGTCATGAACGAGAAGAACTGTCCGGGCGTAGAGCCCAGCGCCACCACGCTGTAGCCGGCATAGAGCAGGCAGCCGGCGACCGCGAAACCGCCGAGCATTTCCATCAGCGGGTTCGAGCGGTTGGAGACCCGCGCCATCTTGTTGGCGTTGTGTTCGACGGCGGCGATGTTGCCGTCGATGCGCCGCTGCATCGCCTGCTCCAGCGTGAACGCCTTGACGGTGCGGATACCTTGCAGCGATTCCTGCATGGTCTCCATGATGCTGGCGGTGCCGGTGAACTGGGTGTGCGCGAGGCCCTTGATGCGCTTCACCAGTTTGCGCAGCATCAGCATCGCCGGCGGCACGGCGACTAGACCGATCAGCGACAGGATCGGGTCCTGCGATACCATCACGGCGATCATCGCGATCAGGACCAGGAAATCGCGCCCGATCGCATTGATCAGCATGTTCAAGAGATCGGTGATGGATTTGGCGCCGGCGGTCATGCGCGCCAGAAATTCCGACGAATGGCGCTCAGAGAAGAAGCCGATGCTTTCGCTCATCAGCTTGGCGAACAACTGCCGCTGATTGTGGGCGAGAATGGCGTTGGAGATCTTCGACAGGATCACAGTGTGGCCGTAGGTCCCGATGCCCTTGATAAACAGCAACAGCACCGTGACGCCGGAGAGCGCGGCGATGCCGGCGACGTTTTTGTTGACGTAAGCCTGATTGATGACCTGGCCGAGCACATAAGTCGCGCCCGCGCTTGCGGCTGCGACCACGGCCATCAGAGCAAAGGCGGTCAAGTATTGCCGCCAGTAGCCGAGCCCCTGTTCCATCACCAGACGGCGGATCAGGACCGCTGCGCCATAGGGATCATCGGTAATTTTCTTGGGAAATTCGGCCATCCGCGTTCCATTGACGCCAGACTAACGCTTGTCGTCCGAGTCAGGGTTGCCTGGAGCTTTCGGTTTGCCCGCACTCAACGCGATTTTCAAGCTAATTCGGCCTTGAATAATTCCGCCTAAACGCTTGATTTTTTGGGTCGAAGCCGGATGTCTGAGGGTCAAATCCGGCTCGCCAGAATGTCGGCAACAAACGCATCGATGTCGCCGCCCGCAAACAGAAAGCCCGGCAGGCCGGCGGCTTCGGCCGCCTCTAAGTCGCTTGCGCGATCGCCGATCACGAAACTGCCTTGGTGACGCACCGGCCAATGTTGCATCAAATCGTGAATCATGCCGGGCTTCGGCTTTCGCCAATGATGGTCTTCGAGATAACCCGCGACCGATCCGTCCGGGTGATGCGGGCAATAGCGGATGTCGTCGATGACGGCGCCTTGCGCGGCGAGTTCTTGGCGCATCCAGTCATGCAGGGTGTTGAGCGCTTCTTCGGTGAAGAAGCCGCGCGCGACGCCGGATTGATTGGTGAAGAAGAACACGAAATAGCCGGCGTCGTTCAGCCGCCGGATCGCCTTCGCCGCGTTCGGCATCCAGCGGATGCGGTCGCGGGTAGCCATATAGCCGTCGTCGTAATTGACGACGCCGTCGCGGTCGAGAAAAGCCGCCGGCCGTGACGCGGAGCGGGAAAGATTATCGCCGCTCATCTCAGGCTTTAGCTCCCGGCATCAGCGCCTGTTCGATCACTTCGCAGATGCCGTGCGCAAACGCCATATGAATTTGCTGAATCACCGCGGTGTCCTCGCTCGGCGCCACCAGCAGATGGTCGCAGGATGCGGCGAGCGTTGTGCCCTTGGCGCCGGTGAAACCGACCGTGACCAGTCCATGTTGCCGCGCCGTCTTCAGGCCGCTAAGAATATTCGGCGAGCGGCCCGAGGTCGTCAGCGCGAGCAAGACGTCGCCGCGGCGGCCGAGCCCTTCGACCTGGCGCGCGAACACCTGCTCGAAGCCGTAGTCGTTACCGATCGCCGTCAGCGCCGAGGTGTCGGTGGTCAGCGCGATCGCGGCATAGGCCGGACGGTCCTGCTTGTAGCGGCCGACGATTTCAGCGGCGATGTGCTGGGCGTCGGCGGCGCTGCCGCCATTGCCTGCGATCAGGAGCTTGTTGCCGCCGCGCAAGCTGGCCGCGATGACGTCGGCGATCTTTCGCGCCTCATCGAGCAGGCTCGCATCCGAACCCGCGTGCTCAAGTGCGTCGCGCGAAAGCGTTAGATGCGCGGCAATCGGGTCTTTCGAGGTTGGGCTCAAGCGTCAGCGTCCATGTTGGTTCGTCTTTGGTAATCACCACGCCAAGTTGGCGCAAGCGCGCATCGTGCTTAATGCGTAGCTCCAACCAGCTTCATGACTTCTTCGGCCACGTCGGATGCGGGGATATCCCGCATGCACGCATGATCGTTCATGGTGCAGACCGGGCGATGGCAGGGCTGGCACGGCACCGTGGTTTTGGTTTGAACGGTCGCGGCAAGGCCGTTGATCGGCGCCCAGTGATAGGGGCTGGTCGGGCCGAAAATGCCCATGGTCGGCGTCCCCAGAGCGGCCGCGACATGCATCAGGCCGGAATCGTTACTGACCGCAAGCTGCGCTGCGGCCATTGCCAGAACGCCGTTGCGCAAGTCCGTTCCGGTGAGATCGCGCACGCGCGCGCCGCCTGCAGCGACCATCTCCGTGGCGATCGCCTTCTCGCCGGGGCCGCCGATCACCCAGACGTCCAGCCCCCGCTCGGCCAAAAGCTTTGCGGCCTGCGGGTAATAACTCCAGCGCTTGGAGGAGCCGACCGAGCCCGGTGCCAGCGCGACCGCGGCCCCTTGACCGAGCCTTTGCTCTTGCCGAAAGCGCATTACTTCCTGGATGCGGCACCCGCAGTTGCGGAACCGGCCATTCCGGCGGGCGCGGCGCGCCGTCGGGCAGTGCCAGGACGGCATTCTTGTCGATGTGGCGGGGCAGGGCTCTCTCGCCCCAGCGCCATTTATTGAGAACGCCGAATCTCGCCTCGCCGACAAAGCCGACCCGTTCGGGGATTCCGGCCAGCGCCGGCGCCAATGCCGATTTCCAGGTCCGGGGCAGGACCAGCGCCGTGGCGTAGTGGCGGGCCTTGAGGGTGGCGGCGAGGGCGCGTTGTTCGGCCAGCGCCAGCCGGCTGCGCGGCAGGTCCCAAACGACGCCAGCGCGTACCCCCGGCATATAGTCGACCAGCGGGGCGCACAGGGTGGTGGTCAAGAGGTCGACCGGGCGGTTGGGAAAGCGCTGATTCAGCACCCGCACCACGCTGTGGCCGCGGACGAAGTCGCCGATCCACATGTAGGGCACGATCAGAATCGGCCTGACATCCTCCGCGTCCTCCACGGCCACGGAATGGTCTGAATCAAGATTCATATTTTCTAGGCTCTTGCCCATGGCCGCCTCGGTAACGGCTCCGTGCGGGCAGGTAAAGTCTCTAAGCTCGCTCTCCAACGGCCTTCACTATGTCGCGTGGGTCAAGTTGCTTGCCGGGCGAGGTTAAGGCAAAGCTTAAGCATCTCAACAGGCAGGGTGCGGAATGCTGCTGGTGACCGGTGGGCGCCGGTTTTATCGGGTCGAATATCGTGGCCGCGCTCAACGAGGCGGGCCGCACGGATGTGGCCGTCTGCGACCTGCTCGGCGACAGCGGCAAATGGCGCAACCTCGCCAAGCGTCAGCTCGCCGACATCGTGCCGCCGGCCGAACTTCTGGCGTGGCTCGACGGCCGCCAGCTGTGATGCCGTCATCCATATGGGCGCGATTTCCGAGACCACGGCGACCGACGGCGATCTCGTGATCGAGACCAATTTCCGCTTCTCGATGCGGTTGCTCGACTGGTGCACCGCGCATTCGGTTCCCTTTATCTATGCCTCCTCGGCCGCGACTTACGGCGACGGCGCGCAGGGTTTTGCCGACGATCCGTCGCTGGCGGCGCTGAAAACCTTGCGGCCGATGAATCTCTACGGCTGGAGCAAGCATCTGTTCGATATGGCGGTGATCGAGCGCGCTGCGCGGGCTGAGAAGCTGCCGCCGCAATGGGCGGGCCTGAAATTCTTCAACGTGTTCGGGCCCAACGAATATCACAAGGGCACGATGATGAGCGTGCTGGCGCGCCGCTTCGACGACATCAGGGGCGGCCGCGCCGTCGAACTCTTCAAGTCGCATCGCGACGGCATTGCCGACGGCGATCAGCGGCGCGATTTCATTTATGTCGACGATGTGGTGCGGGTGGTGATGTGGCTGCTTGGCGACGCCCACGGTTTCCGGCCTCTTCAATGTCGGCACTGGAAGAGCGCGCAGCTTCAAGGATCTGATGCTGTCGGCCTATGCGGCGCTGGGACTTAAGCCCAATATCCGCTATATCGACATGCCCGTCTCCATCCGCGACAGCTATCAATATTTCACCGAGAGCGAGGTCGATCGGTTGCAGCGCGCCGGTTATAACGGCGGCTTCACCGGGCTCGAAGAGGCAGTCGGTCTTTACGTCAAGGGCTATCTCGATTCACCCGATCGCTATCGCTAGTGGTCCGATTCTAACATTCGCATCCCTTCTCAGCGGCCACTTTTGCGAATGTTAGAATTGAAGGACCACTAGCAAATTTAAGTTTTCTAGTGGAGTTTAGGATTTGACATTCGCCTTGCGAGTTTGCGGTTAGCCGGTTAGCGAATGTCAAATCCACTCCACTGACCGGACTATAAACCGATGTTCGATTTCGAATCCTTTCACCATGCGATGGTCGGCCAGACCGTGCTTTGCGTCGGCGATCTCATGCTCGACGAATTCGTCTACGGCGAAGTGTCGCGGATTTCGCCGGAAGCGCCGGCGCCCGTCATCGCCGCACGGCGCAGCGAGACCAATATCGGCGGCGCCGGCAACGTCGCACGCAATATCGCTTCGCTCGGCGCCACCTGCATCTTTGTCGGCCTGATCGGCGAGGACGCGGCGGGAGCGGACCTCAAGGCCGCCTTGGCTCGGGAGCCGCGGATCGAGAGCATTCTGGTTACAGACAGCTCGCGGCCGACGACGCGCAAGGTGCGGTTTGTTTCCGAACATTTTCTCACGCACATGCTGCGAGCGGACTGGGAAATGACGCATCCGGCCTCGGGCGAGATCGAGCAAAAACTAATCGACACGATTTTGCCGCTGATCCCGCGCGCCGATATCGTGCTGTTGTCGGACTACGCCAAGGGCGTGCTGACGGCGCGGGTGATCCGCAATGTCATCGACGCCGCGCGCAAATTGCGCAAGGCCGTCATCGTCGATCCCAAAAGCGCCAATTTCGCCATCTATCGCGGCGCGACCTTGCTGACGCCGAACCGCAAGGAATTTTCAGAAGCGACCCGAAGCCGTGCCGATTCAAACGAGAGCATCAGCGCCGCCGCGCAGGACGCGATGCAACTCGCCGATTGCGAGGCCATTCTGGTGACGCAAAGCGAACGCGGCATGACGCTGGTGCCGCGCGAGGGCGAGGCCATTCACGTCCCGGCCTATCCGGTCAAGGTGCGCGACGTCTCCGGCGCCGGCGACACGGTGGTCGCGGTGCTGTCGGTGGCGCGCGCCGCTGCGGCCGGCTGGGAAGATGCGCTGCGGCTGGCGAACGCGGCCGCCGCGGTCGCTGTCGGCAAGAAGGGGACCGCGAGCGTGACGGCGGCCGAATTGCGCCGCCAGATCCTGCCGCATGCTTCGCTCGCGGCGGAAGAAAAGATCGCCGCGTCCGGCAGCGAACTCGAGGCGCGGCTTGCGGATTGGCGCAAACAGGACTTGAGGATCGGCTTCACCAACGGCTGTTTCGACATCCTGCATCCCGGCCACGTCAAGGTCCTGACCGCCGCGCGTGGCGCCTGCGATCGCCTGATCGTCGGTCTCAACAGCGATGCGTCCGTCAAGCGGCTGAAGGGCGAGACGCGGCCGGTGCAGAGCGAACGGGCGCGCGCCGAGGTGCTGGCGGCGCTGGAGGCGGTCGATCTCGTGGTGATCTTCGAGGAAGACACGCCGCTGAAGTCTGATCGAGCAGATCAAGCCGAGCGTGCTGGTCAAGGGCGGCGACTATACCCGCGAGCAGGTGGTGGGCCACGACATCGTCGAGGCGCATGGCGGCGAAGTGGTGCTGGTCGAGGTGCTGGCGGGATTCAGCACGACCTCGCTGGTCGATCGCGCACGCGGAGGCAAGGCGTGACCGCTGCCGCGGAACCGCTCGGCACGTTGTTGTGGAAGCGGTGGCGGGACAAGGCCGCCTGGATGACATCCGCCGATATCGTGACCGTGCTGCTGGCACTCGCGCTGCCGTGGTCGACCTCGCTGGTTGGAATTCTCGGCGTCGTTCTGGTGCTGGTGATGCTGCCGACGATCGACGCCGGTGCTTTCTTCGCATCGTTGAAACGTCTGATCTCAGCCGCGCCGATCGCGCTGTTCGCGCTGGCGCTTGTCGGCACGCTGTGGTCGGAGGCGCGCTGGGGTCTGCGCTTCTATGCGGTCGCCCCGACCGGAAAACTGCTGCTGCTGCCGCTGTTGTTCTATCATTTCGAGCGATCGCGCCGGGGCTTATGGGTTTTCACGGCCTTTCTGGCGTCCTGCGCCGCGATGGTGGTGGTGTCCTGGATCGTGGCTTTTTTCCCCGACCTGACGCTCAAGTCCAAAGATTTCGCCTCGCACGGCATTTTCGTCAAAAATTATATCGATCAGAGCCAGGAGTTTGCGCTGTGCGCCGTGGCGCTGGCCTATCCAATCGCGAAGCTGCTGCGGGCCAAAAAACTGGCGCTGGCACTGGCGCTCGGCGCACTCGCGCTCGGTTTTCTCGCCAACATGGCGTTCGTCATCGTCTCGCGCACCGCACTGGTCACGATCCCGATCATGCTTTTGGCATTTGCCGTGCTGCATCTGAGATGGCAGACCACGCTGCTGGTCGTGGGCGCCTGCCTGGCCGCAGGCGTCCTCGCCTGGTTCGCCTCACCGCAACTGGAAGCGACCGTCGACAAATTCGGGCAGGAATATCGACAATATATGCAAGAGGGCGCGGTGACCTCGATCGGCGAGCGGCTGGAATATTATCGCAAGTCGCTGCGTTTCTTTGCTGAAGCGCCCGTCGTCGGCCATGGCACGGGATCGATCGAGGGGCTATTCGAACAGGCTGCCAAGGGTCAGACCGGTGCTGCGGCTGACGTCGTCAGAAATCCCCATAACCAGACCCTGAACGTCGCGGTGCAGTGGGGAACGTTCGGCGTCGTCGTGCTCTATGCGATGTGGCTTTCGCACCTCGCGCTGTTCCGCGGCGAAGGCCTCGTCAACTGGATCGGGCTTTTGGTCGTGGTGCAAAATATTTTCACCTCGCTGTTCAACTCCCACATTTTCGATTTTCACGAAGGCTGGATGTATGTGCTCGGCGTCGGTGTTGCCGGCGGTCTTGTTGTTAAGGCCCGCGATACCGCGACGGCACCTGCGGCGGGCGGTTCCTGAATATGGCCCAGCGCTTTCCAGCGCATCCGAGATGGGCTATCAGCGGCAACAGGGCTTTGCCGCAAAGCTCTGAGCATGTTCGCCAGGTACCGGTTGTTGAATGACGCGTTTTGCGAATCTGACGTTGCGAAACTACCTGATCGCCCTGCATGACGTGGCGGCGTCGGCGGCGGCTTTTTTTGCCGCCTTCTATCTGCGCTTCGAAGGGGCTGAGCAGTTCTGGGAACGCCTGCCCTTGATGCTGCGCATTCTGCCGTACTTCCTCGCGCTCAGCTTCGTCGTTTGTTACCTCTTCAATCTCACCACCACCAAGTGGCGCTTCATTTCGCTGCCGGATGCGCTCAACATTCTGCGCGCCGCCACCGTGCTGGCCACGGCATTATTGGTGCTCGACTACATCCTTGTCGCGCCCAACGTGCATGGCACCTTCTTCTTCGGCAAGGTGACCATCATCCTGTTCTGGTTTCTGGAAATCTCCTCTTTAAGCGCGCTGCGTTTTGCCTATCGTTATTTCCGCTATACGCGGGTCCGCCATCATGCCCGCTCGGAAGACGCTTCGCCGACACTTCTGGTCGGCCGCACCGCGGATGCCGAGATTCTGTTGCGCGGCATCGAAAGCGGCGCGGTGAAGCGGATCTGGCCGGTCGGCATTCTCTCGCCCTCGGTCGCCGACCGCGGCCAGCTGATCCGCAACGTTCCCGTGCTGGGCAATATCGACGATGTCGAGGACGTCGCCGCCGATTTTGCCCGGCGCAACAAACCGATTGTGCGCGTCGTGATGCTGCCCTCGGCTTTCGATACGGAAGCGCATCCGGAAACATTCCTGATGCGCGCCAAGCGCCTGCGGCTGATCGTGAGCCGTTTGCCGTCGCTCGAAAGCGGCGATACGCCGCGCCTGGCGCCGGTCGCGGTCGAGGATCTGTTGCTGCGGCCCAGTTCGACCATCGACTATGCGCGGCTGGAAGCGCTGGTGAAGGGCAAGTCGGTGATCGTCACCGGCGGCGGCGGCTCGATCGGTTCGGAAATTTGCGAGCGCATCATCGCGTTCGGCGCCGCGCGGCTCCTGATTATCGAGAATTCCGAACCCGCGCTTTATGCGGTCACCGAGGCCCTGGCGGCCCAGCCGGTCGAGGCCGAGGTGGATGGACGCATTGCCGACATCCGCGACCGCGAACGCATCCTGCACCTGATGAGCGAATTCAAGCCCGATATCGTGTTCCATGCGGCGGCGCTCAAGCATGTGCCGATTCTCGAGCGCGACTGGAGCGAAGGGGTCAAGACCAACATCTTCGGCTCGGTCAATGTCGCGGACGCAGCCCTTGCAGCCGGCGCCGAAGCGATGGTGATGATTTCCACCGACAAGGCGATCGAGCCGGTCTCGATGCTCGGCCTGACCAAGCGTTTCGCGGAGATGTATTGCCAGGCGCTCGACCACGATCTCGGTGTCCAGACCGGTCGCAAGCGCATGCGGCTGATCTCGGTGCGGTTCGGCAACGTGCTGGCCTCCAACGGGTCGGTGGTGCCGAAGTTCAAGGCACAGATCGAGGCGGGCGGGCCGGTGACGGTGACTCATCCCGACATGGTCCGCTACTTCATGACCATCCGCGAAGCCTGCGATCTCGTGATCACGGCGGCGACGCACGCGCTTGGCGTGCAGCGTTCGACGGTGTCGGTCTATGTGCTCAACATGGGCCAGCCGGTGAAGATCGTCGACCTCGCCGAGCGCATGATCCGCCTGTCGGGCCTGCAACCCGGCTACGACATCGATATCGTTTTCACCGGGATGCGGCCGGGCGAGCGGCTCAACGAGATCCTGTTCGCGAGCGAAGAGCCGCCGGTCGAGATCGGTCTTGCCGGCGTCATGGCGGCCAAGCCCAACGAGCCGCCGATGCAGGCGCTGAGGAACTGGATGGTGGCGCTCAGACAGGCGATCGAGAACGACGATCCGGCCACGATCAAGGCAATCCTCAAGGATGCCGTGCCGGAATTCGGATCGAACGCGGCTTAAACCTGTTTTACTTTTTGACGCGTTTTCTTTACGCGAACCGGTGTCCACTTCGCTTGAAAACGCTACGCTAGCGCGGCCGCGAAAAGCGAAACATCGCGGATGCGACCGCCGCGGCGCCGAGCCCGACGAGCAAGTAAGTTGCCATAGGCGTCGGAGCCTTGATCGAGAATGCGGCGAGTGCCGCCAGCGCCAGGTTGAGCGCCAACACCTCGCTCACCACCTGCATCACGGTGAAGCCGTTATCGGTGGCGCGCTGATAGAAATGCGAGCGATGCGCGATCCAGAACGGTTCGCGGCGCATCACTCTGCGGATCAGCGTCACCGTCGCATCCGCGAGATAATAGAGCGGCAACAGCAACGCGGCGGCGAGGTGATGCTGCCAAGCCAGTTGCAGCAGGCACCAGCCGAGCAAAAGGCCGATCGGCAGGCTGCCGACATCGCCGAGAAAGATCGTGGCGACCGGCCGGTTGAACGGCGCGAAGCCGATCATCGCGCCGCAAAGCGCTGCGGCGACGATCGCTGCCGTCAGCGGCAGTTCGCCGAACAGGCCGAGCAGCGCAAGTGCCGCTGTGACCGGAACGACTTCGGCGACCGTCATCCAGTCCAGACCGTCCATGAAGTTGACGAGATTGACGAACCAGAGGCCCGCGAACATGAGAAGGCCGCGTTCGACCCAGAACGGGACCGACGGCGCGATGCGAAGATCGCTCGGGCTCGTCAGCACGATCGCGCCGACGGCAATGGCCTGCAACAACAACCGCGGCAGCACCGGGACCGGCTTGATATCGTCGGCAAAGCCGAGCACCGCGATGAACAGCGCGGCGGCGAAAAGCCCGGCAGGGAAAATCGAGCCGGCGTCGGGGATGAAAGCGAAGGCCACGCCCGCAACCACCAGCGTCGCCGCGATCACGGCAATGCCTGCGCCTTGCGGTGTCGGAATCTGATGAGAAGATCGCGCAGTCGGTTTTGCCAGCGCGTGTTTCAGAAGTTGAGGACGGATCAGCCTGATCACAACGGCCGAGATGACCGCGGCGGCCACCGCCACGGGCAATATCAGCCACCATTCCGCAATGGCCATCGAAAGTGGCCCATCGCTCATTCCGGCGCCTCGATCTGCTCCGTGTCCTTGGCCGCCTTCTCGGCGGAGAGGATCCACACCAGCCCGCCGAAGGCTCCGACGATGAAGGACACCGCGCCATAGAGCAGCGAGATGTTGACGCCCTCATTGGTGACGAGCCCGGCATAGCCGAAAGCGAGCCCCATCGTGGCTTCGCGGACGCCCCAGCCCGCAATCGAGATCGGCAGCATGGTGACCAGCATGACCGGCGGAATCAGAAGAAATGTCTGATCGAATCCAACCGGTGCGGCGATCGACTGCACGACGCACCAGGCGATCACCACGGCGAGAAAGTGAACCAGAAAAGAAAGTATCGCGATGGTCGGCTCATTTCGGCGGCTGAATATCACCCGGTTCGCGATTACGGCGCAGGCATGAATGTGGTGCGTCCCCCACCAGTGCTTCAGCCACGGCCAGGGCAGCACGCCAAGCACGAGAAAGCCGGCGCCACCGGCCAGCGCGGCGAAATCGATCAAGATCAGCGCCGAGCGGCCGTAGGGATCCGAAATCAGATGCGAGCTCCAGGGCAGGCTGGCGACGATGATGACCGCCAGCGCAATCAGCCCGACCGCGCGGTCGACGAAAATGGAATAGGTCGCCGCGCGCCACCCGGCGCCGTTGCGCGCGACCAGCCAGAGCCGAACCGCGTCGCCGCCGATCGAGGAAGGCAGCGTCTGGTTGAAGAAGGTTCCGATCACGTTGTAACGCATGGCCTGCCGCAGCGGCAGCGGCGCACCGCATTCGGCGCTGACGATGCGCCATCGCAGCACGCCGACGAAAATCTGCAAAAAGGTCAAGGCTACCGCCAGCGCGAGCCAGGCCGCGCTCGTCAGATCGAGGCGTGCGGCGAGATCGGCGAAATTGACCTTGCGGAGCGCGAGATAAAGCAGCGCAGCCGAGACCAGTATCTTGATTGCAGAGGATAGAATGCGGCGCATTTCACTCGCGTTCGCCAAGGGAAGGCAAAAGGGACATCAAGGACTGCGCCACGCTGGTCGCGCACCAAACTTCCGCGCTTTGGTATGTTTTTGCCGCCGATCTGGCAATAGGCGGTTAATGAGCCATCCGGCGCTAACCCTGGATTTGACTTTCGCTTTACGAGCATAGGGTTACCGGGGTAGCGAAGGTCAGAATCCGCTGCCCAAGGCTATTGCGGCCCCGGCAACGGGGCGGCTAAAGAGGCCTAATCGGGCGGGGGTCCTTGCGGGGCGTGCAGTCGACGATTGCTGTAATCGTTAACGAGGCAAGTTAATGGCCGGAGTTTGATGGACCCTGGTCCATACTTGGCCGCTGACAAAAAATGAGGCTGAGGCGCCGATGGGCAAAAAGATTGTTCCACTGATCATGTGCGGCGGCGCCGGCACACGGCTCTGGCCGGCCTCGCGCGAAGTTCGCCCGAAGCAATTTTTGCCCCTGTTCGGGACACGTTCCACATTTCAGGACACAATCCTGCGGGTCTCCGACCCGGCGCTGTTCGATCGCCCGGTCGTGATTACCAATCATGCCTATCGCTTCATGGTGTCGGAGCAATTGGCCGAGATCGGCATTGAGGCGGATATTCTGCTGGAGCCGATGCGGCGTGACTCCGGCCCCGCGATCGCAGCCGGCGCGGCGTTTGCGGAAACACGCGGCAGCCAGGCGATCGTGCTGGCGCTCGCCGCCGATCACGTCGTTCAAGACAACGCAGCCTTCGTCGCCGCCTGCCGCGAGGGACTGGTCGCGGCCGATCAAGGGCGCATCGTGACCTTCGGCGTCGCCCCCGAACGCGCCGCGACCGAATACGGCTACATCAATCCAGGCGAAGCGGTGTCGGGCAAGGTCCGCAGCGTCAAGCAATTCGTCGAGAAGCCGGATGCGGCCAAGGCTGCCGAATACGTCAAGGCCGGCTATCTCTGGAACAGCGGCAATTTCATGTTCCGCGCCTCCGTCCTGCTCGATGAATATCGCAACGTCGATGCCGCAAGCGTGCAGGCGGTCTCGGACGCCGTGGCCAAGGCCGGCCGCGATCTCGGCTTCGTCACGCTGGATGAAGCCGCCTTCGGATCGGCGAAACCGATTTCGATCGATTATGCCGTGATGGAAAAGACCAAACACGCCGCCGTGGTGCCGGTCGCCTGCGGCTGGTCCGATGTCGGGTCCTGGCACGCGGTCTGGGAACTGTCGGAGAAGGACGGTGAGGGCAATGCCGCGCAGGGCACCGCCGTGTTCGAGGATTCCCGCAATTGCAACGTGACAACCGACAAGGCGCTGGTCGCGCTTGAGGGCGTCGACGATCTGGTCGTGGTGGCCACGCAGGACGCCGTGCTCGTCTCGCGTCAGAAGGACGCCAACGGGCTGAAGCGCCTGGTGACGAAATTGAAGACGGTCGCCCCGCAGGTGACGGAAGAGCATCTCAAGGTGCATCGCCCCTGGGGCTCCTATCAATCGGTCGACATGGGCGAGCGCCATCAGGTCAAGCGCATCGTCGTGAAGCCGGGCGGCCGGCTTTCATTGCAGAAACATCATCACCGCTCGGAGCACTGGATCGTGGTGCGCGGTGCTGCGCGCGTCACGGTGAACGAATCCGTCAAGACGGTGCATGAGAACGAATCGATCTATATTCCGATCGGCGCCGTGCATCGGCTGGAGAATCCCGGCAAGATATTGCTGGAACTGATCGAGGTTCAGACCGGCAGCTATCTCGGCGAGGACGACATCATCCGGATCGAGGACGATTACCGCCGTTCGTGAGCGGCGGGCCGGGGCAAGGCGAGCGAATCGCTTCTTATCAACATGTAATTGTTTGAATCAAAACGTGTTTACTGCCGACCTTCGGCCATTCGCCACACCTGTGGCGACGTGCTAGAGAGCTTCGACGCAAGCTCCGTTCGGGGGCGCTATTTTTTGGCAATGTCGTTGCCCGTAGCGTGAACGTGTGCTTTTGCGGGCTGAATCGAATTCGCCGTATCTGGGGTCCTGTTACATGGTTTCAAAAGTAGTCGCGTCTCATCACAAGGCTGATGCGCAAACGAACACTGATGCGCCAACGGCGCTTCGCGTCGGCGTGATCGGTGCCGGCATCATGGGCTCCAATCATGCCCGCGTGCTGGCGGGTTTGCCGGACGCAACCCTTGTCGGCATCGTCGATCCCTTGCCGGAGCATCGCGCGCGCGCCACCGAGCTCGTCGGCTGCCGCGCCTTTGCAAACCTCGACGACTTGCTGGCCGAGGGCGTCGATGCCGTGACGATCGCAGCCCCCACGCATCTTCATCACGAGATCGCGCTCGCCTGCATCGCCCGCAACATTCATGTCCTGGTCGAGAAGCCGATCGCGTCCTCGGTCGAGGAGGGGCAGGAGATCGTGGCCGCGGCAAGCCGCGCCGGGGTCACCTTGATGGTGGGGCATGTCGAGCGGTTCAATCCGGCGGTCGCCGCCATCAAGAAAGCGATCTCGGGTGAAGACATCCTGTCGATCGGCATCACCCGGGTCGGACCGTTTCCGCCGCGGATGTCGAATGTCGGCGTGGTGATCGATCTGGCCGTCCACGACATCGACCTGATCCGCTGGTTCACCGAATCCGACATTGTCGAAGTGCAGCCGCAACTCTCGAGCGCCGTTGCCGAGCGCGAGGATATCGCGCTGCTGCAATTTCGAACCGCCTCCGGCGTGCTCGCCCATATCAACACCAACTGGCTGACGCCGTTCAAGGCGCGCAACGTCACGGTGGCGACGCGCGGCAAGTATGTGATGGGCGACCTGCTCACGCGTCAGGTCACCGAATGTTTCGGCTTCAAGCCCGACGGCAGCTACTCGATGCGCCACCTGCCGGTCGGCCATGACGAGCCGCTGCGCGCCGAATTGATCGCCTTCCTGCGCGCGGTGCGCGGCGAGGTGCCGGCCGTGACCGGCGATGAAGGCGTCGCCAGTCTCGAAATCGCGATCCGCTGCCTGGAAAATCCGCCCCGGCCCGCGGCCAGCGCTCCGCCCCGCAAGGGACCGCGTCGCGTCGTCGGTTAATCTTTCGATATCTTCCGCCCAATCTTCGCCAGGCTTTATGAACAGCAAGGCTCCATGAACCAGCCCCTGCGCCCAGAAAACATTCCCTTCATCGACGTCGCCAGCCAGCGACGCCGGCTCGGCCCTGCGGTCGGATGAGGCGGTCGCGCGCGTGCTGGCGCATTGCCAGTTCATCAACGGCCCGGAAGTGACGGCGCTTGAGGCTGCGCTTGCCGCCTTCTGCGGCGCCAAGCATGTCGTGACCTGCGCCAGCGGCACCGATGCGCTGATCATGGTGCTGATGGGCAAGGGCGTCGGCCGCGGCGATGCGGTGCTGTGTCCGTCCTTCACCTTCTGCGCGACCGGCGAGGCCGTTGCGCTGGCCGGCGCGACCCCCGTGTTCGTCGACGTCGATGAGGCAACCTTCAATATCGATGCCGCCTCGTTCAAGCGCGGCATTGCCACCGCCAAGCGGTTGGGCCTGAAGCCGCGCGGGGTCATTCCGGTCGATCTGTTCGGCCAGAGCGCCGACCACGATGAGGTCTTTGCCATCGCGGTCGCCGAAGGGATGTTCGTGCTCGACGACGCGGCGCAGGCATTCGGCGCCAGCTATAAAGGCCGCCGTCTCGGCGGCATGGGCGTGATCACCGCGACCAGTTTCTTCCCGGCCAAGCCGCTCGGCTGCTATGGCGACGGCGGCGCGATTTTTACCGACGATGCGAAGTTTGCCGATGTGCTGCGCAGCATCCGCGTTCACGGCCAGGGGTCGGACAAATACGACAACGTCCGTCTCGGCCTTACCGGCCGTCTCGATACGATCCAGGCCGCGGTGCTGATCGAGAAACTGAAAATCTTCGACGACGAAATCGCCGCGCGCAACAAGGTCGCCGAGCGTTACGCCCAGGGCCTCGGCAATGTCGTCACCGTTCCGCGCCTCGCCAACGGCCATACGTCGGTCTGGGCGCAGTACACCATCCGCCTGCCGGCCGGCACCGATCGCGATGCCTTTGCAGCCGCGCTGAAAGAGCAGGGCGTTCCGACCGCGATCTACTATCCGAAATCGATGCATCAGCAGACGGCCTACAAGGCTTACCCCGTCGCCGATGGCGGTCTGCCGTCAGCGAGCGCCTGTCCGCCGACGTCATCAGCCTGCCGATGCATGCCTATCTGGATGAAGCGAGCCAGGATCGGGTGATTCAGGCGGTCCGGGGCTTTTTTAACGCCTGAGTTTTGCCTCCTTCACCTCGCCCCGCTTGCGGGGAGAGGGGAATAACTTCCTTCCCCGCTTCAAACCAAACCCCATTTCCGTTAGAAGCGGCGCATGCTCGGTCGTATCTTCACCGTCGGCGGCTACACGCTTCTTTCGCGCGTGAGCGGATTTGCGCGCGACATCATGCTGGCGGCGATCCTCGGCGCCGGACCCGCGGCGGACGCGTTCTTCGTGGCGTTGCGGCTGCCCAATCATTTCCGGGCGATCTTCGCCGAGGGCGCCTTCAATGCGGCCTTCGTGCCGGCCTATGCCCATGTCAGCGGCCAGGGCGGCGAGAAGGCGGCGAGTCTTTTTGCCAACCGCATCTTCACGCTGCTGTTTGTCTCGCAACTGGTTTTGCTGATTTTAGCGTGGCTGTTCATGCCGCAGGCGATGAGCGTGCTCGCGCCCGGATTTACCGACGATGCCGAGCAGCGGCAGCTGGCGATCGAACTGACGCGGATCACCTTTCCGTATCTTTTGCTGATCACGCTCGTGACGCTCTATGGCGGCATTCTCAACGTGATGCATCGCTTTGCGAGCGCGGCGGCGGCGTCCATCCTGCTCAATATCTCGATGATGGCGACGCTGGCGGTCGCGGTGTTCTTCCCGACGCCCGGCCATGCGGCGGCCTGGGGCGTGTTGATTTCCGGCTTCCTGCAATATTTCCTGCTCGCCGGCGATCTCGCCAGCCATGGCGGCCTGCCGCGCTTTGCGCCGCTCAAGCTCGATGAAGATGTCCGCGCATTTTTCCGCGCGCTCGGACCTGCCACCATCGGCTCGATGGGCACGCAGGTCGCGCTGTTCGCCGACACCATCATTGCGACCTTTCTTCCCGCCGGCGCGCTCTCCGCGCTTTATTACGCCGACCGTCTCAACCAGTTGCCGATCGGCGTGATCGGAATTGCGATCGGCACCGTGTTGCTGCCGGAAATGTCGCGGCGGCTGACATCGGAGGATCACGAGGGCGCGCTTGTGGCGCAGCGGCGGGCCTTCGATTTTACGTTGCTGTTGTCGGTCCCGTTCGTGACCGCCTTTCTGGTCGTGCCCGACGTGATCATGCGGGCGATGTTTGCCCGCGGCGCCTTCACGAGAGGCGATGCCGCCGCAGCCGGCGCGACGCTGGCGGCCTATGCGGTCGGGCTCATTCCATTCGTGCTGATCCGAAGCGCGGTCGCGACCTTCTACGCGCGGCGGGATACGGCGACGCCAGTGAAAGCGGCGCTGATTGGGGTCGCCGTCAACGTCGCGCTGAAGATCGCGCTGGTCGGCTCGCTCGCCCAGGTCGGTCTCGCTTTTGCCACCGCAGTCGGCGCCTGGATCAATCTGTCGCTGGTGATCGCCTTTGCGGTGCGTGCCGGCTATCTGCAACTGGATGCGACGTTGATGCGATCGATGGCGAAATTTGTCGCCGCCGGTGTTGTGCTTAGGCGCAGCGCTTTGGCTGGCGGCACGCTTTTTTGCCTCCTATATGTCAGGCTTGAGTACATTGCGTGACGAGGCTGCGTTTTTACTGCTGATTGTTGTCGGCGGCGTGGTCTACGCTGGCGCGATCCTGCTTTTGTTCGGCCGGCGCTGGGTGATGTCGCTGGTCAAGGGCTAGTTTGCTTGGCCAATCCGCGCCAATATGATTGCCTAAGCAATGATTGCCCAAAGTAACCAGCGCGAGAAACGGAGACTAGAATGGCTCCCGTCAAATTCGGTGTCGGTCAAAGCGTGCTTCGCAAAGAAGACGACGCGCTGATTCGCGGCAAGGGCCGCTACACCGACGACTTCGCGCCCTCGCAGGCCTTGCATGCGCTGGTGCTGCGCTCGCCGCATGCGCATGCGAAATTTACGATCGACGCGACCCGTGCCCGCAGCCTGCCCGGTGTCGCGCTGATCCTGACGGCGGAGGACGTCGGCGAACTCGGCGATCTGCCGTGCCTGTTCAACCTCGAAGTCAATCCGTTCACCGGTCCGCCCTATCCGATCCTCGCCAAGGGCGAAGTGCGTCATGTCGGCGATGCCACAGCTTTTGTCGTCGCCGAGACCATCGATGCTGCGCGCGATGCGATCGAGGCGATCGAAGTGCAGTGGACGCCGTTGCCGGCAGTGGTCGGCGTTCGCAACGCGATCAAAAAGGACGCGCCGCAGGTCTGGCCGCAACATCCTGATAACGTGCTGTTCGACGTCTCGATCGGCGACAAAAAGGCGACAGACGCCGCCTTCGCCGAAGCGCATGCGGTCGTCGAAATCTCGATCGTCAATCCGCGCATCGTCACCAATTTCATGGAAACCCGCGCGGTGGTTTGCGAATACGACGCCCGGCGCGATCATTTGACGTTGACCGTCGGCAGCCAGGGCAGCCATCGGATTCGCGAAATCATCGGCGGCATGGTGCTGAAGATCCCGCCGGAAAAGATGCGGGTGATCTGCCCCGACGTCGGCGGCGGGTTCGGCACCAAGCTGTTTCCCTACCGCGAATATGCGCTCGCTGCGGTCGCCGCGCGCAAACTGCGCAAGACGGTGAAGTGGACCGCCGACCGCGCCGATCACTTCATGGGCGATGCGCAAGGGCGCGACAACGCCACCACCGCGCGGATGGCGCTGGCCGAGGACGGCAAATTCCTCGGCATGGATGTCGACCTGATCGGCGACATGGGCGCGTATCTGTCGACCTTCGGGCCTTACATTCCGCATGGCGGCGCCGGCATGCTGCCCGGCCTCTACGATATCAAGGCGTTCCATTGCCGCGTGCGCACGGTGTTCACCAACACCGTGCCGGTCGATGCCTATCGCGGCGCCGGGCGTCCTGAAGCCGCTTACGTGGTCGAGCGCCTCGTCGATGCCGCCGCGCGAAAACTTGGGCTGAGCGTGGATGCGATCCGCCGCAAGAACTTCATTCCGCCGCGCGCGATGCCTTACACGACCGCGACCGGCAAGGTCTACGATTCCGGCGACTTCGCCGCGCATCTGAAGCGGGCGATGGAAGTCGGCGAGTGGAAAGACTTTGGCAAACGCGCCAAGGCCGCCAAGAAGCAGGGGCTGGTGCGCGGCATTGGGCTTGCAAGCTATGTCGAGGTCTGCGGCACCATGGGCGAGGAAACCGCGAAGGTGCTGCTCGATCCCAATGGCGATGTCTCGGTCCTGATCGGCACGCAGTCGAGCGGGCAGGGCCATCAGACGGCCTATGCGCAGATCGTCGCCGAGCAATTCGGATTGCCGCCCGAGCGGGTCCACGTCTTCCAGGGCGACACCGACATGATCGCGACCGGTCTTGGCACCGGCGGATCGGCCTCGATCCCGACCGGCGGCGTCAGCGTCGAGCGCGCCACGCGCGAGCTCGGTCGAAAGCTTCGCGACATCGCCGCCGAAGCGCTGGAAACAAGCGCCGGCGATCTCGAAATCAACGAGGGAACGATCCGCGTCGCCGGCACCGACCGTTCGATCAGTTTCGCGGATTTGGCGAAGCGGCCGGGCGTCGATGCCTCAAAGCTCAACGGCAGCGCGACCTTTACGGCGGCCGACGGCACCTTTCCGAACGGCACGCATTTGGCCGAAGTCGAGATCGATCCGGCCACCGGCTTCATCCACATCGTCAACTACGTCATCGTCGACGACTTCGGCGTCACGCTCAATCCGCTGTTGCTGGCGGGCCAGGTCCATGGCGGCGCGATGCAGGGCATCGGCCAGGCCCTGATGGAGCAGGCGGTCTATAGCGCCACGGACGGCCAGCTCCAGACCGGGACGTTCATGGACTACGCGCTGCCGCGCGCGGCGGACGGCCCGTCCTTCGTGTTCGAGACCCACAACGTGCCGTGCACCACCAATCCGCTCGGCGTGAAGGGCGCGGGCGAAGCCGGCGCGATCGGCTCGTGCCCCGCGGTCGTCAATGCGATCATCGAGGGCCTCTGGCGCGAATACAGGATCGACCATATCGACATGCCGGCGACGCCGGAGCGGGTGTGGACCGCGATCCAGGAGCATCATCGCCGGCACAATCTGTGACGGCCGTATCAAAGGAGTTGCGTGGAATGAAGCACCGGTTACGGTGTTATGATCGGTAACATATGCTCAGGTGCACTATAAAACATAAGGGATCAAACCGATGATACGGACTGCCTTGGTTGTTGGAGCGTTGGTGCTCGGCGTAGGCGCGGTGATGGCGCAGCAGGATATGGTCAAGCAAAACCAGGACACGATGAAGGCAAATGCCAAAAATCTCGGCGGCATGATCGCGATGGTCAAGGGCGAGAAGCCCTATGATCAGGCAACCGTGACAGCCGCGCTCGCGCAGCTCGACGAGACCGCCAAGAAGCTGCCGACGATGTTTCCGGACAGCATCAAGGGCATGAATCCCGGCGGCGATTACGAAGTGTCGCCCAAGATCTGGGACGACAAGGCCGGCTTCAAGGCCAAGATCGACGGCTTCGCCAAGATCGTGACCGAAGCCAAGACCAAGATCACCGATCTCGATACGTTGAAAACAACCGCGCCCGCGATCGGCAAGGAATGCGGCGGCTGTCACGAGACGTTCCGTATCAAGAAGGGCTGAGCGTTTTAGAAAAACGAAAGAGGCGGGCGCTTCATGCGCTCGCCTCTTTTTCTATCGCTCGGCTTTCACTTGTTACCGAGTCGCCAACAATTTTCACCTAATGGCAATGCA
Source organism: uncultured Alphaproteobacteria bacterium (assembly GCA_963795255.1). GTDB lineage: Bacteria > Pseudomonadota > Alphaproteobacteria > Rhizobiales > Xanthobacteraceae > Bradyrhizobium. Next base: position 293,143 of record CAWCHC010000010.1, read on the forward strand.
GCTTCAGCGGTGTCCGGTTACTTCGTGACCTGACCGCGGATTTCGCCGCCCGGGTTAGCTGCCGTATGCACGTTGACATACAGCTTGCCGGCTTCGAGGTCGGCGGCCTGCGCGTCGGTCAAGGTGGCGCTGCCTTCGGCGGGGCTGGAAGTCGCACCGGGGATGGCGACCGAAACCTTGGCGTTCTCGCCTGCGGCGGCAGGACCGTGGAAATGGGCGGCCGTCGCCGGGCCGCTCAGGCCGGTATAGGTCAGCTTCCAGGAGAGCTTTTTGGTTGCGGGATCGTAATCGATGTCGGCCGTGCCGGTGCCGGTGCTGGTCGTGGCCGGTACTTCGGATTTGCCGTTAAGGGTTGCCTTGAATTTCTCGGCAAAGGCGGGGGCTGCAAAAACGACGGATGTTGCAATCGCAAGCGTGGCGAATATGGCTTTGTTCATGGTTCTCTCCCTGTAGCGCGAATTATAGTCCCACATCATTGTATTAAACTTACAACAGCCGAATTCCAATTTTATTCCCGGAACCGGCTGTAACGGCGACGAAAATTTCGGGCCTGTAGACGCGCGCCCATGCCTATAGTGAGGTAACTCCTCAAATGACGGATCGTTGATGCGGCGACGAATTTTTCTTGGAAATTTTCTTGGAATTTTTCTTGTGTTCATCATTGCCGCCGCGATCGGCTTTGGCGTCTATTGGTGGCTGACCGAACCCATGGCATTGCTTGCCGACGCGGTGACCCGTCCGGCGTTTACACCGAACCTTGCGAACGGTCAGGTGGTTTTCAACGCGGGCGGTTGCGCCTCGTGCCACGCCGTTCCGCAACAGCCCGATCGGTTGAAACTTGGCGGCGGGCTCGCGATACCTTCGCCATTCGGGACGTTCTATGCGCCGAACATTTCGCCCGACAAGGCCGACGGGATCGGCGGCTGGACCGAAGCGAATTTCGTCACGGCGGTGACCAAAGGGGTTTCCCCTCGCGGCACGCATTACTTTCCGGCCTTTCCGTACACGTCCTATGCGCATGCGAAGGTCGCAGATATCAGGGATCTGTTCGCCTACCTGAAGACGTTGGCGCCGGTGTCGGGCAAGGTGCGCGATCACGATGTGCCGTTTCCGTTCAACATCCGCCGCAACGTCGGCATCTGGAAATTGCTGTTTTTCGACGGCCGGCCGTTCGCGCCGGACATAAGCCGTTCACCGCAATGGAATCGCGGCGCCTATCTCGTCAACAGTCTCGGCCATTGCGCCGAGTGCCATTCCCCGCGCAATTTCCTCGGCGGCATCATCGCATCCCAACGTTTCGCCGGCGGACCCAATCCAGAAGGCGAGGGCTGGGTGCCGAACATCACGCAAAAGGGGATTGGCGATTGGAGCGATAAAGACATCGCCTATTTTCTCAAGAGCGGGCAGACGCCCGACGGCGATTCCGCCGGCGGCTCGATGGTGCGCGTGATCAAAAACACCTCAGAGCTTTCGGACGCCGACCAGGCGGCGATCGCAGACTATGTGAAATCGTTGCCGCCGGTCGAAGGGCCTCCAAAACCGAAGAAGCCGGAAAAGGCCGGAAGCTAGGGCTGACTCGCCTTCCTACTGCGAGCCCGTTGCCGGTCGCAGTAACTGCCGAAGCGGATTCAGCGGTCCCAGCGGAATCAACTCGAAGCTCATCAGATGAGCCTGGCCTAACGGCAGCTTTTCAAGCATCTCGTGAGCGGCCGCCGTATCGGTCATGTTCAATATGAACGCTACGCCGCGACGTTCCTGGAGCGAGTACCACTGGTCGATCTTGCCATCCAGATAGAGCTTTGCCGTCTCCCGGATTTCAGTCGGCAGGATCGCGAGCGCCGCGGCAGGATCAACGCCGGGGTTCAACGTCCCGATCGCGAGGATCTTCGTGGTCGGCGTCGGCGGCGGATTTGCCGATTGCGCGTGTCCGGGTAGTGCACCGATCAGGCAGACGAGCAGCGCGACAAAACTGAAACCAAAGACCGTTTTCATTTTCCCCTCCCGATTATTCAACGAAGAATGGTGACGGCCGTTAGCGCGGCTCGCTTTTCCAGACCGAATCCGACAGCATGACGGCCGTGCAGATGGCGGCGTAGGCGATCAGCGATGCTGTGACCATCGCGGCCAATCCCAACATGCCTGCGCCGAAATAGCTGACCGCGATCCAGCCGCCGCCGGCCGCAATCACTATCCGCGCGCTGGTGGCGACGACGGGCCAGAGCACGCGTCCGGCGCCTTGCGCGGCAAAGGCCGTGACAAAGCCGAAGCCGAGCGCGCTGTAGGCAGGCGCGACGACGCGAAGATATGTGACGCCCTCAGCCACCACGTCGGCGTCATGGCTGAAGAGATGAAGCCACACAAGCGGAAACGCTGCCACCAACAGGCCGATGGTGCCGGTGAGGAGAAAGCCCACGGCGCCACTGACCCAGCCGATCCGTCTCGCCCGTGTAGTCTGGCCTGCGCCGATGTTGACGCCGACCATGGTCAGGGTGGCCGTGCCCACACCGAACAGCAGCGGGATCATGATGTAGTCGAGCCGGGAGGAGATGCCGTATCCGGCGAGTGCCGTGGTGCCGAACAGACCGACCGCGCCGGTCACGAGGATGACGGTCAGGTTGGTCAGGAACGCAACGAACGACGTCGGCAGGCCGACTTTCAGGATGTCCGAAAACAGACTGCCGCGCAGCGTGGAGAGGTTGAGGACAAGTCCGGAGCGGCCGGACGCCATGTAGCGCAGCAGGAACAGCATGGCCCCGCAATAATACAGGCCGAATGCGATGCCAGCGCCGCCGATACCGAGGCGCGGAATCGGTCCAAACCCGAAGATAAGCAGCGGCGATAGCGGAATCATCACCATGGCCCCAACCAGTGTCACCAGCGCAGGGACCTTGACGTTCCCGGCGCCGCGCAACGCCGCAGCCTGCAGGTTGACGACCCACACGGGAATCGCACCGGCGAACAAAAAGTTCGAGTATCGGAGCGCGGCATCCAGCGCATCGCCGCGACCGCCGAGCGCCCGGTACAACAGCGGCCCCGCCAACTCGGCAGCCAGCGTAAACAGCGCGCCGACGACGACGGCCAGCACGATGGCGTGAAACAGCACGGCGTTGGCATCCTGCTGCCGGCCCGCGCCGACCGCCCGCGCCACCGAGGACGCCACGCCGCTGCCGAGCCCGCCATTGGACATCATCGTCATCAGCATGAAGAGAGGAAACACCAGCGCCGCGCCGGCCAGCGCGTCAGTGCCGAGGAACCCGACATAATAGGCTTCCGCGATGTTGACGGCGGTCTGCGCCACCAGCACGGTCATGGTGGGCAACGCCAGTTTCAACAGCGTTGGCAGGATCGGCGCAGTGAGTAGCGCCGTGCGCGCTGACGGGCCCTTATCGGCTCCGACGCGGGCAGCCGCTGCGGCGGGACGCGCGGCCGTTGTAGCGGGCGAGGCCTCGAATTCGATGTCGGTGAGGGCCGTCGCCGCTGCTTCCTGGGCTGCCGTCATGATTTTCGCGTTCCCTTGTCTGCGATGCCGGGTGGCGTCATTTTATTTGCATTACGATCATACGTTGTTATTATGACCGTAAGTCAATCGGCGTGCAATCACGAATTCGTGGTTATGATCGCCACCGGGAAAAATGCGAGGCCCTGCCAATGCGCTACGAAAAGGGACACAAGGAAGCGACGCGCCAGCACATCGTCGAGGTGGCTTCCAGGCAGTTCCGTGAGAACGGCGTCGCGGCGGCGGGCCTTGCCGGCATCATGTCCGCCGCGGGCCTGACCAATGGTGCGTTCTACGCCCACTTCGAGTCCAAGGAGGATCTGGTCCGCGCGGTTCTCACTGATGCGCTCGACCGCCGCGAGCGGGGGCTTGCCGCCAATCTCAAGGCCAACGCCGGTCTGGAGAAAAGCATCCGCGACTATCTCGGGACGCGGCACCGCGATAACGCGGGAGCTGGTTGTCCGACGGCGGCGCTGGCTGCCGAGATTGCGCGGCACCCGCAGGAGACGCGGGAGGTTTTTACCGGAAAAGCCGCGCAAATCATTTCGCTGATCGCGGCCCAGCTTCGCGGCCGGCTCGGCTGCCGAGCGGCGGCGCAAGGCGATGGCGATCTACGGAATGATGGTCGGCGCGCTACAATTGGCGCGCGCGGTCAACGACAGGAAGTTTTCCGACGCGATGCTGGAGAGCGCCATCGAAGGCGCGCTGGCACTGGCTGACGAAACATAGGCGAGCGGAAGCGATGCCGTCCTGCGGACGGCTATGCTTAACCCCCGCCGAACGCCTTGAAGGTGATGATGGTGTGGGTATCCTGGATGCCCGGAATCACCTGCACCTTTTCATTCACGAAGTGGCCGATATCGGTGCCCTCATCGACATAGAATTTGACCAGAAGATCGAAATGGCCCGCGGTCGAGTAGATCTCGGAGGCAATCTCGGCCTCCGCCAGCGCATTGGCGACGACATAGGACTGGCCAAGCTTGCATTTGATCTGGATGAAAAAGGGGACCATCGCTGTCGTCTCCGAGGGACTTTATTGCAAGCCCAATATAACGTCGCAAACCTTGCTGGCAACAACACGCCGCGTTAGCGTCTTTATATATCATTTGGAGTGGATATGGCCGTCCCCGTCGCGCTCACCATTGCAGGCTCGGATTCGTCCGGTGGCGCCGGCATCCAGGCCGACCTGAAGACCTTTGCCGCCTTCGGCGTCTATGGCGCGTCCGTCATCACGGCGCTCACGGCGCAGAACACGCGAGCGCGTGAGCGGCATTCATCTGGTGCCTTCGGACTTCGTGACCGCGCAGCTCGACGCCGTGTTCGACGATCTGGATATCGCGGCCGTCAAGATCGGCATGGTGGGCGCAGCTTGCGACCATCGAGGCGATCGCCGCCGCGCTTTCGCGCTGGTCACCCAAACACGTCGTGCTCGATCCGGTGATGGTGGCAACCTCCGGCGACCGGCTGCTGTCGGCGGATGCAATTTCAGCGCTGCGTGAGCATCTTATTCCGCTGGCCTCGCTGATCACGCCGAATTTGCCGGAGGCCGCAGCACTTCTGGAAGAGTCCGTGGCATCGGATGAAGCAGCCATCGCCAGTCAGGGCAAGCGGCTGCTCGCGTCAGGCGCGCGGGCCGTGTTGATCAAGGGCGGTCACGGGCAGGGCAGCGAAAGCTTCGACTATCTCTTTTCTGGCAGTGACATGATCGCGTTACCGGCGCCGCGGATAGCGACCACGAACACCCACGGCACCGGCTGCTCGCTGTCGTCGGCGATTGCCGCCGGCCTCGCCAAGGGTGAAACGCTGGAGCAAGCCGTGCGCGGCGCCAAGACATGGATCACTGCGGCGATCGAAGCCGCCGACAGCCTTGGCGTCGGACACGGTCACGGCCCGATCCATCACTTTCATCAGTTCGACTAAAAACGTTCACATCATCAAAAAGACGTACAGCCGCAACTATAGTATCGGCGGCCGATCAAGTATTGGAGGAAGCACATGCCCGTCATCACCACGAAGGACAAGGTCGACATTTTTTACAAGGATTGGGGCAAGGGGCGGCCGATCGTGTTCAGCCATGGCTGGCCACTGTCGTCGGACGATTGGGACGCGCAGATGCTGTTCTTCCTCAATCACGGCTATCGCGTCATCGCGCACGACCGGCGCGGCCACGGACGCTCGAGCCAGGTCGGCGACGGCCACGACATGGATCATTATGCCGACGATCTCGCGGCGGTGACGACGTATCTCGATCTGGAGGAAGCGATCCATGTCGGTCATTCCACCGGCGGCGGCGAGGTGGTGCATTATCTGGCGCGGCACGGCGAGGGCCGGGTGACGAAGGCGGCTATTATCAGTGCGGTGCCGCCGTTGATGGTGAAGACGCCCGCCAATCCCAACGGGCTTGCGAAGGAAGTCTTTGACGGATTTCAGACCGCGCTCGCGGCCAATCGCTCGCAATTCTATCGCGATGTCGCCTCGGGTCCGTTCTATGGCTACAACCGGCCGGGCGCCAAGCCGTCGGAAGCCGTGATCGAGAACTGGTGGCGGCAGGGCATGATGGGTGGCGCGAAGGCGCATTACGACGGCATCGTCGCGTTCTCGCAGACCGACTTCACCGAGGACCTGAAGAAGATCAATGTCCCGGTGCTGGTGATGCATAGCGAGGACGATCAGATCGTGCCCTATGTCGCGGCCGGGCCGTTGTCGGCGAAGCTTTTGAAGAACGGCACGCTGAAGACCTACAAGGGTTTTCCGCACGGCATGCCGACCACGGAAGCGGCGACGATCAACGCCGATCTCTTGGCCTTCATCAAGGGCTAGCCAGCAGGACGTAGCCAGCCGGACGTAGCCAGAGCCGGAAGTAGCCATCGGCGCGGTTGATCGATAGACTTGGGCCGAGCCTCAATACCCCCGGTCTATCGGATATCCGTTTATGCCTTCAGCGCCGTCTCGCCTGCTGCCTTTGGTTCTGAGCCTCAACGCCGGCTTCGTCGACACCGCCGGCTTCCTCGCGCTTCAAGGTCTCTTCACCGCGCATGTCACCGGTAACTTCGTCACGTTAGGCGCTTCGCTCGCGCTCGGCACCTCCGGCGCGTTCGCGAAACTTCTGGCGCTGCCGGTATTCTGCGCCGTGGTGATCGCGGCGCGCTGGTTCGGCACGCTGTTGTCGCGCCGTTCCGCGCATCCTTTCGTGCCGCTCCTCGCCATCAAAGTCCTGCTGCTGGTCGCTGGCGCAGCGCTCGCGATTCATTTCGGTCCGTTCCACGACGGCGATAGCTGGCAGGCGATCACCACCGGCATGGTGCTGGTTTCCGCCATGGCGATCCAGAACGCGGTGCATCGCGTCCATCTGGCGAGTTCGCCGCCCTCGACGCTGATGACCGGCACGACCACGCAGGTGATGCTCGACATCGCCGACAAGATCTATCCACGAGAGGGCACCGACGCACCGCCTGCGCGGCTGATGCAGATGGCGACCAATGTCGTCGTCTTTGCGATCGGCTGCGGCGCAGCGGCATTACTCTATACGCGCCTCAGTGTCTGGTGCTTCGTCGTGCCGCCGGCCGTTGCCGCGGTGGCGCTGATCTTGCGTCTGGCAGATTCGTCAAACCGCCGTACCTAAGCGTTTTCGAGCGAAGTGGAAACCGGTTCGCGTGAAGAAAACGCGTCAAAACAGAAGACCAGAGCCCGGTTCTGATTCAGTCAGAACCGAATAGGCTTTAGGGAACGCAGCTGCACTTCGAGACTTGTTTCATTGAGATCGCAAACGACAGGTACGGTCCATGATCACAAGCCAAAATGAGCTGGCAGCGGCGGCCCTGGAAACACTCCACGGGGCACGGGGCCTTCCGGCTGCGGAGGCAGCGGCCAAGCTTCGCGACTTCGCGGACTCCATGCGGTCAGTCCCCGAGACAGCCCGGCTTGCGGATGCGTCAGGCGCTCTGGGGACACTGGTCGACCAGCTGCAATCGCAGGGCGCCGCGACCGACGACGCCTGGGAATACGCGATCGAAACGATGCTCAGTTATGCCAACGAATCTGCTTGAGAGCCTGATATCCGAGGCTCTGTGACAACCACCTCGTTTTCGATCAGCCGCTCGAAGATGAGACCCGCCCCCGCGGCTATCGCGAAACGCCGCTTGAAGCAAAGGCGAAGGTATGACGAGCTATCTGCTCGTCTTCCTGTGACGGAAGGACGTGCACCTGGCACCGCTGCGTGGAACCTCGGTCGTGCCGGTCCTCGAGGATGACGCCGGCCCAATCGAGCCCATCGCAAATGGCACCGCGCACTTCCCGGTCGTTTTCTCCGATACCTCCCGTAAACACGATGAGGTCCGCCCCGCCGAGCACGGCGATCATTGCGGCTATCTGCTTGCGAACGGAATAGCAGAACATGTCGATGGCCAATCGGGCGTCGACGCTGGTGGATGCGGCTTCATGCAGGCGCCGCATATCGCTGCTGATGCCTGAAATCCCCAGCAACCCGGAACGATGGTCGATCACGTCTTCAAGCCTGGCCGCGTCCAGCTTTTTCTCTCGCATCAGGTAGATCAGCACGCCCGGGTCGATCTCGCCGCTGCGCGTGCCCATGACAAGGCCGCCCGACGGGGTCATTCCCATGCTGGTGTCGATCGATTTACCATCCTTGACCGCCGTGACGCTGGCGCCGTTGCCGAGATGGGCGATGATCAGCCGGCGCGGCAGATCGTCGCCAAGCTGATGCAGGATGGATTCGCAGGAAAGGCCGTGAAATCCATAGCGTTGAATACCCTCGGATTGCCATTCGCGCGGTATCGGAAGCACACGCGCAATATCCGGCAAATCGATATGAAATGTCGTGTCGAAACAAGCGATCTGTGGCAACGCCGGAAAGTGCTTCCGGGCAAAGCGGATCACCGATAAGGCCACGGGCGTATGCAGCGGCGCAAAGGCCGATGCGGCGTCCAATTGTTGCATGACCTGTCCGTCGATCAGGCAATGCTGCCGCAGCTTCGGTCCGCCATGAACGACACGATGGCCGATTGCGACGGGGGCCGGGGCGCCGCTGTCGTCAAGGAATTTGCCGATGCGGGCAATCGCTTCCCTTTGCGTGGGAATGGGCGACGTCTCGGCCAGCCGCGCATGGCTGCGCAGATCTTGCGCGTGAAACTGGCTACGTTCCTCGCCGATCGCCTCGGCCTCGCCGGTCAGCAGCAACTCCGCTTTCTTCGGGCCGACGCGATACAGGCCGAATTTGAGCGAGGACGAACCGCTGTTCAATGCCAGCACGACCAACTCGGAGGCGACAGGTGCCGCACACATGCTCAGGCCGCCCAGCGCCAGTCGCGGACCTCCGGCAGATCGTCGCCGTGTTCGCTGATGTAGAGCTTGTGGCGTTCCATGTCGGTCCAGTACCGCGCCGTCGCCTTCTCGACCTGATCGCTCAGCCGCGGAATGCGCCTTATAGCGTCGAGGGCCAGTTGGAAACGATCGAGATTGTTCAACACGACCATATCGAACGGCGTGGTCGTGGTGCCCTCATCGCGGTAACCGCGGACGTGGATATTGTCATGGTTGTGCCGCCGGTAGGTCAACTTGTGAATCACAGAGGGATAACCGTGGAAGGCGAATATCACTGGCCTGTCGGTGGTGAACAGCTCGTCGAAATCCTGATCCTCCAGGCCATGGGGATGCTCCGACTGCGGTTGCAGCACCATCAGGTCGACCACGTTGACCACGCGGATCCGGATATCGGGGACATATTGCCGCAACAGCGATACGGCAGCCATCGTTTCCAGCGTCGGCACATCGCCGGCGCAGGCCATCACCACGTCGGGATCATCAGAACCATTGCTGGCCCATTGCCAGATGCCGGCGCCCGCAACGCAATGGCGGGTGGCCGAATCGATGTCGAGCCATTGCCACTCCGGCTGTTTGCCGGCGACGATAAGGTTGATGTAGTTACGACTGCGCAGGCAGTGATCGGTGACCGACAGCAGGCAGTTCGCATCGGGCGGCAGATAAATGCGCACCACGTCGGCCTTCTTGTTGGCGACATGATCGATGAAGCCGGGGTCCTGATGCGAGAAGCCGTTGTGGTCCTGTCGCCAGACATGGGACGTCAACAGGTAGTTCAGCGAGGCGATCGGCTTGCGCCACGGAATCTCCTTGCTGACCTTCAGCCACTTGGCATGCTGGTTAAACATGGAGTCGATGATGTGAATGAACGCCTCGTAACAGGAGAACAGGCCGTGGCGCCCGGTCAGCAGATAGCCTTCGAGCCAGCCCTCGCACATGTGCTCGCTGAGCATTTCCATGACGCGACCGTTGACGCTGAGATCGATATCGACCGCCTCGACCTCGGCCATCCACTCCTTGCCGGAAACCTCGTAGACGGCCTCCAGCCTGTTGGAGGCGGTTTCGTCGGGGCCAAACAGCCGAAAGTTCTGCTTGCCGAGATTGAGTTTCATGACATCGCGCAGAAATGTGCCTAACACCCGCGTTGCTTCCGCGCGGCTCTCGCCGGGCCGGGATACCGCAACGGCGTAATCGCGGAAGTGCGGTATCGACAGCGGTTGCAGCAATTCGCCGCCATTGGCGTGTGGATTGGAGCCCATTCGACGGCGGCCTGTGGGTGCTAACGCTGCGAGTTCTTCGCGAAATTTGCCGTGCTCGTCGAACAATTCGTGCGGCCGGTAGCTCTTCATCCAGGCTTCGAGCTGTTTGAGGTGTTCGGGATTCTTGAAGTCCGCAATCGGAACCTGATGCGCCCGCCACGTTCCCTCGACCGGCAGTCCATCGACAAATTTCGGTCCGGTCCAGCCCTTGGGCGTTTGAAACACAATCATGGGCCAGCGCGGCCGTGCCACCCGGTCGTTTGCGCCGGCGGACCTCGCGGAACTCTGTATCCGGCGGATCAGCGCCAGAATGTTGTCCAGCGTCGCGGCCAGACTTTGATGCACCAGCGCGGGATCGTCGCCCTCGACGAAATGTGGATCGTAGCCGTAGCCGCGCAACAGCTCGGTCAGTTCCTGCCGGCTGATCCGGGCCAGCACCGTTGGATTGGCGATCTTGAAGCCATTGAGATGGAGGATCGGAAGCACGGCGCCATCGCGCGCGGGATTGAGAAACTTGTTGGAATGCCAACTGGTGGCGAGCGCGCCGGTTTCGGCTTCTCCGTCGCCAATGATGCAGCTGACAATCAGATCCGGGTTGTCAAAGGCGGCCCCATAGGCATGGGCCAGCGAATAGCCGAGCTCGCCGCCTTCATGAATCGAACCGGGCGTTTCCGGTGCGACATGGCTTGGAATGCCGTAGGGCCAGGAAAACTGGCGGAACAGCCGCTGCAATCCGTTCCGGCTCCGCTCGATCGCCGGATAGTGCTCGGTGTAGGAGCCTTCGAGATAGCTGTGGGCCACGATGCCGGGACCGCCGTGGCCGGGGCCAATGACATAGATCATGTTGAGATCGTTGTCCTTGATCAGCCGGTTGAGGTGGACGTAGAGGAAATTCAGTCCCGTCGTCGTTCCCCAATGACCGAGCAGGCGGGGCTTGAGGTGCTCCAGCGTCAGCGGAGTTTCGAGCAGCGGGTTGTCTTGCAGATAGATCTGCCCCACGGAAAGATAATTCGCCGCGCGCCAATAGGCGTGCGTCTTGTCGAGCAGATCGGGCGATAGTGGATTGGACATGGTCGACTCCAAACATTCCGGGATGTTCCGGCCACGGGTCAATTTCGCTCAGCTTTTGGCTCTTTATAATCAGGAAGAGCGTAGACCGTTTGATGTGGAGCAATCATGACCCGATATTCAACAAGCCGTGTCGGCCTCGCGGATGCGCAGTTCTTGGATGGTGGTCGTGCAGGTAGGACGTCCAGCGCAGCAAGCCGGGTTACCTGATCACGATTGGAGGCGCGGCGATTATCTTGCCGCCATGGACTCTCTTGCGTGTACCGGAGAAGGCATGCGCCCGTGATGTGGTGGTGAATGCCGATCTCGATGCGGCGGAGCCGGAAGAACTATTCCTCAGCCATGTCAGTGCAAGCGCCATTGAGGCTGTATGCCTCCTGATGGTTGATTCTCTTGATCTCGAAACGCTCATGAAGGTCGTCCAGGACGCCGCTGCGTCGGCATGCAAATCTTCCCTTCGCGATGCGGGCGCGAATGAATGGTGCAACTTGGCTTTTCGAATTGAAAACTCCCAGGACGGAGTTGCTTCCACGTTCCCGAACTATAACGACAACCTTGCGCTTGCCGCTTTGGTTCCGGGGAAACGGCGGTCGTGGGGGTATTCTTTCGGACTAGCGCGCTTCACGTAGCCGCCGAAGTAGCCGCAAGAATGCGAGCGAGCGGTCAATATTGCTCAACTCGGAAATGCCTGTCGGAATCGACTCAAGTCATACCTGCTTGCAACCATTCTGCCAGAAGCGGATTGGCATGACAGAGCGCAACGGCGACAGCAGGAATAAAATGCAAATAGCACCAGAGATCACCTTCGAAGGCTCCGAGCCATCGCCTGCGGCGCGCGAGGCGATACTGAAAGAGATCGAACGGCTGGAAACTCACAATCAACGCATCACGGGATGTCGCGTATCCGTCATCGCGCCGAGCCATAAGCATCGCCATGGCACTGGATTCAAGGTCCATATCTGGCTTACGCTTCCACAGCACGAAAATATCGTCGTCAACCAGACCCATGTTGACGACGCTCGGCACGAACACGTCGAAGTCGCGATCCGGGATGCTTTCGCGATCGCGCGGCATCAGGTTGACGCTCTTGCAATCTGAGGCGATTGTGCTGGCACCGGAGCAGCCCAAGCCATGCCTCTCGTCATCCAGCCGACGTCAGAACATATAGAGCGCATTCGAATCCGACCGCTATGACCAATGTTCCTGTCAGGCGTGGTCTCAGCAGCGCCGAAGCTCGACACCGGCTGGAGAAATTGGGCTCGAACGCGATTGCGGATGTGGCGCAGCACCCCGTGCGTCGCGCACTTGGAAAGCTGTGGGCGCCAGTTCCCTGGATGCTCGAAGCTGCCATTGTTCTTCAGCTGTTTCTCGGCGACTACGTCGAGGCCGGCGTCGTGGCCTTCCTTCTGGTCGCAAATGCGGCGATCGGCTTCTTTCAGGAAACCAGGGCGCAAGCCACGCTCGACGCTCTCAAATCAAGGCTGGCGCTCGTCGCAGCCGTGCAACGGGACGGCCTATGGACGACGGTTCCTGCGGCTACGCTGGTGGCCGGCGATCTGGTCAAGCTGTCGCTCGGCTCCATCGTCGCGGCCGACGTGCGCATCCTCGATGGATCGATCCTGGTCGATCAGTCCATGCTCACGGGCGAGTCCCTGCCGATCGAGGCCGGGGCGGGCGCGCAGGCCTATGCGGGCGCTCTGATACGGCGCGGGGAAGCTGTCGGAGAAGTCATTGCTACGGGGATGCGGACCAAGTTCGGACGGACGGCTGAACTCGTTCAAAGCGCGAAGGTTGAAAGCTCGGAGCAGAAGGCCATTCTGCGTGTCGTGCGCAATCTGGCGCTGTTTAACGGCGCCGTGACTGTTCTGCTGACGATCTATGCGCTGTGGCTGCCCATGCCGCGCGGAGATATCCTTCCGCTCGTCCTCGTGGCGGTGCTGTCTTCGATTCCCGTCGCGTTACCGTCGATGTTCACGCTCGCAGCGGCGGTCGGTGCCCGCGCTCTGGCCCGCAAGGGCGTGCTGCCGACGAGCCTGTCCGCCGTCGATGAGGCCGGCGGCATCGATATTCTCTGTTCGGACAAGACCGGAACGCTGACACGCAACGAGCTTGCCGTGATGTCTGTCCATGCGCTGCCGCAGTTTGACGACAGGCAGCTGCTGGCGCTTGCGTCGTTGGCGAGTTCCGATGGCGGTCAGGACCCGGTCGACGCCGCCATTCGCGCCGCCGCCGCTCGCCAACCGGCGATGGATAAGCCTGCACTTGTCAGCTTTATCCCGTTCGATCCCGCGGTGAAGCGTTCCGAAGCGACCGTTCGGGAGGCTACCGGCGCGGTCGTACGCGTCGTGAAGGGAGCCTTCGCCGCCGTCGAAGGACTGTCATACCCGCAGCCTGCCTGTTCGGCCGTCGTCGACGAACTGCAAGCCAAGGGATATCGGGTCCTGGCCGTCGCATCCGGGGCAGCGGAAAAGCTGCAGATGGTTGGGCTTATCGCACTCAACGATCCTCCGCGCGATGATTCTTCTGCGCTGATCGCGGAATTGGCGAGCCTGGGCGTTCGCACCATCATGGTAACAGGAGATGCTCCTGTTACCGCGAAGGTGGTGGCGGGTATGGTCGGCATCTCCGGGCCTGCGTGGGGGACGTCGCCGCTACCTCCGGATATTCAGGCCGATCGCTTTTCTGTTTTCGCCGGCGTGCTTCCGGAAGACAAATACCGGCTTGTCCAAATGCTTCAGAAGGCTGGCCACATTGTCGGCATGTGTGGCGACGGCGCCAACGACGCGCCGGCCCTGCGACAAGCGCAGATGGGTATCGCAGTCTCCACGGCGACCGATGTTGCCAAATCGGCCGCCGGCATTGTGCTGACCGAGCCTGGCCTTGGAGGCATTGTCGCCTCGGTGAAGGAAGGACGTACGACCTTCCAGCGAATTCTGACCTATACGTTGAGGTCGATCGTCCACAAGGTCGTGCAGGTGCTGTTCCTGGCTGCCGGCCTGATCATGACCGGGCAAGCCATTCTGACACCCATGCTCATGGTCCTCATGATGATCACCGGCGACTTTCTGTCGATGTCGTCTTCCACCGATAATGTCCGGCCCTCTCCGACGCCGAGCGTGTGGAAAATCGGCTCCCTGACCGCAGCCTGTGTCATCATGGGCGTATTCGATCTGCTGTTTTGTGTCGCGTGTTTTTCAACCGGACGATTCTTGCTGAACCTCGACACCGGCACGTTGCAGACGCTCGCGGTAGTGACATTGGTGTTCAGCGGACAGGCCATTTTCTATGTTGCGCGCGAGCGGCAACATCTGTGGAGTTCGTGGCCCGGAAAATGGCTCATCGTCTCCTCCGCTGCGGATCTGACGCTCTTCAGCCTTTTAGCCGTCAATGGCGTCCTGATGCGTCCCCTTGCGATCGCTGTTGTGGCCGGCCTGCTCGCAGCCGCGGTTATATTTTGCTTGTTCCTGGATCTGCTGAAAGTCGCTTTATTCCGGCGCTTGAGGATCGCGTAACCGCAGAAGCGAGGGCGCCGGCTTGCGCAGGGTCTGCACCGTATGCGCGGACAACCGCTCGTCGGCCACTCCCGAGCCGGGCGCCCGGCGTGCCCGTTGATTCCCGAATTTGCCGGCCGCAGATAGTCCGGATGTGCTATCATGAGGTTGCGACGATAAGAATTTTGTCACGCCACGGCGCTCGATCCGACGGGTGTTCAGATGATCACAATTCCGGAATTGGTAGCGCAGGCTCTGGGAGCGTTCCTGACCTCGGACACCAGGAGCAGGTTCGGCTCCTCACATGCCCGCCTGGCTGAAGTCGTCCCTTTCGCAGCCAGACTGACCCTCGATTGCATCGGCAACAGCGATGCCCTGTATCACAATATCGAGCACTCGATGCTTGTGACGCTTGCCGGGCACGACATCCTGATGGGACGCCAGATGCTGCGGGCAACGACCGCGGAGGACTATGCGAATTTCATATTGGCCTGCCTTGCCCATGACATCGGATATGTTCGCGGAATTTTGCAGGGCGACGACAAGGAGTCCTATGTCGCGGATCTGAGTGGCCGCACGGTTCGTCTGCCGCGAGGGTCGTCCGATGCCGCGCTCGCGCCCTATCATGTGGACCGGTCGAAGTTGTTCGTCTCCGAGCGCCTCGACGGGACCGAAGAGGTGGACGCCGGCCGAATTGCGCGAGCCATCGAATATACGCGCTTTCCCTATGCATCATCCTCGAACGGCGATGATCTGGTCGAGGAGGAGGGCTTGTTGCTGCGCGCTGCCGATCTCATCGGTCAACTCGGCGATCCCAATTACCTGAGAAAGGCAAACGCGCTGTTTTACGAATTTGAGGAAATCGGTCTGAACAAGAAGCTCGGTTACGACACGCCCGCAGACGTGGTCTACAAGTACCCGCAGTTCTATTGGAACAACGTCGCTCCGCAAATTCAGATGGCGATACACTACCTCAACGTCACCTCGAGCGGACGCCAGTGGATCGCAAACCTCTATGCCAATGTTTTCCGTGCAGAGCGCGAGCTGAACCTGTCGGGCCCGCAACTGTGATCCACGCATAACGCCCGCCCATCCTTGCGCCTTTTACGTTTGCCTGCGATTGCGGATACAACCGCAGCATTGGTCTTTCGATTTTTCGAAGATAGGAAGCGATGACATGGCGAAACTCGTGTTCGGATTGAACCAGTCCCTCGATGGTTATATCGACCACCACGAATTTACGCCCGGCCCCGCGCTTTTCCGTCACTTCATCGAGCAAGTGCGCGGCCTGACCGGCAGCGTATACGGTCGCCGCATGTACGAGGTAATGCGGGTTTGGGACGAGGACCATTCTGAGTGGACCCCGGAGCTACGCGACTTCGCGATGGCATGGCGGAGCCAGCCGAAGTGGGTTGTGTCGCGCTCGTTGAAGTCAGTCGGCCCCAACGCCACGCTCGTCGCGGATGACGTCGAGACGCTGATAAGGGGGTTGAAGGCTCGGCTCGCTGGGGAGATTGAAGTTGGCGGACCTGACTTGGCACGAAGCTTAACCGACCTCGGTCTCGTCGATGAATATCGACTCTACTTCCATTCCGTCGTGCTTGGGCGCGGCAAGCCATTCTTCGCCGGTCCCCGGCCGCCGCTCCGTCTGGTGGCCAGCGACTTGATCGGCGAGGATGCGATCAGGCTGACATACGTTCCTGCCTAGCCGATGCGCGGCGAGCTGTGGCGCAATAATCACACCGGAATGAAATCAACGGGTTGATGACGTGTCCAGCCACGGTTCCGCCCTCATTGCGGGGCGGCTTAGGGTTGGGGGCAGAAATCGGGGATGAGCATGTCCATCGATGATGCCAAGAGTTGGTACGTTGCCCGTTCGTACGTTGCTATTGAGTTAGGTCCTGTTCCAGACGCATCTTTGTCGGCCGCTGGTGTCCGCAACATCTTTCGAGCGCTTGTCATCGCGCTCGGGGCTGCGTCGCTTGCAGCCTGCGCGCAGTCCACCGCGGTCCGGAATTCCGAATTTGCCGGCTCCAGCCGGCACGCCTCGTTGAGCCACGATCGAACGGCATCGTTCTTCACCAATTTCACCAACAGGCGCGTCGCGTCGGTGAGAAAGCATACGCCGTTCGCGCGGCACGACAACGCAAGGTCGACACAGATCGCCTCGCAGGGCGTTGCCAGCTTCTACACCGAGGGGCAACAGACCGCGAGCGGCGAAAAGTTCGATACGAACGATTTGACCGCCGCTCATCCGACGTTGCCATTTGGAACCCGGTTGCGGGTGACAAACGTCGCGACCGGACGGTCCGTGACGGTCCGCGTCAACGATCGCGGTCCGTATGTTCCCGGTCGCGTCGTCGATGTCTCGCATTCGGCGGCCAACGCGCTCGGGATGGTTGAAAGCGGGATTGCGAAGGTCAAACTCGACGTTGTTCAATAGTTGGCGGGAGCAGGTGCGCTCTAGCACCCGCGGCAAATCCCCGTGAACGTACTGGCCTGTGCGCGGCCTCGACGGTGGCCCGGTGCATGACGCCTTGGCCCGACGTTATGCGCGCTGATGATCCGCTGCGACGCGCCCGCATAGGGCGGTGGGACGACGCGCGACGGCGGTGACGTATAGACCGATCCGTAGGAGGTCGGTGGGACCGGGGTGTTGCTGCGGAGCGGCGGGATACGTGCGGCGTTCCCGAAGCCACTGGGGTCGGAGAGCGCCCTGGGATTGGCGGGACCGAATGGAATCCCGCTGATCGGCGTATTGCCGGCGCCGGCCGAGCCTGCGGGCGGGGTCAGTTGCGCCAAGGCTGGCGCGGACAGGATCAGGCTGCCGAGCGCCAAAGCGAGCACGACCACAGAATTGCCGGACATCCCGATCTCTCCGAACGCTGTACCTTCAACGATAACGTGGCAGCGCGCGACCAGTTCGCCGCGTATTTATGCAACATGAGCCCGGACGTTGTCTTCCTCTGCGGCAAGCGCATCGAGATCGATGAGCTGCGGATCGTCGGGACTGGGCTCGCTGTGGACCCCTTCGCTGCCATGAATGTGAATCAGGGTCTGTACACGCCGGGCATTCAGATGGTCCACATGCTGATGCCGCAGCGCGACCGGCAACAAGATTTTTGGCAGCTCGACCAGCGCGAACGCCGGTAGCTCTGCGCACTTCGCCGCCCTCCCGCCACAGCAACGCATTGAGGGTGTAAATCAATTGCCGATCGATCTCCTCGGCTGGCAGTTGCTCCAGCTCGGCCGCCGCATCGACGGCGATATTGGCATTGCCCGCGCGCGTGCGCACCGCGGCGGACCGGAGCTGCCAGCAGATCAAGTCCGCAGCCGCGAGAACCTCCCGGCGCACCGCATCCACGCTGGTCGAGAATCGGGTCGCCTCCGGCACCGCCGTCGGGCTTTTTGTAACGGCGTCCACGAACGCGGCGGCGCTAGTGCCGAATGCCGGTACGGCCCGCTCGATGGCCGCCGCCATCTCCTCAATCTGATCCGCCGCCATGTCGCGGTCGCGTTGCGCCTTGGCGTCCGCCACGGCGCGCTCGGTTGAGGCGATCTGCTCGTCGACTTCCGCCAGTTCGGCCCGCAGAGCCTTGGCGCGCTCTTCGACGGCGCGCAGCCTGGTCTCTGCTCGACCAAGCTTGGCATCGGTGGCGCCGGTCACCGCCAGCCGTTCGGCCGCGGCACGTTTTTCTTCAACGGCTGTTTCGACGAGGCTCACCCGGTCGGCCTGCTTCTGGCGCGCCGCGCGCCTGTCCCGGAGCATGCTCTCGAACCGCTCGACCGGGCTGAGTTCTCGCTTGAAAAATGCCATTTTCAATATCCCCGACGATCGAGCTAATTCCGACGAATCAACTGGAATCAATGTGCTGAAATCTAGTCGGAAACTTGGATGACATTGCGGCTCGATTTGGCCCAAGCGATGCTGCGGCGCGGCCGCACTGGCCGAACTCGAAGCTCTGATCGCGTGCGCCGGCCCGCCGCCAGGATGAAGGTAGTTGAAAAGGCACACGCCAAGTATTTGGCCGCGGAGGCGGCCGCCGCTGTTCTCTTTCGGCGTGCGCCGCGTTAGGCTAAACAATCGACGCGGGACGATGGAACAAGCAGCATGGACGGCAGTTGCCAAGCATCGGAACGGGAGCTGGCAGTGATTTGAGACCCCCGACACAGTCCGAAGTCCAAGGCGCTCCGAAGTCCAAGGCGCGGTGACTCCGGGTTTATGAGGCGGACTTTTTATAAAGCGGATTTTAAAGTCAGGAAAATCAGGCCATGCGTGCTTTGATCCCAGCGGTGGCAGTCTTGGCAGTCGTCCTGGCGGTCTTGGCCAACGCCGATGCTGCCAAAGCAGGCCTGAGCACCACGCCCCGTGAAGCGTCGGCATCTGTCGATACGGCGTCCCCTCCCGAAACCAGCCGTCGGGCGCGTGTTCGAACCGGGCGCGCCCACCGGCCCCGTGGGATTGGCGGTCCGATCGGCGCGATCGGTGGCGCGATCGGCGGAATATTCCGCAGGTGACCCGTCCAAGCTGAGGCCGTCCCTTCCACGTGAGCTTTCTGCCGTGAGTTCAGCGCGCGGCAAAGCCGCACGCGTCCTTGACAGGACCTCTGCCGAATAACGAGGGTTCTTAAAAGCAGACGCGGACGTCGTCATCGTCCCCGCCGGTTTCCGCTAATGCCCCCATCTCCGAAAGCCCATCAGGTACGGCAGATATACGGGTCTTGAACGGTGGTCGATCTGGAGGTGCCCGTGTTAGCAGCGAGTGTCCGCCTGTTTCCAGGCCTCAGAAGATAGTCGATTTGCCGTTCTCTCCAGCCATGATCCCTGGCGGCGAGCGTATCGGCGCAAGCATCGACGCAGCGCGATGGCTGTTGTTGCTACTTGGCGGACGTCGCCGTTCCGTCGGACGATGCCTGCTCTTGGGTTAAAGCGGACGAGTGCGGGGTACTGTCCGGCTTCCGCATGAATGGCCTAGCTTTGGCGGCTTGCGGCGCGTATAGGGAAGATGTCGCAAGACGATGGCGCTGAACCTCAGTGCGGACCGCGGGCAGACCCGGGGGCAGTACCCGGCGCCTCCACCTTAGCAGCTTGAGCTTAAAGGTCTCATTTCGGTGAGATTGATTTTGTCGGAAGGCAGAATTCCAGAGCTGTTAAGGCGGGGGCGAACCAGGATCGATGGTCGCGAAGAAGCTATGAGCTGTGCTCGGCATGATACCGCCGTTATCGGGTCAAAAACCTAAATGCAAACGATAACGTTGCATTGAACGAAGTGCGCCTCGCGGCGTAACTGTTCGGGGTAGGTACACCTGGCAACAGAACGGCCATTGCCGCGTCAGCTTTCGGGCTGGCGCGGCTCTATTTTCAATTGCTGCGGCGGGATATTTGTCCAACCCGGCCGGTCGGCGTAAAGCCGGTGGCCTCATCACAACCAGGAAAGCGACAAGGTCTTATCAATGAGCGGATTCAAGGAACCTAGCTTTGCGGACCGGCAGAAAGCGGCGCAGGAAGCCAGGAAGAATATTCTGAGCAAGTTTCGCAGCCAGCCCGGACCCGACGATCCCGCGGTCAAGGCGCGGCAGGCCAAGCGCGAAGCGCTGGCCGCTGAGCGTGCCAAAGCCAACCTGGCGCGCGAAGCCGCCAAGGCCGAGCGCAAGCGGCTCGAGGAAGAGGCAGCCGCCGCGGCGGTAGCCCAGCAGTTGCGCGAAAAGGAAGAAGCCGCCGCACGGCAAGCGGCGCTCGAAGCCGAGCAGAAAGCTGCACGCGACGCGCGCTATGCCGCGCGACAAAAGAAGAAATGATGACCTAGTGGTCTGATTCTAACATTTGCATCCCGTTGAGGCATGCACTTTTGCAAATGTTAGAATCAAAGGACCACTAGCAAATATAGGTTTCTAGTGGAGTTTTGGATTTGACATTCGCCGTAAGACATCGCCGTCCGCGAGGGCCGGACCCAGCGCGGCGTTAGTCCGGTTGTCGACCAGGATGTCCGTCTCCGGTAGCAAAGCGGACCAGGGCAGGGCACTTGCTAGAGCAGCCACGCCTGCCAATAAGTCAGATCAAGCACGATCAGCGCGACAATAATCGCGAGGGCGGCGAGCGCAAGACATCGAATAGCAGGCTTGTCCCGCCAACGGAGCGGTGTCCTGTCGCGCCAGCGGCGCGGTGGAATATAGCGGGCTTCCACGGCGACCTTGGCCTAAGCGCGCGTTCGACGCCGGACAGGCGTCACGCGCTCTTGTTTTCGAAGGATGTGTCGAAAATAGCTGCGTGCGACCGCATCAACCACTTCCACCAGTAATTCATCGGTTCGTGGTGCGTCACGGCGAATTGCTTCGCGCAAATATTCGGCAAACTCTTCCTCGACTTTCACCAAGCTCGCATCATCACAAATTGGCGTTGCAAATCGAAGCCGTTCGCGCGCGCGCGCCGATTTTCTGCTTGAACGCATGGGCAAGCTCCTGGATTTGGGCAAGCTCCTGGATTTTTATGATCTTGAAGGTCGTGGAAGCGACCAGTTTCCCAAGCCCGATCAATAACGGTCGGTTTTTTCAGGATGCCGGTTGAAGCCCGGTTCGGTAGATCGTTTGGATAACCGGCGGCGCTGTGTCGGGTTCCTGACATAAGCGGCGAAAACAGGTTGTTTCTATCACGGAACCGCCGGGTTCAGCGATAAACAACAGAAGCCCTGCTTGAACTCGCGGACTCAAGGGACCGCTGCGTTCATTGGGGCTCGTCGGGCGGTTCTAAAAGGGACAGCCGATTTACGTATCGGATGGACTTGTGAAAGCTAAAAGCCGCAGCCTTGGTCGTCAGCGGATATCGGAGCGGCCCGAACGATGATGCGCTACAGCGCTTCCTGCTCGCGCAATGTTTCAAGGCATTCACACGCGCGCTGTTCAAGGGCGGCTATATCAGTGATCCGTATAATACCCCTGGCGTAGCTGATAATCCCGACGCCCTGCAATTTGCTGGCGACCTCGGTGACGGACGTGCGGCGAACGCCGAGCATCTCCGAAAGGAATTCCTGAGTAAGCGTGATTGTATCGCTTCCGGAGACCTCTCGAGTTTGCAGCAGCCATCGGCAAAAACGAGCTTCCACCGTATGCAGCGCATTGCATGCCGCCGTGACACGGGCCTGTGTCAAAAGCGTCTCGTTGGAGTCGATACACAGGTGGTGTATTGCCCTGCTGGCGGCCGCCGCTCTCCTGAATTGCGCCGACGCCATCGAAGCCGCGACCATTGCAACCTGAACGAGCGCGCGCACTCTTGACCTGTAAATTCCGAATGCCGACGACGCGCCAAACACACCGTCCCGGCCGATCGTTGCGGTTTCGATAGCTCTTCCATCCTTCATGATGATGACGAGCGAAATCATTCCGGCGATCGGAAAAACGACACGGTCGATTTCATCGCCCGGCTCGGCCAGAACGACACCCTGGACAACCGTTGCCACGGCCAAATGAGGCCGCAGCAATTCGAAATCATCGCGTGGGAGCCTCGACAACAACTTGTTGCCAAGGGGATTGACCTGATCGGCGATGTTCAAATGAATATTCCGCCCGGCCGGTCCGGGACCTCATGCCGCAGGGGATTAACGGGGGCGTTCCGAGATGACGCCTCTGCGGACAGTTTTCTTACGTGACCGAACGACCTTCGTCCGTCCGAAATCCGACATTAGGGCGGATCGCTGCGGCCGCCGGGGCCGTGATGACATGAAAGATTGCAAGCTATTCAGCGCCCAAAACGTTGCCGACGCCACTAAATTCCGTACACTAATTGTGTACGGAAGCGGACTCGGCAGACTTGCCGTAAATCCGGAACGTCTCGCAGATATCGACGTTTATAGTCACTTAGGGTGCCTTAAACGATGCCGCGGTTTTACTTCCGACTAACCGACAGCCTGAACACCGAGGTAAAAAAAGAGGGTCTGGAACTTCCGGACAGGCAGGCCGCATGGGTCGAGGCGACGACGGCTTGCGGCGAGCTTCTCAAGGAGTTGGATGGCGCGCTCAAACCTGGCGACAGGTGGCAAATGCTGGTCAAGGACGAGGCCGGCCGGGATATCTATGAGCTGGAATTTCGAACCAGGGAATTTTAGTGAGTGACACGCTGCTTTTGCTTCTCGGCCAATGCTTCGGGACTCCAGGCCAACGGCATGCGGGTCGAGTTTGTCAGCGAACGCCGGGATCGCGGTAGCAGCATGACGATCCTGGGCAGCTGTGACCTGAGGACGCGCAAAATTTGACGTGACCGTCGGCGACCGAACAGACAAAAAACAATGCAGAAATTAGCCTGGCTCTGTCACCGCTCATGGGGGCAGCCATGAAACAACCGAAAGACGTCGCCACCACCCTGCTACGAAAACAAGCCGCAGATGCCTTGCGGCGAGCCCGCGAATTGCCCGTCGGTCACGCCCGCAACAACCTGAGACAGTTGGCCATGGGGCTTCTTTGGCTCGACAGGAAGAGGATGCGGGCCGGGGTGCAAGATAGGCCGAACGCGACAGCTGTCATCGAGGGTTGAGAGGCCAAGGTGCGCCGACGAACCGACCCCGCGGCTGCGCTGTATCAAGCTCGCCATCGCCAGGATCGACCGCCTGTCATATTTTGTGAATGCTAAGTCCGGTCCCGTACAGATCCCCCCCGGAGTGGGCGATCCACTTCTCGTCCCGGCAAATCAAATCGGCAAGGCGAGCCCATTCCTTTTCAGTCACAAAGATCGAAAGAATGTCGCCAAACCGACAAAAGACCCTCCCATGGAACACCTCACCGTTAAGTTCAGTTTTGCAGTTTTGGTTGCAACGAATCGTCGTTTTCTGAGATATATCGGCGCGGCGCTGGGATATCATGGGGGAAGTACTGTGATCGCAAAAGCGTATTTTGTGCGTCAAGCGGCGATCCTGTTTGGTATCGCCAAGGCGACCAAGGACCCTAAAATGTCCGCCGCCCTGATGGATAAAGCGGCCGATCTCAAATCGAAGATTGACGGACTGGACCCGCCACTCGATCTGACACCACTGGCGCCGGATATCGAGCCGCCCGCGATGTGACGGAAATCATCCTGGCCGCTTGGTGTGCGGGGTTATGAGCGATGCAAGGAATGCCAAGGCCAAGGAAGGCAAGGGCAGAGTAACCGACCGAGGCGGTCTTACTCTGTATCGGGGAATTTGGTCCTGCCCAGCTCACCGGCAAGCCAGCCTATTGCATGAGGACTCTTGAGCGGGTCGGGGCCTTCGCAATCCAGGCACTGAAACGTGCGCGGACCCTTGCCGTCAGGCGGCAGCGCTAAGGTGAGATATGCCCCGCAATCGGGGCAGGTCGGTCGCCGTGTTTGGCCCATGGAACGGATTTAACGACAATAACTTTTGGATGTCTGTCCGCTAGCGGACTCCTCAATTTTAAATTAGGCCACCCAGGGTCGAAACAGGCCAGTAAGGCTGCCGTCCTGATTCAGACACTCAGGCTGGCCGCTCGGGACGCTTACCGGGCTCCGGTAACACCGTATTCTTACGGAATCCTCTGGTTCTGTGGAAAACTCTAAGCTGCCTCTTGCCGGGGCTGGATTTCATACCGAACAAATTTTTTCCGGCCGGGGGTCACCGTGAGGTGGCCCCTTTGATTTCGACGCTTGAAATCGGGCTAGCTGCGCTCCGGAATGCAAACAAGGCCCGCCATGAAGCGAGATCGACAGTCCGGGCTGATCAGTTCGTGGATTTAAACAGGATAACGACGCCCGTCGGTTCGGGTTCGTGAGGTCTCAGGGTGGTAAGGGTGCCATCACTCCAGCTCGCAAGGCTCACAACTTCGCCGGCCGGAATTTCCCGTTCCGGTGTTTCGGCGGGCTCCAGAACGTTGAGACCGCTGTCGTCCAGAAAGAACGTATGATCCCCGAATATGCTGTGCAATTGGGGAACCGCCGGATGATTGTCGGGCAAAACCTCAGCCTCGAATTGGTTCAAGGTCTGTTTAACCTGTGTCGAATTCAGCTTCATGGCCTTACTCCTGTCTTGCCTTCAGATGCAGGCGGCGCGCTTCAGATCGAGAAGTGGAATATTATTTCTGTGCTTCGCCCCGCTTGGCCACCCATGCGTCAACCCGGGAGTTCTCGTCTGGCATTTTTGCTTTGCACCGTTTGCTTGGAATGATTTGCGCCCGAATAACGTTCCCGGGCCGCCGCGAGATTTTTTTAGATCTCTCCTTCCGAATCTCACGCTACGAAACCGGATGGAACGGCAGATCGATTGTCCGCAGCCACCATTTCTAGCGGCTTCTCGGATCTAGCGGCTTCGCGGAACCGCAAATCAGTGAGGCTTTGAATTTGAAGTTCCTATAACGTGTGCTTGCAGCGAAACGGATTGGAACTTCAAATTCGCCGCACGGGGGGACGACAATGAGGTCAGCGATCGCCGCACTCGCGGCTTTGGTTTTGTCCGCGCACGCGGCCGCGGCCGAGAGCTTCCCGAACCGGCCGGTCACACTCGTGGTCGCGGCCGCGGCCGGGGGCACGACGGACGTGCTGGCCCGGATCGTCGCAAGGCGCATGGGCGAAGCCCTCGGCCAGTCGGTTGTCGTCGAGAACGTGACCGGCGGCGGCGCGACGGTCGGGACCCGCCGCGTGGTCCGCGCGGATGCCGACGGCTACACGCTGATCTTCGGCAATGTCGGTTCGCTGGCCGCCAATGTCTGGCTTTTTCCGAACCTCGGCTTCGATCCGCGCCAGGATCTGGCGCCGGTCGGTCTGGTCGCGATCGTGCCCATGGTTCTGTCCGTGAGCAAGAAGAGCGGCATACGCGACCTCGCAGGCTTGATCGCGACGCTCAAGGCGAAACCGGGTGCCCTCAATTTCGGCCATGCCGGACCGGGCACGACCACCCATCTTGCCGCCATCACCTTCCTGCATGTGACCAACACGCAGGCCCACGACATCCCCTACCGTGGCTCGGGACCCGCGATCAACGATCTCGTCGCCGGCACGATCGACGCCGTGATCGACCAGACCGTCACCATGATTCCGATGCACACCGGCGGCAGCGTCACCGCGATTGCGACCTCGAGCCCCAAACGCCTCGCCCAAATTCCGGATGTGCCGACCTTCGCCGAGGCCGGCGTACCCGCTTTCGACCTGACGGTCTGGAACGCGATCGAAGCACCCGCTGCCACCCCGAAAGCCGTGCTCGAACGCCTTGAATCCTCGCTCAAGACCGCACTCGCCGATCCGGACCTGCGGCGCCGCTTCACAGAGCTCGCAGCCGATATCCCCCAACACGACCAGATCGGAGCGGAGCCGCTGCGGCGGCTGATCGCGTCCGATATCGAACGCTTCGGCCCCATCATCAAGGCCGTCGGCGTGAAGCTGGAGTAACCGGGGCTGGCGATCGACGTTCGAAACCTACGTGAAGTCGACAAGGGCCTGTGATGGCATTTCGTATCCTGATCATCGGTGGCACGGGGCAGGTGGGAGCTGCGGTGGTGCGCGCGCTGGCCGCAGAGCCGTCCTGCTCCGAAGTCGTGATGGTCAATCGCAGGGCGATCTCCCTGACCGCTGATCCCCGTGTGCGGCAGGTGATCCTGGATACGGCAGCTGCCCAGTTTCCGGCCGAAGTGACCAGGCTTGCGCAGGGCATGGTCGCGCAAGGCGATCCTGTCTACGGGGCATCCTGCGTTGGCGTGGGTTCAGGCAGCGCGAAGTGGAGCGAGGAAGCGTTAAAGGCGCTCGAGATTGGCGTGGTCGGAGGCTTTGCCCGCGGTTGTCAGGCAGGCGGTATCACACGGTTTTCCCTGCTCTCGGCAGTGGGAAGCAACGCGAAAAGCCGGATTCGCTATGTGCGGATCATGGGGTTGAAAGAAGAGACCGTCCAGGGAATAGGCTTCCAGCGCCTCGCGATTTTTCGCCCCGGAATTATCGCGGGCAATGCTCACACACCACGCTATGTCGCCTGGTTGGGGCGCCTGATACCGGGACGTTTTGGTACGATTGAGCAGGACGACATCGCTCGCGCCTTTGTCGCCGAATTCATCTTTGGCTCGGCTCCAAACGGAGTCGTGTACTTTGAAAATGGGGCGATGAGACAGATGTCGCGCGCGTTTGAATAGTCCAGTATTTATTTTTCGTAGCTGCTCGCCGCACCAGAACAGGAAGTCGCGCGCGGTCTGCAATCTCATTTTTGGGAACTCGCGCGTTTGGGGAACACGCGCGCGGTCATTGAGGGAAACCCTCTCGAAAGGCGACAAGCCCCGGTTCGCGGAGCCGGCGTTGTTCCGTAGGGAACAGTCAGCCGCGTTGACCGATAGCGCTGCTGTGCACGTTGCCGACTGCAGCACCGACATCGACCGCGCACCAACACCTTGCGGTGCAGCAACGGAACAGCATTACATCTGAGAAATTCGCGGAACGAAACGGCTCACCAGTCTTTTTCAGGCTTTGGGAGGGAGCCCGTGACTTCTCAGGCCACAGAAGGTGCGTGCGCGTTCGCTTGGCGGAACTACTTGCTGCTCCACAGCGGTGTCAGGGAGAACGATAACAGGCGTTCCGCCCTCTATCGCTACGTTACCGATCTTGGTGACACCGGCGAATATGATTTCGATCGCTTGCAAACAGCGGCAGTCGTTTACTTGAAAAAACTGGACGAATTGCAAGACGACCGAGGTGCGAGACTCGCGGCAGATGAGGCTTTGGCCGAGTGTTTGGATTCACACGCTGCACGACCCAACATTAGCTTTAGGCCATAACACCAGAGCGAAGGAGCGAACAGCATGGCAGACAAGACCCCCAACGCAAATGGTTTCGCGCGCGACCAACAAACGCGCATCACCGCAGCGACAGCAATCGGCATGAATGCCTTGAAGCCAATTATGCACTTTCAAGTCTCAATGCTGAGGATGTGGGCAGACAGTATCGAGAGGTTCGCGGGCAACTACGAAAAGGGAGTGGAAGAAACCGCGACCACCGTCGAGGAACGGTCAGACAAGGAACATGCCGCGTAAATTAACGCGGATGGGCGGCTAAGTGCCAATCACAGAGTTGGGCTATGGGGAAGCCGACGAGCCTGTATTGAGCAGTTGGGATACCGCCGTGACCAAATGGGGGACCAATTGTTCAAAAGTGAACATAAGGGCCATCAGCGGCCCCGACTTCCCAACTCCTTAAGAACCAGCCTGGAAATCTCTGCCGGGTCTTCGATCCTGAACCGGCCAACTGTAATGATCTTCTCGGCGACAATCTGCGTGATGGGGTCGCTGCGATCTTTTAGACCCAGCGCCCGTAAAGTCTGTTCGTAAGCCCTTACCAGACGTTCAATTTCTTCCGGCCCGAACGTGGTGTTTTGTAAAAGCCTGTATATGGTCATAGCCTACAACAACGCCTGGCGGCGGCGTGGCGCGGTGAACTTTCTGCTGCGCGTTGAGACAATTTTTGAAATTTGTATGGAACTTAACTGGCGCAGCGCAACGGTAAGACGTCGCTCGTCCGGCATCGCGCACCTCTGTTTGCAAAGTGGCGCTTTGCGGACGCCGGAGTTCTGCCAGCAATGTCTGCTTTTGAGGTCATGGCGGATTAGAGCTAGCGGGGCTAGACCTTTGCCCGCGACCGACTGCACGCCACGACCAACGCTGATGACCGCGCCAACCGCACCGCCACTGGTCCGAAACAGCTAGGTTGCGGAACGAGCGCCACTTGCGCCGAATTGAGCAAAGACGCTTCTTATCCGCGCCTGCGGCGTCAGCTCGCTTGCGGGCTTTTGCTCCAGCGACGGAGAGTCTTCGCCGGCATTCGACGCACGACCCGCAATCAACTCCTTTGCGATAAAGCGCTCAGCCGGGATTGCCACGCCGCCCAACCAGGTCCTGGGAACGCTCATCGATTGAATTTCATCCGAGCCGAAATAGGCATGGCTAACAAATAGCAAAGCCGCCAGTGCCGGCACCGCAATGGCCGTCTCTTTCCAAATGGACATCGTATTCGCGCCTCCATCACCGATCGTATGATGAGGGGCCGATATAAACACGGCCTTGCGCGTCTAACGCTACATGCCGCAGCGGTTACCCGCCGGTTAGCCGTTAAAGGAAATTTTTGATGACCTGCGGCATCAGCGATGACTGCTAGCGGCCCGATGTGACCCATATCGGTGACTGACGATTAAAGATGAGTTATTCTGTGATCAATGACCGAGGGCCTGGCGGCGACATGCGCGCCGCGCTCCAGGCGATGATTGTCGCCAACGGGCCGCGGTACACGCCGCGACGCGATCAAACAAATCCGAACCTGATTTGATCTCGCTCAAAAATATGGGGCGCTTTACGGAGCATGATTTTGATGGCCTCACGCCGAGGTGGCCGTAGCCGAAGAGGTTTCCATGACAAGTGAAAACAAGCCTGTTGGCAATGATGCGACGACCAGCGAGGCTAGCCCTTCGTCTGGCCGCAAAGCCGCAAAATCACTCGCATCAGACGAACGCGAGCATCACTTTCTGGATCTCATCGAGGATGATGAGGTGAGGGAGGCGTTACGGCTCAGTCGTCAGCCTGGAAAGACCCGATAGCAATTAACTCGACTTGATATTCACTCCAGCGCGAACGGCGTCAGGTTGATCTCGATCGATTTGCCCGTCGTGTCAATTCGCCGCAGATGACTTGCAATGATCGCGCTGCATTTTTCGAGGCCTTAACTCTACAGCCAAAGCATGAAGTCGGTCATTCGGATTTTCGACACGATGACGGGGCCGGCATTCATCTATCGAGCCGATTTGCGCCAGGGCAACACCATCGAAACACGGTCCTTATAGCGGCGATAGTCGTCGCCGAAGAGATCGGTCAGATCGCGTTCCTCCAGGAGGATACCAACGAAGATATAGGCCGTGGTCACCGCTGCAAACAGCAGATGCCCCGCTGTCATCGTGGCGGCGGCCCAAAATGCGACGATGAAACCAAGATAGATGGGATGCCGCACGAACTTGTAATAAAGCGGAGTGCGGAAACGCGGTGCCGGCATCGGACGACCGGTCAGATTGTTGGCGACTTGATGCAGCCCGAACAGCTCGAAGTGATTGATCAGGAACGTGCTGGTCAGCACGGTCAGCCAGCCGATCAATGACAGACCGAGGATAGTCATGGCAATCCGCGGGTCGGTGATTTCCCAGACCACAGCAGGGATCGGACGCCACTGCCAAAACAGCAGCACGAGCGCGAGGCTGGCGAACAACACGTAGGTGCTGCGCTCGACCGGCTTCGGCACGAATTGCGTCCACCATTGCTTGAACTGCTTGCGTGCCATGACGCTGTGTTGAATGGCGAAAACGGACATCAGGACGAGATCGATGATGATCGCCTCGGACAGCGGTGCGGCCGCGCCGGTGTCGATGGTCTTGTCGATGGTCTTGGGCACCATCAGGCCCGATACGAACCCGATGGCGTAGAGGAAAGTCACGAAGAACAGGGCGTAGGATGCAAATCCGTAGATGAAAGCGAGGAATCTGGCGATTGGACCGCCGTTCGTTTCCTCGCTTATGGCTTGAATTTGGGTCATGATCTCTCCCCTGGGGTCGAATTGCCTGGAAACCGCGAGGATGCAGGTGCTTGAGACCCAATGACTTTGTCCGGAGCTCGATTTTTGCTTGAGGTGAGCTTGATTGTTTCTTGAGACGCGCGCGGGTTTTGGGAGTGCCGCCGTTGCAGTTTATCTTTAGCGATCATAGGCTTGATACCGAACGGCGTGAGCTGTATCGGGGGTCCGAGCCCATCGCCCTCGAGCCGCAGGTGTTCGACCTGCTGGTTTATCTCCTGCAGAACCGCGAACGCGTCGTCAGCAAGGACGATCTGTTCGCTTCGGTCTGGGGAGGGCGCGTTGTCTCGGAGTCGACGCTGACCAGCCGCATCAACGCCGCGCGCAAGGCAGTCGGCGACAGCGGCGAAGACCAGAAGCTGATACGCACCGTGGCGCGCAGGGGCGTCCGTTTTGTCGGTGCAGTCGATACCAGGTCAAACGGCGCCAACCTCGCGCCTGCTGCGGCACCGCCGGCTGAAATCCACGAGCAATCGCGTCCGGCGATGCCGCTGCCCGATCGCCCCGCCATCGCCGTGCTTCCTTTCACCAACATGAGTGGCGATCCCGAGCAGGAGTATTTTTCCGACGGCATCAGCGAGGATATTATTACGGGGCTATCCAAGCTGCGCTGGTTCTTCGTGATCGCGCGCAACTCGTCGTTTACCTACAAGGGCAAGGCCGTGCACCTGAAGCAGGTCGCCGAGGAACTCGGCGTCGGCTACGTGATCGAGGGTAGTGTCCGCAAGGGCGGCGACCGCGTGCGCATTACGGCGCAACTCAATGATGTGGCGACTGGCAGCCATCTATGGGCGGAAAAGTACGACCGCGATCTGGCGGACGTGTTCGCGGTGCAGGATGAAATTACCGAGGCCATTGTCGCTGCGATCGAACCACAACTCTATGCCGCAGAAAGTTTTCATGCCCGGCGCAAGCCGCCGGAAAGCATGGATGCGTGGGACCTGGTGATGCGGGCATTGTCACATTATTGGCGGGTGACGCGACAGGACAATGTTGTCGCACAGGCGCTGCTGGAGAAGGCGATCACCCTCGATCCGAACTACGGCCAGGCTCTTGGCGTGCTCGCCACCAGCTATACTTTCAGCGCGCACATGGGCTGGGCGGACATGGCAACCGTTGTTCCTATCGCCGAAAGCGCTGCGCTTGCGTCGATCCAGGCCGACAGTGAAGACCCCTGGGCGCATCACGCGCTTGGCAGCGTATCGTTGTTCAAGCAGCGCTTCGAAGATTCGCTGGCCGCGTTCGAGTCGGCGTTAAGTCTCAACCCGAATTTTTCGCTTGCCCAGGGGTATTACGGCCTGGCCCTGTCGTACTGCGGTCGCTGGCAAGAGGCTTGCGTGGCAGCACAACGAGCGATGCGACTGAGCCCTCGCGACCCCTTCTCGGCCATTTTTTGCGGTATCGCCGCCTACGCCAACTTTGTCGGGCGCAACTACGACGAGGCGATACGCCTCGCAAGCGAGAGCATCCGGCAGCGCGGCGACTTCGTCGGCGGTCACCGGGTTTTGACCGCCGCCGCCGGCATGGCGGGCCATGACGATTTGGCCAAAGCCGCGCTGCTCGAACTCGGACGGGCGCAGCCCAATATTTCCATCGCCTGGCTCGTCAGCCATATGCCGATCCGATCCGACGCGGATCGCGAACACTATCTGGAAGGGTTTCGTCGCGCCGGTCTGCATTAGCTGCGACGTGGGATGTTGCCGGCAGCCCCGGTCAAATCGACTACCGGGATGCAACCATTCTGCCAGATGGACGACATTCGTAGTAGACGACATTGGCCGCTGCGATCCATTTCACGCCCCCGATGTTGTCGCACCGGCAACGGGCTTTTCAAAACAATGGCCCCAGCGCGGGGGCAGCTGGGGCCATCATTCATCGGATGCTATGGGGGCATTCGCATCCGGTCGTGCAAAGCGAACTCGATCCAGCGACATTCGTTCCTGAAAGCTTCGGCCCAGGGCCTAGGCATTTTCTCCTACCGATCTAATCATCGTTCGAGGATCATGCCGAAGGTGTGTAGTCCGTTCGCGGAACCTTTAGACGATCGCGCGTGTTGGGGGCTTGGGCGCGGGGCGACGATGAACGCGGAGCCTTGCAATGGGCGCGATTCCTGTTCACTTGGAACGACGTTTCGAGCAGAGATGGGCTTCTCGCTTCGGATCGCAAGCAGCGTCGATCGCCTCGAAGAATGTCGGGGCGAAATCGCCACCATCGAAGCTAGCTAATCGCACCGCGGCCAAGTGCAAAGAAGGCACGCCCCTGATCCGAGGCGAAGCCATCCGCGCTGAACACTAAGGTGTTGGTGCCCAAAGCGGCGTAGAGTGCTCGTCCAACGTCTCACGCGAGTGCCGTTTATGGAAGTGAAAGGCGTGTAACCGGCAGGAACTCGTAAAACTGAAACTTGCACTTACATGACGTACGAGAGCGAATGACCGCTTCAGCAAGGTTGAGCCAATGACTGCCAAATCTCCGTTGAGTCTTCATCGCCGAGGCGAACACCTTTGGATTGAATGCATCAAGATGCTGAGACAGATTCGCGCTATTTTTACGGGTGAGCGAATGAAGTTCGTGCAGAACAATCAGGTCTCGCTGATTCCGATTCCGGTAAGAGCTACCGTGGACCGGCGAGGAGTTGATCGGTCAAAGCGTCGTGATTGATTTCCCGAATCATTGCCGTTCGTATGATCCAACGCGGCGCGCCGTGCGATTTTGGGGGCATGACAGCGCAATAGAAGCATCATTTTTTATAAACGAAGATGCTTTGAGGCGAATTCAACCGAATTCTCGCCCGGATGAGTCCGGTTTTTTGGACGTGTTCGATTCGAACCGTGATTTGATATGCGCTGCCGCAGCCAGGCTCTACGTCCGCGGAAGCAGAGGTTCTTACGATCTGGTTGCGGCAAACTTTTGAGCTAATTCACACCGTTCGCTCTTGCTTTTAGCATCCGCAGGACGCGGCCCGCGGGGCGGCTCTTGGGCGTCACCTGAGATGTGCCGCACGCCACCACTCGTTTTCCAAAAGATCTCGCAGCGACATTGCGGTCTGCCGGTGTTGGTTGCGCGCGTGGCCGGGCGGAAACGAGCGGGCGTATCGAACCATACTACGCCTTAACTCGACTAACTCTTCAAAGCTATATCGCCGACCTTCCATGCGTCGCACGCCCGGTGCCGCGTAACGTTCATGCAGACCGTCAAGCGGTGCAGAGGCGATGCGTTCGGCACGGGTCATTATCACAGCCTAGACCAGACCGGGCGCAACGCATGGTCAAAATAGCTCATGCGGCCTGGATTCGGTCTCAGGGCAGTGTTGCCAAATCGAGACCTGCTAACCCGCCTTAAGCTATCTGCGTCGGCTTTGCTGGATGCGCCGTTTTCGGATGGTGGTCGTGCAGGTACGAAGCCAAATGGTTTCGAGTAATAACGTCCCCGCCCACAGCCGTTTCGAAAAGGCTCTCCTGCACGTCGCGCGGGAAGTCAGACCACAGAGCAAGCGCGGCCTTGCCCAAAAGGCGTTCGAATTCGTGAGTGGTGTTGTTCATTATCATCATCGTCATCAGGCCACGCTGTCAAAGTTGCAACCAAAAGCGCGCCCGACGCAGGGCAGGCGAGGCGGCCCATCTGCGAAGCCTTCATCGGCTGGCGTGCGTCACCCATGCGCCGTTGTTTTGGGCGAGTGAACCGCCGCTGACGTTTGCCCAGACAGCGGTCAATAAAAGCAGCAGAGCGAAACTCAGTGTGACTACTTGGGTCATTCCAACTCCGTGTTGGACTCTCAATCCCCATGTACCCCAAGGGTTCCCGGTGCCGGTTGCTAAACCGGCGCTCGCAGCCCGGAAGACATCCATTTCATTGATTGAGTCTCGGTTGTGACCATATCGACGTGATCGCAGTTGATGCCCTGAAACGTGCGTAACTCGAATCCGATCCGCCAAGGCTTGATTTGTGTGAGGACCATCGGCCCCAGGCATTTGGGGCAGGGATGTGGTTGAATCGCTATTCGGCTTGCATCGAACAAGACTGCTAATGATGCCATGACGTAGTCCCTTATACTGGGGGGAACCTGACACTCTCGGTCACCGGTGGGCCGTTAGAGGGCCGGTGATGGAGGCAGTTTGCAGCGGAATGAACCCCACCACTGTTCCGTTTTGCTCAGTTCATCAACAGTTCACATAAAATTAACGAATGGGGCAGCTGAGGTTCCCCAGCATTAATCGTTTGCGCCAAAACGCCAATTTCCTGAGGCGCTTCAAACTGATTTGGGCTGTCCAGTCCGGCTTGCAAAAATATTTCGCTTAAGGCGTCGGGCAAATCACTTCTACAGCTTCGCCCGTCTTGCCCGAGAGAGGGACGTTGGCCATCGTCACGAACGTTGGGCGGGATGCGGTTGTCTAATCGTTGCTGGGGCGTCAAGCCTGTAATTTCGCTGAAGAGCTGCCGGGTGCATGGTTGTCTTCGCGGTCGACATTGGCCGCCGCACGATAGAGCTTCGCAGGACGAGCCTTCAATGTGGACGACGCACTTTGCTGAGTCAGCAGTGCAACCGCATCCGCGGAATGGCTCGGCTCACGTCCCGGCAGGGACACCTTAGGCGTTGAGGTCTTGAACGCTATCTGGATTTATGCGGCGGATCCGGTATTCGGATTGAAGAGTTCGCCAGTCTTAAGCATCGTATGCATAATAACCGCCAGCTTGCGCGCCACGGCCACGGCAGCTCTTTTGAAGCCGATCCTCTCCCGGAGCTTCAGACCCCACGTGCGCAGAGTGCTGTCGGTTGAGCTGCGCGTCAGAATGACCGTCGCCGCTTCGTATAGAAGCCCTCGCAAATGGGCGTCACCACGTCGGGATATATGGCCGTCATAATCGACTTCTCCGGATTGGTAGCGGCGCGTCGTCAGGCCAATCCAGGCGCCGACAGATCGGGATTTCTTGAAGTTCCGGCCTCTCAATGCCTGTGGTGAAGGCGGTTGCGGTGATCGCACCGATGCCGGGAATGGACATGAGGATGCGGCAAGCCTGGCTCTGGCGCGCGTCCCGGACCAGCTGGCGTCCGAGTTCGGCGGCGCGGGTGCGAATACCGCGCCAGGCTTCCAGCATCGGGAGCACGATCGATGCAAGTCCGTCCTGATCGGCAAGAAGGCTCCGGACGTTCTTCTCGAAGGTGCTTCCCTTTCCGGCAGGAACGAGCAGACCGAAGGTTTTCATGACACCACGAATCTGGTTGGAAAGCTCTGTTGTGATACGGACTAGCCGGGTGCGTGCCGCGACAAGCGTGCGGGTCAGCATGCTGTCGAATCCTTTCACCCGAACCTCACGAAAGAACCCGACTTCCGCGAGCTGCGCCAGCCCATCGGCGTCGTTCGCGTCCGTCTTGTTCGCCGCCATATCGAGCGCCGCTTTAGCATGGCGCGCATCGATGCAGATGGCTGGCAACCCTTCGGTACGCAGAGAATGATAAAACCATATCGACAGTGGTCCGGTCTCGAACACCACGCGTTTCACGGCTGGTGCCCGCTTGCGGATCAGCTCGGCTATGATTCTGGGATCAGATGCGCACTTGCCACGCCAGATCCGTTCACCTGACCGGCGGATCGAGACTGCCGTCTCTTTCATCGACACGTCGAGACCGATATATTCTTCCATGGCTGTTCTCCATTCGATGTTTGGGCCCGGCGTCCAGTCGTGAGCCCGTATTTCCATCCTATCGGGGAACAGCCACCAGCTTCCATTGTCGGTTGGGACCAATTCAGGGGTAACTCGCTCCCGCGATTACCCCATGTGGACGCAAAGGCGCCGAAGACGAACGGCGCCTTTGCCCGGCGAAGCCTTTTGGCGAAGACGGGCAAGGCGGACGGCGAAGTCGTGTGGTCCTGACATCTCGACGCTGATGTCAACTCGTACAATGCTTCGCGTTGCGCGGGGATGGTGGCAAGAAAGCCCGATCGCCAGGGAGATCACGAAGTAAGCCGTAAAACCATCGCGCAGGGAATGCCGGATGTTTCGGTGTGCCTGTGGTGACTAACTCGTGTGCTTTTTATCGCACACGAGGCTTCTGTAACGGGCCTCGATGAGTCAATCCCTTTTTTGCGTGATCCACTTGCCGGGGACTTGCTTCTGTCCGGGATCGGCACAAAGGCCGTCGCCTGATGGGGTTCGTGGAGGATAGGCCGGCCAATCTGCGGTGGGCGTGATCGCATCTTGAGATGGCGTCGACAACTCGTATGTCGGCCTGACCTGATCCATCGTCCCGGCAGGGACCTCGCTTCGGGAAGGCCTGGTGTGGAGAGGCCGTCCGAAAACTGTGTTGCGCCTCCCGATCAGGCTGCCGCGGCAGCGTCGTTGAATGGTGTTGCGGTGGCGAGCATGCGATGCAGGATGACCGCGAGCTTGCGCGCCAGTGCAACCTTCGCCTTGTTCATGCCGGCGCGCCTGGCGATCCGCATCGCCCAGCTCTTGAGCCGCGAGCATCCCTTGATTGGTTTGGTTAGTATGATGTGGGCAGCCTCATAGAGCGCGGCCCGAACCGTGGTATCGCCGATCTTGCTGATCCGCCCGGAGCGGTGGATCTCGCCGGATTGGTATTTCTTTGGTGTCAGCCCGAACAGCGGTCCTGCCCGCTTTGACGATCGAAACCGCGCCGGGTCGTCGATGGCAGAAACATAGGTCAGCGCCACGATCTGTCCTACCCCCGGTGTCGACATCAACAGCCTGGCGTTTGCATTCGAATGCGACATCGCACGCACCCTTTTCTCAAACGCGTTGAACTCACCCAGTAACACGGCGCGCACCGAGAGCAGGGCCTCGCCGACCGTCTTCAGGTTCGGGTGACCCTTGACCAACTCCCTGATCCGCCCGGCAAAGTTCGTCCGCGTTGTCTTGCCGACCTTCAACCCAAAGCCACGCAAGATCCCGCGCAGGCTGTTCTCGATATCAATAAGTTTGCTCTGCACCAGCTTGCGCGCCGTCAGTATGGCCCGCACCTCCTGTGCAGCCATCGACTTGCAGTGCACCGGCCGGAACCAGCCAAGCCGCATCAATTGCGCGATCCCTCGGGCGTCATTGCGGTCCGACTTCACCGGCATCGCCTTGAACGCATCACGCACGTGCCGCGTCTCCAAAAGCTCGACCGCAAGCCCGGCCTGCTTCATTGCCATATAAAGCCATTGCGACAGCGGCCCCGCCTCCAGCCCGATCCGCCCAAGCCCAAAGCCCAGAGAGCCGAGCCAGCCAATCAATGCCGCCGGCTCGCTCGCGACCTTCGTCTCGCGAATGATCTTGCCACTCCCGTCCACCACACACACGCTTGAGCATTCCAATGACACGTCGATTCCGGCATAATGCTCCATGGTCGTCTCTCCTCGATGCTTGGAGCGAGGCCAATCCTCGACTCCGTCACACCATCATGTGAGGGACGACCACCCAAAGGGCCAAGAGGCCCGTTACCCCATCTGCGGGCGTAATCGGCGCCCGGTCTTCCCTGCGCCCTCCATCTGGGAGTGGCCTCATCCCTGTGCAGAACTCGGGCGCATTGTGTCGCGAGAAGCGCGGATTCATGGCTCTGATTTGGTGAGGCGAGCGTTAACCCTAGTTGATGGAGCGGAACCTCGGCGGTGTCGCCTCACTGTCGCAAGCGGCTGTTATCGCAAGTCATAATCAGCAACGTTTCGATTCGGGTGGGACACCGGGTTGAGGCAGTCATGGAAATGTCATCGGAATCTGTTAGGCGCGCGCATGGGAAGTGACTCGATGAGTGAAGACCAGCCGGAGCGGCGTTTTCGCACCCTGTTTATTTCCGACGTGCACCTCGGCGCACGCGGCTCACAGGCCGACAAGCTGCTCGATTTCCTGCGCGTCCACGACGCCGACACGATCTACCTCGTCGGCGATATCGTCGACGGCTGGGCGCTGAAGTCGAGCTGGCACTGGCCGCAATCGCATAATGATTTTGTCCAGAAGATGCTGCGCAAGGTGCGCAAGGGCGCCAGGGTGATCTACATCCCCGGCAATCACGACGAATTCCTGCGCAATTATTACGGCACGCATTTCGGCGGCATCGAGGTCCTGGAAAACACCGTCCATACCGGCATCGATGGCCGGCGCTATCTCGTCATCCACGGCGATATCTTCGACCTCGTGGTGCAGAATGCGCGCTGGCTCGCCCATCTCGGCGACAAGGCCTACGATTTCGCGATCCAGATGAATCGCCTGGTCAACTTCTTCCGCCGCGCCTTCGGCGTGCCCTATTGGTCGCTGTCGCAATGGGCGAAGCAGAAGGTCAAGAACGCCGTGAATTATATCGGCGCATTCGAGACCGCGCTTGCCGCCGAAGCGCGGCGTCACGGCGCCGATGGCGTGATCTGCGGTCACATCCACTACGCCGTCATCCGCGACAACTATCACGGCATTCGCTACATGAATTGCGGCGACTGGGTCGAGAGCTGCACCGCGCTGGTCGAGCACGAAGACGGCCGTTTCGAAATCATCTCCTGGACCGATCCGATGCGCCGGACCGCGCCTGTTCCTTCGGTCGCGGCTCGCGCCGCGGCGTGATGCGCATTCTCGTCGCGACCGACGCATGGCACCCGCAAGTCAACGGTGTCGTGCGGACGCTGGCGATGACCGCGGAAGCCGCACAAGCGCTCGGCGCCGAAATCACCTTTCTCACCCCGCAATCGTTTTGCACCTTTGCGATGCCGAGCTATCCGGGCTTGCGGCTCGCTCTGCCCAGGGCTGCGAAAGTCGCGCGCCTGATCGAGGATGCGCATCCCGACAGCATTCACATCGCGACCGAAGGCCCGATCGGGCTTGCGGTGCGCCGCTACTGTCGAAAACATAAACTGCCGTTCACGACCAGCTTTCATACCCGCTTTCCCGACTATGTCTCGGCGCGGCTGCCGGTTCGCGAGTCCTGGGTCTGGGCCATGCTGCGGCGGTTTCATCGTGGTAGCCACGCGGTGATGGCGGCAACGCCGGCGCTGGCGAACGAGTTGCGCAGCCGCGGCTTCCGCAACGTGGTGCTGTGGCCGCGCGGCGTCGATACCGTGTTGTTTCATCCGCGCGACGTGGATTTGGGCCTGCCACGTCCGGTCTTTCTGTGCGTCGGCCGCGTTGCGGTTGAAAAAAATCTCGAGGCGTTTCTCGATCTGGATCTGCCGGGCACCAAGGTCATTGTCGGTGACGGGCCGGCGAGGGCGAGCCTGATGCGCAACTATCCGCAAGCCGTCTTTCCGGGCGCGCAGCAGGGCGAGGAACTGGCCAAGAGTTATGCCGCCGCCGACGTCTTCGTGTTCCCGTCCAGAACCGACACGTTCGGCCTCGTGCTGTTGGAGGCGCTGGCCAGCGGCACGCCGGTGGCCGCCTTCCCGGTGTCCGGTCCGCGCGATGTGATCGGGTCGGCGCCGGTCGGTGCCTTGAACGAGGATCTGCGGGAGGCATGTCTGGAGGCGCTGCGGATTTCCCGGCAGGACTGCCTTGAATTTGCCGCCCGTCATACCTGGGAGGCCTCGGCCCGCGCCTTTATCGATAACATGGCCGATTTCAGCCGTTTGGGATCACAATCCGGCACCGCGCCTGTCATATCGGAACAACCGCGCTTCGTCGCATAGGGGAACAGTTGCATAGGGAAACACGACGGTGTGCCTTGCCGTTTCCGCGCCAGAGGCGTTAAAACCACGGTCATGAACGAACCTCTGTCCCATCTGCCCGTAAGTTCCGCCGATATCGATGCCGCGGCCAAAGCGATCGCGCCATTTGCGGTCCGAACGCCGTTGCTGTCGCCGCCGGTACTTTGCGAGCGCGTCGGCGCCAAAGTGTTCCTCAAGCCGGAAATCCTGCAACGAACCGGCTCGTTCAAATTCCGCGGCGCTTTCAACAAGCTGTCGTCGATCCCGCAAGCTGCGCGCAAGGGCGGCGTGGTGGCGTTTTCGTCCGGCAATCACGCGCAGGGGGTCGCGGCGGCCGCCAAAATCCTCAACATGCCCGCCACCATCGTGATGCCGGCGGATTCGCCACTGCTGAAGCGCGAGCGCACCAAATCCTATGGCGCCGAGGTCGTGCTGTACGATCGCGACCGCGAGGACCGCGAGGCGATCGCCCGCGAGATCGCGGGCCCGCGCGGTGCGACGCTGGTGCCGCCTTATGACGATCCGATGGTGATCGCGGGGCAGGGCACTGTCGGGCGGGAAATCTGCGAGGATCTCGCCGCGCTCGGCATCGCGCCCGACATCGTGGTGGCGCCGGTTTCCGGCGGCGGCCTGATCGCGGGCGTTGCGACCGCGGTGAAGGCGCGCTTTCCACAAGCGATGGTGATGTCGGCCGAGCCCGAAGCGTTCGACGATCACGCCCGCTCGCTGCGCGCCGGCCGGCGCGAGGCGCACAAGGCCGAGGGCCGCACCATCTGCGACGCGCTGATGGCGGCGATCCCCGGCGAGATCACCTTCGCCATCAACGGCAAGCTGCTGGCCCAGGGCGTCACCGCATCGGAAGCCGAAGTAGGCAGCGCCGTTGCCTTTGCCTTCCGCGAGCTCAAGCTCGTGGTCGAGCCGGGCGGCGCGGTCGGCCTTGCGGCTCTGCTCGCCGGCCACATCGACGTCAAGGGCAAGACGGTCGTGATCGTTCTGTCCGGCGGCAATGTGGATTCCGACCTCTACGCGCGCCTGATCGGCTGAAAGCCGGATCAGTTACGGCAGCCTCCGAAAAGCCTGCTCGATCTGCTATGGTCTCTCTGGCCCAGACTTGGAGTCTCAAGATCTGGAGGCCCATCAGAAAAAAATCGGGAGGTATTTCATGCACCGGCTGCTCGTTCTCTACAACGAACCCAAGGACCCCGCCCATTTCAGGAAGTACTACGTCGAGACGCATGTACCGCTGGCGGGCAAAATACCCGGCATCAAGAACGCCCGCTATTCGTTCGACGTGAAGCCGATGGGGCCTGGCAACGCACCGTACTTCTGCATCTTCGAGGCCGACTTCGAGAGCGAGGCGGCGATGATGGATGGGTTCGGATCGAAGGAAGGGCAGGCGGTCGCGGGTGACGTGCCCAACTACGCCTCCGGTGGCGTCACCATGGTGCATTTTCCGGTGAAGTGACGGCTATAAAGCGACAAGGCACGCCGCTTTCCACATCAGGAAAAGAACGCGATCTTCTCGGTCTGGCTCATGCGCCGGATCGGGGCGAGCGGGTCTGGCCGTGAGGCTGCGTGGCCGCGTCACGATGCCGTTGGCGAGCAGGCTCGAGCCGAGCGAGGCTGCGAGCGCAGGTTCGGGCTCCGCTGTCTCGCGCTCTGCGGCCGGTTTGGGCGCAGGTTGAAGCGGCGTCACAACTGGCAAAGCGGAAGCAGTGATCGGTTCGTCAGTCGTATCGCTGGTTTCAGTCGTGCCGCCGGATTCGGGAAAAGTAACTTCGATCTCGTAGGCCGCGACGCTCTCGCTGATCGTTTCGTCACGGGATGCCAGAACTTGCGCCTCCGCGACCTGCATCTCTTGGTCCTGTTGTTCCTCGAGCGTGGGATCGTAGGCCGCGTCGGTGTCGGGCGCGGCCATCTCCATCGCCACCATGTCAAGCATGGCTTCGTCGCTGGAATCGAAGACATCCGCCGGCTCGCTTTCGGCCTCAGCCACCGCCGCTTCGTCAGCCACGGCCATCGAAGTGTCGATCGGACGCCGCAGGATGGGCTGTCGCCGCTTCAATCGGGTGCGCGCTCGACGCCTGCGTCGTCTCGCTGACCGAGGCGGGCTTCTCGGCATGTGCAGCAGTCTGCGGGAGCGGCCGCCGTTCCGTCAGCGTCGAAGCTTGCGATTTTCTCTTCGATCCGCTCGAAGGCCCCATGCAAGGCGGCCGCGAGATCGGCGGCGCTTCAGCTTTCCGGCTGCGCTTTCGATGACGCCGATTTGTGAGTTGATCAGGTCGCAGATCCGGCCGTCGGCGCCGATCTCGCGCAAACGCCAGGCGATCTCGCGGATGACGCGGGCGCCCTTGCGCACCGGCGCGAGATTTTGCTCCAGCGCCAGATCGCCGACTGCCGTCGTGGCGGCGTGTCGCGCTTCGGTCAACGCGGTGCGGAACGAGGCCATCATCTGGTCGAGCAGGGGATCGCGCTCCGGCTCCGGTTCCGGCTGTTTCCGCGCCGCCAGCGCCCCTCGATCCGCGCTACGGCGTCGAGCACCATTCTGGTGTCGGCGTTGCGGTTGCGTTTGGCATACTCGCCGAGAAACCAGCGCCCGCGCGAGGTTTCCATGAACGCTTCCTGGATCGCGTCGTAATCCGCCTCGCTCGGCTGGGCCGCGCGGGCGGAGATCGGAGACAGGGCGAATGCTTCGTCGGCCATAGCTAACTCATGCGCGCAAATCACTGCGCCAGAGCATGATCCGGAAAAGTGGGACCCGGTTTTCCGAAAAGATCATGCTCAGACAACAATCTTTAAGCGCGATAGTGATTTGACTTGAACTATCGCGCTAAGGCTTACGATCACCATGAACTCGCGCGAATCGCAATTGAATTGATGCCATCCGAATCACAAATCCCCATCGCATCTTCGCGTCCCTCAAAACGATTCGCGACCCGCTTGGCGCTGTTCTACGGGGCGATCTTCGCCCTGATCGGCTGCCATCTGCCGTTCTTTCCGGTGTGGCTACGCGCGGTCGGGATCGATGCGGCCTGGATCGGCGTTATTTCGGCGGTCCCGGCCGTGACACGGTTCACCGTCCTGCCTGTCGTGACAGGCTTCGCCGAACGCCGTGGTGGCGTGCGCGGCGCCATGATGGCAACCGCCGTCATCACGACCTTCGGTTTTGCCGTGATCGGCACCCAGCACCTGCCGCTCGCCGTGTTCCTGGCCTATGCCGTCACCGCCGCATCATGGACGCCGACGGTGCCGCTAACGGATGCCTACGCGTTACGGGGTGTGGCGCGATACGGCCTCGACTACGGGCCGCTGCGGCTATGGGGCTCGGCGGCCTTTATCGTCGGTGCGCTCGGCTGCGGCCTGCTTGCCGGCATGATCGCGGCCGAGCATCTGATCTGGATCATCGTGGCCGCAGGCGCGCTCGCCGCCTTAGCCAGCTTCGGTTTGCAGCCGCTGGAGGGCCGCAAGGCGCAAGCCCCGGCGCAACCCGGATCGGGCGCTTTGCTGCGCAATCGCGGTTTTCTCGCCATCATCGCTGCGTCCGCGCTGATTCAAGGCAGCCACTCGACCTATTACGTCTTCGGCTCGATTACCTGGCAGCACGCCGGGCTCGGTGGCTTGACGATCGCGGCGCTCTGGGCAATCGGAGTCGTGGCGGAGATCGTGGTCTTTGCGTTGTCGCCGCGGTTCACACTGCGACCATCAATGCTGGTGGTGATCGGCGGGGTCGGCGCCATGCTGCGTTGGCTGATCA
This sequence comes from uncultured Alphaproteobacteria bacterium, assembly GCA_963795255.1. Taxonomy (GTDB): domain Bacteria; phylum Pseudomonadota; class Alphaproteobacteria; order Rhizobiales; family Xanthobacteraceae; genus Bradyrhizobium. Next base: position 336,723 of record CAWCHC010000010.1, read on the forward strand.
CGGCGCAGGAACCGCCGGTTGCGGTGCTGGCCGTGGTCCAGCTCGCGCACGGCGTGAGCTTCGGGCTGACGCAGGTCGGCATTATGGGACTGATGGTGCGGCATGTGCCGATGCCGGTGGTCACGCGCGCGCAAGGTTATCTGGCGGCCTGCGGCGGCATCGTCGCCTCGACCGCCTCCATCGTCTCGGGCGCGATCTATGCCCGCTACGGCCAGGGCGCCTATTACGCGATGGCTGCGATGGCGCTGTCGGGCGCGGCCGTGATGTGGATCGCGCGCCGACGCCTTGAGACTCATCCCCAGAGCGCGGCGTCCGGCGGATAGACGAGACTGCCGTCGTAGCGCAGGCCGCCGTCGCGGTCGCGCTTCAGCAATAGCGGGCCGTCGAGATCGACAAAGCGGGCCTGTTGTGCCAGCAGCATGGCCGGCGCCATCGCAAGCGACGTCGCCACCATGCAGCCGACCATGATGTCGAAGCCTTGCGCTGTCGCCTCATCCGCCATCGCGAGCGCCTCCGTCAAGCCGCCGGTCTTGTCGAGCTTGATGTTGACCGCATCGTAGCGGTCGCGAAGGCCGACCAAGCGAGGCGCGGTCGTGGACGCTTTCGTCGGCGCAGACCGCGATCGGCCGCTGGATCCGCGCCAGCCGCCCGTCCTGGCCGGCCGGCAGCGGCTGCTCGACCAAGGTGACGCCGGCCTTGGTGCAGGCGGCCAGGTTTTGCTCTAGATTGGCCTCGGTCCAGGCCTCATTGGCATCGACGATGAGTTCGGAATCGGGCGCGGCCTTTCGCACAGCGGCGATCCTCGCGCTATCGCCTTCGCCGCCGAGCTTGATCTTGAGGAGCGGCCGGTGCGCGGCTTTGGCGGTCGCAGCCGCCATCGTCTCCGGCGAGCCCAGCGAGATCGTATAGGCGGTGACGCAAGCGCGGGGGACGAGGCGGCCGAGCCGATCCCAAATGCGGATGCCGATTTGCTTGGCTTCGAGATCGAGCAGGGCGCAATCCAGCGCATTGCGGGCGGCGGAAGGCGGCATCGCTGCCTGCAAGGCTTGCCGATCGAGTCCGTGGCCGATCGCGTCCTTCATCGCCAGGATTGCGGCGAGCGTCGCCTCCGGTGTCTCGCCATAACGCGGATAGGGCACGCATTCGCCGCGCCCGGTGATACCGTCACGGCCGACTTCGGCCACCACCACCACCGCTTCGGTCTTGGCGCCGCGGCTGATGGTGAAGTTGCCCTCGATCGGCCAGCGTTCGATTCTCGCCTCTAACATTGGCGTTTTGCCGGAAGTCATTTTAATATCTCGACATTTCTTAACGCTCGGATCGCGCGCCTTATGCTAGACATATTATCAAGGCGCATCCTGATTTTCCTATTCAAGCAGAATCTCTCTTCAACCAGCCTCTGAAGGCTCAGGAGTTGGAATCGTGAACGGCGACCCGACATTGGAGCGTATTGCGAAGGGCAACGGGCTTGCGCTGTGCGCATCCGGCCCCTGGATCGCACGCTTTGCCTCCGAACTCGAGCAGATCGTCTCGGATGCCGAAAGGCTGAAGGGAAGGTCACCGAACATCTTCATCGACGTCTCGCAGGTCTCCAAGCTCGATACCTTCGGCGCCTGGCTGATCGAGCGGTTGCGCCGCAGCCTGACCCAGGGCGGCGTCGAGGCGAAGATCGCGGGGCTATCGACGGATTATTCCAGCCTTGTCGATGAAGTGCGCCGCGTGAAGGCTATACCCGCGGCCGACGTCACCTCGGTGACGATCACGGGCATTCTGGATTCAGGTCGGCCGCACCATGGCCGGGATCGGCGGCACCATCCTCAGCCTCGTCGACATGCTGGGGGCGGTGCTGGCCGCAAGCGGACGGGTCTTGATCCACCCGCAGGTCGTTCCGCCTGACCTCCACGGTGCATCACATGGAGCAGGTGTGCTGGCGCGCGGTGCCGATCGTGGTCCTGATCACGTTTTTGATCGGCTGCATCATCTCCCAGCAGGGCATCTTCCACTTCCGCAAATTCGGCGCCGATATCTTCGTGGTCGACATGCTGGGCGTGCTGGTGCTGCGCGAGATCGGCGTGCTTCTGGTCGCGATCATGGTCGCGGGACGTTCGGGAAGCGCCTACACCGCCGAGCTCGGCTCGATGAAGATGCGCGAGGAAATCGACGCGCTGCGCACCATGGGCTTCGATCCGATCGAGGTTCTGATCCTGCCGCGGATGCTGGCGCTGGTCATGGCGCTTCCCATTCTGGCGTTTCTCGGCGCGATCTCCGCGCTTTACGGCGGCGGGCTGGTGGCCTGGCTCTATGGCGGGGTCGATCCGGAGGCGTTTTTGCTGAGGTTGCGCGACGCGATCTCGATCGACCACTTCACCGTCGGCATCATCAAGGCGCCGGTGATGGCGGCGGTGATCGGGATCGTCGCCTGCGTCGAGGGGCTGGCGGTGCAGGGCAGTGCGGAATCGCTCGGACAGCACACGACGTCGTCGGTCGTGAAGGGAATCTTCTTCGTGATCGTGATGGACGGCGTGTTTGCGATCTTCTTTGCCTCGATCGGGATGTGATGATGGCAGGCGCGGTGCAGAGCCAGGTTGCGAGCCAAGTTCCAGGCCAAGGTCCAAGCCAAGGTCCAAGCCAAGGTCCAAGCCAAGGTCCAAGCCAAGTGCAGGTCCAGCAACAGGACGCAATCATCCGGGTGCGCGACATCTCGGTGCAGTTCGGCAAGACCAAGGTGCTCGACGGGCTCAACCTCGACGTCAAGCGCGGCGAAATCTTGGGCTTTGTCGGCCCCTCCGGCGCCGGCAAATCGGTGCTTACCCGCACCATCATTGGCCTCGTGCCGAAAGTTTCGGGGCGGATCGAGGTGTTCGGCGTCGATCTCGACGCCGCAAGCTCGTCGGAACGGCGCGCGGTGGAGCGGCGCTGGGGCATCCTGTTCCAGCAGGGCGCGCTGTTTTCCTCGCTGACGGTGCGGCAGAACATCCAGTTTCCGGTGCGCGAATATCTCGACGTCACCCAGCGCCTGCTCGACGAGATCACCATCGCCAAGCTCGGCATGGTCGGATTGCGCCCCGAAGTGGCCGATCGTTTCCCCTCGGAACTTTCCGGCGGCATGATCAAGCGCGTGGCGCTGGCGCGCGCGCTCGCGCTCGATCCGGAACTGGTATTTCTGGATGAGCCGACCTCCGGCCTCGATCCGATCGGCGCCGGCGACTTCGACGAGCTGGTCCGGACCCTGCAGCGGACTTTGGGCCTGACCGTTTTCATGGTAACCCACGACCTCGACAGCCTTTATACGGCGTGCGACCGGATTGCCGTTTTAGGGAACGGTAAGATCATTGCCGCAGGATCGATGGCCGACATGCAGGCCTCGCAGCATCCCTGGTTGAGGGCCTACTTCCACGGCAAGCGCGCCCGCGCGGTCATGGGGTAGTTCTTCGGATAGTTCTCGGAATAGTTCTTGGGATAGTTCACGAACGCATTTTACGCCGCTTCTTTTGCTTCTCTTTTTGTGTCTTGGGCTCGTTTTGGTCGGTTTCGGAGTTCGGTAATGGAAACGCGGGCGAATTACGTTCTGATCGGATCGTTCACGCTCGCCGTGATCGCCGCCGCGTTCGGATTCGTGCTCTGGTTCCAGAGCCTCCACACCACCAAAGCGCGCAGTCCCTTGCGCATCATCTTTGAAGGCCCGGCGGCGGGCTTGCGCAACGGCGGCAGCGTCAATTTTAACGGTATCCGGGTAGGTGAAGTCGTCTCGGTGAAGCTCGACAACCCGCGTCGCGTCGTCGCACTGGCGATGGTCGAAAACAACGCACCGATCCGAAAAGACACCCTCGTCGGGCTCGAGTTTCAGGGATTGACCGGCGTCGCCGCGATCTCGCTCAAGGGCGGCGAGGAGAGCGCGCCGCCGGTGCCGCTCGGCGAGGACGGCGTTCCCGTCCTGACCGCCGACCCGAACGGGCTCCAGGACGTCACGGAGGCGATCCGCGGCACCTTGCAGAACATCAACCGTGTGGTCGCCGACAACCAGGAGGCGGTGAAAAACTCGCTGCATAACCTGGAGGTCTTCACCGGCGTCGCTGTCGCGCAACGCCCAGAAGATCGACGACGTCATGGCCAAGGTCGATGGCGTGATGGGCAAGGCCGACAATCTGATGCTCGGCCTCAACAAACTCGCCGGCGGCAAGGATGGCGGCGAACTGTTCCTGACCGTGCAATCGATCCGCGAACTGGCGGAAGACTTCGACAAGCGCTCCGGCGCCTTGATGACCGACGGCCGCCGCACGCTCGGCGATATCAGCCGCGCGGTGAACAATCTCGACCGCAATCCGACGCGGCTATTGTTCGGTGCAGGCAATTCGACTTCGCCGGCCGCGGCTTCCGCATCCACGCCGACGCCGCCGCCGCCGCGACGGTAGGGGGCGAGTAGCGAATAGTGAGTAGCGAATAAAAAACGGAGGCCTCGCGGCCTCCGTTCTGGTTTCTGCTACCGCAAGCGGAACGATCCCACTCGCTATTTGCCACTCACCATTCGCTACGTTAGCCCAACCGTCCCGCAGCGTGCGCGAGCAGGGTGTAGACCAGCCCGGTCTCGGAGGTGAGGTGACCGCGCAACGCCTGGGGTCCGCGATCCTCGCGCGCGACCTCGTCGAGCAGCCGCTCGAACTCGGCGATGTAGCGATCGACCGTCTGCTTGAAGTTGCGGTCGCTGCGATATTTGCGGGCGACTTCGTCGAAGGCCTTCTGACCCGCCGGCGTATAGAGCCGCTTGGTGAAGGCCTTGCTCTCGCCGCGCTGATAGCGATCCCACATTTCAGCCGCGAGGTTGCGATCCATCAGCCGGCCGATGTCGAGCGAGAGCGACTCCAGCGGATTGCCGCTGGTGGCATTCGGCGCGGAACGGCCGCCACGGGGCGGGGCAGGCGGGGGTGCGCCGGCGCTGCCATCGGTGCGGCTCAAGAGATCGGACAGCCATCCGTCACGGCCCTGATCCGAGCCTGCGGGCGCCACCGGCGGGGCTTCGGTGCGTCGCGCGGCAGGCTGGCCGAGATCGGGCGGCGGCAGGGTCGAGGCGCTGGTGCGTGGCGCCGATCGCGATGGTTCTGCACGTCCGCCGACAGCAGCGGTCAGCGCCGGCTCCTCCTCGCGATAAGAGCCGGTGGTGCGGCTGGTGGTGGAGACGACGTCGAGGCCGCGGCCGTGATGGGCGACGATGCGGTTGAGCTCCGCCAGCGCCTCGATCTGATCGACGATCACCTTGCGCATCTGCGCGGTCGAGTTCGGCGGCCTCCTGCGGCATTTCCAGCACGCCACGGCGCAGCTCGTTGCGGGTCGCTTCCAGCTCGCGCTGCATTTCGGCAGCCATCTGCTTCATGCTTCCGACCATGTTGGCGAACTTGTCGGCGGATTGCTTGAACATCGCATCCGCTTCCTCGGTGCTCTGCTGATAGATTTCAGCCATCGCATCCGAAGTCTGACGGCGCTCTTCCTCGGCGGCGGCGCGAACCGCTTCGAACTGCCGGCTGATCGCGGCCGAGCCGGCGCCGGCGGTTTCCGCCACGACCCGCGCGATATCGCGGGCACGCTCTTCCGCGGCCGCAAGCAACTCGTCGAGCAGGACGGTGAAACGCGACAGCCGCTGATCGAGGTCGGTGGTGCGCAGGTCGATCGTGGTGACGAGCGACTCCAGCGTGGACTTGCGTTCGGCGAGCGAGGTCGAGGTCGAGCGGTTGCTCTGTTCGACGACGGCGGCCGCCTCGACCAGGGACCTGCCGTGGATCTCGAACTGGCCGGACAGCGAATTGAGATCTTCCAGCGCTTTCGAGGTCTTGGAGTTGAAGACGCTCAACTGGTCTTCCAGCGTCTGCGTCGCCGCGCCGTTGCGCGTGGTGACGTCGTTCATCGCCGAGACGAAATCGGCCACGCGGGTGACGAGCGCGCGCTCGAGCGAGTTGAGATTGTCGTGGGCGCCGGTCAGGACTTCCTGGAGCAGGATGTTGCCCTCGCGCAGCCGCTCGAACAGCGCGACCGTGTCGGTACGCAGGATCTTGCTGGTTTCCTGCATCTCGGTGACCGCGGCGATCGATACCTGGCGCGACTGGTCGATCGCGTTGCGCGACGACAGCTCCAGATCCTTCAGCGACTTGTTGATGGTCGAGGTCGCGAGTTCGCCGGCCGAGGTGATGTTGCGCGCCACCTCGGTGCTGTTGCCGAGCATGGCCTGCGAGAAGGCCTTGCCGCGGGTCTCGATCGAACGCAAGGCTTCCGCCGTGACGCGGTCGACTTCGGAGGTGAGGAGGCTGGTCTTGGCGCCGATGGCTTCGACCAATGCTCCGCGCTTGCTGTCGATGGTCTGCGACAGGCGATCGGTCTGCTGCTGCACGTAAGTGACGATTTCGTCGGTTTTGCCGGTCATCGCCGAGCCGAACGAACCGCTGGCGGCGAGAACCGAACGCTCGACGTCCGCCGAGGTCGATTTGACCTTCGAACTGGCTTCGTTGGAGGCCGCGATAATCGCCTGCTGCGCGGTTTGCGCGGTGGCGGCAATCCGGTCCGTGGTGTTGGTGGTCACCGTCGACAGCGAGCGTTCGAGATCGCTCGAGATCGCCCGGATCTGGCTTGCGGCATCGGCCGAGGTCGCGGTGAGCGAGGTTTGGGCCTCGCGCGCGCTGTTGAGGATGGAAGCCGCGGTGTCGGAGCCGGCCGCCGTCAGGGTGCGTTCGACGTCGGCGGCGAGCGACTTGACGTGATTGGCGGCGTCAGACGAGGCGTCGACGAGGGTGGTCTGAACGTCGCGCGCGCTCGCCAGAATCGAGGCGGCAGTAGCGCTGCCGGCGGCCGACAGCGAGCGCTCGAGGTCGGAGGCAAGCGATTTGACCTGGTTCGTTGCATCTGCGGATGCCGTGACGAGTGTGGTCTGGGCCTCGCGGGCCGAGACCACGATCGAATTGGCGGCGCTGCTGCCGACGGCGGTCAGCGCGCGTTCGACCTCAGCCGAGGTCATCTTGAGCTGAGCGCCGACATCCGAGGAGACGCCGAGCAGGGCCTGCTGCGCCGCGCGTGCGCCGGTCTGGATGGTCTCGCTGGTGTTGACGACAAGGTTGGAAAGCGAGCGTTCGGCGTCCTCGACATGGGACTTGATGCCCGCCGACAATTGTTCGGCGCGCTCCACCAGGCCGTCGCTGGCCTGCCGTCCGCTGCTTTCGATGCGGCCGGCCACGGCTTCGATGCGTGAATCCAGCAGGTCCTCGAACTGCGACACCCGTGCGTCGATGTCGGTGGCGACGGAGCCGATGCGGGTCTCGATGCCCTGATGAATTTCCTGGAACCGCGCCGCGATGGTTTCGGTCAGCTGGGTGCTGCGGCCATCGATGGTCGCGGTTGCATTGGCAATGCGCTGATCGACGGCAGCAATCGCCTGCGCGGCGCCGTCGGTGAGCGAGGCGGTGAGCGTGCCGAGCCGGCCGTCGATGGTTTCGGTGACCGAATGAGCGCGGCTATCGAAGGTCTGCTCGAGCGATTTGAGACGGCTGTCGATCGCTTCGTCGAACGACTTGATCTTGCTGTCGAGCGAGGTGTCGAGATGGGTGACGCGGGTGCCGAGCGTGGTTTCGAACTGCAGCAGGCGCTGATCGAGCGAAGCGGTGATCTCGCCGCCGTTCGAGGTGAGGCGGGTGTCGAAGTTGTCGACATAGCTCTTCAGCGTGTCGGCGATGTCGCTGGTGCGCTGGCCCATCCGCTCGACGATCTCGCCGCCGAAGGTTTTCACGGTGCGGTCGAATTCGGAGATATGGCGGGTGATCAGCGCGCCGAGCGTGCCGCAGTCGCGGGCGAATTTTTCCGCCAGTTCGCCGCCCTGGTTCTTCACCAGTTCGTCGAAGGCGCTCATTTGCATCGAAAGCGCATCATGCGCGTTTTCGGTCTGGCTGACGACCTTGGCCACCAGCGAGTTCACGGTTACGTCGAGCGCATCGCTTGCCTTCTCGCCCGAGGTGAGAATTTTCGAGGCGAGGCGGTTGCCGGATTCGTCGATCTTGTTGACGAGGTCGCCGGTGCGCAGCTCGAGCTCGAGCAGCAGCGAGTCGCTGGAATTCTTCAGGGAGTCGTGGACCTGTTCGGTGCGGTCCGAAATGCCGTCGACGATGGTGGAGGAGCGCTGCTCGAAATCGGCGGTGACGCGGTCGAGACGCTCGTTGAGCATGTCGTGGACGCGGTCGGCGAGTTCGACGAACTCGTCGTGCACATGGCCGGTCTTGAAATTCAGGCTGGTGGTCAGCCGTTCGGAGGCGTCGAGCACCGCGCGCGTGGTCTCGGCGCTGGCTTCCTCGAGCCGGTCGAGCAGGTCGCCGCCACGCTCGCCGAGCGCCAGGATCATGTTGTCGCCGGCATTGGCGAGCGCGCTCGTGATGTGCGCGCCGCGTTCTTCCAGCGCGCCGGTGATGCTCTTGGCAACCTCGTCGACGCGGGAGGCGATCGCATCCGAGATCAGCGCGATGTCGTGACGCAGATCAATCTGCACGCCGGAAATCGCGCTGCGCACCTGCTCGGCCTGGCCGACCAGGTTGTCGCGCTGATGGGCGATATCCTGCAGCAAAGCGCGAATCCGCACTTCGTTGTCGCTGTAGGCGCGCTCGAGCGCCGAGACTTCGTTGGCGACCAGCGTTTCGAGTTCGCCGGCGCGCGCGATCGCGCGCTCGATGCCGTCGCCCATCGCCGCGACTTCGCGGCGGATCGCTTGTCCAACCGTCACCATGGAGTCGCTGGCCGCGCCCTCGGGCTCGGAGAAACGGATCGCGACCTGCGCCATCGATTGCGCGATCGTCTGCAATTGCTGGCCGCGCCAGGACAGGCTCGCCATGAAATAGAACATCAGGATTGGCGCCGAGAACAACGCAATCAATCCAGCGAAAGCCAGCATGCCGCCGCTTCCCTGTCCCATCGCCGCCTGAATGGAGGGCCAGAAGCTGATGGTCAGGAGGATGCCGGCAATGACCCACATGCCGGTCGCAAGCGTCGCCAGTAAATAGGCGTTGCGGGTCGGGCGGCCCTTCTGAATCGCTTGCAGAGCCTGACCGATGGCTTCGCGGTCGTCATTGGCGGCGCGACGGCTGACGCGCGTTTCTTCGACAGGGTTGAAATTGGTCCGATCGTTGTTGCTCGGCCTCGTGTCGAACGGGGATTCGTCAAATGAAGGCGCGCCGGTCATGACGTCGGGCGCGGAATCCGAGCGGGCCGATCCCCTGATGTCGCTGGTCGAGCCGTCGGAAATGTTGAGGGCTTCCTGAATGGCAGAAAGTGCAACTTCCGTCGGGTCTTTGACCTTTTTGGGGGTGTTCGCCATGTTCAGTCCGAGCCCTCGTGTTACTTCTTACGCAATGTCCGGCAACGGTCCTGCGAATGCCCCCCGCAAGTCCAAACCGTCATCATGATCAAATGCTGCGCGCATCCGCCCAAAAAGAAGGTCGGCTTGTCCCGCGCTCACGTCCGGCGAACATCCTATTGGCAAGGCGTCACGAATGAAATGGTGGGATTAATACAATCTTAATCATCGTTAACAGCGTCGCGTCGTAAGGCCTTACAAAGCTTTGAAATTCCGTGCGTCAGGGTTAATTGCGGCGACACTTCGCTGAAAACAAGGCGAAGGTGCGGCGCGAACGATACCGCTGTCCAGCATCGAACGATCCGTTAACCAATTCCATGGTTGGCTCGCCCAAACCCTGGCCGATCAACGGCAAGGCGAACGACGATTCGGACTCTCAAAGCCATGTCGCTTCATCTGGACCGGATTGAATGGATGCCATCGCCCCCGCTCGCTCCCGATGACGGCCCGATCGATATCGCGCATTTGCGGCGAATGACGCTCGGCGATGCGGCGCTCGAATGCGAAGTGCTGGGCATGTTTTCCGCGCAGGCCTCGCGTCTGGTCAAATCGCTCGTCGCCAACCCGGCCGATGCCGCCGCGCTGGCGCATACGCTGAAAGGCTCGGCGCGCGCCGTCGGCGCTTTCGCGGTCGGTGACGCCGCGGCCCATCTCGAAACACTGATCAGAAGCGGGTGTGATCGGGCGGAAGCCTTGAACGAGCTCGATGACGCCATCATGCAGGCCCGCTCCGCGATCGAGGCCATGCTGGGCCAAAACTGATCGACAAGGCTGCCGGATTCCGGCAAATCTTCTTCCAATCCACTCCACTAGCGCTGGCCGGATCGACCCGTTATAGGTCTGCCCGGACACTTTTTTCCGGCAGTACGAGCGAACATGGCCAAGATACACTTTGTCGACCATTCCGGCGAAACCCGCACTATTGACGTCGAAAATGGCGCCACCGTCATGGAAGCGGCGATCCGCAACGCGATCCCGGGCATCGAGGCGGAATGCGGCGGCGCCTGCGCCTGCGCCACCTGCCACGTCTATGTCGACGAAGCCTGGCGCGAGAAGGTCGGCCCGCCTTCGCCGATGGAAGAAGACATGCTGGATTTCGGCTTCGACGTCAGGCCGAATTCGCGCCTGTCCTGCCAGATCAAGGTCTCCGACGAACTCGACGGCCTCGTGGTGTCGACGCCGGAGCGGCAGGCTTAAGCGATTTCCTAAACCTGCACGCCGCGGCGAAGCCAGGGCTGAAATTTTTCGATGATCTCGGATGTCAGCGGCGTCGGCTTGCGCGTGGCCAGATCGATCAGCACGGTGACCGACTGCGCGGATGCGACGCAGACACTTTCCGAAAACACCACCTGGTCGAAGGTCACGGACGTTCGGCCGAACTTCGCGACCCCAAGCCCCATCTCGATCGTTCCCGGCCAGCGCAATTCGGCGCGGAAGTGAATGTCGAGCCGCACCATGATCCAGGTCAGGCCCTCCGGTAGTTGCCAGTAGCTGCGATCCTTCATCAGCGTGACGCGGCCGGTCTCGAAATAGGTCGCATAGACCGCGTTGTTGACGTGCTGGTTGGGATCGAGATCGGCAAACCGCACATTATCTGTGAGGCGGTAGGGAAAATCCTCTAACCGCGGCGTCTGGTCGGGTGGCGCAGGGGCATTCACGGCAAGTGTCTCCGAAACCAGTGGAGTGGATTTGACATTCGCTATCCACCTAGCCGCGACTTCGCAAAGCGAACGTCAAATCCCGAACTCCACTAGAATCTTATGGTTGGTCCTTTGAATCCAACATTCGCAAAAGCGCCTGCCGCGAAGGGATGCGAATGTTAGATTCGGACCATTAGTGCCGTTACAGCGCGGTTATGGAGCGGCGGCAAGGGGTTGTCGTGGTGTCCGCAACCCGTATTATGGCTTTCCTCCCCCTGCGGCGTTGGCTAGTGGTCCGATCCCAACATTCGCTTCCCATCTCGGCAGGCACTTTTGCGAATGTTAGGATCAAAGGACCACTAGCAAATATAGATTTCTAGTGGAGTTTTGGATTTGACATTCGCTTGACGAGCCCGCGACTAAGTGGGTAGCGAATGTCAAATCCACTCCACTAGAGAAGCATCACCCGTCTCGCCAAGGTTCAACCGAAAAGAAGCGACATGAGCGAAGCCATCAAAACCGACGTGCTGATCATTGGCGCGGGCCCGTGCGGGCTGTTTGCCGTTTTCGAACTCGGCCTGCTTCGACATGAAGGTCCATCTTGTCGACATCCTCGACAAGGTCGGCGGCCAGTGCGCCGAACTCTATCCGGAAAAGCCGATCTACGACATTCCCGGCATTCCCTTTGTCACCGGCCATGGCCTTACCGAGGCGCTGATGGAGCAGATCAAACCGTTCAACCCGACCTTCCATCTCAACGAAATGGTCGAGAAGATCGAGAAGATCGGCGATCCCGCGTTTCGGATCACGACCGATGCCGGCAAGATCTTCGAATGCAAGGTGGTGGTGATTTCGGCCGGCGGCGGCTCGTTCCAGCCGAAGCGTCCGCCGGTGCCGGGCATCGAGGCCTATGAAGGCACCTCGGTATTTTACGCCGTGCGCAAGATGGAGCAGTTCCGCGACAAGGACATCCTGATCGTCGGCGGCGGCAATTCCGCGCTCGACTGGACGCTCAATCTGCATCCGATCGCCAAGCGCGTCACGCTGTTGCACCGGCGCGACGATTTCCGCGCCGCGCCCCACAGCGTCGAGCAGATGCGCGCGCTGGTCTCAAGCGGAAAACTCGATCTCAGGATCGGTCAGGTTACGGCGCTGGAAGGCGAGGGCGGCGCGCTGTCCGGCGCGCACGTCAAGGGCAACGACAACGCGATGTCGAAAGTCGACTGCGATACCATGTTGCCGTTCTTCGGCCTCACCATGAAGCTCGGACCGGTGGCGAACTGGGGCATCGCGCTGGAGAACAATCTGGTGCCGGTCGAGACCTCGGCGTTCGAGACCAGCGTTCCCGGCATCTTTGCCATCGGCGACATCAACACCTATCCGGGCAAGCTCAAGCTGATCCTGTGCGGCTTCCACGAGGGCTCGCTGATGGCCCAGAAGGCACACCGTTACGTCTATCCGGACAAGCGCCTGGTGTTCCAGTACACGACGTCATCTTCGAGCCTGCAAAAGAAGCTCGGCGTCAATTGACGGCGCCGAGTGCGGGACGGAAAATGATGGCGTTTCAATGCGTCACGGGCGCCTGGTTCAAGTAATGCGCGAAGGTGCGACCCCGGGGACACTGGCCTCGTCCGACAAATGACCATAATCTTCCCGTATCGATTGAGCCGATCGGGTGACGACGATGGCAGGTTCCAGATTGCGGCCAATGTTTTCGATCGCAGGCGCGCTTTCGATCGCAGGCGGGTTGGCGATTGCCTTCGCAAATCCCCTTGCTGGCCGCGCGGCCGAGCCGACGGCCGCGGGTCTTTGGCAGAAGATCGAAGACGGTAAGCCGGTGGTATGGGTGCTGGTGGTCGATCACCATGACGGCATGTTCGAAGGGGCGATCGCCAAGAAATTTCCGAAGCCCGGTCAGCCCGAGCTCATGACCTGTTCGAGATGCACCGACGACCGTAAGGACGCCGCGATACTGGGAATTTCCTTCATTCGCGACATGAAGCGCAACGGCCTTGAATATGAAGGCGGCAACATCCTCAATCCCCGCGACGGGCAGATATGGAAAGCGAAAATGACCGTCAGCCCCGACGGACAGCAACTCACGCTGCGCGGCTATCTGCTCACGCCGTTGCTGGGCAAGGACGAAACCTGGCAGCGTTTGCCGGATTCGGAAATCGCCACCCTGGATCCCTCGGTCATCGCCAAATATTTGCCGGGGCAGGCGGTCGCGTCCAAGCAGCCGGCGGGCAGGAAGCCTGCTTCGCCTTCGAAGCCATGAGTTTTGCAAGCCACAAGTTTTTGGAAAGTGCGAATTGGCTTTAGCGGCGGGAGCCGGCGCGCGAGCGCTGCGGGAAGGGCAACGTTGCCTTCACCTCGACGACCTCGATCTCCGCCGTCTCGGTGCGTATCTCCGAACCAATCCCGGCCTGTTTGCGCCGCTGCTGCCACGGCTGCACCACGCTGAGCCAAAGCTCGCGCGTGCCCATGATCGAGATCGCGATGCCGAACGGGATCATGAAGTAAAGGATACGGAACACCACCAGCGTCGCCAGCAATTGCTCCTTGCCGAATTCCGGCAGCGCGACCAGCATCGCGGCATCGAACACGCCGAGCGAACCCGGCGCGTGGCTGGCAAAGCCGAGAAGGGTAGCCAGGATGAACACTACGGCGAGCGAGATGAAATCGATGCCCGGTTGGGCGGGCATCAGCAAATACATCGCCAGCGCGCAGAAACCGAGGTCGACCACGCCGATCAGGACTTGCACGAGCGTCAACGGCGCCGACGGCAGCCTGACTTTCCAGCCGTTCTGCCCGAGCTCGCGGCGTTCCTCGCCAAGGCGGAGCCAGACGAAATAGGCGGCGATCGCGCCGAGCACGCCGAATGCGATCAGCCGGTTGATCGCGGGCGGCAGCTGGTCCATGGCGGAGGCGGCCCAGGGGTGCCAGGCCATGCCGATGCCGAGCACAAAGGTATTGCCGAGCCAGAACGTCAGGCCGGAAAGAAAGCAGATCTTGGCGACGTCGACGGCGCTCAGGCCGTAATCCGAGTAGATCCGGAAGCGAATGGCGCCGCCGGTAAAGACCGTGGCGCCGATGTTGTGGCCGATCGAATAGCTGGTGAAGCTCGACAGCGCTGCAATGCGGTAGGGTACATGCTTCTTGCCGATCGTGCGCAGCGCAAAGAAATCATAGAACGTCAGGGTGCAGAAGGCGGCCACGACGCATAGCGCGGCGAGCACGATGTGGTGGGGCGGGATGTCGGTCAGCGCCACCAGCATGACGCCGGTATCGATGCCCTTCAGTGTGCGGACGAGCGTCGTGATCGCAAAGGCGATGATGACGAGGCTGGCGGCAATTCCCACCCGTTTCCAGCCAATCCGTTCCTTGAAGCCATGCCGCAGCATGGCCAATAGCCGAACCATTCATCCTCCCGGCAGGGCCGCAACGGCGTTGCCGGCCTCCCAAGGCGATCCTAGGCATTTGATGCCGATCGCCAGCGTAAACCAGACACATACGGCAAAAACCTTTGCTTGTGCAGTCCTTGACAAAGCGACGGACTGTCGCGCATCGGCCCCGGCCATACCGTTAGACAGGCTGCGGTATTTTGGAAAATCGCGCCGGAACGATGGCCGAAAGCCCAGGCAGTCGCCCGGAAGTTCCTGATGTTCCCCAACATCAGGTTTTTACCCCGGTTAGGAACGTCACGCGCACCGATCGGTTAGCGCTGGGCAAGGCAATCGAACATATCGGCGTGGGCGGCGAGAAGAGGGCGCGCGATCGTGTTCCCCAAACGAAAAGGATTGAAAACGATGGGACTCTTTACCCGCGACATCAAAACCATGAACGATCTGTTCCTCCATCAGTTGCAGGACATCTATTACGCCGAGAAACAACTCGTGAAGGCGCTGCCGAAGATGGCCGACAAGGCGACCGACAAGGTGCTCAAGCAGGGCTTTTTGACCCATCTCGACGAAACCAAAACGCACGTGCAGCGCCTGGAGGAGGTGTTCCGGATGTGGGGGACGGAGGTGAAGGCGGTCGATTGTCCGGCGATCGACGGCATCATCGAGGAGGCCGATGAGGTTGCCGGCGAAGTCGCCGACAAATCGGTGCTGGACGCGGCCTTGATCAACGCAGGCCAGGCGGCGGAGCATTACGAGATCGCCCGCTATGGCAGCCTGATCGCCTGGGCCCGGCTGCTCGGCCGCAACGACTGCGCGAGCATTCTCCAGAAGACGCTCGATGAGGAACGGACCACCGACAAGAAACTGACCTCGCTCGCCGAGGGCAAGATCAATCTTCGCGCCGCAAGCTGACCTGTTCGCTACCAGACGAAGCGCCGCGGTGGATTTGCCGTCCGCGGTGCTTTCGTCTGGAGCCGCGACGAGGGGAACCGTGATGGAACTGTAGAACCGTCCTGAAGCCCGTTTATTACTGCAAATTTCCTGTAGTCTGGCCTCGCGAACGGCCGCCAATTGTGTAAAAAATATGCCCCGATCGACGGGGCGCGAGGTATTTTGGAAGAGCCACTTCAAACCACTCTGACTTGTCCGCTCGCAAGACCTGTGGCGCTGCCGCTTCCGCTCGGCGCCTGCGACCGGCGGATCAATTGGCGATATGCGGCCGCGGTCGGCACCTATCATCTGCTGGCGCTGTTGGCGTTCCTGCCGTGGTTCTACTCGACATCAGGCGCCGTGCTCGCCTTCGTCGGGGTCTATGTCTACGGCGCCTGCGGAATGAACCTCTGCTACCACCGCCTGCTCACCCACCGCAGCTTCAAATGTCCGCTCTGGCTGGAGCACGCCTTTGCCATTCTCGCGGTGTGGTGTGTGGAGGATACGCCGGCGCGCTGGGTCGCGACCCACCGCATGCACCACCATCGCTCGGATGAACGCCCTGATCCGCACAGCCCGCTGGTCAATTTCTTCTGGTCGCACATGGGCTGGCTGTTTCTGGAAAACACCGACCTCGGCCGTCAGGTCGCCTATGACCGCTATGCGCGCGACATCCTGCGCGACGGCTTCTACCGCTTTATCGAGCGCCATGTCGTGTGGATCACGCTGGTTCAGTCCGTGATCTATTATGGGGTCGGCTTCCTGATCGCATTGGCGCTCGGCCGCACCCTGATGGCGTCGGTTCAGTTCGGCGCAAGTCTGTGGCTGTGGGGCGTGGTTGTGCGCACGGTCGTGGTCTGGCACGTCACATGGAGCGTGAATTCATTGACCCATGTGTCCGGCTACCAGAACTATGACACCGGCGATCAAAGCCGCAACAACGTGCTGGTGGCGATTCTCGCAAGCGGCGAGGGATGGCACAACAATCACCACGCCGAGCCGAACTGCGCCTGCAATCAGCGGCACTGGTGGGAGATCGACCTGACCTATCTCCTGCTGCGCCTTTTCGTCCTTGTGGGACTGGCCTGGGACGTCCAGATGCCGACGCGCCGCCCCGGCGACTAGCCGCGTCTTTGCCAAGGTTCCGGCGGGAACGCTCTGGCGGCGACACTTCGTCGTTGATCGAAGTATTGAGCTGGACCAAATAGCTATCTCTCCCGTTGGGTCTGCAGCACCCACGGAGACAGCCCATGCGAAACGCAGCCATTCAATTTCGGCCGATTCCGGTCGCGACCGAGACAAGTTCGGACGGCAAGCCGGATAGCGAGCGATCCTCGGCCGGAGGATTCGCAGAACAACCGGAACAGCAACCTTCGCTTGGCCTGTCGGCATCGCTGACGCTGTTGGCCATGAGCCTCGGTTACGGCGTGGTTCAGCTCGACGTCACCATCGTCAACACCGCGCTCGATCGCATCGGCAGCTCGCTCGGCGGTGGCGTGTCGGAGCTGCAATGGGTCGTCAACGCCTACACCATTGCGTTCGCCGCGTTCATTCTGACCGCCGGCGCGCTTGGCGATCGCATCGGCGCCAAACGGGTTTTCATGGCCGGCTTTGCGATTTTCACCTCAGCTTCGCTCGCTTGTGCGCTGGCTTCCAATTCGGCCGTGCTGATCGCGGCGCGCGCGGTGCAGGGATTGGGCGCCGCCGTTCTCGTTCCCAATTCGCTGGCGCTGCTCAATCACGCCTATCCCGATCAACGCGGCCGCGGCCGCGCGGTCGGAATCTGGGCGGCCGGCGCCAGCCTTGCGCTCACGGCGGGACCGTTGGCCGGTGGCGCATTGATCGCGCTGATCGGCTGGCGATCGATCTTTCTGGTCAACCTGCCGATCGGCATCGCCGGGCTTTGGCTGAGCTGGCGCTACGCCACGGAGACCACCCGCAATCAGCAACGTGAAGTCGATTTGCCGGGCCAGATTCTGGCGATCGCAGCGCTCGGCGGTCTCGCCGGGACCATTATCGAGGGCGGCGCACTCGGCATAAGCAACGTCTTCGTGATCGCAGGCTTTGCGGGCTCGGCGCTGCTCGCCGTCCTGTTCGTCATGCAGGAAGCGCGCTCATCGCATCCAATGCTGCCGCTGTCGCTGTTTGCGCATCGGCTGTTCGCTTTGACGTCGCTGGTCGGCCTGCTCGTCAACATCGCCTTCTACGGCTTGATCTTCGTGTTCAGCCTGTATTTCCAGCGCGTCAACGGCCTGTCGCCGCTTCAAACGGGCCTCGCCTTCGTGCCGATGATGGGCATGGTGCTGCCGGCCAACCTTCTGGCCGCACGCGTCTCCGAGCGCATCGGCGCGCCCGCCACCATTGCCACAGGCGGTGCATTGACCGCGCTCGGCTGCCTGATGCTGCTCGCCATCGAGCCGGGCACGTCGTACTTCAAGACGCTGGTGCAACTCATGATCATCGGCGGCGGGCTTGGTCTGTTGGTGCCGCCGCTCACCGCGACGCTGCTCGGCAGTGTGGAGAAATCACGCTCCGGGATCGCGGCCGGCGTTCTCAACGCGACCCGGCAAACCGGCAGTGTGCTCGGCGTAGCACTTTTCGGCGCGCTGGTCGGCCAGCCGGATACGTTCATGCGCGGCGCGCACTTCTCGCTTGTGATCTCAGGGGCGCTTCTGTTGATCGCGAGCGCCGTGATTTGGCGCGGCGCTGGAAAGCAAAGCTGACATCACGCTTGGCGGAGTGCGAAATGGGCGCCGCAAAACGCCATCACCGCGCCAAGGGCAAGGGCCGCAAGTCCGGCCACGACGCCGGCGACCGTCGGAATCGAGCTTGGTCCGGAGGCGGCCTGGCCTGCGCCCGCGAGTACCAGCACGCCGACCGCGATCAGGAACTGCCGCATCCTCTGCGGAATCTGTCCCGCCGCGGCGCTATGCATCAGCGTCGCGGTAAAATACCCGCCGCAAAAACCGACGGTTGCGATCAGCCACCACGCCAATGCGGCACGGGCCGGCATGAATTCGCTGGTGTCGGATCGCCACAGGCCGCCGAGATCGAGCCCAAACCTCGCCCCCAACATATGGACGGCGAGCGCGAGCAGCACGCCGGAAACCGCAGCACCGGCGACGATCAGGCGGCTTGGAAATGGGGTCGTCTCAGGCATGGTGCGGTTGTAGAATAGGGTGGGCGATCGGCGCAAGGCTAGAGCTCCAATTCCGAAGTTCGCATGATATCGCGGCAACCTCTGATGCGAACTTCCGAATCAAAGGAGCTCTGGTGATTTATTGATTCCAAGGCGGCCTTGAATTTGAAGTTCCTATAATGAGCTTGCCGCAAACACTGCTAGGAACTTCAAATTCGCCGCACCAGTGGCGCGGATTTGACGTTCGCAAAAGGAGACTTGGCGATGGCGTTCGGCCTTCTCGCATTGATCGCCTCGGCGATATTTGCCGGTGCGGCGTTCTACGTGAATTTCGCCGAGCAGCCTGCGCGGCTGACGCTCGATGATCGTGTGCTGCTTGCCGAATGGAAGCCAGCCTACAAGCACGGGGCGATGATGCAGGCGCCGCTTGCGGTGGTTGGCTTCCTTTTCGGGATGCTGGCATGGTGGCGGTTTTCCGATTCCGCTTTTCTGGTTGGCGCCATCCTGATCATTGCGCCATGGCCCTGGACCTTGATTGTCATCAAACCCATCAACGATGCCCTGCTGGCGACGGATCTCGACAAGGCCGGTTCGTCTACGCGCGCCCTCATTATCAAATGGGGCGCGGTCCACGCAGTGCGGACCGTGCTGGGAGGGCTCGCGACAGCGGCGTTTTTCTGGGCGTGCCTGTCGCTTTAGGCCTTACGCTTAAACTCGCTACTCAGGAGGGGCGGTTCGCCGTCGATGCCGCTTGTGATGCAGGAACTTCAAATGGGCGGCACCAGTCTCCATTATGCCTTCAAGGCGTCGCTGGTCGGCTCGGCTCACCTCTTTGAATTGACCGAGCAGGGACTGTCGTGGCGCATCGCCGGACGCTCCGGCCTCTGGTCTTACGCTGATATCGCGAGCGTGCGTCTGTCCTATCGGCCGGTGTCGATGCAGGCGAGGCGGTTTCGCGCCGACATCGGCAAGATCGATGGCAGACGGCTGGCCATTCTCTCGACCAGTTGGCAGACCGCGGCGCTGATGGCGCCGCAGGACAAGGACTATCGCGACTTCATCATCGAATTGCACGCCCGCATGGCAAAGGCCGGCAGCCAGGCGGTGCTGACCGGCGGTCTTGGCCCGCGGGTCTATGCGGCGGCGATTGTCTGCGTGGCGCTGCTCGCGATTGCGATGAGCGGGCTGTTGTTGCGTTCGATCCTCTCGGGCGAATGGGCGGGCGCGCTGTTTCTGGTCGGCTTCGCCGCTTTGTTTGCCTGGCAGGTCGGCGGTTTCATCAGGCGCAACCGGCCGCTCACCTATACGTTCGGCGATCTGCCAAAAGCGTTGTTACCGTAAGGGCTAAGACGCCGGGTTTAATTCAGCGTGGCGATTCCGAAGTTCGCAAGCTATTGCGGCAGCCTCTGATGCGAACTTCGGAATCAAGAGAACTCTAGAAAATATGGATTTCTAGTGCGGCTTTGGATTTGAAGTTCCTATAACGTACTTGCAGCGAAACTGATAGGAACTTCAAATTCGCCGCACTAGTGCCGCACCACCAGCACCGAGCATTTGGCGTAGCGCACGACATGGCCGGCATTGGAGCCGAGGAAATAGGTGCGCATCGCCGGCCGGTGCGAGGTCATGACGATCAGATCGGCTTTCATCGCGGCGGCCTCTTCGAGGATCTCGTGATAGATCCCGCCTTGCCGCACCGCGGTCGAAATGCGGTCAGCCTCGATGCCGGACTCGCGCGCCACGATGGCGAGTGCTTCCTCTGAGGTCTCGCGTTGCTGCGCGTCGAAATCGGCGGGAACATATTCGGCCAGCATCACCGGCGTCATCGGCAGCACGTTGAGAAGCCTTACCTTGCCATTCCAGGTCTGCGACAGCGTCGCGGCCGTGGCGATCGCGGGCTTCGCCAGATCGGTATCGGCAAGATCAAGCGGCACGAGGATGGAGTTGAACATCTGCGCCTCCCTGTAAGGCTGCCGGAGCTTTCCTTGAATCGATTTTTGGGAATCGGGTCCAGGGCTTGCTCGGTCAGAAACTACCTTAGCATATTCGAAGAAAGCTCCGGACGCTAAAAGACCTTTGGACGATGGGAGCCAGGCTCAATCGCCCGAGGCCTGCTTCAATAATTTGGGGCTGACAAACACCACCAGCCGTCCGCGGCGGAATGCCGACATCGGTCCAGTCATCGATGTCGAAATCGAAAATCGCAAGACCTGATGTCGGCAGATTGTCGGCAAAGCGCCTTGCGCCGGGCGGCGATCGCCGCTGTCCGGCCAGTGCGACCGCCAGTTCATGCATTCCGGGATTGTGCCCGACGAGCATCAGCCGCTTCGGATCGGCAGCGGAGGCATTGCGAACGGTTTCGCAGCAGCTGCGAAACGTCGGCGCCGTAAAGTTCCGGCGTCAGCTCCACCTGCGGCGCCGGCACAAGCTCCTTCATCGCCTCCCAGGCGATTTCCCAGGTCTGCAGCGCGCGCACCGCGTGAGAAACCAGCACGAGGCTCGGGAAAGGTGGATTGCGGCCGATCCAGCCGCCAATCTCGGCAGCATCAAGGCGGCCGCGGTTATCCAGTCTGCGGTCCTGATCGCGGCCGCTTGGCGCATCATTTTCGGTCTTGGCGTGCCGAAGCAGCATCAAACGGCGCATGACGGTTTCCGATGTGATTCGAACCTCACAGAATTAATCTACTGTGTCGCGGCCAAGGACAAGGTGACAAGCGCCAGACCGATCCCTTAAGACAACGCTATGAGTGATATCCTCACGGGCGATACCGGCGTTGGCGATGCCACCCGCGCACGGCTGACTTTCGACATGGATGCCGACATTTGCGTGGTCGGCGCGGGGCTTGCCGGCCTGACGGTCGCGCTGGAGGCGGCGCGTCTTGGCGCCAGCGTCGTTGTGCTCGAAGGCCGCCATGTCGGTTGGGGCGCCTCAGGCGGCCTGCTCGGCACGGTGATGCCGGGTTATGGTCTGGCGCTGAAGGACCTGGTTGCGCGCATCGGCCTGGAAGACGCCAAAGAGCTTTGGGATTTGTCGAAGGAGGGGGCCGAATATGTCCGCGCCCAGGCCACCGAACAGTTGATGCCGGGGATTGCGGTCACCGAGGGAGCGCTCGAAGTCTCCAACATCGATGTCGGCGATCGCCTGATCAGCGAACTGCAAATGCTGGGCGAGGACTTCGGAACCGAAGTCGAGGGATGGCAAATCGATCAGGTCCGCGCGCAACTGAAGACCGATCGCTATTTCCATGGCATCTATTATCCGGGAGCGTTCCAGGTCGACGGCCGCAAATATCTTGAGGGCCTGGCGGCGCTGGCGAAGCGCGCCGGCGCGCGGATTTTCGAGGATACGCCGGTGGTCGGCATCGACGCGTCCGGAATCCGCAAGCGCATCGTCACCCCGTCGGCGCGGTTACGCGCCTCGCACATCGTTCTGGCCGGCAACGTTCATCTCGGCTCGCCCTCGCGGCGTCTGTCGGAGACGCTGCTGCCGGTCTGGCGCTATGCCGCCATCACCGAGCCGCTCGGCGATCGCCTGGCCGATGCAATCGCCTTCAAGGGATCGGTGATCGATACCGACGGCATCGATCAGTTCCGGATCGTTGACGGCGACCGTTTGATGTGGGCAAGCCCAGAGACCACCTGGGATGCCCGTCCTCAGCGATTTGCCTCCGCCATCGCGCGCCGTATCCGCACGATTTTTCCGCAGCTCGGCCCGGTGCAAATCACCGACGTGTGGGGCGGGGCGATCGGCCAGACCGTGCATGGCATGCCGCAGATCGGCCAGTTGCGTCGGGGTCTTTGGGTGGCGAGCGGCTTTGGCCGGCAGGGACTGGGCACGAGCGCGATGGCGGGGCAACTGATCGCCCGCAGCATTCTTGTGGGGCGACGAACGCTGGCGGCTGTTTTCGCCGTTCGAACTGGTATGGGCGGGCGGCGCCACGGGGCGGGTCGCCGGCCACCTGATCGGAATGTGGGAACGCGGACGTTCTGCGGCCGCCGGCGCGCTCGCCCGTTACCGGGAACGGCTGCGCGCGCAGGAGCGTATCCGCGAGGCCCGGCTGGCTGAAGCTAACAGGTTGGCGGGAACGGGGCCATCGCGGCCCCGGCCGCCGCGTAGCGAGAATCCGAGGGATCGGAGCCCAAGAGACGAGAATCCAAGAGACGCACATTCAAGCGACCCGCATCCGACAGATCAGCGCGCCCGCCCGCCCATCGAGCGTCCGGAGGCGTCGGTCGCGGTAGGCCCCACCAAGGGGGGCTCCTGAGGCCATTTTTATCGTCCAAACTCGCAGGAACGTGAGAAATTGTCCCCCGGACGGGTGTAACTTTCCTGTCGGCGGCCCGTATTTGCGAATGAACCAATACTCCATCCTGCTTGGCCCGGAGATATCCAATGGTCGATCGCCGTATTCTGCTTGCTTCTACTGCCGGTTTGCTCGGCTTCGCGGCGCTGCGCTGGCTGCGCGGCGCACCTGCGAACGCCGCTGAAAAGTTCGAGGTCGAAAAGACCGACGCGGAGTGGCGCGCCCAGCTCACGCCGCAGCAATATGAGATCCTGCGCAAGGAGGGCACCGAACGCCCGTTCACGAGCCCGCTGCTCAATGAGCACCGCAAAGGCACCTTCGCCTGCGCCGGCTGCGACCTGCCGCTGTTCTCGTCCGAGACCAAATTCGAAAGCGGCACCGGATGGCCGAGCTTCTATCAGCCGCTGGAAAACGCCGTCGGCAAACGGGAAGACCGCACCTTCGGCATGCTGCGCAGCGAAATCCATTGCCGCCGCTGCGGCGGCCATCTCGGCCACGTCTTCGATGACGGTCCGAAGCCGACCGGCCTGCGCTACTGCATGGACGGTTTTGCGCTGCAATTCCATCCGGCGACGGCGACGGCGAGCTAGTCCCCGGCTCACTTGAGCGGAACTTTGCTCCCGGCAATTGTTGCCCGCCCGGCAATTGTGCCCCGGTCCTCCGACCGGGGCTTTTTTGTTTAAGTACCTGAAATAACTCGCATCTCGTATCTGGCACGGCGATTGCGATGTCTCCTTCGACGAAGGCCATGCGTGGGTAACCGCCACGCGGCCTTATGAATCGAATGTGGAGACAAAGTTATGGGTATCTTCGACGCGCTTACGACGGCGGTGAGCGGCCTGCAGTCTCAATCCTTCGCGTTGCAGAACATATCGGGCAACATCGCGAACGCCTCCACCGTCGGTTACAAAGGCATCGACACCGCCTTCGAGGATCTGATCCCGGACTCGCTGAATCCGCAATCGCAGGTGGCCGGCGGCGTCAAAGCGCTCGCGCAACAAACCATCACCACGCAGGGCACCGTTTCGGCTTCGACGGTCGCGACCAACATCGCGATCAACGGCGACGGCTTCTTCGACGTGCAACAGCCGACCGGCGTCACCGACGGCACCCCGACCTTCAACGGCATCACAGACTATACGCGCGCCGGCGATTTCCAGGTCAATGCGCAACGGATATCTGGTCAACAGCGCCGGCTACTACCTGATGGGCACGGCGGTCGATCCGAAAACCGGCAACCCGCTCGGCAGCGTGCCGACGGTCCTGCAATTCAACAACAACTTCGTTCCGGCGCAGGCGACGACGGCGATCCAGTATGCCGCGAACCTGCCGACCGTGCCGGTGACGACGGCCAGTCCGAACGCCCCGACCGGCTCGATCGTCGCCAAGGGCGGTCTCAGCGGGGCCAACTTCGGCGCCAACAATCCGACCGTAACGGGAACGCCGCCGGCGGCATTCGTCAACACATCTGACGTAGGTAACAACGCCGTGGACAATGGCGGCAATGCGGTTACCGGCAGCACGCTGTTGAGCAACCTGGTCCCGGCTGTCACCAGCACCGACACGATCACCGTCGACGGCGTGACCATTAATTTTTCGAACGCCGCGCCAACGACGGGGAAGGCAGGCACTCTCACGGGCACGGTCGACCTTTCGGCTGGCATTGCCGACACCGGGGCGAACCAGACCTTCACGGTCGACGGCACAACGGTCACCCTGACCACCGGCACGGGTACCGGCACCGGCACGGCCCCGACGAAGAACTTCACGCTCAGCGATATCGTAACTGCGATCAATGGCGCAGGCACCGACGTCACCGCCAGCGCCAGCGGCAACAACCTCCTTCTGACCCAAAACACCCCCTCAGCCACCTCCATCACTGTCGGGGGCGCGGACGCCGCGACGCTTTTTGGTGGTAGCCCGACTGTCGTCGCCGGTATTGCGCCAGCTCCTTTTACCCTTAGCGGCAATACGATTTCCCTCAATCCCGGAGACACTATCGGAACACTGCTCTCAGCGATCGACACCGCCACGGGCAATGTCGGCACGGGGTCGACCCCCAGCAGCGTCGACTCGACCGGCAAAGTCACGCTGAATTCGGGCACGGCTTTCACGACAGTTGCGGCGACAGGTGAAACGATTGGCAACGGTCTTACCGTCACCGCCGACGCCGCTGGCATCTTCAAATCGCTGGGCTTCACAACCAGCACCAGTACGCTGCCGGCGGCGCAGCCGATCGGCGGCGGTTTCCCAGGTCACGGCATTGTCGTCGCCTCCGACGTCACGACCTTCGACAACGAAAGCATCAGTGGCGGCGCCATCACCGTCTATAACTCGGCCGGCACGCCGGTCAACGTCCAGCTTCGCTGGGCCATGACCGCCCCCGGCACCTGGAATCTGTTTTATCAAAGCGACCCGAGCGCTACCGGCAACGCGGCCGCCTGGACCAACGTCGGTACGAATTTCACTTTCAACTCCAACGGCAACCTGACCAGTCCCACAGGCGGCGGCATCACCATTCCCGGCCTCACCGTGGGCGGTCAATCCGTTGGCGATGTTGCGCTCAACTTCGCTTCCGGCGCCTTGACTCAATTTGCTTCAACCAGCGGCACCGCGACCGTCGGCGCAGATCACGCAGAACGGCTTTGCCGCCGGCCAGCTCCAGTCGGTCGCCATCAACAACAGCGGTACTGGTGGTCGGCACCTTCTCCAACGGGCAGAACATCGATCTCGCCGCGATCACGTTGTCGCACTTCAACGGCACGAACTACCTGCAAGCCCTCGACGGCCAGGCCTATGCCGCCACCGAGCAGTCCGGCGCGGCGATCCAGGGCGCGTCTGGAACGATCTCGGGTTCGTCGCTCGAAGGCTCCAACACCGACATCGCCGATGAGTTCACGAAGCTGATCGTGACCCAGCAGGCGTATTCGGCCAACACCAAGGTGATCACCACGGCCAACGACATGGTTCAGAGTTTGCTGAACGTGCTGCGTTGATCGGCGCCGGCATCGGCGTGATTTGATCCAAGGCGGGCGATAAAGATGGGTTTGAGTTCTGCCCTTGCCAATGCGATGTCCGGCCTGACCGCCAATCAGGCCGCGCTCGCGATTACGTCGTCGAATGTCGCCAACGCCAACACGACCGGCTATGTCGCCGAGTCCGTCAACCAGATCGAGGAGCCGACGGGTGGTGCCGGCGCCTCGGCTCTGGTCACCGGCGTCAGCCGTGATATCGACACGTTCGTTCAGAGCCAGTTGCGGACCGAGACCGGCGGCGCGGGTTTTGCCAATCAGACCTCGAATATCCTTACCCAGCTTCAAAGCATTTACGGCACGCCCGGAGGCACTGGCACGCTGGAGACGGCGCTCAACAATTTTACCTCCGCGATCCAGGCGCTTCAGACCTCTACGACCGGGTTGTCGGCGCAAACCACGGCGTTGAGCGCGGCGCAGACGCTCGCTCAGCAACTCAACACGACGTCGCAGGGCATTCAGACGCTGCGCACCAATGTCCAGCAGGACATCGGCAATTCGGTAGCGCAGGCCAACACCGATTTGAAGCAGATCGCTGCGCTCAACACCAAACTCCAGAGCTTGAGCCCGACCGATCCTTCCGCAGCAACGCTGGAAGACCAGCGCGACAGCGCCATCAATGACCTGTCGAATCTGGTCGACGTCAAGGTCACGACCGATAGCTCCAACCAGGCCAACGTGTTTACCTCGACCGGTATTCAGCTCGTCGGCGCGGGGCTGGCCTCGCAGTTCAACTTCACCTCGCCGGGAACGCTGAGCCCGACGTCGCTGTACAATGCCGACCCGACCAAATCCGGCGTCGGCTCGCTGACGATTTCGCTTCCAAATGGCGCCAGCCTCGACGTCGTCTCGAACAACGTGATCACGTCGGGGCAGATCGCCGCCGATCTTCAATTGCGCGACACAGACCCTGGTACAGGCGCAGGCCCAGGTCGATCAGCTCGCCGCGACGCTTTCAAGTTCGCTGTCGGACCAGACCACGCAGGGCACCGCGGTGACGCCCACGGCGTCGACGTCCGGCTTCACGCTCGATCTGTCGAATGTTCAGGCGGGCAACACGGTCAATCTGAGCTACACCAACTCGGCCGGCGTTCAGCAGCAGGTGCAGATCGTCGCCGTCGACGATCCGAAAGCGCTGCCGCTGCCGAGCCAGCCCGGCGCCAATCCGCAGGTGATCGGGATCGACTTTTCCGGCGCCACCGCTTCGGTGGCGTCGCAGCTGAACACGGCGCTCGGCCAGGCTGGCCTGTCATTCTCCAATCCATCCGGCAACACGTTGCAGGTCGTCACCAGCTCGGCTTCCGACGTCACGATCAAATCGGCCTCGACCACGACCACGGTGACGTCGCTGACCAGCGGCAGCGCGCAGTTGCCGTTGTTCACCGACTCGGGCTCGCCCTATACCGGCGCGATCACCAGCAGCGGCTCCGAAATGACGGGGCTCGCCAGCCGCATCGAGGTCAATCCGGCGCTGCTCGCCAATCCTGCGAACCTGACGACCTACAGCACCAATCCGCCGACGCCGGCCGGCGATAATACGCGGTCGGACTTCATCTATTCACAGCTGACGTCCTCCAGTTTCACCTACTCGCCAAAAACCGGCCTCGGTTCGACCACGGCGCCGTTCACCGGCACCATCACCAGTTATTTGCAGCAGTTCGTCAGCCAGCAGGCGGCCGCGGCGACGCTCTGCGACGCAGTTGCAGCAGGGCCAGAGCGTCGTCGTCAGCACGTTGCAGCAAAAATTCAATTCGACCTCGGCGGTCAACATCGACAGCGAGCTGTCGAACCTGATCGCTTTGCAGAATTCGTATTCTGCCAATGCTCACGTGATGTCGGTCATTCAAAGCATGATGCAGACCTTGATGCAGGTTCAATTGTAAGGCGAGTTTCAAATGGCGATTAACAGTATCGGCTTCAACAATTCGCTGTTCGGCCAGGCGGTCCTGAACCTCAACAGCCAGTTGACGAACCTGTCGACGCAGCTCGCGACCGGCGAGAAATCGACCACCTATTCGGGCATGGGCTCCGGTGAAGGCTTTGCGATCGCCGCGCGGCAGCAATTGTCCAACATCTCGGCGTTCACCACCACGATCACCAACGTCAACACCAGCATCAATGCCGCCAACACCGCGTTGCAGTCGTTGTCGGCCATATCCACCACGGTGCAGAGCGACGCGGCCTCTACCCCGCAGGACATCAGCAGCACCGGCCAGACCATCGGACAGCAGAACGCGCTGACCGAGCTTTCCTCGATGGTCGGGTATTCTCAACACCCAGGCCGGCGACCGTTTCCTGTTTTCCGGAAGCGCCATCAACACGCCGGCGGTCGCCGACGCCAATTCGATCCTCAACGGCAGCGGCACCCAGGCCGGCCTGAAGCAGGTGATCGCCGAACGCGCGGTAGCCGATGGCACCACCGGCCTCGGCCGCCTTACGATCTCGACGCCGACCACCACGGGAACGGCGCCCGCCACGACGACGTCGTTTTCGGTGGCCGAAGATGCCGCCGGATCGCCGTTCGGCCTGAAACTGAGTTCGGTGACGTCCTCGCTGACGGGCGCGACGGTGACCGGTCCGTCCGGCTCGCCGGCCGCGGTGTCGTTCAGCTTCGGCTCGACCAATCCCAATCCGGGCGATCAGGTGACGCTCAACTTCAATCTGCCCGACGGCACGACATCGTCCGTGACGTTGACGGCGTCGAGCACCACGCCGGCGCCGGCCAACACCTTTGCCATCGCGACATTGCCCGGCGGCGCGCCCGATCCCGCCACAACCGCGGCGAATTTGAACGCTGCGCTGAACACGGCGATCGGTAAAGTCGCGAACACGGACCTGGTCGCGGCTTCCGCGGTCGCTGCCGGAAATGATTTCTTCGATCCCTCCAGCAGTGCGACCGGAAGCGTCGCCACCAACCAGCAGACGCCGGCGGCGCCTATCACGAGCGCCACCGCGCTGTCGGGCACCGCGCCGTCGGATTCGCTCACCGCGGGCTTTCAAAACGGCGACACCATCACCGTCGACGGCACGCCGATTACGTTCTCAAACAACCCGACCTCGTTGACGGGGCCGAGCTACAATATCAACCCGGCCAGCGGCACGGTCGGCAACCTGCTGTCGGCCATCGATTCGATCACCGGCACCTCGACGCCCTCCAGTATTGACGGCGGCGCCATCACGCTGAACACCGACAACGCCGCCAATTTTTCGATCACGGCCTCATCCTCGGATCCGAACGCGCAAGCCGCGCTGGCGGCGTTGGGCTTCGGAGGGGGCAATACCGACACCACCACCAACGCGTCCGGCACCACCATCACCACGCCGCAACCGCCATTGCGGGTCCCGTCACCGGCGGCCACCGCGACCACGCTGGTCAACGGCTCGGCGGATACGGTTGCCTGGTACACCGGAAACTCCTCGTCCAATCCGCGGACCTCATCGAACGCCCAGATCGATTCCGGGATCACGGTCAATTACGGCGCCCAGGCCAACGAGCAGGCGATCCGCCAGCAGCTCCAGGGCGTTGCGGTTTTCGCGGCGGTGACCTTTTCGCCGACCGCGACCAATTCATCCGCACAGGCCGCAGCCCTTTCCTCGCGCATCGCGACCAACCTGACGTCGCAGCCGGGGCAGCAGACGATTGCGGATATTCAGACCGATTTCGCCGCAGCGCAGACGCAGATGCAGGCGGCTACCGCGCGGCAGACCCAGACCCAGACCATGCTTCAGAACCTCGTCGATAGTACCGAGACCGTGTCCACCGACCAGGTCGCAAGCCAGATCCTGCAACTGCAAACGACCTTGTCGGCTTCCTACCAGACCACCTCGATCCTGGCCGGGCTGAGCCTCACCAAGTTCCTGGTGCCGGGCGGCTAAAGGTAAAGGCAGTCGTGGGAGCGGCGGGGGCGCCATAAAGCTTTCGTTAACCATAGCTGTTTACTTCTCTTAACGCGGGTTAACGCCGCGTTAGCTGCCAATGGTGCTCTTTATCGCACCGCCTGGCTAGCTGCCGGGAGTGTGGGGTCTTCGATGCTGCATGGTAGCGTTCAATTCCAGGTGTCGGAGACGGAAGGCCTCGCAGGCCGGCCGCGGTCGGCCTCCGCCATGGCCGAACTATTCGCGCCGCTCGATTTGCTGCTGGCGGCCGGCGGCGATACGCGCCTGGCCATCAATCCCGCAACCGGTCTGAACGAATATGGCTGTCAGCCGTCGCCTTGCCCGGACACGCTGAGTTTTTCCTCGAGCACGGCGACGTCGATTTCGGCGCGCGCCTATGATCGTGCGGAAGCCGCGCGCGAGACGCTGATGCGATCGGCGATCGATGTCGGGATCGAAGCCGCCTTCGACGCCCGCGTCGAGGCGATGCGGGACGAATTGAAGGCGCATCTTGGTCTGGCGCCTGATCTGGCCGACGTCGTGTTTTCTCCGTCCGGCACGGATTCGCAACTTCAGGCGCTGTTTCTGGCACGCGCGCTGCTCGGGCCCGACCTCGTCACGGTCGTGGTGGCGGCCGACCAGACCGGCAGCGGAACGGTCAATACGGCGCGCGGCTGCCATTTCAGTGTGGCAACGGCGAATGGAAGCCGGGTTCAAAAGGGCGAACCGATTGCGGGCCTCGCGGGTGCTTTGACGAGCGTCGCGATCTCGCTGTTGGACGAGGCCGGGCAGGCCCGCTCACCTGCCGCCAACGATTCAATGGTGTTCGACGCGGTTGAACGCGCTGTTGCAGGTGGCGGCAAAGTTTTGCTTCAGGTCATGGACTCCTCGAAATTCGGCTGGCGCGCGC
The DNA here is from genome assembly GCA_963795255.1 of uncultured Alphaproteobacteria bacterium. Classification (GTDB taxonomy): domain Bacteria; phylum Pseudomonadota; class Alphaproteobacteria; order Rhizobiales; family Xanthobacteraceae; genus Bradyrhizobium. The sequence goes on from CAWCHC010000010.1 coordinate 367,331, forward strand.
CGAGCGATGAATGCCTTGAAGCGATCACCGCGCGCTGGCCCGATGACGTTCAGGTCGTCGTCGATGCCTGCCAGATGCGCCTCGGCCGGGCTCGTTTGCGAAAATATCTCGCGCGCGGCTACATCGTGATCGTCACGGGATCGAAGTTTTTCACCGGCCCGCCCTTCAGCGGCGCATTGCTGGTGCCGGGCGGTTTCGCCGCCGCTCTCAACGCGGCCAGCGCTGTTCCGGAAGGCCTTCTCGAATATATCAGTTGCAGCGACTGGCCGAAGAACTGGCCGCTGCTGCGCGCGCGCTTTCCGGTCCGGACGAATTTCGGCCAATGGCTGCGCTGGGAAGCCGCGATCGAGGAGATCGGCGCCTATTACCGCGCGCCGGATTCCTTTCGTCACGCCGCGCTCAAGACCTTTGGCGAGGCGGTCGAACGCCTGATCGCCGCATCGCCTTGGCTCGATCTCTTGCCCTGGCAAGAACGTCCGCGGGATGATGCCAATGAGGAGATGGCGCAGAGGACGATCTTTTCCTTTGTGATCCGGCAAGGCGAGGGCATTGCCTCGCTTTCCGAATGCCGGAGGCTATACCGCACGCTTGCCGGCCCCGGCGCAGCCGGCGACTTGAAGCCGGCGGCGCAAGCCTGTCTCATCGGCCAGCCGGTTGCCTTGGGAGTTGCTTTGGGACGCGATTTATCGCCGTCAGCCGCACTTCGGATCAGCGCGAGCGCGCGGTTGGTCTCGGAGGCCTGGTCTCCCGATACGGAAACGGCTGATCGTAACCTGCAACGCGCCGTCGATCAGGCCGCGATTGCGATCGCCAATCTCGAATCCCTGCTCGCCGACATGGACGGGCTCGAACCAATGGATGCATCTCATGGACGGTGAGAATATCGCGACCAGACTTGCGCGCTATCCGAGCGCGGAGCGAATCGGCTTTGCCAGGTTGACGACGATGGCCTTCAAAGGCGCCGACCTGCGCCCCTTGCGCGACCAGTTGATCGGCCGGCTTGCCGATGGCACCGCGGAGGCAGGCGAGGGCCTCGATCTGTCGCTGATCGCGCAGCTTCTCGGCGATAAACAGACGGGAATGGCGATCCAGGCGGAAGTACTCGCGTTTCATCAACTGTATCGCTCGCCATGTTCGTCGGAACAGCCGAAATTGCGGGTGCTGGCGCTGGCGGCCGCGATCGACATGGGCGGCAACACCCCGATCGAGTTTCTTCTGGAAAATTCCGGCATCGAATTGCAGACGCTTTATGTCGTCGCAGGTGTCGATTTGCCGATGCCGCTTCCGGAACATGACGTGGCGATCGTGATTGCGTCGGATTCGGAGGAATGCGTCGAAGCGCTGCGCAAGATCGATTCGATGGCGCCGCGCTGGCCACGGCCGTTGCTCAACAGGCCCGGTTCTGTCCGCAACCTCGATCGCGACAAGCTGCATGGCCTGTTGCGCGGCATCGACGGGACTCGAAATCCCCGCGACCCACGGCGTGGCGCGTGCCGAACTGATGGCGATCGCTCAATCGCCGCAAGACATTTCCAATGTCGCGCCCGATTTGAAATTTCCGGTCATCGTGCGGCCGCGCGGTTCGCATGCCGGCGTCGGGCTGGTCAGGATCGACGATGGCGCGGCGATGGCGCGATATCTTTCCGAGCGGAGTGAGGAGGCGTTTTTCGTCTCGCGCTTTATCGACTATTCCAGTGCGGACGGCCTGTTCCGCAAATACCGGGTCGTCTTCATCGACCGCAAACCCTATGCCTGCCACATGGCGATCGCCGATCGCTGGGATATCTGGTATCTCAACGCGGGCATGACGCAGAGCGCGGAAAAGCGCAGCGAGGAGGAGCGCTTCATGCGCGACTTCGACTGCGGTTTTGCGTTTCGCCACAGAAACGCACTCGCCGCGGTCGCGGGCCGCGTCGGTCTCGATTATTTCACGATCGACTGCGCGGAGAACAAAAACGGCGAGCTTCTGATTTTCGAAGCCGACAACACGGCCGTGGTCCACAACATGGATTCGCCGGAAGTGTTTCCCTACAAGCCGCCGCAGATGCGCAAGATTTTCGACGCCTTTGCGGCCATGCTTTATCGCGCAAGGCCGGATCGCGAGCAGGCGGCTTAAGCCCTTCGGCTCCGGCCGTCGGGCGACGACATTCCCAAACTCGCCTGAAAGTGACCGGCGCTGGCCGGAAAAATCGGCCCTGGCAAGCTGTCTTTGGGTTGACTTGGGGTTGAAGAGAGCCCGATCCGGCGCTTTGATCCGTTCTGCAAAAATCAAAAGCGATCATGAAGATCGCTGAAGGGAACGCGCCATGACGGAGCCCGTCGAACAAGACAACATGTGCATCGAGTGGGATGTTGCCATCGCCATGGACGATGGCGTGGTGGTGCGCGCGGATGTGTTCCGGCCCGTCGTGCCGGGAAAATATCCCGTGCTTCTGACCTACGGTCCCTATGCCAAGGGATTGGCCTTTCAGAAGGGCTATCCGAGCGCCTGGCAGAATATGATCGCCGGCCATCCCGACGTCGCTTTCGGATCGACTAACAAATATCAGAACTGGGAAGTGGTGGACCCCGAGAAATGGGTTCCGCACGGCTATGTCTGCGTGCGCGTGGACTCCCGGGGAACCGGTCGATCGCCCGGCACTATCGATCACTTTTCGCCGCGCGAAACCCGCGACTTCTATCAATGCATCGAGTGGGCCGGCGTTCAGCCCTGGTCCAACGGCAATGTCGGCCTGAACGGCGTCTCCTATTACGGCATCAACCAGTGGCATGTCGCTTCGCTCCAGCCGCCGCATCTGAAGGCGATGTGCATCTGGGAGGGAGCGGCCGACTGGTATCGCGACATGACGCATCATGGCGGCATCGTGTCGACGTTCTGGGCCAACTGGTACGACATGCAGGTCAAGACCGTGCAGTATGGTCTCGGCGAAAGAGGGCCGCGCAGCGAGGTGACTGGCGCGCTGGTCTGTGGCGACGAGACCTTGTCCGACGAAGAACTCGCACGCAACCGGTCGAGCTTCGGCGACGAGATTCTCGCCCATCCGCTCGACGATGATTACCACAGAGCGCGGTCGGCCGACTGGGGCAAGGTCACGGTGCCGTTTCTGTCGGCGGCGAATTGGGGCGGGCAGGGATTGCATCCGCGCGGCAATTTCGAGGGCTTTGTCCGGGCGGCCTCGAAACAGAAATGGCTCGAATGCCACGGGCTGGAGCACTGGACGCATTTCTACACGGATTATGGCCGCGAATTGCAGCGGCGGTTTTTCGATTTTTATCTCAAAGGGCGAAGCGAACGGCTGGGGCCAACAGCCGCAGGTTCAGCTTCAGGTTCGTCACGTCGACAAATTTGTCGAGCGGCACGAGGCCGACTGGCCGCTGCCTTCAACGCGCTGGACGAAATTCTATCTCGATCCGCGCCATCAAACGCTCTCTTTGCAGCCGCCGTCTGACGACGCCGAGATCAGTTTTGCGGCCGACGGCGACGGGCTGACCTTCATGTCGCAGCCTTTTGTGGAAGAGACCGAGATCACCGGACCCTTAGCGGCGAATTTACGTATTTCTTCCAGCACCGAGGATGCGGATATTTTTGCCGTGTTTCGCGTCTTCACCGCGGATTTGCGCGAGATCACTTTTCTTGGCGCGATCGACCCACATACGCCGGTCGCGCAGGGCTGGCTGCGCGCCTCGCACCGCAAGCGTGACGAGAAACTGTCCACGCCCTATCGCCCCTACCACAGCCACGACGAAGTGCAGCCGCTTCAGCCGGGCAAGCCCGTCGATCTGGCGGTCGAGCTCTGGCCGACCTCGATCGTCGTGCCGAAGGGATTCCGGATTGCGTTGAGCCTGCGCGGCAAGGACTATCAGTGGCAGGCGACCACGGGCGCCAAGCTTTCCAATTTCAAGAACGAACTATTGGGATGCGGGCCTTTTTTGCACGATGATCCCCGCGATCGGCCGCGCAAACTCTTTGCGGGAACGACCACGCTGCATCTCGATCGGCTAGGCTCCTGCAATGTCCTGCTGCCGGTGATCCCGCCTCGGTAAACCGAGGCCGGCAGTCCCGGCCTGCGCGGCTCTTATTGCATGCTGACCAGCGTCAGATCGATGAACCACGATTGCGGCGAGACGAATCCCTTGACCTTGGGGCTCATCGCGCGCGGGTTGAGATCGTGGACGATGTAAAGCCAGGGCGGATTGTCCACCAGCCGTTCATGCGCCTTGCGTAGCGCACCCGAAATCACGGCCGGATCGCTCGCTTCGGACAGCGTCGTCAGCGCGTCGTCGAAGGCGTCGTCTTTCCATTGTTCGAAGTTGAAACCGTGCGGCGAAAAGTTGGCCGAGGAGAAATAGCGCGCCATGACGCCGACGTCGGAGGAGGGCGATGAGACGTTGATCGCCATGGCGCCCTTCAGGTTGGGACTGTCGGGCGTCGCTCGCGTCGCGTTGAGCAGAATCTGCCATTCCACAACGTCAAACGTGACATCGACGCCGCAGGCCTCTTTCAGATTCTGCTGAATGAACTCGTTCATCGGCAACGGCGACATCTGTCCCGAGCCCGAGGTCGAGATCATCACCTTGAAGGCGAGGGGTTTTTCCGGCGTGAAGCCTGCTTCCGCGAGCAGCTTCTTGCCCTTGGCCGGATCGAACGTGTAGCGGTTTTGCGGTGTCCCGAAATTCGGATCGCTCGCCTTGAGCCAGCCGACGGACGGCTCCGCCGTGCCGTTGAGAAGTGTCACGAGGCCATCGCGGTCGACGCAATAGTTCAGCGCCTGTCTTACGCGCACGTCCTTGAACGGGCTCGCTGCCGCGCCGCTGTTGTAGAGCCAGGGCCAATCATGTGGATAGGAGCCGGTCGTGATGTTGAAGCTGGCAGATTTCAGCGAAGCAATTCCGTCCGCCGGCGGCACTTCGATCCAGTCGACCTGGCCGGAGCGCAGCGCTGCGAGCCGTGTATTGGCTTCGGGGATCGGCATCAGCACGACATGATCGAGCTTCGCCTTCTTGCCCGGATCCCAGTATCCATCCCAGCGGTCGAGATCGACTTCCTGGCGCGGAACAACCTTGCTGATGCGAAGCGGCCCGGTGCCGGCAGCGGGCAATGTCGCGACCTTGCTCCAGTCGTGACCGGCCTTCTCGAATGAAGCCGGCGACGTGAAGAGGATGTAGACCGCCATATAGGGGAAGTACGAAGCGGGCTTGGTCGTGGTGATCGCAACCGTTAAGTCGTCGATCTTCTTGTAGGAGGCGAGCAAAGGCGCGCGGGCGCGCGTGATCGCCGAGCCCGGAAGCTCATATTGCGGGCTGTCGTTCTTGAAGTAGCGATCGAGATTCCAGATCACCGCGTCGGCGTTGAAATCCGTGCCGTCATGAAACTTCACCCCATGACGCAGATGAAAGATCCAGGTCTTGTTGTCGTCGGGAGCCTGCTCCCATTTCTCGGCCAGTCCCGGGCGCAGGTCCGCCAGACGATCCGTTCGGGTCAGGTCCCAAAGCACCAGGCCCTCGAAAATCGGATAGCCGAGAAAGCGCATGCCTTCGAAGCCGTTGTTGGGCATGCCCGTCGTCGTCGGGATGTCGGAGGCGGTCATGGCGATGCGAAGCGTGGTTTCGGCATGTGCCACTTGCCAGCCAAACAACGTCACCATGGCTGCGACAGGGAAAATCCGGAAAAAACGCATGGGCCACCTGTTGTCACGGGAGTGTTATGCCGTCTCAATGCAAGTTGCGGACCAGATAAAACCAAGGCGGGAGGCAGGCTCGGCGCCGCGCGGTGTCAGCCGATCGAGCCCGAAAATGATAGCCTTCTCAGCGGCAAATGATTCGAAGGCAGCGGCCGCGCGTCGCGAAAGCCCGCGAAATTCGCAATCGGAGCTTCCGGTTTGTCTGCTCAATGGAAAAGCGCCTCTGCGCGAATGCCGAACCTGGCGCGCTTGCAGCGGCAGGCGGTCAGTTCATTCCAGCAGGGCCATTTCGACAAGGCCGAAAGGCTGTGTGCCGCGATACTGGAATATCGCGGCGACGATTTTGACGCGCTGCATCTGTTGGGATTGATCCATTTGCAACGCGGCCGGAACATCGAGGCCACCGGCTTTCTGACGAAAGCTGTAAGGGTCAATGCCGCTTCGATCGACGCGCTGTCGAATCTCGGCCTTGCGCTCCAGAACGCCGGGCGCCTTGAAGGGGCCATTGCGCAGTATCGCAACGCGCTGGCGTTGACGCCGCGCCATCCCGAAATCCTCTATAATCTCGGCAACGCGTTTCTTGCGCTGGATCGCATCACTGAGGCGCTCGCAAGCTACGATGAAGTGCTGGCGGTCGACCCCTCGCATGTCGGCGCGCGCGTCAACCGCGGCAACACGCTATTGCGGTTCAACCGGCCGGCGGATGCGCTCGCGGGCTACGACCACGCCCTCGCGCTGATGCCGGAGCATCCGCAGATCCTGACCAATCGCGGTCATGCGCTGCGCCGGCTTGACCGGCCCGAGGAAGCGCTCGTCAGCCTCAACGCAGCGCTGGCGAAGAGTCCCGACTTTCCCGAGGCTCATTTCGAGGCTGCCCTTGCTCACCTGACGCTCGGCGATTTCAAGGCCGGCTGGAAGGCCTATGAGTGGCGCTGGAAGACCGGCGCGTTTGCCGACAAGCGGCGCGCCTTTCGTCAGCCGCTATGGCTCGGCGATGGGCCGCTTTCCGGCAAGACCATCCTGCTGCACGCCGAGCAAGGGCTTGGCGATACGCTGCAATTCATCCGCTATGCGCCGCTGCTCAAGGATTCCGCCGCGCGCGTCGTTTGCGAGGTTCAGCCGGAACTGATGCCGCTGCTCGCGCAACTCGACGGCATCGAAGTCGTTGCCAAAGGCGCTGTGCTGCCGCCCTTCGACCTGCATTGTCCGCTGCTCTCATTGCCGCTGGCCTTCGGCACAGAGCCTGCGACGATTCCGGCGCCGGGTCCTTATCTCGGAGCGCCCGCCACGCGCGTCGCACATTGGCGCGATCGTCTTCCGCCGCGCGGCTTTCGCGCCGGCTTCGTCTGGTCCGGTTCGCGCGCCCACAAGAACGACGCCAATCGCTCGATCGCGCTTTTGCAGCTCTCTTCCATGTTTGCCAGCCTGCCGTTTGCTTGTGTCAGCCTGCAACGGGAGATGCGCGATGCCGACCGCGAGGTCTTGCAGCGCTTGTCGAAACTGATCGACCTCGGCTCCCGAGCTTTCCGATTTCACGGACACCGCCGCCGTCATCTCGTTGCTGGATGTCGTCGTCTCGGTCGACACCGCGGTGGCGCATCTGGCGGGCGCCTTGGGCAAGCCGGTCGTGATCCTGCTGCCTCACGCGGCGGATTTTCGCTGGATGCGCGAGCGTAACGACACGCCCTGGTACAGAAGCGCAAAACTGCTGCGGCAGCCGGCTTTTGGCGACTGGGATAGCGCCATCGGGCGGCTGGCCGATGAATTGTGCGAGATTGCCGGGGCACGGGCGAGAGAGGCCTGAGCCATTAGGGTTTCGTTAACCACGTCTGTTTACTGATTGGTGACGATTGCGGCCGGCTTTTGACCAGTCGCAGGGAGCGCCTCATGACCGAGCAAATTCACCTCGTGGTAGCCACGCCGTGTTTCGGCGGCCAGGTCTCCACCCTCTATGTCAATTCCATCTTCGCTCTTCAGCGCGCGGTACGCTCGCTATCGAACGTGCGTCTCAAGATCGAGCTCCGCGACGGCGATGCGTTGATCACGCGCGCCCGCGCCAACCTGATGACGTCGTTTCTCGACGATCCCACAGCGACGCATTTTCTGTTTATCGACGCCGACATCGGCTTTACGCCCGACCAGGTATTCCGCCTGATCGAGTCCGCGGCGGATGTCGTGGCCGGCGTCTACCCGATCAAGCGCGTCAACTGGGAGAAGGCGCAGCGGGCTTTTGCGGCGGGACGGCCGAATGTGCCGGCGGCTTCGCTCGACTATGTGCTCGAGATCAACGATCCCGATCATGTCGCTGTCGTCAACGGCTTTACGCGGGTGCGCTACGCCGGGACCGGCTTCCTGATGATCCGCCGCCACGTCTTCGAAAAGATGTGCGCGCATCCGGACTATGCGCCGCTGCAATTCTTCCGCGAGCACTCGCATGACGCCTTGGCAGGAAGCCCGAACCGCTTTGCTCTGTTCGAATGCATGATCGATCCCGCGACCGGCACGTATCTCAGTGAGGATTTCGCTTTCTGCAAGCGCTGGACCGACATCGGCGGTGAAATCTGGGCCGATCTTCAGAGCAGCCTCGACCATGTCGGTCCGTCGGTATTCCGGGGCAACGTCGCCTCGCAGTTTGCAAGCCCGGCGCAGGCGAGCGATGCAGCCTGAAGCAGCACTTTCACATCGAACCGTCGTTCCCCGGCCGCGCTATGCCGAGCATATTGGTGTTGCCAGACTGACGAGAGCAGTCGAGGCGGGCCACGATCTTCGCCCCCTGTGGCGTCGACTGATTGCGCGTCTGCTCGACGGCAGCATCGAAGCGGGCGAGGGGCTCGATCTCGCGCTGATCGCGCAACTGCTCGGCGACAAGGAGGCCGGCCTTGCGATCCTGCAGACGATCCTCGCTTCGCACCAATTGTTCCGATCGCCATGCGCGGCAAGACCGCCTCGTTTGCGCGTTCTGGCGCTGGCGGCTGCGACCGATATCGGCAGCAACACGCCGATCGAATTCCTGCTCGACAGCAGCGGCATTGAATTGACCACGCTCTATGTGATGCCGGATGTCGAATGGCCCAACTGGTTGCCGGATCACGACGTCGCCATCGTGATTGCATCCGATTCCGACGATTGCCGCATCGCCCTGGAAAAGATCGCCCGCGTTGCGCCGAACTGGCCGCGGCCGCTGCTCAATCCGCCGCGGCTTGTCGGTCATCTCGATCGCGACAAGTTGCACGCTCTGCTCGGCGGCATCGACGGGCTTGAAATCCCGCAAACGACATGCGTGACGCGCGAGCAGCTTTTGAAGCTTTCGCAATCGGACCTCGCGCTTTCCGATATCGCTTCCGATCTCGCGTTTCCCGTCATTGTGAGACCGCGCGGTTCGCATGCCGGCAAAGGTCTTGCAAGACTTGACGACATCGATGCGATCGCGCGCTATCTCGGCGAACATGCGCAAGACCTGTTCTTCGTATCGCGCTTTGTCGATTATCGCAGCAACGACGGCCTGTTCCGAAAATACCGCATCGTCCTGATTGATGGACAGCCGTATGCGTGTCATCTTGCGATCGCCGATCGCTGGGATATCTGGTATCTCAACGCGCAGATGGCGCAGAGCGCGGGCAAGCGCAGCGAGGAGGAGACTTTCATGCAGGCGTTCGATGCCGGCTTTGCGCAGCGTCATCGCGTGGCGTTGTCCGGCCTGTCGAAGTGCATCGGGCTTGATTACTTTACCGTCGATTGCGCGGAGACCAGAGAGGGATCATTATTGATCTTCGAGGCCGACAACACGGCGATCGTCCATGACATGGACCCGCCGGATGTGTTTCCCTACAAGGTGCCGCAGATGCGAAAAGTTTTCGATGCATTCGCCGCGATGCTACACCGCCGCGCCGGACGCTCCAACGAGGCGGCGGCGTAACCATGCCGCCGGCGGAACGATCGCCAACGATCGGCCCCAGCGAAACGCTCGATCCGTCGAACTGGGAGGACGTGCGCGCGCAAGCGCATCGCATGCTCGACGAGGCGATCGACGCCATCGCCAATATTCGAGAGCAGCCGGTGTGGCGCCCGATCCCGGATGAGGTTCGTGCGCGGTTTCGCGCAGAAATTCCGCGTGAGCCTTCCGATCTCGGCGAGATCTATCGCGAATATTCCGATTTCATCGCGCCTTATGCGACCGGCAATGTTCATCCCGGCTTCATGGGATGGGTGCATGGCGGCGGCACGGTGGTCGGCATGCTGGCGGAGATGCTTGCGGCCGGATTGAACGCCAATCTCGGCGGCCGCGATCATATGCCTATTGAAGTTGAACGCCAGATCATGGAATGGACGCGAACGATGTTCGGCTTTCCGGAAGGCGCCAGCGGCGTATTCGTGACGGGAACGTCGATGGCGAACTTGATGGCGGTGTGGGTGGCGCGAACGGCCGCGCTCGGTTCTTCCGCGCGCGCGAGCGGCGTCGGCGGCGAAGGCGCGCTGCTGACGGCGTACACGTCGAAGGCCGCGCATGGTTGCGTTTCCAGGGCGATGGATCTGGCGGGCTTCGGCACCGACGCGCTGCGAAACCTGCCGGTCGATCGTTCGCATCGCGTCGACGTGGGAGCAATGCGCGCGCAGATCAAGCGGGATCGCGAGATCGGCTTGCAGCCTTTCCTCGTGGTCGGCTCGGCCGGCACCGTCGACATTGGCGCCATCGACGATCTCGCGGCCTTGAGCGCGCTGTGCCGCGAGGAGAAGCTCTGGTTTCACGTCGATGGCGCCTATGGCGCGCTCGGCGTTCTTTCGCCCGCGCTGGCGCCGCGCCTCGCCGGACTGGAGAATGCCAATTCCATCGCGCTCGATTTCCACAAATGGGGACAGGTGCCGTACGACGCGGGCTTTCTTCTGGTTCGCGATCACCAACGTCATCTCGATGCCTTTGCAGCTCCGGCGGCCTATCTGCGGCGCGAAACCCGGGGTCTCGCCGCAGGCTCGCCGTGGCCTTGCGACCTCGGACCGGATCTGTCGCGAGGATTCAGGGCGCTGAAGACGTGGTTCACATTGAAAGCGTTCGGCACGGAAAAACTCGGCGCCATGATCGAGCGCACTTGCCAGCTGGCGCATGATCTGGAGATGAAGGTCTTATCGGAGCCGCGGCTGGAACTGATGGCGCCGGCTCAGCTCAATATTGTTTGCTTCCGTTATCGTGCGGACGGAGCCGATCGCGTCAACGGCGAGATCGTGGCTGACATCCACGAGTCCGGAATTGCGGCGCCGTCGACCACGACGCTCGATGGAAAGCTCGCGATCCGTGCCGCCATCGTCAATCACCGCACGGATACAAGTGATATCGATGCGCTTGTGGCTGCGGTACTTGAATTCGGCGCGCGGCGATCTTCCGATAACTGCGCGGCGTGAAGCCGGCGACGTGAGGCCGCCAACAAACCCAGTCCATCGTCTCAGGCAGAGCGCCGCTCTTCGACGGTGGTGGCGTCCTGCTTGTCGCGGGCCACATCCAGAAGCTTCTTCTCATAGGCGACGAGCTTCTTGGCTTCCTTGAGCGCGTGATAGAGTTCGCCGTTCAGGAGGTTGGTGTTGATGTTCTCGATCAGCGGCCACGCGCTGGGCGCGACGGTGACGAGTTCGCGCACCAGGTTGAAATAAGTGCCGTGATTGACTTGCGGCTCCGGCGAAATGTACATCAGCTGCACCGCGAGATAGATGAGCTTGGCCGGCGTGTCGGCGGTTTCCGGCGTCAGAATGTCCTTTTCGCGCAGGATCGGAATCTTCTCGCCGTCGATCAATAGCCGGGCGCGTTGATCGGTGTTGGTGATCACGCAATTGCCGATGATGATCCGTTCGTGTGGCTTGAGCTCGACCTTTAACGCCATGCCTGTTCTCCGCTGTCGCCTGTTGATGATTGGATTTGCGCGATTAGACGCTCACAACGCGCCAGCGACGGACTCTTAACGATCGTGGCCGCGTTCAGTCTTCCCGAGTCGCTCTTAACAAATCGTAAACGCGATAAGGTCCGCGAAAAACATTCAATTTTATCAACGACTTGCGCGGCTGCCCGTATGGTGAAGAAAGCATTTTTATCGTTGTTTTTCAGGTATTTGGCCGAATTTGCGGTATCCGATTCATGTTTTGTTAGAGGGCTTCCTCGCACGTTGCCTGGGTAATCCGGCCTGAAGGGTCGGAGAGCGTTTGAAAAACCAGAAAGGTAACAGCTATGTCCGGTATCGTCCTCTCGGCGTCAGTTCGCCAAAACCTCCTCTCCTTGCAGTCGACAGCTTCGTTGCTTGCGACGACCCAGAATGACCTCGCCACTGGCAACAAGGTCAACTCGGCCCTCGACAACCCGACCAACTTCTTCACCTCGCAGTCGCTGAACAACCGCGCCTCCGACATCGGCAACCTGCTCGACAACATCGGTAACGGCGTGCAGGTGCTTCAGGCCGCCAACACCGGCATCACCTCGCTGGAAAGCCTGGTCCAGAGCGCCCAGTCGGTCGCCACCCAGGCCCTCCAGACCACGATCGGTTACTCCACGAAGTCGAGCTTCACCGTGGCACTCGGTTCGGGCGCATCCGCCACCAACCTGTTCGGCGGCACCACGATTGCTTCCGCTTCGTTCGTCGGCGTTGCCGTCGATACCACCGCGACGACCGCAACCGCGATCACGGGCACGACCTCGCTGACGACGGTAGCGAACTCCAACGCCATCACCGCGACGATTGCCAACAACGATACGCTGACGGTCGACGGTCACACCATCACCTTCAAGACCGGCGCAACCCCGGCCGCGACCGCGGGTACTTCCGGCCTGGTCGGCAACGTCCTCACCGACGGCAACGGCAACTCGACCGTTTACATCGGGGCGGGCACGACCACCGATCTGTTGACGGCCATCGACATCGCGACCGGCGCGCAGACGGCGACGATCAACACCACGACCGGTGTTGCGACGCTGGCTGCGGGCACCGGTGCGGCCTCCACGGTCTCCGCCGGAGCACTCCATATCTCGACCGGCACGGCCTCCGATCTCAGCATCAGCTCGAGCAACGCGACCTTGCTGGCCTCGCTCGGCATCGGCAGCGGCACCGCGACCACGACCTTCCAGCGGACACAGACCTCGAACTCGGCGCTTGCCCTGGCTTCGACCCTGTCGATCGCCGCGGTCGGAACCGGCACGGCGACCAGCATCACGTTCGGCACCGCCGCCAACCAGATCAGCAACCTCAACGAGCTGAACTCGTCGCTGGCGGCGAACAACCTGCAAGCCACGGTCGATGCCAACGGCAACCTGACCATTCAGACCGACAACGACAACGCCTCGCAGCAGATCGGCGCTGTCACGAGCTCCAGCTCGCTGTTCAACGGCAAGGTGTCGTCGGCTCCGATTCAGGATGCTGCGGCACAGGCTACCCGCGCCGGCCTGGTCTCGCAGTACAACAACATCCTGTCGCAGATCACGACCACCGCGCAGGACTCCTCGTTCAACGGCATCAACCTGTTGAGCGGCGACTCGCTGAAGCTGGTGTTCAACGAGACCGGTTCTTCCACGCTGAACATCACCGGTACGACGTTCAACGCGGCGGGTCTCGGCCTCTCCAGCCTGGTGACCGGCACCGACTTCATCGACAACAACGCCACCAACAAGGTGTTGACGTCGTTGCAGAACGCTTCCAACTCGCTCCGCGCCGAAGCCTCGACGCTCGGTTCGAACCTGTCGGTGGTGCAGATCCGCCAGGACTTCAACAAGAACCTGATCAACGTGCTGCAGACCGGTGCGTCGAACCTGACGCTGGCCGATCCGAACGAGGAAGCGGCCAACAGCCAGGCGCTGTCGACCCGCCAGTCGATCGCGGTCTCGGCGCTGGCGCTCGCCAACCAGTCGCAGCAGAGCGTGCTCCAGCTGCTCCGCTGATCGAAAATCAAGGCAAAGAAGACCAAACGGCGGGGGAAACCCCGCCGTTTTCGTTTGGCGGGGCGGGAAAGCGCCGCGGTTTTCGTGAGCCAAATATTATCCTTTATAATTATGGTTAGCGTTTCGTGAACGCGCAGCGTTCGCGCAAATTCCATCGCGCAATCAACGCGCTAATCGTGTTTTTGCGATAGCGAAGCGGTCATCGCGAGCGGTTCGGGACCGTTTGCAAGGCGAGGGCGCCATTCGTGGTTCATGTTTTCTTAGCCACTTAACCACACCGTGCCGGGGTCGCCTGATCCTGAAAGGACCGGGCTGCGTTTTGAGTGTCACACCAGAAAGGTATGAGCTATGTCCGGTATCGTTCTTTCGGCGTCAGTCCGCCAAAACCTTCTTTCGTTGCAGTCGACTGCTTCGCTGCTTGCGACGACCCAGAATGACCTCGCCACTGGCAACAAGGTCAACTCGGCCCTCGACAACCCAACCAACTTCTTCACCTCGCAGTCGCTGAACAACCGCGCCTCCGACATCGGCAATCTGCTCGACAGCATCGGTAACGGCGTGCAGGTGCTTCAGGCCGCCAACACCGGCATCACCTCGCTGGAAAGCCTGGTCCAGAGCGCCCAGTCGGTCGCCACCCAGGCCCTCCAGACCACGATCGGTTACTCCACGAAGTCGAGCTTCACCGTGGCGCTCGGTTCGGGCGCATCCGCCTCCAACCTGTTCGGCGGCACCACGATTGCTTCCGCTTCGTTCGTCGGCGTTGCCGTCGATACCACCGCGACGACCGCAACCGCGATCACGGGCACGACCTCGCTGACGACGGTAGCGAACTCCAACGCCATCACCGCGACGATTGCCAACAACGATACGCTGACGGTCGACGGTCACACCATCACCTTCAAGACCGGCGCAACCCCGGCCGCGACCGCGGGTACTTCCGGCCTGGTCGGCAACGTCCTCACCGACGGCAACGGCAACTCGACCGTTTACATCGGGGCGGGCACGACCACCGATCTGTTGACGGCCATCGACATCGCGACCGGCGCGCAGACGGCGACGATCAACACCACGACCGGTGTTGCGACGCTGGCTGCGGGCACCGGTGCGGCCTCCACGGTCTCCGCCGGCGCGCTCCATATCTCGACCGGCACGGCCTCCGATCTCAGCATCAGCTCGAGCAACGCGACCTTGCTGGCCTCGCTCGGCATCGGCAGCGGCACCGCGACCACGACCTTCCAGCGGACACAGACCTCGAACTCGGCGCTTGCCCTGGCTTCGACCCTGTCGATCGCCGCGGTCGGAACCGGCACGGCGACCAGCATCACGTTCGGCACCGCCGCCAACCAGATCAGCAACCTCAACGAGCTGAACTCGTCGCTGGCGGCGAACAACCTGCAAGCCACGGTCGATGCCAACGGCAACCTGACCATTCAGACCGACAACAACAACGCCTCGCAGCAGATCGGCACTGTCACGAGCTCCAGCTCGCTGTTCAACGGCAAGGTCTCACCGCCTCCGATTCAGGATGCTGCGGCACAGGCCACCCGCGCCGGCCTAGTTTCGCAGTACAACAACATCCTGTCACAGATCAACACCACTGCGCAGGACTCCTCGTTCAACGGCATCAACCTGTTGAACGGCGACTCGCTGAAGCTGGTGTTCAACGAGACCGGTTCTTCCACGCTCAACATCACCGGTACGACGTTCAATGGGGCGGGCCTCGGTCTCTCCAGCCTGGTGGTCGGCACCGACTTCATCGACAACAACGCCACCAACAAGGTATTGACGGCTTTGCAGAACGCCTCCAGCTCGCTCCGCGCCGAAGCCTCGACGCTCGGTTCGAACCTGTCGGTGGTGCAGATCCGCCAGGACTTCAACAAGAACCTGATCAACGTGCTGCAGACCGGTGCGTCGAACCTGACGCTGGCCGATCCGAACGAGGAAGCGGCCAACAGCCAGGCGCTGTCGACCCGCCAGTCGATCGCGGTCTCGGCGCTGGCGCTCGCCAACCAGTCGCAGCAGAGCGTGCTCCAGCTGCTCCGCTGATCGAAAATCAAGGCAAAGAAGACCAAACGGCGGGGGAAACCCCGCCGTTTTTCGTTTGGCCAAATGGATCCGAGGAAGGAGGCGAAAGCGAAAAGGCGCGCGAAAACATGCCGATATAACGAATTCAGAGCGGCAACTATTCGTTAACCAGCCTGCTTAAGCCGCCGTTAATCATAATTTAAACCACTCCCCCTATGTTCTGGATGAAAGGTGCTTCCGGCCGCGAACCGAATCGGCCGCCACTGCATAGGAAGGTCATCAAATGTCCGGTATTGTTCTTTCGGCATCAGTTCGCCAAAACCTCCTCTCGTTGCAGTCGACGGCTGCACTGCTCGCGACGACCCAGAATGACCTCGCCACTGGCAACAAGGTCAACACGGCGCTCGACAATCCGACCAACTTCTTCACGGCGCAGGGCCTCAACAACCGCGCCTCGGATATCGGCAGTCTGCTCGACAGCATCGGTAACGGCGTGCAGGTGCTCCAGGCCGCCAACACCGGCATCACCTCGCTGGAAAGCCTGGTCCAGAGCGCCCAGTCGGTCGCCACCCAGGCCCTGCAGACCACGATCGGCTACTCCACGAAGTCGAGCTTCTCGGTGGCGCTGGGTGCGGGCGCAACCGCCTCCAACCTGTTCGGCGGCACCACGATTGCTTCCGCTTCGTTCGTCGGCACGGCCGTCAATACCACTGCGACGACCGCAACCGCGATCACGGGCACGACCTCGCTGACGACGGCGTCGAACGCCAACGCCATCACCGCAACGATTAACAACAACGATACGCTGACGGTCGATGGTCACACCATCACCTTCAAGACCGGCGCAACTCCGGCCGCGACCGCGGGTACTTCCGGCCTGGTCGGCAACGTCCTCACCGACGGCAACGGCAACTCGACCGTTTACATCGGGGCGGGCACGACCACCGACCTGTTGACGGCCATCGACATCGCGACCGGCGCGCAGACGGCGACGATCAACACCGGGACCGGTGTTGCGACGCTGGCTGCAGGTACTGGCGCGGCCTCCTCGGTCGTCGGCGGTGCGATCCATATCTCGACCGGCACGAACTCCGATCTCAGCCTCAGCTCGAGCAACGCGACCCTGCTGGCTTCGCTCGGCATCGGCAGCGGCACCGCGACCACGACCTTCCCGCGGACACAGACCTCGAACTCGGCGCTTGCCCTGGGTTCGACCTTGTCGATCGCCGCGGTCGGAACCGGCACGGCGACCAGCATCACGTTCGGCACCGCCGCCAACCAGATCAGCAACCTCAATGAGCTGAACACAGCGCTGGCGGCGAACAACCTGCAAGCCACGGTCGATGCCAACGGCAACCTGACCATCATTACCTCCAACGACGACGCCTCGCAAACGATCGGTGCGGTCTCGAGCACCAGCTCGCTGTTCAACGGCAAAGTGTCGCCGCCGCCGGTTGCCGACCCCAACGCGCAGGCCACCCGCGCCGGATTGATCTCGCAGTACAACAACATCCTGTCGCAGATCACGACCACCTCGCAGGACTCCTCGTTCAACGGCATCAACCTGTTGAACGGCGATACACTCAAGCTGGTGTTCAACGAGACCGGCACCTCGACGCTGAGCATCACCGGGGCGAACTTCAACTCGGCGGGCCTCGGCCTCTCCAATCTGACGGTGGGCACCGACTTCATCGACAACAACGCCACCAACAAGGTGTTGAATGCGCTACAGGGCGCCTCCGACCTGCTTCGCTCCGAGGCCTCGAATCTCGGTTCGAACCTGTCGGTGGTGCAGATCCGCCAGGACTTCAACAAGAGCCTGATCAACGTGTTGCAGACCGGTGCGTCGAACCTGACGCTGGCCGATCCGAACCAGGAAGCGGCCAACAGCCAGGCGCTGTCGACCCGCCAGTCGATCGCGGTCTCGGCGCTGGCGCTCGCCAACCAGTCGCAGCAGAGCGTGCTCCAGCTGCTCCGCTGATCGCAGCGCAAACGACAGAACGAAAAACGGCGGGGGAAATCCCGCCGCTTTTCGTTGATCGTGCGGCTTTGCCGATCGACTAGCGGAGTGGATTTGACATTCGCTACCCGCTTAGCCACGAGTTCGTTAAGCGAATGTCAAATCCAAAACTCCACTAGAAACCTACATTTGCTAACGTCCCTTTGGTTCTGACATTCGTAAGTGCTCGCTGCGACAAGATACGAATGTCAGAGCCGCAACACTAGGCAATTGCCTATTCCGTAATTTTGCGGAAGCATTCTACGACCAGCGCTAACCATATTTTAAAGGCAAGAACCTATAAAACTTGGGCAGTTACGACGTCCGCGTGCTGCATAATCCAGTTCGGAGTGATGAATGTCTCAAGCAGCCCAGGCCTATTCCCGCACGTCGCAGGTTACCGGCAATCCGAGGGAAATCGAGGCGCAGGCGTTGCTGAAGGCTGCCAAGCAACTGCGGGACGTGCAGTCGAACTGGGCCGGCCCGGACGCCAAGATGCACAAGGCGTTGCTGTTCAATCGCCGCCTGTGGACGATCTTCATGAGCGCGGTTGAGGCAGACGACAATCCGAATTCGATCGAAGTTCGTCAGAACATCGCCAACATCAGCATCTTCGTCATGCATCAGACGGTTGACATGCAACTGGCGCCGGATCCCTCCAAGCTGAAGCCGCTGATTGACATCAACTGTCAGATCGCGGCCGGCCTCGCAGGCAGGGTCTGAAGAGTTTTCGCCAACTCTCTGCTCTGATTCGACTTTTACGCCGTCACATCGGTCGCGAGCGGGCGGGTCGAGCGAATCCTTGAGATCAAGCGAGTGGAAGTAGGCGCGGCGGCGCAACATCGCTTCATCAGGAAATTGCTGGACCACTTCGCCGGTCAAGGCATCGACCGACTGGAAAACAACCGACGCGGCTGCGGTGTCGAAAAACGCCTGATGCGACAGATCGCTCGAACCCGAGCTCGGTGAATCGTTACGGCTCGCCGTGCTGGCGTCCGTTGCCGTGACGCTTTGATTGGCAGGCAATTGCGTCGGCACGCCGCCAATCGCCGCGTTGCTGGCGGCGGGCGGTAATGAAACTGCGACCGGGGTCCCCACCGGCCTGATGCTGAAATCCGTACTCATGGCAGCCTCCTGGCTCTCCTCGAGTCAAATCCCAACCCCTCGTCATCGGCAATATGAACTAGACGTCTCAACGCATTGTTAGAGAACGCGCTGAACGATACGCTGACGCGCCTGCGCCAATTTGATGAAAATTGTCTGCAATGCGCGAGGCGTGGCGCGGCAGGCGCTTCGATGCGCTCGTGCTGCCAGATATTCAGACCGGCAGCATTACAGCGAGCGGCTGACCGCCAGCGGCTTGAGGTGCTGTGCGCCCGGATTGACGCGCCGGCCGGTCGCGCCGTAGGTGGTGGGAATGTTGCGGCGCTGAGCCTCGGCGTTGACGCCGCGCACGATGCTTTCGGAAACCGCATGCGCGGTTGCAAGCACGGTGAGATTGACCTGCAACATGGCGCGGAACGTGTCGTGGTGACGGTGCAGTGTGGCCAGCAGATCCGGCGAGGTCTTGGCCAGATAAAGGTGATTGGCCTTCAGGCGCGTGACCACGCCGACATAGTGGCGCGACAGCTCCGCCTTCTTCGATTCGAACGCCATCGCCTCGCGGATTTTGCCGGCGCGCACAAGCTCGGTTTCGCGTTCGATGACGCCGAGCAGGGCGCTCATGGCATTCATCAGATCTTCGGCGAGCTTGCGGGCCTCAGCGGGCGTTGCAATCATCGGGGTCGCCGGCGCCGGCTGTCGTGAAGGAGGCGGATTCATGCCTGTTTTCCTTGGATGTTTCCTTGGGTTCTGTATTTCCTTGAGTATTTCCTTGGGGCTGGCCGGCGGTTTTGGCTTGCTGCATGATCAGCGTGCGGTACACGTCTTTGGCGATGCCGACGCCGCCTGCCTTGCGCGAAAGATTTCGAATATTGTTCGGTCAGCATCGAGCGCCAGATGCCGGTGCCGGTGGTGTTGCCGAACGGGCCTTCGCCCTTGAGGCCGTTGGTCATCTGCGAGAACATCGAGTTGAGGAACATCGCCTCGAAGTTCTGCGCCTGGGTTTGGGCCTTGGCTTTGCGCCTGCGGCGACACCTTGTTGAGCGCGGCCGCGAAGTCGTAATCGGGGCGGCCGTTATAGGTGGGCATCGGCGTCTTGCCGGTGGTGCCGAGGTTGTTGTGGAGCGCTGTCGCCAGCATCACATCACCTCGATGTCGGCTTCGATCGCGCCGGCGGCCTTGATCGCCTGCAGGATGCCGATCAGGTCGCGCGGGCCGATGCCGAGCCCGTTGAGGCCGTCGACAAGTTGCTGCAGCGACACGCCGTCCTTCACCAGGGCGAGTTTCTTGCCGTCTTCGGTTACGCGGACGCTGGTGCGCGGCGTCACCACGGTTCGTCCACGGGACAGCGGATTGGGCTGGCTGACCTGCGGGCTTTCGGAAATCGAGACGGTGAGGTTGCCCTGCGCCACCGCGACGGTGGCGACGCGGACGTCGCGGCCCATCACGATGATGCCGGAGCGCTCGTCGATGATGATCTTGGCGGCGAGATCGGGTTCGACCTGCAACTGCTCGATCTCGGTCAGGAAGGCGACGACATTGCCCTTGAATTCCGGCGGGATCGTCAGCTGCACGGTCGAGGGGTCGATCGGCTCGGCGGACTTGGCGCCGAGAAAATCGTTGACCGCGGCCGCGATGCGCTTGGCGGTGGTGAAATCGGCGTTGCGCAGCGCCAGCCGCACATTGGGCAGGCGATTGAGCGCGAATTCGATCTCGCGTTCGATGATGGCGCCGTTGGCGATGCGGCCGACGGTCGGTACGCCGCGGACGATGCTGGCGGCGTCGCCTTCGGCCTGGAAGCCCGTAGATCGCGACCGAGCCCTGCGCCACCGCATAGACGTTGCCGTCGGCGCCGAGCAGGGGGGTGACGAGCAGGGTGCCGCCTTGCAGGTTCTTGGCATCGCCGAGCGCGGAAACCGTGACGTCCATGCGGGTGCCCTGGGTGCCGAACGGCGGCAGGTTGCCGGTCACCATGACGGCGGCGACGTTGCCGGTGCGGATGGTGGCGCCGCGGATGTTGACGCCCATGCGTTCCAGCATCGCCTGCAGCGATTGCTTGGTGAAGGGGATGTTGTTGAGCGTATCGCCGGTGCCGTTGAGGCCGACGACGAGGCCATAGCCGATCAGCTGGTTCTGCCGCACGCCCTCGATATTGGCGAGATCCTTGATCCGCGACGTCGCGGCCGGCAGGCAGCCGTCCACAACGCCAGCGCCGAAAGCGCGCACGCGCCCAGCCGCAACAGTTTTCCCGCAATCGACGCCTGGCATCCTCTGCTCCCCGCTGAGGTCTTAAACTGAGGAGCGCCCGCCACTCCCATGACGGGCGATCCGCTACTCACTATGCGAGCGCCGTGCCACCCCTTCACTTTCGCTAATGAGCTGATTTGATTGGGTCAATTTCTGGAGGGTGCCAGCGCGCGGCGAGCCGGCGGCAACCGAAATTGCCACACGGCGGCAGATTTTGCCGGGTGGTTTACGCCGCGTTAACCATCGCAAGGCGATGCTGCGCGTCATACTGGCGAGGATCCATCCATGCGCATCACGGACCGAACGGCACCACTCTCGGGTCCCCGACCAGCAACGTGCGGCGAACCAGCTCAAACGGCTTTTCGCTGCCGGACGATGCGGCCTCCGCCAGCGAGACACGCGCGACGCTGGCGCCCAAAGCCGCCACCGACATCGATGCGCTGCTGGCGATGCAGGGGATCGAAGAGGATCCGACCGAGCGGCGCAAACGTTCGGTCCAGCGCGGCAAGGCGTGCGCTCGACGTGCTCGACGATCTCAAGATCGCTTTGCTGTCGGGCAATTTCGATGCCTCGACGGTGAGCCGGCTGCGCGAGGCTGTCGGCCAACCTGAAGTCGTCTTCGGGCGACCCGGGCTTGGATGCTGTGCTTTCCGAGATCGAGCTGCGCGTCGAGGTCGAACTCGCCAAAGCCGGGCAACACTAGTAGTCCGATCCATTATCCGCCTTCGCGACGAAGGAGAGGGCCGTCACGCCGCCTTTCTTTACGCGGCCCTGGCGTGCTGCTGCGCGTCGTAGCGGCGCTGCGCAGCCAGCACGTCCTTCAGGTTGGTCTCGGCCCAATCGCGCAAAGGATCGACGGCCGTGGCCAGCGTCTTGCCGAGCGGCGTGATCGAATACTCCACCGTCACCGGCACGGTTGCGATCGCGCGGCGCTTGACCAGCCCGTCGCGCTCCAGGCTTTTGAGCACCTGCGACAGCATCTTTTGCGAAATGCCTTCAATGCCGCGGCGCAACTGATTGAAGCGCAAGGCTTCAAAGCGCAGCAGCAAAAGGATCAACACCGCCCATTTGTCGCCGACCCGGTCCAGAATCTGGCGGGTCGGGCAGTCGGCCGAATAGGGATTCGCTTTCATCGCGTTTGAACTCCGCAAGGCCCGCTAGTGGAGTGGATTTGACATTCGCTACCCACCTAGCCGCGGGTTCGTCGAGCGAATGTCAAATCCAAAACTCCACTAGAACATACATTTGCTAGTGGTCCTTTGATTCCAACATTCGCAAAAGCGCCCGCCGCGAAGGGGGCGAATGTTGGAATCGAACCACTAGAGCCGGGTTACTCCGGCGTGACCAGGTGATCTCCGGGTGCGTTCTTAACACCAGCATCCCAACAGCTATCTAGTCACCGTTGGATACTAGTCCAATTCATCCGGAACTTTAAGACATGGAGACAAGCATGAAGATCGCCATCGCCGGCGCCTCGGGGCGCGCCGGGTCCTGCATTACCGCCGAACTCGCCCGCCGCGGCCATAGCGTCACGGGGATTGCCCGAAACCCGGACAAGATCGCCAAGCTCGCCAATGTCAGGGCGGTCTCGGGCGACGCCAATGACCGTGCGGCACTCGCCAAATTATGGGCCGGACACGATGCCGCAGTGAGCTCGATTCATTTCCTCGATAGCGACGCGGAAGCCCTGATCGGCGCGGCCAGGGATTCGGGCGTGCCCCGCTACCTCGTGGTGGGCGGCGCCGGCTCGCTCGAGGTCGCGCCCGGGGTGCCGCTGGTGACGGTGCCGAATTTCCCGGCGGCGTACAAGGCGGAGGCCGAGAAGGGGGCGGCCTTCCTGGACCGCTTGCGGCAGGAGCGGGAGCTGAACTGGACCTTCCTGTCGCCCTCGGCGCTGTTCGAGGCGGGGAACCGGACCGGCAAGTTCCGCCTGGGAACGGACCAGCTTCTGGTCGATTCGGCCGGAAAGAGCTGGATCTCGTTCGAGGACTTTGCGGTCGCCATGGCCGACGAGATCGAGCGCCCGGCCCATATCCGGGCGCGCTTTACCGTCGGTTATTAACCAGACTGGCCAATCCCGGGGCCCCCGCCCGATCAATTTGCCTGTGCAGGGGCTTGGCCCCGGGGGCTAGCCCGGCCACGGCAATATTGTCTGTCGCAAGGCCGCGCTATATAAGGCGCCGCGCGAGGGGGCTTTCTCCTCGCGCGGTGCCGCAAGGGCGCGGCGCCTCAGGTGAAAGATGGGCTGGCCTTGGAAAAGTTGAAGAACTATCGACCGACCGAAAAAGAGCCTTTCATGAACGAGCGCCAGCGCGACTATTTCCGCGCCAAGCTCCTGGCCTGGAAGGACGAGATCCTGCGGGAATCGAAGATCACGTTGCAGACGCTCCAGGAGGAGAACGTCAATCATCCTGATCTTGCCGACCGCGCTTCATCGGAAACCGATCGCGCGATCGAACTGCGCGCCCGCGACCGGCAGCGCAAGCTGATCTCGAAGATCGATGCGGCGTTGCAGCGTATTGAGGACAACACTTACGGCTATTGCGAGGAGACCGGCGAACCGATCTCGTTGAAGCGGCTGGAAGCCCGTCCGATCGCAACCTTGTCGGTGGAAGCGCAGGAACGCCACGAGAAGCGCGAGAAGGTCTATCGCGACGAGTAGGCGGCTTCAGCCGCCGCTATGCGCCACTGATCTGAGCGCGGCCGCTAACTCTTGCGGATCGTCGGTGCCGATACGGCGGTTCTCGCCGGATTTCAGCTTGAGCTCGACCGCGTCCGGCCCCGACACATTATTATTAAAGGCTGAAGCCCGGCATAGAGGTTGAAGCCCGTCGGCTTTCGGATTCCCAAGCCGCTCCGAACCCCTTTAAACGCAATTGCCTCGCTGCATCTTTTAATGCGGCGAGGCAATGAATGTCGCGTTGAAATTCGCCCGCGGAGTACCCGCGAGAAGTCTTAATCGGCGAGCGGGTCCGGACGCAGCTGGACGTGGAATACCCGTGGCTTGTCGTCCTTGCCATGTTCGCTGTGGAAGTAGGCGCGGGTGCCCGTCGTCGTCCATATGCCGCGGCCCTTCCAGCCGGCCTTGGGATCGTCGATCCGGCCGTCGACATTCTTGGCGAAGAAGCCGAGCGGGTAGGGGATGCGGATATCGACGAACTTGCCGTCGACCAGAGCGAGCAGGGATTCGCTGCCATTGGCCATCGCGACCGGCACGTCGTTGCCGAGACCGAGCGTATTGTGGACGTCGACCCAGATGTAATAGGCGTGGTTGGCGCTACCCTTGGGATCGTCGACCGTCTTGAACTGCGGCCCCGGCATCCGGTACAGCGTCCAGCCCTCGTAGCACTGAGCGCCGGTCGCCGCATTCGGCCCTTCGAGCTTTTCCTTGCACTTGGTCCGGTCGAAGCTTGCCATCTGTCCGCTGGACAGCACGGTCCAGGCCACGCCCTTCGAATCCAGGTCCACGCCGCGCGAACCATAGGTGCCCGGAGGCGACTGGAAGATTTCGGAGACGGCGGTCTTGGTCGGATCGTTGCCCGGAATCATCCGGACGAGGTAGGCCGGCTGATCGATGCGCGTGAAGCCCGGACCCATGGTCTGGCCCCAGATCACGTCGCCCTTGACGCTTGGCATGATGCCGTAGAACGCCGCCTTGACCAACTTGTCCTTCCCCGGCTCGATCGGCTTGTCGGCGGCGACGAAGGGCTCGCGCTTGCCGGTGCCAGATACGTTGGCCACGACCGGCGTCCAGCCCTGCGACTTCATCGCGTCGCCAGTTGCCTCGAACTTCTTGACATCGAGCCAGCCGACCACGCCGCTATAAGGCTGTCCCTGGCTGAACCAGAGCTTTTCGTCGGGCGTGAAGACGAGGTGATGCGTGTTGAAACACGTATCGATCATCGTCCACTTCTCGGTTTTCGGATCGTAGAACGATGCCTGACGGGCCGACTCCTTCAGCGGTGCAACCTGCGCCGAGGGGAGGTCCGATCCGGCCAGGCAGCTTGCCGGATTTGGTGCCCGGCGAATCCTTGCCGTGAGCCAGACCCTGCCCTTCTCGTCCATCATCGGATTATGGATCGAGGTATGGCCATCCCAGATCGGCTCGTCGCCCCAGAACACCGACGGTCCCATCGGGTCATCCGACGCGCTCGGCGTTTTCGGGTCCATGAACGGTTCTTTGATGAACGATGTGGTGTTCTTGACGGGATCGAGCACCGGCACGTCGTCGGAGCTTTCTTCCGGCGAGCCATAAATCTTGCCGTAGGCGTTCACCGTCGGGTTGCGCTTGTCGGTCGAAACCTCGTCATGCAGGTACTCACCGCGCTTGGCCCATTCCCATGACGTGATCACGATGTTGCGCTCGACGCCCTTCGGGCGCTCCGGCTTGTCGAAGGGCAATTCGCCCGCCGCGATGCGGTCGGTCCAGTCGGCAAACATCTTGTAGGCGCGGGGCGGACCCATGCGGCCGAGGGTCAATGCCATGTTGGTCATGGCCTGGCCGGATTGCACGCGGCGTTCCCACATATCTTCCGAATTCTTGAACTCGCCGAGCTCGGCTACGTGAGGATGGCGAATGTTCTGGCTGCCGAGCGCGTGGCATGACTGGCAGGAGTTCTTGATGCTGTCGATCCAGACGGCCTGCGAAGTCATGCTGGCCGGCATGCCGGTCGGGCTCTTGTCCGAGCCTGGAAACTCGCTTGCGGGCGGAATCTTGAGCATCGAGTACCAGTACACGCCCGGATAGTACTCGGCCGCGGCTGCCGCATTCGGCGCCGCCTTTGCTTTCAGGTCGATGGTCTTGCCGGGCGTGACATCCTGCTTGTCGGAATCGACGAGGCCGTATCCGCGTACCCAGATCTTGTATTTGGCCGACGGCAACTGCGGGATGACGAACTGGCCGGCGTCGTTGGTGACGACCGACTTGGCGTATTTGGTTGGCAGGTCGGTGGTCTCGGCAATTACCCACACGCCGGCTTCCGGACCGTTCGGGCCGGTCACCACGCCGCCGATGGCGTCGGCTTTGACCGACAATGCCACTTTTTGCTGCGCGCTCGCGGGGCCGCACCATGCCGTCACCAGTGCGGCGATCGCAACCGCGGTGAGACAGACATTCGAATGGCGACGAAAAGACATAATTCGCTCCCGGTTATCAGCTGAACTTCAACGTTCCAGCTTTTCGACAATGTGAAAATTTGTCTTGAGTTTCTAATAGCATCTGACGAATGGTGATGACTGTCAACGTGGTTCCGTTGCGCTTGCCTGCTAACCATGTTGGCGATGTTCGCGAAGGCCAGCATCACTTGTCACTATCGCGATCGGCTAATACGAATTCCACTGTGTGACGGTTCGATCATACAAACCTCGAAGATTGGAATCAGGCTCATCATATGAATCGGGAAATGGGAAACCGGCGCTTCTTTGATCGTCCGTCGGGCTTGACGATCGCGGAAATCGTCGCGCTGACGGGCGCCGAAGCGAGCACGTCTGCGTCGATGTCGCATTTGATTACCGGCGTGGCGCCGGCCGATCTGGCCGGCCCGTCCGATCTGGCCTTTATCGACGCCAACAAATTTACCGATGCCCTGATCAATACGCGTGCCGGCGCCTGCCTGATGCCGAAGCGCTTTACCGGCCACGCGCCGGAAGGCCTCATCGTCCTGCACACGGAGGCGCCTTATCGCGCCTTCGTCGCCGTGCACCGAAAGCTTTATCCGCAATCCTTGCGTCCTGCCTCGCTGTTTGAGATCGACGGACTTTTCGAAGGCGCGACCATCCATCCCACGGCCCGGCTCGAAAGCGATGTCACGGTCGATCCCGGCGCCGTCATCGGGCCGCGCGCCGAAATCGGTGCGGGAAGCATCATCGCCGCGAACGCCGTGATCGGCCCCGACGTCGCGATAGGCCGCGACTGCAGCATCGGCGCCGGTTGCTCGATCGTGCATGCGCTGATCGGAGATCGCGTCGCGATCCATCCCGGTTGCCATATCGGCCAGGACGGCTTCGGCTACACCGAGGATGCCGCCCAGCAAAAGATTCCGCAGACCGGCCGGGTCATCATTCAGAACGACGTCGAGATCGGCGCCGGCACCACGATCGACCGCGGCGGCATCAGGGATACCGTGATCGGCGAGGCGAGCAAGATCGATAATCTTTGTCAGATCGGCCACAACTGCCAGATCGGCAGACACTGCATCGTCGTGGCGCAGTGCGGGCTGAGCGGCAGCGTGACCTTGGAAGACTATGCCGTGCTCGGTGGCTCGGTCGGATTGGCGCCGCATGTCACGATCGGAAAAGCCGCGCGCGTGGCAGCGCGCTCCGGCGTCATGGGCAGCATTCCCGCCGGCGAGACTTGGGGCGGCTATCCGGCACGGCCGAGGATGCAATGGATGCGGACAGAGGCGACGCTCTCCCGTCTGACCACCTCCAGCGATAAAGGCCGCATTCGTACCAAGCGCGACGAAGCCAAGAAGCCGTGATCTAGTAATTTTAGCGAGGCACTTCGACGGCCCCGCAATTATAACGGTGCGCCAGCGCGCAATCTTCTTCCTGCGACATATCGATGAGCTTGTTGAGCAGGAGATAGCCGAGCACGAGCGCGATCGCGAGCGTCGCAAAGACGATCAGAAGCCCGCGGGTAGACAGATGGCTGTTGGCCTCGCGGGGGCCGATCGGCGGGGCCGGCTGACCGCCTTCCTGTTTCAACATATTTCAGCCTTCGAAGTCGTGCGGCCCCGTAGCGGGCCTCGGCGTGCCGAAGTTAAGGGAGGCAGATTCACATCTGCATCCATCTTGTTATTATAGGCAAGAATGATTCTCCGTCGCTCCCGATTCGTTCATCTATTGCCCGTCGGCCCCGGCCGCACGCTGGTCGTGCACGCGATCAGCCATATGCGCCTGCCGGCCGATAACGAAATCGCGGCACTTCTGGACTATTTTTCGGAAGCCCGCCGTGTGCCTGAAGACTGCGACGCCATGGTGGCGTTATTGGCAAAGCCTGGCGATACCCAAGCTGGTTTGCGCGAAGCGATTGAACGCACCGTGACGGAGCTGACGTCGCGCCGGATCCTGACCGAGATGACGCCGGAAGACGAACTGGCTGCGATCGGTGCGGAGCTTTCCGCCAAGCATGGACGCAATCCCGCCGAGATGCTGGAGAACTACCGGCGCAAATTAAAGGAGGGCGGCTCCTCCTATTGGGCGGTCGGCGCCTCCTACGGCATTGAGGATTTCGGCGCGACCCGCCGGCGCGTCGATGCCGTGCTGTTCGGCGATTGCGATATCCAGATGGAGGCCGATTTCCTGCGCCGCGAAGCGGCGCGTCGCGGCATCGACCTGCATGTGGCGGCGACGTTTTCCGACGACATCCGTTTTGCGGCCGAGCACAAACACGACGTGATCTTCGTCGGCGCATTGCGGACGAGGCATCTGGTCGTGGAAGACCTGGATAACCGGCTCAACCCTCATGCGGCCTACATTGGGCATGCGACCCAGCTTCTGACCGGATTGCGCGAGGCGACGTTGGCGCCGATCCTGATCGACAATCTGCCTGAACCCACCGTTCAGCCGCTTGGATTGGCGGAGCGCGGCGTCAAGGGACATCGAACGCGCTTCCGCTTGACCAATGTGGCGCTCGCCGAGCTCGCGGTCGCATTTCCCGATGTCTATGTGATCGATATTGCGGCAGCCCTTGGCGCAGCCGGAGCCGAGCGGCTGCTCGACGATGGCCAGGTCGGGTTCACCCATTTCGGCTCGCCCGGCTGGATGCTGCAACGGCCGGAGAGCGAAAAGGCCGCCGTCCACGGCCTGTTCCCGGACACCGCGCCGCTGGCGCACGCGCTCGGCGGCGACGCTTTCGGCCGCGAGGCGGTGATTGCGGAAAAGCATATCGATGCATTGCTCACCGTGACGGGGATCGGCCGCAAAAAATGCGTGATCGTCGATCTCGACGGCACGTTGTGGCCGGGGGTGTTGGCGGAGACCGGGAGCCCGTTTGCCTGGACCCCGGAAATCAGCGGCGCATTTTCCTTCATCGGTCTCTATTTCGGCCTGCACGAAGCGCTGAAATCGCTGAAAAAGCGCGGCGTCGTGCTCGCTTGCGTCAGCAAGAACGACGAAGCGACCGTTCGCGAGCTCTGGAAATATCCGGATCATTACCCCAAACAGCGGCTGCTGTCGGCGGACGATTTCGTCACCTGGCGCGTCAACTGGGACGACAAGGTTGGCAATATCCGCTCGATCGCGGAAGAGCTCGGCTTTGCGCTCGATGCGTTCCTGTTCATCGACGACAATCCGGTCGAGCGCGACCGCGTCCGCCAGCGCTTGCCGGAGGTCGAGGTCTGGGGCGAGGACTTGTTCAGCCTGCGGCGGCGCCTGCTCAACGATCCGCGCTTGCAGATTCCGATCGTGACCGCGGAGGCGGCGTCCCGCAGCGAACTCGTCAAGGCGCAGATCGCGCGCCAGCAGCTGCGCAGCGAGACGATGGGTGAGGCGCAGTACATCGAGCAGTTGCAGATCAGCTGCGCCATCGAACGCCTTGCGGCATCGTCGCCGAAACTGCAACGGCTCGAAGAGCTGTTTCAGCGCACTACCCAGTTCAACACCACGGCGCGGAAATTCTCTTACACCGAACTGGCGGCGCTGGCGGCAAATCCTGACGCTCACCTGTTTGCGATCGAGGTGTCGGATCGGCTCGGCGATTACGGCCTGGTGGGGGCGGCCGTCATTGTCGAAGGGGAGATCGCTGGCCTCGCGATCAGTTGCCGGGCGCTCGGCATGGGCATCGAGCATCGCTTCCTGCGTCATATCCTGGACGAGATGAAGCACGGTCCGGTGCCGCCATTCGGACGGATCATCCCGACGTCGCGCAATATCCCGGCCCGCAACATCTACCGGGACCACGGCTTTACCGAGGCCGAGCCCGGTCTTTGGCTTTTCGCAACGCTTGCCGCCGGCGATAAGCAGCGCGCCTCGGCCAGTCCGGAACAGACAATTTTGCTTCGGAATAATTTTGGACCCGACATGCGCAACACGGCGCAACATGCCGACGAAACGATGGAAGGTTTCGTCAAGTCGGCTGAGCTATCGCCGAAGCAGGTGGATTTTTGAACCGAGCGCTAACCATGAGCAAACCCAACGCAGCCAGCCATTGCATCATTCTCGGCGATCCCGTTCCGTGGTTCAGCTTGCCGATGGTGACCGGCGGATCGTTTGACTTGCAGGCAACTGCCGGCCGCTGGGTGGTGCTGAGCTTCCTCGGCTCGCTCGCCGACCCGCGCGCGGTAGCGGAGGTCGCAGAATTTAAGCACCTGAGCGCGTCGTTCAGCGAGGGTCATCTGATCGTCGGATGCGTATTCACCGGACAGCCCAGCCAGACCGATCATCTTGCCGCGATCTCCAGCAGCACGCTGTCATTTCTCGCCGATCATGACGGCGTGGTCAGCCGGTCGTTCGGCGCCGGCGAAATGCCGCGCACCATCGTGCTGGATCCGATGTTGCGGGTGGTGGCCGACATCGCCTGGGATTATCCGCAAGGGCATGTCACGATGGTTCGCAACGTCCTGA
Source organism: uncultured Alphaproteobacteria bacterium (assembly GCA_963795255.1). Lineage (GTDB taxonomy): Bacteria > Pseudomonadota > Alphaproteobacteria > Rhizobiales > Xanthobacteraceae > Bradyrhizobium. The sequence continues at coordinate 397,854 of CAWCHC010000010.1, forward strand.
AAGGCCTGCCCCGGGTCGACGATTCCGCGGGCGTTCCGATGTTTGCGCCGGCATTGATGGTGCCCCGCGTCTTCAGTTTCGGAATCTGCGATTTCCTGATCCAGTTCTACGAGACGCAAGGTGCGGTGGATTCCGGCTTTCAGTTCGACATCGACGGCAAGACCGTTACGTTGTCCGACTGGCGGCTCAAGCGGCGCAGCGACGTCGCCGTCGGCGTGCCTGAGGTGCGCGAACTTATCCGCGACCATATCGTGCGGCGGCTGGTCGGTCCGATCGAGCGATACTTTCAGTTCAAGACGACGCGCATGGACCGGTATGTCGTTGCCTGCTACGACAGCGCGGTTGGCGCCCACTTCCACCGTCATCGCGACAACATCAACGCCGGCGCCCAACACCGGCGCTTCGCGCTCTCGATCAATCTCAACAAGGATTTCGAAGGCGGGGACCTGGTATTTCCGGAGTTCGGCACCAAGGCTTACCGGCCACCGGAAGGCGGCGCGCTGGTGTTTTCCTGCGGCGCGCTGCATCAGGTGACGCCCGTGACCAAAGGCAAGCGTTACGCTTTCCTGGCGTTCATGTATGGCGAGGAAGACGCCATCAAACGCGAAGCCAATAACGCAAAACTACACGCTGGCGAGCTGCAATATGATATGAGCGGTCGGGACCGGCTGTTCCCCGAAGACGTGCCGCAGGACATTCCTTCGGTCGCTTAGAGCGCGATGAGATTGAATTAAGTTTATAACAACGACGAAGGTGTGCTCCCTCTCCCGCTTGCGGGGGAGGGCTGAGGTGGGGGCGCTTTCTGAAAAACGCGCCGATCGAGTGGACAGGCTGTTGCGCGACCCGCTTTTTCTTGGCCTCTTCTTTTTCAAGTCCGGAAAAACAATTGCGGCCTCCGTCAGGGGAGCTGACGAAGGCCGCCTTGAACATCTCACCGCGCCTAGGTTCGCGGTGCGATGTGGGAGCTCGTTGGCCGCTAGAACGGCAGCAGCACGTCCATGACCTGGCTGCCGTAGCGCGGTTGCTGGATGTCGCTGATCTCGCCGTGGCCGCCATAGGCGATGCGCGCCTGCGCGATCTTGCTGGAATCGATGGTGTTGTCGCTCTGGATATCCTCCGGCCGCACGATGCCGGCGACGATCAGTTCGCGCTTCTCGTAGTTGACGCGGATCTCCTGCTTGCCTTCGACCACGAGATTGCCGTTCGGCAGCATCTGGGTGACGATCGCGGCGACGTTGGTCTGCAAGGTTTCCTGCCGAACGATTGACCCCTTGCCGTCGGTGCCCATGGTGCCGTCCGCGGTCAGCAGGCGGCCGGGGAGAGCGGTCTTTCCGGTCAAGAGATTGCTGCCGAGAAAGGCGGTGATGCCGGAATCTTCGGTGGCGCTGCGGCTGCGCTGGGTCTCGTTGGCGAAGTTGGCCTGGTCGGTGATGTTGACGGTGACGGTCAGGAGGTCGCCGATCTGGTGGGCGCGTTGATCCTTGAAGAAGGAGCGCGAGCCGTTTCGCCAGAGCGAATTGGGATTGTAGGACACCACTTCCGGTTTCGGCATCGGCATCTGCACCGGCTTGTAGCCGGGTTGCGTCGTCGGGTTCTCGATCGACGAAAGCTTGGGCTGTTCGCCGACCTGGGAGAGGCGGTCGATGCCGGAACAGCCGCCGGCGAGGCTGACGACGCTCAGCATGGTTCCGGCAAGCGCGATACGTTTGAACCTGGAAATCAACATCTACCTTACTCTGCCTTTGAAGTCGTCTGTGCACTATTGCGGCTGCTGGCTACGGAAACCGCTGTCTCTGTCTCGGCGGCTCCAATCGAGGAGGTGGTGTCGGCGGGCAGAAGCCGCGGCATGGCGATGGCAATGGCGACCTGGTCGCGCCCGACGACGGTGCCGGAGATGGTGCGTTTGGATTGCAGGTTGAGCACGGTCACGGTGTCGCCTTCGGTGCCGCTGTCGACCGCCTTGCCGCGCGAGGTGAGGTAGAGCCCGGCTGCTTCGTAGATCAGCGTGACATTACCGTCGCTTCTGCACCAGATCCGGCTTGCCGAGATCGGCCGCCCGCAGCGGCTGGCCGGCGCGCAGGCCCTTGCGCATCTGCATGCCGACCGCGCGGCCGCGGGGTGCGGCGTCGTTGCCGACTTCGGCCTTCGGCCGCCGTTCGGTGACGACGTCGGAGGATTTCAGCACGTCGCCGCGTTCGACGTTGCGCGTCAGAATCGCGGCCTCCAGCATTTCGACGGCAATGCCGGTGAAACGCAGTTTGGTGCGGCTATTGTTGGTATCGTTGGCGATCTCGAAAGAGACGTCGAACCGTCCGCTGCGCGGCTCGTAACGCACGGAGGCGGGCTGCAGCGAGCCGTTGTTCGAGGCCTCCAGCCGGACGTCCTGCACATCGCGATCGAATGTCAGGTTGAGGTTGGCCGCATCGCCAAGCCCGCTGCGATGCTCGAGCGCATGCGCAACCTGGGATTCGATCTCCTTGCCTTCCAGGATGCGCGCCAGTCGCGTGACCGCGACCGATTTGATGTCCCTTGTATCGACGCCGATCACCTGATGCGCCTGAAGCGTGTTGAGACCTGCGCGGTCGGCAGCGTTCCGGTGGTGCCGAGATCGGGTGAGCGGTAGATCGCGATCTGCGATGCCGAGCCGGCATTCTCCACCATATCGCCGATCCGCACGATGTCGCCTTCCACCGTAACCTGCGCGCGAAGCACCGGCGCCGCGATGGCATCTTCGTTTTCCTGCGCGAGCGCGGCGGAGGACGCTGCTGACGAGCAGGGCGGTAACGAGCATCGAACGGACAAACATCCTCTACTCCCTTAGCGGAACATCGCGGTAGTGGATTGCATCATCTGGTCGGCCGCGGAGACTACTTTTGCGTTCATTTCGTAGGCGCGTTGCGCCGCGATCAGGTTGGACATTTCCGAGACGACGTCGACGTTGGCTGTCTCGAGGCTGCCCTGGTTGATGTTTCCGTAGCCTTCCAGCGCCGCGGCACCGTCCTGCGGCGGGCCTGAAGACGGTGTGTCGGTGAAGTCGTTGTTGCCGACCGGCAGCAGGCCGGCTTTATTGACGAATCGCGTCAGACCGATCGTGCCGATGATGGTCGAGGTCGTCGTCGACGATCCCGGCAACTGTCACGGAAACCTGGCCTTGCGAGTTGACCGCGAGGCCCGTCGCGTTTTGCGGGATCGTGATGGTCGGCTGCACCGGATTGCCCTGCGCGTTGACGATGCGGCCGGTGTTGTCCATCTGGAACGTCCCGTCGCGGGTGTACTGGAACGTGCCGTCGGGCATCAGGATCTTGAAGAAGCCTTCGCCGGTGATGGAGAGGTCGAGATCGTTGCCGGTCTGCGACAGCGTGCCTTGCGTCATCGAGCGCGGGGTGCCGACCGTCTTGACGCCGCCGCCGATATCGATGCCGATGGGAAGGATGGTGCCCTGCTCGCGAGGCCTGCGCGCCGACGCGGCGAGATGTGCTGATAGATCAGGTCCTGGAATTCTGCCGTTTGCTTCTTGTAGCCGGTGGTCTGAAGGTTGGCGATGTTGTTGGAGATGACCTGGACGCTAAGTTCCTGGGCCGCCATCCCGGTCGCAGCAGTATTAAGCGCTTGCATGGATCGTCTCCTTACGCCGGCACGTCAGCAAGCTGCTGGATGGCGGTTTTCTGCAGATCACTCTGCTGTTGCATCAGGTTTGCGATCGAGGTGTAGGCGCGGGAGACCTCCATCATGCGGCTCATCTCGACGACCGAATTGACGTTCGACTTTTCGATGAAGCCCTGCTGCACCCTGGATTTGGTGTCAGCTTGCGGGGCGCCACCTTCGCCGGCGGCGTAGAGGTTGAAACCTTCCTTCAGTATCTGCTGGGCATCGGTGAACGAGACGAGGCGAAGCGTGCCGCGGATCGAATCCGTCCGTCCGCTGCCCTCGACCACCGTGATGGTGCCGTCAGGCGTGATGTTGATGTCGTGGTCGGTTTGCTGGAAGACGATCGGGCCGCTGGTTCCCAGCACCGGATTGCCGGCCGCGGTTACGAGCTGGCCCTGGTTGTTGATCTGCAGGTTGCCGTCTCGGGTGTAGCGCTCGCCGCCTGGTGCCTGTACGGCCAGGAAGGCAGAGCCGTTGATCGCGACATCGAGCGGGTTATTGGTTGCTTCGACGCGGGCCCTGCGTCATGTCGCGGTAAGTTCCGCGGTCTTGCACGAAGCTGATGCGGCGGTCGCCACCGACGAAATTATCTTCATGCGCCGGCGTGTTGAGATATTCCTCAAACAGCGTTTTGTCGGCCTTGTAGCCTGAGGTATTCACGTTCGCGATATTGTTGGCAACGACATCGAGCTGACGCTCGAGTGCGGTTTGCCGCGACAGTCCGATGAGAAGCGCATTCTCCATCGCTCAAGTTCTCCCCTTCAACGATCGGCGCTTGGCCCTCCCAGGCCGCACTCCCGATCTTCAAACCGTCCGGCTCTCCCAAGCCTGCGGTTCGCAATCATCACAGCGAAAGCCGTGCCACTCTGGAAATGAACATCATTTCAACAGCTTCGGTATTCGGGCGGGGCTTCAGGGGGCGGCAATAAGGTCTTGTTGACCATGTTTGCCCGGCAACTTTTTCCCAGTCGGGCAGCAAAAGAAAGGTTCCATTAACCATTATTACCTTAGCGTTCAAAACGAGCGCAGGACGTGCGCTGGGGGCGTTGTATCGCGTCAGAGGGGTCGCCTGTCGGCATCGACATTCTTTTCTCAAGTCGGAGCGGCCCCAAGCGATGGCGGATAACGAGCAGGCGGAAGGCGCGGCCGATGCCGCAGCCTCTGCGCCCAAAGGCAAACTCAAGCTGATCATCGCCGTCGTCGTCGTGCTGGCCATCGCCGGCGGCGGGGCGACGTGGTTCTTCTTCATGCGCCATCATGGCGAGGAGGGGCATATGGAGGCCGCGGCGCCGCCGCCGAAGCCGCCGTCCTATGTCGAAGTGCCGGACATGCTGGTGAACCTGATCGGCCTGCCCGGCGAGCGGGTGCAATATCTCAAGCTCAAGATCGTGCTCGAGGTCAAGGAAGAGAAGCAGGTCGAGGCGATCAAGCCGTCGATGCCGCGTGTGACCGATATCTTCCAGACTTATTTGCGCGAATTGCGTCCCGGCGATCTCAATGGATCGGCCGGCCTGTTTCGGCTCAAGGAAGATTTGACGCGGCGCGTCAACGCGGCCGTCTCGCCGAACCAGGTCAGTGCGGTGCTGTTCAAGGAAGTCGTCGTTCAGTGACGATGCGGATCTAGAAAAATGGCGGGCAACGATCCAGTCGACCAGGATGCAATTGCGGCGCAATGGGAAGCGTCGCTTGACTCCGAGGATCCGGAAGCAGCCGCTGCGGAAGCGGAAGCCAACGAACTTTCGGAAACCATGGCCCTGCAATGGGCCGCCATGGTCGAAGACGGCAGCAAGCGACTTCGGCACCGGCAAGAACGGCGGCGAACGGGTTCTGTCGCAGGAGGAAATCGACAACCTGCTCGGCTTCAATGTCGGGGAGGTCAATCTCGACGACAATTCCGGCATTCGCGCCATCATCAATTCGGCGATGGTCTCCTACGAGCGTCTGCCGATGCTGGAAATCGTCTTCGACCGCCTGGTGCGGCTGATGACGACCTCGTTGCGCAACTTTACCTCCGACAACGTCGAAGTTTCGCTCGACCGCATCACTTCCGTGCGCTTCGGCGACTACATGAACTCGATTCCGCTGCCGGCGGTGCTCTGCGTGTTCAAGGCCGAGGAGTGGGAAAATTTCGGGCTCGCTACCGTCGATTCCAGCCTGATCTACTCGATGATCGACGTCCTGCTCGGCGGCCGCCGCGGGCAGACCTCAATGCGCATCGAGGGCCGTCCCTACACCACGATCGAGACCAACCTCGTCAAGCGGCTGGTCGAGGTGGTGATGGCGGACGCAGAACAGGCGTTCCGGCCGCTGTCGCCGGTGAAGTTCACCATCGACCGTCTCGAAACCAATCCGCGTTTTGCCGCCATCAGCCGGCCGGCCAATGCCGCGATCCTGGTGCGCCTGCGCATCGACATGGAAGATCGCGGCGGCAATGTCGAATTGCTGTTGCCCTATGCGACCATCGAGCCGATCCGCAACGTCCTGTTGCAGATGTTCATGGGCGAAAAATTCGGCCGCGACCCGATCTGGGAGGGCCATTTCGCCACCGAAGTCGCGCAGGCGGAGATTTCCGTCGATGCCGTGCTCTATGAGGCCGACATTCCGCTCAAGCAGCTGATGCGGCTCAAGGTCGGCGACACCCTGCCGCTGGACATGCGGGCCGATGCGCTGGTGGCCGTGCGCTGCGGCAACGTCACCCTGACCGAGGGGCGGATGGGCCGGGTCGGCGATCGCGTCGCGATCCGCGTCGCCAAGCAATTGCGTAAACCGAATACGACTTTTGCCATGTTCGAGAAGGCCGACGAGCAAACCAAGATGATGGAGGCCCCATGAATCATTCGCTCGGAGTAGCAATCGAGAGCCTTGTCGCGATTTTGCTCATTCTCACGATCGCTTACTGCATGTTGTTGAACAAGCGCCTGAAGCGGCTGAAGGCGGACGAGCATTCGCTCAAGGCGACCATCGGCGAGCTCATCACCGCGACCGAAATCGCCGAGCGCGCGATCGGCGGCCTCAAGCTTACCGTGCGCGACGTCAACGAGAACCTCGGCACCCAGCTCGCCTCGGCGACCGAGATGTCGGCGCAGCTGAAGAAACAGCTGGCCGAGTGCGACAACGTGGTTCGCCGCTTGTCGAAGATCGCGGTCGCGGCCCGTCCCCCGGAAGCCACGCCCGAACCTGCACCGGTGCCTGCGCCGGCTTCAGTCTCGAGCGCCAAGGCGGTCGCAGCCGCCGCGCAGGCTTTCTCCGACCGCAGAAAGGCTAATGGGCTTGCGGCATGAAACCGTTTCGTAACATCCGCGTCCTTCCCGTTGTTCTGGTTGCGATCTTCAGTCTTGCGGTTTTGAAGATCGCAGGCCTCGTGCTCGATGGCGGATATGTGTTCGACTATCGGCCGGAATCGACCAAGCCGTCCTGGGCGCAGGAGACCTTCAACTTTCCGGGCCGCAGCGGCACCGATGCCGGCGACATTACTGGTTCGGTGGAAAAGCCGAAGGAGGAAGAGACCAAGCCGGCGCCCGAAGTGGCGAAGGCCGAGACCACCATGCGGCCGGAGCAGGGACAGGCGGTATCGGCTTCGGAACGCGCCATCCTCGAACGGCTCCAGGCGCGGCGGCAGGAACTCGAGGCGAGGGCGCGCGAGATCGACATTCGCGAGAGCCTGCTGAAGGCGGCCGAAAAACGCGCCGAGGGGCGAGTGGAGGAGTTGAAGGCGATCGAGTCCCGCATCACCGGTGCCACCGCGCAGAAAGCCGAGGAGGAAGCCGCGCGCTTCAAGGGCATCATCACGATGTATGAGGGCATGAAGCCGAAAGACGCCGCCAAGGTTTTCGACCGGTTGGAAATGCCGGTGCTGTTCGAAATCGCTTCGCAGATCGCGCCGCGCAAGATGGCCGATATCCTCGGCCAGATGTCGCCCGACGTGGCCGAGCGGCTCACGGTCGAAATGGCGCGCCGGGCAGGTTCGGATAAGTCCGGCTCGGCGACGGCCGACCTTCCGAAAATCGAAGGCAAGATGGTTCAACCGCAAAGGGCCAATTAGCCGACATATTAACAAGTCCTTAAATCGCGAATTCTAGTGTTCCGGTTCTGATATTCGCACAACGTTGCGGCGAAAGCTTTTGCGAATATCGGAACCGGAACACGAGCGAACATAAACTTGCTAGTGCGGTTTTGGATTTGACATTCGTAAACGGACTCGTGGCGATGCTCAACGAAAGTCAAATCCACCGCACCAGACTCAAAGGTGCGCCTTCTGGCGAGCCTAAGGCGATCGGATGAACTGAAAGACTTAACCGGAATGGCGCGAATGGCTGCCGCTGGATTTTGGTCGCGAGTGCGCGGTTGCGCGCAAGCGACGGCGCATGGCCTCGCGCGACCCTCGCGCGCCGCGGCAACATTCCTGTTTGGCGCGCTGGCCTTGCTGGCTTTTTCGCCTCAAGCGTTGGCGGCGGACCCGGTCAAGGCGGAAGCGACGCTTTCCTCCGGCGGCGGCTATGCCCGGCTGGTGGTGAAATTCGCCGAAGATGTCACCTCGGAAGTGGTGACGGCTGGCTCGATCATCGTCATCCGGTTCGAACGTCCCGTCGATGTTGACGTCGACAAGGTGGCGGATGCCGTCCCGGATTATGTCGGATCGGCGCGGCGCGATCCGGACGGATCGGCGATCCGCCTGTCGCTGTCGCGCAAGGTGACCATCAACACGATGACGGCCGGCGAACGGCTGTTCGTCGACCTGTTACCGGACTCCTGGAACGGTCCGCCGCCGAGCCTTCCCCAGGACGTCGTGCGCGAACTTGCCGAGCGTGCCCGCGCCGCCGAGCGCGAACTGCGCCAGCAGCGTGCGATGTCGGAAGCCAAGAAACGCGCCCCCGTGCGGGTCCGCGCCTCGGTGCAGCCGACGTTCGTGCGCTTTATATTCGAAATGCCCGACGGCGTCGGCGTATCCTCGGTGCTGAACGAACAGAAACTCAAATTGCTGTTCAGCAAGGCGCTGACGTTCGATCTGGCGGACGCCAAGATCTCGGCGCCACAGAACGTGTCCTCGATCAGCCAGAAGATCGAAGGCGAAACCGCGGTGGTGGAACTTGTCATGCTGGGGGATGTGGACGTCCACTCCTTCCGCGAGGACAGGAATTACGTCATCGATGTCGCCTTCCAGCAGCCCGACAAGCCTGCGGTGCTGCCGCAGGCAGCGGATGCGGCGCATGGGCCGCCGCCGCGCGCCGCCGGAAAGCCCGCACCATCCGTGGCCGCACCTCCTGCACCCGCAGCTCCGGTACCCGCGGCGGCGATGACGCCGGTTGCACCAGTGCCAGCGGCGCCCATGGCGGCAACTCCGGCGACGCCCATGCCGGCTATGGCCGAACAGCCGGTTGCGCCAGAAAAGCCTGTCATGGCCGAGAAGCCGGTGACGATGGAGAAGATGGCGGCGGCGCCGCAACCGCAGCCTTCGGAACCTCATGCGGCGGAGATACCCGCCGCGCCGGCCGTTGCCGAGGCTGCCGTCAAACCGGCGCCGAAGGTTGCGGCGGCATCCGAAGCGGTCCCGCCCGCGGCCGCGCCAGGCGGCATGCCGGCGGCAACTGAAGTGCCTTCCAAGAAGCCGGCCCCCGCACCAGCGATGGCTGCACCGGCGATGGCCGCACCTGCGGAAGCAAAGCCGGAAGCCACCAGCAATGTCAGCGTGCTGCGCGACGGCGCAGGGCTGCACCTGACGTTTTCATTGCCGGCGGGAACGCCGGCGGCGTTGTTCCGGCGCGCCGATACGCTGTGGCTGATGCTGGATTCGAAAAAGCCGATCGATGTCGAGTTCGATCCGCGGGCAGGGCGGCGCTGCGGTCGCCGATGTCAGCGTCATCCCGCAGGAAAGGGGCCAGGCGGTGCGCTTCCGCCTCAACCGCCCGCAACTGCCTTCGCTCTCGGGTGAGGATCTCGCCACCGGCACCAACTGGACCGTCACCTTTGCCGATACCGTGCAAACGCCGTCGCAAGCGCTCTCGGCGATCCGAAACATCGCCGACCCCTCGCTCGCCAATGTCACGGTACCGATGCCTGGCGCCGGCATGCTTCACCGCTTCACCGATCCGGACGCAGGCGACACGCTGTTCGTGGTGACGGCAAGGGCGCCAGCGCGCGGTTTCATCAAGCGGCAGGATTTCGTCGAGCTGTCGCTGCTGGAATCGATTCACGGCATCGCGATTCGTCCGAACTCCGATGAGGTGACCGCCGATGTCGGTCCCGACAAGGTGGTTTTGGGCAAGCCCGGCGGCCTGACGCTGTCGCCGGTCGATAGCGGCGCCGAACGCGCGCCGACCGCCGTGCGGCCGATCTTCGATCTCGGCGAATGGCGCAAGAACCAGGAAGGAAACTTCAACGAGCGGGCCGATGCCTTGATCGAGGCCGCGGGTGCCGCGGCTTCCGCCGGGCCGGAACAGCGCATCGCGGCGCAGGTCGATCTCGCCCGCTTCTACATGGCGCGTGCGATGTTTCCCGAAGCCGTCGGCGTACTCAACCTGGCACTCTCCGACAGCAAGCCGGGCGCGGAAGACCCGTCCGTCCTGATCGTTCATGCGCTGGCCAACATCCTGATGGGCCGGCCGGAGCGGGGACTGAAGGATCTCGCGAGTCCCGCGATCGGGGCCAACTACGACTCGCAGCTCTGGAAGGCAATCGCGAGCGCGCGTCAGGGAAAATGGGCGGACGCGCGCGAGAAGTTCAAGAGCGCCGAATTCGCCATTACGTCGCTGCCGATCGACTTGCAGCGCATCGTGATTGCCGATGCGATGCATGCCTCGATCGAGGTCAAGGATTATCCCGGGGCGGCCAAGCGCGCCAGCGAACTGGATGTAATCGGGATCGCGCCGGAGCAGGCGGCGGCGGTAGGGGTGCTGCGCGGCCGGCTCGCCGAGGGCCTCGGTCACGACATGGATGCGATGGACGAATACAAGCGCGCCGCCGCATCGCCCGATCGCCAGGCGGCAACGGAGGCGCGGCTGTTGCTGGTCGCGCTGAAGCAAAGGCGCGACGAGATCAGCCAGGAAGATGCGCTAAAGGAGCTCGAGACCCTGGCGATCACCTGGCGTGGCGACACGCTTGAAGTGCAGGCGCTGGAAATGCTGGCGCGCATCTATGCCGACACCGGCCGCTTTGCCGACTCCTTCGGCGCGGTGCGCACCGCCAATCTTCTGGCGCCGAATCTGGAAATCTCCCGCCAGGGCCAGGATGCGGCGTCTGCGCTGTTTGCCCAGCTCTTTCTCGGCCCCAAGGGCGACGACCTTCCGCCGATCGATGCGCTTGGAATGTTCTACGAGTTTCGCGAACTGACGCCGATCGGCCGTCGCGGCGACGAGATGATCCGCCGTCTCGCCGATCGCCTGGTGGCGGTCGATCTGCTCGACCAGGCCGCCGAGCTCTTGCAATACCAGGTCGACAAGCGGCTCGAAGGCGCCGCGCGGGCGCAGGTCGCGGCGCGTCTGGCGATGGTCTATCTCACCAACCGCAAGCCGGAGCGCGCCATCGCCGCGCTTCGCTCGACCCGCATCGCCGATCTGTCGGGCGAATTGCGCCAGCAGCGCCTCTTGCTTGAGGCGCGCGCGCAGAGCGACGTCGGACGTCATGACCTCGCGCTCGACATCATTTCCAATGTCACGGGTAAGGAAGCGATCCGGCTGCGTTCCGATATCTACTGGGCGGCGCGGAGGTGGCGCGAATCGGCCGAACAGATCGAACTCTATTACGCCGACCGCTGGCGCGACTTCAAACCGCTCGGCGCCGCCGAGAAGAGCGATATCATCCGCGCGGTGGTCGGTTATGCTCTGGCCGAGGACACCATCGGGCTGACGCGCTTTCGCGAAAAATACCTGCCGCTGATGAGTGCGGATGCGGACCGGGCCGCCTTCGAGATCGCGAGCAAGCCGGTCGGCTCCAGCAGCGCCGACTTCGCGGCCATCGCGAAGATGGCCGCGAGCGTCGATACGCTGGAAGGATTCCTGCGCGAGATGAAGACGCGATATCCCGACGCGACCGCGCGCGCGATCATGCCGCCGGCCATGACGAAAGCCGATCCGATGTCGACCGGATCGCTGCCGGCGATCATCGGAACCAGGCAGGCGAGAGCGGCGAAGTAGGGTTATTCCGCGCGACAGATGTCCGTCGAGGCGTCAACCTTGCGACCTTCCAAAGCGTTGTCGAGCGAGAAGGTCTCCCATGAGCAAGCCCGTCAAAACGGCCAACGAACTGATCGCGATGGCGCGCGCCGAGTTGAAAGTTCATGCCGATTGTCCCGATGGAATCGAAATCTCGGTGATTTCCAGCGCCGATAGTTGGGAGTTCCGCGCTAGCGCGGATGCGGCGACATCGGCCAAACCGGGTTATCCCGAATGCGTCGCTTTGCTGGTGCAGATCGGCGATCACCTCGGCGAGCAATACGACCTGAAGGGTTGAACGGCCACCGCCGCGGTTTGAGCGCGATCTTCGGAATGCCCGCCAACGCCAAGGTTTAATTGAAGAACTCGACGCGCCAACAGAAGGCCTCGATTCGGCCTACGCCGGTCGCTCCGGAACGTGATTGTGCTCACGATAGGCGTCCCGGCCCGTCGGCGTGCCTCCTGGCGCAATCGCCGTACCGAATATGAAATCCCAAACGCCCGTCGTTACGCCAAAGTTGCCCGGCACCGGGTGGCGATGATGACGAAGATGGCGGAGCCGATGGTTGCGCAGCCAGGATTTCTCGGCAAGTTGCCAGCGGTGCACGGCATCGTGAACCAACAGATACAAAATGTACCCCACGATAACACCGCTTGTCGCTCCGCAGGCAATCTCGATATCCCAAAGCCGCGCGACAAGAAAAAAGAAGGAAGAAAAGCAGGCGACGCTTACCCAGATCGGCGATCCGATGAAGTCACATGGATGGGTGTGGTGCATTAGATGAAGTTCTTTCAGGAAAGGCACCTTATGGTAGACGAAACGATGCACCAGATATTCGGCGAGCGTCCAAAGCATCACTCCGCACCCAGCAGCAAACCACCAGCGAGAGTGCAAGGCAAAGCCGCTGAGGTGGACTTCATAGAGGAATAATGCGCCTACGACGATCGGATAGACAAAGAGCTCGGCGTAGTAGCCGATCTTGCTCTGGTTCAGGCTTCCCAAAAAACGCATGTTCATGGACAGAGTTTGTGACGGTCCCAAGGAGATCGAGAGTTCGTTCAGGAAACGGCCTCTCGCGCTCGACAGCCATCGAGCTCGTTGAACCTACAACAAAAATGTGACGCTCCCGATCGCGCTTTAAGTATGGTCACGCTCGCCCCACTTACTGGGACCTATCATACGGAAGTATGGGAACGCGCCGCACGAGGCGTCGGAGGCAATACACCTAGTTTCAAAGCTACCAACCCGATGTCTGTTCCAGGTCAATCGCGTCGTTTTGACCTTGGGCGTGCCACTTCCGGTCTACAAGGAACGTCCGCCTCGACTATGCGACGGCCGTCGTCCATTCTTGGCTCTCAGTCAGGCGGGTTCGCCTCACATCTTGACCATCTCGGTGCGATATTTCGGCAACAGGGCCGCGATCAGTTTTCCCTTCTCAGCCATCTCTTCCGGGGTCGGCTTCGGCGGTGGCGATGTGCGGCCTTCGACGGGGAATCCGACCGCCAGAAAGAATTCATCCTGTCCTGCCGGCGTACACATACAGAGCATGCGAGCCGTCTTGCCGGACAGGTTCTTAAACGCGTGCGGCGCGTTCGCTGGAACGTTGACGGTCGATCCCGCGCGTAAGGTGTGCGACTTTCCGCGAAAAGTGAACTCGAGTTCGCCTTCGAGCAGCGAGAACATTTCCTCGAAGTCGTGGCGATGCGGCGGGGGTCCACCGCCGGCGGGCACCAGCATATCGACCAGGCAATAGCGTCCCGCGGTCTGCGCGCCCGACACCAGGATGGTGTAAGTGCCGCCGGCCACCGAGATATGCGGCACGCCGGCGCCGTCGGGATCGGCTACCGTCAGGACGCGGCCCGGATCGTCGGCGGGGATCGAGGAAGCAGACGGAGAATTTGCGGGAGAGGTGTCGGTCATCTCGGACCTCCGTGTCCATGGTTTTGAGGAGAGGCACCCTATCATCACAAGCGGTGCCTTTTTTGAGGCCGGATGTCCGTTCAGGCTCAAAAGTAGATATCGCGACGCGACCACGGGATGTCCGCTTTATCCCGATACGCGCACATTGCGAGCGCTGTTGGACAAGTCGCGGCTAAGTGCCATTGGCGGAAGTCGATCTGTTCGAACCTGATCGCGGTCAGCGTCGAATCGACGCCTCCGTTAGTTTCCGCCGTAGCTTTGCACCAGGCTGCCGGCGACCAGCGACCAGCCGTCGACCAGCACGAAAAAGATCAGCTTGAAGGGCAGCGACACCACCACCGGCGGCAGCATCATCATGCCCATCGACATCAGGACCGAGGCCACCACGAGGTCGATGATCAGGAAGGGAAGGAACAGGAGGAAGCCGATTTCGAACGCGCGCTTCAACTCGGAGATCATGAAGGCCGGCACCAGAATGCGCAGCGATAGCGCATCCGGCGTCGCCGGCAGCGGTTCGCCCGACATGTCCTGAAACAGTTTGACGTCCTTTTCGCGGACGTTCTTCAGCATGAAGCCGCGTAACGGCACCGACGCCCGCTGCAACGCGTCCTCGACGCTGATCTGGTTGGCGACCAGCGGCTTGATCCCGTCATCGTAGGATTTTTGCAGGACCGGTCCCATCACGAAGGCGGTCAGAAACATCGCCAGCGCAATGATGACGGAGTTGGGCGGCGCGGTTGCGGTGCCCAGCGCGGTGCGCAACAGCGACAGCACGACGACGATGCGGGTGAACGACGTCATCATGATCAGGATCGACGGCGCCACCGACAATACCGTCAACAGCGCGATCAGCTGGATCGCGCGCTCGGTCACGCCGCCATTGCCCGCGCCGCCGCCGCCGAGATTGATGCTGATGTCCTGCGCCCATGCGGGCACGGCCAGCAATCCGGCGATAACAACAGTGGCTAAAAATAAAACTCTACGCGGAGGGCCTGCGGCCCTCACGAAGGATTCTTCGGGCGGCCGAGCAGCGAGGCCATCTCGTCTTCGAGATTGTCGAAGCCGCTCTTCGGGCTCGGTGCCGCGGGTGCCGGCGGCGGCTCGCTGCGATGAGGCGTTGCGCGGGCAGCCGGCGGTTCCGGCGCAACCGGTGGCGCGACCGCATCACCTCCGGGGCGTCGAAGCGCTGCCTCGAGCCGCTGCGCCATCTCGGCAAGATTCTGATCCGCCGAGGACATCGCCGGTGCCGATGTTGGCATCGGCGGTGGCATCGGCGGTGGGGCTGCGGCACGCACTTCGCGAACCGGCGGCTTCGGCGCCGCTTCGACCGGCCGCACGGGACGCGGCATCATCGGCTCGGTTCGGGGCATGCGCGAGGCGGGCGGCGGTTCAGGGCGCACTTCGGAACGGCTGCCCATCGGTTCGGGCGCGAAGCCGGCCAGGGGATCGGCGCTCCGTTCGGGACGCGGAGGCCGGCGGGCCTCGTCGGCAAAGGCCGGCCGCGAGGGTCGCGGCGGCGGCTCGGGCATCGGCGGCTCGGCGTGATCGAACGGATCGGGGCGGACGGCTTCGGCATCGCCCCAGCCGGTGGGATCGGGAAGCGGTGCGATCCGGGGCTGCACGTCCGCACTCGCACTGGCGACGGCCGGCCGCGGCGGCAATTGATCTCGGCCGGGCATGGCGCGCACGATATTGGGCTCGACGACAATGTCGGTCGGACCGCCGATCATCAGCAGATGTTCGACGTTGTCGCGTCTCACCAGCACGAGCCGCCGTCGTCCGTCGACCGCGGCGGCATCGATGACAGCCAGACGAGGCATCCTCCCGCGTTGGGTGTTGGCGCCGAGCCGGTTGGAGGCGAATCGGCGGATCAGCCAGGCCACGACGCCGATCAGCGCCAGGACCGCCACAAACGCGAAGAAGAATGTAAGTGCCTGCATACTTTGTCCCCGGCAAACCGCGTTTTAAGGGCTTCGATGGTCCGAGGCGCCGCCCAAGCTGCCTCGTAACCCAATGAAGCCTTTAAAGTCTGGCTCAAGCTAACGTCTGGCCCAAGTTAACGTCCCACGGCAAAAGCTGCCGTCCCGACAGTCTTAATAACCCATGAATCGGCGGGGCCAAAACGACTTCTCGATAGCCCGAGGCCGATGATTTGGTTGGTTAACGCAGCATTCGTGGCGAAATTGCGCTCGAACCAATTCGTTTGATGGCTGCTTTCTGGCAAATGTGCCAAACCGCCGGCCATCGCGATCTTAACCAGCCGTTAACCATACACGCGGCAAATTCTGCCTACCGCTAATGTCCCGATTCCGAAGTTCACCGCATTTTGCGGAGCCACGTTTCGAACTTCGGAATCGACAGGACACTGGCAAACCTACTGACCTGGTGCGGCTTTGGTTCAGAAGTCCGCATGACCCGCTTGCGGCATAACCGGTGCGGACTTCTGAACCACCACACCCAGCGGCATCGCGCCGCTGACCAAAGGGGAGCGCGGCGATGTCCATCAACGATCTTCCGGCCCTGTCGATCCTGCGTACCAAGATGCAGTGGCACCAGGAACGGCAGCGGGTGCTCGCTGAAAACGTCTCCAATTCCAACACGCCCAATTTCAAGCCGCGCGACCTGGTCGAGCCGAAATTCGAAGTAGGCAGCGGCAAGGTCGACGGGGCTGCCGCATCGCTTCCGATCGCGCGCACCAGCGCCGGTCACATCGCGCCCGACGGCGCCGATCCGACCTTCGATCAGAATCGCAGGGCCGGTTTTCTGACGCGTCCCGCCGGCAACTCGGTCAATCTCGAAGACGAGATGCTCAAGACCTCCGCCAACCAGATGGATTATGCGGCGATGACCTCGCTCTACAGCAAGAGTCTGCATCTGCTCAAAACCGCGATCGGCAAGGCTTAAACCGTGAAAGGCCTGAGCCATGATCCGCAGTCGCAACGGCTAACCACAGGAGAAGGGCATCATGGCAAACGATGCGAATGATTTCGTCCGCTCGATGGGCATCGCGACATCGGGCTTGCGCGCGCAGGCCGGCCGGATGCGGGTGATCTCGGAAAATATCGCCAACGCCGATTCAACGGCGCCAACTGCGGGCGGCGATCCTTACCGCCGCAAGGTGCCGACTTTTTCTTCCGCACTCGACCGCACGCTGGATGCCCAGGTGGTGACGCTCGGCAAGATCAGATCCGACCAGTCCGCGTTTCACGTCAAATACGAGCCGAGTAATCCGTCGGCGGATGCCTCCGGCAACGTCAAATATCCGAACGTCAATCCGTTGGTCGAAATGACCGACATGCGGGAGGCGCAGCGGTCCTACGAGGCCAACCTCAACATCATCGGCGCCACGCGCCGGATGATCCAGCGCACGCTCGATATTCTAAAGGCCTGACAGGAAGGTTTAACCCATGGCTTCACCCGCAATTGCCGCCAACGCCTATGCCTCGGCCGCCCGCACCCTCGATACCGGAGCAGCCGGCAAGCCTGCCGATTCCGGCGGGCCGTCGTTCAGCGACGTGTTGAAGGACGCGGTCGGCGGCGTGCTCGATGCCGGCCGCAAATCCGATGCGCAGACGGTGGCGATGGCATCCGGCAAGGCCAATGTGATGGACGTGGTGACGGCGGTGGCGGAAACCGACGTGGCGGTCTCGACGCTGGTGTCGGTGCGCGACAAGGTCATCGCGGCCTATGAAGACATCATGAAGATGGCGATCTGATTTTTCTGGTCGTTCCGGGGCACGCGAAGCGTGAGCCCGGAACCTCGAGATTCCGGGTCTGGTCCTTTGGGCCATCCCGGAATGACGGCTCCCCTCGAATGAGAAAGCTTGAAATGACCGGTGCAGAAACCCTCGATGTGGCGCGTGACGCGATCTGGACGATCGTGGTGGTGTCCTCGCCGCTGATGGTGGTCGGGCTCGTGGTCGGCGTCGTGGTGTCGCTGTTCCAGGCGCTGACCCAGATTCAGGAACAGACGCTGATTTTTGTCCCGAAAATCCTCGCCATTTTCATCACGCTGCTGCTGGCGCTGCCGTTCATGGCCGACGCGCTGCACAGCCACATGATGCGGATTTCGTCGCGAATCATCGGCGGCTGATGGCACTATCAGGCAGCGAGTGTCCCTTTGGCTCCAGCATTCGCGGAATGCGCCGCACCGGGATGCGAATGATGGAGCCGGGACGCTCGGCGTATGCGCATCGATATTTCGCTTTTGCCGGCCCTTGCGGCTGCCTTCATGCTGGTGTTCGCCCGCGTCGGCGCCATGGTGATGCTGCTGCCGGGATTGGGCGAATCCAATATCCCGGTGCGTATCAAGCTTGCGATCGCGCTTTTGCTTACGCTGATCATCCTGCCGCTGCATCGGGCCGACTACCACGTCAATCTGGAAGCGCTCTCCGCCGCTGCTGGTCATGTTTATTTACGAGATCCTGATCGGCATCGTGCTCGGCGCCACCGCGCGGGTCACGTTGGCGGCACTTCAGGTCGCAGGCGCCGTGATCGCCCAGCAACTCGGCCTCGGTTTTGTGACCTCGGTCGACCCGACCACCCAGGGCCAGCAGGGCGTCCTGATCGGCAACTTCCTGACGTTGCTCGGCGTCACCATGCTGTTTGCGACCGACAGCCATCATCTGGTCATCGCCGCGCTCAACGACAGCTATTCGATCTTTTCGCCGGGCGAGGTGATGCCGAGCGGCGATGTTGCCGCGCTTGCCACCCGCGCTTTCGCCGCCGCCTTCAAGATCGGCATGCAACTGTCCGCGCCGTTTCTGGTTTTCGGCCTGGTCTTCAACATCGGGCTCGGCGTGCTGGCGCGGCTGATGCCGCAGATGCAGGTCTATTTCGTCGGCGTGCCGCTATCGATCCTGGCCGGGTTTCTGATCTTTGCCGTCGTGCTGGCGGCCATGATGGGAAACTTCCTCGACTACTTCATCGCCGTCATGCACGACATGATTCCGCTCAAGTGAAGGCATTTTAGCGATGGCCGATGAGGACGATGGCGGCGAACGCACAGAAGACCCCACACAAAAACGCCTGGACGATGCGCACGAGCGCGGCGACGTCGCCAAGAGCCAGGAGGTCAACACCTGGTTCATGATTGCCGGCGCAACCCTTGTTCTTTCCAGCTTTTCCGGATCGATCGGCGGCATCGAGATGCCGTTGCGCAACCTCATCGCCAATTCCTGGATGATCCGTGTCGATGGTCCGGGTCTTCTGATGCTGATGCAGAACCTGGAATATGCGCTGTTCGCCGCGCTCGGCGTGCCGCTTTCTGATGCTGGTGATAGCGGCGATCGCAGGCAACATGCTGCAGCACCGGCTGGTCTGGTCGGCCGAATCGCTCACGCCCAAATTCTCCAAGATTTCGCCGATGGAAGGCGCCAAGCGCATCTTCGGCAAGCAGGCGCTGGCCAATTTCGCCAAGGGCCTGTTCAAGCTGATTGGCGCTCGGCGCGGTCATGACGGCGATCCTGTGGCCGGAGCGCCATCGGCTGGAGTCGATGCTGCATGTTCGATCCGGCGGCGTCTGTTCGGCGTGATCATCAGCCTGACGGTGCATCTGATGGGCGCGGTGGTGGCGATGCTCGCGGTCGTCGCGATCGCGGATTACTTCTTCCAGTACCGGCAATGGTACGAGCGGCAGAAGATGTCGCTGCGCGAGATGAAGGACGAATTCAAGCAGTCCGAAGGCGATCCGCATATCAAGGGCCGAATCCGGCAGTTGCGGCAGCAGCGCATGAAGAAGCGCATGATGGCCGCGGTGCCGAAGGCCTCCGTCATCATCACCAACCCGACCCACTACTCGGTGGCGCTGTCCTACGAACGCGGCATGCCGGCGCCGATCTGCGTGGCCAAGGGCGTCGACCTGATCGCGCTCAAGATCAGGGAAATCGCAGGCGAGCACGATATTCCGATCGTCGAGAACGTGCCGCTGGCGCGCGCGCTCTACGCCAATGTGGAGATCGACGAGGAGATACCCGTGGAACATTATCACGCGGTCGCCGAAATCATCGGCTACGTGATGGGTCTGCGACGCGGGCTTTCGGGGCGACGCGCCTAGGAGCAGAGATGGAGTCGAGATGGGCGGGGAGCGAGACAAGTATGGCCGCCTGACAGATCCAGGGGAGGCCTGCCAGGAACTCATGTTAGGGCTCTATGATATTGAGGAAGAGGCACGCGAATTGGGCTGCTCCAAGGACGCAGTTGCTCGTCTCCACGAAGCACGCCTAATGTTTTTGGCCGAGTTCAAAAGCAAATTCCCGGACTATGGAAAGGGGCGCGCAATCTGGGAATAGGTAGCGCGAATTCGATGGAATAGTCCGTTGACGCCCTTGCGCTTACCGGTGCGATTCAGGCACTCAGGAGCAGGCGTGCGGACGGCACGTTCCACCGAGTGCACATAAGCGCGTCGACAGGCTGAAATTCCCTCTCCATGACCGCCGAACCTGACCATTATGCCGCCCGAGAGAAGGCCACCGCCCACGAGCCGGTGCGGCGGGGCGGCAGCATTGTGCTGGTGTTGCTGGTGGCAGGCGTCATCGTTGCGGTCGCGGTCGCGCTCACCACCATCGGCCGGGCGCAGGCGCAGCCTTATATTCTGGGGCTGCTGGCGCTGCTTGCCATGGTCGGCCTGTTCAATCTGTTCGCTTTTGCCGCCGGTATCATCCGCTTTGTCGACCGTTCGATCGACGATCCGGTGGTCCGCCGCATCGCCGATCTCGCCTATGACGGGATCGCCGTTACTGACCCCAGCGGCCATGTCGCTTATTCCAATTCGGCCTATCTGGCGCTCACGGGCGCCGCAAACCCGCAGGACGTTCGCCCGGTGGAGCGGGTTTTCATCGGCAATCCCGACGTCTCCGAAGCGGTGTTCCGGCTGCTCAAGGCGGCGCGCGAAGGCAAGCGCCAGCAGGAGGAAGTCCGCATTGCCGGCACCGATGGCGCCCACGGCCGCTGGCTCCGGATGCGGGTCCGTCCGCTCGGCCAGAGCAAGCGCGAGGCGAGATATGCGGTATGGTCGATCGCCGATATCACCCGCGACCGCGAGCGGCAGGAGGACGTGTTCCAGGAATTGCAGCACGCGATCGAATATCTCGATCATGCGCCGTGCGGCTTCTTCTCGGTCAACGCCTCAGGCGAGATCGCCTATGTCAACGCGACGCTCGCCAACTGGCTCGATTACGATCTGGCGGAAATCGGATCGGGCGGCTTGAAGCTGACCGACATCGTGTCCGGCGACGGCGCCGCGCTCCTGACCTCGGTGACGCCGGTGCCGGGCGAGGTCACGACCGAAGTCTTCGATATCGATCTGCGCATGCGCACCGGCAAGACCATGCCGGCGCGGCTCTATCACAAGCTTGCTTTCGGCGCCGACGGCGCGCCCGGCGCCTCGCGGACGCTCGTGATCAGCCGCGCGCGCGACGAGCGCGCCGATCCGCAGCGGGCCGCCGAAGTGCGCTTCATGCGCTTCTTCGACCATACGCCGATGGCGATTGCGACCGTCGATAGCTCCGGCGCGATCGTCCGCGCCAATGCGCGGTTCGCCAAACTGTCGCAGGGCCTCGGCGCCGATGGCGTGGCCGGCAAATCGATCTTCAGCACCGTCAACGCGCGCGACCGCAACCTTCTGGTCGCGGCCATCAACCAGGCAGCGCAGGGGCAGGGCGATATCGCGCCGGTCGAGGTGATGCTCGACGGCACCAAGGAGCGATGGGCGCAGTTCTTCGTCACCGCGGTCGAGGAGGACGAGCGCGAGGCGGAGGCCGCGATCGTCTACATGCTGGAGACGACGGAGCGCCGGGCGCTGGAGAACCAGATCAACCAGTCGCAGAAGATGGACATGGTCGGCCAGCTCGCCGGCGGCATCGCGCATGACTTCAACAACGTGCTGTCCGCGATCATGATGGCGAACGACTTCCTGTTGAACGCGCACAAGCCGACCGATCCGTCGTTCCAGGACATCATGCAGATCAAGCAGAACGCGACGCGGGCGGCGACGCTGGTGCGCCAGCTGCTGGCGTTCTCGCGCCGCCAGACGCTGCGGCCGCAGGTGCTCGACCTTGGCGACGCGCTGTCCGACCTCACCATGCTGCTGCGCCGGCTGATCGGCGAAAAAGTGAAGCTCGACCTCGTCCACGGCCGCGACCTGTGGCCGGTCAAGGTCGACGTCTCGCAGTTCGAACAGGTGGTGGTCAATCTCGCGGTCAACGCGCGCGATGCGATGCCCGATGGCGGCAAGCTCACGGTACGCACCGCCAATGTCACGGCCGACGAAGCCACGCAGCTGGCCTATAAGGGGATGCCGGCGGCCGAATATGTCAGGATCGACGTCATCGACACCGGCACCGGCATTCCCGCCTGATATCGTCGACAAGATCTTCGAGCCGTTCTTCTCGACCAAGGAGGTCGGCAAGGGCACCGGCCTCGGGCTCTCGACGGTGTACGGCATCGTCAAGCAGACCGGCGGTTTCATCTACGTGGATTCGGAACCCGGCAAGGGAACATCGTTCCGCATCTTCCTGCCGCGGCACCATCCCGAGAAGGAAGTGGCGAGCGATCCGGTGGCTGCCAACGGCGCCGCCAGGGAGGCGTCCGCTGAGGCCAAGCCGCGCACCGATCTGACCGGGCAGGGCACGATCCTGCTGGTCGAAGACGAGGAAGGCCTGCGCTCACTCAACGCGCGGGGCCTGCGTTCGCGCGGCTATAGCGTGATCGAGGCCTCCAACGGCGTCGAGGCGCTGGAGGCGCTGGAGGAAAAAGACGGCGCGGTCGATCTCGTCGTCTCGGACGTGGTGATGCCGGAGATGGACGGCCCGACGTTGCTCAAGACCATGCGCGGCAAGAACCCCGACCTGAAGATCATCTTCGTTTCCGGCTATGCGGAAGACGCCTTCGAAAAGAGCCTGCCGGAGAACCAGCAATTCGCCTTCCTGCCGAAACCGTTCACGTTGAGCCAGCTCGTGGCCGCCGTGAAGGAAACCATGACGCCGCAGTAAGGTTGATATCTCGTTGTGACGACACTGATTTTCGTAAAAGAGGGTGCTGCGATAGGATACCAATACCGGGCCCGCGACGCAGGGCCGCAGCCCATCCCCCTCGCTGTGGCTTCCCTTTTGAGCGACCCTGCCCACTTAAGGGGAGCGCTTTCCCAAGGGCATCAAGACCATGGAAGCGCGGGTTTCAAGGGAATATCGCCATGAATTTCAGGCCACGTGTTTTCGGCCTCATGCAGGCCTTCGCCATCGTTTTGTCGCTTGCGTTGCCGCTGGTCGTTATGGCTTCATCGGCTGACGCGCGGATCGGCGGCGGCGTCAGCTCGGGCTCGCGCGGCGCGCGGACGTTCTCCGCGCCGCCCTCGACCTCGACTGCGCCGAGCACCGCGCAGCCGTTCAATCGTACCATCACGCAGCCGGGCAGCCCCGGTTTGGGCACGGGCGGCGGCTTCTTCAACCGCCCGGGCATGGGCCTGTTTGGCGGGCTCGCGGCGGGGTTCCTCGGCGCCGGTCTTCTCGGCATGCTGTTCGGCGGAGGACTGTTCGGCGGCATCGGCGGATTCTCCTCGATCATCGGGCTTATCCTTCAGATCGGCTTGATCGTATTCCTGGTGCGCATGGCGATGTCGTGGTGGCAGCGCCGTAACCAGACGGCGACGGCCTATGCCGGCGGCCCTTCGCCACTCGGCGCCCAGGCGAGCTACGGATCGGGAACGGGTTTTGGCCTCGGCTCGGGCAGCGCGCCGGTCCAGATTCTTCCCGCCGATTACGAGGCCTTCGAGCGGCTGCTGAGCGAAACCCAGGACGCCTGGTCGAACGAGGATGTGGCGCGGCTTCACACGCTGGCGACCCCGGAAATGGTGTCGTATTTCACCCGCGATCTCGATCAGAACAAGGCGGAGAATGTCGTCAACAAGGTTGCCGGCACGCGGCTTCTGCAAGGCGATCTCGCCGAAGCGTGGCGCGAGGGCGACACTGATTACGCGAGCGTAGCGATGCGTTATTCGCTGGTCGACACCACGCTGGATCGCGCCACCGGCCGCGTCGTCAAAGGCAACGGGCAGCCGGAAGAAGTCACGGAAGTGTGGACCTTCCTGCGCCCGCGCGGCAGCAATTGGGAATTGTCGGCGATCCAGCAAACCTGATCTTGCGCGAAAATCGTGACGGTACGGGCGCTGCGGTTCTACCGCGGCGCCTTTTCATTTGTGCGTCGCGTAAACGGAATAATGCCGGCCGGAAAGGGTTGGCGTTATCGTTGGACGGTCGTGGCTAAAAGGCCGTTGAATGAAAAACATATGGGAGGATTTTCAATGCCTGTTCTCGCTAAAAACGTTTCGCGTCTCGGTCTTGTCTCCGCCATGGCTTTGTTCGCGAGTTTTGCCGCAGCGCCGACGCAGGCCCAGTCGGCCAATACCACCTTCTTTGTCACATCGGCCGGTCCGGGCAAGGGCGCCGACCTCGGCGGCATCGATGGCGCCGACAGGCATTGCGCGACGCTCGCCACCGCCGCGGGCGCGACCGCCAAGACCTGGCACGCTTATCTTTCGACGCAGGCCGCCGACGGCAAGCCGGCGGTCAATGCGCGCGACCGGATCGGCAAGGGACCGTGGCAGAACTCAAAAGGCGTCGTGATCGCCAAGGACGTTGCCGATCTGCACAGCGCCTCCAACAACCTCACCAAGCAAACCGCGCTCAGCGAAAAGGGCGAGGTGATCAACGGCCGTGGCGATACGCCGAACCGTCACGACGCGCTGACCGGTTCGCAACCGGATGGTACGGCGTTTGCGGCGGGTGAAGACCGCACCTGCAAGAACTGGACGAGCTCCACGCAGGGCGCGGCGATGGTCGGTCATATCGACCGCATCGGCCTGCGCGACGACGATGCGTCAAGATCCTGGAACTCTTCGCATCCCTCGCGCGGCCCAGATGGCGGCTGTTCGCAGGCCGATCTCAAGAGCACCGGCGGCGACGGGTTGCTGTACTGTTTTGCGGCGAACTGATTGGCGGTTTCCTCCCTCTCCTCGCAGGAGGGGGAGGTTGCCGTTGCGACCCGCCAGGTATCCTTCGAACGATAGGTATCTGTTCGAAGAATCAGGCCTGATAGTTGAACAGCGCCGACAAGCTTGAACTGGACGTTGTCGCGGCGCCGTTCGCTCCGTACGAGGAGGATTGGGCGTCCTGGAGCGATTTCAGGAAGTCTTGCAGGACGTTGCTCAGCGAGTTGCTGCTGTCGGACGACGAACTGCTGCTGCTCGACGACGAGTCGCTCGAACTTGAAGACGACGAGCTGCTGTCGATCAACTGCTCGATTTCCGAAGCCAGGCTGTTCGAAGACGACGACGACGATGAACCGCCGCTCCCCGATGGACCGCCGCCCGGAGGGGGGCCGGGCGGTGGTCCACCGGCGCCGCCGGGTCCACCAGGACCGCCGGGGCCACCAGATCCACCCTGACCGCCGGCACCGCCCGGGCCGTTGGCAAAGGTGTTGGTGAAGAGGTTCTGCAATTCAGTAGCCTGAGAGCTCGTCAGCGCACCGCTGGAGACCTGAGCCTGGATAAGGCTTGTGATCTTGGACTTGATATCTCCGGGGCCGGTATCTCCGCTGCTACTCGTGGAGCTGGACGAACTGGACGAGGACTGACCGGACGTCAGCGAATCGTTGATGCTTGTCAGCGCGGAGGACAGCGCGGTCTCGTCAGACGAACTGATGGTGCCGGCCGACACTTCGGACTGAAGCTCTGCATCGAGCTGCTGAAGAGGACTGGTGTAAGCGTACTGATTGGAGCCTGTTGCTGAAATCGACGACATCGAATGTCTCCCGCCAAATAAGATGTCGCCATGGTTAGGCGGGCTCGATTAACTCAATCTTACCGAGCTGCGGCGGTTTATTTCCGGTTGTTTCAGGTTTGTCTCTGTTGCCAGATTGAAACAAAAATCCGGATGTTTTCTTGTTACGCGCCTCGATTTTGAAGAATACGGGGACGCCAAAGCGCAAATTCACGATGCCTTTCGAAACTGGACGCCTTCGTTGAGCGGGAATTGCACTCTCGCTCTCAAGCCCCGTGGCGCCAAGTCATGGAGCGACAGCATACCGCCGTGAGCCAACGCGATGGCCCGCGCGATTGACAGTCCGAGGCCAAAGCCGGAGGCCTCGTCCATATTTCGGGCGTCGTCACCCCGCACAAACGGCTCGACCACTTTGCCTTTCTGTATTTCGGCAATGCCGGGTCCATTGTCGTCGACATCGATGATCGCCTGACCCTGCCACGTGTCCAACCGAATCGTTGTGTTGCTGGCGAACCTGACCGCATTTTCTACCAAATTCGTGATGCTGCGGCGGATATCGTCCGGTCGTGCCATAGCCATCGCATGTTCGGGGCCGACATAAGTGACGCTGTGACCCATATCGGCAAATTCGTCTGCGATGAGCTGCAACACGGTCGTAATATCGACCAGCGTCATGACCTCCAGTTTGCGATCATTGCGCAGGAACGAAAGCACCAAATCCAGCATCGACCGCATCTGATCGAGGTCGGCCGACATGCGATCGCGCTGCGCTTCATCATCTATAAATTCGGAGCGCAGACGCATTCTCGTAATTGGGGTACGTAAATCGTGACTGATCGCAGCGAGCATCTTGGTACGATCGTCCATAAGACCGGCGATGCGATCGTGCATTCGATTAAGGGCGCGTGCTGCGCGCCGGACTTCTTCAGGTCCCCGTTCCGGCAGCGAACTCAGCGTGCGACTGAGGCTAAAATTTTCCGCAGCGTCGGCAAAGGACGACAGTGGGGTCGTCAACGCGCGCGCAGCCCACAGGCTAAGCAGCACAACGCTGATGGCTGCTAAAAACAGCGTCATCATCCAGGGGCCAGCCCAGAACGGTGGGTGGTGGCCGTCCGGTTTTAGCCGCATGGCGACCCCGGTCCCGTCGGGCAAGGCGAAACCAATCCTGGGATTGTCTCCATCGGCATCGACCGCAAAGATTCTGACATCGTCTCTGAACCAGGGCGGCAAATCCCTCAATTCGCTTCGGCGAGCATGTTCCGGCGGCGGAACGGAATCGCGCGGCAGCGCCTCGATCTCCAGCTGCGGATCGGACCGCGAGAATACTGCGATGAGAATAGCCCGCTCCGCCGGCGTTGCTGCGTCAAGCAGATGCATAGCCACACCCGCCAGATCATGATTGTGCAGAAACGGATTCTCATGCCGCGATTGCGGATCCGGCTGATGGATCAGAAAGACGGCAGTGACAATTAAATGCAGTGTGATGATAGAGGCGAGTACCAGCGCTGTTATCTGACCGCTAATCCGTTTTAAATTCAGAAAAGCAATCGCGTTTCGCATCAGATACTCGCTGAGTGCGCGATAACCTCGACCTTGGGCGTGAACATGTATCCCCCGGCACGTACCGTCTTGATAATGGAGGGATTTTGTGGATCGGCTTCGATCTTGCGCCTGATACGGCTTACCAGTACGTCGATGCTCCGCCCGAGAGCACTTCCGTCGCGGCTCTGGGTAAGATCGAGCAAATTATCGCGGGAAAGTACCCGTCCAGCTCTTTCGCAAAAAGTCTGCAGAAGGTTGAACTCGGCACCTGTCATGGCGATGCTCGCGGCATTGGGGCTCCGTACTTCGCGCTGACGAAGATCGATTTGCCAGCCAAGAAACGCAAGTACGGCCGCCTCGTCGGTCAAACGGGCGCTATGGCCGAAAGCCTGCCGTCGCATGATGGCGTGTATTCTTGCCAGAAGTTCGCGCGGATTGAATGGCTTTGAGAGATAGTCATCCGCCCCGTTATCGAGCCCGACGATACGGTCGACGTCGTCGCCGCGGGCGGTGAGTATGATAATCGGGAGTGAGGAAGACCCAGCTCTCACCTTGCGGCAAAGACTGAGGCCGTCTTCACCCGGAAGCATTAGATCCAGAATGAGAACATCGACGCGGCAGACGGCCAAGACGCGCACCATTTCGACGCCATCGGCCACAGCAATCGGATTGCAGCCATTGGCGCGCAGGTACCGCGCAATCAGGGTTCGCGTCTCCCTATCGTCTTCTACAATCAGGATATTCTGAGTGGCCATGAGCTCATCATGGGGCCGTGATTCGCTGCTTTTTTAAAAGAAAATATTGTTTCTCGATGTTTCTTGACACGAGCCCGCAATAGTTCAACGCACCTCGCCCGCGCCGCGCCGCGCCGCGCCCGTCACTTCGCGGCGTTGAGCGGAAAATCGAACATGTGCCTGGTATAGGTTTCGACCACGATCGAGAACGGCACCCGCGCTTTGGTAAAAAGAATGGCGCGGTGCTCCAGCACATGGTCAGGAATCGGCAGCGCGCCGGTCCCGTCTTTTTGTGCCGCCTCCAGCTCCCATCCTTCGCGCAACGGCCGCCAGAGCGGGGTGACCTTGAGCGTCTGGCGCTGGAATTCAAGATCCTTCACCGCGCGTCCGAAGGGAGTGTCGGTTTCATTAAGCAGGCGGTTCATCTCAGGGGTGAGGCGGCTCGGCACATACCAGTTGTCTGCCTCGGAAAGCAGTTTATCGCCGCAAAACAATTGCACGCGCCGGTAGCGTACAGGCTCGTCAGCGGTGATCGCGAACCGCTGGCGATCTTCCGGCGCGATCTGCCGATCTTCTCCGCGCACGAGGTGCGCCGAAACCTTTGCTTCCTTCGCCAGGCGGTGGGCGCCGCACCAGCGCTCCAGCGTCAGGGTGGCGCTCGGATTCGAGAGCAATTCGGCATTCAGCGTTTCAATCAACGCCATCGCCTCGACACGTGCGAGGAAACTGCCAGGCCATTCCTCGGCAAATGCCGCGGACGGCGAGGCCAGTGCAACGATGGTCAGAAATATCCAGTTAAACCGCTTCATCACGCTTCTAATTCCTGCATCTCATCCATTAGCGGCGCTAACGGAAGTTGAGCAGCGCCGTTCATCGTCCGCTTTTACCTTACATGCGGACGTTCATCAGTAGAATGACGATGTCGTTAGGTGCCAACAACGGACTCATTACATCACGATCGAGAAACTGCAATCGTATTGGATGGTCCGTGCGCTTCGTTCCGGCATCACACCTGTTTGTGCGGCAGGCGGAGCGTCAGGCCGTCGAGCGCCGGCGTGACCCTGATCTGACAACACAGCCGGCTGTTGGGGCGGCGCACAGTGGCGGTCATGTCCAGCAGCATGCCCTCATCGTCGCCAACGGGACCGACTTTCGAAATCCAGGGCTCGTCAACATAGACATGGCAGGTTGCGCAAAGAGCGTTGCCGCCGCATTCCGCAACGATACCCTTTATGCCGTGACTGACGGCCGCACGCATGACCGTGTCGCCGTTATCCACGCTGATGCTCCTGGCGTTGTTCTTGCGATCGATGAAAGTGATCTTCGTCATCAGGTTTTTCTCGTGCGAGAACTGGAATGATGTTCAGGCCCGTAGCGGCTGCGCCGGCGGACGCAGCGTTTTCTCAAGCGGCGTGCAGAATTTCGGGGCTCTTTCTGGAACCGTCCAGCCAGCCGACGAAACGTGCCATCAGGCCGGAGGATTCTCCGCCTTGATCGTTGGGCGAGAACGGGTCGGTGTAGCATCTGGCGCCTGCCGCCTTCGCGATCTCTGCCACAGCGTCGGTCATGGCTGGAGCACCGGCTGTATAGACGATGTCTTCCGGCGATAGATCAGGCAGGTAGTCGACCGGCCGGCCGCCTCTGATGGCGAAGGAGACGCTCTGCGGTTCCGATACGACGGGAACGATGGTGACATTGGGAAATCGTGCCAGCCGGCACAGCGCGCTGTGCATGTAGAACGACTTCAGCTTCCGGGTGGCAACGACAAAGGTCAGCTCGCGTTGTGGCCGCTCGGTGATCGCCGCGGCGGCGATCGCCCACATCGGCGCGAACCCCGTCCCGCTGGCGACCAGGACCACGCGACCGTGATGTTCGCGCCGGTGAAATGCGCTGCCGAACGGGCCGGACAGCCTGACGCGGTGGCCAACACAAATCTTGTTTCCGAGCGCCGATGATACAGCGCCATGCGGCAGGCGCCGGATGTGAAAATGCAGCCGGCGATTATTCGGGGCGCCCTCCAGCGGATAAGTCGGGCTAAAGCATCGCTCCGCGAAACCGCGGAATTGCAATTTGCAATATTGGCCCGGCAAATGCCGGAATGGCTGCTGGAGCTCGAGGCCGACGCCGACGACGTCGGGCGCGAGCCGGACCATTTCGGATACGCGCGCCGATATCGAAACCGGATCAGGCGTAGGCTCTGCGACCACTTTGAGATCGGAGACGACCCGCGCTTGACAGGCGTGGATCATGTCGCTGCTCTCATCGGTGCCGCCGAATACCTTGCCGTCCACCAGACGTACCCGGCAGGACCCGCAAATGCCGCTGCGGCAATCGTAGGGCAGCTCGACGCCGCTCATCAGTGCGCCGTCGAGCAGGAGATCGCCGCAGTTCACGAGAAACGTCTCTTTGTTGAAGCGTCACCTTGCAAATCTTCGTCATTACTCCACCTCGATACGAATGGGCCGGACATGCCGCGTATGCGCAATCTGGCTGTGGTCGAATGCCGCGACGCGCATGAAGACGCCCGTCTTGATCGGCACGTCGAATTGGCTGTGCGTGTCGAGCCTGCGCGCGACCTCGAGCGACCAATGTCCGGAGGCCCATCGCCCCGCGCATCGAACGTCGGCGCGATCGCCTGAAAATTCCCCGGCTATGATGACTCCGGGAATGACGGTGCCGACGGGGATCTGAAGGTCCATCTCTTTCGTATACGGGACGGAGTCGACCTCCGTCATGAACCAGCGCGCGCCGTCGTTCTCGCCGACCTCCGGATCGAGGTCGATGGTTCCCATTGCCGCCGTTGTTGCGGCGAGATCCTTCGGCAGCCGGCGCGGCCTCACCACTTGATCGCGGTCTGCCGGGTCCAGAGTCGCATCGAAATTGTTGGAATAATTCGCGGTGCCAGGGTCGGGCTCAAACCCGCCCCGGTAAGGGGCGGCGTTCTGCAATTGCGCGGGGGTCGGCTCGAGCGGCGGACCGAAATGATCGTCATCCATCCAGCCGCTTGGGCCGGTGCTGGTGGCCTTCCATTGCCACACGTCGGCGTAAACTCCGGCAGCAGATGTGTAGTGCAAGCCTCGTCCGGTCATGGTCTGGGGCGCAC
Organism: uncultured Alphaproteobacteria bacterium; assembly: GCA_963795255.1. GTDB lineage: Bacteria > Pseudomonadota > Alphaproteobacteria > Rhizobiales > Xanthobacteraceae > Bradyrhizobium. Next base: position 428,723 of record CAWCHC010000010.1, read on the forward strand.
CGTCGATCGGCTGTGGACCCGCATGGAAGGTGTGGTCGCCCGCCAGTGTCAGGTCCAGCGTCGTAAACAGGACGGCGAACTTGTCTTCATTGAAGGCATGCTCGTCGCCTCTCTCGTAGCCGTCATGCAACAGTTGCCAGCCATTAGCCCGCTTGATGAGCGGCAGTTGCTTCAACGACCGCGTCGGATCCTCCCAGTCGAACAGGAAATACGCCCAGACGCCGTCATGAACCGCGCGAATATTGATTCTGGTTTCGCCCTTGCCGTCGAAATTGTCGCCCTGATTGGTCATCACGGAGAACGGCTGGATGTTGCGCCAGACCGGATCGGACGTGTCGCCGTCGAGAATGGGAGCCTGCGCGCTGGAGATGCGGTGGATGCGCAAGCCGTCGACCACCAGCCAGTCCGTCGCGATCATGGCCCAGGTGCCCAGGAATCGCTACCGACGTTGCAACGATGAGAGGGTTCGATTGTAGCGTGACGTCGCGTTGCTTTGCGGGGCTGCTGGTTTTCGTCTTCCGCTGCGGCTGCTGCCGAGGTTGCGGCGCCGGCTGCTCGGACTGTTCGACGAGCAATGTGAGCAACTCCACGGCATCAAGGCGAGGTGGAGGAGGTGGCAAGCGTCCGGGACGAAAGATACGAAGAAGCTGCGACGTTCCGCCGATCATGATCTGGACAAGGATATGCAGGCCGGTAAAGACCGGAATTGCCCAGCTCGCCCACCAATGCGCGGCCGCGACGCCTTGGCCCGCGAGCAGACCAAAATAGAGAAGGCCGCCGCTGACAATCAGCACCGCCATGGTGAGGAAGAAGAACCACGAAAGCAGGACGCTGACGGCACCAAGCCGGCCTTGCTTTCGTCCAATCAGGGCGCGTAGACGAATCTTGTCCAGTTGAACACGGCGGCTCAGGCCGGATCGGGTCAAATAGACCGTATAGGCGACCGCAATCGCGACCAGAGCCACAGCCGCTTCGATATGCAGGGTCCAGACATTGGCCCGCGGCAACAGTGCGTCGAACAGATTGATCCACGTTCGGCCTGGCGCCTCCGTTGCGATACGAAGCCCGCTGACGAACGCGGCCCCGATGGCTGCGACGAGCAGCCAGTGCAGGAAGATCGTGCCGTAATCGGTCCTGCGTTGTCTCACCCGCGCACTCCCTTTTCATGAATGCGGCGAGTTTCGAGTTCCCCGCGGCGCGCGGCCTTCGCGCGCCGGTCAAATGCGTAGCGCGACTTAACACCGGAGTTGTCCGGGCGCAGCTGTGCGGTTCCATCGTGACGCTTACTCAACTGTTCGTTCCCCAAATCCGAGCTCGCCTGGCCGGCGAATAAAATCGTCTCCCTTTTTCGTCGACGCGCGGCCTAGCCGTCCAAACAGCGACGCCCCGCTGCGAACGATGAGCCAATCTGCGCGCGGCTGGTTACCTGCCGATCCTCATACTATCGGGTGCATTTGCATCGTACGCCAAGTGCTCCATTTTGTTTTCCTTGTTTTGTTTTTCCTTGTTCGTGCCGTCGTCTGCCTGAGAGAAATCGATCAACGCCGCCGACGGAACGGTACAAATGTCATTCAGTTTCGTGGCGTCATTCGGCCGAGACGGCGGCCAATGCGTGCCGAAGCAAGGTGATAGCCGGACGATTCTATGACCTCGATTGCGGCGCGCGGCCTCTCCCGCGCGTCATGTCTCGCAGTCAGAAAGCCGCAGCAGCGACTGTCCACGGTCCAATTGCTGCCGGAAAATGGACAGCATCGGCCACGAAAAGAAAGTCGGACTGGCGCACGATGAGGAGACGGAAGAGGGGGAATACCGTGCAAGATCGTTTGCGACCGACTTTACGGTCCGGACCGCGTAGTGTGCTGGCGACATCGGCGGCGGATGATCCGGTATCGCGGGGTCTGCGCGAAAGTGCGCGACGGATGACCGGTATTGCCGCGTTCAGCGGCGTGATCAATCTGTTGACGCTGTCCGGCTCGCTCTACATGCTGCAGGTCTACGACCGCGTTATTCCGAGCCGGAATCTTGCGACACTGTCGGGTCTCTCGCTGATGGTGCTGCTTGCCTACCTGATTCAGGGATATTTTGAAGCCTTGCGATCACGCATGTTGTGCCGTGTGGCGACGCTTTTCGATGTCGGCCTTCAGGAGGCGATCCATAATGCGCTCGTGACGTTGCCGCTTCGCGGCGTGAAACCGTCGGCCATGCAGCAGCCATCGCGCGATCTCGAGCAGGTCCGCGCCTTCATGTCGAGCATGGGACCGACGGCGTTCCTGGACATGCCCTGGATTCCAATCTTCCTGATTGGACTGTTTCTGTTTCATCCCGCGATCGGCGTAACCGCGGTGATCGGGACCATTTCCATCGTGGCCATGATGTTCCTGACGGAACGCCTGTCTCGGGATGCGGCGAGGTCCGCGACGGATTCCAGCGCACAGCGGCAAGAGCTCGTAGGCACCATCCAGCGCAATGCCGAGGTGATCCGCGCGCTCGGTATGACGGATCGATTCAAGGCGCGGTGGTCGCAATCAAACGAGCGGTACTTGCGGGAAAATATGCGTGCCAGCGATCTCTTCGCCAATCTCGGCTCGGGCGCCAAGGTGTTGCGCTATGTCCTGCAATCCGGGATGTTGGGGGTGGGGGCGTATCTGGTGGTTACCGACAGCGCCTCAGGCGGCATCATGATCGCCTCCTCGATCATGATGGGGCGGGCGTTGGCACCGGTCGAGGTCGCGTTGTCCAGCTGGAAGCAGCTCGTCGCCGCACGCCAGGGCATCGCGCGGCTGCGCGAGGTTTGCAAGGCAACGGCGAGACCTCCTCTCCCGGCAGTTCACCTGGCGCGGCCGTGCCGCGAACTCGCCGTGCAGCAGCTCACGGTCACCGCACCCGCTACCGACACGCCCATCGTCTCGAGCGTCAGTTTCTCGCTCAAGGCCGGCATGGGATTGGCTTTGCTGGGGGCCAGCGCATCCGGCAAGACCTCGCTGTCCAAGGCGCTGGTAGGAATCTGGCCGGCAAAGGGCGGCGCTGTTCGGCTCGACGGCGCAGCGATCGATCAGTGGCGAAGCGAGGATCTCGGACGACATATCGGCTATTTGCCGCAAGACGTCGCCTTGTTTGACGGTACGATCGCCGAAAATATCTGCCGCTTCGATGAGGGCGCGACTTCCGAGGCGATCATAAGGGCGGCGCAGATATCGGGCGTGCACGATCTCATCGTGCGGCTGCCCAATGGCTATTCGACCCAGATCGGCCAGGGCGGCTCGTCGCTGTCGGCGGGCCAGCGGCAGAGAGTAGGACTCGCACGCGCGGTCTATGGCGATCCGTTCCTGGTCGTGCTCGACGAGCCCAACGCCAATCTGGATGCCGACGGCGAGAACGCGTTGAGCCGCGCCATTCAGTTCCTGCGGCAGAACAAGAGCATCGTTATCGTGATCTCGCATCGCCCAAGCGTGATCGCCGCATTGGACATGGCGCTCGTGCTTTACGAAGGAAAGTCGATCGCCTTCGGCTCGTGCCAGGAGGTATTCGCTCGCGTTGGCGGCTCCAGGACGCAAGGCGCGCCACCCAAGCCGCAGGCGCGCACCGGGCCCAGCCCTGCGCCGCGCAACGCCGTAGCTCCAGAGCGCGTCTAGCCATGCAGCACCCTCAAGATCATCGACACCTCGACGGATCTGATCGGAACTGGAGTGGCGAGCCTGAGGCCGACCGCGTCGGACCGCAGGGCGAAGCGCTGATTCTCGAACTTCAGCGTTTGCGCCAAGCCCTCGACGGCGAGCGCGGCGACGGCCGGCGTCCCGCCGGGCGTGGCGAAACGCGGAAACGTCAGGCGCCACGCAAACCACAACCGCTCCGTCCGAGGCGAAAACCAAAGAGCACCGTCAAGCTTGCGATTGACATCTGCCTGAAGTCGTTTGGCATCAATACTCCCGTCCAGGCCGAAGATGGCAGCAATCCGCTGGTTGAGCAGATCGTGCCGCCGCTGCATGGGCAGAGTCCGCCTATCTTTCAGAGCGATCCCGTCTATATGGATCTGCGTCATCCTGTGGCGGACATGACCGCGCGCGAGGATTCGCCTCTGTCGGAAATTGAGGGCGGACGCGTTGCCGTGTCGGCTACCCCGCCCAAGCCCAACGCGGCGGTTGCCGAACTGATCGGCCAGTGCCGTAACGGTCTGATGGCGGGCGCCGCCTTTATTCTCGATCGTGATGGCGCTGTGCCTCCCGCGGATGCGGCCGATGACAGCTTGCAGACGGGCGTTCGATGGGCGTTCGAACACGAACTGCGCGTCGGCCTTCGAGTTCTCCTGGTTGGCGGGGTCCTCACTGGAGGATGGGCCGCGTTCGTGCCGCTCGCGGGCGCCGTTGTGGTGCCCGGCAATCTCGTCGTGCAATCGAACGTCAAGAATATCCAGCATCCAACCGGAGGCATTGTCGCCGAAATCGATGTGCAGGACGGCAGCCGGGTGCAGACGGGCGAGCTGCTGTTGCGGCTCGACGCGACCCAGGCGCGGGCCGGCTTGCAAATGGTGAGCAAGCAGCTTGATGAATTGGGGGCGAAGATCGCTCGTCTCGTGGCCGAGCGCGATGGTCTTGCGCGAATAGAAGTTCCTGCGGAGCTTGCATCACGTTCGGCGAATGAAACGGTAAAAAGCCGGCTGGCCTCGGAGGATTCGCTGTTCAAGGCCCGCATGATCGCGCGCCAGAGCCAGAAAGACCTGTTGCAGGGCCGGGTTGCGCAATTGACCGAGGAAATCGGGGGCCTCCAGGCCCAGCTCAATTCCAAGGCCAGGCAACTGGAACTGATTGCGGGCGAGCTGACCGGCGTGCAGGAGCTGTATGACAAGCACCTGGTTCCGCTGACCCGTCTGACGACGTTGCAGCGGGAATCCGCGCGGATCGACGGCGAACGTGGACAGATCGTGTCCTCGATTGCCGAGACGAAATCAAAGATCGGCGAGACCCAGTTGCAGATGGTCCGCGCGGATCAGGATTTTCGCACCGATGTCGTCAAAGAGCTTGGCGAAGCCCAGGGCAAGGAAGCCGAACTCGTCGAACGCAGCATTGCGGCGCGCGACCTGCTCGACCGTATCGAGATTCATGCGCCGGTAGCCGGTATCGTTCATCAGCTTGCCGCGCACACCATCGGCGGGGTCATCCGCGCCGGCGATACCATTATGGAAATCGTTCCTGACACGGAAGACTTGCAGATTGAAGCACGGCTGCAACCCAAGGACATTGACCAGGTGCGCACCGGTCAATCGGCCTTTGTCCGGTTTTCGGCTTTCAATCAGCGCGTGACGCCGCAACTCACCGGCTCCGTTTCATATGTTTCGGCCGACACGAGCCGTGATCAGCAAACCAGCGCGCCTTACTTCACGGTGAGAGTTGTCCTGTCGGACCAGGAGCGCCGGCGACTTGCCGGTCAACAACTCGTGCCGGGAATGCCTGCCGAGGTTTTCATGCAGACGCGAAGCAGGACGATGATGAGCTATCTGTTCAAGCCGATCGCCGATCAGATGCGCCGTGCTTTCATCGAGCAGTGAATCGCTTTGCATTTCGAGAATTGCCGCATTCATACACGAGGCGGGCCAAAGTGCAGACATAGTTGCGACACGCCATCCATCGATCATTCTGAGCACGCGCGGTATGTTTTTAGTCGGAGGAAACCAAGATGACGACACTTCCCACGCTTACGCGAAATGATGCGCTGGCGCAGTCGACCGACCTCGATCAGGCCGGCGTCGTGTTCAACGACGCGACCCGTCTGCTCGATGGCGGATTGTGGAGTACGCCCGTCGACAACAACAACCAGCAAGCTTATCTCGGCATGTATACGACCGACATCACAGCCGTGATGAACGATGTCAATGCGGTGCTTGCCAATCCGAACGGCGTGACGGTCGCCGGCAACGCTTATGCGTTGTCCGCGAACGACACATCGGTGCTGTCGGAGGTTCAAGGGCAGTTGCAGACGCTATTGAGCGAAGCGCCGCATGCGGTCGGCAATAGCCATGCGGCCGTTATGGCGCAGGAGTTGATCCACACCACTCAGACGACAATCCTTAACGAGATCAACGGCGATACCGCGCTTGCCACCGCGCTGGCGGCTAATCCCTATGCGGCCAATACGGGCGCGAACGAGGTAGGGTTCCAGGCTCTTCCGACCGGATCGGACAGTGCAGCGGCAGTTGCGACGGCAACCGCACCCGGCGCGACGCTGGCCGATATCGGTTCGGTGTTCAATGCAGCCGCCGATCTTGCAGTCGGCGGCCTCAACCATTCGAACCTGCCGCAATTCGATGCGGACATGAAGGCCATTGCGGCGGGGCTGACCAACCTGATCAACAACCCGACCGCACTTGCGGGCATCGAGAACGGCCTTGCCCCGACCAATGCCGAGCTTACAACCATCCATCTGGATACCGTGCTGAACCAGATCAATCTTCAGATCAACCAGTTCGACAAGGAATACGCGACCAATCCGAACGTCGCCGCGCGATCGACCAACGACAATCTGCTCGACATCATCGATATCGTGCAGGGCGACGGAGCCTTGAACGTGGCGGCCGGCGGTAACGGGAATGCCGGAACGGTCGGCGGCTTTTCTGAAATGCCGGGCTATTTGACCGGAACCATCGGAAAATTTCAGGACGATCAGGCGCAAACCAACTTCTGGGCCAAATTCCTCTCCGAAGGCAACGTCATCAACAACCAGCTGGACAACGTCGCGGCGGGTAACAATACCACCCCGGGCGAGCTTCAGTCGCTGATCACGGAAATCCAGAACTACCAGAAGTTTGGTGCGTCGTTCGCGCAGGGCCAGGGCGGCATTTTCGGCGCGCGATTCGACAATGAACTGCAAGACGGGACGCTGCTGGCCGATACCAATAATGCCGTTCAAGGTCTCAAGGGCATCTTGAATGGAGACACCGGCGCGGCTTTGGCGGCGGATCAGGCGCAAATTCAGGCCGCGGGCCAGGGCTTTGTGGCGGATGCGGCCGATGTTTCCGGCAACAATATTCCGGTCGGAGGCGGGACCTATGTCGGCACCGCGACCACGGTGGCAGGCGCGACATCGGTGGCGGGCATTGCAAAGGGGACCATTCCGGTCGGAGGAGGCACGACATCCGGCTCGCCGAGCGGGCCTGTTGCGCAAAATGGCGGGCATGGGTCCGACGACGCTCACGTTGCTTGGGATTTCGGTGGTCAGGGACATCACCACTTCGAAATGATCTGGCACCACGGCTGATGGTTTGCGATGGCTACCACAGGGGGCCGAAGTGCAGCGGTGGCCGAAGTGCAGCCCATGGCGCCAGTTCGCTGAGCGCCATGGGCTGTTGTTTGAAGTGGGTTGTTGTTCGAAACGATCCGCGGCGGCTTAGTTGGCAGCCGGCTCCATGCCCTTCGATTTAAACAACGCCTGGGCCGTTGGGCCGACCAGTGAGGCAATCAGTGCCTTGGCGGCGTCACTGTCTTTGGTTCCTGCACCGATGCCGGCGGCGTACACGGTGTAGTTTTGAATTTCCTTCGGCAGCGGTCCGACCAGCGTGACGCCGGCATGCGGCAAGATCTCGCTGATCTGATGAATTCCAAGCTCGGCCTGACCGGATTCGACGTAATCGGCGACATAGCCACCCTGTTTGAGCTTTTCCTTGGGCTTGACCTGATCCGCTATGCCGAGGCGCTCCAGCAGCTTCTCGACATAGATGCCGCTGGAGCCGCCGCTCGCGGGATCGATGAAGCTGATCGACTTTGCCTCGAGCACCGCCTTCTTGAAAGCTTCGACGGTCGAAATATCAGGCTTGCTCGCGCCGGTCTTCACCATGACTCCGACGCCCACGCGGGCGAGATCAGTCCGGCTGCCGGAAATCACTTTGCCCTCGCCAGCCAACTGGTCAATTCCCTCCGGGGTCATCACGACCACATCGAAACTTTCGCCAGCCTTGATCCGCTTCATCAGCGCGCCGGCGGTGTCATTTTCAACTGAAACCTTGTTGCCGCTCGTCTTCTCGTATTCAGGCAGCAGCGCCATCACGGTCGACTTGAACGCACCGGCGGTGAGCAGTTTCAGCTCGGCGGCTCGGCAAGCGGTTGTACAAAGGGCGGCACCAACGGCGCTCGCGAGCAGCAGCACTTTGTATCGCATTTTTTTAATTCTCCTGGGTCCGTCAGCCATTTTAGCCGAATTGTTATGGCACGGCGCGAACATGGCTGTCCTGCCGGCCGGTTGATGTGCGCTCCTGGGGTGAGCGGACACGGCATGCTTCGTGGGCTGACCGGATGTATGAGTACACGCCCCCTGGTCGGGAGGCTAGGCCGCGACGGTCGCGTGCTCGACGTCGATGGCCGGCAGCGCGTCGCGGGTAAAGCGGGCGGCCGCGCTGATCACAGTGGACAATTGCGACACCGCCGCCGGTCTTGCGAACAGATAGCCCTGACCCTTGGCGCAGCCGGCGCGCGCCAGGAAATCCCATTGCGCCTCGGTCTCGATGCCCTCGGCCAGAACCGGCATGCGCAGGCTTTCGCCGAGCGCCAGCACGGTGCGGACGATGGCGGCAGCTGCCGCATCGTGCGGCAGGCGTTTGACGAAGGACTGGTCGAGCTTGATCTTGTCGAACGGGAAGGCGTGCAGCGTCGCTAGCGACGAATAACCCGTGCCGAAATCGTCCATCGCAACCGTGATGCCCATGGCTTTCAGCTTGCGCAGGATATGCAGGCCGCGGCTCTGGTCCGACATGATGGTCGATTCCGTGACTTCGACCTCAAGACGTGCCGGCGGCAAGCCGGTTTCCAACAGAATGCCGTGGATCATCTCGGCGAGGTCCTCGCGGCCGAACTGGACCGGCGAGAGGTTGACCGCGACGTTTCCGGGAATCTTGCCTTCCGCGGCGTCGCGGCAGGCGGCGCGCAGCGCCCATTCGCCCATTTCGAAGATCGCTTCGGTTTCCTCGGCCAGCGGAATGAATTCCGCCGGCGAAACCATGCCGAGCTTCGGATGCTTCCATCGCATCAAGGCTTCGGCGCCGCAGATCTTGCCGTCATTGAGCGACATCTGAAGCTGATAGTTCAAAAACAGCTCCTGACGTTCGGCCGCATGTTCGAGATCGCGGGCGAGCGCGCGGCGCTTGCGGGCGCTGTCGTCCATTTCGGGACTGTACATGCAGATCGAGCCGGATTGCCCGCTCTTGCCCCGGTGCATCGCGAGCTTGGCATTGCTGAGCAGCTGGTCGCGCTCCGGCGTATCGGTCGGAAACACCGAAAAGCCGATCGAGGCGGTCAGGCGGACGGCGTAGCCCTGAACCGTAAACGGTTCGGCAAAGGCCTGCGCGATCCGTTCCGCGAAGGCATAGGCATCGTCCGGGTGATTGCGTGAGGTCGTCAGCGCCAGGAATTCGTCGCCGCTTTGGCGCGCCAGGAATTCGCCCGGAGCAAGCTGCTTGCGCATGCGCGTCGCCACGTCGATCAGGAGCAGATCGCCGGCGCCATGGCCGTAGAGATCGTTGATGTCCTTGAAGCCATCGAGATCGATCGAGAAGGCCGCGAGCTTGTGCGCCTTTTCGTGGGCTTCGGCGGCATCGAAGGCGAGCCGCTCGTTGAAGGCGATGCGGTTCGGCAGCCCGGTCATGGTGTCGTTGAACGACAATTGGTGGATACGGTCGGCCGACTCGGTGCGCGCGCGCAGGTCGATGATATAGGTCGAAAAGCCGTTGCCCATGACGAGGAGAACGGCCGCGACCACGGCGATGCCGAGTGTATCGGCGGGCACGAGGTAGGCCGGCAGGATCACGGATGCGTCCGGTACAACCGCGACCGAAGCGGTCAGCGAGTAGTGCATGACGCAGATCATGAAAGCGAGCACGATCGCGGCGCCATGCCGGCACCAGCGCGTCACCGGACGGTTGGCGCGGTTGACGGCAAGCGCGCTCAGGCCGAGCCCGAGCATAAGGGTCATCACGAGGCCATAGGCGTTCCACTCGAAACTGCCCTTGATGTGCCAGGCCTTGAAGGCCACGAGGTGCATGGCAAGGATGCCGATGCCCATGACAAGGCCGCCGGTTTCCGGCGCCAGCGGAAAGTGCCGGCTGCCGATTTCAAAGCCGACAAAACAAGCGATGACCGCGATGAAGAGAACCGCGCCGGTGGCGACCGGTTCAAATCCGCTTGTGAGCAAGGGATCGAGCGCCAGGACCGAGATGAAGGTCGAAGCCCAGAGCGCCACGCCGGTGCCGACGGAAGCCATGAACAACCAGCCGCGTCGGGTCGGTCCTTCGGTGGCGCGGGCGCGGGCGAAGTGGCGCATACCGATCCAGGTGCCGAACAGGCACACGGCGCCTGCAAATGCGACCAGGGTCTGCTGATAGGCGAAGCTTTGGGCGGGGGAGTGGAGCATGCGGTGGGTTCCTGCCAACACCCTAGAGCCGCCCGGTTAACTGGCGAAGGGCTTGCACGTCGAATTCGGCGCACTTTGCGAAATAGCGTTGAAATTTTGTAAGAAACAGCGAGGAACCCGGGCGTTGTTTCGGACAATTCCTTCAGGTGCGAGTCACTTCTCAGGTGTGGGTCACTTTAATATCTCGTTAAGCAGAAAGGTTTTCCGATGCGATACGAACTCTACTACTGGCCGTCGATCCAGGGCCGCGGCGAATATATCCGTCTCGCGCTGGAAGAGGCCGGCGCCGGCTATGTCGATGTCGCGCGCGAGCGCGGCACGGCGGCGATGATGCGGATGATGGAAACGGGCAGTGGCACGCCGCCTTTCGCGCCTCCCTTTCTCAAGGCCGGCAAGGTCGTGATCGGGCAGACCGCCAATATCCTGCTTTATCTTGGCGCCCGGCATGCTCTCGCGCCAAAAACGGAAAGCGGGAAGCTTTGGGTGCATCAGCTGCAATTGACGATTACGGACTTCGTGCTGGAAGTGCACGACACCCATCATCCGCTCGGCCCCTCGCTTTATTATGACGATCAAAAGAGCGAAGCGAAAAAGCGCACCGAGGCGCTCTGGGACGAGCGCGTGCCAAAATATCTCGGCTATTTCGAGCACTTGCTTGAGGGCAGCACCGGCCATTACGTGACCGGGCGCAAGCTCACTTATGTTGATCTCTCGCTGTTCCAGTTGGTCGAGGGGCTGCGTTACGCTTTCCCGAAGCGGATGAAGACCTTCGAGCGCAAAACTCCAGAACTAAGCGAACTGCATGACCGCATCGCCGCGCGCCCCAATATCAGGGCTTATCTTGCAAGCGAGCGGCGGATTGCCTTCAACGAAGACGGGATTTTCCGGCATTACAAGGAACTGGATGATTAACCTGCTTCGTCATTCCGGGTTCACGCTGACGCATGCCCCGGAATGACGGTATCAATCATGACCGGCTCCTGCCGTCGATCGGCGTCATCTTCATGCTGGAAAGCTCGACCCCGTCGATGCAACTGACATTGAGCGCGATTACAGCGGTTCCGTCCGGCTTGTTGCCGCGGGCAAACACTTCGACCCCGCAATCGTTGCAGGACTGATGGTGGATCGCGTGTTTGTTGAAGAGGTATTCTTTCAGGTTGTCTTCGCCGGCGCGCAGCTGAAAACTCGCAGGCGGCAGAAAAGCGAAGTGCAGGCCGCGTTTGGTGCAGATTGAGCAGTTGCACGCCGTCACCATCGCAAGATCGGTGGTGCATTCGAAACGCACCAGGCCGCAATGGCAGCCGCCGGTCAGGGTTTTGCTGTCAGGCATCGGTCTCACCACAATCCAGGCACCAGACGATAGCGCACCCGCGCCGTATAGTCAGCATAGCCGGGCAGGCCGGTCGTCAAGGTATTTTCCTCGATCCGGGTGCGGATGCCAAACAGAATAACGAAGATCAGGCACATTGCCACTCCCCACCACGATCCCAGTAACAACGCGCTCCCGACGAAGAAGACGAGCGCGCTCGTATACATCGGGTGCCGAACCAATGCATAGGGTCCGGTTGAGATGACATGGTGACCGCGTTCCGACTGAACCTTCACCACCGCGGCCGCGAATGAATTTTCGCGAAATACCCGCATGATAAGGACAGTCGAGATAATCAGGAACGCAAGCCCGATCGCCTGCAGGGCGACAGGCATGCGGGAGGGATGAAAGCGCTCGTCCAGCCCCATCACGATGAACCAGATCAGGAAAGTCAAACCGAGAGCGGCGACGATCTTTTTGTCGGCTGCCGGCTGATCACGCTGGATCGGCGAGCGCATGCGCTCGGTCAGGAGTTCCGGATTGTTTTTTGCGAGCCATGATCCGCAACCGAGCCCGATCAACAGCATTACGCCGACAAAAACCCACGCCGCCGGCCAGTGCAGCGTGCCGGCCGGCACGAACAGCAACACGGCGAAGGCGGCGGTCCAGGCGAGACTCTGCAACAGCCATTTCGCGACCATCCGGCGTCCTCCCTTTCAGGGGACACCTAATGATCGCGCGGCGTTCCGGCAACTTGGCGGGGCTGGTTGCCGCCAGAAATTTGCTCAGACGAGCTGGTTGACCCGTGTGCCCTGTCCGGGCGGCAGCGGCGCAGGGGCCGGCGGCTGGGTCTGGCTGGCGTCGGTTGAATCGGTGTTATCAGTCGCAACTGGAGAAACAATCGCAGCAGGCTGCGTGTTGCTGTCGAGATAGTTGAACGGCAGCGGCGCGGACGGCGAATTGATGCTTGAAACGCTCATGAATCTCAAATCCTGCTAGAGACGTTATGCAGGGGGATTTTGAGACGCGTCGCCGAAGCTACCGTGAATCCAATCGTTAAAATGCGAGCGATCGGGCGCACTCGCGTTCGCATGGTGAACGGGGCACTAGTGGTCCGAACGCTCGTCTACTGGTCCAGCCCGCGGGAAATCGCGATCGCGGCGTCGGTCTTGGTCCGCGTACAGTTCATGTCGAGCCGACGATAGCGGATCGAGACGTCGTCGCCGCGGAAAATGCCCATTCGCGACATGCAGCTCGAAACGCCCTTGAGCAACTCGTCTTTGGGGAGAGTGAAGACGATCGCGGCGGCGCCGGTGACGAAGGTAATGAATTCAGCTTTCGGCTTGCGGCTGTAGCCCTTGACGTAGAGTTCGTTGGAGTATTTGCGGTTGGCGCAACCGAGCGACATTTCCTTGGCCAGCGGATGCGACAGATAGATGATGTTGGCTGCGGTGATGCCGACTTTCAGATTGTCGATCTGATTCTTGAGCTGGTTGGCGATGTCCGTGCAGCGGTCGGCCCGCGCCGGCGAGGCGGCGAAGGCGCATGATACCGCAAGTAGCGCGGCAAGCAGGATCGGTCGGTGAAACGGTCGTCGGAATTTCATGGCGGCAGCCCCTTAGACTCCCGGCATCAAAGCCTCAAGCGGGCGGCGAGTGCAAGGGTGACATTTTGCCTTCTTTGGCGACTGGGATGACGCAAAGCCCTGTTCCTGCGACCAGCCGCGAGCTCGAATTTCATAACTTACGATGATCCTCCGGGCTTTTCGACCATATATAAGTATGGTAGTTTGTACATATACGATGACGGTTCAGGCTGATGCCCGATTTCGAGTGGGATCCCGTAAAGGACAGAGCCAACCGGACAAAGCACGGCATCGGTTTCGAGATTGCCCAGCATGCGTTTCACGATCCATTGCGCGTGATCGCTGAGGACCTTGAACACGGCGGCGGTGAGCGACGCTATTTTTGTTTTGGCCGGGTCGAAGGCGGTATCATGACGGTGCGCTTCACGTGGCGAAATCAGAAGATCAGGATTTTCGGGGCAGGGTACTGGCGGAAAGGAAAAGCGATTTATGAAAAAGCCAACAGTTGAATACAGCAAAGGCGAGATCGGCCGGATCAGGATCGTCGAGGACTTTCTGCCGTCGCCGGACAAGTTGGTGCTGCGCGAGAACAACGTGAAGGTGACGCTGAGCCTGTCGCAGCGCTCGGTCGCGTTTTTCAAGCGCGCCGCTCGCCAGCGCCGTGTCCCGTACCAGCGCATGATCCGCGCGCTGGTGGATGCCTATGCGGAGAAGCAGGAAGGGAAGGGGTGAATTATTTAGTCCGACGTGCTATCATCCCTAGCACGAGAAAGCGTGGCAAGGCTGGGGTCATAGCGTAGGATAATGTCAGTCTTTTCGAATCCCCTGCGCATAAATTCAAAGGAACGGCCTGGCGCTGGGAAGCCCAAGATTTTGCGATCGAACGATACGCTCGCTGATCTCGTTCGAATGCCAGAACTTCATTCGATAGCACTCGGCTCGATCGACACAAGCAAAGAAAAACGAGATGGAGATGATCATTTTGTCAAGTTGTATGTCCGATATTTGGAGGGCAAATCGCTTGGCCTTTGGACGAGAGTGGAAATAGACAAGATCGTTCCAGGATTTCATAGGCGAAGTCTAGACGGAGTGATTGAGTATCTGCGCGAGGAGGTAAATCCGAAGGATATTGATAGCATGGAGCGCGATATTCGCAGGGGCTTTCGCCCTGCTGTAGTTTTGTATCGCGGCATATTCGGAGATTCGGAAGGAAAGCTTGTTTGCTCTGATGATGTCGCCGCTTATGAAGGCTACAAGCAGGCCGGTATCGGCTTAATTCCAGCCATGATCATGGGGCCACGAGAACTACTGACTGAATTGGCTATCTGCACCAGAGTGAATCAAAAGGATCGAGAAGCTAGGTTCGATTCGACGGCGCTTATTCTTCCGAAGACCTACCAAACTATCCTTGGAACTAATGAAGTTTTGCGATCGATCAGCTTTACCGACGCAGTTCGAAAACTAAAAGACGCAGCAAGTTTGAGCGCGCGCAAGGTAAGGGAGTTTCATGTCCCCAATCATGAATATGATAGCGATGTGGTTCATTACCACCAGACGCTTCATTCCGTAGCATACCGAATGGTCGAGGGGCTCTCGGCAATCGAACTCTTGTATGAGAAGGAGTTGGCTCATCAGTTGCGGCCACTCGTCCGCTCTCTTTATGAGCTGTTCTTGAATTTCCACGTCGACTGGCTTTGCCCGGAGCAGGTTGGGCCTCTTCTGCAAAGCCTCGCCATACTGAAGCAACTGCCTCCCGATAGTGCGGAAGCGCAGAAGCTGCGAAAGGCGATCGATGTAACATATCGCGGGTTGGTCGATGTATGTAGCAATGCTTCAGCGAAGGCCAACCTATCGCCTTTGGGTAAAATCTTTCATGACAATGCCTATCCGGCTTTATCTCAGATAGTGCATCAAGACTTCAGCGTCATGCAAGAATATGTAATGACCTTAGAGGCAGGAGTGCCAAAGAAATTGGATCAGGTAGAGTTGATGACCCTTACCAGATGGCTTGATCTAATTGTGACTACCACTTCCAGCAGAATACTTGACGATGTCGGAGCCTCGTTAACGGTTGGCTTTGAATCCGACAACGATAAACAAAGCGAGAGTTTATCATGAACGCCCCGTCAGCCTTTCCCGATCCGCAAAAGCCCGTCCCGCCCTATAAGCACACCCCGCTGTTTCCGTTAGGCGCGGACACCACGCCCTACAAGAAGATCACGGCCGACGGCGTCCGGGTCGAGAAGGTGCTCGGCAAGGACATGCTGGTGGTCTCGCGCGAGGCGCTGCGGGCGCTGTCGGAAGCCGCCTTCGGCGAGATCAATCACTATTTGCGTCCGGGGCATCTGAAGCAGTTGCGCTCGATCCTCGACGACAAGGAGGCGAGCTCCAACGACAAGTTCGTGGCGCTGGACTTTTTGAAGAACGCCAACATCGCCGCCGGCGGCGTGTTGCCGATGTGCCAGGACACCGGCACCGCGATCATCATGGGCAAGAAGGGCTGCAACGTCATCACCGACGGCGAGGACGAGGCCGCGCTCTCGGAAGGCGCGCGCGATGCATATCTGCGGCGCAATCTGCGCTACTCGCAGGTGGCGCCGCTGTCGATGTATGAGGAAAAGAACACCGCCAACAACATGCCGGCGCAGTGCGAGATCTATGCCGAGGGCGACGACGCCTACAAGTTCATGTTCATGGCCAAAGGCGGCGGCAGCGCCAACAAGAGCTTCCTGTTTCAGGCGACGCCTTCTGTTCTGACGAAAGACCGCCTGCTGGCATTCCTGAAGGAGAAGGTGCTGACGCTCGGCACAGCGGCATGCCCGCCCTATCACCTTGCGATCGTGATCGGCGGCACCTCGGCCGAACTCTGCATGAAAACGGTGAAGCTTGCTTCTGCGCGTTATCTCGATGCGCTGCCCACCCACGGCTCGGCGGATGGTAACGCCTTCCGCGATCTCGAGATGGAGCAGGAGATATTGAAGATGACGCAAAGCCTGGGCGTGGGCGCGCAGTTCGGCGGCAAGTATTTCTGCCACGACGTCCGCGTGATCCGGCTGCCGCGCCATGGCGCCTCGCTCCCCATCGGCCTTGGCGTGTCGTGCTCGGCCGACCGCCAGGTGCTCGGCAAGATCACCAGGGACGGCGTCTATCTCGAGGAGCTCGAGCACAATCCGGCGCAATATTTGCCGCAGGTCGAGCAGGCGCTCGGCGGCGAGGTGATCAAGATCGACCTCGACCAGCCGATGAAGGACATTCTCGCCACGCTGTCGAAGCATCCGATCAAGACGCGGCTGTCGCTGACCGGCACCATGATCGTGGCGCGGGATTCGGCGCATGCGAAACTGCGCGAGCGGCTGGAGAAGGGCGAGCCGCTGCCGGATTATTTCAAGAATCATCCGATCTATTACGCCGGTCCTGCGAAGACGCCGGAGGGTTATGCGTCCGGCGCGTTCGGACCGACGACGGCTGGAAGAATGGATTCCTTTGTCGATCAGTTCCAGGCCGCCGGTGGCTCGATGGTGATGCTCGCCAAGGGCAATCGCGCGGTCGCGGTGCGCGAGGCCTGCAAGAAGCACGGCGGCTTCTATCTCGGCTCGATCGGAGGCGCGGCGGCCAATCTCGCCGAACACTGCATCAAGAAGGTCGAGGTCGTGGAATATCCCGAACTCGGCATGGAAGCGATCTGGCGCATCGAGGTCGTGGATTTTCCGGCCTTCATCATCATCGATGACAAGGGCAACGACTTCTTCAAGGAATTGAATCTGGGGTAGCGCCCGAGCAGGCCGAGCGAAAGCGAGGCCGTTAGCGAACGGCGCTATAGTATAAATGGCGAGCGTTCCCCGGACGCGGCGCAGCGCCATCAGCGCGTTTACGCGCGTCTGCGATGAGTTATGGCGGTGCGCTGCAGATCCAGGGTCCATCTGATCGGGGCGTGGGGTCCCGGCTCTGCATTGCACCGTTTCACGCTGCAACGCGTCCGGGACACGAGGGCTCAGGCGCCGTCGGAGCCTGAAATTTTTCGATCAGGATCCTCATCGAACGGAGGAGGCCATATTTTGCAATCGAAGCTTCTGGCTATGCCTGGGCAGACATTGCCTGGCTGAACGGGCGGGCTGGCCCCCGGCCACGCCGGACGGACAGTCCGGAAACCGTGCTTTTTGATATGTTTGCTGTGGCCTGTGCGGGACTCGGCCGGCGCGCCTGCCAGCGTTGTCGCGAAGATGGTCAGTGCCAAAAGCCGGATCGCGGATTTGCTCATGCGTCGCTCCTGATTTGGCAACGACATTGCGGACGCTCAGCTATGGTACACCGCGCCGACGCAAACATTCCTGTGGCAATAAGACCGGTTTATATTTCTTTTCAGTCTCTATATTTCCTTTTGGTCTTGCCACAGCTCAGGCGGCGCGAGAGTTAGATCATGGTTGAATGGTTCGACGACCTGAAGGTCGGCATGCGTTTCAAAAGCGAGAGCAAGACCGTCTCCAGAGAGGAGATCTTGCGATTTGCATCAGAGTTCGATCCGCAGCCGTTTCACCTCGACGACGAGGCGGCCAAGGACACCATCCTCAACGGGCTTGCCGCTTCCGGCTGGCATACAGCCGCGATTTCGATGCGGTTGGCGCTTTCAGCAAAGCCGTTCGGGCCGCATCCGCTGTTCGGCGCCGGCGTCGACGAACTGCGCTGGATGAAGCCGGTGCGGCCGGACGACACCCTGCATCTCGAAGGCGAGGTGAGTCGAACTGATCCCGTCGAAGACCAAGCCGCAAGGTGTCGCGCGGGTCAAATGGACCGCGTTCAATCAGAACGGCGAGGCGGTCTATACGTTCAATCCGATTGCGATCGTGCCGCGCCGCCCGGCGTAAAGGCCGAGCGCCGGGTGATATTGAGCGGCGTGTCTCACGCCACGGGCCGTGCGTGCGGCTGGAACAGCCGGCCCTTTTCCACGACCAGCACGACCGCGAGCGACGCCAGCGTGCACAGGAAAAATCCGGTCGCAAACGGCAAAAGCGTGCCGTCATAGGCCTGACCGATCGTTGTGCCGATGCCGATGCCGAGCAGCGTGGTGATCGATCCATAGAGCGACGACGCAGTGCCGGCGATATGGCCCTGCGGCTCCATCGCCAGCGCCGTGAAATTGGCGAACGTCAGTCCGAACGCGAACATCATCAGCGCCGACAGCGCCATGAACAAAGGCAGCGGCAGCATGTGCAGTTTCGCCGCCAAAAGCATGACCCCGGCTACCGCGACAAAGCCGACCAGCGCGCCGTGCGAGATCGCGCGCATGCCAATTCGGCCGACGAAACGGGCGTTGAGAAAGCCCGCGATGGCGACGCCGATCGCGACGGCCGCGAACGCCAGCGGAAAATAGTGCCCGAGCCCGTAAATCTCGGTGAACACCTGCTGCGACGCGAATACGAAAGCGAACAGCGAGCCCTGCACGCCACCGGCCGCCAGCGCATAACCCAGGGTCTGCCGATTGGTCACGGTCTGGCGGTAGGCGCCGAGCACGTCGCGAATGGCAAGGGACTTGCGCTCGGCTTCCGGCAAGGTTTCCGGCATCCGCACCGCGCTCCAGATCAGCGCAAGCACGCCGTAGACCATCAGGACGATGAAGATGCCACGCCACTGCGTCCACAACATCACCGCCTGACCCAGCGATGGCGCGATCACCGGCACCGCGATAAAAATCATCATCGCCAGTGACACGACGCTCGCCATGCGGCGGCCGGCGTAGCAGTCGCGGACGATCGACGTCGCGATCACGCGGGTCGCGGAAGTGCCGAGCCCTTGCAGCACCCGCGCCAGCAGCAATGTCTCGAACGACGACGCCATGATCGCCAGAAGGCTGGCGATGCAATAAAGCGCCATGCCGTCGATCAGGACCGGACGGCGGCCGAAACGATCCGAAAGCGGGCCCATGATGAATTGGCCGATGCCGAAGCCGATCAGGAACGACGACAGGACTTCCTGCGGCTGGTTGGCGGCGGTGATGTGGAATGCCGATGCGATGTCCGGCAGTGCCGGCAGCATCATGTCCATCGCCAGCGGGTTCAGCGCCATGATCGATGCGATCACGATGACGAATTCCGTAAAACCCATCGGGCTGATGCCGCAACGACACCAGAGCATCAGCATTCAAATTAGCCACGCGGCGCACCTCGTTGGACCGCCGAGAAATACGGACTATGGTGCGTTGCACAACCCATTTTCCGGAATAGCTGCTGCGCTGCTCTCGCCCGAGGGCCGCGAAACGTCATGTCCGGTTAATCATGGGATCGACTTCCAGCGACATGCCTCTGAGCGGACCTCAGCGTGATCGATCTTGTGTGATCGACGAGCCGCAAGACGAACATCGAAGCTTAATCAATCCGCCGATGGAACAACGGCGATCGACCGGCATTACCCGGCATGCCCGCTCGGGAGACAAAGTCATGCACCTGTCCAATCAAAGCTTGCTCGTGATCATCGTTGTCGGAATCGTCGCCGGATATTTGGCAGGCAGGGTGATGGAGGGGGGCGGTTTCGGATTGATCGGCGATCTGCTGGTCGGTCTGATCGGCGCCTTTATCGGCGATTGGCTGTTGCCGCGACTTGGCATTCACCTCGGGGTCGGCATTGTCGCGCTGATCATCAACGCCTTTATCGGGGCCGTTGTCCTTCTGCTGGTGCTCCGGCTGGTTGGCGGTGGTTTCTACGGACGCCGCTGGGGCAGGCGGAGACTCTTTTAGCGGTAATGGCCGGAGAGTGGCGTCCCTGCCACAGGTGTCGGCCATTCGGCAGGCCACACTGCCGCCTTTCGGCTTGCGTGCAATGATATGATCGTGACGAATCAGGATCCCGATCATGGTTGCAGACACCGATAGCAGCGTTGCGTGGCACAGGGTTCAGCTCAGGAAAAACCGCGAGGCGTTGAAGGCGTTGGAAGCCGCCCGGTTCACCGCAGGCGAAATCGCCGGCCGTCGCGGGCAGATGTCGAAGGCTATCGCCGACCTCAAGCAAAAGATCGCCGAGTCCGAGCGGTGCATTGCGGTGCATGAGCGGCAAACCAGGCGGCCGCTCGCCACCGACTTTGGAAGTCTCACCGGCGTAAACTGGAGCAATTGGACCGGCCACGGCGGCGACAGTCGCTGATCTCCAGAGGTCTCGCGGCCGGAAAAGCGAGCTTCATGTCAAAGCGCATCGATAAGTCATGGATCGTGTTCGTCAGCATCGAAGATCTCGAGCACAACAGATGCGTCGATTTCTTTTCGCGGGAAAATGCCAGCTACGGGTTCGAGGAGTTTCGGCGTGACGTCGAAGATGGCGGGCAATGGACGCCGGTGCATTACTATTCCGGTGTCGCCTATCTTTCGCCGGCGGATGCCCTGAATGCGGCTGAGCGATCTGTCCACTGGCTGGTCGAGGTTCTCGTCCAAAAACCGGAACTGAGGACGCGTATCGGCTTGGGTTAGCCGGAGGCATCAAGGCAGACGGTCCCAGGGCGGGTCGGGTGCGAAGCGCATGGCGATGAAGTCGATGAATGCGCGCACTTTGGCAGGTGGTTGGCGATCGTGCAGATAAACGGCATAGATGCCGCCCAGCTCGACCGTCGGGTAATCGAGCGTGAGCGCGACCAATGTGCCGGCCCGCAAATCGTCAGCGACAATGAACGTTGGCTGATAGATCACGCCTTGCCCGGCGATGGCCGCGGCCTGCAGCGCATCGCCGTTGTTGCCACGCAGATTGCCCGAGACTCGAACATTGATTTCCCCGCGCTCGCCAAACGCCCAGCGATCGACTGAGGTTTGCGACAGTGTGTAACCAAGACAATTGTGCTCGGCGAGGCTCGAAACCGTCAGCGGCTTGCCCCGCGCTTTAAGGTACGACGGCGCTGCGCATACCACGACACGGCAAGGCGCGATGCGCCGGGCAATCAGGCTTGAACTGCTCAAATTGCCGATGCGGATGGCGAGGTCCCAACCCTCTTCGGCAAGATCGACCAGGCGATCGTTGAGACCGAGCTCAATCGCGACGCGCGGATAGCGTGCCGTAAATTCAGGAAGCAGCGGAGCGATCTGTCGGGTCCCGAACGATACCGGCGCATTCAGCCGAAGCAGTCCGCGCGGCTCGACACGGTCCACCGCGATACTCGCATCAGCCGCTTCCATTTCAGCGAGAATCCGTTCCGAAGCCTCGAGGTAGTTCCGCCCGGCCTCCGTAATCGAAAGTCTGCGCGTCGTGCGATGAAACAGTTTGGCCCCAAGCCGCGCTTCGAGCGCTGCGATGTGCTTGGTGACCATCGTCTGCGACAGGCCCATCGCCCGCGCAGCCGCCGACAGGCTTCCGTTTGAAGCGACTTTCGAAAAGACTTCGAGCCCTGTCAGGCGGTCCAGCATGGTCATCTCACTCTATGAGTGTTAAGTGTAATCTTAAATGACCGTATTATCTATTATTTCGAGGTAGGAGATAAAGGGCTGACGTCCAAATCAGGAGCCAGCCATGATCGATTCCCGCACAGCCCCCTATGCCGCGTTGCTACTCCGCCTGACGCTCGGATTGCTTTTTCTGGCGCATGCCAGTCTCAAATTGTTTGTCTTTACGCCGGCTGGGACAGCGAAGTTTTTCGGCAGCGTCGGCCTGCCAGGCGGACTGGCTTATGTCGTCATCGCGGCCGAACTGCTTGCCGCTGTCGCGCTGATCCTTGGAATTTGGACGCGGCTCGTTGCGATCGCGGCGATCCCGATTTTGCTCGGCGCGATCTTCACGGTGCATGGCGCGGCCGGCTTTTTCTTCAACAACCCCAATGGCGGCTGGGAATATCCGGCATTCTGGACCGTCACCTTGATCGTCCAGGCGCTGCTCGGCGATGGCGCCTATGCGCTGCGCACGTCCAGTGCCGAAGGAATCCCCGGTGGGCTGAGCGGCGCGCAATCCCGATGAACAGGCCAAGCGGGGTCCCGACCGACACGAAGCAAGGCGTACTGCCCAGCCTTTTTCTTTCGCACGGTGCCCCGACCTTGCCGCTGACCGACACGCCGGCGCGCGCATTCCTGCAACGGCTTGGCGGCAAGCTGCCGCGTCCGAACGCCATTCTCGTGGTGTCGGCGCATTGGGAGACGGCCGTCCCCACGGTAAACGCCGTCGAGCGCAACGACACCATCCACGACTTCGGCGGATTCCCGCGTGCGCTGTACGAACTGGAATATCCCGCAGCCGGGTCACCGTCGATCGCTGTAAGGGTCTCCGATCTGCTGCGCGCGTCCGGGATAGATTGCAAAACCGATGACCGCCGCGGACTGGATCACGGCGCGTGGGTGCCGTTGCTCCTGATGTATCCGCAAGCCGACATTCCCGTTGTGCAGCTTTCGATACAGCCGCATCTCGGCACCGGGCATCATCTGGCCATGGGGCGCGCGCTGGCGCCGCTGCGTGAGGAGGGCGTGCTGATCATCGGCAGCGGCAGTATGACTCATGATCTGTCTGAATTTCGAGGACACGGGGCGAACGACCCCGCACCGGATTGGGTCAACAGCTTTGCGAACTGGACTCACAAATCGCTGATGACGGGCGCGACCGATGAGTTATTGAATTATCGACATCTGGCGCCGTTCGCGACCAAGAACCATCCGACCGAGGAGCATTTCCTGCCGCTCTATTCGGCCCTCGGCGCCGCAGGAATACAGCCGCGTGTTGAGCGGCTTCACGCAAGTTCCACCTACAGCATCCTGAGAATGGACGTCTATTCGTTCGAAGCGGCGAGCGCCGTCGCCGAAGGTCGAGATCACAGCGCACGCCAATTCGCAAAGAAAGCCGGGATGTGATCCCGGCTTCCTTCGTCGTTGCACGACAAGAACTTTATTTAATGAAGTGTCTCAGTAAGCACCAAAGCCGTTCAAGGCGCCACCGATCAGGCCGCCGACGATAGCGGCGCCCGGATTGTAGCCGCAGCCATTGTAGTCATCGTAATAGCCGTTGCATCCGTAGTCGCCGCCGTAGCCATAGCCACCGCCACCATAGCCGTAACCGGGTCCACCACGACGCCCGCCGGCATATCGGCGTCCGCCGCCAACATGGCCGCGACCACCCATGGCGTGTCCGCCCATGGCATGTCCGCCACCGGCGCGACCTGCTGCCGCGTGTCCGCCGCCACCGTGACCTCCAGCATGGCCGGCCGCGAGGGCGCTGGAGGTTAACGGCACGCAACCGAGCGCAACCACGGCGGTAAAGGCAATCAGTGTTCGATAAAGCATTTAAGTCTCCCATAATGACTTGAACAACGAAGGTTGTGTCGGGACACCAAGTCCGGCCGCCATGGGGAGTTGCGGACGACGAGAACACGTTTACGTGTTGCCGGCGTCTTGCACACTACCATTGGTAGAGTAAGCCGAAGTCACATGCTGCCAGCAGGACAATTGAAATCGCTGCATCCCGATTTTGAGCGCGATTTGATCTGCCGCAAAGAGATCACGCGCTCCATCGGGTAGACAGGCTCATTCAGTTTAAGGGGCGCTGCCATGATCATCGAGCGCTTGACCGAAGAGCACAGCAATATTGAGAAGCTGCTCGCGATCCTTGAGCGAGAACTCGACGTTTTCGACCGCGGAGAGCGGCCCGACTACGAGGTTTTTCGCGCAATCATCAGTTATTTCGAGGTCTACACTGAAGTTTATCACCATCCGCAGGAAGAATTGGTCTTCGCCAAGCTGCGGGAGCGCGATCCGGGTGCGGCGGCGAAGATCGGCAATCTCGCTGACGAGCACCGGAAAGGGACTGAACGGCTGCGCCGTGTCGCTCACGCGATCAGGAACGTGCTCGCGGACCGCGAAATCCTCCGGCAAAACGTCGATGCCATCATTCGCGATTTCATTACATGCGAGCGACGCCACATGGCGGCGGAAGATCAAAATTTCTTTCCCGCCGCGATCGAGGCGCTTAAACCTCATGATTGGACGGAAATCGCTTCGGCCGTGACGGCGCATAAGGATCCGCTGTTCAGCGATATCATGGAAGAGCGTTTTGGCGTGCTGCGCGAATATATCTTGCGGCTGGAGCAGGAAGCTGAAGCCGAACGAAGGTGATCGCGTTTTCATTCGCGGCGGTCGGCACCGGAATTCGGGGCTCGATGAACGGGTCGATATTCCCGCCTATTTGACAAAGCTGAGATAGGAGGCGAGTGCCTCGATTTCCTCGGGCCCGAGATGGTTCGCCACCAGCGGCATCGGCGATCCCGGTGTCGAATGATAGCCTTGGCCCCATTGTTGCAGCCGCGCCTTGACGTAGAAATAGGCCAGCCCTCCGAGGCGAGGGATGTCTCTCACGCCCTCGCCATTTGGGCCGTGACAAGCATAGCAGGAGACGATGTTGGCCTCGGGAATTCCATCAACGAAGATCTGCTTTCCTTTCGCGACAAGCGCGTTGTCGCCGTCATTGGCGGGTTTCGGCGGGAGCGAGGCGAAATAATTGGCGAGATCACGCGCGTCATACTGACTGAGCGCGGCGACGGCGTTCCACATATATTGCCTTGAAAACGGATTGTCCCTCGTGCGTTCGTGGAAGCTTTGGATCTGCCTCATGATGTATTGCGGCCGTTGTCCGGCGAGACGCGGCGCGACCGTGTAGCCTTGCGCGTCAGCGCCGTGGCACCAGGTGCAGTTGCGCACGGCGGCACTATCGCCGGCTATTGCCGACACGACCGAGGCAGTGGATGCGACCATCGCCAGGATGGCCAGTTTCAGCCCGATGCGCTTCATGATTCCAAGCTTTCGCGTCTCATGCATTCGCGGATATATCGCCGGATGCGCTGGCAACACTCATTGCAAGGTACTGACATAGGCCGCCACCGATTCAATCTGTGCACGTGTTAAATTGTGCGCCGTCGGCGCCATGATCGCGGAGGTGTCAACGGCCGTGCCCTGGCCCCGCTCCTTGCTCCAGCCCGTCAACTGGCCGACCATGTAAGGATAGAGCTGGCCCGCCAGTCGTGGAATTTCGTTCTGGCCGTGACCTCCCACACCGTGGCAGGCCGAGCAGGCCGGAACGTTGGATTCAGGCAGGCCTTCGTCATAGATCCTCTTGCCTTCCGCGCGCGCGCGTGCCGGCGCGCCACCAAACGGCGGCGGATTGAGGTGATGGAAATGACTGGCCAAGGACGAGATCATTGTCGGGCTTAACACGTGGGCCACGTTGAACATGATCGGATTGGTGCGCCGGCGTTCGATGAAAGCGCGCAACTGGGCCTCGATATAGTCGGGCTGTTGCCCGGCCAGCCGCGGAATCGGGAAGTATCCGAGATAACCCTGTCCCGACAGGCCGTGGCAGGTCTTGCAATATTCAAGCTTGGCTTCGAAGCCGCTCGCTGCCGGCGCGGTTCTTTCCTGCGCGAAGCAACTTGCGGAAAAC
This sequence comes from uncultured Alphaproteobacteria bacterium, assembly GCA_963795255.1. Classification (GTDB taxonomy): domain Bacteria; phylum Pseudomonadota; class Alphaproteobacteria; order Rhizobiales; family Xanthobacteraceae; genus Bradyrhizobium. The sequence continues at coordinate 454,384 of CAWCHC010000010.1, forward strand.
ACCATGACCGATGCAAGCGCGACAAACCAAAGGCCAGCCTTCGTCGTTCGGCGCCCTTGTCCGCAACCCGATACACCCGCTTCGACTGAAGGGCTTGCGAACATCGCTAATTGGCCCCCCAGATATGGAAGTTGAAGCCAACCTTGACCACCTGAACGCTCTGCCTGACGTTTACGGCGCCTGAAAAAGCGCCACCGCTGATCTGCTCGGTCATCAGGATGTTGCCGTTCCCGAATCCGTAATGGTCATATTCGACGTTCATGGACCAATGACGCGTGAACGCCCAATCCACGCCGCCGCCGACGACATAGCCGATGCGGTTGTCCAGTCCCTGAAAATTGAATGGCCCGCCGCCGTTGAAGTCACCGCCACTGACATTGTATTTGTCGCCGGCGACCGCGAGGCCGCCGCGGGCATAGAGCAGGACGGTGTCGAAGGCATAGCCGATGCGCCCGGTCACGCTGGCCAGAAAATCATTATTCGCCTGCACGAGCGCCACGTTGCCGGGAAGGCCAGCCGGAAGGCCGACCATCGTGCTGCCTTTCATGGTGGTGCCGGAGGCGGTGCCTTCGATTCCCATCACGACGTTGGAAGAAAACTGGTAGTCGCACCCGATCTCGCCGCCGATTACCGCGCCCGTCGGCGTCGTGGTCACGGTGGTGACGCCGGTCGTCGTGCCCGGACCACTTATTGAATCCTGCACCAGTTGCACCGGATCGGTCATGTCCTTGCTGCCCCTGCCGCCGCCGGCATGTCCGCCGACATAGCACCCTGTCCAGCTGAACCGCGGCTGCACATAGGGTGCGTCCGACTTCATCGGCAGGTCTGCCGCCATCGCAGGCGCCGACAGTACGGTTGCGAAAACTGCGACGTGGACGAAACGAAATGTTGTCATCAGGTCATCTCCGAATTCGGACGTGTCCGGCTACATCGCAAACCAGGCGTGGAGGAACAGCGTGTTGTTGTCGTGGGCGCCGACCGTGGTGCCGTTGATCTTGTTGTAATAGGTATATTGCAGGCCGATCCGCGCGTTGGCCCACGGCCATCCCGGCATCTTGCCGGCGCCGAACGGGATGTAGGCGAGCTCCGCCATCCAGCCGTTGGTATTGGGCGTCGAAGCAAGTCCCGTGACGGGATCGGTGCCGTATAATCCGGCGTCGGCGGTGCCCCATTGGCTGAAATACTGTCCGGTGAAAACGACCCTGTTGTCGGCGCCATAGGCGAATGAAGCTTGCAGCTTCATGCTGTTGAGCAGGTTGGTCGGGTTCAACGGTCCCAGATTGTTGGTGAAGCTGGCATCGAGCCGCTGATATTCGCGAATGTAGCTGCCGCGCAGCGTCAGCCAGTAATTGTCGCCCTGGTACTGATATTGGCCGTCGAAGCCGACATCCGAGAACCGGTCCATTTGCGGAAACACCGCGGTCGACCACGAAACGAAGCTGGTATCGACCCATGGGTGTACATTGAACTGCGCCCCGAACGCGCCGATCATCAAGCGTGTTCCTGCCCCAGTGCGGCTCCAGCGCGACACGCCAGTAAGGCGCAATGCCGTCCAACTGACCTGCGCCGAACGGATCGGTGCCGAGCGCGTTCTGCTGGCTGAAGCCAAGCGTCTTGTACCCGGTGACTTCGAGGTAGAGCAGGTCGTTGATGAATGTATAAGCGCCGACGCCGCCGACATGCGCGGCGAAGGCGCCTTCGATCGCCGTAAAGTTGCCGATCGGCCCGTTGATCGTCGAAGCGGCGTAAGGAAAGCCCCATGCCGGCGTCGAGTTCCAGACATCCTGCACCGTCGGATTGTTATTGGCGGTGATGCCGTAGATCAGGTCGAGCGGACCGACATGGGCGGTGCTGGCGTAACGAACGTCGGTATTGTCCCACGTCCAGGTGTGGCCGAACGGATCGCCAAAGCCGCCCGGCGGGGCCGCATTATAGGTTACTTGCGCAAAAGCGCCGACATGGTCGGTGATCGCGCCACCCCAGAACATGCTGAAGGGCGAGAGTACGACGTTGTTGTTCGGGCTGTAAGGATCGGTCCCGGCGAGGTCCGCTTGAGTACGGGTATAGCCCACGACCGCCATCATCGAAACCGGCGGCACCCATTCCTTGTCTTCCTCCGGCTTTGTCGACGAGGGCTGCGACGAATTAAGCGTCTTCACATAGCCCATCATCTTCTCATATTCGGCGCGCGCGTTTGTCGCAGTTTGCGAGGAGAATGGCGTCGTGCGGAATTCGCCGCCGCCGGTCGTGTAGCCGAGTAGTTTGAAGCGCCGGCCGTACGGCGTCAGCGCCGGAAAATCGGTATGGCAGGTGCCGCAGGGTTGGCCGGTCTGCCGCGCGAAACTCGGCAACGCCTGCGCGGGCGAGGAGGAAAAGAGCGTCAACAAACCTGACGCAACGGCAATTAACGCGAGCGCCGCGATGACTCTGAAGTCTACTTGAGCTTCGAGAGATACGACCAACCCCGCTTCGCATGGCGCGCTATCCCGTTCTTTGCAACGCTCCGTGCCGCCGCACGAAACCTAAAAAGCCGAATTACGGGAACAACGATAATCCAAGAGTCGGAAGCGCAGCCAAGGCAATCGCTGTGGGTGAATCAGTTTTTGCGGAGGCGTGTCCTTACGGCAACTATAAATTGCAGCGCAATAAATACGCGGGCGTCGAAACATGATGTTTCGTCGCGCGCCGACACGATAAAACCCGGCGTTACGGGAGTTTTCTCCCCATGCCTGGTCAATATTGACCAGCTTCGGGAATATCCGGATGTATCGATTTGATCTGGATCAAATGCGGCGTCAAAAATTGAACTGGATCGAACCGCCCCGCACGGCGTAACGTGACCATCATTCGAAGGGCGGTCTGATGCGGATTTCAGCGGCACTACTGGCGATCACCTTGGCCATAGCGACGTCGTCTGGCGGTGCGCGCAGAGGAAAAGCGCAAGACTGACTTTTCGCAATCTGAACTCAAAGCCAAGATCGATTACTGCAAGACCTGTCATGGTCTCCAGGGTCAGGGTTTCCGCGGCTCCTATCCGATGCCCCGGCTTGCCGGACAACAACCTGAATATCTCGTCAATCAGTTGCAGGCTTTCATCGAACGCCGACGCAACAACCCCGTGATGTTCAACGTCGCCCATGTGCTCTCGCCGGAAATGGAGAAAGCCCTCGCGCAGCAATTCAACCGTCTCGATCCAAAGCCGCTGGACGGCGTATCGAGAGAGAACCTGACCGAGGGCAAGAAAATTTATCTTGAAGGCATCGCGAAATCCGACGTTCCGCCATGTGCCTCCTGCCATGGCGATAATGCCAAGGGCCGTGACGCGTTTCCGCGTCTGGCGGGACAGCTTCACGACTACGTCTACAAGAAGCTGACGAACTGGGACAAGGAACGCGGCCAGGACAAGAACAATCCGGACAACTCCGCCATCATGCAACCTATCGCCCATAATCTGACGGAAGCGCAGATCCGCGCGGTCGCGGGATATCTCAGTACACTTGAGTAATCTCTTCCCAAGAGAAGGATAACGAACAATGGCAGATGAAGACAGAATCTCTCGCCGTAACGTGTTGGTCAAAGCGGCCGGAGCAGCTACCGGCGCGGCCATCATCTTCGCAACGACGCCAGCACATGCGAAGGTGCCGCAGAAGACCGTGAAGTATCAGGACACACCGAAAGGCGATCAGGCTTGCGAAAACTGCTCGCTATTCGAAGCGCCGTCTTCATGCAAGACGGTGGACGGCACCATCTCGCCTCAAGGCTGGTGCATGGTCTATGCGAAAAAGCCGACCTGACTTTAAGGAAATTGGTCGGCCGCCGGACTGCTGGTATTTTGCTCAGTATTGATTTCGGGATTTTGTGATCAGCAGACTTTGATCTCGACGTTGCGGGACTGCTTCACTCCAATATTGGCCGAATATCCCGGCTGGCACCTTGCAAAACCCTCCGATATCGCGAAGCATGGCCGAAGACCAAAATCGGCGACGGAGAATTTTCGTGCGTAAAAGCCTGTTCGTGGCGCTGACCTTCGCAGCGCTTCTCTCAAACCATGCAACCGCTGGCGCCGAGGAGCTCACCGGCACGCTTCAGAAGGTCAAGGAGCTCGGATATATCACCATTGGACACCGCGAGGCGTCGGTGCCGTTCTCCTATCTCGACGACAAGCGGCAGCCGGTCGGCTTCGCCATGGACATCTGCGCCAAGATCGTCGAGGCGGTGAAACGCGAATTGAAGCTCGATAAACTCGAAGTGCGGTATCAGCTGGTGACGTCGCCGTCACGCATTCCCCTCATGGCCAACGGCACCATCGACCTCGAATGCGGCAACACCACCAACAATGCCGAGCGGCAACAGCAGGTCTGGTACACCAATACGCATTTTCTGACCGCAAGCCGTTTCGTCTCGAAGGTCGAGTCACACATCGGATCGATCGCGGACCTCAAGGGCAAGACGGTCGTCGCTCCGGCCGGCTCGACCAACATCAAGCAGGCGCTCGAATTCAATAACCGATTGAATCTGGGGATGACGATTATCCCGGCTCAGGATCAAGGCGAAGCGTTCCTGATGGTCGAGACCGGCAGGGCGGTGGCCTTTGTTCAGGACGATATCGTGCTCGCGGGCCTGATTGCCAACGCAAAGGATCCCAAGGCTTTCGTGATCTCCGATGATGCGTTCTCCAGGCCGGAGCCGTATGGAATCATGCTGCGCAAGGATGACAAGGCATTCAAGGCCGTTGCCGACGCCGCGACATCAGCCCTCTATCAAAGTCCGGAGATGGCGGCGCTCTACGCGAAATGGTTCAGGCAAGCGATCCCGCCGAAGGGCGTAAATCTGAACATCCCGATGAGCCCGGCGCTGAAGCACGCCTTCGAGAAGCCGACGGATTTGCCGGACCCCTCGACCTACTGATCGGCGGTGCCGGTTCCGCGGACTCCTTGCTATCGATCGTCAACATCGATGCGCTGTGCCGGTTCGATCAGCGCGCGTTTTCGGATCGTGAAGGTATTTCAGATGGTGAAATTGTTTCCGCGCGCAGGCCGCGCCCATTGAGTTATCGTCCTGAACCGCATAAACGAGACGTCGTTTATAAGCCTCTAAAAATGGGCGTTAAAAACTCAGGGAGTACGACGATGCGATCGTTCGGGATTCGTTTTTCCGCTATGGCTTTTGCTTCCGCCTGCGTCTGCGTTGCAGCCGCTCCAGCGAGCGCGCAACTGCTCAGTCATAAAGATCTGACCTCTGCCATCGCCTTCACCATCGCGCAGACTGCGATCGAAACCTGCAAGGCCAATGGCTATGCCGTGTCGGTCACCGTCGTCGGCCGTAACGGCGAGATCATCTTGCAGGTGCGCGGAGACAATACCGGACCCCACACCATCGAGAACAGCTTCCGCAAGGCTTACACCGCGCGTACCTTCCGGATTCCGTCGGGCGAGCTGGTCGACCGTTTGAAGGCCGATCCGACGCTGGGGTTGATCCATCTGAATAACGTCATCGCCAACCGCGGCGCACTCCCGATCAAGGTCGGCGAAGACGTGATCGGCGCGGCCGGTGCGTCGGGCGCACCCGGCGGCGAAAAGGACGAAGCTTGCGTCAAGGCCGGACTCGACAAGGTCGCCGATCAGCTGAAATGAATGGTAACCCCTCGCTCACCAGGGCGAGGGGTTTGCGTTTCTCCCAATAGCGTACATCCGGCGATCCCTCTGGGGCGCCGGATGCAGTTCCCGGACGAAGCGATTGTTTACTGCTTGTTGATTCCGGCGTCGCGAATGATCTTGCTCCACTTCTCGCTCTCGCGGTCGATGAATTGCCCGAACTCCACGCCCGGCAGGTAGTGCGCATCGAGGCCCTGCACGGCGAGCTTTTCCTTGATCGTCGAATCGGAGATGGCCTGAGCGATTTCAGATTGCATCCGCTCGACAATGGGACCGGGCGTGGCCGCGGGCGCCATGAAGCCGTACCAGCCGAGCGAGACGACATCCACGCCTTGTTCCCGCAGCGTTGCGGCTTGCGGATAGACGGAGCTGCGCTGATCGGAAAAACACCCCAGCACGCGCAGAGTACCGGCCTTGATGTGGGGCAAAGCCGCAGGCAGCGCGGTGGTGGTCGCATCGACACGCCCGGCCAGAAGCTCGACGTAGGACGGTGCATCGCCGCCGAAGTGCACAGCGACGCCTTTGAAGCCGGCAGTTCTCATGAGTAGTTCTGCGGCGAGGTGCGGTTGATTGCCGGGCGTCGGCGTCGCGAACGTCACACCGTCCGGCTTTGATTTCGCGTAGGCGACGAACTCCTTGAGGGTCTTGTAAGGTGCGTTCGCGTTGACGATCAGAAACAGCGGGACGATCATCGACATCGCAATGGGACGCAAATCCTTGTGCGGGTCATAGCTGAGCTTGCCGAACATGGCTTCGGCCGTTTCATAAGGCGCTGCCGCATACAGGAACGTGTAGCCGTCAGGCTCGGCCCGCGCCACCGTCTGGTTGGCGATCGTCGAACCCGCGCCCGGTCTGTTTTCGACGAAGAATTTCTGGCCCATCCGGCCTTCGAAATATTCGGCGAGGATACGCAGCGAAATGTCGCTGGAGCCACCGGCCGCATAGGTCGAAATCAACCGCACCGGACGAGCCGGCCATGCCTCTGGTGAAGACGCTGCGATGGCCGGACCGAATGCCGCTCCGGCCGCGGCACCACCCAACAGAGCCCTTCGCGTCATCTTCATGGCGTTCTCCTTTGGCTCCTCGGTATACCGGGCGCGACTCACTATGGAAGAAATACCCCAAGGACGGCAATCTCACCGAATCTCTTTATCGGCCGGTTTGAAGCAACGCCTTCTGGAAACAGGGGGCGGTTTAGAACGAACGGCTGGTCCCTCCGCTTGAGCCCCATCACAGTGATGTGACGGTGCGCCAGCCCTGGTTTGGGCCGACGAAACCGTTTCGCGGGAGGCTTGAAACAGAGCTGAAACAAAGCCGGCGCAGCATTGCAGTCAATCGATGAACAACGGAGTTCGTCCCATGCTTTCGGAAAAATTCTTTCTGGTGCTCGAGGCCCTGATCAAGGGCCAGAACGACAGGGTGCCGACCTATTCGGATGGTGCGCCGCGCGTGGCGAGTTCGTCGGCGCATGTGCCGGTCGTGCTGCCGGTGCGCTCGCTCAAGTCATAGCAAGGCGGCCGCGCGCCGGATGCAAGGAAGGGTGAGAAGATCCTTTCGGGGTTAGTGGAGTGGATTTGACATTCGCTACCCCGCAGCCCAGCAATCGCGATGCGAATGTCAAATCCAGAACTCCACTAGAAACCTATATTTGCTAGTGGTCTTTTGATTTTAACATTTGCAAAAGTGCCTGCCAAATCGGGATGCAAATGTTAAATGAACCACTAGCGGCGGGGCAGGTGAGCTTTCGGCAGCATGCAATGGATGCCCTTGTTGAGGTCCACCATTTGCGTAACGCGCAGATCGGCGGCCAGCGAGCAAAGCGTGTAGGCATCCTGCCGCGAAAGCTGTGAATGCTCGCAGACAAGCGCGATCATGTCGCGCAGCGCTTGTTTGACGGCGTCGTCGAGATCCTCGTCAAAGCCCATGGTGATCCAGGCGTCCGGCTTCTCGGCGCGCGGCGCCGTCAGCTTGATGTCCTTGCGGACATGGAATTCGAAGGTCCCGGTGAGCGGCGTCTCGATCGCCGTCAGGCAAACCTCGCCGTCGCCCTGCACGCCGTGGCCGTCGCCGGCCGAGAACAGCGCGCCCGGCACGAAGACCGGAAAATAGGTCGTGGTGCCGACGCCGAGTTCCTTGTTGTCCATGTTGCCGCCGAAGGCCCGTGGCTGGGTCGACGACAGCCGCCCCCAGCCGGGGGCAGGCGCCACGCCAAAATTGCCGAAAAATGGCGCGAGCGGCAGTTCCTGTCCCCATGGTAGCCTCGCGATGTTGCGATCGCGGTCGAGCGGGATATGGAGCCGCCGCAATTCGGGGAAATCCTCCGGCAAGGTGCCCCAGAACGGCAGCTGGAGATTCCAGCCCCAATCGCTGCGAAACTTGATATCGAGCAAACGCACCTCCAATACGTCGCCGGGCTCAGCGCCCTCGACATAGATCGGGCCGGTCAGCAGATGCGGGCCGGGGCCGCGAAAAGTGGACGCCAATACGGCCTCGTGGTCCGGCAAGATGCGGAAGCCTGAAGCCGGGTCCGGCAAATCCTCGGGCTCGCCGGACAGCGTCTCGATGGTCACCCGATCGCCGGATGCGATCGTCAAGACCGGCGGCAGCGCGGCGTCCCACAGACCCCAGTGCACATGGCCGGGTGTCGAAGGCAGGTGATGTTCCATGACGTCTCCTTGGGCGTTGCTTGGCATTGCGCGCGCCTGACCTTTGCCGGCGCTTGGGGTGCGCCCCGCGCACGATTGCGACGTTGCAACAACGATGCCACCGCGCGGGCACGCGATCAGATCTTGCGGGTCCAGGTTGCGGCATTAACGGCGCCGTCCGGCACGGCGCGAGAGACGAGTGCACGCACCTGTTCCACGGTGTGCAGCGCCTGCGCCTCGATGGCGGGCGGGGTCAGGCCGCCAATGTGCGGCGTCGCAATCACGTTCGGGATGGCTGCGATGGCAGGTGTCGGCATCTGATCCGGCGCGCGGCCGACATCGAGCGCGGCGCCAGCGATTTTCCCTTCAGCGAGTGCGGCGGCAAGTGCGGTCTCGTCGACCAGGTTGCCGCGCGAGACGTTGATGAACACCGCGTCCCGGCGCATCTGCGCGAAGGCTTCGGCATTGACCAGATTCTCGGTCGCTTCGTTCGCAACCGCAACGCAGACCACATGGTCGGAGCTTGCGAGCAACGTCGCCAAATCGACCTGTTGAAAGCCCGGCTCCTCAACGGTCGCATGGGGGTCGGAGATCAGCACCCGCATGCCCATGCCCGCTGCGAGTGGCGCCACCGCACGGCCGATCGCGCCATAGCCGATGATGCCGATGGTGGTGCCTGCCAGCTGTCGCCCCATCCGTGCCGTCGGCGGCTGTCCCGCCTGATAGGCGGCGGTGGCGCTGGAGATGCCGCGGTTGAGATCGACCAGGAAGCCGAACACCAACTCGGTGACGGACTCGACGAAGCCGGGTTTGGCGCGGGTGACGAGGATGCCGTGCGATGAGGCGGCGGCCACGTCGATGTTGCGGATATCGACCGCGCAGCGCAGCGCTGCCTTCAGCGATGGAAGCACGTCGAAGATCGGTGCCGGCAGCGCGGTGGCGCGATCGGCAACGATGAGGTCGCATCCTTGCGCGGCGGCAATCAGCGCGTTGCCTTCGAGAGTTTCGCTCTCTTGATGCAGCACCACCTCGCCGAGCGAGGTGAGACCGGCAAGCGCGCGGGCGCCATAGTAGTTGTCGCGCATATGGGGGGTGTGGGTGAGAAGGATCTTCATCGTTCTAGCGGTCCGATTCTAACATTCGCATCCCTTCACAGCGGTCACTTTTGCGAATGTTAGAATCAAAAGGACCACTAGCAAATATAGATTTCTAGTGGAGTTTTGGATTTGACATTCGCTTGACGAATTTGCGGCCAAGTGGGTAGCGAATGTCAAATCCACACTTTGCCCGCGTCTATCTCTGCGTAAAATTAGTCTTATTGGTTCGGCCTGCACAAGTGGCCTGAGGACGGCATCTATCCTCCGGCTAACGCCTGATTTGCGACGCCAGATATCTGGTGATGGCCACGCCGTAGGGCGGCCGAAGCATCCTTAAGCCGAAGTCGTTCTTCATCTGATGGAACACCGACTTGCGGTGACTGAACTCGCGGAAGCCGTCATGGCCGTGATAGGCGCCCATGCCCGCGGGGCCGATGCCGCCGAACGGCAATTCTTCCTGGGCGACATGCATCACCACGTCGTTGACCGACACGCCGCCCGACGTGGTCCGATCCACGACCTGATCGCGCTCGTCGCTGTCTGAACCGAAGTAATAAAGCCCGAGCGGACGGTCATGCGCGTTGACGTAGTCGATCGCCTCATCGACCTTTTGATAGGCCTTGACCGGAAGCAGCGGCCCGAAGATTTCTTCCTGCATCACCTTCATGTCGTCGGTCGGATGGAGAATCAGGGTCGGCGCCATGCGGCGGTGCGGCTGCTGACGCAGATCTTCGCCGGCCGGATTGATTTCCACGATCTCGGCGCCCTTGGCGCGCGCGTCGTCGAGGTAACCCGTCAGCCGCTCATAGTGACGGTCGGCGACCACGGCAGTGTAGTCGGGATTGTCGCGGATGGTCGGGAACATCCGACCGACGGCGGATTTCGCCGCCTCGACGAAGCCGCCGATCTTGTCGGCCGGCGCCAGCACATAGTCGGGCGCGAGACAGATCTGGCCGGCGTTCAGGGTCTTGCCGTTCATGATGCGCGCGGCCGATGTGGCGAGATCGGCGGACCGGCCAAGGATCACCGGGCTCTTGCCGCCGAGTTCGAGCGTGACCGGGACGAGATTTTCGGCAGCCGCCTTCATGACGTGACGTCCGATGGACGTGGCGCCGGTGAAGATGATGTGATCGAACGCCAGACTCGCGAAGGCTTGGCCTACGTCCGGACCGCCGGTGACGACCGCGATTTCCTCTTCGTCAAAGGCGCTGGCAAACATCTTCTTCATGAGCTCGGAGGTCACCGGCGTCATTTCCGAAGGCTTCACCATCGCCCGATTGCCCGCCGCCAGCACGCCGGCGAGGGGGCCGAACGTCAGGTTGACCGGGAAATTCCACGGGCTGATGATGCCGACGACGCCCTTGGGCTGGTAGCGGATCTCGGCCTTGGCGCCAAAAAGACCGAGGATGCCGGGCGTCGTGCCCCGCCGTTCGGTTTTCATCCAGCGCGTCACATGGCTTCGCGCATGTTTGAGCGGACCGATCGAAGAGGCAACATCCGCAAAGGCCGTGACATGGCTGGAGCGCGCGCCGAAATCGGCGCTCAACGCCGCTTCGATTTCGCTGCGATGATCCACCAGCAGCGCAATGCAACGGTTCAGCCGGTCAATCCGGATGGCGGCTGAAGGGGCGCCATCGCGCAACTGCGCGGCTCGTTGTCTGACGAGGAGGGCGTTGAGCGCGGTGCGAACGGCATCGTCCGAAGCGTTGGCGACAATCGGCATCGGGTACCTCCCTGTTTGTTAGGTGCGGCGCGTCTCACCCGTCTTTGCGCGGGCTCTGGCGGACCTGGCCTTGATAGCCCAGATCGGGATGCCGGAATATGGTCATCAGCAGACGCGACCTCCGACCATTGTGAAATCTGCTTTGCTCCCGGCTAATGAAGATTTGAAGGCCGGCGATAGCTTCGCATCCGAAAACCTCATTCAAATGGTCGCCGTTACGTTCTACAATGCCGGTCACGCGAGGCTAAACGTGATGGTAGAGAGTTTGCCGCCAGAACGTGGCGGGAGACATTCTGACGTGTCCTGCGATTTCGTTTCGGGGCGCGCCGGTCGATCCGAGGTCAAAACTCCAATCGTGCGCCAATCGTTCGACATATGGTCGACAATTGCCGCCGCCAACGAGGCACGAGGTCGTTATTCGAGAATTGCAGGAGGACATATGGTCCAAAAGCGCGACGTTCCCGGCATCAAACGCTACGACGCCCCGGCAGGCGGATGGGGCGCCCTCAAAGCGACCGCGATCGCCATTCGCGACCAGATGGATGTGGTCGAGGCACCGCTGACGCTGCTGCATATGAACAAGCCTGATGGCTTTGATTGCCCGGGCTGCGCATGGCCGGACAAGGAGCACACCTCCACTTTCCAATTCTGTGAGAACGGCGCGAAAGCCGTAACCTGGGAAGCGACCAGCAAGCGCGCCACCCCGGAGTTCTTTGCCGACCACACCGTCACCGAGCTATTGACCTGGAGCGACTTCCACCTCGAGAACGAAGGGCGCCTTACCCATCCCATGGTCTATGACCCGGGGACCGATACCTACCAGCCCATCGAGTGGGATGAAGCCTTCGCCCGGATCGGCGAGAGGCTGCGCAGCCTTCCCGATCCCAATATGGCCGAGTTCTACACCTCCGGCCGCGCTTCCAATGAGGCTGCCTTCCTGTTCCAGATCTTCGCGCGCGAGTATGGCAGCAACAATTTCCCCGACTGCTCGAACATGTGTCACGAGGCGACCAGCGTCGGCCTGCCGTACTCGATCGGCATCGGCAAGGGGACGGTGTCGCTGGAGGATTTCGACCATTGCGAGCTGATCATCGCCATGGGCCACAACCCCGGCACCAATCATCCGCGCATGATGGGCACGTTGCACGAGATTGCGCGCCGGGGCGTGCCGATCATCGTCTTCAATCCGCTCCGCGAGCGCGCGCTGGAGCGCTTCACCGATCCGCAGAATCCGATCGAGATGGGCACCTTCGGCTCGACGCCGATTGCGTCCACCTACTATCAGCTGAAGGTCGGCGCTGACGCCGCGGTGCTGAAGGGCATCATGAAGGCGCTGATCGAGAAAGATGACGCCGGAAACGACGTGCTCGATCATGCCTTCATCGCCGAGCACACCAACGGCTTTGCCGCCTTCGCAGCCGATCTGCGCGCGACGGCGTGGGAGCCGATCGAGGCCGTCTCCGGCTTCAGCCGCGCGCAGCTCGGCGAGGTCGCCGCCGCCTATGCCAGATCCAATGCCACCATCATCACCTACGGCATGGGCATCACCCAGCACAGCCGTGGCACCGCCAATGTCCAGCAGATCGCCAATCTGCTGCTGCTGAAGGGAAATTTCGGCAAGCCGGGCGCCGGCATCTGCCCATTGCGCGGTCACTCCAACGTGCAGGGCAACCGAACGGTCGGCGTTACCGAAAAGCCCAACATTCCGATGTTTGAGGGTATCGAACGCACCTTTGGCTTCAAGCCGCCACAACATCACGGCCATGACTCGGTCGCAGCGATGGAGGCGATCGACGACGGCCGATCCAGGGTCTTGATCTGTCTCGGAGGCAATTTTGCCGTGGCGTTGCCCGATCCCGAGCGCTGCCAGGCGGGCATGCGCAAGCTCGATCTCGCCGTGCACCTGGGCACCAAGCTCAACCGCTCGCATCTTCTGGTCGGCAAGCAATCGATGATCCTGCCGGTACTGGGGCGCACCGAACGCGACATTCAGGCGAGCGGGCCACAGGCCATCACGGTGGAAGATTCCATGTCGATGGTGCACGCCTCGCGCGGCAGGCTCAGCCCGGCCTCCGAGCACCTTCGTTCGGAATCGGCCATTGTCGCAGGCATGGCGATGGCGACCTTGCCGGCGAGCAAGGTGCCTTGGGCCGAGATGATCGCCGACTATGATCGCATCCGCGACGCCATCGAGGGCGTATTCCCCGATTTCAAGGATTACAACCAGCGCATTCGACATCCCGGCGGCTTTCGCCTGCCGCTGCCGCCGACGATGCGCAAATGGACGACCGCTTCGGGCAAGGCCGAATTCCTGGTTTTCAATGGCCTGGAAGAGGACCCGGCGGTGACCGACAAGACAATCCTCAAACTCACCACCATCCGCAGCCACGACCAGTACAACACCACGATCTATGGGCTGAACGACCGCTATCGCGGGGTTTTCGGGCGGCGCGACGTGCTCTTCATGAATGAGGCGGACCTTGCCGGACTTGGCCTTGCGCACGGCGATCTCGTCCAGATCGAGACCGCGCTGCCCTCGGGTGAACCGCGGCGTCTCAGCCTGACGGCCATCGCTCACGACATCGCCCGCGGGTCGGTTGCCGCCTATTATCCGGAGGCAAACGGCCTCGTGCCGCTCGACTATCAGGACAAGGAAAGCGGGACGCCATCGTACAAGTCGATACCGGTGCGCATCCGCCGCGCCGCATGAGGCACTGCGATACGTTTGTTAGAGCGAAAGCGATCCGCGTGCTCTCACAGGCCACGCGGTGAAATTCGCGGCAAGACCGCCGATCTCGGCGCTTTCGGTTGTTTGGCGGCACCCTCAGCTAATCAGGCGGCCTTCACGTCTTCGACGAAGCCGATGACGGCTTGCCAGAGCCGGTCTGCCTGATCGGACAATTCGTTGGAATTCTCCAGCGCAATGCGGGCATGCTTGTCGGTTTCCGCCGCGGCCTCGAGGACGCCTGCGATGTTGCTGGAAACCTCATCGGTGCCGGCCGCGGCCCGCTGCACGTTGCGCGCGATCTCGGTCGTTGCGGCGCCCTGTTCCTCGACGGCGCTCGCGGTCGACGACGCGATCTGGTTGATCTCCAGGATGACGGTTTCGATGCCTTTGATGGCGGTGGCGGCTTCCCTGGTCTCACCCTGGATTGACGAGATCTGGGCCGCGATATCCTCCGTCGCGCGGGCCGTCTGAGAGGCGAGAGTTTTGACCTCCGAAGCGACGACGGCAAAGCCCTTGCCGGCATCCCCCGCGCGCGCGGCTTCGATCGTCGCATTGAGCGCCAGCAGGTTGGTTTGCGAGGCGATGTTGTTGATCAGGTTGACCACCTCACCGATGCGGTCGGCGGCCTGGGACAGCCGCTCCATCGTGGTCGTGGTCCGGCCCGCTTGCTCGGCGGCGCGGCGTGCGACGGTGGCCGAGTTTTGCGCCTGCTGACCGATCTCGTGGATGGAGGCCGATAATTCCTCGGCGGCCGAGGCCACGGTCTGAACATTGATCGACGCCTGCTCGGACGCGGCCGACACGGTGCTCGACTGCGCCTTGGTCCGTTCGGCGGCTCCGCTCATGGTCGCCGCGCCATCGTGCATTCTCTGAGCCGATTGTTTCACGCCGTCGGCGATGTCCTTGACCGCGCGTTCAAGCCGTGAGGCCAGTTCTCTTAAGCCCGCCTTGCGATCCAGTTCCGTCTGCGCCGCGAGGCGATTCTTCTCCGTCTCGACCTCGGCAATCCGAACGGCATTCGCCTTGAAGATGCCGACGGCCCGCGCCATGTTGCCGATCTGGTCGCCTCGCTCGGCGCCTTGAATTTCGACGGTCAGATCACCGGCCGCGAGTTGCGACATCGTTCGAGTGATCCGCTTGATCAGTGTCGAGATCGAAATCGTGATGAGCCCTGCCAGGATAATGGCAAGCACGCCGACCGTTACGGCAGCAATCGAGCCCGCCGTCGAGGCATCCTCGGCAATCTTCGCGGCGGTCGAAATCGCCTCGCTACGGCTGGTCTGATATTCACTGCGGAGAGCTTCCGCATCGTCACCGAGCTTTACGCCGGTTTTGACCAAAGCCGCAAAGGTCTGCTCCGTCGAGGCGGCCGAGCCCACCAGCTGATCCGAGCCGGCCAGCATTTTCTCGACCTGCGCCGGCAGCATAGCGATGATCTTAGCCAGCGCAGGATCGGCCGGAGGCAGAGCCTTCGCCTCGGCCAGCTCCTTTTTGACCCTTTCGCGTTCCGCGGTGACGATATCCAGGTCGCCCGAGGATGGCGCTCCGGCATAGCGATAGGCGACGGCGCGAAGCGCCTGGACCGCCTGTTCGAGCCGTTGGGCTGCCGGAAGCGCTGCTTCGCCCGCGGTGCCGAGATCAAGCGTTACGGTCGTCAATGAATTCGTGAGCCGTATGCCGCTGGCGTTGATCGTTTGAAGCGCGCCCTGCCGCTTCTTGATTTCCTCATCGAGCCTGTTGAACGCGCCATGGTAGTCGGAAAGGCCGGTGCGCAGCTGATCACCGCGTGGACCGACGATTTCGCGCAGCCGGTCGATCGACTTGTCGAGCGGCTCGAAAGCAGCGAGCGATTTTGCCCGGTCCGCAGCTGCGCCGGAGCGGACATAATCGACGATGACACGCCGCAGGAGCAGAAGTTCGCGGCTAAAGTTGCTCACGGTATCGGTCGCCAGCGAGGCGCGCTCGATGTGCGCGACATTATCCCGCACGTCGCGGATCCGAAGATTATAGAAAACGGAGGTGCCGGCACTCAGCACCATCAAGAGCCCAAAGCCGCCGATCAGGCGGCCATTAAGGCTGATCCGGTTCGCATAAGACAGCAACGACATCGATTTTGCCTCATGTGCCAAAAGCGCGGATGGCATCGATTTTTTCTTTGCCGAATTGCTTCTGGAATTGGGTTTCAAGGCCGGCGAGCGAGCTCACGAAGGCCGGCCGGTCGATATTTTCGATCACTTGCATGCCTAGGCGGCGCAACTCATCGAGGCCGCTCTTTTCGACCCGATCGAGATAGGCGCGGCTGGCCTTGCTTCCGGCGAGGCCGGCGGCGCGCAGCGTGGATTGATCCTCCGGTGAGAGGCGTTCAAAAACCCGCTTCGAGATCAGGAAGGCGGCCGGTGAATAAACATGCCCGGTCAGGCACAGATAGTGCTGCACCTTGTAGAAATTCGCCGCCAGGATGGTCGCGATCGGATTTTCCTCGGCCTGGAACGAACCTGAGGACAGGGCCGCGTAGAGATCGGGGAAAGGCAGCGAGTGCACGTCGGCGCCGATCGCCTTGAAGCTTGCCACCATGACTTCGGATTGCGGCACGCGGAGTTTCAGGCTCTTGAGATCTTCCGGCCGGCGAACGGGGCGGTCGGTGGTCGTGAGATGACGAAGACCGTTTTCGCCCCAGGCGAGACCGATCATGCCCTTCGGCTCGAGGCGAGCGAGTGCGGCTTTGCCGATGTCGCCGTCCATCACGCCGCGGGCGTGGGCAAGGTCTCGAAACAGAAAGGGGATATCGAAAATGCTGAGCTCGGGTGCGACGGCGGTAAAGACCGCGGAGGACGTGAAAGTCATCTCAAGCGTGCCGGCGGTAACATCCTGGCACATCTCGAGCTCGCCGCCGGCCTCGCCCGCAGGGTAGAGTTCGACCCGCAAACGCCCACCGCAATTCCGCTCGACATGGGCGGCGAACTCCAGGGCACCCGCGCCGAATTGGGAATCCCGGGGATTGATGATGCCCATCCGCAAGACCTGCGGCTGCACGGCTGCATAGGCGCGCCGGCTCAAAAGGCCCGAAGTCATGACGCCGGAAGTCATGGCGGCCGCGGCAGCACCCGCTAGGAAATGCCGCCTTCGCATCGTGTCACGCATGTGTTTCCCCGCGAACAAGACAAGAATTGCCGCGGTGCATAATAGATGCCTCTATGGTAAAAAAACCGATAACGCGGCGGGGCGCCAGGAATATTGGTTGCCAGGCCCGATGGGGCGAACTTTAGCCAACACCGCGTTGCGCTAGGCAACCTTGCGCTGAAGCAGCATGGGGCCATAGATCGCTGCGAACATCACAAACGCCAAAATCCATGCCAGTGCCGAGAGATGCAGCAGCAGATTGCCGTGGGTCGAATTGAGAGCTGCGCCGACGCGCAGCAGCGCAGCCGATATCACCGATCCATAGATCAACTGAGTTGCGCGGCTTGCGCTCATTGATCTGCCGGTATGTCCCAGCGTTGCGCGCGTCATGACGGCCAGCGTTAGCGTCGCCATGGCGCCGATGGTCCATGCATGAATACCGGCGCTTTGCGAGATCCCGAATTTGTCATTGGCTGCCAACAAGAGAAAGCCGAGGGGCACGAATAGATAGGCGACATGAAGAATCAGAACCAGGCGGTCGGGCCATGTACGATCGCCCGCCCATCGCGCCAATCTGGCAAATTGCATCAATCCGGCGAGCGCCAGAAGGAGGCTTGTGGTCAATGCGAACGGCGATGCAACCCAGCCAATCAATGCAAGCGCGGAGACGGCAATGCTTGCCCTATCGTAGCCATTGAACGCGACGGGCAATCGGCCGGCGGTTTGCCGGGCCAGCCAATTTCGCGTGAAGCTTGGAATGATCCGGCCACCGATCACCATCACCAGCATCATGACCCCGGCGATGGCGAGCCGGATGCCATGCTGGGCATTTCCGGTCCAGTGGAATTCAAGATGGAATGTCAGGTTGCCGACAAAAAGCACGGAAATGAGCGCGACGACCAACAGGTTCTTGAAATTCTTTCCCGCGATGATTTCCCGCGTTGTTGCTGCGGCCAAGGCCAGCAAGAAGCTGCAATCGATCAGCATCGTCAGGAGCCAGCCGATCTGCGCCGACGTCGCAATTGCAACACGTCCCGCAAGCCAGATGCCAGCCAGGAGCGCCAATGGCCGCCCCCGGAACGGCAATCGGCCGGTCCAGTTGGGTATTGCCGTCAACAGAAAGCCGCTGATGGTTGCCGCCAGATATCCATAAAGCATTTCATGGGCGTGCCAGGCGACGGGCGAGAACGCCGTGGGAATGCTGATTTCGCCCTCAAACTCCGGCAGCCAAACCCCGATGCTCAACGCGGCGAAGATGCCCGCCAGCAGAAACAGAGGACGAAATCCGAACGAAAAAACGGCAAGTCCCATCTGTGAATATCCGGAAGTGTTGACGGCTTTCGAGGAAGCCAGGGTTTGCGATCTGCGATCCCACCTGAACCGCCCGTGGAACGAAGGGCGGCAATTGGAGCCGCGCACTTGTCCGCGCGGCAGTTCGCTAGTGAGCTAACGGCGCGTTGAACAGGGTGGAGATCGTCTTCACCATCGCCTCGGTGTTGGCGGTGATGTCGGGCTGCTGCGCCACGATTCGCCCATCGGCGTCGAGAATGGTGATGATGGCCGAATGGTCGAAACCGCCGCTGGCGTCACGGCGGTAGCGCACGCCGAGCGCGGCGGCGAGCTCCCGCACCGCCTTGTCGTCGCCATTGAACAGCGCCCAGTCGCCGAGGTCGAGCCCGCGATCTTTCGCGTAGGCCGCCAGGCGCTCCGGCGTGTCGACGGCGGAGTCCAGCGAGAAGAAGGCATAGTGCACCTTCTTCAGGGACGACGCCTTGGCGTGGTCCTCGATCGCGACCATGTCGGCCACGATCATGGGGCAGATGTCCTTGCAACTCGTATAACCCATCGCGACGACTGCCGGTTCACCGCGAAGCGATCCCAGAGTCACCTGCTTGCCGTCCTGGCTGGTCCAACTCGACGTCAGATTGTAGATCGACGTGCCGGGAAGCGGCTCGGCCGGTTTCATCATGTGCGACATGTGGTCGTGACCGCCGGCGGCGAGCGGTGAAAGAAGCCCGAACGCGATCGTCGCCAATAAAATCGTTGCACGCATCATTCATCTCCTTCGCATCTGAATCCGACATTCTCCACGGCATAATTCGCCTTCAGGCTCGATCGCATCGCATAGCGCATGAAGGCGGGATAATTGGTTGCATCGCTGACGCCGATGCTGCCCGAGCCGCAGAACGCCGCGTCATCCTTGCCGGAGGTGTTGCGTTGTTCGGTTCCGGTCATGAAGCTGCTGCTGTCGAGTGTCCATTCCCAGACGAGCCCAACAAGGTCATGGACGCCGTAGCCGTTCGGCTCGCTCTGTCCGACGGCGCGCAATCGCTCGGGATTCGGCGCGCTGAACCAGTCGAGCGATTGCTGCTCGACCTCGCTCTGCCGGCGCCCCTGATCGGCGAGCGCGTATTCCCACTGTTCGGTCAAGGGAAGCCGCAAGCCGCGCGCCTCGCAATAGGCCTCGGCCGCGAACCATGACACATTGGTCACGGGCTCGGACGTGGCCTTGTCGTCCGCAAGTTCGAGGTCGCCGCGCCAATGAACGAGATAGTGCTGATCGGCGAACAGGGGTTTGACGCGCGAGCGCCGCAATTCGGGATGCTCACGCACGAATTCGAGATATTGGCCGTTGCTCACGGGCAGGGCGTCGAGGCGAAACGCGCGTATCCGCACCGGTGTGTTCTCGGCGCGCGCCTTGCCCTTTCCCGGGCTCTCCTGAAAGAACGGCAGATAGTCGCCCGCCGGTATGCTGACCATCGGCGAGCGAGGCGGCATGGCCACGACCGCAGCCGCGGCCACGCTTGTCGCAAGCGCACCCGCAACGAGCGCAACCGCGCCTGATCTCTCGAGCCGCGTCCTAGTTGGGCTTGACACGGTTCGCCTGCACGTCGACGGGGCGTATCTCCTGGCCGGAGTTACCCCATGTGTTGTAGATGTAGGTCATCACGTTGGCGATGTCTTCGTCGGGCAGTTCCCAGGCCGGCATCACGCCATTGAACGACACGCCGTTGACGGTCAGCTTGCCTTCGAGCCCGCCGGTGACGGTCTTGATGGCGCGCACCTTGTCGGCGTTCAGGTAGTCCGACTTTGCCAGAGGCGGGAACGCATTCGCGACGCCCTCGCCATTGGCCTGATGGCAGGCCTGGCAATTATTGGCGAAGACGGCTTCGCCGGCCTTGATGCGCTCCGTCTTGTCTTTGGCGGCCGCAGGAGCCCTCGATGGCTGCTCGGCGACGCGGGCGCCGGAGCCTTCGGGCAGATAGACCTCATCGCTCACCTTGCCGGAATAGATCAGCTTGTCCTCGGGCCCGTTGGACTTGAGCTGGGCGAGCGCGCCGCGATTGAAGGCGCGGCTGAGCGAGTGGTCGACGATGATAAAGGTGCCGGGCACGCTCATTTTGAACTGGGCGATGACGGAACCGCCGGCCGGAATCATCGTGGTCTGCACGTCGTGGGTCGGGGTGCTCATATTGCCTTCGGCCCAGACCGTATCGAAGATCTGACCGATGACGTGGAATGAGGAGGTCATGTTCGGTCCGCCATCGCCGACGAAGAGGCGCACGGTCTCGCCGACATTTGAAATCAATGCCTGATCGCCGGTCGTGGAGCCCACCGATCCGTTGAAGACGATGTAATCGGGTTTCTCGTTGATCGCCTTTTCCATGCTGAAGGGTTGCAGGCCTTTTTCGCCGTTGGCGCCCTTGGTGTAGAAATCCCTTTGCATGATGTAGAATTCGCGGTCGACTTTCGGCAGGCCTTCCTTCGGTTCGACCAGGATCAACCCGTACATCCCGTTGGCGACGTGCATCGCCACCGGCGCCGTGGCGCAGTGATAGACAAAAAGGCCGGGATTCAGCGCCTTGAACGAAAACACCGAAGTATGACCCGGTGCGGTCAGCGAGGCTGCCGCGCCTCCGCCCGGGCCGTTCACCGCGTGCAGATCGATATTGTGCGGCATCTTGTTGTCGGGATGATTTTCCAGATGCATCTCGACCAGATCGCCCTCGCGAACCCTGATGAATTTGCCCGGCACCTTTCCGCCGAAGGTCCAGAAGGTGTAGGAAACGCCGTCGGCCAGGCGTCCCTCGACTTCCTTTACCTCCAGATGCACGACCACCTTGGTCGCATGGTCGCGCTTGATGGCCTGCGGCACGGTGGGCGCGTCTGTCAGGATGGCCTCTTCAGAGCCGACAACTTCCGCCCGCGCGTTCTCTTCGCGGCTCGCGCCAAATGCGGGCAGGGTCAGCAGCACCGATGCTGCAATTACCGCGCTTTTTGTTGCAGTTTTCATATTCTACCCCCGGAAGACGGCTTCAACGGGAGCTAGATCGCAGGTTGGAGGGGGATCGATTTGCGCTGGATCAACCGTTCCGCCCTGAACCGGCTATTATATGAATTGTTGCGATATGAAACGATCAATCGAAGGCGTTTGGTTGCTTCTTGTTGCGCCGGTATTTGACGAACATCACACGAGCAGGCTTAGTAGCCTTGGAGAGAAGAGCGGAGGCAAAAATTCTTGCGTGCTCACGAACTCCTCCAGCTGAAATCTTTGCCGCTGTTTTCCGAAATGGCGGCGCAAAGTCTCGAAACCCTGCTCGACGCAGCCCTGCTGCAACAGTTTCCGGCCGGCGTTGTTCTGATTCACGAGGGACAGCCCGCCGACTTCCTCCATGTTCTGGTCGATGGCCTGGTCGAGATTTTCACCGAACAGAATGGCGTCGAGTGGGGAATATCCCTGATCAATCCGATCTCGACCTTCATCCTTGCGGCCATCGTCACCGACCAGCCCTATCTGAACTCTGCGCGAACATTGGCCAATTCGCGCATCTTGCTGATACCGAGGCAACGCGTCCGCGCCGTATTCGACGAGGATGTCGCCTTCGCACGCATCGTGGCGCGGGAGCTTGCGCAAGCTTATCGATTGTCGGTCAAGAAGCTGAAAGGCTATATGGCCCGATCAAGCGCGGAGCGGCTCGCCAACTGGATTCTGACCGAAGCGCACGGCGAGGCTTCGCGGAAAAATATCATCATTCCGTTCGATCGCGGCACGCTGGCCTCGCACATCGGCACCACGCGTGAAAACCTTTCCAGGAGCCTCGCGTTGCTGATGGACCATGGCGTGCGGGCCCGCGGCCGCGAGATTGTCATCGACAACAAGGATCAGCTCGAGGCCTTCGCGCATCCGCAACGATTGATCGATGACCCGACATCGTGATTTCGGCGAGCAAACTTTCGCTGGAAGCGGCGCCTCGCCCGGGGCGCCAGACCGGCGAGTCCGGATCGGCCTCTATCCCGCCACGGCCGTTGTCAGGAATTCGGCATCTTCCCCGACGGGCTCACCGAGCTCGTTCTCCCATTTCGCTACGACGGCGGTTGCGACCCCGTTACCGATGACGTTGGTCATCGTCCGTCCCATATCCAGAAAGGCGTCGATGCCGATGAGCAGGACGAGGCCTCCGGCCGGCAGGCCAAAAGTGGGAAGCGTCGCCGCAGCTACGACCAGGGATGCGCGCGGTACACCGGCGATGCCCTTGCTGGTCACCATCAAAACAAGCAGCATCGCGATCTGGGTGGTGATGGGCATCTCGATGCCGAATGCCTGGGCGACGAATAGCGCCGCAAATGTCTGATACATCATCGAGCCGTCGAGATTGAACGAGTAGCCGAGCGGCAGCACGAAGCCGGTGATGCGTTCCGAGACGCCGAATTTCATCAGCTGCTCGATCATCTTCGGGAAGGCCGCCTCGCTGCTGGAGGTCGAGAAGGCGATCATCATCGGCTGCCGAAGCAGGCGAAGCAAGGGTTTGATGGCCCCGCCCAGAACGACGCTTCCGGCGAAGATAATGATGATCCAGAGGACCGCGAGGCCGAAGTAGAAAGCGCTGACGAACTTTCCGTAAGTAACGAGGACCCCTAACCCTTGCGTGGTTATCACCGCAGCCATCGCTGCGAACACGCCTAACGGCGCGAAACGCATCACGTAATCGGTGAACTTGAGCATGACCGGAACGATCTGATCGATCGACTTGGCGATCTCCGGGGCCAGCGTCGTCTTGACGGCGCTCAGCGCGAAGCCAAAGAACATCGAGAAGACGAGGATCTGCAGCACTTCGTTCCCCGCCATCGCCTGGACGACGCTGACGGGGAAAACGTGAGCGGCGAAATCCTTGATGTTCAGGCTGCCGGTTTGAACGTTGGTCGCAGCATTTGCCTCGGGCAGCGTCAGACCAAGGCCGTGACCTGGCTGGAGCACGTTCGCGAGCAACAGTCCGACCAGCAGCGATATCACCGACGCAGTGATGAACCAGGCTAACGCCTTGACGGCGATCCGCCCGACGGCGCCTCCGCTCGCGCCGAGGCTGGAAATTCCAGAGACGATCGTGGCAAACACCAGCGGTGCAATGATCATTTTGATCATCCGCAGGAAGATGTCTGCCACGATGGAGAAGTCCCCGGCGATCACTTTGGCCTGCTGCGGGCTCGCGAGCGTATTGCACGCGTAACCCACGGCGATGCCAAGAAGCAGACTGACTATAATGTAAGTGGTCAGCCGGTTTGGGTTTTGAGTTCTGCTGCCTGCCTGCATGACGTGATCCTTTGCGCCACCGGGGTCTATGGCATCCGAGCTGTGGCGCTTTTCAGCGTCTCGGGGTGCCGTCGCGGATAGGGGGGCAGAGCCTGGCGGGCCTACCCGAGCTTGGAGAGGACGGCGGTGCGGGTCTGAACAGGCGGCACGTTGCGGGCGCGGATGGCCTCCATCAGCCTGTCGATGTCCGCCGTTGTGTTGAACATGCCGAGCGACACTCGAATCCCATCGCGCTCGGGTGAAACGCGGATGCCGTTCTGCGTGAAGTATTCCAGCCAGTCGGCCGCGGGCAGGGCGATGACGTAGATGTGCGGCGCGCGGTGTTGCCGATCACGTGGGCCGATCAGTCCAACGTTGAGCTGATCGAGACGTTCGATCAGATGGTCGCCGAGGTCGAAGCAGTGGCGCTGAATTTTTTCGATGCCGACCGCGTTGATGAAATCGATCGCCGCACCCAGGCCCTGGATGGCCGGAAGGTTATAGTTTCCGAGTTCGAACCGCGCTGCCGTCGGAGGCAAGGCCATATTGTCCGGCCGGGCGATGAAATCGAGCGGTGGTTCGGCAAGACTCGCAGCCGCAAGGTAGGCCGGCTCCAGTTCGATCCGCGTCGCATCCCAGTAGAGCAGACCGAGCCCTTGCGGTACGAGCAGGCCCTTGTGGGTGCCGGAGCCGATGAAGGTGGCCTTCATGGCCTTGGCGTCGATCGGCACCACGCCGATGGCCTGCATCACATCCACGACGAAGTAGAGGGAATGCTGCGCACAGAGTTCGCCCACGCTCTCGACGTTGAACCGATGCCCGGCGTGGAAAGTGACATGCGACATGGAAATCGCACGCGTCCTTTCGTCGATGTGGGGCCGGAAGCTCTCCGCATCTACAATTTCTGTCATGGGAATGAAGACGATTTCCACGCCCTTCTTCTGTAAATTCAGAAAGGCGTAGGCGTTGTTGGGATGATCGCCATGGATCATCAGAATCTTGTCGCCGGCGCGAAGCGGCAGCGCGTTGGCGGCGATGTTCATGCTTTCAGAAGTGTTCTTGGTGAAGGCGATTTCATGCGGTCTGACGCCAAGAAAAGCAGCGACCTTGACGCGAGTTTCTTCGAGACGATTGAGCCAGATCTGCTTGGGGCCGGCCGTTTCAAGTCCTTCTCGCAGAAAGCGATCGTAGGCCTCTTTCACCGGAAGAGAGAGCGGCGTCTGGAAACCGCTGTCGAGATAGACGACGTGCTCGGCGGCCGGGAAGGACTTACGAACGGCAGCGACGTCATAATGCTGGCTCATGATCACTCCGGTAATTTTGGGCATAGCGAGGCGTCTCGCCGGACGGTCCGGCGAGTGCCTTCAATCAGTTCGGGCATTGGCGACGTGGATCAGCAAAGAGCTGCGTAAAATTCGATCAGCTCAATCATCTGCCTCGAAGATACATCAAGCTCGCCCAAGGTCGAGATGGAATAGAAAAAACGAGAGTTTTTATTCCGAAAATTGAGAATCGTTTACTTCTTCATTGTCCTGAAGGATGGTTTCGGACAACAGCGCCGCGGCCCCCTGCAACGGGCCGATGAATGCATCGAGGCCGGCAAAACCGACGCGCGCCGCGGGCACCGAAACTCCCAAACACGCGATGAGGTCGCCCGCCGGAGAGACGATCGGCACGGCGCAACCCACCACCCCCCGAACGAACTCCTCGTTTGTCTTCGCCCAACCTCTGCTTCGCGTCTCTTCCAGCAGCGCCAGCAACTCTTCAGGATCAGCAACCGTCTTCGGGGTATATCGAACGAGAGGAAGTGAATGCACCAGTCGTTGCCGGACCTTCGCAGGCAGCCGGCTCATGTAGATCTTGCCCGTCGAGGTACAGTGGAGTGGTGCTGCGTCGCCGGGATTGAACTGCAACGCTTGCTGCTGCCTGGATCGCACACTGTCGACGTAGACAACGACGTTGTCGCGGACAACGCCGATCTCGCACTGCTCGCCGATGCGGTCTGCCACGGCACTCAGGACGGCGTGCCGCCGCACCGTGCGAAACGCCGCCCCGATGGTCTTGGCCGACAGCGTGACCAGCTTGCTTCCGACCACGTAGCGTTTCGTCCCGAGAGCTTTTTGAATCAAGCCCCGGTTTTCAAGATTGCCGATCAGGCGATGCGCGGTCGGCAATGGAAGGGTAAGCGCGGACGCGATTTCCGCAGCCGAGAGAGCCTTCTTCTGTTCGGCAACGAAGGTCAGGATAGCGATAGCGCGATCCAATGGTCCATCGTTGGAATGTCTGGGCTCGTCGGCCACGATCTATTCCCTGAGTACTGCTCCGGTAATCTTTACAATAACACGCTTGGAAAGGCTTCTTCCGGCTCGCGTCATGGCAACTCCTCGTACCAGCCGGTGGGGTGCGTTCGTGTTGCGGGAACACAGGTCTGCGTCACTGCGAGCGAAGCGAAGCAATCCATGCCGAACGCCGTCATCACCCGGCATAGCCATTCGAAGAACGGCGTCGCTCCCGCTCGCCTATGCCCGGTGATCCACGTCTTCTTTGCTTCCTTTGTAGAGTCAAAGACGTGGATGGCCGGGTCAAGCCCGGCCACGACAGAAAGAGAGTCGCGATGACGCAATGCTATTTGACATTCAAATGCTATTTGACATTCAAATCTGGTGCGGCTCACGCGCGACGCCGTCCGCGAACGTCTTACGCCCGCGTCCCCGTGAACGGAAAACTGCCCATCGGGCCGATGCCCATTTCGCCGGAAATGCTGTCGCCGGAGACCTTGCCGGTGAATTCGAGCGTCAGCGGCATCGGGCTCGTGATCGAAACCTTCCAGGAAAGGTCATCGCCATTGGCCGTGCCATCGAAAATCTCGGCCGAGTTGCCTTCGGCCGCTTGCGTGCCGGTCAGCGCCCCGCCCGCGCTCTTCAGGCTCAGCGTCGCCAGGCGATCGCCCATCGGCGTACTCATGGTGATGTTCCAGTTTCCGTCCACGGCCATCCGTCTCTCCCGCTGTTTTCGCGAAACGGTATAGCCGATCTCACCGCCGATGCCCAACCTCCGGATCCGAGTTTTCAGGCGCCGGCCGCAACGCGGGCGCGGAGCCGGCTGGTGACGAGGAGGCGGAAGGCGACATATTGAATGGCGAAGGCGATAACCTTTGCGCCAACCGCGACAAAGGACACGTAGATCGCCCAGAGCTTGATGTCGCCGGTCAGCGCCACCGCGATGGTGCCAAGTCCGAGCGCGAACATCAGCGCCGCCCAGGAAAAGCCGGCCATCGTGACATATTCGGGAATCGTCCCGGCGACGATCGGCGGCACATAACGCAGCATCCAGCCGCGCTTGAGCATGATGGCGCCGATCGCAAAATGCGCGATCGAAGGCTTGGCCAGCACGAAGCGCGGATCGTTGGTGAGGAGGGTGGCTGTGCCGAGCACGATGACAAGCCCGAGGCTCGCCCAGGTCATGAAGCCGAGCGCTTTTCCCGTGAAGCGGGCGTAAATCACCTGGCCGATCGCGCTGGCGATTCCGATCGCGGTCGCTAGCGCAATATTGCCGGTGGCGAAATAGATCGCCGCAAACAGGATGGTCGAGAAGAAGTCGCTGCCGAGCCGTGCGAAGACATCCTTCATGACGGTCTTCTCCTGAATGAACCGGGGCCAGTACGCGGCTAGTACCGCCGATCTGAAGTCCCTGCACCGCAAGCGGCGAGTTCGACCAGGGACTTCAGATCGATAAAGCGGTACTAGATTCAATAAGTTTACTAGTGCCCATGACTTTCCGAAGTTCGTGAAAGATGGGTGCTGAGGCGTAGCACGAACTTCGGAAAGTGGGCACTAGCTCAGGCCGCGCCCACCCAATTGCCGTGAAAGCCGTCGGGCACGCGGTGGCCGAGATGCACCAGCGCGACCGGCCCCCGTTCGATGTCGGTGGCGTTGAAGACGGCGAGGTCGCTGGTATTCTCGTTCGCCCGCCACACCGCCGCAAGCAGCCAGCCATCGCCTTCAGCGGCCTGCTTGTTTCGCTCGACGAAGACCGGCTCGGAAATGGCGTCGCCGAGGGGCAGGAGATACTTGGCGAGACGCTCGCCCTTGCCGTTGACATGCGCGATGCCGGAAAATCCGTCGAACATCGCCAACTCCGGATTGGCGCAGGCGTACCAGCCATGGCGGTTGGCAAAGCCGGCGCGGCGGTCATCGATGCGCGGAAATTCGCCGGTGAGATCGTCGAGATAGGTCTGCTGGAAGCGGTCGGTATTGCCGGCGAGGTCGAAGGTCCAGCGCGCCAGACGCGCGCGCGACTTCTCCGGATCGGTGCGCGAGCCGTCGGGATGCGGGAACAGCGGCGCTTCCTCGAACTGCATGACGTCGGCGATGATGCGGTCGCCTTCTTCCCAGGCGTTCAGGACGTGGAAAACATAGCAGTTCTCGCCGCGGAACCAGACGACGTCCTTGGCCGTGTCATTGCGCTTCATCACGCCGACATAGGCGCCCTTGTCGGGCTCCCAGGCGTAGGGCGGCCGCCCTTTCATCGCGCGCTCCATGCTGCCGGTGATGGGCAGGACCGGAAACAGCAGGTGGTGTTCGGTGACGATGAAGTCGTGCACCATGCTGGCGTAGGGGGCTTCAAAACGGTCGAAGCGCGTCACGTTGCCGTAGGCGCCGATCGATCCGAAGGAGAGGGTGGGCGTGAAGGGGCCGGCCGGCATTGTAGCCGAAGAAGAACAATTCGCCGGTGACGGGATCGACTTTCGGGTGGGCGGTGAAGGGACCGCCGATCGCGCCGTCAAAGTTGCAAGGGCCGCGCGTGGCGAGCGTTTCCGGCTCGATCTCGACCGGCAGATGCTGCTCCTCCAGCGCCAGGAGCTTGCCGCCATGGAAGATGATGTTGGTATTGGCAACGCCGCCATCGGTGAGGGAGGCCGGCGCATCCGGCAGTTTGCGGCCGAAGCCGCCGAACAGCGCGCGGCCGGCCGCATGCTCGGCCCGCCATTTCGCCGTGCGCACCCAGCGATTGCGATAGCTGGCGCGGCCGTTCTCCAGATGGAAGGCGTGCAGCATGCCGTCGCCGACAAACCAGTGGGCGTCCGGGGCATCGAATTGCGGGTTCGGGCCGTTGCGGTACAGCGTGCCATTCAACTCGCGCGGCAATTCGCCGGTGACTTTCAGAAAAGACGCGTCGGATTCGAAGGGGATGGGGCCGCGATTGTTACGGGCCGGCCCGGTTACGACTTCCTTTTGCATCATCGACTCCCGAAGGTAAATCTTTACGATGTAAAGATACGAGTAGGGCCAGCCGCGAGGCGCGTCAAGCAAAATCTTTACAGTGTAAACATCCAACCCTATATTGCCGGGATGAAAACCAGGACCGAATCCAGGGCCAAGCCATTGAAAAACCGTGCCCGCCGCGCCGCGGCTGCCGCACGCGCGCCGCGCGCCGGCCGCGCGTCGCGGGCAAAGGCAGTGAACGAGAATGCGCCCTATCATCACGGCGCGCTGCATGCGGCGCTGCTGGAGGCGGCGGAGCGGGTGCTGGAACGCGGCGGGATCTCCGGGCTGACGTTGCGGGCGGTCGCGCGCGAGGCCGGCGTTTCCCATGCCGCGCCCACCCATCATTTCGGCGACCTTGCGGGTCTCCTCAGCGAACTCGCGGCGATCGGCTTCAGGCAATTCAACGCCGCCGCCATCGCGGCCGCCGATTCCGGCAGCACCGTCACGGAAAAAGCGATGGCGCGCGCCAAGGCCTATGTCGCTTACGCGCAGGCCCACCCCGGCATGTACAGCTTGATGTTTCGCACCGAGCGTCTCGACATGAAGCGGCCCGCGCTCCACGAAGCGGCTGATGCTGCTTTCGCTGGATTAGCCGGCGCGATCGGTGCCCAGCGTCAGGAAGCGATCACGGCCGAGACGCTGTCGCTCGATCAGGCGGCGGCGATCGTGCGCGCCTGGTCGCTGGTCCACGGCTTCACCATGCTGCTGCTCGATGGCAGGCTTGCCGACATTCTGCGGCGATTGCCGAAGGGCGCGGATTCGGCGACGCTGCTCGATGCGATGCTGAAAATATCGGTGGCGCGGCCTTGAATAGCCGGGAACCGAGCGTTCGGATGCGCGCAAACTGGGGACGGTTCGCACAAACGTCGCGAAGGGCCTGACATTTGCATGGAATCGTCCTAGAACATCGCCTTCGCGATCCGTCGCTTCATTAGCGTTGCAGTTGCCTCATCGTCATGCCTGTCATTTCGCCGAAGAAACCCTATCGCGTCGGCCGTTCCCGCACCGGACTTGGCCTCTTCGCCACCCAGCGGATCAAGAAGGGCACCAAAATCGTCCGTTATTTTGGGCCATTGCTGGATTCCAGGAAGAAAAAAGACGACGCGATCGAGAACAAATACCTGTTCGAGCTCAACAATCGCTGGACCATCGACGGTTCGGTGCGCGAGAACGTCGCCCGCTACATCAATCACGCCTGCAAGCCGAATGCGGAGATCGACGTCACGTCCGCGCAAGCGCAAGGTTTTCATTCGCGCGATCAAGAACATCGAGCCGGGCGACGAGATCAACTACGATTACGGCACCGACTATTTCAAAGCCTATCTGAAGCCGATCGGCTGCAAATGCGACGCGTGCGAGAAAAAGCGCAAGAAGAAGCGCGCTGAAGCTCGGGTCGAACGGTTGCGGCTGAAGGCCAAGGAAGTGAAAAAGGCGGAGCGGAAAGCCAAAAAGAAGGCCGAGAAAGCAGCGGCCAAGCGCGCCAAGGCCAAGTCGGGCGCCAAAGTGAAAGCAAAGAGCAAGGCCAAGGCCGAGCTCAAGCCGGACCGCAAGCGCAAGCTCGACAGCAAGATGGCGTCGACCAGGCGCCTCAAGACCGGCAGCAGGCCCGTCAAGCGCAAGGTGGCCAAGGCGGCCGTTGTGAGCGGCGGGACTTCGGCCCGGCGTAACCGTCCGAAATCCGCCACTCCCAGAACGCTTCCGCCCACGCCGGCAACCTTGCCCGCTGCCAATGAAGTGGCCGCCGCGATGCCGGAGACTTCGGCCGCGTTCACGGCGACGAGCCTCCCGATGTCCGCGGCGACGATAGATGAGGCACAACAGGCCTCAGCTTGAGACCCAGCTTTCTCAAGCGGCGACCATGTCGCTGCTCCGGCGCAAGCCGATGAATTGCAGTTCGGCGAAGATGCCGGTGGCGATGGCCTGTGCGACTACGGCCGCTTCACCGAGCAAATTCGGCGTCACCGCGCCGCTGAACAGAAGCGCGATGCTGGCGAGCGTCCAGGCCGCGTTGCCGATGACGACGATTCCGGCCAGGATCCTCGGGAAAGACTGACGCGTGCCGAGCCAGCCGACAAACGCCGCATAAGCGATCAGGAACACGCCAGTTTCGCGCAACAGCGTCTCCGGAAGATCGAACAGCGGCGCGAGTTCGCCGGCGCCAAGGGTGAAGATCACGGCGCCAACGCCGCTGAAGATAGCGTCGGCCTGGAGCGCGCGGCGCAGGAATGAAGACGGTATCATCATCGTGGTTCTCCTTAGCTGGTTGGGAAACGATCAGCGCGCCGATCGACGCGTCATTTCCGCTGGCTGCAACGATGACAGCGCCTCAGGGGCCGATCCATTACGTCGCAGGTAATGGAAGCGCTGAATTCCGCGTGATAGGTTTCGTCCCATGAGTGCGCATCCTGCCACGGCCCGCGCCGAGCGCTCCGAGCCCGTTCATATCGGCGAGCATCTGCGCCAGTGGCGGCTGCGCCGGCATTTGAGCCAGCTTGATCTCGCCGAAGACGCCGGGATTTCCACGCGTCACCTGAGCTTCGTCGAAACAGGACGCGCCGCGCCCTCGCGCGACATGGTGTTGAAACTGGCCGAACGGCTCAACGTGCCGTTGCGGGAACGCAATGTGCTCTTGGTCGCGGCCGGCTTTGCGCCGGCGTTTCCGCAACATTCGCTCGACGATCCCGCGCTGGAAGCCGCACGCGCGGCAATCGATCTGGTGCTGCGCGCGCACGAGCCGAATCCCGCGCTGGCCTATGACCGGCACTGGAATCTGGTTTCCGCAAACCGCATGGTGTTGCCGCTGTTGGCCGGCGTTCCGCAACGGCTGTTGACGCCGCCCGTCAACATTTTCCGGCTCGCGCTTCATCCGGAAGCGCTGGCCGCGCGTACCGTGAACATCGCGGAATGGGGCGGGCATCTCCTCGAGCGCCTGCGCCGTCAATGCGAGACCACCGCCGATCCCGGCTTGATCAAGCTCTATAACGAACTGAAAACCTATCCGCTGCCGGCGCGCTCAGTGCCGTTGCCGCCCGACAGCGTCGTGATCCCCCTCAAGCTGCGGTTTGGCGGCGACGTTCTCAGCTTCATGTCGGCGACGATGATTTTCGGCACGCCAGTCGACGTGACGCTGTCGGAACTGGCGCTGGAAACGCTCTTTCCGGCCGACGAATTCACCGCAAATTGCTTGCGAACGATGGCGGCCGATTTGAAATAGGTGCCTTGTTCGTGGTCGGCCGGCGGCCTATCTCTGGGCGGTCGTCAGAAAACAAGAGGCCGCCCGATGAGCGCTTTAAAACCGGTCC
Organism: uncultured Alphaproteobacteria bacterium; assembly: GCA_963795255.1. Taxonomy (GTDB): domain Bacteria; phylum Pseudomonadota; class Alphaproteobacteria; order Rhizobiales; family Xanthobacteraceae; genus Bradyrhizobium. The sequence goes on from CAWCHC010000010.1 coordinate 486,488, forward strand.
GACTGGACATCGTCTCCGACGTCGTCTGCCCCTGGTGTTATATCGGAAAGCGCCGGATCGAGAACGCGTTGGCGCAGGTCGCGGATGTTCCGGTTGAGGTGCATTGGCGGCCGTTTTTCCTCAATCCCTGGGTGCCGCGCGAGGGCATCAGCCGCGAGGACTATCTGACCACCAAATTCGGCTCGGTCGAGGCCTATAAGGGCATTGCGGGCCGCGTCGTCACGGCGGCAGGCGAGGAGGGGCTGACCTATCGTCCTGATCTGGTGAAACGACAGCCGAACACGATCGATTGCCATCGCCTGATTCACTGGGCGGAAGCCAAGGGCAAAGCGGCCGAGATGAAACAGCGGCTGATGGAATTGTATTTCCGCGACGGCGGCGACCTCACCGATACCGGCGTGCTGGTGCAGGCGGCGGCCGATGTCGGGCTCGATGCCGAGGATATTCGCCGGCGGCTTGCAACGGACGAAGACGTGGCGCTGATATCGGCGCAGGCCAAGGAAGCTTCCGACAAGGGTATTTCCGGTGTGCCGACCTTCGTATTCGCGCAGAAATATGCGGTGTCCGGCGCGCAGCCGCCCGAGCAACTCGCCGCGGCCATCCGTCAAGTCTCGGCGGAAGTGAACGCCCAAGCCGCGGAATAGCTCGCTTATTTGGCCGATCGCAGCCGATGCACTACGGTCCGCGCCATTTCGCGCAAGCTGTGCCGCGCGGTAAGCGCTGCATGGATCGCGGATACGACCGGATCGTTTCGCCGCAGCGGAATGATGACGTCGCCGATCTTCAGCCGGCCGCGCCAGATCGGGTTGATCATCGGGTGATCGGCGCTCGCCGTGGAGTCGGCGGTCGCCAGCACCGCGTCGGCGCACAGATGCCGCGTCAGGTCGAGCGTCAACTGGACGCCGGGCGAGAATTTCGCAAAGCGCTCGTCGATGCCTAGCTTGAAGTAGAACGCGCGATCCTGATGCCGAAGCACGACGGCTGCCGCCACCGGCGTTTGCCCGGCATGCATGGTCACGATCTCGCACTGGCCGGTCTCTGAGAGGCCACGCGTGGCGCTGCGGATGAAACTCAAATCGCCTTCGCTCTGTCGCAGCGCGGTGCCGCGCTCACCCTTCCAGCCGCTGGCTTCCAGCGCCAGAAAAACCTCAACCGCGCGTGCGACCTCGTCGGGCGTGCGGGCGACCGCAAACCGCACCGCGCCATGCTCTTCGCCGAGGCGATTGCGCTGGCGCCGCAGCTCCTTCAGCTTCTTGGCGCTGAGCGCGTCGCGCAGCACATCATCGGCCTCGCGCCTCGCATCAAGACAGGCGCGCAAATGCGAATGCAGGATGATCGGCTGCAAGCCATCCTGCCGCAGCGCCAGCGTCAAGGCTTTCATCGCCGCACCGTTGAGCGAGACATCGCGCAGGATCAGCGCATGCGCTCCCGCACTTCGGGCCTCGCTCGTCAAACTTTTCGCGGCTGCGTCAGCCAGACCACGATCCAGAAGCGGCGTACACAACGTGCCATAGGGGCTGGCGCTCGCCAAAGCGGGCAGGGGAATTTTGCAGGCGCGCCACAGCGAGACGACCGGCAACAGGCCGATCAGCCGCGCCGGTTCGCTTGTCGCCGACGCAGGATTACTTGGCGCGAGTTCAATTCGCTCCGGCTGATTTGGCGAGGCATCACACCAGGCAGCGAGCGCGGAGACGCCGGTGCGGCCGTGCGCCGACGCGTTGACGGCCAATTCCCACGCCGGCAGATAGTAACCGTTTGGTTCAATGGCGCGCTCGGCGAGCGCGCGCCAATCTTCCACGGGAATGGAAGCCAGCGCTGCAAAGCCCGCGCGCGGAGAATTTTGCGGGGGAATTGCGGCCGCGAGCATGCGCTGGTCCGTGCCATCATTGGCCGATGGGCGGGACAGGCCAGCAATGTCAGCCGTTTCAGCCACGTTTACTTCCCGTCGCAATGTGACGCGGGCGTGACACCCGCGCTTTCCGCCCCGAAGGCGCAACGCTAGCGGAAAGTTCGGAAAATGCTCTTGGCCAGGAGATTCAATTTGATCTTTATCGTTAACCGGCTATTGACGACGCACGCGCGCGAGACGAGTGCCGCATTCGGCCACCCATTGCCGGGTGTGATGACCGGATTGGACGGGAACGTCCCGGCATCGCCGCTCCCGCGATTACATTTTCGTGATCAAGGAATGTTCGTCCCGTTAAATCGGTCCTTGTCCGTGGATACGCATGAGCAAAATGCAACGGCCGGGGCGGACATGGGACAGACCAATCATCGCGAGCAGGTGCGCCAGAAAATCATTCAGAGCGCGCTGCAACTCTTCAATCGCCACGGCTTCACCGCGGCCTCCATCGACGACATCATGGCGGGCGCCGGGATGACGCGCGGCGGCTTCTACAGCTACTTCCAGAGCAAGAGCGAGCTTTACGCGGAGGCGATCAGCTGTTTCGTCACCGAGAAGCAGGGAGTCATCGCGAACTCGGACAAGGCGTCGGATCGTGCGGTGACGTTGTTGCGCGACTATCTCTCGCGTCAGCACCTCGAAGATCTCGAGGGCAGCTGCCCGCTGATCGGTCTTCCCAACGACGTCTCGCGGACCGACCAGTCCGTGCGGGAAGCGCAGGAGGCGGCGCTGCGGATGATGGTCGAGACCTTCGAGCAGGGCATGACCCCCAACGCGCAGCCCTCGCGGCAGGTGGCGCTCTCGCTCACCGCGCTCTGTCTCGGCGGCATGGTGCTCGCGCGCGCGATCGAGGATCGCAAGCTCGCCGACGAGTTGCGTGAGGCGACCATGGCGGTGGCGCTGCGGCTCGGGCACTGGGTCTGAGCGTCACGCCGTTCGCTCAGATCGGCTGATAGGTTTCGGAAGCGCAGGTGTCTTCAGGCAGAACGCGCTGCCGGTCGATGATGACGCCGCCGTTGATCGAGATGCGATAGATTTCCTCGCCGAGCGGCTTGCCGGTGGCCGACGTCAACTCGGCCCTGACGCAGGCCGTCCAACCGAGCCCCCGAAGCTCATGGCGCGGCTCGGAGACCTGCACCTTTTGCGGATTGGATTGGGCGACAAAGACCTGGTCCAGCCTTTCGCGAACCATGCGCCGGACGTCGGGTGGTTGCTCGAGCGGGGGCGGATCGGACGGCTTGGCGCGCATGAATTCCGGCAGCGGCAACGGCGTCCGGCTGTCGGCGAGGCCGCAGGCCGAAAGCGTCAGCGCCATGCCTGCCGTCGCGATAAAAGAAATTGCCCTCCGCCGCATCAGCCGATCTTACCCCGGTGCCCTTCGCGATTGCGAGAGGGGCCTGCTTGAAAATTCTGTGTGCCACACCTAATGATGCACAGGGCTGGTGTCCCGGTTCTGACATTTCGTATCGTATCGCGGCGGGCACTTTTACGAATGTCAGAACCATGGGGACACCAGTAACTACATAATTCTAGTGTGGCTTTGACCTCTGACGTTCCTTTGAAGAGGTGGCTCGCAAAACTGAAAGGAACGTCAGTGTCGCCACACTAGGGACAGGTCGGGAAATGTTGAAACGTTCGGCAATGGTTTTGGGTGTGCTTGCTTTGGCTTTGATGATGAACGGCTGCACCAAATGCGGCCCGATCTGGGATGACTGGCTTCCCTCGCAGAAATCCTGCAAATCCGACCATTTTTGAGCGATGCTGGCTTGCGGCACTCTTGCTGCCTTGGGCGCTTGGCTCAGCGGGCCGGGCGGTGATATGTTATCGTCGAAAGACGGGGAGTTTTCCATGCGGCGCAGGGATTTCGGATCGGCGATAGTGGTGGCTGCGATCATGTTGCTGGCTTCACCGGCGTTTGCGCAGATTCCCAAGTTGAATCTGTTGCAGGACAAGCCTGGCAAGACTGATGACGAAAAGGCCGCCGAGGCTGCGCAAGAAAAGGCCTACAAGGATTCCTTGAAGAAAATTCCGGATCAGAAGGCGCCGGCCGATCCCTGGGGCGGCGTACGCTCGGATGCGCCATCCTCGCCGCCGGCCAGGTCGGCATCGTCGGCCAGGTCGAAGACCAAGAGCGGAACTGCGGCCAGCAGCGGTTCCCCTAACTAACTACGCGCCAGTGGAGTGGATTTGACATTTGCCAATCGCTTGGCCGCGAACTCGTCAAGCGAATGTCAAATCCTAAACTCCACCAGAAACCTATATTTGCTGATGGTCCTTTGATTCCAACATTCGCAAAAGGCAGCCGCTGAGAAGGGATGCGAATGTTAGAATCGGACCACTAGCGCGGCGTCGGGCGAGAACCGGCTTTCGCTTGTTCGGATCGTTCAGCGGAAGGCTGCCGTTTTTTGACGGCGGGCTTCGAATGATTGTCCAGCAAATCCGCCACGAGGGAAATCCGGAAAACCGGCTGTTTGCGCTCGTCCAGCAACTCCATTTCCCATTGCGCATTCTGGCCGAGCTTGCGGCAGATCCCGCCGACCATGTCGGCGCAGGAGCGCGTCAATTCCTGCCAGGCGGCGTTGTGATCGGCCAGTTCGAGGCCACGTTCCGAGGCCCCGGAATAGCGGCCGTTTCGGATGCGAAAGAAATACCGCGGCATGACACAATCCACAAAGAAACCGGCCGCCCTTCCGGGCCCTTTCGAAGCGGTTCCATTTGACGCCCGTTCCGGCTGTGGATCAATTCCGGGAGGTTACGGGCTTCGGCTCTATTCGCTCTCGGTGATACGGACCAGGCCATCGCCGGTCACGCGGGGGCCACTGGCAGTCTCCAGGACATAGCCGAGGCTGATCAGCTTCGACATATGATGCGGCGGCACCGTGGGATTATCGGAGGCGATCGCGATTTCGATCAACGAGGCAAATTCTTCAGGCGTCAGAAGCTTGGGGGCATGTACAGTCATCATCAACTCGCGATCAACGTAAGGCCGCGTGGCTGTCCCGAAAAAACAGTGACGGGATGGAGTCACAGCCTATCATAGCATTTATTTCCCAAGGTTGCTGGCCTTTCCGGGGCAAAGGCGAGGGGGAATGTTCGAGCCGTCCATGGCAAAGTGAATCCGCTGGCCGGAAAACAGCCTCAATTGATCCGTGTGATGGGGGATTGGCGGCGTGAGATTTGCACTTTGTATCGCGGTATCACGGCACTTGGGGTTACGGCACCTGGTGTGATGACCGTTCGCAGCCGGTTCGGGTGGGGCCGTCGACCGAGTTGACAACAAGCCGACGACCCCTGCCGCGCAATTAAAATTGTGGCCCAGTCGGGTCAGCTCTGCGCGACGTCCGAGCAGACGCCTGAACGCGACCGCACGCGCTACTCAAAAAGTGCCTGTCCGGGGGCAGTGCAAATACGGATGCGCGGCGTCTGTTGGCGCGTTGTTGCGCCGCTTTAAATCAGCCGGCCTAGTGTGGCGACACTGACGTTCCTTTCAGGATCGCCGCGAGTTCTCCGAAGGAACGTCAGAGTCAAAGCCACACTAGAATCATATGGTTGCTAGTGTCCCTTTGGTTCTGACATTCGTAAAAGTGCCCGCTGCAATAGCGTGCGAATGTCAGAACCGGGACACTAGTTTCGGACCCACCACGCGGAAACGGCGATGCTCAAGGCGGCGATGGCGAAGGCGTGCGGCGGCGGCGGGAGATTCCTTTTTAAAAAAACACAACGCCGCCCAAGCGGAATATGATCGCTTGGCGGCGTTGTTTAGTCATCGGGGCCCCTGAAATCCCCCCGATCTCCCATGGGTCTGCACGGCTCGGCGTAAGGTTCATGATTCGGAAGCGGGGACTCGTTCACGGTTTGATGAAGTGGGCGGGCGGCCGCAAGAAAAAAGCCGCCAGCGGGAGGAGTGCCCGCGATTGCCGGCCGAAATGCGCTAACTGCCAATTCAAAACTGGCCACTTGTGAAACGGCTCACACTCCCGTTCACGGGCGTTGGTTATGTTGTGCTGCCCTAGGTTCTGGTCCCCCAGAACACCCGCAGGGGCAGGCGGCCTCGGCACGTACCCCTCAGCGTGACGGGGCCGTTTTGTTTTCCCGCTGGAAATCGGAAAGAGTCGTCGCCACAGCGGGGATCTGGACACCCGCATGTAAGGCGCATGTAAGCTCGGTCCGCTAGGGTTACAGCCGGTCCGCCAAGGAACCAGCCCCCCAAATCGGATCAGCTTGGCCTCACCACGTTCTCAGCGCGGTGGGGCCTTTATTTTGGCGGGTGGCACGTCTGGTTCAGGTCGCGCTTCGCACGCGTCATCGCGACGGTGTTGAGAGGGTGGCAGGGTCGCCAACCTGAGCGGACGCCTTCCGTTGGGACGGTTCAGCTCGGGGCGCGCAAACCCGGCGATGAAAGCCAGTCGTTGATGTGGGTCGCGGTCTGGAGTTCGCGAAGCTTCTCCAGAAGCTTGTCTCTTATCGAGCCGGGTCCAGCCAGATCCAGCTCAATTTCAAGACGCTTCTTTTCGGCAGTGAGGCGTTCGTAAAGGGTGGGGGATTCGTTGAAAAGCCAGGCCATGCGTGCTCCTTCCAAGACGGGGCGGGAGCGTTACCGAACTCTCAGTCACCGATATGAGCCAGAAGGCAGCGCGGCGATCGATTGACTAGGCGCTTGTTGGGCTTGGAAGTCTATCCAATTCGTATTTCGAGGGAAAAAGCGGCCGCGTCGGGCCGGGGCGGTCTTAACCGTTCGCAGGTCTTGCCCTCGCGGAATGCTGCCGAGGTGGGCTCAATTGCCGCGTCAGGCCAGGGAACGCCGGTATGATCTTCGCCGTCGGCGGGAGACAAACTCTCGGACGCCATATCCAGCCCCGAAACCCACACCGAATATGCACGCAACCACGACTTCAAGCATGATCAAACCCAAGCATTTTTTGTGCCGTGCTGCATTTTTTCAAAATGCCGCGCCCGTCAGCTTCGTTCCAAAACGGGGCTAAAGGTAACCACCAACCGTCGGAAGAGGTGAGGAGATGACCGGGCCTCTACCAAAATACCAGGCGAGGGCGCTTGCTCCGGCCAATGGGGACCCGAAACCAGGCAGCCAGCCGGGTCGTATCTGGCCGGATGGCGCCGAAGTCCCCTGATACCCTTCGGTTTCATCAGGCCCCGCCGTGGTGCCAGCACGGCACGGTGGGGCTTTTTGGGGTGGCGTGCTGTGAGGACCATGTAAGGACCATGTAAGCTCAATCGGCTAGTGAACGGAATCAGATTTACCCCGCTGTGTTCTCAGCGCCGTGGGGACTTTTCATTTATCGCCCGCAAAATAAACCGTCCGCATGTTTGGGACCTACCCTGCCAGGGAAATACTGACGTGGATCGGCGGCATGTTGATTGCCGCCGCGATCGCCATTTTCGGCGTGATCTACGCGGTCGACGCCTATCTGGCGTTCCACGAGTCCGGCCGACACCCTGGAGATCAAGGGCGACCTCAAATCAGGACAGGATGGCCAGGAAGAATGACTGGCGGCTCCTTGGGATGTCGTCAGTTTTGCACGCGCTGATTGCCTCCGCGCACGCGCACGATCATGAAAGGAAAGCGGCCGCCAACCAAGGCGGCCTTACCCTTTCGTTTGCGCTTCAGCGCTCTGCGCAAGCTTGAACCATTCGTCGGCAACGCGAAGCCATACTTCTCTGTCGAGAGGATTGATCGACTTCTCGGCGAACTGCAGAGCTTGCTCGGCCTGCTCCCGGTATCGCGCGGCGTCTTCCGACATGATAGCGGACTTACCGTCCACCGCTCAGTTCGCCTTTCAGCCAACCCTGTATGTCGGCGCTCTGCATGGGGTCCGGCTGACCACAGTCGGCGCATCGCAAAACGCGTTGGGGCTTACCCCTGGTCAGCATCAGTTTCATTGGCTTGTGACACTGCGGGCAGATTGGCGGCGGGGCTTGAACGTGAGACATGCCCCCAGCTAAGCGGGTTCCGCTCGCAAAAAATACTAAATTGAATTTTGGAAAAGCAGCCAGATAGCTACTTTTCGTCCCAGATGCGCTCACCGCACGGGCATTCGTAAAGACGCACCGTCTTGCCGTCGCGGGGATTCATGAACTGCTGCGAAAGGCGGGGGAAGGCGGCGCAGGCCGGACAGCGCGTCGGCTCTTTTGGTTGGGTGTGATCCTGGATCCGTTCTTTTTCCTCGGCCACTGATCGTACCCCTGCCTGTGCTCGTTTAATGAGCGGAATAACAGGCTTCGTATACAGAGGTTCCAGGGTGCAATTTAGGACACTTCCAAACTGGACCTCGACCGGGGCAGAGCTGAAATGATCCAAAAGAAAGAGGCCGCCGACTTGAGGCGGCGTTATGGCTTCGTCAGCGGGTTTCCTTAGGAAGCTCCCAAGGCCGCTTTCCATTGGCGTCGCGATCCCAGAAACGAGCCGTTGAATCGTTTTCTTCGTCTGCTTTGGCCCTGGCGCGATCCGCTTTGATCTGCTCGTGGATCGATGTGTCCCCGTTCGGGGCGGGCTCAGCCGCAGGCGGTGCCTCGGCAGCAGGGGTGAGAGCGAACATCGTCAACAGAAGCGCTATTTTCATCGTGACCTCATACTGGCACGCGCAAACGCCGGAGTCGGAGCGCGTTTTTGCGGGCGTCTCGCCAGTACGAAAATGCACCGCGGGCGGCAAGATAACCCGGCGGGTTCGCCTTCGATGGGAGATGTGTGCTCTAAGGCCATATCCGGTCGCGAAGCCGGCAGCCAGGAGCAAGATGACCACGATGCTAGACATGATCTGACGGCAGCGGTTTTCGTGCCATCCAGCATAACGCTGAATCCGTCGATCTCGTTCCAGATTGGACCAGTCGGGATCGACTCGGGCTCTGAGGCCGAAATCGAAATCAAGAAGGCCGCCAGCTGAGGCGGGCCTTCAACACCAGGGCAAGACGACGCGGCGGTATCGCCTTCGATGCGAGATGTACGCCCGGAGGCCGTATCCGGCCCCGAAGCCAGCACCAAGGACAGCCAACGTCACGACCACGACGCTAAACATAGTCTGACAATAGCATCTGTTGTGCCATGCAGCATAACCATTCGTCTTCGGTATCGTTCCAAGGTACTGGCCCCTTATGGGCAATTGTCCCCCAAAAGGGGCCAACCCGTGATTGAAAAGCGCCACTTCGCCCTCCAAGGTGCCGTCCTAATTAGGACACTCGGGAAGGCAGATTAGGACACCGCAAAATAAAAACGTTGCCCGAGCGGATTATGATCGCCGGGCAACGTTCAATAGGCGCTGATCCTGAAATTCCATCAGCAGTTGTTTTGTATACAACGCGCATCTAAATGCCCAGTAAATGATCAGCATCATAACGGCGTGAATTTGAGATGGGGTAGGACGGTGGATTTTCGGTCGATTGTGAAAACCCGCGACAATCTTGTTACAGCCGCCCTTCGTGAAATCCCGTCGGACGAGGACGACGCTGAAGAAGGCGACGAATGAAAGAGGCCGCCCACTGAGGCGGCCTTACGCTTTGGGTGTGATGACTGTCTCACCGCAATGGTCGCACCGATACACATTCACTGACGGGCGATCTCCGGTTTTTGGCAGCGTTAGGTAGTGTGACATCCGACCCCCGCATTCAGCGCAGATAGGCGCGAGTGCCTTGTCAGCTTTCTTTGCCATGGCTGTGGATCGCTTATCCGGCTTGCCAATATTTCCTAATGTGTACGGGAAAAAGTGGCAATTCCCTTTGTGGGAAAAGGGGCCACTTAGGATAAACGGCGATGGAAAGGGGCCAGTACCCCCTCCAAGGTATCCGAAACTGCGTGAGCATTTGGGAGCGGCAGTCGCCTATATGACTGTAAGCCCGGATTATCCGACGTTCATCAAAACGCTTGATGCTCATCGACCGCGCTTCCATGATCAGTTGGAACTGCCGTTTGAATATCGACCAGATGAGGATGACGGAAAGGGGCTTTGAAAATGACAAGGGAAGATTTCTTGGAAATCGTCGCGTTGTGTGTAGCGTCTCTTCCACACAAAGTGGAATGGTTCGAGGACGAAGAAATGCGGAAGGTGGAAAGGGGAGAAAGCGCAGAAAAAACGGTACAGGTTCAAGATACCTTCATTCTTCCAGTAAACGTAATAGATAGCTGGGGAGGAATAAGAGTGATGTTCGACCCATGCAAAGAAATCGCGGACAAATACGGTTTGTCGATTTTTAAAAGCCAATGATGGCTCGTTCATTTATAAGCACTGATCATGAAAGAGGCCGCCTCATTGGGCGGCCTCTTTCATCAAGCTGGTCCTCCAGACTGCATCCGCCGTTGTAGCGGTGTCAGTTTACGTTCGCCCAAGCTTTTCTTGCTAGCCTTGCGCTGAGCCAGAAATTCGTCTCTGGCAACCTTTGCATCCGCTGATGGTTTTCCTTCAGCGTACCGCGTGCGCGTCGTCTTAGAGCCGCCCCCCGTTCGGAGAAAATGCGTAAGTTTCGCCATGGGTAGTATCCTTCCGATGGGGACTATTTACTTGGGGCTAGATTGCCCCAAGGGCCAGTCATGTTTCAGCGACTTCTTCCAATTCGATAACGGCCGTGTCGTCATCTCGTTCGACGAAGGTAACATTGAACCTTGTTCCCGAAGGGAACAAGATTTCTCGCTCAGTATGATTGTGGGCATATAAGCCGAGGGCGCGGCCGGTTTGGGATCGTATTATGAAAAGGACATCCCCGGCGTAAGCTTCGCCGCGATCCAGCGCAGTGCTTGTAAAACCAGGCCACGCCACTGTTGCCCCGTAGTGGTGAACCGCCAATAGTGCGTCGAGATCGCGTAACTCAATTCCGCGATACACACTTCCAACGTGCGCCGGCAGCTTATTAATAGCGCCATTCAAGATTCGTGCAAACGCAAGCACGGCAGCAGTAGGCCTGCCTGACCAAAGCTCGGCATTGATCTGTTGATACCAGTTTGAGGTGAAGTTTGAGTAAATCCAAACCGCTAGGCGATCAGCTGCCGTGAGGCCGTTGCTGTCGGTGCCATCGGCGAGATTGCTATCTTTGCAACAGTCCAAAAAATAACGACGCGCGCCGAGAAATTGGACGAAGACGTCTTCGACCGCCGCGTCGCCATCGATTGGATGTGAGATCGCCAAATTTCCCCCGTGGTGAGGATTTGATCACGCGGGGCGGCTGGTTTCAACTATTGGCCAATACTACCTGTTGGTGAGGGGCCAAAAGGGGCCACTCTCAAAATCTAAAGGGACCACTAAGGATAAAGAGGGATGGAAAGGGGCCAGCACCCGGTCCACAAAAAGAACATATTGCGAACAAGGAACAAATAGGGTACATTTGCTTCCACCGACTTCGATTCCGCCCCGCCAACGTTTGTCCCGCTAGCGAATCCCCGCCATAAGGAGCACCACCTATGTCCGCCACTGCCCTGCGTATCGTCGAAGGATCCTCCATGGACAAGAGTAAGGCCCTGTCCGCCGCGCTGTCCCAGATCGAGCGCCAGTTCGGCAAGGGCTCGGTGATGAAGCTCGGCAAGAACGACCGCTCGATGGACGTCGAGACGATTTCCTCGGGCTCGCTCGGGCTCGACATCGCGCTCGGCGTCGGCGGCCTGCCGAGGGGGCGGGTGGTCGAAATCTACGGGCCGGAATCCTCCGGCAAGACCACGCTGGCGCTGCACACGGTGGCGGAAGGGCCAGAAGAAGGGCGGCATCTGCGCCTTCATCGATGCCGAACACGCGCTCGATCCGGTCTATGCGCGCAAGCTCGGCGTCAATATCGACGAGCTCCTGATCTCGCAGCCCGACACCGGCGAGCAGGCGCTGGAAATCTGCGACACGCTGGTGCGCTCCGGCGCGGTCGACGTGCTGGTGATCGATTCGGTGGCGGCGCTGGTGCCGAAGGCCGAACTCGAGGGCGAGATGGGCGATGCGCTGCCCGGCTTGCAGGCGCGGCTGATGAGCCAGGCGCTGCGCAAGCTCACCGCCTCGATCAACAAGTCCAACACCATGGTGATCTTCATCAACCAGATCCGGATGAAGATCGGCGTGATGTACGGCTCGCCGGAAACCACCACCGGCGGCAACGCGCTGAAATTCTACGCCTCCGTCCGCCTCGACATCCGCCGCATCGGCGCGATCAAGGAGCGCGACGAGGTGGTCGGCAACACCACCCGCGTCAAGGTGGTGAAGAACAAGCTGGCGCCGCCGTTCAAGCAGGTCGAGTTCGACATCATGTATGGCGAGGGCGTCTCCAAGATGGGCGAAATCCTCGATCTCGGCGTCAAGGCCGGCATCGTCGAGAAATCCGGCGCCTGGTTCTCCTATGACAGCCAGCGGCTCGGCCAGGGCCGCGAGAACTCGAAGGCGTTCCTCAAGGCCAATCCCGACATGACCGCCAAGATCGAGGCCGCGATCCGCCAGAACTCCGGCCTGATCGCCGAGCAGATTTTGGCCGGCGCCCCCGAGCGCGACGCCGACGGCGAGGAGCCGGCGGAGGAGTGAAGTTCGGGCTCGTGTCTTATCACATCGGTCCGCGATCAAAGTAGTCAGCGTCATGCCCGGGCATAGCCGTTCGAAGAACGGCGTCGCTTCCGCTAGCCTATGTCCCGGGCATCCACGTTTAATTGGCCTTATGAACCGAAGACGTGGATGGCCGGGATAAACCCGGCCATGACGGATTGAGAGGTTCTTATTTCACTCCGCCGCCTGGGCGTATTCGCTGACCGGCGGGCAGGAGCAGACCAGGTTGCGGTCGCCATAGACGTTGTCGATCCGCCCCACCGGGCACCAGTATTTGTCGGTCCGCGAGGTGCCAGCCGGGAAACAGCCTTCGGCGCGGCTATAGGCGCGCTCCCACGCATCGTCCGCAATGTCATGCACGGTGTGCGGCGCGTGGCGGAGGGGCGAAGCCTCGATGGTGAGGCGGCCGGCCTCGATCTCGGCGATTTCGCGCCGGATCGCGATCATGGCCTCGCAAAACCGATCGAGCTCGGCTTTGGATTCGGATTCGGTCGGCTCGATCATCAGCGTGCCCGGCACCGGGAAACTCATGGTCGGCGCGTGGAAGCCGTAGTCGATCAGGCGTTTGGCGATGTCGTCGACGGTGACGCCGGCTGAAGTCTTCAGAGGTCTCGGATCGACGATGCACTCATGCGCGACGCGGCCCTTGGCGTTGCGGTACAGCACCGGGAAATGGCGCATCGAGCCGTGCGGCGATGTAATTGGCGTTGAGGATGGCGATTTCGGTCGCGCGCGTCAGCCCTTCGCCGCCCATCATCAGGATGTAGATGTAGGAGATGGTGAGGATCGAAGCCGAGCCGTAAGGCGCCGCCGATACCGGCCCGACCGCGCGCTCGCCGTTCGCGGGATGGCAAATCTCTGGATGATGTATTTCTGGATGACCTGGCAGGAACGGCGCAAGATGCGCCTTCACGCCGATCGGACCCATGCCGGGGCCGCCGCCGCCATGCGGAATGCAGAACGTCTTGTGCAGGTTGAGATGGCTGACATCGGCGCCGTATTCGCCGGGCCGCGGCGAGGCCCACTTGCGCGTTCAGGTTGGCGCCGTCGAGATAGACCTGTCCGCCATGGCCATGCACGATGTCGCAGATCTCGCGAATATGCTCCTCGAACACGCCGTGGGTGGAGGGATAGGTGATCATGACAGCGGCGAGATTCTTCGAATGCTGCGCGGCCTTGGCGCGCAGGTCGCCGACATCGACGTCGCCGCGCGCATCGCACGCCACCACCACGACCTCCATGCCCGCCATATGGGCGGAAGCCGGATTGGTGCCGTGGGCGGAGGAGGGGATCAGGCAGATGTTGCGGTGCCTTTCTCCGCGCTTGAAGCATGATAGCCGCGGATCGCGAGCAGTCCGGCATATTCGCCCTGCGCGCCCGAATTCGGTTGCAGCGAGATCGCGTCATAGCCGGTGATGTCGGCAAGCCATTTCTGCAAGCGCGCAAACAACGCGTGATAGCCTGCCGCCTGTTCGCGCGGCGCGAACGGATGCAGGTTGCCGAATTCCGCCCAGGTCAGCGGCATCATTTCGGTCGTCGCGTTCAGCTTCATGGTGCAGGAGCCGAGCGGAATCATCGCGCGGTCGAGCGCGAGATCGCGATCCGCGAGCTTGCGCATGTAGCGCAACAGCTCGGTCTCGGAGCGATGGGCGTGAAACACCGGATGGGTGAGGAAGCTGCTCGATCTCGCGAGGCTCACGGGGATAGTGTCGCCGGCCTCGCGCGCGATCTCGGCATAGACGAGCTTGCCGCCGAAGGCGCGCCACACCGCCTCGACCGTCTCCGCTGTCGTGGTCTCGTCGAGCGCGATGCCGAGCACGCCGTCAAGAGTACCTTGACCGATCCGCAGATTGATTTTTTCGGCCGTAGCGCGCGCGCGACGATCTCGTTTTGTTTTTGCCGACCTTCACCGACACCGTGTCGAAAAACGCCTCGGATTGCGGCTTGAAGCCGAGTTGGCGCAATCCCGCCGCGAGCACGGCGGCGCGGCGATGCACGGTGCGCGCGATGTGGGTCAGTCCCTCCGGGCCGTGATAGACCGCATACATCGAGGCGATCACCGCGAGCAGCACCTGCGCGGTGCAGATGTTGGAGGTCGCCTTTTCGCGGCGGATGTGCTGCTCGCGGGTTTGCAGCGCCAGCCGATAGGCCGGCTGTCCGCGCGAATCCACCGACAGCCCGACGATGCCGTCCGGGCAGCGAGCGTTTCAGCGCGTCGCGCACCGCCATATAGGCCGCATGCGGCCCGCCATAGCCCATCGGCACGCCAAAACGCTGCGCCGAGCCGATCGCGATGTCGGCGCCGAGTTCGCCGGGCGATGCCAGCAGCGTCAGCGCCAGCAGATCGGCAGCGACAATCGCGAGCGCGCCCTTGGCGTGAAGCGCCGTGATCGCCGGACGCAGATCGCGAACCGCGCCGGAAGTGCCCGGATATTGCAACAGGCCGCCGAACACGTCGCACGCCGTCAAGGTCGGTTGCGGGATCGCCGACGATCAGATTCCATCCCAACGGCTCGGCGCGGGTGCGCAGCACCGCAAGCGTCTGCGGATGCACCTCCGCATCGACAAAGAACGATTTGGTCTTGGCTGTGCGCGGCGCGCTCGGCCAGCGCCATCGCTTCCGCCGCCGCGGTTGCCTCATCGAGCAGCGAGGCGTTGGCGACATCGAGCCCGGTGAGATCGGCGATCATGGTCTGGAAGTTGAACAGGGCTTCCAGCCGGCCCTGGCTGATTTCAGGCTGATAGGGCGTGTAGGCCGTGTACCAGGCCGGGTTCTCCAGGATGTTGCGCTGGATCACCGCCGGCAAGATCGTGCCGGAATAGCCTTGGCCGATCAGCGAGGTGAAGACCTGGTTTTTCGAGGCGAGCTCGCGCATATGCGCAAGCGCCTCGGTTTCGCTTAAGGCTGTGCCGAGATCGAGCGGCGCTTGTTGCCGGATCGAGGCGGGCAGCGTCTCGCGCCATCAGCGCCGAAAGGCTTGTGCTGCCGAAGGCCTGAAGCATCAAAGCGACGTCGCGCGGGGCGGGGCCGATATGGCGGCGCGCGAAGGTCGTGGCGGGCTCGTTCAACGGTTTGAAATGCGCGGTCATCGGCTTTCCTTCTTTCTGTCATGCTCCGCGAAAGCGGGGCATCCAGTAACCACAGGCGTCCGTGCTGAACTGGAACGGCGCGGCGTGCTGGATCGCCCGGTCAAGCCGGGCGATGACCATGAAACTCCGGTCGTGGTTCGCTGCGTCATTTCAGGCGATGTGTTTCTGGTAAGCGGCCTCATCCATCAGACCGCCGAGTTCGCCGCGGTCCGCAATCTTCAGCTTGAAGAACCAGGCTTGGCCTGCGGCGTCGGAATTGACCAGCGCGGGCTCGCTGGCGAGCTCGGCGTTGACCTCCAGCACTTCGCCCGAAATCGGCGCGTAGACGTCGGAAGCGGCCTTGACGGATTCGACGACGGCGGCGGCTTCCGTCTTTTTCAGGGTGCGGCCGACCTTCGGCAGTTCGACGAACACGACATCGCCGAGCTGGGATTGCGCGTAATCCGTCACCCCGATGGTGGCGACGTCGCCCTCGATGCGGAGCCATTCGTGGTCGGTGGTGTAAAGCGTCGTCATGAAAGGTCCCTCAGCGTTTATAGGTGTTGGGAACGAAGGGCATCGGCGCTGTGCGCATCGCCAGCCGCTGGCCGCGCACTTCTGCGAAGACGACCGTGCCAGCGGCGGCGTGCGACGACGGCAGATATCCCATCGCGACCGGCGCATTCAGGCTTGGGCCGAAGCCGCCGGAGGTCACGGTGCCGATCAGCTGGGTTGAGGTTTCATCGGTGAACACGCTGGCGCCTTCGCGCACCGGCGCGCGGCCTTCGGGCTTCAGGCCGACGCGGCGCCGCGGCGCGCCATGCTCGAACTGCGCCGAGGATCGCGTCCGCGCCCGGAAATCCGCCGGGCCGCGCGCCGCCCTTGCGGCGGCTCTTTTGAATGGACCATTCCAGCGCGCCTTCGACCGGCGTCGTCGCTGGGATCGAGATCGTGGCCGTAGAGGCAAAGCCCGGCCTCCAGCCGCAGACTGTCGCGCGCCCCAAGCCCGATCGGCAGCACGCTCTGCGTTCGCCAGCAATTCCTTGGCAAACCCTTCCGCCGCTTCCGCCGGCACAGAAATCTCAAAGCCGTCCTCGCCGGTATAGCCGGAGCGGGAGACGAAGCAGTCGATGCCGGCGAGGCGCCGCGGACCGGCATCCATGAATCTCATCGCCGAAATTTCGCCGTCAGAATTTCGCGAGCACCGATTCCGCCTTCGGTCCTTGCAGGGCGATCAGCGCGCGCTGGCGCAAGCGGCTCGACGACGCAGACGTCCGAGAGATGTTCCTTGCAGATGCGCCTCGTCCTCGGCCTTGCAGGCGGCGTTGACCACCAGAAACAGATGGTCGCCGAAATTCGCCACCATCAGGTCGTCGAGAATGCCGCCGGCTTCATTGGTGAACAGAGCGTAGCGCTGCCGCCCGGGGCTAAGCGCCAGAATGTCCTGCGGCACCAGCCATTCCAGCGCGCGGGCCGCGTCCTCGATACGGCCTGACTTCGGCCGCAGCGCGATCTGGCCCATATGCGAGACGTCGAACAGGCCGGCGCTCGTGCGGGTATGCAGATGTTCCTTCAGAACCCCGGTTCCGTATTGCACCGGCATGTCGTAGCCGGCAAACGGCACCATTTTGCCGCCGCGTGCGACATGCAGCGCGTGCAATGGCGTTTGTTTCAGGGGAGGCGGGGAGATCGCAGCATCGGTCGCAAGCATCACAGGGCCCTCGCGGATTTGCCGAGGGGTGATTCCCTCTCAAAATCCGAAAAAGCCCCATCTGTCGCTGTGCCTGAGAGTATTATCCCGTCGGCGGACACCTCTCGGGTCAAACCCGGCAAGCGCCTCTTTCCAGATGCATCAACGTCACGAGGGTCCTTTTGCCTGAGAGTTTCCGGGGCGGTTGCTCCTTCGGCGCCGGCCTTTCGGCCGATCTCTCCCGACGTGACAGTCTTGATAGATAGGCGAAAAACCCGCTCAGGCCAAGCCTGTCGAGGCGACGCACCGGCCGCTATCAACGTCAAATAAGAGGCATTTGCCTCAAGCCTCTGATCTGTTTGCACAGTTTCTGGACACGGCTTTCCCCCTTGTCTAAAAGCGTTCTCGCCAAGTTCCAGAACATGATGCGCGATCGGACCCTATGAGCGGCGTTAACGAGATCAGGTCGACTTTCCTCAAGTATTTTGCCGATAACGGCCACGAAATCGTGCCGTCGTCGCCGCTCGTGCCGCGCAACGACCCGACCTTGATGTTCACCAATGCCGGCATGGTGCAGTTCAAGAACGTCTTCACCGGCGTCGAGAAGCGGCCCTATCAGCGCGCCACCACCTCGCAGAAATGCGTGCGCGCCGGCGGCAAGCACAACGACCTCGACAATGTCGGCTATACCGCGCGGCATCTACACCTTTTTCGAGATGCTCGGCAACTTCTCGTTCGGCGACTATTTCAAGGAACGCGCGATCGAACTCGCCTGGAACCTGATCACCAAAGAGTTCGGGCTGAAGAAGGACAAGCTGCTCGTCACCGTCTATCACAACGACGACGAAGCGTTCGGATCTCTGGAAGAAGATTGCCGGCTTCTCTGAAGACCGCATCATCCGCATCGCGACCTCGGACAATTTCTGGCAGATGGGCGACACCGGCCCATGCGGGCCGTGCTCGGAGATTTTCATCGACCGCGGCGAGCATATCTGGGGCGGGCCGCCCGGCAGCCCGGAAGAGGATGGCGACCGCTTCCTCGAGATTCTGGAATCTCGTCTTCATGCAGTTCGAGCAACTCGAGGGTGGGGTGCGCAATCCGCTGCCGCGCCCTTCGATCGATACCGGCATGGGACTCGAACGCATGGCGTCGGTCTTGCAGGGCGTCGAAAGCGTGTTCGAGACGGATATGTTCCGTCATCTGATCGAGGCTGCGGCGTCGGCCCTCGGGCACGGTCCCGGGCAGGACAACATCGCCTCGTACCGCGTCATCGCCGATCACCTGCGCGCCTCGTCGTTCCTGATTGCCGATGGCGTGCTGCCGTCGAATGAAGGCCGCGGCTATGTGCTGCGGCGGATCATGCGCCGCGCGATGCGCCATGGCGCAGTTGCTCGGTGCCCGCGAGCCGCTGATGCACCGCCTGGTCTGGGCGCTGGTGCGCGAGATGGGCCAGGCCTATCCGGATCTGGTGCGTGCCGAAAACCTGATCGAGGAAACCTTGCGGCTGGAAGAAACGCGCTTCCGCAAGACGCTCGAACGGGGATTGGCTATC
Organism: uncultured Alphaproteobacteria bacterium; assembly: GCA_963795255.1. Classification (GTDB taxonomy): domain Bacteria; phylum Pseudomonadota; class Alphaproteobacteria; order Rhizobiales; family Xanthobacteraceae; genus Bradyrhizobium. The sequence goes on from CAWCHC010000010.1 coordinate 505,211, forward strand.
CTCGACGAGAAGAGCGCTTCCTTGAAGAAAGGCGACATGTTCGACGGCGACACCGCCTTCACGCTCTACGACACCTATGGTTTCCCGCTCGACCTGACGCAGGATGCGCTGAAATCGCGCGGCATCAGCGTCGATCAGGCGTCGTTCACCGATGCGATGGAGCAACAGCGCACCAAGGCGCGCGCCGCGTGGGCCGGCAGCGGCGATACCGCAAGCGAAGCGATCTGGTTTCCGTTGCACGAAAAACTCGGCGCCACCGAATTCCTCGGCTACGAGACCGAAACCGCCGAAGGCGTGGTCGGCGCGCTGGTAAAGGACGGCGCGGCGGTCGACCAGCTCAAGACGGGCGAGAGCGGCGCGATCGTGTTGAACCAGACGCCGTTTTACGCGGAATCCGGCGGTCAGGTCGGCGACACCGGCATGATGATCGGCGAAGGCGTGCGTTTTCGTGTCACCGATACGCAGAAGAAGGCCGGCGATCTCTTTGTCCATCTCGGCACCGTCGAGCAGGGCACGCTGAAAGCCGGCACGGCATTGCAGCTCGATGTCGATCATTCACGGCGCGCCTCGATCCGCGCCCATCACTCGGCGACGCATGTGCTGCACGAGGCGCTGCGTCAGGTGTTAGGAGATCATATCGCCCAGCGCGGCTCGCTGGTGGCGCCGGATCGCTTGCGCTTCGACTTCGTTCACCAGAAGCCGATCACTCCGGAAGAACTCGCCCGCGTCGAGGACATCGCCAACAACGTGGTACTGGAAAATGACGAAGTCACCACGCGCCTGATGGGCGTTGACGAAGCCCGCGAGGCCGGCGCCCGCGCGCTGTTCGGCGAAAAATACGGCGACGAGGTCCGCGTGGTCTCGATGGGCAAGACGCGCGCGCGAGCATGGCCAAAACGCGCTCGGCTGGTCGGTCGAGTTGTGCGGCGGCACGCATGTCAAACGCACCGGCGATATCGGTTTGATTTCGATCACGGGCGAAAGCGCGGTGTCCTCCGGCGTGCGCCGCATCGAAGCCTTGACCGGAAACTACGCGCGCAAGCACGCCAACGACATGGTGCAACTCGCCAAGACAGCGGCCTCCGAATTGCGCACGCCGCTGGAAGAAATGCCGGCGCGGATCGCAGCCCTGATGGACGAGCGCAAGAAGCTCGAACGCGAATTGTCGGATGCGCGCAAGAAGCTCGCGATGGGCGGCGGCGCGTCTGCCTCGAACGGATCGGGTGCGGTGGGCGTGCGCGACGTCGGCAACGTCAAGCTGATGGCGCGCGCGGTCGAAGGCATCGAGATGAAGGATCTCAAGAGCCTTGCGGACGACGGCAAGAAACAGCTCGGCTCCGGCGTGGTTGCGATCGTCGGGTTGACCTCCGACGGCAAGGCCGGCGTCGTGGTCGGCGTCACATCCGATCTCACGTCGCGCTATAACGCGGTCGAGCTCGTACGCGTGGCGTCAGAGGCGCTCGGCGGCAAGGGCGGCGGCGGGCGGCCCGACATGGCGCAGGCCGGCGGACCCGACGGCGCCAAGGCCGATGCGGCGCTGGCGGCGATCGAAAAGGCGATGGCGGGGGTTTGATACGCGTTCGTCATGGCCGGGCACAGCCGTTCGAAGAACGGCGTCGCTTCCGCTCGCCTGCGACCCGGCCATCCACGTCTTTCTTCGCCAAATTCTGGTATTCAAGACGTGGATGCCCGGCACAGGGCCGGGCATGACGAAAAACTGCTACCCTTGACCGGCTTCCGAGCCAGCTAGGTCGATTGGTACTTCCAGTTCGCTCTGTCCGGCCGGTCTCCCATGATCAATCGGATACGGATTTCCTCCGCAATGATGGCGGTCGCGCGATCTTGATCGGCCTCAGTCAGGATTTTGGCGTGTATCAGGGTGACCGCTGCAATGGATCCAACTGACCGACTCCAAGCCTGATCGATCTCGTCGTCGGTCATTGCCATCGGGGATCAACCCTTCTTCAAAAACACATACTCCGCCGAGTAGGGCGCGGACTTGAAGGTGCCTGCCTTGTCGCAAGGACCCCCGAGCTTGCCGCCCTTGGTGTTGATCCGCTGCACGGTGGTGACGCCGGTCAGGACGCCGCTGCCGCGCGAGGCGACCACTTGCAGCTTCAGCCAGGCGATATCGTCGGCCGTCGCGCCCGGCGCGTTGCCGGTGACTTTGCCGACCACGGCGCTGCCGTCGACGTGCTCCCAGTTCGGCCCGGCATAGTGCCGGCCGATCGTTTTGCCGTCGACGAGGAGCGTCGCGATCGGTTCGCGAAACGCCCAGGCGAGCTTGCCGTCGGCGCCCGCCTTGCATTCGTAGACCTGCGCGCCCTCGGCATGCACGGTGAGGACGACCGTTTCTCCCGGCGCTGCGATAGCGTCGGGAAGCGGGGTTTCTGCCTTCGCGCTCACCGAGAGCCCCGAGAGCAGGAGGACGGCGAGCGCGGCATGTTTGGTCCGTTGCACGTTACGCCATCGCTTTCGTGAGGTTTTCCGCGACCTTGTCAAGGAAGCCCGTGGTCGAGAGCCAGCGCTGGTCGGCGCCGACCAGAAGTGCGAGGTCCTTGGTCATGAAGCCGTCCTCGACGGTGTCGACACAGACCTTCTCCAGGGTGGCCGAAAACTTCGCGAGGGCTTCGTTGTTGTCGAGCTTGGCGCGATGCGACAGGCCGCGGGTCCAGGCGAAGATCGAGGCGATCGAGTTGGTCGAGGTTTCCTTGCCCTTCTGATGTTCGCGGTAGTGCCGGGTCACGGTGCCGTGGGCGGCTTCGGATTCCACCGTCTTGCCGTCGGGGGTGAGCAGCACCGACGTCATCAGGCCGAGCGAGCCGTAGCCCTGCGCCACCGTGTCGGATTGCACGTCGCCGTCATAGTTTTTGCACGCCCAGACATAGCCGCCGGACCATTTCAGCGCGGAGGCCACCATGTCGTCGATCAGGCGATGTTCGTAGGTGAGGTGCTTGGCGTCGAATTCCTTCTTGAATTCGCGGTCGAACACGTCCTGGAAGATGTCCTTGAAGCGGCCGTCATAGACCTTGAGGATGGTGTTCTTGGTCGAGAGGTAAACCGGGTAGTTGCGCATCAGGCCGAAGTTGAACGAAGCGCGGGCGAAATCGATGATGGAGTTGTCGAGATTGTACATCTCCATCGCGACGCCGGCGCCCGGCGCCTTGAACACTTCCTTTTCGATCACGGTGCCGTCCTCGCCGACGAATTTCATCGACAGCGTGCCCTTGCCGGGGAACTTGATGTCGGTGGCGCGGTACTGGTCGCCATAGGCGTGGCGGCCGATGATGATCGGCTTGGTCCAGCCCGGCACCAGCCGCGGCACGTTCTTGCAGATGATCGGCTCGCGGAAGATACAGCCGCCGAGGATGTTGCGGATGGTGCCGTTCGGCGACTTCCACATTTGCTTCAGGCCGAATTCCTTCACCCGCGCCTCGTCCGGGGTGATGGTGGCGCATTTGACGCCGACGCCGACCTTCTTGATGGCGTTGGCGGCGTCGACCGTGACCTGGTCGTCGGTCTTGTCGCGGTATTCCATCCCGAGGTCGAAATACATCAGGTCGATGTCAAGGAACGGGTGGATCAGCTTGTCCTTGATGTACTGCCAGATGATCCGGGTCATCTCGTCGCCATCGAGTTCGACGACGGGGTTGGTCACCTTGATTTTTGCCATGGGAGGTCGGGCCTTTTTGGAAAGAGCGCCTTGAAATAGTGCGCGGAAACCGGATGGAGTGAGCTACGGGGCTATAGCATTGCCGGAGCGGGTGTGAAAGCCGAGCCGCTATGCAGTTTCAGCCCATCTTTTGGCTTTCCGGTTTGGCGCGGAAGCGGGCTCCTTATCCCTCCCCCGCGAAAGCGCGGGGAGGGTGCATAGGCGACTTTCGGTCGCCGTCCTTAAGTACCAAGAACGCCGATGCCGTGCATCGGCTATCCGCGAAGCGACGGTCGGGTGGGGGTACCGAGTTTGCCGAAGACCTCTAGTTGGCGATCTTTTTGAAGACCCCACCCCGATGCTCGCTTCGCGCGTATCGACCCTCCCCGCAAGGGGGAGGGAGAAGAAGTCAAAACGCCGCCTGCGTGGCGGTGCCGGCCACCACATACCAGGTAACGAACAGGCCGCAGATCAGGGCGCCGGGAAGGCTCGACCCCGTCCGCCGCCAGGTGAAGGTGGCGATAACAGCGCATATCGCCAAGCAGCGGCACGAACTGGATCGCCACGATCGTGGAGAGCGGCACGAAGCCGGGGTCGGGGATCGGATTGAACAGTTTTCCCGACAGCCACATCGTCAGGTATTGGGTGCCGACCAGCACGATGAAGCCGAGCGTCAAGGCCAGGATGTTGGTCAGGTAAAGCGCGCCGCGCGAGGCGCCGAGCGAAGAGAAATTGCGATGCAGGACATGCAGCGCGATCACGAAAAATGCCGTGAATGGCAGGAGATAGATCAGGAAGATCAGGAATTGCTTCGCGCTCATCAGTTTCAAGGCGACGATCCAGAAACGGAAGTCGATCTTGAAGGCGAGGTCGGAGAGCCAAAGGGCTACATAGCCCACCGCGACCGTCACCAGCGCAATCAGGATCGATGGCCCGATGATTCCGCTTCGCCGCGCGCGTTTTGGCGCAAAGGGCATCAAGGCGAGCGCGATCAGGCCGTTGATGACCGCCCAGACCAGAATCTGGTTGGTGATGCCCTGGGGCAGAAAGCGTGAGGGCGTGACAAAGCTGCCGCCGAGCGCGAAGGCCGGGTAATAGGTCAGCGCCGGGATAAAGGCCGACAGCAGCAAGGCGGTGACCCAGCGGCCGCCGCCTTGGTTTGCCTTTTGGGTGGTCGTTTGGGCGGCCGTTTGCGCCGGCGCGGAGCCGTCGGCGATTGTGGGCTGCCTCAGATGGGAGAAAATCGGCGCTTCAAGCAACCCGTCAAATACCCCGAGCAGGAGCACGACAAAGCCGATCAGCGCGATCAGCGTGCCGAGTTCTTTCCGGAACCAGATCTGGTCATCGGAGGGACGCGGCGTGCCGCCCTTCAGGGTCCGGGCAAACCAGTCGAGGCTGTAGCCGATCGCCTCACGCGAGATGTGTTCGGCGGGATGGGTGATCGCGGGCGTATACAGTACCCGCGCGGTGCCTTGCGCGAGATCGCCATACTCCTTGCCGGGCTCCACAGTGCCTTGCGTGCCGAACAACGCCTGGAGTTTCGGGCTTTGGGTGACGTCGCGTGCGTGCTCGACGCCCCACATCAACTCCGGAAATTCTTCGTACTGGGCAAACACCAGCGCGACATTGCGCGGCCAGGACGTCGTGCCCTCGGCGGCAAACGGCTTGCCGGTGGAAGAGCCCTCCAGCACCATGGACTTATAATCGTTGGGCATGGCGGCTGCGGCGGCCAGCACCGTCCAGCCGCCCATCGAATGGCCTTCAAGTCCGATATTGTCCTTGTCGACGAACTCGAGGCTCCTCAGGTAAGCGAGCCCGTCGGGGCCGCCGAAACCGTTGGCGAAAGCAGGCGGATCGCTATAGCCGTGCCCGGTCTGGTCGAGCGCGAGCACCACATAGCCGCGTCGGGCGAATTCGATCGCAAAGCCGTCCTGGGTTTCGCGCGAATTGATATAGCCGTGGACCGCGAGGATGCCGGGAGCGGGGAGCTGGGCGGTCGCATTCGCAGGCACGTAGAGCAGGGCGCTCATGGTGTTGCCCTTGGCGCCTGCAAATCGCACGTCGCGGATTTGAATTCCGCCCGAGGTCTGAGTCAGAGAGGCGAGCACGCCGCCGGCCAAAATCAAAATCAGCCCAACAATCGCCAGAGTCCATCTGCGATGCATGGTAGCCCTCCCTGTGGCCGGACCGTTGAACTCGGTTCGACGTTTTGATTTTGAGGGAAAGCCTATCTCAAAGGCAAAAGCGTGCAAGCGAGGGTTGTGGCATTCCAGAGCGATATCGAGACAACGCGTGAATTGTCGACTTGAAAATTTCGTAGGGTGGAATGTGAAGCGACCAAGACTCTCTCGCGTCGTCATTCCGGGGCGCGTCGAAAGACGCGAACTATGGTGCGCAATTGCGCACCGAGAATCCATTTCTCCGAGTGACTGTGCGGCGCGATGGATTCTCAGGTGCGCAATTGCGCACCATAGCTCGATGCTAGCGCATCGCCCTCGGAACGATAGCTCTCTACACCTGAACGGCTTTACGTTACTTACGACCGAAACAATGCGAAGTAGATGACGTACAGCCAGCCCAAAATGCCGTCGATGATTGCCCAGAGTATCGAATGGTTATTGGTGTACGATATCGCGATGGCAAGAGCGCTGCCAAAGCCCACGCCATACTTCGCACCCTCGACTCGAATTCCGTAGTAGCGATTTTCGTTCATGTTGCTGGACTCTCAGCTAGGGCGCGTACTGATAGATTTCGGTCATGTCCGCTTCGTTCCAATAACGACCATTTTTGTGCTGGCGCAGCAAACGACGCGAAGTGCCAATAAGCGACCTTGTCGGCTAAGTGATCGAGCGAGTTGTCTATCAGAACGGTTCGCCGCGCGACTAATCCTGCTCAGCCGAACGCTCCGCTGCTTTGCTGTCTCCGCGAAGTATAAGGTCGGGCCAAAATCTGTTGCATATAGGACGAGCGGCCAACAGCGATAAAACAATTAACGGCCCCACCGTTATCAGGGCACCAACTGTTGTGTTCCACTGCTTGGGCAAGAAAATCAGGACAGGCACCACCAAGAACACGAAAACAACGCCTGCCATACCACCGAGCTGCGCCCGCGCATCTACCTCTTCGCGGGACCACCTGCTGTCGAACGGAGCGAACCACCACCACTTATTCATTTGGCTTTCTCGGACGCTTACTCTCTGGTTGTAGTCGCACAGCTTTGCACCATTCGCTAACCGATTTGTTAATTTCCCTGAGCAATTGAGCCACGGGCGGCCGGAACGACGGCGTGCCCTTAAAGAACTAAAATAGAGGGAAGGGCTTTGGCTAAATGGATCGATGCAGCCGTAGTTGTTTCCCGCACAGGACTTCCGAAGTGGGTCATTCACGACGGATTTGGCAGGCGTCCTCGGCTGGTTGATGTCCGCTTTGCCCCGAAATGACGGCACGCCCAAAATCTCGCTCGTTCCCCGGATGCAGCGTAGCGCGCTAGCGGTGCGCTAGTGTCCCGGTCCTGACATTCGTATTCTGTCGCGGAAGGTTCCGTTTACGAATGTCAGGACCAAAGGGACACTAGCAAATATAAGCAGTTGTGCGGCTTCGGATTCGACATTCGCCTTGAGCACTCGCAGCGACACGTGAGCGAATGTCAAATCCGCCGCACAAGTGATCCGGGGTCCATCGTTCTTGCATTGACGCCAATGTCCTCAGAATAGGTCCCGGCTCAGCGAAGCAGCGTTACACGCTGCATCGCGTCCGGGACACGAGCGTCATTTCATGCCGCGCCGCGTCCGGGACACGAGATCAAGCTAATGCTCTTCGCTTGACAGGATTTGCGCACCCCAACTGATTTGCCCGTCGTGTCATCGTGCCGCACGTGTTTGCCTTGCGCCGTCGGGCAAATCACATCCACTAATCCGGCCGCCCCGCGCCCGAGAAGAGGGGCGCTTCGCGGTCGTCACGAACGTTGGGTGCGGGGTGCGATGGACGCGACACGCGCGGCTGACGAGAGCGCGTTTTGCGGACGGCGAAGTCGTGTGGTCCTGACATCTCGACGCTGATGTCAACTCGTACAATGCTTCGCGTTGCGCGGGGATGGTGGCAAGAAAGCCCGATCGCCAGGGAGATCACGAAGTAAGCCGTAAAACCATCGCGCAGGGAATGCCGGATGTTTCGGTGTGCCTGTGGTGACTAACTCGTGTACTTTTTTCGTACACGAGGCTTCTGTAACGGGCCTCGATGAGTCAATCCCTTTTTTGCGTGATCCACTTGCCGGGGACTTGCTTCTGTCCGGGATCGGCACAAAGGCCGTCGCCTGATGGGGTTCGTGGAGGATAGGCCGGCCAATCTGCGGTGGGCGTGATCGCATCTTGAGATGGCGTCGACAACTCGTATGTCGGCCTGACCTGATCCATCGTCCCGGCAGGGACCTCGCTTCGGGAAGGCCTGGTGTGGAGAGGCCGTCCGAAAACTGTGTTGCGCCTCCCGATCAGGCTGCCGCGGCAGCGTCGTTGAATGGTGTTGCGGTGGCGAGCATGCGATGCAGGATGACCGCGAGCTTGCGCGCCAGTGCAACCTTCGCCTTGTTCATGCCGGCGCGCCTGGCGATCCGCATCGCCCAGCTCTTGAGCCGCGAGCATCCCTTGATTGGTTTGGTTAGTATGATGTGGGCAGCCTCATAGAGCGCGGCCCGAACCGTGGTATCGCCGATCTTGCTGATCCGCCCGGAGCGGTGGATCTCGCCGGATTGGTATTTCTTTGGTGTCAGCCCGAACAGCGGTCCTGCCCGCTTTGACGATCGAAACCGCGCCGGGTCGTCGATGGCAGAAACATAGGTCAGCGCCACGATCTGTCCTACCCCCGGTGTCGACATCAACAGCCTGGCGTTTGCATTCGAATGCGACATCGCACGCACCCTTTTCTCAAACGCGTTGAACTCACCCAGTAACACGGCGCGCACCGAGAGCAGGGCCTCGCCGACCGTCTTCAGGTTCGGGTGACCCTTGACCAACTCCCTGATCCGCCCGGCAAAGTTCGTCCGCGTTGTCTTGCCGACCTTCAACCCAAAGCCACGCAAGATCCCGCGCAGGCTGTTCTCGATATCAATAAGTTTGCTCTGCACCAGCTTGCGCGCCGTCAGTATGGCCCGCACCTCCTGTGCAGCCATCGACTTGCAGTGCACCGGCCGGAACCAGCCAAGCCGCATCAATTGCGCGATCCCTCGGGCGTCATTGCGGTCCGACTTCACCGGCATCGCCTTGAACGCATCACGCACGTGCCGCGTCTCCAAAAGCTCGACCGCAAGCCCGGCCTGCTTCATTGCCATATAAAGCCATTGCGACAGCGGCCCCGCCTCCAGCCCGATCCGCCCAAGCCCAAAGCCCAGAGAGCCGAGCCAGCCAATCAATGCCGCCGGCTCGCTCGCGACCTTCGTCTCGCGAATGATCTTGCCACTCCCGTCCACCACACACACGCTTGAGCATTCCAATGACACGTCGATTCCGGCATAATGCTCCATGGTCGTCTCTCCTCGATGCTTGGAGCGAGGCCAATCCTCGACTCCGTCACACCATCATGTGAGGGACGACCACCCAAAGGGCCAAGAGGCCCGTTACCCCATCTGCGGGTGCGCTGACGCGCCCGGCATTCCCTGCGCCCTCTCATGTCGGAGGGACAATGATTTGGCAAACTCGGGCAAATTAGGCCGCGAGAACGCAAAGGCTTGGCCGTTTGAAAAAGGACTCTGTATACGTCGTCCCGGACAAGCGAGGCAGGGCCGAGCGCGATCCGGGACCCATAGCCACCGGCGTGAACATTGTGCAAGGCTGGAGCCACAATCTTCGCAGGTCAGGCATTGGTGGTTATGGGTCCCCGCGCCAGTGCGCAATTGCGCACAAGGCGGGGACGACCAGAGGATAAGAAGACGAAACGCCGATGTCAGGTACCGACAAGACCAAAGTAGCCCCCGACCTGACCGGCCCGGTCGTCATTCTGGTCGAGCCGCAGCTTGGCGAGAACATCGGCATGGCGGCGCGCGCGATGGGGAATTTCGCGCTGTCGCGGCTTCGCATCGTCAACCCGCGTGACGGCTGGCCGAACATAGCCGCCCAGCGCGCGGCAGCGGGCGCCGATAACATCCTCGAATGTGCCGAACTGTTCGCCACCGTCGAAGCGGCGGTCGCCGATTGTTCGTTGTTGTTCGCCACGACCGCCCGCGCCCACGATCAGGCCAAGCCCGTGGTGGGCCCGGACGTGGCCGCGACCGAGATGGTCGGCCAGATCAAGAGCGGTGGTACCGTCGGCATTCTCTTTGGCCGCGAACGCGCAGGCTTGCTGAACGAGGAAGTGGGGCTCGCCAACCGCATCATCACGTTTCCGGTCAATCCCGGCTTTGCTTCGCTCAATCTCGCGCAGGCCGTGCTTCTGGTCGGCTACGAATGGTTCAAGCTGTCGACTGCCAATACGCTGCCGTTTGCGATGCCCGAACGCTCCGAGCCCGCGTCGCAATTTCAGATCCAGGCGTTCTTCGACAATCTCGTGCGCGAACTCGACAAGGTCGAATTCCTCCGGCCCGCGGAGAAGCGCGAGACCATGCTGGTGAACCTGCGCAACATCTTCACCCGGATGGAGCCGACCAAGCAGGACATGCACACGCTGCACGGTGTGGTGATGGCGATCGCGGAGGGACGAAAAGGTCCGGCCAAGGGCGGCGTGCTCGACGGCGAACAGGCGACGCGATTGCGCGCGCTGCTCGCCGAGCACGGGCAGGGCGCAACTCCCACCGAGGGCTCGAGCACGGTGCGCGGGCTGGCGCGGCTGTTGCGGCGCAATCCGACCGACGCCGAGCGCATGCTGTGGCAGTCGCTGACAAGGGACCGCCGTTTTGCCGGGCTGTTCAAACGGCAGACGCCGGTCGGCCGCCATATTCCGGATTTCGTCTCCTTCGTGCACCGGATTGCGATCGAGCTGACCAACGCGGGCGAGTCGGAGGCGATCGTGAAGGATCGCGCCGAGCGGCAGACCTGGCTCGAGGCGCGCGATTACCGGGTGATCCATATGGCGGTCGGCGACGTCGAACGCGATCTCGAAGCCGAACTCGAGAGGCTTCAGCAACTGCTGCCGGCAGGCGTCTGAATATTGCGTTGCCGCTTCAGACGGCGGCGAGCTGTTCGCCCGCGCTCTCCGCGCGCTTCGGCTTTTTCGGCTTCGAAGGCGCGAACAGGGAAACCGCCACCAGACCCGCGGTGTCGGCGACGGCTGGGTCGCGCGATACCATGGCGGCGACGATCGCGCCGTCCATCAGCAGTCCGAGCTGATGCGCCAGCACATGCGGCTCGGACGCGCCCATCTCGCCGGCAAGTTTCTCGATATAGCCGAGCACGACCTTCTTGTGCCGCATCGCAATCGCGCGGAGTTGTTTCTGGTCCTTGTCGTGCTCGCCGACGGCGTTGATGAAGGGACAGCCGTAGAAACGCTCCTGCCGGAACCAGTCCTTCAGCGCCGGAAAAATCCGCGTCAATTTAGTTTGCGCGCTGCCGCCGCCGGCTTCAATCGCGCCGATGAACCATTCGCGCCATTGCTTGCCTTCGGTCTCGAGCACGACGTGCACCAGGTTGTTCTTGGATCCGAACAATTTGTAGAGCGTGGTCTTCGCGGTGCCGGCCTCGTTGATGATGGCGTCGATGCCGGTGGCGTTGATGCCGTTCTTGCAGAACAGATACGTCGCGGCGCTCAACAAACGTCCGCGCGCCAACTCGTCGTCGCCGGCGTCGTGAGGAGCGGCGGCTGGACGTCGCTTCGAAGAAGATGGCTTTCCCATGGCCTCAGTTAATCCGACTGACCCGCTCGGTTCAAGTTGCATCTTGCTGCGCGCAAATTGATCGCTGTGCAAGCGCAGATGCATCGCGATTGAGCAGGCGGCCTCTGACCGATTTGCAGGCAGGTCAGGCTAAGCGGCTTTAGGACTTCGCGTTTTCTTCTAAGCAGTTTCTGGCACGCTTCGTGCAGGAAACAGACCGTTCGGTATCCTCGCTCCTAGGGAGAAAACTCAATGACCGCGGTCGCTCAGAAAACAGCGCTCACCGGCTGTCTCGCGCCCATCGACAAGAACGGGCTGGAACAACTTATTATCAACGGCAAAGCCAACCCGAAGGTCATCAAGACCTTGAAATGCAAGACGGTGGCCGAAGGCAAGTTCCGCCACGCCAACTACATCCGCAACCTTGCGCCTTATATCGTCGACGAACCTCCGGGCCTTCTCGGTGACGACACCGCGCCCAATCCCTCCGAGGCCTCGCTGGCCGCGCTGGGTTCCTGCCTTGCCGTCGGCCTTCACGCCAATGCCGTGCATCGCGGCTGGACCGTCAACAAGCTCGAACTGGAACTCGAGGGCGATCTCAACATCACCGCGGTCTGGGGCACCGGCGACGTCAGCGAGAAGCCGGTCGGCTTCACCGATGTCCGCGTCAAGGTCGACATGGAATGCGAAGGCGTTCCGAAGAGCGAGATCGATGCGCTGGTCGCCCACGTCAAGAAGTGGTCGCCGGTCGCCAACACCTTCACCCGCCCGGTCAATCTCGAGGTCAACGCGTCCTGAGCATGATCCGGAAAAGTGTGTAGCGGTTTTCCCCCGCGACAAACGCGTAAACGTTAGCGCGGAGATCACGCTCAATCGAAAAGCTAAAGCGCGATAACTCAATCAAATCTCATCGCGCTTTAGAGGGTTGGCGAAAACCGGCAGAGGCGGAGGCTCTCATGGGTTCAGTGGCTTTAAACCGGCACGTCATTGCAGACGACTTGCCCTCGGCATCGATCGCCGAGCAGGTCGCGACGATCGCGCGCAAGAACCTTGCGCCCATGGCGGCCGCCATCGACGCCGGAACGGTCTATCCGGACGAACTGCTTCATCGCCTCGGCGATGTCGGCGCCTGGGCAAGTCACCTGCCGAAGAATGGCGCAGCCGACCTGCGCTGCGCCATTCACTCCATTTCCGCGCTCGGCGAAGTATGTGGCGCGACCGCCTTCATGGCCTGGTGCCAGAACACGCTGGTCTGGTATGTGGCTAATTCGACCAATCCCGCATTGATCGCGAAATTCGGCGACAGGTTTGCGACCGGGCAGATGCTCGGCGGCACGGGCCTCTCCAATCCGATGAAGAGCTTCTTCGGAATCGAGAAGCTGAAACTGAAAGGACGCAAGGTCGACGGCGGCTATATCGTCAAGGGCGCGCTGCCCTGGGTCTCGAACCTCGGACCAGGTCATTTCTTCGGCACCATTTTCGAGCGCGAGGCCGACGGCGGCCAGGTGATGTTCCTTGCCGACTGTTCAGACCCCGCGATCACGTTGCAGCCGTGCAAGCCGTTCCTCGCCATGGACGGCACCGGCACCTACGGCGTGCAGTTCCGCGACGTCTTCGTGCCTGACGATCTCATTCTGGCCGATCCGGCCGGACCGTTCGTGAAGAAAATTCGCGCCGGCTTCATTTTGCTTCAGGCGGGCATGGCCACGGGTCTCATTCGCGATTGCATCGCCATCATGAACGAGGTCGATCCGCCGCTCGGCCACGTCAATCGTTACCTGCCGCAGCAGCCGGTCAACTTCCAGGAACTGCTTGCCGAGCTCGAAAAAGAGACGATGGCGCTGGCCGCCGATCCCTACAACGAAGAGGAGAGCTACTGGCGCAAGGTCGTGGCGCTTCGGCTGCGGGCGGGTGAGGCGAGCGTCGCGGCGGCGCATGCCGCCATGCTCCATTGCGGCGCGCGTGGCTACCTCATGAGCCACCGCGCCCAGCGCCGGCTTCGCGAAGCCTATTTCGTCGCCATCGTTACGCCCGCCACCAAGCAGTTACGGAAAATGTTGGCGGACATGTGAGGTTCTCGACCCCCAACCAAAACTTGCACTTGTAAAAAAGGAGAGGCTGCCATGACGGACGTTCTGATTACTGCCAGCGAACTCGCCGAATTCACGGGAAAAGAGCCGTGTGTCGTCATCGACACCCGCAATCCCGATGCCTATGCCGCGGGGCATCTCCCCAATGCGGTGAACGTGCATGAAATCTTCACTTTTCTCGCGACGTCGACGCCGGAGGGCATTCACGAGCTGAAGACGAAATTCGCCGAAGCCTTCGGAAAGGCCGGACTTTCCGGCAAGGAAACTGCCGTCATCTACGAACAGTCGATGGATTCGGGCTTCGGCCAGTCCTGCCGCGGCTACTACCTCCTCACCATGCTCGGCTATCCCAAGATCAAGGTGCTGCATGGCGGATACAACGCCTGGGTCGCCAAGGGACTGCCGACCACGACCGCGGTGCCGGCGCCCAAGCCGGCCTCGTTTGCGATCGTCCCGGAAGCCGGCGATATCCTGATCGACGCCAAGACCATGCTGGCCGCCGTCGGCAAGCCCGGCATCGCGCTGCTCGACGTTCGCGACATCGATGAGTGGATCGGCGAAAGCTCGTCGCCTTACGGCAAGGATTTCTGCCCGCGTCGCTTCAAGATGCACGAACATCTGGAGTTGTACACCATCGAGGAACTGGCCGAGATCGTCCGGGTCAACGCCCGCAAGCTGAACACACCCATCACTGACGAGGCCGCCCTGGAGCTGGCCCGGCGCAGCCGGGGCACGCCGCGTATCGCCAACGCCCGGCTGTGGTGGACCCGCAATTTCTCCGCCAGCGAGTCCGACGGCAAGATCACGCTCGACATTTCCCGGGCCGCCCTGGACATGGCCGAGGTCGATCGCGAAGGGCTGGACAAGCAGGACCGGCGTTACCTGGAAACGCTGATCGGAGGCTTCGAGGGAGGTCCGACCGGAGTCGAGGCCCTGGCCGCGACCATGAACTTGCCGTCCGACACCCTCAGCGACGAGATTGAACCGTATCTGCTGCGCGAGCAGTACATCATCCGGACGCCGCGCGGCCGGGTCGCCACGCCCAGGGCGTACCAGGTCCTGGGCAAGGTCTACCAACCGAAAGGGCCGAGAGCCCGCAGCGGTCGCTGTTTGATTGAACAGCAGTGTCCAGCCGGCTGGAAAAGCCAAGCGACCGCAAGACCTCATCCAGCTGCCCGGAAGTCACATCGGCCCGTTTCATGGGTGGACTCCCAGCACTGCGGCCTCTGCTTTTGTTCCTTGACCCCAGGTCTGCAAGCGGCTTGGGGTGGCTTGCCCTTGCCGGAGCGTCTGGTGCCTGCTACCGTGTGAGCATTCAGAAGCCAATGTTCGGCATCCGGGAAAGCCCAGGAAGGAGTCCGCCATGTCGCCAACTCGCCTCGTCGCCCTGGCCGCTGTCCTGCTGGTCTCGACTCTCTCGGCTCAGCAACCCAGGCAACCTCCGCCAAGCAGGGAGCAGATCGCCCGCTGGGTGAAGCAGTTGGGGCATGACGACTTCGCTGTCCGCGAACAGGCCAGCGCCTCGCCTCGCCGAGGCGATCAATCAGGCTCTCGACGAGGCCGAACCCGCTCTCCGGGCCGCGGCCAAAAGCACAGATGCCGAGGTCGCCCACCGCGCCAACGACTTGCTGAAGCGACTGCTCCACCCCTTGACTCTCGCAGGCCACTCCAACGTGGTCAGCAGCGTGGTGTTCAGCCCCGACGGCAAACACCTCGCCGGTGCCGGCTCGGACGGGACGGTCCAGGTCTGGGATGCTCTGACCGGCCAGCAGACCCTCTCCCTCCAGGGCCACTCCGGCATGGTCCTCAGTGTCCATTACAGCCCCGACGGCAAACGCCTGGCCAGCGCCGGCTCGGCCGGGATGCTGAAGCTCTGGGATGCCACGACCGGCCAGGCGGTCCTCTCTCTCCGAGGTCACTCCGCCGGGGTGAACTGCGTCTGTTACAGCCCTGACGGCAAACACCTTGTCAGTGCCAGTGATGACAAGACGGTCAAGGTCTGGCTGCCCTCACCGGCCGGGAAGTCCTGTCCCTCGAGGGCCACTCCGGCGTCACCAGCGTCAGTTACCGCCCGGATGGCAAACAGATCGCCGCCGCCAGTTGGGACCAGTCGGTGCAGGTCTGGAACGCCCGGACCGGCCAGGCGGTCCTCTCCCTCAAGGGCCATTCCGGCGTGGTCTGGGCCGTCAGCTACAGCCCCGACGGCAAACGCCTGGCCAGCGCCGGCGACGACCACCAGGTGAAGGTCTGGGATGCCCAGACCGGACAGGAGAGCCTCTGCCTCAAGGGACACTCGGGCTGGGTCACCAGTGTCCGCTTCAGCCCCGACGGCCGGCGGCTTGCCAGTGCCAGCCTGGACCACACGGTGAAGGTCTGGGATGTCCAGACCGGCAAGGAAGTGCTCTGCCGTGAGGACCACTCCGACTGGGTTTGGAGCATCAACTTCAGCCCCGACGGCAACCGCCTGGCCAGCGCCAGCGAGGACAAGACGGTGAAGCTCTGGCGTGTCTCGAAGCCGCGCTGATCCCTGGTCGCTGGGTAGGCCGCCGGCTGCTCTGCCGTTGCCTGCGCCGGACGCTGGGTCCACTCTCCAGCAAGCTGGCACCGGCAAGGCTGAGGCGTGCCTGGGGTTTGCACTTGCTGGGCCTTCTGGGAGCGTGTGCTACCCTGGCAGCATCCAGAAGCTCTGAGAAGGAGTCTGCCATGTCCGCGAAGCCCTTGGGGTAATGGCCTCTCTCCTGCTGGCAGCGGCTTTGCCTGCCCAGCAACCCAACCAACCTTCGCTAACCCAGGCGCAGATCGCCCGCTGGGTGGAGCAACTGGGCCATGATGACTTCGCTGTCCGCGAGACGGCGACCGCCCACCTGGCCGACGTCATTGAGGAGGCCGAACCTGTCCTTCGCCGGAGGCCCAGAGCCACGATCCCGAAGTTGCGCCCGGGCCAAGCTGTTGCTGGAGCTGCTGCCGCCTTGGACTTTGCAAGGCCACTCCGATTCTGTCTTGCAGGTCGTGTTCAGCCCCGACGGCAAACGAATCGCCAGCGCCAGTGGGGACCAAACAGTGAAGCTCTGGGATGCGCTGACCGGACAGGAGACCCTCTCCCTCAAGGGCCACTCGGCAGCGTCTGGAGCGTCAGCTTCAGCCCCGACGGCAAACAAATCGCCAGCGCCAGCCTGGACGGGACGGTGAAGCTCTGGGATGTCTTGACCGGCCAAGAGTCCCTCTCCCTCAAGGACCACTCAAGCTGGGTCAACTTCAGCCCCGACGGCAGGCGCCTCGCCAGCGCCAGCGCGGACCAGACGGTGAAGCTCTGGGATGCGCTGACCGGCCAGGAGTCACTCTCCCTCAAAAGCCACTCGGCAGCGTCTGGAGCGTCAGCTTCAGCCCGGACGGCAAACGCCTGGCCAGCGCCATTCCGACCGCACGGTGAAAGTCTGGGATGCCCAGACAGGAAAGGAGAGCCTCTCCCTCAAGGGCCACTCAAGCAGCGTCTACAGCGTCAGCTTCAGCCCCGACGGCAAACGCATCGCCAGTGCCGGCATGGACCAGACGGTGAAGCTCTGGGATGCCCAGACAGGCCAGCGGTCCCTCTCCCTCAGGGGACACTCGGCCAGCGTCTACAGCGTAGCCTTCAGCCCGGACGGCAACCGCCTCGCCAGCGCAGCTTTGACCACACGGTGAAAGTCTGGGATGCCCAGACCGGCAAGGAGAGCCTCTGCCTCAAGGGCCACTCAGGCAGGGTCACCAGCGTCAGCTTCAGCCCCGACGGTAAACGCCTCGCCAGCGCCAGCTGCGACGGGACGGTGAAGGTTTGGCGTCTCCGAAGCAGGGCTGAACCAGGACCATCGGCTCACTCCTTCCTTGCCGGCCGTTGGCCTGGCCAATTGCTGCCGGCTCAGGCGACAGGTCGAAGGTCCCGCCGCACCAATCCAGAGGCCCTTCCTCTTGAGAGACGGCTGGTCCTCCTGCTACGCTGACAGCAATCCAGACCGGAACCCCGGCCTCAAGGAATCGTGCAGAGGAGTCAGCAGTGTCCGCAACCCACATCGTTGTGCTTGCCGCTGTGCTCTCGGTGGTGCCGCACCTCGACACGCCCAGCCCGCTTCTCCGACTCCGACCCAAGACCAGATCGCACTCTGGGTGGAGCAACTGGGCCATGACGACTTCGCCGTCCGCCAGACGGCGACCGCACACCTGGCCGATGTCGTTGTGGAGGCCGAACCTGTCCTTGGCCAGGCGGCGAAGAGCC
>CAWCHC010000011.1:0-88536 GCA_963795255.1 uncultured Alphaproteobacteria bacterium
CACACGTCGAGTACGAGACCGCCAACCGCCATTACGCCCACGTCGACTGCCCCGGCCACGCCGACTATGTGAAGAACATGATCACCGGCGCTGCCCAGATGGACGGCGCGATCCTGGTCGTGTCGGCCGCTGACGGCCCGATGCCGCAGACCCGCGAGCACATCCTGCTCGCCAAGCAGGTCGGCGTGCCCGCCATGGTCGTGTTCCTCAACAAGTGCGACATGGTCGACGATCCGGAACTGCTCGAACTCGTCGAACTCGAGGTTCGCGAACTGCTCTCGAAGTACGACTTCCCGGGCGACAAGATCCCGATCATCAAGGGCTCGGCTCTCGCCGCCCTCGAAGACAAGGACAAGGCGCTCGGCCACGACGCCATCCTCGAGCTGATGAAGAATGTCGACTCCTACATTCCGCAGCCGGAGCGTCCGATCGACCAGCCGTTCCTGATGCCGGTGGAAGACGTGTTCTCGATCTCGGGCCGCGGCACCGTGGTCACCGGTCGTGTCGAGCGCGGCGTGATCAAGGTCGGCGAGGAAATCGAGATCGTCGGTCTGCGCGCGACGCAGAAGACCATCGTCACCGGCGTTGAAATGTTCCGCAAGCTGCTCGATCAGGGCCAGGCGGGCGACAACATCGGCGCGCTGCTTCGCGGCACCAAGCGCGAGGAAGTCGAGCGCGGTCAGGTGCTGTGCAAGCCGGGTTCGGTCAAGCCGCACACCAAGTTCAAGGCCGAGGCCTACATCCTCACCAAGGAAGAGGGCGGACGTCATACCCCGTTCTTCACCAACTACCGGCCGCAGTTCTACTTCCGCACCACCGACGTGACCGGTGTCGTGCATCTGCCCGAAGGCACCGAAATGGTGATGCCGGGCGACAACATCGCGATGGAAGTGCACCTGATCGTGCCGATCGCGATGGAAGAAAAGCTCCGCTTCGCGATCCGTGAAGGTGGCCGCACAGTCGGCGCCGGCGTCGTCGCAAGCATCATCGAATAGGCGAATTGCAAATGGCGAGCGGCGAATAGGGAAATCTATTCGCTGTTCGCCACTCACTAATCGCCGGCCACAATTACTGTGTCGTCCGTATCCGCGGTCGATGACAAGAAAAGAGACAACGGCATGAACGGCCAGAATATCCGCATCCGCCTCAAGGCGTTCGATCATCGAATTCTAGATTCGTCGACGCGTGAGATCGTGAATACGGCGAAACGGACCGGCGCCCAGGTTCGCGGACCCATTCCGCTGCCGACGCGCCTGGAGAAGTTCACCGTCAACCGTTCGCCGCACGTTGACAAGAAGAGCCGCGAGCAATTCGAGATGCGCACGCACAAGCGCCTTCTCGACATTGTCGACCCGACACCGCAGACCGTGGACGCGCTGATGAAGCTCGACCTGGCCGCCGGCGTCGACGTCGAAATCAAGCTCTAACCCTTTAAGCCGTCCGCTTCTCTCGGCGGACAGAAAGAACAGGAAGCACGCCGATGCGCTCCGGAGTGATCGCACAAAAGGTCGGGATGACGCGGGTCTTTACGGAGGCCGGCGAACATATCCCTGTGACCGTGCTGAAGCTGGGCAATTGCCAGGTGATCGGTCACCGCACGACCGAGAAGAACGGTTATGTTGCTCTTCAGCTCGGTTCGGGCTCGCGCAAGACCGTTTATATGCCGAAGGCCGAACGCGCCCAGTTCGCGGTCGCCAAGGTCGAGCCCAAGCGCAAGGTCACCGAGTTCCGCGTGTCGGAAGACGCGCTGATCCCGGTCGGCGCGGAAATCCAGGCCGACCACTTCGTCGTCGGCCAGTTCGTCGACGTCACCGGCACCTCGGTCGGCAAGGGTTTTGCCGGCGGCATGAAGCGCTGGAATTTCGGCGGTCTGCGCGCCACCCACGGCGTATCGGTCTCGCACCGTTCGATCGGTTCGACCGGCGGCCGTCAGGACCCCGGCAAGACCTTCAAGAACAAGAAGATGCCCGGCCATATGGGCGTCGATCGCATCACCACGCTCAACCTTCGCGTCGTCCAGACCGATGTCGAGCGCGGCCTGATCCTGGTCGAAGGCGCCGTTCCCGGCTCCAAGGGCGGATGGATCGCGGTGCGCGACGCCATCAAGAAGCCGCTGCCGAAGGAAGCTCCGAAGCCCGGCAAGTTCAAGGTCGCCAATGGCGCTGAGCCCGCGGCTGAAGCGCCGGCCCAAGGGGAGGGCGCATAAATGGAACTGAAAGTCACGACCCTTGAAGGCAAGGCGGCCGGTTCGGTCGAGCTCTCCGAAGGCATCTTCGGTCTGGAGCCGCGCAAGGATATCATCCAGCGCTGCGTGCAGTGGCAGCTCAACAAGCGTCAGGCCGGCACCCACAAGGCCAAGGGCCGCGCCGAGATCTGGCGCACCGGCAAGAAGATGTACAAGCAGAAGGGCACCGGCGGCGCCCGTCACGGCTCGGCCCGCGTGCCGCAGTTCCGCGGCGGTGGCCGTGCGTTCGGCCCCGTCGTGCGCTCGCATGCCACCGATCTGCCGAAGAAGGTCCGCGCGCTCGCGCTTCGCCATGCGCTCTCGGCCAAGGTCAAGGACGGCAGCCTGATCGTCATTGAGAAGGCAGCCCTCGAAGCCGCCAAGACCAAGGCGCTGATCGGGCACTTCTCAGGATTGGGCGTCACCAACGCGCTGATCATCGACGGCGCCGAGCTGCACAGCGGTTTTGCGACCGCCGCGCGCAACATTCCCAATATCGACGTGCTGCCGATCCAGGGCATCAACGTCTACGACATTCTCCGCCGCGAGAAGCTGGTGCTGACCAAGGCGGCGCTCGATGCGTTGGAGGCGCGCTTCAAATGAAGACTATCGATCCGCGCCATTACGACATCATCGTCTCTCCCGTCGTCACCGAAAAGGCGACGATGGCCTCCGAACACAACAAGGTGGTGTTCAAGGTCGCGAGCAAGGCTACCAAGCCGCAGATCAAGGAAGCCGTCGAGAAGCTGTTTGACGTCAAGGTCAAGAGCGTCAACACGCTGGTGCGCAAGGGCAAGACCAAGGTTTTCCGCGGCAGTTTCGGTTCGCAGTCGGACGTGAAGCGGGCGGTGGTGACCCTCGAAGAGGGCCACCGCATCGACGTCACGACCGGGCTATAAGGCGGCACAGCGATGGCACTTAAAACATTCAATCCCACGACGCCGGGCCAGCGCCAGCTGGTGATGGTCGATCGTTCGAGCCTCTACAAGGGCAAGCCGGTCAAGGCGCTGACCGAGGGCAAGCACGCCTCGGGCGGACGCAACGCGACCGGCCGCATCACCGTGCGTTTCCGCGGCGGCGGCCACAAGAAGGCCTACCGCGTTGTCGACTTCAAGCGCACCAAGGTCGATATGCCCGCGACCGTCGAGCGGCTGGAATACGATCCGAACCGCACCGCCTTCATTGCGCTCGTGAAGTATACCGACGGCACCCAGGCCTATATCCTGGCGCCGCAGCGGCTGGCGGTTGGCGATACGGTCGTTGCCGGCAACTATGTCGACGTCAAGCCGGGCAACGTCATGCCGCTCGGCAACATGCCGGTCGGCACCATCGTCCACAATGTCGAGCTGAAGATCGGCAAGGGCGGTCAGCTCGCCCGCTCGGCCGGCACCTACGCCCAGATCGTCGGCCGCGACCAGGACTACGTGATCGTCCGCCTGAATTCCGGCGAGCAGCGCCTGGTTCACGGCCGCTGCACCGGCACCATCGGCGCGGTGTCGAACCCGGATCACATGAACATCTCGATCGGCAAGGCCGGCCGCAACCGTTGGCTCGGCCGCAAGCCGCATAATCGCGGTGTCTCGATGAACCCGATCGACCATCCGCACGGCGGCGGCGAAGGCCGCACCTCGGGCGGCCGCCACCCGGTGACACCGTGGGGCAAGCCGACCAAGGGCAAGAAGACGCGGTCGAACAAGTCGACCAACCAATTCATTCTCATTAGCCGCCACAAGCGGAAGAAGTAAGGAACGCCGGACCATGGTTCGTTCAGTCTGGAAAGGCCCGTTTGTCGAGGGATCGCTGCTCAAGAAGGCAGACGCCGCGCGTGCGTCGGGCCGTCATGACGTGATCAAGATCTGGAGCCGCCGCTCGACCATCCTGCCGCAATTCGTCGGCCTGGTGTTCGGCGTCTACAACGGCCAGAAGCACGTGCCGGTCTCGGTGAACGAGGAAATGGTCGGTCACAAGTTCGGCGAGTTCTCGCCGACGCGGACCTTCCACGGCCATTCGGGCGACAAGAAAGCCAAGAAGGCTTGAGGATTAAGCGATGAGCAAACCAAAGCGCGAACGGAGCCTCCCCGATAACGAGGCCAAGGCGATCGCCAGGATGCTGCGGGTGAGTCCGCAGAAGCTCAATCTTGTTGCGCAATTGATCCGCGGCAGGAAGGCATCGGCGGCGCTTGCGGACCTGCAATTCTCGCGCAAGCGGATCGCGGTCGACGTCAAGAAGTGCCTGGAATCGGCGATCGCGAACGCCGAGAACAACCACGACCTCGACGTCGACGATCTCGTCGTTGCCGAGGCGCATGTCGGCAACGGCATCGTGATGAAGCGTTTTGCCCCGCGCGGCCGAGGCCGTTCGGGTCGGGTTTTCAAACCGTTCTCGCAGCTGACGATCGTCGTTCGTCAGGTCGAGGCGAGCGCTTAAATCGGCGCGGGAGAATAAAATGGGTCAGAAAATCAATCCGATCGGGCTGCGTCTCGGCATCAACCGGACCTGGGATTCCCGTTGGTTTGCCGGCAAGAACGAGTACGGCAAGCTGTTGCACGAGGACGTCAAGATCCGCGAGATCCTGCACAAGGAGCTCAAGCAGGCAGCCGTCGCCAAGATCGTGATCGAGCGGCCGCACAAGAAGTGCCGCGTGACCATCCACTCGGCGCGTCCGGGCGTCGTGATCGGCAAGAAGGGCGCCGACATCGACAAGCTGCGCAAGCGCGTGGCCGACATCACCGCTTCCGACGTCGTCATCAACATCGTCGAAATCCGCAAGCCCGAACTCGATGCGACCCTGGTTGCCGAATCAATCGCGCAGCAGCTCGAGCGCCGCGTAGCGTTCCGCCGCGCCATGAAGCGCGCGGTGCAGTCGGCGATGCGTCTGGGCGCCGAGGGCATCCGAATCAACTGCTCGGGCCGTCTCGGCGGCGCCGAAATCGCGCGCATGGAGTGGTACCGCGAAGGCCGCGTGCCGCTGCACACGCTGCGCGCCGACATCGACTACGGTGTGGCCACGGCCTTCACGACGTTCGGCACTTGCGGCGTCAAGGTCTGGATCTTCAAGGGCGAGATCCTCGAGCACGATCCGATGGCCCAGGACAAGAAGATGGCCGAAGGCGACAGCGGACGGCCGCCCCGCCGCGATAACGCAGCGGCTTGAAGAGAACAGAGAAGGTTTGAGGGCTTAACGCCATGATGCAACCCAAGAAAACGAAGTTCCGGAAGGCGCATAAGGGCCGTATCCACGGCACCGCGACTTCAGGCGCGACGTTGTCGTTCGGTCAGTTCGGTCTGAAGGCGATGGCGCCCGAGCGCGTCACCGCGCGTCAGATCGAGGCCGCCCGCCGCGCGCTGACCCGTCACATGAAGCGCGCCGGCCGTGTCTGGATCCGCGTATTCCCGGACGTTCCGGTGTCGAAGAAGCCCGCCGAAGTCCGCATGGGCTCCGGCAAGGGCACGCCCGAATTGTGGGTGGCGCGGGTCAAGCCCGGCCGCGTTCTGTTCGAAATCGACGGCGTGACCGTGCAGACCGCCAAGGAAGCGCTTTCGCTCGCCGCCGCCAAGCTGCCGATCAAGACGCGCTTCGTCGAGCGCATTGCGGAATAGGGAAGATAGCCATGGCCCAGATGAAAATTGGCGATGTCCGCGCGATGAGCCCCGATCAGATGGACGACGCGGTCGTCAATCTGAAGAAGGAGCGCTTCAACCTGCGCTTCCAGCGCGCCACCGGGCAGCTGGAAAACACCTCGCGGCTGCGTGAAGCCCGCCGCGACATCGCCCGCATCAAGACGGTAGCCGCGCAAGTACGCGCGAAGAAGAAGTAGAGGATAGACCAATGCCGAAACGTACGCTTCAAGGCGTGGTCGTCAGCGACAAGCAAGCCAAGACGGTTGTGGTGCGCGTCGATCGCCGCTTCACCCACCCGATCTACAAGAAGACGATCCGCCGGTCGAAGAACTATCACGCGCACGACGAGGACAACCAGTTCAAGCCGGGCGACACCGTGTGGATCGAGGAAAGCAAGCCGATCTCGAAGTTGAAGCGCTGGACCGTGGTCCGGGGCGAACATCAGAAGACGGCCTAAGGTCGGTTCAGCTTTGAGCCGATCCGGTCAACTTGAGATTTTCAAGCGCGACTTTGCGCAAGCAGAAGAGGACGAGGTGCATCAATGATTCAGATGCAGACCAACCTCGACGTGGCCGATAATTCAGGCGCACGCCGTGTCATGTGTATCAAGGTGCTCGGAGGCTCCAAGCGCCGTTACGCCACCGTGGGCGACATCATCGTGGTGTCGATCAAGGAAGCAATTCCGCGCGGCAAGGTGAAGAAGGGCGACGTGATGAAGGCCGTGGTGGTGCGGGTCCGCAAGGACATCCGCCGTCCCGACGGCTCGGTCATCCGCTTCGACCGCAACGCCGCCGTGCTGATCAACAACCAGGCGGAGCCGGTCGGCACCCGTATCTTCGGGCCGGTGCCGCGCGAGCTGCGCGCCAAGAACCACATGAAGATCATCTCGCTCGCTCCGGAGGTGCTGTGATGGCTGCCAAGATCCGGAAAGGCGACAAGGTCATCGTGCTGTCGGGCCGCGACAAGGGCCGTACGGGCGAGGTGTTCGAGGTGCGTCCCGACGACAGCAAGGCGCTGGTGCGCGGCGTCAACCTCGTCAAGCGCCACCAGAAGCAGACCCAGAACCAGGAGGGCGGCATCATCTCGAAGGAGTCGCCGATCCACCTCTCCAACATTGCGATCGTCGGCAAGGACGGCAAGCCGACCCGCGTAGGTTTCAAGATTCAGGCGGATGGCACCAAGGTACGCATCGCCAAACGCTCGGGAGCAGAGATCGATGGCTGAGACCGCATACACCCCGCGCCTGCGCGCGGAATATGACAAGAGCATTCGCGGCAAGCTGACCGAGCAGTTCGGCTATGCCAACATCATGCAGGTGCCGCGGCTGGACAAGGTCGTGCTCAACATGGGCGTGGGCGAAGCCGTCAACGACCGCAAGAAGGCGGAAGTGGCAGCCGCCGACCTGTCGCTGATCGCCGGCCAGAAGGCCGTCGTGACCTATTCGCGCGTCGCGATTTCGACCTTCAAGCTGCGCGAGAACCAGCCGATCGGCTGCAAGGTCACGCTGCGCAAGGCCAAGATGTATGAGTTCATCGACCGCCTGGTGACGGTTGCGCTGCCCCGCGTGCGCGACTTCCGTGGCCTCAATCCGAAGAGCTTCGATGGCCGCGGCAACTATTCGCTCGGCATCAAGGAGCACATCATTTTTCCCGAAATCGACTTCGACAAATCGGGCGAGTCGTGGGGCATGGACATCACGGTATGCACCACCGCCGCTTCCGACGAAGAAGCAAGGGCATTGTTGACCGCATTCAATTTCCCGTTCCGGCAGTGAGACGCGAAACAAAACGCCTCTCAAACGCGGGACCATAAGGAGCCAGGCATGGCAAAGAAGAGTTCGATCGAGAAGAACAACCGGCGCAAGCGGATGTCGAAGAACGCCGCCCCCCAGCGCGCGAAGCTGAAGGCCATCATCGCCGACAAGACCAAGCCGATGGAAGAGCGGTTTGCGGCGACGCTGAAGCTCGCCGAGATGCCGCGCAATTCGTCGCCGACCCGGATTCGCAACCGCTGCGAACTGACGGGGCGTCCCCGCTCGGTCTATCGCAAGAACAAGCTTTCCCGTATCGCGCTGCGTGAACTCGGCTCCAAGGGCCTGGTTCCCGGGCTCGTGAAGTCGAGCTGGTAAGGAGGGTCGGTCCATGTCAACGCACGATCCGATCAGCGATCTCATCACCCGCATCCGCAATGCGCAGATGCGCGCCAAGCCCAAGGTTTCGACCCCGGGCTCGAAAATGCGCGCCAACGTGCTCGAAGTGCTCAAGACGGAAGGCTATATCCGCGGCTACGCCAGCGTGGAGCATGCTTCGGGCCGCAGCGAGCTCGAGATCGAGCTGAAATATTTCGACGGCGAGCCCGTGATCCGCGAGATCGAGCGGGTGTCCAAGCCCGGGCGTCGTGTTTACGCCTCGGTGAAGAACCTGCCACGCGTCAACAACGGCCTCGGCATTTCGGTGTTGTCGACGCCGAAGGGAATCATGGCTGACCACGACGCGCGCGACGCGAATGTGGGCGGCGAAATTCTCTTTACGGTTTTCTAAGGAGATCGAACCATGTCACGTATCGGTAAAAGGCCTGTGACGATCCCCTCGGGCGTTACCGCGACCGTCGAGGGGCAGACCGTGAAGATGAAGGGGCCGAAGGGCCAGCTTTCCTTCGTCGTGCACGACGACGTCGAGGTGAAGTTCGAGAACGGCCAGGTGAAGGTTGCGCCGCGCCACGAAACCAACCGTGCGCAGGCGATGTATGGCACGGCGCGCGCGCAGGTCGCCAATCTGGTGCTCGGCGTCACCAAGGGTTTCGAGAAGAAGCTTGAAATCAACGGTGTTGGTTATCGTGCCGCGTTGCAGGGCAAGAACCTTCAGCTCGCGCTTGGCTACAGCCACGATGTGGTCTTCGCGATCCCGGAAGGCATCGCGATCACCGTGCCGAAGCCGACCGAGATCGTTATCGTCGGCAACGACAGCCAGCGCGTCGGTCAGGTTGCCGCGGAAATCCGCAGCTACCGTCCGCCGGAGCCCTACAAGGGCAAGGGCGTGAAGTATGCCGACGAATTCATCTTCCGCAAGGAAGGCAAGAAGAAGTAACGGAGCCGGTCATGACGAGAATGAAAGCCACGAATGCCCGGCGCAAACAACGCGTGAGGCTTGCGCTGCGCCGTTCGGCGAACGGCCGGCCGCGCTTGTCGGTGTTCCGTTCGTCGAAGCATATCTATGCCCAGGTCATCGACGACTTGAAGGGCGAGACGCTGGCTTCGGCCTCGTCTTTGGAAAAGACGATGCGCGACGGCGGCAAGACCGGCGCGAACATCGATGCGGCGAAAGCGGTCGGCAAGCTGCTCGCGGAGCGCGCCGTGAAGAACGGCGTCACCGAGGTGGTGTTCGACCGCGGCGGTTATCTCTATCACGGCCGCGTCAAGGCGCTCGCGGATGCCGCGCGCGAAAGCGGATTGAGCTTCTAAGGTTTTAACGGACACAAGGACAGGGGCCTTCAGCCCTCAAGGATTGGAAAACACCATGGCAGGTGAACGCGAACGCGGCGGACGCGAACGAAGCAGGGATCGCGAGGAGCGCGACAGCGAGTTCGTCGACAAGCTCGTCCACATCAACCGTGTGGCGAAGGTGGTCAAGGGCGGCAAGCGCTTCGGCTTTGCGGCGCTGGTCGTGATCGGCGACCAGAAGGGCCGGGTCGGATTCGGCCACGGCAAGGCGCGCGAAGTCCCCGAGGCGATCCGCAAAGCCACGGATGCCGCCAAGCGCAACCTGACGCGGGTGGCGCTGCGCGAAGGCCGCACGCTGCATCACGATATCGCCGGCCGCCACGGTGCGGGCCGCGTTTACCTGCGTGCGGCGCCGGCCGGTACCGGCATCATCGCCGGTGGTCCGATGCGCGCCGTGTTCGAGACGCTTGGTATCCAGGATGTGGTAGCGAAGTCGATCGGCTCGTCGAACCCCTACAACATGGTTCGCGCGACGTTCGACGCGCTGAAGCATCAGGATTCGCCGCGTTCGGTCGCGGCTCGCCGCAACATCAAGGTGTCGACGTTGCAGTCGCGCCGGATCGGCGGCGACGCCGAAGTGGTCGCCGAATAACAACATCCGCGCTTTATCGGCGCGTTACGGAGTTCAAGACGATGGCCAAGGCCGCAAAGACGATCAAGGTCGAGCAGACCGGCAGCGCGATCCGCCGACACCATTCGCAGCGCGAGACGTTGATCGGGCTCAATCTCAACAAGATCGGCCGCGTGAGCGAACTCAAGGACACGCCTGCCATTCGCGGCATGATCGCCAAAGTTCAGCATCTCGTTCGCGTCGTCGACGAGAAGTAAAAGACGAGCATGATCCCGAAAAGTGAGAACCGGTTTTCGGTCAAGATCATGCTCAAGCGAAAAGGAAGATTACGATGAAGCTCAGCGATATCGCCGACAACGCCGGCTCCCGCAAGAAGCGGATGCGCGTCGGCCGTGGCATCGGCTCGGGCAAGGGCAAGACCGCGGGCCGTGGTGGCAAGGGCCAGACCGCGCGTTCGGGCGTGCGCATCAAGGGCTTCGAGGGCGGCCAGATGCCGCTGCATCGGCGGCTGCCGAAGCGCGGCTTCAACAACATCTTCCGCCTCGAGTTTGCCGAGATCAATCTCGACCGCCTTCAAGAGGCCGTCGATTCCAAGCTGGTCGATGTCAAGGAAACGGTCACCGCTGAATCGCTGGTGAAGGCCGGCGTGTTGCGGCGCTCCAGGGATGGCGTGCGCCTGCTCGGGCGCGGCGAACTCAAGGCCAAGCTCAATATCGAGGTTCACGGCGCCTCCAAGCCCGCGATCGCGGCCGTCGAGAAGGCCGGCGGCTCGGTGAAAATCCTGGCGCCGGTGGCCAAGGACGAAGGCGAAGCGGCGTAACATCTGCGTCATCGGTTGTACCGGCGTGGCCAAATTGCCGGACAAACGATGGACTTATCGCCGCGGAACACCAGATAATGCCGCGCGTGCGGCCTTGCGGGGCGGGACGCGGGCGAGGGGCGGCGGGAGAAAGCCTTAAAGATGGTTTCAGCAGCAGAACAACTAGCGGCCAACATCAATTTCGGCGCCTTCGCCAAGGCCGATGAGCTGAAGAAGCGTATCTGGTTCACGCTCGGCGCGTTGCTGGTCTACCGCCTCGGCACTTATATCCCGCTGCCCGGCATCGATCCGAATATCTGGGAACAGGTGTTCCGTTCGCAGGCAGGTGGCATCCTCGGCATGTTCAACATGTTCGCCGGCGGCGGCATCCACCGCATGGCGATCTTTGCGCTCAACATCATGCCGTATATCTCGGCCTCGATCATCATTCAGCTCCTGACCACGGTCTCGCCGCAACTGGAAGCGCTGAAGAAGGAAGGCGAGGCGGGCCGCAAGACGCTGAACCAGTACACGCGCTATCTCACGGTGCTTCTCGCCGCGTTCCAGTCCTACGGCATCGCGGTCGGGCTCGAGGGCGCGGGCAATGTGGTCAGCGACCCCGGAATGTTCTTCCGTCTCTCGACCGCGGTCACGCTGACCGGCGGCACCATGTTCCTGATGTGGCTCGGCGAGCAGATCACCTCGCGCGGCATCGGCAACGGCATCTCGCTGATCATTCTGTCGGGCATTGTCGCCGAACTACCGTCCGCGATCGCCAACATGCTCGAGCTCGGCCGTCAGGGTGCGCTGTCGACCGGTCTTATCCTGGTCGTGATCATCATGGCGGTCGCCGTGATCGCCTTCATCGTGTTCATGGAGCGCGCGCAGCGGCGGCTCCTGATCCAGTATCCGAAGCGTCAGGTCGGCAACAAGATGTTCGAAGGCCAGTCCTCGCATCTGCCGCTCAAGCTGAATACGTCGGGCGTGATTCCTCCGATCTTTGCTTCTTCGCTGCTGTTGCTGCCGACCACGGTTGCCAATTTCAATGCCGGTCACGGTCCGGAATGGTTTCAATGGATCACGACGCAGCTCGGCCACGGCCGTCCGCTGTTTCTGATTCTCTATCTCGCGCTGATCGTGTTCTTCGCGTTCTTCTATACCGCGATCGTGTTCAACCCGACGGAGACCGCCGACAATCTCAAGAAGCACGGTGGCTTCATTCCCGGCATCCGGCCGGGCGAGCGCACCGCCGAATATATCGACTATGTGCTGTCGCGAATCACGGTGCTGGGCGCGATCTACCTCGCGATCGTCTGTCTGATTCCCGAGATCCTGATTTCCTACGCGTCGGTGCCGTTTTATTTCGGTGGTACCTCGCTTCTGATCGTGGTCAGCGTGACCATGGACACCGTGGCGCAGGTCCAGGGATATCTGCTCGCTCATCAATATGAGGGGCTGATCCGAAAGTCGAAGTTGCGCGGCCGTCGCCGCTAGTCACGCTGGTCGGCGGTCTGTATTTTTTTGCGCTGCGCCGCGATAGACGCCGGCCGAGCTGATTGATTTTGAATCGTGGGTGTGCGGTGATGCACACCGCAAGCATGATCCGGGGCTGAAGGTTTGCGTTGGCGCAAATCGCAGGCCGGGTTTTCCTGCAATAGTGGGTGAAGACGTTCGGGCGGGAACAGGTCCGAGCTAGACGGAGCATGGCGCGCGATTCATCTGGAATCCGTCAGGCTTCAGTTGGGGGCGAAACGAAAAATGAGACTTATTCTTCTCGGGCCCCCGGGCTCAGGCAAGGGAACGCAGGCCCAGCGGCTGATTTACCGCTACGGTATCGTTCAGCTCTCCACCGGTGAGATGCTGCGCGCCGCAGTCGCGGCGCAGACGCCCGTGGGGCTGAAGGCCAAGGACATCATGGCGGGCGGGGGCCTCGTACCGGACGAGATCGTGATCGGCATCATCTCCGACCGGCTGGACCAACCCGACGCCGCGAACGGCTTTATCCTCGACGGCTTTCCGCGCACGGTGCCGCAGGCCGAAGCGCTGGATGCGCTCCTGAAGAGAAAGCGCCTCAAGCTCGATGCCGTGATCGAATTGCGCGTCAACGAAAGCGCGCTTTTGCAGCGGGTCGAAACCCGGGCGGCCGAAACCCGCGCCCGCGGCGAAGAGGTCAGGGTCGACGATACCCCGGAAGTGCTGGTCAAACGGCTGGCGAGCTACCGGACGCTGACCGAGCCCCTGATTCACTACTACTCCGAGCGCCGCAAGTTGCTGACGGTCGATGGCATGATGACCATCGAGCACGTCACCCATGAAATCGACCGTATCCTGACCGCCATCGGGGCGGTGGAACCCAAAGTGGCCCAAAAGGCCCATAAGAAACCAGCGGCAGCGGCTGCCGGTCAGAAAGCTTCGAAATCGGTCAAAAAAGCCTCGGTCGGGGCCGGGAGGGCCGCCAAAGCGGGCCCGAAAGGCTCTGAAAAGGGCTCCAAGAAGGCCAGCACCAAAAAGCAGGTCAAGAAGCGGCCCGCCAGAGCGGCCTCAGGCGCACGGAAGCGGCCGACTGTGGCGGCAAGGAAGGCCGCCAGAAAGGCGCCGAAAAAGGCTGGGAAACGGCGCGCTTAAGGCTTGGAGACGGTTGACGAAACCCGCTTCAATCCTTTAATAAGCGCCATCCAAGTCGGATAGTTTCAAACGATGCCGGGCCCCAAATAGTCGCGGGGGAGGGCGTCGTGTTCGCGTTTGTGAACACCTGCCCGAGACGGAGCATGATCGGCGAAAAATCGTAAGACGGTTTTCGTCACGAGATGATGCCCAAGCGAAGACGAAAGCGCGATCGCGCAAAAGATAATGGCCGCTTTCCTTTGAGGGGATCGGCGACAGGAGAGAAGTTCGTGGCCCGTATTGCCGGTGTGAATATCCCGACCAACAAGCGCGTGGTGATCGCGCTCCAATACATCCATGGCATCGGTCAGAAGCATGCTGCCGACATCATGGAGAAGGTCAAGATTCCCGCTGACCGTCGTGTCAGCCAGTTGAGCGACCAGGAAGTGCTGCAAATCCGCGAAGTGATCGACCGCGACTATCTGGTCGAGGGCGATCTTCGTCGCGAAGTCGGCATGAACATCAAGCGTCTGATGGACCTCGGCTGCTATCGCGGCCTGCGCCATCGCCGCGGGTTGCCGGTGCGCGGTCAGCGTACCCATACCAACGCCCGCACGCGCAAGGGGCCGGCCAAGTCGATCGCCGGCAAGAAGAAGTAAGAGAGCGAACGGCGAATAGCGAGTGGCGAATAGTTCTATTCGCTACTCACTACTCGCCTCACAGGTGTAGCCGCTGGCATTACGGCGGCGTTGAGATCGTTAGAAAGGTTTTTTAAATGGGCAAGGATGCCACCCGCGTACGCCGCCGCGAGCGCAAGAACATCGCTTCCGGTGTGGCGCACGTGAACTCGTCGTTCAACAACACCACCATCACCATCACCGATGCGCAGGGCAACACCATTGCCTGGTCGTCGGCGGGCACGATGGGTTTCAAGGGTTCGCGCAAGTCGACCCCCTATGCCGCGCAGGTCGCTGCCGAAGACGTCTCGAAGAAGGCGCAGGAACACGGCATGCGCACGCTGGAAGTTGAAGTTGCCGGCCCCGGCTCGGGCCGCGAATCGGCGCTTCGTGCGCTGCAAGCGGCGGGCTTCACCGTTACGTCGATCCGCGATGTGACGACGATCCCGCACAATGGTTGCCGTCCGCGCAAGCGCCGGCGGGTTTGATGCTTTGAAGTGGCCGGCGGTTTTCTGCCGGCTTTTGGGAATTTGAAGATTGCAAGCCGCGGGCTTATTCCCGCGAGGTCTCCAACGCCAGTGACTTCGTCCCCCAGTCGACTGGCCCATGGGTGAAAAACAGTGACGATCCAGAAAAATTGGCAAGAACTGATCCGGCCGAACAAGCTCCAGGTAACTGCGGGCCACGATGCGATCCGCTTTGCGACGTTGGTCGCCGAACCGCTGGAGCGCGGTTTCGGCCAGACGCTCGGCAACGCGCTGCGCCGCATCCTGCTCTCCTCGCTTCAGGGCGCGGCCGTGCAGTCGGTGCACATCGACGGCGTGCTGCACGAGTTCTCCTCGATCGCAGGCGTCCGCGAGGATGTCACCGACATCGTGCTGAACATCAAGGACATCTCGATCAAGATGCAGGGCGAAGGCCCCAAGCGCATGGTCGTGAAGAAGCAGGGCCCGGGCGTCGTGACCGCCGGTGACATCCAGACCGTCGGCGACATCACCGTGCTCAACCCCGACCTCCAGATCTGCACGCTCGACGAGGGCGCCGAGATCCGCATGGAATTCACGGTCTCCTCGGGCAAGGGCTATGTCGCCGCCGAGCGCAACCGTCCCGAAGATGCGCCGATCGGCCTTATCCCGGTCGACAGCCTGTATTCGCCGGTGCGCAAGGTGTCCTACAAGGTCGAGAACACCCGCGAGGGCCAGATCCTCGACTACGACAAGCTCACCATGACGATCGAAACCAACGGTGCGATCTCGCCGGAAGACTCGGTGGCCTATGCCGCGCGCATCCTGCAGGATCAGCTCAACGTATTCGTCAACTTCGAAGAGCCGCGCAAGGAAGTCGCCCAGGAGATCATCCCGGACCTCGCCTTCAATCCGGCCTTCCTCAAGAAGGTGGACGAGCTCGAACTGTCGGTGCGTTCGGCCAACTGCCTGAAGAACGACAACATCGTCTATATCGGCGACCTCGTGCAGAAGTCGGAAGCCGAAATGCTCCGCACCCCGAACTTCGGCCGCAAGTCGCTCAACGAAATCAAGGAAGTGCTGGCCCAGATGGGTCTGCACCTCGGCATGGAAGTACCGGGCTGGCCGCCGGAGAATATCGACGAGCTCGCCAAGCGCTTCGAGGATCATTACTGAGCGAGACGAAGCGCGATCCTCGGATCGCGCTTTTATAACGGGCGAACGCAGGCAGCCCACCTGAGAAACTGTCGGACGAACCGTCGCGACATCTGAAGAAGGAATAGTTTCATGCGTCACGGCAAGGTTCACCGCAAACTCAACCGCACCGCCGAGCATCGCCGCGCGATGTTCGCCAATATGTGCGCTTCCCTGATCAAGCACGAGCAGATCGTCACTACGCTGCCGAAGGCCAAGGAACTGCGCCCGATCGTCGAGAAGCTCGTGACGCTCGGCAAGAAGGGCGGCCTCGCCATGCGCCGTCAGGCGATCTCCGAGATGCGCGATCTCGATCAGGTCAAGAAGCTGTTCGGCGTTCTGGCGCCCCGCTACAAGGACCGTCACGGCGGCTATACCCGCATCATCAAGGCCGGCTTCCGTTACGGCGACAATGCGCCGATGGCGGTGATCGAATTCGTCGATCGCGACGTCGATGCCAAGGGCCTGGATTCCGGCCCCGTGCAGGAAAAGGAAGCCGAGGCGGCGTAAGCCCACTTTCCGGCAAGACGATTTTTAAAAAGCGGCGCCTTGAGCGCCGCTTTTTTCGTTTGAGGTGCGGGGGCACTATCAGCGCGGTCATCGTCCGGCTTGACCGGACGATCCAGTATTCCAGAGGCGCTTGAGTTATAACCGAGAAGCCTCTGGAATACTGGATGCCCCGCCTGCGCGGGGCATGACAGTGAGAGAGGTTCGCCCGGACGTGATCCTGTACCAGTTGCGGCCGCAGTCATCGCGCCCAATATCTCCATCAGCATCAATGGAGATGACACATGAAAATCGATCTTTCCGGAAAGACCGCGCTGGTCACAGGCTCGACCGCCGGCATCGGCTACGCCATCGCCAAGGGTCTCGCGGCCGCCGGCAGCGCGGTCGTGCTCAACGGGCGGGGGAAAGCAAGGGTCGATGAGGCGGTCGCCGGGCTCGCCAAGGAGGTATCGGGCGGCAAGGTCCGCGGTATCGCCGCAGATGTATCGACCGCGGTCGGCTGCAAGGAACTGGTAGCTGCGCTCCCTGAAGTAGACATCCTCATCAACAATGCCGGGATCTTCGAGCCGAAGAACTTTTTCGAGATTCCCGATGAAGACTGGAGCCGCTTCTTCGAGGTCAATGTGATTTCAGGCGTGCGGCTGTCGCGCGCTTATTTGCCCGCCATGCTGAAGCGCAACTGGGGTCGCATCGTTTTCATTTCCTCCGAATCCGCGCTGAACATTCCGACCGAGATGATCCACTACGGCACGACCAAGACCGCGCAGTTGTCGATCTCGCGCGGGTTGGCCAAGCTCACGCGCGGCACTGGCGTCACCGTCAATGCCGTGTTGCCCGGCCCGACCATGTCCGAGGGTGTCGAGGGCTTCGTCAAGGACCTCGCCAAACAGAACGGCCAGTCCGAGGCGGAAGCGGCCGGTCAGTTCGTCAAACAGCACCGCCCGAGTTCGCTGCTGCAACGTTTCGCCAGCGTCGATGAAATCGCCAATATGGTGGTCTATGTCTCTTCGAAAGAGGCGTCCGCGACCAACGGCGCGGCGTTGCGTGCCGAAGGCGGTATCGTCGAAACGATTGCCTGATCTCCGTTATAGATCACGCGGTATGGGTCTCGGCGTGCGCCGGGACGGCAGAGGGCGCGCTACCAGCCCTCCAGCACGATCTTGCCACGCGATTTTCCGCTTTCCAGAAGCGCATGCGCGCGCTTCAAGTTGGCGGCATTGATCGCCCCGAAGCTCTCACCGAGCGTGGTTTTCAGCACACCCTTGTCGATGAGGTCGGCGACGTCGTTGAGCAGGTTGTGCTGGCCGATCATGTCAGGCGTCTGGAACGAGGAGCGGGTGAACATCGATTCCCAGTGAATGGAGATCGATTTGCCTTTGAAGACGCTGACGTTGAACTCTGCGGGATCGTCGATCAGGCCATATCGGCTCTGCGGCGCCATGATGTCCGCCAACGCCTTGTAGTACTGGTCGGTGTTGGTGAGGCTTGCGACCAATGCCAGCTGCGGAAATTTCAGCTTTTCGATCTGCTCCTTCAACGGCTGCGTGTGATCGATCACCGCGTGCGCGCCGAGGTCAAGGCACCACTTCTGCGATTTCGGCCGCGAGGCCGTGGCGACCACGGTCAGCCCGGTCAGGCGGCGCGCGAGTTGAATCATGATCGAGCCGACGCCGCCGGCGCCGCCGATGATGAGCAGCGTGCGCGGATCGACGCTTTTTCCGGGGACCGCGCCGAGACGGTCGAACAGCAGTTCCCAGGCCGTGAGCGAGGTCAGCGGCAGGGCGGCCGCTTGGGCAAACGACAGCGTCTTCGGCTTGGCCCCGACGATCCGCTCATCGACCAGATGAAATTCCGAATTGGTGCCTTGGCGCTGGATCGAGCCGGCGTAGAAAACCTCATCGCCCGGCTTGAACAGCGTCACCTCGGGTCCGACCGCATCGACGACGCCGGCCGCGTCATAGCCCAAAATCTTGAATTCACCTTCGGCAGGAGCGGCGCGCTTGCGGACCTTGTAATCGACGGGATTGGCGGATATCGCCTTGACGGCGACGCGGATGTCCCGGCCCTTCGGTTCGGGCTTGGCGGCCTCGAAATCGAGCAGAGCATCGAGGGCATCGACGGGCAGCGATTTTTTATATCCGACGGCCTTCATTGGGCAGTTCTCCCTTTAAAAATCCAGGTACTGAGGCCTATCAAATCGGCGGCAAGGGCCAATTGCAAGCCTTTGCGGGGAGGAGATTTTTCTGCCTGTTTGCCGCCAAATTGACCGGTCCGGAGCCCGTGCAAAAGCGGCCTATTTGCTTCTATTCGCTGACCCAGCCCCCTATATTCTGCCTCTGAATCTTCAGGGAATCCCTTCATGATTGCTGTTCGGCTCTTCACGGCGCTGTTGGCTGCCATACTTCTCGCAACGCCTGCGCTGGCGCAGGACCGGCGCGTTCCGTCTTCGGCGGCGGAGTTGCGGCTCTCTTATGCGCCGATCGTGCAGCGGGTGCAGCCGGCTGTGGTGAACGTCTACGCCGCCAAAACGGTGCAGGACCATAATCCGTTGCTCGACGATCCGATTTTCCGCCGCTTCTTCGGCGTGCCCGGCCAGATGCCGGAGCAGGTGCAACGCTCGCTCGGATCGGGCGTGATGGTCGACCCGTCCGGTCTGGTTGTGACCAACAACCACGTCATCGAGGGCGCCGATCAGGTCAAGGTCTCGCTCTCCGACAAGCGCGAATTCGAGGCCGAGATCGTGCTCAAGGATACCAGGAGCGATCTCGCCGTGCTCCGTTTGAAGGACGTCCACGAGAAATTCCCGACGCTCGACTTCGCCAATTCCGACGAGTTGCAGGTCGGTGACGTCGTGCTGGCGATCGGCAATCCCTTCGGCGTCGGCCAGACCGTCACCCACGGCATCATTTCGGCGCTGGCGCGGACGCAAGTCGGCATCACCGACTATCAATTCTTCATCCAGACCGATGCGGCGATCAATCCTGGCAATTCCGGTGGCGCGCTGGTCGACATGACCGGTAAGCTTGCCGGCATCAACACCGCGATCTTCTCGCGATCCGGCGGCTCGCAAGGCATCGGCTTTGCGATTCCTGCCAATATGGTGCGCGTCGTGGTGGCCTCGGCCCGAAGCGGCGGCAAGGCCGTGAGGCGGCCGTGGCTCGGCGCGCGGTTGCAGGCGGTGACGCCGGAGATCGCCGAGACGCTCGGGCTGCGCCGGCCAAGCGGCGCCCTCGTCGCCAACATCGTTTCGGGTAGTCCGGCGGCGCGCGCCGGGCTCAAATTGTCCGATCTGATCGTCGCGATCGAAGGTCAGGCGGTCGATGATCCCAACGCCTTTGACTACCGCTTCGCCACACGCCCGCTCGGTGGGGTGGCCGAGATCGACGTGCAGCGGGCCGGCAGGCCGGTCAAGCTGACGATCCCGCTCGAGACCGCGCCCGATGTCGGACGTAATGAGATCGTGCTGACGACGCGCTCGCCGTTCCAGGGCGCGAAGGTCGCCAATATCTCGCCGGCGGTGGCCGACGAGTTGCATCTGGATGCGGATACCGAAGGCGTGGTCGTGACGGATCTTGCCGACGGCAGCACGGCGGCCAATCTCGGCTTTCAGAAGGGTGACGTCATCCTGGCCGTGAACAGCCAGAAAATTGCCAGGACCAGCGATCTTGAAAAGGCGACGCGCGAGAGTTCGCGGCTCTGGCGGATCCAGATCGTGCGCGGCGGCCAGCAAATCAACGTCACGCTCGGCGGATGAGCCGAAAGCCTAAACCCGAGGGCACGAACCTCTTCGCGGCCGCGGGGCTGTCGCAGGATGCGCCGCATCCGCTGCCGGACAGGATGCGCCCGCGCACGCTCACCGAGGTCGTCGGCCAGGATCACATTCTGGGGCCGGACGGCGCGCTGACGCGCATGCTCGAGACCCGCACGCTCGGCTCGCTGATTTTCTGGGGACCGCCGGGCACCGGCAAAACCACCGTGGCGCGGCTTCTGGCGGATGCCACCGAACTGCATTTCGAACAGCTCTCCGCAGTGTTTTCCGGCGTCGCCGATCTGAAGAAGGCGTTCGATGCGGCGCGGGCGCGGCGCGAGACCGGCAAGGGCACGCTGCTGTTCGTCGACGAGGTGCACCGCTTCAATCGGGCGCAACAGGATTCGTTTCTCCCCGTGATGGAAGACGGCACGGTGGTGCTGGTCGGCGCCACCACGGAAAATCCCTCGTTCGAACTCAACGCCGCGCTGTTGTCGCGGGCGCGCGTGCTGGTGTTTCATTCGCTTGATCCCGCGGCGATCGAAAAACTGTTTGTCCACGCCGAGACGATCGAGGGGCGCCAGTTGCCGCTCGATGCCGATGCGCGCGCGGCGCTGGTACGCATGGCCGATGGCGACGGCCGCGCCGCGTTGACCCTGGCCGAAGAGGTCTGGCGTTCCGCGCGCGGGGGTGAAAAATTTGACTCCGCGCAGTTGCAGGCGATCCTGCAACGCCGGGCGCCGATCTACGACAAATCCGCCGATGGCCATTACAACCTGATCTCGGCGCTGCATAAATCGGTGCGCGGTTCCGATCCCGACGCTGCGCTCTATTATCTCGCGCGCATGATGGATGCCGGCGAAGACCCGCTGTTCCTTGCACGGCGCGTGGTGCGGATGGCGGTAGAAGACATCGGCCTTGCCGATCCCCAGGCGCTCGTGATCTGCAATGCCGCCAAAGACGCCTACGACTTTCTGGGCTCGCCGGAAGGCGAACTCGCCATTGCCCAGGCCGTAATCTATCTCGCAACTGCGCCGAAATCGAACGCCGCCTACAAGGCGTTTGGCGCCGCGATGCGGACGGCGAAGGAGGGCGGTTCGTTGTTGCCGCCGAAACACATCCTGAATTCGCCGACCAAACTGATGAAGCAGGAAGGCTACGGCGAAGGTTACGATTACGACCACGACGCGCCGGACGCCTTCTCCGGACAGGATTATTTCCCGGACGCACTGGGCCGGCAGACTTTTTATCATCCGCCCGATCGCGGCTTTGAACGCGAAATCCGCAAGCGTCTTGATTATTGGGCGAAGCTTAGGCAGGGCCGTTCCGGCAAATAACCCGGCGCCCTGGGCTTCACATGCCGCCGGCGCCGCCGGCGTTTTTGCGATCAAAATCGTCATCCATCGGAGGCGGCCAGCTTGGACTGGCAGGCCTGGAATCGCTGCTGGCGAGGCTCTTTTGGCTTTTCTTCTTGTTCTTCTCGACTTCGCCGTTCGCCGCCTTGGCTGGCGTGATGCTGGGAACCACCACAAGTGTCGCGCCAACAATGGCCAGTATCGAAAGCCGAACCGCAGATTTGCCCATGCGTTCCTCCCGAGGTGATTGAGGCAAGCCCTATCCGTTGAAACGTCTTGCCCGTTGAAGGTACGCGGGCGCCGAAGCCAACGTTACGGTATGACCGCGTTA
Organism: uncultured Alphaproteobacteria bacterium; assembly: GCA_963795255.1. GTDB lineage: Bacteria > Pseudomonadota > Alphaproteobacteria > Rhizobiales > Xanthobacteraceae > Bradyrhizobium. The sequence goes on from CAWCHC010000011.1 coordinate 21,596, forward strand.
TTTACCCGTCTTCACGAATTCAAGGATGGCATCCGTCAGCCGCGTATCGTCGGTGTTGATCGAATACACTTCCGACATGTGGTTGTGCTGCGGCAGCATCACTGTGCGGGCGCATCCGCTTGGCCGCTTGCAGGTGGCGTCCTTGAACTGATCGAGCTGCTTCACAAAGCCGGGCAGATCGAGTTCCGAACTCACCGCCATCAACGGGATGTTGGTTTTCAGAAGGCCAGGCAGCGAGGACTCATCGGCATAGCGGGAAGCATCACTGCCGAAATAGGCGCGCTCGGGATCGGTGAGCGGGGCCGCGGTCAGGTCGTAAAGCGCCGACACCATGATCGCGCCCTTCAGGCCGCCGTTCTTCACCTTGTAGAATTGCGGATGCGATACATAGCTTGCGACATGGATGGCGCCGGCCGAGTGGCCCATCAGGTAGATGCGCGAGGGATCGCCGCCGCGTTCGCCGATCTCGTCCGAAACCCATTTGACAGCTGCCGCTACATCCTCGGCGCCCGCGGGCCAGGGAGATCCCGGCGCAAGCCGGTAGGTCATGTTGACACCGATGAAGCCATTCTTCACGGCCCACAGCATGATGTTGTCGTAGAACGGGCTATCAGGCGCCCGACGCTTGTTGCCGCCGATGAATGCGCCGCCGTGGACGAACACCAGCACGGGCCGGCCTGACGTCGTGGCCTGCGGCAGGAAGATATCGAGCCGGTTGCGCTCGGCAGGACCGTATTTGAGGTCGCGCTCGATCCGGTAGCCAAAATACGGCTCCGTTGGCTGCAAGGGAGCATAAAGCTTGGCGGTGGCCTGCGGGTCGATGACACGGCCAAGCTCGGCGAGTTTCCTGGCGATTTCCGGCGGCATCGGACTGTCGGCGGCCGATGCCGACACGGCGACGACAGCCGCAACCACAGCCAAAGCAGGTTTCGTTAGTCGCATTCCAATGCTCCTGGTCCCCAAACGGCGCAACATGGCCGATCCGGCACTCGATTAGTATTCATTTCGCCGTGACGATCCGCGCCTTTTGGGCTACCCAGTGCCTGTCCTTGGAGCCGCCACCCTCATGAGCCGCCGTACCCGAAAACCCCTGCCCAAACGCAATGCCGGCGATCGCCCGAAGGGCGCGCGGCCCTATCGGGGCTCACAGGCCGAGCGGTTGTCCGCGCACCGGCCCGGCAGCAAGCCGGCCAAGCGTGTTGCGGCCCCGGCGTCTCGCGCGCCAAAGCCTGCCGTGGCGGCGCCCGTCGAAGATAAAACGGTGCTGCTGCCCACTAAAGTGCAGACCGTGACCGTCACGGCGGACGAGAACAACATGCGCGTCGACCGCTTTCTGGAAGCGCGCTTTCCTGGTTTGTCATTTTCCCACATCCAGCGCATCGTTCGTAAGGGCGAGTTGCGCGTCAACGGCAAGCGCGCCGACAGCAAGGATCGTCTCGAGGAAGGCCAAAGCGTTCGCATTCCACCGCTGAAGCTGGATACGCCGCGCGCGACCGCGCACCTCTCGGAGGCCGGCGCCAAGACGCTCGCCGCGCTGAAGGAGATGACGATTTACGAGGACGACGACGTGCTGGTGCTAAACAAGCCGGCGGGGTTGGCGGTGCAGGGTGGTTCCGGCACCACGCGTCACATCGATCAGATGCTGGAAGTGATGCGCGACGCGAAAGGGCAGAAGCCGCGCCTGGTGCACCGGCTCGACAAGGAAACGTCCGGCTGCCTTCTGGTCGCCAAAACACGATTTGCCGCCAGCGCGTTGACCGGATCGTTCCGCCATCGCTCGGCGCGCAAGATCTATTGGGCGCTGGTTGCCGGCGTGCCGAAGCCCAAGCAGGGCCGCATCTCGACTTATCTCGCGAAAGAAGAGAGCGAGGAAGATTCGATCATGCGGATCGCCGAACATGGCGATGAGGGCGCAAGCCACGCCGTCACCTATTACGCGGTCGTGGAAACCTCAGCCCAGAAGCTCGCCTGGGTCTCGTTGAAACCGGTGACCGGGCGGACGCATCAGTTGCGCGCGCATATGGCCCATATCGACCACGCCATCGTCGGCGACCCCAAATACTTCAACAAGGAAAACTGGCAGTTGCCGGGCGGTTTGCAGAACCGGCTTCATCTGCTGGCGCGCCGGATCGTGATTCCGCATCCGCGCGGCGGCGTGATCGACGCGACCGCGCCGCTGCCGCCGCATATGCTGCAATCCTGGAACCTGCTCGGCCTGGAGCACGACCGGTTCGACCCGATCGAGCACGCGCCGGAAGAGTGAACGGCTTCGTTTGCTCTCACCTCGCCCCGCTTGCGGGGGGAAGGAGCCAGCTTCGTCGCGGCTGGATATCGAAGATAATAATCTAGTTCCTGTACTGCGCCAGGAATGCGCGCAAGGAATCGTGCGGGCTTTCGACGTCGTAGATCACCCAGCCGTCGCCGCCATTGACGAGAATGAAGTTTATCGTCACCGACTTTCCCTTGTTCTCGAAGCTCGCGGTGACGTAGGTTTTGTCGAACTGCCTGCGCAGGATCGAAATCGACACCGCGCCCAGTTTCCAGCCCGCGCTTTGCACCAGGAAATCGTAGGGCGCTTTGGTCGGCGCGCGCCAGGTGCCCCACAGGCTCGGATCGAAGAATTGACGGATGGTTTCCGCATCGTGCGGCAGTCCGCTGGATAGCGCGGAAGTACGATCGCCGTAATAGGCATAGACGTTGCGCACCAGCGATTCCGGCGAGCGGAATCCGGCTGCCGATGGCGTGGAACACGCGCAAACCAGCCCCGACAGGCCAAGGAACAGAACGGCGGGCTTTACTCCCGTTGTCGCCATTCTCCGCCTGTTCGCTTTCATTAACGCCATACCTGTCGTAATTTCCGGAAGGATACCATGCAACACAAGCCGAGTGACCATGCGCGAACTCTTTGACGACATCGCGGGCCAATCCGAAGCCAATCCGATGGAGGCGGCGCGGCGCTCCTCGCGCGCGGTCCAGCGCAAGCGGTTTTATGCCGACGCCGGCGTCGGCGAGACCGATGGCGGTTATACCGTCACGCTCGACGGCAAACCGATCAAGACCCCGTCGGGCCGCACAGTCATCGTGCCGGCGCGCGCGCTGGCCGAAATGATCGCGGCGGAATGGAACGCGCAAGGCGAGTTCATCGAGCCGCTGACCATGCCGCTGACGCGTTTTGCCAACAGCGTCGTGCAGGGCGTCGTCGATCAGACCGAGGCGGTGAGGGACGACGTCGCCAAATATTTTGCCTCCGATCTGTTGTTCTATCGCGCCGGCCATCCCGAGGGGCTGGTGGCGCGCGAGACCGAGCATTGGGACCCGGTCCTGTTCTGGGCCAGGGACGCGCTGGGCGCGCACTTCATTTTGGCCGAAGGCGTGATGCATGTCCGCCAGCCTGACGCCGCAATCGCGGCGGCGCGCGGCGTGTTGCCCGCCGATCCCTGGATGATCGCCGCGTTGCATGTGATCACGGCCATGACCGGATCGGCGCTATTGGCGCTGGCGCTGTTTCATGGCGTGATCGACCCGCATCAGGTCTGGGCCGCGGCCCATGTCGATGAGGAGTGGAACGCCGAGAAATGGAGCGTGGATGACGAAGTGGCGGCGCGAAAAGCCGCGAAACTGGTCGATTTCAACGCGATCACAGCCGCTCTTAAAGAGCTGCATCAAGGCGGCTGAGGCCGCACCCGATGCGCTGATGCGCTTCGGTTAACGGCAGGTTTACGACAGACAGCTAGCCTCAGCTTTGCTTGTCCCGGTGAATCATGGCCATCACGATCGCTCCGAATATTCAATCTGCGGCTGTCCCGGCGCCAAGTACGCCGCTCGCGAGCGGCATCGTGCTGCAAGCGGGGCAGGTGATTACCGCCGAGGTCTTGCAGGTGCTTGGCAGCGACCAGGTGCAGATAGCCATCGGCAACCTGACCATCGAAGCCGCAACACAAGTTCCGCTTCAGGTTGGCCAAACACTTCAGTTGCAGGTCTCGCAGACGTCAAACGGCATTGGGCTTTCGATCGTCAATCAGCCGAGCACGGCTACCAGCCAGGCGGGCCAGACCAGCGCAAGTGCTGGCGCGACCTCCAACGCCGTCCTCACGCTTTCGCCGTCGTTGGCGGCGAGCCTCGCCGCCAACCTGACGGTGGATGCGGTCACGCCCTCAAATCCGCTGACCCCGCTCGAGACGCTTGCGGTGTCGGTCGCCGTGCAAACGGCGGTGACCCAGCAGACCTCGCTCGCGCCGCTGTTTGCTGATCTGGGCGTGGCGAGCGGCTTGCCGAACCTGCCGCCGCAGGTGCAGCAGGCGGTAGCCCAGGTGCTGGCGCAGCAGATCCCTCTGGATCAGAATTTGACCGCCGACGCGGTCCAAGAGGCGTTTCAATCCTCCGGCCTGTTTCTGGAAACCTCGCTGGCGTCCGGATCGGCATCGGCCTCGAGTGGTGTTCCCGATCTCAAGGCGGCGTTACTCGTGCTGCGTCAGACGCTGACATCGGTGCTTTCCGAGGTGACCACGTCGGCCGGTACTGCTGCGCCGGTCGCCGCATCCACGCTCCAGCCCGCAGCGTCGCCGGCCGCCGCGGCAGCTGAGGCGACACCATCATCGACCGCCACGCCGTCGGAGCCGGCCACGACCGGCGCGATCGCGACGCCAGCATCTGTATCTGCATCTGCATCGCCATCGGCAAGCACGCCGCAGCAGGGGCGGCGCTCACCGCCGCCGTTTTGGCAGAGGTGAACGAACTCATCACTGGGGGCAGTGCCTTGCCCGCGACGGCCGCGGCCGAAGTCGCGCCGCCAGAGACGCTCTTCAGCGCAGCATCGGCCGCGCTACCTGCTGGCACGGCCACGGCAGCGCCGACAGCCTCAGCACAGGGCGCTGCAACGGGGATAGCCCAGGAAATCCTCGAACTCGCCGCCGGCAGCCCAACACTGGTGCCGACGGCAGTGCCGGCCGACGCCGCAGCGCGTGCGGCAGCGACCAGTGCTGCGCTCAGCCTGTTGCAGGAGGCGGTTCAGTTTACGCCGCTCGCGGCGGCAAACCTGTCGCGGCTTCTGACCGAAAACGGCCAGGCGCTGGCGCTGCTACCGGTCATTACCGGCGTGCGCACGGCCGCCATCGACGATCCGGATTTCGCCCGCACCAATCTGCCGCCGCCCCCGGTCAATGGCGCGCTGCCCTCGGCGCAGCCGGTGGCGCCCGCGACGCTCACATCGCACATGCCGCTCAACACCGCGCTTCAGCATCTGCTGGACGACACCGATGGCGCGATCGCGCGGCAAACCCTGTTGCAGATTGCTTCACTGCCGGGGCAGGCCGATCCGTCCGCCTCACGCATCGATGCTTCCTCGTCGCGCTGGAATTTTGAAATTCCGTTCGCAACCCCGCAAGGCACGGCGATGGCGCAGTTCGAGATTTCGCGCGACGGCGGGGGCCACGAGGCGGGCGCAGCCAAAGCTGTCTGGCGCGCGCGTTTCTCGCTCAATGTCGAACCCGCAGGCCCCGTGCATGCGCAGGTTGCGCTGAACGGCGATCGCACCTCGGTGCGGATGTGGGCCGAGCGGCCCGCGACCGCCTCGCAGTTGCGGGCAGGGGTTTCCCAACTGACGCAGGCCTTGAGCCGCGCGGAACTGACGCCCGGCGATATCGTGATCCGCGACGGCGCGCCGCCACAGCCGCCGGCAGCACCCGCCGGGCATTTCCTGGACCGGGCGTCATGAGCGAGAGCAAGAGAAACCAGCTCGCGGTCGCACTACATTACGGTCGCACCGGCGCGCCGCGGGTCGTCGCCAAGGGCAAAGGCAGCCTCGGCGCAAAGATCATCGAGGTCGCCAAGGCCCACGATATTCCGATCGAGGAAAACGAGGTGCTGGCGGGCGCGTTGTCCAACGTGGAACTCGGCGAGGAAATCCCGGCCGAGCTTTACAAGGCGGTCGCCGAAGTCCTGATCTTTGTGCTCAGGCTGTCCGGCCGGGTGCGTTGATAGTTGCGGTGAATTGGTGTGCCTTCGGCTTAACCTCGCCCCGGTTGCGGGGAGAGGGGGAACAAGATCTGTTGTCATCGTTTCACCACGATACTGGCCGGCATCGTCGCCCGCATGAACAGCCTCTCGATCAGCCGCCGTCACGCTCTTGGAATTTTTGCGGGCGCCGTCGTCTTGCCGACGAAGGCTTGGGCCAATTACGCGCCGCCACGCGGCGAAATTCGCAGCCAACTCGCCAAGCTTTTCACGGATGCCGGAACCGATGGCACTTTCGTCGGCTACAAGGTCGATGATTACCTCGTCATCTCCAGCGATTCCGGTCGCTCGGGTGAGGCGAAGCTGCCGGCCTCGACCTTCAAGATTCCGAATTCGCTGATTGTGCTCGAGACCGGCGTGGTCGGCGATCCGGATAAAGATGTTTTCAAATGGGACGGCGTCACGCGCAGCATCGAGGCCTGGAACAGGGATCACACCTTGCGCTCGGCGATCGCCGCCTCCGCCGTGCCGGTCTATCAGGAGATCGCGCGGCGGATCGGGCCGGAGCGAATGCAGAAGTACGTCGATCTCCTCGACTACGGCAACCGCAACATCGGCGGTGGCATCGATCAGTTCTGGCTCACCGGCGACCTGCGTATCGATCCCGTGCAGCAGGTCGATTTCGTCGATCGGCTGCGGCGCGGCGTGCTGCCCGTCTCCAAGCGTGCCCAAGACCTAGTGCGCGATATTCTGCCCGTCACCAAGGTTGGCGACGCGGTCATCCGCGCCAAGTCGGGCCTATTGGGCGCCGAGGTCGGCAAGCCGTCGCTCGGCTGGCTGGTCGGATGGGCCGAGAAGGGTAGCGCGAACACGGTGTTCGCGCTCAATCTCGACGTTCGCGCACCGCGCCATATCGCCGACCGCATGGCGATTTCGCAGGCCTGCCTCAAGGAAATCGGGGCGATTTAGTCTTACCGTCGCTCTAGTTCCAGTGACACCGCGCTGATGCTGGTGCCACGCGGGCGAAGCGATACGAATTGCCGGTTTCCCCGCGTCGACAGCGACAGTTCGGCGGAAAAATTCGGGCCCATGGCCGAGGCTTCGATCTGGCCGCGGTCGGCGCGTCCCGAAATCGTGCCGGAGGCGTTGCGACTGGCTTCGCTCCAGGAACCCGAGATCGCGCCGCCGTGATATTGGACGTCGCTGGTCAGGTCGAAATTATAGCTCGCGCTGGCACATCGCAGGTTCAGACGAAGTTCGGCGCGGCCAGCAACGTCATAGCCGGCGCGGCAGCGCAGCCGCTCCTCTGTTCCATCCGAGCTCTGAAGCACACCGCCGCCCGACCAGGTTCCGGCCATCGCGGCAAAAGGAGACACAGCAGCGGGTGCCGCGGTGGGAAACGTCAACGCGGCAAAAAGCAATCCCGCCTGTGTGATCTTGAGTGTTTGCATCATGGACCTCCATTCCTTGAGGGAAAGCCTTGAGGCTTTGAAGGCTTAACGCATGAACCATCCCCGCGGTTCAGGATGACCGGAAGCTCTGGCCTGGTCCGTGACGCCAGACTAGTGCCCACTTTCCGAAGTTCGTGCTACACCTCAGCGCGCACCTTTCACGAACTTCGGAAAGTTATGGGCACTAGCAAATCTATGATTCTAGTGCCGCTTTTCTATCTGAAGTTCCTGGATCGAATTCGCCGCTGGTGGTGCAGGAACTTCAGATAGGCGGTACAGACTTCGGCGCCGTTGCCCCCAAAACAACAGAATAAACCGGAGGAAATCATGAAATCTGTCATCTTCATGTCGTCGCTGATGCTGGCCGCGGCCGGCGGCTGGCTCACCGCGACCATGTTTGCAGCGCCTGCCACTGGCAAGGAGCCGCGCTTTCCGCAACTCAGCATGGATCAGCTCAGCGAGGCGCAGAAGCCGCTCGGCGAGCAGATCATGAAGATATCGAGCGTCGGCATCGGCGGTCCCTACAATCCGCTGATGCGAAGCCCCGTGCTCGGCCAGCGCCTGTTCGATCTCTTCCACTATCTGCGCTGGGAGACGTCGGTCCCGACCAAACTCAATGAGTTTGCGATCCTGATCATCGGGCGGCAGTGGCGCTCGCAAGTCGAATGGTTTGCGCATGCGCCGCTGGCGGCCAAGGCGGGATTGTCCTCCGACATCATCGCCGAATTGAAGGAAGGCAAACGGCCGTCGAAAATGGCCGAGGATGAGGCGGTGGTGTACGACTTCGTCAACGAACTCACCACGACGCAAAAGGTATCCGATGAGACCTATGCGCGGGCGAAGAGGGCGTTCAACGATCAGCAGATCGTCGATCTGACCGCGGTCGCCGGCAACTACGTGATGGTCGCGATGGTGCTGGCGATGGCAGAGCAGACCGTACCGCCCGGCAAGGAGCCGCCGTTCAAGTAGTTATTCCGCATTGTCATGCCCCGCGAAAGCGGGGCATCCAGTACACCGCGGCTTCTCCAGTAAGAGAAGTTCTCTGGAATACTGGATCGCCCGGTCAAGCCGGGCGATGACATCTGGAGAGTGGCGTCAAGACCCACCTCAAACCTTCGCGCCCGCTCCGCGCCCGATCCGGCCGAGATGGGTAAAGCCAAATCCGGCGGAATATTTCAGCCCATAGCCGAGTGCGCGGTCGAAGCCGATATGGGCCAGCCAGATCAACGCAAACCAGAGAAGGTATGGGGCGAAGCCAAATCCGGCTGTCAGCACCGCCATCGGGACGATGGTCGTGTGCATCGCGTTATAGACGCATGCACCGATTTTGGGCCCCGCGAGATAGGCCACAAAACTCAGGTCGGGGGCGAAGAACAGGACGGCATAGAGCCACCACGGGCCGCCCCAGAAGCCGTAGACCAACGTCATTCCGGCGAGCAGTGTCAGCCCCTCCAGGCGGAGCAGTGTTTTGACGCCACCTGAAACGGTGCCGGTCGTCTCCAAGGTTGCAGTGTCCGCCATTCGCCTCGTCCTTTTCCGGGGCCTGCGATCTTACGGGCGCGGCGCGGCGCTGCCAATTGGGCTGCGATAAGCCGGCCGAATGGACCGAGATAAGCCTTCGAGGGCCGTTTCCCGCCGGCAAAGCGCCGTGTTAGAAACCTGTCACATCGGATTTAAGCTGTAGAAGCGGGCTGGAAACGACATGAAGGATATTCTCGACACCCTTGAAGAACGGCGCGCGGGCGCAAGGCTCGGCGGCGGCGAGAAGCGCATCGCGGCGCAACACGCCCGCGGCAAGCTGACCGCGCGGGAGCGGATCGATCTCCTGCTCGACAAGGGGAGTTTCGAGGAATTCGACATGTTCGTCGAGCATCGTTCGACCGAGTTCGGCATGGAAAAGAACAAGGTCCCGGGTGACGGCGTCGTCACCGGCTGGGGCACCGTCAACGGCCGCAAGACCTTCGTCTTCGCCAAGGACTTTACCGTGTTCGGCGGCTCGCTCTCCGAAACCCACGCCCTGAAAATTACCAAACTTCAGGACATGGCGATGAAGGCCCGCGCGCCGATCATCGGGCTTTACGATGCGGGCGGCGCGCGGATCCAGGAAGGCGTCGCCGCACTCGCGGGTTATTCCTATGTGTTCCGCCGCAACGTGATCGCGTCCGGCGTGATCCCGCAGATTTCCGTCATCATGGGCCCGTGCGCCGGCGGCGACGTCTATTCGCCGGCGATGACCGACTTCATCTTCATGGTGAAGAACACGAGCTACATGTTCGTCACCGGTCCCGACGTGGTGAAGACCGTCACCAACGAAGTCGTCACCGCGGAAGAACTCGGCGGCGCGTCGGTGCATGCGACGCGCTCCTCGATTGCCGACGGCGCCTTCGAAAACGATGTCGAGACGCTGTTGCAGATGCGGCGCCTGATCGATTTCCTGCCGGCCAACAATACCGACGGGGTGCCGGAATGGCCGAGCTTCGACGACATTGAACGCGTCGATCTCTCGCTCGACACGCTGATCCCCGACAATCCCAACAAGCCCTACGACATGAAGGAGTTGATCCGCAAAGTCGTGGACGAGGGGGATTTTTTCGAAATCTCGGAAGCGTTCGCCAAAAACATCGTCACGGGTTTCGGCCGCATCGCCGGCCGCACCGTCGGCTTCGTCGCCAATCAGCCGATGGTGCTTGCCGGCGTGCTCGACAGCGACGCCTCGCGCAAAGCCGCGCGCTTCGTTCGTTTTTGCGATGCCTTCAACATCCCGATCGTCACCTTTGTCGACGTGCCCGGATTCCTCCCCGGCACCGCGCAGGAATACGGCGGCCTGATCAAGCACGGCGCGAAATTGTTGTTCGCCTATTCGCAATGCACGGTGCCGCTGGTGACGGTGATCACCCGCAAGGCCTATGGCGGCGCGTTCGACGTCATGGCGTCGAAGGAAATCGGCGCCGACATGAACTACGCCTGGCCGACGGCGCAGATCGCCGTGATGGGCGCCAAGGGCGCGGTCGAGATCATTTTTCGCGCCGACATGAACGACGCGAGCAAGATCGCGGAGCGCACCAGGGAATACGAAGACCGGTTCCTGTCGCCCTTCATCGCCGCCGAGCGTGGCTATATCGATGACGTCATCATGCCGCATTCAACCCGGCGGCGGATCGCGCGGGCGCTGGCCATGCTGCGCAACAAGCATGTCGAGATGCCGGTGAAAAAGCACGACAATCTGCCGTTGTAGAGGAATGACCGGTCAAACTCAAAACCGTGGCGACGGATTCGGCGAGACACTGTTAAGTCCGATGATCGACGACGATGACGCCGACGAAATCTCAGAAATCGAAGCGCGGATCGAGGCGTTTGCCGAAATTGCCGAGCGATGCCGGAAGTTCATTCTGGCGTCGAAGCTGGCGATCGGCAGCGGTTTCGCCTTGCTCCTCGTCGTCATACTCGGCCTTTTCGGGGCTGGTCAGATCGCCGCGCTTGGATCGATTGCTCTGATGCTGGGCGGAATCGTGTCGCTCGGATCGAACCTCAGTACGCTACGTCAGACCATTGCCGCCATCAGCGACGCAGAGGCGTATCAGGTCGGAGCTGATCGGCGGAATCGATCTTCGGATCGTTCATGATACTCCGACCAAGTTGATGTGATGCACCGATGCGGCGCGGCCGGGCATTTTCGGCGCGCGGCCGGTGGCATAGTCGGCCCAAACGCTTCCATAGCCGACGCACGCTAGAATGGCGCGCCTCGGCTCGCCGCAGCGGCTTTAAACGCCCTGTCTCGGTGTTATCCGCATCGGCAAGCCAAAAGCCGGTCGCAGCGTGACGTTCTGAGACGGCCACACATCGGCGCTCGGCAGAAGCTTCATGTCGAAACGTTGAATCAGGGTGGCGAGTACGATTGTTGCCTCCTGCAACGCGAAGGAAGAGCCGATACAGGTCCGCGGACCGGCGCCGAACGGCAGATAGGCAAAACGCGGAATGCTCGCTTTGGCCGGCTCGAGGAAGCGCGAAGGGTCGAAAACATCGGGACGATCCCACAGACGTCGGTGCCGATGCAGAACATAGGGCGCTATCACAATAAGAGCGCGAGACTTGATGTGATGACCGCCGAGGACGTCGGCCCGTTTCGACATTCGAACTCAAGGCCGCGATTGGAGGGTACAGCCGCAGCGCTTCCTCGATGACGGCCCTCGTGATGACCAGTCGCTCCAAAAGGCCAGAAAGATCCCCGGATAGCTCGCGGTCGGTCTCCCGGCGCACCCACGAGGTCCAGAAGGGCGATTGCGATAGCAGGAATACCGACCAGGCGAGCGCGTTTGCCGTAGTCTCGTGACCGGCGGAAAGGAACGTCAGGATATTCGAGCGAACTTCGGCGATGCTCATCGGGCGGCCGGTCGATGGATCGAGCGCTCGCAGCAACAATGTCAACAGGTCCGGCGGGACGTCAGAAGTTGTCTCAAGTCGACGGCGCCTGACCTCGATGATTTTGTCCATGATCGCTTCAAAGTAGGCCATGGTGTGTTGCAAGGACTTGCGGCCCGGTCGCGGGACGAAACTTGGCACGCGCAGAAGGTCGAACGCATCGATTCGCCCGATCGCGCCAAAATAGGCATTCATGGCCGAGCGAAATTCATCGTAATCTCCACCGATGCCATCGGAGAAAATGGTCAGGGCGAGAACGTTCAAAGTCAGTCGCGTCAGTTCGGCAGTGATATCGATCGAATGCCGCGGTGGCAGGGTTTGCCAACTCGAACCAAGGCTGTCAGCGGCCTGAAGCATGGCTTGGGTAAACGACGCGACGGGCCGGCGTGCGAAAAGCGGTGCGAGCGTGCGGCGTTGCGTCTCCCAGCGCGCGCCTTCCACACTCAGCAGGCCGTCCGCCAGGCCCGAGGCGAGGATGCGCCGCTGGATCGGGTCCTTTTGGTAATTCGCAGCATTGTCGACCAGGACATGCTTGATCGCCGCCGGATCATGCACCAGGAAAGTCTGCAAAAAAGGAAGTCTTACGCTTGCGATCGGTTCTTCAAAAAACTCTTCGCTCCAACACTCCAGGGGATTTCGTTTGAGCGCGGCCAACAACTGGAAGAATCCCAGCCGACCCTGCCGTGGTCTGGGTGCGGGCGGATGAAGCGTTTCGCCACGACCAACCTGGGAAAACTGCAGCATTTTCAAACAACGAGATAAATGAAAATTCCGAGCCAAACGCCGGGTAAGCTCAAAAGTTCCCAAGGGTTGCACAAAAACCGGGTGCGGCTTTACGGCATTTCGCTGCCGCACAACAATCGCGTCGCCTTGGGTGCGTGCATCGGCTACGATAGGCCGCAAGGGCCTTTGTTCGCCCGCGTCTCGGCCTAACGAAGGCGTCCATGTCCACACTTTTCGCCTTCCTCCATCACGTCTGCGCGTTCACACTCGTTGCCGCACTCGCGATCGAGTTCGCACTGATCAAGCAGGAGCTGACGCTCTCTTCCGCACGGCGGTTGCAGGTCACGGATCTGGTGCTCGGCATCGCCGCCGGGCTATTGCTGGTGATCGGTTTATTGCGCGTCTTTTTCTTCGAGAAGGGCGCGGCGTATTACTGGCACAGCCATGCCTTCCTAATGAAGTTCAGCCTGTTCGTGATCGTCGGTCTGCTGTCGATCATTCCGACCCGGGAATTCCTGTCCTGGGGCGGTGCCATCAGAGCAGGGCAGGTGCCGGTCTGGGAGGCGTCGCGCCGCAAGCGTGTGGCTATGGTGATTCATGCCGAGCTTGCCGCGATTGTCATCATTCTGTTGTGCGCCGCGATCATGGCGCGTGGCGGATGGGTTTAACCCCTTCGGATTTTTTTCGGGTTTTCATCGCGCTGTCACTGGAAGCGCACGCTGATGTTTTTTTCTGCGCGGAGGTTTGAACCAGATTTCGTAACCGGTCGACGTAACCGTTAATGAGTTCAGCGAACATTCATCTTGAGGCGGCGAGACTGTTGGTTCTCTCTCCATCTCAAGAAAGGGACTGAAGTCATGGAACGCCGAGATATTTCGAAACTCGCGATTGGACTTGTAGCGGGTGGTGTGATGCTCGCCACAGGCGCACAGGCCGCGCCGCTTGCCGCGGTTTCGAGTGCATTGAAGGCTGCTCCCGCGGCCGTCATCGCTCAACCCGCCGTCGTATCGCAAGACGACGTCAATCGCATCAAGCCGGAAGAAGTACGCTGGCACCATCATGGCCACTGGCACCATCACTGGCATCGTCATTGGCACCGCCACCATCACTGGCATCACCGCCATTGGTGAAGTGATTTAAAGCGTATTTGAACGAAGTCAATTTCATCGCGTACCAAACGGAAAGGAATGCCCATGAAAATTGTTGCTGTGTCCTTGTTCGCGATCGGCCTCGGCCTTGCGTCGATGTCCGTCTCGCAGGCCATGCCGGTGGCTCCGCTCGACCAGGCGGCAGCGACCGAGGCCTCGACCATTCCTGTGGCTGGTGGCTGTGGACCCGGCTGGCATCGCGGGCCTTATGGCGGATGTCGTCCAATGTACAATTGCCCGCCCGGCTGGCATTCCGGACCGTACGGCCGCCATTGCTTCCGCAACTGGTAAGTTGAAAAACGAAGGGGCAGGAAATTCCTGCCCCTTTTGTTTTGCGCGTCTTTCGTTTTGCGAAAGCCCAACAAAAAAACCCCGCCTAAGCAGGCGGGGTTTCGTGTTGTGCTGTTCGCGATCCGATCAGATCGGACGGCAGCGGCCGTAGCGCCAGACGAAACCGATCGGGCAGCCGCGGCCGGGAACGACCACGACCGGCCGCTCGACCACAACCGCGCCGGGGACGACCACCACGGGACCACGGTTGGGCCGGCACTCGCCGTAGGGGTTGCGATGGAAACCGGGGCCGCAACCGCCTTCGGCGCTTGCGCTGCCGATACCTGCAACCGTGCTTGCAACCAGTAGTGCAGCTGCGAAAAGAATCTTCATGTTGTCTCCCTTCCTAAAGCCGCGACGCGGCACCTTATAAGATCGATAAACAAATCGACGGGCTAGGAGTGCCACCGTTTGGAACAGGCCACAAGCCTAGTGTAGGGCGACACTAGGGACCCCGGTGTGAACCCTTCATGAATGGGTGGATTCATTTCGCCAGGAAGGCCAGCATCAGCGCGTTGAACTTGTCCGGCGCGTCGAGGAACACCAGATGCCCGGCGTTTTCGATCACCTCCGCGCTGCCATGGGCCATCTTCGCCGCCAGCGCCTTGGCCAATTCGGCATTCTGGCCCATCTTCGGCCGCAGCGCTTCCGGCGCATTCGGCCGGCCCGGCGCGTTGTGGTCGTCGGCGCCCATGATGAACAGCGTCGGCACCGTGATCAGCGGAATCTCGTGCACCACAGGTTCGCGGTAGATCATCTGCCCGGAGGAGACGAAGGCACGTAGCCAGCGTTGGTAATCTGCGGCCCCCTTGATGTTGAAGCGGGCGTCGATGAAGGGCGTGATCGCCTCCGGCGGAATTTTTGGCGAGTAGTTATTCTCGATCTGCTTGCGATAACCTTCGGCGGTGAGCTTGTCCTCGCGTTCGAGGATCTTTTCGGTCGGCGTCGGCGGCACATACATCCGGTAATCTTCGAGGCCGATCGGGGCGGCCAGCACCAGATGATTGACGCGGTCGGGATAGGCCCGCGCGATCCTTGACCCGAGCATCCCGCCGAGCGAATGCGCAACGATATCGGCCTTGGCGATGCCGAGATGGTCGAGCAGGGTGATCGTGTTGCGGGCGAGATTGTCGAAATGAAGCTCGCCGGACGGCTTGGAGGATTTTCCGAACCCGATCTGGTCGGGCACCACCACGCGATAGCCGGCGTCCGTCAGCACCTTGATTTCCGGCGCCCAATAGCTCGACGGAAAATTGCGCCCGTGCAGGAGCACCACGACACGGCCATTTCCTTGCGCAGGCGCGACATCCATATAGGCCATCCGCAACTGCTCGCCGTCATTGACGAGCGGCAGCAGGTTCACGGGATAGGGATAGGGGAAACCTTCAAGGCCGATGCCGTACGGCTCGCGCTGCGCGATGCCGGCCTCGCGTTCGGCGGCTCGCACGGCGGCGAAAGACAGGACGAGGAGGGCGGCAAGCCCTGCCGTTGCGACAAGACGTTTCATCGAATTCTCCAAAAGCTATTGAGCATCGCCAAACAGGGCCGCGAACCGCTTCTCGCCTTGGCGGGTGAACTGGACAACCCGGCTGCCGGGCTCGCGATCCCGCGCGGCCCAATTCAATTCGGTGAAACGCCGTCATCAACGCCGCTCCCAGCGTGCCCGCCAGATGATGCCGCCGCTCGCTCCAGTCGAGGCAGGCCTTGCAGACCGGACGGCGCGGGTGGCTGAGGGATTGCGCATCGATCTGCAGCGTCTTTTCGAGGAAGCGCTCGCCCTCCGCCGTCAATTCGATGTCGTGCTTGTGCTGGCGCACGAGCTTGCGCTGCCGCAGGCTGTCGAGCATCTGCACGCCGAGGTCGCCGGCGAGGTGATCGTAGCAGATCCGGGCGCGGCGCAGCGCCGGGTCCTTCGGCCCGGTGCGCACCCGCAAATGGCCGGCGCGGGCGGCCAGCCCCGCAAGGCCTTCCAGCACGCCGGCAACGTCGGGATCGGTAAGCCGATAATAGCGATGGCGGCCTTGCTTTTCCTGTTCGATCAGGCCGCCAGCCTCGAGCTTCGCGAGATGCGAACTCGCGGTCTGCGGCGTGATGCCGGCTTCCTGCGACAATTCGGTTGCGGTGAGCGCGCGGCCGTTCATCAGCGCGGTCAGCATGTTGGCGCGGGCGGGGTCGCCGACGAGGGAGGCGACCATGGCGATATCGGGACCTGCTTTCATTGTTCGATGATAGCCGAAGCATTGGTGACGATCAAGGGTGTAGAAGTGGACCTCGTCATTCCGGGATGGTGCGAAGCACCAGGCCCGGAATCTCGAGATTCTCTGATGCGCAATTGCACATCATGGTTCGATGCTGCGCATCGCCCGCAATGACTTTGCATTTACCGGAGGGTTCCAAATGACCGTCACCGTTTTCATCCGTTACCAGATCGATCCGTTCAAGCGCGGGATGTTCGAGCAGTATTCCAAGCGTTGGCTTTCCATCATCCCGAGGTGCGGCGGCGATCTCATCGGCTACTGGATGCCGCATGAAGGCACCAACAACATCGCGTTCGCCCTGATTTCATTCGCAAGCCTCGCGGCCTACGAGGAATATCGCGCCAAGCTCCGTACCGACAAAGAGGGGATGGAGAATTTCGCACTTGCCGAGGAACACAAGTTCATCCTCGCCGAGGAGCGCACGTTCCTGCGTCAGGTGAAGCGCATGAAGTGAAGGCGAATGTAGTCGCATTTACTGGCGCAGCCCGCTGCACAGCGATAGTCTCGCGGCAGGCTGGAACAGCCAAGAAACAGCGAAAAGGAGCGACGCCGATGCCGATTTCATTGGCCGACAAACGCGCAACATTCCGCAAGCTGCATGAGCGCGGCTGCTTTGCGATCCCCAACCCCTTTGACGTCGGGTCGGCGAAAGCGCTGGCGCAGATGGACTTCAAGGCGCTTGCTTCGACCAGCGCCGGCTTCGCCTGGACGATCGGCAAGGCCGACAACCGCGTGACGGTCGACGACGTCTGTACGCATCTGTCTGCGCTGTGCGCAGCGGTGGACCTTCCCGTCAACGCCGACTACGAAAATGGCTTCGCGCATGAGCCCGAGAAGGTCGCGGTCAACGTCACGCGCGGCATCAAGACCGGCGTGGCTGGCCTGTCGATCGAGGATTCGACCGGCGATGCGTCAAAGCCGCTGTATGACCGTGCGCAAGCGATCGAGCGGATCAAGGCAGCGCGGGCGGCGATCGATGCCGACAAGAGTGGCGTGCTCCTGACCGGCCGTTGCGAGGGTTTTCTGGTCGGCCAGGACGATCTCACCATGGTGATCGACCGGCTCTGCGCCTATGCGGACGCCGGCGCCGAATGCCTTTATGCGCCGGGCATCAAGACCAGGGAGCAGATCACTGCGATAGTGAAGGCGGTTGCGCCCAAACCCGTCAACCTCCTGATCGGAGCGTCCGGTCTGTCGGTTGCAAGAAGCCGCGGACCTTGGCGTGCGCCGGATCAGTGTCGGCGGTTCGCTCGCCCGCACTGCCTGGGCAGGCTTCATGCGCGCGGCCAAGGAGATCGCCGAGCAGGGCACCTTCACCGAACTCGCCAAGGGCTATCCCGGCGGCGAGCTGAACAAGATGTTCCGTTAACCGCGTGATGCGAGGCGGCCCAAATCAGCATGAGGTGGCCGCCTCGTGGCTGTTGATGATTACTGCTTTGCGTTGCTCGGGTTGGCAGTATTGGTGTGGGCACCGCCCGGATTGGTCGAAGCCGGCGAGGGGGTTTGCGGATTAGCCGGGGCCGAACCGGTGGTCGTGCCCGGCTGGCTATTGGGCGAGCGCGGGGTCACGTCACGCATGCCCGGAGGGGCCGCGGGCGGCGAGGTCGATGCCGACTTCTGCGCGGTTGCGGGCGCCGGCTCGGTCGCGGCGTTCTGCTGGTTCCTGGATGAATTATTCAGTCCATAAAACACGAGGCCCAGCACGACCGCGATCCCGACCGCGAACACCGCGATCCTGGAATTGCTGGCGGGACCTTCGGCGAGTTCCGGATCGACCTGCAAATCATTGTCGAACTGGGCAGGCGAACGCGTGTCGTCGACATTGGACCGGATCGGATCTCTGAGATGATCGCCATCGTAGGGGTCGTTGGGATTGAGTTCGGTAGGCATGGCCGGATTCCTCCAGATGTGTTCAGCGACAACGGCCGGTCATCGGTGCAAGTTCCGGGAACTTTCATGGTTTCCGAACGAGACAACATCGCCGACAATGGAACCCGCGAAACAAATGTGAGTCGTGAGGGCCAGATGTGGAGCCTGCCTCCCAGCGATACCGTGCTGCATTTGCTGTCGCTGGTGGCGCTAGCCGCCCAGGCGATGACCGCGGCGCTGGCGGCCGGACGGCGCAGCATGGACTGGGTCGGGGTCTGCCTGCTCGGCTGCATCACCGCACTCGGCGGCGGCACCATCCGCGACGTCGTGCTCGGGCACTATCCGCTGCCATGGGTGGAAAATCCGTCCTATCTCGCGCTCACGGTTGTTGCCGCTTTTGCCACGGTCCTGATCGCCCGCACGGTGCATCGGCTTAACCTCGCCTTTCTGGTGCTGGATGCGATCGGGCTCGTGGTGTTCACCATGGCCGGCTGCGATGTGGCCTGGCAGATGAACGAGCCGCTTTCGATCGTCATCGTGTCCGGCATGATCACCGGCTGCGCCGGCGGCGTGTTGCGCGATGTGCTGTGCAACGACGTGCCGCTATTGTTTCGCTCCGAGCTTTACGCCAGCGTTTCCGTCGTCACCGGATTGTTTTATGCCACCGCCTTTGGCTTGAAACTCAACGACGAGCTCTGGACCGCGTTGACCTTCGTGCTTGGCCTGACGTTTCGGCTGCTCGCGATCCGCTACAAATGGGAAATGCCGAAATTCGTGTTCAACGAGGATCGGAAGTGATTGGTCGGCATGGGTGCTTGCGCCTCCTCACCATGAGGGACGACCTACTTCCTTGCCTTCGCGACATCGGCCGGTGTCACCGCGGGCGCGGTATTGCCCCAGGCGTTGCGGATGTAGGTGACAACATCAGCGACTTCCTGATCCGACATCTTGGTGGCGTAAGGCGGCATCGATCCTGTGTTGGGGGCGCGCGCCGTGGTGATCGTCTCGGCGCCATCCAGAACGATCTTGATCGCGCTTACGGGATTTTCCGATTGCAGGTTGGCGTTGCCGGGCAACGGCGGATAGATGCGCGGCGCGCCGCTGCCGTCGAGTTCGTGGCAGGCGACGCAAGCTCCCTTGTACAATTTCTCGCCGCTCGCCATCTGCGCTGCTGATGGCGCGGTCACGCTCGCTTCCGACGGCCCAGGCTGAATTTCTTTCAGATAGACGGCGATGGCGCGAACGTCCGCGTCACTCATATGCGAGGTCGAATTGAGTACCACCTGCGCCATCGGTCCGTCGGCATGGCTACGCCCATTGCGCCCGCTCCCGAGATATTCGGCGATATCATCCACGCTCCATGATTTCAGGCCGCCGCGCTCAGTGCCGTCGAGGCGTGGCGCAAACCAGCCCTCGACCACGCTGCCCGTAAATCGCGCGTTTTGCTTTTCGGCGCCGAGAAAGTTCTTCGGCGTATGGCAGGCGCCGCAATGCGCGATACCCTCGACCAGATAGCCGCCGCGATTCCACTCCGCGCTCTTGTTCTGGTCGGGCTCGAAAATACCCGGCCGGAAGAAAGCGAAATTCCACAGACGCATCAGCACGCGATAATTCAGCGGCCAGCGCAGCTCCGAAGCCGGCGGTGTGTTGGCGACCGGGGCGAGCGTCGCGAGATAGCTGCGGATCGCCAACACGTCGTCGCGGGTCAGTTTGGTGAAATGCGGGTAGGGGTAGGCCGGGTAATAGTTCGCCCCGTCGGGCCGCACGCCAAAACGCATCGCGCGCCGGAAATCCTCGTCGCTCCAGAGGCCAATCCCGGTATTGTGGTCCGGCGTCAGGTTGGCGGAATAGACGCCGCCGAAGGGCGTCACGATCCGCTTTCCCCCGGCATACGGCTTTGAAGGATCGGCGGTATGGCAGCTGCCGCAGTCGCCGGCTTCCGTCAGCGCCTTGCCCTTGGCGATCGTTTCCGGCGAGGGCTCGGCCGCCGAAACCGGGCTGGATGCGCTGCACAAAAACAGGGTGACGAGAATCGCCGGCCCATCCCATCGTTGTCTGCGCATCGATCGATCTCCCGTCTTTGGTAGTATAGCCGCAAAAGTCCGCGTTACGTCGTTTCGTTGCAGCATTTTTCCACGACACATCAGCAAAAAGCGGGGGTGCCGCCGGGTATGAAATTGCGTTTTGTATGATCGGCGCCTGGGCCGCCAGATTTGTGGTGCGGCAGGCTTAAAAACCGACATACACTGGCATTTGCCGACGGTATGAATAACTAAAACAAGCGGCGAAGCGTGGGCTTGATGAGGGTGGAATGGGAATAAACCAGGGTCCGATCAGTCTCGATCAGAAATACACGCAAGGGTCGGGCCATGTCTTCCTGACTGGAATTCAGGCGCTGGTCCGCCTGCCGATGGCCCAGATCCGGCGCGACCGCGCCAACGGGCTCAACACCGCCGGTTTCATCAGCGGTTACCGCGGTTCTCCGCTCGGCGGCTATGATCAGCAGCTGTTCGCCGCACGAAAACACCTCGAACAATACAACATCAAATTCCAGCCCGGCGTGAACGAAGACCTCGCCGCCACCGCGATCTGGGGATCGCAGCAGCTCAATCTCTCCAAGGGCGCCAATTATGACGGCGTTGTCGGCATCTGGTACGGCAAGGGCCCCGGCGTCGATCGCTGCGGCGACGTGTTCCGCCACGGCAATGCCGCGGGCTCGGCTAAGAATGGCGGCGTTTTGTGTCTGGCCGGCGACGACCACGGCGCGAAATCCTCCACCGTCCCGCATCAGTCGGACCACGCCTTCATTTCCGCGCTGATGCCCTACCTCTACCCCTCCAGCATCCATGAAATGATCGAGATGGGGCTGCTCGGGATCGCGATGTCGCGTTATTCCGGCTGCTGGGTCGGCATGAAGGTGATCACGGAGACGGTGGAAACCACCGCCGAGATCGATCTGACCGACGAGATGAAGCCGTTCATCATCCCGTCCGATTTCGAAATGCCGCCGGGCGGCCTTAATCTGCGCTGGCCCGACGACCGTTTCGACCAGGACCGCCGCTTGCAGGACTACAAGGGCTTTGCCGCGATCGCCTTTGCCCGCGCCAACAAGGTCAACCGCATCACCATGGATTCGCCGAACGCGCGCTTCGGCATCATGGCGTCCGGCAAGAGTTACGAGGATATTCGCCAAGCCCTGCGCGAACTCGGCATCACGCCGGAAGTCGCCGCCAAGATCGGGCTTAGACTCTATAAGATCGGCATGCCCTGGCCGTTGGAGCCGCAAGGCGTGCGGGAATTCGCGGTAGGCCTGGAAGAAATCTTCATCATCGAAGAGCGCCGCGAGATCGTCGAAAATCAAGTCAAGCAGGAACTGTTCAACTGGCGCGACGACGTTCGTCCGCGCATCGTCGGCAAGATGGACGAGCACGACAAGCGCTTCCTGCCCTTTGCCGAGGAATTGAGCGTCGCCTCGCTTGCAAGTTCTCTCACCGAGCGGCTGCTGCGGCTCAATCTCAACCCGGAAATCGCCGCGATGCTGCGGGCCAAGGCCGACTGGTTCAACGGCCGGCAGGCGACCCAGATGCAGGCGGTCTCGCCCGTCAGCCGCACGCCGTATTTCTGCTCGGGCTGTCCGCACAATACCTCGACCAAGGTGCCGGAAGGCAGCCGCGCCTTGGCCGGCATCGGCTGTCACTTCATGGCGCTGTGGATGGACCGCTCTACCGAAACCTTCACCCATATGGGCGGCGAGGGCGTGCCGTGGGTCGGCATCGCGCCCTTTACCAACGAAGCGCACATCTTCGCCAATCTCGGCGACGGCACCTATTTCCACTCCGGCAGTCTCGCGATCCGGCAGGCGATCGCCTCCAAGGCGAACATCACCTACAAGATCCTCTATAACGATGCCGATCGCGATGACCGGCGGCCAGCTGCCATCGACGGCGACCTGTCGCCGCAACAGATCACCTTCCAGCTTCACGCCGAAGGCATCCGCGAGATCTACCTGGTCTCGGAAAATCCCGGCGCTTATCCGACGTCCGAGATCGCGCCCGGCGTCAAGCTCGCCCACCGCGACGAACTCGACGCGGTGATGAGAGCGTGCCGCGAGGTCAAGGGCGCTTCGGCAATCGTCTTCGTGCAGACCTGTGCTGCTGAAAAGCGCCGCCGCCGCAAACGCGGCACGATGGAAGACCCGGCGCGGCGCGTGCTCATCAATCCAGCCGTCTGCGAAGGCTGCGGCGACTGCTCGGTGCAGTCGAACTGCATCTCGGTCGAACCGCTGGAGACCGAGTTCGGGCGCAAGCGCAGCATCAATCAATCGGCCTGCAACAAGGACTATTCCTGCCTGAAAGGCTTTTGCCCGTCCTTCGTTACCGTCGATGGCGGGGCGTTGCGCCGTCGCGCGCCGGCCGGCCTCGGTGATATCGGCGAATTGCCCGAGCCTGTCTCAAAGCCTTCGCTGGAGCGGCCCTACAACGTCGCGGTCGGCGGCGTCGGCGGCACCGGTGTGCTGACCATCGGTGCGCTGCTCGGCATGGCCGCCCATATCGAGGGCAAGGCCAGCATGATCCTCGATATGTCGGGCCTCGCGCAGAAGGGTGGCGCGGTGTTGAGCCATGTCCGGCTGTCGGAACATACCGCCGACGTGACCTGTTCGCGCATCGTCACCGGCACCGCCGATCTCGTGATCGCGGCCGATGAGGTGGTGGCGGCCTCCAAGGAAACAATGACGCTGTGCGAAGTCGAGCCGCACCGCCGGCATCATCAACAGCCACATCATTCCGACCGCCGATTTCGTCCTCAACCGCGATTTCAATTTCCAGACCCGCAAGGTCAATCACGTGCTGGAAACCGCGCTTCGCAAGGATTCCGCCTTCCTTGATTTCACCAAGCCTGCCGAAACCCTGCTCGGGGATGCCATCGCCACCAACATGATGATGATGGGCTATGCCTATCAGAGGGGCTTTTTGCCGCTGTCGGCGGAAGCGATCGAGCAGGCCATCGAGGTCAACGGCGTCGCCATCAAGATGAACACGCAGGCCTTCCGGCTCGGGCGTCTGGCGGCCGCCGATCCCGCGCGAATGTCGGCGATGATGAAGGGGCACGATGAGGCGAGCGCGCCGAAAGCGCTCGATGCGATGTCGCTGGATGAAATCATCGCGCATCGGAGCGCACATCTGACCGGCTACCAGAACGAAAAACTCGCCGCGCGCTATCAGGCGCTGGTGACGCAGGTGCGCGATGCGGCGCGCGACCGCGGCTTTGGCGAGGAGCTGCCGCGCGCGGTCGCCATCAACTATGCCAAGCTGCTCGCCTACAAGGACGAGTACGAGGTGGCGCGGCTCTTTACCGACGGCCATTTCGAAGCGCAGCTTCGCGATCAGTTCGACGGCGACTTCAAGATCAGTTTCAATCTCGCGCCGCCCTTGCTCGGCGGAGCCAAGGACGCGCTGGGGCGGCCGAAGAAGCGCGCCTTTGGGGCCTGGATGTGGCCTGCGTTCCGGATGCTTGCCAAAATGAAAGGCTTGCGCGGCACCGCGTTCGATATTTTCGGCCATAGCGCCGACCGCAAGCTCGAGCGTGATTTGATCGCGGGCTACGAGAAGGATGTCGCCCACATCCTCTCGGTGCTCTCGCCGCTGACGCTGGAGACGGCGATCGAAATCCTTTCGCTGCCGGATCGCATCCGCGGCTATGGGCCGGTCAAGGAGAAAGCGGTTAAGGACGCGAAAGCGCGCTACGCGCAACTCGCGGCCGACCTCGCCAACCCGCCGCCCGCGCCGCGGCAGATCGCAGCGGAGTAGGGCCCCGGCTAAAGAGTTGTATCCGTCTCGATCGGCCGTTCAAGCGAGCCGCGGCCTTATTCGATGACGGAGCCTTATTCGGGAGCATGAAGGATCAGCTTCTGCACCCGCCAATTGGCGGTTTCGGCGGCATAGATCAAATTCTCCGACGGGCAGGCGAGCGCATGGGCACCGGAGAATTCCTTCAGCTCGCGTCCGGACTTGCCGATCACACCCAGCACCTTGCCGTCGAGCGCGACCTTGAAGATGCGTCCCGGGAAAGTTGTTTCGCCGACGAACATCACCTGGTTCGGTCCCGGCGTGATGCAGATCGAATTGGGCGCACCGATCACCTGGGCGAGGCGATCACCGGTCGGCGTCGGACCGTAGACAGCGCGCGTGGTCGTATCCGGCGGCACGGTGATCGAGAACATCCGCAGGAACTTGCCGTCGGTATCAAACACCTGGATGCGGTGGTTGCTGCGGTCGCCCACATAGACGTTGTCGTTGTTGTCGATAGCGATAGCGTGAGGCAGGTGGAACTGGCCGGGCTCAGTGCCCGGCTCGCCCCATGACTTCACCCATTGGCCATGCATGTCGAACTTGGCGACCCGCGAATTGATATAGCCATCGCTGATATAGGTGTTGCCCTTGGAGTCCCAGGCGACATCGGTCGGCTCGCGGAACAGGGCATCGACCGGCGGCAGCGGTGGATTGACGTGCTCCCACGGCTTGGCGCCGTCCGGGGATTCCTTGCGACGGCCGAACACCCACTGCACGCGGCCGGCCGGATTGAACTTGACGATCATGTCCGAGCCCTTGTCGATGGCCCAGATGTTGTCGTCCTTGTCGATGCGCACGCTGTGGGCAAAGGCCCAGGCGTAGAGGCCCTTGCCGATCTCGCGAACGAAATCGCCCTCGGCGGTGAATTCGAGAAGTTGGGCTGCGGTCGGCGCATAGGCCGGACCGTGGGCGCTGTTCGAGCGCGTGAACACGAAGACATGGCCCTTGGAGTTCACGGCCACTCCGGGCACCTCACCGAAATTCATTCCGTCCGGCAGCTTCGGGAAATCCGCCGCGGAATCGAAGGGGATCTGCGGAACGCTTTGCTGGGCAGGGCTTTGCTGGGCAACGCTCTGCTGGGCAAGAAACGGCGTTGCCATCAGCACCAGGCCCGCGGTTATCAGCGCTTTCATGGAAACTCCTCCCTGTTTTCTTTCCGCGCCCGCGGCTTGGCTTTCCACACTATCACAGCGGTGGCCCGCCGAAACAACGCTCGCCATGCGTCCGTTGAAGACCGTTACATGTTCGAGCGCTCGCTCGCCGGATCGGCATTGATCGAGGCGTCGGGACCTGCGCCTTAAATAAAGCGGTTGCCGGACTTCGCCGCGATCGGCCTCTGCACAAAATACATCAAGATCAGCGAAATCACCGCCGTCGTCACGACGACGTATCCCAGCCGGTCGAAATGCCGGAGCGAACCGTTGGCATCTTGCGCGATGAGCGCGGCGGCGAGCACGGAGCCGAGCCCGCCGGAGAGTTGTTGCAGGGAAGCTCCGACCGCGCTGAAGGAGCCGCGTTGTGCGGGCTCGGGGATTGCGGAAATCAACGCTTGCGACGGAATCATGCGCGAAAAGATGCCGACGAACATCAATACGTTGACCAGGATCGCGACCGTCAAGCCGACCTGACCGAGATGCGTGTAGATCAGCACCATGACGATGGACATGGCGCTGCCGAAGGCGAAGGTCGGGAATTTACCAAAAGTATCGCTCAGACGTCCCACCAGGGGTCCGATCAGAATGCTGAACAGGCCGGAGACGAGATAGATCGTCGGCAAATGAACGATGTCGATGCCGAGGTTATGCACGGTGTAGGCGCTGCCGAACGGCATCAACATGTAGCCGCCGGTCGCCAGCAGCGTCGTCACCGAGAATGCCAGCCAATAGCGTGGCTGTGCGACCGTTGCGATCAGATGCCGGAACGCATTTTTGTCCTGCTTCAGCAGGAGATGGCCGTTCACCGGCTTCATCAAAAACAGAACGGCAGCCATCCCAACGATCGAAACGCCGACCAATGCGCCGAACGCGACATGCCAGCTCCAATGGTTGGAGAGAAAAAGACCGGCCGGGATGCCAAGCACCTGGCTTGCAGCGAAGGCAGTTTGCACGAAGCCCATGACGCGGCCGCGCAGTTGCAGCGAAAACAGATCGGTGACGATAGCGAGCACAACGGAGCCGATCACACCGCCGAACAGACCGGTGACAATCCGGCCCAGCAGAAGCAGATGATAGTTCGGAGCGAACGCGCAGAGCGCCGTTCCAAGGGTAAAGCCGGCGTAAAAAAACAAAAGCAGCCGCTTGCGATCGAACCGGTCGGCAAAGCCGGCCGCCAGGATGCCGGAAATTCCCGCGCTGAATGCGTAGGCCGACACCGCCACGCCGAACTGTGCGGCCGAAATATCGAGCGCCGGCATGATGATGGCGCCGAGCGGCGACATGATCATGAAGTCGATGATGATCGTGAACTGGACCAGCGCGAGCAACGCAACGAGGATCGACTGATAGCGCGTAAAGCCGCGGGATAGTTCTTGCCGATCATCGATCGGCGCCGTCAGGGTTTGTTCGGTCATGACATTCGTTCGGGAGCGAGAAGGGTGAGGACGTGCGATGTGCCGCTAGTGAGGTGGCTCGGAAGCTCTCTTCATTATATCCGCGAGTCCTCCAAGAGAATTTCTGAACCAAAACCACACTGGAATCATAGGTTGCTGGTGGTCCTTTGATTCTAAACATTTGCATAAGTGCCAGCCAGACCGGGATGCAAATGTTAGAATTGGACCACTAGTGTCCTTCCAAATCCGAAGTTCGCTTAGGTTGGAGCTGCGAGATGTGGCGAACTTCGGATTCGGGACACCAGGCGCCGTTACTATCTATTCCGCCTCTGCGCTATTTCGATGGCTTGACAAGCAGTTTAATGCCTGCTCGGCGACGGTGCGCCGGCTCAGTTACAGACAGCTTGTCGGCAGGCGCGGTAACACTAAGCGGGTGAAGAAACCGCGGTTGCCACCATCGGTGGCGGCGCGCGCCGATCATGCCTTGCCGCAAACGCCTTCGGTCTGATCGAGGCTGGCGACATACGCCCGGTGATGGAGGGTCTTCCGCGCGAAGGGGAGGGTTGTGGTCGCTGTAAAGGTGACATCTGGCGACCAATAAAGCGACCGGACAGCGATGTCCGGTTTGGCCCACCAAAAAATAAAGGCCCCCGTTGCGGGGGCCTTTAACTTCAAGGTCCGTGTCTTTCTTAGACCGCGTCCTTGGCGGCCTTGACGGGCCTGGCGCGGACGATCTTGCGGGCCGGCTTGGCCTTGAACATCATCTCTTCGCCCGTGAACGGGTTGGTGCCCTTGCGAGCCTTGGTCGCGGGCTTCTTGACCACGACGAACTTCGCCCAGCCCGGCAGCAGGAATACGCCGGCTTTCTTCAGTTCCTTGTGGCCGACGTCAGTCAGCGTATCCATGACGTTCTTGACGTCACGCTTGGAGAGTTCGGTGGTGGTCGCAATTTTTTCGACCAGTTGTGACTTCGACATTTGGGTGGCCATTGTGTCTCCTCTGATTCGGACCGTGGTGATAATAACGTTCCTGGCGCCGGGGAAGAGGCTTCTACACAGTTTTTCTCGGTTTTTCTCGGGGTTTTTGACGTTTTTTTGCTTCTGACCCCTTTTTTTAAGGGCTTGCGGTGCAATTCGGAATGTGAATCACCGCCTGATTTGCCCGTCGTGCCAATTCGCCGCGGCTCGGAAGTGTTGATCGGGCCCGCAAATCACCGGCAGAATCAGCGCCGTCCCGCCCTCACTAGTGGTCCGATTCTGACATTCGCATCCCTTCGCGGCGAGTACTTTTGCGAATGTCAGAATCAAAGGACCACCAGCAAATATAAGTTTCTAGTGGAGTTTGGGATTTGACATTCTCCTTCGGAGCTCGCGGATAGCCGCGTAGCGAATGTCAAATCCACTCCACTAGAGAGGCATATCGCGATCGTCACGAACGTTGGGCGCGGGAGGCGATGGACGCTTCAGGTGCGAACAGACGAACGCGCGTGAGGCGGACGACGAAGCCACGTGGTTCTGACGTCTCGACGCTGACGTCAACCGGCCGATGATGCTGACGCATCACGGCGGGGACGGTGACAAAAAGCCCGATCGCCGGGGAGAGCGTGGAATAAGCGTTAAAACCATTCGCGCGGGGAATGCCGGGAAGTTCCGGCGAACCTGTGGTGACTATACTCGTGTGTTTTCTTTATTGCAGACGAGGCTGCGGGTGCGCCTGACGTGCCCGGCATTCCCTGCGCCCTCTACTTCTGATGAGGGACATGATGAGGCAAAACCTGGGCAAGACATGCCGCGGGAAGGCGTTCGCCTGTGTTCTCCGATGTCATGCCCCGCTTCAAGCGGGGCATCCAGTAGTCCGCGGCTTCTCGGTTCGAGCTCCGGGGTCTCTGGAATACTGGATCGCCCGGTCAAGCCGGGCGATGACCGTAGAAACAACGGAGGATGCTGCGCTATGCGATTTGGTCTCACCGCACGGAATATTCGCCGCTTGCCAAGGCCGCCCCGGCAGGCCAAGAAATTACCTGGAGAATAAAAGAAACGCCAGCGGAGAGCAACTTGAGCATCAAGGGCAAGGCCTATATCGCCGGTATCTACGAACATCCGACCCGGCACGCCCCCGACAAATCCACCGCCCAGCTTCATGCCGAAATCGCCAAGGGCGCGATCGAGGACGCCGGCCTGACCAAGGCCGATATCGACGGCTATTTCTGCGCCGGCGACGCGCCGGGCGGGGTGATGGCGATGGTCGACTATCTCGGCCTCGAAGGTCCGCCATTTCAATTCCACCGATACCGGCGGCTGTTCCTATCTGGTTCATCTCGGCCACGCCGCCGAAGCGATTGCTGCCGGCAAGTGTTCGGATCGCGCTGGTCACGCTCGCCGGCAAGCCGCGCACCGGGCCGATGCCGCCGCGCGCGAGCGGCGCGGAAGCCGATTTCGAGGCCGCGTATGGCGCGACCACACATAATATCTACGGCATGTGCGCCATGCGTCACATGCATGAATTCGGCACCACCAGCGAGCAACTGGCCTGGATCAAGGTCGCGGCCTCCCACCACGCGCAATACAACCCGCACGCGATGCTGCCGGACGTCGTGACGGTCGAGGACGTGCTCAACTCGCCGATGATTGCCGACCCGTTGCATCGGATGGATTGCTGCGTCGTCACCGATGGCGGCGGCGCGCTTCATCGTGACCTCGGAGGCGATCGCGAAGAGCCTGAAGAAACCGCTGGTGCGGATGATCGGTCATGGCGAGGCGCTGAAGGGACCGCGCGGCGGCCAGAAGCTCGATCTGACCTATTCGGCCGGCGTTTGGTCCGGGCCGCGCGCGTTCGAAGAAGCCGGCGTGACGCCCAAGGACATCAAATACGCCTCGATCTACGACAGCTTCACCATCACGGTGTTGATGCAGCTCGAAGACCTCGGCTTCTGCAAGAAAGGCGAGGGCGGCAAATTCGTCGCCGACGGCAATCTGATTTCAGGCGTCGGCAAGCTGCCGTTCAACACCGACGGCGGCGGCCTGTGCAGCAATCATCCGGTCAATCGCGGCGGCATGACCAAGATCCTCGAGGCGGTGCGGCAGTTGCGGGGCGAGGCGCATCCGAAGGTTCAGGTGCCGAATTGCGACCTCGCCATTGCGCACGGCACCGGCGGACTGCTCGGCGTGCGCCATGCCGCCTCAACCTGCATTCTGGAGCGCGTGTGATGGACGCCGTGAAATATCCCAAACCTCAAACCAATCCCGAGACCGCTCACTTCTGGGAGCAGACGGCCAAAGGCAAGACTGATGATCAAGCGCTGCACAGCGTGCGGCGAAGCGCATTATTTCCCGCGCTCGATCTGCCCATTTTGCTTCTCCGACAAGACGGTGTGGGAGGAAAGCTCGGGCGAGGGCGAGATCTACACTTTCAGCTTGATGCGCAAGTCGGCCTCCGGCCCTTACGCGATCGGCTACGTCACTCTGAAAGAGGGGCCGTCGCTGCTGACCAACTTTGTCGATTGCGACATGGCGACGCTGAGGATCGGCCAAAAGGTGAAAGTCGTGTTCAAACCGACCGACGGTGCGCCGTTGCCGTTCTTTACGCCGGTATGACCCTCATCCCGAGGAGCGCGCGCACCCGAGCAGGCCGCGCGGCAGCGAGGCCGTCGCGAATGGTGCAAATGAAGCGCGCGTCTCGTAGGATGAGAAACGTGAAATAAGAGGTTGCGGCCTCATGGTTCGAGACGGTGCAAGAGCGCCTCCTCACCATGAGGGTCATGAGTTCGGGAGAGAATGGCACTATGCCGATCAAGTACGATGAGTTGATGGCGCTGAAGAATCTCGATCAGCGCTTTTCCTATGGCGACCGCGAGGTGATGCTCTATGCCTACGGCATCGGCATGGGCGCCGATCCCATGGACGAGAAGGAACTGGCCTTCGTCAACGAAGCCGCCGCCATTCCGCGCCCGCTGAAAGTCGTGCCGACCTTTGCTTCCGTCGCGGCCTGGGGTGCCGAGCCCCGGCGAGATGAATCTCAACCGCGTGATGGTGGTCGACGGCGAGCGCGACATTACCTTTCACCGTCCGTTGCCGGTCGCGGAAAAGCTCTTGGTCGATTCACGTGTGCTGGCGGTGTTCGACAAGGGCAAGGACAAAGGCGCGGTGATCCGGCACCAGACCGTGCTGAAGAATGAAAAGGGCGAGCCACTCGCCACTTTGGTCGCCTCGCGCTTTGCCCGCGGCGACGGCGGTTTCGGCGGACCTTCCGAGGGCCAGCCCGAGCCGCACAAGGTGCCCTCGCGCAGCGCCCGACCGCTCCGTCGATATTTCGACGCGGCCCGATCAAGCCTTGATCTATCGTCTCTGCGGCGACCGCAATCCGCTGCATTCCGATCCCGAATTTGCCCGGCGCGCCGGCTTCTCGCGGCCGATCCTGCACGGCATGTGCACCTTTGGCATCACCTGCCGCGGCATCCTGCAAACCTATGCCGATTACGATGCGAGCGCCTTCAAACAGCACGCCGCGCGGTTTTCCTCGCCGGTCTATCCCGGCGAGACCGTGACGCTGGATCTGTGGAAGGACGGCAACGTGATTTCGTTCGAGGCGCGGGTGAAGGCGCGCGAGGCGGTCGTGATCCGCAGCGGCAAGACGGTGTTGGGGTGAGAGGAGCGCGTGCCCCGGATGCTGCGCAGCGCTTACGCGATGCGCTGCTGATCCGGGGCCCATGGGCACAAATAGGTCCCGGCTCCGCGACGCAGCGTTTCACGCTGCATCGCGTCCGGGACACGGAACGAGAAGCGGGAGGCGACCAATGGGACACCTCGACGGCAAGGTGGCGCTGATCACCGGCGCGGGCGGCGGGTTGGGCGAGGCCTATGCCAAACTGTTTGCACGCGAGGGCGCGGCCGTCGTGGTCAATGACCTCGGCGGTCCGCGCGACGGCTCCGGCTCGGACCTCTCGATGGCCGAGAAGGTGGTCGCAGCGATCAAGGCCGAAGGCGGCCGGGCGGTCGCCAATGGCGCCGATATCTCGACCATGGCGGGCGGCCAAGCGGTGTTCGATGATGCGATCAAGCATTTCGGCCGCGCCGACATCCTCGTCAACAATGCCGGCATCCTACTCGACCAGACCTTTGCCAAAGCCACGGAAGCCGCCTTTGACAAGGTGCTCAAGGTGCATCTGAAAGGAACCTTCTGCACCACGCAGCCGGTGTTCCGGTGGATGCGGGAGAATGGCGGCGGCGTGATCGTCAATACCTCCTCGACCTCGGGCCTGATCGGCAATTTCGGCCAATATAATTACGGCGCCGCCAAAGGCGGGATCTGGGGCCTTTCCAACGTGCTCGCGATCGAGGGCCGCAAATACAACATCCGGGTCTGGACGCTGGCGCCGGGCGCGCTGACGCGGATGACCGAGGATCTGCCGCGCTATAAAGAAAATCCGGGCATGGCGCTGGGGCCGGACGGCATCGCGCCGGCCGTGCTATACATGGTCAGCGACCTCTCGGGCGACCAGACCGGCAAGGTGCTCGGCGTCTCCGGTCCGCGCGGCGTGCGCGAAATGCGGATGATGGAAATGGAAGGCTGGAAGCCGCCGTTCTCGGGGTGGAAGGCGGAAGATATCGTGACGCATGCAAGCGAGATTTTCTTCTCCGAAGAGGAGATCAAGAAATCGGCGCGGCGGACCTGACGAAAAAGGAAGAAGGCAAGCAATGACAAAACTCACCCACGAAGCCAAAGGCACTTTTGCAATCGCGCCGACGCCGTTCCATGACGATGGCCGGATCGACGAGAAATCCATCGACCGGCTGACGGATTTTTACGGCGAGATCGGCTGCGATGGCATCACCGTGCTCGGCATCATGGGCGAGGCGCCGAAGCTCGAGGGCGCTGAGGCCGAAGAAATCGCCAAGCGCTTCGTGAAGCGCGCCAAGAACATGCAGATCATCGTCGGCGTTTCCGCGCCGGGATTTGCCGCCATGCGTTCGCTGGCGCGGGCCTCGATGGATGCGGGCGCGGCCGGCGTGATGATCGCGCCGCCGCCTACCTTGCGCACCGACGACCAGATATCAGGCTATTTCAAGCAGGCGGTGGAAGCGATCGGGACCGACATTCCCTGGTGTTTGCAGGACTATCCGCTGACGCTGAACGTGATTTTTACGCCGGGTGTCATCCGCAAGATCGTGATGGATAATCCCTCCTGCGTGATGCTCAAGCATGAGGATTGGCCGGGGCTGGAAAAGATTTCCGCGCTGCGCGGCTTCCAGAAGGACGGCTCGTTGCGGCCGCTCTCGATCCTGACCGGCAACGGCGCGACGTTCCTCGATTTCGAGATGGAGCGCGGCGCGGATGGCGCCATGACCGGTTACGCTTTCCCGGAAATGCTGATCGATGTCGTTCGGCTGTCGAAAGAAGGCCGCCGCGACGCCGCGCATGACCTGTTCGACGCGCATCTGCCGCTGATCCGTTACGAGCAGCAGCCGGCGATTGGGCTGGCGGTCCGCAAATATGTGCTGCAAAAGCGCGGCATCATTGCCTCGAGCGCCCAGCGCAAGCCGGGATCGAGCATCACGGCCACGGCGAAAGCGGAGGTGGATTATCTGCTGTCGCGTGTCGCCCGCGTCGATCGCCGCGCCAACCTGCAGCCGCAATCAAGCGCGGCAGGCTGATTTCGTGGCTGAAGCGGCCACCGCACGTCCGGCCTCGACCATTCTGCTGCTGCGCGACAGCGCTTCCGAAGAAATCGAGGTTTTCATGATGGTGCGCCATCATGAGATCGAGTTCTCTTCTGGCGCGCTGGTGTTTCCCGGCGGCAGCGTTGATGCCGCCGATCGTGACATCATCGCGCGGCCGGAACTTTATACCGGCGGCGACCGGGGCGACGCGGCCGAACTGAGTTTCAAGATCGCCGCGATCCGCGAGACGTTTGAGGAAAGCGGCATTCTGCTCGCGCGTCCGCGCGGTTCAAACGAGCTGGTCGAGGCGAAACAGGCGGCGAACATCGAGGCCCGTCACCGCGCCGCGCTCTCCGAGCGGAAGACGACGTTTCTCGATGTGCTCACTGAGGCCGGCATGGTGCTCGCGCTCGATGCGCTCGTGCCCTATGCGCGCTGGATCACGCCGGAGGGCATGCCGAAACGGTTCGACACCTGGTTCTTTCTGGCCGCAGCCCCGCCGGAACAACTTGGCGCGCATGACGGCCGGGAATCGACCGCCTCGCTCTGGCTTTCGCCGCGCGAGGCGATCGCGGGCGGCGAAAGCGGACGGTTCAAACTGCCGTTTCCGACCACGCGCAACCTGATCAAGCTCGGCAAGCAACCAAATGTGAGAGCAGCGCTCGATGACGCGCGAGGCAAAACCGGTCGTCACCGTCATGCCGGTGATGACGAGGCTAAATGGCGGCCGTCAGCTTCGCATTCCGCTGGAGGCCGGCTACGACGGCGAGTTGTTCGAGATGTGAGCGGGCAGAGCTGTGATCGCACACTTCGACCGATGACGAAGCATTGTTCGCTTTGACCATGTAGGCCTTTGCTTCCAGTAGCGAGCGGGAGCATCGGCGCGACCATGACAGAAGCAACGACGCGAGATGCAAGCGCGGGCGAGCCGTCCCTCGGCACCGAATTGGCGTTATTGTTGGCGCTGGCGACACTCTGGGGCGGGTCGTACACGTTCATCAAGCTTGGCGTGGCCACGATTCCACCGGTCACGCTGATCGCGGGGCGGACGTTGATTGCAGGTCTGCTGTTGCTGCGCATCATGGCTTGGCGGGGCGTGCGATTGCCGAAAGACGCCGCAACCTGGCGCCGCTTCCTATTTCAGGCCTGCCTCAACAGCGTCATTCCATGGACGCTGATCGCCTGGGCCGAGCGCTCGGTCGATGCGGGGCTGGCGACGATTCTCAATTCGACGTCGCCGATCTTTACCTTTTTCCTGACGCTGGCGATCGCGCACCAGGACGCGCTGTCCTGGCGCAAATGTTTCGGCGTGGTGGCCGGCATGGCGGGCATCTGCCTGATCATTGGCGTTCAGGCATTCGACGGCCTCGGCGAACAGGTCGTCGCGCAAATCGCGATCGTGACGGCAACCATCTGCTACGCCGGAGGCGCGGTCTTCAGTCGCGGCTTCAGGGGGCTTGATCCGATGGCGCCGGCGGCAGGCTCGTTACTGTGTGGCGCGGCGATCCTGTTGCCGGTCAGCGCCGCCGTTGAGCGACCGTGGACGCTGATGCCGTCGAGCACTTCGGTGCTGGCGCTGCTGGGACTTGCAATATTTTCGACCGCGATCGCCTTCGTGATCTACTTTCGGCTGATCCAGACCCTGGGTTCCGTCGGCACCACCGCGCAGGCCTATCTTCGAGTCCCGATTGGTGTGGCACTTGGGGTCCTGTTGCTCGGCGAGAAACTCTCGCCGACCGCCTGGATCGGTCTCGCTTGCGTCGTTATCGGCGTTGCCGCGATGACCATTCCTGCGCGGAAGCCAGCCGCAGCAAATAATTCCGGCTGAAGATACGACCTTGCCGGCTGGTCCGATTGTCGGCATCCTGACCGCAAGTGGTGTGCTCAAAACACCGCGGGCAGGGCAGGACACGCGACAGCCATGACGAAACGCCTCGGCGTGATGATAGCGGCGTTGCTGCTGACCGTGGTTTCTCTCGCCGCGACGAGCGCGCAGGAGGGTTTCCCGATCCGGCCGATCCGCGTCGTCAATCCCTATTCGGTCGGAAGCGTCGCCGACGTGTTCGGGCGCATCGTCACCCAGCACATGGCCGCGCAGTGGAATGCCTCGATCATCATGGAATCGAAGTCCGGCGCCAACGGCTCGATCGCGGCCGAAGACGTCGCCCGCGCCGGGCCCGACGGATATACTTGGCTGCTGGTGACGACCTTCTTCACCACGAGCCCGTCGCTCAATCTCGTCATGCGCTGGGATCCCCTGCGCGATTTCGTTGCCGTAGGGATGATTTGCCAGGCGCCCAACGTCTTCATCGTTCCGGCGTCCTTGCCGGTGAAGAACGTCGCCGAGTTTATCGCGCTCGCCAAGGCCAAACCGGGAGCTCTGAATTACGGCCATCCCGGTAAGGGTTCGACCGGTCACCTCGGCTTTGAACTGTTCAAGCGGCTGGCCGGGATCGACGTCAATCCGATCGGCTATCGCGGTTACCCTCAAATGGTTGCGGATATCGCCAGCGGCCTGCTCACCTCGTCGTTTTTCTCGACCAACCAGGCACTGGCCTTGACGCAAAGCGGCACCATCCGCGTCATCGCCTCGATCAGCGACGGGCGCTCGAAATACTTTCCCGGCATGCCAACCATGGCGGAGCAGGGGTTTGCCGACGCCAAGGTGACGCCATGGTTTGGCATTGTGGTCCCCTCAAAAACCCCGCGACCGATTGTTGCGAAAATCAGCATGGCGTTAGAGGCGGCGGTGGCTGCGCCCGAGGTGCGCGAAAAGCTCGATTTGGCGGGTTGTACGGCGAAAAGCGCCCCGCTCGGCGAATTCGCCGGCATCATCAAGTCGGACATTGCTCTGTGGGCCAAGGTCGTGAAGGAAGCCGGCATTCCTGCGGACTAAGCAGCCGCAAAAACGAGGTCTGGCCGGGTTTCCCCCGGGCGGCCAAATCGTCGTATAAGGGGGCTTGTAGTCGAGCAGATTGCCGCGCTCAGAGCCCTTTTCGCGATGTTTAGACGGATACAGTCGGTTTCTTTCTCGATCGGGCAACTGACCTTTGGCAGTTTCACCCTTTTGCTCGCCATGATCGCCATGACGAGCATCGCCAGCGTCGTCGCCATCCGCCATATCGACGCGACTTTCGCCGAACTGCAACACCTGCAAAGCCTCGGCGATGTCGCCGAAGAAATCGACCGCCGCACCCGGGAATTGCGGCTGGCGGCCCGCGACTTCGTGACCGACCCGGCGGCGCCGTCTGGCCGGGCCCAGGAGGCGGCCTCGTCGCTGAGCGCCTTGTTGAAGAATACACGGCTGAAACTCGCGCCCGAGCAGCAGGAGATGATCGACGGCGTCACGCAGCGCCTCGCCAACTACCAGGCGGGCATGGATCGGATCACCTCGTTGATTTCCCGCCGCACGGAACTCGTCGCCGCTTTACGGCCGGTCCGGGCCCGTTTCGAGCAGGCGACATCGGAAGTTTCGGCTCCCGACCGCACCATGCTGCGCCAATTGTTTCGAGCGCAGAACCAACTGGCAGCGGCGTTGTTGGCGCACGACCCGGCTGCGGCGGGGCAGGCGGCGAGCGCGATGAAGTCGATCTCGATCGACGATCCGACGCTTCGCGCTGCGACCGACGCTTACGCCGATGCGGTGTTTTCGCTTTCCGCGACCGAGGCCCAGATCGCCGAGCTGGACCGGGAGGTGCTGGGCACCGAAGGGCAAATGATCAGCCGGGTCACTGATCTGTTGCGCGATCTCGGCGACAGGCGAGGGCGGGTGCTGTCGCGCGATTTCGCCCGAACGCTCGCGCGCGACAAGTGGCAAAGCATTCTTCTGGGGATCGCCGGTGTGCTGATCGGCCTGGCGGCAGCCCTGTTCGTGGTGCGTCAGACGGTTCGTCCGCTCAAGGCGATCGCCACCGCGATCCGCGCGCTGGCCGGCGGTGAAAAGGAGACGTCGATTCCAGCCACCGGGGTGCACAACGAGATCGGCGATATCGCGCGCGCCGCCGAAGTGTTCCGCCGTTCGCTGGTCGACGCGGACGCGGCGCGCGAAGCGGCGATCCGCGCGCTTGCCGAGCAGCGTCTGGCCGAGGAGAGCTATCGCAAGCTGTTCGAAGGCTCGGTCGACGGAATCTACGTGACGACGCCGGGAGGGCAAGTTCTCAACGCCAACCCTGCGCTTGCGCGGATGATGCTCTACGATTCCCCGGAAGAACTGATTCGTGGCATCAACGACATTTCCGAGGGCGTCTATGTCGATCCGCAAGCCCGTGTGCTGTATCAGCAGCTGATGCAGCGCGACGGCATGGTGCGCGAATTCGAGTATCAGGTGCGGCGGCGCGACGGATCTATTTTATGGCTCTCGGATAGCGCCACCGTCGTTCGCGACGAAGCCGGCGAGATCGTTCGTTATGAAGGGACCGTGCGCGACATCACCGACCAGCGGCGTGCCGAAGAGGCGATCGCGGAAGGACGGCGGCTGTTGCAACTCGTGATCGATACCGTTCCGGCCGTCATCAACGTCAAGGACAAGCAGCTCCACTACGTCCTGATGAATCGCTACATGGCCGGCATTTTCGGGATCGAGGCCCATGAGGCCATTGGCCAGACCACCTCGGACCTGATGTCGCGTTATGGCGCGCAGAAGACCGACGAAAACGACAGGCGGGTGCTCGCGACCGGCAAGGAACTCGGCTTTTACGAGGAAGAGTACCGGGATTCGTCAGGCAATCTTCGCCATTGGCTCGTGAACAAGTTGCCATTGCTTGATGCGGACGGTGGTGTTGAGAGCATCGTGACGGTTGCGCTCGACATTGGCGAACGAAAACGCGGCGAGCAGGAAATGCGCGAGGCCAAGGATGCCGCGGAAGCAGCACTACGAAATTTGCGCGAGACGCAGAATTCGCTGATCGAAGCGGAAAAGCTCGCCGCGCTCGGCCGCCTCGTGGCGGGCGTCGCACATGAGGTCAATAATCCCGTCGGTATCAGCCTGACGGTTGCCTCCTCGCTCGAACGCAAGACTGCGTTATTCACCGCCGAAGTCGCGCGCGGCGATCTCCGCCGCTCGAGCCTCACCGATTTCCTCGGTGCCGCCCGCGATGCATCCGGTCAGCTTGTTGCCAACCTCAACCGCGCCGCGGAGTTGATCACCTCGTTCAAACAGGTCGCCGCCGACCGCAATTACTCGGACCAGCGCACGTTCGACCTTGGCGACTTGACCGAACAGGTGGTGCTGAGTTTGCGGCCGGGCCTGCGCAAGCACCGCCTGACGCTTGCCGTCGATTGCGAGCCTAACCTCACCATGAACTCCTATCCCGGTCCCTATGGGCAAGTGCTCACCAACCTGTTTCTCAATTCGGTGGCGCATGCGTTTCCGGACGGCCGCGCCGGAACGGTCGACATCAAGGTGCGGGCGGCTGGCGCCGATTATGTCGAAATCATCTTTGCCGATGACGGTTGTGGCATGAGCCTGGATGTCCGGCGGCGGGCGTTCGATCCGTTTTTCACCACCCGCCGCGATCAGGGCGGCACCGGGCTCGGCCTTCACATCGTCTACAGCATCGTCACCAATCGCCTGGGCGGCCGGCTCGATCTCGATTCCGAACCTGGACGCGGCACGCGCGTTCACATGGTTCTGCCGCGCGTGGCGCCGCTGGAGCAGGCTGCGGAATAAACGTTCGTCGCAATGCTCAGTCGGTCTCGACCAGCTTGCGCAGCGTGGCCGTGAAAATTTGGCTCGCCTTGCCGACCAGCGCCGTGCCGCTCATGTCGGCGGCCGTATCGGTGAACGTCCCGGAGACGCCGATGCCGACCGGATCCGGGCCGCCGAACAGGGGGGTCACGTCCGGGCTGGGCGTATGGCGCTGGACCAGGATCTCACCCTTGAAGGTATTATCCTTCACCGTGTAGCTGCCGACATAGAACAGGTACGCGTCGCCGCCAAGAATGTTGCCGTCGCGAAACAGCACGACGCCGCTACCCTTGCCGGAGCGGCCGTCCTGAAGGACGACATGGATCGAATACAGCCCATTCTTCATGGTTTATTGACGCCAGACCCCACTAAGCCAGTTTGTTATGCCAAAGCACGGCGTCCGCCGTCAACGCGGCAGGTTGACCGCCAGCTTTATTAGTCCTTGGCCGCTCAGCTGTATTTTTTGTCGCGTTCCAGCAGTTCGATCGAAATACCCTCGGGGCCGCGAATGAAGCAGATGCGCACGCCCGGCCGAATGGTGTAGGGTTCCGAGGTGAATTCAACGCCCTTGGCTTTGATTTCGGCCGCGACCGCATCGATGTCTTTGACCGACAGTCCGAGATGGTCGAGCCCCTGATGGGGGTGACTTGGGGCCGCACTGACACCGTCTCCGGACGCCACGGGGGCGATGAAGACCATCGCGCCCCCGAGTTTGACGTCGATGCGGCCAGGGCCGCGAAGGATCTCACCACCGAGGACGTCTTCAAGCCAGGCAGCCATTGCCTCCGGATCGGGACTGCGCAGATGAACGTGGTCCCAGGTCACTACCGGCATGCTTTTCCTCCAACTGATGATTTTCGCGCCGCCCGCGGTGGCCTTAAAGAACGGCGGTACGTCGCCCGCGTGGGTCAAGCTTAGCGGTGAGGCAGGGGCGTGACCATCCCCTCGGCAAGCCCGGTTCAGGCTGGCTCGCGTTCGATCATGTCACGCTTTGATGGAACCAATTTCCCATGTGTGAATTTCTCATGTGTGAATTGTGATCCAGGCGAATAGAGCCAGCCCATTTTCCAGATGGCGCGACCATGACGGATGGATTTCTCAATATTGATTCGACCGGAATCAGCCGGCATGTAAGTTTCGCGTGGGGACATCATTCAGATCGTACTGACGATATGCCTGCGAGCTATCTCAGGACAGCCATTGGCTGGTTGCCGATCGCCGTGATTGTAGCGGCGGCGGTATTGCTGCTTGTGGACCAGCTTCGGGGGCAGGCACCCGCTGAAGCGGCGCATCTGGCCGCAGCCACATCAGCACAACCGGCTTCGATCAGTTCGACCGTGGGTCTCGCCAGGGCGCCGTCCTTCAATCCCGCGATTTCCGAAGCGATTATGCCGGCGCAGCCGGCACCGGTCGATCGCCTCACCATCTCGTCGCAGTCGTGGCGCAGGGGAGGCCTCGGGTCCAATGCGCTGGTGACGATGACGCTCCGCAATGACAATGGTTACGCCGTCAAGGACATCAATGTTGCGTGCGCCTTCATGCGCCCCGACGGCAGCCATTTGACCGAGCGCTCGCGCTCGATCAGCGATGTCGTCAACATGAAGAGCCGAAAGACTTTCACGCGGTTGCATGTCGGTTTCGTCAATGTGAACGCAGCCAAGGCGAAATGCTCGCTGGTAGCGGCTAGTCATATTTAAGGTAAATTCGCTTTAGGCCGGCGCCGCCTTTCAAAAGTCGCCTTTCGAAATGAGACAAACGGGCGCTGGCTCGTCGAACCTTTTCTTGTCATCCGGAACAAATAGAGGGATCGCCGGTTGAGCCGGGGACGGCGTTGCCGTGCGTATGGAGCACAACCGAAATGCCGCTGATGCGTTATTTTATCTTCGTCGGCGGCGCCTTGCTTGCGCTCCTCTTTATCGCAGATGCCTGCTTGCCGGCCTTGCCGGTGACCGTAGCCTCCCGTTCCGACACGGATCTTTCCGTCATCCGCATTCATTCCGACACGAAATGGCCGGAGCGTGTCGTCTTCGATACTACCCGTCCCACCATCACACCGGTTCCAGCGCCTGTGGTCGCCGAAGCGGCGCCGGTGCAGCAAAAAGTCGCCGCGACGCCTTCGAAACGCGGGGTCAGGGAGGCGTTTGCCCAATTGCCAGCCACTCCGGCGCGCCCGAAACTGAAACGAAAGTCGGTGGCCAGGAACTATGTTGGACCGAACTATGCTGGACCGCCGCGAATGCTGGTCGCGCAGCAGCGGCCTGTCTTTTTTTTCGGCAACAACATCTGGTGATCGAATTATCGGCGGCGCTGTTTGACTGCGACCCAGGTGCCCGAACAGCCGTCGGACCGATCGTAAGTTCCGGAGCCTGCATCTCCAGACAGGCGCCCCTCAGCGGTCAGTGTTAGTCCGTTACCGGCGCCGACCGTATGGATGGTTCCGTCCGGCATTACGTTTCCGCCGCCGCCCCGGACGATGACTTTGCCACCCTTGATAACCGTCGACACTGTGCCGGCTCCCCGGCATCCGCCACCCGTGAATACCCATCGGCCGTCAAACGGGTTCGCCTCCAACGGTGGTGGCAGCGTGGGAACCTCGATCGCGGTCTGCTGATCCTTTTCCGAATTGGACAGGAAAGCCAGTCGGGTTTCGCCGGAATGGGAGACCGTTGCGTTCAGCAGAAGGGGCGCGGCGACGGCCAGCGCCGCCAGACGTGCGGATTGGCGTGCAATGAATGCCCGATGCCCCATTCGATGACCCCGTGAATTGCCCAATTTATAGCATGGCGACCGAAAGCCGAAATATTCGAAACTTCTGCACGCGGAAGATCAAGCCGAATTCGAGCGGAGCCGACACCTCCGCGGAAGATCGCGGGCCCATATCTCCTTCCACGCCGGATGGGCGTTAAAGCCGGTTGCTCTGCAGGGCCGGATAAAAAGGCAGGTTTGCTCTGGGTAAGTTCCGTGTCCACGGAAGCTCTATTCCTTGCGTCGCTGCCGATGGCAGCGCCTAAGAACCCCGGCGGTGGTGTCGCCGTTGAGCCTGAGCGCACCTTATTGGGCGGGCGGGTTGACTGCGGTTGCCGGTGTCGTGCTGCTGTTGGTTTCGCGGCAGTTCGCTACGTCGAAAACGGGGTGAGCTGGCGCGGGACGCGCGTGTCTCTGGCGACCAATGCCTGGAATGCCGAAACGCTAACCGGGAATTAACCCTATAAGTCCATGATCCAGGCCAGTTTTGGGTGGGCAATCGCGCAAGGAGCCGTGGCCGGATCGTTCACGCGGCGGCTCCGTCATTTTCGATCTATCGGGGCCAATGCAGGTGACCGAGGCACAGGAACCGCAATCAAAGCAGGACAATACGAAGCAGCTTGAGCCTGTAACGCAAAGCAGGCAATCCAGCCGCAAGCCGATCTTGCTTTTGTCCCTGTTCGCTCTGCTTCTGAATGGTGCGGCGGCCGTATACACTCTGCCGGCTTTCGATATTGCCTTGCCGAATTTTACCAGCTTGGCCGAACTGCTTCCCCACGAGACGGCTTCGGCGCCGATACCAGATCCGATCGTCACCTCGGCGTTGAAAGATATTCAGTCGGCACAGCAACAACACCTGGTCGCGCTGCAGGAAAACGGATCCTCGCTGCAGCAAAATACAATCCTGTTGCGGCGGGGTGCAGCTACCCTCGATTCCCTCAAGCAGGGTTTGGCGGCTCAGCAAACCGACGTGAAAAAGCTTTCCGCTCAGTTTTCCATGCTGGCGGCGAAGGTTGACGCGCTACAGAATGCCGTGACGCCGGAGACGACTTCCTCGATCACGCAGACGCGAGCCCGCACCCGCGTATCCGCAATGGCGCGCAGAAAAACTTCTCGGCTGCCCAAGCCTGTCGGACCAGTCTCGGTTGGAGGCGCACCGCTTGGCTCAGCCCCGCCGCCGGCATGGGGCGTGGTGCAAATCCCCGAGGGCTAAGGCTGTTGGGCTGACAATATCAGCGGCGTGGCTTGGGCGGTGGCGCTGCGCCTGCGTTAGCTGCAAAGAACCGGCTCGCACGCAAAATAAAAAGCCGCGCCAGCCCGAAAGCTGACGCGGCAATGGCCGTTCTGTTGCCAGGTGTACCTACCCCGAACAGTTACGCCGCGAGGCGCACTTCGTTCAATGCAACGTTATCGTTTGCATTTAGGTTTTTGACCCGATAACGGCGGTATCATGCCGAGCACAGCTCATAGCTTCTTCGCGACCATCGATCCTGGTTCGCCCCCGCCTTAACAGCTCTGGAATTCTGCCTTCCGACAAAATCAATCTCACCGAAATGAGACTTTTAAGCTCAAGCTGCTAAGGTGGAGGCGCCGGGTACTGCCCCCGGGTCTGCCCGCGGTCCGCACTGAGGTTCAGCGCCATCGTCTTGCGACATCTTCCCTATACGCGCCGCAAGCCGCCAAAGCTAGGCCGAACGGTGCAGAAAAGCCCCCGCGTTTAGCCGGGTGCGGGTGATCTTATGGCGCGCCACGGCCGATGAAGATGGGCACTACTCGTTCGCCGTGGCGCTATGATGCGGCGGCCGGCTGCGCGCTCCGGCCGGATAATCCGGGATGCCCTGCGATTTTTCGCTACGCCTCGTGCGGCGGTCTTCCCGATTTTGCAGGGTGGTCCGGTTACCCTTCGATCGCGGCCTTCTTGATCAATCCCGGGATCGACGCGATAGGCCAATACCGGACAGTCGTGAAGATGTGGCCGCTTGTGGTGCCGTGCGTTTGTCTCAGCCCGGCTTCATACCTTTGGCCTTGATCACGGCGGTGGCGGCGGGAGTCGTCAGATAGGCGATGAACGCCTTGGCAGCTTCCGCTTCTTTGGTGTCTGCAGCGACGGCTGCCGTGAAAACCACTTCCTGCTGCAATTCGGCGGGAAACGGACCGACCACGTCCAAACCGGGGGCCGTCAGCACGTTGACGAGAAACACGCCAAGCTCAGCCTCGCCTTTGGCAACCGCTTGAACGATCTGTGCCGGACCGGTCTGCACCTTGGTTTTGGCTTTCATCGCCTCACTGATGCCGAGACGCTCGAACACCCGCAATACTTGAGCACCGGCCGCGCTTTCCGGTATGGAGGCGATGGACTGCGCCTTGAGCAGCGTCTGCTTCAGCGCTTCGGGCGTGCTGATGTCGGGCTTG
This sequence comes from uncultured Alphaproteobacteria bacterium, assembly GCA_963795255.1. GTDB lineage: Bacteria > Pseudomonadota > Alphaproteobacteria > Rhizobiales > Xanthobacteraceae > Bradyrhizobium. The sequence goes on from CAWCHC010000011.1 coordinate 65,642, forward strand.
AGGGCACCCGAGCGGACTGCGACGCCGAGGCCTACGCGAGCTATGTCGTTTGTCGGCCCGGACGCGAACCGGGCCTGTGCGGCGGCGTCCTTGAACACCTCCCGGGGCACGACAGCAAGATCGAACGGTCCGCCGGTCGTAGCGAGCTTGATCAGTTCGGGGGTGGTACCGAAGCGAAAGACAAGCTTATGGCCGGACGCGCTCTCAAATTGGGCGCCGAGCTCTTTTAACGGGCCTGTCATGGCGCCGCCCGCCAATATCTTGATTTCAGCGGCCTGCAGGTTGGCAATCGGCGACAGGACAAGCGCCAAGCCCAGTATTGACGCGGCTGCGGTGAGCGAAGGCTTTCTCATGATACCCCGATCAATTCCGGCACCCTAAACTGGGATTCCCTAGCTGACACGTTTATCGGCACTCCTGCAAGACAGACGCGAAGTGCAGACAGACGCGAAGTGCGGACCGCTACCAGCACGTTGGGATTACGGTGACAGTGCACTTGACTGTCATCGCGATTCACGGAGATCGCGAGGGCCGCCTGCAGATATAACCGGATGTGCCGAATTGCGAGATCGGCGGCATTTGGCGCTAATAGCGTATCCCGAAATGGCGCGGCACGGCCGATGAAGATGGGCACTATAGTTTCGCTGTGGCGCTATGATTCCATAGCCAGCGATACGCTCCAATTGGCAAGTCCGGGATGTTCTGCGATCCAGCACTACGCCTCTCGGATCCCTGATATTGTTGGGTGGTTCGGTTAACCCCTCAAAGCGGAAATCCCGGGTAGCCTCCGGGACAGACGAGAAGGGCCACGAGCGGAAGCATTCGCGTGTGGGACATTAGCCAGGCTTCGCCACCGGCCATCTAGCTTCGCGGCAAGCCAGCGATCTCCAGCCCGTCGCCGAGGCGGGACATGAACTCGAACGTGAATGGCCAGGCTCGCCGAGCCTCGGCAACCGTGAGATCGGGGTCTTTGCGCATGAGCTGCCGGCCCAATCGCCGTGCTTCGCTGCCTGCCCCCGTCATCGCCGCAGCGGCGACCGCCACTCGCTGCGCCCAGAACGAGCCCGGGCTGGTCGCGACACCGCTTTCCACCCAGCGCAGCGCGCGATCGTAACGGCCGGCGGCGAAATGGGCGCAACCCATGCCGATGAAGCTGAGATGGCGCAGCGGCTCGAACGGCATGAGATGTAGCGCCGTGGAAAGTTCGCGGATCGCAGACTCGCCATCACCCAAATAGGCCGACATCCAGCCGCGCCGGACCCACGCATAAGCAAGGCCGGGATCTCTTGCCAGAGCACGCTCAAGCCGCCGGTCCGCTTCCTCGAGACGATGCGCCAACACTAATGCGCCGCTGCTCAAGGTCAGCGTCAAGGCGTCGTTCGGCGCAAGCCGGTACGCTTCGTCGGCCAATTGCAACGACAGCGTCCGATCGCGGTCGGGAGTCGAGCTGAAGCGGTGCGAGGCGCGCTGTCCCCAACACCATCCCGCCACGGCCTTTGGCAGACCATAGCTTGGCGCGAGTTCCCCGGCGTGACTGAGCTCTTCGAGTGCGGCATTGCATTGTTTGGGCGCCACCGCAAAGGCGAACGGCAGCGCAACCAGGGTCAGGCGCATGGCCTCATCGAAGTCGCCATCATCCGCCGGCGCTGTTTGACTCCTTTGCATCGTTCTGGACGGCAATTCGCCGAATGCACGCCGGTACTCCGCAGCGAACCGGCCGAGCTGGGCGAAGCCATTCGACAGCGCGACGGCAGTCACGGTGTCTTCCGGACCAGGATGCAGGAGCGCGTGCCGTGCCCGCGCAAGCCGCACCCGACGTGCCCAACCAAGCGGAGTGGTGCCGAGAAACATCCTGAAATGCCGTTCGAGCGTGCGCGGAGTTGCGCCGCTGATCTCGGCGAGCCTGTCGAGTTGGACCGGCTCAAACATATGACCGCGAAGCCAGTCGAGCGCACGGACCAGGTCCATCGGCAATGCCGAGGGATCGGGCGTCAGGCCGATCTTTGCTTCCCATTCCAGGTCGGGCGTCGACATGCCGACACACACCCTCAGAGCCAGTCCAAGCCCCACTATAGCAGTTTTTTCGCGATTTGATGCCGAAAGCTGCATAGTCTGGCGTAAACCGCATAGCCGACAGTTTCCGAAACCGCTCAAGATTCCCGCGCGCGGTCGTCGAAAAGCGGGAGTCTGATCATGCGGGCATCACTTTCACTGCTTGCCTTGTTGGCCGGCGTATCGCTCGCCCATCCGGCCCTTGCCCAATCGGAAGACGACAAGCTCGGCAAAGTCCATTTCGAGACATCTTGCAACGCGGACGCACAAAAGCTGTTTGACCGCGGCATGCGGTATCAGCACTCGTTCTGGTACCGCGCCTCGCAGAAAATGTTCGAGGATACATTGAAGGCGGACCCCGCCTGCAGCATCGCCTATTGGGGCATCGCCCTCAGCCTGTTGTGGAATCCACATATCGCGCCGCCGGCGAAGAATCTCGCGGAGGGAGCGGCGGCGATCGAGAAAGCTAGAGCGGTCGGCTTCAAGACGGAGCGCGAGAAAGGCTATGTCGACGCGCTGGCAGTTATGTATACGGACTACGACAAACTTGATCACCGGTCCCGCGTCGTAGCCTACGCGAAGGCGATGGAAGCTCTGGCGCAACGCTATCCGGACGACGACGAGGCGCAAATCCATTATGCGCTTGCGCTCAACACGTCAGCCAATCCGGCCGACAAGACCTATGCCAACCAGCTCAAGGGCGCGGCCATCCTGGAACCGATCGCCTTGCGGCAGCCACTGCATCCGGGCGTCGCGCACTATCTGATCCACCTCTACGACTATCCGGCGATCGCGTTCAAGGGCATCGAGGCGGCGCGGCGCTATGCCAAGATCGCGCCGGACGCGCCACATGCGCTGCACATGCCTTCTCACATCTTTACGCGCGTCGGCTATTGGAACGACTCGATCGCGTCCAATGTCGCGTCCGCGCAGTCCGCCAAGAACTCGAGCGACTTCTCCGATGAGCTGCATGCGATGGACTATCTGGTCTATGCCTATCTGCAGCTTGGACAGGACGACAAGGCCAAGGCCGTGGTCGACGAGATGAAAACGATCACCGGCTTCAGCGAGACCTTCATTCCCGGGCCTTACGCCGAGGCAGCCTCTCCCGCACGCTACGCCCTGGAGCGCGGAGATTGGAAGGCTGCCGAAGCACTGACCGTGCGTCCAACCCCGCTTGCCAACGTGCAGGCCATCACCTATTTCGCGCGCGCGCTCGGCGCTGCGCGCGCCGGCGACCCCGAAGCGGCCAAGCCCGATATCGCCAAACTTGGCGAGCTTCGCGACAAGCTTCGCGAAGCGAAGGATGGCTATTGGTCGGAGCAGGTCGATATCCAGTCCCAGGTCGCCTCCGCCTGGCTGCTGTACGCCGAAGGCAAGAAGGACAACGCGCTGAAGGCCATGAGCGATGCCGCCGGCGCGGAGGATCGTACCGAGAAGCATCCGGTGACACCAGGCGGTCCCAAGCCAGCGCGCGAGCTCTATGGCGAGATGCTGCTCGACAGCGGCCATGCGAAAGAGGCCCTGACGGCCTTCGAGGCGACACTGAACAAGGAGCCGAACCGGCTGGGCGCCCTCGCCGGCGCGGCCAAGGCCGCAGCGCAACTGGGCGACACCGCCAAGGCCCGGGACTATTTTGGCAAGGTCGCGGAGCAAGCCGGCAGCGAGGGTAACCCTCGCACCGAGGTCGCCGATGCACGCAAATATCTCGCCGAGCACTAGAGGCGCAAAGGCGCACAGTGTTTCGCGTGCGATGCTGGCGCTTGCGCTGACCATGGTCGCAGTTCGTGCTAGCGCGGATTCGCTACAGATCTTTGGCTATTCCGGCTATCTCGGCGAATGGGAGTTGACGGCCACTGTCAAAGAAGACGGTTCAACCACCCGAAAAGGATATTCGGGGCCGCTCTCGATGAAACATGTTGGTCTCTGCACCCAAGACGGGCCCGAGGAAAAGAGCGGACAGATACGAGTTCTGTTATCCTCCTCTTCGCGCATCCAAGCCACACTTTGGATGGACGGCGTCGAATGCGGCTACCAGGGCGTCCTGTCCGATTTTTACAGCGGGACCATGAATTGTTCGGGTCGCGAGACGGTGCCGTTGAAGCTTTGGATCAAGGAATCGAGGTGATCGGCAGGTTTGAGCCCGAGCGCCGGATTGATTATCGCAGCAGATCCTGGCCATCGACCCGCCGCAGATCGAGAGCAGCCCCGGTCAGAACTGGGCTAAAATCGGCAGTTCGGCCGAGGGCCGGCCACTTCCCGTCGACCCTCACAAGCGGACCTCTTTAGAGGCGCGCCGCACTTCGCATTCGGGCCACATGCAGACTCGTGCAATGCGGCAAATAGGCGCCGTCGCTTGCTCACTTCGTTAGTGCGGGTACAGGGATGGGCAGGATGCTTGATACTCTCCAACCGGATTGTGTTTTGATCAAAACCTGGTTCATGAGGAACTTGGCCTGCTGCGGCGGTTGGCCGGCCGGCCCGATCGTAAACGTGATCGGGACATAGACCTGCGCGACGCCTTCGCCGACCATAATCACTTTCAGGCTGGTGAGCTCGGGGTCGAGCCGCCACGTTCCCTCATACAGGCTGGCGAAGCGGTTCAGCGCCGCATCCTGACCCCAAACAGGGGCGCCACGCGTGATCCAGAGAAAATCCGGCGAGCCGAGCAGTAGTGACTCCACTGCTTTGATATCGTGCGCGTTTTGAGCGGCTACGAAGCGGTCGAAGGTCGACCGCACCTCATCTTCAGGCACTGCAACCGCGGGCTTGATCAACAGGGAAACCAGTAGCATCGTGGTACATGCAATCGACCGCGTCGCGACGCGGCTGCAAGAATCATGGTGATTGGCGTGCCGGTTCATTCGAGGTCTCCCGGTTCGTCCGCCTTCAAAGCGAACGAATAGATTGAACGCGGTGCGAGGCAAAGTCTTTGGAAATACCTTAAATTTTTCCTGCAATTTCCTGGGCTGGCGCAGATGCACGAAGACAGGATTTTTGAGTTCGGCGACTTCATTCTGGAACCCAAGGAGCGCCTGCTGCTGCGCGGCGGAGACCCTGTCCTGCTCACTCCCAAGGCTTTCGATCTCCTCGTCGTTCTGGTCGGCCGCAGTGGACATCTCGTGACAAAGAATGACTTGCTGCACGAGGTGTGGCCGGACACATTCGTCGAGGAAGTGAACCTGGCCGTGAACATCTCTGCGCTGCGCAAGGCCCTTGACCGGGACCGAAACGGAGTCGGCATGATCCAGACCGTGCCGACGCACGGTTATCGATTTGTCACGCCCGTTATGGCGCGTCATGGGACGGCAGGTCGTGCCTTCCACGACGGCAATGCGGATGCGTACCGCGCTTACCTTCGCGGCCGCTTCAACTGGAACCAGAGATCAGAGGCGGGCCTGAAGCGGGCGATCGAATATTTCCAGCGCACAGTGGAGATCGATCCCGGTTTCGCGCCCGCTTATTCCGGACTAGCGGATTGCCATGCAACGCTGGGCTATCTGAGCTGTCTCGCGCCCCGAGAGACATTTCCTGCTGCGCGGCGGCATGCGACGAAGGCGATGGAGTTGGACAAATCGCTCGCCGAGGCGCACGCATCGATAGGTTTCGTCAAGCTGTATTTCGACTGGGATTGGGCTGGCGCCGAGGCGGGATTCCAGCGGGCGATTGCGCTCGATCCGAATTACGCGCCTTCCCACGAATGGTACAGCATCTTTCTGCTGGCCGCTGGCCGGCCCGAGGAGGCATTTAAGGAAATTCAACTTGCGCGTCAGCCAGACCCGCTTTCCCTGCCGGTCAATTCGGATCTTGGCTTTCACTACTATTACACGGGCCGATATGACGAAGCTGTGAAGCAGCTGAAATTCGTGCTGGAGCTGAACAAGGACTTTCCGCCGGGGCACCTATGGTTGGGCCGATCCTACCAGGAACTGGGACGACTCGACGACGCGCTCGCCGAATTTCAGCGCGTCGAAGAGAAGCTCCCCGAATGGCCGGTTTCGATTGCGGCAAGGGGATTCGTCGCGGGAGTCGCTGGTCGCATCAATGACGCTCAGAACGCACTGGTCGAACTCGAAAGATTGGCAGGCAGGAAGTTTGTAACGTCTTATGCCGTCGCCCTGGTCAATGCAGGCCTCGGTCGAACAGATTCCGCTTTCGCTTGGCTCGACAAGGCCTTCGATGAAAGGTCGCATTGGTTGGTATGGTTGCGCCTCGATCCACGCTGGGATGGATTGCGCACCGATCCACGATTTGCGGAGCTCGTGAGCCGCGTGGGATTTCCAAACTAAACGATGGATGCGGCAGCGCCGCGGCTCACCAATACTCACGGACTTCCAGTTTGGGTCCGATCTCATCGATTTTGCGATGTCCGCTTCTCTAATCGGCCGTTGGGGGTCAAGCACTTTCAGGCTATCCACCACTGCGGTGTCGATGTCTCTCACGGGCTCGCGCTTCTCTTCGGAATCGGCACCAAGGCCCTTCCAGTATGGGATTCGAGGACGAGGCGGAACAATCTTTACCGCGGCCTTACCGTCTTACAGACAGTGGGTCCAAGCGGACATACGAACTCACCTCGTCCATCGTCCCGCGAGGGACATCATTCCACCGCTCGGTGGTGCTCGAGTGTCCTCCTGTCGCGTTTAATCCTGCTGGTCCTCACGCCGCTGTAATTTCCCGGCTCCATCGGAACTCGGTACCGTCAACCCAGATGCGGTGCATGATCACCGCCAACCGGCGCGCCAGCGCCACGATCGCCTTCTTCATCCCGCGGTGCCTGGCGATCTTCATGGCCCAGGCCTTGAGCCAGGACCACTTCGCCAAACGCACCAGCATGATATGAGCCGCTTCGTACAGCATTGCCCGCATCATCTCGTCACCGCACCTTGATATGGCGCCGACTCGGTCGATCTCGCCTGATTGATACCTGGAAGGCGTGAGCCCAAACACCGCCCCGACCGCCTTGGAGTTTCGGAAGCGGGCGGGCACGTCGACAGTCGCGCGATAGGTCAGCGCCACAACGGGACCAACACCCGGGATGGTCATCAGGCGCCGGCACACATCATCATTCCGAACGATAGCCAGCAAGCGACGATGAAGAATGCCGATCTGCTCGCGAAGCGTCCGCCGGACAATCAGCAGCGGTTCGACTAACTCAGCAAGATCCGGGAAGCTTTCGACAAGCTCCTTGATGCGCGCCTCGAACTTCACCGTTCCCACCACGCCCACCTTGAGGCCAAAGTTGCGCAAAGTCCCACGCAGGTCGTTATCGATGGCGATGGCCTTGGACTGCAGCAGTTTGCGATGGGTCAATAGCATTCGCAGTTTCTGACTGCGCAGCGTCTTCACATGCACCGGACGATAAAGCCCCGCCCGCATCATCTGGGCCATACCGCGCGCATCGTTGCGATCCGTCTTGTTGATCTGCGCCTTCAGAACCGCCCGCATGTGCCGTGTCTCGACACAGATCACAGGCAAGCCTGCTTCGGCAAGCGCACTGAAAAGCCATTGCGATAGCGGCCCGGCCTCCAGTCCGATCCGCTTGAAGCGGTAGGCCGGGTTCCCCAGAACCCGCAGCAGAGCGTCTGGCTCGCTCGCTACCCTTACTTCCCTCACGATCCTGCCCGTGTCATCCACAATGCAGACACTTGTCTCCTTGACCGATACGTCCAATCCAGCAAAATGGTCCATGCTGCGCTTCTCCTTCTGATGCTTGAGGCCGTTACCACGGACCTCGTTTCACCATCAGCCTGAAGCGCAGCACCCAAAATCTTCAGCTATCCACAAGCTGGGCCGGCCGATTACCCCATCTTTACCGTCCGCTATCCACGATACCAGACATTCTCACATCCAATCGGGACGGGTCTACTCGTCGCCTTTGCGCCCCGAATTGTAAATCATCCGCGTAACCAGGGTGGCCCCGGATGATGGCATCGATCGACCCGGAGGCACGTGCGATCACCAAAAAGCCTGCATATCGACTGCACGAAACCGGCACGCAATCTGCTCTTGTGATGCACTTCCCGATTTTGCCTGATCGCAACTTGTCGAAGAATTTTGCAGGACTGGCGAGGCGCGAGACATCGACCGCTTGATAGCAGGATAAAAGACGCAAGGTGCGCCGCGGTCGGTCGTGTGACAGTGCAGAGGCTTATCGCAACTTTTCTGGCTTAGCCGCACATTGCAAGAATCCGGGTTCTCCTTTGCGCTCAAGAGGTCAGCACAATGTGTGTCTGCCGAGACGATCAGCGCGTATCGAGGCGATGCCGGACCAGCCGACGCCCGTCAAGGCTCGCGCCTTGCGCGCCCGGCTCCGCCGGCTGACGGCCTTGACTGGCTTCGCCTGCCCCGGCGTTTGACGGCCATGCGCTGATGGCTCAGCGCGAGCGCGATGCCGCTCCTTATCGGAAATGACTCGGCGGACAAATTTGCGCCGTTCTCCGGATGGAGTCTGCGTGCCGCAGAGGCGCTATGGCTCATCATCAAAAATCTCGGCCGAGACGAACGCGGTCATTGGGTCCGTTGCCCGACGACCTCTACGACCATTTGCGGCCACCAGTTCGACGAAGGCGCCGCCCAGCCAAGAAGAAACAATCTGAGTGGACCGTGACCGACGACTGGCCCGAGGAGGTCCCGATCACCGAGGCCGAGATCGAGGTGTTCGAGGCCTGGTTCGGCGACCTGTTCGACGAATTGTTTTCAACCCGCCACTGACCCCTTTGGTTTGGAGATCGCCATGACGACGCCGGTTCGTGCTGCCCTCTACCTGCGAGTCTCGACCGGCCGGCAGGCCGAGAACGATCTTTCCATCCCGGACCAGCGCCGCCAGGCCAAGGCCTATTGCGCGTCGCGCGGCTGGGAGATCGTCGCCGACTATGTCGAGCCCGGCGCTGTCCGCGACCGATGACCGGCGGCCGGAATTCCAGCGCATGATCGACGCGGCGACCACCAAGCCGCCGGCGTTCGACGTGATCCTGGTCCACAGCTTCAGCCGCTTCTTCCGCGACCAGTTCCAGCTCGAGTTCTACGTCCGCCGCCTCGCCAAGGCCGGCGTCCGGCTGGTCTCGATCACCCAGGAGCTCGGCGACGATCCGATGAGCAACATGATCCGCCAGATCATGGCGCTGTTCGACGAGTACCAGTCCAAGGAGAACGCCAAGCACACGCTGCGGGCCATGAAGGAGAACGCGCGCCAGGGCTTCTGGAATGGCGCGCTGCCGCCGATCGGCTACCGGATCGTGGAGGCCTCCGAGCAACGCGGACACCGGACCAAGAAGACCTTGGAGATCGACCCCGTCCAGGCCGAGACAGTGCGCCTGATCTTCCGCCTGGCGCGCGAGGGCAGCGGAAGCTCCGGGCCGATGGGCGTCAAGTCCATAGCCACGCACCTGAACGCCATCGGCATCCGCACCCGCGACGGCGGACGCTGGGGTCTCGATGCGGTCCACAAGGTGCTGACCCGGACAACCTATGTCGGCCGCCATCGTTTCAATACCAAGTTCTGGAAGACCCGCGAGCGAAAGGCAGAGACTGAAATCGTGGAAATGGCGGTGCCAGCAATCGTCGACAAGGATGAATTTGAGGTCGTCCAAATGCTGCTCAAGAGCCGAAGCCCAGCGATGGTCGCACCAAGGATCGTCAGCGGCCCCACGCTCCTTACCGGCATCTGCTTCTGCGCCGTTTGCGGTGGAGCGATGACGCTGCGCACCGGCAAGAGCGGCCGTTACCGCTACTACACCTGCTGCACCAAAGCCCGCCAGGGCGCGACCGGTTGTCCGGGTCGCACCGTCCCCATGGAAAAACTCGACACTGTGGTCGCGGAGTACATCGAGCAGCGTTTGTTGGAGCCCAAGCGGCTGGAGCAACTTTTGTCGCACGTACTCGATCGCCGCAGTGAGCGCGCCGAGCGGCGAAAGTCGCACATCGCCGAATTGCGGAAGCGGGCGGCCGAGGCAGACGCCAAACTCAAGCGGCTGTACGACGCGATCGAGAACGGCATCGCCGATCTGTCCGACCCCATGCTGAAGGACCGGATCACCGAGCTGAAGGCCACGCGCGACCAGGCCCGCCTCGACGCAGAGAGGGCCGAGGATGCGATCGAACGGGGCGGACCGACGATCACACCGCAAGCGCTCAAGACGTTTGCCAGGACAGCCCGCAAGCGCATGCGAACCGAGAGCGGCGGCTACCGCCGCGATCACCTCCGCGCGCTCGCCCAACGCATCGAAGTCGATCAGAAAGAACTGCGCATCATGGGATCGAAAAGCGCGCTTCTGCGCACACTCGTCGCCGCTTCAAGCGCAAAAACGGCAGGTTTTGGCGTGCCCAGTTCTGTACCGAAGTGGCGCGCTCGGAGAGATTCGAACTCCCGACCCTCGGAATCGAAATCCGATGCTCTATCCAGCTGAGCTACGAGCGCGTCTATTGTCCGATTACCAGACTGAGGGGCCAAATCCAACATTCGCCCCGGTCCCTCCGAGCGTTGCAACTTCAAGATCGAAGTCTGCAACGCGATCAGAAGCAGGGATGGCGGCCGCCCTGTCCGTTGTAGGTTGCGGCACCCTGGATGCAAAAATTGTTCGATGGGCCGTCGTAATAGGCGAAGGTGCCGGGTTCAGGTCCTGGGCCGTAATTGTTCGAGTAGCTGATCGGATACGGCAACCCATAGGCATAACCATGCCAATGGTGGTGCCGGCGCGCTTCGGCCGGACTCGTGACCGTGGCCAATGCAGCCAGGGCAGCAGCGGCGAGGGCGAACTTGCGTAGAATCATGGGGAATCTCCGAACCAAGCGAACCGCGGCATTCTAGGCCAAAACAGGTTCCCATCCAGAGGGAATCCCGCAAAACCCGTCAAAAAGCCGTCGCGAAAGCTGGAATTTCGGCCCTTCCGGCATGCTTAACGATTTTCAAACACAGTCTCGCCAGAGTCGTGCTCTCTGATCCCTCGCCAGTAGCGATTTTTCGCACTTACCGCCATTTGCCCGACGACCTCATGCTCCGCATCACGCCTTTCGCCTCTCTTCTGCTGTTGTGCCTGGCCGCAAGCCCGGTGCGGGCCGATCTGCACATCACGCGTGACCACGGCGGCTATGTCGAGGAGTACAAGGCGAAATACGCTCGCATCCGTGATCGCCACGAGCGGGTGATCATCGACGGTATCTGCAATTCCGCCTGTACGCTGGTATTTGGCATCGTTCCGATGAACAAGATTTGCGTGACGCCGCGCGCCAGCGTCGGTTTCCACCAGGCCTATTACGACAAGGCGTTCACCTTCGGCATCAAGGTCACGAGCACCGAGGGGACCTCGGATCTGATGTCCTATTATCCGGACACCGTGAAGGACTGGATTCGCCGCAATGGCGGGCTCACCACCGAAATGAAGAAGATCAAGAACGGCACGGAACTCTGGAAGATTGTCGATCCCTGTCCGGAAGAGTGGTGACGTGATTGGGCCTCATGGTTCTCCCGGCGATGCCAACGGGTCGCGCGAATGCGCGCCCGATGACAGGCTCCGCATCGTCCAGCTGCGCGGCGACGCCTCAAGTCAGATCGATCGTTCCCGACATGACAGGCACGCAGCGTCCGCCGATATAGGTCGCGGTCACGATGCCGTCTTTCTTCTCGGCTTCGGCTTGCAGCAAACTTGGACGTCCCATCTCGACGCCCTGCGCGATGTTTTTTGTCAGCTGCAAATCTCGCTCGGGCCGCAGGCTTGCCAGAAGCCCGATCAGCGCGACATTCGCGCTCCCGGTAGCGGGGTCTTCGGGGATGCCATGATGCGGCGCGAACATCCGCGCGCGAATGTCGAGATTACTCTCGGAAACCTGCGTATAGATGAAGAGGCTCGTCACAGGCAGCTTGGCGATTTCGAGTTCGAAAACGTCGGGTCGTGTCCGAGCCGAGGCGAGCCTGTCGCGGCTCTTTAGCTCGGCGAGAATGAACGGCGCGCCGCAGGAGGCGATGCAGGGCCGGTGATGTCGCGTTTCGATGTCATCCACCGATAGCGCGCAGGCGGATGCGATCAGCTCGGACGGTACTTCCGCGCCCACCGTCAGCCGCTGCGGTGAGGCGAGACGGGCCCCGGTCACCGTCAGGCCGTCCTTGAGGATGGTGATCGGAACGAGGCCGGCCTTTTCCTCGAACACGACACGCTTGCCCTCAATGGCGCGGCCATGGCTCTTGCCGGCGCGGGCCAGCGCAAACGCCGTGCCGACGTTGGGGTGGCCGGCAAACGGCATTTCGTAGCGTGGCGTGAAAATCCGGACCTCGGCGGTGTTGGCGGGGTCCTTCGGCGGCAGCACGAAGGTCGTTTCCGCCAGATTGAACTCGCCGGCAATCGCCTGCATCTGCCCGCCCGACAACCCTTCCGCATTGAGTATGACGCCGAGCGGATTGCCAGCGAATTGCGTGCCGGTGAAGACGTCGACGGTGACGAAATGTAGTTTCATCTGGCCCTGCCGAACCTTTATTTGCGCCTGATCTTCGCGCAAACGTTTGCGTTTGTCGCGAGAGAAAACCGGTTCCCACTTTTCCGGATCATGCCTCTAGTGGTCCGATTCTAACATTTGCATGCCGATCCGGCAGGCACATTTGCAAATGTCAAAATCATTCGCTTCACGTATTCCCGGCTAACGGGTAGCGAATGTCAAATCCACTCCACTGGTAGACCGATAACAGCGGTTCAGCGCGTGCGGACCTTTTCATAGGCCTTGAGCGCGCGCTCGCGGCCCTTGCGGTGGTCGACGATCGGCTGTGGATAGGTCTTGCCCAAGGTGACGCCTGCGCTGGCGAGCTCAAGCGGCGCAGCTTCCCACGGCTGGATCAGCTTTTTTGGCAGCTGGATCACCGGCCGGCCGGCGCTGACAGCAGCGTGCAAAGCGGGATAATCGGAAAGGCGCAGGTCATCGCGAAACCAGACGATACAGGGAGCGTCGGATAGATCAGCCATCGAGAAGTCAACTCATCGGAGGCGTGCTGGATCCATCCAGCCGGATTATTGCAACTCTGGTCAACCTGATGCGTACTACAGGTAGGCGATGCGGGAAACGCGGAGGATGTCGTGCAACGGTATGCCGTTCTTTATCTGGCGACATTGATTGTCCTGATCCCGGTCGATTTCCTATTCTTGGGCGTCGTCGCCAAGGGGTTTTTCTCCTCGCAAGTCGGTGACATGCTGGGCGAGATCAGGCTCGGGCCTGCGGTCTTGTTCTATTTGCTTTATGTCGTGGGAATAATCGTCTTCGTCAGCGGGCCGGCGAGTGCGACCTGGCAGTCGACTTTACCGTATGGCGCGCTGTTCGGCTTTTTTTGTTATGCGACGTTTGAGCTGACATCACTGTCGCTGCTGAAGCACTGGACCTGGCCGGTGGTCGTGGTCGATGTGTCCTGGGGAGCGTTTGTGACCGCCGTATCGTCCACGGCCGGCTTTCTGATCGCCAATTGGCTGGCGCCTGGAGCTTGATCGAACAATAGGCGCATTCCCCGGACGCGGCGCAAAGCAAGGCGCTTCGCGGCATGGTGCGCCGCTGATCCGGGGTCCATGAATTTCGGTAGGTCCCGGCTCTGCGGAGCGGCGTAAAGATACGCCGCACCGCGTCCGGGACAGGTCGCGCCGCTTACTTCGGCTGCGGCACGATCCGGATGTAGGGTTTCGGCGCCTTCCAGCCGGCCGGATAGATGGTCTTGGCCTCGTCGTCGGAGACCGAGCCCGAGATGATGACGTCATCGCCCTGTTTCCAGTCGGCAGGCGTTGCGACGCGATGCTTGGCGGTCATCTGCAGGGAATCGATGACGCGGAGGATTTCCTGGAAGTTTCGGCCCGTGGTCATCGGATAGACCAGCACCAGCTTGATCTTCTTGTCGGGGCCGATGATGAACACGTTGCGGACGGTCTGATTGTCGGCCGCGGTGCGGGTGGCGGCATCGCCCGAAGTCGAGGCCGGCAGCATGTCGTAGAGCTTGGAGACGTGGAAATCGGTGTCGCCGATCATCGGATAGTTCGGCGCAGCGCCTTGCGTCTCGCGGATGTCTTCCGACCATTTGGCGTGCTTGTCGACGGGATCGACGGAAAGGCCCATCAGTTTGACGCCGCGTTTGTCGAATTCCGGCTTCAGTTTTGCGAGCGCGCCGAGTTCGGTGGTGCAGACCGGCGTAAAATCCTTGGGATGCGAGAACAGCAGTGCCCAGCTGTTGCCGATCCAATCGTGGAACTTGATCTTGCCTTCGGTGGTTTGGGCCTCGAAATCCGGGGCCACGGCGCCAATTTGCAGTGCCATAGTCGACCTCTTACCGTTCAAGCTGGGGATAATTCCTCGCGAGCACTATAGGAGCCGGCGTCCCTCAAGTGAATGACTGCCGGTAAAAAGGGCAGTTTCTTCTCCATCGGCGGTCGCGCATAGCATCTTCTTTTGGTAATGACCCCGGCTTGGAAAAGGTCCCGATCTCAGGAGCGGGATACCTTTGCCGGGATCCTGCCGCTTAAGCGCCGCAATCAGGCGCCACCGGTGAACCGTGACTGACGTCACAGCGACAAATTGGCAACCCTGTTAAACTTGATACGACCGGGTTTCGAATCGTTAACCACTCGTTTACGCCCGCAGGAAATGCTGGCCCAGAACAAAAAACTGAACTGAAAAGAGTAACTCCAATGTCTGCCCCCTTGGCCGCCTCGGCCGAAACTGCCGCTGCCCTCGAACCTTCCAAAATTTCCTGCCGTGATACCGCTGCCCATGCGCTGACGATTGTCCGCGACGGCGTTATCACCGGCGAAGGCCCCACCACCAAGGGCCGTGTGCATTTCTCCCGCGAACTGGACGCCGATGACGTGACGTGGTGCGAGCGCATCCTGACCGCGTCTGCGGTAGCGCATCAGCCGGTCAGCCGGGCGGAGGCCGAAGCCTTGTTCGAGATCGACGGCGCCGCCACCGAGCGCAGCGACCGCGGACGTTTCGATGACCTGATTGCCAAGGCGGTCGTCCATCACGCCGCTTCGGTTTCGGGGCTGCCGGTGCCGCCGCGCACCGTTGCGCTCTCGCCGGAAACGGCAATCGAGAGCTGGGCTCCCAAGCACGCCGCCAATGTCGATGTCGAAGTTCTGAACTGGATTGCGACCCAGATGCGGGGCAACCGTCGCCGCAACCGCACGCTGGCGGCCCTGATCGCCACGATCGTCGGCGTGGCGCTGCCGCTGGCGCAGCTGCCGAACATGTTCGACATCGGAACGTAGAATTCGGCGAAGAGTTTTTCAGGTCAAACGGCGGGGTTATTTCCCCGCCGTTTTTTGTTTTCCGGCGTCGGCATCCAGGCCAACGGTCCGGCCCGGAAAGCCGGCGACGTCGAAATATCGCTGCGACAGGACGCGCTGGAACTTGACCACGGTCTGTAGCCCATTGGCCGCTGGCTTGGAGGTGATGGTGCCGTCGGCCGATTTGGGCACGATGCCGTTCGGCAGCGCCTCCGACATCACGCGGCCGGTCAGGCCGCCATTGTTGGTCGGACGTAGCCCCATCAACTGGGCGATGGTCATGCCGATATCGGCGTTGTTGACGGGCAGCGCGTCGACGTAGCCGGCCTTGAAGTCCGGCCCGATCGCCGCCATGAAGTTCAAGGTGTCGCCGCGGCCGAAGCTGCCGTGCATGCCCTGGCCCTGGCGCAACACCGTGTCGGCAATCTCGATGGAACAGTTGGTGGGCTCGCCGCATCCTTCAGCATAGGAGCGGAAATTGACCACGATCGAAGGTGTGGGCGTTACCGCGTTGCCCTTCAGATCGATCTGCGACAGCGGCAGGGTGCCCGGGAAACGTCCGAGCTTGTCGTCGACGAACAGGCCGCTGACGTAATCCTGATCGAGCAGCGCCTTGATGGTCCGATACGCCAGTTTCTTGTCACCCTTGTCGTTCTTGGGCAGATAGATCAGGTCCGATCCGCCATTGGTGGCGACGACGAGGTCGGGCTTTAGAGGATCCTGTCCCAACAGGCCGTTGCCGGCTTTGGAATGCGCGCCGTCGGCCACTTTAGCGTTGTTGTCGTTGGGGTCGAACAGCGGCAGGTCGAGCGCTTTCGCGAGATCGAGCGCCAGAAAGCCCATGGGCAGGAAATCCTTGGGCGTATCGTCATAGGAGGCCTTCGCCGCCTGGCTCGTTTTGCTCTCCTTGGAGATCGTCGAGAAGCCGTGATCCGAAGCGATCAGGATGTTGGTGTCGGCGGCAAGGCCAAGCTCGTCGAGGGCTTTCCTCAACGCTGCAAGGTTGTTGTCGGCATTCTTGATGCCAGCAAGCGACGTCGGTCCGTTGATGCCCGGTGTCACCGTGTTGAGGCTGTCGCCATTGTTATGCTGGCTGCCGTCGGGATCGCGTGACCAGAACACCAGCACGAACGGCTTGTTGCGCGCCTTGAACATCGGCAGCACCACCTTGGTGGCGACGTCGACGAAATAGGCCTGCTGCGCGGTGTTGGGGACCAGCGTGCCCGGCGTCCTGGCATCGCCAATCTTGCCGTTGTCGCCGCGTGAAGGCGTCGCTAGCGGAAGGCCAGCCTTGGCGAGCGCGGCTTTCATCTCTTCGGAAAGCGGAACGCCATTCTTGCCGCCGGTGGCGTCGTCGATCACGATCGAGTGGATGCCGTCCGCGCCGATCTTGTCGGTGTGATCGAAAATCAGCGTTGGGCCGACCTTGCCGAGTGCGGCTGTGCTGAAACCTTTGGATCGCGCCATCTTCAGGATGGTCTCTTCGTTCAGATAGTCGCGGCCGAAATGTTCATCGACGTCGGCCAACACAGGGTCGACCTCGAGAAACGGGGTCACCGTTCCGCCGGCAGCGCCGACCGCGTAGCCGGTATAGATCGTGTTGGAAAAATCGCCGGTGTCGCCAAGGTAATGGCCGGTGGCCATGGCCGAGGCATTGGCCGTGGTAAAGGTCGGAAACAACGAATGGGAGTTCTTGAAGTTGACGCCGCGGTCGCGAACCTCCGCCATCGCCGGCGCCGTTTCCGGGCTGACGATCCGTCCGCGCAACCCGTCCGGCACGAACAGGATGACGTTATGCGGCCGGCTGTTTTGCGAAAAGGCGGCGTCCGCCGACAGCAAGACCAACCCGATAGACAACATCGTCACCGCGCGACGCATTTTTTGAATTCTCCAGAGAATTGTAACGACAGAAATCGTAACGACCGGCCGATGGGCCGGTATTCTTGTCTAGGTTTGCGGTATGACAGAATTGTTACAGGCAGCCGAAGTCGGCGGCCGCCGAGCTAAATTCGGTCTTTAGCCGAAGGTTTTGTTCGTCGCCCTCAGCCGTTGGGCGAGGACGCGCATGACCTTGAGCGCGAAGTAAGGGGTCTGGCTGACCAGAAACAGGAACTGCCTTTCCGATACCGGTACCAGCTCGACGTCGGTGATTGCGGTCACGGTAGCGCTGCGCGGCTCGCTGTCGATCAGCGCCATCTCGCCGAAAATGCTTTCGGCATCGAGTTCGCGAATCGTCCGGTTGCCGATCTGGACCCGAACCTGTCCGCTTTTGATTACGAAAAGCTCGTTGGCTTCATCGCCTTCGCGGAAAATGGTGTTGCCGGCCTTGAAGGTTCGTGCCTCGATATCGTTGCCGGTCAGTACGCCAAAACCCGTATCCTGTTGCATGGTGCCGCCCCTTTCATCGAGCCATCACATTAGAAGCCGGTGTGAAGCTGAGCAAGAATGGGATGGAGAAGATCACCGCAAGTTGCGGCGGGGCCGTCGAGCGGCTTGATCTAGCTTCATCTAGCTTCGCTGGCGGGAGAACGGCCGGCAATTATAGGCCTTGCGGAAGCCGGCTGCCCGGGCGTCGTCCTCCGAACAGAACCAGCGATCGGGGCGGGTCAGCGCCGGGTAGCTGCGGCAAGCCTGAAGATGATAGATGCCGACATTGCCGGTGACGCGGGCGCGCAGCGCATACTTGCCTTTGATGCCGCAACCCGACGGCATCGAGGGCTCCGGCGGAAACAACGCCTCGCGTATTTCGCGATCCTTGTCGGCGCGGCAGGCGCCGCCGAGCAGGGCGCCGTCCTTTCGCCCGGTGCGGAAATCCAGCGGGGCGATGAAGCAACCTTTCCAGAGGCCGCGGCGGTTGGTTTTGGCATCGGTTTCGTCGGCGCCAAACCGGCTTTGTCCCGCTGAAGCAGAATTGGTGGCGAAGCCGCGTTGAACCAGCAGCTGGTTGAGACTGGTGGTTTGTCCCTCGACAATGCAGATGCCGAGGTGCCAGCTTTTGTAAGCGGTGTCCGGTCCCAAGTCGTCGCAATGGACGTCGCGATCGGCGATCAGCCTGGCCAATTGATCGCGCGCTTCGACGCCGCAAGCCCAACTGTCGGCATGGTCGTCGATACAGAGCTGGTCGGGCGCCGGAGCATCGATCCCGCCGAGCCGATAGGTTACCCCGCCGACGTCGATGGCGCCGCCATCCCGCACCAGCGAATTGGCGGCGAAGCTCGGGCTGGCTGCCAAAATCGCCAGGATCGGGATGAACCAACGCATGATCGAATACTGTAAATGAAAGCGTGTGACTTCGCCCACGCCTATCATATCCCGGCGGTGATTGCTCAGGCGTTGTGTCGCGGCGGCCACTAACGTCAGGTCGATTTCGCCGCCTGGTCCTTCGGCCGTCTGACGACGCTGACCGTGCGGACGCCGTCCAGCTCTTTCAGTTTCTCCGGATAGGTCGCGATGTCCTGTGAAGAAACCTTGCTCAGGAGGACGAGGAGCTCGTCCGATCCTTGCTGATTCCTGTTTTCGACCAGGAAACGGTTGACCTGACCGTTTCGCAGACCAAGGGCTTCTTTCAACAATTCAGGCGTCAGGGTGCCGCTATCGACCTCGATCTTGAGCTGGCAGCTTTGATTTCGCGATCGGTAGGCTTCCTCGATCGGCTTGATGCCCGCCAGAATGATCAGGATGATCACGGTCGAAGTGCTTGCGGCCAGATAAAGACCGCCGCCGACCGCAAGCCCGACGGCCGCGACCGTCCAGATGCTGGCCGCCGTGGTGAGGCCCTTGATGATTTCGCCGCGGGCGAGAATAGCGCCGGCGCCGAGGAAACCGATTCCCGATACGACCTGGGCTGCGATCCGCGACGGATCGAGGACGACATTCTTCTCGGTCAGGATGGTGGAAAATCCGTATTGAGAAACGATCATGATCAGGCAGGAGCCGACGCAGACCAGCATGTGGGTGCGGATTCCAGCCGCCCACAGCAGGCGCTCGCGTTCAAATCCAATCAGGCTTCCCAGCGCTGCCGCGGTGACCAGGCGGAGCAGCATTTCGATATTGGACATCGTGATCTCCGGGGGCGGCTCCCTGCGGGATTGAGAGGGTACGATAACGGAATTTTATGGCCGGGGAAAAGTTGCGCCGCACCGTTCCCCCCGTTGGGCTCGCCGCCGTCGAACTGGTATGCGCGATGCAACACCGCGATCACCGGTTTCCAGCATATAAGCCGTTGCCTCGGCTCAGTTTTGCTGTACGACAAATGGTTACATAAGCCCCCGCGTGCCAGCGTGGGGATGGGAGAACGCAAACAGTCCTTCACATGTTCAAACGAATTTTGATCGCTAACCGCGGCGAGATCGCCTGCCGCATCATCAAGACCGCCCGCCGGATGGGAATTGAGACGGTCGCCGTCTATTCGGAGGCTGACCGCGACGCCCTTCACGTCGAAATGGCCGACCACGCGGTCTTCATCGGCCCGCCGGCCGCGGCCGAAAGCTACCTGGTGATCGACAAGATCGTCGAGGCCTGCCGCAGCACCGGCGCCGAAGCCGTGCATCCCGGCTATGGATTTTTGTCCGAACGCGAAGCCTTTCCGCGCGCGCTTGCGAAAGCAGGGATCGTCTTTATCGGCCCCAATCCGGGCGCGATCGCGGCCATGGGTGACAAGATCGAGTTCGAAGAAGGCGGCTGCGAAAGCCAAGGTGTCGACCGTTCCCGGCCATCTCGGCGTGATCGAGGACGACAAGCACGCCGTGAAGATCGCCGACCAGATCGGCTATCCCGTGATGATCAAGGCTTCCGCCGGCGGCGGCGGCAAGGGTATGCGGATCGCCCATTCCAGGGCGGAAGTCGCCGAAGGCTTCGGCCTGGCCAAGGCCGAAGCCAAGGCGTCGTTTGGGGACGACCGCGTCTTCATCGAAAAATTCATCGTCGATCCCCGCCATATCGAAATCCAGGTGCTCGGCGACAAGCATGGCAACGTGATCTATCTCGGCGAGCGCGAATGTTCGATCCAGCGCCGCAACCAGAAGGTCATCGAAGAGGCGCCGTCGCCGCTGCTCGACGAGACGACCAGGCGAAAGATGGGCGAGCAGGCGGTCGCACTTGCCAAGGCCGTCAATTACGATTCGGCAGGAACGGTCGAATTCGTCGCCGGCCAGGACAAGAGCTTCTACTTTCTCGAGATGAATACGCGCTTGCAGGTCGAGCATCCCGTGACCGAACTCGTCACCGGCATCGATCTCGTCGAGCAGATGATCCGCGCGGCCGCCGGCGAGAAGCTCAAACTCACGCAGAAGAACGTGACCTTGACCGGATGGGCGGTCGAGTCGCGCGTCTATGCGGAAGATCCATTCCGAAACTTCCTGCCTTCGATCGGGCGGCTCGTGAAATACCGGCCGCCGGCCGAGAGCGAGGCCGACGGGGTCACGGTACGCAACGATACCGGCGTGCAGGAGGGGGGAGAAATATCGATCTACTACGACCCGATGATCGCCAAGCTCGTCACGCATGCGCCGTCGCGTGCGGCTGCGATCGAAGCGCAGTCGATGGCGCTCGATTCATTCTACATCGACGGCATCAGGCACAACATTCCCTTCCTCTCAGCACTGATGAGCCATCCGCGATGGCGCGAGGGCAAGCTGTCCACCGGTTTCATCGCGGAGGAGTTTCCGCGCGGGTTCTCAGCGCGTGCGCCGGAAGGTGAAGTCGCGCGACGGCTGGCCGCGGTCGCCGCCGCCATCGATCACGTGCTCGGCGAGCGCAAGCGGCAGATTTCCGGCCAAATGATTGGCCGTCCCGTGCAGCGCGAGCGCCGCCGCGCGGTCTGGCTCGAGCGCGAGGAGATCCGGCTTGAGATCGTGCGCGAGGCCGATCATCTCGCAATCCGCTTTGTCGACCCGGACGGCACCACGGGTCCGCATCAGGTGGCGTCATCCTGGAAGCCCGGTGAGGCGGTCTGGCATGGCACGATCGATGGTGTGGAAGCCGCCATGCAGGTGCGGCCGGTTCCCAACGGCTTCCGGCTTGCGCATCAGGGTTTTGAGGTCGCCATTCAGGTTTTCACCGAGACGGAAGCATCTGCCGCAATGCTGATGCCGGTGACCACGGCATCCGATTCCGGCAAGAAATTATTGTGTCCGATGCCGGGCCTTGTGGTCTCGATTGCGGTCAGCGAGGGGCAGGAAGTCAAGGCGGGCGAAACACTCGCGGTGATCGAAGCCATGAAGATGCAGAACGTGCTGCGCGCCGAACAGGATGGCACCGTCAAGAAGATCTATGCCACGGCTGGTGCGACGCTGGCAGTGGACGCGATGATTTTGGAATTTGCCTGACACGTCATTGCGAGCGAAGCGAAGCAATCCAGGACACGCGCGAGATTTTGGATTGCTTCGTCGCTTCGCTCCCTTGTGCAAACGCTTCGCGTTTGTCGCAGGCAATGACGAGGAGGAAAAATGACTTTCCGTGCCCGCAGAGACCAGCTTCGCTCTATTCTTACCGAACCAGCCTGCATCCGGCCCGGCTCGGTCTATGACGCGATCTCGATCCGGATTGCGGAGGATCTCGGCTTCGAACTCGGCATGTTCGGCGGCTCGGTGGCTTCGCTCGCGGTACTTGGCGACCCCGACATTGCGCTGATCACGCTCACGGAGCTCGCCGAACAGATGCGGCGGATGTCGCGCGCTTCGGTTCTGCCGGTGCTGGTCGATGCCGATCACGGCTATGGCAACGCGCTGAATGTGCGGCGCACGATCGAGGAACTGGAAGCTGCCGGCGCCGCGGGTCTCACGATCGAGGACACGCTGCTGCCGCAGACTTACGGAGAGACCAAGACCCAGCTGATTTCGCTGGAGGAGGGGATCGGCAAGATGAAGGCAGCGCTGGATGCGCGGCGCGATCCTTCGCTTGTGATCGTCGGACGCACAGGGGCTGTGTCCGTCACCTCGCTGGACGACGCGATCCGTCGCGCCCAAGCCTATGAGGCCACAGGCGTCGACGCGCTGTTTTTCACCGGCATCGAGGCGAAGGCGGAATTGGAAGCGATCGCGAGCGCGACGCGGCTGCCCATCATCCTCGGCGGCGCACCGGAAGCGATGTCCGATCTCGGTTATCTCGGGGAGCAGAGGGTCAAAATCGCGCTGCAAGGCCACGCGCCGATTTCGGCGGCGACGAAAGCCGTCTACGCAACACTCAAGGCGTTGCGCGAAGGATTGCCGCCAAAGGCCTTGACGGGCCTCGCCTCGGCGGATTTGACCACAAAGGTGACGCGCGAGGCAGACGTGAACGCCCGCCTGGCCGCCTTCCTCGGGGCCAAGCGGTGAGCGCTGCCATCCGCCGGGTCACGATTCGCGGAAGGGTGCAAGGTGTCGGCTACCGGGCCTGGGTCGACCATCAGGCGAGGCGGCTTGGCCTGAAAGGCTGGGTGCGAAACCGGCGCGACGGCAGCGTCGAGGCCGTGTTCGCAGGCGCCGAGGAAACCGTGGCCAATATGATTGCTTGCTGCCGGAATGGACCGCCCTCGGCAAGGGTTGATGAGGTTGCGGAGGAAGTTGCACACGCCGATGAATTGCGGCTGCGGCACGCTGGCGAGGCGTTCACGGTCCTGCCGAC
>CAWCHC010000012.1:0-59271 GCA_963795255.1 uncultured Alphaproteobacteria bacterium
GTCGTTTCCGTCATTCCGGGGCGCCCGAAAGGCGAGCCCGGAATCCATCGATCCGCGGGCTAGATAGGGTTTGCGCCGCGCGAGGCGGATAGGCGGCGCGCTTCACCTTACAATGTCAAACAGTCCGGCGAACAGAGCTTCGCCGTCTCGCGGCACGAGTGTGCCCGAGTTGTTGAACAAGACCCTCTGATAGAAGAGGGCGCAGGGAATGCCGGGTGCTTCGATCGCACCCGCGGCTCGTGCGCAAAAAAAAGGCACACGAGGTAGTCCACCACAGGTACGCCGAAACATTCCGGCATTCCCCGCGCGATGGTTTTAACGGCTTGCTTCGGGCTCTCCCTGGTGATCGGGCTTTCTTGTCACCATCACCAGCGCAATGCGTAGCATTGGCGCTAGTTTGATATCAGCGTCGAGATATCAGGACCACACGACTTCGCCGTCCGCCATTATGTCGTTCGTCTCACGACACACGGCGTCCATCGCATCCCGCGCCAACGAATCGTGACGACCGCGAAGCGCCCCTCTCACGGCACGGGATGGCGCGGGGTTTTAAAGATGATTTGCCCGACGGGCAGAGCGAATTATTTTTGCGCGGAGGACTGGACAGTAGAATCGGCGTTGATTGGATTTAAGAAATTAGGTTTTTGGCGCAATGCTTCGCGTGTCCCGGAATGACAGATAATCCATCCGTCTTGACCTTCGCCTCATCCCATGGCGCTCAGATCGGTGTTGCCGTCCTTGCGGCCCACAGAATCATTTATAAGGGCCTGTGCAGCAAATTGGGTTACGTAAGGCAACCGCAGGGGCGAGATGTGGCTGATTTTATCGTATTGAAACGACCAGGACCGCCTTCAAGGGAAGTCCTGGTAAACCTCGATGAAATCCTGATGGTCCAACCCGGACAGACCACCGGATCGGCGATCCTGTTCGGCAAAGACCATCTCGTGAATTTCGAAGAGGACTTACCGACCGTGATCCGTCGAATCCAGAAGGGTCCCTATGTACGAACCGATCAGGCCTGAGCTAGTGGAGTGGATTTAACATTCGCTACCCGCCCAGCCGAGTGTTCAGAAAGCGAATGTCAAATCCAAAGCTCCACTAGAAACGCATATTTTCTGGTGGTCCTTTGATTCTAACATTCGCATAAGTGCCTGCTGATAAGGGATGCGAATGTTAGAATCAGACCACCAGGACAGGTCCGGGAACACGTCGGAACTATGCGCCGGGCCGTTTAGTGACGTTCGCGGCCGTGACCTCCGCCACCGGGCCCGCCGCGCGGCGCGGCGTTGATGTGCGGCGCGCCGCCACCGGGATGTGGCATCGCAGGCGCCGCGTGCGGCATGGGAGCCTGCGCACGCGCGTTCACCGGCGAACGGTAGCCGACAGTCGGCTGCGCGACATGCTGCATTGGACGCGCGGCCGGCGCAGCGGAAAAGCGCCGCGCTTCATTCCCTCTCGCCGTGGGCGGCTGCATGCGCGCGTTGGCTCGGGCAGCGCCGTTCTCGTGTGCGAAGCGGCCTGGCTCGCGGCCCATGCGGGTCGGGGCCGCAGCCTGACGTCCACGCGTCTCTCGTGCGCCGCGGAACTGAGCGGCGTTCCGCTCGCGCGTGGTCCGCTCTGCCATGCCGGCGCGCGGCGTTCGTCCCTCGGCAATCGCGGCGTTCCCGTTACGCGTTGCCGCGCGACCGATGCGGGCTGCCGACCGATTGATCGTCATCCGCGTCGCGGCTCGCTCATGGGACGGCCAGTAGGTGTTCCAATAGGCCCGGCGGTGATACCAGGGCCGTCCCGAATAGTAGCTCGACCAGTACGAACTCAACACGAACGGCACGATGGGTACGTCGATCTCATCGACATAATCGGGAAGATAGACGTAAGAGTTGCGGTAGAGATATTCGAGATATTGCGACGATACCCAGCCGCGGTCGTCGGACCAGCTGACGTCGCACCAGGCATCGCCCCTCAGACATCCGTGGACGTTGACGCGGGACCCACCGGGAATGCGATCAACCAGCGGAAAGCCCGGACCGGGACCGGCCCTCAAGCCCG
Organism: uncultured Alphaproteobacteria bacterium; assembly: GCA_963795255.1. Lineage (GTDB taxonomy): Bacteria > Pseudomonadota > Alphaproteobacteria > Rhizobiales > Xanthobacteraceae > Bradyrhizobium. Next base: position 2,050 of record CAWCHC010000012.1, read on the forward strand.
CCGATTCAGTGACGATGCCGGGCGCCGCGAGCGCGGCGGTCGGCGCCAGCAGCAATGCTGCTGTCAGGACTGCTTTGAGTTTCATGACACGTTCCTCCTTCAATGCGGAACGTTTGGCCGGTGCGAGCGTTCCGGGCGAGATCGTCGCATGCGTCGAAATGCCGGACCGGTTGGGCGGATCAGCACCTCAAGGGGTTCCGCCGTTCATTCGCCGTTCATGTACCGGCCTCGCCCGACCGGGTCACAGCGACAATTTCCATTCGCCAAATCGGCGGCACTGGTTCCTCAATAGCCGATCGGGTGGCGGCATCGGTGCTCGGCAACGCGCGCCGGTCTCGCGAGAAACAAAAAGGGCGCGGTTTGCACCGCGCCCTTTGGTTTATTGAGAAGAGCAGGGATTTCTTAGAAATCCATGCCGCCCATGCCGCCGCCCGGAGGCATGCCGCCAGCGCCACCGCCGGCGTTCTTCTTCGGCAGTTCGGCGATCATGGCTTCGGTGGTGATCAGGAGCGCGGCCACGGAGGCCGCGTTCTGGATCGCCGCGCGAACCACCTTGGTCGGGTCGATGATGCCCTTGGTGACCAGGTTGCCGTATTCGCCGGTCTGGCTAGTCGAAGCCGTAGGCATACTGATCCTTCTCGAGGATCTTGCCGACGATGACCGAGCCGTCTTCGCCTGCGTTGATGGCGATCTGGCGAGCCGGCCAGGACAGCGCCTTGCGCACGATCTCGACGCCGGTCTTCTGGTCGTCGTTCTTGGTGCGGATGCCCTTGAGCTGCCTCGGAAGCACGCAGCAGGGCGACGCCGCCGCCCGGCACGATGCCTTCTTCGACCGCCGCGCGGGTCGCATGCATCGCGTCATCCACGCGATCCTTGCGCTCCTTCACCTCGACCTCGGTCGCGCCGCCGACGCGGATCACCGCGACGCCGCCGGCGAGCTTGGCCAGACGCTCCTGCAGCTTCTCACGGTCGTAGTCCGAGGTGGTCTCCTCGATCTGCGCCTTGATCTGCGAAACGCGGGCTTCGATGTCGGCCTTCTTGCCGGCGCCGTTGACGATCGTGGTGTTCTCCTTGTCGATCATCACCTTCTTGGCGCGGCCGAGCATGTTCGAGCGTGACGTTCTCAAGCTTGATGCCGAGGTCTTCCGAGATCGCCTGGCCGCCGGTCAGGACCGCGATGTCCTGCAGCATGGCCTTGCGGCGATCGCCGAAGCCCGGCGCCTTGACGGCGGCGACCTTCAGACCGCCACGCAGGCGGTTGACGACCAGGGTGGCGAGAGCTTCGCCTTCGACGTCTTCGGCGACGATGACGAGCGGCTTGCCGGTCTGCACCACGGCCTCGAGCAGCGGCAGCAGCTCGTTGAGCGAGGACAGCTTCTTCTCGTTGATCAGGATGTAGGCATCGTCCATTTCGACGCGCATCTTGTCGGCGTTGGTGACGAAGTAGGGCGAGATATAGCCGCGGTCGAACTGCATGCCTTCGACGACATCGAGTTCGGTTTCGAGCGACTTGGCTTCTTCAACCGTGATGACGCCCTCATTGCCGACCTTCTTCATGGCATCGGCGAGGAACTTGCCGATCTCGGCATCGCCGTTGGCGGAAATGGTGCCGACCTGGGCGATTTCCTCGTTCGAGGTGACCTTCTTGGAGTTCTTGACGAGGTCGGCGACCACGGCTTCCACCGCGAGATCGATACCGCGCTTCAGATCCATCGGGTTCATGCCGGCGGCAACCGACTTGGCGCCTTCGCGGACGATCGCAGCCGCGAGAACGGTCGCGGTGGTGGTGCCGTCGCCGGCCGCGTCCGCCGACTTGGAGGCGACTTCGCGCACCATCTGGGCGCCCATGTTCTCGAACTTGTCCTCAAGCTCGATTTCCTTGGCGACGGTGACGCCGTCCTTGGTGATGCGGGGCGCGCCGAACGACTTGTCGAGCACGACGTTGCGGCCCTTGGGGCCGAGCGTCACCTTGACCGCGTTGGCGAGGATCTCGACGCCGCGCAGCATGCGGTCGCGGGCATCGACGCCGAATTTGACTTCTTTGGCTGACATATGTGTTTTCCCTACGTTGTTCTGTCTCCTCGTCCCGATAAGCCGGACGTGTCGCGGGCGTCTCGAAGGACGAGATGGTTTCGCTGGCCTCATCCTTACGAGACGCCGGCTGCGCCGGCTCCTCAGGATGAGGAACGGCGCCGCTTAGGCGGCCTTCTTCTTGCTGGCGGGGACGTCGGTGAGAACGCCCATGATGTCGCTCTCCTTCATGATCAGCAGATCTTCGCCATCGATCTTGACCTCGGTGCCCGACCACTTGCCGAACAGGACGCGGTCGCCGACCTTGATGTCGATCGGGATCAGCTTGCCAGCCTCGTCACGGCCACCCGGGCCGACGGCGGTGACTTCGCCCTGCGAGGGCTTTTCCTTGGCTGTGTCGGGAATGATGATGCCGCCTGCGGTCTTCTCTTCGGCGTCGATGCGCTTGACCACGACGCGGTCGTGAAGCGGACGGAATTTCATGCAGTCCTCCTAAGATGTTGAAGATGTTGTGCGAGTTTTTGCAAAATTGGCAGTCGCCGCCGGCGAGTGCCAGCGCGGCAAGCTTGAGATAGTCCAGAGTTGGCGGGGAGACAAGAGGCCCTAGCAGAAAAATTGGCACTCAAATATGGCGCCTGCCAATTTCAGTTAAATCATCGTTAACTGGGCCGGACGTAAGCTCGCGCGACCGCATTAGCAGTCGCGGTAAGCTGCTGCTAGTGCGACATTTTCAACAATTCATTAAACATTTAGCCTTGTGATGGGTTGGTCGCGTGCGTCACATTTCTCTCATGTGAGTGCATCTCGAGCGGGTGGCTCCTGCCGGCCGTCCCGGCGACACTGCACTCCTTCAATGGAGGGTTGGCATGGTCTCGCGGGTTGGGCGTTTCCGAAGACTTCCGGAAACAGGTGCTGGGTTATGGGCTGACGACGGCGGAAATTCTTTACCGGATGCCGGATCATCCCTCGCTGCTGCAAACTTACGTCTGGCAGAATTACGATCTGTTTCCGAAGTTCCCGGCGCTGCAGGATTTCCTCGACTTCTGGCAGCAGAAACTCGAGGGACCGCTTTATTCGGTCCGCGTCGCGCACTCCAAACTGATCAAGCCCGCCGAACTGCGCGCCGTCGACGGCGTGTTCCGGTTGCACTGATCCGCCTCTCCGTCGTCCCGGCGAACGCCGGGACCCATACCGCGGAGTCTCTGCAAAAGGCAGGCTGACCAACGTTCTTCGCGACAAAAGCGTCCTGTGGTTATCCGGATCGCGCTCGCTGTCGCTTCGCTTGTCCGGGACGACAAGCTGTCATTGTGCTAGCCTTGGTCGTTCGAACGAACAGGGAGAGCAGGGATGGCCAAGAGAAAAGCGAAGAAGCCGGCCTCACGCGCCGCCGCGACCAGGAAAGCCGCGCAGAAGAAATCAACCGCGCGCAAGACATCGGCGCGCAAGGTTGCCGCCAAACCCACCGCGCGGCGCAAACTCAAGAGCAAGGGCAGGGCGGCCGGGCCCGTCAAGCGCGCGCGGCCGAAGCAGCGCGTCGCCATCAGCCACTATCGCGACGAGGACTTCAAAGCTGACGGCCTGCGCACCTACGCGCAATACCGCGACCTCGGCGTCGCCGAAGCCAGCTCAGGAGTAGCACGGGCGCATGTGATCCGCCTGATCGGGCCGTGCGAGCCGGACGTGGTGTCGAAACTGCATTTCCACGATGTGGATTTCCAGATGGTCTACGTCCTCAAGGGATGGGTGAAGACCTACATGGAAGGCATTGGCGAGACGATGTTCAACGAAGGCAGTTCCTGGACCCAGCCGTCGCGCATCAAGCACCTGATCATGGATTATTCCGACGACGTCGAATTGCTTGAAGTCATCCTGCCGGCCGACTTCAAGACGGTCGAATTGGCGGTGTGACGAAGCCGTCATTCCGGGGCGATGCGCAGCATCGAAGCCGGAATCTCGAAATTCCGGGTCCAACCCTTCGGGTTGTCCCGGAATGACGACGGGTCACGTCAGCACCCCGACGATCGCGCCCATCAGGCAGGTCGTCAGCGTGCCCGAGACGATCGACTTCAATCCGAGCGAATTGATTTCGGCGCGGCGCTCCGGCGCCATGGTGCCGAGGCCGCCGACCATGATGCCGAGGCTGCCGAAATTGGCGAAGCCGCACATCGCATAGAGCATGATCAGCCGCGAGCGGGGATCGAGCGTATCGGTGCCGAGCCTGGAAAAATCGACATAGGCGATCAGTTCGTTGAGCACGGTTTTCGTCCCCATCAGACTGCCGGCCGGGACCGCTTGCGACCAAGGCAGTCCCATCAGCCAGCACACCGGCGCCATGGCGTAGCCGAGCAGACGCTGCAGGGTGATCGGGCCATTCATATCGGGCAGCAGGCCGAGGATGGCATTGGCGAGATGAACCAGCGCCACCAGCACGATCAGCATGGCGACGATGTTGAGCAGGAGTTCAAGGCCTGCGGTGGTGCCCTTGACGATCGCATCCATGGTGGAGGCCGCATGCAGGTCGGGATCGTCGGCCAACCTCGGATCAGCCGAGGTGCCTTCGGTTGCGACGTTCTTGGTCTCCGGCACCATGATCAGGCTGACGAGAATCGCGGCGGGCGCGCCGAGCACCGAAGCAATCACGAAATGCGCAGCCGCATCCGAGATCAACGGCGCCAGCAGCGTGGCGTAAAGCACAAGCACGGTGCCGGCGATACCCGCCATGCCGCCGGTCATCACCAGGAACAATTCGCTGCGGGTCAGTTGCGCCAGATAAGGGCGGATGAACAGCGGCGCTTCGACCATGCCCAGAAAGATGTTGGCGGCGGTGGAGAGCCCGACCGCGCCGCCAATCCCAAGCGTGCGCTCCAGCGCCCACGCCAGGCCGCGCACCACCGGCGGCAGGATCCGCCAGTAGAACAACAGCGTCGTCAGCACGCTCATCACGAGCACGATGGGGAGTGCCTGAAACGCCAGGATGAATTCATTGCCCGGCGATTTCAGGTCGAACGGCAACGCGCCGCCGCCGAGATAGCCGAACACAAACGAGGTGCCGGCGCGCGAGGCCGATGCGACCGCGCCGACCGCGTCGTTGATGGCGCCGAACACATGCGCCACGCCGGGCAATTTGATCAGCACGACGGCGGTCGCCAAGGTGACGGCGAGTCCAATGGCCGTCTGCCGCAGCGAAACCGCGCGGCGGTTCTCGCCAAGAATCCAGGCCAGCGCCAGCAGCGCGACAATGCCGAACGCCGATTGCAGTTGAAGCATGAAGGCCCCTCGAAACCCCGGCGGATTATGGCAGCGTTGCGATTCTAGTGGTCCGATTCCAACATTCGCATCCCCTCTCAGCGATCACCTTTGCGAATGTTGGAATCAAAGGACCACTAGCAAATATATGTTTCTGGTGGAGTTCAGGATTTGACATTCGCCTTGCGAATTTGTGGTTGGCCGGGCGGCGAATGTCAAATCCACTCCACCAGGCGCAATGCCATGCAAAGCCTATTCCGGAGCGAGCGGCCGTTGACAACAAAGCCGTCATCGGTCACCGATCACCGTTATGTCGTTACCCTCGCCGGTAAGCGCCGGCACGTTGCTCCGGCAACCCTCATTCCTGTTCTTCCTGCTGTCGCGAAGCCTGACGCGGTTTGCCAGCCAGATCGGCGCGGTGGCGATCGGCTGGCAGATCTATGATCTCACCGGCAGCGCCTTCGAACTCGGCATGATCGGACTGGTGCAGTTCCTGCCCACCGCATTGCTGGTGTTTGTCGCGGGCCACACCGCCGACAGGTTCGAACGCAAGCGCGTGGTGCAGCTCTGCCAGTTGGCGGAGGCTTTGACCGCCTTGTTTCTCTGCTGGGGCTCCTATGCCGGCTGGCTCACCGAGGTCCACATCTTCATCGCGACATTCGTGCTGGGAATGGCGGGCGCATTCGAAAGCCCGACCATCGCAGCGCTGCTGCCGCTGATCGCCCCGCAAGGTTCGCTGCAACGCGCGACCGCACTGTCGAGTGCCGCCGCGCAACTGGCGACCATCACCGGCCCCGCGCTCGGCGGCATCGCCTATGCGTTTGCGCCCGGTTTGCCCTATGGCATCATGCTGGGGTTCTGGCTGCTGAGCGCGGTGCTGACCGGCGGCATCAGGATCACAGAGCCCGAGACTCCGAAGGACGCCGCGACGGCGGACGACATCTATGCCGGCGTCCGCTTCATCCGCAACAACTCGGCGATCCTCGGCACGATCTCGCTCGATCTGTTCGCGGTGCTGTTCGGCGGGGTGACTGCGCTATTGCCGATCTATGCGCGCGACATCCTGATGGCGGGCCCCTTCGGCCTCGGCATCCTGCGCGCCGCGCCGGCCGTCGGCGCGCTGCTCATGACCGCGGTCCTGGCGCGCCATGCGATCGGCCGCCGCGTGGGATTGCGGATGTTCCAGGCGGTGATCGTGTTTGGTGTGGCGACGGTCGTCTTTGCGCTGTCGCACTGGATGTGGCTGTCGGTGCTGGCGCTGGCGGTTCTCGGCGCGGCCGATACGGTCAGCGTCGTGATACGTTTTTCGCTGGTGCAGTTGTCGACGCCGAACGACATGCGCGGCCGGGTCGGCGCGGTGAACTTCCTGTTCATCAACGCCTCGAACTATCTCGGCCAGTTCGAGAGTGGAGTAGCGGCCGCACTGCTCGGCACGGTTGCTTCCGCTGTGCTCGGCGGCGTCGCCACGGTTGCGATCGCGCTATTGTGGATGAAGCTGTTCCCGTCGCTGCGCGATGTGGAGAGACTGGAGTAGGGGGCGTGCGCTCTCGTGTCCCGGACGCGGTGCAGCGTGAAACGGTGCAACGCAGATCCGGGACCTATGATGCATAGCGAACTTGTGGGCCCCGGTTCAGCAGCGCACCGCCATAGTGCGTCAAGACGCGCGTAAACGCGCTTGTGGCGCTGCGCTGCGCCCGGGCGCGAGCTCAACCCCGCCCGACGAACGGCATCTTGCTTGCCATGACCGTCATGAACAGCACGTTGGCGTCGAGCGGCAGGCCCGCCATGTAGGCGACGGCGTCGCCGACCGCCTTGGAGTCCATCCGCGGCTCCGGCATCTTGCGGCCGTCCGGCTGCAACACGCCGTCGACCATGCGGTCGGTCATCGGCGTTGCGGCATTGCCGATGTCGATCTGGCCGACCGCGATGTCATAGGCGCGGCCGTCGAGATTGGTGGCCTTGGTGAGGCCGGTGATGGCGTGCTTGGTCGAGGTATAGGGCGCGGAGAACGGCCGCGGCGCATGCGCGGAAATCGAGCCGTTGTTGATGATGCGGCCGCCGCGCGGGGTCTGGTCCTTCATGATGCGGAACGCGTGCTGGGTGCACAGGAACGGCTGCGGTGAGGTTGGTGGAAACCACCGCCTGCCATTGCGCGAGGCTCAGATCCTCAAACGGCATCGCGGGGCGTTCCCATGCCGGCATTGTTGAACAAGAGATCGAGCCGGCCATAGGTCTCCATCACCTTGGCGAAAAGTGCGGCGATCGAGCCCGCGATCGGTCATGTCGGAGGAGACGGCGAGGCTCTTGGCCGGCAGCGCCGAGCTTGGCGGTTTCTTCCAGCTTCTCCAGGCGCCGACCGGCGAGCACGACGGTGAAGCCGGCATTCATCAGCGCCAACGAGGCGGCGCGCCCGACGCCGGTTCCGGCCCCGGTGACGATGGCGATCTTGTTTTTGGGCTCGGTCATTGTTTCCTGCCTTTATCTTTGGTTTTGTCGTTACGCGTTTCAGGTTTTCGGTGTTTCGGTCTTGTAGGGCGGCCGCGGAATGTTCTGATGCGCCGCGCGCAACGCCGCCGACCAGCGCGAGCGCAGATCGTGGAAATAGGGCTCGCCGGCCTCGATGCGGTGGTTGAGATCGGCGTCGCAGACATCCGCACGCACCACCAGCACGTCGATCGGCAGGCCGACGCCGAGATTGGAGCGCATGGTCGAATCCATCGAGATCAGGCTGGTCTTGAGCGCCTCGTACAGTTCGACGTCGTAATGCATGGCGCGGTCGAGCACCGGCTTGCCGTATTTGTGCTCGCCGATCTGCAAGTAGGGCGTGTCGGTGGTGCATTCGATGAAATTGCCGGCCGGATAGATCATGAACAGGCGCATCCGCGCGCCCTTGATCTGGCCGCCGAACAGGAACGACACGTCGAAATTGATGTCCTCCGATTTCAGCGCGGTGCCTTCGGTGGAATGCACGGCGCGGATCGCCCGCCCGATGCGTTGCGCGGCCTGGAACATGGTCGGCGCGTTCAGCAGCGTTTCGACCTCGCCCGTGTCGCGGGTCTTCCATGCCCTCGGTCAGGGTCGAGAGCACCGACTGGCTGATCGCGAGATTGCCGGCGCTGGCGATCGCCATGATGCGCTCGCCGGGCTTGGAGAAGATGTGCAGCTTGCGGAAGGTCGAGACGTTGTCGAGCCCGGCATTGGTGCGGGTGTCGGCGATCATGACGAGGCCGTCCCGTACCAGCACTCCGCAGCAATAGGTCATTTCCGTCCCCGAAGCTTTATCGCGGCGCGAAACTATCCAATTTCGCGTGCCGGTCCAACCCCAATTGGACGGGTGAGAGATGCGCGCGGCTTCAGGGACTTAAGGCTTCAGGGAATAAAAACGTCGTCGGGAGGTTATGACTGGCTTTGCCACTGGCCTTGCCGGCCGGCCTGGTCGACCTTCACCGTAACCGTCAGCACTTCCGTGCCGCCGCCATAGCGGGTGCCGCGGACCGGAGCGGCGCCGAGGTAATCGAGGCCGAGCGCGACGCGGGCATGGGCGTCGGTGGCGCAGATCGCATTCGCCGGATCGAAGCGCGACCCAGCCCAAATTCGGCACATAGGCTTCGGCCCAGGCATGGCCGGCTTGTTGATTTACCATGCCGTCGGAGCGCAGAAAATGTCCGGAGATGAAGCGGGCGGGCACGCCGACCGATCGCGCGCAGGCGATGAAGATATGCGCGTAGTCCTGGCACACGCCGCGCTTCAAGGCGAAGGCTTCGGCCGCCGATGTTCCGCTATTGGTCGGGTCCTCGTCGAACGTCATGTGATCGTTGATCTGGAGCATCAATGCATGCAGGAAACCCAGCACGTCCTTCTCCGATTCCGAACGCAGTTCGCGCGAGAACGCCTCCATGGCCGTGTTGACCTGGGTCAACTCGGTCGCTCGCAAGAAAAAGCCCGGCGGAAAGCGTTCGTCGGTGCCGCGCAGCACGCCACCGGTGTCGTGGGTTTCGATCAGGCCCTGGACCGTGATGGTGAGATCGGAGAGCGCAGCCTCGGTCAGCACATGGATGGTGTTGCCGAAGGCGTCCTGACGCATATGAAGGCGGGAGTTGGTGGAAACGTCGATCTGCCACTCGGCGACATATTGTCCGTCATGACTGCCCGGCGTCATCCGCAGAATCTGGGTGATGCCGGTTGCCGCCGGTTCGTAGCGATAGGTCGTGGAATGGGCAATGCGCAGGCGCATGTGGTGTCCAGATTTTTCGGAGAGTCGATTCCGGGGCGATAGCAGCATCGAACTATGGTGCGCAATTGCGCACCTGAGAATCTCGATGATTCCGGGTCTGGCGCTTTCGCGCCATCCCGGAATGACTAGCGTCAGATCAAATACTGTTTGGTGATGATTTCACCAAGCCTTGAATTGTCGGCGATGAATTCCTGAATGAATTCATGCACGCCGTGCTGGAAAATATCGTCCATATTGCTGTGTTCCAGCCGGTTGCGGACGCCGCGGGCGTGGCGCTGGGAGGCGCCCTGGCGGCCATAGGCGACCCCGATCTGATCCAGATTGCGCACGAGATTACCGTAACAGCTCGCGAGCGAACGCGGCAGGGTATCGTTGAGGATCAGGAGGTCGGCGATCAGCCAGGGCTTCATGGTCTCGCGATAGACCCAGTGATAGGCGGTCAGCGCCGACACCGAGCGCAGGATCGAGGTCCACTGATAGTAGTCGAGCGGGCCGCCGACATGTTCTTCCTCGGGCAGCAGCACATGATATTTCACGTCGAGGATGCGGGCGGTGTTGTCGGCGCGCTCGACATGAACGCCGAGGCGCGAGAACCAGTAGGCGTCGTTGCGCAGCATGGTGCGGTAGGCCGAGCCGTCGAAACGCAGCGAGGTCTCCTGCACGAAGCGCAGGAAGCGCGCCAGTTCCTCGCGGGTCTTGGCGCCTTTGCCCCAGAGTTCCCCGAGTTCGATCCAGGCCGAGTTGATGGTGTCCCACATTTCGCTGGTGAGCGCGGTGCGTACCGAACGCGAATTGAGTCGCGCTGCCTCGATGCAGTTCTTGATCGAGGAGGGATTATTTGCGTTGAACGACAAATAGTCGACGACGTTCTGCTCGTTGGCCTCGTTGTAGACGTTGTAGAAGCTCTGCGCTGACGCCCGCGGTGAGCAGCGCCGATTCCCATTCATTGGTCTTGCCGATATAGGCGGCCGGCAGCGCGGTCACGCGCAGCGTGGCATCGATCGTGCGCGCGATATATTCGGCCCGTTCGACATAGCGGGCGAGCCAGTAAAGGTTTTCAGCGGTACGCGACAGCATGAATCTATTCGTCCAATATCCAGGTATCCTTGGTGCCGCCGCCCTGGCTCGAATTGACCACCAGCGAACCTTCCTTCAGCGCCACGCGGGTCAGCCCGCCCGGCACGATGGTCGTGCGTTGGCTCCCGGTCAGCACAAAGGGCCGCAAATCGACGTGGCGCGGCGCAAGGCCTGCGGCGGTGCAGGTCGGGCAGGTCGATAGCGCCAGCGTCGGCTGGGCGATGAAGCCTTCCGGCTCGCGCTTCAACTTGTCGCGAAACGCCTCGATCGTGGCCTTGGTCGCGGCCGGCCCGATCAGCATGCCATAGCCGCCGGAGCCATGAACTTCCTTCACGACGAGATCAGCGAGATTGTCGAGCACGTAAGCGAGATCCTTCGGCTCGCGGCAGCGCCAGGTCTGCACGTTCTTCAGGATCGGCTCTTCGCTCGAGATAGAATTTCACGATGTCCGGCATGTAGGAGTAGATCGCCTTGTCGTCGGCGATGCCGGTGCCGACCGCATTCGCCAGCGTGATATTGCCGGCGGCATAGGCCGACATCAGCCCGGGCACGCCGAGCGCGGAATCCGGGCGGAAGGTGAGGGGGTCGAGGAAGTCGTCGTCGAGGCGGCGGTAGATCACGTCGACGCGTTTGAGGCCTTCGGTGGTGCGCATGAACACCTCATCGTCCTTGACGATGAGGTCGCGGCCCTCGACCAGTTCGATGCCGAGCTTGTCGGCGAGGAACGAGTGTTCGTAATAGGCGGAGTTGTAGACGCCGGGCGTCATCAGCGCCACCGTCGGCTCGGCCGCGGCACTCAACGGCGCCACCGATCGCAGCGCCGACAACAGTTCGTCCGGATATCGTTCCACCGGCGCGATGCGATGCCGCGCAAACAGGTCCGGAAACAGCCGCATCATGATTTCGCGGTTTTCCAGCATGTAGGACACGCCGGACGGCGTGCGGGCGTTGTCTTCCAGCACGATGAAGTTGTCCGCATCGGTCCGGATGATGTCGATGCCGGCGACATGGACATAGATGTCGTGCGGCACGTCCTGGCCGTTCATCTCGGGGCGGAACACCGGGTTCTGGAAGATCAGATCCTCGGGCACGATGTTGGCGCGCAGGATATCGCGGCCGTGATAGATGTCGCGCAGGAACATATTGAGCGCGCGCACGCGCTGCTTGAGACCTTTTTCAAGGAGCGTCCATTCCTTGGCGGACATGATTCGTGGGAATGACGTCGAAGGGGATCAGCCGTTCCTGGGCTTCCGCGTCGCCATAGACCGCGAAGGTAATGCCGATCCGGCGGAACAGGAGTTCGGCCTCCTGGCGGCGATATTCCAGCGTGTCCGGCGGCGTCTCCTTGAGCCAGCGGGAGAGTTCCTCGTAGGCCGGACGAAGGTCGCCGCCCATGCCGTTCATTTCATCGAAGGCAACTGCCATGAATGTCGACCGTCCCCCAAAGCCATTCGCTACAGTGCATGACTTCACAGGGATGGTAGCAAGGCTCACGCCAGCGCGATATGGATTGGTCCCGGCCATTTGCTGGGTATAGCGGGGCGGTTTGCCGAAAAAACAGCTTGCGGCTGCTCATTTCGGCAGCAAAATCCCGCTGGAGATCAAGGTGTTGGCCGGATAAACGAGATTGGCCAAAGGTGGGCGCCGGCCGCTCGAAGGAGAGACCATGAGTGAGATCGTCACGGCGGGAATTCTGGTGATCGGTGACGAAATCCTGTCCGGGCGGACCAAGGACAAGAACATCGGCTTCATCGCCGAATATCTCACCAATATCGGCATCGACCTCAAGGAAGTGCGCGTCGTCGCCGACGAGGAGCCTGAGATCATCGCGGCATTGGATGCGCTGCGTCATCGCTATACCTACGTCTTTACCACCGGCGGCATCGGTCCGACCCATGACGACATCACCGCCGACAGCGTCGCCAAGGCGTTCGGCGTCGGCATCGATCACCATCCGGAAGTGGTGGCGCGGTTTCGCGAGCGCTGGGGCGAGGCGGATCTGAACGAGGCGCGGTTGCGGATGGCACGGATTCCCGACGGGGCCGAACTGATCCAGAGCGCAACCATCCTCGCGCCCGGCTTCAAGATCGGCAATGTCATCGTGATGGCCGGTGTGCCGACGATCATGCAGGCGATGATGGACATCGTGGCGCCAAAACTGAAATCCGGGGTGCGGATGCTGTCGGAAAGCGTTCGCGCCAATGCCCGTGAAGGCGACATCGGCGGGCCCTTGCGCGGCATCGCCAACGCGCATCCCGACACCATCATCGGCAGCTATCCCTTCACCGACGAGGACAAGAAGCCGAACACCAATCTGGTGGTTCGCTCGCGCGATCCGGAGAAGCTCGCGGCTGCGATGAATGCCGTGAAGGAAATGCTGGCCGGATTGAATGTGAGCCGCTAAAGCGTTTTCGAGCGAAGTGGAAACGGTCGCGTGAAGAAAACGCGTCAAAACAAAAATGAGCCCGGTTTTGATTCAATCAAAACCGAATAGGCGCAGGAAATCAGAACAGAGATAACAGCAGGGGGATTGAATGGCAGATCCAAGTGCGGGAAAGGCCTTTCCGGTGTCGTGGGATCAGTTCCACCGGGATTGCCGGGCGCTGACGTGGCGGCTGAATGAAGTCGGGCCTTTTCACGCCGTCATTGCGATCACCCGCGGCGGTCTGGTGCCGGCGGCGATCGTGGCGCGCGAACTCGGCGTTCGCATCATCGATACCGTCTGCATCGCAAGCTACGATCATACCCAGCAGGGCGACCTGAAGGTGCTCAAGGGGATTGCGGCCGACACCGCCAAGCTGGGCGGCGGCACCGGCAAGGGACTTCTGATCGTCGACGACCTCGTCGATACCGGCAAGACCGGTCGCATGGTGCGTGATCTGCTGCCGGATGCGCATTTCGCCACCGTCTACGCCAAGCCGAAGGGACGGCCGTTGGTCGACACCTTCATCACTGAAGTGTCGCAGGACACCTGGATCTTCTTTCCATGGGACACGGCGTTGTCGTTCCAGCCGCCGATCCGCGACGGCGCGGCATGATCACACTGTCATTCCGGGGCGATGCGAAAGCATCGAACCCGGAATCCATTTCTCCCAGCAATGTTGCGGTGGCATGGCATTCTCGGGCTCACCGCTTCGCGGCGCCCCGGAATGACGAGGGCGGAACGAGGCGATTGGTTCAATGCCCCTGCAAAACCGCGTGCTGCCGACAGGCGAAATCGCAGCCATTCCCGATCGTGGAATGTTTGTCGGCAATCGCGGCATCATCCACGACCCCGCCACGAAGACGCTGCTGAGGAAACGCTGGTCGACCGACGCCTGGCTCACTTGCGTGCTGGAATTCCGTGGCCGCCGCCGCAAGGTGATGGAAAGGAGAAGCTGGACCGAGCTGTTCTTTCTCGATGAGGCGACTGCCTTTGCGGCGGGGCATCGGCCTTGCTTCTATTGCCGGCGCGAGGACGCCAACCGTTTCCGCGCCGCCTGGGAGAAGGGCAATCGCGTGAGCGACGTGCTCGCGCCTGAGATCGACGCTGTGTTGCATCGGGAGCGCTTTGCTTCGGCCAGGAAGCTGCATCCCTTGCCGAGGGCGTTGGAGAAGCTACCCGATGGCACGATGGTGCGGGCGGGCGAAGAGAGCTTTCTGATCGCGCAAGGAAAAGCACTCAAGTGGTCGCCTTCCGGCTATCGCGCCGTGAGAGGCGGCATTGAGGATGCGAAACTCTTGACCCCGCCTTCGACCGTGCGCGCGTTTGCGGCCGGATATCGGCCGGTGCTGCATGGGAGTGTCTCTCTTATTCCCTCCCCCCTTGTGGGGGAGGGTTAGGGAGGGGGGGTAGGCCCGCGGCAGCTGCTTCTGGTAACCCCCCTCTCCAACTCTCCACCACAAAGGGGGAGAGAGCTCACCGATCGCGATGCGAGAGAGTGGCAATTCACCGCAATAACGGAACGAGAATTACCCCAGCCTCTCGCGTGCCAGTTTGGTGCCCGCACCGAGCGCCATCAGCTTGGCTTCGGCAATATCGCGCCGCATCGGCGCCATGCCGCAATTGGTGGTCGGGATGATGTCGCTCTTGGCCACGAATTTCGAGACCGCGTCGATCACGGCTACGACGTCGTCGGCGGTTTCCACCGTGTCGCTCGCCACATCGATCACACCGGCCTGGACCTTCTTGCCCTTGAGCAAGGCAAGCAGTTCAAGCGGCACCCGCGAGTTGCGGCATTCGATCGCGACCTGCTGGATCGGGCTCCTGGCAATCGTCGGGAAAATATCCTCGTATTGCCGCCACTCGGTGCCGAGCGTTTCCTTCCAGTCGGTGTTGGCCTTGATGCCGTAGCCATAACAAATATGGACTGCCGTGGCGCAGGTCAGTCCTTCGGCGGCGCGTTCCAGGGCCTTGATGCCCCAGTCGTTGACCTCGTCCATGTAGACGTTGAAGGCGGGTTCATCGAATTGCACGAGGTCGACGCCGTCGACCTGCAACGCCTTGGCCTCCTCGTTGAGCAGTTCGGCAAAGGCAAACGCCATCTTGACGCGGTCGCCGTAATACTGATCGGCGATGGTGTCGATGATGGTCATCGGACCGGGCAGCGTGAATTTCAGCTGGCGCGTGGTGTGGGTGCGGGCGACGCGGGCTTCATCCGCATGGACGCGGCCCTTGAGCCGCAACGGCGCCACCACCTGCGGCACCATCGCCTTGTAGCGATCCTTGCGGATTCCCATTTCGACCTTGTGGGCGAAATCGATGCCGTCGACTTTTTCCAGAAAGCCGTGGACGAAATGCTGGCGGGCCTGTTCGCCCTCGGTGACGATGTCGATGCCGGCGTCTTCCTGAATCTTCACCGCGAGCATGGTCGCATCGCGCTTGGCGCGGGCGAGTTCATCGCCCTGCGATTTCCAGGGCGCCCACAGCTTGTTCGGTTCGGCCAGCCATTCAGGCTTGGGCAGGGAGCCGGCGATCGTGGTCGGAAACAGCATTTTGGGCGCGTCCTCTGGCGTTTCAGGCTTTGTTAAGACGGTTTATTTGCCACGTCTCGGGGGTGAGGTACAGGACAAGTCGTCATACGCGGGCTTGACCCGCGTATCCATCGACCATCAAAATTACTTCTTTGAAGCTGATGGATTGCCGGGTCGAGCCCGGCAATGACGATGACCCCTGCCGAAAGAAACCCATGATCGACCTCTATTACGCGCCGACGCCGAACGGCTGGAAAATCT
Organism: uncultured Alphaproteobacteria bacterium; assembly: GCA_963795255.1. Classification (GTDB taxonomy): domain Bacteria; phylum Pseudomonadota; class Alphaproteobacteria; order Rhizobiales; family Xanthobacteraceae; genus Bradyrhizobium. The sequence continues at coordinate 17,852 of CAWCHC010000012.1, forward strand.
CGATCATGCTGGAGGAACTGGGGATTCCTTACAACGTCATTCCCATCAACATTCGCGCGGGCGATCAGTTCAAGCCGGAATTTCTGGCCGTCAGCCCGAACAACCGGATTCCTGCGATCGTCGATCATGCGCCTGCCGACGGCGGCGGGCCGTTCTCGGTGTTCGAGACCGGCGCGATCCTGATTTATCTCGCCGACAAGGTCGGACGGTTTCTGCCGAGCGAATTGCGCGCGCGCTCGGTCGTGATCCAGTGGGTGATGTGGCAGATGAGCGGGCTCGGGCCGATGCTCGGCCAGCACGGGCATTTCGCGCTCTATGCGCCGGAAAAAATTCCCTATGCGATCCAGCGCTACCGCGACGAGGCAGCCAGGCTTTATCACGTGCTCGATACGCAACTCGGCAAGACCGGCGCCCATGTCGCAGGCGAGGATTATTCCATCGCCGACATTGCCTGCTTCCCCTGGACCATGACGCACAAGGCACAGGGCTTTACGCTCGACGACTATCCGAACGTCAAGCGCTGGTACGCCGACGTTCGCGCCCGGCCGCAGGTGCAGGCGGGGCTCGCGATCGGCAAATTCGTCAAGGAGCCTTTTGACGAGGAGGCGCGCAAGAACATGTTCGGGCAAAGGGCGAAGGAGATGGTCGAGAAGAAGTAATCCTGTCCCGGGCGCACTGCGGCGCCATAAGCGCGCGTTTACGAGGGTCTTAGACGCGCTATGGCGATGCGGTGCAGAACCGGGACGCAGGAATTATGCAATTCTGGGCGTGGGTCCCGCATCTGCGATGCAACACAAGCGTTGCACCGCCTGCGGGACACGAGCGCCAAAGCAAGAGTGAACATAAGGAAACGCCATGATCGAGTTCTTTTTCGACTGTTCGAGCCCCTGGACCTATCTCGCCTTCCACAACATCCAGCCGCTGGCGAAGGAGTTCGACGAGGAAATCTCGTGGCGGCCGATTTTGGTCGGCGGCATCTTCAACACCATCAATCCGAGCGTCTACGCCAGGCGCGAACATCCTGTGCCGGCCAAGGTCGCCTACGACAAAAAGGACATCGCGGACTGGGCGCGCGTCTCCGGCCTGACCATCAAGATGCGGCCGACGGTGTTTCCGGTAAACAGCGTCAAGGCGATGCGTGGCTGCATCTGGCTGGGCAAGGACATGCTGCCGTTCGCGCGCACGGTGTTCCAGATCTATTGGGGCGAAGACCAGGACATTTCGCAGGACGCGGTGCTGACGGAAGTCTGCCGGCGCGCCGGCATCGACGCGAAAGCCTTCTTTGCCGGTATCGGCGATCAAAAGATCAAGGATGCGCTCAAGGCCAATACCGATGAAGTGATGGCACGGGGCGGGTTCGGCTCGCCGACGATCTTCCTCGACAAGACCGACATGTATTTCGGCAACGACCGCCTGCCGCTAATCCGGGATGCTTTGATGCGGCGAAAGATATAACCGGGTGCCACCTTCCGAAGCTATGAGTGGTGTCCCGGGCGCACTGCGACGCCATAAGCGCGTTTACGCGCGTCTTAGACGCGCTATGGCGGCGCGGTGCAGAACCGGGACCCATGATTTAAGATAAAACAGATGGGTCCCGCATCTGCGGCGCAGCACTTGGTGCCGCACCGCGCGCTGGACACGAGAGTTTGGCTACTTCTTTGGAGGACTTGGCCAGGGCCGTTGCGCCCCGCGCAGGCTCTCGAACGCTTTCGCCATCGCGAGCACCCCGAGATCGTCGAAGCGGCGGCCGATGATCTGCACGCCGATCGGAAAACCTGCCGCGTCATAGCCGCCGTTGATCGAAATCGCCGGGTTCTCCGCCATGTTCCACGGCACCGTGTAGGCGATGTGCTCGAACGGCCGATCCGGATCGTTCAGGGGGGCGGCGAGTTCGGCAGCGAATTTCACCACCGGCGAGACCGGCGAGATCACATAGTCGATATCGGCAAAAAGTTTGACGGCGGCCGCGCGGATCGCCATGGTGATGTTGAAGCCTCTGATCACATCCACGCCGGATAGTTTCGCGCCGGCTTCCGCCCAGTTGAGAATATAGGGCAGCGTCTTGCCGCGCTCAGTGGCGGGGAGTTCGGAAAGATCGTCCCAGAGCCGCGCGCGCCAGAAATTGTCGAGGCCCTCGAGCATCTCGCGCGTCAGGATGCCCTTGGCCTCGCTGACTGTGGCGCCTGCGCCTTCAAAGGCTTTCGCCGCCTTGACCACGACATCGCGGACGTCTTTCTCCAGTGCTTGCCCGACGCCGGGGTCGAGAAGGAGCCCGATACGCAGCTTGCGTGACGGCTTGTCGAGCGTCTTCCAGTGGATGTCGTTGGGCGGCAGGCTCATGCCGTCGCGGCGATCGGGTTTCGCCATCACGCTCATCATCAGCGCGGCGTCATCGACGGTGCGCGTCATCGGTCCCGCAACGCGGCCGACATAGGGCGGATCGATCGGCACCCGCCCCAAGCTCGGTTTCAGCGCGACAAGACCGCACCAGCAAGCCGGCAGCCGCACTGAGCCGCCGATATCGGTGCCAAGATGCAGAGGGCCATAGCCGGCAGCAGCGGCCGCACCCGCGCCCGCGCTCGACCCACCCGGATTTTGACGCAGGTCCCAGGGATTGCGGGTGAGGGGGTGAAAGGACGACAGGCCGGACGACAGCATGCCGAAATCCGGCATCGTGGTCTTGGAGAAGATGATCGCGCCTGCTTCGCGCAAGCGCGCGGCCGGCGGCGCGTCCGCCTCGGCTGGCACCAGCCTGGTCGTAGCGGTGCCGAGCGGTATCGCGACGCCTTTGGTCGCGATATTCTCCTTGATGGTAACGGGAACGCCGTCGAGCGGTCCGACTGCCTCGCCGTTTTGCCAGCGCTCGGTCGAGGCCTTGGCGGCGGCGCGCGCGCCGTCGGGATCGAACGCGTAGAGCGCCTTGATGTGAGGCTCCCACAGCGCGACATGCGCCAGCAATTCGTCGAGCACTTCGCTCGGCGAGAATTGCCGCGCGCGAAAACCCGCGATCATGTCGACGGCGCTGAGATCGTGCAGCGCCGTGACGGCGTCGGAAGCCTCTTCCTCGCTCATGGCCGCTCCTTCTTAACCGCCGGCCGGCAGGCGGGTCTCGATGATGCGGGCAAACATGCTGGCGCCCACGGGCAAGATCTTGTCGTCGAGCGTGAAGCCGGGATTGTGCACCGGCACCGATCCGTCGTGACCGAGCCAGAAATAGGCGCCGGGAACGGCATGCAGCATGTCGGCAAAATCCTCGCTGCCCATCTTCGGCTTCGAGCGGGTCAAGACCTTCGCAGGGTCGACCACCGTCCGCGCCACGTCCGCCACCACCTTGCAGTGCTCTTCCTGGTTCACCAGCACGCTGAAGATATCCCGGATATCGACTGTGATCTCGACCTCGAAGCCAGCCGCCATGCCGGCGCAGAGGCTGCGCATCCGCTCGCGGATCAGCGCGCGGACGTCATCGGAAAAGGCGCGCACCGTGCCTGCGAGCTTGGCTTTGCCCGGGATCACGTTATAGGCGGAGCCGGCGTGAATTTGCGTGATCGAGAGCACGGCCGGTTCATTTGGCGAAACGTTGCGGCTGACGATGGTTTGCAGCGCCTGGCCGAGCGTCATCGCAATCACGACCGGGTCTTTGGAGCGTTCGGGCATCGCGCCATGCGCGCCATAGCCTTGGATCGTGATGTCGAAGAAATCGGCACCGGCCATCGCCGGTCCCGGCAGCACCGCAAGCTCGCCGTGATTGAGGTCCGGCGCGTTATGCAGGCCGTAGATTTCGTCACAGGGGAATTTCTCGAACAGTCCGTCCTTGATCATGGCGCGCGCGCCGCCGAGGCCTTCCTCGGCCGGCTGAAAGATGAAGTGAACCGTACCGTCGAAGTTGCGGGTTTCGGCGAGATAGCGCGCGGTGCCGAGCAGGATGGTGGTGTGGCCGTCATGGCCGCAGCCGTGAAAGCGGCCGGGAATGGTCGAGCGCCATTTCAGGTTGGTGTTCTCTTCCATCGGCAGCGCGTCCATGTCGGCGCGCAACCCGATGCGTTTGCCGCCATTTCCGTTGCCCTTGAGCACGCCGACGACGCCGGTGCCGCCGAGGCCACGATGCACCTCCACGCCCCACTGGGCGAGCTTTTCGGCGACGATGCCGGAGGTGCGGACCTCCTCAAAGCCGATTTCAGGATGGGCGTGCAGGTCGCGGCGGATGGCGGTGAGTTCGTCGGCAAAACTCTCGATGCGGTCGATCGTGGGCATATGGTTATCCGATGGCGGGCGAGTGAGGTTTTGAGCGATGGAGTGGGGCGAAAGAAGGACCATTCGGTTTGAGGCGAACGCCCGGCCGCAGTTTGGTCCAGGGCAATGAGGCGGGATCGGCAGGCATCGCGCCCGGAGCGGCGCAAATCAGAAGCCTTTCGGCGATAGGTTCAAAATCGGCGCGAAAATGCACCGAGCTCTTGTTCACAAGGATCGCCTGTTCGGTCGGTTCGATCCCGACATAGCGAAACATCGCCTGATCCGCCAGTTGGGCCTTGTGCGAGCTGACGACCACGCGGATATCGCCGATCCGCAAGGCGGCCGACGGCCCCATGTCCATGTCGCGGCCGCCGAAATAGGGGCCCGGCGCCACGAACTTGCCGTCGGAGAGTTTTTCGACCGTGAACGTCGCCTCGAATGGCGCGTCGCCCGGAATGCCTGACTTGCCGCCGAGCGCGAGCTTGATCGTGGCGCCTGCTCCCGCGTCGTGCGCGGCCTTCGCGGATGCCGGATCGTAGATCGCGCCGATCGCTGCGCGCGTGGCGTTGTTGCGGACCAGCGCCCGCAACATGCCGGTGGTGTCGGAATCGCCGCCCGCGCCGGGATTGTCCTGAGTGTCGGCAATGATGATGGGTTTTTGCGCGCCTTTCGATAATTCCATCGCCAGCCGCACGCCTTCGTCGGGCGCGTAGATGCGGCCGTCGAAATCGCGCTCATGGCCTTCGATCAGGAGAGCGAGCCGGTCGACGGCAGCTTGCGCGTCCTTTTGCGTTCGTCCGTAGGCAAAGACGCTCGGTCCGCAATCGGCGAAATCGGCGGCCGGAAATCCCGGGCAGAACGAGAGCGATGGTACGTCCTCGCTCGCCATCGCCGCCAGCTTTTCATAAATGCCCTTGGTCGGAAAATCGTTGGTGCATTGCCAGCTGATCGGAATCAGGAACGGCAATTGCCGGAATGCCTTCTCAAAACGCCGACCTTCGCGCAGCAGCAACGCCAGATGGCGCGCGGCGGCGCGGCCGGTGTCGGCCATGTCGACATGGGGATAGGTGCGATAGGCAATCAGCGCGTCGGCGTGGCGCACCATGTCAGGCGTGACATTGGCGTGCAGATCGAGGCTGACGACGAGCGGCAGCCTGCCGCCGATCACCTCGCGCACCCGGCGCAGGATCTCGCCTTCGCCATCGTCGAAATGCTCGCTCACCATGGCGCCATGCAGATCGAGATAGACCGCGTCAAGCGCCCCGGCGCTTTTGATGCCGTCGACAAGCACTTCAGCGATACGTTCATAGGCGTCTGTTGTTACATGGGCGCAGGGGCTCGCGGCAGCGAAAATCGTCGGCACCAGTTCCCAGGCGTGCATCTCGGCTTCACCGATGAAGCCGGCGAGGCCGACATTGATGTTGCGCATCGTCTTGAGAACGTCGGTGCCTTGCGTCATCGCGGGCCAGCCGCCGCCGTGGACGAAGTCGGCATAGGCAGCCTTCGTCGGCGCGAAGGTATTGGTTTCGTGCAGAAAGCCGCCGACGGCGATACGGTGCATGCGTCTGTCTCAGTGGAATATCTGTGCGCAAAGTTAGACCCAAGCTGTCGGGAGCTGCAAGCAAGGAAGCACTCTTACTTATGCATGCTTGCTAGGCTGTCGCGTCCACGGCTACCGGTCTAAAATTGGCGAAATCCCATCCGCGTCCGGGCGCGGCGTCGAGCAAGGCGCGGGTATAGGCCTCCCGTGGTTTGGTCAGGACTTGCGCAGCGGGGCCCTGTTCGACGATCCGGCCCTGTTGCATGACGGCGACGTCGTCGCAGATTTGCGCCGCGACGCGTAGATCATGGGTGATGAACAGGATCGCTATCCCAAGCCGCGCCTGAATCTGGTCGAGCAGTTCCAGCACTTGCGCCTGAACCGAGACGTCGAGGGCGGAAACGGCCTCATCCGCCACCATCACGTCGGGATCGAGTGCGAGCGCCCGCGCAATCGCGATGCGTTGGCGTTGCCCGCCGGAGAATTGGTGCGGGAACCGCGCGACGGAGTCGGACGGCAGACCAACCAGTTCGAGCAGCTCACGTGCTTTCTTGAGCGCCTGGGCGCGCGGCATGCCGTAGTTGATCGGTCCCTCGGCGATGGTCTCGCCGATCGTGATGCGGGGATTGAGCGAACGATAAGGATCCTGGAACACGATCTGGATTTTCTTGCGATAAGGCTGCAATAGGTTTCGTGACAGGTCGGAAATGTCGCGATTGCCGAGGTGAACGGTGCCGGAGGTCGGATCGATCAGACGGACGATGCAGCGCGCCACCGTCGATTTGCCGGACCCGCTTTCACCGACGATGCCGAGCGTGCGGCCCTTGCGCAGCTTCAACGTCACGTTCTGTGCGGCTGCGACTTCACGGGCTCGGCCGAATACCGAGCGCTCGCGATAGACTTTCGACAGTCCGTTGGTTTCCAGCACGATCGGCTCCCGCGATTCCGGCCGTGGCGCACGCGGCACGAGGGACGGCACCGACGAGAGGAGGTTGCGGGTATATTCCGCCCCAGGCGCGCGCAGGATGGTCTGAAGCGATCCCGTCTCGACCAGTTTTCCCTGCCGCATCACGGCGACGCGGTCGGCGATTTCGGCGACCACGCCCATGTCATGGGTGATAAAGAGCACGGCCGTGCCGTGGTCGCGTTGCAGGTCGCGGATCAGGGCCAGGATCTGCTTTTGCGTGGTGACGTCGAGTGCGGTGGTCGGCTCGTCCGCGATCAGCAGTTTGGGCTCCAGCACCAGCGCCATCGCGATCATGATGCGCTGCCGCTGGCCGCCGGACAGGCGATGCGGATAGGAAGCAAAGATCCGCTCGATCTCGGGCAGCCGCACCTGTTCCATCATGTCGAGGATGCGCCGCCGCCGCGCGCGGGCGTCGAGTTGGGTGTGGGTACGCAGGACCTCGTCGATCTGGCGTCCGACCGGCACCACCGGGTTAAGCGCGGTCATCGGCTCCTGGAAGATCATCGCCATGGTCGTGGCGCGCAATTGTCGCAAGCGGCGGTCAGTGGCGCCGATCAGTTCCTCACCGACAAGTTTGATGTGGCCTCCGGTCGCGGCCAGCGAACCCTTTGGCAACAATCCCATCACCGCAAGCGAGGTCACGGATTTTCCCGATCCGCTTTCGCCGACCAGGCATAAGGTTTCGCGTTCGCGCAATTCGAGCGAGACGTCGTCGATGATGTGCGTGCCACGCTCGCCGAGGCCGACGACAAGATTTTCGATGGCGAGGACAGGGGAGGTCACTTTCCGCCCTCCCGCTGTTTCAAGCGTGGGTCGAGCGCGTCGCGTGCGGCATCGCCGATCAGATTGATGGAGAGGATGGCGATCGAAAGCACAAGCCCCGGCCAGAAGATCAGGGACGGCTTGATCTGGAAAAAGCTGCGCCCCTCCGCCATGATGTTGCCCCAGGTCGGGGTTTCCGGGCTGATGCCGGCGCCGAGAAACGACAGGATCGCTTCGGTCAAAATTGCCGAGGCGCAGACATAGGTGCCTTGCACGATCAGCGGCGCGATCGTGTTGGGCATCAAATGCCGCCACATGATTTTCGGCAGCGAGGAGCCGAGCGAAACCGCGGCCTCGACATAAGGCTCTTCACGCGCCGACAGCACCACGGATCGCACCAGCCGTGCCACGCGCGGAATTTCCGGAATGGTGATGGCGACCATCATCGTCATCAGGCTGGCGCCGGAGAGCGAAACCACGGCAATCGCCAGCAGGATGCTCGGGATCGCCATCAGCCCATCCATGATCCGCATCAAGACCGCGTCGATCCATTTGAAGAAGCCGGACACGAGGCCAATCAAGAGCCCGATGCCGACGCTGAAGATCGTGGTGCCAAGGCCGATCAGGAGCGAGATTTGCCCGCCATAGAGAATGCGGGACAGCACGTCGCGACCGTAACCGTCGGTGCCGAGCCAGAATTGCGCGCTCGCCGGTTTCAATCGCTGCGCGGGCGCAAGCAGAAGCGGATCGTGCGACGAGAGCCAGGGCGCAGCGACAGCGGACGCGACGACAAGCGCGAGGCAGATCGTGGCGATGGTGATGATCGGCGTCGAGGTGAGAAATGCGCCCCGCCATCGCGTGGTAATCGGGATCGTCGGTTCGGGAAGTGTCTCGACTGCCATTCGAACCTCAGTAGCGGATGCGCGGGTCGAGCAGGGTATAGGCGACGTCGATCAAAAGATTGACGCCGAGATACACGCCCGACGTCAGCAGGATCAGGCCCTGGATCACCGGATAATCGCGCGACAGCACGGCATCGACGGTGAGGCGGCCGATACCCGGCAGGTTGAACACGCTTTCGGTGACGACGACGCCGGAAATCAGAAGCGCAAAGCCTGAGCCGATGACGGTAATGACGGGGACGGCGGCATTGCGCAGGCCGTGACGCAACAGCACGCCGGCTTCCCCGATGCCCTTGGCGCGCGCGGTCCGCACATAATCCTCGCCCAGCACATCCAGCATCGAAGCGCGGGTCATGCGCGCGATCAGCGCGACATAGATGAAAGACAGGCTGACCGTCGGCAGGGCCAGCCGTTCGAAGAACGGTCCGAAGCCGCCTGCGATGCTGCGATATCCCTGCACCGGAAACCAGCGCAGGTCGATGGCGAAAATCTTGATCAGCACATAGCCGATCACGAACACCGGGACGGAAAATCCGACCACCGATAGTCCCATCACGAAGCGGTCGATGAAGGTGCCGCGCTTCCAGGCGGCGATGACCCCGAGCGGCACCGCGACCAGGACCGACAGCACGATGGTTGCGATCGCAACCGCGATCGAGGGCTCGATACGCTGGCCGATCAATTTCAGGACCGGCTGGTTGGAGGAGAGCGAGGTGCCGAGATCACCGTGCAGGAGACTGCCGACCCAGGTAAAGAACTGCGTATAGAGCGGCTGATTGAGGCCGAGCGAGATGCGGATGCGTTCGAGCTGTTCGGGCGTGGCATTGTCGCCGGCAAGGATCGCCGCGGGATCGCCGGGCGTCAGCCGCAACAGCAGGAACACGAACAGCGCTACCACGGCCATCACGGGAATGGCGGAAAGCACGCGGCGCAGGAGATATCCGAGCATCAGCCCCATCTCCTGCGTCGTCCCTGCGAAAGCAGGGACCCATACGCGGCGGCCCATCGTTTGAGAGACGCTGTTCGACGGCTTTGGGGCAACAATTGACGGCTGCGGTTATGGGTCCCTGCTTTCGCAGGGACGACGGATAAAGTCCGCGGAAAGTGGCGGAACCCCGTCATAACGCCACTACTCCTTCATTCTGCCAACCCAAGCGGTGCAAGCCCTGTGCCATCGGTCTGATATCACGCTGAATGATTTTCGCCGACCGACATCGCGCAAATCCGCGACAGGTGCAGATACGGCAGGCCGGTCTCGGCCGCCCAGGCATTGAACTGCGCCTGCACTTTGGCGAGATCCCCTTTCGACTTCACCTCGGCTGCCACGTCGAGCCCGGCGTCACGCAGGCAGGCGACCACGTCTTGCGAGGTCACGAAACCGTCCCAGCCGATGAAGCGCAACAACATCTGGCCGGTATTGCCGCCGAGGCGGCTGCCGCGTTTGGCGAGCAGATCGAGCAGGCCGATTTGGTCGGAGGAGGGCCACTTGGCCAGAAACTGGCCGAAGCTGCCATGTTGTTTCGCGATCTCCTGCACGAAGGCGGCATTCTCGCGAACCGAAGCGATCTTGGCGCCATTGCGCACAATGCGCGTGTCGGATAATAGCGCGTCCCAGAAATCGTCGGGTTGGAAAATCAGCTTGGCCGGCTTGAAGCCCAGGAAGGCTTTTTCAAAGTCCGGCCATTTGTTTTCGATGACACTCCAGGCAAAGCCTGCGGAAAACACCCGCTGGGTCATCTCCGCCAGAACGCGATCATCGGCGAATTTGGCCAGCGCCTTCATATTCGGCTTGGGCGGCAGCAGTTTTTCCAGCGCCTTGGCGCCGCCCTTGCGTTGTTCGGCCCGCGCACGAATGGGCTTGAAGGGAATCGCGCGGGAAGGGCTCGATGCTTTTGCCAAGGGAGTGTGCTCTTAAGTCAGCGTGGCCAACAGACCCGCCATCAGGCGGCCGCGCTCGGCGAGGCTGTCGACTTCGATATGTTCGTTGAGCGTGTGCGCGTCCGCGCCACGGACGCCCAATCCGTCCAGCGTCGGGATTCCCAAGGCGCCGGTGAAGTTGCCGTCGGAGCCGCCGCCGGCGCTGCCATGGGGAAGGTCGAGCCCCATCGACGCCGCGATGCCGCGCGCCTTGTCATAGAGTGCGAGCGTGCCGGCATCCGGCTCCCACACCGGGCGCGTCACGCCGCGCGTCACCTTGAACGTCACATCGTTGGAGGTGCCGGACAGCGCCAGCATGCGCTCAACGCCGCGGTCGAGGTCGGCCTGACGCTTGGCCATGCTCAGCGCCTCGCCGGTGCAGGTGGTGGCGACGCAATTGACCCATTGGCCGCCATGCACGATGCCGACGGAGAAGGTGCAATCCTCCGACGTCATGCCGTCGATGACCAGGATTTGCCGCGCCATCTCGCGAATAGCCGAACGGCCCGAAGACAAGGTTGAGCCGGCATGGCTTGGCCGCCCGGTGGCTTCCAGGTTGAACCGTGCGATCGCATAACGGCCGGTGACGACGCCGTTGTTCGGCCGGCCGGGCTCTGGCACCAGCACATATTTGTTGCGCCTGGCTTCGGCCTCGATCAGATCACGCGCCGAGGGCGTGCCGACTTCCTCGTCCGGGGTGAACAGCACGGTGACCGGAAGCGGTGTGGTAACGGCGGCGCGCGCCATTTGTCGGATCGCTTCCAGGGCGAGGTAATTGCCGCCCTTCATGTCGAAAATGCCGGGTCCATAGCACCTGTTGCCGTCGCGTCGCCATTTCAGCTTCTCGATGGTGCCCAGGGGGTGAACCGTATCGAGGTGTCCGGCGATCAGGATGCCGGGCTCGCCGTGCCTGGGGTGCGGAAATTTCGCCCGCACGCAGCCGCCAAATCCCTGCCGTCCGGTGATCCGCTCGATCGAGGCGCCCATGATCGCCATTTCGCGCGCGGCGAGATCGAGCATGCGGTTGACGGCCGCGGCATTCCAGGTCGGGCTTTCGCATTCGACCCAGGCGCGCAAGCCGGCAAGCATGGTTTCGGAATCAAAGGGGAGGTGGGTCGGATTCATCGAAGGCTCTCGATTTCAAAGGGATATCTCGACGGCCGAAAGCGCGAGGCGGACGGCCAAGAAGACGGACCGGTGACGGATTTGTAAAGTCAAAACTTCTGCAAAACCAAAGCCGTCATGCCGCTCGGCTGAAGCGATGGCTCGACCGGCTCGCGGTCAAACGGCGCGGCGTCGGAAAGCGAAGTCGGCCCGCTAGTGGTCCATTCTAACATTTGCATCCCGTCGTCGCAGGCACTTCTGCAAATGTTAGAATCAAAGGACCACTGGCCAATATAAGTTTCTAGTGGAGTTTTGGATTTGACATTCGCATTTCGAATGCTCGGTTACGGGGTAGCGAATGTCAAATCTACTCCACTAACGGTTGAAGCCCTGAAAACAGGTGCGCGGTGGATTTGAGTGTCATGTCTTTTTCGCAGACGCATGCTTATGTCCACCAACATTGTTGGTGACATTGTTATCGACATTGTTGGCAACATAGTATGATGAGCAACATTGTTGGCGACATCGGAAGCGCCGCGGTGATGCGAGAAAAATTTTTGGAGTTGAATGCAGATGAGCTGATCGCTGTTGGAAAGCAAACGCGACACGCTTTCACAGCCTGGAAAATAACTTTTCCTCTCGTGGTTTAGCAGACGATGCGGCGAAGAGGGCAATCCGGCAGCGCTTGACGCGCTGCGTTCGTAGATGTTGGTTGAGACGCTAACCTGATCGGTTCGACGTCAAACCGACACATGCCCGTCATTGACGCTGCTTATCGGTCCCCGCGCTCTACCACTCCTTCTTTGCTCTGGGGAAAAGATGAAAAATCTGAAGCTCAAATCTGCTTTGCTATCTTCGGCTGCGCTGATCGCCGTAGCCACCATGACGACAAGCGGTTCGGTCGCGGGCAACAACCTCGTCTCCGAACTTGCTCCGGTTGTTAACCTGATCGACAGCGTCGTCGATAACGCCAAGACCAAGACGCCGACCGTCACGGCGGATACGCTGAAGACCAAGACGCCGATCAAGCATCTTGTGGTCGTCTTCAACGAAAACCGTTCGTTCGATCATTACTTCGGCACCTATCCGAACGCGTTGAACCCGGAAGGCGAGCCGGTTTTCGAGCCGGCCAAGAAAACGCAGCGCGACATCAACAATCTGTTGTCGAGCCCGGCTCTGCTGGACAACAACCCCAACGCAAACCCGAACGTCGTGCCCTCCAACGGCGCTACCGTCACTCAGCCTTCCAACGGCGTGAATGCGGCCAATCCGTTCCGCATCGACCGCACGCAGGCCGACACGGCCGGTCAGAACCATTCCTATGGGCCGGAGCAGAAGGCCTACGACGCCGGTAAGAACGACCTGTTCCCGCTGGACGTCGGCAACGGCACCACGGGTGGCGCCGGCGCCTTCGGCACCAAGGGTCAGGTGATGGGCTTCTTCGACGGCAACACGGTCACCGCGTACTGGAACTACGCCCAGAATTTCGCGATGAGCGATAACGCCTGGGGTGATGCCTTTGGTCCGTCGACTCCCGGTCTGCTTGAAATGTTTGCTGGCCAGACCAACGGCATCGTGCCGGGCGTCGGAACGAGCGGCAACGAGCTTGCGGACGGGCAGGGCGGCATCACGTTGATCGGCGACGTCGATCCGACCTTTGACGTGTGTTCGCCGGGGACGTCGGTCTCCTCGACCGCCAAGAACATCGGCGACCTGCTCAATGCAGCCAGCATTCCCTGGGGATCGTTCGTCGGTGGTTTCAACCTGCAAACCATCAACGACAACGGCTCTACCGGTTGCGCGGGCGTGAACAGCCAGGGCGTGAAGGCAACGAACGCGGGGCGCAGCCACGTCAGCCCGGTGACGGGCCGAACCGTCAACGATTACGTCCAGCATCACATCTGGTTCCAGTACTTCACTTCGACGGCCAATCCGACCCACCTCCGTCCGACCTCGAAGGCGGCGATCGGCTACACCAACGTGCCCGGCAAGAAGAAGGTCGACCCGGCCAACCACGCCTATGACCTGAACGACTTCTTCGCTGCGGTCGGCTCCGGCAACTATCCGGCGGTTTCCTTCATCAAGATGGAGGCGTTCCAGGATGAGCATCCGGGCAACTCGAACTCGCTCGATGCACAGACGGGATTTGTCAACTTGGTCAATTTCCTTCAGCAGCAGCCTGACTGGGACTCGACCGCTGTGATCCTGGCCTTTGACGACTCCGATGGCTGGTACGACCACGCCTTCGCGTCGCCGACGAGTGGGTCATTCTCGGCGCAGGATGCGTTGACGGCCCCCGGCCAGTGCGGCGTTCCCGGCGTCACACCGGTGCCCAATGGCGTCAAGGGTCTGCCGGTCGCGGGCCGCTGCGGTCCGGGTACGCGGTTGCCGTTCCTGGTGATCTCGCCCTACGCGAAGAAGAACTACGTCAGCCACGTGTTCATCACGCAGGCCTCGATCCCGCAATTCATCGAGGACAACTGGCTGAACGCCGAGCGTCTCGGCCAAGGCTCGTTCGATGCCACGACCGGATCGATCATGGACATGTTCGACTTCACACAGAAGAAGTCGGTCACGCTGTTCCTCGATCCGACCTTCGGCACCGTCGACAGCAAAACCAAGATCAAGAACTGATCTGACCAGATCTTACATCCTACAATCCATGCGGTCGTCAGCGCCGGCCTTAGGGCCGGCGCTGTCTTCCAAGAAGGATAGATGACAGATTTGCAAAGTCAAACCTTTGCAAAGGAAGTGTCATCTTGCTTCTCTGCCGAAGCAAAGACGCGGGAGTGCGCACTCCGGTCTTTCATTTTGTCCAACGGCAGTCGCTGGACAAAATGAAAGATCGCAGCAGAAGGCTTGCGATTGGTGTGGAAAAATTTTTTGGAGTCGCGTGCAAATGAGCTGATCGCTGTTGGAAAGCAAACGCGAAACGCTTTCGCAGCATAGAAAATAACTTTTCCTTCTCGGGGCTTAGCAAGTGAACCGACGGGAAGGGCGGTGCGGCAGCGCTTGATGCGTTGCGTTTGTTGGTGTCAGAGAGGGCGCAAACCTGTTTGGTTTGACGTCAAACCGACACATGCCCGTCATTGACGCTGCTTATCGGTCCCCGCGCTCTACCACTCCTTCTTTGCTCTGGGGAAAAGATGAAAAATTCGAAGCTCAAATCCGTTTTGTTATCTACGGCCGCGCTGTTCACTGTCGCCGCCACTTTCACATCAACCGGTTCGGTTGCTGGCAACAGCCTCCTGACCCAGCTTGCCCCGGTCATTAGCCTCGTGGGCGACGTTGCCTCCGACGCCAAGAAATCGTCGGCCGTCAACCCGAACTCGTTGAAGACCAAGACGCCGATCAAGCACCTCGTGGTCATTTTCAACGAGAACGTTTCGTTCGATCATTATTTCGGCACCTATCCGAACGCGTTGAACCCCGAAGGCGAGCCGCTGTTCGAGCCCGCCAAGAAGACGCAGCGCGACGTCAACAACCTGCTATCCAGCCCGGCTCTGCTCGACAACAACCCGAACTTTACGAATGCGGGCAATGGCACGAATGCGTCCAACCCGTTCCGTCTCGATCGCACGCAGGCCGCCAGCGGCGACCAGGGCCATGCCTATACGCCTGAGCAATTGGCCTATGACGGCGGCAAGAACGATCTGTTCCCGTTGAACGTGGGTACTGGCACCACCGGCGGAGCCGGCGCCTTCGGCACCAAAGCGCTGACGATGGGCTACTACGACGGCAACACCGTCACCGCGCTCTGGAATTACGCCCAGAATTACGCGATGAGCGATAACTCCTGGTCTGACGATTTTGGTCCGTCGACGCCCGGTGCGCTCAACATGTTCGCTGGTACCACCAACGGCGCGACCGTTCCGCAAGGCTTTACCGCGAACACCATCGCGGACGGTCAGGGCGGGCTCACGCAGATCAACGATACCGATCCTGCTGGCGATACTTGCTCGAGCAAGACCGCACAGGTTCAGATGACGAGCAAGAACGTCGGCGATCTGCTCAACGCGGCCAATATTCCGTGGGGCTCGTTTATGGGTGGTTTCAACCTGCAACTCTTCAACAACAACGGCACCACGGGCTGTGCGCGCAGCACGGGTGGCGCGGTGACCGGTGTCCCAACCGCCGACTATATCCCGCATCACGCCTGGTTCCAGTACTATGCGTCGACGGCCAACCTGACCCACGCCCGTCCGACCTCGACCAAGGCGATCGGCTACACCAATGTGCCGGGCACCAAAACGGTTGACCCTGCCAACCATGCCTATGACCTCGAAGACTTCACCAAGGCGGTCGGCTCCGGCAATTATCCGGCCGTGTCCTTCATCAAGCTGCCGGCCTACCAGGACGGTCACGGCGGTTACTCCAATCCGCTCGATGAGCAAACCGGATTGGTCAACCTGATCAACTTCCTTCAGGAGCAGGAGGATTGGGACTCCACCGCCGTGATCATCGCCTATGACGATTCCGACGGCTGGTACGATCATGCTTTCGCCGCGACGATTTACGGCTCGTTCTCGACCGCCGACGCGCTGAACGGCGCCGGCAACTGCGGCACCCCCGGCGTCACCCCCGAGCCCATCGGCGTCAAGGGTGGACTTGTCGCCGGTCGCTGCGGTCCGGGTACCCGCCAGCCGTTCTTGGTGATCTCGCCTTTTGCCAAGAAGAACTTTGTCAGCCACGTGCTGACCACGCAGGCCTCGATCCCGCAGTTCATCGAGGACAACTGGCTGAATGGCGAGCGTATCGGCCAAGGCTCGTTCGATGCCACCGCCGGTTCGATCACCGACATGTTCGACTTCACGCAGAAAAAGTCGGTGACGCTCTTCCTCGACCCGACCTTCGGCACCGTGGATACCAAGACCAAGTCCAAGGACTAAGCTAGTAGATGTTACGTCGCACAATCGTGCGATTTTCGGCGCCGGCCTTTTGGCCGGCGTCGTTTTGTGTCGCCAGGCAGCAAACGTTGCAAGGCGATTGCGGACCAGGCGTTTTTGAAGTCAAACCTACACATACCTGTCACCGAGGTTCCCTATCTGTCTCCGCGCACGGCTCAACTGGCTGAACGGTGAGCGTCTCGGCGGCGGCTCCTTCGATGCCGCGACCGATTCGATCATGGACATGTTCGACTTCACCCAGTGGCCAAAGCCGGTTCTCGATCCGACCTTCGGCACCGTGGACAGCAAGACCAACTGAAACCGAGAGTGAGTGAGATGTTCAATCGCACGATCGTGTGGTTCCTCGGCGCCGGCCTTCTGGCCGGCGCTGTCTTCGCTGCCGAGCCGCAAACGCAGCCCGGCGAAAACCCGAAGCCGATTTGTCTGGTTCGCCGTCCGGCTGCACCGCTTTCCGCGATGGCGAGATTAGGCAAGGACATATTCTTCGACACCACCCTGTCGTCCTCTGGCAAGATGGCTTGCGCGTCGTGTCACAGTCCGGACCATGCCTATGGTCCGCCGAACGATGCGTCCGTGATGCTTGGTGGTCCGGACCTGACGTCGCCAGGGATGCGCGCTGTTCCGTCGCTGACCTACCTGGAACGGCAGTCTGAATTCAGCATCGGCCCCGATGATCCCTTGAACGAGAACGTCGATCTGGCGAAGCAGGCCGAGGCCGGCAAGACGGCGGCGCGCGCCGACAAGATCGCGACCCAGACCGCGCAAACAGCCAATATCGTTCCGCAAGGCGGCCTGTTCTGGGACGGCCGGGCTCACACCCTTCAAATCCAGGCGGAAGGCCCGTTGCTCGACCCGCGCGAGATGGACGGCGGAAGCCTCGAGATCATTGCCGAGAAACTGCGCCATGCGCCATACGCCAGGAAATTTGCGGCCTTGTTCGGCGAGAGAATTTTCAAGGACACAAAGCTCTTGACGGCCGAAGCGTTGTTCGCGGTCGGGCGCTATCAGATCGAGGAGCCGAGCTTCCACCCTTACACCAGCAAGTACGATTACTGGCTGGAGGGCAAAGCGCGCCTGAGCGAGGCCGAATTGCGCGGTCTTCGCCTGTTCAACGACCCCCAGAAAGCCAACTGCGCCGGCTGCCATCCCTCCGAGCCAAGCCGGGACGGATGGCCACCGCTCTTCACCGACACGCAGTACGAAGCGCTGGGTGCGCCGCGTAATGTCACGCTTGTCGACACCAAGGATCCTAACTATTTCGATCTCGGCGTTTGCGGTCCCGTTCGCAAGGACATTGCCGACCAGACGCAATTCTGCGGCATGTTCAAGACGCCGACCCTGCGCAACACCGCCGTGCGCCGCGCCTTCTTGCACAACGGTGTGTTCCACACCTTGCAGGAGGTGATGGACTTCTACAGTTTCCGCGACACGAGCCCGGAGAAGGTCTATCCGGTCGGCGCCGACGGGAAAGTGCAGAAGTACAACGACATCCCGGCGCAGTATCACGCCAATGTCGACGTCACCGATCCGCCGTTCAACCGCCATCCCGGCGAAACGCCGGCGATGACGACGCAGGACGAAGCCGACATCATCGCGTTCCTGAAAACCCTGAACGACGGCTACGAGCCGGAAAATTGAAGCTGACGGGCGTAAAGGTAACGGTAACGGACGTCCGACACGTCCGTTGCCGTTTGCGTTTCGCCGAAGGACATTCGCGCGAAATCCAATTGACGCGCCGCGCAACGGGTGCAAGTCTCAAAATAATAGAGGAGTTACAGCACGTTACTGCCGCCAAATCACGCAATGCGTGCACAACTAGTGGTCAGATTCTAACATTCGCATCCCGTCGCAGCGCCACTTTTGCGAATGTTAGAATCAAAGGACCACTAGCAAACGCTAGTTTCTAGTGGAGTTTCGGATTTGACATTCGCCCGAGGAGCTCTCGGTTAGGCAGGTAGCGAATGTCAAATCCGCTCCATCAGGTGGCCGGCCGTGCCCGATTTCACGTCAGGAGACATACGATGTTCCGGAATTTGCAGCTGTTTCCAAGGCCACGCGTGAATCGTCCGGTGATGACGGCGTTGGCGCTTGCGCTGGCCGTGATGCCTGCATCCGCCAAGACCATCACCGCGGTGATGCATTCCGACCTGCGCGTGATCGATCCCGGTTTCACCACCGCCTATATTACCCGCGACCACGGTTACATGGTCTATGACACGCTTCTGGCCGAAGACTCCAACTTCAAGATACAGCCGCAGATGGCGGACTGGAAAATCTCCGACGATAAATTGACCTACACCTTCACGCTGCGCGATGGCTTGAAGTGGCATGATGGCACGCCGGTGACGGCAGAGGATTGTGTCGCTTCGCTCAAGCGCTGGGGCCGCAACGACGGCATGGGCCAGAAGTTGATGGATTTCACCGCCAGCCTTGAGGCATCAGACGAAAAGACCATTACGCTGAAGCTTAAAGAACCTTACGGCCTCGTGCTGGAATCGATCGGCAAGCCATCCTCGCTCGTGCCCTTCATGATGCCCAAGCGCATGGCCGAAACCCCGCCGGGACAGCAGATCAAGGAGCAGATCGGCTCCGGCCCGTTCAAGTTCGTGGCGTCCGAATTCCAGCCCGGTGTGAAGGCGGTCTACGTCAAGAACACCGACTACGTGCCGCGCAAGGAGCCGCCGAGCTGGACCTCGGGGGCTAAGGTGGTGAAGGTCGATCGCGTCGAATGGATCACGATGCCGGATGCGCAGACCGCGGTGAACGCCCTGCAATCGGGCGACATCGATTTCATGGAAAATCCGCCCTTCGACCTGTTGCCGGTGCTCAAGGCCAATCCCGAACTGAAGATCGAGACGCTGAACAAGCTCGGCTTTCAGACGCTCGGCCGCATGAATTTCCTGTATCCGCCCTTTGACAACGTCAAGGTTCGCCGCGCGGCGTTTCTGGCGATGAACCAGAAGGACGTGCTCGACGCGCTGGTCGGCAATCCCGAATATTACCGGATCTGCGGCGCGGTGTTCGTCTGCGGTACGCCGCTTGCCTCCGATGTTGGCGCCGAGACGCTGGTGAAGGGCAACGGCATGGCGGAAGCAAAGAAGCTGCTGGCCGAATCCGGCTATGACGGCACGCCGGTGGTGGTGATGGCGCCGGGCGATGTGGTGACGCTGAAGGCCCAGCCGATCGTGGCGGCGCAGTTGCTGCGCGAGGCCGGCTTCAAGGTCGAAGTACAGGCGACCGACTGGCAGACCGTCGTCACCCGCCGCGCCAGCCAGAAGCCGCCGAAGGAGGGCGGCTGGAATATGTTCTTCACCAACTGGGTGGGCGCCGACGTCGTCAACCCCATCGTCAATGTCTCGATCAATGGCAAGGGCAAGAAAGGCGGCTGGTTCGGCTGGCCCGACGATCCCAAGATGGAAGCGTTGCGCGATGCGTTTGCGCGCGCTTCTTCGCCGGCGGAGCAAAAGAACCTCGCCGAGCAAATCCAGAAAGAGAACTACGACGAGGTGATTTACATCCCGCTCGGCCAATATCTGTCGCCGAACGCCTGGCGGACCTCGCTCAAGGGTGTGCTCGACGGGCCAGCGACGCCGATCTTCTGGAATATCGACAAGTCGGAGTGAGCGGGCGATCAACCACCCCGCAGTGGTGAGGGGTGGTCGGCGAGCGTCCCCTTGACCTTGGCGCCGCGCGTCTTCGCGGATCGAGCGCGGGGTGTGCAAGCGGGCTTTTGCAACCCGCCCGGCCGTCTTCTAAAAAATTCTTAAGTATTAGTCACGGAAGCAAAACTCCATCCTTTCCAGGCGCTTTGTCCTGAGGGAGGAAGTCACTTGAGCAAGGGACCTTCGGTCCCCGCCTGGACCGTATTGCTTGTCGAGGACGAGATTGACCTGGCGAACGAGATCAAGGTCGAGCTAGAGCGGTATGGCTATCTTGTGCGCCCGGTTTCCATGGTCGAAGTAGCGGATATCGCCCGGACCAACGGCGCCGCGATGCTGATCCTTGACCGGCTGCTTCACGGTTTGGACAGCCTGCGCACGCTGGAAAATCTGCGCAGGCAGGGCATCAAAATTCCCGTCCTGATGATCTCGACGCTGTCGTCTGCTGATGAAATAGCCCAGGGCCTGAAGGCGGGGGCAGACGACTATCTCGCAAAGCCGTTCTATATGGTGGAACTTGTCGCCAGGACCGAGGCGCTGCTTCGCCGCCTTGGCGACCTTCGCCCAACGAAACTGACCGTTGACGATCTCGAAATGGACCTGATCGAGCAGACGGCCTTTCGCGGAGACAAGAAAATCGACCTGCTTCCACGTGAGCTCAAGATTCTGGAATATTTCCTTCGTCACGCCGGCCAGATCGTCACACGGGAGATGCTGCTGAAGGACGTGTGGCACCACGATCCTGGAACAGAGACCAATGTTGTCGATGCCCATATCAGCAATTTACGGAAGAAGATCGACGACCACGGCTTGCCCTCCCGGATCGCGAACGTGCGCGGAATCGGCTATATGCTGCGTGCCCACGCGTCTTGATTTTCGATATCGCCGGCCATCAGCTCGATCGCTCTCTTGCCCGCAGCGGCAGGGGTTGGTCGGCGAGCATTCCCTTGACGACGACCTCGCGCGCTTTGGCGGCGTCGAGCGAATGGTGCGCGAGCAGGTCGGCGCAGTCGGCGACGATCTGGTCGGCGTCCTGCATCATCTTCAGTTCCTTGTAGCGATCGTTGCGCTTCAATCCCATGCTCTTGCCCACCAGCTCTAACAGGTTGACGATGCGGAACGGCCAGTCCCGCTCATGCGCGCAGAGTTCGCGATGTTCGGAATGATAGACGGTGACGAGCGCATCGATGCCGGCGTCGCGGGCGGCCTCAAATTCGTTCAGCGTCAGCTCGCGCTTGAATTCGGGCAAGACGCTGAGATTGACGCCTTGCAGGCCGAGCGCGGGTTGTTTCAGGTCGACGAGGGTGACGCCGGCAATGGCGCCCAGGATTTTCTCTGCCGCCTCCATCACCCCAGTCACGCCGGGATGACGGTGTAGGGCGACGCGTATCGGAATCGCCTCTCGCAAATGCGGCGTGAGCTGTTCGATCCGTTGCCCAAGGAAGCGCATGAACGGCGTCATCTCGAACGGGCGCGCGCCGCGCTGGCGTTCGAGCGCGGGTAGCGTAGTTTCAGTGAACTGGACGTAGCAGCTCGGACACCAGGAAATCACTTCGCCCGATTTCGAATGCGAGAGTTTCTCGATGCTGTTGGTTCCCATCCGTCCGGACATTTCCAGATCGCCCGGCCGCAGTTGCACGACGCCGCAGCAATGGCTGGGGCCGCCCATCACCTGATAGCGGATGCCGAGCCTATCCATGATGTCGAGGGCGAGTAGCGCGATATGCGGCGTCTTCAGCACATTGCAGCCGGTGTAGAACACGAAATCCGGTGGCTCGCCTGGTGCCGCGGCCGCGGCCGATTTCTGGCCGAGCCGCTCCAGCACTTCATCGTTGACTTGAAGCTGCGAAAGCACGGCGACATCGCGGCCGAGGTCGCGGTATTTCTCCAGTCCCTGACGCCGCCGCGCCGGCAGATCATGAGTCGCTTTGGCGATCCCGACACGCGCCATGGCCAGAAGAAAGCGCGGATTGACGCCTTCGTCGCAGGCCGTGATGCATTCGCCGCTGAGCGTGCAGGCCTGCGCCCATTTTCGCGAGGTGTCGGGGCCATGGCCGTCGCGAAGGATGTCGAGGATGCCGCCGATGACGTCTTTTGGCGGGGCGTCGGCAATGCCGGCGGGTTTCACGCTCGGGCAGGCCTCGACGCATTTGCCGCAGCGGGTGCAGGCATCGACCATTTCGTCGACGCGCGTTTGCAGGGCCGCTTCAAATGAGAGATCGGTGGGCATAAACGTACTCCGGCCCTTTTCAATCACCCGCCAATGCAGTGGCGCACGGGCGGTGCGGCCGTTAGTCGGGCCGGCTTGGGCGACAACCGTAGCCCATGCCGGCAGACGCGCAACTTAAATTCAGGGCGACCGGCCCATGGCAAGCGCCGCCCGACAGTTCAAACGAGCTGTTACCGAACCGTGTGTGCCGCCAGATTGATCGTGAACCCGTCCGTGATCCTGGGCTTCGGTGTCTCCCCCTCCACATAGGGCGCGGAATAATAGGTGCCGACGATATCGTCCTTCGTGACTTCCAGCCGCAAGAAACCGAAATACTGATCGTCGTAGCTCTCCAGCCGAAGCGTGTCGCAGAGCTGCAAAGGGGCCATCGGGGCCTTGCCCTTGATCTTGTGCAAGGTGCCGAGTTTGGAATAGCCGCCGGCGCCGGCGACGACGCAGGGGATTTCGACCGTCTTGCTCTTGACGCTCTCCTGCACGGTGAAGCGCTGATAGTTGTGGACGTGGCCGGAGAGGATCAAGTGCGGATATTTTCCGGTCGCGGTAAAACTTTCGAACAGAACCTTTTCGGCAACCATACTGCCGGAGTGCTCGGTGTCGCCGGAAAACGGAGGGTGATGGATGGTGACGATGAGCGCCTTGTCGGCCTCGGCTGCCTTTAACTCGCTCTTGAACCAGTCGATCTGATCCTGGTGGAGCGCGGCTTCGGTCTCGCCGACATTGGAAAACAGGCCGATGATCGTGGCGAGCGGCGTGGTGAAGGTCCAGTAGACGTTCGGCAGATCCATCTGGGTGCGCGAGGACGTCGTTTTCAGGGAGCCGAGCCGGGTCGGATCGCTTGACATGAAGTTTTGTACCCAGCCATCCAGCGGCTTCTTGTTGGGATCGACCGGGCCGTCCTGCGGATCGTCCGGCTGGCAGTCGTGATTGCCGGGGATCGAGACGATCAGGCCCGGATATTCGGCGTAGGTTTCATAGAAGGTCTCGCCGTACGTCTGGATGTCGCCGGCGAAATACACGACGTCGCCCAGATGATAGAAGAATGCCGGCGCTTCGCCGTCGGCGCTGTTGTCGTAGTCCTGTGTCAACATGCCGGCGACGAAGTCCATTTCCTTACCGCGTTCGTCGCCGGTATCGCCGACGGCGTGGAAGACCAGTTTGGTTTTCGCGATTTTGTCGACCTCGTCCTGATGCAGGAGTTGAGTGAGATCGAAGCGAAACGGCGACTTGCCAAGAGGCGCTGGCAGCGGCTGAAAGGGATAATGCGGATCGACAAAGTGTTTCGACTGTACCGGCATCTTGCTGTTTTCAGCGTGCGATTTGTAAGTGGATGCGGAATGCGTGGCCGAGGAATGTGCCGTCGACGACGAAGTCGATACAGCGGACGGAAACTGTCGGCGATTGCCGGCGCCGCGTCCCTTGGCGAGTTTGTGCTTGCTCATCGCTGACCTCTGTTGGCTGACCTCTGTGCGCGTTGGCTCAAACCGGCGGCGATGTTCGCGCCGTGTGAATGACGAGAAATTGCAAAAGCAAATGAGACAATCAAAACGAGTGAATGTTAATCCGTTATCGTGTAGGTTTATTGGCGCTTCCGTGACGGATTTGGCGCGTAAGGCGCAATAGAGCGAGCAGGAAGTGCTGGTTGATTTTGCGGACGCGGGGTCGGCTACCTCCGACATGCACACTTGCGATGATGTGTGGGTGTTGCGCGCCAAGCTGTGCGGGGCCGATGTCCGGACGCTGACGACAGCCTGGTCTTCAGCTCAAAGGGCTGAGCATCTTGCGAAGATTGAGAGGAGGGTGGCCGCGGCGTTCTTTCAGGCCCAACCTTGGTGCGGGCGGTGGGACTCGAACCCACACGACGTTGCCATCGAGGGATTTTAAGTCCCTTGCGTCTACCAGTTCCGCCACGTCCGCATGATTGATTTCCATAGCCTTTTTGCCCTGTACCTGCAAATGTTAGACAGCCAAGCCGAACTGATCCCTTGCGCGGCGCCTTCGGCCCGGCAAGGGCAGGCCATTGTGCCCTTCGCGCCGGAGGGCCAGGCCTTTGGACTTTGGTCGTCTTCGGGGAGTCGCGGAAATACGACGGCACACCGCTCTGGCTGAAAACGTCGTGGATGACCCCACAGCAGACGATCGCTCGCCGCCGAACGTCCGCTTACCACCAAGAGGTACCGATCTCGTGTATCAAGGCCGAATCATCCGACCCGATTGGCAGAGCGTCGAACAGATTTTCCCGAACGGCAAAGCGCGGTAAGACTGCTGCGTCTTGATGTCCAAGGCTTCTAAAGAAAATGAGGTGCAGAACCCTGTTCCGTCGCCAATCCCGAGGCCGCATCTGAGGTAGAAGCGTCTCGTTTAGCCAACTACTCATAGGATGATACTAGGATTCCGAATACATTGATCGCATTGAAGCAGATTCACCTGCTTGGCAGAAATCATCCAATCACTGTCGACCATCCTAAACCGGTGCCCGGCCCATCCAGCGAGAATTCGGGTTTCGTCGTCCCAGAACTCATTGATGAGAAAATTCGATCGCACCAGTTTCTGTCCCGGGTTCGGGCAATCGAAAACCTCGACGTTCGATATCAGGCGGACGGTTCTGGAAGAAGGCGCTTGTGACCAAGCGAAGCCGGTGGAGAGACGGTAGACGCGATCTCCCAGCCTGCGCCTATCGTCGAACATCACTGCAATTTCACTCCGCGGATCACCCCCGTCGGGGGTACTGGGCACCCAGTAGAAACATTCATCGGTGTAGCTCGCCATCCACGCAGTGAAATCCAGCCTATCGAGAAGGCGCGCCTCACGCTCGATCAGCCGTCGAAACCGATCGCGCTCGGCCGGGTCCTCTACGGTCGGCTCTTCGGTTCTGATGCGCCGGAAATCCACAATCAGTTCTATGTAGGCGGCATCGTCGACATAATAGGAATAGCGCGCGGGATCGCGGCTTAAGGCGGTCGTGCTCATTTTTTAGGGCTCCCGGCGAATGGTAAGTTTCGGTTGCGTCTTCATAAGGCGTTTCCATTCCTTGATGTATTCACGCATGAAGATTTCATCTGTCGCCGGCCCCTTGAGCGTTCCGTCGTCGAGCTTTTTGATACGCCCGGGGATATCGAAACCTCGATTCATGTAGATCCATTCGTCTTCCTGGCAGCGAAGTCCGCGCTGGATCTGTTCGAAGTTCGTGACGTCGTCGACCTCACCGAAGTTAGGGAAGCCTTCCTGCGTGCGCATCCGAAGTGTGTTGATGTCGTTCAAGACCTCCGGACCCATCGTGCCGTCGACATCCTCGATCTTGGTGCCGTACCAGACCGTGTCAGTTTCTTCGAAGGAGATCGGCTGGAACACCTGAATATGGTTGCCGAGCAGCGACAGGTTGGGAAAGATATTGATGTTGACGGGTTCTGATCCCGCCAAATCCAGAAACGCTTCGGCCTTTTCGCCAAATTGACGGCGCAGCTTGTCGGCAACGTGCTCCATGCCCGGATGAAGCGATTCAATCGCCCAAAGGCCCCCTATGCGGGGCTGCAAATTTGGCCGCTTGTCCTTAAAGTGATGTCCATTGCCCATGTACTGGATGTACATCGGCTGCTCATCCGGCGAGTCTTTGTAGTAGGACATGCCTTTCTCGGTCGCCTCACCCTGGAAACGATTCTCCGTTTCGAGAAGCGAGCGATGCGAATAAAGAACGTGATATCCGTCGCCGGAGTTGTCGTAAGCAAGCTTCCAATTGCCCTTGTACTTGATGCGGTTGGCTTCGCAGACAATGATCTTTCCGCCTGGGTTGCGATCGATCCACTCATCCATCGGCCGCTTGATAAGACCGAGGTGGTCGCTCAGCGAAGGCAGCGCCTCATTCAGCGTACCGAAGATGAACCCTCGATAGGATTCGACGCGCGGCACTTGCGCCAGGTTGAATTTCGGATCTTTGGCGGGATTTTCTGCGTATCCTTCGACCCACGGCACGCCCCGCAGCTTGCCGTCATTCTGGAAATTCCAGCCGTGATACGGACATTGGAACGCGCGCTTGTTGCCCTTCTCGAACCGGCACAGCGTTGTTCCCCGGTGCGTGCATCGGTTGTAGAGGGCGCGGATAACCCCCTCATTGTCGCGAGTAACGATCAACGGGCGCAAACCGAGCTTGGCCGTGATGTAGTCGTTGTTGTTCGGAATTTGGCTTTCGTGGGCAAGATATACCCAGGTGCCGCCGAAGATGTATCGCATTTCAGCGTCGAAGATTGCGGGATCCGTGTATAACGACTCGTGTACGCGATCTTCTTGGACCAGATAGTCCCAATCGTACTCTCTCGTACGAAGTTCGATCTGAGTCATAGGTCAGCACCTCGTGGTGGGCGTTTGCCGATTTGGTTGGCGCTAAAAGAAATCGAAGTACTCGTTCTGCTCCCAGTCCGTAATCTCCTCGCTGGTCGGGTCCAGGCTCTTGGCCTTGACGAACTCCGCGAAGCGGTCCGTCTCCTTACGTTTAAGCGCGAGATAGTGGTTCACAAACAGGTCACCCATTTCCCGATGAAACAAAGGGGAATGCTCGAGGCTATCGAGAGCGAGCGGCAAGCTTTTTGGCAACTTGGTCCGATCCGCGCTGTACGGATCGGCATCGGGCGCTCCCGGGTCGAGCGAATTGTCGATTCCATCGAGGCCGGTGATGATTTGCGACGCAATATAAAGATAGGGATTGGCCGAAGGCTCTCCCAAGCGGTTCTCTATGCGCGACGCTTGGTCGCCGACCTCGCCCAGTACCCGCAGCATGACACCCCGATGATCCGTGCCCCAAGCAAGCCGGTCTGGTGCGAGCGAGTTCGCACGGAAGCGCCGGTAGGCATTGATTGTAGGATTAGCGAACACCACGGCTGAAACCGCGTGGTTCAACAAGCCTCCCAGGTAAGCCTTGCCAAGTTTCGAGAGCGGTTCACCTGGTTCAGTCGGCATGAAAACATTCTGATCCGTCTTGGTATCGACCAGCGATTGATGCAGGTGCCATCCGCTCGAATAGAGGCCTTTGACCTTCGGTCGGCACATAAAACTTGCGAGATAACCCATGCGGCGAGCGATCTGCCGCGTGGCCGTGCGGAAGAGCAACATATCGTCGGCGGCCCGCAGGGCGTCGGTCGGTCCGAAGGTGCATTCAATCTGGCCGGGACCCCACTCGTTCTCAAACGAGCGAACAGGGAGATCCAGCGCGTCGAACGCGCTTGCGAATCTTGCGATTGGCTCATGCATCAGATCGAAGTTGGTTTCCGAATGAAAGGAGTAACCCGGCTCGACGGGATATGCGCGCAATGCGCGTCCTTTGATCCCCGGTGCGCCAAGATGTTCTTCGGTGAGATGATCTTCGGCAAGTCGCAGCAGATACCATTCCACCTCCAAGCCGACGACGCTACGCAGGCCGCGATCTTTCAGACGCGCAAGTTGTTTTCGAAGCACATGTCGGGGCGAGAAATGGAACGGCCGCCCCGAACTGAAGTAATCGTCGCAAAGAATCCAGCCGACATTTGGCTCCCACGGCAAAATCCGAAATGTATGGGGGTCCGGAGCGATGATCAGATTGGGCGACCCGGTCATTTCGTCCAATCCCATCCCACCCCCGCGAGTGAAGGACGAGAAGACGCGAGCCCCCGACGCGTCGAGTGTCGCTGTCGCAACGTTGATGTTGTAGCCGTTCTTCAATGCGCCAAGGAACGCTTCAGCGGTCACGGTTTTCGCGCGTGAAACACCGTGTGGATCGCTCCAGGCCACACGCACGAGCTTTATGCAGTCTTTCGTGATCCGGGTGATCACCTCTTTGGATTGCTCGACCTGACCGTCGGTCCAAAGGCCATGCTTTTCGATGAAACCGGAGCTGCTGGACATGAGGGACCCTGTTCGGCATGGGCCGAAGTTGTTGGAATAATCGCGATTTAACGTATATTAAACAAATGCTGTATTTGCACCGACATATGCTCTGATTGGTATGATACCGATGAAGTCTTCAAGGATACAGCGGAAGCACTTGATCAGCCGCCTTCGCTTGTCGCAGCTTGAACTGCTCGCGGCGATGGATAGGACCGAGACGCTAAGTGCGGCCGCACGCGAGGTCAATTTGACCCAACCCGCCGCCTCGCGGCTTTTGCGGGAGTTGTCTTCCGATTTGCATGTCGTTCTGTTCGATCGCATCGGGCGTGTATTGCGGCCAACGGCGGCAGGACGCGCCCTGATCCGAAAAGCAGTCGGCTTGATCGCGGACCTCGACCGCACGCAACAGGAAATTGAGGCAATCGACAGCGGCCTCATCGGAACTGTCAGCATCGGCGCCGGCGTTAGTTCCTGCTATGTCATCGTTCCTGCCGCATTGAAGTTGCTGATGGACGAGTCATCCCAGATCGCGGTTAGTGTCCACGAAGGACCAATGGACGGTTTACTGGCGCGCTTGCGCGCAGGTCAAATCGATCTGCTCATCGGCCGATTTAGTCGTGATCAGGATATGTCCGATATTAAGGCGCAAGACCTCTATCGTCCGAACGTGGTAGCGGTTTCTGGAGTCAGACACCCGTTAGTCTCGCGCCGATCTTTGCAGTGGGACGATCTTTACGATCATCCATGGATTTTGCCCGAAGCCGGCACCGCGATGCGCTCGGCGGTCGAGGCGCATTTTCGCAAGCAAAAGCGTCGCCCCATCAGGGCGCTGGTCGAGTCATCCTCGATTCAGGCAAACGTCGCGCTCCTCAACACATCGCAGCTGATTTGGGTCTTGTCACTCGACGTTGCAAAGTACTTCGCGGAGCTGGACGCACTTCACATCCTGAAGGTCGAGCCGCTGCCGCCACCTGGCGCCTTCGTCCTGGCTCAGCTGAATGGCCGAGTATTGTCGCCTGCGGCCCAAAAGTTGGCTGATTGTCTACGAACCGCGGGAAGACACTAGATGGAAGATGGCGCACGTTTTCGAGGGCCTTCCAGCCAGCTCAAAGAGGCGGTGGCGCGTTAGACAATGTAGCCGGGTCTCTACCTGCTTCGTAGGGATTGCCTGCCCGCCTTAGATCGGAAAGATGAGTAATTTCAGTTGTGCCGGGAGATTTTAAGTCCCTTGCGTCTACCAATTCCGCCACGTCCGCGCTTTGATTTGACTAGCCTTTTCGGGCCGGGGCAGCAAATGTTTTCCAATCAAACCCTTGCGTTTTGTCAGCGGATGGTCACTGCCCTCGGGCGAGAAAAAGTTGAGTGAATGCCCAGGTTTCCTAATCACGGGTCATTGCCGGCGACTTTACGGCCTGCGCAATGCGACAGGTTATTAAAACTCGTGATGTCCGCTATTGAGATTAGAGCCGACGTTCCGCTCGAGATGAGCGACTTCCGGTAATGACCCAGACTGTGTAAAAACGCGGATGTTGGGGTTTGCAGGCGCGGCCGGCTGGCTCATGAAGCCGAGCCTATGCTCGGATCGCTTCTATTAGTCCGCCAACGCCGAGAATGCTCATGACCCGTTTCATGTTGTAGGCCAGGACGTGTAGCGCCATTTCGGTGCCGACGTGCTTGAGTGTTTTCATCTGGAAGTGCGTCGATCCCATCCACGACTTTATCGTACCGAATGGATGCTCGACGGTTTGGCGGCGAAGGCGCATTTTGCCCGGGTTTCGGTCGAGCCTCGCTTGCACGGCCTCAAGGACGGCTTCGTGCTCCCAACGTGAGATCCGTCGTTCTTTGCCTGTCGTGCACTGGCCCTTCAGTGCGCAGCCTTGGCATGCGTTAGTCCAATAGCGCCGCAGTGTCCTGCCATCCTCTTCGTTGGTGTAGTGATAGATTAGCTGCTCACCGGCGGGACAAAGATAAACGTCGTCCGCCGCGACGTAGACGAAGTCCTGCTTGCCGAAGCGTCCTTTGACGTTGAGGCCCGAGGTTATCGGCTTCGGCAGATAGACAGTGACGCCGGCTTGCTCACAGGCAACAATTTCCTCGCCGCTATAATACCCGCGATCGGCTACAGCCTCGATGGCCTCGGAACCAATCGCTGCGCGTGCCTGCTCGGACATGCTGGACAGCTGGCTCCGGTCAGACCCAACGTTGGTCACCTCATGGGTAACAATGAGATGATGCTTGGTGTCGACGGCACTTTGAACATTGTACCCAACCATCCCACTACCTCGGCCACTTGTAGCCATCGAGCGAGCATCGGGGTCAGTCAGGGATATCTGCTTGTCCTCGGTTTGCATCATCAGGGTGTTCAGACCGTTCAGGCGTTTAATCTCCTCACGCAGCGTTGCAATCTTCTCGTTGAGCCGGGTGATCTTGGCCTCCGGTACCGCTTCCCCCTGACGATCGGCGCTGTCGAGCTGCGAGATATAACGGGCAATGCTCTCGTCGATCTGCGCCAGACGGCGCTGCATCTTGGCCTGGGTGAAGTTCCGATCCCGCGTATTGACGGCCTTGAACTTGCTGCCGTCGATCGCAACGCTCAGCTTCGCTGAACAGCTCGAGGCGTCGGCATAGTACCACGAACTCACGGCAGACCTTTCGGATGGCCTCGCCATTGTCCTTCCGGAAGTCGGCTATTGTCTTGAAGTCCGGCATCAGGCGACCGGTCAGCCAAACCAACTCGATATTGCGCTGGC
Source organism: uncultured Alphaproteobacteria bacterium (assembly GCA_963795255.1). Lineage (GTDB taxonomy): Bacteria > Pseudomonadota > Alphaproteobacteria > Rhizobiales > Xanthobacteraceae > Bradyrhizobium. Next base: position 48,670 of record CAWCHC010000012.1, read on the forward strand.
ACTCCCGCTCCAGACGCCGGCTCGACTGTACCCGATTGAGGTATCCGTAGACGTAAATCTTCAGCAGCGTCCTCGGATGATAGGCCGGCCTCCCTGTTGCTTCCGGCTCAACGCCGCCAAAGCCCAGCTTGGCCAGATCAAGCTCATCGACAAAGACATCGATTGCCCGAACCGGATTATCCTCGGACAAATAGTCTTCCAGCCGCTCGGGAAACAAAGTGCTCTGACTGCGGTCATCGCCAACGACAAAGCGCGTCATCGAATCCTCCGGCCGAATCGCTGGAGAATCATATCATCGAGAGTGTTTTCACACAGTCTGGACCCTAATGCGACATCGGTACGATCAGTTTCTGCGGGGACCGTGTGGCATTTCTCACTCTCGTCCGGTCGCTTTGTTCGCCTCGCATAGCACAGGAAAACTCAATCGGTCACAATTCCCGCACGTCGTGCCGCTGAGGCCGCCTGTGTGCGGTTCACCACGCCGAGCGCCTTGAAGATCGCGGTGATGTGCGACTTGGTAGTTTTTTCGGAGAGATCGAGCGTGCGGCTGATTTCCTTGTTGGACAGTCCACGGCATAACTGGCGCAACACCTCGGTCTGTCGCTCGGTTAAGCGCTCTCCGACGTGAAGCGCCGCACGAATGGTTTCGTCAGCCGTAGTCGAATCAAAATCGAGCATTAGTGGCGGAACGTAGATTTCCCCCGCCAGCACCAGACGTAGCGCGGAAAGGATGTTTTGCGGGCTGGCTGATTTCGGCACATAACCGCAGGCGCCCGACTTCAGGGCAAGACGCACGTCGTTCGGATCCTCCGATGATGATAGAACGATTAACGGCAATTGCGGACAGCGTTTAGCGAAAAGCGGGATCGCATCCCTGCCGCTGTGTTCGGGCATGTTGAGATCCAGAAAGATCACGTCAAGATCAGGATTGGCCTCTGCGAGCCGCAATCCCTCCGCCGTATCTGACGCCTGCAAGACGTCGGCGCCGTGCTCGAATTGCTGGAGGAGGGCGGCAAGCCCCTCGCGCAGGATTGCATGGTCATCGACAACAAGCAGCTTCATCCGTGGATTATTTCCCGTATTTTTAGCTCCCGGCAAGCCTGGGCTGGCCGTCTTAGGTCCTAAGACAAGTCTTGCGACCGTGACGGGCCCCTGCGCGGCCAGCGCATCCGCTCCAGGAGGTGGTACTCGATACCGGATAGCTTTTATAGTCGCGCCGCGATGTTCGCCAGGCCGCGGCAAGGTAGGATCCTTCGGTGAAGAAAATAGTCATGTCCCCGCAGCGTTTGAATGAACTGCGCGCGGAGCAGGTCGCGGGCTTTTATCGCAATTCGACGCCGGGGACAGTGGGCGGCATGATCGCAGCTCCGATCCTGTCGGGAATGCTGGTCTATGAGAATGCCGTATCCTTCCGCGTCGCGACGAGCTTCGTGATGTTGCTGGCCGCGAGCACGCTGGCGCGGCTCGTTTTGATCCAGATCTACAAAAAGGCCAACCCGCCCGTGGAAGACTGGCGCCGTTGGGCCTTTTGGGCCACCGCGACCGCGCTTGTTGGCGGCTCGTGCTGGGGCTTGGGGGCGTTGTTTTTGCTCGACCCGCTCCGCCCCGAATATCAGTTCATCGTGCTCCTGACCTGCGCGGCTCTGGCTGCGGGAGCCATCACGGCGTTTGGCACCTACTTGCCCTCCTACTACTGCAACCTATTCAGCATCATGGTGCCGAACTGCATCTGGTCGGCGTTCTATGGAGATGCCCTGCATTGGACCTACACCACCCTCTCGGTGCTCTGGATGGCGGTGGTTGCAGCTCTTGCCAATTCGTTCGGGCAGTTGCTGGTAGACGCGCTCGAGCTGCAATTTGCCAATCTTGATCTCGCCAACGACCTTCTGCGCCAGAAGGAACTGGCCGACGCCGCCAATCTAGCCAAGTCGAGTTTCCTGGCATCGGCCAGCCACGATCTGCGGCAGCCGGTGCATGCGCTCGGCATGTTTGTCGGCGCGCTGCGCGACCGGCCTCTTGATGAGGCGAGCGGCCGGCTGGTGCGTCAAATCCAGAACTCCGTTAGCACACTCGACGGTCTTTTTGCCGCCATCCTCGATATCTCGCGGCTGGATGCCGGGGTTATCGAGAGCCGGCCGCGGAATTTCTCTATTCAGCCACTGTTGGAAAGAATCTGTCGTGACGAGAGGCCGGAAGTCGATCGCAAGGGCATCGAGCTGCGCCTCATTCCGTGCACGTTGAATGTACAAACCGATCCGGTGCTGCTCGAACGTGTTGTGCGTAACCTCGTTTCCAACGCCGTTCGCTATACCGAAAAAGGCCGCGTGGTGGTGGGCTGTCGGCGCGGCGGCCGTCTTAGCATCGAAGTCTGGGACTCCGGGCGTGGCATTCCGATCGATCAGCAGGATCTGATTTTTCAGGAATTCTACCAGATCGGAAATCCGGAGCGTGATCGGACACGTGGGCTCGGGCTCGGACTTGCGATCGTGCGGCGCCTGACGCGTATCCTGCGCACCCCCATGCGGGTGCAATCGCATGTCGGCAAAGGTTCCGTGTTCAAACTGTCGGTGGCGCTGGCGCCGGGCGAGCAAGTGGCTACTGAGCCCGCGCCAGAAGTATCTTCAGCCGTCCACCGGTCGCTTTTCATTCTGGTCGTCGATGACGATGTGGCGATTCAGGACGCGATGGTGGCGTTGCTGATGGGCTGGGGACATCAGGTCGTCGCGACGGGTTCCTGCGCCGAGATGCTGGAGCGAGCGGCCGCCTTCGCTGCAGCTCCGGATTTGATTATTTCGGACTATCGCTTGCGAAACGGTGAGGACGGCATTTCCGCCATCGAACGGCTGCGTTCGGAGTTTAATAGGGATATTCCAGCGATCCTGATTACCGGCGATACGGCGCCCGATCGAATCCGCCAGGCCGCGGCGAGCGACTGCCTTCTGATGCATAAACCGGTGGCCAACAGCCGCCTGCGTGCGGCCATCGTCGATTTGGCTTTGGAAGCGCCAGCTAGTCTTTAACTTCGCTAATGGTCCGATTCTGACTTTTGCATCCCGATCTGGCGGGCACTATTACAAAGGTCGAAATCAAATCAAAGCTAACTGTGTCCATAAAACAACACAACCGAGCCTTTCGGAGGTCTTAGGACCTCTTGGGACCTAGGCGGCACAGCTGTCTTGAGCAAGTTTCCAACTTGGAATTGCTTTTGCAGATTGGTGCGATGTCTGGAATCCGGGGCGGGAGACTCGCCGTTGGCCGCCTGTCTCTCCGGCTGGCGTTGCCGGCGCTTGTCGGCGCCTTCCCAATTGTCGCCGGTAGTGTGCACGCAAACGATCTGTGTACGACGGTTGGCTCGTCCACGACCTGCTCCGGCAATCAATCGGCCGGTATTGGCCTCAACCCCAGCAACGGGATTACCAGTCTATTCGTCCAGTCGCTGACGGTACCGATCGGTCCGACTGCGGGTACCTCCGGTATCAATTTCCAGTCGCTTGGCGCCAACGGCATTTCCGCAGCGCCCGCCGGGGTAGCGGGATCGGACTTGATGACCACGACCGACACCAGCGTTAGCATTTCAACCACGAGCGGCGCGCCTGGAATTCTGGTGACGAGCACCGGTGGAAATGGCATCGACGAGGTTGTCTTCCAAAATCTCGGTGGCGCCGGAGCGCAGGGTGGGGCCGTTGGTGTCGGCAACGCGGGCTCGATCGCGACCGCCGGCGCAAACGCTATCGGCATATCGGCCCAAAGCGCCGGCGGAAACGCAGGATGGAATGCGTTCACGGGAGGCGGCGGTCTCGGTGGCGCGGTGACGGTGACGAATTCGGGCACCATCGCAACCAACGGGACGAGCGCCCACGGCATCTATGCCTCCTCGGTCGGCGGTAACGGCTATCTCGGAAGTCAGGACAACGGCGCTCCGGGTGCGTCGTCCGGCAATATCGGCATCATCAACTCCGGCTCGATTACGACGCAACTCGCCGGCAGTTCGGGCATCTACGCTTCCTCGCTGGGTGGCACGACCGGTAACAGCAGTTCCATCGGCGCCAACGCTGGCTCCATCACTATCTCCAACACGGGAACGATCCAGACCTTTGGGTCGACCACGCTGCCGATCCTGCCGGCTCCCTTCACCTTGTCGAACGGAATCATGGCCTTCGGGACCGGCGGTGCCGGCAGCGACGGCGAGAACGACAATAGTGTTGGCAGTCCGAGCGGTGGCAACGCCGGCGCCGGCGGCGTCGGCAGCGTGATCGGCATCACCACGAGCGGGACCATCACCACCACCGGCAATGGCAGTTTCGGAATATACGCGCTGAGCCTGGGCGGTGTGGGCGGTGTGGGCGGCGGCGCGGGCGAAGTCGGTGCGAACGCTCCGGGCGGCGGCGACGGTGGGACCGGAGGTGCCGGCGGCGGCGTGACAATCACGGCATCGGGTAAGATAACGACCAGCGGCGGCGGCATTTCCGCCAACAGTTTTGGTGGTGCGGGCGGGGTAGGCGGCGACGCGACCGGCGGGACCCCGACTGCCCGCCCCGGCGGGACAGGCGGGATAGGCGGTGACGTCACCGTGACGACAAACGGTGTCTCGCTCACCACGACCGGGAACGGCAGCGTCGGCCTGTTTGCGACGATCCCCAGTGTCGGCATCCTGGCCCTGAGCCAGGGCGGTAACGGCGGCACTGGCGGCGATGCCAACGACAGCAACAACATCAACGCCACTAGCGGCAATGGTGGTGGCGGTGGTGCCGGCGGCACTGTGATGGTCACAGGCTCCGGGATTGTTACGACATTAGGCGCGCAAGCCGTTGGAATTTACGGCCAGAGCATCGGTGGCAATGGCGGCGATGGCGGCAAAGCATTTGGCACCTTCAACGCGGACGCACGCAATGGCGGCATGGGCGGAGACGGAGGCACCGTCAATATCAATACGACCGCCAATGTGACGACCAGCGGCAGCGGCGCGTACGGCATCGCCGCCTTGAGCCAGGGCGGCAACAGCGGCGACGGCGGAAACGCGTTGTCGGGGGCCAACGCCAGTGCGGGAAACAGCAACGATGCCGGATCCGGCGGCACGATTACGCTGACATCGGACGGCACGGTCATGACCGCGGGTTCAGGTGCTGCCGGGCTGTTCGGTTTCAGCGTGGGCGGCAACGGCGGCAGCGGCAATAGCGGCGACGCGATTGCCGCGGCCGGTGGCAATGGCGGCAATGGCGGCGGCGGCGGCACGGTGACGCTCAACGCGTACGGGACGGTCAGCACGATGGGTGCCGCGGCGGCCGGCCTGAGTGCGCAAAGCATGGGCGGCACGGGCGGTGACGGCGACAGCGCGGGCGGCGCGCAGGGTAGCGGCGGCGTGGGCGGCAATGGCGGCTCCGGCATGGCGGTGAGCGTCAACGCCAACGGAAAAATTACCACCACCGGCAATCTGGGCTTCGGCGTCTACGCGTCGAGTAGCGGCGGCGTCGGCGGCACCGGCGGCAGCGCGACCGGCGCCTTTGCGACCAACGGCGGCACCGGCGGCACCGGCGGTAACGGTGGCGACGTGACCGTCATCACGGCCACCAACAGCACCATCACTACGTCAGGACTGCTGGCTAGCGCCATCTATGCCTACAGCCTTGGCGCGGCCGGCGGAAATGGCGGTAATTCGGGCGCGGCCTACGCCGCACCGGGCGGCGGCGGCGGCGGCGGCAGCTCAGGCACCGTCACCGTCACGGCGAATGGTTCGATCATCACGAGCGGGTTCGGCGCGTTCGGCATTCAGGCCGAAAGCACCGGCGGGGGCGGCGGGACGGCGGCGAACGGCGGCGGGGTCGTGTCGGTTGGCGGCACGGGTGGCGCGGCGAGCAATGGCGGCATCGTCAACGTCAATAATTATGGATCCATCACGACGTCGGGTCTGTTCTCGCATGGCATTACGGCCGCGAGCATCGGTGGCGGCGGCGGCGCCGGCAGCCATTCGGGTGGGTTGGTCGCGCTCGGTGGCGCGGGCAATTCCAGCGGTGACGGCAACACCGTCACCGTTACCAACTACCTCGGCGCCAACATCCAGACGTCGGGCCTTGGCGCCTACGGGATTTACGCTGAAGTCTCGGCGGCGGCGGCGGAAATGGTGGCGGCGCCGGCGGCCTCGTCTCGATCGGCGGCGCGGGTAGCACCGGTGGTAACGGCGGCCAAGTACATGTCTACAATTACGGAACGATCGGGACGACGGGCCTCGGCGGCAACGGCATCTTTGCCCAAAGCGTCGGCGGCGGCGGCGGCGACGGCGGTTCGGCAAGTTCCTTTGCGGCGCTCGTCGGCGTTGGGATCGGTGGCAGCGGCGGCGTAGCGGGCGCAGGCGAACAGGTTTTGGTCCAGAATACCGGCACGATCAACGTGTCGGGCTTTCGCTCAAATGCGATCTTTGCGCAAAGCCTTGGCGGCGGTGGCGGTAATGGCGGCGACGGCACGGATGATTGCGCTTGCTTCGTGACATATGCCGTAGGCGGCAAAGGCGGCTCGTCCGGCGCCGGCGGCGAGGTTCAAGTCCTCAATAGCGGTTCTCTCACCACCTCCGGCGACCTTTCGACCGCCATCCTTGCGCAAAGCGTTGGCGGCGGCGGCGGCACCGGCGGTGCGGGTTACGGATATGGCGCCGGCATCTTAAATCTAGGCATCTCGGTCGGCGGCGCGGGAGGCTCGGCCGGCGCCGGCGGCGCCGTCATCGTCAGTCAGTCGGGCGCGATCAATACCTACGGAATGGATTCAAACGGCATCACCGCCTACAGCATTGGTGGCGGCGGCGGCAACGGTGGGAGCAGTGCTTCCAGAACGGTGACGTTGCTGCCCTCTTACAAGACCTCAAAAAGTCCGACGGCAGTATCGCTGGACTTTTCGTTCGGTGGCAGCGGCGGCTCCGCCGGGGATGGTGGCACCGTCAACGTTTCCAACATTGGTTACATCGTGACCGGCGGCGCCGGGTCCGCCGGTATCTTTGCCCAGAGTGTCGGCGGCGGCGGCGGCAATGGTGGGGACGCCTCGGCCACTTCAACTTCCGTGAATGACGGCGGCTCGACTAGCATTTCACTGACGTTGGCCATCGGCGGCAGCGGCGGTGCCGGCGGTAAGGGAAACACAGTGACGGTCAGTAACACAGGCAAGATAATCACGACTGGCGACGAAGCCCCGGCAATCGTCGCGCAAAGCGTCGGCGGCGGCGGCGGCATCGGCGGCTCTGGGGTTGCCTCTTCGGACACCGTCGGCAACATCAATAATTTCACGGCCGGCAACATCACCAGTCCGAATCCGAGCACGCCGCCACCGGATCCAGACGTGCCGAATTCGACCGATCGCTCGAAGCTTGAGCAACTGGCCAATGGCGCGGAAGAAGGTACCAAGATTGCGCTCGCCGTGGGCGTCGGCGGCAGTGGGGGTGCGGCCGGCAACGGCGGCGACCTCTATGTGACCAACAATGGCAACATCACCACCTACGGTTTTGCCTCGCAAGGCATCTTCGCCCAGAGCATCGGCGGTGGCGGCGGAACAGCCGGCGGCGGGAGCGCACAGAGCTCCGGCAATATCGCGGTCGGCGTCGGACTCGGCGGCAATGGCGGTGGCGCGGGTATGGGCGGAAACATCAATGTCAGCAACACCGGCACCATTTCCACCTGGGGCGACGACGCCGCAGCGATCTTCGCGCAGAGCGTCGGCGGTGGTGGTGGGCTCGCGGTGATCGGAGACGGCCACGTTGGGCTCAACCCCAAGGGTGTCGCGATCGCGATCGGGGGCACGACGGGCAGCTCCGGCGCCGGCGGCGACATCATCGTTTCTCAGACCGGCGCCATTACGACCATCGGCGATCGCGCTTACGGGATCCTGGCCCAGAGTATCGGCGGCGGCGGCGGTGTCGGCGGCACCGGCGACGAAATCAATCTCGGCGCGGTTGTCGTGGGTGGCAACGGCGGTGCCGGCGGCAACGGCGGGACGGTCCAGGTCACCGATACGGGCGGCATCACAACCTACGGCAACGGCGCCGATGGCATCCTGGCGCAGAGCATCGGCGGCGGCGGTGGTATCGGTGGAGACGCGGCAGGCTCCAATCCCCATCTCGGCAGCCGCGCCATCACAGTCGGCTTCGGCGTCGGCGGCGCTGCCGGTGAGGCCGGCAATGGCATGGGGATCACGGTCAGCAGCACCGGTTCGATCACCACCAGCGGCATCGCGGCCTACGGTATCCTGGCGCAAAGTATCGGCGGTGGCGGCGGCATCGGCGGCAGCGGAGATGCAAGCGGCGGCACGATCGCTTATGCTGGATCGAACGGCGGGGCCGGCAGCGGCGGCACCATCACCATCGATCAAACCGGCAACGTGACCGCCAGCGGAACGGATTCGCACGCTATCTTCGCGCAAAGCGTCGGCGGACTCGGTGGCGGCAACATCACCATCAACCTGCATAGCGGCACGATCAGCGGCGGCACCGGCAACGCCGCGGGCATCTACATCGATGGCGGCGCGACCAATGCCATCAACATCTCATCCGGCGCGATGGTGACGGCGCTGTCCGGCGTCGCCATCCAGGCGACCGACGGCGTCGACGCGAACGGCGTCGCTCATGTGACCGGCAACACCACGATCAACAATTCGGGCGGCATCGTCGGCAATGTCGATCTTGGCAGCGGCATGGGCCAGGTCAACAATCTGGCGGGCGCGACTTTCATCACGGGCCAGACGCTCAACCTCGGTTCGGGAGCCCTGGTCAACGCCGGCCGGCTCGATATCGGCGGCATCAACAACGTCATCACGACCACGCTCAACGGTGGGTTCTTCCAAACCACAGCGGGCACCTACGTCCCCGACGTCCGTTTCGGCGGCACGTCGGATCTGCTGACAGTGAACGGAATTGCTAATGTACGCGGCACCATCCTCCCCAACCTGCTATCTCTGCTGCCCAACGCGCCCACAACCGTTCTCACGGCTTCCGGCGGCTTCATTGGCGTGAACGACGTGATCGCGACCAATTCGCCGACGGTTACCTATGGCGTCCAGTTCGTCGGCAACTCGCTCCAGCTCGTCGTGACCCAGGCGCAGTTCGTGAACACATCGCTTACCGGCACACTTACGCCGAATGAACTGTCCGTCGCGAGCCAGCTGCAGAACATCTGGAACGCCGGTGCAACGCCCGGCATCGGTCCGGCGTTCGCGGCTCTTGCGAACGAGCCAAATCCGCAAGCCTATGCCCAGGCGCTCGATCGGCTGCACCCGGCGCCCTATCTGGCGCAGCCGGCGATTTCGACGTTTACCGGGCTCAGCTTCGTCGACAGTATGATGAGCTGTCATCTTCCCGCCGGTCCCTTTGCCGCTCTGACGGAAGTCCCCTGCGATTGGGCCAAGCTGACCGGGAGCTTCGCCAGCGTCGGCAGCTCGTCGAGTTCTTCCGGGTATCGCGATCAGGCCGCGCGTCTTCAGGCCGGCCGTCAGTTTCAGATTGCCCCCGGCTGGTTTGGTGAGTTCGCCGTCGGCTACGAGGCCGGCCGAACCACGACTGACAACTTCGCCACCACACTCGCCGACCGCTATGACTTCGGCGCGGCGTTGAAGCACCAGATCGGACCTTGGCTGTTCGCGGCCGCTCTCGATGCCGGCTACGATGCGCTCACCGCCACACGCTATATCGGCCTAGGCGGTGTGCAGTCGGCGACCAGCGCGCCAAGCGTATGGCGGCTGGATTCGCGTTTCCGCGCGGCTTATGTCGCCGAATTCGGCAATGCGTACGTCAAGCCTTCGCTCGACCTCGACGTGATCTATACGGTGCTGCCGGGTTTCAGCGAAGCGGGCGCCGGTGCGCTGAATCTCAATGTAGCGTCGTCCAACAAGGTGGTGTTCGCGGCTTCGCCCATGGTCGAACTGGGGCAGACCTGGTTGCTTCGCAACGGTGCGGCATTGCGGCCGTATATTCAGGGCGGCGCAACCTTCCTGTCCAACAATACGTGGAGTCTCAACTCGACTTTCGAGGGCGCGCCCGCCGGTGTTTCACCATTCACGACGCTGACTTCACTTCCACAAACGTTGGCGAAGGTCTCGGCCGGCATCGACATTTTCGGGGTGGCAGGGATACGGGGCCTGGATTTGCGCCTTGAATATCAAGGTCGGTTTGGATCCGGCTACACCGACCAGAGCGGCCTGCTGAAGTTGAGCCGGCAATTCTGAAGACACTCAGCCGGCATTTTCTGCGTCGGATTTCGTTTCTCTGGTTCCTGTTTGCGTCGCGCTCCGAGCTGTCAAAGCACGCTCGATCGTGTCCTTGACGGCGCAGGTCCGAGCGTCTGGCCGTCGCTGGCGGAAGGGACCTCGGTTGACTCTACGACTTCTGCCGTTGGGCACTTTTCGGACATCGCAGGTGGGCGGTTCAATTTCCGCTTTCGATGAGAGAGAACGGAAGTCGCATGTTCGCGTTGAGCTTCGCGGTGCGATCCGTACCGGATCGGATCCAGTCTGACTGAAGCTGAAGACGGGCCACGAGAGGCCGCCAAAATACCGCTTCGTTCCGGCAGGTTAATACCGAAGGCGAGGTCGCGTTTTCCAAAAAAGATGAGACCTTTCAGGAGTCGCAAGGCA
>CAWCHC010000013.1:0-139410 GCA_963795255.1 uncultured Alphaproteobacteria bacterium
CGCTTTTCACAGATGAGTTCAAACTTCACCTTCCGGGGGGACCCTATGATTTCCCGGCGCCGGCGGTGATGGCTTTCCTTTCTGGCTGCGGCGAGATCGGATTTCCTGTGCTGCTTGTACTTGGGCTCGGTACCCGATTTGCCGCAACCGGCCTTCTGTTTGTGACATTGATCGTCGAACTGACCGTCCCCGATGGTTGGCCCATTCATATTACCTGGGCTGCTATGGCGCTTGCGATCATGGCTTGGGGACCAGGACGAGTCTCTGCAGATCAGATCCTCAAATCGACAGGATCTACCTTTCTTGCGATCGGCATGTAGCGTTGATGCGGCAGTCCTGCTTTGAACGATCGGAGCAACCCGGTCAACTTTTGTCCGCTCGGGATCGGCCTTTGTGTCCCGGAAAACCCGGTAGCGATCGGCTAGGCGAGGACACGATCAGGTTGACCTACGTCCCCGCCTAGTCATGCAACTCGCCTGACGGCATATCGTTTCGATAAATCTGGCAGCATACCCGATGGTGATTTTCGACGATGCCGTGGCCAAAAAGCCGTTCTGGGCGCCGCCCAGACCCGATTTGAACCTGTTTGCAAAGGCCAACCGAACCGGACGAGCAATGCATCCCAGGTTCGTTGGAGCATCATCTATTGGACCAAGGTGGCTTGAGCTGCTGCCGTTCTCCCTCAGAACGCCGCAACGAATTGGGTGAAACGACCCTGAACAAAACGCCGCGGAAAAATTCGCCGTAGCAATAAAGATCAATAACTTATAAGATAATCCGCTGCGTTCGGAACGCAGGGCGGCGTGAAGGCGGCACGTCAACCTGTCGTGAGCCATTGGGGCTACGTGCACTAAGAGTTCGTCGGAATCAAGTCGGTAGGCGTTGCGCGTCGCCGCGTGGCGGCGGATGTGTCAAATGGATTACGCATAAAACGGTTCCGGACGCGAGGCCCGGAACCTTTTCGAGTGCTTGACCCTACTTGCCAGGAATTTTGTCTTCGATACCCTTGACGTAAAAATTGATGCTGAGTAACTGGTCATCGGCAAGATGGTCGCCGCCCTTGCATTCAACTTCTTTCCCGTTCTGGTCCACGATCGGACATTTAAACGGAAACAATTTGCCACCGGTGATCGCAGCCTCGGTGTCGGCAGCCATCTTTTTCACATCCTCGGGCATATTGGTATAGGGCGCCATCACGAACATCTTGGTTTCAATGCCACCCCAGGTGTTTTCCGACTTCCAGGTGCCGTCGAGTTCAGCCTTCACTCGGTCGATGTAGTATGGGCCCCAGTTCGTCACGATCGAGGTGAGCTGCGCCTTCGGTCCGAACTTGATCATGTCGGAATCCTGACCGAAAGCCAGCTTGCCACGCTCGGATGCGACCTGCATCGCGGCCGGGCTGTCGGTGTGCTGCATGATCACGTCGGCACCCTGGTCCAGCAGCGTCTTGGCGGCGTCGGCTTCTTTGCCGGGATCGAACCACGAGTTCGCCCAGATAATCTTAATCTTGATCTTCGGATTTACCGTCTGCGCGCCCAGCATTGTGGCGTTGATGGCTGAGATCACCTCGGGAATCGGGAACGATCCGATGTAGCCGAGCACACCGCTCTTCGACATTTTGGCTGCAATCTGACCCTGAATGTAGCGGCCTTGATACCAGCGCGCGGAGTAAGTGGACATGTTGCTTTCGCGCTTGAAGCCGGTAGCGTGCTCGAAATGAACATCGGGATACTTCTTCGCTACCTTCACCGTCGCGTCCATATAGCCGAACGAGGTCGCGAAAATAAGTTTGTTGCCAGCGCGAGCTAGCTGCTCGACGGCTCGCTCCGCGTCCGGCCCCTCGCTGATGTTCTCAAGATATGTGGTCTCGATCTTTTCACCAAACTCCTTGACCACCGCCTGACGGGCGACGTCATGCTGGTAGGTCCAACCGAGATCACCGACCGGACCGAGATAAATAAAGCCGACTTTTAGTTTCTCGGTTGCGTTCGCGTTCAACATGCCCGCCGCGGCCGAAAGAACGACCGCTGTAGCTGCGATGAAAATCTTTCTCATGGGTTTCTCCGATTACTGACGGACAGGTTGTCTTTCCCTTGCGCAGCGCCCGCCACGCTCGCTCGGTCAACATCAATCGTGCGCATCTCACCTCGATCAGGGCTTGCTCGCCGCCAAGAAGGGTGAGCGCACAAAAGTGGCTTGCAATTAATATTCCAGTTGAGTTCGCCCTCTCGGAAGGCGATGACGGTAGTAGCCGCCATGCACGGGGAATCTGCGAAGGCACGATTTTCTGCACTCACGCAGGCAATTCCGGCTCGTCACGCGACTGTGCAAAGCCTCTCCAGCGACGGATCCAGGGGAACAACGATGGCAAAATGCCCAATCGCCGCGCAGGTGCCTTCTATGCTAAACAATTTATACTTTTTACTTCGTGGTCAGCTGTTTCCGCCAGCACCGCAGATAACGTTCAGGAGTGCTTGCCTTCGCTCATTTTTTACGACGGACATCGCGCGTTCGAGAGCATATGGCAGGTCCGCGGCATCCTCGACACGCTCGCCGTGACCGCCGGCGGCGGCGCAGATCTGTTCGAATGCCGGCAGTTCGTCGAGTCGGACAAAGCATGCTTCGTTGCTCTGTGAAGCCCATCCACGCGGGTACATCGCAAGGGCACTGCGCTCGACCGCGCCCCACATCGCGTTGTTCATAACAACGAAGAGAACGGGCAGATCGTGCAGAGCCGAAGCGTGATGAACGGCGGCAGGATTGCTAAGCATGTATGCGCCGTCGCCAACTACCGCCATGACATCGCTCTCTGGCGAAGCGAGTTTGGCGCCAAGAGCGGCGCCAGGACCCCAGCCGAGGCCCGACGCGGAACTTGACCCGAAATAAAGATCGGGAAACTCGAACGCGCAGTGCTCCAGCAGCAGCGTATACTCATTGACGACGATCGAGCGCGGGCTTTTGGCACGATCGATGCAATGGCTCACCCACACCGGATCGAGCGGTCTCTTTCGAGCCGCGTCTTCGCGCGCGCCCGTCCATCTCGTGGTCAGCGAAGCGCGTTCCTCCGTTACCCATCGCCGGCGGATTGCTATTGTATCGATGCTCGTCCAATCCGTCAGCACCGCGCCGAACGCCGACAATATCGCCTCAGCACTTCCGGTGATTGCAATGTCGGAAGGGAATGCGCGGATGGGATAACGCGTGAACAGGGGGTCCAGCCCGCATTGAACGATCTTGCAGTCTTGGTCGGGCGACACCAGGCTCGGGATCCAGGGAACGTCGCTCTCCAATACCACGATCACGTCCGCCGCTTGCACCATTCGCGCCGGCTCAAATCCGAGGTTCATCGAGTGCGAGGACGGTAGTGAAAGATAACGCGGGCGATGCTGGACGACGGGTATTGCGAAACGCTCGGCCAACTGCGAAAGCGCTTCGAACGCTGCGGCATTCCGGCCGGCATTGGCGGTGACGATGAGCGGCTTTTTCGCCTCGGCAAGCAAGCGCGCGGCAGCGGCAATCGCGTCCCCATCCGGCGCCGCAGGGGACGCTGCGGCCAATCGGGATGGCGTTGCATAGGTGGCCAGGGACGCCGGCGATGCTAGCACTTCGCGCGGCAGCGAAAGGTACACCGGACCACGGGGTTCGGTGGCCGCAATAGCAAGCGCGCGGTCAACGACCGTCGTCAGTTGTTCGCCATTTCTTAACTCGTAGTCCCATTTGACGAATTCGCGTATCATGCCCGCCTGATCGTACATCTCCTGCGCCCAGTGGATGAAGCCGTCGCGTGAGCCCAAAAATCCTGTCTCGGTCAGTGGCGCCCTGCCGGCCGTGAGAAGAATTGCGACGTTCTCTCGCGCGGCGTTCATGGCGGCACAGATCATGTTCGCGGTGCCGACGCTGACGTGCACCATCACTGCCGCTATCCGTCGAGACATCATGCCGTAGCCGTGCGCCATCGACACCGCGAGATTTTCGTGCGCGGCTAGGATCGGTCGCGGAACGTTGACGCCTGTTTGCGTCGCCTCAGCATAGGCTTCGATCAGCGGCGCAAAATCGGTCCCGGCATTGCCGAACAGATATTCGACGCCCCGTTCCGAAAGCAACGCGAGGTATGCACCGGCGACACTGGTGGTTCGATCGGGCACTGGATCGCTGCTCTCCAACCGCTGTTCCATCGGCCGTCCCTCCGTTTCAATCCAGATCAGCTTCCACGGTAGTCAATCGGCTCGCACCGTCGGCGGTATAGCCGGGCTAACCGAATCTGAAAGCCGTATCTCAAGGCTGACCCCTCCTGCTCCGCTCTTCCCCGAGCAGGGTGGTCGCCAGCGCGGCGCCGCGGAGAACGGAGTGGTAGCCTGTACAGCGACAGAGATTGCCGGCCAGACCTTCCCGGACACCTTGCTCCTGCGCCAACGGTTCGCGAAGCAGCACCGCAGTCAGCGATACCGTCATCCCAGGCGCGCAATAGCCGCATTGAAAGGCATTTTCGATACTGAGTTCCGGCGCGCGCGGCGCGTCCTTCGGCGAGAAGGTCCAGCGCTTCCGCGGTGACAATTGTCGCTCCCTCAAGTCGATAGGCCATGACCAGGCAACCATTGACCGCGTCACCGTCGACCAACACCATGCAGGCACCGCAGCGTCCGATATCGCAGCCGACTTTTGCACCGGTCAGTCCTAGGCGATCCCTCAGGAGATCTATCAGCCTTGCGTCGGGGCGAGATTCAATTTCGACGGCTTCCCCGTTGAGCGTGAAACGCAGGCGAATTGGGTTACCAGAAAATTCCGCTGACCTCATGAGGAAACGGTCTCTCCAGCCATGCCGTTGATGGCACGCAACAGGCTCTCAGGGCTGACCGGCGCGACCGAAAGCCACGCTCCTGTCGCATCGGCAATCGCTGCAAGCGTTGCTGGCGTGACTGCGCCGATCCCGAGTTCTCCGACGCCGCGCGGTCCATATGGATCGTCGGGATCGAGTTCCTCCAGCGCGAATGTCCGCATGCGATCGGGCGTGTCCGCGATGGTCGGGATAAAGTAGCTGTCGAGATTTTGCGTGACGTAACTGCCGGCTTCCATGATTGCTTCTTCTGTCAGGGTGAAACCCATCCCCTGGACGGCGCCACCCTCAATCTGTCCGAGATAGCCGGACGGATCGACCACCGGACCGGCAGCGGTGTGCTGATCGATGTCAAGCATCCGTATCATACCGGTTGCGCGATCGACCTCAACCGATACGACGCATGTCGCCGATGAATAGAGTAGATGCGCGTTGGATTTGACGTAGTGGGATTTCGGGAATTCGAAGCTCACCGTTACGTTCGGCAGCGTATCCGGTGTGAGGCCGGCGGCAAGTTCGGCAAAGGATATCAAGGGGGCGTCGCTGCTGTTCTGTTTCCGGCGACAAATTCCGCCTGCGCCGATTACGAGTTCATCAGCGCTGCAGGTAATTTGTGTCGCCGCCGCCGCGATCAACCCTGCTCGGAGTACGGGAGCAGCCTCTTGAACGGCGCGCCAGACCATTGATGTGACGCGAGACGCCGTTGTGGACCCGGATTCAGGAACCCGATCGGTATCACCAATCACAGCTACGATATCAGACCGATCGCACCCCAATGCCGCTGAGACCAGTTGTTCGATTACAGAGACGGCTCCTTGCCCCATCTCTTCTACGCCAAACGACGCTTCGATCCGACCATCGGGCGCGAGCGCTAACCGGCCGCCGCCGGGATCGGGAATGGTCGAGCCGAGCCCGTTACCGCTCATCATCGTCGCAAGGCCTATGCCGATGACGCACCGCCCCTTTCGCGTGGGCTCCCGCGGGCGAGACCACAGGTCGCTGGATGCGGCGGCCTCTAGCCCGTCACGAATGCAGTCCGATGGCGCAAGCGCCTGTCCGAACAGGCCGGGGTCGCCAGGGCGCCGCAGGTTTAGCCGGCGGAACGCCACCGAATCCATGCCGGCCTTGTCGGCCAAACGGTTGATCTGGGTCTCCATCGCCATGCCGATCTCATTGGCGCCGAACCCACGGAACGCGCCGGAATTGCCGTTGTTCGTAAAGACGCAACGACCGTGTAGACGAATGTTCGGTATGCGGTACGGGCCCGCGCCATTTTCCAAGGCGCAGTCGAGCACCGCCGGCCCGCAACCGACATAGGCGCCGGTGTCGATTGTCACATCAGCTTGGTGGGCTAACAGCCGTCCATCGGCATCGATTCCGGTGCGCATGCGAACAATCATGGGATGCCGCTTCATTCCGAATGCAATCGACGTTCGGCGGTCAAGCTGGATGCGCACCGGCTTCCTTGTTTTCAGCGCCAGCATCGCCAGGATCGGCTGCATGCTGAGTTCGTCCTTGCCGCCGAAACCGCCCCCAAGTGGGCTTGAAACCACGCGAATGCGGGATTCTTCCATGTTCAGTATCTGTGCGAGTTGGTGACGGTCGCGAAGTCCGTGCTGGCTGCCGACGTGAACCGTCACGCCACCATCGGGCTCCGGGACGGCAAAGCCGCCCTCGGTCTCCATGAACGCATGGATTTGACGGGGAGTGACATAAGTATCTTCAACGCTGTGGGCGCAGAGCGGCCAAGCTGCTCCAACATCTCCAAAGGCGTGTTTCGTTTCGCTCTGGAGATTGCCTCCATCCCAGATTGCGATCGTCTCGGTGTCGACCGCAGCCATCATATCATCGACGACCGCCAGCGGCTCGTAGTCTACATTGATAAGCGCAAGCGCTCGCCCGACAGTCTCCTTATCGACGGCCGCGACCGCCGCCACCATGTCGCCGATATGGCGCACCCGATCGCCGCACAGCACCGGCTGATCGGGAACGATGTAACCGTAACCATTGCGGCCTGGCACGTCGCGGTAAGTAACGACGGCGAATACGCCAGGTAACACCGCTGCACGGCTGGTGTCGATCGACAATATGCGTGCATGAGGTAAGGCAGCCAGCAATACGCCGGCAATCAGCATATCGTCGCGTCGGACGTCGGTGAGATAAGTGAAGCGTCCTGCGATTTTCTCCCGAATGTCGGACCGCACGCACCAGCGTGCGCCAGAAGTAGAACGCGACAACATGGTCTGCGTTTTGGTTGCAGAAGCGATCGAATGAGGCGGCGTAACTGGGCGCTTGTGTTTAAGGGGCGGCAAAGCCGTCCTGCCGCCAAGCCCGAAGGCCAGTACGTTGGCCGCTGCTGAACGGCGATAGGCGGCAGATCGGACCGCGTCTTCGGCGCAGTAAATCTCTGCTGCCATCTCATTGCGCAGTCGTTGCCAATCGATCAATTCCACGGATTGGCCCGTCATCTTGGCTTCGGCGGATCGCAGGCGCTGGGCTGGCGTCGCACCGCCGCCGACGGCCAGTCGTGCCCGGGCAACGATGCCATCCGGCGCCAGCGAAATAGAACCGGCGACACCGATGACGCTCGGTGTGAAGGCCCGGCGGAAGCCGATCTTCTCGGCATAGCCAATCGACCGCGTGGGAGGGGGCGGCAACCAGATGCTCGTGACGATGATTCCGTGAGTTCTGATCCGGCAGCCGTCAGCAATCCAGTCGCAGAGGGGATAGACTGCCGACGACTTGCCATCGAATATTTCGATGTCTGCATCGAGCACCAGCAGCGCCGGAAGAAGACAGCCGTTTCCGCTTGCGATATTGCCTCCGATGGTCGCGAGGTTGCGTACGCTAGTAGCCCCGACGCCAGCGATCGCGTGCCACAGAATACTAAACCGTTCGCGCAGCAATCCGCTGTCGCGCAGAGAAGACAGCGTGCCCAACGCGCCAATTCGTAAGCCGCCTGAGACCGGTTCGACACCATGCATCGCGCGATCGTCACGTAGTGCGGCGAGATCAACAAGCCAATCCGCGCGCCTTGCCCCGGCGGCCCATTCAAGCTGGAGGCCTGTTCCGCCAGCCACCAAGCACGCCGAATTCCGATGGTATCGCAGCAGCCCCGAGGCTTCGTTCAGAGTGGTGGGGCGCAGGACGCGTGACGAGGCCATATGTTCTACCTTGCGGCGCGATAGCGGTGGAGTAGCCAGCTATTGAATTGGGTCAATGTGGTCTCAAGCGGCCCGTAAATGCCATCGGGCGTGAACCGCGAATGTTTGCCTGCTTGCATTGCGAGATTGACCGGCGTGTCTTGGGCCAAAATCTTGCTGGCGCCTTCGCGGACGGCCGCCGCACGCTCGGCGAAATCCGGCAACGACAATGTGCTGTGCGGCAGGATCCATCCTCCGCCCGTCACTCTCGATGAGCGCGTCGCCTCAGCGCCGATCGGTCTCAGCACCGTGTAGGAGATCATGCCTGGCGCGAACATTAGCTGCAAGGTCGGAGGTACCATCGCCAGACATAACCGGGAGCGTTGCTCCGGCGGCAAGCTCGTGATTGCGGGGAACATCGCCGTCTCGCCCCAGCCTTCGTTGGTCATTCCCCCGTCGGCCTTGAGAAGCGGAACGGTACGGATGATTGCATTGTCGCGAGGGTTCATGTCCGTAAAGGCGACGCCGCCATCGGGATGATTGCTCGGGGCAAAATCATGCGTCCCACGATGCACGAATTCCGGGTGATAGGCGTCGGTGAAGTTCTCCAACTGGACTTTCCAATTCCACGGCACTGGCTTTTCGGCCGGCAATGGCGGGACAGTAACAAGATCGGCTTCCTCATAGCCCTTCCAGTAGGGCTCCAACTTGGCAAGACTCGGCGCGAGCGGCGGCGCGTTGTTGTCCAAATTGATGAAGACGAAATCATGCCACAGTTCGAGCCGAACGGCTGGCAGACGTACAGTCTGGCGCAGCCGTTCGATCGCGTCGTGATCCCCCATGCGAGGCGCGGCGACAAGTTTCCCTTCGAGGTCGTAGGCCCAAAAATGGAGTGGGCATTTGAACAGGCGACAGTCAGACCCCGATTTACTTATCATAACCTCGCCGCGATGTTGGCAGATTGCGCTCATAGCGCGAATCACGCGGTCCTTGCCCCGCACAATCAGCAACGGTTCCTCCGCCGCCGACGCGGCTAGATAGTCCCCGGGGTTAGGAATCTCATCCGCGCGTCCGACGCAAAGCCATGAACGCGCAAACACCGCCTCGCGCTCGAACGCAAAAAACTCATGCGACGTATAACAGGCGCGGGGCAGCATCGGAGCTTCGGCATCGTGACCATCCAGCTCGGGCAGCAACTCGAAGGTCTTTTTAAGAGAGTTCTGAGGTTCCCAATTCGTCAAAAGCTGCATGACTCACGTTTCTCTCCCAACATCTTAGAACATGGTTGGATCAGCAAAACGCATGCCACCGTGTTGCCCGTGAAAGGCTGGACGGTTGCGGCCGGTAGATATTTCGCTAAGCAGCGACTGCACAAATCCAGGTCAGGGCTAAAAAATTTAGATATTTTGAAGAGGAGTTTACATCAGCCGTCGCTGTCAACATGCGCAGCTCGCTTTCAGAATCACAGTAATTCGCGCCGCGGAATTTACGTGGCCCACCCGTCGATCTCGAAGAAAATAATATCATCGCGTGAAACTCAGACGTGCCGCCACAACCGCGGTTGGCCGTCAGAGCGGCCGCCTGATGCGTATGCCGCCGCAAATTCAAGCTACGATCCGAACCCGGAAAAACCCGTAGGACTCGCGCGTCACCCTCTGCGATCTGGTACAAGAGTTGCTTGGTATGGTCGCGCTGGGAGTGCTCTCGATTATCGAGGCTGTGATGTCGGATTTCGACCTCGTGATTCGCGGTGGAACGGTTGCCACCGCTGCGGATGTCATGTGCTGCGACATCGGAATCCGACTTGGCACGATTACGGCTCTCGGCGAGAGGCTGGGCTCAGGCGAGGCGGAGGTCGATGCCCGTGGTCGCTTTGTACTTCCGGGCGGCGTTGACGGACATTGCCATATTGATCAGCCGCTCAGCGGTGGCGCGGTGATGGCCGACGATTTCCGTAGCGGCTCGATTGCCGCTGCGTGCGGCGGCACAACGACCATTATTCCATTTGCCTGCCAGATGCGGAGCGGAAGCATGCGAGCTGCCGTCGATGATTATCACCGCCGGGCCTCCGGCAAGGCTATCATCGACTACGCCTTTCATCTTATCCTCTGCGATCCAACAGAGCAGGTCCTGCGACAAGAAATGCCGGCCCTCGTCCGAGAGGGCTGCACGTCCGTCAAGATCTACATGACTCATGACGATCTCAAGATTAGTGACCGACAGATCCTCGACGTTCTCGAGTTCGCGCGCGCCGAGCAGATACTAGTGATGATACATGCCGAGAACTCCGATTGCATCGCGTGGCTGACGGAACGGCTTGAGCGCGCCGGGCAGACCGAACCGCGTTTTCACTCCGCATCACGACCGCCGATCGTCGAGCGGGAGGCGGCACATCGCGCGATCTCGCTAGCTGAACTGATCGATGTGCCGATCTTGATCGTGCACGTGTCGAGCAGCGACGCGATCGAGCAGATTCGCGAAGCTCAGGCACGCAGCTTGCGGATCTATGCCGAAACATGTCCGCAATACTTGTTCTTGACCGCAGCGGATCTGGATCGACCCGGTTTCGAGGGCGCGAAGTCCATCTGCAGTCCTCCACCGCGAGACAAGGCGACCCAGCAACTGGTATGGAATGCCCTTTGCGACGGCGCATTGCAAATTTTATCGTCGGATCACGCGCCCTACCGTTACGAGGATCCTCGCGGCAAAATGTTACACGGCGCCAAGGCCTCGTTCCAGTACGTGCCAAACGGCATTCCGGGCATTGAGACACGTCTCCCGCTCTTATTCTCCGAAGGTGTCATGAAGGGCCGGCTTCAAATCACGCGGTTTGTCGCAGTGACTGCGACAAACCCGGCGCGGATGTACGGACTTTATCCACGCAAGGGCACTATCGCTGTCGGCTCGGACGCGGATCTCGTCATCTGGGATCCGGAACGACGTTGGCGAATTCAGAACGAAAACCTACATCACGCGGTAGACTATACACCTTATGAAGGCATGGAGATGCTGGGTTTTCCGAATACTGTGATCTCCCGTGGAGAGATCGTCGTCAAGGACGGCGAGCCCATTGCGTTGGCCGGAAGGGGCAAATTTCTGCAATGCGCCAAGCCCGGCTTTGCTCTAATATGAGGCCTATTTATTCAGATCGAACTATCAGGTAGTTTCTTGGCAACGCGCGTATTTTGCTGTCAGCCAAAAGACGACCAGTTCGGCAACCAGTAGTCGCGCGCTCCGGTGTTTCCGGAGTTGTCGCCCGGAACGCCAGCAAGTACTTCATATATGAGTAATAGCAGGTGATTAATAGCAAGTATCGCCGATGAAGAACAGCTAACCCCACCGATGCATCCCACGAAGTTTACCTCTTCAGCGTATCAAGTCCGCGCCAGCAAAGAAACTTAGATGAAAGGGCAACCTGACCGTCACAATAAACGCTATAAAAGATTTCATGAGGTATCCAACCCGTGCGTTGGCATCTATTCCTTCGTGCATCAGACAAAATAGAATTTCAGCAGGCAAAGCCGGAGGGTTGGATCGCAGGCACGCGGGCGTCGAAGAGGCACTTGAAACATCGCCCCAATCTTGCCCAGAGAACCCCCGACGTCGCCTTGTCTTAAAATGGATGTCGAGGTGGGAACAAAAAAGCCCGATGGGATTTGCTTCGCGAAAGACTAAAGGTGGGCTTGACGCGACTCTGGACTTTTAGATCGCACCGTCACCGTGCACTCCACGTTAGTTTCGTGAAATGACGCCATATTCTAGAGCCGCTGCCATGCTCGCCCGTAAGCCTCAATTAGCCATGCATTGAACTGAACGAGTGTCGTTTCCAAGGGGCTGTATAACCCCTCCGGCGCAAATCTGGATTTTTTGCCTCGCTGCATGCCCATATTCTCGGGCACGTCTTGCGCCCAGATCTTTGCGCCGCCTTCAAGCACCTGCGCTGCACGATCGTTGAAATCCGGAAGTTCGACGGACGATCTGGGGAGCAACCAGCCTCCAGCGGTTTGCCGATCGCTGGATGCAAAGGTCGCCTCCACGCCCGTGGCCGACACCAAAGTGAAGGCGATAGCATTGGGAGCAAACACCATCGTCATGCTCGGCGGGATCATCACAAATGTCAGCCGCTGCCTTTGGGCCGCGGATAGTGTCGCTATCGGGGGAAATGCCGGATTCTCTCCCCACCCATCCCTGTTCATACCCCCGTCAGGCTTCAGCATCGGCACTGTTCTGACGATCGCGTTGTCGCCCGGCTTCATCTCTGTAAACACGACCCCGCCATCGGAGGTTACGCTCGGCGCAAAATCATGAGTGCCGCGGTGAACAAACTCGGGATGGTAGGCGTCGGTAAAATTCTCCACATGTACCTTCCAGTTGGGTATCCGTCGCACGATGATACAGAATTTCGGAGCGCTGATTGGCTTAGAACAACGAGCAATCCGATGCTCCTCATTAGAGGGCGGCAAGAACCGGTCGACATTCTTGACGCCCACAAGCTCATATCTGATTGCAATATCGTCCGCCGACCTGTCTCCCGGGAGGAAAATCTCCTCAGATCGCGAGATTTTCCCTCAGCGTTTTGCCGGGATAGCGAGTTCGGTAGCGGCCGCGCCGCTGAAGCTCTGGCACCAGATAATCAACCACATTGAGAAAGTCGCGCGGCGTCGTC
The DNA here is from genome assembly GCA_963795255.1 of uncultured Alphaproteobacteria bacterium. Taxonomy (GTDB): domain Bacteria; phylum Pseudomonadota; class Alphaproteobacteria; order Rhizobiales; family Xanthobacteraceae; genus Bradyrhizobium. Next base: position 12,644 of record CAWCHC010000013.1, read on the forward strand.
ATGGGGTGTTCGATCATGAACCCGCCCCGGCTCCCGGTTAGCTCGAATTCCTCCTCAAGGTGGTCGGCAACCTGAGCTGCAGTGCCTACGACCATCTTATCGTAACCTGTCGCAATCTTAAGCGCGCGCTCGAAGAATTCCTCGCGGGTCAATTCCGAATCCGCATCATCGGCCAGCGCCATTCTGTGGAGCAACGCCACCGGTGAGGCATTGGTCGCAGCGATCTCGTCGTTAAGCTCGCGCAACTTGAATCGTGCGGGCAGTCTGGAGAAATCATAGCCATTCATTTCAGAGATGAAGGCGCCAACGCCTTCGAACGGGATCGCGTTGAGCACCTGAGCACTTCGCCGCTTCGCTTCCGCCTCGGTCTCGTCGACCACGACGATGACCTCCCACAAAATGCCGACTTTGGCAGGGTCGCGCCCTAGCGCTACCAGTTCGGCGTCAAGCTCCTTGCGGTGTTGAACTTTGAGTTTCGTCGGTTTGCCCGCCCCGAACACGTAGTCGGCGATCTGCGCCGACGCCTTGATACCGCGCGGCGAACCGCCAGCCTGCAACAGCACAGGGTGCTGCTGGGGTGAAGGTACACAAGCCAGCGGACCTTTGACCTTGAAGAACTGGCCGACATGATTGATCTCATGTATCTTGGCGGGGTCAGCGACGACACCGGTATCGCGGTCCCAGATAAAGGCATCCGGCGCGACGCTGTCCCACAGTGCCCTGCAAACGGCGATGAACTCCTCCATGCGGTCGTACCGCGAATTATGCTCCATCAACTCGTCGAATCCGAAGTTCGCCGCTACCGATTGACTGGATGACGCCACGACGTTGAATGCTATGCGCCCGTTGGTGACGTGATCGAGGGCGTTCAGGAGCCGCGCCACGTAAAACGGCTCCATATAGGTCGAGGAATATGTCAGGCCGAACCCAACATGTGTCGTGATTTGCGATAGCACCGCCAGGAGTGGGCTGACATCGTGGCGTGGAGAGCCTATCCCCCACCGCACCGCTTCCTCAAAAGAGCCGCGCCACGTGCCGGGAATGCCGGGGTTATCGCCGAAGAACAGCATGTCGATCAGGCCACGCTCGGCAATACTGGCGATCTCCTTGTAGATGCTCATGTCCGGAAAGACGCAACCGCCCCACGATCCCGGCAAGCGCCAGCGCCCCTCCAGGTGGGTCCACGAAAGATCGAAAGCAAGATGCATCTGGGGTTTCATGTCTATTCCTCTCGTCAATGATCATCATGTCTATCGCGCAGTGGCCGTCACGGAACGACGCTTCATAGTCTGGGACTCGTCGGCAGTGGGCCGAAATCGGGCGGTGAGATACGGCGTTTTGAGGCGGACTCGTAGGCCGAGGCAATTCTGAGCAGGACATCCTCCTTGCCGGGTTCGGCTCGGAAGACGAGAGAGAACGGTAATCCCGGCGCTGGAAGCGTGGTCGGCGTGTGTGACGGCGCCGAGACGTAACGCGTTCCGTCGGCGCTAAGCGAAAACACCGGGTCGTAGACGGTCGTCACATATCCGGCCGGAATCAGCATCTCGGTGAGCCCCGCATTCGGGCCGCTCAAAGACTCTGGCGCAAGGTTGCTCGGAATATCGTATTGGTGCGGATGGCCGATCAGACCGGGTGGCCATGGCGTGTGCAGGCGAACGAGCGCGTCGAGCTTGTTCTCCAAGATCACCATCATATCTGCCCGGCGCAGCAACTCGCGCAGCATGACCCGCTCATTGACACCCTGGCGACCGCCGAGCAGGTTGCGCGGATCGGCAACCTCCTCCCAGTTTTTAAACGCAGCGCGCTGGTCGTCGCCCCAGAACTTCGAGCGTGCATTAAGTGCCGCGAAATCGGTGAGCGTTTCAGCGAAGCCACGCTCCCGCCAATCTGTCGCGCGCCGGTCCAGATACTGATTGATGTGAAAACGGAACGCCATCGCTAGTTCCTGTTGCTGGATTGTAGCAAGATCCAGGTTTGTCGGCGGCGCTATCCGGCCATTTGCCATCTCCACGCAATAGTCAATCGGCTTCATCTTTCCCGAGCCGAATACCTTGCCCGCCATGAATTCCGTTGGTTCGATCGCGGCTTCGAATTCCCTAAACAGTGGTGTCCCGTCATTGCGTAGCCGGAACAGCAGATCGGGCATTAACACGGGCACGAGGCGCGCCAATGCACCGCGAAAATCGAGCTTCATAGTTTCGATATCCAGATCGGGCGTCCAGAGCGGATCGGTGGACTCGACCAAGCTCGCGCCAAGATGGCCGCCGAGGATCGTCTTGATTTCCTTGGCCGCCGCGGTGGTGATCGGCACCTCGGTCATCGAGCCGCGCGGGACAAGCATCGATTCGCGAATGACGCCGAGCCGGGTGCCCTTGAGTTCGCCAGCTGAGCCGTTCGTCGTGGCATGGACCGCGTAGGGACCGCCCAGCACTGACGAACGCGGCACCGTTGTGAAGATGTCGCGCGGATCGTAGTAGTCGTCTTCCTTACTCCTCAAGGCGTCCAGCACCTTGGCACAATCACCGATGGTTCGGCAGTGGATTCCAGTGCGGTCGCAATAAATGTCGGCTCCGATCGCGCCGCCGCCAAAAGCGATCATGGATTTATGCGGCAGAATCAACGCGATTGCATTGTGGTTCGACGGACCGCGGCACGAGGCCCGCGTTTCCTCACCCAGACTGGCCATCACCAAGTTGGTGCTAACCGATACGCCCGAGCCGGAGCTTGAACCAAGTGACGCCGCGCGGCGGGTGTCGTACGGGTTTGCCGGGTTTCCGCCCCAGGTGCTGCGCTGATAACCGAGCACTGACGGCAGAACCTTGTCGGGTGCGTTACGGCCACCCGGATCGCCAGCACGGCCGTTATATTCCGTATTGACCGCCTTGGCGAAAATGATCGCGCCTTTGTTGCGGAGTTGTTCAATCAACACGTGGTCTCGCGCCGGGAAATCAATATCGTAGGCGGCGTCGCCTCCGCCCGTCGAACGCATATCCTTGGTATCGAACGGATCCTTGAAGGAGAACACCACGCCGTACATCGGCATCTTTTCGAGGTCGGGATTACGGCCGTACTGCGCGTCCAATTCAGCAGCCTGCTCGAGTGCATCAGGCTGCTGCCGGAAAAACTCGCAGACGGGCGGCGCGCCCGGTGGCAGCGGGCCCAGCGACGGATGACGGTCGAAATCGCCGCGGCAGGTGACTGAGCGTTCACCGCGTATATTGAGCGTGGCGAGCGTATTGACCTGGCCGGCCTTGGGCTTGCCCACGATCATGCCGAATTGCTGCTGCACATTCGGATCCGACGCTGTCGCTTCCATGCGACCGTACTCAATCGGCGGCCCCTTGTATTTGTCGAGATCGGGCAGGACATCAGATATCTTCACCGTCGGCGTCGGAAACCGGAGCGGTGCCCCGGCGCGCACCGTCCCCGTCGCTTCAGGAATCTCGGCACCATCTTCAGTCACCAGAAGACTGGCGGGTCCGTTATAGGCGCGCACGCGAGCCAGATAATGCTGCACAACCGAAACACAGGTTGCCTCACCGGCCCTGATGGCCTCATGCAATTCGTCGATCGTCGCTTCCTCGAGTTGAAACCGCGTGCGCGACGATTTAGGTTTTTTTGTCATTTAATTTCCTCCGGCCTTCCAGACCACGCCACCCGCCATCCATTGTTCTGAATCGGAGGGGCGGCGCCATGATTATGCGGCCGCCTGATTCATTGCCTGACCGCATCACGCTGATTGATGGATTTGTTTTTCGTTGACCGGCGACGATGCAGCATTGAACAATGGCCTCATCGTCACCACCGACAAGGGCAAGGACGTCATGCAAGAGATCAACGACCCCAACGTCGTCGCCGAAGTCACGGCGGCTGTCCGCCGCTACGAGCAGGCGCTGTTCGCCAACGACACGGCGACGATGAATGAACTTTTCTGGAACGCGCCGCACGCGCTGCGTTTCGGGCCCACCGAAAACCTGTATGGGCATGATGCCATTGCGGCCTTCCGCTCGGGGCGCAGGCCCGGAAACCTGCGCCGGCGCGAGCGTCATTTCGTCGTTACCGCCTTTGGTGGCAACTTCGCGACCGCCAATGTCGAATATTCGCAAGGCGATCCCGAGCGGATCGGCCGCATGAGCCACACATGGGTCCGCTTTCCCGAAGGATGGCGTATCGCAGCCGCCCACGTAAGCTTCATGGAGAATGGTGTGTCCTAGTCGGCGATCGTCGGCCCGATCGGCGTGTTCGTGGTCTGTTAGCCTCTCCATAGCTACTCGCGCCCGGTCATCGAATGTGAGACAACGAAGCAGGCAACGGAGCAGACGCGATCCCTTCGCGCTCAAGATACCAGGCGAGGCGCAATGCATCCAGCTCGCGCCAGGGTGCGGCGATGATTTGGACCCCGATCGGCAACTTGCCGTCCAGATGCACAGGCGCAACGACCACAGGCAACCCGATAAACGAAATTGGTTGCGTAAACATGCCCAGATGACGCCGCGCAGTCATCTCGACGCCATTGATCGTCATGACATGTTCCTGGCCAAGCAGTGGCGCAGCACACGGCGTCGCCGGCGCGATGATGATGTCAAACGAGCGAAACAACTGGTTTGCCTGCAGACGATACCACTGACGGAATCGTTGCGCCTGGGTGACCCAGTTCGCCGGAACAAGCGTCCCCGATAGGAAGTGGTCGCGCGTCGTTGGGTCAAAATCCTTCGGGCGCTTCCTGACATCGGCAAAATGCAGGTTTCCACTCTCCGCCGCGGTAATAACAATGGCCGCCGCCCTCGCCCGCGCCGCCTCCGGTATCGTGACCCGCTGCGAGACGTCCAGCGCGCGGGCGACATGCTCAACCACCGCCAGGGCGTGATCGATGCCGCGCGGAGCAAAATAGTCATCAGCTATCGCGACGCGCAGACCCTCGCGCCCACGATCGAGTTCCGGCAAGGCCGGCTGCACGCCGGTTGCGGCACATACGACATCGTCCGAGTCAGAGCCTTGCATCGCATCGTAGAATGCCGCGAGGTCACGTACGGAGCGTGCCAAAGGTCCCACATGATCGAAGCTCGCTGCGAACAGCCTTACGCCCTGACGACTCAATCGCCCGAAAGTTGGCTTTAATCCGAAAAGGCCGCAGAGCGACGCCGGCACCCGGATGGATCCGTTGGTATCCGATCCGAGCGCGACCGGCACGAGACCACCGGCGATCGCCGCCCCGGTGCCGCCGGAGGATCCCCCGGATGAGCGCGCAACATCATGCGGATTCCTGGCCGGACCGTAGTGCGTGTTTTCGGTCGTATAGCCGTAAGCATATTCCGCCATGTTGAGCGCGCCGACCAGCACCGCCCCGGTCGCCTGAAGCTGCCGAACAGCGGTGGCGTCCCGCATGGCCGGCGGATTGTCCGCATCGATCCGGGAGCCCGCGATCGTCGTCAAACCGGCAACGTCAAACAGATTTTTGACGGCATAGGGGACGCCGGCCAACGGACCGACGTCCTCGCCCCGCGCCAGTGCAGTGTCGATCGCCGCCGCCTCCTTGCGCGCACGTTCGGCGGTGACCGTAGTGAAGGCATTGTATTGCGCATTTCGCTGCTCGATGCGCGCCAGCGTCGCTTCCGTCACGCCCGCCGCGGTAACTTCACGCGAGCGGACAGCCGTCGCAATTTCGAGCGCGGTTCTGTCGATCATGGCCGGAACACCGTCGCAGGATCGATCTCGTCAGCGACCGGAAACGCCATCACGAGCTGCGCCATCGCGGCGATACGGCCGAAGTTTTCCACGACCGCGGCCCGATCGTCGGGGGGAATGGAGAGGCCGATAGCGGCAGCGGCCTCGTCGACAAAACGTTCCGGATCGAAGGGCGGCGTACTACTCAAACGCAGGCTCCATACCTTGGCCGAGCGTGGGCCGGGATCCGAGCATGGTCTTTTCCACGGCCAGATCGCGGTGGTTCACGCATTTGATGGCACGCTCGTTGCATTGCCGACGATGAAAGTTCTTGACATACATGAATGGTACTTGAAAATATGAAATGCAACTTGAAAAATGAGAAAATGTGCCGAGACAACGCGCATGGCACGCTCGTTTTTCTTGCTTTTGCTCAAATTAGGAGCGCAGCGGCCAGCCGCTGGTTCGGCGCCCTCCCCTCAATCTCCCTTCGCTCAATCTGTCGCGTGGCGATAGCCCTGCTGCGTGCTTCTCCAGCGGCGCCCACGTTCAGGCCGGTGCGCTGATCATGTCCTTTGACCTATTGGACACCCTCTTCTTCAGCACGGTTATCGCCGCGGCATTTCGTATTGCGACGCCAATTCTGTTCGCCGCGTTGGGCGAAGCCGTCGCCGAGCGCGCCGGTGTGCTCAACATCGGAATCGAAGGCATGATGGCCCTGGGGGCGCTAGGCGGCTTCCTCGGAGCCTATTGGAGTGGGCAACTGTGGATCGGCTTTGCCGCCGCCATTGTGGTCGGCATCCTGGCGGGTCTCGCGTTTGGCTACATCACCATCGAGCGTGGCGCCGATCACGTCGTTACCGGCATCGTGGCAAACATATTTTGCTTCGGCGTCGCTAACGTCACCTACCGTTTCCTGTTCGCGGGGAAGAAGGATATTCCGCAGATTCCCACCATGCGACCGTTTCGCATGCCCTGGCTCAGCGACGTCGATTTCTTCGGACGGGCTTTCTTCACGCACCTGCCGATCGTCTGGGTGGCGATAGCGTTGGTCCCAATCTTCTCGTTTCTACTGGCGCGCACCAAATGGGGGCTGAACGTACGTGCGGTTGGTGAGAACCCGGCCGCCGCCGAGACGGCCGGCGTCGATGTCTGGCGCGTTCAATTCAGCGCGATCGCGGTCGGCGGCGGCATGGCGGCGCTCGGGGGAGCAATGCTATCGATCGCGCAGCTTGGCGCCTATCTCGACAACATGACCGCAGGGCGCGGCTTCATTGCGCTCGCGGTGGTGGTTTTCGGCGGCTGGCGGCCGGCGCGGATTGCGGGCGCCTGTTTGTTGTTCGGCGGAGCTGAAGCGCTGCAATTGCGACTGCAGGCGATTGGCGTTCCCATTCCAAATGCACTGCTGACGGCCGTTCCCTATCTCCTCACGATTGTCGTCATTACCGCATTCGCCGGCACGGCGGCTTATCCCGCCGCGATGAACCAGGTTTATCGCCGCAACCGGCCGACACGGCGTCTGCGGCCCCACAGGACAGCCATCCCCGAAGACTCGTCACGTCCAACAATGTCTGTCAATTCGCCACCCGTTCCATGCACGTCGTCACTTCCACCCCAATAGGAGTTCCAGATGAAACGAGGAATACAGTTTCTTTCAATTATCGCCGCGGCCGGAATCGTCACGACAGCGCAGGCCAAGGAGGTGAAGGTCGCCTACCTCCCGTGCGGCCAGATCAACGATCATTCGTGGAGCGAAACCGGTTACGAGGGGATGAAACTCGCCCGGCAAGCGCTCGCGGCGGACGGCATTCAAATGACCCTAGATTACACCGAAAGCCTCCAGGCGGCGCAAGTCGAGCCGGCTGCGCGGGACTACGCCTCGCGCGGCTATGCGGCGGTGGTGCTCCACTGCGCCACCTTCTCCGGCGGCGCACTCAATGCCGCCAAAGCGTTTCCCAATACTAAGTTCCTGGTATCGACGTCACCGGATACGAAAGACCTACCAAAGAACTTCTGGTTCTATGACGCGTCACAACAGGAAGCGAGCTTCCTCGCCGGTTATCTGGGCGGGCTGATGAGCAAGAGTGGCCGGGTCGGGGCCATTGGCGGCTTCGATTTCCCCGCACTGGTCCGGCAAGTCGAAGGCTTTCGCCTTGGCGCGCGCTACGCCAATCCAAAGATGAAGAGCTTCGCGACCTACATCAACAGTTGGGAAGACGCCGGCAAGGCCAAGGAGGCAGCGCAGGCACAGATCGACAGCGGTGCCGACGTGATCTTCACCGCAACAGATCAGGCGGCGCGCGGCGCCTTCACAGCAGCGGAAAACTCCAACACGTTTGCTATCGCAAGCTACACCGATCAGGCAAACCTCGCGCCGAAAAGCATCCTGACGAGTGTGCTCTATGATTATCCGAGGCTTGTCAAAATGATGGTCGTTATGGCCGTAGAAGACAAGCTCGAAGTCGGCAAGGTCTACGCGATGGGCGTCACCGACGGCGTTGGAGACCTCGCGTTCAATCCTGCACTCGATTCAACGATCGGCCCGACCGTGAAAGGCAAGGTCGCCTCGCTGGCGGCCGACATCAAGGCCGGCAAGATCAAGGTGCCAATGTTGAGCAAACCGAACGAGGCCGAAAGCGTCAATCTAGATTCGCTGGCCGCCAAGTAACGCTGCCCGAACTACCGAGCCGCCCAATCAAAACGGGCGGCTCGAAGCCGCCCGCCAGTTATTCCGAAGAGAACCCGGAGTTTACCAATGGCTCAGCATGAGGTCGTCGTTGTCATTAATCAGCAGCAAGCGGAACTGCTCGATAAAACCATCGCGCGGGGCCACGCAGCCGATCGCCCTGCCCTGATCAGGCGGGCCCTGCACGAATTCACCGCCACACATCCGCCCGCGCAGCGCCGGCCAGAAACGAAGTAGGTAACGGCCATGAACGAGCGAAGCATCGTCCGTGAATTCGTCATGGAACCCGGTACCGGCAAAGCCGTTGAGCTGTTGCGTGGTCAGATATTGAGGGTGAAGCAGATTGAAGGCGGACAATGCGCCGACTTCAACTGCTTCAACCTGCACGACTACAAGGAGTTCCTGCACACCGGACGCTCCCGCGTCATCCATGGCCTGCACCTTACCAAGGGGCATTTCCTGTGGTCGGCGCCGCCACGCGAGCGGCCCATCATGTACATTCTCGCGGATACGGCAGGCTGTAACGATACGTTGTTTCCACGTTGCACCGGTACGCTATTCGAATCCCTGTTCGACTTGCCGGTGCATACCAACTGCCAGGACATTCTCGCTGAGGCGCAACGGGAGTACGGACTGACACCCGACGACGTACACGACTCCTTCAATATGTTCATGCACACATCAATCCGGCCCAACGGAGAACCGTACATTGCACCTCAGAAGGCTAGGAAAGGCGACTATCTCGAGTTACTGGCGCTGATCGACGTTCTGGCGGTTCCCAACGTCTGCGGCGCCGACGTGACCGCAACCAGCGACTTTTCGCTCAAGCCGCTTAAAGTCGTCGTCTACCAGGCCTCGGAAGCCGATCTGGCGGCCGTGCCTCCCATCCGCAAGCTCTCAAGCCAGAGAACGCCAGCCGACTTTAAAGTGAAAACGATCAAGGCGGACCGGCCACTGCGGCGTGACGTCACCTATCAACCAGAATTCACCAACGTACCGCTGCAACGCATTCCCTGTCCGGTACTGCTCAGCAACGATGAACTCGCGCTCCTGCAAGACCTGAAGGCCACAGGCCTTTATGGCGAGACCGACAGTGATGTGCTCCGCTTCGTCTTGTTCAGTTGGTGGATGGAAGCCTTCGCACCCCAAATCAATCAAAAGCCCTAACGAACTGATCAACATCAATCCAGACAAGCGAACGCCTCACCGCCGTTTCCCCGCGCCAGACGTCAGCAGCGACAGCAGAATGAAGCCCTGGATTACCCAGACCAGCGCGACCGGTACGCCGATCGCGCGCTGCATTGCGTTGGCGCCGACATTGAGCGCGGACAGAAACAGTGCGGAGACGATCGCACCAAGCGGATTCAGATTGGCAAGCAGCGCAACAGCGATTCCCGAATAGCCGAAGCCTGGCGACAACTGATCGGGCAGATTGTGATGGATGCCAGCCACCTCGCCGAGGCCGGCGAGACCAGCGACACCTCCGGCAAGAACGAAACTCAACAGGCTGATTTTCTCTACGGGGATTCCCGCCACGCGTGCGGCACGCAGATTCTGGCCGATGGCACGAACCTGATAGCCAAAGATGGAGTAATTCAGAAGCCAGTAGACAAATATCGCGGCGACGACCGCGACAATCAAATTAGCATGAAGCCGGGTGCCCACTATCAGAATGGGAAGGTAGGCTTGTGGTACGATTGGCTTCGTTACAGGGTTTATGCCTGACGCCCACGGGCCGCTGATCAGATAGGTTGAGAAGATCACGGCTAGAAAATTCATCATGATCGTGACGATGACTTCGTTGGCACCGAAGCGGATTTTCAGAAAGCCCGGCACCATCCCCCAAAGAGCGCCGGCCAGGAACGCCGCAATGGCCATCGCAGGAATCACGAAGAGCGCCGGCAGACCTAAACCATTGAAGCCGAGCCAAACTGTCGCGATCGCCCCAAGATAGAGTTGACCGTCGGCCCCAATGTTCCAGATCCCGGCACGAAAGCAGAGAATGGCGGACAGTGATGTGAGCAGGATCGGGGCGGCGTAGATCAGGGTTTCGCCGATTGCATTCAGTGATCCCATGGATCCGAAGATCATCGCGCCATAGACCGTTAGCGGGTTGATGCCAAACGGCATCAGGCAAAGGCCAATGATGATGAAGGCAAAAATAACGATGCCGATCCGGCTTGTAGCGAGCGGACGCAACGCGGCAAGCGGAGATCCCGCGGGATTGCCAATATCAGTGCTCATGCCGCGCTCCGTTCCTCACCGAGCATCAGGCGTCCGATGCGCTCCGGTGTTGCCTCGGCGCGGTCAAGCGTGCCGACGACGCGGCCATCGCGGAGCACCGCGATGCGGTCGCTAAGCGACATGATCTCGTCGAGTTCGGTCGAAACAAGCAGGATGGCGACCCCTTTGTTGCGCAGATCCATCAGCCGCCCGTGGACATAATCGATCGCTCCGATGTCGAGCCCACGCGTGGGTTGCATCGCAATGAGCAGTTTCGGCTTGCGCGCCAGCTCGCGACCGAGGATCAGCTTTTGCTGGTTGCCTCCGGAAAGGTTGCGGATCACCGTCCCGGCGCCGTTACAGCGGATTGCAAAATCGTCGATCAGTTTTTGCGCGAACGATGCGATCGCGCCTCGTGCCAGCACGCCGCAGCGGCGATACGGCGCATCGCGATGACTTACCAGCACCGCGTTCTCGGCGACCGTGAAATCCAGCACGAGGCCGTCCCGGTGACGGTCCTCCGGTATGTGCCCGACACCACGTCGCAGGATCTCGACCGTTGGCTCGTATTTAATGGTCTCACCGGACAAGATCACGTCGCCGGCCGCTGCGGGCAATAGGCCGGTAATCACCTCGGCGATTTCGCGTTGACCATTGCCTTCGACGCCGGCGATGCCGAAGATTTCGCCGGCGCGCACCGTCAGCCGCACGCCCCGGAGCGCCGAACGGCCGCGATCGGCCGTCACCTCGACATCCATCAGCTCGAGGACGACGGGATTGGACGGCACCACTTCACGCGCGAGCTGTACGTTGCGGCTCCGTCCGATCATATGGGAGACCAGCGCGTCGGCCGTCGTTTCCGCAATATTCCATGTGCCGACCAGATGCCCTGCCCGCATCACGCTCGCGCGATCGGCGACATCCATAACTTCAGCCAACTTGTGCGTTACCAGCAGTATACCAAGCCCCTGTCGCGCGAGATCGCGCAACACGGCGAGAAGTTTCGTGATTTCTTGCGGCGTCAGAACCGCCGTCGGTTCGTCGAGAATCAGGACGCTGGCTCCACGCACCAACGCCTTGAGAATTTCGACGCGTTGCTGTTCGCCGACCGAAAGCTGCCCGACGGAACGGTCGAGATCGATATCCATGCCATACTTCTTTGCCAGCGCGCCGACTTTGTCGGCCGCCTTGCCGGCGTCGAATAACCGCTTGCCTCCGATCTCGCTACCGAGAATGAGATTTTCGAGCACCGTCAACGTCGGAACCAGCATGAAATGCTGATGGACCATGCCTATGCAGGCTTTAATGGCATCCTGCGGCGAATGCAGTACGAGCGGGCTGTTGCGCAATTCGAGCCGGCCGCTATCGGGGAGCTCAAGCCCGTAAAGGACTTTCATGAAGGTCGATTTGCCGGCGCCGTTCTCGCCTAACACGGCGTGGATTTCGCCGGCACGCAAGTCAAGCGTGACCTCTGCGTTCGCCACGACGGCGCCGTAGGTTTTTGTGATCCCGACCGCGCGGAGAAGTGGGGCTTCCGACATTCTCATAGGCCAAAAACTCCGCTTGACACTCACGGGCCGGAATTCAAGCTTATATCTTATTGGTCAAGATCTTGAATGCTGATAAAGTAATCACGGCGGGCTTAAAATCACTGCAGGCGACTTATTGCCTGGCGGCCGCAAACCACCCAGGTCCCCGCCGATTGGGGCACAGGATGATACGCTCCGCCAAAGCGACGGAGGAAAACGTCCTTCAAGGACGTGAGCAAAGATTGTGGCAGGCCACGACGGCGAATATACCGACTCCGGGGAAGAGTTGCCGATGCGGCAGGAGAGAATGGCAATCAATGGCTGAGTTGACAGTAGATAACGCGGACGCTGATGCGATGCGCATCAGTTCAAAGCTCCGTCACGCGCGGCGGCTTCGCCGGCTGACCTTGAAGGAAGTTGCCGACAAGGCCGAATGCTCCGAATCGCTGCTGTCCAAGATCGAGAATGGTCGCGCCAGCCCTTCTCTGAGAATGTTGCAGCGTTTGGCATCGGCTCTGGGGCTCACGGTGGGACAGCTTTTTGCTCAGGGTGGCCATTCCGGCAACGTCGTGATGCGCGCCGCGACGCGATCGAGGTTTGCGACTGGCCCTGATGGCCAGGGCGACGAAGTCGAACCGCTTGCCCCGCATGCGGCCGGTGATCTTTTGGAATGTCATCTGTATCACTTTGCGCCCGGTAGCAGCAGCGGGGGCAACTTCCAGCACCAAGGCGAGGAATTCGGCTTCGTGCTCGAAGGCGAACTCGAACTGGTCGTTAGCGGCCAGAAACATGTCGCCAAGGCCGGCGATTCCTTCTGCTTCCGTTCAGAGAAACCGCATTCCTGGAGCAATAAGGGCAAAAAAGCTGCGCGCATTCTTTGGATCAACACGCCACCCACATTCTAATGCTCGGCATCCCTGTGCATACCGAAAACGTAAGCTCGGGCGTAGTGGTGATGAAGTCCGCCCAGGATGGTAAGTGAACTGACCACACCGGTTCGCCGAACCGGGCGAGAAACCGGCGCGTCCTTAACCAAGGCCAAGTGCGTGCGCTTCTCATTGTAGTAGCGAGTATAGGATTTCAGAATCCGGCGCAGATGCGCCTCGCCCAAGACAATGATGTGGTCCACACATTCACGCCGGATAGATCCGATCAGCCGTTCGGCAAAGCCGTTCTGCCAGGGTGCGGCGGGCGCAATAGGCTCGTCCCGGATGCCCATGGCACGCAGTCGGCGTGTGACGACCGCACCGTAGATGCGATCACCGTCCCGGATTATGCAGCGCGGAGCCTCGTTCCAGGGGAATGCCTCCGCAATTTGACGCGCGACCCATTCTTGTGATTCCTTTGACGGCGAGATTTGCTGTCGGGGGAAAGCCATGAGCCAGCCACGCGACGACCGTCAGGACGATTTGTTTCGGACCCGCTCTGGAGGAGATCATCAACCTTCGCCATCCGCTAGTGCGGCTCGCGGCGGAGATTGATTGGGATTTTCTGGCGGGACGCTTCAGTTCGGTCTGTCGCGTCGGGCCTGGGCAGCCGCCGTTGCCGACGCGGCTGGTGGCCGGGCTGTTCATTCTCAAGCACATGCACAATCTCTCCGACGAGATGTTGTGCGACCGGTGGGTGGAGAACCCGTATTTTCAGTATTTCTGCGGCGAAGTGGTGTTCCGGCACGAGGCGCCGTTCGATCGCTCGTCGCTGACGCGCTGGCGCCAGCGACTGGGTGAGGAGCAGATTGCCGCGCTGCTGCAGGAGAGCCTTTCGGTGGCGCATCGGACGCGGGGCGATCGAGAGCAAAGATCTCGAGCGCGTGGTGGTGGACACCACCGTGCAGGAGAAAGCGATCGCGCATCCGACCGATGCGCGGCTCACCCACCGGGCGATCGAGAAGCTGGTCGAGCTGGCCAAACGCGAGGGCGTCGAGCTGCGCCAGAGCTATCTGCGCGTGGCCAAGCGCGCCGCCATCATGGTGGGGCGCTATACGCATGCCCACCAGTTCAAGCGCGCCCGGCGAGAACTCAAATTCCTGCGCACCCGACTTGGCCGCATCATCCGCGACATTCGCCGCAAGATCGAGGGCGATGCTGCACGGCGAGGATCGCTTTGGCCCGCTGCTCGATCTTGCATTGCGGGTTCGCCATCAAGAGCAGCGCCAGCGCGGACCGAAGGTCTACTCGTTGCACGCCCCCGAGGTGGAGTGCATCGGCCAAGGCAAGGCCCGGACGCCCTACGAGTTCGGCTGCAAGGTCTCGATTGCCACGCCAGCCACCGCGCCCAAAGGCGGGCAGTTCGTGCTGCACGCCAAGGCGCTGCATGGCAATCCGTACGACGGCCACACGCTCGGTCCCGTCATCGCTGATCTCGAAAAGCTCACAGGTGTTGCGGTGCGCCGCATCCACGGCGACAAGGGCTATCGCGGCCACAACTATCCCGACCGGTTCAGGGTCTGGATCAGCGGCCAGGTCCGCCGCGTCACAAAAGTCATCCGCCGCGAGATGCGACGCCGCGCCGCCGTCGAGCCCGTGATCGGCCATCTCAAGGACGACCATCGGATGCGTCGCAACTATCTCAAGGGCCGAGATGGCGACCGCATTAACGCCGTTCTCGCCGCCGCCGGCTACAACTTCAGCCTGCTCCTGCGCTGGTTCGAGGAGTTCTTGCGCGTCCTATTACTGATCTTCCGTCAGACCCTCGCGCCGCCGCGCCTCGCATAACCCGTCGCTCCGAGTTCTTCACGGCCGACGACGTAACAGCCAAGGCACACCGTTCTCGCGCCCGCCCCGAAAGGCCGCCAATGAGGCCAGATTCCGAAGCTTCTGCCGCTGTCCGGGAGCGAGCGGCATCGGGACTCTATTCGGTTATGAGATTTTCTCTAGCATTTAGTGGCTGACTCCCCCGCTCGGCGGGATCATTCCAAAACAATGCGGCGCGTGAACTCGACCGCATAGCCGGTCATGGCATCGCAGCAGGTCGCCGCCGATTGCTCATCGCCACGCCCAATCAACTCTGCCAGATCGGCATGTAAGCCGGCGACCTCCGTGAGGTCACCGAACCGGTCGCGATGAACGTAGAAAAAACGGCGCGAGAGCGCATGCAGCGGCGACAAGGCCGAGGCGATGAACGGATTGCGGGCGCTGGCTGCGGTAAACCGCTTCAGCGCAAAATGAAGCCGCAGGTAAAGCAACGTGTTGCGATCATGACCAGCTCGGCGCAGCTGCTGCGCAACCTCGATGTGAGTCTCGCGCTCGGCGGCGCTAGCGCGTCGGGCGGCAAAGACGGAAACCAGGCGTTCGAGTTCTCGCCGCGCTTCAAGCACGAGAAGCTGTTCCTCGACCTGCACTTCCGTGATCCGGAATCCGTGGCGACGCAAAGGAACAACTAGATGGTCGGACGTAAGTCGCTGTAGCGCTTCCCGTATCGGGCTGCGTCCGAATCCCGTCAGCGTGCTCAGAGCAGGCTCCGACCAAATACTGCCCGGCGCAAGCTCAGCGGTCACAAGCAGCTCTTCCAAGGCCTTGTAGGCCTGATCGCTGAGGCTCGGCGTCACGCCTGCTGGCCGCGGCGCAAGCAACAATTCAAGATCCGTGGTCAGCGGTTCAGCCGTTTTTACTTTCGATCGCAAACGTGGCTGCTCCAATCCGCTCATGCCAATTGCGCCCCTTCACGGTTCACTTCCGCGCGAATGGCGACACCATCGATGTTGCGAGGCGCTACACCTTCTAACGCAGAAATTGCCGCAGCACATCCAATCGCGTGCCCGTAACTGAAACATTGGGCAGTCACCCGTGCCGAAGCCACGGCTTCATGCTCGGCCGACAGGCATCGGCCCGCCGTCAGCAGGCCTTCGCCGCGCTGAGGCACGAAGCATCCGTAAGGTATTTCGTAAACGTCATCAAGTAGCCACTCGACTCGCGGTTTGGCGCCAGCGTGGAGCTCGATAGGCCATGGCGACTGTGCAATGCCGTCGCGGAATTTCCTGCCGGAGAGTATATCCTCGTTCCGCAAAAGGTGCATCCCGAGCGCCTGCCGGGTTTGCCGCACCCCGACCTGGACGCCGGTATCGTTTACGAAGCTGTGCTCGCAGCCGACCAGGTTGCCCCGGAAGAAACGCGCATATTCGCGAACCTGTTTGCGGCCCTCGATCTCCGCCTCGGTGAAGTCGCGCACGAAGAGCGGATTGAGTTCGCGGCCGTCCGCACCGATGACTCGCGTGCAATTGCATAACAACTCGCCGGGACGCGTTGTCGGGAAAAGCCAAATCTTGGCGCGGGGCAGTTTATATTCATTGCCTCCTGCCTGCACGCGAATGAGTTCGGAGACCGCCTCGCCCATGATCGTGTCCTCGCCGTATTCGGCGCGAAACCGCTCTACGTCGACGCCGAGCAGGCGGAAGATCATCGTCGGATTCTGCACCCGCCCGTCTTGCCCGACGAAGGATGGGAAGCCGGCCATTGCAACGATGTCGGCGTCGCCACTCGCGTCGATAGTGACCTTGGCCGTGATCGTCATGCGGCCCTCTTTGGTGTAGGCGACGACGCCTTCGACTTTTTCGCCACCCTCGACCAGCGCGCCGAACACCGTCGTGTGAAAGAGGACCTGCACGCCTGCTTCCGCCAGTATCGCGTCCGCCACTTCCCGCCAAACCAGCGGATCGTGCACGCGGGTGAATGTCTTGCCGTAGCGGACTGGCGCCGCCAAGCCGCCGCGCCGCTCCATGGCCGCGACGAACTCATCGAGGAACCCGTGTACCACCTGACGCGGTGGCGCCTTTACGTCGTTCGTCGCCGCGTACATGCCGCAAATCGTTCCGGACAAGCCGGCGACCGCGCCGCCACCGCAAAACCCGTATCGTTCGACCAGCACCACGCGCGCACCGCGACGCGCCGCAACAACGGCGGCCGCAACACCCGCGGCACCGCCGCCGACCACCAGCACGTCACAATCGAGATTCAGGGCGGACCGATGATCCTGAGGGGCTGACAAGATAGAGCTTCCTGCTTGCTGATTGGGGTTTCGCTGTTGCTTATACCGATCCAAGTGCCTTTTTCGTCGTCGTGTCCGACGATACGGCAGGCGCGGCGGAACTCAGCGAATAGTGAAGCCTCCATGACAAGCAGCGGATCGGCGATCCGCGCTGGCGCAAACGCCATCTGGTCGAGGATGTCTCGCCGCACATCAATGCCCTTTGCCACTTCGGTCAGCATCAAGCCTTCTGGCACAACCCGAAAGACGGCACGCTCGGTCACGATCAAGGCCGTCTGGCCCCGCTCAACGACGCCTTTTCTCACCGGATAGGTAATCTGCTCGGCACGATCAACAAACTTTCGCACCGAGCCTTCCTTCACGACTCGAAGGCCGCCGTCGCCGATACTGACATTGAGCCCCGCGGTCGTGAACGTTCCGGTGAACACCAGATCCTTGGCATTCTGGGCAATGTCGATGAAGCCGCCGGCGCCCGGGTTGCTCGAGCCAAACCAGCTCACATTGACGTTTCCCTCGCGGTCGAACTGCGCAAAGGCGAGAGCCGCAAACGGACAATTGCCGCCATCGATGAAATCGAACTGCTGCACGCCGTCGAGCAGCGCTTCGGGACCGATATTGGCGGAGAACTGCCATCCGCTCATGACGATGCCGCCGAAAGGACCGTGTTCGGTCGTGAATTGATAGTCGCCGATGCGACCGTCATCGAACAGCCCGGCTTCGGCCATGACCAGCGGCACGTCCGAGGATGCCCCGAAGCCGAATATGCAGGTGCGGCCCGGCCGCACTTCGCGCGAGGCGCGGCGTGCAATGACCTTATCCGTCCCCAACGGCAGCTTCGGGAGGGAGTCCAGGTCCGGTGCCGCGCCTCCAAGATAAGCCCGGTCCGATCTGATATCGGTTCCCGACATTTGCTCGGGCTCGACGACATAGTGGTCGACCAGGACGCCCGGGATACGGACATAATGCGCGGGTCGGGAATAACGCGCCACTTCTTGCCGAACCTGTGCGATCACAATGCCGCCCGAAGCTTTCACGGCGAGCGCCAGCGCGATGTTGGACGAAATGAGCGTTTCGTCCTCGTAGGAAAGGTTGCCGGAGGAATCCGCTGACGATGCTCGAATGAAGCCGACGTTCAACGGGAACGTCGGATAGAACAGATACGGCTTGCCGCGAAACTCGATCAGTTCGATCAGGTCCTGCTTCGCAAGTGACGTAAACTTGCCGCCCTGCTGCCGGGGATCGGCATAGGTGCCGAGACCGATCTCGGTCATGAGGCCGGGGCTCCTGCGCGCCACCTCGCGAAGCCACTGCATGCTCGCTCCGATCGGCCAGCTATAGGCTTCGATGCAGTTCTCTCGAATGAGCCGCATGAGTTCGGGGCGCGTGTGCTTGGTCGGGTGAAGTGGATTGACGTAAGAGCCGGAAATGATGCGTCGCATCAACCCTTCGACGGCGACATGGTCCATGCCCCGGATATCGATCGAGTCACCCGTTCCGCATGGGAAATAAAAGGTCAGCTCGCGCGGCTCGGAATCGCGACGGAAACGATCGGCGAGACCGCGCAGCAACGCATCCGGCGTAATCCATCCGATGACGCCGACGCTGGCGACGGTATCGCGAGAGCGAACCAGCCTTGCGGCGTCATCTGCGCTGATACGTTTGTTCACACGCGAACTCCAAAGCGGTTAAGGGTTGCCTTGGCGACCGGATGACCGCAGTCCGCAAGGAAAAGACGATTGGCCCACGCATCCAAACTCTCGCCCTGACCGGAGGCGAGTGGCGCGAAGAATTGCTTCGTTGACGCGACAGCTTGGGCCGGCAGTGCCGCGAGCCGTGTTGCCACGCGAAGTGCAGCGTCGCGCGCCGTTTCGCCTGGCTCGGCCAGATAATCTGCAACTCCCAGCCGATGAGCCTCCCGACCGTCGAACGGATCGGAGCCCCAAACAAGCCGGCGCGCAGTGACCGGGCCGACGCGTGCAACAAGCGCCTGCATTCCCCAGGGTGGAATCCAGCCAATCGTAACTTCAGGCAAATGCCAGCGCGTTGACAGATCCGACACCACGACATCGCAGGACACCGCCAACACGAACCCGCCGCCAAGCGCGAACCCTTCAATGCCGGCGACGACCGGCTTGTTCATCAGCGCGATCGAGCGTGCCAACGCCGCCGTGCGGGCCTCGTGTGCACCCATACCCGCGAGGTCCATACCTGCCAGTTCCTTGAGATCGCTGCCGGCACAAAAGCCTGGGGCGGATCCCGTCAGGACGATGACGCGGACAGCTGGATCTCGATCCGCGCGATCTAGCTCCGCGGTCAGTTCCTCGATCAATTGCAGCCCAAGCGAGTTTCGCCGGGACGGCCTGTCTATGGTGAGGATGGCGATCTCACCGATCTGCTCGGCGCGCAATTGCATAGGTTGTTGTTTTAGTAGCATCCGTGTAGTATACTACAAGGATCGTACCGGTCAAGGCAAACAAGCGCCGGACTTTTGGGGGAAACAATGGCCAATGTCACGCTAAGCGGAAGTTCGCCTGCAATTGCGCAAAACAACGCTCCAGTAACCGAGGCCGATCGTGCACGGCGCATCCGGCTTGTTGTTTCCGCGAGCATGATCGGCACGATCATCGAGTGGTATGATTTCTTCGTGTACGGCACCGCGGCCGCGCTAGTCTTTGCGCCGCTGTTCTTTTCCAAAGCCAGCCCTACCGTCGGCACGCTTGCCGCGTTCGCAACATACGCACTTGGTTTTGCTGTCCGACCGATCGGCGGCGCCGTATTTGGTCACCTGGGTGACAAGCTCGGGCGTAAAACAATCCTTATAACGACGCTGATGGTCATGGGTATCACCACGACCTTGATCGGCCTCCTTCCCACCTACGGCCAGATCGGCAATTTTGCACCGATCCTGCTGCTTGTTCTTCGCCTGATACAAGGCTTCGGTGCTGGAGCCGAGTTCGCCGGCGCTGCCATTCTGGCGGTCGAATTCTCTCCGAGAGATCGGCGCGGCTTCTATGGCAGCTGGTCCCAGATCGGAGTCGCGATTGGCCTCGCCGCCGCCGTTGGCGTTTTCTTGCTCGCCCAGAAACTGCCGGCAGCACAATTCATGTCCTGGGGTTGGCGTATCCCGTTCCTCATGAGCTCGGTCGTCCTTTTAGTCGGCCTCTGGATTCGGGTTCGGATCGGCGAGTCGCCGGTGTTCGAGCAAATTCAGGCCGAGAACAAAGTTGCTCGCTCTCCGCTGACTGAGGTCTGGAAAACGCAGATGAAGAGCTTCCTGCTTGTCGTCGGCATGCGTTTCGCAGACAACGCCGTTCTCTATATCCCCGTCGTTTTCACGCTCAGCTATCTCAAGCTACATGGTTACCCGAGCGACGTTGGTTTGGTCGCCGTGTTCCTGGCCGCAGCGGCCCAGGTGATTTTCATTCCCATCTTTGGATTGCTGTCCGATCGTGTCGGCCGGCGCGCCGTGTACGGGGGCGGCGCGCTCGCCGCGGCTATAGTGATGGTCCCCTATTTCTGGATGATGGATAGCGGGAACTCCTGGGCGGTGTGGGTTGGCATCACGCTGCTCGGTGGCTGCATCTATTCCGCTATGGCCGGAAGCCAACCGGCATTCTTTTCCGAACTGTTTCCGGCCAATTTGCGCTACACTGGTGTGGCCGGCGCGCGTGAGTTCGGGGCCATCGCAGGGGGCGCCATTCCTCTTATCGCAGCGGCCTTGAGCGCCTCCTACGGGAGCGCGACTCCCGTGGCGCTTTTTGTGATTTGCATGTGTGTGGTGACCATCATTGCCGTCATGCTCGCCCCAGAAACGCGTGGCAAAGTCGATATGACAAGCAGTTGAACACTTTGAAGTCTCGCAAAACCGATGCATAGCGGATGAATTTTCTCAACTGATAAGGAAAGAAGAATTTCCTTATCAGTTCTTGACTGACTCCGTTTGCGACCCAAGCATTTCAGTTAGCGAACTACCCCCTCGACCGTTCTCGATGCAACGGCGAAACGGGAGCGTGACCTGCCAGTTCTGCTGCTCAAATCGGCTATTGGAGTTCCCAGGATTCTGTGGACACGGGCTAGGCGCGCTTCGCTGTTGCTTCGAATTCCTCTGGGCTGACGCCCCCGAGGTGTCGATGGCGTCTTACGGGGTTATAGAATGAAACGATGTAGTCGGACACCTCCGCGATCGCCTGGTTGCGATTGTTATAGATCCGCTTCTTGATCCGTTCTTTCTTCAGGCTGGCGAAGAAGGATTCTGCCACGGCGTTGTCCCAACAGTTTCCCCGCTTGACCAGATCGGGTACGACGACGGAGGGTTTTGCGGCGACGTAGCGGCGTGTTCGATAGCCATGGAGCGCCTTGATCTTGTTCGCTCGCATGATCCGTGCGACGCGATGCTTACTGCAAGTTTCGCCAGCCTCTCGAAGATCTAGGAAGATTCGAGTAGACCCGTAGACGCCATGGCTTGCATTGTAGGAGGCGCGAATCAGCCGAAGCAGCCGCGCGTCTTCCTTGGCCCGGTCGGAAAGCGGCTTTTGCAGCCACGCGTAATATCCGGCGCGTGCGACATCCAGGACCCGGCACATGGTCTTGATATCGTATTCGTGTCTATGCGCTTTTTATGAACTCATAGATTCGACGGGTACGCCACGCTCTCGATCGACTGGACATCCGCTACCCCTCCGGCTTGCACTGCCCGCCGAGTTAAGCGTGTCCATGAAACTCTGGGAACTCCACTTCAAGGTGTCGGACTGCTCGAGTTTACACGCGCTTATCCACGCGAACTTTCTGGCGGCATGAGGATGCGGGTCTCAATCGCACGAGCGCTGGTCACAAAGCCGAAGCTCGTTCTAATGGACGAACCATTTGCCGCACTCGACGAAATCACACGCTTCAAACTCAATAACGATCTCCTGGAACTTTATCGCAGACTGCAGAAGACAATTGTGTTCGTCACTCATTCCGTATTTGAGTCGGTCTATCTATCGAGCCGGATCGTTGTCATGACGAGTCGTCCAGGCAAGGTGTTCTCAGAGATAGCAATTGACACTAGCTATCCCCGCGATGAAGCTTTTCGCACCTCGCCGGAATTTGCCGGCTTCGCTCGCCAGACGTCGGCGGTCTTGGCGGCCGCGATGGAGACCGCTAATGCCGATAACGCTAAAACGCGGATAAGATTTTAGACATGGCGATCTCATCGCCACCTGAACTCGTCGAGGCGAAAAAAGACGCGCAGGCTATAGAGCTTGCGCGGGTATCTGCTCTTGTCCCGGAAACAGACATCAGTCCGGATGCGCCGCAGCTTTCCGCTTGCTGGTATTTTTGTTGGTACCAAAGCAATCTGACAAGACGTTTGACCTAAATCCGGCCCCTAAAACACAGCATTTGGGTGCGCTTCCTAGCAACTATCAACTCCTTACGGATTTGACCGGCAGCACGCCAGAGCGAAGAGCTAAGGGCCGCGACTGACGAAGCCAGACATAGGGTTGGGGCCGAGCGGAGAAGTAATTGAGCTTGTTCGCCCTCTCTTACTGCTTAACCGGAATCTGACGATCTGGCGCCAGTGACATTTGTGGTAAGCACGGTGCGTTCCTTCTGCCCTAAGTCCAAAAGCAAATGCACCGATACTTCCGATATAAGCGACATCACTCGATCAACACTCGGTACGAACGAAGAGCATTACCCATAGGCGTCCGCAGCCTGCCGCATCTGTCTCACCATCCCAATCCTTGAGAGGCCTCAAGGACGGCTCCTTCGGACGCCACGGGCACGAGGGCTGCCTGGCGATCCAAAGCGCCGTGCGGCGGCGCGAACGCAACGCGAAGATGTCTGACGAACCTCCCAAGCCAGGGCAGAGCGAACCAGATCAATGCGGCCGCCTGGAGCACGAGGCTGGAGCCGAATGCAGCCTGATAGGCAGCCACTGGATAGTGCCCATCTTGGGACGCCCATTGGTTGACGATAAGTCCGATCCCATACTGGACTGTGAACGCCCAGCCGAAATGGAGCAGGTTCAAGGCGCCATTGGCACGCGCGGCGATTTCGATGGGAAAGTAATCCGCGATGATCGCATAGCTCAGCACGGTGGCTCCCCCTACAACTGATATGACGGACCACGGCAGAATTGAGGGGAGTGGTACGCGCAGAATTAGAACGAGTTCGGCCAGCACGAATAGCGCGCCAAACACTGCCAATAAAACCTCGGTCGCTACGCCACGTTTGCGTAGACGATGCGCGAGCGCCCCTAGCAGCAATGCGCCCAGGCTGATTCCAATGGCCATCATGAAGAGCTGACTGATAACACCTTGCCGATCGAAACCTTCGACGTCGGCGAGCCAGGATGCGGCCCACAATGAATGCATTGCCCAGGACGACCCGATACATGTTGCGGACAGAGGCGCAATTCTCAGAAAGCGCGGGTCCAAAAAGATGGAGCGCAAAGTAAGCGGTTTGCCCGAAGCGACGGAGCCCTTGGAACTTCCGTCCGATTTGGGCACGGCAAAATAAATGATCCCGGCGGTCGCCAGCGTCGCGATCGTCAAGACTTCGAACAGGCTCCGCCAGCCAATCCAATTCAGCAGCCAATCTGTCGGCGCCGTTGCCGTGACAGCCCCAAGCGAGCCGAGCATAATCATACCACCATTGACGAATGCTACCTGGTCTCTTGGAAACCAGACGACGATCGCCTTGAGCCCGGCCATCAATGAAGCGGCAACACCTAGCCCAATCATGGCGCGGCCGACGAGAAGCTCAGCAAAGCTGTTGGCATTGCCGAATAGTGTCGCACCCCCGACGGCAATGACCAGCAATACGCTCTGGACCCGCCGCGGACCGTAACGATCCAGGAGGACGCCGATCGGGATCTGGGCAGCGGCAAAGACCAGGAAATAGACCGACGCGAGTAACCCGGTCTCGGCCGCTCCGAGTCCAAAATCGGACACGAGTGTTGGCGAAATCGACGCGTTGATCGTTCGAAAGAGGAAAGAGAGATAGTAGCCCGCAGCAAAGGGCAGGAAAACGGAGAGGATAAGTCGCAACTTTGACAGCGACTTTGCGGGAAAAGCCCCTAACTCTCCTATTGTTGATTCTGGAGCGGCACCGGGCGGGTTTGGCTCTCCATCAGAGATGGATGTGATTCGGCCGGCAGGAGTCTTCTGCTCGCGCGTCCGCGCGGTTCAAACGAGCTGGTCGAGGCGAAACAGGCGGCGAACATCGAGGCCCGTCACCGCGCCGCGCTCTCCGAGCGGAAGACGACGTACAATGAAAGCTTGTCCGTGAAGAACGACAGCCAACAGCTTTTTCTGGAACCACTGGGCATGAGCACTTTGCGCCGTGGAAATCAGCAGAACGACAAGCTGAGCATGGAAGGCGCCGCGGAATTCTATTGGGATCTCTTCATTGAACCGTTGCAGCGGGATTGAGCCATGGCCAGCGTGTGGAATTCCTCGCCGTCCATGTGGTGACCATCGAGCAGGCGCTGTCGCAGGGCCGCTCGCGCGCGTGTCCGGACCGGTGAAGTCCTCCTGGATATCGTGCCCACCGACCATGTCCGTTCAGTGCCATCAACGGAAGTCGCCGAGCTTCATTCGATCAAGAATGATGCCTATCTCAAGGACCTAATACCAGCCATCAAATCGGCGCCGGCCGAGCACCGCCGATGCGTAGCTGATCACGTCATACCAATATAAATCGTCAGCGCGGTGAGGAAGCCCGCGCGTCGAGATAGCAAGGCCGGTACATGCTCATCAGCTCCTTGCCACGCAGGAAGATCATCTGCGGTTTCAGCCCGCCCCGGGAGGCGATCCAGCGTCGTACCGGGGAGGGATAAAGCGAATATAGCGCCTGCGTCGCGTTGGCGTTGCTGACCGCGCGACCATTAGCGCCAAGATCCCACGCCGCGTGGAAACCTAGATTGGCGTGCGACGTTACGCAGATCCTGTCATGCGGAACCTCGCCTAGAACGATGGTGCACGCCGAGGCGCACAGGCCGTCGATGATAACCGTCTCGCCCGAAGTGCGTAGACCCTGATATTTGTCGACATAGGTGCCGATCTGGCCGCCGCGATCATCCGTAATCCGGATTGCCGCGTGGCTCGCATTCATCCCTGCCAACAGGAGAACCGCCGCGAGCAACCCCGTCACGAATTTCATATCCCACACCATAAATCTTGAGTGAGGCCAGACGCTCGTCAGCATGCGGCGGGATCGCGATTTCCGTCTACATAGGCGGCCGGAAAAGGTCAAATTAACTTTTGCATGTCGCCGCACTGCCCTAGCTGAACCGATGTTCCAATCGGCGACACCGCAGGCTCGGTCTGAAATGAAGGAGGCCGCCCATTGAGGCGGCGTACGCTCGCCTGGTCAATGAGGCAACGGCGGCAGTTTCGAAAGAAGCGAAGCTCACTCGATGACCTCGTTGGCGCGATCATGATCGTTTGAGGCACCGTGAAGTTCGCGTAGCGGTCTTGCGACGACAGGCTCGAACTTGGTCGTCTGCTCGACCGGCTTCGCGCCTGTGAGGATCAGGCCGAAATCTCTGCGCCCGCCGTCATCCTGCGGAGTGGTCGGCGCCGTAGGACATAAGGCCGCCTACTTCAGCGAACTCGCGGCGGCTCCACTGCCTGGCAGGCCATCAATCTCGGATGATACTTTCACAAGTCGACCTAGCTGTGGCTTCAACTCCCGCACGTTCGAACTGCCGACGTCGTTCCGATCCGGTACTTGACAGTTTTTTTAGTACGCGAACGCGATGACGATTAAAAGGCTGATCACAACAAGCGCAATCACATTCCCATCGAGCCATGTTCTATCGATATGGATTCGCATTGAGTGGCACTCCTTCCTGAGGAAGCTTCCAAAACAATGAGCCTTAACTGCCGCCGTTCCAACGGCCTGCCAGACTGGCGGTTCTTCAGAGCCACGGCATCGGATTCAAAAAACAGCGTTCCGGTGGCTGAGTAGGATCGCCAACGCGATGGGGACTAAAAGGGTGACCACAACAAAGGCGATCGCCACTCCATCAGACGGCTTCTTATCGAGGTGGAGACGCATCAAACGACACTCCTCTTTGCGGAAGCTCCCTAGATAATAAGCCTTAGGTGTCACCGTTCAACAGCGCGACGGCAATGCGTGAAGCACAGCAGTATCATTAGGTGCGTCGCAACTCGCGTGCTCCAATTGAACGCAAAAAGGGTAAGCGGCAGCGGCCGGTTAAAAGGCAATGCCGTTCGCGATCGCTGGCAACATCAGATATTGAACGTCCCCGGACAACGCGTGATTGCCTTTCTCGCACTGCGGCAGCCGACCTGAAATCCACCCTCATCGTTCTGTAACTCGGTGGGCGAGGCGACTTACCGTGGACGACGGTGAGGCTGGCGGTTCGTACCGCCCTGAAGCGCCACGGAGCGCGGTCCATTCGCCGCCGCAAAACCTAAGCCAACTGACTTTCAGAAGAGCAGCACACGGAGAGATCTACTATCCGATGTCCCGCCCTGCCGAATTGAACCCCTGTGCCGGCAAAAACGACGGGACTTCCTGCGGAGCCGGATGCGTCTGCAAGGGCGGCCAATGTTGGTATTCGCTGCAGCGGGTCCAGGAGATGGGAATTAAAGTACCAAAACTTTGAAGTCGGTGCGGTGCGGTTCGATGACTAAGCTCCAATTGCCAACCAATCCCCTGAAATTTACCGTTGGCGCGATCACATAGCCCCTCCAAACTATCAACCGATCTGAGCTTACCGGCGCGCGATGCTTGTGACGGTGACACAGGGGCCTAGATGACCGCCTGCCAGCTTTACAGAAGGCGGCGCCCGACAGTTGACCCTCTCCCTCCACTCTGACCTGGCGCGAGGACGACAACGGTCGCGCCCACCTTCACCCGATCAAAGAGATCGATGACGTCCTCGTTCGTCATGCGGATGCAGCCGGATGAGACAGCCTGCCCAATATATTCCGGCTGGTTGGTACCGTGTATCCGATACAGGGTGTCCTTGTTGCTCTCGTAAAGGTACAGCGCGCGCGCACCTAGCGGATTAGCCGAGCCTCCCGGAACACGAGCTGGGTAAGGGCCGAGGCGAGCCTGAATTTCCGGGGTCGGGATCCAATCAGGCCATTCCGCCATCCGGCCAACCGTAGCGACGCCAGACCAAGCCATCGCTTCCTCCCCCACCGCCACGCCGTAGCGGATCGCCTTGCCTTCCGGTTGAACGTAATAAAGATAACGCGCGTCGGAATCGACAAGGATCGTTCCCGGCGGGTCCTTGTACGGATAGTCGACGATATGTCGACGATATTGCTCTGGAATGTTTGCCTGCGCATAGGGTGCACCGGCTAGCAACTGCCGGTCCCTTGGCGTGAAACTGGCTTCCGACCCAGGTGATAGAGTCGATTGCGCACAGCCGCCGAGAACCAACCCGAGCTGCCCCAGGAGCAACATCGCCAGTAGGGACCTCGGCACGGCCCTGCCCTCCAAGCCTAAATTCAGGTTATTTGGTCCTCGAAAAGTGCAGAAATAAAGGCCGGGCGAAAGTACAGAGCTTCAGTTACGCAAGAAATAGACGACTCGGTCCTACTCGCGAAGGTAAAACGGTAGAACGCTCTCTCCGCGCGAAACTTGGATTTGTCTTACGTAGGCGTGGCGTGGCGAAGTCCGTTCACCCTTGATAGCGGACATCCGGTGATCGCGTTGGCATATCTGTTAATGCCATTTCCGGACTCCTGCGTTGCAGCGAACTACGTCCTATTCGCCCTCCTCGTCGGCGTGCACGGGTTAGACCGAACACGGCCGCGCGCAAATCGTGCGAATCGAAACCCCGGCATCGTTCCATCACATAAAGCGATCAGATCGATCCGAAAATTGCGTTGGAGCCGTCTCCCGCGAGTCCTTACCTCACGTGTAGGAAGGCGGGTTTCCTGGAGCATGCTCCTGGTGTTCGCCGCACACGCGACTTTAGGAGAACAGAATGACGATCGATAATTCACGGCGCGCCGCCCTTGTCGGCTTTGGATCCTTGGCGGTCGGTGCCGTTGCGCTTGCCGCTGCCCCCTCGCGCGCCGATACGACCGAACCCATCATCCCGCCCGGTGCCCGGGAGCTTTCTGAGCTGATGGAGCGGCTCCGCCACTCGCCTCGCCGACGCGACTTCAAGACCGTGCCGATGATTCTCGAGCATCCCGATTTCTGGGATGATGAAGCGCTCAAGGAGATCATCGCCTATCGCGGAACACGCAAGCAGGTGTGGGACAACACTAATGTCGCGGGTCCCTGGCTCAACCTGATGCGCAACTCGATCAATGCGCAGATCTTCTCCTTCGGACACGAGGACTTTCTTGCCGTCTCCGCCACGCATGGCACGGCGCACCTCGCATTGTTCGACCAGCCGATGTGGGACAAGTACGAACTTGCCGCGCTTGCAGGCGCCAAGTTCAAGACGAACACGCTGATCGTGCCCAAGCCCGCGCCCGCTGCTTTCGCGCAAAGTGAGGATCCCAAGAGCGTGTTCGGTGCGGACGGCGACACCATCCCTGCGCTGCAGGAGCGCGGCGTCGTCTTCATGGCTTGCCATAACGCGATCTGGGAAGTCACGGCGAAGCTCCTCGCCGCCGGCAAAAATCCGGACCACGCCTCGCACGAGGCGGTGGCCGCCGAGCTCACCAACCATCTCGTCGACAGCGTGGTGCTGACTCCCGGAATCGTTGCGACGATTCCGGAGCTGCAGCAGGTCGGCTTCCACTATGCGGCGTGAGGAGGCTCAGATGCGCAAGACAGCCCTTACCGTACTGGCCGCCGCCCTCTTTCTGCCGCTCGCCGCTCGCGCCGCGGAGCCAGTCCAAAGCGATACGATCTTCCCGCCCTGGCAGCACGGAGAGAACAACGATGCGACCCAGCGCGGGCTTTCATTTACGGTTCCTCAGGTAGACGACCTCGCCGATTTCCATGGCAATTTGTCTGACCCGAAACTCGTGCTCTATGTCGGTGGCAATTACTTCTTTGCCATGGCGCCGCTGGTCGCGGCGTTTGAGCAGGAGCATCCCGAGTTCAAAGGCAGGATTTACTGGGAGACCATTCCGCCCGGCCTGCTTGTCAAACAGATCGAGGCCGGCGGTACCATCACCTCCGGCAACATGACCTGGACGGCGAAGCCGGATGCCTACCTGGCGGGGCTGAAGAAGGTTCGGGACCTCGTGGATCAGGGCCTGCTGACCGGCCCGGTCGTGCCTTACGCCACCAACGCCCTGACCATTATGGTGCCGGCTGAAAATCCGGGCCACGTCAAAGGTCTCTCCGATCTGGCGCGGCCCGACCTTCGTGTGGTCATGCCGAATCCCGAGTTCGAAGGTGTCGCCCGGCAGATCGAGGCGTCGCTAAAGAAGGCCGGCGGCGAGGCGTTAGCCACGAGCGTCTACAAAACGAAGGTCGCCGACGGCAGGTCGATTCTGACCCACATCCATCATCGACAATCGCCGCTCTTCCTGATGCAGGGACGCGCGCAGGCAGGCGTCACCTGGCAATCAGAAGCGCGCTTCCAGGAGCAGATCGGTAATCCGATCACCCATGTCGACATCCCGTCCGCGCAGAATACAACCGCGGTCTATGCCGGGGCGGTTGTGAAGGGTGCGGCGCATCCGGACGCGGCTCGACTCTGGCTGTCGTTCATCGATTCGCCCACGGCGCTTTCGATCTTCGAACGCTATGGGTTCAAGCCCTTCACCACAGCTGCATCGGCCAACTGACCGTTCGAGGAGAACACACTCATGTCCACTCTGTCTTTCACATCTGTATCCAGCGTCATGCGATCGGCCAGCGACGCCATTGGCCTGACCGAGGCACAGGGCATGTGGCGCACGGCCGCGCTTGCCTCGCTCTCGGTCCGCGTCATTCAAGGCTTCATTTATTGGGGTGGAGGCTCCCGGCGCTTCATCTACGCACCCTCGAAGCTCAACCCGGACGCACCGACCTGGATGGCGAATAAGTTTCAAACCGCAATGCCCGGAGCGCTGTTCGGCACCGATCACCTGATCAGCTTCATGCTGCACCACTTCTGGCTGCTCTATGCCGGCGTGATCCTGTTCAGCGCCGCTGAACTCATCGTCGGGGGGATGCTGATGGCGGGAGCCCTGACCCGCCTCGCCGCTCTGGTATCGATGGGATTTTCCGTGCTGCTGATGGCGATGTTCGGCTGGCAGGGCGCGACCTGCATCGATGAGTGGACCATGGCGGCTTGCAATCTCGCGATGGGTGCAACGCTGCTGCTTGGCGGCAGCGGCGCGTACTCGATCGATAACGTTTTGATCCGGCGCAATCCCACGCTGGCAGAAAAACACTGGTTTCGCTGGATGGCGGGAAGCCTGCCGTTGCCGCTCAAGGACATCGCCTTCCGCAACCTGGCGCTCGCGGTGCTCGGCTTAGTGCTGGTCTTCGACGTCGGGACCTACAGCTACTATCGCGGCTCCGTGGTGACTCCGTTCCATGGCGGGCCGGTCAGCCCGACCAAGCATCATCTCACGCTCAACGGCGCAGGATTGCTGCCGGATGGATCCGTTCGCTTTCACGTCTATCTCGATGCCGGCACGCCTGAAGCGCCCGTGCATGTCGTCGCAGCCGATCTGCTCGACGCCAACAACCAGCCGCTTGCGCACTACGACGCCGCCGCGCTGTCGGCACTGGCAAAAGCGGCCTTCGCGAACGATTACGCCTACAACAAGTTCGCGCCCGGTCCCTTCGGGATCCGAGCTCCGATGGGGGCCGCCGCCATGGTAACACTGCCACCGCCTGCCTCTGGTGCCACTCCCCAGGCGAAATTCATCCGGCTGACGGATGTGGACGGCCGGGCCTTCTCGGCAACGCTCGACAGCAAACCATAAGAGGCGCCGGGCTGGATGCCGGACGAAGGCATCCAGCCGATCGCCGATCCGGTGATCGAACCATCCTGCCGCGTCGACCGGATTTCCTCAGACATGACTCCCAGCAAGGTGAGAACAATGAGCCTCTTAGATGTTACCAGCAGACCGGCGGCGAGCCCGAAGGCTATGAAAGCTGGAAGCGCCATTCGCCGCGAAGTCGTACGGTCTGTTACGCATTGGACCGACCGCCTTTTCAGCTTCACAACGACCCGCGACGCCGGGTTCCGGTTTCGAAGCGGTCAGTTCACCATGATCGGTCTCGAAGTCGACGGACGGCCGCTGATGCGTGCTTATAGCATTGCCAGTGCCGTCTATGACGACAGGCTCGAATTCTTCAGCATCAAGGTACCTGACGGTCCGCTGACGTCCCGGCTTCAGCATCTCGTACCCGGCATGCAGGTTTTGATCGGTCAAAAGCCGACCGGGACCCTCCTTTTGGATGGTCTGTCGGCAGGCCGCCGCCTTTATCTGCTCGGCACCGGCACCGGAGTCGCCCCGTTTGCGAGTATCGTGCGCGCCCCGGAGACCTACGAACGCTTCGAAAGCGTCGCTCTGGTGCATGGCTGCCGGAAGGTCGCGGAAACGAATTACAGCGCTTTGATCGTCGATCAGTTGATGGAGGATGAGTTCCTGGGGGCGGACGCCTGCCAGCAGCTCGCTTATTATCCGACCGTGACACGCGAGCCGTTTCGCAATAGCGGCCGCATCACCGACCTTTTGCTGTCGGGCAAGCTAGGCTCCGATCTCGGCTATCCTACTCTGGATCCAGCTTTGGATCGCGTGATGGTCTGCGGCAGTCAGAGCTTCAACAGCGATATTGTCGCGTACCTGAACGAACGTGGCTTCGTCGAAGGCAGCAGCGGCGAGCCGGCGCATTTCGTGATCGAAAAAGCCTTCGTCGAGCCAAAGGGCAGCGGCCCGTCTGCTCAACTTGCCCCTGCGCGGAGCGAGGATCATGGCTGAAAAACCGCTTCTGCACCGCGCGCGCGAGCTCTGCGGCAACAGCGTGGCCCTACTGATAATCGGCGATGTGGTCACACACGCGGACGTGTCCTCGCTACCCGTTCCAATCGAGGTGGCCGCATGACCTCGCCGAGCCAGCAGAAGCTCAGGGTAACCGGTCCGACCGTGGTGACGGCGAACCGGCTGAGCGACGGGAAAGTCATCTATCGCGCGGCCAAGCAAGGCTGGACCACGCAGCTCGACGCAGCAGCAGTCGTCACAACGACCGAGGCGGTCCGAGAGTTGCTCGCCGCCGCGGCGCGAGAAGACATCGTTGCGGTCGGTTCCTACGCGGCTCCAGTCGAGATCCGCGACGGCCATATCGAGCCCGGAAACTTGCGCGAGCGCATCCGCGCCGCGGGCCCGACATTCGCGCTGCCGGCAAGTAGAGCTATTGCACATCAACTAGATCATCCGTCAGGAAACTCAGCGAGACCGATCCCATGTACGTCTACGACGATTTCGACCGCGAACTAGTTGCCGAGCGCGTGCGCGAGTTCCGCGATCAAGTGGCGCGGCGACTCTCAGGCGAGCTCACCGAGGACGAGTTCAAGCCGCTCCGCCTGATGAACGGCGTTTATCTGCAGCTCCATGCCTACATGTTGCGGATCGCAATTCCGTACGGCACGCTTTCCTCCGCCCAGTTGCGCACTCTCGCGCGCATCGCGACGAAGTACGACCGCAATTATGGACACTTCACCACGCGCCAGAACCTTCAGTTCAACTGGATCAAGCTGTCCGACCTGCCCGACGTGATGGCGGACCTCGCCGGGGCCGGGCTGCACGGCATGCAGACCAGCGGCAACTGCGTCCGCAACGTCACGACCGATCAGTGGGCAGGGGTCGCGCCGGACGAGATCGAGGATCCGCGCATTTTCGCCGAGATCATCCGTCAGCACTCGACCCTGCACCCGGAATTCTCCTTCCTGCCACGCAAGTTCAAGTTTGCGTTGACGGCCGCGCAGCACGACCGGGCGGCGGTGCGCGTGCACGACGTCGGCCTGCGTCATGCACCGGAACTCCAGCCGGCGAAACCGGCTTCGAGGTGATCGTCGGCGGCGGGCTCGGCCGCACGCCATTCATCGGCAAGACCATCAAGCCGTTCCTGGCCAAGCGCGACCTGTTGAGCTACGTCGAGGCGATCCTGCGCGTCTACAATCAGTTCGGACGGCGCGACAACATTTACAAGGCCCGCATCAAGATCCTCGTCCATGAGCTCGGTCCGGAAAAATTCGCGGCCGAGGTCGAGGCGGAATGGCAGGCCATCAAGGACGGCGGGCTCGCGATCGATTCGGCGTTAATCGCGGACATCGCCGCGCGCTTCCGATACCCGACCTACGAGCAGCTCACGGACGGGCCGATCGAACTCAAGCAGGCGCGCGACAAGGATATACGCTTCGACCGCTGGTTCGACAACGCGGTTTCCAGTCGCACAAGGTTCCCGGCTATGCCATCGTGACCCTGTCGCTCAAGCCGGAAGGCTTCCCGCCGGGCGATGCGACCTCGGAGCAGATGCACGCGATCGCCGATCTGGCCGAGCGCTATTCGTTCGGTGATGTCCGGGTCGGCCACGAACAGAATCTAGTGCTGCCGCACGTCGCCCAACGCAATCTGCCGCGCG
Source organism: uncultured Alphaproteobacteria bacterium (assembly GCA_963795255.1). Taxonomy (GTDB): domain Bacteria; phylum Pseudomonadota; class Alphaproteobacteria; order Rhizobiales; family Xanthobacteraceae; genus Bradyrhizobium. The sequence continues at coordinate 46,250 of CAWCHC010000013.1, forward strand.
CTGTGGGCGGCGCTCGATGCGATCGGTCTCGCGAGGCCCAATATCGGCCTCATCTCCGACACCATCACGTGCCCGGGACTTGACTATTGCAGCCTCGCCAATGCGCGTTCGATCCCGGTCGCGCAGGAACTGACGCGGCGCTTTCGCGACATCGGCGCCCAGCGTGACATCGGTCGTCTGCACGTCAACATCTCTGGCTGCATCAACGCCTGCGGGCATCACCACGTCGGCCACATAGGCATTCTTGGGGTCGAGAAGAACGGCACGGAGTTCTATCAGATCACGCTCGGGGGACGCGCCGACGAGAGGGCCGAGCTCGGAACGCTGCTCGGCCCGGCCGTGCCCTATGCCGGGGTTGCGGACTCGGTCGAGGACGTGGTCGCGGCCTATCTCGAGCTGCGTGCACGACCGGACGAACTCTTCATTGATACGGTCAAGCGCGTCGGCATCGAACCCTTCAGGGAGCGGATCGATGCGGCTCGTTAAGGAATGGTGAGATTGCCGAGGATCTCTATCGGCGCCTGTCCGATGACGCCCCGCTGCCGGACGAGGGCGCCGTGCTAGTATCCGCGGATCGTTTGCTGGCCGATACAGGCGCGATGATCCGGCACCAGGGCGCCTTGGGCGTGCTCTGGCCCAACGATCGCAGCCTGTCTGAGCTTGCGCCCCATCTCGACCGGCTCGTGTTGATCGTTCTCGGATTTCCGAGCTTCAGGGACGGCCGTGCCTATAGCCAGGCGCGCATCCTACGCGAGCGACACGGGTTTCGCGGCGAACTGCGGGCCACCGGCCAGATCCTGCGCGACCAGTTCTTGTTCCTGCTGCGGTCGGGCTTCGATGCCTTCGATGTCACGAAGGAGACCGACGTCGCTGCCTTCACCGACAGTGTGCGGCGCTTCAGCGTGTTCTATCAGCCGGGGGCCGATGGCAGTCTGCCCGTCTTCCGCCGCAGGCTCGCATGCGGCGGAAAACGAAAGGACACGATAATGCCGCTATAGGGTACCGCGTGGCGCGCTCACGCACGCGAACCGGGCTGACGAATTGTGGCCCTGAATCATCGTACCAACGGCGGAAGACCGAAGCCACCCAAACGCACGCCCCGTGCTTTGGCTGCCGCTAGGGCCGCTCAGGTACGATCCGAGATCATTCGGGCTTCATGCTCTGCAACGGCCGCTAGGATGTGGATGGTAAGCCGATTGGCTTGAGGAAAATCGACGGCTTCAAATTCGACGTCTGACGACCGGATGCATCGCGTCTGTTCCTTGATCCGCAAACCCGGTGCCCCGAGGGTCATTGAGTTGATCGAGCAAATCGAATCCACTGAGACGTTCAAAGGTGGAAATCGCAAAAGGCCTGATGAACTCCGCGCAAATTATCGATTTGAAGAGCAGGCTCTGGCTGGGCTGCCACGAAGCATCGGAATCGTCGATGACGTGCTTACCACGGGTTCGCACTTTCGCGCGATCAAGGACATGATATTGGAGAGATTGCCCGACCATCGGGTGGTCGGTTTTTTCGTAGCTCGGCGAGCTATTCCAAGTCCGTTCGAGAACGTGTCGCTAGAGGAACTCTTGAAATGAGTATTTCTGCTAGGACGTGACAGTTTATGCTCGATTTCGAAGGCAAGCCCAGAAGCCCGGTGACGGATCCCGCTAGCGTCGAACAAGCGACTAGAAAGCTGATCAAAATCGGAAGCAAAGAGACGCTGCGCTTTGCCAGTGCCTAGGCCCGAAATGATCCTCTACCACTTCACACACCCCAATAATTTCCCATCCATTATGCGGGACGGCCTTGTGCCGTCCGATTGGCGCTTGGCCGATCAATCGATTGATCGGGCGTGCGTATGGCTATTTGATACGCCTGAGACGCGCGATTATATGGATGATCGCTCTACTGTCTCACGGTCTGCGTCGAGCGAGATCAGGTGGTCAACTATGCTGAGTACCGCCGCGCTCATCCCAGGCTAATGCCGTGGGGATGCAAATTAGACCTTGACCACATGTGGGTAGCGTTCGAAGTCAACCCCCCGGAGCGAATTACCTTTCCAGCGGACAGTTAAGGGAACTGCTCGAACCGTTGCTTGCGATGCCCCGTACCCCACGACGTTCCGGCCAGTTCGCGCTGCCCACTAAATTCTACTAGGCAACCTGGCCCGCCGAAAATCCACCCGAACGTTTGTCTGAAACCTGATCCGCGGCGTGGCCGGTGACTTCCGCCATCCGGTCGAACTGCCGCGTGAAACTGCCGGCACCGGCGGTGGCGGAACGCAATTCCACGATCAGTTCGCCGATCTCGGCTTCCGGCATCATCGCGCGGACGCGATCCCATCCCGGCCAACCCTCGCGGGTATCGAAGCCGAGAATTTGCCCGCGCCGTCCCGACAGGATGGCGTTGATCTTCGCCGTCGCTTCCGTCGGGCAAACGATATCCACGATGTGGATCGGCTCGAGCAACACCGGCTGGCACTGCGGCAGCGCTTCGCTGACCCCAACCCGCGCCGCCGCGCGGAACGCAAGGTCCGACGAATCCACGCTGTGATAGGAGCCGTCGGTCAGCGTCACCTGCACGTCAATCACGGGAAACCCGAGCGGCCCGCGCAACAAGGCGTCGACGACGCCTTCCTCGACGGCCCCGATATAATTCCGCGGCACCGCGCCACCAACGACTTTTTCGTGGAATTCGAAACCGCCGCCGCGCGGCATCGGCTTGACCTCGAGCACGACGTCGCCGAACTGACCGTGGCCGCCGGACTGCTTCTTGTGCCGGCCGCGTTGGCTGATCGATTTGCGGATCGTCTCCAGATAGCCGATCGCCGGCGGATGCGATTTGACGTTGACGCCGAAGCGATCCCGCAAGCGTTCCAGCGCGACACGCAGATGCATCTCGCCCTGTCCCCACAACACGCTGTCATGGGTGCGCGGGTTCTGCACCATGGTCAAAGACGGATCTTCCTCGTTCAGCCGCAGCAAGGCCTGCCCGAGCTTGACATCGTCCTTGCGGTCGGCTGCCGCAACCGCGATCGCGAGCACCGGCGGCAACGGTTCGACATGCAACAGCGGCCGCGGCGTGGTCTTGCCGCTCGACAGCGTGTCGCCGGTCTTCACCGTGTCGAGCTTGCCGAGCGCGACCGTTTCGCCGGTTTCCGCCGACGGCCGCTTGTTGTCCTGGCCGACATAGAGAGCGGAGACGCCCGACACCCGGCCGGCTTCACCCGAGGAGGCCTGTAGCGTGGCGCCGTCATCGAGACGTCCGGCCAGCACGCGCGCGAACGACAGCTTGCCGCTGTGTTGCAGATGCACGGACTTGAACACATAGGCTGTCGCATCTTTCGACGAGGTCACGCCGAGCCGCCTGGCCGTCTCGGTGACGCCGGGAGCCTCATGCCGCAGCGCCTTCATCAGGCGCAGCACGCCGTTCTCTCGCATGGCGGAGCCGAGCAACACCGGACAGATCAGCCCCTCACGCAATTCGCGGGCAAGATCGTCGAACACGGCGTCGCGCGACGGCTGGATATCCTCCAGCAATTGTTCCATCAGCGCGTCGTCGTGATCGGCGAGTTTCTCCAGCATCGAGAAGCGCGCTTCCTTCTCGCGGTCGAGATCGCCGCCTTCGAGCGCGACGACTTCGGACGCCTTGTGCTCGCGATAGACAAACGCGCGCTCCAGCGCCAGATCGACGAAGCCCGCGATCAAATCGCCGTTCCAGATCGGGATCTGGCGCAGCACCAGCGGGATCCTTGACGCCGGCTGCAAGGTCGCAAGCGTCTCGCGAATGCGCTTGTTGGCGCGGTCGATCTTGTTGAGAAACAGAAAACGCGGGATACCGAGATCCTCGAGTTCACGCAGGATGATCTGAAGTTGTGGCAATTTTTTCTCGTCAGCCTCGCAGACCACGATCGCGGCATCGACGGCAGGAAGCGCCGCGCGCATGTCATGCGCGAATTCGATCGAACCGGGGCAATCGATAAAAGTATAGCTATCGCCCATGAAACCGGTGGTAACGGCCGTCAGTCCGACGCCCATTTTGTGACGGCGGGCCTCGGGACTGGTATCCCCGACAGCGGCGCCCGCATCGACACTGCCGGCGCGCGGGATTGCGCCCGTGCGCGCCAATATCGCCTCAAGAAGTGTGGTCTTACCGCTTTGGAAAGGGCCCACCAGTGCGATGCATCGTGGACCGGGGGGACCTACAAAGCCAAACCCACGGGCATCAGCTGCCGAAGAATGCGTCCAGTCGGATAGGTTTGTTGCCGAGTGAACCAAAGGCTCAAGCGCCGCTATACGTCTCCTGCATTCGACTAGAAGACGTTGGTCATCCAGAAATTCGGCGATATCTAATTGAAGAAATGGCAGATTGGCATACTCGTAAAAATGATCACTCAAATAGTTTCTCAACTCAGCCGCCGAGCCAAACAGATCGGTTCCTTCTTTCGTGAAAAAGGCGAACAACTCAGCTTCGCCGGCGCTCACCGTGATGCTGCCAGTTGGGCCGTCGAGTGCTCTGCAATGCACGATATCGACGCGATCGAACCCGAGAATCACTCCATCCCGCGAGTTCTGGAGAAAGTAACCGTCTTCCTTCTTTAGCACTGGGACCGTGAATCCGGGCCTATCGCCTAACGGCCTTAAAATGAAAATGGAGGCTAACATGCGGCGTCCTCAAATCATTTTAGTCGCCTGATAGAAATCACCCAACTTATCGTAGATGACCTCCGTTCGTTCATCGGGTCTCGATCTCTTGAATCTGTATAGGACAGGTTTAATGCGCCAACGCGCGAGAATTTCCTGAACCTCAAGATCGTCGTATAGAACATCGGGTAAAACGATCGTTAAGAGACTTACGTTGGGTACCGAAATTGATCGGTCAAACTGAAGCTCGCACGTGCAGACGCGCTCGTCAAAATGCTCAGACACCGAAGAGCGTATCAAGCCGGCGTACACCTCGGAGGCCCTATCCAGTGCTGGTATCGTCAAACCCGCTTTAACTGTTCCAGCATAATAATTTCGGTTACTTCCGAAAAACGCAGCCACGGTTTGCGCCAAAATTTGGTGCTCGGGAGCAAGTTCAAAATCGGCCATGGCAACGCCGGTTGGGAGATAGTCATCATATCTCTGCGCAAAAAAACCGCCGGTATCAAATGAGTAGACTTTGTGAAGGTCCGGAAGAGTGCTGAGGTCAAATACAAAACAAACGGCGGCATCGCCCAAGACCTTGGTTGGCATACTTGAAGCTTTCGGAAGTCTGTAAGAGGGCTTCCCGTAGAAAAAATAAAGCTTCCCGCTTTCGTTAAGGTTCATTACTCCCGTGCTTGCGATCTTCCCGAATGCGTCCACATTCGTGATTCGCACAGCCGGAAGCAACGGTGAAGCTGGCGAATACGCCCTGATAAACTTAACAAAGCGATCTCTATTCAGAGTGTCCAGCGCGCTGCGTTGCCGATCAGAGCACTCGGCGCCCGGGACGGGCATGCTATCCTTGTACGCTCGCTCCGACATCGAGTACCTCACTTGACATTAGAATTGCTCGAGGTGTCATGACTACGTTTTTCTGACCACGCCGCATTAGTTTCCTGCAGAGCAAGCTGCAGCCGGCGTTGCAATTCGTCTAGAACGCCTATCTCAATCTCCGGCTTTGACGCCGCATAGTTTAGATCGGCCTCTATGCTGCGGAGTAGACCAAGTGTCTCCGTATATCTAATCCACAGCCAACGGTGTCCGAAGTAGTCGTCCCACGCTGTTATAGCGGTAACCAAAGCGCTGAGGACGAAAGCGCAAATTGAAAAAGTGGAATCGTACTGCTGCAACGGCGTATACGATTTCAACCCAAGTAAAATTGTCACCAAGGCGCCGAAAGCGATGATGGCAAGCTTAGTCGTCGCGGCGCGTCGCCTGTTTTGATCACGTCTAGAACGAAATGAATTGATGTGATACGTCAACGCCGATCTTAAGAACTCGACCGTTTCTGAACGGGACGCCTGCGCTGTTGATCCAATCTCCGCCACTACGCCTCCTGTACGAGTCGAACGGCCGGGCAGTCTTCAAAGAGCGTTCCTCGATACAAGTCTATCTTCGCGGTAGCGAATGCGCAACACTACAAACGGCGGTTGATCGCGACCAGGATCTCGGCCCAAGGACATCGCGAACTGCGCTGAGAGGCCGCCCCATAGTGATGGTAGGAAAATGCGTCGATGTCGTTACCCATCTGCCGAAGCATGTCACGTGTCGCGATCACGCCCTGAGATCCATAATGTATCATCACGTCGGAAGCTGTCGTCTCTCCGACGGAGCCGGGGCCCAGGATGCGCATGCCCGGCGCCGCTTGCCTGGCGAACGACGCGAAGCGCTCGTAGTCGCGGCCGAATGCCACCGCATCGTAGCCTTTCGGTGCGCCGCCCATCGTCGCCATCGTGGGCTCGTTCATGATTCGGCCGCCGATGTCGCCGCCGACGGAACGCGTATAATCGAGGAATTCTTTAGCTTGTCCGGGCATCCAGACGCCGGCGGCGTCGCGAACCCCGGGACTGATCGCCATCGACGTCACGATCCTGGCGTCGGTCGCCGCCGCGAAGTCGGCGACGCCCTTCCAGCGATCTCGGTTCAGCACCCCGGCGAAGCCCGATGGTGGCGACGACGGTGCCGGGTCCGAGTCCGCGAAGTACGTCGTGTTCGCCCAGGTGCCGCTCACGCGGACATACGTCGGTCCGAGTGCCGCAGCGAGCTTGCGAAGCTTGCCGTTCGAAAGATCGATCGGAGGGCGGTATTCATAGAGATCGGCGTCCATGCCGGCAGGGACGCTCGATTTGTCCGGAGCCCCGCCCGTTCGGTCGTTCGAAGCCTGACCATATGGTTTCCAGAACATCCCGCCGGTGACTTCCAGCATCTCGATGTTGTAGGACTGGTACCGCCCCTCGATAGAACCGACGCGCGTCATGTTCTCGGGGGGACCGATCTTCATCGCCGGCTCCTGGGCATGAACATGAAGAGAGTGCGTCGTAATCGACGCGACGACGATTGCAACGCCTGAGAGCCGCTCCACCATCGGAGAACTCCCCGTTCAAAGCGCGGCTCACCGTCGACCACGCCCGACACGTCGCGGTCGCGCTGATGCCGTCTTCCAACTCCACGTCGGCCGCCTTCGTTCCACCCGATCAAGAGGTCTCCGGGCGTTCGGTCGTCGGCACCTACTTCCGCTTGAGGCCCTTAAACGAGCTTTGCCGCAGCAGACCTTCGGAAGTGATGTCGCGATACTCGACGTCCGCGAAGAAGGTCGGCTCGACCCACGTGGCCTTCGGTTTCCTGATCGGTTTCGTCAGCTTGGATTTCGGGCTCACGACGGTATCAAGCTGTTTCCTGATTTGGCTCGAGGCGGTTCGCGACCAGCCGGTCCCCACCTTGCCCATGTAGACGAGATCCTTTCCCTCGCGCTTTCCAAGGTACAGCGCGGCCACTCCGCTCGGATCCTTGACGAAGCCGATGACGGGGAATTTGCCCTGCTGCACGGTCTTGATCTTCAGCCAGGCTTCGTTGCGATCGGAACGATACGGAGCCTGCGCATTCTTCGAGACGATGCCCTCGAAGTTCAGTTTCGTGGCGCATCTCCTGTCCGTCGCCGATCAGGTGCTCGGAATAGATGACAGGATGCCCGATGTCGTTTTCCCCGAGCAGGTCGGAGAGCATTCGCTTGCGCTCGATCTGAGGAAGCTTGCGGAGGTCGCCATTTCGCCAGAGCAGGTCGAAGGCGTAGTAGACAAGACGATCCTGCTTGCCCGCGGCGAGTTCGGCCTGAAGTTCGGAGAAATTCGTCCGCCCCTCGTGGATGACGACCACTTCGCCGTCGAGGATCGCCTGACCGGGAATATCCAACGCGCCGGCGATCACGGAGAAGCGCTTCGTCCAGTCCAACCCGTTGCGGGTGAATACCCGCTTTCTTCCCTTGTTCAGATGAACCTGGACCCGGTAACCGTCGAACTTGATTTCATGGAGCCACTGGTCGCCGGACGGCGCCCAGGCCTTCAGCGTGGCCAACTGCGGTTTGATGAACCCAGGCATTTCTGCCGAGGGGCCCGCCACACCGGCTGTACGCACACGCTTGGTCATCTACTCGCAACGCCAGTTTATCGAGGAACCCTTAAGGAAACGCTGGGGTCCGCACGCACTCCATCATCGACGGCTGCGGAACGTCAAGCGATCGGCCGAGAGCTATGCTTTCTCTAGAGGCGCGAATGCCGAAAACCGCGATAATTGGAAAAATGGTTCGACCTCGTATTTCGGGTCCGTGGCCAACCGAGCGAGTTTTGCGCCGATTGCGGGCGCGAATTTGGCGCCATGACCCGAACATGGCGAGGCGACGATCAAGCGGGAGTTCGGCCATCGATCGATGATGAACTCCTCGCCCTTGTCGGGGCGACGATCGGCCGGCACGGTGTTCGTGTAGAGACAGACGTCGCGCTCGACGATGGGACCGGCCGCTCCGGGGACGAGTGCCGCGACCGCTTGGCCGACCGACGCGAGTTCGGCGTCCGTTGCCGGAGGCCCCCAAGCATCGGCGTCGACCACGGGGCCATGATTGTGAGGCGCGGCCTTGACGCCGCGGCACTCGAAATCGGGGAAGCCGTAGACGATGTCGTCGGGCCCCGATCAAGAATGAACAGCGGAAAGCGCCCGAGCGCGACGCTCGCCGGCTTGGCCGGTTTGAACCAGCCCACGGCCTGTCGCGTTAACCGGAGCAGCGGCGCGATCCGCGGAAGCGCGCGGCCGATCCACGGGCCGAGGGCCAGAATGACGCGCTGCGCCAGAACCTCGCGATCGGGCGTGCGGATAAGCACGCAATCCGAACGGAAGTCGATGTTCGCCGGTTCGGCGATCACGCGTGCGCCGGCGCGCGCACGCATGACGGAGAGTGCGACCTCGGACAGCAGAATGGCTCCGCCGTCCTGTACGACCACGTCCCAATCAGGGGGAAGCGCGAAGGCGGGAAACTTGCTGTTGGCCTCCGCGACCGTGCACGCCGGGTCCGCGTGCCCTTTCGCGATGGTAGCGGCGCGCGAGGCCGCGACCATGGGCGAGCCTGGCCGGCCGGCTTCGAGTACGGGACACGGGATCAGTATCTTCCTGCCGCTCGTGGCTTCGAGACGCATCCATCCCTCGAGCGCTTCGTCGCTTAGGTTCGTGTAGTTGTCGTTTTCGAAATTGAAGCGACGGAACACGCGGCACGAACCGTGGGACGAGCCTTGCACGGCGCCCGGGCCGAGCGGATCGAAACCCAATGCGTCGATGCCGGCAGCGAGCAATGCATCGAGAGCGGCGCTGCCCATGAGGCCTAGCCCAACGACGGCGACTTCGCACGTTTGCATGAGAAGACCTCGATTCTTCCGTTCAGGGCTGATGAATTTGTGCCCGCTGCCGCCTCGATGCAACCTCGCCTGTCGTTGATCGCGTGCTCACGCTCATCGAGAAGGATCTCGAGCAACGGATGTGGGGCATTCGTGCCGGTCGCGTCGCTGCGGCCATGGGCCTGCGCCGCCCAGAGGTGACCTGAGGTTCATTTGCCGCCCCTTCGCCCACCTCGCACTAGCCAGCTCAAACGGCTACCAGTGGATTCGGCCGGCCCATCCGGAGCATGAATAACGGTTCTCGCGGGGGCGCTGGTCTCGACTTGGGGGAGACTTGAAATCAGCTGCGCCGCTTAATCGTTGGCGACGGCGGAATGCCATTTTAGCGGATGTTCCCCTCGCTGTGAAAGGCTGGTACTTTCCCCGCTGGCTCGCCTTTTCATCACGGTTTCCAGCGGCCGGACCAAGGGGGTACCGATGCGACTTTTTCCAATCCTAATTCTCGGTATCTCCCTGTCTCTCGCGGCCTGCGGAAAATCTCCTGGCCCAAAGGGCGACCCCGGCCCACAAGGTCCAGCTGGGCCACAGGGGGCACAGGGCATCCAAGGCGTTGCAGGCGCCCAAGGACCAGCAGGCGCGCAAGGGCCGCAGGGACCACAAGGCGCACCGGGCGATAAGGGTGACAAAGGCGACAAGGGTGACGCAGGCACCTCCAATGTCCGCGCTGTGCAAGCCGATGGAGCCGTAGCATGTGAGGCGAGTGAGATGTTGGTGTCCGTGTTCTGCCCAAGCGGCGGTGCGGCGGATGGTGCGAAGTGCGCCACGTCGCCAACAGTGGGACTGTGTCTCAAAAAATAGCGCGCCTTCACAGGCCCGGCCGTGGAATAATAATAGTTTACGCGGGTAGCCACGCGAGCGGGCCCATGATACGCGGCGATAGAGGAAGAGCCCCGAGCATCATGCCTGAGCACTTCCCAACACAGCGATGGTCAGCGACCAGCGGTTCCCGAACTCATCGCAGCTTCGTCCTGCTCCGGCCAAGCTCGTGGCCACACTGCGAAACTGTCCGGCGCGGCATAGAAGCTGTCCGGTGCGGCATAGTAGGCGTTGCTGTTTCGGAACTGCTGTTGCTCAACCGCCGCTGTGCGATGCCCGCGTGCGTGGTGCTCGGCGGCAGCCGCCATTTGGCATGTCGATGAAACGATCAGCGCCGCGCCTATAACTTCAAGAATTGTCGTCGTTCGCATTGTTGTTCTCTCCTGATATGCGGCGTTCTTTGACCAAGGCCAGAGCCTTGCACGCCCGTTCCGATAACAACGCCTGACGAAGAAATACTTTGCCTTGACAACGATCACGAAGCGGCGAGCAAGTTTTATGATCAAAACTGTTTTCCGGCTTAGGCATTGGGCAAACGCGTTTACCGCAGTGCGAGAACATTCGTGATTGTTTTCGCTCCTCAGACCAGCCAGCTCAAAGGTCTACCACGATCCGCAGTGCCGTCTGGAGGCACCGTGAATAACGGTTTAAGCGGGGGATGTAGGAATTGGGCTTTGGGGTATCCGTATAAACGTAGTTGTCTCGTAGCCTTGCGGGGCAAGAAGATTTCGGCAAGCAAACCTACCCGCTCGCCGCACGACCGCCGACGGGCCAAGCTGGGCGCGTCTTTTTCGGATCGCCTGCTCGCTGATACGCCAGGTCAATTCCGAGCAGGTCATTATTGATGCATGGTCGTTCGGCGGCGGCACAGCGATGATGCTGCAAATCGGTCACCGCGAGAGCCGAGACGTCGATATTTTCTGCCGGATGCGCAACTCCTGCCCTTTCTCGAGCCCAAGCTCCACGATTTCGACTACGAGATTGGGCTCTCCGATTATGGGGGCGACGGCACCGGCTTCCTCAAACTGGCGTTCGAGGATGTCGGCGAAATCGACTTTATTGTCGGGCATGCCGTGACGAAAGCTCCGACGACGAGGCAGACGATTGAGGGTGAGGATGTCGATCTGGAAACGGTTGTCGAAATCATCGCGAAGAAGATTTACTACCGCGGCGCGACCATTAAGCCGCGCGACATTTTCGATATTGCGGCAGCGGCTAGTTACGACCGAGATTCCCTGCTTGGCGCGCTGCGAGATCAGAAAGATGAGGTCGCAAAAACGCTAGCCACGATCGAACGATTGAAGCCAGACTTCGTCAACGCGACGATTGCGGAGCTCATCATCAAGGATCCGTTCAAATCGATCGCTGATACGGCACTTGAGGAAGCAAAAGCGGTCCTCAAAGCGGTCTGATCGTACCGAGCAGTCCATGCTTACGGTGAGCTGCACGCACTTGGTGGAAGAGTTCGTGCGTTCGCTTTACTGCGCTTGCGCCGCCGAATTCCCTACGACGAGCGATCCCTTCTTAACGGTTCAGCTTTTGAGGCTTTGACTGCATGGGCGGACAGCCCCCCGCAGAAGCGTGATCGTTATGTCGAAAACCAAATTCACCGAAGCTGACATCAGGCGAGCGATCAAAGGCGTTCTGGCGAGCGGAGCTGCAATTGCGAGCGTCGAAATCTGGCCTGATGGACGCATATTTGTCAAAGTAAGGGAAGAGAACGGCGAAACGCGTTCGAAGATGGATCCGGAAAATGATCCGGAGGTGTCGCGGAGACTTCTGTGAGAATTGGCCGATCCATCCTGCCCCTGCCGCGCTACACAAGACGCAAGCGCCTCAAGAAAGGAGGCTTTGGATATTTCTTCGACGTGCCGACGTGGGCGCGCGAAAAAGGCTGCCCGATCACGAACGAACCGCTCGGTATTGATTACGATTCGGCGGTGCAGCGGTCGGAGAGGATATTACTCCCTGCCTTCGATAGCTGGCTGAGGGGCGGCGATGATGGAAATCCGGTTGGCATCGGAGTGGTGATCGGAACACTCGACTGGATGTTTCATGAATATCGCCGAACCTGGTCGCAGAAGACGGCGAAGCGACTCCGGCCACTCAGTCCCGGCCAATGTCGCGTTCATGAGACCGGTATCAAAATGATCAGCGAATACATCCTTCAGGATGACAGGCGATTGGGGACACGCCGTGTAACGAGTATCGATACTGCGTTCGTTGATCAGCTGTTCGAAAAACTCTTATTCAAAACCGTAAACGGCGAAAAAATTGAACGTCGCACAACAGTCAATCATGCCATGAAGACTGCGCGCGGCGCGTGGAATACCGTCTCGCGCGCGAACCCGGGCTTATTTCCTCCGCGCAATCCCTTTGAGAAGATGGGTTTGCAATCGAATTCGCGTGAAACGCCACATGCGAATTTTGCCGAGCTTAAAGCTTTCCGTGCCAAGGCCATCGAAATGGGCCATCCGTCACTCGCAACAGGCGCTTTGATCGGCTGGGAATGGCTGCAGCGCGAAGCCCACATCTTCATCCGCTTCGTAGCCGAGCACTATCGTCCTCCAGACCGACCAGACCACGTCTACGTCATCAATTACAAGACGAGCACAGGTTCGTGGGAGCCGCTGTTCAACGCCAAGGGCAAGGCGCTCTACCCTTTGTTGATGGCGGAGCTGGAAATCAAGAAGCTTCGGCCCACGGGCGGACTGATGTTGCGGCGTGACGGCAGCAGCTTGCCGTGGTTTGGCAAGGGCGAGATCCTGACCCAGGTCCAGCGAACCTCGAAGAAGATCATTTTGGCCGCGGGTTTGCGACCGGAACTGACCTTCACCTCATTTGGTCGCCATGGCGGGGCCACCGAATCTAAATCGTCCGGACTGACCACATTGCAGTTGATGGAGAAAGGTCAGTGGTCGTCGGTAAAGGCGATGGCGAACTACCTGCATGACGACGACGAGGGCAAGCAAGACGCGCAAATGAAACGCATCAGGCGCCGTGAGCGGCAAGCCAAGCAAGCGAAGAGAAAGTGAACATTTGTCGGAATGAAAAAGCTGAGCTTGTCGGAATGGAAACTCCTTGACAGCTTAAGTCCCTGAAAACATTGGAGCGGGTGAAGGGAATCGAACCCTCGTATTCAGCTTGGAAGGCTGCTGCTCTACCATTGAGCTACACCCGCGACAGGACGATCCCCTAACACGCGCCGCGCCGGGCCTCAACTCCCTCGGCAGGGGACAAAATCCGGCCAAAACCGCCGCCCTTAACAGGTGCCGATTGTCAGCTTATATTGATGTCTCCATCAACTAATGAAAGGAGGTGATCCAGTGTCTTATACCAAGCGCTGTCACCTCGCTGGGATCGCCCGCTAAGCACCTGCTTGGCATCAGGGCGCTCCTAGCGCCTGGACCAGCGAGTTTCAAGAACGGGGCGCGACGGATCACCTCCGCCGCGCCCTTTGTTGAGTCCGAATGGAAGACTTCACGGAAGGGGTTATTCGATGAACGCCGGCACTGGAAAAATCGTCCGCATGGGCAGTCTTGAACTGCGCTTTTTCGTCGATGAGACGAGCTCGAACAATCTGGTGATGTTCGAGTTCATCGTGCCTCCGAACGCCCGGGTGCCGGCACGGCATTTTCACAAGGATGTCGACGAAGCGATCTACGCGCTCGAGGGCGTGACCACGACCACGCTGGGCGAACAAAAACACGAACTGTCCGCCGGACAAACGCTGCTGGTGCCCCGCGGGGTCGTTCACATTCACGAAAACCTGTCCGACCAAACAGCTCGGTCGCTGATCGTGCTGTCGCCTGCAACGATCGGGCGGCGCTATTTCGAAGAGATGGCGGTCGAGATCAACGGACCCGGCAAGCCGGACCCGGCGAAGATCAAGGAGATCATGCTCCGGCACGGCCTCGTTCCGGCCTGACATCGCGATCACGATGGACGGCGCCGCGGCCGAATCCGTCCATTTGACGAGTGGGCATTCATGCATCGAGCACGAGTTTGAGATTGGAGAGGATCTGGCGGGTCTGCGCCGCGGCATCCGCGCCACCGACGAGTTTGCCTTTGTCGTCATGGGCTGTCAGCCCGGAGACGAACAGGATGTCCTCAAACCGCACCGCATCCGTGTAGTGGCTCAGAGGAGCGGCAAGTCCTTCGACCCTAAACTCCTGCCGCTTTGGCTGACGGGTTTCGGACATCACATTTCTCCTTGCGCTGTTTTCCCCGCGCCTAGTAGCAATCTTTGCAAAACTCGTTCCATCGGCGAGCTCGCTAGCCACTGTCGCGCAGCACCAGTTCGAAGCCGAGGTCGATGCGCCGCTCGCCGCCACGCTCCAGCGTCAGCGTAGCCGCCGTTCGGCCAATGCTGTGTCCGTGTACGCTGATGGTGCTGAGGCTCGGCGAGATGAGCTGGCCCATTTCGAGATTGCCCAGGCCGATGACCGCGACTGGCTGTTCCGATGCGGGTCCATGACGTAACAAGCCGGCCTTGCGCAGCCCCGCCATGAAGCCGATGGCGTAAGCGTCATTGGCGGCAAAGACCGCATCCACGCCCGGCAGATGCGCGTTCGCCGCCACGCTTCCAGGGGCGTTGCGATCGAGGATCAGCCGGCGAGGTTCGGCCAGTCCCTGTGTCAGCGCTTCTTCCCGGAAGCCGAGCCAGCGACGGGCGCCACGCGGATCGTCGCCGCCGATGAAAGCGAGATGTTGTCGCCCTTGCGCGATCAGATGCTTTGCAACCGCGACGCCCACCTTGAAGTTGTCGAAGCCTGCGACCGCATCGATCGGCAATGCCGGCAAGTCCCAGGTCTCGACAACAGGAATTCGTGTGTTGCGGAGCAGCCGCGCGCCTTCTTCCGTCGCGGGCGATCCTACCATGATGATCGCTTCCGGCCGCCGCGACAGCAGCGCCGCCAGCATGCGGTCCTCGCGTTTGTCATCGTAACGCGACTGCGCGAGGATGACCGAAAAGCCTGCGGGCTCGAGCGTGTCCGACAACCCCTGAACCGTGTCGGCAAAGATCGAATTGGCGATGGTCGGCACGAGCACGCCGACCGAGTTGGTGCGGGCGCTCGCGAGCGAGCCGGCAACGAGATTTGGGACGTAGCCCAGTTCCCGCATCGCGCGCTCGACCCGTGCACGTGTTTCCGGTGCAACCTGCCCGGGAAGCCGCACCACGCGGCTCACCGTGATCGAGGAGACGCCGGCGAGCCTGGCGACAGCCGAAAGCGTCGGAGGAACTTCGGGGCTTTCCTGGGTCTCAGGCGGGGATTCTCGGTTCATGGCCGTAAATGCACGAATTTGGCTTGCCCAGCTATAATGACAGCGCTACCATTTCATTATGTTAGCGCTAACATAGCTAGAAATGACGGAGGAGGACAGATGATTCCTGAGAGCATGGTGCAGGCCTATGAGCGGGACGGCGTGATTATGGTGCCGGAAGTGCTCGATACCGACACGCTTCAAAGGGTGCGCCATGTGATCGCCGAACTGGTGGCTGGCGCCGCTGATGTGACCGAGCACACCGACATCTATGACCTCGAGCCCGGGCACACGCCGGAGACCCCTCGCGTGCGCCGCGTCAAGACCCCGCACAGGGTTCATCCAATCTTCGATGAGATCGTGCGCAGCCGCCCGGTAATCGATATCCTCACACAGCTCCTGGGTCCCGGTTTGCGCCTGCACGGCTCCAAGCTGAACATGAAGTCTGCGCAGTATGGCTCGCCGGTGGAATGGCACCAGGATTGGGCGTTCTACCCGCACACCAATGACGACATCCTCGCGATTGGTGTCCTGCTGGACGACTGCGACCTCGAGAACGGCCCGATGCTGGTTACGCCCGGCACGCATATCGGGAACGGGATGTGGAATCACCACGGTGAAGACGGTTGCTTCGCCGGCTTGATCGATCCCGATCAGATTCAGGACGAGATCAAGCGTGCCGTGCCGTGCATGGGCAAGGCCGGCAGCATGTCCTTTCATCACGTGCGCGCCCTGCACGGCTCGGCCATGAACACGTCCAACCGCCCGCGCAATCTTCTGCTGTACGAAGTCGCCGCCAGCGACGCCTGGCCTTTGGCGGGCGTCAAGGATTTCGAGGAGTTTGACAGCCGGCTGCTGGCAGGGCCGTCGGTGATTACGCCGCGGCTGACGGACGTCCCGGTGCGGATGCCTCTGCCGCCGCCGAAACGTCAGGGTTCGATCTACGAGACGCAATCGGCGTCCAAGAAAAGCTACTTCACGCGCGCAGCGTAGTGACATCGACATCGCCCGCGGCCCCAAAGCCGCGGGCGATGCGCTTCAAGAACCAAAATCAAACAGAAGATACGGGGAAACGCATGACCAAGATGGGAGCCGATGGCGCCGGCAGCTCGCGCTTACGTGTCGTACTGGCCGCAAGCATCGGCTCAGCGCTGGAATGGTACGACTTCTTCCTCTACGGCACCGCCGCGGCGCTGGTGTTCGGCGAACTGTTCTTTCCGAAGAGCGATCCGGTCGTCGGCACCCTCCTCTCCTTCCTGACCTTTGGCGTCGGTTTCGTCTTCCGACCGTTGGGCGGCATCATCTTCGGTATCCTTGGCGATCGCTACGGCCGCAAGCCCGTATTGGTCGCAACGCTGCTGATGATCGGTCTCGGCACCACCGCGATCGGATTCTTGCCGACCTATTCTCAAATCGGCGTTTGGGCCCCGATCCTCCTGGTCGCGATGCGGATCGTGCAGGGGCTTGGCGCCGGCGCCGAATATGGCGGCGCGGTGATCTATCTGGTCGAGAACGCACCGGCAAACCATCGCGGCTTCTGGGGCGGCTTCGCGCCGCTCGGCGTTTCCGTCGGCAATCTGCTGGCGGCCGGAGCGTTCGCTTTGGTGTCGATGCTGCCGCACGACGCGATGATGAGCTGGGGATGGCGCCTGCCGTTCCTTGCGAGCTTCGTTCTGATCCTGGTCGGGCTCTATGTCCGCCTGCGGATCACCGAAACACCGGTTTTCACGGCAGCGGTCCTGGCCCGCGGCATGGTCGAGAAGAACCCGGCGATGGAAGCGATGCGCCACCATCCGCGCAACTTCCTGGTCGTGCTCGGCGCCCGCATGGCGGAGAACGGATTGGGGTACTTCTTCCCGGTGTTCGGGCTCAGTTATGTCATCAAGACGCTGGGCGTTCCGAATTCGGAAGCGCTCAGCGCCTTGATGCTTGCCTTCGTTATCGAGCTTTTCGCCATCCTTGGCTTTGCGGCCTTGTCCGATCGGGTCGGCCGGCGGCCTGTGTACTTGTTCGGTGCGCTGGCCGGCGTTGCGCTCGCCTTCCCCTTCTTCTGGATGGTCGGCACCAAGCAATGGATTTGGATCGCGATCGCTTTCATTCTGGCGAGAGCCGTGGTGACGGCGGCGATGTTCGGCCCGCAGGCCGCCTACTTCGCCGAACTGTTCCCGCCACAGCGGCGCTTTGCGGGTTTCGCATTCGCCCGCGAATTGGGCTCGTTGCTCTCGGGCGGGCCTGCGCCTTTCGTGGCCACCGCGCTGGTCGCCGCCTACGGCAGTTGGTGGCCGGTGGCCTGCTATGCGATCTTCCTGTCGCTCTGCACGGTCATCGCGATCTGGTTTGGCCCGGAGACTTACAAGGAGGACATCGCCGCGGTCGCGCCCGATCCACGCGAAGAACTTTCCTCGGCGATACCCCAACGGGCCTGAACAAACGAGATTGAACGGAGATGGCGCAGAAGCTTCGCGTCCTGCAATCGCTGTGGGCCATGGAGCGGCGGCTAAAGGATGAACCGGAGTGGCCGCTTCAAACCCAGCTCGCGATGATCCGTGATGCCGGGTTTGACGGCGCCGGCGTGCGTTTCATCGACCCTGATTTCGCGGGCGAAGCGACCGGTTTCCTGCGGGCTCATGGCATGATCTGGCAGGCGCAGTGCTATCCCAAATCGGTCGATGACTTGAAGCCCGTGCTCGAACTGGTGGCAAAACTCGGCGCCGACCACGTCAATTTGCAACCGGATATTCGCCCCCACCGCCTCGCCGACTGTATTCCCCTGCTTGAGGGATGGCGGCGCCTTGGCGAACAGGCGAAAGTCGCGGTGAATATCGAAACCCACCGCGACCGCATGACGACCGACCTGCTGTTCACGTTGCGGCTGCTCGATTGTTTTCCCGATCTGCGTTTGACCGCCGATCTCTCGCACTATCTGGTCGGCCGGGAATTCGCATGGCCGGTCGATGATGCCAATCACGCCATGATCCATCGAATCCTGGACCATAGCTGGGCCCTCCACGGCCGCATCGCCAGCCGCGAGCAGGTACAGATATCGCTCGGATTTCCACAACATCAGGAATGGGTCGGGCTTTTCATGGACTGGTGGGAATACGGCATCCGCTCGTGGAAAACGCGCGCCGGCCCCGACGCGACGCTGACCTTTCTTTGTGAACTCGGGCCGCCGCCCTATGCGATCACCGGGGCCGACGGACAGGAATTGTCCGACCGCTGGCAGGATACGCTCGTCATGAAGGACATGGTCCGCGACTTGTGGGACCGGATATCCTGAGGCACGAGTCGCTGCCTTCCGGCCCACGTCACCCTCGATAGTGGCAAATCGGCGCGGGCATCATTAGATCATGGCGCGAATGGAGACGCACCATGATCTCATCTCTTTATTTTGAGCATGATCTTTTCGGAAAACCGGTGTCCACTTTTCCGGATCATGCTCCAAGTTGCCCGGCATGAAAAAGATCGGCTTTCTTTCGTTCGGGCACTGGACCCCCTCGCCGCAATCGCAGACCCGCTCGGCCGCGGATACGCTTTTGCAATCCATCGACCTTGCGGTCGCTGCCGAAGAATTGGGCGCGGATGGCGCCTATTTCCGGGTCCATCACTTCGCGCGCCAGCTCGCCTCGCCCTTCCCGTTGCTGGCCGCGGTTGGCGCCAGAACCAGCCGGATCGAGATCGGCACCGCCGTCATCGACATGCGCTACGAAAACCCGCTCTACATGATCGAGGACGCGGGCTCCGCCGATCTGATCTCCCGCGGACGGTTGCAGCTCGGCATCAGCCGGGGTTCGCCCGAACAGGTGATCGATGGCTGGCGGTATTTCGGCTATCAACCGGCCGAGGACCAGGACGATGCAGCGATGGGGCGGCGGCATGCGGAGGTGTTTCTCGATCTCTTGCGCGGGCAAGGTTTTGCGCAGCCCAATCCGCGCCCGATGTTTCCAAATCCGCCCGGCCTCTTGCGCCTCGAACCGATTTCAGAAGGCTTGCGCGATCGCATCTGGTGGGGCGCCGGTTCGAACGCCACGGCGGTGTGGGCCGCGAAAATCGGCATGAACTTGCAGAGCTCGACACTGAAGAACGACGAGACCGGCGAACCGTTTCACGTGCAGCAGGCCAGGCAAATCCGCGCCTATCGCGCCGCCTGGAAAGAAGCCGGTCACACGCGCGAGCCGCGTGTCTCCGTCAGCCGCAGCATTTTCGCGCTGGTGGATGATCGTGACCGCGCCTATTTCGGCGGCGGACAGGACGACGACCACGTCGGGTTCATCGATGCGAAGACGCGGGCGATCTTCGGCCGCAGCTATGCCGCCGAACCGCCAGCGCTGATCGAACAGCTCAAGCAGGACGAAGCGATCGCGGAAGCCGACACGCTGTTACTCACTGCGCCTAACCAGCTCGGCGTCGACTACAACGCGCATGTGATCGAGGCGATCCTGACCCACATCGCGCCCGCGCTCGGATGGCGTTGACGGCCGAACCGACATCGCACCACCGCCATGCATGTGTTCGTGGTGTGTCAAAAAAGCGCGCTCCAAAAGCAATCCAGCAAACCATCGCGATTCCATCGCGATGCAGCGGTTCCATCATGTTGCACCAACGCAACGCGCTCGAGAAAAAGCCGTGACGTTTCGTTCAACGGTAACAAACAGCCAATATTCTGTTCGCACAATGCGATCCACGTCCGTGGTTCCTTAACCTGACAGCTCGCGGCGACGGTAGGTGCCGCGCCTATTGTGGGGGTCCACATGAAGAAGACGTTCATCCCAGCAGCGGTCGTCCTGGCCTTCGCGAGCGCG
The DNA here is from genome assembly GCA_963795255.1 of uncultured Alphaproteobacteria bacterium. GTDB lineage: Bacteria > Pseudomonadota > Alphaproteobacteria > Rhizobiales > Xanthobacteraceae > Bradyrhizobium. The sequence goes on from CAWCHC010000013.1 coordinate 66,524, forward strand.
GCTCATGCTGATGAGCTGACCGATATCCAGGCTCAGGCCAAACAACTACGCGAACAGAACGCGGCAATGATCAGGCGTCTTGCTGATCTCGAAAAGCGTCAGAAGGCTCTCGAGAGCCAGAAGCCGGCCGTTGCGACCATCAATCCGGTGGATGCGATGGCTGCCGACTTGCCTTACAAGGCCGCGGTCAAGGCCAAGCCGCCGGAAGATGACGGCATCTGCATCAAGGGAATCTGCGTCTACGGCAACTTCGACATGGGTGTCTCGTATCTCCAGCATGGTGCGGCGCTCAGCTCTCTCGCCGCCGCGCCGCTCGACACACTCATTTCGAAGAACGCGGCCGGTGCCTATTTCGGCGCCGGACCCAACCAGATGAGCAACTCGTTCATTGGTCTGCGTGGCAAGCAGGAAATCGCAGACAACCTCTACGCCGTGTTCAACTTGCAAACCCTGTTCAACGTCAATAGCGGCCTGAACGCCAACGGCATTGGTTCGGTCGCCCAGAACAACGGCTTGACGACGAACCTCCTGGCACAGAACTCGCTGGCCAACTCTTCGAAGGCCGGCCAGATGTTCAACGGCGCCGCCTATTTCGGTATCAGTTCGCCAACCTACGGCACCTTCACCATGGGCCGCCAAGCCGCCCTGAGCTCGGACCTCCTCGCCAATTACGACCCGCTCTCCGGTTCAAACGCCTGGTCGCTGCTCACCTTCCAGGGCGCGAATGGCGGTGGCGGGGACACCGAAGATCGCATCTTCGACAACTCCTACGAATATCGGGTGAACGTCGGACCGGTTCGTTTCGCGGCAATCGCCCAGCTCCGCAACGGCGGCAACAGCTCTACCGGCAACGCCTTCCAGGGCGACATCGGTTTCGACTACATGGGCTTCTCGGTGGACGTCCTCGGCGGCAAGATCTATGACGCCGTGTCCGCCGGCATCCTGTCGCAGGCACAGCTTGCGACAGTGGTTCCCACCGTTAGTTCCGGCAACGGTTTGATCGCGGCAACCGTATCCGACAACACTGTCTTCAGCGTCGGTGCCAAATACACGATCGGGCCGTGGAGGTTCTTCGGCGGTTATGAGCACATCGACTTCGCCAACCCGAATAACCCGCTGAATCCCGGCGCGTTCGTGACCGGCGGGTTTATCGCCGGCGTCGTGAACAACACCAACTTCACCGACGACAGGATCCTGCAGACGGCTTGGATCGGGGCGAAGTATTCAATCACGCCGGCTCTTGATATCACCGGCGCGTATTACCACGAGTGGCAGAACAGTTTCGCCACCGGCGCGAATGCCGGCTGTACCGATGCACGCGCCACGCAGTGCTCCGGCAGCCTCGACGCTGTCTCACTGGTGGTCGATTGGCGGTTTGCCAGACACATCGACATGTATGCCGGCGTGATGTGGTCGCAGGTGCAGAACGGTCTCGCGAGCGGCTTCCTTCAGGCGAATGGAACGCCGGCGGGCGGCACGATCGTGGGTGGCCCCAACAAGGCTTCTTCGTACGACCCCGGTATTGGTCTGCGATATCAGTTCTGACGGTGCCCGCGCTCGGCTGGCGTTGACGATCAGATCGCGCCAACCTTCAAATCGCGCCAGCCTTGCCCGATGCCTTGTCGGCGAGCGCGACCGTTTCGTAATACTGGATTTTGGGATCGTTGCCATAGCGCGCGCGGATGCCGTCCCGCCAGGGACCCGTGTAGAACGCCTCGGCATCGGCCTGGGTTTCCCACATATACACTCCGCCGGCGACGCCGCCATCCTTGTGACAGATGAACTGCTTGCGGACGAAACCCCTGGCCTTCAGAAAGTCGGGCGCGATCTTCGTGAAATGCTCGCGGCATTCCTCAAGTCCGATCGTGTTCGGCAAATCGTAGAGAACAATGGCGGTAATCATTGGAGATCCTCCTTTTTCCTTCGTTTCAAGACGTCAGGCGGCGGCAATGCCGAGATAGGCCTGACGTACATCTGGATTGACGGCGAGATCGACGGTTGGCCCTGACAAGACGATACGGCCGGTATCGAGCACGTAGCCAGTCGTCGCAAGCCGCAGCGCGGTCGCGACATCCTGCTCCACCAGCAGGATGGAAAGGCCGGCCTGGTTGATTTCGACCAGCGCCTTGCCTAATTCGCCGACCAGTTTGGGCGACAGACCCAGCGACAATTCATCGATCATCAACAGTAGCGGATTAGCCATGATGCCGCGGCCGACGGCGCACATTTGTTGTTCGCCGCCCGACAGGGTCGAGGCATCCTGGTTCAGACGTTCAGCCAACCGCGGAAAGGTCTTCAGCACGAAATCGAGATCGTTGTTGACGACGGCGCGCCCGTCGTTGCGCATGTAAGCGCCCATCAGGAGGTTTTCACGCACCGTCATGCCTGCAAACAGACGCCTGCCCTCGGGGACATGGGCAATGCCGCGACGCACGATCTCCTGGGCCGATAATCCGAGCAGGCTCTGGCCGGCGAACGTGATATCGCCTGCGACTGCCTTCGCCATGCCTGACAGTGTTCGCAGCAGCGTTGTCTTGCCGGCGCCGTTCGAGCCGATCAGGCAGACGATCTCGCCGGCCTTCACCGTGATATCCACATCGTGCAGCACCTGGACATCGCCATAGCCTGCCGAGACGCCGGAAGTTTTCAAAAGATCGGCCGTCATGCAACCGCTCCTGTGTGGCCGGCATAGTCAGCCCCGAGATAGGCCTCGACCACCTGGGGATCTCGTATCACATCGGCCGGCAACCCATTTGCGATCAGCGCGCCCTGATGCAGCACGATAATCCGGGACGAAGCGCGCATCACCACCTTCATCAGGTGCTCGATGAGGAGAATGGTAATGCCGCGTGCGGCAATCGCCTTGATCAAATCCAGCGCGCCGTCGATTTCCGTGGCGTTCAGTCCAGCGTTGACTTCGTCAAGCATCAGCAGACGAGGGTTGGTGGCGAGCCCCTTTGCCAATTCCAGCCGTTTCCGCCCAGGCAGCGTCAATTGCGCGGCCGGCAGCGATGACACCGCGGAAAGGCCGACGAATTCCAGACACTCGGCGGCCCGGTCCTTTGCCGCGGACACGTTGTGAGCCTTTCCAGCAAACATCGCACCCGCCGCGACGTTCTCGAGCACCGTCATGCGCGGAAACGGCTGAACGATCTGGAACGTGCGCCCGATTCCGCGCCTTGCGATCTGATAGGCCGGAAGCCGCTGTATCGGCGCACCCTGAAAGAATATCTCGCCGGAATCGGCCTGCTGCATGCCGGTGATGACATTGACGAGCGTCGTCTTGCCGGCGCCATTGGGCCCGATCAATCCGATGATCTCGCCAGGCATCAGGGCGAACGAGACGTTGTTCAAGGCCACCAGGCCGCCGAAGCGCTTGGTTACACCATTAAGCTGCATCAACGGCGTTCGAGAATCCGCATCTGCCGCGACCGCGCTCATGATGGCACCACCGGCGGCACGACCTTGTTGATACGGCCCAGGCGGCCAGCGATGCGAAATTTTTCAATTCCTCGTGTGACGCTGCGCAGGCCACCCGGCATGAAGATCAGCAATGCCACGATGATGATGCCGAGAATCCCGGCGTGAAAGTTGAGAACGTTGCGCCATACAAATTCTTCCAGCACCAGAAAGACGATGGCACCGGCAACGGGGCCAAAGATGGTCCCCACCCCGCCGATGAAAGCCATGACGATTGGCTTGACCGAAAGCAGATCGTCGAAGGCATCCGTCGGATCGATATAGCCGATCCAGGTGGCGTAGATCGCGCCGACCAGGCCAGCCGTACCGGCGGATGCCGCAAAGGCCACGATCTTGGTCGCAAGCGTATTGACGCCGAGAACGATGGCGGCGTCTTCGTTTTGCTCGACGCAACGCATGGCCCAGCCCCACCGGCTGCGCCATATCAGGCCGGCAACGCTGACCGCAATCACCGCGGCCGCCAGCATGCTCGCATAATAAAGCCGGGCCTGCGCGTCGACATTGACATTGCCGGTGGTTGGAAGATTGAGGCCCATGCCGCCCCCGGTCAGGCCCGTCGCCGCATTGGTGACCTCCCGCAGCACCGCCGCTAAAACCAGGCTTGCGACCGCGAAATAATGCCCGCGCAGGCGAAGGATCGCAGGGCCTACTATCAGCGAGAACACCGTGGCGGCGGCCGCTCCCAAAAGCCAGGACAACGGCAGGGAAAAAGCGCCGCTTGATCGCAGAATGCCCGACGCATAGGCGCCGATCCCGAAAAAGGCCGCCGTGGCAAACGACGGATAGCCGGTGAAGCCGCCTACGATGTTCCAGGACGACGCCAGCGCTACGTACATGAAGCCGATAGTCGTCAGACGCAGCAGATAGTTCGTGGCGGCAAACGGCAGCGCGACGATCAAAAGCGCAAGCAAGCCGAGACTGATGATCACGACCGGGGATCGCTTCATACGAACCCCCGTTTGCCCATGATGCCATTGGGTCGAACGATCAAAAACAGGATCAGCACGGTGAACGACAGCGTCAGCGAATGCTCGGGACCGAAGAACAATGCGCCAAAACTTTCGAGTATCCCGAGCACGAGCCCGCCGACCAGTGCGCCCGACACGCTGCCAAGGCCGCCAAGCACGCAGATGACGAAGGCCTTGCCGAGATAGGCGGTCCCTGCAAGCGGCGAGATCGGAAAGATCGGACTGAGCAAGGCGCCGGCTGCGCCCGCCAGCGCCGCGCCGAGCGCAAACGTCACGGCAAACACCTTCTCCGTATTGACGCCCATCAAGGTGGCGGCATAGCGGTCCATCCTCACCGCAACGATCGCACGGCCGACCGCTGTGCGCCGCAACAGCAGATAGAGCAATCCAACGAAGAGCAGCGCAAACAGCATGCTCGCCAGACGATCGACCGGCACGATCAGGTCAAGCGAAGGGAAAGTGTCCGAAAGATCGATGATGCCGAGCGGCGGCTTCAGGCTTACTTTGCGGTAATTGGCCTGGAAAGCGACCAGCATGAGGTTGTCGAGCAGCAGCGTCAGTCCGAACGTCGCTGTCATGGTGACCAGCACCGGAGCTTCAATCACCTTGTTGATGACAACGAGCTGCACCGCATAGCCGAGCATGAACAAGAGTAGCGCGGCGATCGGCGCAAACAGATAAGGATGTACGCCAAGCCCGGTATAGGCGAAGAAGGCGAGATAAGCGCCGAGCACGATGAACGATCCGTGCAGGATGTTGATGACGTTCAGGACCCCCCATACCAGCGAAAAACCGACGGCGATACAGGCATAGAGCCCGCCGAGCAGGATGCCGTTGATGAGGATCTGGACGTACAGCAAGTTGGGCTATTCCGGTCAGCGGACACCGAGCTGTAGTTCACCACCTTTGATCACGTCGGGATAGATCACGACCGGCTTTCCTTTCTGGATCTGGAACACCGGCGGCACATAGGAAACGGCCTGGCCGACGCTGTTGAACGACAGCGGGCCGAAGAAGGTGTCGAACCCGCCTTTGGCAAGGGTCTCGCGAACCTTGCCGCGATCGACGGAACCCGCCCTTTCGATCGCCATTTGCAGCACGACGCCAACCGAACTTCCTGTCGCATTCGTGAAATCGGGCAGCGCGTTGAATTTCTTCTGGAACATTTCGGTGTATTTGACGGCGCTTCCAAACACGTCCTTGCTCTCGTAGCGCACCGCCGGATGCCACCAGGTCGCGCTGGTGACATTTTCGGCCAACGGACCGGTGGAGTCGATAAACTCCTGATACGCGGGCGCATTGATCATGGTGACGATCTGCGCCTTGATGCCGAGATCGGCCATCTGCTTGCGGATCAGGATCATGTCGTTGATGTAACCGGTGGCAATGATCCAGTCCGGCTTCGCGGCCTTGATCTCCGTCAGCGCGGAGGCGTGATCCAGCGTGTTGATGGCGTACTTCTCGAAATACACGACATCGAGACCGCGCTTCTTCGAAGATTTCTCGAACTCCTGACCGAGCGCCAGCGGAAACAGATCGTTGCGCGCCAGGATCGCCACGCGCTTGACGTTCGGCGCCTTCGCCTTGACGATCTCCGCCATCGGCTCGCTCAGCGTGTCGTTGGCGGTAAATGTCCCGAACAGGTTCTTGTAGCCCTGGTCGTAAACCTCGGCTGAAGAGGCCGTCGGCGCCAGCATCGGAATGCCGTAGCGTTCCGACACCGTGCTCGCCGCTTTGGACGCGCCCGATCCGAACGGCGCGAACATGAAATCGACCTTGTCGTCGGTCGCGAGTTTCTCGGCGAGCTGGACCGCCTTGGGCGTAGCCGACTGATAATCGTAATAGACGATTTCGACCGGCCGCTTGATCGCACCGACAGCAATCCCTCCCGCGGCGTTCACGGTGTCTTTCCAGAGCTCATAGCCCTGTTGAAGCTTCACCCCTTCGGGCGAAAGCGCACCCGTCAGCGGCAGCGGTGCGCCGATACGGATCGGAGCTTCGCCGGCAACAGAGACAGCCGGAATCCCCCATGCCGCCAGCATCGCCACCGTCAAACCTGCGAGACGGCATCGGCTCACGATGACGCTCCAAGGCACATTGCCAAGACCCATGACCCGCTCCTGTTTGATCCGCCGATGTCCATCCAGAGAGGCAAGGCCTATGCCAAATCATATATGATATGATCACCCCATTCGGGCACGACTGACAGCCATCCGGTTCGGATGTGCCGCCGGGCTCCCCCGATCGGCAAAAACAATAGGCAAAATCGGCAGAAATGACCAAGAGTTGAGCTTGTTCGAAATTCAGCGCGCAGGAGAGAATTCATGCTAGCAATCGGGCTTCCGACGACAATTGCGACGTTTCATATATGATTTCGCGATGAGCCTTGCTTCCATTGCCACCGCGCTGCGCGGCAACCGGCCCTCAAGTCCCGAAGTGATCGCGGATGTGATCCGAACATTGATCCTGCGCGGGCATGTCGAAGGCGGCCAACCGTTGCGGCAGGATACCATCGCGCGATGGTTTGGCGTCAGTCACATCCCGGTCCGGGAATCTCTTCGGCAACTGACCGCCGAAGGCCTGGTTCAACTGCACGATAGACGCGGCGCAACGGTTGCGCCCCTGCGTCCCGACGAGGCGGAAGAAATCCTCGAAATTCGCCTGACGCTGGAAATCAAGGCGGTATCGCTGGCGATGCCACACTGGAGCGAGGCGACCTTCGACGATCTTGAAAAACTACTTCTCGAAGCCGAGGCTTGCGACTCGATCGACCGTTGGAGCGACATCAACCGCAGTTTCCACGAAAAACTCTATCAGGCTTGCGCCAGGCCACGGCTTTTGAATCTCATCGCCAGCCTCAATGCCAATGTCGAACGCTACATCCGTCTGCTCGTCAGCAGGTCGGGCTACCGGCTACAGGCGCAGCAGGAGCATCGCGCGATCCTTGCGAGCGCCAGGGTCCGGAACGCGGCCTCTCTGGCCGCGCTCGTCGAGCATCATGCGATCGAGACGGCGGTGCAATTGCGGCAGTTCCTTTTGCTGCATCAACAGGATGAAATTCGAGGCGACAGGAAAAAATCACTGCGCCGCGCAGTTGGATCTGACTGATGGTGGGGAAGGAAGGACTCGAACCTTCGAAGCCATGAGGCGGCTGATTTACAGTCAGCTCCCTTTGCCACTCGGGACACTTCCCCGCTTCAAACCTCGTCGCAAGCTTGCCCGCCGAAGATAGCGGAAATCAGCCTGTCGATGACGCTGAAAACCGGAAGGCCTAAAAAGGCCCCGGTCGGCCGCGTTTATGGGCGAAGGGCCATGGCAAAGTCAACCAACGTGGATAGCGAAAATGCCAACATTTTCAGAGCCTCAGTAAAATTGCCGCCCAAATTGCGTTAGGCCGGAACCCGTGAGACAAGGTTTCCATGCGCGACCGCGACCGAAAGCCAAAATTCCACCGCTCCGGGGCAGCCGGCAAACGAGCCGACAAGGGCCCCAGGCCACGCCGCGACGGCGGCAGGCCGCCCTGGCGCGGACGCGAGGGGGCGGCCGACGACACCGTGATCCTCTATGGCTGGCACACCGTCACGGCGGCGCTTGCCAATCCGAGGCGGCACATTCGCAAGCTGCTTCCTGACCGAAAACGCTGCCCGGCGCCTCGCCGACGACAAGATCGAGACCCGCGTTGAGCCCGAAATCGTGCGGCCGAGCCTGATCGACCAGCGGCTCGGGCCCGACGCCGTGCATCAGGGACTTCTGGCGGAAGCCGATCCCCTGCACTCGCCCGACATCGATACGCTGGCCGAGGAAGGCATCGTGCTCGTGCTCGACCAGATCACCGACCCGCACAATGTCGGCGCGATCATGCGCTCGGCGGCGGCATTTGCCGTGAAGGCGATCGTCACCACCGCCCGCCACAGCCCGGAGGCGACCGGCGTGCTGGCGAAATCCGCCTCCGGCGCTCTGGAACTGGTGCCGCTGGTGACGGTGCAGAACCTCGCGCGCGCGCTCACCGAGATGAACGAACGCGGCTTCATGACCGTCGGGCTCGACAGCCAGGGACAGGAAAATCTCGGCGCGGTCGCGTTGCGCCAGCCGCTGGCGCTGGTGCTCGGCGCCGAAGGCAAGGGTTTGCGGCAATTGACCCGCGACACCTGCAGCCGTGGTGGCGCGGCTCGATATGCCCGGCGAGATCAAGAGCCTCAACGTGTCGAACGCCGCCGTGCTCGCGCTCTATATCGGCGCCAGCCGGCTAGGCCTGATGTGACCTTCTGAAACGAAAAAACGCCGGCTCGCGAGAAACGCGAAACCGGCGCCAATGTCGTTCAGTCGCGATCCGCCCCGAAGGTTCGGGATCAGCGATCAGTAGTAGCTGTGCAGCACGTGCGGGCGATAGTGGTAGCCATAGCGATACGGCGCGTAGTGATGCCAGTGGTGGAAATGCCGATGGGCATACCAGCGACTCTCGTAGCTATAATGATGCCGCCAATGATGATGGGGCCGCCAGCCATAGACGCCCTCTTCGCTATAGTACCGCCGCGGCGCGAAGTCGCCGGGACCCGTATAGGTCGGGCCCTGATCGACGTAGTAGTATTGCGGCAACGCGGCAGCCGGTGCCGAGTGATATTGCACGTAGGGGTCGGGCAGCCGCTCGTAGGCGGCGCCGCAGGTTGGGACATAGCCGCACGGCGAGCAGCCGCCGTCGCACGCCTTGGCGGGCGCTGCGCCCGCAACGATGACGGCCAAAGCCGCGACCAATCCTGAAATCATTTGACGCATTACACTCTCCTGTTGGGTAGTCTTTGTTATTTGATCTAGTCGTTGAAGCCGATTGTTACGGATGGCGCTGCGGGCCTCTCGGATCCTTGGGCTCCGGCGGCGAGTTGCCAAAGTTCTGTTGAATGCTGTTTTGGGTGTAAGGCGGCGCGACAATCACCGGCGGCGGATTGGGTGGCACCTGGTTGAGCGGCGCTGGCGGGTCGGCCTGCTTGGAATTGGCGGACCAGGACTGGTGGAAACTCTGCGCAGGCTTCGGCTTGTCGGCGCTCTCGATCTCGAGGCGGCCATAGCCCGGCAAATGTCCCGAGCTCGGAAAATAGTGGCCGACGGGCGGCATCGGTTCGACAGGGCGGCCGCCATACACGGTCGGCTGAACATGGACACCCTTGTCCAGGCCCCAGTCGCCTTCGACAACCGCGTAAGATGCATCGACGCCGTTGATGATGACGGGCACGCCGGGCCGCCCCGGAATCGCGATCACCGGACCGTTGCTTCCAGCACAGGCCGCGCCCGCCGTTCCAACCAAGACCGCTAGTGTGACTAACGCGCGCATCGCGTCCAAATCCTGCTTAGGCCCGTAACCCTAGTCGACCGAGACACCACGAGGGTTAAGGCGGACCGCCAAACTCACGGTAAGCCTAACGCGGAGGCCTTCACGCTTCGTCAATTTGCGGGGGATCGGGGTGCGAAAAAGTTAACGCAAAGCGCGGCAAGCGCCCTCAGGAAAAGGCGGTTTCGGCGATCGTCCGCAAACCGATCGCGATCGTGACCAGGCCGACCGCCCCTTGCAGGCCCTGGTTGGCCCAGGTCAGCCAGCGCGCCGAAAGCGCCAGCGGGATCGCGATCACCGTCGACAGAACTCCCATCCCGATCATCGAGCCGACCCCAAACAGCGCGACGTAGCCGAGCCCAACCGCAACGTTCGGCGCCTGCGTTACCGTCAGCACCAACAGCGCGGCAGAACCGGCCATGCCGTGCATCAGACCGACCAGGAGCGTACGCCAGCGAAAGCCGTGCGCATGGCTATGGGACGCTCGATCATGGGCGACGGTCTCGCCGGCATGGCTATGGGCGTGCAGATGGACGGTTCCGTCCTGGTGGCGATGTCTGTGAAAATGAACCCGGTCGCCCCACAGCCGCCACAGCACATGCGCGCCGAGACCAACCAGCATGACCCCGACCGCGGTCTCGATCGGGCGCGAAAGGTTGTCGGAGATGGCATGGCCGAGCGCCAAAGCGGCGCCGGCAAATACAAACAGCGTCAGCGTATGGCCGAGCCCCCAGGTCAGGCCGTGCTTGACGATGTCGGCGACATTGCCACGGCGCGCGGCGATCGAGGAAACCGCCGCCACATGGTCGGCCTCCAGCGCATGCTGCATGCCCAGCAGAAAACCCAATCCCAATATTGCAAACATACCCCGCCCTTCGCCGGCGATCCCCCAGAACGCAACAGCGGGACCTGAAAGCCATTTGAACCTGACGGGCGGCAAATTGGAACGAAAATCGGGGCCCAGCGGGGCTGCAATGACGTCAGCGGCCGGCACAAGCTTTCAAGTAACGCGTCCGGAACTCCCTTTCGTCGCCAACGGCACGAAGGGAGACGCCGAGACACCATTCGTAATGAACCGCGAAGTCCGACGACCAGCGGCTTCCCTGCAGAGCGCCGCCACAGGCCGAATCGGAAAGTCCGGCCCGCACCTGATTGAGGGCGGATCGAGCGTATTGCCGGCAAAAGTCAGGATCAGCCGCGTGGGCTGCGCCGAGTTGCGCCATTGCCAGGCATGTCATCAGGACAGCGGCAAATGGCCGCTTGGTCGTCATGTGCTTCGGAGCCACGGTTAATCCCTGATTAATTTTGTTCTGCGACTGGTGGGTTAGCCCCTGATCCCGGCCGCGGAGAAGATCGATGTCAACAACATCAGTGAGCAGCAACATCCTCACGATTCTGCAAAATTCCTATTCGACCCCGTCGCAGTTTCCCCCCGGCTCAAAGTTTGCCAAAGTCGATCCAACGAAATGGCAGGGCACATGGACCGCGACGGACTCCAACGGCAAGCCGGTTACGCTCGCGATTTCGAATGTCAGCGGCTATCGCGCCAACGTACGCTTTACGACCGCCGATGGCGGCCTTCAGACCGGGCGCGTCTTGATCAACACCAACGGTATCTTCCGCATCGGCAATTCCCAGATGCAGCTGACCGCCGCCGGCAAGCTGACGATCAGCACCGTCATCACAGATGCGACGACCGGCAAACAGTCGATCGAGACAGATCACGCAAAGCTCCAAACCAGCTGAATAAGACGCTGCCGGAGCGTGGTTTTTATCGATGCTGATCGCGCCTCGACCAAATCCGCCGTCAGGCGCTGGTGCCGGTTGAGAGGATTGAACTCCCGACCTTCGGTTTACAAAACCGCTGCTCTACCGCTGAGCTAAACCGGCAATTGGCGACGACAAAGTCGGCTTTATCGTCGGCGTGCGGCCGCCTAACCGGTGACCGGTTACGGGCCGCGGCGGCTCAAATAGCAGAGATGCCGGCAAAGGGCCATCGTTGTCCGGCGCCCTGGCCGTCACGCCTGGCCATCCTCCAGGCCATATTCGCGGTAGATCGCCTCCCGATCGGCCGTTGGAAACAACCGGCATTTGGCCTGGGCCAGATGCAGGTTGACGGTGCCCGACTGGCAGCCGGCGGCGAGCAACTTTTTGATCTCGTCCATGTGGGTGGCCGGCTGATGCTTGGACGGCAATTGTTCAAGCGCGATCAGCGCCGTCGCCAATGCTTCCGTAATCACCCACTCGTCGTGGCCCGTGATTCCTTTTCTCGGCATTGAGACCGTCCTTTCGGTTTCGACCGGCGATGTCAGGGACGTTCGACCCAGTTTTTAGGGCGCGATCACGATCGGCTAAAATATCGAGGAAAAAAGGCGACTTTCAAGGCCAAGTTGCCCGACGCCGGGCACGCCGCCGGCTGAATGGTTCAGAAAAAGACACATAGCAGCGCCAGATTGGCGGCGCAGGCCGCAAACAAGGCGAGCGACAGCGTCGTATGGATTCGCCCGCAGGAGATCTGGCTAATGATGCTCATGGCAAACGCGAACATCCGGCAATTCTAGGCGATGAGTCCCACATGATATTTTTTGCGGCATTCATATCCCGTTTACGACTCACCCTCAGGCCCCCATGGCGCCATCGGGCCTGCAACCCGAACCGCACTTTCTGCGTTTAGACGGTTGTTTGCGGAGCAAAGGATGCCCTACGCGCTATTTTGCAATGAGGCCCGGCTGAGCAAGGCCTACCCGACGGAAGCGGACGTCTGGAAACTCGCCCGTAAAAGCGGGCTGGTGGTGGATGCGGTATCCGGGGATGACAGGCCGGCGCCGCGGCTCGTGTTGGAAAACGACTACGAGATCAGGCCTTGTCGGGCGGATCCGCAGGAAGATCCCTTGCGGAATCAGGCTGATGCCGAGCGGGAAGCTTCCCGTGGCTTGCAATGGGATACGATCAGCCCGGACGCCTGAAAAAACCCCGGTCATCGCGCATGGAGACGGGCTGGCCGGAAGGCCGCCGCGTCTTTCCACCTCTGCCGCGTCTTTCCACCTCTAAGGTGTCGCAACCGCCAGGGAGGCCTGCTCTGATGCCAGGGTCACACAAGCCTTGCGGCGATGGAGCCCCCGGATGGCGCCGGTGACTTTAAGCACCTGCCCGATCGGACAAACGGCGTTCTGGACGAACGCAACTTCATAGGGGGCGAGCATCAGCGGCTCGGACTTGAGCACGGTTTGCGCCAGGCACGGCAAAGCGATCGCGCAGAAGGCCAACGCTAAGGTGAAAACGCGCATGGATGCTGTCCAGAAAGCCGACAGCACCATAATAGCCGATCTCGTGCAAAAGTTTCGCGGCGCCGGAAAAAAATTTTCGTTGGCCGATTTCGCCGAAATTCTTGGGCCGGTTTTCATCAGGTCAAATAAAAAGGCCGGCGGTGCGCCGGCCTTTTCGTTCACCTGGGGTGATCGCGAGGCTGGTGGAGCTAGTACTTCGCGACGACCGGCCCACCCCATCCAAACCGGTAGTTGATGCCCAGCTTGACGGTATGCTCGTCATCGTGGAAGCGGCTTCCGACGATCGGCGCCGGGCCGCTGGTGAAGCTCGTGTTACCGAAGTTGTAATACTGGTATTCGCCTTTGATCGACCAGTTCGGCGTGAACATGTATTCGACGCCGGCGCCGACCGTGTAGCCGTCGCGGTGGTTCTGGTCGACCGTGAAGGCAACCGGGACGCCGCCGGTGGTCACGCCGATGTTGTTGTTGTCGCGCCAGGCATAGCCGCCCTTGGCATAAAGCAGCGTGGGCCCGAAGGCGTAACCGAGCCGGCCGGTCACCGAACCGAGTTGGTCAGTGTTGGCGGTCGCGACCGTGCCGCCCGGGAACGCGACGCCGCTGCCGCTGTTGCCCGTGAGCCAGCTATATTGGGCTTCGGCGCCGATCACCCAGTTGTTGGAGAACTGGTAGTCGAAGCCGCCCTGCACGCCGCCCATGAAGCGGGCGTCGCTGTTTTCAAGGCTGCTGCTTCCGGGAAAAGCGCCGCCGATATGGCCGCCGATATAGAAGCCAGTCCAGTTGTAGATGGCTTCAGGCGCCTTATAGACCGGGGCCTTGGTGTAGGTCCGAGCCGGAAGATCGGCTGCGAAAGCGGGAGCCGCGAACGCTAAGCAGGCCGCTGCGCCTAGCAGAATTTTTTTCATGGAAGTTCCCCGTTATCGTCGTGATCGACATCATCCAAACAACGTGGCATCAATTTGGTTGCTTCGTGGCACCGCCAAACACGTTTGTTTGCGAAGTGTAGCCGCAACGTCACAGCGGCGTTTTGTTCCACGCTTGACGTTGTTTTCGAGAGCAATCTTTCGATTTGGTCGTGACAACGGCCGTAAGGTTCACGTTTGGGAACGGGTTCCCCAAAATGTGATGAGGACAGTTCCGCACCGGCCGCCGAGGAACCCGCCTTTTTCGAAATACCGGACGGCCGCCGCTTAGCGCGTCATCTTTTCCATTTCCGGAAACGGCGCCAGCGCCACGCCCGCGCAGAGTTCACCGCTCTTCTCGATCAGGCGGTCGAGCCGGCCATTGAGGAAAAGCACCGCGCGCTCGCGCGGTTCGCGATAACTGCCGTCGGATTCGCGCGCCGAGTAACGCAGGCAACTGATGTAGCGCATCTTGCCGTTGACATCGCGCATGACGGGCTCGGCCATCGCGGCCTCATGCACGCCAACCGGATTGTTGAGATAGGTCTTCATGAAAGCCAGCAGTTCGGTGCGATAATTGGGCGGAAAGGACTGCGGGGTATCCTTGCTGTCGCTGAACAGGCTGAAGCTTCGGCCCTCGTCGCCACTCGCGCACGCCGCAAGCACGATCGGTAGCATCAAAGCGACCACCTGCTTTGCCGTAATTCCCAATCGCCCCGCGCTCCGTGTTTTTGAAGGCTTATCGCTTAAGGGGTTCTAGCTGTTCCGAAAATGAAAGGGAATTCGCATTTTAAAACCAGCTACCGTTCCTGACCGCGAACCCGTATGCCGAATGTCAAACAGGCACCGGCCCAGCGCCATAGAGTTGGCGTGGGCCGGGCCTGATCGCCGCGATGGCGCTTCGGGGAAGCGAACCGCGCTCGCGGCTCGTCGTCAGCCGCGCTTGGCGGGGTGCGTTACAGGCTTGGCTGAGACCTTCAGAGACTTGTGAAGCTTCGCCGCCATCGTCTTGTGGAAGCGATGATGCAGCACATGGTGGTGGCGGCCCATCTTGGCATTGGCGTTCAGGGGATTCTTCTTCACCTGCGCCGAAGGGGTCACGGTGGCAGACTTGGTTGCGGGGGCTTGCGCGGTCTTGTCCGTGTTCGCGGCAAAGGCCGGTGCAGCGAGAACGGAAACGGCAAGCACCGCAGCAGAAATGGTCTTCAGCATGGATAGCTCCTCTCGAAAGAGATCACAGGGCGCCGGTCGGATGGCCGGCCTCGTCGATCTTGGGGTGACCTTACGAGGTGGCCGCTGAACCCGCCGTGAAGCCGGATCGTGGCTTTCGTTCATCTCGATGAATTCCTGGTCATGTTCGGCGAGTTAGGCGCAAAACGGTTTGCAACACGATTTGATCGGCATTGTACCGCCCGGCGAACTCGCCGCTGTGCCGTCTCCGTCTCCCCGCGAAAAATTCCCGAAAACCGCAAAAAAATGTCGCTGGAATGATCGCACACTGCGGTGTTCAAATCGATGGGCTCCAGTGTAGGGTTGCCCACGACCTCAATCAGGAGAGACGCATGACCAAAACTGCGATCCGGCTTTTGACCCTTGCGATGTACGCCACCGCGATGGTGGCGATGCCCATGGTCAATTCAGCCAAGGCTGCGGGTGGCGATACCCCCTCACCGCCGGTCGAACTCGAGCAAGGACAAGAAAAAGAAGAACGACAAGAGCTCGAGCATCGACGACCCGAAGTTCCTCGAAGGTTATCGTGCGGCCTACACCACGATCTACGATCGCCATGACTATACTTCCGCGATCGCGCAGCTGAAGGCGCTGGGTCAGGACGATGTCGCCGACGTCGCCAATCTGATCGGCTATTCCTACCGCAAGCTCGGCGACTACAAGGTTTCGCAGGTCTGGTACGAGCGCGCGCTCCAGGCCGATCCGAACCATGTCCGCACCTGGCAGTATTACGGTCTGTGGCAGCTTGAACAGGGCAACCGCGAATCCGCCCAGTATCACCTCGGCCGCATCAAGCAGATCTGCGGCACCGACTGCTCCGAATACAAGTCGCTGGCGATGGCCCTCGACCAGCCGGCAGGCACCGGCCTCGTTTACTGATCGCGGCAAACGACTGAACGACCGGAATTGGCCGGCGCAGGCAACTGCGCCGGTTTTTCTTTGGCGCATGATCCGGAAAAGTGTGCAGCGGTTTTTCCTCGCGACAAACGCAAAGCGCGTTTGCGCCGAGATCATGCGCAAACAACAAGACCTACTTCATCAACGCTTCCGCCTCGCCGCGGAACGCCTGGCGCGAAGCCTCGCGCGAATAGAACATGTGCCCGCCGGGATAGACCACCAGCTTCACCCGATCGGTCGAGCCAAAGCTGGGTAATTGATCGAGCCGGATTTTCGAGCCGAAATAGGGCGTGGCCAGATCGAACAACCCGTGTCCGACCAGAAGCTTCAGTTTCGGATCGAGCGCCAGTATCTTCCGAAGCTCGGAGATCGATTGGACCTGATTCATGCCGCGTCCGTAATCCCAGGAAATCGAGCGGTTCAGCAGACGGTAAGGCCCCTCGGGATGCCAGTTGAGCGTGTGCGTGGTGAGTTCGATGGCGGCCGTGGTCAAAGGCGCAACCAGCGTATCGCCGGAAGGGTCGTCAGCCGGGGCTGAATTCGAGTTCGGGTTGGGATCGAAGCCCAATACAGAACCGTCATAGCGCCCCGCTACCTTGCCATCGCTCCGATCGAACTCGCGGCGAAACACCGAAGTATCGAGCCGCCCCGCGAGCCGTCGGGTAACGGCCCGATCGATGCCCGTCAGCGCAGCGACGCTGTCGGCCAACCGTGTCGTGGCTTCGCTGTCGGCTTCGCCCTTGACCAGATCGACGAGAAAATCGCCGCGCGCATACGCTTCGACGTCGGCCATGTCGGCGCGCGTGACCGGGTGTTTGGCTTCGCGCGCAATCGCCGCCATCGAAGGCAGGCTGATGACATATTGCATCAGGCTCGAGCCGCCGAAATCGCGCAATTCGAGCGCCGGTGAAATCAGGATCAAGCCGTTGATGCCGATGCCTTGCCGGTTCTGCAATTCGCTGACGATCTTCGGCCCGCGGATGCCGCCATAACTTTCGCCGACAATGAATTTGGGCGACAGCAGGCGATCGGTTTTCTCCAGATAACGGCGAATGGTAACCGCGAGCGCGTCGACGTCGCCGTCGACCGAGAAAAAGCGCTTGCGGACCTCCTCATCGGTCGAGACAAAGCGGCTATAGCCGGTATCGACGGGATCGACGAAGACGAGATCGGTAAAATCGAGCCAGGTTTCGGCGTTGGGTTTCAGATCAGGAGGCGCCGATGGAATCGCGCTCTCGCCCTCGATCGGCAACCGCCAGGGTCCGGCGCAGCCAAGTTGCAAATAGGCGGAAGATGCCCCCGGCCCGCCGTTGAAGAAAAAGGTCACGGGGCGGCGGCGTGGGTCGGCGCCATCCAGCTGATAGGCCGTGTAGGCAATCTCCGCTTGCGGTTCGCCGCTGCTTGCATTGAACAACCGGAGCGAGCCTGCCGTTGCAGTGAAAGCCAGCGTCCTCCCGTTCACCGTGATGGTTTGCTTGGTGGTGGAATCTTCCGGCAGCCGGCGTGTCTCGGCTGACGCCGCAGCGGCGGCGTTGCCGCGCGAAGACGATGGTCCCCCTTTCTGACCGGAAGGCGGCCCCGAGGGCTGCGCAGCCGTCGACGGCGGGGATGACGGTTGCGGCCTGGCATCCTGACCGCCCGCCTGGCCTGCGAGCGCCAGCGTTGCAAAAGCCGCGAGGCCAACCATCGCGGGCCGGATCGTCGTTAATCTTGTCAAGTTTTTCTCCCGCTTGCCTGCAGCCGGTGCGATGATTTCGACGCGTCGCAGGATATATTGGGCGTCGGCGGCGAATTTTAGCCCTGCTTTCGGCGATCGTCTCGACAACCACCGCCAAGGTCGTTAGACGAGCCTCCACTCTGCCAAAAAGCGTTCGCACCGGCGGCGCTTACAGGAACCGCTAGTGATTTCATGATCACCCCCAAGTCATATGACCGGATTGCCTTTGTCGCGAGCGCCGGCGTGGAGGCGCAGGAAGCCCTGGCGCGGCTGGTTGCAGCCTACGGCAATCACGATCCGTCCGATGCCGACATTATCGTCGCACTCGGCGGCGACGGCTTGATGCTGCAAACCCTGCACCGGCACATGCATTCCGGCAAACCCATCTACGGCATGCATCGCGGCACGGTCGGCTTTCTGATGAACGAGTTTTCGGCCCATCATCTGCACGAGCGTCTGGCGGCGGCGCGCGAAACGCTGATCCATCCCCTCTTGATGCGCGCCACCGACGTGCACGGGACCATCCATCTGCATCACGCCATCAATGAAGTGGCGCTGTTTCGCCAGAGCTATCAGGCCGCGCGCCTGCGAATCCTGATCGACGAACACGAACGCATGCCCGAGCTGATTGCCGATGGCATTCTGGTGGCGACGCCCGCCGGTTCGACCGCCTATAACCTGTCGGCGCAGGGGCCGATCCTGCCGATCAATGCCGCCCTGCTCGCGCTGACGCCGATCAGTCCGTTCCGGCCGAGGCGCTGGCGCGGCGCGCTGCTTCCCAATACCGCCTTCGTCGTCATCGAAGTGCTGGAAGGCGACAAGCGCCCGGTGGCCGCGGTCGCCGATCACGACGAGGCGCGCGACGTCCGGCGCGTCGAAGTTCTGTCCGACAAGACCATTTCGATGCGGATGCTGTTCGATCCCGGCCACAGCCTGGAGGAACGCATCCTGCGCGAACAGTTCGGCTACTGACGCCTGACATCCGGGATGTCCCATTCCCGGCGCCCGTCCGCTTGGCCTGGTTTAAAAGTTGCGCGAGCGCCCTTCGAAAGGCGCGATCGCAACCATTCATTAACGCAGGGGCGATATGGTTAACGACGGGTATACCGCTTGTCGGCTGTCCCGAAGGGCGCGACCATGTTCCGTATCGATTTCAACAAGCTGCGATTTCTGATTTGCGACGACAACCCGCATATGCGCCGCATCTTGCGCACGCTGTTGCATTCGTTCGGCGCGCGCGAGGCCTATGAGGCCGAAGACGGCGCCACCGCGCTCGAAATGTACACCCACTACGTCCCCGACATCGTCATCACCGACTGGGCGATGCCGATCTTCGACGGACTGGAATTGGCGCAGATGATCCGGCAACCGGAATCCAAGGGTAACCCCTACGCCCCGATCATCATGCTGACCGGTCATTCCGAGAAACGGCGCGTCACGGTGGCGCGCGATGCGGGCGTGACCGAATTTCTTGCCAAACCGATTTCCGCAAAGGGCCTGTATCAGCGCATCCTGAACGTCGTCGCCAATCCGCGCCCGTTCATCAAGACCAAGACCTATTTCGGCCCGGACCGCAGACGCAACCCCAACGGCGCCTATATCGGGCTCGAACGGCGCGTCGGCGGCGAGATGGAAATCCTTCAGCAGCCGTCGCTGCTCGACAAGGCCAGATCCGGCATCTAGCAGGAGGAAATCATGCCGAACAGAAAATCCGACATCGAGGTCCAGAAATTCGCCGATCACCATGTGATCACCCAGCCCAATCCGCTGCGCAAGGTGATGCGGCGGATGGCCGACGACGAGATCGACGATCCCGTCGCGCGCGCGGAAAAGGCGCTCGCCGACCTGTCCGGCGAATTCAGGCACTGGATGGAAGTCGAAGTCGAGCGGCTCGCGGCTGCCCATGCCGCGATTCTCAAGGACGGCTTCGCGAAAGCCGCGCGCGACGAACTCTTCCGTGCCGCCCATGACATCAAGGGCGATGCCGTCACCTTCGGTTTTCCTCCGGCCGGCGTCGTGGCCGAGAGCCTCTGCCGGATCATCGAACACGCCCCCGATCTTTCACGGGTGCCGTCCGATCTGATCGCGCACCATATCAACGCCATTCAGGCGATCGTGCATCAACACACCAAGCTCGACAGCATCAGCATGTCGAACGAACTGAGCTGGCGCCTGCGCCGCGTCGCGGACGAATATCTCGCGCGCGTCAACCGCGACCGGCCCGAGCATCTCGAGGCCATCATGGCGCCGAGCATCGTGCCGGCGGATTGATGTCATAAGCGGCGGCGCCTTACGTCCACTGTCGCCGCCTTCCAGGAATGATGGTTGAAATGACAAGGCGGGCCTCGCACGCTTTGTCGATCGCCTGCGTTTAAGCCGCGACCAGGCCGTACTGCATCGGCGCGACGGCCTCCTCGGCCGCAAGTTCCTCGCAGAACAGACGCGCCTCTTCCCGCGCCGATTCCGTCGCAAAGCGCCGCAGCAGAATCAGAAGCGGGCTTGCAGCGTTCTGATCGACTTCGCATTGGGTCAATACGCGTTCGACCATGCGACGGCGCAGGCGCGCGGCGCCCGCAAGCGTGTCGATAAAGCCGGTTTCGTGAACGACATCGAGCGCCGCGCGGAACGCAGCGAATGTCGATTCCGGCAGTCCAGCGCGTTGCAGCAACGCCACCAGGCTTGCCTCGCCGCGATCGAGCAGCAAAGACGAGACACGCGCGCGCGGCAGGCCGGACAATTCGGCGAGTGCGGTTTCGAACAATTCGAGATTGCCGGACAACAGCGCCCGCAGGATCAAACCCGCGGTCAACTGCGAGGTCGCGCGCAGATGCGCGATCAGTCCGCGCATGTCGTCGCCGCGCGAAGACGCCGCGATGTTGACGGTCGAACGATCGCGCGCCTCGCCCGCCACCCGCTCGGCGCGGTCGGCGCTCAGCCAGTTCTTGGCGACGACGAATTGCGCCAGCGTATCCGACAATTTGGCGACCAGCGCAGCCCGGGTGGCGGCGGGCAGATCCTCGAGCACCAGCATCGATTCCCGGATCGCCGCGAGGTGGCCGTGACGCTCGACGATGCGGTCCCAGGAAAACGGCGCGAGTTCCGCGTAGGCGTTTTCGATCAATTCCAGCGCCGCGGCGGCGCTGCCGACTTCGGCGATCGCGGCGCAGACGGAAGGCGGCAGATTGACGCGGCGGGCGATCGCGCATTGCGTCTCGCTATTGCCGGTCGCGGCGATGTCGACGAGATCCGCATCGATCAAAAGCGGTGAATGTTCGAGGATCGGCAAGCGCGACCGAAGGCTGATCGAGCGACAAGCGCCTGCACGATGGCCGCAGGCGCCTCCTGACTGCGTGCGAACACTTCCGCCATCGCCCGGCGCACCAGCGGCGAGGCGTCATCGAGCAACATCAGCAGCGCGCCTTCGGCCGCCGCGCTGTCGTCCTCGGAAAGATCGGAGATCAGCCAGGCCCGCGCCAAGGCCCGCGTCGCTTCGGCCCGCTCGCCGGCGGGGGCGGTCCTTATCCAACTGATGAACTGCCGAACGATCATTGCCCTGCCGGCTTACGCAACCAAACCCCTGGCGCCTTGTTGTTGCGCCAATGCAAGACAAAATAAACCACGACGCTTAACAAAGCGTTCACTATAAGCGGCTGGTTTCATTGACGTTTTGTTAAGGCCTGCGGCGCGGGCCTGCTGCTCTCCCTTTCGGCTAGTGTGGCGACTCTGACGTTCCTTACAGTTTTGCAGCGACCGCTTCAAAGGAACGTCAGAGTCAAAGCCACACTAGAAAACCAATATTTGCTAGTGTCCCTTTGGTTCTGACATTCGTCAACGGACCCGCGGCAACACGATACGAATGTCAGAACCGGGACACTAGCCGCTGAAGGTGCCGCTGCGATCGCTGAAGAGATCGAGCCCACCACTAGTACTCGCTGCCGGCAGCACCGCGACCGAGGCCGATGGTGTTGATGATGCGGCTGACGATGCCGGCGTATCCGACGTCAGCGAGGCGGAGTTGCCCCATAACTCGCGAACCGCTTGCGAAACCGGCTGTGCCGGCCCGCCGCCATCCTGGAACAGCGAGCGGAAGACCGGACTTGCCGGCGCGGCATCCGCGGAGGTCGATGTCGCGGCCGAGGCCGGAGCGGCAGACGCAGCCGACCGCGTGTCCGGAAAGCTTGAGAGAAAGCTCGCCGCGTCTGCCACGGATACGCTTGATGATGTACTCGATGACGCACTTGGGGCCGCACTCGCGACAGCCACGCTCGGCTTGACGATATCACCGCCGACGGACGCCATCGCACTTTGGGTCGCCGATGAGGTCGCTGCACTGTCGTAGCGCTGTTGCAGCACCGAATAGACCTCGGAGACGGTGCGCGCCCGCCCCGTCGTGCGGTCATAGAAGATCGAACGGTTGGCAGCGGCCGCATTCGGAAACAGCCGTGCGCCGGAAGCCTGTCCATTGTCCTCGGCATTGCCGATCAGCTTGGCGGCGCCGCCGACGCCCATGAAATGGGCCATGTACAATTCGCTGTCGCTCGGGCGCCGGCCGATCATGCCGGTGAGCTTGAAGCTGTTGGACTGGGTGAACGCGGCCGCCATGGCGGAAGCAACCGTCGGGTCATCCCGCAGCTTCATGATCGCCTTCCGCGCGTCAGGGTCGGACACCGAATAGCTGCCGTCGGAAGATTTGCTGATCATGTCGGCATAGGTGCCGTAGCCGAACTGGGCGCCCGCGTCCTTCACGGTGGCAAGCCAGGTCTGGTCGATGAACTGAAATAGCCCATGGGCCGAAGACGTCGAAGCCCCCGCCGTCGGATTGAAATCCGATTCCATCTTGGCGGTCGCCAGGAGATATTGAAAGCTGGTGCCGCTCGAAGCCGCGGCCTGCTTGATCGCGCCGGCCACGCGCACGCGCGCGGAATCGACACCTGCCGTGGCTGAGGCATTCGATGTGTCGACCGACATTGTCTGGTCTCCGCTCCCCGCGAAACGACCCACTAAACTTCTGGCTTGCGCGAAGGCTCCCACCAGCGCTCAAACCAGACTTAACAGTGCGGCTGACATGGTTAAGAGCGGGTTAAGAGAGTTCCCGGTGGGTCCCCAAGAGAAAGCGGAGGAAAAGCGGAGGGAAGCGTCACTTGCGATAGACCGTCTCCGGGATCGAATTGCCTGATAGCATCGACGAACGACAGCCGCGCGCCGCCATCGGCCGCCTCGACCTTGCGGTAGAAGCAGGAATGCCGGCCGGTGTGACAGGCAGCCCCGGTCTGTTCGACGCGGATCCAGATCGCGTCCTGGTCGCAGTCAGCGCGCATCTCGACCACGCGCTGGACGTGACCGGAGGTTTCGCCTTTCCGCCACAGCGCCCGGCGCGAGCGGCTGTAGTACCAGGCTTCGCCGGTCGCGATGGTCTTGCGGAGCGCCTCCTCGTTCATATGCGCGACCATCAGCACCTCCGATGTGGAGGCGTCGGTGGCAACACAGGTGACGAGGCCACTGGCATCGAATTTGGGCCGGAACGACAGCCCTTCTTCGATGTCGTTGCTATCGGATGAGGTGGACATTTAACGCTGCGGCGATCGCACCAGGGACATGAAACGTGCCTGCTCCGCCGGATTGTCGCGGAACATGCCGGTGTAGCGGCTGGTGAAGGTCATCGCGCCGTGTTTGGCGACGCCGCGAACCGACATGCAGGTATGCTCGGCCTCGATCAGGACGGCGACACCGCGGGGTTTGAGAACTTCATCGATCGCCGCGGCAATCTGCGCCGTCAGATGTTCCTGGGTTTGCAGGCGGCGCGCGAAGATATCGGTCAGGCGCGCCAGCTTCGACAGACCGACCACGCGCTCGACCGGCGTATAGGCGATGTGCGCCCGGCCGTAGAACGGCATCATGTGATGCTCGCATTGCGAGGTGAATTCGATGTCGCGCACCAGCACGAAGTCGTCGTAGCCCGCGGTTTCGCCAAAGGTGCGATCGAGCACTTCGGCCGGGCACTGGTGGTAGCCCTGGTACAATTCGTCGAAGGCCTCGACGACGCGGCGCGGCGTGTCCAACAACCCCTCGCGATCCGGGTTCTCGCCGATGTAGCTGAGCAGGATCTGCACGGCCGCTTCGGCCTCGGCGCGCGACGGCCGCGGCTGATCCGGCGCGGACGGCGGCGGCCAGAAATTCGGAAGGGTCAAGCTCGGCTGGCCTGACGTCCAAGGGCTTGGTCTCGGAGGGCTTGATCTCAGAGGGCTTGGGCTCGGAAGTATTTGCTGGGCGGAGGGATTTAATCAATGCGTCCATGTCAGCTCCGTTCGACCGGTCGGCAAGACCGGAGTGTCACCGGCAGACGGGGCGGTATATCGCCTGGCGCCTGAGTCCCCCACAGATATCGTTTAACGGCGGCCGATGGGTAACCGGTTTCCGACCACCTTATGGGAATGGCAGGGTGTATTTCCACCATTTCCGGCCATATATAGGGTCATGCGCCGTGGCCGCCAAGGGTGAGCTGCGGCCTGCGGGTGAAAGTACCGAGCCATGCTAAACGATATCTACAACAAGCGGATCATCGAATTGGCCGGGAATATACCCCGGCTCGGCCGCCTGCCCTCGCCTGATGCGACCGCGACCGCGCATTCAAAGCTTTGCGGATCGACAGTAAAGATCGACCTCAAGATGGACGGCGGCGTCGTCACCGATTTCGCCCACGACGTGAAAGCCTGTGCGCTGGGCCAGGCCTCGTCCTCGATCATGGCCTCCCATGTCATCGGCTCGACGGCCAGCGAATTGCGTGAGTTGCGCGAGACCGTTCGCAAGATGCTGAAGGAAAACGGCAAGCCGCCTGAGGGCGGAAAATGGGCCGATATCGCCCTGCTCGAGCCGGTCCGGGACTACAAAGCGCGGCACGCCTCGACGATGCTGACCTTCGATGCGGTAGTGGATGCGATCGGTCAGATCGAGGCCAAAAGCACCTCCGAAAAAACGGCCCAGCCGGCTTCGGCTTAAGGGCTAGTGGAGTGGATTTGACACTCGCTCCGGCATCGCCCGCGAGTTCCCACATGGATTAGCGCTACTGCGCCGGCGCTGCCGCGATGCTGGCCTTCGGCGCAAGAGCCTCGGCGGTCCGGGTGGATTTCGCAGCCGGCTCGGCTGCCTCGTTCACCGCCGAACTCGTGAAACGGTCCTGCACCGGCTTGGTGGCCAGCGCCACGCCTTGCGTGACCGGGCCACCCACCGGCGGCAGTACTTCGGCGACAGCATCGGTGGTCACGAGATTGGTCAGCCGCAATTCGTCGCGCGAAAGTTCATGCAGTTCTTCCCAGGGCGGAACGTTGAGCGAGAGCGAGAGCAGATCGCCACCGCCGCCCATCTCGAAGGTGTATTTCGCAAGCCGCCCGATATCGCGTTCCACGATCATCAGATCGTCGGCGGAATAGCTTGCCGCGCGCGCATCCTCGGCGCGGTCGCCCATCCAGATCTGATGCACCCGCACATGCGCGGTCTCCGGCACATAGCGCACCTTGCCGGACAACAGCAGGAACACGCACATCGACTCGCAATAGGCTTGCGGATCGACGGCGCCGCGGTCGCCCTGCGTGGTGTGGGTTCGGACGCTGGTGCCGACCGTCGTCATCAGACCGAGATTGCGAAAACGCCGCCCGAGCGTGATGGAGTCGTTGACCGAGCCGCCGCTGGAATCCAGAACGATGGTGGCGCCGCGAAGATCGCGTCCTTGCGCGAAATCCTCAAAATCCTTCGGGCTCTCCGCCGTCACGATACCGACCGCGCTGATCCAGCCGCCGCAATGCGGCTGACAGGCCACCCAGCTGAACTGCATCGGCAGTTTGCGCTCTTCGAGCGTTCCGCCCGCGTGGGCCAAACCGCCAAGGTCGGCAAAGGCTCCCGGCACCGCAAGACAGGCAACCGTCAGGATCAATACGGCCCAGCCGCGGAAGCGAAGTCTGACGAGTTTCAATCTGGTTCCTTCCCCGCAATCGCCAGCAGGCGGTTTCACCGGTTCAAAACTAAAAAACTAGCGCCCACTTTCCGAAGTTTGTGCTCCACCTCAGCGCCCACCTTTCACGAACTTCGGAAAGTCGTGGGCACTGGCAAACTCTAGTGCCGCTTTCCATTTGAAGTTTCTGAACGAATTTGCCGCTTGCGGTGCAGAAACTTCAAATGGGCCGCACTGGTCTGTCATTCTTCCGTTATGAAACGTAAACGGAGTTGACCGAATCGTCCATAGAACCTTTGTTGCGCCGCCGCACAAACCGTTGATATTTCCAGAACTGTGGCACAATTATTGACGCACGCGAGTTCCCTGCGCTGGAACCAAGCAATCGCCGCACAAACACTTGGCAAGCCGCCCATGAAGCATACGCCGTTCAAGCTGTCTTCGCTGTCTGGGTGTTGCGAGGATTGTTCGCATCACGTCGAACGACTACCGCGACAGGCTGGCCGCGCGATGATCTGGCTCTATCGGCACACGCTCTCGCCGCTGGTCGGCTACAATTGCCGGCATCTGCCGACGTGCTCGGTTTATGCCGATGAAGCGATCGGGCGTTTCGGATTGTGGGCCGGCGGATGGATGACGCTGGCGCGGCTGTTGCGCTGTCAGCCGTTCGGCACGTCGGGGATCGACAACGTGCCCACGACAAAACCCGACGGGGCGCGTTGGTATTTGCCGTGGCGGTTCGGACGCTGGCGTGGCGTCAACACAGCGTGACATGACCACGCTGCGTTGCGTCATCCGAAAGAGGTTGCCAAGGTACGGGAACCGGCGCTCTATTGCTGCATTGGTTCGATGTCTCCTCTAAGGGAGGACGTCAACGATGCGCTGGAAATTTCAACCCAGTGGTCACGATCCCCGGCAGATCGATTTGTTGGCGGTTGTCGCGATACTGATCGTCATTGTCGCGATCGGTCATTATCTGACCGAGCATCCCAAAGCCCACCTCACCAGCAGTTTCATTGTGCCGAGCCAGACAGTGCGCTGGTAGCGCGACGGGTGAATCTTACTGGAACCAAAGAAATTTGTGGGCCGGTTCGGGCGGTGGTGCCGGCGGCGGTCGAGGCTTGCGCGGTCGAGACTTGGGCGCGACCTCCGCGACCGGCACGGCCGAGGAGGTCGTCTCCACGGCCATGGAGCCATCGTCCGGCAAGCGCACGGATAACAGCAGGTTCGATTCATATGAACGCCACCGGTAGCCGATGCCGAAATCCATCGGCTGGGCACGGCGGAACAACTCGGCATAGGATTGCTGATATTTGTTCGGAAATTCGGAGATCGGGCCGGCATAGCGGCCGAACGGGAAGAAGCGCCACTTCTTCGGGCTGTAATAGCCGAGCGGAATCCCGGAATCATCCTGAATGATGGTCGCGCTGTTGGCGAGAATGAAGTCGCGCACGGTCGAGAAGCTGCCGGAGTGCAAAAGATACGAGGCGCTCTTGAGCAGGCTATTGCCGGGCGCGAGCGTGGCGCAGAATTTCAGGAAGCCGCTCGATCTGACACCGGAGTTCGACAGATCGGTCGAGAAATAATAAAGCGTCTTGTCCACGCCATCGCTTCCCGCAAACACGATCCTCAAACCCCGCACGGCGTTGGCGCCGGGATTGTCGTTGGCGAAATATGCCGTTCCCTTGTTGTCGAGCGCTACCGGCGAGACGTTCTTGATGGTCTTGCCGGAGCGCGCCAGGAACACATAGAGCAGCGGCATCGCGCCGTTGATCTGCCCTTCATGCAGATCGACCTTCATCTTCTTGGTGATGAAGAAGGAGAAGCTCAGGATCGAGCCGAGCGAATGTTCGACATTGGCAAGCGCCGCATCGACGCCTCCGCGCGGCACTTTTGTCAGGTCCGGCACCGAGCCCGGCGGCTCGAGCGCGCTCAGCACATAGGTGGTGGCCTTCGGATAAAACGCGTTGGCGTAAAGAAAGTCGGGGCCGGAGAACATATAGAACATGGTCGGCTTCGGCGCGGTGAGATTGGCATCTGACCAGGCGCGGACCTTCGACATCTGCCGCTGATCGAGTTGTCCGAACGCGGAATCGAAAAACTTCGCATGGCGCTGCCAGACGGGATCCCTGGTCAAGGCCACCAGCGGCGAGTTGGCCGAAGGCATCATGCCGGCGAGAAAACGCGCGGTATCGTCGGGGGTGACCTCGGCGGCATTCGCCGCGCCAAGTGCGCTCGCGAGCAATATGGCCGCAGCGGCAGCCAGAATTTTGAAAGTGCGAAGCATTCTATCGGCGACCTAGTGTGGCGGTTCAGAAGTCCGCATCATTGTGGGCGATGAGGTCGTGGGCGATGAGGTCGCGGAGCTGGAATCGTCCTTTTTGCGAAAGGCGACGTAGATCAGAAGGCCCGACACCATGATCAGAGCACCAAAAAAGGACTGCAACGGCCGTTCGACGACAAGATAGTACATCATGAAAAGGGTCACGAGCAGGAAAATAACCGGCGTGACCGGGTATCCCCAGGCGCGGTGCGGCCGCGGCAGGTCGGGCCGCGTGATACGCAGCTTGATCACACCGAGCACGGTGAAGAACGAACAGAACAGAAGCGAGAACTGGATGAAATCGAGCACCGCCTCGAAGCTGCGCGTAAAAAGCATCAAGGTCGCGACCGCGAGCTGAAACAGGATGGCATAGGCCGGCGCGCCCTGGGCCGATTTGCGGGCAAAAACCCGAAGCGCCGGAATATCCTCGCCCATCGTCATCATCACGCGCGGGCCGATCCACATCATCGCGCTGATCGACGATACAAGTCCGATGCAGATCATCGCGCTGACGATGCGCCCGCCGATCTCGCCGAACATGTAGGTGCCGGCGATGCGGGCAACGTCGAGCTGGCCAGCCAGCTTGTCGATCGGCGCGGTGTGGAGGAATACGGCGTTGAGCGCCACATAGAGCACGAGAACGATCAACGTACCTGAAAACAAGGCGCGCGGAAGAGTTTGGCTGGCGTTGCGCAACTCACCGATGATGTAGGTCGCGGCATTCCAGCCGGAAAACGAGTACATCACGAAAACAAGTCCGATCGCGAACGGCGCGCTGGTGACATAACCGATATCGTTCGCTTGCGGCGTGAACGACACGGCCTGCGGCGTGCCGATGACAAAACCCGCGATCAGGAAGGCGGTTATCAAAACCACCTTCAGGATGGTCGAGATCAACTGGAAGGTCGAGGAGTGTTTGACGCCGGTGAGCTGGATCAGCGACACCGCCCAGACCGTCCCGACCGCCAACAGCAGCGGCGGCGCGCCGGCGAAAATCGCCCGGCCATATTGTTCAAACGCCATCGCCGCGAGCGCCACCGGAGCGGCAAAGCCGACGGTAGCCGACACGAAGCCGGCGACGAAACCGAACGCAGGATGGTAGGCGCGGCTTAAGAAATTGTACTCCCCGCTCGAGCGCGGAAACATCGCGCCGAGCTCGCTGTAGGAAAACACGCCGCACAGCGCGACGATGCCGCCAACCGTCCAGAGCAAAAGGATCGCAAAGCCGGAGGGGATGTCCTTGACCTGAAAGCCGAGGCTCGTGAAGACGCCGACGCCGACCATGTCGGCGACGACAATGGCGGTCGCAACCGCGACCGAAACCGTCGATCCGACAGCGAGCCGGCCTCCCAATGACGCAGTTCCGGTATCCATGTCCGCCCGCTTCGGGCGCCATGCCCTACCGTCCGTATCGTGCGGGGCGGCTTCGGCCAATTCAAGGAGACCGAATGATAATTTAGATGCACCACGATTTTGGTGTTTAAATACCTTTTTCGGGCTTTATCGGTGGATTTCCCGCATCAGACCCATAATCACGACACGATTCCGTGTTGCCTAAAGTCGTTCCGGGAGTGGGGAGAAATTTCCGGAAGATTAACGTCACCGCAACACTAGTGCGGTGGAGTTGGCATTCGCTTCGGTGTTGCTGCGAGTTCTTATAGCGAATGCCGAAACCGCACTAGCGACTTACGGCGGTTGGGGCAAAGGGGTGGATGGTCGGGGCCAATCCGAAATCTGAAGCGTATGTTGGCGTGACGCCGGCTAAAAAGCCCGGATCGTCGCGTCATGCGCGTTTGCGCGCCATCCCGCCCCGTCGCTGGCTCCCTCTCCTGTCGGTCCTGGTCCCGCTCTCATTCACACTCGTCCAGTGCGGCAGGGCGCCGGGCGCGGGCTCGCTCGCGGCAAACGTGCAAGGTTCTGGCGATACGTTCGACGACCGTTTCCCGAAGCCGCAATTCAAGGACCGCTTTCCCACCGCCGCCGAAAGCTTGCAGCAGCGGCCGGCGAACGTGGCGGACGCGCAAACCCGGCGAACCGTTCAGACGCAGCCTTATCGCGTCGCCTCGCTCGCGCCGATCGTGCCCTATCAGCGTCCGCTGCACGAAGAGCAAACCGCCCTGATTGGATTGAAGTCGTCCGCCTTCCCCTATTACGGCAACAATCCGCGCACCGAAACGCCGTTCCTGAACGTTTCCAACGGCGACCGTCACGGCCACCGCAGCTATTCGGGCCGCGTCTACTGGCAGGACGAGACCTTCAACGACAACCGCGTGCTGATGCACGTCCCCGAACATTTCGACGCCAGCAAGCCCGGCGTCATCGTCGTGTTCTTCCACGGCAACGGCGCGACGCTGGAACGCGACGTGCGCGACCGTCAGCTCCTGCCGCAGCAGATTTCGGATTCAGGCGCCAATGCCGTGCTGCTCGCGCCGCAACTCGCCGTCGATGCCGCCGATTCCAGCGCCGGCAAATTCTGGCAGCCCGGCGGCCTCAAGCGTTTCATCAATGAATCCGCCGATCATCTTGCCAAGCTTTACGGCGATCCGAGCGCGGCCAAGACCTTCGCCAACATGCCGATCGTGATCGTCGGCTATAGTGGCGGCTTCCTTCCGACCGCCTGGAGCCTCGAAGTCGGCGGGGTCGGCAATCGCGTCCGCGGCGTGGTGCTGCTCGATGCTGTGTATGGCGAACTCGACAAGTTCGCCTCCTGGATCGCCAACAACCGCTCCGGATTCTTCGTCAGCGCCTATACCCGCTATACCCAGCGGCACGATCAGGAACTGATGCAGATGATCCGCGACAAGGGCATCGCCATATCTGATGACATGGACGGCCCGTTGCGCCCCGGCAGCGTCGTCTTTGTCAAAACGCCGGACGGCGTGACACATCGCGATTACGTCACCCATGCCTGGACCGACAAGCCAGTGCGCGAGGTGCTCGCCAAGATGGCCTCGACGCCGGCACTGACGCGGTTTGCGGCCTCAAGCACCGATAGCGCGATCAGCCGATAGAGAAACCTTCGCGCTTCAGCTCTTCGCCACCGCAAGCCGCCGCGTCAAAATCACCGTCGTCAACGCCAACACGACAAAGGCGGCACCGGCATAGCCGATGCCGCGCAGAAGATCGTGCGCGTACAGTAGTCCACCGAGCCCCGAGCCGATCGCCTGCCCCACATAGAGAAACGACGTATTGAGCGACACCGATGCGGAGGCAAGCGCAGGTGCCGCGGCGACGAGGCGGACCTGTTGCATCGAATTGCTTGAGGCAAAACCGAGCCCCCAGATCGCCGCCGAGTACGCCATTAGCGGATAGAAGCCTGCGGAAAGCGCCCATCCGCTGATCCCCGTCAGGACGAACACGATGCACAGTATCGACGTCTTCAGAGGCCCCCGGGAATCGACGACATTGCTGACAATGACGATCCCGATAAAGCCGCAGACACCGTAGATCGCAAAGACCAGCCCCACCGCGTCGGGACCGACCTGCGTCAGCCGCGACAATAACGGCCCCATATAGGTGAACACCGCAAACTGGCCCGACATCAGCAAGGTGGTGATCGCCAGCAGCGCGATGATCGCGCGATTGCGCGCCAGATCGGCCCATGTTTTGAGATCGACCGGCGCACCGACGAGGCCCGCGGGCAACCGCCACATCAAGAGCAGGA
The DNA here is from genome assembly GCA_963795255.1 of uncultured Alphaproteobacteria bacterium. Lineage (GTDB taxonomy): Bacteria > Pseudomonadota > Alphaproteobacteria > Rhizobiales > Xanthobacteraceae > Bradyrhizobium. Next base: position 98,257 of record CAWCHC010000013.1, read on the forward strand.
AGCTCAAGGCCCCGATCACGCTGATGCCGCCAAAAGCCGCGCGCCAGCCGTAACGGCTGGCCATGAAGGTGATCAGCGGCAGGCCGACGGCGGCCGCCAGCGACCAGCCGAGAAACACGTAGGCAATGGTGCCGCCGCGTTTTTCCGCCGGCACGATCAGCGCGGCGGTGCCCGCGGCCTGCGGCGTATAGAGGGCGCCGATCGCCAGCATCACGAGTCGGATGAACAAAAGCGTCGTATAGCCGGGCGCGAACGCGGAAAGCGCATTGCCGAGCGCGAGCACCGCAAGCGTGACCGCGAGCAAGGTGCGGCGCTCGATCCGGCTGGTCAGCCACGCGGTCAGCGGCGAGCCGATGCAGAGCACCATCGCGCCGAACGTCACCAAAAGACCGGCGGTGTGAACGGTGATACCGAGGTCGGACGACAGCTCGATCAGCATGCCTGCCGGCGCCAAGATCGACGAGCCAGTGACGAGATTTCCAAACATCAGCGCCGTCGGCGCAAAGCGGCGATGGAGCGGACTGTCAGACGACGATTTTTGCATGCATGCGCATCTAGCTCCGCTGAACTCCGATGGAAAGGGCAGCAAGGGAATTAATCGAGCGCAGAGCGGCGTCCATGAAAGAAAGTCGCACGCGGCATGAGAGAAAGTCGTCTGTTGTAATATGCCGACCGATGCGTATCGCTACTTTGTAGCCGGTTCGCCAGACTTGCTTGCTTGACTGCTCATCTGAACAATCAGGTCCCCTTTCGACAGCGGACAACTCGCCATGAGGGACTCCATGGCGCTGGCCCAACCCTCGTTGGACAGTTTGGTGGTCCGAGGAACCAACCGCCCGTCCGCGGCAACCGACGTCTCGATGATGTCAATTTCGGAATGATTGACCAGCGCGTCCAGCCGCGACCGCATCAGCCCCATGCTCCATTGTTCGACGTTCGGTGCCCTTGTCGGTCCGTTGAAATAGACGGCGCCCGCACCGCTGTGCGCAAGAGACACCGAGGTAAGGCCCACAGCTGGTATCGGCCGCTGAAAATCCAGCGCGAAGCGGTCGGTATCAAAACAGACCACGCGCCATTGCATCAGCCTGAAAGACGTTTCGCCCGGCGACCTCACCGTGACGATCTTGCGCACCATGTTGAGCGCGGTGCGTTCAAACCTCCAGGCGGTCTCGACGAACTCACGGCGATCGATTCCGAAGCGGGCGATCTCGTCGCGCGTCAGGACGTGAATGTCTTCGAACTTGACGGTCCTGGTGAGGGCGAGCAATCCGGCGTCGATTCCGATTTTGGCGAGGTAACCCGAGGCGACGCGATCGGCACGCTCGCGACCGCGCTGGTTCGCAGCGGCGATCACGAAGGCTTCCGGCTGGCCGCCGTGGAAATTAAGGATGACCTTCGGCGAATGGACGGCCAGGATCGCATCCGGCGCGACTTCATGGACCGCGGCGCCCATCAAAGCATAAGGACAGGCCGAGGCGCAGATCGCACCGCTGGTGAAGAGATCGCCGTGAAGTTCGCGGCCGGATTGCTTGAGCTTGACGCAGACCTCGCTGTCCTGCGCCTCGAAGCCACATTCCCGCACCGTGGTTCGCCCCACCCTGGCAATGGCGGACCTGCCGTGAAGCATGTTCCCCATCGCGATGGCCTGGTCGAGATTGCCGCCCGGCGAGGCGAAGTAGATCGGCAGGTTGCGATCGCGAAAGCGATCCAAAAATTTCTTGAGACGCGCCGCCGTATCCGCCTCGACCTTTCCTTCGGCTTCGATCCAGGTGTCACAATCGCGTCCGCAGGCGTCGGACGCGCCCTTGACGACATAAAATGTCATGGACTCTTCCGGCGACTTGAGAGCCGGCGGCCGTTGCTGTGGCGAGGCCGCTGACGCAACGCCACAAGTCAGCGCACAGGTCAGGACGAGGGCGGCGACAGCGCGCACGATCATGGGGACGAAAGAAGCCGGTCGAGAAAACGGAAGAGCATTTGAAGCTTAACAAGTCCGCCTCTATGAGTCCATGTTCAACAACCGAAGGCTGCGCTCAAACCTCGCCTCGATTCCGGCCGATTTTCTGCGCCCACACCGATTGCATCGCCCGATTCGCCTGCTATACCGCTTCTTGATCCCGCTTACCTGCGCTCGTTCGCAGGAGTGAGCTTTGAGGAGACGATCATGTCCGACAAGAATCCGCCCGCATCGGGATTCCAATACAGCCTTACGAATTTGAAACCGGCCGAACCCGTGCACAAGGTCACCCTCACCTTCCCTGACGGCGCCAGGCGCGAATTTCCCAAGAACATCACCGGACTGGAGATCGCCAAGGGCATCTCGCCTTCGCTCGCCAAACGCACGGTGGCGATGGCGCTGGACGGCCACCTGGCCGACCTCAACGATCCAATCGAGGACGACGCGAAGATCGAGCTGGTCAACCGCGACGATCCCCGCGCGCTCGAACTGATCCGCCACGACGCCGCCCACGTGCTCGCCGAAGCGGTGCAGTCGTTATGGCCTGGCACCCAGGTCACGATCGGCCCGGTGATCGAAAACGGCTTTTACTACGACTTCTTCCGCAACGAGCCGTTTACGCCGGAAGATTTCGCGGCGATCGAAAAGAAGATGCGCGAGATCATCGCGCGCGACAAGCCGTTCACGAAAGAGGTTTGGGACCGCGAAAAAACCAAGCAGGTCTTCCGCGACAAGGGCGAGAACTTCAAGGTCGAGCTGGTCGACGCCATTCCCGGCAACGAGCCGATCAAGATCTATTTCCAGGGCGACTGGTTCGACCTGTGCCGCGGCCCGCACATGACTTCCACGGGGAAGATCGGTAACGCCTTCAAATTGATGAAGGTGGCCGGAGCCTATTGGCGCGGCGATTCCAACAATCCGATGCTGACGCGCATCTACGGTACGGCGTTCGCGAAGCAGGAAGACCTCGACGCTTACCTGAAGCAGATCGAGGAAGCCGAAAAGCGCGACCATCGCAAACTGGGACGCGAACTCGACCTGTTCCACTTCCAGGAGGAAGGCCCGGGCGTGGTGTTCTGGCACGCGAAGGGATGGACCATCTTCCAGGCGCTGATCGCCTATATGCGCCGGCGCCTGACCGGCGACTACAGCGAGGTCAACGCGCCGCAGATCCTCGACAAGTCACTGTGGGAGACTTCCGGCCACTGGGACTGGTATCGTGAAAACATGTTCGCCGCCCAGTCCGCGGGCGACGAGGCCGAAGACAAGCGCTGGTTTGCGCTCAAGCCGATGAACTGTCCCGGTCACGTGCAGATCTTCAAGCATGGCCTGAAAAGCTACCGCGACCTGCCGCTACGGTTGGCCGAATTCGGCGTCGTGCATCGCTACGAAGCGTCGGGCGCCATGCACGGCTTGATGCGGGTGCGTGGCTTCACGCAGGACGACGCGCATGTGTTCTGCACCGAAGCCCAGCTTGCGGAAGAATGCCTCAAGATCAACGAGCTGATCCTGTCGACCTACGCCGATTTCGGCTTCGAGGGTGAGCTGACGGTCAAGCTCTCGACCCGCCCCGAAAAGCGCGTCGGCACCGACGCGATGTGGGACCACGCCGAGCGCGTGATGGCGACCGTGCTGAGCGAGATCGAGGCCCAGAGCAACCACATCAGGACCGAGATCAATCCCGGCGAAGGCGCGTTCTACGGGCCGAAGTTCGAATATGTGCTGCGCGATGCGATCGGCCGCGACTGGCAATGCGGCACCACGCAGGTCGACTTCAACCTGCCGGAGCGCTTTGGCGCGTTCTATATCGATGCCGACGGTTCGAAGAAGGCGCCGGTGATGGTGCATCGGGCGATCTGCGGCTCGATGGAGCGCTTCATCGGCATTCTGATCGAACATTATGCCGGCAACTTCCCGCTCTGGCTGGCGCCGATCCAGGCGGTCGTCACCACCATCACTTCCGAAGGCGACGAATATGCCAAGGTGGTTGCGGCGGCCGCGCGGCGTGCGGGCTTGCGGGTCGAGATCGATCTGCGCAACGAGAAGATCAACTACAAGGTTCGCGAACATTCGCTGGCGAAAATCCCGGCGCTCCTCGTCGTCGGCAAGAAGGAAGCCGAGACCCATTCGGTCTCGGTGCGACGATTGGGCAGCGACGGGCAAAAGGTGATGACCGACCGACGAGGCGATCGCGGCCCTTGTCGAGGAAGCCACGCCGCCGGACGTGAAGCGGGCGCGGCTAGTGGAGTAGATTTGACATTCGCTATCTCTTAGCCCGGGATTCGTAATGCGAATGTCAAATCTGAAACTCCACTAGAGACCTATATTTTTAGTGGTCCTTTGATTTTAACATTTGCAAAAGTGCCTCCGACGGCGGGGTGCAAATGTTAGAATTGGACCACTAGTCGGCTGATCTTCATAATCGCTCTAAAGGCGCTTCCGCCGCCGTGACGGGGCGCCTATCTCTGTTCTGCGACCGCCACCATTTGAGGACATGTTTGTGCCTGACGCCATTGAGCTTCTGAAAACCCGCCGCTCCGTCAAGCCCCGCGAGATGAACGGCCCCGGCCCCTCGCCGGCCGAACTTGAAACCATTTTGACGATCGGGGCGCGGGTGCCCGATCACGGCAAGCTCGCGCCATGGCGCTTCATCGTTTTCGAGGGCGATGCGCGCACGCGCGCAGGCGAAGTCATTGCCGGCGTTTTTGCACGGAAAAATCCGCATGCGTCGCCGGCCGATATCGAGGTCGAAAAGCGGCGTCTGACCGACGCCCCGCTCGTGATCGGCGTCGTCAGCCTGACCAGGCCGCATCCCAAGGTGCCGCCGTGGGAGCAGGAGATGTCCGCGGGCGCCAGTGCCATGAATATCGTCACCGCGGCGACCGCGCTCGGCTACGGCGCGTGCTGGCTTTCGGGGTGGTTTTCCTTCGACCGCGATGTGCTCACCGGGCTTGGACTGAAGGCGGACGAAAAGCTCGCCGGCCTGATCCATATCGGCACGGTGTCAAAACCGAGCGAGGACCGGCCGCGGCCTGCGCTGTCGGAGATCGTGACGCGGTTTTAGGCGTGCCCGAGCAGGCCGAGCACTGGCGAGGCCGTTAGCGAATGGCACACAAGATAGCGTTCAAGCCGCCTGCGAGGCGCGCCGGCCGAATCTCGACAACAGCGCTGCAACCTCGCCCGCCGGCTTTGCCGCGCTGAACAAAAATCCCTGCACCTCGTTGCAGCCTTCGTTGCGCAACCAGTCGAGCTGATCGACCGTCTCCACGCCTTCGGCCGTGGTGGTGATGTTGAGACTGCGGCCGAGGCCGGAGATCGCCCGCACGATGGCGACGCAATCCGGCCGCTCGGCGAGATCCTTGACGAAGGAACGGTCGATCTTGATCTTGTCGAACGGAAAGCTTCGCAGGTAGCTGAGGCTCGAATAGCCGGTGCCGAAATCGTCCATCGAGATGCGCACACCGAGTTCGCGCAACTGATGCAGGATGGCGAGATTGGCTTCGGTCTCCGCCAAGAAAACCGATTCAGTAATTTCGAGCTCGAGCCGCCGCGGCGACAGTCCGGAATGCGCCAGCGCCGAGATCACGGCCTGGACCAGATTGCGGCTGCGGAACTGCACCGACGACAGGTTGACCGCAACCTTGACCTCGTCGGGCCATTTGGCCGCCTCGTTGCAGGCCTCGCGCAACACCCACTCCCCGAGCGACACGATCAATCCGATATCCTCGGCGATCGGAATGAAGTCCGCCGGCGAGATCATGCCCTTCTCGGGATGCTGCCAGCGCAACAGCGATTCGAAGCCGCTGATGCGATCGGCGCCGATATCGACCAGCGGCTGATAGTGAAGTTCGAACTCGCCGTTGGCAAACGCGCGGCGCAGGTCGACTTCCATATCGCGGCGCTTCTGGGCAATGCGATCCATCTCGCGCTCGAAAAAGCGATGCACGCCGCCGCCGTCGGATTTCGCGCGGTAGAGCGCCATGTCGGCATTGCGCATCAGCTCCTCGCTGGTCGTGCCGTCACTCGGCGACAACGCGATGCCGACGCTGGCGCCGATCACGACCTCGACACCGTCGATATCGTAGCTGGCGCTCAGCATCTCGATCAGGCGGGTGGAGAAATCGCTGGCCTCGTTCGGCGAAGTGTCGGACGTCAGGATCAGCGCAAATTCGTCGCCGCCAAGCCGCGCGGCGAGATGATTGCCACGAACCTGCGACCGCAGCCGGTCGGCGACCAGCCTGAGCAGGCGATCTCCCATCGGATGACCGAAGGAATCGTTGACGTTCTTGAACAGGTCGAGGTCGACGTACAATATCGCAACGCGTTTATTGCCGGCTTGCGCCTCCACCAGCGCCTCACGCAGCCGTTCCTGGTAGAACTCGCGGTTGGGAAGGTCGGTCAGCCCGTCGTGATGGGCCATATAGGCGATGCGGGCCTCGGCCTGGCGCCGCTCGGTGATATCGACGATGGCGACAAGGTAGCCGTCACGCCCCTCGAACGTCACCCGCCGCCCGAAGGTCAGGACATGGATTTCGCTGCCGTCGGCCTTGATGTGCCGCCAGTTACGGCTGGACTGATAGGCCTCCCCGATATGCAGCAGCGATTCCTTGTGGCTGATCCGCTCGTCTTCGGGCCAGATTTCATCGAGCATCATGGCGAGAAATTTCTCGCGGGCGTAGCCGTAATGCTGGATCGCCGCATCATTGACGCCGAGAAACCGGGTCGTCTCGGCGTCGAACACCCACATCGGCATCGGATTGTTTTCGAACAGCAAACGGAAAGAGGCTTCCCGGCGCTTCAAGGCGGTGACGTCGGAAATTGTCAGCGCGAGAATGTCGCCAAAGGCCGTCACGCCCAGTTTCAGGTTTCGATCGTCGCTGTCGATTTCAAACTGATCCGCCTCGCCGCTTCGGACCACCGCGAGCAAGCGCTCGACGACATGACCGGCGCTGAGAAGGCTGCGCCCGCCACCGAGCCGCTGCCACAGCAATTCGACCGTCGGCAGCTTGAGCAGCCGCGCGGCGCCGTCATTGTGGTGAACGATCTGGAAATCGAACGGCCGGCCTTCCGCGTCGCGGATCGCGGCAAGCGACAGCACGCCCTCGTCGGTCGTGGAGAAGATCGCATCGAGCAGATTGTATTGAGCGTCGCGCTCGTTGACATAGACGCCGATCAGCGTGTGACCCCAACGCGAAGAGGTCGGAAGCGCCAACAGATCGTAGGTCCGGACCAGGCCGTCGCGTACGCAGTGGGCGGTCGCATGACAAGGGCGGCACTTGGCCAGCGCGCTGGCGGCGGCTTCCGCGAGCGCCGTCGCGCAATCCGGCGACAACGTATCGAGCGCGACGTCCCAGCGATCATGCTCCAGCCATAGCTGGGCGTAGCGGCCGGTGCGCGATACTTCGAGGCCTTGCGGGCCGTCCTTGAGCAGCACGATGTGATCGGCGAGCCGGCCAAGGCTTCCCAGCATCACGTCTTCGTAAGCCGGCAGTTTTTCACCCGGACGCACCGCGGCCTGCCACTTGCGTTGCAGGACCGGGACATCATCGAACATCTCAGGTGCGGATTTTCCCGACGACTTCCTGGCAGCAAGCATGACATTCCCCGAACGCGCAACTTTTTCGCGCGCGTCATCAATGCGAGCCGCACTTAAGGGGATGTAAAAATTCCGCATGGAGGAAGACGATGCAGCGATTATGACAGTTTTAAATCGCGCGATGGTTAGTCCGCGTTAGAAACTGTGACAAAGCGTGTCGCAAAAATCAGCGCGCGACGACTTCGACTTCGCCGTCGACGCCGTTAACAACGTTGAAAGGACGCTCGTAAACCTTGCCTTCGTTCTTGGCGATCGCCCGGTATTCGCCTTCCGACAATATCACCTTGGGAAATGCGCCGATCAATTCCTTGATCACGTCGCCACCCGGCGTGATCACCGACCATGCGGTGTTGGCCAGCGCCTCGCCGCCGCGGTCGCTGACCAGCTTGAGCGTGATGACGGCGGCGCGATGGGTGATGATGACATCCGTCAGCTTGCCGGCCTGCACGCGAATGTCCGAGCGCACCACGGAGTTGGCATCGCCGTAGTTGGAAACGATATAGTAGGTGCCCTCCGGCAGCAGCGCGAGATCGCCGGGCGCGACGTTCGGCACCAGGGAGGCGCGCTCGCCAACCTCGAACTGGCTGCCCTTGTAGATCGCAAATGAAATCTGGTTCTGCGGAATCTTCGAGGCGCCGACGCGGCCCTCGATGCGCAGGCCGCCGGCGGGAAGGATGAAGGATTCGCGGTAGGTTTCCGCCTTCAGCGTCATCGGCCGTACCGCGCTGACGAGACCGAGCGCGACGTGGATGACGTAATTGCCGGGCGGCAGCACGATGTTCGGCGTCGCGCCACGATCCTCGCGGATCAATTTCATATTACCGGTCTCATCCGACCGATCGGAAAAGACGCGCCATACCAGCCCGCTGGTAATCGCGGGCAGGTCCTTGCCGAAACGCGCCGTCAGCGCCAGCACGGCCTGGTTCGGCGTGGCCGCGCCGGGCGGCGGCGCTGAAACGACCGGCGGCACCGCGGCAACGGCCGGCGGCGCGGTCAATGACGGCGGCAGATTCGGGACAGATGCCGGACCGGCAGATGGCGCCAGGTTCATCGCAGGGCCGGCGGGAGGCTCGGGAACGGTCGCCGGCGGCACCGGTGGCGGCCGATCGCTGAACATTTGGGCCGAAACGGGGGCGAAAACCGCAAATCCCAACAGCAAGGCAAACACCGGCGCCACGCGCCAACGCCCGCCCCGCCATCCGCGGCTACCCTGCCTTCCCCTGATCATGATGGATGCTTTTCACTGAAAACGCGGCAAATTCAAGCCTGCATTGGTTGAACAGGAGGGATGGAACCGGCGCCGGCCACTTCCGTTACTCATACCGATTCGGCGCGCTCCCGTCACAATCTCACCCCGAACCCCGGCATAAACCATGCTAGTCAGCCATTCTGGCGGGAGCGGCGATCTCGCGATAGCCTTCCCCTTAAGGAGATTGCTTTTAGGTGCTGAATAACTGGATCGGACGAGGCCAGAACAGCGGAGAAGTCCGCGACAAGACCGTCGGCCGGCGGCCGGTGATCGGACTTGCGCTCGGCGGCGGAGCGGCGCGCGGCTTTGCCCATATCGGCATCGTCAAGACGCTGATCGCCCACGGCATCGTCCCCAATGTCGTCGTCGGCACCTCGATTGGCGCCGTGGTCGGTGGGGCGTTTGCGGCCGGGCACCTCGATACGCTGGAAGAATGGGCGCGCGGCCTGCAACCGCGCAGTGTCCTCTCCTATCTCGACCTCAAGCTCAATGGCTCGGGCCTGATCGGCGGCGACAAGCTTGCGGCGGAGCTCGAGGCCTCGATCGGCCAGACCCTGATCGAGGACCTGCCGTTGAAATTTGCGAGCGTGGCGACCGAGGTGCGCACCGGCCACGAAACCTGGGTCACCCACGGCCGAATGGTGGATGCGATGCGGGCTTCGTACGCGCTGCCGGGTATCTTTGCGCCGGTTCTGATCGGCGGCCGCTGGCTGGTCGACGGCGCGCTGGTCAATCCGGTGCCGGTATCGACCGCGCGGGCGCTGGGCGCCGAAATCGTGATCGCCGCTAACCTCTCCAGCGACATCTTTGCGCACTCCACCACGATCTATTCGCATGGCGCCGCCGCCGTGATGCGTGAAACGACCGCCGAAGTCGCCCCGCCGAAACGGGGCATCGGCAAGTTCTTCTCGGCGGAGCGTGCCGTGAAACGCGAATTTTTCGGGAGCGCCGGCCGGCCCGGCATTTCTTCCGTGATGGTCGATGCCTTCAACATCATGCAGGATCGCATTACCCGTGCGCGGCTCGCCGGAGACCCGCCGGATCTCCTGATCACCCCCCGGGTCGGTCAGATCGGCTGGTTCGATTTTCACCGCGCCGACGAATTGATCGCCTACGGCACACGCGCCACCGAGCGCGCGATCGCCTCGATCCAGGAAGTGATCGAGGTCCTGGCGCCGACGCCGGTCATCCCGCCGGCAACGATTGACGAAGAGCCCTAAGGCGCGAATCGCGCGAGCACCGCGTGATCTGCTCAGGCGGTCTTGATGTATTCGCGCAGCGCTTCCTGCTCGTGTTCGTATTCCCGCACGCGCCATTTGACGACGTCGCCGATCGAAATCAGCCCAACCACCCGCTCGCCCTCGAGGACCGGCAAATGGCGGAATTTTCCGAGCGTCATCATCTCCATGATCGCGCCGACGGTATCGGACTGCTTGCAGCTCACGACCTTGCGCGTCATCACCGCGCTGACGGGCTCCTCGATGACGGCCGCGCCCCGCTCGCCAAGCACGCGGACGATGTCGCGCTCCGACAGGATGCCCTCGATGCGGCCCGCGCTCATCACGAGCACCGCGCCGATCTTGCGCTCGCTCAGGATTTTGATCGCGTCCGAAAGCTTGGCCTCCGGCGGAACGCTCTGGATTTGGTGACCCTTGGTATCGAGAATGGCACGTACCGTCATTGTCGTCTCCTTGAAGCCGTTCGCGCCCTTGAACGAGCGCTTCTTGGTTCACTTTTGAGTCTTCAAACAACAGTGTGGCGCCGATTTAGTTGCGGGCGCCGCGGTTAAGGCCTTCAGGCACATCACGGTCTATGCCGTGCCGCATGCCGCAAATGATGGATGAAATCACCTTCCCCCGCAAGCGGCGATAATGGGAATCAGATTTGATCTCGCGATGACGCACTTGCAGCATCGCCAGCCATGCGCGGAACCGGATCGAACAGGGAAAACAACAAAAGCCCGGCCAGAAAACCGCCGATATGGGCTTGCCAGGCGACGCTGGCGCCCTCGGTGCCGATCGCAATCGATCCCAAGCCGAACACGATATTGACGCCAAACCAGATCGCGAGAAAGGAAAGCACGCGGCGATCGCGTAAAGCGCGCCACAACGGCTGCGCAGGCACCTTGGCGGCAGCCTCGGCGTCGCTGCGGTCAAAGGAGAGAAAACTGCCCCGCACGAACGCAAAGCGAATAGCGGCCGCCATGGCGCCGGAAACCGAGGCGGAGGCGCCGATCATCGGGGCCAGCGCATGCTCATGGGTCACCAGATGCGCCAGCGCGCCGGCCGCCGCCGTCACCGCCATGAAGACGAAAAACCGCAGGCTTCCGAAGCGGCGCGCCAGCGCGCTGCCGAACGGCAACAGCCACAAGAGGTTGAAACCGATATGGCTGAGATTGGCGTGCAGCAGCGAATAGGTGACAAAGGTCCAGACCTTGGCGCCCTCCCCGCCCGGAAAGCTGTCAACCAACAGCGTCGAGTCGTAACGCTTGGGGATAAATCCGAAGACGTCGATGATCCAGTTCTCGAGATCGTCGGGCAACAGCACGTGCAAATGGATGACCGCCAGCAGCACGATATAGGCGGTAAGAGCCCACGGCAGCGTCAGCAGCGGCTCGCGCGCGGGCGGCGGCTGTTCCGGCAAGGTTTCCGGCCTGAATTCTTCGGGTGGCAATTCCAAGGGGTTCGCGACCTCGACGCTTGAGAACAATGCGCCCCATTAGAGGGTTTTGCGGCCAAGTGGAAGCCGGTTGCCGTAAAGCACATCGAGCCGTTAGATATGTCTGCCGAACCCAGGAAATAGGGCCGCACGGGAGGGAGCACCATGGATTTTCACCGTAGAACCATCTTGCGCGGTCTCGCCTCGCTCGCCGTTCCGCTTCCCGCTCTCGTTACGCAGGCCGCCGCTGCGGACAAGGTCAAGATCGGTTTTCTCCTGAAGACCATGCAAGAGGAGCGCTACCAGCGCGACAAGGCCGCCTTCCTCGCCAAAGCCAAGGCGCTTGGCGCCGAGGTGATTTTCGACTCGGCCAACAACGACGAACAGACGCAGTTGGCGGCATTCGAAAACATGCTGTCGCGCGGGGCGCAAGCAATCGTGTTGCAGCCGGTCAATACCGGCACCGCCGGCAGCATGGTCACCTCGGCTCACAAAGGCGGCGTCAAGGTCGTCGGTTACGATGCCATGCTGGTCAACGGCCCGCTCGACGCCATGGTGATGCAGGACAGCTGGGCCGTCGGCAAGCTTCAGGCAGAAGCCATGGTGGCGTGGCTGAAGGCGAAATATGGCGCGGTGAAAGGCAATGTCGTGCTGATCCGCGGACAACCCGGCGATTCCAACGCCAATACGATGAGCAGCGGCGTTCTCGAAGTGCTGAAGGCGAACCCCGGGCTGAAGCTCGTCGCCGATCAGTCGCACGAGGGATGGTCACCCGACAAGGCGATGGCGACCACGGAAAATCTATTGACCAAGTCCGGCAACAAGATCGATGCCGTGATCTGCAACAATTCCGGCATGGCGCGAGGCGTCATCGCGGCCCTCGACGGACAGGGGCTTGCCAGCGCGGAAAAGATTTTCGTCGCTGGCTCCGACGCCGATCTCGTCAACATTCAGTATGTCGCGCAAGGCAAGCAGGCCGTGGACATCTGGAAGAAGATCGATCCGCTGGCCGAGAGCGCGGCGGAAATCGCGGTAAAGCTGGCAACCAACCCCGACAAGGAGGCGAAGTCCCTCTTCAAGGTCGACCGGATCATCAACAACGGCGCCGTCGACGTGCCGACGCTGGTGACGGAAGTCGTACTGGTCGACAAGAACAATCTCGACCAGACCATCATCGCGGGAGGGTTCTACACCCACAAGCAGGTCTACGGGAAATAGGTCACGCCAGTGGCGCCTTCGATTCTGAAATTTGCAAAACTGCCAGCCAGCTCGAGATGCAAATGTTGGAATCGGACCACTAGGCGCTCAGCTGTTTTTCTTCGGCAACCTCTGCGCGGCCGACGAGCTCGGAATATTCAAAAATCGGATGCGGCCGCCCCATCAGGTATCCCTGCACTTCATTGCACGATTCGGCGGCGAGAAAATCAAGCTGGGCGATGGTCTCCACCCCTTCCGCGAGCACCGGCAGATCGAGCCCGTGTGCCAGACCAATGACGGCCCGCACGATGGCCGCCGACTGCGGATTGCTCCTGACATTCGATATGAAGGACTGGTCGATCTTGATCTTGTCGAACGGAAACGATTGCAGATAGGACAGCGAGGAATATCCGGTTCCGAAGTCGTCCATGGCAATGCGAACGCCGAGCCCTTTAAGGCGGCGCAGGATCGAAAGTCCGCGGTCGAAATCCTCGACCAGCACGCCCTCGGTGATTTCAAGCTCCAGCCGCGTCGGCGAAAGGCCGGTTTCCAGAAGCACCGAATGGACCAGACCGGGGAGATCGCCGTGGCGGAACTGGATCGGCGAGAGATTGACCGCGATTTGCAGCGGGCGCTTCCAGCCGGCCGCTTCGCGGCAGGCCTCGCGGAGAACCCATTCGCCGACCTGGATGATGAGCCCGCTCTCTTCCGCAACCGGAATGAAGGTTGCGGGCGAAACCATGCCGCGCTGGGGATGATGCCAACGGAGCAACGCCTCGAACCCGATCACCTCGCCGTCGATCCTGGCCAAAGGCTGATAGTGCAGACGGAATTCGTTTCGATCCACCGCTGAGCGCAAATCGCGCTGGATCACGCGCCGCTCGCGCAACCGGTTGTCCATTTCGATTTCGAAGAACCGCGTCTTGCCGCGGCCGGCGGCCTTGGCGCGATAAAGCGCGGCATCGGCATTGTTGAGCAGCGTCGTGGCGTCGGTCCCGTCCGCCGGGAAAATCGCAACGCCGATGCTGAGACCGACGCGCAGATTTTGTCCGTTCAGATTCAAATCGCCGGCGACGGCGGCGTGAAGTTGCCCGGCAAGTATTTCGGCAAGCGCTGGCTGATCTCCCATCGGCGTGACGAGCATAAACTCGTCGCCGCCGAGCCGCGCCAGGTAGGATTCTTCGGCGAGCGAGCGCAGTTGTCTCGCCAGCGCACGAAGCAGATCGTCGCCGACCGCGTGCCCAAACGTATCGTTGACTTCCTTGAAGCGGTCGAGGTCGATACTCAGGACGGCGAACGAGCCGTTGCTTGCCGCAGCGCTCTCGATCGAGCGGCTGAGATGCTCGACAAAGGCGAGGCGATTGGGCAGGTCCGTCAAGGCATCATGATGGGCCATATGCTCGATGCGGGCTTCCACCTCTTTGCGCTCGGTGATGTCTTCCGAAAGGCTGAGCAGATAGCGCTGTTCGCCGGTCTCGTCCGGAATCGAAAGATTCCGGGTGGTCAGGACGCGCGCGCCGTTATGCGGGGTAGAGACCGTGTGCTCGCCGATCGTTTGCAGATCGAGCGTCGTTAGCGCTTCGTCAGCCAGAGGAAACAGGTTTTGCTCCGTTTCCTCGCAACGGTTCTGCGCGCCTTCGCCGATCAAATTACCGCGCTCGATGCCAAAGATGGCTTCGGCAGTGCGGTTGAAGAGGACAAAGCATCGATCCCGCACATCCCTGACGGCGACGGACAAGGGCATGTTCTCGATGATGGTATCAAGAAATTTCTGGGTGCGGCCGAGCTTGGCGGCCGAGGCGTCAAGGGCCTCGAGTTGCCGGAAATGAACCAGAGAGATCGTCAAGCCCGCCAGCGCCAACGCGAGAAACAGCCCCACGCCGATGCCGGCGCTTTGCCAAGTCACGCTGCGCAGGAAAGCGGACATCGGCACGTCGATCACGAAGGCGCCGATCACGTCGTCCAGATACCACTGCGGCTTATCTGGCTGCAACGCGTTGTGGCAGCTCACGCAACTCTGCTCGTGCGCGATGGTCGGGTAGACGGTGCGGAAGACGAATTGGCCGTTGACGTCAAGGAATTCAGACACCGGCTTCGGCGTTGACATCGCGGCAAAGGCCTCGACGGCTTCGGCCATTTTTCCATCTGACGGCCCCGTCAGGATCTCCCGGCCGGGACGACCGACCGACGCCAGACGAAACTCGGAATTCTGGCCGTTTTGCTTGTTGAAGGCCTCGATGGCGTGGGCCCGGAACGTGGCCGGGACCGGCGCGTCGTTTCCAAGCTGCGACCGCAGGGCCGAATAGTTGGTGACAAAGGCGTCCACGAGCTGGAGCGCAGTGATTTTTTCGCTGCTCTTGTGCTCCTTGAACCAGTTCAGGCTAAAATAATAGAAGCCGCACCCGACCGCGACAGACAACGCCGCACAGACGCTCAAGTGCAACAGAAAGCCACGACCGGATCGCGACCCCATGAAGCGCCAAAACCGCGGAAGCTCTTTCATTCTCGCCCCTCAGGCACAACGCTGTCGCAAGCGGCGGATCGCCGCCAACTCGCACTGGCTGGCGGAGAACTCCGCAGCCCTCCTGATTTGCAGGAGACCTCCTAACATTCGATAAAAGCTCAGGAATTTGGACCGTCTTTCACTAAATGTTTATGAGCATGAAAGTCGCAAGTTGTTAAAAAACTACCTTCGGTTGCCGTAAGTACCGGGAATGACTGGCAAAAAATGACCATCGACCAGGAGGCGCATCCACAGCCGCCGCGGCATACGCCCGGGGTCGTTTTGAAGATGGAGCACATCGTCAAGGAATTCTCGGGCATCAGGGCGCTCGACGACGTCACCTTCGAGGCCCGCGCCGGCGAGGTGCTGGCGCTGATGGGCGAGAACGGCGCCGGCAAATCGACGCTGATGAAAGTGCTCGGCGGCGTCTGGCCTTATCCCTCCTATCAGGGCGATATTTTCATCAAGGGAGAGAGGCGGCGGTTTCGCGGCACCCGCGAGGCCATCGATGCGGGCATCGCCGTGATCCATCAGGAGCTCAACCTCATTGCCGAACTCAGCGTCGCCGAGAACATTTTTCTCGATCGCCAGCCGACCAACGCCCTCGGCGCCATCGATTGGCGCAAACTAAATACCGACGCCGAAGCCCTGCTCGGCGAACTCGGCATTGTCGACATCAAGCCCACCGACCAGGTGAAACACATCGCGGTCGGCAAGCAGCAATTGGTCGAAATCGCGAAAGCCCTGTCGAAGCGGGCGAGCATCCTCATCCTCGATGAGCCGACATCGGCTCTGTCGGACAGGGAGGTTGCGGAGCTTTTCCGGGTGATCCGCGGCTTGCGGCAGGCCGGCGTCTGCATGTGCTACATCTCGCACAAGATGGAAGAGATCGCAGCGATTGCCGATCGCGTCGTGGTGCTGCGCGACGGCCGGACGATCGGCGACGCGGCGGCAATTTCCGACATCTCGCTCGATCAGATCATCGCCAGGATGGTCGGCCGCGAACTAAAGGAGATGTATCCGCAAAGCGCGGGCCGGCGCGGCGAAAAGATTTTCGAGATCAGAAATTTTTCGGTTCTTCACCCATCCCTGCCCGGCGAATACAAGGTCAAGGACGCATCGCTCTCCGCCTATCGCGGCGAAATCCTCGGGCTGTGTGGCTTGATGGGTTCGGGCCGGACCACATTGGTATCCGCGATCTTCGGAGCCTACCCCAAGGCCACCGATGGCGAGACGCTGATTGAAGGCAGGACAGTCGGCATCCGCTCGCCGGCTGACGCTATTCGTCACGGCATCGCGCTTCTGACCGAGGACCGCAAGGCGCTTGGCCTGTTCCTTGGCCAGCCGATCACCTTCAACACCACCATCGCGTCATTGCAGACGGTCAGTTCGCCGCCGGTCGGGATCATCGACAGCAGCCAAGAGCGTGCGCTGACCGAACAATACGTCGCGCAGCTCGATGTCAGGACAGCGAGCATCGACGCCCTCGTCGGAACGCTCAGCGGCGGCAACCAGCAAAAGGTGCTGCTGGCACGATGGCTCAATGCCGCACCTAAGATCCTGATCCTGGACGAGCCGACCCGCGGCATCGATATCGGCGCCAAGGTCGAAATCCACAAGCTGTTGAACGCCCTCGCCGGGCAAGGCGTCGCGATCATCATCATTTCTTCCGAACTCGAAGAGGTCCTCGGCATAAGCGACCGGATTCTGGTGATGAACCAGGGCCGCATCGTTTCGGAATTCACGCGCGAGAATGCGAACCGGGAGGCAATCATGGAATGGGCCACCGGCGCGCGGCGGGGGGAGACGTAAACGACCATGCATCGCAATGGGGCTATTCACTTCATCAAGACCAATGCGACGCTGATCGCGCTCGTGGTGCTGACGGTGGCGTTGGCGCTGATCGATCCGACCTTCCCTACGGCACGCAATCTCAGCAACGTGGCGCGGCAAGTGACGATCGTCGGTATCATCGGCGTCGGGATGACGATGGTGATCCTGATCGCCGGGATTGATCTGTCGGTCGGCTCTGTCGTGGGCGTCGCGGCCGTGGTCGTGACGCTGTTGATGCAATATGGACTCTCGGCATGGTTCGCCGTTCCCGTCACATTGTTGATCGTCGGCGGTCTCGTCGGGCTCTGGAACGGCTTCTGGATCGCGCATTATCGCATCCCGCCGTTCATCATCACGCTCGGCATGTTGACGATCGGGCGCGGCGTCGCCCTGTCGCTGTCGGGCGGCAGCTCCGTTCCGGTGGCCGATCCCTCCTTTGCGGCGCTCGGCAGCGCCTATCTTCCGCCGGTGCCGACGCTGGTTCTGCTGGCGATCGCGGCGCTGGCCGGCGCCACCGCACTCGTCAGGACAGCCCGCGACAAGAACAAAGCAAATGCACCCTCGCAGCTTGAACGAGGCCTTCCCGGCGTGGTCGCCGCCGCGGCCGGATTGCTGCTCGCGGCCTACGTGTTCGGCTCAAGCGATGGCCTGCCGGTGCCGGTCGCGATCTTCATTGCGATTGCTGCGCTTGCGATCTTCGTTCTCGGCCATACAAGGTTCGGCCGAAGGTTGTACGCGCTCGGCGGCAACGAAGAGGCGGCTCGCCTCTCCGGCATCAACGTCTATCAAACGAAAATGATCGTCTATGTGGTGGTGTCAGTGCTCTCGGCGCTGTCGGGCATTCTGTTGGCGTCCCGGTTGAATGGCGCCTCCCCCAACCTCGGCACCATGTTCGAGCTCGACGCCATCGCCGCCGTGGTGATCGGCGGCACCAGCCTCGCGGGCGGCTCCGGTACGATCGGTGGCACGATCATCGGCGCGCTTATCATCGGCGTTTTGAACAACGGCATGAGCCTGCTCGGCGTATCCTCGTTCTACCAGCTGATCATCAAGGGGCTGATCATCAGCCTCGCCGTCTGGTTCGACGTTCTGCAAAAGAAGAACTGGTCGAACTGAGCTGCAACCTGCGCAGGACTGTCGCCCGATCCAAGTCCTCGAGCGAACGGCAAAGAGACCCGCCTCAAACCAAGATCATTCGGCCGGCAGAGACGTGTCGTTCCGCTTGGCGATGACTTGCCGGAATTTCGCCGCAAGGTCGTCGGTATAGCGCGCCAGCCCCTGATAAAACTCACGGCTCGCTTCACCGGTCGCTTCTTCGGCTGACTTCTTGTACTGCGCGGCCTTGCGCTCGTACTTCTCCAGTTTGGCTTGAAGATCACTCGACACCGGCACCACTCCACCCGATACGCTTGCACTCGCGAATGGTTGCCTCCCGCTCCGACCGAAACGATGACTGGCTTAAGGCAATTTTGCAGCAGCCAGGGGGCCCGCTTTTGGCAACGGCTTGCGGACACATGGCGTCCGCACGAGAGGAATGGGCGGCCCGGCGCCTGCATTTAGCGAGAAAATGGGGCTTTAATTCTCTCTCCCGCATCCCCACATAGTGTCCATGACACAATGGCAACCTCCCAAGCGCGAACCGAAGAGAACCAAGGCCGAGCTATACGAGATGCTGGCCGAGGCCGTACGCAACACGCAGCCCGAATCCAAGCGTCCGCCAAAGGCCAAAAAAGACCGGGCCGAGAGCACCAGCGCTTAATACCGCTTTGAGGGAACTTTGTTGCCTGCGGCGGTATTGTAGCGGAGGGAAAGTCGCCTCATGAGGAGACCTTGTGCTCATACCTTTTATTCGGCTCGCCATCGAAGCCAACGAGGTCATCGGTCTGAGAATGATGAAGATCATTTCCGGCGGTCCTGACGCGATGACCGAGATACAGTTGATGATCGCCGAAAAAATCAACGCCTCTGCCGAAGCTGGAGCAAGCTTGATCTTCGGCCACAGCCCGACGGCGGTCGTTGCCAGAGTTCGCGAGCACGTCGCTGACAATCAGCGCCGGCTTTCAGGTTCCTCGTAACGGCCACTGAGCGGCAACTCTAGACGGGCGCGGCTCAATTCATCACCCGTTTACAAGAGCACCCTAAGACGCACCCAAACGATGTGGGTTGCAATTCGATGGACGATTTGAAACAGAAATTTGATGCCTCGACCGTCGCCATGATGCGGCAGGCGATGAACGAAGTTGTGGCGGATCGACGCTTCTTGGTTCGGTCCGTCACGCCGCTAGAGGTAGCGGAGCATATCCTTGAGCAAGCCGCGTCCGGCGAGCGCGACCTCGACCGGCTGAAAATCTCGGTATTCGAGAAGCTGAGTGACGCTGCCTGAGCTATCGGAGATGGCAACATGATTCGACGCGTGCCTGCGGAATTTTGCGCCGGTTTGATCGAATGGGATCCCGTCTTGATGATGGGCGACGCTATGCCACCCCGAGATCCTGATGAAGATGAAGATGACGACGAGGACGACGACGAAGAGGAACGCGACGACGAACCGCCGGTCGTGCGCGAGCCGGACGAAGATTAGAGCATAAGCCGTCACACCGTGAGACGGCCCTCGCCTGTATGGTGGCTAACGGCTTACGCGGCGCCCTTAGCTACCTGGCTGGAAGTTTTGACACGGGCGCCCTCGGGACGCCGCGTGCCCGGACCGCTTCTTATGCGCATAGGGCTCGACGTTAAACCTAATCAACAAGCTTAATCTGCGGTTTTTCTCGCGGCGCACCATCGCTGCGCTATCGTCATCTCACCGGTCACTAACTGTTAGAGGTGATCCATGAGAGACAAAAAGGACTCCGCGCAACAAGACGCTGGACGGACTTTTCAGCGCGGCCCTAAACCGATCTTGACTGAATACGAAAAGATACAGGAAGCCTTCCGGAAAAATTTCGAAAGGTTAAAGGCGGAACGTTTGGCTCGGGAAGCGGCAAAGCCTGACGACGAATAGCGGCGAGGATCAAATGGCAAAAGACAGTTACGCGAGGCCGCAAAAAAATACCAAGACTGAGCTGTACCTGATGCTGGCAGAGGCGGTCCGCAACACGCAACCCCAACCGGTCAACACGCAACCTGAGCCGGTCCGCGACACGCAGCGGGAGCCGAAGCGCAAGATGCGTCCCGCGCCGAAACGGCCTGCTAAAAATAAAAGCGTTCGGGCATCTGCTAGCCGTAAGTCGCGGCCTAGATCAAAATCTCCGCGCTAGGAGTATCGTTTCGTCAGCCTCTTGGGGTGCTTAAGAAGCATACGCTTGGCCTTCGCCTCCGAGCGCTTTTTGATTTCGGCCTTGATTTTTTCAATCAGGGTTATTGCTTCTGACTTCTGAATCTTAAGGGTGGAGTTCACGTTCGCGCCCTCCGACAAACTCTCCTTATCAGGCTAGTCCCGTTTAGCCACAAACGCAAAAGCCGCCAAGGCTTACCTCGACGGCTTATGTCGTTGCGTTGCGCTTGCCTAGAGTTAGCCGCACCGAGCGGTGCTCGGACGTAGCCTGAGCCTACTAGCCACCGGGCACAGACCTCCTTTGAATGAGGCGTTCGATGCGTTGCCGGCGTGTCGGGTCCAACGTAGCCCGATGCAGAACAGTTGTCACTGATGACGACCCTTATCAAGCCAGCGTTGCTGTCCTATAGATGAAATAGACGGTAGCCACAGTATGCAGGTAGGCCTAGCTGCAAAAAATCTAATCGAGCTACTGTCGAAGAACGTTACGTATCATTCGCACGGCTCCGCTAGTGGCGCTCCAAGTGGGGCGACAATGAATATCGCAATTAAGGGCGTTCATTTGTCCGGGCACGCCACTCCTTGGAGTTCGTGCTCAGCCTCCGACAATTCCAGTGAACGCAAATGGCCGCGTTACGCAGAAGGTCAACCTAAAATGGCAATTCTTCATCTTCTGGCTTCGGTTGCACCTGCGGCGTTGGAACGTGCTCGATGCGACGGCGCTCAGTTGGCGGCGAAATCTGCCGCTTCGCCTCATCCCGCTCCTGATACGGTGTGAACACTTTGGCGATCGAGACTACCAGATCGCGGGCTGGCTTGAGTTTGCGCGCCATTTCCCCACCGGTGTTCGCCATCCCAATCAAAAGTGCTGACAATGCCTGCGGATTGGTACGCTGCTGCTCAACGGCCTTTATGAACTTATCAAGGTAGCCGAAAAGCGAGTCGTGCTTGTCGACTGAAAGTTTAGCTGCGTCGATAATCTCTTTTATGCGGTCAACGAAGTGCCGGATCTTCTCCTTGTCGGGACCGGATAATACGTATGTGTTTTGCTTTTTTTCCCGCGCACCCCTGATCTTTATCTGAATTATCGCGCGATGCACCGCGCTTTGAAAATCTTTTACATTACCGATTACGGAATATTCGAAGTCGTGCGAGGGCATTTGCCACTCACCGATATCCACCGCATTCTGCGGCTGCGGCGATCGTTCTACTCATGTACTCGATATGGGCGCTCTCACGTTTGGCGGCACTACCACCCGTGTTGGCCAAGTCTCGGTCGAGTTCTGAATCAAAGTACCGTTCAAGTTGAGGGAGGGCTCTGAGAAAGCCCTCCCTCGATGGACGCTAGCCTTTACCTCACGCGGGGCACGCCGGGGGTTTGATCCCTACCCCTCTCCGCGCGAACGGCCAATCTGTTCGACGCCTGGTGTCTTTGCCGGGTCCTGGAGAAAACCCGGCGAAGTAATCTGGTAAGCCGACACTAGCAGGCTCGCCGGCCGCGCCAAGCCCATCGTTAATTTAACGTTAATGGCGCAAACCCCCAGCCCGAGGCGGCTTCGGCATGGACGCTGCAATGCTGTTTCTGCACAACGAAACCGGGAATGCTTTTGCGCAGAAACGGGACAGAGATGTCTCACCCTGCGCTCAGGCAGAGGGGCAAGTCAGGTATGAAACATCCGTCAAACCAGCAGTTCTTCGCCTATTGGAACAAGAAACGCGGTGCAGCGCGCGCACCGGACCGCAGCGACATCGATCCCGATGCGGTGCGCCAGCTGCTCGGCGACATCTTCGTATTGGCCTGCGACGAGCCCGGCCGCTATCCATTTCGGGTCGCCGGCACGCGGCTCTGCGCCCTCGCCGGCCGCGATCTGAAGGATCGGAGCTTTTCCGAGCTGTTCGCAACCGATGCCCGGCGCGAAATCGAAGACATCGTCGCCGCGGTGACCGAGGACATGCTGCCGGCCATCGTCGGCCTCACCGCAGCCTCGACTGAGGGGGCGGTGCCGCTGGAATTGTTGCTGCTGCCGTTCAACTACCACGCCCATGCGCCGCTGAGCCTGACCGGACTGCTGGCCCCGTTTGACAGCGGGCACAGCTCATTGCGGGATTTCAGACTGACGTCATGGCGCTATCTGCACCCGCCTACCGAGCGCCTCGTTCCGCGCGCTCTACGCAAGCTGAAACTGGCGCGCGGGCTGATGGTCTATGAGGGCCTGCGCTAACAACAGCGGCGGAAGCTTCCGCCGCCTGCTGCCGACTTCGCCTGCCCGCCCTACAACTTGTGTCCCTTCTGACGCAGCGCCTCGGTGAGACGCTGACGCAGGTCTTCGGCGGCCTTGCGGCCGATTTCCTGCCCGACCGCGAGCGCCTGCTGGCTGATGACCGGCATCTTCTCCAGCATCTTTTGACCGACCGGCTGGCGATAGAACGCCTCGATGTCGCGCAGTTCGGCGGCGGTGAAATTGGTGGCGTAGACGGCGGCGATACCGTCCACCATCGAGGTGTAATACGGCGTGAAGGCGTCGGCGATCATCGGCATCATCGCGTCGTAATCGCGCTCGATTTCCGGCCGGTCCTGCGTCAGCGCGGGCTTGAGGCCGAGCAAGATCGCCGGCAGCAGCGCCTTGTATTGGTCGGCGAGCTTCATGGTGGTGACGAGGCTGCGCGCCGCCACCATGGCGTCAGGCGCGGGCGTCTGCGCCCGGGTCACCGGCGCCGACAACAGCAGCAGGCAAGCGACAATTAAAAGACGTCGGACCATGATTTCCTCCGGTCAAAAATCGCGCACTGGTCATTTACAGCAGATCTTTGCACATCTGGATTTTGCCAACGATCCGGTCGGCAAAACCCTCACGCCTTGCCGGGCTCAAGCGCCGTCTTGCGACGCTCGATCTCGGCGACATCGACGAACAGATCGGGCACGTTATCGGCGCGATCGAGCACCCACGCGATGGCGATCATGATCAGGATTCCGACGCCGCTGACGACAAGCTGCTCCCACACGCCTCTCGTGTACTGCATCAGCACCCAGTGCGCCGCAAAGGACAGGAACACCCCGAAGCAGAAGATCGGCAGCGAATGCCGGCCACACATGATGGCCGGGCGCAGCCACTTGAATTTGAGCGGCGCCCAGTCGCGCGGCACGTAACGTGACACGATCAGCGCCAGCGCCAGGAAGTGGGTGAAGCGGAACATGTCCAGATCGGTCTTGTCGATCGGATAGATGATCTTGATCATCCATTTCGGCACCAGCGCGTCGAGGGCGGCGACGTGCCAGGTCATGACGATCAGGAAGGCAAAGAGGATCCAGATGATCGCCGCGATCAGCGCCAGGCGGGACTGCACGATCGGCCAGATCCGGTTGACGCCCCCGGTGCCGCACCAGGCGGCGAAAATGAACAGCATTTGCCAGGCAAAGGGGTTGAAATACCAGGTCGAGCCGGCCGGGTAAGAGGCAAAATTCCAGTCGAAGATGCGCGCGAAAATATAAAGCACGACCGAGGCGAGGAGCGTCAGGTTGGGCCGGCGCACCATCGCCCACAGCATGAAGGGCGCGGTCGCAATCAGGGTGATGTAAAGCGGCAGGACATCAAGATTGACCGGCTTGTAGCGCAGCGTCAGCGCCTGCCCGATCAGGATATCCGGGTGCTCCAGGAAATTGTGAACGTTGAACTCGTCCTCATACAGCGGATTGTCAAACTTTCTCACCGTGCGGGCGATCTGCGCGGTGAAGATCAGAAACAGCATGATGTGGGCGACGTACATCTCCATCGCCCGTTTCCACAGCCGCTTCAGTGCCGACAGAAAATGGCCGGCCTTGATGATCGGCCCGTAGATAAAGCCCGCCAGATAGCCGGAAATGAACACGAAGAACTCGGCCGCATCGCTGAAGCCGTAATTGCGCAAGGTCAGCCAGGAAACGACGTCGTGCGGAATATGATCGAGAAAGATCATCCACAGCCCGATGCCGCGGAACAGGTCGAGCCTGAGATCCCGCTCGACGGTTACCTTATCCTGATCGGCCATGATGCCTCATCCCAATGATGCAAGTTAAAGGCGCAAAATAAAGCTTTGGTGCAACAAGTCCCTCTCGCGCATTGATACCAACAAGCCTGTTTGCGTCAATGCAGGAACGGCCGGCCCCGGCTACTCGACCAGTTCCGGCCACGGCACGATGGTGGATTTCACCGTCTTCATCGCCATCGCGTCCGCGACCGCCTGCCCGACGCCGGCTTCCGAAAACGGATAGATCGTCTGCATGTCCAGCCAGGGATATTTGCCGCGGGTACGATACAGCATGTCGACGCCGAGCGGCAAATCATTGCCGGTGAAACCCCACGATCCCAAGACGTTGAGGTCCTTGGTGCAGATGCGGTGCCACGAGGTTTCGATGGAGCCTGCATCGGTGAATTGCCCCATCTCGACATAGGTCCCGCCGTCGCGCAGCATTTCGATGCCTTCGGGACCGGCGCTCGGATGGCCCGAACAATCCATCACCAGATCGGCGCCAAAGCCGCCGACGATCTCGCGCACCCGTTTAATGCGTTCGGCCGGTGTCTTGACCATTTCAATGTCCACGGTCGCTTCCGCGCCGAACTTCCGCGCCAGCGCCAGCCGCGGCTCTTCCGGCGCACCGACGCAGATCACCCGCCCTGCCCCCATTTCGCGCGCGGCAGCTACCGCCAGAATTCCGATCGGACCAGAACCTTGTATGACAACGGTGTCCCCCCAGGTGAATCCGCCGGCGCGGGTAGCGCGGTTGAAGGCACGGATGCAGGAGGTGAGCGGCTCCGACAGCGCGCCCAGACGCAGCGGCATGTCGTCAGGCAGTTTGTAGATCTTGGTGCCGGGCAGCATGTCGAGATCGACATAGACATATTCGGCCCAGCCGCCCCACAGATGCGGCGCTTTCTCGAATCCGAGATAGCGGCCGTAATAGACCGGCGTCAGGCATTTGTTGGCGCTCAGGGGATAGTGAACGCAGTAGTAGCAATGGCCGCAGGGCATCAAGGGCGGGATCATGACTTTCGATCCGACGTTCAGCGGCTTGCTCATGAAGTCTTCAGTGAAGTCCGAGCCGACCTCGACCAGCACCCCGCCGATCTCGTGACCGAGCGTGAACGGCCAGGGCAACGGCTTTGGCCAGTGACCTTTGAGGATATGCAGGTCGGTGCCGCAGACGCCGCAGGCGCCGACCTTGATCAGTGCACCCTTCTTGCCGACTTTCGGCCACGGCACGCTGCGGATGACGGGCTGGGCGCCCGGACCGTCATAGGTGCATACGCGAATTTGTTGCATTGCGAGTTCCTCCGGCCCTTGATCTTTAGCGTCGTTTTTTGCTGATGCGCTGGTGGGCGAGAGCCAAGCCCGAGAGCCAAATTATGTGAAGCATCCGGCGATGCCAATGACCGGGCAACAAAGCGGACCCGGCCACGGCGATTGACAGGCGCATCCCGGCGCTCCAGCCTGGATGCATTTCCTGCTTCTTCTTGGAGATGTGACGCATTGCGCAACCGATGGTTTGCCCTCGCCGTGCTGTTTGCGATTCGCCTGACGATGGCGTTTCAATTCCAGAGCGTCGCGGCCGTGGCGCCGCTGTTGGGCGATACGTTCGGCGTCTCTCTTGCCGATATCGGATGGCTGATCGGGCTCTATTTCGCACCCGGCCTGGTCCTCGCGCTGCCGGGCGGCGCGATCGGAAGACGGTTCGGCGACAGGCCTACGGTGATGGCATCGCTCCTCTTGATGCTGGTCGGCGAGCTGGCGATGGCGCTGTCGCCTTCGTGGGCCATACAGATCGCAGGCCGGCTCGTCAGCGGCGCCGGCGGCGTCATGTTCAATGTCCAGATGACGAAAATGGTCGCCGACTGGTTTGCCGGTCAGGAGATCGCGACCGCGATGGCGATCTTCGTCAATTCGTGGCCGGCGGGCATTGCCCTTTCGCTAGTCTTTCTTCCCCTGGTCGCAACCGCGCTCGGCGTCGAGGCGGTCTATCTCACGGTCGCAGCTACAATCGCGTTGGGGCTGGTGTTTTTCGCAGCCGCCTATCCGTCACCGCCGAAAACCACGACGACGGTGAGAACCGGATCGTCGTGGCCCGATCGCACGACGTTCATTGCCTTGGTTGCCGCCGGCCTGATCTGGGGCCTTTTCAATGTCGGCTTTGCCATGATCTTCAGCTTTGGACCCTCGATGCTGGACGAGCGCGGCTGGTCGATATCGGCGGCAGGCTCCGCCATCAGCATCGTGCTGTGGCTTGCCGTGATATCCGTGCCGCTCGGCGGCTATCTCGCCGATCGTACTCAACGGCCGAATCTGGTTCTGGTCGCAGGCTGTATCGTCTTCGCCCTGCTGCTGACCATCCTGCCCCGCACCGGCGCGGTGATCTCGGTCGTCACGGCGATCGGATTGCTCAGCGGCCTGCCGGTCGGACCGATGATGAGCCTGCCCGCGCGCGTCTTGAAGCCCGAGACGCGCGCGATCGGCATGGGCATTTTCTACACCCTCTATTACGCCACGATGATGCTGGGCCCGGTTGTGGCAGGCGCCTTGGCCAAATCAACCGGGAGTGCGGCCTCGGCCCTCGATTTCGGAGCTGCGGTGATTCTGGCGTGTCCGATTCTGCTGTGGGCCTTCCATCGGCTTCCCCAAGCGCGACCAAAAGTGGCATGAACGGGTTCCCTCCATCTTGCTAACGCCTCATTAACCCTGCCGGCCGTAGGGTCCGTGAGCAGATGCTCTGGCAGCGAAGATGGCGTTAGCAAACAAGAAATCTATTTTGCCGTCCGCTGAAGAGCGGCGGCGCTTTCAGCGGGTGAAGGTTCATCTGCTGGGACGTTACATGCTGCCGGACCGGCGTGAATTTCCCTGCCAGATCATCAATATGTCGCCAGGTGGATTGGCACTGCTTAGCGCCCGGCATAGGCAATGTCGGCGATCGCGTGATCGCCTATCTCGACCACATCGGACGGGTCGAAGGCAAGATCACCCGCATCATCGACAACGGCTTTGCGATGACGGTGGGCGCGACCGCGCGCAAGCGCGACAAGCTCGCGGCCCAACTGACCTGGCTCGCCAACCGCGACATCCTCAATCTGCCGGAAGATCGCCGCCACGACCGTATCATTCCACGCAACCCGATCGCGCTGCTCACGCTCGAAGACGGCACCAAGATGACCTGCCGCATCATCGACATGTCACGCTCGGGTGCGGCGATCGCGGCCGAGAACCGCCCGCCGCTGAAATCGCTCGTGCTGCTTGGCAAGGTCCAGTCGCGCGTGGTGCGCAATCTCGAGGAAGGTTTCGCGCTCGAATTCGTCCACGAACAGGTGGCCGAGACGCTCGAGGACGCCGTCACCGCGCGCTGAGAGAAAGCTTACTCAGTTTTTGTGGCGGGCTTCGACAGATACTCCATCGACTGCGCTTCGCCCTTGAGCGGCGTCACCTTGTCGGGATCGATCCGGATCATGAGATAATCGATGTAGTCCTCGATCCTCGTGAACCAGTGGCCGGTGCCGGCCGGAATCACGACGACGTCGCCGGCTTTGATCTCGTAGGCGACGCCGTCTTTCACGTCCGAGCCGTTATTGCCGGGACCATTGAACTCCCTCACCGTGCGCATGGTCGAAGGCCGCCGCTGCCGGTTGACGATATCGGGACCGAGCACCAGCGTCGCTGCGCCTGAAATCACGTGATAGACTTCGCTGATCTGGTCGTGCTCGGCGACTGAATTGGGCGCCGGCTTTTCTAGCCGGCCGCGGTGGACCATGCCGATGCCGATCCGCGCCTTGCCGATGTCGATGTCGCGCACCTGCTGATCAATCAGCTTCTCGGCGATGGCCTTCTGCGTGTAGCGCTCAAGCTCGGCTGCGGGAATATAGGTCCCCGGACACAGGGTGCAGGTCGGCTGCGGGTCGGTCGGATTGATGCGGACGGCCTCCTCGGCGGCAGCCATCGGGCCAGCCGCAACGGACAAAGCGGCCACAAGCCCCAAAAGCATTCTTTTCATTGTCGCCTCCCTTTTCTTTGGGCGGCATCGATGCATGGACACTGGCACCTTGCCAAGGTTTTCCGGCCCATCTCCAACAGCGTTACCGCCCGGTAAAGCCTCAAACGGCCGGATTCCTCGCTTTTCGCTCCCTGAACCGGCCGGATGGCGCCTTCGACAGCCCGCGATCCCTTCGCGATCTCGGTTAATGCGGGCGGGCTTTGCGGCGCCAAACCTGCATTTTCGTTGGGCCCAGCGGTTAATCGATAAAATTTGAATCAATTGCAGTTGTCTAAAATTCTATTCGAATTCTATTCAAATATAGATCGAATTCGCGGCAGTATTTATCAGTATTCGCTTCAATTGTACTTGGTGTACTTAGCCGCAGCGCAAAACCTTTGTGAGAAACGTGGTCCCAACAAAAAAGACGGGGGCCACGATGTTTGGGTTCAGGGAGCGAAAGGGCTTGGCGGTTGCCGCCATGCTGTTGGGATTGAGCGTGTCGGCGCAAGCGGCCGATGAGCGGACACTTTATGCAAGCCTCGGCGATACCACGCGTGCGCCGATCGGTTGGGTCGAATTCTGCACCGAGAATCCGGCCGAGTGCAAAGGCGGCCCGTCGCAGGCGCGCGACATCGTGATGACGCAGGCGGCCTGGCGCGATCTCTTGAAGGTCAACCGCTGGGTCAACGAGACCGTCAAGCCGATGACCGACATGGATCATTGGGGCGTGATCGAAAAATGGTCGCTGCCGACCGACGGCTACGGCGACTGTGAGGACTACGTGCTGATGAAGCGCAAGATGCTGATCGACGCGGGATGGCCGCGTGAGGCGCTTCTGATCACGGTGGTGCGCGACAAGATGGGCGAGGGTCATGCGGTTTTGACCGTCAAGTCCGACAAAGGCGAGTTCATTCTGGACAACCAGAATGAAAGCGTCGTGGCCTGGACCGAGACCGGTTACCGCTTCGTCAAACGCCAATCGCAGAGCGACCCGAACGTCTGGGTCTCCCTCGGCGACCCCAGGCCTGCGGTTTCGACCGCTAGCGCCCGCGATCGCTGACAACAAGTTTAGGAGCTACGCGAGCCGGTCACATCCCCACCCCTCCCCGTCCCAGACCGGACCGCGCGCGGCCAGCCTTCCCCCAAGGGCTGGCCGCACCTTTTTTATCCACTTTGTGAGCTAGCTCACATCCGCTGCCGACGCCCTGGTGCAAAGTGTTCGTGCCGGATGGCGTAAGCCAATTTAATATCCGGGGCTGGCAAGGCCGTGGGCGATCATATTCCGCCGACGGCCTTGTTTTTTTGCGGTGCCAGACAGCCGCATCTCCCGTCCTGGTGAATTGCGTGTGACTTGCGTCGTCGGGAATGGAATATCGGCCGGATGGTGGTGTCTAATTTGCCACCATCCCTGAGGAATCCCGCATGAACGTCCACACCCAGCAGACGCCCGATGTCATCGGACTGACCAAGGTTGCTCCGTTCTCCCGCCGTGGCTTTATGACCGCATCCGCCGCTGTCGCGGCGGGCTATACGTTAGCCGCCGGCCCCGTCCGGGCCGACGTGATCACGACCTCTACCGACGGCCTCGATGCCGGCGACATCAAGATCAAGGTCGCCGACGGCGAGATGCCCGGCTATTTCGCCCGCCCGAAAGGCGTCGCCAATCCGCCGGTCGTTCTGGTCGCGATGGAGATCTTCGGCCTGCACGAATACATCAAGGATGTCACCCGGCGTCTGGCCAAGCTCGGCGCGCTCGCCGTCGCGCCCGATTATTATTACCGCAAGGGCGTCGACCTCACCAAGATTACCGACATTCCGCAGCTTCTGCCGATCGTTAACTCAAAGCCTGACGCCGAGCTTTTGTCCGACCTCGACAGCACGGTGGCGTGGGCCAAGGCGCAAGGCGGCAACACCGACCGGCTCGGCATCATCGGCTTTTGCCGTGGCGGCCGTACGGTGTGGGAATATGCCGCCCACAGCGCGGCATTGAAGGCCGGCGTTTCGTTCTACGGACCTCCGGTCGATCCGCCGAACCCGCTCTGGCCGAAAAGTCCGACCCAACTTGCACCTGAGATGAAGTCGCCGGTGCTCGGACTTTACGGCGCGGCCGACGCCGGCATTCCCGTGGCCACTGTCGAGGGGCTGAAGGAAGCGCTTGCGAAAGCCAACAAGCCCGCCGAGTTCAAGATTTACCCGGACGCCCCCCACGGCTTCCACGCCGACTATCGCGCCAGCTACCGCAAGGAAGCGGCGGAAGACGGCTGGAACAAGATGCAGGACTGGTTCAAGAGGTACAACGTACTCGGCTGAACCCTCGCGACATCGAAAGGCGCGCGGTGTTTTTGCCGCGCGCCTTTTTCGTCTGATATTTCGTTACGATCAATCGGCCGATAACTTATCCGCAGACCTCAATCGGCCGCACGCGCCAACCATATCGCGTATGAACCCGCCGCTGCACCACATAGCAGCTGCCGTTGTCATAATAGGAATCGTCATAGTAGGAATCATCGTAGGCATAGTCCGGATAATCCCAGTAGCCGCCGTCGTAGTAGCCAAAGCCGCCGGCAAAGAACCGGTTGCCGTGACGGCCATGGCCGAAGCCGCCGTGATGGAAGCCGCCGTGGTTGAAGCCGCCGTTTGCAAAACGGCCACCTTGAACCGCGGCACCACCGACAGCAGCGCCAACCGGTGCAGCGCGTGCGAAACTATTGCTGACGTTGCCGCCGCCGCTAAACCCTCGCGCAGCGAAACCACCACCGCCACCAAAACCACCGGTATGACCAAAACCACCGCCGCCGAACCCGCCGGCATGGCCACCGCCGAAACCGCCGCCACCGAACCCACCGGCGTGGCCGCCACCGAAACCGCCGTGACCACCACCTCCTCCTCCGCCACCATGGCCACCACCTCCGCCTCCACCACCGCGGGCCAGGGCCAGGTTTGGCGTCAGTGCGGCAACCGAGGCCACCGTGCAGAGCGCGATCATTGTCTTACGCAACATGTCATCCCTCCTAGATGATAAACCCAGCCCCGCAAACGAAGACTCGTTTGCGACGATCCCGTTCCTTGATGTGGGATGACCGCGACGAAATGCCCGAGCCGGCAGGGAAAATAAAATACATTTTAGCGAAACGGATCGATGTCAGAAGCGGGACGGATAGAGATGCGGAAATTGATCGCCTTCGACGACGACACGTTCGGCAAGCTCAAACAGCTGGCGCGAGACCGGATGGGGACTTTCCAGGAACTGGCGGATGAGGCGTTTGCCGATTTGCTCAAAAAGCACGGCATTCCCATCGACCTGAAAGACGCCTTGCGCAAAAGCGCGAGGCTTGCGCAAGAACCAAACAAAAAAAGTAAAGGGGCGAAGACGTCGCGCGGGGCAAAAACATGATGGTGGTCATATCGTCGACAGGTTTCTGAACAAACGTTCAGCCGATTTTCCTGCACCCACCTTTGAAGCGCGGCCCGTTACGCTGATAGGACTTCGCCGCCCGCCCCATTGCGGTTGCTTGCTCAGGCGTCAGCGTGCGGATCACGCGTGCCGGCGAGCCGATGATGAGGGAGTTTTCAGGAAACTGCTTACCCTCGGTAATAACAGAGCCGGCGCCAACCACGCTACCACGGCCGATTCTCGCGCCATTCATGACGATCGACCCCATGCCGACCAACGCGCCGTCCTCCAGGATGCAGCCATGCAGGATGACGTTATGCCCGACCGTGCAATCCTTGCCGATGACGAGCGGAAATCCGGGATCGGTGTGGCAGGTCGAGTTGTCCTGCACGTTGGAACCCTCGCCGATCTCGATCCACTCATTGTCGCCGCGCAACACCGCGCCGAACCAGACGCTTGCGCCTTCCAGCAAGCGGACCTTGCCGATCACGGTGGCGGTGTCCGCAATGAAATAATTGCCGCTTTGGGGAAGGTCGGGCGCCTGCCCGTCGAGTTCGTAGATTGCCATAAGAAAAAAGTCTCCTTCTTGAAGGAGACTCTGGCACAGCCGTCAAAGCGTTTTCAAGCGAAGCGAGTGGAAAGCCTCAAGCCAGCAGTCCGGCGGCGCGGAGCGTCATGAGAAAAAAGGTGCCCGACATCAGGCTCCAGAAGCCTGCCAGCACGGTCGCCATCATCACGAATTCGAAACGGCGGCGCTCGATCTGCACACCGCGCAGCGTGTTGCGCATGATGATGAAGGGGGCTGCAAATACCAGAAACGGCACGGCGGCAAAGGTGCTTGGCGCGACCCCTTCCTGGAGCAGCCCGAAGCCGGCGGGCCGATGCACAATGGCCTGATATCCTGATGTCAGCGCGCCCGCGAGCGCAAAACCGATGCAAAGGGAAAACAGGGAATTCAACGCATCCGGCGACATTTTGGGGCTCATCCACGCAACAACTGAAAGCGTCCCTCCCTTCGCAAAATTGGCGTGCCGCCGCCACAACATCCTTAAGGAAAGGTTAACTGCAGCTGCCGGGAACCGCGGCACAGACATGGCTCGCGCCATCTGCCGCGCCGTAAAGCCATGCGGAACCACGGGTCTGCGTGGCATATTTAACGTTGATTCGTTCGCTCTCTTCCAGCCCACGCTTGCTGCGTTCATGACATTCATCACCTCAGCCCAGACCATCGCGCGCACGACCGGCAAGGACTGGCGCCACCACCTGCTTCCGATCCTGTTGGGCGGCGCCCTTGCTGTGGCGGCGCTGGCGTTCGTCGCCTATCTGCTGTGGCCGACCTGGGAGATAGACCCGGCCAGCGGCCCGGCGCGGCTGCCGGTCAGCGTCGGCTCAACGCTTTTCAACGTCCCGACCGCGGTCGATCCGGATGAAGATCCAGCACCACACCGGACCGCAGGAGCGCATCGATCTCAACTTCGCCTACCCGTCGCTCGAGCCTCCGGAAGCCCCGAAGCACGTCAGCGCGGCCAATGTGGATGAGGCCATGCAGCCGATCGACCGGATTTTCGTGTCGATCGCGGCGCATCATGACGCGCTGGCGCCGGACATCCGCGCCCGCACCATTTTTCCACGCTATCTCGACCAGGCCACCACGGTCGGAGAAGACGGTTTGACGATGCGCGCCTTCCGTGAAGGCTCGCCCTACAGCGGGGAAGATTTGTTCGCCGCCGTAACCCCTGACTTCATCGCGCGCTGCAGCCGCGAGACGTCCACCCCCGGCATGTGCTTAAGCGAACGCCGCGTCGAAGGGGCCGACCTGACGTTTCGCTTTCCACGCAGCTGGCTCGCGCACTGGCACGAGGTCGCAGACGCAATGGATCGCCTGACCCAGCAATTGCACGGCCAGAAATAGCGCCCGGCTCTGATTCAATCAGAATCGAACAGGATCTAAAGACGTTCGAGACCGGCTTGTCAGCCCTGCTCGACCAGATCGTCTTCCAGGATCGCCATCTGGAATTGGAACGAGCGATCGTCGTCCTCGTCATCGACAAAGAGAACGCCGATGAACTCCTCGCCGATATAGACCTCGGCCGAGTCGTCCTTCTTGGGCCGCGGCACCACACGGATTTTGGGGTTGCCGAACAGGCGCTTGAGGTAGGTGTCGAGTTTCCTGACTTCCTGAACGTCCACGGCGGTCTCCGAATGCAAAGATCTTTGCAAATTTTAGGATGATATAGCGAGAACCGCCAGCACTATGACAGGGCAGTTCCCGGGGCGCTTATAGCCGCGCATCGGGCCAACTGCAAAACCATCGAAGTCCTGCCCATACGAAATCCCCGGTCACATCCCGCAATTAGTGCCCACTTTCCGAAGTTCGTGCTCCGTCACAGCACCCACCTTCACGAACTTCGGAAAGTCATGGGCACTAGCAAACTTATTGAAACTAGTACCGCTTTATCGATCTGAAGTCCCTGATCGAACTCGCCGCTTGCGGTGCAGGGACTTCAGATCGGCGGTACTAGGCTCAAATTCCGATCGCGTTGAGCATCTGATCCATGGTGCGCGAGGGCTCGGCGCAGCCGGCCTCACCCACGATCTTGGCAGGAACGCCTGCCACCGTCACATTGTGCGGAACCGGCTTCACGACCACCGAGCCGGCCGCGATCCTGGCGCAATGGCCGATCTCGATATTGCCGAGAATTTTGGCCCCCGCGCCGATCAGGACGCCGTGGCGGATCTTGGGATGGCGATCTTCGTTCTCCTTGCCGGTGCCCCCTAGCGTGACACCGTGCAGGATCGAGACATCGTCCTCGATCACAGCGGTCTCGCCGCACACGAAGCCGGTGGCGTGGTCGAGGAAGATACCGCGGCCGATGATGGCGGCCGGATTGATGTCGGTCTGAAACACCGCCGACGAACGGCTCTGCAGGTAATAGGCAAAATCCTTGCGGCCGCGCTTGAACAGCCAATGCGCGAGGCGATGGGTCTGCAAGGCATGGAAACCCTTGAAATAGAGCAAGGGGTCGATGAAGCGCGAGGTCGCGGGATCGCGGTCGTAAACCGCGACCAGGTCGGCGCGGAAGGCATTGCCGAGATCGGGATCGTCGCGCAGCGCCTCGTCATAGGTCTGACGGATCAGGTCGCCTGACAAAGCGGAATGGTCGAGGCGCTCGGCAATCCGGTGCACCACCGCCTGCTCCAGCCGATCGTGGTGCAACACGGTCGAGTAGATGAACGAGGCGAGTTCCGGCTCGCGGCGGACGATGTCCTCGGCCTCGGTCCGCACCCGATCCCAGATCGGATCGAGCGCGGCAAGCTTTGTGCCGCCTTGCGGATTGGTTTGATGCTTCATCATAGGCGCCGCCCGCAAATTGTTCTGTGACCACGATAATCGGCTAATTGACCCGACCATTCTAGCATGGCTTCCCCCGCGCTGTCCTCTTGCCCTCACACCAAGGTGAATGCCGGTATCAGGGAGCGGTAACGACCGCCAGGTAGGACTCGGTTTGAACCTAGTTGGTTGACCTTTGTCATAAATCAAGCCGACTATTGGCTGATTTCCGGCACTGTGTGTCTTTCGGCATGGTCCGCCCAATGGCCGATATCATGAACCCATCCCTGCCTGCCCGCGCCGCGAACCCACCATGGGTTTGGTTGATCGCCGCCGCGATCCCCCTGATGCTGCTCACCCCGGCATTCTGGAACGGCTTCCCCCTGCTCCAGTCGGACACCGGCGGCTACCTGGCACGCTGGTACGAAGGCTACCTGGTTCCGAGCCGATCGACCGTGTTCGGTCTCTACCTGCATTACGGCGAACCAACCTATTTCTGGGTCAACCTGGTGATTCAGGCGCTGGCGACCATGTGGATCCTGCAGCTCACACTGCGCGTCTTTGGCCTTGCCAAACCGTGGCGGCTGTTCGGCGTAAGCCTGGCGCTGACCCTGACCACGGCGCTGCCCTGGCTCGCCAGCATGCTGCTCACCGACATCTTTGCCGGTCTCTCGATCTTGTCGCTGTTTATACTCGTGCTTCACGGCGACAAAATTTCCCGAAGCGAAAAAGCCGCGCTGTTCGTCTTCACGGCGTTTGCGGCGGCGACCCATAGCGCGACGATGGCCGTGCTTTTGGGACTGTGCTGCGTCGGATGGATCGCGCGCCCTTTTTTGCGCAAGCGGATTGCAACCCCATCTCTTGCGCAAGGCACGCTGACGATTGCGGCCGGCGCCGTCATGCTGGTATCGGCCAACTACGCCTTGTCAGGACAAGTGGCATGGACGCCCGGCGGCTATGCGATTGCCTTCGCCCGCATGCTCCAGGACGGCATCGTGACCCGCTACCTGAACGACCACTGCGCCGCAGAGCATTTCAAGCTTTGTCCCTATCGCAACAACTTGCCGGAAACGGCGGATGATTTTCTCTGGAGCCGCGAGACCGTGTTCAACAAGCTCGGCCGTTTTCCCGGCATGAGCGATGAGATGGGATATATCGCCGTTCATGCGCTCGCCGATTACCCGCTGTGGCAGGCCGAGGAAGCGCTACTGGCCACCGGCGAGCAGATGCTCAAGGTCGCAACTGGCGAAAACACCGACCATCCAACGCTGATGCATACCTACGGCATCTTCCGGGAATATCTGCCGCAGCAATTGAAACTGGTGGACGCGGCGCGCGAGCAGAAGAGCCACCTCACCTTCGGCCCGGTCAATCTGGTTCACGTTCCCGTCGCGCTAGCCTCCACGGCACTGGTGTTTGTCATGCTGCTGGCAGCCCTCTTCCGGCGGCGGTCCGACGACGTGACGCTGTTGATGGCCACCGTGGTTCTGGCGTTGCTCGGCAATGCCGTCATATGCGGCGTGATATCGGGACCGCACGACCGTTATGGCTCACGCCTGGTCTGGATCACAACATTCACCCTCATGATCGCGGCCATGAAGCGATCAAGACCGCCAAAACCGTCACCGGCGGCGTGACAGAAAATCCAGCACGCCCGCCTTGTAAACCTTGTCGCCGACCGCGCGCATGTGATCGCGATTGGGAATGTCGAGAACTTCCGCGCCCGGAATGATATCGCCGAGCGCATGTGCCGAGCCCGCGATCTCGTCTGATGTGCCGACCGCGATCAGCACAGGAACGGCGATTTCGGCCGCCTGCTCCCGCGTCATCAAACGGCGCGACCCGCGCAGGCAGGCCGCCAGCGCCTTGCGGTCTGACCGGGTCTGGTCGGCAAAGGCGCGGAACGTTCGCCCGACCGGATCGGTAACTTCATCGAGCGAATCGGCCTCTAACGCCCTGGCGACATTCTCGCCGGGACCGCCGCCATCGATCAGGCCGATTCCGAGGCCGCCCAGAATGACCGAGCGCAGCCGATGCGGTTCGCTTCGCGCCAGGTTCGCCGTCATCCGCGATCCCAGCGAATAACCCATCACGTCGGCACGATCGAGCTTGAGATGATCCATCAAGGCCGCGATGTCATTCGCCATGATGGCGATCTCATAGTCGGCGGAATCGTAGAGCTTGCTGGAATCGCCGTGGCCGCGATTGTCGAACGCGATCACCCGCCGGCCGCTTTTCTTCAGGTCCGACACCCAGGTCGGATAGACCCAGTTCACATTCTTGCTGGAGGCAAAGCCGTGCACCAAAACGATCGGATCGCCCTCGCCTTCGTCAAGATAAGAAATTTCAACACCGCCGTGATGAAAACTCGGCATCGCTTGTTCCGTGTTTATGAGGATGAGTTGGAAATTAGCCGTTTACGGCGACGCCGGCCACTGCTGCCGGACTCGCAAGTGCTGCAAGCTGTTGCCGCAGCCTGCGGCGTTTGCCGTGATCGATGAACGACTGCGTCACCCGCTCGGTCGTGGCCTTGATCGAGGCCAGCAGCGAAAACAGCGCGAACAGCGCGCCGAACACCCACCAGGACAGATTGAATGCGCCGGCCGCCAACAGCAGCGCACCGCGGCCGAGAAGTTTAAGGATCGCGCGCGTCTTGCCGCCGCTTGATTCCGCGAGCCGCGCCGCCCGCGCGACGTCTTCCGGGCCTTCGGCGATCTTCAGCGTGTCGAGCGCGCCGCGCGCACCGGCCTTCTCGCCGATCCGCCCGACGTCCTTGGCGAGCCGAACCAGCCCACCGGCCTTCTCGGCGCGGAAGGCAGCGGTAATGGCGCTGACGGTCTGCGTGGGGCGCGTCACGGCGGCGGATGAAACCGCATCCCCGAGCGCCGAGGTGTCGACCACCTCGCGCGCGGATCGGCCGGCCCATTCGGTGAGCCCCTCACCCAGCCGCCCGACCTTGCGGGCATCCTTGACCAGCGTAAGCCCGGCCCGCAGCGGCGCCACGCCGCCCACGGAAACATACGTCGCTGCTGTCACCGCAAGACCCGCGGTCGCAAGACCCAACACCAGGCGATCGGTGTCCTCGCCCATGACCAGATGCTTGCCTTCGCGCACCACGTCGCGGATATCGCCGAACACAAAGAGATCGCCGGCGACAGTGCCGGACAGGCTGCCGGCATCGTCGGCATTTCCCGTCACGAGGCCAGAAGCAAAGCGGCGGGCAAAATGCGACGTGGTGTTCTCTTCGGCAACGGCCTCGTTGACCCGTTGCACGAGATCGTCGGGAAGCGAGATGTCCTTGGCCTTGGCGAGATCGACGAAACTTGAAGCCAGGCCCGTATCATGCGCGGCCAACGCGGCTTGGATCTGACCCACGGCTAGATCCGGGCTATTCCGCAAAGCAGAATTGACCTGAAGATCGGACAGTTCCGCCGGATCGTCCTGCGCCGCCAATATCGCGCCCGCCTCGCGCGCATGCGGCCATATCGCGGCAAGCACGGCACCGCTCACCATCATCGCCGCCAAAGCCAAACCGATTCGTCGCCGTTTCATCCAAACTACCCGCTCACCTCAACCCGCAAGAACGCAACTCTACCCACAAGAAATAGTATGCCGCTTTTACGACACAACCGACCCGACGAAAGAAGGGCTTCTCGGGACGACAAGATTGTGTCGAATTTGTAAGAACACAGCAACGGCCGGGGCGCCGAATCCACTCCATCAGCACTGCGGAAAGTGGACTAGGAATCGGCGGGGTCCGTCTCTATGGTGACGCCACTTGAAGTGGCAGAGCTTCATGCCGGTGTCGTCTGCTGCTGTTGCTACCCGAGGTGAATCCGATGTCTGACCATGTCGTCCCGCACTTTCATAACGATGCCGGCGTTGCCGTGATTGAGATCGGCTCGCAGGAATTCATGTGCGTCGGCGCCAATCCGCCCTTCGATCACCCGCACGTCTTTCTCGATCTCGGCAACGACAACGAGATCATCTGCCCCTATTGCTCGACGCTCTATCGTTATGCCGCCGACCTGAAGGCCGGCGAGGCCCGCCCGCCGGAATGCGTGCTGATCGACAAGGTCGCCTGATCGGCTGGTGTCCCAGTTTGCTGGTGCCCGTGACTTTCCGAAGTTCGTGAAGGTGGGTGCGGCGATGGAGGCACGAACTTCGGAAAGCGAGCGCTGATGGCGGCTTCACGCACGATTATCGTCGCGGGCGCCGGTATCGGGGGACTGACGGCTTCGCTGGCGCTGGCGAAACAAGGCTTTCGTGTCATCCTTCTGGAAAAAGCCGAGCGGCTCGAGGAAGCAGGCGCAGGCCTTCAACTTTCGCCCAATGCCAGCCGCGTGCTGATCGATGTCGGCCTGCAACCGCGCCTCGCCGGCGCCGTGACGCCCGAGGCCATCTGTCTGATGAGTGCCACGAGCGGCAGCGAAATCGCCCGCCTCCCGCTCGACCGGATGGCGCAATCCAATGCGCCCTATTGGGTGATTCACCGCGCTGATCTGCAAACTGCGTTGCGGGAGCAGGTTCAAAACTGTTCCGACATCGAACTGCGGCTCGGTTGCCAGTTCGAGGATGTCAGCTCCCACGCCAAAGGATTGACCGTCATCCAGCGCAGCGGCGCGATGCGCCGGGAGGAACTTGCACTCGCGCTGATCGGCGCCGACGGAATCTGGTCGTCGGTCCGCCATCATCTCGTGCCCGACCTGCAACCGCGTTTTTCCGGGCTGATCGCCTGGCGCGGCACGCTCGATACCACGCAGTTGCCGCGCGAATATACCTCGCGCCGCGTCCAGCTCTGGATGGGGCCTAAGGCCCATCTCGTGACCTATCCGATTTCCGGAGGCCGCCGGATCAACGTGGTTGCGGTCGTGCCCGGACAATGGAACAGGCCCGGCTGGAGCGAGCCGGGCGACGGCAACGAGATCAAGACCGCGTTCGTCACGGCGGGGTGGCATGCGATTCCGCGGATGCTGATCGGTGCCGTCGACGGCTGGCGGAAATGGGCGCTTTTCACGGTGCCCGGCGGCGGTCAATGGACCGACGGCGCGGTTGCTTTGCTGGGAGACGCGGCGCATGCGATGCTGCCGTTTGCCGCGCAAGGCGCGGCCATGGCGATCGAGGATGCGGCCGTGCTCGCCAAATGCATCGGTGAACGGCAAAACGAGAGCCCGGCGGCGTTGGCGGCGGCGATGCAACGCTATGCGCGGCTGCGCCGGCCGCGCGTGTTGCGATTGCAACGCAGTGCGCGGCAGGCGGGCCGGATCTATCATCTGGCAGGTCCGCTTGCGTTGGCGCGCGACATCGTCATCAAGGCGATGGGGCCAAGGCGGATGCTGTCGCGACAGGATTGGATCTACAGCTGGCAGGCCTGAGGCGGCGCCTGCTAAAGCATGATCCGGAAAACTGTGAAGCGGTTTTCCCTCGCGACAAACGCGTAAGCGTTTGCGCGGAGATCATGCTTCATCAAAGAATTAAAGCGCGATGACGATTCAACCAAATCTCATCGCGCTTTAGCCTCAATAAACCGCGCTACCCGACCTTGATGGAGCGTGACCGGATTTTGTGGCGGGCGCAGGCGTGGAAGATGGCGTCTCCGCCGTTTTGGCCGGCGGGCTCTCGCGGCATTTGTTGAGCGCCCATGCTTCATCGGCGTTCTTCTTCTGGCCGCGTATTGCGATGTAATCGTTGCGATAGACGGCCTCCGCGACCACAGGACCAGCGAAACCGTCCTGCGCCTTGCTCATCAGGCCCTGCAACTCGGCCAGCCGAGCCGACAGGTTCTTGCGCTCGGTCTCGAGTTGTTTGCAGTCATAGAGGTTGTACTTGGCGGGATCGGCAAACGCCGACGTCATGCCGTCGCTCATGTCGGCACAGCCGGACAGAAGCGTACCGCAGGCGAGCAGTGCTGCTCCGGCAAGGGCATGGAGACGGCGCACGGAAACGAACGGGCGAAGCGAGCATGTAACCCTGTTAATCCCTCAACGTTGAGGTTGCGTAAAGCAGGGACTGGTGTCGGGAATGAGGCTTTGCCTTGGCGGGCCTGGTCGCTTAAAGGTTTAGGCGGCGCGGGCCGGCCCGGCTCATTTCACGGGTCCAAAAACTGCGCTAACTATTTGATCCCATGATCAAAGCGGACGTGGCGGAATTGGTAGACGCAAGGGACTTAAAA
>CAWCHC010000014.1:0-734619 GCA_963795255.1 uncultured Alphaproteobacteria bacterium
CACACTATGAGTTGCGCTTATTGCCTGGCAAGCGCAGTGGAGAACTCGCCGTTGCGGACACGCACGACAAGGCCCTCGACGAATTTCGCGACCGCGTCTTCGCCATAGGTCCGGACCAGTTCGGCGAAGGCCGCAAACAGGCTCGCCTGCGCCAGGCAATCGCCATCGACTCCGTCATGCCGTGCTTCCGCCCAGGCTTCGCTGAGATAATTGAGCGCGGCCTGTTTCTGTTCTTGATCGGGCAGCAGGTCGCGGGCGACGAAGGGCGCGGGATGGCTCATGAAGGTGAAGCAGCTTTCGAGGCGAGGAATGGAGCGTGGTGTAGCATGTCTAACGGGGCTGCCTAGACCACTTCTTTAAGAAAGGTTAACGCGGCCACAGAACCTCGAAAAAAGTAGCCGGGCCGCACCAGAATTCCGATTCCGAAGTTCGCGCGCTATCGTGGCAGCCTCTTTGCGAACTTCGGAATTGAAAGACGAACCGGCCGCAACGCTGATAGGAACTTCAAATTCGCCACACTAGTTCGCGTAGCGCGCGGTCAGGTCGCGCGAAATCTTCAGGCCTTCGTCGATGTAGCGGCGGATCGCCAGCGTCGCCGCCGGCGTGCAGGTGCGGTAGGTCTGCTGGAAGCCGTTATAGCCGCGGTTGAAGCCCGCGATCATGCGCGCCCGCCGCTCGCCGCAGGGGGTTTCGGCATCGATCAGCGCCTGCATCTCGTTGCGCCATTTGCCGCCTTCATTGTTGCCGCAAATGCCCCTGAGATAATGCAGGGTTCCGAGAATTTCCGCCAGCCGCTGCAGTTCGTTATCGAACGGCGCGGCGACGTCCTGCGCCCGCGCAGGCATCGAAAGGCCGCACAGGATGATGAGGACGAGGGCAAGATGTCTTGACATGAACGGTCCGGGGAAAGCCCGTGTCATATGCCCGCTTGGGGTGCGCCGCGCAAGCCGCCGATTTCTGTTGTTAGAGGCCCAAAACGCGCCGGGCCGACTGGAGGACGTCCAGCAGGCCTGCCGTCGTCTTGAGTTCGCCCAGCGCATCCGGCGCGAGCCATTGGCAGTCGTCGAGTTCCTCGTTCAGCGCCGGCTCGCCTGCGCTCCAATGTGCGGCGAACGACAGGATCACAAAATGCCCGCCGCCCTCAGCCGTCGGCAGCACTTCACGCCAGGCGGCAAGGCCAGCGATCTCGATTTTTAGCGCGGTTTCCTCAGCGACTTCGCGATGGAGCGCGGCATGAAGGGTTTCGCCGAATTCGACGCGGCCGCCGGGCAGCGAATAAAATCCCTTCGCAGGCGAGCGCGCGCGCCGCACGACGAGCACCTTGCTCTCGCGGAAGATCGCCGCACTGACGGCGAGCTGGGGACGGGATGGAGGGAGGGGCGCCAAAATGGAATCCGGGACGAAGTGTTCGCGTGACCTGTATTAGACCAGAAGCGTGATCCACTCCACCGCGATCACCGGCAATCAATGCGCCATGATATACTCGACGTCGGCCGCGCCGTGGCCGTTGATGATGCCGCCCGCCTGCATCACCAGCGGCTTGACCCAGCCGGTGGCCTGTTCGGCCAGTCTGGTGCGGGTGTCATCGTTCGTGGCTTCGCGCATCGCTGCGCCTACCGCGCTCAGGATCGAGGTGATCGCGCTCGTGATGTTGTCGAACTCAGCGCGGATGCGGACGTCGGTGGTGTTATAGGCATCGATCGCCAGATCCCTTGCCTTGAAGTTGGAGGCCGTGAAATGTTCGGCGTAGGACAACGGTTCCCAGCCGAGAAAATCCTCGGCGCATTCCGGCATATCCGGAATCATTTCCAGCAGCATCATCGCTTCGTTGAAGTGATTGAGATAATCGGTGGCAAGTCCGGTGCGCGGATTGATGTTGGCGGCGCGCAGTTCGGCCGCTCGCGCCGCATTGTTGGCGGCGGCTTCGGAGACGGGCTGCATGGGTTGGGTGGCTGATGACGTCATCTGTCGCAGTGTTAGGGTTCGGGGTAAAAAGTTACTGAAGAATACTTATTCGGATACCAATAATGTGCGGACGTTTCGTTATAACCTCAGCGCCAGAAGCCCTTCGGCAACTTTTTGGTTATTTGGAACAACCAAATTTCCCGCCGCGGTATAATATTGCCCCGACGCAACCGATACCTGTGGTGATGAGCGGAAATGGCCGGCATTTTCGCTTGATGCGCTGGGGGTTGTGGCCGGCCTGGGTGAAAGATCCCCGTAAATTTACGCTCCTGATCAATGCCCGCGCGGAGAGCGTGAAGAAGAAACCGGCGTTCAAGAATGCGATCCGGCGGCGGCGCTGCCTGATTCCGGCCGACGGTTATTATGAGTGGCAATCGCTCGGTGGCAGCAAGCGGCCATATTTCATCCATCGCCGCGACGGCGGCCCGATCGGATTTGCGGGGATCGCGGAGACCTGGGTCGGGCCGAACGGCGAGGAGGTCGACACCGTCGCGATTGTCACGGCGCCCGCGAGCGCCGACCTCGCGATACTTCACCCTCGCGTGCCGGTGACGATCAACGCCGATGATTTCGAACGTTGGCTCGATTGCCGTTCCGATGAAGCAGACAGCGTGACGCCGCTGATGCGCGGACCAAAAGAGGGCGAATTCGCCTGGCACGAGGTCTCGATGCGGGTCAATCACGTCGCCAATGACGATGCGCAACTGGTCCTGCCGATCACGGCGGAGCAGCGCGAAGCCGAGCAAACGAAGCCAGCAAGAAAACGAGCCCGCGCAAAACGTCTGCCGCGGATTTCGACGACGGGCAGGGCAGTCTGTTCTGAACGGGTAAGTTAGCTGTTGAGCAACTGCTTCAGTTTGGTCACCGCGCTGTCCGGCGTCGTCAGCACCGGTAGCTTCGAGGCCTCGGCCACGAGCTCGGCAGCAGGCGCCATGCTGTATTGCGCGAGCGCAATCAGGTCGCAGTCGCGCAAGTCGCGCGAGGCCTGCACGACCAGGCGGTCATGCTCGGCGCGATCGCCGCGATCGAGCGCTGCCATGGCGCCTTCCGCCAGTTTCGGCACCAGCGTCACCGTGCCCGGAAACTCGGCCGGCATCGACTGCAACGTCGGCGGAAAGGTCGAGAGCAGGCCGATGCGATGACCGCGCGCCACCGCCTGCTCGATCATCGCCTGATTGGGCTTGAGCACGGGCTTCGGTGCGAGATCGCGCGCCACGGCCTCGATGCAAGGACCGAAGGCCGAACAGGTGAAGAGGATCGCGTCGGCGCCGGTGGAGGCCGCATAGCGTCCGAGCGCAAGGAAGCGGTCGGTCATTGCCGGCGTCAACCGGCCGTCGCGCGCCACATCCGCCGACAGGCTGTCGTCGAGCAGATTCATCAGCGTTGCCTCCGGCCATAGCCGCGCGAACGAGGCTTCGATCGGAACCAGCGAATGTTTGAGAGCGTGGATAAGGGCGATGCG
Source organism: uncultured Alphaproteobacteria bacterium (assembly GCA_963795255.1). Lineage (GTDB taxonomy): Bacteria > Pseudomonadota > Alphaproteobacteria > Rhizobiales > Xanthobacteraceae > Bradyrhizobium. The sequence goes on from CAWCHC010000014.1 coordinate 3,428, forward strand.
CATGTTCGTTCTCGCGGGCGTTTCTGCCGTTTTGGGAGGTTGGATTACGGGGTCGGCTCGCGTCCGTCGAGCCATTTCGCATAGATGATGCGTTCCTGCTCGGAGTAACCGAGGGATTGATAGAAGTTCTTCACGCTTGTGTTGTCGGCCCGGACCATGAGCTGGAGTTTTTCGATGCCGCGTTCGCGCAGCCAGCGTTCCGCCGCATCCATCATGACGCGTCCATATCCCTTTTGGCGATGATCGGGATCAACCGCGAGGTAGTAGACCCAGCCGCGGTGACCGTCGTGCCCGGCCAGAACCGTGGCGACTATCGCGTGATCATCGCGGCCGATCAGCACCGCCGCGTTTGGTCCCTTGCGGGCGAGCGCGATATCGGCGGCCGGATCGTTCCAGGGCCGGGTCAGGCCGCAGGTTTGCCAAAGCGCAACGACGTCGGCGACATCGGCGTCGTCGATCGGTGCGATCGCAAGCGTTTGGACGGCCGTCGTCACAGCACCTTGCCGGGGTTCATGATCCCGAGCGGGTCAAGCATCGCCTTGATGGAACGCATCAATTCGATCGCGACCTTGTCCTTCACCTCGGGCAGTTCGTCGCGCTTGAGCACGCCGATGCCGTGTTCGGCGGAGATCGATCCGCCCATTCGCAGCACGATGTCGAACACGACCGCATTGACCTCGTGCCAGCGGCCCAGGAAATCAGCCGCATCGGCGCCGATCGGCTGGCTGACATTGTAGTGGATATTGCCGTCGCCGAGATGGCCGAACGGCACCGGCCGCGCGCCCGGGATGAGCTTCACCACAGCGGCATTGGCTTCCGCGATGAAATCGGGGACCGCGGCGACCGGCACCGAAATGTCGTGCTTGATCGAGCCGCCCTCGGGCTTCTGCGCCGCCGACATTTCGTCGCGCAGCTTCCAGAACGCCGGCGCGCTGGCTCAAATTCGCCGCGATCACGGCGTCGTCGACGATGCCCTGTTCCATGCCGCGGCCTAAGATCGATTCCAGCGTGGCGCGCGCGTCGTCGCGCGAGGAAGACAATTCCATCAGCACGAACCAGGGATGCTTGCTGGTGAGGGGATCGCGGATGTCGATGCCGTGGCGCACGCTGAAATCGACCGCGATGTCCGCCAGCAATTCAAAACTGGTAAGACTTCCCGCCGCTTCGCTTTGCGCGATCGACAACAGCTTCAACGCATCGTCAGGCGATTTGAGGCCGACAAAGGCGGTCTCGATCGCGCGCGGCTTCGGAAACAGTTTTAGAGTTGCCGCGGTGATGATGCCGAGCGTGCCCTCGGCACCGATGAAGAGGTTGCGCAGGTCGTAGCCGGTATTGTCTTTCTTCAGTTTGGACAGGCCGTTGAGAATCCGCCCGTCCGCCAGCACCACTTCGAGCCCGAGCGCCATCTCGCGCGCCACGCCGAAGGCAAGGGCTGCGGTGCCGCCGGCATTGGTGGAGAGATTGCCGCCGATGGTGCAGCTTCCTTCCGCGCCCAGCGACAGCGGAAACAGGCGATCGACCTCGGCCGCCTTTTGTTGCGCGACCTGCAACACCACGCCGGACTCGCAGGTCATGGTGTTGGAGGCGGGATCGATCTCGCGGATCTTGTCGAGCCGTCGCATCGAGACCACGACCTCGCCGTGATGCGGGGTCTGGCCGCCGACTAAACCGGTATTGCCGCCTTGCGGCACCAGCGCGATTTTTTGTTCGGTGGCAAGCTTGCAGATCGCGGAGACTTCCGCGGTCGATCCCGGCCGCAGGATCAACGGCGAGTGGCCGTGAAACAGCCCCCGCTCTTCGGTCACATAGGGCGCGACGTCGGCCGGCTCCGTCACCGCATATTTGTCGCCGACGATGGCGCGAAACCGCGCGATCAATTCGGGCGAAAGCGGAGCAACCGGCGTTTGGACGATGTTCATTGGCGTCTCGTTGATTTTGCTTCTTGTTATCTGACCGTTTATCTGCCCAAGATTTTATCTGCCCAAGATCCTATCTACTCAACGCGGCGCGGCGCAGCCGATCGTTGATGGCTTCGCCCAGACCATGATGCGGCACGCCCATGACCGCGATGGCGCGTGCACCCTTGGCATCGAGGCTGCGAAGATAGCCGAAAAGATTGGCGGCGGCCTCGCTGAGATCGCCCGCCGCGGACAAATTCATCACGGCTTTCGCCCCATGGGCGCCATCCAGTTCAGCGGCGCCGAAAGCCAGAAGGACCTCATCCGGCTCGACATGGGTGGCTCCGAGCCGAACCGGCGTGCGGGGCGCGTAGTGCGAGGCCAGCATGCCCGGCGCCAGCGGCTGGGCTTCGTCGTTGACGGCGTCTTCGGGCAGCCGTTGCAAGGCGCGGCCGAGCACGCGCTCGACCGCCTCGCGCGGCAGCCCGCCTGGCCGCAGCAGCATCGCTTCCTCAAAGCAGGCTAGAATCGTGGATTCGACGCCGACGCTCACCGCGCCGCCGTCGAGGATCAGATCGACGCGGCCGAAAAGATCGCTCGCGACATGGGCGGCCGTGGTCGGCGAGACATGGCCCGAGATATTGGCGGAAGGCGCCACCACCGCCCCGCCAAAGGTGCGCAGAATGGCTTGCGCGACAGGGTGGGCGGGAACGCGGATGGCGACCGTATCGAGGCCCGCGGTCGCGAGTTCTGCGACCTGGCAGTCGGCCGTTTTGGGCAGCACAAGCGTCAGCGGCCCGGGCCAGAAGGCTTCCGCAAGCCGCATGGCGGTCGCGTCAAAACAGGCGATTTGCCGGGCGGCATCGATATCCGCGACATGGGCGATCAGGGGATTGAAGGAGGGCCGTCCCTTGGCCTCGTAGAGCCGGGCAATGGCCGCAGCCTGCGCGGCATCGGCGCCGAGCCCATAAACGGTCTCGGTCGGGAACGCGACCAGACCGCCTTCGGAAAGGCAGCGTGCGGCCGCCGCTACGGCGGCCTCATCGGCCGGCAAAATCTGCGTTTTCAGGCCCACCTTCACAGGGGTCAAATCCTTCAAAATCGCCGCCTTGCGGTGCGCGAAAGCCGAGGCTATAAGCCGCCTTCTTGTCGGAGTGTGGCTCAGCCCGGTAGAGCACTGCGTTCGGGACGCAGGGGTCGCAGGTTCGAATCCTGCCACTCCGACCAGAAATTACCGGGTTTTCTTCTTCTGATTTCGACCGCCGGTCAAGCCGACCGGCGGCCTGTCGTGACGAAGCGGCCGTTTCCAAAGGCGCGCGCCCTTCGAACTTATGGGGGTGGTATGCAGTGGTTTCTCTTCGGGATTTTGGGAATTGCTGAGGAAGCCCGCCCTTGGCCTCTCAAACCAAGACACCGCATTGCATAGGTCGGGCTGCTGCCATGAGGGTGGCTACCTTGCCGCTTCAGCGTGAGCCGGTCATCGTGCGCTCGCCATGCTTATAAACTTAAGGTCATAGGTTCAAATCCTGTCCATCCAATCGTAGCTACCAGGCGACGCGGACGCCGCCCTTGCCGGCATAGATTTTCGTCGCGTCGTTGGTGTAGGTCGCCTCGGCCGCCGCGAACAGCGTAACGCGGCCGATCTGCCAGTCGATGCCGGCGCTGCCGTAGCCGCCGGCAATACTGCCGCGATCCGGTGTGGTGGCGAGGAAGTTTTGGTCGAGAAGCGCGATGTTTAGCTGGCCGCCGGTTGAGCGCTGGTCGCCCAGAATGCCGCCGGTGACGCGCGCGGTGACACGGCTGGCACCGATCATGCGGGTGTTGGCGAAGGTAATTTCGGCGCGTTCTTCCCATGCCTGGAAATCGCGGCCATCGATGGTGAGATTGGCGGTCGAGCCCGTCTCCGTGTAGCCGTCGAAATGCGCGGCCACGTAACGTACTCTTAGCGCCGGCGTGACGGTGAAGCCGCGTTGATCGATGTCGATGCGTTGGCCGAGCATCATTGCGGGATCGACGAACCAGCCGCCATAAGCCGCGGTCGCGATCTGCGGCGCGAGCCCACCGGCGATGGTGCGCGCGCTGCTGTTGTCGAGGTTGCCGCCGATCACGGCGAGGTCGAGGAAGGTGCTCCCCCGCGTCAACCGGCCATAGGCGCCACCGAACACCGTGTCGGTGCCGACGCTGCCGGCGTTCTGATACAGATTGGTCTTGTTGGTGCTGGCGCCGAGCAGTGCGCCAATCTTCAGATCGGGATCGAGCACGCGCTCATAGCCGGCCGCTCCGCCATAGCCTGTGGTAGTGCTGCCGGCGAAAGCACCAGAGGTGTCCTGCTGGCGTTGGCCGCCGAACCCCCTGGTCCAGACCGTATTGCCGTCGGCATAAGTGACGCTCGCGGTCTTCAGCACCGGCGCGCTGGTCGCGGCATTGCCGGGCGCATCCGGCGGGAAGCTGGCAAAGGCGTCGAACGGCGAAGCGGCGGCGGCGAATGAGTTGGCGCCGCCGCTCGCGGCAGGCGCGAACACCGGCGCATCCGGCAACACCGAGTTGATCCACCACGTGATATCCATGATGGCGCGGTTCTGCGCGCCGAAGCCGGAGACATCTGCGACGACGATCTGGTTCGACGTCACGAGATAGGGAGCGCCGGGCGTGGTGACGGTCGAAAGCATCTTGTTGAAATTGGCCGTGTTGAGGATCCAGCTCCCCGATGCGAAATTGATCGTGTCGGCGCCGCCGCCGAAATCGATCTTCCCGCCGAAGCGCGCGCCGGGCAGCACCGTCAGGATGTCGGAACCCGGCGTGCCGTTGGCGTTGAACTGGATCGCCGTGCCGCCAGCGCCGATGATGGTGCCGGAATTGGCGACGTTGGCGGTGGTGCCGGTGAGGATGCCGATGCCGGTCGGGCCGGTGCCCGCGATCGTGCCCGAATTGGCGATGGTGGCGCTGGAGCCGGCCTGGATGCCGGCAGTGCCGCCCGTAATGAGGCCGGAATTGGTGACATAGGCAGCGGTGCCCGCGTTGATGCCGCCCGTGACGCTGCCGGAATTCGTGACATTGGCGCTAGTGGTCGCGTAGACGCCGTCCGTGATGCTGCCGGAATTGGCCACAGTGGCATCGGTGCCCGCGTTGATGCCCCCGGTGACGCTGCCGGAATTCGTGACATTGGCGCTAGTGGTCGCGTATATGCCGCCCGCGACGCTGCCGGAATTGGCCACAGTGGCACTGGTGCCCGCGACAATGCCGCCCCCGAAACTGCCGCCGTGCCCGTGCTAGTGTTGGTCACGTTCACGGCGCCCGAGAAGGAGTTGACGCCCCATGCGGCGATCCCCGTGATGTTTCCGGAATTCGTCACTGCGAGGTCGGTAAAGGTGTTGATGTCGTAGTTGGCCCCCGTGATGCTGCCGGAATTGTTCACCGTGATGGTGCCCGTACCGGCAGGGGTTTGGGCGAAGATGCCGGAGGCGGTCGTGCCTGTGACGGCGCCGGCATTCGTCACCGATCCCGTATTGAAGTTGATTCCATTGTTTGTCCCCGTTACCGTCGCGCCCTGGACCACCGTCGTATTGAGATTGGTTTGGTTTGTCTTGCCGTAGCCGTCGATGCTGTCCTGGTTGTTAGTCGTCCCGGTGCAGCTGGCGGTGACGTTATTGCCCGAGGCTGGTGCGCAAATCGCGTGGGCCGGCGCCGCCGATAACATGATCGCCGCGAAAGCGCTCGCGGCCACAGCCTCCGCGTGCGGAAATAATCCAGGGTAGTCGGTCGAGCTCCATTTCGTCCGCACAGATTGCCCCCGGACAACCGACAAAAATGCCGAATCAAAAGCCGTGGCTCGATCCGTCCTCGCATGAAAGACGAAACACAGTAAATTATGGTTAACGCAGGGTTCCCGGCGGAAGATGACTGCGCCGCCGGGCCGCTCCGACAACCTTACCAGCCGAACGAACGCCGCCCTTGCGGCGGAATGGCTGTAATCACGCAGCCCGCCTTTGCCTGCGCAGCCCCGAACGCAACCAGGCGGGCGCTCGCCCTTCGAAATTCATGGGGCGGTATGCAGCGGTTTCCCTGGGATTTTGGGGAGTTGCGGAGAAGCCCGCCGCCAGTCTCTCACATGTAGACGCCGAGTTGCATAGGTCAGCTTACCGCCATGAGGATGACTACCTTGCCGCTTCTGCGTGCGCGCGTCATCGTGCGGATGTCGAATTTGGCGCGTCGGCGGTCGTCTCGCGCTTTCTCGGCCAACGCCGGCCGGCAATTGGCCGGTCCAAACGAATTTCGATAACGGGGAGGAGGCCCGAACGTTAAATGCGCTTCATCGAACTCGATCGTATTGCGCTCCGCTACGAACTGAGCGGCAAGGGCGAGCGCACATTGGTGCTCGTGCACGAAATGGGCGGCTCGCTCGAAAGTTGGGACGAGGTTGTTCCGCATTTTGCGCCATCGCGCCGCGTTTTGCGATATGACACCCGCGGTGCCGGCATGTCGCAAAAAGTCCGGGGCGAACTCGCCTTCGAAACGATGGGCGCGGACATTGCCGCGCTGCTCGACGCGCTTGGAATAGCCGGCAAGGTGGCGCTTGCGGGCGTTGCCGTCGGAGGCGCGATCGCGCTTCAATTCGCCGCCCAGTATCCCGAGCGTTCAAGCGCCGTCATCGTCGGCAGTCCGGCCACGGGCGTCGCGCCGGCTCGCCGTGCGGCGGCGCTTGAACGCCTGGCCAAGATCGAAGGCGGCGGGATGGCGTTTGCCGTCGAGGACGCGATGCTCAATGGTTATGCTCCGGAGTTGCGCGGCGACGCCGGACGCTTTGAACGATTCCGGGCACGCTGGCTCGGCAACGATCCCGCGAGCTATGCAACGATCTGGCGAATGCTGGCGAACGCGGACATGCAAAAAGCGCTGAGCGAGGTGCGGTGCCCGGCGCTCGTGATCGGCGGAAGTCTTGATCGCGTCAGGCCGCCGCCAATGGCGCAGGAAGTGGCCAACGCGATTCCCGGCGCGCGTTATATCGAAGTCCACACCGGACACTACATGGCGGTGCAAACGCCCGATTTGATTGCAAATAGCATCGACGATTTCCTGAAATCCGTCGACGCCTGATAGCCTCTCCACATTTCCCCCGTATCAAGGTCTTCCCAAATGGTGCCACAACCGACACAGCAAAATTCCGGCGTATATCATCGCAAGATCGGAGATATTATCGTCACGGCCATCAGCGATGGTTACCTGGACGGCAATCTTGAAGTGATGCGCAATGTCGATCTCGACAAGGCGCGTCAGATTTTGCGGGAAGCATTCCGGCCGGCACGACGAACCAGCGTCAATACGTTTCTGATCCATTCAAAAGGCCGTCTGGCGATTATCGATACCGGTTCGGGCGATTATTTGCTGCCGACCGCCGGTTTCGTTCAACGCAACCTTGCAGCCGCCGGTATCGATCCGAAGTCGATCGATACAGTGTTGCTGACTCATATGCATCCGGATCATTCCGCCGGTCTGACCGAGATGCCGAGTGGCCGGTTATTGTTTCCTGAATGCGGAACTGGTCATGCATGAGAACGAACTGCCACACTGGTTCGACGACGGCGCGATGGCGAAGGCGGACGAGCGGTCGAAGAAGCTGTTTTTCGAGGCGGGTCGCGAGCAGGTAGCGCCCTACAAGAACCGCACGCGACTATTCAGACAAGGTGAAGTGTTTCCCGGCGTGACCGCGGTGCCGAGTCACGGCCATACGCCGGGTCACACCGCCTATCTGGTCGCATCGGGCAATGATCAGCTGATGATCTGGGGCGACACGGTCCACGTGCCGGAAGTGCAAACCGCGTTTCCCGACGCCGGCATGGGCTTCGATACCGACCTGGCCATGGCCGCAGCTTCACGCAAACGCATGTTCGACCGGGTCAGCGCCGATCGCGTTTTGGTTGCCGGGATGCATCTGCATTTCCCGGCTTTCGCCCGGTTGGCGCAGCAAGGCGAGGGCTACGCGCTTTACCCAGAAGCCTGGGTGCACGCACTGGACGCCACGTAGCGCCCTGGCCTCTGCCCTAGGGACGTCCCGAGTACGAACCTGCCCGGTGAACTGCTTTGCCGGCGCAGGCTAATCCTGCAAGCGAAGCTCAAAATGATCGAGACATTCAAGTTAGCGACGGCCCACCTTTTCCAGGACGCGTTGGCGTCGCAGGCGCGATTGCGCTTTAGAGTGTTTGTCGAGCAGCGGGGATTGCCGCGCGCTCACTATAGCGGTCACGAATATGACGAGTACACCCCATCGGCCGTCTGATGGCAGGTCTCGAATTCTTCTCCAGCGATGCCGCCCAGGCCGTTGCCGAAAAGGTGCGGCAGCGCGGTGTCCTCATTGAATCCTGCGGTGCATAAACGGAAAAGTTGGAGGGATACTAAATTGCTCTCAATACTAGAAATCTGCTAAACTGAGAGATTAGCTTGGTATCCGCATGCGATAGAGAGACCGAGCACACGGTTTTTGATCCGTCATTTGCAACGTCAGCAGGGAGTCATTTCGGTGCAGAACTCCGTTGATGTTCTCGTGGGCAAGCGGGTTCGCATGAGACGGCTGGAATTGTCCCTGTCTCAAAGTGAGCTGGCTGAAAAAATCGGTGTGACCTTCCAGCAAGTTCAGAAGTATGAGCGGGGCACCAACCGGATCAGTTGCAGTCGACTGACTCAGATTGCGTCCGCTCTCGATGTGAAACTGGCTTATTTCTTTGGGGAAGATGCCTGGGGGAATGGACGTCCTGAAATGCTCGACGGCTTCGACGTCGAGCGAATACCGGAAGGGCAGAGATTGTTGTCTGCCTTCATGAGCATCAAGAGCCAATCCACGCGATCGAGAGCGATCAAGCTGCTTGAAAGCATCGCCAATACTTCAAAGTGATATTCAACTCCACCGGCTGCGCAACGAACAGCGCGGCGAGTTGAGCATCTGCCTCTCCAGAACCATCCGCCGATGGCTGAACCGACGGCGCAGCCGCCGGTGGGACACCGACCCTCAGACCGCGGCAAAGGGCTTGCTGGGCTGCGGGCTTGGTGGCGCCGCGATATCGCCGGAAGAACTGCCGCTCTCTTTCGCCTTCAGCTTCCTGCCGCTGATCTTGCGCACCACCGTATAGAAGGCAGGCGTGAACAACAGACCAAAGCCGGTCACCCCTAGCATGCCGGCGAATACGGCGGTGCCCAGCGATTGCCGCATCTCCGAGCCCGCACCGGTCGCGACCACCAGCGGGAAGACACCGAAGATGAAGGCGAGCGAGGTCATCAGGATCGGCCGCAGCCGCGTGCGCGCCGCGGTGACGGCGGCTTCGCCGGGCGTAGCGCCGCTTTCTTCGGTCTGCCGGGCGAATTCCACGATCAGGATCGCGTTCTTGGCGGCAAGGCCGACCAGCACGACGAAACCGATCTGCGCCAGCACGTCGATCGGCATGCCGCGTATCAACAGGCCGGTGACGGAGGCGAGCAGGCACATCGGCACGATCATCACGACCGCCAGCGGCAGATTCCAGCTCTCATACTGCGCCGCGAGCACCAGGAACACGAACAGCGCGGCGGCGCCAAACACCAGGAGCGATGAGGTTCCCGGCAGCTGCTGCTGGAACGCAAGCTCGGTCCACTCGAAACCGATGCCGGGCGGCAGCACCTTATGGGCGAGTTCTTCCATCCGGTGCAGCGCGGAGCCAGTGGCAATGCCCGGCGCGGCGACGCCCATCACTTCGGCGGCGGGAAACAGGTCATAGCGCGGTACGCGGTAGGGTACATTTTCGGCCTTCAGCCGTGCCACCGTTCCGACCGGTACCATCTCGCCCAAACCGTTGCGTGCCTTCAGCCGCGCGATGTCCTGCGGATCCTGCCGGAAGCTGCCATCCGCCTGCGCGATGACCTGATAAGTTCGGCCCAGGAAATTGAAGTCGTTGACATATTGCGAGCCAAGATAGAGCTGCAAGGTAGCGAACACGTCGGTCGGCGTGAGCCCGACCTTTTCGGCCTTCTCGCGGTCGATATCAGCATAGACCGACGGCGAACGTGTGCCGAACAATGTAAAGACGCCGGCAAAGCTCGGGTCCTTGTTGGCGGCGGCGACCAGCGTTTGCGCCGCTTTCGAGAGCGCGTCCGATCCAAGCCCGGCGCGATCCTGCAGCATCATCTTGAAGCCGCCGGCATTGCCGATGCCTTGCACCGGCGGCGGCGGGATCGTGAGCACGTAGGCGTCCTGAATCACCGAGAGCCGCTTGCGCAGATCGGCGAGCACGCTGGCAGCGGTCACGCCCTTGACCTGGTGATTGTACAGCGACGGCAGTCCGGAAAAGATCGTCGCCGCGTTGGAGGCGATGGTGAAGGTGGTGGCGTCAAGGCCGGCGAACGGGGCGACATGCTCGACGCCCGGCGTCGACATGATAATGTCAATCGCTCGCTTGACCACAGCCTCGGTCCGGTCGAGCGTCGCGCCGGGCGGCAATTGCAGGACCGTAATCAGATAGCCCTGGTCCTGCTCCGGAATGAAGCCGGTGGGAGCACGAAAGAACTGGACGCCGGCGACGCCGATCAACGCGACATAGACCACCAGCACGACGCCGGTGATCTGCACGAGGCGGCGCGTCAGCCGTCCATAGCTCGTGGACAGCCACTGGAAGCCGAAGTTGAAGCGGTCGAACCCCGCCGTCACCAGCCGCGCGATCCATGAACGGCGGGCGGTGTGGCCGGGTTCGTGAGCCTTGAACAGCACCGCGCAGAGCGCAGGGCTCAAGGTCAGCGACACGAAACAGGAGATCAGCGTCGAGGCCGCGATCGTGACCGCGAATTGGCGGAAGAATTGCCCGGTGATGCCGGACAGGAATGCCGATGGCACGAACACTGCACACAGCGTCAGTGCAATCGAGATTAGTGCGCCGCCGACCTCTCGCATGGTGACATGGGCGGCCTCGGCCGGTTGCATGCCTCGCTCGAGATTGCGCTCGACATTCTCCACCACGACGATGGCGTCGTCGACCACGATGCCGACCGCAAGCACGAGACCGAACAGCGACAGGTTGTTCAGCGAAATGCCGAGTGCATAGAGGAAGGTGAAAGTACCGACCAGCGAGACCGGGATCGCGATCACCGGAATGATCGCCGCGCGCCAGCTTTGCAGGAACAGGAACACGACGCCGACCACCAGCAGGATCGCGACGAAGATCGTCTTGACGACCTCGTCGACCGACTTGCCGACAAAGATAGTGGGATCATAGATGATCGTGTAGGCGAGGCCGGGCGGAAAGTCCTTGCCGAGCTTCTGCATCGCATCGATCACCTCGCGGTCGACGGCCAGCGAATTGGCACCCGGCTGGGCGAAAATAAGGAGTGGCAGGCCGGGCAGGCGATCCATGAAGGCGGTCGAGCCGTAATCGGAGGCGCCGATCTCGACGCGGCCGACGTCGCGCAGGCGCGTCACGCGGCCCTGATTGTCCGACTTCAACACGATGGCGGCAAACTCATCGGGCGTGGAAAGGCGGCCGAGCGCCTGTACGTTAAGCTGATAAGCCTGTTTTGAGGCGACCGGCGGCTGATTCAGAATGCCGGCCGAGACCTGGACGTTCTGGGCGCGCAGCGCGGCCAGAACCTCGTTGGCGTTGAGGTTGTGCGCGGCGATCTTGTCCGGATCGAGCCAGATGCGCATGGCATATTCGCGCCCGCCCTGCATCGTCACGTCGCCGACACCGGGCAGCCGCGCCAGCACGTCCTTTACGTGCAATGTCGCGTAGTTCGAGGTGTAAAGCAGGTCGCGCGAACTGTCGGGCGAATAGAGGTGAACGGCGAGCAGGATATTGGGTGTCGCCTTGCGCACCTGCACGCCGAGCCGTTGCACGTCTTCCGGCAGGCGCGGCAGCGCGTCCTGCACGCGGTTCTGCGTCAGCATCTGCGCCACGTTGAGGTCAGTTCCGATCCGGAACGTCACGGTGATCGTGAGCTTGCCGTCGCCGGTCGATTGGCTGTTGATGTAGAGCATGCTCTCGACGCCGTTGATCTCCTGCTCAAGCGGCGTGGCAACGGTTCGCGAGACCACCTCGGCGGAGGCGCCGGGATATTGCGTGGTGATCTGGACCGTCGGCGGCACGATCTCCGGATATTGCGCAATGGGCAGGATGGCGAGCGCGCCGAGCCCGATCAGCGTCACGAAGACGCTGAGGACGGTGGCGAAAATCGGCCTGTCGATGAAGCTATGGGTCATTGAAATCTCCTGCCTGGACCGGTGGTCAGCGAGCGGTTGCCTAGCCGTCGCCGTCCGCGCTGGCGTCGTAGTGGATGGCGCCGTCCTGCGGCGTGACCTTGGCGCCAGGCATCGCGCGCACCAGGCCGTTGATGATGACGCGGTCGGTGGGCTCCAGGCCGGACAGCACCACACGCAGCCCGCCGCGGAGATCGCCTGTCGTCACGATCTTCGGCTTCACGGTTGAATCGGGCTGGACCGTCATGACCAGGTGCTGCGACTGGTCGAGGATGACCGCGGAGTCAGGCAGGAGGTAAACCGACGCGGGCGGCGCGATCGCGACACGCAGCCGCGCGAACTGGCCCGGCGCCAGAAAGAGGTCCGGGTTCGGCACCGTGGCCCGTGCGTGAATGGTCCCGCTCGAGCGATCGAGCGCGTTGTCGACGAAGTCGAGCGTTCCCTGACGGACGAAATTGTTTTCGTCGCTGAGACCGAGCACGACCTTGTTGGCGAGCGGACCACCGATGCGGGCGCGCTCGCGGTTAAAGGTGAGAAAATCGGATTCGCTCATGTCGAAGTCGAGATAGAGCGGGTCGAGCGAGACGAGCGTAGCCAGCAGCGTGGTTGGGCTGGTGGCGGAGCGGCTGCCGGCAACAAGGCTTCCGATCGATACTTGGCGTGCGCCGATGCGGCCGGTGAAAGGCGCGCGAACTTGCGAATATTCGAGGTCGAGTTCGGCGTCTCGAATGCGTGCCTTGGCATCTTCGACCGCGGCCTTTGAGGAATCCTGGTCGGACGTGCGCTGGTCGACCGTTTCCTGGGTTGCGAATTCGTTGCGGCGAAGCGATTGCGCGCGGGACAGCTGCGTATTGGCGAGCTCGACGCGCGCCATCGCCGTCTGCAACGCCGCCTTGGCCTGTTCGAGCTTGATCTCATAGGGACGCGGATCGATCACAAAGAGAAGGTCTCCCTTGTGCACGATCTGACCGTCCTTGAAGTGAATCTCGGTCAGCGTTCCGCCGACCTGCGCGCGTAGTTCCACCCGGTCGATTGCCGAGAACTGGCCGAGAAAGCCAACCCGCGTATCAACCTCGCGCCGCAACGGCTGGCTGACCGTGACCGGCGGCGCAGGTGTCGGCGCTGCGGCCGTCTGGCCGCCCCCGCGAAATCCAAAACCGACGTAGAGAACCCCAAGAGCCAGGACCGCTACGGCACCGGCGACAGCGGTCCTCCAGCTTCGCCGGCGCGGCCGCGCCGGCGGTTCGTCGAGACTTTCTCTTTCAATCGCTAAGGGGTCGCTGATCTGATCCATGAGACTGTCCATAAGCCGTTGTCATGCTGAGCGGAATTCGGTCACTGCGTCGCCGGGGAGGGGTGATGCGAGGTCGTTATTAAGAGGTGGAAGAGCTGCGCTTGGGATTGATATTTGGAGGAAGCACTCCAATATGACTGGCGGCATATAAATTCGGGGAGGCGCAGTTCAAGGATTATTGGAGCGATGACACCAAAAATAATTCAAGGGAAGAAAACCGAGGAGAGCAAACGTGGCCGGGGACGGCCGGCGGTGTTCGACCGCGACATCGCGCTGAGAGAAGCGATGAAGCTGTTCTGGGAGCGCGGCTATGAAGGTACGTCATTCGACGAGCTGATCGCCGCGATGGGGATCAGTGCGTCGAGTTTTTACAATTCGTTCGGCAGCAAGGAAGCGCTCTACTGCGAGGCGACGCGCTCCTATCTCGAATGGGCGGGCCAATGGTTTTTCGCCATTCTCAATGACCCCTCGATCGATACCAAAACAGCTTTCGCGCACCTGTTCGAGGCGACCGCAGAGGAGTTCACCCGCGGCGATCATCCGCTCGGCTGCATGATTTCGCTTGCAGGCACGCATTGCTCGCCGGGAATGACGAATATCCGCGACATGATGGCCGACCATCGTGCCTTTTCGGAAAGTGCGATGGCGGCACGCATCCATAAAGGCATCGCCAAAGGAGATGTGCCCGAGGGCACCGATGCCAAAATGCTGGCGGCGTATTATAGCGCCGTCGCGCGCGGCCTTGCGGTGCAGGCCCGTGATGGCGCGTCACGCAAGACGCTGGCCGAAATCGGCCGGCTCGCCATGCGCGCCTGGCCCGCCGATTCGCGCACAGCCCGCAAAAAGTGAATGGGCCAGCCGCGATTAAGCTTGTGAAACGCCGAGGCGGCCTATGCCGGGAAACTTCAACGCAGGGCGGCGGATGTCGACGCCGATCACACCGCCAAGGACATTGATTTCGATGCCTTCTATCCAGCCGATCGTGATGCCGAGATAGCCGCCGAGCGAAACAAACACGCCGGTGCGCGAGGGCGTCAGTCCAACCCAGTTGCCACGATAGGGATAATCCTTGCCGATCGCAGTTGGGGGCAGGACGGCATCGAGTTCCGGGATCGCGTCCAGCACCGCTTGAACGAAGGTGTTTGAATTCGGTCCTGGCCAGGCGCTGTAATCTCCGTAGGCGCGAAACCTGTAGTTCTCGACGACCGAGTGAATGGTCGGAATCAGTTTCTCCGCCTCCTGTCCGTCGACACTCACGACAGCCTGGGGGATCGCCCCGAACCATCGTCCGTCCGCCGCGAAACCGTTGACCCGAATAGGCTCACCCCATGCCGTGTAATCATAGCGGGTATAGTGCGCGGCGCCGCGCTTCTTGACGACGATCCAGGTGTGGACGGCGAATATGCCACGCCAGCGCACGGTTCTCGCCGCGAAAACCCTGATCAGCGCGTCCGGCTGTTCGGATGGCGCCGGCAGCAATCCGGCGCTGGAACGGTCCGCGGTCTGCCAATTTCCGCGCCGATCTCCAAGCAAATAGCTTGCGGTTGACGCCAGAAGCGGTGCGACGATCAGAATCAGGAGAATGCACACGTATTTCTTCACGATGAAGCGAATTTTCGTTGTCCGCGTCGATGTAGTTGATCCAGATCCTTTTCGCCAGCCGTGATGGCGCGCGCCCGGCGAAAATCCGCCGGACGCTACCGGGCATCAGACATTAATGAGCATTCCCCGCGCCGCTGGTAAACGCGCTATCGAAAAGTTGCCCGATCGGTTGCCAGGTTCTTCCGTCGAACTGCACCAGTCGCATTTCCTTGACGGGACGGAAATCGGTCGGGCTTGTGGTGATCGCAATTCCCGGCAGCGTGACCGAGCTTCGAAAATCTTTCAGCGATTGGGCCTGCTTCATGACGTTTTCGCGTGAGAGATCATCGCCGCACTGCTTCAAGACCTGAACCAGGGTTTGAGCGACAGCATAGCCAAAGACCGTGTAGATATCTTCTTTGTCTCCGTCCGGATAATATTTGTCCATGAAAGACAAATACTCTTTCATGGCGGTGTCGTCTTTCCAGGCAGGATCGCTGCCATCCTTCAGAAACGCGGTCGATATCACGCCGATCGAGTTTTCGAGGCCGCCCGGCCTCAGCGCATTGGCGATAGAAGCCGCTGCATTGTCGAGAAGGAGCACGGGATGCCAGTCGGACTCGCCCAGATGCCGGATCACCTGAGCGGCCATCGCGGGTGCGCCGTCGAACACCAGGATCTCCACACCTGAATTGCGGAGGATATCCAACTGCTGGTCGAGCGAGCGGTCCGTCGCATCGAAGGCCGTATCGGCGACGATCATCCGGGCCGCGTCGCCTAAACCTTCCTCCAGACCTCGAAAAAGGTCGCGGCCGAATTCATCGTTTTGCCAAAGCACGCCAATTTTCTTTTCGGAATAATAGGCCTGGATATAATTCGCATAGATACGTCCTTCGGTGCGAAAGGCGGGTGGCCATCCCATCGTCCAGGGAAAATCTTTTGGGTCGGCCCATTGATCGTCGCCCGAAGCAACAAACAGTTGCGGGATATGCCTGTCGTTCAGATATTTTCGAACGACCAGGTTGCTCGGTGTCCCAAACGAACCGAATACAAAAAGCGCGTTCTCCGTCTCGACGAGGTTGCGCGTTAGTTCCATGGCCTCCAAGGGGTTGGAGCTGTCGTCATAGGAAATAAATTCGACGTTCCGGCCGTTTATGCCGCCGTGTTCGTTGAGCATCTGGAAATAAGCCGCCTCGGCTCGTCCAATGGCGCCGAACGCCGCCAGCTCTCCCGTATATGGCATGACATTGCCGATACGGATTCCTGCATCGCTGGCTTTGAGGACGGGATCACCGAGCGCGGGGAATGACCAGGCAGCGAAAAGGCCTGCGGCAAATGTGGCAATCCATTTGATCATGTTCGTCTCCGCTCCACACGAGACCCCTCCGCGACATGAGTTGACAGGATATGAATGTCAGAACCGCGGCGCCAGGGGATGACAGTGGCGCAAGTATTTGCTCAATTATCAAATAGCTGCCCAAATATTCAGGCGCAGCTAAAGCCCTCTCGTTGCGTCCTTGCCGTCATTCGGAGAACCCCATGCCTTTCGATCTGGTCCTGCGCGGCGGTCGCGTGGTTGACCCTTCCCAAAAACTCGATGCCGTCACCGATGTCGCTTTCGCCGAGGGCAAGGTCGCCATGGTTGGCAACGCGCTCAAGCTCGATGCCGGCACCGAGGTGCGCGATGTGTCGGGTTATATCGTCACGCCCGGCCTGATCGATCTGCACACCCATGTATATTGGGGCGGCACCTCGCTCGGCATCGATGCCGAGGAATTCTGCCGTACCTCCGGCGTCACCACAGCGATCGACACCGGCAGCGCCGGCCCCGGTAATTTCGCCGGCTTCCGCAAACATGTGATCGAACCGAGCCAGGTCCGTATTCTGGCCTATCTGCACGTCTCGCATGCCGGCATTTACGGCTTCTCGCATCGGGTAATGGTTGGCGAAAGTGAGGAAATCCGGTTGATGAACCCGATCGACGCGGTTCAGGTTGCAGACGCCAACCGCGATCTTATCGTCGGCATCAAGGTGCGGGTCGGCCGCACATCGTCGGGCGCGTCCGGCATCGTGCCATTGCAAATCGCACTGGAAGTGGCCAACGAAGTCGGTATGCCATTGATGTGCCATATCGACCATCCGCCGCCGACCTATGAAGAGGTGGTCAGCCTCTTGCGCCCCGGCGATATTCTGACCCATGCGTTCCGGCCGTTTCCCAACGCGCCGTCGACCGCGCAGGGGACGGTCAAGCAGGTGGTTCTGCAAGCGCGCGAGCGCGGCGTGTTGTTCGATATCGGCCATGGCCGGGGTTCGTTCGCGTTCAAGACGGCGCGCGCGATGCTCGCCAACGGGTTTTATCCCGACACGATTTCCTCCGATGTCCACATCCTCTGCATCAACGGCCCGGCCTTCGACCAGGTGACGACGATGTCGAAATTCCTGTGCATGGGAATGCCGTTTCCCGACGTGGTCGCGGCTTCGACGGTCAATGCGGCGATGGCGCTGCGGCGTCCCGAACTCGGCAGCCTCAAGCCGGGCAGTGTCGGCGACGCCACGCTGCTTTCGATCAGGGAAGGCAAGTTCGATTACGAGGACGTTGTCGGGGAGCACCTGATCGGCGACCGCAAGATCGCGTCCGAGGGCGTCGTGATCGGCGGGCGCTGGTGGCATCCGCACGAGTCGCCCAAATTCAAGCGGCTTGCTTGAGCTCCGATTCCGAAGTTCGCAAGTAATCGCGGCGACCTCCGATGCGAACTTCGGAATCAAAGCAGCTCAAGCAACATTCTGATTCCAGTGCGGCTTTGAATTTGAAGTTCCTGTCAAGAACTTGCAGCGATACCGATAGGAACTTTAAATTCGCCGCACTGGCTAAGTACGGCAGAAAATGCTGTGATCGGACTGATTTAACGGGGTTTTATCGGCGGGCTGCTGGCACACCATTTGCAAGCAAATGGGGCTGTTCGCCATTGCCTGGTGGGCTCGTTTAACGCCTAATCGCTTTTGGCATTTTCGGAAATTGGGAGGCCTTGATGGATCGCAGGACGGTGTTGAAGGGATTGGCGGGGGCGGGCAGCCTGGCGGCGACGGGTGGCCTGTCGATGCCGGCGCTTTCGCAAGGCGCCGCCGCACGCACCCTTCGCTTTGTGCCGCAGGCCGATCTAGCGAATTTCGATCCGATCTGGGGAACGCAATATGTCGTGCGCAACGCGGCAGCCCTGGTATGGGACACGCTGTACGGCATCGACGCCTCGATCAAGCCGCAGCGCCAGATGGTCGAATCCGAAGAGGTGTCTGACGACGGCCTGGCCTGGACCTTCCGCTTGCGGTCAGGCCTCAAATTCCATGACGGCGAACCTGTGCTGGCCAAGGATGCGGTGGCGAGCCTGGCGCGTTGGTCCGCCCGCGATCCGATGGGGCAGATGATCAAGGCGATCCAGAATGACCTCACAGCCGTCGATGACCGGACTTTCAAATGGTCGCTGAAACAGCCTTATCCGAAGATGCTGCTGGCGCTGGCCAAGAACAATTCGCCCTGCTCCTTCATCATGCCGGAGCGCATCGCCAAGACCGACCCGTTCAAGCAGATCAGCGAATATGTCGGCTCGGGGCCGATGAAGTTCGTCCGGAGCGAATGGGTCCCCGGCGCCAAATCGGTGTTTGAAAAGTTCACCGACTATGTGCCGCGGCAGGAGCCGACATCGTGGCTCGCCGGCGGCAAGCATATGCTGCTCGATCGCATCGAATGGGTGGTGATCCCGGATCCCGCCACGGCCGCGGCCGCCTTGCAGAACGGTGAGATCGACTGGTGGGAAAATCCGATCCCCGATCTCGTGCCGGTGCTGAAGAAGAACCGCAACATCGCCGTCGACATCGCCGACCCGCTCGGCAATATCGGCGTGTTCCGGATGAATCATCTGCACCCGCCCTTCAACGATGTGAGGGCGCGGCGCGCGGTGCTCGACCGCACTCAACCAGGAAGACTATATGCGCGCGATCGTCGGGGACGACGACGCGCTGTGGAAGCCGTTGCCGGGTTTCTTCACGCCCAATACACCGCTTTATACGGAAGAGGGCGGGGACATTCTTAAAGGCAAGCGCGATTTCGATCTCGCCAAGAAGCTGCTCGCCGAGAGCGGCTATACCAACCAGCCGGTCTCCTGCATCGTGGCGCAGGATCAGCCGATCACCAAGGCGCAGGGCGACGTGACGGCCGATCTGTTGAAGCGCATGGGCATGAACGTCGACTTCGTCGCCACCGACTGGGGAACCGTCGGTGCTCGTCGCGCCCAGAAATCACCAGCCGGTCAGGGCGGCTGGGAGATGTTCCACACCTGGCACGCCGGCGCGGACTGCCTCAGCCCGGCCGGCTATGCCGGCATTCGCGGCAACGGCGACAAGGCGTGGTGGGGCTGGCCGACGAGCGAGAAGGTGGAAAAAGAAGTCTCCGCCTGGTTCGCCGCCAAGAGCCTCGATGAGGAGAAGGCT
This sequence comes from uncultured Alphaproteobacteria bacterium, assembly GCA_963795255.1. GTDB lineage: Bacteria > Pseudomonadota > Alphaproteobacteria > Rhizobiales > Xanthobacteraceae > Bradyrhizobium. The sequence continues at coordinate 22,893 of CAWCHC010000014.1, forward strand.
GCCATCGCTCGCCTCAACAAGGCGGCGATGGAAGACGTCATCTACGCGCCGACGGGTTTCTTCCTGAGCTACACGGCATGGCGCAAGAACGTCGCCGGGGTCGTGAAGGGGCCATTGCCCTTCTTCTGGGGCGTGTCGAAGACCGCGTGAGCGTGCGGTAATCCACATGGCCTCGTTCATTCTGCGGCGCATCCTGGTCACCATTCCCGTGATGGCGATCGTCGCGCTGTTCGTCTTCAGTCTGCTCTATATCGCGCCGGGCGATCCTGCGGCGGTGATCGCCGGCGATCAGGCGAGCCCGGCCGATGTCGAGCGGATTCGTCAGAGCCTCGGCCTCGACAGGCCATTTCTGGTCCAGTTCGGAACCTGGCTTTGGCGAATTCTGCATGGTGATCTCGGCACCTCGATTTTTACCAACCTGCCGGTTTCTTCCATGATCGTGCAGCGGATCGAGCCGACGCTGTCGCTGATGGTGTTGACCCTGGTCCTGACCATCGTCATCGCTGTGCCGCTCGGGGTTGTCGCGGCCTGGAAGGCCGGAAGCCTCATCGACCGCGTCATCATGGCCTTTGCCGTTTCCGCCTTCTCGCTCCCGGTCTTTGTGGTCGGATATCTTCTTGCCTATGTGTTCGCGCTCGAACTCGACTGGCTGCCGGTGCAGGGCTACACGCCGCTCGCCGAGGGTTTCTGGCCGTGGCTGCAAAGCCTGATCCTGCCCTCGATTGCGCTCGGTTGCGTCTACATCGCGCTGATCGCGCGCGTCACGCGGGCCTCTATGCTTGAGGTGTTGCAGCAGGACTATATCCGAACTGGCCGCGCCAAGGGTCTGGGGCAACGCAGTATCCTGTTCGTCCACGCGTTGAAAAACGCCGCCGTGCCGATCGTCACGGTGATCGGCATCGGCGTGGCGCTCTTGATCGGCGGCGCGGTGGTAACCGAAAGCGTGTTCGCTATCCCCGGTCTCGGCCGTTTGACGGTCGATGCGATCCTGCGCCGCGATTATCCGGTTATTCAGGGCGTCGTGCTGATGTTCAGCTTCCTCTACACGCTGGTCAACCTGATGGTCGACGTCACCTATACCCTGATTGATCCGAGGATCCGCTATTGACCGTTTCGACCACCAGTTCTGTAGCCATACCGCCGGGCCTTGCGATCGCGCGGCAATTGCCGGATTTGATGCTGCCGGTGAAAATACGGCGCGGCGTGATCGGCTTCCTGCGCAACAATCCGACCGTCGCGATCGGTGGGGCGCTGCTTCTGGCTCTCGTGTTGACCGGCATCTTCGCGCCCTATCTCTGGACCGTCGACCCGACGGCGCTCGCGCCGGCCAGACGTCTCCGCGCGCCATCGGCGGATCACTGGTTTGGGACGGACGCGCTCGGCCGTGATGTCTATTCGCGGGTGGTCTACGGGACGCGGGTGTCGCTCACGGTCGGCCTTTCGGTGGCGCTGCTCGCAACGCTCGCAGGGCTCGCCATCGGACTCGTCTCCGGCTTTGTGCGATGGGCCGACGGCATCGTCATGCGCATCATGGACGGTTTGATGTCGATTCCGCCGATCCTGCTCGCTATTGCGCTGATGGCATTGACGCGCGGCAGCGTCGGCAACGTCATCATGGCGATCACGGTCGCCGAAATCCCGCGCGTATCGCGACTGGTACGCGGCGTCGTATTATCGCTGCGCGAGCAGGCTTACGTGGACGCCGCGGTTGCCTCCGGCACGCGAACGCCGATGATCATTCTTCGCCACATCCTGCCCAACACGATGGCGCCGATGCTGGTGCAGGCCACTTACGTCTGCGCCAGCGCGATGATCGTGGAGTCCATTCTCTCCTTTATCGGCGCCGGCACGCCGCCGACGATTCCGTCCTGGGGCAACATCATGGCCGAGGGCAGGGCGCTGTGGCAGGTGAAGCCCTACATCGTGTTTTTTCCGGCGGCCTTCCTGTCCGTTACGGTCTTGGCCGTCAATCTCGTTGGCGACGGCCTGCGCGATGCTCTCGACCCCCGCATGGCCAAGAGCCTGTGATGAGCAAGGTCTGATCCGATGGCATTGCTCGAAGTCGAGAATTTGCAGACCCATTTCCGTACCCCCGACGGCATCAACCGCGCCGTCGACGGCGTCTCCTTTCATGTCGATGAGGGCGAAACGCTGGCGATCGTCGGCGAGTCCGGTTGTGGCAAGTCGGTGACCGCGATGTCGCTGATGCGGCTCATTCCGGAGCCGCCGGGCAAGATCGCGGGCTCGGTCCGGTTTCGGGGCCGGGATCTCCTGAAACTCAGCGATCACGAAATGCGCGCCATTCGCGGCAACGACATTTCGATGATCTTTCAGGAGCCGATGACCAGCCTCAATCCGGTTTTGACCGTCGGCCGTCAGATCGGCGAGACGCTGCGGCTGCATCAGGGGCTCGACAAGGAAGCCGCCGAAGCGCGCGCCGTCGAATTATTGACCTTGGTCGGGATCCCGGCGCCGGCGCGGCGCGTGCGGGAATATCCGCATCAATTGTCGGGCGGCATGCGTCAGCGCGTGATGATCGCGATTTCGCTCGCCTGCAGTCCAAAACTTCTGATTGCCGACGAGCCGACCACGGCGCTCGACGTCACGATCCAGGCCCAGATCCTGCAACTGATGCTCGACTTGAAGCAAAGGGTGGGTGCTGCGGTGATCCTGATCACCCACGATCTCGGCGTGGTGGCCGAAGTCGCCGAGCGCGTCATGGTGATGTATGCCGGCCGCAAGGTCGAGGAGGCGCCGGTGGCCGAGCTGTTCCGCAACCCCCGCCATCCCTATACGCAAGGCCTGCTCGGCGCGGTGCCCAAGCTCGGCTCCTCGTTGACCGGTGCGGCGAGGCGCCTTGCCGAAATTCCCGGCCAGGTGCCGAGCCTCAAGCAGCGCATCACCGGCTGCGCCTTTGCCGGGCGCTGTTCAATCGCCACCGATCTCTGTCGCGAGGTGGCGCCGGGGCTAGAGGAAAAATCTTCCCGCCATTTTGCCGCCTGTCATTTTGCGAAGAAGGAGGCGGCCGCGGCATGAGCGCGCCTCTGTTGCAGGTCAACGACCTCAAGAAACATTTTCCGGTTCGCGGTCATTTGCTCAAGCGCAATGCGAGCCGCGTCTATGCCGTAGACGGCGTGTCCTTTGAAATCGCGCGCGGCGAGACGTTATCGCTGGTCGGCGAATCCGGCTGCGGCAAATCGACGGTCGGCCGCGCCATCCTGCGCTTGTTCGATATCACCGCGGGTCAGGTGGTGCTCGATGGCCAGCGCATCGACGATCTTTCGCCGGATCGCCTGAAGCAGATGCGGCGACGGGTGCAGGTCGTGTTCCAGGATCCGTTCTCCAGCCTCAATCCGCGATTGCGCGTGCGCGCTATCCTGGCCGAGCCGATCCGCAATTTCGGTCTCGCCAAATCCTCGGCCGAGCTTGAATCGAAGGTCGCGAGCCTGATGGACACCGTGCGCCTGCCGCGCGATGCACTGGACCGAAGGCCGCACGAATTCTCGGGCGGACAACGCCAGCGTATCTGCATTGCGAGGGCGCTCGCAGCCGAACCAGACTTGATCGTCTGCGACGAAGCGGTCTCGGCGCTCGACGTCTCGGTCAAGGCGCAGATCGTCAACCTGTTGCAGGATTTGCAGCGGGAATTCGGCCTCGCGCTGCTGTTCATCAGCCATGACCTTGCGATCGTCGAACACATGACTCATCGGGTCGCGGTGATGTATCTCGGCAAGATCGTGGAGATCGCAGCCCGGGAGCAGATTTTTGCCAGTCCCAAACATCCCTACACCAAGGCGCTGCTCTCGGCGGTGCCGGTGCCGGACCCGACCGTTCGCCGCACACCGATCATCCTGAAAGGCGACGTCCCGAGCCCGATCAATCCGCCAAGCGGTTGCCGTTTCCACACGCGATGCCCGTTTGTGTTCGATCGCTGCCGAACCGAAGAGCCGGAGCTTCGCCAGAGAGCAGAGGGGCAGTGGGCGGCCTGCCATCTCGACGTATTGCCGGAATCGCCGGCAAGCAGCCAGTGATCTGAACCAGCTTAAGCTCGTGCTAGCATGAGATGACTGGTGAGCCGTCGCGCCACGTCGCGCCGCAGCGCATTGAATTCCGGCGACGACACGTCGCGCGGGCGGGGCAAGTCGATGCGGAAGTCGCTGTCGATCCGACCGGGGCCTGCGCTCATCACCAGCACGCGATCGGCCAGCAGCACGGCTTCCTCGACCGAATGGGTGACGAAGATCGTGGTGACCCCGGTGCGTTTCCAGATTTGCAGCAGCTCATTCTGAAGCTGCTCGCGGGTGAGCGCGTCGAGCGCGCCGAACGGCTCATCCATCAGGAGGATATTGGCGTTATTGGCGAGCACGCGCGCGATCGCCACGCGCTGTTTCATGCCGCCCGATAACTGGTTCGGATAGCGATCGGCAAAGCGCTCGAGCCCGACCATCCTGATAAACTCGTCGGTCGTCTTGTCGATTTCTTCGCGTGCGAGATGACGTTGCCGCGGCCCGAAGCTGATGTTTTGCCGCACCGTCATCCACGGAAACAGCGCGTAATCCTGAAACACCATGCCGCGGTCACTGCCAGGACCCGTCACGGGCTTGCCGCCGATCGCGACCTCGCCGGTGGTCGGCTCTTCAAATCCGGCGATAATCCGTAGCAGCGTGGATTTTCCGCAGCCGGAGGCGCCGATCATGCAGACGAACTCGCCCCTGGGGATGGCAAGATCAACCGGCGCCAGCGCCTCGACTTCGTCGTCGCCGACTGTAAAGCGTTTGGTGACGCCGCGGACGGTCAGGGTTTCCGGGTGCCCATTACTCACGGTGTTGCGGGCTCCAGCTCAGGAGACGATTGCTGATCGCCACAATGATGCGGTCAGTGACAAAGCCGCAGGCGCCGATCACGATCATGCCGGTGATCACGAGATCGGTGCGCGACAGGGTGCGGCCATCCATCACGACCGAGCCGAGGCCGGTCGGAACGCCGGTCATTTCGCCGACCACGATCAGGATCCAGGCAAAGCCATGCGCGATCCGCAGTCCGCTGAAGATCGCGGGCAGCGAGGCCGGCAAGACGATCTGCCGGAACATTCCGGCACCGGAACAGCCGAGCATGGAGGCGGCTTCGAATAATCGCGGATCGATCGAGCGCACCCCGAACATCGTGTTCAGGAGGATCGGATAAAACGCGCCGAGGAAGACCAGAAAGATCGCCGCATTCGGCCCCAGTCCGAAAAAGATCATCGAGAGCGGAAGCCACGCGGTGACGGGAATCGGCCGCAGCAGCGAGATCGTCGGATCGAGCAGTTGCCGCAGCACCTTGATGCGCCCGATCATCATGCCTAAGGGAATGCCGATCAGCGCGGCCAGCAGGAAGCCGCCATAGACGCGCTGCATCGATTTCCAGACGTGGATCAGGATCGTGCCGCTAAAGGCGTCGTCGTAGATGCCTCCAAACGTAAAGTCGTACATCATCACGGCGACCTGATACGGACTCGGCACCAGCCGCGTGCCGGTGAACGCGACCGCGCGGTCCCAGATCAGGATCAGAAGGATCGGAAAGCCCGCGCCAAGGACGAAGGCGCGCAAGCTCTCCAGCCGCTGGCGTTTGCGGCGGCGCGGGGAGGCGGCCGTCACATACGAGCTTTTCTCGCCGCTGTCGGGTAGGGTGGTGGCGTGGTCGCTCACGTCGATGGCGCTTACATGAATTGTTTAGTGATGGCGTGCGCCATGTCGGGCGCCTGCCGGACCTGCTTCTTCTCGACCATCAAGCCGCTATAGGCCTTGGCGCGTTCAATGAAGGTGTCGTCGATTTTCCATGTTAGTTCGACATTCGGGACCGCCAGTTCGATCGACTTGCGCTGCTGGCCGAGCTTCTGCATCGCGACCTCGACCATTTCTTCGGGATGCGCCATCGCGTAGTCCGTCGCCTTCTTGTGCATCTCGACGATCAGTTTGATTCGGTCCGGGTTCTCCTTGATCATCTTTTCGCTGGCCGAGAGGATCATGTTGAGCGAGCCGATCGGCGTCGAATAGGGATATTCGACGAGCCGGCCGGTGCCGTTGGCAAGGCTGATTCCGGGTCCGGGTTCGGCGCCGACATAAGCATCTATATCGCCGCGGGCGAGCGCGCCCGGCATATCGCTGAATGACAACCGGATCGGCTGGATGTCGCCCACGGTCATGCCTTCGGCCTTCAACCGCTCGAGGATGACGACTTCCTGGGTCGAGCCCGGGGTGATAGCGACGCGCTTGCCCTTCAAATCCTTGATCGTCTTGATGTCGGATTTGGCGTCAGCGATGATGCCCATGCCGCGGTTGGTGGCGGCCGCGACGATCACGATCGGCTCGCCGGCGGCGGCGCCAAGCAGGAACGCGGCAATGCCGTGGATGCAGGTATCGACGGTGCCGGTCAGCACCGCATTCTTGCCGTCGGTCGGGTTTTCGAAGGGAACGACTTCGATCTTGTAGCCGGGCGGGGCGAACTTTTCGTAGAAGTAAGGCGTGATGCCATGAATGAGCTTCAGTGTGCCCACCCGAAGCACCTTGTCGTCCGCGTTGGCTCTCGGCGCGGACATCACGAGGGAGAAGGTTGCAAACAAAACGGGCAGCAGGCGGGTCAAAAACGGCGCAGCGGGCATGGCAATCCTTTCAGCCAACACGACAAATCCTGATTATAGCCCGGCGTCGCACCCTATACAGGAAGCCTCCCGCCGAGGGAACTATCCATTGTGTGAGGGGAATGCCGCGGGTGAAGGGCTTGCCGTGGTAACCTTGCCGGCCAAATCCACTGGAATTGGCAGCCTCATTCCCTAGATTAAGAAGATGGGCGGGAATCGGCTGTGGGAGGCCTCGATGGTCTGGAATCGCGTTTGCCTTGCCGCCTTTGGCGTGATGGTTTTGGCATGGAGCGGCCTCTCGGCCGCGCAGCAATACCGTGCCGGCGAGTTCCTCAACCTCGACCTCTCCCGAGCTGTGTTGTCGCCGAAGCCACTTGGGCCTGCCGCAAGCTTTGCCCCGGGTCCACTGGATGTGACGGTCGATCGCGGCAACCACGCCGCGCAGGCCAGCGCCGAACTCGTGGTCGATCCCAAGACCGTGGCTACGGCCACGGTCCATGTCGAAAACAACTCCACCCCCAAGAACTCGACGCCAAAGTCCGCGCTCAGGACTGCCGCTTCCGGCATGCGCGCGGCCCATGTGCGGACGGCGGAACGATCGGTGCCCCACAGGCCGCATGCGCTGGTCGCACTTCATGGGCGAAACCCCGTGGAGTCGCAAGCCCGCGAGACCACAGTTCAGGTTTGGCCCTGCAAGTCGGGCGGCATCTGCAACTGGAAGCGATAAAGATGACGCCATCTTGATTTGAGCTTGGTGCCCACTTTCCGAAGTTCGTGATACACCTGAGCATCACCTTTCACGAACTTCGGAAAATTATGGGCATTAGCAAACTTGTTGATTCTAGTGCCGCTTTTTATTTGAAGTTCCTGGATTGAATTCGCCGCTCGTCATGCAGGAACTTCAAATAGGCGGCACCAGCCGCGCGGGCGCATGATCAGCGGCGGATACGATTTCGTTCAAGGCTTCATCTGAATCATTTCCCTCGGGATGCCTTTGCTTGGACAACGGCGCCGATCTTCGGAGTTCATGTACATGGAACAACTGCAAACGCAGGGCATCAGCCTGCCGCGCCTTGGTCTTGGCACCTATCGCATGCAGGGCGATGTCTGCCGTGCGGCGGTCGAAAGCGCGCTCGCGCTCGGCTATCGTCACATCGACACCGCCGAGATGTACGGTAACGAGGAGGCGATCGGCGCTGCGATTGCGGCCTCAAAGGTCGCGCGCAAGGATCTGCATATTACGACCAAGGTCTGGAACGAGAATCTGGCGCCGGACGCGATGCGCCGCGCCTTCGATGCGAGCCTGAAGAAGCTGAGGGTCGATCAGATCGATCTTTACCTCGTGCACTGGCCGGCGCCGAACATGAACCTGCCGGCGATGTTCGAAACCCTGATGAAGCTCAAGCAGGAAGGCCGTACGCGCGCGATCGGCGTCGCCAATTTCAACGTCGCGCTCCTGAAGAAGGTCGTCGAAGAGATCAAGGCGCCGATCGCCTGCAATCAGGTCGAATATCATGTGATGCTCGACCAGACTGGCTTGCGCAAATATCTGGCGGCCAAATCGATCCCGCTGGTGGCCTATTGTCCCCTCGCACAAGGCAAGGCCGCCACCAACGAAACGCTGATGGCGATCGGCAACAAGCATGGGGCAAGCGCGGCGCAAGTGGCGCTGAAATGGCTGCTCGACCAGGACGGCGTCGCGGCGATTCCGAAGGCCTCGCGCAAGGAAAGCCAGCAGGCCAATCTGGATGCGCTGAACATCGGGCTTGACGACGAGGACCTGCAAGCAATCGCGGGCCTGCCGAAAGATCGGCGCTGCGTATCTCCGGCTTTTGCGCCGGCGTGGGATTGATCGCTCGTTAAGCGGCTTGAAAAAGAAAATGGCCCCTTTCGGGGCCGTTTATTTTGAGCGTCAGTCGACGATCGCCTGATACACCAGCGCATTGATCATCTGGCGATAGTGCCAGCGGGTGGGGCCGGGTGCGGCCGACATATACACCACGGCGAGCTCTTCCTTTGGATCGACCCACCAGTCGGTGCCGCTGGCGCCGGGCCATGAGAACTGGCCGACCGAACCCATCATCTTGACGACGCCGGGCGTCGTGCGCACCGCGAGCCCGAGGCCGAAGCCGTAGTCGGCGCGGGTCGGATCGGCGTTGCCGATCAGATTCTTGATGTTGGGACCGAGCTGGTCCGACAGCATATAGGAGACTGTTCGTGGACCGAGCAGGCGCGCTTCGCCGTTGCGGCCCTGGTTCATCAGCATCATCGCAAAACGCAAATAGTCCGAGGCGGTGGAAGCCGCGCAGCCGCCGCCGCATTCGAATTTGAGCGTTTGCGTCAGTTCGGGGCTGCGGGCTTGCGGCTTGCCGGTGTCGGGATCGACGGGCAGCGGCTTGGCATAGCGCGCGGCCTGATCGGGGGAAATCGAAAATCCGGTATCGTTCATGCCGAGCGGCGTGAACAGGTTGGCCTTGAGATATTGCCCGAGCGTTTGGCTGGAGATCTTCTCGATCGTCAGGCCGAGCAGGTCGAGGCCAAAACCGTAATCCCAGACGGTCGCGGGCTGATAGAGCAGCGGCAGCGACGCGAGTTTGTCGATGAAGGCCGCGCCGTCATATTCGCGCGAGGCGTCGCCGCTGCCGGCCGGATACATCTTGTGCACCAGCGTCGTGCCGCGGCCGCCATAGACGATCCCGGAGGTGTGGCGCATCAGGTCCTGGATCGTGATCTGCCGGTTGGCCGGCACCGTCTCGGTTGTCGGCTCGCCGCTGGCGTCGCGTGCGGCGACCCGCATGTCGGCGAATTTCGGAAAATATTTCGACAGGGGATCGCCGATCAGCAGTTGGCCGCGCTCATATAGCATCAGCGCGCCGACCGTCGTCATCGGCTTGGTCATGGAAGCGATGTTGAAGATGGTGTCGGTGGTCATGGCGACGCCCGCCGCCTTGTCGCGCCAGCCATAGGCGTCGAGTGCGACCAATTTGCCGTGACGCGCGATTGCGATCACCGCGCCGGGAATGCGGCCTGCGGCAATATCGGCTTTCAGGACTTCGGCGATGCGCGCCAGCCGTTCGCTGGACATCCCGACCTCCTCGGGTTTCGCGCGCGCCAAGTCCGCCGCGAAAACTGCACCGCAAGCCAAAAGGCAAAATGTGATGGTGAGCAATCGAAGGCCGGTCATAGGCGTCTCTCCCGTTCGGGCTCTTCGGCCCTCGGGGAGAGACTATGCCAACAGAGTTGCTGAGACCAGTTGCCTCAGACGCAGGCGCGCCCTGCGGCTTGCGCAAACGCTCGGGCCGTCGCATCATCGTGCAACAAAAAGCCTGATCTTTGGGGAGAACATCAGCATGTCTGAACTGTCACGCCGTCATTTTCTGGCCGGCACCGCCGCCGCTGCTCTGTCGACGTCGCAGGCCTTCGCCGCGATGGGGCCGAACGACAAATTCGACCTGGTGATCAAAGGCGGCGACGTGCTCGATCCGAGCCAGTCATTGCGAGGCAAGCGCGATATCGGTATCCGCTGGGGCGTGATCGAGGCGGTCGAGCCGGAAATTCCCGCCGCGCGCGCCGCAAAGACCATCGACGCTTCCGGCAAGCTGGTCACGCCCGGCCTCGTCGACCTGCATTGCCATGTTTACCCCTACGGTTCGGCGATCGGCATTCCCGCCGACGAACTCGTGCAATTCCAGGGCACCACCACGGTGGTGTCGGCCGGCGATGCCGGCGTCAACAATCTCGCCGCGCTGCGACGTTTCATCGTGGCCCAAACCCGGGCGCGGATGTACGCCTTCCTCCACATCGCCAATAACGGCCTGTCGGCTTTCCCGGTCGCCGAACTCTACAACATCGACAATGCGCAGGTCGAAGCCTGTGCGATGGGGCTTGCCGAAAACCAGGATTTCCTGATCGGCGTCAAGGTGCGGATGTCGGAGAACGTCATCTTCAAGCACGGCGTCGAACCGCTCAAACGCGGTATCCAGGCTTGTGAAATGTGCGGATGGCCGGCCAAGATGATGGTGCATATCGGCGGCGTCGAGACCCCTCAGTTGATGTCCGATATTCTCAACCTGCTGCGGCCGGGCGACGTCCTGACCCACTGTTATTCCGGCGCGCCGAACATGGCCGGCGCTTTCACCAATATCGTGCAGGACGGCAAGTTGCTGCCGGCTGCGCTCGCTGCCAAGCAGCGCGGCGTGATCTTCGACGTCGGCCATGGCGGCGGCAGCTTCGATTTCACGGTGGCGGAAGTCGCAATTCCCGCCGGCTGTACGCCGGACACGCTCTCTTCCGACATTCATGTGTTCTCGGGCAATTCGCCCGGTATTCCGTATCTGCCGAACGTCATGGGCAAGTTCATGGCGATGGGCTTTTCGCTGGAGCAGGTCGTGGCGATGGCGACCATTGCACCCGCCAGGATCATCAACCGCGCGCCGAAGATCGGCACGCTTCAGATCGGCGCGCCCGGCGATGTCTCGATCATGGATGTGGTGGAGGGGCCGGTCACGTTCGTCGATACCCGCAACAACAAACGCGACGGCAAGGTTCAGTTGAAGCCGGTGCAGACCGTCATCAACGGCGTGCCGTTCGGCCGGCCGTATCAGGCGCCCTTTGCGGTGAGGTGAAACCGATTCACCGTCCAGGAGGTTCGGGCGGAAAGCATGGCTGCGGCGATCAACGCGGCAGCGGCGATCAGAGACGCCACGCGAAAGTCGCCAAGCCATTGCGACAGGAAGCCGGCCAGCGTCGGTCCGATCATCTGACCGACGCTGAAGCTTGCGGTCATTCGCGCGAAGGCCCGGTGGGGATGTCCGGCCGACAGCATTCGCCCGGCCATGAAACCAAGCACCGTAATGCCCATGAACGTTCCGCCCAACAGCAACGCCGAAAGACAGATACCTGGCATCGTCACCCATTCGACGCTGATGGCGACGCCGACGGCCTCGATGGCACAGGCCGCGGCAAAGGCGTTCAATATCCCGATCCGCCCACCCAGCCAGTTCCAGACTGTCACGGAGGGAATTGCGGCCAACCCAAACAGCGTCCAGACCCATGGTTCAAGCACACGAACTTCCTCTGTGAGCCGCACGATGGCGACCAGGAACGTCGCGGTGATGATGTAACCGAAGCCGAACAGGCCATAGGCCACGACCATGATGCCCATCCCTGAAGGTGGCGCACCGGGAGCGTCGGCCTTCATCGGCGGGCCACTATCTTCCGCCGCAGGAATCAATAGCGCCGCCCCGACCGCGGCCAGCATCGCAAGTGAGCCGGTGCCAATCCAAAGGCTTCGCCAACTCGCGCCTGCCGCCAACATGGCGGAAACGGCAATCGCGGAAATCATGACCCCGAAGCCCACGCCGGCGAACTGAACGGCGGACAGCGACCCGCGTCCGGAAGCCGACAGTCGCTCCAGAACGAGGGTCGACGTGCATATGATCGCGAAGGCGCTGGCGACGCCGCCGATAAAGCGCAGGCTGACGAAGGAGACTATGTCGGATGGGAGCGCCATGGCGGCGGTCGACACGGCGCTGATCGTCAGTGCCGTCAGAAGCCAGGGCCTCGGCCGGGCGATCACGAACGGGCGGCCTGCCAGCGAGGCGCCGATGAAATAACCGAGCAGGTTTGCCGATGCGACCAGGCCTGCATCGGATTTGCTCCAGCCAAGCGCGGCCAGCATCGCCGGGAGGATCGGGGTGTAGACGAAGCGGCCGATACCGATCGCCGCCGTCATCGACGCCAATCCGCCAAACGCCAGCGCCGCAGGGCGATCAGTCTGCATGATCTTGGTCCGGTTTCAGCTATCCAAGGATCGCTGAACCTACGGCAAGCGGACTGCGTCCGGTAACGGTTTGATCCGATCACGGCTATCGCGTGGGGTGATAGCGGGCGGAACTACTCGGCGGCCGCAACCCGTGCGGCGTCCGGCTTTGCCAGATCAAGAAAGGCGCGCAGCGCACTGGAAGCGTAGGCTTCGCGATGCCGGATAAAGACCGTATCGACCCACTTTTCGGTGTTCGGCAAGGTGTGCATGGCCACGCGCTTGCGATCCCATACCGAACCGAGCAGCGCCTTCGGCAATAGTGTCAGGCCGAGGCCTGCGCTGACACAACTGAAGATCGCCTCCAGCGTGCCGAATTCCAGACATCTGACGCCGACAATTCCGCGCCGGGCGAGCAGGGCCTCCAATTGCAGGCGGTAGGAACAGCCGATCTTCAGCACGATGATCTTCAGCTCCGGCGTGGCCGCGAGCGCATCGAAGTCGGCCACGGATGGAGCTGTCAGGATCACCAGCTCTTCCCTGACAAAGGGCTCGACTAACAGGTCCGGATGGTTTACCGGCCCGCAGACATAGGCGCCCTCCAGCGTATGGTCGAGAACCTGGTCGATGAGTTCGCACGAGGTCCCGGTCCGCAAGCTCAGATCAACTGCGGGATAGGCCGCGGCAAATTCGGCAAGGAGCGGCGACAGCCGCAAGGCGGCGGTGGTCTCGAGCGAACCGATCACCAGCGGACCTGTGGGCGATCCCTGATCGGCGACGGCGCGGCGGGCGTCGTCGAGTACACGCGCGGCGCGGCTTGCGAAGGGCAGAAGCCGCCTGCCTGCCGCCGTCAGCGTAACGCCTCGATTGGTGCGCTCGAACAGCTCGAACCCGACCTCATCTTCCAGCGCCTTGATCCGCGCGGTGACGTTCGACTGCACCGTGTTGAGCTCGAGCGCGGCCTTGTTCATGCTGCCGCAGCGCGCGACACATTGAAACACCCGAAGGCCAGCCGCATCCATTGTCAGGACTCCTTGGCGTCTTTCATCATTCTATCGGATAGACATGCTCCATGTCAGGGCCCGATTCAGTTCCGGGCTTTCATCTCGACATTGCCAATTCGCGTCGGCACGCCGAATTCGCTTCGGCAGACGTCGGCAAGTGCCGCAATGCCTTCGCGGATTTGCTGGTGCGTCGGGCTCGCGAAACACAGCCGCAAACGACAGCCGGCATAGGCCTTGTCGGTCGACCATTCCGGGCCTGGATTGATCGAGACGCCGGCAGCGAGTGCGGCCTGATAGAGCTTCAGCGTATCGACATGGTCAGGGAGTTTGACCCAAAGGAAAATCCCGCCCTTCGGCTCATCGAATTCCGCCGTGGTGCCGAACTGCTCGTTGAGCGCTTCCATCAACGTATCGAGCTTGGCGCGCAGACCGCGCCTCAAGGCCGGCACGTGGGTCTCGAAATGCGGCGTGCAATATTCGGCGAGCGCCATCTGCTCGAGCGCGCCGCTGCCGGCATCGGTTTTGAGCGCCAGCATGCGCGACAACGCCGCCCATGGCGCGACGATAAAGCCGACGCGCAAGGCTGGTGCGATCGATTTGGAAAATGAGCCGATGTGAATGACGTTGGCGGTCTTGCTCATGGCATAAAGCGCAAGCGGGCGCTTTCCGTCCCAAATCAAATCGGCGTAGCAGTCGTCCTCGAAGACCGGCACGCCATATTGCTCAGCGAGCTCCAGGAGTTCGAGGCGCCGTGGTTCCGGCATGATGGTGCCGGTCGGGTTCTGCACAGTCGGGATGGTGTAGATATATTTCGGTGTGACGCCGCGGCGTTTGAGATCGGCCAGCGTATCGGCGAGAACGTCCATCCGCATGCCGTCCTGATCGAGCGGGACTCCGATCGTGTTGATCCCAAGCCGCGTCAGCCGGTTCAGGGTGCCCTGATAGGTGTCGCGTTCGACGATGACGGTATCGCCACGGGCGAGCAAAGTCGCGTTCACCAGGTCGAGCGCCTGAAGCGAGCCGGAAACGATCAGGATGTCGTCGGCCGTGCAGGAGATGCCGCCGTCACGCTTCAGTTTCGCAGAGAGAAATTGACGTAAAGGCCGGTAGCCTTGCGGGCCGCTCTCGAGCCCATAGGTCGCAAGCGTCCGGCCCTCGCGCTTGAGCACGGCGTTAACCGCATCGATCAGACCGTCGAGCGGGACCTGTTCGGGATCGTTGTTGCCGCCGACGAAGCTGTATTTCGCTAACCCCGTCCATTTGGCCGCGGCGGCGGGCAGGCCCGCCGGCAGCAACGGTGTGAAGTCGAATGGTGCGGCCGTCATAGGCGCTTTGCTCCCTTGTTCTTGATTACGTTCGACCTTATTCAAGTAAGGAGGCCTTTGTCGCTACATCCTGGAAGGCTTTTCTGCTCTGCATATTGAAGCTGGCGCAGTGGCTTAGCTCCGCGGGCTAATGCTCGCCCCGCGAAACGAGAGAACCTATGGCCGATCCGATCCAGGAAGTTCTGCACGCCTTTGCCCAGGGCGAGCTTGTCGTGGTTACCGACGATGACGACCGCGAAGGCGAGGGCGACCTGATCGTTGCAGCCTCATTCTGCACGCCCGAAAAGATGGCGTTCATCATCCGCCACACCTCGGGCATCGTCTGCGCGCCGATCACGCAGGAAGATGCGCGCCGGCTGCGGCTCGATCCGATGGTGGCGCATAACGAATCCAGCCACACCACCGCCTTTACCGTCTCGATCGACTACAAGCCGGACGGCGGCACGGGGATTTCGGCGGAAGAGCGCGCCTCATGCTGCCGGGCGCTGGCCAATCCGAATGTCGGCGCCAACGACTTTGCCCGGCCCGGCCATGTGTTTCCGCTGATTGCGCGGGATGGCGGCGTTCTCCTGCGCTCCGGCCATACCGAGGCGGCGGTCGACCTGTGCAGGTTGAGCGGCCTGCCGCCGGTCGGTGTCATCAGCGAATTGATGAACGATGACGGGTCGGTGATGAAGGGCGCGCAGGTGGCGCAGTTCGCCAAGACCCACAAGCTCAAGCATGTCACGATCGCGGAATTGATTTCCTACCGCCAGGCGCGCGAGAAACTGATCGAGCGGGTCTCGACCTTCACCGTCGACAGCCCGATCGGGCCGCTGCAGGGTTTTGCCTACCGCTCGCCATTCGACTCCATCGCCCATGTGGCTTTCGTCTATAACGGCGTCGGCGACGGCAGGAACGTGTTGACCCGCTTTCACAAGCCCAACATCGTCAGGGATATCTTCACCGGCCCGAAACACATGAAATCGGTGCTGGAATATTTCAAGAAGAACGGCAGCGGCGTTCTGGTCTATTTGCGCGACGGCGCGGCCGGAGTTCCGGTGGCGCCATTGCCGGAAGAGAAAACTGCGGAGGCTGACCGCAACAAGCAATGGCGCGAAGTCGGTGTCGGCGCGCAGATCTTGCGTGACCTCGGTGTCACCTCGATCCGGAACCTGACCTCGTCGTCGCACGACTACAAGGGGCTTTCCGGATTTGGCATCGAGATCGTCTCGAACGAGCAGCTCGAAGGGTAGCTTTGTGTCATTCCGGGATGGGTCCCGAACGGGTCGCGCGAATGCGCGCCCCGGAATGAACGGGATCGGCGATTTGCGCTCTTGCCCGTGGCGCATTAAAATAAATCCAATGTTGCGAAAGGATTTTCCATGAGCGTGCGCCCTCAGGCCAAGGACAAACCGTCTCCCGTCAATTTTCAATGGGACGATCCGTTCCTGCTCGACGAACAGTTGACCGAAGACGAGCGGATGATCCGCGACACCGCGCGTGCCTATGCGCAAGACAAACTGTTGCCGCGGGTCACCAAGGCCTATCTGGAAGAGAAAGTCGATCGCGACATCTTCCATGAAATGGGCGAGCTCGGCCTGATCGGCATCACGCTGCCGGAGGAATATGGCTGCGCCAACGCCAGCTACGTCGCCTATGGCCTGGTGGCGCGCGAGATCGAACGCGTCGATTCCGGCTATCGTTCGATGAATTCGGTGCAATCCTCGCTCGTGATGCATCCGATCTATGCCTATGGCGACGAGAACCAGCGCAAGAAATACCTGCCCAAGCTTGCGACCGGCGAATGGGTCGGCTGTTTCGGGCTGACCGAGCCCGACGCCGGCTCCGACCCCGGCGGCATGAAGACCCGCGCGGAGAAAACCTCCGATGGTTACCGGCTGACCGGCACCAAGATGTGGATTTCCAACGCGCCGATCGCCGACGTGTTCGTGATCTGGGCCAAGTCCGCCGAACACAACAACCAGATCCGCGGTTTCATCCTGGAAAAGGGCATGAAGGGGCTTTCGGCGCCGAAGATCGGCGGCAAACTCTCGCTCCGCGCCTCCGTCACCGGCGAAGTCGTGATGGAGGGGGTCGAGGTGCCGGAAAGCGCGCTGCTACCCAACGTCTCCGGCCTCAAGGGTCCGTTCGGTTGTCTCAACCGTGCCCGCTACGGCATTTCCTGGGGCGCGATGGGCGCGGCGGAAGACTGCATGCACCGCGCGCGGCAATACACGCTCGACCGCAAGCAGTTCAACAGGCCCCTGGCGGCGACCCAACTGGTGCAGAAGAAACTCGCCGACATGCAGACGGAGATTGCGCTCGGCTTGCAGGCCTCATTGCGGGTCGGACGGCTGATGGACGAGGGCAAGATGGCGCCGGAGATGATTTCCATCGTCAAGCGCAACAATTGCGGCAAGGCGCTCGACATCGCCCGCATGTCGCGCGCGACATGCATGGCGGCAACGGCATCCAGATCGAATATCACGTGATGCGGCACACCGCGAACCTGGAGACCGTGAATACCTATGAGGGCACCCACGACGTTCATGCCCTGATCCTCGGCCGCGCCATCACCGGCATCCAGGCGTTTTCGTAAGCTGGCTCGACCTCGTCCTGAGGAGCCCGCGCCTCGCGGGCGTCTCGAAGGACGGCTGGAGGCGGGCATCCACGTCATGCTTCGAGACGGCCCTTGCGGGCCTCCTCAGCATGAGGGCATGGTGTATTCAAACACAGGTAAACCATATGGCCGATACCGACGACGTCCCGTTCAATCGCAATTTTCCGCTCGTGCCCGGCGTGGTCGAGGAAATCCGGCCCGGCGTGCGGCGGATCCTCTGCAACAATCCGAGCCCCTTCACCTTCACCGGAACGGTGAGCTACATCGTCGGCCACGGCAAGGTCGCGATCATCGATCCCGGTCCCGATGATGCGGCCCATGCGGCGGCGCTGCTTGATGCCGTGCGCGGCGAGACCGTGACGCATATTCTGGTCACCCACACCCACCGCGACCATTCGCTGAATACGCGCACGGATCAAGGCGGCCAACCGGCGCGCCCGTCTATGCCGAGGGGCCGCATCGCGCGTCGCGGCCGCGCTTCGAAAGCGAGAAGCACAATCCTGAATCAGGCGCGGACCGCGAGTTTCAGGCCGGATGTGCAGGTCAAGGACGGCGATATCATCGAAGGTGATGGCTGGAGGCTCGAGGCGGTCGCGACGCCCGGACACACCGCCAATCATCTCGCTTTCGCCTGGCCGGACCGGAAATTCCTGTTCGTCGGCGATCACGTGATGGGCTGGTCGACCTCGATCGTGGCGCCGCCGGATGGATCGATGGTCGACTACATGGCCTCGCTGGAAAGGCTCGCCGCGCGCGGGGAAGACCTCTATTTCTCCGGCCACGGTCCGGAAATTCCCGACGCGCCGCGCTACGTGCGCTTCCTGATCCGCCACCGCCAGGCCCGCGAGGCCTCGATCCTGCATCGGCTTTCGCAAAGGCGAGGCGGATATCCCGACCATCGTGCGCGCGATCTATATCGGCATCGACCCGCGCCTGATGAATGCGGCGGGCTATTCCGTGCTGGCGCATCTGGAGGATCTGGTCGGACGCGGCATCGTCGCGACCGATGGCGATCCGGTGATCGGCGGAACGTATCGATTGGCTGCCTGAAGGTCATTCCGGGATGGTGCATTAGCGCGAGACCCAGAACCTGAGATTCCGGGTTCGATGCTTTGCATCGCCCCGGAATGACGGACGTCACTTCTTCACCACCTTCGGCGGCGCTTTCACAGGCGCGGCCGGCTTCTTGGCCGGCTTGAGGCTTTCATTGTCGGCGGCGTTGTTGAGGTCTTCCATCAGCTTGCGGATGCGCGCCGCGTTGCTGCCGAGGTCGCTCTCGAAATAGCGTGAGGCGGAGCGGATATCGACACGCGAATCCTCGTCATCGGGCGTGACGCGGATCGAGACGTCCTCGCGGAATCCCATGATCGGCGAGCGCGCCACCGCCTCGATCCGGCCGATCCGGCGCGGCGGCTGCGGCGGGCGTTCATCGATCACAAGCCATTTGCGTTTGGTGACCAGTTGCAACGTGATCTCGTAGGCCCGCTGCACGGGAACTTCGAGTTCGACCGTCTCGATGTCGGGATAGGCAATGCGCTGTTGCTCGGCCGAATAGAGGCCGGCATAGACGGCCGGATTGGCGCCGTCGCCGCTGCGCAGCCGCGCCAGCGCCTCGAAGCGAGGCGGGTCGATCGGGTCGGTGGTGATGTCGTGGATCGCAGGCAGCCTGCGGTATTGCAGGCCGAGATAGGCGGGATAGGCCAGCAGCACCGCGTCGATCAGGAACGCCAGCAGAATCCGGCTGATGCCGCGGGCGCCGCTCTGCCAGATCGCGGCCGCACCGATCAGGCCGATCAGGATGGAAAGGCCTGCGCAAGCCAGCGCGCCGAAAAAAGTGGCCAACGCCGGTTTGATTTCGAGAAAGCCAAAACGGACGATGAGGACCGAGACCACGACCGCCACCACGGCAAATACCGCCAGGTTGCGCGACCAGGACGCCAAGCCTGACACGGGCTCCGATAGATAGGGAGCGGAAAACCTGCGGGCCATGACTTTTGATTTCCGCCGGGGTGGATTTTTGCCGGGTTGGGACTGCCGGTTGGAACCGGCCGGTGTTCAAATTAGCCCGTGTGAGACCACGAACCTGCGCCGAATTCAAGGGAACAGAGGCCGATGCGGGGACCAGTCGCGCCGTCCATCTGGCCGTTATCGTTACGTGCCCGGAAAACTGTAGGCCTTGAATTGCTCGCGCAGCGCCGTCTTCAGGATCTTGCCGGTCGCCGTGTGCGGAATACCTTCAACGAACACGATGTCGTCGGGCATCCACCACTTGGCGATCTTGCCGTCCATGAATTTCAGGATGTCTTCGCGCGTTGCTTTCTGCCCCTGCTTGAGCTGGACGATAAGCAGCGGACGCTCGTCCCATTTGGGATGATGCACGCCGATCACGGCGGCTTCCGCGACCGCCGGGATGGCCGACCGCGAGATTTTCCAGATCGATCGAGGAAATCCACTCGCCGCCGGACTTGATCACGTCCTTGGAGCGGTCGGTAATCCGCATGTAGCCGAACGGGTCGATGGTGGCGACATCGCCGGTGTCGAAATAGCCGTTCTCATCCAGAATGTCGGCATCGACCCGGAAATAGGCCTTGGCAACCGCAGGGCCCTGAGACCTTCAGCCGGCCGAAGGTCTTGCCGTCCCACGGCAGCTCCTTGCCGGCATCGTCGGTGATCTTCATCTGCACGCCGAACGGCGGGTAGCCCTGGGTCTGGAGAATGTCGAGCGCCTCTTCGCCTTCGAGCCCGGTGAAGGGAGGCTTCAGCGTGGCCAGCGTGCCGATCGGGCTCATCTCGGTCATGCCCCAGGCGTGTCGCGCCGTCACGCCCATGTCGATGAAGGCCTTGATCATCGAGCGCGGCATCGCCGAGCCGCCGCACACCACCATGCGCAAATGCGGCAGCTTCAGATGGTTGGCGGCCATGTGGTTGAGCAGCATCAGCCACACCGTCGGAACGCCGGCCGTGTGGGTGACCTTTTCGGTTTCCAGCAGTTCGAAAACAGAAGCGCCGTCGAGCTTGGCGCCGGGCAGCACCAGCTTGGTTCCCATCGAGGGCGCCGAGAAGGCGATGCCCCAGCTATTGGCGTGGAACAGCGGCACCACCGGCAGCATCGTATCGCCGGCGCCGGCGCCGAGTGAATCGCCGGTATTGGCCATCAGCGCATGCATGCACGTTGGAGCGATGCGAATACAGCACGCCCTTGGGATCGCCGGTGGTGCCGGAGGTGTAGCACATCGCGGCCGCGGTATTTTCGTCGAAGGTCTTCCATTTGAAATCGCCGTCGACTTCGCCGATCCAGTCCTCATAGGCGACTGCGTTCTTCAGCGTGGTCTGCGGCATATGCGCCTTGTCGGTGAACACGATGTAGCGCTCGACGCTTGGCAGCTTGTCGGCGATCTTTTCCAGGATCGGCACAAAGGTGATATCGGTCATCACCACGCGGTCTTGCGCGTGGTTGATGATCCAGGCGATCTGCTCGGGAAACAGCCGCGGGTTGACGGTGTGGCAGATCGCGCCGATCCCCATGATGCCGTACCATGCTTCGAGATGGCGCCAGGTGTTCCAGGCGATGGTGGCGACGCGGTCGCCGAGCTTGATGCCGTCGCGTTCCAGCCGCTGCGAGATCTTCAGCGCGCGCTCGTGGATTTCGGCATAATTGGTGCGATGGATGGGACCTTCGACCGACCGCGTAACGACTTCCTGCTTGCCGTGGATGGTCGCTGCGTGTTCGAGAATTCGATGACACAGCAAAGGCCAGTCTTGCATCAATCCCAGCATAGGGACATCCCTCCTGAATGTTCGATCGCTTTTCGCGGTTCTTTGGCGCGATTTGACGCGAAGTCTAGCGTGGGGAAGGGACGCCGCAAGTGGGCTTCTCGTAGGGGGCGCGCCCGCCGGGGCGCCATGGTCTCCGTGGCCGCGCTGCTGTTCGCCTGGTGCGGCCAGACGCATTCCGCCGCCGCAAAGGTGAAGGTGCCCTTGCCAAGGCCACGTCCGGCGGAGGCGCCCTCGGCCGCGGCGGAGCCACCCACAGCTCCGGAAGGCAAGAACGCCGGGCCGCCGTCTGCGCCGGCACTTTCCGCCTGCCGGCTCGCCTTGACGGAAGCGATGGCGATCGCGCCGAGCATTCCCGATATTCATGGTCCCGGCGGCTGCGGCGGCGAGGATCTGGTGCGGCTGGAGGCGGTGGTTTTGCCGGATAACCGTCAGGTCGCGGTCAAGCCGGCAGCGATCCTGCGCTGCAAGATGGCGTCCGCGATTGCGGACTGGGTTCGCGCTGATATCGCGCCGCTCGCCAAGGGCCTCGGCAGCGCCATCGCCGGCCTCGACAATTTCGACTCCTTCGAATGCCGCGGCCGCAATCGCATCGTCGGCGCCCAACTGTCCGAACACGGCCGCGCCAATGCGCTTGATGTTCGCTCCTTCAAATTTGCCGGATGGCCGGACGATCTCGCTGACCGACCGCAACGTGGCGCGGGACGTGCGCGAGACGGTGCTGCATTCGGTGTGCGCGCGGTTCTCAACCGTGCTGGGGCCGGGCTCCGACGGCTACCATGAAGATCACATCCATCTCGATCTGATGGAGCGGCGCAACGACTACCGGATTTGCCAGTGGAATGTATGGGACCCGCTGCCGGCCGTGGCGCCGATGCTGCCGGTCCCGCGGCCGGAGGAGGCGCCACCGCGTGCGGTTGCCGATGAGCCGGAAGCAGCGAAGCCGAACGGCGGCGAGGCCGATCCTGCACCCCGGCAGCCGGCGGAAAAATCATCCACCGACAACCCGCCAACGAAAAAGCGCCGGTAGACCGGCGCTTTTCAATTTCTCAAATCGAGGTCGGTTCGGTTACTGCACCGAGCCCATATTGGTCGAGCCCAGCGCCATCTGCGACGAACCGAACGGCGTATCGCCGTGATGAGGCGCAAGCACGACGACGATGGTGCCGACCTTGGCGCGGTTATACAGATCGATCACGTCCTCGTTGGTCATGCGGATGCAGCCCGAGGAGATCGACTGGCCGATATATTCCGGCTGGTTGGTGCCGTGAATCCGGAACAGCGTGTCCTTGCCGCCCGAGTAGAGATACATCGCGCGCGAGCCCATCGGATTGTCCGGGCCCGGCGGCACAAACGTGGGAACGCCGAGACGCTCGATCTCGCCCTTGGTCGGATGCCAGGCCGGCCATTCGGTCATGCTGCCGATCTTGGCAATGCCCGACCACGCCATGGCTTCCTCGCCGACGGTGATGCCGTAGCGGATCGCCTTGCCGTCGCTCACGACATAATAGAGGTAGTGGTTGTCGGAATCGACCACGATCGAGCCGGGCGCTTCCTTGCGATGATATTCGACGATGGCGCGGCGGAAATTCTCCGGCGGCTGCACATTCTCGTAACGAACCTTTGCCAGCAATTCCTTGTCGTGCTGTTTGAATGCGCTGGTGTTGGTCGCCTCATAGTTAGCCGTTTCCATGCAACCCGAGAGCAGCAGCCCGGCAGCGGTTACAACCATTGCCAATTTCAGCGACGTCAGTTTCAACGGCATTTTGGATTTCCAATCGAAAGCGATTTATTCGAAGCACGGGGCTTTTTTGTGCCCGCCACGACTCCACCTTCACTTCCCACATTATCGCCGAAATTGACAATAATTCCAGAGCTGGAATGGTTGTCCTGCACTGCGGGAGGCCGCCTGTGTCTTTTTTGCCTCAAGTGCTTGAGCAACTGGGCATTCTCCGGCAATAACGTGGCCGGCCGGCCAGATCATCGCCATTCTCCTGCCATGGGGGCGCCGCAAATGGCCGGGAGTTCACCGTATTGTCAGGAAGGGCCTGTCAAACTCGAATTCCTGCTCGAACTCCTGGGCCGATTCCAATATTCGCACCCGAGCCGACGCGTCTCTGCGAAACGCTGGAACAGCGCCATTGGTTAAAGTTGTGTTTCACGTCCGGAGCCGCCCATGTTCTCGGTGTTTATCCCCAGCGAATCTTCCCTGAAAAAGGCGACCGTCACCGATCTGGACAAGCTGCCTGAGGCGGCGGTCTGGATCGATCTGGTCAAGCCGACCTCCGCCGAGGACAAGGCGGTGGAGCGGCTGGCCGGAATCGCCGTCCCGACACGGGAAGACATGCAGGAGATCGAGATCTCCAGCCGCCTCTATATCGAAAACGGCGCGCGCTACATGACATCCACCCTGATGTGTGCGGCAGACACGGAAAATCCCCGTACCACCGCCGTCACCTTCATCCTGGCCAGTCACCGACTGGTTACCGTGCGCTACGACGAACCGAGGCCGTTCGTGCTGGTGGAAAACAAGCTGGCGCGCAGTTGCCCCGCCGGCATTACCGGCGAAATGGTGCTGATGGAGCTTCTGGATGCGGTGATCGACCGCAACGCCGACATCCTGGAGCGCGCCGGCGGCGAGATGGATGCGATCAGCCACCAGATTTTCGAACCGGAGGGAGCGGCGCGCACCGGGCACGCCAAGCGCTATTCCGACATCCTGATCGCGATCGGCCGCAAGGGCGACCTCACCTCCAAGGTGCGGGAGAGCCTGGTCTCGATCGGCCGCGTCGTCACCTTCGTGGCGGCCTCCGTCGACGGTGTGAAGTGGTCAAAGGACATGCGCGAGCAGCTCAAGACCATGCAGCGCGACGTGGCTTCGCTGACCGATCACGCCTCCTATCTTTCCAACAAGATCACCTTCATCCTCGATGCGATGCTGGGCGTCGTCAATCTGGAACAGAACAACATCATCAAGCTGTTTTCGGTGATGGCGGTGGTGTTGATGCCGCCGACCCTTATTGCCTCCATCTACGGCATGAATTTCAAGGTGATGCCGGAACTGGAATGGCAGCACGGCTATCCCCTCGCTGTGCTGATGATGGTGGCCGCGGCGGTGGCGCCCTACATGTATTTCAGGTGGAAGAAGTGGCTGTAATTGGCCGGTTCCGCTCGGCGATCGAGGTTAAAAAAGTACGCGAAACTGCCGGACTCCTCCCTCTCAATCGCTCCGCTAAAATTTGAGCGGAGGACTGAACGTTTGCGCGACGGCTTTCTGTCATAACATCGGCAGAACGATCGCGAGAATTCCAATGGTTGAGAAAGTCATAAGGCCAATGCAGAACGTCATCGACTTCGCAAGCTACCAGCAGGGCCGCAACATCGTTGCCAGGGCGCCGGCGATGTCGGCGCGCACCTGCCGGCATTGCGGTGCGGTCCTTGCCGAA
Organism: uncultured Alphaproteobacteria bacterium; assembly: GCA_963795255.1. GTDB lineage: Bacteria > Pseudomonadota > Alphaproteobacteria > Rhizobiales > Xanthobacteraceae > Bradyrhizobium. The sequence goes on from CAWCHC010000014.1 coordinate 47,424, forward strand.
GGCGAGCGGGAAGACGAGTGCTCCAGCATTGCCAATGCCGAAGAGGCTTTGCGCTGGCAGGCCGCGCAAATCCTGCGCGGGCTGATCTAGGACGAGCTGCCCATCCTCGAGACCCGCTCGATGGAACGGGATTTGCTGCGCCCGGTTTGAGAGCGGCGTCCCTAAACGTGCTGACCGCCATTGATGTGGATTTCGGCGCCATTCACGTAAGAGCTCATTTCCGTACACAGCACATAGATGATTTTGGCGACTTCGTCGGGCGTGCCGAGCCGGTGCATCGGAATTTGCTGTTCGACGATCTTTTCGGTGCCCGGCGACAGGATCGAGGTGTCGATCTCGCCCGGCGCGATCGAATTGACGCGCACGCCGATACGGCCGAAATCCGATGCCATCTCGCGGGTCAGGGAGGCGAGCGCCGCCTTCGACGTCGCATAGGCCGCGCCCGCGAACGGATGCACGCGGGAGCCTGCGATCGAGGTGACATTGACGACCGAGCCTTTCGCAGCCTTCAATTCATCGATCAGGCCGCGCGCCATCATGATCGGCGCAAAGAAATTGACCCGGAACACATGGCTCCAGGTCTCGATGTCGGTATCGATCGAGCCGAGCCGACCGCCGCCTTCCGCCTTTGGCGATATCGCGGCATTGTTGACCAGCGCATGCAGCATGCCGCCTTCCAGACGCTGGCGGATTTCCGCGATCGCGCGCGCGGTGTCGTCGTGGTCGGCGAGGTCGACCTGGATGTGATCCTCCGGCCCGGCGTCCCACGGACAGTCTTCGGGAAACGGATGGCGCGAACAGGTGATGACGCGCCACCCGGCCGAGGAAAAGCGGATCACGGTGGCATGGCCGATGCCGCGGCTGGCCCCGGTGAGAAGCAGCGTCCGCCGTGGTCCATTGTGGGATGCAGTGGCCATAAACTTGTTTCTCCGTCTGCGTCATTCCGGGATGGTCCGTACATCATAGTTCGGCGCTTACGCGCCGTCCCGGAATGACGTTGGGTCAGGGATACAGCCGAGTCTTCGACCAAGCCTGGTCAGAAGTGCCGCGGCTGAATTCAATGCGGTCGTGCAGACGAAACGGACGATCATGCCAGAATTCGAACCGGAGCGGAGTGATGCGCCAGCCGCTCCACCCGGGTGGGCGCGGCACCTCGCCGATGAGGTATTGCGCGGCAGCCTTGGCGATCGCTTGCTCAAAGGCGAAACGGCTTTCCAGCGGCTGCGACTGTTTCGAAGCCCAGGCGCCGATCTGGGCCTGTTTGGGACGGGTGGCGAAATAGGCATCGGCCTCGGCGTCGGTAACCGGCGACACCAACCCGCGAATCCGCACCTGCCGGCGCAGCGACTTCCAGTGAAAAAGTAAGGCCGCCTTGGGATTCGCGGCCAGTTCGCGGCCTTTTTGGCTGGCGATGTGGCTGTAGAACACAAAGCCGTTCGCGTCATACCCCTTCATCAGCACCATCCGCACGTCCGGCAGGCCTTCAGCATCGACGGTCGAAAGCGCCATGGCGTTGGGGTCATTGGGTTCGGCCTTCACGGCTTCCGCAAACCACTCGCCAAACAGCGCCAACGGTTCCTCGGCCGCGGTGAAATCACCGGATGTTAAGGGTGTCGGGTGTTTGATGGAGGTCGTATCCGTCATTTGGAGTCCAAAATTGCCCCCGCTCGCGGCCAGATCCGCGTTCCAGCCCTGTATGAGGTCAGCCTTATATAGGGCATGGGGACGCTTTGGCCTATCGTCGGGCCGGCCGGGTGCGGCGATAATGGTCATGGTTCTGATCGGGATCGGGGCCGGCGGGTGCAGCTTCTCCCGAGGTCGACGGCGGACTGGCCAAGTTTGGCGGCGACGAGGTCACGGGCTCGGTCGGCCTGGCCCAGGCAGCGCCGACCGAAACCGATCTCGCCTTTGCCCGCAATGCCGCCTCCGACGTGCTGACCCGGGGGGACAAGGACGCAAGCCAGCCCTGGGAAAACCCCGAGACCGGCGCGCGTGGTTCGGTGACGCCGCTGGCGCAAGCCTATTCTTCGGAAGGGCGGACTTGCCGGGATTTCCTCGCAAGCTATGTCAAGGGTGACTCAGAAAGCTGGTTGCAGGGCGCCGCCTGCCAGACCGGGCACGGACAGTGGGAAATTCATACGTTGAAACCGTGGAGACAGAGCTGAACCGGCTCGGCCCGGCGACTTGAGAATCCGCTTTTACATGCGCTGGTGCCTGTAACTGGTTGAAGCTGCGCATAATCTCGAACTGGCCGCCGCCGCATGGGGTCGACGGCGCCCGTTGCAAAAATGCCACGAAGTCCCCAGATGAAAATGCGAGCGGACTTTCGGTCTGTAGACTAGTTTGATGAATTCCCTTGAAGGAGACTGACGGATGCGCGACCCCTATGAGGTCTTGGGGGTGCCGCGAAGCGCTAACGCTGCGGCGATCAAGAGCGCCTTTCGCAAGCTTGCCAAGAAGCACCACCCCGACGCCAACAAGAATGATCCGAAGGCGGCTGCTCGTTTCGCCGAGCTGAATTCGGCCAATGAGATCATTGGGGACGCGGACAAACGCCAGCAATTCGATCGCGGCGAGATCGATGCCGAGGGCAAGCCACGCTTCCAGGGCTTTCCCGGCGGCGGCGGTCCGGGTGCGGGCGCGCGCGCCGGTGGCTTCGAGACCCACACCTTCCGTAGCGGCGGTGCAGCGGGCGCCGGCGGCTTTGGTGGCGGATTTGAGGACATCCTCAACAGCATGTTCGGTGCGGCTAACGCGCGCGGCGGCCGGGCCGGGCCCGGTGCTGGCGGCGCTCGCTTCGAGTTCGATCCCGGCACCATGGCGCGTTGACCTCGATGTCTCCGTCGCCATGACCGTGTCGCTGGAAGAGGCGGTAAAGGGGGCCGAGAAGCGGGTCCGGCTGCCGACTGGCAAGGAGCTCAATGTCAAGATTTCCGCCGGGCGTCGTGGCCGGTCAGCAGATCCGGCTGAAGGGGCAGGGCGAGACCGCGCCGGGCCATCCGCCCGGCGATCTTCTGATCACGGTGAGCATTGCGCCGCACTCCTTCTTCAAGGTGGATGGCAGCGACCTGCGCCTCGATCTTCCCATCACGCTTTACGAGGCGGTCCTCGGTGGCAAGGTGCGCGTGCCGACACTTGGCAGCGCGGTCGAGCTGTCAATTCCAAAGAATACGTCGAGTGGCCGGACGTTTCGCCTCAAAGGCAAGGGATTGCCGAAAACGGGAGGGAACGGCGACCTCCTGGTCACCACCCGAATCATGCTGCCGGACGGGAACAACGCCGAGCTGGAGGCGTTGATGCAAAAGTGGCGTGATGCGCACCCCTATAATCCGCGCAGCGATCTTGCATAGCGGGCGTGGCGAAATGGCGAAATGAAATAAAGGGTGCGGCCTCGACCTGGGGGACCAGCGCGGTACCAACCCCAGTCGAGGCCGCCTGCGTCGATCGGCGGATCGAACGCGCCACAATTTCTCGTGAATACCTGGAGCGATATTGAGACACGCCCATGTTCCAATTCCAGATTCTTAATGTCGGAATTTGGACGTGATAAATTCGCAACGACCGAGCTGGTTGCGCAGTGTTCCTGGTGGTGTGGATTTGAGATTCGCTAGCCGCGAGTGGCCGCTCGGAAGGGATGCGAATGTTAGAATCGGACCACTAGCCGCCTTTATCGGTCTGGTCGTAGACCAGGCGCGCCACCTGATGCAGCCTTTCCTTGTCTGTCGGGCCGCTCAGCACATAGCTGACCTGGTCTTCCGACCAGTACATCGCGCCGGAATTTTCGGCTGAAGTGTAGCGCATCTGGGCTGAACCGGTCTTCGAACGCGAGGCATAAAGCGTGTAACGCTCGCCGGAAGCGCTCTCATACATAAAGAACGAGGCCGGGCCGGTCGGGCCCGGCAATAGCCGTCCGCCGACGAGCTTCAGCCCGCTCGCGTCCAGTTTCGGGGCGCGAACTTCCCAGCCGCAACGCTTGGTCAGCCAGGTCTGCAGGTGATCCCGTTCGCTACCCGGCACCTCGACGGGATGGCGAACCTCGACCACATAAAGCCGATGCGCATCCAGGGCGTCGGACGTCAGGCTTTCGATCGCCGAAGGCGTCGCGGTTACGCCACGCGCAAGCCAGCCGGCGCCGGTGCCGCAAATAAATGCCGCCAGCGTCGCCGCCACCGCGCCGTACATCCATTTGCGCGGCCGCTGCACCAGCCGTTCGATCTCGAGCCGCTTCGGCACCGCCTCGTCGGCAACGTGATCGTAGCGGGCGTGCAGCTCTTCCGCCATCTCGCGCCATGCTCTTACCCGCTCGGCGCAATCGGGATGGGTCGCAAGCCAGGCTTCGACATCGCCGCGGCGTTCCGCCGGCAATTCGTTGTCGACGTAAGCGTGCAGCTCGTCCTCGGTGACGGGAATTTTGGGGTCGGTCATGATCTTTGTCTCTTCCTGATCGAAATCGCTCCAGTCGCCTTCCGCTCTCCCTGACGGAAATACGGCCTCGTCTGCAATGCGGTTTCCCCAAAAAACTCAACCACCACACGCTCACTGATAAAGTTCGTCATCACTTCACCCTTCGCAAGGCCGGGCGCTCGCCTTCAAGGACGGCCTTCACATGCGCACGGGCACGCGCCAGCCGCGACATCACCGTGCCGATCGGCACGCCCTGGATGTCGGCGACCTCGCGATAGCTCAATCCCTCCAGCATCACGAGCAGCAGCACCGCGCGCTGCTCCTCCACCAGCGTCGCCAGCGCCTTGCGCGATGTCGCGGCCTTCGGCTTCGGTGCCGCTGGCGTCCGGATTGTTCTCCAAGAGGCGGCATGAATTGCGGCCGCCGGGCCAGCGATCGCCGCCGGTTCTTGTTGAGGTTGGTCAGGATGGTGTAGAGCCAGCTCCGCACGTCACCGCCGAGAAAAAGTCGCTCCGAGCGCAACGCTCGCACTAACGTATCCTGCACCAGATCGTCGGCAATGTCGGCATCGCGCGTGAGTGCACGCGCATACCGGCGTAGCGCGGGAATCATGGCTTCGACACTTTCGCGAAACTCCGTCATCGCGCCTGATTCCAAAACGTCCCGTGCGGGCGCTTCGCCAAGTTCACGTCGAGCTCCAAAGCGTCATACAAACAACTAAACCCCAGGCGGTAACGGCTATTCCACCTGTTACGCCGGGATGCGGGAGTTAACCCTGCTGAGAGGCCTGTACCGGCCGTCAGAGCTGGTGTACCTCAAAACGAGCGGCCAAGCACCGGAATTGTCACATGGTGAAAAACTCGGAACTGATGAAGGGCAAGCGCGGGGTGATTCTCGGCGTCGCCAACAACCGGTCGATTGCCTGGGGCATCGCCAAGGCTTGCCATGCGGCCGGTGCGGAGATCGCGCTGACCTGGCAGGGCGATGCCCTCAAGAAACGGGTTGAACCGTTGGCCGCCGAACTGGGCGGTCTCGTTGCTCGGACATTGCGACGTCACCGATCCAGCAACGATCGACGCCGTTTTCGATGTGCTCAAGCGAGAAATGGGGCAAAATCGATTTCGTCGTGCACGCGATCGCTTTCTCGGACAAGGACCAGCTCGACGGCCGCTACCTTGAAACCACAGCGGACAACTTCACCAAGACCATGCTGATCTCCTGCTATTCGCTGACCGCGATTGCCCAGCGCGCCGAGAAGCTGCTTGTCGATGGCGGCTCGATCCTGACGTTGACCTATTACGGCGCCGAGAAATGGATGCCGCATTACAACGTCATGGGCGTAGCCAAGGCGGCGCTGGAGGCGAGCGTGCGTTACCTCGCCGCCGATCTCGGCGAGAAGAATATCCGCGTCAACGCCATCTCGGCGGGGCCGATCAAGACGCTGGCGGCCTCCGGCATCGGAGATTTCCGCTACATTCTGAAGTGGAACGAATACAACGCGCCGATGCGCCGCACCGTCACGATCGAGGAAGTCGGCGACAGCGCGCTCTATCTTCTCTCCGACCTGTCGCGCGGCGTCACCGGCGAAGTGCATCACGTCGATTCCGGCTATCATGTCGTCGGCATGAAGCGGCCGGACGCGCCGGATATTTCGCTGGTGTAGCGGTTCTGACATTCGTATTTTATCGCGGCGGGTTCGTTTACGAATGTCAGAACCAAAGCTACACTAGCAAATATGGATTTTAGTGCGGTTTTGGATTTGACATTCGCTTTTAGAGAATTCGCGGCGATACTGAAGCGAATGTCAAATCCACCGCCCGGCGAAAGATTAAGTGCCTACCGTCTATTACATCCGCCACGGCGAGACCGAGTGGAACGCGCTGGGCCGGCTCCAGGGCGCACAGGACATCCCGCTCAACGAGCTCGGCCGCGAGCAATCGGTTCATGCCGGCCATATCCTCGCTGACTTGTTCAGGCGCGATGGCCGGAGCGCGTCTTCGATTGGCTTTGTCGCCAGTCCGCTCGGGCGCGCCCGCCAGACGATGGATCTGGTGCGCGGCACTTTGAAACTTCCGCTGTCCGGACTACGCCATCGACGATCGCTTGCGCGAGATCGGGTATGGCGAATGGGAGGGATCGACGCTGGCCGAGATGCAGGCGCGAAGACCCCGACCTGTTCGCCCGGCGCCAGGCCGAGAAATGGACGGTCGCCCCGCCCGGCGGCGAGAGCTACGTTTCGTTGCAGGCAAGGGTGGCCGACTGGTATCGCGACCTAGAGGCCGACACGGTAGCGGCCGCCCATGGCGGCACCCTGCGGGCGCTAATGGTGGCGTTGGCACTTGAAACTCCTGAAAGCGCCGCGGATCTCCCGATCGAGCAGGGTGCGGTTTACGTGTTCCGCGACGGCGGGTTGGCGAAGTATAGTTAAAGTCGAATTCGAAGCGCTTGGCGATTTGACCCAACGGGGTCTGCGCGTTACGACAAACCATGTCCCACAACACCTTCGGCCATCTGTTCCGGGTCACGACCTTCGGCGAGAGCCATGGGGTTGCGATCGGCTGCGTGGTCGATGGTTGCCCGCCGTTATTGCCGATCACCGCCGAAGACATCCAGCGCGATCTCGATCGCCGACGTCCGGGGCAATCGCGCTTCACCACGCAGCGGCAGGAGCCGGATGCGGTAAAAATCCTCTCCGGCGTGATGGCGCATCCGGAGACCGGAGCGCAGGTCACCACCGGCACGCCGATCGGGCTTCTGATCGAGAACACCGACCAGCGCTCGAAGGACTATTCCGACATCAAGGACAAGTTTCGTCCCGGCCACGCCGACTTCACCTATGAGGCCAAATACGGTCTGCGCGATTATCGCGGCGGCGGACGTTCCTCGGCGCGCGAGACCGCGATGCGGGTCGCGGCGGGCGCGATCGCGCGCAAGATCCTGTCCGGCGTCACCGTGCGCGGCGCGCTGGTGCAGATGGGTCCGCACAAGATCGATCGCGACAAATGGGATTGGGACGAGGTCGCTAAAAATCCGTTCTTCTGTCCCGACAAGGACAAGGCGGCCTTCTTCGAGGATTATCTCGATGGAATCCGCAAGAGCGGCTCGTCGATCGGCGCGGTGATCGAGGTCGTGGCCGAGGGCGTCCCGGCGGGATGGGGGGCGCCGATCTACGGCAAGCTGGATGCCGATCTCGCCGCCGCGATGATGAGCATCAATGCGGTGAAGGGCGTCGAGATCGGTGCCGGCTTTGCCGCGGCCGAATTATCCGGCGAGGAAAACGCCGATGAAATGCGGATGGGTAATCAGGGCGTCACGTTCCTGTCCAACCATGCCGGCGGCATTTTGGGCGGCATCTCCACCGGCCAGCCGGTGGTCGCGCGTTTTGCAGTAAAACCGACGTCGTCGATCCTGGCGCCGCGGCGCACCGTCGATCGCAAGGGCGGCGAGACCGAAATCATGACCAAGGGCCGCCATGACCCTTGCGTCGGCATTCGCGCCGTTCCGGTCGGAGAGGCCATGATGGCCTGCGTGCTCGCGGATCATTTCCTGCGCCACCGCGCCCAGATCGGCAATTAAAGTCGCAATTAAAGCCGGCGGCTAAAAATCAGTGGGCGCGATTAGTCTTGCAGCCGCCCCTTGTTTTGTCGAGCCTTCGTCGGCTGGCGTTGCGGCCTAAAAATCCGAGCTGACGAGCCGATCCCGGCGGTACGTCTTGACGTTGTCGCTGCCGGCCCTGCTAATGGTGCCCCATGGACGAGATTGCTCTGCACAAATTGATCGAATGGCTGATCGATGGCGCGAGGTCGGCGCCCAGCCCACCGGCGATGATGGCCGAGACCTGCGAACGGCTGGTCGCAGCCGGTTTGCCGCTGGCGCGCGTCGGCGTCTTTGTCCGCACCTTGCACCCCGATATCGTCGGCCGCAATTTCATATGGAGGTTGGGCGGCGAAGTTGTGGTCGGTAGTGCCAACTACGAGATGCTGGATTCGGAGGAGTTTCGCTCTAGTCCGCTCGCGATCGTCTTTGGCGAAGGACGCGAGGTCAGGTCGTTGATCGACGGTCCGGACGCCCAACACTTTCCGCTTTTTGATGATCTGCGCGCGGAGGGCATCACCGATTATATCGCGCTGCCGCTGCTCAATGTCGACGGCTCGGTGCACGCATCCAGCTGGACCACGAAACAGCCGGGCGGCTTCACCGATGTGCAACTCAAGGCCCTGCGTGGGTTGATCCCGCCGCTTTCCCGACTGATCGAGGTCACGCGGCTGCGCTTCATGTCGTCGATCCTGCTCGATACCTATGTCGGCAACCGCGCCGGCGAACGCATTCTTGGCGGACAGATCCGGCGCGGCCATGCCGAGACCATGCAGGCCGCGATCTGGCTGTCGGATTTGCGCGGCTTTACCGCGCTGTCGGACCGGCTTCCCGCCGAAACCGTGATCGAAATTCTCAACCAGTATTTCGACTGCCAGGTTGCGGCGATCGCAACCCATGGCGGCGAAGTTCTGAAATTCATGGGTGACGGGCTGCTCGCGGTGTTTCCGATTCGACGAATATGTCGGCGATATCGGCGAAGCCTGCGCCAAGGTTCTGGAAGCGGCCTGCGAGGCGCGCGCCAATGTCGGAGCGATGCAATTTCCGATCGGCGAGACCGTCGAGCGTTTTCGTTTCGGCGTGGCGCTTCACGTCGGACGAATTCTCTACGGCAATATCGGCGGCGGCAACCGGCTCGATTTCACCTGCATCGGTCCAGCGGTCAATCTCGCCGCGAGACTGGAAAAGATGGCCGGTCGCCTGCATCGCACGGTGATCGCATCGACGGACTTCGCCAAGGCGTGTCCCGGCGGCTGGGAAGATCTCGGCGAATTTCCGATCGCCGGATTTTCAAGGGCCGAGCGGGTCTATGGCCTCACGGATGAGACGGCAGGCGCGCATACGCTACCGCCTGCCATTCATTCTTCCGGCTCCGTGGTGAACAGCAGCGGATAGCCCTTGGCGCGGCCGGCGTCGGTGGCACGGGTCGCCTTGGTCTCGGCGACATCCTTGGTAAAGACCGCAACCACGCAGACGCCGCGCCGGTGCGCCGTGATCATGACCTTGTGTGCCTGGTCCTCGGTCATGCGGAACTCCGCCTTGAGAACTGTGACGACAAATTCACGCGGCGTGTAATCGTCGTTGACGAGAATAACCTTGTGAAGCTTCGGTCGCTCGACCTTGGTTTTGACCCTGGTCTTCGGCTTGATAACGGTGTCGCTCATGACCAGAGAATATACAGCGTTCCGGCTCGTGTTGGTACTGGTGCGGCGAATTTGAAATTTCCTATCAACATCGCGGCAAGTTCATTATAGGAACTTCAAATTCAAAAGCCGCTACTCAAAAACAACAAGTTGCTGGAGCTCCTTCGATTCCGAAGTTCGCACCCGAGGTTGCCGCGAGGTCATTCGAACTTCGGAATCGGAGCTCTGGTGAACAGGCGGCCTCATTGCAGCGGCGGAACCGTCCGCAAATAGGCAATGATGTCGGCAAGGTCGCTGTCTTTCAGTCCGGCATAGAAAGAATAAGCCATCGGCGGCTTGAGCATCCGCCCGTCGCGGGCCACGCCATGGGTGACGGCGCGCACGATTTCCTGGTCCGTCCACCCACCGATGCCGGCCGCGCGGTCCGAGGTGATATTGGCGGCCGTTACTCCAGCCGCGCCTGCTTCGGCAAAGACCCGGCCGCCGCGGCCAAGCCCGGTCTTGAAATCGGATACGCCCCGCGACCACGCCGAGTGGCATTCCATGCAATGGCCGATGGTGACGAGATAGGCACCGCGTTTGACCGGATCGGCGAACGTGGATTTGTCAAATCCGCTCTGCGCGTCGGGGTATGGATCGCGGTGGACAGGCGCCTTGTAAACGGGGTCGGAGATCTCGTTGTGGACGGGCTTGACCGAGCGCAAATAGGTGACGATGGCGTCGAGATCCTCTGGCAGCAGAGCCTTGTAGAAATTGGCGGGCATGATGGCCGCCAGAGGCACACCGGCAAGGCGGTGGTGGTCGGGACGAATGCCCTCGATCAGCGCACGTTTGATTTCAGCATCGGTCCAGCTCCCGATCCCGGTTTCCGGATCGGGCGTGATATTCGAGGTGGTGACGACAAAAGCCGGCGTCGAGAACACCCGCCCGCCCGACAACGCCTTGTCCTTGATGATTTCGCCGTTGGCGTCGCGCGGCGAGTGGCAGTTGCCGCATGCCAGGATGCTGTTGACGAGATAGTTGCCCCGCTCAACGGCCGGGTCCGCGATCGCCGTATCGATCGATCCAGACAAAAGTAGACACAACGATCCCCATAGCAGCCCCAGGCGCAACATCGGTCAACCCCAATACCGGTGATCAAGGCCCGCTCTATGGCACGCCACGCCCATTCTGCCAAACCGGCGGGATGGGGCATGACGCAAATTGCAGCAGCCTGGCTGCTAACCTGAATGTGAACGCTGCAAAATGTTCCAGCTTTCCGTCGGCCGCCATGCATGCGAACATCGTATGACACGACGGGAGGGCCGCTGATGCGCTGGTATGTCTCGATCGGCGCGGTGTTGGTCGCAAGCGCGATCACCGCAAGCGACGTCGCGGGAGTTGCCGCGCCGGACGCGCGTTTTCGTCATGAGATGCGATCGGCGGACAAGGCGCAGCCTGTGGTCGATGTCGAACTCGTGCTCGCGGTCGACGTCTCCTACTCGATGGACATGGACGAACTCGCGGTGCAGCGCGAAGGCTATGCGCAGGCCATCGTCTCGAAAGAATTCCTCCAGGCGCTGAAGGCGCTGCCGAACGGCAAGGTATCGGTGACCTATTTCGAATGGGCGGCGTCGAACGATCAGAAGATCATCATTCCCTGGCGCATCATCGACGGCCCGGAAACGGCTGATGCGGTCGCCGACGAAATCCTGAAAGCGCCGATCCGCCGCGCCTCGCGCACCTCTATTTCCGGCGCGATCTATTTTGCGATGCCGCTGTTCGAGAACAATCCGTATCCGGGGTTGCGGCGTGTCATCGACATCTCCGGAGACGGTCCAAACAACAACGGCCTCCCTATCACGCCCGCGCGCGACGAGGCGGTTTCCAAGGGCATCGTCATCAACGGCCTGCCGATCATGGTGAAGGAGCCTTCCTATTCGACCATGGATATCGAAAATCTCGATTGGTACTACGAGGATTGTGTGGTCGGCGGCCCCGGCTCGTTCGTGGTGGCGATCAAGGATCGCGAGAAATTCAAGGAAGCGATCCGGACCAAGCTTCTGCTCGAGGTCGCCGGCCGCACCCCGCCGCGCCCTGTCATTCCGGTGGCAGAAAAAGAGCCGCGGGTGTCCTGCCTGATCGGCGAGAAGATCTGGCAGGACCGGTGGGGGCGCTGAACCGACAACGCGCTATCGCCTGAAACGCGCCACCAGCTCGACATGCGGCGTGTGTCGAAACTGGTCGACGGGCGTGACGCCCTCGATTCTGTAACCGCCCTCGATCAGGATGCGCGCATCGCGCGCAAAGGTCGCGACATTGCAGGATACAGCGATCACGAGCGGCACTTTGCTCGCCGCTAGCCGTTCGGCTTGAGCCTGCGCGCCTTGCCGCGGCGGATCGAATACGACCGCGTCGAAATCCCGCAGTTCTTCCGCCACCAGCGGACGGCGAAACAGGTCGCGCGCCTCGCTGCGAACCGGCTTTAACCCGCTCGTTGACGCCGCCGCTTTTTGCAAGGCTGCGATCGCACCGGCATCGCTGTCGTAGGCCGACGCCCGCGATTTCTCGGCAAGGCGGAGCGCAAACGGACCCACGCCGCAAAACAGGTCGGCGATATGTTTGGCGCGTCGGCAATGGCCTGCGACAAGCGCCGCCAACGTTTCTTCGCCGGCGACGGTTGCCTGGAGGAAAGAGCCCGGCGGCAGGATCACCCGCGCCTTGCCCATGGTTACGCCTGGCGGCTGGCGCATCAGCACCAACTCGCCGTGCCGCGTCAGCCGGGCCAAACCGTGCTTGGCGGCGACGAGCGACAGCGCCGAAACGGCGGCGGCCGGCAAGGGGCCGGAGCCCCTGACGTCGACATCGAGTCCGCTGTCGGTTGCGGTGATCTGGATGTCGAGCGGCTTGCCGATCCCGGTCAGGGGTTCGGCGAGCGCCCAGGCGGCCTCCACCGCGCCGTTCAGGCCGGGATCGAGGATCGGGCAGCGGTCGATCGGGATCACATCATGCGAATGAGCCGCGGCAAAGCCGACCTTGAGCACATCATGCGAACCTTTCCGCGCATGCAAAGTCATGCGGCGGCGGCCTTTGCCATGGGCATCGATCAGCGAAAAGACCTCGCAGTCGATTTTTGCTTGCGCAAGCGTGGCGACGACGAGGTCGCGTTTCCAGGCGCGGTAACGCTCGGTCTCCCAGTGCTGAATCGCGCAGCCGCCGCAGATGCCGAAATGCGGGCAAAACGGTTCGATACGCTCCGGGCTTGCCTGTTCGATCCGCAGCAATTGCCGCCGGTCCGGATGCTGACCAGGCGCGGCAGCGACTTCGACCGTCTCGCCGCCGAGCGTGTAGGGAATAAAGAGGCTTCGCCCGTCGGCGAGCGCAACGCCGTCGCCGAGATGGCCGACATGATCGACGAGGAGGCGCTCAACCACGGCGCGCGCCGATGAAGAATTCAATGTTGCCGTCCCCGCCGGCGATCGGGGAGGGGAAAACCCGGATGTCCGTGCATCCGAGCGAAGCGGCGAAAGCGGCGATCTCGTTACAGACCTCTTGATGCACGGCCGTGTCGCGGATGATTCCGCGCTTGGAATGTTTGCGGGCGGCTTCGAACTGCGGCTTGATCAGCGCCAGCAGGTGCATCGGTGCCGCCGCCAGCGATAGCGCCGACCGGCAGCACCGCCTTGAGCGAAATAAAGCTGACGTCGATCACAACGACATCGGGCCGCGCGGGCAGCCGCTTGCCCTCGAGCGAGCGGATGTCGGTTCCCTCCATCGAAACGATCTTGGGATGGTCGTGCAGCGAGGGGTGCAGTTGCCCATGCCCGACGTCGATGGCGAAAACAACACTGGCGCCATTGGCGAGCAGCACTTCCGTGAAGCCGCCGGTCGAGGCGCCGACATCGAGGCAGACGTGATCCTCGATCGGAATCGGGATATTGCTCCAGCGCGCCTGCAAGCTTGACGCCGCCCCGCGAGACAAAGGGATGGGCGGGTTGCGCCTGCAACGCGGCGTCGGGGGAAAACGTCTCGGAGGCCTTGAGCACCGGTTTGTCATTGGCCGAGACGAGGCCGGCTTCAATCGCGGCGCGCGCCCGCGCCCGGCTTTCGAACAGCCCGCGCTCGACCAGCAAAAGATCAATGCGTTTCTTGGAAGACGACATGTTGCACTCGGCCAATATTTCAAGTCACAGATGAGAGCCGCGCGGCTGCCAGGGCGACGCAAACCTCGAATGATGTCAAGTCGTGCCAGATGTCAGCAGGTTTTTCGCGCGGCAGCACGAGCGGCGCGCCATAGAGGTCGAGCGCGTGGATCATCATGAGATTGTCGTTATGGCCGAAATCTTCAACGGTCAGTCCGTCGGCATCGACCAAGCCGTCAGCCTGCGGCGTGACCTTTGTGGTACGCCTGACACGATCGGCGTAGACGGCGGGGTCATTGGAATAGCCTAAGCAAAATTTCCCGCGAGCGGCCATGTAGCCGAGTTCGTACACGGTCCCGGCGTCGGCGCCGGGGCCGCGGAACGGGGTGAGGTTGGCAATGATGGCATCGGCCTGATCCATCATGGCCTCGTTGGCCTTGAATATCCGGAGCGAAACGTCGACGGCCGCGCGATCAACGACATTGTCGAGAGGGTATAGCCCGATCAGGCCGTGGCGGCGGCAGGTTTCAATTTTCTGCCGTCCGATTTCCACCGCATCCGGCAGGAACACATCGGGACCTGCCAGATAGACTTTCATGGCCATAGCGTTTTCTAGCGAAGTGGGAACCGGTTCGCGTCCAAGAAAACGCGTCAGGATAGAGAAGCGTTTTCGAGCGAAGTGGGAACCGGTTCGCGTTCAAGAAAACGCGTCAGGATAGAGAAGCGTTTTCTAGCGAAGTGGAAACCGGTTCGCGTTCAAGAAACGGGTCAGAATAGAGACGCGTTTTCAACCGAAATGAAAGCCGGCTCGCCTGAGGAAAACACCTCAAACCAGGCCGTTGCCGGTCAGGCTAGCTTCACCGTCTCGGTCTTGAAGTCCTTGCCGAGCGTCTCGAACACCTTGGCGACGATGCCCTTGGCGTCGAGCCCTGCGCGGGCATACATCGCGTTCGGCGAATCGTGATCGAGGAATACGTCGGGCAGCACCATCGAGCGCATCCGCAAGCCGCCGTCGAGCATGCCGTGCTCGGCCAGCGTCTGCATGACGTGCGAACCGAAGCCGCCGATCGAGCCTTCCTCGATGGTGAGCAGGATCTCATGCTCGCGGGCGAGCTTCAGGATCAAATCGACGTCGAGCGGCTTCATGAAGCGCGCATCGGCAATCGTGGTCGACAAGCCCGTGGGCGGCCAGTTCGTCCGCCGCCTTCTCGCATTCGGCAAGACGCGTGCCGAACGACAGCAGCGCGATCTTGCTGCCCTCGCGGACGATGCGGCCCTTGCCGATCTCGAGCGGGATGCCAACTTCGGGCATCTCGATGCCGCGGCCTTCGCCGCGCGGATAGCGCAACGCGCTCGGGCGGTCGTCGATCGCGACCTGGGTCGCCACCATGTGCACGAGTTCGGCCTCGTCGGAGGCGGCCATGATCACGAAATTCGGCAGGCAGCCGAGATAGGCATTGTCGAACGAGCCGGCGTGGGTGGCGCCGTCGGCGCCGACCAGGCCGGCGCGGTCGATGGCGAAGCGCACCGGCAGGCTCTGGATCGCCACGTCGTGGACGACCTGGTCATAACCGCGCTGCAGGAAGGTCGAATAGATCGCGCAGAACGGCTTGTAGCCCTCGGTCGCAAGACCGGCGGCGAAGGTCACCGCATGCTGCTCGGCAATGCCGACGTCGAAGGTGCGATCGGGGAAAGCCTTGTTGAAGATGTCGATCCCGGTGCCGGACGGCATCGCGGCGGTGATGCCGACGATCTTGTCGTCCTTCTGCGGCTTCCTTGACGAGGCTCTGGCCGAACACGTTCTGATAGGACGGCGCATTCGGCTTGGCCTTGGCCTGGGCGCCGGTGGCAACGTCGAACTTGACGACGGCGTGATACTTGTCGGCGGAAGCTTCCGCCGGCGCGTAGCCCTTGCCCTTTTGCGTCACGACATGGACCAGGATCGGGCCGGTCTCCATGTCGCGGACGTTCTGCAGCACCGGCAGCAGGTGATCGAGGTTATGGCCGTCGATCGGGCCGACATAATAGAAGCCGAGTTCCTCGAACAGCGTGCCGCCGTCCATCATGAAGCCGCGGGAATATTCCTCGACGCGGTTGGCGCGGTTGGCGAGCACCTTCGGCAGACGCTTGTTGATCTGCTTTGCCGCTTCGCGCAGCGAGCGGTAGGTCTTGCCGGAATAGAGCCGCGACAGATAGGCCGACATCGCGCCGACCGGCGGGGCAATCGACATGTCGTTGTCGTTGAGAATGACGATCAGGCGGGAGTTCATCGCGCCGGCATTGTTCATGGCCTCATAGGCCATGCCGGCCGACATCGCGCCGTCGCCGATCACGGCGATGACATTGTTCTTGCCGCCCGACAGGTCGCGCGCCACGGCCATGCCGAGCGCCGGCCGAGATCGAGGTCGAGGAGTGCGCGGCGCCGAACGGATCGTAATCGCTCTCGGTGCGCTTGGTGAAGCCGGACAAGTCCGCCGCCGGTGCGCAGGGTGCGGATGCGGTCGCGGCGGCCGGTCAGGATCTTGTGCGGATAGGCCTGGTGGCCGACGTCCCAGATCAGGCGGTCGCGCGGGGTGTCGAAGACGTAGTGGAGGGCCGTGGTCAGTTCGACGACGCCGAGGCCGGCGCCGAAATGTCCACCGGTTACCGAAACCGCATCGATGGTTTCCTGACGCAGTTCGTCGGCGACCTGCCGGACTTGCTCTACCTTGAGCTTCCGCAAATCGTCCGGGGTTCGGATCGTGTCGAGAAGCGGCGTTTTGCTATATGCGGTCACAGCGTCATTCCAATTTTGTCAAAGTCGGGATTAACGGCCCGACAGGAAATGGGTTGCGCAAAAACTAAGCGCAAGCGCCTAAAACCCGCCGATGCCGCGGGCTGAAGGCTCGATCGATAGTCTTAAGCGCGCCCCGGATCGTTCAATGTGATTTTCATCACCCCAAACCATCCCCACCTGTCGATCAATTAATTGAGCTACTTGAGGCACTTGACGTTACAGGAACACGCCGAAAGAGTGCCTCCGTCAGCCCACAGCCTTTTAGGCTTTACACTAAAATGCCAGCCAAAGCCAACCGGCTTGGGAACCATCCGGGAACCCGAGCGGCGATGGAACCCGGCGTTTTCCGCTTCGCAAGCCGCGTTTGGTGCTCAAATGAGCCCGATTTCGATGAAAATTGTGCCAGCTGGGCCGCCGTGCTTAACCATTTTGACAACGCCCCAATGCATCGGGGCTAGGGTAGCAGGCCGGCTTGCAGCCGTTATTGCACGTCGAGCGGTTCGGTGCCGGTGGGCTGACCGCTCGCATCGGTCGTGATCTTGTCGACCCGCGCTTCCGCCTGGCGCAGCAGTTCCTCGCACCGGCGCTTCAGCGCTTCACCGCGCTCGTAGATGGCAACCAATTCTTCCAGCGGCACCTTGCCGTCCTCGAGCCGCTTGACGATCAATTCAAGTTCCTCCATCGCGCGTTCGAAGCTTAGTTTCTTGACGTCCGCTTGGGCGTTTTCGGCCATATGGTTTTCTCGTGGTGTTTCCCGGATGCGCTAGTGTCCCAATTCCGAAGTTCGTCGCATTTTGCGGAGCCACGTTTCGGAATCGAAAGGACATTAGCAAACTTAATTGATCTAGTGTGGCTTCAGAAGTCCGCATGACGAACAAGCGGCGCTAAGGATGCGGACTTCTGAACGCCACGCTAGTGGTTGCGCGGTTTCAAGACGCCGAGCCCATCAAGGCGCTGACATGGGCCGCAACCAATTCCTTCAGGCCCTGGAGATCATAGCCGCCCTCGAGAACCGAGACAATTCGGCCTCCCGCGGTGCGATCGGCGAGGTCCATCAGCTTTCGCGTGACCCATCCGAAGTCTTCACGCTTTGAGATTGAGCGAAGCCAGGGGATCGCGATGGTGCGCATCGAATCCGGCCGAGATGATGATCAGCTCGGGGCTGAATTTACTCAAGTTGCGGCAGGATCGTGTTTTCGAAAGCGGCGCGGAACTTGGCGCTGCCGTCTTCCGGCGCGAGCGGCGCGTTGACGATGTTGTCATGTTCGCCGCGTTCACCGCTGGCGCCGGTGCCCGGGAACAGCGGCATCTGATGCGTCGAGCAATACATCACGGTCTTGTCGCCCCAGAAAATATCCTGGGTGCCGTTGCCATGGTGGACGTCAAAATCGACCACCGCCGCGCGGCCGATGCCGTATTTGCGCTGGGCATGGCGCGCGGCAATGGCGGCGTGATCGAAGAAGCAAAAGCCCATCGGGCGGTTGGTTTCGGCGTGATGGCCGGGAGGGCGCATCGCCACGAAGGCATTATTGTGGGTTCCCGACATGATCGCGTCGGTTGCGGCGACCGCGCCGCCGACGCCGCGCATCACGGCTTCCCAGGTGCCGGGCGACATCGAGGTGTCGCCATCGAGATAGACCAGCCCGCTCGTCGGCGCGACGCGGCGTAGCTCGCTGACATAGTGCTCGTCATGGCACAGCGTGACGAGATCGAGCGAGCCTTCCGGCGCGAGCTCTCGCACCAGCGGATCGAAGCGGCTCTCGCCGAGGACTTCATCGACCGCGCGAATCCGGTCCGGCCGCTCGGGATGTCCGGGCGGGGTCAGATGATTCAGGGTCGACGGGTGGCTCAACAGAAGCGTCGTCATGCATGGCCTTTGGGCGCGTGGGCTGCGCCGCTGGAGGAACGGCCAATGTAAGGGCTGATCGCGGCCGGGGAAAGGGGCCGATTATTTCCCATCACTGGACCGCTTGATGCGGTCGACGGGCGTGGGGCTGATCGGGCTGTTGGCCTGGAAATAGGCGTAAAGCGCATCGAAATCATAGACGCCGAATTGCGGCGCGGCGCCCTCCGTCAAGGCTGTGAATCCGTCGCCGCCGGTGGAGAGATAGTTGTTCACGGTGACGCGGTAGCGCCTGGCGAGGTCGATCGCCTCACCGTTCAGCGACATGGAACTCGCGCTCACACGCTCGCCGAACGGTTTGGTATCGTCAAAGGCGTAGCTGAAATCCCTTCGACACTTGCAGGATCCGCGGCCGCTTGGGATCCAGCCATTGCTGCTCCAGCATCATCTTGATCTGATTTCCCGTGAGCGTGAGCGTGACGAGCTGATTGCGGAACGGCTGGCTTGCAAACACGTCGGCGTAAGTCACCGCGCCATCGTCCTTGGACGCAAGGTCTGCGCGCAAGCCGCCCGGGTTGGTGAACGCGGCCACGGCGCCGCCATTCGCGACAGCCGCAGTCGCAGCCAATTGCGCATCGGCGACAATATCGCCGAGCGCGCTCTCGCCCGCTTCATTCGGCACGCGCGATAGCGTGGCCGTCACCGATCCGGCGCGGCGATTGGCAATGGGAGCGGCGAGTTTGTCGTAGGCCGCAATCAGCGTGGTCTGCTCGGGGTCCTTGGGCAGCGTGTTGCTGCGGACGATGACGTTATCGGCCTTCGCGCTGACGACGTCGCGGGACTTCGTATCGAGCTTGACATCGATCGCAGTGACCAAAGTGCCGTATTTGTCCGCCGAGGTCACGAGTCGTCCGTCGATCTCGCACACATAGGGCTGATGGGTATGACCGCTGATCACGAGATCGACCGCGCGGTCGAATTTCTTGACGATGTCGACGATGGCGCCGGAGATCGCGGGGCACTCATTATAGTCGCCGGTCGGATAGCCGCCTTCGTGAATCAGGACGACAATCGCTTCGATGCCGCGTGCTTTCAATTCAGGCACGAGCGCATTCACGGTCTCGGCCTCGTCGCGGAATTCCAGACCGGCTGCGCTCGCCGGCGAGATAATGCCGGAGGTGCCTTTCAAGGTCAGGCCGATGAAGGCGACGGGAATGCCGTCGAACTCCCTGATTTCGTAGGGCGGAAAAACCGTCTTGCCGGTCGCGATCTCGATCGTGGAGGCCGCGAGGTAGTGAAATTTCGCGCCTGAAAACGGATGCGGCCCGCGGCATTGATCGACAGGATGGCAGCCGCCATCCTGCATCCGCTTGAGTTCGTCCTTGCCCTCGTCGAATTCGTGATTGCCGACGGAAGCCAACGCAAGCCCCATCATCGACAGCGACTCGATGGTCGGCTCGTCGTGGAACATGGCTGACAACAACGGGCTCGCGCCGATCAGGTCGCCGGCAGCGACGAAGATCGTGTTCTTGTGGCCCTCGCTGAGTTGTTTGACGAGGGTGGCCATATGCTCGGCGCCGCCCGCAGGCACCGTGATCTTTTTGGTCTTGTCGTTGGGATCGCTGATCTTGATTCCGCCGGATGGTGCGCGAAGGTAGCCGTGGAAATCGTTGATCGCGAGGATGCGCAAATCCACCGTCGCCGATTGCGCCGCGGCCGGCGTCGCCGGATATGAAGCAACCATCAGGAAGGCAAAAGCCAGTGCGAGCGAATGTCTCATGGTTTCGACCATAAACGGCGGCCGCGACGATTTCACGAAGCTTCAACCCCGATGGCGCAGCGCTTCGACCAGCAGGGCGAATGCCGGCGTCGTTTGCCGCCGGCTCGGATAATACAGATGATAGCCTGAAAATGGCGGGCACCACTCCTCTAGCACCCGCTTGAGAAGGCCTTTCGCCAGATAGGGTTGCGTCAGATCTTCAGGAACGTAAGCGAGGCCGAAGCCGGCCAGGGCCGCATTGAGCATTTTGATAGCTGCCGTTGAAAGTGAGCGGGCCTTCGACGCGCACCTTCAGTTTGCGCGCACCCTTTTCGAATTCCCACGCGTACAAACCGCCCTGGGTGGGCAGGCGCAGGTTGATGCAGCGGTGGTTGATCAGGTCCTGCGGCTTTTTCGGTTCGGCTTGCCGTCTGAAATAAGACGGTGCGCCGACGACGGCCATCCGCATGTCGGGCCCGATGCGAACGGCAATCATGTCCTTTGCAACCTGTTCGCCGATTCGCACGCCGGCGTCGAAACGTTGCGTGACGATATCGGTCAGTGCGGATTCGCTAATGACCTCGACCTTGATGTCCGGATATCTGGCGAGGAACTTCGCAAGCTTCGGCCAGAGCAGGGTATCGACGGCATATTCGGTGGCCGTGACCCGGATCGTGCCGGCAGGCTTGTCGCGGAGCTCGCTGAGGGCGGCAAGCTCAGCGTCGATCTCCTCAAACCGGGGGCCGAGGCTGCGTAGCAGCCGTTCGCCGCTTCGGTCGGCGCCACGCTGCGCGTGGTCCGGGTCAGGAGGCGAACACCAAGCCGCTCCTCGAGGCCGCGCAGCGTATGGCTCAGTGCGGATTGCGATAGCCCAAGCTTGCCGGCGGCTTTCGTGAAGCTGCGCTCGCTTGCGACAGCCAGGAAAGCGGTGATGTCGTTGAAGTTGTTCCCGCGCATTCATGAATCCAGCTCATAAGTCCATGTGAATTTTTATCGCTAATCGAGAGCCGGCGCACCTCCTAAGTGAGGCGCAGCATGGAAAGGGAGGAAGGCATGGACATCAGGCGAAACGGTTCGCGCCCATCCGGCAAGGGGCCGGCCGATTACTTCACGGGTCAGGTTCGGGTCGATCCGCTGTTCGAGGCGCCCGCGCCGGCGCGCGTCCGTGGCGCGAGCGTGACGTTCGAGCCGGGCGCCCGCACGGCGTGGCATACCCATCCGCTCGGCCAGACGCTGATCGTCATTTCCGGACTCGGACGCGTGCGGCGTTGGGGCGGCGAGATCGAGGAAATCCGCCCCGGCGACGTCGTGGGGTTTGCGCCAGGCGAGAAGCATTGGCATGGCGCCGCGCCCGCAACCGCCATGACGCATATTGCCATTCAGGAAGAACTCGGCGGCAAGGTCGTCGACTGGATGGAAAAGGTCAGCGACGAACAGTATCGGTCTTAATCGAACGCATCTGGAGCACTTTATGTCTCAAGGCATCAAGGACAAGGTTATCGTCATCACCGGCGCCAGTAGCGGACTTGGAGAAGCCGCTGCGCGTCGTCTGGCACGCGACGGAGCCAAGATCGTTCTAGGTGCGCGCCGGATCGAAAGGCTTCAGAGCCTCGCGAAGGAACTGTCGCTCGGTCTCGACGCTGCGGTGCCGACCGACGTCACACAGCACGAGCAGGTGCGCCACCTGGTCGACCATGCGGTGAAGAAGCACGGCCGCATCGACGTGTTGATCAACAACGCCGGCCTAATGCCGCATTCTCCACTTGAGCGGGCGAAGCTGGAGGACTGGAACCGCATGATCGACGTCAATATCAAGGGCGTGCTGTACGGTATTGCCGCCGCTCTGCCACACATGAAGGCGCAAAAGAGCGGCCACATCGTCAGCGTATCCTCCGTAGCGGGTCACCTGGTGCGTCCAGGAAGCGCCGTGTACGCCGCTACCAAGCACGCGGTGCGTGTAATCTCGGAAGGGCTGCGCCAGGAGGTCAAGCCGTACAATATCCGCTCAACCATCATCTCGCCCGGTGCCGTCGCGACCGAACTCGCTGACAGCATCACCGAACCCGATGTCGCTGCGGGTGTCCGCGAGTTTTACAAGCGTGTTGCGATCTCCGCGGAAGCATTCGCAAGCATGGTCGCTTTCGCGATTAGCCAGCCCGAGGACGTCGATATCAATGAAATCCTGTTCAGGCCGACGAGTTCAGGAACTCTGAACCGGAAGCGAACGAAGCAGATAGGGCTCGAAGGCGCCCGCAGCGTGACCGCGCTGATCGTTTTGAGAGGAATTGACAATGCAAAAACGCAAACTCGGAAACAAGCTGGAAGTCTCGGCCATCGGCCTCGGCTGCATGGGACTAAGCTTTGGTTATGGCCCGGCGGTCGACAGGCAGGCCGGCATCGCGCTGATCCGCTCGGCCGTCGAGCGCGGCGTTACCTTCTTCGACACGGCCGAAGTCTATGGTCCGTTCACCAACGAGGACCTCGTCGGCGAAGCGCTGGAGCCGTTTCGCAAGGATGTCGTGATTGCGACCAAGTTCGGTTTCGATATCGACCCGAAGACAGGCCTGCAGCGCGGTCTGAACAGCCGGCCCGAACATATAAGGGAAGTCGCCGACGCCTCGCTCAAGCGGCTCAGGACCGAGACCATCGATCTGTTCTATCAACACCGCGTCGACCCCAACGTGCCGATCGAAGATGTGGCCGGAGCGGTGAAGGAGCTCATCCACGAAGGCAAGGTCAGGCACTTCGGACTTTCCGAAGCCGGCGCACAAACGATCCGTCGAGCGCACGCGGTCCAGCCGGTGACGGCGCTGCAAAGCGAATATTCGCTGTGGTGGCGCGAGCCGGAGCGGGAGATCCTGCCGACACTCGACGAACTCGGTATTGGCCTTGTTCCCTATAGTCCGCTAGGGAAGGGATTTCTCACCGGCGCGATCAGCGCCGACACGACATTCGACAAGAATGACTTCCGCAACATCGTGCCGCGCTTTTCCACGGAAGCCCGCACCGCCAATCAGGCGCTGGTCGATCTGCTCGGTCAGATCGCCCGACAAAGAGGTGCGACACCGGCGCAGGTCGCGCTCGCCTGGCTGCTGGCACAACGTCCCTGGATCGTTCCGATCCCCGGCACCACCAAGCTCAATCGCCTCGAAGAGAATACGGCTGCGGCCGCCGTCGAACTGACAGCCAACGACATCGGCGACATCGAGCGCGTGCTTTCCGCGGTCACGGTGCAGGGCGCCCGCTATCCCGAACATCTGCAAGCGCTTGTCGGGCGCTGAAACGGCATCGGAGGAATCTGCGCAAGTCGGGCACGCCCGGCTTGCGGCAGACGGGGGCAAGGGGTGCAGTCTGCTAAGCCCCGCGCCTCAGCCCTTCTTGCGGGCGAAGAACGCCTTGAAAGCGGAGACGGCTTCCGCCGATCGCATCCGTTCGCCGAACAAGTGGCTTTCGTGGTCGATCCGGCGGATCAGGTCTTCGGGCGTATGCTTGAGAAGCTTGCGCGAGGCCGCGACCGCCTCAGCCGGAAGGGCGGCAATCTCGCGTGCCACCTTGCGCGCTTCGGCTTCGAGGTGATCCGGCTCGACGACTTTATTGACGAAACCCGCGGCGCGGGCCTCCTCGGCGCTGAGCTTATGCCCCATCACCAGCATCGAAAATGCGCGCTGGTGTCCCATCAGCCGGGGCGCCAGCAGGCTGGATGCGCCTTCCGGCACCAAACCGAGATGAATAAAGGGCGTGGCGAAGGTCGCTCTCGTGCTGGCGATCACCTGATCGCAATGAAACAACAGCGTGGTGCCGATCCCGATCGCGATGCCGTCGACGCTGGCTACAATCGGTTTGATGTTGTGGGCCAGCGAATGCAGGAATTTGATCGCGTTGGAGGCGCGCGGCGTGCCGGTATTCGAGGTGCCGTCTTTCAGAAAATCTTCCAGATCGTTGCCCGCGGTGAACATGCCCGGTTCGCCCGAAATGATGAGGCAGCGGATCGACGCGTTGTCCTGCGCGGTGTCGATCGCCGCGCTCATGTCGCGGTACATGTCTTGCGTGATCGCGTTTTTCTTTTCCGGCCGGCGAAGAGCGATGATGCGAACGGCATCTTCATCGGTAACGGTCACATGTCCGGTCATGGGTTTGGACCTCAAGCAATCGGCAATGGCAGGAACGATCGAAATATCCTACATCATCCATGCGCTCACCCAAAACTGCGGAAGTGCGGTGACGCGGGAATCGGACCACTAGAGGCGAACGATGCAGCTCACCGGAATACATCATCTGACCGCAATTTCGGCGAAGCCGCGCGAGAATCTCGCCTTTTATACCGGCTTGCTGGGCATGCGGCTGGTCAAGAAGACGGTCAACCAGGATGCCGTCAGCGCCTATCACCTGTTTTACGCCGACGGCAAGGCCAATCCCGGCACCGACCTGACCTTCTTCGATTTTCCTGCCGCTCCGGAGCAGCGCGGCACCAACAGCATTTCCACTACCTCCTTGCGGGTCGCGGGCGAGAAGAGCCTTGGCTTTTGGCGCGACCGGCTGCGTCAGGCCGGTGGTCATGTCGGAGACGTCGCCGAGGTCGATGGCCGGTTGAGATTGCCGTTCGAGGACGGCGAGGGCCAGCGGCTGGTGCTGGTCGACGATGGTGGGGCGGGTGCGGCCTCGCCGTGGGAAAAGAGCCCAGTGCCGGTCGAGCATCAGATCCGCGGGCTCGGACCGATCGTGCTGAGCGTGCATGAACTTGGCCGTACCGCCTTGGTGCTGACAACGGTGATGAACATGCGGCACGAGCGCACTTACGTCGCGCCGGAGGTGAGGGATGAAGTCCAGGTGTTTGCGATGGGCGAGGGCGGGCCTGCTGCTGAGCTGCACGTGATCGAGCAGAAAGATTTGACCGTGGCGCGGCAAGGCGCCGGCGGGGTTCATCACGTGGCGTTTCGCACGCCTGACGAGACGCAATATCACGCCTGGACCCAGCGCCTGCGCGAGCTTCGCATTCCCAACAGTGGCGAGGTCGACCGCTTCTATTTTCGTAGTCTTTATTTTCGCGAACCCAACGGCATTCTGTTCGAAATCGCCACCGACGGTCCGGGCTTTGCCACCGACGAGCCGATGGCGACGCTTGGCGAAAAACTCGCGCTGCCGCCCTTCCTCGAGCCGCGCCGCGCCGAGATCGAGGCGGGATTGAAGCCGATCGGATAAGCCCTCCGCCCACAAGTGGCCTCAATCTCTCCACGGGATTGCCTTGGTTTGGTCAAGCCGGGGTGAAGTCTGGAGCCATCGTATGCTTTGAGGGATTCCGCAAGCGAATTGCCGGCCGCTTTGGAGCCGGTGACGGTGGAGGGCCAATGCCGACCGGGGTGAAGCCGAAAGCAACCGACCAGCATGATTTCGTCGTGATCCCGCCCGATCAGGTGCAGGTCGCGCCGTCAGACGCAGAGATCACCGATCTGCTGCGCGCCGCCGCGCGGCACCACTCCGAAGCCGGCCCCCGCGCCGCTAACGATTCGTCCGGTGCGTTGTCCGTGCCGGCGGTCGATACGACATTCCGCGCCACCGCCGTCAACGATGATGTGCCCGCGCGCAAGAGTTCGTTTGGCCGGCGGGCGATGCGCGCCATTGCCGCTCTTCTTTTGACGTTGGGTATCGGCGCTGCTGCGCTGAGCTGGCAGACCTTTGGCTACGCCGCCAAGAAGGCGCTGTTCTCGTGGGCGCCGAAATGGGCGATCGCTGCCTCATTGCCACTGGAAAAGCTGGGACTGGCCTCGGAACCCACACCCCCGGAGGACCCGGCCAGTGCGGCGCCGGCACCAACGGTTGCATCCGACGAAACTCCATCTGACAGCGGCACACCCAGTAACGCCGTGGCGACGACCGCCGCTCCGACATCCGACACAGCGCAACAACTGCAATCGATGGCGCGCGATCTCGCCAATGCCAACCAGCAAGTCGAAAGCCTGAAGGCCAGCATCGCCGAGTTGAAGGCGAGCCAGCAGCAGATGGCGCGCGATCTCGCGAAAATGTCCGAGCAGGCTGCCAAGGCGAAACTAGCGGCCACGACACCGCACCCGCCCGCGCACAAGCCCGCGCCGGTTTATTCGTCGACAGCTACCTATTCGCCGGCAGCAACGCCTGCGCCGCCGCCCGCTTACCGGCCGGCGTCGTCGTCCTATCCGGCGACGCAAGCGGCCGCAGCCCCCGCCGCTCAACCCTATGTGGCACCGCCGCCGGTTCAGCTGCAGCCCGAGCCTGGACTGGCGTCAGCGCCACGGCCACCGATGCCGGTGCAATAGCGTTTCCTGGTTGTTCGGCATTAACGAAGCGGGCCGGTTGGGCAGCTTCGCCCGGAACTAATCCGGTGCGGAGGGTTTATCGCGCATGTCTTCCCAGGAAAGGGAAAATGCCATGAAGATTGCAAGGATCGTTTCGGTTGGCGTTACGGCGCTTTTTGTCCTGGGTTCAGCGGCTCTCGCCCAACAGGCGCGAACCGGAACCATCGTTGGAATCAACCGGCTGAATAACTCGATCGCGATCCGTCAGGGGCAAGACGGCACGGTCGGTGCGAATACCGGCGGCGCCGCAGAGGAATTCAAGGTCGGAAGTGGGGTGTCGTTGGATAGCTTGCATGCCGGAGACCGGGTCAGCTTTTCCACATCCGGATCGAACGAAACCAAGACGATTACCAAGATCGATCGGCAGTAGCGAGCTATCGCCAGCAGTGGGCCATCGCCGCTAGGTCTGCTCGGCGCGTGCGTTAACCGAGCAGCACCGCGTCCGCGCCGTTCACGGCCTCTGCGCTGTCCGTTACGGTTTTCTCCAATGCGCCCGCCTGCACCGAAATGTTTTCGGCGAAGAACCGCGCCAGCGTGACGTAGCGTTGCGGATCGGCCTCGCTGAGGCCGCGCGCGGCCAAAGCTTCACTCGCCAGCATGCAGCCGCCAAGCGTCGCGCCGAACAACCGCAAGTAAGGCGTGGCGCCGGCCAGCGCCTCGTTGGGCGCGGAGGCCACACGTTCGAGCAGCCAGCGGCTGGTGCGCTCGAGCGAGGCCAGCGCATCGCGGAGTTTGGCGCCGGTGGTTCCGAACGCCGGGTCGTTCGACGTTTCCACCTGTTTGACGATATCCTTGAGTTCATCGAGCAGGGCCCAGACCGACTCTCCGTTATTGGCCGCGAGTTTGCGCGTCACAAGATCGATCGACTGGATGCCGTTGGTGCCTTCATAGATTTGCGTGATACGGGCGTCGCGATAATGCTGCGCGGCGCCGGTTTCCTCGATAAATCCCATGCCGCCATGGATTTGTACCCCGATCGACGTGGCTTCATTACCGACGTCGGTGGAGAAGGCTTTGGCGATTGGGGTCAGCAGCGCAGCCCGTGCAGTCGCCGCTGCGCGCACCTTCGCATCCTTGGCCCGCATAGCAACATCGAGCGCCACGGCCGTGGCGTAGCAAATGGTGCGGGAGGCGGCGGTCATGGCGCGCATCTGCATCAGCATTCGCTTGACGTCGGGATGCACGATGATCGGATCGGACTCGGATCCTGGCCTGCCGACCGCGCGGCCCTGACGGCGTTCCTGTGCGAAGGAGAGCGCCTGCTGATAGGCGCGGTCGGCGATACCGACGCCTTGGAGTCCGACGGCGAGACGCGCCTGGTTCATCATCGTGAACATGCAGAGCATGCCGCGATTTTCCTCGCCGATCAGATAGCCGATGGCGCCGCCGTGATCGCCCATGGTCATGGTGCAGGTGGGGGCCGCGTGCATGCCGAGTTTGTGCTCGACGCCGCTGACATAGATGTCGTTGCGCGCGCCGAGCGAGCCGTCGGCGTTGACGAGGAATTTCGGGATCAAAAACAGCGAAATGCCCTTGGTGCCCGCGGGGGCGTCGGGCAGCCGGGCGAGCACGAAGTGAACGATGTTGTCGCTCATGTCGTGGTCGCCATAGGTGATGAAAATCTTGGTGCCCTTGATGCGATAGCTGCCGTCGGCGGCGCGCTCGGCGCGGCTGCGCAGCGCGCCGACATCGGAGCCCGCTTGCGGTTCGGTGAGTTGCATCGTGCCGGGCCAATCGCCGGAGACGAGCTTCTCGAGATAGATTTGCTTCAGCTCCTCGCTGCCATGCGCCTCCAGCGCTTCGATCGCACTCAGGGTCAGAAGCGGGCAAAGGCCGAAGGAGATGTTTGAGGCGCTCCAGATTTCGGTGCAGACCGCATTGATCGCGAGCGGCAGGCCCTGGCCGCCGAACGCTTCCGGTCCCGATACCGCGTTCCATCCCGCAGCGGTCCAGCGCTTGTACGCATCGGGCCAGCCGGGCGCAGTGGTGACGCTGGAGCCGTCAAGCTTGATGCCGTGTTCGTCGCCGACGCGGTTAAGCGGCGCCAGCACATCGGAGGCGAACCGGCCGGCTTCTTCCAGCACGGCAGAGGCAATATCGCCGTCGAAATCGCCGTAGTGACCGGCCTTCACGGCGGCCTCGAGCCCAGCGCCATGGTTGAGGGCCAGCAGCATGTCATGGATCGGCGCGCGATAGGTCATGGGATCGAGCCTCGCATCGAGGAGAGATGAAAATGTCTTCCCACGAAACGATGTGTCTCTCAACTTTTCCGTCCGCGGCAGTGCGGCAAAGGATGCCTTGCGGCTGAGTGGAGACGGAATAGCCGGATGGGCTGGCGGCGATCCAGCCGCCGGCCGGGCGCAATATTCAACGCGATTTTCGCCGTCTACCCTGTTGAAATAGCTCAACTGCCTCTATAGACCGGCGTGGCCGAACAGAGGTCGGGCAGGACGCCTGCCATCCGTCTTCGGCTGTTGGGGCGTCGCCAAGTGGTAAGGCAGTGGATTTTGATTCCACCATACGGAGGTTCGAATCCTCCCGCCCCAGCCAAGACATTGCGGGGTTCGGCCGGGCATCCCGAAAAAACGTAAGAAAAAACGCAGGATTCGGTCCAAAATCCAGGCTTTTGGAACTACCCGTTGCGAGCCATTTTGGGTGTTCGCAGTTTCTTCGGCGATGACGGTTCAACCGCACGGCTATCTAACTCGAGTTCGGCGAGGTTTTGGAAGACCCTGATCAGGTCACGCTTGAGTTCTGCGATCTTGTTCGGAGGAAAGCTCCGCAGTCCGACGTCCTCATGAAGTTTAGCTAGTGGGATCAACTCCTCGACCAGCATTCGCCCTTTTGCTGTAAGATTGATTTCCACGGTTCTCGCGTTGGCGTCCGGGCGTTTCCGCAAGAGTAGGCCCTTCCGCATCATCGTTCCGACAAGCCGCGAAAGCGTCGAAAGCTCGATGCTCGTAACTTCGCTTAATTCGCCCAAGCGCTGATTGCCCTTTTCCCAGAGCGTCGCCATCACCCGATACATTGGCAAAGTCACGCCGTAAGGCTCCAGCCGGCGCGAAAACAGCTCGCCCATGCGGACACCAACTCGGTTCAGCAAATAAGGGAAGGCGTCACTGAGCCGATACATCGGATGTTCTCGGGTTGAAGGCGGCAGGCCGAAAACCTATCGAATTTATCTTGCAACGACAACATTTGCATTTGCAAGAATTTGCCGGATGTGTATTTTGATCCTCACGGGCCGACATTGAGATCGGCGAGCCTGGGAGGAGCAACAATGAGCGAGTACGACGTCGCCGTCATTGGGTACGGTCCAACCGGAATGACCCTGGCGGCATTGCTCGGCCGACTGGGTCACCGCGTCGTGGTGCTCGAGCGCTACACCGAATTGTACAATCTGCCTCGTGCCGCCTGTTTCGACGACGAGATCATGCGGACCTTCCAGAAGTTGGGTCTGGTGGAGGAGATCAGCCGCGGTGCCGAAGTGCAGCGCGGCTATGAGTGGGTCAACGCCGCCGGCGAAACACTCGTTGATTTCGAGTACGACAATCCGGCAGCGGGTGGTTGGGCAGCGCTCTATATGATGTTCCAGCCGTATATCGAAGCCGTTCTCGACCGGCACGATAAGGCGTTGCCCAATGTAGAGGTGCGCCAGGGCGTTACGGTTTCCGAGATCGAGCAGAACGGTGAAACCGTCACGCTTCGTGGAGTGGGTGCCAACGGTGAGGCGGTGGCTGTTCGAGCAAGCTATGCTGTTGGTGCGGATGGTGGCAATGGCTTCACGCGAAAGCAGCTTTGCGACAAAGTCGACGACTACGGTTTCCAGGAAAATTGGCTCGTCTGCGACTTCCGCCTAAATGATGGCGTGAATCTTCCGAAGTTCAGGCAGGTCTGCGATCCGGCTCAGCCGATCGCCATCGTCAATATCGGGCCTGGGCATCATCGCTTCTCGTTCATGCTCAACCCCGGGGAAACGGCCGAACAGGCCACGAACCACGCAGGCGTCTGGTCGCGCGTCAGCCGATACCTGAGTAAGAATGATGCGGAGATCATCCGTGTTGCCAATTATGTTTTCCGCTCTCGCATCGCCGATCAGTGGCGTTATGGGCGTGTATTTCTGGCCGGGGATGCCGCCCATGAAATGCCGCCGTTTCTTGCTCAAGGCATGTGCTCCGGCATCCGCGATAGCCACAATCTCGCCTGGAAACTGGATCTTGTGATCACCGGCGGAGCCGACGAAGCGCTGCTTGACACCTATCAGGCCGAGCGGGAGCCGCATGTGCGTTTCATCACCGAGAAGGCAATCGAACTCGGTCGCGTTCAGACGATGCGCGATCCGATTCAAGCGCGCGAGCGCGACGAGCGCCTTCTTGCTCGGCGAAGGGCAAACCAAGGCCCCGATAAACTGCGCTACCCCGGACTAACCGGCGGTCTTGTCACTGGAGCGGCGAGTTCTTTCCGCAGGGGATCGTGCTCGCAGATGGCGAAAGGCGCCTGTTCGACGACGTGGTCGGCTCCGGCTGGTGCATCGTTGCGGCCGCCCGCGTGCTCGACGCGCTTCCGGCCGCTCAACGGTCGGCCTGGAAGGCCTTCGGCGGACGGACCGCGACCGTTGCGGGAATACAAATCGCAGGTGCTCTTGAAGATGTTGACGGCACTTACGCTCGCTGGTTCGCCGCTCATTCGTGTTCGGTCGCGGTGATCCGTCCGGATTGGTACGTCTATGGTACGGCGCGCGACGGTCATGAACTCTCCGGTCTACTCGATCGGCTCGACCGGTCGCTCGGATATCAAATGGCTCGCGCTTCGGCGTGAACGCCTTCGCGACCCGACCGTGCGCGCATAATGCCAATGACACCTTCGCCTATCTGACGGTCGGCGGATTGGACCGGGTCAAGGTTTTCCGCACCGATGATTTCACGCAAGTTGCGACCATTCCTGTCGGGGCTCGAGCCGAAACAGCCTTATGTCCTGCTGCTCGCCCGAATGCAGACAGCGCGGTGCGCGCAAGCCCCGGCCGATTCACCACCAATCGTGCGGGACATCGATCGTCAATGCCGCCGGGCCGATCCGCAGGTCGTGCAGGGCGGGCAGGAAACCCAGCGCCGTCGCGTCGCGAATTCGGCTATTGGTACGTGTCGGGCATCGCGGATCCAGCCCCGGATTTCCTCTTTTCTGTCTATCCTGCAAACGGTGTTATGGTCGCGGTACCGGTCCTCAGGGCCATCACGGCACATGAATTGCAGGGCCTGCTTTCGGCCCATGGGCGGTTCGCGGCTCGGCGTAACTGATCCATACTGTCTCGGGAGAGAATGGGTGATGATGCAGGGAGACACCGGCATCGTGCTCACAGATGGAGTTGGATATCGATCGATGAATGCCTCCACCAAGCCGGTACGGATCGGGGTCGATATCGGCGGGACCTTCACTGACCTGCAGATTTTCGATGCGCGCAATAGCCGGATCGTTGCTCACAAACTGCCAACAACACCGGAGGATCCTTCGATTGCACTGGTCGAGGGCATCAAGGCTGCCGGTCGGCGCTACGGCTTTACCTTATCAGACGTCGGCTATCTCATGCACGGCACCACCATTGCCACCAATGCCGTGCTTGAGCGCAAGCTGCCGGCGGGCGCGCTGATAACGACGGCAGGCTTCGAAGATGTGCTTGAGATCGGCCGCCACTATCGTCGCGACGTTTATTCCATCCATCCGCAACCGGTCCCCGCATTGATTCCTCGCAACCGGCGCTTCGGCTTCCACGAGCGGATGCGCTTTGACGGCACCGCCGAACGCGTGCCGGCCGAGGCTGATGTCGATGCCATCATCGCGCGGCTTGCCGCCGCTGACATCGAAACGGTCGCCATTGCGTTACTTCACGCCTACGCGAACCCGGACCACGAGCAACACCTCGCCGATCGCATTCGGAAAGCGCTGCCGAGGCTCGACGTCTCACTGTCGTCGGTCGTCAGCCCGGAAATTCGCGAGTACGAGCGGACCAGCACGACTGTGCTGAATGCGCTTTTGCAGCCCGTTGTCCGTGCCTACATCGAACGCCTTGAGGCGCGCATGCGCGCCGAGGCATTCGCGCCCCATCTCTTGATCGTGCAGTCGAACGGTGGGGTGTGCACGCCGGCGACCGCCGCCGCCGAGCCTGCCCGTCTTTTGTTGTCGGGCCCGAGCGGCGGCGCCATGGCGGCGCTCGAGCTCGCGCGTCGTCTCAATGAGCCGAATCTCGTTGCCGTCGACATGGGCGGCACAAGCTTTGACGTGTCCGTCGTCCGCGACAGCCGGCTCGAGATCGTCACCTTGAGCGAAATCGACCGGCTGCCCGTACGCCTGCCGATGATCGAGATCCGCACGATCGGCGCCGGCGGCGGCTCGATCGCACGGGTCAATGCGACGAGGCAGATGACGGTCGGCCCGGAGAGCGCCGGCGCACGGCCGGGCCCCGTTTGTTACGGCCGCGGCGGCACGGAGCCGACGGTGACCGATGCCAACCTCGCCCTCGGCCGGCTCGATGCTGCAACCTTTCTCGGAGGCGCCATGGCGCTCGATCGAGAGGCCGCACGCGCCGCCATATCAGCACGAGCCGGAGAGCCGCTCGGGCTCGATACGGATGCGGCCGCTGCCGGCATTCTTCGTCTGACCAATACCAATCTCGCCGCGGCAATCCGCGTCAGTCTGTTCGAGAAAGGTCTCGATCCACGCGATTTTACAATGTTGAGCTTTGGCGGGGCGGGATCGGTTCACGCCTGTGCGGTGGCGAATGAGCTTGGCATCCGGCGCATTATTTTTCCAGTCGACGCCAGCACGTTCTCCGCGCGCGGCATCCTCATGGCTGATATCGAACACGCTTTTGGACGTTCGGGCGTGCGGCCGTTCGATGGCAGCGCTGTTGCCTGGGTGCGTTCATGTTTTGAGATTCTCAAGGCAGAGGGCGCGGCGCGGTTAGAGGCCGACGGCATCGCGCCGGCCAGCCGGAAGTTCGAGCTGTCCGCCGATCTGCGCTATCGTGGCCAGGCCTTCGAACTCACCGTTCCCTGGGGCGAGGTTGCGATCGACGAAGGCGGCATCGGCGAAATCTCGCTGCGTTTCCACGCCCACCACGCCCAACGATTTTCCTACGCCAATCCCGAAGATGCGGTCGAGCTCGTCACCCTGCGGCTTGTTGCCATCGGCCGAATGCCGCGTCCACAGGTTTCCGCCGCAGAGCCTTCATCGGCTGACCGCTCCGCGGCGGGTCGCCGCCGTGTCTATGTCGACGGTGAATGGCAAGAGGTCGCCGCATGGCGGCGCGACGTGATCGGAAACTTGCGCGAGATTGTCGGCCCTGCCATCGTCGAGGAGGATTATACGGCGATCTACGTTGCGCCCGGCTGGTCGCTTGCGCTCGGGCGTGACGGTCATCTCGTGGCGGCCCGCAGCGAGGAGTTGGCATGAGCGTGCTAGACGCAATCGAACTCGAAGTGCTGCGCAACGCACTCACCGCTGCGGCGGCGGAGATGGACGTCACGATGTGGCGGACCAGCCGCTCGACCATCGTGCGCGAGATGCTCGATTACTCGACGGCCATCTTCGACGCGAACGGCAATAACGTGGCACAGTCGGCGCGCATTCCGCAGCACCTCAATTCCATGGGCTACTTTCTACAGACGATCCTCGATCGGTTCATTCCGGCCGACCTCTGGGAAGAGGGCGATGTCATCATCTCGAACGATCCCTATTGCGGCGGCCAACACCTGCCGGACATCGCGGCTTTTCGTCCGGTTTTTTCCGAAGGAAAGCGTGCCGCGATCGTCGGCACGCTCTGCCATCATCTCGATGTCGGCGGCATGTCACCCGGCAGCTACGCCGCGAATGCGACCGAAATTTATCAGGAGGGGTTGCGTATTCCGCCCTCCAAACTTTTCGCCAGGGGCGTGCGCAATGACGTGCTTTGGGGACTGATTGCGCAGAATGTTCGCCAGCCGGTCGCCGTCATGGGTGACTTGCAGTCGCAGATCGCGTCCTTGGGTGTTGGCGCACGTGCGGTCGAAATCCTGACAGCGAGATACGGTGCGGACACCTTGATCGCCTCGTGTTCGGCGATGCTCGACGCGTCCGAAGCCGCCATGCGCGCGGCCATTCGCGCGATCCCTGACGGCGCTTACGAGTTCGAGGATTTTCTCGACGACGACGGCATTGACGTCACGAGGCCGGTACGCATCCATGCGCGGATCACCGTGACCGGCGACAGACTGGTCGTCGATCTCTCCGGCTCGGATCGTGCGGTCCCGGGACCGATCAACGCGACGCTGGGCTCGACATCGTCTGCGGTCTATTTCGCCATCGTCGCCGCAGCCGATCGCGTGATCGTTCCGAACGCCGGGTGTTACCGTCCGATCGAGATTGTCGCGCCGGAAGGCTTGATCGTGTCGGCGCAGCATCCGTCTCCCGTCGCGCATCGCCTGGCCCCCGGTCACGTCCTGCTCAACGTTCTGTTCGGGGCTCTCGCGAAGGCCATCCCCGGCCGGCTGCCGGCGGCGTATTACGCCGTCAGCTACGTCTGTTCGTTCCAGACGATGGAAGCGAGCGGCGCGCGAAAGGTGCTGGTCGAGATCGAGGTCGGCGGCTGCGGCGCTCATCCCAACGGGGACGGCGCCAGCGCTCATTCGTTCGGTATGCACAATAACGCATCGATCCCGATCGAGATGATTGAAAGCAGCATGCCCGTTACCATGGTCGAATACGGTCTCGCGCCGGGGACGGGCGGAGACGGGCGCCATCGCGGTGGCCTCGGCCTGCGCAGAGCCTGGCGCATCGATAGCCGGGCGGCGACCTTTACGGCGCAGATGGACCGCTTCCGTTTTCGCCCGTTCGGGCTTGATGGCGGTGAACCCGGTGCTGCGGGCCAACTCGAACTCGTGCGCGATGGCAAAGTGCAAGCATTGCACTCGAAGATTTCCAATATGCCGCTGCTACAGGGCGACGTTATCCGGCTTGTAACCTCCGGCGGCGGCGGCCTGGGCGCGCCCGGTGAGCGTCAGGCATCCGCGCGGCGACGGGATCGCGAGCAAGGCTATCAGGTGATTGGTTTGAAACAGGAGGGGTAAGCATCATGGATCGTAGAAAGCTTCTTTTGGGTGGTACGGCTGCGCTTGCCGCAAACACCTTGCCTGCAGTTACTTTGCCGACATTTGCCCAAAGCACCGGCGACATCCGGATCGGCTTCACTTATCCATTGTCAGGTAACGCCGCGCAGATCGGCGTCGACGCGCAAAGGGCGTTCGAGACCGCGGCCGAGATCATCAACAACAAGTACGATTTCGATCTGCCGCTGGCCAAGGGAGCAGGTCTGCCGGGATTGGGCGGCGCCAAGGTGCAACTGATCTTTGCCGACCATCAATCCGATCCGCAGAAGGGACGTGCCGAAGCCGAGCGCCTGATCACCCAGGAAAATGTCTGCGCCGTTATCGGCACCTATCAAAGCGCGGTCGCGGTCACCGTGAGCCAGACCTGCGAGCGTTATCAGATTCCGTTTGTCTCTGCCGAAAATTCTTCGCCGAGCCTGCACCGGCGCGGTTTGAAATACTTTTTCCGTGCGTCACCGCATGACGAGATGTATTCGGCCGCGATGTTCGATTTCTTCGATGCGATGAAGAAGAAAGGCACCAAGATCGAGACCTTGGCGCTGTTCCACGAGGACACGATCTTCGGCACCGACTCAGGCAACGCACAGGCGAAGCTTGCAGCCGATCGCGGCTACAAGATCGTGGCCGATATCAAGTACCGCGCCAACACGCCCTCGCTCTCAGCCGAGGTGCAGCAGCTCAAGGCGGCCAATGCCGATGTGCTGATGCCGTCGAGCTACACCACGGACAGTATTCTCCTGATCAAGACCATGGTCGAGCTCGGTTACAAGGCGAATGCGATCGTGGCGCAGGACGCGGGCTTCTCCGACAAGGCGCTCTATGACGCGGTCGGTGACAAGCTCGAGGACGTGATCTCGCGCAGCACCTTCTCGCTCGATCTCGCCACCAAGCGGCCGATGGTCGGCAAGATTAACGCCATGTACAAGGAAAAGTCCGGCAAGGATCTCAACGACCTCACCTCGCGAGAATTCATGGCGCTTCTGGTGCTGGCGGACGCGATCAACCGCGCCAAGTCGACCGAGGGCCCAAAGATCCGCGATGCGTTGGCCGCGACCGACATCTCGGGGGAGCAGACCATTATGCCCTGGAGGCGCATCAAGTTCGACGAGATGGGCCAGAACAACGACGCCGACCCGGTGCTGCTGCAATATGTCGGCGGCAAATTCGTCACGATCTTTCCGCCGCAGGCGGCAATTGCGGAGGCGATCTGGCCGATGAAGTGAAATTCCGCGAGCGGCGCCGGCGAAATCAGCGCGTAAAACCGTAAACCGCAGCCGCCTTCTCGCTCGACACCAGGTCGCTGGCGACGTCGTCACGCACGCTTGCGGCAGCACGCTCCCGCGGATCGCCGATGCCGGCGCCGCCCGGCGTCATCACCACCAACCGATCGTCCGCCGGCACGGTCTGAAAGCCCTTGCCGCGCAACTTCTGCCCGGATTTGAGTCCGACATATCCGTTTTCGCCATTGCGGCCCCCGTCGCGTCCGCGCGGCGGATGGTCGATGCGATCGAACGCTGCGAGGATTTCGAACGGCGCATCGATACCGCTGCCCACTTCGATGATTTGACCAAGGCCGCCGCGGGTGCGGCCGGCGCCGCCGGAGTCCGGGCGTAGTTCCTTGCGCCAGAAGATCAGCGGGGTTTGCGTCTCGGCGATTTCGACCGGCGTGCCGCGGACTCCGCTGGGATAAGCGGTAGCGGACAGGCCATCCTTGGCGAAACGCGCGCCGGTGCCTCCGTTGCTGGTCACCGCCATGGAGAATCCATAGTTGCCGCCGGCGCCGTTGCGCGTCTGTCCCCGCACATTCAGATTCCACAGGCAGGACGTTCCTTCGGCCGGCACCCGCTCGGGGATGATCTGGCGGAGGCAGCCGAACACCACGTCAGGCAGCATTTGACCGATGATATGGCGCGACGACACCGGTGCAGGTTTCAGCGCATTGAGGATCGCTCCCTTGGGCGCCGATACCGTGAGCGGTGCCAGCGAGCCAGCATTATTTGGAATCTGTGAGGCTACCACGCAGCCGAGGCCGAACACCGTGTAGGCGGTGGTGTAGGACGCCGGCACGTTGATGCCGAATTTCGATGCGGGCGAGGTGCCAGAAAAATCGACATGGATCCCCGTGTCCGAAATGGTCAGCGTCGCCGACAGCGTGACCGGCTCGTCATAGCCGTCGACCACCATGCTGTTGCGCCAGACGCCCTTCGGCAGTTTGGCGATTTCGGCCAGCACCGCCTCGCGCGAGCGATCGCAGATGTGATCGGCGATCTGATCGAGCGTGTCGAGGCCAAACTCCTCCATCATCTCGACCAGACGCTGGCAACCGACGTCGTTGCAGCCCGCGAGCGAATAGGTGTCGCCTTCGGTGTCGATCGGCAAACGCGTGTTGCTGCGGATCATCGACATCAGGGTTTCGTTGACGACGCCCTGATCGATCAACTTCAACATCGGGATGTAGAGCCCTTCCATGAAGACGTCGGTGGCGTCCGGCCCGAAGCCGATGCCGCCGATATCCATCAAATGGCTGGTGCAGGAGAACAGCGCGACCAGCTTCCCGTCCTTGAAGCAGGGCGTGGTGACGACGAAATCGTTGAGGTGACCGGTTCCCATCCACGGATCGTTGGTGATGTAGGCGTCGCCTGGCTTCATCGTCTCAAGCGGGAAATGCGCGATGAAATGCTTGACCGACTCGGCCATGGAGTTGACGTGACCGGGCGTGCCGGTCACCGCCTGCGCCAGCATCCGCCCCTTCGCATCGAATACGCCGGCCGAGAGATCGCCGCACTCACGCACGATCGGGCTGAAGGCCGTGCGCAGCAGAACCTGTGCTTGCTCCTCGACCACGGCAATCAGCCGGTTCCACATGATCTGCAGATCGATGAGGTTTGCACCGTTGGTGTCGCTCATGATCAGGCTGCCTTCCGTTCCATGACAATGCTGCCGGCACCGTCGATATAAGCCTCGAAGCTCACCGCAACGAACGTCGAGGTTTCGTCTTCCGCGATCACGGCAGGGCCCGCGATGGTCGCGCCCGGCAGCATCTGGTTGCGAAGATACAGCGGGATCTCCACCACGTGTCCGGCGCGTCCATCGAAAAAGCTGCGGTGGCCTGCGGCTTTGCCGGCCGGCTTGCGCGTCACCTCCGCGACCCGCGCCGGGTTGCGTGGCTCGGTGGTCGCGAGCACCGACCAGCTAAGCACCTCGATCGCCGCGCCCGGGATCGGCCGCTCGAACAGTGCCGCATAGTCCTTCTCGAAGGCCTGACGCAGGCCGACGAGGTCTGCCTCGGTAAGCCGACGGTTCGGCAATTCGACCGTGATCTCGTGACCCTGTCCGACATAGCGCATGAAGGCGGTGCGCCGTTCGCGCACCGGCATGCCGGCGGCGCCGGGCTCCACCAGAGCCCGGGCTTCGCTCGCAATCTCGTGCAGCAGATCGGAAACGGCCGCGGGATCGAATTCGTCCAATCGAATATGACGGCTGCGCACCAGCTCATAGGCGATGGGAGCTGCAAGAAATCCTACGGCCGAGCCGACGCCGGCGTTGGATGGCACGATCACCCGCGAGACACCGATCCTCTCGGCGACGCGCGCGGCGTGCAGAGGCGCCGCGCCGCCAAACGCAATCAACGTATGCTGCCCCACGACGGCGCCGCGTTCGACCGCATGCACGCGCGCGGCGCTCGCCATGTTCTCGCACACGATCTCATGCACGGCGTAGGCCGCCGTTTCCGCCGCCAGCCCCAGCGGCTCGCCGATGTCACGCAACAGCGCCTGCCGCGACAGCTCCGAACTGAGCTTTATCGTGCCGCCTGCGAAGGCATCGGGATCGATCTTGCCAAGCGCGACATCCGCGTCCGTCACGGTTGGGCGCACGCCGCCGCGGCCGTAGCATGCGGGTCCCGGTTCGGACGATGCGCTCTCCGGCCCCACCGTGACGCGTTTCAAGGCATCGACCCGTGCAATCGAGCCGCCGCCGGCGCCGATCTCGACCATCTCGATGACGGGAATGCGCACCGGCAGGCCCGATCCCTTCAAAAAACGCGCGGCGCGGTCGACCTCGAACACCCGCGACGTCTCCGGCTGAAATTTCTCGATGAGACAGATTTTTGCGGTGGTGCCCCCCATGTCGAACGACAGCACCTTGCTCTCGCCGAGGCTTGCTGCGATCTGGCTTGCGAAAATTGCGCCGCCTGCCGGCCCCGACTCCAGAAGACGCACGGGAAAGCGCCGTGCCGTCTCGATCGACGTGACACCGCCGCCCGAGGTCACGAGATAGATGGCGCCGCGAAATTGCTGAACCTGCAGGGCTTCCGCCATGCGCCCGAGATAACCGTCGATCAGAGGTTGGACATATGCGTTCGCGACCGCAGTCGAGGTGCGCTCATATTCGCGAATTTCAGGGCACACCGCTGAGGAGAGCGTCACCCTTATATCCCGCATCTCGGCCTGCAGGATCGAAGCGGCGCGTTGTTCATGTGCGGGATTGGCGTAGGCGTGAATAAAGGCGAAGGCGACGCTTTCCACATTCTGTGCGCGTAACTTTGGCACCAGCGCCTGTACGGCTGCCTCGTCGAGCGGCAGCCTCACGTCACCATGCGCGTCGACGCGCTCGGGCACCGTGAAGCGTAGAGAACGCGGCACTAAAGGCTTCGGCTTGTCGATCGCAAGGTCATATTGATCGTAGCGGCTCTCGGTGCCGATATCGAGCACGTCGCGAAAACCTTCCGTCGCGATCAGCGCCGTCTTCGCGCCTCGGCGCTCGATGATGGCGTTGGTTGCGAGCGTCGTGCCGTGAATAAAGACGTCGACATCGCTGATGTGGGCGCTGGCGTCGGCCAGAATGAGACGCATCCCGTCCAGCACCGCCTGCTCGGGGCGAGCAGGCGTCGTCAGCACCTTGCGCGTTTTGCGGTCCTGCCCGACGTCCAGCACGATATCCGTGAACGTACCTCCGATATCCACGGCCAGCCGTACTTCGGCTCCGTCAAGCATTCCAAATCTCCGCGAGCTGATGAACTATTGGCAAATATACAGCAATTTGCATGCCAGCGCCTGCACCTGCGGCAGGGCACTCGGCCATTTTTGCTGGGTGCCTCGTGCAGGGCCCGCAAAGGTTTCCGCTTTGGCCGACTTCCTGATCGCCGAGCTGACCGACGCACGTGGAGTGCCGAGATGATGATGGGCTGGAAACCGCCTGCGCGACGCAGGAAACCGGCACTTGCCGGTTCGCCGCCAAGTACTAAAAGATAGCTTGTGCGAGGCAATTCAAATAGTAGTCGAGAAAATTCCGAGGAAACAACATGAACGCAGCCGATCAGACAAAGGTCTTCGAAACGGCAGTGATCGAAGATACCAGCCTTGTCGCGTTTTACCGCGACATGAATACGCAGGAACGCCGTACGTTTTGGGCTTGCGCCGCAGGGTGGGCGCTCGACGGCATGGACTTCATGATCTATCCGCTCGTGATCGGCACCATCATCACGATGTGGAAGGTTGATGCGGCCTACGCCGGCCTTGCCGGCACGGTAACGCTGCTTTCGTCCGCAATTGGAGGATGGCTGGGCGGCTATATCGCAGATCGTGTCGGGCGGGTGAGGACGCTGCAGTTCACCATCCTCTGGTTCTCGCTCTTCTCGCTGGTCTGCGCCATCGTGCAGAACTTCGATCAGCTGCTGATTGCACGGGCTGTGCTCGGGTTGGGCTTTGGCGGCGAGTGGGCGGCGGGCGCGGTACTGATGGGTGAGGCGATCCGTCCGCAATATCGCGGCCGCGCCGTCGGCTCCGTGCAATCGGGGTGGGCCGTCGGCTGGGGCCTTGCGGTGCTCGCGCAGGCGGTGCTGTATTCCAACTTCCCGCCGGAGACCGCCTGGCGTTGGATGTTTGTGATCGGCGCTCTGCCGGCGCTGCTGGTATTCTATCTGCGCCGCTACGTTTCGGAACCGGAAATGGCAGCCGCCGCACGGGCCAGGCAGACGCAAGCCGGGGATCAGCCATCGATATGGGAGATCTTTTCCGGCCCGATCCTGAAGACGACGGTCCTGGCGTCGTTGATGGCGACGGGATGCCAGGGCGGCTACTACGCTGTTACATTTTGGGTGCCGCGCTTCCTCACGACGGAGCGAAAGCTCTCGATCGTTTCTTCGACCGGTTATCTGTCGGCGCTGATCATCGGGTCTTTTGCCGGCTATCTTGTCGGCGCCTGGCTCGCCGATCGGATCGGAAGGCGCAATCTCTTTCTGATCTTTTCGGTCGGCGCGATCGCGGTTGTACTGCTTTACACGCAACTGACGTTACCCAACGAAGCTTTATGGGTGCTCGGCTTTCCGCTTGGTTTTTTTGCCTCGGGTTATTTTTCCGGCGTGGGCGCCTTTCTGACCGAGCTTTATCCAACGCGCTTGCGCGGCTCTGGCCAGGGTTTTTGCTACAATTTCGGCCGGGGGATCGGTGCGCTGTTCCCATTCCTGGTTGGAGCGTTGTCGAACTCTACGTCGCTCGCCAATGCCATTGCGGTCTTTGCGGTCGCGGCCTACGCCGTGTTTTTTCTTGCCGCCTTCGCATTGCCTGAAACGCGTGGACGCGTGCTGCACGCCGAAAGCTGAATTCGGAAAAATCATGGGCACAAGCCGCTAGTCGAAGATCAAGTTCCCGCCGGCGCGGCCCTGGCTCTCGGGCTCAATAACCCGATCACAAATTGTCGTCCAGGCATCTCGATAAATCGATAGCTGAGATACGAAAGCAACCAGATCGTCGCAAAGGCAGCGAGTGTGCAAAGCAGATAGGCCGTCAAGTTATTGCCGAGGTGCCTCGACGAACGCTCGGCGAACGTCAGAAAAAGCGGATGGAAAAGATAGATTGAATAAGAGATGACCCCAAGGTGGTAAACGAGCCGGTTGCCGAACAGAGCCTGCGCAACGCGGCCGTCGCGCGATAGCACAGCGATAAAAGGCGCGAACAACAGGTAGATCGGCAGATCTTCAGTTGTAAAAACTGCGAGAGCGATCATCAACGCCAGTATGACAATCACGAGTACGTCCTGGACGATTACCGAAAGCCTGTCCATATAGACTGCGAACCGCAGCGTCGCGAGGCCAAGAGCGAAACCGATAATGGCGCGGCAAAGCGGGAGAACAGAATTCCGATCGACGACGTCCAGGGGACCGCTCGAACCCTGGCCACTGGTGCTGATCAGATAGATGCTAATCAAGGCAAGAACGACGCAAGCGATGCACCAGCGCAGGTTTTTTTCGAGCGTGTATTTCATCAAGACCGGCGCTGCGAAATAAGAACCTAATTCCGCGCT
The DNA here is from genome assembly GCA_963795255.1 of uncultured Alphaproteobacteria bacterium. Lineage (GTDB taxonomy): Bacteria > Pseudomonadota > Alphaproteobacteria > Rhizobiales > Xanthobacteraceae > Bradyrhizobium. The sequence goes on from CAWCHC010000014.1 coordinate 90,332, forward strand.
CGATGCCCATGATACGCCGATCAGCGGATAGATATTAAGCCCCCAGCCGGTCAGCAGCAAAAGATTTCCGACGACATCGAGCCAATCAAATCGCGCGAATGTTTCCTCGCCTGTCAAACCGAGCGCGATCTTCAGGGCGTAAAGGGCTGAGATCACGATGTAAGCGGGGTAGAGCCGTGCAAATCTCTTGACGAGAAAATTTCCGTAGCTTGACGAAAATTCCGGATGCAGATTGTCGCGATAGACATAACCGATCACAAATCCGCTCAACATGAAAAACAGGTCGACCGGGAGATACCCGTGAGGAATGTCCCAGACATCGCTGACGTGATCGAGATGAAACTTACCGTAGTGGTAAATCACGATGATGATGGCGGCGACACCTCGTACGCCTGTCAATGATCGAATCTCGGATTTCATATTGATAATCACCCCGGCGGCTTCAGCAATCGTCCGCTCATGTACGGTGAAAATCTTAACGTGGCGAGGTGTTGCAGAAAAATGGAAATTTTGCTTCTGCTGATGCCGCCAGCGTGGTCACGGCAGTGTCACGCCGATGGTCAACCGGTCGCGAAAACTCCACCGCGTCGAGCCTGGCGAGCAATGCGCGTGGTCCTCGTTGATCGACAGTTGCGAGGATGGAGAACCATTGCCGGGAAGCCATCGGCCGGTCCGAATGCCCACCAAAGACGCAGATCTGAGGGGAGCTCGTTCCGCATCCGGCTCGAACCGCCGCCGTGTCCGACGAAATAAAGTTACCGAACTACCTTGCAACCGATCCAAAAGTCCTATAAGTTGCGCTTATTCGATTAGCCGCTGTGCCTTTTTGAATGCGCCTGCCGGCTCCTTCCCAAAGACCTCGACCAGTTGAATTCGAAACGCGCGATCGTCGCGCGATTGTCTTTGGAGAAGTTCTATGACGACAGGTACTGTAAAGTGGTTCAACGGCCAGAAGGGCTTTGGCTTTATTCAGCCCAACGACGGCGGAAACGACGTCTTTGTGCATATCAGCGCGGTTGAACGTGCGGGTCTTTCAGGTCTCAACGAAGGGCAGAAGGTCAACTTCGAGCTCAAGACCGACAAGATGCGGGGCAAGGTAAGCGCAGAGAATCTCTCGCTGGCCTGAACCGTCAGAGCCATTTCACGGATGTACTGAAATGGCGTGGCGCCCGCTCGATCCCTGGATTGGGCGGGTTTTGCTTGTGCAGAATTGGATACGATGGCCGACAAGAAGCCGACCGAGAAATCGCCCGAGAGTCTTGCCCGCGTCAATCGGCAACGATTGGCGGCGGAAGAGGGCGTGCGGGCGATGATTGATGTCGAGCAGAAGGCCGTCGCGGTACGGCGTAACATGGAACGCCTTCGCGCCTTGAGGCAAGCCAAGGAAGCAGAAGAGGCAAAGACCCAAGCCTCCGCTCCGGCAGACACAAAGAAGAAGCGCAAGGTCAAAGCGAAGGCCTAGGCAGGCGCGCCAGAACCGGTCTTTTGCCGTCATCGCGGATCAGTTTCTTTTCCCGTTCTCGTCAACACCGTCAACGGGCCAATCGTCCCTGTGCGTTTTCGGCGTTGAAAATCTCGTCGTCCCTCGCCATTCTGGCAGCGATCGCCGGCGAATTCGCCGGCGCCACGCAAGGGTCTGGTTATTTGATGATGTTCTCTTTCGCACATTTTAAAACCGTAACGCAAAGCGCTGAATTCGAATGACCGCGCGCGCCAATTCTGTCGACGTGATCCGGATTCCGACCAAAGGGCCCGGCGACGTTTCGGGCCTGGTCCAGTTGATCGAAGCCGGCCGCATCGATCCGGCGTCGATCCTGGCGATCCTCGGTAAAACCGAAGGCAATGGCGGGGTGAACGACTTTACCCGCGAATATGCCGGCTCGGCGCTGTCGGTCGCGCTGGCGCCGTATCTCGCGCTGCCGCCGATGCGCGTGGAGGAACGGATCGCTTTCGTCATGTCGGGCGGCACGGAAGGCGTGCTTAGTCCGCATATCACCGTCTTCACGCGCAAGCTGTCGGACAAAGGCGGCGTGCAAAACGGACCGGCCGACAAGCGGCTGAGTATCGGCATCGCCCACACCCGCAATTTTCTCCCCGAGGAGATCGGACGAAACGCGCAGCTGACCGAAACAACGAAGGCGGTTGCCGCCGCGATGGCGGATGCCGGCATCGACGATCCCTCCGATGTGCATTTCGTGCAGATCAAATGCCCCTTGCTGACCAGCGACCGTATCGAGGAGGCCCGTGGCAGGGGGCAGAGGCCCGCGACCACTAGCGCTTATGGATCGATGGGCTATTCGCGCGGCGCCTCGGCGCTCGGGGTGGCCATCGCGCTCGGAGAAGTCAAAGGCGAGATCAAGGACGAGGACATCCTGAAAAAATACGAGCTGTTCTCGTCGGTCGCCTCGACCTCCGCCGGCATCGAGCTCATGCACAACGTCATCATCGTGATGGGCAACTCACCCATCGCCACGAGTTCCTTCGTGATTGGCCATGCGGTGATGCGCGACGCCATCGACACTTCGGCGGTGATCGACGCGCTGCAAAGCGTCGGCCTGCGCGGCGAGAACTCAGCTCCGGCCGACCGGCTGGTGAATATTTTCGCCAAGGCGGAGGCCTCGCCCGACGGCGCCGTTCGCGGATTCCGCCACACCATGCTGGAAGACACCGACATCAGCGCCACGCGGCACGCGCGTGCGGCCGTGGGCGGGTTGATCAGCGGCCTGGCGGGCACCGGAGCTGTTTATGTTTCCGGCGGTGCGGAGCACCAGGGGCCGCCGGGTGGCGGGCCGGTCGCCGTCATCGCGCGCGTCTAGCTTTGAACAGCACCGAAAGTTTCATCGGCTTGGCAACCTAACGGCAGCGCGTGCGTTTCTCTGCGGTGTTCCATCGGAACCGCCGATCGCAGATGAGAGACCAACAACCGTCGATGAAAAATCCCTCAGCAGCAAAGCGGACTGCAGCAAAGCGAACGTCGCGAAAAACGATTTTGGCGGTGGACATCGGGGGCTCCCATGTGAAGGTCATGGACAACAAGGGTCTTACCAAACGCGAGTTCGTGTCCGGGCCGCATCTGTCAGCCAAAGAAATGGTGAAGCAGGTCAAGCATCTCACCGCGGACTGGTCTTACGACGTCATCTCGGTCGGATATCCCGGACCAGTCGTTCATGACCGGCCTCTGGCCGAGCCGCATAACCTTGGCGGCGGCTGGGTCGGCTTTAATTTCGCGAAAGCATTTGGCCGCCCGACCCAGGTGGTCAACGATGCGCTGATGCAGGCTCTCGGCAGTTACGAAGGAGGGCGGATGCTGTTCCTCGGGTTGGGTACGGGCCTCGGCTCCGCCATGATCGTCGACGGCATCCCGGAGCCGATGGAGCTCGGTCATCTGCCCTATCAGAAGGGCCGGACTTTCGAGGATGAGGTGGGAGCGGCCGGCCTCGAACGTCTCGGCAAGAAAAAGTGGAGACAAAAGGTCGCCGACATCGTCAAGCATTTCGTCGCGGCATTGGAGCCCGATTACGTCGTTCTCGGCGGCGGGAACGCCGAAAAGCTCGGACGCCTGCCGCGAAAGGCGCGGCTGGGAGACAACGCCAATGCTTTCAAGGGAGGCTTCAGGCTTTGGAATGCCGGCTAAAAGGTGGTGACCGACCTTCACGCTGCCCCGCAAAGGAGCTTCCATCCTATTCACTTGTCAAACAGCCACGCGCAGCAAAACGCAATCTCGCGGCGCGATGGCGCCCGAGGTTTGAACGAATGCCCTCCCGATAGAGGGCGCAGGGAAAGCCGGATGCCCAAGCGCACCCGCAGCCTTGCGTGTAAAAAATAGAAAACACGCAAGTTAGTCACCACAGGTTCGCCGGAAACGCCCGGCCTTCCCTGCGCAATGGTTTTAACGGTTTCCTTCGCGCTCTTCCTGGTGAGCCGGGCTTGTTGCCACCATCACGGGTGCAATGCGTCAGCATTGTCACCCATTTAGCACCAGCGTCGGGGTGCCAGAACCACACGACTTCGCCGTCCGCTTTGGCGGCGCCCGTCTTGCGCCGCAACCCGCGTCCACTGCCTCCCGCGCCCAACGTTCGTGACGATCGCAATACGCCCCTGAATGCGAGGCGGGACGGCTGGAATCACTAAAGGTGTTTCTAGCAAACGACGAAGCGAAATATTTTTTCGGAAAGGGCTGGACACGACTCAGGTGATTTACGTGTCGGGGCAAATCACCCATATGCGCGGCGATGGTATTTACTGCAATGGTTCGAACGGATCGCCGCTAGCTCTAAGTTGAAACCGCTCGAATGTACGAAACCGTCAAATGCCCGCCGCCGGCAGCCGCGCCGCTTTCGGTTTCCCGTCAGCGGGATCGCGATGCCGGAAAGTACCAGCACGACGCCGGCCACCGCAAAGGCATCGGTGAAACCCATGACCAGCGCCTGCCGCTTGACGGTGTTGCCAAGCGCAATGAAAAGAAAAAACCGCCCGAAGGCGGTTAGCCGTTCTCTCCGCTGAAAGAGACTTGGAATCAACTCTGCCAGCCGCCGGTGACCAAGCGAACGTTTTCACGCAGCAAGCCAATGTCCTTTGTGAATATCGAACTTCACCACACCGTCGTCCCTCATCTTCAACAGGAGCGATTGGCAGTCGTCCTGATGCTTTATGTTCACGCGCTTCATGATTTCGAAAGCCTTCAGAGGCTTTTCGCGAAGGGCGATTAGAATCTTTTCTCGATCAGTCATTGGGGTTCCTTGCGTCGGCATCGGCGACGGTACGCGCTGTACAGATCGTCTGCAACGGGTGCGTCCGCTTGACTCCATCGTTCTCGGGTCATTCGCGTCGATCGTCCTAATGCCCGCCGGCCGCAGCCGGTCCGCCTTTCGGCTTGCCCGTGAGCAGGATCGCGATGCCGAAAAGCACCAGCACGACGCCGACTATCGCAAAGGCATCGCTGAAACCCATCACCAGCGCCTGCCGCCTGACGGTGTTGCCGAGCGCAATGATGGCTTGCTGATGCGCGGTTGCCGGATCGCTCACGCCGTGCGCCAGGAAGAAATTGGTCATCAGCTCGATCCGGGCGCGGACTTCCTCGCGGTCAAGGTGCCGAACAGGCTGAAGTCATGCTTGCTTTGGAGGCACGAGAGCGTGCTCACGTTTGGGTTTTATCGCCAGAGGCGCTATCGCGATCAGCGCTGCGACAGCGCCTAGCGCGAACGGCCCGGCATCCGAGGCGCCGGCAACAAGCCCTCCCATTGGGCCGCCGACTGCAACGCCCAAGTCCCACGCGGATGTCACTGCGCCCAAGGCTGCGGTACGTTCGCGCGGATCAGCAGCTTCCGTTACGAGGCTCGTGACGCTCGGAATCAGCAGGGAAAGCCCTGCAGCTGTTAATGCTGTCGAGGCGAAAGCGAGCCACTCGATATGTGTGAGAAATAAGCCGGCAAGCCCGACGGACTCGACAAGGAAGGCCGATAGAAGCACCGGCCTTGCGCCGAAACGATCTGCATAACCGCTGCCCAAAAACCGTGTCATCATGAACGCGATGCCGAACACGGTGAGCGCGAAGTTTTGGCCTGCAAAGCCGAGAGCCGCGAAGCGTGGCACCAGAAACGCGGCGATGACCCCATATCCGACGCTGGCGAATACGCCTGAAGCACCGGGCAGCCATGCTGCCCTTGGAAACAAAGCGCGTCGGATAGTCGCATCACCGGACGAGATACGACCCTCAGGCCGCGTCGATGCGACCAACACCCAGGCGAACACGGGAATGATGCTCGCGGCCATCCAGACATCGCGATAGGTGCCGATCGCCATCAGTGCGGTTCCAAGCATCGGGCCGGACGCCAGTCCCATCCACATCGACAAACCAAAATGCCCCGCGATCTTGCCGCGCTGTGATTGCTCTGAGTGCGCCAGGATCCACCCGACGGAACCGGTAAAAAGTGCGCCTTCACCTGCTCCAAGGAAGAGGCGTGCAAGAACCAGAACAGGCAGGTTTGTCGCTGCCGCGAGGCCGATGCCGCCGATCAAAGCGAGTATGGCGCCGGCCATCGCCACGCGACGTCCGCCGCTCTGATCGGAAAACCGTCCCGAGACCGGGCGGGAGATCATGGTGGCCAGAGACCCGATCGTCACCGCCAGGCCGGCGGTGATTGCATTCGCTCCCAGGCGCTCGTGCGCGTAGGCCGGCATGACCTGGATCGTCATGCCGATCACACTGAAACCGAGGAAACAGGCCGACCAGAGCGGCCAATAGGGCGCTGATCCGTCGTTCTGCGCGTGTCGGTAGGTATTTAGATATATCATGTCATCAAACCCGCATATTGTTTGATGACACCATACGTTTTTGCTAGTATGAGACAATTGAGTTATTATCAATAAGATTATACGAAAACCGCATGAATATACGCGACCTCGAGGCCTTTCTGGCGGTGGTGGAGACCGGCTCGATTGTTGGAGCTTCGACCCGGCTCCATCTCACGCAGCCCGGTGTGAGCCGCCGCATTCAGAGTTTGGAAGAACGGCTTGGCGTCGCCTTGCTTGACAGGCAGTCGAAGCCCTTGAAGCCAACGGCAGCCGGCCGCGAGACCTATGCGCATGGTCGACGGATGCTGGGCGTGTTGAGTGATCTCAAGACGGGATTGTCGCCCGGAGGCGTAGTCAGCGGAGAATTCCGGCTCGGCATTTCGCCTTATCTGTCGGAGGTCGGCATAACGACACTCGCCGATAGGCTCCGTGGCAGCTTTCCAGATCTCGTGCTGCGCATCACAACAGGATGGCCCGAACAGCTTTTGGAGCAGCTTCGCCGCAGCGAGATCGACGTCGCCGCGTTTTGTCTTCCAGATGGAATGCATCCGCCGACCGAGATCGAGGCGGACGCCCTTGACATCCAGCCGCTATCTGTAGCGGCGCCTCAATCGCTGGATTTGCCTTCTCCCGCGACGCTGCAAGACCTTTCACCGTTTCCCTGGATCTTCAACCAGGATGGCTGCGGCTTTCGAAGCGCGATCCGGCGCCGCTTCGAGCAAGAGCATCTTCCGCTGCGAATAGGTATAGAGGCTCTGAGCTCAGACCTTCGCCTTTCACTCGTCGCTCGCGGGCTGGGAATTACGCTAGCGACAAGAACCGCAATTGAAAGTAGTCCGCTGCGCGACGCCCTTCGGATCGTTCCGGTGCAGGGCTTCGAACCAAGAGTCCGAGCCTGGATCGTTCGCCGGCCGCCGGTGGGCAGGCTTGTGAGACCTATCGAGTGCCTTACGAGCGCGCTGGAAGCGGCAATTGATGCACAAGTCCCTGGTTCAAATCAGGGCTGACGCACGAGCATGCGCTACAAACGCTGCCCGACTATCTTTGCGCAAAACCGGACTATCAATTCGTGGAGAAGAGAGAAATGCCTCTTTCGATCTACCAATTATCAATTCCAGCTTTTCTTCGCGGGTTGGCGATCACCGGCGAATACTGCCGCAAGGCATCGGCGTTCTGCACCGAACGTGGAATATCTCCTTCGACGCTTATCGATGCACGATTGGCGCCAGACATGCTTCCGTTTGCAGGCCAAATTCAGAGGATCAGTGACACGTCGAAGAGACCGGCTGCACGGCTGGCTGCTATTGACCCACCTCGCTACGAAGACACCGAAAAGACGTTTCCGGAACTCCAAATCAGACTTGAGAAGACATCCGAGTTCTTGAAATCGATAAGTCCAGAACAACTCGATAGCGCGCCATCACGCGTGATCGAGTCCAGGCTCCCGTCGGGTGGCGTGGAGCACCTGCCTGCCGAGACATATTTGCTGACACGCGCGCTTCCGAATTTTTACTTTCATCTCGTTACAGCACACGACATTTTACGGCACATGGGCATGTCAGTCGGGAAGCGAGATTACCTTTACCTACCTGGCGAAGTTGGCAGCTAGCGTCCGCGACGCATCGCGGCAACATAAATCAGCTCAATGTCCGCCGCCCGCCGCCGCTCCGCCTTTCGGCTTGCCGGTGAGCAGGATCGCGATGCCGGAAAGCACCAGCACGACGCCGACCACCGCAAAGGTATCGCTGAAACCCATCACCAGCGCCTGCCGCTTGACGGTGTTGCCGAGCGCGATGATGGCCTGCTGATGCGCGGTCGCCGGATCGGTCACGCCATGGGCCATGAAGAAGTTGGTCATCTGCTCGATCCGGGCGCGGACTTCCTCGCGGCCGAGATGACCGACTGGCCGATGATGTTGGAATGAAACTGCTCGCGCTTGGTCATGATGGTGGCGAGCAGCGCGGTGCCGATGGCGCCGCCGAGGTTGCGCATCATGTTGCTGATGCCGGAAGCCGCCGCCGCATCCTGCGGCGCCATCGCTGCCGAGCGAGATCGCGGTGAGAGGCGCCAGCGTCAGCGCCTGGCCGATGGCGCGCATGATGTTGGGCACGCACAGCTGGTCGCCGGAATAGTCGAGCGACATCGTGATGTTCATGAAGGAGCTTAGGCAAACATCACCAGGCCGGTGAACGCGATGTAGCGGGTGTCGAAGCGCTGCATCAGCTTCGGCACCAGCGGGATCAGCAGAAGTTGCGGCAGTCCGGTCCAGGCCAATACAGTTCCGATCTGCTCGGCATTGTAGCCTTGCACCTGGCCGAGATAGGCCGGCAGCAGATAGACCGGTGCCGAACAGCGCGAAGCCGAGGAAGACGGCGGAAATGGTGCCGAACCCGAAATTGCGCCGGGTCAGCAGGCGCAAGCGCACCAGCGGCTTCTCCACGACGAGTTCGTTGGCGATGAACAGTGCAAGACTGACCGCGGCGACGACGGCAAGCTTGACGATGAAGGGCGAGCCGAACCAGTCGTCCTTGTTGCCTTCCTCCAGCACGGCTTGCAGCGAGGCGAGGCCAACCGCCATGGTGACGATGCCGAACCAGTCGCCTTCGGCCAGCAGGCCGAGCTGCATCGGCTGGCGCTCCAGCGTGAAATAGAGTGTCGCCACCATGACGATGGTCGGGATCACGTTGACGAAGAAGATGGTCTGCCAGCCGTAATTCTCGGTGAGATAGCCGCCGATGGTCGGGCCGATCGCCGGCGCAAAGGTCACCGCAAGCGCAAACATCGCCAGGCCAATCGGTTGCTGGGGTTTCGGCAGCTTGGTGAAGACCAGCGTGAAGGCCATCGGAATCAGTACGCCGCCGAAAAAACCCTGGAAGCCGCGCATCGCGATCATCGAGGGCAGATCGTGGGTGAACGCGCAGGCGACCGAGAAGAGCGCAAACAGTGTCGCAAAGGACAGGATCACGTTGCGGTAGGAAAACATCCGGCTGAGATAATCGGTCAGCGGGATCACCACGATCTCGCCGATCAGGTAAGACGTCGAGATCCAGGACCCATTGTCGACGCCGGTGCCGATGCCGCCCTCGATATTGAGCAGCGAGGCGTTGGTGATCTGGATATTGAGGATCGCCATGAACGCGCCGATCATGGCGGCGGTCACGGAAATCCACACCACGGCGCTGGCGCGGTCGGCAGCCGCTGGCGTCACTGCCACGGCAAGGTTGCGGCGAGGAGCGGGGCGGGGAGAGGTCGAGAGCGCAAGGTCTGACATGACATCACCTTTGGTCTTTCGTTTCGGCGTCGTCTCTCTCAGTTCACTTCTGCGATCCGAGCAGCGCCACGCTGGAATGCGTGCCGAGCGGCGGCGCACTCACCGACACCGGCTCATGCTTCTGCGTCTGAATGGTCGGGATCACCGACATGCCCGGGCGAAGCTCGACACCCGAGGAATCCAGCATGATCTTGACCGGAATGCGCTGCACCACCTTGGTGAAGTTGCCGGTGGCGTTGTCCGGCGGCAGCAGCGCGAACTCCTGGCCGCTGGCGGGCGCCAGGCTGTCGACGTGGCCGTGCACCGCCTTGCCCGGGAACATGTCGACATCGATGTCGACGGGCTGGCCGGCCTGCACGTCCGTGAGCTGCGTCTCCTTGAAGTTCGCGATCACATAGGCGCCGGAGGCGGGCACCACCGACATCAATTGCGTCCCGGCCTGCACATACTGGCCGGCGCGTAGCGTCCGGTTTCCGACCACGCCGTCGATCGGCGCGATGATCGTGGCGTAGGAGAGATTGAGTTCGGCCTGGTGCTGCAACGCGTTGGCGCGCGCAGCGGCCGCGACGGCCTGCGCGATCTCGGCCTTGAGCAATTCAACCTGCTTTGAGGCCGAGGCGAGGTTTGCCTTGTCGCGTTCGATCGCGGCGAGCGCGCCGGCATTGCGCGACTGCGCCGACTGCGCATTCTGCACGCTGCCGTAACCGGTGGCGGCCAGATCGGTGTAGCGCTTGTTTTCCTGCGTGGCGAAGGTCGCGTTCGCCGTATCGACGTCCAGCGTCGCCTTCGCCGCATCGATCACGGCCTGCTGCACGTCGAGCTGGGCCTGCTTGCTGGCGATTGCGGCTTGCGCTGCGGCGACGTCGGCCTTGGCCTGGTCGAGCGCAACCTTGAAATCGCGGTCGTCGATCCGCGCCAGCACCTGGCCGCCCCGGACGCGTTCGTTGTCGCCGACCAGCACCTCGTGGAGATAACCGGAGACCTTCGGCGCGACTGTCGTGTTGTCGGCCTTCACATAGGCGTCGTCGGTCGAAACCAGGAAGCGGCCGACCGTCCAGTAGTCCCAGCCGTACCAGGATGCGCCGGCCAGCACCGCGACGGCGGCTCCGGCCATTAAAAGGCGCTTGAACCCGCCGCTTTTGGCGGGCTTGGCTGCGGTTTGACCGACATCCTCCGCCGGAGACGGCGAGGGAGCCAGTTTTTGTATGGTATCGGCCGGAAGCGCCTTTTCAGCCTCGAAATCAGTGGAATGACGGGTCATGGCGGTCCTTTTTTGGCTTAACCCCTTGCCGTGAAAGCAGAATTTATTCCCGCGGCGGTCAAGGAGAATTAGGAAACTTGACATTTTCCAAAATACCCCGCATATTGGGATTGTCAATGAGATGATAGTCATCATCCAAATGCATGGCTCGCGATGACGAAGACGACCGCAGAGGTTGAACAGGAAGATCCGTGCGCGGAAGTGCGGCGCGGCCGTGGACGGCCGCAGGCGCGATGCGACGAGGACACGCGTACCGTCATCTTCGAGGCAGCGCGGCGCGAATTTGCCGCGAGCGGTTACGCCACAACGAGTATGGAGAGTGTGGCGCGCCGAGCCGGCGTTTCCACCAAGACGCTATACAGGTTGATTCCGAACAAGGCCGCGCTGTTCGAAGGCATGATCACCAGCCGTATCGATACCTTTGCGTCGGTAGTCCGTGTGCGGGCGTGCGACGGCAGCAACATCAAGGGCGCCTTGCGCGATGCCCTTGTGGTGTGGGGCGAACTTATCCTGGATAGTGAGGTGATCGCGCTGCAGCGCCTGATCCTGGCCGACGGCGAAAAATTTCCCGAGATTGCGGAGACCTTCTATCACAAGGCGATTCGGCGGACCGAACACACGCTGGCCAACTGGTTGCAGGCGCAGAGTGAGCGTGGCCTGATCAGGGTCGACAACGCGGAAACCGCCGCCGGCATGCTGCTCGGCATGCTGGTGTTCCAGCCGCAGCGCGCGGTGCTGTTCGGCCATGCGCCGCCACCGGATCGCGCAGAACTGGAACGGCGAGCTGAAACGGTCGCCGAATTGTTCCTGCGCGGCTGCGCCCGCTAGTGGTCCGTTTCTGACATTTGCATCACATCGCAACACCGGCGGCAGCCAATTGCTGACGTTTCGCCGCGCTCAATCCTTCCCGCCATTGCTGTTCGGCTCCCGGTGCCGGCAACACGCGTCCGAACTCGATCATCTGCTCCGGCGGAATGTCCTGGACGTAGACCCAGATGTCTTCAGTGCCGACACCGGAAATTGCGCGCACCTGCGATGTCATTTGCTGGATCAATCCGGTCTTGGCGGCGGCGCTTCGGCCGGCCCGGATCAGGCCGTGAATGTAAATATGCGGCGTGCCGTTGAGCTTGCCGCCGATATAGTGCTTTCGCTCCTGCAGCGTGACAAACAATACTTGTGCGAAAAAGCCCGGCGCTCCCGTATTCTGGTGATGCGCATCGGTGATGGCCGCCGCAATCTCACTTTCTTGAGCTGAGGTTAGTGCGACGTTCGCGGTCGTAACGGTGTAGGTAGGCATCGCTTCCTCCTTTGTTTCCGGCTTCTTGTTCGCGTTTCGGCTCACCTGCTGTGGCTGCCTGCTTGGGTTGCCACATCACGTCGCGTATTGCGCGATGCCGTTGCCGAACGACCAGTTCTCTTTCTTTACTTCAATGAGATCGATCAGGACGTCCCCGGTCCGCAGCCCGATCGCGGCCTTGAGGCCGTCGGCGATCGCCTTGAACAGCGCCTTCTTCTGCTCGACCGTCCGGCCCTCGTTCCAGGTGATCTGGATCATCACGAGCTCGTCGCTGCGATGGATGCCGAGATAGTCGGCGTCGAACAGAAAGTTATCGGCGTCGTGCTCGTTGATGACCTGAAAACGGTCCTTTGGCGGCACGCCGACGCTGACGAGCGCCTCGTAGACGACGCGGCCGATTTCCCGGCGATAGGCGGCGTCCTTGCCCTTGCGAAGATCGATGCGAGCGAACGGCATGGTCCATTCTCCTCTTACAGATTATTTCTCGTGCAGATTGTTAAACCGTCATTCTTCTGACGGTAAACGTCTCGTCGAAGATCGGGACGGTCCTTCATTGGGCGTTAGCTCCCGAGAGATCGAGCGATGCGACCAAGGTCAGCGTCTTGCGAAGTGCGGCCGCTTCCTTTGCTCCGAACGCGGTCTCGAAACGATCCTGAGCGCGCCGCCACGCGCTCTCGGATTCTGCGAGCTTTGCTTCGCCACGCCGGGTCAATTTGACGCGTTTGCTGCGCCGGTCGCCGGCGTCGGCGGCTATCACCAGCAGACCGTCGCGCTGCAGCGGCTTCAAATTGTGGTTGAGCGCGGTCCTGTCGAGCACCAGCGCCGATGCAAGCTCGCCGATGGTCGGCGATCCCTCCCGCGCGATGGCGACCAGGATCGCACGCTGCGTCGCGCGCATCCCCGACTCCGAAAGTATCGTGTCGTAAAATTGAGAGATATGCCGCGCCGCCTTGCGCAAGGCAGTGACGTTGCAACGGCTCACTTGCTTTTTCATCGTCATGCTTCCCGATTTCGAACTCGCTTGACAATAGATGTATATGCACCTAAAAGCAATATGTGTATATGCACATAAAGGTCGAGGAGGTCATATGTCGGATATCGAAGCGGAGGCCCTGGGGATCGGAGCAGGGGCGTTATCGACGCCGGGACGGCGCCGATCGACGGCGTCGCCAAATCAGGTCCTGGCCATTGTTTGTGTCGGCATCTGCCTCGCCAATCTCGACCTCTTCATCGTCAATGTCGGGCTGCCGAACATTGCCGCGGATTTTCGCGGCGCGTCGCTGGAGAGCCTGTCCTGGATTTTGAACGCCTATGCGATCGCTTACGCAGCACTTCTGGTGTTCTTCGGACGGCTGGTCGAGCGCCATCGGCGTAACCTGAGCTTCCTGCTCGGCGTTGCTTTGTTCACCGCGGCGTCGGCCGCGTGCGCTGCGGCGTTCAACGTCGAGATGCTGATCGCCTTCCGCATTGCGCAGGCGGCCGGTGCAGCGCTGATGACGCCGACATCGCTTGGTCTGTTGCTGGCGTCTTTTCCGCCGGATCGTCGCGCCGGAGCGGTGAGGACGTGGACCGCGATTGGCGGTCTTGCGGCCGCGCTCGGCCCGTTGATCGGCGGCGTGCTGGTGACCATCAACTGGCGCTGGATCTTCATTGTCAATGTTCCCATCGGCATCGTTGCGATCCTGATCGGATGGTGGCGGCTTCCGGAGGTCGAAGGCCATGATGTGCCGCGTCCCAATCCGTGGGCCGCACTTCTCGTGACGTTGGGCATTGGCGCGTTGACCTTTGCGATCGTCAAAGCCAACGATTGGGGATGGGGTTCTGCCGGTGTGGCCGGCAGTCTCGCGGTCGCGATCGGCGCGCTGGGCGCATTCGTGCGTCATTGTCTTCGTTCGAAAAATCCATTTGTCGACCCGGCGCTTTTCAAGGTCCGCCCCTTCACCGGCGCGTCGCTGGTGATGGCGCCTTATTCGGCCGGATTCGGCGCCATGCTGCTTTCGGTGGCGCTTTGGGAACAGACCGCGTGGGGCTGGTCGGCGCTCAAAACGGGGCTCGCAATCGCGCCCGGGCCGCTCTGCGTGCCCCTGACGTCGCTGTTGTTTGCAGGAAAGCTCATCAAGCGGTTTGGAGCCGCCGCCGTGATCACCGCCGGTGTCCTGTTGTTTTCGGCCGGTCTGATGGTATGGGCCATGATGCTCGGCGCTGAGCCAGCCGTGTTGCCGCTGGTCGGCGGAATCACCGTGATCGGAATTGGCGTCGGGCTGACATTTCCGACATTGATGGGAGTGAGCGCGGGATCGCTGCCGCCGAGTTTGTTCGCGACGGGTTCGGGCGTGGTCAACATGATCCGCCAGGCGGGGCTCGCGATCGGGGTCGCCATTTTCGTGACCATTATTGGCACACCCACTTCGCTGGCCGAGCGCGTCGCGGCCTTCCACCGCGGCTGGTGGATCATGGCGGCGGTGGCATTGTTGGGGCTTGTTCCGACTTACTTCTACATCCGGCGCCGGGAGAACAACTAAGCCGCCGCGGGCCTTGCCGGATCAATTGGTCCTGCTCTGTGCCGGCGGGATTCGGATGGCAAACAGGCCGACATAAGCTCGAAATGCTCGGCCCAAAGTAGGGGCCGAGCACTCTTTCCGGTTCCATCCTGAAAAACCGACGCCGGAAGGCGATTGAGCGTAAAGTCTTTAGCCTTCCTTTACGGAGGGTGTGTATCTGAAATTATTAAGGTAATTCAGTGCCTTTCGGTCTGGGCGCCGCGGAGACTCGCTTCACGGAGCCGATCTACTTATAGTTGTTATTTGAAATAATACTCGAAAAAAGGTATATTGGCGACACCGGTGAATTCCCGTTGGGAGATACTGACCGCATGTCTTCGTTGAGGCTTCTCGCCGACGATTTGACCGGGGCGCTCGATACGTCGGCCGAACTGGTCGGCAAGTTTGGCCCGCTGGAAGTGTGCTGGTCGATCTCATCGATCGCGCCGGCCCAGCCGAGCTTTTCGATCGATAGCGGCACGCGAGAACGCGCAGCTGATGATGCCTTCGCCATCGTGCAAGAACTTGCGCCGCAGCTTGCCGGCGCTACCACCGCCTACAAGAAGATCGATAGCCTGCTTCGCGGCCACTGGGCGGCAGAACTGGATGCATGCTGGCAAACCGGGCTTTGGGATGCCTGCGTCCTTGCGCCGGCCTTTGCCTATCAGGGCAGGCGTACGCTCGACGGCCAGCAATATGCGCGCGGCGCGGACGGTAGATGGAGCGTGGTCGGCAAGAATCTCGTCGAACAGCTTCACGACCGAAAGCTTGATGCCCGGCGAGCCCGGCCCGCGGACGGTCTTCGGCCCGGGATCAATGTCTTCGATGGCGAAACCGACAATGATCTCGATTGGGTCGTGCAGGCCGGTCAAAACTATTCCGGACGCGTATTGTGGTGCGGCAGCGGCGGACTGGCGAGCGCGCTTGCGCGCGGCGCCGATGTCTGGGTTTCCGATAAACTAAAGGGCCCGGTACTCGGTGTGTTCGGGTCCGATCACCGCACGACGGCGCTGCAACTCGATGCATGCGACGCCGTCACACTATCGAGTGAGAATGTCGTCCGTGATATCGACCGGATCAGGCAAGCGTTGGACAAGGGTGTTGCCTTCGTCAAACTCGAAGCACCGGATGCGCGTTCGCGGGACGACGTGGCGCAATATTTCTCGCGCCAGATTTCGTTGTTGAGCCGATCGATCGATCCGCCGGGAAGCCTGATCGTTGCCGGCGGTGAAACCGTCAAGGCACAGATGATCGCAGTCGAGGCGCGGGCGCTGAGACCGTTGGGGAGGTTGGAGCCTGGTATTCCTAAATCGGTAATTGAGGGTGGAGACTGGTCGGGCGTCGAGGTGATCTCGAAATCCGGGGCCTTTGGCGCGGCAGACGTGTGGGCGAAGCTTTTGAAACAAAATGGCTTGATCTGATGCGCGGGATTTGACATTCGCTGGATAAGCTCGGACCACTAAGATAAGAAAAATAATGACCTACCGACATCTGGCGATCACGATGGGCGATCCGGCCGGCATCGGCCCTGAAATCATCGTCAAGTCCTGCGTCAGGCTGCGCGATCGTCTTGCCAGCGGCGACCTCAAGCTTTTGATCATCGGCAGCCGGCGTGCCTTCGATCAGGCTAACCGTCAGATCGCGGCTGATCTCGATGTGCCGCAGGTCGCAGCTGACGCCCCCGATTGGCCGAATTTGAGTTTTCTGCAAGCCGACACGGAGAGCGAGCAGATCGCGCCCGGCGTATTATCCGCGGACGGCGGACGTTTTGCCTACAAGGCGGTGGAGCAGGGGGTCCGTCTTTCGCTGTCGGGACGGGTCGGCGGCATCGTGACCGCGCCGCTCAACAAGGAAGCGCTGAACAAGGCCGGCTATCATTATCCCGGCCATACCGAGATGCTGGCGGAACTCACCGGCGTGCGCGGCTCGGTGATGCTGCTCGCCCACGGCAACATGCGCGTCAGCCATGTCTCGACCCATGTGGCGCTTGCGGACGTTCCCGCGCGATTGACACCGCAACGGTTGCGCCTCGTCATCGACCTCACCAACAAGGCGCTGCTCGGTCTTGGTATCGCACGGCCGAAAATCGCGGTGGCTGCACTCAACCCGCATGCGGGCGAGGGCGGCTTGTTCGGCCGCCAGGACATCGACGTCTCCCAGCCGACCATCGACAAGGCGGTCGCCGACGGCCTTGACGTCGTTGGCCCGGTCCCCGGCGATACCGTGTTCGTCAAGCTGCGCGCGGGCCAATACGACGCGGTGGTGGCGATGTATCACGACCAGGGCCACATCCCGGTCAAACTGCTCGGTTTCGAAGTCGATCCGAAAACCGGCAAGTGGCAGGAGCTTTCCGGCGTCAACATCACGCTCGGCCTGCCGATCATCCGCACATCCGTCGATCATGGCACGGCCTTCGACATCGCCGGCAAAGGCATTGCCAACGAGCGCAGCATGATCGAGGCGATTGAATATGCCGAGCGTCTGGCCGGCAACGCCTGAACGAAGTAGCTGTTCGAGCGAAGTTACTGCTGCACCGGCGAGTGATACTTTTTCAGCGCGGTTTCGATCAATTTGTTGTCGTAGGTCAGGCTGAAGTCGATCTTTGCATGCTTGAGGGCGGGATCGAGCACCGCAATTGAATTCAGCACGTTCTGGGCGGCTTCGGGTGTCACCAGGCCGTCCCATCGGAACGCGGACAGGTTTTTCTCCAGCGACATCCGATAGAGCGCTTCGTCGCTCTTGTAGTAGGCGGGCGGCAGCGATTTCATGATGTCGTCGATGGACGCTGTCTTCAGCCACTGCATCGCGTGGACAATCGCGTTGGTAATCGCCTGCACCGTGTTGGGATTGGCTTTCAGAAAATCGTTCTTCACCATCAGGCAGTCGGCGAGATAGCTGCCGCCGAAGGCTTGTTGCGTGCCTTCCGCGGTCCGGCTGTCGATGAGGACCACGGCATCCCCGCCTTCGACCAGCGTATTGATGGCCGGATCGAGATTGACCAGCGCGTCGAGTTCACCGCCGGTTTTCATCGCCGCCACCGCGCTCGGGCCGGTGCCGATTGAAATGTAGCTTGCGTCCTTCCATGACACGCCGGCGCGTTCCATCAGGCCGGCGACGAAGTTCTGCGTCGAGGAGCCGGGCGCCGAAATGCCGATCTTCTTGCCTTTGAGATCGGCAACCGTCTTGATCTTGTCGGCCTCCGATTTCCGTACCACCAGCACGTTGCCGGGATAACGGCCGTAAGGCACAAGGCAGGTCATGTTGACGCCTTTGGTCTGCATGCGCAGCGTATGCTCGTAGGCGCCTTCCGCGACATCGGCGCTGCCGCCGACGATACTTTGCAAGGCCGCCGTTCCCGATGCGAAGGCATTGGATTCGACACTCAACCCTTCCTGTTCGAAGTATTTGCGGTTGAGCGCCACGAAATAGGCGACCTTGTTCATCTGGCTGATCGAGCCGCCGACCGCGATGGTGATATTCTTTTTCTCAAGCGCGGGACTATCCGCCGTCGCCGGGCCGTTCGCGGCCAGCACCGTCAGGCTCACAGCTGAAATCGCCAAAAAATGCTTCATGGTTTCCTCCGTCGCCTTTCGGCGTGATTTTTAATTTTGAAATCAGAGCGGCTCGTTCTTGAGAATGTCTTGCAAGACGTTGCGGGGAACGCGGATGTCGAGGCCGGCACGTTCTTCCTGAATCAGCATGGCGGAGCGCGAGTCGCGTTTGCCCCATCCCTTGTTCAAGGCTTCGGTCATCTCCGCGAGCGTCATGTTGGCAAAACGCATCGGCACGCCGGTTTCGCGGCCGAGCGCAGTGGCGAGCGACACGTCCTTGTGCGCTAACTCCAGCGCGAAGGCCGGATTGTCGAATTCGTGCGGCAGGAATTGATCGGTCATGCGATCGACCGCGCGCTGCCGCCCGAGCGAGCCCTGCCGGATCGCGCTGAACAGCGCAACGGGATCGACGCCGGCCTTGACCCCTAATGTAAAGGCTTCGGCAAGAACCATCTGGATGCCGTAATTGGCGCAGTTGTGGACGAGCTTGGCGACCGAAGCGTTGCCGCTGTCACCGAGATAGCGCACCTGATCGCCGAGCAGATCGAGGGTCGGCTTGCAATTGTCGTAAGTCGCCTTCTCGCCGCTGACCCAGATCGCCAGTTTTCGGGAAGCCGCGCCCTTGGGGCCGCCACTTACGGGCGCGTCGAGCATAGAAACGCCGGCCTTGGCGAGATCAACCGAAAGCTGGCGCACCAGCGCCGGCGAGTTGGTGGAGAGATCGACGTAAGGTGTTCCGGTTTTGAAGCCGGCACGCAGGCCGTCGTCTCCGGCCATGATCGCTTCGATCTCGGGAGGGCCGGGGAGGACGGTGAAAACGAGCTCCGAACTGGCGGCCAGATTCTTCGGCGTCTCGGCCCAGATCGCGCCTTTGGCGATGGCCGCGTTGGCGGACTCACGTCGCCGCGTCAGGACATAGAGCGTGTGCCCGGCGTCGATGAGGTGGCCGGCCATCGGGCCTCCCATCGCGCCCAGTCCTGCAAAGCCGATCTTCATCACGCACTCCTTGTTGAACGTTTACTCGCTCGGCGGATCGTCGAGGCGCACGACGATGCCCTCGAGCTCGGGACGAGGGGCCTTGTAACGTTTCATCACCAGCGGATCGTGACCGGGAATGATGTGTTGAGGCGATGGCGCTGCCGCACGCAACTTGTCAAAGCCCTCGAGCATCTGGCCGATATGGAAGGCGGTCACATAGGGCTTGTAGGCGTCCATGTTCTCGTAGAAGTGCGTGACGTCGGACGCCAGAACGACCCAGCCGCGTCTGGTGTGCACCCGCACGAATTGCAGGCCGGCCGAATGGCCGGGCGCCGGATGGATCGTGATGCCCGGCGACAACTCCGCCGATCCTTCGTAGAAATTGACGCGGCCGGCGTAATTGGCGCGGACGATGCCGACGACATCCTCGACCTCGTAGGAATGTTGCAATTTTTTGTAGCGCATGTAGCGGCCGACGGCGTAGTGCAGTTCGCTTTCCTGCAAGTGGAAGGTTGCGGCGGAAAGCTTGTCGAAACTGCCGACGTGATCGTAGTGCAGGTGGGTTAGGATGACGTCCTTGATCTTGCTTGGCTCAAGGCCAATCAGCTTCAGCGACTCAATCGGGCAACGCAAATAATCGCGCTTGCGCTTTTTCGCGATCTCGGCGGTAAAGCCGGTATCGATGACGTAGCTCCGATCCCGTCCGATCGCGGCCCACACATAATAATCGAGCGGCATCGGCCCGTCATGCGGATCGCCGCCGATGAAATTGTCCGATCGCTTCGCGGCGCGGGTGGCGTAGCGGATGGCATAGACTTCATAATTGGGAAGGGCGGACATGAGCTACTCTTTGGAGGAACGGGAAAGGTGGCGCCGGAAGGTTTCGGCATATTCCGAAATACCCGCTTCCAGCGGCCATTTTGGCGACCAGTTCAGCAAGCGCTTGGCCGCGCCGATATCGAGCGAGGTTCGCATCTTGACATTCTCCTCTTCCAGCGGCGTCAAGTTGTCGCCGATTTCGATGTCGGCACCCGGAATCGTGTCGCGAACGATTTTGGCAACCTCTGCGGCGGTTCGCGCGCTGCCGCTTGCGACGTTGATGACGCGCTGTTCGCCCGATTTCCACGGCGGCGCCAAAACAGCGGTGACGATGCCGTCGCTGCAATCCAGCACATGGGTGTAATCGCGCTTCATGCGCCCGCCGGTCGCAAAGCGGGTGGGGCGGCCGAGCACGGAATTCTCGACCATCGGCTTGATGTACATCGGGCTTCGCATGCCGAAGCCGTAGATGGCGGTGATGCGGATCGAGAGAAAATCGACATTCTGGAAACTCGCATAAGCGAGCCCGATGGCTTCGCCCGCCATCTTGGAGGTTCCGTAGTGTCCGGCCGGATTGGCGTCGCGGATCGAGAAGGCCGGATCGGTTTCGACCAGTGTTGCGCCTGAACCCTTGTGATAGGCGGCGTTGCTCGACACGAAGACGACACGCCGCATCTCCAGTTGCCGCGCGACTTCGCAGACATTGACCAGTCCCATGATGTTGGTCTGGTAGGTCGCGATCGGCTGCTCCAACGAAGGCTCCAGGCCGACCATTCCCGCCGAGTGAATGATGGCCTCGATCTTTTCCTCGCGGCAAACCGCGAAAAGTCGCGCAATGTCGTTGATCTGGCCGGAACGAAGGCGGGCCGCGATGTCGGGCGAAACCGCCAGCGTATCTGCACCGGGCGGCGCGATATCGTAGGCGAAGGCCTCATGTCCCTGCCGCAACAAGGCGGCCATGATGTAGCCGCCCAGAAATCCCGCGCCGCCCGTCACCAATACGTTCATCGGCTGGTCCGTTCGTTCGAGCCACTGGTCGGAGCCGGTTTCAATGCGCGGCGTTCCGCTCGGCCAGCATCACGCTCATCAAAGCGACCGCATGTTCGCTCGAATGCTTGGAGTGCACCTCTGCGGCCTCGCGGCCGAACTTGCGAAGCAGTCCCATCGCCTTTGGATCGAAAGCAGCCATCTGGTTGGCGACTTCCAGCGCGCGCTTCAATGTAGTGCCGGCCGGCACGATCTCGGTCAGGATGCCGGCATCCGAGGCTTCTTTCGCGGAAATTGGCCGGCTGGTGACGGCCAATTCGAAAGCCCGCTTGTAGGGCACGAAGCGGAACAGATAGGTGAACACGATCAGTGGCGGCAGGCCGTGAGACATCTCCGGCAGCGAGAACACGGCGTTGTCGGCGGCGACCGCATAGTCGACCTGGGCGGTCATGCCGAAGCCAAATCCGAAGGCCTGACCTTCGACGGCAACGATGACCGGAACGCTCAACGCGTTGAGCGCCGTGTTCACCTTCAGGATCGCATTCAGGTCTTCGGCCACCTCTGAAGCGCGCGTCAGGCCCTTGGCCCCGATCCGACCGCCGCAAAACGTGTTGTTGCGGCCAGTGATGACGAGCGCCCGCAAATCCTTATCGGAGGCGCATTTAGTGAGCAGGAGGGCCAGATCAAGCAAATCCTGGGTATAGAGGAAATTGCCGGTATCATGGCCTGCCAGGGTGATCACCGAAACGCCCTTTCCCTGGGCACTGATCTCAATCGCCATGACGGCGTCCTCCTTTTGACTTTTGATTGGGCTTCCTGCCGAGCGCCGGAAAGACCAGATTGTCTAACAATCTGTCAGTGCCTTGTCACGCCACTAGCGCCCACTTTCCGAAGTTCGTGCTCCCCCTCAGCGGCACCTTTCACGAACTTCGGAAAGTTATAGGCACTGGCAAACTTGATAATTGTAGTGCCGCCCATTTGAAGTTCCTGGAAGAATTTGCCGCTTGCCGTGCAGGAGCTTCAAATGGGCGGGCACTAGAGGTTGCGGTCATTACATCTTGCTTCTCTGCGAACCTGTGGTGGGCGACCCCGGTCCTTCTGCATGACAGGCCATCGTGTCGCGTATCGGTCCGGTCGCTTTACGATCACCGGCCGTCACTATAAAATCTCAAATATAACGACAATAACGGTGCCGCACGACGCGGAGCCAATCAGGGAAGAATAAGGAAAACACCATGGCTGTTTCACACGCAATTCCGATCACGCGCCATCCCTACGCCGATGGTTCCTACAAGAAGATGCTGATCGACGGCCAGTGGGTCGATGCCGTTTCAGGCAAGAAGTTCGAGACGCTCAATCCCGCGACCGGCGAACTGCTGGCGAGCGTGGCCGAAGGCGACGCCGAGGATATCAACCGCGCGGTGGCCGCGGCCCGCCGTGCCTTCGAAGGTCCGTGGAGCAAGGTCAGGCCGTTCGAGCGGCAAAACCTGCTTTTGAAGCTCGCCGATCTCGTCGAGAAGAATTTCGAGGAACTGTCGCAGCTCGACACGCTCGACATGGGCGCGCCGATCAGCCGTACCCGGGCCAACAAACTGCGCGTGCTCGGCATGCTCCGTTATTATGCCGGCCAGGCGACCTCGATCCACGGCGAGACCATCGAGAACTCGCTGCCGGGCGAGGTGTTCTCCTACACCTTGAAGGAGCCGGTCGGCGTCGTCGGCGCGATCATTCCCTGGAACGGCCCGCTCGGCGCCAGCGTCTGGAAGATCGGTCCTGCGATTGCGACCGGCTGCACGGTGATCCTGAAGCCGGCGGAAGAAGCGCCGCTGACCTCGCTGCGGCTCGCCGAGCTTTGCATGGAGGCCGGCATTCCCGCCGGTGTCGTCAACGTGGTGCCGGGCTTCGGCGAGACGGCGGGCGCGGCGCTCGCTTCGCATCCGGGTGTCGACAAGGTCGCGTTCACCGGCTCGCATGTCACGGGGCAGTCGATCGTGCGGGCGTCCGCCGGAAATCTGAAACGGGTGTCGCTTGAACTCGGCGGCAAATCGCCGGACATCGTGTTCGCGGACGCCGACCTTGATGCGGCGGTGCCGGGCGCGGCGATGGCGGTGTTCGCCAACTCCGGACAGATTTGCAGCGCTGGAACGCGGCTCTTCGTCGAGAGCAAGATCTATGACGAGTTCGTCGGCCGTGTCGCCGAATTCGGCAAGAAGCTCAATGTCGGTAACGGCCTCGATCCGAACACGCAGATCGGACCGCTGGTGTCGCAGCAGCAACTCGAACGCGTCTCGGGTTATCTCGACATCGGCCAGAAAGAGGGCGCCAAGGCGCTGGCGGGCGGCTCGCGGCTGACCGAGGGGGCGCTGTCGAAGGGCTACTTCGTGCCGCCGACGGTGTTCGCCAACGTTCAGGACAACATGCGGATCGCGCAGGAGGAAATTTTCGGCCCGGTCATCTCGGCGATTTCGTTCAAGGACTCGGACGATCTGATCAAGCGCGCCAATGCCACGACCTTCGGCCTCGGCTCCGGCGTGTGGACCACCAATGTCAGCAAGGCACACCAGGTCGCCAAGGCGCTGCGCGCGGGCTCGGTCTGGGTGAATTGCTACCAGGCGATGGACCCCGCCGTTCCCTTTGGCGGTTACAAGATGAGCGGCTATGGCCGGGAGTCCGGCAAGCAGCATGTCGAGGAATATCTCAACGTCAAGGCGGTCTGGGTCAAGACGGCCTGAGACATTCGCACTCACTTGAAACAAAAAATGGCGGCTTCGGCCGCCATTTTTATTGAGTTCGGTGTGCCTTTATTTCCGCGTGACTTCCGGAAAAATCCACATCGCGACGACCATGAACGGCGCCAGGAACATGATCGCGATTTTCGGCCCATGCTGGCCGATCGAGTCCTGATAAAAATAGGCCGCGAGCGCGACGAGCAGCACGATGATCGACAACGCAGTCTTGATCGGGAAGGGCATCGGCTAAAATCCTTATAAAGCGGATAATCTTTGAAGCGGCGCGACCAGCAGCGCGAGCGAGGCGAGCTGGAGCGCGACGAGCAGGGCCAGTCCGCCGCGGCTGTCGCGCCAATCGTTCGGAACGATCTCGAAGATCGACGGCACGAACAGGAAAATCAGGCCGCCAGCCACCACCACGGAGGTCCAGCGCAACGTTTCGTGTGCAAACAGGCCCACGCCGGTCAACAGCATCGCCAGCAGCGCCAGATTGAGCAGCACCAGCAGGCTGCCGAAGTGCCCCGCCACCGGAAGCGGCCGTGCCCGCGCCGGAAACATCCCGGCCAGTGTAAAGAAGCTCAGGCAGCCCGCTGCAAAGGTGGCCGCGAACAACGCCAGCGCAACGCCATTGGGTTCGATCGCGCCCAGCATGGACTACTCGGCCGGAACCGAATGGATCTGCGGATCGATCCGCGGGGTACGCGCCGTCTTGCGCATGTCGCGCTTGACGAAGCGGGTGTCATAGCCGTTGAACACATGCCCGAGCAGGCCGCGGTTGAGATCGGAGGTGCCGAACAGCCAGTCCATGATCGGGAAGGTCAGGTTCATGTTGCGCTCCATCATGATCGATTGATCGTGATGGGCCGCATGGTGGCGGCGGATCGTGTTCACCATCGGCACGTTGCGGACGAACCAGTTCTCGTCGACATGGCAGCAGAAATGCATGAACTCGTAGATCAGGTACATCGAGGTCGTGGTCGAGATCAGAAGCCAGCCGACATTCGGCGAGATGATGGCGCCGGCCGCGATCGCCAGTGGTATCGACATCAGCGTGAAGGTCGCGAGCGCATAAGGCGGAAAGAAGGTCACGCGCCAGTCGTGGTGATCGGCAAAGCGCATTTCGCTGTCGGTGAAGAACTGGTGATGCATCAGGGTGTGCCGGTTATAGATCGCCCGGAACGCCTTGACCTGGGAAGGGCGGTGCATCACGTAGCGATGAATCCACCATTCGAAGAAGTTAGCGCCGAGGAAAGTGACGGGGACGATCAGAAGCTCCCACGCGCGCAGGTCGTGCACGTTGGCCAGATAAATATAGAGTGCGGTGAATCCGATCACGTAGATGATGAAGACATGCAGCCAGCCATTGTACCATCCGGCGACACGCTCGCGGTAGGTCTCGCGGTAGCGGCGTTGGCGGTCTGACATGGGGGTCGATGCGAGTTCCATGGGGCGTCCTTTCCATGTCGAAATCGACGATGACATCGGATTTACGGCGTGATATATCACTCATCTATCAATGCTGCAAGCCGGTGGAAGGAGGGACGGTTGATGAAGCAATTTAGCGGCGACCGCACGATCGACGGCGTCAAGGCCACGGTCGATGGCCGGCCGCTCGATCAACGACTGGAACTTCACCGCTACACGGCCAACGGTTTTGAATGGAGCTATGAGGGGGACGAGCCCCGGCAGCTCGCGCTGGCGATTTTGGCCGAACATCTCGAAGATCCCGTCGCGGCCAGGGCGCTGGTCGAGCCGTTCATGAAGGCCATTGTCGCCAATTTCGGCAACGAGTGGGAAATGTCCTCGGCCGATATCGACGCCGCGCTGGACGCGTTTCGGGGCGGGCCGCTCCGGGCCGCGTCCTGATCGAACGCCTTTGAGCGGGAAGCTTTCCAGTGCCACTCACGTATAAAGCGGCCGTCCTTCACGCGCCGAAGTCGCCGCTTGCGATTGAAACGGTGGAAGCCACCGATCTTGCAGCCGGCGACGTGCTGGTCCGGATCAAGGCGGCCGGCCTTTGCCATACTGATCTGGAGGTGATCGAGGGCTCCTTGCGCAATCCGATGCCGATCGTCCTCGGCCATGAGGCCGCTGGTGTTGTCGAACAGGTCGGGCGAGACGCGCGTGGCGTGGCCGTTGGCGATCACGTCGTGCTGTCGTGGAATCCGCATTGCGGGCATTGCTTCTATTGCGATCGCGACCTGCCGATCCTTTGCGAAAGTTATCTGAATCAGGCGCCGCTCGCCGTGCAGTTCGACGGTCAAAGCCGGGCGCGCTTGCGCGACGGGCGCGAGCTGAAACACCTGATGTATCTCGGCGCGCTGGCTGAATACTGCATCGTGCCGGCGCAGCAGGCCATCGTGGTGCCGAAGGAGTTGCCATTCGATCAGGCGTGCCTGATCGGGTGCGGGGTGATGACCGGCGTCGGTGCCGCGCTGAATATTGCCTCGATCCATTATGGCGACGCCGTGATGGTGATCGGTTGCGGCGCGGTCGGCTTGGCCGCCGTGCAGGGCGCGCGCATGGCAGGGGCGGAGACCGTCATTGCGGTCGATCTGGCCGACGACAAGCTGCGCCTTGCCCGCAAGCTGGGCGCGACGCACGCGATCAACGCCGCAAACGAAGACGTCCTCGAAGCCACGCGGCGGCTGACCGGCGGCCGCGGCGCCGACGTGGTGCTGGAAGCGGCAGGCAGTCCGCGCGCCTTCCGGCTGACGAGCGAAGCGGTGCGGCCGGGCGGCGAAGTGATCTGGCTCGGCAAGACCGACGTCACTGAGGACGTGGCGTTTCGCTGGGGATCGCTGATGCAGGAAAAGCGTATCCGGCGGTCGAGCTATGGCGGCGCGCGGCCCTGGCGCGACTTTCCGATGCTGGCGCGCGCCGCGCTCGACGGTCGATTGAATCTGAGCGACCTCATCACCGCGCGCATTTCGCTCGAACAGGTCAATGAAGGCTTTGCGGCGCTCAAGCGCGGCGAGGCGATCCGCAGCGTTGTAGTGTTCTGATACATAGCGTTTTCAAGCGAAGTGGAAACCGGTTCGCGTGAAGAAAACGCGTCAGAAACTTTAAGCCTCAATGGTCTTGCGGGTAAAACTCTCGATATAGTCGAGCAGGCGGTCGGAGGCTTTCGCCGCGGCTTCCGGGCTGCGTTTGGCGATCGCTTCGGCGACCTCGGCATGCAGCCGCGCCGACAATGGCAAGTCGCCGGATTCGCGATAGTGCTGATACCAGAAGCGGCGGGACAGGCCGTGCATCAGGCCCATGGCGCGGGAAGCGAACTCGTTGCGCGCGGCCTGGCTGACGAGTTCGTTGAACTGGCGGTCGAGGCGCATGAAGGTGATGTCGTCGCTCTCGTCGGAGGCGCGGCGCATCTCGCGGGCGATGGTGGCGAACGAGGCGCTTTCCTCCGGCGTGGCGCGTTCGGCGGCGCCTTTCGCCATCAGCCGTTCCAGCTCGCGGCGCACTTCGAGCAGCCGCATCTGGGTTTTCAGATTGATCTGCGACACCAGAATGCCCCGCCGCGGCAGGATGACGACGAGGCCGTCGCGCGCCAACCGCTGCAAGGCCTCCCGGATCGGGGTCCGCCCGATGCTCAATCGAGCGGCGAGCGACTGCTCCGACAGGATCGTTTCCGGCGGCAGCGCCAGCGTGACGATCAACTCCTCGACCAGCCGATAGGCGCGGTCGGTCAGGGTTTCGGAGTCGTCGGTCTCGCGCTCGGCGGCGCTTGCTACCTTCGATGAAATTTTAGACGGAGCGGGTTTCATCGCGCGCGCTCGCCCGGCCTGTCGCTGCGCCGTCATCTATTTCGATTCTCCCTCGCTATCCACTTAAAGAGGGATATTTCACGCGCGGCCACAAGGTCAATCCTTGTGGCCGCGACGCGCGTTAACGATCAGTTGTTTCAATGCGAGATGCTTTCGAGCGTACGGCCCCGGGTCTCCTCGCCGAGCACCAGCACGACAAGGGCGGCCAGCGTAAACGCGCCGGCGCCGAGCGCGAATACGCCTGATTGTCCGGCTGTCGGGAGAATGAAGCCGATCACCGAAGGCCCAATCAGCGAGCCGATCCGCCCGATCGCCGACGCAAAGCCGGTGCCGGTGGCCCGAACATGGGTCGGGTACAGCTCGGGCGTGTAGGCATAGAGCGCCGACCACATGCCGAAGGCGCAGAACTGCATGCAAAGCCCGGCGACGATCAACTGGGTCTGATCGGTGGCGCCGCCGTAGAAGTAACAGGAGATCGCAGCCCCCAGCAGGGCCGCGATCAAAGTCGGCTTTCGGCCGAGAGCCTCGATCATCCACGCCGCGGTCAAAAAACCGGGAATGCCCGCCAGCGAAATCAGCATCGTGTAATAGACCGATTTGGTGACCGGGAAGCCTTTGGCCTGGAGCAGCGCGCCGAGCCAGGTCGTGAGACCGTAGAATCCGAGCAGCGCGAAGAACCACAGGCACCACAGCATCACGGTCCGGCGTCCATAACCGGCCGAGAAAAGCGTCGACAGCCCCTGCGGAGCGCGCAGTTCGACCTGTTCCGGCCGCGGGGCCGGCAAGGTCGCGCCGTTCAACCGCTCCGAGACTTTAGCCTCAATCGCCGACATCACGCGCTCGGCGCCGGCGGCATCGCCGTGGCTCGCCAGCCATCGCGGCAATTCCGGCACATAACGGCGCACGATCAGAACGAAGATCGCGGGAATGCCTTGCAGGATGAAGACCCAATGCCAATCAGCGAAGGACAGCACTGCAAAGCTCAAGAGGCCCGCCGCGATGAAGCCGAGCGGCCAGAAACCTTCCAACAGCGCGATATATCTGCCGCGCTGCCCGGCCGGGATCATCTCCGACACCATCGATTGCGCGACCGGAAATTCCATGCCCATGCCGAAGCCGAGCAGGATGCGGGCGGCAGCCAGCGTCTGAACCGTCGGCGACAGGCCGCAGAGGATGCTGCCCAGTCCCCAGAAGATCATGCTGACCTGAAACACCCGCGTGCGGCCGAAGCGATCGGCAAGCAGGCCCGCAGACGCCGCGCCCAAAAACATGCCGAGAAAGCTCATGCTGGACAGCAATCCGGTTTCGGAGGCCGAGAGCCCAAAGCTCTGGCGGATCGGACCGAGCACGAAGGTCAGCGCGCCGAGATCCATGCTGTCGAAGAACCAGGCGGTCGCGATGATCGCGAACAAACCACGCTGATAGGACGTCATCGGCAGCCGTTCCAGCCGCGCCGCGATTGCGGCGGTCTGCGTCGCGGCAGCGGCGCTGCCGGCCGCCGAACGTGGAAATTCGATCGAACCGCCCGTGGTCAAAGTGCTCATGAAACCCTCCCTGAATATTATTTTGCATATGTCTGACATATTAGTGACATTTCTACAAGTCAGGCCAGCCGACCTTGGCGCTTCCCGCATGATTTTGCGTGGGACGCGTTGGTCGAGCGTTCAAATCTGGCTGGTGTTTCGAAGCCGGCTTCCGGCGGCTAGTGTGGCGACACTGACGTTCCTTTCAGTGCCGCCGCGAATTCTTCGAAGGAACGTCAGAGTCAAAGCCACACTAGAATCATATGGTTGCTAGTGTCCCTTTGGTTCTGACATTCGTAAAAGTGCCAGCTGCGATATGATACGAATGTCAGAACCGGGACACTATGCCATGCGTTCGATCAACGGAATGAGCGATGCAACGTCCGGAAAAGTGAAATCGGGCTTTGGCACGGACGGCGCGAGTTGGATGTTGCGCCGGTTGATCCAGGCGATCGTCAGGCCGAGCGGCTTGCCGCCGACCATGTCGGTGAATTGCGACTGTCCGGAATGCAGGATCTGGTTCAGAGGAACTCCGGCGTGCTCCAGCAGATAGCGGAAGAGAGTGCCGTCGGGCTTGTAGCCGCGTGCCTTTTCAGCCGTGCAAGCCAGATCGAATTCGCGCCGTAGCGGCGTCGCCGCCAGAAGATCATTGTCGATATTGGAGACGATCGCCAGCCGATGGTGCCGGCTCAAACTTTCAAGCGTTGAAAGGACATCCGGATAGAGCTGGAAATGGCTGAACGCGTCGAAGTAGCGGGAAATCGCGCTGGCGTTGCCGGGAACGTTGAAGTGGGCGAACGCCTCACTGAGCGACAACGCGCAGATTTCCTTGTAGGGCCGATAGGTCTCCCAATAATGGGCAATGTTTCTTTCTTCCCAATATTCCCTGAACGCACGCACGTCGACGTCCGATCGGCCATATTCGCCGAGGATGGAGCGAAAGGCATCGTAGGAGCTCTCCCGCACATTGATGAGGGTGCCGAAAACGTCGAACGAAAGAAGCATGGGCGGTGTGTCCGGTCCTTGCGTTTATTCTGGATCGTCTTTTTTGGATCGTCTTTTGAAATTCATTCGCCTCAAGTGCAACTGAATTGCCGCTCCATGTGCTCAGCCAGGGCGCGGTCAAGATGCGACAATGCTGCCGCAAACGACGCCATGGCTGGCTGGCCGGCTCGCATGCGGAGCATGACCTCCTTGCGGGCGGCTTCGAGATCGATGCCGAGCACGCGGCCGTCCCGCACGATGGTGCGCCCGGCGACGATGAGTTCGCGCATGTGACGCGACGTGGCCCTTGAGAAGACAAGGTTCACCGGATCGAGGTCGTCGCGAAGGTTGTCGTCATCGAGCGCGTCATAGTCCAGCAGCAACAGATCGGCCGGCGCGCCCATCTCGATGATGCCGCTCTCGGCCGAATTTGTGACCGACAGGCGGCCCGTCGCCGCAGCGGCAGATAGCATATCGTTCTCGTTCACTTTCGGCGTGAATCCGGAACCGAGATGCAGAAGATGGGTGAGGCGAAGCTCGCGCAACATGTCGTCGTCGTCATCGAGCGCGCCGCCGTCAATTCCCATCGCCACGCGGCAACCGCAGCCGAGCATCTTTGCAACCGGGGCCACGCCCGAACGCAGCTTCAAATTCGAACTTGAGTTCGTGGAGATCGTCACGCCGCGCGCCGCCAGCAGTTCCAGTTCGTCGGGCCGCGCCCACACGCAATGCGCCAACGTCAAGCGCGGCGAAAGCAGCCCGATACGGTCGAGGAATTTGACGACGTCGCCGCCATAGAGCTGATCGAGATAGCCGCGCTGATAGCGCGTTTCCAGCAGATGCATGTGGATGCGACGCCCGGACAGGCTTGAGGCTTCGGCGACCGCCTCCAGCAGCGCCTCGCTGCACCATTGCACGCCATTCGGTCCATATTGCACGTTGAAGGTGGGGCTGTCGGCGGCCGCGGCGACATCGTCGACGAGCTTGATGTAATCCCTCGGCGCCAGCGGCGGCCGGACGAACCGGCTGACGATTTCATCGCGCGCCGCTTGGGGGAGGGCGTCGAGCAACGGCTCCGGCGGTCCATAACCGATCGGATTGCGGTCCTTCATCGAAACCGCAAATCCGACGCGCGCGCCGACATCGCGCGCCGCGCGCGCCACTTCCGCAACCTCCGTCGGCAGATCCGTAAATCCCTGCGCGCGCGTGTAGTGCATCATGACGATGCCGGCGCCGCCGAGCGCGCTGTTGCCGAGCGAGACGGCCGCGGCGAGATAGGGATCCACGGCGGGGAATAGCGCCAGATATTGCAGCCAGGCTTCCAGCGGCTTGCCGCTGGCGTCGATCGAACTGGTACGGACCGCGCGGCCATGGTCATGGGCGTTGACGAGCGCCGGCATCGCAAGAAGACGCGGTCTTGACGTTTGCGTGCAGGGGCGGAGTGCGCCGATGCGATCGCCGTCGATCTCGATCGTTTGGCTCTTCTCGACGCCTTTGCCGGTGAGCACATGGGTGCAGTCGATCTGGCGCATCTCTAACTCTCGTTTATCAGTGATTGATGGCCGGAAGCAGTCGCTCGGCCTTGGGCGGCAGAAAGCTGCGATCGAAAACCTGCGCCGCCTCCGGATGTCGTGGCAATTCAAACGACGCGGAGATGATGCCGATCGAGGATATCAACCTGTCATCATTGACATCGCCAATTCCCAATCGCCGGGCCTCGGGCGTGTCGATCAGCGATCCCCAGACATAGATCAGACGTCGCAGCTCGATATCCTTCTTCAGCAACGGCTCTTCCTGCGCCAGAAGATCAATCGCGGCCTGCGGATCGTTGATAGTCTCGCGAATGGCGCGATTGATCGCTCGCAAGAGACCTTTGACCGCCTCGGGCTTCTCGTGTGCGAGTTTTGGCGAGACCATGACGCCGTTCGAATAAAGATCGATGCCGTGATCGGCGTAGAAGAACCAGCGAAAATCCTTGTCGGGATCGAGCTTCAGCGACACCAGGTTCATATAGCTGGTGGCACTGAACACGGCGACCGAGTCCACCTGGCCTTGCAGCAATATCTGCTCCTGAAGGTTCGGCGCGACCTGGGTGATGTTGAGGCTCGCATAGTCGATCTGGTTGTTTTTGGCGAGCACCGGCAACAGCTTGAGCGCCGCGGCGCCGGGCGGCGCGCCGATTTTGGTGCCGGGCAGGTCCTTCAGCGATTTGATAGGTCCGCTGGCCTTGGTCAGCAGTGCGAACGGCGCCTTGCTGTAGATCATGTAGACCATGATCGGCGCCTCGGCGGGGCGCGTCGCCGCGTTCTGAATGATCGCATTGATGTCGCCGAAACCGGCATCGTAGGCGCCGGACAGGATGCGGGTGACCGTTGCGGCTGCGCCTTCGCCCTGATCGATACTGACGTCGAGGTTTTCCGCCTTGAAGTAGCCCTTCGCCTTGGCCCAGTAAAACCAGGCATGAAGGCCCTGGATCTTCCAGTCGAGTGTGAACCTGATTTTGGTTGCGGGCGCTTCGGCCTGCGCGGGTGTGAGCGGCCCCAATACCGCAAAGCCCAGCCCCAATGCCGCGCCAACCATCTTATGCCACTTGCTCATGCGTGCTCTCTTCTCGGTGCCGGCCAAACGGTCGAAGTGAAGTTAAGCCAATTGCGGCGCAGCGTGGCAATAGCGGCGGCTTGTGCGAAGTGCGTCGCGATATCCGGGGATTGCACATTATTTGATCATGCAAGCCTGCAAATGCATCATCATTCGGGTGATTTTCAATATGCATTCCTGCACGCAACGTTGCAGAATTCGACATTCCCATTTCGTTGCCCGACGCAAAGAATCCGACGACGCCCGATCGAACAAGCTTACTCGAATGGTATTGAACGAGGATCGCAATGCGACCCATCCTTGATGTGCTCGAACATCCAAGAGTCAAGCGCGCCATCGAACTGGCGGTTGGGCCGGCGTTGCTCATCGCGATCTGGTGGGTCGCCTACAAGGGACAGCTCATCAACAAGGATCTTTTGCCGTCACCTTTCGATACCTTGCGTGACACCGGCGCCAGCATCGTCGCCGGCAAGATGACTTCCGATTTCGTGCACACGACCATGCGCGTGGCCTATTCGGTCCTGATCGCCGTCGTGGCGGGCGTTCCGATCGGAATCGTACTCGGGGCGAAGACTGCGATTTATCGTTCGCTCGAATTTCTGGTCGACTTCTTCCGCTCCACGCCTGCGACCGCGATGTTTCCGTTGTTCCTGCTGTTGTTCGGACTGGGGGACTTCGCCAAGATCGCGGTTGCGGCCTTCGCCGCCTGGCTCGTGATCGTCTTCAACGTCGCCTACGGTGTCATGAATGCGCGGCAGACCCGAATCCTTGCGGCTCGTTCCATGGGCGCCTCGTCGCTTCGCATTTTCAGGGATGTGATTTTCTTCGAGACCCTGCCGCAGACCTTTGTCGGGTTGAGAACAGCGGTTTCGCTTGCACTCGTCGTGATCATTGTCGCGGAGATGTTTATCGGTGCGACCGACGGAATCGGCCATCGCATCATCGACGCGCAGATTTCGTATTCGCTCACCGACATGTACGGATCGATTTTGATCGCCGGCGCAATGGGCTATGGGCTCAACCTCGCGCTGTTGCTGGTCGAACGCTCACTGGTTCATTGGTCGGGCAAATAGCCCGTCGAGGAAAGGGAACACCATGCGCAGGAAAAATGCTTTTGCGGCCGCCGCCGCCGGGTTGTTGCTCTGTTCGTCGGGAGCTCAAGCTGCCTGCGACAAGATGGATCAGGTTTCGGCCGTCTGGCTGCCGATCATGCAGACAACTGCCTACTACGTCGCGCTTGAGGAAAAGCTGTTCGAGAAAGCCTGCATCGAAATCGTCTCGACAAAGATGGAATCGCCAAACCAGATCATCGACGCGCTGATCGCGGAGCGTGCCGATTTTGGGCCGCCCGGTGCCGCGGCCGGCATCGCGATGATAGCGGAGTCCAAATTTCCCGGAAAGCTGAAGGTGTTCGGCCTGCAGGGAGGCGGCGTCGCCGTCAATCGAATTAACGACGGCCTGATCGTGAAGCCGGATAGTCCGATCAAGAGCTTTGCGGACCTCAAGGGCAAAACGCTCGGCCATGTGCCGGGAATCCAGTGGCGGACCATTTCCAGGTACATGATCAGGTCCGCAGGCCTCGATCCCGACAAGGACGTCAAACTGGTCGATCTCGCCGTTGCCATGCAAGTGGCTGCCGTCGTCGGAGGCACGGCCGACGCGACGCTGTCGCTGGAGCCTGTCGGGTCGATTGCCGTGGCGTCGGGCAAGGCCGTCCGCGCGATGACCAATCCTGTGGCGCGGGTGATCGCCGATCCCTTCTATTCGGGCGCCGCGATCATGACCACCAAGTTCCTGAGGGAACGGCCTGAGGTTGCCCGCAAGGTCATCGCGGTGATCGACGAGGCCACCGATCTCGTGAATGCGAACTTCGCCAAATACAAACCGATTCTCAGCAAATACACGCCTATCAAGGAAGATCAGCTCGAATTCCTGGCGCAACCTTACTTGCGTGGCTTTAAGGATCTCAACGAGACAGATTTGAAATCCTATCAGGCGTTGGTCGATGTCTTCATCAAGGAGGGCGTGATGAGCGGCCCGATGGACGTGCACACCAAAATCCTTGCCAAATCCGATTTCGGCAACTGATCGAACCGCGGCGATGGCAACGATCGTACCTATTCGGGCCGATTGGCCGGCGACCGCAGCAGACGAGATGTCGTCGGAGCAACGAAAGCCGAGGCAGGCCTATCTGACCGTTCGGGGCCTTGCGAAGAAATTTCAAGGCACCACGATCTATCAGGATTTTTCCATCGATCTGCCGATGGGAAAATTCATTTCGATCTTCGGGCCGAACGGATGCGGCAAGAGCACATTTATCAATATGATTTCCGGCCTGATGCCCATGGACGCGGGCGAGGTGCTCTATGACGGCCAGACGATCCGCGACACCAGGATCTCCTACGTCTTTCAGAACTATCGCGAGGCGCTGTTTCCGTGGGCGCGTTCGATCGACAACATCCACTATCCGCTCAAGGTTTTGGGTGTGCCCCGGAAAGAGCGCACCCGGCGCGTCGAGAAGCTGCTCGCGGACTTTGACGTTCCCTTCGATCTGAACGCCTATCCTTACACGCTATCGGGAGGTCAGCAGCAGACGGTCTCGATCCTGCGCGCGTTGGTCACGGAACCGGAGGTGCTGTTCCTGGACGAGCCGTTCTCGGCGCTCGACTATGAAATGACGCTGTTCATGCGCGAGCGTCTGCAAAACATCTTCATGAAACGAAGGACCACGACGCTGCTCGTGTCGCACGATCTGGAAGAGGCCATTCAGCTTGCCGATCAGGTGGTGCTGTTGACACGCCGGCCGACACGCGTCGCGGAAATGGTCGACGTCGAATTGCCGTGGCCGCGCGATCTGGATGTGACCACCGGAGAGGGGTTCATCGCGCTGAAGCGGCATTGCCTCGACCGCTTCTGGCGAGAGGTCAGACGAGACTAGAGCCCGGGAAATCAACCTGCGAGATATGGAGACCACGATGAAGAAGCGTCGCTTTCGTGCCGCTGCGGTTCAAACGCTAGCGCGTCTCGGCGACTACGATCACAACATCGCGCTTGCGACGCAATTCGTCGAAGAGGCGGTGAGGCAGGGAGCCGAGCTCGTCGTTTTTCCGGAATGCATGGACACCGGCTATTTGTTCGACTCTCCCGAACACTGCCGGTCGCTCGCCGAAACCATGACCGACGGCCCGTTCGTGACGGCATTGTCATCGCTGGCAAGCAAGCACGGCATCTACATCGCAAGCGGCGTCACCGAATGGGACCCGGCCAAGGAGAAGATTTTCAATACCGGTATCATGTTCGGCCGGAAGGGCGAGATCGTCTGTCATTACCACAAGCAGTTCCTGGCGACCCACGACCAGAACTGGTTCGAATTCGGCGAAAGAGGTTGTCCGGTGGTCGAAACCGACCTGGGCCGTATCGGACTCCTGATCTGTTTTGATGGCCGAATTCCCGAAATCTTTCGCGCGATGGCGATGCAGGGAGCCGAGGTCATCGTGGACATGGCGAATTTCTTCGCCATGGATCAGGCCGACATGTGGGGACCGGCGCGCAGTTACGAAAACGGTGTTTGGCTGGTCGCCGCCACCAAGGCCGGCTACGAACGTTCGATCTATTATCCCGGCGGCAGCATGATCGTCGACCCGAAGGGCCGCGTGCTTTCCAAGGTGCCCTACGATACCCACGGGATGGCGGTCGCGGACATCGATCTCGATGCCGCTTCCGACAAGTCGATCTACGCGGCAAACGACAAGATCGCGGACCGCCGTCCCGAGACCTACGGCATCATGGCATTGCCGTATGAGAAAACTCCCGTCTATCGCATCGCCGAGAGGCCGCTTGTTCCGGCAAAATCTGTGGCCAAGGTCGCGGCCATCCAGATGCACGTCACCGGGGATTGTTCGGCCAACGACGTGCTCGACATGATCGATCATGCGGCGAAGCTCGGCGTCAAGGTGCTTGCGCTGCCGGAATACGCGTTTGGTTCTTCGGCGATCCCGACCGCCGCCGAAGCCGCTGCCATCGCCGACCAGACGCCGGGCCTGCTTTCGAAAGTCGCTTCGATCGCTGCCAGGTATCAATGCCTGGTCGCTATCCCCGGCGTCGAGCGCGCCGCGGCCGGGCTTTATGTCACGACATTCCTGATAGGCCCTGATGGAACGGAAATCGGCCGATACCGGAAAACACATCTCACCGCCGAGGAGCGCAAATGGGCGAAGGCCGGCGACGACTATCCGGTCTTCGAAACACCGTTCGGCCGGATCGGCGTCATGTCCGGCTACGATGCGGTGTTTCCGGAGACGTCGCGGTGTCTCGGCATTTCGGCGGCCGACATCATTCTGTGGCCGGCCTCGCTTCGCGAGCCGTTTGAACGCGAGCTTTTGGCGATTCCGCGAGCCGAAGACAACCGCGTAGCGGTCGTACTGGCGAACCGGACGGATTCGCCATATCCGGGTGGGAGCGTCGTCATACCGCCGACTGGCTTCCCGCTTTGGGATATCAACATTGTCGCACCGCGCGTTCTCAAGCACGGCGCCGTCATGCCCAAACATATTGATCTCGCGGTTTGCCGGCAGAAACTCATGATTCCGAAGGTCGACATGTTTGCCAACCGGCTGGTCGAAACCTATGCCCCGATTATTGCAGCCTGATCCGGTGCTCAACAGCAACGGCCCGATGAAAATCGAAGGATGTGAGATCGGGCCTATTGGAAAAACCCCGTGTTGAAGTCCGCGCGTGCGCTCCGATACAATTGGGATGACATCCTCTACTTCCTGGAGGTGGCGAGGACCCGCAACCTGGCGCGCGCCGGTCAAAAGCTGAAAGTCGATCACACCACGGTCAGCCGCCGCATCCGCGAACTCGAACGCAGCCTGAACACGACGCTTTTCAAACGAAGCAAGGCCGGGTTTTCGCTGACGGAAGCCGGCCTTCGACTTTTGCAATTCGCGGAAGGGATGGAAAACAACGCCAATGCGATCATTGAAACGGTCGTTGGCTCGGAAAAAGCCGATGCCTTCGGTGCCATTCGGATCGCGAGCATGGAAGGCATCGGCAGCATGTATCTGACAAAATGCATGGCCGACTTCAACAAGGTCTATCCGTCGATCCAGGCTGAACTCATCACCGACACGCGCTTGCTGGATATGACCCGTCGCGAGGCTGACATCTTCGTCAGCTTTTTCAGGCCCAAAGGCAGGCGCCTTTCGGTCAAGAAGATCGGCGAGTTCAAGATTTTCTTGTACGCCTCGAGCGGGTATCTGCAGCAGCATCCGAAGCCCGCCGATCTGAAGGATCTCGATAACCACGGGTTCATCGATTTCATCGACGAGCACATCCACATCAAGGAAAATCGCTGGCTTTCCGATATTCTCAGGCCAGCCCATGTGGTGTTCAAGAGCACCAGCCTGGTTTCGCAATTTGTCGCCGTCTCCAGTGGGCTGGGGATAGCGATGCTTCCTTCCTATGTCGCGGCGCATAACAAGGACCTCCGTCCTGTGCTGCCGAACTATTTTTCGATCCGGGATATCTGGCTCTCGGCCCACGAGGACCTTCTGCACATCCGCCGGATCAAGGCTGTCATCAGCTTTCTGGAGAAACGCGTCGCGGCCGATCGGGAGTTTCTACTGTCCGCCAAGCCGGCCGCCAGTTCTTCCTGAAAGAAGGCGCTGGCTCGGCGGGCCGCACTCCACCAGAGTGTGCTCAAATCATTTGCAGTCACTGCCCTTTTTATAGCACGCGCTTATCCAATTTTTTGTGCGTCCCAAGACAAGCCAGACCGGGAACTCCGCCACTACGCTTCGCTCTCGAAATTGGATCATGGCGTGGCCATGACAGTGTCGAAGGAGAAGAAGATGCGAAAGCGATTGTTCATTGAAGAACTCAAGCGGCGCCTGCATGTCGCGGGCTCGCGTAGCGTCGTACTCGGCGCTATGGTCTTGGCTGGTCTTTTCGCGCCGGTGACGGCCAAGGCGGCACCGTCCGCCTGCGCCGGTCTGCAGGCAAAGTTTCCGGACTGGAAGGGCAAGACGCTGGTGAATGCGATCAATCCGCATACGCCGGGCTATGAGGCGATCGATCCGAAGGATCCGAACAAATATGTCGGTTTCGACATCGATCTCGGCGAAGAGATCGGCGAATGCCTCGGCTTCAAGGTGACCTACAAGGCCGTGACCTTCGCGGCACTGCTGACGACGCTGGCGAGCGGCCAGGCCGACATCGTGATTTCGGACATCTATGCGACCGAAGAGCGCGCCAAGGCGGCCGACTTCATCACCTATTCCAAGGTGTTCGACGGCGTGTTGGTGGCCAAGGGCAACCCGAAGAAGATCGACGGCATCAATCTGTCGCTGTGCGGCGCGGCGGCGGCGGAAAATACCGGCTTCGTCGAGGTTCCGCTGGTCCAGGATATGGGCCCGAAGTGCAAGGCAGCCGGCAAGCCCGAGCCGACGTTGCAGCTCTATGACAATAACGCCAATTGCATCCAGGCGATCCTCGCCGGCCGCGCCGACACCTATGTCAACGACGTCAATACGGTCGATCAGGCGGTCAAGGCCAATCCGGACAAACTTGCGAAGGCCGTCGCGGTGACGATCCCTTATTCCGTCGGCATTGCCGTGCCGAAGGACAAGCCGAAGTTCCGCGAGGCGGTGATGGCGGCGATGAACGAGATCTACAAGTCGGGTGACCAGGCCGCACTTCTGAAGAAGTGGGAGCTTGATCCCGCCAACCTGAAGGAACCGGGCCTGCTCACGGTCAAGTAATGGCACTGTTTCTCCATTACCTCAGCCTGCCGTATCTGCTCGAGGGTATTGCGGTCACCTTGCAGGTGACCGGCCTCGGCCTGATCGGCGGGCTGATGATGGGCGTAATCCTGGCGGCCATGCAATTGAGCCGCTTTGGCGTACTCGCAGGCTTGGCGCGCGGTTACAGCGTGATTTTCCGCGGCACGCCGCTGATTTTGCAAATGGTGTTTGTCTACGACGCCTTGCCGCATATCGGCATCAAGCTGCCGGCGATTCTTGCGGCCGGCACGGCGCTTGCCGCCAATGAGGCGCCTTTCATTTCGGAAATTTTGCGCGCCGGCGTGCTCGGCGTCGACCGCGGGCAAATTCTGGCGGGCCAGGCCCTTGGCATGACGCCCGGCGTGCTGATGAACCGTATCATCGCGCCGCAGGCGATCCGCGCCATGATCCCGGCATTCGGCGCCGAAGCCGTCAGCGCGCTGAAGAATTCGTCGCTGGCTTCCGTGATCGCGGTGCAGGAATTGACGCTGCGCTCGACGCAGCTCGCGTCCTCGACCTTCGACTTCTTTTCGATCTTTTTTGCCTCCGGCCTGATCTATCTGTGCCTGACCGGTGCGGTCGCCGTGATCCAGCTCGTTGTCGAAGCCTGGCTTGATCTCGACCGCAAATCCTCGCACCGGCGCCTGATGCGGCTGTTGCCGTGGTATCGCTTTCAGCCGCTTGATGAGCCGCTGGAAGCTTCGCCAGCGACGATCGAAGATGCGGGCGTCGCCGAGCTGCCGCCGCCACGGCCGAAGCTCGAACTGGTCGACCACGCCAAGCGGGCGGAGATGCTCCGCCGCAACAATATCGCTGTCGATGTGGAAGGCTTGCGCAAGCGCTATGACAAACAGGCCGTCTTGGCCGGCGTCGATCTGACGGTGCGCATTGGCGAGGTGATCGCGCTGCTCGGCCCCTCCGGTTCCGGCAAGAGCACGCTGCTTCGTTGTATCAACCATCTCGAAGGCTGGGAGGCCGGCACGATCAAGGTCGGCGGCCAGCGCCTCGGCTTCGGCGATAACGGCAAGCCGTTGTCGCCGCGCGCACTCGCCAACGAGCGCGCCGAGGTTGGCGTCGGCATGGTGTTCCAGCAATTCAACCTGTTCGGCCATCTGTCGGCGAAAGAGAACATCGCGGGGCCGCTTGCGCTGGGTGCACGGCTGGACCCGCAGCGACGCCGATCGGCGCGCCAGCGAGTTATTGCAGCGCGTCGGCCTCACCCAGCGCGCCGATGCGCTGCCGCGTCATTTGTCGGGCGGTCAACAGCAGCGCGTCGCCATCGCGCGCGCGATTGCGCCCAATCCGAGCGTGCTGCTGCTCGACGAGCCGACCTCGGCGCTCGATCCCGAACTCGTCAACGAGGTGCTCGAGGTGATCCGGCGGCTCGCGATCGAGGACGGCCTCACCATGATCATTTCGACGCATCAGTTGCGCTTTGCCGAAGAAGTCGCCGACCGCGTCCTGCTGTTGTCGGGCGGCTCCATCGTCGAGGAGGGGCCGGCGCGGGAGGTGCTGACCAACCCGAAGACGCTGGTGGCCCAGCGCTTCCTCTCCGCCATGGTGGAGGAATAACCATGTCGCTCGTTCGCGTGTCGTCTTTCCTGAAAACTCCAGCTGCCGCCTGAGGTCATCCGCATGAAACACCATCTGCTTCCGGTATCGCCAAAGACCATGCACTGGGGCTACTTCAGCAAGAAGGTCGCGCCGTCTTTGACGCTGAAGTCCGGCGACCGCGCGACCATCGAGACGCTGACGCACCATGCCAATGACGATTACGAGCGCATGATCGCCGACGACCCCGGCGCCGAAGCCGTCTTTCACTGGACCAAAGAGCAGAAGACCATGGCGCGTCGCGGCTCAGGCCCGACCGAGGGCCCGTTCATCCGCGGCGCAGGCGAGGGCATCGGGGTCCACCTCCTGACCGGCCCGGTCGCGGTCGAAAATGCCGAGCCCGGCGACATTCTCGAAGTGCGGATCCTCGACATCCGGCCACGGCCGGCGTGCAAGGCCTGTTACGCCGGCAAGTGCTTCGGCTCCAATGCGGCGGCGAATTGGGGCTTTCACTATCACGACCTGATCGAGGAGCCGAAGCCGCGCGAAGTGGTGACGATTTTCGAACTCGACACGTCAGGAGAGCCGTTTGCCAAGGCGGTCTATAACTATGTCTGGACCCCGCAAACCGATCCCGACGGCATCGTGCATGCGACGATCGATTATCCCGGCGTCCGGGTCGATCACGCCACCATCCGCAAGCGCGAAAACATCCTGACCGGCGTCAAGGTGCCGGCGCGACTGCATTTCGGCACCATGGGGCTGGCGCCGTCGGAGCAGGATTTCGTGAGCTCGATTCCGCCGAGTTATACCGGCGGCAATATCGACGACTGGCGCATCGGCAAGGGCGCGCGGATGTATTATCCGGTCGCGGTTCCCGGCGCGCTTTTTTCCGTCGGCGATCCTCATGCCGCCCAGGGCGACAGCGAACTCGGCGGCACCGCGATCGAAACCTCGCTCACCGGCGACTTCGAATTTATCCTGCACAAGAAAAACGATCTGGCCGGCACCGCCCTGGAAGGCCTCACCCATCCGATGCTGGAGAATGAGCAGGCCTGGTCGGTTTACGGTTTTACCTATCCGAATTATCTGGCGGAGCTTGGCGCGGGTGCCGAGACCGAGATCGCCAACCATTCGAGCCTGGACCGGGCGATGCGCGACGCGTTCCGCAAATTGCGCCGCTTCCTGATGACCGTGCACAAACTGAGCGAGGACGAGGCGATCTCGCTGATGTCGGTCGGGGCCGATTTTGGGGTCACCCAGGTGGTCGACGCCAATTGGGGGGTCCATGGCACGATCAGAAAAAACGTCTTCAGATGCGACTAAGGAGCTGACAGACAACAAAAAATGGCCATCGCTGACATTTTACTGCAACGTCCGCCGTGGGTCGGGCGACCTAGAGCTCCGATTCCGAAGTTCGCAAACATTCGCGGCGGCCTCTAATGCGAACTTCGGAATCAAGGGAGCCCTAGCAACCATATGATTCTAGTGCGGCTTTGAATTTGAAGTTCCTATGAAGAACTTGCCTCCAACACTGATAGGAACTTCAAATTCGCCGCACTAGTGCTGCTGGCACGGAGGTTGCTTCGATTTAGCGCTGCGGTGTGGGTTAGCGCATGGGTTTTCGTCCGTTTACGAGTGAATCGTATGCCGAGCATGATCGGCTGGACGCGTGGCGTGACGTTTTGAGCACCGCCGGGCTGCAACCGCTGTCGAACCCGACCTTCTACGCCGGACATGCCACCGCCTCCCGCCGAAGCGCCAAAGGCATCACGCTGGTCAAGCTGGCGGCGGGCCCGCAAGGTATCGCGCCGCTTTCCGGCGCTGGCGATGACGCTCTCCCCATCGCATTGCTGCCGACCGAAGACGGCGTCGTGCTGCACAATGGCGGCCACCAGATCGTTCCGGCCGGACATCTTTTGGTGCTTCCTCCCCATGGCGACTGGACGCTGTTTTTCCAGCGGGACCTGCGTGCGATCGGTCTTTATGTCACGGGTGAGGCCTTCCACGGCCGCAAGACCGGCGCGGTGGGGTGGATCGAGCCCCGCGCGATGGCGCCGCAAGGGTTTGCCGGGGTCTTTGCCCGCGCGCTTGCGTCAGCCGTGCAGTCGCTCGACGGGCTGTCCGATCTGGAATGGGACGTGGTGGCGCAGGGCCTCGCCGATCTGCTTTTCACGCTGACCCTGCAAATGGCGGCGCCGATACGCGACGGCGGCAGTTCGACCAAAGCGGCCATCATGAACCGCGTCTACCAGACCATCGAACGCAGGCTGGAGGACCCCGACCTGGCGCCGGCGCGCGTGGCGCAAAGCGAAGGAATTTCCGAACGATACCTGCAAAAGCTGTTTGAAGGGATTGGCGACAATTTCAGCCACTATGTCCGCGAGCGGCGGTTGCAGCGCGCCTGGGCTGACCTCGCCAATCCAGCGGAAGGCCATCATACGATTTCCGAAATCGCCTACCGCTATGGGTTCGGCGATTCCGCCCATTTCAGCCGCACCTTCCGCGCCCGGTTCGGTCTCTCGCCGCGGGAATTCCGTCAGCAGGAGGCCGAGCGCGTTGCGACCTCGACGACGGTGACGGGCCAACGTGGCTGGCCGCAGGACGCACTCGCCCAGCTTCGCCAGCGGCCGGTCACAGCTTCCGTCCGGATTGCCGCACCTCCCGCGGCCCACGATGATGCCGATTTTGCGGCTGAGCCCACCCATCATCATCTGGAGATAACGGCCGAGCGGGTTCATTGGGGGTTCTTCAGCCGGTCCTTGCAGCCGCAGGCCGAAATTCGTTCCGGCGACACCATCACGATCGAAACCCTGACCCAGCATGCTTCCGACGATGCCGAACGCATGATCGCGGGCGACGCGGCGGCGGAAGAGCTCTTTCGCTGGACCCGCGAAAGCAAGACGGTGGACCGGCGCGGGGCGGGGCCGATGGATGCCTCGGTGTTCGGCCGTGGTGCCGGCGAAGGATTTGGCGTGCACATCTGCACTGGCCCCGTCGCCGTCAAGGACGCCCAGCCCGGCGACGTGCTGGAGGTGCGCATTCTCGACATCGTGCCGCGTCCGAGCCAAAGCGTCGACTATGCGGGCCGGGTGTTCGGCTCCAGCGTGGCGGCGTGGTGGGGCTATCACTACGACGAATTCCTCGCCGAGCCGAAGCCGCGCGAGGTGGTGACGATCTACGAGATATTCAACGATGCGTCTGGTCCGCATGCGCGCGGGCTTTATTCCTATCGCTGGGAGCCGCAGACCGATCCGTTCGGCGTCGTCCATCACACCTACGACTATCCCGGCGTGCCGGTGCCGCCACGCAGCGTCAAGCGACGGCACGACGTCCTTGACGGCATCCGCATTCCCTTGCGTCCGCATTTTGGTGTGATCGCGCTGGCCCCGCGCGAGGCTGATTTCGTCGATTCCGTGCCGCCGTCCTATTTCGGCGGCAACCTCGACAACTGGCGGCTCGGCAAGGGGTCGACGATCTATCTGCCGGTGTCGGTGCCCGGTGCGCTGTTGTCGGTCGGCGATCCCCATGCCGCGCAAGGCGACGGCGAGATCAGCGGCACGGCCGTTGAATGCTCGATGACCGGCACGTTTCGGGTCGTCCTGCACAAGAAGAGCCAATTGGAGGGCCGTCCGTTCGCCGACCTGACGTATCCGTTGATCGAGACCGAGACCGAGTGGGTGTTGACCGGTTTTAGTCACCCCAACTATCTGGCCGAGTTCGGCACGCAAGGCCAAAGCGAGGTTTACGCCAAATCGTCGCTCGATCTTGCGATGAAGGACGCGTTCCGCAAAATGCGGCGCTTTTTGATGAACATCAAAGGACTGAGCGAGGACGAAGCTATT
Organism: uncultured Alphaproteobacteria bacterium; assembly: GCA_963795255.1. Lineage (GTDB taxonomy): Bacteria > Pseudomonadota > Alphaproteobacteria > Rhizobiales > Xanthobacteraceae > Bradyrhizobium. The sequence goes on from CAWCHC010000014.1 coordinate 135,109, forward strand.
GCGCTGATGTCGGCAGCCATCGATTTCGGCGTCACGCAGGTGGTCGATGGAAATTGGGGCGTGCACGCCGTCTTGCGCAAGAGCATATTCGACGACGCAGCCGGTCTCACCAAATAAGGAACCAATCTTGAAATTTCACATGATTGCCGGCGGCCCGAAGCCGGTCGCGCCGTTCAGCCATGCGGTCGAAACCGACGGCTTCGTTTTTGTCACCGGCCAGATGCCGGATCGTCCGGAGACGCCGGGGGTATTGCCGGACGGCATCGTCGCCCAGACCCATGCCGTGATGGCTAACTTAAAAATCGTGCTCGCCGGAGTTGGGCTCGGCCTTGAACATGTCGTGATGTCGCGCATCTATCTGACGCGCTTTGACGAAGACTATGCGGCCATGAACGAGACCTATCGCAGCTACTTTCCAGTCGGCCGGCTTCCGGCCCGCACCTGCGTTGGCGTCACCGGGCTTGCCTACAAGGCGCTGATCGAGATCGATCTGGTCTGCAAGCGGCCGGTTTGACCGGCCGGTCCTCGACAGCCCATCGGGGAGCTGCGGCATCGAGCAGCTTTGCCAGCTCGGACGCCGTGATTTCGGTCGCGCGTCCACCGTGTTCTCCCTTGTTCGCGCAGAATTCGCTTACGCGAGCATAGGCTCTGCGCAAGCGCCTGACGCCCCGGGCGCGATGTCGGATTTCAATAGATTTTTCAATACAATTGAGAGCGGCCTGAGCCGACCGCAAATGACGGCTGCGAACCCTGACGTCAGAAGTTTTCTCCTAATGAAATTGATAATCGTAATGTGAAAATTAAGTTGCGTTGGCGCAGCAGATCGGGCCCTACTCTTGAAAACAACTGCCGGGAGGGCCCTATGTCGATGCCGTCCGAAAGAGCCAATGAGAGGCGCGGTGTCATGCCGGCCCGTCCGCCGATGGGAAGGGACCATGGCGGCATCCAGGCGCTCGATCGCGCCTTTCTCATTCTCGACGTCATGGCCGATGCCGGCGGCGAAGCGAAGCTGACCGAAATCGCAGCGACCGCCGGATTGAACGTCTCGACGTGTCATCATCTCATTTCGACCCTGCACAATTGGGGTTACGTCTCGCGCGGCATCAACAGCCGCAGCTATGTTCTGGGATCGCGTATTCTTCATCTCAGCGCGGCCTGCCTGCGGCAGGTGGATTTGCCGCGGCGTGCGCAGAGCTATCTCGATCGGCTGAACGATCAGACGCAAGAGTCCGTTCAGCTTGCGATCATGCAGGACACCAATCTGGTCCACGTCCTGCGCCGGGAGTCGCGGCATGCGGTCCGCGTCGATGCGGGCCTCGGCGGAAACGCCGGTGCCGCGCATGCGACCGCGACGGGCAAGGCCATTCTGGCGTGGCTGCCGCCGAACGAACTCGACCGGATCGTCGCCGACAAGGGCCTGACCGCGTTCACGCCGCACACCATTATCGACATCGAGGCGCTGAAAGAAGAATTGCGGCTGACGCGCCGAAGAGGCTTTTCGATCGATCGCGAAGAGTTTCGGCCCGGCGTCATTTGCCTTGGCGCGGCCATTCGCGATCATGCCGGCGCGGTCGTCGGCTCCATCAGCGTGTCGTCGCCGGCGTTTCGCGCCACACCGGAATATATCGATCAACTCAAGGTGCATCTGATCGCCGCGGCGGATGAGTTGTCGGCCGAGCTTGGCGCCCCCGGCGCCATCCTGCGGGGATCAGTCAAAAGCCTGGCGGCAGAATAACGAATACATCCAGGAGCGAAACGATGTACAAGCCCGATCACGTCAAAACCTCGCCTGATTTTCCGATTCCAGACACGATGCGGGCCTGGGTGCTGGGCGATCCCGATCAATTGACGCTGACCAAAAAGCCGGTGCCGGTGCCGAAGCGTGCGGAGGTTCTCGTCCGCATCGACGCGGTGGCGATTTGCGCAACCGACCTTGAAATCATCCACCACGGGCCGCCGGCGATGATTCAGGGCGGTATGCCCTTCAACAAGAATTTCACGCCGGGTCATGAATATATGGGCACGATCGTGGCGCTCGGGCCGGGCGTCGACGAATACAAGATCGGACAGCGCGTCACCGTCGAAATCCACGCCGGATGCGGCCAGTGCAAGCGCTGCCGCGAAGGCATGTATACGGCCTGCCATAACTACGGACTGAACTACGGCGACGTCGACAAGGGACATCGCGCCAACGGCTTTACGACCGACGGCGGATTTGCCGAATACGCCGTCAACAGCATCAACACGCTGGTCGCGATCTCCGACGAAATGTCGGACGAAGAGGCAACGCTGGTGGTCACGGCCGGCACCGCGATGTATGGGCTGACCGAACTCGGCGGGCTTGTCGCAGGCGAGAGCGTCGTGGTGACGGGCCCCGGGCCGATCGGATTGCTGGGCGTAGCGGTTGCCAAGGCGCTTGGCGCACATCCGGTGATCCTGACCGGGACGCGCGACAACCGCCTTCAGATCGGGCGCGAACTCGGTGCCGACTACGTCATCAACGCCAGGAACGAGGACCCGGTTGCCGCCGTGCGCAAGCTGAACGGCGGCAAGGGCGTCGACTATGTCGTCGAATGCTCCGGTGCGCCAGAGGCGGTCAACGAAGCCGCGCGCATGGTGAACCGTGGCGGCCGCATCTGTCTGGCGGCCTTCCCGGGCAAACCCGCCGAGGTCGATATCGCCTACATCGTGCGTAACAACATCTACGTCTATGGCATCCGCGGCGAAGGCAAGAGCGCGACGCACCGCGCCGAGGCGTTCATGGCGCAGAAGCGCTTTGACGCGACCAAGGTGCATACCCACACCTTCGCGCTGGAGGATCTGCCGACCGCACTGAAATATGCCCGCGAGCGCATCGAGGATGCGATCAAGGTCGTGGTCAAAACCCATGGCCACGCCGTCCTCAATCGCGTGGCCGCGGAATAGACCGGACCGGAATCAAGAAGGCGAGGGGAAGACGGCGCGGCTGGACAAGCCGAAGCCGTCTTCTGCCGGGTTCTCGGAGGAAAATCGATGACCGCGTTCGAAATCGACCGTCCGTCCTCCGAGATGGCCGCGCCTCATCCTGCGAGCGGCAAAATTGCTTCGGCGCGCGTGCCGTTTTATCGCAAGCTTTATGTGCAGGTGCTCGCCGCGGTCGTTCTCGGCGCTGCGATGGGTTACGCCGTTCCGGATTTCTCCATAAATCTCAAACCTTTCGGCGATGCCTTTGTGAAGGCGATCAAGGTCGTGGTGTGTCCGATTATCTTCACCACGATCGCGCTCGGGATTGCCAAGATGCGCGACATTCGCCACGTCGCCAATGTCGGCGCCAAGGCGCTGATCTATTTCGAGGTGGCCTCGACCCTAGCGCTGATCATCGGAATGATGGTCGGCAATGTCTGGCAAGTCGGAAGAGGTCTCAATGCCGACCCGGCGGCGTTTGATCCGAAATCCGTCGCAGCTTACGCCAATGGTGCCAAAAGCATCGGCCTGACGGATTTTCTGCTCTCGATCGTCCCGTCTTCCTTTGTCGAACCCTTCGTCAAGGGCGACATCATGCCGGTTCTGTTCGTTGCGGTGTTGCTTGGCCTGGGCCTCAGCATGGCGCAAGACCGCGGCAAGCCGGTCGTGGTGTTTCTGGAGGCGGCGGCGGCAGCGTTATTCGGCATGGTGCGGATCATCATGTATTGCGCGCCGATCGCGGCTCTCTGCGCCATGGCTTTCACCGTCGGCAAATACGGCCTGCGGACCTTGCTCGACCTCGGGCAGCTTGTCGCGTCGGTCTATATCGTCAGCATCCTGTTTGTTCTGATCGTGCTTGGCGGTTTTCTGAGGCTTTCGGGTTTCGGCATCGGCCGCGTGCTGAATTACTTCAAGGATGAAATCCTGTTCGTGTTCGCGGCAACGTCGGCCGAGACCATGATGCCGCGCTCGATGCAGAAATTGGAAAAGCTCGGCGTATCCAAGGAAGTCGTAGGCCTGGTGATGCCCGGCGGGTTTTCGTTGAACATGGACGGCACCGCGATCTACATGACGATGTCGGTGCTGTTTCTGGCGCACGCCTTCAACGTTCAATTGACGATCTGGCACCAGCTGAGCGTGCTGTTCGTGATGCTGTTCACCTCCAAGGGCGCGGCCGGCGTGACCGGCGGCGGCTTCATTGCGCTTGCCGCGACGCTTCCGGTGGTCGACGCGGTTCCGGTCGCCGGCATCGCGCTGTTGCTCGGTGCCGACCGCTTCATGGCGCAAATCCGTGCCGCAACCAACCTGACTTCCAACATCATCGCGACGCTTGTCGTCGGGCGCTGGGTCGGCGGCGTGGACATGCGGACGGCAAATGCGGAGTTGCAGGCCGGATTTGTCGAGACCGCCGAGATGCCGGCAACGGATCAGTAACGCTCTGACGCCCAGTTGCCGGCCCACATCAAAGCCAGCCTCTGGCCTTCGGTTACCTGGGCCAGCGACATCTTCGAGGCGACCGCATCGCGAAGCCTCAAGTAGAAGTCACGTTCACGCCGTGACGCCTTTGCTGCGGCAAGGTCGAGCCATTTGTAGGCAAGAATGAAATCCTGCGGCACGCCGTGGCCCTTGTCGTAGCTCAGGCCAAGCCTGCATTGGGCGAAAACATCGCCTTGCTCTGCCGCGCGCCGGTAGAGATCGGCGGCTGCGATGTAATTCTGCGGCACGCCAAAGCCGTTTTCGTACCGGAAGCCGAGGCGTCCCAGTGCACGGGCATTGCCGCGCGCCAGCACGACCGGTTCTCCATCGCCTCGATAGCGAATGGTCTCGCTGGCGACACTGCTGGAGCCCACGACGCAGGCAAGAACCAGCGCGAGCGCCGGCAGCAGATTAACGAGTGTGCGTTTCATTGAGAGAGCTCGCACTAACGGTGCCACGCAGCTTGGAGCGAAGTTCTTCGGCAATCGTATGCGCATCCGTGCTGTTTCGAATGATCTGGGGGCGGATGAAGATGATCAACTCGGTGCGCATCTTCGTGTTGTCTTGATTAGAGAACGCATTGCCGATGCCCTGAAGATCATCCAGCAACGGAATGCCGCTCTTGTTCTCGTTCTTCTGGTCCTGGATCAGGCCGGCCAGCAGCACGGTCTGGCCGCTGGCGATCGAAATCGAACTCTTGACCTTTCGCTCCTGGATGGTCGGGTTCAAGGCGTTGGCCGCGCTGCCAGGCAGCACGTTGCTGATCTCCTGCTCGATCTCAAGTCTCACGTTGCCGTTGGCGCTGACGCGGGGAGAGACGTGCAGGATGATGCCGGTGTTGCGATAGTCGACGGTGTTGACGATCGTATTGCTGCTGGCGGTTGCCGCATTGAGAACGCTTGCCGATCCGGTCGAGATCGGAACCTGATTGCCGACCTGAAGCGTTGCCGACTGGTTGTTGATCACGACCAGCGACGGGTTGGACAGCACTCTCACGCCGGTGACCGTGTGCAAGGCGGTCAGGATCGCAGCCGGCTGAGCTTCCTGGCCGACGAGGAAATTGAATCCTGGTACCGTGCGGCTGAGCAAGGCGTTGGCAGCCGTGCCAGCGACGGTGCTCGCCGTCGTTGTCGCGGTCGTTGCCGCTGTCGCGGTTGTTGCCGCGCCCGGTATTGTGGTTGTGGCTGTCGTCGAAGTGGAGTTGAGAATTGAGCCCTGATCGGGCCTAAGTCCCAGCGCGTGACTGGTGAGAAAGAATTGAACGCCGTATTGAAGTTCGTCGGTGAGGTCGACTTCAGCGATCGTGGCGTCGATCGCGACCTGCAACTGCGGCTGATCGACCTGTTGCAATGCTGATTCAATAATCCTGTAGTTGCCCTGATCGGCGTAGATCAGAAGCGAATTGTTGACGAGGTCGGGGGTGATCCGGACGTTTTGCAGGATCGGCTGTCCACCCGAGCCGGCGCCGTTCCCCTTGTCCAGCTGGCCGAGATTGCCTCCGTTTGCACCGTTTTGCGGTCCGCCAAAAGCCGTACCCAAGCGCGAACTGAAGCCGCTGCCTGGTTGTTGCGAGGAGGAATTGCCGCCGTTGGTGCCGTTGCTGCTATTGTTGTTGTTGCCGAAGGAACTGCGATCGCTGCCGCTCGACGACGTTCCGGATCCCGGTGCGATCTGATTGTCGGCGCTGTCGAGCAGGCTGCTGTTGGAAGAGCCGCCGCCGAACATGTCGGTCAGCACGCGGGCGATCTGCTTCGCATCGCCGTACTTCACCTTGTAGACGTGGACGCTGGTCCTCGTGCTGTCCGCACGGTCGAGGCGTTTGATCCAGGTTTCGACCGTGTGAAGCAAAGCGGGCCTCTTGGTCACCACCATGATCGCGTTGAGCCGGGCGACGGGTTGCAGCTTGACCAGGTTCTGATTGAGGCCGTTTTCGCCGGAATCGATGATCTTTTCGAGCTCGGCAATGACGGGTTCGGGCCCGCTATTGGTAATGGGGTAGATGCCGATCGACTGCCCCCGCATCCAGTCGACATCGAAACTCATCGCGGTTTCGACGGCGGTGCGGCGCTCGGGACCGGTACCTTGAATCAGCAGCAGATTGCGCGTCGCGTCGGCGCGGACCACACCCGGCTTGGTCGCGAAACTGTCCATCAATTTGAGCAGCGTCTGCGCCGACACATATTGCAGGGGGACCACCGAGACGCCGTAGCCCGGCTCGGGGTTGTTGGGCGTTGAATCCAGGTGGCCAGCGCCGACCGCATCACCGACCGGCGTCAGGCGATAACCTGCGGTATCACGAACTAGCGCTACGCCACTGATCCGAAGGGCATTTTCGAGGACGAAGATGATGTCCGATTTGGGCACCGGACGTACCGAGACCAGGCTGACCGTACCCTGGACACGCGGGTCGATGGTATAGCCGGTCTGCAGGATATCCCCCAGCACCACCTTGGCGACGGTCGCGACCGGGGCACTTTCGAAATTGAGATCAAAGCCGTTTCCGCTCCCCGCCGGCTGCGGCCGCGGCTCGGCGATATCCGTCATTTCCGAGCCCTGGAAAACGGCCGGCTGGGCCCTCGGACCGCTCGATGTGGTCAAGGCGCCCGCCTGGGTCGGATAACGCGGCAAGATGTCGAGCGAGCGCACCTTGTCCATGACATCGAGGTCGCCGGGGCCGGTGCCGCCGGAATTGACCGTGGCCGAATTGCAGGACGCCAACAGCAGGACAGACGTCACCATCAAAGCAGTGCCGATACTGCGCCCGACCGAGAAGGACGGGCAGCGTTTGCCGACACTAGCCATGTTCGCCGTTCCACTTTTTACTAACGCCCCCGGACCCCTTGGCGGGGATCAGGCCCGAAGGCGGTTCTTACCGTCCGAACATGACAGTAATAATTGGGGTGCGTGTTATCGACGCAGAATTACGCGGCCGGATTTGTGAACCACTGTCTTCAGCCGTTTCGTACGACTGTCATGTTTCCGATCAATAACCTCACCGTGGCCGAGTAGCAGGCGACCCACGGCGGACGGCTGGGGTCGGCCGGATCGGTGCGCCCTCCTGGAAAAAATTCCGCGACTGGAAACACCGATGACCAGCGACCAGTCCCTGCAATTTCTGGAGCACCTTCGTCGTAACGACCATTTGGTGAAGTCGGCTGCGTCCAACGGTCAGGGAAGCGAGCAGGGCGCTGTCTTGGGTCCGCAAGGCTTGGGCCCGCAAGGCTTGGGCCCGCAAGCCAAGCTTTGGGAATTGACGATTCTTTCGGCGAGCGATTTCGCCGACGAAGCGGCCCGCTTTGCCGGTCTCGAACGCGTCACGCTCCAGGAGCTTTTATCGGCGCCGGCGCTCAACGAGACATTTTCGCAGCGCTTCCTGCGGGAAATGACGGTCTTTCCCTTTCAGGCCGAAGACGGCGGCGCTGCGCTCGCCGTCGCCGATCCGACCGACACGGCCGCGCAACGCGCCGCCGAAATCGTGCTCCGCCGGGATGTCGTGATCAAGGTTGCTTCGGTCGAAGACCTCTCGGTCGTGCTCGACCGCCGCCTTGGCGAAGACATGACCGAGCCGGCAGATCAGGCGAGCCAGCTGCTTCCGCGCGAGGACGATATCGAGAGCCTGCGCGACCTTGCGAGCGGTGCGCCGGTGGTTCGCGCCGTCAACGATCTGCTGGAGAAGGCGGTTGAGCTGCGCGCGAGCGACATTCATATCGAGCCGTTCCAGACCGGGCTTGTGGTTCGCATGCGCGTCGACGGCTTGCTGCGACCGGTCGTGGCGCCTGCCGGCGTACTGCCGCAGGCGCTGATTTCCCGCATCAAGATCGTCGCCAATCTCAACATTGCCGAACGGCGGTTGCCGCAGGACGGCGCCGCGCGATTGCGCGTCGGCCGCACCGATATCGATATTCGCGTCGCCATCATGCCGATGCAGCACGGGGAATCCGCGGTCATCCGTATCCTGCCCAAGGATCGCGGGTTGCTGATGGTCGAGAAGCTGGGGTTTTCTCCGGCCGACGATGTGAAGCTCCGCCGGTTGCTGAAACTTCCCCACGGCATGATCGTCGTTACCGGGCCGACCGGCAGCGGCAAGACCACGACGCTGGCGACGGTCCTGTCGATCCTCAACGAGCCCGGCCGCAAGATCCTGACGGTCGAAGACCCGGTCGAATACGACATTCCCGGCGTTAACCAGGCGCAGGTCAAGCCCGCCATCGGACTGACGTTTGCCGCAGCACTGCGTTCTTTCGTGCGTCAGGATCCGGACGTCATCATGGTCGGCGAAGTCCGCGACAATGAAACCGCGCATGTTGCGATTCACGCGGCCCTCACCGGCCATCTTGTTCTGACCACGCTGCACACGGAATCCGCGGCAGCGGCGGTGCCGCGCCTGCTCGATCTCGGCGTCGAGGGATATCTGTTGCGTTCGACCCTGCGGGCGGTGGTGGCGCAGCGCCTGGTCCGGCACCTGTGCGAGCGTTGCAAGACGCCCAAACCGCTTAGCGATGCCGAATTTGCCGAGGATCCGCGCCTGGCCGAGCTCGGCTTCCGCGCCGGAGAAGTCCTTCATGGGCCGTGCGGCTGCGAACGTTGCAGCGGCACCGGTTATCGGGGCCGGTTGGGTGTGTTCGAGATCCTCGAACTGACCGACGAAGTTCGCTCGCTGATCGGCGAAAAGACCGATGGTCACAAGATCGACCAGGTCGCGATTGCCGCCGGGATGACGACGATGGTCGGGGACGGCGTTGCGAAATGCCGTGCCGGCCTGACGTCGCCTGCGGAACTGCTTCGCGTCACCACAGCGCGGTGAGGTCAGGATCGTGCCGAATTTCCGCTACCGGGCCCTGACGCAGAACGGAGAGGTCGTCAACGGCACGCTCTCGGCGCCGACGGCGGCCGAAGTCGCCCGCCGTATCGAATATCTGCGCCTGTTGCCGATCGAAACCGTCGAGGACAAGAAGGCGACGGCGGCGGGGGATAATTTCGGCTTTTTCAGCCGGCCGAGTCCGGCGGAGGTGACGACGTTTACCCGCGACCTGGCGCTGCTCTTGAAGGCCAGCGCCCGTCTCGACGACGCGCTCGAACTGCTTGCCAACGACGCCGATGTCGGCAGGCTTCGCCCGGTCGTCGCGCGCTTGCGGGCGTCCGTTCTTTCCGGCGAAAGCTTTGCAAGCGCGGTCGCCGAACATCCTTCGCTGTTTCCTGCGATGTACATTGCGCTGGTCAGGGTCGGCGAGGTGTCGGGAACGCTCGATCAGGTGCTCGAGATGCTGGGCGCCGAGCGCGCGCGGTCCGAGGCGATGCGCCGCAAACTGACGGACGCGATGCAATACCCGGCCTTCGTCCTGATCGCCGCGGTCTGCGTCATGCTGTTCTTTATTCTGTTCGTGTTGCCGCAGTTTTCCTCGGTGTTGCAGGACTTCGGCGCCAAGTCCGATACCGCGCTCAGCGTCTTCATCCGCCTGTCGGATTTTCTCCACGCGAATGCGACCACGGCGTTGCTGACCGCTGCCTCCGCGATTGCCGGTTTGTGGTGGCTGTTTCGCCGGCCGGGCACCACCAGTGCGGTGGTGTCGCTCGCCGCGCGAACCCCCGGCATCGCCAATATCTTTCGGTTCTACCGCACCAGCCTGTTCTGCCGGAACCTTGCCGTGCTGCTCGGCAGCGGCGTCAATCTCACGGCGACCTTGCGCATTCTGGTCGACATCATGGCGGTGACCGGAAACGTCACGGTCTGGACTACGGCAGCCGATCGCGTGCGCCACGGCGGCAAGCTTTCGGACGCCTTGCTGGCGTCGAGCAACATGCCGCCGATGGCCATCCGGATGCTGCGGCTCGGCGAGGAGACCGGCCAATTGCCGGCACTCGCGGGCAGGGTAGCCGAATTCTACGAGGCGAAATTGCAGCGCAGCCTCGACCGCATCGTCGGCATCGTCGGGCCGCTCGCGATCATCACCATCAGCACCGTGGTCGGGGGGCTGATCGTTTCGGTCATGACCGCGCTGCTGTCGGTCACCCAGTTGGTTGGATAAAGCAAAGGATCAGATCAAATGCGCAAAGGCGTTGGCATTTTCTTCAACGAAAACGAGAAGCGCGAGCGCCGGCATGATGTCGGCCAACAGGGATTTACCCTGGTCGAGATGCTGGTCGTCATCACCATCATCGGCCTGATCATGGGGCTGATCGGGCCGCGGGTTCTCAACTATCTCAGTGAGTCCAAGGTCAAGGCGGCGAAGATTCAGATACAGAGTTTTGCGGGCGCGCTCGACCTGTTCTACCTCGATGCCGGCCGTTTTCCGTCGACGTCGGAGGGTCTCTCGGCGCTGATGCAGCGAACGCCGGGCGTGGCGGCCTGGAACGGGCCGTATCTAAAGGGCAACAGCGTGCCGAACGATCCCTGGAACCATCCTTACGTCTACCGCGCGCCGGGCGATCACGCGCCTTATGAAATCATCTCCTACGGCTCGGACGGCCAGGAGGGCGGAAGTGGAATTGCTGCCGACATTTCGACCGAGCACCTGGTCAATGCCAAAAATGAATAGGGCTTCCGAACGCGGCTTCACGCTGCTCGAAATGGTGTGCGTGCTGGCGATCATCGCGATGCTGGCGGCGGTGCTTCTGCCGTTCATGCCGCGCCATACCTCTCGTTCCCGTTTGCAGGCCTATGTGTTGCAAACGGCGGCGCTGCTGAAGGAGGATCGCAACGCGGCGATCCGCCGTGGAACGGGCGTGGCCACTCTCGTCGATGCCGGAAGTCGCGTGATCCGATCCGGCGCCACACCAGCCATGGTCCGCATCCCCGACGACGTCCAGTTCGAGGCGCTGCTGCCGCGGACCTGCAACCAGCGCGAGGCGCTGTCGACGATCAGCTTTTTTGCCAGCGGCATGTCGTGCGGCGGAGCCGTCGCCCTGACGCGCGCGGATGTCGGCTATGAGGTTCGCGTCAACTGGCTGACCGGAAGGATTGAAATTGTTTCGCGCAACCTCACCAATTGACGGCCGCACGTCCGGCTTCACGATCATCGAGGTGCTGGTTGCGCTCGCGATCGTCGCCGTTTCGATTCTGGCGATCGGATCGGTGATGTCGACGAATGTGCGCGGGGTTCGCTCGCTGGAGCAGCACGTGACGCTGATGCAGACGGTGCGCGCCATCATGGCGACCGAATTGCCGTCGCACGCCAAGATCGGGATCGGGACGTGGTCGGGAAGGACCAATGACCATCAATGGCGGATCGACGTTGGTCCGATGGGCGGGGAATGGGACGCCTCGGGTTCGGATGTTGCCTGGGTTCCGGCGCTTGTCAGAATCCAGGTTCGCTCTCCTTCCGGCGCGGTGACCGATCTCAGGACGGTTCGCCTGATGCATGGGCCGTCGCAACAATGAGAATGCGGGCAGACAGGCGAGCAAACGAGGGCGGCTTTACGCTGATCGAATCCCTTGTGGCGTTGGCGCTCATGGGTCTGGTGCTGTCGGCGCTCGCCAATCTCACCGCGCAATGGCTTCCGAACTGGAATCGCGGCCTTGACCGTATTCAGCGCAGTGAAATGATCGGCATCACCTTGCAGCGAATAGCCGACGACCTGGCGGCCGCCCAATATGTGCCGGCGGGCGGTGGCAGCGACAACCAGCCGCTGTTTGCGGGATCCGAGCAGTCGATCACGTTCGTGCGCACCGCGATCGGACCGAATGCCGGCATTGGGCTCGACGTGGTGCATCTGTCCGAGACCACCGATAAAGGTGGGCTTGTGACGGTCCGCTCGCGGATGCCGTTCCACCCGTTGCCGCCGGATTCGGCTTCAGACCAGCTTCATTTCGGCGAACCCGTGCTGCTGCTGCGCGCGCCGTATCGGCTGTTCTTTGCCTATGCGGGCGAAGACCGGCAATGGCAAGGCAGTTGGCGGGATTCCGACAAGCTGCCGGCCAAGATCAGGCTGACCGTGCGCGATACATCAAATGCGCGCGCGATCTCGACGGTCGCGTCCATCCACGTCCAGTCTTTGGCGCAGGGCGACTGCAAGCAGGGCGATGGCAAGTGCGACGGCAGCACGGGTGCTCCGGCCGCCTCGCAAGGCGGCGCCCAGCAAGGCAATTCGCCCGCCGCTTCACCGCAAGGCGCCGCCGCGGGGCAGGGTGGTTCGCCATGAGCCCCGCCTTTATGAGCCCCGCCTTCAGGCACACAGCGTCCGCCTCGCAGCGCGGCTTCATCATCATTGCCGTGCTCTGGATTCTGGTGGCGCTGTCGGCGCTTGCGACGATCTTTTCACTCTATCTGTCCAATTCCGCCCGCGCTTTGGGCGTGACCGATATTGGCGTTCAGGTCGATGCGCTGGTCTCGGCCAGTCTGGAACTGACGGCCTATCGACTACTGTCGGCGGATGAAAAGGCGCTACCGGCGCAGGGGTCATTCCGTTTCCGGATGGACAATGCGGAGGCGCTCGTCTCCTTCACCTCGGAAGCCGCACGGGTCGATCTCAACGCCGCGCCGAAAGAAATGCTCGCCGGCCTGTTTGAGGTTCTAGGCGCAGACCAAAAGGCGGCGGCGGAACTGGCCGATCGCATCGTCGGTTGGCGGACGCCGCCCAAAGCCGGTGCGGCTGACAACGAAGGCGCACTCTATCTTGCCGCGGGTCTTAACTACTCCCCGAGGCAGGCGCATTTCGCTCATGTGAACGAACTGAGCCTGGTGTTGGGCGCTTCGCCTGCGCTGGTTGAGCGGGCGCTGCCTTATTTGACGGTCTTCAGTAAATCGGCCGACGTCGACGTTCTGATTGCGCCGCCGGAAGTGATTGCCGCGCTGCCGGGCATGACACCGGAGGTGCTCAACGATTTTCTGAAGCAGCGGCCGTCGTTGCCGCACGATCAAAAAGCGATTGCGGCTGCGCTCGGGGCGGTCAAGGCGACCTTGCCGGACACCAAGGCCTTCCGTGTCCTGACCACGTTGCGTTTTGACAATGGCCGCCGGACATCATCCGAAGCCGTCATCTTATTGGGTAGCGCCAAAGGTAAGGACAAGAGTGGCGCTACCGCCAACGCCAGCAATAAGGGCAAGGACGAGGACGAGAGGCCCTACAGCATATTGTCATGGCAGGACCAGGCGGAGACGGGGAGCCGGCCCCTCAAACAGGCAGGTAGGTGATGACGATTTTATCGGAAGCGAGTGCCTTGTTCGATGAGTGGATTGCGGCTGTAGCCGGCGCGATCAACTCCATGATCGGCCGGTATGCACCCCGGCCGCAGATCGTGCTCGGCGGGGAAAGCACCGGCGTCCTGACCGCCAGGCTGAAATCGGCGCAAAAAGGCCCAGTGCTGTCGGATATTTCATTTCGCATTTCCAACGGCCGGCCGAGCCCTCCCTTGCCGGCGGATTGGCAGGCGGCGTTCCGCGGCAGCCGGGTCGAAACGGATCTGGCGCCGGCTCAGGTTCTGTTTCGGCCACTCGACTTTCCAAAACAGGCTGCGGATTTCCTTGACGGCATGATCCGTACCCAGATCGACCGTCTGACGCCGTGGCCGGCGGAAGACGCGGTGTTCGGCTGGAGTTCTCCGTCGCTGAGCGGGCAGGAGAGAATTGAACTGACGCTGGCTGCGACATCGAAACAGGAAATCGAGCCGCTTGTTCAACTCGCCGCCGGCCTGGGGGCGCAATCGCTGACGGCATTTGCCAAACCTCCCGCCGCCGGCAGATTCCCTGGAAAAAATCAAGGTATTCGACCAACCGCTGCGCAGCGGCGCCCACCGTGTGCTCGATACGCCGCGCACCTTGCGCGCTGTGTTGCTTTCGGCCGGTGCCGCGGCCGTGGTCGCGCTGCTTGCGGCCGCCTATTTCGGCGAAAGCTTCGATTCCGAACAGCAGCAATTGCTGCAGCGGATTTCGCAGCGCCGGGCGGCACTCCGTCTCGGCTCCGACGGGGGCTCGGCGCTCGGCCTTCTCGCCAGGCGCAAACAGACCGGGCCGTCGACTGTTGTCGTGCTGGAAGCGCTGTCGCAGGCGTTGCCGGACGGGACCTACGTCACCGAGCTTCGGATCGACGGCGACAAGGTTCAGGTGATCGGCATGACGCAGGACGCGCCATCCCTGATCCGCCTGATCGAGAAATCGCCGCAGTTTGCGCGTGCGACCTTCTTCGCGCCGACCACGCGCGGGCAGAACGAACCGGGTGAGCAGTTCCATATCGAAGCCCGCATCACGCCGTCCTTCGGATCGAGCACATGAACCTCGCCGTATCCCTGAAAAAATCGCTGGTGAACTCGCCTGTGGTGGCCGCGACGGCCTATGCCGGCGTTGTGATCGTCCTCTTGGCGCTGGCCGCAAGCTCTCTCATCGATCTCCTCGGCCAGCGGGCATCGGTAGTGGCGAGCTCGGCCATGCTGGAGCAATTGGAGGGCCGCAAGCCACTTGCGGCCAGCAAACGATCGGGCGATGTCGGCGTGCCCACGGGCTCGGCCTTTCTCGAAGGCGCAACGGTGACGGTGGCGGGCGCAGCCCTTCTACAGCGCGTCGCCGGTGCGGTGACAAAAGCCGGCGGCAATATACTGTCGTCCCAGCTTGACGTGCAGGGCCCGAACGCCAAGGCCGGCTTTGTCAGCATGGTCGCCAACTGCGAACTTGAACAATCCGCGCTGCAATCCCTGCTGTACGATCTGGAAGCCGGAATGCCATTCCTGTTCATCGACCAGCTCGATATTCAGGTGGCAACGGCCAGCGACGGCAAGTTGCGGTTTCTGCTCGGCGTCTCCGGACAGTGGCAGGGAGCAAAATGACCATACGCAGCTATCTCATCCGGATTCTGGTTCTCGCTTTGCCGTTATGCGCCACCGCATCGGCGACGACCGCGATTTCCGATTCCTCTCTCGACGATCAGGCCGACGGCGCGAAAACAAAGGCCTCCGTTCCCTCGACCTGGAGCGAGCCCACGACCACCGTCGTGGAGGTGACCATTCCCCCGTCGACGCCGAAAGTGCCCGCCGAACGCACGCTTAGCCCCAATCCTTTGTGGGAGATGCCGCTCAAACAATTCCCCGTCACGCGTGAGCGTCCGATTTTCCTGCCGTCGCGCCGTCCACCGGCTCCGCCTGCGTCGGCCGTCACCGTGGCGAAGGTGGTCGTCCCGCCCAAGCCGAAGGAGCTAGAACAGCCGCAACTTTCCCTGGTCGGCACCATTTCGGGCGACGACGCCGGGTTCGGTATTTTTGTCGATCGGGCGACCAAGAACGTGCTTCGGCTCAAGGTGGGCGAGGATTTTCAGGGCTGGCGGCTTCGATCAATTCAGGCCCGGGAGGCGTCGTTTCAGAAAAACCAGCTGACCTTCGTCGTGGCACTGCCGCAGCCGGGCCTTTCGCAACCCTCCGTCGCCGTTCGCGAGGAAGCCCGGCCACCCGGATCCGAGGATGGAAGGCTGTTGCCGGTCAACGCGCGTCCGCGCACCCGCTAGGTTTGGGCGGCGCGATCAAAAACCGTAATGCTGAAAGCCTAACGTCAGCAGCAGCCCGGCGGCGAGAAACGGTCCGAACGACATCGAGGTCTGGGCGGTCAGCGCGCGGCCCGATAGTTGCGCAATGCCGACGCAGGCCAGCGCTGCAATCGTTGCGACCAGCAACACCAGCGGAATCCCTGCGATGCCCACCCAAATTCCCGCCGCGCCCAGGAATTTAACGTCGCCGAGTCCCAGGCCTTGAACGCCTCTGAACGAAAAATAGAGCCGCCGCAGCAGCCAGAACCCAGCGGCGATGGCGGCGCCTTCGCCAACGGCCTCGATTGCGGCGAGGGGATCGGCGGTCAGGACGATCTTGAGGAGGCCAAGCCCGGCGATTGCGAGATTTAGCCAGTCAGGAATGATGCCGTGACGGATATCGATCCAGGCCAGTGTCGCGCTCAAGACGCAAAGCAATGCAAACGATAACAAGACGATCATCCGCGTGGCCTGTTCATATCGGCGGTACTAGCCGTCGTATTGATCCGGACCCATCGCCCAGAGCCACTGATCGTGGCCCGCGGCGAAGGTGCGGTTGGTCTGGGCGGGATTGCGGTTGACGAGCGGCCGCAGGAACATCGGATGCGTGGCGCTGCGCACCTCGTGTTCGATCGTAAAGAGGTGTTTGCCGCTTGCGAGATCGACGATGTCGCGAAAGCGGTATTGATAGGGGTTATCTTCGCTGAAGATGAGATTGCGCTCGGCGAGCGCGCGATGCGGCCCCGAAAAATTCATGATGTAGATCTGGACGTGATGGCCGTCATATTCCGGTTGCGGCCGGTCGGTTTCGCGAAACAACAGATGCTGGTTCTTGCCGACCTGCACCGAGGCCGTGGCGCCATCGCCATTCTTCAGTTGCGTCGGCATTCCCATGATCTTCGGATAGAAGTCGCAGATGCCCTTGGCGCTGCCTGTGGGGACGTCGAACTCGACATAGGGAATGCCGAGCGTGATGCGTCCGAAGCGATCGGCGTCCGGCTCAAAGCAGCGCACGCGATTGCCCCAGGGGCAGATCGCCTCGACATAATCGTTGTGCTCCCGATACGAAAACTTGGTTCCTTCAAGCTTCTTTGCAACGGAAGCGAGCCGTTCGAGCAGCGCCTTGCGTCCGGAGATGACGAGCGCGGTATAGCCGCGCAGCACCTGCGCCTCGCCGCTCGGCAGATGAAACTGGCTGCGGCCGACATTGATCCACATATTGTCGTCGGACGTCATCAGATAAGGGTCGCGCGTCAGTCCCAGGCCTGAAACATAGAACAGCGTTGCCAGGTGCTGATCCGGCACCTGAACGTTGACGTGTTCGAGATGGATCGAATTGCCGAGGTCCTCGGCGGCGCGGTCGAATTTTCCATGCATGGCGGCGATCCTGATGCTAGCGGTCCGATTCTAACATTCGCATATCTTGTCAGCGGCCACTTTTGCGAATGTTAGAATCAAAGGACCACTAGTAAATATAGATTTCTAGTGGAGTTTTGGATTTGACATTCGCATCGCGAATACGCGGTTACGGGATAGCGAATGTCAAATCCACTCCACTAGTGCTCACGGCATCATAGGGCACTGCGCCGCCGCGCGCCAACATTCTGTCCGCGTTGCAATTTTCACCCCTTGGAAAAACCGCCGACTACCAGCCGGTTAAGGCGGTTCGCAAACGCCGCCGGATCTTCCGGAATTTCGCCGTCCAGAATTTGCGCCTGTTCCAGCAGCAGGAAAGAGAGGTCGGCGGCGTCGGTGCCGGCCTTGGGGATCGCCGCCACCAGCGGATGGTGCAGATTGATTTCAAGAATAGGTTTGGTGCCGACGCCGCGGTTTTGCCGCGCCAACAGCCGTTCAAGTTCGCGATCGGGGCCATGGCTGCCGGCGACGAGACACGACGCGCTTGACGTGAGACGCTGCGAGGCGCGCACGTCGGCGACGCGATCGCCCAGATGCAGCTTGATCGCGGCGATGATCGTTGCCTCGTCGGCGTCGGATTTGTTCTCGTCCTTCTTGTTGTCGTCGAGCAACGGAACCAAGGAGAGGTCGATATCGCCCTGGCTCAGCGATTTCAGCGGCTTGCCTTCGAAATCGAGCGGCGCCGAGCTCCAGAACGCATCGACCGGATCGGTCAGAAGCAAAACTTCGATGCCGCGGGCGGTCGCGGATTCCAGCTTGGGGTTTCACTTCAGCCGCTCGATGCTGTCGCCGGCCAGAAAATAGATCTCGGTCTGGTTCGGTTTGAAATCAGCGACATATTGCTTGAGCGTGCGCGCCTCGCCGGAGGTGGTCGTGAATCGCGACAGCGCCAATAGTTTTTCGCGCCGCTCGAAATCCTCGTAAATGCCTTCCTTGATCACCGGACCGAAGGCATCCCAGATTTTCGCAAAATTCTCCGGCTGCTTGTCGGCGAGCGTCTCCAGTTCGCTGATGATGCGGCCGGTCACGGCTTTCCGGATTTGCGCCAGCTGCGGATTGTTCTGCAGCATCTCGCGCGACAGGTTGAGCGGCAGGTCTTCGCTGTCGATGACCCCGCGGACGAAGCGCAGGTAAGCGGGCAGCAGATCGGCATCGTCGGTGATGAACACTCGCCGCACGTAAAGCTTTATTTGCGATTTTCGTGACGGGTCGAACAGATCGAAGGGTTTGGTGGAAGGCGCAAACAGAAGTACCGCGTAGGAGTATCGTCCCTCGGCGCGGTAGTGCAGCGTCATCGCTGGTTCGTCGAAGGCGCCGGCGATGGATTTATAGGCTTCGTTATAGTCTTCGGGCTTGAGTTCGGATTTCGACCGCTGCCATAATGCGCTGGCCGAATTGATCTGCTTGGACTCGCCTTTGTCGTCGACCAGTTCGATCGGAAACTGGATATTGTCGGAATAGGCGCGGACGATGCGCTCGATCTCGTAAGTCTCGAGATATTTGGCGGCGTCCTTCTTCAAATGCAGAACGATGTCCGTGCCCCGCTTGGGAGCCTGCGCGTCACTCAACCCGGCAGGAGCGATCTCGAAACCCGGTGCCGCCGGCAGAAGACCATGTCCACGCTTCGTCACTGCCGGCGCGGCGGCTGGAGACGACGATGCGGTCGGCGACCATGAAGGCTGAATAGAAGCCGACGCCGAACTGGCCGATCAGGCCGAGGCCGTCCTTGGCTTCCTTCAGGCGGGACACAAAGGATTTGGTGCCGGAGCGGGCGATGGTGCCGAGGTTGTCGATCAGCTCCTGCCGATCCATGCCGATGCCGGTGTCAGTGATGGTGAGCGTATTGGCGTTCTTGTCCGGAATGATGCGGATTTTCGGCAGCTCTCCGTCGCCGATCAGCGCCGGGTTGGCAATCGCCTCGTAACGCAGCTTGTCGCAGGCGTCGGAAGCGTTCGAGATCAGTTCGCGCAGGAAAATATCGGTTTCCGAATAAACCGAATGCACCATCAGGTTCAACAGCTCGGAAACCTCGGCCTGAAAGGCTTTGGTCTCGACGGTAGGGTCGGCAGTCGTCATCTTCTTGAGTTCTCGGAAATCGCCAGGGAAAACCTCGATATAGCGCGTCGAAATGCAAGATCAAGCGTTACGAATTCTCTTCCGGCTGTAATCCCAGGGTGGGATAGGTCTTGCGCTCGCTCAAATAGCCGACCAGCGAGGTCTTGATGCTCGCGACATGTTCGCGCATCAGCATTTCCGCGCGCCAGGGTTCTCGTGCGACTACAGCTTCGAAAATGCGGTGATGATCGTCGTGCCGGCGGCGAACGACATGATATTCGAACACCACAATGTTGCGGCTCGACGATACCGGTACGTGATGACAGATCCGGATCATTTCGCTGAGCATGCGGTTGCGCGCGGCCGCCAACAGGCCGTCGTGAAAATCACCGTTGATGTCGCGATAGATGGTGAGGTCGCCGGCTTCGAACGATCCGCGTTCAAGTAACTTGTCGCCGGAGGCCAAGGCGCGCTCGATGATTTCCTTTTCCTCAGGCCGAAGTCCGCGTTCGGCGGCAAAACGGACGGCGACGCCTTCGAGCGCGGCGCGGATGTCGTAGGCATCGACGATGGCGGGGAGGGGAAATTCGCGCACCGTGAAGCCGCGGTTCGGTGCGTAATCCAACAGGCCTTCGCCGGCGAGCGCCTGCAAGGCCGCGCGCACGGGCGTGCGCGACACCGATAGCGTCTTTGAGAGCTGGACTTCGTTGAGCCGTTCTCCGGCGCTGACCACGCCGCCCAGAATGGCCTCCCGAACGCGGTCCATCACCGAGAGCGCGCGATTGCCGGCGCGCGTTCCGCTCGCGGATTCCACTATCGCCTGGTCGATCAAATTCGGCATCGGGAATGGCCTGTCCGTCTCAAATATGTATACACTTCGGCGAATGCTATCATGGTAATCTGCCAAAAATCCAGATTCTTCGGTGCCAAATGGCCTCAACGTAGGAAACACTTTCGAAAAGTGTATGTAATCAGTATTGACTCGCCCGCGCTTTCATCGAACGATGCGGGCGGTTGTTCAGAGTGGTGGGGAGTGCCAGGTCCATGGCGGTGAGCAGTGCGGAGATCAGCGAAAACGCCATCGAACTGATCACCGCTGACCGAAACCCTCACTACGAGCCCTTCGGCTGGCATCATTGGCCCGAACATCCCTGGCTCGCCTACCAATTCCGCCGCGGCCTCGGCGAAAGCCAGGAGGGCGGCGGCAGCGTCAGCGAGATC
This sequence comes from uncultured Alphaproteobacteria bacterium, assembly GCA_963795255.1. Taxonomy (GTDB): domain Bacteria; phylum Pseudomonadota; class Alphaproteobacteria; order Rhizobiales; family Xanthobacteraceae; genus Bradyrhizobium. Next base: position 155,665 of record CAWCHC010000014.1, read on the forward strand.
ATGCAGGCGGGATCGCGGATGATTCCGGGCGATCTGGAGAGCTGGCACGTCGAATGGATGCGGATCGCCGATCGCAACTGGAAGCGCGGTCTCGCCGAGGAAGCCGCGGGCCATATCCGAACCGCGATGAACTGCTTCCTGCGCGCGGCGGACTATTATCGCCAAGCCGAATTCCATCTCGATCCCGACGACGCCAGGCGGCTGCCGACGTTCGAGAAAATGGAAGCCTGCTCGCACAAATTCATCTCCTACCTCAACCCGCCGGGCGAGGTGGTCGAGATACCTTACGAACCGGGCAAGCCGATCTGCGGCTATTTCATTCGCGCGCCATTTCCCGGCGATAAATTGCCGGTGCTGATCTGCATGGGCGGATTGGACTCGATCAAGGACGAGATGTGGTTCATGCAAGCCCATGGCTGCTTGCAACGGGGCATTTCCGTGCTGATGATCGACGGGCCGGGGCAGGGTGGCACGCTGCGGCGGCACAAGATCGCCACCCGGCACGACAGCGAAGTGCCGATCGGAAAATGCATCGACTGGCTGGAGAAGCGCAAGGACGTCGACACCAGGCGCATTGCCGTGTGCGGCTCCAGCATGGGCGGCTATTACGCCGCGCGCGCCGCTTGCTATGAGCATCGCCTTGCGGCTGCCATTTCGCACGGCGCCATCTGGTCGGTGCATGACATGTGGGGCACCAAGGGCGACGATTTCGGCCTTGCGATGCATATAAGATGGGTGTTCGGCGCCAAATCGATGCGCGAAGCCCATGCGTTGATGAAGCCGTTCACCCTCGAGGGGCATCTGGAACACATGCGGTGCCCGTATCTGGTGCTGCACGGCGGCCACGATGTGCTGACCGTCACCGCGGCGCGGAGCACCTACGATTACGCCAAGGCGCACGGCGTCGATGCGACGCTGCGCGTCCTGGAACCCGAAGAGACCGGCGCCGAACATTGCCAGCACGACAATCCGACCATCGGTCAGGAAGTATTGGCCGACTGGTTGGCCGATCGGCTCGGTATCGATCAGCGGGCGCTACTGAAAACTTCCATCAATGCTTTTGTATGAGGCCTGTCATGAAATCAGCCATGAACCTCGGTGTCGATCATCCGAAGGCCGCCGTCGTCGCCATCGATCTGCATCGCGGTCACCTCGACATGGCGGTCGCAACCATGCCGACGGCGCCGGACGTTGCGGCACGGGTGATCGCCGCCAACAAGCGGCTGTTCGACTGGTGTCGCAGCGTCGGCATTCCCGTCATCCATCAGGTGACGTCCTATCGCGACGCGGATGAAATTCGCGTCAATCCGTTCTGGCGCGCCGGCGCCGAGAACCCGGCCTCTACGCGCAAGAACGCGATGCGGCACAATATCATCGGCGGACCCGGCTGCACGGTGATGCCGCAGCTGCTGGATTCGCGCGATTTCATCGTCAACACCAAAAAACGCTACGATTGCTTTCTGGCGACCGATCTGGATTTCCTGCTGCGTTCCCACGGCATCAACACGCTTTTGATCACCGGCGTTAACACCAATTCCTGCGTGCTCGCCACCACGACGGCGGCGAACGTTCGCGACTATGCCGTGATCGTCGTCGAAGACTGCGTCGACAGCATGGATGGGCCGGAACTGCATGCGGCGGGGCTGGCGTGTATTCGCACGGCTTTCGGCTCTGTGATGAACACCGATGCCGTGATGACGCTCGAAGGGCTTGCCCCTCGGCAACCTACCGCCGCATGATGGCTTGTTTTCCCAAATCGAAAAAAGAGTGCCCGCCATGACCGGTCCGATGATCCCGCGCCAACGTTCCGACTATTCCGCCATCGTCGATCGTCCGCCGCTGAAATTGCCCGGCGGCGCGCGCATGATTGTCTGGACCATCGTCAATCTGGAAGTGTGGGATATTTCCAAGCCGATGGCGCGGCAGGTGCTGCCGGCGCCGACCGGCGTTCCCTTGCTGCCGGACGTGCCGAACTGGAGCTGGCATGAATATGGCATGCGGGTCGGCGTATGGCGGTTCTTCGATCTCTACAAGAAACTCGGCATCGCACCGACGCTCTCGATCAACGCGCGTGTCTGCGAGGATTATCCGCGCGTCGCGCAACAGGCCAAGGACGCCGGTTGGGAATTTATGGGCCACGCCTATGAACAGGGACCAATTCATAAAGAGGCCGATCAGAAGGCCATGATCGCGCGCTCGATGGGGGTGATCGAGAAATTCACCGGCAAGCGGCCGGTCGGCTGGCTCGGGCCCGGCCTGACCCAGACGCTGGAAACGCCGGAAAATCTCGCCGAAGCCGGCGTCAAATATATCGGCGACTGGGTCTATGACGACGAGCCGACCGTGATCCGCACCGAGAAGGGCCCGCTGGTGACGCTGCCTTATACGGTCGAGCTGAATGACATTCCGATGATGCTGGTGCAGCATCATGACAGCGATCATCTGCTCCGGCGCTCCATCGACAGTTTCGATCGTCTCTATGCCGAGAGCAAGGATCGGCCGAAGATCATGTCGATCGCGATCCACCCCTACATTTCCGGCCAGCCGTTCCGGATCAAGTATCTCGAACAGATCTACGACTACGTGAACAAGCACGAAGGCGTGGTGCATTGGAACGGCGAGCAGATGCTGAACTGGTATCAGGGCCAGAAGGCATGAACGTCCACGCTCTGCTTCCAACAGTCGCGGCGACCGAAGCCGCGGTCGCAGGCGGCGGCTTCTTTCCGGTTCGCCGCATCTATTGTGTCGGCCGCAACTATCTCGATCACATCAGGGAAATGAAGGAAGCCGACGAGCGCGACCCGCCGTTCTTCTTTCAAAAGCCTCGCGATGCGATCGTGCTGGACGGCGCGCGCGTTCCCTATCCGCCGTTCACATCCGACTTCCAGTTCGAGGTCGAACTGGTCGTAGCCCTCGGCAGAGGCGGCCGCGACATTGCCGTGGAAACAGCCACCGGCCTGATCTGGGGCTATGCGGTCGGCATCGATTTCACGCGCCGCGACCGCCAGCGCGACGCCCGCGATCTGCGTCTGCCGTGGGAGATCGGCAAGAGTTTCGATGCTTCGGCGCCGTGCGGACCGATCGCTCAGGTGCGCGACCCCGCTCACTTCGAGCATTGCGCGATCACGCTTGCCGTCAACGGCATCGAGCGTCAGCGCGGCGACATCGGCCAGATGATCTGGAACATCCCGGAAGTGATCGCGCAATTGTCGAAGCAAGTCACATTGGAGGCCGGCGACCTGATCTATACCGGTACGCCCGCGGGCGTCGGTCCGGTCGTGCCGGGCGATCTGATCACGGCCCATATCGACGGGCTGCCGTCGCTCACCATCACCATTACGCCACCCGAGGCCTGAAAATGCTCCCGACCGAACGCATCTCGTATTCGCCAATCACCGAGCGCCCGGCGCTGAAATTGCCCGATGGCAAGCGCATGGCGGTGTGGGTGATCGTCAATGTCGAGGAATGGGATGCGAACCAGCCGATGCCGCGCACGGTGTTGACGCCGCCCGCCGGCGGTTCGCCGTCGCCGGACATTCCGAACTGGGCCTGGCACGAATACGGCAACCGCGTTGGCTTCTGGCGTCTGCTCAAGGTGTTCGACGATTTCAAAATTCCAGGCTCGCTCGCCATCAACGGCTCGGCACTCGCGGCGTATCCCGCAATCGTCAATGCCGCGAAGGAACGCCGCTGGGAATTCATGGGCCACGGCTTTACCCAGCGCAACATGCAGAAGGTCGAGAACGAGCGCGAGGACATCCGCAAGACCGCCGATGTGATCGAGAAGGCGACGGGCAAACGCCCGCGCGGCTGGCTCGGCCCCGGTCTTACCGAAACCTGGGAGACGCCGGACCTCCTGAAGCAGGAAGGCTATGACTATGTCGCCGACTGGGTGCTCGACGATCAACCTGTGTGGCTCAAGACCACCACGGCGCCGATCGTCAACATTCCCTACACCCAGGAGTGCAACGACGTCGCCATGATGCTGATCCAGCATCATAAGGCCTCGGAATATCAGGATCGGGCGCTCGACCAGTTCGAGCAGATCTATGAGGATGCGGAGCATTCCGCGCGCATTATGGCGCTGGTGATCCATCCCTACATCATGGGCGCGCCGCATCGGACCAAATATTTCCGCCGTATCTTCGAGACGATCCGGCAAAAGCCGGACGTGGCGTTCATGACCGGCGAACAGATTCTCGACTGGTATCTCAAGACGGGACCGAAAGCGCCATAATGGGATGAGCACCTTTCAGCTTCTCAACGGATTGACCTTTGCTGCGCTGCTGTTTGTGGTCGCGAGCGGCTTTACGTTGATCTTTGGATTGCTGCGCATCGTCAATCTCGCCCATGGCGCGCTTTATCTGCTCGGCGGCTATATCGGCTTTGCGGTTGCGACCAAAACCAGCAGCTTCGCGCTCGGAGGTTTGGGCGCGATGGCGGCGATCGCGGCGGTCGGCTTTGTACTCGATCAGGGGCTGCTGCGCTTTGTCCGCGGCAACGACCTGCGCCAGGTGTTGCTGACATTGGGTTTCGCGTTTGTGCTCGACGATATGACGCTGGTGATCTGGGGCGGCGACAGCTTTACGGTGCCGATCCCGCAAATGCTCAAGGGCGGCATGCGGGTGTTCGGCACCTTCTATCCGACCTACCGGCTGTTCGTGCTGGCGACGGGCATCGTCGTGTTTGCAGGTCTTTGGGGGCTCCTCAATCACACCCGGCTCGGCGCGCTGATCCGCGCCGGCGTCGACGACGCCGAAATGGTGGAAGCCTCCGGCGTCAACATCCGCCGCGTCTTTCTGGTCACCTTCCTGCTTGGTTCGGCGCTGGCCGGTCTCGGCGGATTGATGGGGGGCGCCTTTCTGTCACTTTATCCTTCGGCTGATGCCGAAATCCTCGTCTTCAGCCTTGCCATCGTCATCATCGGCGGCCGCGGCAGTCTGGTTGGCGTAGGCGTCGGCAGCCTGCTGGTCGGGCTTCTCAATACGCTCGGGCAGGTGATGTTTCCCGAACTGGCTTATTTCGTGATTTTCGGGCCGATGGCGCTGTTGCTGGCGTTCCGTCCGCTCGGCCTGTTCGGACGGGCGGCCACGACATGACCGAGGCCGGATCAGCGCCGATGAAAATCGCCGGCATGACCGGCCGCGCGATGATCGTCGTCCTCGTCATACTGGCGATCGCAACCGCGCTGCCGCTCGTGCTGTCGAACTATCAGGTTGGGCTGGCGACCGAGATGCTGATCTTCGGCATGCTCGCAATGTCGATCGACATCCTGGCAGGCTTTGCGGGACGAACCTCGCTCGGCCATGGCGCGATTTTCGGCGTCTCCGGTTATGTGGTGGTCTATGCCTCTGCGCAGGCCGGCTTGCCGCCGGCGGTCGCTTTTGTGCTCGGCATGGCAGCGGCGACCGCGGTAGCGATCGTTTTCGCGCTGCTCGCGGTGCGCACCTCCGGCGTTTATTTTCTGTTGCTGACGCTGGCACTCGGCATGATCGTGTGGGGCATTTGCTTGCGCTGGACCCAGGTGACCGGTGGGGAAAACGGCATGCGCGGCGACGTGCGGCCGGCCTTTCTTATGGCGCATCGCGCTTTTTACTGGGCGGTGCTTGCCGTCACCGCGCTCGTAAGCTACGCGATGTGGCGATTTGTTCGCTCGCCATTCGGCCTCACGTTGCTCGGCATCCGCGACAGCGAAAGCCGCATGAAGAGCCTCGGCTATAACGTTCCGCTGCATCTGTTCGTGGGCTTCGCCGTGTCCGGCTTCTTCGCCGGCATTGCCGGTGCGCTCTATGCGATGTTCAATAATTTCGTCAGTCCTTCGACCGTCGCGCTGGCGCAATCGGTCGAAGGCGTATTGATGATGATCGCCGGCGGCGTCGGCACGCTGTTCGGCGGTTTCGTCGGGGCTGCCGCGATCATCACGCTGGAGAATGTCGTCAGCGCCTACACCGAACGCTGGCAGACGGTGCTCGGCCTCACCTTCATCGTGATCATGATTTGCGCGCCTGAGGGCATCATCGGCACGCTGCGCGCCATTCTAGTGTCCCGATTCCGAAGTTCGCAGAATTTTCGGGAGCCACGTTTCGAACTTCGGAATCGAAAGGACACTAGCAAACCTTGATCTAGTGTGGCTTTGGTTCAGAAGTCCGCTTGACCAAACCGCGGCACGAACGCTGCGGACTTCTGAACCGCCACGCTGACGCGCGGCGAGCGCGGCAAGGGACGCTATAACGGAAATTGATCGTTTCGAAAGGACATTGAAATGGACCGCAGGCAATTCCTTAAAAATTCCACCGCCGCTGTTGCCGCCGCCGGCACGACCGCTGCGCCATGGCGGCGCGCGCGGGCGCAAAGTTCTCCCATCAAGATCGGTCTTCTGACGCCGCTCACCGGTGTGGTCGCCTCCGGCGGCAAAGAGATGGTCGAGGGTGTGCAGTTCTATCTTGATTCCGTGAACTACCAGATTGCCGGCCGCAAGGTCGAACTCGTGATCGAGGACGATGCGTCGAATCCTGACACTGCCTTGCAGAAGGCGCGGCGTCTGGTCGAGCAGGGCAACTGCCACATGTTGATCGGAGACCTCCTGGCCAATACCGGCCTTGCGGTCGCCAATTACGTCAAGGGCACCGGCACGCCGTATTTCATTCCAATCATCGCCGCCGACGATCTGACGCAGCGCCACCGCATCAAGAACGTGATCCGCGTCGCCGGTTATTCCGCGAGCGCCTTCACCCATCCGTTCGGCGACTGGGCTCTGAAACAGGGCTACAAGAAGATCGCAACCGTCAGCCAGGATTACACCTTCGGCCACGAACAATGCGGCGGTCTTGCCCAGGTTTTCACCGAAGGCGGCGGCGAAATCGTCCAGCAGTTCTGGCACCCGCTCAACACGGCCGACTTCAGCCCGTATCTCGGCCAGCTTGCGGATTTGAAGGTCGATGCGATTTTCGCCATGGAAACCGGCGCCGATGCGACGCGCCTGATCCAGCAATATGCGAGCTTCGGCCTCAAGGGAAAAATCCCGTTGTTGGGCGCGATGAACGCCACCGATCAGTCCGTGATCCGCACGCTCGGCGAGGAATGCGACGGCATCATCGCGGCCGCCCATTTTGCGGAAGGCTCCGACAATCCGGTCACGCAGAAATTCGCCAAGGATTACGAGGCAAAATACGGCAAGATTCCCTCGCTCTACGGCTTCTCGATGTATTCCGGCATCATGTGGGTGGCCGAGGCGCTGGAAAAAATGGGCGGCAAGGTCGAAGACCGCGACGCCTTCCTCGATACCGTGCTCAAGACCGAACTCACGGGATCGCCGCTCGGCAAGACTGTCAAGCTGGATGCTTACGGAAACCCGATTTACGACGTTCAGATCCGCAAGGTCGTCAAGCGCGCCGATGGCAAATACTGGAATGTGCCGATCGCGAGCTATCCAAACGTCTCGCAGTTCTGGAAGTATGATCCGGAGACCTACATGAAGCAGCCGCCTTACTCGCGGACCTTCCAGGGAATCAAGAAAGCCTGATCAGGCCTTCAAGGGCGCGAGGCGCGAGCCTTGCGTCCAATGTTGTAACGAAAGTAGCCGTGTCCGATCCGATTCTCACGCTATCCGATGTAGTCGTTGCGTTCGACGCCCTGCGCGCGGTCGATGGCGTCAGTCTGACCGTGCCGCAAGGCCAGCGCCGCGCCATCATCGGACCCAATGGGGCCGGCAAGACTACGCTGTTCAACGCCATCGCCGGAGCCTTGCCGCCTACCGCAGGCCGCATTGCGTTCGACGGTCACGATATCACCCGTCTGCCGCCGCATCGCCGCGCCCGGCTTGGGGTGTCGCGCACTTTTCAGATCACCAACCTGTTTCCACGGCTTTCCGTGCGCGACAACATGGTGCTGGCGCTGCGCGGACGATCGCCGCGCAAGTTCTCGCTGTTCGGCACGCCCGACATCGATGCTGTCGAAGGACCGCAAATCGCAGCCGCGCTCGAGGCGGTGCGGATCGCCGGCCGCGCCGACATCATGGTGAAGGATTTGTCTTACGGCGAACAGCGCCAGCTCGAAATTGCGCTGTCGCTCGTCACCTCGCCGCGCCTCTTGCTGCTCGATGAGCCGGCCGCCGGGCTATCGCCCTCGGAGCGCTCGATGGTTGCCGAGATCATCCGTTCGTTGGGACGGGATATCACGGTCGTTCTGATCGAACACGATATGGACCTTGCGCTCGGTCTCGTCGATCGCGTCACCTGCATGTTCGAGGGCCGTGTGCTGGTGGAAGAGGCGCCCGACGATATCCGCCGCAACAAACAAGTGCAGGAAGTCTATCTGGGGCGGCCGCGCCATGCTTGAAGTTCGTGAGCTGTACAGCGGTTATGGCGAGGCGCTGGTGGTCCGCGGCGTCTCGCTCGATGTTGCGCCCGGCGAGATCGTGGCTGTGCTCGGCCGTAACGGCATGGGCAAGACAACGCTGATCCGCTCCATCATGGGGCTCACACCGCCGCAGGTGCGTTCGGGATCGATCACCTGGCGTGGCGAGAGTCTGATTGGCTTGCGGCCGCATGATATCGCCGCGCGCAAGATCGCGATCGTGCCGCAGGGGCGGCGGTTGTTTCCGTCGCTGACGGTGATCGAGCATCTGACGATGCTCAAAGGTGCGCGCGCCAAGACCGGATGGACGCTGGAGCGCGTGTTCGGGCTTTTTCCGCGTTTGGCCGAGCGGCGTCATCATCGCGGCGGACAATTGTCCGGCGGCGAACGCGGCATGCTGGCGGTCGGCCGCGCCCTGATGATCGACCCACAGCTCATCCTGATGGACGAACCCTCCGAAGGCCTTGCGCCGGTGATGGTGCAGCATTTGGAAGGGATCGTGCGCGATCTCAAAGCAGAGGGGCTTTCGATCCTTCTGGTCGAACAAAATCTCTACAGCGCGCTCGACGTCGCTGATCGTGTGTACGTTCTGGAGACCGGTCAGGTCGTGCATCAGGCCGATGCGGCAGCTCTCGCGCAGCAGACCGAGTTGTTGTTCGCGCGGCTTGGGGTGCAGTAGAAAAACGCTCTCGTAGAGTTTACACGAAATCGGAATCGGTCAATTGAAAGCGGTCGAGGCGCGGCGGGGTTTCGGTGCCGCAATCGCGCAGCTGCACCAATATCGGCGGCCGCAGCCGTTCCGGCAGAGCAAGTCCGGGCAGATATGGCAGGCTCTTGTTGAGGCCGGCGTAAACGAAGATGCGATGCTTCCAGAGACGACAGGCCGCGCGGATCAATGTGCGGATGTCGCTTGAGGCGACCGCGGCTTGCGGCCGCGCAAAGAAGCCGCAGAGAAGTACATGGCTGATGCCGCGCGTTTTTCGCGAGGATGAGATCAACAGCAGGTCAGGTGTGGCGTGGACTGCATAGTCGCAGGTCGGATCGCTGGTGCGGTCGAACAGCATCGCGGCGTCCCAGTACAGCCCGTTCTCGCCAAGCGGCGTCCCAAAGCCTGCCAGCCGTTCGACCGCCTCGTCTCTCGACAGCGCCTTGATCGGGTCTGAACACGTCAAGCGTCGACGGCGCGGCCAGCCAAGGCTGATGCCGACGCGCACCGGCAGCAAAAGAAATGGCCGCAGTCCCATAAGCCGTGCGTTGAGTGGGGCCGAAATCGGATTCGGGAGGCCGAGGATAACGCGAATATTTTTGGCCTCGCACAGGCGCTCGACCTCCTTGTAGAGACGGCGAACTAGTGCCGGCGACCGGTAGGCTTTCAGGATGAAGAGGTCGATGAGCTGCGTGGCGATCACGGGCGCGCCGTCCAGATAGACCTTCTGGTGAAGCAGCACGATCTGGCCGATTTTCCTGTCGTCGTCGTAGGCGGCCACCACGGCGCTGCCCTGACCGAAGCCGCGCTCGTAAAGCCACTTCATCCGCGGCGCGGAGAAGCTGACATCTTTCGATCCAAACGCTTCAGTGGCAATGCGCGCCGTGCTTTCAAAATCGACGGCACTTTCTTCCGAAACCGTGATCATCCAAAATCTGCCCGCCACGCGAGCCGAACTCGCGTCCCCAACCTGACCATAGCCCAAAACGGAACCCTTGCGTGGACGGGCGTGAGCCCCCATCTCAACGGGCCGAAGGAATTGAACATGCTGGATTTTACTCAACACGGCTCGGGTGACCTCGGTTCGGGCGCGACGCCTGTGGCGACGCCCGACGGCGATCAGCTCCTGCTGGATGCCTATTCAAATGCGGTCATCGGCGTGACCGAGCGCGTGGGGCCGGCGGTGGTCCGTGTCGAGACCGGCGACAGGACGCCCGGCGCACGCACGCGCGGCGGTCTCGGTTCCGGGATCGTGATTTCGCCGGACGGGCTGGTTCTGACCAACAACCATGTGGTCGGCTCGTCGCGGCAGATCCGCTTGCAGGATATCGAGGGGGTCGTCACCGATGCCCGCGTACTTGGCGTCGATCCCGACACCGATCTGGCGCTTCTGCGCGCCGATGGTGCACGGGACTTGCGTTATGCTTCGCTCGGCAATTCCAGGCATTTGCGCCGCGGCCAGCTGGTCGTCGCCATCGGCAATCCGCTCGGCTTTGAATCGACGGTTACGGCAGGCGTGGTGTCAGCGCTTGGCCGCTCGATCCGCTCGGTGAGCGGGCGGACCATCGAGGACGTGATCCAGACCGACGCCGCGCTCAATCCCGGCAATTCCGGTGGACCATTGGTGTCGTCGGCCAGCGAGGTCATCGGCATCAACACCGCGATCATCAGCGGCGCGCAGGGCATCTGCTTTGCGGTCGCCAGCAACACGGCGCAATTCGTGTTGTCGGAGATCATCCGGCACGGCTATGTCCGCCGCGCCTATATCGGGGTGTCCGGCCAGACCGCGGTGGTGCCGCGACGGCATGCGGTGATCGCCGGTATCGACAACAAGATGGGCGCCTTGCTCGCGCAAATCGAGCCCGATGGGCCGGCTTCGCGCGCAGGCCTCCTGCCGGGCGATGTCGTGGTCAAGCTCGACGGCGTCGCCATCCATGGCGTTGACGATCTGATCCGCGTGCTCGACCGTGACCGGATCGGCCGCACGCTGAAAATGGATATCTTGCGGCTCGGCCGCTTGCGCGAGATCGACATCGATCCGATCGAGCGCAAGCCGTCGGCGCGGCAAGGGGCCGCGTCGTAGTGTGGTGGTTCAAAAGTCCGCATCATTGATGCCGCGCGTTCGTCATGCGGACTTTTGAACCAAAGCCACACTAGATCTGTAGGTTTGCTAGTGTCCTTTCGATTCCGAAGTTCAAAACGTGGCTCCGTAAAATGCCGCGAACTTCGGAATCGGGACACTAGCTTGACCGCCTACACTTTGCCCGGGATGTCGGCTGCGTTCGAATCCGCGGATTGATTGACGTCGGGCGCGATCGAACGGCTTTGATGATATGGCAGACCAAGACCGAGGGCTGCCTTGAGCTGGTCGGCCGGCAAAGGTCTGGCCAGCAGGAAGCCTTGCAACAAGTCGCAGCCCAGGCTTTGCAACAGGCTTTGATGTTCCGCGGTCTCGACGCCTTCCACGACGACCTTCAGACCGCAGGCTTGGGCGAGATGGATCATTCCACCGAGCAGTTGTTTGCGCTTCTCGTATTCTGCGAGAAAACTCCGGTCGATCTTGATGACGTGGCACGGCAAGTATTGAAGATATTCGAAGTTCGCGTACCCCGAACCGAAATCGTCGAGCCAGATCTCGACGCCGATGGCGGCAAGTTCGCGCAATCGTTCCACTGTATCGCTGGAGCGGTCGACGGCGGAGTCTTCCGTCAGTTCGAACGCCAGCCTGCGTGCGGGCAAGCCACTCTCCCGCAAGGTGCGCTCGATCGAGCCCAATAGATCGGGAGAACGCAAGTTAAGTGGCGACAGATTGACGCTGAGTTTGAGCCCGTCGTCCCAGCGCGCTGCTTCGTGGCACGCCGACGTCAACACCCATTCCAGCAGTCTGTCGATCAATCCGTGCAGCTCCGCCGCCCTGACAAATTCGAGCGGTGAAACATTGCCTCGAACCGGATTGCTCCAGCGCGCCAACGCTTCGACGGCGACCGGCCGACCGCTTTTGGCGTCGTAAATCGGCTGGTAGTGCAGGCCAAGTTCACGGCCGTTTTGCAGCGCTTGCGCGAGATCGTTTGCGACTTCTCGAAGCTCGTCGGCGTCGGATTTTTCGGCCGCCGGCTTTTGCGCCTTCGGAGCTTTCTCACCCGATAAAAGATCGAGCCGGTTATCGAACACGACAGGTAGCCCCAGCCTTGTGCTCTTCGATTTGTAAAGCGCCTGGTCGGCTTTGAGCATCAATTCGTCGGCCGTAGCGGCGTGGTCCGGAGCGATGGCAATGCCGACACTTGCCGCCACGCTGGCAGAGCCGAATGCGCCAAGAAAATACGGTTCCCGAAGCACGCGTGCCAATTCGTTCGCGACGCGAAGCGCTGATGTCGTCGACGAATCCGGTAACAGGATTGCAAATTCATCGCCGCCGAGTCTGGCAGCGGTGTCGTCACTGCGAATGGAGTCTTTCAACCGCATGGCGACATTCTTCAGGAGTACGTCGCCGGCGGCGTGTCCAAGCCGGTCGTTGACGTCCTTGAAGCCGTCGAGATCGAGACACAGCAAAGCGCAAGCGCTGCCTGATGTCGCGCGCGTGATCGCGCCATTGAGCCGATCGGTGAAAAGACGCCGGTTCGGAAGCTCGGTAAGGCTGTCATGGTGCGCCAGAAACTCGACCTGAGCTTCGGCCTTCCGCCGTTCGGTGATGTCTTCGTAGGTACAAACCCAGCCACCATCTTCCAGTGGCTGATGATGGATTGCGATTAGTCTGCCGTCGCCGAGTTCCTGGAGGAATATCCCTTTTTCCCGGCGATCGATGAAGGCTTTGCGAGCCGAGTAGATCTCGTCTACGCTGCGGCCGGGATAGTTGCCGAGTGCACAGCTATCGGCAAGCACATCGTACAGTTTCATTCCGGTGCGGAGCCGGCTCATCGGTTGATTGTAGATTCGGCAGAATTGCTCGTTGACCAGTTCAAGCCGATCATCCGGGGCGTAGAGACAGATACCTTGCGGCAGGTTGGCGATCGCCTGTTCGAACCGCTGCCTGAATGCACCCGGACGCGCGAAGCGCCAGGACAAGTCGTAACGAAGCGCCGCCAATACTTGCGCAATTCGTCGGCGCCCGACGCTGGGGCGGGGCGATTGATCTTCTGTCTGGCGCCGCACGGTAGTTGTCCTGCCGGTTCCCAAAAAAGCGATGGTTTTCCGGGGACCTAATCACGAAAGACTAAGAGCGGCGTTAAAACCGGCTGTGCCGCTTTTTCGAGCAAATGCCTTATCGGTACGAAGAAGGCGCTCTCGAGCGGCTTACGCCGGTTGTGTGGGCTCGGATCGGGGCAGGGTCGAAAGAAATCGCTAACTAAAATCGAACGTCGCTCGGCCTGTGGCGCAAAGCGTCGATAACGCTGCGTAAATGCCGAAGAACGCCGGCGCGGGACGGTCAGCGTGGTTCCGCGTCTCGCACTCCCATTATGGTAATGATGCCTTTCAGGCCAATTTGGACTTCAAGCCAGCGCAAAATCTGTCTACCATTCAGGTTAACTGAGCGGCGTCTGGGAGCATCCGATTCGTTGGATGACGGCGCAAGACTCGGATTCGGGGGCTATTTCTGACCAAAGGGTTTCTCACATTCGCCTTGACCCGCCGGCCGCTGGTGCTGTTGGGCCTGCTCCTGTTTATTGGGGCCGGCACGTTCGCTTTTTCGCGGCTTAACATCGAGGCCTACCCGAACCCGGCGCCGGTGATCCTGGAGATCACGGCGCAATCTCCGGGCCTCTCCGCCGAGGAGATGGAGCGCTACTTCACCATTCCGATCGAGGTTGGCCTTGCCGCCACCCCCGGCGTCGATGTGATTCGTTCGACTTCGTTTTACGGCCTGTCCTTTGTCCGCGTCGTGTTCCAGTACAACGTCGATTATTATTTCGCGCTCACGCAGACAGCCATCAACCTGCAACAGAACGTCACGCTTCCGGGCAACGTGACGCCCCAGATCCAGGCGACCAGCCTGGTCGGCGAAATCTACCGCTATGAGCTGGTCGGACCGCCGCATTTCGGGCTGACCAACCTGCGCACGGTACAGGATTGGATCTTGCAGCGGCGGCTGCTTGCCGTTCCCGGCGTCGTGCAGGTCAATACCTGGGGCGGCACGACCAAGGAATACGACGTCGACGTCGATCCGCGGAAACTTGAAGCCTATGGTCTGACGCTGCCGCAGGTGATCAGCGCTATCGGCAATGCCAATGTCAACGTCGGCGGCCGCACCATCAATATGGGGCAGCAGTCGGTGAATGTTCGCGGCGTCGGACTGATGGACAGCGGGGGCGCGACCGACCTGACCCAGGGCTACAAGGTTCAGGACATCGAGAACGTCATGCTTTCCGAGTCGCAAGGCTTGCCGCTGTTCGTGAAAGACGTGGCCAAGGTCTCGGTGGGCTATGTGCCCCGGCTTGGCAAGGCCGGTCGCGACCATTCGGATGATGTGGTGGCGGCGATCGTCATCATGAACCGGACGCTGCACACCAATGACGTGGTCGCGCGCATCCGCTCGGAGATCGAGAAGATCAACACGGATGGAAGCCTTCCGCCGGGGGTCAAACTGGTTCCGTTCTACGACCGCACCGTTCTGGTCGGCGTCACCACCAGTACCGTGCTGCATAATCTCATTTTTGGTGTTCTGCTGATTTTCGCCATTCAGTGGCTGTTTCTCGGCGATCTGCGCAGCGCCGTTATCGTGAGCGCCAATATTCCGTTCGCGCTGTTCTTCAGCATCATCATCCTTGTCCTGCGCGGCGAGGATGCAAACCTGCTGTCGGTCGGCGCCGTCGATTTCGGTATCATCGTCGACTCCGCCGTGATCGTGGTCGAGAATGTGTTTCGCAATCTCGCTTCCCGGCCGGACGAAAGAATAGAGTTGTTGAATCAGCTCGCCGAGAAGCGCTGGGGCGACGATCCGACAGGCGCCGGCTCGACCAGCAACCCGCCATGGACCGATCGGCTGCGACTGATCCTGATCAGCGGTCTGCAGGTCGACAGGGCCGTCTTGTTCTCCACCGTGATCATCGTCGCGGCATTCATCCCGCTGTTCACCATGCAGGGCGTCGAAGGCCAGATTTTCGGCCCGATGGCGCGAACTTATGCCTACGCTCTGGTCGGAGCGCTGGCGGCGACATTCACGGTGACGCCGTGTCTGGCTTCGCTTCTGCTATCGGAGCACCTTAGCGAAGTTGAGACGATCGTCGTTCGTACGGTACGTAAGGTCTACACGCCTGTGCTGCGCTGGTCGTTGAAGAACCGGCCGGTCATGATCGCGGTCGGACTGGTTTTCCTTGGCGTCAGCGGATTCCTCGGTTCGCGCCTCGGCAGCGAGTTCCTGCCGACGCTCGAAGAAGGGAATTTGTGGATCCGCGCGTCGATGCCGCCGACTCTCTCGCTCGAGGCGGGAATACCGCTGGTGGCGCGAATGCGCGAAATTCTGCTCCGGCATCCCGAAGTCATCACCGTGGTCTCGCAGCACGGCCGTCCCGACAATGGCAGCGATGCGGCGGGCTTCTTCAATGCGGAGTTCTTCGTGCCGCTGAAACCTTTCGAGGAATGGCCGGCGGGTCTGACCAAGGAAAAGCTTGTCGACGAACTGCAAGCCGAATTTTCCAGCGAATTCGTCGGCATCAACTTCAATTTCTCGCAATACATCCAGGACAACGTCGAGGAAGGGCTGTCGGGCGTCAAAGGCGCGAACTCCATCAAGATTGTCGGTCCCGACCTCGCGACCCTCGAACAGATCGCGAAAGCGGCCTTGCCCGAGATGGCTCAGGTGCCGGGAATTACCGATCTCGGCGCGTTCTGGGTGCTCGGGCAGCCCAATCTGAACATCCGGATCGACCGGGAGAAGGCGGCCCGCTACGGGCTCAACGTCAGCGATGCCAATAACGTCGTGCAGGCTGCCTTGGGCGGGACCGTGGCTACCACGCTTCTGGAGGCGGAGCGCCAGTTCGGTGTGGTGGTGCGGCTCGCGCCCGAATATCGCAACAACGTCGATGAGGTGAAGAATATCAAGGTCGGCGTTCAGACGCCGGCTGGAAACGCGCATATTCCTTTCAGCGACTTCGCCAACATCACGCTCGACACTGGCGCCTCTTACATCTTTCGCGAGAAAAACCAGCGCTTCGTGCCGATCAAATTCAGCGTTCGCGGCCGCGATCTTGCCAGTGCGATCGAGGAGGCGCAGCAACGCATCAGCCGCAATGTGAAACTGCCACCCGGCTATCGCATCGATTGGGCGGGGGAGTTCGAATTCGTTGCAGCAAGCCAAGAAGCGGCTCGCCGTTATTCTTCCGATTACGTTCGTCCTGATCATGGTGCTGCTCTACGGGTTGTTCAATTCGTTCCGTGACAGCCTGTTGGCGCTGCTTGGACTTCCGTTCGCGGTCGGCGGCGGCATTCTCGGGCTATATGTCTTCGGTCTGAATTTCAGCATCTCGGCCGCCATCGGATTTGTTTCGCTGTTCGGTGTCTCTGTCATGAGCGGCATTCTCGTCATCCATGGCTATTATCGCGTGGCCGGCAGTGGTCTGGACCCGGCCGAGGCGATGTTCCGTGCGGTCGACCAGCAGATGCGGCCAATTCTGATGATGACGCTGTCGGCTTGCATCGGCTTGCTTCCGGCTGCGCTCTCCACCGGCATCGGCAGCCAGGTGCAGCGCCCGCTCGCAACCGTGATCGTGGGCGGGATGCTGATCGGGCCGGTCTTGTTGCTGGTAGTCGTGCCGGCGCTGCAGAGCTATTTCCTCGGACGGGAGACTCCCCGCGAATCGCGGCGCCCGCGCAGAGAAGCAGACCAGACCTAGCGTCCCGATTCCGAAGCTCGCATCCTTGTCCGGTCCCCAAATTTACGAACTTCCGAACCGCCGCACTAGCCGTCTTTCAACGCCGCGAGTAGTTCGTCGGGTTGCTCGATCATCATCATGTGGCCGGCGCCCGGCAACACCACGATGCGGGCGTGTGGTATCGCGGCGGCGAGCGTCTTACCGGCTTTGGCAGGTGTCATCATATCGCGCTCACCGAGGATGAAGGTGACTGGCACCTTGATTTGCGCCGCGGCAGTCAGCGCGTTCTGGTAAGCGTTGCAGGCGTTGAGATCACCATAGAGGACGCCAGGGGCGCATCGTTGCAGAACACGCTGGGCTCCCTGGTGCATCCAAAGTCCGGGCGCGAGGCTGCCGCCGAGTTCGGCTTTGAAGCCTAAGCCCCAGATCGACACCATATCGATGGCCGCGAGGTCGTTGGCTTCAGCCGCCTTCAAAAGATCAGGCCCGACCGTCATCGTCGCGGCAGTGCCGATCAAACTCAAGCCCGACACCCTGTCAGGGTGTCGCGCGGCGGTCTCCAGCGCGATCAGCGAACCCATGGAGTGGCCGACGAGTTTGGCTTTCGTCACGCCGGCGGCATCCAGCAAGGCGGCGGTCCAGTCCGCCATGTCGGCGATGGTCGTCAGCGGCTTTCCCGGCGAGCGGCCATGGCCGGGCAAGTCCGGCGCCAGCACCGAATGTCTGTGGTGGGCGAACCAGCGGCTGTGCAGCGCCCAGCTCGAATGATCGAAACCTGCGCCATGCAGCAAGACCACGGCCGGCAGTAATTTGTCGAACGGCCTGCCGCCGGTCGCCACGAACGTATCGATCCCATTGACCGAAAGCTGCATAACTCAAACCTTCTGCGAGGCGCGCAGCGCCTGACCGAGGTCATCGAGAATGTCGGCAACCGCCTCGATACCGACGGACAGCCGCACCAGTTCCTCGCCGATGCCCGCCGCCTGGAGTTGCGCCGTATCCATCTGTTGATGCGTGGTAGAGGCGGGGTGGATCACCAGCGTCTTGGCATCGCCGACATTGGCGAGATGGCTGACCAGGCGCAACGACTCGATGAATTTCTTGCCGGCCGCGCGACCACCCTTGATGCCGAAAGAGACGATCGAGCCGGCGCCGCGCGGCAGGAGCTTCTTGGCCAGCGCATGATCTGGATGAGATTCCAGCGCCGGGTGCAGAACCCAATCGACGGCCTTGTTGGCGGCCAGGAATTCCAGCACTGCGAGCGTGTTGTTCATGTGCCGTTCCATGCGAACGCCGAGCGTCTCGATGCCCTGCAAAAGCTGGAACGCGTTCATCGGCGACAGACACGCGCCGAAATCGCGCAGACCTTCGGTACGCGCCCGCATGATGAAGGCGGCCTGACCGAACTGTTCGTCGAAAACGATGCCGTGATAGCCGGCATAGGGTTCGGTCAGAACGGGGAATTTGCCGGAGGCGTGCCAGTCGAACTGGCCACCGTCGACGATCACACCGCCGATCGCGATGCCATGGCCACCGAGCCATTTGGTCGCCGAGTTCATCACGATATCGGCGCCGAGTTCGATCGGGCGGCTGAGAAACGGCGTCGCAAAGGTGTTGTCGATCAGGAGCGGAATTTTCGCCTCATGGGCGATTTGTGCTACCGCCGGAATGTCCAGTACCTCCAGTCCGGGATTGCCGATGGTCTCGCCGATCACGAGCCGGGTTGTCGGGCGGATTGCGGCGTGAAACTCGTCGAGTGCGCGCGGTTTCACAAATGTCGTCGTGATGCCGAAGCGTGGCAGCGTGTGCGCCAGGAGGTTGATGGTGCCGCCATAGAGCGAGGCGGAGGCCACGATGTGATCTCCGGCGTTCAGAAGTGTGGCGATCGCCAGATGAAGTGCGGCCATGCCGCTCGCGGTCGCGATCGCGCCAACGCCTGCTTCCAGTGCCGCGATGCGTTCTTCCAGCACCGACGTCGTCGGATTTGATATCCGCGTATAGATGTGACCGGCGCGTTCCAGGTTGAACAGCGCCGCGGCGTGATCGGAATCCTGAAAGACGTAAGAAGTGGTCTGATAGATCGGCACGGCACGTGCGCCGGTTGTCGGGTCGGCCCTTTGGCCGGCATGAAGGCTCAGGGTCTCAAAACCAGGCGGCTTCGGTGTGGGCATGCGGAAACTCGCCGAATAAGGAGTGAAGCTACCGCGTTAAACATGCACGGCGGCGCGGACCCGGCCGGCATCGCCGAACACGCGCAGGTAACGCTCGACTTCGCTCGCCGCGCCGGTGGCCTTTTCCGGATTGTCGGAGAGCTTGACGGCGGGGCGGCCATCGACCGAGGTGACCTTGCAGACGATCGAGATCGGATTGAGGTCGACCGAACCGTTCGGCGCGCATCCGACGAAATCGTTGGTGAGGTTGGTGCCCCAGCCGAAGCTGATACGGACGCGGCCGGCAAAATGCCGATGGGTTTGCTCGATCGATTCAACGTCCATGGCGTCGGAAAAGACCAGAAGCTTTTCCTTCGGGTTTTGGCCCTTCTGTTTCCACCAGGTAATGATTTCTTCGCCGGCCTCGATCGGCGGCGCGCTGTCCGGCCGAAAGCCGGTCCAGTCGGCAACCCATTCCGGCGCGTCGCGCAGGAAAGACTTGGTGCCGAAGGCATCGGGAAGCGCGACCAGAAGATTGCCGCCATAGGTGTGACGCCATTGATCGAGAATACGGTACGGCGCCCAGCGCAACTCGTTGTCGTCGTTCGCCAGTGCGGCGGCCACCATCGGCAGTTCATGGGCGTTGGTGCCGATCGCTTCGAGATCGTTGTCCATCGCCAGCAGCACGTTGGAAGTGCCGGTGAAGGATGAGCCCAAGCCCTTCCTTGACCGCCTCCACGCACCAGCGCTGCCACAGGAAACCATGACGCCGCCGCGTGCCGAAATCCGAAAGGCGCAGACCGTCCAGCTTGCGCAGCCGCTCGACCTTGGCCCAGAGCTTGGCCTTGGCGCGCGCATAGAGCACGTCGAGTGCAAACCGGCCCTGTCCCTTCATCACCTGGCGCGAGCGCAGTTCATTGAGGATGGCGAGCGCCGGAATCTCCCACATCGTCGTATGGGTCCACGGCCCGTGAAAATTCAGTTCGTACTGGCCGTCGACTTTCTTGAGTTCGTATTCGGGAAGGCGGAACGTCGAAAGATAGTTGATGAAGTCGGGCGAGAACATCTGGGTCTTGCCGTAGAACGTATTACCGGCAAGCCAGATCAATTCCTTCTTGCTGAAGCGGATCGAGCGGGCGTGGTCGAGCTGTGCGCGCAACTCGGCTTCGTCGATCACCTCGGCCAGCCGGACATGCTTGCTGCGGTTGATGACCGAAAAAGTCACCCGCTGGTTCGGGTAGCAATCCCGGATCATTTGCAGCATCAGCAGCTTGTAGAAATCGGTATCGAGCAGGCTGCGCACGATCGGGTCGAGCCGCCAGCCGTGATTATAGGTCCGGGTCGCGATATCGGTGACTGTCATAATGAGAAGTCTAGCTTGCACAGGGCAGCCCAACCAGTGGGTTTCAGCCCGCGCCCCCTTGCCGGATACGCATGATCGCGGCCGGGATCCCGGTCCAGGCCGGCTTTTGCGGCGCGAATTGCTGCCGGAGATAGGCCACGAGCTCGGCGAGCTGGTCGTCGGACAGGGCGTCCCGGAAGGCCGGCATATAGCCGAGATCGCTCGAGACCGGGGCCATAATGCCGTGCAGGATCACCTGGATCAGGTTGTCGGGGGTGGCCGCGTGTACGTTGCTGTTCAGCGCCAGTGACGGCCGGCTGCCGAACAAAGGCGGACCGCCGACCGCGTGGCACACCGCGCAGGCGCCCTCGTAAAAGCGTTGGCCGGCCGGCGATGTCGCGACAATGCGCGTGCCGGTCGTCCGCTCAAGCCGCTCGGCCAGGGCCTCCTGGGCCGGTTTGCCGCCCGTGTTTTCATTGAAGGAGGCAAGGTAAACCGCCATGGCGCGGATGTCCTCGTCCGGCAGGGCTTTTAGCTCCTGCACGACCGGGGTCATCGGGCCCGCGGCAACGCCATGGAGGCGGGAAGTGCCGGTCCGCAAGTAAGCGAACAGCTCGTCTTCGTTCCAGGGAATCGGCGCGTGTGAGAGCGAAGTCAAAGGCGGGGCCTCCCAGCCCTCGGCAAAGCCGCCGGCGAGATAGGCGTTGGCCTTTTCAGCCCCCAAGGCGTTGCGCGGCGAATGACAGCCGCCGCAATGGCCGAGACCTTCGACCAGATAGGCGCCGCGATTCCACACGGCCGATTGCTTCGGGTCGGGCGTGAATGGTTCGGCATTGTGAAATAGCGCGTTCCAGCCGGCTAACAGCGGACGCCAGTTGAAGGGAAAAACGAGCGCGTGGGCGCGGTTTTCGCTTCTCACCGGCGTCTCGGCCATCAGGAAGGCGTACAGCGCCTGCAAGTCGGCATCGCTTGATTTTGCGAAATGCGTGTAGGGAAATGCCGGATAGAGCTGCCGGCCGTCGCGATGGATGCCTTCGCGCATCGCGCGCTCGAAGGCCGGGTAGGACCAGTTGCCGATCCCGGTCTCGACATCGGGCGTGATATTGGTGCTGTAGATCGTGCCGAACGGCGTCTCGATTTCGCGGCCGCCGGCATTGAGCACGCCGTTGATCGAGGTGTGGCAGATCGCGCAGTCGCCAAGCGCGGCGAGTTGCCGGCCGCGTTCGATGGTCGCCGCCGAAAACACCGAGGCGTCCGGCCGGGCGATCGGCGCGATCGAGCGCCACGGCAAGACAGCGGTGGCGATACCGATACCGCCGGCAACAAGGGCGGCGGCGGTCGCCAAGACACCGCGCCGCGTGTGGAATGGATTTGACCAGCGGTTCGTACTCGCAGGCGCCGAGGCCGGCGAGGGGAGAGCTTCGCGGTGCGAGGTTTGCTCGCCGCGCAATCCCGCCAGAATGCGTTCCGGCGTGAACGGCGGTTCGCGGAAGCGGACGCCGGTCGCATCGTAAATGGCATTGGCAATGGCGGCCGCGCTCGGGACGGACGCGGACTCGCCGACGCCAAGCGGCGGCTGGTCGTTGCGCGGCAGCATCAACACGTCGATCTTGGGCAGGTCCGGAAATTTGATGATCGGGTAGGCGCCCCATTCGCGGCTCGCGACCGAAGCGCCGCTGAACGAAACTTCCTCCATCAATGCGCGGCTGGTCGATTGAATGACGTTGCCTTCGATCTGGTGGCGCACGCCGTCCGGATTGATCATCAGGCCGGAATCCTGGCCTGCGATCACGCGCGTCACGCTGACATCGCCGGTTGCCGTGTTGACCTCGACGTCGGCGATCCAGGCCGACCATGCCGCGCCATAGCCTGGAAACTTGCTGTGAACGTAGAGCGCATAGGCAAAGCCACGGCCGTGCGCGATATCGCCTTCGCTCTCGCTTTCCTGTCGCACCGGGCGCGGCTGCCAGTCGGCGCGCTCGGCGACCGCCTTGACGAGATCGATCGCGCGCGGATCCTTCAGGTAACGCAGCCGGTATTCGATCGGGTCGACGCCAGCCTCAGACGCGAGTTCGTCGATATAGGATTCATGCGCAAACGTACTGGGGAGCGCCGACACACCGCGAAGCCAGGCGGCCCGCATGATCGGCGGCATGTCATGCGCCACCACGCGTAAGTGGTCGTAGTCGTAAGGCGGGATCGCGGTGCGGTCGCCCATTTCCGAAACCAGAGGTGTCGGCGAGATCGCGCCGGTCAAAAGCAGCGCCAGCGTCGGCGCAGCGTTGGAAGGATAGCGGCTCGCGAAATCGTAAGCCGCAACGCCGCCATCGGCGTCCAACCCGCCCCTGACGTCGATCAGTTGTGCGGTGCCTTTCGGCTCCCAGACATGTTCCTGCTCGCGCGTCAGCTGCACGCGAACCGGACGCCCGACCGCGCGCGACAGCAGCACCGCATCGGCACAGACATCGTCTGCGCAGTTGCGGCCATAGCAGCCGGCCGCTTCCATCCGGATGATCTCGATGTCGGAGTCAGGACGCCGCAACAGCAGCGCCAGATCGCCGCGCAGCATGTGAGGGTTTTGCGTGCCGGACCACACACGAACCTGGTCTTCCCGAAAGTCCGCCACCGCGCAGGACGGGCCGATCGAAGCGTGCATCTGGTAGGGCCAGACATAGGTGCGCGCGATCGGCTTTGCCGCGTGCTTGAGCGCTGTGTCGACATCACCTTTGTCGATCAGGGTGCGCGGCGTCGATGGATTGGCGCGCAGCGCCGTCTCGATATCTTTCATATCGGGAAGCGTCGGCACCTGCTTCCAGGTCAGCTTGAGCCCTGCCGCCGCCTTGATCGCGTTTTCCTCGCGCTCGGCGACGACGCCGACGAAATCGGCAATCCGCACTACCGCGATGAGGCCGGGAATGTCGCGCACCGAGGATTCATCGACATCAATCAGACTCGTGCCGACAAAATCGCCGCCATCGACGCCGGCATAGGGCGGGCGCACCACGCGGCCATGAAGCATGCCGGGCACGCGGACGTCATGGACGTAGACGAGTTCGCCGGTCGCCTTGGCCGGAAGATCGACGCGCGGCACCGACTGGCCGACGACGCGATAGGCATCGGTGGATTTGACTTCGACGTCATCGGCGAGTTCGAGGCGGATGATGTCGTCGCCGATCAATTCGCCGTAGCTGATGCTGCGGTTATGCCCGCGGACCAGCCCGTCTTCGATCGCAAGCTCCTGGAGACGGCAGCTCGAGCCGTTCGGCGGCGCGCGCGATCAGGAATTGCCGTGCTTGCGCGGCGGCCTTGCGCAGCGGCACCGCCGAAATCTGGATGGTTTCGCTCGCAATCGTCGGGCCCTGATTGGGGACGCGCGAGGTATCGCCGAGTACCACGATCGACGCGCGCGAACGACACATCGAGTTCTTCGGCAACGATCTGCCCAAGCGCGGTGCGGATCCCCGTGCCGAGATCGACGTGGCCGTTGAAGGCGGTGACCGACCCGTCCGCGGTGATCTTGATGAAGGTCTCGAACGGATGGTTGGTGCCGGCTGCGACAGGGCGCACCACCGTCAGTGTTCCCGGCCGATCTCCGTTGTCATCGCGAGAGCCGGATACGCTCATCAATCGCGTGCCTCGAGCGCGCTGACCTGCGGCGCGCATCACCGCGCGAATGATCTCCACATGCGCGCCGCAGCGGCAAAGATTGTAGCGCAGCGCTTCCAGCGCCTCTTGTTCGGTCGGATGCGGATTGCGCATCAGCAGCGCCTTGGTCGTCATGATCATGCCGTTGAGGCAATAGCCGCATTGCGCGGCGTTCTCGGTAATAAAAGCCTCCTGCACGGGGTCGGGGTCGTGACGCGAGCCGAGACCTTCAAGCGTCACGACATCGCGACCCGACGCAGCCTTCGATCGGAATCACGCAGGAGCGCGCCGCCAAACCGTCGATCAGCACCGTGCAGGTGCCGCATTCGCCGAGCCCGCAGCCATATTTGGGTCCGTTCAGTTCGAGGTCGTTGCGCAGCACATGAAGCAGGGCGGTATCGGGGGAGGCGCCGACGTCATGGACCCGGCCGTTGACAGCGAGGCGGATCGGAGCTTGCTTCCAGTGGGCCAAGAGCGCTCGTGCAGGTCGTTAAAGGGTGTTTTGAGAATACCGTTTGCATACAAACGTGCAAGAGATTCGCCACGCTGCCACCCAAACGCGCTTGACAGTCTTTTGCGGCGCGCGCAAAATCGTTCGTGTACGAATGAAAATGGTTCCGGGCATGACGACCGACGCGATGGCCTCCGACAAGATCCGCTGCGATGCCTGCCCGGTGATGTGCTACATCAAGCCGGGCGCGGCCGGCGCGTGCGACCGCTACGCCAATCACGACGGCCAACTGGTACGCGTCGATCCGCATGTTTTGCTGGAGCGGACTGTATCGCATGGCGGACGGCTGGTGCCGTTCCAGACCGGCGGCGACTGGGACGGCAAGATCGTTCACGAACAGGACGTGTTCGTCACCGCGATCGGCGCCGGCACGACCTATCCCGATTACAAGCCGGCGCCCTTCATCGTGTCCTCGGAGATCGATGGCGTCGATATGGTCACGGTCGTCACTGAAGGCATCTTCAGCTATTGCGGCGTCAAGGTGAAGATCGATACCGACCGCTTTCTCGGGCCGGAAACCGCAACCGTTCGCGTGCAGGGCGAGGCGGTGGGGCATGTGACGACCGGCGAATACGGCTCGCAGATGCTGTCGCTCGGCGGCGTTCATCATTTGACCGGCGGGTCGAAGAAGGAAGGCCGCGTCACCTGCGATGCGCTGATGGATTTGAGCAACTGCAAGCCGGTGGAAATCACCATCGACGGCGGCGCGACCGTGGTGGTGCAGGCCGGCTATCCGCCAATCGTCGAACGGCGTGGCCGAAGAGCGGATGCGGGTCGGATGCGGTTCGGCCACGATCGGCATGTTCGCCAAGCAATGGCACGGCAAGGTCGACGAGGTCGTGGTCGTCGACGACCACATCACCGGCGTGCTCAGCGAGCATCAGGCCGGCAAGGTGCTCGATATTGCCGATACCGGCATCAAGATGAAGGGACGGCGGTCGACGCCCGGCCGCTATTTTCAGGTCGCCGAGCCCGGCACCGGCTGGGGCGGCACGCAGATTTCAGACCCGCTGACGATCCTGGGGCCGTTCGATCCAAAGGTTGCGCGTCCAGGCACCACCATGCTGATGGTCTCGACGACCGGAGAACACGCCGCCTATTATGAACTCGACGAGGGCTTAAGGCCGGTCGAGAAGACCATGCCGGCGGACCTGAGATTTTCGGTCGAGCGAATTCAGGAGAATTGCGAACCGGCGCTCTGCACCGTGCTGTTCATGGGCGGGGCCGGCGGTTCGCTGCGCGCCGGCGTCACCGATAATCCGGTGCGGCTGACGCGCTCGGTCAAGGACGCGCTGACGCGCGTCACCAGCGGCGGCGCGCCGGTCTATGTCTGGCCGGGCGGCGGCATTACGTTTATGGTCGATGTCACGCGGCTGCCGGCAGGCGCGTTCGGCTATGTGCCGACGCCGGCGCTGGTGGCGCCGATCGAGTTCACGATGCGGCTGTCGGATTACGCAGCCCTTGGCGGCCATATGGATCATGTTCGCCCTCTGGCGTCGCTGAAGACAAGCGAGGCGCGCCTGGTGGCCTCGCCCTCGCCGAAAGCGGGGGCGCCGTCATGACGCGGCAGCCGCAGGTCGGATGGCTCAAGGACGGCAAGCGGCTGCATTTGCAGGATGGCCCGATCGACCTGATCGTGGAGGCGGAGGGTAGCGCTGCCAACAAGCGCACCGCCTATGCTGCCGCGACCAGCCGTTTCTCCGGTCTGCTGGACGAACTCTGCGACGAATTGGCCCTGTTGCGGACGGCGGCCGACCCGGCGCGGTGCGCGTTGCAGGGCATCGTCGCGCGCCGCATGCATGCCGCGGTAGCCCCGTTCGCCACGGATCGTTTCATCACGCCGATGGCGGCGGTCGCCGGCAGCGTCGCGGAGGAAATTCTCGCCGCCATGGTTCGGGCCGCGCCGCTTGATCGCGCCTACGTCAATAATGGCGGCGACATTGCTTTGCATTTGACCGACGGCGAGGCGTTCACCGTTGGCTTGATCGATCGCCCCGACAGGTTCGGCGTGATGCGAACGGCTGAAATCCGCAGCTGCGATCCCACACGCGGCATCGCGACCAGCGGATGGCATGGCCGCAGTTTTTCGCTCGGCATTGCCGATGCCGTGACGGTGATGGCGCGCACGGCGGCGCAGGCCGATGCCGCCGCTACCATCATTGCCAATGCCGTCGATTTGCCGAGCCATCCCGCCATTGTCCGCCGCCCGGCCAACGAACTACAGCCGGACAGCGATCTTGGGCCACGCCTGGTGACGCGAGATGTCGGCTTCCTGGCGCCCTCCGAGATCACGATCGCGCTTGACGCGGGCGATGCCGAGGCACGCCAATGGCTCGGCCGCGGCCTGATCGAGGCGGCTGCGCTGCATTTGAAAGGCGAAATCCGCGCCGTCGGCTTGCCAAGCGGGAGCGCAAATGTTCTTCATCGGTCTTCGCTTGCGGCAGGTGAAAGCGTGATCCTGCCTGAGCGATCTTCGCCTCTCGCGTTCGTTCAAGAGGGTGCCCGTCCATGAGCGTGGTGATACGCAAGATCGTTACCGTTGTCGAAGAGACCCTGATGGAGATGGGGCAGGGCGTCAGCCCCCCGACCCGGCGTGCGGCCGCGATTGCGGTGATCGAAAACCCCTTTGCCGGCCGGTATGTCGAGGACCTCTCGCCGCTGATCGCGATCGGCGAAGAACTCGGCGACCTGCTCGCCCAAAAGGCGGTCGCAGCCTTAGGCATCGACGGCGCCAAGGTGCACAGCTATGGCAAGGCCGCAGCCGTCGGCGAAAATGGCGAGCTGGAGCATGCGGCAGCGATCTTGCATCCCAAGATGGGAGCGCCGGTGCGTAAACGATTAGGCAAGGGCGCGGCGCTGATACCGTCCTCGAAAAAGCGCAGCGGCCCCGGCACCACGCTCGATATTCCGCTCGGCCACAAGGATGCGGCCTTTGTCAGGAGCCATTTCGATGGCATGGAAGTGCAGATCAACGATGCCCCGCGCGCCAACGAGATCATGGTCGCGCTCGCCGTCACCGA
The DNA here is from genome assembly GCA_963795255.1 of uncultured Alphaproteobacteria bacterium. Classification (GTDB taxonomy): domain Bacteria; phylum Pseudomonadota; class Alphaproteobacteria; order Rhizobiales; family Xanthobacteraceae; genus Bradyrhizobium. Next base: position 183,199 of record CAWCHC010000014.1, read on the forward strand.
CAGCGGCCGGCCGCTGCCGCGGGTCGGTGGCTTGACGGTCGGCGAGGTCAAGGGTGAAGACGGATTGCGGTAACGTATTGGATCAACGCTGGAGGGTAGAGGCATGCAACGAAACAGGATTTTATTGGGCGCGCTACTTGCTTTGACCTTCACAGGGCTTGCATCAGGTGCCTTTGCCCAGAGCGGCGAGATCAAGATCGGCGAAATCAACAGCTACTCGTTATTGCCCGCTTTCACCGAACCCTATCGCAAGGGCTGGCAGCTCGCGGTCGAGGAAATCAACGCGAGTGGCGGCATCAACGGCAAGAAGCTGGTCGTCATCTCCAAGGATGACGGCGGCAAGCCGGCCGACGCGCAGACGGCGGCCAACGAGCTGGTATCGAGCGAAAACGTCGCGATGCTGGCCGGCACGTTTCTGTCCAACATTGGGCTCGCGGTCAGCGACTTCGCCAACCAGAAGAAGGTATTTTTCCTGGCGGCCGAACCCCTGACGGACGCCATCACCTGGTCGAAAGGCAATCGCTATACCTTCCGCCTGCGTCCCTCCAACTACATGCAGGCCGCGATGCTCGCAGAAGCAGCGGCCAAGCTTCCGGCCAAGCGCTGGGCTACGATTGCGCCGAACTATGAATACGGTCAGTCGGCCGTCGCCGTGTTCAAGAAGCTGATGTCGGAGAAGCGGCCGGACATTCAATGGGTCGAGGAGCAGTGGCCGCCCTTCGGCAAGATCGATGCGGGCCCGGTGGTGCAGGCGGTGGCCGCCGCCAATCCGGAAGCGATCCTGAACGTCGAATTCGGCGCCGACCTCGTCAAGCTTGTGCGCGAAGGCAACACCCGCGGTCTGTTCAAGGATCGTACCGTGGTGAGCTTCCTCACCGGCGAGCCGGAATATCTCGATCCCTTGAAGGACGAAACGCCTGAGGGCTGGATCGTCACCGGTTATCCCTGGTACTCGATCAAGACGCCGGAGCACGAGGCTTTCTTGAAGGCCTATCAGGCCAAGTACAACGACTATCCGCGGCTCGGTTCGATCGTCGGCTACGAGACGATCAAGGCGGCGGCCGCGATCCTCACCAAGGCCAACTCGACCGATCCCGAGAAATTGATTGCCGCGGCCGAAGGCATTTCGGTGCCATCGCCCTTCGGCGAGATCACCTTCCGCAAGATCGATCATCAGTCGACGCTGGGCGCCTTCGTCGGCAAGACCGCGCTGAAGGACGGCAAGGGCGTGATGGTCGATTCCGTCTATCGCAAGGGCTCGGACTATCTGCCGAGCGACGCGGAAGTCGAAAAGATGCGGCCGAAGGAGTGACGCCCTTTCGGGGCCTCACGGTTCGAGACGCGCGGGCTCGCCCGCGCTCCTCACCATGAGGTGTGAGACCCTCATCCTGAGGAGGCACGAAGTGTCGTCTCGAAGGATGAGGCCGACACACTGAGAGCTGCGCAAATACGCCATGGCCTTTTACATCGTTCAGTTCCTGACCGGACTTGCCAGCGCCGCTTCGCTGTTTCTGGTCGCCTCGGGCCTGTCGATCATCTTTGGCGTCACGCGGATCGTCAATTTTGCCCACGGCGCGTTTTACATGCTCGGCGCCTATGTGGCGTTCACGCTGACCGAACGCTTTTCCGGCGCGCTCGGGTTCTGGGGCGGCATCCTGGCCGCGGCGCTGATCGTGGCAGCAATCGGCGTTGTCGTCGAAATGGTATTGCTGCGCCGGATTTACCACGCGCCTGAACTGTTCCAGTTGCTGGCGACCTTCGGCCTGACGCTGATGGTCGAAGACCTCGTGGTGCTGAACTGGGGACCGGACGACCTGGTCGGTCCGCGTGCGCCCGACTTGAAAGGCGCGCTCGATTTCTTCGGTCAGAAAATTCCAAGCTACGATCTGTTCCTGATCGTGCTGGGGCCGGCGGTGCTCGGCTTGCTGTGGCTGGTGTTTCAGCGAACGCGCTGGGGTGTTCTGGTTCGCGCCGCGACCCAGGACCGCGACATGGTGGCAGCCCTTGGCGTCAACCAGAAATGGCTTTTCACATCCGTGTTTGCGCTCGGCGTTTTTCTGGCGGCGCTCGCCGGTGCGCTGCAAATTCCGCGCGATGCCGTGCATCACGCCATGGACTTGCGGATCATCGTCGATGTCTTCGTCGTCGTGGTGATCGGCGGCCTTGGCAGCGTCGTCGGCGCGTTCGTCGCGGCCGTGTTGGTTTCCGAATTGAATGCGTTCGGCATTCTCGTTTTTCCGAAGATCTCGATCATCCTGGTGTTCCTGGTGATGGCGGTGGTGCTGATCGTGCGGCCGTGGGGGCTGCTCGGCAAGGCGGAGGCTGCGGCGCGTCGCACGCCGGGGCTCACCGTCAATCCCTGGCGGCCGCTGACCTCGAACGAACGCATCGCGGCTGTTATCGCGCTCGTGCTTGCCGCTTCGCTGCCGTTCTTTGCCGGCAACTATGCGCTTACCGTCGGGGCGGAGATCGCGATCTTCGTGATCTTTGCCGCTAGCCTGCATTTCCTGATGTCGGCCGGCGGGCTCGCTTCTTTCGGGCACGCGGCCTATTTCGGCCTTGGCGCCTATGGTGTGGCTTTCGCAGCCAAGCTTGCCGGCCTGTCGATGATCGCGGCGCTTCTGCTCGGTCCCGTGCTCGGTCTCCTGGGCGCCGCCGTGTTCGGCTTTTTCGCTGTGCAACTATCCGGCGTCTATTTTGCGATGCTGACGCTCGCCTTTGCGCAAATCGTCTGGTCGATCGCGTTCCAGTGGGTAGGTCTCACCGGCGGCGACAATGGCATTCTCGGCGTATGGCCCGAACGATGGGCGGCCAGCCCCTCGCATTTCTATTGGCTGTCACTGGCAGTTGCCGCGCTCGCGGTCGGTGTGCTGCGGATCATGACTTTTTCGCCCTTCGGCTTTGCGCTGCGGGCAACCCGTGATTCTCCGCTGCGCGGCGAAGCCATCGGCATCGACGGCAAGCGCGTTCAGTGGAGCGCCTTCGTCATCGCCGGCACCGTGGCCGGCGTAGGCGGCGCGCTGTTCGCTTATCTGAAGGGCAGCGTGTTTCCGGATGTCCTCGGCATTCCGCTGTCGGTCGATGCGCTGGTCATGGTGTTGCTCGGCGGGGTCGAGACGGTCTCGGGCGCGATCGTCGGCGCTATCGTCTACAAGGCGCTCTCGATCTGGCTGGTGAGCCAGACCGAATGGTCCAAGCTCGTGCTTGGCGGTTTTATCGTTGTGATCGTCGTGGCCTTCCCCAAAGGCATCGTCGGCGTGCTGGAATCGATCCGCCATCGCCGGCCGTCTTCGGCCAAGGCCGCTGTTCTCGCCTCACACGCCGAGACCGCCGAATGAGCGCTCAGCCGCTATTGTCGGTCGAAGGGTTAAGCAAATCCTATGGCGGGGTACATGCCGTGCGTAGCGTCTCGTTTTCGCTTCAAGCCGGCGAAATCCTTGCGCTGATCGGCCCCAACGGCGCGGGCAAAAGCACTTGCTTCAACATGCTCAACGGCCAGACCGTGCCCGATGCGGGCAGGGTGCATGTGCTGGGGCATGACACTACCGGCCTGAAGCCGCGCGAGGTCTGGCGGCTGGGTGTGGGGCGCACCTTTCAGATCACCGCGACATTCCCGACCATGACGGTGCGCGAGAACGTTCAGGTGGCGCTGTCCTCGCATGGTCACAAGCTGTTCAACCTCGCTGCCTCGTTGCCGCAATATGCGCAAGAGGAGGCGGACCGCTTGCTTGAACTGGTCGGGATGGGCGGCTTCGCGACACGCGCCTGCGGTGAACTGGCCTATGGCGATCTCAAGCGGCTTGAGCTTGCTGTCGCGCTCGCCAACCAGCCGAAACTGCTCCTGATGGACGAGCCGACTGCCGGCATGGCGCCGCGCGAACGCGTCGAGCTGATGCGGCTCACCGCGCAAATCGCCAGGCAAAAATCGATCGGGGTCCTCTTCACCGAGCACGACATGGACGTCGTGTTCGAACACGCCGACCGTATTCTGGTGCTCAATCGCGGCAGCCTGATTGCAGAGGGCTCGCCGGAAGAGGTCCGGCGTAACGCGGAGGTGCGCGCGATCTATCTCGGCGAAGGTCTTCTTTACGATGCGCGTCATCGGGAGGAGACTTCGCCGTGAAGCTGTCCGTCCAGGAACTCAACAGCCATTACGGACAGGCGCACATCCTGTTCGACGTCGCGCTCGACGTCGGCGCGGGCGAGGCGGTTGCGCTATTGGGTCGCAACGGCGCCGGCAAGTCCACGACCTTCCGCTCGATCGTCGGCCTGGTCGCGCAACGCACCGGCCGCATCCAGTTCGAGGGCCATGACATCTCGAGCCTTCCGACGCATGCGATCGTACGCGGCGGGCTTGGCTATGTGCCGGAAGAGCGGCGCATCTTCACGGATTTGACGGTTGAGGAAAATCTCGAGGTCGGCCGGCAACCGCCACGGGAAAATGCGCCGCAATGGACGCGCGAGCGGCTGTTTACGCTGTTTCCAAATCTCGCGGAAATGCGCGGACGGCCCGGCGGGCGCATGAGCGGTGGCGAGCAGCAGATGCTTACCATCGCGCGGACCTTGATGGGCAACCCGTCGCTGGTGCTGCTCGATGAGCCGTCCGAAGGTTTGTCGCCCAAGATCGTCGAGCAGATGGTCGAGGCCATCCTGACCATGAAAAAGGAGGGCGTCAGCCTTCTGGTCTCCGAACAGAATTTGCATTTCGCGCGGCTGATTTCCGACCGCGCTTACATCATCGAACGTGGTCGCATCTGCTTTTCCGGCACCATGGCCGAGCTCGATGCGCGTCCGGATATCCGCGACGCGCATCTGGCGCTGTAGCAGGGGCGGCTTAAAAAATGACGAGGCGGCGATGAGCAGGGCAGTTTCTCTGAAGCGCGGTGTGAAGCCGTCTCGGCCGTCTTACGTGCTCGACGAGCAGATCGGCTTCATCCTGCGGCAGGTCTCGCAGCGTCACGCCATGATCTTCGCCCGCGACATCGGCGCCGATTTGACGACAGCCCAGTGGGCCGCGATGTCGAAACTCGCCGAGGCCGGGCCGTGTTCGCAGAACCAGCTCGGGCGTTTGACCGCGATGGATGTCGCCACCATCAAAGGCGTCATCGATCGCCTGACGGCGCGAGGCCTGACCGAGACCAGCGCCGACCCCGAGGATGGCCGCCGTCTCCGCGTCAGCCTGACGCGCGCGGGCCAGCAATTGGTGGAGAAAGTTTCGTCCAACGCGCTGGCAATTTCCAGGGAGACCTTGGCGCCGCTCGATCCGCGCGAACGCGAGATGCTGGTGGGGCTCTTGAGCAGGTTGCGGTGATCGCAGCATCCGGCAAAAGTCGTATCTTTTGCCCTCTCTTTATCGCGCCAACCCCCGATCAGCACAGACGCTTCCGACGAAACCAAACGTCCTCTTCGGGGCGCCGGTGCCGTTAAGGTCTTCGGCCGTGACCTGCGTGACGATTCCCTCGACCGAGGCGATGACGGTGAGTTTGCAGATGCGAGGGTCGTCCGTCATGTAGCCGGGAGGCTCCCCGTCGTCATAGAGACTTCCGTAACCTTCGGTGGTTCTCCTTCTGCGGGCGCTTGGATCAGGCGGACCAAGCTCCCACACATAGAGCATCTCATCGTTGTCCATCTTCTTGCGGCCGGTTGGCGACCCAAACCGGTCGGCGACAACATGGACATCCTTTCCGACGAATTGATTGCCGGCTTGGGTTGACTGCGCCGTATTCTGCGCCGACGCCCAGCCACCGCTCAAAACAACGCACAAAACTGCCGCAGCTAGGGTTCGCATCTCTCTTGTTCCTCCGACCAAGGCGGCCTCGACCACCTGCTCATGTTCTTCGACATAGCCGCAGTGGTCCGTTTGAGGCCAAAGCTACTGATAAATAAAGGCGAATTTAGACAGTCGGGCTATTTCGGATAGTCGGCGAAATGTATATGTTAATTGCAAGCTGCGCTCCAGCATTTCGGCAGCGTATCAACTTCGTCCACGCGCGCAGGTGAAGGTAACCCTGAGCAGGCATGCGGATCGGCTAAGGAGAACATGATGATTAAATTCGGGCTCACGGGAGCTGCGGTGCTTTCGCTGGCGCTTGTGATCGGTGCGACGGCGAGCCAGGCACATCAATACCGAAGGCACTTGCACGCGGCACCTCCGCCTGTGGTCGCTTACGAGCCAAACCTGCCCATCGAAAATGCCCTGCGATGGGGATATAGCCAGGGCTACAGCAACTATCCTTCGGGATTTGGCGGCCTCTATGGCGACGGCCGATATCCGGAGAACACCGTTTCCAACTCCCGTGCCTACAATACGCTACGGTAAGAACAGGCAGGCCCGCGCTGCGCACGCTTCACCAGAAAAGCTCCGGTCCCAGGACCGGAGCTTTTTCTTTCAAGCGATAAGGTCCTCGGCTCGCATAAAAAAGCTCCGGCCATGGCCGGAGCCAGACCGCTGACAAACCCCGCCGATTTTGGCGGGGTTTTGTTTTTTGGGTGTCGGTGGGGCGATTAACGAAGCTGCTCAGGCCCAGACGGGCTTTGGAGCGAGAGCAAGGGCGATTTTCTTGATGTTCTGAGCGGCGGCGGCGAGCAGGCACTGGGCGGTGACGGCCAAGAGACCGCGGAAGCGAGCGTAGCGGTGGCCGTGAAGTTGTTTGGCGTCGGCAAAGGAACGTTCGACCGTCTCCTTGCGCCGCTTGTAGATGCGCTTTCCCCAGGGAGTGAGACGATGGGCGTCGGTTCGTTCGCGCGCGTCGGCCCAGACATGGCGCGTGATCAGTCGGGTGGCATTGCGGCTTGAGGTGCATGAAGCCAGCAGCGGGCAGCTTCTGCAGATATTTGGATCACTTTTATAGTGGCGGTAGCCGGTCCGGTCTGTGGTGGCGTAGTTGAGCAATTGACCTTGCGGGCAGCGGTAGCCGTCAGTCGCAGCCTCGTAGAGGAACTGCCTGCTCGCCATCATGCCAGGTCGGCGGGGTCGGACGGCGATAGCCGATCACTCCCGGAATGCCGCGCTCTTCGAGGCCCCTGGCAATCCCGCTCGTGGCGTAGCCGGCATCCAGGCCGACGGCGCCGACGTCAAAACCGAAGCGCTCGCGCTGGCGATCAAGCCGGCCGAGGTAGACGATGGAGTCGTGGACATTGGCCGGTGTGGCGTAGGTGTCGGTGATGATGCCGAGCCGGCCATCAACCGTTCGGTGGTCGAGATAGAAGAAGCCCTTCGGCTTGCCGTCGCGCAGCATGTAGCCACTCTGAGGATCCGTGCGTGAGACCTTGGTCTCTTTGGCAACGGGGTCGCGGGGCTTTGGCTTCAGCGGTGGCTTGTCGTGAGCTTCCCGATCCTGATCAATCGCCTCATCCAGGGCGTCCCAATAGTCTGAGCGGGACTTGGCGACCACGGCCAGATCGTAGCGGTTCTTATTGGCGTTGGCCTTCAAATGCGTGGAGTCGGTGTAGAGCACTGTGCCGTCTACCAGACCCTTGGCAATTGCTTGCTCGACAATGGCGTCGAAGATGTCCTGGGCCACCGTTGTACCGTTGTACCGTTGTACCGTTGTACCGTTGTACCGTTGAAACGGCGGCGGCGGTTCTGGCTCAGCGTCGAGGCGTCAAACACCGGCTCGGTCAGTTGCAGCCCTAAAAACCAGCGGTAGGCGACGTTGACCTCGATCTCACGCACCAACTGCCGTTCCGAACGCACCCCAAACAGATAGCCGATGAAAAGCGCCTTGAACATCAGTGTCGGATCGAGCGGCGGGCGGCCGTTGTCCGGGCTATAAAGTCCGGCAACTCGATCATGGATGAAGGAAAAATCGATCGCCGCTTCGATCTTGCGAAGCAGGTGATCCTTCGGAACCAGACCCTCGAGACTGACCATCTCAAATGCGGTCTGTTGCGGCGTGGGTTTGCGAAGCATCCCCCAGTGAATCAAAAGTCCCCGCCAATGGCGAGGACTTTGTCATCAGTCTGGCTCCGGCCATGGCCGGAGCTTTTGATTCGATCGTTAGCCCGATCAGTATTTCGCAACCACCGGCCCGCCGAAGCGGTAGTTGACGCCGAAACGGGCAACCGTGTCGTTGAGCGGAACGTTGCGGGGACCCTCGCCCTGAACGGTGTTGAACGCCACGCTATTGAACTGCATGTAAAGCAGTTCGAACTTGGCCGACCAGTTCCGCGCAAATCCCCATTCGATGCCGCCGCCTGCCACCCAGCCGCTGCGAGTCGATGTCTGGGAGGCAAGGAGAGCGAGGGTGTTGGCGTCCTTGACACCAGCTTCAACGCCAGCGGCGGCATAGCCGCCGGTGCCGTAGAAGAGCAAATTGTCGACGGCATAGCCGACGCGAAGCCGCGCCGTCGCCAGCCAGGTTTCCTTGGTGAAGCTCAGGAACGCCGGGTTGCCGACTGTCCCGATGTCGGGACCGCTGCCATATTCGCTACCCCAGGAGCCATCACCTTCGAAACCGACGACGAGGAAACGCGACACCTGCCAATTGTAACCAAGCGTGCCGCCGCCCATGCCGCCCTTGATGTTGTAGCCGTTCCCGTCGCTGAGGCCGGTGGCCCGGTCAACGGCGTCGCTATTCCCCAGGGATCCGCCGGCCGTGGCGCCGATATAGAAACCGGTCCAGTCGTAGGGTGGAGGAGCAGGCGGTGCCGCCTTCACCGGCAGATCAGCCGCCAAAGCCGCCGTCGGACCGAGAAGCAACGCGCCGACAGCGCCAATCAGGATATTCTTTTTCATGGTCATCTCTCGGGAATGTTTTGCTGACGCCTGTGTGTGGGTAAGGTTCTGATTTTGCCGTAACATTTAGAACCTCCACTGCAGGCCGGTGGAGACACCGGCGAGAGTCGCGCCGGTCCAGCAATGCGGGTTGGAAGCGAGGCCACCAGTGGCACCATAGGCCGAGTGACAGTCGGTGGTGACGCCGTGACCGCCCGCGCCCAAATCGTAGTGCGCGCTCGGCCCATTGATGGTCGCAGCCACTGCTGTGTACCAGGTCAGGTTCGATCCGAACTTGTGCTTGTAGTTCGCGGTGACCATGTCCGAGCTGTTGTCGTTTGCAGCATAGGCCGCACCGCCGTCCGCCGTGGTCAGCGAGGCCGAGTTGTGCTGGCCGGGGTCGCCGTTCGCGGCAAACGCGTGGGCCCAGCCGAGGCTCGCGGAGTCATTCGGCGTCAGTTGCTGGGTCACGAAGAGCCAGGTGTCATTGCGCTGACGTTCGTTGATGAATTGCAGCTCGGCCGGATCGTTACGGTGTATCGATTTCGAAGAGGGCGCCGACCGTGGTCTTGGTCGGGAATGTATAGAGGGCGCCGACCTTCCAGGCCCATTCGTCGGCGACGTCCTCATTGCAGAGGCGCAGGAAGTTGTTTGATGCTGCGCTGCCAGGCGTGATTGCCCCATTTACACCTGACGCCAGAGCAAACGCCTGAACCTCGCCACAGCTGGTCGCATTGGTGAAGATACCGCTGTTGGCGATGCCATAGATCGCTGCGACGTCGCTCTGCCGGTTGACGTTCTGATGCCACTCAGCCGCCGCCGTCAGGTACAACGGACCGTTGGTGTAGCTGATATTGCCGCTGGCCGCGTTACCGAACGAGCCGTCGCTACAGGTGACCGGCAAATCGCCACCGGAGGTAGGATCATTGCCGCCACTGCACTGGCCTTCACCGGCCGGGATATTATCATTTTCCGTGGCGCGGTTCTGGCCGGGAGAGAACAGGAGGTTCCACTGGATGCCAGCGATGGTCGGCGATTCATACCAGATCGAGTGATCGAGACGTCCGCCGAATTCGACGCGGTTGTCGCCGCCAGTATTGCCCACGATGACGTGATAGTCGCCGATCTCGCCGGCGAACGGGTTGAAGCCTCCGGTCGACCTGTCATACGGCGTGCTGGTCTTGCCGATCTTGATCGCGCCCCACTCAGGATTCGCAAAACCGATATAGGTGTTGCGGTTGAACAGCGTCGCCGCGTTATTGTTGATCTGGCTGTTGCTCTGTGAGCCCGACGGCGTGCTCGAAACACCGAAACCGACTTCAAGCTGGTAGACGAAGTTAGCTGGGAAATCCGGCAGGCGCTGGAAACCGCGCACGCCGAGATAGGAGCTGTTGCTGGCGATCGCCGGCAGCCAGCCGAAATTGCCGCGCGGGAATGGTTCGCTCTGACCCGTGAAGGCCGGGTTGTTGTTGACGTTGCCACCGAAGGCCTTCGTCGTATCGTCGACCGAGACATCGATGTTGCCGTAACCGGTGATCTCGCCGCCTGGCGTGTAGAACGTAAGCGGGTTGCCCTTCTTGTGCTCGAAGAAGCCGTGACCGTTGGCGTCGATCTCCGGCGCGACGAGGGCGGGCGCCGGAGTTGGCGTACGCGTCGCAAGGAGTGGTGCAGCGCCAGGCTTGGCGGGCGTAGCGTTCTTGATGGCGGCATCATCATGCTTCTTGAGCCGCGCCCTCAGCGCCGCATTTTCGTTTGCGAGCGCTGCGTCTTTCTTTTCGATCTTATCAAGCCGCGCCAGCACGTCGTCGAGCTTGTCGGCGGATGCAGGCAACGCGTGGAAGACCAAGCCCGCTGCGACTAAAGTTGCGCCCAGTACGTGTTTTCTCATCGTCTCGCCCCTCATTAAAATTAGTCAATTCTTTGGAGTGAGCGTGGCGTGGTCGTTTGATACCGTCAACGCAAGCGAGATCCGAGAAACCCTCGCAACTGCGAAATAAAATTAACCATGAGAAGGATAAAAATATGATATATTTCAATAAGATAGGAGGTTATTCCAAGTTTTGCCGCATTGCGGAAACAATGTGTCGTAACGGCAACAGTTAGGAATAATGTATACCAAGGATGGGAATAACAGGAAATTTTGAAGGGAGGAGCTGGAATCACGGATGGGATCAGGTGCCGGAAAATGCCGCAATATTTGGCAGTCGCGTGGGGCGCCGATTGTCTCGCCGCGGCGCTGATCGAGGCAAGGGCGTTGAGCCGGTTGGCGAGGGTCGCGTGGTGGGGGTGGCGAATAAAGGAAGCCGGCAACTGACGGGGCTTATTTTGGCTTCCGAAGTTTGCGGCCAAAATATTCGATCACAAACAGCGCCACGATAGTGGAAGCGACGATTGCGGCGGTATGGGAAAAGCCCATGCGAAGGCTGCTTATTTGTCCAGTTTCCACGTCATGAAAATCCCGATGGCGATTAAACCGAGCGCAACAAACATCCAGTGTTGTTGGCCGGACGAAAATCCGAACACGGTAAGGTCCCGGACAAGCCAATCGGACATCGTCATACCCTCAAAGCGAGAGGGTACAATTGGGCGCTTACACACGCCCTACGGGGTAGATCGGAAAAGGAGAAAGTGGGTGAGTGATTTTGAGCAGGAGCTTCACGATGGAATGCTCACATTTTTCGCATTCCCATCATCTCTCGCTATTCGTTTAGAAGGCGAAGAATTGCGTCGTGCATGGAAAGCTGGACCTGCCGCGCAACGGGGGCCGAGCCATCGTGCGCTGCTGGCTGCCTTTGACGAGCGCCGGGATTTGACTGATTTTTCAGCTCGACAAAGCTGCGGTAATGAAACGCCAGACTTACTGGCGAAACAGTCCATCGACACGAAATGAGTAGCCGAGGCCAACGATATAGCTCGGCGCATTGTGGTTCAGCCCGATCGCGAAATGAAAATCGAGCTGCTGGGTTCTGGTTAGGTGAAACACGCCACCGGAATTCCAGAGCTGGCTCGGACCAGCGCCTTGCGGGTAGTCGCCGACATATTCGGTGAACAGGCTGAAACGTTCGGTCAGCTTTTTTTCCACGGCAAAAGTCGTCTCGGTGATGCTTCTGGCCGTAAAATCCTCCGGGCGAAAGAACTCGGTGAACATGCCGCTGATACCCCAGCCGCCGCTGAGTTCCCAGGACCAGGGCAATTGCACATAAGGCTGCGGCCCACGGCCGGCGATTGAAACCGCGCCGGTCGGCAAAGCGACGCCCGAGACAACAGACAGATCGATCTCCCCCGGCACCGGACTGATTTGCCATTTGATCGCCGGCGACACATCGGTGAAGCCGGATACGCCGGCTCCGTGAACATTGGTGAAGTAGGTCGGCAAGTCGACCAGGACTTCCAGGCAGGGGGCAATTCCCAATCGCCATCGGCTATTGGTGCCGTCCACGCTTTGTCTGCCGTCACGCGCGCTGACGTTCGCGCCGTTTTCGCTTTGCAGGCTGCCGACAGGTATAACGATACTTGAGTTCGTGACATCGGGCCGATCGGTAGCGATTTCGCCTGATGATTGCGGGCAACCGTCCGCGTGTGCATCGGTAACAGTCAGCACCAGCGATGCGGCCAGAAGATAGCCGCGAGCGTTCAGGTTTATCACCGGTCACTTCACCACGTCGGATTGACACGCGCGCATGAGTTCGCGGATCCGATCGCCCGCATCCGCGCGACAACTAGTCGGGTAGACCGCTGCGTCGATCGATTTATTCCGAGCCGGCTTTTTGATTCTGGAACGAGATCCGCGAACCGCCTTTGGCTGGTTCGACGATGGCGTCATGTCGTTCTTTTGAAGGCTACTCCGCGACGCAGCATATGATCGCGATCATAAAGGATGCGCAAAAACCGATCTGGGATGGCGAAGCGAAATCAAGCCATAGGCACGCCAGCATGAGCGAAGCGGTGGAGTTGGAGGTCGCGACCGGCCGCGCGCTTGACAGTCTGTTGAACACTGATAGAAATTTGGCGTGGGGATTGCGATCTCCCCTTTCAGGCGACATGCCCAAGAATCGCGTCCGGTTCACCAAGGGCGCAGCATGTCTAATATCCATCCAGAATCTCCCAACAAATCACGACGAAGCAGAGTCCTTATCTGGGCTGTCGGCGTCGTTGCGGTGGTCGCCGCCCTCGGCGGCTCGCTCTACGCTTTCCTGATTCCGGGTCTGTCGAGTGCGCTTCAGGAGCCACCGGCGGCAGAGACCTTGATCGCCACATGGCTGTTGCATCAAAGCGTTCCGGACGATGCCAGGAAGAGAGCCAATCCGTTGAAAGGCGATTCCGCCAGCATCGCAGCTGGGCATGGACTTTACCGGGAGAAGTGCGAAACCTGCCACGCCTATGATGGGGGAGGCAAAACCACGATTGGCGGCAATCAGTATCCGCGTCCGCCGGCACTTCGGTCGTTTGCGATCCAGGCGACCTCGGACGGCGAGCTTTTCTACCATATCCGCAATGGCATCCGTAACACCGGCATGCCGGCCTGGAATCTTCCCGACCGTCAAATCTGGCAGCTTGTGAGCTACATCCGGCACCTGCCCGAAGTAGCGGCGACGACGCCCGACAACGCCACGGCACCCGCTGTTCGGGATCACGGACACTATGTCGGGTCAGTCGCGTGCAAAGGGTGTCATGAGGAGGTCTATGCGCGTTGGAGCAAGACGCGCATGGCCAACGTCGTGCGCGACCCGCGCGAACATCCCGACGCCATTATCCCCGATCTCTCAAAGCCCAACCCGGTTTTCAGCTTCACCAAGGACGACGTCGCTCTCGTTTATGGCAGCCGGTGGAAGCAGCGTTACTTCAAGAAAGTCGGCGACGATTATTTCCCGCTTCCCGTCCAATGGGATGTCTTCCATCAAACCTGGAGCCGCTATTTCGTTCCCAATACCGGTGATTGGTGGGCGGCGCGCTATCCGCCCGACAATTTTCAGCGACCGACAGGACCGCTCTGCGACGGCTGTCATTCCGTGAATTACGATATCAACACCAAGACCGTCACGGAATGGAATGTCGGTTGCGAGAGATGCCACGGTCCGGGCGAGGCACATGCAAAGAAGCCCGTGCGCGACAATATTCTCAATCCGGCTCGCTTCGATTACGTGGACGCCAGCGACACCTGCATCCAATGCCATTCGCAGGGCCAGCCTCTCACCAAGCCCATCCAGGGGAAATATTACGATTGGCCGGTCGGATTTGATGTCGGCAAACACCTCAAGGACTACTGGAAACTCGAAGAACACAAACTCGGCGATCTCACCTTTACGCACTTTCCGGACGGCACCGCGCACAAGAACCGGATGCAGGGCAATGATTTCGTGCAAAGCCTGATGTATGCGCGCGGCGTCACATGCTCCAGCTGCCACGATCCGCATGGCAGTGAAAATGTTGCGATGGTGCGCAAGCCCGGCAATGCGCTATGTCTCGGTTGTCACGGCCCCAACGCACAAGCGGGACCGCACGCCCCCACGGTTGAGGCGCACACGCATCATCAGGCCGGTAGTGCTGGCAACGAATGCATTGCCTGTCATATGCCGAAGATCGCGCAGACGATCGCCGACCAAAACGTTCGAAGTCACACTTTCCACTTCGTGACGCCCGGCGACACCGAATCGCTTAAGATTCCGAATGCCTGCAATCAATGCCACAAGGACAAATCAACCGAGTGGGCAAAAGAAGCACTTGAATCATGGTCGGATCGCTCGCCCTGGCGCATGTCGCGATAAAAGGGACAAAGGCGATGAATTTCTTCTCAATTCGCTTCTTCAGTGTAGCGAGTTGGATCACTGTGCTTGCGCTTTGCGTCGGCGTGCAGCCTGCCTCGGCTTATCGTCCTTTCGATGGCACCGACGCCGGGGTGGCCGGCTTGAACGAAACCGAGATCGAACTTCAGCCATTCGGTTACCAGCGAACAGGATCGCAGTCGGCGGCGGTCGCACCCTTCGTCGTCTACAACTATGGTTTTGCCGATCGCTGGGAAATGGTGCTGCAAACCGAGATGCTGACGCCGATTACCGGAGGCGGTCAGCCCAGCATCGCGGCGACCGGCGCCTTCCTCAAATATGTGATCGTGCCCGGCGTGTTGCAGGAGAAACCCGGCATCAGTGTCGCGACCGAGTTCGGGCCGCTGTTGCCCGGCATCAATGCGGATCCCGGCGTTGGATTTAGCTGGGCCGGCATCGTGTCGCAGCGCTGGGATTGGGGGACGGCGCATTTCAACGTCGAAGCCAATCTCACGCGCGACCACCAAGCCGAGGCATTTCTTGATATCATCCTTGAGGGGCCGTCGACCTGGAAAGTGCGTCCGGTGCTTGAGACCTTTTATGACAAGGTATGGACCGAGCGCGAAAGCCGTTCGATCCTCATTGGCGCGATTTGGCAGGTTGACCACGATCTCGCGCTCGACGCCGCGTATCGTTACGCGATCGTGGATGGTCATCCCGTCAACGAAATCCGTGCCGGCCTCACTTTCGCGTTCAAGGAGGAGGGCGACAAGACTCCGATGAAGCCGGGTGTCACCTTTGGCAATTGGGGTCTCTCGCGATGAACGGCCTGAAGTCGGTCAATGCCCCGTAACAATCATGGGCACGTTGGTTGCGGGCGGCGTGTTGCGGCTGCGCTGGGTGCGTACAATGCCGTCGATGATGGTCATGCCGATGCCGGGCAAGTCGCCGAGTTGAACGCTGTCGAGAATGTTCTTTCCCGGCGAATGCTGCGCCTTGTCCATGAGCACGAAATCGGCGGCGCGGCCGACCTCGATCAGGCCGCAATCGAGCTGCGCGCATGCGCGCGGTGTTGCCGGTGGCAAAGCAGAAAGCGATCTCGGCCGGGACTTCGCCAAGCGAGGACAGCATCGAGACCATGCGCAGGATGCCGAGCGGCTGCACGCCGGAGCCGGCCGGCGCATCGGTGCCGAGGATGACACGGCTGAGCTCGTTCATCTCGCGCGCGGTGCGCAGCGTGAACAGGGCCGAGCGCTCGTTGCCGTTATGCACCAGTTCCAGCCCGCGTTTGCAGCCCTCGCAGATGCAGCGGATCTGATCGTCGGGCAATGCGGTGTGGCCGCCGTTGATATGGCCGACCACGTCGGTGTCGGCTTCCAGCACCACATCCTTGTCGATCAGGCCGGAGCCTGGAATCGAAGGTCCGCCGGTATGGATCGTGCTTTGAATGCCGTATTTGCGCGCCCATCCGACCATCTTGCGCGCGGTCGGGCCGTCCTTGACGCCGCCAAGCCCGACTTCGCCGAGCAGCTTGACGCCGGCCGCTGCCAGTTCCTTGAAGTCATCCTCGACCATCTCGCATTCGATCACCGGCGCGCCGGCATGAACCTTCACGCCGCCAGGCCGCAATGTCCAGAACGCGCGTTGCGCGAAGATCGCCATCGCCTTCAGGCCTATAACGTCGCGCGGCCGGCCGGGCATGTGAACTTCGCCGGCCGAAATCATGGTGGTGACGCCGCCATGCAGATAGCTGTCGATCCAGTTGATCTGGTTCTGCCGCGGCGTCCAGTCGCCGGCGACGGGATGAACGTGGCTGTCGATCAGGCCCGGAGCAAGCGTGGTGCCATTGGCATCGACGATCGTGGTGGCGCCGTCGGTGTCGAGGTCCTTGAAGCGGCCGATGGCGGTGATCTTGCCGTTCTCGGCGACGATCGTATCGGCATCGAGAATCGGCTTTTCCAGTGCGCCGGAAAGCATCAGCCCGATATTGCGGATCACAAGCTTGCTTGGGCCGGTTGGCTGCGATGCATCATGGGCCATCGTTTTATCCTTAACTCGTTATTGAAGCTGACAGGTAATATCGAACAATCCACTGCTACATAAAAAATAATACAAACATAACTCCGGGAGGAGAAGACCATGGCAAGCATTGGTCGGCGTGGTTTTGTCAAAGGCGCTACGCTGGGCGCGCTGGCCTTCTCGGTCGGCGGGGTTGAAATGCTGATGGCGCCGGGCGAGGCAAGGGCACGCAATGTGCCGTTCCGGCTGCTCGATGGCCATCAGGGCGAAACGCTGGAGGCCCTTGGCGAGACCCTGGTGCCGAAGGCGCGTGAGGCCGGCATCGCTCATTACATCGATCAGCAGTTGTCGGTGCCGGCGCAGGAATCGCTGCTTCAGGCCCGCATTTTCAACTTCCGCCCGCCATTCGCCGAGTACTATCGAAGCACGCTTCTGACGATCGACGATGTCAGCCGGAAATCGTTCGGAAAGGAATTCGCGCAGCTGACGGCGAAGGATCAGCGCGAGTTCGTCGACCGCATGCGGCAGAACAAGCTCGAGGGTTGGACCGGAAAACCCGCGGCGCTGGCCTATGCCGTGCTGCGCGCCGACGCCGTCGACGTCGTCTACGGCACCATGGAAGGCTATGAAGCCCTCGGCATTCCCTACATGCCTCACATTGCCCCGGAAAAGAGGTGGTGAGATGACCAACGAGAAAGTCGACATCGTGATCGTTGGCGCGGGTGCCTCGGGTTCGGTCTATGCCTCCGTGATGGCAAAGGCAGGCAAGAAAGTCGTCCTGCTGGAGCAGGGGCCGGATTGGGAATTGTCCGACCTCATCAGTTCGGAAATCTGGGGCCGCCGGATCAAGCCTGCCGGGCCGCCGATCCTGCTCGAAGGCAAAAATCCGATGGGTTACGTCGCGCAGGCCGGATGGGGTTCAGGCGGCGCATCGCTGCATTACTTTGCGAATTTTCCCAGGCTTCTGCCGACCGATTTCCGGATGAAGAGCGAGCACGGCCGTGGGCATGATTGGCCGATTGCATACGAAGATGTCGCGCCTTTCTTCGACAAGGTGGCGCGCGAGATCGGGGTTTCTGGTGACGCCAAGGCCGAGGAGCGCTGGCGTCCGGCGGGCGAGGCCTATCCGATGCCGCCAATGAAGACATTCCGTAATGGCGATATCTGGATCAAGGCGCTGGAAACCTCGGGCATTCCGATGGTGCCGGCGCCGGTCGGCATGAATTCGGTGGAATTCAAGGGACGTCCCGCCTGTCTCTATGACGGCTGGTGTCATGTCGGCTGCCCGATCGGCGCCTTGGCCAACCCGCAGGTGACGTATCTCGGTGATGCGCGCAAGGCAGGCGCCGAACTGCGTGCCTTTTCGACGGTGACGCGGGTTCTTACCAATCAGGCGGGCACGCGAGTCACCGGCGTCGAGTATTATGACGACAAGCATCAGAAGCAGATCCAGGAGGCAAGCGTGGTGCTGCTCGCGTCATGGTCGGCGCAAAATCCGCGATTGCTGTTGAACTCGGCGACCGACAAGCATCCGAAGGGCCTTTCGAATTCAAGCGGGCTCGTCGGCCACTTCATGATGTCGCATACGGTGGCATCGACCTGGGCTTTGTTCGACGAAGACGTCCAGAACCATATGGGCACGATCGCCGTGCAGCATATGTCCTATGAGCGCTATCCCAAGACCAGCCAGAAGAACGCCTTCGGCAGCTCGTTCCTGGTAGCGGGGTTCGCGCTCAAGACCACCGATCTTGCCAATTCGCGTCACGATCTCTTCGGCACCGAACTTGACGACTACATGAAGCGGGCGGCGCGCAATCTCACCGGTATCAAGGCGTTCGGCGAGGAACTGCCGGCGATGGAAAACCGCGTCGAGTTGGCGAGCGAGAAGGACGAGTTCGGCATGCCGCTCGGAAAACTCGCCCACACATTCCAGGACGATGCGGTGGCGCTGTGGAACGCCAACCTGGAAGAAGGCCTGAAGATTGCGAAAGCGGCGGGCGCGAAAGAAGCGTGGTCCGCACGCGGCGCCATTCCGACCAGCCATCTGCTTGGCGGCACCATCATGGGGACCGGGCCTTCCAACTCGGTCGTTGACAGCTTTGGCCAAAGCCACGAAATCCCGAACTTGTGGATTGCGGGTCCAGGCATCTTCCCGACCGAAGGGGCGTCAAATCCGACCTTCACCCTCTTCGCCCTGTCTCAGCGCGGCGCCGAGCGTATGGCCTCGCAATGGGCGACGCTGATTAGCGGATGATTTGTCGGCGAATCGCGGCTTGCTTTTTCGCCAAAGTGCGAAAGCGCTTGAGATGATTCGCACCGACGCCAAGCGCCGGTAAATTCCGCGTGAGAGCCTTTGAAGCCCGCGCTATGTGACCCATTTGTGTCGACGGGCTGCTCATGATCCTGTCGATGGTCATGTCATAAAAGCATCAGGCGAAGGGAATATCGCTGCCGTTCTATGAGTCCATGTCAGGCCGGTGGTTTTTGCCGGTCTTTTTCCGACTTGGTAACGCAGCTAGCGAAGCGATGATGAAAGAAACGCAACGGGCGCCAGACCATATCGATCAGGATATCCTCGCGACAGATGCGCTGGAGCGGGCACGCTTGTTGCCGCCTGGTCCGGAACGCAATGAGGCGCTCAAGCGCGCGAGCCTATTGCGGTGTACGGTCGACTCCCGCGGTCCCGTGTTTGCCAAGCGGGGCCGGCCGCGCAAGTGAGCACGGCCATCGATCAGTCGGATGGCGGTCTCTACGTCGTTGTCGGTTTTTTCCAGCCACCAAACGTCTGTTCGAGATGACGAACGAGCGCCAGCGCGACATCCTCGCGCCAGGGCTTTGCAGCCCCGCGACCAGCGGATGATTGAGCGCTTCGTTCAAATCCCTTACTCTGCCGGTTCTGACCAAATGCAGGTAGTGCTCATAAGCTACCCTTAAGCAACCTATAGAGAGGAATCGCGATCATGATGAACCGGCGTCAATTTGTGGGCAGCGCGGGAGCGGTGTTTCTGGCCGGTACGTCTAAGGCATTTGCGGCAACCTATGATCTCATCATCAAGGGCGGCCGCGTGATCGACCCCTCGATGGGCTTGGATGCGGCACGAGATATCGCGATTTCGGGCGGCAGGATCGCAGCCGTAGACGCCAGCATTACGGCGGACGCGACCGAGACCATCGATGCGCGCGGCAAGGTCGTCACCGCCGGTTTGATCGACATCCACACCCACGCCGGCCGCAGCAAGGAAGGTCCACCGATGTGCCTTCAGGATGGCGTGACCGGCTGGGTCGATGCCGGCTCCGGCGGAGCGGACAATATCGATGCGGTGGCTGCGATTGCGCGGGGCGCACCGCAGACCGGCCGCTGCCTCGTCAACATCGCGCGCACCGGCGTGGTGACGCCGACCGGCGAATTGCACGATATCAACGCGGCAAACGTGGCGATGGCCAAGGCGGCCGTCGAGCGCAATCGCGATGTTGTCGTCGGCGTCAAGGCCCGCCTGTCGGATAACGTGGCCGGCGCCAACGACCTCGAAGCCCTGCGCCGCGCGCAGGAGGTCGCGACGACCTTCAATCTGCCGGTCATGATCCATATCGGCCAGAATTATTCGCCGCTGCGCTCTCTTCTGGCATTGCTCAAGCGCGGCGATATCATCACGCATATTTACGCGCCGGGTAAGAACGGGATCCTGGACGACAACGGCATTTTGCGCCCCGAGGTCCTGGCCGCGCACCGCCGCGGCGTGGTCTTCGACTTCGGCAACGGTGTCTCCGATCATTTCGACTGGGATACGGTCGAGAAGGCGACCAAGCAGGGCTTGTGGCCCGACACGTTCTCGACCGATTGGAATGTGAATTCGAAAACCAGCGGAGTCGTCGATCTGCCGAACGTCATGTCGAAGTTCATCATGTTCGGCATGCCGCTCAACCAGATCGTCGCCGCCGCCACCGTGAATGCGGCGCGATGTTTTCCAGCCTTCGATGATCGCGGTACGCTCAACGTCGGCGCGCCGGCCGATGTCGCCATCATGGAATTGCGGGAGGGGACGTTCGAATTTCTCGACAACTATAATGGCAAGCGAGCCGGCCGCCAGCGGTTGATTCCATCCGAAGTCGTGCTCGGCGGCAAGCGCCTGCAACGCGCTTGAAACTTAACCACCAAGATAGGCCTCGCGAATACGCGGATCGTCGGCGAGCGCAGCCGACGGTCCCGACAGCGTGATAACGCCGGTCTCAAGCACGAAAGCGCGGCTCGCGATCTCGAGCGCCATGGCCGAATTCTGTTCGACCAGCAGCACGCCGAGGCCGGTGCGTTTGTTGAGTTCGAGGATGCGGTCGAACACCTGTTCGATCACGATCGGCGCCAGGCCCAGCGAGGGTTCGTCCAGCATCAGAAGGCTGGGGCGACCCATCAGGGCGCGGCCGATCGCGAGCATTTGCTGCTCGCCGCCGGACAGCGACCAGCCGCCTTGCTTGAGCCGTTCCTTCAGACGTGGAAACAGATCGAAGACCAGCGCGAGATCCTCGTCGACCTCCGCCTTGTTTCGGGCGCGCGAGGCGGTGCCAGTGATCAGGTTTTCCAGTACGGTGAGGCCGGGAAAAATGCGCCGACCCTCCGGGCAGTGGGCAAGGCCCGAGCCGACGATGTTTTCCACCGCAGTGTTCTGAATCTGCTCACCCTTCCAGGAGATGGTGCCGGACGTGGGCCTAACCAGTCCGGAGATGGTGCTGAGCGTCGTGGTCTTGCCGGCGCCGTTGCCGCCGATCAACGCGACGATCTCGCCCATCTCGACGCTGAACGAAATGCCCTTGAGCACCTCGATGTGGCCGTAGGAGACTTCTCAAATGATCGACCTTAAGCATGGCGGTGCCGCCTGCCGAGATAGGCCTCGATGACCAGCGGATCGCGCTGAACCTCCGAGGGCGCGCCCTCGGCAATCTTCTTGCCGAAATCGAGCACCGTCACGCGGTCGCTGATCCCCATCACCAGCCGCACATTGTGCTCGACCAGTAATATGGTGATGCCGCGGCTCTTGAGTTTGGCGATGGTATCCAAGAGCGTCATGCTTTCGGTCATGTTCATGCCGGCAGCCGGTTCGTCGAGCAAAAGAACGTCTGGCTTCGACGCCAGCGCCCGCGCGATCTCCAGAAGACGCCGCTGCGCGTAAGGCAATTGCGTGGCGCGGTCGTCGGCGCGGTGGGCGAGGCCAACCGTCCCAAGCGCGTCGCGCGCGACCGTGTCAATGTCAGCTTCGTTACGCTTGTGCCGCGCGTTGGAGGCGATGATATCCAAAAAGGAGGTTGGCTTGTTGCAGGCGGCCGCCACCTTGACGTTTTCGAGAACGCTGAGGTTGTCGAAGATCCTGATGTTCTGAAATGTCCGCGCGAGGCCGAGCCGCGCGACGCGATGCGGCTTGAGACGGAAAATTTCGTGGCCCCCGATCCGAATGGAGCCGGCGTCTGCGTGCGAGGCGCCGCTTAACGCGTTGAGCAAGGTGGTCTTGCCGGAGCCGTTCGGGCCGATAATCGCCTGCACGATGCCTGCGGGGACATCGAGATCGATGTTGTCGAGCGCAGTGAGCCCGCCGAAACGCCGCGTCACCCCGCGGGCCGTAATGATCGGCGCGGTCGTCAACGCACACCTGCCCGGCGCAACGGGAGTTGCGACGCCAGCGACGCCAGTCCCCCGGGCGCGAGCACGATGACGGCGATGACGCCAAGACCGTAGAGGACAAGATACCACTGGCCAAGAAACCGCAGCGCCTCCGGCAGGATCGTCAGCGCCACCGCGCCGAATACGCAGCCGACGATCGAGCCCATGCCGCCGACGATCAGCATGGTCATCAGGAGGATGGCTTGCGTGCCGGAAAAGCTGTCGGGGCTGATGAAGCGGATGGAAGAAGCATAGAGGCATCCGGCGAGCCCCGCATAGACCGCGCCGATCATGAAGGCGATCAGCTTGGTGCGCGTGGTGTCGACGCCGCTTTGTTCGGCGGCAATTTCGCTGTCTCGGGTGGCGATCATCGCCCGGCCGAGGACCGAATGGCGAATTCGCGCAGCGACGATCATGGCCAGCGCCAGCGTTGCGGCAAGAAGGTAGTAATGCTGAACCTGTCCCTCCGGCCCGATGCCGAAAATACTGATGCCGGGAATGGCCCGGAGGCCCGACGTGCCGCCCGTGACCGGCTCCCAATGCACGATGATCAGACGGATGATTTCGCCAAAGCCGATTGTCGTCATGGCGAGGTAGTAGGTGCGCAGCCGCATCGTCGGTAACCCAAGCGCGAGGCTCGCTATAATTACGACGATCGCGGACAGAAAGGGCGTCGTGATCCACGGCAGGCCGGACTTGGTCGCAATGGCGGTGGTATAGGCGCCTAACCCGTAAAAGGCGGCCTGTCCGAAATTGATCTGGCCGGCCCAGCCGGTCACGAAGTTCAGGCC
The DNA here is from genome assembly GCA_963795255.1 of uncultured Alphaproteobacteria bacterium. Lineage (GTDB taxonomy): Bacteria > Pseudomonadota > Alphaproteobacteria > Rhizobiales > Xanthobacteraceae > Bradyrhizobium. The sequence continues at coordinate 206,134 of CAWCHC010000014.1, forward strand.
CAGCACCGCGATCGTGTTGAGAATGGCGATGTTGAGGAGCTGAATGATGTAGCCATCCTGCGTGATCAGCGGAATCGCCAGGACAGCCGCGATGCTTCCAGCTACGACAAGCCAGCGTCTGAGCTCGCCGCTCATTGTCAGACCTTCTCGCTGCTCTTCTCACCGAACAGGCCGCGCGGCCATGCAATGAGAACGGTGATCATGACGATGAAGGCATAGGCGTCGCGGAAATTCGACGAGATGTAGCGGGCGCCGAAGGTCTCGATGAGCCCGAGAAACAAGCCGCCGATCACGGCGCCCGGCAGATTGCCGAAGCCGCCGATGACGCTGACGACAAAACCCTTTAGACCAAGGCTTCCGCCCATGGTCGGCTCGGCCAGAAAAATCGGCGCCACCAAAAGCCCGGCAATGCCGGACAGCATCGTGCCAAGCGCAAACGCAACCGCAATGGTCCGGTTCACGGGGATGCCGACGAGTTCTTGCGGTGTGCAGGTCTTGCGCGGTTGCCTGCATCAGGATTCCGAACCGGGTTTTTGTCAGGAAGATAAATTGCAGAACCAGGATGACCGCGAGGGTTGCGAAGATGAAGAGCTGGTGCATGGAAATCACGACGCCGGCGAAACGCAAGGGCGGCCCGTGGATCGGCGAGGGGAGCGATACCGGCAGCGGTCCCCAGATGATCAGCGCGAGATTTTCCAGAACGATACCCATCGCAATCGTCGTCAAGATGACGAGGAAGGCGGGGCGGCCGCGCAGCGGGAAATACACCAGCACCATGAACACGACGCCGACCAGCGCCATCGCCACCATGGTGACGGCCCATGCGGCGGCCATCGGCAGTTCATGGGTCACGGCGCAACTGATGCCGATGAACGCGCCGAGCATCAGAAGCTGGCCTTGCGCGAAATTGACGATCTGTACCGTATTGAAGATCAGGAGCAGGCCAAGCGCGACGAGAGCATAGATGCTGCCGAGCGCGAGGCCATTGACGACAAGCTGGCCCATGAGGAAATCAAAATCCGCTTTCCTTGATCGGGCCAGTCAGTTCCGGCGTCTTTCCCTTGTTGCGGTAAATTCCGAGCGTATGCGCAAGGTCGCCGTGTGCATCGGCCTGGTAGGAGATCAGCATGCCCTTCCAGTCCCTGGTGGCGGCGAACGCATCGCGGATCGCGGACTTGTTGCAGCCGACCTTCTCGATGATCGATTTCAGCATGTAGACTGTGTCGTAATAGGAGACGGTGAAGTTGTCGGCCGGCACTTTGTATTTGTCCTGCACGCGCTTGGCCCAGTCGAGGATCTTTGCATCGCTGGAGGTCTGCGGAATCATGCCGCCGATTGCGTAGGCGCCGTCCGCTTCCGCAGCCGTCAGATTGTTGAGGGCGGTTTGCGCCACGAGGCTGGAATTGCCAATCGTGGTCAGCTTGATGCCGAGATCGGCCATTTGCTTCATCACCAGCGTGACGTCGGCGGGGCGGCCGAACACGATCACGCTGTCGGCGCCCTTGTCCTTAATTTCGAGAAGTTGCGCGCTCATGTCCTTGTCGGACGGCGCATAGGAGGTTACGGCAACCGGCGTCACATTGAGCTTGGCGAGCGAAGCCTGAATTCCCCGGGAAGCGCCGAGGCCATAATCGTCCGCGACCGCAATGATGCCGGGCTTGGTCTTGCCGAGCGATTTCACCAGATATTCCGGGATCAGGTCGGCAAGCTGGCCGTCATGGACATGAGTGCGGAACAGCCATTTGCTGCCCTGCGCGGTTACCTTCGCGTTGGTCGCGCCGACCAAAAACGGCGTTTCGGATTTGGTCACGACCTCGGTCTGGGCGAAGACATGCGGGCTGATCATCGATCCGAAAATAACGAGGGGCTTGCCTTCGAGAATGCGGTTCATCGCATTCAGCGCGTCCGTGCTCGATGCGCCGGTGTCTTCCGTTGTCAGCGCCAGCTTCTTGCCATCGATGCCGCCGGCGGCGTTGATTTCGTCGACGGCGAACTCTGCGCCGTTGCGGGCTTGCGTCCCGAGCAGCGCCAGATTGCCGGTCAAGGCCGTCGTCAGGCCGAGTGGGATCGGCGAGGGACAACTGGCGGTATCGGCCCACGACGGGTCCGCTGAAATCAGCGCCAGACAGATCCCGGCGAAGCCTGCGATCGCGTTCTTCATCACTATCGAAGTCATGATGTTTCCTGTCGAATGGCCAGCAGGCCTGTCGCTGTTCGACAGGCCTGCCATGGTTGTAGAACCCCCGCTAGAGGCGGAAAAATTCCTGCAAACGGTTGCGGTTAATCTCCGGCCGTCATTTTCCGGCGGTCGCCGCCACGACGGAGGCAGGGACGGTCCGGCCGCCGATCGCAAGATAGAGGCCACCGGCAACCACAATCCCTGCCAGCCAGCTAAGGTCTGCGCCTTTCATGAGACCAGAGAGCGGTCCCTGCAGGGCGGGCACGAGTCCGTCCTCCAGCGACCAGCCGGCCGCGAGGCCCACCAGAAATGCGACAATGGCGCCCCAGTTGATGTCTCCGTAAGCGCTGGTTTCAGGCGAAGCGTAGAGCTCTGCGACGTCGATCTTGCTTGTTCTCTTGATGAAGAAGTCCGCCAGGATCACGCCGGCCCAGGGACTCATCCAGAGCAGGAGGCTGATCATCCAGTTGTCGAAGGCTTTCGCAAAGGAAGGCGCGAAGACGAAGTAGATGGTCACGAGATAGCCGATGATACCAACGATCAGCGCCAGCGCGGTACGAGACAGACGGATGCCCATGCTGAGCGCGGCGAGTGCCGCCGAATAGACGTTGATGATATTCGTCGCGATCGGGCCGTGCAAAACCATCAGCAGCACCAGGATGCTGGCCGCGCCTCCGAACACAGCGCTCACCATCTTGGCCGGGTCGGTGTCGGCGGTGACGCTGGCGATGGTTGCGCCGAGAACGGCAAGCCAGACGGACGGCACAAGCATTCCGGCATAGCTGTACCAGAACACGGAGGATGAAGACACGCTGCGCGGCACGAAGCGCGAATAGTCGGACGCCCAGGTTACCCAGGAAATTCCCCAGCCGACGCCGATTGCCGTCGTCAGCAACGAAAGCATCGCCAGATGCGGACCGGGCGGCAGTGAACTGGTCAGATTCCAGTTGACGACGCCGGGCTGGCTCCAGGCCAGCACGCTCATCAGCACCATGATGACCACAGTGACCGGCACCGTATATTTCTCGAAGGTGCGGATGGCGTAGAAGCCGTAGATGCCGATCACGACCTGGATCACCATCACGATTGTCATGACGATGAAGGTCGTCACCAACGTATCCGGTATCCCGAACTGGCTGAGAATGGCCATCGAGATCTTGACCGGGAAATAGGTGTTCACGCCGATCCAGCAAAGCGTCATCAGGAACATCAAAAGGCTCGGCAGATAGGCGCCGCGGCGGCCGAACGCAGAGCGGCTGAGAACCATCTGATTGACGCCGGTCTTGTGACCCATCACCGTGAATGCGGCGAAGATCGCGCAACCGACGATATTGCCGAGCACGATGACGGCGATCGTCTCCCACAGGCCAAGCTTGAGGATGATGCCGAGCGCGCCAAGCGCCCAGTTGACCGGTGCGATATTGGCGCCGGCCCAGATCCACATTTGCTGCAGGCCGGTTGAATCGCGGTCTGCGTCGGGGATCGGTTCAATGCTGTGAATGTCGGATCGAAGTTCGGAATTCGTCATGACGCCCTCCCAAGTGAACTACTCCAGTCGAGCAAGAATCGTACCAATGTCGCAGATTTTCTTCGCGTCAGTCAGAAGAGGGGCTGCGGCGTATTGGCTCGATCGAAAAATGCGAAGTGCTCTTCGTATTCGTCGGGACGGTTATGGCAGCCTTGGGGTATATGACAGATGCCATGACGCAATTACGGTCCGGGCTGGTTGTGGTTTTCGTGGTTGTGGCATACCGTTTGCTTAGACTGAGCCGAGTTCCTGCGGCTTCGAGCTAGTGGTCCGATTCTAACATTCGCGTCCCTTCTCGGCGGCCGCTTTTGCGAATGTTAGAATCAAAGGACCACTGGCAAATATAGGTTTCTAGTGGAGTTTTGGATTTGACATTCGCTTTCGAGGTCCGCGGCTAGGCCTGTAGCGAATGTCAAATCCACTCCACTAGCGGGCAAAACGACGAAACGAAATTTCAAGGGGAGTTGCTCTCATGCCAGCCAAACTGACGCGTCGCCAAGCTCTTGTTCTTCCTGCCGGGATTGCAGTCGGCAGCCTTGTTGGGCGCGCCGCGCTGGCGGCGGAGCCGGTCAAGATCGGCCTCGTCGCAGCGCTTTCCGGGCCGTCGGCGAAATCAGGCGAGGGGATCACCCGCGGGCTAACGATCGCCATCGACGAAATCAACGCCAAGGGCGGCGTGCTCGGTGGCCGGATGCTCGAACTCGTCCGCCGCGACGATGAATCGAACCCGGCCAAGGGCCAGACCGCGGCCCGGGAACTGATCGACAAGGAAGGCGCCGTTATCCTTTTTGGCGGCATCGACAGCCCGGTGTCGCTGGCGATCGTGCCGCTGGTGAATTCGGCCAAGGTGCCCTTCATGGGCGTCTGGGCGGCGGCGACCAATATTACGCGCAACGGCGCCAACCCGAACTTCGTCTTCCGCGTTTCCGCGGTTGACGTGCTTGTCGACCGCGCCTTGATGAAATACGCCACGACGAAGTTCGGCTCCAAGAAGCCCGGTCTGATGCTGGTCAACAATGGATGGGGCGAGTCCAATCTTTCGGGCCTCACCGCGGCTGCGAAAGCCGCCGGTATCGAACTTGCCGGGGCTGAAAAGTTCGATGACAAGGATCCCGACATGACGCCGCAGTTGCAGCGGCTGCGAGAGGCGGGCGCGGACACGATCATTCTGGTCGGCAATGCGGCTCCCGGCGCGCAGGTGATGAAGTCGTTGCAGAAATCCGCATGGACGGTGCCGGTGGTTTCGCACTGGGGTATCTCCGGCGGCCGCTTCCCCGAGCTCGCGGGCTCATGGGCCGGCAAGGTGCACTTCATCCAGACCTACAGCTTCTTCGGACCGCAAAACGACGTCGGCAAGCGCGTGCTCGCGGCGATGATGGCGAAATACCCGGACGTGAAGGGGCCGGGCGATATTACGCCGCCCGTTGGGGTGGCGAACGCCTATGACGCCATGCAACTCACGGCGTTGGCCATTGCCAAGGCCGGCTCGACCGAAGGTCCGAAGATGCGCGAAGGCTTTTTGGCTATCGAGAACTATCACGGGTTGATCAAGAACTACACCAAGCCGTTCACGGACGAGAACCACGACGCGTTGAATGAGAACGACTACGTCATGGTCCGTTACAACGGGGATCAGATCGAACCCGTTACCGGTTAAGATGCTCGCGACCGCACTCGTCTCGGGGTTGAGCCTCGGGAGCATCTACGGTCTCATCGCGCTCGGCTTCACGCTGACCTTTGCCGTCTCCGGCACGGTGAATTTCGCGCAAGGCTCCTCCGTGATGCTGGGGGCGGTGGTCTGTTACGCGGTCGCTATGGGGCTGCGCTGGCCGATGCTGGTCGCCATTCCGCTGGCGCTCGTCGCGTGCGCGATCTGGGGCTCGATCGTCGAGCGCATCGCGGTCCGGCCTTTTGTCGCGCGCGGCAGCAATGCGTGGCTGATGGCCACGGTTGCGCTCGGGATCGTGCTCGACAACGTCGTGATGGTCCTGTTCGGCAAGGAGCCGCGCGCGCTGCCGTCGTCTTTGGCCGACGATCCCTGGGTCATCGGCAATGTTGGCATCTTCCCGCTCCAGGTGCTTGTACCTGTTGTAGGGCTAGGGCTGGCGCTAGCAGTTCATCTCGGCATGCACCGGACGGGGCTCGGGTTGAAGCTGCGCGCAGCGGTCGAGAACCCGGATGCGGCGCGGCTGATGAGTATCGACGTGACCCTGCTCATCGCACTCACCTATGCGGCCGCGGCGTTGTTGGCCGGGATCGGCGGCATCCTGATCGCGCCGCTCTATAACGTCGCCTACGACATGGGGACCTTGTTCGGCATCAAGGCCTTTGCGGTAGCGATCCTCGGCGGCCTGACCAACCCTTGGGGTGTCGTGATTGCCGGGCTTGCCTACGGTCTGGTGGAGGCCTGCGCCACGACCTGGCTCGGCTCAGGCAGCACCCAGATCGTGACATTCTCCGTGGTGATCGCAGCTCTGGTGCTGGCGCCGTCGGGCCTGTTCGGCGGGCGGGCCAAGGTGCGGGTATGAGGACTGTCGTTACCTTTGTCGCGGCGGTGCTGACTTGTGTCGCTGCCGCCGCGGTCTGTCTTCTGGCGCCCGGCTATTATGCCTATCTCTTCGGGATGCTCGCGACCACGGCGCTCGCCGGCATCGGCCTGAACGTGCTGCTCGGTCTCGCCGGCGAGATATCGCTCGGTCAGGGTGGATTCGTGGCCCTCGGTGCCTATGGGCTCGGCATCCTCACCACCAAAGCAGGCTTGAATTTCTGGGAGGCGCTGCCACTCGCCGTGCTTCTGGTGGCCGCGATTTCGGCCGCGCTCTCGATTCCAGCGCTTCGCGTCACCGGGCCATATCTTGCCATGGTGACGATTGCGTTCGGCTTTATCGTCGAATCGGTCTCGATTGAATGGCGCGATCTGACCGGCGGTTCCAGCGGACTTGTTGGAATTCCGGCGCCGTTTGGCACCGGCGGCACGGCTCTGTTGGCATGTGGCCTGTGTCTGGTTGCGCTTGTCCTGTTTTATTACCTGGCGCGAAGCCCGATTGGTCTGGCGATGCAGGCCTATGCCTCGGCCCCGGCCGCCGCGCGCGGCGTCGGAATCAGTCCGGTACCCGTGCGCACGGCTGCCTTCGTGCTCGCGGCCGCCGCCGCCGGCCTTGCCGGTGGCCTGCAAGCGGCGCTGACCGGCTTCATCGCACCAAGTTCATTCCCGTTTTCGCAATCGATCCTGTTTCTTCTGGCGGTCGTCGTTGGCGGCGCGGGCCGCACCCTTGGGCCGCTGATCGGATCGGCGGTCGTCGTGTTCCTGCCGGAGGTGCTGGCGAGTCTTGCCGAATATCGCCTGCTGGTGTTTGGCGCAGGCCTCCTGATCGTCTTGTGGGCCGCGCCGGGTGGGATTGCTGGCGCGCTCGCGCGCCTGATGACGCCGAAAAAATCCCTTTCGAGCTCAAAGCCCGATCTCGATCGGGCGCTCGTGCATATCACCGGTGCGCGTGGAAGCCTGAGTGCGGAGGGCGTGCGAGTTGCTTTCGGCGGGGTTGTCGCGGTCGCGGATGTCGACATGATCGCTTCACCGGGCCGCATCACCAGCGTGATCGGCCCCAATGGCGCCGGCAAGACCACGCTGCTCAATCTCATGAGCGGATTTCAGCGGCCGGACGCAGGGACCGTGCGGGTCGGAAAACAGGAGATCACCGGCTTCTCCGCGCATGATGTGGCGCGCGCCGGCCTGGCCGGACTTTTCAGACGGCGCAGCCTTTCGCGAATTTGAGCGTGCTCGACAATGTTCGCCTGGGTCTGTTGCGCGGCGGCTGGCGTGGCGATGCGCCAGCGGACGTGGCGCGCGCATTACTGGCGCTCGTTGGCTTTAGCGGACCTGACTACAAGACTCGCCGCGACGCTGCCGCATGTCGACCGCCGGTTGGTCGAGATCGCCCGGGCGCTCGCCACCGCGCCTGCGGTATTGCTGCTCGACGAGCCCGCGGCGGGACTGAGCGAGGCGGATACCGCCAAACTTGGCGGCTTGCTGCAGCGGCTCGCGAAGGCCGGATTAGCCGTCGTGCTCGTCGAGCACGACATGTCGCTGGTGATGTCGATATCCGATGAGATCGTCGTGCTCGACGCCGGACGCCGCATCGCGGCCGGCTCGCCCGCGACCGTGCGCAACGACCCTGCCGTGAAGGCGGCCTATCTCGGCGCAACCATGTCGGCGGGATCGGCTGCTGCACGCACGGCTGGAGTGACTTTGCTCGAAGTCGAGAGCTTAAGCGCCGGCTACGGCGCGCTCGCCGTACTCGACAATGTCAGCCTCAAGGTCGGGCGTGGCGAGGTGATCGCGTTGTTCGGCCCGAATGGCGCCGGCAAATCGACGCTGATGAAAGCGTTGAGCGGTTTGATCCGGCCCGTGAGCGGAAGTATCAAACTGGCTGATCGGGATCTAACGTCGCTTTCGGCGCCGCTGGTGGCGCGTTCCGGTCTGATCCTGGTGCCCGAAGGACGACAGGTGTTTCCGCAGTTGACGGTTACGGAAAATCTTCGCCTCGGCGCCACGCGCCGCAATGATTTTTCCGAAAGCGAAATCGAAGACATGCTCGAGCGTTTTCCGCGGCTGCGCCCGCGCCTGCATACGGCGGCAGGCCTGCTTTCAGGTGGCGAGCAGCAGATGCTCGCGGTGGCGCGCGGGCTGTTGGCCCGGCCCGAGGTCTTGCTGCTCGACGAGCCGTCGCTCGGCTTGGCGCCGGCGGTCGTCACCGAACTGTTCGAGCAGTTTACACGGTTGCGAGATGAAGGCATGACCTTGCTGATCGTGGACCAGATGGCAGATTATGCGCTGGCGATCGCGGACCGCGGCTACGTGCTCGGCGGCGGCCGTGTGGTGGCGCAAGGGAGCCCGGCGGAACTGCGTGGCGCCATGCTGGATGACGCCTATCTGGGTTCTGCTTCGTGAAGGTGATGAATTGATGGATCTGATTGTCCGGGATGCGCACATCCTGCGCGATGGCGAACTCGTCAACGTCGATATTGCGGTCGAGGGCGAGAGGATCGCGGCGATTGCGCCGGCGTTGGCGGCCGATGGCCCCGAGCTGAAGGCGGAAGGCTGCCTCGTCGTTCCCGGCCTGATCGAAACGCATATTCATCTCGACAAGACCTGCATCCTCGATCGTTGCCGTCTCGAGGAGGGCACGGTTGCCGAGGCCGTTCGCGAAACCGCGGCGGCCAAGCGCGGCTTCACCGTCGAGGACGTCTATGCGCGCGGCAGAAAGACGCTGGAGCGTTGCGTGTCGCACGGCACGATGCGGATGCGGACCCATGTCGAACTGGACCCGGGCATCGGCCTGATCGGGCTCGAGGCGGTCGAGCAGTTGGCGCGCGACTATGCCTGGGCGATCGACGTCGAATTATGCGTGTTTCCGCAGGAAGGGCTGACCAACTATCCCGGCACCGAAGAGCTCTTGATCGAAGGGCTGCGCCGCGGCGCGCGCACCATCGGCGCGGTGCCGTATTTCGACACCGATCCGCGGGCGCAGATCGATCGCATCTTTGCCATCGCGCGCGACTTCGATGCCGAGATCGATATGCATCTCGATCTCGCCGAAACCACGCAGAACATGCAGATCGAATATGTCTGCCGCAAGACCGAGGAATTCGGCCGCGGCGGTCGCGTCGCGGTCGGCCACGTCACCCAGATGTCGCTGTTGCCGCCAGAGCGTTTTGGCGACATCGCCAAACGATTGGCCAATGCCGGCGTCGCCGTCACGATCCTGCCTTCGACGGACTTGCATCTGATGGGCCGCAGCCACGATCATGCGGTGCCGCGCGGCGTTGTGCCGGCCGAACCCTTGAGAAAGGCGGGCGTGACCTGCTCGATCTCGACCAACAATGTCTTGAATCCATTTACGCCTTATGGCGACGGGTCGCTGATCCGGATGGCGAACCTCTATGCCAATGTTTGCCATGTGTCGCGCCCGGCAGATCTCGCCGGGTGCCTCGACATGATCACGGGCTCAGCAGCCCGGCTGATGCGGCTCAACGATTACGGCATCAGGGTCGGTGCGCCGGCCGATCTCGTCTGTCTCGATGCGACCAATCCCACCGACGCGGTCGCCACGCTGGCGCAGCCGCTGTGGGGTTTCAAACGCGGCCGCAAGTCATTCACGCGGCCGCGCGTACAGCTTCATCGCCACGTGCATTGAAGCTTATAGATTTGACGCGTTTTCTTAACGCGAACCGGTTCCCACCCCCGGATCAAGTCTGAGGGCATGCTTGCTCGAAAACGCTATGAGTACTATTCCGCGGCCTTGTCGGTCTTGGCGCCGAACATGCGGGTCGGTGCCGGGAAGCCGCAGGATGTGCCGTCGGTGACCTTGACCTGATCTTCCCACGGCAGCCGGTAGGTGCCGGCGACCATGTCCTGCATGAAGGTGTAGGGGCAATCCATCGCGCCGCCCTTCACCGCGACATAGCCGCGGTGCCAGAGCTGGTAGATGTTGTTTTCGACGCCCCAGTTGATTCGCGCTTCCCGCACCAGATCGGGACGCACTTCCGCGGTGATGATCTCGTCGACACGGCCGGTCGTGCCGTGGGCGAGGATGCTGCCGTCGAAATTCACGATCATGCCTTCGCCCATCGAATCGAACGAGCCGTCGGAGCCGCACATGCAGACATTGGCGGTCACCATCAGGTTCTGGAACGAATTGGCCTGGTTGGTAAAGCGCCAGCTCTCCCGGATCGGGGCGGTATAACCAGCCGTGCGGATCATGATTTCGGCGCCCTTATAGGCGCATTCACGCGCCATCTCGGGGAACATGCCGTCATGACAGATGATCAGCGCGATCTTGGCGCCCTTCGGGCCTTCGATCACGGGAATGCCGATGTCGCCGGGCTCCCATGGCTCGACCGGAATCCACGGGTGGAACTTGCGGTAGTACAGCTTGATCTCGCCGTGGTCGTCGATGATCAGGCCGGAATTATAGGGATTGCCGTCGGGGTTGAACTCCATGATCGAGAAACAGCCCCAGATGTTGTTGTCGATGCAGGCCTTCTTGAAGGCTGCGACTTCGGGGCCATCGAGCCGGCACATGATCGCGGGATTGGTGTCCATCGACAGGCCGTGCAGCGAGTATTCCGGGAACACCACCAGATCCATGGTGCCGAGGTTGCGGCGCGCCTTGCCGACCATATAGACGATCCGCTCGGTCTGCTTGGCAAGATCCGCCTTGGTCACGACCACGGGCAGTTGAAGCTGCACCAGCCCGATCACAACGCCGTTGGGCGATTTGTTAAGTCCGCCGAGCCCGTTCATGTGTAACTCCTTGGCAAGAACCGCATCTCTGTTTAAGGGAAACAAAGCCGATTTTTACGGACAGCAAAAGAGCATATTTCAGGCGGCCGGGCGGCCGACTTGAGGGAGAAGCCGGCAAATGGCAAACGCACCTCTCCGGGTTGCAATCGCGGGACTGGGACCGATCGGAAAAAAAGTCGCCGAGGCGCTTGATCAAGGCATCGACGGCCTCTCATTGACGGCGGTGTCGGCGCAAAACCCCGAAAAGCACCATAACTGGCTTGGCACGCTGAAAGCGCTCCCGGCCATCCTGCCGATCGAGAAGCTTTCGGAGGTCGCTGACATCGCCATCGAATGCGCGCCCGCAAAACTTCTGCGATCGATCGTGGCGCCGTTCGTGGAAAAGGGGAAAACCGCGATCGTGCTCAGCGCCGGGGCGTTGCTTGAAAATGAAGACCTGATCGATATGGCGCGGAAAAACGGCGGGCAGATCGTGGTGCCGACGGGCGCGCTGATCGGCCTCGACGCGGTGACGGCGGCAGCCGTCGGCGAAATCCATTCGGTACGGATGGTGACGCGCAAGCCGGTTCAGGGTCTCGCCGGCGCGCCGTTTCTGGTCGAGAACAATATCAATATCGAAGACATCAAGGAGCCGTTGAAGATTTTCGACGGCTCCGCGCGAGAAGCCGCCAAGGGCTTTCCCGCCAACCTGAACGTCGCGGTGGCGCTGTCGCTTGCCGGCATCGGCCCGGATCGAACCCGGCTTGAAATCTGGGCGGACCCTGCGCTGACGCGGAACGTGCACCGGGTCGAGGTCGATTCCGACGCAGCGCGGTTTTCGATGTCGATCGAGAATATTCCGTCCGAAAATCCCAAGACCGGCCGCATCACCGCGCTGTCGGTGATTGCGCTGTTGCGAAAGCAGCGCGCGGCGTTGCGCGTCGGGACCTGAGAGGGTGGCGGATGGGGTAGGTGCCCTTCGACTTCCCCTATGACCCGAAGCGGAATTGCCGTGATTTGAACGTTTCTCGCGGAAGGGCCAACGCCATAATATTCAGCGCCATTAGCTCCGGAACCGAATGAAAAAAGCTGCCATGATACGCGTTGCGACACTAGCCACGACAGCTATGCTTATTTCGTGCGCAGCAGGGTTAGCTAATTCGAGCAGAGAGGAAGGAGACCCTGCAAGCGCCCAAAACAGGGTCTTCTCCATACCCCAAATTCCCGAAGATCAAAAATATTTGTTCGATCTACCGTGGTGCTCACGTTGGCGCTTTAACTGTCTGAGCTGCGAGAAGACGGGCGATGGAATCAAGTGCTCCGAGAGTAGCTTCGACCGCACGGAAGCTTGTCGCGAAACGTTCAGTTTTCATCAGTGCGAAATCTTCAACGCCCCTAAAGGCTGTACGGCATGGATGGATAGTTGCAACTTTTGCGACAAGAATTGCTGCACATTGTTGTCGTGCACGGAATATCAGGCTCCCAACAAACCGACGTTCTCGTGCCGTCGGTATGAGCCAAAGTAATGCGGCCGCAATCGAACTGACGTTGTCGGGTCGTTTCACTGGACGTCGGGTATCGAAGGGAAAAGCGGATTCCGTTCTATTTCGTGCCGTAGGCGCGGTCGCCGGCGTCGCCAAGGCCGGGCAGAATGAACCCGTTCTCGTCCAGCCCTTCGTCGATGGCGGCGAGCCAGATCGGTACATCCGGGTGAATGCCGCGCATCCGCTCGACGCCTTCGGGCGCTGCGATCAGGCACACCAAGCGAATATCGTTGGCGCCGCGCTCTTTCAGCCGGTCGACCGCGGCCACCGCGGTGTTGGCGGTGGCGAGCACCGGTGAGATCACGATGACCTGCCGCTCGTGCAGGTCGCTCGGCGCCTTGAAGTAATATTCAACGGCGACAAACGTTTCGGGCTCGCGGTAAAGGCCGATATGAGCGACGCGCGCGTTCGGCACCAGATCGAGCATGCCTTCCGCGAACGTCATTCCGGCGCGCAGCACCGGCGCGAACACCAGCTTCTTGCCGGCAATCTGCGGCGTTTTCATCCGGGCGAGCGGCGTTTCGATATCGACGTCGCTGAGCGGGAGGTCGCGGGTGACCTCATAGCACAGCAGCATCCCGATTTCCTGGAGCAACTCGCGGAACGACTTGGTCGAGGCGTCCTTTTCCCGCAACAGCGTCAGCTTGTGCTGGACGAGCGGGTGGCTGACGATGGTGACGCCGTCCATATCTTCGTCCTCTAAAATACCGTGCCGTCGCTGATGACCTTCACCGGCGGTGAGGCATCGGCGCGGCGTTCGCGCGCGAGCCGCCGGCCCGCGGCCCAGGATCCGCCTTCCAGTACCTTGGCAAGCGGCAACGACACGGGATCAAGCCCGAGCCGCTTTCGCACGCCGTCCGCTAGACGGTCGAGCAGCGCCACCGTCAGCGCGCGCCACTCCACGACCAGCGCCGAGGAAACCTCGTGCTCGCGTGGCGCGTCTTCCTCGTTACGAAATGCGAGCACGCCGGAATCGACGAACAGGCCGCCGTTACGGTATTCGGCGAGACCGGTGAGGCCGTCGATATCGATGACCTCGATGCCTGCGGTTTGCAGCGGCTCGATCAGGGAGTAAGCGAGCCATTGCGAGAGCTTGTGCAACGGCACCAGGCCGTTCGTTGCATCATCGGTGATCAGCGAGGGATGTTTCCAGCAGTCGCCAAGCGCAATTCCGCCGAGCGTCAGCCGCGACGGCCAGATCGGACCGAGCTGTTGCAACAATTCGGACAGGATGGTGGAGGCGGGAAGGCGCCCATTTTCAGCGCGCGCTTTTAATTGATCGAACAATCCGCCGGGCCGTGGCGTGTCGTGGCGGCCGAAAATATCGGGCGTGGAGGTGACGAGCTTGCCGAGGCGGCGCAAGAGATCGACACGGCCTTCAAGTCCGACCAAGGGATTGGTATCGGAAACCTGCAAGCCGCGCGCGATATCAATCGCGGAGAGGGTGGCAAGCGCCTTGGCGTCGGCGCGAAGCAGATCGCCTATGTCAGCTGAGAAGATACCGTTTTCGAACATCGCAAGGCTTGCCAGCCCGAGTCCTTCGGAACGGCCGATGGCGAGGCCGCTTTTCGGATCGCGATAGCGCCAGGTGGGACCGGCGCCGGCGTCGAGGAAGACGCTGACCATCGCCAGGTCGAATTCCGCGCGCGCCCGTGCCGCGGAATCGGCCCATCGGGTTTGGCTCGCGACAGCGGCCCAGCGGTTGTCGCCATTGGTGACAAAGTGCCGCCAGCGCGAGTGAAACGGCACATCGAGCGCAGGATAGGCGTCGCGGGTCGTTTGCAGCACCAGATCGACGACGCCCTCCATTTTCTCGGGATGAATCCGGAAGTTCGGAAGCTTGTCGTCAAGCGCCAGCGCCAGCATGCGATGGGCGCGCGAACGAACCGCCGCAGCGTTGAGCAGCGTCAGCGCCGCCGAGGTTTCCGAATTTGCCGCCGTCACGCCCGCTCTCGCTTCAATACTTTTCAAGCGGGCGGCCAACCGAATTGAGAAGTTCGTCCGGCGGCGCGGGCTCCGCGCTGTAATAGCCGGCGGCCTTCTTCGCTGCCATCTCCACATGCGCATCGGGCGGGACGAGATCGTCGGGAATCGGAACGCGTTCGACAATCTCGATGCCCTGGCTGGTCAGCGCGTCGTGTTTCATGTCGCTCATGGAAACGAAACGGTCGATGCGCTTGAGGCCGAGCCAGTGGATCACGTCCGGCATCAATTGCTGGAAGCGTGCATCCTGCACGCCGGCGACGCATTCGGTGCGCTCGAAATATTGCGCGGCCGCATCGCCGCCTTCCTGGCGCTTGCGCGCGTTGTAGACCAGGAATTTCGTGACCTCGCCGAGCGCGCGGCCTTCCTTGCGGTTGTAGATGATGATGCCGAGCCCGCCTTCTTGCCCGGCGCGGGCGCATTCCTCGATGCCGTGAATCAGATAGGGGCGGCAGGTGCAGATGTCGGAGCCGAACACGTCGGAACCATTGCACTCGTCATGCACGCGGCAGGTGATCTTGGTGCGGTGATTGGGAAGCTTGGCGACATCGCCGAACAGATAGGCCGTCGTGCCGCCGATCGGCGGCAGGAAGACCTGCAAGTCCGGCCGCGTCACCAGTTCGGGAAACATGCCGGCGGTCTGCTCGAACAGTTGCCGGCGCAAATTGTTTTCGGTGGTCGCAAACCGTTGCGCCAGACCCGGAAGATACCACACCGGGTCGATGGCGATCTTGACCACGGACACGCTGCCGTTCTTGTGAACGACTTCGCCGTCATGCTTCAGCCGTCCGGCATCGATGGCCGATTTGAGTTCCGGCAAATCGAGGCGGGCGCGGGTGATCGCGATGCTCGGCCGGATGTCGATTCCCTCGGCGATTTCGCTGGCAAAGTTTTCCGCCACGAGATGACCCCAGGGATCGAGCGACACAATGCGCTCCGGCTCGCTCCATTGCGGGAAGGGACCGACCGTTGCCGCCGGGTGCGTGTTGGTGAGATCGGGGCGCCGGATCGGATCGAGCGCGCCTGAGGAGACCGCGAGCGCGCGGTAGACCGAATAGGAGCCGCCGTGGGAGCCGATGACATTGCGGTCCTGCGGGCGGGATACCGTGCCGATGATCGGGCCGCGCTCGCGCGCGCTGGCCGCGCCCCATTGGATCGGGAATTGGAGCTTGCCTCCCGGCGTCGGATGCGAAGTGATCCGGATATGGTCAACCCGGTTGGAACGAGTCATCGCGGTCCATCCTTCAGACTTGATTTCCAGGGCTTCTTGCCCTCGCGCTTTTTCGGCCTTGAACGGTGGCCTCAAATGGCGACGGCCCGCCTGAAAAGACGGGCCTCATCATCAACCACCGAAATTACAGTGCGATCGTAACCGAACCATGAAATATAGCGACATCGCCGCCGAATACAACGGCGATTAAGTGCCGGTATTTCCTTGCCAATTTCGGCCTTCGATGTTTCGGGAGCCCATAACGCGCTGCGAAGCGTCCGGGCCGCCTCACTGCGCCGACGGCGCCGCCCCGTCGTGCGGTTGCAGCGACGATAGCTGCCCGGTCGGGGTCCAGCCGCCGCCCAGCGCCTGAAACAGGCTGCTGGCCGCCAATAGCTTGTTCAACCGCGCCTGCGCCAGCGCGTTTTCGTTGGTCAGCAGCGTTTGCTGGGTCTGCAGCACCGTGATGAGGTTGACCGTGCCGGCGCGCAACTGGGTTTCGGAGACCTCGAACGCCTTGCGGGCGCTGGCCACGGCTTCGACCTCGAGGCGCTCCTGCAAGGTCGATTGCGACAGCGCCACCAGTGCCTTCTCGACGTCGGAGAACGCCGAAAGCACGGCTTTGCGATAGGCCTGCAGGTTTTGCAGCTGCACGCCCTTGGCCTGCTTCAACTCGCTTTCGAGCAGGAAGCCGTCGAACAGCGGCTGCGTCAGCCCTGCCGACAAGGTGTAGAACCAGGCGCCCGGTCCGAACAGTGAAGCCAGCGCAGCGCTCTGCACGCCGGTTTGCGCGGTCAACTGGATCTGCGGAAAGAACGCGGCCCGCGCCGACTCGACGCTGAAGTTCGAGGACGCCAGTTGCGCTTCGGCCTGACGGATGTCCGGCCTTTGGTTGAGCAACTCCGAGGGCAGGCCCGGCGTCACGCGCGGAACCGCGATCTGCGTCATCAGGCCGCCCTTCACCGTGAAATTCGCCGGCGCGCGGCCGACCAGCACGGCGAGTGCGGCGATGTTCTGCCGCAGCGTGATCTCGAGCGGCGGGATCGCCGCGCGCTCGGTCGCGACCTGGGTCTCCTGTTGCGACACGTCAAGTTGCGACGCGGTGCCGCCGGCAAATTGCTGCTTGATGAGCGTGAGAATGCGCTCGGCCGCCGCGAGGTTGCGCCGCGCCACCCGCAGTTCGTCCTGCGCGGCGAGAACCTGGAAATAGGTGTTGGCGACCGTGACAATCGCCGTGAGCGTGACGACCTCGCGATTGTAGCGCGAGGCGGTCGCGCTCTCTTCGGCGGCGTGCAGCGTCGCGCGGTTCTTGCCCCAGAAGTCGACGATGTAGCTTGCGCTGAGGCCAAGGCTGTATTGCGAGAACGTCGTTCCGCCGAAGCTGTCCGACCGTCCAGTGGCGCAACTGAACCGGCGCGCGATGCGCTGCGGCTCTGCTCGGCGTTCGCGGTTCCCGGTGACCGAAGGCAATAGCGGGGCGCCCTGCACGCCCACTTGCGCATCGGCCTGAACGATCTGGGCGATGGCGACCGCGATGTCGAGATTGTAGAGCTGGGCTGCATCCATCAGCGAGGTCAATTCGCTGGACTTGAAATCGCGCCACCAATCGACCGCAGGAAGACGGGCGTCCGGCGCGGTGTGGCCGCCTTCGCGATAGGCCGCCGGCACATCCAGGTTGAGATCCGGCCGTTCGGTTCCAAGAATGCAGCCCGACAGCGCGGGACCCAGCAACGAAGCGCAAAGGGCAAGCCGAACTTTGCCGGGGCCTAGTGCGCCCATTGAATCCTGCACGCAAGCGGCATCCGTCCAGGAACTTCGATGCAAGCGGCGCTAGATCGCTTGCAGTGCCCATAACTCCGAAGTCGTAAAGGTCGCGCTGAGGTTGCCGAATCGGAAATGGGCACTATGGTCGCGAATGCCGTCATCGTGACATCTACTCGCCGGGTTGCAACCTGGTGTCGGGCGCGAGCGGTGTTTCGCCGCCCCTTAGACGCTGGCTCCATAGCCGGAACCTGTCCATATACAGGTAGATTACCGGCGTTGAATAGAGCGTCAGCACCTGACTGAGGATCAGTCCCCCGACAATTGCGATGCCGAGCGGCTGCCGAAGTTCGCCGCCGTCGCCCATGCCGATGGCCAGCGGAAGAGCACCGAGCAGGGCGGCCATGGTCGTCATCATGATGGGCCGGAAGCGGAGCAGGCAGGCTTCGTAAATTGCGTCAACCGAGCTCAGGCCCCGGTTGCGTTCGGCCTCGAGTGCAAAGTCGATCATCATGATCGCATTCTTCTTCACGATTCCGATCAGGAGGATGACGCCGATCAGGGCCATGATGCTGAATTCGGTGTTGAACGCCATCAAGGCGAGCAGGGCGCCGACGCCGGCCGACGGCAGTGTCGAGAGAATCGTCAGCGGGTGGACATAGCTCTCGTAGAGCACGCCGAGCACGATGTAGATCGTGACCAGCGCGGCGAGGATGAGGAAAGGCTGATTTTGCAGCGAATCCTGAAACGCCTTTGCCGATCCCTGGAATGTGCCGCGAATGCTGGCGGGCACGCCGATCCGGTTCATCGCGGCCTCGATCGATGTGACGGCCGAACTGAGCGAGACCCCCGGCGGCAGGTTGAATGAAATCGTGTTGGCGACCAAAAGTCCCTGGTGGTTCACCGCGAGCGGGGTGGCGCCCTGGACAAAGCTCGCCACAGCCGACAACGGAATCATGGTCTCCGCGTTGGTGCTGACTGCCGAACCGGTAGAGGCTACCCCCTTGCCGGTGGCGCCGATCGAATTGGTCGCAAGGTTTCGGGCGGCCTGCGCGTTGGCCGAAGAAGCCGCGGTTGTTTTGCCGACCGCAACGGTGCCGGCAACTGCATTGGTCGATTGCGAACCGCCGACCGCGGCGCCCGACGTGCTGATCCAGACGTCCTTCAGCGTTTCCGGATTTTGCCAGTACTGCGGCGCGACCTCCATGATCACGTGATACTGGTTACGGGCCACATAAATCGTCGAGACCTGCCGCTGGCCGAAGGCATCATAGAGGGTGTTGTCGACCTGACTGACGGTGATGCCGAGCTGTGCCACCTTGTCGCGATCGATCACGAGATCGGATTCAAGCCCCTTGTTCTGCTGATCGCTGTTGACGTCCGTCAGGTTCCGATCGCCCTGCAGGGCGGCTGCGATCTTCGGCGTCCACTCGTTGAGCTCCTCGAACGTCGGTCCCTGCAGGGTGAATTGATATTGCGCATTGCTGGCACGGCCGCCGACCCGGATATCCTGCACGGCCTGAAGGAACAGGGTTGCGCCAGGTATCACCGCCATTTCACGCCGTAGCCGCGCGATCACCCGGTCGGCAGAAATGTTGCGTTCGCCAAGCGGCTTCAACGAGACGAACACGAAGCCGGAATTGGTCTGGCCGCCACCGGTAAATCCAACGGCGGTTTCGACGGCGGGATCGCTTTTGATGATGGTGATGAACTGCGTCAGTTTTTTCTGCATCAACTGGAAGGAGATGCTCTGGTCCGCCTGGATCGAGCCGGTCAGCCGACCGGTGTCCTGTTGTGGGAAGAAGCCCTTCGGAATCACGCTGTAGAGATAGAAGTTGAGACCGAGCACCGCGGCCAGAATGAGCATCATCGATGCGGGATGCCGCAGCGCAATTGCCAGCGTCCGGCGATAGACGTCGAGCATCGCCTCGAAAAAGCGCTCGCTCGATTCGATAGAGCCATCCGTGGCCCTCTCCGGTCTCGCCACGCAGCAACACCGCGCACATCATCGGCGTGGTGGCGAGCGAGATCGCGAGCGAGATCATGATGGATATCGAGATCACCATCGCAAATTCGCGGAACAGGCGTCCGATGATGCCGCCCATCAGAAGGATCGGGATGAAGACGGCGATGAGCGAGATGCTCATCGACAGCACGGTAAATCCGACTTCACTGGCGCCCTTGAGGGCGGCGTCCATCGGGCTCATGCCGTCTTCGACATGGCGCGTGATGTTTTCGAGCACGACGATGGCGTCATCGACGACAAATCCCGTCGCGACCGTCAGCGCCATCAGCGAGAGATTATCGAGACTATAGCCACACAGATACATCGCGGCGAAGGTCGCGATCAGCGAGACCGAGACCGCCACGACCGGCACCAGCGTTGCGCGCAGGCTCCGCAGGAACGCAAATACCACGACGATCACCAGCAGCACGGCAAGAATCAGGGTGCGTTCGACGTCGCGGAGCGAGGTGCGAATGGTGATCGAGCGATCGACGGCTAGTCCAATGTCGATGGCCGGTGAAATCGAGGCCCTCAGCTGAGGCATCAGCGCTTTCACCAGATCGACGGTGCTGATGATGTTGGCCCCAGGCTGCCGGTAAAGAATGATCAGAACGGCCGGCTTGCCGTTGGCGAGCCCGGCATTGCGCAGATTTTCGACCGAATCCGTCACTTCGCCGACATCCGAGAGGCGGACCGGGGCGCCGTTGCGGTAGGCGACGATCAGGGATTTATAGTCGTCGGACTTGTTGGCCTGGTCATTGGCGTAGATCTGGTAGCGCTGATCGCCGACGTCGATGCCGCCTTTCGGGCTGTGGGCGTTGGCGCTGGAAAGCGCGGCCCGCACGTCCTCGAGGCCGACGCCATATTTGTAGAGCGCCTGCGGAATGAGTTCGGCGCGTACCGCCGGCAGCGAACTGCCGCCGACGACCACTTCGCCGATGCCATCGACCTGCGACAGTTTCTGCGCCAGCACGGTCGATGCCGCGTCATAGAGATCGCCGCGGGTCTGGGTGTCGGACGTCAACGTCAGGATCAGGATCGGCGCGTCGGCCGGATTGACCTTGCGATAGGTCGGATTGCTCCGCAGGCTGGTCGGCAGGTCGGCGCGGGCCGCGTTGATCGCGGCCTGAACGTCGCGCGCGGCGCCGTTAATGTCGCGGTTGAGGCCGAATTGAAGGGTGATGCGAACCCCGCCTACCGTGCTCGACGACGTCATTTCGGTCACGTCGGCGATCTGCCCAAGATGACGTTCGAGCGGACTTGCGACCGTCGTTGCGACGTCCTGCGGACTACCGCCGGGCAGCGTGGCCCGGACCGAAATGGTCGGAAAATCGACCTGCGGCAGCGGCGAAACGGGCAGCTTGAAGAAAGCCACGGCGCCGGCCGCCGCCAGACCAAAGGTGAGCAGCGTCGTTCCGATGGGCCGGCGAATGAATGGTGTAGAGGGCCCCATCGGTTGCCCTCATTCCGCCGGCTGGATGGCGTCGCCCGAGCGGCCGGAGAACCGGATCGCCAAACGATCGAACCAGAGATAGATCACCGGCGTCGTGAACAGCGTCAGCAACTGGCTGAGCAAGAGGCCGCCGACGATGGAGATGCCGAGCGGGATGGCGCAGTTCGGAGCCGGCACCGGTGCCGAGCATCAGCGGCAATGCGCCAAGCACGGCGGCCATCGTCGTCATCAGGATCGGGCGGAAGCGCAGCAGACAGGCCTGATAGATCGCTTCCCGGGGCGATTTTCCTTCATGACGTTCGGCGTCGAGCGCGAAGTCGATCATCATGATCGCGTTCTTCTTCACGATGCCGATCAGGAGAATGATGCCGATGATGGCAACGATAGTGAGATCGTCGCCGGCCATCATCAGCGCCAGCAGCGCGCCGATACCGGCGGACGGCAGCGTCGACAGAATCGTGACGGGGTGAATGAAGCTCTCATAGAGCACGCCCAGCACGATGTAGACGGTGACGATCGCCGCCAAAATCAGGAAGAGCTGATTGGAAAGCGAGGATTGAAACGCCAGTGCGGCGCCCTGGAAGCTGGTGATGACGCTTGCGGGCAGGCCGATGTCGGCCTGCGCTTGCTTGATCGCATCTACCGCGGCGCCGAGCGAGGCGCCCGGCGCCAGGTTGAAAGACACCGTGGCCGCCGGGAACTGCCCGAGATGCGCGACCTGCAACGGCGCGGTTTCCTGGCGGAATTTGGCCAGCGTTGCAAGCGGCACCGGAGTGCTGCTGACCGAGGAGGGGAGATAGATGTCCGAGAGCGATTGCAGCGAGGTTTGCAGACGCGGATCGGCCTCGAGGATGACGCGGTACTGGTTGGAATTGGTGAAGATCGTGGAAACGATCCGCTGGCCGTAGGAATCGTAGAGCGCGTTATCCACGGTCGCAGGCGTAATACCGAAACGGGCGGCCTGGTCGCGATCGATCTCGACGTAGACCGAAAGCCCCTGATCGGAAATGTCGCTGGCGACATCGCCAAGCTGCGGAAGTTGCCTCAGTTTGTCGATCAGTTTTGGCGTCCATTCCGAAAGCTGGAGGGGGTCGGCATCCTGCAGAATGAACTGGTATTGCGTCTTGCTGACCGTGCCTTCGATCGTCAGGTCCTGAACCGGCTGCATATATAACGTGATGCCGGTGAGAGGAGCGGTCGCGTTCTGGATCCGCCGCATCACGGTCGCGATGTCGGACTTGCGTTGGTCATAAGTCTTGAGATTGATCAGAATTCGCCCGCTGTTGAGCGTGTTGTTGGTTCCGTCTACCCCGATAAAGGAAGAAAGACTGACGACATCGGGGTCTTTCAGGATGATCGAGGCGAGCTGCTGCTGGCGCTCGGCCATCGCGGCGTAGGACACCGACTGCGGCGCTTCGGAAATCGCCTGAATGACGCCGGTGTCCTGAAGCGGGAAAAATCCCTTCGGGATCATGACATAAAGCATCGCCGTCAGGACGAAGGTCGCGAGCGCGACCAGCAGGGTGAAGGGTTGATGGTCCAGCACCCAGGTCAGCGCGTGGCTGTACATCTCGATGATCCAGTCGAATGCTTCGCGGCTGCCGCGCTGGAAAGCATTTTCCTGATCGTGAGGCGTCTCCGGCTTGAGCAATTTGGCGCAAGCCATCGGCACCAGCGTGAGCGAAACCACCGCCGAGATCAGGATCGTGACCGAGAGCGTGATCGCGAATTCGCGGAACAGGCGGCCGACCACGTCGCCCATGAACAACAGCGGGATCAGCACCGCAATCAACGACACCGTCAACGAGATGATGGTGAAGCCGATCTGCTCGGAGCCCTTGAGGGCTGCCTGCAACGGGGTGTCGCCTTCTTCGAGATAGCGGGAAATATTCTCGACCACGACGATGGCGTCGTCGACCACGAAGCCGGTCGCGATCGTCAACGCCATCAAGGACAGATTGTTGAGGCTGAAGCCGAGCAGGTACATCGCGCCCAGCGTGCCGACCAGCGACAGCGGAACCGACAGGCTCGGGATCAACGTCGCGCGGGCGTTGCGCAGGAACACGAAAATCACCAGCACCACGAGGATCACGGCGAGCGTCAGCTCGAACTCGACGTCCTCGACCGAGGCGCGAATGGTGACGGTGCGGTCGGTCAGGACGTTGACGTCGATCGCCGCAGGCAACGAGGCCTGCAACTGCGGCAGCAGCGCCTTGATGCCTTCGACCACGGCGATGACGTTGGCGCCCGGCTGGCGCTGGATATTGAGGATGATGGCCGGCGTCTCGTTCATCCAGGCGCCGAGCTTGTCGTTCTGCGAGCCGTCGATCACGTCGCCGACATCGCTGAGGCGGACCGGCGAGCCGTTCTTGTAGGCGACGATCAGCGATTTGTAGTCGCTGGCATTCCTGATCTGGTCGTTGGCATTGATGGTGTAGGCGCGCATCCCGCCGTCGAAGTTGCCCTTCGGCGTATTGACGTTGGCGTTGCCAAGCGTGGTGCGCAGATCGTCGATATTAAGACCGTAGGCGGCAAGCTTGCGGATATCTGCCTGGATACGCACCGCCGGCCGTTGGCCGCCGCTGATGCTGACAAGGCCGACGCCGGGAAGCTGCGAGATTTTCTGCGCCAGGCGGGTGTCGACGAAATCCTCGACGTCCGTCAGCTTCATGGTCTTCGAGGTCAGGCCGAGTGTCAGGATCGGCGCATCGGCCGGATTGACCTTGGCGTAGATCGGGGGCGCGGGCAGGTCGGCCGGCAGCAGGTTGCCGGCGGCGTTGATCGCGGCCTGAACTTCCTGCTCGGCGACGTCGAGCGAAATCGTCAAGCCGAATTGCAGGGTGATGACGGAAGCGCCTGCCGAACTGATCGAACTCATCTGGTTGAGGTTCGGCATCTGTCCGAACTGCACTTCCAGAGGGGCGGTGACGGAAGACGTCATCACGTCGGGGCTCGCGCCTGGATAAAAGGTCTGGACCTGAATGGTCGGATAGTCGACCTCAGGCAGTGCCGCGACCGGCAAAAACCTGAACGCCAGCAGGCCGGACAGCATGATGGCGATCATCAGCAGGGTGGTTGCGACCGGTCGTAAAATGAACGGTTGCGACGGATTCATTGCTTTTGTCCGCCGTCGGAGCGCCGCTTTTTGCCGCCGCCCGATTTATCGGGGTCGGCCGGGGCTTGAGCCGGATTGGTGGTTTGCGCCGGTTTGTTCTCCGACCGAATGACGATCTTGGCGCCGTCGCGAAGCTTGTCGGCGCCGTCGATGACGATGCGGTCGCCGGGCGCAAGACCGGAAAGAACTTCCACGTGGTCGCCGTCGGTGACGCCGAGCTTGACCGGGCGAACCGATACCGTGCTGTCGGCATTGACGAGGTAAACGAAGGTGCCGGGCGCGCCGCGCTGGATGCCCGCGGCCGACATCGTCGTGACGTCCTTGTGGGTATCGAGCAGGAGGCGAATGTTGACGAACTGGTTCGGGTAAAGCAGCCGATCGTCATTGGGGAATTGCGCGCGCAGCTTGATCGTTCCGGTCGTCGGATCGATCTGGCTGTCGAAGGTTTGCAATGATCCGTCTGCGATCTTGGTGGCGCCGGTGCGATCAAGCGCGGTTGCGGGCAACACCGCGCCGGACTGGAGACGCTTGGCGATCGATTGCAGATTGTCCTCGGGCACGGTGAACAGGACGCTGATCGGCTCCAACTGCGTGATGACGACGATGCCGTTGGCATCGCCGGGCGTGACGTAATTGCCCTGGTCGACCTGACGCAGGCCGACGCGGCCGTCGAGCGGCGATACGATCCGGCAATAGGCCAGGTTGACCTCGGCGGATTTCACCGACGCCTTGTCCGCCTCGACCGTGCCCTGATCCTGGGCGACGAGAGCGACTTGCGTATCCAGCGTCTGATGCGGCACGGCGTTCTGCGCCGCCAGCCCCTGGTATCGCGCCAGGTCGACCTGCGCGCCCTTGAGCATGGCTTCGTCGCGCGCCAATTGTCCCTTGGCCTGCGCCAGTGTCGCTTCATAAGGCCGCGGATCGATTTCCGCGAGCAGGTCGCCTTTCTTGACGTCATTGCCTTCCGTGAAATCGATCTTTTGCATGTAGCCGCTGATCTGCGTGCGGATCGTGACGGTTGCGAGCGACGTCACGGTACCCAGCGCGTTGATGTTGATCCCGATGTCGCCTTTGCCGACGACTTCGGGAACGATCGACATGGGCGCGGAATTGCGGCCGCCGTTGGCTGGCTGCGGCGGCGCAGCGTGCTTGGTCCACCAGACAACGCCGCCGACGATCAGCAGGATAACGATGGATGTCAGGACAAACCGTCGGCCCGACCGCGGCTTGGCGGCCTGCGCGGGACCAATCGAAGGTGCCTTCTGAAAGTTCTTAATCGGTTGGTCCATGAACCTGCCATTGAGATGAGAAGTGTGAGCGCTTGCGGAGGTTTTCCGCAATCAGTCGCGAGAACCGCCTCCAGGGTCCGCGAGCCCCTTATTTGAACGACCCTGCCTGCGGTTGTCGCATTAACAATCAGAAAGAATTGCACTTTTGGTTCAGACCGCGACCGCCGGGCAACAATGAAGACGTCGTTCGACCCATTCAGTGGGTTCAAAAACCAGGCCGTGATCAGGCCCAAACGACGCATTTTGAACCGATCCGAGGTTGGCGACAAGGCCGTGCCATCGGCAATCTGGGGGCAGGCGCCTATACCAGAACCGCGGCGACCTCAGGCGGCCGCATCCAGCAGGCTGAACGAGCCTCTGACCAACGCCTTGCGTCCCTTCGATGTGATGGCCGGCACGCGATCGTTGATGCTCACCAGGCCGAGCGCAACCAGATCGTCGAGTGCTATCCGGGTCGAGACAGGCAACCTAGCGAAGGGTGAGCGAAGCGCTTTCAACGCTTCCCATTGGTCAGGCCTGAGATCGAAGTCGCTCTCGTCGTTCATGCTGCCTCGATAGACACTAGTGGAGTGGATTTGACATTCGCTACCCAACTGGCCGCGGGTTCGTCAGGCGAATGTCAAATCCA
The DNA here is from genome assembly GCA_963795255.1 of uncultured Alphaproteobacteria bacterium. GTDB lineage: Bacteria > Pseudomonadota > Alphaproteobacteria > Rhizobiales > Xanthobacteraceae > Bradyrhizobium. Next base: position 232,111 of record CAWCHC010000014.1, read on the forward strand.
AAACTCCACTAGAAACCTATATTTGCTAGTGGTCCTTTGATTTTAACATTCGCAAAAGTGGCCGCTGGGATGGGATGCGAATGTTAGAATTGGACCACTAGTCGCGTTGTGCGCTCTTTTAGGAAAGATGCGTGACTCCGATGCGACCACAATGCGTCCGCAATAGGCTTGTGCACGCAACTTTTCTTGAATCGCTCCAAGGCCGGAAACAGCTGGTGGACCACGAGTAACGTGGTTGTCACATCTCCGTGTCAATGGACGGTGTCGGCCACCTGCGAATCGGTGGCGGGACATTGGATGTGCTTGACTGCTCGGATGAACACTCTGAAGGTAGCTGCGCCGACAAAATCGCGCCGTAATGGCTTTAGGCTGAAGGGCCTCGGCATCGTCGTCAGCATCGCGATTGCAGCGATTGCGATTTTCGCTCTGACCCACACGCTGAGAAGCATCGACACCAACGAAGTATTCCAGGTCATCCGGCGCACCGATACTTCTCTTATCGCGTTGGCTGCGGTACTGGTGATCACCTCCTACGCGAGCTTGACCTTCTACGATCTGCTCGCACTGCGGACCATCGGCCGCACCGACATTCCCTATCGGATCGCGGCCGTTGCCAGCTTTACCAGCTATCCGATCGCACACGGCATCGGCGCCGTTTCGCTGATCTCGCCGGTGATCCGCTATCGGGTTTATTCGTATCATGGCCTCGGTGCGTTCGAGGTCGCCAACATCTGCTTTCTGACCGGGTTGACGTTCTGGCTCGGCAACCTGACGGCGCTCGGGACCGGACTGTTCTTTGCGCCCGATGCGATCAGCCTGGTCGACTTTCTGCCGCCGAGGGTCAATCAGTGGATTGCGGCTGCGCTGCTTCTGGGCGTCGCAGGCTTCCTGACCTGGTGCTGGTTTCCGCGCAATATCGGGACCAAGCGCTGGCCCGTCCGGCTTCCGTCGGGGCCATTGGTATTGCTGCAAATCGTGATCGGCGTTTTCGATCTCGGTGCTGCGGCGCTCGCGATGTATGTGCTGATTCCGGCGGGCCCCAATATCGGGATTTTCCCGATCATGGCCGTTTTCATCGCCGCGACCCTATTGGGATTTGCGAGCCACACGCCGGCGGGCATTGGGGTTTTCGATGCGACGTTCCTGATCGGGCTCGGCAGGGACGACAAGGAGCCGCTGGTCGCCGCACTTTTGATGTTCCGCCTGATGTATCACTTCCTGCCCTTTATATTCGCGCTCAGCATATTTGGCGTTGTCGAGGGATGGCGAAGTTTGCGCCGCCGGAGAACTACACCGGCGAACTGAGCTTCAGCCCGACCACGCCCGCGACGATCAGCGTTAGGCAGATGATGCGCACCGGATCGGTCGGCTCGCTGAAGATCACCATTCCGACGACAATGCTGCCGGCAGCCCCGATGCCGGTCCAGATCGCATAAGCCGTACCAAAAGGGAGCGAGCGAAGCGCAAACGCCATCAGCGCAAAGCTTGCCAAAATCGCCAACGCTGTCGCAAGCGTCGGCCAGAACCGGGTGAGACCGTCAGAATATTTCAAACCGAAAGCCCAGGCGATCTCGAACAATCCTGCCGCAAAAACCGCAAGCCACCCGGTCATCGCGACCTCGGCGATGGTGAAAAAGCGGGAAGGCCGCATTGGGCCCCGCGAGGCGGCTTCTCAACCCCAGACTTTGCGCCGGTATCCTGAGCGAGACCCGACATGATCGACCTCATCGCGGTTCGTGTCCGTACTCCTTGCGATGTTCGCGCGACAAAGATGTGACAGCTGTTGCGCATCCCCAGAACCGAAAAGAAGTTCCAGCATCGTCGACGTGATCGCATCACAGCGGCTGTCGCAAAACTGAAGCGAGCACGCGATATCCTGATTGGATTGTTGATTCGAGGCGCGGATGAACAGCCAACTTATCGCAAATGTCGTCCGCAGCAGGAAAGACGACGAAGCGACGGTTTGGGACAGGCTGTACGCGTTCTGGTTCCGTCGCCTGGTCTATACCCAGATCTGGGAAGACCCCGTTGCCGATCTCGCGGCGCTTCGTTTACCGATCGGTTCGACCATCGTCACGCTCTCGTCGGGTGGATGTAACGCGCTGTCTTATCTAACGGCGCGACCGGCGCAGGTCTACGCGGTCGACCTCAACGAGGCGCACCTTGCGCTCATCAAGCTGAAGTTGGCGGGCTTGCGTGCCTTTTCCGACTATTCGGATTTCTGGCAATTCTTTGGCGCGGCCGACAAGCCGGCCAATTCTGAGCTTTATCGCGCGCGGTTGCGGCCGTGGCTGGATGCGCAGGCGCGCGCCTATTGGGATAAGCGAAATATCATCGGCCGCCCGCGCCACGCCTATTTCGCCGATGGCTTTTACCGTCACGGCATGCTCGGCCGCTTCATCGGTCTTGCCCATTTTGCGGCAAAGCTGTGCGGCATCGACCCCGCAATCCTCTTGAACGGCAAGCCAGATGCGCCGGCGCGTATCGCGGCGCTGAAGCGTCTCGATCGCGTGTTCCATTCGTCGCTGGTCCGGCTGACCACGGCAACGCCGGCTCTGCTGTTCGGCCTCGGTATCCCGCCGCGACAACGAGCCTTGCTGGGTGGCGGCGCCCCGTTGAACGACGTGCTTCACAAGCGTTTGTTGCGCCTGATCGACGGTCATCCGAACGAAACCAATTATTTCGCCTGGCAGGCGCTGCATCGCGGCTATGCCGGTCCGGGCGATCGCTGCCTGCCGCCATATCTGCAACGTCGCCAATATGAACGCATGCGCAATGGCGCGGGATTGATCATTCCGCATCATGCCAATCTTCGGCAGTTCCTGGAAGGTTTGCCGGCGCGCGAAGTCGATGCGGTCATCCTGCTGGACTCGCAGGACTGGATGGCGATCGACGAAATCCGTGCGCTGTGGAATGCGATCGATCGCGCCGGCAGCGACAATGTCCACGTGATTTTTCGCACCGCCGGAGAAGGATCGCCGATCGAAAGCGACGAACTGGCATCGTTGCGGCGGATATGGCGGCGCGACGATGAACGAAGCGCGGTTGGATTTGAGCTCGATCGCTCGGGGATTTACGGCGGGTTCCACTGCTACGGCCGGCGCTGACCGGCGATGCGAAGCTCTCGATGTGTGGATCGCACGGCGGCCTTCGCATTATCAGGCGAAGTAATCCGACAGAGGGACGCGCACCGTGACGGCGGCGCGACCGCGATCATTCCGCCAGTCCGGAATAGGGCGTCGCGGAAATCTGTGCCTCGAGCGCCTTCTCTTCCTGGGCGATCTTCGGCTTGCGCAGCCAGACATAGACCTGGGCAGAAAGCAGCACGACGCAGATGAAGAGGAAGAACGCGCTGATCGGGCGGTCGATGAAGGTCATCAGGTCGCCGCGGGAAATCAGGAGGCTGCGGCGGAAATTTTCCTCAAAGCGCGGCCCCAGCACGAAGCCGAGCAGGATCGGCGCCGGGTGGAAATCCAGGCGCAGCAGAATGTATCCGACCACGCCGATGACGACCGTTTCGCCGACCTGGAACATGTCGTTGCTCGCGGCGTAGACGCCGATGCAGACGAAGAACATCGCGCTCGGATAAAGGTAGCGATAGGGGATCGAGAGCAGCTTCACCCACAGCCCGATCATCGGCACGTTGAGGATGACGAGCAGGATGTTGCCGATCCAGAAGCTCGCAATCAGGCCCCAGAAGATGTCGGCGTGCTGAGTGATCAACTGCGGTCCCGGCACGATGCCGTGAATGATCAGCGCGCCCAACAATAGCGCCATCACGGTGTCGCCGGGGATGCCGAGGCTCATGGTCGGAATGAAGTCGCCTTGCACCGAGGAGTGCGTCGACGCTTCGGGGCAGGCGACGCCTTCGATGGCGCCGTGACCGAAACGCTCCGGCGTCTTCGAGATCTTCTTTTCAGTGGCGTAGGATACGAACGAGGCGATGGTCGGGCCGGTGCCCGGGATCAAGGCGCAGAGGCTGCCGAGAACGGTGCCGCGGATCATCGGCCAGAACGCGAGCTTGAGGTCGGCCTTCGACGGGAACATGTCGGAGATGCCGACCTTGGCATACTTCATGTCGACTTTTTCAGTGTTGTTGACGCTGTTCAGGAACTCGGCGATGCCGAACATGCCGAGCGCGAGCGCAACGATTTCAATGCCATCGAACAGCTCGGTAATGCCGAAGGTGAAGCGTGGCTGGCCGGTCTCGATGTCGGAGCCGACGATCCCGATCAGGAGGCCGAACACCGTCATGGCGATGCCCTTGAGCGGGGAGCCCTTGGCGAGCGTCGATCCCGCGATCAAGCCCACCAGCATCAGCGAGCAAACCTCCGCCGGGCCGAATTCCAGCGCCATCTTGACCAGGAAAGGCGCGAGGAAAATCATCTCGGTGATGCCGAAGGAAGCACCGATGAAGGCGGCAACGATGGTGATACCGAGCGCCGTTCCGCCCTTGCCTTGCTTGGTGAGCGGAAAACCGTCCAGACAGGTGACGGCGTGCGGCGGGTGGCACGGCAGGTTGAGAAGGATCGAACAGATCGCCCCGCCATATTGGGCGCCGTAATAGACGCCGGACAGCATCAGGATCGCCGGGACCGGATGCATGCCGAAAGTGAGCGGCAGCAGGATCGAGATCGTGGCGACTGGCCCCATGCCCGGCAGCACGCCGACGAGGTTGCCGACCAGCACGCCGAGGAAACAATACATCAGGTTGTGCGGCTCGAGCGCGACGCCGAAGCCGTACCAGAGATCGGTGATCGCGGTCGAAATCACAGGTTCACCCCACGCAACAACTGAAAGGGAATGTTCAGCAGGTAGTGGAACAGCACGACGCCGAACACGGTGACGCCGCAGGCGAGAATGAACGATGACTTGTAGGTCGCCGTCTTGTCTCCGAGCGCGCAGACGAACACACAGGCGAACACCGCCGGGATCATCCCGCCATATTGTCCGAGGACGATGAACAGGACCGGGCCTGCAATGATGCACAGCCAACCGAACCATTGCGGATTGTCAGGCAGAAATTTGCCGTCGTCGGGCTCGGATGAGCCAAGTGCCGTGCCTGCGATCAGGATGCCGATAAAGGCGAGAACCACGCCGAGCACGACCGGCATAAACCCGGGGCCCATTCGGGCGAGGGTGCCGAACTTGTAGCCCGAACCGGTCACAGCAGCTCCTACCCCGACGAGCAGCATCAGGCCGCCGGCATAGTAGTCCCGCTTCCAGGTAAACTTCTCCGACAACAGCGTCTCTCCCAAGTCTTTTACCCAAGTCTTTTTAGGGCCGCGACCCTACCCGTAGCGGCCAAGCCTGTCGATATGGCCGCATTGCACTTTTCGGGCGGGAAGGAACCGACATTCGTTCACCAGACTAGCTCAGTTTATCGAGCGATAAAATCGACAAAATACCGCAGGGCCGGCCGGGCCGAATCCTTAAGGCTATGGCGGCGCGGCATCGTCTGGTTGGGGCGCCTTCAGCGCGCGAGGATGTTGGCAGTAACTCGCGCCAGCCCGCGGAACGGGTGTCGGATTGCGGTCAATCTGCCTTTGTGGGGGTAGCAAAAGACCCTGGAATTCGGCTATCGAGGGGCAGGGAATCTCTCGAAAACGCCATTGCGGGTATTTTGGAATGAGCCAATTGATCGTCCACGCCGGAGACTTCACGTTCCAGGCCCGCTTTGAAGACCAGTTGGCGCCCAAAACTTGTGCGGCCTTCCGCAAGGCCATGCCGTTCAACAGCGAATTTGTTCATGTGCGCTGGAGCGGCGAGGGAGTCTGGATGCCGCTCGGCGATCTGGACTTTGGCGTCGGCTATGAGAACCACACCAGCTATCCAGCGCCGGGCCAGATGATCCTTTACCCCGGCGGCATCAGCGAGACCGAAATTCTACTGGCCTATGGTGGGGTGCATTTTGCGAGCAAGATGGGCCAATTGGCCGGCAATCACTTCATCACGCTGACGTCAGGACTTGAGAACCTGTACACGCTCGGCAGGACGGTGCTCTACAAAGGTGCGCAAAAGGTCCGCATCGAGGAAGTTTAAATGGCCGAGCCCGGGTATCCTAGGGATCTCCGTGGCTACGGCCGCAATCCGCCGCATCCGCGCTGGCCGGACAATGCACGCATCGCCGTGCAGTTCGTGGTGAATTTCGAGGAAGGCGGCGAGAACAATATCCTGCACGGCGACCGCGCCTCCGAAGCGTTCCTGTCGGACGTGCTCGGCGCACAGCCATGGCCGGGGCAACGCCACGCCAATATTGAATCGATGTTCGAATACGGCTCGCGTGCGGGCTTCTGGCGGCTATGGCGGATTTTCACCGAACGAAAACTGCCGGCGACCGTGTTCGGCGTGGCGACCGCCCTGAAGCGAAACCCGGAAGTGGTCGCCGCGATGAAGGAGGCTACCTGGGATATCGCCAGCCACAGCTTGAAATGGGTCGAGCACAAGGACATGTCGGAGGCCGAAGAGCGGGTGGAAATCGCCGACGCCATTCGCCTCCATACCGAGGTGACCGGCGAGCGTCCGCTCGGCTGGTATACCGGCCGGACCTCGATCAACACGGTGAGACTCGTAATGGACGCCGGCGGTTTCCTTTATTCCTGCGACTCTTACGCCGACGATCTGCCGTACTGGATCAAGGGGCCGTCAGCGCCGCATCTGATCATCCCCTATAGCCTCGACCTCAACGACATGCGCTTTGTTAACGCGCAGGGTTTTGGCAATGGTGATCAGTTCTACGGCTATCTCAAGGATAGTTTCGACGTGCTTTACGCCGAAGGCGAAACCTCGCCCAAGATGATGTCGGTCGGCCTGCATTGCCGGCTCGTCGGCCGTCCCGGACGTGCGGCGGCGCTGATGCGGTTTCTCGATTACATCAAGGGGCATGACCGGGTCTGGGTGGCGACGGGGCTACAAATCGCCAGGCACTGGCACGCCAATCTTTCACATTTAGCAGCCGACGCGCGTCAAGTCGGGTAGCTTTTCAGTTTCCACCGTTGGGAAGACATGAGCGAGAAGAACGCAGCAATCGCTGGACGACACGCCTTGCCGCTCGGCGATGAAATCGTCGGCCGGATCAACCGGCTGGCGGCGATTTCTGAGACACCCGATAACCTGACCCGCATCTTCCTCACGGTGGAACATCGCGCGGCGGCCGATTTGATCAGGGCCTGGATGGTTGAAGCGGGCATGAGTGCCCATCTCGATGCCATCGGCAATGTCTGCGGGCGTTATGAAGGCGAACGGCCGGGTCTGCCGTGCCTGATGCTGGGTTCGCATTACGACACGGTGCGCGACGCCGGCAAATGGGACGGACCGCTCGGATTGATCACGGCGATCTCCTGTGTCGCCGACCTGAACAAGCGCGGAAAGCGGCTTCCTTTTGCCATTGAAGTGACTGGCTTCGCCGACGAGGAGGGGGTCCGGTTCGCGTCGACCCTGCTCGGCAGCCGCGCGGTGGCCAGCACCTTCAACGAACGTGTGCTGGCATCAAAAGACAGCGCGGAAATCTCGATGCGCGAGGCGCTGGTTCAGTTCGGTCTCGACCCCGACCATATCGGCGCGGCCGCAAGGGCGCGCAGTGAACTGCTGGCCTATGTCGAGCTTCACATCGAACAAGGCCCGGTGCTCGAAGCCAAGGGATTGCCGGTCGGGGTGGTCAGCGCCATTGCCGGTGCAACCCGTCTGGCGGCAAGGGTGACCGGCATGGCCGGCCATGCCGGCACGGTGCCGATGGAGTTGCGGCGCGATGCCTTGGCGGGTGCGGCCGAAATGATCGTCAAGATCGAGGAGCTATGCCTGACCGACGGGCGCGGGTTGGTTGGCACGGTCGGCTACATCCACGCCACGCCGGGCGCGACCAACGTCATTCCCGGACAGGTACATTTTACCATCGATTTGCGCGCGCCCACCGATGTGCATCGAAGTCGTGCGGTGACCGATATCGTCCGACAGATCGAGGCGATCGCCAAGCGTCGAAAACTGGAATTGCGGCTCGATGTCACGCATGAGAACCGCACCGTGCCCTGTGCACCCTGGCTGAAGGCGCAGGTGGCCGAAGCCGTCGCCGCCGAGGGCTATCCGGTGTTCGAGTTGGCGAGCGGGGCCGGCCATGACGGCATGGCGATGGTCGACATCGCCGACGTCGCAATGGTGTTCGTGCGCTGCCGCGGCGGCATCAGCCACCATCCCGACGAGCATGTCGAGGTAGCCGACGCCGATGCCGGCGCGCGGGTGCTGCTGCGGCTGATCGAGAACTTCCGCCCGCGCAGCTAGCGCGTGATTTTGAGCTACCTCCGCTTTGCTCTCAAAAGGCGAGTTGGAGGCCAATCTGAATGCACGTCGCCTCGGGCCAAAAGCCGACACATCACCGACCAATCAATCCCGGCTTCCAAATGCATCCCGCCCCAGCCCACACTTCAAGGCCGGCACGGCACCGTTAGTGTTTTGGCCTACGCGATCAATCGCTGTACCAGTGCCGACTTACTTGAGTAGGTCAAAAGCGCCTCGTGGGTTGCCCGAGTAACCCCAACATACGTCAGTCGAACACATTCCTCGATCGCCTCGCCATGGCGGCCGAGCAAGCCCAACCCTGCAATAGCGACGCACGGAAACTCGAGCCCTTTCGCGGTGTGCATGCTCAAGAACCGTACGGCTACTCGCTTTGTTGAAACTCTGTTCCTGTTGTTCTTAGCCATATCGACCGGCACTTCATGCTTGGCGAATACTTGCGCGACCCGCTCCCCAATCCAGTGCTCCGGATAAAGGCAAGCCATTTGCGGCCACTCGTACTCTGCCTTTTTTCGTCCAAGAAACCACTCGGCGATACAGTGAGCTTCTGCGTCGATGCTCACACACTGTCGCACTTCTGGCACCAGTCCCTGCCGACCCGCATCTTCGGGCAATAGGATGGCGTGCTCATCATCGGCTATCGTGCCCGGAGCGCCGATTACGTCCGAAGCGAAGCGTCTCGCGAACGCGACGATTTGGGCGGTGTTGCGATAGTTGACTTTTAGCACGGTCGTTCTGCCTTGCGCTTCTGCCTCCACACTGGGCGCTCTCGCCCCTTGTAGATGGCCTGTATATCGTCGTAGACGACCATCAGCGCCTTCGTGCGCGGGTTTACCATCTTGGCCGCAAGCGCGAGCCACTGCGGCTCGAAGTCGTGTGCCTCGTCAATTAGGACAGCATCGTACTGTTCCGTTGGGATATGCCCCTGATCTACAGCCTTCACGACCTCTGAAACGCTCGCAGCAAGTCGTTTTTCGTAGTCCGGATATTCTCGCTCGGATGGGGCGGGAATCCCATAAGTCCGCAGCATCCAGTAACACCATGAATGAAAGGTGCGAACCTGAACACGGTCCTCCACCCCCCGACTCTGCATGGTATCCTCAAGTCGCCCAGCGATGCCGTTGGCGTAACACAGGATGAGCACTGGCTTGGTCGCCGCACGCGCCAAATATTCGGCGCGAAAGGCAAGGATCAGTGTCTTACCCGATCCAGCGACGCCTCGAATAATTCGATTCCCTTCTCCCAAGCTGCGCGCGATCTGCTCCTGATGCATGTCCATCACTGCAAGCGTCCGGTCTGACGGATCGGGCGCCATCGGTTCGTCCAGAGGCAGGGCAATTTGTCGTATGCGGATTTCGGGAAAGAGCAGCGCACGCAGCCGGTCGAACTGCGGCATCGACAGTGGCTCTCCGAGATGCGGATAAACCATACGCCACAATCTGGACCGGAATTCTTCAGGGTCCGTGCCCTCCGTCATTTCGTCTTTGAACACACATAGGTGCTCGGCGAACACCTCCTTGAGATTGGTCTGATCGAACTGCTTGCGCGTGATATTTGCGAATACGGCACCGAAGCCGAACGGAAGAATGGATCGGCCCATGAAGCGATGACCGGCTGGAAACAGTAATTGCCCATCCCGCTCCAACGTGCGCACAACCTCGAACGTATACTTGCGAGCCTGTTCCAGGGGATTGCTCTCCCGCACGTTGCCGCGGCTCGTTAGCAGTTCGACGTTTGTCCTGTCGGCTGACACGATTGACTCCAGGCGCCAGTCCTTCACCTCAAGCACGAGCAGGCCGTTCGCTGGGTGAACGATGATAAAGTCCGGATGTCGACTGCGAGGGCCTACCGGGAGATTGTGCCAAACGACTGCGTTCTCTTCGAGGAAGTCCTTGAGGCGCGCTGCGAGCCGCAGCTCGCCGCGCGTGTCGAAGCGAGCGAAGCCCAGGCTAGGGATCAGTATTGCCATACAGCCCCCGTTGACAGCCAACTCACCCGCGCGAGCAGCGGCCAAACTGCGGCTCCGGCATCATTTACTTTGACGATGTCGCCTAGCCTCACGGCCTTCTCCCTGGCACAAGGATAGGACATCGCATCGTCCCGAACCAGGACCATCGGAGGGGCCGAACGGCGCGGACGTTAGGCCGCTTTGAGGCAAAAGCCGTCGATAACGGTCGACCCAGGTAGCTTCCGCTTTGCCCTCGGAAGTGGACTTTTGTGGAATACCAAATCCTAGCCCGCGGTCACGTCGACCACTTCGTCGCCGTCGAGCACTTGATGGGCCCGGTCGCGATCGAGATCGCCCTCCCATGCCGCAACCACGACGGTGGCGACGCAGTTGCCGATCAGGTTGCCGAGCGCGCGTGCCATGCCGATGAACCAGTCGACCGACAGCACCAGCACCAGCCCGATCGCCGGAATGCTCGGCACCGCATTCAGGGTCGCCGCCAGGATCACGATCGCCGAACCGGGGACGCCATGCGCGCCTTTTGAGGTGATCAGCGATACGCCGAGCACCAGCAGAAGATCGCCGAAGGAGAGCGGCGTGTTGGTCGCCTGTGCGATGAAGACCACCGCGAGCGTCAGGTAGATCGAGAACGCATCCAGGTTGAAGGAGTAGCCGGTCGGGATCACGAGGCCAACGACCGACTTCTTCACGCCCAGCCATTCGAGCTTGCGCATGATCTGCGGCAGCACCGCATCCGACGAGGCCGTCGCCAGCACGATCGTCAATTCCTCGCGCAGGTAGGCGAGGAATTTGAGAATGTTCAGCCCGGCGAGCGCCATCACGCCGCCGAGAACGCCGAACACAAAAACTGCGAGCGCGACATAGTAGAGGGCTACCAGCGAGACCAGTTGCTTGAGCGACCCGACGCCATATTTCCCGACCGTGTAGGCGACGGCGCCGAGCACGCCGAGCGGCGCAACACGCACGATCAGGCCCATCGCGCGGAACAGCACGGTGGATACAGCATCGATCAGCGAGGAGATTTTCTCGCTCTTTTCACCGCCGACCAAAGCGAGGCTGGTGCCGAAAATGATGGCGAAGAACAGCACCTGAAGCACGTCGTTGCGCGACAGCGCGTCGAACGACGTGGTCGGGATGATGTTCATAAGGAAGCTGCCGATGCCGCCGCCCTTGAGCTTGTGGGCGTTGTCGGCGTAGCTGTTGAGCGCTTTGGCGTCGAGTGTCGACGGATCGATGTTCATGCCGTGGCCGGGGCCGAAGAGATAGGCGAGCAGGAGGCCGACGACCAGCGCCACCGTGGTCATCGCTTCGAAATAGACCAGCGCCTTGACGCCGACGCGCCCGACCTTCTTGAGGTCGCCGGCGCCCGCAATGCCGTGGACGACGACGCAGAACACGATCGGCGCGACGATCATCGAAATCAGCTTCAGGAAGGCATCGCTGAAGATCTTCAGGCTGACGGCGAAATCGGGAACGGCCGTTCCGAGCACGATCCCCAGCACCAGCGCTGCGAGGACCTGAACGAACAGCGATGTATAAAGCGGCTTTCGTGCGACCGGTGCGGTCGTTGTTGTAATGGTGGCCATCGAACGTCCCCCTTCGATCCAGATATCTTTCAACAAGCCCTTGGCTAGGGCAGCAAATTTCACGCCAGAAATTTCAAAGCCGGTCCTGATCTCTTCGGGACGGCGAAAAAGCCAATGTTTCAGGCGCAAGGACAGCGGTCAACACATCGCCTTCTCAGAGGACGCGGGCGACGCCTCGCGTCGCCTCAAGCTGGTGCGAGCGAAGGCAGCCGAAGGCATCTTGCATGCATCACTGCGCTTAACGAATGAGCAAGTGAGCGACGAAGATCAGGTGCGGACTACTGCAAAGACTATGAGCAGGACGCGCAACCGGCTGAAAACAAGGCGAATTTCAACGCAAGCCGCCGCGGCTACGCGTTGTACACAATGGCACAGCCTTTGCTTAAGTTCATTTTAGGTCTTGCTTCCGTGTTTTCAGAGTTCTCAAGCCGGGGGGCGCAACTCGTGGCAACGTTAAAGCAACTGCCGAAGGGCGTCATCGCCGCAGAACCGGAGCCGATCGCACTCGACTGGTCGGTCACTGCGCTTGTCATCATCGATATGCAGCGCGACTTCATGGAGCCGGGCGGCTTCGGCGAGACGCTTGGCAACGACGTGTCGCGGTTGGCCACAGCCGTCAAGCCGATCGCCTCCGTGCTGAAGGCCGCGCGAGACAGCGGGATGCTTGTCATTCATACCCGTGAAGGCCACTCGCCCGATCTGTCGGATGCGCCGCCGGCCAAGGTCGAGCGTGGGGCGCCGAGCCTGCGCATCGGAGATCCCGGTCCGATGGGACGGATCCTGATCCGCGGCGAGGCCGGACACGACATCATTCCCGCGTTGTATCCGATCGACGGCGAGGTCGTGATCGACAAGCCCGGGAAGGGCGCATTCTACGCCACCGAACTCGGCGACATCCTGCGGAAATACGGCATTGAAAATCTGCTGGTCTGCGGTGTGACCACCGAGGTGTGCGTCAACACCACAGTCCGCGAGGCGAACGACCGCGGTTATCGGTGCGTCGTGCTGTCGGACGGTTGCGCTTCCTATTTTCCTGAATTCCACGAAATGGGCCTCAAGATGATCAAGGCCCAGGGTGGCATCTTCGGCTGGGTCAGCGATTCCGCCGCAGTTCTTCAAGCAATGGCATCGGAGACTTCAAACGCATTAGCAGCAGGGGCATCAAAATGAGTACAGGTATTTCTGCGGGAAAGACCGACTTCAAGCCGACCATATGGACTCCGGGCGACTGGAACGCCTTCTTCGGCTTCGGCACCAATATTCTGGTGAACATGCTCGTGCTGACGGGGCTGTTGCGCTTCGTGCTGAAAATGCCGGACTCGCTGGTGTTCGGCAGGATCCTGCCGGCGCTCGGTCTGATGATGTGCCTGTCGACTTTCTATTACGCCTTCCTTGCCTATCGGCTGGCGCAGAAAACCGGACGCAGCGACGTCTGCGCGCTGCCTTCGGGCGTCAGCGTGCCGCACATGTTCATCGTGACCTTCGTGATCATGCTGCCGATCACGATCAAGACCGGCGATCCGATGAAGGGCTGGGCCGCGGGCCTGGTCTGGGTGTTCTTCCAGAGCTTCATTCTGATGATCGGCGGTTTCATCGCGCCCTACATCCGGAAAATCACGCCGCGCGCAGCCCTGCTTGGCACGCTGGCCGGCGTATCGGTGACGTTCATTGCGATGCGGCCAGCGCTCGAAATGTACATGACACCGCAGATCGGCCTGATCTGTTTTGCGATCATTCTGGTGAGCTGGTTCGGCGGCGTAAAATATCTGAAGGGCATTCCGGCAGGATTGGTCGCGATTGCCGCCGGCATGCTGATTGCCTGGGGATCGAACCTGTTCGGTCTTGGGCTCGGTGGGTTGAGCGTCAAGGGCGTCGGCGATGCCTTTGCGAATTTCGGCTTCTCGGTGCCGTTGCCCGCGGTCGGCCAGGTTTTCTCCGGCTTTGAATTCCTCGGCATCATCCTGGTGACGGCGATTCCCTTCGGCATCTACGATCTCGTGGAAGCCATGGACAACGTCGAAAGCGCCGAAGCCGGAGGCGACGAATATCCGACTACGCGTGTTCTGACCGCCGACGGCATTGTGAGCCTGATCGGATGCTTGATGGGAAATCCCTTCATCAATGCCGTCTATATCGGCCACCCCGGCTGGAAGGCGATGGGCGGCCGGATCGGCTATTCGGCCGCAACCGGCATCATGGTGGTCGTTCTCTCGTGGTTCGGCATCATCTCGGTGATGCTGGCGCTTGTTCCCGTGGTCGCGATTTCGCCGATCCTGCTCTATATCGGCATGCTGATCGGGGCGCAGGCGTTCCAGACTACGCCGATCAAGCATGCGCCCGCCGTCGTGGTCGCGCTGACGCCGCATCTCGCTGCTTGGGCGAAGTTGCAGGTCGACACCATGCTGGGTGCGACCGTCACCGCGGCGCAGACGGTGGGCGGTCTTGCCGGTGACAAGGTCGGCGAGGTCAAGGCGGCCGCGTTGGCATCGCTGCCGCAACAGGGCGTGCTCTATCACGGACTGGAAGTGATGGGTGGCGGCTCGATTATCGCGGGCCTCATCCTTGGCGCGATCGCCGTGTTCATTATCGAGCGCGACTTCGTGAAGGCCTCGGCTTTCTCGCTGGCCGGTGCCGTGCTCACCTACTTCGGCTTCATGCATGGCGAAGCGGTCGGCGTCGGCGGAGGATATGGCGTGACGCCCGGCGTCGCTCTGGCCTACGCCGTGATTGCCGCCGGCTTCTTCGCGGTCGGAAAATACGGAGCCACCAGCACGTCGTACATGCCGCAGCATGATCTGCCGATCGCAGCTCCGGCCGAGTAACCGATAGCGCGATTTGCGCGACACCAAAGACGGAACAGGCTAAGACGAGCTACTTCACCTCGATCTTCGCCTGTTCCGCCACGTCTTTCCAGAGCGCAATATCCCGCTTGATGTAATCGGCAAATTCCTGCGGCGAGCTGCCGACGACCTGGATCGCCTGGCTCTCGAGCAGGGACTTGGTTTCCGGATCCTTCAGCGCCTGCACGATTTCGGCATTCAGCTTGGCTATGATCGCAGGCGGGGTTTTGGCCGGCGCTAAAATCCCGTGCCAGCCGACGGCGTCGAAGCCGGGATAGCCGCTCTCCGAAACCGTCGGCACGTTGGGCGCCACCGGCGAGCGGTCCTTGCTGGTCACGGCGAGCGCGACCAGCGTTCCCGAATTCACCAGCTGAAGCGCCGAGATCGGATCGGAAAACACCACCTGCACCTGACCCGCGACGAGATCGGCGACCGCAAGCGACGTGCCGCGATAGGGAATGTGGGTCATCTTGATGCCGGCCCTGAGGTCGAACAATTCCGTGATCAGGTGATTGGATGCGCCGACACCGGTCGTGCCATAATTCAAGGCGCCGGGCTTGCTCTTGGCGAGCGTCACGAACTCCTGCAAGGTTTTAACGCCGAGCGAGCGGTTCACCACCATGATGTAGGGATAGGTGCTCGTCAGTGAGATCGGCTCAAAGTCTTTCACCGGGTCATAGGGCAAGTTTTTGTAGATCGCCGGGTTGATGGAGATCGGCCCGGATTGTCCAAGCAGAAGCGTGTAGCCGTCCGGATCGGATTTGTTGACCAATTCGGTGCCGACGATCGAGGCGCTGCCGCCGCGATTTTCCACCACGATAACTTGGCCCGTCCTTTTGCCGATCTGCTTGGCCAGCACGCGCGCGGTCGCGTCCGCTGAGCCGCCGGCGGCGTAGGGTACAATCAGATGAATGGGGTGCGAGGGATAGTCATCGGCTTGTGCGAGTTCTCGATTCACCGCGAAGGCCGCGATCAACGACACGATGACAAGGACAGGGCGTTTCAAAAAGATCAACATGGTTCGCAACGTTCTTTCGCACCATCATACGGCAAAATTTCTTATCCGGTCTACCGCCAGTGCGGTTGCGAAATCTCGCCGCCCTGCGATGCTCCGCGCCACAAAAACGTGGAGGGGGAATGTTGAACAAATCCGGCGTCACCGAGAGCTTGGCGCGTCACATTGTTGCAACGCAATGGGACCAGGTTCCTTCGCAGGTCCGGCATCAGGCCAAGCGATCCCTGGTCAACTTCTTCGCCGTGACGCTGGCGGGATGCCGTTCTGCCCCGATCGAAATCGCGCGGCGGTCGCTGGCGGAATTTTCCGGTGGCAAGCAAGTGGCCTTGATCGGAAACGCGACGCGGATCGATGCATTGAGCGCTGCCTTTCTCAACGCGGCCGGCGCCAACGTCGACGACTTCTGCGATACCCATACAGCAACCGTCATTCATCCGACCGCGCCGGTTGCAGGTGCGTTGTTCTCCTATGCGGGCTTGCAGCGGATCAGCGGCAGCGATCTCCTGCTGGCTCTGGTGCTCGGCAACGAGGTGCAAGCCCGCATCGGGCTCGCGATCTCGCCGAGCCACTATAATAGAGGCTGGCACATCACCTCGACCTGCGGGGTGTTCGGCGCCTCCACGGCGATCGGCAAGCTTTTGAAACTTGATGAGCGTCAGACGGTCTGGGCGCTCGGCATCGTCGCCACCCAATCGGCCGGCCTCTGCGAGTGCCTAGGCACGCCGGCCAAGAGCGTGAGTGTCGGCAACGCCGCGCGCAATGGCCTGTGGTCGGCGTTGCTGGCGGAAAAGGGATTTGATGGCCCGGCGGAACCGCTTGCGGGAAAACAAGGCTTTTACAATGCTCTGGCGGAGCAAGCGGATCTTTCGCTCCTCACCGACGGCTGGGGTGAGAACTGGGAGATCATGGCGACGTCGCTACAAGCCTTATCCGTGCGGGTTCGTGATCAATCCGGTGCTCGACTGCGTCGTTGACTGGCGACGCGAAAATCCTGATGCCGAAGTCGCGCGCGTCGTGGTGCGCGGCAATCCATTGCTCGCTATCCGCACCGATAGGCCGAATGTTTCGACCGGACGTGAATCGCAAGTCAGTGTGCAGCATGCCGTGGCTGCTGCCTTGATAACGGGGAAGGCAGGGCTCGCTCAGTTTTCAGACCAATGCGTGCGCGATCCGGACGTGTTGAAACTGCGCAGCAAGGTCGAGCTCGTGCGCGACGAGCGGTTCTCGACTGTGTCGGCGGCGGTCGAGATCACCACAGTTGACGGCAAGTCCTACAAGCTGGAGCAGCCGGCCGCGCGTGGCAGCGACGATAACCCGCTTTCGGATGCTGACCTCGAAGCTAAGTTGCGAACGGCCGCTGCCGCTGATGGAATCCCGGCTATGACGTGGCGCCGTTGATCGATGCGATCTGGAATGTCGAGGCGAGCACGGATGTTTCGACGTTGGTGTCGCTAACCGTGCCGCGGTAGGTTCAAGGCCGCACGGCCGGCGTCTCGATCGGCATGCCGCGCGCGCGCGACATCAAGTAAAGCTCGAGCTCGACCAATTCCGGCGCGCCGAACTCGAAGTTCTGCGCCCGCATGCCGTTAATGCAGTTGCGTAAGCGCCGTTGCAGCGATCCCAGCGATTGCCATTCCAGCCGGTAGATCGGATAGCCGGTGGGTAGCGCCTGGGTGACGGGAGAGCCGGCGAGGTGTTTGTCCCAATTGTCGTCATGACAATTGGTGCAACCAAGATTGAGCTGCCCCTGCCGGTGCATGAAGAAATCGCGTCCTTTGGCCACGAACGGCTGGAGCTCGGGCGTCGTATCGGGCGCGATCGGCATGCCGCGCGACTGTTCCGCGACGTAAGCCGTCAAGGCGAGCAGATCGTGTTTCTCGTAAGCAAGAGGATCGGCTTCCTGATGGCGCGCGCGGCAGAGATTGATGCGCTGTTCGAGGTTGACCGGACGGCCGAGTGGCTTGTCATAGGCCGGATAACGCGCCGCCACGCCTTTCATGCTGGCGCGGGCGTCGCCGTGGCAATCGGCGCAGGCCTTGCCCGCCGCGCCTGCCTTGCGATTCCATAGCGCTTCGCCGTCGAGCGTGCCCAGCATGCCCGGATTGGCGGTGTCGTCGTCCTGCATGGCTTTCGTCTCCGGCCCCATGAAGGTGTAGCCGGAGCGGCGTTCCGCCCGCGGGATTTCGGTCGCAATCAAAGGACGAAGAACGATGCCGGCTGCGAGCAGCAGCGGGATAAGAAATATCGTCGCCCCAAATTTCATTCGACGGTGATGCTGGCGGAAGCGGTCTCGGAAAAACCGTTGTCGCCGATCCATTCGAAGTCGAATTTTCCGCTTTTGCTCGCTACCGTGAAAAAGGAAATGAACGGGTTGGCTGCGGTAGCGGGGAAAAGATCGGCGCAGAAAATCTCCTCGCCGTTAAAGCGGCAGGTGAAGCTTGTGATGATGTCACGCGGCACCACCTCGCCCGATGCGGTGTGGCGATAGCCCGTCTCCATCACATGCGACATCAGCGTCTTGATCTCGATGACGTCGCCATTCTTGGCCTTCTTGGGAACATTGATCAGGGCGGCGGTCATCAGATCACCTCCTCGGTGCAGGCGGCGAGCGTCACCACGACTTCGGTGGTGACGGACCAGAACGAACCGTCCGAAAGCTTCGCGATCGCAATGATCTTCTGGCTGTCGGCGAGGCGCACGCGGGTAGCGACCTGAGCGCGACCGGCGCCGGGCCTAAGATAAAAGTTGCCGAGATTGGGCTGCGGATTCTTCTCGTTAAAGACGTGGATGCTTTTGACGTAGTCGGTTGGTGTCATTGGGCTTGTGACGGTCACCGTCATCGGCACGCTGTTGCCGTTTTCCACCAGCGGCGGAATGTCGAGCTTGACCTTGCCGGTCTGCACGGGTGCACCGCCCGTTACGGTGCGGATGGCCGCCGCCATGGTCTCCGGCGTTGCTTCAACGGGACGTACGCTGATCGCAACCGGAAGCGCGCCGATCGCAGCCGCGCTGCCGGCCAGCCTAAGAAACCGGCGGCGTGTAGAGACATGTTGTCTTCGCATTTCCACGGTGCCTTCCTAGTCGCGCAGCGTCGCAAGATACGCCACAATGTCTTCAATCTGCTCGGCCGACAGGATCGGTTTGCCGCGCCAGTTGGGCGCTACGCGATCGAGCCCGTCGAGCCGATAGTAAGACGGCATGATCGTCGCCGGGTTGAGGCGAGACGCATCGACCAGCCGCAGCCGGAGTTGGCCAACCGACCAGTGGCTGCCGGAGCCTGAAAGATTGGGCGCGAGATCGCCCTGGAACTTCTCTTCCGGGAACGGACCGCTGTGGCACAGAATACATGTATTGGTGCGCTCCAATACAAGTGCACGGCCACGCGTGGCATCGCCATTTGCGCCGGTCAAAGAGTCTAAAATGGAGTCGCCGGTGACCGTATAAGGCCTGAGTTCCTCGCCGCCGGCCGAGCACGGCAACGCCAGCAGCATCGCCATGGCGAGCAGGTGACTTGCGATATCAATCGCCGAATTAGTGCCCACTTTCCGAAGTTCGCGCTCCGTCTCAGCAACACCTTTTTGCGAACTTCGGAAAGCCATGGGCACTAACAACTCCAAAAATTCTAGTACCGCTTTCGATCTGAAGTCCCTGGGAAGAACTCGCTGCTTGCACCGCAGGGACTTCAGATCGGCGGTACTAGCCAAAGGTTTCCACCGTCATCGTCTTGTACCAGGATTGCGCCTGATCCGCTTCGCGCTGGCGAATCTCATCCAGCGCATTGACCGGGCTCGTGAAGCCGGAGCCCATCACCTCGACGAAAATATCGTCCCGTGGCTGGTAATTGCCGGACTGCGAAAAGGTGTAGCCGGGTTTCACGGTGTTGTAGCAAGTGCCTTCGATCGTCGGCCTTTCGGGAGGTGTTCCGGCAAGCAGGCTCGCGACCACAGCGGCGCAAGCCTTGCCTTCCGCGCTCGCTGCGGATGCGGATTTCGGGGCGTTGCCGCCGATGACCGCGTCGCCGATCACATGAATGTTGGCCACCAGCTTCGAGGCAAATGTCGCCGCATCGATCGGACACCAGCCGGTTTTGTCGGCTGCGCCGGCCAGGCTCGCGATATTGCCCGCTTTCTGTGGTGGGATCACATTGGCGACCTGCGCGTCGTGATTGCCGAAATCGGTGACCAGCGTGTTGGTCGCGGCCTCGACCGAAACGACACGGCCGCCTTCCGACAGCGGGATGCGTTCGATCATGCCGGGATAGAATTCCTTCCAGGCTTTCTCGAACAACCGTTGCTGCGAAAAGATGTCCTTGGCGTCAAGAATGAGTACCTTGGAACGTGGCTTTTTTGACTTGAGGTAATGGGCGATCAGGCTGGCGCGCTCATACGGCGCAGGCGGACACCGATAGGGTGTTGCCGGAACCGCCAGCACGACGGTGCCGCCATCCTCCATCGCCTCCAATTGCCGGCGCAGCAGCATGGTCTGCGCGCCGGCCTTCCAGGCATGGGGCATTTTTGTCGCAGCCGCTTCGTCATAGCCCGGCAAGGCATCGAACCTGAGGTCGATGCCCGGCGCCAGCACCAGCCGGTCGTAGGCAAGCGACGTTCCGTCGGCGAGGCCGACGGTTCTTGCTTGCGGATCGACCCTGGTGGCGGCCTGCGCGATCACGCTCACGCCGTCGGCGGCTATCTTTTCATACCCGAATTGCTGCGCCTCGATATCGCGCAAGCCCGCGATCACCTCGTTGCTGAACGGGCAGGCCGTGAAAATCCGGTTTGGCTCGACGAGCGTTACTTTCAGTTTGGAATTGGCCTTGCGCAAGGCGCGCGCGCAACTGGCGCCGCCAAAGCCTCCGCCGATGACGACCACGCGCGGGGCCGATAGCGCATGAGACGGACAGGGCAACGCAAACGAAGCCGCCGCGGTCGCAAGACCGCGAACAACATGTCTCCGCGTCGCCATCAGCCGCAGCGCATCCATCCATACGGTCCGGGAAAATGAGCGGCGGCCGATAAAAAGCCGCCGCTCGATGGTTTATGCGAAGGTGATGTTCTGATCCCGCAACGGCACCGAACGAATCCGTTTTCCGGTTGCGGCGAAGTAGGCGTTCAACACCGCAGGCGCCGCCACGCAAATGGTCGGCTCGCCGACACCGCCCCAGGTGGTTCCACCGCTTGGCATGATGATGGATTCGACCCTCGGCATTTCGGAGATCCGCATCGAATTGTAGGTGTCGAAATTCGCCTGTTCGATCCGGCCATCCTTGACGGTGCAACCGCCATAGAACAAGCCCGAAAGTCCATAGACAAACGAGCCGGCGACCTGGCGGTCGATTTGCGCCGGATTGACGGCATAGGCGGGGTCGGTGGCACCAACGATCCGGTGAACCTTGATCTTGTTGCCGTCGGTGACCGAGATTTCCGCCGCGCCCGCGACGTAGCTGCCAAATCCCATGAAGTGGGCAAGACCGCGATAGATGCCCTTCGGCGCGGGCTTGTCCCAGCCGATTTTTTCGGCAACCGCATTGAGCACGGCCAGGTGCTTCGGGTTCTTGGCCATCAGCTTGCGCCGGAATTCGAGCGGGTCCTGGCCAACCGAATGCGCGAGCTCGTCCATGAAGCATTCGACATAGATCGCATTGTGGTTGACGTTGACGCCGCGCCAGAAGCCCGGCGGAACGTGCGGATTGCGCATCGAATGGTCGATCAGCAAGTTGGGGATCGAATATCCGAACGCCGCCTCGCCGCTGGAATTTAATCCCTGGAAGGTGACCGGGTCCTTGCCGTTGACCATGGCGGCCGGCCGAAGGCTGAACAGGATCGACTGACCGGATATCCGCATATGCAGCGCAGTGAGGTTGTTGTCGGCGTCGAAGCCGGCCGTCATCTTGCACTGGGTGACCGGGTGATATGCGCCGTGCTGCATGTCTTCTTCGCGCGACCATAACAGCTTGATCGGCGTGCCCGGCATCTGTTTGGCGATGGCAACCGCCTGCCGCACATAGTCGGTATTGCCGCGACGTCCGAAACCGCCGCCGAGCATCTGCTTGTAGACATCGCATTTCTCGGCCGGGAGTCCGGAGACTTCCACCGTCGCGGCGAAAGCGGCTTCGCCGTTCTGCGTGCCGCACCAGACTTCGCACTTGTCCGGCGTATAGAGCGCTGTCGCGTTCAGCGGCTCCATCGTGGCGTGGTTCTGGTAGGGATAGCTGTAGACGGCCTCGACCTTCTTGGCGGCACTGGCAAGTGCCGCTTTGACGTCGCCGTTCTCGTTGCCGACAAAGGCCTGCTGTGAGGGGTCCAAACCTTCCTCGAGCCACTTGGCGATCGATGCGCTTGAAACGCTGGCATTCTTGCCCTCGTCCCAGACGATCGGCATGGCGTCGAGCGCGGTCTTGGCGTGCCACCAGGTGTCGGCGACGACCGCGACCGCACTGTCGTCGACCTTGACGACCTTCTTCACGCCCTTCATGCCGGCGATCTTGGCTTCGTCGTAGCTCTTCACCTTGCCGCCGAACACGGGGCACTGCTTGATCGCGGCGTTGAGCATGCCCGGCAATTTGACGTCGATGCCGTACATCATCTTGCCGGTGGTCTTGTCGGCGGTATCGAGCCGCTTGACGGGCTTGCCGATCAGCTTCCAGTCCTTCGGATCCTTCAGCTTGACATCAGCCGGCGGTTCGAGCTTGGCCGCGGCTTCCGCTACCTTGCCATAACGTCGTCGTTTCGTCCCGATGGCGTATGGGTGATGACGCTGTCGGCCGCCGTGCATTCGGAAGTTGGCACCTTCCACTCGTTGGCGGCGGCCTGGATCAACATGACCCGCGCGGTAGCGCCACCCTTGCGGACATAGTCCGTCGAGGCGCGGATGCCGCGGCTGCCGCCGGTGGAGAAATCGCCCCAGGCGCGCTTGCGCGCCACATTCTGGCCGGGGGTTGGATATTCGGTCGTGACCTTCGACCAGTCGCATTCCAGTTCCTCGGCCACGAGCTGAGCAAGGCCGGTGAGGGTGCCCTGGCCCATTTCCGACCGGGCGATGCGAATTACAACGGTATCGTCGGGCCGGATCACGACCCATGCACCGAGTTCAGGCGAGCCGTCGGCGGCGCGCACCGCGGTGGGGCCGCCGAAGGGAATATCGAGGCCAAGGGCAAGACCGGAGCCGAGCGCGGCGCCGCCAACGACGAAAGCGCGACGATTAAGGCGAGGCATATGGTTCATGATGACCTCCTCAAACGTTCGCGGCGGCGTGAATCGCCTCGCGCACCTGCTGGAAGGTGCCGCAACGGCAGATATTGGTGATGGCGTCGTCGATGTCCTGGTCGGTCGGCTTGGGCGTGTCCTTCAAGAGCGCCGCCACCGCCATGATCATGCCGCTCTGGCAATAGCCGCATTGGGGAACGTCGGCGTTGATCCAGGCCTGCTGCACCTTGTGCAGGACGCCGTTGTTGCTCGCCAATCCTTCGATCGTGGTGATCTGCTTGCCGGCGGCTTCGCTGACGGTGACGCCGCAGGAGCGCATCGCGACCCCGTCGACATGGACCGTGCATGCTCCGCATTGTGCAATGCCGCAACCGTATTTGGTGCCCGTGAGGCCGACGTTTTCCCGGATTGCCCAAAGTAGCGGCGTATCCGGCTCGACGTCGACGTTAAAAGACTTTCCGTTAACTGTGAGGTTTGCCATCGCGATCCCCTGTTTCATCAGTCTCAATCCATCGATGAGAGCTTCGGGGCGGAACTTGGCCCGGAATCTTAGAACAGTTCAAATCAATATTACGCGTGGGAGCTATGGAATAAATGCGCTTGGGAGGCCTGTTATTTTGCGTTATTGCCGCCGCTCAACGCCCATCGTTGCCGCATAAGCGTAACGCGGTGGGCAGGTCTTCCATGACCGCACTGAAGGTCTCGCAAGGAAATCACATATGCGAATGGTTGTTTTGCCCGGCGACGGTATCGGGCCGGAGATTACGAGTGCGACAACTGAAGTGCTGCGGGCCGCATCCGAGCATTTCCAGCTCGGCGTTCAGATCGAGGAGCATCCGGTCGGGCATGAAAGCCTGCGGCAGTTCGGTACGACGGTTCAGCCGCGCCTGTTGGAGATCGCGCGCGCGGCCGATGGTCTGATCCTCGGTCCGACCGCGACCTTCGACTTCAAGAACGAGCAGAGCGGCGAGATCAATCCTTCGAAATATTTTCGCAAGAACCTCGATCTGTTCGCCAATGTGCGCCCCGCACGCACCTATCCGGGATTGCGCAACCCACTCGGCGATTTCGACCTGGTGGTGGTGCGGGAAAATACCGAAGGTTTCTATGCCGACCGCAACATGGAGCAGGGCAACGGCGAAATCCTCGTCACATCAGACGTGGTGATTTCGCTTCGGCGCATCACCCGGCTCTGTTGCGAGCGGATTGCGAAAGCGGCCTGCCAGCTGGCGATGCGCCGGAACAAGCACCTGACCGTCGTCCACAAGGCCAACGTGCTCAAGATCGGCGACGGCATGTTCCTGGATATCTGCCGCGAAACCGCAAAAGGCTTTCCCGGACTTGTCGTCGACGACATCCTGGTCGATGCCATGATGGCGCATGTGGTTCGCAACCCGAACCGCTTCGACGTCATCGTCTCGACCAACATGTTCGGCGATATCCTGTCGGACCTGACGGCGGAGCTATCGGGGAGCCTTGGCCTTGGCGGTTCGCTCAATGTCGGCGAAGGTCATGCGATGGCGCAGGCCGCGCATGGATCGGCGCCCGACATCGCGGGGCAAGACGTCGCCAATCCGTTTTCGCTGATCCTGTCGATGGCGTTGCTGCTGGCATGGCACGGCGAGCGGAAAGGCGCTGCGCGCTTCGAGGAAGCCGCTCGCGCCGTCGAAGGTGCGGTCGCAACCGCGATCAAGACGGGCCGCGCGACCAAGGATGTCGGCGGCAAGCTCGGAACGATCGCGACGGGCCAGGCCGATCGTGGAGTTGCTGAGGTCCAACGAAAACTAGAGATCGACGCAAGAGAAATGATGCGATTGTCCTGAGCCGACGTTGCCGTGCTTGCAGCTTTTCCGTGGCCTCGTGCTATTGAGCTGAAATCAAACTCTGAAACCGGTGCGATGTTAACTTGAAACTCCAATACGAGGGTTTCATGTCTATTGAAGACATGTTGGTCGTGCTGATCAGTTATCTTGAGCCGACGCCCATATCTGCGGTCGAGGACGCGATCGCCGCCAGAGGAGGGATGTGACATGCAAGCGCTCAAATCCGCCAACCGGCATGGGGTCGTTCCCCAATTCCTGCATTGGATCACAGTGGCCCTGGTTATCCTTGCGTGGACGCTCGGTATATTCGGTGACGATTTGCCCAAGGGCAACGTCCGTGCAACGGGGCTCTTTGTGCATATTTCCGCAGGTCTGCTGATCCTTGTTGCGCTGATCACGCGCCTGGTCTGGCGAGTTGCCGATCCGCCGCCGCCCCCAGAGTCAAACGAATTCGGCAGGTGGCTTGGCGCCTTCGCTGACCCGGCAGCCCGTCTTGCCCATTATGTGCTGTACGCCTTGCTGGTCATCGTTCCGGTCGTCGGGATCGTAGCGCAGTTCGCGCGCGGCGACGCGCTGCCCTTGTTCGGAAATCGGCGAAATTCCATCGCCCTGGATACGTGATCGCGCCTTCGCGCACATCGTAACTGAAATTCACGAAATCGCCGCCAATGCGCTTGTGATTGTCGCTACCTTTCATGCTGCCGCCGCGCTGATTCATCACTTTGTCTTCCGTGACAATACGCTCAATCGGATGCTGTCTGGCGCCAAGTGATAGCACCCTTGTAGTCGATTTCGGGTGTCCAATGGAGCGTGACCTTTCGATCGAAGCCGCGGTGCCGCTGAGGCGGCGGCTCGGTCTGGTGTTGCTGGTGCTCTACGGCACCGGCATCACGGTGGGAGCCGGAATTTACGTCTTGATCGGTGCCGTCGCCGGCCATGCAGGGGTCTACGCCCCATGGTCGTTTCTGCTCGCCGCCGTGATCATGGCGTTGACGGTTGCCTCCTACGCGGAACTTTCGACGCGCTATCCGGTCAGCGCCGGAGAGGCCGCTTATGTCAGGGCGGCGTTCCAGTCCCGAACGTTTTCGACGGCAATTGGTTTGTTGACCGTCGCGACCGGCGTCGTGTCATCGGCGACCGTGACGCTCGGATCGGCCGGCTATATCCAGCAATTCGTCGATCTGCCTCAAAGTCTCATCGTCGTGATCGTCGTCGCGGCGCTTGGTGCGGTCGCCGCGTGGGGTATTCTGAAATCGGTCGTGCTGGCCAGTCTGTTCACCGTCATCGAGGTCGGTGGACTGGTCATCGTCATCGTGGCGGGCATTCATGCAGGCCTTCCCATCGCTTCGACGATCGCCCATCTGCCGCCGCTCGATGCGACGGTCTTTACCGGCATAGGCTTCGGAAGCTTGCTCGCCTTTTTCGCCTTCATTGGCTTCGAAGATCTGGCCAATGTCGTGGAGGAGGCGAAGGACCCGCATCGCGACATCCCCCGCGCCATGGTGCTGACGCTGGGAATTTCGACTTTGTTGTATATTCTGGTCGCCGCCGTTGCCGTCAGCGCCGGGCCGGTCGAACGGCTGGCGTCCTCGTCGGCGCCGCTCAGCCTGGTCTTTCGTGAAGTCGCAGGCGTCAGTCCAGCGACCATAAGCGCGATCGCGATCGTGGCGACCCTGAACACGATCCTCGCACAGATGACGATGGCGGCCCGGGTGATCTACGGGATCGCGCGGGAAGGCGAGTTGCCGGCGGTCTTTGCCCGGGTGCATGCCCGCACCGGCACGCCCCTGATCGCAACCGCCTGCACTGCCGCGGCCGTCGTTCCGTTGGCATTGTTCTTCCCACTGACGCGGCTTGCCGAAAGTACCTCGCTGGCGACTCTCGCAGTGTTCGCGCTGGTCAATCTTGCCTTGCTACGGCTGCGCTATGATGGTGTACGGTCGAGTGTTCCACATGTGACCGTCCCGATCTGGATACCCGCGGCCGGCCTTGTGGCTTGCGTTGCGATGATGGCGGGAGCGTTGTTCGGGTAGCCCGATGCGCGCGGCACTTCTCAGCCGAAGACGTGCGCCAAAGCGTAAGCCGCGGCCGCGGCCAGCCCGCCCACGAGCAGCGTTTGTGCCGCGGATTTCGCCTTGTTGATGCCGGTGAAATGCCCCTTTATTCCGCCGAACACGACAAGAGCCAGGCCCGTAAATCCGACGGAATAGGCGAATGCCTCCGAAATGCCCGAGACCAGCATATAGGGTGTCAGCGGAATGAGACCTCCGACGAGATAGGAGACCGCGATCGTCCCGGCACTGATTGGCGCGCGTTTTGGATCCGGCGCTTCGAGACCGAGTTCAAAGCGCATCATGAAGTCGAGCCAGCGTTTGCGGTCCGCGGTCAGCGCAGTGACGACCGTGGCCAGCGACTCGCCCTGCAGACCGTAGTCGCGAAAGATATCGGTCACCTCCTGCACTTCCTTGTCGCGGAGATTGTCGATTTCCCGGTCCTCGCGCTTTTGCTCGGAAGCGTAATGCTCGGCGTCGGTCCGGGCGGCGAGATAACCTCCCAATCCCATCGCAATCGCGCCGGCCACGATCTCGGCGAGACCTGCGGTCACGATCACTTTGGTCGAGGAGACCGCCGCTGCCAAACCCGCCGCCAGTGCGAAGGGAACGGTGAGGCCGTCGGCCATTCCGATCACGACATCCCGAACGGTCTCGGTTGCGGTAAAATGCTTTTCGACATGGGGTGTCGCCGGCATGCCCAGGTTCTCCTTGTTACTTGCACTATCGATTTTACCGGCGTTTCGATGTTGACTTGGGTCAACCGGGCATTTGCGAATGGCTTGGTTTGACCACCCAGTTCGATGTCCGCGTGGCCGATGAAGCGGCTGACGCCAGGCTAACGAGCGGGAATCGAACCCCCAACATGTTCGGCGATATCCTGTCGGATCTGACGGCGGAGCTATCCGGAAGCCTCGGTCTTGGC
This sequence comes from uncultured Alphaproteobacteria bacterium, assembly GCA_963795255.1. GTDB lineage: Bacteria > Pseudomonadota > Alphaproteobacteria > Rhizobiales > Xanthobacteraceae > Bradyrhizobium. Next base: position 259,811 of record CAWCHC010000014.1, read on the forward strand.
GGTTCGCTTAATGTCGGCGAAGGTCATGCGATGGCGCAGGCCGCTCACGGATCGGCGCCCGACATCGCGGGGCAAGACGTCGCCAATCCGTTTTCGCTGATCCTCTCGATGGCGTTGCTGCTCGCATGGCACGGCGAGCGGAAAGGCGCCGCGCGCTTCGAGGAAGCCGCCCGCGCCGTCGAAGGTGCGGTCGCAACCGCGATCAAGACGGGCCGCGCCACCAAGGATGTCGGCGGCAAGCTTGGAACGATCGCGACCGGCCAGGCCGTCGTGGAGTTGCTGAGGTCCGGTCACGGCTAGGCGGCAAGATGGCCGACCACGGCGAGGCCGCGACAGACGCCGTCTTCGCCATTCGGCAAGGTAGCCAAGACGCTAGCCTGCCGCCGAATCTTAGTACGTTATGTTAAGTCTGACTTGCGTCTTGAAATCGTAAACCGGGTAATCCTTGATGATAGGTACCCCCACTTCGAGCGAAAGTGCGATGTTGTCCGACAGTTTGCGTCCGATCCTGACGTCGAAGGGCAGAAACAGCCGGCCGGTTTGGCCGGTGATCGGGTCGCCGAAATTGAAGCGAATGTCCGGGCTCGGATAGAAGGTAAGGAACCAGCGATCGGGAAGGCCCAGGTTGAGAGTAGGGGCGAATTGCAGGTTGCTGATATTCTTTCGTGTTGGATCGCCGGCAACGCTGACTTCATAACGAACCACCGGCTCGAAATAGCTCGATGAACTGATCTCCCACAGAGCATAGCGCACACCGGCCGCGGGCATGATCTGCCATTTTCCCGCACCGAAAGTATCTCCGCCCGTCGGGGTTATAAGACGAGCGCCAAAGCCGATCGTCCAACGCTGGTTCAGATTGTGGACGATGACGGCCTGGATATCGGCATCGCCGACGCCGGTAAGGTAATCGCCATCGGGATTGTCCGATGTGACCGGATTCTTGGCGCGCAGCGGCAGGTCGGCGCGCAGCGCCAGAATCCACAACGGCGCCAGATCCAGCGAATGATCCATCCGCAGATTGAGCGTTTCGGTCGTGACCTCGCGACTGGATCCCGCCGTGCTGCCGCTTCCGGGAGCGGTCTTGTATTGATCCATCATTTGCAACAGGTTCGGCGGAGGTCTGAACAGGTCATCGCCGTCATTTGCGCTTTGATCCGCGGAGGGAGCGCCCTGTGCCGCCGCAAGTCCCGGCATCACCGCCAGGATGACGAGCAAGCAACCACCGATCAGCGCGTGGGCAATCATGGCCTCACGGAACGAGCGGCAAAAGCGCATTGCGCAGCGTCGCGCTTGAAATCCCCATCAGCCCCGTGAAGGGGCTGTCGAGTTCCAGAACCAGAAAAATCGCGCCGGCAAACGACAGCGCGCAGACAAATAGCGAGGCCATCACGACCAGATTGATTGGCGCGAAAAGGGTGAAGCTGACGAAAATCGCGCTCAGCCAGAAAACCAGAATGATCAGAAACGGTGCCGGGATCGAACCGCCAGCTTGCGTAAACAACAACAGCCGGGCCTGCGCGACTTCTGTAAGGGCCGCAATGGCGACCGATTTTTGCGAGCGTTGCGCGTCGTTGGCCGGCGACAGGCTTTCCAGCTCAGTTTCGAATGCCAACGACTGGGCACTCGCCTCGAAACGCACGGGCTTGCCGGCCGGAACCCTGCCGTCGTGCCAGACGCCGTTGGCCAGCGGCTCAATGCTTTGCCGCAGACGAGTTCGGGCGGTAATCGCTTCCGGACCATATTGCGCGAGCAAATTGTCGAGAATGATGATTTTGGCGGTCATTTGCTTGACCTGGCCGGTCTTCTGGTCGAACGAGCTTTTCGCGGATGCGATCAACAGACCCAGCACAAGTGCGGCCAGTGTACCGATCAGCCCCGTCGCCATTTTGGCAACGTCGCGGGAGTCTGGGTGGAGATGATTCTCCGACAACAACGGCCGAAGAACCACCCCAAGCAGGGCTCCGCCAAAGACGATCGCGAATACGAGTAGCGAGATCAACAAGGCGTTCATCGTTGAGACGTCTCCGTCCTGCCTGGATAGGTTGGCGCCGCGATCAATCTTTTAGCGGTGTGGCATGTTCACCGCAGGGTCAGTAGACCCTGCGGTGAACGACCACGGCACGCCGCGGCGCCACGACAGCCCGATGGACAACCGGGCGTCCAACGACTACGGCGCCGCGTGCGCCAACACAGCCCGCACGATAGACGCCACGCGTGCAGACAACCGCGCTTGCCTCCATCGTGCTCAACGCAATGAAGCTTCCTGCCAGCAATAGAGAGATCGTAAGCTGTCTCATGACTATTCTCCTTGGGTTGCAGTTCTCCTTGGTTTCGATTCTCCTTGGGTTGAAGGCCCAAACCCGTCGGTCGCTCAGGCCGCCGAGACAATCACCGGTTTCTTCGCTAGCATGTTTCGTCGATCGTGAATTAAACTCTCCAGCCGATGAGCTGCCACATTCAAGGTGGCGTCATCGACCGCGTTCTCGTCCCCGCCGGCGGATCTGGCGCGTTGCGCTTTGAGAATGTTGTCGATCTCTTCTTCGATATCCGACAGTTCGGCTTCGGAACCGGCCTTCCGTATCCGGCGTCCCAGGGCATAAAGAGAATCCAGGGGACCTTCGCTGGTTGCGGGGCTCCCAAGTTCCAGAAATTTCCAGACCGCGGCAAACACGGTGGCCGCGCCCCCCAGCGCCATTGGCGTCAGGTAAATCCAGTTGCCGTATTCATCCATGAAGCTCTGCTGGGTGCCGTTGTAGACGGCTGCCGCTCCGGCGTGCAGCGGAAGGTAGGCATCCTGATCGGTGCTGGGCGCGGTGATCTGCGCAAAAATCGGCTGCTCGGCCAATAGCTCCCTGCGCACGCGCATGATCGTTTGCGTGAGGCTTGCTATCAAATCAGTGCCGAGCTTCTTGGTCGCAACCAGGTATAATGTGGCCCTCAAGGTTGTAAGGTCATCTTCTGGAACCGGCGGCGACCTTCGCAGCGTGCCTTTGGGAACGTCGAAGCTTTCGTAAGCACGCTCGGCTTGTGCAATTGCTCCGGCGGATTCGATCGGGAGTAGGACCGGCAAGGCTTTGGGGCCTTGCTGAAATACGTCCCGCACCAGCGTCAGATATTTTTCGGCCAATGGGATCACGATGAGCAGCGCAGCAACCTCCTTGGATTGAACGGCGCGCCGCGCATCTGCCAAAGCGACGTCCTTGAACACTTTGGCGCGATCGAGCCCAAATTCCTTGCTCAGCACATCGACAACTTTACTGTTCGTATCCCCTCCGATCACGCCCACGATACGGCCCTTCAATTTACTTATGCCGTCGATGGCCGAGCCCGGCGGCGCGACGATGAGTATGACTACATGGCTTACAACGACGACGGCTTGCGCTTGCGAAAGATCACCGACGTCGCCGCGAACCACCGCAAGATCTGTTTTGCCTGCGGAAAACGCTTGAGCCGCTCCAAGCGCCGTGCCGCTGTCGATAACCTTGAGGCGCACCGGCGCGTTCGTCATAGCGAGCCGGCTCGCAATCGCCGACATGGCCTTGGCGGCTTCGCCGTCAATCGAGCCCACCGCCACGCTCAGCGTTACCGGGCGCGTGAAATATCGATAGCCAAGCAGGCCTACGCCTGACGCAAGTCCGACGGCGCCGATCAACAGGACCAGACGAAGCCAGAGCGGCCAATTCAGCGAAACCATTTTCATCGCTCCTAACGCGCCGACTAATTTCCGGCTTGAGGCGTTGTGTTTGTCCGACGGGTGCCCCAGGTGTGAGGCACCCGCCGCATACCCTGGAGTGTCTACTTGGCGATCGAGCTCCTGGCCGCCTCGATCTTTGCCTTCACGGCATCGAGGTTGAAGCTGGCCCCTCTCTGCATCGGCGGGAACTCGATCGCTGTCATCGCCAGCTTTTCCACTTGCTGCTGAACAAACACAAAGCGCCAGAATTCGTATTTGAACCAGTCGAAGTACTGTTGTGCGCCGTATTTGGTCCCGCTATCGGGCCAGCCTGTGCGCTCGAAAGGATCGAGTCGAAGGTTGATCAAATAGGGCACGTCCGGTTTGGTTTTTTCGCCCAGCCAGCCGTCCGGCTGATCGATGAAACGATACTTGTAATCGTCGACGCGCACGGCGCCGAGTTCGCTTTCGCCGAAGTACCAGATTTCGTGGCGGTTCGACGGTCCCTTGCCGGTGATCATGTCCATCTGGTTATAGCCGTCCAGATGACACTTGTAGGTCGTATCGCCGATCTGCTTGCCCTTCTTCAGTTCGTCGGCAATGTTCGGGTTGCCAGCCGCCGCAACGAAGGTCGGAAACCAGTCCAAGCCTGAGATGATGCCGTTCTCGACCTTGCCTGCCGGCACCTTGCCTGGCCAGCGGATCAAGCAAGGCACGCGGAAGCCGCCTTCGAAAACCGTACCCTTGCTCTGTGCGAATGGCGTCTGTCCGCCATCAGGCCAGGTGAAGACTTCGGTGCCGTTGTCGGTGGTGAAGACGACGATGGTGTTGTCGTCGACGCCCATCTCCTTGAGTTTCTGCATCACCATGCCGACGTCGTCGTCGAGTTGCGCCATGCCGGCCTCATGGATGGTCCAGCCGTTCTTGGAGTTGCGCAGCGCTTCGTACTTCGGCGACAGATGGGTGACGATATGCATGCGGGTCGGATTGAGCCAGACGAAGAACGGCTTGTTGTCGGCCTTGGCCTTGTCAATGAACTTCAGCGCAAAGTCGCGGATTTCATCATCCACCGTTTCCATCCGCTTGGGATAGAGCGTTCCGGCATCCTCGATTCTCTGTTTGCCGACCTTGCCCCAGCGTGGATCCGCGGTGGCGTCATCGACATTGGTCGCATACGAATGGACCATGTTGCGCGGCCCGACCGTATTCAGCAACTCCTGCGGATAGGCGGGATGCGCCGGATCTTCCATCGCGTCGAGGTGATAGAGGTATCCGAAGAATTCGTCGAAGCCGTGCACCGTCGGGAGGAATTCATTCTTGTCGCCGAGGTGGTTCTTGCCGAACTGGCCGGTGGCGTAGCCCATTCCTTTGAGTGCGGTAGCGATCGTCACCGCCTGCGCAGGTATACCGGTTGGTGCGCCGGCCTGCCCGACCGTGGTCATGCCGGTGCGGATCGGCAGTTCGCCGGTGATGAAGTTGGCGCGGCCTGCCGTACAGCTCGCTTCGGCGTAGTAATCGGTAAACAGCATGCCTTCGGCGGCGAGTTTGTCGAGATTCGGCGTTCGGCCGGCCATCATGCCGCGATGGTAGGCGCCGAGATTCCACATGCCGATGTCATCACCCATGATGACAACGATGTTGGGCTTTTGCCCGGCGGCGGCAGGCTGTTGCGCTTCTGCTGGGCTTGTCAACCCAACAGCCGACAGTGCCGAAGCGGCGACAAGAGAACTGCCGCTTAACAACAGATCACGGCGTTTCAATCCTCCGCCGGCCAGGCTCGTATCGCTATCCAGTTTTTCGGGAACCTTATCCTTGTTCATGGCGTACTCCTCCGGTTCTTGTTATGCACCTGAAGCCGACATGGCTCATGGACGTGTCGACCGGCTGCGGATGGCGCGCGGCCGGCCGGTAGCGTCGGCAGTAGTTCGGCGCGCATAGATGCGATCCGCCTTTGATGACCTTGCGGGGAATTCTGATCTGCGGCTGGCATGCGTCGTAGCTGTCTGTCTCGAGGCCGCCGCGCGGATTTTCCGGAATGCAGCACGCCTTCGGCGCGTCGCCGGCATGCCGGGTCGAATACCAATCGGTAGTCCACTCCCAGACATTGCCGATCATGTCGAAAAGGCCGAATTCGTTCGGCGGAAATGCATCGACCGGCGAGGTGCGCGCGTATCCGTCACGCGCGAGATTCCCATGCGGAAATTCGCCTTGCCAGGTGTTGGCCATATGCCGGCCACCTGGCGTGAACTGATCGCCCCACGCGAACTCCGCCTGGTCGAGGCCGCCGCGCGCTGCATGTTCCCACTCGGCCTCAGTCGGTAGTTGCTTGCCGGCCCAGGCGGCATAGGCTTCAGCATCGCGGTACGAAATGTGCACGACAGGATGGTCGTCGAGACCGCGGATCGAGCTGCCCTTGCCGTAAGGGCGTCGCCAGTTGGCGCCGAACTCGAAACTCCACCAGTTCGCGAAGTTTTTCAGATCGACAGGGTGATCGGGCGGATCAAAGACGAGCGAACCGGCCTTCAGCATGTGCGGCAGCGCGCCGGGATAATCCTTTGAGTCCGGTGCGATCTCGGCAAAGGTGGTGTAGCCGGTCGCCTCGACGAATTCGCGAAACCGCCGGTTCGTCACCGGGGTCGAGTCCATCCAGAACCCGTCGACTGTCACGCGATGAACCGGCGCTTCCTCAGGATAGTGCTTGTCCGATCCCATGCGAAACGTGCCGCCGGGAACGAGCCGCATGCCGGCTTGCTCCTGGCGTCGGGCCGCAGAGTCTGCGTCGGCAAAACTCATGGTGACCTGACCTGATCTTGTGAAGATATGCCTTTCGGCACATCAACAGCGCTACCGGAGGTTTAAGGTCGATCAATTCCAGAATAGAACTTTTCGATAATTGCCGCATGACGGAGATCGGCATCGATAAGGCCGGCGCGGACCGTCATGCGAAACATGTCAGGCGCCCTGACATTTGTGGCCAGCTGGTTATGTCCGTTGGGCGACTTTGCATCCAATACAACCTGGGAGCAAGTACGTTCGTGCATGCGCCAAAAACCGAATTTGTCGAAGTCTTTCAATCTGATTTTACCTGTCCAGTCCTGGTTGAAAAAATTCTTCACTTTGCCCCTCGGGCAAATCATCTCTACAAGCCCGCGCCATCCCGTCTCACAAGAGGGGCGGCTCGCGATCGTCACGGACGTCGAGACGGGATGCGGTTGTCTAATCGTTGCTGGGGCGTCAAGCCTGTAATTTCGCTGAGGAGAGCTGCCGGGTGCATGGTTGTCTTCGCGGTCGACATTGGCCGCCGCACGATAGAGCTTCGCAGGACGAGCCTTCAATGTGGACGACGCACTTTGCTGAGTCAGCAGTGCAACCGCATCCGCGGAATGGCTCGGCTCACGTCCCGGCAGGGACACCTTAGGCGTTGAGGTCTTGAACGCTATCTGGATTTATGCGGCGGATCCGGTATTCGGATTGAAGAGTTCGCCAGTCTTAAGCATCGTATGCATAATAACCGCCAGCTTGCGCGCCACGGCCACGGCAGCTCTTTTGAAGCCGATCCTCTCCCGGAGCTTCAGACCCCACGTGCGCAGAGTGCTGTTGAGCTGCGCTGCTGACGAGAGCGCGGATCTTGCGGACGGCGAAGTCGTGTGGTCCTGACGCCCCGATGCTGGCGTCAACTCGCGACAATGCTTCGCATTGCGCGGGGATGGTGACAACAAGCCCGGTTCACCAGGGAGAGCCCGAAGGAAACCGTTAAAACCATCGCGCGGGGAATGCCGGGCGTTTCCGGTGTGACCGTGGTGACTAACGCGCGTGTTTTCTACCCCACGCGCGGCTGCGGGCGCACCAGCGCCCGGCATTCCCTGCGCCCTCCATTGGGGCGAGAGGTTCTATGCACAACTCGGGCCGATCATGCGGCGAGAATGCGAAGGCGTATTTGAAATTATCGTGGCTGTTTGAAAAGCTGAAACTGAAAGCAGGGTGATAAAACCGCGTCGTCCAGGACAGCGTTCGTCAACCACTTTCGTCGTCCCCGGCGAACGCCGGGACCCATACGCCGCGGCTCATCCGTGAGATGCTGGGGCTCATTGCCTTCGTTCAACGACACCCTGTGGTTTTGGGTCCCGGCGTTCGCCGGGACGACGCTGATGCGCACTAAATCCCGAGATACGCCGCCTGCACCTGCTTGTTGTTGGCAAGCTCCGCGCTGGTGCCGCTCATGGTGACGCAGCCGCTTTCCAGCACATAGGCCCGCTGCACCAGCGACAGCGCGCGGCTGACATTCTGCTCCACCAGCAGGATGGCGGTGCCCATCTTGTGGATCTCGCCGATCTTCTCAAACGTTACGTCGGTCATGACCGGGGCGAGGCCGAGCGAGGGCTCATCCAGCATCAGCAAGCGCGGTTTGAGCATCAAGCCGCGGCCAACCGCGAGCATCTGCTGCTCGCCGCCGCTCATGGTGCCGGCGAGTTGTTTGCGCCGTTCGGCCAGTCGCGGGAAGATGCTGTAGACGAGTTCAAGAGTTTGCCGGCGTTCGGCCTTGGCTTTCGGCACGTAGGCGCCGATCTCGAGATTTTCGTGCACGGTCATTTCCGGAAACACCTGACGGCCCTCCGGCACATGGGCGATGCCCAATTCCGGAATCCGGTACGGCGGAAACGATGCAAGACTGACGCCGTCGAGCGTGATGGTGCCCGAGGTCAGTTTGACGAGGCTGTGAGATCGCACGCAGCGTCGTGCTCTTGCCGGCGCCGTTTGCCCCCAACAGGCCGACCGCTTCGCCTTCGCCGATCTCGATATTGATATTCGAGATCGCAGGCACCGAGCCGTAACTGGCGCTGACGTTGTCGAGCTTGAGCACTTATGCCCCTCCCGCCGCCGGTGGATGCACGTAGGAGCCGAGATAGGCGCGGATGACTTCCGGATTTTCCACGATCTCCTTCGGCGTACCTTCGGCGATCTTCTGCCCGTGATCGAGCACCACGATATGACGGGCGACCGCCATGATCGCGCGCATCACATGCTCGACGATGACGATGGTCAGCCCTTTGCCGGAGAGCTTGCCGATCAGCGCGACCGCCTGATCGATCTCGGCCGGATTGAGTCCGGCCATGACTTCGTCGAGCAACAGAAGCCGAGGTTCGGTGGCAAGCGCTCGCGCCATCTCGAGGCGGCGCTGGTCGATGGTGGTCAGATCCTTCGCTGCCGTCTGCTCTCGCGCAGAAAGGCCGACGAACTCGATCACCTCACGCGCCTTGTCGCGCGCCACGGTCATGTTCTTGCTGCGCAGGAAGGCGCCGGTCATGACATTGTCAAGCACGGTCATGGCGCCGAAGGGTTTTGCGACTTGAAAGGTTCGGGCCAGGCCGAGGGCGCAAATATCGTGCGGCCTCAATCCGACAATCTCGCGGCCGTAGGCCTTCACCGAGCCCTCATCCGGCCGATGAAAGCCGGTAATGAGGTGAAAGCTCGTGGTCTTGCCGGCGCCGTTCGGACCGATCAGCGCCACGGTTTCGTTTTCCTTCACCGTGAAGCTGACGTCCTGGACCGCGCGCAAACCGCCGAACCGTTTGCTGAGGCCGCTGATCACGAGCGCATCCGTCATGGTGGTTTCCTAGGCTTGCGCAGGTTTGCGGGCGGCAAAACGTTGCCGCGCTTCGCCGATCATGCCGATCAGCCCGGTCGGGCGCCAAAGGATCACCGCCATCAGGATCAGGCTGTAAACGGTCAATTGCACGCCGCCGATCGAGCTGCCGAGCCAGCTTTGCAGCAGTGTCGAGGTGGTCTCCAGCAACACCGTGCCGATCAGCGGTCCCCACAGCGTGCCGATGCCGCCGACGATCGACACCAGTGCGGCTTCAATCGAGATGTTGAAGGAGAACGCCGTCGCCGGATCGATGAAGTAGATGTACTGGGTGTAGAACGTGCCGGCCAGCGCGGTGAGGAACGCGCTGATCATATAGATGTCGCGTTTCATTTTTGGCGCGTTGACGCCGATGGCTTCGGCGGCGTCTTCGTCTTCGCCGATCGCGACCAGATAATATCCGATCCAGGAACGCTCGATCAGCCAGGTGACGAGGAGGCCGAGCAGCAGCAGGCCGAGAGCGACATAGTAATAAGCCGCCTTGGTCTCGAACTGCATCATCAGCGGCGCGCGAGCCGAGATTGGGGATGGTCGTGCCTTCGGCGCCCCAGGCAAAATCGCGAAATTTGAGGAAGATCAGCATCAATGCTTGCGCGGTCGCGATGGTGGCGATGGTGAAATAGGGGCCGCGCAGGCGAAAGCACAGCCAGCCGATCGGCAGGCTCGCCAGCATCGCCACCGCGCCGCCGGCGACCATGCCGATCCAGGGCGAGACGTCGTAATTGATCTGAAGAATGGTCGAGGTATAGGCGCCCAACCCGAAATAGGCGGCATGGCCGAGCGAAAGCTGCTTGGCGTAGCCGCCCATCAGATTCCAGGCGATGCCGATGAAGGAAAACAGCAAAATGCGGATGAAGATATCGATCGCGAACGAACTTTTCACCACCATCGGCAGCGCGATGAGGACCGCAATTCCGATCGCCAGAAGAATGACGTTGCGCAAGCTTGAACCTCTCGTCATCGCGCTCTGCCTCCGCCAAGGCCGGTCGGCTTGAAGGCGAGCGTGAGCAGCAGCATGGCGAATACGACGATCAATCCGGAATCGGCGCCGACATACTGAACGCCAAGTGATTCAGCGATGCCCATCATCAGGCTCGCGACCAGAGCGCCCATCACGTTGCCGAGCGTGCCCAGCACGACGGCGACAAAGGCCATCAGCACGAACACCTGGCCGACGAAAGGATAGGCGGAATAAAACGGCATCAGGAGCGATCCGGCGGCGCCCGCCAACGCCAGCGCGATCCCGAGCGCGACGCAGAACACCCGGTTGGGGTTGATGCCCATCAGCATCGCCACGTCGCGGTTCTGCGAGGCGGCGCGCATGGCCCTGCCAAGATCGGTGGTGTGCAGGAACAGCCAGAGCAGGCCGCTCAATATCATCGCAACGACGAAGGCGATGAGCTTGGCGACGGGTATGTAGAGCCCGGCGATATGGAATGCTTCGTCGGAGTAGGACGTATGAACGGTGCGGTAATTCGCCGTGAACAGCATCAGCGCGAGATTGAGCAGCAACAGCGACAGCGCAAAAGTCAGGAAGATCTGCGGCATGTCGTTCGGCCCGAGCACCCGGCGGATCAGGAAATGCTGGATCAGAACGCCGGCCACGAACAACACCGGCATCGAAACGAACAGCGAGAGCAGCGGATCGATGCCGAACTGGTTGGCGAGAAAGAAAGAGATATACATCCCGATCATCACGAATTCGCCCTGGGCGAAATTGACGATCTTGACCACGCCGAAGATCAGCGTGACGCCGATACTGACGAGCGCGTAAATCCCGCCGATAAGCAGGCCGTTGATGACGGCCTGGGCCACTGTCTCAAACATCTAGCTTCGGCCGGCTTCAGATTTTCAGGAGGGGAGCGCGGGCATCTTCCTTCGGGAAGACGCTGGCAAGATCGCCGTTCTGCCACTGCACGCCGACGGGATGGCCGTAAATGTTCTTGCCGTCGGGTCCGAACTTGACCTTTCCGCCGGGCGCCATCGCGGCGTAGCCGGAGGATACGTCGAGCGTGGAGAGCGCCTCGCGCACCTTTTGCGGATCGGCCGAGCCTGCGCGTTCCAGCGCATCGGCCAGCATGAAGGTTTGCGCGACCAGCCCGCCGGCATATTCGAACGCGAAGTCGCCGGTGCGTTTCTTGAATTCGACGTTCACTTTCTGGGCGTCCTCGCTGACGTCATGGTTCCAATGGGCGACGCCCTTGCAAGCCTTCGGCGAGCTTGCCGACATTCTTGTAGAAGTCCGGAATGACGAAGCCGCCGGAGCCGCCATTGATCGAGACGTTGAGGCCGAATTGCTTCACGGTTCGCACGATCAGAATGAGATCGTTCAGATAGGAAACCGAGAAAAGGGCGTTGGCGCCCGAGGACTTGACCTTGTTGATCAGCGGGCTCGCATCGGTGAAGCCGGCCGAGTAGGGCTCGAACATCACGATCTCGACGCCTTCGGCGGGCGCCAGTTCTTTCAGGCCATTCGACGTCGAGGTGCCGAAGGCGGTATTTTCGAAGATCACCGCGACCTTCGGCTTATCGCTGACGAGCTTGGACATTTGCAGTTGCGCGCGCGCAAATTGCGAGGCCCGCGCAAACGGCGTGAAGGTGTAGGTGCGGCCCTTGTTGAGCTGGTCTGAGCTTGAACCGGTGATCAACGGGACCTTGGCGCGCTCCGCCACCTCGCTTGCAATCAAGGTCAGCGCGCTGGCATAGCAGCCGTGGATTGCCGAAAGCTTGTTGCCGGTGATGAGACGGTCGGTTTCCGTGCGCGTGACGGTGGTGTCGCTCTGCACATCGGAAATGATCAGGTTGAGTTTGGCGCCGCCGAGCGACTTGATGCCGCCGCCTTCATTGACCATGTCGACCGCGAGCTTGGCGGCCGCGACGCAGCCAATCCCGATCTGCGCCATGCTGCCGGTGGTCGGATAAAGCGCGCCGATATTGATGGGCTCCGCGGCCCAGCCGCGCAGCGGTATGGCGCCGAACGCTCCGGCGGCAAGAACGCCGCCCGATTTAATGAGAAAATCGCGGCGGCCTTGCCGCTTCGACGGCCGTTCGCCCTTGCTGACCGAATCCCTGCCTGCCTGTTTCATGCCATTCCTCCCACTATGCGGCTGTTTTTGCCGTCTGCGTTCGCGTGTTTCGCAAAAGACGATACCGCGGATTTTTGGGGATAGTAACTGCCCTCAATATTGTTTACAATACTGTTATCAATTTTATTGAGGCGCTGAATTGCTGCACGCGCGTTCGCAATCTGCGGCCGCGGGCGAGACGCCAAACCGGAAAGACGATGGTCGGGAAAACAGCCAAACGTGCGATCATGCGCCTGCCGAGGTCTTCCCAGGCAGTGACAGCGCGGACGCGCGAACCGGCGGCGCTCGTCATCTCCAAGCGGATTGAGGAGGACATCGTTCTTGGAAGACGCCAGCCGCGGGAGCGATTGGTGGAATTAGACCTTTGTGAGCTGTTTCAGACCCATCGCGGTGACGTTCGCCTGGCGCTGTTCGAACTGGAAAAAAAAGGATTGGTGGAGCGCATTCCAAACCGCGGCGCGCTGGTTCGCGGGTTGACTCCGAAGGAGGTGCGGGAAATCTATGCCGTTCGCGAGCAGCTTGAGGTCATGGCGATCAGCATCATACCGTTTCCGATTGCGGCTGATAACATCGAGCGGCTGGAGGAATTGCAGCGTCGGCATACCGCAGCCATCGCGGCGGGCGATCTACTGACGGTGTTCTACAGTAATCTCAGTTTTCATCAGGTTTTGTTCGGCCTTTGCGGCAACGCCTGCCTGATCGAAATGATCGATCTTCTGGCACAGAAAGTTTACGGCATCAGGTCCTTTGTGAATGCGTTTCCGGACGCGCTTCAGCGCGCCCGGCAAGATCATCTCGACATGATCAAGGCGTTGCGCGGTTCGCACCGCGACAAGCTCGTCGCGCTCACCCGGCGGCATTTGCAGCCCGCGCCCGAATCCTACATCAGAGATTACGAGCGGCGTTTCGGCAAGACCGATTCTCAATGACGCGACGGACGTCGCCTCATTCCGCGCTGCTCACCAGCTTGATCCGCGGGGCGCTCGCTTCCATGAGGTTACGATAAGCGGCAAGATAGTCGAGCGCCATTCGTCGTGCCGTAAATCGTGTCTCGAATTGCTTTCGGATCATGCCGCGATCGAGTTGCGACAAGCTTGCGACTGCGGCAACCGCGCTGATTTCGTCTTCGACGATAAATCCTGTCAGGCCTTGGTCGATGATCTCAGGCACCGAACCTCGGTTATAGGCGATCACGGGAGTTCCACAGGCCATTGCTTCGATCATGACCAGACCGAACGGCTCCGGCCAGTCGATCGGAACGAGTAGTCCGAGCGCGCCGCTCAGGAAATCCGATTTTTCGTGGTCGCCGATTTCGCCGATAAATTCAACGAGGGGGTGGTCCATCAGCGGCCGAATGACTTCGTCATAATACTCCTGGTCGGCCCGATCGACCTTTGCTGCGATCTTCAGCGGGATGCCGCATCTGACAGCAATCCGGATGGCGCGATCGACGCCTTTTTCAGGTGCAATTCGACCCAGCACAGCCAGGTAAGACGGCGTGACTGGCCGCGGCGTCAACAGGTTTTCCGGGCAGGCCGTGATAGATGGTGCCGGTCCAGTTCGCCTGCGGCACCGGACGTCGTTGGGCGTTCGAAATCGAAATCACCGGCACCGAAGAGAACGTCGTGAAGACCGGTTGATGCTCCGGCAGATCCAGCCGGCCGTGCAATGTGGTCAAAAAGGGCGTCGGCTGCCGAAAAAATAACGAGAATGGATAGTAGTCGAGGTGGAAGTGGAGAAAGTCGAACTCCTCGTCGTCACATTTTTGTCGGACGCGCTCCAGCATCACCATGTGAAGTGCATTGGGGTCGCGGACCGATCCATCAAGGCGCAATGCTCGCGGCCATGTTGCATCAAGTTTGGCAGATGTCCGGGAGTCGCCGCTTGCAAATAGCGTCACGTCGTTTCCGAGTGCGACGAGTTCCTCCGTCAGCCAGTGTACCACCCGCTCGGTTCCGCCATAAAGTTTGGGTGGAACAGCCTCCGTCAGCGGAGCTACTTGCGCGATGCGCATTTACCCGTCTCCTTTTGATGTCATGGATGAAAAAACCCCGCACGGCCCGGCGCGATAAACGCCTCGAGGGGAACGTTTCCGCATCTGCGAAGTTCCAAAAGTGCGCGGACTTCTTTCACCGGGGAACCAAAGCGGCCGGTGTTCGGAATTTTGCGCTTGTGGAGCGGGCGGGAACTATCAAGCGGTGTGCGGCATTCGACCCTCTGAAACAAAGCGGGCCTGAGTTAGGCCTTACAAAAAGGTTTTGCGGCACATGGACAATCTGTCAGGCTACGCCAAACGCCCGTTCGCTTTCGTGCTGCGCTACCTTCGTGAAAGGCCTGCGTCACATCTCGCAATTTTATCGGCCGTCGTTGCTGCTGTTGCCTGTTCCGTGGGCACGCAATATGGCGTGAAGTTTCTCGTCGATGGCCTGTCGGGCGGCCCGGCAGATGCCGACGATGTGTGGCTGGCATTCGCATTGCTGGTGTCCTTGATCGCAGCCGACAACTTCTTGTGGCGAATTGCTGGCTGGATTGCGAGCTTCACTTTCGTTGGTGTCACCGGCGATCTGCGACGCGACATGTTTCGCCACCTGACGGGTCACGCGCCCAGCTACTTTTCAGATCGTTTGCCGGGAATGCTGACCAGTCGCATCACGGCAACATCGAACGCGGTCTTTTCCGTCGAAAACATGTTCGTCTGGAACGTGCTTCCGCCCTGCATCTCGACTATCGCCGCTATCTCCCTGATCGGAACCGTGAGCCTTCAGATGTCCGCCGGTGCTGATTGTCATTGCTGGCGGGATGGTGTTCGCGATGTTTCGGCTCGCGGCCGCAGGAAAGCCGCTGCATGACGAGTTCGCCGACAAGGCGGCTGCCGTCGATGGTGAGATGGTTGATGTCATCAACAATATGCCGTTGGTAAGGGCCTTCTGCGGAATAAGCTTTGAACACGAACGCTTTGATGCGACCGTAAAGAGAGAGGTGACCGCGCGAGGGCGCAGCCTTCGATATCTGGAAAAGCTTCGGCTAACCCACGCCGCGGTTACGGTGGCGTTGACAGTTGCGATCCTGGCCTGGGCAATCACGCTTTGGCAAAGTCGCGGTGCGACAACCGGCGACGTCGTGCTGGTTTGCACACTCGGTATTTCGATCCTCAGCGCGACGCGCGATCTGGCCGTCGCGCTGGTCGACGTCACTCAACATGTGGCTCGGTTGACCGAGGCGCTTGCCACTTTGTTGCTCCCGCATGAGCTATGCGATCATCCGGAAGCCGAACCGTTGATCAAGAGTGGCGCAGCGATCGTCTTCAATAATATTTCTTTCCGTTATCCGGGCGGCCTGACGGTGTTCGAAAAGTTCAGCCTTCGCATTCAGCCCGGACAGCGGGTCGGGCTGGTGGGTCAGTCCGGCGGCGGAAAGTCCAGCCTGTTCGTTCTGTTGCAGCGATTTTACGATGTGCAGCAGGGCGGCATCACGATCGACGGCCAGGATATTTCGCGTGTCACCCAGCAGAGCCTGCGCGAGGCGATTTCGGTGGTGCCGCAGGATATCTCGCTGTTTCATCGCTCGATCATGGAGAATATTCGTTACGGGCGACCGAACGCGACCGATGACGAGGTCTTGCGCGCCGCGATCGCCGCTCGCTGCGATTTTGTCGAAACGCTCCCGAACGGACTGGAAACCATGGTCGGTGACCGCGGCGTCAAGTTGTCTGGCGGTCAGCGCCAGCGTATCGCCATTGCGCGTGCATTTGTGAAAGATGCGCCGATCCTGCTGCTTGATGAAGCCACCGCCGCGCTCGACAGCGAATCCGAAGAAGCGATACGCGGGGCGCTAGCGCGGCTGATGCGCGGGCGAACGGTCATTGCAATTGCCCACCGACTGGCTACGCTGCGCCACTTCGACCGCGTGGTCATGCTTAAGGCCGGCAAGATCATCGAAGACGGCTCGCCTGACCGGCTGATGCAGGGGCAGGGGCCCTATCGCGAACTGGTGACGCAGGAGATGAGGCGCCTAGCTAAACACGCGGCCTGACCTGCGGCAACGCTAGTTGCGTCCGTCTATCGCTGCGAAATCCAAGCGAGGTCTCATGTCAGTCGAAGCCGTAACCAACATCACTACCTTGCGGCTGCAGGAAACGGTCGCCGAAGCTCCCTTCTACATTCCGATGACGGGACCGGCGGCCCGGCCGCGGCGTTCACTGAAACACGATGATACGTTCATCGTGCTCGACAGCCATGGCGACATCGGCGCTTCCGCAGGTGGACCGGATGGCTTGTTTAATTCCGATACGCGTTATCTGGCTCGGCTCGAATTGGTATTGGACGAAGTGCAGCCGCTGCTGCTGGGTTCAAATCTTCGCGATGACAATTCCGCGCTCACGGTGGATCTGACCAATCCAGACGTCTATCGTCAGGGGCGTAACGTGCTTCAGAAAGACATGCTGCACATCGTGCGCACGATCTTCCTTTGGCGAGGCGCGGCCTACCAACGCATCGGCGTGCAAAATCACGGTGAGCACACCGCGAATTTCGATCTCACGTTGTTGTTCGGCAGCGATTTTGCCGATCTGTTCGAGGTGCGTGGCGAACGCCGCCCTCGTCGCGGCATCGGCGCCGGTAAGTTGCTCGGTTCTGCCGAGGTGCTGTTCGAGTATACCGGCCTCGACGGCAATATCCGCACCACGGCTCTTCAATTCGATCCGAGTCCGACGCGGCTTGCCGTGAATGCTGCGACCTATCACCTCGAACTCGCGCCGAAGCAGACGCATTCGCTGTTCGTCGTGGTGTCCTGCAACAAGCCGGCAACGTCGAAGCCTGTTCCGTTCTTTCGTGGCCTGCTGGCGCACCGCCGCGAGATGCGTGAGCAGACGAAGGGCGCTGCCAGCATCGAAACCTCGAACAACATTTTCAACGAGGTGCTGTGCCGCTCGATGGCCGATCTCAATATCCTGATGACGGACACGCCGGAGGGGCGCTATCCGTATGCCGGGATTCCCTGGTATTCGACGACCTTCGGTCGCGACGGGATAATCACTGCGCTGCAGATGTTGTGGATCGATCCGCGGGTGGCGCGGGGCGTGTTGAGACGGCTTGCTCTGTATCAAGCCCAACGAGTCGATCCGCTCGCCGACGCGGAGCCCGGAAAGATTTTGCACGAAATGCGTGGCGGCGAAATGGCAGCGCTGCACGAGGTTCCGTTTGCGCAGTATTACGGCAGTGTCGATGCGACGCCCTTGTTTGTGCTTTTGGCCGGCCTTTATGTCGAACGCACTGGCGATGACGAAACCCTCGCCGAGCTGTGGCCGTCGATCGAAGCGGCTCTCAACTGGATCGATGGTCCCGGTGATCCCGACAAGGACGGCTTTGTCGAGTATCAGCGCGCTTCGGAGCAGGGGCTTGCCAATCAAGGCTGGAAGGACTCCTACGATGCGATCTTCCATGCCGACGGTCGTCTGGCGGAGGGCTACATCGCATTGGCGGAAGTGCAGGGTTACGTCTTTGCGGGAAAACGGCTTGCGGCGCGCTGTGCCAAGCGGATGGGATTGTTTGAGAGGACGCGGCAGCTTGAAGCCGAAGCGATCCAGCTTGCGGAGCGGTTCGAGAGCGCGTTCTGGTGCGAGGACCTCGCAACGTATGCGCTCGCGCTTGATGGCGCCAAGCAGCCGTGCCGGGTGCGCACGTCGAATGCAGGTCAACTTCTTTTCACAGGGATCGTGCGCAAGGACCGCGCCCGTCTGGTCGCCAACGGGCTGATGCAGCCGAATTTCTTTACCGGCTGGGGCATCCGTACCGTGGCCCACGGCGAAGCGCGCTACAATCCGATGTCCTATCACGACGGGTCGATCTGGCCGCACGACAATGCGCTGATCGCGCTTGGGCTTTCGCGTTACGGCCTCAAGCATTCGGTCGAACAGGTATTCAAGGCGCTGTTCGACGCTGCGACCTACATGGACTTGCGCAGATTGCCCGAATTGTTTTGCGGTTTCCGGCGCGAGAAGGGACGTGGACCGACGCTCTATCCGGTCGCCTGCGCGCCGCAAGCCTGGGCGAGTGCGACGCCGTTCACCTTGCTCGAGGCCGCGCTTGGTCTCGAATTCGACGCCGATCGCGGCGAAATTCGCCTGCACAATCCGCGCCTGCCGGCCTTCCTCAACGAGGTGGTGCTGCGAGACTTGCAACTGGGCGTTTCGAGCGCCGATCTTCGGGTCAGGCGGCACGGCGATGAAGTTTCACTGGAAGTGATGAAGACCAAAGGACAGATCCAGGTTTCCATCGTGCTTTCCCGCTGATCTCGGGACAGGCAGATGGCGGAGCTTTGACCGCCGGTCTTCAAGCGAGGGAATAAGATGCGCGCCAGAAGTCTGTTCACGCTCGCAATCGTAACTATTGTCAGCCTGTACGGCGGGCATTCGTGGGGGGAGGGCGATGCAACCGCGCCGACTTCGCCGCCAGCGGGTGTTGCGCCGGCGATGAAGGAACCGGCGCCGCCGCCGTCCGTCACCATCATCGGCGCGAGCGAAGCGCATGGGGTGTTGGGACGGGATGTCCGAAGCCCCGCCGATGAGGACATGGGACGCATCGTGGACGTCATCGTCGATCGTCAAGGTACGGTGCGCGCCGCAGTGATCGACTTTGGCGGCTTTCTCGGTGTAGGTAGCAGGAAAATCGTCGTCGATTGGAACGCACTGCACTTTGGCCGCGTCGCCAACAAGAGCGACAGCATCACGCTTGATTTGACCAAGGAGCAGGTGATGGCGGCGCCGGAATACAAGGAAGGTACGCCGATTGTGGTGCTCGGCGCAGCCGGTAGCCTTCAACCGTGGCAATTTGACCATTAGCGAGATTGGCGGAGAGATGTTTGCGCGCCCATCGCCGCCCCGCCATCACAGGCCCCACGCCGAAGAGCGCGGGCAACCCGATCGTGATGATCGGGTAGTGCGCGCAGAAACCGCGACGGCGGAAGCTGCACCCGTGCCGTCGCGGGGCAGCCTTCGCGGTCTCGACTGGTTCATCTTTTTCCTGGCGGATGTACAGACCGGTTTCGGTCCTTTCGTTGCGGTCTACCTGACAACGCAGAAATGGACGCAAATTGAAATCGGCTCGATACTTTCGATCGGCAGCGTCGTGGCACTGCTCGGCCAAATGCCCGGCGGGGCGATCATCGATGCGGCGAAATCCGAACGGCTGGTCGCGGGTCTTGCCATTGCGACGATCGGGTGCAGCGCGCTGGCCTATGCGGCATGGCCGATCTTTCCGGTGATCGCGGTTGCCGCCACGCTGCATGCGGCGGCGAGCTGCGTCTTGGGGCCTGCGATCGCCGCGATCAGTCTCGGTCTGGTCGGACCTCTGGCGATCGGCGAACGATTGGGACGCAATGCGCGCTTTGCGTCGCTCGGCAACGGTGTCGCCGCGGCATTGATGGGCACTTGCGGCTATCTGTTGTCGAGCCGTTCGGTATTCCTGGTCGCCTTCGTGCTCGCAATCCCTACCTTGCTGGCGCTGGTGCGTATTCGCGAACGGGAAGTCGACGCGGCCCGGGCCCACGGCTCGGTACTTCCGACGGCGCGGGACGCCAAATCGACCAGCGTGCTGGTGTTGCTGCGCCAGCGTCCGCTCTTGGTGTTTGCCGGCAGTATCCTGCTGCTTCAACTGGCCAACGCCTCGATGTTGCCGCTGATGGCCGGGATCGTCACCACGCGATCCAGCAAATGGGCGACCGTCTTGATCGCAGCCTGCATCATCGTGCCGCAGGCCATTGTCGCGCTGACATCGCCTTCGGTGGGACGCAAGGCGCAAGCATGGGGAAGGCGGCCGCTGCTTCTGTTGGCTTTTGCCGCGCTCGCGGTTCGAGGCCTGTTGTTTGCCACGGTCCACGATCCGTATCTGTTGGTCGCCGTCCAGGTGCTTGATGGCATCACCGCGGCCGTGTTGAGCGTCATGATCCCTCTCATTGTCGCGGACGTCGCGTTCGGCAGCGGCCACTTCAATTTCGCGCAAGGCGTCGTCGGCACGGCGACCGGGATCGGAGCTTCGCTGAGCACCGTGGTGGCCGGCTATGTCAGCGACGTCTTCGGCAGCAGCGTCGCCTTTGCCGGACTTGCCGCGGTTGCAGCCTTGGGGCTTGCGATCATTTGGCTCGCGATGCCGGAAACGCGCCCGCCGTTGCGAACCACATAGACGAGCGATGTCATCATCTAAGGGGCAAGCGCCTTGCGGTAGAGGGCGCCGTAGCACGCCGCCGAAATGTCCCAGCTAAAGGACCGCGCCATCGCGTTCCGGCGCATCGAGTCGAGACGGTCCTTCGCCACGAAGGTCGAGAAGGCGCGCCGGACGCCGCCGAGGAAGGATTCGGTCGAGGGTTGGGAGAACAGGAAGCCGGTTTCGCCGTCGGTAATCGTTTCGGCCAAGCCTCCGGTTTGATGTCCGATCGGAAGCGAGCCGAATTTCTGCGCGTACATCTGGCTGAGCCCGCACGGCTCGAAGCGCGACGGCATCAGTGTAAAGTCGCTGCCGGCGAAAATCCGCCGTGCCTGCGCGTCATTGAAGCCGATATTGACGCCGATCGCGTCCGGCCGGCGCCGATGTGCCTCGACCAATGCTTTCTCGATTTCCGGCTCTCCGCTGCCGGTGACGACAATCTGCCCGCCGGCATCGATGATTTCGTCGGCGGCGGCCAGGACGAGATCGATGCCCTTCTGGTGAACCAGGCGCGCGACCAGCCCGAAGATCGGACCGCGCGACACCGCCAATCCGAATTGGTGGCGGACGTAGTCGGAATTGGCCTGCTTGCCTTCCCAGTCGCCGGGAGCAAATTGCTGGGCGAGCTGGGCGCAGGCGCGCGGGTCCCAGCTCTCATCGATGCCGTTGAGGATGCCGGTCAGTTGCGCGGCGTCGGAGCGGCGCCGAAGCAGTCCCTCCAACCCGCAGCCGAGTTCGTGTGTGGTGATCTCCCTCGCGTAGGTCTCGCTGACGGTCGTCAAGTGAGAGGCGTAGTTGAGGCCGCCCTTCAGGAAGGACAATTTGTCGTAGAATTCGAGGCCGTCGATGTGGAAGGAATCCGCCGGCGCGCCGATCCGCCGCAACGTCTCCTTCGCAAACAGGCCCTGGTACGCCAGGTTATGGATGGTGAGGATGGTCGGGATCTTGCTCCCGCTCCAGGCAAGGTAGGCCGGCACCAGAGCAGACTGCCAGTCATTGGCATGAACGAGGTCAGCTGCCCAATTCTTGTCCAGTGTGCCCATTGCAAGTTGGGCAGCCACCGAGGCCAATCGTCCGAAACGGATGTCGTTGTCCGGCCAGTCGCGGCCCGCCTCATCGCCATAAGGGTTGCCCGGCCGATCGTACAATTGTGGACACAACACCACGTAGACGGGCAGGCCGTCCTTGGTCGCCCCGAGCCCAAGCGAGCAGGCCGGCATCTCCGCTAACGCCGGAGAATGGCCGATAATCTCAAGATGCGTGAATTGTTCGACGACTTCGCTATAGCCGGGAAGCAGGACCCTGACGTCGGTCCAGCGCCGAAGTGCCCGAGGTAGCGCCGCGGAGACGGCAGCAAGACCGCCGACCCGAATGAAGTCATCCATCTCCGTGGTAACGAACAGGACTCTCAAGAAATGCCCTCGCACGCTGCCGTCGCTAACGCTGTCCATGCAAGATCAGTTCCAACTGGCTGCCGCAGGTTAAGATGGGCAGCCGCTGCATGGATAACCCATCCTTGCATTTTTTGGCCGCTGGGTCGGTGAATGCTTTTCCCTTGGGCCAGCTCCCTCTAGTGTCCCGGTTCTGACATTCGTATCATTTCGCGGCAGGCACTTTTACGAATGTCAGAACCAAAGGGACACTAGCAACCATATGATTCTAGTGTGGCTTTGACTCTGACGTTCCTTTGAAGAACTCGCGGCGGCCCTGAAAGGAACGTCAGTGTCGCCACACTAGGGTTTCGATTCCAGCCGGAGCCACGGTCAGCCGGATCAAGGAGTTTCTTTCGATGACTATATCGGAAATCGATGAGCGGAATGCGACAGGCAGCCTTCATGGCCTGCGCGTGCTCGATTTCTCGACCACCATTGCCGGTCCGCATTGCACCCGGATGCTCGCCGACCTCGGGGCCGAGGTCATCAAGGTCGAGGCGGCCGACGGCGAGACGATGCGAATCCGCCCGCCCGTCCGCAACGGATGCAGCAGCGTTTTCGGTGGACTGAACGCCGGCAAGAAGAGCATCGTCCTCAACCTGAAATCGCCGGAGGCGATCGATGTGATCCGTCGTCTGGTGAAAGACGCCGACATCCTGGTCGAGAATTTCCGGCCCGGCGTGATGCGGAGGCTGAAGCTCGACTACGCCTCTTTGCAGCCGCTCAATCCCAGACTGGTCTATTGCTCGATCTCCGGATATGGCCAGACCGGACCATCGGCGGAATTGCCGGCCTACGCGCCGGTGATCCACGCGGCTTCCGGTTACGACAGGGCTCATCTCGCCTATCAGCCCGGCAGAAACCGGCCCGACTATTGCGGCATCTATCACGCCGATATCCTGACGGGCGTCTATGCCTTCGGCGCCATTTCGACGGCGCTCTACCAGCGCCAGCTCAGCGGCAAGGGCCAGCACATCGATGTGTCGATGCTGGAATCGATGCTCACTTTGACGCCGAACGAAGTTCAGAACGCGCAATTCGAGGTGGCTCCGCCGAGCCGCCCGATGTTCGGCCCGGTCGAGACCGCCGACGGATATGTGATGGTGGCCATCGCCAGCGAAAAGACTTTTCAGGGCCTGGTTCGCGCCGCGGGCCGCCCCGAATGGATCGATGATTCCCGCTTTGCGAAATATGCCGACCGGCGCCGCCACTGGGACGAACTGATGGACGGTGTGGAAGAGTGGTCGCGGACGGTGACGACCGAAAAATGCCTCGCCGAATTGTGTGAGCACGGCGTTCCCTGTTCGGCCTACCGGACCGTGGCCGAGGCGATGGCCGATCCGCAAATTGCCCATCGCGGCGCGCTCGCCGAGGTGGAGGACGACGCCGGCACCTTCCAGGTCTTGAACCTGCCGTTCCGGATGTCGGGGGCCAAGGTCGCTGCGGGAAAGCGCGCGCCCGCTCTCGGCGAACATACCAGCGCTTTGTTGGGCGAAAGCGGGCTTTCGGAAGACCAGATCGCAGCCGTTGCCGGGAAGTTGCCGCTGGCCTGAGGTCGGCCACTGGCCTTGCGACAGCAACGGTTTCCGGCCTATCACACCTGCAAATAAAAGAACGGGAGCGAAACAATGAAGAGTTTCAAGGTCGCCGACTTCAACGCGCCTCTTCAAGAGGTGGATGAGCCGACGCCGCAAGCCCGCCGGCACGCGGGTGCTGCTCAAGGTGAAGGCGGCCGGCGTCTGCCACAGCGACCTGCACATCTGGGAAGGCGGTTACGATCTCGGCCACGGCCGCAAGCCGTTGTCCCTGAAGGATCGCGGCGTGTCGTTGCCGCTCACCATGGGGCATGAAACCGTCGGCGAAATCATAGCGTTCGGGCCTGATGTTAAGGAAAGCGACAAAGGCGGCCTGAAGCTCGGCGACGTCGTGTTGGCCTATCCCTGGCTCGGTTGCGGCAAGTGCAAGACCTGCCTCGGCGGCGATGAGAACATGTGCATCGTCAAGCCGAGCGCGCTCGGCGTCTACTGCGACGGCGGCTATGCCGACCACATGACGGTGCCGCATCCGAAATATCTGATCGAGCTGAAGGGGCTCGATCCCGTTACCGCCGCGCCTTACGCCTGCTCCGGTGTGACGACCTATAGCGCGCTGAAGAAGGTGGAGTCCGCCTTCGACACGCCGATCGTGATTTTCGGCGCCGGCGGCCTCGGCCTGATGGCGCTGTCGCTGCTCAAGGCGATGGGCGGCAAGGGCGCGATCGTGGTCGACATCGACGCCAAGAAGCGCGAAGCGGCGGAGAAGGCCGGCGCGCTCGCGACCGTCGACGGCGGTGCGGCGGACGCGCTGGAGCAATTGACCAACAAAGCCGGCGAGCCGATCCGCGCCGTGATCGATCTCGTCGGCAACGCCAAGACCGCGCAGCTCGGGTTTGACTGCCTGACCAAGGGCGGCAAGCTCGTGATCGTCGGCCTGTTCGGCGGCGGCGCGCCCTGGGCCTTGCCGCTGATCCCGATCAAGGCGATCACCATTCAAGGCAGCTATGTCGGCAATTTGCGCGAGACGAAGGAGTTGCTCGATCTCGTGCGCGCCAAGAAGATCGCGCCGATCCCGGTGACGCCGATGCCGCTCGCCAAGGCCAACGACGCGCTCGTCGAGTCTGAAGGCGGGCCGGCTGGTTGGCCGGGCGGTATTGACGCCTTAGGCCATCGGTGTCCGTCATGGCCGGGCTTGACCCGGCCATCCACGTCTTGCTTGTGGTGGCCCTTGAAGACGTGGATGCCCGGCATGCTGACAAGTTTACGCAGTCTGCATCGACTGCTATGGCCGGGCATGACGAGCTGAATAAATTCGACGCTCCGAAGTTTAAGGATCCCCCTATGTCTGCCAATAACGCGCTCCACATCGCCGTCCTCTCTGGCGACGGCATCGGCCCCGAAGTCATGGCGCCGGCGCTGGAAGTCCTGCGCCAAATCGAGAAAACCACCGACCTGAAGTTCCGCTTCACGGACGCGCCGGCCGGCGCCAACCATTACCGCGAGACCGGCAAGTCGATGCCGGAACTCGACCATCAGGCTGTGCGAGGAGGCCGACGCGATCCTGCTCGGCGCCTGCGGCCTGCCGTCGGTGCGCTATCCCGACAACACCGAGATCATGCCGCAGGTCGAATTGCGTTTTCATTTCGATCTCTATGCCGGCGTCCGTCCGGCGCGGCTCATACCGGGCGTGCCGAGCCCGATCGTCGGCGCCGACCAGCGCGGCATCGATCTTGTCGTGATCCGCGAATCCACCGAAGGCCTGTTCGCCTCGATGGGGAAGGGCGTCGTCACCCATGAGGATGCGCGCGAGACGCTCGTCATCACGCGAAAGACCTCGGAACGGCTGTTCGAGTTTTCCTTCAGGCTGGCCGAGCGCCGCAAGAAGCGGGGCCGGCCGGGCGGATTGACCTGCGTCGATAAGGCCAATGTGTTCAAGGCCTTTGCGTTCTTTCGTGAAATGTTCGACGAGGCGGCAAAACGCCACCCGGACGTGAAGACCGACCGGCTCTATGTCGATGCCTGCTCGGCGCATGCTGGTGAAGCGGCCCATGGGACTTCGACGTCATGGTGATGGAGAACATGTTCGGCGACATTCTCTCCGACATGACCGCCGGCCTGATCGGCGGCATGGGCATGGCGCCGTCGGCCGATATCGGCGATCGCTATGCGGTGTTCCAGCCCTGTCACGGCACCGCGCCCGACATCATGGGGCAGGGCAAGGCCAACCCGACCGGGATGATCCTTTCCGCCGCCATGATGCTCGACTGGCTCGCCGACAAGCACGGGCTTGAAGTCCGCGGCCGAAGCCGGCGAGCGCATCGAGCGCGCGGTCGACAAGGCGTATGCGCAAGGGATCAAGCCGATGGAGTTCGGCGGCCAAAACGGCACCGCCGATATTGCCAATGCGGTGCTGGCGGCGCTGTAGCCTCAACGTCGTCCCCGCGAAAGCGGGGACCCATACGCCGCGGCCTCTACTTTTTGAGGATGCTGGTCGACGGCTTCGCTCCAATCGGCGTCGATGGTTATGGGTCCCTGCGTTCGCAGGGACGACGGCATGACTTCGCGCTCCCGCAGCACGAAATGCTCGGGTTCTGCAAATCAATGTCCCTCCGAGAAGAGGGCGCGGGAAATGCGCGAGCCGCCGGTTGCGCCCGCAGATGGGGTAACGGGCCTCTTGGCCCTTTGGGTGGTCGTCCCTCACATGATGGTGTGACGGAGTCGAGGATTGGCCTCGCTCCAAGCATCGAGGAGAGACGACCATGGAGCATTATGCCGGAATCGACGTGTCATTGGAATGCTCAAGCGTGTGTGTGGTGGACGGGAGTGGCAAGATCATTCGCGAGACGAAGGTCGCGAGCGAGCCGGCGGCATTGATTGGCTGGCTCGGCTCTCTGGGCTTTGGGCTTGGGCGGATCGGGCTGGAGGCGGGGCCGCTGTCGCAATGGCTTTATATGGCAATGAAGCAGGCCGGGCTTGCGGTCGAGCTTTTGGAGACGCGGCACGTGCGTGATGCGTTCAAGGCGATGCCGGTGAAGTCGGACCGCAATGACGCCCGAGGGATCGCGCAATTGATGCGGCTTGGCTGGTTCCGGCCGGTGCACTGCAAGTCGATGGCTGCACAGGAGGTGCGGGCCATACTGACGGCGCGCAAGCTGGTGCAGAGCAAACTTATTGATATCGAGAACAGCCTGCGCGGGATCTTGCGTGGCTTTGGGTTGAAGGTCGGCAAGACAACGCGGACGAACTTTGCCGGGCGGATCAGGGAGTTGGTCAAGGGTCACCCGAACCTGAAGACGGTCGGCGAGGCCCTGCTCTCGGTGCGCGCCGTGTTACTGGGTGAGTTCAACGCGTTTGAGAAAAGGGTGCGTGCGATGTCGCATTCGAATGCAAACGCCAGGCTGTTGATGTCGACACCGGGGGTAGGACAGATCGTGGCGCTGACCTATGTTTCTGCCATCGACGACCCGGCGCGGTTTCGATCGTCAAAGCGGGCAGGACCGCTGTTCGGGCTGACACCAAAGAAATACCAATCCGGCGAGATCCACCGCTCCGGGCGGATCAGCAAGATCGGCGATACCACGGTTCGGGCCGCGCTCTATGAGGCTGCCCACATCATACTAACCAAACCAATCAAGGGATGCTCGCGGCTCAAGAGCTGGGCGATGCGGATCGCCAGGCGCGCCGGCATGAACAAGGCGAAGGTTGCACTGGCGCGCAAGCTCGCGGTCATCCTGCATCGCATGCTCGCCACCGCAACACCATTCAACGACGCTGCCGCGGCAGCCTGATCGGGAGGCGCAACACAGTTTTCGGACGGCCTCTCCACACCAGGCCTTCCCGAAGCGAGGTCCCTGCCGGGACGATGGATCAGGTCAGGCCGACATACAAGTCGTCGACGCCATCTCAAGATGCGATCACGCCCACCGCAGATTGGCCGGCCTATCCTCCACGAACCCCATCAGGCGACGGCCTTTGTGCCGATCCCGGACAGAAGCAAGTCCCCGGCAAGTGGATCACGCAAAAAAGGGATTGACTCATCGAGGCCCGTTACAGAAGCCTCGTGTGCAAAGTAAAAAGCACACGAGCGTAGTCACCACAGGTCTCACCGGCCATCCCGGCATTTCCCGCGCGAATGGTTTTAACGCTTATTCCACGCTCTCCCCGGCGATCGGGCTCTTTGTCACCGTCCCCGCCGCGATGCGCAGCATCGTCGGCCGGTTGATGTCAGCGTCGAGACATCAGGACCACGTGGCTTCGCGTCCGCCCGGTGCGTTCGTCAATCGCACCTGAAGCGTCCACCGCCTCCCGCGCCCACGTTCGTGACGATCGCGAAACGCCCCTCGTGTGATGGCGCAGGATGGGCGCGATTCTGCCGGTGATTTAGGAAGGATCAACTGGCGCGCCCTGCGACCAATTGGCACGACGAGGCTGGGCAAGAAGTGCAGGTTATCTGAGAGGACTGGGGCTGAAGCGGCTGATTGGGAGCAAGGTTGGCGTATTTGTCCAGAATGTTTCCAGAAGGAGTTGGATGCAACTCAGAGTGAGAGCAAGAGTGCGTGAGAGCGATCGGAATGCTTTTGCCATGCATGCAACGAAGCGATCGAACCCGAGGATATTGAGCACGCGGGTGAAGTTGTAACAGAGGGCCATCAGGCTCCATTCGCCGCGGACTTTGTTGAAACCTCGAACCAGAAAGTGGCGATACCCGGCGCGGCATTTGAGGGTGCCAAAGGGATGTTCGACGATGGCGGAACGGCGTCGCATCAGTTCGTCTGCGCCCTGCATCCGCGCGCGATGACGATCAAGAACATCCTCGTGCTCCCAGCGACCGATGGTACGATAAGGTGCCTTCGGAGTGAGACAACGTGCTCTTAATTGGCATGTCTCGCAGATCGCCTTGCGGCTCGCATAACGGATCTCCGTCCGGCCACTTGTGTTCCGCCAGCGCCCCTTCATCGGATGCAGCAGCTCGCCGGCTGGACAATGGTAAGCATCAGTCCCAGCGTCATAGCTGAAGCTCTTGAGGCTGAAGCGGCCCGCCTTCGCAAGCCGTCCGTTGCCTTCCGGTACCGGCACATAGACTTCGATGCCGTCGTCCTCGCATGCCTTCAGTTCGGTACTGCTGTAATAGCCCTCATCGGCCAGTACCTGCAGCGCCTCGGCTTCAATGGCATCTTTTGCGGCCTTCGCCATCGCATGGAGCTGGCCGACATCGCTGCTGTCGTTCACCACTTCGCTTGCGACAATGAGCTTGTGCTTGTCATCAACGACAGCCTGTACATTGTAGCCCGCAACGCCCTGGCCGCCTTTGACCAGTAGCCGGGCGTCAGGATCGGTCAGGGACAACTGCGTATCGCCGCTCGCCTCCAGCCGATCAAGGTCGGCTTGCGCGCGCAACCGCCTGGCCATCAGCGCCGATACCTTCGCACCAATATCTCCGCCATCGCCGCCGCCATCTTCGCTGCCGTTGTTCCCTCGCTGGCTGGCTTCCGCCGCGTCATTGTCCTCAAGAGATTTGCCGTAGGCCTCGATCTCCTGATCCAGCTTTGCGATCTGCCCGGCGAGCCTCCTGCGCGTGAAGATGCTCGCCTTGCTGGCATCACCATGGAAGAACGAGCCGTCGATCGCCACAACTGCTCCGCCGACAAGCCCAAGCTCCCGCGCCAACAGCACGAAGCCGCGGTTCACCGCCTTCAGCGCCTTCCAGTTCTCCTTGCGGAAGTTGGCGATCGTCCGATAGCCCGGCCGCAAGCCCTTCAACAGCCAGATCAGTTCCAGATTGCGGCACGCTTCCCGCTCCAGCCGCCGCGACGACCTGACCTGGTTGATGTAGCCGTAAAGGTAGAGCTTCAAAAGATCGGCTGGATTATAGGGCGGCTGCCCCATCGCTTGCACGCCACGCCCAGCATGACAGAAGCCGAGCTTTGCAAGGTCCAGCGCACACACGAAGCTCTCGATCGCACGGACCGGATTGTCCGGCGCCACATAGTCCTCGATCCGGGCAGGAAGCAGGCTGGCCTGATCCCGGCTCGCGCCGGTCTTGAATGTCCGATTCGTCATAAGTTGAATCGTACATCAACTCCC
Organism: uncultured Alphaproteobacteria bacterium; assembly: GCA_963795255.1. GTDB lineage: Bacteria > Pseudomonadota > Alphaproteobacteria > Rhizobiales > Xanthobacteraceae > Bradyrhizobium. Next base: position 289,464 of record CAWCHC010000014.1, read on the forward strand.
CAAAATGCCGAGTTCTTGCCCAGCCTCGTCGGGCAAATCAGTCGTTTGTCACGGGTAACCGGGCCGCCAAAGTCAAGTCGGTTAGGTTGAACCCCTCGCGAAATCCATCGCCAGCGTCCGGAGCATGGTGGGTATCGCTTCCGCTTTCGCTCATTTGAGGCTTCGGTGGACGAGGCCGCTTCACCCAATCCTTCGCGCTAGTCGCTTCACCGGCCGGCATCGAGAATATCGATCACCGGGCAGTCGGGGGTTGCGTCCTCGGAGCATTGCGCGACGGTTTCTGCCAAGATGGATTCAAGCCTGACGAGGTCGGATAGCTTTTTGCGAACGTTTGCCAGATGCGCGCTCGCAATCTTGCGCACATCGGCGCACGAAGCGCGTTCGGGCCCCCCCAAGGCCAGCAAGGCGCGAATCTCCTCAAGCGTGAATCCGAGGTCGCGGGAACGCCGGATGAAAGCCAGTGTCCGTTTTTCGGCTGGCCCGTAGACCCGCCGCCCGTTTGCCGTGCGTGGCGGCGGCGGCAGCATTTTGATGCGCTCGTAATAGCGGATGGTCTCAACATTCACGCCGCTGTGCCTGGACAGCTCACCGATAGAGATGTTTTCGGCTCCCGAAGACGTGATCGTTCGCATCAAATAGTCCTTGATCCTGTAGTCGCTACAGGATGCACGGTTTAGCTCATGATAGTCAATCAAGCCGATCCAATGGCCAACCGGCGGTGGCAACGTTTGATGGCAGCGGGTGGCCTGTTTGGCGCGCTCGCAGCGTCGTCGTGCTGCATCTTGCCGCTGGCCCTGTTTGGTCTTGGGGTCAGTGGCGCATGGATCGGGAATTTCACCCGGCTCGCAGCCTATCAGCCATACTTTCTCGCCGCGACGCTGGCGTTTCTCGGCAGCGGTTATTGGCTCGTCTACCGATCCTCAACGCGCGCCTGCGCCGACGGCGACGCCTGCGCGCGCCCGCTACCGAACCGGATCGTCAAGACAAGCCTTATCCTTGCAACGATCCTCGTCGTGGCCGCGCTCGGCCTCGACTTCCTCGCGCCCTTGTTCCTCAACTCTTGATCGGAGAACCTCAATGAAAAAATTTCTCGCTCACGCGACTTTCGCGATGAGCATCGTAGCTTCATCGGCGGCGTTTGCTGCGGACAAGACCATAACCTTGGCGGTGAACAACATGGATTGCGCGGCTTGCCCTTCCATTGTCAAAAGTAGCCTGGAAGCCGTCCCGGGCGTTGCCAAGGTTGCCGTGTCCTTCAAGGACAAAACCGCGACGGTCGTCTATGACGACGCCAAGGCCGACGTGAACCAACTGACATCGGCAACCACCCTGGCGGGCTATCCCTCCGCACCCAAAAGCTGACCCTATGCTTCTTCAATCGACCATCACCTGTCCGCACTGTGCCGCTGCAAAAACAGAGACCATGCCGACCGATGCCTGTCAGTTCTTCTACGAATGCACAGGTTGCGGGACAAAGCTGAAGCCCAAATCGGGCGATTGTTGCGTGTTCTGTTCCTACGGCTCGGTGCCGTGTCCGCCCATTCAGGCAGTGCGCGCGGTCGAACCGGGCGTCGCAGGGTGTTGTTCCTAGTGGCCATGAGCAGAAATCCGACGACGGAGATTTCGCATCACATCCAAGCCCCGGATTTGCGCATCATCCCAACACTTCCGCCCGGCGCAGGCTGCCGATCATCGATACCCTCAGCAGATAGTCGCGGGTCAAAGCGGGGTCACCGGCGATGTGCCTGAGCTGGTCGCGGAATTCATCGTCTGCTGCCTCCAGGTTGCGTTTGTTCTGGATCGATTGCCGCTCGACATATTCCTTGGTGACGAGCCGGCGCTGAAGATCGAAGCGATCGAGTTCGGCCTCGGGCTTGTTGCCGCGCCAGACCTCGATCAGGCGCTCGGTCAGGTTCATCGCATCGTGAATGCCGCCGTTCATGCCCATGCCGCCGAGTGGATTGTTGACATGCGCGGCATCGCCGATCAGGAACGCGCGGCGCTCGCGGAAAGTTTTGGCGACGCGCTGATGCACACGGTAGAGGGTGGTGTGGGCGATCTCGTAGCGGTCGATGCCCGGCACGACGTCTGCCATCAGCGCCTCGACGAATTCCGCCGAGAGCGCCAGCTCATCGCTTTCCTCGGCCGCAATCCGGAACATGACCCGCCAGAGCGTGGGCGTCTGCAACAGAAAATGCCAGCGCGCGGGGATCAGCGACGTAGCTCACCGTCGCCAGCCCCGGAATGACGCCATGGAAGTCGAAGGGCGTGCTGACCACCAGATAGCGATCGGGCCACGTAAAACCTTCGAATTCGATATCGAGCGAGCGACGCACGTCGCTGCGCGCGCCGTCGGCGCCGATCAGCCAGCGATAGCTGTGCGTCCGGCTCTCGCCGTCCCGTTCTACCGCGACCGTAACGCTATCGCTGTCCTGCGTGACGGCGCGAACCGGAGTCGAAAAGACGATTTCAAAATTCGGGTCGCCGCGAAGCCTGTCGTGGATGATCCGGGTCAGTTTCGACTGTTCGCATTGCAGGCGGAACGGATGCCGCGTTTGATCGGCGATATCGCCAAAGTCGAATTCTGCGATCAGACCGTCGCGACGGTTGCGGTACTGGAATTTGGGCGCCATCAGGCCTTGCGCGATCAGCGGTTCGACGACATCGAGGTCGGCCAGCATGTCGAGTGTCGGGGGATGAAACGTCGAGGCGCGTGATTCCGTGCTCAGATCGGCGCCGCCCTCGAAGACGGTCACGGGAACGCCGTGACGAACGAGATTGGCCGCGGCCACAAGCCCGACCGGGCCAGCGCCGGCAATCAGAACTCGCTCAGTGACGGGAGAAGTTTGGTTCATTCCGCTTTGATACCCGCGGCCTTGACGATCGGCCACCATTTCTCGATCTCGGCCGCTTGATAGGCGTGCAAGGCTTCCGGCGTCTGTTGGTCGCGCGGATAGATTTCCAGGCCAAGGTCGGCGAGCCGTTTGCGCACGGTCGGATCGGCAAGGCTTTCAACGACGGCGCTGTTGAGTTTGTCGATGATGGGCTTCGGCGTGCCCTTCGGGGCCCACATTCCATTCCAGACCGGCAGATAAAGGCCGGGCAAGCCGGCTTCGTCCACCGTTGGAATGTCAGGTGCGGCAACCGCGCGTGTTTTCGACATCACGGCGTAGGACTTGATGGTGCCTTCCTGAAGCTGCGGCAGCGAACTCGACAATTGATCGAATATGAGATCGATCTGGCCTGCGACCAGCGCCTGCATCGACGGCGCGGTGCCGCGATAGGGGACGAACTGGATGTGGGTGCCGGTTAGGGTCTCGAACAGGATGCCGCCCAGATGGGTTGCGGCTCCGACCCCCGACGTGCCCGCAAAGACCTTATCCGGGTTGGCCTTCACCCACGCGATCAGCTCTTTCAGGTCTTTTGCCGGCACGTCTTTCTTCGAGACAACGACGGAAGGGTTGCTGGCCAGAAGCGCCACCGGTTCGAAATCCCTGAGCAAGTCGAACGGCAGGTGATAGACGGCGCCGGTCAGAACGTGCGAATTCATCGGTCCGACACTGAGCGTATATCCGTCCGCCGCCGCGCGCGCGACGCGACCGACGCCGATCGTGCCTGCCGCGCCGGTTACATTCTCGATGATGATCGATTGGCCAAGCAGTTCCTGCATTCTGGCGGCGACGATCCGCGCCAGCGCATCGGTCGGCCCGCCGGCCGAGAACGGCAACACCATCGTGATCGGATGCGACGGATACGCCTCGGAGGCTGCCGACCTGGTCGGCTCCAGGCCGCAGCACATCGCCGCAACGGATGACAGAAAAACCCGCTTGCTGATCATGTTGTCCGTCAGCAGATCGAAACTCTGATGAAGCTAGAGAATTCGCCGGACAAGGGAAGATCACAATAACGGCAGCCGCGCGCTTTTTTTCAGCGACGATACCAGCGTTTCGGAGGCTTTCGCGGCGGTCCTTACCGCCCCTTGAACTTCGGCTTGCGCTTTTCCATGAAGGCCTGGCGTCCTTCGCGGAAATCTTCCGAATCCATGCAGGCGGTCGAGATCGCCTTGATCGCGGCCATGTCGCGCTCGTCCTTGTCCTTCAGAACCTGCGCGATCGTAAGCTTGCTGGCCTTGATCGACAACGGCGCATTGCCGGAGATGGTGCGGGCGACTTGAAGCGTTTCGTCCCACAGCTTTCCATCCGCGATGACGCGATCGACAAGCCCGATCCTCAAGGCCTCGGCAGAGTCGATCCGCATGCCCGTGTACATCAGGAGGCGGGCCTGAGACGGTCCCACCAGCGACACCAGGTGTTTCAGGCCATCATAGCCATAGGCGATACCGAGTTTGGCGGCGGGAATGCCGAACTGACTGTTGTCGGAAGCAAAGCGCATATCCGCCGACATCGCGACCTGCATGCCGCCGCCGAGGCAGAAGCCACGGATGCAGGCGATGGTCGGCTTGGGAAAATGGGCGAGCACCGCACGCTGGGCCTCGCTCTTCCGGTTATATTCTTCCGAGGCCTGCGCGTTGTGGCGGTTTTTCTCGAACTGGCTGATATCGGCGCCCGACATGAACGCCTTGTCGCCGGCGCCGGTCAGGATCACGACGCGCACATGATCGTCCTCGCGCAATTCGGTGAGCGCCTGACCCACCCCCTCCCACATCTCAAGCGACATGGCGTTGCGCTTTTCGGGACTGTTGAAGGTGACGACGCCGACGCCGTCGGTGATGTTCTTGAGGATTTTGCCGTCGGCAAAGGACTTTTGATCGGTTGCGGGAACGTCGAGCATGGCAAGCCTTGGGACGAGGGATTGAGGCCCGCAATGAAGCACTGCTTCGCTGAAGCCGCAATGGCGGCGATGCGGGTCGGTCATTCCCGGTCCGAACGGCTCCCGCTGTCGTCATGCGCGGGCTTGACCCGCGCATCCATCTCATCCGTAAAAGAGTCTTCTTCTGGAAGATCGATGGATTGCCGGGTCATAGGCAAGCGGAAGCGACGCCGTTCTTCGAACGGCTATGCCCGGCAATGACGCCCCGGCTCAGTAACGACGAAGCTTGGCGTTACCTTGCCAGATGCGCCGTCAGCGGATGATTGGCGGCCTGATTGAAGAAGGCGGCTTCCTCGGCGGTGGCTTCCAGCAACTGTTCGTCCTGGTCGTAGATGTCGTTGCGGAACTGGATGGTCTGGTCGCGGGTCATCCACGCCGTGAGGTAGATCCAGGCGACCGGGACTTTCTTCGGCAGCACGATATCTTCCCGCGCGCCGGTGGCAATCGCCGCATCGATCGCGGCCCTGTTCCATTTCGGCATCTCTTCCTGCAACAGCCAGGCGGCGAGATCGCGGACATTGTCGACGCGCGAGCAGCCGTGGGAGTCGAAGCGATAGTCGTCGCTGAACAGATTGCGCTGGTTGGTGTCGTGCATATAGACCGAATAGGGGTTCGGCATGTCGATCTTCACCGCGCCGAGCGCATTCCACGCTCCGTTCTGCTGGCGCACCGTGAAATTCGGCACATGTGTGCCCGACCAGTCCACTGAAGCCGGATCGATCGGGCGGTCATGTCCATCCAGCACCTCCATGTGCATGCGCGAGAGGTAGCTTGGGTCTTTGCGCATATGCGCGGAGATTTCGGTTTTCGCAATCGAGGAGGGGACGGTCCAGGTCGGGTTCAGATTGACGCTGGTGATTTCGGCCGTCAGCGTCGGCGAGGGCTTCTCGGTCTTGCCGACGATCACGCGATAGCGCCGCACGACTGTGTCGTTCTCGACCGCTTCGGCAAAGGTCGCGGGAAGGTTGACGACGACATAGCGCTGGCCAAACTGGAAATTCGTGTTTTCCAGCCGTTCCAGCGACGCCTCAAGCTGCCTGATCCGCTTCTGAACCGGGATGTTCAGCGCTGCCAGCGTGCGCGGCGTCACCGTGCCGGTGGCGGCCAAACCATGGCGTACCTGGAAATGCTTGACCGCTTCAGCCACCACTTCATCAAACGGCCCGGATGCCTTGTCGGCCGCGAGGTCCTCGCTGACGATCAGCCGGCGGCGCAACAGATCGTCGTTGGGACCGGCGACGCCAGCTGCGAACCTGGCGTCCGCCGGGATGGTCGGCCAGCCGCCGCGGACCGCGAGGTCCGAATAGCTCAGCGCGGCATCCTTGATCCGCTGCGCGGTGTTTTCGTCGAAGGTCGGCTCATGCGACAGCGCCAGCGCTGCGGCCGAACGCGATTCAGGGGTCGACGCAGGGGCGACCGGCTTGACGGCGGCGTGGGCCGAAGCCGGTTTGGCAGGGTTCGGGGCAGCCGTCTGGCTTAGGGTCTGGCTTGGGGTCTGACCGAATGAAGACGCGCTCGCCAGCAACATCGCGGAAACCGCGAAAAATTCAGTTGTTCGCATTGCAAAGTCCCCGAGAGGCGCCGAAACGGCGGGCATTGATCAACGGATGTAACGGGCAAAGCCGGACACAGCTTCGCATGGCCGTAGAGAACTTTCCGAGACTACCGGCTACTACGTTACTGCCTCATTCAGCCCGAGTTTTCGGCACATATCCCGCGACGCTGGGCGCCTGCGGCTTTCAATATGTCGTGCGGGCGGGCGATCCGGTTCGGGAAAAGCTCGGATTTTTCAGGAAAAAAGCGCTGCGGAAGAGAGGCGGCGGAAGGCGCGTCGGTCCCGCCGGAGGCTCACGAGCCAGCCTGACGCGGCCATCGCGCGCCAGCCGATCCGCTTGCGTCGATCGATCGTATCCGCGGTGTCGGGCAAAGTCGCGTCAGGTAAAGATCTGGCCGCCGCGACGCCGGTTGGGGATCAGTCTTCGTTGGCCGCAATCGATTCCATCAAGGACACGAGCTGCCGCTGGACGGTCTGATCCTTGATCTTGCTGTAGGCGCGGAGCAGCCTCAGGCTGAATGCGCTGTCGAGAAACAGCAGGCTTTCCACTTCGCGCGCCTTGCTGTCGCCGTCGTAGAAGAAGGTGACGGGCACATCGAGCGCGGTTGCGATCTGCTGGAGACGCGCGGCGCCGACGCGATTGACGCCCTTTTCGTATTTTTGAACCTGCTGGAAGCTGACGCCGAGTTGTTCGCCAAGCTCCGCTTGCGAAACCTTCTGTTCGACGCGCCGCAGTCGGATGCGCTTGCCAAGCTCAATATCCGGCTTGCCGGCACTGCGCTGCTTCATCTTCTTGGCTACAGATTTGTTCATACCGTTTCTCACCGTCCTTCGCTCATGAAGCGTCCGAATAAGCAACCCTCGGCTGCTTTATACACTGCTTCAGACTCACTTCTAATGGATGAATGCGTATTCGACACCGAAAACTTACGAGGATTTGCGTCCCCGGCAAGAGGCCTGATGATCGTCAGGCAAGGAATGATGTTCGTAATCCGAGTATCAAAGGTACGTCGTTCCGGAAAACCGGTTTCAAGACTTCGTTTCAACCAAGGACGTTTCTCCAATACTTCGAAATCTAAGGATCATGCGAATCCGAGAATCGTGTTTTTTGGCCGTTCAGGTTTTGAGTGATACTACAACCATGTTGAGTGGTACTACAACCTTGATGCGAGACTTTTTGACGCGGTTTGCGTGGCCGCTTACCGGCAATGGGTCGTTTACACCCAAAGGCTGTGTCCGGCCAAAATGCCGGAAAAGCCCATTCGGCAGATTTTTCGCGGCGCAGCAACCCCTGCAAGCCGCGGTGTGCTACAAGTGCACCCGGATCACTACGGGGTGGGTAGCGATGTCACAAATCTGTGTAAGGACGAAATCTATCTTCTCAGTCCTAATGCCGTCGGACTTTTTGTGGTCGCAAGGTGTTGATCGACCTATCGCCTCGACCATCTCGCAGGCTCGGTAACGGGAATACGCTGTGGTTTATTTCGAAGAAAATTTGCGGGCAGTGCTGGCGACCCTCGAAGAGTGCCAGGCCTCCCTGGTCCGGAACGGTGATCGCGATACTGCGCAACTGGTTTCGGTCGCTATACTGGAACTTCGGATCAAGCTGAACCGGATCGAAGATTCGGAATTGAAGGCTTTGTGCGATGCAATGCTGCGGGACGTCGATGCGGCCTCAAAGCCGGTTCAGCCGAAGCCGCCGGAAGGCCTGCGCCAGCGGTCTCCGGCCTCGCTGAAGCTCGTCAAGTAACGCCGGTTGACAACCAAGCCGGCTGATAACCAAAAGCGCGTCGTCGTGATTTTGCGGATTGCCGCGCATCCGCTACATGAGCGCCCATGACTCACGACGTTTCGATCCCCGCCGCATTGATTGCGGGCCTTGTCAGCTTCCTGTCGCCTTGCGTGCTGCCGCTGGTGCCGCCCTATCTGGTCTATCTGACCGGCGCGACCATCGAACACGTGGCCAATGACGAAGCCGTATCGTCCTCCCGCCGCGCCGTGATGGTTTCGGCCGTGATGTTCGTGCTCGGCTTTTCCACCGTGTTTGTGGCACTTGGCGCCAGCGCCTCCCTGATCGGCGGCTTCATCCATGCATGGTCGGCCGAGCTGTCGATTGTCGCAGGCGTTGTCATTATCGTGATGGGCCTGCACTTCCTCGGGCTGACGCGGATCGATCTGTTGATGCGGGAAGGGCGTCTTCCCATCCCAAAACCCGTCGGGCTTTGGGGCGCCTATGCGATGGGGCTTGCCTTTGCGTTCGGCTGGACGCCGTGCATCGGTCCGATCCTGGCGGCGATCCTCTCGATTGCAGCCTCGGAATCCACCGTGCAAAAAGGGGCAGGCCTGCTCGCGGTCTATTCCGCGGGGCTCGGCATTCCGTTCCTGATCGCAGCCTTTATGGTCGAGCAATTCTCCTCGCTGTTTGCGCGGATGAAGCGGCATTTGGCGCGCGTCGAACAGGCCATGGGCGTGCTGCTGGTCATTACGGGAATAGGCTTTCTGACCGGCGGGGTCTCGGCCGTCAGCATCTGGCTTCTGGAGACGTTTCCAGGCCTGCAAAGTATCGGTTGAACCGGAATACGCTAAAGATTGCTGTCGGTGATCGCGGCATAGATCATGGTGCGCAGCTCGCGCCGGATCGGCGTAGCCGTCGAGGGCAACACCTGCGTCATGAAAATCGCGATCAGCTCTTCGGCCGGATCGATCCAGAACGAGGTCGTCGCTGCACCACCCCAGGCATATTCACCGCGGCTTCCGGGAATCAGCGTCCGCGCCGGGTCGATCGTGACGGAAACGCCGAGGCCAAAGCCGATGCCATCGTAGGCCGCCTCGGAGAATAACGATCGTGAGCATTCCGGCAGCGCCCGGCCGCCCGGCAGATGATTTGACGTCATCAAGGCCAGCGTCTTCGGGCCGATCAGCCGGACGCCGTCCAGTTCGCCGCCATTGAGCAGCGCGCGGCAGAAGGTGAGATAGTCGGCCGTGGTCGAACACAGGCCGCCACCGCCGGAGACGAACGAGGGGGGCGACAGGAAGGAACTGGTCGCCGGATCGTCCTGCAACGTGAGGCCGCCCTTGCGGTCGGTGGCATGAAAGGTCATCGCGCCTTGGGGGCTCGCCGAATAGCAGGCCGCCAGGCGATGGGCCTTGTCGGATGGGACAAAGAAACCGGTGTCCTTCATCCCAAGCGGATCGAAGATGCGCTCCTGAAGGAACTGTTCGAACGGCTTGCCGCTGATGAGGCCGATCAAATAGCCGATCACGTCCGTCGAGACCGAATAATTCCAGGCCTCGCCAGGGGAGAATTCCAGCGGCATTTTGGCCAGATCCGCGATCATGGATGGCAGCGTGCCGGCTTTCTCGAGTTCGCCGATTTTCAATTCGCGGTAGGCCGCATCCACGTTGCTGCACTGCTGGAAGCCATAGGTGAGACCCGACGTGTGCCGCATCAGGTCCACGATCTGCATCGGTTTCGACGTCGGCCGGGTGAGAAACGCCGGCCACATGCCGGCTCGGAACACGCCGAGATTCTTCCATTCCGGGATATATCGATGGACGGGCTCTTCGAGCGCGACGCGGCCCTCTTCGACCAGCATCATGAAAGCGACGCTCGTGATCGGCTTGGTCATGGAGTAGATGCGGAAGATCGTGTCGTCCTTGACCGCGACCTTGCGCTCGATATCGGCCAGGCCCTGAACCGAGTTGTGGACCAGCTGACCGCGCCGATAGACCGTGAGCTGGGTCCCCGGAAAGCGGCCGGCGCCGATGTAACGCTCGCGCAGATGGTTCTCGATCCGCTCGAAAGCGGTTTTCGACATGCCGGCGGATTCGGGGGAGGTGAGGGGCAGGGCTGGCATCGGATTTCACCTCTTGAAAAACCAGGATCGAGCGTCAATAGCCGAAATCGGCGCGGCATTCCATGCCGCGGCTTACCTTGGCCCGGTTGCTGGTGTAGATTGACCGCAAACGGACATAACCCCCCAAGGACAAAAGCAAAAATGCCCCAGTTCAACGACACCGAACTCACCGCCGCCGTCATTCACAGTTTTGAGGAAGTGAAGAATCCGCGGGTCAAATTCCTGATGGAGGAATTGACCAAGTCGTTACACGACTTCGTTCGCAAAACCGATCTCACCTTCGGCGAATGGGAATATGCGATCGATTTCCTCACCCGCGTCGGCCAGAAATGCACGCCGAGCCGGCAGGAGTTCATCCTGTTGTCCGACGTGCTCGGCGTTTCGATGCTGGTGGATGCGGTCAATCACAGGGAGCGCGAAGGCGCCACCGAGACCACCGTGCTCGGACCGTTCTATGTCGGCGAGCACAAGCCGATGCCGCATGGCACCGACGTCTCTCCCAGTCTCGAGGGAGAAAAGATGTTCGTGCAGGGCCGTGTCACCGATCTGAAGGGCAAGCCGCTGGCGAACGTTCCGGTCGATATCTGGCACGCCGACGACGACGGCTGGTACGATTCACAGAAGCCCGACTATGAGACGGCGGGTCCGTCGTCGCGCGGACGCTTCATCACCGACGCCGAGGGCAAGTTTTACTTCCGCACCATCCTGCCCTGCAGCTATCCGATCCCGACCGACGGTCCGGTCGGACAGATGATCCTCGCGCTGCACCGCCATCCGATGCGGCCGGCGCATGTGCACTTCCTGGTCAATGCGCCCGGGCACGAGCCGCTGGTCACGCATGTCTTCGTCGAAGGCGACAAATATATCGACACCGACGTCGTGTTTGGCGTGAAGGACGAGCTGATTGCCAAGGTCGAAAAACGCACCGATCCCACGATGCCCGACGGCAAGCCGGCAAAGACACCCTGGCATCTCATGACCTACGAATTCCGCGTCAGGCCGGGCGAGGGCGTTGCGCCAAAGCCGATGGCCGCGGTCGAGAACGCTTAAAGCTGACCTCAGAAGCCGTGCCGGCTCGCGAGCAGGACGATGATGATGAGCGCGAGCACGGCCGTGGCGCATTTCCAGAACAGATTGGGATTGCGCTCGATCAGCGGCGGCGCTGACGCGTTCAGGTAATTCTGGTTGGGATGGCGAAGATCGAAGACGAATTCGGAGAGGCTATCGTAACGCTTCGCCGGATCGAGATGGACGGATCGCCGCAACGCCGCATCCATCCACGGTGGAATATCGCGGTTTTCGTCCGAGGCCGGTTGGTATCTGATCCTGCTGAACTGCGATTTGGTCCGCGCCTGGGCGAGCTGCGCGCCATAGGGTAATCGACCCGTCAGCATCTGATAGGTGATCGCGCCGAGCGAAAACAGGTCCGAACGCGGCGAGCCGCCATCGCCGCGGAAATATTCGGGCGCGGTGTACTGCGCCGTGCCCAGAATGTCGCTTCCCATGCCGGGCGGCGCGGCTTCGGCGACACCTGCGATTTTGGTCGCGCCGAAGTCGATGATCTTCGCCGTTCCGGTTTTGTCGATCATGATGTTGTCGGGCCGCAAGTCCTGATGCAGCATTTCCTTGCGATGGAACGCGCGCAGGCCTTTTGCGATCTGCTCGACGATGTTGCGCACCGTTTCCAGATCCGGCCTTGGATGGTCGATCATCCACTGGCGAAGCGTTTGTCCCTCGATGAATTCCATCGTGACATAAAGGAAATTGCGCTTTCGCGAGGGCTGGCAGGGTTTGAGGACGTGGGGGCTGTCGATCCGTCGGGCGACCCATTCCTCCATCATGAAGCGTTTCAGATAGGCTGGGTCGTCGCGCAGGTCGATCGACGGAATCTTGATCCCGACCAGCGCATCCGTATCGGTATCGACGGCGAGGTAGATATGGCTGCGGTGGCTCGCGTGAAGCTCCCTGACGATCCGGTAACCGTCGAAGATAGCCCTGGCCTCCAGCAGCGGCGGCAGCGGCAGTTCGGATGAAGGTTGAAAAACCTCGCTCGCCCTGCTGTTCGGCAAGCCATCGATCCGTACGATCTGGACCGTGAGATTGTCCTGGCTGCCGTGCTCAAGCGCTTCGTCAACGATCAACCGGGCAGCATCGTCGAGATCGGCCGGATGGTCCCTGACCGCGCTGGCCATCAAGCGGCCGCTGACGTGCTCGTAAACGCCATCGGTTGCAAGCAGGAAGACGTCGCCTTTCTCGATCGGGACGGCCCGATAGTCGATTTCGATTTGCGAATTGATTCCCAGCGCGCGGCCGAGATAGGTCTGCTCGGAGGAGACGATGACACGGTGATCGTCGGTCAGCTGTTCGAGCGTGTTGCCCGCAAGCCGGTAAACGCGGCAATCGCCGGCATGAAAAATGTGTGCCGTGGTCGATTTGATGACCAGCGCGCTCAAGGTGCAGACGTAGCCCTTGTCCTTGTCATAAGCGTACTGGCTTCGCCGTGTCTGGGAATGCAGCCAGGCGTTGGCTGCGGCCAGCACGCGCTGGGCGGATGTCTTTACCGACCAGGACTCGGATGTGCAGTAATAGTCGGTCAGGAAGCTTTTGACCGCCGACTCGCTCGCAATATGACTGACGTCGCTGCTGCTGATGCCGTCGGCGATCACCACCGCGATGCCTTTCAGGCTCAGCAGCGGCTCGTTTGGAATCAGCGCGCCGTGAAAATCCTGGTTGGCCGGCTTGCGGCCTTTGTCCGAACATTGCCCCAGCGATATCCGCAATTCGGCCGGCATGAATGCGCCAAGGAATGAGGGAGCCCGTACTGATAGCCGGGCTCCCCGGGGTTTAGATCATCAGACGGCGACGCGTACCGGCGCCGGCTTCGCATCGCGCTTCGGTGCCGTGCGTACATGCGTGGCGTACAGCGTCAATCCCGTGAACGAAAGCCCGCCGACCAGATTGCCGAGGACAGTCGGAATTTCATTCCAGATGAAATAATCCATGATCGAGAACTTGGCGTGGAGCATCAGTCCCGATGGAAACAGGAACATGTTCACGACGGAATGTTCGAACACCATATAGAAGAAAACCAGGATCGGCATCCACATCGCGATCACCTTGCCCGGAACGGTGGTCGAGATCATGGCGCCGACCACGCCGGTGGACACCATCCAGTTGCAGAGCATGCCGCGGATGAACAGCGTCGCCATGCCGGCCGCGCCGTGGGCTGCATAGCCGAGCGTGCGGGCCTCGCCGACATTGCCGATCGTGGTGCCGACCTTGTCGGGAGCCTGCGTGAAGCCGAAAGTCGTCACGAACGCCATCATGAAGGCAACCGTGAGCGCGCCGGCGAAATTGCCGATAAAGACGAGACCCCAGTTTCGCAAAACGCCGTAAAGCGTTACGCCCGGCCGCTTGTCGATCAACGCAAGCGGCGTGAGAACGAACACGCCGGTCAAGAGGTCGAAGCCGAGTAGATAAAGCATGGAAAAGCCGACGGGAAACAGCAGCGCTCCCACGATCGGCTGGCCGGTATTGACGTTGATCGTGACGGCAAACCAGGCTGCGAGCGCCAGGATGGCGCCGGCCATATAGGCGCGGATCACGGTATCCCGGGTCGACATGAAGATCTTGGATTCTCCGGCATCCACCATCTTGGTAACGAATTCCGAAGGCACGAGGTATGACATTGCAGGTCCTCTTTTTCCTAAGCGAAGGTTGAACTGTGGCCTGATGGAGCGGCGATCATGCGCGCCGATCCGGAGATCAAAGGTCCGGATTTGGTTTCCGCGACGGGATAACGCGGGCGTTTGGATCGCTGCTTCACTTGCAAGTCCCTTCCGACGGGAATCGGAGTGGGACCAGCAGACGATGTCCAATTGACATCGCGACTGCGCCGGGTTGGCTTGGTGAGAAACCTTGCCCGGCGATACGGTGACGCAGTTTTCGGCCAAGAGTGGCCTTGAACAATCCGGCGGATCGCAGTCTTCGTTGACTAGCAATTAGGCGATGCAATCGACATGCCATCACCGGCGTGGCGCCTCGTCGCAGCAAAGCCGCATTTGGTGCGAGATTTTTTCGCAGTATCGCGACGGCACCGGAAAACGACCGCGCAAAGATACTTTTTTAAGCGCCCTGCTCAATCATTGTGCGTCGCACAATAAATATGCGGATGCAAATTTTGAAAGCTTATTTCGTTGGGTCGAGTCGATAGGCCTTTCGCTTAAGTTGCTGTAATATAAATGATTATCACGCTGAAGCGGCTTGGCACAAAGCTTGAATAGCTTGTTCCGACGCCATCGATGCCGTCGCCAAAAAACCAATCATCCGAATTTCACGACCGCTTCACCGGGCTCGGCCCGGACTGCGTTGTCGTGCCTTCGGAGAGCGACGCGAGGCCCTTCAGCACGAGGCCTTCAGCAAAAGGAAATTTCAATGAGCTCGAAAGACCCGACCTGGATTTCAGACTGGAACCCCGAAGATTCGACCTTCTGGGAAACCAAAGGCAAGGTGACCGCCCGCCGTAATTTGATCTGGTCGATCGTTGCCGAGCATGTCGGCTTTTCGGTGTGGCTGATCTGGAGCATCGTCGCGACCAAGCTTCCGGCGGCCGGCTTCCACTACACGACCGATGAATTGTTTCAGCTCGTCGCCATTCCGGGCCTGATCGGTTCGCTGATGCGCTTTCCCTACACGTTCGCGGTGACGACGTTCGGCGGCCGGAACTGGACGATCTTCTCGGCCTCGGTTCTCTTCATTCCGACGTTCGGGCTCGCTTATTTCGTCAGCCAGCCGCAGACGCCGTTCTGGCTGATGTTGCTGGTGGCTTCGACCGCCGGTCTCGGCGGCGGCAACTTCGCTTCCAGCATGGCCAATATCTCTTTCTTCTATCCCGACCGCATGAAGGGCTGGGCGCTTGGCCTCAACGCCGCCGGCGGCAATATCGGCGTCAGCAGCGTTCAGCTGATCACGCCGATGCTGATGGGCGTCGGCCTCATCAATCTCTACCAGGCAACGCCGGTCTCCGGCGTCTATCTCCAGAACGCCGGGCTGATGTGGGTGATCCCGCTAATCATCGCGGTGTTCGGCGCCATCTATTTCATGAACAACCTGACCACGGCAAAGTCCTCGTTCAAGGATCAGCTCGCGATCATCAAGCGCAAGCACACCTGGATCATGGCCTTCATCTATGTCGGGACGTTCGGCTCGTTCATCGGCTACTCGGCGGCGTTCCCGCTGTTGATCAAGACCCAGTTTCCGGCGGTCACGATCGCCATCGCGTTCCTGGGGCCGCTGGTCGGCTCGCTGTCGCGCCCGCTCGGGGGCCTGCTCGCCGACAAGATCGGCGGGGCGATCATCACGTTCTGGAATTTCATTGCGATGGCGGCCGCCACCATCGGTGTGATCTATTTCGTGGGCAACAAGGACTTCACCGGCTTCCTGGTGATGTTCCTGATCCTCTTCATCACCACCGGCGTCGGTAACGGGTCGACCTACCGGATGATCCCGTCGATCTTCCGCGAGGAAAATCTTCGCAAGGCCCAGGGCAAGGGCGAAGCCGGCCGGGCGCTCGCGATCAAGACCGCGAGCATCGAAAGCGGCGCGGCGCTTGGCTTCATCGGCGCGATCGGTGCATGCGGCGGCTACTTCATCCCGAGCGGCTTCGGCAAATCGATTGCGATCACCGGCGGACCGCAGCTCGCGCTCGTCATCTATCTCGCCTTCTACGCGATCTGCCTGGCCACGACCTGGTGGTTCTACCTGCGCCGCAGTCCCGCGGAAGCAGGTGCGCCGAGCCTGGCTTCGGCACGCATCTAAACGACGCGGGTTGGCTGCACCACGCCGCAGCCTTGGTGATGACCTCGTCCCGCACGCGGGACGAGGCGGCGGAAAGCGGAAGCAACCAGCAGGAGGAAGACATGACACCTGACCAGGTCAAACTTGTGCAGCAGAGCTTCTCGAAAGTGGCGCCGATCTCCGATCAGGCGGCGATCCTTTTCTACGATCGCCTGTTCGAGGTCGCGCCGCAGGTCAAGTCGATGTTCCCGGCCGATATGACCGAGCAGCGGAAAAAGCTGATGGGCATGCTCGCCGCCGTGGTCAACGGCCTGGGCGATCTTCCGTCGATCCTGCCGGCGGCGAGTGCGCTCGCCAAACGGCACGTGGCCTACGGCGCCAAGTCCGAGCATTACCCGGTCGTCGGTTCAGCCTTGCTGTGGACGCTGGAAAAGGGACTGGGCGACGGCTGGACTCCCGAGGTCGCGAACGCCTGGACCACCGCCTACGGCACCTTGTCCGGTTTCATGATTTCCGAGGCCTATGGCAGCTCGCAGGCTGCCGAATAGGAAGCTCCCGAATAGGAAACTCACATGAGTGAATCGCTCGTGATCGTCGGCAACGGAATGGCCGCCGCCCGTCTGGTCGACGAACTCGCGAAAGTCGCACTCGGGCGTTATGCCATAGCTGTCATCGGCGACGAACCGAGGCTTGCCTATAACCGCGTGCTGTTGTCGTCGGTGCTGGCGGGCGAGACCGCATCCCACGAAATCGAGCTCAAGCCTGCCAATTGGTGGCGCGACCGCGGCGTCACGCTGAAATATGGCTGCGCGGTCGACGAGGTCGACGTCGGTCGCCGCGAACTCAAGATCGCCAACGAGGAGAGCGTCAGTTTTTCAAAGCTGGTGCTTGCGACCGGATCGAACGCCGTTGCGGCTCAACGTGCCCGGCGTCGAGCTCACCGGCGTGCACACCTTTCGCGACAGCCGGGATGTCGACCTGTTACTGACGCTCGCCGCTGCGAAGAAGCGCGTGGTCGTCGTCGGCGGCGGATTGCTCGGACTTGAAGCCGCTTACGGTCTCGCCAAGGCGGGAGCGCCGGTGACGTTGCTTCACCTGATGGACCGGTTGATGGAGCGCCAGCTCGATGCGCCGGCGGCGAGCGCTTTTGAAATCGCTGGTCGAGAAAAAGGGCATCAAGGTTCTGCTCAATGCCAGCACAGCCCGCATCCTCGGCGAGAACCGTGTCGAAGGCGTCGAGCTCAACGACGGACAGCGGATCGATGCCGACGCCGTGATCCTGGCGGCCGGCATCCGGCCGAATATTGCGCTCGCCAAGCAAGCCGGCATTCCGGTCAACCGCGGCATCATCGTCAACGACCAGCTCCAGACCGGATCAGACGGCATCTTTGCGCTCGGCGAATGCGCCGAACATCGCGGCATCTGCTATGGCCTGGTCGAGCCGGCCTATGAGCAGGCGAGGGTGCTGGCGCAGCATCTCGCCGGCCGCAACGCGGTCTATGGCGGAAGCGTGGTTGCGACCAACCTCAAGGTATCCGGCGTCGGCGTGTTTTCCGCCGGCGAATTTCTCGGCAGCGATCGCAGCGAAGCCATCGTGCTCAGCGATTTCAGGCGCGGCATCTACAAGAAGCTCGTGATCGAGGATGGCCGGCTGACCGGCGCGGTGCTGGTCGGCGATACCGCCGATGCGCTCTGGTATCTCGGATTGATCCGCAATCGGGAAAATATCGCCGCATTCCGCAAGGACATGATGTTCGGCCGCCCGGCTGCAACGCTGGCTGCCGCGGCATGACCGGGCGTTTGCGATGACCTCGATCGATCCCACGCTGCGAGCCACTAGTGGTCCGATTCCAACATTCGCATTCTGTTGGGGCAGGCACTTTTGCGAATGTTGGAATCAAAGGACCACTAGCAAATATAAATTCGTAGTGGAGCTTTGGATTTGACGTTCGCATTACCAGATCGCGGTGGGCACGACAGCGAACGTCAAATCCGCTCCACTAGCACGACTTGCCCCTATTGCGGCGTCGGCTGCGGCGTGCTGGCGACGCCGGACGAAAGCGGCGGTGCGGCGATCTCGGGCGATCCCTCGCACCCGGCAAATCTCGGCCGGCTCTGTTCCAAGGGTTCGGCGCTGGGCGAGACGCTTGGTCTTGAGGATCGTCTGCTCCATCCGATGATCCGTTGCAGTAAGGGCACGATGGAGCGGGTCGCCTGGACGCGATGCGCTCGACCATATCGCCCATCGCTTTGCCCACATCGTGGCCCGCGACGGCCCCAACGCGGTCGCGTTCTATCTGTCCGGGCAGTTATTGACCGAGGATTATTACGTCGCCAACAAGCTGATGAAGGGATTCATCGGCAGCGCCAATGTCGACACCAATTCGCGACTGTGCATGGCGTCCTCGGTCGCCGGCCATCGCCGCGCCTTCGGCGCTGACACCGTGCCCGGCGTCTACGAAGATCTCGACGAGGCCGATCTTCTGGTGCTGGTCGGCTCCAACGCCGCCTGGTGTCATCCGGTGCTGTTCCAGCGCATGATCGCCAACAAGCAGCGGCGTGGCGCGCGCATCGTCGTGATCGATCCACGCAAGCACCGACACCACAGAAGATGCCGATCTGTTTCTGGGGCTGAAGCCCGGCACCGATACGGCGCTGTTTTCCGGGCTGCTGGTGCATCTGGCCGATCACGGCGCGCTCGATCGCGACTACATCGAGCGTTACACGTCTGGTTTCGACGAAGCGCTTGCGCGCGCCCGCGGCATTGCCGGCAGCGTGGCGGCGACCGCATTGGCCACGGGCCTTTCCGAGCAGGATGTCTCGACCTTCTTCCAGCTGTTTGCGGCCACGCCGCGCGTGGTCACGCTGTATTCGCAAGGCGTGAACCAGTCGGCGCAGGGCACCGACAAGGTCAACGCGATCGTCAATTGCCATCTCGCGACGGCGCGGATCGGCAAGATCGGCGCATCGCCGTTTTCGCTGACCGGGCAGCCGAACGCGATGGGCGGCCGCGAGGTCGGCGGGCTCGCCAACCAGCTCGCCGCGCATATGGACTTCACGCCGCCCGACATCGATCGCGTGCGCCGGTTCTGGAAAGCGCCGCGCATCGCCACCCATGAAGGGCTCAAGGCGGTCCAGATGTTCGAGGCGATCGGACGCGGCGAGATCAAGGCGCTGTGGGTGATGGGCACCAACCCGGCAGTGTCGCTGCCCGACGCCGACGCGGCGCGGGCTGCGTTGAAGAAACTCGAACTGTTCGTGATTTCGGAAAACGTTCTCTCCAACGACACCGTCAGTGCCGGCGCGCATGTGCTGCTGCCGGCGCTGGCCTGGGGCGAAAAGTCCGGCACTGTCACCAATTCGGAGCGGCGCATTTCGCGTCAGCGCGCTTTTCTGCCGGCGCCCGGCGAAGCGCGGCCCGACTGGTGGATCGTCGGCGAGGTAGCCAAACGCCTCGGTTTCGGTGCGGCGTTCGATTACGACTCGGCTGCGGCAATCTTCCGCGAGCACGCGGCACTGTCGGCTTTCGAAAATAACGGCAGCCGCGATTTCGATATCGGCGCGCTTGAGCTCGGTGATCGATGAGGCCTTCGATGCGATGACGCCGGTGCTGTGGCCGCATCGCACGGACGAGACCGGGCAGCAGCGCTTCTTTGCCGGCGGCGAATTCTTTACCAACGACCGAAAGGCGCGCTTCGTCGCGCCGGAACGCCCGGCGTTGCGGACCGAGATCAATGCAGGGACGTCCGCTGCGGCTGAACACCGGCCGCATCCGCGACCAATGGCACACCATGACCCGCACCGGCATGAGCCAACGGTTGGGTGCGCATTTGCCGGAACCGTTCGTCGAGGTGCATCCCGACGATGCGGCGCGACATCGGCCTGGCCGACGGATCAGTTTCGCCCGCGTCACCACCGATTACGGCCAATGCATGCTGAAAGTCGTGGTCAGTGCCCGGCAGCAGCGCGGCATGCTGTTCGCGCCGATCCACTGGAGCGAAGCCAATGCATCGGCCGCCCGTGTCGGCGCGCTGGTCGCGCCGATCACCGATCCATATTCCGGCCAGCCGGAAACCAAGGCGACGCCGGCGTCGATCCTGCCTTACGAATATGTCTTTCGCGGCTTCGTGCTGTCGCGAAAGCCGCTGCAATTGCCCGATCATGCCTGGTGGGCGCGCGCCACCGTCGGCGGCGGCTTACGGCTATCTGATTGCCGACAATGCGGATCTCAAGGGATGGCCGTCCTGGTTGCGCGCCGTGGCGGGCGAGGAACTTGCCGAATACAGCGATTTTGGCGGCGGCGTGTACCGCGCGGCTTCGTTTGCGGGGGATCGCGATCGAAACCTGCCTGTTCCTCGGACCAGCGCGCGACGCCGGCGATTGGGGCGTCGTCAAGGAACTGTTCGCCGCAGGTTCCCTGACCGACGAGCAACGGCGAATGCTGCTGTCCGGCAAACCGGCGCAGGGGCTCGCAAGCGCGGGGCCGGTGGTCTGCGCCTGCTTCGGCGTCGGCCGCAACACGATCTGCGATGCGATTGCCGCGGGCGCGCGCTCGGCCACCGAAATCGGCCTGCGGCTCAAGGCAGGCACCAATTGCGGTTCGTGCATTCCCGAGCTCAAGCGCCTGATCGCGCAATCCGGAACCGCCGATCACGAACGCGGGAAGTTGGTCGCGGCAAGCTGATCATTCCTCTATGGTGCGCCGCCCGCACCATAGGACATCACATGAAAACCAAAAAATTCGGCACCACCGGCCACGACGTATCTGTGATCGGGCAGGGCACCTGGTACATCGATCGCGGCGATCGCAAGCAAGCTGTCGCGGCCTTGCGCCGCGGCATCGATCTCGGCATGACCCACATCGATACCGCCGAAATGTATGGCGATGCGGAGCTGGTGATCGCGGAGGCCATCGCCGGGCGCCGCGACGAGACGTATCTGGTCTCGAAAGTGCTGCCCAGCAACGCGTCGCGCCGCGGCACCATTGCGGCTTGCGAAAAATCGCTGACGCGGCTCAAGACCGACCGGCTCGATTGTTATCTGCTGCACTGGCGCGGCAGCATTCCGTTGTCCGAGACGGTGGCGGCGTTCGAGCAACTGGTGGGCGCCGGCAAAATCCGCTGCTGGGGCGTTTCCAATTTCGATGCCGACGACCTCGACGAAATTCGCGAAGTTGCGGGCGAGGGGAAGATCGCCTGCAATCAGGTGCTCTACCACTTGCAGGAGCGTGCGATCGAGCACGCGGTAATCCCGTGGTGCGCCAAGCATGGCGTCGCCGTCGTCGCCTATTCGCCGTTCGGTCACAACGATTTTCCCAAACCTTCAAGCCCGAGCGGCGCGGCATTGCAGACCATCGCCAAACGGCACGGCGCATCCACGCGTCAGGTCGCGCTGGCATATCTGACGCGCGAACCAAATGTGTTTGCGATTCCGAAAGCGTCGAGCGCGGAACATGCCGCCGACAACGCGGCGGCTGGCGATCTCGCGTTGAGCGCAGAGGATATCGCCGCGCTCGACAAGGCCTTTCCGCGCGGGCCGAAACCACGAAGCCTGCCAATGCTTTAAAGCGCGCATATCCGCTGCCTGTTTTCGGGCCTTGTCGCTGCGGCCGGTTGGCGCTTTTTTGTCACTTCGCCCGATTCGACTTTTCGACTCAGAGTTCAGACCGTGACCCGCCCCGCCGCAGCTTTAAAGCTCGATAGCGCTCCCTTGGCGTTGCCCCAGGAAAATTCAGGTAAAGCGAACCCGGCCAAAGTTGCGCCCGCGCGCGCCGACCGGCCGCTTCGCGGTATTGCGCTGCTTCTGGCATCGAGCATCTTTCTCGGCACGTCGGACGCGACCTCAAAATATCTTTCGACGACGTTGCCCTCGATCGAGATCGCCTGGATCAGGTTTCTGGTGTTCGTGCTGATCATGATTCCGGCGATGCTGCCTGTTTCGCCGCTATTTGCGCTGCGAACCAGGCGGCCGGTGCTCCAGGTCACCCGGGGCATGGCGCTGCTTGGTTCATCGCTGCTGTTTATCTCGGGCCTGCGGTTTCTCCCGATCGCGGAGGCTTCTGCCACCAGTTTCGTCTCGCCTCTGTTCGTCACTGCGCTGTCGATCTTTTTCCTCAGTGAGAAAGTCGGCCTGCGGCGCTGGCTGGCGACGGCGGTAGGGTTGATGGGCGTGCTGATCGTCCTGCGCCCGGGAACGAGCGCATTTCATCCCGCCGCGTTCTTCCCGGTGGTGTCGGCGTTCGCCTGGGCCTGTACGCTGATTATGACCCGCAAAATGAGCGGCCGGGAGCACGTCCTGGTCACCATGACCTATTCGTCGATTGTGGGCTTTGCGATTCTCTGCGCGCTGGTTCCCTTTGTCTGGGTCGCGCCGACCTGGCACGATATTCTGTTCGGGACCATCATCGGCCTGACATCGACCGCGGGGCAGTGGATCGTCGTGCTCGCGTTTCGCTATGCGGATGCTTCCGTGCTGGCGCCGTTCTCCTATGTCCAGCTTCTCTGGGTCACGCTGCTGGGCTTCCTGATCTTTGGCGAAGTGCCTGACGTTTGGACCGTGGTCGGTGCGGCCGTCATCGTCGCGAGCGGTCTTTATACGGCGCACCGGGAACGCGTCAGGCACTCGCAGCTCGTCGCGCTGGCGGAGCCGTCGCCAAACCCGTGATCCACAGGGGCTGTCGTCACACCGGCAGCGCGATCGAATATTTCACCTGGCTGAGCGCAAAACTCGATTCGATCGAGGCGATGCCGTCGAGCCGCGTCAGCTTGTTCTTCAGGAATGCCTCATAGGACGACAGATCGGCGGCGACCACCCGCAACAGATAATCGCGGTTGCCGGTCATCAGATAACATTCCAGCACTTCGTCCCATTTCGAGATCGCGCGCGCGAAGCGGTTGAGATCTTCTTCCTTTTGCCGCGCGAGCTTGATCGAGATGAAGACGCTGACGTGAAGTCCGAGCGATCTTCTGATCGACAGTCGCGATGTAGCGGGTGATGACGCCGCGCTCTTCGAGCAGCTTCACCCGGCGATGGCAGGGCGAGACCGAAAGCCCGACCTTCTCGGCGAGTTCGGCCATGGTGATGCGGCCGTCGGATTGCAGCAGGCCGAGAATCTTGCGGTCGATGGCATCAAGGGTGGGCATTGGGATAAACCGTTGGTTGGGACGATCAAATTGATAAATTATCCCAAAATATCGAGGTATGTCGCCAAAATTTGAGATTTTCGGACGAAACGGTCGCGGTAAACTCGGCGATAATCAAGCCACCAAAAGCCTCAAGCCACTAAAAGCCTTGAGGTCGGGAGCCACGCCATGCCGACCGAACCCGCACGTCTTGAAACTGTTATCCGCGCTGGCACGCAAGGTGCTGTGGCTGTCGTCCTGGACCATCCACCACGCCAACCACATCCGGCCCAATGTCGACGGCTTGAAGGTCGGCGGCCATCAGGCGTCTTCCGCCTCGCTCGCCACCATCATGTCGGCGCTTTATTTCTCGGTGCTGCGGCCGCAGGACCGCGTCGCGGTCAAGCCGCATGCGAGCCCGGTGTTTCACGCGATCCAGTATCTGTTCGGGCACCAGACCCGCGAGAAGCTGGAGAATTTCCGCGGCTTCAAGGGCGCGCAATCCTATCCGTCGCGCACCAAGGACATCGACGACGTCGATTTCTCGACCGGCTCGGTCGGGCTCGGCGTGGCGCAGACGCTGTTCGCCTCGCTGGTGCAGGATTACGTCAAGGCGCATGGCTGGATGAAGGATCGCCCGGAGGGGCGGATGATCGCGCTCGTCGGCGACGCCGAGATGGACGAGGGCAACATCTTCGAGGCGCTGCTCGAAGGGCTGGAAGCACGGCCTGCGCAATACCTGGTGGGTGGTCGACTACAACCGCCAGAGCCTCGACGCCGTGGTGCGCGAGGGGCTGTGGGAGAAATTCGAATCCATGTTCCGCAACTTCGGCTGGGACGTGGTGATCGTCAAATATGGCAGGCTGATGCGCGAGGCGTTTGCCGAACCCGGCGGCGAGGCGCTTCGGAAGCTGGATCGATGCCTGCCCGAACCAGCTTTATGCGGCGCTGTGCTTCCAGGGCGGTGCGGCGTTCCGCAAGCATTTGCGCGACGAGATCGGCGATCAGGGGCCGGTCACGCAACTGATCGAGCGGCGCAGCGACGACGAGTTGCTGGCGCTGATGTCCAATCTCGGCGGCCACGACATGGCGAGCATGATGCGAGGCCTTCGAGTCGATCGACCACGACCGCCCGGTCTGCTTCATCGCCTACACCATCAAAGGCGTCGGCCTGCCGTTCCAGGGCCACAAGGACAACCACGCCGGCCTGATGACGGTGGCGCAGATGGAGAAGTGGCGCGGCGACGCAGAACATCCGCCCCGGTCACGAGTGGGACAAGTTCGAGGGGCTGTCGCAAGACGCCGGCTGAGCTGGAGGCGTTCCTCGCGTCGGCGCCGTTCAACCGCGACGGCCGGCGGCGGCTGAGCGCGCCGGAAATCGACGTGCCCGAGCGGCTAGCCTTCTCGCCGTCGCCGCAGATGTCGACGCAGCAGGGCTTCGGGCTCGTGCTCAATGAGCTCGCGCGCGGCGACAGCGCGCTTGGCCGCGCGCATCGTCACCGCCTCGCCCGACGTCACGGTGTCGACCAATCTCGGCGCCTGGGTCAACCGGCGCGGGCTGTTTGCGCGCGCCGAGAAGGCCGACCTGTTCCGCAGCGAGAAGATCCCCTCGACCTTCAACTGGGACGCCTCGCCCAAGGGCCAGCACATCGAACTCGGCATCGCCGAGATGAACCTGTTCATCCTGATGTCGGCGCTGGGGCTGTCGCATGCAGATCAACGGCGAGCGGCTGTTGCCGGTGGCCACGCTCTACGATCCCTTCATCGAGCGCGGTCTCGATGCGCTGAATTACGCCTGCTACCAGGACGCGCGCTTCATGGTGGCGGCGACGCCGTCGGGCATCACGCTGGCGCCGGAAGGCGGCGCGCATCAGTCGATCGCGACGCCGCTGATCGGCATGGCGCAGGATGGGCTGTCGTCGTTCGAGCCGGCCTTTGTCGATGAACTTGCTGTGATCATGGGATGGGGCTTCCGCCACATGCAGCGCGAAGAGCGGCGAGGGCGGCTCGGTCTATTTGCGGCTCTCCACCCGCACGATCGATCAGCCGCAGCGGATCATGACGCCCGAAATTGCAGGCTGGCATCACCGAAGGCGCTTACTGGTTGCGCAAGCCCGGGCCGAATGCGGAAGTCGTCGTTGCCTATACGGGCGCGGTGGCGCCGGAAGCGATCGAGGCCGTCGGACTGCTCGGCGAAAGCCGCCGCGACATCGGCCTGCTCGCGATCACGTCCGCGGATCGGCTGCATGCGGGGTGGACCGCTGCCCGCGCCCTGCGCCGCGACCGCCGCGGGGTCGCGCATCTGTCAGCCATATCGAGAAATTGCTGGCGCCGCTGCCGCGCGATTGCGGCCTCGTGACCGTGATCGACGGCCATCCGTCGGCACTCGCCTGGCTCGGCAGCGTGCGCGGTCATCGGGTCGAAGCGCTCGGCGTCGAGCATTTCGGCCAGACCGGCACCATCGACGACCTCTATCGCCACTATGGCATCGACGCCAATGCCATCATCGATGCGGCGGAAAGCCTCACCGTCGGCGCGCCGGTGCGGCACCGGAAAATGGCCGTGTGACATGTGCTGGGCCCCGGATCAGCAGCGCACCGTTTCACGCTGCGCAGCATCCGGGGCACGGGCATACAACCCGGCGAAATATTTCGTGTCCCGGACGCGATGCGGCATGACAATGACGCGACGCTGAGCCCGGACCTATTTCGCCCCAGAGCCTTGTCACGCCAGCGCCTGCGATCCTATATCCAGACATGGCCGCTGGCGCGGCGTCCCGCATATGGCGGGTTCAATTTGGCCGGTGTTCGTGCAAGGATACTTGCACAGGAATGTCGGCTAGCGCCCGTTCTCCCATAGCCCCGAAATCAAGAGGTTCACGATGGTCAACCGCATGCAATTCTACATCGACGGCGCCTGGGTCGATCCGGTCGTCAAGAAGTCCACGCCCGTCGTCAATCCGGCGACCGAAGAGGCGATGTATGAGATTGCGCTCGGCTCCAAGGCCGATGTCGACAAGGCGGTTGCCGCCGCCAGGCGCGCCTTCGAGACCTATTCGCAGACCAGCCGCGAGGAGCGCGTGGCGCTGCTGACCAAGGTCATCGAGATCTACAAGGGCCGCATGAAGGAAATCGGCGCCGCCGTCTCCGACGAGATGGGCGCGCCGCTGCCGATGGCCGAGAAGCTGCAGGCCGGCGCCGGCCTCGGCCACATCATCGTCCACGCTGGAAGTTCTGAAGAACTATCATTTCGAGGAGCCGGTCGGCACCGCTGTGGTGGTGCGCGAGCCGGTCGGCGTGATCGGCATGATCACGCCGTGGAACTGGCCGCTGAACCAGATCGCCTGCAAGGTCGCGCCCGCGCTTGCCGCCGGCTGCACCATGATCCTCAAGCCGTCGGAATTCACGCCGTCCTCGGCGTTGATCTTCGCGGAAATCCTGCATGAAGCCGGCGTGCCGAAGGGCGTGTTCAACCTGATCAACGGCCTCGGCCCCGAAGTCGGCGCCGCCATGAGCGAGCATCCGCAGATCGACATGATCTCGTTCACGGGTTCGACCCGCGCCGGCATCGACGTCGCCAAGCGCGCCGCGCCGACCGTCAAGCGCGTCAGCCAGGAACTCGGCGGCAAGTCGCCGAACGTCATCCTCGAGGGCGCCGACCTCACCAAGGCCGTCACCGGCGGCGTGATGCACATGTTCAACAACTCCGGCCAGTCGTGCAACGCGCCGTCCCGGATGATCGTGCCGCTGTCGAAGATGAAGGAAGTCGCCGCCATCGCCAAGGGCGTCGCCGACAAGACCAAGGCCGGCGATCCGCGCGCCGAAGGCACCACCATCGGCCCGGTCGTCATCGCGCATCCAGTGGGACAAGATCCAGGCGCCTGATCAACAAGGGCATCGAGGAAGGCGCGACGCTGGTTGCCGGCGGCCCCGGCCTGCCCGAGGGCGTCAACAAGGGCTACTATGTCCGCCCGACCATCTTCGCCGACGTCACCAACGACATGACGATCGCGCGCGAGGAGATCTTCGGCCCCGTGCTCACCATCCTCGGCGCCAAGGACGAGGAAGACGCGGTGCGGATCGCCAACGACACGCCCTATGGCCTCGCCGGTTACGTCTCCGGCGATACGGTCGAAAGCGCGCGTCAAGGTCGGCCGCCGCATCCGCGCCGGCAACGTCAACCTGCAGGGCGTGCCGAACGACCGCACCGCGCCGTTCGGCGGCTACAAGCAGTCCGGCAACGGCCGCGAATGGGGCAAGTTCGGCCTAGAGGAATATCTCGAGGTCAAGGCGGTCGCCGGCTTCAACGCGGCGTAAGCATCGCAAGTTATAAAATGAAAGCGCCGGGGCGGATTTCCGCTCCGGCGTTTTTGTATCCGCAGTTTCACCGTCGTCCCGGGCAAGCGAAGCGCGACCCGGGACCCATAACCACCGGCGTTTGTAGTTATCGACGCTCACGCCACGGCTCAGCATCTCAACAAAAATCGGCGGTTATGGGTCCTTGCTTCCGCAGGGACGACAGCCGTTGTGTATTCTTCTATCCCCCCAGCGCGCCCTGGGTGTTCACGTAAAGCGCGTAGATCGACTGGCTCGCGGCCATGAACAGGCGGTTGCGCTTCAAGCCGCCGAAGCAGACATTGGCGCAGCGTTCGGGCAGCGCGATGCGGCCGATCGTGACTTGCCGTCGGGCGCGAAGACCATGACGCCGTCGAGCTCGGCATCGCCCATGCCCCAGCCGCACCAGAGATTGCCGTCGATGTCGCAGCGCATGCCGTCGGGCGTGCCGGGACCGGCGTCGATCAGCACACGCTTGTTGGAGATCTTGTCGCCGGAAGGCGAAACATCGTAGGCGAGAATTTTGCGGTTCGGCACGCCGCGGGATTCCACGAGGTAGAGGATTTTCTCGTCCGGCGAGAAGCAAAGTCCGTTCGGTCCCAACACGCCTTCGGCGACGATGGTGGCTTTGCCGGTTGCGCCGTCGATGCGGTAGACGTTGGCGTCGATCTCGGATTCCGCGACATAGCCTTCGTAATTGCCGAGCAGGCCGAACACGGGATCGGTGAACCAGATCGAGCCGTCGGATTTCACCACGACGTCGTTCGGCGAGTTCAGCCGCTTGCCGTTGAAGGAGTCCATCAGCACCGTGATCGAACCGTCATATTCGGTCCGGGTCACGCGCCGGCCGCCATGCTCGCAGGTGACCAGGCGGCCCTGGCGGTCGCGGGTGTTGCCGTTGGCGAAATTCGACGGCTTGCGGTAGACGCTGACCGCGCCGGTTTCTTCTTCCCATTTGATGATGCGGTGGTTGGGAATGTCGCTGCACAACAGATATCGCCCGTCGCCGAACCACACCGGCCCCTCGGCCCAGCGCAGCCCCGTGGTCGAGCCGCTCGACCGCCGATAATTTCAGCCAGTATTTCTCGAAGCGCGGATCGAGCGCATGGATCGCGGGATCGGGATAATAGCGTCGCCGGCTGCCAGCCGGGGCGTGCGGGTTTGCTTCGGACATTTGTGTTCTCGTTGTTGTGTATTCCTCACCAAGCTATTTGCTATCATTGCCATACGGTTGCAGCAAGCGCGCTTGCCGCGCCGCTCATGCCGCGCCATACTGATGCAACGAGAGAAATGAGGGATGAAATGCCACGCATATTGATGACCGGCGCGTCGGGTGGAATCGGCACGTCCTTGCGCAAATTGCTGCCGCCGATCTATCCGGACCTGCTGCTGAGCGACCTGAAGCCGCCCGCCGATCTCGGCAAGAACGAAAAATTCAAGGCGGCCGAATCTCGCCGACCTGGCGCAGGTCGAGGCGATCTGCGAAGGCGTCGACGGCATCCTGCATTTCGGCGGCTATTCGGTCGAGGGCCCGTGGGACGATATCCTGCAAGTCCAACATCATCGGCTGCTACAATCTGTTCGAGGCCGCGCGCAAAAAGGGCGTCAAGCGCATCGTGTTTGCGTCGTCGAACCATGCGGTCGGCTTCTATCCGCGCTATCACCGCATCGGCACCGATGTGACGCCGCGGCCGGACAGCCGCTACGGCGTCAGCAAGGTGTTCGGTGAAGCGGTCGGCGCGCTCTATGCCGACAAGCACGGCATGAAGGTCACCTGCATCCGGATCGGCAATTTCGGCGACAAGCCGCTCGATCATCGCCGGCTTTCGATCTGGCTGAAGCCGGAAGACCTGGTGCAACTGTGCCGGATCGGGCTCGATCATCCCGATATCCATTTCGAAATCTTCTATGGCGCCTCCAACAACGAGCGCGCGTGGTGGGACAATCATCGCGCCATCGATCTCGGCTATCGCCCGACCGGCCGCGCCGAAGATTTCCGCGAGCACGCCTTTGCCGAGCAGGCCAAGCTCAGCCCGATCCGGTCGGCGATTTCTACCAGGGCGGCGCGTTCTGCGGCATGGAGTTCGACGGCGACAAAAGCCGGATCATCGATCTGAAGTGAGGCGCTATTCGCAAGGTGGGTTAGCCTCGGCCCGCCGTTGGAGTTCCTCTTTCAATTTGTATTGCGGCTCCTCGACGGCTCTGGTTTCCGCTTCCGGGCCATCATAGGCTTCGGCGAAACCGGCAAGCGGAAAGGAGAGGCGCAGCTTTTCCTGGGCCGCTGTTGTTTCGATGGTGATTGCTTGCGAGTGCTTCAGACGTTCGATGAACGCGCCGTCAATTTCGAAACTCCCGCTACAAGCTAGGGCGTAGCACTGCAAATGCTGAATGAGGATCGGTTCGCGGCGATCGACTATGACGCTTATCGGACCATCGATGACGCGCGGGGTCGCGAAAGAGGCCAAGAGTTTGAAAGCTTGATTCCGAGATGCGATTATTGCAACGCCGCCCCCGGAGGGGTGGCACGCGCCGCGGGCGTCAGCACCGGTGTAACAATCTGAACCTCTGAGGCATAGCTTGCGCCACGGTTCGTGGGTGAGTTGTGATGCTCTCGGATCGTTGGCGGCGACCGTGTTGCTCCCGAGATAGCAAACCCACGCTGTCACTGAGACCAAAGTAAGCATGCGTTTCATAGGCAGGCCCCCGAACGATGACGAGGTAGGTCTGGATTATGGCTTTTAGTGTCCCCCATTAGGCTCGGCCAAGCATTGCGTCCCAAAGAATTGACAATGATGATGCCGGCCTCATAACTAGAGCGCTGAATTCAAGAGGATTTTCCTGCCATGGCTGAAGGGTTGCGCAAGGGACTGACGAGTTATGGCGATCGCCGGGTTTTCGCTGTTCCTGCGCAAGGCCTTCATCAAGGCGATGGGCTATTCCGACGACGCGCTGAACCGCCCGATCGTCGGCATCACCAACACCTATAGCGACTACAATCCCTGCCACGGCAACGTGCCGCAGATCATCGAGGCGGTGAAGCGCGGCGTGATGCTGTCCGGCGCGATGCCGATGGTGTTTCCGACCATCTCGATCGCGGAAAGCTTTTCGCATCCGACCTCGATGTATCTGCGCAACCTGATGGCGATGGATACCGAGGAGATGATCCGCGCCCAGCCGATGGACGCGGTCGTGGTGATCGGCGGCTGCGACAAGACCTTGCCGGCGCAGATCATGGCCGCGATCTCGGCCGACCTGCCGACCGTCGTCATCCCGGTCGGCCCGATGGTGGTCGGCCATCACAAGGGCGAGGTGCTGGGCGCCTGCACCGATTGCCGCCGGCTGTGGGGCAAATACCGCGCCGGCGAAATCGACGAGGTCGAGATCGAGGCGGTCAGCGGTCGGCTTGCGCCATCCGTCGGCACCTGCATGGTGATGGGCACCGCCAGCACCATGGCCTGCGTCACCGAAGCGCTGGGTCTGTCGCTGCCGATGAGCGCGACGATCCCGGCGCCGCATGCCGAACGCTTTCGGCTGGCGGAAGCGAGCGGCAAGGTCGCCGCCGAAATGGCCAAGGCCAAGGGGCCGAAGCCGAGCGAAATGCTGACGGCGTCTTCTTTCAGAAACGCGCAGGTCGTGATGCAGGCGATCGGCGGCTCGACCAACGGGCTCATTCATCTGACCGCGATCGCCAACCGCAGCCCGCATCGCATCGACCTCGCAGCTTTCGACAAATTCGGCCGCGAGGTGCCGGTGCTGATCGACCTGAAACCATCGGGCGCGCATTACATGGAGCATTTCCATCATGCCGGCGGCGTGCCGAAATTGATGGCGCAGCTTGGCGATCTGATCGATCTCGAGGCGAAAACCATCACCGGCGCGACGCTGCGCGAGGTTGTCGCGAGCGCCGAAGAGGTGCCGGGGCAGGATGTCATTCGCTCGCGCAGTAACCCGATCAAGGCCGAAGGCTCAATGGCCGTGCTGCACGGCAATCTTGCGCCGCGCGGCGCCGTCATCAAGCAATCGGCGGCGACCGAGAGGCTGTTGCAGCACACCGGCCGCGCGGTGGTGTTTGAATCCGTCGAAGACATGACGTTGCGGGTCGATGATCCCGCGCTGGAAGTCTCGGCCGACGATGTGCTGGTATTGCGCAATGCCGGACCGAAAGGGCGCGCCGGGCATGCCGGAAGCGGGCTATCTGCCGATCCCGAGGAAGCTGCTGCGCGCTGGAGTCAAGGACATGGTGCGGATTTCGGATGCGCGGATGAGCGGTACGGCGTTCGGCACCATCGTGCTGCATATCACGCCGGAATCGGCGGTCGGCGGCCCGCTGGCGCTGGTGAAGACCGGCGACATGATCCGGCTCGACGTCGCCAAACGCAGCATCGAGCTGTTGGTGGACGCCGCTGAGCTCGAAAAGCGCCGCGCGGCGCTCAAACTGCGCGACGGCCGAATGGGCCAAGCGCGGCTACGCGCACCTGTTCAACGAGACCATTTTGCAGGCCGACGAAGGCTGCGATTTCGATTTCATGCGCGCCCAAGGGAAAGATTAAGGCAAGGATTAAACGGCAGCTCTCCGCCCTCAGTTCGATTGACATCCCGACAAGGCCGATGGGATGATCCAAGAAAATAATCGGGGAGGGGGAGACGATGGCAAGCCCAGGCAAGCTATTCGGTGCGGTCGTTGCTGCTTTTCTTTTCATGGCGGCGGGCGCAACCGCGCAGGAGGTGAAGCACTATCGCTTCGCCTACGACCAGCCGAAGACGACCGGTTACGGAATTCTCGGCGATATCTTCGCCGACAAGCTCAAGGAACTGAGCAAGGGCACGATGCTGATCGATCAGTATCCGGGCGCGCAGCTCGGGCAGGAGCCGCAGGTGCTGCAGCTGGTCAAATCCGGCGACGTCGAATTCTGCATTTCCTCATCCGCCAATGCCGCGACCCTGTCGCCGCAGGCCGGCGTGATGTCGATGCACTTCCTGTTCCGCTCGGAAGCCCACCTCATCAAGGCGATCGCCGACCCCGAGGTTTCCAAGGCGGTCAAGGCCATGATCGCCGACACGGTTCAGGGCGCCCGCGTCATCGGGCTCGCCACCCTCGGCCTTCGTCACATGTATGCCAAGCGCGAGATCAAGAAGATCGAGGACCTGAAAGGGCTCAAGGTGCGAGTGCAGGCGACGCCGACCGAGGACACCATGTTCCCGGCCTATGGCGCCCAGATCGTCCATATGCCGTTCGGCAGCGTCTACACCTCGCTGCAAACCGGCGTGGTGGACGTCGCCGAAAACGGCGTCAACGTCTACCTCGCCAACAAACATTACGAAGTCGCGCCGGTTTTGTCGATGACCGAGCACGAGGCGAACAACAGCCTCCTCTGGGTGAGCGACAAACTCTGGAACAGCCTCACGCCCGAGCAGCAGGGTTGGGTGCAGGCCGCCGCCGACGAGGTCAACCGCAGCCAACCCGCCAAGGCCCTCGAACTCGAACATCAGTCGGCCGAACAAACTGAAATCGATCGGCGTGAAGGTCGTGACCGATGTCGACAAGTCCGGCTTCACGGCGATTGCGGATCCCTATCTCGACAAGCTCGCCAAGGAGCTCGGACCGCACGCCGAGAAGATCAAGAACCTGATCCGGGCGATCAATTAGAGCCGCTGACAGTATAAACTCGTCATGCCCGGCCTCGTGCCGGGCATCCACGTCTTTCTTAGGGTTGTGCTCAAAGACATGAATGGCCAGGACATAGGCGGGCGAAGCAGCGTCGTTCTTCGAACGGTTGAGCCCAGCCATGACGGAAAACGCCGAGACGACGGAGAGCCTTGAATGGCCATCGCCGACAAACTGGTCCTGCAGCGGCAGCATCATCTGAAATGGCGGGCGCTCGACCGGCTCGAGCTCGTGCTGATGATGGTGTGCGGAGCGTTGTGCTTCGGCTTCTCGCTGTCGGTGATGTTCGACATCCTCACCCGCACCATCGGCCATCCCTGGCTGTGGTTGCAGGAGGTCACCTCGACCTTGTTCATCTACGCGATCTTCATCGGTGCGGCGCTCGCCACGCGCCGCAACGATCATCTTTACCTGACCGCGATCTCCGAATCGCTGCACGGCACGCCGCGGATGATTGTCGAGATCATCATTCGCATCGTCGTGCTTGGCGTGGCGTTTTGCCTGATCTGGTTCGGCTATATCAATTTTCTCCGGGGGTTCGGCAGCTTCCGTCTGCCGTCGGGCACGCCGATCGCCTCGCTCTATGCGGTGATCCCGCTTGTCGGCGATATTGATCGCGCTGTTCACGGTCGAGCAGCTCGTCAACGGCATCCGCAACGGCTTCGATCATCCGGAGCCGGAACCGGAGCTGATCATCCCGCCGGTTGAAACTTCGCCCTGAGCTGAGGGCGCGGCCGTGAGTCGCGCCGCTTGTCCTCGCTTTGATGTCGTTCTGCTTCCTGTTCTTCGGCTATCTCGGCGTGCCCGTGCCGTTCTCGCTGATGGCAGGCGTTTTTGTCGGCGCGCTTTTCACCGACGTCTCGTTCGCGGCGATCGTCCAGAAGATCTTTGACGGCGTCGATTCCGAGGCGCTGCTGGCGATCCCGTTTTTCCTGTTGGTCGGCGAGCTCATGAGTTCGGCCAATGTCGTGGTGCGGATTGCGAACCTGTCGTTGTCGCTGGTCGGCCATATCAGGGGCGGGCTGTCGCAGGTGGTCGTCGTCTTCAGCATGTTTTTCTCGGAAATGTCGGGTTCGACCACCGCCGACGTCGCGGTGATGAGCCGTGCGCTCGGTGGCCCGATGCGGCGCGAAGGCTATAGCCCCGATTTTATCGCCGCCATCATCGCGGCCGCTTCCACGATCGCGGCCTTGGTGCCGCCAAGCATCACCGCCGTGGTCTATGGCGCGGTCGGCAACGTCTCGATCGCGGGCCTGTTCATGGCGGGCGTAGTGCCGGGTTTTATGATCGGCTTCGGGCTGATGATCTATTGCTATTTCTTCGGTCCCGTCGGCATGCGCAAGCCGCGTGCCTCGATGCGCCAGGTGATCTTCGCGACTGGCGACGCCGCGTTGCCGCTGATGATCCCCGTGATTTTGCTGGGCGGCATACTCACCGGCTGGTTCACGCCGACGGAAGCCGGCGTGGTCGCGGTGATCTGGATCATCGCGGTCGTGATCCCGGCGCTCAACCGCGGGCATTTCAGGAAAATCCCTTACGACTTCTGTCTGGCCGGTCTGATCTTCTCGCTGCCGTTGATCACCATCGGCGCCGCCAATGCCTTCGGCTGGATGCTGGCTTACTTGCGCGGGGCGATCGTGATCGCGGACTGGATTACCTCGATCGCCGGCAGCGATCCGCAAATCATGATGCTGTTGCTCGTGCTGCTGTTCACCGTGATCGGCGATTTCATCGAGCCGGTGCCGACCATCATCATTTTCATGCCGCTGGTGAATACCCTGACCCAGGCGGGCGATATCAACGGCGTGCACATGGGCGTGGTGCTGATCGCGACACTGGCCTTCGGTCTGATCACGCCGCCCTACGGGCTCGTGCTTCTGATGGCGTCGAAATTCGTCGGCGTACCCTTTTCCAAGGCCTTGCGCGCGGCGCTGCCGATCTACGTCGTGTTTCTCGTCACCATCGTCTTCACGATCTATTTCCCGAAGGTGGTGCTGTGGCTGCCCAAGCACGTGATCCCTGAATCAGTCGGCTGTTTCAAGTCGCCAGCGGGCACGGGGTATATTTGCCCGAACTGAGATCCACCCCTCATGGTGAGGAGGCGCCCTTGCGCCGTCTCGAACCATGAGGCCACAATCGGACCTCATCCTTCGAGA
The DNA here is from genome assembly GCA_963795255.1 of uncultured Alphaproteobacteria bacterium. Lineage (GTDB taxonomy): Bacteria > Pseudomonadota > Alphaproteobacteria > Rhizobiales > Xanthobacteraceae > Bradyrhizobium. Next base: position 324,778 of record CAWCHC010000014.1, read on the forward strand.
CGCGGCGATAGGGCCGCTCCTCAGGATGAGGGATTTCCGCTACTTTCCCTTCTGCATGAACTTCCCGATCGCGGCCCGGAATTCTTCGGTGTGCATGCAGTCGATGATCGCGTCGCGCTCGGCGTCGAGCTGATGCTCGATCGAATTTTTCGGCGCGCGCTGGATCAGCCGTTTGGTGGCTGCGATCGCGGAAGGTGCATTCTGGGCCAGCCGAAGCGCCAGTTCGCGTGTCGCGGCCTTTAGTTCCACCGCAGGAACCACCTTGACGACGAGCCCCCATTGCAGGGCTTGCGCGGCGGAAAAATGGTCCTCGGTGAGAAAAAGCTGCAAAGCTCGCCGCGGACCGACCGCGGCCGTTACGCCGACCGTGCCGCCGCCGTCGGGCGACACGCCGAGCTTGGCGTAGGCCGGTGTGAAGCGCGCGTCTTCGGCGGCGATGCAGAGGTCGGCCATGAAAGCGAGCGAGAAACCGGCGCCCGCGGCCGAGCCATGAACGCTGGCGACGCACGATCCTGGGCATTCGCAACAGCGCCGCGATGAAGGCGTGGTAGTGATGCAGCAGCTCGCCGACGACGGGCGCGATCGTGTCGGCTGCGCTTGCTGCCCCAAGGGTCTGGAGGTCGCCGCCGGCGCAAAACGCGCGGCCGGCGCCTTCGATCACGAGCACTTTGATGTCGTCAGACGCCTCGATCTCGGCCGCGAGTGCCTCGAGCCGTTTTGCGATCGAAAGGTCGATCGAGTTGAAGCTCGCAGGGCGGTTGAGCGTGATCGTCGCAACCGCGCCGTCGATAGCGAGCAGCGCCGGATCGGACGGCGGAATGTCTGTTTCACTCGTAACCATCGGCAGGTCTCGGTGTCATGGATCAACCGCATTTAAATCGCAGAAGCGAAATGGTGACAATCCCCGGCGAAAGCTGCAAAATGACGTTTGCGCGCGGAAAGACGCGGTTGGTTGGCACAGCAGGGAGCGGCGTCGTGGGCGTTCAGGCAACGTTGAGCCGGCCGGTTTCGGAGGCGGATCCGTTTTCGCACGCATTTCTGAGCGATCCCTATCCTCATCATGAGGCCTTGCGCGAGGCGGGGCCTGTGGTCTGGCTCGCGCAATATGGAATTTGGGCGATGGCCCGCCATCAACAGGTCCGCGACGCGCTGACCGACTGGCAGACTTATTGCTCATCCGCGGGCGTAGGCTTGAGCGACTTCCGCAAGGAGCCGCCATGGCGTCCGCCGAGCATCATCCTGGAAGCCGATCCGCCACTGCACACCCGCACCCGCGCGGTGCTAACGCGCATTCTGTCGCCCACGGCGATCAGGGTATTGCGGGAAACATTCGAGCGCGAGGCCGAAGCGCTCATTGCGCGATTGGTCGAGCGGCGTGAGTTTGACGGTGTCGCTGATCTTGCGGAAGCCTACCCGTTGAAGGTGTTCCCGGACGCGGTCGGAATCTCCGAGGAGGGACGCGAGAATCTCCTGCCTTACGGCAGCATGGTGTTTAACTCGTTCGGTCCGCGCAACGATCTGTTTCAGCGGGCGATGGCCAATGCCGGCCCGGTTCGCGACTGGATCATGTCGAAATGCAGCCGTGCGGCGTTGGCGCCGGGCCAGTTGGGCATGCAGATTTTCGAGGCGGTCGACGCTGGCGAGTTGTCGGAAGATGAAGCCGGAATGTTGGTGCGGTCGTTCCTTTCGGCAGGGATCGACACCACCGTCTATGGGCTCGGCAACGCGCTCTATTGCCTGGCGCGCTATCCCGAGCAATGGCAGGCTCTGCGCTCGAACCCCAACCTGATCCGTGGCGCCTTTGAGGAGGTATTGCGTTTCGAGGCGCCGCTTCAGACTTTCTTCCGGACTACCACCCGGCCCGTCGAAGTCGGTGGCGTCGAGCTTGGCGATGGAGAGAAGGTCCTGCTGTTCTTTGCGGCCGCCAACCGCGATCCGCGCCGGTGGGAGCGGCCAGATACGTTCGATGTCGGCCGCCGCGCGGCCGGGCACATGACCTTCGGCACCGGTATTCACGGTTGCGTCGGACAGGCCGTGGCGCGGCTGGAAACCGAGGCAATATTAGGTGCGCTTTTGCGGCGTGTCGCGTCGCTCGAACTGACGGCGGAGCCACGGCGGCGACTGAACAATACGCTGCGCGGCTTTGACAGCCTGCCGCTTCGTATCGTACCAATCTGAATCCATGACACAGAAATCCGTCCTGATCGTCGGCGCCGGCCATGCCGGTTTCCAGGTTGCCGTCTCCCTGCGCCAGCACGGGTTTGGCGAACGGATCTGCCTGATCAACGACGAGGCGCATCTGCCCTATCAGCGGCCGCCTCTGTCCAAGGCCTATCTGAAAGGCGAGGGTCGTCCGGACAGCCTGATGTTCCGTCCCGACAAATTCTATCGCGACCAGAACATTGAACTGATCAGCGACCGGGCTGCATTCATCGATCGCGCCGCCCACAGGCTGCTGCTGGCCTCCGGGGCCTTCCTCGACTATGGCCACCTGGTGCTCGCGACCGGTGCGCGTAACCGCCTGCTCGATCTGCCCAACGCCAACCTCGCCGATGTCAAATACCTGCGCATCCTCGACGAAAGCGAGGCGCTGCGGCAGCGGATCGGCATCGCGCGAGCACGTCGCGGTGATCGGCGCCGGATTCATCGGTCTCGAATTTGCCGCCACCGCGCGCGCCAAGGGGCTCGAGGTCGATGTGATCGAACTGGGTTCTCGGGTGATGGCGCGCGCCGTCACGGCCGAGATCTCGGATTATTTTCAAATGAGGCACACCTCGGCCGGCATCCGCATTCACCTCGGCGTGCAGGCGACCAGCATCGAGGGTGCGGACGGAAAGGTGGCCGGCGTCAGCCTCAGCGACGGACGTCACATCCCGGCCGATCTGGTCGTCGTCGGCGTCGGCGTGTTGCCGAATGTCGAACTGGCCGCGGAGGCCGGCCTCCCTGTCGCCTCGGGCATTATCGTCAACGAGCATCTTCTAACCGCCGATCCGGACATCTCGGCGATCGGCGACTGCGCGTTGTTTGCAAGTCCGCGCTTTGGCGGCTCGCTTCGGCTTGAATCCGTGCAGAACGCCACCGACCAGGCGCGCTGCGTGGCGGCGCGGCTGACCGGCGATGCCAAGGCCTATGATGGCTTGCCGTGGTTCTGGAGCGACCAGGGCGACGACAAGCTCCAGATCGCGGGTCTCACCACCGGATACGATCAGGTCGTGGTGCGCGGCGATCGCGAGGCGCGCTCGTTCTCGGCGTTCTGTTACAAGCAGGGCCAGCTTGTCGGGATCGAGTCGGTCAACCGCGCGGCCGACCACGTCTTCGGCCGCAAGATTCTTGGACTGAACCGGTCGATCGAGGCCGAGAAGGCAGCCGATCTCGGCTTCGATTTGAAGAGTGCTCTCGCGTAGATCGCGACAAACGCGAACGTTTGCGCGGAGATAACAAGCCTCACGCGCTGATCCCGTACTCCTTTTTGACGGCCTCGATGTCGGCCGTCGTCGGCAAGCCCGCTTCGTTGCCGAGACGCTGGATCTTGTAGGTCGAGGCCGCGCGCGCGAACTCGAAATGGTCGTTCCAGCTTTTGTCGGGATGAGCGAGGTAGGAGTAGACGTAAGCGCCATGGAACACGTCGCCCGCGCCGTTGGTATCGAGCACGAGCTGGCGCGGGATCGGAAGCGCCGGCATGATGCGCGCCGTGCCGCTCTCGTCGTACCAATATAGCCCGCGTTCGCCCATGGTGACGCCGCCGATGCGGCAACCCTTGCCCTTGAGATAATCGAGCATTTCCTTCGGCGAGAGATTCATCTGCTCGCACAGGCGTTCGGCGACGATCGCGATGTCGATGAATTCCATCAGCTCATGGGTATTGGCGCGCAGGCCGCCGCCGTCGAGCGAGGTCAAGATGCCGGCCTCTCGGCATAGCTTGGCGTAATGGATCGCGGCGTCCGGCTGGTGGCCGTCGATGTGCAGCGCGCGGCAGCCCTTGAGGTTGAGGTGCGGGAAGGGATGAATGTGCTCGTCGTCGCGGCATCGCACGATGGCGCGCTTGCCGTCCTTCGGCATGATGAAGGAGAGCGAGGAGGAATTGACCTTGCGCGGATGGATCGAAATTCCATATTTCGCGCTCATGTCCTGGAACATTCGCCCAAGCCAGTCATTGGCGACGGTGGCGATCAGGTCCGGCACGATCCCGAGCTTGGCGCAACAGAACGCCGCGGTGACCGCATTGCCGCCGAACGAGACCGCATAGGCCGTGGCGACGTGCTTTTCGTCGCCGGTCGGCATGTGGTCGGTGATGAAGGTGACGTCGATATAGCTTTGTCCGATGAAGAGAGCCTGCATGCGTTTCCCGTCATGGGTTGAGGGGTGATCGGCGAGTGCCCCGATTCCGAAGTTCGTATCATCTTGCGGCCCCACGTTTACGAACTTCGGAATCGAAGGGACACTAGCGAACTCATTGATCCAGTGTGGCTTTGGTTCAGAAGTCCGCATGACGAATTTGCGGCAGTACTGCTGCGGACTTCTGACCCGCCACACTGCGGATCGTGACAAGATTAGCACCGGTTCCACAAGTTTTTCGCTGAAATTATTCGCAAAAATGACTGCCCAGGGTCGCGATTTCAGGCAGCCATCCGTTCGCGCCGATCCAACCCTTCGCCGGGTTGGGATTCCTGAGCCAAAGCGAGAGGCGATGCAACCCTAAGCGACATCCACGCCGACGGCCTCGGCCACATGTGTGATGCCGTCGCGCGCCAGCAATTCGGCAAGGCCCTCGGTGATCCTTCGCACGACGCCTGGGCCCTCGTAAATCAGCGCGGTCAGAAGCTGCACGAGCGAGGCGCCGAGGCGGATCTTGGCATAGGCGTCTTCGGCGCTTGCGACGCCGCCGGCGCCGATCAGCACGTGGCGCTTGCGGTCCATGCGGCGGAAAGTTTCACGGATACAGAAATCAGCGAGCGCTGCTGCCGGCGGGCCGGATACCGCACCAGGACGTGCGCGCCAGATTTTTTCATGCGTTTTCATTGCTTCCGGTTTCACGGGCGGCAGGTTGAACATGAAGCCTGAGACAAATCCTCTGCTATCTGCCGCCGCGAGCACGCGCTCGATGGCCGCGACGCCGCCGAGCGGCGAGACCTTGAGAAACACCGGTAGTGTCATCTTGCTCGCATCAAGCGCGCTCAGGCAGGCGTCGAGATGTCCAGGGTCTGCGAAGAAATCCCGGCCGTCGACCGTATTGGGACATGACAGGTTCAGCATCAGGTAATCGGCATGCTTGGCCATGATTTTAGCTGCGGCTGCATATTCGCCGATGATCTGATCGGCGTTCAAGGGAAGCGCTCCCGCGCCGCGGTTGGTCACGACCAGATTGATGCCGAGCGGGACCGGCAGCTGCGTTGTCGACAGGCGCCTGGCGATCGCGACCGCGCCGTCGTTGGGCAGCCCGTAATGCACGATGATGGCGCGATCATCGGGCAGGCGCCATAATCTCGGCTTGGGATTTCCGATCGATGGATCGATCGAGATGGAGCCGATCTCGACCGAGCCGAAACCTAAGGCCGCCAGCGCCGATATCGCCGAGCCGCTTTTGTCGAAGCCCGCGGCAAGTCCGATCGGCGAGGGAAAATGCAAGCCGGCAACGTCGATCGAAAGCCGGGCGTCATTGACCAGCGTAGCGGCTCGCATCGCGCCCGCTGCCCAGCCAAGCCGGGCGCCTGCGGCGATCGCCAGATGATGCGCGGTTTCCGGATCGAGCCGGAATGCGAGCGGACGAATGAGCGTCGAGTAGAGCGACATGACCGGATCATAACCATCTCGGCGTTGACAGCGCCACTACCGCCGTCGCGGAGTATCGATGCCCGACGTGGTTCATTTTCTCGGCTTTGCGTGCTACAGGCGACGGACGAACTGATAACGTCCAGGTGCTTCTTCTCTGGACGTCAGCGGGATTTTGCGAGTTGACCAAGACGCGGCGAAACCAGAAGTGGCAGCGCGATCCGGAAGGGATGCGGCTTCGTATCCTCGAGGCGGCAAAGGAGGAATTTGCCACCCACGGACTTGCGGGTGCGCGGGTCGACCGGATCGCGGCCAAGGCCGGCGCCAACAAGCGCATGCTGTATTATCACGTCGGCAAGAAGGACGAGCTTTATCTTACCGTGCTCGAAGGCGCCTATGAGAAGATCAGGGTCGAGGAGCGCGGGCTCGATCTCGAACACCTCGATCCGCCGGAAGCGATCGAGCGGCTGATCGAGTTCACCTGGAATTATTTCCTGAGGAATCCCGAATTCCTGGCGTTGCTCAATACCGAAAACCTCGCCAAGGCGCGGCACCTGAAGCGCTCCACCAAGGTCAAGTCGATGCACTCGCCGTTCGTCGAAATGATCCGCACCGTGGTACGGAGAGGCGTGCAAAGCGGCGACTTCGTCGTCGCGGTCGACCCGGTGCAGCTTTATATTTCGATCGCCGCTCTGTGCTTTTTCTACCTGTCGAACAGCGCCACTCTGAGCGTGATTTTCGGCCGCGATCTTCTTAACGAAGAGGCGAGAGACGAGCGCCTCGACCATATGGTCGCGCTGGTGCTGGCGGCGTTGACCGGAAAATCGTTTGCGGCCTTTGGCAAGAAAAGAGCGCCGACTGTGTCTGTTCCGCTTTTGTCGAGCGCGAAATGAGGGGCTTCGCGCTCGCCTGCCTCGCTCTACGTGGGCCTAATGAGCTGCCCAATAGGGCGGTCCCATATTCTGATCGACCGTGCCGGGATAATCACCATCTCCATAGGGGCCGCCCAAGCCCGAATGATAGGTCGGACGGGCGATGCCGAAGTCGAAATGGTCAAAGTCCTGGGCCCGCATTCGGTACACCATCTGGCCACTGTGGCGATAAGCACTCGGCATCTCGTCGGCTCTGACGCTCGCCGCCATCGCCGGCCCGGCCAGGGCGAGCGAAAACACGGCGGCTGCAAGCAGTCTGAGGTTTGTCATGACGGTTCTCCTTCGGAACTGGCATCGCGAGGTGGGGGCTACCGTCGCGCGGCTCCAAGCCGGGAAAGGCCGCGCGTTGGACAAGCAGCCGACCCGGATCGCCCGCACAATCAACGCCCGATATCTGAAGCTGGAGCGCCGCAGCCGCCTAAAATTCTGTTTATTCTTCCGATCAGAGGTCGGGCGTGGAATCCAAAAGCGCTGGACAGTATTTATCCAACAGGTTAATTTCGTCGAAAATTGTGCTTCCCAGGGAGTGAGACGTGGCTGAACCGAAAGCACCCGGAACAATGTCGAAAGCGCTGAACACAGCGTGGGTGCGTCCGTTTCTGTTCCTGATTTTCATCGTGGTCGCCTGGGATCTCGCAATCCGCGTGTTCAGGATTCCGGCCTATCAAATTCCGGCCCCGGCCGACGTCGTCGCCGTGTTGTGGTCGGATTGGCCGGAACTGGCGCGGCAGTCCTGGCCGACCACCTATGCGACGATCTGCGGCTTCCTGCTGTCGGCGCTGTTCGGCATTCCCGTCGCCATGCTGATCGCGGGATCGAAGACGGTGGAGAGCTACGTCTATCCGCTGCTGGTATTCTCGCAATCGGTGCCGAAGATCGCGATCGCGCCGCTGTTCGTGGTCTGGTTCGGCTTCGGCATTTTTCCGAAAATCATTTCGGCCTTTCTGCTCGGATTTTTTCCGGTGGTGGTTTCCGCGGTGCAAGGGTTCAAATCGGTCGATCCCGACATGGTGGACCTCGCGCGCGCCATGCAGGGCAGCCGCTTTCATGTCTTTCGCGCGGTGAATCTACCGCACGCGATGCCGGCAATTTTTTCCGGCCTGAAAGTTTCCGTCACGCTCGCGGTCGTTGGCGCTGTGGTCGGCGAATTCGTCGGCTCGAATTCCGGTATCGGTTACGTGCTGCAACGCTCGATCGGGACCTTCGACCTGCCGACGATGTTTGCCGCGCTTGTGATTTTGGCGCTGCTCGGCGTGGTGCTGTTCTGGATCGTGGACCGGATCGAACGCCTGGTGGTGCCCTGGCATGTCAGCCAGCGCGAGGACATCATTCTGACGGCGTAAGCGAACTTGAAGAAGCCGCCGGCAAAAGGCGGATCAAAATAACGGGTTTGGGAGGAGAACATGATGCGTTTGGTTGCAACTCTGGCAACGGTGCTGATCGGAACAATGTTGGCGGCGTTGCCGGCTCAGGCCGCCGATAAGGTGGTGCTGATGCTCAATTGGTATGTCTATGGCGAGCATGCGCCGTTCTATTACGGCAAGGCCAAGGGCATTTACGCCGCTGATGGCATCGATCTCGAGATCCAGGAAGGCCGCGGTTCGGCGGCGACCACGCAAGCCGTGGCGGCGAAAACCGCCAATTTCGGCTACGTCGACGTGCCGACCATGATGCGCGCGGCGGTGAAGGGCGCGCCGATCATTGCAACCGGCGTGCTGCTGCAAACGAGTCCGATGTCCGTGATGGGGCTCGCCGAGAAGAACATCCGCAAGCCCGAAGATATCAAGGGCAAGACGGTCGCGATCACGCCGGCCGATTCCATGACGCAGATCTGGCCGCTGTTCCTGAAAAAGACCGGGCTGAAGGAAAGCGATTTCACCACGGTCGCCGGTGACGGCCAGACCAAGCTCAACGCGGTCATCAACGGGCGGGCCGACCTTCTGCTCGGTTACGTCATGGATCAGTCGATGAAGATCAAGGACGCGACGGGCAAGGATGTCATTCCAATCAAGTTTGCCGACTACGGCATCAACATGGTGTCCTCGGGCATTGTGGCGAATACGGACTACGTCAAGGCCAATCCGGATGTCGTGAAGCGTTTCATGGATGCGACCACCAAGGCGGTGGAAGCCGCCGAGAAGGACCCAAAGGGCGCGGCGCAATCGATCCTCGATGCCAACCCCAAGGGCGGCAAGATCGATACGCTGACGCAAGGATTTGAGCTGACGATCCCGCTGTATCGTACGCCCGAAACCAAGGCCAGGCGGCCGTTTCAAGTCACCGATCAGAACATGACCGACAGCATCAACCTGATGGTTGAATATGGCGGGCTTGACGCCAAGGCCAAGGAAAATCCGAAGGCATTTTACACCAATGACTATCTGCCGAAGGGCGGTTCTTGAGCGGCGATTGGTTCATGTCGTCCCCGCCTTGTGCGCAATTGCGCACTGGCGCGGGGACCCATAACCAACGGACGGAGTAGTTGGAGAAGGTATCGACTGATGTGTCCCAAGAAGAGCCGCGGCGTATGGGTCCCTGCTTTCGCAGGGACGACTTGCTTTATTGGGTCTGCTGAATGATTCCGACAAGTAAAGTATCCGGCGCTGACCTGCGAAACGCGCATCTGCGCGTCGTGGCCGACCGCGGTGCGACCATGACGCCCGGTATTCAATTGTCCGGCGTATCCAAGACGTATCGTTCGCGTGACGGCGACGTGCCGTCGTTGCAGCCGCTCGATTTCCATATCAACGCCGGCGAATTCTTTGTCGTGGTCGGCCCCTCCGGCTGTGGCAAATCCACGCTTCTGAAGATGATCTCCGGGCTGCTTACCGCCCTCGACCGGCGAAATTTTCGTCGAGGGCGAGAAGGTCGACAAACCGCACGGCAATGTCGGCATCGTGTTCCAGAATTCGCTGCTGCTGCCCTGGCGCAACATTCTCAACAACGTGATGCTGCCGATCGACATGAAGCGGTTGTCCCGCGAGGAATATCTGCCGCGGGCGAAAGCGTTGCTCAAGCTGGTCGGGCTCGAAGGTTTCGAAAAGAAGCTGCCCTGGCAACTCTCCGGCGGCATGCAGCAGCGGGCCTCGATCTGCCGGGCGCTGGTGCACGACCCCAAGATCATGCTGATGGACGAGCCGTTCGGTGCGCTTGATGCCATGACGCGCGAGCGCATGAACGTCGAATTGATGCGGATCCAGCGCGAGACCGGAAAGACCGTGCTCCTGATCACCCATTCGATTCCGGAAGCGGTGTTCCTTGCCGATCGCGTGCTGGTCATGACCGAACGGCCCGGCGCGATTGCCGCGATCTACGACGTTCCCTTGCCGCGCCCGCGCTCGCTCGATGCGATGACCGATCCGGTGTTTTCGGAGTTGGTGCAGCGGATCCGCAAGCATTTCTTTACGCAAGCGCCGCTGGATTGAAGGTGTAACCATGCCGCAGCGTTTGGCCGTGCGGGATATCGCACTTTTCGAACGACCCGTGCGTTTTGCCCGGCCGTTCCGTTTTGGCGCGGTCGTCGTCGAGGCGGCCTCGCAGGTGTTCGTGCGAGCCGAGATCGAGATCGAAGGCAAGGGCCGGTCGGTCGGCGCCAGCGCCGAAATGATGGTGCCGAAATGGTTCGACAAGCGCGCTTCTCTTTCGCCTGAGCAAACCGTCGACGAATTGAGACGCTCGCTCACGATCGCGAGCCAGCTCTATCTGACGGGTTCCGGCTTCGACACCGCATTCGGCCATCATGCCTCCCGTATCGCGGCGCAGATCGAAACGTGCGCGAGGGAAGATATTCCGCCGCTGGCGGCGATCTTCGGTCCGGCCGAGATCAACAAGGCCATCCTCGATGCGCTCCTGCGCGGCGCGGGCGTCAACTTTTTTGACGGCATGGCGGCCAATATCGCCGGAATCGATACCCGACTGTCGCCTGATCTTGCGAACGAAGACATCACGCGGTTTCTCGCGCAAAGCCGCCGCCGCGACCGCGTTGCGATCCGCCATACCGTCGGCCTCGATGACACGATCGAAGACGCCGGCGGCATTGCCGACAGCCATGAAAATTCCGGTGCCCGCTATTTCAAGCTCAAGCTGGCCGGCAATCCCGAGAACGATACGGCGCGGCTGATCCGCATCGGCCGCGAGCTAGTGAAGTTGCCTTATCCTTACAGCGTCACGCTCGATGCCAACGAGCAATACGCCGATTTGGGTGATTTGAAGAGTTTGGTCGATCGTCTGGGTCAGGACACAGCGCTCGCCCCGATCGCAAGCCGGCTTCTTTATATCGAGCAGCCGATGCCGCGCGATCTCACCCGCGCCGCGCCGATCGGCGGAATTGCGGTCTACGACTTCATTATCGACGAGGCCGACGATTCCTATAACGCTTTCGTTAGCGCCCGGGCGCTGGGCTATCGCGGGATTTCCTCGAAGTCGTGCAAGGGAATCTACAAGTCCGTGATCAACGCGACCCGTGCCGCCAAATGGAGCACGCCACGCGAGAGATTCTTTGTCACGGGCGAAGACCTGACCTGTCAGGCCGGGCTCTCGGTGCAGCAGGATCTCGCGCTCGGGGCGCTGATCGGCGTGACGCATACCGAACGCAACGGCCATCACTATGTCGAAGGCTTTGGCGATACGCCGGCTGATGAAGCAAATGCGTTCCTTGCCGCGCATCCCGATCTCTATGAACGTGCCGGCAATCGGGTTCGGCTCGCCATCCATGACGGTGATCTCCTGACGGGGTCGCTGACCGCGCCGGGCTTTGCCACCGGCGTTCATCCGCTGTGGCCGACCATGCAGGCCTTTCGACAACCAAAAGCAAGAACATTGCAGGAGCAATCGATATGACGACGCAACGCCTCGGCGTGATCATGAACGGTGTCACCGGCCGAATGGGGCTCAACCAGCATTTGATCCGCTCGATCATCGCGATCCGCGATCAGGGCGGCGTGAAGCTTTCCAACGGCGATCGCGTGATGCCCGATCCGATCCTGGTCGGCCGCGACGCGAGAAAGGTCGAAGCGCTCGCCAAACGCTTTGCGGTCGAGCGCTGGACTACCGATCTCGATGCGGCGCTCTCGGACAAGAAAGACGCCGTGTTTTTCGATGCCGCGACCACGCAGGCCCGGCCGGGGTTGCTGACGAGAGCGTTCAACGCCGGCAAGCATGTCTATTGCGAGAAGCCGACCGCCACCAACCTCGAAGAGGCGGTCGCGATCGTGAAGCTCGGCAACAGCAAAGGCCTCAAGCACGGCGTCGTGCAGGACAAGCTGTTTTTGCCCGGCCTGAAGAAACTCGCTTTCCTGCGCGAATCCGGATTCTTCGGCCGCATGCTCTCGGTGCGCGGCGAGTTCGGTTACTGGGTGTTCGAGGGCGACTGGCAGGAAGCGCAGCGGCCGTCGTGGAACTATCGCAGCGAAGACGGCGGCGGCATCATTCTCGACATGGTCTGCCACTGGCGCTATGTGCTCGACAATCTCTTCGGCGAGGTCGAAAGCGTGGTCTGCATCGGCAACACCGATATTCCCGAGCGCTGGGACGAACAGAACAAGAAATACAAGGCGACCGCCGACGATTCCGCCTATGCCACTTTCCGTCTCAAGGGCGGCGTGATCGCGCATATCAATATGAGCTGGGTGACGCGGGTCTATCGCGACGACCTCGTCACCTTCCAGGTCGACGGCACCCACGGCTCGGCGGTGGCGGGCCTCACCGACTGCGTGATCCAGGCGCGCCAGATGACGCCGCGGCCGGTGTGGAATCCGGACGAGAAACGCCTGCACGATTTCTATTCGGATTGGCAGAAGCTGCCGGAGAACGCCACCTACGACAACGGCTTCAAGGAACAGTGGGAGATGTTCATTCGACACGTCTGCGAGGACGCGCCGTATAAATATACGCTGCTGGAAGGCGCCAAGGGCGTGCAGCTTGCCGAATGCGCGCTGCAGAGCTGGCGCGAGCGGCGCTGGGTCGACGTCGCGCCGATCGAGGTGTGAGGAGAAGGCTCATGAACAAGCCGGTGATGCCCGCATCGTCGTTGTCGCTGAAGCTGCCGACCGCCGATGGAAAGTTGGAAACCTATCGCCTCGCGGCATCGCGTAGTTTTCCTGCCCGGCTCGAAGGCACGCTCAACCGCGTGGCGTTTTCGGCCGCTCATGTGGTGTCCAATCCGCTGGCCGATGTCGATCCGTGGCTGACGGCGGCGGTCGACTGGGACAAGACGATTGCTTTTCGCGAGCATATCTGGGACCTCGGCCTCGGCGTGGCGGAAGCGATGGACACAGCCCAGCGCGGCATGGGGCTCGATTGGCCGACCTCGCTTGAATTGATCCAGCGCTCGGTGCGGGCGGCAAAGGCGAGGGGCGCATCAGCGCTGGTGTTTTCCGGCGCCGGCACCGACCATCTGGCGACAGAAGATGCCAAGAGCCTCGACGACGTGATCCGCGCTTACGAAGAGCAGATCGCGGCGATCGAGAAGGCCGGCGGGCGCATCATTTTGATGGCCTCGCGCGCGCTCGCCAAAATCGCCCGCAGTCCCGACGATTACGCCACGGTGTATCACCGCGTGCTGTCGCAGGTGCGCGAGCCCGTGATCATCCACTGGCTCGGCGACATGTTCGACCCGGCGCTATCAGGTTACTGGGGCGCGGCCGACCTCGGCAGCGGCGATGGACACGGCGGTTGCCATCATCAACGCCAACGCCACGAAGGTCGACGGCGTGAAGATTTCGCTGCTCGACAAGCAGCGCGAGATCGACATGCGCCGGCGGTTGGCAAGCAGCGTCAAGATGTATACCGGCGACGATTTCAATTACGCCGAGCTGATCGCCGGCGACGACAAGGGCTACTCGCACGCGCTGCTTGGCATTTTCGATGCGATCGCGCCGGCGGCATCCTATGCGCTGTCGCGGCTGGCGGCTTCCGACGCGCAAGGGTTCCACGACGTGCTCGGCCCGACGGTGCCGCTGTCGCGTCACATCTTCAAGGCGCCGACGCGCTTCTACAAGACCGGCATCGTGTTCATGGCCTATCTGAACGGCCATCAGGATCATTTCACCATGGTCGGCGGGCAGGAAAGCACGCGCTCGACCCTGCATCTGGCCGAACTGTTCCGTCTTGCAGATCAGGCGGGGTTGCTTGCCAATCCCGAACTGGCGACGCGGCGGATGAAGGCCGTGCTCGCGCTTCGCGGTGTGGAAGCTTGATGCGGGATTTTTCGGCCGATCACCGCTGGCTGTCGCTCAACACCGCGACCGTCCGCAAGCAGGGAGACCTCGTCCAGATCATCGACGCCTGCGCGCGGCATGGCATTCGCGCCATCGATCCCTGGCGCGACCAGGTGGCGGCGCGTCGGGCTGGACCGCGCCGCGCGCGCCGTGCGCGAAACCGGGCTCGAACTTTCGGGCTATTGCCGCGGCGGCATGTTCACCTCGGACGCCGCTCGCCGCGTTGAGGTGCGCGACGATAACCGTCGGGCGGTCGATGAAGCCGAGGCGCTCGGCGCCCCCTGCATCGTGCTTGTGGTCGGCGGCCTGCCGCAATATTCGCGGCCGGGAAGCGCGGACTCCAAAGACATCGTCGTAGCGCGAACCCAGGTCGAAGATGCCATTGCCGAGATGATGGAATATGCCAAAGCGGCCAGACTGCCGCTGGCGATCGAGCCGCTGCATCCGGCCTATGCGGCCGACCGCGCCTGCGTCAACACCACCAAGCAGGCGCTCGACATCTGCGACCGTCTCGATCCCGGTCGCACCGGCGCGCTCGGCGTCGCGCTCGACGTCTATCATATCTGGTGGGACCCGGACCTGCTGCCGCAGATTCGCCGCGCCGGCAAGGACCGCCTGCTGGCGTTTCACGTCTGCGACTGGCTGGTGCCGACCAAGGACATCCTCAACGATCGCGGCATGATGGGGGACGGCGTGATCGATATAAAATCGCTCCGCGATGCCGTCGAGGCCGAAGGGTTTGCCGGTTATTCGGAAATCGAGATTTTCTCGGAAGGCTGGTGGACGAGGCCGATGGATGAAGTGTTGCGCACCTGCATCGAACGGCATCGCTCGGTGGTGTAACAAAAGCCTTCCGGAATCCGAACCTAAAGACCTGCCTTCGCGACATGCGGGGGCAGAGATTTGATTTCTGGAAGGACGGGCTAATGATTGGCGAGGTGATCGTTGTCGGCGATCTGAAGCTGCGCGAAGACGCAGCAATCGATGAATACGGCCGGCTGGGCCAACGCATGTACGATATCGTCAGCCGCCTTCCGGGCTTTTTATCGGTCAAATCGTTCAAGGCCGACGACGGCGAGGAAATAACGATTTTCCGGTTTGCGTCCGAACAGGCCCTCGAAACCTGGCGTACGCACCCCGAACACGTCGAAACCATGAAACGGGGCCACGCCGAATTCTATGCCAGCGGTTTCCTTCAGGTCTGCAAGGTGGTCCGCGAGATCGGGCCTTTCGAGCATTCGTAAAGGTCCGGTCGCCTGTTATTTTCTGTCGGCCGCTTCGCCGCCGATTGCGGCCGTGCCCGCGCCGCTGCAACCATTGGCGCCGTAGCGTGCGAATTTCTGCACGCGTTTTCCGGTATCGACCTCGCCGGTATAGATGTTGCCCTGGCTGTCCAGGCTGACCTGATGCAGCCAGTGAAAATCGCCGGCCATCCGGCCGCCATGTCCGAGCCGGCCGAGCTGCTCCAGATTGTCGCGGCCCAGGATGTAAATCGTCTGGTTGGTATTGTCGCCGATATAGAGACAGCTTTGCGTTTTGTCGGGCGAGAAGTTCATCGACACGGCCGTCCCTGGCATCACCGGCTGGGTGTAGGTCTTTGCGCTGATGAAACGCTCGGTCACGAAGCCGCACTTGCCGGCCTCGCCATTCGGATTGCTGCACTCCTTGCCGAGTGTAGGATCCTTACTGTCGAACACCTGAATGCGATCGTTGCCGCGATCGCAGACGTAAATCTTGCCGTCGTCGGCGATCTTTACGCAGTGTACCGGATTGCGGAAGAACGCCGGCTTCGTCTCGCCCCTGGCTGAACCTTGCGGCCACGTGCCGGCGGCAGCGGCGGCCGCGTCGTCGATCGGGTTGTTTCCATAAGCGCCGAAGTGTCCGATATATTTGCCGCTATCGGCGTCGACGATCAGAACGCGCCGGTTGGCGTACCCATCGGCGACATAAAGGCGATTGGTCCTGGGATCGACCACCATGTCCGCGGGGCGATAGAGCAGCGGCGTTCCGTTGAGACCGCCGTCTTTGCTGTTGCTGTCGGGCGCGGTCGGCGTGCCGCCGATCCGCATTTTGAAATTGCCGTCCCTGTCGAACTTCAGGATGAAACCGTCGCCGCCGCCCTTGTTGGTGGTCCACGGGATTTCCTTCTCGCCGGCCTTGGGGGCAGGGGAGTTGCCGGCGACCCAGACATTGTCTTTCTGGTCGACATAGATGCCGTGTTCGACATTCGGCCAGATACAGCCGTCTTCCGCCTTGCACTTGCCGCCGACAAAGCCGGGATCGGCCGGGCCGCCCCAGGCGCGCAGCAATTTGCCGCTGCCGTCAAATTCCATCACCGAAGGCGCGGCGCGGCAACAATCCGCACCAAATCCGTTGGTCCGCACGAATCCAAGACCATTGACCGGTTGACTCTTGGCATCGGTCGCGCCTGCGATGGCGGGCTCGAGCCCCACTTCATCGTTTTTGAGGCTGCGTGGGCGGTTGTAGACCCAGATGTGGTCATGATGGTCGACGTAGAGGCCGCCGATCTGCCCAAGCAGCCAGCTATGCGGCAACGGCTGCGGCCAGGTCGGGTCAACCATGAATTCGGGCGTCTTCCCCGACGTCGATCGGTCATAGACGCCACTTTGCTTCTGCAACAGATCGAACAGGGCGCCTTCCTTGATCGGGCTGGCGTCGTCGGCTCGAACTGGAGCAGCCAGGACGCCCAAAGACAGGCCAGCGAACAGCGACACCAATGTGAGTGCGTTTTTCATCCCCGGACTCTTTTGTTTTGTTTTCGTTATTGGCGAAAACCCTCGCCGGGTTTAAGCGGCCTGTCAATTCGGAGTTTTGATGGTGCATGGCACACGCAATAATGCGTGGAAACGCCATACCCTTACGCGCCACCGATATGCCATTTTCGGCCTTTCGAAAAACTCGCCGCCCTCTAAAGTCCGGCGCCGAAAGCATGCCGACACCGAACGGAACATCAGACATGGACGCCCGTCACCAAGCGCCGGCCGAAATTGCACCTTCCTGGCCGGAAGATATTTTTGAGATTTTGCAGCGCTTCGATGTCCGCCAGGTGGCTTACGTGCCGGATGCCGGACATTCGCAGCTGATCGAGCGGGTGCTGGCCGAGCCCTCGATGCGGGCGGTGTCGCTGACCACGGAAGAGGAGGGCGTGGCGCTGCTCGCGGGTGCCTGGGTCGGCGGCGAGCGCGGTGTGCTCTTGATGCAATCGAGCGGGGTCGGCAATTGCATCAACATGCTGTCGCTCACCCACATCTTCCGCTTGCCGTTCCTGACGCTGGTAACGATGCGCGGCGAATGGGGCGAGTTCAATCCATGGCAGGTGCCGATGGGTTCGACCACCCCCGGCGTGCTCGAACTGTCCGGCATCAAGGTCTTGCGGGCCTCGCATCCGAGCGAGGTGCGTGACGTGGTCGAGGCGGCGGCGGGACAGGCCTACAACGCCTGCACGCCGTCCGCCGTTTTGTTGTCGCAACGCCTGATCGGCGCAAAGGTGTTCGTGAAATGAGCAAGGCAAATCTTCTCGAACGCCGCAGCGTGGTGTCGGCCCTGCTTGAGGGCCGCAAGGATGCCATCGTGGTCGGCGGCCTCGGCGCCTCGACCTACGACATTGCCGCAGCCGGCGACCATGACCGCAATTTCTATCTCTGGGGCGCAATGGGCGGCGCCGTGATGATCGGATTGGGCGTTGCGTTGGCCCAACCGAAGCTGCCCGTCGTCGTCATCACCGGCGACGGCGAAATGCTGATGGGGATGGGAAGCCTCGCAACCGTCGGGCTGCAACAGCCGAAAAATCTCACCATCATCGTGCTCGACAATGAGGTCTATGGCGAAACCGGCGGGCAGGCGAGCCACACCGGAACCAATACCGATCTGGTCGGCGTGGCCAAGGCCTGCGGCATCGCCGATGCGTGCGCGCTGGCGACCATGACCGAGATCGAGGCGTTTGCGAAAACGATGCAGGATGTTTCAAGCGGGCCGCGCTTTGCCAGCATCAAGATCGACGCCGCAAATCTGGAACGGGTTCTCGCCAGCCGGGACGGCACTTTTATTGTGAACCGGATTCGCGGGGCGCTGGGTTTCGGCCCGATCTAGTGAAGCGACTCTGACGTTCCTTTCAGTTTCGCGGCAGCCTCTTCAAAGGAACGTCAGAGTCAAAGCTTCACTAGAATCATATTTTTGCTAGTGTCCCCTTGGTTCTGACATTCGTAAAAGTGCCTGCTGCGACAAGATACGAATGTCAGAACCGGGACACTAGACGCGCCGAACGCGCCCATCGGCCCCACAACTCCCGCCTCTAAAACAACAATTTTGCGCCGCAGCAATCCCCTTGACTTGAATTAGTGGTGAGTGCTTACTCACAAGATGAGCACCCTCCGCATGACCAGTGACCTGCGGCGTCAGCTGATTCTGGGCGCGGCGAAACGCTGTTTCGCCCGTCACGGCTTTGCCGGCACCACGACCAAGAGCGTGGCGGCGGCGGCCTCGATCTCCGAAGGGCTGCTGTTCAAGCATTTCCCAACCAAATCGGCGCTTTATGCGGAGATTCTAGCCGAGGAATGTGCGGCCGATCCCGAACTGCATCGCTTGCTCGAACTTGAGCCCTCCACCGAAACGCTGGTGATTCTGATCCGGGAAATGGTCCGCCATTTCCAGGAGGTGCAGGCGATGCCCGATCAGCATGAGGCCCAACGCCTTCGCCTGATGTTGGCGAGCCACCTCGACGATGGCGAATTTGCCCGGCTGATTTACGATAAAATCGGCGGGCTGATCGGTCATGTCTTCGATGCCTCGCTCAAACGCGCCGTTGAGGCGGGCGACGCCAAACCGGTCGGCCGCGAGCCGATGAACCTGTTCTGGTTTGCCCATCATGCGGTGCTGATGGTAACCGCTCACGCGCCTGCCAGCCATCCCATGTCTGTCCTATGGCGAAGAAGCCGATCCCGAACGGCAGCTTTGCGAATTCATCCTCCGAGGCATCGGCCTGAACGAAGCCGCGATTACCCACTACCTCGACCGCGACCTGGCCTGGAACTCCGGGCAGCCGGCGATTGCAGAGAGCGCATGACCATGAACATTGTGACCGAAAGCCATCTCTCGGGCCGGCCGATTGCCGAGAAGCCCGCCGCGCGCCCGGTTCGGACTGGTGCGCTGGTTCATCATTGTCGGATTGCTGCTGGCGCTTCTGGTCGGCGCGCTGGTTGGCTTCAATGCCTTCCGCAGCCACATGATCGCGCAGTTCTTCGCCAACAATAAGCCGCCGCCGTCCTCGGTGACGGCGGTCGAAGCGAAGTCCGAAATGATACCCAACCTGCTGACGGCGGTCGGCGATCTTGCGGCCGTGCATCAGGTGAATGTCACCTCCGATGTGTCCGGCCGCATCACCGACATCATGTTTACGGCCGGCGCTTCAGTGAAGTCCGGAAGCCCGCTGGTGCAGTTGTTCGACGGCCCCGAGCAGGGCGATCTGGCGAGCTTCAAGGCGCAGGCGACCGGTGCCTCGCTGGCGCTCGATCGCGCCAAACAGCTCGCGGCGCGTCAGTTCGGACCGCAATCGACGGTCGACGCCGCGCAAGCGACCTATGACACGGCCGTCGCCGGCATCGCCAAGACCGAAGCGCTGATTTCGCAGAAGCTCGTGCGCGCGCCGTTCGATGGTGAACTGGGCGTCCGCCGCATCGAAGTCGGTCAGTATCTCAGCGCCGGAACGCAGATCGTCACGCTGACCGATCTGTCGATGCTCTATGCCAACTTCACCGTGCCGGAGAAGGCGAGTTCGGCAGCTCAAGGTCGGACAGACCGTGCGTCTCTCGGTCGATGCCTATCCCGGCCGGACCTTCGAGGGCAAGATCACGACGATCGAGCCGCAGATCGCCGCCGACACGCGCAACATCCGCGTTCAGGCCACGATCGCAAACCCCGACCACATCCTCAAGCCCGGCATGTTCACGACCACGACGGTCGTGCTGCCGGATCGGCCGCCGGTCGTCACCGTGCCGGAAACCGCCGTCGACTACACGCTCTACGGTGATTCCGTCTTCCTCATCACCGAGAAGAAAAGCGATGACGGCAAGACCAGCCTCGTCGCGGTGCGTACCTTCGTGCGGACCGGTGATCGGGTCGACGGCCGCGCCGAAATCCTCGAAGGGCTCAAGGCCGGCGATCGCGTGGTCGCGGTCGGCCAGCTCAAGCTGCAATCGGGCGCGGCGGTCGCGATCTCGACCGATCCGGCGCCGCCGATTCCGGCGAAGCCGCCGCGCTATTAGTGTGGTGGGTTTGACATTCGTGTCAGTGTCGCTGCGAATTCTCCGAAGCGAATGTCAAACCCAAAACCACACTAGATATCTACGTTTGCTAGTGTCCCTTTAGTTCTGACATTCGTAAACGAACCCGCCGCGATAAGATACGAATGTCAGAACTGGGACACTAGTCGCGGGCGTTTTACCAATTCAAGAGCCGGAGCTGGCCGATGGTCTGGACTGATCTTTTCATCAAGCGACCGGTATTGTCCGTCGTCGTCAGCCTGCTGATCCTCCTGATCGGCCTGCGCGCGGCAACGGTGCTGCCGATCCGGCAATATCCGAAGCTGTCGAATACGGTGGTGAATGTCACCACTTCCTATCCCGGTGCGTCGGCCGATTTGATTCAGGGCTTCATCACCACGCCGATCGAGCAGGCCGTCGCCTCCGCCGAAGGCGTCGACTACATGACCTCGTCGTCGGTGCTCGGCACCAGCACGATTCAGGTCTACATCAAGCTGAACTTCGACCCGAACCAGGCTCTGACCGAAGTTCTCGCCAAGGTGAACTCGGTCAAATACCTGATCCCGAAGGAATCCAACGACCCGATCGTCACCAAGACGACCGGGCAAACCACCGCCGTGATGTATCTCGGCTTCTCCAGTGAAGTCCTGTCAGGGCTCGGCGATCTCGGACTATCTGACGCGCGTGGTGCAGCCGGTGCTCTCCACTGTCGACGGCGTTGCCTCCGCCGATATTCTCGGCGGGCAAACCTTCGCGATGCGGTTGTGGCTCGATCCCGTGCGCATGGCCGGCCGCAGCGTCTCGCCGAATGATGTCTCCGCCGCGATCGCCGCCAACAATTTCCAGGCGGCCGCCGGCCAATCCAAGGGATTCTTCATCGTCTCCAACGTGTCGGCCAATACCGACCTGCAAAATCTCGATCAATTCAAGCGGATGATCGTCAAATCCAAGGATGGCGGTTTCGTCCGGATCGAGGACATCGCAACCGTCGAGCTTGCGGCGCAAAGCACCGACGCCAGCGTCGCCTTCAACGGCGAACACGCGATCTTCATCGGCGTTCAGGCGACGCCGCAGGGCAACCCTTTGACGCTGGTGAAGGGCGTGCGCGCGCTGTTCCCCGAGCTTGAGCGCAACCTGCCGCCGTCGATGAAGATGAAGGTGGCCTACGACTCCACCAAGTTCATTCAATCCTCGATCGACGAGGTGGAAAAGACGCTGGGCGAAGCCGTCATCATCGTCGTCGTGGTGATCTTCCTGTTCCTGGCCTCGTTCCGCTCGGTGCTGATCCCGGTCGTGACCATTCCGCTGTCGCTGATCGGCGTGTGCAGCCTGATGCTGATGGCGGGCTTCAGCTTCAACCTGTTGACGCTGCTCGCCATGGTGCTCGCGATCGGCCTCGTCGTCGACGACGCCATCGTCGTGGTCGAAAACATCCACCGCCATCTGGAAGAGGGCAAGCCGCCGGTGCAGGCCGCCATGATCGGCGCGCGCGAAATCGTAGGCCCCGTCATCTCCATGACCATCACGCTCGCCGCGGTGTACGCGCCGATCGGATTCCTCGGCGGCCTGACCGGTTCGCTGTTCCGCGAATTCGCCTTTACGCTTGCGGGGGCGGTGATCGTATCCGGCGTGATCGCGCTGACGCTATCGCCGATGATGTGTTCGGTGTTCCTCAAGAGCGCGGAGGAGGGGCGGTTTGCGAAACTGGTGAACCGGGTGTTCGGCGCGGTAACGCGCGGGTATGGCCGGATGCTCGATCGCTCGCTCGATTATCGTCCGATCACCGGACTGTTCGCGCTGACGATCCTGGGGCTGGTCGGCTTCCTCTACATGCATACGGCCAAGGAACTCGCGCCCGAAGAAGACCAGGGCATCGTCTTTGCCGTGACGAAGGCGCCGAAATACGCCAATATCGATTACATCGATTTCTACGGTGACAAGCTCGACAAGATCTTCGCCAAGTTTCCGGAAACCGATCTGCGCTTCGTTCTGAACGGCATCTCCGGCCCGCAAGGCGGCATCGCCGGCATGCTGCTGAAGCCCTGGGATGAGCGGAAGCGCTCCTCGATCAAGTTGAAGCCACTGGTTCAGGCCGCCCTGAGCAAGATCGAGGGCGTCAATGCCTTCGCGTTCAACCTGCCGCCGCTGCCGGGCGGTCCCGGCGGTCTGCCGGTCCAGATGGTGATCAGTTCGACCAACGGGTTCCAGTCGATCTATGAGCAGATGAACAAGCTGAAGGATGCCGCACGCAAGAGCGGGTTGTTCATCGTCTCCGACAGCGATCTCGATTTCAACCAGCCGGTGGTGCGGGTCAAGGTCGATCGCTCGAAGGCAAGCGACCTCGGCCTCACCATGCAGAGCATCGGCAATACGCTGGCCACCATGCTTGGCGGAAACTATGTGAACCGCTTCAACCTCGAGGGACGGTCGTATCAGGTCATTCCTCAGGTGCCGCGCCAGAGCCGCTTGTCGCCGGAGTCGCTCGGCACCTATTATATGAACGACCCCAACCGGCCAGCAGATTCCGCTGTCGACGGTGGTGTCGATCGAAACCGGAACCGACCCCAACGCGCTGACCCATTATAATCAGCTCAACTCGGCAACCTTCCAGGCGGTGCCGATGCCGGGCGTGACGGTGGGGCAGGCGGTCGACTTCCTCGAGGGCGAGGCGAAAAAGATGCCCGCCGGCTTCAGCCACGATTACCTCGCCGACTCCCGGCAATATGTGCAGGAAGGCAATCAGCTCGCGATCACGTTCGGTTTCGCGCTGATCATCATTTTCCTGGTGCTGGCCGCGCAATTCGAAAGCCTGCGCGATCCGCTGGTGATCATGATCAGCGTGCCGATGGCGATCTCCGGTGCGCTGATTCCACTGTTCTTCGGCGCTGGCCACGATGAACATCTACACCCAGGTCGGTCTGCTGACGCTGGTCGGACTGATCAGCAAGCACGGCATTCTGATGGTGGAGTTCGCCAACGAGTTGCAGCTCAAGGAGAGCCTGGATCGCCGTTCGGCGATCGAGATGGCGGCCCGTGTCCGGCTTCGTCCGATCCTGATGACGACGGCGGCGATGGTCACCGGCCTGCTGCCGCTGCTCACCGCGTCAGGCGCGGGCGCGGCGAGCCGGTTCTCGATCGGCCTCGTCGTCGTTGCCGGCATGACCATCGGAACGCTGTTCACGCTGTTCGTGCTGCCCGCGGTCTATGTGTGGATCGCAACCGACCACCGCGCCGGCGCCGAATCCGAACGCGCCAGGGAAATCGCCGATTTCGATATGGGATCGAACGCGCTGAAGCCCACGTGAGCAAGATTGGCGCGGGATAAAATCCGCGCCAGTATCGCGCGGGCCGTTTCCGGATAGGAGATTATGTTAAGGTTCCATGGAACGTGACATGATCGAGGGAAATGCCTGAAGTGACCCGCGACTTTTCTCCCGGCAACTATCGTTTCATCCCGGCGGTGTTTCAGTATTCGAGCGGCGTCTGCGCGCTGCCCGGTTTCGAGATCGAACGGGTGCGCCTCGACAGGCCTCGGCCACTGGCCGAGGGATTCGCACAGGCCGCAAGTTACATCCGGAATGCCGGCGAGAGGCTGACGTCATTCTGCGCCTGCGAGTTGCGCTCGCCGGCGGCGTTTACGGAAGCGGGCTTCCTCGCCTTCAACCAGCACTACGTCAAGACGCTCGCCGAATGGGGAATCTTCGACGGCACCACCAATCCCGTCGCGCGCAGCAATGTTTGCCCGGAGATCGATCCTCCTGACGAGCCGTCATTCTACGCGTTCTCGTTCGTCCGTCCGATCGGGGGACAACGCCGCACCGCTGTGCCTGACTTTGTCATTGCCGGTGGCGCGGAAGCGCGTGGCGGCGCCGGCAGTTATCCCGAGCGGATCGTGCGTTATCGCGACCTCAGTCCGGACGGCTGGAAGGAGAAGGTGGGCTTCACCGTTCGCGAAATGGAGAGCCGTCTTGCGGCGTTTGGATTTGCGTGGGGCGACACGACGGCAGCGCAGGCCTATACGGTTCACGATTTCCATCCCGTGATGATAGACGAACTCGTGCGCCGAGGTGCCGCGCGATCCGGCCTGACCTGGCACTTCGCGCGTCCGCCGGTGGTCGATCTCGAATTCGAGATGGATTGCCGAAGGGTGAGCCGGGAGACCTTAATTTAAGATGCTTTTCCTCATCCTGAGGAGGCGCAAGCGCCGTCTCGATGGATGAGGCCTCATGGTTCGAGACGCGCGGGTCCAAGATATCAGGACGATGAGACTTTGTGAGCGCGCCCCTCACCATGAGGATACGCTACCGCGACTTCGGGTCGAGCGCATCGCGCAGGCCGTCGCCGACCAGGTTGAACGACAGCACCACCAGGAAAATCGCCAGTCCCGGCCACAGCGCCATCCAGGGCGCGTTGGTCAGAAAGCGCTGTGCCGAATTGAGCATGCTGCCCCAGGAGGGCGCCGGCGGCTGCTGGCCGAGGCCGAGGAACGAGAGCGCGGCTTCCGCGATGATGGCCGCGGCGATCGAGAGTGTCGCCTGCACCAGAAGCGCCGGCAGGATGTTCGGCAGGATATGGAACAGCGCGATGCGCCAGGGCGGATTGCCGATGGCGCGCGCCGCCTCGACATAGTCCTCCACCTTGACGCCGATGGTCTGGCCGCGGGTCAGGCGAATGAAGATCGGCGTCGCTGAAACGCCGATCGCGATCATGGCGTTGCCGAGGCTCGGCCCCAGGAAAGCGGCAAGCGCAATCGCGAGAATCAGGAACGGGCAGGCCAGCATGGCATCGGTGAGCCGGCTGATCAGCGCGTCGACAAAGCCGCCGCGATAGCCGGAGAGCAGACCGAGCGGAACGCCGACCGCAAGCGCAATGCTGACCGAGATCGCGCCCGCCGCAAGCGAGGCGCGCGAGCCGTAGACCACGCGCGCCAGTATGTCGCGGCCAAGATCGTCGGTGCCGAACCAATGGGCTGATGTCGCCGGTTTGCGCACCAGCGCCCAGTTGGTCGCGATCGGATCGTAGGGAACGATCAGCGGCGCCAACAGCGCAAGCAGGATAAAGGCCACGATCACGATCAGGCCGACGACCGCGCCTTTGCGTTTGAAAAGGCGGCGCAATGCCCGGCGCGTCGGGCTTTCCAGCGTGTCGGGGGCAATCGCGGCCAGTGCGCGAAGGGTGGCGTCGGTCATCTCATCTAGTGTCCCGATTTCGAAGTTCGTATCATTGTGCGGCCCCTCGTTTACGAACTTCGAAATCGATAGGACACTAGGAAACATTATTATCTAGTGTGGCTTTGGGTTCAAAAGCCCGCGTGACGAACTCGCGGCATCAATTAAGCGGACTTTTGAACCGCCACACTAGCCCCTCAGCCGCGGGTTGACGAGGACATAAGCGATATCGGCGATCAGGTTCAGCGTGAGATAAACCGTCGCGGTGACAAGCACGACGCCTTGCACCACGGCGTAGTCGCGATTGAACACGGCGTCCACGATCAGCTTGCCGAAGCCGGGAATCGAAAAGATCTGCTCGGTCAGCACGGCGCCCGACAGCAGGGTTCCGAGTTCGAGCGCGCCGAGCGTGATGACGGGCGTCAGCGCATTGCGCATCGCATGCTTGAGGATCACGCTGCGCTCGGAAAGACCCTTGGCGCGGGCGGTGCGGACATAGTCGCTCTGCAATACCTGAAGCATCGCGCTGCGCGTATGCCGCATCAGGATCGCGGCGATGGCATTGCCGAGCACAAAGGCCGGCATGATGGTCGAGGCGAGACTGGCGCGCCAGTTTTCGGAGAGCGGCACGTAGCCGGAGGCGGGAAGCCAGCCGAGCTTGATCGAGAACAAAAAGATCAGCATGATTCCGAGCCAGAAATTCGGCGTCGAGATGCCCCACAGCGCGAACAGGTTGGCGCCATAGTCCCAGGCGGTGCCTTGTTTCACCGCGGAGACGATGCCGGCGGGAATGCCGATCAGGAAGGCGATCACGATCGCCATCGATGCCAGTTGCAGGGTCACCGGCAGTTTCTGCGCGATCAGTTCGCGCACCGGCACCTTCACCCGCAGCGATTCACCGAGGTCGCCTGTCAGCACGCCCTTGACCCAATAGGCGTATTGCACCGGGATCGGTTGATCGAGGTGGTATTGTTTCCGGATCTGCTCGATCGCCGCCGGATCGCGTTCCTCGCCGGCCATCACCAGCGCGGGATCGCCGGGCAACAGATGTTGCAGAGAAAAGATCAGGATCGACACGAAAAACAGCGTCGGCACCATTTGCAGAAGGCGGCTGCCGAGGAAGTTCAGCATGCGGTTAACCGTGTCCGCGGGCGCAGCGCTACGCCTTCTCACTTCAGTTTCAACCCGACAACGCGCACCAGGCCATCCGGCATTTGCCGGTAGCCTTCGAGTTTCGTGGTATGCGCGAACAGAAGCTTCTTGTGATAGAGGTAGATGATCGGCTCGTCGTTGAGCACGATCCTGGTCAGCTTTTCGTAGATTGCCTTGCGCTCGGCGAAGTTGCTGGTCAGCCGCGCATCTTCCATCAATTTGTCGGCTTCAGGATTTGAATAGCCGCCATCGTTCTGCGGCGCGCCGGTATGCAGGAAGACGTAGGAATTGCCGTCCGGATCGATGCGGCCGCTCCAGTTGATCTGGAACACCTGGAATTCACCGGCCTGGACCTGTTTGAAGGACGTGGCGAACTCAACCAGTCGAAGCTTGATGTCGAAACCGGCTTCGGCCGCCATCGACTGCACGACCTGCGCGACCGCTTCATATTCCGAGCCCTTCGGCACCATGTAGTCGATGGCGACGGGGAGCGAGACGCCGGCTTCCTTCAACAGCGCCTTGGCTTTTTCGACATTGCGCGGACGGATCGGAGAGGATTGCTGGTAATAGGGATGCGAGGGGCTGACCCACTGGTTGCCCGGCGTGAACTCGCCGTTGAAGGCGACCTGGTTGAGCGCTTCGCGGTCGATCGACAGATCGAGCGCCTGACGCACCTTGACGTTCGTGAGCGCGCCCTTGCTCTTGTCGTTGTTGGTATTGATCGTGAGCCCGAGATAGCCGAGCTCGGGCGCGGTCGATAGGACAAGACGCGAGTCCGATTTCACGTCCTTGATGTCGGTGGCGAGCACGCGCTCGATCAAATCGAGCCCGCCGGATTTGAGATTGGCAAGCCGCACCGTGGCATCGACGATCGGCAGGAACACGATGCGGTCGATGAAGACGTTGTCCTTGTTCCAGTAGTCGGCGAACCGCTCGAAGACGATGCGGTCCTGCTGGACGCGTTCGACGAACTTGAAGGGGCCGGCGCAGACCGGATGCAGGCCGAACTTGTCGCCTTGCTCCTTCGCCGCCTTGGGCGAAACCATCATGCCTGAGCGATCGGTGAGTTGGGCAAGCAGCGGCGCATATGGGTTCTTCAATACGAGTTTGATGGTGAGGGGGTCGACCACTTCGACATAGTCGACACTGGCGAGCTCCGATTTGCGGAACGAGCCCGGCATGTTGATGTGCCGCTCGATCGAGAATTTCGCGGCTTCGGCGTCGAACGGTTCTCCGTCATGAAATTTGACGCCTGACCGAAGCTTGATGGTCATCGCCTTGCCGTCGGCCGAGGTCTCCTGGGACAGCGCGAGCTGCGGGACAATATTGAGCTTCTCGTCGATATCGAACAGCTTGTCGCAAAAGGCCGAGAAGACGATGCGTCCGACATAGGTCCGCCCGAGCGACGGATCGAGCATGTCGGGATCTTCGGCAAGGCCGATGCGAAGTGTCGTCTGGGCTTGCGCGCTCGCCACCAGCGACATCGCAAGAGCGGCTACGATCGCAGCCAGGCGCAAAATCCTCATGGTCCTGTTCTCCTTAACTCAGATACCGGTCTGCATTCAAATTTTAGCCAGCGTTGCATCATCCGTACCAACACCGGAACCGCCGGCTCCTTCCATGCGGTTGAAAGCCGCAATCAGTCTGGTTAGCGTCGGCGAGAGCCCGCCGTCGGAAGGAACGATGGCGCCGGCCGGCGGCAATTCGTCGCTGCGGTGGCAGGCGGTCAAATGTCCAGCCTCGTTCGGCAATAGTTGGGGAATTTCGGCCCGGCAACGGTCGATCACGTAGGGACAACGCGTATGAAATCGGCAACCGGACGGTGGATTGAGTGCGCTCGGCATTTCGCCTTCCAGTACCAGGCGGCTGCGTCTTGCCTGCGGCTTAGGCACGGGAATGGCCGATAACAGCGCACGGCTATAGGGATGACGTGGCGCGGCGAACAGGGTTTCTGCGTACCGCGGTCTCGACGATCTGGCCGAGATTCATGACCGCGACCCGGTCGGCGATATGCTTGACCACCGCCAGGTCGTGCGAAACGAAAATGTAGGCTAAGCCCAGCCGTTGTTGCAGATCGTGGAGCAAGTTGAGGATTTGCGAACGGATCGAGACATCGAGCGCGGACACCGGCTCGTCGCAGATGATCAGCTTCGGTTCGACGGCGAGCGCCCGCGCGATCGCGATGCGCTGGCGCTGGCCGCCGGAAAATTCGTGGGCGTAGCGCCGCGCCGAACGCGGCTCTAACCCGACCAGCCGCAGCAACTCTTCCACCCGTTCGCGGCGCTGTTCGCTTGGCACGAGGTTGTGCAGCACCAGCGGCTCGGCCAAAATCTGGCCGACGGTCATCCGCGGGTTGAGCGAGGCATACGGGTCCTGAAAGATGATCTGGGCATCGCGGCGAAAGGCGCGCAATTCGCTCGCGCCCATCCCCAGGAGATCGCGGCCTTCGAAACTTAAACTGCCCTGATCGGGTTCGATCAGGCGCAGCACCAGCCGGCTCACGGTCGATTTGCCGCAACCGGATTCACCGACCAGCGCCAGCGTCTCGCCGGCATTGACACTGAAGGAGACGCCATCGACGGCCTTGACGAAAGATGTTGGCCGTCCAAACGCCGAGCGTTTTGCGACGAAATGCTTGACGAGATTTTTCGCCTCCAACAGCGCGGTCATCACGATACCAGCCTTTCCAGCGGCGCGCGGATGCAGCGTGACCAATGGCCGGGGCTGACCTGTAAAAACGGCGGCGGCTCAGTGAGGCAGGCGGCTTCCGTGAAAGGGCATCGCGCGGCGAAACGGCAGCCCTTCGGTGGGTCGGCCATGTTGGGAACCATGCCCTCGATGGTGGCGAGATGCGAGGCGCGATGGTCGAGGCGTGGAATCGAACCGAGCAGGCCGACCGTGTAGGGATGCTGCGGGCTTGCGAACAAGGCATCGACGCTGGCGCGTTCGACGATCTCGCCGGCATACATCACCGCGACCTCGTCGCAGACTTCGGCGACCACGCCGAGGTCGTGGGTGATCAGGATGATGGCGGCGCCGCTCTCCGCCTTCAGCTCGCGCATCAGATCGAGAATCTGGGCCTGCAAGGTGACGTCGAGCGCGGTGGTGGGCTCGTCGGCGATCAAGAGGCGCGGATCGCAGGCCAGCGCCATCGCGATCATGACGCGCTGGCGCATGCCGCCGGAAAGCTTGTGCGGATATTCGTCGACGCGCTGCTCGGGCGAGGGGATATGCACCCGCCGCAACAGTTCGATCGTGCGTTTGCGCGCAGCCGCTTTGCTTCCGCCGCGGTGACGAAGGATGGATTCGATGATCTGATCGCCGATGGTGAAGCTCGGATTGAGCGAGGTCATCGGCTCCTGGAAAATCATCGCAAGCCGGTTGCCGCGCAGGTCGCGCCTGATCTGGTCGGAGACGTCGAGCAGATCGAATCCGTCGAAGCGGATCGATCCCGTCACTTCGGCAGATTGTTTCGGCAACAGCCCCATGACGGCGAGCGAAGTGACGCTCTTGCCGCAACCGGATTCGCCGACTAGGCCCAGGGTGGCGCCTCGTGCCACGGCCAGATCGACGGTGTCGACGGCATGCGTGGTGCGTCCGTCATCGCCGCGAAAGGTGACGCGCAAATCCCTGATCTCGATCAGCGGCGTCTCGGTCATCGCCGGCTTTCGAGTGCCGCCGCGATGCCGGCGTCGATCACCGCTCGATCGGTGATGCCGGCGGGATTTTTCCGGCTCGGCAGGTATTTTCGGAAATGCACCCAGCGCTCGCGGCTGACCGCCTCCAGCCGTTCCAGTTCGCTCAGGGGATCAATGTGGTCATCGACGCGCAGATCGAGGTCGGACCATTCCTCTTCGCCGTAAATCAGAAGGGCGGCCGATTGCTTGCCGCGCTTGTCGCCGCCAGCTAGCTCACCCGCGTGCATCGCCGCGATCAGGCGTTGCGCAAAAGGAAGGTCGGCGTTGGCGAGAAAGGCTTTCGTGGTGTCATCCAGAACACGCCCGCTTGCGAGCATATTGCCGGCAATCGAAAAGCCGTCGCCTTGGAGATGCCCGCACCAATCGACGCAGTCGTCACCGGTGTAGGCGGCGATCCGCCCCTTGGCATCCATGATGTGAAGCTGCCGGCTGGCGTGTCCGGCGTCTGCTGGCGATCAGCGTTTCGATAATATCGCTGCGGTGCGCGCCCCTCGCGAAGCAACTTCAAGCCGTCGATGCCGTAATAGGGATTGACCAGCGCCTGCGTGGCGACGCCGCCGATTGTGGGTGCGATATGAGGCACGCGCGAGCCGACCGCAAAGAATTTCGTGGCGACCGCTATTCCGATCTGGCCGGTGGCATTGTCCTTGGCAATGATCGACCAGGTCATGTTTTTTAGCGTCCGGCCGCGTAGCCCTGCATGCCGCGGGCGTTGGCCGCGGCGCGGCGGCGGCGGCCGATTTTCGAGGCGGCGGTCAGCCGGCCCTCGGACCAATCCGGTCCGACCTCGACGATGTGGCCGCGTTCGCGCAAATTATCGATCGTCGCTTTGGGAACCCGGTTTTCGATCACCATCACGCCGGGTCGTGCGGTGCGCGGCCAGAACGAGATCGGGAAATGTTCGGAGTGCCAGGCCGGCGCGTCGATCGCCTCTTGCAAATTCATCTTGGCATGGACATGCCGCAGGAAAAATTGCGTGATCCATTGATCCTGCTGGTCGCCGCCGGGCGAGCCCCAAGACAGATATGGTTCGCCGTCGCGCAGCGCCATGGTCGGTGAGAGCGTGGTGCGTGGGCGCTTGCCCGGCGCGAGCGATCCGGGTTGATCTTCCTCGAGCCAGAACATCTGCGCGCGGCTGCCGAGGCAAAAGCCGAGTTCGGGGATCACGGGCGAGGATTGCAGCCAGCCGCCGGACGGCGTCGCCGAGATCATATTGCCGGCCCGATCGATGATATCGAAATGGACGGTGTCGCCCCGGACTTCGCCGAAGCGGCCGACGGTGGGTTCGCCCGCGCCCATGGCGCCGACCGCTTCGCGCTGGCCTTCCTGGCGCCGCAGCTTCACCACGCCGCCAAAACCTTCGACCGAGCCCGGAATGAATTCGAGCGAGGCTTTCTCCGAGATCAGCTTGCGCCGTTCGTCGTTATAGGCATCCGACAGCAGCGTGGCGATCGGCATCTCCACGAACTTGGGATCGCCGTAAAATTTCTCGCGGTCGGCATAAGCGAGTTTGGCGCATTCGATCTGGGTATGGATGAATTCGGGGCCGGCGGGATCGAGCCCGTCGAGCTGAAAGCCTTTCAGCAGCGCTAATTGTTGCAGCATCACCGGCCCCTGGCTCCAGACGCCGGCCTTGCACACCGTGTAGCGTCCGTAGTCATAGGTCAGCGGCGCTTCGATCGTCGGCTGCCAGCGCGCCATGTCGTCGGCAGAGAGCACGCCGCGGTGCGGCGACCCGCTCACATCCATCACTTCCTGCGTGCGAGCAGAACTTGCCGATGGCTTCGGCCACAAAGCCTTTGCGACCACGCGCTTCGCGCAGCCTCGATTTGCGCGTCGCGATCGCCGCCGGCGCTTTCGGCCTCTTTGAGGATGCGCGTATAGGTTTCCGCGAGCTTTGCATTCGTGAAAATCGAACCGGGTTGCGGCACCTCATTGTTCGGCAGATAGACCGCGGCCGAGGTCGTCCAATATTTCCGGAATAATTGCTCGACGGTTTTGACGGTGGCGGCCGCGCGCTCCAGGAATGGATAGCCGTCGCGAGCGTAAGCGATCGCCGGTTCCAGTACCTCGCGCAACCGCATGGTGCCGTAGTCACGGAGCAGCAGCATCCAGGATTCGAAGGTGCCGGGAACGCAGGCCGCGAGCAGCCCGGTGCCGGGCACCATCTCGAGCCCCTCGCTCTTGTAGTGCGCGATGGTCGCGCCCGCCGGTGCCGGGCCCTGGCCGCAAATCACCTGGGTAGCCCCGCGCTTGACGTCATGCACGATGATCGGAACGTCGCCGCCGGGACCGTTCAGATGCGGCTCGACCACCTGCAAGGTGAAGGCGGTGGCGACGGCGGCGTCGAACGCGTTGCCGCCTTTTTCCAGGATGCCCATGCCGACCGCGGTCGCAATCCAGTGGGTCGAGGTGACCACGCCGAACATGCCCTCGATTTCGGGGCGGGTGGTGAAGGGATCTGGATTGATATTGCCCATGGGTATCCGTGAGTTAGGTCTATGGCCTAGCGGCGGCGCAATTGACCACAGCCGGAGCGCCCTGCCAACCAGCTTCCAGTCTTTGTGATCACGCGTTTTGTGATCATACGCCGATCGCCGCTTCGGCGGGATCGTTGACCGCGTGGCAGGCTACCCCGTCGATCAGCTTGGGGGCCTCGCGGCGGCAGCGATCAAAAACCAGCGGGCAGCGCGGATTGAAGGCACAGCCTGCCGGCGGGTTGATCGGGTTCGGAATTTCGCCTTTGACCGGGATGCGCTGACGGCCCGACATCGCGAGATCGGGCACCGCGCCGAGCAGCATCTTGGTATAGGGCATGCGCGGCGAGGCGAACAATTCGCGGGATTCCGCGACCTCGACGACGCGGCCGAGATACATCACGCCGATGCGCTTGGCCATATGCCGGACGACAGCGAGGTTGTGGCTGATGAAGAGATAGGTGAGGCCGAACTTGTCTTGCAGGTCGCGCATCAGGTTGAGGATTTGCGCCTGAACCGACACATCGAGCGCCGAGGTCGGTTCGTCGCAGACGATAAATTCGGCTTCCGACGCCAGCGCGCGCGCAATCGCGATACGCTGCCGCTGGCCGCCGGAGAACTCATGCGGATATT
Source organism: uncultured Alphaproteobacteria bacterium (assembly GCA_963795255.1). Classification (GTDB taxonomy): domain Bacteria; phylum Pseudomonadota; class Alphaproteobacteria; order Rhizobiales; family Xanthobacteraceae; genus Bradyrhizobium. The sequence goes on from CAWCHC010000014.1 coordinate 358,102, forward strand.
TCCAGCCGTCATCGGCGTGGAGACCGACGAGGCCGAGCAACTCGCCGACGCGGGCGCGAATATCGGATTCGCTTTTGATCAGATCGAAGGCGCGGATCGGCTCGGCGACGATGGCATCGATCCGAAGCCGCGGATTGAGGCTCGCATAGGGATCCTGGAAAATCATCTGGATACGGCGGCGCAATTGCCGCCGCGCCTGCGCCTGACGTGGATCGGTCATCGAAACCCCATCGATGACGACTTCTCCCGACGTTGGCGGCAATAGCCCCACCACCATCCGCGCCGCGGTGGTTTTTCCGGAACCGGATTCGCCGACCAGTGCGAAAGTCTCGCCTTTGGCGATGTCGAAACTGATGTCGTCGACGGCCTTCAGAAATTCCAGATGCCCGCCTTCGAGGACACGGTTGAGCCACGGCTTGGAGACGTCAAAGACGCGGCGCAGGTTTTTCACTTCGACAAAGGGCTTTTTCGTCATGCCGCGGTATCCGCTGTGGCGGCATCATAGAGATGGCAGGCGACCGACTGCGTGCCATGCGTGATCGGCTCGGGTCGTTCGGTGCGGCAACGATCGAACGCAAAGGTGCAGCGCGGGTTGAACGGACAGCCGGCGGGAATCGCGGACAGCCGCGGCATGGTACCGGGAATTTGGATCAGCCGCGAGGCGTCGCTGGCAAGCGTCGGGATCGCGCCCATCAGGCCCTTGGCGTAAGGGTGCAGCGGATGTTGTACGACGTCGAGCACAGGACCGATCTCGGCGATGCGGCCGGAATACATCACCGCGACGCGGTCGGAGGTTTCCGCGATCACGCCCATATCGTGGGTCACGAGCATCACCGCGGTGCCGTGATCGCGTCCAAGCCGCTTGATCAAGGCAATGATCTGGGCCTGCACCGACACATCGAGCGCCGTGGTCGGCTCGTCCGCGATAATCAGTTCCGGCTCGGCGCAAATCGCCAGCGCAATGACGACGCGCTGCCGCATGCCGCCGGAAAATTCGTGCGGATAGGCGTCGATGCGTTTTTCCGGCGCGGGAATGCCGACCTCGGCGAGCAGATCGATGGCGCGCCGTCGCGCCGCCTGTTCCGACAGATTGGTGTGGGTCCGGATGGTCTCGATCAGCTGATCGCCGATCCGGTAGAGCGGATTGAGGCTCGTGAGCGGATCCTGGAAAATCATCCCGATCCGCTTGCCGCGGATGCGGCGCATTTCTTCCGGCGGCAGATTGTCGATCCGCAAGCCGGAGAGATAGATCTCGCCGCCCGCGATGCGGCCGGGCCGGATCGATCAGGCCGATGACGGCGAGCCCTGTCACGGATTTTCCGGCACCGGATTCGCCGACCACGCCCAACACCTCGCCCTTGGCGATGTCGAAGGAAACGCCGTCGATCGCGTGCAGCACCTGATGGCGGGTAGCGAATTCGACCCGCAGGTTACGCACGGAGAGAATTGGTTCGCTCATCTCAGTTTCGGGTTCAGCGCGTCGCGCAGCCAGTCGCCGAGCAGGTTGATCGACAGGATCAGCGCCGCGAGCGCTAGCCCAGGGAAGGCCACGATCCACCATTCGCCGGCAAACAGATAATTGTTGCCGATGCGGATCAGGGTTCCGAGCGAGGGCATGGTGTCGGGCATGCCGGCGCCGAGAAACGACAAGGTCGCCTCTGTGATGATCGCCAGCGCCAGATTGATGGTCGCGATCACCAGGATCGGCCCCATCGTGTTGGGCAGGACATGCCGCAGCATGATCACGGGCGCAGGCAGGCCGATCAGTTGTGCCGCTGCCACGTAGTCCTTGTTCTTTTCCACCATCACCGAGCCGCGCACGGTGCGCGCATATTGCACCCAGAAGCTCAGGCCGATCGCGATAACCAGCACGGCAAGCGTGCTCATGGCGTCGAGCCGGTTGCCGAACAGCGATTTGGCGATCCCATTGACCAATAGCGCGATCAGGATGGCGGGGAAGGTGAGCTGCACGTCGGCGATGCGCATGATCAGGGCGTCGATCGCGCCACCGAAATAACCGGCGATCAGGCCAAGCGCGATGCCGAGCGCTCCCGAGAACACCACGCCGAGAATGCCGACGATCAGGGAAATGCGCAAACCGTAGAGGATGGCCGACAAGACATCGCGGCCCTGTTCATCCGTGCCCAGCAGGAACGGGCTTTGGCCGTCAGCGGTCCAGAGCGGCGCGATCCGCGAATTCATCAGTTGGAGCTGCGCTGGGATCGAAAGGATTTTGAACCGCGATCAGCGGCGCTGCGATTGCCAGCACGAAGAAAAGCAGCGTCACGACTGCCGCCACCATCGTCAGCCGCGAGCGGCGGAATGAATAGAAGATGTCGCTATCGAGCGCGCGCCGGGCGAGCCCTGCCGTCGGCGCGTGGCTTGAGGCAGCTTTGTCGGAGAGGGCGGCGTCTGACATGTCAGCTCTGTTCAGGCCGGGCGGCCGACGGTCGACGCGCAGGCGCGGGTCGACTACGGTGTAGAGCATATCCACCACGAGATTGATGGTGACGAAAATCAGCGACACCATCAGCAAATAGGCTGCCATAATCGGGATATCGACATTCTGCACGGCCTGGACGAACAGAAGCCCCATGCCCGGCCACTGGAAAACGGTTTCGGTGATGATCGCAAATGCAATAACCGAGCCAAATTGCAGGCCCGCCACCGTGATCACGGGCACCAATGTATTCTTCAGCGCATGGCCGAAATGGATGGCGCGGGTGGTCAATCCGCGCGCCCGGGCAAAGCGGATATAATCCGTGCGCAGCACTTCAAGCATCTCGGCGCGCACCAGCCGCATGATCAGCGTCATCTGGAACAGGCCGAGCGTGATGGAGGGCATGATCAGCGCCTTCAGCCCCGAGACCGTCAAGAGGCCCGTGGTCCACCAGCCGAACCGCACCACATCGCCGCGCCCGAACGAAGGCAGCCAGCCGAGCGTCACCGAGAACAGATAGATCAGCAGAATGCCGATCAGGAAGGTCGGCAGCGAAATGCCGATCAGCGAAATCGCCTGGAACAGTTTCGCAAGCAGCGTGTCGCGCCGGAGCGCCGAATAGACCCCCATCAGGATGCCGAACACCATCGCGAGAATGGTGGCGCAGGTCGCGAGTTCCAGCGTCGCCGGCATCCGTTCCTTCAGGAGATCGGCAACCGGCAGGCGGAACTGATAGGAGATGCCGAACTTGAATTGCGCGGCATTGGCGAAATAGCGCGCGAACTGCACGGGAATCGGGATCATCGAGCCCGAGCGATTTTCTGATCTCCGCCCGCTCGGCGGCCGAGGTGTCGATCGAAACGATCTGGCTCACGGGATCGCCAACGAAGCGGAACATCGAGAACGAAATGATCCCGACGGCGATCATGACACCGATCGCCTGGATGGCCCGGCGAAGCGTGAAAGCGAGCATCTGTTCCTTTCACTTCTTCCAAACGCGATACACGCCGCAACCGCCGCGCTATTCCTGCTTCGTCGCCCAATAGAACAGAACCTGATTATCAGCGCGCTGGACGATTTTCACTTTTTTCGAAACGCCCCAGGCCAGCGACTGCTGATGCAGCGGGATATAGCCGTAATCCTTGATTCCGATTTCGAAGGCCTGCTTGATCATCTGGTCGCGCTTGGCGGTATCGGTTTCGACCAGAACCTTGTCGGCAAGCGCATCCAGCTCCTTGTTGCAATAGCCGCCGAGATTGGCTTCGCCCCGCGTCGGCTCCTTGGGATCGTGACAGCCCATGATGTCGTACAGCACGTTGTAGGAATCCATTGACGCCGGCGTCCAGCCCAACAGATAGAACGAGGTCTGGTAGCCGCCGGGCTTGAGCACCTTGCCGAAATACTGCGCCTTGGGTTGCGCCAGCAGCGTAACCTTGACGCCGATGCGGGCGAGCATGCCAACTACCGCCTGGCAAATATCGGCATCGTTGATGTAGCGGTCGTTGGGGCAATCCATCGTGACTTCGAAGCCGTCGGGATAACCGGCTTCCGCCATCAGCTTCTTGGCGGCTTCCGGATCGGCCTTCGGCCGGATGAAGTCCTTTGAGAGCGCGAACAGTTGCGGCGCGATCATCAGCGCCGAGGGCGTCGAAAGCCCGCGCATCACGCGGTTCTTGATCAGGTCGACGTCGATCGCCTTGTAGAAGGCCTCGCGGACACGGATGTCCTTGAACGGGTTCTTGCCCTTGATGTTGGAATAGAGCAGTTCGTTGCGCTCCTGGTCCATGCCGAGGAAGATGGTGCGCACTTCCGGCCCGGTCAGCACCGTCGCGTTGCCGCCGGCATTGACGCGCTGAATGTCTTGCGTCGGCACCGGCTCGATCACGTCGACCTCGCCTGAAAGCAACGCGGCAACGCGCGTCGAGGCCGATCCGATCGGCGTGAAGATGATCTCCTTGATGTTATGCTCGGGCTTGCCCCACCAGTTCGGATTGACCTTGAACACGGTCTTCACGCCGGGCTGGTGGCTTTCGATGAAGAAGGGGCCGGTGCCGTTCTCGTGCAGCGAGGCGAAGCTCGGCGTGGTTGCGGAGGCCGGGGTCGGCGCGACGGAATTGTTTTCCTCGCACCATTTCTTGTCCATGATGAACCAGCCGTCCCATTGCGAGGTCAGGATGGGATTGGGCGAGTCGAGTTTCACGTCCACCGTATAGTCGTCGATCTTGATGAATTTGGCGTCGGCGGGAACGTTGGTGAGGAAGTTCGAACCTTTGGCGCGGACGCGCTCGGCGGAGAAAATCACGTCATCGGCGGTGAAGGGGTCGCCGTTGTGAAATTTGACGCCTTTGCGCAGGTGGAAACGCCAGCGGGTCGGCTCCGGGGTTTCCCAGCTTTCCGCCAGCGCCGGAGCTATCTTTAAATCTTTGTCGCGGGTGACGAGCCCTTCATAGACATGTGCATGATGGGCAATCGTGGTGGTTTCCTTGAGCGTATAGGGATCGAGCGATTTGAGCTCGCCCTGATTGGCGTAGCGTATCGTCTGGCTTGAGGCCGGCACTGCGGCAAAAGCGACAATCGAAGCGATGGCCGTTGCAAGCAAGATCTGACGTAACGGCATTGGTGAAAGTTCTCCACGCTGGTGTACACTTCGCGCATGCAATAAAGATGCCCGATGCCATGTTGCCAGAGTTTGGCCCCCGCGCAAAGGCGATTTCCTCTGGCTGCAATGGTTTGCGGGCGTGTTGTCCTACCTAAGTTTAACGCTGGCGGCTTTGCGGATTTCGCCAAACTGACGGAGTAGTTGATGGCGGAACAGAAGGCCGACGTGCTTGTGCTGGGCGCGGGCATGGTGGGCGTCAGTGCGGCTTTGCATCTGCAAAAACTGGGACGCGACGTCATTCTGGTCGACCGGAATGAGCACGCCGGCGACGAGACCAGCTATGGCAATGCGGGGATCATCGAGTGCGCCTCCGTCTTTCCTTTGATGTTCCCCCGGGACGTCAAGCAGATATTTCAGTATGCATTGAACCGCTCGCCGCAGGCCTATTATCGTCTCTCCGAGCTGCCGGATTTTCTGCCCTGGCTGGCGCGTTATTACTTTGCATCTTCGCCGGCGCGGGCCATGCACAGCGCGATGGCGGAATGGCCGCTGATCCAGCGCAGCCTGGTCGAGCATGAGGCGCTGATCGCGGAGGCCGGCGTGCCGGAACTGTTGCGCCGCACCGGCTGGCTCAAGCTGTTTCGCTCGCAAGCCAGTCTCGCCAAGGCCGTGAGCGACGCCGAGCGGGTCAAGCAGTATGGCGTTCCCAGCGAAATCCTCGATCGCGAAGCGATCGCTGCGCGCGAACCCAATCTGAGCGGAGATTTCGCCGGCGCCGTCTATTGGCCGACGCCTGGATTCATTGCCGATCCGGGCGCGCTCGCCAAGGCCTATGCCGCGCTGTTTGTCCGCAAGGGCGGCCGCTTTGTCGTGGCGGATGCGCGAACGCTCACGCAGGAATCGAGCGGATGGCGCGTCGAAGGCGCCGCCGCGCGCGAGGTCGTGGTGGCGCTCGGACCGTGGTCCGATCTGGTGTTCCGCCCGCTTGGATATTCGATCCCGCTCGGGGTCAAGCGCGGCTATCATTTGCACCTGAAGCCGGGCGGCAACGCCGTGCTCAATCATCCGGTTCTGGATTCCGATCTCGGCTATCTGCTCGCCCCGATGAACCGGGGCATTCGCCTGACCACCGGCGTGGAGTTTGCCCGCCGCGATGCCCCGCCGAGACCGATCCAGGTCGAGCAGGCACTGCCGCGGGCGCGAACCTTGTTCCCGCTGGGCGAGGCCGTCGATGCAAAACCCTGGATGGGGGCCCGGCCGTGCCTGCCGGACATGTTGCCGGTGATCGGTCAGGCGCCGCGCCATCGCGGGCTATGGTTCGATTTCGGCCATCAGCACCATGGGCTGACGCTCGGCCCGGTGACCGGCCGGCTGCTGGCGGAAATGATGACCGACAAGACGCCGTTTACCGATCCGCGGCCGTATGCGGTCGAGAGGTTCGGTTGACCACATCCGGCTTTCGCCGTTTGAACGGCTTGCGTCCCGGGCGAGGTCGTGTCGATACTGCGCGTATGGTCAGTCATAGCAGCCTAGGGAGTGCACATGAAGGTTAACGTGGAGATCGACTGCACGCCGCTAGAGGCGCGGCAGTTTTTCGGACTTCCGGATGTGCAGCCGATGCAGACGGCGGTGATGGAAAAGCTCCAGCACCAGATGATGGACAATATCCAGAAAGTCTCGCCGGAAGCGTTGATGCAAAGCTGGCTCTCGTTCGACCCGAAATTCGCCGAGCGATTTAGCGACATGTTCGCGGCAATGACGGGCCTCGGCGGCACGCGGCCGTCCGACAAGAAATGACGTCTCCGCCTGATGGCGGCGACAGGCCGGCGGGAGGCAAGCTGCGCGCGCCGGGTCTTGGCCTGCTTCTGGCCGAGATGCGGGGCATATTCGAATTCAATGCCAGCCTGATGATGTCGCCGCTGTTGCTGCGCGCGCCGAAAGGCGACGGCCACCCGGTGCTGGCCTTGCCGGGTTTTCTTGCCAGCGATTTGTCGATGGCGCCGATGCGCCGCTATCTGAAGGAGCTCGGATACGACGCCCATGCCTGGCAGATGGGCCGAAATCTCGGCGGTGTTACGCGCGTACGTGCGGCGTTGCGCGAGCGGCTTGCGGAAATTCACGCCAGCACCGGCCGCAAGGTGACCGTGATCGGCTGGAGCCTCGGCGGCGTTTACGCACGCGATCTTGCACTGCACGCGCCGGACATGGTGCGCTACGTCGTGACGCTGGGAAGTCCCTTCGCGAACGATATCCGGGCTACCAATGCGACCCGGCTTTACGAGGCGCTGTCCGGCGAGACGGTCGGCGAAGATCCCGAGTTTATCAAGGCGCTCTCCGGCGACCTGCCGGTTCCGACGACCTCGATCTTTTCGCGCGCCGACGGGGTGGTGAACTGGCGGACCTGCCTGTTGCGTCCCTCGGCGACGGCCGAGAACGTCGAGGTATATTTGGCAAGCCATGTCGGCCTCGGCGTCAACCCGGCGGTATTGTGGGCGGTCGCTGATCGCCTGGCCCAGCAGGAAGGTCAATTCAGCCAATTTGGCCGGTCCGGGCCCTTTGCCATTGCATATGCGCCGCCGGAGCGGGCACAATCCTGACCCAGAAGCCCCACGTAAAAGGCGGACTCGTCTGAACGCCAGAACCAAAAAAAGCACCATCCAAGGTGCCGCGTAACTGTTTGCGGGAGGGATCTATGAGCGACGCCAGGAAACTGTCGGCCATGGACGCGTCGTTTCTGTATCTGGAAACGCCGGAAATGCCGATGCATGTCGGAAGCATGGCGATCTTCCGTTTGCCGGAAGGGTACGAAGGCGACTTCTTCGAAGACTTCAAGGCGATGATCGCCTCGCGTCTGCATATCGCGCCGATCCTCAAATCCCGCCTGGAAAAGGCGCCGCTCGACATCGACCATCCGTCCTGGGTCGAGGATGACCAGTTCGATATCGACCGTCATATCTTCCGCGCCAGCCTGCCGGCGCCGCGCGATCGCGCGACGCTGGAGCGCATCGTCGGCTGGATGCACGCCAAATTGCTCAACCGCGCGCGGCCGCTCTGGGAGTTCTATGTCTTCGAGGGCATGAAGGACAACGAGATCGGTCTCTATTCCAAGATGCACCACGCCTGCATCGACGGTGGCGCCGGTGCTGCGCTGACCAACATGATCTACGATCTGACGCCGGTCCCTCGGGAAATCGAGCCGCCGACGGAACGCGCCAAAGTCGGGCAGGAGCCGCGCGACATTGCCGCCAATCTCATCGATTCCTATCAGCAGCTCTGGCGTCAGCCGTTCGATGCGTCGGCTGCCGCCAAGGGCATCGAACTGCCGCGCTCCGGCAAAAGCGATCTCGGATCGATCCTGTTCGACAACGCGATGTTCCAGATCGAAAATGCAGTGAAGTTCGCCGGCAATGTTCCGACCTTGCTCAAGAGCGTCTCGGAAGTGGTCGGCAAGATCGCCGATCCGAAATCGCGCGACAGCATTGTCGGCATGATGTCGCCGCCGACCCTCCTCAACAAACAGATCTCGTCCGAACGCAGCTTTGCGGGCGTCTCGATTCCGCTGTCGCGCGCCAAGGCGGTTGGCGAAAGCGGCCGGCGGCAAGCTCAATGATGTCGTCCTGGCGATATCGAGCGGCGTGGTCCGGCGTTATCTGCTGGAACGCGGCGCGCTGCCCTCGAAGTCGATGACGGCGGCGGTTCCGATCTCGCTGCGTGAGGAGGGCAATACCGACTCCAACAATCAGGTGTTCGGCATGATCTGCTCGATCGCGACCAATGTCGAAGACCCGAAGACGCGGCTCGAGACGATCATCGCGCAGTCCACCAAATCCAAGGAGATATCGCATCCGCTGCGTGCCTTGATGCCGCAGGTGTCGAACGTCTCGATGCTGGGCGCGCCGATCATGGTGCAGATTCTTGCGCTGCTCTACAGCCGTTCCAGTCTCTCGGACGTGTTGCCGCCGACGGCCAATATCACGGTGTCGAACGTCCCGGGACCACGGCAGACGCTTTATGCGGCGGGTGCGGAGCTTTTGCATATCTTTCCGGTGTCGATCTCGACCCATGGCTTGGCGCTCAACATCACCGTGCAAAGCTACCGCGATCAACTCGACTTCGGATTTATCTCCGGCGCCAATATCATTCCGCATGTCGAGGTGCTCTGTAACATGGTGCCGGAGGAGTTTGCGGCGCTGGAAGCCGCCTTCGCGCCGCCGCCGGCCGAGGTGAAAGGCGCGGCCGAGTAGAGCGAAGCCATGATTGAGATGCCGCCGCTGCAATTCGCCGAGACCAACGGGATTCGGATGGGCTTCTACGAAGCCGGCCCGAAAGCCGATCGGCCCCCGGTCGTTCTTTGTCACGGCTGGCCGGAGATCGCGTTCTCCTGGCGCCACCAGATCAAGGCGCTGGCGGAGGCCGGCATCCGCGTGATCGCGCCGGATCAGCGCGGTTATGGCGCGACCGACCGGCCGGAGCCGGTCGATGCCTATGATCTCGCGCATCTGACCGGCGACCTCGTCGGGCTGCTCGATCATCTGAAAATCGACAAGGCGATTTTCGTCGGCCACGACTGGGGCGGATTTGTCGTCTGGCAAATGGCGCTCCGGCATCGCGAGCGCGTCGCCGGCGTGGTCGGCGTCAACACGCCCCATTATGACCGCGCGCCTGTCCGACCCGATCGAACTGATGCGCAAGCGTTTCGGCGATCAGATGTATATCGTGCAGTTTCAAGATCCCGCGCGCGAAGCCGACAGGATATTCAACAGCCGGGTGGAGCAGACCTTTGATGCCTTCATGCGCGAGCCGCTGCCGCGCAAGGAGGCCTTGCCGGCGGAGCCTGCGACCGCCGGCGTCGGCGCTTCGTCGAAGCTCAATCTGGCGTTTCCGCAGATGATCGCGGCCTATGACGCCAGATACGATCCGCGCAAACCGATCCTTTTAGCCGAAGAAAAGCAGGTCTTCGTCGATACCTTCACGAAGACCGGCTTCACCGGCGGCATCAACTGGTACCGCAACTGGACGCGGAACTGGGAGCGCGCGGCCGGCCTCGACCACACCGTCCGCGTGCCGGCGCTGATGATCATGGCGGAGAACGACGCGGTGCTGCCGCCATCGGCCGCCGACGGCATGGAGAAGCTTGTTCCTGACCTCGAGAAATATCTGGTGCGCGGCAGCGGACACTGGACGCAACAGGAAAAGCCGGAAGAAGTCAGCGCCAAGCTGATCGAGTGGCGGCGAAAGCGGTTTGGGTGAGGCGAAGAGGGAATTTCTACAGATGGCGCCGACCAACCGATTAAGTCCGATCCCGCAGCCGCCGACCAAGCCGGTGGTCGGCAACATGCTGTCGCTGGATCCGACGGCGCCAGTGCAAAACCTGGCCCGGCTCGCCCGGGAGCTCGGACCGATCTTCTGGCTCGACATGATGGGCGCGCCGGTCGTCTTTGTCGCCGGCCACGACCTTGTCGATGAGCTCAGCGACGAGAAGCGCTTCGACAAGGCGGTGCGCGGGCCATTGCGGCGCGTGCGCGCGATCGGCGGCGACGGCCTGTTCACCGCCGATACCGACGAGCCGAACTGGAGCAAGGCGCACAACATCCTGCTGCAGCCGTTCGGCAACCGCGCCATGCAGTCCTATCACCCGAGCATGGTCGATATCGCCGAGCAGCTGGTGAAGAAATGGGAGCGGCTGAACGCCGACGAGGAGATCGACGTCGTCCACGACATGACGGCGCTGACGCTCGACACCATCGGCCTGTGCGGGTTCGATTACCGATTCAATTCGTTCTACCGCCGCGACTACCATCCCTTTGTGGCGTCGCTGGTGCGCTCGCTCGAAACCATCATGATGATCCGCGGCCTGCCGCTGGAAAATCTCTGGATGCAGAAGCGGCGGCGCGATATGGCAAGCGACGTCGAATTCATGAACAGGATGGTGGACGAGATTGTCGCCGAGCGGCGCAGGAATGCAGCCGCTGCCGACGACAAGAAGGACATGCTCGCCGCCATGATGACCGGCGTCGACCGCGCCACCGGCACGCAACTCGACGACGTCAACATCCGTTACCAGATCAATACCTTCCTGATCGCGGGCCACGAGACCACGAGCGGACTGTTGTCCTGCACGATCTACGCACTTCTGAAGCATCCCGAGGTGCTGAAGAAGGCCTATGAGGAAGTCGATCGCGTGCTTGGGCCCGATATCAATGTCAGGCCAACCTATCAGCAGGTGACGCAACTGACCTACATCACGCAGGTCTTGAAGGAGGCCTTGCGAATGTGGCCGCCGGCGCCGGCCTATGGCATTTCGCCGCTGAAGGATGAGACCATCGGCGGCAAATACAAGCTCAGGAAAAATACGTTCATCACGGTGCTGGTGCTGGCGCTGCATCGCGATCCCTCGGTGTGGGGACCCAATCCCGACGCCTTCAATCCGGAGAACTTTTCGCGCGAGGCCGAGGCGGCGCGTCCTGTCAATGCCTGGAAGCCGTTCGGCAACGGCCAGCGCGCCTGTATCGGCCGCGGCTTTGCGATGCATGAGGCGGCACTTGCGATCGGCATGATCCTGCAGCGCTTCAAGCTGGTCGATGTGCATCGCTACCAGATGCATCTGAAGGAAACGCTGACGATCAAGCCGGAAGGCTTCAAGATCAAGGTGCGGCCGCGAACCGATCAGGAACGTGGAGCTTTACAGGCGCGGCGACAGCGACGCCGGCCGCGAACCCGGCCGCGCCACGCGCGCGAACCCGTCCGGGGCACAACACGCCGCTGCTGGTGTTGTATGGGTCCAATCTCGGCACTGCGGAAGAACTCGCCACGCGCGTCGCCGATCTCGCCGAGATCAACGGCTTTGCGACCACGCTCGCCCCGCTTGACGATCATGTCGGGAAATTGCCGACGCAAGGCGGCGTGCTGATCTTCTGCGCTTCCTACAACGGGGCCGCGCCCGATAACGCCACGCAATTCGTTCAATGGCTCGGTGGCGACTTGCCGAAGGATGCCTTCGCCCAATTGCGCTACGCCGTGTTCGGCTGCGGCAACAGCGACTGGGCCGCGACCTATCAGTCGATTCCGCGGTTCATCGACGAGCAATTGGCCGCGCATGGCGGCAAAAGCGTTTATGCGCGCGGCGAGGGCGATGCGCGCAGCGATCTCGACGGCCAGTTCGAGCAGTGGTTTGCGAAAGCCGCGCCCGAAGCCGTGAAGGAATTCGGTGTCGACACCGGCCTCAGCCGCAATGCCGAAGACGAGCCGTTATACAGCATCGAGCCGCTGGCGCCGTCGGTGGCCAACACGGTCGTCGCGCTCGGCGGCGCCGCGCCGATGAAGGTTCTCGCCAATACCGAGTTGCAGAACAAGGCCGGCCCCAACGCCTCGGAACGATCGACCCGTCATATCGAGGTGCAGTTGCCGCCCGGCGCGCCTCTATCGCGTCGGCGATCATCTAAGCGTCGTGCCGCGCAACGATCCGGCGCTGGTGGATTCGGTGGCCCGCCGCTTCGGCTTTCTGCCCTCCGACCAGATCCGCCTGCAAGTGGCCGACGGCCGGCGCGCGCAACTGCCGGTCGGCGAGGCCGTGTCGGTCGGACGGCTGTTGACGGATTTTGTCGAATTGCAGCAGGTCGCAACCAGCAAGCAAATCCAGATCATGTCGGAGCATACGCGCTGCCCAGTGACGAAGCCGAAACTTCTGGCTTTCGTCGGCGAGGACGCCGCGTCGGGCGAGCGCTATCGCGCCGATATTCTCGGCAAGCGCAAATCGGTGTTCGATCTGTTGGAAGAATATCCGGCCTGCGAGCTGCCGCTGCATGTCTATCTCGAAATGCTGTCGCTGCTCGCGCCGCGTTATTACTCGATTTCTTCGTCGCCCTCGGTCGATCCTCCGCGTTGCAGCGTCACCGTCGCCGTGGTGGAAGCATCCGCAGCTTCGGGCCGCGGCATCTACAAAGGCATCTGTTCGAACTATCTTGCCGGCCGCCGCGCCGGCGAGACGATCTACGCGACGTTGCGCGAAACCAAAGCGGGCTTCCGGCTGCCTGACGGATTCCACGGTGCCCGATCATCATGATCGGTCCCGGCACGGGGCTGGCGCCGTTCCGCGGTTTTCTTCAGGAGCGCGCGGCGCTGAAGGCCAGGGGCGCCGCATTGGGGCCGGCGATGCTGTTCTTCGGCTGCCGTCATCCCGAACAGGACTATCTTTATGCCGACGAGCTGAAAGCCTTTGCCGCCGATGGCATTACGGAATTGCACACCGCGTTCTCGCGCGGCGAGGGACCGAAAACCTATGTGCAAAATCTGATCGCGGCCGAGAAGGACCGCGTCTGGGCGCTGATCGAGCAGGGCGCGATCATTTATGTCTGCGGCGACGGCGGCAAGATGGAGCCGGACGTCAAGGCGACGCTGGTTGCGATCTATCGCGAGCGCAGCGGCTGCGGATGCGCAAGCCGGCCAGCGCTGGATCGACGACCTCGGCGCCAAAAACCGCTACGTGCTCGACGTCTGGGCGGGCGGGTAGAGACCTTCCAATGTCGTCCCCGCGAGCACGGACCCGTAATCACCGATGTCTGTTGTTGCAGCAACAAGCAGCTCCAGCCGCGTGCTACAATCAGTCCTGTGGTTATGGATCCCGGCCGGCGCTCGCTCATGCTCGCTTGGCCGGGACGACGAGAGTTGTCTATCTTGGCGGCAGCTTCTCGAAGCTCGGCATGCCCTCGGGGATGGCATGGAACGCCTGTTTGTCGCAGGTGTAGATCGCCGTTTGCGGAAAACCATAGAGCGCGGGATCGTCAAGCGTGCCGGCTTTCAGGATCACCGCCGGCAGTCCCGGCCGGAGCGTCGTCAGATGGGTGCCGCATTCGCTGCAGAATTCACGGGTTACCGCGCCTTCAAGGTCGCTGCGGCTGAATTGCTTAGGCGTGCCCTTGCTGTAGCTGAAGCCCTTGACCGGCATCAGCATGAAAAAATTGGGACCGCCACCGGAAATGTATTGGCATTCCCGGCAATGACATTGCCCCTTGAACATGGGATCGCCTTCGGCGACGTAGCGCACCTGGCCGCAATAGCATCCGCCTTCCAGTTTCATCGGGCTCTCCTCGTTCTCAATGTACTGTGGTCGCGGACGCCGCATGCGCGTGCTGGTCGATCGCATCGATGATCTGCGGCCACATCTGAAGCGGCAGCGCGTGACCCATGCGGTCGATCATCATCAGTTTGGCCCCGGGAATTGAAGCCGCGGTATCCTTGCCGCCCGCGGGATGCACCAGGGGATCGACGGTGCCGTGAATGACCAGCGTCGGGACCTTCACGCTGCGAAGCCGCTGCTTGCGGCTGCCGGAGGCGAGAATGGCGCGGAGCTGACGGCCGACGCCGGCCGGATTAAGGCCGCGGCCGAAGGTTCGCTCCGCGCGTGCGGGATCGAGCGCTTCGTCGTCCGGGAAGGATCCTGCGCGCAGCACTTTCCAGGTCTTGCCGAAGCGCGCGATGTATTCCTCCAGCGACTTCGGCGGCGGCGCCATCAGCACGGCCATGGCCTCCCGCGTCGGGCCGGGAATTCTTGGATTGCCCGTGGTGGACATGATCGAGGTGAGGGAGCGAACACGTTGTGGAAACGAGATCGCGATTTCCTGGGCGATCATCCCGCCCATGGACGCGCCGACCAGATGGGCGGAGGCGATGCCGAGCGCATCCATCAGTCCGACGGTATCTTCCGCCATGTCACTCAATCGATAAGGCGCCTTCACCGGGATCTTCAGGAAACGCAGCTTGAGCAGTTCCAGCGGGGTCAGGGGCTTGCCGCCGGACAGCTTGCTGGATTGGCCGATATCGCGATTGTCGAAACGGATGACGCGAAAACCGCGCGCGGCGAGTTGCCGGCAGAAATCATCGTCCCACTGGATCATCTGGGCGCCGAGCCCCATGATCAGGATCAGCGGTTCCGCGGCCGGATCGCCGAAAATTTCGTAACAAAGCTCGATGCCGTTGGCGTGCGCCATCTGCGGCGGCTGGTGGGCGGACAAGTTCACCTTGGCGTTTCCTCTTTTGCGCGATTGGGGCGAGCTTAACGCCGTTCGGCGCTTTGAAGCACGGCATCGTCATATTTGAGCACAAGATGGCGCAGGTACGGGCAGGGACAGTGGTCTATCGGCTTTCCGGGCCTTTCGCGCCCTGCCGAGGGCGGGATTCCGCCGGTTCCACGAGCAAATCGCCCAATTATTCCTCTGATCACGAGTTTGTGATACCGCATCGCAGCATCGATGTTGCGATGCACCATTAACTATGCCATATAGAGGTCACCCCGGGCCAAACGGACGGGGTGAGCCCATAGCTCAAACCGAGGATGGAGAGACCCCAATGACCACCGAGACCAATTCCGTGCTGAACAGCTTCAAAGACGCTTTCGCGCCCGTGACCGAAGCCTTCAAGAACTTCCAGAACATGGAAGTCCCCGAGGCTGCCCGCGATTTCGTGAAGAAGCAGGCCGAGACCGCCAAAGAGCGCGCTGCGGACTTCTATGCGGGCTCCGAGAAGGCCACCGAAGTGATCGAGTCCGCCGTGACGGGTTCGGTCAGCGAAGTTGCCAAGATCAGCCGCAACATCCAGCAGGCAATCTACCAGGATGCCGAGGCGTTCTTCGCCGGCGTCGACAAGCTCGCTACCGCGAAGTCGTTCAACGAAGCCGTCCAGATCCAGTCGGATTTGCTGCGTGCACATGGCGAGACCGTCGTGTCGCGTGCCAAGGCTTCGACTGAGTATCTCGGCAAGCTCGTCACCGAGGGTGCCAAGACCGCTCAGGACAACCTCGCCAAGGTCTACACCAAGACCGCCTGATCGCTACTTTCGAGGTAGCATCTGCTTTTGAGGCCCGCTTTGGCGGGCCTTCTTTTTCATGCGCTTTCCATGCGCTTCCACGTTGCGCCGCTGGAGATCGGCCAGGCGCCGCCGCGCCGGGTGTGATTTTCGTGCGTTTTGGCAGCTAGCGGCTATTGTCCTGACCGTCGGCTGCGGCTTGAATGATCGAATCGGCGTCATAGCTTTTAACCTAGCCCCGAAGAGAAGATCCGATGTCAGCGACTGCCCAGACGTTGCGCCCACCGTCGAAGACCCTGATGTTTCTCGAGGGACGGGCGATCCACGAGTTTGGCGCGTTCATCGGCGCCTTGCCGATTCTCGGCCTGGCGCCGCGGGGCGACGGGCATCCGGTGCTCGTGCTTCCGGGCCTCGTTGCTTCCGACACCTCGACCCGGCCTCTGCGCAGCTTCCTGCAAAACAAGGGCTATGCCGTCAGCGGCTGGCGGCAGGGCCGTAATCTCGGACTGCGCGACGGCGTGCAACAGGCCATGGTCGATCTCGTGCACGAACTCAGCGACATGCACGGCCGCAGGATCAGCCTGGTCGGCTGGAGTCTCGGCGGTCTTTATGCGCGCCAGCTCGCCAAGATGATGCCCGACCGGGTGCGCTCGGTGATCACGCTCGGCAGCCCGTTCGCCGGTCACCCCAAGGCTACCAACGCCTGGCGTGTTTATGAAATGGCAAGCGGCCGCCGCGCCGAAGAAGACCATCGCTTCGGTGGCTCGCTGTCGGAACTGCCTCCCGTGCCGACCACGGCGATCTTCAGCCGCACCGACGGCATCTGCGCCTGGCAGGGCTGCAAGGAAACTTCCTCGGCGATTGCCGAAAGCATCGAGGTCGAAAGCAGCCATTGCGGCATGGGCCATCACCCGGCTGTCGTCTATGCGGTGGCCGATCGCCTCGCCCAGGCCGAAGGCCAATGGAAGCCGTTCGACCGCTCGGGCTGGCGCAGCCTCGTCTATCCCGATCCGAATCGGTAAACCGGCTCGCCTCGCCCCCGGTGGAGGGAGCCGGCGAAGGACAAGCCGGCATTGTCGCATTTACGAAAACTGCGCTAAGCGTGGGAGAGACGAAGCTGCCGTGCTTTCGGCAATTTCGGCTGATGCGGTGATTTTTTCGAAAATCCGGAAGGTGCGATGCTGTCAGAGAATAAAACAAACACCCGGCCGGTATCCGTCGAGGCGCGTTGCTCGCGGCTGAACGTCAAGGCCGGAACGCCGGCCGAGATGACGCCGGTTGTCGAGCGGCATCCGTTGTCGCGCGGCGACGGCCAGGTGCTGATCGAAATCAAGGCGGCGGCCGTCAATCCTTCCGACATCAAGGCGGCGACCGGATTGATGCCTTACGCGGTATTTCCGCGTACCTCTGGCCGCGACTATGCCGGTGTGGTGATCGACGGCCCGGCCGGCACGATCGGCCGCGAAGTGTTCGGCTCCTCCGGCGATCTCGGAATCCGCCGCGACGGCACCCATGCTTCACATCTTGTCGTCGAGGCCGAGGCGGTCGTGGAGAAACCGAAGAATCTCTCGTGGGCGGAAACCGCCGGGATCGGCGTGCCGTTCGTGACCGCGACCGAAGGATTCCGCCGCGCGGGGATGCCAAAGAGCGGCGAGACCGTGTTGATCTTCGGCGTGACCGGCAAGGTCGGACAGGCCGCCGTGCAGATCGCGAGCTGGCGTGGTGCGCGCGTGATCGGTGTGGCCCGCAAGCAGGAGGCTTATGCCGGACATACCAACGGGCCGGTCGAGATGATCGATTCGTCAACAAGCGACGTGGCGGCCCGCGTTCGCGAACTGACGAACGGGAAGGGGGCCGACATCGTGTTCAACACCGTCGGTGATCCCTATTTTCAGGCGGCCCACAAATCGCTCGCGTTGCGCGGGCGCCAGATCCTGATCGCCGCCATCGACCGCATCGTGCAGTTCAATATTCTCGAATTCTATCGCGGCCAGCACACTTACGTCGGCGTCGACACGCTGGGCCTTTCTTCGATCGCGACAGGGGCGGTGCTTCGCGAATTGGTTCCCGGCTTTCTCAGCGAGCACCTCAAGCCGTTCGCGATCCGGTCGGGCGCAGTCTATCCCCTGGAAGACGCGAAGGCTGCGTTTCTGGCGGTTGCAGGCTCTTCGCGCGACCGCATCATCCTGCGGCCATAGCTGTAAAGATGCCGTCCGGTTTCAACATCGTCGTCGTCGGCGGCCTTTTGATCGGGCTTGCCTATGGCGTCGTCGGGCTTTTGAGCGGCTTCTGTCTGTTGAGCGGCCTCCGCGGCTGGTGGGCGGAAGGTGACAGCCGTCTGATCCGCACCTTTGCGCTGGCGCTCGCGGTCGCAGTCGTGGCGACACAGTGTCTCGCAGGATACGGTGCCGTCGATCTCTCCAAATCGATCTATCTCCAACTGTCGTTCTCGGCGCCACTGATGTTTGCTGGCGGCGTCTTGTTCGGTTACGGGATGGTGCTTGCGAACGGCTGCGGCTCGCGCGCGCTGGTGCTTCTCGGCCGCGGCAATCTCCGTTCGCTGGTCGTGGTGATCGTGCTCGGCATATCAGCGCAAACGACACTGAGAGGCTTGATCGCGCCGGGGCAAATCGCTCTCTTGCAGCTATCAACGATCAAGCCGGCCTATCTGACGCTGCCGGAATGGCTGCGAACGATCGGCGGTGAGATTTCCGCGCGGGTGATCGTGGCCTCGTTGATTTCAGCGGTCCTGATTATCTTTGCGTTTGCTCACGCGCCATTTCGTCGCGCGCGATGGCAGATCGCAGCGGGAGTTGCGGTTGGCTTGCTGGTTGCGGCGGGCTGGTTTGCGACTGGTTATCTCGGCGCGGATGATTTCAATCCCGCCGCCGTCACCTCGCTCACTTTCATCGCGCCAGTTGCCGATACCGTGCAATATGTGATGCTGTCGACCGGACTGACGCTCAATTTCGGCATAGCGATGGTTTTCGGCGTGTTCGTCGGCAGCCTGTTGGCGGCGCTCGTGACGCGCCGCTTTCGCCTGGAAGGCTATATGTCGCCGCAGCACATGCTCCGTTCGATGACCGGCGCGGCACTGATGGGATCGGGCGGCGCGATGGCGCTGGGTTGCTCGATCGGGCAGGGGCTGACCGGTATTTCGACGCTCGCATTCTCTTCCTTCGTTGCGGCAGCCGGCATCCTCTGGGCTCGGCCGCAGGCCTGCGCGGCGCACTCCGCGTTCCATCGCTGGAAACGCCTGACATCGCGCGCTAGAGTTTTATTTTGACGCGCTTTCTACCGCAGATAAGTCTACGCAATCGGCGTAAACTTGATTGCTACGCGAACCGGTCCCCACTTCGCTCGAAAACGCTATCAATCCGCCGCGCGGCTCAAAATCCGCACCTCCGAAGTCAGGGTACGATGCACCGGACATTTGTCGGCGATCTCCATCAATTTCTTGCGCTGCTCGGCGTCCAGTGGCCCTTCCATGGTAATGACCCGATCGATCTGGTCGAGCATGCCGGCCTTGGTTTCGCATTCGGCGCAGTCTTCCGCGTGGATCTTGCTGTGCCTCAGCGTTACCGTGGTTCGTTCCAGCGGCAGCGACTTGCGATCGGCGTAAAGCCGCATGGTCATCGAGGTGCAGGCGCCGAGGCCAGCGAGAACGAAGTCATAGGGGGCAAGGCCGGTGTCGTCGCCACCTGCGGCGGCGGGCTCGTCGGCGAGCAATTGATGCGGCCCGACTGAAACAGTCTGCTGGAATTTGCCATTGCGGGTCTCGCGCACCACGACCTCGCGCGGCGCCTCGCTTTCATCGGCAACTTCATCTGGCTGTTGGGCATCAAGATAGCGCGAGGCCCAGGCAGCGATGACGTCGGCGACATAGGCGGCATCCCGCCGGTCGCTCAACAGATGGTTCGCGCCTGCCAACGATACAAAGCTCTTGGGGTGTTTGGCCGCGACGAAAATGCGGGTCGCGTTGTCGATGCCGACGATGTCGTCGGTCGGCGCGTGCATGACGAGCAATGCCTTGTGCAAGTTGGTGATGTGATCCATCAGGTTGTGCTCGGCAATGTCGTCGAGAAATGCCCGCTTGATCGTGAAGGGACGACCGGCGAGGGATACTTCCGCCTCGCCGTCTTTGCGGATTTTCTCGATTGAATCGGCAAACTGGCCGGTGACGTGGGTGGGATCGGATGGTGCACCGATGGTCACGACCGCCTTGGCATCGGGAATTTGCCCGGCCGCGGCCAGCACGGCGGCGCCGCCGAGGCTGTGGCCGATCAGAAGTGCGGGCGCCTTGTGGGTCTCGCGCAAGTGATCGGCGGCGCGCACCAGATCGGCGACGTTGGAAGAGAAGGTCGAATTGGCGAAGTCGCCTTCACTCGAACCAAGACCCGTGAAGTCGAACCGCAAAACCGCGATGCCCTTGCTGGCGAGCGCGACCGCGATCCGCTTGGCCGCCAGCCCATCCTTGCCGCAGGTGAAGCAGTGCGCAAGCAGCGCGTAGGCGTGAACGGGCCCCTCCGGGGTATCCAGCGCGGCAGCCAGTTGCTGGCCCTCCGAACCCGTAAATTGAAATCGTTCAGTGGGCATACGCGTCTCCGTGTTGTGCGGGCATCGCCTCTATTCGTGGCGATGCATCGCCAATTCATGCTTGGTATCTCGCATGGTCGCGTAAATGAGGAGCGACAGGAAAATGATGCCGGAGAGATAATAATAGAACCATTCCTCATGGCCGAGGCTCTTGAAATAGAGCGCGATCGCGGGCGCGGTGCCACCGAAGAGCGAGACGGTGATGGAATAGGGGATCCCGACCCCCATCGCACGAACCTTGGTCGGAAACAGCTCGGCCTTTACGACGGCGTTGATCGAGGTATAGCCGGCCGTAAAGATCCAGGCGGCGCAGATCAGGAGGAACGCCATCAACGGCGATTTGCTTGCCTTCAGTTCGGTCAGGATCGGCACGGTGGCGAGCGTTCCGACGACGCCGAAGAAGATCAGAAGCGGCTTGCGGCCGATCCGGTCCGACAGGGCGCCATAGATCGGTTGCAGGAAGGTCGCAAAGACCAATGTGCCGAAAATCACGAAGGTGGTTTGGTCCGCGGTCAGGCCGACCGACAGTTTGACAAAGGTCTGCATGTAGGTGGTGAAGGTATAGAAGGCGGCGGTGCCGCCGGCGGTAAGCCCTACCACCAGCAGAAGTTCGCGCGGGTATTGCAACAGGCCAAGGATCGAGCCGGTCGGCTTGACAGTCCGGCTGGCTTCCTCGAACGCCTCGGTCTCCTGCAAGCTGCGCCGCATCACGGCAGCAAAGATTGCAAGCAGCGCGCCGATCACGAAGGGGATCCGCCAGCCCCACGCCTTCAATTCTTCCGGCGTCAGAAATATCTTTTGCAAAAGCAGCAGCACGATGATGGCGGTGAGCTGGCCGCCGATCAGGGTGACGTACTGGAAGCTCGAGTAGAAGCCGCGATGCTTGGCGTCGGCGACTTCGCTGAGATAGGTCGCGCTGGCGCCGTACTCGCCGCCGAGGCTCAATCCTTCGATAACACGCGCCAGGGCCAGGATCGCCGGCGCGGCCAGGCCGATCGAGGCATAGGTCGGCGTCACCGCGATGATCAGCGAACCGAAGCACATGCAGACTACGGACAGCGTCAACGACAGCCGACGGCCGTAATGGTCGGCGATGTAGCCGAACAGCCAGCCGCCCAGTGGGCGCATCAGGAACGTAGCGGCAAACAATACGGCGGCGTTGAGCTGCTGCACCACCGGATCGCTGTTCGGGAAGAAAGCCGGTGCGAAGTACAGCGCGAACGCCGTATAGGCGTAAAAGTCGTACCACTCGACGAGATTGCCGACGGAGCCGATGAAGATCGCCTTTACCCGGCGTTCGACGTCATGAAGATCGAGACGGTCGTCCGCGCTCAGACTTGCAGCTTGCTCAGTCACGTTTGTTTCCCCCGGGGATTTTTTGAAAAGTCGAAAAGAAAGGCACTCACGCCTTCCCAAACAGGATTGGAAGTTGCCGCGGCCCGCGCACTGTGCCTTCCGACCAGATGACCTTGCCGGCAGGGTCGAGCCTGAAATCGGGGATGCGCTTGAGCCATTCCTCGATCGCAACCGTCATCTCCATGCGCGCAAGGTTGGAGCCGATGCAACGGTGAATTCCAAGCCCGAACGCCGCGTGCGGGTTTTGCTTGCGGTCAATCACGATCTTGTCGGCGTCGGGAAACATGGCCGGATCGCGGTTGGCGGCCGGAAACGACAGCAGCACCATATTGCCCGGTTTGATGGGGCAGCCGCTGACTTCGGTTTCCTTCACGACCTCGCGCGCCATCGTCACCGGAGCAAAAGCCCGGAGGAATTCCTCGATCGCTGTCGGCAGCAGCTCGGGCTCCGCGATCAGACGCTCGCGGTCGGCAGGGGTCTTTGCCAGATGCCAGAGCGACGAGCCGATCGCACTCCAGGTGGTGTCGATGCCGGCGATCAGCAACAGCCGCAACGTGCCCTGCACGTGGACGTCGGACAGCGGCTGGCCGTCCCTGTCGCGTGCATTCATCAGCGTCGTGATCAGATCATCGGTCGGGATGTGTCTTGCGGCGCTCGATATGGCTGGAGAAATAAGCGGTCATTTCGTCGAATGGCTTTCATCATCACAGCCTGGTTTGTGATGCCGAGCTTCGAGAATTTCGTGAATCCATTTGATGAAGAGGTCGCCGTCGGTCTTCCGGAATGCCGAGCATATGGGCGATCGTGCGAACCGGGATATGCCGGCTATAGCGGGCGGCGGCGTCGCAACGCCCGTCATGGATGAAGCCATCGATCAGTTCGTTGCAAATGGCGCGAGCCCGCGGCTCGAGCTTCCTGACTGCTTCAGGCGTGAAGGACGGTAACAGCAATTGCTTGGCGGGTTTGTGTTCCGGCGGATCGGATGTAATCGGCGGCGAAGGGATGGTCTGAGGCCTCACATCACGCACGACAACACGACGCGAAGAAAAGTGCTCGGTGTCATAGGTGATCTGTTTCACGGCCTCAAAAGTCGTCGGCATGTAGCAGCCGAGAAAGCGCTCGGTATGGACCACCGGGCTAGCGGCGCGAAGCGCGTCCCAGATCGGATAGGGGTTCTCCGTCCAGCGCGGATCGGTATGGTCGAAGTCGCGAATCCAGTCGGTGACGGGGGGATGATCGGACATGAGGCAATTCCTCTCGATCGGTAAAGTCGAACAACTCGGTGAACGGTTTATTCCTCGATGACATCGATCGCAATTTCGGGACAATTGGACTGCGCGAGCCACGCTTTGTCTTCCAGCCCCGCAGGTACCGTGCCGTCGCTCACTTCGTGCGCGTTGCCCAATGTGTCGAGTTCGAACAGTTCAGATGCGAGCGAATGACAGCGGGCATGTCCCTGGCATTTGTCTTGATCGACGCGAACTCGCAGTTTTCCTGACATTTCAGATTCCTCCCGTCGGTTACGCCGTTCAAACCGGCGCACTCGTTATTCCATTCTCGTAAAAGAGATTATAGCGGTGGGCGGGCCGTTCACCAGCGTCCAAATCGCCGCTTTGCTTTGCGAATTTCCGCGCGACTACCGGTTATTGCGGTGCGGCTTTGGGCTCGATCGGCGTGGTGCCGCGCAAGCCCAGAATATCCTCCAATACCTTCGCGCCGGCGAGCAACGGTGCTTCGCCGCGCGGCGCCGCCACCATTTGCAGTCCGACCGGCAGGCCCGATGCGGTAAACCCGCATGGCAACGACAGCGCCGGGCAGCAGGCGAGCGTAATGGCGTAAACGATGCCGAGCCACTCGACGTAGTTGTCGAATTTTTTGCCGGCACATTCGGCGACATAGCGGTTCTCGATCGGGAACGGCGCAACAATTGTCGCCGGCGTCAGCAGCAAATCGTAGGTCTTGAAAAACTCGAGCGTGCGCGCGGCCATCGCGACGCGTTGCGCTTCGGCGCGCTCGATCTTTTCGACGGAGAGTTTTAGACCTTCCTCGATGTTCCAGATCACTTCCGGTTTGAGATATTCGCGCTTGCTGCGCAACAGCGCGGCCTTGGAGATCGCAAAGTCGAAGGCGCGCAGCACATGGAAACATTCATGGGCCTCGCGCAAATCGGGATGGGCTTCCTCGACGATGATGCCGGCCTCGGCGAAACGAGAAGCCGCTTTGCGCGTGATCGCGGCAACCTCGGAATCGACCGGGGTAATGCCGAGATCGGGCGAATAGGCGACGCGCCTGGGGCGGTTGCCGGAACGTGCGGCAGACAGAAACGACGCCGGCAGGCGGGGCAGGGACAATGGATCGGCGGGGTGTTCGCCGCTCATCGCATCTAGCAGGAGCGCGATATCCTCGACATTGCGCGCCATTGGTCCGTGGACCGTGAGGTTGCGATCGATCTTGAAAGCCGGACTATGCGGCACGCGGCCGATACTCGGGCGCAAGCCGACGACGCCGCAAAAGCTTGCGGGGTTGCGGAGCGAGCCGCCCATGTCGGTGCCGTGGGCAAGCCACGCCATGCCGGTTGCGAGTGCGACCGCCGATCCGCCGGAAGAGCCTGAAGCCGAGCGCGAGGTGTTCCACGGGTTGCGCGTCGCGCCGAAAACTTCGTTGAACGTATGCGCCCCGGCGCCGAATTCCGGGGTGTTGGATTTGGCGTAGACGACGCCGCCATTGCTTTCGAGGAGTTCGACGACGATGTCGGATTGGGCGGCGATGGTGTCCTTGTAGATCGGCGAGCCCTGCGTGGTCCTGACGCCGGCGACGTTGGTAAGGTCCTTGATCGGAACCGGCATACCGCCGAGCAGGCCGCGTTCGCCCACGGGCTTCTGCATCAGCGCTTTGGCCTGCACGCGCGCCCGATCGAAGCACAGGATCGGCAGGGCGTTTGTTTTGCCGTCAATCTCCGCGATCCGGTTCTCCAGCGCGTCCAGCAAATCCAGCGGGGTGACCTCGCCCGAATTGAGCTGGTCAACGATTGCGCATGCCGTTGACCGTATGAGTGCCTGATCCGATGGCATTTATTCTCCCCGCAGGTTCGCCGTCTTCCGCATTGGATGACAGATTGTCTAACCCTTTAAAACGTCTTACGACAAGGTGGAAACGTAGGCAGATAGCCGGAGACCAGTGCGGCGAATTTGAAGTTCCTATCAGTTTTGCCGCGAGCTCGTTATAGGAACTTCAAATTTAAAAGCCGCACTACAAACCGTATTTTGCTAGAGCTCCTTTGATTCCGAAGTTCGCATCAGAGGTCGCCCCAATAGCTTGCGAACTTCGGAACCGGAGCTCTAGCCATGACCCCGCCATTCGACGCGCTTGATTGGCGCAGCTTAAGCCAGGAGGCGCTCGACAGCGGTCTCAACAATGGTGCGGCGGTGGCCGGCAGCGGGAACATGGTCGAAGGCTGGGAGAAGCTTTCGGCGGAAATGCGCACCGCGCATGGCGCGCATCTCGATCTTCAATACGGCCCCCGCGAGCGCAACCGCATCGACTTTCTGAAAGCGGCGCCGAATGCGCCGACGCTGCTTTTCATCCACGGCGGCTATTGGCAGATGCGGTCGAAGTCTGCCTTTACGCTGTTCGCTGCAGGCCCGATGGCGCACGGCATCAACGTCGCGCTGATCGGCTATACGCTCGCGCCCGATGCGACGCTTGAGCAGATCGTCGCGGAACTCCACGCCGGGATCGATTATCTCGCCGGTCGTTTGCCTGAGCTTGGCGCCGATGCCAAACGGCTGGTGGCCTCCGGGTGGTCCGCCGGCGGGCATTTGACCGCGATGGCGATGATGAATCCTCACATCAAGGGTGGTGTGGCGATCAGCGGCATCTACGATCTCGAGCCGATCCGCCATTCCTATCTCAACGTCAAGCTCGGCCTTGACGAGGCGATGTCCAAGCGCAACTCGCCGATGCTGCTGACGACGGATGCGGCAAAACCGATGGTCCTGACGGTCGGTGGCGCCGAGTTGCCGCTGCTGCGCCAACAGACCGCCGACTTCGCGGCCTATCGCGCCAAATCTGGTTCGCCGGTCGCTTACGAAGAAATCCCCGGCGCCAACCATTTCACCATCATGGATGAAATGGCCTCACCAAAGGGGCGGATCACGACGCTGATCCGGCAGGTGATCGAGCGGGTTTAGCGCAGTTATCCCGGATCCAGCGCAGCGTGCAACGATGCGCTGCTGATCTGCGGATCAATATAAACGTCAGCATTTGCTTACGGTCCCAGGCGTGGCTGCCGGAGCGAGCCCGGTCATGACAACGCTGCATCGCGTCCGCGGTACACGAACACTAGCCCCAGCCCGCCGCGATGCCGCCGTCGACGGTGAAGATCACGCCCGAAGTGTAGGCGGAGCGGTCGGAGGCGAGGAACGCCATCAGGTCGCCGATCTCGCGTGGATGCGCGGGACGGCCGTGCGGAAGGCCTTTCTGGAATTCCTTGTAGCGGTTTTCATCGCCGAGCTGGTTCCTGGCGCGGGTCTTCAAAAGCGTGACGTGACGATCGGTGCCGACCGGGCCCGGATTGATGCCGACGACGCGAATGTTGTCGGCGAGGCTCTTGCTGCCGAGCGCGCGGGTGAACGACATGATCGCGGCGTTGCCGGTAGAGCCGCAGATATAGTTGGCATCGAATTTTTCGCCGGCCACGCCAATATCGTTGACGATCACGCCGTGCCCGCGCGCCTTCATCTGCGCATAGATCGCGCGCGTGATGTTGATATAGCCGAATACTTTCAATTCCCAGGCATGGCGCCAGGTCGCCTCATCGATCTTGTCGATCGAACCGCCGGGGATATCGCCGGCATTGTTGACGAGAATGTCGACATCGGCGGCCTCTCTCACCAGCCGTGCGATGTCCTCGGGCTTGCGCAAGTCAACCACCGTGGTCGCGGCGTCGATCTGATGCGTCGAGCGGAGACGCTCCGCGACGGCTTTAAGTTGATCGCCGCTGCGGGCGGCCAGCAGCAGGTGAGCGCCTTCCTCGGCAAAGGCTTCGGCCGCGGCCGCGCCAATGCCCTTCGAGGCGCCGGTGATGAGGACGCGTTTGCCGCGCAGATGAAGGTCCATGGGATTGCTCGCTGGATCGGGGTGAAGAGTGAGGGGTATTTTGACTTAGGCTGCGTCCGGCGCAGCGGTCAACATTGCACTGCACCGTTGCGCGCGGGAGGACTTTGGTCCATTGCAATCCCAACACGAAATCGCGTTACCAAAGCGGCCCCAGCCGGAAGGAAATTCTCGATGAGCAAGGAAAAAAAGCAATACCGGATCGCAGTCATTCCCGGCGATGGGATCGGCAAGGAGGTTGTGCCGGAGGGCCTGCGCGTCATCGAGACGGCGGCGAAGAAGCACGGCGTGGCCGTGCATTTCGATCATTTCGATTTCGCTTCCTACGACTATTACGAAAAACACGGCCAGATGATGCCGGACGACTGGAAGGACAAGATCGGCAAGCACGATGCGATCTATTTCGGTGCGGTCGGGTGGCCGGCGAAAATTCCCGATCACATTTCCTTGTGGGGCTCGCTGATCAAATTCCGGCGAGAGTTCGACCAATACGCCAACCTTCGCCCCGTTCGGTTGATGCCGGGGGTGCCTTCGCCGCTCGCGGGCCGCAAGCCCGGCGACATCGATTTCTGGGTGGTGCGGGAAAATACCGAAGGCGAATATTCATCCGTTGGCGGGCGGATGTTCCCTGATACCGACCGCGAATTCGTCACCCAGCAGACGGTGATGACACGTACCGGCGTCGATCGCATTCTCAAGTTCGCATTTGAACTCGCAGCATCGCGGCCGAAAAAGCACCTGACCTCGGCGACGAAATCCAACGGCATCTCGATCACCATGCCGTATTGGGACGAGCGCGTGGAGGCGATGGCCAAGAACTATCCCAAGGTGAAGTGGGACAAATACCACATCGATATTCTGACCGCGAATTTCGTGCTGCATCCGGACTGGTTCGACGTCGTGGTCGGCTCGAATCTGTTCGGCGATATCCTGAGCGATCTGGGGCCGGCTTGCACCGGCACCATCGGCATCGCGCCGTCGGGCAATATCAATCCCGAAGGCAATTTCCCATCGGTGTTCGAGCCGGTGCACGGCTCGGCGCCGGACATTGCGGGTCAAGGCATCGCCAACCCGATCGGCATGATCTGGTCGGGCGCGATGATGCTGGAGCATCTCGGCGAGAAACAGGCGGCGGATGCGATCGTCAGCGCGATCGAACGTACGCTCGGCGAGCGCACGTTGCGCACCCGCGATCTCGGCGGCAATGCCGACACGAGCGCCTGCGGCAAGGCGGTCGCGGAGATGGTGGAGTAGGCCCTCATGGTGAGGAGGCGCGTCAGCGCCGTCTCGAACCATGAGGCCCGACTGCTCGGGAATTAATGTGGCCTCATCCTTCGAGACGCCGCTTCGCGGCTCCTCTGGGTGAGGAATTCAGACCGATGCGGTTCAACCGCCCTTCGCAATTCTTCTGCAATGCTCCCATGCCGCATGGATCAGGTTTTCGCTCGCTTCCGGCGTGCGGAACGCGGAATGCGCCGACAGCGTCACGTTCGGGATTTTGGTCAGTGGATGACCCCCCGGCAGCGGTTCGGTGTTGAACACATCGAGCCCGGCATGGCGGATGTGGCCGGACTTCAGCGCCTCGATCATCACGGCTTCGTCGACCATGGCCGCGCGCGCGGTGTTGACGAGGATGACGCCTGGCTTCATCGCGTCGATGCGTTCACGCGACAGAAAGCCGCGGGTCTCGTCGTTGAGCAGAAGGTGCAGCGAAACGACGTCGCTTTTCGCGAGTAATGCCTCAAGCGAAACAAATTCGACGCCGGCAAATTGCCTCAGTGAGCGGTTCCAGGCGATCACCTTCATGCCGCTGCCGAGCGCGATGCGCGCCACTTCCGCCGCGATGCCGCCGAAGCCGATCAGGCCGAGCGTCTTGCCGGTGAGTTGCATGCCGTCTTCGCGCAGCCAGTTGCCGGCGCGCATCTCGCGGTCCATCTTCGCGATCCCGCGCGCCGCCGCCCACATCAGCGCGATCGCGCATTCGGCGACGGCCGTGTCGCCATAGCCCTTGATCAGGTGAACTTCGATGCCGAGTTCAGCGAGTTCCTCCGGGTTCAAGTAGCTGCGCGCGCCGGTGCCCAGAAACACCACATGCTTGAGGCCGTTGCAGCGCTTCGCAACGTCGGTCGGCAGCGAGGTGTGATCGATCACGACGATCTCGGCGCCGCCGAGTAAGGCCGGCATGTCTTCGGACTTGATGTCGGCATTGCGGTTGACATGCACGGCCGGGTCGCCGGCCTTGTTCTGCCGTTCGAAAATATCGGCAAGCGATCCGTTGGCATCGACAAAAACACCCCGCACGGAAATCTCCCTTTTTTATCTCATATCTTTCGGAAAACCGCTTCCCACTTTTCCGGATCAAGCTCACGACGCGACGCCGGCGAGCGCCAGCACGGTATGCATCAGAACGTTGGCGCCGGCGGTGCAATCGGCCTGCGTGGCGTCTTCGAGTTCATTGTGGCTGATGCCGTCCTTGCACGGCACGAACACCATGGCGGCCGGAATCTTCGTATTGAGATTGCAGGCGTCATGACCGGCGCCGGAAGTAATGCGGCGATGGGAGAAGCCGAGTTTTTTAGCGGCATCTTCCACCGCGTCGACCAGCTTCGGATCGAAATGGGTCGGCGGTTTGTGCCAGATCAGGTCCAGCGTGACGTCGACCTTGCGCCGGGCCGAGATCTCCTTGACGGCGGCGCGCAAATCCGAATTCAGAGCGTCCATGATCGCAGCGTCCGCGCTGCGGCAGTCGACCGTGAAGGCGATCTCGCCGGGTATGACGTTACGCGAGGGGTTGGCAATCACGGCTTCGCCGATGGTGCCGACCGCGTTGGGGCCGTGCTTTTTCGCGATCGCTTCCATCGCCAGCACGATTTCGGACAAAGTCGCGAGCGCATCCCGTCGGAGTTGCATCGGCGTCGAGCCGGCATGGCTCTCGAAGCCGGTGATCTTGCCGTCGTACCACAACACGCCCTGGCCGGAATCGACCACGCCGATGGTTTTGCCTTCGGCCTCCAGGATCGGCCCCTGTTCGATGTGCAATTCGACAAAGCCGGAGAATTTCTGGAAGCCGACCGGCTTGTCGCCGCGATAGCCGATGCTGTCGAGCGCTTCGCCGACGCTCATGCCCTCGGCATCCTTGCGCGAGAGGATATCGTCGGTGGTGAAATCGCCGACGTAGGCGGCGGATGCCATCATCGCGGGCGCAAAGCGCGAGCCTTCCTCATTGGTCCAGTTGGCGATGCAGATCGGAATTTCAGTCTCGATCCCGGCGTCGTTGAGCGTGCGGACGACTTCGAGCGCGGCAAGCGTGCCGAGCACGCCGTCGAACTTGCCGCCGGTCGGCTGGGTATCCAGATGCGAGCCGAGCCCGATCGGCGGCTTCGACATGTCGCGGCCCATGCGCAAGCCAAACATCGAGCCGAGCGCATCGACATGCACCTCAAGGCCGGCGGCCTCGCACGCCGTTCGGAACCAGTCGCGTACCTGCTTGTCCTCGGGCCCCAGCGTTAGCCGCCGCACGCCGCCCTTCGGCGTGGCGCCGAATTTCGCGGTTTCGTGAATCGTGTCCCAGAGACGGGCGGAATCGATTTGCAGGTTGGATGCGGCTGTCGCCATGGGGGTTGTTCCGGTAAGGATGGCGTGCTGGTGGTCCGATTCTAATATTCGCAAAAGCGGCTGCTGAGACGGGATGCGAATGTTAGAATTGGACTACCGGCTGCGGCGCGTCAACAATCGAGGTATCGACTGTCACGGCGCTCTCTTGCGCGATCCTAGCGGCGAGGTCGGCGACGCGCTCGACCGCGATCTCTTCGGGCGAAGTCAGCCAGGCCGCGCAGAAGGTCAGCGGCTGGATTGTAAAGTCAGTCTTGAGGTCCTGCAGCCTGCCGTCGGCGAGCTCGTTCTCCACGATCGCGGCGGGAATGATGGCGATCCCTAAGCCTTCGATCGCCATATGGATGACGGTTGCCAGCGACGCGCTGGCGTGCAGCCGGATTGGTGGCAGGTCAGGGCGGTTGAATAGCGAGCGCACGGTCTCGTAGGGCTGGGTCTTGCGCGCGAAGGTGATGATCGGGAATTTAGCCAGTTCCTGAATCGAGAACGGGCCGTTGCCGAGCCCGAGCGAAGGGCTGGTCACGCAGCTCACAGGATAGTCGCACAGCACCCGGTTGCGCACGCTTGGGCCCGACAGCGGACCCAGCACGAAGGCGAGTTCGATCTCCTGCGCAAGCAGCCGCACGCTGAGATTGGTCGTGATGTCGACCTCGATCTCCAGCGACAAATTCGGATAGGTGGTGTTCACACTCTTGATCAGCCGCGGCAGCCAGGTATGGACGATGGTTTCGGCGACCCCCAACCGCAGCACGCCGCGCATCGCCGAGCGGTCGCCCACTTCGGCCATCATCTCCGCGCGGAGGCTGATTAGCTTCTCGGCGTAGAGCATCAATTGCCGGCCGCTTGGCGTCGGCGAGACCACGCGATGGTCGCGGTTCAACAACTTCACCCCCATCTCGCGTTCGAGCTGGGCGATCCGTTGTGAAATCGCCGGCTGGGTGGTGTTGAGACGCTGGCCGGCCCCGCGGAAGCTGCCGAGCGTCACCACCCACAGGAACGTCTCGATCGACTTGAAGTCCACCATCCAGCACCACCGATAATTCAGGCTTATCCAAACTGATTAAAAAGTAAGATTAGACTTTATAGTACGTGTGGGTTTCACTGATGTCGAGATCATAGGCAGGACGACATCATGACTATTTCTGCGGCAGTCCAGTCATTCCGAGAGGGTGAGGACTTGCTTCCAAGCCGGCAGGCGAGGCTCGCCTACCGCACCGGCAGGGCGGAATCCACCGCCGGGGTCGCCAACGGTTTTGTTCAGGGCAATCTGGCGATCCTGCCGGAAAAGCTCGCGGCCTCGTTTCACCGTTTCTGCCAGCTCAATCCCAAACCCTGTCCGATCATCGGTATGTCCGATGTCGGCGATCCCCGAATTCCTTCGCTCGGCCTCGACCTCGATATTCGTACCGATGTGCCGCGCTATCGCGTCTGGCGCGACGGCGAGGTGGTGGAAGAACCGACCGACATCATGAAGCATTGGCGCGACGACCTCGTCGCTTTCGTGCTCGGCTGCTCGTTTTCGTTCGAGGAAGCGCTGTTGGCCGAAGGCCTGCCGATCCGCCATATCGAGCGCCAAGTGCGCGTGCCGATGTACCGGACCAATATCGCCTGCAAGCCTTCCGGGCCGTTTTCGGGTCCGACGGTCGTCTCGATGCGTCCTTTCAAACCGGCCCAGGCGATCCGCGCCGTGCAGATCACTTCGCGGTTTCCTTCGGTGCATGGCGCGCCGGTCCATCTCGGTCACCCGCATTCGATCGGCATCGCCGATATCGCGAAGCCCGACTACGGCGATGCGGTCCCGGTCGCGCCCGACGAGATTCCGGTGTTCTGGGCGTGCGGCGTCACACCGCAGGCGGTGATTGCTGCGGCGAAGGTCCCATTTGCTATCACGCATGCGCCGGGCCTGATGCTGGTGACGGACCTGCACAACAAGGACCTCGCGGTGCTGTAATGAGCAGTTTGTGCTGTTCTTTCAGGCTTTACGGTCTTCTCCAATCGTTTCATCGATAGCCGATAGAGGATTTTCCAATGACCATCTCCCGCCGAAATGTATTGTTAGGGGCCACTGCGAGCGCTGCGCTGTCGCCGGTAGCTGCCCGTGCGCAAACTTCGGAAGTGGTGATCGGTGTGATCTATCCGCTGTCCGGCGCGAGCGCCCAGATCGGCGTCGATGCGCAGAAGGCCTTTCAGACTGCGGCCGAACTCATCAACAAGAAGTTCGACTTCGATCTGCCGCTGGCGCGCGGCGAGGGCCTGCCTGGCCTTGGCGGCGCCAAGGTGCGTCTTGTCTTCGCCGACCATCAGGCCGATCCGCAGAAAGGCCGGGCCGAAGCCGAACGCCTGATCACGCAGGAGAAAGTCTGTGCCGTTATCGGCAGCTATCAAAGCGCGGTCGCCGTCACCATCAGCCAGACCTGTGAGCGCTACCAGATTCCGTACATGTCGGCCGATAATTCCTCGCCGAGCCTGCACCGCCGCGGCCTTAAATTCTATTTCCGCGCATCGCCGCACGACGAGATGTACTCCAAGGCCATGTTCGACTTCTTCGACGCCATGAAGAAGAAGGGCACCAAGATCGAGACATTATCGCTGTTCCACGAAGACACGATCTTCGGCACCGATTCCGGCAACGCTCAGTCCAAATTGGCCGCCGAGCGCGGTTACAAGATCGTCTCCGATATCAAATACCGGGCGAATTCACCGTCGCTTTCGGCCGAGGTACAGCAAATCAAGGCGGCCAATGCCGACGTGCTGATGCCGTCGAGCTACACCACCGACGGTATCTTGCTGGTCAAGACCATGGGCGAACTCGGCTACAAGCCGCCGGCGATCGTGGCGCAGGATGCCGGTTTCTCCGAAAAGGCGCTGTATGACGCGGTCGGCGACAAGCTCGAAGGCGTGATCTCGCGCGGCACGTTCTCGCTCGATCTTGCGCAGAAGCGGCCGATGGTCGGCAAGATCAACGACATGTTCAAGGAAAAGTCGGGCAAGGATTTCAACGACTATTCGTCGCGGCAGTTCATGGCGCTGATCCTGATGGCCGATGCCATTAACCGCGCCAAATCCACCGACGGCGAGAAGATCCGCGACGCGCTGGCGGCAACCGACATTCCTGGCGAGCAGACCATCATGCCCTGGAAGCGCGTGAAGTACGACGAGACCGGCCAGAACAACGACGCCGACCCGGTGCTGCTGCAATATACCGGCGGCAAGTTCGTCACGATCTTCCCGCCGCAAGCGGCGGTTGCTGAAGCCACTTGGCCAATGAAGTAGCAGGGGATAAGGGGGCAGGGGAGTGACCGCTGAGACCATCATTCAAAGTCTGGCCAGCGGCCTCTTGATGGGGCTGCTCTACGGCTTGATCGCCGTGGGGCTGGCGCTGATCTTCGGCCTCATGGACGTCGTCAATTTCGCCCATGGCGAATTTCTGATGATCGCGATGTATGCGACGTTCTTTCTGTTCGCGTTCTTCGCGATCGATCCGTTGCTGGCCGCGCCGCTGGTGGCAGCGGCGCTGTTTGTATTCGGGGCCGCCGTTTATCTCCTGATCGTGCGGTTTGCCGTCCGCGCCAAGGCCAATGCCGGCATGGTGCAGATCTTTTCGACCTTCGGGCTTGCGATCGTGATGCGCGGGCTCGCGCAATATTTCTTCACGCCGGATTATCGCAGCATCACGCATTCCTGGCTCGGCGGCAAAACCATCTCGATTGGCGGCATCTTCCTGCCTGTGCCGCAGCTGTTCGGTGCGTTGGTGGCCATCGCCGCTTTCATCGCGCTCTATTTCTTCATCAATCGCACGGACTTCGGCCGGGCGCTTGAGGCGACGCGCGAAGATGCCGGCGCCGTGGCGCTGGTCGGCATCGACAAGAACAAGGTGTTCGCGCTCGGCTGGGGCCTGGGTGCCGCGCTGGTCGGGCTCGCCGGCGCGATCATGGCGATCTTCTTCTATATCTATCCGGATGTCGGCGCATCCTTTGCGCTGATCGCCTACGTCACGGTGGCGCTGGGCGGGTTTGGCAGCGTGTTCGGCGCCTTCGCCGGCGGTCTCGTTGTCGGCCTCGTCGAAGCCACCACCGCCTTGATCCTGCCGCCATCGCTGAAATCGGTCGGGATCTACGCGGTCTATCTGCTCGTGGTCTTTATCCGGCCACGCGGCCTGTTCGGATCGATGTGATGGATACGGCCTTCGCCCAGCGCCGCCGTCGCGATCTCATCGTTGCCGCGATCTTTGCCGCGATCGCGGCGATCGTTCCGCTGTTCGTCAAGGACGTCTACGTTCAGAACATCATGGTGCTGACCCTGATGTATGCGGCGCTGTCGCAGAGCTGGAACATCCTCTCCGGCTATTGCGGTCAGATTTCGCTGGGGCACGCGCTCTATTTCGGGCTAGGGGCCTATACCACCGCGCTTCTCTTCACCAAGTTCGGCGTGCTGCCGTGGTTCGGCATGCTCGGCGGCGGCCTGATCTCGGCGGTCATCGCGATGGCGCTCGGCTATCCCTGCTTCCGTTTGCGCGGGCATTATTTCGTCATCGCTACCATCGTGATCGCCGAAACCGCGCTGTTGTTGTTTCAGAACTGGGATTGGGCCGGTGCCGCGCTTGGCATCGATATTCCCGTCCGCGGCGATAGCTGGCTCAAGTTCCAGTTCGTCCGCAGCAAGCTGCCTTACTTCTACTTTGCACTCGCGCTCGCCTGCGTCGCCTGGCTCGTGACCTGGTGGCTGGAAGATTCCAAGTGGGGCTACTGGTGGCGCGCGGTGAAGGATAACCCGGATGCCGCCGAAAGCCTGGGCGTGGTGGTGTTCAATTCCAAGATGGGCGCGGCCGCGGTCTCGGCCTTTCTCACCGCGATCGGCGGCAGCTTTTACGCGCAATTCGTCTCCTATATCGACCCCGAAAGCGTCATGGGTTTCCAGTTCTCGCTTCTGATGGCGCTGCCGGCGGTGTTGGGCGGCATCGGCACCTTGTGGGGTCCGGTGCTGGGGGCCGTCATTCTGATTCCGCTCACGGAACTGACGCGCTCTTTCATCGGCGGCTCCGGCCGCGGCGTCGATCTGATCGTCTACGGCACGCTGATCGTTCTGATCTCGCTGGCGCGGCCGCAAGGGTTGGTTGGATTATTTTCGCCCCGGCGCAAGGAAGCCGCGCGATGACGGCGCTGCTCGAAACCCGGGGCATCTGGCAGCGCTTCGGCGGCCTCGTTGCCAATAGCGACGTCTCGATCTCGGTCGGGCGCGGCGAGATCGTCGGACTGATCGGCCCCAACGGCGCCGGCAAGTCGACCTTGTTCAATCTGATCGCCGGTGTGTATACGCCCACACAAGGCTCGATCGTTCTCAATGGAGAGGATGTTACGCAGCTGTCGGCGGCGGAACGCTGCGAACGCGGCATCGGACGCACCTTCCAGGTGGTGAAAAGTTTCGAGACCATGACGGTGATCGACAACGTCATTGTCGGCGCGCTGATCCGCACCACCGTGATGCGCGAGGCGCGCCGCAAGGCCCATGAGGTGCTGGAATTCTGTGGGCTGGCGGCGCGGGCCGATACGCTGGCGAGCCAGTTGATCCCGTCGGAAAAACGCCGCCTCGAAGTCGCACGCGCGATCGCGACCGAGCCGAAACTGCTGCTGCTCGACGAAGTTCTCACCGGTCTGACGCCGATCGAGGCCCAGACCGGCGTCGAACTGGTTCGAAAGGTGCGCGCCACCGGCGTCACCGTGCTGATGGTCGAGCATGTCATGGAAATCGTGATGCCGCTGGTCGATCGCGCGATCGTGCTCGATCTCGGCAAGGTTCTGGTCGAGGGCAAGCCCGCCGATGTCGTTCGCGATCCGAAAGTGATCAGCGCCTATCTTGGGGATCGTCATGCTGTCGGTGCGTGAAGTCACCACCGCCTATCAGGGGCTGGTCGCGATCTCGCAGGTCTCGATCGAGGTCGAGAAGGGCGAGGTGGTCTGCGTCGCGGGCGCCAACGGCGCCGGCAAATCGACGCTGTTGAAAACCATTGCAGGCGCCGAGCGGCCGCGTTCCGGCAGCGTCACCTTCGATGGCGACCGCATCGACGGCATGGCGCAGCACATGATCACCGCGCGCGGCATTGCCTATGTGCCGGAAAATCGCCGCCTGTTTCCGCGGCTCTCGGTGCGCGACAATTTACGGCTCGGCAGTTATCTCTACCGCGGCAAGTCGGATCGTGAACAACCGCTTGACCTGGTGTTCAAGCTGTTTCCGCGGCTTTCTGAGCGGCTCGATCAGCGCGCCGAGACGCTCTCCGGCGGCGAGCAGCAGATGCTCGCGATTGGCCGGGCGCTAATGACCCGGCCGCGGCTTCTGATGCTGGACGAGCCTTCGCAGGGCATCATGCCGAAATTGGTCGATGAGATCTTTCAGGCCGTCAAACGCATCCGCGATATCGGCGTGACCGTCCTGATCGTCGAGCAGCGCATCGCCGAATGTCTCGAGATCGCCGACCGCGCCTATATCCTGCAAACCGGGCGCCTGCAGATGCAGGGCACGGCCGACGAGATCAAGAGCAATCCGGACGTGCGCAAGGCGTATCTGGGATTGTAGTCATCGCGCTAACCGCATCATGGCCGGGCTTGACCCGGCCATCCACGTCTTTGACATCGAGCAAGACAGTCGTGGATGCCCGGCTCAAGGCCGGGCAGGACGATGGGGTTAGCCATCGTGTTCCGGCAACGCCACGCCAAACGTCTTCGTCAAATCTTCCACCTGGGCCGGTGTCAGGTAACGTGGGTTCAATCCGCGCAACAGCAGATAGAGCTTTGCGGTCTCTTCCAGTTCCTCGACCGCAAACACCGCAGCTTCCAGCGTGTCGCCCGAGACCACCGGCCCGTGATTGGCGAGCAGCACGGATGAATATTTTCCGGCGAGGCCCTTGATGGCGTCCGCAACCGCGGGGTCGCCCGGCCGATAATAAGGCACCAGCGCGGTCGCGCCGCATTTCATCAGGTAATAGGCCGTCATCGGCGGCAGCGCGGCGCGCGGATCGATCTCGGGCAGCATCGAGAGCGCGACCGAATGGGTCGAATGCAGATGCACGACCGCGCGCGCCGGCGCGCGGGTCTGGTACAGCGCGCTGTGCAGCGGCACTTCCTTGGTCGGGGCATCGCCGGAAACAAGCCGGCCGGCGGCATCGAGCCGCGACAGCCGTGCGGGATCGAGGAAGCCGAGCGAGGCGTTGGTCGGCGTCACCAGCCAGCCGCCGTCATCGAGCTTGACCGAGATGTTGCCCGAGGAACCCGGTGTCAGGCCGCGCTCGAACAGCGAGCGGCCGAGGCGGCAGATTTCCTCGCGGATTTTTGTTTCGCTCATGGCGGTATCCTTATTGTTGCCTTGTCTCACGCTTTGGCAGCACGGCCAAGCCGTGATAGGCAGGGGATAATCTTCAAGAAGTTCAAGGGAAACGCCGCATGTCTTCGTCCGCCAAACCGCATGTCGCCGTGATCGGGCTGGGCTCGATGGGCTTTGGCATGGCCAGCGCGCTCAAGCGCGCCGGATTTGAGGTGACCGGCTGCGATGTGGCGGCGGAGACGGTTCAACGGTTTGTCTCCGAAGGCGGGAAGGGCGCCAGGACCCCGGCGGAGGCGGCGAGAGGGGCCGACATCGTCGTCAGCGTGGTCGTCAACGCCGCCCAGACCGAAAGCATTCTGTTCGGCAAGGATGGCGTCGCCGAGACGCTCGCCAAGGGCGCGGTGTTCGTTTCCTCCGCCACCATGGATCCCGATGTTGCGCGGCGGCTTGCCAAACAACTGGAAGCAACGGAGAGGCATTATCTCGACGCGCCGATTTCCGGCGGCGCGCAGCGCGCCGCGCAGGGCGAACTGACGATTCTCGCCTCGGGCAGTGCGGCCGCCTTCGCCAAGGCGCGGCCGGCGCTCGATGCGATGGCGGCCAAACTCTATGAGCTCGGCGATGCCGCTGGCCAAGGCGCGGCCTTCAAGATGATCAACCAGTTACTCGCCGGCGTTCATATCGCGGCGGCCTCGGAGGCCATTGCATTCGCCGCCAAGCAGGGCCTCGATATCCGTAAAGTCTATGAGGTGATCACGGCTTCCGCCGGCAATTCCTGGATGTTCGAAAACCGCATGCCGCACGTGCTCGACGGCGATTATACCCCGCGCAGTGCGGTCGAGATTTTCGTCAAGGATCTCGGGATCATCCAGGACATGGCGCGATCGGCGAAATTCCCGGTGCCGGTGTCGGCCGCGGCGCTGCAGATGTTCCTGATGACGGCGGCTTCCGGCATGGGCCGCGACGACGATGCGTCGGTGGCGCGGATGTATGCGCGCGTGACCGGCACGCATCTGCCCGGCGAGCCGAAATAAGAAGTAAGCCAAAATGGATGCGACCATGTTAGAATCGTCCGACTCACAACAAGAGGACAGTCGATGCCCCGTTTTGCCGCCAATCTCACTTTGATGTTCAACGAGGTGCCGTTCCTCGACCGTTTCGAGGCGGCGGCGAAGGCTGGCTTCACCGCGGTCGAGTTCCTGTTTCCCTATGCATACCCGGCCGAAGAGATCGGCAAGCGGCTGCATGATAACGGCCTGACGCAGGCGCTGTTTAATCTGCCGCCTGGCAATTGGGACGCGGGTGAAAAGGGTTTTGCGGCGCTGCCCGAGCGTTTTTCCGATTTGCAGGAAAGTCTGCGCACGGCGTTGCCTTATGCGCAGGCGACCGGCGTCAGGCGCCTGCATCTGATGGCGGGCTGGCCGATCGTAACGACCGGCGTGCTTTAGAGGCGTTTTATAAATCGGTGACGTGGGCCGCGGAATTCTTCGCACCCCACGGTATCGACATCGTGCTCGAGCCGCTCAATGCGCGCAACACGCCGAATTATTTTCTCAATGACTTCGGCTTCGCGCGCGACCTGATCCAGGAATTGAAAATTCCGAACCTGAAATTGCAGTTCGACATCTATCACTGCCAGATCCTGCATGGTGACGTGACCATGCGATTGCGCGAGATGATGCCGATCATCGGTCATATCCAGATCGCGAGCGTTCCCTCGCGCCACGAGCCGGACGGCGAAGAGCTGAACTATCCGTTCCTGTTCACTGAGCTCGATCGTCTCGGCTACAAGGGTTTTGTCGGCTGCGAATATAATCCGCGCGGCAAGACCACCGATGGGCTGGCCTGGTTCAAGCCTTATGCTGGCGCGGCGGTTCAGAAGTTCTCTTCAGTCTAGCCGCGAGTTCTACAAGAGAACTTCTGAACCAAAGCCGCACCAGCCGATAAAATTTCTACCAGTGTCCTTTCGAATCCGAAGTTCGCTAGAGAGGATGCTGCAAAATGAGGCGAACTTCGGATTCGGGACACTGGGGAGTAAAGCCGTGAAACTCGCACTCGGCTGCATCGCCGACGACTACACCGGCGCCTCCGATCTCGCCAACACGCTGACGCGCGCCGGCCTGCGTACGGTGCAGACGATCGGCGTTCCCGCAGACGAACTCGACCTGCCTGACGTCGATGCGGTCGTCGTATCGCTGAAGAGCCGCTCGATCGAAGCAAGCCTTGCGGTGTCGCGTTCGCGTGCCGCCGACAAATGGCTGCGCGGCCGCGGCGCGGATCATGTGCTGTTCAAGATCTGCTCGACCTTCGATTCCACCGACGCCGGCAATATCGGCCCGGTGATGGATGCGTTGCGCGCCGATTCCGGCGATGCGATCGTTCTGGTGACGCCGGCTTTTCCCGAGACCCACCGCACCGTCTATCAGGGCAATCTGTTCGTCGGCTCCGTGCCGCTGAATGAAAGCCCGCTCAAGGACCATCCGCTCAACCCGATGCACGATTCAAATCTCGTGCGGGTGTTGGCGCGCCAGAGCAAAACCGAGGTCGGCCTTGTCGGTCTCGCCACGGTTGTTCGCGGACCGGAGGCGGTGCGGGCGCGCCTGGCCGATCTGTCGGACAAGGGCGTTGGCGCGGCCATCATCGATGCGGTGTTCGATCGCGATCTGGAGACGATCGGTGAGGTCGCGCTCGACCATCGGTTGTCGGTTGGCGCTTCCGGCATTGGGCTTGGCCTGGCGCGCACCCTTGTGGCGGCGGGTAAAGCCAACGCGGGCACCTCCAGCGCCACGCCCGAGGCGGCGATAGGCGGCCCGGCGGCCTGCCTCGCCGGCAGTTGTTCGCAGGCGACCTTGCAGCAGATTGCCAATGCGGAATCCGAGATGGCGGTGCTTCACCTCGATCCTGAACAAATCATTGCGGGCGAGGGCGAGGTGCGGCGCGCGCTCGCCTGGGCCGCGCAAAGACTCACCGAGGGACCGATCCTGATCGCCTCCAGCTCAACGCCGGAGGAAGTCGCAGCCCTGCAATCCCGTCATGGCCGCGATGCAGCCGGGCATGCCATCGAGCAGGCGATGGCCGATATTGCGGAAGGTCTGGTGCGATCGGGTGTGCGGCTTCTGGTGATTGCCGGTGGTGAAACTTCAGGCGCGGTAGTGGATCGTTTAGGCATCCCCGGATTTCTTGTCGGCGCAGAAATTGCGGCGGGCGTGCCTGTATTGCGCGCTGTCGGTGCGAAGGAAGGCGAGATGATTCTTGCCCTCAAATCAGGCAATTTCGGCGGTCCGCG
Source organism: uncultured Alphaproteobacteria bacterium (assembly GCA_963795255.1). Lineage (GTDB taxonomy): Bacteria > Pseudomonadota > Alphaproteobacteria > Rhizobiales > Xanthobacteraceae > Bradyrhizobium. The sequence continues at coordinate 399,220 of CAWCHC010000014.1, forward strand.
TTTTTTTTCCGACGCACTTGATCTGATGCGTTAACGGAAAACTGGCACTCTGCCGTCGGCGCGTTTTGCAGGGAATCTTAACGTTCTCGCGGAAGTGAAGGGATTTGACGGGTCTCACGTTAGCCATTTGGCGGTATTTCGGGTAAATGCCGCACTGCATCATGCTCATCGTATAGCGCTCGATCCAGGAATGCCTGTGCCATGACCGAACTGGTCCGTATTGCCCTGAACCGGCCATACACATTCGTCGTGCTGGCGCTGCTCCTGCTGATTATCGGACCGCTGGCCGCGCTGCGGACCCCGACCGATATTTTCCCCGATATTCGCATCCCGGTGATCGGCGTGGTCTGGCAATATGCCGGACTACCGCCGGATCAGATGGCCGGCCGCATCATCACTCAATACCAGCGAATTCTGACGACGACCGTCAACGATATCGAGCATATCACCGCGAATTCCTATTACGGCATCGGCATCGTCAAGATCTACTTTCAGCCGAACGCCGACATCCGCACCGCCAACGCGCAGGTGACTGCCGTTTCGCAGACCATCATCAAGCAGATGCCGCCGGGGGCGACGCCGCCGCTGATCCTCAATTACAGCGCCTCGACGGTTCCGATCATCCAGCTCGCGCTGTCGGGCGAAGGGCTTACCGAACAGATCCTCGGCGACATCGCCATCAACCAGCTGCGTACGCCGCTGGTTACGGTGCCCGGCGCCGCAATCCCTTACCCCTATGGCGGCAAGCAGCGTCAGATCCAGATCGACGTCGATCCGCAGAAGTTGCAATCGCTGGGGTTGTCCGGGCAGGACGTCGCCAATGCGCTGGCGGCGCAGAACCTGATCCAGCCGGCCGGCACTTCGAAGATCGGCACCTTCGAATATATCATCCAGGTCAACAACTCGCCGCTGAAGGCCGGCGAGATGGGCGATCTCCCGATCAAGGTCGTCAATGGCGCGACGATCTATATCCGCGACGTCGCTACCGTGCGCGACGGCAACCCGCCACAAACCAACGTCGTCCACGTCAACGGCAATCGCTCCGTTCTGATGATGGTATTGAAGTCGGGTTATATTTCGACGCTCGACATCATCGCCGGGATCAAGAAGAAGGCCGCTGCATACAAGGACTCGCTTCCCGACGCACTGAAAATCGGCTTCGTCGGCGACCAGGGCGTGTTCGTCGCCGCCTCCATTGAGGGCGTGGTGCGCGAAGGCATTATCGCAGCCGCGCTTACCAGCGTGATGATCCTTTTGTTTTTGGGAAGCTGGCGCTCGACGGTCATCATCGCGACATCAATTCCGCTTGCCGTGTTCGGCTCGATCATCATGCTGGCGGCGATCGGCGAAACCCTCAATATCATGACGCTTGGTGGTCTTGCGCTCGCCGTCGGCATTCTCGTCGACGAAGCGACAGTGACGATCGAGAACATCAACTGGCATCTGGAGCAGGGCAAGGAAGTTCGCCCGGCGATCCTGGACGGTGCGCAGCAGATCGTGGTGCCGGCGTTCGTCTCTCTGCTCTGCATCTGCATCGTGTTCATACCGATGTTTTTCCTGCAAGGCATTCCCCGCTTTCTGTTCGTGCCGATGGCCGAAGCAGTGATCTTCGCGATGATCTGGTCGTTCATTCTGTCGCGAACGCTGGTGCCGACCATGGCGATGTATTTGCTGAAGCCGCATCAGCACGAACATGGCGCCGCGCTGCCGCCGACGCGCAATCCGCTGGTTTGGTTCCAACGCGGCTTCGAACACCGGTTCGAGCAGTTTCGGAGCGGCTATCGCGACGTGTTGACGCTGGCGTTGCGCCACCGTCCGACCTTCGTGGTTGGATTCCTGGCGTTCGTCGCCGCCTCGTTCGCGCTGGTGCCCTACCTCGGACAGAACTTCTTTCCCTCGGTCGATGCCGGCCAGATCCTGATGCATGTGCGCCTCCAGGTCGGCACGCGGCTTGAGGAAAGCGCCAACCAGTTCGCCGACATCCAGAAGGCGATCCGCAAGATCATCCCGCCGGATCAGATCGAGACGATGACCGACAACATCGGCATGCCGATCTCGGGCATTAACACGACGTATAACAATACCGGCGTGACGGGTCCGCAGGACGGCGATATTCAGATCAAGCTGAAAGAGGATCATCCGCCGACTGAAACTTACGTGAAGGCGATGCGGGAGCAGCTTCCGCGCCTCTACCCTGGAACAACTTTTGCTTTTCTGCCGGCCGATATTGTCAACCAGATCCTGAACTTTGGCGCGCCCGCGCCAATCGACTTGCAGATCCGGGGAAACAGGTTGAGTGAGAACTTCGCCTACGCCACCAAGCTAATGAGCCAGATTCGCCGGATTCCCGGGGTCGCGGACACGCGTATTCAGCAGTCGACGAACAACCCGACCTTCAACATCAACGTGGACAGGACGCGCGCGCAGTATGTCGGCCTGACCGAGCGCGACGTCGTCAATAGCCTCACCGTCAACCTGTCGGGCAGCGGACAGGTGGCGCCGACTTACTACCTCAACCCCGATAACGGCGTGAACTACTCCGTCGTGATGCAGACACCGCAATATCAGGTCAATTCCCTGAGCGCGCTGGAAACGCTGCCGATCACCTCCAGCGTGCCCTCGAACGCGCCGATCCTCGGCGGCATCGCCAATATTACACGGACGGCGTCGAGCAATGTTGTTTCGCAATATGACATCCAGCCGCTGGTGCAGATCTTTGCCACTCCGCAGGGACGCGATCTCGGTGGAATCGCTCGCCGACGTCAGCAAGGTCATCGCGGACACCGCGAAGGAAGTGCCGAAAGGCTCCACCGTTGTGCTTTCCGGCCAGGTGCAGACCATGAACAGTGCATTTTCCGGATTGCTCTTTGGTCTGTTGGGAGCGATCGTCCTGATCTATTTCCTGATCGTCGTGAACTTCCAGTCCTGGTCCGACCCGTTCGTGATCATCACGGCGCTGCCGGCGGCGCTGGCCGGGATCGTCTGGATGCTGTTTACGAGCCATACCACGATGTCGGTTCCGGCGCTGACCGGCGCGATCATGTGCATGGGTGTGGCCACCGCCAACAGCGTGCTGGTGATCAGCTTTGCCCGCGAGCGCTATGAGGAACTGGGCGACCCGGTCGCTGCCGCCATCGAAGCCGGGTTCGTTCGTATCCGCCCGGTGCTGATGACCGCGCTCGCCATGATCATCGGCATGCTGCCGATGTCGCTCGGCCTGGGCGAGGGCGGCGAGGCCAACGCGCCTTTGGGCCGGGCGGTGATCGGCGGGCTGACGTTCTCGACGATCGCTACACTGATGTTTGTTCCCGTCGTTTTCAGTATGCTGCACAAGAAGCAGGACGCCAAAGCCGCCGTCCTATCGGAGAGAGACAATGTCCATTGAACCTAAGCCGCCGGCTTCCCGCCGGAAACTAGGCATCTTAGGCCTGGTCGCTGTTGCCGGCGCGCTGACCTTGGTCGTCACCGGCATCCGCGCGCGGGAAGATACCAGCACCAAGCTCAAGGAATGGACCGACGACCAGGCCGTCCCATCGGTTGCGGTGATCTATCCCGATCCTGGCGCGCTGACCGCGACGATCGATCTGCCGGGACGGCTGGAAGCCTATTACCGCGCGCCGATCTTCGCCCGCGTCAACGGCTACGTGAAGAGCTGGAGCGCCGATATCGGCGCCCGCGTCAAGGCAGGCCAGGTGATCGCCGAAATCGATGCGCCCGACCTTGATCAGCAATTGCTGCAGGCGCGCGCCGATCTGACCAACCAGCAGGCGAGCGCGAAGCTCTCTGAAGTCACGCTGGCCCGCCGCAAGACGCTGATTGCGTCGAATTTCGTTTCGATGCAGGAGATCGACGAACGCACCGCCGACCTTTCCAACAAGAACGCGGCCGTCAACTCCAGCCAGGCCAATGTCGAGCGGCTCGAGGCGCTCGCCGGCTACAAGAAGATCACCGTGCCGTTCGATGGCATCGTGACGGCGCGCAATACCGACGTCGGCGCCTTGATCAACGCCGGCGGCGGCAGCGGACCGCCGATGTTCATCATCTCCGACATCAAGAAACTGCGCGTCTATGTCAACGTGCCGCAAAACTACGTGCCTTCGGTGAAGATCGGCGCCAAGGGGACGATCATGGTGCCGGAATATCCGACCCGGACCTTTGAGGCGACCGTGGAGGCCTCGGCGCAGGCCGTCGATGTCACTTCAGGTACGACGCAGATGCAACTCGGCCTCGACAACTCCGCCGGCGCGCTCATGCCGGGCGGCTTTGCCAATGTACGGTTGACCCTTCAGCGCGATGCCGTGCCGCTGCACATCCCCTCCAGCGCACTGATCTTCGATCGGACGGGCCTGCGTGTGGCGACGGTGACGCCCGACAACAAGATCCTGTTCAAGCCCGTGACGATCGCGCGCGATCTTGGGCGCGATATCGAACTTGCCGGCGGTATTACGCTGGATGATCGTATCATCTCTACGCCGCCCGATGGGATCGTCGACGGCGATCCGGTTCGCGTGGTCTCGACCAAGGGCCGGCCGGCGGCAGCTTCCGCAAAGCAGGGCGAAAAGGGCTAGGAGTTGCTGACGTGCCCCGGACGCTGCGCAGCGTGTAACGATGCGCTGCCGAGCCGGGGCCCATTCCAGACGCGACCGCGGATCCCGGTCTGCGGAGCGGACCTCGTTCCGCACCGCGTCCGGGACACGTGCTCACCCCGCCCGCCACTCCAACACCCCGTCCTGCGCTTTGACGATATCGCCGGATGAGCCGACGGGGCTACGCTCCATATTCAAGAGGTGCGCCAGTGTGGAACGATCGTGGGCCGGAACCCGCGCCAGCGCGCGTGAATGGTCCGACGTCCGCAGCATTACCACGCCGTGTTCGACCGCGTTGTCGCGGCCGTAGATCGCGGTGAAGCTTTCAACCGTCGCCCTTGCCCGCGGCCTCGGTGACGAAGGCCGGCACCGGGCCGCGGCGGCGGTCGGCCTCGCTCTGGACGCTGGTTTCCTGCGCCAGCGGCTCCAACGGCGCGTGCCGCGACAATACCAGCGCGTGGTGTTTGGTGACAAAGCCGCCCTGGCCATAGAGCAAACCAAGTTTGGCGCCGCTGCGGAGTTTGCGCACCATCGCGCAGGCCGCATGAGTCATATAGGTGTTGAGCGGCGCGCCGAAGAACGTCAGGCCGCCGGTGACGGTAGGCGCACGTTCGCCCCCAGTCCCAGGGTTCGCCGCGCCATTTTCGGCACGCAAGGGAAGCAACTGTAAAGCTCGATCGCGTCAAACGCCGCGGCGTTGCCCCCGGCCAGATCCGTTACCGCCTCAAGCACCGCATTCTGGGCGTGACTTTCGGCGAACTGATCGCGATCGAGATAGTCGCGCGGCTCTTCCGCCGATGCGCCACCGATGATGTGAACGAGCTTGTGCTCGGCGATGCCGGCCGCGCGGGCTTTGGCGAGGCTCGTCATCAAAAGCGCACCGCCCATGTTGACGGTCGGATTGGCGACCATGAGTTTGGTATAGGGCCAGGCGATCAGCCGGTTGTCGGCAGAAGGTGTCGTGATCTCCTCCGGCGTGAAGCGCCGCTTGATCCAGGCACTGGGATTTTCAGTGGCGGCTTGCGAATAGGCCGACCACAGCGCCCCGGATTCGGCCATCGCCTCGCGCGGGGTCTGGCCCCAATGGGCGGAGGCGGCAGCCTCGTAGAACGGATAGACGCTGACGGGACGGAACACGCCGAGCTTGACCGCCATCGGCTTCTGAAACGCCGCGCCGCGCTTCGGCTCCTCGACATCGTGCGCGAACGGCGTCCATGGCAAGGTGATGCCGGCGCGCTCGGCTCTCGTCGCGGTGCCCTGCGCTTCGGCGCCGCAGACCGCCGCCACGACTGCATTCGCCGCGCGCGATGCGTTGGGCCGCCTCATGCAGATAGCGGATCGGACTTTCACCGCCGACCGGGCCGTAATAAGCGTGCTTCGGCTGGATACCGAGGCGCGATGAAAGCAGTTTTTCCGGATCGCGATAGCGCCAACTCAGGAAATTGACGACGTCGAGTGAATCGATCTCGCCAAGTAACGCCGCGCCGCTGTCGGCTTCCGCCAGTTTGAGCGCTTCGATCAGCAGCGTCAGCGGCTCCAGGCCATCGGTGATCTCGCCGGGTCGATCGGTGATTTCACCGATGCCGACAATGACGGGGATACGATCGGCAGGTGGAGAGGATGTTCTCATGTCATGCTTCCTCGCCGGTAGCATCTATCACGTCATCGCGCGGCGAAGAAGGTTACGCGTTCCGCAGCACAGAATATCCGCCCGCGATATCTGCCCTCGGGTTTTCTTCTTGCGCTTTTCCACGACCGGGAGAATGCTCTGTTCAACAAAACTGAGCTTGAGGAAACGCCTTGATGTCCGTCGCGCCGTCCATTCCGGATGCCGGTCAGGAACCAGCCTTCGACGTTGTCGTGGTTGGTGCGGGTTTTGCCGGACTGTATATGCTCTTCCGGCTGCGCGGGCTCGGATTTTCGGTGCGCGTGTACGAGCAGGGCGGTGGCCTGGGCGGCACCTGGTACTGGAACCGGTATCCCGGCGCGCGCTGCGACATCGAGAGCATGCAGTATTCCTATTCCTTCTCCGAGGAGTTGCAGCAGGAATGGAACTGGAGCGAACGTTACGCGTCGCAGCCGGAGATTCTGGAATATGCCAACCATGTCGCCGATCGTTTCAATCTGCGCCGCGACATCTCGCTCGACACCCGCGTCGAGCGGGCCGACTTCGATGAGGCAACCCATACGTGGAATGTCGCGATTTCCGGCGGCCGGTTGGTGCAGGCGAAATTTGTCGTGTTGGCGACCGGCTGTCTTTCCAATGCCAGGATGCCGGACATCGAGGGTCTGTCAGACTTCAAAGGCCAAGTGTACCATACCGGCCAGTGGCCGCACGAACGGGTGGATTTCGCGGACAAGCGCGTCGGTGTGATCGGCACGGGCTCCTCGGCAATTCAGTCGGTCCCGATGATCGCAGGCGAGGCGCGCCATCTCTTTGTGTTCCAGCGTACGCCGAATTTTTCGATTCCGGCTCGCAATACGCCGTTGACGGACGAAGCGCGCGAAGCCATTCGCGAGAATTATCCGGAAATCAGGCGCTTTGCGCGTGAGGATACGCGCAACGGCATCTATACCGAGCTTCCCGACCGCGGCGCGTTCGACGACGGCGAAAATGCACGGCGTGCCCGGTATGAAGATCGGTGGACCAAGGGCGGACTGCCGTTCCTGCTCGCTTACAACAATCTCGTTCTCGACAAGGCCGCCAACGATACGGCGGCTGATTTCGTCCGCGGCAAGATCGCCGAAATCGTCAGGGATCCCGGGACCGCAAAACGCCTGCAGCCCGAAAACTATCCATTCGGCTCCAAACGCCTTTGCGTCGACAGTGACTACTACGCGACCTTCAACCGGACGAATGTGACATTGGTCGATATCCGCCCCAATGGCATCGAGGAAATCCTCACCGGCGCCGTGCGTGCGGGTGGCCATGACTATGAAATCGATGCGCTGGTGCTCGCGACCGGCTTCGATGCGATGACGGGATCGGTGGCTAAAATCGATATTTACGGGCGTGGCCGGAACACACTGAATCAGAAGTGGGCCGGGGGCCCGAAAACCTATCTCGGCCTGATGAGCGAAGGCTTTCCCAATCTCTTCTTCATCACCGGTCCCGGCAGCCCGTCGGTTCTCTCCAACATGATCGTCTCGATCGAGCAACATGTGGACTGGATCGCCGATTGTCTCAACTTCATGCGCGATCGCGGCCACGCAAGGATCGAAGCTGCGGTCGAGGCGGAAGAGAAATGGGTCGCGCATGTCAATGAGGTCGCCAATATGACGCTCTACCCGCAGGCCAACTCCTGGTACATGGGCGCCAACATTCCGGGCAAGCCGCGCATCTTTATGCCCTATATCGGGGGCGTCGGCGCTTATCGTCAGATCTGCGATGAAGTCGCGGCGAAGGGGTATCGGGGATTTGTAATGACGGCAGGCGAGGAGGTCGAGCCGATTGCGGCGACCTCCTGAACGTCACTCCACCTGGATGCCGGTCTCCTCGATCACCCGCTTCCATTCGCGGGCCTGCTCGTCGAGGGCGGTGGCGAACTCTTGCGGCGTTCCGATCCTCGCATCGACCCCGATGCCATCGAGGCTGGCGCGGACTTCCGTCGATAAAAGCGCCTCGTTGACGGCGCCGTTGAGCTGCATGACGATCTTCTCGGGCGTCCCGGCCGGCGCCAGCAGGCCGAACAGGACCTCCTGCGGGAAGCCTGAAATACCCACTTCGCGCATGGTCGGGGTTTGCGGCAGCTCCGGCCACCGCTTCTGGCTGGTGACCGCAAGCGCTTTCAGCTTGCCGTCCTTGAACTGCGGCAAAAGATTCGACTTGTTGTTGACGACCATTTCGATGTGGCCGCCCAGCGCATCCGTCACGGCCGGCGCGCCGCCTTTGTAGGGTACGAACAGAATGTCGGTGCCGGTCTTCAACTTGAAATATTCGCCGGCGAATTGCGTGTAGATGCCGGGCGAAGCGCCGTACTTCAATTGCCCCGGATGATCCTTGGCGTAGGCGACAAATTCCTTGAAATCTTTCGTGGGCAGCCGGGGCGAGATCGCGATGGCGAGAGAATCGACGCAGACCACCGCGATCGGCGCAAAGGATTTGACCGGGTCAAAGCCGAGGTCAGAGAAGATCGCTCCGATCGCATTGACGTTGGTCCCGCCGAGCAACAACGTGTAGCCGTCCGGCGTCGCGGTCGCGACCACCTTGGCGCCGATCCGGCCTCCGGCGCCCGGATGGTTCTCGACCACCACGCCCTTGCCGAACTTCGTGGCCAGCGATTGCGCGATCAGCCGCGCCGCTACGTCGGTCGGACCGCCGGCGGGAAAGGGAACGACGATCTTGATCGTCCGTTCCGGATATTCGCCGGCAAGACTCGCGCGCCAGGGCAGGGCGATCAGCAGTAGCGCAAGCAGGCAGGCCCATTGTCCGAGCCGCCGCGGGCGATGGGCTCGCATTCTCAACCCTCCCGGTTTCGGAGCGGCGTTATCCGCCGTCTCAGCCGCGCGCGGCGCGGTCTTTTTCGTTCTGCGCCTTGATCTGCTCTTTCGCGTTCGCCCAGTCGGCATCGGTCCAGTCGCGCAGCTGATAGAAATTGCCGCCCATGGCGAGCGCCTGGCCGCCATCCATCGCGATGGTCTCGCCGTTGATCCAGTCGCAGCCGCCTGAAATCAGGAACACCGCAAGATTTTGCAGCTCCTCCATGGTGCCGACCCGGCCCATCGGATTTGTCGCGCGGGTCCGGGCGCCAGCCTCATCGCCCGGCTTGATGCGTTTGCTCATGCCTTCGGTCGGAATTTCGCCCGGCGCAATCGTATTCAGGCGGATGCCGTAGTGGCCCCATTCGGCGGCCAACGACATCGTCATAGCATGGATCGCCGATTTGCTCATGGCCGAAGGCACCACGTAGGGGCTGCCGTTGCGGACCCAGGTGACGGTGATCGACACCACATTGCCGGGCAGCTTGTTGGCGATCCAGCGCCGTCCGACGGCATGAGTGACATAGAAGGTGCCGTGCATGACGATGTTGGCGACCGCGTCGAAACCGCGCGGCGAAAGGTCTTCGGTGCGCGCGATGAAATTGCCGGCCGCGTTGTTGATAAGATCGGTCAGCGGATCGTCCAGGAAGATCGCGTCCACCATTTCATCGACGGCCTGCGCGTTGCGGATATCGACGCCGTGACTGGTCACGCGGCCGCCATAGAGGTCCATCAATTCCGTGGCGGTTTCGTCGCAAACGATCTTCCGGCGCCCACAGATGTGGACCTCCGCGCCGAGTTCGAGGAAACGGGCGGCCATCGACTTGCCGAGCCCGGTGCCGCCTCCCGTGACAAGAATTCGCCGGCCTGAGAGAAGCTTTTCGCTGAACATGGCGGCCCCCCCGTTTTTATCTTTCCGTCGCCGGTGACTAAAACCGGACGAGGCTTTGGTGTAAAGCGCTTATCGTGGGGGCGGGAGAGGGGCCGGTCGGCGAAGTGCGCGCCGGATGGACAACTCTGGTAGTAGGGGGCGGGGCGGTCGGCGGGTTTCTTGCTGTTTTCTTGCTCTTGCGCTGCGTCGCAAAAATTGCGACTCAAGGGTTGCCGGCAGCTCTGGAGCATTTTAAGCCGATGTCCCCCCAGATCATGCTTTCTGAAAACGGACTGGAACCTGATCGCGGCGAAGAAAACGCCGCGCTCGAAGAAGATTTGCGGCTGCGGAACGATATCCGCCTGCTTGGCCGCATCCTGGGCGACACCGTCCGCGACCAGGAAGGCGCCGACGTCTTCGATCTGGTCGAGCGCATCCGCCAGACCTCGATCCGGTTTCATCGCGGTGACGACAAGGCGGCGAGGGGCGAACTCGAACTCATTCTCGACAGCATGTCGATCAGCCAGACGCTGCGTATCGTGCGCGCCTTCAGCTATTTCTCGCACCTCGCCAACATCGCTGAAGATCAGAACAATATCCGCCGGATGCGCCAAAGTTCCAAGGCGGGTGAAGCGCCGCGGTCGGGAACGCTGGCCCAGACCTTGCTGCATGCGCGCACAGCCGGCCTCAGCGCAACGACCTTGCGAAAATTCTTTGCCTCCGCGCTGGTCAGTCCGGTGCTGACCGCGCATCCGACGGAAGTCCGCCGCAAGAGCACCATCGACCGCGAAATGGAGATTGCGGCGGTTCTGGACCAGCGCGAGCGGCTGCAATTGACCCCGGAGGAACTGACCGCAAGCGACGAGCAATTGCGGCGTGCGGTCCTGACGTTGTGGCAGACCAACCTGTTGCGCCGCACCCGCCTCACCGTGCTCGACGAAGTCGCCAACGGCCTGTCTTTCTACGATTACACCTTCCTGAAAGATGTTCCCCGGCTGCATTGCCGGCTTGAAGATCGCCTGAACGAGGGCGAGGGGAGCGCACAGGGCGAGCTTGCATCCTTCCTGAAGATGGGAAGCTGGATCGGCGGCGACCGCGACGGCAATCCGTTCGTGACCGCCGACGTGATGCGCGGCACGCTGAAGATGCAGTCCGAGCCGGGTCATTCGTTTTTACCTCGACGAATTGCACGTGCTTGGCTCCGAGCTTTCGTTGGCGGCGCATCTGGCCGATGTCTCAAAGGATCTGCGCGCGCTGGCCGAGCGCTCGCCCGACACGTCGCCGCATCGCAGCGGCGAGCCCTATCGCCTGGCGGTATCGGGCATCTTTGCGCGGCTCACCGCCACTGCCGCGCGGCTTGAGGTCGAAACCACGCGGGCGGCGGTCGGCGAAGCCACGCCTTATGCCAACGTCGGGGAATTCAAGGCCGATCTCGATATTCTCTATCGCTCGCTGATTACGAATAATTCGCGCGTGATCGCGCGCGGGCGGTTGCGTCACTTGCGGCGCGCCGTGGATTGTTTCGGCTTTCATCTCGCAAGTCTCGATATCCGGCAGAACTCGGCCGTTCATGAACGCACGATCGCCGAACTGATCGACGCCGCGATGCCCGGCAAATCCTATCTGGCGATGAACGAGGAGGCGCGGATCGCGCTTCTGACCAACGAATTGCACAATGCCCGGCCGCTGACCTCGGCCTTCGTCAAATACAGCGAAGAGACGATGGGCGAGCTTGCGGTGTTCCGTGCCGCCGCCGAAGCCCATGCCAAGTTCGGCGTGGACGCGATTCCCCAATGCATCATCTCGATGTGCCAGGGAATTTCCGACATGCTGGAGGTCGCGGTATTGCTGAAGGAGGTCGGCCTTGTCGACCCCTCCGGCCGCAGCGCGATCAATATCGTGCCGCTTGTTCGAGACGATCGGAGGACTTGCAGGCTTCCAGCCGGATCATGGACCGGATCCTGTCGATGCACGACTACCGCAAGCTGGTGGACAGCCGCGGCTCGGTGCAGGAGGTGATGCTCGGCTATTCCGACAGCAACAAGGACGGCGGTTTCGTCACGTCGGGCTGGGAACTCTACAAGGCCGAGATCGGCCTGGTCGAAGTGTTCGAACGCCACCATGTGCGGCTGCGGCTGTTCCACGGCCGCGGCGGCTCGGTCGGGCGCGGCGGCGGCCCGAGCTATGATGCGATCATCGCGCAGCCGGGCGGGGCGGTGAACGGCCAGATCCGGATCACCGAGCAGGGCGAGATCATCTCCAGCAAATACGCCAATGTCGGAAGTCGGCCGCAACAATCTGGAAGTTCTCGCCGCCGCGACGCTGGAGGCGAGCCTGCTGCATCCAAGGCAAAGCGCCCCGCGTGCGGAATATCTGGAGGCGATGGAAAAGTTGTCGGCGCTATGCCTTCAAGGCCTATCGCGGGCTGGTCTATGAGACCGAGGGCTTTGCCGATTATTTCTGGGCGTCCACCGTGATCACCGAGATCGCGACCCTGAACATCGGCAGCCGGCCGGCTTCGCGCAAAAAGACCCGCGAGATCGAGGACCTGCGCGCCATTCCCTGGGTCTTCAGCTGGGCGCAATGCCGGCTGATGCTGCCGGGTTGGTACGGGTTTGGCAGCGCGGTCGAGGCGTGGCTCAAGGAAAATCCCGATACCGGCATGGCTTTCCTGAAGGAGCTCTATCAGGAGTGGCCGTTCTTCCGCACGCTGTTGTCGAACATGGACATGGTGCTGGCCAAGAGCTCGATCGCGATCGCCTCACGCTATGCGGAGCTCGTGCCCGACGTCGCACTTCGCGAAAACATCTTCGAGCGCATCCGGCGCGAGTGGCAGGGCTCGATCGATCGGCTGTTGGAGATCACGGGGCAGACGCGGCTGTTGGAAAGCAACCCGCCGCTCGAGCGTTCGATCCGCAACCGCTTTCCCTATATCGATCCGCTGAACCACGTGCAGGTGGAGCTCTTGAAGGAACATCGGGCGCAAAATACCGACGAGCAGGTGCTGCGCGGCATCCAGATCACCATCAACGGTATTTCCGCGGGTTTACGCAACAGCGGCTAAGCTTTTTGCCCATTCGGGACGCATTTCTGCGTCCCGAATGACGAGGCTAACGTGACACGCGCCTCAACAATTATGGGCGCCCTGGGTTTCGACATAGACCGCGTACAGCGATTGGCTCGCGGCCATGAACAGGCGGTTTCGCTTTTTGCCGCCGAAGCAGAGATTGGCGCAAGTCTCGGGCAAGCGAATTTGACCGATCCGTTCGCCGTCGGGCGCAAAGATCTGGACGCCGTCATAGCCGTCGCCAACCCATCCGGCGCCGACCCAGATGTTGCCTTCGGTATCGACCCGCATGCCGTCCGGGAAACCGGATTTGCCGTCCAGCGTCATGTCGATCAGCGTGCGCGGGTTCGACAGCTTGTCGCCGTCGAGGTCGTATTGCCAGATGATGTTCTTTGCCTGCGGGTAGTGGGTGATGCCGGTGTCGCAGACATAGACCTTCTTGTAGTCGTGGCTGAAGGCGATGCCATTCGGCTTGAAGGGGTCTTCGGCGACCTTGGTTACCTGGCCGGTCTTGCCATCGAGCCGGTAGACCGCTTCCTTTCTGATAGGGCTGGACCGAGCCGGTATTGGCCTTTGTCCCTCGTAGATATGATGGCTCCATAGCCGGGATCGGTGAACCAGATCGAGCCGTCATTGGGGTGAACGACAACATCGTTCGGGCTGTTGAGCTGGTTTGCCGTTGGCTTGTTCGGCCAGCACGGTGAGCGACCCATCATGTTCGTAGCGCACCAGCCGCGTTCGCTCGCAGGCGATCTGCCGGCCCTCGAAATCGAAGGTGTTGCCATTGGCTTCGTTGGACGGTTTGTGGAACTGCTCGGAGATGTGGCCGTCATCGTCGAGATAGAGAAGCTGGCGGTTGATGTCGGACGAGGATATCGCTCCAGACGAGATATTGTCCCTGCGCGTTCCAGGCTGGCCCCTCCGCCCACAGGCAGCCGGTATAGAGCCGCTTGATCGCGGTGTTGCCGACCTTGGCCTTGAAGCGCTTGGGATCGATCACGACGATATCCGGATCGGGATAGCGCTGGGGTTCGGCGTTGGCGCCGAAGTCGCGTTTGGTTGTCAATTATTCCTCCCAGGTGGGGCTCGTATCCGTCAGACCGGATCCCAATTGAAAATATCCGCCGAACGGTCGAGTTTGTAGAACGACGATTTCAGCGCCGGCATGCCGTGTTCAGTGAGGCTTTCCACCGTCCATCCTTCGCCGCGGTGGATCGAACGGAGCGGGCGGGACTGGCTCATCAGGAAGATCTCGTTCATGCGCACCGCAAAGATCTGCCCTGTGACGTCCTTGGCGGCATCGCTGAGCAGGAAGGCGACAACCGGCGCGATCTTCTCCGGCCCCATCTGCTGAATCTTTGCCACGCGCGCCTTCTCGGCTTCGGTCTCGGTCGGGATGGAGCCGATCATGCGGCTCCAGGCGAAGGGCGAGACGCAATTCGAACGCACATTGAACCGGTTCATATCGAGCGCGATCGATTTGGAAAGGCCGACGATGCCGAGCTTGGCGGCGGCATAATTCGCCTGGCCGAAATTGCCGACCAGGCCCGAGGTCGACGTGAAGTGCACGAACGATCCGCTCTCCTGCTCGCGAAACAACCGCGCCGCCGCATGCGAGACATAGAACGAGCCCATCAGGTGCACCTTGATGACGGACTCGAAGGCATCGATGCTCATGCGATGGAAGATGGCGTCGCGCAAAATGCCGGCATTGTTGACGACCCCGTCGAGCTTGCCGAAGTGATCGACCGCCGCCTTGACGATCCGGCTTGCCGGGACGGCCTCGGCGACACTCTCGAAATTGGCCACCGCCGTGCCGCCGCGCTTCCTGATTTCCTCGACGACTTCCTCGGCGGGTGAGGCGCTTGCCCCCGAGCCGTCGGCGGCCACGCCGGGATCATTGACGACGACCTTGGCGCCCTCGGCGGCGCACAACAACGCGATCTCGCGCCCGATGCCCCGGCCGGCGCCGGTGACGATGATGGATTTGCCATCGAGGGATTTTGTCATGAATGAATTTCCTGCCTTGGTATCTCGCTCTTTGAGCCGGCTCGTTCGACCCGCTGATTCTGATCTTGATGCGACAGGGGAGGGCATGCCGTCAACGGCGCTGCCGGCCGGCCCATAAGTGGCTTTTTCCCTTATATCTATTGCCTAGGTCTTACCTAGACTTGGGCGCTTGTATCCCGGTAACCCCCCGCGCTATGGTCCGCCAACCTAAGAAAAAGCTGGGAGGATGGTATGTTGAGGGTGATGGGTACGGCGCTTGTTGGGTTGGCTTTTGCCGCCCAGGCCTATGCCGCCGATGTGCCGGCGGAAATCAAGATCGGCACCCTTTATGCCTCGTCCGGGCGGTTCGCCTCGATTTCAATGCCGGTTTTCAGTTCACTCAAACTCTGGGTCGATCTGAAAAATGCCGACGGCGGGGTCTATGTGAAGGCGTTCGACAAGAAGCTTCCGGTGAAGCTTGTCGCCTACGACGACCAGAGCAACACGGCGACCGCTTCCACGCTTTACAACCAGCTTGTCACCCAGGACAAAGTCGATCTGCTTGTTGCCGATTCCGGTTCGGTTTTGACCGCGCCGGCGGTCACGATCGCGCGCGACCACAAGATGTTTCTGTTCGACCAGACCGGCACCGGCGCCAGCTTCTTTTCAAAGGACAATCCCTATATCGCGCTGATGGCGGACCCGGTCTCGACCGTCTGGCCCAAACCCGTGGCCGACTTCGTTATCCATGACGGGCCGGCTCTCGGAATCAAGAAGATCGCGATTCTCTACTCGACCAACGAATTCACCGGCACGCAGGCCAATGCGTTCCGCAAGTTTATCAAGGATTCCGGCGTTCCGGTCGAAATCGTGTACGATCAGGGCGTTCCCACCGAGACGACCAACTACACCGTCATCATCAACAACATCGCCAACGCGCAGCCGGATGCGGTGTTTCATTTCGGATATGCACCGAACGACATTGCCTTCCTGCGCAACGTCGCTGACGTCGGCGTCAAGTTCAAAATGCTGTTTGCGATCTACGCAGGCCTTGAGAAAGAGCTTCTCGAGAAGAACGTCGGCGACAAGGGTCTCGAGCACGTATTCACTTACGTGCCGGCCTCGGATCTGGAATATCCCGTCAATTTCGGCATGAATCTCCCAGGCCTATAAGGCGGCCTGGGACAAGAAATATACGGATGGCAAACTTGAATTCGGCCTCAACGCCGTGGCCGGATACACTACCGGACTGGTCATCGAGAAGGCGTTGTCGGTCGCAACAAGCCTCGATCAGATGGAGTTGCGCCGCGCGGTGTTCAGCCTCTCCGGACAACTCAAGACGTTGTGCGGGACCGTTTGCGCTTGACGAAACGGGCGGCCAGATCGGCGAATTGACCCCGCTCGGCCAGCTTGAACTGGACGATCACGGGCACCTCAAATTCGTTTCGATCTATCCGCACGAGGTCGCGACCGGAAAACCCGTCTACCCGCGTCCATGAGCTTGATGTCGTCTGAACGGCTGCCGGGAGCAACGCCTCGATGCTAGTTTATGCGCTGGTCGCGGGCGTCCTCTTCGGTCTGTATTTCAGCCTGGTCGGCATCGGTCTCAATCTGGTGTTCGGCGTCATGCGCATCGTCAATCTGGCGCATGGCGATTTCCTGATGCTGGGCGCGTTCGTGGCGGTCGGCGTCGTCACCGTCATCGGGATTGATCCACTGTTCGCGGTCCCGCTGGCGTTCGTGATCTTCCTGGTCGCGGGCATGCTGCTGTACTGGGTGCTGGTGCCCCGGCTTCAGGGCTCGGCGAACCCGGAAATGTTGTCGATCATCCTTTTCTTCGGACTGTCGCAGGTCATCGAAGCCGTCACCACGATTTTTCTCGGCACCAGCGAACGTTCGATTCAAAGCCGCGCGCTGGGTACGGTATTTTCCACGATCAAGGTCAAGTTGTTCGGCGGCGTGCCCGATAGCGGCGGGCCGGTGCAGATCTTCGGGCAGGGCTTTCCGGCGTCCTGGGTGGTCGCCGCCGTCACCAGCCTGATCGCGATCGGGTGTGTCTATGTCTATCTCTACCAGACTCGTCTGGGCACGCTGACGCGCGCGGTGATGTCGCGGCGTGATGAAGCCTTCGCAACCGGGATCGACGTCGATCGCGTATCGGCCGCGGCCTTCGGCATCGGGCTGGGACTGGCGGCCGTTGCCGGCATCTTTGCACCGTTCATGTTCGGCTCGGTGACGCCGGCCTTTGGCGCCGATGCCACCGTCACGTCCTTCACCATTGTCGTGCTGGGCTCACTCGGCAATCCGCTCGGCACCGCGCTCGGCGGCGTCGTCTACGGCATCTGCTACATGGTGGTGCAGACCTATTTAAGTTCATGGGCCGACCTGTTGCCCTATGTGCTGCTGATCTGCATTTTGCTGTTGCGTCCAAGCGGTCTGCTCGGAAGGCGGGTGCGTGTTGCCTAGTACCGCCCTCAAGCATTTTCTGTTCATCGCCGTGCCGCTGCTCGCCGTTTTTGCGGTACTGCCGGGCGTTTATCAAAACCATCTGCTGCTGTTCAACTTCGTGATCTTCCTGATCCTCGCCCAGGGCGTGAACATCATCTACGGATTCACCGGTTATCTGCCGTTCGGCTATGTCGGCTTCTTCGGCGCCGGCGCCTATGGCTTTGCGATCCTGGTGATGCACTTTCAGGCCCCGGCCGTTGTCGCGGTGTTTGCCGGCGGCGTCGTCGGCGTCGTGCTTGGGCTGTTGCTCACGCCGCTGTTGCGTCTCTCCGGCGCCTATTTCGCCATCGCCAATCTGGCGGCGTCGTTGGCCGTGTTGCATTTCGTCGCCAACCCGGCGCTCGAGCCGATCACGCGCGGCCCCTATGGCGTCTCGCTGACCGGGACGTTCGATCCGACCTATGCCTATGTCGCGGCGCTCGTCGTGCTGGCGTTGACGCTGGGCGTGGTGGTTTTTCTGAAAAACTCCCGCTTTGGCCTGGCATTGCAGGCGGTGAGGGAAGATGCGGTCAGCGCCTCGATGGCCGGCGTCAATGTCGTGCGAATGCGGATGATCGCCTGGCTCGCATCGGCGCTGGTCGCAGGCCTCGCCGGTGGCGTCTATGCCTGGTACGTCTCGGTATTCTATCCCGACAACGTCTTCAGCGGCGAGTTCAGCATCTTTGCGATCGTGTTCGCGCTGTTCGGCGGTGTCGCCTCGATCACCGGTCCGATTGTCGGCGTCGTCATTCTTTACGGCATCTACAACCTGATCGGCTTCACGACGCCGCAATATTTTCAGTTGATCTACGGTCTCCTGATCATGGGGCTGGTGCTGTTTCTGCCCGCAGGGCTGGTGTCGCTTGCAACACGCAGGGGCTGGCATGTCCCTTGAGCGCGCGCCCCTTCTTAAAGTCTCCAAACTCGTGAAACGCTTCGGCGGCTTTTACGCGCTGGACGGCTTGAGCTTTCACGTTTCGTCCGGCGAGATTCTGGGGCTGGTCGGCCCCAACGGCTCCGGCAAGACCACGGCGATCAATGTGATCTCCGGTCTTTACGCCTCTGACGGCGGCGAGATCGCCCTGGAGGGCGCCTCGATCGGCGCGGTCGCCTCGCACAAGCTCGTTCATCGCGGCGTCAACCGCACCTTCCAGATCCCAAAGCCGTTTTTGTCGCTGACGGTGCGCCAGAATGTCGAGGTGGCCTTGGCCTATGGTGGCGCAACGGCGCCCCTGCCGTCCATGGCCGATCTCCTGGACGAATACCGGCTCGCTGAAGTGGCCGACCGCCCGGCGGCCGATCTCAACAATGCGCAACAGAAGATGCTCGATCTCGTGCGCGCGCTCGCCACCCGCCCGCGACTTCTGCTGCTCGACGAACTCGCCGCCGGCCTCAACCCGGCGGAACTCGACTGGATCGCCGAACGCATCAAGGCCTTGGCCGAGAGCGGGATGGCGATCATCGTGGTCGAACATCTCATGGGCTTCATCGAGCACATCACCGACCGCGTCATTGTCATGAACGCCGGCAAGGAGATTTTCGAAGGCAAGCTCGCGGTCGCGGTCAAGGTTCCACAGGTGATCGAGGTGTTCCTGGGAGGCGAGCATGCCGCCTGAATCCCCCACGCCTCTAATGACGGCTCAGGGCGTCGACGCCGGCTACGGCACGATGCAGGTGTTGTGGGGCGTCGATCTCGACGTGCGCGCCGGCGAAACCGTGCTGCTGCTTGGGACCAACGGCGCCGGCAAGACCACCTTCCTGAAATCGCTGGTCGGCCTGATCGAGGCTCGGCACGGCAGCATCAGGCTTGGCGGGGCGGACGTGACGCGGATGCGCTCCAGCGAACGGATGCGGCTGGGCATGACCTATATGTCGGAGCTGGCGGTTTTTCCTGATTTGTCGATCGAGGAAAATATCCGTATCGGCGCGCAGGCACTTGGGCATGCCAACCCCCGGATCGACGACCTCTATGAAACTTTTCCAGTGCTGCGCGACAAACGCCGCGCGCCGGCATCCAGCCTTTCCGGCGGCCAGCGAAAAATGCTTGGGATCGCCAAGGCCTTGGCCGCCGAACCTCGGCTTCTGGTGATGGACGAGCCGTCGGCCGGATTGTCGCCTTTGTTCGTCAAGGAAGTGATCCGGATCCTGAGCGACCTGCGCGGAAGAGGGCTTGCTTTGCTGATTGCCGAGCAGAATATCGGCTTCCTTGAGGTCGCAACCCGCGTGTTCGTGCTCGAAGGCGGCCGTATCCGTTTTTCCGGAACGGTAGCCGAGATGACCGATAATGAGGCGCTGCGGCGGGCGTATTTCGGACTGAAGTGATGCGAACCATCCGGATCGGGTCAGGCGCGGGCTATTCGGGCGATCGCATCGAGCCGGCGCTGGAACTCGCCGAAAAGGGCGACATTCAGTATCTGGTGTTCGAATGCCTGGGCGAGCGCACCGTCGCTCTCGCGCAGCAAGCGCGCTTGAAGAATCCGGAAGCCGGCTACGACCCGCTGCTTGAGGAGCGAATGCGCGCGGTGCTGCCGGTCTGTGCCTCCAAAGGCATCAAGATCGTGACCAATATGGGGGCGGCCAATCCGCTCGCCGCGGCGCGGAAAACCGCAAGCCTTGCTCGATCCATGGGGCTTCGTTCCCTGAAGGTTGCGGCCATCACCGGCGACGACGTTCTTGCGGCCTGCCAGCAACGCGACCTCGGATTCATGGAATTCGACGGCACGATCAGCCAGCTCGGCAACCGTCTGATCTCGGCCAACGCCTATCTCGGCGCCGGGCCAATGGCGGAGGCACTTGCCGGCGGCGCCGACGTCGTGATCACCGGCCGGGCGTCTGATCCCGCGCTGTTTCTCGCTCCGCTCGATTCATGCCTTCGGCTGGGCGATGGATGACTGGAATCTGCTCGGCAAGGGCATCGTTGCCGGTCATTTGCTGGAATGCGCCGGCCAGGTCACCGGCGGTTACTTTGCCGATCCGCATTTCAAGGACGTGGAAAATCTCGCGCGGCTCGGTTTTCCCATCGGCGAAGTCGGCGAGGATGGCAGCCTTGTCATCACCAAGGTCGAGGGCTCCGGCGGCGCCGTCACCGCACAGACCTGCAAGGAGCAACTGCTCTACGAGGTGCACGATCCCGTCCGATATCTCCAGCCGGACGTGACTGCGGATTTTTCGCAAGTGGCAGATCGAGGAGGTGGGCAAGGATCGCGTGCGGATCAGCGGCGGCCGCGGCAGCGAACGCCCGGCGACGCTCAAGGTGTCGGTCGGCTATGTCGATAGTTTCATCGGCGAGGGCCAGATGTCCTATGCCGGTCCCGGCGCTCTGGCGCGTGGCCGGCTCGCGCTCGACATCGTTCGCGAGCGGCTTGAAGCTCACGGGCGTGGCGGCCAACGAATTGCGGTTCGATGTGATCGGCGTCGATTCCCTGCATGGCGGCCAAGTCTCGGCCCATGCCAACGAGCCCTATGAAGTACGCATTCGCGTCACCGGCCGCACGGACAACTTGCGCGAGGCGATCCGGATCGGCAACGAGGTCGAAACGCTCTATACCAATGGCCCGGCCGGCGGCGGCGGCGCTTTCAAATCGGCGCGCGATGTCGTGGCGGTTGCTTCCGTGCTGTTGCCGCGTGAACTGGCGCAGCCGCAGGTGCAATTCGTCGAGGGTAAGTAATGAAGCTTCGCGAAATCGCTCATTCCCGCACCGGCGACAAGGGCAATATTTCCAATATTTCCGTGATCGCCTATGACGCGAAGCACTACCCGCTGCTGCTCGCGCAAGTGACGCCTGCGCGCGTCAAGGCGCATTTCGCCGGCGTGGTCGAAGGCGAGGTGGTCCGCTATGAACTGCCCAAAATTTTTGCGCTCAATTTCGTGATGGACCGGGCGCTGGGAGGTGGGGTGACGCGGTCGCTGGCGCTGGACGCGCATGGCAAATCGCTGAGCTCTGCCTTGCTCGATCTGGAGATCGATGCCGTTCCGGATAGACTGTAGCAAGAGAAACAATGACCATGTCCAATACCCCGACACTTATGGCCCTGGCTGCCGATCTCGAAGCTGGCCGCACCAACGCGCGAAAACTGGTCGACGAGTGCCTGGCCAAAATTGCCGACAAGTCGGGCGAGGGGGCTCGCGCCTTCGTGCATGTCGAAGTCGAGGCGGCGATCGAGGCGGCCAAGGCCATGGATCGGCTCCGCGAAGTCAAGGCCGCGCCGTCGCCCTTTGCCGGCATTCCAATTTCGATCAAGGATTTGTTCGACATCAAGGGCCAGGTCACGCGGGCCGGTTCGCGGGCGCTGGACGATTCACCGCCGGCCGAAATCGACGCGCCGGTGGTGTCGCGCTTGCGGCGCGCCGGTTTTATCCTGATCGGCCGCACCAACATGACCGAATTCGCCTATTCCGGCATCGGCATCAATCCGCATTACGGCACGCCCAAGAGCGTCTGGCAGCGCGAGGTCGGGCATGTCCCCGGCGGATCGTCGTCGGGCGCCGCGGTGTCGGTCGCCGACGGCATGGCGCATGGCGCGCTTGGCTCGGATACCGGCGGATCGTGCCGGATTCCGGCCGCCTATAACGGCATCGTCGGGTTCAAGCCGACCCAGCAGCGCATCCCGCGCGATGGCGGCGTGCCGTTGTCGTTCACGCTCGATAGTTTTGGGCCGCTGGCACGCACCGTCGAGTGCTGCGCGGTGCTCGATGCGGTGCTCGCCGACGAGCCGGTTTGGCCGCTGCAACCGCGCACGGTCAAGGGAATGCGGCTGGCTGTCGCCACGACAGTCGCGCTCGACGGTCTCGACGATCACGTCGCGCGAAGCTTCGAACGCGACACTCGAAAAATTGTCGCGTCAGGGCGCATTGATCGAGCGGATCGAAGTGCCGGAATTTCTCGATGTTGGCGTCATGAACAGCAAGGGCGGATTTGCGGCGGCTGAAAGCTACGCCTGGCACCGCTATCTGATCGAGAACCATGGCGACGTTTACGATCCCCGCGTTTCCTCGCGCATCTCGCGCGGCGAGGCCATCACGGCCGCCGACTACATCGACATTCTGCAAGCGCGGAAATCCATGATCGCGCGCGCGACCATGCGGCTGGCGCCCTATGATGCCGTGGTGATGCCGACTTGCGCGATCACGCCGCCGAAGATCTCGGATCTTGCCGATGACCGCGCGTTTACGAAAGCCAACCTGTTGTCGTTGCGCAATTGCACGCTGATCAACATGATGGATGGCTGTTCCATTTCGCTGCCGTGTCATCGTGACGGCGAAGCGCCGGTCGGTTTCATGCTGAGCGCGGCCGGCGGTTCGGATCGCCGCATCTTCGAACTGGCAGCGGGTGTGGAGGCTGCGATCCATGTTTGACCTGACCTTCACCATTGAGGCCCAGGGAACGACGACCCCGCTGACGCTGGCGATCGACCAGGCCGTGATCGCCGGCTGGACCGGGCGCGATCCGGTGGCGCGCGACAAGCATATTGCCGAACTCGAAGCGATCGGCATCGCGCGGCCAGCGTCGACGCCGATCTACTACCGTTGCTCGGCCCGGCGGCTGACCACGGAAGACGAGATCGAAGTCTGCGGCGGCAATTCGAGCGGCGAGGTCGAGTTCGTGCTGATCGGCTGGCAGGGACGTGTTTTCGTCGGCGTTGGCTCCGATCATACCGACCGCAAGGTCGAGGGCTACAGCGTCACGGTGTCCAAGCAGATGTGCGACAAGCCGATGGCATCGACGCTGTGGGAACTCGAAGAGGTCATCGGTCACTGGGATCAACTGATCCTGCGTTCTTATGCCTGGATCGGGGGAAAGCGGGAACTCTATCAGGAGGGAACCCTGGACGCGATGCTGCCGGTCTCGGAACTGCTCGCGCGCGGCTTTGCCGACGGAAAACTGCCCGACGGCTGCGCGATGTTTGGCGGGACGTTCGCGGCCAAGGGCGGGATCCGGCCGGCGAGCCGGTTCGAAGTTGAGCTGGAAGATCCGGTCCGCAAACGCACGATCCGCCACGCCTATGACGTGATCGAACTGCCGGTGCGGGGATAAATTTGCGTGGTTGCTTTCGCTATTTGAGCGTCAGGATATATTCGGCGAGGTCCGCGGTTTCAAACCGGCTTAGTGCCAACTTTGGCATGTTCGGATGCGGAGCGAGCAGGAGAAGAGCCAGCTTGCTTGCATCGAAACCGGGCCTGTTTGCTAGCGATGCGAACGGCGGCGCCTGATCTGTCGGCGCATTTTTCTGCTCATGCTCCACGAGATGGCAGCCGGAACACCAGCGTTCCGCAATGGTTTTACCCTGGCTTGGGTCAGCCGCGAGAGCGGGGCCGTGCGCCAGCAGCACGCAACCCGTGCCAAGAAGAAATCGTGGTAGCAGTCTTTTCAGGGTTTCCAGCATCTTTGCAGCCTTTGTGAATTCGCCTTTATGTTTCGGCCTAACAAGAGCGGTTGGCGTTGATCTGCCGCAAAGCGAGTTACCTCTATTTTGGGCGGTTCCGGCCGGTGCTGGATTCGGAAATCGGGTGGTTGCAAGCGGCCCGATTTGCGACGGTGGCTCGCATGACACCAGCAGCACAAACCACCATCACCCGATCTCACTCCGATGCCGCCGCCCGTGTGGACGCGATCGACTGGACGAAAGCCACCAACGATCTCGATACGCAGGGTTGCGCCGTTCTGAAGGGATTGCTCTCGGCGGAAGAATGCCATGCATTGGCGGCGCTCTATCCCGAAGACAAGATGTTTCGCAGCCGGGTTGTGATGGGCCGCCATGGCTTTGGCCGAGGGGAATACAAATATTTCGCCTATCCGCTGCCGATGCCGATCGGAGAATTGCGCCCCGAGCTCTATGCGCGGCCTCCAGCCGATCGCCAACCGCTGGAACGAGGCGATGGGTATCGACATCCGCTATCCAGTGAGCCACGAGGCGTTTCTCGTCCGATGCCACAATGCGGGCCAGCTTCGGCCGACGCCGCTTTTGCTGCAATATGGCGAAGGCGACTACAACTGCCTGCATCAGGACCTCTATGGCGAGCATGTGTTTCCGTTACAGGTGGCGATCCTGCTGTCGGAACCACGACGCGACTTCGAAGGTGGCGAGTTCGTGCTAACCGAGCAGCGGCCGCGGATGCAGTCGCGGGCGGAGGTGGTGCCGCTCGGCCAGGGCGACGGCGTGGCGTTTGCCGTGCATGTCCGCCCGGTGCAGGGGACGCGCGGCTTCTATCGTGTCAATATGCGCCATGGCGTCAGCCGCCTTCGCTCAGGCCGCCGCCATACGGTCGGTGTGATCTTCCACGATGCCAAATGAGGGTTTGTTGCGTTGACGGCGGATTTGTTTGCATGTTTTCCGCAGGCGCGGGCTTCGCGGGAGGAGATGGCCGAAGGGGCCGTGCTTTTGCACGGATTCGTCGGCGCGGATCGAAGCGGAACTGGTCGCCGCCTTGCGCGACATCGTGGCCGCAGCGCCATTTCGTCATATGGTAACGCCGGGCGGTCACCAGATGTCGGTGGCGATGACCAATTGCGGCAGCGCGGGCTGGGTCACCGATCGCACCGGCTATCGCTATAGCCCCGACGATCCCGAGACAGGCAAACCATGGCCTGCAATGCCATCGATCCTTCGCGAGCTCGCAGACCGCGCAGCCGAGCGCGCCGGCTTTACCGGGTTCGCGCCTGACGTCTGTCTGATCAACCGCTATGTGCCCGGCGCGCGGATGTCGTTGCATCAGGACAAGGACGAGCTCGACTTCAGCTGCACCCATCGTCTCGGTGTCGCTGGGTCTGCCCGCGATCTTCATGTTCGGCGGATCGAAGCGCAGCGACAAGCCGCGGCGATTTCGTCTCGATCATGGCGATATCGCGGTGTGGGGCGGGCCGTCGCGGCTGTTCTTTCACGGCGTCGCGCCGCTCGCCGACGGCGATCACCCGGTGATGGGACCGCAACGTCTCAACCTGACGTTCCGTAAGGTACGATAAGGCTGACGAACGTCGCCACGTCGCGTGGGTCAATTGGCGCCAGCGTTGCCGACAACATGGGCAACGAAGCGGGACGCGGGGGCTGCTTCGGGCAGTCCGACCGGCGAAATGATCTTCAGTTCTTTCGCAAGCTCGATCCCCCTTAGCGGCAGAGCGACGAGTTGCCCGGCTGTGACTTCGTCCGTAACTGCCGCTGCGATCACGAGCGAAACACCCCGGCCGGCGCGGACGGCGCGTTTAACGGCCTCCGTATTTCCCAACCCGCCGACAGCGGTCAAGTTGTCCGCAAGGGGGCCGAGCGCCTTCCTCAAGACCGTGTTTGTCCCCGTTCCGGCCTCACCTCCCAACAGGATCTGGCCCGCAAGAGCGCCGACATCGATGGCGCTTAGGGCCGCCCAGGGATGATCGGGGGCGATAATCACGACCAGCGGTTCCCTTCGCCAGCTGTGCTGGCAAAAGCCGGGCCGATCCGTCCACCATTCCATCAGCGCGACGTCTGCGCCGCCGTTCGTCAAGCGTTCGCCTACATCGTGGTTGGAACCGATCCAGAGATCGACTGTCAGCGGCTCGGTGGCCTGAAAAGCGGCAAGGATGGATTGCAGCAGATAGGTGCCGATGTTGCTGGATGCAGCAATGCGCAGGGCGGTTTGTGCAACGACGATTCGGCTGCGCGCAGCGGTATCGAGCATCGCGCGTGCAAGTGGTGCAAATGCCGCACCTTGAGAGGTCGGCTCCACGATCCCGCGCCTGCGCTTGAGCAGCGGCGCCGCAAGGTCTTGCTCGAGCTGCTTGATGTGCTCGACGACGGTCGACGGCGATAGCTTGAGGTCACGCGCCGCCGCACGGAAACCACGCTCGTTGAGAACCGCGAGGAATGTCCTAGCGTGCAGCAAATTTAGCATGTTCCGACAGCTTGTCCGGATTGTTGACGGCACCAAATGGAACGCGGCCGGCGAGAACATCGAGAATACTTCGCGCCGCGGAGAGTTCGATCTGGCGTCTGGTTTCGGTAACACCCGAACCGATGTGCGGTGTGAACACGGTTGGCGCCGACGGCTTCGTAAGCCGCGGATCGATGCTGGTCGGACGGTCTTCCAGCGCCCAATCCTCGCATTCGAATACATCCGCCGCATAGCCCGAAAGTTGCCCGCGATCGATGGCGTCCGCCACCGCGGCCTCGTCAACGAGCGAACCGCGAGCCGGATTTACCAGTATCGCGCCCTGTTTCATGGTCGCGATGGTCCTCGAATTGACGATATGCCTGGTTTCGGCAGTTAGCGGCAACGCCAGAACGACATAGTCGGAACTGGCGAATACCTCCTCTAAGCTCGTCAGCGTGACATGAGGCCAGGATTTCGCCAGCGACGGCGGGTATCGGTTGGTCATATGCCAGGAGCCTGCATCCAAATCCCGCAAGCCGTTCCGCGATAGCGCGTCCGACGAGGCCAAATCCGACAATACCAACTGTCGCGCCCGCAAGGCCCGCACCATAGAGCTCGGCCCGCCAGCCGTAAAAGCCATGCTTCTTGATATTTCGGTCGCCGGCGACGATGTTCCGCCCGAGCGAAAGCATGAGCCCGATCGCCAACTCGGCGGTCGGCACCGTCAACAGATCAGGCACAATGGTCAACCATACCCCGGCCGTTGTCGCCGCCTGAACATCAATATTGTCAAAACCCTTGAGTGCCGCCCCGATGACGCGAAGGTCGGGACAGGCGGCGAGGAATTCCGCATCGATCCTGTCGGTCATAAAGGCGAGCAGCCCGACGGCGTCGCGGCACCGTTGTCGCACCTGCTCGTAAGTCCAAGGCTCAAGCGCCGGATTGACCTCGAGGGTCGCGTGCTCTTCCAGGAGCGCGCGCGTTTCGGGGAAAACAGGGTTGGTCGCAACGATCTTCGGTTTTTCTGCCAAGACGCTACCCGCTTCGCTATTTGAGATAATTTCGCAGAGTGCCGCCCATGCCATCGACAACCGTCACGCAGATCAGAATGCAAATCAGGATCGCCGACACCTGGGCGTATTCGAGCACCCGGAGCGCCGCGATCAGTTCGAAGCCGATGCCGCCAGCACCGACGGCGCCGAGCACGGTCGAGGCGCGAAAATTATATTCCCAACGATAGATCGTGGTGTCCGCCAGCTGGGGCATTGCCTGTGGCAGGATCGCGTGAAAGACGACCTGGAGTGGCGAAGCCCCGGTGGCGCGTGCGGCCTCGATCGGCTTTGGGTCGACGTGCTCGATGCTTTCGGCGAAGAATTTTCCAATCATTCCAACAGAGTGAAGTCCGACCGCAAGCACGCCCGGCAGCGCTCCGAAGCCGACCATGGCAACGAAGATGATGCCCATGATGAGCTCCGGAATCGATCGCAGCAGGTTCAAGAACGCCCGTGTCGCACGGTAAACAAATGGATTTGGTGTCGTATTGTGGGCGGCAAGCAGCGCGAGCGGCAGAGAAAGCGACACCGCGAGGGCCGTTCCTGCGACCGACATCGCAAGCGTATCGGCCAGCGGCCTGAACCAACTCTGGCACCGCCTGAAATCAGGCGGAAACATCTCGCTGGAAAGCTGCTTGATCGCTGGCCATGCGTCGGCGAAGCGTCTCGGATCCAGCAGACCGGTGAGTGCCATCGCGACGATGATCAGGATCACGGCGACGAGAATCGCGGCGCCGAGTTTGATCTGCGCCGCAGTTTCGCGGGCCAGAATGGCCTCGTAAGTTGAAGGAGCGGAGTTCATCCTTTGAGTTTTGCGAGATCGAGGTCGAGCAATTTGGCCGTCTCGCGCAGGATGTCGTATGCGTGATCGTCCGTTGCCATGAAGGATTCCGCACGAAACGTCTTCAAGATCTCCTTGTCGTTCAGTTCGAGGAAGGCTTTCTTGATCGAGGTCTTGAGTTCGGCTGCCAGGTATCCCTGCATCGTGACCGGGTAGTTGGGAATCGGATCACTTTCGGCCAGCACGATCACCTTGTCGCCGTCGATCGAACCCTTGGCTACCAGCGACTTGAAAATCTCCTGGCTGAGGCCGCCGGCCTGAACCTGGCCGGATTGCACGGCACGTGCGACCGCATCATGTGCTCCGAGGAGCACGAATTTGTAATCGGTATCGCCGATCATGCCGTTGCGGGCGAGCAGCGCGCGTGGAATGAGGTGACTGGAAGTCGAGGCGAAGTCGCCGAATCCGACCATCTTTCCCCTGATATCGGCGAGCGTTTTCACCGGACCGTCCGCCCGCGCAATGATGACGCTCTTGTAGGTAGGCGAGCCCTTCGAAACGCCGACGGCGAAGGGCTCGATGTCGGGAGCCTTCGACTTGGCCAGTACGTAGGAGAGCGGACCGAAATACGCCACCTCGATCCGGCCAAAGCGCATCGCCTCGATCATCGAGGAGTAATCAGTCGTGACGACGAGTTCGATCTCCTTCCCGAGCGTCCGCTCGAGGTATGCCCTTAACGGCGCTGCATTCTGGATGATCGTGGATGCGTTCTCGTCAGGCAGGAGCGCCACACGCAATTTGGTGGGATTGGACGCCGGTTGGGCGTCGGCCTTTGCGAGGGCCAGACCCAATCCGCCGATCGTGCAAGCGAGTAGAAAGCTTCTGCGTTCCATGACTAAATCCTTTTGGATGGTGTTTGAAGTTGCCCCCGCCACGCAAATCCACTCCACTAGGCTGCCGCCATCCGGGAAGTGGACGCGGTATAAATCTGGTCGAGAATGTTCTGGCCCAGTTGCGATGCGGTGCCGTCGTATACGATCCGGCCGTTCGCCAATCCGATCACGCGGTCAGCGAAGCGGCGAGCCAGATCGACCTGGTGGAGGCTGACAAGCGTGGTAATGCCGTCCTCTCGGCAAATACGGTGAAGGTCTGCGAGCACCTTCTCGCCGGTCGCCGGATCAAGACTGGCGATAGGTTCATCGGCAAGGACGATCGCCGGGCGCTGCGCCATGGCCCTGGCAATTCCGATCCGCTGCTGCTGACCGCCAGACAACTCGTCGGCGCGGTCAAGGGCACGGTCGAGCAGGCCAACCCGTTCAAGCGATTGCAGAGCAATCAGACGATCGGCCCGCGGCAGCGGAAACAGCGACCTCAGCGTCTTATGCGCGCTGAGGCGACCAAGCATGACGTTTTCCAGCGCAGTCCGACGGCCGATCAAATGGTGTTGTTGGAAAATCATGCCCGTTCGTCTGCGATGTTCCCGCAGTGTGCGGCTATCCCTGAAGATAGAGCCCGAACCGTCAACCGTGACGTCGCCCTGCGTGAGCTTCACCAGTCCGTTGATGCATCGAAGCAACGTCGATTTCCCGGCTCCCGACGGGCCGAGCAGCACGAGGAACTGGCCCTTTGGAACGGCAATGCTGGTCGGCAAGACAGCCTTGACACCGTTCGGATACGTCGCGGCAACGTCGTGCAATCGCAGCATTGCTGGGTTCCTGACGGCGAAACGGGGCCGCCCCGATGTGATCGAATTTTATGAACGGAAATCGTTATTGTTCGGGAAATCCGATTATCAGCCTTGGACGACAGGCAAATGACAACGTCGCAGCGACGGCAGGATCGCCGAATAACGGGAATGACGTCGGGTTAAGGCGGCCTTACGGCTTGGCCGGGTGAATGAACGCCCAGGGGCTGACTTCGGAATCCCGGGGGACTTCGATCTCGATCAGGGTGGGACCGCCATGCGCCAACGCCTTTTCCAAGGCGGGGCGGAAATGATCTGGCGATGTGACCCGCGCGGCGCCGACGCCGAAGGACTCCGCGAGCTTGATGAAATCCGGATTGACCAGGTCAGACGCCACGATCCGGCCGTCAAAACGCTCGCGCTGGTCGCGCCGCACGTTGCCGTAGGAATTGTTATTGAACACGAGCACAACGACGCCGATGTTGAATTGCACGGCGGTAGCGAGTTCCTGAACGCCGAACATGAAACCGCCGTCGCCGGTGATCGCAACCACCGGCCGGTCGGGATGCGCGACCTTGGCGCCGAGCGCGGTCGGAAATCCGGAGCCGAGCGTGCCTTGATAGCCCGAACTGATGAAGGTCCGTGGTTCGTAGACGGGAAAGCCATACCAGGAGGCAAAACCGACTTGCGACAGTTCGTCCGTGACGATCGCATTCGACGGCAGCACCTCGCGCAGGATGTTCAGGTAAGCCATCTGCGGCTGGATCTTCTGAATCTCTTTCAAGGCCGCCGCGGAGGCCTCAACGATCGCCGCGCGGCGGCCTTTGGTTTTGGCGTAGCCGATTTTGCTGACGGCAGCCGATAGCTCAGCTGTGCCGGCCTTCGCGTCGGCGACGATCGCGGCGTCTGGCGCGTAGCGACGCATTTCCACCGGATCGATATCGATGCGGATGGACTTCAGCCCGCCGGGGCGAAACGGCCAGCGCGTCATGGCCGGCAGTTCCAGCCGCGTGCCGATGCCGATCATCAGATCGGTTTGCGGCCACAACCGGTAGGCCGCCGCCATGGTCAATCCAAGTTCGTGGGCGTTGGAGACGATGCCGCGCCCGCTGCGGAACGCCACCACCGGCGCATCGATCAGTTCGGCGAGTTCCAGGATTTCATCGCCGGCCTCGATTGCGCCTGAGCCGACAAAGATCATCGGCGACTTGCTCGCGGCGACCAGGCTGGCCGCGGCTTTGATCCGATCGGGATCGGGCTGTGGCGCCGGAAAGCGATCGAATAGTTCGGCGGCGCCGACCTCGACCTTTTGCGTGAAAACGTCCCAGGGCATTTCCAGCGATGCCGGGCCGCGGCGCCCCGACAGCATCTCCTGAAACGCGCGCGCGACCAGGGTGGGCGCATTGGCCGGATATTCGATGCGCTCGGCCCATTTCACGAACGTGCGCAATGTGGCGAGCTGGTCCGGCATTTCGTGCAGGTGGCCACGGCCCTTGCCGAGAAAGTCGGTCGGCACCTGTCCGGTCAGGCAAAGCACGGGTTCGTTGGCGCCATAAGCCGTCAACAAGCGCAGCGCTCGCGTTGAGCACGCCGGGGCCCGGAACCACGCTGAAGACGCCGGGTCTGCCGGTCGATCGCGCATAGCCGAAGGCCATATAGCCGCAAGCCTGTTCGTGCCGCGCACCGATCACCTTGAGCTGCGCCTGATGGAAGGCGTCGAACAGGCCGTAGATCTGCGCGCCGGGCAACCCGAACACGGTGTCGACGCCGTGCGCGACCAGACCACTGACGATGGCTTCGCCGCCTGAGCTTACGGGCATGGCAGGGTCCAATCAGTTGCCATCAGGAAATCTCATCGATCACGCCGTTGCGCAACACGCCGATGTTTTCGGCTTCTACTTCGATGACATCGCCGGGTTTCAGGTAGCGCGGCGGGTCGAACCGCGCGCCCGCTCCGGTCGGCGTGCCTGTGATGATGACGTCGCCGGGCACCAGCGTCGTGAAAGTCGAGATATAATGGATCAGGTAACGGAAGCCGAAGATCAGGCGTGAAGTGCGGTCGTCCTGCCGCATCTCGCCATTGACCCTTGTCGTCAGCCTGACGTCGGCGATCTGGGATTCGCCGTTATAGGGAACAAGCCAGGGGCCGAGGCTCCCCGTGGAATCGAAATTCTTGCCCTGCGTGACGTTGAACTTGGCGTGGCGCACCCAATCGCGAATGGTGCCCTCGTTGCAGAGCGTGATCGCCGCGACGTGATCGAGCGCCTCACGCTCGGCGATATGCCGGCCGGCCTTGCCGATCACGAGCACCAGTTCACCCTCATAGTCGAGTTGGGCGGATGCCTTCGGCCGTATCAGCGGCGTTTCGTGACCGACAAACGAGCGCGGCGTGCGGAAGAACATGCTCGGATATTTCGGCGCGTCCGAGCCGTCTTTATATTCGGCGTTGCGGTCGGGGTAGTTGACGCCGATACAAATGATTTTTTCCGGTGCCGGAATCGGCGGCTGCCATGTGACGGCATCGAGCGCGTGATCCGCCGGGAGGCGCGCGGCGTCCACGGCAAGTCTGGTCAATGCGTCAGCGGCGATGACCTCTCGCAAGGTTGGAAACTGCTTGCTCCAGCGCGCGGAGAGGTCGATCACTCCGCGATCGGTCACGGCGCCGTATCTGGCGGAGCCATCGACAGCGAAGGTGGCGATGCGGGGCGCGACCATGGATGCTCCGGGGTAGAGTGCGCTTTAGCCTTGGCCCGGTGTCATACCTTTGGACTTGATAACGGCTGCGGACGCCGGCGACATCAGAAAATCGATAAAGGCCTTGGCGGC
This sequence comes from uncultured Alphaproteobacteria bacterium, assembly GCA_963795255.1. Taxonomy (GTDB): domain Bacteria; phylum Pseudomonadota; class Alphaproteobacteria; order Rhizobiales; family Xanthobacteraceae; genus Bradyrhizobium. The sequence goes on from CAWCHC010000014.1 coordinate 431,884, forward strand.
TTCTTTTTGCTTGGTGTCGACCGCAAGTGCTGCCGGGAATACCAGTTCCTGCTGCAATCCCGGCGGGAACGGTCCCACGATGTCGACGCCCGGCGCGGTCAGGACGTTGTTCACGAACACGGCAAGCTCCGCCTGGCCGCTGACCACGGCCGGGACGATTCCGGTCGGTTGCGCCTGCGCGATGGTCTTGGCTTTCATCGCCTCGTCGATGCCGAGCCGTTCGAACAGTCTGAGGATATAGGAGCCAGCGGCGCTCTCCGGCAGGAACGTGATCGACTTTGCCTCCAGCAGCGTCTTCTTGAAAGCCTGTTTGGTGCTGATGTCGGGTTTGGGCGCGCCGGCTTTCACCGCGACGCCATACCCGACGCGCGCAAATTCAACCGGCGGCGCGAAGTGGGTCTTGGCGGCGGCGTCGTAGAAAACGTCAATCGGAACCACGCCGAGGTCGAACGGCTCGCCGGATGTCGCCGCCTTGATCAGGTTGGGCGTCGTGTCGAAGTGAATGACAAGCTTGTGCCCGGAGGCGTGTTCGAATTGCGGGGCGAGTTCGGTCAGCACGCTTCTGAGCGATCCGCCCGCCAGCACTTTCAGTTCGGCGGCTTGCGCGCCGCCTGTCGGGGACATACCGGGCGCCAGGCCGAGCAGCGAAGCGGCCGCGATCATCAAGGACATTTTCATGAATTCTCCGTGCTCGTCGCGTCCCGGTCGCGTATCCTGTCTCGGCAGGTTCGTTGACCGATGTTAGAACCAAAGGGACGCCGGCAATTATAAAATTCTGGTGTGGTCGCGCGATTTTGCACTCGTTGTGAGAATTCGCCCATGCCAAATCCACCGCACTAGTCGGCAACCGTGACGTCGGCGACAAATTGGGGCTCGCGGACGGCCTGATCCGTGAAAGGCGATCCCTGCTCGAACCAGGAGCGCGGGGCGGGCGCGCCCCACAGCGTCTGCCGGCGCGGGTCATTCAGCGACCAGCGCATTGGCGCATGGTCATGATCGCCGGTGAAATAGTCGCTGGTGTAAAGTTCGAGGCGGTGGCCATCGGGATCGCGAACGTAGAGAAAGAAGGCATTGGAAATACCATGCCGTCCGGGGCCGCGCTCGATATTCTTGAGATATCCGCTCGAGGCCATCACATCGCACAGATGCAGGATGTTCATGGCGGTCGGCACCCAGTAGGCGAAATGGTGCAGGCGAGGGCCCTTGCCGTTGGTGATCGCGAAATCGTGTACATTGCCTTTGCGATGCAACCAGGCGGCGGCGATCCGCCCCTGCGGCCCGTCTTCTTCGGCATATTCGGTCAGGCGAAAGCCCAGCCGCGCATAGAAATCGACCGTGTCCTGAACCTCGGCGGCAAAGACGTTGAAATGGTCGAGCCGCTGCGGGTGGCAGCCCTTGTAGAGATCGTAGCGGCGCAAGAGATGCGGACGCTTGTCCATCGCCGCATAGAGTTCGATCGCAAACCCGAACGGATCGGTAAATTGCAGCGTCCTGCCCTGGAACGGCTGATCCGCGAAGGCGTGAGCGATGCCATTCCGTGAAAAGAATGCCGCCGCCTTGTCGAGATCCTGCTCATTGCCGACCTTGAAGCCGAGGCGATGGCAGGCGGCGCGCGGCGCTTTACGCAACACCAGCGAGTGGTGCTGATGCTCCTCGCTGCCGCGCAGATAGACCGCGTTGTCGTCGCGGTCCTCGACGTGCAGTCCGACCGCATTTTCGTAGAATTCAGAGCTCGCATTCATATCCGCCACGTCGAGCACGACGTGGCTGCATCTGACGATATTGAAGGGCGGATCGAATACGTGTTGCGGAACAGGCATCAAAGATCCTCAAGGCGACGTTCCAATCCCCTATCCATGTGCGGCCTCCGTCTTCAAAGCCTCATGAATATTGTTGCGCTTCCAGCTGGTCTCCTTGTCGTTGATCTGCATGTCAAACGACAGGCGAATTTGCCTTTTGCAAAAACAGGATCGAGATACGCCGACAGCGCGCGGAAGATGTGCTCGCCGGCTGCTTTACGGGTTTGAAGGTCACGGCCTTCGCCGAGCCGCAGCAGCATGTCGAGGAAGGCAAAGTCGGGATTGCCGTCGCCGATCGCATAATGCTCGCATCGCACCGCGCGCACGCGGATGCCGCCGAGCGGAAAGATGCCGGTCTCGACCGCGGCCTTGCGAACGACTTCCACCACGTCAGCCATGTCGAGGCGTGCGTCGAGATTGGCGGAATATTCGATGGTGAAATGCGGCATGGCGGGGCTACTCCACTTCGGCGATTTCGGTCGGGCGAATATCGTCGTCACCGGACGAGAGGCGTCATCATCGGCATCGATTGTGTCGCCTGTGGCGCAGATCTCCTGGAAAAATCCGAATGCCGGCAAGTAATTAACATGTTAAATTAAGCCGGGCAAACTGATCGGAAAATTGTGCAACGCAAACGAACCCGCCCGCCGGCTTCCTTGGTTTCAACGAACAGGACGATGATGGCTCGAAAATCGACCGGCAGTGACGGTCTGCATCCGGTCGAGCGTCGAATTCCGATGCGCGATTTTTCCCGTTCGCTGCCGATGTCGCTGCTGCGAACACGCGAGGCGGTGATGAAGCAGTTCCGTCCATCGCTGCGCCGTCATGGATTGACCGAGCAGCAATGGCGCATCTTGCGGGCGCTTGCCGCGGTAGACGCCATCGAAGTGACAGAATTGGCCCGCGTCGCTTTTCTGCTCGGCCCAAGCCTGTCGCGGATTCTGCGCGATCTCGAGGCGCGCCAGTTGATCGAACGCCGGACGGCCAAGGCCGATCTGCGACGCGCCGTCGTCTCGATTTCTCCAAAAGGATTGAAGCTGATCGAACTCGTCGCCCCTACCTCGGAGTTTATTTACGCACAGATTACACGGCGCTATGGCGCGCAAAAGCTTGCCGAGCTTCAGACCATGCTGACCGCATTGGAACAGTGTCTGGCGGCGCTCGAGGTGACGGAAGCCGCGCCTTCCGAAGATGAACGATAGGCGCAATCCCCCCGATGGAGGCATCGCTGCTTTCCAGTGCCAACCAATTAGGCAAAAGACCGTTTCCGCATCGCAGAATGTGCCGTCTGATCGCCTCGCGCCGGCGGACTTGAGCCGCCGGCTCAAATCGCTGCAATATCAATTTACTCGCGCTTCAGGAGTTCGTAAGTAGCTGACGGCGTGCGGCACCTTTTTGCGTGCGGCGCAACAGACCAATAAGAGCCGGCGAAAAAGCACGGTTCAGGGAGGATTGAATGAGACTGACGAGACGCGAATTCGCGGCAGGCATCGCGGCCGGCATTGCGGCCCCCTATGTCATCACCAGCGCCAACGCACAGGCCTCGACCATCAAGATCGGCATGTGCGTTCCGGTGACGGGCCCCGCAGCCGAGCAGGGGCTTTGGGCGCAAAACGGTGCCAAGCTTGCGCTCGCAGCCGTCAACAAGGCCGGCGGCGTGCTCGGCAAGCAGGTCGAACTCGTCATCGAGGACGATCAGACCACCAACCCCGGCATTGTGCTGGCGTTCTCCAAGCTGGCCGCACAGTCTGATATCGTCGGTTTCCTCGGTTCGATCCGCTCGACCCAGGTTCATGCGATGGCGCCGGACGTGCTCAAGCTCGGCAAGCCCGTGATGATTGGCGGCACCGATCCGAACCTCACGCACATGGGCAACCAATGGCTGTTTCGTTTTCGCCCCAATGACAGCTATTCCGGCCGCGTGATCGCCGATTTCGGCGTCAATACACTCGGCAAGAAAAAATGGGCGATCGTGCATTCGACCGACGCGTTCGGGACGGCGGGCGGCAAGGCGTTGGCGGCGGCACTGGAAAAATTGGGTACGCCGCCGGTGCTCGATCAGGGCTATGCCAACCAAAGCCAGGATTTCACGCCGGTGGTGCTTGCGGTGAAGCAGTCGGGCGCGGATGTGCTCGGCACTTACTTTACCTTTGAAAACGACATCGGCATCTTTGCCCGCCAGCTCAAGCAACTCGGCGTCAACATTCCCTGGGTCGGTTCGCCTTCGACGATTGCGGTGTCCTCCACCAAATTGGCGGGAGCTGCGCTTTACGGCACCTATGGCGTCGCCGACTACGCCGAGGAATCCAGCGAAGCCTCCAAAACCTTCGGCAAAGCCTATCGCGACGCCTACAAGTTCGCGCCGGACAACCAGAGCGCCTGGCCTTACGACGCCATCACCATCCTGTCGGCCGCGATCAACAAGGCGGGCTCGACCGATCCCGGCAGGATCCGCGAGGCCATTCTCGGCTTGAAGAAATTCCCCGGCGCGGAAGGCGAATATAATTTCGACCCAAACGGCGACGGCCTGCACGGCTACAACGTCGTGCGGAACGAGAAGGGCACGATCGTCTTCGACAAGCATATCGAATTCAACGATTGATCGCCTGAAGGCGGCCTTCCCGGCGGCGGGGAGGCCGCGTCATTTTCGCCAATGCCCGCATGTGCCGTTGCTGACGGCGCGGCAGCTCAAGATCCAGACACGGCACCTTCATGGACCTCGTACTGCAACTGCTCTTTACCGGCATCGGGATCGGCGCCGTCTATGCGCTGGTGGCGCTCGGCTTCGTGCTGATCTTCCGTGCCACCAATGTGGTGAACTTCGCGCAGGGCGAGTTCTCGATGGTCGCCGCCTATCTGATGGTGGTGTTTGCGGTCGATCTCGGTTGGCCGTACTGGCTGTCATTCCTGCTGGCGCTCGCGGGCATGGCGCTGCTCGGCGTGATCTTCAATCTCGGGGTCTATTATCCGCTGCGTCACCGCAGCTTTCTGCCCGTGATCATCGCGACCATCGGCGCCTCGATCCTGATGGCCAATTCGGTGCTTGCGATCTATGGCCCGCAGCCGCAGGTGCTGGAGGGCTGGTTCGAGACGCCGGGCATTCAGCTCGGCCCGGTCTATCTCGACAGCCAGTACCTGTTGATCATCGCCGTTACCATCGTGCTCGTCATCTTTAATTACTGGTTCTTCGAGCACACCATGCTCGGCAAGAAATTGCAGGCGACCTCGCAGGACAAGGAAATGGCCTCGCTGCTCGGCATTTCCGTGTCTTCCATGATCATGATCACTTTCATCTATTCGGCCGTGCTCGGCGGGCTGGCTGGCATCCTGGTGGCGCCGGTCCTGTTCGTGTCGATCCAGATGGGATCGACCATCGCGCTCAAGGCTTTCGCGGCCACGATCATCGGCGGATTTGGCGATGTCGCCGGCGCGATCATCGGCGGCCTTGCGCTCGGCATCATCGAGACCTTCGGCGCGGCCTATATATCGGTGCCCTATAAAGATGGCTTTGCCTTTCTGGTGCTGATCGCCTTCCTGGTGTTCCGGCCGCAGGGCATCTTCGGCGAGCGGGTGGCGGAAAAGGCATGAGCGCGCCCAGTGAAAACCTGGCGATGGCTGCCACCGCGCCCCGTGCAAAACCGCTCTGGCTGCGGCACCTGCCGTATTTTGTAGGCTCCGCCATTGTCGTGGTGCTTGCGGGCACCGTTCAGTTTGACGGCTACATCCAGAACATCCTGATGGAGGCGACGACATTTGCGATCGCCGTCTTCGGCCTGTCGGTGGTGCTTGGCTTGTGTGGCCAGATCAACCTGGCGCAGGCGGCGTTTTTCGGCCTCGGCGCCTATGCGGTGGGGATCGGCACGTCGGATTATCATGTGAGCTATTGGCTGTGCCTCGCCGGCGGCTGCGTCATCGCCCTGTTGGCGGGCGCCTTTCTCGGCATGTCGACGCTGCGGCTTGGCGGGCACTACCTCGCCATGGTGACGATCTCGTTCCAGCAGATCGTCACGCTCGTCATGATCAACTCGATCTGGCTGACCCACGGCCCCGATGGCGTGTCGAGCATCGGGCGTCCGGTGTTGTTTGAATCCTCGCAGTCATATCTGGCCTTTTGCGTCGCCATGCTGGCGCTGGTCGGCTATGCCGTCTGGCATCTGCCGGATACGAGGCTTGGCCGCGCGATGCGCGCGGTGCGCGACAATGAGCTCGCAGCCGGCGTCGTCGGCATCGACGTGTTCCGCACCAAGGTGTCGGCCTTTGCGCTCTGCGCTGTGTTGGGCGGTCTGGCCGGCGGGCTGTTCGCCGGCGGGTTTGCCTATGTCAGCCCGGATCAATTCTCCTTCGCCGAGTCCGTCGTGTTCCTGACGATGTCGCTGCTTGGCGGTGTTGCTTCACCAATTGGCTCGGCGATCGGCACCGGCCTGTTGATCCTGATCCCGGAATGGCTGCGCTTCCTCAAGAGCGTTCCTGGGCTTTATCTCGCCATCTACGGTCTGTCGGTGATCCTCATCATCCGTTACATGCCGGACGGCATCTGGGGTTTCGTCAATATCGCGACCGAGCGCTGGCGAGCGAGGGCGAAGGCGCGTGACGCCGGTCCGGCGCTGCAACTGGCCCCGGCGACGGTCGGCGGCGACATCGTTCTTTCCGTGCGCAGCCTCTCCAAGCATTTCGGCGGGCTCAAGGCCGTCGACAACGTCGACATCGACGTCAGGCGCGGCGGCGTGCATGCGCTGATCGGACCGAACGGCTCCGGCAAGACCACGACGCTGAACGTGCTCTCCGGTCTCTACAAGGCCACCTCCGGCACGGTGACACTCGACGGCACCGATATCACCGACATGCCGCCGCACCAGCGCGCCGCCGCCGGTCTGGGGCGCACCTTCCAGAACATCCGCCTGTTCCGCTCGATGACGGCACTCGAGAACGTCGTGATCGGCGCGGAGCGGCCGGGCAATACGCTCGCCGGCCAGCGCGACGACGATGCCCTCAACGCACGCGCGATGTCGGCGCTGACGTTCGTCGGCTTGGGCGCGCGCGCCAATGAGCTGATCTCAAGCTTCTCCTATGGGCATCAGCGCCTGATCGAGATCGCACGCGCGCTTGCGGCCAATCCGACGCTGTTGTTGCTCGACGAGCCGGCGGCGGGACTGAACTCGAGCGAAAAGCTTGAGCTGCACGCGCTGCTCAAGCGCATCGCGGCACAAGGCCTCACCATCCTGATCATCGACCACGACATGACGCTGGTGAGCGAGGCCGCGCAACACATCACGGTGCTCAATTTCGGCAAACGCATCGCCGACGGTGAATCGCTTGCGGTGCTGCGTCATCCCGACGTCGTCTCCGCCTATCTCGGAACCGAATAATGGCGCTGCTTCAAATCAACGATCTGGTGGTGCGCTATGGCGAGATCGAAGCTCTGCGCGGCGTCTCGCTCGCCGTCGACGAAGGCCAGGTCGTGACCTTGCTGGGCGCCAACGGCGCCGGCAAATCGACCACGCTCCGGGCGATTTCCGGACTGACAAAACCAGCCTCCGGCGAAATCCTGTTCGACGGCAAGCCGATCGCGGGGCCACATACACACACACTCGGGCCCGAGGCGATCGTGCGGCTCGGGATTTCGCATGTGCCGGAGGGCAGGCGGGTATTCCCCGGTCTTTCCGTGAAGGAAAACATCATGCTCGGCGGCTCGAACCGGCGCGCCGGCAAAACCGAATTGTCGCGCGAAGCCGACGCCATGTTCGATCTGTTCCCGGATATACGAAGCTTTGCCAATGCGCTCGGCTGGACCTTGTCGGGCGGTCAGTTGCAGATGGTGGCGGTCGCGCGCGGGCTCATGGCGAAGCCGCGGCTGCTGCTTCTGGACGAGCCGTCGCTCGGGCTCGCGCCGGTGATCGTGCAAGCCGTATTCCGGATCGTCTCGGAAATCAGGCGCAACACCACGGTCTTGCTTGTCGAGCAAAACGCGCGCATGGGATTGTCGGTCGCCGATCACGGCTATGTTCTGGAAACGGGGCGGATCGTGCTCGGCGGCAAGCCCGACGAACTCTGGGGCAACGAAGCCATCCGCGCCGCCTATCTCGGTGGTCATGCCAAGGTGAGCGCGTAGCCCGTCCCGAGAAAATAATCGCCAAACCAACAAGAGCGACATCTGAAATGGTCACGATCAAGGTTCCCTATCTCATCGATTTTGTGGCGGACATTTTTGGTCACGCCGAGTCCTCGTCAGAAGAGGCGCGTCGCGTCGCGACTTATCTGACGACCGCCAATCTCACCGGGCATGACAGCCATGGCGTGATCCGCGTGCCCGTCTATATCAGGTGGAAGAAGATGGGCTCGGTGATTCCGAACCAGACCGCCGAGGTCGTCGTCGACACGCCGTCGCTGGCCGTCGTGGATGGCAAGTTCGGCTATGGGCAGACGGTTGCGCCGGTCGCCGTGAAGCTCGGGATCGAGAAATGCAAGAAAGCGGGGCTAGCTGCCGTCGCCCTGCGCAATGCCGGGCATATCGGCCGGGTCGGCGACTGGGCCGAGATGGCGGCTGCCGAGGGCCTTGTGTCCGTGCATTTCGTCAATGCCGCCGGCTCGCTTTTGGTCGCGCCTTATGGTGGGGTCGAGAAGCGGCTATCGACCGCGCCCTATTGCGTCGGCGTTCCGCGCGAGGGGCAGGATCCGATCGTGCTCGATTTCGCGACCTCAATCGTCGCCGAAGGCAAGGTGCTGGTCTCAAGCCGCGGCGGCAAGAAATTGCCCAAGGGCGCGCTGATCGATGCCGATGGCACGTTGAGCGAGGACCCGCATGTGCTCTACGGCCCTTATACGCCCGATGGCGCCCGCGATCATACCAAGGGGACGGGCGCGATCCGCGCCTTCGGCGAGCACAAGGGCTCAGGGCTCGCCTTCATCTGCGAACTGCTCGGCGGCGCGCTGACTGGAACCGGCGCGACCGCGCCCAACCGGCGCTTCGCCAACGGCATGCTCGCCTTCTACATCGACCCCAAGGTCGTCGATCCCGCGCATTTCTTCGATGGCGAGATCTCCCGCTATGTCGATTTCATTCGCGAGACCAAGCCGATTGCCGGCGGTGATCCCGTCATGATCCCCGGCGATGCCGAGCGCAAGACGCGCACTGAGCGCACCAAAAACGGCATTCCGCTGCCGGACGATACCTGGGCCGCGATCGTCAATACCGCTCGCGAGGTCGGCGTCAGCGAGGCAAGCATCCAGAGGGCAACCCAGTAATGCGCGATCTTGGCGAGCCAAGGCTGTCATTCGGCGCTACAAGCGGGGATAAAGGTTGCTGAGCGGTCTCGCGGCCGCGCGGCATTTTTGAGATGATTTGAAACCCAAGGAAGGAACGATGGCAAACAAGGTCAAGGAAATTTGGGCGTCGGGCAAGGTGGTCGTCAACGCCTGGCTTGCGATTCCTTCCGGCTTCTCGGCCGAAGTGGTCGCGCAATGCGGCTTCGACAGCGTCACCGTCGACATGCAGCATGGCGTGCAGGACTATCTCTCGATGGTCCAGTGTTTCCAGGCCATGAGCGCCCATCCGGTGACGCCGATGGTGCGGGTGCCGTGGAACGAGCCCGGCATCATCGGCAAGGTGCTCGATGGCGGCGCCTATGGCGTGATCTGCCCGATGATCAACACGCCGGAAGAAGCCAAGAATCTCGTCGCCTATAGCAAGTATCCGCCGATGGGCACGCGCTCGAACGGTCCGATCCGCGCCGGCCTGTACGGCACGGCCGGCAGCTATCAGAAGACCGCCAATGACGAGACGGTGCTGCTTCCGATGATGGAGACCAAGACGGCGATCGCGAACATGGAAGCGATCCTCGACGTCGAAGGCATCAACGGCGTCTATATCGGACCGTCCGACCTCGGCTTCTCCTACGGGCTGGTGCCGAAGCTCGATCGCGACGAGCCGGAGATTCTCAAGATCTACGAAAAGATCGTGAAGGAATGCGGCAAGCGCGGGCTTTATCCCGGCATCCATTGCTCGGGCGCCGATGGCGCGCTGCGCGCCATCAACATGGGTTTCAAGCTGGTGACCTTGTTCAACGAGGTCGGCCTGATGGCGACTTACGCGAAGATGCAGATCGCGCAGACCCGGAAAGACTCGGGCGGCAAGGCGTGATCTATCTTCTCCCTCGCCCCGCTCTTGCGGGGAGAGGGTTGGGGTGAGGGGCCTCTCTACGCAAATGTAGTGCTCGTATTTGAGCCCGTGCCTGCCCCTCACCTGGATCGCTAAGGCGACGTAGCCGAAGCTCCGCTTCGGCGTTCTTTTAAAAGAACGGCCGCCGAAGGCGGCCTATGCCCTCCCCGTAAAGGACGGGGAGAGGTGAAGAGTAAAAATGAAGGAGACCTCCATGACCCCGGCACCCGTCATTCGTCTGCACCCCGATGACGGCGTGCTGATCGCGCGCTCGAGCCTGCCGGCGGGCCTGGTGGTGGCCGAAGGCGTGACCACGGTCGAACGCATTCCGGCTGGCCACAAGGTGGCGATCCGTCCCATCGCTGTGGGCGAGCCCATCCACCGTTACGGCCAGATCATCGGCTTTGCGACGCAGCCGATCTCGCCGGGCCAGCACGTGCATACGCAGAATTGCGGCATGGGCGATTTCGCCAAGGACTATGCCTTCGGCGTCGACGTCAAGCCGGTGCCGAACTTCGACCTGCCGGCCACGTTCGATGGCATTCGTCGGCCGGACGGGCGGGTCGCGACCCGCAACTATATCGGCATCCTCACTTCCGTGAATTGCAGCGCGCATGTGGCCGGCATGGTCGCCGATGTCTTCAAGAAGAATCCGTTCACCGGCGACAATCCGCTCGCCGACTTTCCCAATGTCGATGGCGTGGTCGCGCTCACCCACAAGACCGGTTGCGGCATGACCTCAGAGCGAGCCGTTGACGTTGTTGCGCCGGACGCTCGGTGGCTACGCGCGTCATGTCAATTTCTCCGCCGTGGTCGTGCTGGGCCTCGGCTGCGAGGTCAACCAGATCGGCGGGCTGATGGCCGAGCAGAAGCTCGCTGGCCGCCTGCGTGAACTCGAAATTCAGGAAATCGGCGGCACGCGCAAGACGGTCGAGGCGGGCGTCGCCTTTGTGCGCGAGGCGTTGACCGACGCCAACAAGGTCAAGCGCGAGGCTGTTCCGGCGAGCGAATTGACGGTGGCGCTGCAATGCGGCGGCTCGGACGGCTATTCCGGCATCTCGGCGAACCCGGCGCTCGGCGCGGCCAGCGATCTTCTGGTGCGCCATGGCGGCACGGTCATCCTGTCGGAGACCCCGGAGACTTACGGCGCGGAACATCTCTTGACCCGGCGCGCGGTGAGCCGCGAGGTCGGCGAAAAGCTCGTCGGCTTGATGCGCTGGTGGGAGGAATACACCGCGCGCGAAGGCGCCGAGATGGACGCCAATCCGAGCCCCGGTAACAAGGCCGGCGGCCTCACCACCATCCTCGAAAAATCGCTCGGCGCGATGGCGAAAGCCGGCAGCACCAACCTCGTCGATGTCCTCAACTATGCCGAAGCCGTCACCAAGAAGGGCTTCGTCTTCATGGATACGCCGGGCTATGACCCGGTCGCGGCCACGGGGCAGGTGGCCGGCGGCGCCAATCTGGTCTGCTTCACCACAGGGCGCGGCAGCGTGTTCGGCTGCAAGCCCGCGCCCTCGATCAAGCTTGCGACCAACACGCCGATGTACATGCGCATGGAAGACGACATGGACGTCAATTGCGGCACCATCCTCGACGGCGAGGAAACAGTGCAACAGTGCGGCCAGCGGATTTTCGACCTGATGCTCAAGACCGCCTCGGGCCAGCCGACCAAAAGCGAGAGTTTTGATTTCGGCGGCGCCGAATTCGCGCCCTGGGTGCTCGGCGCGACGATGTAGGCTACGTCGTCCCGGCCAAGCGAAGCGCGAGCCGGGACCCATAACCACCGATGTTGGATGTGGATGATGCTGGAGCCACATCTGGCTCGACAATGGACGCCTGTGGTTATGGGTCCCCGCCTGCGCGGGGACGACCGGGGGTGATGGGGCGCGACCTGCGATGGTGACGAATACTCGGGGTTTATTTCTGCTTTCGGCGGCGTAGCAGACATGGGCGGACTCGGTGCTGGCTCGACCCGGTCGCAAATGATCCGAATCCGACCAAATAGAGCGTCAGCCAAAGGGGCGTACAAGCCTCGAATACATCCTGTGCGAGAAACGATTATGTAATCAAAACTCAGTAAAATAGATCGCCCGACGGGGATTATCACGCTCAGGAACATGGTCTTGGTTACATGGATAGCACGCCGGATTTGGGTGACAACGAGGTTGACGGCCAGAGGCTAGTTTCGGTGTATGCCACCGTGTTCTTGCTAGCTGTCTACATCCTAAGCGCGGGGCTCGATGTCGCCGATTTGTTTTGGTCTATCGTCGCCCCACAATCCATTGCAAAACTTGGGTGCCTCGTACAACCGCTTGCCCTAGTTGCAATACCGTTTTCGTCGCTTCCCACAATATCCGACGCTTGCCTTGGAGAGTTCCGCTATTCTGTCATCTCGCTTACCTTCTTCTCCGTCAAGCTGACAATGGCATTCATCGCATTCGTGGTACTTTGGGTGTGTTGGAATCCCGACAGCTTTAGAGCAACGAGAGATATCTATTTGCGGCGGTTCAAAGCGCCCGGAGGCTATCGCAAGGAATTAAAGGTCATTTGCTAAAAACTCATCTGGGATGATTGTTTTCCTGACTTGTTGCTTTCTCCTTGCATCGATCTCAGCGGCGGACCCGAAGGCAAGCTTTATATTAGGCTCGAAATTCGTCGTTGAGGATGGCCTCGCTGCCACAATCCCGGTATTGGCCATGGATTTCATCGCAAGAGCTTCCGTATTTGGTTTCTTTGCGTGGACGCATAGAAATTCGGGAGCAGCGCCGTACTTGTGACGTCTGCTCGGTATGGCAACGCCTGACGCGAGAGCGGCCTAGTGTCCGCTACTGGCCCATCGCGTCATTTCGCTACTCTGCGGAATCTTGTCACTATCGGGGAATTGCGGACATAGTCCGTACGGTGGGTTGCGCCTTCCGCCTTTGCTCTTCGAGCTACGGCGGACAAGTCTGCTGCAACTCCCGTCCTGCAGACCTGTGTGATTTGCCTCGACGTACCAATCTGCCGCATTTAACCGCCGTCATTCCGGGATGCGCCGGAAGGCGCAGGCCCGGAATCCATTTCGTCACCAGTCGACTTGACAAATGGATTCCGGATAGCCGCGGAGCCTGTCATCGGGCGCGTATTCGCGCGACACGTTGGCGGCTTCCGGAATGACGAAGTGATTTGCCCGTCGTGCCAATGTGCCGCAGGTATCTTTGCTTGCGCCGTCGGGCAAATCATCTTTACCAACTCGCCCCGTCCCGCCTCGACAAGAGGGGCGGCTCGCGATCGTCACGAAACGCGGGGCGGGATGCGATGGACGCGGGGTGTCGCGAGACGAGCGGCGCCTTTGCCCGGCGAAGCCTTTTGGCGAAGACGGGTGTCGCGGACGGCGAAGTCGTGTGGTCCTGATGCCCCGACGCTGGCATCAACCTGGCGACGATGCTTTCGCATCGCGCTAGCGACGGTGGCAAAAAAGCCCGGTCACCGAGGAGAGCTCGAAGGAACCCGTTAAAACCATTGCGCGGGGAATGCCGGGTGTTTCCGGTGTGACCGTGGTGACTAACGCGCGTGTTTTCTACCACCACGCGCGGCTGCGGGCGCACCAGGCGCCCGGCATTCCCTGCGCCCTCTGACCGCAGAGGGCGGAAACTCGACAGCAAACCTCGCGCGGAAGCGCGGCGAGATAGCGAAGCCGTGTCTGTGGAATGGAGCTGTTTGAAATGCGGAGATGTCGTTCCTGCGAAAGCAGGAACCCATAACCACAGGTGTTGTTTGGAGCGGAAGCCGTTAGCCGCCCTGCCCAAAACGCGAGGCCGCGGCGTATGGGTCCCCGCGTTCGCGGGGACGACCCAGGATATGGGATGCCTTTCCGCCACGCCCGTAGGCAACGCTTGCCCGTTGTTAGTGCTTGATGTCGGTCAGATCAGGTGTTCTGCTTAAAAAAGCTGCTGGAGCACCCCTCTCGTGTCGATCTTCGTCGCACTGCATCACGTCACGCACTACACGTATGACCGCCCGATCGACCTCGGTCCCCAGACCATCCGGCTGCGGCCGGCGCCGCATACGCGGGTTCCGATCCTGAGCTATTCGCTCAAGGTGACGCCCGCCAATCATTTCGTGAACTGGCAGCAGGACCCGCAAGGAAACTGGCTTGCCCGTTTCGTATTCCCCGAAAAAGCCAACGAGTTAAAGATCGAAGTTGATTTCTCGGCGCAGATGACCGTGATCAATCCGTTCGATTTCTTTGTCGAGCCGTATGCCGACAGTTTTCCGTTCGAGTATACCGCCGATCTCAAGACCGAGCTGGCGCCGTACCTCGCAACCACCGAGCCCGGTCCGCTGTTGGCCGCTTACGTCGCTAGTATCAAGCGCGAGGCGAGCAGCACCGTCAATTTTCTCGTCGATCTGAACGCCGAGCTTCAGAAAAAGATTCGCTACATCATCAGGATGGAGCCGGGCGTTCAGACCCCGGAGGAAACGCTTGCCTCAGGCGCCGGCTCCTGCCGTGATTCCGCGTGGCTGCTGATCCAGATCCTGCGGCATCTCGGCTTCGCGGCGCGTTTCGTCTCCGGTTACCTGATCCAGTTGCGCCCCGACATCGATCCGGTCGAGGGCCCGCGCGAGGTCGAAAACGATTTTACGGATTTGCACGCCTGGGCCGAGGTCTATCTGCCGGGCGCGGGCTGGATCGGGTTTGACGTCACCTCGGGCATGCTGACGGGCGAGGGGCACATTCCCGTCTCCGCCACGCCGCATTACCGGACGGCGGCGCCGATCAGCGGCGCGGTCGGATTCGCCAATGTCGAGTTCGGCTTCGAGATGAGCGTCAAGCGAATCCGCGAAGCGCCGCGGATCACCCGGCCGTTCTCGGACGAATCCTGGGCCCGCCTCGACAAGCTCGGCGAGCAGGTCGATGCCGATCTGGTGGCGGGCGACGTCCGCCTGACGATGGGCGGCGAGCCGACCTTCGTCTCGGTCGACGATATGGAATCGGCGGAATGGAATATCGCCGCGGTCGGTCCCACCAAGCGCCGCTTCGCCGACGAGCTTATTCGCAAATTGCGGACGCGCTTTGCGCCAGGCGGCCTGCTGCATTACGGGCAGGGCAAATGGTATCCGGGCGAAAGCCTGCCGCGCTGGGCCTTTGGCCTATACTGGCGCAAGGACGGCGTGCCGATCTGGAAGAACTCCGACCTGATCGCGGACATCGAAGGACCGCACAAGGCTAACGTCGAGGAAGCGCAGCACTTTGCGGAAAAGACCGCGGAGCGCCTGGGGGTTGATTCCGAATTCGTCATGGCCGGCGTTCGAGGATCCTGGCCACTGGCTGCAGAAGGAAGCCGGTCTGCCGCCGAATGTCGATCCCAGCGATTCCAAATTGTCCGATCCCGAAGAGCGTGCGCGGATGGCGCGGGTGTTCGACAAGGGTTTGACCGAGCCTCGTGGGTTCGTGCTGCCGATCCAGCGCTGGAACGCCGATGCCGGCAAGTGGAAGAGCGAGCGCTGGCAGTTGCGCCGGAGCAATCTGTTCCTGACCCCGGGCGATTCGCCGCTCGGGCTTCGGCTGCCGATCGCTTCGCTGCCGCATATTCCCGCCGACGAATATCCCTACATCGTCGAGCAGGACCCGCTGGAGCCGCGGGAGCAATTGCCGGTGTTTGACGGGGCGCCGGCGGGGAGCGGGCCGCATCAGCAGGTGCAGGAACAGCAGCTCAAGGGCGGCGGCGTTCGTACCGCGATGTCGATCGAAATCCGCGACGGCGTGCTGTGTGCCTTCATGCCGCCGGTGGAGAAGATCGACGACTATCTGGAATTGATCGCGGCGGTGGAAGCGACCGCCGAAGACATGCAGGTCAAGGTGCATGTCGAGGGTTATCCGCCGCCGTTCGACCCCCGCATCGAGGTGATCAAGGTGACGCCCGATCCCGGCGTCATCGAGGTCAACATCCAGCCGTCGACCAACTGGCGTTCGGCCGTCGATATCACGTTCGGTCTTTATGAAGACGCCGACAAAAATCAGGCTCGGCGCCAACAAATTTCTGGTCGATGGCCGTCACACCGGGACCGGCGGCGGCAATCATGTGGTGATCGGCGGCGGCACGCCGAAGGATTCGCCGTTTCTGCGCCGTCCGGATCTCCTGAAGAGCCTCGTGTTGTACTGGCAGCGTCATCCATCGCTGTCGTATTTCTTCTCCGGCATGTTCATCGGCCCGACCAGCCAGGCGCCGCGCATCGACGAGGCCCGGCATGACGGCCTCTACGAACTGGAGATCGCGCTTGCCCAGGTGCCGCCGCCGGGAGAGAAGGCTCCGCTGTGGCTGGTGGATCGCCTGTTCCGGCACATTCTGGTCGACCTGACCGGCAATACCCATCGCGCCGAAATCTGCATCGACAAGCTCTATTCGCCGGACAGCCCGACCGGGCGGCTCGGTCTGGTCGAATTCCGCGCGCTTGAGATGCCGCCCGATCCGCGGATGTCGCTGGCCCAGCAACTCCTGATCCGCGCGCTGATCGCGAAATTGTGGCGCGAGCCGCAGCACGGAAAATTCGTGCGCTGGGGCACGACGCTGCATGACCGCTTCATGCTGCCGCACTTCCTCTGGGAAGATTTTCTCGACGTGCTCGCCGAGCTCGGGCATTCCGGCTACGAGTTCTCGCCGGAATGGTACGCCGCGCAGCTCGAATTTCGCTTTCCGGTGTTCGGCCGGGTGCATCACGGCGGCGTCTCGCTCGAAGTTCGTCAGGCGCTCGAACCCTGGCATGTTCTCGGCGAGGAGGGGACGCGCAGGCGGCACCGTGCGCTATGTCGATTCCTCGGTCGAACGGTTGCAGATCAAGGCCGAAGGCTTTGTCGAGGGCCGCCACGTCGTCACCTGCAATGGCCGGCGGATGCCGATGACGCCGACGGGCCGCTCGGGCGAGGCGGTCGCGGCCGTCCGCTTCAAGGCCTGGCAGCCGGCGTCCGGGCCTGCACCCGACCATTCCCGTCCATGCGCCGCTGACGTTCGATTTGATCGATAGCTGGAACGGCCGCTCGCTCGGCGGCTGCGTCTACCATGTCGCCCATCCCGGCGGCCGCACCTACGACACCAAGCCCGTCAATTCCTACGAGGCCGAGGCGCGCCGGCTTGCCCGCTTTCAGGATCATGGTCATACGCCCGGCAAGATCGAACCGCCGCCGGAGGAACGCACAATTGAATTCCCTCTGACTCTCGACTTGCGGACGCCGCTCCCGCATTGAACACCTAGAGCTCCGATTCCGAAGTTCGCAAGCTATCGCGGCGACCTTTGATGCGAACTTCGGAATCAAGGGAGCTCTAGCAACTTATGGATTTCCAGTGCGGCTTCGAATTTGAAGTTCCTATGACGAACATGCGGGGACACCGATAGGAACTTCAAATTCGTCGCACTGCGGCGTAAGGTGCTGAAGAGAGTCGGGGATGGCAGACCAGGGAATCGGACAAGGAATCAAGGCCCGTCCCGGCAGCCGCCGCGTGGCGCAGTGGATGCGCGACTATGTGCCGCTGCCCGGAATTCCCGACGAATATATCGCGCAGGACGGCACGCCGCGCGCGGTCTGGACCCGTTTTTTCGAAGCCTTCGCCGCACTGACACCTGCCGAGATCGAACGGCGCTTCGGCACCGCCGACCGGCATCTGCGGGAAGCCGGCGTCACCTATCGCGCCCCCGGCGAGACCGCCGACCGGATGTGGCCGTTAAGCCATCTGCCGCTTCTGATCGATGAGGCCGAATGGCAGCAACTGACCGCGGGCATCGTGCAGCGCGCCCAATTGCTGGAACTGGTGCTGGGCGATCTCTATGGCGAGGGCCGGCTGATCGCCGAGGGCGCAATACCGGCGGCGGCCATTGCCGGCAGCCCCGAATTTCTGCGCCCCGTGTGCGGCATCAAGCCGCCGGGCGGGCGATATCTCAGCCTGTATGCGGCCGATGTCGGCCGCGGACCCGACGGCCGCTGGTGGGTATTGAGCGACCGGACGCAGGCGCCGTCGGGCGCCGGCTATGCGCTCGAAAACCGTCTGGTGCTGTCGCGCGCCTTCGCCAGCGCTCTACAAGTCGATGAATGTCGAGCGCGTGGCGCCGTTCTTCGAGGCGTTCCGCGATTCGCTGCGCGCCGGCGCCGACCGCGACGAGCCGCGCATCGGGCTGTTGACGCCCGGCCAGTTCAACGAGACCTATTTCGAGCACGCGACGCTGGCGCGCTATCTCGGCTTCCTTCTGGTCGAGGGCGACGATCTCGCGGTCAGCGGCGATCGCATTCACATCCGCACCGTCGCCGGCCTGAAGCGGCTGGACGTGTTGTTGCGCCGGGTCGATTCCAATTTTCTCGATCCGCTCGAACTCAACGCCTCCTCGCAACTCGGCGTGCCCGGGCTGATCGACGTGCTGCGCAAGAACGGCGTCGTCGTCGCCAACATGCCGGGCTCCGGCGTGATGGAGGCGCGCGCGCTGCTCGGCTTCCTGCCAAGCCTTTGCCGGCGCCTGCTTCGGCGAGGATTTGAAGATGCCGCATATCGCGACCTGGTGGTGCGGGCAGGCGTCCGCCCGCGAGGAGGTGCTGTCGCGGCTCGACGAGATCGCGATCGAAGGCGCCTATCGCCGGGACGTGCCGGGCTTTCCGGGCCAAGGCCCGGTGCTGGCCAGCGAGTTGCCGGCGGCCGATCGCGAACGGCTGAGGACGGCGATCAGCGATCGCGGCATCGACTTCGTCGGCCAGGAACTCGTGCGGCTGTCGACCATGCCGGTGTGGGATCAGGGGCGGATCGCGCCGCGGCCGTTCGTGCTGAGGGTCTTTGCCGCCGCAACCGCCGGAAGGCTGGACGATCATGCCCGGCGGCTTCTGCCGGATCGCCGAGCAGCCCGACGCGCGCGCCGTATCGATGGGAGACGGCGCCCGCGCCGCGGACGTGTGGGTGATTTCCGACCGGGCGGTGCCGGCGACGACGCTGTTGCCGGCCACCGATACGGTACGCATCAGGCGCATCGCGGGCTGGGTTCCTAGCCGGGCCGCCGACAACCTGTTCTGGCTCGGCCGCTACCTCGAACGCGCCGAGGCGACGTTGCGGCTGATCCGGGCGCTTGGCAAGTTCGCCGCGCGATCCCGTCAAGGGATCATCCAACCGTACTCCATACGGTGGAACGGATTCAGCGGCTTCTTCTGGCATGGGGTGCGACGTCGCAAACCGCGCGAAGCCAGCCTGCCAGGGTGGTTGCCGAAGCGCTGCAAAACGAGGAACGCTTTGGCTCGGCGTTGTCGCTGGTGCGCTCGGCCCAGCGCACGGCGACGTCGCTGCGCGAGCGCCTGTCGCCGGATGCCTGGCAGGTCATCACCGAAATGGCGGAGCGTCTGGCGCAAGAGGTCGAGGACGATGACGGCGTGGTCAGTGCTGCCGAACTGACGTTGCAGGAACTGGCAAGCTTTGCAGGCCTAGCGCAGGAAAACATGAATCGCGCCGCTGGTTGGCGCTTCCTCGAAATGGGCCGCCGCATCGAACGCGTCGATCAACACCGATGCGGTTCGCCCGCCAGTTTGCCTATGACGAGGCCGACCGGCGAGGACCTCGACGTCCTCCTGACGTTGGTGGATTGCCAGATCACCTATCGCTCGCGCTATCTCGTCGGACCGCTGCTCGCGCCGGTGCGCGATCTTGTGGTGCTTGATCCCTACAATCCGCGATCGGTGGCGTTCCAGGTTTCCGCGCTGAACGATCACATCGCCAGCCTGCCGACGTTGAAGGAAGGCGGATTGATCGAGCGGCCGCAACGTCTCGCCGTCGCGGCACAGGCGATACTGACGACGGCGGAAGCCGCGAGCCTTCGCTACCAAGGCGCTGTTTGGCGCTTGAACAAGACCTGCTCCAACTCGCCGATGCGATCGGGCAGCACTATTTTCCGCACGGGCCGAATGCCTCGCCGGCCCGAGAAACTGACGGGCCTTGCGTGATCTACGACATCCGTCACGTCACCTCCTACAGTTATGAAAGTCCGGTCAGCTTCGCGCGGTGCTCGCTGCGGCTGGAACCGCGAAGCGGCGACGGGCAGGAATTGATCTCGCACAACGTCGACATCAGGCCGCGTCCGGCGGATCGCACCATCACGACGGGACTTTTTCGGGACGCAAACCGAAAGCATCCTGATCGAGGCGGCGCATCGCAGTCTGCGGATCGATTCAAGGTCGCGCGTCTCGGTGTCGCGCAGCGCGCCGGATCGCCCGCGCAAAGCCGGCCGTGGGAAAGCGTTCGCGATGTCGCCGTCGAAGCCACAAGCCTCGGTCCGGCTTCTCCGATCGGATATGTCTTCGCAAGCCCGCTGGTGCCGGTACAGCGGCCGGTGACCGCCTATGCATCGGCGAGCTTTCCGGCGGGCGGCGGCATTCTGGCCGGCGCGGTCGACCTGATGCATCGGATCAGGACCGATTTCAAATACGACCCGAAGGCGACCGTGATCTCGACGCCGCTCAACGAGGTGTTCGAAAAACGCCACGGCGTTTGCCAGGACTTCGCCCATGTCATGATCGCCGGCCTGCGCGGCCTTGGCCTGCCGGCGGCCTATGTCAGCGGTTACCTGCGGACGATACCGCCGCCGGGCAAAGCACGTCTGCAAGGCGCCGACGCAACGCACGCCTGGGTGTCGCTGTGGTGCGGCGACGGTCTGGGCTGGATCGGCTTCGATCCGACCAACGATATCCTGGTCGAGAACGATCACATCGTTCTGGCCGTCGGTCGTGATTTCTCCGACGTCTCGCCTGTCGACGGCATTATCGTGGGATCGCGGAAGCAGAAGCTCAACGTGGCCGTCGATGTGCTGCTGGTCGAATGACCCGCAAGCCGATCGCGCGGCGTTGATCGCGCGCGGCATCGTTTCTTAACTGCGTCTTTACTATTTTCGCGGTTGGAGGTCGCCCGTAAAGACCTGCTTAGCTCTTAGCCCCTAGATTTCCCTGCAACAAAGCAGGCACCGTTGGAGTGCAATCTCAGGGGGATAGAATGCTGAATATATCAAACGCAAGCAAAAGCCTCGCTTCGATCGAGGCTGGCCTTTTCAATCAGATCGCTCTGTTCAGCGGCAGCGGGCTTGCCGTGTCGATGGCATTTGTATTCGCGGGCGGTGTTCAGATCGTATATCCCTGGTTCTGAGGCGCTCGCCGTTTCGGGCAGCTCAATCCGATCGAAATGCTTTCGCGATCGCCCTCCGCGGAGGGCGTGCTGGCGGCTAGCTGACGGTCGCGCTTCGCGGCGCGGCTTCGCCTTCGGCGCGCAGGTCGCGGAAGAATTTTTCGACTTCACGCGATAGCCGTTCTGCCGTCGAGGCCAAATCGGCCGATGCCGAAAGCACCGACGAGGCGCCCTTGTTGGTGTTATCGATGGCTTCGCTGAGCGATCCGATATTGGAGACGAGGGTCGAGTTGCCGTCGGCGGCGAGCTGCGCGTTTTGCGAGATCTCGCGGGTTGCGGCATCCTGTTGCCCGACCGCACCCGCGATGTTGGACGTAACGTCATTGATCTCGCGGACGGCGGTACCGATTTCGCGCACTGCCGCGACCGCGTTTTTCGTCGAGGCGTGAATCAGGCTGATATTCTGGCCGATTTCGGAAGTGGCCTTGGCGGTTTGCCCGGCGAGCGCCTTGACTTCGTGGGCCACCACGGCAAAGCCGCGGCCGGCTTCGCCGGCGCGTGCGGCTTCGATCGTGGCGTTCAGCGCCAGAAGGTTGGTCTGTTCGGCAATGGCCTGAATGAGGGTGAGCACGCCGTCGATACGTTGGGTTGCCGCAGCGAGACTCTCGATTTCGGCGACCGATTTTTCGGTGCGCTGTCCGGCCTGCTCGACCACCTCGGCCGATTGACGCACCTGCCGGCCGATCTCCTCGATCGACGCGGAGAGCTGCTCGGCGGCGCCTGCCACCGCGAAAACGTTGCTGGAGGCCTGTTCGGTCGCGCGCGCCGCGGCGCTCGCCCGGCCGCTGGCGTCGGCGGCGACGCCCGAAATGGACTGCGCAGTATCGCGCATGGCCGAGGCATTATCGTTCACCGCGCCGAGCACGCTTCCAATCGCGCTGCGGAAGGATTCCACCGAAGCTTCGATTTGCCGGGTCCGTTCGTCGCGCGCTTTGGAATCCAGAATCACCTGTGCGTTGAGGTTGCGGTTGTGATCCATCGCTTCCTGAAAGATCCGGATCGCGCGGGCCAACGCGCCGATTTCGTCTTGTCGATCGATATGCGGAACCTCGACGCCCTCCGTGCCCTCGGCGACCAGCTTGATGGTGGTCGTGATCGCCGAAAGCGGACGCGCGACCGATCGAGAGATGATGAAGACGCCCGCGCCGACCAGCACCAGCGCCAGGCCGCCGAGGCAAGTCAGAAGAAGCGCGAGCTGGCGATTGGTCTCCGTCTGCTGCGCGATCCGCTTGCTGCGTTCGGCATAGACTTTGGACAATTCCTCTAGATCTTTGTTGAGGGCCATGCGGACGTCGCGATTGGCCTGGTTATCGCCCCATTCGCGGCCAGCCTCGTGGCTGACCTCGACCGCGCGTCGAACCAGCTCTTTCCGGAATTCGACGAATTGATCGATCCGCTTTTTGAAGACAGCAAATTGCTGGGCGTCATCTGCCTGGACAATGGATTCCCACTTCTTGACGACGTTAATGAGGTGATCACTGAACTTATGCAGTCCGTCGCCGTATTTCTTCACGACCGCTGGTTCAGTCGACATGTAAATGCCGCGGGATTCCATCACCACGGCATAGACCAGCGAATTCACGCGCTCGACATTGAGCGCAGACTGACTTGCGGTTTCGATGGATTGGGTGAGTTCGGTGCCGCGGCGGGTATTGTAGTCGGACAATGCGGCAATGGCCGCGGTCAGAAGCGCAAACAGGGCGAAGATCGAATAAAGCTTGAAGGCAAGCGATAAGCTTGAGCCTTTCTTGGATCCCGGTGACGCAACAGATTTCATGATGGCTGGCATCCTTGGCCTCACGCAGGAGGCCAATCAAAATGTGACGGCCGTCATAACAACTATGTGTAATCTTCCTGTATAAAATCTTAACCTTTGCTTCTTCTTTCAACACATTGCCTTGTCTGGGGCACCTCGGCCCGATCGTTTCTCCGAGCGGCGGCATGATGCGATATGCCGCGGTGCGCGCTATCCGTCTTCCCCAGTCGACGAATTCCTCCGACGCTGGTCACATCGGAGGCCGCAATTTTCAAAGGAGCACGTCATACGGGTGTTGTGCGGCACCTCGTCATTTCCAGGGAAAATTGCCTTCTGGATAGGCATCTTAACGGATATTTCGCTCTTTTATGACTAATTTGGCCTCACGTTTGCCGCCCCAGCCCCTCCAATTCGGAGACGAACCGTGAATATTTGGTCAAGAAAGACCCTCATTCCCGCTCTCGCGTTCACGCTTGCTCTTGTTGGCGCCGCCGCCGCCGCCGCCGGCGGGCCGACCAAGGATGAAGCCGTCGCTATGGTCAAGAAGGCGGTAGCCTTCATCAAGGAGCAGGGTGCCGACAAGGCCTACCCCGAGATTACAGACAAGGCCGGCCAATTCCACGATCGCGATTTGTACGTCGTCGTCTATCAGCTCGACGGAAAGGTGTTGGCGCACGGCTCAAACGCAAAGTTCGTCGGCAAAGACATGAGCGATGCGCAGGACGTCGACGGCAAGCTCTACGTCAAGGAGCGCGTCGAACTCGCAGCCAAGCAGGCATCATTCTGGCAGGACTACAAGTTCGTCAATCCGGTCGACAAGAAGGTCGAGCCGAAGGAGATGTACTGCGAAAGGCTGGACAACACCGCTGTCTGCGCAGGGATTTACAAATCCTGACGCACAATAACCGGCGTTGTAATTGCTTATCGAAGGATTGACATGCTCGGCTGGATCAAAAATATCGGGCTGTCCTGGAAAGTTCAGCTCGCGCCCGCCTTCCTGGTGCTCGTTTTGATCGCTGTCGGAGTCTATGCCTTGCTGGCGTTGCGCTCTAATCAGGCCGCCGTCGATGCACTTGTCTCAGGGCCGATGCGGCAGTCGGAACTCGCGAACGATCTCACCACCGCGGCATGGATGGCGCATGCCAAGCTCTATCGTCTCGCCGCAACCGCGGCCAATGAAACGGATGAGAAGAAGGTAGCGGCTTTCGCCAAGGAAGCCTCCGTCGCCGGCGCCAGGATTTCGGAAGCATTGAAGGCGGTTGAAGGTGCTCGCAGCGACGGCCAACTCGAGGCCTTTGAAAAGTTGAAAACCGCCGTTGCGGGTTATCTCAAGCAATCGAAGAACGCGATTGAGATGGCCGACGGCGACGCTGGATCGGCGCTGATGTTCATCAAAGGCGCGGAACGAAATTTTGCCGATATCGAGAAGCTGACCGACGACTGGATCACGCGCAGCGGCGACAGCAAGGATCGTGAGATTGCGCGAGCCGGGATGAGGCTTGATCAGCAGCAGTTGACGCTGACCGTCGTCCTTCTCATCGTGGCTTTCGCGGGCATCGTTGTTTCGTTTCTGGTCGGCCGGGGTATTTCGCGCCCGGTGGTCGCGATGTCGAAGGCGATGCGCGAGCTCGCTGCGGGTAATTTCGGCGTTCAACTGCCGGGCCTTGATCGACGCGACGAAGTCGGCCAGATGGCCCAGGCGGTCGGAGAGTTTAAAGTGCAGGCGGTCGCCAAGGCCGAATCTGAGACCGCCGAACGCGAAGCCAAAAGCCGCGAGCTGGCGACGGCCCGCCGGGCCGAACTTCACAACCTGGCCGAGGGATTCGAGACCGCAGTCGGAAACATCATCGAGAACGTTGGCTCCGCGTCGAGCGAGTTGGAGAATTCGGCCGTCATTCTGACCAAGAGCAGCGCGGCAACCCAGCAGCTCAGCACGGTTGTCGCGGCAGCTTCGGAAGAAACTTCCGCCAACGTCCAGTCGGTGGCCTCCGCAACGGAGGAAATGGCCAGTTCCATCAATGAAATCGGGCGTCAGGTAGTGGATTCCAACCGGATCGCCAATGAGGCGGTCGACCAGGCGCAAAAGACCGACGCGCGGATCGCGGAATTGTCGCTTGCCGCAAGCCGTATCGGCGACGTCACCCAGTTGATCACCACGATCGCGGAGCAGACCAATCTGTTGGCGCTCAATGCAACCATTGAAGCCGCACGTGCGGGCGACGCGGGTCGCGGCTTTGCCGTGGTCGCCCAAGAAGTCAAGGCGCTCGCCGCGCAGACCGCCAAGGCCACCAGCGAGATCAGCACTCAGATCGCTGGAATTCAGGCGGCAACGCACGATTCGGTGGTCGCAATCAAGGAAATCAGCGGGACTATCGGGCGGGTTTCCGAAATTGCGGCAGCAATCGCAGCCGCTATTGAGCAGCAGGGCGCAGCGACCCAGGAAATCGCCCGCAACGTGCAACAGGCAGCCGTTGGCTCTACGCAGGTCGCAACCAGCATCGCCGACGTCAACCGCGGCGCCGGTGATACTGGCTCGGCGTCCTCCCAGGTGCTCTCGTCGGCGCAATTGCTTTCGAACGAAAACAAGCGTTTGAAGGACGAGGTCGCCAAATTCCTTGCTACCGTCCGGGCTGCATAAAATCTCTCCAGCTGATAGTCTTCGCCGGAAAGCCATCGCGCCGGCGCTGATGGTCCCGGAGCCGCCATGGTTTATCGGCACGCCATAGGTAACACCGCCTACGTCTTCGGCGATCTTCGCGATCTCCTGGCCAAGGCAAGTCCACCGCGCTCCGGCGACCGTCTTGCCGGCATCGCAGCCGAGAGCGCCGAACAGATGGTGGCCGCGCGGATCGCGCTCGCAGATGTTCCGCTCAAGCACTTCCTGCACGAGACGGTCATCCCCTACGAGGCCGACGAGGTAACCCGCCTGATCGTCGATGGCCATGATCCGGCGGCCTTTGCGACGATCTCTTCGCTCACGGTCGGATCGTTCCGCGACTGGCTGCTTTCCGGGAAGGCGAGCCGGGAGGTTCTCAAGACAATCTCGCGCGGGATCACGCCGGAAATGGCGGCGGCGGTTTCAAAACTGATGCGCAATCAGGACCTGATTTTGGTCGCGAAAAAATGCGAAGTCGTCACCGCTTTTCGCGACACGATCGGTTTGAACGGGCGGATGAGCGTGCGGCTGCAGCCCAACCATCCCTTCGACGATGCAAAGGGCATTACCGCATCGATACTGGATGGCCTTCTGCTTGGCGCCGGCGACGCCTGCATCGGCATCAACCCGGCAAGCGACGATCCCGCCATCATCGGCAGGCTCTCGCATCTGCTCGACGAGATCATCGGCCGGCTGCAAATTCCGACCCAGGCTTGCATATTGTCCCATGTCACCACGACGCTTCGGTTGATCGCCGAGGGCGTGCCGGTCGACCTGGTCTTTCAGTCGATCGCAGGCACGGAAGCGGCGAACCGCAGTTTCGGCGTCGATCTTGCGCTGTTGCGCGAAGCGCACGACGCCGGCCGGTCGCTTCGGCGCGGCACCGTCGGCAACAATGTGATGTATTTCGAAACCGGGCAGGGGTCGGCACTGTCAGCCAATGCCCACCACGGCGTCGACCAGCAGACCTGCGAAGCGCGCGCTTACGCCGTTGCGCGCGCGTTCGACCCGCTGCTGGTCAACAGCGTGGTGGGCTTTATCGGCCCGGAATACCTCTACGACGGCAAGCAGATCATTCGGGCCGGGCTGGAGGATCATTTCTGCGGCAAGCTGCTCGGCCTGCCGCTCGGGATAGACGTCTGCTACACCAACCACGCCGAGGCCGACCAGGACGACATGGACAATCTGCTGACGCTGCTTGCCGCGGCCGGCGTCAACTTCATCATGGGCGTTCCGGGAGCCGATGATATCATGCTGAACTATCAGTCGACGTCATTTCACGACGCGCTCTACGTCCGGGACCTTTTTGGACTGAAGCGAGCCCCGGAATTTGACGACTGGCTGCTTCGTTCTGGCCTTGCGGACGCCAGCTTTCGTCTTGCCGCCAATAGCGAGCTATTGCCTGATTTTGCCCGGCGTTTGATCGCCTGAGGGCTTTGCAAGCCCGCCATCTGGCCTGGGCTTAGTGTCCCGATTCCGAAGTTCGTAGCATTTTGCGGAGCCACGTTTCGAACTTCGGAATCGAAAGGACACTAGCAAACCTATTGATCTAGTGTGGCTTTGGTTCAAAAGTCCGCATAACGCACTCGCGGCGACAACGATGCGGACTTTTGAACCGCCACACCAGCAACCATGCGGCCGGTGCGGAGTTATGCCACTGCCACAATCCTGAAAAATTTGTGGCCCAGCTTGAGGGTTGCATGATTAAATTGTCGAAGTCGAAGTCGAAGGCGAAGGCGCAGGGGAAGCTATGAGAGCTGCAAGCGCTGACAGAGTGCGTCGTATCTTGTGCGTCTTTCCGCGCTACACGTCGTCTTTTGGCACGTTCGAATACTCATATCCGCTGACTGACGGCGTTCAGGCCTTCATGCCCCCGCAGGGGCTATTGCTGATTGCAGCCTATCTGCCCGAAAACTGGCCGGTCCGGTTCATCGACGAAAACATCCGGCCCGCAACGGCTGAGGATTTCGAGTGGGCGGAAGCCGTCCTCGTCAGCGGCATGCACATTCAGCGGCATCAAATGAACGACATTTGCCGCCGGGCGCACGCCTTCGATCTGCCGGTCGCGATCGGCGGCCCTTCGGTCAGCGCTTGTCCCGACTACTATCCTTCGTTCGACTATTTGCATGTCGGCGAATTGGGCGATGCGACCGATGCGTTGATCGCGCAACTGGCGCGCGATTCCTCGCGTCCTCCGCGGCAGGTCGTGCTCAAGACCGCCGACCGTCTCGACATGACATGCTTTCCGCTTCCGGCTTACGAGCTTGCCGAACTCAAGCGCTACTTCCTCGGCAGCATCCAGTATTCGAGCGGATGTCCCTATCAGTGCGAATTTTGCGATATTCCCGGCCTCTATGGCCGCAACCCGCGCCTGAAAACACCGCAACAGATTACGGCCGAACTCGACAAGCTGCTTGAATGCGGCATCCGCGGTTCGGTCTATTTCGTCGATGACAATTTCATCGGCAACCGCAAGGCCGCGCTCGACCTGTTGCCGCATCTGGTCGAATGGCAGAAGAAAACTGGTTTTGTCCTGCGCTTCTCCTGCGAGGCGACGCTGAATATCGCCAAGCGGCCGGAAATTCTGGCCGGGATGCGAGAGGCATTCTTCTCCACGATCTTCTGCGGCATCGAAACGCCGGATCCGGTAGCGCTGAAAGCGATGCACAAGGATCACAACATGATGGTCCCCATCATGGAAGGCATCCAGACGATCAACAGCTACGGCATGGAAGTCGTATCCGGAATCATTCTCGGGCTGGATACCGACAAGCCGGAAACCGGCGGCCCATCTGCTCGAGTTTATCGAGGCCTCGCAAATTCCGCTTCTGACCATCAATCTGCTTCAGGCGCTGCCCAAGACCCCGCTCTGGGACCGCCTGGTGCGGGAGAACCGCTTGATCGACGACGAAGAGCTGGAGTCCAATGTCGTTTTCCGCCAGCCCTATGATGAGGTGGTCGATACCTGGCGCAAGTGCATGGGTATCGCCTATGAACCCGCCAAATTGTTGCAGCGTTACGAACACCAAATTCGAGAAACCTACCCGCATCAGGTCAAGCGGCCGTCGTCGCGCCAGCAATTGACATGGCCGAACATCAAGCTTGGCCTGGTCATGCTGCGTAACATCTTCTGGAAGATCGGGATTCTCGGCGACTACAAGCTTGAATTCTGGAAATTCGCGCTGCGGCGTCTGGTCCGCGGCGAGATCGAGCACCTCATCGCCTCTATGATGGTTGCGCATCACCTCATCATGTTCGCGCGCGCCGCCTCCCGCGGCCGGCAAAATGCGTCGAACTATTCCATGCGGTTGCGCGAGGCTTCCGTCCCTGCCGAGTAATCCCACAAAGACCGAGGTGT
Source organism: uncultured Alphaproteobacteria bacterium (assembly GCA_963795255.1). Taxonomy (GTDB): domain Bacteria; phylum Pseudomonadota; class Alphaproteobacteria; order Rhizobiales; family Xanthobacteraceae; genus Bradyrhizobium. The sequence continues at coordinate 460,788 of CAWCHC010000014.1, forward strand.
CCCCGCTGTCACTCGATCGCCTGCGCGAGTTGACGCCGGCGCGCGTCGCGTTGGGCGATCGCCGGTGCGAGCCTGCCGACCAAGGCCTTGCTTGAATTTACCCTCGACCATGCGCGGGCACGCGACGCCGTTCACGCCGCTTTCGACGCCGAAGGCCTGATGCGAGGTCTCGCCGGTCTCGGTCTGGAAGCGACGCGCGTTTCGAGCCTGGCGCCCGCCCGCAAGGACTATCTCGCTCGCCCGGATCTCGGGCGCAAGCTCGACCCGGATTCGCGGCAAAGGCTGCTGGCTCTCGGCAGCAAAGCGAGCCCGGTTGCGATCATCGTCGGCGACGGGCTTTCGCCGGCTGCCGTCAATGGGCATGCGGTTCTGCTCTTGCGCAAGCTGCTTCCATTGCTCGCGGACGACACCATCGTTATCGGGCGCGCCGTCGTCGCTACCGGCGCGCGGGTAGCATTGGGCGATGAGATCGGTGAGGTTCTTGGCGCGCGCATGACCGTGATGCTGATCGGCGAGCGACCGGGTCTATCCGCTGCGGACAGCCTCGGAGTCTACCTGACTTTTGTCCCCTCGGTCGGGACGACGGATGAAAAACGCAATTGCGTTTCCAATATCCACGGCGCCGGGCTCAGCTATGACGATGCGGCTGCAAAGATCGGCTGGTTGACTCGCGAAGGCCTCGCACGGGAATTGACCGGCGTCGGGCTGAAAGACGAAAGCGGCATCCAGCTGGGCCACGCTATTGCCGATAATTCAAGCTAATGTGAAAATCTCGCGAGATTGCGGCCCCGGGCTGTGCCATCTAAGCGCGCAGCCTTGCGAGAAGCCCTGCAGACCTGCTACACCAGCCGCACAAAATTATCTGTATATTTTCAAAGGCTATTGCAGCATTCCGCCGATCGGTCGGAGCTTTCCAGGCTCGATTGTTTTGCTGCACTTTGAGTTGGTTGTTTGAGCCGGTGTGAGAATTGGATAGGGCATGCTCGAAAAGAACAACGAGAGTGAAGTCCACGTCGAGAAAATCGAGCAGCGCCCGATGGGCAGTATCGCCTTTGGGCTCGAAAGGATCGGACTCATTGCGGTTCAGGCGCCGATCTGGTCCTGCATTATTCTCGTGGCGCTCATCGTTGGCGCGATTTTCGGAATCGAGCGCATCAAGATCGACAATTCCCTAAGCCAGCTCTTTCGCTCCAACTCCGCGCGAATACCGGCAATATGAATCGGAAATCAAGCGCTTCCCGGCGACGGAATTCGACGTGCTTGTGGTGGTCGAGGGCAAAAATCTGCTCGCGCGCAACAATCTCGAAAAGCTCCGTGATTTCGTCACCGACCTGCAACTGGTGGAGGGTACGCGCGGCCTGATCTCGCTGTTCTCGGCGCGTCAGGCGCCGGCGCCTGGTAAATTCCCAGCGGCGCTGTTTCCGTCCGAATTGCCGCAAGGCGCCGACTACGACAGGTTCATCGAAACGGTGAAATCGAACGAACTCATTCGCGGCAAATTGTTGTCTGAAGACGGCACGCTGGCGCTGGTCGTGCTCTCGCTTGAGCCGGACGTGGTCGCCAGCAACAAGCTCGGCAGCACCATCGGCGAGATCCGCAAGCTGATGAAGGATGACCTTGGCGACACCGGGCTCAACGCCGAATTGTCCGGCGTGCCCGTGATGCAGCTCGAGATACGCAACGCCGTCGAACGTGACGGACTGACCTACAATGTCCTCGGCATTCTGGCCGGCTGCGTCATCGCCATCATTTTCTTCCGCAAGATATCGTTCATGGTGGTGGCGGCATTTCCGCCGATTATCGCGATTCTGCTGGCGCTCGGCGGTCTCGGCTGGGCGAATTTCAACCTCAATATGTTTTTGAACGTGATGACGCCGCTGATCATGGTGATCAGCTTTTCGGATTCGATGCAGCTTACCTTTGCGGCGCGCGACCGTCTGATTGCCGGACAAGACAAGTACACGGCTTTCCGCAATGCCGTGATGGTCGTGGGGCCTGCGTGCGTACTGACGCATGGCACGGCCGGAATCTCGTTTATTGCGCTTCAGTTTTCGGATTCCGATCTGATCCGCAAATTCGGCGAAGCGGGGTTAGCTGCAACCATCATCGCGCTGATCGCGGTACTGTCGCTGGTGCCGGTATTCGGCGTGCTGTTCGTGCGCAATGAAAAGGTCTTTGCCGTCAAATTCCAGGGCGCCGACGCCGGCGTGCAGATGCTGCGGAATTTCTGTTACTGGATCGCGGTGCGAATGGTCGGCCGCCCCGGCCTGTTCAGCCTCATTGCGGTGCTGTTCGTCGGCGGCCTCGCGGTCATCTACGCCAATCTCGAACCGCGCTACCGTCTCGCAGACCAGGTGCCGGACAAGCAGCAGGCGGTTGCCGCCAGCAGTCGTCTCGACGCCAAGCTGACCGGCGCCAATGCGATCGACGTGCTGATCGAATTCCCGAAGGGCGCTTCTCTCTATGCCCCCGAAACATTGCAGACCATCGCCGACGTTCATTCGCAGGTCGAAACGCAGGCCGGCGTCGGCAACGTCTGGTCGCTGGAGACGCTGCGGCGCTGGCTCGCGGAGAAAGCGGGCAGCTCGGATGTTGCGACCCTGAAGGAATATGTCAGCGTCATTCCCAAATATCTGGTGCAGCGCTTTATCGACACCAATCAGGATGCGGTGGTGGTATCGGGCAGGGTGCCGGACCTGGATTCCAGCCAGATCCTCCCCGTGGTCGAAAAGCTCGATCATGGGCTGGACGCTGTGCGCAAGGCGCATCCCGGTTACGAGATCGCGGTCACGGGCCTGTCTGCGATCGCCGCGCGTAATTCCGCCAACATGATCGAAAAACTCAACCGCGGTCTGACCATTGAATTCGCGCTGGTCGCGATTTTCATTGGCCTCGCCTTCCGCTCCGTGGTGGTGATGTTCTCCTGCATCCTGCCCGGCATTTTCCCGGTCGTGATGTCCGGCACGGTGTTGTGGTTGCTCGGGGAGGGACTGCAATTTGCCAGCGTCGTCGCGCTGACGGTCTCGTTTGGGCTGGGGCTCAGCGCCACCATCCATTTCCTCAATCGGCTTGAGGCTTGAGTCCAGGCCCGACGTGACGCCGGAGCTTGCGGTCGAGCGGGCCACCGTTCTGGTCGGGCCGGCGTTGATCCTGACCACGGTGGTGCTCGCCTGCGGCCTGGTGGTGACCGTATTTTCCGATCTGCCGTCGCTGCGTCTGTTCGGCTGGCTCAGTGCATTCTCGATGGTGTCGGCGCTGGTGGCCGACCTCTTCATCCTGCGACCGACCGCGATGTTTCTGATCAACCTGTCGATGAAGTTGCGCGGAACGGCGCGTCCCGCGGAACCCGCCGTGTAGCTTGGCCGGCGAAGGGGAGAGCTAGCTCTTCACCATCGTGATCGATACGCCCCTGATGTCGCCCTTGGAAGTGATTTGAACCGTCTGCTTGTTGCCGCTTGTCCGCAACGTCAGGCTTGCCGTAAAGCCGGGAGATTTCGACCGTCACATCGATCTTGCCGCTGCCGGCCGTTCCTAACAGGCTGCCGGAAATATTGCGGTTCGTCTCCGACCAGCTGCCGGTAATATGATCGCCATGGCTGGTGACGTCGCTGGAGAGATCGAACTTGTAGCTGTCGCTGGCACAGCGAAGGGTTTGCTTCAACGCAAGCCCGGTGTCGTCGATCTGGTAGACCGCTCGGCAGCGCAGCCGCTCGGTCGAACCGTCCGAGAGCGAAACCGTTCCGTTGCCTGACCAAGCGCCGCCAAAGCCAACAAACGGACCAGTTTGCGCATGACCGGCCGACGTCGACAGCACCAACGCTGCGACGACTGCGCTCGCCTTGATCGTTTGCCCGATCAATCCTGAACCGATGTGTTTCATCTGGAATTGTCCCATTCGACTGTGACGTTTTCGCGCACGGTGTTGTTCACGCGCATGTGCTTTGGTGTTTCAGCAAGGGGTTTGGTTCAAAGGATCATTCGATAGACGCCGTCAGAGTTTTCTTATTTGTGCGACAAATTTTCTACACTCCGGGACAAAGTGAGGCATCCGTATTTTTTTACTCGCGAAGCGGATGTGACTTCGGATATCGTGGACTTCTCGCTGCGCGGCAATCGCCCTGCGCCTTTCCACAAAAATGCCGTGTAATACCAATCGGTTACATGCTCCTCGAAATTGGCGTTCGAGGGCCGCAATTTAGGGAGATGGTCGCCGCAAATTTGGCCGCATTTGCCAGCGCTTCTGCTTGGCGCAATCGGCGGCCTTCGTAGTCTGAATAGTCTGCCCCGCTGATGCCGCGTGCTATTCGGGTTCAAAAATCTCCGCCGCAAGAATCGTCGCCGTAAGAATCAAAGGAACACAATGCGTAAAACTTTCTTGGTAGCCGCTCTGCTGTCGCTGTCGGTCTCCGGCGGGGCCATCGCCCAGCAACAACAACGCAGCGGAACGCCTGACGAGCAAAAGGCCTGCGCTCGCGACGTCCAGAAATTCTGCCGCCCGGTGATGGACGACGCCGACCTCATCGTTTTGAACTGCTTGCAGCAGAATCGCGCCAAGCTCACCAAGGCTTGTGATCTGGTCTTGACCAATCACGGCCAGTAAAAGCCTCAAAAAGTCGCCTTCAAACGCCTGCCCGTTCCCGGGATGCGGCGGGCGTTCTCCGGGCGCGCGGATGGCATTGGTTTTGGTAGTGGTTTCGCCTATATGGGGCTGAGATAGCTCCGAAAGCATGCCGGGATATCCGATGCATGTGCAACCCAAGACGTAGCCAGCCTTTGAGATGACCAGCGCGGAGATGACGAACGCGAGCGAATGGCGATCCGGCAAGGGCCACCGCGACGAGAATTTTCCGGTCGCGTCGTGGATCATCCACCCGCGGCATCGGGCATTGATCCTGGCGTTCTATAATTTCGTCAGAACCGCCGACGATATCGCCGACCATGCAACTCTCGGCGGCGACGAAAAGCTCGCGCTTCTCGATCTCCTGGAGGCCGAGTTGCTCGGCAAGGGCGACAGCCAAATGGAGGCCGTCAATCTGCGCCGTGCGCTGGCCGAGCGCGCGATGCCGCCGCGCCACGCGCTCGATGTCCTGATCGCTTTCCGCATGGACGTGACCAAGCTTCGTTACGAAACATGGGACGAAGTGATTCATTATTGCCGGTATTCGGCGATGCCGGTCGGCAGGTTCATGCTCGACGTTCACGGCGAAAACACGTCGACCTGGGTGGCGTCGGATGCGCTTTGCGCCGGCTTGCAGATCAACAATCACCTTCAGGACTGCGGCAAGGACTTCAGAAACCTCAATCGCGTCTATCTTCCGCGCGATGCGCTGGCGGCCAGCGGCGCTTCCGCCGAACAGTTGGGCGAGGCGCAAGCTGCGCCGGCGCTGCTGCAATGTCTGCAATCGCTGGCGGCACGTAACGAAGTCCTGCTCGACGAAAGCAAGTCGCTCGCCGCGGAAGTGAGGGATTTCCGGCTTGGGCTCGAGATAGCCGTCATTCAGTCGTTTGCCGACAAGATCGTTCGTCTTCTCAAGGTGCGCGATCCCTTGCGCGAACGGGTGCACCTCAATCCGATCGAGTTGCTCGCATTCAGCATCGGTGGTCTTGCCGCCGAAATCGGTCCAGCGTCTCTCCGGGCGCCGCCCGATATCGAAATCGGCGGCCGGCGCATGACGGGGGAAGTGGCGGCGGCCAGTCCGAACTACGGCACGACGGCATCGGGCAGTTCGTTCTATGCCGCGATGCGCATCCTGCCGCAGCGAACAGCGCGCAGGCGATGTTTCAGATCTACAGCTTCTGCCGCCAGGTCGACGATATCGCGGATTCCGACGGACCACGCGATCAGCGGCTGGCGGCGTTGCAACAGTGGCGCGAAGATATCGACGCGCTCTATCAGGGCCATCCGCCGGCGCGGCTGCGCGATTACGTTGCCTCGGTCAAAGAGTTCGGACTTGAAGCGCGAGGATTTCCTGGCGATCGTCGATGGCATGGAAATGGACGTCCCGCAGGATATCAGGGCGCCGGATCTTGCCACCCTCGATCTTTATTGTGACCGCGTCGCAAGCGCCGTCGGGCGCCTCTCGGTCAAGGTGTTCGGGCTTGCCGAAAGAAGACGGCGTCCTGCTCGCGCATCATCTCGGCCGCGCGTTGCAGTTGACCAACATTCTGCGCGACATCGACGAAGACGCCGCGATCGGAAGGCTGTATTTGCCGAAGCGAGGGATTGGCGCAGGCCGGCATCAGCTCGACCGATCCGCTGGTCGTTGCCGCCGATCCGGCCGTGCCGAAGGTCTGCGCGCCGCTGGTGGAGCGGGCCAGAGACCACTTCGCGCAAGCCGATCAGATCATGGCCCGCAATCCGCGCCGTGCGGTGCGCGCGCCGCGCATCATGTCGAAGTATTACGGTTCCATTCTGGCATTGCTTGTTGCGCGGGGGTTCGCTAACCCGCGAACGCCGGTTCGCCTGAACAAGGCGGCCCGCGTCGCCATTCTGCTCCGCTACGGCTTTTTCTGACGTCCAAATCTTTCACGCAATCATCTCATGCAAAAAGTTGCCCACATCGTTGGCGCGGGAATTTCGGGCCTGTCGGCCGCCGTCCGGCTGGCGAATGCGAACTTCAAGGTGCGCCTCTATGAGGCCACGCAACAGGCCGGCGGACGCTGCCGCTCTTATTTCGATGCCGCAACCAACCTGACCATCGATAACGGCAACCATCTGCTGCTCTCGGGCAATCGCCACGCTCTGGCCTATGCAAGGTCGATCGGCACCGAAGCAGGGCTGGTCGGGACCGAAGCGCGCCCAGTTTCCCTTCGTCGATCTGAAGACCGGCAAACGCTGGCAGCTCGATCTCGGCGACAGCCGCCTGCCGCTATGGGTGTTCGATTCCGCGCGACGGGTGCCGGACACGAGCTTGCGCGACTATCTGGCATTGATGCCGCTGATCTGGTCGTCGCCTTCGCAGGCTGGTCGGCGACGCCATTCCTTGCGAGGGCGTGCTGTACCAGCGATTGGTGCAGCCGCTGCTTTTGGCCGCGCTCAATGTCGATCCGCCCGAGCGGATCGGCCGGCCTTGCCGGCGCGGTCGTGCGGGAGACGCTGCTCGCGGGCGGGCAGGCCTGCCGGCCGCTGATTGCGCGCGAGGGCCTGAGCGCGGTCCTGGTCGAGCCGGCGATCAAGCTGTTGCAAGGCAAGGGCGCCGATATCCGGTTTGGCCAGGAGCTGCGCGGATTTGGCAGCGCGGCGGGTCGGGTCAACGAGTTGAAGTTCGGCGAAGAGGCCGTTTCGGTTGCCTCGTCGGATATCGTCGTGTTGGCGGTGCCGCCGCGGCCTGCGGCCTCGTTGCTGCCGGGGCTGACGACGCCGTCGAAGTTCCGCGCCATCGTGAACGCGCATTTTCGTTTTGAGCCGCCCGAGGACCTGCCCGCCATTTTGGGCGTCGTGGGAGGGCTGGTGGAATGGCTTTTCGCGTTCCCCCAGCGCCTGTCGATCACCATCAGCGGCGCCGACCGCCTGGTGGATATGCCGCGCGAGGAACTCGCCCAGGCCATTTGGCGGGACATCTGCCAGGCCGCGGGGATCACGGCGGAACTGCCGCCCTGGCAAATCGTGCGCGAGCGCCGTGCCACATTTGAGGCTACGCCGGAACAGAACGCACTGCGGCCGGGCGCCGTGACGGCCTTCAAAAACCTGTTTCTTGCCGGCGACTGGACTGATACGGGGTTGCCGGCAACCATCGAGGGTTCGGTACGGTCAGGGAACCGCGCGGCCGATCTCGTCCTCGCCATGCCCCAGGGCTGACGAACGGACGGCGAGAATTAAGGTTTTCCGCGAGACCGGACGGATAAGGACTTAGGATTTCGGGCGAAATGCATTCTGCAACCAGCCAGCTTGGGAACGCCGACGGTCTCGAAGCGAGCATCGATTCCGCGACGCAAGGGCTGCTGGAATACCGCCAGGCCGACGGGCACTGGGTGTTCGAGCTCGAAGCCGACTGCACCATTCCGGCAGAATATGTGCTGCTCGGCCACTATCTCGGAGAACCGGCCGATACGGTCCTGGAAGCCAAGATCGCCAATTACCTGCGGCGTGTTCAGGGCGCCCATGGCGGCTGGCCGCTCGTCCATGACGGCGAGTTCGACATGAGTGCGAGCGTCAAGGCCTATTTCGCCTTGAAGATGATCGGCGATTCCATCGATGCCCCGCACATGGTGCGGGCGCGCGAGGCGATCCATGCGCGCGGCGGCGCGGTCAAGAGCAACGTGTTCACGCGCTTCATGTTGGCTTTGTTCGGTGTGACGACCTGGCGCAGCGTGCCGGTGTTGCCGGTCGAGATCATGCTGCTGCCGATGTGGTCGCCGTTTCACCTGAACAAGATTTCCTATTGGGCCCGCACGACGCTGGTGCCGCTTCTGGTGCTGGCCGCGCTCAAGCCGCGTGCGAAAAATCCAAAGGGCGTGGGTATCGACGAACTGTTCCTGGAGAATCCGCGTTCGATCGGCATGACGGCCAAGGCGCCGCATCAAAGCTGGGGCTGGTTTTGGCTGTTTCGTTTCCTGGACAGCGTGTTGCGCCTGATCGAGCCGCTGTTTCCTAAGCGGCTGCGCGCACGCGCGATCGACGCGGCGGTCGCCTTTATCGAAGAACGGCTGAACGGCGAGGACGGTCTGGGCGCGATCTTCCCGCCGATGGCCAACGCCGTGATGATGTATGAAGCGCTCGGCAAGGGCGCGGACTATCCGCCGCGCGCGACGCAGCGGCGGGGACTCGCCAAGCTTCTGGTGATCGGCGAGGACGAGGCCTATTGCCAGCCTTGCGTCTCACCGGTGTGGGACACCGCGCTGGCCTGCCATGCCATGCTTGAAGCCGGAAGCGAGGCCGCGCTGCCGTCAGCCAAACAGGGGCTCGACTGGTTGCTGCCCAGGCAGATCCTGGACGTGAAGGGGGACTGGGCGGTCAAGCGTCCGCAGACCCGCCCGGGCGGATGGGCCTTCCAGTACAACAATGATCACTACCCCGACCTCGACGACACCGCGGTCGTCGTCATGGCCATGGATCGCGCCCGGCGCGAAGCGCCGAACCCGGCCTATGACGCCGCGATCGACCGTGGCCGCGAATGGATCGAGGGCATGCAGAGCAAGGACGGCGGGTGGGCCGCCTTCGACGTCAATAATCTCGAATATTACCTCAACAACATCCCGTTCTCGGACCACGGCGCCTTGCTGGACCCCCCGACCGAGGACGTTACGGCCCGCTGTATTTCGATGCTGGCCCAGCTTGGGGAGACTGCCGATACGAGCCCGGCGGTCGCGGCCGGGATCGCCTATCTGAGGAAGACCCAGTTGCCGGAAGGCTCCTGGTACGGCCGCTGGGGCCTGAACTACATTTACGGCACCTGGTCGGTGCTCTGCGCGCTCAATGCCGCTGGCGTCGGCCACCGGGACCCGATGATGCGCAAGGCGGCCGACTGGCTGTTGTCGGTCCAGAATACCGATGGCGGCTGGGGCGAGGATGCGGCCAGCTACCGACTCGATTACAAGGAATTTGACAAGGGATTTGACGGGGGACAGACGACGGCCTCACAAACGGCATGGGCCTTGCTTGGTCTGATGGCAGCGGGCGAGGTCGAAAATCCGGCCGTTGCCCGCGGGGTCGAGTACCTCATGACCACACAGACCGAAAAGGGCTTGTGGGATGAGCAACGCTATACGGCTACGGGCTTTCCTCGGGTGTTTTATCTGCGCTATCATGGCTATTCGAAATTCTTCCCGCTCTGGGCGTTGGCGCGGTTCCGGAATTTGCGAAAGACCAACAGCAGGGTGGCAGGGGTCGGAATGTGAAGTTGGGGGCAGGGGTTGGCGCGTCCGTGGGCAAGGTGGACCCGCGGCCGGTGCTTATTGTGACTGGTCTGATACAGGAGGCCCGGATCGCATCCGGGCCCGGGATGACGGTCATCTGCAGCAGTAGCGATCCGCAGCAGTTGCGCGCGCTGCTCACGGTATTCGATCCCGCCACGATCAAGGGCGTCATCAGCTTCGGCGTGGCCGGCGGACTCGATCCTACCCTGAAGTCAGGCGATGTCGTGGTGGCGACCGAAGTGCTGGCGGGCGACGCCCGTTGGCTGGCCGGTCTTTCCTTGAACGACGATCTGATCGCCACCATGGGGCTCGGACGCCGGCGCATCATCAGGGGACGCCTGGCGGGTGCCGAGCATGTGGTCGCCGCCCGTCACCTCAAAGAGGCGCTGCACCAGGAAACCGGGGCTGCCGCGGTCGACATGGAAAGCCATATTGCGGCGGAGTATGCGGCCAAAGCCGGGCTTCCCTTCGCGGCGCTACGGGTCGTCAGCGACCCCGCCCACCGGGCTCTGCCGCCGCTGGCCATGGCCGCCATCAAGCCGAACGGCGATATCGACCTGCGCAAAGTCCTGCGCAGCGTGGCGCGTAATCCGCGCACGCTACGCGATCTGGTCGCAACCGGGATCGACTTCAACCGCGCCCTGAAGAGCCTACGCGGCTGTCGAAGCTTTCTGCTGGGCAGCGAGGGCCTCGTCGCGGCGGATCTCTGACAGCCGCTTCTGCACTTCCGCAGAGAAGATGTACTGCGCCGGCCGCTGCTTGGTGAGATCGATTTCCGGCGCCATCGGGCCGGTCGTCCGGACGCCGCGGATGGCCACCGCCATCGCTTTCAGCGGATTGCTGAACGCCGCGCTTGCCGCGGTCGGCTCATAACCGCAGTGAGCCATACAGTCGGCGCACTTCTCGTACTTGCCGGTGCCGTAAGTTTCCCAATCCGTCGTGTCCATCAGCTCCTTGAAGGTCTTGGCATAGCCTTCGCCGAGCAGATAGCAGGGCTTCTGCCAGCCGAAAATATTGCGGGCGGGCATTCCCCACGGCGTGCATTCGTAGCTCTGGTTGCCGGCGAGGAAGTCCAGGAACAGGCTGGAATGCATGAAATTCCACTTCTTGCCCTTGCCACGCGCAAACACATCGCGGAACAGGTTCTTGGTCTTGGTGCGGTTGAGGAAGTGCGCCTGATCCGGTGCACGCTCATATGCATAGCCCGGCGACATCGAAACGCCGACCCCGAGTTCAGTGGTGAAGTCGAGGAATTTGGCGATGTCTTCCGCCGAATGTCCGTCGAAGATCGTGGCGTTGACGTTGACCGCAAACCCCTTGGCCTTGGCGGCCTTGATGGCCGAGACCGCGCGATCGAACACGCCTTCCTGCGACACGGCCTTGTCGTGATGGTCCTTCAGACCATCCAGATGGATCGAGAAAAACAGATAGGGCGAGGGCTCGAACAGATGAAGTTTTTTCTCGAGCAGCAAGGCATTGGTGCACAGCGAGACGAATTTCTTGCGCGCCACCAGACCACGAACGATTTCGCCGATGTCCTTGTGAATCAGCGGCTCGCCGCCGGGAATCGCCACCATCGGCGCGCCGCATTCATCGGCCGCGTCCCAGCATTCCTGCGGAGTCATCCGGCGATTGAGGATCGCATCGGGATAGTCGATCTTGCCGCAGCCCACGCAAGCGAGGTTGCAGCGGAACAGCGGCTCGAGCATCAGCACCAGCGGGAACCGTTTCCGGCCCATCAGCTTCTGCTTCATCAAATAGCCGCCGATGCGAATTTCCTTGAAGAACGGTATTGCCATTACGAATTTTTCTACCACCCAGGAAGAGGAGTTTATCAGCCCACCGCCAACTCAGCCGGAAGCCGAAATTCGATATTTTCTTCGCGGCCAGGAAGCACCGAAACCTCAACCGGTCCGATGCGCCTCAAGGCCTCGATCACGTCGTCGACAAGCACCTCCGGTGCCGAAGCGCCGGCCGTAATGCCGACCGCCTTGGCATCCTTCAGCCATTCCGGATTCAATTCGCTGCCATCGGCAATCAGATAACTCGCAACACCGACTTCGGTGCCGATTTCGCGCAGCCTGTTCGAATTGGAACTGTTATTGGCCCCAACCACCAAGATAACGTCTACAAGTTTGCTCAGGTCCCTTACCGCAGATTGACGGTTCTGTGTCGCATAGCAGATATCCCGGATGTCGGGGCCTTGAATATCCGTAAACCGCTGGTGGAGGGCCGCGATGATGTCCTTGGTGTCGTCCACGCTGAGCGTGGTCTGGGTGATATAGGCCACCGGAGCGTCGCTTGGCAGCGTCAGCGCTGCGACATCATCGACGTTCTGGACGAGCAGCACCGGGCCTGGAACCTGGCCCATGGTGCCTTCGACCTCGGGATGGCCGGCGTGGCCGATCAGGATCAGGGACCGGCCCTTCGACATGTACCGCTTGCCCTGGTTGTGGACCTTGGTCACCAGCGGGCAGGTGGCATTGAGCACCGGCAGGCCGCGCGTGGCAGCCTCTTCCTCCACGCTTCGCGCCACGCCATGGGCGCTGAACACCGTGACGGCAAGCGGCGGGACCTCGGAAAGGTCCTCAACGAAGATCGCCCCTTTGTTTTTCAGGCTTTCGACCACGTATTTGTTATGCACGATCTCGTGCCGGACATAGACCGGAGGGCCGTACTTCTCGAGCGCACGCTCGACGATTTCGATCGCGCGCACGACGCCCGCGCAAAACCCACGAGGCTGTGCCAGATAAACTTCCATAGGACGGCCGTTACGCAAGTGGAACTACCCCCAAGTTTAGCGCTCGATCCCGATGCAGATACTTCAACGCATGTTTGCAATATCCGCACCAACCTTTGCCGGACAGGTGCAGGGCTTTGTGTCAAAAAAAGACCGGATAGAAAAGCCGGTTCCCGGCAGGATCGCCGACGGGAAGGTATAGTTGGTCTCCAGCGTTAATTTAGGTAATATAATACAGTTTTTAACCTAAACTGCCTTGACGCGCTCACAGCTGCGTCATAACGCCCAATCAAATGGCGGCAAAGCGGCCGATGGCCAGCAATTCGGCGTCTTCCTGCCTTTTAGGCTATCGGCGCCGGAAAAAGCGCAAAAACAACATTAGATCGCCCCCGGGAACTCGGTTAGATAGCGGACGTTTCCGGCAGGCCGTTAGCATCAGCGTTAACAGCAGAAAGAGTAGACGTGCTGACAAAGCTAGTTATTTCGATTGTCCAGACCTGTACCCGGTTTGCCGCCACCACTGTTCTGATTGCCCTCGGCCTCGCAGTTGGGGCGGGCTTCTATGCTGCCGAACATTTTGAAATCAATACCGACATCAACACGTTGATTTCTCCCAATCTGGACTGGCGCAAACGCGACATCCAGTTCGACACGGCTTTCGACCGGGATCGCACCATTCTGGCGGTGGTCGAGGCGCCGACCCCTGAGCTGACCAACTCGGCAAGTGCCGCGCTCTATCGGAAGCTTGCCGGCGACAAGCAGCATTTCGAGTCGGTCCAGCCGCTGGGTTCGGGCGAGTTCTTTGAAAAGAACGCGCTGTTATTCCTGCCCAAGGATCAGGTCGCCGGTTTCACCCGCCAGTTTGAGCAGGCCGCACCGCTGATCGAGATCATGGCCGGCGATCCGAGCATCCGCGGTCTGACCGGTGCATTGGAAACCGCTCTCGCCGGCGTCAAGCGCGGCCAGATCAAGCTCGACAGCACCGAGCGGCCATTCAACCAGATCTCCCAAACGATCGAGGACGTGCTGAAGAACGGCAACGCCACCTTCTCCTGGCGCGAACTGATCAGCGACAAGCCTTTGACCGATGGCGACCGGCGCTCCTTCATCGAGTTCAAACCGATCCTCGACTTCAACGCGCTCGAGCCCGGCAAGGAGGCAACCGACGCAATCAGGCAGGCCGCCAGCGACCTCAAGCTCGATAGCGAATACGGCGCGCGGGTCCGCCTGACCGGCCCGGTGCCGATCGCCAATGAGGAATTCGCCACCGTGGCCGACGGCGCCGTCGTCAACGGGATAGGCACCGTTCTGGTCGTGCTTTTCATTCTCTGGATGGCGCTGCATTCGGCGAAGATCATCTCGGCGGTGTTCGCCAATCTGTTCATCGGTCTTTCGATCACCACGGCAATCGGCCTGATGATGGTTGGCTCGTTCAATCTGCTGTCGATTGCGTTTGCGGTTCTGTTTGTCGGACTGGGCGTGGATTTCGGCATTCAGTTCAGCGTCCGCTACCGTTCGGAGCGTTTCAAAGGCAACGATCTCAAGGCGGCGCTGGCGAAAGCAGCCGAACGTTCCGCCGTCCCGCTGTCGCTCGCCGCGATGGCGACTGCGGCGGGATTCATGTCGTTTCTGCCGACCGACTATAAAGGCGTGTCAGAGCTCGGCAAAATCGCCGGCGTCGGCATGCTGGTGGCGTTTTTAACGAGCATCACCGTATTGCCGGCCTTACTCTGCCTGCTCAACCCGCCTGGAGAAGACGATCCGGTCGGCTATGCCTTTTTGGCTCCGGTCGATCATTTTCTCGAAAAGCACCGCGTGATCATCATCGTTGGAACCTTGCTGGTCGCGACCGCCGGCCTGCCGCTGCTTTACTTTCTGCACTTCGACTTCAACCCGATGCATTTGCGCAATCCCAATGTCGAGTCGATCGCGACGTTCCTCGATTTGCGAAAAGACCCGAACACCGGCGCCAACGCCATCAACGTGATGACGAATTCGGAAGCCGATGCGAAAAAGATCGAGGCCAAGCTTTCGCAATTGCCGGAAGTGCTCAGCGTGATCTCGTTGGACAGTTTTGTGCCGGAAGATCAGCCGGAGAAACTGAAGCTGATTGCGCAAGGCGCCAAGGTTCTCAATCCGGCGCTTAATCCTGAGTCCGTCGATGAGCCGCCGTCGGACGCGGAAAATGTCGATGACCTGAAGGGATCGGCGGACAGTCTGCGCAAGACCGCAGGCGATGCCAAAGGACCGGGAGCGGTGGCGTCGCGGCGGCTGGCCGACGACCTGCAACGCCTTGCCGATTCCAATCAGGCCACGCGCGAAAAAACCCAAGCCATCTTCGTCACCCCGCTGAAGATCGTGCTCGATCAACTCAGGAACGCGCTGCAGGCGAGGCCAGTCAGCCTGAATAATTTGCCGGCTGATCTGGTGAGCGGCTGGAAAACCAAGGACGGCCTGATGCGCGTCGAGGCCGAGCCGCGCGGCGATCCCAACGACAACGAGACGCTGCGCAAGTTCGCCGCCGCGGTGCTTGCCGCCGAGCCGACCGCGATCGGCGGTCCGGTTTCGATTCTCAAGTCCGGCGACACGGTCGTGAAGGCGTTTATTCACGCCGGCTTCTGGGCGCTGCTTGTGATCAGCCTGTTGCTCTGGCTCGCCCTCCGGCGCATCACCGACGTGCTGCTGACGCTGGTGCCGCTGTTGGTCGCGGGCGCGGTGACGCTCGAGATCTGCGTCCTGATCGACCTGCCGCTCAACTTCGCCAACATCGTCGCACTGCCGCTGTTGCTCGGCGTCGGCGTCGCCTTCAAGATTTATTATGTGACGGCGTGGCGTTCCGGCAGAACAAATCTGCTGCAATCGAGCCTGACGCGCGCGATATTTTTCAGCGCCCTGACAACGGCCACGGCGTTCGGCAGCCTGTGGCTGTCGAGCCATCCGGGGACCGCGAGCATGGGCAAGCTTCTCGCGCTATCGCTGGTCACGACACTCGCCGCGGTGCTGCTGTTTCAGCCTGCGTTAATGGGCAAACCGCGCGATGTCGGGAAGTAGGCAGATATCGCCGACATCGGCGGGGGCGGGGGCCGCCGCTGCCTGCTTCTGAGCCGCTGTCTTCGGTATCGCCGTCATCGTCCCCGTAGTTTTGGGGGGTGCCGGAGTCTTGGCGCCTTTTGCTATACTGTTGACGGGACTCGAGCGGAATCGGGCCGCGATGCGAGTCCAGGTTTCCCCGCCGCACAGGAAGCCCAGCACGCAGCCCTGAATTTCCAGCTTGTCGGAGCCGATCGGTTTGATTGTCGAGCTATACGTCTTGCCGTCGTTGGCGTTGTAGACCTCGCCTTCCCACTGATCGACCCCGGGCTTCTTCTTCATATTGATAAGGACGGCCATGCCGAGAGTGGGTCTGCTCCGTTTTGAGACGTCCGGGTTGTGTTCATCGATGCCGCCGGGCTCCTTCTCCCAGGCGACCGCGCCCCACATGCTGCCGTTGCATTCGGCGACGCGGATGTGGGCCACGGCGTCTGCCACGAGCCAGTCTCCTGTGGGATCGGCCGCCAGCGCCGAAGTTGTGCTCAGCGCGGAAAACGTAGCAAAAAGTATAAGTTTGCGCATAACGTCTCGCGGGCGGTGCAACATTGTGTAACCTGTGCTCAAATGGATGATCCTGAGGATGGCAAAACGCCGCATTGAGCGTTTTCAGTTGACGGAACGGGCACTAAGCGAAGTATGTAGCTGATGACGGATTCTAATCTAGATGTTTCTGCGATGTTTATGGACCGGCAGGGGCAGCGAAGCTCCATGCATGCGCGCCATTTGAACGAGCAGCTCGTTCGGGTCCTCAAGACTATCGGTTATGATGTCGGCTTCCAGAAGGGCCAAGGCCAGTACCTCTTTGATCGTGACGGTGTCCGTTATCTCGATCTACTGAGCGGTTTTGGCGTTTTTGCGATTGGGCGGAACCATCCGGCCCTGCGTGAGGCGCTCAAGAGCGTTCTCGATAGCGATTTGCCAAATCTCGTCCAGCTCGATGTTTCGACGCTAGCCGGCGTGCTGGCCGAGCGGCTGCTCAAATATGTCCCGTATTTGGACAAGGTGTTTTTCGCCAATTCCGGCGCGGAATGCGTCGAGGCCGCCATCAAATTCGCCCGCGCCGCTACGGCGCGGCCCGGCATCGTTTATTGCGCGCATGCTTATCACGGCCTGACTTATGGCGCGCTGTCGCTAACGGACGATCCGAACTTCCGCGGCGGCTTCCAGCCGCTGCTTCCGGGCTGCACCTCTATTCCCTTCAACGATCTTG
This sequence comes from uncultured Alphaproteobacteria bacterium, assembly GCA_963795255.1. GTDB lineage: Bacteria > Pseudomonadota > Alphaproteobacteria > Rhizobiales > Xanthobacteraceae > Bradyrhizobium. The sequence continues at coordinate 477,683 of CAWCHC010000014.1, forward strand.
CAGCGCTCGAGCAAGCGCTGTCCTCGCGTGAAGTCGCCGCCTTCATTTTCGAGCCGATCCAGGGCAAGGGCGTCAACATGCCCACAGACGAATTCCTGCCCGGCGCAGCCGCGCTTGTGCCGGAAATACGGCACCTTGATGATTGCGGACGAAATCCAGACCGGCATGGGTCGAACGGGACGCTTCCTCGCTGTCGAACACTGGAACGTCGAGCCCGACATGGTTCTGCTTGTCAAAGGCGCTCTCCGGCGGCCACGTGCCGGTTGGCGCAGTGCTCACGCGCAAGAACATCTTCGACAAGATCTTCAATCAAATGGACCGCGCGGTGGTGCACGGTTCGACGTTTGCGAAGAACGATCTGGCGATGGCGGCCGGCATCGCCACGCTTGAAGTGATCAAATCGGAGAAACTGGTCGAAGCAGCCGCCAAGCGCGGCGCCGAACTTCGGCTTGCGCTTACCCGGATGGTCCCCGGCTACGAGCTTCTGAAGGAAGTACGCGGCAAGGGATTGATGATCGGTCGTCGAGTTCGGCTCGCCGAAGTCGCTGCGGCTGAAAGCGTCATGGAACGTGCTGGAAGCCGCGAACAAGGGACTGTTCTGCCAGCTCATCACCGTTCCCTTGTTCAAGGACCACAAAGTCCTGACGCAGGTGTCCGGCCACGGCAGTCACACCATCAAGCTGTTGCCGCCGCTGACCATCACCGAGGAAGACTGCAACTGGATCGAGACAGGCGTTCGATTCAGTGATCGCATCCAGCCACAAGGTCCCCGGCGCGATCTGGTCGCTCGGCAAAACGCTGGTCGACAACGCGGTTCGCAAATCCGCTTGAGCGCGAAGTTTCGCGCTTGACTGAGATCAGCGCCCATCCTCCAGGATCATCGCCGCCCCCTTTTCGGCAATCATCGCCGTCGGGGTGTTGGTGTTGCCCGAGGTGATCGTCGGCATCACGGACGCATCCACGATCCGCAGACCCGCAAGCCCACGAAAGCGCAAGCGCTCGTCCACGACGGCTAAGGGATCGTTTTCCGTTCCCATTTTCGCGGTCCCCACGGGATGAAAAATCGTCGTCCCGATGTCGCCGGCGGCTTTCGCAAGAGATGCTTCGTCATCGCCGACCGAGGGGCCCGGCAAAAATTCTTCCGGATGATAGGGCGCAAGCGCTGGCTGCTTCATCAGCCGCCGCGTGGTGCGGATGGCGTCGGCTGCGACCTGTCGGTCGTCATCGGTCGACAGATAGTTGGGCGCGATCGACGGCGCCTGATCGGCGGCTTGTGACTTGATCCGCACGGTGCCGCGCGAGGTCGGCTGCAAGTTACAAGCGCTGACGGTGATCGCCGGAAATCGATGCAGGGGATCGCCGAACTTGTCGAGCGATAGCGGCTGCACGTGGAACTGGATATTGGCCCGGTCACGGTGGGAATCGGAGCGGGTGAAAATGCCGAGCTGCGAAGGCGCCATCGTCAGCGGGCCCCGTCGGCGAAAGGCGTAATCGAGGCCCATCAGGCCGCGCCGCACGTAGGAATAGTAGGTTTCGTTGAGCGTGCGCACGCCGGACACCTTGTAGATCGCGCGCTGCTGCAAATGGTCTTGCAGGTTTCGCCCGACGCCCGGCCGGTCGACGACACTGGCGATGCCGAGCGGGGCCAGCCATTCGGCCGGACCGATGCCGGAGCGGTGCAGCACTTGCGTCGATCCGATCGAGCCGGCGCACAGGATCACTTCGCCTTTGGCGCGGGCCTCGAAGACCTCACCATCCCTGGCGAACCGAACGCCGATGGCGCGGCCGTCCTCGATGATGAGGCGGTCGACCAGCACGTTCTTCTCGAGGCGTAGATTGGCGCGGCCCAAGACGGGCTTGAGAAAGCCGCGCGCCGACGACCAGCGGCGTCCGCGCTTCTGGTTGACATGGAAATAGCCGACGCCCTCATTGTCGCCGGTGTTGAAATCCGCAGTTTTGCGAATTCCCATTTGCTCGGCCGCTTCGCCAACGGCGTCGAGAACGGCCCACGACAGCCGCGGCGCCTCGATGCGCCAACCGCCGCCGGTGCCGTGATGTTCGCTCTCGCCGAGGAAGTGATCCTCCAGCCGGCGAAAGGCCGGCAAGACGTCGCCATAGCCCCAGCCGGTCAGGCCGAGCTGGCGCCAATGGTCATAGTCGGCGGCCTGTCCGCGCATCGAGATCATGGCGTTGATCGCCGACGAGCCGCCGATCACCTTGCCCCGGGGATAGGCCAGCGAACGGCCGTTGAGACCGGGCTCAGCTTCGGTCCGAAACATCCAGTCCGAGCGTGGATTGCCGATCGCGAACAGGTATCCGACCGGGATATGAAACCAGATCCAGTTGTCGCTGCCGCCGGCTTCCAGGAGCAGCACCCGGTTTTTCGGATCGGCCGACAGGCGGTTGGCGACGATGCATCCGGCGGTGCCGGCGCCGACGACGATGTAGTCGAAATCTCCCTCAAGCCGTGTGGCCATTCTTCTGTTTCCATTCTGACGTGACAAAGTCTGGCGATTGCGTTTTTGTCAATAAATCGCGGCCCGGTTCCGACATTCGTAACCCTGCGCGGCGGGTTGGTTTCCAATGCGCCAGGGAGGTATTGGGCTGAACGGGTCCGGTGTGCTACATAACGCGTTGATCAAGCATACAGAAACCGAGCTTCCCATGCCCATCGTCAACCGCGCGGCCGACCTGCAACCCGAAATCCAGGCTTGGCGCCGCGATATCCATGAACATCCTGAACTCGGCTATGAGGAGCGCCGCACTTCGGCTTTCGTGGCCGAGCGGCTCCGGGAATTCGGCTGTGACGAGGTCGTAACCGGGCTTGGCGGGACCGGCGTGGTTGGGGTCATCAAGGGACACAAACCTGCCGGCAATGCCGACGTCAGGGTGATCGGGCTTCGCGCCGATATGGACGCGCTTCCGATCGAGGAGGCGACCGGGCTGCCTTACGCCTCCAAAACCTCCGGCAAAATGCACGCCTGCGGTCATGACGGGCATACCGCGATGCTGCTCGGCGCGGCGCGGTATCTGGCCGAGACCCGGAATTTCGCTGGCCAAGCGGTCGTGATCTTTCAGCCGGCGGAAGAGGGCGGGTTCGGGGCGGCCGCCATGATCAAGGACGGGCTGTTCGAACGCTTCGCCATCGATCAGGTCTACGGCATGCACAATGGTCCGGGAATTCCGGTCGGCAGCTTCGCGATCCGGCCGGGTCCGATCATGGCGTCGACCGATGCCGTCAATATCCACATCGAAGGGCGCGGCGGCCACGCGGCGCGCCCGCATTTGTCGATCGATTCCGTCATGGTCGGCGCCCAGCTGATCACGGCGTTGCAGTCGATCGTCTCGCGCAGCGTCGATCCGCTCGAAGCGGCCGTCGTCTCGATGTGCGAGTTCCATGCCGGCAACGCGCGCAATGTGATCCCGCAAACCGCCGAAATCAGGGGCACTGTCAGGACCTTGACGCCGGAAGTGCGCGCGCTGGTTGAGAAGCGTGTGCGCGCGGTCGTGGACGGCGTGGCGCAGATGACCGGCGCCAGGATCGATCTCGAATATCTCCGCGGCTATCCGGTCGTGGTCAACCATGCCGCGCAAACGGACTTTGCGATCAAGGTGGCCGAAGACGTTGCCGGCAACGGCAATGTGCAGGAGATGCCGCCGCTGATGGGCGGCGAGGACTTCGCCTATATGCTGGAGAAGCGGCCGGGCGCGTTCATCTTCTGCGGTAATGGCGACAGCGCCGGCTTGCATCATCCGGCCTATAATTTCGACGACGAGGCGATTGTCTTTGGCACCTCGTACTGGATCAAGCTGGTCGAAAGCACGTTGGCCGCGTGAGCATTTCAGGAACGGTTTGCCCGTTCCGCCGGCGAAAAGCCGTCAAGTATCGAAATAAAAAGGCCCGCGTGAACCGCGGGCCTTTTTCTGTAGTTTCGATCCGCCGGGTCAGAGAATGTGCGACAAGATGAAATAGAGGACGCCGGAGAGGATCATCGCGGCGGGCAGAGTGAGGACCCAGGCGAGCGCGATGTTGCGGATGGTGGACCACTGCAATCCCGACCCGTTCGCCGCCATCGTGCCGGCGATGCCGGACGACAGCACATGGGTGGTCGAAACCGGCAGGCCGTAGCCATCGGCCGCTGCGATCGTCGCCGCCGCCGTGATCTCGGCGCAGGCGCCCTGCGCGTAGGTCAAGTGGGTCTTGCCGATCTTCTCGCCGACCGTCACGACGATGCGCTTCCAGCCGATCATGGTGCCGAGGCCGAGAGCAATGGCGACGGCGATCTTCACCCAGCTCGGAATGAACTTGGTTGCGCTGTCGAGCGACCCCTTGTAGGCGTTGAGGGTCGTAACGTCAGCGCTGGTCAGTTCACTTTCCTTGTCCTTGGCCAGGAAGCGGATAGCTTCCGACACAAGATACATATCGTTACGGGTATTGCCGACGAGATCGGCGGGAACTTTGCCCAGCGATCCGTACTGCTGGACCTGCTTGCTGATGTCGGTCACCAGCACCGCCAGCGACGGATAGGTTCCATCGTTGATCTGATGCTCGGCGACGTAGTTGGTGACGGCCGGCCGCGGATCGCCGATGATGCTGTGGCCGGCGCCCTTGGCGTTGATGACCTTGCTGGCAGCGTCTGAATTCGTCGCAAACTGCTGGAGCTGGCTGTCGGGCAGGGCGCGGTTGAGCGCATAGGCGGTCGGCACGGTGCCGATCAGGATCAGCATGATGAGGCCCATGCCCTTCTGACCGTCGTTGGAGCCATGGAAGAAACTGACCAAGGTGCAGGTCAGGATCAGGATGCCGCGAATCCACCACGGCGGCGGCTGGTCGCCCTTCGGCTCGCCGAACAACGCCGGGGTTGCCTTCGAGAGCACAGTCTTGAGGACGAACAGCAGGATCGCTGCCAGCGCGAAGCCGAACAAGGGCGACAGCAACAGTGCCTTGCCGATGCCGGCCGCTTGCGACCAGTCCACGCCGGCGGTGCCGCTACGGCCGCGCAGCATGGCGTTGGTGATGCCGACGCCCATGATCGATCCGATCAGAGTGTGCGAACTGGACGCGGGCAGGCCGAAATACCAGGTTCCGACGTTCCAGATGATGGCGGCGATCAAAAGGGCGAAGACCATCGCAAAACCTGCGCTGCTTCCGACCTGAAGGATGAGTTCGACCGGCAGCAGCGACACGATGCCGAAGGCGACCGCGCCAGACGACATCAGCACGCCGAACAGATTGAACATGCCCGACCAGACCACGGCGACATTGGCCGGCATGGAACGGGTGTAGATCACGGTCGCGACCGCGTTGGCGGTGTCGTGGAAGCCGTTGACGAATTCGAAGCCTAGCGCAATCAGCAGGGCTACGAACAGCAAGAGATAAGGCGCATACGATTTGACGTGGGTCCCAGTCGCATCGATGTCGGAATAGATGCTGTAGGCAACGAACAGCAGGGCGGCTGCGACCACGCCCATGTAAATGATGCCTTGCAACGGATTGACGCCGTGATCGAGCTTCGGCCCCTTGCTGACGGCAGGCTCAATCGAGCCCGGTAATGCGACATCGCTCATGATTAATTCTCCCTAACCCTGTGCAGGGACTTTGCTTGATCCATGTAACAGGCACGTGAAACGGGGCAAAAAGTGCTGTGTTTAAGATCGGCCGGACCAACCGGCTCGCCGGAAGGTTTTTTCAATCTCCACTTGAAATCGCTGAGCTATTTCTTCGAGAGGTGATGTCGAGGTAGCGCAGTATGCGTGGGGGCCATCAGGAACTCAGTTAGGCGGCGGCAATTCGGTTGACTCTCCGACCTCTGTTAGTTTTATATTAGAACATACCATGAACAAATGAGCCAGCTTCCGGTTCTCTTAAAACTGGAAATGGTTCACCAGCACCGAGGACGCGGCGCATGACGAGCGCACCTATGCTTGCGGCCTTACGCGACAACATCGAGCGCCTCGAGGCCCATGGTGAGGCGTACGCGCCGCGCCGGGTGAGGCTCGGACATGCGGAGGCGGATGCGAGCCTGCAAGGCGGACTCGCTTTGGGCGCCGTGCACGAGGTGTTTGCGGAAGCCGGACGGCAGAGCGCTGTGGCGACCGGATTTGTCGCGGGGATCGCGGGGCGCGTGGCCGCGCGGCGGCCGGTGGTTTGGGTCCGGCAGGATTTCACGGAAGTTGAAGCGGGCGCGCTGTCGATGAGCGGGTTTGCCGAACTCGGTCTGGATCCGCGTTGTCTGGTCAGTGTCCGCGCCGCCGATGTCGAGCATCGCGTTGCGGACGGCTGCCGACGCGCTCGCCTGCGATGCGGTGGGCGCCGTCGTGCTGGAAGTCTGGGGCGAGGCGAGGCAGCTCGACCTCGTCGCCAGCCGCAAGCTGACATTGGCCGCGCAAGCTTCCGGCGTCACCGGCCTGGTGTTGCGGATGGCGGCGGAGCCTCGGCCATCGACCGCCGAGACCCGATGGATCGTGCGCGCGGCGCATTCGCCGCCCGGCTTCACACCCTCGGAGTGCGTGGGGCGCGCCTGTGTTCGACGCGCAGCTTGTCCGCAACCGTCATGGCCCTACTCGGCCGCTGGATCATGGAATGGAAATGTGATGAGTGCCTTTTCGGAGAACCGGCGGCGTATCCTCAGCCTGTGGCTGCCGCGCCTGCCCATCGATCGCATCAAGCGCGTCAAAAACCCTGTCGAACGAAACGGTTACCGGGTCGCGTAAAGAAAACGCGTCAAGTCCGGTTCAAGAACCCAGCATTGTCGTTATCAGGCAAAACAACATGCTGCGGATTTCTGCGCTCGACGATGCGGCGGCGCGATTTCGGCCTCGTGGTCGGCCTGCCGCTGGCCAATGCCCGCGCCATCTGTCCGCACGTTGCAGGTCTATCGATGCCGATGAGGCCGCCGACGCCGCGGCGCTGAATGCCATCGCCTGTTGGTGCGACCGTTTCACGCCGCTGGTGGCGCTCGATCCGCCGCACGGCCTTTTTCTCGACATCACCGGCTGCGCCCATCTGTTCGGCGGCGAAGCGGCGATGATGAACCTGGTATGCGGAGGCCTCGACCGCGCAGGGATTTACCGTCAGCGCCGCGATCGCTGGCACGGCCGTCTGCGCGCGGACGCTGACCCGTCATGTCCATGGCCGGATCGTCCGCGATGGCGAGGAGAGCCGAAGCGGTCAGGCCGCTGCCGGTATCGGCGCTGGGCGCGGATGATCACCGCGGTGACGGGCTTGCGCCGCGCCGGCTTGAAAACCATCGGCGATGTCGCGTCGCGCGAACGGCACGAAATCACCGCCAGATTTGGCGCTGCCTTCACGGCGCTGCTGGAGCAGGCGCTGGGGGAGCGCGATGCGCCGATCAGCCCGCGCAAGCCGCTGCCGGATTACATCGTGGAGAAACGCTTTGCCGAACCGGTCGCGACCGAAGACAGTGATCGCGGCCACCCTTTCAGGGCTGGCCGGGACGCTGGTCGACGGCGATGGCGAAACAGGGCAAGGGCGCGCGGCGGCTGGAAGCCCGTTTCTTTCGCACCGACGGCGCGGTTCGCACCCTCGTGGTCGATACCGGGCAGCCCGTCACCAGAGGCGAGGTGATCGACCGGCTGTTTCGCGAGCGGCTCGAGGCTCTGAGCGATCCGCTCGATCCCGGTTTCGGATTCGATCTCATTCGCCTGGCCGCAAGCCGCACCGAAATCGTCGTGCAACAGCAGCGCGATCTCGACGCCAACGTTCATGACAATGATGAGCTTGCAGCCTTGATCGATCGCATTGCGGCGCGGATCGGCGGCAAACGCGTGGTCGTTCACCTGCCGCAGGATACGCACATTCCCGAGCGCGCGGTGTTGGCCGCGCCGGCGCAGCATCATCTGATGGCGGCCGCCCAGGCGATGTGGCCGGCACGCGTCGTGGGCGAGCCGCCGCTGCGGCCGTTGCGGCTGTTCGAGCGGCCGGAACAGATCAAGGTGATCGCCGAAGTGCCGGATGGTCCGCCGGCGCGGTTCGTCTGGCGTCGCGCTACCCATGCCGTGGTTCGCGCCGAAGGTCCCGAACGCGTCGCCATGGAATGGTGGCGGGCAGGAAGGCGCGACGCTGACGCGCGATTATTTTCGCGTCGAGGACGAAGAAGGTCTGCGGTTCTGGCTCTATCGCGACGGGCTTTATGAAGCGAGTCGAGCAGCCGGAGGGCAAGCGCGGCAATGCCGAACTGGTTCATGCACGGGCTGTTCGCATGACTTATGCGGAAATCGGCATCACCACGAATTTCTCGTTCCTGCGCGGCGGCTCGCATCCGCAAGATTACGTTCATGAGGCGGGAAATCTGCGGCTTGCCGCCATCGGCATCGCCGACCACAACACGCTGGCCGGCGTGGTGCGGGCTTTCAAGGAACTGGGTAATCCCGAGATCAAGCACAGATCGAGGCTTCTGATCGGATCGCGGCTCGTTTTCATCGACGGCACGCCGGATATTCTGGTCTATCCGCGCGATCGTGCCGCTTATGGCCGGCTGTGTCAGTTGCTGACGCAAGGCAAGCGGGGTGAGGGGACCCTCAAAGGCGAGTGCCACCTGAGGATCGATGATCTTCTGGAGTTTGCCGAAGGCCAGCTTCTGGTGCTGACGCTGCCGCACCGTTTCGAGGAAGTGAAAGCGCGCGAAGTTCTGGAACGACTGCGCGAAAGTCGCGCCGACGGCGTATGGTTGGCGGCGAGCCTGTTATACCGCGGCGACGACCGGCGGCGCCTGGCCCGGCTCAAGCGCATCGCGGATCACGCCGGCGTGCCGCTGCTGGCGACCAATGAGGTGCTTTACCATCATCCGTCGCGCCGCCCCTTGCAGGATGTCCTCACCTGCATCCGCGAGAAGACGACCATCGAGGCGGTCGGCAAGCGCTTAGAGGCCAATGCCGAACGCCATCTCAAGCCTGCGGCGGAAATGGCGCGGCTGTTTCGCGATGCGCCGGAAGCCATCGCGGAAACCATGCGGTTTGCCGATCGCATCACGTTTTCGCTCGATCAGCTCAAATACCAGTATCCGGACGAGCCGGTGCCGCCGGGCAAGACCGCGCAGCAACACCTGGAAGACCTGACCTGGGCGGGCGTGCAAACCTGTTTCGGCGGCAAGATCGACAACACGTTGCGCGCTACCTTGCGTAAAGAGCTCGATCTCATCGCCGAACTCAAATACGCGCATTATTTTCTCACCGTGCACGACATCGTTCATTATGCGCGCAGTCAGGACATCCTGTGTCAGGGGCGGGGATCGGCGGCCAATTCCGCCGTGTGCTACGTGCTCGGCATCACCTCCGTCGATCCGACCCAGGTCGATTTGCTGTTCGAGCGTTTCATTTCCAAGGAGCGGCTGGAGCCGCCCGACATCGATGTCGACTTCGAACATTCGCGGCGCGAAGAGGTAATGCAATATGTCTACCGGCGCTATGGCCGCCACCGCGCCGCGATCATTGCTACCGTCATTCATTACCGGCCGCGCAGCGCGATCCGCGACGTCGGCAAGGCGCTGGGGCTGACCGAGGATGTGACCGCAGCCCTCGCTGATACGGTATGGGGAAGCTGGGGCGAGGGCCTCAACGACATGCAGATCAAGCAGGCCGGGTTCGATCCGCAAAACCCGATGGTGGGGTTGGCGGTCGAACTCGCCACTGAGCTGATCGAGTTTCCGCGGCACTTGTCGCAGCATGTCGGCGGCTATGTGCTGACGCAGGACCGGCTCGATACCTATGTGCCGATCGGCAATGCCGCGATGGACGATCGCACCTTCATCGAATGGGACAAGGACGATGTCGATGCGCTGAACATGATGAAGGTCGACGTGCTGGCGCTGGGAATGCTGACCTGTATCCGCAAATGCTTCGACCTGATCGCCGACCACAAGGGGAAGCGTTACGAACTCGCCGACATAAAATCAAAAGACGATGACGAAGTTTATCAGATGCTGCAAAAGGGCGAATCGCTCGGCGTCTTCCAGGTCGAGAGCCGCGCGCAGATGAACATGCTGCCGCGCCTGAAGCCGCGTACCTTCTACGACCTTGTCATTGAAGTTGCGATTGTGCGGCCCGGGCCGATCCAGGGCGACATGGTGCATCCTTATTTGCGCCGGCGAAATAAAATTGAGAAAGAAAACTACCCGGCTCCCTCACCGGAGCACGGTCCTCCGGACGAATTATTCAAGGTGCTGCACAAGACGCTCGGCGTGCCGTTGTTTCAGGAGCAGGCGATGCGGATCGCGATCGAGGCCGCAAAATTCACGCCCGAGGAAGCCAATGGCTTGCGCCGCGCGATGGCGACGTTCCGCAACGTCGGCACCATCGGCAAAGTTCGAAGACAAGATGATCGGCAATATGATCGCGCGCGGCTACGAGCCGGAATTCGCCAAAAATTGCTTTGAGCAGATCAAGGGTTTTGGCTCATACGGCTTTCCTGAAAGCCATGCCGCAAGCTTTGCGCAGCTCGTCTATGTCTCGTCCTGGCTGAAGTACTGGCATCCCGACGCGTTTTGCTGCGGGTTGCTGAATTCGCAGCCGATGGGTTTTTACGCCCCGGCGCAGATCGTCAGCGACGCCCGCAAGAACCGCGTCAAGGTGCGCGAGATCGATGTGTCCTTTAGCCATGCCCAGAACACGCTGGAGGAGAGGGACGGAGAATATTGCGCGGTGCGGCTTGGTTTTCGCCAGATCGACGGATTTGCCTGGAAGGATGTGGATGAGCAGCGGCTGAAAAGGATTCAGCAGTTGTTTAGGGGCGATGCCACCACCTCGTCATTCCGAGGCGGCGGGATTCCATCAGTATCGTCATTCCGGGATACGCCGTTAGGCGCAAGCCCGGAATCCATTCCTCTGCACGAAGGCGGCTCGATGGATCTCTGATGCGCAATTGCGCATCAAAACTCTCGCTTCGCGAGCCCCGGAATGACGGAGAGGACGCTGACTGGGCCGATCGCATCGTCGCCGCGCGAAATCGCCGTCCCTTTACGTCGCTGGAAGATTTTGCCCGCGACACCGCGCTGCCCAAGCGCGCATTGATTTTGTTGGCCGATGCCGATGCGTTTCGCTCGATCGGGCTCGACCGCCGCGCCGCGCTATGGGCGGTGCGGCGCCTGCCCGATGACGTACCGCTGCCGCTGTTCGACGGCTGCCACCGCGCGCGAACAGCCGGACGAGCAGGCGCAGCCTTTGCCTTCGATGCCGATCTCGGAACATGTGGTGGCGGATTATCAGACCATTCGCCTGTCGCTGAAAGGGCACCCGATGGAGTTCTTGCGCGCGAGGTTCGAGCGCGAGGGTGTCATCGCCTGTTCATCGGTGTCGGATGCGAGAGACAAACAACATGTCCGTTGCGCCGGCGTGGTGCTGGTGCGGCAGCGTCCGGGCAGCGCCAAGGGCGTCGTCTTCATGACACTGGAAGATGAAACCGGCATCGCCAATATCGTGGTGTGGCCGAAGGTGATGGAGCGTTTTCGTAAAGAGGTGATGGGCTCACGGCTGATCCTGGTCGAAGGCACCATTCAAAGCAGCCCGGAGAAGGTCGTCCATCTGGTGGCCGAAAGGCTGTTCGACCGCTCCGGCGATCTTCTGGATCTTGCCAACGACACGCCGCGCCGGAAACATGTGCTGCCGGTGGCGCCAGCCTTGATCGAACCGCTCAACGATGACAGGCGCGATCATCCGGACAATCCGGCGCAAAAAATCCGCCATCCCCGCAACGTGCGTATCCTGCCGCCGTCGCGGGATTTTCATTAGAGCAAGATGGACGTCGTTCTGTCAGGTATCGGCTAATCCGAACCCTCCGACTGAAATGGCCGGTTTGCGACGCGAGACGAGGTCGCCGATCAAGCGCCCGGACGCCAGGGCCAGCGTGAACCCGAGCGCGCCATGACCGATGTTCAGCCAAAGATTATCGAAGGGTGTCCGATCGATGATCGGAAGGCCCTTCGGCGTCGCGGGGCGAAGTCCGCACCACGCGACGGCTCTGTCGAAGTCCGCCGCGCCCGGGAACATCGCCGTGGCCGCCGCGCGAAGCGCCGCGACACGACGAGGGTTCAAGTCGGCGCGCCGGCCATTGATGTCCGCCATTCCAGCTATTCGCAATCGGTCGCCGAGACGCGCATAGACCATTTTGCGCTCGTAGTCGGTTATGCTGATGCGCGGCGCGATCGCGCCCGCGTCTACCGGGGCCGTGAGGCTATATCCTTTCAACGGGTACAGCGGCACACGAATTCCCAGCGTTCCGAGCAATGGCACGCTCGAGGCTCCCGTTGCGATCACGATCTGATCGGCATCGATATCTTCATTTCCCACGGATGCCACTACCTGCCGTCCGAATGTCCGCCGCAGCCGGGTGACGGTGGTCCCGAAACGAAACGCGACGCCCCGACTGCGTAACGCGCGCATCAATCCCACGCAGAACCGGTAGCAATCGCCGCTGTCTTCACCGCTTGTGAAGATGCCTCCGCGCAAGCGGTCGGCGAGGTGGGCGAGCGCCGGCTCTTTTGCGACACATGCGTCGACGTCCAGTGCTTCCTGCTCGCAGCCGAGCGACCGCTGATAGTCCAGCAGGCGCCGCGCCGCATCGAACGAGGTACCCGTCCGATGAACCACAAGCTTGCCGGCATTCGCGTGATCGAAACTCAAATCAGGCTCGCACGCGAGCAATTCGTTCATCAGATCGCGACTGAAAAACGACAGCGAAAGCAGCCGGCGCGTCGACTCCTCGCTTTGGCGATGGGTGCAGGCCCGGACGAATCGCACCAGCCAGTTCCATTGCTGGAGATCGGCGCGGGGGCGGAAGTGAACGGGCGAGTCCTGTTTCAAAAGCCATTTCGGAAGTTTCGAAAGCACGCCAGGGCCAGCCAGCGGAGCGACGTAGCTATAGGAAAGCTGACCGCCATTGGCAAAGCTGGTCTCGCTCGCAACATCGTCGTTGCGCTCGATGACCGTGACCTGATGCCCGTCCGCCCGCAGATACCAAGCCGTGGTTAATCCGACAACGCCGGCTCCGAGTACGATGGCGTGCATGGCCAAACAAGTCTCCTGATGAACAGGCGGCCACTTTGTTCAGTTTCCCGAAAGGCGTCCAATATCGATCGGCAAACAGGATATAGACGCAGGTTATATGCAGCCGCACGCAAATGAATCCGCCTAACAAGCCTGACGCAGGAATTTCATCAGGCGTTCTGCGTCCCGCGGCGGTGGGCGTTCGTGCTGGGTCAGAGTATACACATTCAGACTGGAAGCAATCTCCACCGGCCGCACCTGGATGTCTGCGACGCCGGCTGGATAGTTGGCCGTCAGGGAATCGACCAGTGCTACGCCAACTTTCGCCTGCACCAAAGACTTTGCCAGCGTATAGGTCTGCACCGAAATGGTGCTTTTCGGGGTTGCTCCGGCGTCTTCCAGCCAGTCGGAGAGGATGCCGCCGAGGTAATCGTCGGCGTCGATAGTGATGACCGGTTGATCCGTCAGTTCTTCCGCCCGCAACGGCCGGTTCAGCAATTTGTCGGGCCACCAGCCGGCGGGCGCGATCGCACACAGCCCGCAACTTCGCAGTGGCGTGAGTACAAGGTTGGGATGCGAGACGGGGCGCATCGTCAGACCAATCTCGATTTCGTTGAGCAACAGCGCTTGCTCGATTTCCCGCGTATGCGCGACGGACAGTTCGCAATTCGACTGCGGGAATGCACGGCACCAGCGCGCCACGGCTTGCGGTAACAAATGATGAGCCAGCGCAGGCGTCGCCGCGATCCGCAGCGGTTGCACCGAGCCGCGCGAAAGACTGGCGGCGAGCCGCCGGATGCGCCGCAGTTGTTCATCGAATGGTGTCAGCTCCCGCTGCAATTGCAGCGCTTCCTGCGTGGGCACCAATTTCCCCTTGCTGCGCAGGAATAGCGGAAATCCGACCGACTGCTCCGCATGCTGGAGGATCTTGCTCACCGCGGGCTGCGAGATATTCAGGATTTTGGCCGCGCCGTTGGTTGAACCGGTCAGCATAATCGCGCTGAAAACTTCGATGTGTCGCAAGCGCACCTGTTTCCTCCGGAGTAACGCCAACATCAATTCCGGCGTGCGTTGCGCTGTCAACCCTGCGGCGTCCCTATAACCCGGGGTTATATCGTGGGTTTCTCTTTTCATTGGGCGTAGCGAAATCGCGACATCTACAGTCGGTCGCGACGAGGCGGACAGTCGGGCGCAACGGAACCATTAAAGCCGGATGTGCCGCGGGGAGGGCAGCTTCATGGAGTCCGGCTTTTCCAGATTGCAGAAGGTTGCCTCCCTGTCTGGACTGTTTCTGGCCTGGGCGGTGGGATATGCCGATCGCATCCTGATGAGCGTTGCGGTCATCCCGATTGCGCGCGAATTCGCACTCGACGCGGGCCAGGCCGGCATGCTCCTCAGCGCCTTCTATGTCAGCTATGCCGTGATGCAGCTGGCCGGCGGCTGGCTGTCGGATCGCTACGGCTCGCGTATCGTCGTCGTGTCTTGCATCGTGGCGTGGTCGATATTCACCAGCGCCACCAGCTTCGCCTGGTCATTCGCATCGCTGCTTGCGATCCGCTTCATGTTCGGGCTCGGCGAAGGCAGCTTTCCTCCGGCTAGTTCGGTAACGGTCGCCGAAGTCTTTCCAAGGCCGGAACGAGCGCGGGCGAAATCGTTCCTGATCTCCACGGTGTTTCTCGGCAACGCCGCCGGCGCGGGCCTGATTGGCGCCACCGTCGCCTATCTCGGCTGGCGCGGATCGTTTCACATTCTCAGCACCGCCGGTTTCACCGTCGCGCTGTTCCTTTGGTTTGCGCTGCGCGGCGGCATTGCCGCCCAGCGTGAGCGCGTTACGAATCGCCCGCATCAGCCGTGGGGATCGCTGTTCCGAACCCCGATGGCGTGGAAACTGACGGCGATCTGGTCTTTCACCAGCCTGCTTTATATCGGCGTTCAGTCCTGGATGCCGTCCTACCTGATGGCGACCTATGGGATCGACCTGAAGCAGGTCGGTTTCGCGACCATGATACCGAATCTGATCGCGTTTGCCGGAACGAATGTCGTCGGACTGCTGCTGGACAAGCACGGCAAGGGGCGCGAGAGGAGTTTCATGGTTCTCGGCGCCTTCTTTAGCGCCGTATTTCTCGCGCTGATGATAACGACGGCGTCGATCTCACTGCTGCTGGTTTACTGGACGTTGCTGCTGCTGGCGTTCAATTTTGTCTATGCAACGGTTTTCGCGGCACCGCTTCGGCATTTCCCCGAGCACTTGATCGGCAGCGCGACAGGATTGATGAATTTCGGCGGACAGATCGGCGGTTCGGTTGCCCCTGCCGCGATGGGCGCGCTCATCGCGGCAAGCGGGGGTTCTTATCTCGCGGCGTTTTGTCTGTTGCTGGCGTCCGCGGTCATATCAGCCGTCGTCGCGCTGATCTGGCGGCCAGCCGGCGCTCCGGTCTATGCTGTTCAGCCGGCAGGCACCCGATAGAGACAGGAGATCACCATGACCGATCGTACGGGCCGTCCGTTCGACATCATCATTCGCGGCGGAACGGTCATCGACGGGACAGGTCGGCCTCGCTTCGAGGCGGATGTCGGCATCGGCGACGGCCTTATCGCCGCCATCGGCGAGCTGTCGGAGGCGCAGGCGCCCGTCACCCTGGAGGCCCGTGGAAAGATCGTCGCGCCGGGCTTCATCGATTCCCACACCCATGACGACCATGCGGTGCTATCCGACCCCGACATGACGTTCAAGATTTCGCAAGGTGTCACCACCGTGGTGACGGGCAATTGCGGAATTAGCCTCGCGCCGCTCAAGCCGGATTTGCCGCGCCCGATGCCGCAAAGTCTGCTGGGTGCCGGTGACCAGTCTGCTCGCACCTTCGAGCGTTTTGCCGACTATCTGGAGGTGTTGCGGCGTGCGCCGGCATCCGTCAACGTCGCCGCGATGGTTGGTCATACGACGCTGCGCCTGATGACCATGGACTCCCTCGATCGCGCAGCTCGGCCCGAAGAAATCGCCGCGATGCGCGCCCTGCTGGTCGAAGCGCTCAAGGCGGGCGCGATCGGCGTGTCCACCGGCACCTACTACCCGCCGGCCGCGATGGCCCCGACCGAGGAAGTCATCGAGGTTTGCCGGCCGATCACCGGCACCGGTGCGGTCTATGCGACCCACATGCGCGATGAGGCAGAGGGCTGCGTCGACTCCTTGAACGAATCCTTCGAGATCGGCCGCGCCCTGGATGCACCGGTTGTGATTTCTCATCATAAACTGATCGGCGAAGCGAACTTCGGCAAGTCAGCCGTGACGCTGCCTTTGATCGGCGCGGCGATGAAGTGTCAGTGCCTTGCGCTCGACTGCTATCCTTATGCGGCCAGTTCGACCATGTTGCATACCGACGAGGTGAGGCTGCAGGGCCGGGTGCTCATTGCCGAATGCGAGTCGCATCCGGAATATGTCGGCCGCGAGCTCGCCGATATTGCCGACGAATGGCAGGTCAGCCGGCTGGAGGCGGCCCGGCGTATGCAGCCCGCGAGCGCGATCTATTTCATCATGGACGAGGGCGATGTGAGAAATATCCTGGCCTTCGAACATACGATGGTCGGCTCCGACGGTCTGCCCGGCGGGACAAAGCCGCATCCGAGACTCTGGGGAACGTTTCCGAGAGTCCTCGGGCACTATAGCCGCGACGTCGGCCTGTTTTCATTGGAAACCGCGGTTTGGAAGATGAGCGGCCTGACAGCGAAAAACTTCGGTCTGGCCAATAGAGGAACGATTGCAGTGGGACATCACGCCGATGTCGTTTTATTTGACGCCGCGACCGTGATCGACAAGGCCACGTACGACACGCCGACGGAACCTGCCGAAGGTATCGAAGCGGTGATCGTCAACGGCGTGTTGACCTGGCACCAGGGAGCGCATAGCGGTGCGCGCCACGGCCAGGTCATTACTCGCAGGTCATCACGCGCGTAGGGTAGTTCTAATCGCGTCGCGGAGCGAAGGCGGCAAAAGCTCCGAGATAGGTTTTCGATAGCGGCGTCGCATAAGCGCCGGTCTTCGAGGTCTTCAAGCCGAGCACGCCGCACGCCTCGGCCAGCTTGACCGCGCTGGCGACGCCGTCGATGACCGGCAGACCGTGTTGTTCGGTCAGGCGCGCGGCGAGGTCGGCCATGCCGGCGCAGCCGAGCACGATGGCCTCGGCGCGGTCGTCGTGCCTCGCGCGTTCGATCTCCGCGCTGATTTGCGCCGAGGCGTTGGAGGCGGGATCGTCGAGCGCCAGCACCGGCACCTCGCAGGCCCGCACCCTGGCGCAGCGGCCGGCGAGGCCGTATTTCATCAGGTTGGTCTCGATCGTGGAAATCGAGCGCGATAGCGTCGTGACGACCGCGAAACGATGCGCCACCAGCGAGGCCAGATGAAAGGCGGCCTCGCCGATGCCGATCACCGGCGCGGAGGCAAGCGAGCGCGCGGCTTCCAGCCCGGTATCGTCGAAACAGGCGATGATGTGGGCCGAAACGCCCAGGGTTTCGCCCTTTGAAAAGGCTTCGCCCTTGGCGATTTCCGCCAGCAGCCCGGGTACGGAGAACACCTCGTCGTAATAGCCTTCGATGGAGACCGGTCCATCCGCAGGATTGACCGCGATGATTTCCGTACCCGGCGCTGCGACAGCACGTGCGGCCGCGCCGATCTTCTCGGTCATGGCGGCTGACGTGTTCGGGTTGACAACGAGAATGCGCATGGAGCGTACTCTACACCATTCCCTTGCCGGCATCCGAGCCATGACGCCGTTGCCGGGCCTGCAGCACCAGAATGACGATCAGCGCGGTGAAGATCACCAGGAACGACACCGCGCTGGTCAGCGTGCCCAGCGCGTAAATGTCCGGCTTGGTGACGGTCGTGGTGAGGCCCTGCAATTCCAGCGGCAGGGTGTTGACGGAGCCGATGGCCTGGCTGGAGCGGGCGAGCTCGTCCCACGACAGGGTAAAGCCGAACAGGCCGATGCCGACCACCGAAGGCAGGATGATCGGCAGCACCACATGGCGGAACGTCTGCCACGGCGTCGCGCCGAGGTCGCGCGCGGCTTCCTCCAGCCGGCCGTCGAAGCGGTTGAAGATCGCGAACATGATCAGAAGCCCGAACGGCAGCGTCCAGGTGAGGTGGGCGCCGAGACCTGACGTGAACAGTCCCATCCCGGTGGTCCATCCCTCGACGCCGAGGCTGTTGACGAAATCATCCAGCAAGCGGAATTCCAGACCGATGCCGAGCGAGGTGATGATCGACGGCATGATCAGGCTGGCGATGGCGACATAGAACAGCACGGTCGCGCCGCGGAACGGTTTGCGGAAGGCCATGCCCGCGGATACCGAGAGCAGCACTGTCAGCACCATGACCACGAGGCCGAGTTCGAGCGACCGTTTGAATGCGGCGCCGATATCGACGATGCCGCCGCCCGAGAACACCCTGGAGAACCACACGAGCGAGGTGCCGTTCATCGGGAAGGTCAGGCCGCCGTCGGGACCTTGAAACGAAAGGATGTAGATCGCGAACATCGGCCCATACAGAAAAAGCACATAGGCGATGAAAAACAACGCCAGAAAATAGAATGACCGTGGCCGCTTCTCGCCCATGGGCTCTCTTACAGTTCTTTGCGGATATCGACGATCCGCGTCAGCGAGGAAATGATCAGGATGGTGATGCCAAGCAGGATCACCGCATTGGCCGCGGCTGCCGGGAATTGCAAGGCGTTGAGCCGCGTTTCGATGATTTTGCCGGCGGAGGCGATCTGCTGTCCGCCCATCACGCCGACGGTGACGAAATCTCCCATCACGATGGTGACCACGAAAATCGAGCCGATGACGATACCGGGCTTGGCCAGCGGGATCACGATGTTGACGAGCGTCTGCCATCCGGTGGCGCCGGCATCATAGGCCGCCTCGATCAGCCGCTTGTCGATGCGGATCATCGAGTTGAAGATCGGCACCACCATGAAGAAAGTGAAGAGGTGAACCAGCGCCAGCACCACGGAGAATTCCGAGAACAACAGCCACTCGAGCGGCTGATGAATCAGGCCCATGCCCTGAAGCCCCTTGTTGACCAGACCGTTGCGGCCCAACAAGGGAAGCCAGGCGATCATGCGGATCACGTTCGAGGTCCAGAACGGGATGGTACAGAGCAGCGTCAGCACGATCTGCCAGGTCTTGGAGCGGACGTGGAAAGCCAGAAAATAAGCGACGGTGAAGCCGATCAGCAGTGTCAGCACCCACGTCAGCACGCATAATTCCAGCGTCTTCAGATAGGTTTTCAGGATCGTGCAAAGTTCCGGCAGATCACTGATGCAGCCCTCGAACGTGTCGGTGTAGCCGCGCAGGCTGAAGGCGGGGATCATCTCGTATTCGTTATAGTCCCATGCGCTGACGATGACGACGAACAGGAGTGGCAACAGAAAGAACAGCGAAAAGACCAGCATCATCGGCACGGCCTGCAGCCACGCAGCGAAGGATTTGCGGTCTTGCGTCATGGAACGGCCGGTTACGGATCAGGTGGGGGCATGTCGGAAACCGATCCTGCCGCGCCGGGGCGCGACAGGATCTGAAATCACATCAAGCGGCGATGAATTCATTCCACTTGCGGACCATGTAATCGTTTTCGTCCATGACCGCGTTCCAGCAGGCGACCGCGCCCATGCGGTCTTCATAGGAACCGCCGTCGCGCTTGGCGCCGGCCTTTTCGAGGACGGTGCCGTCCGGCGCCTTGATGTCGTTGACCGCGGCCTTGCCTTCCATCCAGTAGCCCCATTCGTCTGATGACATGTTGGCCTTGGCGGTGGAAAGAACGGCCGAGTAGTAGCCTTGACGATTCAGATAGGCGCCCGCCCAGCCCGACAGGAACCAGTTGACGAACTCATAGGCCAGATCGAGCTTTTGCCCCGAGACGGCCTTCGACACGCAGAAGCCCGAAGCCCAGGAGCGATAACCTTCCTTCAGCGGCTGGAAGGTGCAGGCGATGCCCATCGAACGCACTTTGGTGACGGCGGGCGACCACATCGACTGGATGATGGTTTCGCCTGACGCCATCAGGTTGACGGATTCGTTGAAGTCCTTCCAGAACGCGCGGAACTGGCCGGCCTTCTTGGCTTCGGTCATGAGCTTGATCGTGAGATCGATCTCCTGCTTGGTCATGTTGCCTTTGTCGGCATATTTGTGCTGGCCGGTAGCCTCGACGACCATCGCCGCGTCCATGATGCCGATCGACGGAATGTTGAGGATGGCGGCCTTGCCCTTGAATTCCGGGTTGAGCAGTTCGGCCCACGAGTTGATCGGCCGCTTGATCAGGTCAGGACGGATGCCGAGCGTATCCGCATTGTAGACCGTGGGGATAAGCGTGACGAACTCGGTCGGCTTGCTCGAGAATTTCTTGGAGTTGGCGCCATCGAGATACAGCACCTTCCACGGTGCGGTGCCCTGGTCGCCGATCTTCTTGCCGCTCGGCAACTGGCCCTTGGTGAACACCGGCGTGATGTTGTCGAATTCCTTGATCTTCTTGGCGTCGAGCGCCAGAATATTGCCCGACGGAATCAGCTTCTTCAGCGAAAAATATTCCGTGTCGAGCACATCGAACGAATTCGGCTGGGTGACCACGCGCTTGGTGACATCGTCGGTGGTGGCCGTGATGTATTCGATCTTGATGCCGGTATCTTCCAGGCATTTTTTCGCGATGGCGTCGCCTTCGTTCACGGCGGTGCCGAGATAACGCAGAACCTTCGGTTCGGCGGATTTGACGTAGGGAAATCCGGTGATGGCGCCGGATCCCGCGGCTAGCCCAACCGCTCCGGCTGTACCCTTCAGAACGGCGCGGCGGCTAACACTGTTGTTCATCGTCTTCACGAAGTTACTCATGGCTATCTCCAAAGATGTCAGATCGCCGGTTCAGGCGACCGGACGGTTACGGAACTACGCGTGGTCTTGAGCAGGCTCGCCTGCGATGGATCCCAGCTGGCGATCACCCGTTCGCCGAGGCGATAGTTGGCGCGGTCATACTGGTCTTCGGTGAGCTGGGCCGAGATGTCGGCTCCGCCGTCGGCCGCGATGGCGACGCGGACATAGGTCCCCTGATATTCGACCTCGCTGACGGTGCCTGCGACCGAGGGGCCGTTGGCGGCATCGCCCGACCGTTTCAGGATCAGACGATCGTTGCGGACCGCATAGGTTTCGCCGTCCACCGCGATCACGGTGTGGCCGCCAATGAACTTCGCGGTGAATTCGCTTCTCGGGTGGTTGAAGATTTCTCGCGGCGAATCCTGCTGCTCGATCTTTCCGGCATTCATGAGCACCACGATGTCGGCGAGTGCCATCGCCTCGTCCTGGCTGTGAGTGACATGGATGAAGGAGATGCCGAGCTCGCGCTGCAACCGCTTCAGTTCGGTTCGCATGCGCAGCCGCAAAAACGGATCGAGCGCGGAAAGCGGCTCGTCCAGCAGCAGGATCTGCGGTGAGGTGATCAGCGCACGCGCCAGCGCCACGCGCTGCTGCTGGCCGCCGGAAAGCTGCGGCGGCAGCCGCGCCGCATAGGCCTGCATGTCGACCAGTTCGAGCAATTTTTCGGCTTCCGCATGGCGCTCGGCCTTGGCGACGCCCCGCATCTTCAGCGCGAACGCAACGTTGTCCAGCACCGACAGATGCGGAAACAGCGCGTAGGACTGAAACATCATCGCGGTTGAGCGCTGGGCGGGCGGCAGATCGGTGACGTTGCGCGGGCCGACGATGATGTCGCCGGCCGAGACCGATTCATGACCCGCGATCATGCGCAGCGTGGAAGTCTTGCCGCAGCCGGACGGCCCGAGCAGACAGCAATACGAGCCAGCGGGGATTTTAAGATTGATGGCGTCGACGGCAGTCACGTTGCCGTAGACCTTCGTCAGTTGCACGAGCTCTAACGCTGCAGCCTTGCTTGTCATCCGCTTCCTGCCGGGAGGAGGGGCTTTCCGGGCTGGGGATGCAACGGATGTGCCAGAACGAAGGAAAATCTCGTTTGTTTGAAGGAGTTGACGGCCTTTCGTGAACCCACGCGGAAACGTCCGGCGGTTGCGTGAAACAACACACCTCAACTATCGACGAGCGGGCCCGCGCGTCTCCTGCGGCGAACTTCGGCAGCGCCCTTAGCGAAGACTGCCCAAAGATTGAGCGGTTGCTTCAATAATAAGGCATAGGGCGGGCGCCCAAGGCGGCGTCGACGGCGATCACTGCACGCGCGATCAATGACTGCCCAACACCGGACCGAACGCCTGCCAGGCCTTGCCGTCGAACTTGACGAGTTGCAGTTGCTCGATGGGATAATGATCATCCGGGCTGGTGTTTAGCTTGATACCAGGCAGAAGAAGCGGCAGCTCAAGTTCCTTGATGTTGCTTGCTTGCTTCATGAGATTTTCACGGGAAAGATCGCCGCCACACTGCCGCAGAACCTGCACGAAGGTCGCGGCGATCGATACGCCGATCTGGTTTTGCGGGTCCTTCGCGTCGCCTTCCGGATAATACTGCTTCATGAAATCGAGATACGACTTCATGCCGGGATCGTTGGCAAACTGAGGATCGGAGGGGTCCTTCAGGTAGGCGGCGGAAATAATTCCAACCGAATGGTCGAGGCCGGCGGGCGTCAGCACCGTTGCTATCGAATTGGCGTTCTGCACCAGGAAATGTGTCGGGTGCCAATCGAGTTCTGCGGCCTTCTTGATGGTCTGCGCCGCCGCCTTGGCCGTGACCGCGCTGAACAAGACATTAGCTCCCGAGGCCTTCAGCGTGATGATATCGGAATCGATCGTCGGTTCCGATACTTCATAGGTGAGCTCCTTCACGATGAGCTTGTTGGCGGCATCGCCCAGGCCTGCTTTGAAACCCGAAACGAAATCCCTCCCATAATCGTCATTTTGCGACAGGATGGCGATTTTGGCGTCTTTGATCGTATTCCGTATGTACGTCCCGTAGATCATGCCTTCGGAACGATAGGTCGGATACCAGCCGATCGTCCACGGGTAGCTTGCGACATCGCCCCACTTTGATGCGCCGGTAGCCAGGAAGATATGCGGGACAGCTTTGCTGTTGACGTATTTGACGATGGCGGAGTTTGTCGGTGTTCCCATCGTACCGACAATTCCAAATACCTCGTCGCTCTCGATCAGACGCCGGTGCTGCTCCACTGTCTTCGGCGGCGAATACGCGTCGTCGAGCGAGATCAACTTGATCTTGCGGCCGTTCACCCCGCCCTGGTCGTTGATCATTTTGTAGTAAGCGGCCTGCGCGCGGCCCTGCGTGGCATAGGCCGACAAAGGGCCGCTGTAGGGATTGGTCTGCCCGATCAGTATCTCGGCATCGGTGACGCCGGGCCCGTTTTCCGCTGCACCCACCGCGCCTGAAAACATCAAACTCGTGGTCAGTCCAAAGATGAGCGCGCGCATAAACATGATGGATGTCCCCCTAGACGTTCCTTTTGGCGTCGATCTCATGCCAGAGTGATGACCTGTTCACGGGGAATACCCCGCTCCTCTGCGATCTTCCGTTCGAGCGCAAGCCGCGCCTGGACGCGGGCGCCATCCGAGGCGATGTTGATCAGCGGCCGATCGCCGATCTTGCGCAGAGTCGCGTACTGGGCGACCAGCACGTCCTCATCCTCCTTGAATGCGCGTTCGATTTCGCTGAACAACTCCTCGGTCGCTTCCGGTTCGTTCTGACGATGGCCGTTTGCCGCCGACCAGATGAACCAGCTTGTGTGCTCGGTCTCGGGTGTGATGCCGTAGAAGATACGCAGGCCAAAGCCTCCATCGCGGTCATCGTTTTCGTAGGCCCCTTCGCCGACGTCGCGGGCGCCCGTAAATTGCAGGATGCACGAAGGCGCGACATATTCGAATTCACCCCAGCGATCGACGCGCCCCCTGAATTTCACCGCCTTGGCGTAGATGCCAGGCGGCAGGCAGTTGAGCATCCAGCGAATGAACTTCACGCCGTTTTCGGTCGGGGTGATCTTCATCTCAGCGCGCTCGTAGGCGTCGACGTTACTTGCGAGCGTCGACTTGTGAACGTAGGCGGCGTGGGTTTGGTCGAGGAGATTGTCTGAGAGCAGCAGGTAATTGCAATCGATGCGCTCGGTCTTGTCCTTGTGCGGCCATCGCGCATGCCAGGGATAGCTCGGAATTGCAGCGGGGTCCGAAAGACTGGCGTCGCCCATCCATATCCAGATCAGGCCATCGCGCTCGGTGACGGGAAAACTGCGGACCCTGGCGCTCTTTGGAATAAGAGGCTGGCCGGGTATTTCGACACAGGTTCCGCCGCCATCGAAAACCATGCCGTGATACTCACAGCGGATGTTGTTTCCGAACACCTGTCCGCAGGACAGCGGCATGCCTCGGTGGCAGCAGCGGTCTTCCAGTGCGGCGACCTGACCATCGGACCGCCGATAGAATACCACCGGCTCTTCCAGCAACGTCCGCGCCATCGGCTTTTCGCCGATTTCCGTACCCCAGGCGGCTACGTACCAAGCGTTGTAGAGAAACATTCCTATCTCCCCATTCTCGCCGTGTCCAAAAAAGGTAACATAAATTAGCTTTGTTACAATGCTAATTTTTAGAGCATTCTTGGCCCGGGCCGGCTGAGCCCAGGGGGCTGCGAGAATTGATTGATTTGCCCGTCGAGGCTGGGCAAGAAGTGCAGGTTATCTGAGAGGACTGGGGCTGAAGCGGCTGATTGGGAGCAAGGTTGGCGTATTTGTCCAGAATGTTTCCAGAAGGAGTTGGATGCAACTCAGAGTGAGAGCAAGAGTGCGTGAGAGCGATCGGAATGCTTTTGCCATGCATGCAACGAAGCGCTCGAACCCGAGGATATTGAGCACGCGGGTGAAGTTGTAACAGAGGGCCATCAGGCTCCATTCGCCGCGGACTTTGTTGAAACCTCGAACCAGAAAGTGGCGATACCCGGCGCGGCATTTGAGGGTGCCAAAGGGATGTTCGACGATGGCGGAACGGCGTCGCATCAGTTCGTCTGCGCCCTGCATCCGCGCGCGATGACGATCAAGAACATCCTCGTGCTCCCAGCGACCGATGGTACGATAAGGTGCCTTCGGAGTGAGACAACGTGCTCTTAATTGGCATGTCTCGCAGATCGCCTTGCGGCTCGCATAACGGATCTCCGTCCGGCCACTTGTGTTCCGCCAGCACCCCTTCATCGGATGCAGCAGCTCGCCGGCTGGACAATGGTAACATCAGTCCCAGCGTCCCTGCGCCCTCCATTATCGAGAGGGAGAAATATCATCCCACTCGGACGCGATCCGCGCCGCGAGATTGCGCAGGTGTGTCTAGATCTCTGGCGCGGCGCCGATCGGCGGGCCGCCGGGTGGCCGATGCAGGAAGGTGATCGATGCAAATGCGCCGAGCCAGGAACCGATTGCCGCAAACGCGACATAGACCCAGTTCTCCGTATAGGAGATCACGGCATAGGAGGAGAGCAGATACCAAATGCTGCTCCAGGTTGCCGCGGACACGCGCTTTCGCGCCACCACGGCCGACGTGAACATGACATAGACCGCATCGGTTAAGGCAGTTGCAAGCAAGACGCCCCCGGCAGTCAACGGATCGATCGCAGCCATTGCGGTTCCTTCCATGGTAGGGCAGAGCAGTGAGGTTTAAGGAAGAGCAGCCGACATGCAAAGCCAGAAACAAATCCTGACCGACCTCTGGACCCTGGCTGGCGGTGAACCCGCCGCGCTCGACGCCGTCACGCTGACCGGCGAAGAGCCGCAACTACCGTCGTCGTTTCGGGTCGCAGCCGCGGCGCAAACCAGCATTGCCGCGGCGGCGCTTGCGGCTGCCGAAATCTGGAAGCTGCGCAGCGGGCAAGATCAGAAAATCGCCGTCGACATGCGTCACGCCGTCGTCGAATGCCGCAGCGAGCGTTATTTGCGCGTCGCAGATCAAGCGCCGCCGCCGGCCTGGGATGCGATTGCCGGCGTCTACAAAACCCGCGGCCAGCGCTTCGTTCGTCTGCATACCAACTTTCCTCATCATCGCGACGCCGTGTGCCGGGTCCTGAACTGCAAGGCCGAACGCGACGAGGTTCAGGCCGCACTGATGCAGTGGGACGCCGAGGCGTTCGAGACCGCAGCCTATCAAGCCGGCGGCGTGGTCGCGATGATGCGCTCCTACGACGAATGGTCAGGGACGCCGCAAGCCGAAGCGCTCGAAGCCCTGCCGGTCATCGCCATCGAGAAAATCGGCGAGGCCGCGCCGAAGCCTTTCCCGAAACTTTGGCCTTCAGGGCAAAGGCCGCTCGCGGGATTGCGCGTGCTCGACCTGTCGCGCGTGATCGCCGGCCCCGTCGCCGGACGCACCTTGGCTGCGCATGGCGCCGACGTGCTGCTGGTATCCGGCGCTGATCTCCCTGCGATCCCCTGGCTCACCATCGATACCGGCCGTGGCAAGCTCACGACGTTTATCGATCTCAAGCGCGACGAGGGTCGGAAGCAACTGAGAGGGTTGCTCGCAGAGGCCGATATCTTTTCGCAAGGCTATCGACCGCAGGCACTCGCCGATCTCGGTTTCTCGCCGCAGGAAGCCGCGCGGGTCAATCCCGGCATCATCTCTGTCTCGCTTTCGGCCTATGGTCATGTGGGGCCGTGGGCGAGCCGCCGCGGTTTCGACTCGCTGGTGCAGACGTCGACGGGCTTCAACCATGCCGAGGGAGTGGCCGCGGGCATCGACGGCCCGAAAGAATTACCAGCACAGATTCTCGATCACGCCACCGGCTATCTGATGGCGTTCGGCGCCATGATGGCAAAGGCGCGCCAGTCGCGCGAAGGCGGCAGTTGGCATGTCCGCGTGTCGCTGGCGCAGACCGGGCGATGGATCTGGAATTTGCGGCCGCATTGCCGGCGGTCTCAAGACCGAGGATTTGAAGGGGGAGGCGATCCGGCCGTTTGTCGAGCAGGCGCCATCGGGCTTCGGCTCGTTGCAGGCGATCCGGCATACCGCGCAATTATCGCGGACGCCGGCGTTCTGGTCGCGGCCAGCGATGCCGCTCGGCAGTCACGAGCCGCAATGGCCGGCGCGCGATTGAGCGCCGGCCTTTCGCGTGCAGCGTTCAGAAGCCGTAAAGCCTGGCGGGATTGTCGACCAGGATCTTCTTGCGCGTGGCGGCGTCTGGTGCCCAGACCGCGAGCTGGTTGAAGACGCGGCCGTCGTCGATCTGATAGAGCGGCGTCAGGTCGGTCGGCTTCTTGCCGGGCGGCGTCACGGAATTCGGATGCGGCCAATCCGTACCCCAGACCAGGCGGTCGGGATTGGCGGCGATCAGCGCTTTCGCGAACGGCACCGCATCCGGATAGTCCGGGCCCTTGTTCGACAGACGGTAGGCGCCGGAAATTTTCACATAGACCTTGCCGCTCTTCACCGCTTCGATGAGTTCCGCCCAGCCGGGCTGTTCGAGGCCAAGTGCCGCATTGGCGCCGCCGAAATGGTCGAACACGACAGGAACCGGCGAGGAGGCAAGGACGTCCTTGAGGTTCGTGAGCAACGGAAGGTTGGTGTAGCACTGCACGTGCCAGCCGCGTCCTTTCATCCGCTCGATCGCCGCCTCGAGGCGCTTGCGGCCGATGCCGGGATCGTTGACGCCGCCGGTGGCAAGATTGACGCGGATGCCTTTGATGCCGGCCTTGCCCATCATGTCGAGATCGCTCTCCGGCGTCTTGTCGTCGATGACGGCCACGCCGCGCGCGGTGTTGCCGCGGAACTTGATGCCTTCGAGCGTCGCCCGGTTGTCGGTGCCGTAGACGCTGGGCGTCACGATCACGACGTTCTCGATATGAAGCGCCTTGTGCAGCGCCGCCATTTCTTCCGGAGAGGCCGGCTCCGGCGTATAAACGCGTCCGTCGAAGAACGGATATTTTTCCGGCAAGTGAATATGCGTGTGGCAATCGGTGGCATGCGCCGGAACGTCGAAATCGACCTTTGTGGTCGGCTGCGCCGCTTTGGCAAATGCTGCTCGATTTTGCATGGCAACGCCAGCGGCAACGGATGCAAGCAAAAGATCGCGTCGATTAAGCATGGTTTTCTCCCTTTATTATTCGATTATTCGGCTTTTTGGTTGAACTACCCGGCTGCGGCGGCCGCATTCGCCCGCGCTATCGCGGCGGGATCTCCGGCCGCGCGCGCCGCAAAGAAGGTGATGACGGCCGCCATCAGCGAACAGGCGGCGAGGAAGTAAAGTCCGGCCTCGAAGCTGTGCGTGGAATCTCTGACCCAGCCGACGACGACGGGGCCGAAATAGCCGCCGAGGTTACCGACGGCATTGATCATGGCGATCGCGCTCGCCGCTGCCGATCCCGTGAGGAAGAGCGACGGCATCGGCCAGAAGGCCGCGCGCGAGCCATAGATGCCGACGGTAGCGGCGGACATTCCAAGCAGCGCCCAATAGGACGCGCCGGACCATCCCGCAAAAGCAAGTCCGAGCGCGCCCACCGTAGAGGCCGCAATCAGATGCCAGCGGCGCTCCTTGTTGCGGTCGGACGACCAGCCCCAGGCGATCAGGCCGATCGTGCCGATGATGTAGGGGCCGGAGGAAACGACGCCCGTCATCATGTTGGAAAGACCGATTCCCTTGACGATTTGCGGCATGAAGAAGACGATGCCGTAATTGGCCGTTACGCTCATGAGGTAGATGAGCGACAGCGCGACGACGCGTGGATCGGCCAGAGCTTGTATCCAGGTCATGCGGCCTTTGCTCTCGACTTGCCGGCTTTCGCTATCCAGCCGTGCCTGCAACCAACCTCTCTCGTCTTCGGCAAGCCAATTGGCGTGCCCCGGCCGGTCGGTCATGATGCGCAGGATGACGAGACCAAGCAGGACAGCGGGTATCGCCTCGATGATGAAAATCCACTGCCAACCTCTGACGCCAAGTATACCATCCATGTCGAGAATGGCCGAAGACGCGATCGATGCGACCGCGTTGGCGACAGGCTGCGCGATAAAGAGGGTCGAGATGACGCGACCGCGATATTCGGCGGGAAACCAGTAGGTCAGATAGAGGATCATGCCCGGAAAAAATCCGGCTTCCGCGGCTCCCAGCAGAAAGCGAATGATCAGAAAGCTGGTGGAACCGGTGACGAGTGCGGTGAGGCCGGAGATGACGCCCCAGGTGACCATGATCCGCGCGATCCAGATCCGCGCGCCGATCTTCTCCAGGATGAGATTGCTCGGGATTTCGAACAGGAAGTAGCCGAAGAAAAAGATTCCGGCGCCCCAGCCGTAAATGTAGGCGCTGAAGCCGAGATCCTTGTTCATCGTCAGCGAAGCGACGGAAATGTTGCTGCGATCGATATAGGCGATGCAATAAGCGAGGGCGACCAGCGGCAACAGCCGCCGGGAGACCTTGGCGATGGTCCGGCGCTCGATTGCCGATGTGGCTTCCGCAGCCGCCATGAAAATTCCTCCCGGTTCGCGTTTAGTTTCTTAAAACGTCGATGTTTCCTAACCCGCCTGCATCTCGCCTGTGAAGAAGCTAATTCGAATTGGCGATAAACAGTCCGGCATCTTCTTCCAGAAGGAGCCGGTCGTGAACCAGTTGTTGCGTGGCTTTTGCGATTGCAGCGGCCCGATCGCCGTCGTTCGGGTAGCGCTCCGCCATCGACAGGCGAGGATCGTTGATTTTCAGCCGTTCTTCGCGGGTCGCCGCGAACGGAATCATGCTGCCGTTGTTGTCGCACAACTCGCCTTCGCTGAAGCCCGCTTTACGCAGATTCCAGCCGGTGTGGGTTGCGGCCGGTGCATCCAGCGTCGGCAGGTGAATGCCGGCAATATCGCGGCCGTCAGCGTCGGTCTTCGGGACGAACACCGGATAGGCCGCGCCCTTCGACGGCGGCATGTCTTCGGATTTGAGCGCGGTCGGCTGGGCGATCCGGCTCGGATAGGCAAAGCCGGGGATTTTGGGAAAGCCGACCGCGCTCGCCCAGGGCGGCGCCAGCGTCCCATCAGCCCGGCTCGGGTAACGGCTGTTCGGCGGCAAAGTGCCCTTCGCGATCCACTCATTCATGGCGACCAGCAGAGCGCGCACCAGCGGTCCCGCATTCAGCGGGTTGGTCGGATTGGCGCAGGCCTTGACCATCTGCGATTTGTCATGGGCGAGCGCATAATGTTGCAGGTTGGACAGCAGGAACAGCCGGACATTGTCCGGCATGGTGATGGCATCGCCTTGTGTATCGGTCACGACAAGCGAAGCGCGCTGCTGGTAAAATTCAAGCTCGCTGTCGGTCTTGATGATCTTCGGGCAGTTGCCGGCGGCAAGACAGCGCGCCAGGAGGCCATCGCTTTTTCCGGTGACGCTGTCGGTGATCACGGGATAGGTGAACGGAAAATCCGCGCCGGGATAAAGCATGTCGGCGTGTTCGTAGGGCGAGCGGCCGGGCTGGCTGAAGCGATAGTTGGTGAAGGTCTTCTTGCCGCCGGAGATATGCGGCATCAAACCTTCGAAGACGGTTCGGCCGGCCTCATCGGCGTTGAAGCCGAGATAGAGATAATCGTGCAGGTAGCGGCCGCTTTGCGACAGGCCGAATCCGATCGCCCGGTCGATCCGCCCAGCGAGGGGATTGGCGGTACCGGCAGTATCCGCCGTCTCGTTGCGAAGGAAGGAAACGACGTCGCGCGTGGCCGCAAAGCCCAGACCCATCACCTTCGGGTCCTTGGCGATATAGATGAATTCGTAGATGGCGCCGGCGTCGAAACCTTCCGGCCGCTTGATCGAAATCCTGGTCGGACTCTCGAATGTGACGCCAAGGCCCGCCTGCGTCGTGCGCGGATCGGCCTCGCGCTCACGCACGCTGATTTTGGCGTTGACGGGATCGAGGTCGACGGCCGGGTAGCTCAGCGTGCCGATCGCCGGATTGTCGGTATGGTCGAAGATAAAATCTTCACGCGCCAGGTCCGTTACACCAGGCGCGACCGGAGGCGAAAAGGTCATGCGGCCCCCGCCTGGAATAACGTCGCCCTGCCAGCCGCTCCACACCACGGTGTAGCCGTGGTTCATCAGAAAGCCGTTGCCGGCGTCCGCAGCCTTGACGAGATCGTTGGTCACCGCAGGGATGTCGTTGAACAGCGCGAGCCCAAGTTTGCTGCCGCGATTGAGCACCTCGTAGAACAGCGTGCGGTTGCCATTGGCGGCCACCGTCGGCCGCAGGATTTCCACGTCGGTGACGGCCTCGACCCGGCCTTGCGCGTCACGCGGCGCGCGGTCGAGATCGACGATGATCTGGTTATGGATGTCGTCAGGTGCGACCGCAATTGTCGCCCGCGCGACAATCCGGTCGTAGGTGCCGACCGTGCCGAAGGTTCGCCCTTCGAATGCAGGAGATTCCACCTTCAGAATCTCGAATTTAACAACTTTGGCGGCGCAAGGACTGGCGAAAATGACGGTTGCCGCGATCAGCACGACCGCACGCCGCAACTGGCTCATGGCGCTCTCTCCCATACCCGCGCGCAGCGTTGTGTCCGCCGCAGCTTTGGGCGTCACAGTACAGAGATAGGGCGCAGGCGGGAAGGGGCTTAAGTCGGGCGGATATCAGCCTTTTTCGGCCGCAAGCGCCTTTTGGACGGCGGCCCGCTGCGACATGTGGTCCCGGTGAGCTTTGACCTTCGGAAAACGCGCCGGATCGACGCTGTCGCCCTCCAGCCACCCTGCGATCGTGAACAGATAAGGGTCGCAGATCGTATAGGTGTCGCCCATCACCCACGGGCCCTTCATCATTTTGCTCTCGATCAGGTCGAAGCAGGCGGCCATGGTTTCCGGCACCTTCTTTTTCATCGCCTCGAGCGCCGCTGGATCGTCGGCCCAGCGACTGCCACGCGGGCGGTGAGCGTGGTTGATATGCACCGTTGAGCACAGATAACTGTTGAAGGACTGCACTTCGGCAAAGCCGAAGGGATCGTCGATCGGCGCCAGCTTTGCCTTTGGAAAACTTTGGGCGATGTAGGCGAGCATCGCGGGCGTTTCGGTCAGGATGCCCCGGTCCGTCACCAGCGAGGGGACGCGCCCCTTGGGATTGATGGCGAGATATTCCGGCGAGCGCTGTTCATTGGCTGCGAAGCTGATCTTGACGGTCGAATATTCGGCGCCGGCTTCCTCAAGCGCGATGTGCGAGGCCAGTGCGCAGGTGCCGGTTGCGTAGTACAGCTTCATCATCGTGACTTCTCCATCCCAATAGGAAACATCGGCCTTCGTCCGCTTCCCGCTAGTGTGGCGGTTCAGAAGTCCGCATCATGATCGCCGCGAGTTCGTCATGCGGACTTCTGAACCAAGGCCACACTAGATCAATAAGTTGGCTAGTGCCCTTTCGATTCCGAAGTTCGTAACGTGGCTCCGCAAAATTCAACGAACTTCGGAATCGGGGTCTAGGGCGAACGACTTGCCGTTGACAAGAGTGTTATAGCAGCGGCACGGACAGGGAAAGCCGGATGGTGCGTCTCGCCGTTGCGGCCAGCGGAAAAAGATGCAGGGTTGTGAGGTCTCGGAAGGAAGATTGATGCCGAAACTATTTTCCAGTCCGGAGGCGATTGCAGAGGACATCATCGCCGATGTCGGCACCGATCTCGTGGTCGGCTTGCCGCTCGGCCTCGGCAAGGCCAATCACATCGTCAACGCGCTTTATGCGCGCGCCGTTGCCGACCGCTCCATCCGTCTCACCTTCTTCTCGGCGCTGACGCTGGAAAAGCCGCGGCCGTCCAATTTGCTGGAGCGGCGCTTCATCTCGCCTGTCATCGAGCGGCTGTTCGGCGGGTATCCGGATCTTGCCTATGCCCCCGCGCTGCGCGCCGGTGAATTGCCGCCCAATATCCAGGTGATCGAGTTCTTCTTCCTGGCGGGAAGCTGGTTGCATGTCCCGTCGGCGCAGCAAAATTACATCTCCGCAAATTACACCCACGCGTCGTCCTATCTGCTCGCGCGGGGCCTGAACGTCGTCACGCAACTTGTCGCCAAGCGCGTGGTCGACGGCGTTGCCCGCTACAGCCTGAGCTGCAATACCGATACCACGCTCGATGTTTTGCGGGCACGCGCCGAGGGGCGCGCGTCCTTCAAACTCGTCGCCCAGGTCAATTCCGAATTGCCTTTCATGCCCGGTGCGGGTGATCTCCCGGGCGAAGAATTCAGCGCGGTGCTGGAAAGTCCGGAAACCGAGTTTCCGCTGTTCGCGCCGCCGTCCGAGCCGGTCACCGACACCAAATACGCGATCGGCCTTCACGCGGCCGGTCTCGTTCGCGATGGCGGCACATTGCAGATCGGCATCGGCCAGGCCGGCGACGCGCTCGCGCAAGGCCTGATCCTCCGCCATCGCGATCACGCGCAATTCGAGGCGACCGTGAAGCGGCTTGCGCCCGCGGGTCCGCCGTTCGAAAGCGCTCCCTTCGAAAAGGGCCTCTACGGCGTCAGTGAAATGCTGTTCGAGGCTTTTATCGGCCTGATCGATGCCGGCATCATCAAGCGCGAGGTGGATGGCGTTCTGCTTCATGGCGCGTTTTTTCTGGGGCCAAAATCGTTTTACCGGCGCTTGCGCGACATGACGGCGGAAGAGATCGCGCGCATCCAGATGATGCCGGTCTCCTTCACCAACGAGCTCTATGGCGACGAGGACCAGAAAAAGCGCGCCCGCGTCGATGCGCGCTTCGTCAACAATGCCATGATGGCGACGTTGATGGGGGCTGTCGTTTCCGATGGCCTCGACAACGGACAGGTCGTCAGCGGCGTCGGCGGACAATATAATTTCGTGGCGCAGGCCTTTGCGCTGCCGGGTGCGCGCTCCATCCTGACGGTCGAGGCGACGCGACAGGCGGGCAGGGGGTTGGAGTCCAACATTCGGTGGAGCTATGGTCACGAGACCATTCCGCGGCATTTGCGCGATATCGTCGTCACCGAATACGGCGTTGCCGACCTCAGGGGAAAATCCGACGCCGACGTGATCGCCGCGATGTTGCAGGTGGCGGATTCCCGTTTTCAAAACGAGTTGGCCCGCCAGGCAAAGGATGCCGGCAAATTGCCTGCGAATTTTGAAATTCCGAACGCCTATCGCGAAAACTATCCGCAGCGTATTGCGGATGCACTGCGTCCGGCGCGGCAAGCGGGACTGCTTCCGTCTTTTCCATTCGGCAGCGATTTCACGGAGGTGGAGCAGCGCCTGATCCCGGCCTTGCAGTTCCTGCAGGAGGTGCAGCGTGCGCCGCGGCGCTTGCCCGCGCTGCTATGGCAGGGATGGACGCAGCGGTCCGAACCTTTCGAGGCCGAGTGCCTGGCGAGGTTGGGATTGGACAGGCCTTCGACCTGGCAGGAGAGGGTCTATCGGGCGCTGGTACGTGCCGCGCTGACGAATAGCCAGGCGAAGTAGCCGCGCAAGACACGATCTACCGGTTCTTGTTGACCGGTTTTCGCTTTTCGATGAAGGCCGCCATGCCCTCGGAGCGATCTTCCAGCGCGAAAGTGGAGCGAAATAGATCGCGCTCGACCTGAAGTCCCTCGGAGAGCGGGGTTTCGAAGGCGCGGTTGATGGCGCTTTTGGCCATTTCCGTCGCCGGATGCGACATCTCGGCGATCTTCTCCGCCATCGCCATGACTTCGCCCATCAATTTGTCTGATGGAACGATGCGGCTGACTAATCCAGAGCGTTCCGCTTCCGCCGCATCCATCATCCGGCCAGTGAGGCAGAGATCCATCGCCTTGGACTTGCCGATCGCGCGCGTCAGCCGCTGCGTGCCACCGATGCCCGGAATGGTGCCGAGCGTGATTTCCGGCTGGCCGAATTTCGCGGTCTCGGATGCGATAATGATGTCGCACATCATGGCGAGTTCGCAGCCGCCGCCGAGCGCATAGCCGCTGACGGCGGCAATGGTCGGCTTGCGGCATTTGGCGACGCGGTCGCCGCGGATCGCGACAAAATCGTTGGAAAACATCTCAATAAAGTCTTTCGGCTGCATTTCCTTGATATCGGCGCCGGCGGCGAAGGCTTTTTCATTGCCGGTCAAGACGATGCAGCCAATGCCATCGTCCGCCTCGAGGTCATCGACGGCGTTGGCAATTTCGCGAAACACCCCGAAAGATAGCGCGTTGAGCATTTTCGGGCGGTTGAGCGTGATTACGCCGACCTTGCCCCTGGCCTCGACGATGATGTGCTCCAACGTCCTCATAATCCACCCCGCGCTTCATGTTGCCAGCAATGTGCCTGCGGATGGAGTGGGCTTCAAGTGGCGTCGCTGCGGCTGGATTTCCGACCGGACGAGGTTGCAGCCTGGTCCGGCCCGGCGATTGGACGTGGCGCGGTGACGTCTCAGGTGATGAACATGCGCGCGGCCGAGGCCATGGTCAGCAGCGCGCCGAACCCGATGAAGATTTTTCCGATCAGGGAAGTCTGGTCCCAACCGGTGCTTTCGCCCGTCATCGTCGTTGCGGGTGGCGGGGAACTGACGGCCGCGGCTGGCGTCGAACTGCCTTCTTGCAACGTCCGATCCGCATCGTTGAGCTGATCCGCCGCGACCATGAAGGTCCCGTTGTCCGTATTGGCGTTGGGGTGGTTGTCGGAGGCCTGGGCCTGAGCGTCAGTTCCTGCCGGAATGGCCGCCGCGGCATTGATCTGTGCGCTGGCCAGCAGCATCTGCGCATTGGCGTTGGCGATCGAAGGAGGGATGCTCGGCAAGACCTTGTTGTCGTTGGGCGCGGCATCGGCGGCCGTGGCCTTCTTGTCAGTGTCGGTCTTCTTGTCGGTGTCGGTCTTCGCTGCGATCACATGAGGTCTGTGGTGCACGTAGTGCTTTCGATGGTGCCAAACGTGCCTGAAGGTCCTGTGCGTGATCGGCGCGGCCGCGCTCCCGGATTTTGAATCCGGTGTGGAATCGTCACCGTCCGTTGCGGCCTGTGCCGGGCTTGCGAGCAAGAGTCCGGCGGCCAAAACCAAGGCCAAGCGCTCGCTGGCTTTTATGATCATTTGGCAATCTCCCCATTTTGCCAGTCCCGGCGGAGAAAAAGACCGCCCGCCATGTCCGCAGCGGGGCAGAAAAGGGGAATCTTCGGACAAGTCTGGACAAAACCGCGGCAGCCCGGCGGTTCGCGAATTCAGCGCCTGCACCTGAATTAGCCGTGATTCATCAGGCGCGTGTCAGGGGGACCGATCGGTGTTATGAGCCTCGTGGCGCCGATCCCGGCGAGGCGATTCCTGGCTAGCGCCGGGAATCTTCTTCCGTGAATCTATTATCACGAATTCGTGATTGGCGCTTTGCGTTGTAACAAATTGAAAAAACGACCGAAATGATGTGTGGGAGCGCGCGTGCGCGAAAGTGAGGACGAGTGGACTGGCCTGATGCGGCTGGCCATTTCAGGCGATAGCGCCGCGTATCATCGTCTGCTCAAGGCGGTCACGCCGGTCTTGAGGGCCGGGGCTCGCCGCGGGCTGGCGCGGGCTGGCCAGCCGGTCGATCAATCCGAGGATATCGTGCAGGACATTTTGTTGGCGGTGCATCTAAAGCGGCATACCTGGGACGCGAACGCGCCGTTCGCGCCTTGGCTGTTTGCGATCGCCCGCAACAAGCTGATCGACGCGTTGCGGCGACGCGGCCGGCGGGTTTTTGTCAACGTCGACGATTTTGCCGAAACCATCCCTGACGAACCGGCCGCCGAGACGGTATCGGCCAACGAGATCGCAAGTCTGTTGCTGACCTTGCCTCCACGTCAGCGCGAGGTTTTGCAGTCGATCGCGGTGGAAAGCACCTCGATCAGGGATACGGCCACGAGGTTCGCGATGAGCGAAGGGGCAGTACGGGTGGCGTTGCATCGCGCGCTCGCAAGCCTCACCGCCAAGTTGCGGGAGCAATAAGGATGGAAACCGAACAGCTCATTCGAACGCTTGCCGCCGACAATCCGCACCGCGCCCGTCCGGTCGGATTTGTACTGGCGCTTGCCTTGCTGGCCACAGCGCCGGTTTCGTTCGTCGGGTTCTGCGATGGCGCTCGGCGTTCGGCCGGACATCATGACAGCGATGCATAATCCGTTCTTCGACCTGAAATTCGTGATCACGCTGGCGCTGGCGATCTCGGCCATTGTGGTCGGCCTGCATCTTTCCCGGCCCGAGGCGTCGTTCAGGGGCTGGGGGTGGTTGCTGTTGATCCCCGCCGGAATTGTTGCTGCCGGAATCGCGAGCGAGATGATGATGCCGCAGCGGCTGCCGATGATGACGCGGCTGATCGGCAGCAACTCGCGGGTTTGCATGACCGCTATTCCGCTGTTGTCGTTGCCGCTTCTGGCGGGCGCGCTGATCGGGCTGCGTCACGGTGCGCCGGCACGGCCCGCGCTTGCCGGTGCGCTGGCGGGGCTGATCTCGGCGGGCTTGGCGGCGACCTTGTACGCCTCGCACTGCACCGATGACTCGCCGCTCTTTGTGGCGACCTGGTATCCGATCGCGACCGCCATGGTGACGGCGGCCGGCGCGCTCATCGGCGCCAAAGTGCTGAGGTTTTAACCCGGCATCACGCCGCAGGCGGCGTTGCGGTCTGTTGCATGCGGTGGAAGCGAAGCACCTGCTGCGCGGTCGAGGGACGAAGCCGCTCATAGGTGGCCTTGCAGCTCTCGAGATCGGACAGCTCCTTGCCGGCGAGTTCGTCGCGCATCCTGATGATCGACTTGACCGTCGACCACGACATGCCGGAAATCTTCGCCAGGATCATCACGCCCTCGGCGCGGGTTTCCACCATCATGTTCTCGGCAATCGATACCGACACATTGGCGAGCGCGGCGATCGCGGCATTGGCTTCGTCGAATTTGCCGGCTTCGGCAAATGCCGCCACTTGATACTCGTCCAGTCTGCCGTCTTCGTAGAGCGATTTGACGAGCGCGTGGGCAATCGCCGTCTCCTGGGTGATGGCCGATGGCGCCGAGCGCGCGCGCCGTGTCGCTTCCCGTACCGCCTCGGATACTCTCCTGGACGATCGGCTGGTTGGCTGCTTCGAGCTTCGCCCGCACCGTCGCCGAAGCCTTGGCGAGCAGTTTCAGGTAGAGGTGCCGCGGAATGTTCGGACGCAGGCCGACGCAGGCCGCAAGACCATCGTTGCCTTCTGCGCGGCTGACCAGCCGGGTGAAACCACGCTTCGGAGAACTCCGCTCCGGGATTGTTGACGGTGCTTTGAACCACTTCGTCATTGCCCCGCTGCACCAATACGTCGGTGACCGCGCCGCTGAGTACCTTGCGGGTCGAAATCGCCATCAGGTGCGCCTGGCTCTTGTTTCGCGCGGTCTCGATCAATGTTGCGTCGTCGAGCCGTTCCGACATGGACAAAACCGGGAGCTGCAACCTCGATCAGGTCATCGAACGCCAGCGCGCGGACTGTCAGCGGCGGCGCGCGATCGACAGGGGCCAGACGATTGGACAACAGCGCCTTGGCGGAGGTTTCGATGTGATGGATCAGGCACTGGAACACGTCGTCAAACAGGCCGACCTGATCGTCGGAGAATTCGACCGCGCCGCTGATGAAGAGGTCGGTGACCCGGCGCAGGGTCTCGACGCGGCGGGCAACGGTCCCGTGCGCCAGGGTTGCTTGCAATTCGTCGAGCAGGCTTTCGGAGTTGGGTAGCGGTTTCGAACTCATGACTCTGTCCTGGAGTAGCGATGTACGGGTCCGGCGAGGTCTGTTCTTCCTCGGGAAATGGAATGATCAGATCAGGCACTGACGATGCGGTCGCGTCCTTGCGCTTTGGCCTTGTAGAGCGCTCGGTCCGCGCGTGCGAGAAAAGCGTCCGCCATTTCACCTGCCTTTAGCGTGACGATGCCTGCCGATAAGGTCACCTGCATGCCGGCCGAAAACGCGCTCCAGTCGAGTTCGGCAACGATCGCCCGCAACCGGTTGAGCAGGCGCTCCGCGACATCGTGAGCCGTATCAGGGAGCACGAGCAGGAATTCCTCGCCGCCATAACGGCCAAACCGGTCGACCCCGCGGATATTGGCGA
The DNA here is from genome assembly GCA_963795255.1 of uncultured Alphaproteobacteria bacterium. Lineage (GTDB taxonomy): Bacteria > Pseudomonadota > Alphaproteobacteria > Rhizobiales > Xanthobacteraceae > Bradyrhizobium. The sequence goes on from CAWCHC010000014.1 coordinate 516,659, forward strand.
AGACGGTGATGGCGAATGTCTTGAGCACTTCGTCGCCGGTCGGATGGCCGTAGGTGTCGTTGATGCGCTTGAACCAGTCGAGATCGATCAGTGCAATCGAACAATGGACATTGTTCCGATGGGCCCGCTCGATCTCGTCGTCCAGGAAGCGCATGATGCAACGGCGATTGAACGAGCCGGTGAGATCGTCGAGTTCGGCGAGCTCCTCGATGCGCTTATTGGCTTCCTTCAGCGCGAGGCCGCTCTTGTAGAGCGATTCGCGCATGGCGCTGGAGAATATGCCGATGAACATGCAACGCCCGATGGTCAGGATAAACACCGTCATCGTGGCGAAGCGTTCCAGATAGGTTTCGTGGGGCAGCGAGATCGGCTTGTCGGTCAGCAGGAACAACCCGGCCAGCCCCAATGCCATGGCGGTCCAGACCACCGTGGTTTGCCACGGCGTCGAGCGCAGCGAGGCGAAGGCAAATACGACGAACAGCGTGCATAAAAACATCACGCCGACTTCCGGCGCGATGTATGTGAAAACCAGCATGATGATCATGCTGATGATGGATTGTGGAACTACGAAATAATGGTCCTTGAAACGTTCGGTGAAACCGGATTCGGAGAGCAGGATATATCCGCTGACCGAGATGAGACCGCAGACGGCGAATGCCGGGCCGATGGCGGTCGACGTGGTGCCGGCGTGAGCGTAGACAAGCAGGATCGCTGCATCGACGACATAGCTGACACCGATCATTCCCTGAATCTGCCGGCGCTGTCGCGCGCGGCGCAAAAGCGCATCGGCCGTCAGTTGCCGACCGGCAGCTTTCGACGTATCCGCCGTCGGATTCAAAAGAGGCGACGCAGCGATACCCATAAATTCGCCATGGTCAAAGCAATCGGCGAAAATGTACGAGCCAAAGCCTTTAGGTTTGGTATCTTTCGGGCCGAAATCTTGGCCCGTCGAAGGGCTGTTTGCCCCTTGTTTGCGCGAAGAAATCGGCGCTTTGGCCGGTTGCGGGCCGCGCGGTTATCCATTCAGATGCGGAGGAATCCTGACTGGCCAGGTGGATCTATTAAAGGTATTTAAGCACCGTCGCAACACCGTGTTAAATGGCTGTTAGGGCTCTTCTGTGTGCCAGGTCACGGTTTCAGGCCGATTATTGCTTTAGACTGAAAAATCTTGCCTTTCTGATCGAACCACCCGTCCGTCTAATTCGACCAACCTTGCGAGATAGCCATTGAGTGCGACACAGGCGGCGTCCGACGACGTCCTGATCGGTCGGATCGCCCAGGGCGACCGATCAGCCATGCAGGTGCTGTACGGTCGGCATCATGTCAGGGTGTTCCGGTTCGGGTTGCGGCTGGTGCGGAATGAACAGGTCGCCGAAGACCTCATCAGCGAGGTGTTCCTGGATGTGTGGCGCCAGGCCGGGAAATTCGAAGGCCGGTCTGCCGTCTCAACCTGGCTGCTGGCGATCACGCGGTTCAAGGCGCTTTCGGCGCTTCGCCGCAGGAAGGACGCGGAGCTGGACGACGAGGCGGCCGGCGCGATCGAGGATACGTCCGACGATCCCGAGGTGACCGTACAGAAGAAGGATACCAGTGACGCGTTGCGTAAGTGTCTGAGTCACCTATCAGCCGAGCATCGGGAGATCGTCGATCTCGTCTACTACCACGAGAAGTCTGTGGAAGAAGCGGCAGAAATCATCGGGATACCGGAGAATACCGTGAAGACCCGCTTGTTCTACGCACGCAAGAAATTGGCCGAGCTGCTCAAAGCAGCTGGTATAGAGCGAGGCTGGCCATGATGGCTGCGAGCAGAAAAATAGTCGAGCAGGAACCGAGCGAGATCGAATTGCTGCTGCCTTGGCACGCGGCCGGCACGCTGAATTCGCGGGATTCCCGAAAAGTCGACGAAGCGCTGGCCCGCGATCCCGAACTCGCCAGGCAATATGCGGTCATCCGCGAGGAATATGCCGGCACCATCGATCTGAACGAGAGTCTGGGCGCGCCATCGGTGCGCGCCATGCAAAAGCTGTTCGCTGCGATCGACGCCGAGCCGGCACGAAAGCCCGGTGTTTCCTTGAACCTCGCGACACGGATCACCGGCTTTTTCGCAGGCCTTTCGCCGCGGACATTGGCGTGGTCCGCGAGCTTCGGCGCGTTTGCGCTTGTTTTGCAGGCCGGCATCATCGCCGCGGTGCTGATGAATAATAGGCCGTCCACATTCGAGACCGCTTCGCTGAGCACCAACGAGCCGATCACGCGCAGTCTTTCGGCCGCATCCGCGCCACGTGCGCTGGTGCGGTTTGCGCCGGATGCGCGCATCGGCGACATCACGGCGTTGCTCGACAAATATCAAGCTTCGATTATCGGCGGCGCCACAGGCGGCATGTTCCGCCTGCAATTTGCCAATGTGGCGACGTCGAAAGACGAGTTCGCAAATCTCCTGAGCAGATTGCAGAACGAGAAAATCGTCAGTCTCGCCGTGGCGACGCCATGAGCGGGCTGCCACGCTGATTGAGGCCGCAATCCCATGACCCGGGTTGACACGACTTGGCGGCTGAAGATCCTGCCGGCGATGGTCTTGCTGGCCGCGCTGTCGCTATTTTTGGGGGCGGGCAGTTCGCCCGCTTCGGCGCAGAGCATCATGCGCTCCCCAAGTCTCAATATCTCGTCGCGGGTTCCAACGATGCCGCGGATCGATCCGAACCTTGCCGGGCGGGCTGTGACCGGACTGAACGGCAACAACATCCGCATTCAACCGTCCTGCACCGCCGCCGATCGCGACAGCGGCAATTGTTCGGGGCAGGTGGCGACCGGCAGTAACGCCGCGCAAGATCACCAGCAAATCGGGCAATGTATCGCTACAAGCTTCGCTGGCCTCTCGCGCGATCGCCAACGAGATCGTGGCCGAGATCGACGGCAGCCTGTCCGACGCGCAGATCGATGCCTTGGCGCGGCGCCATGGCTTGCGGCGGATTGGATCTCAAAGCTTTGAGCTGATCGGGGCTACCGTTGGACTATTCCGCATCACGGGCGGCAGGACGGTGGATACCGCTAGCCGCGAATTCGCCGGGGATGGCAGCGTTCGCTCGGTTCAGCCGAACTTTCGCTACCTCCTCCAGGATCAGAACGCCGGCCTGAGCGGAGGCGACCCCGCGCAATATGCGCTGTCGAAACTTCGCCTGCCGCAGGCGCACGCGCTCGCCGACGGCGCCAATGTCACGATCGCCGTGATCGATTCCGGGATCGATCTCAAGCATCCCGAATTCGCCGGGGTCACGATCACGCCCTTTGATGCACTCAACAGCAAGGAAGGGCCTCACGCGCATGGCACCGGCGTTGCCGGCGCGATTATCTCGCATGTGCGGCTGATGGGGAGCGCGCCCGCGGCGCATATCCTGGCGATCCGCGCTTTCGGCACGTCCGGCAAAGCGCCGGAGAGCACCTCTTTTGCGATCCTCAAGGCGTTCGATCTTGCAGCCGCTCACGGCGCCCAGATCGTCAATATGAGCTTTGCCGGTCCGAAGGACGCGATCGTTGGACGCGGTCTTGCGGCGCTGGCCGCGCGGAATATCGTGATGGTCGCTGCCGCGGGCAATGCCGGCCCGAGATCGCCGCCGCTCTACCCCGCGGCGGATGCGAGCGTCATGGCGGTCAGCGCAACCGATGCCCAGGACAAGCTGTTTGCCGCCTCGAACCGGGGTAGCTACATCGCGCTTGCCGCGCCGGGAGTCGATCTTTTCCTCCCCGCTCCAGACGACAAGTATCAGATCACCTCAGGCACCTCGTTTTCCTCAGCCTATGTGAGTGGCCTTGCCGCGCTGGTCTTGCAGCGTAACCCAGCGCTGAAGCCGGACGAGGTCCGTGCGATCTTGATGAAAACGGCGCGCGATCTCGGTCCCCCCGGTCGGGACGACCAATTCGGCGCCGGCGAGGCGGATGCCTTTGCGGCGGTCTCGGCGGTCCCTGCCTCATCGATGCCGGTGGCGGCTGCCTCCGAGAGGACGGGGACGCCCGAAATGTCGGAGGCGGGGTCCAAGGACCAAACCAAGGCCGAACCGCAGACCAGAAGCCTCCCGATAGCGACGATGGCGGCCGAGAAGCCGGCTGGTGGTGAGTCCCGGCCGGACATCAGCCAAACCAAGCCATAAATGCCGTGAAATCCGCTCGCGCAAGCGTGAAGCGGGCTTGCGAAAATTCCTTAACGACTTTTGAACGTCCGCCGGACCTGTCGCGACCAATGAGCGTGGGGAGCGGTCATCCCTCCCTGACAGCTGTATCTGGCGCGAGCGCCCATCCACCCCAAGCGCCCATATGGCTTGACCCGTCCGGTTGTCCCCCCGGACGGGTCTTCATTTTCAGGGGCCCGTATGACTACGGCGCGCTCGCCCACTGCGTCGATAAAGTGCAAAGAGCTAGACTTTTTCCGGGTTTTCCACAAAATATATCGGTCATGTTTGAGTGATTCGTGCCGTTGCGTCCGCGTCTTTCCTCTTTGCGGGCTGGTTTATGACATCTCAAACAGACGTAGCCAAAGGCCGCGAAATCGTCGCGCGCTGGTGCAATCTCGCTGAACAGCGGCTCAAATATCTCACCGAATTGTTCGACACCGGACGGTGGCGGCGCTTCCACAGCGAGGAGGCGTTTCTCGAGAATATTCGGGAGGCCAAGACGGCGGTGGAAACCTGGCGCGATCTGTTGTCACGCGAGGCCTCGCGCGACAACAGGGCCATTGACCTGTCCTGGCTTGGACGCGGCCGAACGGCGCTGCCATTGAACGAGTTTCGGCGCGATCGCGTTCCGCTGCCGCGGGTCGCGGCAATTCCGGTCGAGCCGGCGCAAGAGATTTCAATCCGTCCTGAACACAAGAATGTCGTAAGCGAGCCGCTCGAGGAGGATGCGTGGGCGGCGGTGCTGGATCTCGCGACGATCGCAGCGCGCTATCCGCTGTTGCGAAATACGCTGTAAACCAAAACTGGCCGTCGTCTTCAGGGCAGCTTTCGCACCGCGTTCATTCCCACGGCCACCTGCGCAAAGCGTGGCGCGCCCTCGATGGTGAGATCCGGCGTAACGGGTCGCGCGTGATCGAGGCCAACCACCGCGCCGCGCGGGGTATCCGAGATCATGTTGTTGCTGACCAGCGCAGTGCCGGCGCCCGGCGTCACCGAAACGCCCACGCCGACGAACGCGTTGCGGATCACATTGCCAGTGATGGCGACGTCGCGCAGATATTTGCCCCAGCCGGCGACAATTCCGAACGACGGCGCGTTCTCGATCACGTTGCCCGAAACGCTGGTATCGGCTTCGACATAGATCCCGATGCCGGCGTCGTCGTCTGGCGCAGTGCCGATCGGCCGCTTCGCCAGGAGATTGCGGACGATGTTGCCCTGAACGACCGCAAGCCGTCCACCTTCGTTGAAGTTGCAGACGGAAACCCCGAGGGCCGCGCCATCCACGGTGTTGTTGGCGATCACGGCGCCTTCGAAGGCGAATTCGGAATAAAGCGCCACCTCGCGCACATCGCTGACGCTGTTGCCGGTGATCTGGATGTTGGAGGCTGAATTGCCGCGCACCGCCGAGTAGTCGCAGTTCTTGATGCGGTTGCCGCGCACGATCACATTGCCGGCACGAAAGGCGTTGATGGCGTTGCCATACTGTCCGGAGCCGCCGGGACCTGCCTTGATGTCCTCGATGCGATTATCCGCCACCAGCGTGCCGTCGTCGCCGATCGACGTGCGCAGGATTTCGATGCCGTTGTCGTTGGTATCCTGGATCGTGTTGCGCAGGACAGTGAGGCCCTTGGCGTCGAACGATACGATCGCGGTGGCGGCAACTTTGCGGATGATATTGCCGCTGATGTCGCCGGCAACATTCTCGAGCCAGATACCGTTGCCGCCGCTGGCAACGATCTCGCAATCGGTGATGCGAATGTCGAGGCCGCCCAGGCAGTGCACGAGACCGCGACGGGCGGGCAGGGTAACGCCGCTGCCGTCCAGAACCAGACCGTGGAGACCGAGGCTGCCTGAACCTTCGCTCGTCACCATCGAGGCGCCGCCGGTAAAAACCAGCCGGGTCGCGCCGCGCACACCGACAAGCTGCGCGCCATTCGGCAGTCGAAGCATGACCGGTGCGATAGACGCCGGGCGGCAGCGCCAGCGGCACTAGCGCGCGGGCGGCATCATCGATCGCGCGTTGCAGAATTTTGGTCTGGTCGTCGGGACTGCCGGGACGCAGGCCGTAGTGCGTGGCATCGCGCCCGAGCGCGGAAACGGGTTGAGTAGCCGCCGCGGCCGGAGGCGACGTCGCCAGCACTCCCGCGCCGGCGGCGGTGATCCCGATGAGATGGCGGCGACTGACGTCCATGATCGTTTGACCCTGGCCTCAGTGGTCCGATTCAACATTTGCGCCCCGGTACGGCAGGCACTTTTGCAAATGTTAGAATCAAAGGACCACTAGCAAATATAAATTTCCAGTGGAGTTCCGGATTTGACATTCGCTATTCGCGAATCGCGGCTACGGGTTAGCGAATGTCAAATCCACTCCACTGGTGTTGCGACCTCATAGGTAGCAAGAAAAGGCACCGCCGCTGGGCACACGCGCCCGCTCGCAGGGCTGATTGTCAGGGTAGGGTTAATGATGCTGAGCGTTCTGCACGATCGCTCGCCGTGCCAGCTTGACCAGTTCCAGCAGCATGGCTTCGCCGGCATCGACCAGTTGTTCCAGCGTGATGTCGGATGCTTCCTCGCGTGCGGAGCCGTCGCGCGCAATCAGGGGAACGTGGACGAACGACGCCAGCGCCGGCCCGCCAGGCTGTTGCGTCGCCTCGATCGCGCGCCAGCTCAGATAGTTGCAGAGATAAGCTCCGGCATCGCGCGAAACGCCGCGCGTCGATGCCGGTGGCGCATGCGGCGTGGAGCAGGTTTGCCGTATGCGGACCGAACGGCTTGGCGTCGGCGCCGTGCACGATCGACGTCTTTTGTGCCCGGTTGCCGTCCGCGTCCGGGAGATGCGTGGTGACGGCATTGCGGGCGCGCGTCTCGATCCGCAGGTGAGCGGTGCGGTTGGCAAGGCCGAACATCAACAGCGCCTGCGGACGGAATTGCGCGATCAGCCCGGGCAGCTCGCGATCGACCGTTTGATAGGTGACATGAAAAATATGCCCGGTCAGCGCGACGTCATCGAGCGCCGGACGGCGCAGTTGCGTGAGCCGTTTCACCAACGGCATCGTCGGATTGAATGGCGCGCCTGGAAACGGGCCAAAGCCGGTGACGAGGATCCGCAATCCCTCGCTCATCGCAGCATTTCCGCGATCTGTTCGGCGGCAAGCGCGGGCGAGATGCGGCCGGCGGCGACTTCGGCTTCGATCCGCTTGACCTTGGCGCGCACCGACGCATCAGCGCGCAGCCGCGCCATGGTCAGTTGCTCGAACATCGACCACATCCATTTCACTTGCTGCTCCCGCCGGCGCGCTTCGAATTCACCCGAGGCGTTCATCGCGGTGCGGTGATCGAGAATTTTTTGCCATATCGTGTCGATGCCGGCGCCGGTCAGCGCCGAATAGGTCACGACCGGCGGATGCCAGTGCTGCGAACGGGGCGAGAGGATGTGCAGCGCGCTGCGATATTCGCCTGCCGCCAGATTGGCGCGTTTGACGTTGTCGCCATCGGCCTTGTTGACCGCGATCATGTCGGCGAGTTCGACCAGGCCCTTCTTGATGCCCTGCAACTCGTCGCCTGCACCCGGCAGCATCAGCGCCAGAAAGAAGTCGGTCATGTCGCAAACGGCGGTTTCGGATTGCCCGATCCCGACGGTTTCCACCAGCACGACGTCGAAGCCGGCCGCCTCGCACAGCAGCATCGCCTCGCGCGTTTTCGCCGCGACGCCGCCGAGCGTGCCGGAGGCGGGCGAGGGCCGGATATAGGCGTCGTCGGAGGCCGACAGCCGCGCCATCCGGGTCTTGTCGCCGAGAATGGAGCCGCCGGTGCGGGCCGAGGAGGGATCGACGGCGAGGACGGCGACCTTGTGCCCGCGCTCGATCAGGAACATGCCGAGCGCATCGATGGTGGTGGACTTGCCGACGCCCGGCGAGCCGGTGATGCCGACCCGGATCGCTTTGCCGGTCTCTGGCAACAGCGCCTGGACCAGGTCGCGCGCCGCTGCCTGATGATCGCCTCGCCGGCTTTCGATCAGCGTGATGGCGCGGGCGAGCGCCGCGCGGTGGCCGGCGCGGAGGTCGTTGGCGATGATCTTGATGTCCAGCGGGGCATTCTTCGACAAGGGCATGCCCTGCTTTACAACGGCGGGGTAAACGAGGCGAGGGGGAGGCGTTACTCCGCCGCCTCGCTGTGCCCCAATCGCGCATTCAGCTTGTGGATGAGCTCTTCGGCGGCATCGGCAATGACGGTGCCGGGCGGGAAGATTGCTTCCGCGCCGGCTTTATAAAGTTCGTCGTAGTCCTGCGGCGGCACCACCCCGCCGACGATGATCATGATGTCCTCGCGGCCTTGCTTCTTCAGTGCGGCCTTGAGTTCGGGCACGGCGGTGAGATGGGCCGCCGCCAGCGACGACACGCCCAGAATATGCACGTCGTTCTCGACCGCCTGCCGTGCGGCTTCCTCGGCGGTCGCAAATAGCGGCCCGATATCGACGTCGAACCCGACATCGGCAAAGGCCGACGCGATCACTTTCTGGCCGCGGTCGTGCCCGTCCTGGCCAATCTTGGCGACGAGGATACGCGGCCTGCGGCCTTCTGCTTCCTCGAAGGCATCGATCAGCGCCTGCACCTTCTCGACGCGGTTCGACATGGTGGACGCCTCCCGTTTGTAGACGCCGGTGATGGATTTGATCTCGGCGCGGTGCCGGCCGAACACTTTCTCCATCGCATCGGAAATTTCGCCGACGGTCGCCTTGGCGCGCGCGGCATCGATGGCAAGCGCCAGCAGATTGCCGTTGCCTTCGCCGGCGGAACGAGTGAGTGCCGCCAGCGCCTCGCTGACGGCCTTTTTGCTGCGCTCGCCTCTCAGCCGCTTCAGCTTGTCGATCTGCAGCCGCCGGACATTGGAATTGTCGACCTTGAGAATATCGATCGGGGTCTCGTCGATCGGCTTGAATTTGTTGACGCCGATCACCGCCTGCTTGCCGGCGTCGATCCGCGCCTGCGTCTTGGCGGAAGCTTCCTCGATCCGGAGTTTGGGAACGCCGGCCTCGATCGCCTTGGCCATGCCGCCGAGTTCTTCGACTTCCTGGATATGGCCCCAGGCCTTGGCGGCGAGGTCGCGGGTCAGCCGCTCGACGTAATACGATCCGCCCCAGGGATCGATGATGCGGGTGGTGCCGCTTTCCTGTTGCAGGAACAGCTGCGTGTTGCGGGCGATTCGCGCCGAAAAATCGGTCGGCAGCGCCAGGGCCTCGTCAAGCGCGTTGGTGTGCAGCGACTGGGTGTGGCCTTGCGTTGCCGCCATCGCCTCGATCGTGGTGCGCATCACATTGTTGAAGACGTCCTGCGCGGTCAGCGACCAGCCGGAGGTCTGGCAATGGGTGCGCAGCGACAGCGAGCGGGGATCTTTCGGGTTGAAAGGCTTGAGCAGCTTCGCCCACAACAGCCGCGCGGCGCGCATCTTGGCGACTTCCATGAAGAAGTTCATGCCGATCGCCCAGAAGAACGACAGCCGTGGCGCGAAGCGGTCGACGTCGAGTCCGGACTTCAGCCCGGCGCGCAAATATTCGACGCCGTCGGCGAGCGTATAGGCGAGTTCGAGGTCCTGCGTCGCGCCGGCTTCCTGCATGTGATAGCCGGAGATCGAAATCGAATTGTATTTCGGCATCCGCTGCGAGGTATAGGCGAAGATGTCGGAGATGATCCGCATCGAGGGCGTCGGCGGATAGATATAGGTGTTGCGCACCATGAACTCTTTCAGAATGTCGTTCTGAATGGTGCCCGACAGTTTTTCCGGCGGAACGCCCTGTTCCTCGGCCGCCGCGACGAACAGCGCCAGGATCGGCAGCACCGCGCCGTTCATGGTCATCGACACGCTCATCTGGTCGAGCGGAATGCCGGCAAACAGCGTGCGCATGTCGTAGATCGAGTCGATCGCCACGCCCGCCATGCCGACGTCGCCGGCGACGCGCGGATGATCGGAATCGTAGCCGCGATGGGTCGCCAGATCGAAGGCGACCGAAAGGCCCTTCTGGCCCGGCGGCGAGGTTGCGGCGATAGAACGCGTTGGAATCTTCCGCCGTCGAGAAGCCGGCATATTGCCTGACCGTCCAGGGCTGGTTGACATACATGGTGGGGTAGGGGCCGCGCAGATACGGCGCAATCCCGGGCCAGGTCTCGAGGAAGTCGATGCCTTCGAGATCGCTTTCCGAATAGCTGGGTTTTACGGGGATTCCTTCCGGCGTCAGCCACGGTTCGGCGTTGCCGGTCGTCGCCGAAGTAGCGACAGGCTCGAAGGCGACGGTAGTAAAATCAGGAATGCCGCTCATTCCTCTCTTCCTCAAACTGCCGGTTCCTCTCGATCAATCTTTGAAGGTTCTTCTTGTAAACGGGATCGTCACGACGATCTGATACGATCAAACATGTTCTCAACTGTTGCGCGCGTCAGAACCTCTATCAGAGCCCAAAACACGACCTCATCCTAGCACGGCCGGAATTTAAAATAAGCCGTCTCCAGACCCCTCAATCATGGTCCGGGTGCTGGTGGCTGACGATACCGTTAAGCTTTTCCTGCCCGTAGTTTTGCAGCGTGGTCTGGCTCCGCAGGTTCGCGATTGCGACCACCCAGCCGAGCCGGGATTCGGTGCCATATTGCCGGATCGGAACCAGCCGATCCGGCCGGTCGAAGGCGCCGGTCATGATCTCGATGCGGGGGCCGTCGATGCGGCGGAAGCTCAGCGGCGTGCCGCAATCCCGGCAAAAATCGCGCTCGGCGATCGAGGAGGAGCGGAACGCAGCCGGCTCGCCGCGGGTCCAGGCGAAATCGCTTTTTTCGATCTCGGCCAAAGAGGCGAAGGGCGCGCCCGACGCCTTCTGGCACATCCGGCAATGGCAGATGCTGACCTTGGTCGGCGGCGCCGACAGCGCAAAGCGGATCGCGCCGCATTGGCAGCCACCGGTCAGAACAGGCTTTGGCCGTCGTGGTCATGCCGTCTCCGTCGAACTGGTAGGCCTGTTGCAATGCGGTCAGCGCGTCACCGCCGGCAAAGATGAACTCGTTAACGCCGGCTGCGCGCAAGGCTGCTCCTGCTCGCCCGGCCGCCCTGCGAGATAGATATGCTTGGCGCCGGCCGCTTGAAGGGCCTTGCGCAGCATCTTCCGCGCGCTCGGCATAGACCTTGTCGGACGAGCAGATGCAGGCGAGCGCCGCGCCGGAAGCCTTGAAGGCCGCCGAGAGCGCTGCCGCATCCGCAAAACTGTCCGAACCGATCGCCTCGATGCCGCCGGTCTCGAAGAAGCTCTTCGCAAAGGTCGCGCGCGCGGTGAAATCGGCCGCCGTGCCGAGATTGGCGAGGAAGACCCTGGGCCTTGCTCCCTTCGCTTTCAGGATCTCGTCGGAGCGGTCGCGCAAACGTTCGAAGGGCGCGGCAAGCCGCATCGGCGACAGCGCATCGAATTTGATCTTGGCTTCGTCCGAAGGCGCAAGCTCGAACGGCTTTCACGTTCAGAACCGCGACCTGGGCTTCGTTGAGGTTCGGAAAGGCGGTGGCGCCGGTCAGTTCTTCCTTGCGCCGCGCGATGTTGGCTTCGCGCGCTCGCGCGGGTGGCCGCAACCTTTCGCTGGATCAGGTTTTGTTCGAGTGCGGTGAACACGCCGCCGGCCTTTTCGATTTCCTGAAACAGCGTCCATGCCGCTTCGCAAAGCGCCTGCGTCAGGCTTTCGATGCCGCCGGAGCCGGCGGCGGGATCGGATACTTTTGCCAGATTGGATTCTTCGAGCAGAACCAGTTGCGTGTTGCGGGCGACACGCCGCGCGAACGCATCCGGCAACCCAAGCGCCAGCGTATGCGGCAGCACGGTGATCGGCGTCCGCGCCGGCAAGTCCGGCCGAGAAACGTCGCCATCGTCGCCCGCAGCATGTTCACGTAAGGATCGCGCTGGGTCAGCATCCGCCACGCGGTTTCGGCGGCGACGAAGGCTGGCTTGGGTGCAAGGCCGCAGGCTGATTCAACGCGCGCCCATAACAAGCGCAGCGCGCGGAATTTCGCCATGGTCAGGAACTGGTCGGCGTCGGCGGCGAGCCGGAACGAGATCGCCGCGCGGGCGGCGTCAAGATCGATGCCGCCGTCCTCCAGCATCCGCAGATAAGCGACGGCGAGCGACAAGCGCGAATGCCAGTTCCTGGACTTCCGATCCGCCCGCATCGTGTACCGCCCGTCCGTCGGCCAGCACAAACGGTCCGCGAAAACCGCGCTTGATCAGGCCGCCGACCACGCCGGCAAACGGCTTGGCCATCTCGCTCCATGCGGCCGGCGCATGGCCGCGCACGGCCATGGTGCTCAGCGCCTGATAATTGAAACGCAGGTCCACCTTGCCCGGATCGACACGCCGTTGTTCGATCAGTGCGGCGAGGGTCTCGCCGGCATTGCCCCGTCCAACCACCGGATGGAGCGCGATTGAAATTCCTGCATCAAGGAATATGCCGTCAAACAGCCGCTTCAGTGTTTCCGGCGCTGCATCGACGACGCCAAAGCCGCGGGTGCCGGGCCCGCCGGCAAATTCGATCTCAAGTCCACTGGTGCCGTTCTCGAGCTCGTGGATCGCCAGCGCATTGGCAGCCGCAGGATCCGGATGGTCGATCCGCTGCATGATCCGCCAGGGCGCGGCCGCGGCCCGGCCGGCAATTGGCGCAACATCTCGGGCGCGGCGATAGATCGGTTCGATCGTCAGCCCGTCGTAGGTTTTGCTGACAAGCTTCTCGAACGGGGCGCCCTTCAAGACGCCATCGACCAGCTTGCGCCAATCCTCATACGTGGCAGGCGCAAAATCCGCAGCCAGCGGCTGGTTCGTCGGGTGATGTCATTTCCAAAGACGCCGTCATTGCATGCCGAAATTGCCACGGGCGAGCCGCCAAGCCAAACGTTGTTTTTACTTCAAGCGGGGTTGGGCAGGCGCTCAATTCCCTCGGTGGACAGCTTGGCCAATGCGGAAGCGACGCTGCGGCCGCCGATCACGCGGTCCGGCGATATCTCGGCCAGCGGCACCAGCACGAAGGCGCGCTCGAACAGACGGGGGTGGGGCAGCGTCAGTTCCGGCTTCTCGATCGACACATCGTCATAGGCGATCAGGTCGAGGTCGAGCGTCCGCGGTCCCCAGCGTTGCTCTTTGGCGCGGTCGCGGCCGAATTTGGTTTCGATCTTCTGCAACGTGAACAACAGCGCATGGGGATCGAGAGCCGTGTCGATTTCGATACAGGCATTGATGAACGGTGCCTGTTCCACCTCGCCCCAAGGCGGGGTGGCATAATCGGAAGAGCGCGCCAGAAGGGCTGCTTGCGTCATGCCGCAGATATTGGCGATCGCCTTCTGAAGAGTCGCGCGGACATCGCCGACATTGCCGCCGAGCGCGATCAGGGCGCGAGGCATCAGCGCATGATCCGAAAAAGTGGGAACCGGTTTTTCGAAAAGATCATGCGGATATCACGATTTCCGGGTGCGAACGAGCACCACGCCGACGTCGTCGAAAATCGCCGCGATGGGGGCGTGCGGTTTGTGAACGGTAACCTCGACGGCGCTGATTTTCGGAAATGCGGACAACACGGCATCGGCAACCGCGCCGGCCGCCCGCTCCAGCAATTTATAGTTAGCGTCCTTGAAGGCGGCCGTCGCGGTGGCCACCACATTGGAATAGGAGACGGTGTCGGCCAGGCGATCAGTGCGCGAGGATTCCGAGAGGTCGGCCGAGAGTTCGAGGTCGATGACGAAGCGTTGCCCGACCTCGGTTTCGTGGTCCAGGACGCCATGGCGGGCATGGACGACGATGCCGGTGATGAAGATCGTATCGCTCATTGTTTGTCCCAAATGGCTGTGGCCACGCGCAAGGCCTGCACGGTCTCCGGCACGTCATGGGTCCGGATGATCCGGGCGCCTGCTTTGGCGGCTATCAGATGTGCGGCGATCGAGCCGCCAAGCCGCTGATCCGGTTCGGATGGCGACACCGTTGCGATGAAACGTTTGCGCGACGCGCCGACCAGAAGCGGGAGCTCAAAGGTGTTGAGCTGCGCCAACCGGGCCAGCACCGTGATGCTCTGCTCTTGCGTCTTGCCGAAGCCGATACCGGGATCGAGCGCGATATGCGCGCGGGAAATGCCGGCCTTGGCTGCGATTTCGATCGAGCGCGAAAAGAATTCCGCGATATCCCGCATGATGTCGATGTCGGGATCGGCGCGGTCGCGGTTGTGCATGATCACCACGGGGCAATGCCGTTCCGCAATCAGCCTGGCCATGTCGGGATCGCGCTGCAAGCCCCAGACATCGTTGGCGATAGCCGCCCCGTGATCCAGCGCCCAGGCGACAACCGCGGACTTCATGCTGTCGATCGAGACAGGGATTCCAAGAGATACGACGTCGGCCAGGATCGGCTGCAAGCGCCGAATTTCTTCGTCGGCCGAGATGGCTTGCGAACCGTAGGGACGGGTGGACTCGGCGCCGATGTCGATGATGTCGGCGCCCTCGGCGACCATGCGCCTGGCTTGAGCCAGCGCGCTCTCAGGCGCAAGAAAGCGACCGCCGTCCGAGAAGGAATCCGGCGTGATATTCAAAACCCCCATCACCAGCGGATATGGCCGGGACAGCCGTTCCGGCCAGGTCCGATGATCCGCCGAGGTGGCCACGGGGGCGGTTCCGGGCGAGGTCACGATCATGCGCTGGCTTTGCGCGGTCGGCGTCAGGGAGTCAAGAGAGCGGCCGCAGGGGCGCAGGTCCCCTCGGCCGAAGCGATCGTGTTCAGTTGAAGATTAAGGGATCAGTAGGTGATCTTGGGCTGGAGCTTCCGCGCCTTGGCGATCAACTGCTCGACCGACTTTTCGGAAGGCAGGACCCGCACCAGCTTACGCCTGATATTCACTTCTTTCATGTTCTGCGCCAGCCGCGACGGGTTTCGAAGGGCGAGTTCGCGAACGGTCGGGACACCGGCGGCGCGCACCAATCCGACCTTCGCCTTGCCCATGCCGGGAATGCGCATGTAGTCGGAAAAATTCGCCCATTCGAGCAACTGCTGTTCGCTGATGCCGGTCTTGGCCGCCAGGACTTTACGTCCTTTGACGGTGCGTGCCGCCTCCAGCAGCGCGGTCCGTGGTGCGAATGCCCAGCGATTTCAGTTTGGTAGCTGCGAAAGAGGGGAGGCCATCAATCTCGGAAATAGGATATGTCATGACTTTTCGATGTGAAAATCTGTTTCAAGCGAATTGATTGAGGCCGGGAGTCCCAGCGATGATCGCGCCCATCTGATCCTCCCCGATTTTGTCTCGGCCAAACCGGAAAAGTTCACGCGCCACGGTCTGGATGTCATTGACACCCAGACCCAATCCCATCAGCCGCGTGCCCACGGCCATCAGGCCGCCGCCCATCAACTTTGACAGGCCACCACTATTCTCGGACTCCGAGATTGCAGCTTCTGCTCCGGGAATCTTGTCGATCAAGGCCTGAACCTTGTCGTGAGGTCCTTCGCGGCGAAGGAAACCCAGAATGATGCCGATGGTCTTTTCGGCCACAGCATCCTCGATGCCGGCCTTTGCGGCCAGCCACCCTGTCAGTTCGTCCATTGCGCCCCGTCCTCGGGCCGGCTTATCCGCCGGATCCGTGCTCGCGAATTTATCTTGATCTTCTGCGAGACGAATTACAAGCGATCACCGCCGTCGTCGATGTGAATCGCATCGCGAGTGTTGCAGCAATGCAAGAGCGAGCGACGATTTCGCGCCTTGACGGATGAGTTTCGTTCAAAAAATGATGACGCGCGGCGACAAAATCGGTTGAACGCACGTTCATCGCAGCGTGTTCCCGATACGTACGCGTTCGTTGATGGTTTCAATCGGCTTGCAACATGCCGTATAAAGCCATGGGCTGCGCTGACGTGCACCACAAAGGCGATGCAATGGCGATGCCCGATATCCAGACCGCCGATACCGTTGAAAAGATTTTTATCGGCAAAGGTGAGCAGCCGGCCTGGCTGACGCTTGCGCTTGCCAATCGGCATGGACTGGTGACGGGCGCGACCGGAACGGGAAAGACGGTTTCGCTGCAGGTGATGGCTGAGGGGTTTGCGCGCGCCGGGGTTCCGGTGTTCGCGGCTGACATCAAGGGGGACCTGTCCGGCATCTCGGAAGTCGGTGAGGCCAAGGATTTTATCCTCAAGCGAGCCGAGGATATGGGTCTTGCCTTCCAGCCCGACCAGTTTTCAACGATGTTTTGGGATGTCTTCGGCGAGCAGGGCCATCCGGTGCGCGCCACCGTCTCCGAAATGGGGCCGCTGTTGCTGTCGCGCATGATGGATCTGAATGACGTCCAGGAAGGCGTGATGAATATCGCTTTCAAGGTCGCAGACGAACAGGGCCTGCTGCTTCTCGACATGAAGGACCTGCGTGCGATCCTGACTTTCATCGCCGAGCATGCGCGCCGATCTGACCACTCAATATGGAAATGTTTCGAAGCAGACAGTGGGGACCATCCAGCGCCAGCTTCTGGTGCTGGAAAACCAGGGCGGCGACAAATTTTTCGGCGAACCGGCGCTGGATTTAAAGGACTTCATGCGCACCGATCGCGATGGCCGGGGCATGGTCAACATTCTGGTCGCGGACAGGCTGATGCAGTCTCCGAGACTATACGCGACCTTCCTGCTATGGATGTTGTCGGAGCTGTTCGAGCAATTGCCGGAAGCCGGCGATCCTCCCAAACCGAAACTCGTGTTTTTCTTCGACGAAGCTCATCTCTTGTTCAACGACGCGCCGAAAGCGCTGATGGAAAAGATCGAGCAGGTGGTGCGGCTGATCCGCTCAAAGGGCGTCGGTGTTTATTTCGTCACGCAAAACCCGATCGACGTGCCCGACAAGGTGCTTGCCCAGTTGGGAAACCGGGTGCAGCACGCGCTTCGTGCCTTCACGCCGCGGGACCAGAAGGCGGTTGCAGCGGCAGCCCAGACCTTTCGACCCAATCCGAAGCTCGATACCGCGCAGGTGATCATGCAGCTCGGCAAGGGCGAGGCGCTGGTGTCTTTCCTGGAAGGCAACGGCATTCCGGCCGTGGTCGAACGCGTCATGATCCGGCCGCCGACCGCGCGGATCGGGCCGATCACGCCGGAGGAACGCAAATCCATCATCGACAACAGCCCGGTAAAGGGAAAATACGATACCGCGATCGATTCCGAATCCGCCTATGAGATGTTGCAGAAGCGGGTGGCGGGAGCGGGCGGCGGAGGCGGCGGAATCCTGGGACAGATCGGCGCCATCGTCGGCACGATTTTCGGCTCCAACACGCCGCGCGGCAGGCTGTCGACCGGCCAGGTCATCGCCCGCAACGTTACCCGCTCTGTTACCAATAAAGTGGTGGGCGGGGTGGTCGCCGATCTCGGCAAGTCGGTCGGCGGTTCGATCGGCGGCTCGGTCGGCCGCGCCATCGTGCGCGGCGCGCTCGGTGGACTGCTGCGACGATAGAACTGAGTGTGATTTTTCTTCAACTTTCAGAAAGTGATGCGTTTTGAGACTTCCGTCGTTACGGGCGCCGCTCGATATCCTTTTCCTGATCTGTTGCTTCGATCTTGACGGCCGACGTTCTCGGTCCCGAGATTTTCGGCCACGGAAAGACCAAGGATTATCCGCTGTGGTTCTGGGCCGGCCAGCAGGTTTTGCAGGGTAGCGACCTCTATCCGCACGACCCTCACGCAGCTTTCGCGTTTCTGTATCCGCCGCCGGCGGCGATCCTGCTGGCGATCCCCGCCTTCTTCGGAAAAATTCCACTTTATATTTGTCTGTCGCTGCTCAACGTCGCGGCCTGGTGGATCGTGGCGCAGCTTTCGAACGCGATGACCGGAGACGGCGAGATTCCAGGCCCCTGGTTGGCGGCGCTGCCGTCGATCGCCATGATCTCGTTCACCTTCGATATGTTTGATCTCGGCCAGCCCAACCTCGTTTTGCTGGCATTGATGCTGTTGGGATTCCGCCTCCTGCAACAGGGGCGCTCCTGGAGTTCGGGAAGCCTGTTTGCGCTCGCAACCGCCATCAAGGTCTTTCCGGTGGCTGTGCTGCCTTATCTGGTGTGGCGGCGGCAATGGGCGTCAGCCGCGAGCATGGCGATCTTCCTCGTCGTTTTCCTGATCGTCATTCCGACCCCGGTTCGCGGCTTTCAGCATAATCTTTCTGAACTAAAGACCTGGTATCAGGGGATGGTCGGATCGAGTTCGGAAGCGGGGTTCGGACAGCGCGATGACCAGAACTGGTCGTGGATGAACCAGTCCATCATTTCCCTGACGCACCGCCTGACCCGTCCGGTCGATTACAATCAGGACAATCCGAACACGGCACCTGCCTACATGAATTTGCTCGATCTCGACTTCAAGACCGCCAACTGGATCGTGTTGGGCGTCTCGCTCATCATCGGGCTTGGCTTCGTCGCCGTGATGCCTCCACGACAGCGCAGAACGCCCCGCTCGGATGCGGAAGAACTCGGCATCCTGTTCTGCCTCATGACCGTTGCCTCGCCGCTGGCGCGCCAATATTACTTCATATGGCTGTTTTTCCCGCTCACCGTCCTGATCCATCGGGCGGCCTACGACCCCCGCGCCGCCGTGCGCAAGGGAACATGGATCGTGCTGGCGATCTCGGGCTTTCTGGTTTGCTTGTCGCTTCCGCCATTTCCGCATGACTGGCAAGCTTACGGAAACAACTTCCTCGCGACCGCCGTGATAGCCGCCGGCCTGGCCTGGCACCTTGTGAACCCGGCGAAAGACGAGGCTGATTCCCTGGCAGGTTCTCTGCCCGGCTCCTTGTCCGCATCCGGCCGCGTGCCGTAGAGTAAAGGGCATAAAGTAAAGTCAGAAAATTCCCGCCAGCGAGGAAGATCGGAAATGTCCGACGCCGCACAACTTCAAAAGGTCCTCGAGCGCATCGATGCCGATTTCGACAACAGCCTGGAGCGGCTGTTTGCGTTGTTGCGGATCAAGTCGATTTCGGCCGATCCTGCCTTTGCCGGTGAATGCAAGGCGGCCGCCGATCATCTGGCAAAGGATATCGCCTCGCTCGGATTGGCCAGCGAGGTGAGGCCGACCGCCGGGCATCCGGCGGTGGTGGCGAAATCCAACGGGAAGTCGAGCGGCGGACGGCCGCACGTGCTGTTTTATGGCCACTACGACGTGCAGCCGGTCGATCCGCTGAATCTCTGGCATCGCCCGCCATTCGAGCCTGCCATTACCGATCACGCGGATGGACGCAAGATCATCGTCGCGCGCGGCGCGGAGGACGACAAGGGACAGTTGATGACCTTCGTCGAGGCGTGCCGGGCCTGGAAGTCGGTGACGGGTTCGCTGCCGGTCGACCTCACCATCGTGATCGAAGGCGAAGAGGAAATCGGTTCGAAGAATTTCGTTCCGTTCCTCGAAAAGAACAAGGCGGATCTCGAGGCGGACTATCGCGCTGGTCTGCGACACCGGCATGTGGGATTCGAACACGCCGGCGATCACCACCTCGTTGCGCGGGCTCGTCTACGAGGAGGTGAAGATCAAGGCCGCCAACCGCGATCTGCATTCCGGCATCTTCGGCGGTGGCGCGCAAAATCCCGATCCGCGTCTTGACCCGGATTCTCGGCGGCATCTTCGACGACGACGGCCGCATCACGATACCCGGCTTTTATGATGGCGTGAAGGATGTGCCGCGCGGACATTCTGGAGCAGTGGCGAAAGCTCGATCTGACGCCGGAAAAATTTCTTAAACCCATCGGCCTGTCGATTCCGGCCGGCGAGAAGGGCCGCCTGTTGATCGAGCAAGTCTCTTCGCGCCCGACCTGCGACGTCAACGGCATCGTCGGCGGCTATATCGGCGAGGGCTCGAAGACCGTGATCCCGGCGGAAGCGTCCGCCAAGGTTTCGTTCCGGCTGGTCGAGGGGCAAGACCCCGACAAGATCCGCAAGGCCTTTCGCGATTACGTTACCGCGCGGTTGCCGGGAGATTGCCACGCGGAGTTCATCGACCACTCCAACGCCCCTGCGGTTGCGCTCGACTGGAACATGAAGCCGCTCGCCGCCGCCCGGCGCGCTCTGGCGGAGGAATGGGGCAAGGAAGCGGTTCTGATCGGGGTCCGGCGCCTCGATCCCGATCGTGGCCGATTTCAAGCGCACGCTTGGTCTTGACATCGCTGCTGGTCGGATTTGGCGCTCGACGACGACAATATCCATTCGCCGAACGAGAAATACGACCTCCGGAGCTTCCACAAGGGCATTCGCTCCTGGGCCAGAATTCTCGCGGCGCTGGCGGAATAGATCTGACCCCGCAATCCATGCCGACGATCGTCGGGCATCAAACGTAAAAACGCCGCCCGAAATTGGACGGCGTTTGGATTCGATGTGCAGAGGTATATGAGAAGAATTCTACACCGGTTTTGCTAATTTTTCAATTCTTGTAGCCCGGGTCCAGCCGGTCGAGCTTGCGCAACAGCGGCGGCCATACCAGCGTGGTCGAGCGCAGCTCCTGCCGTTCAGGGTTGGCGAGCAGTCGGGTATTTTTGTCGATGACATCAGGATCGACAGGGTAGGCCGTCGGTCCCAGCATCCGGGTGCGAACCTGCATGGTGCAGGCCCGCTCGAGATGGAACATGCGCTCGAAGGCGGACGCGACCGAACGGCCGACCGTCAACGTCCCGTGGTTGCGCAACAGCATGTGATTTTTGTCGCCGAGATCGCGTTGCAGGCGCGGACGCTCATCATGATCGAGCGCGATGCCCTCATAGTCGTGATAGGCAAGATCGTAGGTGACGAGCTGTGCGGTCTGGTTGAGCGGCAGCAGGCCTTCCGCGCTGCTTGCCACCGCCGTACCGTCCGGCGTGTGCAGATGAATCACGCAGCCGGCGTCCTCGCGGACTTCGTGGATCGCCGAGTGAATGGTGAAGCCGGCCGGATTGATATGGTATGAACTTTTCGTCAGCAGGTTGCCGTCGAGATCGACCTTGACCAGGCTGGAAGCCGTAATCTCGTCGAACATCAGCCCGTAAGGATTGATGAGGAAATGATGCTCCGGCCCGGGCACTCGCGCCGAGATGTGGGTATCGACCAGATCGTCCCAACCATAATAGGCAATCAGGCGGTAGCAGGCGGCAAGGTTGACGCGCTGGCCCCACTCGGCCTCGGTCATTCCCGACGGCACTTCCTTCAGGCGCGCTTCCGCTGGCGACATGACGGGATCTCCTTTTGATCGCTGGATTGTTGCAAAGCCTATTCTTGCGACCGGCCGGCTTCAAGGCGCGTTGCGTACTTGGCAGTTATGCTTCTTGGGCCGCAGGCGGTGCCGCTTTACGGCGGCGGGACCGACAACAGGCTCGAAATGCTGTGCCCGCGGATATCGTAGACGCGGGCATACACCACGTCGTCGCGTTTGATTTCAACCATGATCGGCGCGTTGATCAGGCCCTTGCAGTAGAATTCGCCGAGCGTCATCGCGAAGTCGGCGGCGTGGCTGTCCCAGCCGATGGTGAAATCGGGGCCCAGCGCGACCTGCGCCCCCCGGTGCGGCCCGCACACCGCGACATTCCATTTGTGTCCAGGCGGCGGAGTTTCATGCCGCTCGGCAAGTTGTTCGCGCAGGCTGTCGGAGGCCTGTTTGAATGCCAGCCCCCAGTAGTCGAGCATATAGCGGTCGTCGGCGCCGCGCACGGTGCCGGCGATATGGTTGAAATGGGTGTACTGATAGGGGTGCAGGCGGATCATTTCGCCAAGCGGCAGCAGCAGGCCGAACGCGAACACGGCCAGAGCCGCCGGCTGCCAGCTACGGCGATTTTCCTTAAGCCAGTCCATTCCGCGCGCGAAGGCTACGCCCGCGAGCACCGTCATCGGCGGAATGACGAAGATGAAGTGGCGGATGCCGTTGTAAAGCGCAGGCCGCTTCACGATGGCGATCGCAATTGGCAGCACCGCCGCCAGCGTCAGCATCAAAAGGATCGTCTTGCGGCGCGCCGGTACGTCGCCGCGCGGTAACGCCAGGATGCTCGCGATGACGCCTGCGGCGGTCAGCGCCAGCAGAACTTCCGGAAGCTGCAAAGCGAACAGCGTCGGAAGATACGACCACGGCATGTCCGGCACCGGCAAGATGCGCGCCGTTAAACATCTCCTTCCACGGCTTTTCGAAGAAACTCGAGAAGTAGGTGGCGGCCTGGAAGGGATTGACTCGGGTTCGATGATCGACCACGGCCAGATCAAGCCCATGATGAGATAGCCGAGGACCAGGCCGGGCAGCAGCGCATAAGCCATCTGCACAAACCGCCTGCAAGCCTCGCGCGTGCCGTGCGCGCGAACTTCCTCGATCAGCATCGGCACGAAGCCGACCAACGCATAGAGCAGCGCCAGCCCGCCGAGAATACGCGAACCGATCGACAGACCGGCGCCAAGGCCGACGATCAGAACCGTCCGCGGCGAGGGATGCGGATATTCTTCGGCCAGGCGAACCAGGCCGAGCATCAGGATCACCATCGCCACGGCAAACGGCGCATCCTTCGGATTCATGAACATGTGGCCGTAGAAGGTCGGACACAGCGCCAGAAGCAGCAGCGCCGCAAGTCCCGCCAACGGGCCGCCGACACGCCGGCCCAGTCGCCAGGTCACGGCAAGGCCGATCATGCCAACGATGGCGCCGAGCAGCCGCCGCGTTTCAAACAATTCGAGCGGGATTATCTTGTGCAGCAGCGCTGCGGCCATATCGAAGCCGCCGCCATACATATAGAGGTTGGCGAACGACAGCGCCCCGGTGTCTTTGAATCCGGAGCCGTACATCCGCAGCAACAAATCGGCGTATTCGGCGTGGGTATAGTCGTCCCAGCCGAGACCGTAATCGCGGAAAGTGAAGCTCGCGACCAATCCGACCGCCACCAACACCATCATCGCGGCGTCGTCGCAAGTCCGCTCCATCGAGCGCCGCGAAGGCGTATCGAGAGCCGAGGCCGTGACTGATGACATGGCTATTGGTTACCCGGTGTCCCTTGGCCCAGTTAGCGCTTTGGGCCTCATTCCCCCGGCAGCCATATAGCGCAGTTCCGTTACCAAGTAATTGGCAATTGTGGCGTAATTCGCCTGCCGCAGCGCAACGAGAGGACGGATTTCCCTGTTAACCCAGTTCCACAAGGTTCCCCAACTATCGGATTTGACTCGGCAATTGCCGTTGGCGGGGGGCGCAATATGACGGTATCGTGGCATTTGGGGCAGCAAAACATGGGCGGCAAAGCTGCGCGTGGGGCGAAGCGCGGCTCAGGGGTAGGTTTGATGACGATTGGAATGTTGATCGCCGGGATTGCCTGCCTGCTGGCAGGTCTTCTTGCGATCGGTTTCGGGATCCCGATCAACGAGTTCGGCCTTGGCAATACGTTGATTCTGGCTGGCGCGGTTACCGCCTGCACGGGGCTGATCATCCTGAGCCTGTGGGTTGTCGTCAAAGAGCTGAAAAGCATGGCCGGGCGGCTGGGTGCCGGTCCAGCTCTCGAGAAGGGCAATGCACGGCAGCCGGTGGTATTGCAGGAGGACTCGGCGGGCGCTGAGCCGGGCGTCGCGGGCGCCGGCGGACCTTCAGGCACGCCGTCTGCACCTTGGCTCGAAGAGGCTGCCGGGCGCGATCGTCCGCGTCAGGAAGCGCCGTCGTCTGCGCCCGAGCCGCCGGCCGCCAAACCGCGGCGCAATTTGATGTTTTCCTCGAGCTCCCGAAAGGAGCGCGAGCGCGACCAGGTGCGTACGGGCGATCCCTCCGTCACCGAGCTTCGTTCCGAAGTGAACGCGCCGCCGATGGAAATCAACGAGCCTCCACCCGCAACGTTCGATGATGCCTGGCCGAAATCGGAACGGACGAGGCCGACCGATGCGCCGCCGCAACGGCGCGCCCCGCGCGCCCCATCGACGTTCACCGAAACCGCGGCGGCCCGCCAGGCTCCGGTCGTCGGGGATCAGCCGCCGGTGACGGTGCTGAAGTCTGGCGTCGTCGATGGAATGGCCTATTCATTGTATTCGGACGGATCAATCGAGGCCCAGATGCCGGAAGGCATGATGCGTTTTGCTTCGATTGACGAATTGCGCGCCCATCTCGACCAGCGCCCGTGACGGCGCAAATCCGGTCTTGCTGGAAAATTGCGGCGCCGTTCTTGTCTCAGCCCATTTAATCCGCTCATATTTGGCGAGCGGCAAATAGCCAAATGGCGAATTGTCGTAGAATCGCGCGCGTGATGAGTCTTGAGAAGGCCTAGGCCATGACCGACACCGGAGCCAAGAATTTCATCGATCTGACGGCGAATATCGTCTCGGCCTATCTCAGCAATAATCCGACGCCGGCGTCGGAAATTCCGGGCCTGATCAACCAGATTCATGCAGCGCTGGTACGTGTTTCAACCGGCAGGCCTGAAGCACCCTCGGAACCGGCAAGGCCAGCGGTTTCCGTCAAGAAATCCATGACGCCCGATTATCTGGTCTGTCTGGAAGACGGCAAGCGTTTCAAATCGCTGAAGCGGCATCTGCGCTCGCAGTATAATATGACGCCCGAACAGTACCGGGAAAAATGGGGGTTGCCGTCGGACTATCCGATGGTCGCGCCCAACTACGCGGTCGCCCGTTCGCAGCTCGCCAAGAAAATGGGGCTGGGCCAGCAACGTCGGCGGCGCAAGTAGGTCTTATCTTACGAAGCCGCCGCCAAGGCTTCACGCGCATCGGTACGGATGCGTTCCACCATCGCGCGCAGGCCGTTCGAGCGTTGCGGCGTCAGATGTTCGCGAAAGCCGAACTCGTTGAATATGGAAATCGCATCTGTGGCGAGGATTTGCTGCGGCGTATGGCCCGAATAAAGCGTCAGCAGGATCGCAATCAGCCCGCGCACGATATGGGCGTCGCTGTCGCCCAGGTATTTCAGCAACGCTTCGCCGCTATCGCTGCGTCCGAGGCTCTTCGAGAGCCAGACCTGGCTGGCGCAGCCCTGCACTTTGTTGGCCGCCGAATGCGCCGCTTCCGGCATCGGCTCGAGCGTCCGGCCGAGTTCGATGACGTACCGGTAACGGTCGTCCCAATCCTCCAGCAGCTCGAAATTTTCCCTGATCTCGTCAATCGTCGTCATGATCGTGCTCAACCTTCGGACCTTATATAAGCCCCAAGGCGGCCGAAAGCGATATGGCCCAATCGAAGAGAATTGTTCCCGTTTTCGCGAGGCCTTACGGAGATGAAGGCGAAGTGCCCTGCCATTCGATCTGCATATCGTCGGGCGTCAGCGTATCGTGTGCCTCGGATTGTGCGGCCTCGCCGCTCTCCATGCCGCCGATCGATCCGGTATGATCGGGCGCACGCTTGTCGGATTTGTCGGGCTTGTCGGTGATGATCTGGTACAGCTTTCGCGCGCCGCCCTGGGCGCGTTGACCGATCACGGTTGCGGCCTGGCTGCCCACTTCGCATGCCGCCGGCTGACGCTTGCAGAACTGGGTCATATCGGACACCGCCGCGGTGGCGGCGGAAACGGCCTCTGACGCGTTGATTTGCGGCGCCGCCTTGTCCTGCTCCGGGGCTTTGTCCCTCGGCAACAGAACGAGCACCAATCCAACCCAAAACGCCAAGCGAAGCAGAAAAAACATCTTGCTACTCCGGCTGCCTCTTTTGTCGCCTTCAATCCCGAAAATCGATCACTAACATTCGTCGATAAATCGCAAGTGTTTGCTTTGAAGTTAAATCGGAAAGAATTCACGAAAAAATCGATCGATTTGATTCGGCGTAAATTTTCAATTGATGAGATGCAGCCACGGAGATTCGCGTCTATCCACCATTTCGAAACCATATCGGTCTATCGCCGGAAACCTGTCATTCACCATCTGCGTTGATAGGCCGTCGCATCCGACGCCGAAAGCGCCGTGGAGATACGGTCTTTAGCCGCAGCCTCACTCAGCCTTAGCGTTCGTTTAATGTCGCTCTGACAGGTTGCGATAACGACAAGGGGGACGTTCCGGGGCGTCTGCTAGACGCACAGGCGAAAAGCACGGAAGCTGTGATAGTTCTGAGTACCATTCGCGATTGCCTAGATGCGCTGCTGCACCCGTCGGCGCGATACGATGTGCTGGCGCGCGCGCGTCATCGCGCCTTCATCGCTCCGCGGTTGTTGGGAAGCCTGACGGCGTTTGCTGCATTTCCGGTCTATCTCGCCATGCACGGCGCGCCTACGGCGCTCGGGGTGGCGGCCTTCGCGTGGTTGATCGCGCCCATTCTGTTGTCTTGGTTCCTGTCGCGTACCGGCCGTTACGAAGGAGCCTGCGTGCTGTCGTCGCTGGCGTTTGCCGGCCTGATCATGACGCTGGCCTCGGTCACCGGCGGCATCGGATCGTTCGCCGCGATCTGGCTTGTGGTGGTGCCGATGGAGGCCGCGATTTCGGCATCGCGCCGGGTGGTTGCGTTTGCCTCCGCGCTGACGCTGAGCTGTGTCTCGCTGCTGATCGTCCTCGGTCACTTCCAGTTGCTGCCGGCAACCGATGTCGCTCCGGACCTGCGCGCGGTCCTGACGGCATTCGGCGTGGCATCGGCGACGCTCTATGCGGCAGGCCTGGCCTTCGGAGCCGAACTGCTCGCGCGCACCAGCGCCTCGCTGCTTTATGTCGAGGAGGAGCGTTATCGGCTGCTCGCCCATAACATGAGCGACGTGATTTCCCGCCATCACCGCAACGGTGCCGTACGTTTCATATCTCCGGCCGCGGAAGCGCTGTTGGGGATGCCGGCCTCGCGTCTGCTCGGCTATGGCCTGTTCGATCGCGTCCACGTCGCCGATCGTCCGGCCTATCTCACCGCGCTTTCGGATGCGGCGCGCGGCGGCGAGGCGCAAAGCGTCGAGTTCCGCTTGAGGCGGGAAGTGATCCGCGGCCGTGAGGCAGCGCCGGCCGGTCAGGTCAATTTCATCTGGGTCGAGATGCGTTGCCGGCCGCTTGAACAGCTGTCGCAAACATCAAATACTTCCGAGGCCGAAGTGGTCGCGGTGATGCGCGACGTCACCGACCGGAAAAACCAGGAACGCGCGCTGGATCTCGCTCGCTCGGCGGCGGAGCAGGCGGACGCATCCAAGACACGCTTCCTTGCAACGATGAGTCACGAGTTGCGCACGCCGCTAAATGCCATTATCGGGTTCTCGGAAATGATCATGCAAGAGGACGCGCTGATGCTGGATGCCGCGCGCCGCAAGGAATATGCCCAGTTGATCAACGATTCAGGTCAGCATCTGTTGTCGGTGGTCAACGGCATTCTCGACATGTCGAAGATGGAGTCCGGCAATTTCGAGATCATGCCAGAACCTTTCGCGCCGCGGGCGGCGCTGATCAGTTGCTGTAACCTGCTGGCTCTCAAGGCCCGGGAGAACGGCATCGATCTTGTCACGCGGGTGCCGGACGATCTGCCGGTCATGATCGGCGATCCCCGCGCATTCAAGCAGATCGTGCTCAACCTCGTCGCCAACGCCATCAAATTCACGGAGCGCGACGGCGCCGTCACCGTGTCGGCGGGCGTCGACAACGCGCGGCTCGTTATTCACATCGCCGACACCGGGGTCGGCATCGCGGACGACGACCTCAAGCGGATCGGCGATCCATTCTTTCAGGCCGGCAAGACCTATCAGCGCCGGCACGAAGGCACCGGTCTCGGGTTGTCGATCGTCAAAAGCCTCGTTGCCTTGCATGGTGGAGAAATGACGGTGCAGAGCAAGGTTGACGAAGGCACCACCTTTGCGGTGGCGCTGCCATTGACCCAGCAGGCCGCGCAACCCTCGAGCAACATCGCAACGCTGGCCCCGCTGGCGCGCCCCGCTATGTCAGAACAAGTCCTCCAGGTGAAGAAAAGTGCCTAGGAAACGTTTGAACGACGATGAGATGCCGCGCCGCCGCCGCGGCTCCAGAGCAGCCGCGGTCGAGCCGGATTCCGAACGCGGTCTGGTGATGCGCATTTTTCTCTATAGCCCGAAGGATGTCATCGCTGGCGCGCTCGCTCTCGCCGCTATTATTGCAATCATCGCCAACGCGCTGTTGATGCAGGCCGGCCGTCATCCTGCGCCGATGTTCGGCACGGTCACCACATTGCCCGCGACCGCCTCGCCTGTGGTCGCCTCGGTCCCCGCCAGTCTGTTGCCACGGCCGCGGCCTGTCGAGGCCGATACGGCGTGGCTCGAAACCAGGCCGGCCGAGCCGAAAGCCGCCGATCCCCTGACCAACCTGGTCAAGACGACCAGTACAGTGCAGGCGGCAACAGCGAATATTCCGCGCCCGCCGCTTGCCGTGCCGGTATCTTCCCGCGTCGACAGCGTGCCGGTCTCAGTCGGCGGATCGCATCGCGTGGCCGCGGTGCAACGCGCGCTGACCGAATACGGCTATGGCCAGTTGAAACCGACCGGCGTTGTCGGTTCGGATACGCAAGCGGCGATCCAGAAATTCGAGAAGGCGCGCAGGCTTCCGGTCACGGGCCAGGTTTCCGATCGTCTGGTACGCGAACTCGCCGCCACGATCGGTCATTCGATCGAGTAGTGACTGGTTGCTTCCGGTAGCCTATCTTCCGTTCATGCGATTGAAATCAAGCATATGGGTCGCGGCCTATTTACGCCGCTGCCAAACCGCGGGCGTATTCGGCGCGGTGCGCCGGCGCGGCGCGGAGGAGGCGGGTGCCGTTTTCGTCAAGGTGGCGTCACTCGATGGCAAAGCCATGCTTTACGTGCCGGCGCCGCAGGCGGTCTACGACGATAGCCGGCCGATCGAACGGCTTTTCGTGCCGACCTCGAAAGAGCCGCTGCCGGAGCCGTCCGTTGAGGAACGTCTTCAGAAGGAGATCCGGTTTGATCCCGACGCCTGGATCGTCGAGACCGAGGACCGTTCCGGGCGGCACTTTCTCGATCTGTCGCGGGATTGATCGCGAGCCTGCTTGTTAGCGTCCGGAATTCAGCGACGAACCTGTCCGGGGTGCTGCAACGCTGCTTGCGGGCTGTGGGGCCACTCGGGTCTGAGCCGCGGCGGGACGGGCACGGCTGCGCTCGTCGTCGTAAAGCGCGGGGCGGTATTTGGCACGCGTCACCGCCATGGTCGAGCCGCGCCAGGCGGCCAACATGATCAGCGCTGATTGCTCCTTCAGCACGTCATAGAGACGCGCGAGCCGATACACGGTGTGCACGGACCTGCCGATCTCGGGTTTAAGGAAAAGCAGAACCCGCTGATAGACCGGGCTCGGCATGCCGAGCGCCTTGGCGGCGCAAGCGAGCGGCTCGCCGGTCGGATCGTTGACCACCTGGGTCGCGATCTTCCAGGGCAAGATCAGGGTTTCGCCAAGCTCGAGCGTGAAGTTTTCGACGTCGGCGACAAAGGCCGCCATTTCCAGCGCTTCGATCGAGCGTTGCGCGCGCTGGGCGGGAACCCGCGGCGAGGCCTTCAACGGCGTCTCGGACAGATTGTGCAGGATCAGGACCCGCTCGGACGAACCTGCGCTGAAAAAGAGACTGCTGATTTCCGCCGCGTCTTTCGGCTGCATCGACAGCTTTGCGGCCATCTGCAACGGCGCCTCACGCGCGGTCTTGGCCGGTTCCGGTGCAACGGCTGTCTCTGGAATCAAGTGTGCGGGAATTTCGCGGGCGAGCGCCACGCGTTGATCGGGAGCGGATGGTTTGAGCCCGAGATGTTTCAGGACCGGAGCAGGTGTTGCCGGATAGACGGCGAGCCGGGCCCGCACGGCCGCGCGCGTGGCGTCGTCAACCTGATCGATCAGCCGGGACGTGAGTTCGACGAACTGGCGGGCTTCCTGCTCGCTATGGGTGGTCGTCTGAACATAGAGATCAGCGAGAACGCGAAGCAAGGTGGGGCGGATGTCGACGCCCTCTCGATGAGAAAGGTTCATCAAACCGTCAAAGCCCGAGAACAGCGGAGGCGTTGTCATCTTGAGGGATACGCGACTGATTAAATCTCGCGAAAGCCTAAGTCAGTTGCTTTAACGCCGCGTTAAGGAAAACAATTCGTGAAACGGCCAGCCGATATCTCGCCATTTCTGCCGTCTCGCGTGATCGCCGTGCAACGGTCTGACATCAAATCGAGCGACGCCTGCGAATTAAGAAGCCGTTAACCACGTCCTGTTCTTAATGACGACCGTCGCTGCAAATCGCGTGAGAGCGGCAACCGGAGAGAGTTTGGGCATGGGCACCATCATTGAATTTCCAGCGGATGCGGCATCGCGGCGGCTGGGCCCAACCATGGATGGCGTTGCCCAGGGGGTTACGGGAACGGTCGTGATCCTTCCCGTGATCCGGATCGAGCGTCAGGCTGAGGAAACCAGCGGGGATCGCGGGCCGGAGCAGGGGACAGCTCCCGGCCGTCGTCGGCGGCGGCGCTGAAAGCCGGATGGGATGCCCGACACCTCATTTTTGATCCGGATCGGGCGGCAGCGGTCAGCTGGCCTGTCGGCGCTGATGCTGCTCACATCAGGCCTGATGCTGGCCGGCTGTAGCGGTGGCGATTTCGGACGCAGCCGCGAGGATTTCCGCAACGACGACATGCATCGCTGGCTAGGCGCCGAGGCGACCGGCAGCGTCGGCCTGAAAGCCTCGCAATTCCAGCTCACCGATGGCGAAAGGCAGCTTCGCGATCAGGCCTATCCGGTGATCGAGCCGCCGCATTCGCGTCCCGCCTGGAAGGCCGTGTTCGGCGACTACCAGGTTGTGGCTTCGCCGTGGCGGGAGAAGGTCGCTTTTGATCGCACGGCCTATGGGCGGCAGTTGATCGACGAGCCGCACCGCTCGGACGCCTCGCGCTATTCGCAATTGATCGACGATATACGCGACGACATCACCCGCTTCGAGCCGTTCTATTCCACCGCGGCCCGCGTGCTCGACCTCGACCGCAAGCGCAATGCCAGCCTCGCTCATGTCTCGCAACTGTCGCCGCGGGAGCGGGCGGACGCCGTCGCCCGCATGGAAGAAAACACGCTGATCGTGCAGTGGGTCCAGCAATGCCAGGAGCGGCGAATTTCGTCGTACCGCTGGGCGCTGGAACGGCTGGTGGTTCAGGCGCCCGACGGCATGGCCGCCGAAGCCGACCGGCTTCTCAACGAACTTGCCGCTTTGGCCGCCAATCCGCCCGTCGCGGTACAGCCCGTCAACGGCTACAGGCTTAGCTCGCGCGGCTGAGAGCTGTCCGAAGAATTGCCGCTAAGCTCAGCGTTTGACTGGCATCGGCTCGGTCTGCACCTTGCAACTCGATGCGGCGAGCGAAGCCTGCGCTTGCGCCATCAGGCCCGGCTCCGGCGCCAGCGCCTTCATCACGATTAGTCCGGCCGCGCTGGGAGAATCGATGATCAGCCGGTCCGCGGCCGTCACGTCCTCATCCTCTGGCAAAGCGGCGTGCTGAGCCTCCGTCATCAGGTCGAGCTCAATCACCTTGCGCCCGGCCGAGCGGTCGTTGATGGCATAATAGGCCAGTTCATTGCGGGTATAGAACGACACCGACGTATAGGCCTGGCTCACAGGCACCGTGAGCTTGATCGGCCCTCCCGACAGATCGTAGCGGCAGATCGCAACCGCAAAAGCCGGATCCATGAATGGCAAGGGGGCCGCGGAGGGATCCGGCAAGGGCAGCGGTGTGACGGCATTGAGTTTTGTGATCGGAGCGAGACGGGAATAGGCGTCCTGGCTCGCGATGCGCGGGAGCGCCAGCACGCTGACCAGATGCACGATGCCGCCCAGCAGCACACCGGCGATGATCGTGAACAACAGCCGGATCATGGGCAGCCCACCGTTGCGACAGCGGGCATCGGAGCGTCGCGCTGGGTCCGCGTCGCGACGCCTACCGGCGTATCGTAGAGCCGCAGCACCAGCGAGTAGCGCTCGATTCCGCCAGTCGGCAGCCAGTTGCCGGCGCGCGATCGTGACGCCACTCGCACTTCGAACGAGCCATCCGCGCCGCGGATGATTTCCTGGCTGGTGAAGCCGTAGCGTTGCAGTGAATTTGAGACCAGCCGTCCTCTCGAATCGTAGAGCGTCAGCGTCCAGAACCGCGCCGGCGGCGTAATTCCGCTCACGACCACATCGCAGCGGCCGTCAAGCAGCCGCTTGCGGTCGTCTCGCGTGGCGGAGAATGCAACGCCGTCGCCGGTGCCGATCGGCAACTCGCCGCTGCGGGCAATGGATGCACGCGAATAAGGGTCGACGTCGGCGGTACCGATTCTCGGCCGCGCGGTCCAGGCGCCGATCTTGAGCGTGCCGAGATCGGTGCCGCGGGTCGCCGTCACCCATGTGGCGCCGAGGCCGACGGCGGCGGCGAGGATCAGCGCCAGCAAGGTGACGAATATCAGTCGCACGTTTAATTCTTGCGCGGAGCGGGTGAGGCTGCGGGGCTCTCGGGCAGCGCCGAAGCAAAACTGTCGGTGAACCCGGCGGAAGTCGAGGACACTGGCTTGGTCGGTTTGGCAGGCTCGCCGGCGGTTTTGGCTGCGTCATCCAGCAGCTTTTCCACGCGCACCAGAATGTCCGCACCACGCTTGGTGAGAACCGGCGGCGGCTTGATCTCCGCAGGCTTCGGACCGCCATTGGCCGCTAGCACGGCGGCAGAAGACGAGGACGGAAGTTTTGTGCCCATTCCGACGCCCGGAATCTCCTTGATCTCGACGCCCTGATGCGCGGCGAGCATGATGTCGTGCCAGGTCTGTGCCGGTAGCGACCCGCCGGTCATACGGTTGGTCGGGGAATAATCGTCGTTGCCGTACCAGACAGCGCAGGTGAAATTGCCGGTGTATCCGACGAACCAGGCATCGCGATAAGCGTTGGTGGTGCCGGTCTTGCCCGCGGTCGGGATGCCGTCGAGTGCAGCGCGCCGCGCGGTGCCCTCGCTGACGACGTGGCTCATCATTTCGGCCATTTCGGCCGCAATGTTGGGCGGAATCGCCTGCAGCGGTTTCTTGCCGTCGCGGTCGAACCGCCAGACCAGATCGCCGGTGCCGGTACGAACTTCCAGCACCGCATGCGGTGTGACCGATCTGCCCTTGTTCGGGAAGGTCGCATAGGCGACCGCATGTTCGAGCACGGTGACTTCGTCGGCGCCGATCGGCAGCGAGGGCGTATCGGGTAGCGGCGCCTTGATGCCGAAGCGGCGCGCGACCTCGACGATCTTGGCACGGCCGACCTTGGCCGGATTCGGTGCCTTGCCGCCGAGCGCAATCGACAGTTTCACCGGAACGACGTTGATCGAGCGGGTGATCGCCTGCGTCAGAGTGACTGGTCCGGAATAGGAGTGGCCGTAATTCTGCGGGCACCAGTTGCCGATGCAGACCGGCCCGTCGACCACGATCGAGGTCGGCTTGAAGCCGTTCAGCAGCGCGGTCGTATAGACATAGGGCTTGAACGACGAGCCGGGCTGTCGATAGGCGTCGGTCGCACGGTTGAACTGGCTGGCGCCATAGTCGCGGCCGCCGACCATCGCGCGCACGCCGCCGTCGAGATCGGAGACGACGGTTGCAGCCTGGGTCGCGTGATAATCGCGGCCAAACTGCCGCAACTGGTTTTCGATGGCTTCCTCTGCGGCGCGCTGCACGTTCATGTCGATGGCGGTGCGCACCACGAAAACGCGCTCGTTGTAGGATTTCGGGAAGGTGTCGACGAGCTTGCGCATCTCGTCGAACGCCCAATCCAGATAGTAGTTCGGTGAATTCTCGTCGCGGCGGTCGACTGCGGTGGCCGGATTGCGCCGCGCGCCGAATACCTGGCCTTCGGTCATGAAGCCGGCATCGACAAGGTTGTCGAGCACGACGTTGGCGCGGGCGCGGGCGGCGGGCAGGTTGATGTGGGGCGCATATTTGGTCGGCGCCTTGAACAACCCCGCAAGCATCGCAGCTTCCGCGAGATTGACGTCGCGGGCCGACTTGTTGAAGTAGAAATGCGCCGCGCCGTCGACGCCGAAGGTGCCGCCGCCCATATAGGCGCGATCGAGATAGAGCTTGAGAATTTCGTTTTTGGTGAGCCGCGTCTCCAGCCAGATCGCCAGGAAGGCTTCGTTCACCTTGCGCTCGATAGTGCGCTCGTTGCTCAGGAACAGGTTCTTGGCCAATTGCTGGGTGATCGAGGAGCCGCCCTGCCGCACGCCGCCGGCCTGGGCGTTGGTCACGATCGCGCGCAACGTACCGGCGACGTCGATGCCGAAGTGGTCGTAGAAACGGCGGTCTTCGGTTGCGAGCGTCGCCTTGATCAGGACGTCCGGGAAATCCTCCAGCGGGATAGAATCGTTGTGCTTGATGCCGCGGCTGCCGATCGGATTGCCGTAACGATCGAGGAAGGTCACCGCCAGATCGGATTTCTTCAGCCAGTCTTCGTCGGCGGTCTCGCGGAAGGCCGGCACCGCCAGCGCCAGCATCAGGATCAAACCGCCAAGACCAAGGGTGGCGGCTTCCGACAAGGGCTCGATGAAAACCCAGCGCTTCCAGTGGCCGACATAAAAGCGGTCCATGAAGGCGGAATACCGCTCATAGAGCTCGCGGGTGCCTTTGCCGGTCGAGAACAGCGTCGAATCGATGCGCGCGTCCAGATCCAGCATCCAGTGCCGGATCTTCTTTTTCCATTCGGTGAGATCGATCTTGCGCACGGGCAGGCGTTTACCTGAAACCGGAATTCCGGTGTCGTTTTCGATTTGAAGTCGATCACCGCTTGCGGTGCAGGATCCTCAAATCTTGCGGGAATGTTGCGGCAAACCCAAGGCATATCGGTGCCCCGCCTGCCATACTCCTATCTAGCCGAGCGGGGACGATAAACCAATGGCCGGGCTCACTTTTCAAAAGGAAGGGATAATGTCCACTGGCGTTCAGGACGTGGAGTCGTCCTGCCACTTGCACGGATGCGCACGCTGCCCCTAGAAGGGCAGATGCGAAAGATGCCCGAAAATCCCAAGCCGATGACCGAAAAGCCCAAACCGCCTTCCGGCCAGGAAGGATTCTTCTGGAAAACCAAGACGTTGGAAGAGATGTCGGAGGCGGAATGGGAAAGCCTGTGCGACGGCTGTGCCCGCTGCTGCCTCGAAAAGCTTGAGGACGAGGACACCGGCAAAATCTATTTCACTCACGTTTCCTGCAAACTTCTGGATGCAGGCCTTTGCGCCTGCAAGGATTATCAGAATCGTTCCGAACAGGTTCCTGACTGTGTCAGACTGACGCCTGCCAATGTGCGCACGCTGAATTGGCTGCCGCCAAGTTGCGGTTATCGTCTGGTCGCCGAGGGCCGCGATCTCTATTGGTGGCATCCATTGATTTCGGGCGACCCCAATACGGTCCATGAAGCCGGCGTTTCCGTGCGCGGTCGCGTAGAGGGAACCGAAAACGAGATCGCCGACGAAGATCTCGAAGATCATATCGTGCAGTGGCCGGCGCTCCTGCCCAAACGTGCCCGGCTGAAGAAGCGCCCGTCGTCCTCACGATCGACTCGATGTCTTGCGCGCTGACCGGGACGCTCCCATGCGCCCGACCCGCTGCCGCAGCCCCAATTCGCCCCGTAAATAGACTGCATATTTCGTGGCGGCGAGAACCGCTGCCCGCTCCGGCATAATCTCCGCATGAACAAGTTCGAACGGCAAGGCCGTCCATTGGCCGATCAGCCAGCATTGTCCGAAAGTCTCGCCGTTGAACCCACGGTGGTGCCTTCTGATATCCCTGATATCAGCGACGCGCCGCCGATCGCGCCGCCTGCGCCACTCAGTCAAACTGAAGTCCGCACCATTTTGATGAGCCTGATGCTCACGATGTTTCTGGCCGCACTCGACCAGACCATCGTTGCGACGGCATTGCCGACCATCGGACGGCAGTTCGGAGACGTTTCCAGCCTGTCATGGGTCATTACGGCCTATCTGCTGGCGTCTACCGCGGTGGCGCCGGTGTTCGGCACGCTGAGCGACATTTACGGCCGTCGTGCCA
The DNA here is from genome assembly GCA_963795255.1 of uncultured Alphaproteobacteria bacterium. GTDB lineage: Bacteria > Pseudomonadota > Alphaproteobacteria > Rhizobiales > Xanthobacteraceae > Bradyrhizobium. Next base: position 552,738 of record CAWCHC010000014.1, read on the forward strand.
CGATCATCACCTCGATGAGTCTGTTTATCGTGGGCTCGATCCTGTGCGCCGTTGCCGCCGAGCATGCCGGTGCTGATCATCGCCCGCGGCCTTCAGGGGCTGGGCGGCGGCGGCATCCTGCCGATCGTGCAGACCGTGATTGCCGACGTGGTGACGCCGCGCGAGCGCGGCCAGTATCAGGCCTATTTCAGCGGCGTGTGGATGGCGGCCGGAATCGGCGGGCCGATCCTCGGCGGCGTTTTCGCCGAACATCTCCACTGGTCGATGATTTTCTGGATCAACGTCCCGCTCGGCCTGACATCGCTGGCGATGCTGTTGCCGAAAATGGGCAGGATCCCGGTTTTTCACCGGCGCCGCAAGGTCGACTGGCTCGGCGGTGTTCTTTTGATGGCCGCCGCCGTCATGGTGATGCTGGTGCTGACCTGGGGCGGCAATCGCTATCTCTGGCTGTCGCCGGTCATCATGGCGATGGTGGGGGCTTCGATTGCGCTGACATTTGCTTTCGTCTGGCATGCCTTGCAGGCTGACGAGCCGTTCCTGCCGTTGCCATTGATGGGGGGAACGGTGGTGCCTTACGCCATGGTTTGCGGCGGCTGCGGCATGGGCGCGATGCTGGGACTGACCGTCTACCTGCCGCTTTATTACGAGGGCGTCTATCACCTCAGCGCAAGTGAAGCGGGCCTGGCCTTGATTCCGCTGGCCGCGGTTTCGACCGGCGGCGCCGCGATTGCCGGGCGAACCATGTCGCGCTCCCGGCACTACAAGCGGGTTGCGATCATTGGGACAATCGTGGCGGCCATCACCGCGGCGGCACTGATGTTGGCGCCGATGCCGCTCTGGCTGCTTTTGGTGTTGCTGTCGATCTTCGCATTGGGGTTAGGCACGGCATTTCCGGTCTCAACCGTGTCGTCACAGAATGCGGTCGCGCGCTCGCAGGTCGGCACCATTACCGGGGCGACCAATTTCTTTCGCGCCTTGATGGCGTCGTTCACCGTTGCGGTGTTCTCGGCTATTCTGCTGATGGCACTCGGCGCCGACATGTCGCTTTCGGGCGAGCATCGTGGTCTTGTCAACTCCGTTTCGGCCGCCGATATGATTGCCGCCTTCCGTTATGTGTTCGGCGCCGCTGCGGCCATGATGGTCGTGGCGTCGATTTGCATGATCCTGATGGAAGAACGGCCGCTGGCCGGCCCTGCGCAGCCGGCCGAAATGGCGGAGTAGGCCGGATCACCACTCATACGCGCGCGGGCGCAAACGGGTGCGACGATCACGCGCGCAAAGGTTGAGCTTCTTCACGTGACGATTTTTTTAAACTGTTGAGGCCAATCGAGGCGGCGTTCAAAATCGACGCTCCCGGATTTTCCATTTCGAATAAGGGGTTATCAAAAAATCGAGTACGGCAGGCCGTTTCGATTAATGGCCCGTTCAGCCTCTTCCTCAATGCACCTGTAACCAATCGAATTTAGATTCCAGCACCATTAGCGGTGGTGCAAGCGCTCTGTTTCTGCGAGCGGGAGTTTTGGATGCGGCAGCTGATTTCACGATTCCTGAACGACAAGTCCGGGGCGACGGCGATTGAATACTGCCTGATCGCGGTCGGCCTCAGCATCGTGATCATCACGGCCGTCAACGGCATCGGCACCACCCTCAACGGCAAATTCACGACGATCAACACGTCGCTGAAGTAACGGCGCGTCGCTCTATCCGGCTTTTTTGGCCCGTGCCGAACCGCGCACGGGCTTTTTCGCAGCTGGGGCCTTGGTTTCGGCTCTGGCTTCCTCTTTGGCGGCGCGCTTGCCGCTGATCGGCAGCAGCATCTCGCGCTGGCCCTCGATCCGTTTCTTCGGCCTCTTGCCCTTGACAGCGGGAGGAGGCGCCTGCCGTTCGTTGGCCAGGCTGCGTTTGAGCGCATCCATCAAATTGATGACATTGCCGCCGTTTTTGGGGGCGGCTTTGGCCGCCGGTCGAATGCCGCTGCGCTTTTTGTCGATCAGGTCGATCAAAGCGGATTCGTAATGGTCCTCGAACTTGTCGGGTTCAAACGAGCCCGACTTTTTCTCGACGATGTGCTTGGCCAGATCCAGCATATCCTTGGTGACTTTGACGTTCTGGATATCGTCAAAATAATCCTTTTCGCTTCTCACCTCGTAAGGGTAGCGCAACAGCGTTCCCATCAGGCCCTGGCCGAGCGGTTCCAGCGCGACGATGTGCTCCCGGTTGGTCAGGACCACCCGGCCGATCGCGACCTTGTTCATGCTGCGAATGGTTTCGCGGATCACCGCGAACGCGTCGTGGCCGACCTTGCCGTCGGGCACGAGGTAATAGGGACGGATCAGGTATCGGCTGTCGATGTCGGTCTTGGGGACGAATTCGTCGATTTCGATCGTGTGTGTCGATTCGAGCGCGATGTCCTCGAGCTCTTCCTTTGAGACCTCGATATAGGTGTCGGTGTCGACCTTGTAGCCCTTGATGATGTCGTCGCTGGCGACTTCCTCGCCCGTATCGGCGTCGACCTTGGCGTATTTGATACGATGGCCGGTCTTGCGGTTGATCTGATTGAAGCTGACCTTTTCGGTGTCCGAGGTCGCGGGATAAAGCGCGACCGGGCAGGTCACCAGTGAAAGGCGCAGGAAACCCTTCCAATTGGCGCGGGGGGCCATGGGATACTCCTCGGACGCAACCGACGAAAAACGAAACGATATCACCGGTGGGACGGGTTTAAAACACGCCGCAACGGGAATCTGACAACGGCGTTAACCGGGGCGAGTTGCGCTTTCTTTCGAGTGAAAGAATGTCGCACGTGGCGTGCCGCGCAATGGCCGCCTGCAAGGGGCCGCTTGCAAAGGCCGCTTGATGGTGGCGAGCACCGCGATGCGGCACCTGGCAAGGCAGGAACATCATTGGAAATGACGCGTTGCCCTATCACCCGGCGGCCACGGACGCCGAACGCTTTAAAGCAGATCGAGGCCACCATGGCAGTGCAACGGGACCATCAAATCGTTGAAACTCCGACCGAAGCGCGGCAGGCCGAGCCAGGACCCTCAGTGCTCGCGCTATTGGCAGTTTCCACCGGCCTTGCCATTCTGATCCTGGGTGTCGTCTGGTTCGTATTCTTCCGCACCTAGAGAACAATCGCTCGCCGCACGGAACCGCCATCCGATCACGGTTCCCGTCGGGCGATCGATTACCAACACCGTGTTAATCCGGTCTCGCGCTATTCCGGTTTTTCGGCGATGACGAATCGCGCATGATTGCGCCTGCGAGGGTTTGCCCGTGATCGCTGCACGACGCGGGCAGGGTAAGTCTTCGGCAGAGCAAGCCTTCGGCAGAGCAAGTCTTCGGCAGTTCAAATCATGATGTCGCCCACCATCCGGGCGATCAAGAAGCGCGGGGGGATAACCGGATGCATTCCATGTTCACTCTTCTCCTTCAGTCGTCGTTTTTCATCGCGGGTTTCGCCGCCGGTTATATTGTTTGCGCTTGGCGGTCGCACCGTCGCCAATCGCAATTCGCGGGCCTCTCGCCGCGCATCTCGACCTTCGGCCATCCTCGCCGGGCGTTCTAGCGCCTGCGGCGCGCACATGATGGTTAACGAATGATGTGCCGCGTCGCGAAGAGTTGAGCCAATTACGGGCGAATGTAACAATTGCTCCGCGCTATCCTCGTTTTCGAAAAGACGGGGGAAGCGCGGTGAAAAAGATTTCGATACTGGCTATGGCGATCGCCGCACTGAGTGTGAGTCAATATCAGGCGGAGGCAAGCCTGCTCGGCATGCCGCTCAACCTGAAGTCGGTGCTTGACGCGCGCGATGCGCGGACACCAGCGCAGGCCTGCGAGTTTTATACCGACGATGTCTTTGCAGGTCCGGTGTTGATCAGGGGATGCTGAGCTCTCGAATTGCTCGGCTCAGATCGAATGATCCGATTGAGCCGGCTTGAGGCGGAGCAGGAAAGACGCCATTTGTCCGACACAGATTCCGCTAATGCCGCCCAGCGCCTTCACGAGCGCGTCCGCGGCGCGGCTATGGCGGTCCAGCGTCAATAGCTGAAGCAGTTCCAGGCCCAGTTCCGCCCCGACCACGATCGCGAAAACCAGCAAGACGCGGTTGGGGTAAGCCAGCGCGAAGGCAAGGCCGATCAGCGCAAAGGCGGCGAAGTGCTCCAGATGCGGGCTCGCGAGCGAGGGGCGGGCTCCCATCGGCGAAAGCGTTACGACGGCGATCATCCCGAGCGCGAGCCAGCCTGTGATAACGGATATCCTGTAAATCATGCCTCTAGGTAAGCCACAAGAGGCCTGACCTCAACCTGTTCGAAGGCTTCCCGGTTCGCTTTCGAAGATTATTGGCATAATGCTTGGCGAGGAGCCTGAAGCAACGACACCTGATTTCAAATCAAAGCCACATCGGATCCTGTGTTTACGAGGAGTTCCTCATTACAAGGTTTGAGTGAGCGGCCATGTGAATCGGGGACTTGCGATGTCGATATCGAACCAGCGAATGCGGCGCCAGCGATGAGCAATACCTTTGTTATCCCGGATATCCACGGCCGGCTGGACCTGCTGAATAACGGCCTCGCCGAAATTGCAGCACGATCCAAAGGCGAGACCGGGACCATCGTTGCGATCGGCGACTACGTCGACAAGGGACCGGCCAGCATGGGCGTGATCGACCGGTTGCGATCGGGCGTCGGCGGCAGTTTTGAACTGGTGACCCTGAAGGGCAACCACGATGCCATGATGATCGACGCGCTGCGGGACGGCTCGACAATGGCGGCCTGGCTGGCGAAGGGCGGCGATGCCGCTCTCGCTTCCTATGGAGGCGATCCGGCACATGTGCCGCAATCCCACATCGACTGGCTCGGCCGGCTGCGGCTGTTTTACGTCGATGCCCATCGCCTCTATGTGCATGCGGGCGTCGATCCCGGAACTTCCCTGGATCTTCAGCGCGTCGAGACGCTGTTGTGGAAGCGCTATCCGAAGGGATATTCGGGAGGCTTCGGCGATCTCCACGTCGTCCACGGTCATGACAATCACCCTGACGGTCCGTTGCTTTACGAAGGCCGAACCAATCTCGATACACTGGCCTGGCGAACGGGGCGGCTGACGATCGGCGTTTTCGACGACAACCGTCCCGGCGGTCCGATTGATCTCATCACCATCAAGGGCGCTCCGGCCGGGCGTTAACGAATTGGCGGTCCGCGCGGCTCGTTTGCGGTCGGAATGTCATTGAAAGCCGTTGTGAAGAAAAAGTAATCTTGCGGGTCGCCGCCGTTCATAACCCATTCACGACGGCCGCGTTCATCTTGTCCGGGATAGTGACCATATTTGGAGAGCCGCGTGCGCTTACTTGTCGTCGAGGATGATCCGGATCTCAATCGCCAGCTGACCACGGCGCTGACCGACGCCGGATATGTGGTCGATCGCGCGTTCGACGGCGAAGAGGGGCACTTCCTCGGCGACAGCGAGCCGTATGATGCGGTCGTGCTCGATATCGGCCTGCCGAAGATGGATGGCATTTCGGTGCTGGAAGCCTGGCGTCGCAACGGGCGTTCGATGCCGGTGCTTATTCTGACCGCGCGCGATCGCTGGAGCGACAAGGTTCAAGGCTTCGACGCCGGCGCCGACGACTATGTGGCCAAGCCGTTTCATCTTGAGGAGGTCCTGGCGCGAATTCGCGCGCTGCTCCGCCGCTCGACCGGTCACGCACAATCGGAGCTGACCTGCGGTCCGGTTTCGCTCGATACCCGCACCGGCCGCGTCAGCGTATCCGGTAATCCGATCAAGATGACGTCGCACGAATACCGGCTGCTCGCCTACCTCATGCATCACACCGGACGTGTGGTATCGCGAACCGAACTGGTCGAGCATCTCTATGATCAGGATTTTGATCGCGACTTCGAACACGATCGAGGTTTTCGTCGGCCGCATCCGCAAGAAGCTCGATGTCGACATCATCCAGACGGTCAGGGGGCTTGGCTATTTGCTGACGCCGCCGGTAACGGGCGGTTGATCCGGCGTCTCCTCCTATGCTCTGTTCGGGCATGGGCCTTTTTGACGTTTTGTATCCCGCCATGTCGACACCGCGCGGAAGATCGTTCGGGATGATGCCCTGATGCGCCGCAGCTCGCTTGCGACCAGGCTGTTTCTGTCTGCGACCGCCTGGGTGGTGGTCATTCTGCTGATCACCGGCGTGATCCTTTCGTCCGTCTACCGCGACGCCACCGAACGCGCCTTTGACCGCCGTCTAAACCTCTATCTGCGCACGCTGGTCGCCGAGGTGGCGACCCCCGACGAGCCGCCCGATCATCAGTTCCAGTCGCTGGGCGAACCGCTGTTCGAACTGCCGCTGTCGGGATGGTACTGGCAGATCATCCGCACTGATTCCGAGAAGGAGGAGGTGCGCGCGTCACGTTCGCTGTGGGACAAGAAGCTGCCGAAGCTCGAAGATCACGGCGCCGAACTGAGTGCGGCCGGCATTCGCCTCGGCTATGTCGAGGGCCCGGAGGGGCAGACGCTGCGGATGGTGGAACGGCCGGTCGATCTCGGCTCCGACGGCAAGTTCCTCGTCGATGTCGCCGGCGATGCATCGGAAATTTTCGACGAGACCCGCAACTTCGACTACTATCTGGGCGGGACGTTTATGGCCCTTTCGATCGTCCTGGTTCTGACCACGATCTTCCAGGTCCGCTTTGGACTGGCCCCGCTCAAGCGCATTTCCGATTCAATTGCCGATATCAGGTCCGGCCGCGCCGAGAGGCTCGAGGGCGAATTTCCCGTCGAGATCGCGCCGCTGGCGCGTGAAACCAATGCCCTGATCGACGCCAACCGGGAAATCGTCGAACGCGCCCGCACCCATGTCGGCAATCTGGCTCATGCGATCAAGACGCCGCTGTCGGTGATCGTCAACGAAGCAGCTAGCCATTCTTCCGATCTGTTTGCCGCCAAGGTTCTTGAGCAGGCGGACGTGATGCGTGATCAGGTCGCCCATCATCTGGAGCGCGCGCGGATCGCAGCGCGCCTTACCATCGTCGGCACCATCACGGAGGTCGGTCCGGTGGTCGATGCCTTGCGCCGCACCATGGAGAAAATCCATCGCGACCGCGGCGTCGCCATCGAAGTTGCCTCCGGATCAAAGGCAAGGTTTCGCGGCGAGCGGCAGGACCTCGAGGAGATGGTCGGCAATCTCGTCGACAACGCCTGCAAATGGGCGGTCTCGCGTGTCTTCATCGAGGTTCTGGTTGACGAGCCAAATGAGCCCGGCGCGACCCCGATGCTGCGAATTATCGTCGATGATGACGGGCGCGGCCTTTCGGAGCAGGAGCGGGCCCAGGTATCCCGCAGGGGCCAGCGGCTCGACGAATCCAAGCCGGGCTCCGGGCTCGGGCTATCGATCGTGGTCGACCTTGCGGCGCTCTATGGCGGCAGTCTGACCCTCGGCCATGCCCCGACGGGCGGGTTGCGGGCCGAACTCCTGCTGCCGGCCGCATAAACGCGCATCGGCAGTGCAACTTTTGATGGAATAGTGGCCATGATCATCCTCTGGGGTTGATCATCCTAAACGACTTCTTAACGCGGTGGCTTTTACTATGCCCTGTGGACGTATTTTTGCCGTCCGCGCCACACAAGCTTGTAGTCCGGGCGCATGAGCCAGACATCAACCGAACGGCTGAGAGACTATCTCGCCCAGCTGCCGCCACAGTCACAGGCGCTGCTGATGCGGGAGTTCGAGCGCGCCATCGAACGCGGCGAGGAGACCATGATCGCTACTTTTGTGCTCGAACAGCTGCGCAAGATTGTGCGCGGCGCCGATGCCGATGATGAGACGCGGCCGCGCACGGACAACCCGACCCGGCTCCTGTTCCGCCCATTGGAACCGTTTCTGGTCGAAGGCAACGTCGCGGTTCGTGAAGGCCAGATTCGCCGCGCCTCACTGTTGCCGGTCTGGCAGTGGCTGGCTCGCGAAGGAGCGCCGGACCTAGCCCGCCAATTCGAGACGGCACTTTCCCGCGGTCCGGAGAATGGCACCTCCCCCGAGATCGAGGCCGCGGCGCGGAAACTTCAGCTGGCCACGGCCGAGGGGCTGCTGGCGGTTGTGGCATCTGGCGCCGATGACCGCCGCGCGCTGGCCCGCATTGGTCCGCCGGATGTGATCGAGGATCTGCCATCGATTGCCTGTGTGTTGCAGGTCCGCGAAGCGTTCGACACGCTCAACAGCCGTGTTCCCAGCTACATGCGTGTCTTCAACGATGCTCAGATCGAGGCGGTGATTGCCGCGCTCAATGTTCCCTCCTTGCAGACGCCGCAGTTGCTGCCTTTCGTGCTGTCGCTGGTGATGCAGCGATTGGCGGCGCCATGGCAGATCATTCGTCTGGCGATCCGCATGGCGGCGTCCGACGACGAGATGCGCGTCGCCTCGACGCCCTACGGCATCGCCGTCACCATCGCCTTGCACGATTTGTACTGCCTGGCGGCAACCCTGCGGGCCGATATCAAGCGCGGCCGCTTCGGCGAAGTCACCGAGCACTTGAAAACCCTTCACGATGGTGTCCGCGGCCTGCGAACCGAACTCGATCTGCGCAACAATTCAGCCTGGGGCAGGCAACTGGCATCGATCCGCGCCGACATTTCCAGCGCGCTGCAATCGGAAATCGACAGCGTTCCCGGCCGCGTCAGACGAATCTTGCGCCAGCGCGCCGACAAGGACATTGCAGCAGCAGCCCAGATCAACTCAGGCGATGTCGACGAGACCATCGCGTTGATCGAGTTCGTCGCGGTGTGCCGCACCTATGCCGGCGAACTGGCGATCAACGAAGTCACCATGCGGACCTATTCCGATCTCCAGCACTATGTCGAGCAGTCGACCGAAGCGTTGGTGCAATCGCTCCGCGGCAGCGAAGGCAAAGCGCGAGCCTATCGCCAAACGCAGGTAGCCGCCGCCATCCGTTTTTGTGACGTGCTGTTTGGCGCCGATTATGCGTCGCTGATGAGCAGGGCCGCCGAAAACGCCGTGACGGGCGAGCGCAAATCGTCGCGGACGGGCTGATCCGGCCCGGGGCGGATTTGCCCTTGTAAAACCTCACATTTGAAGGTTTTGAGAAACGAATTTTCGTGAGGTGTGTCAATATTTTACGTTTGGCTCATCAAATTGATAATTGTCAATTGCCCGCGTCTGGCGCCTATGGTGTAAAGCGACGCGAAGGCGCTGTGCTGGTTCGCGCCGTTCCACCGGAACCCGATCGATGATGCTGTGGTTTGTGTTCGCGCTGATGACGGCCGCGGCGATCTTTGCCGTGCTCTGGCCGCTCAGTCGCGCCGGCCATCCGCAGCAGGACGGCAATGAAGCCGCCGTCTACCGGGATCAACTCACTGAAATCGACCGCGATGTCGCCACGGGTCTCATCAATCCGCCGGAAGCTGCGGCCGCGCGCGTCGAGATCAGCCGCAGGCTGCTCGCTGCGGTCGACAACCAGCCCGAGGCGACCTCAAGCTCGAGCGTCAAGTTGCGTCGGGTGGCGGCCGTTGTCGCTCTCATCGGATTGCCGCTCGTCGCAGCCGGGCTTTATTACCCGCTAGGCTCGCCTGAGCTACCCGATTTTCCGCTGGCGCAGCGCAGCCGCACGCCCGGTGCGACGCAATCGCTCGACAAGCTCGTCGCGCAAGTCGAACAGCATCTGGAGGCTGAGCCCGCGGATGGCCGGGGCTGGACCATTCTGGCGCCGGTGCTCGCAAGATTGGGGCGCATGGATGATGCGGTCCGCGCCTTCCGGAATTCGATCACCTATAGCGGGGAAAACGCGACCCGGCGGGCCGATCTCGGCGAAGCCTTGGTGGCTGCGGCGGGCGGCATCGTTACCGGCGAAGCCAAGGCCGAGTTCGAGCGCGCTGTCGCGCTCAACGCCGACGAGGTGAAAGCGAATTATTTTCTGGGACTGGCGGCCGAGCAGGATGGCCATGCTGCGGAAGCAGCCTCGATTTGGCGCGCAATGCTGGCGAAGGCGCCAACGGACGCGCCGTGGCGTCCGTTGATTCAATCTGCGCTGGTCAGGGTCGGCGGCGCACCGGCGCCTGCGCTGTCGAGTGAGGCGATGGCGGCGGCGAAAGACATGAGCGAGACCGATCGCAGCGCCATGATCCGTAGCATGGTTGAGCGTCTCGCCACCCGATTGCACCAGAACGGCGATGACGTCGAGGGATGGCTGCGGCTCGTCAGGGCTTATATGGTCATGGGTAACGCCGACAAAGCCAAGGCTGCCTCGTCCGATGCCCGGCAGGCGCTTGCCAAGGATCCCGGGCGGTTGCAGCAACTCAACGATGGCCTGAAAAATCTTGGACTCGACGGATGAGTGAGATGAGTGGAATGGTGCGGCGACGCAAAAGAGGCAATCAATGACACGCAAGCAGCGGCGCTTGACTGTTATCGGCGGCTCACTCTTCGTGCTCGCGGTGGCCGCGGCGCTGGTGCTCAATGCAATGCGCGATTCGATCGTGTTCTTTTCGACGCCGAAAATGGTTGCGGAGAAGCATATTCAACCGGGCAAACGGTTTCGGCTCGGCGGCCTCGTGCAGCCGGGATCGCTCGTACGCGGTGACAATCTGATGGTCAGGTTCGAGGTCGGTGACGGAAGCGCAGCCTTGCCGGTTTCCTACCAGGGAATTTTGCCTGACCTTTTCCGCGAAGGGCAGGGTGTCGTCGCGGAAGGTGCGCTCGACGCTTCCGGCGTGTTCAAGGCCGACACCGTGCTTGCCAAGCATGACGAGAACTACATGCCCAAGGATGTCGCCGATGCCCTGAAGAAGCAGGGGCTCTGGAAAGAGGGATCCGGCGCGGCGTCCAAAGGCGGCAATACCGCCGCCCGTGCGGCGCAAGGCGAGCAGGGAGCCGTGCGGTGATTGCCGAAAGTGGACATTACGCGCTGGTGCTGGCCTTTGGCCTGGCGCTGATTCAGTCGACCGTGCCGATTCTTGGGGCACGCTGGCGCGATTTTCCGTTGATGAATGTCGCGCGCTCGACGGCGGTCGCGCAGCTCGTTTTCGTCGCCGCTTCATTTGCGGCGCTGATCGCGCTGCATGTTTCCTCGGATTTTTCCGTCGTCAACGTGGTGGAGAATTCGCATTCGATGAAGCCGTTGATCTACAAGATCACCGGCGTGTGGGGTAACCACGAAGGCTCGATGCTGCTCTGGGTGTCGATCCTGGCACTGTTCGGCGGCCTGGTTGCGATCTTCGGCAATAACCTGCCGATATCGCTTCGTGCCCATGTGCTGGCGGTGCAGGCCTGGATCGCCAGCGCCTTCTACCTCTTCATCCTGATGACCTCCAATCCGTTCCTGCGCATCGCCAATCCGCCGATCGAGGGGCAGCGACCTCAATCCGGTGTTGCAGGATATTGGGCTGGCCGTGCATCCGCCGATGCTCTATCTCGGCTATGTCGGCTTCTCGATTTCGTTTTCCTTTGCGATCGCGGCGTTGATCGAGGGCCGGATCGATGCAGCCTGGGCGCGCTGGGTGCGGCCGTGGACGCTGGTCGCCTGGATATTCCTGACGCTCGGCATCGCGATGGGTTCGTACTGGGCCTATTACGAACTCGGCTGGGGCGGCTGGTGGTTCTGGGATCCGGTGGAGAATGCCTCGCTGATGCCATGGCTCGCCGGCACCGCGCTGTTGCATTCGCTGGTCGTGATGGAGAAGCGCAACGCGCTCAAGGTCTGGACCATCCTGCTGTCGATCCTGGCTTTCTCGCTGTCCCTGCTCGGCACCTTCCTGGTTCGCTCCGGCGTCCTTACATCGGTCCACGCGTTTGCCAATGATCCCCGGCGCGGCGTATTCATCCTGCTGATCCTGTGCATTTTCATCGGCGGCAGCCTTACGCTCTATGCCTTTCGTGCGTCCTCTCTCAAGCAGGGCGGTCTGTTTGCGCCGATCTCGCGGGAAGGGGCGCTGGTCCTCAACAATCTGCTGCTGACGACGGCATGTGCGACAGTTTTTGTCGGAACGCTTTACCCGCTGGCGCTGGAAGTGATGACGGGCGAGAAGATTTCGGTCGGTGCGCCGTTCTTCAATCTCACCTTCGGGCCGCTGTTTGTTCCGTTACTGATCGCGGTGCCCTTCGGGCCGTTGCTCGCCTGGAAACGCGGCGATCTGCTCGGCGCCGCCCAGCGCCTGATCGCGGCCGGCATTGCGGCGTTGTTTGTGATGGCGGTGGTATGGGCCTGGACGCGTGGCGGCAGCACCTTCGCGCCGCTCGCGATCGGCCTCGCGCTGTTTGTAATTGTCGGCGCCGTGATCGATCTCGCCGAGCGCATCGGCTTGTTCCGGCTGCCGCTCGCAATCGCGCTGCGGCGCGCGCGCGGGTTGCCGCGCTCGGCCTGGGGCACGATGTTTGCGCATGCCGGCGTCGGGATCGCGTTGATCGGTATCGTCTGCGAGACATCGTGGAATAGCGAAAATATCAGGTCGATGAAGCCGGGCGATGTCACCAGCATCGCCGGTTACAGCCTCAAGCTCGACAGCCTGACGCCGCGGCAGGGATCGAACTACCGCGAGACGGCGGCAAACTTCAGCGTCCTGGTCGACGGCCGTGTGATCGACACCATGTCGCCGTCGAAACGCACGTTCACCACCCGCGGCGGCGCCGCCACGACCGAAGCCGCATTGCTGTCGCGCGGGGCGAGCCAGCTTTACATCTCGCTGGGCGACATCGCAGCCAACGGCTCGGTCGCGGTGCGAATTTATCACAAGCCTCTCGTGCTGTTGATCTGGTTGGGCCCGGTGTTCATGGCGTTCGGCGGCATGTTGTCACTGTCGGATCGGCGCCTGCGCGTCGGCGCGCCGAAGCCTGCGAAATCCATGCGCGGATTGCAGGCGGCGGAGTGATGTCCTTGCAACGCGCTCTTCTCGCACTGACGATTGTCGCGGCGATGGCGACCTCGGCCCATGCCGTGCAGCCCGACGAGATCATGTCGGATGCGGCCAAGGAGGCGCGGGCGCGCGATTTGTCGCGCGAATTGCGCTGCATGGTGTGTCAGAACCAGTCGATCGACGATTCCGAAGCACCGTTGGCCCGCGACCTGCGGTTGATCGTCCGAGAGCGGATCGCCGCCGGCGATAGCGACGCCCAGGTGATCGATTTTCTGGTGGCGCGCTACGGTGAGTTCGTATTGCTGAAGCCGAGGCTCAATTCACACACCTGGTTGCTCTGGTTCTTGACGCCGATGGCATTGGGGGCCGGTGGTATTGCGTTGTGGGCGCATGGTCGCCGGCGTGCTCGATCAGGCGGAGAACAGGACGACGCGCTGTTGAGTTTGACGCCCGAAGAAGAAGCGCGAATCAACCAATTGATCGCGGTGGAACGGACTGCCGAAAAATAGCGGGGCAAGTGCAGGCGTAAATATGAGCCTGCGATAATCCGCCGCATTCCACAGGCTGTTCATTACCAAAGTTTAATTCCTTCGTCAGCGCGTTGTAAGGCTGAAATCCCCATGTTTGGGGCCTGCAGGTGCACGCCCCCCGCACCATTTCTAATTCAGGCTCTGGAGAAGTTTTTATGACCGATCGCCCCATCGATCTTTCCTCACTTCCGTCTTATCGGAAGCCGCGTCGCTCATTGTTTTCGGCACGTAAATTCGCGCTGATGGCGTCGGTCGTTGCCGGCCTTGGTGTCGCCGTTTACGGCTTTGGTCCGTCGGCCGGCCCGGTCGATATCTTCGCCACCAGCGCCCATGCGCAGGTCAATAACGAGGTTCGCAAGGTTGCTCAGCCGGTCGGCTTTGCCGACATCGTCGAGCGCGTCAAACCGTCCGTGATTTCGGTGAAGGTCAATATCAACGAGAAAGTCGCCAAAAACGATGGCGGCGACAACAACGACGACGCCTCGCCGTTCCAGCCGGGATCGCCGATGGAACGTTTCTTCCGGCGCTTCGGTGGAGGGGATCTGCCGCCGGGCCTGCGCGCTATTCCGCGCGGCCGCGGCGCCGTGACCGGCCAGGGTTCCGGCTTCTTCATCTCGGCTGACGGTTATGCCGTAACCAACAACCACGTGGTCGACAGCGCCGACAAGGTCGAGGTGACGACCGACGACGGCAAGACCTACAGCGCCAAGGTGATTGGAACCGATGCCCGGACCGATCTGGCGCTGATCAAGGTCGAGGGCGGCTCGAACTTCCCGTTCGCCAAATTGTCCGACGGCAAGCCGCGGATCGGCGATTGGGTGCTCGCGGTCGGCAATCCCTTCGGGTTGGGCGGTACCGTGACCGCCGGTATCGTTTCGGCCAGTGGCCGTGACATCGGTAACGGCCCCTATGACGATTTCATCCAGATCGACGCGCCCGTGAACAAGGGCAACTCGGGTGGTCCGGCCTTCAATACCGAGGGCGAGGTGATGGGCGTCAATACCGCGATCTATTCGCCGTCCGGCGGCAGCGTCGGCATTGCGTTCTCGATCCCGGCTTCGACGGTGAAAACCGTGATCGCCCAGCTCAAGGACAAGGGCTCGGTCAGCCGCGGCTGGATCGGCGTCCAGATTCAGCCGGTCACGCCGGATATCGCCGACAGCCTCGGCCTGAAGAAGGCGGAAGGCGCGCTGGTTGCGGAACCGCAGGCGAATGGTCCGGCGGCAAAGGCCGGTATTGAATCCGGCGACGTGATCACCGCGGTGAACGGCGAAACGGTCAAGGATGCCCGCGAACTCGCCCGTACCATTGGCGGTCTGTCGCCCGGCAGCGCCGTCAAGCTCAACGTGCTGCACAAGGGCCAGGACAAGGTGGTCAGCCTCAATCTTGGCCAATTGCCCAACACGCTCGAAGCCAAGGCGGACACCGATAATGGCGACAAGGGCGGTGCGAACCGTGGAACCGATGTACCCCGGCTCGGCTTGACGGTCTGGCGCCGGCCAATAGCGTTGCCGGTGCCGGCAAGGAGGGCGTCGTGGTCACCGACGTCGATCCGAAGAGCGCGGCTGCCGAACGCGGGTTCAAGGAAGGCGACGTTATTCTCGAAGTCGCCGGAAAGAGTGTTGCCAATGTCGGAGACGTGCGTGAGGCGATTACAGCCGCGCGCAACGACAACAAGAATAGCGTCCTGATGCGGGTCAAGAGCGGCGGATCTTCGCGTTTTGTCGCGATCCCGCTGGCCAAAGGCTAAAGCGTCAGGTGCGCGACGAGATGGAGGGTAACGTCGGCATCATCGCCCCCCGCCGACGTTGCTTTCCTTGGGGGCGGGTCACGAACCCGCTCCCGTGACTACCTTCCGGTGGAAAACGCCCCCCTCCGTCGGGAGGTTAAAGGGCGGTGAGGTCCCCCCAGCTTCACCGCCCGCTTTTTTTAACTTTAATGGGCTCAGAAGGGCGCGTCCGATCGCCTTGCATGAGGGCCCCGGTCGCGCCATGGTGATGGAAGTTCTCACGTGACCGCGCTCGCAACCGAAACCCAGATGCGACTTTTGATCATCGAAGACGACCGCGAATCCGCCGACTATCTGGTGAAGGCGTTCCGCGAAGTCGGTTATGTCGCCGATCTGGCAGGCGATGGCGAAGAGGGACTGTCGCTCGCCGAAAGCGGCGACTACGACGTGCTCGTGGTCGATCGCATGCTCCCCAAACGCGACGGCCTGTCGCTGATCGGGGCGCTGCGCGAAAAGGGCAACCGCACGCCGGTTCTGATTCTTTCGGCGCTCGGACAAGTCGACGACCGCATCAAGGGCTTGCGCGCCGGCGGCGACGATTATCTGCCGAAGCCTTATTCGTTCGCCGAACTGCTGGCGCGGGTCGAGGTGCTGTCGCGCCGCCGCGGCGGACCGGCGGAGGATACCACCTATCGTGTCGGCGACCTCGAACTCGACCGGCTGTCGCATCGGGTGGCACGCGGCAAGGAAGAACTGACGCTGCAACCGCGCGAGTTCCGGCTTGCTGGAATATCTGATGAAGCATGCGGGCCAGGTGGTGACGCGGACCATGCTTCTGGAAAACGTCTGGGACTATCATTTCGATCCGCAGACCAACGTCATCGACGTGCATATTTCGCGGCTGCGTTCCAAGATCGATAAAGGTTTTGAGCGGCCGCTGCTTCACACCATTCGCGGCGCGGGATACATGATCCGTGACGGCATTCGGTAAGCTGATCCGAACCACAGCGTTCCGCTTGACGCTGGTCTATCTGTTTCTGTTCGCGCTGTTCGCCGCGTCTCTGCTTGGCTTTTTTGCCTGGAACACGCGGCAGCTGATCACCGAACAGATCACCGCGACGGTGAATGCGGAGACCGGCGAGGTCAGCGATATTTTCGCTCGGCGCGGCTTGCGCGGTCTGGTTCTCACCATCGAAAATCGCGCACTGCGTCCAGGCGCCAATCTCTATCTCGTAACCACACCGGCGGGGCAGGCGGTCGCCGGCAACGTCGGCTCGCTCTCGCCGGGAGTGATGGCCACGACCGGATGGTCGGAAACCGCCTATCGCCGGCTCGACGATCAGGATTCCACCAATCATTTCGCGCTGGTGAAGGTCACCGAGCTCTCCAGCGGCTTCAGGCTGTTGATCGGGCACGATCTCGAGGAGCGGCGGCGGCTGTTCGGCATCGTCGCTCACGCTGCGCAATGGTCGGTCTTGATCGTGGTGGTGCTGGGCCTTGGCGGCGGCATTTTTGTCGCGCGGCGGGTGCTGCGCCGGATCGACGCCATGACCGGCACGACCCAGCGCATCATGGCAGGCGACCTCAGCGGGCGTCTTCCGGTCGGGCGTAGCGGCGATGAACTGGATCGCCTTGCGGGAAATCTCAACGCCATGCTGGAACGCATCGAGGCGTTGATGATGGGGTTGAAGGAAGTTTCCGACAACATCGCGCACGACCTGAAAACACCGCTGACGCGTCTGCGCAACCGCGCCGAGGATGCGCTTGCGAAATCCAGGACCGAAGCCGAGTACCGCTCCGCGCTGGAGCGGACGATCGAGGAATCCGACGGCCTAATCCGGACCTTCAATGCTCTGCTGATGATTGCGCGCGCCGAGTCTGGGCAGGCCCGCGGCAATATGGACGACTTCGATGCTGCCGATGTGGCCCGCGGCATTCATGAGCTCTATGAACCGCTCGCCGAAGACGACGGCATGACGCTGCGCGTGAAGGTCGAAGCGGCGCCTCTTCACGGCAATCGCGAGTTGATCAGCCAAGCATTGGCCAACCTTGTCGAGAATGCGATCAAATACGGCAAGCCTGATGCCACCGTGCAGCCGCTGGCGCCCACGGCGGAGACGGATCGCAGGGAGATCCTCATTGAAGCCAAGCGCGTCGGCGATCGGGTGCTGCTTAGCGTCACCGACCATGGGCCGGGCATTCCGGTGGCCGACCGCAAGCATGCGGTGGAACGATTCGTCCGGCTCGAAGCGAGCCGGACCTTGCCCGGCTCAGGGCTTGGATTGAGCCTGGCATCCGCGGTTGCGACGCTGCATGGCGGCGATCTGCGGCTCGACGACGCCCATCCGGGCCTGATTGCGACGCTTGCTATCCCGGCATTGTCCGGCGCGAGCGACAGGCTTGCGGCTCAAACGCAGGATGTGTCACAGAAAGCCGCCTGAATCGGTCGCCCTGCCGGCGCCGATCTGATGCAGATTTTGTACGTCTTCTGGATCGACATTTGTCATGACTCTTCGCAGAATCCGTGATGCGGATGTCGGATCCACTTCGCTCGCCGCTCGCTTTGTCTGCGGACCGCACCTCGCGGTGGCCGAAAAAGCGAAGCAGCGGCTCTCGGACTGGCTGTCGGATCTGGCTTCGACGCAGGCGGCCGAATTTGAAGATCTGTTCGCGCGATTTCCTCATACCGGAAGGATTTTCGCCGGTATCGCGGAAGCTTCGCCCTATTTGTTCGATCTGGTTCGATCCGATGCAGCCCGCGCGCTCCGGATTTTGCAAGGCGAGCCCGACCTGCATCTGGCGAGACTGTTTGAGGAAACCCGCCAGGGCGTGTGGACAGCTTCGAACGAAGCGCAGGCGATGCAGATCCTGCGTCGCGCGAAATCCGAAGCTGCGTTGCTGATCGCGTTATGCGACATCGGCGGCGTATGGCCGGTCATGCAAGTCACGCGAGCGCTGACCGATTTTGCCGTCATCTCGGTGCAATCGGCGTTGCACTTCCTGCTGCAGCAGGAGGCCACGCGCGGACGGATCGTCGCCGCCGAGCCCGGATCGTCCGGAGGAGGGGTGCGGCCTGATCGTGCTGGCGATGGGCAAGATGGGCGCGGGAGAACTGAATTTTTCCAGCGATATCGACCTGATCGTTTTTTACGACGCCGAGGCGTCCTCGCTTGCGCCCGACATCGAGCCGCAGCCGTTCTTTGTCCGGATGACGCAGGGGTTGTCGCGGTTGTTGCAGCAGCGCAGCGGCGAGGGCTACGTGTTCCGGGTCGATCTGCGGCTGCGTCCCGATCCGGCCTCGACGCCGCTCGCGATCTCAACGGCGTCCGCCTTGCATTATTACGAGCGCGAAGGCCGTACCTGGGAACGCGCCGCCATGATCAAGGCGAGGGCCTGTGCGGGCGACGTGCAGGCGGGCGAAGCGTTGCTGGCGGAGCTCTCGCCTTTCGTCTGGCGCAAGCATCTGGATTTTGCCGCGCTTGTCCGACGTGCACGACATGAAGCGGCAGATGCAGATCTATCGCGGGCAAAGCGAAATCGCGGTCGAGGGTCACAACGTCAAGATCGGGCGCGGCGGCATCCGCGAGATCGAATTCTTCGCGCAAACCCAGCAATTGATTACCGGCGGCCGGCATCCCGAATTGCGGGTGCGGCCGACGCTGGAGGCGCTCGATCGGCTGGCTTCGAGCAACTGGATCACGGTTGAGGCGCGCGACGAACTTACCGCGGCCTACGAATTCCTGCGGCGGGTCGAGCACCGCCTGCAAATGGTCGCCGACGAGCAAACCCACGCATTGCCCGAGGATCCCCAGGCGGTCGAGCAATTCGCGCGGTTTTTCGGCTATGAGAACCGCGCGGCGTTCGCAAGCGATCTGCTCAGGCATCTCACCATCGTCCAGGGGCATTACGCCAAGCTCTTCGAAGGCGATCCAGTCGGCACGGCAAAATTGCCGGAGGTGGATTATGCGGGAGGGCCGGACGATCCGCGCCTGCTCGAACATCTCGCTTCGCTCGGATTCAAGAAGCCGGTCGCGGTGGCTGCGACGATACGGCAATGGCTCGACGGCGACTATCGCGTGTTCAGGGTGGAGGCGACGCGCAATTCCTTTGTCGAGTTCCTTCCCTCGCTGGTTGACGGTCTTGCCAATGCCGAGGATCCCGACAACGCGATCATCGTCTTCGACCGCTTCCTTCAAGCCTTGCAGCGTGGCGGCCGGCTGTTCGTGCTGCTCAGCCAGAACCGGGACCTTGTTGCGCTGGTGGCATTGATCCTGGGCGCGGCCCCGCGGCTTGGCGACATGCTGGCGCGGCAGCCGCAGATCATGGACGGCTTGATCGACCCGCGCTTCTTTGGCGCCATGCCGGATCGGCGTGAGCTCTCGGCGCGCTTGGCCGCAACTCTGGAGGATGCCGGTTCCTACGAGGAATTTCTCGACCGGCTCCGGCTGTTTGGTCAGGAGAGCCTGTTCCTGATCGGCGCGCGGATTCTTTCCGGTACGGTGTCGGCCCAGCAGGCCAGCACTGCATTTGCCGATGTCGCCGAGGGCATCGTTCACACCGTGCATGAGCTGGTGAGGGAGCAATTCGCGGCCCAATACGGCCGGATCAAGGGACAGGAGACCGCGATCCTGGCGATGGGCAGGCTGGGCAGCCGCGAGATGACGGCGGCTTCCGATCTGGATCTGATCCTGCTCTACGATTTCGATCCCGAGCATCCGGATTCCGACGGCGCCAAATCGTTGCATGGTGCGCAGTATTTCGCGCGCTTCACCCAGCGGCTGATCAGCGCCTTCACGACGCGCACGAATTACGGCGTGCTTTACGACATCGACATGCGGCTGCGGCCGTCGGGCCGTGCCGGTCCCGTGGCCTCGCATGTCGATGCCTTCGCCGAGTACCAGGACAAGGAAGCCTGGACCTGGGAACACATGGCGTTGACCCGGGCTCGGGTGATTTCTGCATCACCGGAATTCCGCGACAAGATCGAGAAGGTCATTCGCCGGGTTTTGACGCGGCCGCGCGAGGCCGCAGGCGTTGCCATCGATGTCGCCGACATGCGGCGCGCCATCGCGCTGGAAAAAGGTGAGGACGAGCTCTGGGACTTGAAGCATGTTGCGGGAGGTCTGGTCGATATCGATTTCATCGCGCAGTATCTGCAACTTGCGCACGCAGCCGACAGGCCCGACATTATCGACGTCAACACGCTGCACGTGCTCGACAACGCCGCCCGGCTCGGCGTTTTGCCGGCGGCCTCAGTGGAAATATTGCGTTCGGCGGCGCTGCTTTATCACGATCTGACGCAAATCCTGCGGCTTTGCGTCAGTGACAGGTTCGATCCGGAAACCGCCGGCGAAGACCTTTTGCAGATCATGGCCCGAGCCGGAGATGCGCCGGATTTTTCCTCGCTTCAGGCCCGGGTCCGGGAGACACAGATCGAAGTGCGCCGGGTGTTTCAGGCGGTGGTCAACAATGACAATTAGTTTTGTCCGCCGCAATCCGGCGCTGGCGACGGCTCAGCGCTATTCAAAATCGAGCGGATGCTACATTTGAATGCTTTGTTGCTTCCGCGAACAGCTGACCCGTGAGTGGCAGGGCAGCGTTGTATACGTCCATCGGGAAGTCAGGGAAATTCCATGGTCAGGAAACTTCGTCACGCTTATACGAATTGCGATGGGGCTGCCTCTCATGGCCGGATTCGGCCGGACCAGGCCTGTCGTACAGGTTCGGCGCTGAGCGATCAGCTTTGCGCCTGTGCGTTGGCCGCCTGAGCTTTGGCTTTCAGCGAAGCGATGGCCTCACGAACGTTCGGGTCGAGGTCAGCGCCACCGGCATCGAGGTGGGCGAAGATCGCCTTGCGCATCCGCGGATCCCAGAACTTGCGGATGTGGTCGGCAACGCCGGCGACAGCCTGGTCGTGCCCCTGGCTTTGGAAGAATTTGCCGATTTGATTGGCCATATAGACCAGCCGATCGTCGGTGTTATGCGACATGAGCAGTTCCTTGGGCGGTTTCTCGGGCAGTTCCTTGGCCGATTCCTGGCGAGATCGCCGCGGGGTTTATGCGATCCGGATGGGTGAATATCTCAAAACCGTCGGAGCGCGCCACCGCGACGAGCGTAATGCCGGCATCTTCCGCCATCCTGACGGCAAGCGCCGTCGGCGCCGAAACGGCAACCAATACGGGGGCGCCCATCGCTGCCGTCTTCTGCACCATTTCGACCGAGACGCGGCTGGTCAGCACAACCATTCCCTCGCTTGCGGTGGTTTTAGTTTGCGCGAGCGCGCCGGCCAGCTTGTCGAGCGCGTTGTGGCGGCCGACATCCTCGCGCAGGGCAACGATGCCGGCTGAAGGCGTCCAGAACGCCGCGGCGTGAACGGCGCGGGTCTCGATGTTGATCGGTTGCAACGGCGAAAGGCTGGCCGTCGCCGTCATCAGTTCGCGCGGCGAAAACGAGTGTCCTTTGGCGACAACGGCGGCTGGACGCACGGCTTCCGCAATCGAATCGATTCCGCAAAGCCCGCAGCCGGTGGGGCCGGCAATATGCCGCCGCCGTTCGCTGAGGCCGGCCGCTTTTTCGTCCGCCAGCCACATCCGCAGCTCGATGCCATCGTCGAGATCGACGATTTCGAGCGAGGAGATTTCCTCACGCGATTGCACGATTCCTTCGCTGAGGCTGAAGCCGATCGCGAAGTCGTCGAGGTTTTGCGGCGTGCCCATCATGACGGCGTAAGTGCCGCCGTTATAGGTCAGCGCCAGCGCGGTCTCTTCCGGAATCGCACGCGTGCCCTCGGTGAGGCGCGCATCGCGCCATACCAGACGGTCGACGGTGCGAACCGGATCGCGCACGGCTACTCCGCGGCTTCCACGACGGGCGCGATACGCCGCGAATGGCGGGCCTGCTCGTCATAGGCCTTCTGCCATGCCGATGGTCCGTTGGAGGGCGAAATCTGCACCGCCGTGACCTTGTATTCGGGGCAGTTGGTGGCCCAGTCGGAGAAGTCGGTGGTGATCACGTTGGCCTGCGTGTCCGGGTGGTGGAACGTGGTGTAGACCACGCCCGGCGCGACACGATCGGTGATCAGGGCGCGCGAGCGTGGTTTCGCCGGCGCGGCTGGTGAGACGCACCCAGTCGCCGTCGCGCACGCCACGCTGCTCGGCGTCGTGCGGGTGGATCTCCAGCCGGTCTTCCTCGTGCCAAATGACATTTTCGGTGCGGCGGGTCTGCGCGCCGACATTGTACTGGCTGAGGATGCGGCCCGTGGTGAGCAACAACGGGAAGCGCGGCCCGGTCCGCTCGTCGGTCGGAACATATTCGGTGACGACGAACTTGCCCTTGCCGCGGACGAAGCCGTCGATATGCATCACCGGCGTGCCTTCGGGCGCCTTTTCGTTGCAGGGCCATTGCACCGAGCCGAGTTCATCGAGCTTGGCGAAGGAGACGCCGGCGAAGGTCGGGGTGAGGGCCGCGATCTCGTCCATGATCTCGGACGGATGGTTGTACTTCATCTCGAAGCCCATCGCCTTGCCAAGGCCAATGGTCACTTCCCAGTCGGCCATGCCGTTGCGAGGCGTCATCATCTTGCGGACGCGCTGGATGCGCCGCTCGGCGTTGGTGAAGGTGCCGTCCTTCTCCAGGAAGGTCGAGCCCGGCAGGAAAACGTGGGCGTAGTTGGCGGTCTCGTTGAGGAAGAGGTCGTGCACGATGACGCATTCCATCGACGACAGCGCCGCCACCACATGCTTGGTGTTGGGGTCGGATTGCAGGATGTCTTCGCCCTGCACATAGAGACCCATGAAGGTGCCTTCGATCGCAGCATCGAACATGTTGGGGATGCGCAGGCCCGGCTCCGGATTAAGCTTGACGTTCCACATCGACTCGAACGACTCGCGCACCGCATCGCCCGAGATGTGGCGATAACCCGGCAATTCGTGGGGGAACGAGCCCATGTCGCAGGAGCCCTGCACGTTGTTCTGGCCGCGCAGCGGGTTCACGCCGACGCCGGGGCGGCCGATATTGCCGGTCGCCATCGCAAGGTTGGCGATCGCAATCACCGTGGTCGAGCCCTGGCTGTGCTCGGTGACGCCGAGCCCGTAATAGATCGCGCCGTTGCCGCCGGTCGCATACTGCCGTGCCGCTTCGCGCAAATCCTTCGGATCGACGCCGGTCATGATCGCGGTTGCTTCGGGACTGTTCTTTGGCAGGGAGACGAAATGCGCCCAATCCTGGAACTCGCTCCAGTCGCAGCGTTCACGCACAAAGGCTTCGTCTGCCAGGCCCTCGGTGACGATCACATGGGCCAGCGCCGTCAGCACGGCGACGTTGGTGCCGGGCAAAAGCGGCAGATGCAGCGCCTTCATATGCGGAGATTCCACCATCTCGGTACGGCGCGGATCGACCACGATCAGCTTGGCGCCCTGGCGCAACCGCTTCTTCATGCGGGAGGCGAAGACGGGATGGGCGGCTGCCGGGTTGGCGCCGATCACCATGATGACGTCGGAGTGTTCGACCGAATCGAAATCCTGGGTGCCGGCCGAGGTGCCGAAGGTGGTGGCAAGGCCGTAGCCGGTCGGCGAGTGGCAGACGCGGGCGCAGGTGTCGACGTTGTTGTTGCCGAAGCCGGCGCGGACCAGTTTCTGCACCAGATAGGTTTCTTCGTTGGTGCAGCGGGAAGAGGTGATGCCGCCGATGGCGTCGCGGCCATACTTCGCCTGGATGCCCTTGAATTTGGTTGCGGCGAAGCTGAAAGCTTCATCGCAGGAGACTTCGCGCCAGGGATCGTCGATGCTTTCGCGGATCATCGGCTTGAGGATGCGTTCCTTGTGGTTGGTGTAGCCCCACGCGAAACGGCCCTTGACGCAGGAATGCCCGCGGTTGGCCTTGCCGTCCTTGTACGGCACCATGCGCACCACTTCCTCGCCGCGCATTTCCGCCTTGAAGGTGCAGCCGACGCCGCAATAGGCGCAGGTGGTGACGGCCGAATGCTCGGGCTGCCCGATTTCGATCACGGATTTTTCGGTCAGCGTCGCGGTCGGGCAGGCCTGAACGCAGGCGCCGCAGGACACGCATTCGGAGCCGAGGAAGCTTTCGCTCATGCCGGGCGAAACCCGGCTGTCGAAGCCGCGGCCGGAGATCGTCAGCGCGAAGGTGCCCTGCACTTCCTCGCAGGCGCGCACGCAACGCGAGCAGACGATGCACTTCGAGGGATCGTAGGTGAAGTAGGGATTGGATTCGTCCTTCGGCATCCAGGCCGCATTGGCGTGGCCGTTGGTCTTGGCGAAGAC
Source organism: uncultured Alphaproteobacteria bacterium (assembly GCA_963795255.1). GTDB lineage: Bacteria > Pseudomonadota > Alphaproteobacteria > Rhizobiales > Xanthobacteraceae > Bradyrhizobium. The sequence continues at coordinate 577,133 of CAWCHC010000014.1, forward strand.
GTGGTTCTCGCCCTCATAGCCATAACGCACGTCGCGCAGGCCGACCGCACCCGCCATATCCTCCAACTCGCAATCGCCGTTGGCGGCGCAGGTCAGGCAATCCAGCGGGTGGTCGGAGATGTAGAGCTCCATCACGCCCTTGCGCAGCTTCTTCAGCCGCTCGGTCTGGGTGTGGACCACAAGGCCCGGCATGACCGGCGTGGTGCAGGAGGCCGGCGTGCCGGCGCGTCCTTCAATCTCGATCAGACACAACCGGCAGGAGCCGAAAGCGTCGACCATGTCGGTGGAGCAGAGTTTTGGAATCTGCGTGCCGGCCTCCATGGCCGCGCGCATGATCGAGGTGCCTTCCGGCACCGTGACGCTCTGGCCGTCGATGGTGAGCGTGACCATGGTCTCGGATTTGGAGCGCGGCGTTCCGAAATCGGTTTCCTGGATCAGCGACATGGCGATCTCCTTTATTCAGCAGCCTGAAGGCTCTTGGGAGCCGGGCTGAAATCTTCCCTGAAGTGTTTAAGCGCGCTCATCACGGGGTAGGGCGTGAAGCCTCCAAGGGCGCAGAGCGAGCCGAATTTCATGGTGTTGCAGAGGTCTTCGACGACGGCGAGGTTTTGCTCGACGCGTTCGCCGGCGCGGATCTTGTCGATGGTCTCGACGCCTCGCGTCGATCCGATCCGGCAGGGGGTGCACTTGCCGCAGGACTCGATCGCGCAGAATTCCATCGCGAACCGCGCCTGTTTGGCCATATCGACGGTGTCGTCGAACACCACGATGCCGCCATGGCCGATCAGGCCATCGCGCGCGGCAAAAGCCTCATAGTCGAACGGCGTATCGAACAGCGCGCGGGGGAAATAAGCCCCGAGCGGGCCGCCGACCTGCACGGCGCGGACGGGACGACCGGTAAAGGTGCCGCCGCCGATCTCGTCGACGAGTTCGCCGAGCGTGATGCCGAAGGCGATTTCGAACAGGCCGCCATAGTTGACGTTGCCGGCAAGCTGGATCGGCATCGTGCCGCGGGAACGGCCCATGCCGAAATCGGCGTAGGCCTTGGCGCCACCGGCGAGGATGAAGGGAATCGCCGCAAACGACAGCACGTTGTTGATCACGGACGGCTTGCCGAACAGGCCCTTGTGAGCTGGCAATGGCGGCTTGGCACGGACAACGCCACGTCGTCCTTCGAGGCTCTCCAGGAGCGAGGTCTCTTCGCCGCAGACATAGGCGCCGGCGCCGACCCGCACCTCCAGATCGAAGCTGTGCTTCGAGCCGCAGATGCGCTGCGCCGAGATAGCCGGCGCGCCTGGCGGCCGCGATCGCGGCGTTCATCGCCTCGACCGCGTGCGGATATTCCGAGCGGATGTAGATGTAGCCCTTGGTGGCGCCAACGGCGATGCCGGCGATGGTCATGCCTTCGATCACCACGAAGGGATCGCCTTCCATGATCATGCGGTCGGCGAAGGTGCCGCTGTCGCCTTCATCGGCGTTGCAGATGATGTATTTCTGGTCGGCGCTCGTCTGCGCCACCGTCTTCCATTTGATGCCGGTTGGAAAGCCCGCGCCGCCGCGGCCGCGCAATCCCGAAGTCGTCACGTCGGCCAAAATGGCGTCAGACGTCAGCGTCAGCGCGCGCTCGAGGCCCTTGTAGCCGTCGTGGGCACGATAATCCTCGACCGAGCGCGGATCGATGATGCCGCACCGGGCAAAGGTGAGGCGGGTCTGGCGCTTCAGCCACGGAATCTCCTCGGTGAGGCCAAGCCGGAGTTTGTGCTGGCCATTCGAAGCCATTGCGTCGAATAGGGAGGGCACGTCCTCAGGCGTCACCGGACCGTAGGCCACGCGGCCTTTCACGGTCGCTACTTCGATCATCGGCTCCAGCCACATCAGCCCGCGCGATCCGTTCCGGATGATCTGGACCGGTACGTCGCGCTTTGCGGCAGCTTGCTCGAGCGCAGTCGCAACTTCATCGGCGCCGACCGAGATGGCGGCGGCATCGCGGGGAACGAAAATCCGCATTTTCATCGCTGTGCCTCCGCGATCAGCGCGTCGATGCGCGTTTCGTCCAGCCTTCCGACCAGGCGGCCGTCGAGCATCGCCGAGGGCGCAGTGGCGCAAAGGCCTAGACAGTAGATCGGCTCCAGCGTCACGCGCTCGTCCGGCGTCGTGTTGCCGATCGCGACGCCAAGTTTGGCTTCGGCGCGTGCCGCAAGCGCATCGCCGCCCGCCGCCTGGCAGGCTTCGGCGCGGCAAAGTTTCAGGACGTGCTTGCCGGCCGGCTTGTGACGAAAATCGTGATAGAAGGTGAAGACGCCATGGACCTCGGCGCGCGACAGATTTAGCGCTTCCGCCACCATGGGAACGGCCGGTTCCGGCACGTAGCCGAAGGCTTCCTGAAGCGCGTGCAGGATCACCAGCGTCGCACCTTCCAGATGGGTGTGCTCTGCGATGATTTCGGCGCCGCGCGTGGCGTCCCACGGTTCGTAAACGGACATGATCTGCTTTCTCTATCAGTATCTTATCACTAACTATTCAAAGACGGAATCGTTCTAAGAATCAATAAAGCCGTCTCATGCTGCGATAGCGAAAGACAATCGATAGGAAAGCAATATCGGTTAATATGAAATCGAAATAGCCGGTGCTTGGCTCCCGCACATATGGTGCTTTGGCGGCTCGTTTTCGAGGCCAAACGCCGCTTATTTGGGTGTTTTCGGCATTGGACTTTTGGCCCGCCGGGCGAGGGCCAAGCCGTGATATTCGTTACCCTTGAAACCGTTGGGGGACGTCTTGATCGACAAGCTTGAACTTCTGCTGGCGCTGGCCAAGGAACGTCATTTCGGACGCGCGGCGGAGGCCTGCGGCGTCACGCAGCCGACGATGTCGACCAGCCTGAAGCAGCTCGAGGAAATTCTGGGCGTGATGCTGGTGCAGCGGGGCTCGCGCTTCCAGGGATTTACGCCGGAGGGCGAGCGCACGCTGGATTGGGCGCGGCGCATTGTTGGCGACGCCCGTGCGATGCGCCAGGAAATCAACTCGCTGAAGGACAACCTTTCCGGCGAAATCCGGATCGCGGCGATTCCGACCGTGCTCGGCATGGTCGCCTCGCTGACGACGCCGTTTCGCGCGCGTTACCCGGAAGTCCGCTTTCGGATCGTATCCTGCACGTCGGCGGACGTGCTTGGGCTGCTGGAAAACCTCGAGGTCGATGCCGGGTTGACCTATATCGAGAACGAGCCGATCGGCCATGTCCGCACTATTCCGCTCTACAATGAAAGCTACCGCCTGCTGACCTCGCCCGACGGAATGTTCGGCGACCGCGAGCAGGTGACCTGGACCGAGGTCGGCCAGGTTCCCCTCTGCCTGTTGACGCCGGACATGCAGAACCGGCGGATCATCGACCGCGCGCTCCGATCGGTCGGGGCGGAGGCGACGCCGACGCTGACCTCAAACTCGCTCCTCGTCCTCTACACCCATGTAAAAACCGGTCGCTGGGCGAGCGTGATGCCGGCGAAGCTTGCGGAAACGCTGGGACTTGCGGACAGGGTCCGCAGCATTCCAATTATCGATCCGGTGGTGGACTACAGCATCGGAATGGTGATCCCGCAGCGCGACCCGATGACGCCGCTGATCGCCGCGCTGGTTCAGATTGCGCGCGAGGTAGCGCCGTCGCTGGCGTGACAAATCCACGCCACTGAATCAGGCCGCGGCGGCGGTTTTGGTATCGTCGGCGGCGTTGCGGGGCAGGGTCACCCGCACCACTGTTCCGCTGCCGAGTTTCGAGCGCAGCCGCATCGAGCCGCCATGCAGATTGGTCAGCGATCGCGCAATGGCGAGCCCCAGCCCCGAGCCGTGATAGGTCTTGGTCAACTGGCTTTCGACCTGCTCGAACGGCCGTCCCAGCCGCCGCAGCGATTGGGGAGCTATACCGATCCCGGTATCGGCAATCAGCAGCACGATGGAATCCTCGACCTGCCGGCTGCGGACGACGATCCTGCCGCCGTCGGGGGTGAATTTGACGGCGTTGGAGAGCAGGTTGACGATGATCTGCTTGGTGGCGCGGCGATCCGCCACGATCGAGATCGGACCGTCGATTTCCGCATCGAGATCGAGGTTCTTGTCGTCGGCGCGGCCCGACACGACGCGCAAGGATTCGGCCAGCGTCTTCGCCAGATCGAGCTCTTCCTTGTCGAGCTTCATCCGGCCGGCTTCGATCTTGGACATGTCGAGGATGTCGTTGATCACCTCGAGCAGGTAATGCCCGCTGGTCAGAATGTCGTGGCAATATTCCTGGTATTTTTCCGAGCCGAGCGAGCCGAACATGCCGCTTTCCATGATCTCGGAGAAGCCGATGATGGCGTTGAGGGGGGTGCGCAGTTCGTGGCTCATATTGGCGAGGAATTTTGACTTGGTCTGGTTGGCTTCCTCGGCGCGGGTCTTTTCCCTCGAATACTTCTCGGCGAGATCGGCAAGCTCGATGGCCTGCCGTTCAAGCTCGCTTTGCGAGCGTTTCAGATCGATCACGGTAGCGCGCAGGCGAAGATCGTTGTCGACCAGCTTCTGTTCGTGTTCCTTGATGCGCGTGATGTCGGTGCCGACCGAAACGTAGCCGCCGTCCTTGGTCCGGCGCTCGCTGATATGCAGCCAGCTTCCGTCGTCCAGTTGCGCCTCGAAGGTCCGTGCGCCCGGCGCCTGGTTGGCGACTTCATGCAGGCGGGTCCGCACCTCCGGCATTCTGCCGACCTCGATGACGGTCTCGTAGGAGGTGCCCGGAGTGACCGCCGAATCCGGCAGCTTGTGCAGCCGCTGGAAATGCGAGTTGCAGAGAACAAGCCGGTCGCTCGCGTCCCACAGCACGAAAGCCTCGGGAATGGTCTCGATCGCGTCGCGCAGCCTTAGGTCGGCCTCGACGGTCTTCTCCGCCAGGCTCTTCTGCTCGGTGATGTCGACGGCAATGCCGATCAGAGTGCAGGCCGGCATCGGCCGCGCCCTGGCTGAGTTCGCAGCGCACCCGCAGCCAGATCCAGTGGCCATCGGTGTGCTGCATGCGGAACGTGTGGTCGATATAGTTTATCTTCGCGGAGATCAGCTGATCGGCGATCTCGAACAGATCGATATCGTCCGAATTCACCAGCGCATTGACCTCGCCGAAGGTCAGGAGGTCGCTGCGGTTCTCCAGCCCCAGCATGGTGAACATCGATTGCGACCAGAAAATCCGGCCGCGTGACAGATCCCAGTCCCACAGTCCGCAACGGCCGCGGTTGAGCGCGGTATCGATGCGTCCGCGCACGGCGTCGTTGATGAGGTCGCCTTCACGGGCGCGGGTCGACTGCCAATGGAACGCAAAGCCGAGGATCAACACCACGAAGCCGGTGGTCGCGGACAACGTGACCGACAACGCCGCGTCGGAGCGCCAGATCGAATCGGTTTTTTCCTGGATGACGATCACCTGGCCGGGCAACGACCGGACGGCGTGCCGGACCGCCAGCGCGCCATCGCCATTCGGCAACGTAATGTCGACGACGCCGGCCGGTTGCCCGGATGGCGAGGGCGGCACCACGGCGCTGACGATGTCGAGGATGCCCGTGGAATCGCCGATAGCGGATTCGATCGGCACGCGGGCGAGAATGCGCTGGTCGCTGCCTGTGACGATGACGTGCCGCCCGGCAGCGATGGCCCAGGACGGAATTAGGCCTGGCAGCAGCAATTGCAGACGCTCGAACGATGCGGCGGGATCCTGCCGCACTGATGCGATGCGGTCGATGCGTTCGGCGAGCAGGTCGGCAACCGCCGCAAGATCGCGTTTGGTGGCCGCGCGCTTCTGACGGGTCTGATCGATCACCTGTACAAAGGCACCGAGGCAAATAGTGATCAGGAACGCAATGATCAGTGTAGGTACAGCACGACGAAGCGCAGGCTCCGCCAACAACAGCCTGTGATAGGCTGGCTTCGCGATCGATTGCGCCAATCCCTTGATCGAATCGGATTGGACGCACGCGCTCGCCGCGTGTGCGCGCGCCATGCCTTATGCCCCCTTGGAAAATTCTTCAGACCTACCCCATTCGAGGAGAATCGCCGCTCCCCGAATCAGATCGATTTGAATCCAGTTTTTCCGGACTGTCGAGAGTCAACAATTCGTTAAAGCGAATAATTCTTGTCCACGAAGAATCGGGCCACCAAAAAGTCGGCAAAAAGCCGGGCCGGATCGAGTCCGAAACAGGAACGGTGAAGTCCTGCGGCGATTTCGCTTAAGCGTTCGGCGGCTCGGCGTGGCTGATGACGCGCTTCACGGTCGGAAATGCGCGACGCAGGGATCTTTCGATTTCGTCGACGCTCTCGTGAACCTTGATCACACTCATCGAGGGCGCCGCGCGGCAGTGGAAGTTAACGATTTCGCCGGCATCGGTGTCGCGCACCCGGACATTATGGATGTCGTGGATCGCGCCACGCGTCGCGAATTGCGAAAGTGCTGCGCGGATGGCTTCCACCCGATCCGGTGCGGCGTCGGTCCCTTGTGGCAATTCCGGTTCCAGCGGCTCGATATGGGTATCGACTTCGACGTCCTCGCCGAATTCGTCGCGAATGTTCCGCTCCAGTTCATGGGCGATGTCATGGGCCGCAATCAGGCTCATCTCGCCGTCGACCTCGAGATCGATGCTGACGGTGAGTTTGTCACCGAGGTCGTGAACGGTCACATGGTGAACGGCGAGACCGGAATTGCGGGCGATGACCATGATCCGCTCGCGGACGCTTTCATTGTCACGTGCGACCGGAACCGCGGTAAAGGTCAGGTCGGCGTTCTCGAACGCGGCGAGAACGGCGGCTTGTGCCTTTCGCTTGATCTCGTCGACCCGATCGATCGGGAAGGTGCGCGGGACCTGCACAATGGCGTCGATGAAATGCGTCGATCCGACCATGCGCACGCGCAACCGTTCGACGGCGACCACGCCCGGAACGGCCCGGATCGCGGCGGTGGCTTTCCCCGCGGCACCCTCGGGAGCGCGGTCGACCAGGGTCTCGACCGTGGAGCGGGCCATCCGCAAGCCCAGCATCGCGATGACGATCGCAACTGTGGCGGCGGCAACCGCATCGCCCCATGCATAGCCAAGGCCCGACAGCGCGAGGCCTGCGATGACGGCGAGCGAACCGAGCACGTCGGAAGCAAAGTGCAATGCGTCGGCGGCCAGTGCCTGGCTTTTGGTCTCATGCGCGGCACGGTGCAGCGCCCGCGCTCGCCAGAAGTTGAGGGCGATATCGACAATGAGCACAACGAAGGGGATTGCCGACAAGACCGGAGGCGGGGTTCCTGCGCGCAAGCGGCTGAAGGATTCGACCAGAATGCCGCCGGCGAGCACATAGAGCATCGCGATGATGCCGAGCGCCGACACGCTTTCGAGCTTGCCATGGCCGTAATGATGTTCTTCGTCGGCGGGGCGATCGGAAAATCGCACCACCATCCAGGTGACGACGGTTGCGACCACGTCCACCGACGAGTGCAGGGCCTCGGAGATCAGTGCCAGACTGCCGATGGCGATGCCGACCACGAATTTGGCCACGGCCATGCCGGCGCTGACAAAAATCGAAAGCGCTGCGACACGCGATTTGGTGGAATGAACGGGATCGGTCATGAGGGCGGGTTTATCAGGGCAATGTGCAACATTAAAGCGGACGCGTTTCGCAACTGCTAATCAATCGCAGCCCCCGCTTGGCATGCCTAAACACCCATGCCGACCGGCGTGCCCGACATGTGCGATGAGCATGGTGGCGATTTCAGAGATTCACAACACCAAGCAAGGCTTTGAATGCTTGCGGTGCGGCCATCAAGAGACCCGCAGGACCGAAGACTTCAGAACCGAAGACAAAGAATAATAAGGGCCATCCCGGTTGGTGGCCGCTTCATTTGCACCGGCTTGCAATTCCGGCACCATGGCAAAGCCGGCGTGACCGTCTTCCAGCCTGTATCACTTCTGATCCTGAGGCGGGTTACTCTGCTGGGGCGAAGGCGGGCTGCTCTGGCGATTCTCAGGCAGGCTGGTCTTCTCAGGTGAGTTCGTTTGTTCGCTGGCCTGGAGCCAGGTCGGCATTCGCACCAATGAGTTGTCGAGGTGGTTGATGAGCCACACGCCTCCAAGGGCGATAACGCCGGCCAGCATGACATGCGGCAGCGTTCGCACCAGCACGCCAAGCAGATCGGCGAAGGCCGCCAATATCGCCGCGCCGGCAAACAGCAGCTCGCGGCCCACTCGGTAAAGCGCCCAGACCACGCCTACCAAAATCAGCAACAGAAGAAACTCTTTCCAAAGCGGCCACTGCTGCCAGGGCACGCTTGCGAGCTTGCCGATCTGATCGACGGACCAGGTCCAGATCAGTTCGACGAAGCGGAAGATCGCCGCAATCCCGTCATGCAGAAATTTCAGAAGCTGATCGAAAACCTGTTTCATGCTGGAGACCCTCGCGCATCAAGTGAGAACGCAAGGAGAGAGCGTGTGGTTCCCCAAAGTCGTCCGGTTCCCCAAAATCGGCGCGTTTGTGCTCAATTATCTGGGTAAATGGGCGAGGGGCATTTGGACTTGCCTCGTCGGTTGCGTTTATCAACACCCGCGGCAGATATTCTTGAGCTTGGCGGCGGTTCGCGCGTCTTCCGCGATCAGCGGGTCCTGGTAGGCGGCACGCGAAGCATCGGTTTCAAGCGGCGCCGGCTTGTCTTTTTTTGGAGCAGACGCGGCATCGTAACAGGCCAATCGTTCGCCCGCACTTTGGATCGCGCGACAATCTGGTCCGGCGGCGAGAGCGCCTTGCGCAAATCCGCACAGCGCCAACACGGCGAGAATCTTTTTCATCTAATTACCTTTAATTGCCTTTGCAGGGACCGTGGCCCACCGGGTTTGCGCGAGGGATATCTCGGATCACGCCAACGCGCAGCACTCCGTTATTTTTTCTTCCCGGAAGCAAAACCCGGCTGCCACCCGGCGGTCTTTTGGCTTGGCGCCGCGGCAATGGTCTTGATCTTCTGCTTCTTGGGTTTCTTGGTCTCCCGATTGCCTCTTTGCTCGCCTTTGGCCATGTCGCTCTCCTCGGGTTCTTCGACACTGACTGGATGCCAATGCCGGGTTGACAGTGCGGCTCGATCAGCCGCGCCGAATAGCCATGTATTCGTTACCGCCGGCTGGCGGTCGTGCCTGACCCTCGGGCTCAAGGCGCGGACGGGGTGCGTTCCTCCGCATTCACCGCGCGCTCCAGCGCGTCGATCACCATTTGAGTCTCGAGGAATTTGTTACGAGCTCGCTCCGCCTTGTCGCGGTCGAAAGGCGCCGCCAGCACCTTCACGTGCGCGTCCCGTTCCTCGATCATGCGTTCACGGGCTTTCTTCAGCGTCTCCAGCCGTTCGTTCATCGAGGCTCCAGTTATTGCCGACATGTCGACCGTGGCGAACTATGAGCGAAAAACGACCAGGGCCGCGATCAGCAGTCCGAAAAACAACGGCACCAACACCGGAGGCACAAGCCACTCGCGAAAATCGAATTTCGAGATGTCGGACATATGACCGCCTTTTCGGTTGAGGCGGGAGCGCAAACGCTCTCAGTCACCGATAACAGCCCGGGGCGCGCGGTGATGACGAAAAATGTAACAGTTCCTTCGGCAAATAGCGAGGCTATTCGCGTTTCGCTGCACTGGGCGGCCAGTTCCAACGTCGGAACGTCGGCAAGATCGATTAGACAACCTCGTCGGTCCAGACCGTGAAGTTGACCAGGGTATTTGGTCCGAACGTCTGGGTGATCGGAACGTCGGCCGCGTCACGGCCTTGCGCAATCAGGACACGGCCAATTCGCGGAATGTTGTTGCGCGCATCGAACGTGTGCCAGTGACCGCCGATATAGGCCTCAAACCAGCCGGCAAAATCGCCTGCGGCGTAGGGAGGGGGCATGCCGATATCGCCGAGATAGCCGGTGCAATATCGCGCCGGGATGTTCATGCAGCGGCAGAAGGCGATGGCCAGGTGCGCGTAATCGCGGCAGACGCCCTTGCCCTCGTCGAACGCTTCCCATGCTGTCTTGGTCGAGCGCGCATGTTCGTATCCGAACGCGATGTGATTGTGGACGAAGTCGCAGATCGCCTGGACGCGCGCCCAGCCCGGCGTCGTCTTTTCAAACAGTTTCCAGGCGATATCGGAAAGCCGATCGGTTTCGCAGTAGCGGCTGCCAAGCAGATAGACGATGGCTTCCGCGGGAAGATCCTCCACGGCGTGCTGCGCGGCACCAGGAACGATCACGTCGGGCAGCCCGCTATCTCGAACGAGACCATTGGCCGCAAGACGCACCCGGCCGGCGGGAGCGACGAGGCGGCTGCACCAGTTGCCGAAGCCGTCGCGATAGGGCGTGATCGGCACCGAAGGGCTGATCGTCAGGTAGTCGGGTTCGAGGACATCGGAGGCTCTTGAAAAATGCGTGCCCACTACCGCGATCAAAGGCGTCGGCTGCGGAAAGTCGTAAATCATCTCGAAGCCGACACGGATCTTCATGCGAAACACCTGACCTGATGCGCTTGCATCGTCAAAAAAATACACGCCGCCTTCATTCCGAAGCCGTGCAACTTCGAAGCAGCCGTTAAAGGCGTTTGAATGCGTAGATGCAGGCGCCGACTGGGTCGTCTTGAGCGTTTTGCCTGCCGATTGCCGGAAATGTCCGCGGATTTTACACAATTGGTTACGAAAGCGGCCGAATACAAGGTAAGCGTGGCTATTCGGCCTAGGGCGCCCATCTCGTGAGAAAGCGATAGCTAATCGACCCGAAAGGGCGCACGGTAAATCGATGCACCCCAACAGAATCGGGCGAGGTCGGTCGACGGCGCCTATTACGCCATGACCACGCGAACGCGACGTGAGACTATCACGTTTCAACATCCGTTCCGGATCCGGGGCATCGACCGGCTGTTGCCTCCGGGGGCCTATGAGGTCATCACCGATGAGGAGATGATCGAAGGCTTGTCGTTTCCGGTGTTTCGCCGGGTTGCCACCATGATCATGGTGCCGGCGGCGGCGCAGAATTCAGCGATGGAGATGCTTTCCATCGGCTCGGTCGATTTGTCCGATGCGCAACGCATCGATGCGAGCGCGCCGCATGAGTGACAAGCCGCTCGATCTCGACAAGCACCGGGGCATGGCCGCGCAAAAAGCCACCGACATCAGGCGTGCTCTGGCGGAGGTCGAAAACAACGCAACTCAGTTGCGCGAGCGGCAAAGTGCAGTCGAAAGCCAGCTTCTGTCGGTTCAGGCTGCGTCCTGGCCGGAAGCCGCGGCCAAGGCGCGTTACGTCCTGAATTTGTATGCCGCGGGGCTGGCTTCGGGCGATGCCCATCATCGCGATCTGGTCGCGTCCGTCTTTGCTGATTTTAACCGGCTCTCCGACAAGAGCTGAACAATCCGGGTCTTCGAATGGTCGAAGACTTCCAAGCGCCCGATCAAGGATCGAACGCCAACCCGAAAGTTACATAGTCCATGCAAAATCTCTCGCCGCGTCACGTCAAAATGGAAGAGTCGCTTCGGCTTGGCGTCGTGTCCGGCTGGTACAGCACCAAAGTGAGCGGAACGTTCGTCTCGGGGCCGCACGATTCCGAAGCCGATTGCCTTCGCAGGATCGAAGAGATCAATCCGCAGCCGAAAAAAAGGCGCTAAACCCGCACCCGTAACCGTCCAGGAGGAGGGCACGTCACATGGCACTGACTCGCGGCAGCTTCGGCGGTTACGAATTTGACCGGATGGTCGTGCTGTTTTCGATGATCGACGGCGAAAAGGAAATATCCTGCGCCGTCAGCACCTCCGCCATGGACGACCTGGAAAAGACGGAGCGGACCAAGCCCGATCAGCGCGAAACCCAGTTCATGCGGTTGCGCGATCGGATCGAAAGACGTGCCGCTGAAAAGTTTATCGCAAGGGAATTCGAGGGAACGCCGCCCGGCATCATCTTGCGCAGTCTGGATTTTAGAAATGGCTAATAGATGGCCCGCACGATCGTCGTGCGGGAAATTGTTGCGATGACTGTGAAAAGGATTCAAAAGATGAAAAAACCCGTTCTCTCAATCGAAGAGCCGGAGCCGAGGAAAGCGCTTCGAGCCGACAGGCCCCCCGTTGAGGGGTTTGTCACCGTTGTCGATGGCCACTTCAAGTCGGAGTTTGACACCGTCGACGCGGCGGAAGCCGCGGGTCGAAAACTGAAGTCGACTTATCCGATGCTTCAGATCGAGATCTATGACGCCAATACAAAGACACGTACCTTGTTGAGTTAGCTTTGTTGAGCCAGGCGAAGCGCTCGAGAGACTTATTGCGCCTTCACGGCACCCCGTAATCCAGCGCGTTCGGCGGATTGGGCTACGAGGCCGCTGGTCTGCACCTCTTCGACGTAACGGCGGATATATTCCAGCCCAGCCTCGTGGTTTTTCGGAATGGCGACCGCAAGGTGTTCTTCGCCCCAGCGGCCTTCGAGTATCCGCGACCCCGGCATCTGGTCGGACATTTCGAACAAGGTCGGCTTGTTGGTCGCATAGGTGTCGATCTCGCCGTGTTCGAGCATTTCGATGCCGCGTTTATAGTTCTCCGCTGGCACGACCGTTGCGTTTGGCAGCATTTTCGAAATCGTGCCTTGCGACGTACTTCCTTTGGTTACGCCGATCCGCAGGCCCGGTTTCTGGATGTCGGCGATAGCCGTGATCGGCGAATGTGCCGCAACGAGATATCCGAGCTCGATCGTGAGCAAGTTCTGGCTGAAAGTCACCACGGCGGCGCGCGCCGGTGTGGAATTGCTGATCGTGAAGTCGACGTCTCCGGCTTTCATGCCTTCGAGGACGTCGGAAATTCGCTGGTAGCTGACTTGCTCAAAGGGGACGTTGAGGCGCCGGGCCAGTTCCTGGCCCAGATCGTAGCTCAGGCCATGGACCTCGTTCGTCTTGCTGTCGCGGACCATCGAGGTGGGGCTGCCGAAATAGACGCCGACCCGCAGCTTTCCCGTAGGCGCCAGGATCTGGCGTGCATCCTGCGCGAAAGCGCCGAATGTCGAGGCCACGAGTGAAGCCGCTGCCATCATGATGACAAAACAATTCATCGGAAACTCCCCGGACACGAGGTTAAAACGTCACGACGATCTTTCCGAGGTGCTTGTTGGCGTCCATATGCGCGAATGCCTTGCCGATATCGTCGAAGGCAAACACCTTGTCGATCGGTAGCTGCAATTGGCGAGATTCCACCGCCGGCCACAGATCCTTGGTCGCCTCCTTGAATATTTCCCGGATTTCCTCGATCGTGCGGGTCCGGAAGGTGACGCCGACATAGTTGATGCGGCGCGCCGCATGCAGATCGAAATTGAAGTCGGCATGGGTGCCGCCGAGCCGGCCGACATTGACGATGCGGCCCTTGATCCTGGTCGCCTTCAGATTCTGGCTTGCGACCTTGCCCGAGACCTGATCGACGATCAGGTCGACGCCTTCGCCCGATGTTGCCTGCAACACCTGATCGACCCAGCCGGGATCGCTGGAATCAACCGCAAGGTCCGCGCCGAATTCCTTCAGGCGAGCGCGTCGGCTCGCATCGGTGGACGATCCGACCACGAGCTTGGCGCCCTTGAACTTGGCGATTTGCATCGCCATCAGCCCGACGCCGGAGCTCGCGCCCTGAATCATGACGCTTTGTCCCGCCTGCAAACCGCCGATCGTCACCACCGCGTTGTGCATGGTGGTGATCGCGATCGGCAACGTGCAGGCTTCGTCGAAATTCATGTTCGAAGGCGAACGAAACAGCCGGCCGTGATCAGCAAGCGTATATTCGGCAAAGGCGGCCGCGCCCGAGCCCATCACCTTGTCGCCGACCTTGACGCCCTTGGCGTCGGGACCGAGTTCAGCGATCTCGCCGGCCCATTCCATGCCGAGCACGGTGCCGACGCCGCCGGCGGCGCCGTGCACGTGCCCCTTGGTCATGCCGAGATCGGCGCGGTTAAGGCCGCAGGCATGGACGCGGACCAGCACCTGCGTGCCTTTCGGGGAGGGCTTGGCGACGTCAGTGATTTCGGCGCCATTGGCGCCGTAGACATAAGCCTTCATGCGGATCATTCCCGGTTGAGCGTATCGCGGTCGGCTGTTCCGGCGCGTTATCCCGCCATGGCCAGCAAATGTCCATAACCGCGACTTCTCAACGCTGCATACCGGGAACGATCAGGCAAAGACCGGTATTTTGGCCTCGATCGGGCTGGGAGTGCAGCCAAGCCCGGCGACTTTGGCCCGCTGCACGACGAGCGCGAGCACGGCATCGAGCGCCGGCGTCGGGGTTTCCGTCAGCCGGCCCATTTCCTGAACCACCGAGACCAGCGGTTGAATCTCCATCGGCCGGCCGCGCTCCAGATCCTGCAACATCGACGTCTTGTGGGCGCCGACCTTGCGGGCGCCTTCAATTCGCCGTTCGACGTCGACGCGGAATTTGACGCCGAACTTTTCCGCAATCGTCTGGGCCTCCAGCATGATCGCTTTCGACAGCGCGCGGGTTGCAGGGTCGGAGCAGATCACGTCGAGGGTGGCATGCGTAAGCGCACTGATCGGATTGAGGCAGACATTGCCCCAGAGCTTCAGCCAGATCTCGTCACGGATGCGATCGAGCACCGGCGCCTGCATGCCGGCTTCGCTGAACAGCGCCGACAGCCGCGTGACATCCTCCGTGGTCTCGCCGGACGGTTCGCCGATCGGAAAACGGTCGCCGTAGACGTGCTGGATGACGCCGGGGGCGACGATTTCGGTCGCGGGGTAAACGATACATCCGATCGCGCGCTCAGGCCCCAATTCGCGCCATTGCCGCCCGCCCGGGTCGATGCTTTCCAGCGTCGCGCCCTCATAGCGGCCGCCATGCTTGTAGAAGTACCAGTAGGGAATGCCGTTGACCGCGGTGACGATTCGGGTTCGCCCGGAAAGCAGCGGCTGCATCGCATCGATGACGCCGGTGATCGAATGCGCCTTCAAGGCGATGATGACGAAATCCTGCGGACCGAGTTCGGCGGGATTATCGGTACAGCGCGGATGAGCCACGCGTTCTTCGTCGGCGATCAAAAGCTTCAAGCCGTTCGCCTGCATCGCGGCGAGGTGGGCGCCGCGGGCGACCAGGCTCACGTCAGCGCCAGCGCGTGCGAATTGGACCCCGAGATAACCGCCGATGGCGCCGGCGCCGTAAATACAGATTTTCATCAAGCTTTCCTCGAAAATGTCGATGCTGGAAAAAGGGCGCAAATCAACCGGCGGCTCCGAATGAATTCGGAGCCACTTGACGTCTTGACGGGACGGGGCGTCAGGCCGAAGCGGCGAACACCGCGGCCATGGCCTCGTCGTCAAAGGCTGTCGAAATATCGCGAATGCTGACGACGCCGCACAGGCTGTGATTATCGATCACGGGCAGATGGCGAATATGGTGCCGGTTCATCAGATGCCGAACATCTTCCAGCGTGTCGTTGGAACTGCACGACACCAGTTGCTGAACCGAGATCAGCTGGGACACCTTCATATTGACGCCCGTCGCGCCGTGTTCGGCAATGGCGCGCACGACGTCACGCTCGGTGAACATGCCGACGGCCGTGTTGCCTTCGGTGCGCACGACGTCCTTGACGACGAGGGCGCTGACATTGCTCGCGCGCATCAGTTGGGCCGCGATGGCCACGGTCTCGTTCATTCGAATGGTTGCAATACGCGCGGTCTTTTTGCGCAGGATGTCTCCGACTTTCATCGCAAGCTCCTCAAGGTCTGCCGCAGGGATTCAGTGGCCAGTAACAAGGCAAGATTGGTATACGTTATGCCAGTTGTCAATTCGTTTGTGAGCTCAATTTTGCAAGAAAAATGGCAGCTTCGTTGACGTTTCGACAGGAACGGGTCGCGTAATTGCCAGATCTAAAGCCAATTTTGTATTTTGTATGCCACCGATTTTCTGCAAAAAGAGAGGCGCACCAAAGTGCGCCCCCGAGGTTCTTGACTGATGGAAGGGCGGAGGGGTGTGCCTTCCGCGCCTATTCCGCCGGCTGCGCCACCGGGCTCTCCTTTTCCGCGGCGCTCATCGAAGCCCGCATCGGCCGTAGGACAAACAAGGCCGCCGCTACCACTAGAAGATTCAGGACCGATGCGACCACAAACACTGCGTGCCAGCTGCCCGTGTGCGCCTTCAGCACGTTGGCCAGCGGGACCACAAAGGCCGACACTCCCTTCGCTGAGTACATAAGGGCGGTGTTGGTCGTGGCGTATTTTGGCCCGAATATATCGGTGGTGGTCGAGGGGAACAGACTGAAGATCTCGCCCCACGTGAAGAAGACGATCGCGGCGCAGATCACGAATGCCCACGGCGTCGTGCCTGCCGTTCCAAGCAACCAGTAGGCGACGGCTCCTAAGCTAAACGCGATCGCCATGGTGTATTCGCGGCCGATCTGGTCGGACACCCAGCCAAAGAACGGCCGGGCGCCGCCATTGCACAGACTGTCGATGATGCCAGCTAGCGTCAGCGTGGACGCGCCAAACAGAAGCACCTGTTGCGCCACGCCGTAGTCCCTGGCGATGATCGAGAGTTGGGCGGTAACCATGAGGCCGCTCGCGGACACCGCGACGAACATCAGGTAGAGGATCCAGAAGAGCGGAGACCGAAGCACCTGACCCGGATTGCTGCTGGTCTTCGATTGCAGGACTTTCACGCCCGTGGCGGCCGGGACTTCGCCGGGCCGCGGCGGGCGGAGGAACCAGGCGAGCACAAACACGATGCCGCCCTGAACGAGCGCGAACCAGAAGAAGGTGTCGGCGTAGCCGATCGTCGCGATCATTCTCTGGATGGGAATGACGGTGACGGCGGCGCCCGCACCGAAACCGGCGGCTGTAAGGCCGACGGCCAAGCCACGGCGATCAGGAAACCATCTCACCGCGTTGCCGACGCAAGTGGCGTAGACCCCGCCCGCACCCGTGCCGGAAAGGATCGCGCCCAGATACAGCATCTCCAGCGAGTTGGCGTAGGAGTTGATAAGCCAGCCGAGAGCAGCGAACACGCCGCCGATCGCTATCATAATTTTTGGACCGCGCTGGCCGATGTAGTCGACGATGAATCCCTCAATGGGGGTCAACCAGGTCTCGAACGCAATGAAGAGGCTGAATGCGACCTGGATGCTGGCGATCTCCCAGTTGTGCGTCTTCGCCATGGGGCCGACGAAGAAGGTCCAGCCGTATTGAAGATTGGCCATCATCGCCATGCAGACGATGCCGATGATCAGTTGCGTCCACCGAAAGCCACTGGATATCTGCGGGCTCGGCGCACTAGTTGCGGTTGCCGTCATGGTGTCTCCTCCCAATGCGCGCTTTTTTGGCTCGCCCAACTCGGAGGCCAAGCGCTGCGGGTACATAATTCTGGTATATTATATTCCAGAGTGCAAGTTCGATTTTGCAATCTTACCTGGGGCACTCGCCAGACATTCTGTTGATAGAGACTGCTGAGGCAGGCCGGGTCTGCTGCGCGCAATTTTAGTCACAGGCGATGCAGATGCTAATACGGCCGAAGCTCGATGCATAAGGCGCCATGCGCAAACTAACCGTGCTACGCACAAAAAATGGCTCCCAAATCTTGGGAGCCATTGGCTGGAAAAAGGGTTTTTCAGGTTGGGAGTAATCCCTTAATTCGGCGTATCAAACGCAGCAGCGGAGGATATCGCCGTTTCGGATCGTTATCTCGGCATAGGCCAACAACCCGCGGTCGATGGCCGCAACCAGGCGGCTGAGTAAGGTGGCGGACGGCGTGAAAGCGATAGCGGTGGTCGTGGACATGTAACGTTCCTTGATGTTGGACAGTGGGGCTGACCTAATCTAGGTATACCAGATGCCACGGGCAATTGATTTGTTTGCATAGCAGCATAGAAAATCTTGCAATGCAACATAAAACTCAACCCAGGTGATGAGGCTGTTCCAATAATCCATTGATTCTAAAAGAAAAGGCCGCCGGAACACGGCGGCCTGATCGGTTTGTCTGAAGCAGCCCTTATTCAGCAGCTTGCTTGCGCGGCGGGTCGAGTGCGCCCGAATCGTGGATTTCCTTCACCTGGTGGTCGGAGAAGCCGAGGACCTGGCGCAGGATTTCGTCGGTATGTTCGCCGAGCAGGGGCGAACGTTTCACCTCGCTCGGTGAGTCCGATAGCTTGATCGGGTTGCCGACCGATAGGTACTTGCCGCGGGTCGGATGGTCCACCTCGACAACGGTTCCGGTAGCGCGCAGCGACTGGTCCTCGGCGATTTCCTTCATCGACAGGATAGGGCCGCAGGGAATGTCGTCCTTGTTGAGGATATCCATCGCCTCGAACTTGGTCTTGGTCATGGTCCACTGCTCGATGCGCCCGAAGATTTCGTTTAGCCGCGTCAGCCGGGCCGGAGGCTTGGCGTAGTCGGGATGGGTCTTCCAGCCCGGCTCGCCGATCACGTCGCAGATCTTCTCCCAAACTGGCGCCTGGGTGATGAAATAGATGTAGGCGTTCGGATCGGTCTCCCAGCCCTTGCACTTGAGGATGCGGCCCGGTTGTCCGCCGCCGGAATCGTTGCCCGCGCGCGGCACGGCGTCACCGAACGGAATGCCTTCGCCGAATTGGCTATATTCCTTGAGCGGACCGTGAGCCAGACGCTGCTGGTCACGCAGTTTGACGCGCGCGAGGTTCAGCACGCCGTCCTGCATCGCCACGGTGACGCGCTGACCTTGTCCGGTCATGGTGCGCTGGTAGAGTGCGGCGACGATGCCGAGCCCAAGATGCAGCCCGGTGCCGCTGTCGCCGATCTGCGCGCCGGTCACCAGCGGCAGGCCATCACGGAAGCCCGTGGTCGATGCTGAACCGCCGGTGCACTGCGCGACGTTCTCGTAGACCTTGCAGTCTTCATAGGGACCGGGGCCGAATCCCTTGATCGACGCCACGATCATCTTGGGATTGATGCTGTGGATCTTCTCCCAGGGAAATCCCATGCGGTCGAGCACGCCGGGGCCGAAATTCTCGACCAGCACGTCGCAGCTCTTGATCAGCGCGGTCAGGACTTCCTTGCCCTTGGGGTTCTTGGTGTCGAGCGTGATGGAGCGCTTGTTGTGGTTGAGCATGGTGAAATACAGGCTGTCCACGTTCGGGACGTCCTGCAACTGGCCACGGGTGATGTCGCCGACGCCCGGACGCTCCACCTTGATCACGTCGGCGCCGAACCAGGCCAGCAACTGCGTGCAGGTCGGCCCCGATTGAACGTGAGTGAAATCGAGAATTCGAACGCCCTTGAGCGCCTTTGTCATTGTCGTACTCCGTCTCGTATCTGATCCCGTAGGCGGGAGCTTTCGTGAATCTGTCGGGTTATTTCTTCTTGAGAGCGCTCTGCGGATTGAGGTTGCCGATGCGCCCGCTCTCGGAGCCGGCGGCCGGGTCGATCACCGCATTGATCAGCGTCGGCTTGCCGGAATTCATGGCCTCGTTCACGGCGCGCTTGAGCTCGTCCGGTGACGTCGCATTGACGCCGATACCGCCGAACGCCTCCATCATCTTGTCGTAGCGCGCGCCCGCAACGAAGACCGTCGTCGCGGGATCAGAATTGCCGCCCTTGTTGACGTCGGTGCCGCGATAGATACCGTTATTGTTGAAGATCACGACGCAGACCGGCAGGTTGTAGCGGCAGATGGTCTCGACCTCCATGCCGCTGAAGCCGAAGGCGCTGTCGCCTTCGACCGCCAACACCGGATGGCCGGTTTCGACGGCAGCCGCAATCGCCTGGCCCATGCCGATGCCCATGACGCCCCAGGTGCCGACGTCGAGCCGCTTGCGCGGCTTGTGCATGTCGATGACGCCGCGTGCGAGATCGAGCGTGTTGGCGCCTTCGTTGACGAGGATGGCGTCCGGCCGCTCCTTGATGATGGTGCGCAGCACGCCGAGCGCGCCGTGATAGTCCATCGGCGAGTTGTTGTTCATCAGGCGCGGCGCCATCTTGGCGACGTTCTCTTCGCGCTTGGTCGAGACCGTCTTGACCCAGTCGGCCGGAGCCGCGGTCCAGCTGTTGCCCATGGCGCCGAGCAACGCGGACACGCAGGAGCCGATGTCGCCGACCACGGGCGCCACGATCTCGACGTTGGAGTCCATTTCCTTGGGCTCGATGTCGATCTGGATGAACTTCTTCGGCGCTTCACCCCAGCTCTTGCCCTTGCCGTGCGACAACAGCCAGTTGAGGCGGGCGCCGATCAGCATCACCACGTCGGCGTCCTTGAGCACCGTGGAGCGTGCCGCACCCGCACATAACGGATGAAGATCGGGCAGCAGGCCCTTGGCCATGCTCATGGGGAGGAACGGAACGCCGCTCTTTTCGACGAAGGCGCGGATGTCGTCGTCGGCCTGGGCATAGGCTGCGCCCTTGCCAAGGATAATGAGTGGACGCTTGGCACCCTTGAGCACATCGAGCGCGCGCTTGATGGCGGCAGGCGCCGGGATCTGGCTAGGGGCGGCATCGATCACCTTGACCAGAGACTTGCGCCCGGCTTCGGCATTCATGACCTGGCCGAACAGCTTGGCCGGCAGATCGAGATAGACGCCGCCGGGACGCCCCGAGACCGCGGCGCGGATCGCACGCGCGAGGCCAATGCCGATATCGGCGGCGTGCAGCACGCGGAAGGCCGCCTTGCAGAGCGGCTTGGCGATCGCGAGCTGATCCATCTCTTCATAGTCGCCTTGTTGCAGGTCGACGATCTCGCGTTCAGAAGAACCCGAGATCAGGATCATCGGGAAACAGTTGGTGGTGGCGTGCGCCAGTGCGGTCAGGCCGTTGAGGAAGCCGGGCGCCGAAACGGTCAGGCAGACGCCGGGTTTCTTGGTCAGGTAACCGGCGATCGCGGCCGCGTAACCGGCATTCTGCTCGTGGCGGAACGAGAGCACGCGGAGGCCTTCGGCCTGCGCCATCCGCCCGAAGTCGGTGATCGGAATGCCCGGCACGCCGTAAATCGTCTTGATGTCGTTGAGCTTGAGCGCGTCGATGACGAGATGAAAACCGTCGGTCAATTCCTGCTCGGTCTCGGCGGCCTTGGCATCGATGCTCTGTACTACTGCGGACATTCCGCTTCTCCTTGGTCGTTTTTTGATGGGGACGCGTTTGTCCCGGAGTGGTCGCGCAACGCTTAAAGAAATGATCGGGTTAGAATCGGACCACTAGAACAGTTCCTTGCCGTGCGCTTCGACGAAAGCCGCAAGGCCAAGCGTGTGATCCCGCGCCAGCCTTTCGGCAAGCTCGGTATCGCGTTGTTCGAGGGCTTCAATGATGGCCATGTGCTCGGGCAGGGAGGCTGCCATCCGCTCGATGCGTCCGATCGTCAACTGGCGATAGCCGCGCACATGCAGGAGGATATCGTTGGTCATGTCGACGAGCACCGCCGACTCGCTCAGCGCGATCAGCGCCTGGTGGAAGGCGATGTTGGCTTTGGAATATTCCTCGACGTGATGCTCGGGCAGGCGGTCCTTGCCGAAATCCTTGAAAAAGTCGCGCAGCGCCGAAATGTCCTTCTTGCGCGCGGTGGTCGTGATCAGGCGCGCCGCCATGCTCTCGAGCGCAGCCCAGGCGCGGATCATGTCCACGATCTCGCTCTTGGTCCGGCGCACGACGACGATGCCACGGCGTGGCACGGTCTTGACGAAGCCGTCCTGCTCCAGCATCGCGATCGCTTCGCGGATAGGGGTGCGGCTGACACCCAGGCGTTCCGACAGCGCGCGCTCGTCGAGCATCACCGGCTCGGGCGTCGCGTAGATGTCCATCTTCAGGATGGCCTCTTTTAGCGCCTCATAAGCCTTGTTCTTGAAGCTCGTCTCCGGCACGATCCGGACTACGGCAATATCTGCGTCGGCCATGCTCAATCATGCCTTGGTGGGTTTGGCGTTGGCGTATCTTATAATTAAGAACCACAACTCCGGAATTTTTGGCATACCACATGCCAGAATGTCAAGCTGCCCCGGTTTTCAGCATTCCCGTGACTTGACAAGTTCGTTTCTGGCATACCAAATGCCATACGAGCCATTTTCCGCGGTCTATCCGACCGCAGCGGACGTCCCCAGCGTGCGCCATCACACGAAGACCGAATGAGCCTGCGTCAGGCAAGTCATGATGCTGATGCCAGCATGTGCTTCCTGCGCCCAATAATAGAAGTCACGGAGGAAGCTAATGTCGAATTCCAAAGATGCGGTCCGCAAAGTCCTGGATGCAGTCAAAGCGGATAAGCGCACGAGTCTGACGGCGCCCGAAGGCAAGCTGGTGTGCGACGCTTACGGCATCCCGGTTCCCAAAGAGGGGGTCGCCAAGTCGGCGGCCGAGGCGGCCAAGATGGCATCATCCATGGGCTTCCCGGTGGTGATGAAGATCGTTTCGCCGGACATCCTCCACAAGACCGAAGCCGGCGGCGTGGTGGTCGGCGTCAAGACCGCCGAAGACGCCGAGAGGACCTACGACACCATTCTGGCGAACGCAAAGAAGTACAAGGCCGACGCCAAGATCGAAGGCATCCAGATCCAGCAGATGCTGGCCGGCGGCACCGAAGTCATCGTCGGTTCGATCACGGACGGCTCGTTCGGCAAGCTGGTGGCGTTCGGCCTCGGCGGCGTGCTGGTCGAAGTTCTCAAGGACGTCACCTTCCGCCTCGCGCCGGCCACCAAGGACGACGCGCTCTCGATGCTTGACGGCATCCAGGCCCACGAAATGTTGATGGGCGTGCGCGGCGGCGATCCCGTCAACCGCGAGGCGCTCGCCGACGTCATCGTCAAGGTCTCGCAGCTCGTCAGCGATTTCCCCGAAATCGTCGAACTCGATCTCAATCCGGTGTTTGCCACCAAGAAGGACGCGATCGCCGCTGACGTGCGCATCGTCGTCGACTTCGACTACAAGCCGCGCGAGAAGCCGCGTCCGACCGAAGAAATCGTAGCTGCCATGAACCGCATCATGCAGCCAAAGGCGGTTGCGGTGATCGGGGCGTCTGCCGAAGACGGCAAGATCGGCAACTCCGTAATGAAGAACCTCATCAACGGCGGCTACAAGGGCGATATCTATCCGATCCACCCCAAGGCGGCCGATATTCTCGGCTACAAGGCCTATAAGAGCGTCAAGGACGTGGCCGGCGTGATCGACGTTGCGGTTTTTGCAATTCCTGCAAAATTCGTCGCCGGCGCGCTGACCGAATGCGGCGAGAAGAAAATTCCAGGCGCCGTGCTGATCCCGTCGGGCTTCGCGGAAGCCGGCCATCCCGAATTGCAGGCCGAGATTGTCGAGATCGGCAAGAAGTACAATGTTCGCCTGATGGGACCGAACATCTACGGTTTCTACTATACGCCGGCCAATCTCTGCGCGACATTCTGTACGGCTTATGACGTCAAGGGCCACGCGGCGCTGTCGTCGCAGTCCGGCGGCATCGGCATGGCGATCATCGGCTTCTCGCGCTCGGCCAAGATGGGCGTCTCGGCGATCGTCGGCCTCGGCAACAAGTCCGATATCGACGAGGACGATCTGCTCGCTTTCTTCGAGCAGGACCCGAACACCAACCTGATCGCCCAGCACTGCGAAGACCTGAAGGACGGCCGCGCTTTTGCCGAAGCTGCCAAGCGCGTATCGAAGAAAAAGCCGGTGGTCGTGCTGAAGGCGGGCCGCACCTCGGCCGGTGCGAAGGCTGCTTCCTCGCATACCGGCGCGCTCGCCGGTAACGACAAGATCTATGAAGACGTCTTCAAGCAGTCGGGCGTGATCCGCGCCCGCTCGCTTCGGCAACTGCTCGAATTCGCGCGCGGCGTGCCGGTGCTGCCGACGCCAAAGGGCGAGAACGTGCTGATCATCACGGGCGCGGGCGGTTCAGGCGTGCTGCTGTCGGACTCCGTGGTCGACAACGGACTGTCGCTGATGGCAATGCCGCCGGACCTCGACGCGGCGTTCCGCAAGTTCATCCCGCCGTTCGGTGCGGCCGGCAATCCGGTCGACATCACCGGTGGCGAGCCGCCGATCACCTATGTCAACACGGTGAAGCTTGGCCTGTCGGATGCACGCATTCATTCGCTGATCCTCGGCTACTGGCACACGATCGTGACGCCGCCCATGGTGTTCGCACGCAACATGGTCGAGGTGAAGAAGGAAATGGAAGCGAAGGGGTTCGTGAAGCCGATCGTCGTTTCGCTGGCCGGCGACGTCGAGGTCGAGGAAGCCGCCGAATATCTCTACCAGAACGGCATCCCGGCTTACGCTTACTCGACCGAACTGCCGGTCGAGGTGCTCGCCGCCAAGTACAAATGGGCGCGGGGCGCGGGCCTTCTCTAAGTCACGCAACATGCCGCTCCGGGAAGACCGGGGCGGCATTTTCTTTTCGCGCATTTCTGACGGCGTGGTTTTGTCGAGCGGCGGGTACGTCTCCTTTCCATGAGGCAAGTCGCAATGAAGAGAAACGTGATCAGGCGCAAACCGCTCGAGCCGGAATCCGGTGCGAAAATCGACCCCGATCCCCGGGACGGTGGCGTCCAATCCGTCGACCGCGCGCTCTCCATCATTGAAACGCTGGCCGAAGACGATGAGGGATATCGTCTCAGCGATCTGGCCGTCCGCACGGGATTATCGACCTCAACCGTTCATCGCCTGCTGGCGACGCTGGAAAAGCGCCGCTTCGTTCATTTCGACCGCGACGAATTGAAATGGCATGTCGGCGCGCAGAGTTTTTCCGTCGGCGCGACCTTCGCCCGGCGCCGTAATTTCGCATCGCAGGCGATGCCGTATTTACGCAAATTACGTGATCAGACACGCGAAACGGCTAACCTCGCGGTGGTCGATGATGAATCCATCATTGTGCTGGCGCGGATCGAAAGCCGTGAGATCATGCGCTCGCTCACCAAGGTCGGTGGCCGCGTCGCGATGGTGGCGTCCGGCGTCGGCAAGGCGGTGCTTGCCACTTATCCTGACGACGACGTCAATGCCATCATCTGCCGGCAGGGCATGCCGAGGCTGACGGAAAAGTCGGTGGTGCGGCCAGGCGAGCTGTTCAGGGAACTTGAGACGATCCGGCGGCGGGGTTACGCCGTCGACGATGAGGAAGCGCGCATGGGGCTGCGTTGCATCGCCTCAGTTGTTTATAATGATTGCAGCGAACCTTTGGCTGCGATTTCCGTCTCCGGCATGACCAGCCGGATCACCGACGAGCGATTGCCGGTGCTCGGCTGCATCGTGCGTGCGATTGCAGCCGAATTGACGCTGGTGCTCGGCGGCGTCATGCCGCCGGTTGCGGAAGCGGTTGGCTGAAACGCGCTTTCGGCTCGGCGCCGTTTCCATTTTTTCTCCGTGCTAATGACTTGAGCGAACGTGGAAAAATCCCGGACGTGCCACGTTGCGGGAAATAAATTCAATTCAATTGAGATGACGCGCCGCTTCGCTGGATGATGTCAGCATCGCAAAATCATCGGACCGGAGTGTGAAATGGCAAAGATGCGTGCAATCGATGCGGCCGTGCAAATTCTGGAAAAAGAAGGCGTCGTCTGTGCCTTCGGGGTTCCAGGCGCTGCGATCAATCCGTTGTATTCGGCGCTGAAGAAGCGCGGTTCGATCGCCCACATTCTCGCGCGTCACGTTGAGGGCGCCTCGCACATGGCCGAGGGTTACACGCGCGCCAAAGCAGGCAATATCGGCGTCTGCATCGGCACGTCAGGCCCGGCCGGGACCGACATGATCACCGGGCTCTATTCGGCGATCGCCGATTCGATTCCGATTCTGTGCATCACCGGCCAGGCCCCGCGGGCCCGGCTCTACAAGGAGGACTTTCAGGCGGTCGATATCGAATCGATTGCAAGGCCGGTGACGAAATGGGCCGTGACCGTGCGCGAGCCTGCGCTGGTGCCGCGGGTCTTCAGTCAGGCGTTCCATATCATGCGATCCGGGCGTCCCGGTCCGGTGCTGATCGATCTGCCGCTCGACGTGCAACTCGCGGAAATCGAATTCGATGCCGAAACCTATGAACCGTTGCCGGTCTACAAGCCCGCCGCGACGCGCAAGCAGGTCGAGAAGGCGCTCGAAATGCTCAACGCCGCGGATCGCCCGCTGATCGTCGCCGGCGGCGGCGTCATCAATGCCGATGCGTCAGAGCTGCTGGTGCAGTTCGCCGAGATCGTCAACGTGCCGGTGGTGCCGACGCTGATGGGCTGGGGCGCGATTCCCGACGATCATGTGCTGATGGCCGGAATGGTCGGCTTGCAAACCAGCCATCGTTACGGCAACGCCACCATGCTGGAGTCGGATTTTGTGCTGGGCATCGGCAACCGCTGGGCCAACCGGCACACCGGCTCGATCGAGACCTACACCAAGGGACGCACCTTCGTGCATGTCGATATCGAGCCCACTCAAATTGGACGCGTCTTCAATCCCGACCTCGGCATTGTCTCCGACGCGAAGGCCGCGCTCGAACTGTTCGTGACGGTCGCGAAGGAATGGCGTGCGGCCGGCAGATTGAAGGAGCGGCAATCGTGGCCGGCGGCCTGCCAGGACCGCAAGCGTTCGATGCTCCGCAAGAGCCACTTCGATAACGTGCCGATCAAGCCGCAGCGCGTCTACGAGGAAATGACAAAAGCGTTCGGCCGCGACACCTGCTACGTCAGCGTCATCGGACTTTCGCAAATCGCCGGCGCGCAATTCCTCGGCGTCTATCGGCCGCGCAACTGGATCAATGCCGGGCAGGCGGGACCGTTGGGCTGGACGCTACCTGCTGCGCTCGGCGTTCGCGCTGCCGATCGGACCCGCGAGATCGTCGCGCTCTCGGGCGATTATGATTTTCAATTTCTGATCGAGGAACTCGCGGTCGGCGCCCAATTCAAGTTGCCTTACATTCATGTCGTCGTGAACAACTCGTATCTGGGATTGATCCGCCAGGCCCAACGCGGATTCGATATGGACTATCAGGTGCAATTGTCGTTCGAGAACATCAACGCACCGGAGCTCGGCGCCTACGGCGTCGACCACGTCGCGGTCGCCAGAGGTTTGGGCTGCAAGGCGATCCGTGTCACCGACCCCAGGGATGCACAGCAGGCGTTTGCCACCGCGCGCGAACTCATGAAGGAATATCAGGTGCCGGTCGTGGTCGAGTTCATTCTTGAACGCGTGACCAACATCGCCATGGGCACGGAGATCGACAACATCGTCGAGTTCGAGGAGACGCTCGATCTGCCGCTGGACGATGAACCTGCGAATCTCGCCGCAGAACCGGCTGATCTGCTGCTTCCGGTGTAGCGGAGCAGGCTGATCGCGGGCGAAAACCGGGGATAGGGCCCAATTCCTGCCCAACGGGTGTGCAGACTTGCCGTCTAATTTGAGCTTGCTCCCGCCTCGTCAGGGAGCAACCATCTGCGGCAGAAACCAACAGCCCGGCTGCGAGAACGCCCATGACCCAATTGACCCGATTTGCGGTTGCGCCGCTACACACGATGACGCGTCGTCTTGCCGATGTTGCTGCAGGTCGCGCGGCGCCCGATCTCGTCATCACGGATGCGCGGGTGCTCTCGACCTATTCCGAGCGCATTCATGATGGGCGAGAGGTCTGGATCACGGGTGGTCGTATCGCGGCGGTGAAGCCGTCAGGGGCTCACAAGAAACTTGCAGGCGGCATTCCGGTCTATGACGCCGCCGGCGGCATCATCGCGCCCGGCCTTGTCGATCCGCATATCCACATCGAGTCCTCGATGGTGACGGCCTGCGCCTATGCGGAGGCGGCGCTGCTCAATGGCACCACGACGATCTTCTGCGACAGCCATGAGATCGGCAATGTCATGGACGTCGCTGGCGTCGAGGCAATGCTGGAGGACGCGCGGCAGGCGCCGCTCTCGATTTTTCTCACCGTGCCCTCAACGGTTCCCGCCACATCCGCGGCACTGGAAACCGCAGGCGGTGACCTGACGGCCGACAAGATCGCAGGCCTGTTCGACCGTTGGCCCGAGGCCGTCGCGCTCGGTGAGAAGATGGATTTCGTGCCGGTCACCATGGGCGATGAGCGCAGCCACGCCATCCTCGCGGCCTCGCTGAAGCGTGGACGCCCGGTGTCGGGCCATATCTACGGCCGTGAATTCGTCGCGGCCTATGCCGCCAGCGGTGTCACCGATACCCATGAGGCGATCGACCGCGACATCGCCGACGACCTGCTCGATGCCGGAGTCTGGCTGTTCCTGCGCGGTGGACCGCCAACAACGCCATGGCACAGCCTGCCGCAGGCGATCCGCACCGTCACCGAACTCGGCGCCTCGCACAAGCGCACGGCTGTCTGCACCGACGACCGCGACGCCGACGATCTGTTTCTTTTCGGTCTGGACTGGGTGGTGCGTGAGGCGGTGAAGGCCGGGATGTCGCCGGAGCAGGCGTGGTCGATGGGCTCGCTGCATGGCGCAACCCGTTTTGGCATGGACGGGGAAATCGGCGGGCTCGGCGGCGGCCGTCGCGCCGACCTTGTCCTGATGGATGATAAATTGAAGCCGCAATGCACCTGGTATGGCGGCGTACTCGTCGTCGAGAACGGCAAGATCACGCCGCGTCTCGATCAGGCGCTGTCGCAACGCTACCAATACCCGAAAGCCGCTTACGCCACGGTGAAACTGCCCGCCCAGGTGAAGCTGACGCCCGAGCTTCCGGCCAGGACTTGCACCGTCAACGCGATCAAGACGGCGCTGCCCGGCATTACGTTGATTCACGAAAAGGTCAGAATCGAGCCGGCCAAGGACTGGCCGAGCTTGTTCGAGCGCTATGGTCTTTGTTTCGTGACGGTGGTCGAGCGTCACGGCAAATCGAACGGCAACGTCGCTTACGGACTGTTGAAGGATTTCGGCCTCAAGCGAGGTGCGGTTGCCTCCAGCGTCGGGCACGACAGCCATAACATCATCATCGCGGGGACCAATGAGGCGGACATGCAGGTCGCTCTCGCCGCGATCAAGGACGTGCAGGGCGGCGTTTGCGTCATCGCCGACGGCAAGGTGAGGGCACGGGTCGCCCTGCCGATCGCGGGGCTGCTCTCGGACAAACGGATCACCGAAGTGGCCGAAGAAGTCAGGCAGCTCAAGATCGAATGGTCAGAGGCCGGCTGCACCATTCCCTATATGGGATTCAATCTGATCCCGCTTTCGGTGATCCCGGAAATCCGCATCACCGATAAAGGACTGGTGTTGGTCCCGGAGATGGAACTCACGCCGCTGTTTGAATAGGGCGTAAATGAATTTGCGCGTTGTTCCCCAGGTCAATGCGGTGGTGTCACATCGCCTCGCGGACGCCGAGGCCAAGCATGAAGCGCTCCCGGATCTGCACCGGGATCGCGGCGGGTGGCGCCCGTTCCCGGCTTGTCGTCGATCCGCACGCCGATCAGCATCGGCTCGGAAGCCGTCAGCGATTGATCGATCAGCCGCTCGAAATCATCCTCATCGGCCGCCCAGGTGCTGTTCGTCAGGCCGCAGCCGGTCGCGACCGCGATCAGATCGGTTGATGCCGCGGCCGGCGTCGGTTGTGCGCCGGTGATCTGATAGATGCCGTTGTCCATCACGATCATGGTGAGGTTTTTCGGCTTCAACGTCGCGATCGTCGACAGGCACCCCAGTTGCATCAACAGCGAGCCGTCGCCTTCCAGCGCAAAGACGCGACGGTTGGGTTGCGCCAGCGCAACGCCGAGCGCGATCGGGAACGCAAGTCCCATGCTGCCGAGCATGTAGAAATTCTGCGGGCGATGACCGGCGGCCCACAGGTCGAAATTGGTATTGCCGATGCCGCCGATGACTGCTTCTTCCTTTTTCAACTTCGCGACCAGGCGCGAGGTGAGGTCGAAGCGGTTCATCACCTTGGTGTTGCGTGCGGGCGTATTGGCGGATTTATTCATATGAGGTTGCTCACTTGTCGAATACCTTGCCGCCGGTCAGGAGCGGCGACAAAATCAGCGCCACCGGTGCTTGCGTCGTGATCGCCTGCTTGATCGATCGGTCGACGATGAACTCGAATTCGTCGAGCCTCGTTGTAGTGTGATGTTCCATCGCGAGTGAATCGAGCACCGGCCGCATGGTGCGGCAGACCAGCGACTGCCCGTAGTTGAACTCGCCGAGCGTTCCACGCTCGGACACGAACATGATCAGCGGAATCTGATAGGGGATCGCAAGCGAGGCCAGCACGTTGGCAAGCGTCGCAAAGCCGGAGGTCTGCATCAGCACGGCGCCGCGCATGCCGGCCATCCAGGCGCCGGAAACAATTCCGACGGCTTCTTCCTCACGCGCGGTCGGGAACGCCGTGAAGAACGGATCGGCGTGAATTTCCTTGATCAGCCGCGTCAGCACACGGTCCGGCACATAGGGCACCAGGCGAATATCGTTGCGTTTGAGGGTTTGCAGGACGATTTCATACCAAGCCTTTTCGCCAAGGCCGGCCGGAGACATTTGCCCGTCCGCAGCCACCATTTGAAGTTTCCTCCGTCTCCGCAACCTCACGACGGTCGCCTTGTTTGCGGCGCCGAACTTGACGCGAACGGCGGGATTGTCAACATGTGCCCGCCGTGCAGTGATCTGCGTCCGGCGCTGAGGCGGCCGTAACAAAGGCATGGCATACAAGGGCTTGCCATAAGCAAGAAAATCGGGGGGTGAGGTTCTTGGACAGCTCGTTCTGGAGCATTCTGTTCTTGAGCCGGTGGTCGCGGCGGGTTGTCTGCGCCGCCGCTATTGTTGTTTCCAGCATGGCCTGGGCCGAGGCGCCGTTTCCTTCCAGACCCGTTCATCTTTTCGTACCTTATGCGGCCGGCGGCGGCGTGGATATTCTCGCGCGCACGCTGGGCGAGGCGGTCTCCCGCCAGTGGGGACAATCGGTGGTGGTCGAGAACCGGCCCGGCGCCGGCGGCGTGGTCGCCTCGCAGGCGCTCGTGACATCGGCGCCCGACGGTTACACGTTGATGGTGGTAGCCAGCGGCCATGCCACTAACGCGTTCCTCTATCCGAAACTTCCCTACGACACGTTCAAGGACTTCACGGCGATTTCGATATTGGCTTCTTCACCCAACATCCTGGTGGTGCGCGCCAATTCCCCGTTCAAGACGCTGGCCGACGTGATTGCGCAAGCCAAGGCCAAGCCGGGAAGCCTTTCCTTCGGCGAATCCGGCAACGGCACCTCGACGCATCTCGCCGGCGAACTGCTCAAGAAACTTGCCGGCATCGACATGAGCGCGATTTCCTACAAGGGTGGCGCGCCCGCAATCAACGATCTGCTGGGCGGGCAAATTCCGATGTCCTTCAACAATGCGCCGGAAGCGTTGGGGCAGTTGGAAGCGGGCACGTTGCGCGCGCTGGCGGTGACCACCACCAAGCGGTCGCCGTTTCTGCCAAATGTGCCCGCGATATCGGAGACCGTGCCCGGCTACGATACCGAAGTGTGGTGGGCTCTGTTGGGGCCGGCGGGCATGCCGGCCGACCTCGTTGCGAAAATCTCCCGCGATTTTGTCGCGGCGCTGAACACCGAACCGGTGAAAGAGCGTCTGGCCAAGTTCGGCGCGTCGCCGATCGGCAGCTCTCCCGAAGCGCTCAAGGCCAGGATTCACGCGGATTACGAGAAATGGGGGGCGATCATCAAGTCCTCCGGCATCACGGCCGAATAGTTGAACGCTCCGAACTGAAAGTGGAATGATGTCCGTCAACAACAAACGTGTGTTCTACGTCAAATATCTCGCCAACCAGATCTACGCCGACATCCTGAAGGCGCGCGCTGACGTCCGGCTCGACCGGCTCGAGAATGAAAGCCCTGATGACGTCTCCGCACCAATTCTGTCCGCCGCGCATGCCTATCAGATTGGCGCCGCGCGCGACGAACTGGCCAGGCATTTTCACGTCGATGCGGATTTGCTGCGGCGGGCGCCGAACCTCCTGATCGTCTCCAGCAACGGCGCGGGCTACGATCCGGTCGACGTCGAGGCCTGCACGGCGGCGGGTGTGATCGTCGTCAATCAGTCCGGCGGCAACGCCCAGTCGGTCGCCGAACATGTGCTGGCGATGCTGATTACGCTGTCGAAGCGGATCATCCAGGCCGATCGCGTGCTCCGGCGCGAGGCCAATATCAACCGCAACGCGCTGATGGGCGCGGAAGTGCAGGGCAAGACGATCGGCATCGTCGGCCTGGGCAATGTCGGCCGCCGCATCGCCGCGCTCTGCAAGGGCCTGCTCGGCATGAACGTGCTGGCTTACGACCCTTATCTGTCGGCAACGGAAATGGCCGAGCGCGGCGGCGAAAAGGTCACGCTCGACGATTTGCTGCGCCGCTCGGATTTTGTTTCGATCTCGTGTCCACTGACCAAGGACAACAGGGGCATGATCGGCGCGCGGGAATTCGCAGCTATGCAGCCACATGCGTATTTCATCACCACGGCGCGCGGCTTCATCCATGATGAGGTGGCGCTGGAGCAGGCGCTGCGCGACAGGCGTATCGCGGGCGCAGGCCTCGACGTCTGGGCCAAGGAGCCGCCGTCACCCGATCATCCGCTGTTGCAGTTCGACAACGTGCTGGCGAGCCCGCATACGGCCGGCGTGACCAAGGAGGCGCGCGAGAATATGGCGAAGATCGCCGCCGAGCAGATGCTCGACGCGCTGGATGGCAAGCGGCCGCCGCGCCTCATTAACCCTGAAGTCTGGCCGGCTTACGTCAAGCGCTTCGAGCGCACGTTCGGGTTTACGCCGGGCTAGGCGGCATTTGCCTGGATCGGGGGCCGACGGGTGTAGAAGATTTTAGTCTTCCTCGACCGCCGCACGGCAATAAATCTACTGCGGCTTACCGTTTGGACGACTGCCACATTGCTATTTTTGCCGCGGTCTCAACTCGCTTGCCGACGGGAACCCATACCTTCGGATGGGCACCTTTTCATTTCCGGGCGAGTGGGCGCCGGGAATGAAGTCATGGTCCACTTGAATGCACTGTTGAGCTCAGCCCGGTCCCGGATCGCAAGCCGCTTGGCTGAAATCGTCGCCATCGCGGCAGCGAGCCTGCCGGCGGTCGGCGCCTGACCGCGCGCGCCTTCCAAATTTGCTGTCGATTGATCATTTCAACTACGCCACCGGAACGCCCAGCCGTTCGATGGTCTGAATGTGTCGGGCGAGCAGGCTGCAGGCCTGTTCGATGTCGCGTGCGCGCAGCGCTCCGAGAATGAGGCGATGGTCCTGATTGGATCGCGGCCGCCAGCCTGAACTGCGCGCCATCGCAAACACCAGACGTGAATTGGCGCGCTGCAATCCGTCAAGGCTCGCGAGTAACCGCGGCATTGCGCACGGCGTCACCAGCGCCTGGTGAAAGGCGCGGTTGGCGGCCTCAAACGCCTGTAGCGTTTCGGCATTGTCGCCTTCGATCAAAGCGAGTTCGATCCTGGCGAGATGGGCCGGTGTCAGTCGAGATACGGCGTGGCGCAACGCGACCACCTCGAGCGCGGCGCGCATTTCGGAGATTTCTCTGACGGAGCCGGCATCGAGCGGCGCGACCCGCACCCCGCGGCGGGGAAGCGCGACCACCAGATGCTGGGCTTCGAGTTGACGAAAGGCTTCCCGAACCGGGACGTGACTCGAATTGAATTCGCGCGCCACATGGTCCTGGCGGAGCGGTATGTCCGGCTTGAGAGTCCCTGCGATGATCCGTTCCGCAATGGTCTCGGCAATCCGTGCGGCAACGGTCGAGTTCTCGTCGGTTTCGCTCATAGATTATCTATCGTAAATTCGAATGCAGGAACCTCCAACCTACGCTAACCTTGGATCAGCAGCAATATTATAGATAAAAAAGTATTTTATCTATAAAAATGGAGACTGAGGCCATGGCCGACGGGTTGATCGAAGCGCGTAATGACGGCCAAAGAACCGAACAAGGAATTGAAAAAGGCATCGGGGCGATCCGGCACGACTGGCGGCGGACGGAAGCGGAAGCGCTTTATAATCTTCCCTTCGCCGACTTGATGTTTCACGCGCAAAGCATCCATCGCAGCAATTTCGATCCCAACCAGATCGAGACCGCGAGCCTGCTCAGCATCAAGACCGGCGGCTGTCCGGAAGACTGCGGTTATTGCTCGCAGAGTGCGCATTACGACACCGGGCTGAAGGCGACCAAACTGATGGCACAGGCGGATGTGGTTGCGACCGCCAGGCGCGCGCGTGATGCTGGCGCGAGCCGTTTCTGCATGGCGGCCGCCTGGCGCAATCCGAAGGACCGCGATCTCGACGAGGTCTGCGGCATGGTCAGCGCAGTCAAGGAACTCGGTATGGAGACCTGCGCGACGCTCGGTATGCTGACGCCGGCGCAGGCCGCGCGTTTGTATAAAGCCGGGCTCGACTTCTACAACCACAATGTCGATACCTCGCCCGAATTCTACGACAACATCATCACCACGCGCACCTTGCAGGACCGTATCGATACGCTCGCTTATGTGCGCGAAGCCGGCATCAAGGTCTGCTGCGGCGGCATCGTCGGGATGGGCGAGGAAGTGGACGACCGGCTCGGCATGCTGGTGCTGCTTGCGA
Source organism: uncultured Alphaproteobacteria bacterium (assembly GCA_963795255.1). GTDB lineage: Bacteria > Pseudomonadota > Alphaproteobacteria > Rhizobiales > Xanthobacteraceae > Bradyrhizobium. Next base: position 611,641 of record CAWCHC010000014.1, read on the forward strand.
ACTTGCCTGCTCATCCCGAGAGCGTTCCGATCAACCTGTGGAATGAAGTCAAGGGCGTGCCGGTCAACGACACCGCCGAGCGGCCGGACGCCATTGCGCTGGCGCGGCTGGTCGCGGTCGCCCGCATCATGATGCCGACGAGCGTGGTGCGGCTGTCGGCGGGACGGCAATACATGACCGACGAGCTTCAGGCGCTTTGCTTTCTGGCGGGCGCCAATTCGATCTTCATCGGCGATGTGCTTTTGACCACGAAAAATCCGCAAGCGGCGCGCGATGCCGACCTGCTCGACCGGCTCGGCATATCGTCGCGTCTCAACCAGGCGCGGGCGTGAACAAGGCATTACCCTACGTCGCTGCCCTCAACACGCTAAGGGATGACGACCGGCTGCGCAGCCTCACGCCGCGCGCCGGCATCGACTTTTCCTCAAACGATTATCTGGCGCTTGCGAGCTGCCAGCGGATGCGCAAAGCGATTGCGGCCGCGGTGGAAGCCGGGACTCCGATCGGCGCCGGCGGTTCGCGATTGCTGCGCGGCAATTGCGCCGAGCACGAAAGCCTCGAAGCCGAGGCCGCGCATTTTTTCGGGGCGGAAGCCGCGATCTTCTTTGCCAGCGGCTACATCGCCAACTTCGCCGTGTTGACCACGCTGCCGCAGCGGGGCGATCTGCTGGTGCTCGATGCGCTCGTCCATGCCAGCATTCATGAAGGCGCGCGCGCCGGCCGTGCCGAGTTTCGCCTCAGCGCGCACAACGATGCCAACTCGATCGAAGACGTGATACGCACCTGGCGGTCGGAAGGCGGTACGGGGCGGATCTGGATCGTAGCCGAAAGCCTCTACAGCATGGACGGTGATTTTGCGCCGCTTGAGGCTCTCAGCGCGATTTCCGACCGGCACGATGCGTTCCTGATGGTCGACGAGGCCCATGCCACCGGCGTCTTCGGTCCAGCTGGGCGCGGACTCACGGCAGCTTATGAGGGGCGCGAGAATCTCATCGCGATTCACACCTGCGGCAAGGCGCTGGGCGCCGCCGGCGCGCTGGTCACGACGACCAGACTGTTGCGCGACTTTATCGTCAACCGCTGCCGGCCGTTCATTTTTTCTACCGCGCCGTCTCCGCTGATGGCGGTCGCCGTGGAGGCGGCGCTATCCATCCTGATCGATGAGCCGGAGCACCAGCAGCGCCTGAAAGGTTTGATCGACTTCGCGCATCGGGAAATCGACGCGAGAGATGGCTGGCGGCTGTCCGGCTCGCAGATCATGCCTTTTATCGTCGGCGACAATGCGCGGGCGATGGCGTTGGCGGCAGCACTACAGGCGCGCGGTTTCGACATCAGGGGAATTCGCCCGCCGACGGTGCCGGCTGGCACCGCCCGCTTGCGCATTTCTCTGACCAATAATGTCGATCAGAACGATGTGCGCGCCATGCTCGCGGCGCTGGCTGAAGAGACCGGTGAGGGGCGATGAGCCGGCGGGTCGTGGTGACCGGCACCGACACCGAGATCGGCAAGACCGTGTTTGCCGCTGCTCTCGCCGATCAGCTGGGTGCGAGCTACTGGAAGCCGATCCAGTCTGGCCTTGACGGTGAGACCGATTCCGAAATCGTCGCGCGATTGGGTGGCTTGTCCAGCGACCGGATTTTGCCCGAGCGCTATCGCCTGAAGACGCCGGTCTCGCCGCATCAGTCGGCCGAGATCGACGGCGTCCACATCGATGCGAGGGAACTCGTGGTGCCCGATACGAGTGGCCGGCCACTGGTGATCGAGGGCGCCGGCGGGTTGATGGTGCCGCTCGATCCATCCACACTTTATATCGACGTGTTCGCACGATGGCGTATTCCGGTCGTGTTGTGCGCGCGAACGACGCTCGGCACCATCAACCATTCGCTGCTTTCGGTCGAGGCCTTGCGCCGTCGCGATATCGATGTGTTGGGCATCGCTTTCATCGGCGACAGGCTATCCGGAAAGCGAGCGCGCGATTTGCGAGATCGGCCGTGTGCAGCGGCTCGGACGGCTGCCCCGGCTCTCGCCGCTCACTCAAGGCACGTTGCGCCAAGCGTTCGTCGCAGCGTTCAAACTAAGTGATTTCAGTCCGTGATGCGCAGGAAAAATTCGCCGATCTGGCATCCGTTCACGCAGCACGCGCTTCAGCCTGACATGGTCAAGATCGCGCGCGGCGAGGGCGCTTATCTGTTTGCCGCCGACGGCCGCCGCATCGTCGATGCGATTTCTTCCTGGTGGGTGGTCACGCACGGCCATTGCCATCCGTCGATCGTGCGCGCGATTCAGGAGCAGGCGGAACAACTCAACCAGATCATCTTCGCCGGCCATACCCACGAGCCGGCCGAACAGGTCGCGTCCGCCATGCTGAAACTGGCGCCGCGCGGCCTCGACTACGTATTCTTCTCGGACAGCGGCTCGACCAGCGTCGAAGTGGCGCTGAAGATGGCGCTCGGCTACTGGCACAATATCGGAGAATCCCCGCTCGCGCATCGTCGTGATGCAGCACAGCTATCACGGCGACACGATCGGGGCGATGTCGGTCGGCGCGCGCGGCGTGTTCAACGCGGCCTATCGTCCATTGCTGTTCGACGTCACCGCGGTGCCGTTTCCTCACTCGGGGAAGGAGCAGGCGACACTGGATGCGTTGGAGGCTGCCTGCCGCGACAAGCCTGCCGCGTTCATCGTCGAGCCGCTGATATTGGGTGCGGGCGGGATGTTGATGTATCCGGCCTGGGTGCTGAAGGAGATGAAGCGGATTTGCGAGGCAGCGAGGCGTCTGGTTCATCGCCGATGAAGTCATGACGGGCTGGGGCCGCACCGGCACTTTATTTGCCTGCGAGCAGGCGGATGTGGTGCCGGATATTGCCTGTTACTCGAAGGGACTGACCGGCGGCGCGTTGCCGCTGGCCGTGACATTGTGCCGGGCCGAGATTTTTGACGCGCATTTCTCGCATGACCGCAGCCGCACGTTCTTTCATTCCAGTTCCTATACGGCCAACCCGATCGCTTGCGCGGCGGCCAAGGCCAACCTCGATCTATGGAATGATCCGGCCGTCGGCGAGCGCGTTGCGGCGGTTGCGGCGATGCAAGAAAAGGCGCTTTTGCCGTTCCGGGCCGATGGGCGCTTCAAGAATGTCCGCCGGACCGGTACGATCACGGCGCTTGAACTGGATGCGCGCGACAGCGGCTATCTCGCGAGTATCGGCCCAAAACTTCTCGATTTCTTTGCAAGCCGGAATCTGCTGCTGCGCCCGCTCGGCAACACCATCTACGTGATGCCGCCTTATTGCATCACCCAGGCCGATCTCGACGAGATTTATGCCGGGATTTACCGAAGCGGCCAACCTTTAGTGGAGTGGATTTGACATTCGCTCCCCACCTGGCCCCTGCACTTAGTGTCCCGATTCCGAAGTTCGTAGCATTTTACGGAGCCACGTCTCGAACTTCGGAATCGAAAGGACACTAGCCAACTTATTGATCTAGTGTGGCTTTGGTTCAGAAGTCCGCATGACGAACTCGCGGCGATAATGATGCGGACTTCTGAACCGCCACACTAGCGACGCCAGCTATGGGCTCGGCGTCGGCCTGTTTTATGTCGGCTACATTCTTTTCGAGGTGCCCAGCAATCTGGTTTTGCAGAAGATCGGCGCCCGCAAGACCATCACGCGGATCATGTGCCTGTGGGGTCTGATCTCGATGGCGATGGCTTTCGTATCAAGCCCGCTGCAATTTTATCTTGCCCGCATCCTGCTCGGCGCGGCTGAAGCCGGCTTTTTTCCCGGCGTCATTCTATATCTCACGCTCTGGTTTCCCTGACCGCATGCGCGGGCGGATCATGTCGCTTTTCGTTCTCGCCATCGCGGTATCCGGGATCGTCGGCGGCCCGACGTCCGGGGTGATCATGCAGCACCTCGACGGCTTTCTCGGCTTCCGGAATTGGCAATGGCTGTTTTTGATCGAGGGAATCTTGCCGGTGGTCATGGGAATTGCGGCGTTCTTCGTCCTTGACGATCGTCCGCGTGACGCCAGCTGGCTGTCGGCGCGCGAGAAGGATTTGCTCGTCGCCAATTTATCGGTCGAAAGACGGATCGATGGCCGCTCCGGCCTTCAGGCCTTTCTGCTGGCGCTTCGCAAGCCGATGCTGTGGATCGCTACATTCGGCCACTTCTCGGTGACATGGGCGGGAATGGTTCTCAATTTCTGGGCACCCACCATCATCCAGCGCTCTGGCGTGACCAACCTCCTGCACATCGGGCTGTTGTCGGCGGTGCCCTACATGGTCGGTGCGGCCGGCATGCTTGTGCTTTGTTATTCTTCCGATCGCCGGCTTGAGCGGCGCTGGCATTTCTTTGCCGCGGTCTTTTCGGCCGCCTGCGCGGCCATCGCCATCGCTTTTGCCTCCGGGGATTCGACGCTTTCGATCGCGTGTCTGGCGGTGCTGGCGATCGGTTATCTCACGGCGATCGCCTTGTTCTGGACCATCCCGACCGGCTTTTTGTCCGAAGCCGAGTCCGCAGGCTGCATCGCTTTCATCAGCAGCGCAGGTCAGATCGGAAGCCTGATCGCGCCCGTGATCTTTGGATATGTTTCCGAGCGGACAGGAAACCTCACCTTGGGTGCTTGCCTTGTCGCCCTTGTGCTTTTTTCCGGCGGCTGCGCTGTCTTGAGCCTGAAGACGTCAGCGAAATGAGATGAGCGGCCCGTGGCCGGGACGAGGCATGCGCGCATAGGTTGATATTCGACCGGCTGCGAGCATCATTTCAACCGGAAGTAAATGCGCCGCGTTCAGGGATTTATGCCCCCATTAGGAGCTGTTTCATTAATTTCGACTAACCATGATCCTCAACATAGCCGTTCCAGTCCAGTTTCGTCCCACGGCGTCTTTCAGCAATCAGGTGCTTAATGCTCGGCAACCTCCGCATTTCTTACAAGCTTTTGATGATCGTTGGCCTTTCCGTTCTGGCCATCGCCGCGGTGGCGGGCCTGGGTCTGTCGGCGCTTTGGGCCAATCTGATGGAGGATCGCAGGGGCAAGCTTCAGGACATCGTCATGGTGGCTCGCGAGGCGCTCGACCACAATTACCAGGATTCGCTTAAGGCCGGCCTTTCGGAGGCCGACGCCATGGAGCGGGGCAAGGCGCTGCTGCGCACGCTGCGCTTCAGCAAGGACGACTATGTCTACGCCAACAACCAGCAGGGTATCGCGGTGGCGAACCCAAATCCCAAGGTTGAAGGCAAGAACATGTTGGACGTGGCGGACCCCGACGGCGTCTTTTTCGTGCGCAGGCAGCTTGAGCTGGCTACCAACGGCGGCGGCTTCCTGTTATTCCGCTTTCCGCGCGCGGCCGGTGGCGATCCAATACCAAAACTTGTTTATGCCGTTCAATTCAAACCCTTCGGTTGGATCATGGGCGCGGGCATTTATCTCGACGACGTCAGCGCCATCTTCTGGCAGCAGGCTCGCAGCATGGCGATGATGGTCGTTCTCGCGCTGCTCGTGGTCGGCGGGCTGTTTTTCCTGGTCGGGCGCAGCATCGTTAGCCCGATCACCGCGATGACGATGGCGATGCGCAAGGTCGCCCAGGGCGATACGTCGACTTCCATCCCCGCGCTTGAGCGTGGCGACGAGGTTGGCGCCATGGCGCAGTCGGTCAAGGTCTTCAAGGACAACATGATCGAGGCGAACCGACTCCGCGGCGAGCAGGACGTCATGAAGGCGCAGGCCGACACCGAGCGAAAGTCGCTTCTGGTCCGGATGGCGGACGAATTCGAACGCGGCGTTCGCGCCTCGCTGGATAGTCTTTCAGGCGCCGCCGCGAACATGCAGGCAACCTCGAAAAGCATGTCGTCGACGGCGAGCGAAGCCAGCCATCAGGCGACGTCTGTGGCCGCGGTAGCCGAGCAGGCCTCGGCCAATGTGCAGACCGTTGCCGCCGCGACCGAGGAACTATCCTCGTCGGTGTCGGAAATCGGCCGTCAGGTCACCCAATCGACGGAAATCGCGGGCCAGGCGGTCGCCGAGGCCAACCGCACCAACGTCACCGTGCAAGGCCTGTCGGCGGCGGCGCAGAAGATCGGCGACGTCGTCAAGCTGATCAGCGACATCGCCAGCCAGACGAATTTGCTGGCGCTCAACGCCACCATCGAGGCGGCGCGCGCCGGCGAGGCCGGAAGGGGTTTTGCGGTTGTTGCCAACGAGGTCAAATCGCTGGCAAGCCAGACCGCGAAAGCAACCGACGAAATCTCGGCCCAGGTCGGCGCCATGCAGGGAGCGACAACGGAAGCCGTGCAGGCGATCGAGGGCATCGGCCGCACGATCGGCGCCATCAACGACATTACATCGGCGATCTCGCTTGCCGTCGAACAGCAGGGATCGGCCACTCAGGAGATCGCCCGCAACGTGCAGGAAGCCGCACTCGGAACGGGCCAGGTCTCCAGCAACATCGCGGCCGTCAACCAGGCGGCCGAGAAGACCGGATCGGCCTCACATGACGTGCTGGCCTCGGCCGATCAGTTGAGCAAGCAGGCGGTCAACCTGCGTGCCGACGTCGACAAGTTCCTCGGTAATATCCGCGCGGCGTAACCGGCCGCACAGTTCGCCCGACGGCGTTTCTTCAGCAACCAGGTGTTCAATGCTCGGCAATCTCCGAATTTCTTACAAGCTTTTGATGATGGTCGGCCTTTCCGTTCTGGGCATTGCCGCGATGGCCGGTGTGGGCCTGTCGGCGCTGTGGAACAACCTGATGGAGGATCGCAAGACCAAGCTTCAGGACGTCGTACAGTTGGTCCGTCAATCGCTTGACCTCCAGTATCAGGCCGCGCATCGCGCAGGGCTTTCCGACGCCGACGCGATGGAGCAGGGCAAGATACTGATACGCACCTTCCGCTTCGGCAAAGACGATTACTTCTATGCTCTCGACTCTCATGGCATCACGATAGCCAATGCCAATCCGAAGATCGAAGGCAGGAATTTGTACGACGCGACGGATTCCGACGGCGTCGTCTTCGTGCGCAGGCAGATGGAAATAGCTGCCTCCGGCGGAGGCTTCGTATCCTATCGCTTTCCGCGTGCTACGGGGGGCGAGCCTCTTCAGAAAACTTCCTATGCCGTCGAGTTCAAGCCGTTTGGCTGGGTGATCGGCGGGGGAATCTATCTCGACGACATGTACTCGATCTTCTGGGCCCAGGCCCGCAGCATGGCGATGATGGTCGTTCTCGCGCTGCTCGTGGTCGGCGGGCTGTTTTTCCTGGTCGGGCGCAGCATCGTTAGCCCGATCACCGCGATGACGATGGCGATGCGCAAGGTCGCCCAGGGCGATACGTCGACTTCCATCCCCGCGCTTGAGCGTGGCGACGAGGTTGGCGCCATGGCGCAGTCGGTCAAGGTCTTCAAGGACAACATGATCGAGGCGAACCGACTCCGCGGCGAGCAGGACGTCATGAAGGCGCAGGCCGACACCGAGCGAAAGTCGCTTCTGGTCCGGATGGCGGACGAATTCGAACGCGGCGTTCGCGCCTCGCTGGATAGTCTTTCAGGCGCCGCCGCGAACATGCAGGCAACCTCGAAAAGCATGTCGTCGACGGCGAGCGAAGCCAGCCATCAGGCGACGTCTGTGGCCGCGGTAGCCGAGCAGGCCTCGGCCAATGTGCAGACCGTTGCCGCCGCGACCGAGGAACTATCCTCGTCGGTGTCGGAAATCGGCCGTCAGGTCACCCAATCGACGGAAATCGCGGGCCAGGCGGTCGCCGAGGCCAACCGCACCAACGTCACCGTGCAAGGCCTGTCGGCGGCGGCGCAGAAGATCGGCGACGTCGTCAAGCTGATCAGCGACATCGCCAGCCAGACGAATTTGCTGGCGCTCAACGCCACCATCGAGGCGGCGCGCGCCGGCGAGGCCGGAAGGGGTTTTGCGGTTGTTGCCAACGAGGTCAAATCGCTGGCAAGCCAGACCGCGAAAGCAACCGACGAAATCTCGGCCCAGGTCGGCGCCATGCAGGGAGCGACAACGGAAGCCGTGCAGGCGATCGAGGGCATCGGCCGCACGATCGGCGCCATCAACGACATTACATCGGCGATCTCGCTTGCCGTCGAACAGCAGGGATCGGCCACTCAGGAGATCGCCCGCAACGTGCAGGAAGCCGCACTCGGAACGGGCCAGGTCTCCAGCAACATCGCGGCCGTCAACCAGGCGGCCGAGAAGACCGGATCGGCCTCACATGACGTGCTGGCCTCGGCCGATCAGTTGAGCAAGCAGGCGGTCAACCTGCGTGCCGACGTCGACAAGTTCCTCGGTAATATCCGCGCGGCGTAACCGGGCTTCATCTGATTTTCGGGATGCAACTTGACGGCGGTCTTCGCAAGATGACCGCCTGTCATTTTCTGGGCGAACCGCTGCGCACCGTTCGGTTCTTGGCTTCGCCTGCGGCGGCGAGCGCCGTCTTTCGAATGGCGGCGGCGATCGCATTTGAAGCAGACGGATCTCGGACGGCACGCGCCAGGGTTACGCCGCCCGATAAGATCGCAAGCAGGGACCAAGCCCTGTTGATGCGATCCTTGGCATCCCGTCCGGAAAGGCCGTCGGCGACGGCTTGTGCAACCTGATTGATATGGCTTTCGAACACGTCCTTTGTATCGGCGTCTGCACGCTGAACCTCGGGGGCAAGGCTCTGCAAAGTGCAGCTTTCGCCGAGATCGCATACCCGTTTGTAACCGAGGTAAAAATCGACAAAGGCCTCAACCCATTTCGGGCCGTGTTCGGTCCGTAATTCCTTGATACCGGCGCACAACTCATCAATGCCGGCAACCAGAGCCTCCTTGAATGCCACATCCTTGGAAGCGAAATGGCCGTATAGCGCGCCCGACGTGACCGCTGCTTCCTTCGCCAACCCGTCGACGCCGATCCCGCCATAGCCATGTTTGCGAAAGCCGCGGCCCACGGCCGCGAGGATTCGCGCCTTGGCTTCTTCTCTATGTCCCGGTGCGTATCTCGACACGTCAGACCTCATTGCATCACGATCACTATATTATCGCTTGACAGCATAGCGATCGTTATCTTAATAGCCTTGCGATCGTTAAATAACGATCGTGATCCTATCGCGCAATAGCTCGATTGGACGGGTTTTCCAGCTGTTGGAGGAATATCGCATGCCGCTTCAAGTCACCCTTACGGAAGGTATCCTGCCCAACGGACAGGAAAAGATCGCATTCGCGCGCCTGTCGGAGGCCATGCTCAAGTGGCACGGCCTGACTGGAAACAAGGTCATGACGCCGAACGTCATCGGCGAGGTTCGTGTCCTGCCGAGGGATCAGACCTTCAGTGGCATGAAGGAAACGCCGATTGCGGTCATCGGGTGGAAGGTGCCGTCGTTCGCCTTCGCAAACCGCGAAATCCAGGTCGGATATTTCGAGGAAGCCACCAACATCATTTATGAGATGTCGGGCGGGAAGCAGCCAAAGGACCACATCTTCATCAATGTGGTGCATGCCGTGGACGGCGCCTGGAATCTCAACGGTCATGCGATGACCAACGCTGAAATCGGCGAGCTGGCAGCCCAAGGCGGTTAGTCCGGCGGTGGTTGTGGCGGCGAAAAATCGCCGCCACGCCGCCAGGTTTTCGTCTTAACGTGTTTTCTTCGAGTTGGTTCCTGCTTTGCTTGAAGACGTTCTCAGAGCTGGGCGAGGTGATCGGTGACCTTGATCGGCTCCGGCAACACCTTGAGCGCGGTTAGCCGATCTGTCGCCCGCTGCAAATTCCGACAGGAATTTCTCGTCGTTGACCGGGAAGCAGCGATACTGCCGCTTCAGGGCGATGAAACACCGATCCGACCGGCGCCGTCAGCATTCCGGAGATACTGGCGGCGTTTTGACCGAACCAGCTCGATACGCCAAAGATAATTGTCCGCCAAGCACCGGTTGGGCGAACCTGTAGGTCGGTGCGAGAACAACAAGATCGCCTTATGCAGCCAGGCTTAAATTAAGGTTGACGTTCAGGTTTGCGGGAATTCTGCCGATCGTGATTTCCTTTGACGCAGCCATATTGCTGCGCCAGATCGCGATCACGAATTACATCAACCCGTTTTGAACGTGGTAAGCTGCGACACTGTCGAGCGAGTTCAACATTGGCCTTCCGGACCGGTGGTTCCTGACCTTCTATCCAAGCCCGGACATCCGGATCAATTACGGCGATCCGATCACAGGTCAGACCGGCCGATTGTTCCTGCCGTTTGACGTCAGAGCAGGGCCCAATTGTCGAACAATGTTGCGCTGTCGTTCGAGCTCGGCGTGCCGATCATCAAGGACTATCCGGTCTACAATCTGAAGACGCAGGTCAGACTCAACGTGACCTATTAAAAAGGGAGAGTGTATGATGTGGCGACGTCTTGGCGCGGAGTTTTTCGGAACTTTCTGGCTGACATTCGCTGGCTGCGGCAGCGCGGTGCTCGCCGCGAACTTCCCATCACTGGGGATCGGTTTCCTCGGGGTCAGCTTGGCCTTCGGGTTGACCGTGCTCACCATGGCTTATGCGGTCGGCCATATCTCGGGCGGACATTTTAATTCTGCCGTCACCATCGGCCTCTGGGCCGGAGGCTGGCGGAGACGAAAGAGGCCGGAAAGAGGGAGGCATGGGCCAAGCGAGGGGCTGCGTTTTTTCAAAGCAGGGCTCGGCGAACTGCGAAGGCAACTGAGCGCCACACGGGCGGCGCTCGGGCGCAACCGGGCGGCGCACAACCGTCTACTGGCAGCAAGGGCGCGGCATGATATGCGCGCCTGGCAAGTCGAGCGCCGCAAGCGCACGCGGCACCTGATCGAACTGGGTGGCCTCGTCGTCAAGTCTCGTGTCGTGGACCTGACCGGCGATGATCGCGCCGTCATCCTCGGCGCACTGCTCTGGATGGCCGACAAGCTCAAAAGCGATCAAGGCAACCAGGCGCGAGCGCTCTGGGCCGCAAAGGGAAAGGAGGCATTCGCGGTGCAACGGACGACAGATGCGCCCACCATCTCGGAGACGCCGCAGGTCCGGACATGACCAGATGGCGGGCGGCGCGGAGACATCAAATATCGCAGCGCTGCCCGCCATCGCGCGGCTTGGTGCCCGTAAATCGGCGCGGGGTCCCGACGGCCGATCGGCATGTTAAGCTATCGAGCCAATTTGCGGTGGAGGGTCACTCTCGGGCGCTTATTCACAAGCTCATTTTTTCAAGGCTCGGCATCGGCCTGCGAAAGGATGGACCGCGGCCACGGGCGCAGTTGCGCCGCGCGGAAATTCTTAAAGGCAGTTCTTGGCGGCGGACGTTCGCAAGCACACAGTATTTCGTTGCCGATAAGGAATTGGTCGAAATGGAGTCAGTTGGTCGACTGATAAGAAAATACACAAAAGCTTATCAGTCGGTTTGGCCGCAGACGGCGACAATATGGCGGCTTTCGCGTAATGAGCATTTATGGAGCGGCCGCTGTTGGCGCGAAGGGGTCGTTCGCAAATGATGATTTGGGTAATATTCCCTCGTAAAGCGCCGGTCGGGTCTCAGAGCGCGGGTACTTCGCCAAATTTCCGGATCACGGTCGCGCTCCCTAAAATCAGGCCGCCCCCTTGAAATCACAACCGAGTCATCCGATTCAGTCTGTTCTTTGACAGACACTAAACAAACTTCCATTTCAACAAAGTTGGAGCTAAGGAGCGACGGGTAGCCGGTTCAATCCGGCGTTATCGAAAGCGCGTCGAACAATGCCGCTGGCCTTGGCGCGCTCTACGAAGCCCTTGACATACGCGAGCGCAGCCGGGCGATCCTTTTGAACGGCGATGGCAACGCCGGTGGTCTGGAAGGCGCCATCAAGAATGCGCGAACCCGGCAGTTGTTTCTGCAGGGTCGGCAGCGCGTCATGGGTAAGGGCAAATGCCTGCGCGGTTTCCGCCTTCATCATCGCCATGGCTTCGTCGACAGATTTCGCTGGGACGACCTTCGCCCACTTCAAGCTGCGGCTGGCGGCCCGCATGGTGGTCGATCCGCCGATGCCGACAACCGTGACCTCGGGACGGTCGACGTCCGCAAGCGTCTTGATGGCGGAAGGGCCGGCGACGAGATAGGTGCTTTCGATCACAAAATAGGGTGGGCTAAAATCGACGCGCGTTCGGCGTTCGTCGTCCGCCGGCATGAACCCGATGTCGATTGCGCCGGAACTGCAGGCATCCGCTAATTCGCCAGTGGTTGCTACAACGACGATCTCGGCGGGTACGCCAAGCGTCCTTGCAAGCGCGCTACCGAGGTCGCGGGGTACGCCATGAACCTCGCCAGCAGCGTCCTTGGCAACGAAAATCGGGGTGGGCGCAGGAGCGTATGCGAGGCCCACCCGGAGCTTGCCGGTCGGAACGAGTTGCTTCATGACGCTATCCTCGATAGCCCACGCTTCCGTGCTGATTGATAGCGCGAGCATCAAGCCCAAAAGCGCAGCGACTTTCTTCGGTAACCTCTCCTTTGGTCTCAAGTGTGACCTAAACTGGGACTCGCAAACGCCATCTCGCCGATTGGCAGTGCGCCACGAACGCGCAGTCGCGATCGCTTGCGGATGATCAGGGTGATGTTTCCATCTCTGGATGGGCGCGAAGCCAATGTGGTTCGCTCAAGCGGCACGAAGGGCTGCCAGCACCTTGGCCGGCGTGAATGGCACCGAATGCAGCCGTACACCTGTTGCCTCGAACACTGCTCCGCCAATCGCCGAAGGGACGACGGCGCAGGCGGCCTCTCCGGCGCCCCACGGCGGCTCTTCCACCCGGCCAATCAGGTCGATCACGACGTCCGGGATCTCGGCAAAACTCAGAATCGGATAACTCGACCAGTCGAGGCTCGTGACCATGGAGCGATCGAAGGTTACTTCCTCCTTCAGCGTGCGGCTCACCGTCTGAACGATGCAGCCTTCAATCTGGTTGCGCAGCCCATCCGGATTGATGATTTGGCCACAATCATGCACGACATAGAAGCGCTTGACCGCAAGCGCACCAGTCTTGCGGTTGACTTCGACCTCGGCAACGACACCGACATAGGTGCGCACCAGCTCGTATTTGACATAGGCAAGTCCGCGTCCGGTGACCACGTCCGCATTTCGATCGGGCTTCGGACGCTCGCGCCACTTGCTGAGCCGGGCAAGGCGCTCGAGAAGCTCTTTGCCACGAGCGTCGTTCAGATGCTGGAGACGAATATCAAGCGGATCGGCGCCAATAGCAGCGGCGATCTCGTCCAGGAAGGACTCGTTGGCAAAGGTATTCTGCAGGCGCCCGGGCGAGCGGATCCAGGCTGGCCGGAGCGGAGTCGATCGCAGACGATGCGCGGTGGTGGTGACATTCGGGATGAGGTAGGGGATCGCGAGGTCGTTGAGCACGCCGCCGGGACTGAGCTTGCCAAGGCTGTCGAGTCCGGCGAGATCGGCGCCGGTGAGCGGCACCAGGCCCGCAGTCCCGTCTGGCACGAACAGCTCGGACTCCCACGCCACCATGTTGCCCTGCGCATCAATCCCGGCCCGCATGTCCAGCAGGGTGGGCGGCCCCTTCGGATCCCAGCCGTGCTCGTCGGCGCGCATCCATTGCACCCGGACTGGATTGCCCACCGCGCGTGCCAGCAGCGCTGCATCCGCGGCGGCATCCTCGTGTCCATTGCGACCGTAGCAACCCGCCCCTTCGACATAGATGCAGCGAACCTTTTCCTCTCCGACCGCCAGCATCGCTGCGAGCTGTTTGCGCAAGTCATGCGTTGCCTGTGAGGCGGTCCAGCATGTGAGCCCGTCATTGGCAAAACTCGCCACCGCGCAGGACGGACCGATCGAGCCGTGAGTGTGGATAGCAAAATCATAGGTTGCTTCGAGCTTGCTCGGCGCGACATCGAGGGCCGCGCGCGAGTCCCCAGTACGACTGGTCACATCGTCGCGGACAATCGGACTGCTCCGCACGTGCTCCCAGATCTTGCTCTGCTCCGGCAGGCCGTTCCACGTCGACCAGATGACCTTCAATTGTTGAGCGGCCTTGATCGCGCTCCACTCGCTCTTGGCCACGATCCCGAGAAAATTGTCGATGCGGACGATCTTCACGACACCGGGGATGCCGACAATGGAGGATTCGTCATAGGAGACGAGCCTCGCACCGAAGCCCGAGGGACGGATGACGCGGCCGTGCAGCATTTCGGGCAGCTTGAAATCCTGCATGAAGGTGAAGCTTGCGTTGACCTTGTCGGGGATATCCAGGCGCCGCACCGGCTTGCCGACCATGGTGTATTCCGCGGGCGCCTTTTCCGGCGCGGTCTTTTCGATCTCGAGCGCCAAGGTCGACCCGTCGGCGAGACTCCCGATTGGCAGGTGCTGCCCGCTTGCGGCGGTAACTACGCCGTCACGGATTGAAAGCGTGGAGACGTCGCAAGCCAGCCGGGTCGCGGCGCGGCGAAGCAGGGCCTGGCGCGCGGTGGCCGCGGCCCGCCGCAGCTGCATGCCGCCGGTCTGGATCGAGAAGCTGCCGCTGGTCGTGCCCTGGTCCGGTGTGAGCGCCGTGTCGCCCTCAATAACGGTAACGCGGTCGATCGGAACGTCGAGTTCCTCGGCAACGATCTGGGTCAGCGCAGTCCGTACACCGGTGCCGAGATCGACCTTGCCGGAATAGGCCGTGACTTTTCCGTCCGGTGCGATCGCGAGAAAGCCATCGACCCGGTCTGCCGAGACGGTTTTTGCGCCCGCATCCATCTTTGCCGCGATGTGATCGAGGGGCAAGCTGAAGGTGAAAATGAGCGCGCCGCTTGCCTTCAGCAGTGTACGCCGGTCCATCATCTTGTTCATGACAGCCTCCTCAGGATCCTGCCGCGGCACGCATGACCGCGCGCACAATGCGAAGATGTGTGCCGCAGCGACAGAGATTGCTGGCCAGCTCGCTCTTGACCTCCTGTTCGCTCGGTTTCGGATTGCGCGCCAAAAGGTTGGCCGATTGCATGATCATGCCGTTGACGCAGTAGCCGCACTGGACGGCCTGCTCCTCGATGAACGCCTTCTGCAGCGGGTGCGGTTGGGTGCCCGTACCGAGCCCTTCGAGCGTGACGATGTGGCCCGAGACCGTCGATAGCGGGGTAACGCAAGAGCGGACGGCCGCTCCGTCGATATGCACGGTGCAGGCGCCGCACTGCCCGAGACCGCAGCCGAAACGCGGTCCGTGCAAGCCAAGCTCATTTCTCAGAATGTAGAGCAGGGGCGTATCGGGATCGTCGACGGACACCGAAACCGTTCCGCCGTTCACGTTCAAGGACGTTGTCGCCATCGCGATCTCCTATGTGCACTTGCCGCTTGCGACGCCGAGCGCCTTTGTCTTAATGCCGTTCAGCAGGCTTGGGCCAGGCCCAAAACCCGCGAACGCCTGGCGGATGGATTTCGTGTGACTTTTCGTGCGATTGAGTTGTTGGGCGCCTGTGATCGGCTCGCGCAGGTTTCTCATCGGTAAAATTCCATGCGGGTTCTTGTTGCAGGTCTTGATGAAAAGCTTGCGCCTTCCGGTTATCCGCGTCGGCCGGAGAAGCATGGCTTAAAAACTAACCAATGCGCCGGCGCGAACCACTAAATTGGTGTTTAAGAAATTGACCTCAGCGTTCACACAGGCGGCGGTTCCGGATCGAAACGCAGAGTGTCATGCGTGCCGACGAAGGCGCCGAAATAATTGATCGGGTTGGCGGCTCAGCCGGGACATAGTCAGCAAATTCGTTCTTGCGCCTTACGCAAAGCTTCGGATGCTCGCGCGGCGGCCGATTGTGACAAAAAATTTAATCATCTCTCCGCCAATGCTCACTATCTGAGCGGATAGACAGGCAATTCCTCGGCGAGACGGGAACATAAGCAGCGACTCGACAGCAGTGATTGCCGCAATCGTGTAGGAACAGTTTTGCTTGCCTCGATCTCGTTGTGTCGTCCGTATCCCTTTGCCGCGCGCAGAGCAGAGCGCTCAAGTACGAGGTGGACCCACTTGGCCAAAGCCTTTGCCCCAGAATTGGGTCATCGGCCAGGTAAGCGGCGTCTGCGTGGACAGCCAGGCTCATGTGTTTGTCGTCAATCGAGACGGCATGACGAACAAGGAGGCTGAGGTCTCACGGCTGGCTCCGCCATTCATTGAGTTCGATGCCGACGGCAAGGTCGTGAACGGCTTCGGCGACTGGAAGACAGCTCCGAACACGACACGCGGCTGCATCGACTACGAAAACAATTTCTGGACAGCCGGCAACGATGATAAGGGTGCCAGAAGCAGACCTCGCCTATCCATCTCCTTGGTTGGGTTGCTCGGGATAGCTATGCTGAGTGGGTTTATTGGACTATGACCCCCAAACATAGTCATGGATGAGTGACTGCTCGAGACGGCAATGCCACAAATGAAGCAGCCCCGCCAGAACCAGAACACCTGCCGCCGAAAGCGCCCTCGAAGTCCCTGCGTCGGTCCGCTCCTTCTTTGGACATCTTTCGGGCGCCACCTCACCACGCAATGTCTGCGTTCATCGGCAGAGTGAACTGAAACGTGGCACCGTGCGGTATGTTTGCCGCGGCCCACAGCCGGCCACCGTGGGCCTCGATGATCGAACGGCAGATCGAAAGTCCCATTCCCATGCCGCTGGATTTGGTAGTGAAGAAGGCGGTGAACAGCTGGTCCGCATTCTCGGGGGAGATGCCGACCCCGCAATCCGTCACACTTACAAGTACTTGCTGTGCCTCACCCGGCCGCGATCGGATCACCAGTTCGCGCGGCCGATCCGTGACCGATTGCATGGCTTCAATGCCATTCATCACCAGGTTGATAATCACCTGCTGCAGTTGGACCCGATCGGCCCGAATCGTGGGTAGAGCGGGCGCTAGCTCCGTGCGCAAGGACACCTGGTGGCTGACTAGCTCACTACTGCACCAGCGCTGCGACCTCCTTGACAATGTCACTGACGTCGAGAGGCACCTTTTCGATGTCAGTCTTTTTGGCGAGTGCCCGGACGCGCCGGATTACCTGACCCGCCCGATTGTTGTCGTCTATTATCCATGCCACTGAACGGCGCGCTGCATTCAGATCGGGCGTGGCGCGGTCGAGCCAGCGCAGACAGGCCTCCGCGTTGGCGGCGACGGCGGCGAGCGGCTGGTTCACTTCATGGGCGATCGAAGCTGTCAATTCGCCTAGCGTCGTTACGCGCGTTACGTGTGCGAGCTCCATCTGCGCCTCGACGAAGCGCTGTTCGCTGGCGCGCAGCTTCTCTTCCGCGCGTTTGCGGTCGGTCATGTCGAGGACAAAGGCAACGCCTTCGTCTGGCTTCCACTCGAAAAGCGCGCGGGCGATCAGAACCGGCACGCGGCTACCGTCTTTGCGAAAGTACTCCTTCTCAAGCGGCTGGAGGGTTCCAGTCGCTTTTAGCTCTGCGATGATCTGTTCGTCGGCGTCGCGCCATTCGGCGGGCGTCAGCTCGGTCCAGCGAAGCCGACCCGAGACGAGATCTTCCCGAGCGTATCCGACCAAATCGAGAAAGGCTTGGTTGGCATCGATAATCCGGCCTTGAAGGTCCCAGAACACGACCCCGACGATGTTCGAATCGACCAGGCGCCGGATCTTGGCCTCACGCTCCTGGAGATCGTCATACAGACGGGCGTTCTCTAGCGAGATCGCCGCTTGCGAGGCCAGCAATTCCAGCACCGAGATCCGGGCGGGCGTGAACACGCGTGATGCCAAATTGTTCTCGAGATAGAGCACCCCGATCAGCTTGGACTGCTTTACCAGTGGCAGGCAAAGGACCGACCGGGCGTGCTTCCGGCGGATGTACTCATCCGCCGAGAACGGATTCTGCGCCGAGGCGTCATCAAGGATCACGCTCTCCCGTGTCCGGATGACGGTGTGGAGTACGGATTCGGGAACTTCGGCCGGTGACAAGGCCGCCTCGCGCATGTATGACTTCAACCTGGCCGCGGCCGGTCGTGGCTTCCGCCGCGATCCGTGGCTCGCCGTTCGGGAACAGGATGAGCAGGCCACGCTCGGCGCCGGCATGCTCGAGCCGCGATCCTCATGAGCGTCTCGATGAGCTTGTCGAGGACGATCTCGCTTGAGACGGCCTGCGACACCTTGATCACAGTCGCGAGGTCGAGGTGTTCGACCGGCGCCCCAATCGTGCCCGTTGGACCCGGCGCTCGCTCTTCCTCCCCGAGATGTGGATACATCTCATCGAGTTGCCGCACCTTGCCATCGGCCCCCCAACGCAGATAGCCATAGCGGGCGTCCTGCAAATACACTTGGGCAATCTTCTCGAAGCCGCGCGCCGCATAGAAGCGGGAAGCTAGTTCATTGGCGAGCGCCTCATTGTGAATGAAGCCGTTGGCGCGGGCGGAGCGGATGGCCTGTTCGTAGAGGCGCATCGCGTCAGCGTCCCGCCCTTCAATGCGGGCAAGCTCCGCGCCGACCAGCGCGGCGCGGTTCTCGAAATTGTCCGGGCAATTCGCCGCCCAGACCCGAAGCTGCCTGTGATGCGCAGCGATGGCGTCCATGCGCTGTCGTTCGCAGGCTGCCGCGGAATCGCAGGAGGCTGCTTGCGACAGCGCGCCGTAGAAGTGATATTCTGCGTTTTCGAGCATGGAAACCGGGGCCCACAACAATCGTTGTGCTTTCGACGATGCCTCGATCGCCGACGAATAGTCGCCGGCAAGGAAGCGCGCTTGCAGCTTGCGGATCCAATACCAGCACTCGCCAAACGCCAGATCCGGATTTTCCGAAAAGCGGCGTTCGATTCGGCGCTCGTCGAACTGCTCGTCGTCGAAGGAGCCAAATGTCGGCGTCAAGCCGCGGAGGGTTCGGATCAGCCCGAGCTGAGTGGCGATGAAGTCAATCGATGATGCCGAACCGCGCCTTCTGCGCAAACGCGAGGCCACGCTCGGCCTCGCGTCTGGACCTCGTCGAGTGGATCGCCCGCAGCGAGAAGATTGGTGCTCAATTGATTGCCGCAATGAGCGGCGCAAGTGAGATCGCCGAGTTTGTTTGCCGCGTCCAATGCGCAACGCACCAGATCGCGACCGGCACGGACATGTCTGGTCCAGGGAAGAACGCTGCCTCCAAAGTCCATGTATGTCCTGGGCTGGAAACGCGTCAGCCCGCGTCGCTCGACAAGGTCAAAGCCGAGCTGGCCGAAGCGATAGACGGCGCTTCGATAATCGCCGAAGGTCGGGCCGGCAACCATGGAGAGCCATACATAGACGCTGCACGAAGCGTCGCAGTTGCCGCGCTCGAGGCTGAGATTGACCGCTCGGCAGGTGATCAAGCCGATCAAGTTTGCATCTGTATAAAATGCAGGCAGGCCGATCTTGGCCAGAACGTCCATTGTCGCGACGGTCGCCGGGTCACTCATCAAGGGCAGCTCGATCAGAGACTCGATCGTGCGGTGCCCGAGTTGCGACCAGATCCGCTCGTATTCGCGCCGCGCCTCCTGCTCCGTCGGGTGCGGCGACCAGTCGATGCCAAGATGGCGAAGGTAGTCGAGACCGACGGCAATGGCACGGCTACCGTGATCCAGAGTTGTGTATAAATCAGCGCGCAGGCACGCGACCTTGGCTCGTTCCACCGTATTTGCGGCACGGCTCGACAGCGCCGTCAGGCGCTGCTCGGCCTCGGCCAGCGCGCCGGTAAGAAACTCGCATTCGCCCCGGTGCAGCGACAGCGCAAAAGTAAGCCCGTGCCGGCGCTCCCATGAGTCTTCCGGCAGCAGCGCTTCGCCTGCAGTCAGATAGATGAGCGCCGAGGCGTAGGCGGTCGCGACCTTGGCGCGTTGACCCGCGAGCAGATTGAGCTCCGCCAGCTGCTCACGTTCGTCGCTTGACGTGATCAGGGCGGCGCCGCGGTTGAGCTGATTGACGATTTCAAAGATGGACTCTTCGCGCTTTTCCGCTGGGGTATGTACTGCGAGCAGCCTTCCGATCAGGAGATGCGCCTCGACGCGCGACCGCTCAGGTATGAGTGAATAGGCCGCCTCCTGGACACGGTCGTGGATGAACTTGTACGAGCCCTCCAACTGTTCGACCAGTTCAAGACAAACGGCGTCCCAGAGATCCGAATGGACGTCGTCCTCTGATTTCCCGAGGACGACCGAAAGCATCGTGATCTCGGCAACGTTGCCGAGGCAGGCAAGCTGCTGCAACGCAGTCTGGGTCTTGGTGGGCAGGCGGGTCAATCTCCCGACCATTAGGTCCACGACATTGTCGGTGTAGGCCTTGGCTTGAACGCGATCGAGCTCCCAGCGCCAGCGCGCCGCGTCATGATCGAAGCGGAGCAGCCCCTCCTCGGCGAGCGCAGAAATGAACTGAATGGCGAAAAATGGATTGCCACCCGTCTTCTCGTGCACCAGTCGCGCCAGCGGAGCGGCAAGATCGGGACCGCAGCTCAGAGTTTCCGCGACGAGCCGCCCCAAGTCTTCCCGGGCGAGCGGCGCAAGACGAATCTCCTGCACGGACGTTCCCGCCTCGCGAATAGCATCGAGCTTCCGCATCAGCGGATGGACGGAATTGACTTCGTTGTCCCGATAGGCGCCGATCACGAGCAACCACTGCACGTCCGCCTCGGTCAACAGGTCGGCGAGCAAGTCGATCGTTGCTGCGTCGAGCCATTGAAGGTCGTCGAGAAAAAGCGTCAGCGGATGATCGGCGCGCGCGAAGACACCGAGAAACCGCCGAAACACCTGTTGGTAGCGGCTTTGTGCCTGCTGCGGCGGAAGCTCCACGACCAGTGGCTGCTCTCCGATAAGGAGCTTCAACTCGGGGACAATGTCTGTCATGAGCCGCCCGTTCGGGCCCAGCGCCTCGCGCAGCGCGTCGCGCCAGCCGTCCAGCTCGGCCTCGCTCTTGCCCAGGAGCGGTCGGATCAGGCTCTGAAGCGCTTGCGCCAGTGTCGCATAGGGGATGTCACGCTTGTACTGATCGAACTTGCCAGAGGCGAAGAGGCCACCCGGCGGCACCAGCGCCTTGTGCAGCTCATTGACGGCGGCGGACTTGCCGATGCCGGAATATCCGGAGACCAGCACCAGCTCCGGCCGACCGCTGGTGACGACGCGGTTGAAGGCGGCGAGCAAGATCTCAATTTCGCGCTCTCGTCCGTACAGTTTCTCGGGAATTAAAAGCCGGTCGGACGTGTCCTCTTGGCCCAGAGGGAAGTCATCGATCCGGTGCTGAGCCTCCCACGCAGCAAGACAGCGCCCGAGGTCGCGTTCCAGGCCGGCCGCGGTCTGGTAGCGCTCCTCGGCGTTTTTAGCGAGCAACTTCAGGATGAGGGCGGAAATCACGGCCGGAACAGACTCCAGCCGTTCGCTCGGCGGCACGGGCTTTCTGGCTATATGGCAGTGAACCCACTCTCTAGGTTCAGTCGCGGTAAACGGCAGTGAGCCCGTGAGCATCTGGTAGAGTGTGACGCCGAGGGCGTAGAGGTCGCTGCGGGCGTCAATCGAGCGGTTCATGCGCCCGGTCTGTTCGGGCGCCATATAGGCGAGCGTCCCCGAGATCGACTCGGGCGGCGCGGGCGCCTGCCGCTCGCGCGGTGAGCGCGAGGCGATTCCGAAACCGGTGAGCTTTACCTCCCCGTTCATGCGGTTCACGAGGATGTTAGCCGGCTTGATGTCTTTGTGGACGAGGCCGCGCCGGTGGGCTTGTGTGAGGGCGGCAGCGATCGCGATGCCAACGCGCAGAAAGCTCAGCACCTCCATGGGCATTTCGAACAACCGATCCAACGGCTCGCCGCTAGTGTCCTCGAGCACCAGCATGATCCGATCGTGTTCGCGGACGAGCCCGAGCGGCCGCACCGCCCACGCCCCATCCAGCTCGTCCTTCAATCCGTATTCGCGAGCGAGCCGATCGAGGATGGCAGGTGTCGGATGTTCCGCTGCGGGCAGCACTGCCAGCACGGCGGCCTGACAACCGTCGAGGCGGCTCTCTCTTCTGCAGAAGACGCGTTCCCCGTCCTCCCACAAGACCTTGAGGCTGCTATCGCCATCAGCGCCAAACCGAGAGGATGGGCTCATATGCGGGATCCCCTGGCACCGTTGCGGTCATACTGATCTGGTAGGACCTACATTAGAATTTCTCGGGTCTCTGGTTTAAAGCTTCCGATGCTACATGATATACTGCAAATTGCATAAAAAACGAATTGCATAGAGTGTGCTGTTGTCAAGCTTGCTGAGGTGAATAGCATATCGCGCAGCAACCGCTAAGGCAGGGTTATTGACGGATAGCGGATGGCGAAGTTTTCATTGAACTTTCGCCACATATGCCTGCGGCGAAAACAGCATGCCGATACTCGACGACAAACGGAGGGAGGTACCGATGTTTGGAGACCAATCTCGTCGCAGTGTGATAAAATGGGGAGCGCTCGGTGGAGGGGCGGCACTCGCCCGAAGTCTCTTTCCGCGCCCGGCGGGAGCGCAAGACGTTTCGACGCTAACGGTAGGATGGGGCACCGACATCAACTCGCTCGATCCGGCGCAATTCAAGTCGGACGGTGCTTACATCATCCAATCCAACGTCTACGACGGCCTGCTGGAATGGGGCACTGAACCGGTAACAGGGCATCCCGGCCTCTTTTCTGCCAAACCTGGCAAATTCTTCGGCAGAGTCTGCGAGAGCTGGGTCTACGAAAACGACGGCAAGACGCTCGTGGTGAGGATACGGTCAGGCCTGAAATTCCCCAGCGGCAGGCCCGTTGACGCGCATGCAGTGAAATATCTGTTCGATCGCGGCCTGCAGTCGCCCGGGTATATGCGGCTCATTTTTCCGACGTTGCTAGCTGTCACGCAGCCCAATCAGTTCGTGGTTCGCGATGACAGCACTTTCGTGATCAACATGCCCGCGCCGAGCGCCATGCTTCTGGACGTGTTGGCTGTGTCGAATAACGCTCTGCTCGACCCGGAGATGGTGAAGGCCCACGCCACGACTGACGATCCCTGGGCTTCCGATTGGCTCAAGCGCAACGTCGCTGGTCTTGGCCCGTATCGGTTGGTCAGCAATGAACCCGGCGTCGAGGTCGTACTCGAAGCAACGCCCGACTATTGGAGGCCGACCCCGTATTTCAGGCGCGTCGTCGCCAAATTCACTCCGAACGAGGCGGATCGCATTCTGCTCCTCAAGCGGAAGGCAATCGACATGGTGATCGGGCCGAATTCGATGTCGCCGAAGAATCTCAAGAGCCTCGAAGCTGAGCCCGAATTGAAGGTGGTTTCGCTACCGGATACCAATTGCAACTTCGTCAGCATGAATCTCAAAAAGCCACCCTTCGACAACGTGAAGGTTCGTCAGGCGGTGAATTATGCGATACCGATTCAGGCGATCATTCCGAATGTCCTTTACGGCTACGGCGAACAGATGAAGAGTCCGGTACCGAGCCAGACGCCCGGCTACGACGGCTCACTCTCACCTTATAAATATGATCTCGCTAAGGCCAAATCGCTGATGCAGGAGGCCGGTCTGGGCTCAGCTCCGACGTCCGTCAAGCTTGCAGTTCGCGTCGGCTACGGACCGCATGAACAGGCGGCGGTCTGGATTCAGCGCGAACTGGAAAAGATCGGCTTTCAGATCGGAATCGAGAAAGAGACCGACGCGACGTTTCGCCAGCTCTCATCCAACGGCGGTCACGAACTGTCGATCGAGGCCTGGCAATCCTGGATCAACGATCCACTTTATCACCTCTATTGGAACTTTCACAGCGCGGCGGCTGGGACAAACAAGGGCTCCTATGCCAATCCGGCGCTCGACAAACTGATCGATGACAATATTCGCGAGGGTAATCTTACAAAGCGAGCGGCCAGCGTCAGGGAGGCACAAAGGATGATCCTCGACGATGCGGTGTGGGGACTTCTCTGGTACGATAACTGGACGCGCGTGATGCGCTCTGAGCTTGTCGGGCTTGAGAAAGTTTGGGATTCGTACGAGCGCTTCGATAGAATGAGCTTCGCCTGAGCAAACCTACGTCCCATGTTGGATCGCAAGATGTCGTTCTTGGTCTTCGTTGTGCGCAGACTGGCTTTGGTGGTTCCGACGCTCTTTGGCGTGAGCGTGATCGGCTTTCTGCTTGCCTACCTTCTGCCGGGCAATCCCGCCTTGGTTAAGGCGGGTCCTATGGCGACTCCCCAATATGTCGCGGAGATGAAGCACAAGATGGGGCTCGACCAGCCCGTCTATGTTCAATACGCGCGTTACGCGACCGGGCTCCTGCATGGCGATCTTGGCGAGAGTTCATCGACCGGGCGGCCCGTTCTGGTCGACTTCATGCAACGCCTGCCGGCGACACTCGAACTGACCGTGGTGAGCCTTCTTCTCGCCATTCTCCTTGGCGTACCGATGGGCGTGCTTTGCGCCATCCATCGCGACACGCTCATCGACCACTTCGGTAGGGTCTTCAGTGTCGCGGGAGTGGCAATGCCCAGCTTTTGGACCGGGCTCATTCTCATCTATGTCTTCTTCTATCTGCTCGACATAGCGCCGGCGCCGCTGGGGCGACTTGGGCCGGGCATCAATCCACCGGTTCCGATCACTGGTCTATATACCGTCGACTCGCTTATCAGCGGCAATTGGCCGGCGTTGGAATCGAGCCTCTCGCACCTCGCGTTGCCTTCGATGACGCTCGCCATCAGCGTGATGGCGCCGCTCGCACGGCTGGTACGGGCGGGGATGCTGGAAATTTTGGAGACCGACTATATCAAGGCCGCATGGGCATTCGGCCTACCGCGTTGGCTTGTTATATATAGAGATGCGCTAGGCAACGCCATTATTCCGGTGATCACCGCGCTCGGCGTCGTCTTCGGATTTTTGATGGCAGGCAACGCCGTGGTCGAAAGCGTCTTCGGCTGGCCGGGCATCGGCAATTATGCAGTCAAGGCCCTCACGCTCAAGGATTCGGGTCCGATCCAGTCCTTTGTGCTCTTCGTTGCTTTGATGTGCATCCTGATGAATTTTCTTGTCGATCTGGTTTACAGGCTCGCGGACCCAAGGGTTCGGATCGGATGACCCTCGATATCGCGAGAGCCGCTTGCGCGGATTCGCTGGCCGCTTCTGACTCAGCGTTCGTTTCCTTCCGTCGACGGCTACTGCGAAACAAGCTCTCGTTCGTCGCGTTCTGCGCGATCGTGCTTCTTGTTGTCATCGCTATCGTGGCTCCTTGGATCGCGCCCCTTGATCCGAACGAGCCGGACGCGAACGCCGTCCTGCAACAACCAAGCTGGGCTCACGTGCTGGGAACTGACGATTACGGTCGCGACGAGTTCTCGCGTATCATCGTAGCCTCGCGCGTCGATCTTCTTGTCCCATTCGTCTCGACCGTCCTGGCGCTCCTGATCGGATCCCTTATCGGCGCTCTCTGCGGCTTTCGCGGTGGCTGGCTGGATCAGATCGTCATGAGGATCGTGGATGCAGTGATGGCCTTTCCCCCCTTCGTGCTCGCGATGGGGCTCACGGCGGCCATCGGAAGCAGCATCACCAATCTCATTCTTGTTATCGCGGTCACGCAGGTCCCAGTCTATCTGCGGCAGTTACGAGCGGAGATACTGCGCGAGCGCGAATTGGAGTACGCCCAGGCGGCCCAGACCGTTGGCAATCCAACCTGGCGCATCGTCTTCATCCATCTGGTCCCCAACAGCTTTCCGCCGCTTATCGTGCAGGCGATGCTGGCAATGGGCTTTGCCCTGCTCACACTCGCGGGCCTTTCTTACATCGGTCTTGGCATTCAGCCGCCCGATTCGGAATGGGGTGAGATGATTTCCGAGGGCGCCAGTTTGATGGTTACGGGGCAATGGTGGCTGTCGCTGTTTCCAGGGATCGCAATCGTGATTACGGTACTGATCTTCAATTTGGTGGGCGACGGCCTCCGCGATCTCCTGGACCCGAGGATGCGCAACCGATGAGCAAGCTCCTCGAGGTGGAGCATCTGGTCGTGCATTTTGACACCGACGATGGGGTGGTCGAGGTGCTCGACGGCGTCAATCTTGCCATTAACGCGGGAGAGATTCTCGGTCTCGTCGGCGAGTCCGGCTCGGGGAAGTCGGTGAGCGCGACCGCGATACTCGGCATGATCCGGCGTCCCGGCCGAATTTTGGCCGGATCGATTCGATTCGAGGGCGTCGATCTGCTCCGTCTCTCGGAGGATGAGGTGAGAAAATATCGCGGACGCCGGATCGCAATGATCCCCCAAAGCTATCGCACGGCCCTCAATCCTGTGATATCTGTAGGGCGTCAGATCTCCCGTCTCCTCGAAATCCACGAAGGCTCCTCGCGTGCGGCGGGGCGCCGGCGCGCGTTGGACCTTCTCGATCTTGTCGGGGCGGCTGATCCTGGGCGCCTCATGAAGCAATATCCGCATCAGCTTTCTGGCGGCATGTGCCAGCGCGTCATGATCGCGATGGCGCTGGCCACTTCCCCGCGGCTTCTCATCGCCGACGAACCAACGACAGGCCTCGACGTAACGATCGCCGCGCGCATCCTCGAACTGCTCCGCGACCTCAGTAAGAGAACGGGCGCAGCGATTCTTTTGATAACCCACGACCTCGGGGTCGTCGCGCAGACCTGCCAGCGGGTCGCCGTTATGCATGCGGGCCAATTGGTGGAGACGGCGCCCGTTCGCGAGCTCTTTCGCTTTCCGGTCCATCCCTATACACGCGCGCTTGTAAGCGCGATCCCGCGTATCGATATCGAGGTGAGGCTCGATCCGGTTCCAGGCGCGGTCCCTTCACTTCGTCATCCGCCGCCGGGATGCCGGTATCAGAATTGCTGCCCCCTCGCCATGGAGATTTGCCGGCACGACAAGCCGCGGCAGAGGGCCGTCGGACAAGATCACGAAGTCGCGTGCTTCGCACTCGGAGAATACCGTGACGCCGTTGCTTGAAGTGGAGGGCTTGCGAAAGAGCTTCGCATTGACCGGGCCGACCACGTGGGCAGCCCGGTTGCGCGGAGAGCGGCCAGCAGTGCGGGCAGTCGATGGCGTCTCGTTTGCGATCGCCAAGGGTGAGACGCTGGGCCTCGTCGGCGAGTTGGGTTGTGGAAAATCTACGGTCGCCCGTTGCCTATTGCGTGTGATCGAGCCGACAACAGGCAGTATCCGCTTCGCCGGCGAGGAGATCACCACGCTCGGCCGAAGGCAGCTTCGCAACACGCGACGTGCGATGCAGATGGTTTACCAGGACCCAACAGCGGCGCTCAATCCGCGCTTCAATGCGCGACGTACAATCGAAGAGCCGCTTCGGCTGCATTTCAAGATGACATTTGCAGAGCGGCGCGAGCGACTGATGGGCGTCATTTCCGACGTGGGCTTGGGAATCGACCTCATGGAACGTTACCCACACGAGCTTTCCGATGGGCAGCGGCAACGTGTTAATATTGGGCGCGCCATCGCCGCGCATCCGAGTTTCGTCGTTCTTGACGAACCGACCTCTGCTTTGGACGTCTCGCTACGTTCGCGCATCGTCCTTCTACTTGAGGCGCTCCAGAAGCGGCTTGGGCTCTCGTTTCTCTTCATCTCGCACGACATTGCCACCGTGAAGTATCTCGCCCATCGCATCGCCGTTATGTATCTCGGCGTGATTGTTGAGGAAGCCAACAACGCGTCGCTGTTCGCGGGGCCTCTTCATCCCTATACACGCGCGCTCTTATCGTCGGTTCCTCTACCGGACCCGGATTTACGTCGTGAGCGGTTCATGCTCAATGGTGAGATTCCGAGTCCTACAGAGACCTACGTCGGATGCAGGCTGCTCAGCCGCTGCCCGCTCGCTCAGGCAATTTGCGCCCAGCCGGTCCCCAGACGCGAGGTGGCTCCGGGCCACCACGTTCTGTGCCACTTGGCCTAACGGCCCGCTGCGCTCGCAGGTGCTTATCGCCACGGCTACAGTTGCGTTGCATCGGCTATCCGGTCAAGTGTAAGGAGGATGCCTTCTGAAAGAGCGCGCCGGGCTTTCCTTGTCCACCCTTCAATGATCCTTGGGTGCGTTCATTTTCATCATCACGGTCGATCTTCTGATTGAGGACGGTTAGGCAACCTTCGGCAACAAGCCGTGAGGGTCGAGCACGAATTTGGCGGCGATGCCCTGGTCGAATTGGGCGTAGCCCTTCGGGGCATCTTCCAGGCTAATCGCTTTGGCATTGACGATCTTTGCGATCGGCAGTCGGTCGTTCAGCAGCGCC
The DNA here is from genome assembly GCA_963795255.1 of uncultured Alphaproteobacteria bacterium. GTDB lineage: Bacteria > Pseudomonadota > Alphaproteobacteria > Rhizobiales > Xanthobacteraceae > Bradyrhizobium. Next base: position 639,799 of record CAWCHC010000014.1, read on the forward strand.
GTCATGAGCTGGCGATTGTAGCGTAGTACGGGCGTCTGGCCGGTATAGAAGGAGTTCGACTTGGACCAGCCAAGGCCCAGGCGAAGACTGAGGTTGCCGGTCTTGGCAGCCTTGTCGTGCGCGCCGGGATCTTCGGTGACATACAATCCCGGTATGCCGATGGCGCCAGCCGGCCGGATGATCTCCATCGCTTGATTCAGCACGATCGCGGGCTGATCGCCACCTGCATGGCCCTTGGCTTCGAAACCCACCGCATCGACGACCGAATCCACCGTGGGCTCGCCGACGATCGCCGCCACCTGCTCGCCAAGCCGGTCGTGCTTAGTGAGATCGATCGGGACGAAGCCGACCTTTTTGGCGTGGCTCAGCCGAGCCTCGTTCATGTCGCCGATCATGATCACAGCGGCACCCAGCAGCTGGGCGGATGCGGCTGCCGCGAGGCCTACCGGACCGGCACCGGCGACATAGACCGTCGAGCCCGGCTTGACGCCCGCCTTCAACGCGCCGTGGAAGCCGGTCGGCAGGATGTCCGTCAGCATGGTCAGGTCCATGATCTTGGACATGGCCTGGTTCTTGTCCGGGAATTTGAGCAGATTGAAATCGGCATACGGGACCATGACATAGCGCGCTTGTCCGCCGATCCAGTCGCCCATATCCACATAGCCATAGGCGCCACCGGCCCGGCCGGGATTGACGGTCAGGCACACGCCGGTATCCGTCTCCCGGCAGGCTCGGCATCGTCCACAGGCGACGTTGAACGGCACCGAGACGAGATCGCCCAACGCGAGCATCTCGACATCCGAGCCCTTCTCTATCACCTCGCCCGTGATCTCGTGTCCGAGCACCATGCCTGCCGGGGCAGTCGTGCGGCCGCGGACCATGTGCTGATCGGATCCGCAGATATTGGTCGAAATCACTTTCAGGATCACGCCATGTTCGATCTTGCGGCCTCGCGGGTTCTCGAACTTGGGGTCTGCGATGTCCTGAACCTGGACTTCTCCTGGCTTGGTGTAGACGACGCCACGATTTTTGCTCATGATATACCTCTCTTGCAGTGGTCAGGAGAATTAGCCGTTTCAGCGCGGTGCAAAGGCATCGACATAGCCGGCGTGTGGTGCTCGGCGACAGTCGCCGAGATGGCAGCTTGTTTCTCTCGAGTTAGTCACTTAGGCGCTCCACCAGCGCATTGTCGGCGCGGCGGTTACCCTCGCCAGGCGGACGCGCGGATTACGCTGCAGAAATTGCCGTGCCGAAAGGACGGATCTTTATCCGCAAGAACATCGGCTTTCACATTGCCGAAGGTCGTCTCCGGCTTGTGCTTGATGCCGTCATAGAAGGCCTGGATGATGTCTTCTTTGAAACGTACGCTCCGGGGGTGCGCATGCACTACCGCTTCGCGCTCTGCATCGCTGAATTCGGAATAAGCGATGCCAAGCACGTCCATTTCGACGCCGGCCGTCACCAGAGCGACAACCGGGTGCATGTGCTGAGGGATGCCCGGCGTGGTATGCAAGGCGATCGCGGTCCAGACCGTGTCGATATCGTGTTGCGCGATGCCGTGGCGTCGCAGGAAGTCGCGAGCGGCGTTCGCGCCGTCAACCTCGAAACGTTGCTCCGCGCTGCTGTGCGGATGGGTCAAACCCATGTCGTGGAACATCGCGCCAGCATAAAGCAATTCGGGATCGAACCTTAATCCGCGGCGCTTGCCCGCCAAGGAGCCCCAGTAGTAGACTCGACTTGAGTGATGAAACAAGATCGGCGGTTCGGTGTCCCGCACCAGCTCCGTTATTTCGCGGGAGAGCCTACTGTCTGGAACTCTGATTCCTGCTGGATCAGTACTCGTTCTAAGATCGACGTTCATTGCACGCCTCCTGCCGGTTTGCTTCAATAGCATTGACCCTCGGTAGAGCTGCTGGATCGTCTGGACGTGAACCTAAAACCCGTTGCCCGGTTCAAGGTCGAAGCGCTCCAACAAAGTGCAGCTCAACGAACAACTCTTTTATTTCGCCACCATTTTAGGCCCTGCGTAGAATCGGCGATTGACACGTTCTCCTTTGGTTGAGCCAAAACCCATGTGAGCGCCGTGAATTCTTCGTTTCGATATCGTAATGGTTTGGGGTAACACTACGAGCTATCGGTTTCGGCTAAACCATACGTTGGTATGCTGCCGGAACATCGCGAGGCTGGTGATGCGCTGGTTACCCTGAAGTTCCGGCGAACTGGTGTAACTTTCAAAGACACCGCGGCTCAGACGATGGCTACTGAAGCTCTGCGGCGGATACCCCGGGCTTGACGGTTCCCCGCAAACGTAAGCAAATCATCTTGCCAAAGTAGCTTGCCAAAGTAGCCCTCCGGGCAGGAGGTCCGCGTGAATCAGCTTTCGGGCTACGTATTCTCGCCGCTGCGGGAGGGAGGCATGTCCCTCTGCCGCGGCTCCGGCGACGGCTTGGCACCGATCCTGATCGTTGCGGCAGAAGAAAACTCGCCCGAGCGGCTTGAACACGAATATGCGCTCAAAGACGAGCTTAACGCCGGCTGGGCAGCGCGACCGGTCGCGCTGACGCACGACAATGGCCGCATGACCCTGGTGCTTGAGGATCCCGGCGGTATGCCGCTCGATCGGCTGCTCGACCGATCCTTGGAGCTATCGCATTTCCTGCGCATCGCGATCCCTCTTGCAGCGGCGCTGCGCCGTGTACATGAGCGGGGTCTCATCCATAAGGACATCAAGCCTGCCAATATCTTGGTGGATGCGGCAAGTGGCGGCGTGTGGCTGACGGGGTTTGGTATTGCGTCGCGTCTGCGGCGCGAGCGCCAAACCCTCGCGCCGCCGGAGGTGATCGCGGGGACGCTCGCCTACATGGCGCCGGAACAAACCGGGAGGATGAACCGCTCGGTGGACTCCCGCAGCGATCTCTATTCTCTGGGTGTCACCTTCTACGAAATGTTGACGCGGCAGCTCCCCTTCACCGCCGCCGATCCAATGGAGTGGGTACACTGCCATGTCGCGCGGCGACCGGTGCCGCCCCATGAGCGGGTTGCAGATGTGCCAGTCCCGCTTTCGGCAATCGTCATGAAGCTCCTCGCCAAGACCGCCGAGGAGCGCTACCAGACCGCCGCAGGCGTCGAGGCCGATCTCCGGCGCTGCCTGGCGGATTGGGACTCGCATGGCCATATCGAGCGGTTCCCGCTGGCCGCGCACGACAGTTCGGACAGGCTGCGGATCCCGGAGAAGCTCTACGGCCGGGAGCACGACATCGACGCGCTGCTCGCTTCCTTCGATCGGGTCGTGGCGACCGGCACGCCGGAACTCGTGCTCGTGTCCGGTTATTCCGGGATCGGCAAGTCCTCCGTGGTGAACGAACTGCACAAGGCGCTGGTCCCGCCGCATGGCCTGTTCGCATCCGGCAAGTTCGACCAGTACAAGCGCGACATCCCGTATGCCACATTGGCGCAGGCCATTCAGAGTCTGGTTCGCTCGCTCCTCACCCAAAGCGAGGCCGAACTTGGCCGCTGGCGAGCCTCCCTCATCGATGCGCTGGGCTCGAACGGTCAGCTCATGGTCAACCTCGTTCCTGAGCTCGAGTTCATCATCGGGAAACAGCCGCCGGTCGCGGACCTGCCGCCGCAGGACGCGCAAAACCGCTTCCAGATGGTGTTCCGTCGCTTCCTCGGGGTGTTCGCGCGCAAGGAACACCCGCTCGCGCTGTTCCTCGACGATTTGCAATGGCTGGATGCAGCGACGCTCGATCTCCTTGAACATCTGGCGACGCACTCCGAAGTGCGGCACCTGCTGCTGGTCGGCGCTTACCGGGATAACGAGGTAAGTCCCTCTCATCCGCTTCGGCGGACGCTGGAAGCGATCCGCATAGCTGGAGCGCTGGTCCGGGAGATCGTGCTGGCACCCCTCGAACTCGACGATGTGGGCCGGCTTATTGCCGGCGCGCTCAACTGCAAGCTGGAGCGCGCCCGGTCGTTAGCAGCGCTGGTTCAGGAGAAAACTGGCGGCAATCCGTTTTTCGCAATCCAGTTCGTTACCGCGCTGGCCGAAGAAGGGCTGGTCGTGTTCGACCCAGTCACTCGGGCTTGGCAATGGAAGATGGAACGCATCCGTGCCAAGAGTTATACCGACAACGTGGTGGATCTAATGGCCGGGAAGCTGAAGCGGTTCTCCCCCAGCACCCAAGAAGCCATGAAACACCTCGCCTGCCTGGGCAATGTCGCCGAGATCGCCACCCTGTCCCTGGTTCTCGGAAACGCAGAGGAAGCCGTGCGTGCGGTCCTCTGGGAAGCGGTCCGCGCGGGGCTCGTCTTGCATCAGGAGAGCACCATCCGAATTCCTGCACGACCGCATCCAACAGGCGGCTTACACCCTGATACCAGAAGAGCACCGTACAGAAGTTCACCTGCGCATCGGCCGCGCGCTGCTTGCGAGCATGAAAGCAGACGACCTCGCCGAGCATTTGTTCGATGTGGCGAACCAGTTCAATCGCGGCGCTGCGCTGCTCGTCGACCCCGACGAGAAAGCACGCGTGGCGTCGATCAACCTGAGTGTCGGGCGTAAGGCCAGGGCGTCTACGGCGTATGCCTCGGCGCTCGCATACTATTCGACCGGCCTGGCGCTGTTGGACGAACGGGACTGGGACCGCCAGTACGAATTAACGTTCAATCTGTGGCTCGAACGCGCGGAGTGTGAGCTTCTGAGCGGTAACTTTGATAGAGCGGAGCACCTGATTGGGGAACTGTTGCAGCGCGCCGTATCGAAAGTCGATCAGGCAGCTGTCTACCACTTGAAGATACTGCTTCACACCGTGAAGTCGGAGAACGCACAAGCCCTAGCCAGTGCGCTCACGTGTTTGCGCCTGTTCGACATCGACCTTCCAGCGCAGCCCACGCGGGAACAAGTCCAAGCCGAATATGAGCTCGTCTGGCGGACTCTCAGCGGCCGCTTAATCGAGAGCCTCATCGATCTGCCCATGATGACCGATCCGGAACAGCAGGCTACGATGCAGGTGCTTTCAACTCTACTGGGTCCCACTTACTTTACCGACTTCCACCTATTTTGCCTGCTCATATGCCGCATGGTGAACCTCAGCTCGCAGCACGGAACGTGCGGGGCGTCCGCACACGCCTATGGCTACTGGGGGGTTGTGCTCGGCCCGGTCTTCCACCGCTATCAGGAGGGGTATCGTTACGCGAAGCTTGCTTGTGACCTCGTCGAGAAACATGACTTCGTCACCTACCGGGCGAAGGCCTACCGTTCGTTAGGGATCGCTGCCCTCTGGATACAACCAATCACGACCGCACTCGACTTCAATCAAGCGGCCTTTCGTGCAGCAAGCGAAACAGGGGATTTAACCTACGCTTGCTACAGCGTGGATCGATCCGTCTTGCTCCTTCTCCTGCGGAACGATCCACTCGACACAGTCTGGCGCGAGTCGGAGACCGGCCTGGACTTCGTCCGAAAGGCCGGGTACGGCGGCATCGCGGACAACCTGGTAAGCCAGCAACGTTTCGTTGCCACCATGCAGGGCCGGACTGCGAGCCTCCCATCCTTCGACAATGCGCATTTCGATGAGGCGGCATTTGAAGCCCAGCTAGTGGCAAATCGAACGACCATGATGGTTTTCTTTTACTGGATCCTCAAACTGAAGGCGCGATTCCTGTTTGGGGGCTACGTCGAGGCGCTCGCGGCAGCCGACAAGGCCAAGGCGCTACTACGGATCTCAGGCGCCCATATCCATTTACTTGACTACTTTTACTACACCGCGCTGGCGGTGGCGGCGCTTTACGATGGTGGCACTGTCGAAGAGCAGAACGCATGGCGAGAACTTCTGACCGCGCACCAGGAACAACTACGCGAGTGGGCCGAAAACTGTCCACCGACGTTCGTGGATAAGCATGCACTTGTGTCGGCCGAAATCGCCCGCATCGAAGGGCGCGACGCTGATGCAATGCGTTTGTATGAGCAGGCTATTCAATCGGCCCGCAGAAATGGTTTCGTCCAGAATGAGGGCACGGCCCAGGAGGTAGCGGCGCGCTTTTACGCGGCGCACGGAGCTGAATCGATTGCGCACGCCTGCCTGCGGAACGCGCGGCACTGCTATCTCCGCTGGGGCGCTTTCGGAAAGGTGCGGCAGCTCGAACAGTTTCATTCGCATCTGCGCGACGCGCCAGTCTTTTCGTCTCCCATAGCTACCATTGACGCGCCCGTCGAGCAGCTGGATGTTGGGACGGTGCTCAAGGCCGCGCAGGCGGTATCGGGCGAAATCGTGCTCGACAAGGTCATCGAGACGCTGCTGCGGATCGCGGTCGAACATGCCGGCGCCGACCGTGGTCTGCTCATCCTGTTCCAAGGCGACAAGCCACTTATAGTGGCGGAAGCGACGACTGGCCGCGGCCAGGTTGAGGTCACGTTGCGCCAGACGTCGGTGTCAGCGGCGGAGCTTCCCCAATCCGTGCTCCAATATGTGATCCGGACGCGGGAAAGCGTAATTCTCGACGACGCCTTGGTGCAGAACCCATTCTCCGAAGATGATTACATCGGCCGTAAGCGCGCGCGGTCGGTCCTCAGCCTGCCCCTGGTGAAGCAGGCCAAACTGATCGGGGCCCTCTATCTCGAGAACAACCTTGCTTCGCACGTGTTCACGCCCGCCCGGATCTCGGTGCTGGATTTGCTGGCGTCGCAAGCGGCGATTTCGCTGGAGAACGCGCACTTGTACAACGATCTCGCAGAACGGGAGGCCAGGATCCGCCGCCTGGTCGACTCGAACATCATCGGAATCATGATTGGGGATTCTCACGGTCGGATCATCGAAGCCAATGAGGCCTTTCTCGACTTGTTGGGCTACCGCCGCGAAGACGTTGTTCTGGGTCGGATGCGGTGGACGAAGCTGACGCCCGCCGAGTGGGGCGCCGCGGACCAGGATGCAATAGCCCAGTTGAGCGTGACCGGCACCTGCAAGCCGTACGAGAAGGAATATTTTCGCAAGGATGGGAGCCGCGTGCCAGTTCTGGTCGGCGGAGCCTTTTTCGGGGGGACACGAGACGAGGGGGTTGTCTTTGTCATCGACATGACGGAACGCAAGCACGCCGAAGAAGCGCTCCGCGAGAGCAACGAGCGCTTTCGCGACTATGCGGAAACGGCCTCCGACTGGCTCTGGGAAACCGGGCCGGATCACCGCATCACCAGTATATCGGAGCATGTCGATGCGGTTGGGATGGGACCCACACTGATGCCTGGGGTAATTCGGTGGGAAATTGCAAGCGATGTAGAATCCGAACCCGAAAAATGGCGGCTGCATCGAGAGATGCTCGCCTTACATCAGCCATTTCGCGATTTCGTCTATAGCACCTTAAACGCAAGCGGATCTCAAGTTTATGTCCGAATAAGCGGCAAGCCGGTTTTCGACGCAAAAGGAAACTTTTTGGGCTATCGGGGCACCGGCGCCGACGTCACTGCAATAAGCCGCGCCGATCATGCCGAAGAGGCGCTGCGTAAGGCGCAGATAGAGCTCGCGCGCGCAACGCGCGTGACGACCCTGGGCGAACTGACTGCCTCAATCGCCCATGAAGTGAACCAGCCGCTGGCGGGTATCGTTGCCAACGCCCAGGCCGGCTTGCGCTGGCTTGATCGCGAAACCCCTGACCTGGACCGTGCGCGACGCTCGGTGGAATGGGTCATAAGCGACGGTAATCGGGCGAGCGAAGTCATCCGTCGGGTTCGGGCGCTAGCGAACAAATCCGACCTTGAAATGGTACCACTCGATGTCAACGACGTCGTTAGAGAAGTCATTGCTCTGATGCAGCGCGAGTTATTCAACCATGAAGTGTCACTGCGGACGGAGTTGACACCGGCTCTACCCATGATCCTGGGAGATCGGGTCCAACTGCAACAGGTCATCATCAACCTGGTGATGAACGGCATTGAAGCCATGCAGTCGGTCACGGATAGGCAACGCGAACTGGTGATCCGGTCGCGGCAGGACGAGAAGCAACAAGTATTCGCAAGTGTGACGGATTGCGGCGTCGGCATCTCTGCTGAGGATGCGGATCGGCTGTTCAACCCCTTCTTTACGACAAAATCCAGCGGCATGGGCATGGGACTTTCGATCTGCCGCTCGATCATGGAAGCGCATGGTGGCCGGCTGTGGGTCACGTCAAATGTTCCCCACGGCGCAACGTTTCAGTTCACTTTGCCGGTCAACGCAGACGTTGCGTGGTGAGGTTACAACCGTTGGCTATCAGGCGTACACCGGCGCGGCCGCGATTTCAGATTGATTTCTCTCCAGACATCAAGCGTAGGGACCCTATGCAGGCGCGCGGTTGCGGCTGCCTGATAATATCAGAGAGGCGGTCGCGGATGCATCCAGTGCTGCTGCAGGAAGTCTACGAAGGCGCGCACCTTCGGCAGAAGCAGGCGGTTGCGCAGGGTTAGGATGCTCAATGGCGTAGGCGGCCGCTGATAGGCCCCGAGCACAATCCTGAGTCGTCCTTCAGCGAGATAATGCGCAACCTGCCAGGACGGCACTCGGACGAGCCCGGGCCCCCGCCAACGCCGCACTCACCAACGCACCGAAGTCATTGGCACAAAGCCGGGTTGGAATGCGTAGAGTTCTTCGCACGGTGCCGTCCTGGAAACTCCATTCCGCCACGCCTGGCACATCCCCGAAGGCCCGATCCCTGGAGATCGATGCGCTCGTCACCGCCGTCCAGGAAATGGGCCGCCTCGTCAAGGTCGCAACGCCGACGATCGACGCAGTGCTTGCTTTGGTGCGGGAGCGCGGCCGGCAAGCCGGACTCTACAGTAACGACATCAGCCTGGTTGCTGGGAGTGACGAAGGTCCAGACTACAGGCTCGATTGAGCACCAAACGGAGCAGGTCGCACCGCAATCGGCCACGCACGAGAAAACAGGAGAAGACAGTGACCACAGACAATGCGTCTCACGGCCGATTGAGGCTAGTGGCAGGAAACCCTCGATCGCCCTTATCGATAAGCTATGGCATGACGCTGGTGATGGCGATTGCGTGCGGCGTGGCGGCCGCCAACATCTACTACAACCAGCCCATGCTCGGCATCATGGAAGCCGCCTTCCCGGGCCAGTCCACAGTCATCGGACTGGTGCCAACGGCAACCCAGCTCGGCTTTGCCGCTGGCCTTTTGTTGCTGGTGCCGTTAGGAGACCGCTTCGAACGGCGGCGCCTCATCCTCATTCAATTCGTAGTGCTCACGCTGTCGCTGGCCGCCGCTGCTCTCGCTCCTGACGCCTGGTCACTTGTGGTTGCATCCGCGCTCGTCGGAGTGACATCAAGCGTGGCGCAACAGATCGTGCCGTTCGCGGCCGAGTTGGCCGAGCCCGGCCGCCGCGGTGCAACCATCGGAACCGTGATGAGCGGGCTCCTCTGCGGCATCCTGTTCGGCCGCGCCCTTGCCGGCGCTGTTGGCGACCACTACGGCTGGCGCGCCACGTTCTGGCTCGGCCTGCTCGTGGCGGTTGCGGTGGGCTTGTTGTTGGCGGCGATCCTCCCCAGAAGTCACCCCAAGACGCGGGAAGGCTACGGCGCCCTCCTCAAATCTCTGGGCAGCCTCTGGCGGGAAGAGCCGGAATTGCGGCGGGCGACCATCATCCAAGGCTGTCTGTTCGGCTCGTTCAGCGTCCTCTGGACCATCCTGGCGCTGCAACTCGACGCCCAATACCACCTCAGCGCCGAAATCGCCGGCCTGTTCGGCATCGTCGGTGCGGTCGGCGTGCTCTTTGCGCCTGTCGCCGGGAAGATCGCAGACCGCAGAGGTCCCCATACCGTCATCGGACTTGGCAGCGTCATCATGCTTGCGTCCTGGGCGATTTTTGAGATGTGGGGCATGATCGCCGGCCTGATCGTCGGCGTCATTCTGCTGGACTTCGGGGAGCAAGGTGCGCTGGTCTCGAACCAGCACGTCATTTATGCGCTTCGCCCGGAAGCGCGTAACCGGCTGAACACGATTTTCATGGGCGGAATGTTTGTTGGCGGGGCGGTCGGCTCAGCGGGTGCGAGCCTCGCTTGGGAATTCGATGGCTGGGTCGCTGTCAGCACTTTCGGGGCGGCCCTGGTCGCAATCGCCGTGGGCCTGCATGCTGGCGGTCGTGCGGCCGAGAAGCGGGTGGGCTGAACACCATGCTAAGTGCGATCAACGCGAGCGGATATCACATCGTGGTATGGTCGGATGACGCAGGCTCAAACCGTGGGAAGAGCGTCAGTTAAACGTATTTTTGCGGCCGAAGTCAGCGTCGTAGTTTTCCTCCGGGTAGTATTTGTCAATCCCGTAATACTCGTAGGCTCCGTCAGCCGGTCCAAGCCAAGATTGTTGCGAATCTTGCACTGGCGCTACCCGGCGTGCGTAAGCATAGCGGTGATGATGACGAACTTGCACTGCCATCGCTGGCGTTGCTGCCAACAGTGCAATGGCGGCCGCTCCAATCAATCCAAAGTTTGTCATGACACAATCCTCTTTTTCATGCGAAGGACGATGCCCGCAATCGAAGGCGATCTCCTGCGTCAACTGTCGGGACGTAGATGTCTCGTGCAGCGGACGTATGAATGCCACTTCGCCGGCACGACTAAATTTCATGTCATTGGCTTCAAGCGCACGTGAACCGTGTGCATTCTGAAGATCGCAGCGGCGTTTTTCGGTGGTCGTGGCAATGCTTTTCAATTCAACCTGGCAGAAAACAGCGTTTTGCTTTTTCGCACTATTAGTCGGGGGTCTCCGGCCTATATCTTCGTACAAGGCTGCGGCGGACGGAAAGCGGCGCGCACAATTCCGCTCGGCGGCGTAAAAACTCCGGGCGCTGATCTCCAGCATGCGCCGGACGCGACGCTGACGAGATCGCCGGCTCGCCTGCGATTTACAAGGAGAATGAAATGGGATTGCTTATTGACGGTCGGTGGCATGATCAGTGGTACGATACCGCGGCCAGCGGCGGACGTTTCGCGCGTCCAGACAGTGCTTTCCGCAACTGGGTGACCACTGACGGTACGCCCGGCCCGACGGGGGTTGGCGGCTATAGAGCCGAGGCCGGGCGTTATCATCTCTATGTCTCGCTCGCCTGCCCCTGGGCGCATCGGACCCTGATCTTCCGTGCCCTGAAGGGGCTTACGCCGCTCGTCGATGTCTCTGTTGTGCATTGGCTCATGGGCGAGCAGGGCTGGAGCTTCGCCGCAGATGACGGTGTGGTTCCCGATCCTATCGGCGGCGCGCACTATCTTCACGAGGTCTACACGATGTCGGATCCGACCTATTCGGGCCGCGTCACGGTTCCGGTTCTGTGGGACAAGAAGACGGGTATGATCGTGAATAACGAGTTGTCCGAGATCATTCGGATGTTCAACACTGCCTTCGACGGCATCGGCGCGAAGGTGGGCGACTATTATCCTGAGGCGCTCAGGACCGAGATCGACGCCTTGAACGCGCGCATATATTCGACGGTCAACAATGGAGTCTACCGCGCTGGTTTTGCAACGACGCAGGAAGCCTATGAGGAGGCCGTCGGCCCGCTGTTCGAGACACTGGATTGGCTCGAGGATCGCCTGGCATCTCGGCGCTTCCTAACGGGCGGAAAAATCACGGAAGCCGACTGGCGGCTTTTCACGACGCTGATCCAATTCGATCCCGTCTATGTCGGCCATTTCAAATGCAACATCCGGCGGATTGCCGACTATCCGCGCCTTTCTGACTATATGGGCACTCTGCTCCAGATTGAGGGCGTCGCAGCGACGGTCAACCTTGGGCACATCAAGCGCCACTACTATCAAAGCCACCGCAAATTGAATCCCAGTGGCATCGTCCCGGTAGGCCCCAAACCGTCAGTTTCGCTGCGCGGTCCAATAGCCTGAGCAACGCGCATTGCCTGTGTGGCAGAAAACTGGTCACCACGGCTTTATGCCGCATGTTCTCAGTGTGTGTAGGTGCGAACCACTTCAAGCGCTGTGCTGCAACACTGTGCGTCATCGACGTCGAGTTCGTTTGAGCGAACCCAGATTCGGGCACCGTCTTCACCCTCCACCGGTACCCAGCCCATCGCCATCGCCGTAACTTCGGCCGCTATTTCATCCTTGATCGCCATTGTCACAAGATATAGCGACAGCACATCATCGGAAGTTTCTCGCACGCGACTGTTACCTTTCATGTGCTTTTCTTAATGTTCTCGTCGCAGGTCACTTGCTTGATGGGGCGTGCGCCAGTCTCTCGCGAGCGCAGGGGCCGTGCCGGCGCTCGATCGGCTCGAACAAAGGCACAACCGTGCGCGGGCAGCGATACCATCAATTGTGCTGCAGGTTTCGTCCGTCGGGGTTCAAGGCGGCCGCCGCGGTGTTAGCGATATCGGTGTCGGTCTCCTTGTCCAAGCCGGCAACACCTACTGCGCCCACGACTTCGTCGTTCACGCGTATAGGCGCGCCGCCACGCAGTGCCATGATGTTGGCGGTGACGAATGCCGTTCGGCCATGATCAATGTTGTCCTCAATCTCTGCCGTCGGCCGTCGTAACCGTGCAGCCGTTCGTGCCTTCTCGACCGCCAAGTCCACGCTTGCAGGGCGGACTCGATCCATCCGCTGAAAAGCGAGCAAATCTCCCGCGGGATCAACAACCGCGATCGCCGAGGGGGCATTCCGCCGCTGGGCGCTCTCCCTCGCTGCCTGCAGGACCGTCTGGGCTCCAGCTTGATCAAGAGCCAGTTCGCTGATGGTCTGTGCGCGGACTGGCAAGAAGATGGTAGCCAATATCCCAACGCCAACAACAAGTTTCATCGTAGGCCTGTCCTTTTTGCGACCGTTGGCGTTTGGGCGGGCGTTGATCCCGCGGATATCAGGCGATGCGCGCGGGCCGATCACCGTCGGACGCTCGGAGTTATTTCCAATAGGCTTCTGGTCCGGCTCGTCATTGACGTTGGCGTCGTGGAAATACCTTGCTCTATTCGGTCAATGCAGCAAGACCGGCCTGGGCGATCTGCACATCGTGCTGCGGCGTATCGAAGCTTGCGCCGATTCCCCCGATCACCTGCCCATCCACGACAATCGGAAGGCCGCCCTGCATCTCGATGAATCCATGCGCGGTGATAGCGGCTGTGCGACCGTGGTTGATAGCGTCCTCAAGTGCCTGACTCGGCTTCTTGAACAGCGCAGCTGTCCGGGCCTTGCCCGGCGCGAGCTCCACGCTCGCAACAAAGGCCGCGTTATCCATACGCAGCACCAAAATCGGCCACCCGCCGTCATCGCAGACGGCGATGACGCCGGCCAAATGATCGCGCTCGGCTTGCGCCTGAGCGGCCGCTACCATCTTCTGAGCGGCCGCCAAGGTAAGCACCTTCTTTTCATTGAGCTGCGCGAATGCTCCCTGCCGAGGAAGCGCGAGAGCAGTCGTCAGAAGCAAGACAAGTCCGATTGCTCTGCGCATGAATGAATATCCTTTCATCTCTGCCGATGATTTCTCACGATTTCTCTGCTTCTGCGCAACTCTTCCCCAACGTGAAGTAGGACTCCGCCCCGGTGAAACTATTAAATTCCGATTTAGGTTCGACGATCGCTATCGTTTGAGGATTGCAAGCACGATTGATCCTTTCAGGAAATTTATTGGTCGCGAAAGAACTGGGTCGAAGCGAAGTGTCGGAGGCTTCACCAAATGCAACTCGCCGTTGCCCGACATTCAGCGCCGTCTGGCCATCTATCGCCGCTGCGCCATCGATTGTGTCTCGGTCTTCTCTTGGGGCACCGATTCCAAATCCTCAGCAATTTGTAAGCAGCTGAGGAGATCGAAATAGTCCAGGGTACCTAACGAGCGAGCATCAGCCTGACATTGATTCCGTATGGAGACCGAGGTTGATGCCCAGAGGGCACCAAGCTGCTGTCTTGCAGCTTCCTCATCACGCACACAATCCTCGTCGCTCTGGTCAGGGGGTATCTTCGAGTTTTTCGCGTCGGCCGATCTGGTGTTGCATACCGCCTTCACGTTTATCTCCGGCTCCCCGGCAAATGCGAGTGGCGTGACAAGGAGCAGCAACACTGCCAACGACATAGAGGTACGCATCATTTCGGACTCCTCATGCAATGAGGCGCGGGTGAGAGAACGTATTGAAGGGATGCACCTTCGGAGGACCTACTGAGGGCATGTCGTCAGCGGCCGCTTTGCTTCCGCTTGTGGCGCCTAGTAACAGGGGTGAACGACTAGTTTTTCTTCGGTCAGAAACTGTAGCGTGCCGTAGCCCTCCATATCGACGGCGTATCTAAAATTGCCATCGTCCGTCGAGAAGACGGCAATAACGACGCCGCTTTCATGGTCGTCGGTCGCTCTATCGACCTTATCGCCAATCGCAAACTTTGACATCGAGCACTCCAACTCCTTCAGGAAGGTATATCGCAGGGCCCGTTTGGCGATTGTGTGCCGGAGGCCTCGGCTCCGCATCGAGAGCTAGGGGTGAGGTCGGCGAGCCGCCATTGAACAGAGGTTTAGTCGAGCTAGATTTAGGTTTGTTTTTGGATCGCGCGCATGGTCGCAGCACATAAACTGTATGCGCATCAGCTTGCCCGCCGTTCCTGTCAGCACGACATCGACCAATCGACCGCGGAAACACCTCTACTGAATCTCAGGGCAACTCATCCGGGGAAGGGAACGTAACTGCTTGATGCCACGATACAAGAGAATGAAGCGACTGCCACCAAGGCATCGAGTGCGCGCGACCTCCGTACAATTATCAAGAGCATTCTCCGTGTCCATTTCGTTGGCACAAGACGCACAAGGCGAGGCAGCGATTGCCCCGACACCGTCGTCAACCAACGGAGAAGTAAGATGCAAAAGACTATTCTAGGCGCGTTATTGATTGCCGTATCGACAATTCAAATGGCCAGCGCGACCGAACACCACGCGCGGAGAGCTCACGACCATTGGGATTTCCGCAGCTCGTATAATCAGTTGAATGAGCCGCATCGGAACATCGAGAACTTTGGTCTCGGTACAACGAACGGCGACGCCTCGTTCCTCCATCCCAGCGACATCACTCCCTCCGGAAGCTGATCCTCCCGGCGATCCGAAAGGGGCGGCTGAGATGGCGTGAACGACTGACGTCTTGATCTTTCAAGAGCAATTCTTGATCCATGAACAGAGGGCGGTCGAAAGACCGTCCTTTGTTGTGCGGGAGCACTACGGCCAGACGCGGCATATGCCGCTTGCCCTGGCGCATGCGTTACGGGGACAACCCGTCAAGCATAGTGCGGGCGGCCACAGATCCGCGGTCGCAAACCCTTCGGTAAACTGATCATATTCGATGCAAGCAGTGATCTCGCCTCATGGTGCCGACCTTGGCTCACACTCAAACGGGCGACGCTGAGGGCGAGGCTAGGGACGGAGACTGCTCGGCGCGACGGCCCCACCGTTGAGCCAATGCGGCGCAGACCATCAGCTGAATCTGATGGAATAGCATGAGGGGGAGGACGGCCGGCCCCACGGCATGCGAAGCGAAGATCACCTTGGCCATCGTGATGCCCTGGGACAAACTCTTCTTTGAACCGCAGAAGATGATGGTAACCCGGTCAGCGCGCTCGAAGCCCAGCCATTTGCTGATTAACCCGGTGGTGATCAACGCTACGGCCAGAAGCACGCCGTCAGCAAACAGCAATCCGGCCAGTGCTGAAGGCGCCACCTCGTGCCACAGGCCCTTATCGACTGCCGCGCTGAAGGCCGAATATACGATCAGCAGGATCGACCCCTGGTCAACCATACCCACAAGGCTCTCGTTGCGGTCGAGCCATCCACCGATCCACGGCCGCACAAGCTGTCCGAATACGAAGGGAACGAATAGCTGCAGCAGGATTTCGCCGACAGTGATCCAGGCCGAGCCAGATCCGACATGGCTCGAGAGTACAAGACTCACAACCACCGGCGTGAAGAAGATGCCGATAACGCTCGAAGCCGACGCACTGCAAATCGCCGCAGGGACGTTGCCCTTCGCGATGGCCGTAAGAGCAATCGACGATTGGACCGTAGACGGCAGCGTGCAGAGGAACAGAATGCCGGCGTAAAGCGCTGGCGTTACGAGCGGCGACAGGAGCGGCTTGAGTGCGAAACCGAACATCGGGAACAAGACGAACGTAGTCAGAAACACGACGGTGTGCAGGCGCCAGTTACTTGCTCCAGCGATCACGGCTTGGCGCGACAGTTTTGCTCCGTGAAGAAAAAACAGCAGGGCGATCGCGACGTTGGTGAGATGGTCCAGGGCCACCAGCGTCGTGCCGCGACAGGGCAGGAAACTCGCCAGGACGAGCGTCCCGATCAACGCCAAAGTGAAATTGTCAGGCAAGAGCCTGGGGCGGGGTATGGCGAATATCCTATTCAATGAGGCAACCCTCAGACATGCTTCGGACTCGAAAAGAAACTACGATAAGCATCAGATCCGAACGCCGATCACAGAGTCGGTGCCGGCTCCTCGAGAGTCCGACTTGAACTCACTTCTCGCCGCGTTTTTCCGGGTATTTTTCCAGCATCGGAAACAAGCCCCAGTGAGAGCAGCTGATCCATTTGTCGCGATCGAACGTGAGCGCAGAGTTTGACGCGATAGACGTCGCTTGCATGATGATCTCCGTTTTTGTCCGAACGCTCCTCACATAGAGAGCGAACAAGCTGTCACCATTAAAACCTCGGTTAAGTGCCGTTAAAGATCCAACAGCTTCGTGCTTCGGCGGCTCGTCGCGCGATTAGAAGCCTGGCTGGTGAAGCGCCGCGTCGGACTGGCGCACAGCGCCTGCTCATGCGCAAACATCATGCCGTGGTGGTTATTTAGCGCTGTTCTCGTCGGATCTTTCGGTCAACGTGATTGCCAAACCCGTCAGGGTCGCCCCGATACCGAAGCCTATTGTGCATGTGCCCACGAACATCAGCATAACGGCATCCGGAGCCCGGCTGTAACTAATCAAGGTAGCGACGCCGAACCCGCTGACGTGAGTGGCCAGGAACGCAAAGCCGAGACCGACGGCGACTCCCATCGCAGTATGGCTGGCAACCTCCAGCAGAAGCGAAGGTTTAATCGACGCAGACCGTTTCTTGGGGCGCACAGTTCTAACCTCCGTCAGATTCTGGATGGTCGAATTCGAGTGCAAGCAGGAGAGGGGTGCTAGCGGATACTGGGGCCTTGCTTGGAGAAGGACACCGGCAAGTGCCGGAGCCCTTCTCTCATTGGTCAGTGGCCGGCGAGTCCCGATGTCATCGCGCCCTCGTCGTAGTCTGACCGGCTTGATTGTACGGCAAAATCACCGGGTGCAGCATAAGCATTGCTGTTACGCACTTGCTCGCTCAATACCGCGCGGTCGTTCGCGCGCGTGTGATGGTGTTCAGAGGCAGCGGCCGCGTGTGCTGCCAATGCAGCAACCAGCGGAATAAAAAGAACGGTGACGAATTTCTTCTGCATGTTCATCTCCAAGAAGTTGATCAGCCATCGTCGCAAGCGTGTCCTGCACGATCTGCTGAGATGTTGACATTCCCGGAAGATATGAATGCATTTCGCCAGAACGACTAAATTGCTTGTTAGAAGCTTCAAGCGGCCGTGAACGATTGAGCGGCAGATGCCGCCGACGATTTCGTCGCGCTGGCTTCGTTACCGATGTTTGTTCGCTATAGCAGGACTTGCCGACGCGACCGGCTAAAAGCTGGTCGAACTTGATAAGGCGCGCGCTTTCGCTGTCGGTAGCGTTGTGCCCGCAGCGGCCGATCCAAAGCCTCTACATACCAAAGAGTGAAGCGATCATACCAAGGCCCTAAGCTCACGCCCCTCTGGGTAACTATCGCGAGCCACTTCCGTCGCTATTTCAAACCGAGACGAAATTGTCCCGAATGGTCCGACAGCGGAGATTAAAGTGCGAAAAGCAGCTTTCAGAACCCTCACAATGCTTGTTGTCCCGGTGGCAATGACCGCTCAAACGGCAGTCGCCAAACCATACCACTCGAGAGTGAAGGATCGCGTTGCAGCTTATCGGCAGACATCGGGCACGGTTGGCAACACGATGGACATGGGCGGAGGCATCAGGGACAACGACCCAAATGTGTACCGAGACGGACAACCGATTCATTATTACGACATAAACCCCCACGGCGGCTGATAGCTGTACTGGGTGCGAAGAACTCTATTGCAATGCGTTATCTTCGCCCTTGGCGGCATCTGCGATCTCCCATCCTCCGCCGAGGGCGCGATAAAGATTGACCAGATCTGTTGCGATCTGCGTGTCGCTATCGGAAAGGTCGTTCTCGCTCTGCAGCAACTGAGCCTGTGTCGCGGTGACATCCAGGAAGTTGGTCGCACCTTCAGAGTAGCGTTGCCTTGCAGCTTGCAGTGCGGACTGATTTTCCGCGACGGCGCGGGCGATCTCGATGCGCCGGCGCTGTGCTTCGCGATAGTCCGTCAGGGCGTCGTCGACCTCCCTCCAGGCCCGCAACACCGTTTCCTGAAAGAAGGTGGCCGCTTCCCGTTGTCGTGCTTCGCTTAAAGCCAGGGCGCCGCGCAACCGACCGCCTTCGAAGATCGGGATCGAAAACGAGGGTCCCACCGCAAATGCGGTCGACGTCGGGGTAAGCAGGTTGCCAAGGTGCAGGCTTTCGAGGCTGGCGGCTCCGCTCAACGTCACGTCAGGATAGAAGTTCGCCACCGCGACACCCGTCTGCGCCGTCGCTCCGTGTAGTCGCGCCTCCGCCTCACGCACGTCGGGACGATGGCGTACGCTTGTTCCGGGCATGCCTACCGGAACATTGCGGGGCACGCGCGGAATTTTCTGGACGCGGCGCAACTCTGCCTCGAGCGCGCGCGGGGGCTTGCCCAGCAGCAGTCCGATGGCATTTACAAGCCTGGCTTCGCGGGCACGCAGCGGCGGCACGGTTGCGGCGATAGTGGCCTGCTGGGCCCGGGCTTGCGCCATGTCGAGCGTCGTGGCGACGCCGTTGCGGAAACGTGTATTTACAAGCTCCACATTCTCTTCGGCGAGGCCGAGATTGCGTTTCGCGATCCCGAGGCGGTTCTGGGTGCCGCGCAATAGCATGTAGCTATCGGCCAGTTCGGTGATGGTCGCAAGCGCAACGCCGTGTCGGTTCTCCACCGCCGCCAATGTGTTGGCATCCGCGGCTTCCACAGCCCGCCTGACACGCCCGAATAGGTCCAACTGCCACGATGATGCCAAGCCATCGTGAAACAGGCCATAATCCAAAGGCGCGCCGGGTGCAGGTGTGAGCAAAGAGAGCGTGCCATTCGGGCTTTGCCGATTATACGTGGTTGATGATTGCCCATCGATGTGTGGCAGTGCCTGAGAGACCGCGACCCGGCGTTGCGCCACGCTTTGTACGACGCGCTCGGCCGCCGTCTTGAGGTCGAGGTTTTGGGTCGCTGCCCGTTCGACGAGCGAGGATAGTTCAGTGTCGCGGAAGCTCTTCCACCAAGTGATGTCGACCATCCCCTGAACCGTTCGGCTGGGCACGCCTTCTTCGCCCGGCGCCGACCGTCTGTATTCTGCTCTCACCTCCGGACTCTGGTAGTCCGGCCCGACGGTGCAGCCGACCAGCCCGACCGCTATCGTTGGACCTGAGAGGCACCTCACAAGACGCAAGGCACGCATACGTCAATGCCCGGTTACGCGATTGTTTGATCTGCGTTGTTCGCCCACGATGTCCTCCAGTCCCGTATGGATAGTGGTCTCGACTGACAAACCTACACGCAGGAGTTTAGACAAGGGCTGCGCGGGCGTCACCACGATCTTGACCGGCAGTCGTTGCACAATCTTGGTAAAATTGCCGGTGGCGTTGTTGGGCGCGATGGGTGCAAAGGCGGCACCGGAAGCTGCCGGGACGCCGATCACCGTTCCCTCGAGGTTGATATCGTAGGCGTCCACATGGATCGTTACGGGCTGGCCGCCCCGGACGTGCAGCAGATCCACTTCGCGATAATTCGCTTCGATATAGACCTGATCGAGCGGCACAACGGTCATCAACGTCGTGCCAGGGCTGACGTAGTTCCCGACCTGTACGGACCGCTCACCGACCATGCCGTCGATGGGCGCCCTGATCTGTGTATACGACAGATTGAGCGTGGCCTGAACAAGTTGAGCTTCATCAGTTTTGAGAGTAGCCTCCGTCGCGGACCTTCGTGCCCTGAGCACGTCCAATTGTCGCCGTGTCGCATCGAGCGACGCTTCAGCGCCATCGAGCATGGCTTGATCCTGCGCCAGCGTCGTGTCGGCCTGCTGGTGCTCCAGCACAGAACCGGCTCCGGTCGTAGCGAGGTTGCCGAAGCGACGCGCGTTGTCTTGCGCGAATGTGAGTTTGGCGCGCGCGGATGCAACGGCAGCCTGCTGCTCTTCTATGATCGACGGCTGGCGTGACACGGTCGTTGAGATTTCATCGAACTGCGACGTGTCGCGCGCCACTGCCGCTTCGGCCGAGGCTACAGCAGTCTCATTGTCGCGGGGATCGAGAGTTGCAAGCACTTGTCCAGCCTTGACGACGTCATTGTCATCAACCGGAACCGTGGCGATCTGACCCGAGATACGCGGTGCGATCGTGGCGTAATGGACCATCACATAGGCATCGCTGGTCCGGATGTCTGAGCGCGGCCGGAAAATAATAAAGAGGACCGTCGCAGCGAAGATCGCCACGAGTAGCCCGGCCAGAAACAGCGGCCAGCGCGGCCGAGGCGCAAGAAGCTCATCGATTTCCTGCTCCACCCTGTCATTCGACGGTCCATCCCGGGGTCCAGGTTTATCGTCGGTCCTGCGCGGCGGAGCGAGATCCGGTTTTTTCTTCGTCTTCGCCTCGGCGGGTCGCATATCGAGTTCAGCTGTATCTTCCATCCTGGTTCCTAGTGCTTTGCAAACACGATGCGTGGCGGCATGGTGCGGATCGGCAGCGTCATCACCACGAACATCAAGAGCACCGTGAGTGCTCCGAGGATCAGGAAGATGTCGCTCGCAGATAAAATTGCTACCTGCTGCTTTACGGCGTGACTGAAGGTCTCCAGGCCGCTCGGCAACCGGAGCCGACCATCGGGCATCAATGGCGGTGGATACTGTGGCAGTATTCCGTTGCTCTGGATTATCCGCCACCGGTCCTGGCCAGCCTGATCGATGATGCGATCGGAATGCAACGCGCCCCGCCAGCGACCGATCAACTCCAGGAACCAGGCGCTCGTTGCCTCGGCGACCGCGCGCGTCGTGTTGATCAGAGCGGACACGAAAGGGCCTTCTGCCGGACTGGCGACGGTATTGGTGGACATCATCAACAGCGACATGATCACCATGGGCTGACCGATCGCCTGGAGCAGCTGCCACAGATAGAACTGGTCACAATTCCAATAGATGGTGAGAAAGGAGGAGCCAATGCAGGACGAGAGAATGAATCCCAATCCGACCAGGCTGACCACGCGCGAATCGACCCGCTTGAAATCCAGCAACAGCGCCATCGCGGGCAGCATCACGATTTGCAGTGCCGAGATCTCCAGCGTGATCAGGTTGGATTGCAGCGGTCTGTAACCCTGAACTTCCTGCAGGTATCGCAAGGGCACCGTCGAACCGGATTGGCCGATGATCAAAAAAAGAAACAGGCCGATGGCGCCGTAAGCGAGGTTGCGCCGGCCAAGCAGTTGCAGTTTGAGCAGCGGCAAAGGGTGAAACCACTCATTGGCCAGCAGCAACGGGATGGCCAGGGCGCTCACCAACGCTAGAACGCAGATCAGTCTTGAGTTGAACCAGTCCAGCCGATCCCCCTGATACAGCATGGTACTCAGGGCCCCGGTTCCGATAACCAGAAGCAGGACGCCGCGCCAATCCAGCAGTCGGAACCGTTCGTATTGCGGCCGGTCCTGATCCAGACAATACCAGACGAGTGCTCCGGCCAGAGCGCAGAGCGGAACGGCCTGCAAGAACACGAAGCGCCAGCGCACGATATCGACCCAAAACGCAGTCATCGTCGCGGCCAGCGGGGGCGTGAAGGTTGCGGTCAAAGCGTAGACTGCCAGGCCGTAAAGCCGAATGTTCGGTGTGAGCATGCGAAAGGCCGTGGTCATCAGCAGAGGGACAAGCATGCCTCCTGCCAACCCCTGCAGCAGCCGCAGAGCATAGATCGCCTCGACGTTCGGAGTGAACGGGATCAGAACGCTGGAGGCTCCGCACAGGGCGATCGCAAAAAGCGTCCAGCGCCGTAATGTGAAGGTCATTGCGAGCCATGGCGACACTGCCATGCCGACGATCTCCGCCCATACGTACAAGCTTTCAATCCAGGTTCCAGCATCGTGACCGATGCCGAGCGCTCCCCGGACGTCTATCAACGCAATGGCCGTGACCTGATCGTTAAACTCGGACGTCATCACCGCGATCAGGACACCGCCGAGACCGAACAAGGGCTTGATGTCCACGGGATGCTCCAGCCCTTTGGATAACCTGTGATCGATCACCGATGAGCTTGGAACAGATGTAAGGTTCGCTAACCGCCCACCTTATTAAATTAGGGTTTAATCGGTGCGCCGCCCGAGCGTAGCGTCGACGAATCTGCGAGTTCGATCGCGCGCCCTCGAACGATACGAGTTTCACCCGAGGCAGCAGAGTTCTATGCTCAGTCCGGATCGACATCGGTGGGTGATGCGTCCGCTTCTGGCGGCGCCTTCTTGATCAGCGCACCGGTGCGGCTGACGATGTCCCCAGCGCGTATTCCGTCCTTGATGATACAAGCGAGCAACCGCACGACTGCTTCCGTATCTGTCGGTTGGGAGCCGAGCAGTCATGACGACAGCGCTGATCGGTTGGTTGATCTCGGCAATGGACGCCGATAGCCGCTCTGGGGTCGCGTCGGGAGAGTTGGAATGGCGCCTCTCGGTAGATCCGGTTGCGGTAACGGTGCTGGTCGCATTCACGGCGCAGGGCATGGCAAACCCCTCCCCGAATTGAGCCGGTATAGCCACTCTCGGAGGCCAATTCCTTCGGGCCGACCTTAAGAATTCTTAAGTTACGCTGGTCCCGTTGAGGTTTCTGGGGGCAGATCGCGACTAGCGCAGAGCGTAGAGTATTTAGTTACCGCGGATGGTTCCCGAATTAGGCGGTGGTGGCAGCGGTGTTTGCGCATTATGAAACTTCAGTCTGTCTAATCCGTGAGGGCGGGGTGTCTGAAGCAAGCGCAAATCTGGTTTATGTGTGCGATCAATGGGAGATCGACCTCGGCCGGCGGGAGCTGCGGTCGCGTGGGATTCCCGTGCCGCTCGGCGGCCGGGCCTTCGAGGTTGTTACAGTGCTGGTGCAATCGGCCAGCGAGCTCGTCACCAAGGACCATTTGATGGAACGGGTGTGGCCAGGCGCCACCGTCGGCGAGGGCACCATCCACGTTCACATCTCCGCAGTCCGCAAAGCGTTGGGCCAGGATCGGGACCTGCTGAAGACCGCTTCCGGTCGCGGCTATCGCCTGCTCGGAAACTGGACGCCTCATCAGCTTGAGACGACCGCTCCGCCGCTCTATTTCCCTCCGACCCGCACGTCTGGAGCGCCGCCGCCGAATAATTTTCCTCCACTCATTTCACGCCTGGTCGGCCGGGCCGCGGCTGCGCAGTTTGTCCGAGACCTCGTCTCGGCCTATCGGGTGGTGACCTTGACGGGGCCAGGTGGCATTGGGAAGACCTCGCTTGCCATCAAAGCCGTGCGCTACCTGCTCCCCGACTTTAAAGACGGGGGATGGCTTGCCGAACTGGCCTCGCTATCGGACCGCTGCCTCGTACCATCAACGGTAGCCAGCACGCTCGGGCTGAAGGTTACCGGCGAGATTTCGGCGGAGTCAGTCGCTCGCGCGATTGGTGCAAGGCATCTTCTGTTGGTGCTCGATAATTGCGAACACGTCATCGACGCGGTGGCGAACCTGGCCGAGACCTTGACGCGCCTATGCACGCGCACCACGATCGTGGCAACCAGCCGCGAAGTACTGCGGATCGACGGCGAGGCCGTCTATCGCGTTCCGCCGCTCGAGGTGCCCGCTGTCGGGCAGGCGGCGCCGGACACCATCATGCAATACAGCGCGGTGGAACTGTTCGTCGTCAGGACAAAAGCGCTGAACGCGGGCTTCTCGCCGACCGCCGAAGACCTCGCATCGATTGCCGCGATCTGCCGGCGCCTCGACGGCATTCCGCTCGCGATCGAGTTCGCGGCGGCTCGCGCCGCGGTTCTCAGCGTTCAAGGGGTAGCCGCCGGCCTGCGCGATCGTTTCGCGCTGTTGACGGCCGGCCGCCGTACGGCGCTCCCGCGGCACCGAACACTGCGCGCGACGCTCGATTGGAGCCATGAGCTGCTGCCGGAAACAGAGCGGCAGTTGCTGCGGCGTCTGGCTGTCTTCGCCGGCGGTTTTACCGTCGATGCCGCCGCCGCCGTTATGACGGATACCGGGTTCGATGCGTCAGCGGTGCTGGACGGCATCGCCAATCTCGTCGCAAAATCATGGGTGGCGCTGGACAAATCTGGCGCCAGCGCCCGCTGGACTCTGCTGGAAACGATTCGTGCCTACGCGCTCGAGAAGCTTGTCGAGAGTGACGAAAGCGACGCCGCTCACAGACGGCACGCAGCATTTTTTCGCGATCTCTTTACACCGAAGACGCCAGGCACCAGATCGTCCTTATCGGATGACGACCTGGCGCGCCATGTCCGGGAGATCGACAACGTTCGCGCCGCGCTCGACTGGTCCTTCTCCCCGGCCGGAGACCAGACCGTTGGCATCGAGCTCACAGCCGCTTATTCGCCGATCTGGCAACATCTGTCGCTGATGATTGAATGCCGCGAGCGCTGCGAACGCGCGCTGCTCGGTCTTGAACCGCATGGGACCACGAACATGCGGCTGCGAATGGAGTTGCAGATCACCCTCGCCGCTGCGATGTTTATCACAATGGGCCCCGCAGAACAGGCTAAATCCGTGCTGACCGAGGCCCTCGAAACCGCCGATGCGCTGAATGATCTCGATGCGCAGGCGCGTGCTCTAACGACGCTAGTACCCATGTACGCCTTTCGCGGGGAATACGGCAGGGCGCAGATCGCGGCGGAAGGGATCGAGCAAATCGCTCATCGAACTGACGATCCGATACGCCTCCGCTTGGCCTATCAGCAAATGGGCGTCACACTTTTCCTGAGAGGCAGGCCTCGCGAGGCCCAGCAATATCTGGAGCGCGTTCTTCGATTTTCCACCGCGTCGGGGGATCGCCGAGACGCGATTTATTACAATTCGAATGACCGTGCGGTGGCCCGGGCGATGCTGGCTCGGGCGCTTTGGATACAGGGTTTGACAGACCAGGCGCGCAATGAAGCTCGCCTCAGCCTGGAAGAGCTGCAAGGTACGGATCACCAACTCCTGCTTTGTCAGATACTGAATCAAGGCATCAGCCGCGTCGCGACGATGACAGGTGACTTCGCAACCGCCGATCGGGAGATCGCGCGCTTGATCAAAGTGGCCACAAGTTTAAACGCGCATGTCTGGGAGACCGTAGGTCACTTCCTGAAAGGGAATCTGTTGGTCGAACGCGGAGAGTTCGCGCAAGGCCTGCTGGTGTTGCGTGATGCGTTTGAGACGTGCGACCGCGCTTGTCGTATGCGGAATTCAAGGGTGTTCTCGCCTTAGGGCTTGCCGGAACAGGGGTGCCCGACGAGGCTCTCATTGCCCTCGACGATGCGATGGCGGCCGACCGCGAGGGCGCCGACGGGCATGGGTGGTATAGCCCTGAATTGCTCCGCATCAAAGGCGAAGTGCTGCTCCAGCAAGCCGCCGCAGATCAGTCCACCCTGGCGGCCGAAAATTGCTTTGTCCAGGCGGCCCAAATGGCCCGCGCGCAGGGGTCACTATTCTGGGAGCTGCGTGTCGCCCTCAGCGTCGCCCGTTTGAGGGTGAGCCAACGTCGCCACCACGAGGCAAGAGCACCGCTTGCATCGGTTTACGATCGGTTCACCGAAGGCTTTGCAACCGCGGATATGCAGGCCGCTCGCACTATGCTTGAGAGCTTGCCGCCGTAACGCATGACTTGTGGGAGAAGCGCTGTGACGAACGTCAGAAAACCGGGTGAACTGCAACTGGTATTCGCATCGATGTCCGAGAAGGGGCGAAACGGAAGTGGCCAAGCCAGCATGCCCCGGCTTTGCCTCGAACAGCTGACAGCATCGGCAAGACCGGGTATGTCCGAAAGTGCCAGTGCGTCTTTTTTTAGCGCCCTCAGCTTAGGCTGCTTTTGGTAAAGCTATAGGCTCCGTGCAATCTCGCAGAATTTGACAGGGCCAGCGCTGGGCAACGACGATCTCGCCCGCATCGGCGGTTTCACCTGCCGCCCGCGCCTATGGGAATCATGGGTCCCTAGTAGGGGCCCAAGTGGCCCCACGCATCTGTGTTCCCCGTTCCGCTGAAGTTTCCGTGCGGGATGCCATATTTCGGATGCGAGACGACTGACAGCTCAGCATCTCTATGCATGGAACGGTCGCGACGTTCGATTTGTCGCGAACTGCCTGGGCAAATGCGCAGGTGCTCGAGATCGCGAACGCAGACGCTAGTGCAATTGCTGGAAGTTTCATGATCGTCTCCTTGTTGCTGAAATAAGAGACAATCGCACCACCACCAGTAAAACCTTTGTCAGCTGCCAATGCGGCCGACGGTGCGATAGCGCTTTCAAGCAGAGCTAACCGCGCGACGTTGTCGGGCGGCGACTTGGAGGACGACTTGCGGGCAGATCGGAATTCTTCCTATTTCACTTCTATAAACGGATGCGTGAACAGGTATCGCATTCCTGTGCTGTGATGCGCATTTCCCCTTGAGTGGGGCGCAAGGGAAAAAAAGCTATGACGAAAGATGATCTCAAGAAGGGCCAGCGTCTCAGCGCCCGTAACCCGAAGACCGGCACCGAAGTGCCGACTTCTCGGATAGTGGTGTTCAAAGCGTCGGCCAGTCTGAAACAGCGCATCAATCGCCATAGCATGGCGACGAAACGAGGCTATTTCAGATCCGGACACTGAGATCACAGACAAACGGCAAGAATGGGTAGAACGGTGAAAATTAAGACAATCGCGCTGGCAACAGCATTTGCCATCTCGGGCACGGCCGCATTTGCGCAAGCCGGAACTGCTGGTTACGGATCCGTCGTGGCTCCGTCAGTTGGCTCGTACGTGTGGCCCTCCGTAGGCTCGACACTTGCGGTCCCCACTTGGAGGAATACTGGCCCTGCAGCGCATTTGCCTCACGCACCAAGTGTCCATGTCAATAACGCCTTCGGGAACACCTTTGCGCCCACGGTTCGCAGATAAGAAAATGCGCTGAGCTCGCCGCCTTTCTGACCGAACTCGGAATTATGTCGGTCGTATGAGGGCTCCGCCAGGGAGTAGACCAGGTGCCTAAGTTTAATCCTGCCCTTATCGAGGTCATGAGAAATGCACTCGAGGAAATCATGACCGGTGTGCCATTGGAGCATTCAACACCGGCGACAAAGGCGTATCTAGCCGAATGCATTCTACGGGCAGCGGCTAGCGGGCGAGTAAATTATGAAGAATTAATCGCTGCGGCGGCTGATCAGCTTCCGACCGCTCTCTCAATGTCCAGATAGGCATACGCGGCAGGTTGTTACGTCGCGTAGTGAAATCCTGCCTGCTGCAGCTCCAGAATCGTTGCCGTGATTCCGGGCGTAAGTACCACGCCCTCGAAAAGGTGGTTGGTCAGCTCGGCGGCCAGCGCCTTGTGCGATTTCTGATCGGGGGGCCGGCCGAACGCGGTGGCGAACACGATGTTGCCGATCAGAGAGAGAAGCGGCCCAAAACTCTGGAGATCGACAGCGGAGCCTCGTGGGTGGTGAATGGTTGTTCGGACATCTGCAATCGAAACGTCTGCTGCTGGCGGCGAAAGGGCAGCCGGCCATCAACCGGGTGATGGCCGGCTGCGCCCAAGTCGATTGCGGGGGGCAGGGGGAGGGAACCGACTTGGGAATTCCACTGCTTGCCAGCGCCGGAGACTTCGAACCGCGCTTGAACTTCGGTCAATGTCCTCTCCGCGATCAGGTTCGTCCAGCCAACTCATGGATTAGGAGAATACATACCTTGGTATGTTTCCAGAGTTGATCGAGATGATTGCATGCGGTGAGGCAACCGGCAGCGTATGCGCAAGCCATTTGCGATCACTTTCGCAGCGATCCCTGAGGCGTCCAGCGCACTTTTTCGAACAGATGGCGGTTTGCCACGAGTAATATCGGACGAGACCGAACTGTCCGCTGCAAACGGTGCAGCGACTCGAATTGCGAACTGGGAAGTCAGAGTACATTTTCGTCTCCTCTCGCTGCCGCTTGCAACATGTCTTTTCTTGGTTGAAGCCGCCGATCGCGGTTTCTCTCGGGGCATTGGTCCCGATGCGCTTCAGGTTTCATGGAGGAAGCTACGCAGCGTCAGCCCGCGCCTCAATCAGGCGGAGGTGTTGTTCGAGCAGCCATTGGCATCGGAAGGATTATCCTTTGGTTTCGCCATCGCTCTGCAGGATCTCACCAACGGCCTAGAAAGTTGCCGCCGTCAAACCGTCAGGCCTGCGAGAGTCATCAATCCACGAAACAGGCCGGCAAAGACACCCAGCGCTACGACGCTCAAGGCCCAGATGACCACAAGCCATCCGACGCGGCGGAGTTGCAGCTTCAATGTCGCCAGCGCCGGCATCAGTGGTAACCCTCGCCGGCCTTAACCTTGCCGCGGAAGACGTAGTACGTCATCGCGGTGTAGCCGAGAATGAAGGGGATGACGAACAGTGCACCGACCAAGGCGAAGCCCATGCTTTGCGGCGGCGAAGCCGCCTCGTTGATCGAGATCGACGGTGGAATAATGTTCGGCCACAGGCTGATCGCAAGCCCGGTGTAGCCCAGGAACAGGAGGAACAGCGCGAGGCCGAACGGCGCCGCGTGGGTTTCGCCTCTGACTACACGTTGAATTGCGATCGTGGTGACAACGACGAGCACCGGCACCGGCGAAAACAGGATAATGTTGGGAAACGAGAACCAGCGGGCGGCCACTTCGGGATGCTGGGCCGGCGTCCAGAGGCTTACGACAATAATCGCGGCGAGCACGCCAAGCGTTATCGGACGCGTCATCGATTTCAGGCGATGCTGCAGCGTTCCCTCGGTCTTCATGATGAGCCAGGTGCTGCCAAGCAGCGCGTACGCGAGGATGAGAGAAAAACCTGTAAACAGGCTGAATGGCGTGAGCCAATCAAAGCTGCCGCCGACGTAGGTCGTGCCCGACATATTGAAGCCGTTGATAAAGGCCCCAAGCGCAACACCTTGGGAAAATGCAGCGAGGTAGGAGCCGGAGGCAAAGGAGATATCCCACAACGCCCGGTGCGATTCATGCGCCTTGAAACGGAATTCAAAGGCGACGCCGCGCAGGATCAATCCCATCAGCATGAAGAACAGCGGGAGGTAAAGGGCGCTCAGCAGCACCGAGTAGGCCAGAGGAAAGGCGCCCATCAGGGCCGCCCCACCAAGCACCAGCCAGGTCTCGTTGCCGTCCCACACCGGGGCGACCGTGTTCACCATGGTATCGCGGTCGATGCGATCGCCGATGAACGGGAACAGGACGCCGATCCCCAGATCGAAACCATCCATCACGACATACATCATCAGGCCGAAGGCAATGATGAGCGCCCAGATCAGCGGAAGATCGATTCCCATCGCCGTTATCTCCCGTCGCTTCCAATGATCGATGTGTCGAGGCGATCCGAAACCGCAGACAGCGGGCGGGCCGGCCGGCCGGTTTCGGGGCTTAGTTCGTGACCGTCGAGTGGTTCGGGGCCTCTCGCGATCAGTTGCAGCAGGTAGCGGATACCGGTTCCGAACACAGCCGTGTAGAGTACGACGAAGAGAATCAGCGTCACCGACATCTCAAGGGCCGAGTGGTTCGAAACGGCGTCTTTGGTCCGCATCACGCCGTAGACGACCCACGGCTGGCGGCCGACCTCCGTTGTGATCCAGCCGGCCAGGATTGCGATCAGGCCGGTTGGACCCATGATCAAGGCGAAGCGCAGAAAAGTTCTGGATTCGAATAGCGCCTTGCGCCATCTCGCCCACGCGCCCCAAAGACCGAGCAGCAGCATCAGGAAGCCCAGTCCGACCATGACACGAAAGGTCCAGAAGACGATCGTCGAATCCGGACGATCTTCCGGCGCAAAATCCTTCAATCCGGCAATCTGGCCGTTCCAGCTATGCGTCAGGATCAGGCTGCCGAGATGGGGCACTTCGACCGCGTAGCGCGTGGCTTCGGCCGTCATGTCAGGCCAGCCGAACAGGATCAATGGCACGCTCGCGCCAGGCGCATTCTGCCAGTGGCCTTCGATGGCGGCGATTTTCGCGGGCTGATGTTCGCGAGTTGAGATTCCGTGGGCGTCGCCAACGCCAATTTGCACCGGTGCAACGACAAGGACCATCCACATGGCCATCGACAGCATCGTGCGCACGGCGGGCGTGTCCCGACGCTTGAGGAGGTGCCACGCACCGGACGCTCCGACAATGAGTGCGGTGGCGAGATAGGCGGCCACCGTCATATGCACGAGGCGATAGGGAAATGACGGATTGAACACTACCTTCAACCAGTCAACAGGCACCACACGCCCATTGATGATCTCGAATCCCTGCGGCGTCTGCATCCAGCTATTGGAGGAGATGATCCACGTCGCGGAGATGAGTGTCCCGGCCGCAACCATCATCGTGGAATAGAAGTGCAGGCCTGGTCCGACCTTTTTCCATCCGAAGAGCATGACGCCCAGGAAGCCTGCTTCGAGAAAAAAGGCGGTCAACACCTCATAGCTGAGGAGCGGCCCGGTGATGCTTCCGGCGAATGCCGAATAGTGGCTCCAGTTGGTGCCGAACTGATAGGCCATGACCAGGCCGGATACGACGCCCATCGCGAACGTTACAGCAAAGATTTGCGACCAGAACCGATAGAGCTCGAGATACACTCTGTCTTTCTTCCAGAGCCAGAGGCCTTCCAGAACGGTCAGATAGCTCGCCAGCCCGATCGAAATCGCAGGAAAGATGATGTGAAAAGAGATTGTGAAGCCGAACTGAATTCGTGCGAGCTCCAGCGCTGTCAAGCCGAACATGAATCCTCTTTTCCTTTTCAGGCTGCCTTCGTCAGGGGCCAATCGATTTTTGAACGGACAGCGACGAGTGCATTCAGCAGATGCGTCATGTGTTCATCCGCATGAAAGGGTGAGGGCGTGATGCGCAGCCGCTCCTGCCCTCGGGGGACTGTTGGATAGTTGATCGGCTGTATGTAGATGCCGTGATTGGAGAGGAGCAACTCGCTCGTCAGCCGACATCGATGCGAATCTCCGATCATCAGCGGCAATATGTGACTCGGGGTATCGAGTATCGGCATGTTGGCAGCCAGAAGCATCGACTTGAGCTTTTCGACGTTGCGCCACTGCCGGAGGCGAAGCTCTGCGTTGTTCTTGAGGTGCCGCACCGCGGCCAGCGCACCCGCCGCGAGATGGGGTGAAAGCGATGTCGTAAAAATAAAGCTGTCGGAAAAACTACGGATGATATCGACCATAAGCGTGGAGCCGGCGACATAGCCGCCCATGACTCCGAAGGCCTTGGCAAGTGTACCCTCGATCAAAGTCACGCGATGGGCCACGCCATCGCGTTCGGCGATACCGCCGCCACGCGGGCCGTACAGGCCAACCGCGTGGACCTCGTCGAGATAGGTAATCGCGCCATACTTCTCCGCGACGTCGCAGATCGATGCAATCGGCGCGATATCGCCGTCCATGCTGTAAACGCTTTCGAACGCCACGATCTTCGGGCGCGCGGGATCGACCGAATACATCAGCCCTTCGAGGTGTGTGACGTCGTTATGGCGGAAGATGAAGCATTCGGCCCCGGATCGGCGAATACCCTCGATCATGGAGTTATGATTGAGCTCGTCAGAGAAGATCGCGCAGCCGGGCAGCAGACGGCCAAGCGTGCCGAGCGCGGCGAGGTTCGATACCCACCCCGAGGTAAAGATCAGAGCGGCTTCCTTATTGTGCAGATCGGCTAGCTCAGTCTCGAGTTGCACATGGATCAGATTGGTGCCGGAGATATTACGAGTACCACCCGTGCCGGCGCCCGATCGGTCGATGGTACGGTGCATTGCTGCCGTCACATCGGGGTGCTGGCCCATTCCGAGATAGTCGTTGCTGCACCATACCGTTACCCGACGGCTTGAGCCATCAGGATGGTGCCACGAGGCCGACGGGAATTCGCCGGCGATCCGCTCCAGCTGGGCGAACGTGCGATAGCGGCCGTCCAGCTTCATCTCCGCTATGAGCTGAGCAAACCTTTCGTTGAAATCGAATGTGTGTGCCATGCTCGTTTGAGTCCCCCTTGGTTGGATCACAATTCGTTGTCTATATCGGTCCCGATCGGCGGGCTGACAATGTGCGGCGCGCAACGGGTCCCGGCGCAATCGGGCGAATCCGAAAAATATTCGATGAAGCTTGTGGGCGGGCCTCTGTTGCGGAGGCCTGAACCGTCGATGATGCTATCGCCCATCGAGCGGTCGGTCGAATTCGAAATAGTTCTGGCTTCGCCAGACTAAATCTTCGAATGCCCCGTAACTCATAAGAAGGAATGTAAAATGCCGGCCGAAAACGTAACTCGCTGCAAGGCACCGGAATTTCGTCGGACCTTTTCAAAAGGATCGGCGAAGGCCGTCGTAATCTCGAGAGCGCTTGCCGCGTTGCTGCTCGCGACTGGTCTAGCCCCGTCATGGGCACAGGGTAGCGGCTCATCATCGCAGTCTGCCGCTGCGCAGCTCAGCCCGATCGATTACAACTTCGTCGCCCAGGCCAATCTCGGAGCTCCTTTCCAGGTCAACTCCGGCCGCATTGCCGAGAAAGGAGCCACGACGGCCGAAATTCGCGACTATGCGCATCTGATGGTCGTCACCCATATCCCCGTTGTCGATGCGCTAAACCGGATTCTGTCGAACAAGAATATCGAGGCGCCCGCGAATACCCTTTTGCACGGTGCCTACAACACGATGATTTCGTCGCTCAAGGCGGAACGTGGTGCCGTGCTCGACCGTGAATACGTCGAAGGCCAAGTTGACTACCAGAAGGGAAACGCGGCGCTGTTCCGCAATGAGATTGAGAACGGCAGCGATCCGGCGCTGAAGGACTTTGCGCGGGCAACCCTGCCGAAGATCGTAGACCATCTCGATCGGGCCTTGAAACTTGCTGCGGAAAAGACCGCATTGAAGTGATTGCCCGCTACTGATTTTTAAAACGAGAAGGGCGGCCATTGGCCGCCCTTTTTTTGTCCCCGCCTGGATAGTGTCCGGGGTCGAGATGTGCCGCTTACGGACAGTCGTTGCGGCTGTCCCACGCACCAAGCGCGCGCCAGGCCGACCACGCCTGGTAGTCGGTATCGGGATTGTAAGGATTTCCCGGTTCGCGGCTGCAGAAGGTGCTCGCGGTGCCACCAACTGAATTGTAGCTGTTGCGGAACTGCTCGCTTGCGGCCGCGCGGTGAACCGGTCGCGCAGAAGCTGCAGTGATCAGGGCTGCTGATCCGGCAATCAGCAGAACGCCGAGCGCGGATACCATAGTCTTTCGCATTGTTTGTCTCCATTGGTGTAATTGCGCAGATAGCGCGATGCCGCCGCGCCTTAAGGCGCGTTAAGTCCCGAATGTGGACAGAGGTAAGTTTCGATGCGACGTGCATCGCGCGTGTCGAGAGCCTTGCTTTGCTCCAAACGCGATCTAAGCAGAGCATCGCGCTGTACAATTAAATACGGTTTCAGACATCACGGCGCGGTGTTGCGTGAAGAGCGCGTGAACTCATATTCGCAGCGGAGCCCGCCTGGCGACGTGTCAATCAACAAGAGAAGTTCGATCGCTAATCCGTTATGCCGACCGCTTCGCCGGCAATTGCGGGTCTGCTGCCGTTCGACACAGCGATAAGTCCGCCGGCTGAATCCGAAGTTAGGTTTCTAACCGCCAATTTAATAGCCTGCCGGTCAGATCCCCTATCTTTTGCGCATGACCTTGGGTTGTCGAGGCCGACGACTCGAAATTCTTTAGCTGGAGCAATTGGCATGGGTATCGAAGGACAAGTCCGCGAGATCACAAAGCGAGCCGGGAGCCGCTTGGCGCTTGCCAATTCCGGGCTGGGCAAGGATTACATGGCGGACATTCGCCGTTTTCCGCTTCTCGAAAGGGAGCAGGAATACGCACTTGCCAAACGCTGGCGCGAGCAGGGCGATCGTGAAGCCGGCAATCAGCTCGTGACAAGCCATTTGCGGCTCGCAGTCAAGATCGCGATGGGATACCGCGGCTACGGTCTTCCGATAGCGGAAATCATTTCCGAAGGAAATGTGGGGCTGATGCAGGCGTTGAATCGCTTCGAACCGGAAAGGGACGTTCGCTTCTCCACCTATGCAATGTGGTGGATCAAGGCATCGATCCAGGATTATATTCTGCGTTCCTGGTCGCTGGTAAAGATCGGAACCACGGCGGCGCAGAGAAAGCTCTTTTTCAAGCTGCGTTCGGCCAAGATCAGGATTGCCGCGCTGGAAAGCGGCGACCTGCATCCCGATCATGTCGCCCAGATAGCTAAGGATCTCGAGGTCGCGGACCATGAGGTCGTCCAGATGAATCGCCGCTTGGTTGGCGACAAGTCGATTAACGTGCCGCTCAACGAAGATGGCGAGGCTGGTGAGTGGCAAGATCGGCTTGTCGATGGATCCCCGTCACCTGAGACCATTGTCGCAGAACAGGATGAGAAGGAACGCCGGCTTCAAGCGCTGACAGCCGCCGTCGAGTTCCTGAGCGGACGCGAGCGCCAGATTTTCGTGGCGCGGCATCTGGCCGACGACCCCGAAACGCTGGAGGAACTTGCGGAGAAATTCAACGTCTCGCGCGAGCGCATTCGACAGATCGAAGTGCGCGCATTCGAGAAGGTGCGAAAGGCGACGCGAAACTTCGCCGCTAGTAGCCCGGCATTGGTGCCGGCGAGTTAAGGACGACGGCGATCAATCCAAAGGCAAGCGATCGCAACCGGGCGATCGCGGCCTTTGCGGTCCACGACGCCGGCCGGCCGAGATCAGTCCAAGCCGCGATCGGTCCGGGAAGCCCTGTCTCATTCGTCATCAGTTGTGGGTAGCTCGGCGAGGCCCGCTTCCTCGCCGGCGACTTTGCCAAGAACGGTCCAGTCGAGACCGTCGTAACCGCGCGCAATGGCCGTAATCAGCCGGTCCCGCACCACTCCCACCGATGGCATAGGCGTGCCGGCGTTCTCCGCTTCGGCAAGCGCCAAGCGAACGTCCTTGAGCACGAGCGGCAGCAGGAACCCGGCCCTGTAAGCTCGCCGCACGACCTTTTCGCCATAGATCCGGTGCGTGCGCCCGCCGAACATGGTGCTGGTCATGATGTCTATGAACGGCTGGGGATCCAGTCCGCGCTTTCGTATCACGGCGACCAATTCCGCGATCGTCTCGATTGCGGTTGCGGTCATCATGTTGCCGAGCAATTTGACCAGGTTTGCTTCCTGCGGGTCTGCGCCAACCA
Organism: uncultured Alphaproteobacteria bacterium; assembly: GCA_963795255.1. Taxonomy (GTDB): domain Bacteria; phylum Pseudomonadota; class Alphaproteobacteria; order Rhizobiales; family Xanthobacteraceae; genus Bradyrhizobium. The sequence continues at coordinate 675,369 of CAWCHC010000014.1, forward strand.
CGAAAGTCCTCTGTCCAAGACAGTCGAAAATCGGCTGACAGCGCACCAAATCCGCCGGTGACCCGGCTGCCACGATGAACAATTGCCGGGCCTTGGCGGCATCTGGATTGCCGAAGACCGGGGCAGCTACGTAACTGTGTCCGCCTTGTGCGTGAGCGGCCGCGAGCTGCGCGGCGCAAGCCGTGCTGATCGTGCTCATGGAAAGATGGATTGCTCCCGGCATCAGACCAGCGGCGAGGCCGCCCGGATGGTCTTCCTTGCTACCCAACACAATGTGGCGTACCGCGTCGTCGTCGGGCAGCATGCTGATGACGAGCTCGCAGTCCAGGAGATCGCCAAAGTCGGTCGTCGGCCTGAGCCCGATGTCCTTCAACCTCGCCAGGTGATTTTCCCGGCGGACATAAGCGACCACCGGCCGCCCGGCGGCAGCCAGGTTCGCGGCCATGGCCGCACCCATATGGCCAAGGCCTATAAAGCCTATTTCGCCTTTGACCGGTTGAACGCGAGATGGAACGTCGGAGCGGGATTTGTCGCCGGTCGAAGGCGATGCGCTTGCCGAGAGAATATTCGAATCGAAATCGCACATTGGGGCACCTGATTGATCTGCATGTTTGCTCTCATTTGAAAGCGTTTCAGTTCAAATATCGTCACGGTCGAGACGAGCGCTTGTCCCAGCTTGCTGCGCAGCGCGATTTGTCAGTGCGTTTTGACAACGAGATGAGCATTGTTATCGACGCCATCACAGATCAGCGATCGAACAAGGACACGTCATAAAGGATTGCGACGTGAGAAGACGATGTCCTCGAATGACATCGAATTTAGTGGCCTTGGCGAATGCTCAGCCTACATCGGCTATGTGCGCATCAGCGCTAACTTAGAAATTTGGAGAAAGCCGATGACCAAGATCAAGACTATCAGTGCCGCGATGATTCTGTCCGTTGCTGTCGCCGCGCCAGCGTTCGCTGCGACCCATCACGTCAAGAACTTTCGTGGAGCCTACAATCAGATGACCGACAAATCGTTCGCTGTGCCGTCAACGCGGGCCGAGCGAAATATCGAGAACTTCGGATTCAGCGGCCGCGATCAGTCGCGCGTCGGTGGTTGGGATCCGTCGCTCAATCCGTCCGGCAGCTGATATGGACGACGAGGGCAATGGGTGACACACACAACGTGTCACTCATAACCTCTCGAGTGATCCGGAATTGACGCCCGGACCGGTACATGCCGGCCGTGGCGCAATTGTTTTCAGGTCGCTGGGCTGGGTGCCGATCTGTTTTCCGATTGATGAAACCATCCGCTCCGGGAGAGCGATATCTTGCATACGACACCGCGGCGCGGTGGCCTGTCTGTGCGGAAGCAGAAGCTTGCCGCCGAATTTATCGACGCTCATATCGCAGAGAAAATTTCTCTGACAAGATTGGCGAAGATCGCAGGGCTCAGCCGATATCATTTTGCACGCGTCTTCAAACAGACGTTCGGCATTCCTCCCCATCGTTACCACATGGTGCGCCGGATGGAGCGAGCCACAAATCTACTGCTCCAATCGACGCTCCCCGTGACGCAGATAGCGCTCCGGGTCGGCTTCCGCGAAACCAGTTCGTTTACCAGGGCCTATCGCAGGTACGCTGGCGTCACGCCAAGCGATTGCCGGCGCGACCCCGCGACGGGGCCGGCGTTTGCTTGCCGGCGCCATTAGATCTTTAAGGCTTTCACTTCAAAACGGCTTCGATGCAGTCGATCAGCGCAGAACTGACAAATGGCTTTTCGAGGAAGCCCGCAGCACCGATCTTCAGGGCCCGCTCCCGGACGGCCGGGTCGGGAAACGCAGTGATAAAAATGAACGGCGTCTGATTGCCGCGGCCACGAACCGCCGCCAAAAGTTCCAGGCCGCTCATTCCCGGCATTTGTACATCCGCGACCACGCATGATGAATTGTCCAGATTCGCCGACTGAAGGAAATCTTCGGCCGACGAGAATGTGTGGACCGCATACCCATGCGAGCTGAGCAGATTGTCGGCTCCGGTCCGGACTGAAGAATCATCGTCAATGACCGAAATTACCTGTACTTCCAAGGCACGCCTTCCTCACTCCCCTGCTCAAAGAGTGTACTGCAAATGTGGTCCGCGTAATTATACGTTGGTTTGTCCGGACGACGCTCAACAGCAAGCTTGCCAGAACCTCGGTCTCCGCAATTGCTAACTCTTGGCCGCCATCTATTTCTTACCTCCGAGGGCAACAAGATACTCGACGATAGTCGCCACATCTTCCGCGGCGACAGGAGCCTTGTAATTGTTGATCATCTTGTTGACTTCCGATTTCCAGGCGTCCTTCGACATCGCGGGCTGATTCAGGACCATGCCAGCCGAGTGACAGGCGAGGCAGTTGTTGTTGATTGCGTCAGCCCCCGCCCCCTCAGGAAACATTCGGTCGCTCTCGGGCAGGTTAAGACCCACCGACTTGAGTTTGATCGGCGCAGCGGCCCCGGTGAGAGGCGCGGCGATTCCGAGGATGATGATCAACGGAAGCACGTGGCGAAACATCTACAAACTCCATCAATTTGCAACGATGCGAATCAATTCAACGGCATTGCGCATGAAGCCAGCCGGATTCCAGTTCGGCCCATCAGGTTGGGACACCCCATTGCTATTGGTGCAACGCACCCGAAGACTGTGTTCACCGGGTGTTTCAAATGTCAGTTGCGTCTGCCACCTGCGGAATCCGTACTCGCCTTGGTCTTGGCCGAGTTCGGCCTGGCGCCAGGTTCGGCCGTCGTCGATCGAAACGTCGACCTGGGTTACGCCGCAATCGCCGCCGAATGCGATCCCGCGCAGCGCCACGGGTGCCGCGGCCTTCACCTCACTGCCGGAGACGAGATTGGTGACGAAGGACCTTGGCACCATGCGGTTGATCGGAATCATCCTGATATTGGCTTGGCCTGGTTGAATGCTGGCGTGCGGAGTGTCCGGAATAGTGTAAGCCACTTTCGTCCAGTAATTCGCATCGGGTTGGTCAAGCACCTCGATATCGTTGAGCATCTTGACCCAGTAGGTCGCATACCAGCCGGGCACCATCAGACGAAGTGGAAATCCGTTCAGCAGCGGCAGCTGCTCTCCATTCATCGCATAGGCGATCATCACCTCACCGTCGCGGGCATGCTCGATGTCCAGCGACTTCATGAAGTGCGGCGCCTCCTCCACTACCGGCTCGTCCATTCCCTTGAATCTGACCTGAATTGCGCCGGGCTTCACACCTGCCTTTTCGAGCACGTCCTTCAGGCGGACTCCTGCCCAGCGCGCGTTTCCCATGGCGCCATTTGCCCATTCTCCGCCCGGGACTCGCGGTTGGAAGAAGCCGCGCGAATTGCCCGAACACTGATTAACCGCGATCAACTCGACGCGCGGCAGATCGAGAATCTCCCGCAGCGAGAGTGACAGCGGCTGATTGACATGGCCACGCACAGCCAAGGTGAACTTTTCGGTATCTATGCGGGTCGGGATAACGGCCCAATGCCATCGAACATAGAACTGGTCGTTTGGGGTCAAGGTACCCTTGTCGAAGACCTCGAACGGTGTTTCCAGAAGCGGCGGACGTGTCCTCTGCAGGATCATCGGTCCCTTCTGCGGAAATGCAGTCGTGATCTGCCGCTCACCCGGGCCTCCGGGCAGCGGAAGCTCGACGAGCTTTTGCGCTCTCGCAGCGGTTGAAAAGGCCGCGCCGGCGGCAGATGCCGTCGCAAGCAAGCGCCGTCGTGAAATCAAATTCTGAAAAGTGCCGCGACCTGTCATATTCAAACCTCCAGGATGCCTCTGTCCGCGCGCCAACCCGAAAAACTTGCAAACCAGCCATGCGGATGTGTATTCCGACGCGCTGTCGAACGCTTGATATGCCAAGGTTGGTTGAAGGCTGATTTTGGTTTGCGCCTTGACAAACCTTGGTTTAGCGCAGCGTAGCTGCCCGCAGGTTCGCGCTCGAACTGCTGCTTAGGCCTTGGAACGAGAAATGCCGAGGGCCTCGGCCTGTCTCACCAATTCGGCCAGCGATCTCGCACCCATCTTTCTCGTAATATGGCCACGGTGGATCTTCACCGTTATTTCGGCAAGACTGAGCTCGGCGGCGATCTGCTTGTTCATGAGCCCGGACGAAACAAGCGCAAAGATTTCGCGCTCCCGCGGAGTAAGGGTCTCAAAACGCGTCTGCAAACTCGACAAGATGCTCTCTGCTACCCGGCGTTGACGGTCGCGTTCGATCGCCGCAGATACAGCGTCGAGCATGTCCTGGTCGCGGAACGGTTTGGTCAGGAAGTCGATAGCTCCGCCCTTCATGGCCCTTACGGTCATCGGGATATCGCCATGGCCGCTCATGAAGATGATTGGAATGTGAGTGTTGGTTTTGGCGAGTTCGGCCTGAAAGTCCAGGCCGCTCAAACCGGGCAATCTGACGTCCAGCACCAGGCAGCTGGCGCTGGCAGGCAGCCCGCTTTGCAGCATCTCGGAGGCCGACCCGAACAGCATGACCTCCAGCCCGACTGATTGAAAGAGATTAGCGAGCGCGCGGCGCACCAACTCGTCGTCTTCAACTACCAGGACGATTGCGTTGCTTGTCCCTTTCCCGGGAGCCGACTTCAGACGATCTGTCATGACACATCCTCTCGATGGATAGGCAGGGTGAATTGGAATGTTGCCCCGGGTCCCTCATTGCTTGATACAGACATGCGCCCGCCGTGAGCTTCCACGATCGAACGGCAAATCGACAACCCCATGCCTAGTCCGCTCGTTTTGGTGGTGAAGAAGGCATTAAACAGACGGTTGGCGTTTTCAGCGGAAATGCCTATTCCACCGTCGGTGATGCTCACGATCAACTGGCCCGTATCGTCTTTGCCCGATCGAATCAAGAGGCCACGCGGCCGATCGGTGATTGGCTCCATCGCATCGATGCCGTTCATCAAGAGGTTGATGATCACCTGCTGCAGCTGAACCCGGTCCCCTAAGACCTCAGGCAATCCGGCCGTCAACTCTGTCCGGAGGTCGATTCCGTGCTTGGTCAACTCGCGTTCAACCAGCATGATGGCTTCGTTGACGACCTGATTGAGGTCGAGTTTCACGGCTTCGAGGTCAGATTTTGTGGCGAGCGCACGAACGCGTCTGATCACATCACTCGCACGGCAGCCATCGCTGATGACCCATTCCACTGAGCGCCGTGCAGCGGCGAGATCAGGCTTTTCGCGGTTGAGCCAGCGCAGCGAGGCCTCTGCATTGGCGACGACAGCGGCGAGAGGCTGGTTCACTTCGTGAGCAATTGAAGCAGTGAGCTCACCCAACATGGTTACCCTCGTCACATGCGCAAGCTCCGCCTGCGCCCTGCGCAGCGCTTGCTCGACCTGATCCGCGCGGATCGACGCGGTAATGTCATTGGCGGTGCCACGATAGCCGAGGAAACGACCTTCGGCGTCGAATAGCGGCTTGCCGCTGCTCCGGACGTAGATCTGGGATCCGCTTTCATTGATGATGCCGTAGACGAAATCCCGAAATGGCCTATGGGCGTCAAGCGTTTCTCGATGTCGCCGCCACTTATCCGGTTCAGTCTCCAGATCGGATGCGACCTCCCACCTCGCTATGCCCGACAGGCGTGAGCTGGTGAAACCAACGACGTTGATGTGCTCCGATATCCTTGTGACCCGGTGGTCCGGCCCGGTCTCCCAGAGCCAGTCAGACGCCGTTTCAGCGTAATCGCGGAAGCGTTGCTCGCTTTCACGAAGGGACAGCTCGGCAAGCTTGCGGTCTTCGATGTCAGTAGCCGAGCCGTACCAGCTGATGATATTGCCCGTCTGATCGCGCAGCGGCTCCGCCTCGAACAGAAACCACCGATAGCTGCCGTCGAAGCGCCGCAGCCGGGCTTCAAGGCCGCCCCGCTTTCCGGATTCCCGGATGGCATCCCACCTCGCATACACGCTCTTCTTGTCTTCGGGATGAAAGGCCCGGGGCCAATCTAGCTCAATCTCGCCGGGTGACAGGCCCGTGTAATCGAGGGCTGGTTTGTTTAGGAAGTCGGGAACGCCGTCTGCTCGGGCGCGCCAGACCAGGATCGGGATGGTATCGGTCACCAGTCGCAGGTGATCCTGGGACCTCTTGACTTCGTCAAAAGCACTTAGCAGCCTCTCCTTTGCTTCGTACTGCTTGGTGATGTCGACATTTGTTCCGACCAACTGGATCACTTCATCCTCGCTGTCGAGGACGGGATGGCCGACCGTCTGAATGTGCTTGATCGTCCCGCCGGGAAGTCTGATCCGATAGGTAACGTCGAGGTCCGTCTTGTTGATGAAGGCGCGCCGGGTGGCTTCCTTCACCCCGGGTAAATCCTCGTCCAGGATGCGATCATGATAGGCCTGCAGCAGACGGGAATCGTCAACGTGCTCGAATCCGAACAGATGAACGATTTCGTCCGACGTATAGATGAACTCCCTTTGACGCTGGTCCCAAGCCCAGCTGCTGGTATGGCTTAAATGCTGGCTCTCGGCCAGATAGGCCTCGCTGAGCCGCAGTTTTCGTTCGGTTTCCTTGACGGCGGTCACGTCGATGATCGCTCCGACGAATTCGGTATCGCCCGCACTGTCCTTTGTCGCCTGGGCCACGGCCTGGACGTGTTTCACCGAGCCGTCGGGCATCAAGAGCCGGTAGCTTAGCTCGTAATCCTCGCCGTCGTTCGCGGCGCGCTCGAACGTCGCCTGCACGCCGGCGCGATCGTCGGGATGCGTCCGCTGCAGGATCAATTCGAACGTCGGTTTGGTGGTCCGATCGAACCCAAAGATACGATAGATCTGCTCTGACCAGGAATTCTGTTTGGTCGAAGTGTTCCACGCGAAACTCCCGGTCTGGCTCAGTCGTTGTGCCTCAGTCAAATACGTTTCCGCCTTCAGCAATGCGGATTCGATGCGCCTCAGCCCATCGATCGCCATCTGCAGTTCGTCCCGCGACTGTCGAAGAGCTTCGGTCACGCTGTTCTGGGTCGCGATGACGTAGGAAACGACCAACGATACGCCGGCAAACAACACCAAGCGTGACGCTTCCGAAAGGCCGATCGTTAGCAAGTTTTGCTTCCAGAACGTAAAACCGGCCGGCGTCGCGATGTCGTATAGGAAGGCAAGCAGCCCAAGTGCGATCGCCAACAGAGCCGGACCGAATCCGGCCAGCCATGCCGCCGCAATCACGGCGCTGAGCAGCAGCAGTCCAATAGGCTCCGGCGCGAACACGCGAGCCATGAGTGAAGTCAAGACCACTGCGATGGCGACCAGAACGATCGGGGTCGTATAAGCAACGGTCCGATGTCTAGTTAGCCATCGCTGGCTGAAATCGGATGCGGTCATTCTATTCGTCCGTTCCGACCAAGCTGAACCCTTCTCAAAAATTCGATCAAGCTCCGAAGCATGCCCTCGCCGTCGCAGGAGAGGCGGCAAGAAGAAAAACACACATAACCTTATTCCGGCAGTCGAGTTCGCGTGCTTCGGCGATCTTGCAGTGAACGGATTAAAGCACCTTGGAATGGGATCAGCAATTTGTTCTGAGGTTGCAGACTCTCTGAGCGGACGTCTGTTCATACCTTGGTATATTTTCGACATTCCTTGCTATGCACCGGCCGACCGCGGGTACGATTGAGGGAGTGGCTTCGCTTCCATTAACTATGCTGGCAGATCGAAATTCCAGAGAGTCGGTGATGAGAATGTCTGTGAGCCCGGAAAGCATAACTCCGCAAACCGTGACGCGATCGGTGGTTCTCATAACGGACGCGTTACGAAGGTTCGGAGAAAAGCCATGAGGTTCATGCTGGTGAATGGCAGGACACCGTTTCGAAGGTTCTCGTGCGCGCAGTGCGGCGAAGCCATCAGCAACTGCTATCTGCGGGATATGACGACTCAGCTCTATTACTGCGACCAGAGTTGTTACTCCGAGCACTGCACGAACGCAGTGATGAATCTTGCGCATCGTACAAAGGTCGCGCTGGCCGGGCTTGCGCCCGTCCGCAGCAGGCGTTTGGCAGAAGACGATCTAACGGCGTTGACATAGGCGCCGGCGGCAGAGGTGCTGCGCGCTGCACTGGGAAAGGACAGTTGAATGAGAAATCAAAATTTCGTTCGCGATATAGTTGAATGGCGGGGCGCCGCACCGATTGTTACGGCGCTTCCGCCGGCCAATTCTCACACGCCGTTGGCGCGGCGAAGTCGTCGCGACACGCGCGGCATATTACGGACCTCACCCGGATCGAGCGACATGACGGAGCTGAATTTGCATGTCGACGGCTTCTCGGTAGTTGTCCGCATTTCCCCTGACGGCGTTTCGACGAGCAGCGGATCTCGGCGCGTCGCCGAAGAGACCCAGTTGCTGCTTCTGAGCACGTTGGAGACGATTATTCGCGGGTCAGACCAGCCGCCAGCGAGCGTCCCTGCGCGGCCGCTAACGGCAGAGACGGGTCTGGAGGCAGGAACAAGTGCAGTGCCATTGACGACCCCGACGCCGACCGTGCTGCGTGCGGGGCCTTTGGTGTTGGACCTTCTCAATCGGACGGCCAGGCGCGGCGATCGCATGATTCCATTGCGGCCGCGAGAGTTTAGTCTGTTGCGTTACATGATGGAACGCAGCGATAAATTGTTGACGCGGGCAAAGCTGTTGCAGGAGGTCTGGAATTACAAGTTCGTTCCACAAACCAATCTGGTCGACGTTCACATGGGACGCCTTCGGCGGAAAGTGGATGAGCCGAACGAGCCGGCGATGATTCGCAGCGTTCGCGGCGTCGGCTTCGTTCTGAGCACCAACCCTCTCATCCAAGCTGATGCCCGGAACGATGAGAAAGTCGGCGTGCCCTAAACCGTAATTTAGTGGCGCAACCAAATCGAAGCCTTATTTCAACTGTGAAGCAAAAGCGAGGTGATCGACTGCGCAGGCAACGTGGTTCGATCGGGTTCGTCAATGAAACGAAATGGAGAATGTGATGACAAAGGTCAAATTTATTGGAGCCATGGTGCTGTCGATTCTGCTGGCTGGCCCGGCAATGGCGGCGCGCCACAATGAGCAGCCCCGCAGCGGGCGTCAGCTATCGGTCGAGGACGCGGTGCATTTCGGCTATAGCGCCGGCGTATGCGGCTATCACTCGGGCTATGGCGGCCTGTATGGCGACGGGCTCTATCCGGACAACGTTTGCAAGGACGGCGGCGATCATCTCGTCGATTGAGTTTGATGTCGCGGTACCAGCTGGTAGCTTCGAAGGTCATTCTGCAGCTTCGCCGAACTGAAACGAGGATGAGCGCTCTCATGATCAGCAGGGAATATTTCTATACCGCAGAGGCTTTGCTCCGTGTTGCCAAGAACATCACGGACGAGGCGATTGCAAACCGTCTTATGACCCTGGCCGCTGACTATGAGCGTCGGGCCCGGAAGGCCGACTTGCCGAAGTCCAATTGACAGCTGCTTTTTCGACGTCATTTCGCAAATTCGTGGGAGACGGAGAATGGGAAGGAACGGCACCGTATCGCTGCTGAGCGGTTTGGGTATCGTTGTCGCCTTGCTTCTGACGGAAGCGCTGCCGGTCTGGGGGCGCGACCTCGACAACCGCTATAGCAACTCTCCCTTGCATGACTGGTTCGAACATCTGGCGAGCGGCAAGGGCCTTTGCTGCTCGTTTGCCGACGGTTATATGGTGGAGGACGCCGACTGGGAGACCAAGGACGGCCATTATCGTGTGCGTGTACCCGTCGCCGCCAATGCTGCCGACGCGATCTGGGTCGAAGTACCCGACGAAGCCGTGATCACTGAGCCAAACAAGGCCGGGCGAACCATGGTATGGCCGCTTTACGGCGTTGGCGCCGTGTCGATTCGATGCTTCATGCCAGGAAGCATGACCTGAATTTCCTGATCGGGAGAGGCGCGCCGATGCATTGTTCCGACTTGCGCGTACGCGACGCAGCCGGTATTCGACGTCTTGTCACTGCTCGACGTTGCCCTGGCAGGAAATGATGCGCGCGCTTCCCGTTCTCATCGCTGTCGCAATCCCGGTATTGGGATCGGCGGTGCTCTCGGCGCGTGACAGCGCTACGCCGCCGCTTTCGGTGGCGGCTCTCGAGGCGATCACACGGATCGAGAACGAGATCGACCGCATCGAGTCGGAAGCGGTCGATCGCTTGGCGGCGCCTCCCGACAATCAGGTGCAGCAGATTGAATTGCTTGGCAAGCTGCTGCTCTACGACAAGGACCTTTCGGTCAATCGAAACGAAGCCTGCGCCTTCTGCCATATGCCGGAAGCCGGCTTCGCGGGGCCGGTCTCTGAACTCAACCGAACCACGGGATCCTATCCCGGATCGGTCAGGACTCGATTCAGCGAGCGTATCCCTCAGACGCATAGCTATGCGCCGCTGTCTCCGGTGCTTCACTACGATGATTTGAAGGACGACCTGGTCGGCGGCAATTTCTGGGATATGCGCGCGACCGGAAGGCGTCTCGGCAATCCCGCCGCCGAACAGGCGGAAGGACCGCCGACAAACCCGGTCGAAATGGGGTTAGCAGACTTTTCTTGCGCGGTTTACCGTGCCTCCAGACGGCCCTACCGGACTCTGTTTGAAATGGTCTGGGGGCGTCAGGCGTTTGAGATCGCTTGGCCGGCCAACACAGATGTAGTCTGCGACAATCCCGGACCGCCGGCTGTCGACGATCCGTTGCCGGTTCATCTGACCCCAGCCGACCGGGGTCGTGCCTCCGCAACCTTCGACCAGATGGCGCAGTCTATCGCGAGCTACGAGGCGTCGCACGAGGTGACGCCGTTCTCCTCGAAATACGACGCGGTTCAGGCCGGCAAGGCGCAATTCGCGCCTCTCGAGCAGCAGGGATATGAGTTGTTCAGGGGCAAGGCAAAATGCAACGGCTGTCATCGTGACGGTGGACCGGGCGAGGAGCCGATGTTCACCGACTACACGGCCAGCAATATCGGCACCCCTGCAAACCCTGACCTGCCGTATTATGCCGAGGGCAAGCCCGACGATCGCGGCTATGTCGCCAACAAGAGCGGCGCTGCTTTCGTCGATTTCGGCGTTGGCGGCTTTCTGGCGGGTGGCCACCCGCTCAGCCAGCCTTCGGCGGTCGATGCGCGCTGGAAGCCGCTGGTGCCGCAGAACCGCGGTCGCTTCAAGGTGCCGACGCTGCGCAATGTCGATAAGCGCCCGAGCCCCGACTTCGTCAAGGCTTACGGCCACAACGGCTACTTCAAGAGTTTGAAGCAGATTGTGCACTTCTACAATACGCGCGATGTGCTGCCGCGCTGCTCAGCGCATGATCCCGGGGAGGGCACCGCCTGCTGGCCGGCACCGGAAACCACTGAAAACCTCAACACCAGCAAGGTCGGTAATCTGCAGCTATCCAATGAGGAGGAAGACGCGCTGGTGGCGTTCCTGCAGACGCTGACCGACGGATTTCATCCCGCGGAACGAAAGTAGCCTGGCGACTGGCGTGGCCTGTATTGCACGCCGTTGCGCGCTTCAGAATTTCTGAAGCACCTTGACCAGGAAAGTCGCCTGGTCGGTCTGACCGTTCGGATCGGTCCAGATGCAGTCAACGACGTCGCCCTTGACGGCGTCGACCGTCATGAGCGGGCCACCCGAGCGCAAGCGGACGAGATCGCCTCGCTGCAGTGGCGAGGCGCTAGCCTCGCCGGCCGCGTGGTCCGAAATGGCCGGGGCCGAGTACGCAGCACAGACAAAGGGCTGGCTCAGCGCCACCGCCACCAGCGCTGTCATCGCAAGTTGCTTGGTCCGTAACATATTGAACTCCATTTTGCTCTTACCTGCTACGCAAGCACACCCCACTAGCCGACCCAGTAAATTCTCTTTCACGAGGCGTCCCATCGTCCTGCAAGCGGGATCGGAAGTGGCAAGATCATTCCGCGGCCGGCTGCGGCAGTTCCCGGACTTGATGCCGTTCGCCGAACAGCCAGGTCTGCAAACGGTCAAGATAGAGATAGACGACCGGCGTCGTGTAGAGGGTGAGAACCTGAGAAAGCGCGAGGCCCCCGACGATGGCGTAGCCGAGCGGCTGGCGGATCTCCGAGCCCACACCGGTGCCGATCATCATGGGTACGGCGCCTAGCATGGCCGCCATCGTCGTCATGAGAATCGGACGGAAGCGCTTGGTGCAGGCTTGGTAGATCGCCTCTTCGGTGCCAAGGCCCTCATTCTGTTCCGCTTGCAGCGCGAAATCGACCAGCATGATGCCGTTCTTCTTGACGATTCCGATTAACAGGATGATGCCGACGATCCCGATGACATCGAGGTCGAAGTGAGCGGCCATCATCAATAGCAGCGCGCCGACGCCGGCCGACGGCAACGTTGAGATGATGGTGATGGGATGGATCGTACTCTCATAGAGCACGCCGAGGATCAGGTAGATGACGAGTAACGATGCCGCGATCAGGATGGGTGTGCTCTTGAGCGACGCCCCGAAGGCCTTTGCATTGCCCTGGAAGCTGGTCTGCAGCGACAATGGGGGATGAAGTTCTTTTTCGATCGCCTGGATTTCACTCACAGCCTGACCGATCGCAGCGCCGGGCGCGAGGTTGAACGAAATCGTCACCGACGGGAACTGAGACTGGTGGTTGACCACGAGCGGCGCAACCTTCACCGCGGAATCGACCAGCGTTGACAGCGGCACCTGCTGTCCGCTCGACGACTTGATGTAGATGCCGTCGAGCGCCGCGGGCGAATACTGGAACTTCGGGCTCACCTCCAAGACGACATGGTACTGTTGCAAAGTAGTATACATCGTCGAGACGATGCGCTGTCCGAAGGCGTCATCGAGCGTGTTGTCGATCGTATAGGGCAGGATGCCGTAGCTTGAAGCAACTTCACGCTTGATCGCGATATCGAGCAGCGGCCCGGCGTTGAGCTGGTCTGTCGTGACGTCGGCAACGCTCGGGAGCGACTTGATCTTTTCCAGGAAGAGCGCCGCCCAGTGGCTGAGCTCGCCGGGGTCGGCATCGTTCATCGTGTACTGGAACTGGGTCTTGTTCAGCCGCGCGCCGACGGTGATATCCTGCGCAGCCTGCATATAAAGGGTGATGCCCTGGATTTTCGCGAGGTTCTCGCGCAACCGCGTCATGACCTTCTGGATCGGATCGCGTTGTCTTGCGGGCTTGAGCTGGATGAAGACGCGGCCGTCGTTCGCGGTATAGGTTCCGCCGCCAGCACCGACGGCCGAACCGATCGAATCCACGGCGGGATCCCGCATGATGGCATTGAGCAGGGCCTGCTGGCGCTCGGCCATGGCCTGGAAGGAGATATCCTGTGCCGCCTCCGACTGGGCGATGATCAATCCGGTATCCTGCTGCGGAAAAAAGCCCTTCGGAATGATTACATAGAGATATCCGGTGACCACGACGGTGGCGATCATGACAAACAGGGTCGCTAGACTGTGTCGTAGCGCGATCTTGAGGCCGAACTCGTAGGCATGCAGCAAAGCGTCGAAGCAACGTTCAGACAACCGGTACAGCCGCCCGTGCTCCTTGCTTTCCGGTTTGAGTAGGTAGGCGCACATCATGGGCGTCAGCGTTCGCGAAATTATCAGCGAGAGCACGAGTGCAACGCTGACGGTGATGGCGAATTCGCGGAATAGCAGGCCGACATAGCCGCTCATCAGAAAAAGCGGGATGAACACGGCGATCAGCGAGAAGGTGATGGCCATGACCGTGAAGCCGATCTCCCCAGAACCTTTCATGGCGGCATCGTATGGAGTGAGCCCTTCCTCAATGTGCCGGCTGATATTCTCGATCTCGACAACGGCGTCGTCGACCACAAAGCCGACCGCGATCGACAGGGCCATCAGTGAGAGATTATCGAGGGTGTAGCCCATCTCATAGAGGATGGCGAATGTGCCGACGAGCGATAACGGCACGGTCACCGCCGGGATGATGGTCGCCCAGAAGCTGCGCAGGAAGATGAAGATAACCATGACGACGAGCACAACCGTCAGCAGCAGGGTGAATTGTACGTCGTCGATGGACGCGCGGATGGTCTGGGTGCGGTCGGATACCACGTTGATCTTGATCGCGGCGGGAATCGATGCCTGCAAAACAGGCATCATGTCCTTGATCCGCTGAACCGTCTCGACGACGTTGGCGCCAGGCTGTCGCTGGACCGCGAGGATGATGGCGCGGTGATTGTTGTACCAGCCGGCGATCAGGTCGTTCTCCGGCGCACTGATCGCGCGACCGACGTCCTTGATCCGGACCGGCGATCCGTTGCGGTAGGCGATGACCAGATCAGCATACTGGTCTGCCTTGAAGATCTGGTCATTGGTGTTGAGCGTGTAGGTCTGGCGGGGGCTGTTAAGCGTGCCTTTTGCGAGGTCGACATTGGCCTGGCCCAAAACCGTGCGCACATCCTCCAGATTGATTCCACGCGCCGCGAGGGCCTGTGGGTCGACCTGGACGCGAATGGCTGCTTTCTGCTGGCCGCCAACCCCGACAAGGCCGACGCCCGAAACCTGTGAGATTTTTTGCAAAAGAATGTTTTCGGCGTAGGCGTCGACCGTGGTGATCGGCAGGCTGTCCGAGGTTATGCCAAGCACAAGGATCGGGGTCTCGGCCGGATTCACCTTCCGGATGGTCGGTGGATATGGCATGCCGACCGGCAAATAAGGGGTGGCTGCATTGATCGCCGACAATGTGTCGCTGACCGCGCCATCGATCTGACGGCTCAACTCGAATTGCAGCGTAATCTGGGTATATCCGAGCGCGCTCGCCGACGTCATCTGCGTGAGGCCGGGGATCTCGCCGAACTGCAGTTCCAGCGGCGATGCAACCGAAGAACCCATCGTTTGCGGATCCATGCCCGGCATCTGTGCGGTGACAGTCAGCGTCGGATAGTTGACGTTCGGGAGTGCGGCGACTGGCATGAGCGGATAGGCGACGAGGCCGCCGATCAACAATCCGACCATCAGCAGGGCCGTGGCGATCGGCCGTCGAATGAAGGGTGCGGAAATATTCATGGGATCGGTGCCTGCATCGCGTCCTGCGCCGCCGCTTCCTCGGCTGCTTTGCCGTGCAAGATTGCGACATGAACGCCAGGCTGCAGCTTGTACTGGCCGTCAACGACGACCTGTTCGTTCGCGGTGAGTCCGGAGTCGATCAACGCTTGGCCATCGCTGATTTGCGCGACCTTGATCTGGCGGATGGAGACCGTCTGGTCCGGACCGATGACATAGGCGTAAGGCCCGTTTGGTCCTTGCTGAACCACGGCGGCTGGAACCGTCAAACCATTGTGACGCGTGTCGAGAAGCAGGCGCGCATCGATGAGTTCTCCGGGCCATAGCCGGTTTTGTTTGTTCGCGAAATTGGCCTTGAGCTGGATCGAACCGGTGGTTTGCAGGATTTCATTGTTGACAAGCCCGAGTTGGCCCTGGCCGAGCTCGATCGTGTTGTCCTGGTTGTAGGCAATGACCGCAAGCGGGCCTTTGGTTTCTTCTTGCCGCTGTTGTATCTTCGGCAGGTCGGTCTCGGGAAGCGTGAAGATCAGCGAGATCGGATCGAGCTGCGTCACCACGCATAGGCCGTTGGCCGTCGACGGGCTGATGATGTTTCCGACATCGATCTGGCGTATTCCGACCACGCCGTCGATCGGCGAGGTCAGGCGCGTGAAGCCGAGCTGAACTTTCGCGCCCTCGATGAGGGCCTGATCGGTTTTGATGGCCGCCTGGAGCTGTCCGACCTGTGCATTCTGTGTTTCCATCAGCTGCGGAGTCGCCCACCCCTGATTTCCGAGCTGATTATAGCGTTTCTGATTGGCCTGCGCGTTGGCCAGTTGGGCCTGATCCCGTTCGAGGTTTCCCACATATTGATCTACCAGCGCCTGATAGGGACGTGGGTCAATTTGCGCAAGGAGATCGCCGGCGCGCACCTTCTGCCCCTCTGTAAAGTTTATGCTGAAGATCTGCCCTTGAATCTGCGCGCGCACCACGTCGGTGTTGTAGGCGATCACGGTTCCGACACCCGTCAGATAGATCGGCACATCGTGCCGGGTCACGACGCTGGCCACGACCGGTATCGTGGGCATGGGAGCCGCCGCCTTTGGTTGCTGAACCGAAGCGGCCCGGGTGAAATGAAAGAGACTTCCGCCCGCGATGGCAGCGGTCAGCAACACCGTTGAAATCTGAAACTTTCTATTCATTCGCTTGCCCTCGCGACTGTCTTGATCGCTTGTTTCACGGCGTGGTGGCGATGGTGTATGGAACGGCCGGCGGCGACGTCATCGCAGGCATGGCTGGAGCCGGCATCGCGGAGCCCGCCATCGGCGTCACGATGCTCGTCGGCCCCGGCACCGGAGCGACCGAGCTGACGCCGAGGTTGCTGATCTCGATCGAGCCCAACGGAACGCCGGTTCGCGGCAGGCCGCCGACGGTGGTTGGCGACGTCGGCGTCGACGAAGCGGCCATGCTGCTCGAGCCGGAGCCGCACATCGCCGACATTCCCGCGGTGTCGATCGCTCCGGAGGCCGACATGGCGCCGGCGCCCTGCGTCATTCCGGAAGTCATCGACATGCCCGAGGTCGCAGGTATCGCGGACGTGCCTTGTATGGTGGTCGCGCCCGCTGAGCTTGCCGTCGCGGGAGCAGATGTCGCAAGCGACAGACCGCCTCCGTCATAGGTCGAACTGGACCCGAACATCTGGGACGAGGAGGTGCCGAGCGTCGTGCAGGACGTCCCAGTGCCAGGCATGGCGATTGTTCCGGTTGGATTGGGCATCAGCGGACTGACGCCGGCCGATGTGATCTCGGTCGCGCCGAGTGGAATGCCGGTCGGGGATATCGGCGAACTTGACGCTGATGCGCTGCCAAGTGGAGAGGTTGCGCCGACCGACGGCGTCGGAGCAACCATGCCGGTGACTTGCGCGACCGCCGCGTGGCAGGTGAGAAGCACGGGCAGGATTGCAACAAATTTGACCGGTTTCACGGGCATTGTTCCATTCGTGTTAGGGCGGTTCTTATTTTTGCGGTGAGGCCCCGCCTGGAGCTCACGGCCAGATGGTATCCGGCAGGTTGACGACTATGGGCTTCGGCGTGCTTCGGACCACGACCCACCGAAATGACTCATGTCGCGACGGGTTGATCTCCATATGCGGCAGATAGGCGGGAACGTGAATAAAGTCGCCTGCGCTTGCGTGGACGCGGAATTCTCCGCTCTCACCCCATCGTATCTCGCACGTACCATCGAGAACGTAGGCAATCGTCTCCTGGCTTCCGTGATGGTGCACGCTGGTCCGCGCGCCGGGTTCGACTTCGAAAATGCCGCCCCACAGCGCCGAGGTGACGCCAACTTCCGGCGCTATCGCAGCGCGGCGCTGCGAGCCGGACGTCTGCGCTGTTCCGAGATCGAATTCTTCGGGACGCACGATGCGGATCGGATTGCTCTTGCTCATGTGAGACCCCGATGCCGCTCAAGCAGCCGCGCGATTTGGCGGGGCCATGAATTCAGGCCCGACAGGACTTTCGATCGTTTGGTCGAGGATGCCGTCGATCTCGGCCATTGCCTCGTTGTCGAGGCGCCATCCAAGTGCGCCTGCGATCGGCGAAAGTTGATCGGCGCGCCGGGCGCCCCACAAAGCGATGTTCATTTTGTTGCGGTCGAGCACCCATCTCACGGCGAGATGAATGACCCGCCTGCCGAAGCGATCTTTGGCGATGCGGTCGAGTTGCTCGACAGCGGCGAGATATTGGCCGAATCGCGGGGCAAGGAATTTGGGATCGCTCTTGCGAAGATCGTCGCCGGCGAACTCGGTGGTCGCCAACATGCGACCGGACAAGAGCCCGCGGCAAAGCGAACCATAGGCGAGCACCGCGATATCGCGATCGCGGCAATAGGGGAGCACGTCCTGTTCGATTCCGCGCTCGAACAGGTTGTAGGGCGGCTGCGCCGTATGGAGCGGCGCTACTTTTCTGAATTCGTCCATTTGTGACGGGCTGAAATTGCTGACCCCGATCGCGCAAATCTTTCCGGCCCGATGCAGGGCACTCATGGCTTCGGCAACTTCCGCTATCGGCGTGTCAGGGTCGGGCCAGTGAATCTGGTAAAGGTCGATCACGTCGGTTCGAAGCCGGAGCAGGGAATTCTCTACTTCTTCAACGATGCGTGTCTTTCGCGCGTCGCGAAACGGCTTGCCGTCTTTCCAGTTGAGGCCGGCCTTGGTCGCGATGAGCGCGCGCTTGCGTCGGCCGTCCATCGCCAGCGCCTTTCCAACGATCTGTTCCGAATGCCCGAAACCGTAGACGGGTGCGGTGTCGATCAGATTGATGCCGCGGTCGAGTGCAGTGTGAATGGTCTTGACGGCCTCGCGTTCGTCGCTGCCGCCCCACATCCAGCCGCCGATGGCCCACGTGCCAAGCGCAATTCGCGAAGCGCGGATCGTGGTGCCGGAGATATCGACATATTCCATGTCGGCCTGGTTTGCTTGTGATTGGTTCATCTTGAAACTCTCGTTATTGCGTTCTTGTTGTTTGTGGGTCCTTGCCACACGGAGATTGGCTGCAGTTCCGAACTGCGGAAGGGACTGCCCGCAATCGGATCTGCAGCCGCGATCGTCATGGGGAGAAAAGGCACCGGGCTCCCCGGCTGACGTCGTTACCTGCCGACGTAAGCGGACGCCGGGCCGCCGCCATTAAATTGGCCGTTAGGAAACGCCAGGCTCCCGCGGCGCGTGCGGGAAAGATCGTGCGTTTTGGAAAGCGGCTCGCAGCGGCAATAAATATGTGGTTCGAATTCTCAAAATCCGTTCTTGCGAAATCCTTCAAGCCTCGCGCAGCCGAACCCGGGAACGGTGCGCCCGGCGCCGTGAAATGCCTGAAAGTCATTTTAATGGTCGGACGAGGGAGAATTCCTATCTCCAGCTCATCGGAAGCTTCGGCGCGCGCAAGTTTGGAAAATGGCGCGCTCCGTTCCGTCAACTGAATGGAGTAAACGATGAGAAAAACGATCACGATTTTAGCGACAGCCCTGCTGGCTTCGACCCTGGCGATTGCGCAAGCCGATGCGCGCGGCGGAGGCGGAGGTGGACACGGAGGCGGTATGGGTGGCTTCGGCGGAGGTGCCCACATGGGCGGCTTCGGCGGCGGCGGTCAGCTTGGTGGCTTCGGCGGCGGCGGTCACCTTGGTGGCTTCGGCGGCGGCGGTCACCTTGGTGGCTTCGGCGGCGGCGAGCATATCGGTGGCATTGGCCGTGTTGGCGGTGTCGGTCGCTTCGATGGTTCGCGCTTAGCGTTTGGCGAAGGCGCGCGCACCGGCGGCATCCATCAACACGCCATGCACCGGTTCAGTCATCCGTATTACGGCTACGGCGTGGACTGCTACGACTGGTACCTCTCGCATCCGGCCGACAGCGTGTCGCCCTATAGCTATTGCGGCTGATGCATCGTCGGTTGGTAGCCTAGCAACTGAGTCGTCCGCGGCGAAGGGGAGACAGGTGCTCCCCTTCGTTCGGGCGATACGAGAGAACGCAGATGACAAAGGTTCTTTTGATCGAAGACGACGATGAGACAGCGGAGGAGATATCCGCCGAGCTGGCCGGGCGCGGGTTCGAGGTCGAGTGGTCGTCGAACGGAATCGAGGGTCTCGACAAGGCGCGCTCGCTGCGGCCCGATGCGTTGATTGTCGACCGCCTTCTGCCAGGGATGGACGGTCTGTCCGTCGTCGACACCCTGCGAAAAGATCAGGTGCGCACGCCGGTTTTGGTGCTCAGCGCGCTCGGCGCCGTGAACGATCGCGTGCGTGGGCTGCGGATGGGAGGCGACGACTACCTGACCAAGCCGTTTGCGGTCGTCGAACTCGTGGCGCGGATAGAGGCGCTGCTGCGCCGTCCCTCGGAGTCACGGGAGACGATCTTGCGGGCGGGGCAGCTCGAACTGGACCTGATCGAACGTACGGCGAAGCGCGGCGAACGCAGCATCGATTTGTTGCCGCGGGAATTCCGCCTTCTCGAATACATGATGCGCCGGAGCGACCAGTTATTGACCCGCGCAATGCTGCTTGAGGAGGTCTGGAACTACAAGTTTGTTCCAACGACGAATCTCGTTGACGTTCATATGGGGCGTCTCCGCCACAAGGTCGACCTGCCGGGCGAAGCGCCGATGATCCATAACGTCCGTGGCGCGGGATTCATCCTGCGCACCGTGGACCAGTTTGGGTAACGAAACCGGATGCTTCAGGTTCAATTCCTGCGCTCGAACACCTTCAGATGGGCTTCCGCGGTTGCGGGACTGTTCGCGACGTTTGTCGTCATCCTGTTCGGGTTCATCTACTTCAACATTGACGCCTACCTGGTGATGCGATCCGACGGCGTGCTCAATACGCAAGTTGCGTTTCTTACTTCGCTGCCGTTCGAGCACAGCGTACGCGCCATCGAGGATCATCTCAGGCAGGACGACCGCGGCGTCCGGTTCGCCGGATTATTCGATTCCAGCGGAAAGCGGCTTGCCGGCAATCTCGAGCAATTGCCGAAAGACATCAAGATCGGTGCGCCGCCGCAGACCGTGCGGGTTGAGCGGCGGTCAAGTGGCCGTCAACCAGCTGATCCGCTGATCCGCGCCGCGGCGCGGCGTCTGGAGAACGGTAACATAATTCTCGTAGGCAGAAATGTGGACGAGACATGGGAAATCTCTCATGTCGTCGGTGAGGCGCTGGTGCTGGGATTGCTGCCCGCCTTTTGCCTCTGCCTGCTGGCCGGCGCCTGGCTCAGCCTGCGCGCGCAGAGGCGCGTCGAGGAGGTAAACCAGCGGGTCCGGCGCATTATTGCCGGAGATTTGCGCGAGCGTCTTCCGCATCGCGACGTCGACGAGCCGTTCTCCAGGCTTGCGGCCATCGTCAACGGCATGTTGGACGAAATGGAAACCATGATCAACGCGCTTTCCGGCGTCGGCAACGACATCGCGCACGAACTGCGCACGCCGCTGACGCGCGCGAGGCTGATACTCGAGCGCGGGCGATCCAATGCGACCAGTCTCGAGGAGCTCCAGACGGCCGCAGACAAGACCGTTGCGGGCATCGATCAAGCGCTATCAATCGTCACGGCGCTGCTGCGGCTTGCTGACATCGAGAACAGCCGCCGCTCCGCCGCTTTCGGCGACGTTTCGGTTCCCGATCTGCTCCGTCAGGTTTGCGACATCTACGAGCCGATTGCCGAAGACAAGCAGATCGACCTCAGCGTTGGCATCGCCGGCAATCTTGAAGTGCGCGGCGACCGCGATCTCTTGTTCGAGGCGATCGTCAATCTCGTCGACAATGCCGTCAAGTTCACCCCTGAAGGCGGCAAGGTCACGATCGAGTTGGCGCAAGCCGAAAAAGATGCTGTCGTGCGCGTGACGGATACCGGGCCGGGCATCCCGCGTCAGGAAACCGAAGCGGTGCTGCGGCGATTTTACCGTTCCGACAAGGTGCGTCACACTCCGGGTGTGGGCCTTGAACTCAATCTCGTCGCGGCCATCGTCAAACTGCATGGATTTCGACTCGAAGATTCATGCCGGGCCCGGCGGCTGCATCGAGATATTGTGCCCCGACCGGCGACTGGACCGCGCAGCGAAAGCAAATGCCATTTCTTGTGCCGCGTGAAGGATCGAATGGCCGGCCCGGATTCGCCGGGCTCAGCAGCCGGACATGCAGGCGGAATTCTTTACGTCCGGCCTTGCATCGTCGACGAACATCTTGCGGTTCGGCATCTTGACGGTACCCATGGTCTTGGCGTCGAGGTCGGCGTCGGCCGGCAACAACTTGTTCAAATACAGAATGTAGGCGGAGACGGCGTAAACATCGTCGTTCGATAGCGACCCCGGCGCGTTTTGCGGCATCGCGCGCCGGATGTAATCGAACAGCGTCGGCGCATAGGGCCAATAGCTGCCGACCGTGCGGATCGGCTTCGAAGCCGTCAACGTTCCCTGGCCACCCACCAAACGGTCGCCGATGCCACCCTGGCCGTTGTCGCCGTGACAGGCGGCGCACTGATTCTGGTAAACCTCGCGTCCTTGGTTGACGCTGCCGCTGCCAACAGGAAGGCCGCTTCCGTCACGTCCGATGTCGATGTTCCAGCCGGCGATCTCTGCCAGCGTCGCGGTTCGTCCGATCCCGTAGGGGCTCTGGGCGCTCGAGGCTGTGACAGTCGCAAGCAGCATACCGGCGACGAAGACGACGCTACTCTTCGGCATTTGCCGCATTGCTTACCTCGCCATCGACTGCGATGCGCCACGACCAGATCGCGTTGTTATGATAGAAAAAGTTCTCGCCCCGGACGGCGAGCAATTCGGCCAGCGTCGGCTGGACATAGCCGGTTTCGTCTGTCGCGCGGCTTCGGATGACGGTTGGCTCGCCGTTCCATCGCCAGGGCAGGCGAAAGCGCGTCAAGGCGCGGGTCAGGACCGGCTCCTGCAACTCTGCCCCCAGCCAGGTTTTGCCGTCATCGACCGATACGTCGACCCGCCTGATCCTGCCGCGTCCACTCCAGGCTATACCCGAGATCTCATGGAATCCGGTCCCGAACAGGCGTTGGCCGCCAGAGGGTCGCAGAATGATGGACTTTGCTTCCATGACAAACGAGAACTCGCGCGCGGTGCCGTCGGGCAACAGGTCGGTATATTTCGAAGTCTCTTCGCGCGAATAGACAGGCTCGGCCGTGACATGGAGGCGTCGCAGCCACTTCACGTTCATGTTGCCTTCGAAGCCCGGCAGGATCAGTCGCAGCGGATAGCCCTGCTGCGGGCGCAGCCGCTCGCCATTCTGGCTGTAGACGATCATCGCGTCGTCGAGACACTTGTCGATCGGAATGCTTCGTTTCATGGCGACCGCATCCGCGCCCTCAGCGATCACCCATTTCGCTTCCGGCCGCAGCCCGGCTTCCTCCAGTACGAGCTTCATGCTGACCCCGGTCCATTCTGCACAGCTCAGCAGTCCGACGAGATCGGAGGCCGTCTTGCCGAACGGTTTCTGGTAGCCGGGATTGCCCGAGCATTCGAGGAAGTGGATTCGCGACGTTGAGGGAAACCGCCTGATGTCGTCGACGGTGAAAATCATTGGACGTTCGACCAGGCCATGCAGCATCAGGCGATGCTGCGCCGGGTCGATCGCGGGAACGCCTCCATGATGGCGCTCGTAGAACAGGCCGTTCGGCGTAATGATCCCGTCCAGATCCTGCAGCGGCGCGCGTCCAGAGGCGGACAGATATTGCGGCAGGTCTTTGGGGATATTCTTGACGACATTCTTTTCGAACGAAGACGGGCTGCCGTAAGGCTGGCTTCCCATGGGGGTGCCGGGCGCTTTCATCCATTCCGGGACATCAGGCGGAAGATTGCTTGAAGCGCCTGCGTTTCCAATCGTCCGACTGGCCAGCGCCGCGCCGCCGATCGCAACCGCCCCGCGCAGAAGCGAGCGGCGCGATGTTCGGCTAGAGTCGTGTTGGCTTTTCCTGGAGTGCGACATGCGGCGCTCCCATCCGGATAGTGGTGTCTGAAGCAGAAAGCGCGCCTAGGTATCGCGTTGCGGAACTGGCGGCCCAATCCCACGCGTGGGATTGGGCCGCCAGAAGCAGAGTTACTGGCCTTGCCGCGAAGCGGTGGATACGGACGCGGATGACACGCGCCAAACCGTGTTTCCCACGTCGTCGGCGATCAGCAGGGCACCAGTCCGATCGACGGCGAGCCCAACCGGCCGGCCGCGGGCGTGACTGTTCTGATCGAGAAAACCGGTAACGACGTCTTCTGCTGCACCGGAAGGCGTGCCGGCGTTGAACGGTACGAACACGACTTTATAGCCGTTCAGCGGCGTGCGGTCCCAGCTTCCATGCTCGCTGACGAAAGCGCCGCCGCGGTAATGTACGGGAAGGGTGTTGGCTGTGTACATCGCCAATCCCAACGGCGCCACGTGGGAGCTCAGCGCGTAGTCCGGTTTGATGGCGCTCGAAACAAGGTCCGGCCGTTGCGGCATGACGCGAGGGTCAAGATGCTGGCCATAATAGCTGTAGGGCCAGCCGTAGAAGCCGCCGTCCTTTATCGAGGTCAAATAGTCCGGCACCAGATCGGGCCCGATCTCGTCGCGCTCGTTGGCGATCGCCCACAGCTTGCCCGTCTCGGGCTCCCATTGCATTCCGGTCGGATTGCGAACGCCGCTGGCATAGATGCGGTGCGCGCCAGTCGTGACGTCGACCTCCCAGATGGCAGCTCGCTCGCGCTCGGCCTCCATGCCGTTTTCGGCGACATTGCTATTTGATCCGACGCCAACATAAAGTTTGGTGCCGTCCTGGCTTGCGAGCAAAGCCTTCGTCCAGTGGTGGTCGATCGGCCCGCCCGGCAGATCGGTCAATTTGGTTCCCTCCGCCGTTATGCTGGTCTGCCCCTCCTCATAGGGGTAGCGCACGATGGCATCGGTGTTTGCCACGTAGAGATAGTGGCCAATTAACGCGACGCCGAACGGCGAGTTCAGGTGTTCGAGAAACACACTCCGCAACTGCGGTGCGCTGTCGTCGTTGCCGTAGCGCAACAGCGTGATACGGCTGGCGTTGCTCGCCTTGGCTCCGGCGAACTTCTGTACCACGCCAGTGATCAGGTCCTTCGGACGAAACACGGGTGCTTTCGGTCCGTTGCTTTCGACCACCAGCACATCGCCATTCGGAAGCACGTAGAGCGACCGCGGATGTTCAAATCCCTTGGCCAGCGCGTGGATCTGCAGGCCCTGCGGCACCGTCGGGGAGTCATTTCCCCAGGACACAGGCTCCGCAATCCGGATCGGCGGCACGAGATACTGCTGGATGGCCGGCAGAACGGGATTGGCGCCAATCTGCACTCTCGGATCGCCGCCTACATCGTCGCAGCTCGCCAGTGCCAGACTTGCGACCCCGGCTGCAAGCACGGCAGCGAGGCGCGGTAACTTTGTCGGATTTACCCTGAAGCAGTTCATGAGCGCGCTCCACGACGATAGGAGAGGGTCCAGCCTCCAGTGACCGTGCACAGAAGCAGGATGGCGACGGCGACAACGGACAGCATTAGGCCGGTCGGTACCACGGCGGTATAGCCGTCGCGGCTGTGAACGAAGACGTTGACGAGCGAAACCAAAACGCCGGCTGTGTAGCCGAGCGCCCGGAACCAGGCCGGCCGCTGCTTGCCGAAAGCGAGATCGAACAAGGCGGCGATCGCGACCAGCGCGGACATGACCAGTCCGCCGGCAATCAGCCATATCGAAAATCTCTCCCACATCACTTCGGCTGTTCGCCAACAGGCGAGATCGGTGGCGAGAGCCGCGGCGAAATAAGCCACCGGAAATGGCGTCAGCACCTGATGAATTGTTCTGGCGCTGGCCCGGGCCGACCTTGGGCCGGCTACCGGTTCGAAGGTTGTTTCGGTGATTGCAAGATGGTTCATATTTGCTCCTGTTCGAACTCTTTGGGGCACGCTTCAGGGGGACGCTTTGTCCGACTTGCTTCCTGAACCGCCAACCTTCGACAGAAATCGTTCACGCCCGAGCGATGTTCTTTCGAGTTCGCACGCAGCTGGCCCGCTATCGGCCGCTTAGATGGCCTTCGGCACCACGCCCGGCGCATCGCCTGGCCATTTCGCGATGGTCTCCTCATCGATGTTGAGGTGCTGCGCTACCAGTTTCGGCGGCGTATGCGTAAGCCAGTTCGAAAGTGAGACTTCCTCGTAACGGGGAGCGCGAAACACGCCGACGAACTGGAGATCGGTATCTCCGGAGTTCTCGACATAGTGTCCGTAATTGCGCTTGACGTAGCCGATATCGCCGGCCGTGAAATCCATCGTCAGCGCGTTGGGACCGGTGTTGAAGACCGTCATGCGGCCCTTGCCCTTGATGTAGTACTGCCACTCGTCCGCATTCGGATGCCAGTGCATCTCCCGAACCGCGCCCGGGCGGATGGTCACCAGCGCTGCGGCTATCGCCGTGGAGACCTTGAAGTTCGTGCTGTCGGCAACCTGGATGGTTCCGGTTCCGGATGACTTCGTTGGCTCGGTGGATTGTAGCGGGAAAATAAACGGATGCGTGGGAGCGGGCGCATTCTTTTGAATTGCGGCGCGATCCGCTGCGAGGTCGCCCGGCACCTCGCCCTGGAATATCCAGAGATTGTGCAGCGGGATCTTCGCAAAGGTTTCGGCCGGCACGCCGAAGTTCCTTGCCAAAACCGACGGCGGCGTGTGGGCGAGCCAGTCAGTGACCAGCAGCGTGTTGAATTCGTCGGCATGACCGTCATCAAAACAGATGACGAATTCGCAGCCATCCGGTCCCAGGCCTTGCAGGGAATGCGGGGCACCGGGCGGGAAATACCAGAGATCGCCGGCTTTCACATCGGCAACATAGGGCCGTCCCTCCGCGTCGAGGACGGTCACGCGGCAGTTGCCATACGTCATGATCGCCCACTCGGCCGCCTGGTGCCAGTGGAGCTCGCGGATACCGCCCGCGGTCAGCCGCATGTTGACGCCCGAGATTTCCTTCGAAATCGCAAAGTCGTCGACCGTTACCTGACGCGCCCAGCCACCGTTCTGGATACGCTTTGCCGCGTTGTTGAACGAGGCCCACGTCATAGGTAGTCCGCCGACGTCGGTTGCTGGCGGCGATTGCGCAGCCGGAAACTGACTGGCGATCACCGGGTTCTGCGGGCCGGGGTCGATCAGATTTCCCGGTCCTTTGGCATTAGTCGCTCCTTGCGCCGGTTCGTCCGGATTGCCGAAGGAAGCTGCCTTCGCAGCCGTCGCTGCAACTCCCAGCCCTGAAACGGCCAGCAGGTTTCGCCTCGAGATCATGGTTCCATCCTGTGATTGCTTTTGCACTGCTTCGGATTGTGATTCCCTCAATCAAGAACTAGGTCGGCCTCAAACAATCGCTTTTCTGAAATGCGGCGCGGCTTTCAAAAAAGCACTGCGTTCGTCTCCCAGTGCAATTTGGACAAACCGACGTCAGCTTTCGAAAGATTTTCCAAGGGTCGCGCTTATCTTTTCAAGGGAGGTTCGTTCTCGCTGAAGGAAGTTGTCGATGTCCGAGCGAAAGGCTATTCATTCCTACCATCATCCGGCCGGCGGCTGGGGCGCCCTCAAGGCGGTCAGCGAGCATCTGATCGAGCAGCATATTCCCGTCAAAGGCGCGGTAACGCTGAGCTGCATGAATCAACCCGCCGGATTCGATTGCCCCGGCTGCGCCTGGCCCGACCCGAAGCACACGTCGCCTTTCGAGTTCTGCGAGAACGGGGCCAAGGCGGTGGCATGGGAAGCGACCTCAAAGCGCTGCACGCCGGAGTTCTTTGCACAACACAGCGTTACGGAACTCGCGAGCTGGAGTGACTACGAACTGGAAATGGTCGGACGGCTGACCCACCCCATGGCCTATGACGCGGCGTCCGATCATTACGTTCCCGTGAGCTGGGACGAGGCATTCGCGACCATTGGCGCGCACCTAAAGGCGCTGCCGGATCCCAATATGGCCGAATTCTACACGTCGGGAAGAACCTCGAACGAAGCCGCGTTTTTGTATCAGTTGTTTGTCAGGGAATATGGCACCAACAATTTCCCGGACTGTTCCAACATGTGCCATGAGGCAACAAGCGTCGGCTTGCCGCAATCGATCGGCGTTGGGAAAGGGACGGTCCTGCTGGAGGATTTCGACAAGGCCGACTGTATTTTTATTTTCGGGCAAAATCCCGGCACCAACAGCCCGCGTATGATGACGAATTTGCGTGATGCGTCCCGGCGAGGAGCTGCGATCATCTCGTTCAATCCGTTCCGCGAGCGCGCGCTCGAGCGGTTTCAGCATCCGCAGAGTCCGGTTGAAATGGCGACGCTGTCCTCCACCCAGATCAGCTCGAAGCTGTATCAGGTGCGCGTGGGCGGCGATGCGGCCGCCATCAAGGGGATCATGAAGGTGATGGTGGAAGCGGACGAAGCCGCGCGCGCGAGCGGGCTTGCGGGAGTCCTGGACTGGGACTTCATCCGTGAACACACCCTCGGCATCGAGGCGCTTATCAGCGATCTCGCGGCAACCCGCTGGGAGGACATCGAGGGTACCTCCGGACTGGCGCGCCAGGAAATCGAATACGCGGCGCATGTCTACATGAAGGCCGAGCGCGCCATCGTCGTCTACGGCATGGGCATTACCCAGCACAGGCGCGGCGCGCAGAACGTGCAGCAACTGGCCAACTTGGCCATGCTTCGCGGCCACATTGGCCGCGATGGTGCCGGCATTTGTCCGGTCCGCGGCCATTCGAATGTTCAGGGCGACCGCACGGTCGGAATTACGGAAATTCCGTCAACGGAGTTTCTGGAGCGGCTGGAGCGCCGCTTCGGCTTCAAGCCGCCGCACCGGCACGGCCACAATGTCGTTACCTCCCTCGAAGCCATGATCCGCGGCGAAGTGAAGGTCTTCGTCGCCATCGGAGGGAATTTCGCGGCCGCGATTCCGGATTTGCCGCGGACGCAGGTGGCGATCAGAAATCTCGATCTCACCGTTCAGATCTCCACCAAGCTGAATCGCAGCCATCTCATTCATGGGAAGGACGCGTTGATCCTGCCATGTCTCGGCCGCACGGAAATCGATGTCCAGGCGTCAGGGCCACAGTCGATTACGGTGGAGGATTCGATGTCGATGGTTCATGCCTCCGCCGGCCGCAACAAGCCCGCGTCGGAACATCTGCTGAGCGAGCCCGCCGTCGTGGCCGGCATGGCAAGCGCGACATTGGGCCATCGCTCGGTCGTCGATTGGGAGAGCCTTGTTTCAGACTACGACCGAATCCGAGATGCGATTGAGGATGTGTTCCCGATTTTCCAGAGCTACAATGACCAGATCCGGGTGCCAGGCGGTTTCCACCTCGTTTCAAGCGCCCGGGAACGAAAATGGGAGACACCTTCGGGAAAGGCGCATTTCCTCGTTTATGACGGGCTCAACGAACATTTGCCCAACGATAACGTGGAAGCGCTCTGGCTCAGCACGATCCGAAGCCACGATCAGTACAATACCACGATCTATTCGAACTCCGATCGGTATCGAGGGGTCTATGGCCAGCGCGATGTCGTTTTTCTCAACAAATTCGAGCTCGAGAAGCGAGGGCTGGAGGATGGTGATCGCGTAGACCTGATAACGCTATCAACCGACGGCTTCGAGCGAAGGGTGCGCAACTTCCGCGTAATCGGCTACTCGTTTCCGAATGGCTGCTGTGCGGCGTACTATCCCGAGACAAATCCGCTGGTTCCGCTCTACGCGCATGATCCCCAGAGCTTCACGCCGTCGTCGAAATCTATTCCGATCCGGATCGAGCGCTCTGCCGCCAGCGAGGAAAGGGCCTAGCGAGTGCGCCCGCTGGATCATCTGAAAGTCGGCCTGTCGGCCGAGACGGACTTTGTCGTCACCAGAGAAATGACGATCGGGCATTTTATCGCCGGCATGCCGCTCGTCTATGCGACGCCTGCGATGATGCTGCACATGGAAATGGCTGCGGGATCGGCGATTGCGTCTGTCTTGCCGGACGGATTTGTCAGTGTCGGCATGGCGATCAGCGTACGGCACCTTGCAGCCACTGCCATCGGCCGCAAGGTCCGTGCGACCGCACAAGTGACGGCCATGGATGAGAAGAGCGTCTTCTTCCGGATCGAGGCCTGGAACGAAGAGCGCAGGATCGGGGACGGAACCCATCGCCGCGGTATCGTCAACTTGCGCGAATTCGAGCGGCGTTTTGGCGCGAAGGAAGGGATTCTGATCTGAACCTTGTCAAATCGCGTTCAGGCGGTCAGTAGCGGCGAATTGAGCCGGCACACGCTGATCATCTGCCGCAGCGCGGCCGATGCAAAGTGGAGGCTCGGTTGATCGACGAGCATACCGTTTGTTACTTTTTCGCCGATATTGCCGATTACGATCTGAGGACCTCCGGAAACGAGGGCCGGGATGGAAAGCAACGTCTCATTGAGCTGTGCGTGCGCGCGTGCGCCGCCCGTGAAGGCGGGCGAAACCGATATCGCCAATGTCGGCTTCTTTATCAGCACGGACCGGCCGAAGGGACGCGATGCCCAGTCGAGCGCATTTTTCAGCACACCTGGCACCCCGTGATTGTATTCCGGCGTCACGATCACAACGCCATCGCTGTTTGCGATCGCATCTCGAAATCTCTTGACCTGGTCCGGCTCGTTCGATCGATCATCGTCCTCGTTGTAGAGCGGAAGTTGTGGCTCGTGGATCTCGAGCGTGACCTTTTCGGGTAGATTGTCGCGCAGCCCGATCAGCGTCGCGCGGGAAAATGATGCCTTGCGAAGGCTCCCGGGCAATCCGAGCAGTCGGACGGGAGTCAGAATTTCAAGCATGGTGTGACCCTCGGTTACGGAAAGCGTGACGTTACAACGCAGTTGTCGTTTCGGTGTCTGCGCTATCCCGCGTTCGCGGCGCAGACGTCATCTGGTTGGCCGTGCGCCACTGACGCGGCGTGTACCCCACGAAGCGTTTGAAGACGGTTGTGAAGTGGGCCTGGGTCAGAAAACCCACAGCGAGTGCGATCTCGGCGATGGTCATTGAAGTGCCTCTCATTAACTCTTTGGAGCGCGAGATGCGCCGCTGGAGCAGGAATTCGTGTGGCCGCAAGCCAGTCGCGGCGCGGAATTGACATGCAAAGTGCATTCGACTGAGTCCGGCGACGGCGGCCAGGTCGAGCAGGCTAACCTTGCACGAAAGGTTGGCATCGACATGTTCGATAACCCGCTTCAGGCGCCATTTTTGCAACGCCCGGACCTGCGGTCTGTTCGTGTCTGCGTCGCCGCCACTGGCTGCGGCTCGGGCCACCGGTTGCAGCCCGGCGCGCCTGGCCTCGATCGCCCGCCTCAGGGCTTCGACACAATACTCATCGTGCTCAAGCTCCACGGCGTTCAGGGCGCAGCAAAGCGATTTGATGATGTGGTCGCTGGGGCTGATATCTGCGGCAAGCAGCACGTCGCGGCCGGCAATCTCGATCGCTGCCGGCGCGGATTGATCGCCGGTTCGCTCGGAAGACAGGGGCGCGGATCTGAAGATTGAGCTGTTGCCATTTATCACCGGAACCTCCAAAGACTCCCACACTGCTAGCACTGCACGGCCGATCGGATGCTCGTTGCAGATGTGGGCTGATGACGACGCCAACGCATTAAATTGCGCTTCACAAACGGCCAGCGCATTCGAGGCGAGTGATCTGCGGATCCGCCATCTCAGCAGCCCCTGCAGATTGAACCCAGCGCCTTTTCGACCCTGGCTTCCTCGCGATCGATCGCGGGGCTTGTACCCAGCAGCGGACCCTTGATCGGTCTTCCGATGCCGGAGGACGGGAGCGCCGTACCTAATGAGTTGGTGCCGGGAGAGTAGATGCCCTCACCGAAGCTACCGCCGGCGCCAACGCTCCGGAAGGATCCCGTTGTGTGCGACATTCCCATGCCGCCTATACCACCGCCCATTCCGCCGCGCGCGAAAGCGATCGGGCTCCAAATGACGAAACTAACCGCAATACCGATAACCAGAATTTTTTTCATTTCGAGACCCCTATGTTCATTGACCATGATGTCGGGGTCGGAGGGCTCCCGGCTATCCTACGGGAGTAAGCTCGGCTTCATCTGAAGGATTTGCAGACCTATACGAAGGTAGGCGATGCGGCGCCGGTCGCACGAATTGGCGGTCATGCGCGATTGAAACTGGATTTCCGTCCGCAAGGACAGAACAAGTTCCACGCAATCTTCATCACAACGTGCGCGAACGAAGATAAACCAAAAGTTAGTGGGCTTCGGCGGGACAGTGCTTAGTTCCGATCGAGCCGGCCGATGTTAGGAGCATCTGGCGCGCTCGGGGAGCAACGAATTCAGACATCTCACCGACATCGAACAGAACCGCGCGATCCGGAGCGATCATTTTTTGTCGAGTGATCGCCCCTAAACAAACATTTGGAAATGCAAGATGGGAATTGTTCGATTCGCTCTGAGATTTCCTCACACGTTCTACGTGATGGCCGCTCTGATCCTGTTTCTTGGCGTCACCACGATCTCCGCCATGCCGACGGACATATTCCCGGAAATCAGAATCCCTGTCGTCACGGTGATCTGGCAGTACACCGGGCTGAGCACGCCCGAGATGGAGCAGCGCGTCACCACCTACAGCCAGTATTCGATCAGCTCGAACGTCAACGGCATCAAGGACATGGAAGCCCAGACGCTAAATGGACTGTCCATTCAGAAGATCTACTTCCAGCCCGACGTCAATCTCGACCTTGCGATTGCCCAGATCGTATCGGCGACCAACTCGATCCGTGCGCTGATGCCGCCGGGCATCGAGCCGCCGATCGTCGTGCAATTCAATGCGTCGAGCGTCCCCGTTCTGCAACTCAGCCTCAGCTCCGACAGGCTGAACGAGCAGCAGCTCTACGATTACGGCATCTATCGGGTACGGCAGCAACTCGCGCCGGTGCCGGGCGTCACGTTGCCGACGCCTGCCGGCGGCAAATACCGCCAGATCATGGTCGACATCGATCCGGACAAGCTGCTGTCGAGAGGCCTCACGCCGCTCGACATCGTCAACGCCGTCAACACGCAAAACCTGACACTCCCGTCCGGAACTGCCAAGATCGGCGACAAACAATACACGGTGCGGACCAACGCAACGCCGGCGACCATCGACGACCTGAACATGATGCCGGTCAAGTTCATGAACGGGTCGACCATCTTCCTCAAGGATGTCGCGCAGGTGCGTGACGGATCGATGGTGCAGCAGAATATTGCGCGCGAGGACGGCCGACGCGCCGTGCTGCTCAGCATCATCAAGAACGGCAATGCGTCGACGCTGACGGTGGTCAACGGGGTCAAGCGGGTTCTCAAGGAGATGCAGGCGGCAGCCCCGCCCGGTCTCAAGATCAGCCAGCTGTTCGATCAGTCGGTCTTCGTCACCGCGGCGGTGCAGGGCGTGCTGCGCGAGGGCGCGATTGCCGCAGGTCTAACCGCGCTGATGATCCTGGTCTTCCTCGGCTCATGGCGCTCGACGCTGGTGGTGATGATCTCGATACCGCTCGCGATCCTGTCGTCGCTGATCGTCCTGTACTTCCTCGGAGAAACGCTGAACACGATGACCCTTGGCGGTCTCGCGCTCGCGGTCGGCATTCTTGTCGACGACTCCACCGTGACAATCGAGAATACGCACCGCCTGTTGACCGAAGAACACATGCCGCTGGCGAAGGCCACGCTGCACGGCGCGGCCGAAATCGCGGTACCGACGCTAGTCTCCACGCTTGCGATCAGTTGCGTGTTCACGTCGGTGGTATTCCTCGACGGGCCGGCCAAATATCTGTTCACGCCGCTCGGGCTCGCGGTGGTGTTCGCGATGCTGGCATCCTACGGCTTGTCGCGTACCCTGACGCCGATCACGATCGGCTTGTTGCTGCGGGGAGAAAAACATTACGCGCCGGGTTCGGCCGCGCCGGGTCTGTTCACCCGCATAACGATAGCGTTCGAACATTCCTTCGAGCGGTTGCGGGAAGGGTACCGCAAGTTGCTGACGATCCTCCTGCATCGGCGGGCGTTCGTGCCGATCGCGCTGGCTTGCGTGCTCGCCCTCGGCGGTACCTTGTCCATCTTTGTCGGTCGTGACTTCTTCCCCTTCATCGACGGAGGCCAGATCCAGCTTCACGTCCGTGCACCCGCAGGCACCCGGATCGAGAACACAGAACGCATCTTTCAGGCGGTCGAAAACAAGATTCGCGAGGTCGTTCCCGAAAAAGAACGGGCGCTGATCGTCGACAACATGGGCCTTCCGGCGCGTGCCTACAATCTGGCTTTTGCCGACGGATCCACGATCGGGATCAACGACGGCGTGATCCTGGTGGGACTGAAGGAAGGTCACAAGCCGACTGCGGACTATGTTCGCAAGCTGCGCGAGGTGCTCCCGGCCGCGTTCCCGGAAGACACGTTCTACTTCCAGGCCGCCGACATCGTGACCCAGATCCTGAACTTCGGACTGCCGGCGCAGATCGATGTCCGCACCATGGGTTACGGCAAGAACAAC
Source organism: uncultured Alphaproteobacteria bacterium (assembly GCA_963795255.1). Classification (GTDB taxonomy): domain Bacteria; phylum Pseudomonadota; class Alphaproteobacteria; order Rhizobiales; family Xanthobacteraceae; genus Bradyrhizobium. The sequence goes on from CAWCHC010000014.1 coordinate 709,406, forward strand.
CTCCAGGTTACGAAGGAATTGCGCAAGCGCCTCGCCGACATTCCGGGTCTCGTCGATGTTCACCTTCAACAGGAAACCGACGGGCCTGAGTTCTATGCAGAAATCGATCGCACCCGCGCTGCCCAACTTGGCGTCAACGCGAGCACGGTCGCAACCAACATCAATGTCAGCCTCTCATCCTCGGTGCAGGTGTCGCCCAATTTCTGGACCGATCTGTCCTCGGGCATACCGTACTATCTCGCCGTGCAGACTCCCGAGTATCGGGTCAATTCGCTGAACGCGCTGAACAACACGCCGGTGTCGAGCCTGCTCACGGTCGGCGGCCAGCCAGTGCCGGGAATGCTCAGCAATGTTGCCAAGCTGAAGCGCGACACTGTCGCGACCAATTCGAACCAGTCGAACATCCAGCCGGTATTCGAGGTTTATGCGAGCATTCAGGGGCGCGATCTTGGCAGCGTCGCATCCGACATCAACAAGGTGACATCTTCGCTGCAGAAGGAACTCCAGCCCGGCAACAGGATCCAACTGCTCGGCCAGGTCCAGAGCATGAATGATTCGTTCCGAAATCTGGGCGTCGGTTTGGCGTTCGCTGCAGTCTTTGTCTATCTGCTGATGGTCGTGAACTATCAGAATTTTGGCGATCCGTTTGTGGTGATCCTCGCCTTGCCCATAACCCTGTGCGGGATTGTCACGATGCTTTTCATGACCGGCACCACGCTGAACGTGCCCTCGCTGATGGGCGCGATCATGGCGGTGGGCGTCGCTTCGGCGAACTCGATCCTGCTCGTGACATTTGCGCGCGAACAGCAACTCGGGGGCCATTCTGCGCTCGAAGCCGCGCTCAGCGCCGGGCACACCCGGATAAGGCCGGTGCTGATGACCGCGGCCGCGATGATCGTCGGCATGATTCCGATGGCGATCGGCGGTGCGGGCGAGGAACAGAATGCCGCTCTCGCGCGAGCCGTCATCGGCGGGCTGCTGTTCGCCACGCCTACGACGCTGCTGGTCGTACCTTACCTGTTCGCGATGCTGCGCAAGGGAAATGACGGAAAATCTCATCACGGCGTATTTGAAGGACCACTCGAATGAGCGAAGCAGAGATAACCTCGGTAGAAGCAGGTGTGAGTACGTACGCCCCTGAACCGGCAACGGACGAAACGTCGCTGGCCAAGCGAAGGTCCTCCCGCCGGTTCGGCAGCGCGTCCACCGTCGGCATGGCGCTGCTCCTGCTATTGCCAGGCGGCCTGGTCGCGGGCGCGGTGCGGCACCACAAGGCTGGGCAGAGCGTGGCGGCGACGGCGGAACAGCGCCGGGACTTCGTGCCGAACGTGCGTGTCGCGCAGGTCCGGCCGAACGACGGGATCATGACGGTGTCGCTGCCGGCTACGACAACCGCCTTCGAGGCAGCGAACATTTTCGCCCGCACCAGCGGGTACATCGAAAAGCGCCACGTCGACATCGGCGATCAAGTCAAGGCGGGTACACTGCTGGCTGAAATCACTGCGCCCGAACTCGATCATCAGATATCGCAGGCCCAGGCGACACTGGCGCAGTACCAGGCGACGCTACATCAGACCGAGGCAAGTCATGAACTCGCGCGCGTGACCAATGCGCGCGACTCGGGTCTGGTGACAAAGGGTTGGCTGACCCAGCAGCAGGGCGACAATGACCGCCTGACGCTTGCGGCGCAGGAGGCGGCCCTGGGCGTCGCCCGATCCAATATTTCGGCGCAGGAAGCGCAGCTCAAGGTGCTCGGTCAGGAAAAGGCCTATCAGCGTGTCATCGCGCCCTTCGATGGCGTCGTCACCCAGCGCTACATCGACAATGGCAGCCTGGTGCAGTCCGGATCGACCATGATGTACACGATGATGCACAGCGACGTGATCCGCATCCAGCTCTACGTGCCGCAGGACGAAGCCGTCGGCGTCGAACCCGGCGTCAAGGCCGAGGTGCACGTTCCGGAAATTCCGGACCGCGTCTTTCCGGGTACGGTCACCCGCATTGCGCGTGCGTTGCAGCCCGGGAGTCGCACGCTGCTCACCGAAATCGACGTACCGAATCCGGATAGTGCGCTTAGCCCCGGGATCTATTGCATCGTCGATCTGAAGATACCGCGGGTGACGCCGTCCTTCGTGGTGCCTGCCGACGCGATCGTTTTCGACCAGGATGGCCTCCACGTCGCACTCGTCAGGGACGGGATCGTGCACATGCAGAAGATTTCAATCGCGCGCGACTTCGGCAAGGAAGTTCTGATTGAGCACGGCCTCAAGCGAGGGGACACCGTGATTCTCAATCCGATGGTGGATCTGGCCGAAGGCAGAAAAGTCGCGCCGCAGACCCAGCCGGCGAGCTCGTGATTGCGCCGCGGGACCAAAGCAACGTTAGCCGGAGTAATCTCGCAATGCGCATCTTTCTCGGGAGCCTTGCAGCGCTTTTGCTGGGTGGCGGTCAATGTCTAGCCCAGATGTCGACATTGGGCACAACGCAAATGGCAATCCCGACCACGCCGGGAGCCATCGTCTCGTCTCCGCTTGGCGGACCTGGCCCGTTTGTCAGCCTGTTTTCTCCGTCGACCGTGCCGGGTGCTCCGGCAACCACGCTTGCCTCGCCGCCGCTCGCCACCGATCCCACCATTCCCGGCACGAGCCTGAGTTGCTCTCCGACCGCGGTGGCACTTTCGCCTTCCGTGATGAGCGTGACCGCGACGACAACGCCTTCTTCTTCCGCCATGAGCCCGGTTGGCGCTCCCGCCATGCCCGGGCCTGGCGTTACATCGATGACGTCGAGCCTCATGCCAATGGGCTCTAATCTCTCGCCGATAACCTCTGGCCTCTCGCCGATGAGCTCGATCACCGGTCAGCCGCTCACCTTGCCCCCGGCGACGCCGGTGATGATCCTGGGCGCTGTCAGCGGAAGCGCGACGGGGACGATCGCGTCCGCGCTGCCGCTCGGAACCGCGAGCGCCGGAAGTACGTGCACGGCGGCTCCGGGTAACGCACTGACCAACTCATCAGCCTTGCCGCTCGCAATCGGTGATATTCCGCCGAGCCCGCCGCCCGGCGCGATTCCATCGCCTGTCGACAATCTCGCCAGCACGGATATCGAGCCCGCGATGACGGTCATCCCGACGCCGAATTCGGCTGCATGCAACGAAAACATTTCGTTCAACCTTGCCAATCCCGCCATGATGGCGCCGGCAAATGCGACCGGTGCTTCGGCCACGCCCGGCGTGATGCCGCAGGGCTGTTGAGTATGTCGCTTCGGCATTCGGGTCGGCCGCGACGGCTTTGCCTTGCGCGCGGCCTTCTTTAATTCGAGCTGCCGATCAAGTTCTGGCAGAGACGCTTGCAAGTAATGCTGCTTCGACCTTGCTCACGTGCCATTCCTTGTGTCGCAGGAAATAAGACGCTCGTTTTGCGGGTTCGTCCTCGATCTGAAACAGCGTCTCCGGCGCGGCTCCTCCGTCATTGCCGCGGGGTTGCTGACGGTTCGGATGATCTTGTCAAGGGCGACGGCGCCCTGTCCAGACCTCAAAGGCGATGATTCAAAAACCTCGCCGAAAATCCCCCGGCGGTGGCATCGCGATGCTCCGGTCTGTCGCACAAACCTTGGTATAGGCGTCCAATCCCTTCGCAGTAATCCTGCGTACCTCGGTTCAATCGAATTTCGATTGCCACCAACCTAGGTCTTGATCTGCCGACCCAAACGGGAGCGCGAAAAAGCTTTCGGCATGATCCTCATCAAGGAAGGTCACGATGCTCATCACCCTCGTCGCCATTCTGTGCAACAGCAGTCAGCTCTGTCTGGAAAAAATCGTCACCAATAGCGAACAGTCGAGCATCACGATGGCCGGCTGTCAGGTAAACGCGCAAGCGGGCATTTCCGAATGGCTCGCCCATGGCCCGTATCACGATTGGACGCTCCAAGGTTACAGGTGCGTCATGGGTACCTACGTCCCGAAACACGAGGCTTGAATTTGCCCGTTCGGGTTCGGAACAATTGCACTGAATCCGACACCAAAGAGCGTTTTAGATGCCGGCATGATGCCAACATCACCATTCCGGCAGCCGCGGGGGGACGTAGTGAAGCGAAATTGAAATTTGCAAACGCAGCGCACGGGGCAGTTACGTGTCGTTAGCTTGATCTTGCTGCCTTTCTTCATTGCCGCCTGCACAACGAAAACCGGAAGTGATTGATGTTCGCGCCAAGCCCAACGCTCTTGCTTGTTCGACCGCGCCACGACGCGTGCCGCCGGCCGATATCGCTTATCGGCGAGGGCGACGCGAGATGGCCGATATCGACGGAGCTCTGGCCAGGACTGACGGGCTTCTCTCGTTGTGGCCAGACGGCGAGATTTCTAATTTTTCGGTCGTGAAACACAAAACGGAGAAGGCCAATGTACCAGCTTCATTACTTTCCCAGCAATGCAAACGCCGCACCTCACATGGTGCTCGAAGAGATCGGCCAGAAATACGAACTCGTTCTCGTGGACCGCGCGAAGAATGCGCAAAAATCCAAAGAGTACCTGAAGATCAATCCCAATGGCCGCATCCCGGTGCTGGTTGACGGCGGCCTTGTGCTGTTCGAGTCGGCGGCAATCGTTCTTCACCTGGTTGACCGGCATCAGGAAGCAGGTTTGGCACCCAAGGTGGGAACGCCGGCGCGCGCCAAATTCTACCAGTGGATGACCTTCCTGACCAACTCGCTGCAGGAAGAACTGATGATCTGGCAGTATCCGGAACGGCTGGCGGGCACAGATGCTGCCACGACGGCGGTCGTGAAGCAGGGCGCTGAGAAACGCGCCGAGGCGTATCTCGATGTTATCGAGCAGCATTTGAAGACAAATGGTCCGCTCTTTCTCGGCGAGACATTGAGCGCCGCCGACTTCTACCTGGTGATGCTCTCCCGCTGGGCGCGTCCGATGGCCAATCCGCCTCGCTCCCGACCGAACATCGCGAAGCTACTCGACATGGTGACGGCCTTGCCTTCAGTCCGCCGCGCCTATGCGGGCGAGGGCGTCACGGCCGAGATCTGCTGAACAAGCGACAGATCGAATCTGTCGACCTACTTTTTTCAACCGGGAGATTACGATGGATACGCAGCGTGCTAGCCGAAATATGCCAGTTCGAATGGATCTGCCGTTTGTTGGCCTCGCGACCTTTGCGGGCCAACCCGCCTGCACCGATTGGGACAAGCTCGATGGTGCAGATGTTGCCGTGCTCGGAATCCCGATCGACACGGCCTCAAGTTATCGCGTCGGTACTCGCTTTGGGCCGCGCGCGATCCGCGAAGTATCGATGTTCCACGGCTTTGGACCAGAGGGCGTCTTCGACTTCGAGGATGAGGTGACGTACCTCACCAGGGACGAAGTCAAGATCGTCGACGCCGGCGACAGCGACGTCATCTATGCCGACACCAAGCGCAGTTTGGCAAATGCCGAGCTCGCGGTGCGCGCGCTGCTCGATGCCGGAACGATGCCCTACATTCTGGGCGGCGACCATGCCATCACGATGGCGACGGTCGCAGCCTATTCCGACGAGAAGCCGATCCACATCGTGCATCTCGATGCGCACTTCGACTTCATCGACGAGCGCAACGGAATCAGCTGGGGGCACGGCAGTCCGATGCGCCGGGCGTCCGAGATGGCCCATGTGAAGGGCATCACCACGCTCGGGCCGCACAACATGGCCTCGGTCAGCAAGAAGGACTACGAGGCGGCGAAGGCCTACGGGACCCACGTGGTTCCATTGCGGAAGTTCCGTGCGATCGGCGCCAAAGCGGCGCTTGCGCACATTCCCACTGGCGAGCGCATCTACGTCTCGATCGATATCGACAGCTTCGATCCCTCGATTGCGCCGGGCACGGCGACGATCAGCCATGGCGGCTTCACCTATTACGAGGCCAAGGACCTGCTGCGCGAGGTCGCCAGGCGCTTCGACGTCGTTGGCGTTGACTTTGTCGAGGTCTCGCCGCCGTACGACCCGTCCGGGATTACGTCGCTGCTAGCTGCTCGAACCAGCCTCGATTTCATCGGGGCCATCTTTCACGAGCGCACCAAACGGAAACCCCGATCGTAACGGCGAACGCACGAGAATGTTAGCGCTCAACCTGGCGCCAACGAATTGCCACTTGATCTCTTACGATGAAAGGAAAATTCCAATGGACAACAAGACGAAACCGCCATTCCTTACTCACGCGTCCGGCGCTCCCGTGACGGACAATATCAACATCATGACCGCCGGGCCGCGCGGGCCAGCTTTGCTCCAGGACGTCTGGCTGATCGAAAAGCTCGCGCATTTTCACCGCGAGGTCATTCCGGAACGGCGCATGCACGCCAAGGGCGCGGGCGCCCACGGTACATTCACCGTCACCCATGACATCACGCGCTATACCAAGGCGAAGATCTTTTCGAAGATCGGCAAGCAGACGCCGATGTTCGCGCGGTTTTCGACAGTGGCCGGCGAGCGCGGCGCAGCCGATGCGGAGCGTGACATCCGCGGCTACGCGCTCAAGTTCTATACCGATGAAGGCAACTGGGACGTGGTGGGCAACAACACCCCGGTGTTCTTCTTCCGCGATCCGCTTGCGCTTCATCGACCTCAATCATGCCGATCAAGCGGCACCCGCGTACGGGCGTGCGGGACGCCGGACAATGAACTGGGATTTCTGGACGCTACTGCCAGAAGCGCTGCACCAGGTTACGATTGTCATGAGCGATCGTGGTATTCCGAGGAGCTTCCGTCACATGCACGGTTTCGGCAGCCACACCTACAGCTTCATCAACGCGAAAAATGAGCGCGTCTGGGTCAAGTTCCACTTCCGCACCCAGCAAGGCATTCAGAACCTGACCGACGCCGAGGCCGAAGCCCTCGTCGGCAAGGATCGCGAAAGCCATCAGCGCGACTTGTTCAACAGCATCGAGCAGGGCGACTTTCCCTCGCTGGACGCTGTTCATCCAGGTGATGACGGATGCGCAGGCGAAGAAATTTCCCTTCAACCCGTTCGATCTGACGAAGGTCTGGCCGAAGGCGGACTATCCGCTGATCGAGGTCGGCTATTACGAACTCAATCGGAACCCGGAGAACTTCTTTGCCGAGATCGAGCAGGCGGCGTTCTCGCCCGCAAACATCGTGCCCGGCATCGGCTATTCGCCCGACAAGATGTTGCAGGGCCGTTTGTTCTCCTACGGCGACGCGCAGCGCTATCGCCTCGGGGTCAACCACCACCAGATCCCGATCAACGCCCCGAAATGCCCATTCCACAGCTATCACCGCGATGGCGCGATGCGGACCGACGGCAATCTCGGCGGCTACGCTGACCTATTGGCCGAATAGTCATGGCGAGTGGACGGACCAGCCCCAGCTGAACGAGCCGGCGCTTGAGATCGACGGCGCGGCCGCGCATTGGGATCATCGCGTCGACGAGGATCACTTTCAGCAGCCGGGCGATCTGTTCCGGAAGATGAATGCCGCGCAGAAGCAGGTGTTGTTCGACAACACGGCGCGGCAGGTCGGCCAGGCTTCGCGGCCCGTTCAGGAACGGCACGTTGCGAATTGCAGCAAGGCCGACCCGGCGTATGGCAAGGGGGTGGCAGACGCGCTAGTCAGGTTTGCCGCCGGCAAGCTTTAAACTCGTAAGCTGCGGAGGCCCGCACGATCACGCGGGCCTCCGGCGACAGAAATCCCACGATGAGTAGGCCCGTCACTCGCGGCGCATCGCGCTCGTCGTGAAAGCCGCGGAGCATCTGTTGCGTGATCAAGTTCGCATCGTAAATCGCCTAGCATGGCGGGACGCCGTATCAGCGAAGGAACGCGTTCAATTCCTGAAGAGACCGCGCTGGCGCTGACTGGCTGCGGGCTTTGCGGCATCGATTCAATCGCGCAGGCCATGCGTCCGACGGCCGTTATTTCCAAATGGCGCTCGTTCAACCCGCGCGAAATCATGGCCGCGATGGCGAGCCTGCCGCCGTTGCAGCCGATCAACGTCGAGACCAGCGCCGTTCATGCTGCGGCGTTCTGGACGCCTGCTGCCGGCATCGTGGCGCTGCGCGAGGATGTCGGCCGTCACAACGCGCTCGACAAGCTGGCCGGCGCGCTCGTTCAGGTCAAAACTCCCGCAAGCGGAGTATGGTATTGCTACCAGCCGTGTTTCGGTCGAGATGGTTCAGAGGACGGCGGCGATCGGCGCCGGCGTCGTGGTCGCCGTCTCCGCGCCGACGGCGCTCGCCGTCAAGATGGCGGGCGCCGCCGGCATTGCGCTTGTCGCCGTCGCCCGGTCCGACGGCTTTAAAGTCTTCACCCATCCGGATCGTATCGCGGCGAGCTCGAGACTTAGTTGAAGGTGTTTCGGCGGTCGAAATCGCCCGAGTAGTTGTAAGCCCGGGAATAGGCGTAGCCGTGGTGATGATGCGGCATCGCGATCGCGGGCGCTGCTGCCAGCAGCGAAATCGCGGTCGCAACAAGCAGTGTGAAGTTCGTCATGACAGTTTTCCTTTTGCCGGCGAAGGATGGAATGAATGCAAACGAGTACTTGCGGCCTTCCGCCGGGATTTCGGCTTCTCGTAATGCTCACGTATGAATGCCGTCCGCCGCTGTCGGCTAAATTCCGTTTCAGACGTTTCAAGCCGGCGTGAACCGGACAGATCAAGCCCGGGCGGTTACACGCTCGCGATCCTCGCGTGATCTAACCACTCACCCTTAGTTGATGCTCATTGTGATCGGCGTCGTGCCGCTAGCACTATTAACGGTAACGCGCAGCCTTAATTCCTTAAGCAGGTTCAACATCGACATCGTTGAACGAGAAAAGATGGAGAGTGACTATGCGTAAGATCATTGTTGCACTGATTGGTGCTGCGCTGATGGCCGGCTCGACCACGCAAATCGCATATGGCAAAAGCCATCGCCACGTCCGTCATGAGCGGCAATACACCAGTGAGCGTTTCCTGAACTCGAATGCCGCTGTGATATCCGCGCCTCAAGCCGATAACGACGGCGGAATGGGTGGCTGGGCCAGCATGACCGGGTTCAACTGACGCCAGGATTGTTATGCTCCGGATCTATTTAGCCGTTGGTGTGGTTGTCGCCATCGCATTTGGCGGTCTGGCATATTCTGCCAGATTCAATCCGAACGATGCGATGTCCAGCCACATCAGTCGCGACTTTATTCCGCCGTTCCACGACTGAGGTGGCGGTTAGGACCAATCAGGAAAAGGCGTAAGAATGAACGAACGTGCGGTGATGACAGCGCGGATTGCCGTGCTAAAGCCACCAAGGATTAAGGTCGCAGGAGTTTTATATGAGTAAGCGTTTGACCCTGTACGCCGCAATCGCGCTATTGTTATCGGCTGCAGGCCTTGAAAAAGTGGACGCGAAGGGGGGGCGCTTCAGTCTCCACGGACCGTGGCCAGACACGTCGGTGCAGAACAATGCGGCCGATGCCGGCGCCAGAGCTGGTTACGAAGCGAAGTCATTTTTCATGCTGCCAGGCGGTCGGCATCAGCGAAGCCATCGTCTCTAGACGATGCCGATGAACTAGGGCGCGGTGACGAATTAGTCATTTGAGCCAGATGGCGATGGCGGCAAGTTTGACGAAGCCCATGAAGTTGACAAGCAGTTTGTCATATCGCGTCGCGACCCAGCGGAACTGTTTGAGCTTGTTGAAGAAGCGCTCGATGATGTTGCGCTCTTTATAGAGATCGGCGTCGTAGGCGCGCTGGACCTTGCGGTTTCGCTTGGGCGGGACGACGACCTCGGCTCCGGTTTCGGCGATCTCCTGGCACAGACGATCGGCGTCATAGCCTTTGTCGCCGATCGTGGCGCTCGCAGTGAAGCCATCGACAAGCTCATGTGCGAAGGCAATGTCGTTGCGCTGCCCCAGCGACCACATCAGGCGGAGCGGATTACCGAGCGCAATTTTCCGACTTCCAAGCTGAATACAATCGTTGAACTTCAGGCAATTAGGTGCGTGTCAATGTCGCGGATCTGCGGGCTGGTAGACCTTGTCAAGATTGGAAGCCATTTCCATCCGGCATATTTGTCGCCTGTCTGGCGCAGATGCGTGTAACGTTTGAGACTAGACCAGGAGCGATGACCAGAGGCTGCTGCGACCTGTGGGATGTTTCGACCGACTTCGAACAGCCTGGAAATACCATCGTGACGAAGATCATGCAGATGCAAGTCGATGATCCCCAGGAATTGGCACGCGCGCGTGAAATTAGTTCCGATGGTGTCGCCGCAAAACGGAAAGATTTCATCGCACTTCTTCGGCATTGTGAGAAGGATCTGGAGCGCTTCCCGCGGAAGATCGCACCATACGTCATTCCCGATCTTCTCGCCGGGGTTCTTCATATCTCGGATCAAAACACGGGTTCCTTCTTCATCGAGGTCTTTCCATGAGATCCGCGTAATCTCCTCCAACCGACGCGTCGAAAATATCGCAAAGCCAATGATCTTCTGCATCGGAATGGAGGAGGGGCGGCGCTTCAGCCGTTCGCCGAAATATTCGAGGATCTTGTCGAGCTCTTCGATGGTCGGACGGCGATCACGCTCACGGCTCTTGCTCGCTATACCGAGGCGCTTCGCGACGACAAACGCGTCCTTCATGGCGGTCTGATCAAGCGGATATGCCCATGCCGGCTTCGCTACGGCAAAGACCGCCCCCAAATGTGAAAGATAGTTGCCGACTGTTGACGGAGCGACGTTCACTATGAGTTCGTTGGCAAACGCTACGACGTCGGTGCTTGAGATTTCGGAACACCTCTTGTTCGCAATATTGTAGTTCTTGATCGTTCTCAGAACCTGGGCCTTCGTGCGTCCAATCTTCTTTATTGATTCATCCGTGTAGCGGTCGATGACAGCACTTAGAGTAGGGTCAGGTGCTTCTAGACGTTCGAGCGCGCCGGGTTTGGCGAGTTCCTTCTCTCGCTTTTCGAGCCAGGCGGAGGCGGCCTGTCGCCGATCGAACGTCCGATTTTCCCGATGTACGATCCTGCCAGCCCGCTTGATAAGGAGCTGGGCTTGATATCCTGTAGAACCATCGCTTCGTTTGCGTGGGACGACCGTTCCCATCTTGGTGGCCTCCGTTTCGGTACTGCATGGACGTCTTCGGTACTGCGCCGCAGTACCAGGAGCACCAAAATGGAGGAAGATGGCTAAAAAACGAGCTGCAATGGCAAATTCACAAATCGATATAAGTAACTGAAATGACCGAAAAAACTACGAAATCACGCGATTTTCTTTTCTCCGTGGCGCCGATGATGGACTGGACCGACCGGCATTGCCGGATGTTCCACCGCCTGATGACCCGGCGCGGCCGGCTATACACGGAGATGCTGACGTCAGGCGCCATCCTTCATGGCGACCGGCAGCGGTTGCTTGGCTTCGATGCTGCCGAACATCCCGTGGCGCTTCAGCTCGGCGGCTCCGATCCGCGCGACCTCGCGGCGGCGGCCAGGATCGGCGAGGATTTCGGCTACGACGAAATCAATCTCAATGTGGGTTGTCCGTCGGACCGGGTGAAAGAGGGCCGTTTCGGCGCCTGCCTGATGGCCGAGCCTGCGCTGGTCGCCACTTGCGTCGCGGCGATGAAGCAAGCCGTGGCCATCCCGGTCACCGTCAAATGCCGGATCGCTATCGACGATCAGGATCCCGAAGCCGCCCTCGATGCGCTGGCGCAGGCTGTGGTCGCGGCCGGCACGGATGCGCTGATCGTTCACGCCCGCAAGGCCTGGCTCAACGGATTGTCGCCGAAGGAAAATCGCGACATCCCGCCGCTCGACTACGACAGGATCTATCGGTTGAAGGCGTCGATGCCGGACGTGCCCATCATCATCAACGGCGGCATCGGCAGTCTTGCGGAGGCGAGGGCGCACCTTGCTCATGTCGATGGCGTCATGCTCGGCCGCGCCGCCTATCAGGAGCCGTGGCGTTTGCTCAACGTCGATCCTGAACTGTTCGGCGAGGCAGCCCCGTTCGCCGCGATGAAGGACGCGCTTGAGGCCATGATGCCGTATATCGAATGCGAGCTTGGCCGTGGCACGCGGCTGCATTCGATCACGCGGCATTTCGTCGGCGCATTTCACGGCGTGCCCGGCGCGCGGGCATTCCGCCGTTATCTCGCCGAACACGGGGTGAGGGCGGGCGCCGGCGTCGACATATTGCAGGCCGCGATTGCGCTGGTGGGCGATCGCAGTCCCGCGTCGATCGCCGCGTAGGGAATTTTATTACGCATGATCTCCGCGCAAACGCGTTCCGCGTTTGTCGCCAGGGAAAACCGTTACACACTTTTCCGGATCGTGCTGTTCAAGGATAGCCGCGCAGCTTCAGGCTGTCGGGCCGCACTTCCCAGCTTTCAAGCCGATCGAGAAAACTCATCCCGAGCAGGTTGGTTTTCATCTGCCCGTGCGGCACCACCAGCGCCGGCACCGAGCGTTCGACCAGCTTGCCGATGGCGAGCCGATCGAGCGTCAGCCGCGCCGCCTTGGTGTGGCCGCTCGCGGTCTCGAGGTCGACGTCATATTCGAGCAATTCGAGCGGAAGGCCGACCGCCTTCGCCGTCTCATAGGTGAGGACGACGGAGGTCGCGCCGGTGTCGATCACCATTGGGGCAGTCACGCCGTTGATCTTCGCTTGCAGCGCGAATTCGCCGGCTTGCCCGCGGGAGATCTGCACCGCGCGTGTCGCCACGCGCGGACGCAGCAGATCCGAGACCGTGCTTTTGGCGCGCGCGATCCGCGTCGGATCGCCATAGGCAACGACGGCGCCGGCGGTCGCCAGCAATACGGCCAGCACAAGCAGGATCCGGCTCACGGCAAACCTCGTCTCAACCGGTCTTCGAGCGGTTGGCCGGCTCGATCCGCGGCAAACCGGCCTGCTCCATTCGTGCCGGCAGTTCCGCCATCACGCCCAGCCGCTCGGAGCTCTCCATGCAATGCCAGCGCGCGATCTCGGGAAGCGTGCGTCCGCAACCGAAGCAAAGGTTGGTTCTGGGGTCCATCATGCAGACTGCGATACACGGCGTCTCTATGCTCATCTTTGGAGTGTTAAACGAATTGGGTTGTGCGGCGGATTTGACATTCGCTTCAGTCTAGCTGCGAATTCTCTAAAAGCGAATGTCAAATCCAAAGCCGCACAATTATCCATATTTGCTAGTGTCCCTTTGGTTCTGACATTCGTAAACGAACCCCCCTGCGACATGATACGAATGTCAGAACCGGTACACTAGTTGCCAAGCGCGCGCTCATAGCCCGGTTCCGGCGCTCAGGATGGGTTTGCGGCTGACGCGCGCAGCGTCGTCCGTCCTGGTATTCGCGGCTTCCGGCTGCAAAGGCGGCGCTTCCTCCGTTAGCGGGCCGAGCGCCGACATCACCCGCTCGGGCGGGAAGGTGACGACCACTTCGGTGCCGATACGCAATTTTGATTTCAGCGTGAACGTGCCGCCATGCATGTCAATCAGGCTCTTGGCGATCGGCAATCCAAGGCCTGCGCCCTGTTCGGCCGACTTGATCGAGTTGGAGCCTTGCCCGAAGGATGCCAGCACGATCGGGATTTCGCTCTCGGCAATGCCGGAGCCGGTGTCCTTGACGCTGAGATATTGCCCGCCGGAGGCGGTCCAACCGACCTTCAGCCAGACCTCGCCGCTTTGCGGCGTGAACTTGATCGAATTCGACAGCAGGTTGAGCACGATTTGCCGTACGGCGCGCTCGTCGCCCCAGATGCGCGGCATGCTTTGCTCGAAGACCTCGTGGATGGTGATGCCGCGATTGGAGGCGCGCAGCTTCAGCAAATGGTGGCAGTCGGCGACGACATGCACCAGCGAGACTGCTTCTTCGTTGAGTTCGTAACGGCCGGCCTCGATCCGCGACAGGTCGAGAATCTCGTTGATGAGGTTGAGCAGATGCACCCCGGAATTGTGGATGTCGGAGGAATACTCCTGATAGACGGGAACGGTATGCGCCCCGAAGATTTCGCTTTTCATGACTTCGGAAAAGCCGAGGATCGCGTTCAGCGGCGTTCGCAACTCGTGGCTCATTTGCGCGAGGAAGCGTGATTTCGCGACGTTGGCGGCCTCCGCGCGATGTCTCGCTTCATCAGAAATTGCCTTGGCCTGCTCGAGTTCGCCGATCAGCGCGTCCTTTTCCGCGCGCGCCTCCAAGGTCGCCAGTGTTGCCGAATGCAGACGGTGAGCCAATAGCGCGAAATATCCTTCGGCGGCCAGCGCCAGCAGCGCCAGCACGTAGTTGTCGAAGGTGCCGCTGAGCGCGAAGTTGACCGCAATCGCCGCCGTCACCGGCGCGGTCGCCGCCAGCGCTGCGATCGGCAGGCTGGCCGCCAGCATGCTCGACACCGCCACCACCAGCAGCATCAGGAACATGACCAGCGTATTGGAGACCGCATCAAAGCCGGAAGGGTGGATCAATAGCGCGGTCCAGCCGAGGCCATATAACAGATCGAGGACGATGAAGCGCGTCCGCCACTGGCGTGTCGCGGTCGGCGAAGGCTGGGCGGCGACAAATTGGCCGCAGCTGCGGATGATGGCGGTGTGGATGCAGAGCAGGCCGCAGGTCCATGCCGCGGCCGATACCGGCGGCATCCAGAAGCCGAACAGGACGCCGGTCGTCACCACCAGCAGCATGACGACGTAGGAAGCCGACAGGCGGGTTTGCGCATATTGGCGGAGCAACTCGCTGTCGAAGGCCGGCCGGGTTCCGCTGGTCGATGTTAACCGGTCGCGCGCCTCACGCACCCGCTGTGCCGCGGCGCGCCGGCTGGCGACGGGCGCAGCAGCTGGCGGCTCAGCCGGAAGCTGCACGACTTCGGGCTTTTCAGCGGAATCACTCATCAAACAACACAAATCCTGCCCGCAGCTACCCTAGCGGAGTGCGAGCTTTTGCATCATCTATCTGTGCCGCCAAATTCTTAAGAGGGGCCTTAAGAAGCTAAGAATTCTCGTTAACGAGAGGTTAAATCAGATATGAGCGCGCGACGCCGAGAGCCGCAGAGAATATGCGCCGATGGCGCCCGCCGAGCGGGCACGAGAACCGCAGTCACGAGACGTCGTTGTTCGAAGCTTGAGGAAGGATGTCGGAAGTCGACCTGCAGCCCAACGCGTTGTGCGGGAACGCCGGCGTCTAGGCCTGCTCCAAGAGCCCCAGTTTGCCTGCCACCCATTTCGTGGTCGGGGCCTGGATCAGGATCGTCATGAGGATCGCGATGAAAGTGACCGATGCGATCATCTGAGCGCCGGGTGCCTTCACTCCGACCAGCAGACCCGCCAGCGCGGCGGGAATTACGCCGGTCTCGCGGGTCCACGACATGAACAACATCTCGTTCAAGCTCCATTTCGCGCGGCGGTCCGGCACAGCGCAAATGAAAACAGTCAGCGGCCGCGCAACCAGCATCAAAATAACCACGACGGCGATGCCGCCCCACAGGTGTCGGCCCATGAGGGCGAAATCGACCTGAGAGCCCAAAAGGATGAAAATAACCAGGCGCATGATGAAAGCGGTGGTCGCCACATACTCATCGAGTTTTTGCGCTTCTCCCGGTTCCATCTGAAAGCCGAACGAATCTTTGTTCCCCAGCATGATTCCGAATACGAACACGGCCATGAATCCGCTCGCCTGCAGGCCGTCGGCCGCAAAATAGGCGCCGATGACGGTAACCAGAGTCACCACCGGGCCATACTCCGCGAGGAATGCCCATCGTTCGTGGGCGATGAGCAGCGCGGCGAGATAGCCGAGTACGCAGCCGGCAACGATACCAAGGATCGATTGCTTGAGCAGCTCCACCAGCGATGACGTCAGCGAAAATTCGCTTGTTCCCATAGCGATCGACAAAACACCGAAGGTAACGATCGCGCCCATGGCGTCGTTGAACGCCGACTCGCTCATCACGGTCTGCGCGACCCGATCACGAATCTTCACATGTCGGAAAATCGGCACCAGAGTCGCCGGGTCGGTCGAAGCAAGCGTCGCTCCGAGCAACAACGCGACCACGAGCGGGCTGCCCAGAATAAAATAGGCGGCAATTCCAGTCACGGCCGCGGTGATTACGACACCGACGGTAGCAATCACCACAATCGTAATCCAGACCCGTTTCAAAACCTCGAGCCGAAGGGATGCGCCGCCGTCAAAGAGAATGTAGCTCGCGCCGAACAGGAGAACGATCTGGTTCAACGCCGAATCCGCTTCGATGTTGACCAGGCCGAGCGCTCCGGGTCCGACACTCATACCGACGATCAGAAATAACGCTACGTCCGGAATTCTGATTTTTTGTGCCAGAAGTCCGGCGAGGGTACCAATGGACAGGATGAGTCCGAATTGAAGCAACGTCTGCTTGGCAAGCTCAATCGAACTCACCCCTGTCCTCCAAACGAATGGATGGGAGCTCCGACATTGATGGAAACTCCGACACCCTTTCTGTCACGACGTGCAGCGACGCAGTTGCCTTTAGGAGACGATGGCATTGCTGCCGGTCAGCGCTGTAGCCGCGCGAGCAGGCTGGACGTATCCCAACGCTTGCCGCCCATCTTCTCGACTTCGGAATAGAATTGGTCGACCAGCGCGGTCACCGGCAGGTTGGCGCCATTGCGGCGGGATTCGTCGAGGCAGATCGACAGATCCTTGCGCATCCATTCCACCGCAAAGCCGAAGTCGTACTTGCCGTCGTTCATGGTCTTGTAGCGGTTTTCCATCTGCCAGGATTGGGCCGCGCCCTTGGAAATGGTGTCGATCACGGAAGCGACATCGAGCCCCGACTTCTTGGCGAAATGAATGCCCTCTGAGAGGCCCTGAACGAGGCCGGCGATGCAGATCTGGTTGACCATCTTGGTCAACTGGCCGGCGCCCGCGGGTCCCAGCCGCTTGCACATGCGTGCATAGGCGACAATGACCGGCTCGGCGGCGGCATAGGCGTCTTCAGCTCCGCCGCACATCACCGTGAGCACGCCGTTTTCCGCACCGGCCTGTCCGCCCGATACCGGCGCATCGACGAATTTGAAGCCGGCCTTGGTGGCGGCGGCGTCGAGTTCACGGGCGACCTCGGCCGAGGCCGTGGTGTGGTCGACGAAGGTGGCGCCTTTCTTCATGCCTGCAAAAGCGCCATCGGCGCCGATCGTGATGGCGCGGAGGTCGTTGTCGTTGCCGACGCAGGCCATGACGAAATCCTGGCCTTCCGCGGCCGCCTTCGGCGTCGCTGCGGTCTTGCCCTTGAATTTCTCGGCCCATTGTTTGGCCTTGGCCGGGGTCCGGTTGTACACGGTGACCTCGTGGCCGCCCTTGGCGACGAGATGTCCTGCCATGGGGAAACCCATGACGCCGAGACCGAGAAAAGCGACTTTAGCCATTGGTGCAATCCTGGGGTTCTGCCGGCGCATTGCTCAGCCGGGCATGATCGTGAAGGGGGACGGTACACTGCCTCAAGGCTCGAAACAGGCTCCGCCTTTAGATCCGCGGCCTGAGCGTGCCAAGAGGATTGGCAACGCGCCATTTGGCGGGCGGGCGTGGTTTTATGATAGCATGGCGCAATAGTCGAGTTTCAAAACAAAAAGGGAGTGAGATCATATGGGAATGACTGTTGGCGTGCTTGATCATTTCAACATCCGGACCCGAAAGCTCGCCGATACCGTTCGGTTCTACGAGGACGTTTTGGGCCTCGAAAAAGGCGACCGGCCGAATTTCGCCTTTCCCGGCGCCTGGATGTATAGCGAGGGCAAGGCTGTGGTGCATCTGGTCGATATTTCGCCGACCGAGGAGCCGCAGAAGGCCGATTCCGGCGTGGTCCATCACGTGGCGTTCGTGAGCCGCGGCTTTGACGCCATGAAGGCGCGGCTTCAGTCCAAGAAAATGCCGTTCGACGCGCGGCAGGTTCCGGGCGGCGATCTCTGGCAGATCTTCGTCAACGACCCCAACGGCGTCATGATCGAGCTGAACTACGAGGCCGCCAAGGAACAAACCGGATCGGCGCCCTCGATGCGGGCCGACGACATGGGCAGGCATAACTTGTGAGTGTAACGCAACAACAGGTTCAGGATGCTCTCGCCAGGGTAGCCACGCCGCGCGGCGTGGCCTTGACTAATGCCGGCGTGCTGTCGGCGATTACGGCCGGTGACGGCAAGGTGTTCTTCTCGATCAATGTCGAGGTCGCCGAAGCCCGCGCCTGGGAAAGCGTGCGCGCGGCGGCTGAAGCCGCGGTGCGGGCCATTCCCGGTGTTGAAGTTGCGATGGTCGCATTGACCGCCGAACGCAAGGCAGGCCCGGCTGCCGCAGCCCCGCCGGCACCGCATCGGCATTCGCACGGCGTGCAAAACGTCGCCGCGCACCGGCCGCCGCAAGGCGCGCCTTCGCCGATGTCGAGGCAGGCGGAGATCCCCGGCGTTACCGCCATCATCGCGGTCGCCTCCGGCAAGGGCGGCGTCGGAAAATCCACCACCGCGATCAACCTGGCGCTCGGCCTGCGCGATCTCGGCTTGCGTGTCGGTCTGCTCGATGCCGACATCTACGGGCCGTCGGTGCCGCGGTTGACCGGCATCCACGAGAAACCGCAGCTCAATGACGAGCGGAAGATGATTCCGCTTCAACGCTTCGGTCTTTCGATCATGTCGATCGGCTTTCTGGTGGAAGAAGAGACCGCCATGATCTGGCGCGGGCCGATGGTGATGTCGGCCATCACCCAGATGCTGCGTGACGTCGCCTGGGGTAAGCTCGACGTTCTCGTGGTCGATATGCCGCCCGGCACCGGCGATGCGCAACTCACGCTCGCGCAGAATGTGCCGCTCAAGGGAGCGATCATCATCTCGACGCCGCAGGATCTGTCGCTGATCGATGCGCGGCGCGGACTTGCGATGTTCAAGAAGGTCAATGTGCCGGTGCTCGGCATCATCGAGAATATGAGTTATTTCCGGTGCCCGCATTGCGGCACCCAGTCCGATATTTTCGGTCATGGCGGCGCGCGCCACGAAGCCGAGCGCCTGGCCGTGCCGTTCCTCGGCGAGATTCCACTGCATATGTCGATCCGCACCACCTCGGACAGCGGGACCCCGGTCGTCGAGAGCGAGCCGGACGGGCCGCATGCGGCGATCTACCGGGCGATCGGGGCCAAGGTCCGCGATCAACTAAAAGCGGCCATTGCGGCGGCCTGACTAGACGAAAGCCGCGTATCAGACTTTGGTTTAATCATTCCTTTGATGTGATTGTGGTTTTGGCTCGGCTGCCATGTTAAAGCCGCGTTAGAGCCGAACGAAGAGCTCCAGTGAATTTCGGGAAATGTCTATCAAGGAGATGGCCTAGATGAAGCGTCGTGATTTTTTGAAGGTTTCGGCCGTCGGAGCGGCGGCGAGCGCAGTGGCCTCACCCGCGATTGCGCAGTCCTCGCCTGAAATCAAATGGCGTATGACGTCTAGCTTCCCGAAGTCGCTCGACACGATCTATGGCGGTTCGATGGAATTCGCCAAATACGTCGCCGAAATGACCGATAACAAGTTTCAGATCCAGGTTTTTGCTGCGGGCGAGATCATTCCAGGCCTGCAAGCACTCGACGCTACCTCGAACGGCACCGTCGAGATCTGCCACACCGTCTCCTATTATTATGTCGGCAAGGATCCGACATTCGCGATCTATGCGTCGGTGCCGTTTGGCCTGAACGCGCGCATGCAGAACTCCTGGTGGTATCAGGGCGGCGGCATGGAGCTCGGCAACGAGTTCTTCAAGAAGTTTGGCGTGATCGGATTCCCTTGCGGCAACACCGGCACCCAGATGGGCGGCTGGTTCCGCAAGGAGATCAAGACCGTTGCTGATCTCTCCGGACTGAAATTCCGCATCGGCGGTATCGCCGGTCAGGTGCTGCAGAAGGTCGGCGTGGTGCCGCAGCAGCTGGCCGGCGGTGACATCTATCCGGCACTGGAAAAGGGCACGATCGATGGCGCCGAATGGGTCGGTCCCTATGATGACGAGAAGCTCGGCTTCCAGAAGGTCGCGAAGTACTACTACTACCCCGGCTTCTGGGAAGGCGGTCCCACCGTGCATGCATTCTGCAATCTCGAGAAATGGAATTCGCTGCCGAAGAACTACCAGGCCATCATCGCCAATGCGGCAGCCAACGCGAATAGCTGGATGGCCGCGCGTTACGACATGCAGAACCCCTCGGCGCTGAAGCGGCTCGTCGCCGGCGGCACGCAGCTTCGGCCTTTCACCAACGAAGTGCTGGAAGCTTGCCTCAAAGCGACGAACGAATTGTGGGGGGAAATCTCCGCCAAGAACCCCGATTTCAAGAAGTCGATCGACGCGATGCAGGCCTACCGCTCCGACGAATATCTGTGGTGGCAGGTTGCCGAATACACTTTCGACAGCTTCATGATCCGCTCGCGAACCCGCGGCTAATCGTCACTTTGGCAACCTTTATGGGCCCGGCGCCCTTAGTGTCCAATTCTACAGGCGCCGGGCTTTTTGCGTTGCGGGATGAGTGATCGGCGTGGAAATCCGGGCTCGGATGTTCCATGCTCGCCAGCGCCAATAAAAAGACCTCGCAACGAAGGTCAACACATCATCGCAAGCTCACAAGGGGAAGGAAATTCAATGAAGCGTCGAGACTTTATCAAGGTCACCGGAATCGGCGTGGCGGGAGCTGCGAGCATCGCAGCTCCCGCGATCGCCCAGTCGATGCCCGAACTCAAATGGCGAATGCCGACAAGCTGGCCGAAATCGCTTGATACTTTGCACGGCGGCGCCGAGATGATGGCCAAGATGGTGGGTGAGGCCACCGACAACAAGTTTCAGATCCAGACGTTTGCGGCAGGCGAAATCGTGCCGGGGCTTCAGGTTGTCGACGCCGTGCAGAACGGCACGGTCGAGATCGGCCACACCGCGTCGTATTATTATTTTGGCAAGGATCCGACCTTCACCTTCGGCTCATCCGTGCCGTTTGGGCCGAACATGCGGATCAACCAAGCCTGGTACACACTCGGCGGTGGCAGGGAGATTCTCAACGAGTTTTACAAGAAATACAATGTCATCTCCCTGCTTGCCGGCAATACTGGCTGTCAGATGGGCGGTTGGTTCCGAAAAGAAATCAAGACCGTCGACGATCTGAAGGGCATGAAATTCCGCATTGGCGGCTTTGCCGGCCGGGTGATGCAAAAGCTCGGCTCCGTACCGCAGCAATTGGCCGGCGGCGACATCTATCCCGCTCTGGAAAAGGGCACCATCGATGCCGCCGAATGGGTCGGTCCCTACGACGACGAGAAGCTCGGCTTCTACAAGGTCGCTCCTCACTATTACTATCCCGGTTGGTGGGAGGGCGGACCGATGCTGGTTGCCTTCGTCAATCTCGACAAGTGGAATGCGCTGCCGAAATATTATCAGAGCGTTCTCGAGCAGGCCGGTCATTATGCGAATAACTGGATGATGGCGAAGTACGATCAGGCCAATCCACCGGCGCTGCGCAGATTGCTCGCCGGAGGGGCCAAACTGCATGCGTTCTCGCCGGAAATCATGGAAGCTTCGTTTAAGGCTGCCAAGGAATTGCACAGCGAGGTCGCCGCCGGCAATGCGGACTTCAAGAAGGTCTATGAGTCGCTGACCAGCTTCTCGAACAGCGGCTATTCCTGGTTCCAGGTAGCCGAAGTCGGTTACGACTACTTCATGGCGCGTCACGCGCAGAGCTGATTGCAATCGAGACAAGAGAGCCCCGGAGCGGACGACGCTCCGGGGCTTTTTGTTGCGACAAAGGTGAGCCGCGGTCAACGCGGCGTTGAGCGCAAACAGAAATTACCTTGCCGCTTCGTTATGCCGTTACCTCGCAAGATCAGTTTTTCGGTGGACCAAAATCCAGCGGCGGAAGATCCATTTGCGGCACTTCGATCTTGATCGAATTCGGATCGACGGTCGACAAGCCACCCTTGTAATGCATCACCATCGAAGGGAACGTGATGACAAGCAGCACCATGACAACCTGGATTACGACGAACGGCACCGCGCCCCAATAAATCTGCCCGGTTGTGACGGATTCCATGCGCTTGCCGGTCACCCTGTCGATGTAGGGGTCTTTGGGCGCCACCGAACGCAGGTAGAACAATGCGAATCCGAACGGCGGATGCATGAATGAGGTCTGCATATTGACGCCGAGGATTACCCCGAACCAGATCAGGTCGATGCCGAGGTGTTCTGCCGCGGGGCCGAGCAGCGGGATGACGATGAAGGCGAGTTCGAAGAAATCGAGGAAGAAGGCGAGCACGAAGACAAATGCGTTGACGAAAACAAGGAAACCGATCTGCCCACCGGGCAGGGAGGTAAGGAGGTTCTCGACCCAGACGTGTCCGTTGACGCCATAGAAGGTGAGCGAGAACACGCGCGCGCCGACCAGAATGAAAACGACGAAGGCCGAAAGTTTTGCCGTCGATTCAGTTGCCTGCCGGATCAAGTCCCAGTTCAGCCGCCGCTTGGCGGCGCCAAGTAAGAGCGCGCCGGTGGCGCCCATTGCGCCACCCTCGGTCGGTGTCGCGATGCCAATGAAGATCGTACCCAGCACCAGGAAGATCAGGAAAAGCGGCGGCACCATCACGAACGTTGTTTGTTGCGCCATCTGGGACAGGAAACGAAACCCGGTCAGTTTGTCGATGATCCAGTTCAGCACCGCCACGAAGAAAGCGAACAGGATGCCGTTGAACATGCTGAGAACGACGAAGTCGGCGCCATGCGTTTCGGAGTTTCGCATCATGAACCAGCCGAACACGCAGCTGGCGAGGAAGAGCACGCCGAGCGAAACCAGCCCTCGGCTGCCATCCTTCTCCCGGAAGCCGATCGCGTCTACGGGAAGGCCAGGAGCCGCTTTCGGGAAAATGAGCGTAACGAGGAAGGCATATCCGGCGTAAAGGCCGGCGAGCACGAGCCCGGGAATGAACGCGCCTTCATACATATCGCCGACCGACTTGCCGAGCTGGTCGGCCATCACGATCAGCACGAGCGAGGGTGGAATGATTTGGGCAAGCGTGCCGGACGCCGCAATGATGCCGGTCGCCATGCGCCGGTCGTAGCCGTAACGAAGCATGATAGGCAATGAGATCAGACCCATCGAAATCACCGAGGCCGCCACGACGCCGGTAGTTGCGGCGAGCAGCGCGCCGACGAAAACCACCGCATAGGCGAGACCGCCGCGGATGGTGCCGAAAAGCTGCCCGATCGTGTCGAGTAGATCCTCGGCCATGCCGGATCGCTCGAGAACCAGTCCCATGAACGTGAAAAACGGAATCGCAAGCAGCGTGTCGTTGTTCATCACGCCGTAGACGCGCTCGGGCAGCGCTTGCAGGAAGTCCGGTCGGAATTCGCCAAGTCCGACGCCGACCAGCGCGTAGATAAGCCCCACCGCGCCAAGCGAGAACGCTGCCGGATAACCGAGCAGCAGCACGATGACCAGTGACGCGAACATAATCGGCGCCATGTTCGAAACAAGAAAAGCAATCATCTAAGATCCCCTGCGATCGCGCTGGCGATCAGCGTTTTTCGATCGCTTCGACGAGGTGCTCGACCTCGGCCTCGAGCGCATGCACTTGCGATGCGTGCGGATCCGGAATGAGGCCGCGCATCACGGCAATGCGTTTGATCAGTTCGGATATGCCCTGAACGAACAGGAAGGCGAAACTGATGATGATCAGCGACTTGGCCGGCCATTGCGGCAAGCCGCCCGCGTTGCCGGATTGCTCGCCAATCTCATAGGAGCGCATGAAGAAAGGGCCGCCTGTGATGATCATGACTATCGTGAGCGGCAGCAGAAAGAACGCATGACCGATGAGGTCGATAACGTCGCGTACCCGCTGCGGCAGCAGGTTATTCACGATGTCGATCCGGATATGTTCGTTGTCGAGCAGGGTCCAGGGTGAGCACAGCAGGAAGACACAGCTGAACAATACCCACTGCAACTCGAGCCAGGCGTTGGAAGAGGTGTCGAAAACCTTGCGCACGATCGCGTTGACGGCGGAGACGATCACCGCGACCAGAATCAGCCAGGCCACGCGTTTGCCGATCCCTCGCGTGAACGCGTCAATTCCACGGCTCAACTTCAAGAGCGATTGCAAGGCGGTCCCCCAAGGTGCGTGTTGCTTCGTGCCGTCTTGAACCGGTCGATCCGGCCACAGCGGCTTTGCGAAGCGCGAAAGTGTCAAAAAACCGGCCGCACCATTTCAGCGCCGTGCCGCCGCGTCAATTGGAAAATGGGCAAATTGACGATGGATCAAGCGGTTGCAGGATTGGCAAACCGGCGCGTGAGCTACTTCAACCGCCGGTCACGCTCATATGCCGGCTGACGCTCGGGCGGTTGTGCCGGCGGTCGATGATGAAATCGTGGCCTTTCGGCTTCAAGCCGATGGCGCGGTCGATCGCGGCGGCCAATTGCGTATCGTCGGCGAGGCCCGCAGCGGCTTGCGCAAATCGGAGGCGTCCTCGTGGCCGAGGCAGGTATGCAGCGTGCCGGTGCAGGTGATCCGCACCCGGTTGCACGCCTCGCAGAAATTATGGGTCATCGGCGTGATGAAGCCGAGCTTGCCGCCGGTCTCTGCACGCGGACATAGCGCGCGGGGCCGCCGGTGGTCTCGTCGAGATCGGTCAGCGTGAATTGCTTGGCAAGCCGCGCGCGAAGCAGCGACAGCGGCACGTACTGGTCGATCCGGCCCGCGCCGATGTCGCCCATCGGCATCACCTCGATCAGCGTCAGCGCCATGCCCTTGCCGTGCGCCCATTGCATCAGCGAGGGGATTTCATCCTCGTTCAGGTTCTTCAGCGCGACCGCATTGATCTTGACCGCAAGCCCCGCCGCGCGCGCGGCTTCGATGCCGGCCAGCACCTTGTCGAGATCGCCCCAGCGGGTGATGGCGCGGAATTTGGCGGCATCGAGCGTATCCAGCGACACGTTGATGCGGCGGATGCCGCAGTCGGCCAATTCTCCGGCGAACCGCGCCAGCTGCGAGCCGTTGGTGGTCAGCGTCAGTTCATCAAGCGCGCCGGAAGTCAAGGTGCCGCGACAGCGAGCGAACCAGCGACATCACGTTGCGCCGGACCAGCGGCTCGCCGCCGGTCAGCCGAAGTTTCTTCACGCCCTTGGCGATGAAGGCCGAACACAGCCGGTCGAGCTCTTCCAGCGTCAGCAGGTCGGCCTTGGGCAGGAAGGTCATGTCCTCCGACATGCAATAGAAGCAGCGCAGGTCGCAGCGATCGGTGACCGAGACCCGCA
>CAWCHC010000015.1:0-162554 GCA_963795255.1 uncultured Alphaproteobacteria bacterium
GCGCCCTCCGAGCGCACCATAAAAAAATTGGGAATGCCGGGCCGGCTCGACGCGGGCTGGTGCGAAAGGCGAGTTTGTACTGACTGCTTGAGTCGCCGTGAGGCCGCTACCGATTGCGGGTACGATGCCGACGTATCCGTTGCCGCGCTGTCAGAACGCTGGCGTATGGGCTTGCGCTAGTGGTCCGATTCTAACATTCGCATCCCTTCTCAGCAGCCACTTTTGCGAATGTTAGAATCAAAGGGCCACCAGCAAATATGGGTTCGCTTGCGCGTGCGTGGTCAGGTGGCAGCGAATGTCAAATCTGCTCCACTAGATTGGCAGTGGTTTGCGATCTAATCGTGAAGTTCCCTGGGGGCTGTTTGTTCTAGATGGCCATGCTCGTATCGGATGGATCAAACACATGAAGTTCTTGAGCTACGCCTATCGGTTCGCTTCCAACTTCCTCTTCCTGATCATGGTCTATTACACCCTCAACTTCCTGGATAAATACAACCAGCGCGCCGTCGTTGCGATCATGGTGCTGATCTACAGCGCGATGCGGGCCGCCTCGGCGCTGCGCTCGTTCTACTTCTTTCAGCGCATCGAACGGCTGGAGGTTGAGACGCGCCGTCTGGCGGCTGCGGCCGGCGAGGGGCATTCGGCGGCGTCGCAGCGCAAGCTCGTGGTCAATGAGGTGTCCGCCCTGCGCCAGGCCGGCGAGATGAAGGCCTATATCGACCTGCTTTTTCTCGCGCTGATCGTCTTGTTATGCGTGTCGAAGATCGTGACGAATTAAAACGTCAAAGAATTAAAGCGTCACACGCGTCGCTTCCTGACCTGAACCATCCGCTTGACCGGCCCGCGGTGCGTTGCCGCCGGCGCGTTTTGTCTTGAGGCATTCGCGGCGGCGCGACGGGCTTGGCGGTCGCTGGCGCGTGCAAGACGTCCTTGCCGGCTGTTCGCCAGGCGCCGTGCTTCCCGAGGGGATAACCGCCTGGTGTCGGCCTCGTGCGCGACCGAGGCGATCCTGGCGCGACGCGACAGGGCCGCGCCGTGGCGGGCGACGTCAAGGCCGCCCTGGAGCTCGAACAGGCTTGGCGCCGGTGCAGCGAGGGTTACGGTCGCGTTTTCCGGCGCGAGCTCTGGCGGCTGGGGCCAGGACGGACGGGAAAACGACGTCTGGAGCAGCGTGGGCGTCGCCTCCGCCTCCTCGAAGTCCGACCGGGCCGGGACGGGAAGGTGGCCGAGATCGGCGAAGACAAAATTCGGAACCTGCGGCCAGTGTGCGACGGCGTCGGGCGTGGGGTGCAACCGCCACTCCTGCGGCTCGGTCGGCGTTGCCGGCCGCTCGGCGGTCGCGGGCACGACATGGACGATGCGATAGCCGCGCGCTTTCAATGTCTCGAGAATTCGCGGCAAAGCGGCGACGGTGCGCGCCTGAATATCATGAAGCAGCAGAATGCCTCTGCCCTTGGCCTCAAGCCGGCTGATCGCGAGGTCGTAGACCCGCGCGGAAGATATATGCCGCCAGTCGTCGGCGAGAAAATCAGCGCTCCAGACCTGGATGCCCTGTTCGGCCAGATAGTCCTCGACATTCTCGGCGCGAAGCAGGCCGGGAATCCGGAAGAACGGAGCCAGTGCGTCGGCATTGTCTCCGAGTGCGGCCTTCGTTGACGCGATGCCGTCGTCGATCTCCTGCTTGGCGCGCTCGGTCGGCATGCGGTTCATGCTCAGGGGATGAGTCTGGGTGTGCGTGCCGATGGTGTGGCCCGCCGCGAGCAGTTTGCGGACGCCTTCGGGAGAATTTCGCGCTTGTTGGCCGATGGTGAAGAAGGTCGCCTTCACGCATTCGGCGGCGAGGATGTCCAGCACCTTGTTGCTGTTGCGCGG
Organism: uncultured Alphaproteobacteria bacterium; assembly: GCA_963795255.1. Taxonomy (GTDB): domain Bacteria; phylum Pseudomonadota; class Alphaproteobacteria; order Rhizobiales; family Xanthobacteraceae; genus Bradyrhizobium. Next base: position 1,873 of record CAWCHC010000015.1, read on the forward strand.
CAACGGCCCGTCGTCGAACGTCAGCACCACTTCATGATCGGCGAGCGGAAGCGTTTCCGGATATTGCATGGTGCCGATGCGGGGATGCTCCCGGGGATCGACCACCAGCGTGCGCGACGTTCCGAGCGCGTTCGGATGGCCAGGGCAATCGGCGGCAGAGGCCGTGTGGACGGCAAAGCCGGCAAGGAGGCCGCAAGCCAAAGCTGCCCGCCGCCACGATCCTACGCCACGCCACGCTCCGCCCATGAAGAAGAAGCTTTCGTCACCCATGTTTGAAGACCGGACCCATCATGACATGCTGCAATGTGAAGGCGGCCTCAATTGTCGAACGTCCACACATGTTTTCTTTTCAAGACATTAGTGCTTGCTGGCGACGGCAGGTTCGGCCGGAGTGACATGAACGACGTGATAGCCGTTGTCGCGAAGATATCGCAAGAAGGCCGGCATCATTGCCGCCGTCCAGGTCTTGGTGTCGTGGAACAGGATGATTCCCTTGCCGGCGGCCTCGAGGCGGTCCGTGATCAGCTTCAATTCCTGCTTCGGGGTCATTTTAACCCAGTCGCTGGCCCAAAGATCGGCGCCGAATACCACGATTCCGCGCGATTGTAAGAGATCGAGCGTCGCGGGCGTCGACTGAAAGCCGGGGAAACGGAAAAACGGCGTGGTCGGGGTCGTCGATGCTGTTCCGTGCAGCACCGTTTCCAGCGCCGAAATGCCGTGGTCGATCTGCTCGACCGCCACCTCGTGTTTGATCTGCATCACGTTGGGATGGGACCATGTGTGGGTGGCGACGGTGTGCCCTTCCGCCGCAATCCGGCGCACGATGTCCGGATGTTCGGACACATGCTCTCCGATCAAAAAGAAGGTCGCCCGGACACATTCCTGGGCCAATGCCGCGAGCACCCGCCGTGTCGTGGGCGGAAAAGGCCCGTCGTCGAAGGTCAGCACCACTTCGTGATCGGCAAGCGGCAAGGTTTCCGGAAAGCTCTGAAGCCCGACCCGTGGCGTGGCGGCGACATCGACGGGAAGTACCCGCGATGTTCCAAGCGTCCCCGGACGCGGGCACGGCGTTGTGTGGGCGGTCGCGGCTAAAGCCGGCGAGATCAGGGCCGGCCCAATCAAGGCCAGCCAGATCATGATACCCGGCAACCGGGCGCTCGCTTGCGGGCGGGATTGAACAGGCGGGGATGAATGGCAGCTTCGCATGAGAACAAACCTAGATGACATTGCAATGCCTGCCAAACCCGGCGGGCCGGATCCGCGCGTGTCGGCCCGCGAACGGCGGCAAAAGTATCGTTAATCGGACCTTAACGCGGATCGCGGACAATCTGATCCATCGAGGGGCCAAATGGTTCTACGGCTTTCGTGGCCCGCAATGCACGCAAGATGAGGCGAGAATGCAGCGCCTTCGGCTGAAAGCAGACGGACGTATTGTGGAATTGAGGGATGGGCAGGAGTTTCCGCTCGCCCCTGTCATGGCGGCTCCCGACCTGCCGCTCGCGGTTACACCGGCGGATGGGGCCGCAGTACCCGTGGTGCGCGATCTGCGCCGCCGGGCCTGCTTGACGCAGCTGGAATTTGCAAGCCGCCTCGGTGTGCCCGTCGAGACCATCCGCAATTGGGAACAGGGCAAACGCATGCCGCGGGGACCGGCACGTGCGCTGTTGGCCGTGATTGCGCACGCGCCAGACACCGTGTTTTCGGCGCTCGCCAAATCCTGATCGGCGAGGCGGCGGCGGCAAAGCCTCCCTGATTTTGCGATCAACTCCCCATCGCCCGCCAGGCGCTGGAGGCGAATTGCCGGCGCCAGGTAACGATCACCACCGCCGCCGTCGTCGCGAACAAGACCCACGGACTGACGAACCAGCCAAGATAGCCAAGCGCAAAAAAGAACGCGCGCTGTCCGCGATTGAAATGCCGGCCCGCCGCCTCGAACAATCGCGTGGTTCGAACGACATGCGCCTCGGCTTGCGGGGTGTCGCGTTGCGAGGCCGGCGGCATCGAGCCGAGCAGGATGGCCACATAGTTGAACAGGCGGTAGGCCCAGGCGAATTTGAAGAAGGTATAGATGAAAATCAGAACCAGCCCGACGCATTTGAGTTCCCACAGCGCCGGCGTCGGGCTTATGTCGATCGGGAGCGCTTTCAGCACGGCCAGCGCTTCGCTGGTGGAGCGCAGCAGAGCCAGCGCGCCGCCGACCGCAATCAGGCTGGTGGAGGCGAAGAAGGCGGTGCCGTTCTGCAAGGAGCCCAGGATCTGCATATCGACCATGCGGGCTTCGCGGTCGAGCAAGCGGCGGATCCACACCTCGCGATAGTCATGCATGCGGGCCGAAAGGCTGTTGCGCCCATAGGCGCTATGTTCGAGGGTGAGCGCATAAACCGCCCACTCCAGAACGAAAAAGCCGACCGCCAGGATATCGACGAGATAAGTGCGCATGCGTCGCTCCTGTTGAACTTGAGGATGCTGCCATGATAGCGGTCCAATTCCAACATTCGCATCTGTTCGCAGCGGGCATTGTCGCGAATGTTGGAATCTTAGGACCACTATAAAATAGATGTTTTCAGTGGATTTTAGGATTTGACATTCGCTTTGTGAGTTTGCGGCCAGATGGGTAGCGAATGTCAAATCCAATCCACTGACTTGATCGCGGCAACCGGCCGTGATTTGAGGTTTGTCTTGAAGGCGCGCCGGGCCACATGGCCGCTTCCGCTCAGGCAATCGAGAACGGATTTAAAATGACCCTCAAGCTCGTGATCGGAAACAAGAACTATTCGTCTTGGTCGATGCGGCCGTGGCTTGCGCTGCGCGCCAACAATATTCCGTTCGAGGAGGTTTTCATCTCGCTTTACACGGGCGCAGCCGACAAGCAGCGGATTCTCGACTTCTCGCGTTCGGGCAAAGTACCGATATTGGTTGATGGTGACGTCACGGTCTGGGATTCGTTTGCGATCATCGAATACCTCGCCGAGCGTTTCCCGGAAAAGCGGCTTTGGCCCGAACATCCCGCTCACCGCGCGCACGCCCGTTCAGTTTCCGCCGAGATGCATTCGGGGTTTGCGGCGCTCCGCAACGAATGCGGCATGAATCTGCATCGGCCGATCGGTGCGATCGAATTGTCGGCCGAGGCCCGCGCCAACATTGCCCGCGTCGAGGAGATCTGGAGCGAGTGCCGCGGCCGCTTCGGCCAGTCGGGGCCGTTTCTGTTCGGTGACTTCAGCGCGGCGGATGCCATGTTCGCGCCGGTGGTGCATCGCCTCCGCACCTATGCCGTCGCAGTGACCAAAGAGACGCAACGCTACATGGACGCGATGATGGCGTTGCCGGCTTTTGCGGAATGGACGAAGGCCGGCCTCGCCGAGACGATCGTCATCGAAAAATTCGAATCGGTCTGATCTTCCTACTTCATTTCGATATGTGAAAAATCGATATGTGAAAAATATCACAGCTGGTTCCACTGGAACCCGCTGTGATCACTTTTGCACTTTTTTACGAAACCGATTGCGGCTGCGAACGTTGAGAGCGCACGCAGGACGTAAGTTGGGGTGTACGATGGTTGGAAGGGCGTATCTGTCGCGTCAGATGATGGCGCTGTTGAATTTCGCTCGTGCGACTGACAACCCGGAACTCGCCGCGCTGTTGGTGCAGAAGGCCGCTCGCCTCAAATTGCAGGCGGATGAGATCCCGCCGCCCCAGGACGTCAGCCCGAGAGCACCCGACGTGGAACCGCTTCCTCCTTCACGTATAGAGTCGTCCCGCACCGACTGACCCTCGCGTCGTTTTGATGTCATGGATTTGTGATGTCAGTCGCAGCCCGCGAGCTTAAGCGCCGTTGTGATGTCAAAACAGGCTCGCGAGCCGAATTGGCGGCTTGACCTCATCAAGCAAAAGCAGTCTGAATCTGGAACCGACGTCGCTCACAAACCCAAAAGGGGGTTCGGCCATGGGAATTCTTGATTCATTGGAAAATTCGCCCGCCTTAAAGGGCGCACTCGGACAATTGGAGAGCGCCGTTCTGCCGGTGGTGCTGAGCCAGGTATTGGGCAACGGCAGTCAGGGCGGACTTTCTGCCATCGTCGCCAAGTTGCAGCAGGCGGGTCTCGGCGATCAGGTGAAGTCGTGGCTGGGCAACGGCCAGAACCTGCCGATCACCGCGGAACAACTGCAACAGGTGCTGGGCAGCGATACCGTTCGGCAACTCGCTGCCAAGTACAACATCCCGGTCGATCAGATCACCCAGATCCTGGCCCAGCAGCTTCCCGGCGCCGTCGACCACGCCAGCCCGGACGGCAAGCTGCCGCATACGGCCTGATCTCGAAAATCGTCTTCTGACCGCTAATCTTCTGACCGCCAGGAATACAACGCCCGGCGGTATCACTTGCTTGCCGGAACCCCGGGTTTTGGAGCGGCTTTTCCGGCTAACCGAGCTGGAACTTCAGGGCGGCCAATAGACCCGCGATGGGCCCTTTATCTCACTGAAAATCCTGCAAAATCGTCGTATTTGCCATGTTCGTAGCGCGCTGGCCAAAAAGTCAGACCGCATGCTATAACGCCGCAGTTTCAGTCAGCTAACGCAAGCGGGACCCAAGGCGGAAAGCTGATGTTTTGCGTGATGGAGAGGGCGTTGAAGCATAAGTACAGAGTTGGAGAGTCCGTCTATTTTACCGCCAGCAACATCGCACGTCCGGCCGCGAGCGGAACCTACGAGGTGATCCGCCTGCTTCCGACCGACGGAGATGACTGTCAGTACCGGATCAAGAGCACGACCGAGGCGTTCGAGCGAGTGGCCAAGGAAAGTCAGCTCGCGCTTTCCTAATCTGACACATCAGGGTGAAACGGGTCTTGCGTTTCACGTCTGCCGTTAAAAGGCCCGGTTCGCAGAAACAGGTTGTTGGCCAAGCCGGTATGGCAGTTTTTGGAAGTCCGCATTTGGCTGCATGATGGCGGTCGGATTTCTGAAAAAAGTCGCGCAAGGTTTTTTCTTGATAGTGTCCTTGCCAGTGCCCTTGGATTCGCAAGCTCGGAAACGCCGAATGCACTGTTGCCGCGCTAACGGACATCGCGTTAAGGGACATCGCGCATGAACTGGGCCTGGGCCAGCACGCTCGATCAGATGTGGCGTTCTCCTGCATTTCCGACGTGGCTGACAGTGGCTGCGGCGGGATTTTTCGCCGTCATTGTGCTCATCACGCTGCTGCGGGCGGAAAAGTCGGTAGCGAACGGCGCGCTGACGGTCATCACGCTATTGGCTGTCGGGATTGCTCTCGCGGCGACCACCCGCGGTTTCGGCCCAGCTAGTTCCGGCGCGATCGAGGATGGCCGCTCTTTGACGGCTGGCCTGCCCGCGCTCGCCTGCGTGGACGATCTGGCTGGAGATACGGTTCTGGCCGCTTGCGAAAAGGCCGTGTTCGGCTCGCCGGAAGCAACTGCCGCGGCGCTTTCCTACGCCGCGCGTCAAGTTACCCGGCTAATCGGATTTGGCGATGTTGTGGCCGCCAACAAGAATATGACGCCGGAACTCGCGGCGCTGCGCCGGGCGGTGGAGCAGGACCGTTACGGGCTGATGGCAGAGGTCTTGGTGGTTCGCGACCGCTGTACGCCGTTCGATTGTTCCGCGTTCAGATCCCTGACCGACCGGACCCGTGTCGCGTCCAATATCGAGGAGCGGACCTATGACGGAATGGTTGCGCGGTATTCGGCGCTTTGGAACGCGCCGGCGGCGCCCGCCGGGGCGCCGGTTGCCGCCCTCATACCGGGCGTGCCGACCGGCAAGCCGACCAACGCCGAATTCCCAAGCGCTTCTTCGACGCCGCCTGTGAGCATCATGACGCCGGAACCTTCGACGGCATCGACACCCCGTCAACCTGCGCCCGCGGCCGCGACCCCCACGCCGTTACCGCGGCCGACCGCGTCGGCATCGTCGACGGTGGCTGCGGCCAAGAGACAGCCGAGATCGATCCACCCGCCGACATCTGTGCCGGGCACTTCTCTGGCACCAGGCGCGCCGTCGCCGGCCGCAGCTTCCTCGGATTGATCCCCGCTAATATTCCGGTTCTGACATTCGCTTGACGAACCGGCGGCCAGGCCAGTAGCGAAGGTCAACCTCATTAGTTGGCGCCGAACAAAAACATGCCGCTTCATCTGATCAAACTTTGCGTCGGCTGCGATTCCGTGAAGGATCTCAAGGGGTGGGTCGCCGAGCGAATCAAGGCTGCCAAAAAGAAGGGCCAACCGGCCCATCATATCCACATCACGCGGATGACGCCCAAACGCGTTGAGGAAGTACTTGCCGGAGGCTCGCTCTATTGGGTCATTCGCGGCGAAATCGCCGCGCGCGAAAAGCTGATCGCCATCGAGCCGTTTCGTGACCGGGACGGCATCGGCCGGTGTCGTTTGGTGATGCAGCCGAAGGTAATCCCGGTTTCGCCGCGCCCGATGCGGGCTTTCCAGGGATGGCGCTACTTCGAGGCGGACGCAGCCCCGGCCGATCTCACCAAATCGGCGGCTTCAAGTGTTGCCGCCATGCCCGAGCCGATGCGCCGCGAGTTGCGCGATCTCGGGCTGCTCTAGGCCCGGGCTTCTCCAGGCTGGTTACACCGCGATGTTGTCGATCAGCCGGGTCGTGCCGATCTTGGCGGCGACCAGAATGCGCAGCCGCCCGTCCTTGATCGATTTGACCGGCGCCAGCGATTCGGCGTGCCTCGTCTCGAAATAATCTACCGTAAAGCCCGCGGCGGTGATTGTTTCGACGGCGCTGGCCTGCGCGGCTTGAAGGTCGCCGCCGGCGCGCAGCTCGCGCGCTGTTTCCTTCATGACCTTGAACAAGATGGGCGCGGCCCGGCGTTCCTCAGCCGACAGGTAGACGTTGCGGGATGACATCGCCAGCCCGTCACGCTCGCGCACGGTTTTGGAACCGATCACCTTGACGCCAAGGTCAAGGTCGGCGGCCATGCGCGCCACCACCCGCAATTGCTGGAAATCCTTTTCGCCGAAGATGGCGATGTCGGGCCGGCACTGTGTGAACAGCTTCCCGACCACGGTGGCGACGCCGCCGAAGAAGTGCGGCCGGAAGCGGTCCTCCAGCCCGACCGTCGCCGGCCCCTCGGTGAGGATGCGACTCGCAAAGCCATCCGGATACATGGTCTTGACGTCGGGATTCCAGATCAGGTCCACATCTTCTGCCGTCAGCCGGGCGATGTCGGTGTTCCAGGTCCGCGGGTAGGATCCGAAATCCTCCGTTGGCGCAAACTGAGTCGGGTTCACGAAGATCGACACCACCACTTTGCGGGCGCGTCGCTTCGCCAACCGGACCAGCGACACATGGCCGTCATGGAGTGCTCCCATGGTCGGCACCAGCGCGATCGAGGCTTTTCTCGCACGAAGGCCATCGAGCGCGCGGCGCAGCGCGGGAATTGTGCGGACGATCATGGGGCGTGACGGCATCGGGTCTCGATCTTCGGGGGAGGAGGAGCGGCGGGTGTGGTGGCGCGACAGCGGAACACCATCCGACTCTACCAAGCTCGGCGGCCTGTCGCCAAGCATTGCAAGATCCCACCCGCACCGGAGGGGATCGAACCTTCGGCGCGATACCGACGCCTCATCCGGATGCAGGACGCGCACGATTCACCATGCGGGCAGTCGCGACAGCAATTCGCGACGAGGTTTGCGCATTTAACTTGACCGCGCTCACGCGTAATTTGAAGATGACGAAAGGGGAGCGAATGCATGTTGCTGCAGACTAGTCAGGGTCAATCGGGCTCGGCTCATGTCGTCGTGCTGGGCAATGAGAAGGGCGGCTCAGGCAAGTCCACCACGGCCCTGCATATTGCCGTCGCTTTGTTGAAGGCCGGCCAGCGCGTCGCCACCATCGACCTCGATTGCCGCCAGCAAAGCTTCACCCGCTACATCAACAACCGCCGCGCATGGGCAAGCCGGACCGGTCTCGATCTCGAGATTCCGGTGCACCGCTGCATCAAGCTCGGCCAGACCATGCAAATCGCCGAAAATGAGACGACCGAATTCGAGCAGTTCGAAGAATCGGTGAGGGCGGTCGAGCACTGTTTCGATTTTATCGTGATCGATACGCCGGGTTCCGACAGCTACCTGATGCGGCTGGCGCATTCGATGGCCGATACGCTGGTCACCCCGATCAACGACAGCTTCCTCGATTTCGACGTCCTTGGAACCGTCGACCCCGAAACCTATTCGGTCACCGGCGAAAGCCACTATTCCGAGATGGTGCGTGACATGCGGCGCAGGCGCCGTCAGATCGATGGCGTCAGCACCGACTGGATCGTCGTTCGCAACCGCCTGTCGATGCTGGGATCGCGAAACAAGCAGCTTGTCGCCGACGGACTGAACGAATTGTCGTTGCGGCTCGGCTTTCGTTCGATCGACGGGTTCGCCGAGCGGGTGGTGTATCGCGAATTTTTTCCGCGCGGCCTGACCGCGCTTGACGACCTCGATGAGGAAACGCTGGGCACCCGTCCGAACCTCGGCCACGTCACCGCGCGTGAGGAAGTCACGAGCCTGTTGCGCCAACTCAAATTGCCGCTGGACGAACGCGGCCGCCGCCGCGCCGCCAACCGCGCCGAATGGTTCAGTCAGATCGACAAGCCACTGGAACTCCATGACATCATCGGTGCCTGAGATCGTGCCAGCCTCACCACGCGGCCGGAAGCAAGACCAACCTGCTTTTCGAATTTCCGTAAAATGTTCCGGATCGGGTTCAGAGCCGGTTCATCAAAGCCTTGTTTTACCGGGCTTTTACCCAAGATCTGAACCCGCTTTTGACCTTAAGCGTCCATCTCTGCGCGCGTTGGGCGGGGGCGTTTCTGGGCATCTCGATGCACGCGAAATAATGCGCCGCACAATGATCGGGCGGCAAAGTGCCAATATTTGGTCTTTCCGTCACGGCAGCGTGAATTATATTAAGAATGTGTGATCCAACGAGAGCCTGGATGTTAGGTCCAGGCAGTCAATGCGGTCCCGCAGAGGGCGAACATGAAACGTGGAATTACCGTTCTACTTTCCCTGTCGGCTGTGGTTGGGGTGGGCTATTTCACCGCAAGCAAATGGGCGATCCGCCATGAAACGCTGATGTTTCATGATGCGTCGCGCGGCAATCGGCCGGTTGAAATCGACCTAGCTGTTCGTCGCGACCGTGAATTGCAGGCCAATGCCGGCATGATCAAGCTGCCGGTGGCGATCCTCAACCACGGCAACACCGTCAAGTTCACCGAATACTCTTTCCTGGCAAACCTCTTTGCCGCACGCGGCTATATGGTGGCGAGCATCCAGCACGACCTTGCGACCGATGCGCCGCTCGTGACAAAGGTCGGCGAGCTCTATGTCGGACGCCTGCCGCAATATCATCGGGGTGTCGCCAACATCCGCTTTGCGATCGAACAGCTGAAGACGGTTCAACCCAACGCCGATTATGATCACCTGACCATGGTCGGGCATTCCAACGGCGGCGATATTTCGATGTATTTCGCCAAACTCTACCCGGAGCAGATCAAGAAAGTCGTCACGCTGGATAACCTGCGTGTGCCGTTCATGACCGATGGCCGGTTCAAGATCATTTCGTTCCGTTCGAAAGATCCCGTCTTCAAGCCTGATCCCGGCGTTATTCCGAACGACGAAATCTGTGCGAAGGCCGGAATCACCGTCGTGCGCACCTCCTTCCAGCACAATGACATGCGCGATACCGGCTCCGACGAGGCCAAGTCGACGATCCAGGAGACACTGGACAAGTTGCTCGACGATGACAGCGATCTTCGGCCGGCTGAAACCAGGCCGCCGCCGATCATGACCGACGCCGGTCCGGTCGCTCCCTATACGCCGGTCGCGCACAACTGATCGACGCCTCTTTTAGGCTTCGTCCGGGGGCTGCCACGCATTGACCAGCTCCAGTCCCCGACCCACATTGGGTTGCGGGAGCATGCAATGGCCGGCGAGCCCAACAATTCAAAATCCAATGGAAGAGTAACGCGCGACGGCGAAGGCAATTCGTTGCCGGAGCAGCAACCGTCAGCCTCCGAAGACATCGCCGCCTTCGTCGCCAAGGCAAAGGCGATGTCGCCCTTTACGACTGGCGGCAAGGGGCGCTTGGTCTTCGCACTCGATGCCACGATGAGCCGGCAGCCGACCTGGGATCTGGCGTGTGCCCTGCAAGCCGACATGTTTCGGGAAGCAGCCTCGCTCGGCAGCCTCGACATCCGTCTGGTTTATTATCGCGGCCTCAATGAATGCCGTGCCTCCGGCTGGATTTCCGACAGTGCCGCGTTGGCCAAACTCATGGGCAAAATCGATTGCCGCGGCGGCAACACCCAGATCGGCAAAGTATTGTCCGAGGCGCGGCGCGAGGCGGTCGCGTCGGGCGTGCGGGCCGTTGTGTTCGTCGGCGACGCCATGGAGGAAAACGTCGATGATCTCTGTGTAAAGGCCGGCGAATTGGGTTTGCTCAAGGTGCCCGTGTTCATGTTTCAGGAAGGTCACGATCCGGCGGCCGAGCAGGCATTTCGGGAAATCGCGCGGCTCACGGGCGGAGCGTGGTCGCGGTTCGACCCAGGCGCCGCCGCACAACTGCGCGAGCTGTTGCGCGCGGCGGCGGCTTACGCCGCCGGTGGGCGTGAAGCGCTGCGGTTGTTGTCACGGAGCGATGGCGGGGCGGCCAGATTGTTAGGCCAGATGAAGTGATCGCAGCTACGCGGCCGTCGCCGTTTTGGCGGCGTCGTCCAACACGGCAGTCAGTTTGCCGACCACGGCTTCGGCTCCCTTGAGGCCGTGCCGTGCCGCGAGCCAGGCCGGATCGTTCCACGACAGCCAGGTCTCGCCCGCTTCATCCTGCCAAACCAGCGCCTTGAGCGGGAGGTCGATCCCCATCGTCTGTACCGCTTGCATCAAGGGTGTGCCGCCTTTGGCATTTCCGAAGATCAGAACCTGTGTCGGTCGCAACGAAAGGCCGGCTGCGGACGCGCCCTCGGCATGATCGATCCGGGCAAACACCGTCAGGCCCTTTGCGATGACCGCGGCTTCCAGCCGGTTCATGGTCTCGCGCGGAGCATGACTGCTCTTGATGGTTGTCAAACCCTGTACCGTCATGTTGCGCTCCCGATCGAGTTCCTCGAGCCCGAAATGATACGGGCCCGGTAACGCAGCGAAAACGCGCTTTTTTGAGGAAGCGCCGCCAGCAGGATCAGAGCCGGCATGCTTTTTTTGCCGGCTGCACCTATATTGCAGCCATGCCCACCCTGGTCGCAGGCGCTGTCGCCGTACTCGTTCTTTATTTGCTGTTGCAGATGTTTCGCGCGGCCAATCCCGCGGTGCTTGCGCGCGCCGTCAAGATTGGCGGCGGTGTGCTGGCGCTGGCGGTGGCCGCCTTCACCGGCATCAAGGGCGAGCTTGCGGTCGCCATCCCGATCGGCATCTTCGGCGCGGGGCTATTGGGTTGGGCGCCATTCGGAACGCCGGGCTTTGGCCAAATCGGCGGACTATTCGGTGCGGGCGGCGGACAGCGCTCGAACGGCCAAGCCTCGCGCGTGCGCTCCCGGTTTTTCGAGATGACGCTCGATCACGATACCGGCGCGCTGACCGGGACGATTGTTTCCGGCCCCAATGCCGGCCGCTCGCTGAAGGATTTCGATCTTCCGGCGCTTTTGGGCATGTTTGGGGAACTGGATGCCGAAAGCGTGCCGTTACTTGAAAGCTATCTGGACCGCCGGTTTCCCGCCTGGCGTCAGAACGCGCAAGGAGACGCGGCAGGCCGGCAACGCGGCGCGGCGCCGAGCGGCAAAATGACGAACGAGGAGGCCTATCAGATCCTTGGCTTGAAACCGGGGGCGGGGCGCGACGAAATCGGCCGTGCCCATCGCGGGCTCATGAAGAAACTGCATCCCGACCAGGGGGGGTCGACGTACCTCGCTGCCCGTGTAAACGAGGCCAAGGAGGTTCTGCTTCGCACGCATCACAACTAACTCCGGCACGCCATCAAACGCTGAAAGCCGCGGGACCGCTGCCTTCCCTCCGTCCGACGCCGTGATCGCCCGCCGTTATCCGGCGTGGCTAATTTCCTGCCCTTAAGGCTTAACCGCAAAATCTTGACGAGAGGTTGCAAACGAAACGGGCGGCCTCTTTTGGAGACCGCCCGTTTCGTCTTTTCGTTGTCTTTTTCTTTAGTTGTGAACGGTGATGCAGGAAATATCGCTACGCTTCAGCGTCTTGCACGCCGCTTCGGCCCGATCGCGGTCGAGGCCGGCAAAGCGGGCCCTGTACAGTTTCCGGTCGTCCTTGGCGACCACCGGCTCGGTGAATGAATCGGCCTTGTTGAGCAGGCCATGCGCCTTGTTTCGGGCGGCCTCGATCCGCTGAAGCGCTTCGCTTTCGCTCTCGAGTGCGCCGACCTGAATGATCCATCCGCTATGGGTCACCTCGGGCTTGTTCGCGCCGCCCGGCTGGGCGTGAGGTGAGGGATCGGCGTAGGCCATCGCCTGCGAAGGCGATGCGGTAAGGCTGGAAGCGGGCAGGACGCCGAGAATGCCGTTTCCGGTGCCATGGTTGGCGGGTTGCGGCGGCAGATCGGTGCGCGCGGCGTTGACGGCACTATTATCGGTCTTTCCGTTGTCGGCTTTGCCGTTTTCAGCCTTGGCAACGATCGCGTTCGAGGTTTCCGGTACATCGGTCCGAGCCGGTATGGCGCTCGTGACCGGCGGAGCCGGCTGGGCCGGACCGGCTGCCGCCAATCTGGTCTGGCCGGCCTTGATCTGGACGGTCTTCACCTTGACCGGTTTCATTGGTTCGGACGAGCCGGGGATCGCGGCAATCGCCTGGGCCTGGAGGACGCCGTTTGTCAGCGGCGCCGGCTCGGTTTTGGCATCGAACTTTACCGACGATGCGTCGGCCCTGGCCTGCGACATCAGCGAAGCAGCGGCAGCCGGTCGCGACGGAGCCGGAGTGATCGAAACCGGCGCAGCCTGGACAGGTTGTGTTACCGCCGGCTGCGCCTGCGTTTCGGCATCCGCAACTTCCACATTGCCATCCGACGGATTGCGTTCAGTGATCGCGGCGACCGTGCGCTTGGTCGAAGCCTTTTCGAGATTTTCCGCGAGTAGGTTGCGCATGATGGCATCGCGCGAACTGCCGCTGCGGCCGCCCATGACAACGCCGACCAGATGGCGGTTGCCCCGGCGCATCGATGTCACGAGATTGAACCCGGACGCGCGCGTATAGCCGGTCTTGATTCCATCGACGCCCTCGACCGTGCCGAGCAGATGATTGTGGTTGGCGATCGAATGGCCACGGAACGTGAAGGACGCCGTCGAGAAGTAGCGGTAATAGCGCGGGAAGCGATCCTGGATCGCGCGGCCCAGCGTCGACTGATCGCGCGCGCTCGTCACCTGTTCGTCGTCAGGCAGGCCCGACGCGTTGCGATAGGTGGTCTTGCTCATGCCGAGCATGCGCGCTTTTCGGGTCATCATCCTGGCGAAATCGTCTTCGCTGCCGCCAAGCGCCTCGGCAATCACGACGGCGGCGTCGTTGGCGGAGCGTGTCACCAACCCCTTGATCGCATCTTCGACACGGATGGTCTGGCCGGGCATCAGGCCGAGTTTGGTCGGGTCCTGTTCGGACGCGTGCTCGGATACCGGCATTTCGGTGTCGAGCTTGATCTTGCCGGCGTCGAGGCGCTCGAACAGCAGATAAAGCGTCATGATTTTGGTCAACGAGGCCGGATGGCGGCTCGCGTCGGGATTGGTCGAGGTCAGCGTCGCGCCGGAATTGGCGTCGACGATGATCGAGGAGAACGCCGGGCTGTAATCCTCGTGCGACTCCGAATGGTAATGCCGTACTTGGTGATAGGAGTGCCGGTAGTGGCGCGCTTCGGCGGTATCGGTGGTGAAGGCGACTGCGGCTGTAACCGCGACAAACCCGAAAGAGCAAACCCGCCAACGACGCGAGGTAACCAAGTTGGTTCGAAGCATGAACTTTCCCGTCCCATTTTCTGTCTTGATCACCGCTTCGTGAGGCCAAATTATGCCCGACGGCCCGGTGAGGTTTCCCTGTTCAGAAACCGACAGCGGGGGTTTAACTCCGCTCCCGTCGGTCGACAGTCCGCCATTCTAGCTAAGACGCTGTTCACAAACAGATTTCCGAGCCTGCCCCAAGCGAGCAGACCCAAGGAATCAGGGTAGGGGGCTGCGGTTTCCAAATGATTAAGGAAGGCTTGCGGGAAAGCACGGGATTTGAGGTTTTCAGTCTAACAGCCGGCTCTCCTTGTGCAATGCACAATTTAACCCGTCCAGGCTGGCCGACCGGTCGCGCTGACAACCGGGATAGCCTTATCCACAGCCGCATATATCGCCCGTGGCTTGCAGGAGCACGCGCATTGCCCGCAAAGGCCGTGCCGCGAAATTCGGCCGAAGCAACGAAGGGTGACGGCAAATTCTCACGTCGCCACCGACCCGGAACCGCCGATTTTGCGAGAGCCGTGCTCGGTCGGGCTGCGACCTGCTTTGTCAAAGGGAAACGAATTGACTAATCTGGCTGGGACGCAGCGCCGGGAATCGGGTTTGCTGCCAAGCCCAGCGATCGTGAATATTTTACGAGCTTGCGGCCAGACAAGGCTGGACCCATATTCTGTTTCGCGCGGTCGGCATGCGCCAGGCCGGCACGGGGTAGACGGTCAGGACGGTGTGTTTCGGAGTTGGCCGACGGTTCCTGTCGCTTTTCCCAGAGGACTTCAAAACACTCCTGTCATGTTACGCTTGATTACCAGCCCTGATCCGCAGCCGTCGTCGCTCGTCGCATTCCCCTCCCGAATGGCCAACGATGAAAACCGCTCGGGCGGAACCGGCGGGCCGGCTACATCCGTTATCACCAAGGTCAAACCGAAAACCAAACGGCCCAATCTCTACCGGGTCCTGATCCTGAACGATGACTACACTCCGATGGAGTTTGTCGTTCATGTGCTGGAAAAATTCTTCCAGAAGGATGTCGAGGCCGCGACCAAGATCATGTTGCACGTCCATCATAACGGTATCGGCGAGTGCGGTATTTTCACCTACGAGATCGCCGAAACTAAAGTAACGCAAGTGATGGACTTTGCGCGCAAGCACCAGCATCCCCTGCAATGCGTGATGGAAAAGAAGTGACGTCGCTCCCTGGCCAAAAGGCCGGGCTTTTATTTATTCAAGCTTTTCATGGCCTGAAATCGGAACGGGTCTTGCATCGACGGGAATCGGGCGAGATCGGTTAACCCGGAAAATCACGGGTAAAACTGTCCCCTTATACGAGCGTGCGGGGAGAAATATCCAAGGCGGTCTTTTGCCACGATCGTACGCAACTATATATGACAAAGGTTGTTGTTGCCTCACCGGCCAACGGCGATCATGATGGCCAGGGGCCATAGAGGACGCGAATGCCGACTTTTTCCCAAAGCCTAGAACAATCCCTGCATCGCGCGCTGGCGATTGCAAATGAGCGTCACCATCAATACGCGACGCTCGAACATCTGCTGCTGTCGCTGATCGATGACAGCGATGCGGCGGCCGTGATGCGCGCATGCAGCGTCGATCTCGACAAGCTGCGCACCAGCCTCGTCAACTATCTCGAAACCGAATTCGAAAATCTGGTGACCGACGGCGCCGACGACGCCAAGCCGACTGCCGGCTTTCAGCGCGTGATTCAGCGCGCGGTCATTCACGTGCAGTCCTCGGGACGCGAGGAAGTCACCGGCGCCAATGTGCTGATCGCGATCTTTGCCGAGCGCGAGAGCCACGCCGCCTATTTCCTGCAAGAGCAGGACATGACGCGTTACGACGCGGTCAACTATATCAGCCACGGCATTGCCAAGCGGCCCGGCGTGTCGGAAGCCCGTCCCGTGCGCGGTGTCGACGAAGAGACCGAGACCAAGGGCAACGAGGATTCCAAGAAGAAGGGTGAGGCGCTGGAGACCTACTGCGTCAACCTCAACAAGAAGGCGCGCGACGGCAAGATCGATCCGGTGATCGGACGCAACTCCGAAATCAACCGGGCGATCCAGGTGCTTTGCCGCCGGCAGAAGAACAATCCGCTGTTCGTCGGCGAAGCCGGCGTCGGCAAGACCGCGATTGCCGAAGGCCTTGCCAAGCGCATCGTCGACAGCGAAGTACCGGAAGTGCTGTCGGCGGCGACGGTGTTTTCGCTCGACATGGGCACGCTGCTCGCCGGCACGCGCTATCGCGGCGACTTCGAGGAGCGCCTGAAGCAGGTGCTCAAGGAGCTCGAGGCGCATCCGAACGCGATCCTGTTTATCGACGAAATCCATACCGTGATCGGCGCGGGCGCCACGTCCGGCGGCGCGATGGATGCATCCAATCTGCTGAAGCCTGCCTTGGCCTCGGGCACCATCCGCTGCATGGGCTCGACGACCTACAAGGAATACCGTCAGCACTTCGAAAAGGACCGCGCGCTGGTGCGGCGTTTCCAGAAGATCGACGTCAACGAGCCGACGGTCGAGGATGCGATTGCGATCCTCAAGGGTCTGAAGCCTTATTTCGAGGACTATCACCGGCTGAAATACACCAACGAGGCGATCGAAGCCGCGGTGCAGTTGTCGTCGCGCTACATCCACGACCGCAAGCTGCCGGACAAGGCGATCGACGTGATCGACGAGTCCGGTGCGGCGCAGATGCTGGTGGCCGAGAACAAGCGCAAGAAGACGATCGGCATCAAGGAAATCGAAACCACCATCGCCACGATGGCGCGGATTCCGCCCAAGAGCGTCTCCAAGGACGATGCCGAAGTGCTCAAGCACCTCGAACAGACCTTGAAGCGGGTGGTATTCGGCCAGGACAAGGCGATCGAATCGCTTTCCGCCTCGATCAAGCTCGCGCGTGCGGGCTTGCGTGAGCCGGAGAAGCCGATCGGCAGTTACCTGTTCTCGGGTCCGACCGGCGTCGGCAAAACCGAAGTGGCCAAGCAGTTGGCGGCCTCGCTCGGCGTCGAGCTGCTGCGCTTCGACATGTCCGAATATATGGAGCGGCACACCGTGTCGCGCCTGATCGGCGCGCCTCCCGGCTATGTCGGCTTCGACCAGGGCGGCCTTCTGACCGACGGCGTGGACCAGCATCCGCATTGCGTGGTGCTGCTCGACGAAATCGAGAAGGCGCATCCGGATCTCTACAACGTGCTGCTCCAGATCATGGATCACGGCCGGCTCACCGACCATAACGGCAAGCAGGTCAACTTCCGCAACGTGATCCTGATCATGACCACGAATGCGGGCGCCGCTGATCTGGCGCGTCAGGCGTTCGGCTTCACCCGCAGCAAGCGGGAAGGCGACGACCACGAGGCCATCAACCGCCAGTTTGCGCCGGAATTCCGCAACCGGCTCGATGCCATCGTCTCGTTCGCGCATCTCAATGCGGATGTGATCGGCATGGTGGTGGAGAAGTTCGTGCTTCAGCTCGAAGCGCAGCTTGCCGACCGCGACGTCACGATCGAACTGTCCGAGCCGGCCAAAGCCTGGCTGGTGCAGCATGGCTATGATGAGCAGATGGGCGCGCGGCCGATGGCGCGGATCATCCAGGAGCATATCAAGAAGCCGCTGGCTGACGAGGTTCTGTTCGGCAAGCTCAAGGGCGGTGGTCATGTCCGCGTCGTGCTGGTCAAGGACGAGACGACATCCCAGGACAAGATCGGTTTCGACTTTGTCGAGGGTCCGGTGACGCCGAAGCCGGAGAAATTACCGGGCACGCGCAAGCGCACCACACCCCGGAAGCCGAAGCCAAATGGTGGTTCTGGCAGCGGGCCGAAGGGACTGGTAAAGGCCTAAGGGCTCCGAGATAGCGACACAGAAAAACCGGCGCGTCGAAAGACCGCCGGTTTTTGTTATATAGCGGCCGACAGAGCTGCGCGGAGAAACGAACATGATCATCGAAAACCAGGCTGACGTGACGCAGGCGGTGGAAGAGGCCGTTTCGCGCGTCGAGGATCCACGCTTACGCGAAATCCTGCTGGCGCTGGTGCGCCACCTCCATGGATTTGTGCGGGAGGTGCGCCTGACCGAACGCGAATTTGGCGAGGCGGTGCGCATCGTCGCAGCTATGGGGCAGAAGACGACCGCCTCGCACAACGAGGTGATGCTGATGGCAGGCTCCCTCGGCGTGTCGCCGCTGATCTGCCTGCTCAACAACGGCAATCAGGGCCAGACCGAAACCCAGGCCAATATGCTCGGCCCGTTCTGGCGCGACGACCAGCCGGCCTGCGCGAGCGGCGACTCGCTGGTGCGCTCGCCGACGCCGGGGCCGCAACTGCTCGTTCGCGTTTCGCTTGAAGACACCAGCGGAAAACCGGTTGCCGGCGCTGAAATCGACGTCTGGCATTCCTCGCCGGAAGGTCTTTATGAAAATCAGGATCCCAAGCAGGCCGAGATGAATTTGCGCGGCCGCTTCGTCTCCGATGGAGCTGGAAAATTTCATTTCCGCAGCGTCAAACCGGCCGGCTATCCGATTCCGGTCGATGGTCCCGTCGGCGAACTGGTGCGTGCCACGCGCCGCCACAACTTTCGCCCCGCACACCTGCACTTCATGGTCGTCAAATCCGGATTCAAGACGCTGATCTCGCAACTCTACTCACCTGATGATCCGCATATCGATTCGGACGTGCAGTTCGGCGTCACGCGCGCGCTGATCGGCAACTACATCCGTCACGACAAATCTTCGGATGAAATCGGTTTCGCGGCGCCGTGGTATTCGCTGGATCAGCGGTTTGTTCTGGAGGCGGGCGAGGCAAGGCGGCCACTAGCGCCGATCCGCGCCAAGGTTTCATCCGCTGATGGCCGATAGCTGAGGCCTAGCGGATCAATCCTGCCAGTCTCGGCAGCGTCAGGCTGATTTCAGGGATGCAGATGATCAGCAGCAGTCCTGTGAACAGCGCGAGCATGTAGGGCAGGTAGGTCCGGAAATGTTCGCTGACGTTTAGCTTTGCAAAGCGCAGCGCCATCAGCAGCCCAACGCCCATCGGCGGCAGGAAAAGGCCGATCCCGACGGCTGCGGTCTGAACGATGTTGAAATGGATGGGATCGATGCCCATCGATTCCGAAATCGGAAACACCACTGGGATCAGCACTACCGCCGCCGGAAGGCCTTCCAGCACCATGCCGAACAGGCAGCTCACGATCGCGGTCACCGTGAGAAACAGCCAGGGATGTCCCTTCAGCGGTGACAGCATTTGGCCGAGGAGCTGCGGCACGCCGCTCACGCCCATCAGATATTGATAGACCGACGCGACCGCGAGCAGGAACACCACGGCTGCGGTGAGGATCGCGCTGTCATAGGCGATCCGGCCCATCTCGCGCCAGGAGACGTTGCGGTAATAGAGCTTCGCCGCGAGAAAGGCGTAGCCCGCGACCACCGCACCGGCCTCGGTCGCGGTGATGATGCCGAGAATGAAGCCCGCGAGAATGACGAAGGGCACCACCATCGGCACCGCCGCATGGAGTGCGGCTTCGCCGAGACGTTTGAGGCTAGGTCTTGTATCGACCGGCCAGTCCTTTTGCCGCGCGCGGACGTAGACGACCGCCATCAGGCAGAACATGATGACCATGGCCGGAACGAACCCGGCGACGAACAGCGCCACCGCCGAGGTATTGGTGACCTGGGCGATCACAATCATGAAGATCGCCGGCGGCACCAGCATGCCCATCGCGGTGCCCGCCGCAATCAGCGAAGCGGAGTCACGCGGATCATAGCCGGCCCTGGTCAAAGGCGGCATCAGCGCCGACCCGAGCGCGGAAACTTCCGCCATTTTCGACCCGCAGATGTCGGAGAAGAAATAAGCCACCACGATCACCGACATGCCCAGCCCGCCCTTGACCCAGCCGATCAGGGCTCGCGCCAGTTCGACCAGCGCATGACTCATGCCGCAACGTTCCATCAAATTGCCGGCGAAAACGAAAGCGGGGATCGCCAGCAGCACCCAGCTTTGCGAGCCCGAGACCAGCGCCGAGGAAAGTTGCTGCATCGGATAGCCGCCGATCCACAGGCCCGCGATGCCGGCGACCGCCAGCGCGAACACGATCGGCATCGAGAGCAGGATCAGGACAACGAAGATGGCAGCGACCGCAGCGAGCAGCATGAACGGCGCGCCCTAGTGTTGAGAGTCAGATTGCGGCGGCGGCGAAATCATCACCGCCAACGCATATACCGCAATCAGAATGCCGCCGACAACGGCGGAAGCGTAGAGCCAGGCGAGGCTGATCTCGAGCCCCGGCGTCTTCAATGTGCTGTTGAGCAGGCAAAGCTTCCAGCCGTACCACGCCACCAGGAGACCAACGCCCACGATCAGGGCGTGATTGAAGCGGCCGATCCAGAGCTGCGCGGTTTCCGGCAGGCGATGCACGAATACCGATAGCGAAAAATGCGAGCGCGACTGGATTCCGATCGCGGCGCCAATCAGCGTCAGCCAGGCCAGCGACAATTCGCCGACTTCCTCGACCCAGGTGAACGGCACCGGATCGACATCGAGCCAGTCGGTGATGGCTCCGACGAAATAACGCAGGATGACGCCGACCAGGAGGTTGACGATCGCGAGCACGATCAGCGCCGTGACCGTTACTTTCGGGACGGCTTTGAGGATCCGCAGCATGCGCGTTCAAAAATTCCGAAAGGAGCAACCGATGCGGGGGCTTAAGCCTTGAAGCCTTCGATCTCGTCCCACAGCGCGCCGTATTGCGCCTTGTAGGCCGGCCAGATCTTCTGCTGCGCCACTTTACGGAATTCCTCGACCTTGGCTTCGACCACGGTCATGCCGAGCGGCTCGAGCAGCGCCTTGGCCTCCGCGAAGTTGTCGACCGACTCGGTCTGCTGTCG
Source organism: uncultured Alphaproteobacteria bacterium (assembly GCA_963795255.1). GTDB lineage: Bacteria > Pseudomonadota > Alphaproteobacteria > Rhizobiales > Xanthobacteraceae > Bradyrhizobium. The sequence goes on from CAWCHC010000015.1 coordinate 22,722, forward strand.
AATTTTTTCCTGGGCGGCGCGCGACAATTCGAGCACCAGCTTCTGCTGATCTGACGTCAGCCCGTTCCAGATGTCGAGGTTCATCACGGCGTTGGTCGGGCCGTAATTGTGATAGGTGAGGGAGGCGTATTTCGAGACTTCGTAAATCTTGAGTGCCTTCATGTTGACGACGGGCAGGTCGCCGCCGTCGATCACGCCCTGTTTCGCAGCCGTGACGACCTCGCCATAGGCCATCGGCACGGCATTGCCGCCGAGCCCATTGATGGTGTCGCCGAAAATCTTCGACTGCTGCACGCGGATTTTCAGGCCGCGCAGGTCTCTCGGTTCGATGATTGGCTTCTTCGAAGTCCAGAAATGGCGAAAGCCGTAGTCGAAATAGCAGAGCACCTTGAGCTTGTAGTTGTCTTCGATCTGTTTGCTCGAGCTTGTCGCCGACCTTGCCGTTGAACATGGCATAGGCGGTGGCGTAGTCCTTCACGAGATACGGCACGAGGAATGCACCCATCTCCGGAAATACCGTGGCGGCTGCTCCGGCCGGGCTTCCCATCGCGATGCTGCCGGACTTGACCGCATTCATGATCTCGAGCTCTTGCGGGATCAGCGTCTTGCCGAAGAATTGCATTTCGAGCGCGCCGTTCGAGCGTGCGGTCAGCTCCTTTGCCATCCAGTCGAAGGCCACGGCCGCCGATTCCGGCACGGCATTGATATGGGCAAAGACCAGTTTCTTCGGCTGGGTCTGGGCAAAGACGGGTGCGCGGCCGGCGGCGAGAATGCCCGCCAAGCCTCCGCCGGCGGCGAGAAGCGTACGGCGATTGAGGGTGGCGCGGCGCACGAAAGTGGCTGGCATCAGGTTTCCTCCGGCTGCTTTTTGGCTTGTTTTGTTTTCGTTGTTTTTATCGTCGTTATCGGTCCGGCAGGTGTTAACCCGCCGGGTTCGGCCTGCGAGCTTACAGAAGTGCGGCCCCGTTGAAAGAGGGATATTGGTCGCAACCTTCGCAGCCGCGAAATGCACAAGGCATGCGACCTGCGTTTTTGGTGCAGCCGCCTTTAAGGTGTCGCCTTGGCGTTGAGGTGACGCACTTCCCACGGCAGGATGATCTTCTTGAAAATCACCGGGTCCGGCCACGTGTTGGCTGTGCGGCCCATATGTCCGCCGACGGGATTGATCCAGGCTTCGCGCGGCTCGGTGCCGCTGTTGATCAGCAATTCGAGATCCTCGATCGGCACCTGTGTGTCGCGCGTGCCACCCACGACCAGAATAGGCGCCGTGGGTTTGCCAAGCAGGCCCTGGGTCTGCAACGACATTTTTGGCAGGAAGGCGATCAGTTCGTCGGCCGATTTCATGCCGTAGACAAACAGGTTCGCCGGGACCAGGTCGAACAGATATTCGCGCGTATACATCCGGCCGCGGAAGAAATCGGCCTGGAAAGTGCGATGGATCGGCGGCGATTGCGTGACCGCGCCAACAAGACGCTTGGCTTCGGTGTGCGCGAGCTTGGCCGCCCAATAGGCGCCGAAACTCTGGCCATGCACGAGGATGCGGTTCTTGTCGATTTCGCTCCGTGTGGCGAGATAGTCGAGGACGCGCGAGTAGATATGGTCGGCACTCTCGTCGGCCTTGCGCGGCGCTTGTCCGGTGCCGGGGCTGTCGACGGCGAAGAATCCGATTCCTTCGGGAATGGCGGCGGCGTAGGTCTCGGCTACGGTTTCCTTGCGGCTGTCGAGACCTGAAATCGCCAGCACCAGCGGCACAGGGCGCGGCGCATTGGCGGGCAATCTCAAGTAGCCGACGATTTCCTTGTCGCCATAAGGAATGTGCACGACTTCGAGCGGCGGATCGAAATAGCGGGCATGTTGCAGGTAGGCGTCGACCGCCTTTTGATAGGCAGCCTGCTTGCCGGCAGAGGTCGGCGCCGGCCATTGGCCGAAGTAATACAGGCGCCAGGCGCGCACAAAATTGGCGTCGGCTTCCTTGGGGTCGGTGGCGGCCTTAGCTCTGGCCATATAGCCATCGGCGACCGCGCTCCATGCCGCCGCCCAGTCGTCGGGATCGCGGCTCTTGATGCGGGAGAGCGCGTCACTGGCGTCAGCGGGCTGGATACCCAGAGCGGGATAGGCGCCGGTTTGGGCGCGGGCGAGCGTTTCGGTTTTGATTTCGTCGATGGTGCGGTCGGCGGTTTGTGCCGAGGCGGTTTCGCCCGCAAGCCCGATCAGGGCGGCGGCGAAGGTTACGAAGAACAGGCGCATTTTTTTGTTTTCCTCCCGTAATATCCGCGATTATGGGCGGGCGAGGGAGGGGAGACAAGGGATAGCCGGACGATCGGGCTAGTTCAGATAGACGGCGCTAGCCTTCGATCAATTCCTTGATGCGGCGCTGCAACTGGCGCTTTTTCTTTTCGCTTTTGCGCAAGCGTTCGGCGAGATCCGACCCGGGCAACTCATAAGACTCTTCCGGGTTGAACGCCACGCCGACGAAATTGTCACGCCACCAGATGATCCGGCCATCACAGAGCGTCCCTTGCGCGCGATCGTCAGCCGCAACGAATCCTTGGGAAGCCGTACGGCGTTGTTGAATTCGAGATGGGCGCCATGCTCGGAAATGTTGCGCACCACGCAATCTCTGGATGCGCCGTTTTCCGCGATCTCCGCGACCCCGCCATAAATAACCTTGTCGCGCGCGCTCTGGCGTCGTTCCTGCATCGAAAAGCTCCCAATCGAAAGGCCTAGTGTCCCGGTTCTGACATTCGCATGATGTTGCGGCTAGTTCGTTTGCGAATGTCAGAACCAAAGGGACACTAGTAAATATTGGATTCTAGTGTGGTTTTGGATTTGGCATTCGCTTTGAGGACTCGCGGCGATACTGAAGCGAATGTCAAATCCACCACACTAACTTTTACGCAAGCTGGTGGCGCAAGAAAGGGCATCGCGGCCAAAAAGCCGCGTTAACGTAAATCGATGTTAGGAAAATCATGCCGCAAGCCGCGGCATTAAGGACAATTTTGCCAGATCAGGCCGCCGTCTCGCGAAGGCTGCGCGCAATTTCCTTCTGGGCGTCGAATTCGCGCCGGCGCCGGGCCAGTTCCTCGGCGCTCAACGCTGCGACGTTGTTGTAGTCGCGTTTCCAGGCAGCGTCGGCGCTCCAGCGTAACGGCGATTGCACGGTGGTTTGGGCTGAGGGGGCGGTTTCCAGCACGCGTAGCGCCAGCTCAAGCGTGAAGGCCTGCGACGCCACATCGTGCGGCTTGCCGGCGGAGTTGCCAAGCGGGAAGTCGGAGAACAGGAAGCGGGGCACCGCGGCATGCTCGACGATGTCCTTGGCGCAACCCATCACGACCGTGGGGATGCCGTTGGCCTCGAGATGCCGGGCGACCAGGCTGATCGTCTGGTGGCAGACCGGACAGTTCGGCACCAGCACCACGGCATCGATGCGATCGGCCTGACAGCGGGCGAGAATTTCCGGCGCATCGGTGTCGATCGTGACGCGGTGGCTCCGGTTGGTCGGCGCGCCGAAAAAACGCGGTGCGACGTCGCCGATGCGCTTTTCGGCGGCGAGCCGGTGCAACTGCGGCAACGGGAACCAGGTGCCGCTGTCTTCGGCCGAGGTGTGCACGCGGTCATAGGCGATGTGCGAAATCCGCAAATCATGCGGCTTGGACGTATCGCCGTCATAGACCGAATAGAACTTGGCGCCGCCGTTATATTTGGCGCCGGGGCCCTGATCGCCCTTGGCGGGATCGAACGGCGCAGCGGTGGTGATGATGGTGATACGCGACTGCGCGAGCGGCTTGCGCAGCGGTTGAAACGGCGCCTCGACATAATGCGCCCAGCGATAGGGCGTGGTGTAACCGATCGCGGCGTAATATTCGCGCGTGCGCGCCATGTAGGGGATCGGCGCATCGTCGTCGGGTGCGAAGCCGGTACGGTCGTCGGTGGGGGTCGCCATATCGGGAAAACTTCCTCTCATCAAGGCGCCATCATCAAACGATAGCTAAACCGCGTAAGGCCGGTGTCAAGGATGGTTTACGTTAGAGGCAGGACGGCAATGCAAGGGTCCCGACGCTCGCTGGTCTGGTTTCTGATTTGGGCCTGGCTGTTCCTCGGGGTCGCGGGAGCGACCGCGCAGGAGGCGGCTCCGGCGAACGACGGTTCCGCTCCGGCCAAGCCATGTGTGGAAGAGCCCGCCAATTCACAGGAAAAGCCGCCGCAAGCGGCATCGCAAGACAAGCCGCAACAGGAAAAGCCGCAAGAAAAGCCATCGGAGAGCGCGGCCGATAAATCATCAGAAAAGCCACCGGAAAAGCCGGCAGATCCCGACACAAGGGAAGCTGTGTGTTTGATGATCGAGGCGGCGGCACGGGCCAACGATCTGCCGCTCGAGTTTTTCGCCCGCGTCATCTGGCAGGAAAGCCGCTTTCAGTCCGACGCGGTGGGGCCCGTGACCCGCAACGGCCAGCGTGCGCAAGGCATCGCGCAGTTCATGCCCGGTACGGCCAGCGAACGGCGATTGCTCGATCCCTTCGATCCGGTGCAGGCATTGCCGAAGTCCGCCGAATTCCTCAACCAGTTACGCAGCCAGTTCGGCAATCTCGGGCTGGCAGCGGCGGCCTATAATGCGGGGCCGCGACGGGTGCAGGAATGGCTCGCCGGCACAGGTTCGATGCCGCAGGAGACCCGCCATTACGTCTCAAGCATTACCGGTGCCACGGTCGAGGAGTGGCAGACGGCCGGCCGGGGCGGCCGGATATCCGACCGTGCGGCCGCGCACACGACCTGCCAGGATCTGATGGCGCTGCTCAAGCGCGCGCCGAACTATTTTGTCAGCCGGCTCGAGCAGAGCGTGCAGCTCGGCGCCGCCGAGCCATGGGGTGTCCAACTCGCCGGCGGATTCAATCGCGACCTTGCGATGGCGATGTATTCCCGCGCGATGTCGCGATTGCGTAATGTGATCGGCGACCAGACGCCGACCCTGCTCAGTACACAGAACCGTAACCGTGGCATGCGAGCGTTCTATCAGGTGCGTATCGGTGCCGACACGCGGCCTGCGGCCGACGATCTCTGCAACCGCATCCGTCGCGCGGGCGGCGCCTGTTTTGTGTTGCGAAATTTCAGGACGTGAACTTACGCCTTGCCGGCGTGATCGCGGAAATCCTGGTGCATCCGCCGGGGGCGTTGGCGAGCGTCCCGGGATTCCTGCGCTACGGCGCCGTCGTCGTGGGTTTTATCGTCTTCATGCAGACGCGGCGGTCGATCTTTGCCGGTGTGGTCTCCGGCGAGTTCCTGATGCTCGCGGGAAAATGGTGGCTTGGCTGATCCCGGCATTACTGCTTTGATCGCTTCGCTGGTGGAACGGCACTAGCGGAGGAAACGGCAATGGGCAGACATTTCAAGTCGGCCTTGATCGGCGCGTGTGTCGGCGTGGCGGCTCTTTTTGCTGCGTCGGGATATGGCGCCGAGTTTCCAACGCGGCCCATCCGCCTCGTGGTTCCCTATGCCGCGGGCGGTCCGACCGACGTGGTCGGCCGGGTCGTTGCGGATTATCTGGCGAGAGATCTCAAGCAGGCGGCGTTCGTCGAAAACAAGCCCGGCGCGCAAGGCGCGATCGGTTCCGAGGCGGTCGCGCGGAGCGATGCCGACGGGTACACGCTCCTGGTGGTCTCCGGCTCGATGTTTGTTCTCAATCCCATGCTTTACAAGAAGCTGGCCTACGATCCCGATCGGGATTTTCGCACCTTGGCGATCGTAACGGAGGACCCTCTCGTGATGGAGGTCCATCCCTCGGTGCCGGCGAAGTCAGTGGCCGAGTTTGTAGCTTACGCCAAACAGAATCCGGGAAAACTCAGTTTCAGTTCGGCCGGAACGGGAGGCGTGATTCATCTCGCCGGCGAGATGTTCAAGCAGATGGCCGGAATCGAGATGACGCACGTGCCCTACAAGGGGGCCGGGCCCGCCATGGTCGATCTTCTCGCCGGCAACGTCCAGCTGATGTTCGAACTCTTTCGGAACGGCGTTGCCTTCAGTGCGTGCGGGATCGTTGCGGGCACTCGGGGTGAGTTCGGCGCAACGACGCGTTGAATTGCCTGATGTGCCGACCATCGCCGAAAGCGGCTTCCCCGATTACTTCGTCAGCGTCTGGTTCGCGATTGCGGTGCCGGCCAAGGTGCCCGAGAATGTTGCCGGAATTCTCAAGACTAGCCTCGACCGGGCCCTGAGTGATGATACGTTTCGTGCGTCGCTTCAGAAAATCGGCTATTCGGTAAAGCGGCCGCAAAGCGCGGCCGAGATCGCCAAGTTCATCGAAGCCGATCGCGAGCGGTGGTCAGCGGTAGTCAAGGCGCGAAACATTTCATTGGACTAGTGGAGTAGATTTGACACCCACCTGGCCACGAGTTCGTCAAGCGAATGTCAAATCCAAAACTCCACTAGATACTTATATTATTAGTGGTCCTTTGATTAACATTCGCAAAAGCGACCGCTGCGAAGGGATGCGAATGTTAGAATCGGACCACTAGAGCGATGATCGTAGAGACGCAATTACGCGAGGGCGAGGTCGCCGTCGATATGCCCGCGACCAACGACGCCGGCCTCGTCTTCATCGGCCGCATTCGCACACCCTGGAAATTGCGCGAGGAGACGCCGCGGCAGGGCAGTCACGATGGCCCGGTCTGCCGGATCGAAATCTTCGAGCCATGGGTGCCGGCGCTCAAGGGCGTCGATTTCTATGCGCATCTGGAAGTGATCTACTGGCTGCATCGCTCGCCGCGCAACCTCGTGCTGCAAAGCCCGAAGAAGAACGGCCAGACGCGCGGCACATTTTCGCTGCGCTCGCCGGTGCGGCCCAATCCGATCGGCACCTCGATCGTCAAATTCGTCGGCATCGAAGGTTCGAGCGTGCTGGTGCGCGGGCTTGATTGCCTCGACGAAACCCCGCTGATCGACCTGAAGCCCGACCGCTGCGATTTCTCGCCGCTGGCGGCGCAGAGGGGTGGGGATGTTGAGATGGAGTGAGGGGATCCGTCATTCCGGGGCGATGCGCAGCATGCGAGCCCGGAATCTCGAGATTCTCAGGTGCGCAATTCGCACCTAGCTCGCATCTTTGATGCGCCCCGGAATGACGTCGCGTAAGTTACCCCTTCAACGCCGCAATCAGTTTCGCTGCATTCGCCTCCAGCACCGCAGCCTCTTCCTTGCGGCTCGCGGGCGGCAACAACGCCACGCCGTCATGGCGCGGCATCACATGCATGTGCAGGTGAAACACCACCTGGCCGCCGGCCGCTTCCGAGAATTGCTGCACCGTGATGCCCTGTACGTCGAAGGCCGTCATCGCGGCGCGCGCGATCTTCTGGGAAACACGGGCGACATGGGCGAAATCCTCAGGCGCAATATCCAGGATGTTGCGGACAGGCGCCTTCGGGATCACCAGCGTATGGCCCGGGCAGCGCGGCATGATGTCGAGAAAGGCCAGCGTGTGCTCGTCCTCGTAGACCTTGTAGCAAGGGAATTCGCCGCGCAGGATTTTGGCGAAGGGATTGTTGGGATCGTAAGCGGGCATGGAAAACTCCTGACCTAATCGCTGTCCGGAATGCCGTTGTCTTTGCGAAACGGTCCGGCTTCGGTGAGTTCGCGTCCCATCTCGGCCACATAGGCGCGCTCGCGCTTGAGATAATCCTTGATGGCGTGACGCAGGCCGGGGTCGGCGATGAAGTGCGCGGAATAAGTGGTTTGCGGCAGATATCCGCGGGCGATCTTGTGCTCGCCTTGCGCGCCGGCTTCAACCGTTTTCAAGCCTCGCGTGATCGCGTAGTCGATGGCCTGATAGTAGCACACCTCGAAATGCAGGAACGGGTGATGCTCGATCGCGCCCCAGTTGCGGCCGAACAGCGTGTCTGAACCGACGAAGTTGATGGCGCCGGCAATCCAGCGGTTGTTGCGCCTCGCCATGACCAGCAGCACGTCGCTCGGCCATGGTCTCGCCGATCAGCGAGAAGAACGATCGCGTCAGGTAAGGCCTGCCCCATTTGCGCGAGCCGGTTTCCATGTAGAAGGCAAAGAACGCGTCCCAGGCTTCCTCGGTGATGTCGCTGCCGTTGAGCGCATGGATGGTGATGTCGTTGGCGACCGCTTCGCGCCGCTCGCGCTTGATCGCCTTGCGATGGCGCGAATTCAGCGTGGCGAGAAAGTCGTCGAAGTTGCGATAATCCTGATTGTGCCAATGGAATTGCTGATCGGTCCGTTGCAGGAAGCCGTGGCTCGCCAGCAATTTCCATTCGGCTTCGCGTGCGAATGTCACGTGCACGGAAGAGGCTTCCGTCGCCTGGCAAAGCCCAACGAGACCTCGCGCCAAAGCGCCGCGGATTTCGTCCTGATCGACGTCGTGGCGGACCAGGAGGCGAGGGCCGGTGGCAGGCGTAAAGGGAACCGAGGCTTGCAGTTTCGGATAATAGCTGCCGCCCGCGCGCTCATAGGCATCCGCCCAGCCGCGGTCGAACACGTACTCGCCTTGCGAATGCGATTTCAGATAGCAGGGCACGATGCCGGCGATCACGCCGTCGCAACGGGCGATCAGATGCCGTGGACCCCAGCCGGTGCGTGGGATCGCCGATCCCGACGCCTCGACCGCCGAGAAAAAAGCGTGCGAAACAAAGGGGTTGTAGGGGCTTTTAGAGCCGTCGGGAGAGCCTTCAGCCGCAACAGGCGGATTGGCGCAGACATTCCATTCCTCAGCCGGAATCTGGCTGACGGAAGAAACCGCTTCGAGGGTAATTTCAGATGAATCCATCGATGGTTCAGGGTGGCCTAAGCTTAAGATCGTGCAATGCAGCGCGGACTTCAAGGTCCCCCTCAGGGACGGAACCCTTCAAAGATCATTTGATCGGCATAGCGGGCCGCACGTGTCCGCTGCTCGGCCGTGCGTACGGTCCAGGTCAGGAGCGGCAGGCCAAAGAGATGCCGTGCGATCCAGGGCGCCGGCGCCGGCAGATCATTGACCCAATAGGCGACAAAATGCGGCTGGGTGCGCAAGGCGTGCTTCAGATGCCGCATGCCCTCGCGCTGGGCTGGCGTGGCCTCCGGCCAATCGGCTTCCGCATAGTGACGTTGCGCGACGATACCGCGCGGCAACTCCGGCAACAGTCTCGCGAAGCGCCACCACCTGATCCGGATCGAAAGACATGCCGGCCACCGGCCCCGGATAGGAGGCGAGCACCTCCGCCATGCGTTTCACCAGCCGGCGGTCGCCATCGAAATGGCTCTTGACCTCGACGATGATCGGAACGCGCCCCCTGACGAGGATGCAGAGATCGGCCAGCGACATCATCCGCTCTGATGTGTCCCTGAAACGGACTTCCTTAAGCGCGGTAGCGGTCAGGCCGAGCAGCGCGCCTGAGCCCTCGGTGAGACGGCCAAGCGCATCGTCGTGATGCACCATGGCTTCGCCATCGGCGCTGAGCTGGACGTCGCATTCGATCGCGAAATTGCCCTCGATCGCGGCGAGCGCCGCGCCCGGCATGTTTTCGACGATGCCGCGCGCGCGATCATGCAGGCCGCGATGGGCCACCGGCCGCGCGGTCAGCCAGTCGGGCGCGCGCACCGCAAAGGGCTCCTTTTACGAAACCTCGAACACCCCTTCGACCTCGACCGCGGCATCGGCCGGCAGCGAGGCAACGCCGACGGTGGTGCGGGCATGGCGGCCCTTGTCGCCGAAGGCTGCGACCATCAGGTCGGAGGCGCCGTTGAGCACCTTCGGCCCATCCAGAAAGTCGGGCGCCGAATTGACAAAACCGCCGAGGCGAACCACCCGCGCCACCTTGTCGAGATCGCCAAGCGCGGCCTTGACCTGCGCCAGAAGGTTGATCGCGCAACCGCGCGCGGCGGCATTGCCTTGCTCGATGGTCACGCCGGCGCCAAGCTTGCCCTTGGCGATCAGCTTGCCGTCCGCGCCAAGGCAAACCTGGCCGGACACAAACAACAAATTCCCACTGCGCACGAAAGGCACGTAATTTGCCACCGGATTCGGCGGTTCATGCAGGGTGATGCCCTGTGATGCCAGTTTTTGCTCGACCGTACCCGCCATGTTCGTCCTCGCTTGATGCTGCCGGCGCCCGGATGGCTAGTGTGGCGACACTGACGTTCCTTTCAGTTTCGCGGCGATCTCTTTAAAGGAACGTCAGAGTCAAAGCCACACTAGAATCGCATGGTTGCTGGTGTCCCTTTGGTTCTGACATTCGTAACCGAACCCGCCGCGACATGATACGAATGTCAGAACCGGGACACTAGCTCACATTGTTTCGCGCATCGGGCTGCGACTTGCAAGCGAGCGAAAACAGTGACGGCGATGCCGAAAAATATGGCAAGGCAGCCACAAATAAACGTTTTCCGCCTTTTGGCCGCAGTTGCGGTGCAATAGAGTCGGCGAATAGTCTGACGAAACCACCCAAGGGATAAATCATGGCCCGCGCATTCCAGACTTTGTCCCGCCGCACCAAAGCGTTGGTGCTGACTTTGGCCGTGCCTGCGTTGGCTGCGGGATTATCCGGAAGCGCGGAGGCCGCGGCCAACGGCGCCTTTCTGTCCCATCAGGCGCTTTATGAACTCAGCCTGTTGAAGTCGCGCGGCTCCAATTCGATCAGCAGCGCGCGCGGTCGCATCCTCTACAGCTTCACCGGCAGCGCCTGCGAGGGCTACACCTCCGAATTCCGCCAGGTGTCCGAGATGGACAACGGCGAGAACAAGGTGACGCTGTCGGATTTGCGCTCGACCTCCTGGGAAGATGCCACCGGCAAGACCTACCGCTTCAAGATCGATTCGCGGATGAACGATGTCGACACCGGCCCGATCGACGGGATCGCCGAGCGGGTCGGCGACCATATCACCGTCAAGCTGAAGCAGCCGCAGGCCAAGACCTTCAACCTCGACGGCTCGACCGTATTCCCGACCGAGCAGATCCAGCACATCATTGCCGCCGCGAAGGAAGGCAAATCGATTCTGGAGCAGAGCGTCTATGACGGTTCGGACAATGGCGAAAAGGTCTTCTCAACGCTTGCGGTGATCGGGCAGCCGATCCATGGCGATCAGACGATTGCGTCGCCCGACCCTTCCACCGAAAACGACATGATGAAATCGATGACGCGCTGGCCGGTGACGGTGAGCTATTACGATCACGACGCCAAGCCCGAAGAAGGCGAACAGACGCCGCTTTACGCGATGTCGTTCGAACTGTTCGAAAATGGCGTGTCGCGGGCGCTGGTGCTGGACTACAACGACTTCGTGATTTCCGGCTCGCTCGGCAAATTCAACGTCAAGGATTCCAAGCCGTGCAACTGACGGTTTGAACTATTCCTCCGTCTTCTCGGGCCCTTCATAGGCAATCCCACGGATCACGGCGGCGGCGCCGAACTTCTTGCGCAGGCCGTCGATGGCCCGTTCCGCATCCGCGGAGCGCCGGTCCAGCATGTCGGTATCGTGGGCGTCGCTGCCGGAGCGAAGCGCGCTGACGCCTGTGCCCATCAGGCGGAAGGCGGTGCCGTCGATTTCCTTCGCCAGCATTTCTCTCGATATTGCGAAAATCTTGGCCGCGAGCTGGGTCGGGGCATGAATGGATTGCGAACGGGTGCGCTGCCGGAAATCGGCCGTCTTCAGTTTCAACGTGATGGTCGATCCTGCGAGTTCGCTGCTTTTGAGCCGGCTTGAGACTTTCTCCGACAGCCGCCACAACAGCCTTTCGAGGGTCGCGAAGTCGCGGATGTCGGTCTCGAACGTGGTCTCGCTCGAGATCGTCTTGGCGCCGCGATCGGGCACCACGCGCCGGTCGTCGATGCCGCGCGCCAGCCGCCACAGCCGTTGTCCCTCGCCGCCGAACTGCTTCATCAACTCGGTTTCGATCGGCGCGTTGCAAATCGGCGATCAGGCGAAAGCCGCGCTGGACCAGGCGCTCTTGCGTGGCCGGTCCGACGCCAAAGATGAAGCTGACCGGCTTGTCGGCCAGCATTGTGCGCGCGTCGTCCTGATCGAGGGTCGCAAAGCCGCGTGGCTTGTCGAGGTCGGAGGCGATCTTGGCGAGAAACTTGTTGCAGGACAGCCCCACCGAAACGGTGACCCCGACCTCGCGTTCGATTTCCTGCGCAAAGCGCGCCAGCACCTTGGCGGGAATCATGCCGTGAACGCGCTGCGTTCCGCTGAGGTCGAGAAACGCTTCATCGATCGACAGCGGCTCGACCAGCGGGGTCAGCGCCTGCATCGCGCGGCGCACTTCACGGCCGACGCGGACGTATTTGGCCATGTCGGGCCGGATCACGACGGCGGAGGGGCAGAGCGCCAGCGCCTTGAACATCGGCATCGCCGAGCGAACGCCGAAAGTGCGCGAGATGTAGCAGGCGGCGGAGACCACGCCACGTTTGCCGCCGCCGATGATGACGGGCTTGTCGGCGAGCTCTGGATTGTCACGCTTCTCGACCGTGGCATAAAAGGCGTCGCAATCGATATGGGCGAAGTTCAGCGAGGGCAGTACGTGGTGACGCACCAGCCGGGGCGAGCCGCAATTGCCGCATCGTTTGGCGGCGAATTCCAGATCGTGCAGGCAGTCCCGGCAAAAGCAGGTCGGACCGTCCGCTGCTGCCGGCAGAGGGGATGTCACGGCACGTCGCGTACCCAATCAGGATCGTTCAATGCCTGATGGGCTGCGGCAATGTTGGTCGGATGAAGCTGTGATACGGCTGCGAATGCCTTCACGGTTGCGTCGTCGCGCATCACAAAATCGAGCACATGCGCGAGGAAAGCGGGATCGGCAGCCGCGCTGCGCAGGGTCTCGGGGCCGATGCCGCTTTCGGCCAGGAACGCACCCAGCCGCTCGGGATCGCCCGCAACAAAGGAAAGCGCCTGAATCGCAACGATTTCAGCAACTTCCCGAGGGTTCCGTGTGGGTTTTCTCAAGGGTCCTATTTGCCTTTCCGTAACTTATGGTCTCTAGTTTCTAAACGATCATGCCCGAGTTTGCGGAAACTGTTCAAGCAAGCGGCAACCACATCGTGGAAAGTGGGAGCCCGGCTTAACGGGTTAGAGCGAATCTGGCGCTAGTTTGATTTCACTTTTTGAGAGGCTGGGTGGCATTGAGGGTTCGTTCCTCAAGGTCCGCATCGCCGGAAGTGGAGGGGCGGGATGGCAAAAACCGTCCTGATCGTGGAGGACAACGAGCTCAATATGAAGCTCTTTCGCGATCTGCTTGAAGCACATGGCTATCAGACTTCCGGCACCAGCAACGGTTTCGAGGCGCTCGATCTCGTGCGCAAGCTGCGCCCCGATCTGATCCTGATGGATATCCAGCTTCCGCAGGTGTCGGGTCTCGAAGTCACGCGATGGATCAAGGACGATCCGGAGTTGCGTTCCATTCCGGTCGTGGCGGTCACTGCGTTCGCCATGAAGGGCGACGAAGAACGTATCCGCGAGGGCGGGTGCGAGGCATATCTGTCCAAGCCGATCTCGGTCGGCAAGTTTATCGAGACCGTCCGACGGTTTATCGGATAGAGGGTTCCAAGATGTCAGCGCGCGTTCTTGTGGTCGACGATGTTCCCGCCAACGTCAAATTGTTGGAAGCGCGTTTGTCGGCCGAATATTTCGATGTGCTCACCGCAGCGAACGGCGCCGAAGCGCTGGCGATGTGCGCGCGCGCCGAATGCGACATCATCCTGCTCGACGTCATGATGCCGGACATGGATGGCTTCGAGGTCTGCCGCCGGCTGAAATCAAACCCGGCCACCCACTACATCCCGGTTGTCATGGTGACGGCGCTCGATAGTCCCGCCGACCGCGTCCGCGGCCTGGAAGCCGGCGCTGACGATTTCCTGACCAAACCGGTATCCGACGTGGTCCTGATCGCGCGCGTGCGCTCGCTGACCCGGCTCAAGATGATGACCGACGAATTGCGGATGCGCGCCATTACCTCGCTCGAAATCGGCGTGCAGGCTCCGGAACGCACCGCGGTTGCCGATACCGGCAAGGGCGGCCGCGTCCTTCTGGTCGACGATCGCCCGTCGTCCTATGAGCGGCTGGCTCCGGTTTTGAGCACCGAACACACGGTCGATGTCGAAGCCAATCCGGCGGAAGCGCTGTTTCATGCCGCCGATGGCGATTACGACCTGCTGATCGTTTCGCTCGGTCTCGACAATTTCGATGGCTTGCGGCTGTGCAGTCAGGCGCGCTCGCTCGAGCGGACGCGTCACGTTCCGATTTTGGCGATTGCGGAAGCCGACAGCAATACGCGGCTGCTCCGCGGACTCGAGATCGGCGTCAACGATTATCTGCTGCGGCCCGTCGACAAGAACGAGCTCTTGGCGCGCGCCCGCACCCAGATCCGCAAGCGCCGCTATACCGATCACCTGCGCGACAACGTGCAGAACTCGATCGAGGCCGCGATTACCGATGCCCTGACCGGCCTGCATAATCGCCGTTACATGGAAAGCCATCTGGCGACGCTGGCCGAACAGGCCTCCAGCCGCGGCAAGCCGCTCGCGGTGATGATGCTGGACATCGATTTCTTCAAATCGATCAACGACAATTACGGCCACGACGCCGGCGACGACGTGCTGCGCGAATTTGCGGTGCGGGTGCGCAAATCGATCCGCGGCATCGATCTCGCCTGCCGCTATGGCGGCGAGGAATTCGTGATCGTGATGCCGGAAACCGATATGCATGTCGCGGGCATGGTGGCGGAGCGATTGCGCCGTTCGATCGCCGGCGAGCCCTTTGCCGTCAACAAAGGCGAAAAGCGGATCGAAGTCACGATCTCGATCGGACTCTCGACACTGGAGCGAAAGGGCGAGGCGGTCGCCGACGTGCTCAAGCGCGCCGACACCGCGCTTTACCGGGCCAAGCACGATGGCCGTAACCGCGTGGTGGCCAACGCCGCCTGAGGCCGGGACTATCCTTTTATCCGGCCTTTTCGCGGGAATGACGGCGGGTCGTTGAGCCTGACGCCTGCATTTGACAAAAGCACCCTGGCGGCCTCCTTCGCGGCTCGTGCCATCGCGGGGTCGTCGCGCACCAAATCCTGCGCGATCGAGCCGTCCACCAGCAATGCAAGCTGGGTCGCCAGTCCTTCCGCGTCAGCGACACCGAGCTGCACCAGGAGATCGCGGAACCAGAGACGACGGCTTTCCTTGAAAGCGACCGCGATCCTGCGCACCGATTTGCTTTCCGGACCGAGTTCAGCGACCGCGTTGACGAAAGGGCAGCCGCGAAAGTCCTTCGCCGAAAAACGCCGTTCCAGCGAATCGAAGGTGCCGAGAATCTGCTCCAGTGGAGACTTGTCGGAGGGGCGCGGCTGCACGAAGCGGCGCTGCAGGTAGGCCGAGATCAGCGCGTCCTTTGACGGGAAATGGTTGTAAAGCGTGCGCTTGCTGATGCCGATTTCGGCCACGATGGTATCGACGCCGACGGCTCGAATCCCCCCGAGATAGAACAACCTGTCGGCGGTTTCGAGAATCCGCTCTTTCATCGGGAGTTTGGCGGGCGAGTTTGCCATGCGAACGCGCGATATCCTCATGCTTCGGCAGCAGGGCTTTGCTTATAGCCCAAGTAAACAGGTCTGTGTACTCTGTTCCGACGCCAAAGAACGCCGGCTCACGGCTGCGGCTGAAAAAGGGAGAACAAGCACAATGCCTTTGTTGCAAGTCTTGCGCCCCACGCTTCCGATCCTGATTGGCGCCTCCCTGATGCTCACCTTGAGCATGGGACTGCGGCAGTCGCTCGGCATCTTCATGCAGCCCTTGACGCGCGACATCGGCATATCCGTCTCCGATTTCACACTGGCGATCGCCATGCAAAATCTCGCCTGGGGATTCTTGCAGCCGCTGGCCGGCGCGCTGACGGTCCGCTTCGGATTTCGCGCGATCATGGTGACCGGGGCTGCCTTCTATATTGCGGGTCTTGCGCTGATGGCGACCGCGCATGGCCTGCTCAGCATCATGATCGGCGGAGGGTTGCTGATCGGCATGTCGCTAGCCTGCACCGCGGCGGCGATTGCGATGTCGGTGGCGGCACGAGCCGTGCCTGAAACGGTGCGCTCGACCGTGCTTGGCCTTGTTTCAGGCGCCGGGTCGCTTGGCGCCTTGCTCTCCGCACCGATCGGTCAAATGCTTGTGGCAAGCCATGGCTGGCGGGTGGGACTTGCCGGCTTTGTCGTATTGGCAATCGCCATGATACCGGCGGCCTGGTTCGCCGGTCGCGTGGATAGCATTCCGCTGCCCAAGTCATCGGGCGACGGTATCAGCGACAACTCGGCGGGCGCAGCCGTCCAGCTCGCGTTCGGCAATGCCTCGTTCGTGGTGATGACCTGCGCCTATTTCGTTTGTGGGATGCAGCTCGTCTTCCTGACCACGCATCTGCCATCCTATCTCGCGATCTGCGGCCTGGATCCGATGCTGAGCGCGCAGACGCTCGGCATGATCGGCGGCTTCAACGTGCTTGGCAGCATCTTCTTCGGTTGGGCCGGGCAGCGCTGGAGCAAGCTGGCGCTGCTGGGCGGTATCTATATTGTCCGCTCCATTGCGCTTGCGTGGTACTTCATGCTGCCGCCGACACCTGCCAGCACACTGCTGTTCGGCGCGATCATGGGATTCCTGTGGATGGGTGTCGGACCGCTGGTGGCAGGTGCGGTCGCCGAAATGTTCGGCTTGAAATGGCAGGCGATGATCCAGGGGCTCGCCTTCATGAGCCATCAACTCGGCAGCTTTCTCGGCGCTTTCGGCGGCGGGCTGCTCTACGATTCACTCGGCTCCTATACGATGGCCTGGCGGATCGGCGTTGCGCTGGGGCTCACTGGCGGCATCATCCAGGTCGCATTCGCGCTGATCAGGCCATCCGCGCCGCCGATGTTGAAAGCTGCCTAAATAAAAACGGGGCCCGAAAGGCCCCGTTGTCGTCTGCGGCTAGCGCGAAGCTTACTTGATCTTGGATTCCTTGAATTCGACGTGCTTGCGCGCGACCGGATCGTACTTCTTCTTCACGAGCTTGTCGGTCATGGTGCGCGAGTTCTTCTTGGCGACATAATAAAAACCGGTGTCCGCCGAAGAAACGAGCTTGACCTTGATGGTGACCGCTTTGGCCATGTTCAAAACCTTTGATGTCTGGAGAGCACCAGCGCATTGAGCGGGGCGCGTTCGGGCGGCAAACTAGCTTCAAACCGCCCAAAGTCAAGGTTTTGCGGGTCAAAACTCCCCGGAATCCGGCAAAATCCTGGTTTTTGCGCGTATTCCGATCGCAAAACCAGTCACACTTTTGCGGAATGCGCGCTACTTCTCGAAGAAGCGGTTTTTCGGCCGGGGCAGGCCGAGATTCTCGCGCAGGGTCGGCCCCTCATATTCTTTCCGGAATATCCCGCGGTTCTGGAGTTCCGGCACCACCTTGTCGACGAAGTCATCGAGCCCGGCCGGCAGGAACGGGAACATGATGTTGAAGCCGTCGGAGCCGAAACCCGTCAGCCATTCCTCCATCTGGTCGGCGATCGACTGCGGCGTACCGACGAACGACAATCCGCCATATCCGCCGACGCGCTGGGCGAGCTGGCGCACGGTGAGCTTGTCGCGCGCGGCGAGATCGACCATCCGCTGACGTCCGCTCTTGCTGGCATTGGTTTCGGGGATCGGCGGCAACTGACCGTCGGGGTCGAAGCCGGAAGCATCGGTTCCCAGGATCACCGAGAGCGAGGCAATGGCGCTGTCGTAATGCACCCGGCTATCGAGCAGCGCGCGTTTTTCCTTGGCTTCATCGAGGCTGTCGCCGACCACGACGAAAGCGCCGGGCAGGATTTTCAAATGCTCGGGGTTGCGGCCGATCTTTTCCATCCGCCCTTTGATGTCGGCGTAAAGCTTTTGACCGTCCGCGAGAGCTCCCGCCGCCGGTGAAGACGGCCTCCGCGGTTTCCGCCGCCAACTGCCGGCCGTCGTCGGAGGCGCCGGCCTGAACGATGACCGGCCAGCCTTGCACGGGACGGCCGATATTGAGCGGACCGCGCACCGAGAGATATTTGCCCTTGTGATCGAGCACATGCATTTTTGCCGGATCGAAATAGAGACCGCTTTCGACATCCCGGACAAAGGCGTCGTCGGCGAAGGAATCCCACAGGCCCGTGACCACGTCATAGAATTCGCGCGCGCGCTTGTAGCGTTCGGCGTGCTCCATGTGCTCATCGAGCCCGAAATTCAGCGCCGCGTCCGGATTGGACGTCGTCACGATATTCCAGCCCGCGCGGCCGCCGCTCAAATGTGTCGAGCGACGCAAAGCGGCGGGCGACATGATAGGGCGCGTCGAATGTGGTCGAGCCTGTCGCGATCAGTCCGATACGTTCGGTGACGGCCGACAAGCGCCGACAGCAGCGTGAACGGCTCGAACGAGGTGACGGTGTGGCTGCGCTTGAGCGCATTGACCGGCATGTTGAGCACGGCCAGATGGTCGGCCATGAAGAAGGCGTCGAACTTGCCGGCCTCCAGCTTCCGGATCAGTTGCTTGATGTGGGCAAAATTGAAATTGGCATCGGGCCACGCGCCGGGATAGCGCCACGCGCCGGTGTGAATAGAGACCGGCCGCATGAAAGCGCCGAGCTTGAGCTGCCGTTGTGCCATTTGCCCCGTATCCGTGCTGTGGTTTCGCTTGACTGGAGATAGGGAGGCCCGGCGACAAAGACATTACGCCGGCACGAGAAGAATTTTGCGTTTTGCGGTCATTTTGGAAAATGACCTGTCCGGCCAGGCTTCTATTAGGCTTGCAAAATGTCCCGGCGCATCCCGCCGCCTTCGGCGCGGAAAAACGGCACCTCGGCGTCATGGCGCAAGGGGCCGGTCGAAAGCCGCTTTCCGAGCTCATCCAGCACTTTCTGGGTCATCCGGTGCAGGTCCGCGAGCGGTTTCGATCCGAGCTCGACCCAGACCAACTCGACCAGCTCGGCGTCGGCATGCACGACGCCTTCGACGCGATGCGCGATGGTCGAGGCATCCGCGGTGAAGAAGCGGGTGTCATACCGCCTGACGCGGCCGGGCGGGGTGATCGCGCGCGCGATCAGGAAAAGGCCGGATGGATCGGGCAACAGACCGGCGTCCGCGAACGGCTTCCATGGGCCCGACAACGCCGGCACCGGGCCGTCCGGTTTCTTTCCGAGGCAGAGCCCGGTTTCCTCGCAGGCCTCGCGGATGGCGGCCACCGCCAGCGCGCGGGCGCGCGACGGGGTTATTTTGGGGCTGCCCTTGAGGAGGTTCGCTTCGAGTTCGGCGGGAATGGGCGCTGCCACCGGGACGCGGTTGTCGGCCGGATCGACCCGGCCGCCGGGAAAGACGAATCTTGCCGGGCATGGAACACCACCTTGTCGTGACGCTTGCCGACCAGGACCTTAGGCGTCGCGCCAGAGCGGTCGACCAGGATCAGCGTGGCGGCATCGACAGGACGGCGATAGGGATGATGGTCGGCTTCGTGGTCCTCGTTTCCGGCCTTGCTCATCGCCCCCGCTGCCCCTCGCTTCTTGCCGATGAGGGCTTATGGCTCAGGATTGTCTTCGTCAAATCCGTGCATGCGCAGCGCCCACTGCATCCCGACCACGGCGCCCTTGACCGGTTGCAGCAGCACCAGCGATGCGACGAGGGTCAGCGGCAGATAGATCGCGAGCTGAAGTGCGACCGGCGGCGAGTAGTTGGTTTCGATCATCAGCGCCAATGGCACCACGATATGGCCGACGATCACGATCACGAGATAGGCCGGCAGGTCGTCGGCGCGGTGCGGCGTAAAATCCAGGCCGCAAACCGAACAGGCGTTGTCGACCTTCAGGAAGGCGCGAAACAATTTGCCTTCGCCGCAGCGCGGGCAGCGGCCGCGAAAGCCGCGCTTCAGGGCTTGCCAGACGTCGCGCTTTTCCTTCAGCGCGGTATCCTGGCTCCAGACCGTCGGGGTGCCTACGGTTTCCATGACTTGCCTCTCTTCGATTTTTTCCCGGCCTTCGCTTTACCTGGCGGGCGGTGCTTTTCGCGCAGGGCTGCGGCCGGGATAGGCCTTTGCTTTCGACGGACCGCGGCGGCCGCGGACGGGCGCGTGACCTTCCGAGAGCAGTTCGAACCGCAGCGCGCCGGCCACTGGAGCAGCTTCTACCAGACGGACGTCGACGACGTCACCGAGCCGGTGCATGGCACCGCTGCGTGAGCCGACCAGCGCGTGGCGCGTTTCGTCATAGTTGAAATATTCTTCGCCCAGCGTGCGGACCGGGATCAGCCCGTCGGCGCCGGTATCGGCCAGTTTCACGAACAGGCCTGCGCGGGTGACGCCGGAAATACGGCCCTGAAAGGTCGCGCCGATGCGGTCGGCGAGAAAATGCGCAATCAAACGATCGGCGGTCTCGCGCTCGGCCTTCATGGCGCGGCGCTCGGTGACGGAGATTTGCGCCGCGACTTCGCTCAAGGATTTCCACCGTTTCGGTGTCCGGCAACGCGCCTTCGCCGAGCCCAAGCGCGCGGATCAGCGCGCGATGCACGATAAGATCGGCGTATCGCCTGATTGGCGAAGTGAAATGCGCGTAGCGGCGCAAGTTGAGGCCGAAATGGCCGTAATTTTCCGCGGAATATTCGGCCTGCGCCTGCGAGCGCAGCACCACTTCATTGACCAGCGGTTCGGCGTCGTGGCCTTTGACCTGGGCGAGCACGCGGTTGAAGACCGTCGGCCGCAAGGCGCCGGCTTTGGCGAACGGCAGATCGAGGGTTTTCAAAAATTCCTGCAACGCATGAACCTTCTCGAGCGTCGGTTCATCGTGCACCCGATAGATCAGCGGCAGCGACTTCTTTTCAAGCATTTCGGCCGCGGCGACGTTGGCCAAAATCATGAACTCTTCGATCAGTTTGTGCGCGTCCAACCGCTCGGGCACGACGACGCGATCGACGGTGCCGTCGGCCTTCAAGAGGATTTTGCGCTCAGGCAGATCGAGGTCGAGCGGATCGCGCTCGTCGCGGGCGCGCTTCACCGTGGCATAGGCTGCGTAAAGCGGTTTCAGGATCGGATGCGAGCAGGGGACCCGTCGTGTCGTCGGGATGACCGTCGATCGCGGCCTGCGCCTGCGCGTAACTGAGCTTGGCGGCCGAACGCATCAGGACGCGATGAAAGCTGTGCGAGCGTTTGCGTCCGTCGGCCGCGATCACCATCCGCACCGCGAGCGCGCCGCGCGGCTCTCCCGGCACCAGCGAGCACAGGTCGTTGGAGATGCGCTCCGGCAGCATCGGCACCACGCGGTCCGGGAAATAGACCGAATTGCCGCGCATCAACGCGTCGCGGTCGAGCGCCGAACCGGGTCGGACATAGAAGGCGACGTCGGCGATCGCGACATGGACGATGAAGCCGCCTTTGTTGTTGGGATCGGAATCAGGCTCGGCGTGAACCGCGTCGTCGTGGTCCTTGGCATCCGGCGGGTCGATGGTGACGAGCGGCACATCGCGCCAGTCCTCGCGTCCCTTCAAATTTGCAGGCTGGGCTTCCTCGGCCTCGCGCAACGCATCTCTTGAAAAGGCTTGCGGAATGTCGTGGGCGTGGATCGCAATCAGGCTGATCGCCTTTTCCGTCGCCAGCGATCCCAGCCGCTCTTTGACCTTGCCGCTATTGAGGCCGAAGCCGCGCGAACGCACCAGATCGACGCTGACGAGGTCGCCATCCTCGGCACTGAGCGTGTCGGTCCTGGCGATGTTCAATTCGCGGCCGGCCTGCTTCTTGTCGACCGGGATCAGGCGTCCGCTGCCGTCGGCATTCTTGCGGAAAATTCCGAGCACGCGCGTCTTGCCGTGATCGATGACCTTGAGGATCCGTCCGCGATAGGCAACGCCGTCACGAATGCCATCCTCGAGCTTTTCGACCCGCAGCAGCGCGCGGTCGCCGACGCCAGCGGCGGTGCCGGGCTGCATCCGTCGCGGCATGTGGATGCGGATTTTGGGCGGCTCGCTGTTTTCGACCTCATCCCATTCGGCCGGAACGGCGATCAACTCGCCGTCGCTGTCGCGACTGGTGATGTCGGCCAGCAAAGTGGCCGGCAGGGTTTCGGGCTCGCTGACTTCCTTGCCGCGTTTCTTGATGATGCCTTCGTCCGCGAGCTCGCGCAGTAATTGCTTCAGTGCGACGCGGTCGGCATTTTTGAGGCCGAACTCGCGGGCGATCTCGCGAGTCCCGATCTTGCCGGGATAGGCGCGGACGAAGGCGACGATGGCCTCGGTTGACGGAAAGCCGCTGTCGCGTTGCCGGGCCACTCTATCCGTTTGCCTTATCCGCTTGCCTTGCCCGCACTCTTCTTGGCGGCGGGTTTGGCGGCTTTTGAAGCCGAGGTCTTTGAAACCGAAGTCTTGGCCGTCACCGGCGCGCGCGCCTTGGAGGTCGCTTCGCTTTTCGGCTTGGCGGCCGATTTCTTGGCGGCAACCTTTTTCGCAGGCTTGGCCGCCGCTGCATCTGCCTCCGGCTTCTCAACCTTGGGCTTCGTAGCCTTCTCTGGCTTCGCGGCTTTGGCCGGCTTGGCCGCTTTCCTGGCGCCACGCTTGGAGCCGCCGCCCTTGGCCGCGCGCTCGTCGATCAGCGCGATCGCTTCGGGTAGCGTGATGGTGTCCACTGTCTTGTCGCTCGGGATCGTCGCATTGATGCCACCGGCCGTGACATAGGCGCCATACCGGCCGTTCTTGACCGCGACCGCGCCGAGCGTCGGGTGATCGCCCAACGGCTTGCCGGGATCGGCGCCAAACCTTCGCCCGCTCGGACCTTTTGCGACCTTCTCGGCGATCAGCGTCACCGCGCGGTTGAGCCCGATGTCGAACACCTCGTCGCCGGCTTCCAGGCTGGCATAGGTCTTCTCGTGCTTCACGAACGGCCCGAAGCGGCCAAGGCCCGCCGTGATCGGCTGGCCGCTCTCCGGATGCAGGCCGATCTCGCGCGGCAGCGACAACAGCTTGAGCGCCAGGCCGAGTTCGATGTCGGAGGGCGAGATGTTCTTCGGGATGCCGGCGCGCTTGGGCTTTTCGCCTTCCGCATAGTCTTTCTGTTCGCCGAGCTGGATATAAGGACCGAAGCGACCGGCTTTCACGATCACGTCGCGGCCGGTCTCGGGATCCTGACCGAGCACGCGGTCGGCGCTGGCCTCGCTGTCGGCGGCGAGCGGCCTTGTGTAGCGGCACTCCGGATAGTTGGTGCAGCCGACGAAGGCGCCGAACTTGCCGGCCTTCAGGTTGAGCTTGCCGGTGCCGCAGGTCGGGCACTGCCGTGAGATCGCCGCCATCGGCGCGCGGCGCGATAGATGTGCGGGCCCAGCATGTCGTCGAGCGCATCCAGCACCTCGGCGACGCGCAGATCCTTGATGTCGTTGACGGCGCCGATGAAGCCGCGCCAGAAATCCTGCAGCACCTGCTGCCAGGAAATCTCGTTGTTGGAGACACGATCGAGCTGTTCTTCCAGCGCCGCCGTGAAATCATATTCGACATAGCGGGCGAAGAAGTTCTCCAGGAACGCGACCACGACGCGGCCCTTGTCCTCGCCGTGCAGGCGCTTCTTCTCCAGCCGCACGTAGCCGCGGTCCTTCAGCACCTGAAGGATCGAGGCATAGGTCGAGGGACGGCCGATGCCGAGCTCTTCCATGCGCTTGACGAGCGAGGCTTCCGAGAAGCGCGGCGGCGGCTCGGTGAAGTGCTGGGTGACGGCCAATTCATGCCTCTTCAGCCCTTCGCCCTCGCTCATCGCGGGCAGGCGGCGGCTGTCCTCGTCGTCGCCGTCGTCGTCGCGGCCTTCCTGATAGAGCGCGAGGAAGCCGTCGAATTTGATCACCTGGCCGGTGGCGCGAAGTTCGAGCTGGCGCGCACCCGCCTTGGCCGCGATATCGACCGTGGTGCGTTCGAGTTCGGCGGATTCCATCTGGCTTGCGATGGTGCGGGTCCAGATCAGTTCATAAAGTTTGGCCTGTTCCGGATCGAGCCGGCGGCGCATGTCGGCCGGCCGCCGCGACAAGTCTGTGGGGCGGATCGCCTCGTGGGCTTCCTGCGCGTTCTTGGCCTTGGCCTGATACTGGCGCGGCGCATCCGGCACATAGGCGTTGCCGTAATCCTCGCCGATCACCTTGCGGGCCTGCGTGATGGCGGAGCCGTCGATCTGCACGCCGTCGGTTCGCATATAGGTGATGAGACCGGTGGTTTCGCCGCCGATATCGATGCCTTCATAGAGCCGCTGCG
This sequence comes from uncultured Alphaproteobacteria bacterium, assembly GCA_963795255.1. GTDB lineage: Bacteria > Pseudomonadota > Alphaproteobacteria > Rhizobiales > Xanthobacteraceae > Bradyrhizobium. The sequence goes on from CAWCHC010000015.1 coordinate 46,925, forward strand.
CGATCCGCATCGTGTGCGCGGGCGCAAAGCCGAGCTTGCGGCTCGCTTCCTGCTGCAATGTCGAGGTGGTGAAGGGGGCTTGCGGGTTGCGCCGCGCCGGCTTGGCTTCGACCGAGGTCACCGTGAAGGTTGCGCTTTCCAGCGCCTTCTTGAAATCCTCGGCTTCCGCGCCGGTGCCGATGTCGAGGCGCTGGATCTTCTTGCCGTCGGCGCCGACGAGACGCGCCTCGAAGGTATCGCCGCGCGGCGGTCGCAAGCGTCGCTACCAGCGACCAGTATTCACGGGCGACGAATTTCTCGATCTCGAGTTCGCGGTCGCAGACCAGACGCAGCGCCACGGATTGCACGCGGCCGGCCGAGCGCGCGCCCGGCAGCTTGCGCCACAACACCGGCGACAGCGTGAAGCCGACCAGATAATCGAGAGCGCGGCGCGCCATATAGGCGTCGACCAGCGCGCCGTCGATCTGGCGCGGATGCTTCATCGCCTCCGAGACCGCCTGCTTGGTGATGGCGTTGAACACCACGCGCTCGATCGTGTGATCCTTTATCGCGCGCTTTTCCTTCAGCACCTCCAGGACGTGCCAGGAGATCGCTTCGCCCTCGCGATCAGGGTCGGTCGCGAGAATGAGCTTGTCGGCGCCCTTCAGCGCCTTGGCGATATCGTTGAGCCGGCCAGCCGCCTTGGGGTCGACTTCCCAGATCATCTGGAAATTGGCGTCCGGATCGACCGATCCGTTCTTGGCGGGGAGGTCGCGGACATGGCCGAAAGACGCCAGCACCTCGTAGGACGAGCCCAGATATTTGTTGATCGTCTTGGCCTTCGCCGGAGACTCCACAATGACGATATTCATGTCATTCCAATAGCTTACGGGAAAAATAAAGGCCGGTTCCGCGGGACTCGCGCCAGCCGTTTCGTCCCGAACATGGGTGGTGAGGGCGTCCCTGTCAAATCGACAGGCGTTGAAGGTACGGCTTTAGGTACCCCAGAAACGTCCTAAAAGTTGTAAAATACCATCTAAAAGTTGTGTTACTTAGGCGCGGAGGTCGGCCTGTCAGATATCTGTTGGTCGCCGCAACTCGCAGTCCGTTCACGCCGACGCACGCCGTGTGCGTTTAGCGGCCGGCCGCGGCTTCAAGGTGACGTCGCCGAGGCCAAGCAACCGGCCGTCGCGAGAGTGCAGCTCGAACTTTTTGACCGGCCGGCCGCTCTCGCGATCGACCAGAATGGTCGCGATCTCCTCTGGCGTCTCGTCGAACTCCTCGCTCCATTGCCGCAGCGCGACGATGATCGGGAAAATCCCTCGTCCCTTCGGCGTCAGTACATATTCCTGGTAGGCGCTGCCGTCCGAAGCAGGCGCCAGTTGGAGGATGCCGCGCTCGACCAGCGCGCGCAGCCGCACCGTCAGGATGTTCTTGGCAAGCCCCAGGCTTTTCTGGAACTCGCCGAAGCGGCGGTAGCCCTGCATCGCATCGCGAATGATCAGAAGCGACCACCAGTCGCCAATTGCGTCCAGCGAACGCGCGATCGGGCAGTCCGAGTGGGCGAGGTTTGTGCGTTTCACCATGGCTCCGATCTTTGGGACCGCAACCCGCCGGCAAAGGGGCGGTCACGGCCTTGTGTAGTTGCAATATTAAACCAGATGCCTTAGCTAGGCAATATAGTTTAATAATGCAACCGCTTCAGGAGATAGCCATGGCTAACAGACTCGCGAACAAGACGGCGTTGATCACCGGCGGCAACAGCGGCATCGGGCTTGCGACGGCCAAGCTGTTCGTGGCCGAGGGCGCCCGCGTCATTATTACCGGCCGCAACAAGGAGACGCTTGAGGCCGCCGCCAAGGAACTGGGGCCGAACGCGCTTGCGGTTGTCGCCGATGCCACCGATGTCGCCGCGACGGAAGCCGCGATCAAGAAGGGCGTCGAGAAGTTCGGCAAGCTCGACGTCGTGTTCGCCAATGCCGGAATTCCCGGCGGCACGCCGATCGGCGGCACCACGCTGGCTGCCTTCGAAAACGTCATCCGGACCAATCTCACCGCCGTGTTTTTCACGGTGCAAGCCGCGGTCGCGCAGATGAACGACGGCGGCTCGATCATCCTCAACGGCTCGGTGATCTCCAGGCTCGGCAATCCCGGCTATGCCGCTTACGCCGCCACCAAGGCCGGCGTGACCGCGATGGCGCGGGTGATGGTATCGGAACTGTCACCGCGCAATATTCGCATCAATGTCGTCGCGCCCGGCGCGGTTCGAACCCCGATCTGGGGACCGGCGACAGCAACGCCGGAGGCTGAGAAGGTGTTCGAAAAGCGCATCGGCCTCACGACGCCTTTGGGGCGGATCGGCGAACCCGATCACATCGCGAAAACCGTGCTCTTCCTCGCATCTGATGATGCGGCCCATGTCCAGGGCCAGGAAATCTTCGTCGATGGCGGGGCGACCAGTTCGCCGGCCGGCGCGCCGATCTATCGCGGCTAATTCGCGAGGTTGTTTGAAAGAGCCCGTCGCCGCAAGGGCGGCGGGCTCTCTCGTTTCCCTAAGCCGCGCGAAGGCCGGTCACGGCTTGCAGCGCGCCAGCGACCGCCTTTTCGCGGTGCTCGGGACCGGCCTGGATTCCCTCGGCCAAAATAAATTCGAGCTTTGTCACGCCGATAAAGCCGAAGATTCCACGCAAATAGGATTCCAGATGTTCGAGCGCGGCGGCCGGCGCTCCAGGGCCGTAAAAGCCGCCGCGCGAGATCGCCACGACGACGCGCTTGTCGCCGGCCAGGCCTTTGGGCCCTTGCGCATCATATTTGAAGGTCTTGCCGGCCACGACAATGCGGTCGATCCAGGCCTTGAGCTGGCTGGGAAGCGTGAAGTTGTACATCGGCGCGCCCAACACCACGGTGTCGGCGGCCAAAAACTCCTCCAGCACGGCTTGGCCGGCCGCGAGTTCCTGCGCGAGCGCCGCATCCGGGTTGGTGGCGCCTTGTGCGGCCGCCAGATGTGCGCCGGAAAGATGCGTCAGCGGCGTCACGGTGAGATCACGGTAGCTGATCTCGGTGCCGGGCGCTGCCTGACGCAGCCGGTCGACAATGGCGGCCGACAATTGCCGGCTGACGGAATGGGGGCCGAGGACGCTGGAATCGATGTGGAGCAGTTTTTTCATGTGAGGTCACCCTTGGTATTGGTTTGTAACTGACGCTATATGAGTGACTGTCCACGAAGCCCACAAGAACGCACTTTTTTGAAACCCAGGCACATCCTTGAAACCCGAGCACATCAAAGTTCCTGCTCTCCCGCCGCGTCCGGATCCGCAGCATGCGGATTGTCGTGGCGTCGCTTCCGTGCTCGCGCGGGTCGGCGACAAATGGAGCGTCTTCGTCATCATGATGCTGTTCGACGGGCCCAAGCGCTTCAACGAGCTCAAGCGCATGGTCGCAGGCATCTCACAGCGCATGCTGACGCTGACGCTGAGGGGACTGGAACGAGACGGCCTGGTCACACGCACGATTTTTCCGACCATTCCGCCGCGGGTCGATTACGAGCTCACCGATCTCGGACGCGGCTTGAGCGAACCGGTGATGGCGCTCGGCGGATGGGCCAAGTCGCATCAGGCGGAGATCGAAGCCGCAAGGTTGCGTTTCGACGGACGCCGGGAGGCGGCGGAGTAAACTAACCAAGTAAATCTAGATCAGCGAAATCAATCCGCCGCCGTGCCGATCCAGCCGTCCCGCAAGTTCGAGTTCGAGCAGCACGGTCCGCACCACCGCGGGTGAAGCCCCCGACAGTCGGATCAGGTCGTCGAGCAGGATCGGGGTCGGTCCCAACAGGTTGACGATTCCGGCGCGCTCAGTCTCATCAGGATCGGGCGCCAGCGGCTCGCTCTCGTCCTCGCGCAAGGCAAGCGGCCGGCCCATGATCGGCTCGACCGCCTGGATGACGTCCGCGGCTTCCGTAATCAGCGTCGCGCCCTGCTTGATCAGGTCCGTTGGTGCCGGCCGCGCGCGGATCGAGCGGCGAGCCCGGCACCGCAAAGACTTCGCGGCCCTTGTTCGTTGGCCAACCGTGCGGTGATCAGCGAACCCGACCGCACTGCGGCCTCGACCACGACCACACCGAGCGAAGCGCCGGAGACCAAGCGGTTGCGCCTTGGAAAATCATGGGCGCGCGCCACATGGCCGAGTGGCATTTCGGAGATCGCCGCGCCATGACCAAGGAGGGCGGAAAGCAAGTCCGCATGTTCCGGCGGATAGATCCTGTCGTGACCACCGGCGAGCACAGCCACCGTGCCGCCTTCGATCGATGGCGCGATGCGCCGCCTGGTCGATGCCGCGTGCGAGACCTGACGTAATGACAAAGCCGGCGTCGGCGAGATCGCGCGCCAGCATTTGCGCAAACTTCAGCCCAGCCGCGGAGGCGTTGCGCGAGCCGACGATCGCAATCATCGGCCGCATCAGCACGTCGCGGATGCCACGGACGCCGAGCAGCGGCGGCGCATCGTCGAGTTCCGAAAGCCGCGGCGGATAGCCGTCTTCGCCGGGTGCGATCAGGCGGACGCCTAGCCTTTCGCTCGCTTCAAGCTCCGCGCGGGCATCGGCCTCGCTGCAAATCCGCTGCGGTCGTGACGCGCCGCCGCGCCGGGCCAGATCAGGCAGTCGCTCCAGCGCGGCCCGCGCACTGCCGAAATGATGGAGCAGCGAACGAAACGTCCGCGGCCCGACATTGTCGGATCGGATCAGCCGCAAGCGATCGATGCGCTCGGCGTCGGTGAGATTGGTGTTTTCGTTGATGTCGTCCACGCGGCCTCCTCAGGTGAGCTGAGAATGGATCAACCTGAGCGCGTGGGGAAGGGGGCGATAGCATCCCCGCAACCCAGCCATCGTCAGGCCGCCCCTTGTCCCGGCCATCCACGTCTTGCTAGGTGTCGAACAGAAAGACAGGGCTGTCCGGTATGACCCGGACATGACGAAGGAAAACGCCATGATCTCGCTCGCCGACCAACTTCGCCGCATCGAAGCGGGCAAGCTCACGCCCGAAGTCCGCCCTGGCGGAGTCGCTGGCCGCGATCGACGCGCAGGAGGGAACGATCAAGGCGCTTTGTCTGCCGCACCAAAAATCCGAAGGCGCAAACCAAAGGCCCGCTGCGCGGCATTGCGGTCGGCATCAAGGACATCATCGATACCGCCGATCTTCCGACCGAAATGGGCGCGCCGTCGATCTACAAAGGCAACCAGCCACGCGCCGATGCGCCGGTCGTGATGCTGCTCAAGCAGGCCGGCGCCACCGTCGTCGGCAAGACCACCACGACGGCCTTTGCCGCCAACGATCCGACCCCGACGCTCAATCCGCGCAACCTCGGCCACACGCCCGGCGGATCGTCGTCGGGCTCGGCCGCGGCGGTCGCCGCCGGCATGATTCCGCTCGCGGTCGGGACCCAGACCGGCGGCTCGGTGATCCGCCCGGCCTCGTTCTGCGGCGTGGCCGCGATCAAGCCGTCCTACCGGCTGCTGCCGCCGGTCGGCGTCAAATGCTTTTCCTGGACGCTCGATACGGTCGGTCTGTTTGCGGCTCGGAGTTGAGGATGTCGCGATGGCGCTTGCCGCGATCACCGGCCGCAGCGAACTGAACGCGGCTGAGTTGAAGTCGCCGCGCATCGGCGTGGTGACGCAGGATTTTGCCGGGCCGCCGGAAACCGGTGGCGCCGAAGCTCTGCAGCATGCCGCACGATCAGCGGCGAAGGCGGGCGCCTCGGTGCGCGAATTGAAAATGCCCGAGATCGTCGCGGAAGCCTGGCGCATTCACATCATCGTGCAGCAGTACGAGGCGCATCAGGCGTTCGCCTGGGAGTATGGCGAGAATTACGACGCCATGCCGCCGCTGTTGCGCAAGCGGCTCGACGACAGCCGCCACTACACGGCGGCCGACTACGACGCCGCGCGCAACGTGACGCTGAAAGCGCGCGCCGCCTTGGGCGAGATTTTCAAAGACATCGATGTGCTGCTGGCGCTGTCGGCGCCGGGCGATCGCGCCGAAGGGTTTGGATTCGACTGGCGACGCCCGCTACAACCAGCTCTGGACGCTGATGGGCACGCCTTGCGTCAACGTGCCGGCCTATGTGGCGGACGGAAACTTGCCGGTCGGCGTGCAGACGATCGCCGATTACGGCGACGACGCCAAGGCGATCGCAGCCGCGCGCTTCATGGAGCGCGCGCTGAGGTGACGTGGTCTTATCCCTCCGCCGCGGAACGGGTGGCAGGCAATCGTATTTGGTGGCGAGCTTTCCTATCCCTCCCCCCGCGAGCGTGAGCGAGTGGTGGGGAGGGTCGACGCGAGCGGCAAGCGAGCGTCGGGGTGGGGGGTATTTCCGCAAAACGCCCCCACCCCGACCGTCGCTTCGCGACGGCCACCCTCCCCACGCGTTCCGCGGGGGAGGGAAAAGAAAGAACTACTTCTTCCCGATCTTGCCTTCGGTGCCCGCCAGCAAGCGGCTGATGTTGGCGCGGTGCATATAGAACAACAGCACCGTGAGCAGCGCGAACAGCGCTGCCAGCGCCGGGTGGCCGAACCACCACAGGAAAATCGGCGTGACGAAACTCGCGACCAGCGCCGAGAGCGAGGAATAGCGCGAGATCACGGCGGTGGTGAGCCACAGCGCGCAAAACAGCACCGCGGCTGGCCAGAACAGGCCGATCAGGATGCCGATATAGACCGCGACGCCCTTGCCGCCCTTGAACTTCAGCCAGACCGGAAAGAGGTGGCCGAGAAAGGCGCCGAGCGCCCGCCAGCATCGCGGCCTCGGCACCGGCGAGATAGCCCGCAATGATGACGGCGGCCGTGCCCTTGAGCGCGTCGAGCAAGCAGCGTTGCGGCGGCGAGACCCTTGCGTCCGGTGCGCAGCACATTGGTGGCGCCGATGTTGCCGGAGCCGATCGAGCGCAGATCCTCCGTGCCCGCGAGCCGGGTCAGGATCAGGCCGAACGGGATCGAGCCGAGGAGATAGCCGAGCACAAAGGCCAGCGGCAGCCACGCATTTGCGGACATCACAGCCTCCCCATTGCGACTTGCGCCCTCAAGTCTATCTCTTTTTGACGCGTTTTATCAGCTTCGCTTGAAACCACTATGCGACATGCTCATAAACCGTTCGCCCGCCGACGATGGTGCGTACCACGCGGCCCGAGAAACGGGCCTCGTCGAACGGCGTGTTCTTGCATGGCGATTTGAGATCGTCGGGATCGAGCACCCACGGCGTGTCGGCATCGATCACGATCACATCGGCCGGCGACCCCGGCCGCAATGATCCGCCGGGCAGACCCAGCAACTCGGCCGGACGCGTCGACATCGCGCGGATCAGCGTCTTGAAATCCATCTCGCCCTGATGGATCAGCCGCAGCGCCGCCGGCAGCATGGTCTCAAGCCCGATCGCGCCGGGCGCGGCTTCCGCGAACGGCAGCCGCTTGACCTCGACGTCCTGCGGATTGTGGTCGGACATGATGACGTCGATCAGGCCGGAGGCAACGGCGTCGACCAGCGCGCGGCGATCTTCTTCGGTGCGCAGCGGCGGCGTCAGTTTCAGGAACGTCCGGTAGGGGCCGATGTCGTTTTCGTTCAGCGTCACGTGATTGATCGAGACCGAGGCCGAGACGTCGAGGCCGGCGTCGCGCGCGCGCTTGAGGATCTCGAGCGACTCCGACGCAGGTGAGCGAGGCCGCGTGATAGCGGCCGCCGGTGAGCGCGACGAGGCGCATGTCGCGCTCCAGCATCACGGCTTCGGCGGCATTCGGGAATGCCGATCAGTCCGAGGCGTGTGGCGAATTCGCCTTCGTTCATGACGCCTTCGCCGACCAGGTGCGGGTCTTCGGTGTGATGGACGATCAGCGCGTCGAAATCGCGCGCATAGGTCAGCGCGCGGCGCATCACCTGCGCGTTGGTGACGCTCTTGGTCGCCGTCGGTGAAGGCAACTGCACCGGCTGCCTTCAACAAGCCGATCTCGGTCATTTCCTCGCCGCGCAGGCCCTTGGTCAGCGCCGCCATCGGGTGGATGTTGACGATCGCGGTGTCGCGGGCGCGCCGCAGCACGAAGTCGACGGTCGCGGAATTGTCGATGACGGGCGAGGTCGACGGGCTGGCAGACGATGGTGGTGATGCCGCCGGTTGCTGCCGCCTGGCTCGCGGACGCAAAGGTCTCGCGGTGGCTGGCGCCGGGTTCGCCGACAAAGGCGCGCATGTCGACCAGGCCGGGCGCGACGATCTTGCCGGCGCAATTGACGATGTCGGTGCCCTCGGGCACGCCGGCAGCCCCAATGCCGCGCTTGTTGTCGCGGATGACGCCGTCGGCGATCAGGACATCGCCGGGGCCGTCGAAATCGCGCGAGGGATCGATCACGCGGGCGTTGGCAAGCAGGATGGGGCGGCGGTCGGTTAACATAATGTCACGCGTTCGGCAGGTTGCGGGCGAGTGCTTCCAGCACCGCCATGCGCACCGCCACTCCCATTTCGACCTGTTCACGGATCAGCGATTGCGCGCCGTCCGCCACGATGGAGTCGATCTCGACGCCGCGGTTCATCGGGCCGGGATGCATCACCAGCGCGTCCGGCTTGGCGTAAGCGAGCTTCTTCTGGTCGAGACCGAAGTAGTGGAAATATTCGCCTGGTCGACGGCACGAACGAGCCGTTCATGCGCTCGCGCTGCAGCCGCAGCATCATCACGATGTCGGCGCCGTGAAGACCTTCGCGCATGTCGCGGGCGACCTCGACGCCCATCCGCTCGATGCCATGCGGCAACAGCGTCGAGGGCGCCACCACCCGAACGCGCGCGCCCATGGTGTTGAGCAGGATGATGTTGGAGCGCGCGACGCGCGAATGCATGACGTCGCCGCAGATCGCGACCGTCAGCCCTTCGAGCTGGCCTTTGTTTCTGCGGATGGTGAGCGCGTCGAGCAGCGCCTGCGTCGGATGCTCGTGCGCGCCGTCGCCGGCATTGATCACGGAACCGTCGACTTTGCGCGCCAGCAGTTCCACCGCGCCGGAGGCGTGATGCCGGACCACGAGGATGTCCGGGTGCATGGCGTTCAGCGTGACGGCGGTATCCATCAGCGTCTCGCCCTTGCGGATCGAGGACGAGGACACCGACATGTTCATGACATCGGCGCCCAGCCGCTTTGCCGGCGAGTTCGAACGAGGACTGGGTGCGGGTCGAGGCCTCGAAGAACAGGTTGACCTGGGTGCGGCCGCGCAGCGAGGTGCGCTTCTTGTCGACCTGGCGGTTGAGCTCGACATATTCCTCGGAGAGATCGAGGAGGCCGGTGATTTCGTCGGCGGAAAGGCCCTCTATGCCCAGCAAATGCCGGTGACCGAGGACGAAGGTCGATTTCGATGCTGATGTCATTAAAGCGAGAGCTATAGGCGCGAGCGCGGCACCGGGCAAGGGCGAAGAGGGAACTTAATAGTTATCCCCCGGTCTGTCCGACCTGAGGGCCGCTCGTTCCGGCAAGGTTTGTCCACCATGCCGGTCACGGGGCCGGATATTTAACTATAGGTCGCGGGGCTGCCGCGTATGATTGCTCGAAGACCTCTTGGAAGGGGGGAGTTTCGATGAGCCTGACCCACGAAGTGCTCAACCAGTCGCCGCCGTTCGTCGATGTCGATCTGTTCGCGCTGGATACCGCCGCTCACCGAGGCCGTTGCTGCCAATGGCGCGGCAGGCGCGCGGGGCGAACTTTCCGAATTCGGCCGTCATTGGGGGTCCGCGGCCATGGCCGAACGCGGTCGGCTCGCGAACGAAAATACGCCCAAGCTTCGCACCTTCGATTCCAGAGGCAACCGCCGGGATGAGGTCGAGTTTCATCCGGCCTATCACGAGTTGATGGCGCACAGCGCCCATGCCGGCGCTGCACAATTCGACCTGGGCCAACGACGGCCGCCCCGCGGGCGCGCCAGCCGAAGTGGTGCGCGCCGCGAAGTTCTATATGGCTTCAGGTGTCGAGACCGGGCATCTCTGCCCGATCACCATGACACGGGCGTCTGTGGCCGCGCTCGCCGTGCAGCCGGATCTCTTGGCGAAGACCATGCCGGTCATCGGTACACGCGCTTACGATCCGACCTTTGCGCCCTGGCCGACCAAGCGCGGCATGACGCTCGGCATGGGCATGACCGAAAAGCAGGGCGGCACGGATGTGCGCAGCAACATGACGCGCGCCGAGCGCGACGGCGAGGCCTATCGCATCACCGGGCACAAATGGTTCATGTCGGCGCCGATGTGCGACGCGTTCCTGGTGCTGGCGCAAGCTGAGCAAGGGTTGAGCTGTTTCTTCATGCCGCGCTTCCGTCCCGATGGCTCGGTCAATGCGATCGAGTTTCAGCGGCTGAAGGACAAGCTCGGCAACCGCTCCAATGCGTCGTCCGAGGTCGAGTTTTACGACGCCTATGGCGAGTGCGCGTCGGCGAGGAAGGCAAGGGCATCCGCACCATCATCCAGATGGTGCAGATAACGCGGCAGGATTGCGCGATTGCGTCCACCGGCCTGATGCGCTCGGGCCTGGCGCATGCGCTACATCACACACGGTATCGCAGCGTGTTCCAGAAGCATCTCGCCGATCAGCCGCTGATGCGCGCGGTGCTGTCCGACATGGCGCTGCATGTGGAGGCGTCGATCGCGCTGGTCATGCGGCTCTGCCGGGCCTTCGACCGCGCAGCCGTCGATCCCAACGAGGCCGCCTATCTACGGCTGCTCACGCCCGCGATCAAATACTGGATCTGCAAGAGCGCGCCGGGATTTCTCTACGAGGCGATGGAGTGCCTCGGCGGCAACGGCTATGTCGAGGAAGGCATTCTGGCGCGGCACTATCGGGAATCGCCCGTCAATGCGATCTGGGAAGGCTCGGGCAATGTGATGTGCCTCGACGTGTTGCGGGCGTTGTCGCGCGAAGCAGAAGCGGCGACGGCAGTCCTGCAAGGCCTTGCGCAGGAAACCAAGGGTTTGCCGGGCGCAGCCGAGGCGGTTGCCTCGATCGGCAAGGCGTTTCGTCGAGGCGATGCCGAGAGCATCGCGCGGCTGGCGGTGGAAAAGCTGGCGCTGTTGGCGGCCACGGCAGCGCTGAACGCGATCTCGCCGCGTCATGCTGAGTTATTCGCAACCACCCGCCTTGCGGAAAATCACGGCGGCATGTACGGCGCTGTGGACTTGGCGCCCGACGACATCAGCCGGTTACTCGACCGCGCGTTACCTGCATAAAAGTTACCTGCATAAAAGGTTGTTTGATGGATTCTCTTGATCCCGCAAGTCCCATTGCGGCCACGATCGAAACCGCGAGCGAGCCGGCTCCCCGCGTCTGGAAATTCTGGGGCACCGCGTTCTGGGGCTTTGTCGTCTTCGCCGCGATGTTCATTGGCCAGTTGGCGGTCGTGGGCTGGTTTCTGTTTCGGCAAGGCGGATCGATCGATCAGGAAAGCTTCGGCGAGGCGGTTCGGATTGTCGTCAGCAATGGCCTGACGATTTCGCTGTCGGTGATCACGGGATTGCCGGCCGTTCTTGTGGCGCTATGGATCGCGATCCGGATCAAGGGCGCGCGGTTTGCCGATTACCTGGCGCTGCGTTGGTTCGCATGGACCGATCTGGCGATCGGCGTGGTCGCGCTGTTCGTCCTGGTCATGGGATGGGATGCGTTGTCGCGGGCGACGGGGCGCGAGGTCGAACCCGGCTTCATGGGCGACGTGCTGAAAACCGCTCGCGACGATGGCGCGCTCTGGCTTCTGGTGTTCGCCTTTTGCGTGGCGGCTCCCATCACCGAAGAGTTTTTCGCCCGTGGCTTTCTCTACCGCGGCTGGTCGGAATCGTTTCTCGCGCCCCGTGGGCGCCATCGTCCTGTCGTCGCTGGTCTGGACCGGGCTGCACCTGCAATACAACTGGTACTTTCTCGGCGAAGTGTTCTCGATCGGTCTGTTGCTCGGCTATTTGCGTTACCGCAGCAACTCGATCTGGTTGACCATCATTCTGCACGGCCTGAATAATCTTGCCGCTGTCGTACAGACGATCCTGCTCACGAGCTCATAGATCGTTCGAAAGCCGGTCGAGCGCGCCCTGGAGAATGAAGATCGCCGCGTGCTCGTCGATCACCTTGGCGCGGCGGGCGCGGCTCATATCCATCCCGATCAATTCGCGCTCGACCGCGGCGGTCGAAAGCCGTTCGTCCCATAGTGCGATCGCGAGCTCCGTCAGGCCGGCAAAATTGCGCGCAAAGGCGCGGGTCGATTGGGCGCGCGGCCCCTCGCTGGCGTCCATGTTGATCGGCAGTCCCAGCACGAAACCGACGGCTGTGCGTTCACCGGCGATTTCGAGCAGGCGCGCGGCATCGGCCTTGAAGGCTTTGCGCTGGATGGTCGTAACCCCCGTCGCCAACCGCCGGTCGGGATCGGATACGGCAACCCCAATGGTTTTGGTGCCGAGATCGAGCCCGATCAGCGCGCCGCGCTTCGGCCAATGTCCGGCCGCGTCGATCAGGGGTAAAATGAGGGCGGTCATGGGCTTCGCATAACAAGTTCGAGCGGCAGTTCCAACATTTGGGTGATGATCTTCATGCATAGCCCAAGCGGGCTACCGCTGCTAATCTCGTGAAAATGCCCCGGCAACGATGCCGGCGGTGATTTCCTTCCCCCCGCAAGAGAGCAACGACCATGTGGCCGGACCGCCGATTGATCGACCTTTTCAAGATCCGAATTTCCGATCGTGCTGGCGCCGATGGCGGGCGTGATGGACGCCGAGCTCGTGATCGCGGCGGCGCAAGGCGGGGCGCTGGGCTCGCTGCCCTGCGCGATGCTCTCGGCCGACAAGGCCCGTGAGCAGATCCAGATTATCCGCCAGCGGGTCTCTGCGCCGGTCAACATGAATTTCTTTTGCCACAAGCCTGTCGCCGGCCGACCCCTCCCGCGAGGCCGCCTGGAAGGAGCGGCTCTCGCCTCTATTACAAAGAGTTGGGTATCGATCCGGCGGCGCCGATCAACGCCGCCAACCGCGCCCCGTTCGACGCGGCGATGTGCGAGGTCGTCGAGGAACTCAAGCCCGAAATCGTCAGCTTCCATTTCGGCCTGCCGGAGCAGGCGCTGCTTGCGCGGGTCAAGGCCGCCGGCTGCACGGTGATCTCGTCGGCGACGACCGTGCGGGAAGCGATCTGGCTCGAGGAAAACGGCGCCGATGTTATCATCGCGCAAGGCGCGGAAGCCGGCGGTCATCGCGGCATGTTCCTGACCGAAAATATTGCCGAACAACCCGGCACTTTTGCGCTGGTGCCGCAAGTGGTCGACGCAGTGCGCGTGCCGGTGATCGCGGCGGGCGGAATCGCCGACGGGCGCGGCATCGCGGCGGCCTTCGCGCTGGGCGCGGCCGGGGTGCAGATCGGGACGGCGTACCTGCATTGTCCGGAATCCAAGGTCTCAGTGCCGCACCGCACCGCCTTGGCGCAAGGACGCGACGATTCCACCGTGATCACCAACGTCATGACCGGGCGCCCGGCGCGGGGGCTGGCGAACCGGGTGATGCGCGAGGTTGGCCCGATTTCGCCGGACTTGCGCCGGAATTTCCCCACGCGGCGACAGGTCTGGGGCCATTGAAGGCGGCGGCCGAAAAACAGGGCAAGCTCGATTTCACCAATCTGTGGGCCGGGCAGGCCGTGCGGCTGGGGCGGGAGATGCCGGCGGCGGGGTTGACCCGGGCTTTGGCCGGAGCTGCGCTGGCGCGGTTGAGCAAAATGGCGGGCTGATTTGAGCCGCGCCCAAGGTTGCGGCGCAAAACCGGCCTCTGCTATACCCTAGTGCCGCCTATTTGAAGTTCCTGCACCGCGAGCGGCGAATTCGTGCAGGAACTTCAAATAGAAAGCGGCACTAGAATCCAATGTTTGCTAGTGCCCATGACTTTCCGAAGTTCGTGAGAGTGGCTGCTGAGGTGGCGCACGAACTTCGGAAAGTGGGCGCTAGCCTGAAATCCCCGTTTGAGGCCATATATAATGTCGGTCGATGCTGCCACCGTTCGCCGTATCGCGCATCTGGCGCGGATCGGGGTCAAGGATGCCGAGATTCCCCACCTTCAGGGCGAACTGAACGCCATGCTGGCGTTTGTCGAGCAGCTCGAGGAGGTCAATGTCGAGGGCGTCGAGCCGATGACGTCGGTGACGCCGATGACGATGAAGAAGCGGGCCGACGTGGTCAATGACGGCGAAATCGCCGACGACATCGTCAGGAACGCGCCGGAAACCCAGGACCATTTCTTCCTGGTGCCGAAAGTCGTTGAGTAATTTTTTTAGCGAGACGTCCGATGTGCATGCTCTGCGACGATGAACAGGCCTACCGCGCCTACATGGAATATCTCGACGCCATGGAACGCCAGGGCAAGGCCGCCGATCCCGACAAGGCGATGGATGCGGTGCTCGATAAGTTGGAGGCCGCCAGTCAAGCGCGCGGCGAGGTGAAGCGTGACGATCCCGCCAACGACAAGACGCTGTCGCCGTTTTTCTGTAGCCCAGTGAATAAATAAATGACCGATCTGACATCGCTGACGCTCGCCGAGGCTAGAGACGGCCTCGCGAACAAGTCTTTCACCTCGCTTGAACTCACCGACGCTCATCTTGCGGCGATCGAAGCTGCGCGCGCGCTCAATGCCTTTGTGCTGGAGACGCCGGATCAGGCGCGCGCCATGGCGCAACAGGCCGATGCCAGCATCGCCAAGGGCGAGGGCGGTCCGCTTGCCGGCATTCCGTTGGGCATCAAGGATCTGTTCGCGACCAAGGACGTGCGCACCACCGCCTGCTCGAAAATTCTCGGCAATTTCGTGCCGACCTATGAATCGACGATCACCTCGCAGCTCTGGCGCGACGGCGCGGTGATGCTCGGCAAACTCAACAACGACGAATTCGCGATGGGCTCGTCCAACGAGACCTCGTGCTTCGGCCCGGTCGTCAATCCGTGGCGGCGCGAAGGCGCCAACACCACGCTGGTGCCCGGCGGTTCCTCGGGCGGCTCGGCTTCGGCGGTCGCGGCGCTGTTGTGCATGGGCGCGACCGCGACCGACACCGGCGGATCGATCCGCCAGCCGGCGGCGTTCACCGCGACCGTCGGCATCAAGCCGACTTATGGGCGCTGTTCGCGCTGGGGCATCGTCGCCTTTGCGTCTTCGCTCGATCAGGCCGGTCCGATCGGCCGCACCGTGCGCGACACCGCGATCCTGATGCGCTCGATGGCGGGCCACGACCCCAAGGACACCACCTCGGTCGATCGCGAGGTGCCGGATTATGAGGCTTCCGTCGGCAAATCCGTCAAGGGAATGAAGATCGGCATTCCCAGGGAGTATCGCCTCGACGGCATGCCGGCGGAAATCGAAAAGCTCTGGAGCGAGGGCGCGGCGTGGCTGAAGGCGGCGGGCGCGGAACTCGTCGAGGTATCGCTGCCGCACACCAAATACGCGCTGCCGGCCTATTATATCGTGGCGCCGGCGGAAGCTTCCTCGAATCTCGCCCGCTATGACGGCGTTCGCTACGGCCTGCGCGTGCCGGGCCGCGCGATTTCGGATATGTACGAAAACACCCGCGCCGAAGGTTTTGGCGCCGAGGTGCGCCGCCGCGTCATGATCGGCACCTATGTGCTCTCGGCCGGCTACTACGATGCGTATTATCTTCGCGCGCAGAAAGTGCGCACGCTGATCAAAAAGGACTTTGAGGACTGCTTCGCCAAGGGCGTGAACGCGATCCTTACGCCTGCGACGCCGTCGGCGGCCTTCGGCATCGGCGAGAAGGGCGGCGCCGATCCGGTCGAGATGTATCTCAACGACATCTTCACGGTGACCGTGAACATGGCGGGCCTGCCCGGGCATCGCGGTTCCCGCGGGCAAGGACTCGCAGGGGTTGCCGCTCGGCCTGCAACTGATCGGGCGACCGTTCGACGAGGAGACGCTGTTCTCGCTCGGCGAGGTGATCGAGCAGGCGGCGGGCCGCTTCACGCCGCCGAAATGGTGGTGACCATGGCTGACTTTAAAATGGCCGACCTCAAATCCACGCTGTCGGACGCTGCTCCCGAAGCCGGCCTCGCGCCGCCGCTCGCCGCGCTGTGGTGGGCCGCCAAGGGCGACTGGGACGCCGCACACAAGATCGTCCAGGACGAGAGCGACGCCAGATTCGGCCTGGGTGCATGCCTATCTGCACCGCGTCGAGGGCGATCTCTCCAATGCCGGCTATTGGTATCGCCAGGCCGGCCAGCCGGTGGCAAAGGATTCGCTCGAAGCCGAGTGGGAGCGGATCGTGTCGCGCTGCTCGAGGATGGCAAGGCATGACGGCAACGAGCGGCAAATTGATCAAGGGCGCGACCGGCGACTGGGAAGTCGTGATCGGCATGGAAGTCCACGCCCAGGTCACCTCGAACGCCAAACTGTTTTCCGGCGCCTCGACCGAATTCGGCGGCGCGCCCAATTCCCATGTCTCGCTGGTCGATGCGGCGATGCCGGGCATGCTGCCGGTCATCAACGAGCAATGCGTCAAGCAGGCGGTGCGCACGGGGCTCGGGCTGAACGCGAAGATCAACCTGCGTTCGGTGTTCGACCGCAAGAACTATTTCTATCCGGATCTGCCGCAGGGCTACCAGATCAGCCAGTACAAGTCGCCGATCGTGGGCGAGGGCGAGGTGACGGTCGAACTGGAAGGCGGCAAGACCGCGACCATCGGCATCGAGCGGCTGCATCTGGAACAGGACGCCGGCAAGTCGCTGCACGACCAGTCGCCGACCATGTCGTTCGTCGATCTCAATCGTTCCGGCGTCGCGCTGATGGAGATCGTCTCGAAGCCGGACATCCGCGATGCCGAGCAGGCCAAGGCCTATGTGACCAAACTGCGCTCGATCCTGCGCTATCTCGGCACCTGTGACGGCGACATGGAGAAAGGAAGCCTGCGCGCCGACGTCAACGTGTCGGTGCGCAAGCCGGGCGGACCGCTCGGCACCCGCTGCGAGATCAAGAACATGAACTCGATCACCTTCATCGGCCAGGCGATCGAATACGAGGCGCGCCGCCAGATCGAAATCATCGAGGAGGGCGGCGCGATCGATCAGGAAACCCGG
This sequence comes from uncultured Alphaproteobacteria bacterium, assembly GCA_963795255.1. Taxonomy (GTDB): domain Bacteria; phylum Pseudomonadota; class Alphaproteobacteria; order Rhizobiales; family Xanthobacteraceae; genus Bradyrhizobium. The sequence goes on from CAWCHC010000015.1 coordinate 63,994, forward strand.
CTGTTCGACCCCAACAAGGGCGAAACCCGCTCGATGCGCTCCAAGGAAGAGGCGCACGACTACCGCTATTTCCCGGATCCCGATCTGTTGCCGCTGGAATTCACCGACGCCTATGTCGCCGAGCTCAAGACGGGCCTTCCGGAGCTGCCGGACCAGAAGAAGGCGCGCTTCATCGCCGAATTTTCGCTCTCGCCTTACGATGCGAGCGTGCTGGTGGCCGAACGCGAGAGTGCCGACTTCTTCGAGACGGTGCTGGCCAAGCTCGCCAACCAGGCCCGCGACGGCAAGGTCGCCGCGAACTGGGTGATCAACGAGCTGTTCGGGCGGCTTAACAAGGAAGGGCGTGCCATCGGCGCCTCTCCGGTATCGGCCGTGCAACTCGCCGGCATCATCGATCTGATCGGCGAGGGCACCATCTCCGGCAAGATCGCCAAGGACCTTTTCGAGATCGTCTGGCAGGAGGGCGGCGACCCTCGTGCGCTCGTCGACGCGCGCGGCATGAAGCAGGTGACGGACCTCTCCGCGATCGAAAAGGTGGTCGATGAGATCATCGCCGCCAATCCGGACAAGGTCGCGCAGGCCAAGGCCAAGCCGCAGGCGCTCGGCTGGTTCGTCGGCCAGGTGATGAAATCTTCCGGCGGCAAGGCGAACCCGCAGGCCGTCAACGATCTTCTGAAGTCGAAGCTCGGCATCTAAGTTTCGCACGTCGACGTCGCGCGCGGCGATCGATGAAGGTCACGCGCGCTTACCGATCGTTCACGATGTTTGGCGATGTGCGGCGTCGGTCGCGCGGTGCCGCCCCGAATCAGCCGTATTCGATTCGAGCGAAATCGGCGTCTGGCGAGCGCCGATGGGGCGCCGGGGCGCTATCAGCGAAAAAATTTTTTTGTTGCAAAAATTTCGATTCGGAGTCCGTGCGACGCGCCTCCGAGCGGACTTTCGAATGCTCAGGGGTGTTGATCGTGCAACCACATCAATATCGCGAGGAACAAAAAACACTACAGTACAGCGGCTTTTTTTATTTTTTCGAGATTGAAAGCAGTGTCTCTCGCCGATTTTTTGCACCGACACGCGCATGCTTTGACGTCGTTGCGATCGTCGTGCGTCGCGCGCGCCGGTCTTGAGCCGTCAATACTTCCTTAAGCGGGAAGATGTTTTTTTCGTTGTGTTGGTGTATTCGGGATGTGTGTGCATTTCGATTCCCGAGTGCACGCAGCGATTAAGCCATCTCACTACATTAGGAGGGCACTATGGCGAAGAAAGCTAAGAAGGCGAAGAAGGCGAAGAGCGCAGTGAAGAAGACTGCGAAGAAGACCCGCAAGGTCTCCAAGAAGAAGAAGTAAGCTCGCCTTACGAAGATGCCGGCGGTTTGATGCCGGCACGTCACACGAGCCTTCGAACGGTTGCTTCCCTCGGGAAGAAATTTGAAGAGCGGCTCATGTCGACGAAAGAGGGTGTCGGCGAGACATCAGGTCAAACGGCTGGATCGTATTTCGAAGCGTCCCGCTAAAGGCCGGTCCGGCAGAAGAAACAGGTTTTCTTCGTTCGGTGCGGATCTCTTAAGTGGTTCGCAATTTCAGCAGATCGAGGGTCCAATTGCCCCTCGGCCTATGAAATCTGGTCCTGACGTGTTCGCCGACGCCCTCGTTCCAAGCCGGTGCGCTTTGCCCGGCGCCTTTTCCAGATCATCAGAGATTCCGTTCGACCTATTCCGCTTGCCCGAAGTGCAAGCGGTAACGGCGGCTGGCGGCCTTAGCGATCCTGCCGGTTGCGGCAATGGTTATCGGTTCGCCAAATGCCAGGGTAAACCGTTTTCGCGAAAAACCGAAAAACCCGCATGAAACCGGCACTTCTTGAGCGCAGCCGGTCCGGCGGCCATTGAGGCGTTTACGCACCATTCATCCCGATATTTAAACCGTCCTTCAAATTTGAACGGTCATGATTACCCGCAACGGCCGGTCAACGGCGGCGCATTTAGCGCAACAGGGTAACGGGACGTTTTGACAGACTGGACGGGGGCCGCGCGCGGACAACAGCGCGGACCAACAAAAATGGGGAGACCAACATGTTTCAGGGTTCTTTCGATCTGGATACGGCGATACCGGTCACGGCGACCGCCATTCCGGATGTGCTGTTCGAGCGCGGACTTTATTGGGCGAGCGGCCGTTCCGGCGTCGTCAATCTGATCGCCGCGCATAAATGGTTCAACCTGGCCGCTCTGAAAGGGCGCAGCGACGCCATCCAGATGCGCCGCGAAGTTGCCGAGTTGATGTCGGAAGTGGAAATCGCCGCCGCGCAGCGCGAAGCCCGCGACTGGGTGAGCACGCACTGATCGCTTTGAAAGCCGCCTCTTCATTGGCGGCCTGAGGCTGGATCAACCCGCTGTTGGCCTTCGGCGCAACCGTCGGCTTGTCGATCAGCGCGCGGATCCTGTCGAGATCGGCCGGCGCGGTGGGGTTGTAGACCACCATGTTGAGATCCGATCGCCCGTCGACGGCGAAGGCGGAATATTCGAACTCGATCGGGCCGAGAACGGGGTGTCGTATATGTTTGACGCCCTCGTTGTGAGCGCGGACGTCGTTGTCGCGCCACATCGCCGCGAAGTCGGGGCTTAGACGGCAGAGTTCCTCGACAAGAGGTTCGACCTCCGCCGCCGCTCCCGCACGTGCCGCGTCGATCCTGAACGCACCCAACACGAACCTCGCCACGCTTTCCCAATCGTACTGCAATTCGCGGGCGCGCGGATCGAGGAAGATGGAGCGCAGGATATTGCGCTCTTCCGGTGGCAGCGCGCCGTAATCGGTCAGCATCACCGCCACGGCGCGGTTCCAGGCGACGACGTCCCAGGTGGCGGTTCTGATCAAAGCAGGGCTCGGGTCCAATGCGTCGAGCACACGCTGTAGCCGCGGCGTGACGCCTTCATCTTTTTTGTAATGCGCTTCGGGCGGATGACCGAGGCCGAGCAGGAAGAGGTGCTCGCGCTCGAGATCGGTCAGCATCAGAGCTCGCGCGATCCGGTCGAGCACATCGGCCGACGGTGATCCGCCGCGCCCTTGCTCAAGCCAGGTGTACCAGGTCGGACTGATGTTGGCGCGTTGCGCCACTTCCTCGCGACGAAGCCCCGCGGTGCGACGGCGCTCCGACGAAAAGCCGAAGGCCTCGGGATCAAGCTTGGCCCGGCGATCCCTGAGATAGGTCCCAAGCAGGTTCTCGTTGGTGAAGGGTTCGCTCATCCTGTTAGTCATTATACCACGATAATCTCACTACTTTACTAGGATACATCGAAGGCCGACATCTGTCTCCATCAAACAGGGAGACTTGCTCATGCGCGTGTTCGTTACCGGCGCGACCGGATTTATCGGCTCTGCCGTAGTCAAAGAACTGATTGCGGCCGGCCATCAGGTGTCGGGACTTTCGCGTTCGAAAGAGAAGGGCGCGGCTTTGGCTGCGACGGGCGCCGAAGTGATCGACGGATCGCTCGAAGACCTGGACGCGCTGAAACGCGCCGCCGCGGAATCGGATGGCGTCATCCATCTGGCCTTCAATCACGACTTCTCGAAATTCGTCGCCAATTGCGAAGACGATCGGCGCGTGATCGCCGGGCTCGGCTCGGCGCTCGACGGCTCCGACCGGCCGCTGATCGTCACCTCCGGTACGTTGATCGCGCATAACGCTTCAGGCGGCCCTGCCAGGGAAGAGGATGCGGCGCTCAGCTCCGAGGCGCACCCGCGCGCTGCGTCGGAAGAAGCGGCGGTGGCTGCCGCCGCCAAGGGCGTCAACGTGTCGGTGGTGCGCCTCCCGCAAGTGCACGACACGGCCCGGCAGGGCCTCATCACCTGGGCGATCGCGATAGCGCGTGAGAAAGGTGTGTGTCCCTATGTGGGCGACGGCCATAACCGCTGGCCTGCGGCGCATGTGCTCGACACGGCGCGTCTTTACAGGCTGGCGCTTGAGCGGGCAGAGCGCGGCGCCAAGTACCACGCGGTCGCGGAAGAGGGCGTGTCGTTTCGCGATATCGCAGAGGTCCTCGGCAAGCGCCTGAAGCTGCCGGTCACGTCAATCAGTCCGGACGAGGCGAAGGCACACTTCGGCTGGCTTGCACCCTTTGCCGGTCTCGATGCCCCGGCCTCCAGCGCGCTCACCCGGCAGCGTTTGCAGTGGCAGCCCACCGAACGCGGAATGATCGAGGATCTTGAGGAGTTGCAAGACTCCTGAAATAAGACTCCTGACGCCGGCAATGGAACCACCATGCACCGGGCCATGACGCTTGTGCGTCAAAGCTCGGTGCAAGTCCCCGCGACGGGATCGACGTGCATGAGTGCATCTCCGCCTGACGCGGCGGCCCGGCCACAAAGGTAGGCCGCATCAAAAAAGAGCCGCCCGGTTCGTCCGGGCGGCTCTCGAATTTGAAGAACTCACGTTCGTGTGAGGCTGTTCTTAGTGACCAGCCGGAGCCGCTTCTTCCGCATCTGGTGCTCCACGTTCAGGCAGCATCCGGTCGCTCCTGATGCCGCGATTGACTTGGCCGGCGGTGCCCATCGACGTCGCACTGCCCGTCGTGATGCCGCGCTCACGGTTGATCTCCCGGTGCCGCGCAATGGCGGCATCTTGCCCGACTGTCGCGGTTGCGGGCGTGTCTCCGACGGCGGGCGTCTGCGCCATTGCGATGGTATCCAGCCCAACAAGCGCGCCGGCCGCCAAAGCGACTACAAACATTTCTTTCATGGTCGTTTCCTCTTCTTGTTTTTCTTGTTTTGCAAGCAACCAACGAGTTGGCGGAGGAAGCGTTCCCAGGACGACGAAGTGAGGCGAAAGACCGCAAGGAACCGATGCCGAGGATATCGATTAGCTCTGTGGAACTTCATCGGAAGGAACGCGAACATGGACAAGGATCGTATTACAGGGTCGGCGAAGGATTTCGCGGGCAAGGTCGAAGGTGCGGTCGGCAACATGGCCGGCGACAGCCAGACGGAGGCCGAAGGCCGTCTCCGTGAAGTCGCAGGGAAAGCGCAGAACTTTTACGGTCAGGCCAAGGACGCTGCGCGCGACGCCAAGGATGCCGCGCTCGGCTACGCCAAGGATACCTATGACAACAGCGGCGAGACGTTCCGTGATGGCTCGCAAGCCTTGGCCAAAAGCGTGCAGGACAATCCGCTTGGGTCGCTGTTGATCGCGGGCGGCATCGGTTTTGCCCTGGCGCTGTTGATCACGCGGCCGCCGCGTCGCCCGCTGCGCCGTCAATATTGGCGATGAGGCTAACCGTCGGTTGGGAGACAGATCGTGAGTGATGAAAGCCCGCCTCTGGTCTACGAAAGTCTGGATCCGATTCCGGAACCGAAATCCGCCATGTCGGAAATTTCCGAAGCTCTTCAGGCGGCGGCCGGTCGCGTCAGCCGGACGATCGAAGCCGGTCGACGTCCGGGCATGCCGTTGAGTGTCTTGAGCAACATAGCCCGCGAAGCGCCTCTTGCTTCGCTGCTGACGGCCTTCCTGTTAGGGGTCGCCGTCGCTCGCCGTTCGAATTCGCGGGTTGCTGATCGCCGCGAATGAAGCCGGTGATGCCCCCTGGGTGGTATGATTTAGGATTTTCTAACGTTGTTTTGCCAAGATACTCCCGAACGAGGGGAGTCATGGCAATGCAGGACTTGCAATGCAGGATTTGGAACAGGCTATCCGTGAACGCGCCTATCACCTTTGGATCGAAAGCGGTCGTGAGGATGGAAACGCAGACGGCCACTGGCTCGTCGCCCAGCGCGAGATTTTGAGCGCGTCGTTTGGCGAAATGGCTCGTGTCACCGTCGGCGAGCCCGGCAAACCGGCCAAGCCGAAGAAGGCGAGGGCGCCACGGAAGCGGCGCGCGGCGTAAGTCGCGCGGCCAGTAACGCGCAAACAAACATAGTGACTGTCGCTGCCCCTCGCGCGCCGGGGGGCGCGGTGAGAACTATCGCGTGCGCGCGTCACGCCGACCGGCTCTCTTACATTGCCGCGGCACTGAGCGCCGAGCGGAATCGGAGAAGCGACAGGATCAAAAACAGCGAAGCGATGCCCGCAACCGCCGCGAATTGCGGCCACACGACGTCCAGGCCCGCGCCCCGATACAGGATGGCCTGGGCGAACGATACAAAATGGGTGGAGGGTGAGAGCTGCATGGCCGTCGCGAGCCACGGCGGCATGCTTTCGAGCGGCGTCGCATTCCCGGACAGCACGTTCATCGGGACGGCCACCAGCATGTAGAGCAGGCCAAGCTGGGGCATGGATCGCGCCACCGTGCCCAGAAACAGCCCGATAGCGGTCGCGAAGAAGAGATAGAGGACGGTGCCGAACATGAAGAGCGGGATCGAGCCGGCGATCGGAACGTGCAAAAGCAGGCGTACGACGAGATAGAGCGACAGGCCGACAGCCACCGCGATGACGAAGCCGTTGGCCCAGATTTTCGACATCGCGATCTCGAACGGGCTCAAGGGCATCACCATCAAATGGTCCATCGTCCCGTGCTCGCGCTCCCGGACCAGGGCGGCGCCGGCCAGGATGATCGCCAACATGGTGATGCTGCTGATGATGCCCATGACGCTGGTGAACCAGGCGGTCGCTACATTCGGATTGAACGCGATCCTGATGGCGAGGTTTGCGGGCGACACCGGCACGGTTTCCGCATGCGAGAGGAACTGGGCGATCTCCGTGTTGATGATTTGCTCGGCATAGCCTGAGCCTAGTCCAGCCTGAACCATCGCAGTCGCGTCGACGTTGACCTGGAGTTCCGGACCGTGTCCCGCCAGCACGTCGCGCTGGAAGTTAGGCGGAATGTCCACGACGAAGGTGTAGTTGCCTATATTCATCTGATGCTCGACGTCAGCCTCGGCCAGCGCGACCGGCGGCTTGAAGTAGGGCAACAGAAACGCATGGGTTATCCGCCTCGACAACTCGGAGTGATCTTCATCGACGATGCCGATCGAGGCATGATACAGCTCCTGGGAATTGCTCTGCGCCTGGCTGATGATCGCAAGCGAAAATGAGTAGACCACGAAACCCAGCAGCACCCAGTCGCTGAAAAAGCTGCGCAGTTCCTTGGTGCCGAGCCAAAAAATGTTGCTGAGGGTACGCATCGAACGCTAGCGCTCCTGCTTTCGAAGCAACAGCACGCTGATCGCCGTCAGCACCGGAACGAATACGATCAGCATCAGGATACTCGAGCCGAGATCGGCAAATCCAAGTCCCTTGGTGAAGGTGCCGACGCTGATCGGGCGGAAATAGCTCATTGGGAAACAAAGCCCGATGATTTGGGCCATGCCCGACAGCGACGACACCGGCGTCATCATCCCGGAAAATTGCTGGGCCGGCAGGATGGTGAGAATCGCCGTTCCGAACAGCGCGGCAATCTGCGTCTGGCAGAATGTCGAGATCAGCATGCCATAGCCGGTGGTCGTGAAGACGTAGATGACCGAGCCGACAAGCAGAGCCAGGAAGCTGCCTTTCAGGGGCACGTTGAACAGAAAGATCGCCATCACGAACATGACGAGAAAATTGATCAGGGCGACCGCGACGTAAGGCAGCTGTTTCCCCAATAGAAATTCGAGACGCGTGACCGGCGTGACATAGAGATTCGTGATCGATCCGAGTTCTTTCTCGCGGACGACCGCAAGCGCCATCAGGATCGCCGGAAACAAAGCAAGCATCATGGCGATCGTCGAGGGCACCATCGCAAAGACACTGTCAAAGTCCTGATTGTATTTGAATCGCACCTCGATGTCGGCCGGCGGCACCGATGCCGGTTGCGTCGTCTTCACGGCGGGGTCGCTCAGGTAGAGCTGATGCATGCTCTGCAAATAGCCGCGTATCGTCTCCGCACGGTAAGGCATGGCGCCATCGATCCAGGCCGAGACCCAGACCGGCCGTCCACGTTTGAGGTCGATGCCGAAATTCGGGGGAATTTCAATACTTGCATCGATATCCCCGCTCTTGAGGCGCCGATCGATGTCCGCGTAGTCGGCAAGCGGCGGTTTCTCCACGAAATAGCGCGACCCCCTCAGTTCCTCCAGATAGGCACGGCTTTCCGGGGTCTGGTCGCGGTCAAGAGCCGCAAAGCTGAGATTGTTCACGTCGGTCGAGATACCGAATCCAAAGACGATCATCAAAAGCGCGGTGCCAAACAGTGCGAAGCTCAGCCGGATCGGATCGCGAAGCAGTTCGAGACTTTCCCGGATCGTGTAGGCGAACAGCCTCTGGAAGCTGAAGGAAGGACCGCGCCGCCTGACGGCTTTTGCATCGGCAGCCGGCTCTGGCCGAAACGGTCTGGTCGATCACGAGCGGCGAAGCGACAGACGGCCGCTCCTGCTCGAGAAAGCTGATGAAGGCGTCTTCGAGATTAGCTGCCTTCCTTGCTTTGACCAGTTCGGCCGGTGTCCCGGTCGCAAGCACGCGTCCTTCATGCATGAGGGAGAGCCGGTCACACCGCGCCGCCTCATTCATGAAATGCGTGGATACGAAGATGGTGACGCCCTGATTTCGCGACAGGTCGATCAGGAGCTCCCAGAACTGGTCACGGGCCAGGGGATCGACGCCGGAGGTCGGCTCATCGAGGATAAGGAGTTCCGGTTTGTGAACCACCGCGACGGCAAGTGACAGCCGCTGCCTGATGCCGAGCGGAAGCTCGGAAGCCAGTTGGTCCATATTGTCGGCAAGGCCGCATTTCTCGACCAGTTCGGCGATCCGCTTCCTGGCAAAGGCACGAGGCAACTGAAACAGCCGCGCATGCAAAGAGAGGTTTTGACGAACCGTCAGTTCGCCGTAGAGCGAGAAGGATTGCGACATGTAGCCGACGCGGCGGCGGGCCTCGAGGTCGTTGGCCTGCATCGTTTGACCGAAGATCAGCGCCTCACCTTCGGTAGGCGGCAACAGTCCCGTCAGCATCTTCATGGTCGTGGTCTTGCCCGATCCGTTCGACCCGACAAATCCGAAGATTTCACCCCGACGAATGGAAAAGCTCGCGCGGTCGACCGCCGTGAAATCGCCGAACCGGCAAGTCAGCTCTCGGGCGACGATCACGGGCTCGGCGTTGGACTCGGGCAGCGGGTCGATCGCAGCGAGACGGGCGCCACGCGGATGATGGGGAAGGAGAGCCACGAAAGCCTCTTCGATCGACCGCGTTCCGGTGTTTGCCTTCAGATCCGCCGGCGAGCCGGCCGCCAGGATTCTTGCGCTGTTGATCGCGATCAGCCAGTCGAACCGTTCGGCCTCCTCCATATAGGCGGTCGCAACGATCACGCTCATTCCCGGCCTTCGCGCGCGCAAGCGATCGATGAGGTCCCAGAATTGCCGGCGGGACAAGGGATCGACGCCCGTCGTGGGTTCGTCCAGGATCAAAAGGTCGGGGTCGTGAATCAGCGAACAGCAGAGCCCGAGCTTCTGCCGCATGCCGCCGGAAAGCTTTTTTGCCGGCCGATCGGCGAAGGGTGCAAGCCCGGTGCTTTCCAGCAGTTCCCGGATGCGAAAGGCACGTTCTTCGCGCGATTGGGCAAACAGCCTGGAAAAAAACTCGATGTTCTCCGTCACGCTCAGGTCAGGATAAAGGTTCTTGCCGAGCCCCTGCGGCATATAGGCGATCCGCGGGCACACCGACGTGCGCGCGGCGGCGCTCGATATGTCCGCGCCCAGAACCCGCACCTGACCCTGCTGGATTTCTCGTGCGCCTGCGAGGATTGCGAGCAGTGATGATTTGCCGACGCCGTCGGGCCCGATCAGCCCGACCAGGCGGCCTGAGGGCAGGGAAATCGACACCCCGTCGAGCGCCGCTACCGATCCGTAAAAATGGGATAGATCAGTAACGACGGCAACCGCGTCGTTGCTGTCGTTCATGGCGAAGCCTGCAGGTTCTTCGGCCATTCGAGCGCCGGGTCCCAACGGACATAGGCGAGGCCAGGCAGCCCGCTCCGGACCGCGTCGGCATGCGCGAGCAGGCGTTCCTGATCGATCCGCAATCGGATGCGAAACATCAGCTTGTCACGCTCGGTCTGCGTTTCGACGGTCTTCGGCGTGAACTGCGCTTGGCTAGCGACAAACGAGACCTTTGCCGGGATCGGATGGTCGGGATAGGCGTCGAGAACGATCCGCGCATCTGCGCCGATCTTGACCTTGCCCGCCTCGAGCGTCGGCAGATAGATGTCTATATAGACATAGGACAGGTCCAGCATGGTGAAGACCTTGCCGCCGGCCGGAAGAACCTCACCGATATTGGCCAGGCGATATTGAATCCGCCCAGGCTTTGGTGCGACCAGCGTATTGTCGGCGATCTCTACCTTGTAGAAGCCCGCATCATGTTCGGCTGCTTCCAGCGCATGCCTGGAAACCAGAAGTCTGGCATTCGCCGCGTTAAATCCGGCAGTCGCACCGTCGAGCTGTTGCTGACGTTGATCCGCAACTTCCTGCGTGGTCCAGCCGTTCTTCAAAAGCGTGCGGGTGCGGTCCATTTCCTGTTCCGCGAGCTTCCTCTGTGTTTCCTGCTGGATCAGGTTGGCTTGAGCTTCGTCGACGGAACGCTGGGCCTGTTGAATTTGCGCTTCTGATTTTGACAGCGATTGTTGCAGGTCGCTGGTGTCCATTCGCGCCAGGACCTGGCCGGGTGCGACCGTATCGCCGATATCGACCAGGAGCCGCGCTACCCGCCCGGCGAACTTGGTATCGATGTCGATTTCGTCTGCTTCGATGCGGCCGTTGCCGAAGCTGATTCCGACGGGAAGTGGGGGATGGGCTTGCTTCCAGGCGTAGTATCCGGCACCGCCGGCGCCTGACAGAAAGAGAAGGGCGATCCAGATCCAGCGGAACCGGCGTATGGGTCGTTTGGTTTGAACGAGTGGGAGATGCTGGGAGTCGAGCGGTACGAGCGAAGGCGATGTTGCTTCCGTCGGTACTTTTTCTGCCAACTCATCGGAACTTTGCATTTTTTTGGCCTTGATTTGCGTGATCAAGGCCAGCTTCTCATCTTTAGATGCGTTCGTATTTGACGTGGCTCAATTTAGCCACCGATCACAATGGCTCGTCATCGGTAGTTGAGGATTCTTCTTGCAGGGAGACGAAATCGCCGCCTCCATAATCTTCCTCTGGAGGCGGATAGGTCACCTTGCATAGTTGATCTTCCACCCGATTGACGCCCCGAACGTTTTCTGCGGCAACGATGATGGCTTTGCGGGCATTGTCACCTTTGATGGTCCCCCTCAAGACGACCACTCCTTCGTGAACACTGACGTTCAGCGCGCATGGCCGCCAGGAAGCGCGAGAAAGCGCTGTTATGACCGCGTTTCGAATTTGGCTGTCGTTGTCCGAATAGTGCCCGGCGTCCAACGACCGATTTGCGATCGCGGACAAAAAGTCCGCGCGAGTGACCATGCCCACCATCTCTTCGCCGCGCATCACCGGAAAACGTTTTGCGTTGTGGGATTCCATTAACTGAACGATTTGCTCGAGCGATGTGTCTTCACCGATAGTGATCGGGCGAGGTGACATGATCTCGTTGACCTTGCGGCCATGCTGGCGGGCGAAATCGAGCGCCTCCTGCTCCTTGCCAGCCAGTAAAGCAAGCCAGCGTCCTCGCCTTTTCTCCGTGCCGATTTCCTGGCGCCGAAGAAAGTCGAACTCGGAAATGATTCCAATCAGCTTTCCCTCGGCGTCGATGACCGGCAGTCCGCTGATGTGATGGGACAGCATGATCCTGATCGCCGTGGCCACCGAGGCGTCGGCACTGATGGTGATGATGTGCCGCGACATGATCTCATGGGCATGCATTTGGCAATCCTTCGGACAATACGAAGCAAAGGTGAAAGATGATGACTGTTCGTTGTTTGATCGGCTTTTAAACAAATCTTGCGCGGGGTTCGCTGGTCGTGAACAGTTGTTACAGCGTCCGATCGCGGACGCTGTAAGCGACGGTGTTTTTGGTATCCCTATGCAGCCTTGGGCGTCTCCGGCTCTTTCTCGCGCGAGCCCGTGAACAGTTTCAACTCGATGTTTCCAAGGTTGCGTGCAACGTCAGTCGCATAACTGGCCTCCTGGATACAGCGTTCGGTTGCGCCTTTTAGCCAGGACTGCATTGCCTCGGATTTTTCAGCAGTGGTCTCATTGCCGCTGACCCGCTGAGCAAGCGCGAGAGCTTCGGCCCATTCCGAATGGATCCGATCAACCCAATGCCGGTTGGCTTGAACCAGGCTTTCGGCGAACTCCGCCTGAATGGCGAGCGACCGTTGGACGAAACCTTGCATCGTCTTTGCCAATACGATCGGCGTCTGGCTGTTTTCAGTTTGCATCGTCATGGCGAGCCTCCTTGTCAAAGAGGCAGGCTATCGCCGTGTGCAAGGGGTGTATTGAGCCATATCAATATGGGCGTAAAGGCGAATGTCGACCGTTGCGGTTCGTTCTTGATCCAGCGCAACGGCGCCTCGCGGCAAATCGGTAATCGTTTCCTCGATCCACGCAGTTCGACGAGGAGTATAATATGAGAGCGCTCGTTTATAACGGTCCCGGCAAGAAATCCCTGGAGCAAAAACCAAAGCCGGAAATCGTGACCCCGACGGACGCGATCGTCAAACTCGTAAAGACGACGATCTGCGGAACCGATCTTCATATTCTCAAGGGCGACGTGCCAACCTGCACGCCGGGCCGTATTCTCGGTCACGAAGGTGTCGGCGTCATCGACAGCGTCGGCAATGCCGTCACCGGCTTCAAACCGGGCGATCGCGTCATCATTTCCTGTATCTCGTCATGCGGAACCTGCGATTATTGCCGGCGTGGCATGTATTCGCATTGCGTCAACGGCGGCTGGATACTCGGCAACAAGATCGACGGAACGCAGGCTGAGTTTGTGCGAACGCCATTTGCCGACACCAGCCTCTATCATATTCCGGCGGGAGCGGAAGAAGACGCCCTGGTGATGCTCAGCGATATCCTGCCGACCGGATTCGAATGCGGCGTATTGAATGGCAAGGTTCAACCGGGGTCGAGCGTGGCGATCGTCGGAGCCGGGCCGATCGGGCTGGCGGCGCTGTTGACCGCGCAGTTCTACACGCCGGCTGAGATCATCATGATTGATCTCGATGACAATCGACTGGAAATGTCGTCGCGCTTCGGTGCGACCGCGACCATCAACAACAAGGACGGCAAGGCGGTCGAAAAAGTGATGGCGATGACGGGCGGACGCGGGGTTGATACCGCGATCGAGGCTGTCGGCGTTCCGGCGAGTTTTGTCACTTGCGAGGATATCGTGGCGCCGGGCGGGGTCATCGCAAATGTCGGTGTTCACGGCGTCAAGGCAGACTTGCATCTGGAGCGTTTGTGGGACCGGAACATCTCGATCACCACACGGCTGGTCGACACTGTTACGACGCCGATGCTGCTCAAGACCGTGCAGTCGCGCAAGATCGACGCCACGAAACTTATCACACACCGGTTCGGTTTCGATCGGATGCTGGAGGCTTACGAGACGTTTGGCGCTGCGGCCAGCACGCGGGCGCTCAAGGTTTTGATCGAGTTCTAACCGTCAGGAGCGGCTATTCAGGGCCTCCAATATGTCTCGGCGCTCATCAGTAGTGATGTGAGCACGGCCATGCTGATCCCGACGGATGGGGCCTCGGCTTGGCCCTTGTCGTTGCGACGGGCGTGACAGACACCTAAGATCGCTTTTTTGCTGGAGCGAGGTATATTTCCGTGCAGTCGTCAGAGGAAAGCGGAAAGACGCCTAAGCCCGCTAACGTTTTTCTTGCCCTGTTGGGTCGCCTGAAAGAGCACCCGCTGGCGCGGCGTCGGTCCGGGGCTCATCACCGGCGTGGCCGACGACGATCCAAGCGGCATAGCCACCTACTCCCAGGCGGGCGCTCAATTCGGCCTCAACATGCTCTGGACGATGCCGCTGGCCTTTCCGCTGATGGCGGCGATCCAGATCCATGTGCGCGCGCATCGGCCGGGTCACCGGCAAGGGACTCGCCGCCAACATCAAGATCGCGTTTCCGCCGATCGTGCTTCAGGGCGTCGTGCTGCTGCTGCTGATCGCCAACACGCTCAACATCGCCGCCGACGTCGCCGCCATGGGCGAGGTCGCGGAACTCGTCACCGGCTTCAATCGCCACCTCATGACCGCTGTTCTTCGTGGTCGCAACGCTGCTGCTGCAGGTGTTCGTCCCCTATCACCGCTACGTCTTTTTCCTGAAGTGGCTGACGCTTTCTCTGCTGGCCTACGCCGCGGTGCTGTTCACCGTTCACGTCCCCTGGGGCGAGGTGGCGCTGCGCACGGTCTGGCCGAAATTCACGCCGAATTCCAGCGCCGCCGCCGTGGTCGTCGGCGTCTTCGGCACCACCATCAGTCCCTACCTCTTCTTCTGGCAGGCATCCGAAGAGGTCGAGGACATGCAGACGCCAACGCGCGGCGTTCCGCTCGTGCGCGATCCAGCGTGCGGCGCCGCCGGAACTCCGCCGCATCCGGTGGGACACCTGGAGCGGCATGCTCTATTCCGACATCACGGCCTATTTCATCATCCTGGCGACCGCCGTCACGCTCAACGTGGCGGGAATCACCGACATCGAAACCGCGGCGCAGGCGGCGAGCGCGCTTCGGCCGCTCGCCGGCAATTTCGCCTTCCTGCTGTTCGCTCTCGGCATTCTCGGCGTCGGCCTGATCGGCGTGCCGGTACTCGCCGGCTCGGCCGCCTATGCGCTTCGCGAGGCCATGGGCTGGAAATGGGGGCTCGAACGCAAGGCGACGGACGCGCGCGGATTCTACGGCGTCATCGCCGTCAGCGTGCTCGCCGGACTGCGTCATCCAGTATTCGCCGATCAGTCCGATGAAGGCGCTGTTCTGGAGCGCGGTGATCAACGGCGTCGTGGCCGTGCCGCTGATGGTGGTGATCATCCTGCTCGCCTCGAGGAAATCGGTGATGGGCGCGTTCACCGCGAGCCGGCACATTATTGTTCTGGGCTGGATCGGGACAGGGATCATGGGGTTGGCGGCAGCTCTGATGCTTGTTCCGGACCGGTGAACATATCGAGCGTTTTTGGGCATGCTGCGCGCGTCGCAATACTGCTGGTGCGATGTCCGGTCTTGGGTTGGCTGGAAGTTGATGGCAGGGCGCCAAAGCGATGCGAATGACGCGCAGGACGTTGCTACCGGGCAACACAGGCTGGAAATCCGGGCGTGCGCCGCTTCTCGGACAGGTTACGAATTGCAAGCGTCGCGAATGACAACCAGAATTAGTTGAGCGGCTAAACCCTTACAGGTGGTCAAATGGATAGCCGACTTATTTCCATTGTTTGCGGGAGTGGTTTAATCGTCGCGACAAGCGGCGTGGTCTTTGCCGCCGATATGGCCGTCAAAGCGCCGCCGCCACCGCCGCCTGCTGTTTGGGACTGGTCCGGTTTCTATGTCGGTGTGGGCGGAAGCTATAACTGGACCCATTTCGACCAATCGCTTCAAGGGGTATCCGGCGTCATCGATGTATTTGATGGGCCGGTGCTAACCGCCCAAGGGCAAGAGGGCGGCCCCTTTTTCGACTTCAACCGAAACAAATCCGGTTTCGCCCCGGATGTTCAACTCGGCTATATGCATCCGTTTGCAGGCGGCGACTGGCTGGCCGGGCTCAAATTCAACTACAAATACGCAAACATCGACTCGAAGCAGAACGTGAGCATTCCGCAGATCGGGACCGGCGCCGTACTAAGCGGAGCGCAGGCCGGACTGTCAGGACCTATCACCGGGTTCGTGGCGATCAGCCCGGCGGAAATCAATCTCAAGCATCAGCTTTCGCTTATCGCCACCGTCGGCCGGGCATTCGGCAACGTTACGTTATACGGTGGCGGCGGTCCGGCCCTGTTCGGCGTCGAGACGAATTTTATCAATGGTATTCCCTTTGCCACCTCGTCGTTAAGCGGGACGTTCCCCGCCAGCCAGCCGAGCACCATATTTAATGAGAATTGGGTGTGGGGCGGCGCGGCGCAGGTTGGCGCCATCTATGCTTTCGCCGGCGGCTGGTTCCTGGATTTTGCTTACACTTATGCGCGGTCTGCGAACTTCAGCATCGTCAATCCGGTCGTGGTATTCAACCAGATCGGGCCGGCGACGCTCTCTGGTTCTGCTGTCCTCAACGCCCAGGAGCGGGTCACCAACCAATCCGTGACGCTGACGCTCAATTATAAATTCCACTGATCTGGCCTGTGGCTTCTGCGCCGTCCTCGATGGTGTTCAAGGGCCGCCCTCGATGGCACGAATGGTCCAGGGACGACCCTCCTTTCATGGACTGACACCCCTATTTTCGCAGCGTGGCGCGACTCACCTCGCGCCTGCTCCTTTGAGCTGGCGGCGCGAGCGGATGCGGGTCGAAGGCGGTGGCTACCGTCGCGACTGTCTGCGCGCCTTGGCCCAGAGCGTTGAGGTTGCCGACCGCGAGGTCCGCATTATTGGATCGAAGAGCGATTTGCTCAGAACGCTCGCCAACATTTCGGCCGTAAAATCGGCCACAGGCGGCGTTCGCAGTTCTGTTCTGAATTGGCGGAGCCGGAGGGATTCGAACCCTCGATAGGCCTTTACAAGCCTATAACGGTTTAGCAAACCGCCGCCTTCAGCCACTCGGCCACAGCTCCATCGAGGCGGATATGCCCGACACCGGGGCGAGCCGCAAGCCGCAGATTGCAGGCCGGCCCATTCGATGCGGAAAAGTAGCACATCCGTCGGCAACACCCATTAAGGCGTGCGTGCTTTTTGTGCAACATCTCCCAGAAACATCGGCCCGAAGGCTTCGCAACCGCCGTCTTTTGATTGCGTGTGCAGGAAGCTTCAGTAATTCTCCGAACCGCGACGGAGGGGGGCTCCCGAGGTCGTCCGTTCTCGGTGGTTCGCAGGAATTCCCGCTTTCATGCGGGAGAGGCGAGGGCGCTAAGAAGCTGAGCAGTGTTCCCGGGGGACATATCCTGGGGGGTATGGGGGGAACCTGCTCAGCTCTTTCGGCCGCTGTCGAACAGCCCATCGCAGACCTCACCATATGCAGACATCATCATATGCAGTCATATAAAGACTTCGTGTAGAGACATCGTCGCGGGCTCAGCCGCCCGCGCTTTGCAGGCCGTTTGGCCTGACCGCGAGCTCCGGGATCCGGGTTTGAGATGCGCCGCTGCCGCGCGCAGCCTCACTTCAGCGGGATCAGCTCGGCCAGCGCGGCCGTCAATTCGATGAAGCTCGGCGGACACTGGTCGGCGGCAAGCTTGAGCAGGCGTTGCGCCTCCTTCTTGTTCTTTTTCAAAAGCGCGAGCTCGCCGCTGTAGAAATTGGCCTCGCAGGTCTGCGCCGCCTTGGTTTTCGGGTCGGCATTGAAGGCTGCGCCATAGGTTTGCTCGATGGTGAGCTCGCCCAGGAAGTGGCGGATCACGGGCGCCGGCCAGACCGTCATGTCGAGTTGCTTGGCGGCTTCCGCCAGATGGCTCAGCGAATTGTTGCGCCGCTCGGCGAGTTCGCGCCACAGCGCGGTATAGGCATCCTTGGGGTCGAGCTCACCGGCTTTCTTGAAATCGGCAATCGCGTCAGGGTTGCGGTCTCCGATGACGTAATAGGCGACGCCCCGGTTGAAGTAGGACGTCGCTTCGCTGGCGTCGAGCTTGATGGCTTTGCTGAAGTCCTCGAGCGCCGCCGGACTGTTGCCGAGCATGTAGGACAGCCGGCCGCGGACGAAGTAGGCAAGCGCGTAGTTGGGATCGAGACGGATCGTGTCGTTCATGTCGGTCATCGCATTGGCGATGTCGCCCTTGCTCTTGTACAAATCGCCGCGCGAGAAATGGGCCATGGCGTAGCCGGGATCGAGCCGGATCGCTTCATTGAGATCGACAAGCGCGCGATCGAAGTCTCCCCGATTTTTATAGAGATTGCCGCGCTCGGCGTAAGCCCATGCGTTCTTCGGATCGAGGCGGAGCGCCTCGTTGAAATCGGTGAAGGCATGATCTAAATCGGATTTGCTCAAGTAGACATTGCCGCGATTGAGATAAGCAGGAGCAAGATTGCGGTTGATACGGATGGCTTCGTTGCAATCCGTCAGGGCCCGATCGGAATCCTTTTTTGCCCACCACCATCCGCAACGGCTGCTCAAGGCGCCGGCGCGGTCCTGCGCGGATATTTTCGAGTCGTTGACGACGCGATCGCAGGCGGAGATTCCATCATCGGCCTTGTTGAGTTCGCCGACGAACTTGCAGCGATCGAGATCGGCCTGGCTGTCGGCAACAGCAGGAGCCGACAGCATCAGGAACGCAGCCAACGCCGTCGCAAGCACTGAAAAACGCATCTTTCCTCCCGACATTTTTGCCCGCGGTCGCCGCTGGATTGTTCGCGATTACCTACGTTGGCAAGTGGCCTTCCTGCAAGTTTGTTGATGGCGTGCGCTTACGCTGCGTACTCCCTGAGCGGGCGTTGCCGTCGATAAAGGCGGCGTCGAATCTGACGTTGCAGCACTACCGCGGGCACAACGTTACGGCGAGAATTTCGTCTCAAGGAATTTTGAAGGGCGCGGTTCGCGGTGATGAATCGGAAAAATCTTCTTATAAAAACAAAGACTTGCCGATTCGTTTGTCGAGGCCTTGTGTGTGCATATTTTGCAACACCCTCGGAAAAAGGGTTGGGACAAAAGAGTCATCAGCCAAGTTTAAATTGCCTTTTCGGCCCTGAGCGGCAACTCTGAGAACAAGAAATAGGCACGTCGGATTCGTCGCGTTCGGAAACTTCCGATGACGAAGCGATAAGTAAAAAAACGACGGCCTGGGGTGGTTTTGCGTTTCAGAAGACGAGGGGACACATGAAATCGAACATCAAAGCTCTTTTGGCAGCGGTCGCGGGCATGGCCGCTTTCGCGTTTTCGCCGGCCAACGCCTTCGAAGGCGGTGTCCAGTGGCAATCAAAGCCGGGCGTATTCATCGGCGCCAGCGCCGGCGTTCCGCCGCCGGGCATCTACATGTTCGACCAGGTATTCACCTATCAGTCGAATCTAACGGGCCCGATCACGAACGCGGTGGGCACCCGTAACGGCGTGCAAGCTGCGGTCGACGTACAGGGCTTCCTGTTCGTTCCGGGCTGGACCTTCCTCGGCGCCACCTACGACGCTGTCCTCGTGCAGCCCTTCGGTATGGTGAGCGTCGGTCAGCCGGTGTCATTAAACGCGAATCAGGTGGACATGTTCTCGGGGGTTCACAACACCTACTTCGTGCCGGTTGAGTTGAGCTGGAAGCTCGGAACCAGCGGTTTCCTCGTCAAGACCGGTCTCGGCATCTATGCTCCGGACGGGACCGTTCAGGGTGTGCAGGGCACCAACGTTGTTGTCTCGGGCAACAGCCTCAACGGCTTCGGCAACTTCGGCAACAAGTACTGGACCTTCCAGCCTGAAGTGATCTTCTCTTATCTGGGGGGCGGCTGGAACCTGAGCGCCGCGATTTACGGGGAATTCAACACGGCTAACCAGCTCGATCACTACACCCAGGGTGATATCTTCCACGTCGACTTCACCGCGACCAAGACCTTTGGTAAGTGGACCTTGGGTCCGGTCGGCTACTACGTCGCGCAGGTCTCCAACGACAAGTGCTCGGACCTCACCTGTTTGACGGCGCACCCGTTCGGCACCCTCGGCAACACCCAGAACTACCAATTGTTCGCGATCGGCGGCCTGGTCGAATACAACTTCGGCCCGGCGAGCTTGTCGGTGTGGGCGACGCAGGAAGTCTACTCGAAGGCGTCGGGTGCTGGCCTTCTCCCGGTTGTCCCGGGCGGCATCGACCTCTCCAACACCACGAAGGGTATGACGGTCTTCGCGACGCTCAGCTACCGCCTCTGGGCGCCGGAAGAACCGGCAAAGGCCCCGATGATCCACAAGTAACGGACGTTCCAACAAACATCTTGATCTAAAAAATCCCCCTTTCGGCAGATGCCGGAAGGGGCTTTTTCTTGTGTTGGGTTCCTTAACAGGTTGTTGAAAAAAAGGCGTCTGGCCTCGAGCTGTTGACCGTGATTCATTAGCTCCGACGAGATTCGGAGATGGCACGTGCGAGGCGGCGACAATAGAACGGGCAAGTTGTTCAGCTACGTTGACCTGGAGGCGCGGGTACGGCGGGATCATCCGCTGCGAGCGATCCGGACGATCGCGAACGAGGCGCTTTCGGCGCTGGAGCGTGAGTTTGCCGGGCTGTATTCGCCGATTGGGCGGCCGTCGATCCCGCCGGAGAAGCTGCTGCGGGCGATGCTGTTGCAGGCGTTTTATTCCATCCGCTCGGAGCGGCTTTTGATGGAGCGGCTGGAATACGATCTGCTGTTCCGCTGGTTCGTCGGAATCGGCGTCGACGATGCGGCCTGGGATCATTCGGTGTTCTCGAAGAACCGCGATCGGCTGCTGGAAGGCGACATCGCGGCCAAGTTCCTGGCGGCGGTGCTGGCGCAGTCCAAAGTGAAGAAGCTTCTGTCGAGCGATCACTTCTCGGTCGATGGTACGCTGATCGAAGCCTGGGCCTCGATGAAGAGCGTCAAGCCAAAGGACGGCTCTGGCGAGCCGCCGGCGCCAGGCGGCGGGCGCAATGCCGAAGCGGACTTCCATGGCCAGAAACGCTCGAACGATACCCATGCTTCGACCACCGATCCCGATGCCAGGCTCTATCGCAAGGGCAAAGGCAAGGAGACGAGGCTTTGCTTCATCGGGCATGGGCTGATGGAGAACCGTCATGGCCTGCTGGTCGACGCCTGCCTGACACTGGCTGACGGGCATGCCGAGCGGGTGGCTGCGCTGCACATGATCGAGCCTCGTGCCGACCGACCGACGGCGATCACGCTTGGCGCCGACAAAGCCTACGACGCAGAAGACTTCGTCAACGAATTGCGCTCGATGAAGGTGACGGCGCATGTTGCACAGAACACCAGCGGCCGCAGTTCTGCGATTGATGGGCGAACGACCCGGCACGGCGGCTACGCCGTCAGCCAGCGCATCCGCAAGCGCATCGAGGAGGCATTCGGCTGGATCAAGACGATCGCCGGGCAAGAGAAGTCCAGGTTCCGTGGCCGTGAACGCGTCGGATGGGCTTTTACCTTCGCTGCCGCCGCCTACAATCTGGTGCGGCTGCCCAAGCTGATAGCGGAGACCTGCTGATGGCCCAGGTGCTCGGCTTCGTCAAAGCCTTTGCTGGCTGCTGGCGCATCATCGAAATGGACATCAGGCTACGTTTGCGAACGCGGCTGAGTTCTTCAACAGCCTGTTAAGCCCGGATGCCGTCGATCGAGACCGAACGCCCCGGCTTCTTCAAGATTTTCGCGAGGGCGAAAAGCCCGACTTCCAGCGAACCGCTACTCGATATTGCCGCGGTGCAGATCGGCCTCGATTTGCAGCCGCGTCCCGCCCCCGAAACGGGTGCGATAGACCTGCAAATTCTCCATGATCCGCTGCACATAGTTGCGCGTCTCGGAGAAGGGGATGAGTTCGACCCAGTCGACCGCGTCGACCTTGGGGTCGCGCGGGTCGCCGTAGCGATCGATCCATTTTTTGACGCTGCCGCGGCCGGCATTATAGGCAGCAAACGTCATGATGTAGGAGCCGCGATAGTCGTCGATCAAGCCGCCGAGCTCGGCCGCGCCGAGTGCTGCGTTATAGACCGGATCGCTTTTGAGGCGAGTGAGGTCGAAGTTAGCGCCGTATTTCTTGCAGACATATTTGCCGGCGTCCGGCGTCACCTGCATCAACCCGTAGGCTTGCGCCGGCGAAACAACGGCCGGGTTGAAGGCGCTTTCCTGCCGCGCGATGGCGTAGATGATGCTCGGCTCGACGTCGGGGCCGATCGATTTGTACGGCGGAATGCCCGTCACCGGATAGGCGTAGAAATCGAACGGCAGGCCGCGATTGAGCGCCGCCTTGCCCATCAACAGCATGCCGCGGGCGTCGCCCTGGCGGGCGGCCAGTTCGCCAAGCCCCACCAGCGCATCGGCGTCGCCGTTTTCACCCATATCGGCAAAAATCGGCACGGCGATTTCGCCTTCGCCGAGTTCGTAAAGCAACTGCACCGCGCGCACGATCTCCAGCCGCTCGACGCTGCGGCTGCGTGCACTCGGCACCCCGTTCAGCTCGATCTGGGGCAGGCCGAGCTTGGCGCGCGCCAGTTGACCGTAGTAGCTGGTCGACTGTTCTGCGGCCGCCGCAAACGCCGCGCGCGCCTCCTGCGAGCGTCCGGCGGCTTCCGCCGCGCGGCCCTGCCAATAGCCGGCGCGCGCCAGCGTCGTCGGATTGGCGCTGCCGACGCCGATGCGTGCGAAATGCTGGGCTGCGATGGCGGGCTCGTTGAGAAAACGCAGCGCGATCCAGCCCGCGGTGAATTCCTGCTCGGTCTTGTAGATGTCGCGCGAAGGCAGCGCCGCGTCGCGCGCGATCAGATAGGCGGTGCGGTATTCGCCGATGTCGATCATCTTGCGCGCCAGGAGCCGCCGCTCGATCCACCACTCATCCAGATTGTAGAGCCGGCCGGGATCTTTCGGCGCGCTCATCATCAACTGGGCGGCCTCGGCGAATTTCTCTTCGCGGCGCAACAACTGGATGCGGCTGAAGAGGTAGCCGGGATCGCTGTGCAGCTCGTTGGGCACCGCTTCCAAAAGCGTGCGGGTATTGCCCGCCTTGTGGTAGGCCGCGATACGGGCTTTCGCCAGCGCCACTTCGCCGCTGCCGAGCCTTTTTGCGGCGCGCAGCGCTATCTCATGCTCGCTGCCATACAGGAAGAAATCCATCCGCGCCTTGTGATCGCCGGGCGTGATCAGCGCGCCGAACAGATCGAGCGCGGTGCTCTCGGTATCGTTCGACATCGGGTCGTTGCGCCAGGCATCCCGGACCAGCCGCTCGGCATTGGCCCTGTCGCCGCGCCCGATCATGACGCGCGCCAGCGAGAATTTGCCCTTGGCCGAAATCGGCAACTCGTTCTCGAACCACGACCAGACGGTGGGGTCGTCACGGTGATCGTCCCACAACGCCGCCTCGAGCCGCCGCCGCAGGAAGGTTTGCGAGGGCCAGCTCGGGTTGGCGGCGATGAAGGCGCGGTAGCGTTCGACCGAAGCGCCGTTATCCTCGCTGCGCAGAACAATCCATTCCGCAAGCTTCCTCGCCAGGGGATCGCTGATCGCCGCTTCCGCCTGGGTCGCATCGGCCGGCTTGTGCTTGCGCACGAGACCAATGACGTTTTCCAGCGCTTCCTTGTCGTCGCTGGAGGTCGAGGATGTCGAGGCTATCGCCGCCGGCACCGACGGCTTGCGGGCGGCCGCAGGCGGGAGCGCCGCATGCTGGCGCGTGGCGGGCGCCATCGCGGCGCTGGGGAGAGAGAGCGGGGA
Organism: uncultured Alphaproteobacteria bacterium; assembly: GCA_963795255.1. Classification (GTDB taxonomy): domain Bacteria; phylum Pseudomonadota; class Alphaproteobacteria; order Rhizobiales; family Xanthobacteraceae; genus Bradyrhizobium. Next base: position 87,338 of record CAWCHC010000015.1, read on the forward strand.
TGGGGTCGTGGTCGCCGTCTTCGCGGCATGCTTGTCTTTGGTGTTATGCGTCTCCTTCGCCTTGTCCGCCGTTTTGGATGCGGCGTTGCGGGCGACCGGACGCGGCTTCGGCAACGGAACTTTGTGCTTGGCCGCAGCCTCGCTCGCCCAGGCGTGCGATCCGAGGATCAGCACGAGCGTGGTCACTATCGCTGTCGAACGCAAAGCTGTGGCGCGAGCGGATCGGGTCACGGCATCCCTCTTTCGGCGAATCACGAAAGACCAATGTCCTCAGATCTAATCGATTGAATATGAGGAAAAAACACCCGATACGCGGGGAAGGTGGTTGTTTGCGTCATCACCACGGCAAAATCGCGGCCAGCGACAGCAAGGCCTTAGTTTTACAGGCTTTCGCCAAAGCGTCATAACCGTTATGAATGGCTCAATTGACTGCTGAAAAGGAGCGGTTTGGCCGTTCCGGCTAGGGAGAAGTCCATGGCAGCGAAGACGAAATTCCGCGGGTCCTTCACCGCTTTGGTCACGCCATTCAAGAACGGCTCGCTGGACGAGGCGGCCTTTCGCGGACTCGTGAACTGGCAGATCATCAGAGGGAACCCATGGTCTCGTGCCGGTGGGAACGACCGGCGAAAGTCCGACCGTCAGCCATGACGAACACAAGCGTGTCGTCGAATGGTGCATCGACGAGGCGGACGGCCGCGTTCCCGTGATCGCCGGCGCGGGCTCGAATTCGACCAAAGAGGCGATCGAACTGGCCGAGCATGCCGAAAAGGCCGGCGCCGATGCGGTTCTGGTGGTGACGCCCTATTACAACAAGCCGACCCAGGAAGGCATGTACCAGCACTTCAAGGCGATCAACGACGCGATTGGAATTCCGATCATCATCTATAACATTCCGCCGCGTTCGGTGGTCGACATGAGCGTGGACACCATGGCGCGCCTGTTCGAGCTCAAGAACATCGCAGGCGTCAAGGACGCCACCGCGAGCATGGTGCGGGTCTCGCAACAGCGCGCGCAGCTTGGCGAAGATTTCAACCAGCTCTCGGGCGAGGATGCCACTGTGATCGGCTATATGGCCCATGGCGGCCACGGCTGCATTTCGGTGACCTCGAACGTGGCGCCGCGGCTGTGTTCGGAGTTTCACCAGGCCTGGCAGAAAGGCGATCACGCCACCGCGCTCAAGATTCACGACAAGCTGATGCCGCTGCACACCAACCTCTTCATCGAGTCCAACCCGGCGCCGGTCAAGTACGCGCTGTCGCTGCTCGGCAAGATGGAGGAGACTCTGCGGCTGCCGATGGTGCCGGTGTCGGAGCCGACGCGCGTCGCGGTTCGCAACGCGATGGTGCATGCGGGGTTGATCAACTGATCTTTCGACAGGGCTAACGCGTTTTCCTGTCCAAGTCGCTGAAGAGGGGCCAGCAAGATGCTTAAGGAATTTCGCGACTTCGCGATGAAGGGTAACGTCGTCGACCTCGCGGTCGCCGTCATCATCGGTGCGGCCTTCGGTGCCATCGTCAATTCGCTGGTCGGCGACATCATCATGCCGGTCATCGGCGCCTCATTGGCGGCCTCGATTTTTCGAACTATTTCCTGCCGCTGTCGCACAATGTCACAGCAGCAAATCTGGCTGATGCCAAGAAACAGGGCGCCGTCCTGGCTTACGGCAGCTTCATCACGGTGACGGTGAATTTTATCATCGTTGCCTTCGTTATGTTCCTTGTGATCCGCCTGATGAATCAGTTCAAGCGCAAGGAAGCGGCCGCTCCGGCGGCGCCGCCGAAGCCGACGCGCGAGGAAGAGCTTCTGACGGAAATCCGCGACCTCCTGAAGAAGGCTTGAGCGGTAAAGTCAACGATTTGAGATTGAGAAGTGGCCGAAAAGAAAGAGCGCCCCATCAAGGTGATTGCGGAGAACCGCAAGGCCCGGTTCAATTATGCCGTCGACGATACCGTCGAAGCCGGCATTGCGCTCACGGGCACCGAGGTCAAGTCGTTGCGCAACGGCAAGTCCACGATCGCGGAATCCTACGCCGATTCCAAGAACGGCGAGATCTGGCTGATCAACGCCAACATTCCCGAATATTTGCAGGCCAATCGCTTCAACCACGAACCGAAGCGGCCGCGCAAACTGTTGCTGCACCGCAAGCAAATCAACCGCCTGATGGGAGCGGTCGATCGCGACGGCATGACGCTGATCCCGCTCAAGCTCTATTTCAACGAGCGCGGCCGCGCCAAGTTGCTGTTGGCGGTGGCCAAGGGCAAAAAGCTGCACGACAAACGCGAAAGCGAAAAGAAGCGCGACTGGGGCAGGGAAAAGGGCCGCCTGCTGCGCGCGGGGATGAACTCTTCCTCATCTGGGAGCGCAGCGAGCGTCCATTCGCTCCCGGGATGATGCTCGTCCGGCGACCGCACGACGGCGAAGCGCGCCGGGTCCTCACCATGAGGGAAGACGAAGATGAATCAGAAGAACCTGCTTGAAGTCGACTGGAGCCAGATTCCGGCGCCGGCGGATGACGGGGCGGCCGATCATCTGGTGGGCCAAACGATCCCGCCGATCGCCCTGATGGCAACCGACGATACGTCGGTCACGTTGTCGGCGCTGCCAGGCCGCAGCGTGGTGTTCGCCTATCCGCGAACCGGCGAGCCCGGCAAGATATCGCTCGTCGACGATTGGGACATGATTCCAGGGGCGCGGGGCTGCACGCCGCAAACCTGCGCGTTCCGCGACTTGTTTTCAGAACTGAAGGCGGCCGGCGCGCAGCATGTGTTCGGCCTCTCCACGCAAAGCAACGCGTATCAGACCGAAATGGCGTCGCGGCTGCATTTGCCATTCCCGGTGCTGTCGGACGAGAAGCTCGAGCTGGCGCGGGCCTTGGGCCTGCCGACCATGGAGGTCGCTGATCTCGTCCTGATCAAGCGGATGGCGCTGATCATTGATGATGCGCGCATCACCCACGTTTTTTATCCGGTGTTTCCGCCGGACCGGAACGCGGGCGACGTGCTGGAATGGCTGAAGGAAAATCCGCGCTAGTTGCTGGATCAGCTCTCAGCCAGGTCGGCCCGCACTTTCGCAAAGACGCTGCGAAACATCTCCGGTGTCAGGACGCCCGTGTTCGTGTTGTAGCGCGAGCAATGATAGCTGTCATAAAGACGGAACCGGCCGGCCTGGTGAACGGCGCCATGTCCAAACGGCACGGTCGAGGCGCGAAGGCCCAGCGCTTTGACGGTCGTTTCATGGGCGATGCGGCCGAGCGCCACGATGGCGCTGAGCCGTGGCATGCTCTCGATGGCCGCCAGAAGGAAAGGCCGGCAATTGGCGATTTCCGCAGGCAACGGTTTGTTCTGGGGCGGGACGCAGTGCACGCCGTTGGCAATGCGGCAATCGACCAGCATCATGCCGTCGTCAGGCCGGGCCTGATAGGTGCCGGTAGCAAAACCATATTCGATCAAGGTGGCGTAGAGCAGGTCGCCCGCGTAATCGCCGGTGAATGGGCGCCCGGTGCGATTGGCCCCCTGCAACCCCGGCGCAAGCCCGACGATTGCAAGCCTGCCGTTTCGGTCGCCGAAACCGGGAACCGGTGCGTTGAACCATTGCGGCTTTTGGGCGCGGTTGGTCTCGCGAAAAGCAACCAGCCTTGGACAGAGGGGGCAGTCGCGGTCGGGCTCGCTATTGATCGGGTGAGGGGCCGGTTTTGCCGCAGCGCTCTTAGTCGTCGAAGTCGTCGCCATCGCCCCTCGAAGCTAGCGTGGTCGCCCGCTGCAGGAATTGCGGAGCATGATGGCGCGGCTCACGGGGGGCGGGACGTTCCGACGGGTCGCGTCCGAGCTTGGATTGCAGCTCGACCAGATCGGTGAAAACGTCGGCCTGGCGGCGCAATTCGTCGGCGATCATCGGCGGCTGGCTCGAAATCGTCGAGATCACGGTCACGCGCACGCCCCGCCGCTGCACGGCTTCGACCAGCGAGCGGAAGTCGCCGTCGCCCGAAAACAGCACGATCTGATCGACGTGCTCGGCGAGCTCCATCGCGTCGACCGCAAGCTCGATGTCCATATTGCCCTTCACCTTGCGCCGCCCGCTCGCATCGATGAATTCCTTTGTCGCCTTGGTGACGACGGTGTAGCCGTTGTAGTCGAGCCAATCGATCAGCGGCCGGATCGACGAGTATTCCTGATCCTCGATGATGGCGGTGTAGTAGAAGGCCCGGACCAGCGTTCCCCGACTCTGGAACTCCTTAAGAAGGCGCTTGTAGTCGATATCGAAGCCGAGAGTCTTGGCGGTCGCATAGAGGTTGGCGCCATCGATAAAGAGCGCAATCTTATTGGAAGCGGGTGACATTCAGCGTTCTCACAGAGTTCTCAAAAGGTGGTTTCCCGTAAGCTTTTTGGCGCGGCTGCAACGCTCCGCGCATCCGTGAAGATGCAGCCGAAGCCCTGCGGATGTCCAGACGCCGCCGGAAAGTAGATAGGTCGAAACAACCGGAAGTGGATTTTGTCAACGCAATGAAGCGTTTTCTTGTCCGTGCCGAGGTTGTTACAGCCCGAAAAACGTCGCGCTGCCAGGCCCCCAATGTGGGTTATCAGAGCAAATTAGGTAGGCCAAATCACAAATTATTCTTGCGAAACGGCCTTTGCACCTATAACTACCCAAGAATAATCAACATATCCCGACCCCCCAAACGGAGCGACAGTCGATGGCTCGCGTCACCGTAGAAGATTGCATTGATAAGGTCGACAATCGGTTCGACCTGGTTCTTTTGGCGGCGCATCGCGCACGTATGATCTCGTCCGGATCGCAGCTGACGGTTGACCGCGACAACGACAAAAACCCGGTTGTATCGTTGCGAGAAATCGCGGATTCGACGATTTCGCCCGAGGATTTGCGTGAAGAACTCGTTCATTCCTTGCAGAAATTCGTTGAAGTGGACGAGCCGGAGCCCGACACGGTCCCTTTGATTGGTTCGGCCGGCGCGAGTGTCGACGCGGACGATACCGAGGTCGCCGTCGAGCGCATGACCGAGGAAGAGCTGCTGAAGGGTCTCGAGGGGCTGGCGCCGCCGGAAGAGCAACCGGAAGAAGACGAGTAAACGTTTATATTTCGCCTCAGGGTTTAGCTCTATCGCCCTCATTCAATTCAAGAAGGCCCGGACATGGTTCCGGGCCTTTTTCTTTGCCTAAGGATGGCTAACGTTTATTTACCATCTACTTCAGTGGTGGACGGCATCCACGGCAAGTTGCCTGCTAATTGAATCGGACAACGGCCGGTTTCGCATTACACTGTCGTTGTGTTCCCCGAGAGCCGGCGCGCCCTCGCAATACCTTGAGGGTGCCGGTCGGCCAAGGAACCCACTACATTATCCCGATCAGGCGGGAAGCGGACCGCGCCTTGCGGCCGCGCGGAGGTGTTGAGGATGGCGTATCGGCGCCAGAGCCCGAAGCAGATGCAAGCCGCGAGTTCGGTCTCGGTGGCATCGCCCTCGGCTGCGCCGGGCTCGGCATCGGCTATGCCGGGTTTGGAGCCGAAACCGGCCAAGTCTCGCGCGCGCATGATGCGGCAGTACGATCTGGTCGAGCGTGTCCGATCCTACAATCCCGAGACCAATGAAGACCTTCTGAACCGCGCCTATGTCTATGCCATGAAGGCGCACGGTTCGCAGACCCGTGCTTCCGGCGATCCCTATTTCTCCCATCCGCTGGAAGTCGCGGCGATCCTGACCGACCTCAAGCTTGACGACGCCACCATCGTCGCCGCGCTGTTGCACGACACCATCGAGGATACCGAGGCGACCCGCGCCGAAATCGATTCTGTGTTCGGCCAGGAGATCGGGGCGCTGGTGGAGGGCCTCACCAAACTGAAACGGCTCGAACTGGTGTCGCGGGAGGCCAAGCAGGCCGAAAACCTGCGCAAGCTGCTGCTCGCGATTTCGGACGACGTCCGTGTGCTGCTGATCAAGCTCGCTGACCGCCTGCACAACATGCGCACGCTCGAGTTCGTGCCGCCGGCGTCGCGCCAGCGCATTGCCGAGGAAACGCTGGACATCTACGCGCCGCTCGCGGGGCGCATGGGCATGCAGGAGATGCGGGAGGAGCTTGAGGATCTGTCGTTCCGAACGCTCGATCCCGAGGCCTATTCGGTGGTCCGGCAGCGGCTGGATTCGCTGGCCGAGCGCAATCGCAACCTGATCGGCGAAATCGAAAGTCAGCTCTCCAAGGACTTTCAGAAGAACGGCCTGAAGGCGCGCGTTTATGGCCGCCGCAAGCAGCCATTCTCGATCTGGACCAAGATGCAGCGCAAGTCGGTCGGCTTCGAGCAGTTGTCCGATATTTTCGGCTTCCGCGTCGTGCTGAAGGATGTCGAATGCTGCTACCGCGCCCTCGGCATCGTCCACACCACCTGGCCGGTGGTGCCGGGCCGCTTCAAGGACTACATCTCGACGCCGAAGCAGAACGACTATCGCTCGATCCACACCACCGTGATCGGGCCGGGAAAGCAGCGTGTCGAACTACAGATCCGCACCGAGGACATGGACCAGATCGCCGAGTTGGGCATCGCGGCGCACGCCTTCTACAAGGATCTCGTGGGATCGCCGACCGAGCGGCTGAAGCGCGAATCCTCGGCCTTTGCCTGGCTTCGCCATACCATTGCGATCCTGTCCGATAGCGCCAATCCGGAGGAATTTCTCGAACACACCAAGCTGGAACTGTTCCACGACCAGGTGTTCTGCTTTACGCCCAAGGGCAAGCTGATCGCGCTGCCGCGGCAGGCCAATGTGATCGACTTCGCCTATGCCGTGCACACCGACGTCGGCAACAGCGCGGTCGGTTGCAAGATCAACGGCAAGTTTGCGCCGCTGTCATCGGAATTGCAGAACGGCGATGAAGTCGAGGTCCTGACCTCGGACGCCCAGTCATCGCCGCCGACCGCCTGGGAATCGCTGGCGCGCACCGGCAAGGCGCGGGCGGCGATCCGGCGGGCGACGCGCACGGCCGTTCGCGACCAATATGCCGGCCTCGGCCGCCGTCTCGTCGAGCGGTTGTTTGCGCGCGCCAAGATCGAATACGCCGACGACAAGTTGAAGGGAGCTTTGCCGCGGCTGGCGCGGGCCTCGATCGACGACGTGCTGGCGGCGGTGGGACGCGGCGAAATGAAGGCCTCCGACGTCGCGCGCGCCATGTATCCCGATTACAAGGAGGAAAGACTGGCGCGATACGGCGCAAAGAAGGGCGTTGCCGACAAGCTGAAGACGAACCCGCCGGCCGCGACCGGGCGGAGCCTCTCGGCTATACCGATCCGCGGCATCAATTCGGACTTGCCGGTCAAGTTCGCGCCCAATGGCGGCGCGGTGCCCGGCGACCGCATCGTCGGCATCGTCTCTCCGGGTGAGGGCATCACGATCTATCCGATCCAGTCGCCGGCCCTGAAGGATTTCGAGGAGCAGCCCGAACGCTGGCTCGATGTTCGCTGGGATGTCGATGAGACGACGCCGCAACGCTTTCCAGCGCGAATCATGGTCGACAATGTCAACGAACCCGGAAGCCTCGCCCAGGTCGCCACCGTGATCGCCGAGCATGACGGCAATATCGACAATATCAGCATGTCCCGCCGCTCACCCGATTTTACCGAGCTGACCATCGATCTTGAGGTCTATGACCTCAAGCATCTCAGCGCTATTATCGCCCAGTTGCGCGCCAAGGCCGTGGTCGCACGGGTAGAGCGCGTCAACGGGTAAGTCCTCAACCCTCATGGTGAGGAGACGCACTTGCGTCGTCTCGAACCATGAGGCCACAATGAGGCCTCATCCTTCGAGACGCGGCGAAGACGCCACTCCTCAGGATGAGGATGATCAGCTTGTTCCTCGAGAATATCCTCAATGTCAAAAACTCGCCCTCTACGTCTCGGTGTGAACGTCGACCACGTCGCCACGCTTCGCAATGCGCGGGGAGGCGCACGGCCCGATCCGGTGCGCGCGGCGCTCTTGGCGATCGAGGCCGGCGCTGACGGCATCACCGCGCATTTGCGCGAGGACCGCCGCCATATCCGCGATGCGGACATGACGCGGTTGAAGGCGGAAATCTCAAAGCCGTTGAATTTCGAGATGGCTGCGACCGAGGACATGCTCGGGATTGCGCTCGCAACCAAGCCTCACGCCGTGTGCCTGGTGCCCGAACGGCGGGAAGAACTCACGACCGAAGGCGGTTTGGACGTGGTCGGGCAGCACAATGCGCTTGCGCCCTATATTTCCCGATTGAGCGATGCGGGCGTGCGGGTGTCGCTGTTCATCGCGGCCGATCCGGTCCAGATCGAAATGGCCGCCCGCCTGCGCGCACCGGTCATCGAAATCCATACCGGTGCCTGGTGCGACGCCGTAGTCGATGGCCATGCCGAAAAAGCCGAGTCGGAATGGAAACGCATTGTCGCCGGCGCAGCGCTCGCCCGCGCCGCGGGCCTGGAAGTGCATGCCGGTCATGGCCTGGACTATGCGACCGCGGAACGGATCGCCTCGCTGGGCGAAATCGCCGAACTCAATATCGGCTACTTCATGATCGGGGAGGCCTTGTTCGTCGGCCTTGAGGAAACGGTTCGTGCGATGCGGGCCGCGATGGACAAAGGCCGCGCCAGGCTGTTGCGAGAGGTGGGAACGGCATGATCATCGGCATCGGCTCCGACCTGATCGATATTCGCCGGGTCGCCAAGGTCATCGAGCGTCATGGCGACCGCTTTCTCGACCGGATTTTCACCGACGCCGAACGCGCCAAGGCCGAGCGCCGCGCCAAAAACCACAACATGGTGGTGGCGACCTACGCCAAACGCTTCGCCGCCAAGGAGGCTTGTTCCAAGGCGCTTGGGACCGGCATCCGGCAGGGGGTCTGGTGGCGCGATATGGGCGTGATCAACCTGCCGGGGGGCCGGCCGACCATGCGGCTGACGGGCGGGGCGCTCGCCCGGCTGGTGGAACTCACGCCGGTGGGATTTGAGGCCAAAATCGACCTCAGCATCACCGACGATTGGCCGTTGGCGCAGGCTTTTGTCATCATTTCGGCCGATGATGCCCGTAACGCCTGACGCGGCCACGGGTGTGGGTGGGTTTAAAACTAAAACATGATATTTGTCAGTGGCTTATGAAATTTTGATGAAGCCGTTGATTGCGCGCCCCACGACAACCGTCTAAAAACGCGGGAGCGCGTTCGGACCGAGTTCCCACGATCAGAATCAGGTCATTTTCTTGCGCGAAGCGAGTGGCTGATCGCGTGAGGATCATTTTCTGTCGCTATCCACGCGGCGGCCAATAAAGAGCAGGAAGCCAAGAAAGCCATGAGCGTGACATCCAGCACCAAATCCGAAGGCGGCCTGGGCGAAACCATTCGCGTCGTCATTCATGCGCTTCTGATTGCGCTCGTCATCCGCACCTTTCTGTTCCAGCCCTTCAACATCCCGTCGGGATCGATGAAGGCAACGCTGCTCGTCGGCGACTATCTCTTTGTCTCGAAATATTCCTACGGCTACAGCCAGTATTCCGTTCCCGCTTTCGCCGCCGCTGTTTTCGGGCCGCATCTTCGGCTCGGAGCCGGCGCGCGGCGACGTCGTGGTGTTTCGTCCGCCGAACGACGTCTCGACCGATTTCATCAAACGCGTGATCGGACTGCCCGGCGACCGCATCCAGATGAAGCAGGGGCTGCTTTATATCAACGACGAGCCGGTGAAGCGCGAGCGCGTCAGCGATTTCATCGGTGAGGACCCTTGCGGCCGATCGGAAGCGATGACGCGGGTCAAGCGCTGGAAGGAAACCCTGCCCAACGGCGTCGCTTACGAATCGCTCGATTGCGTCGATAGCCCCGACTTTCCCGACACCACCAAAGTATACGAGGTGCCCCCGGGCGATTTCTTCATGATGGGCGACAACCGCGATAATTCCAGCGACAGCCGCGTGTTCGGCTATGTGCCGTTTGAGAATCTCGTCGGCCGCGCCCAGATGATTTTCTTCTCGATCGCCGAGGGCGAGCACGCCTGGATGATCTGGCGTTGGCCGGTCGCCGTGCGCTGGAATCGCATATTCAAATTCGTGCGATGAACGACGACGCATCCGACATCATCACTCCATTGGCATCCGGCGAAGCGAGCCCGCAAATCGAAGCCGGGCGCGAGGCTGCGGCGGAAAAAAAGAAGAGACGGCCAAGGTCCGGCTCCAAGGCTGCGACCGCCGCGCTCGAAGCGCGGATCGGGCACAAGTTCTCCGATAGCGCGTTACTCGCGACCGCGCTCACGCACGTCTCCGCGCTGAAACCCTCGCGCAAACGCGGCGACAGTTACCAGCGTCTCGAATTCCTCGGCGACCACGTGCTCGGCTTGATCGTCTCGGACATGCTTTACCGCGCATTTCCCAACGCCGACGAAGGCGAATTGTCGAAGCGCCTGGCCGATCTGGTGCGCAAGGAAAGCTGCGCCGACGTCGCCAAGACGCTCGGGCTCGTCGATGACATCAAGCTGGGCGCGGTCGGCGCCGGCGTCGGCGCGCGTTTGCGCAAATCCGTGCTCGGCGACATCTGCGAGGCCGTCATCGGCGCGGTTTTTCTCGACGGCGGCTATCAGGCCGCAGCGCAATTCGTCGAGCGGAACTGGACCGAGCGGATGCACAAGCTGCGGCGGCCGCTGCGCGATCCCAAGACCACGTTGCAGGAATGGGCGCAGGGCAAGGGTCTGCCGACGCCGGTCTACCGCGAGATCGAACGCACCGGGCCGCATCACGATCCGCAGTTCCGCATTGCGGTCGAGTTGCCGGGACTTGAGTCGGCCGAAGGCACCGGCGGCAGCAAGCGCGCCGCCGAGAAGGCCGCGGCCTCCGCGATGATCGCGCGCGAGGGCGTTGGCGGCGGCAATGACTGAAGCGTTGCCGGATCAAGCCGTGCCGCCCGCCACAGCTTGCGGCTTCGTCGCGCTGATCGGCGCGCCGAATGTCGGCAAATCCACGCTCGTCAATGCGCTGGTCGGCTCCAAGGTCACGATCGTCTCGCGCAAGGTGCAGACGACGCGGGCGCTGATCCGCGGCATCGTGATCGAGAACAACGCGCAGATCATTCTGGTCGATACGCCCGGCATCTTCGCGCCGAAACGCCGCCTGGACCGGGCGATGGTATCGACCGCCTGGAGCGGCGCCCACGACGCCGATCTCGTTTGCGTGCTGCTCGATGCCCGCGAAGGGCTGAATGAAGAGGCAGATGCGATCTTCGCCAGACTGGCGGACGTGGCGCACCCGAAGATTCTGGTGCTCAACAAGGTCGATCTGGTGCCGCGGGAAAAACTGCTGGCGCTCGCCCAGGCCGCCAATGATCGCCTCGCTTTCGCGCATACTTTCATGATCTCGGCGCTATCGGGCGATGGCGTCGACGACTTGCGCCGGACTTTGGCCGGCATGGTGCCGCCGGGGCCGTTTCATTATCCCGAGGACCAGATGTCGGACGCGCCGATCCGGCATCTGGCTGCCGAGATCACGCGGGAGAAAATCTTTCAGAAATTGCACCAGGAACTGCCGTATCAGTTCCACGGTCGAGACCGACAGCTGGACCGAACGGAAGGACAAATCCGTTCGCATCGAACAGACGATTTTTGTCGAGCGCGAAAGCCAGCGCAAGATCGTGCTCGGCAAGGCCGGCGCTACCATCAAATCGATCGGCTCGGACGCGCGCAAGGAAATCGCCGAGCTGATCGAGCAGCCCGTGCATTTGTTTTTGTTCGTGAAGGTGCGCGAGAACTGGAGCGAGGATCCCGACCGTTACCGCGAGATGGGGCTCGAGTTCCCCACCGAATGATCATGAGTCCAAGAAAAAGAAAATCGGCTTCGCGATGAAGATTCCAAACAACGTCGCTCTGGTTCGAAATATTCCTGTATTTGTCGCTGACGCTCGACGCGCTGTCGGTCGCGTTCCAGGACCGGTCGGGAAGCGGCGATCTGCTCGGGCCGATGATCCTGGAAGCCGGTTTGATTCTCCTGCTGGCCTATTTCGTTCATCTCGCCGCCCAGAAGCGCAAGAACTGGCCGCGCTGGGTTCTGACCGCGCTGTTGGTGCTATCGGTGTTGTCCTTATTGCCGGTGTTGGCCGAAAATGGTCTTGAACTCGACAGCGGCATCGAGATCGTCTCCTGCGCCCTGACGGCAATCGGCCTCTATTGCTCCTATACCGGCGACGCCCAGGGCTGGTTCAACGCCTAACTTGTCCCGGACGCGGTGCGGCGCCTCAAAAGCGCGTTCACGCGCGTCTTCGACACGCTATGGCGCTGCTCCGCAGAGCCGGGATTCGGCCTCTGAATGATGGTGGACCCCGGATCAGCAGCGCACCGCTGGCGCGCTGCGCATCATCCGGGGAACGTTGCGGCGATAGCTGCGCCGATAACCAGAATCCGATAGAGTTACCCCATGGAATGGACTGACGAAGGCATCGTGCTCGGGGTGCGGCGGCATGGCGAATCTTCCGCCATCGTCGAACTCCTGACGCGCAGTCATGGCCGGCATCTCGGTCTGGTGCGCGGCGGCGCCGGAAAACGGATGCGGCCGTTGCTGCAACCCGGCAACAGCGTCACGCGGTGTGGCGGGCGCGGCTCGACGAGCACCTCGGATATTATTTGATCGAGGGCACGCGATTGCGCGCGGCAAACCTATTTGCCTTCTCGCACGCGGTCTATGGCGTCACCCATCTGGCTTCGCTGGCGCGGCTGTTGCCCGAGCGCGACCCGCACGAAGACATCTACGAGATGCTGGACCACATGCTGGATCATTTCGACGATGTGGGCGGCGCGGCCGCGCATCTGATCCGGTTCGAACTTGCGATGCTCGCCGAACTCGGCTTTGGGCTCGATCTGGAGGTCTGCGCCGCGACAGGCGCGACCGCCGATCTGATCTATGTGTCGCCGAAATCCGGCGGCGCGGTGTCGCGCAGCGCCGGTGCGCCATTCCACGACCGCCTGCTGCGGCTGCCGGCATTTCTTCGCCAGAGCGAGGAAGGCGCAGCCGGCTGGTCGGAAGAGGACCTGCGGATGGCTTTGCCCTGACGGGACTGTTTTCTGCTGCGCCACGTGCTGGAGCCGCGCGGGCAGGGCCATTCCGACGCCCGCGACGGCTTTATCAACGCGGTGACGCGACCGCGGGCCAAGGCCGCGGTTTCGTAACGCCGCAAGGAGGTTTTTGTTTGCAAACGACTATCATCGCGGTTCCTGTCGACCAGATCATTGGATGGGACAGTTTCCATTCGGTCTTTCAGGCTGCACTCGGTTTTCCTGACTTCTATGGGCGTAACATGGATGCGTGGATCGATTGCATGACATCCATCGACGCCCCGTCGCACGGCATGACCAGTGTTTATGCTCCAACCGGAGGACTTGTTGCGCTCCGCATTGACAGCGCGCCGGACTTCCAGCGGCGCTGTCCTGAGCAATATCAGGCCTTATTGGAGTGCGCCGCTTTCGTGAACTTTCGGCGCGTGGAGGTCGGCGAGAAGCCGGTCCTGACGCTTATGCTCAGTGGCCAGTTTTCGGCCGTCTCGTCTACTTGATACGGTAAAGGCCCTTGGTCTCACACGCTGGAACCCGCAGGCGCGAATCAGTTCGACGGCTTAAACTCGCTTTTTCGACCTGTAGTCCCTGCGAACGCAGGGACCCATACCCTGAGCCCTCTCAATCGAAGCCGCGGCGGCAGCTATTATTGTCATAAACTCCTGTGGTTATGGGTCCCTGCGTTCGCAGGGACGACACCGGAAAATATTGTCTCCATTCGTTTCTTGCCCGATCGATTGCCAGAGTTTAATTCGTTCCCCATGGGAAAACGACAGCTACCGCCGGAAGAGCCGGCTGAGATCCACGAGGTCATGCTGCGCGACGCGCTCGAGGAGCGCTATCTCGCTTATGCCCTCTCGACCATCACAGGCCGCGCGCTGCCGGATGCCCGCGACGGCCTGAAGCCGGTGCATCGGCGCATCCTCTACGGCATGCGGTCGCTCAATCTCAATCCCGGTGGAATCCCCAAGAAGTCGGCGAAAATCGTCGGCGAGGTGATGGGCTCGTACCATCCCCATGGCGACCAGGCGATCTATGACGCCATGGTGCGGCTGGCGCAGGATTTCGCCTCGCGTTACCCGCTGGTCGACGGCCAGGGCAATTTCGGCAATATCGACGGCGATAACCCGGCCGCGATGCGCTACACCGAGGCGCGGCTCACCGACGTCGCGCGCCTGCTGCTCGAGGGCATCGACGAAGACGCGGTCGAATTCAGGCCGACCTACGACAACAGCGGCAAGGAGCCGCTCGGTTCTTCCAGGCGGTTTCCCGAACCTGCTCGCCAACGGCTCGCAGGGCATTGCGGTCGGCATGGCGACCTCGATCCCGCCGCACAACGCGGCCGAACTGTGCGAGGCCGCGCTGCATCTGATCGACAAGCCGGATGCGAAGTCGAAGTCGCTTCTGAAGTGGGTCAAGGGCCCGGACTTTCCCGACCGGCGGCATCGTCGTCGATTCCAAGGAAGCCATCACGGAAGCCTATGTCACCGGGCGCGGCTCGTTCCGCGTGCGCTCCAAATGGAATCAGGAAGAGGGCGCGCGCGGCACCTGGGTGGTCGTCATCACCGAGATTCCGTGGCTGGTGCAGAAATCGCGCCTGGTCGAGAAGATCGCCGAACTCCTCAACGAGAAGAAACTGCCGCTGGTCGGCGATGTCCGTGATGAATCCGCCGAAGACGTCCGCCTGGTGATCGAGCCGAAATCGCGCGCGGTCGATCCCGAACTGCATGATGGAATCTGCTGTTCCGGCTCACCGAACTCGAAAGCCGGATTCCGCTGAACCTCAACGTGCTGCTGAAGGGCCGCATTCCCAGGGTGCTCGGCCTTGCCGAGTGCCTGAGGGAGTGGCTCGACCATCTGCGCGATGTGCTGGTCCGCCGCTCCAACTACCGCAAGGTGCAGATCGAGCACCGGCTGGAAGTGCTCGGCGGCTACCTGATCGCGTACTTGAACATCGACAAGGTGATCAAGATCATCCGCACCGAGGACGAGCCGAAGCCGGCGCTGATCAAGGCGTTCAAGCTGACGGAAATCCAGGCCGACGCCATCCTCAACATGCGCCTGCGAAACTTGCGCAAGCTCGAGGAAATGGAAATCCGCGGCGAGGACAAGGACCTTCGCGCCGAATTGAAAGGCATCAAGGGGCTGCTCGGCTCGGAGGCCGAGCAATGGTCGAAGATCGGCGAACAGGTGCGCAAAGTCCGCGACATGTTCGGGCCGAAGACGCCGCTCGGCAAGCGCCGCACCCAATTCGCCGACGCGCCCGAGCACGATCTCGCCGCGATCGAGGAAGCCTTTGTCGAGCGCGAGCCGGTCACGATCGTGATTTCCGAGAAGGGCTGGGTGCGTACGCTCAAGGGTCACGCCGCCGATCTCGCAGGCCTCACCTTCAAGACCGACGACAAGCTCGACCACGCCTTCTTTGCCGAGACGACCTCGAAGCTGCTTCTGTTCGGCACCAACGGCAAATTCTACTCGCTCGACGTGGCGAAGCTGCCGGGCGGCCGCGGCCACGGCGAACCGATCCGCATGTTCATCGATCTCGATCAGGATGCCGCGATCGTGTCGCTGTTCGTCAACAAGGGCGGCCGCAAGTTCCTGATCGCAAGCGGCGAGGGCCAGGGCTTCATCGTCAACGAGGACGATTGCGTCGGCAATACCCGCAAGGGCAAGCAGGTGCTCAATGTCGAGATGCCGAACGAGGCGCGCGCGATCTCGACCGTCACCGGCGACACGGTCGCCGTGATCGGCACCAACCACAAGATGGTGATCTTCCCGATCGATCAGGTGCCGGAGATGGCGCGGGGCCGCGGCGTGCGTTTGCAGAAATACACCAGTGCGTCGTTGTCGGATGTCACCGTCTTCGATTCCAAGACGGGGCTGACCTGGAAGGATTCATCCAGCCGTGAGCACAGCATGACGTTGAAGGAGTTATCCGACTGGCGCGGCAACCGCGCCGATGCCGGCCGCCTCGCGCATGGTCTGCCGAAGTCGAACAAGTTCGGCAAGGGAGTGGAGTAATCGCTACTCCCGATGCGACGTGACGGCGCAGATCACCATTGTTTGCGCGGCGCCTGTCACGGTAGGGTAGTATGCAAGGCTTACAAAAACCAAGCCTTGCAGAACCAAGCCTTGTAAAACCAGGGCTTGCAACCAAAAATCGGGGAGAAGCAGCGTGAAGCGAACAGTCGGTTTTGTGGCGGCGGTTCTGTGCTTCGTAGCGGCCGATCTCACCTTGGCCCAATCCGCCCAGGCGGGCGTCGAGAAGCTTTACATCCTCAATTGCGGTGAGGGCGTTGCCGGCGACATCTCGCGCTGGTCGCCCGGCGTCAATGAAGGCAAGTCGATGGCCTTCGTCGACAATTGCTACCTGATCAAGCACAGCCAAGGCTGGTTCCTGTGGGACACCGGCATTACGGATGCGGTCGCGGACATGCCCAATGGTCTCGCGCCGGCGGACCCGAGGGCCGTCACCTGGCATCGGCCGAAGAAGCTCGCCGCGCAGCTTGAGCAGTTGGGCGTCAAGCCTTCGGACATCAAGGCGATGGCAGTCTCGCACACCCATCCCGACCACATCGGCAATGTCGAGATGTTTCCGAATGCGATGCTCTATGTGCAGAAGGCCGAATATGAGTGGCCGGGCGCCAACAATGCGCCGCGCTTCAAGCCGGAGCATCCCGTCACCAAGTTGGAAGGCGACCGCGATATTTTTGGCGACGGCAGCCTCGTCGTTCTCTCGACGCCCGGTCACACGCCGGGGCACCAGTCGTTGCTCGTGAAGTTGCCGAAGACCGGCGAAGTCGTTCTGTCCGGCGATGCCGTCCACTTCAAGAGCAACTGGGAAAACCGCGGCGTGCCCGTCAACAATTTCAGCAAGGAACAGACGCTGGCGTCGATGCAGAAAATCTCGGACATCCTGGCGAAGGATAAGGCCCAGCTCTGGATCAATCACGACAAGGCCCAGCGCGACACACTGAAAATGTCGCCGGAGTTTTATGAGTGAGGTGATTTCGCCTCTCGACAAGCAGCGCCGTTGGAGACGCCATATTGCGGCGGCGCTCGTCGTTGCATCGATGACGATTGCCGCTATTCCCGTGCGGGCCGAACCTGAGTGGAAAATCGCTTTTTATGACGACATCCGCATCGAGGTCGCCGCGGAGGGCCGTGGGCCGCTCATTGTCATGTTGCCCTCGCGCGGCCGCGGCGCGGAGGATTTCGAAGACGTCGCAGATGAACTGGTCAAAGCCGGTTTTCGCGTGTTGCGGCCGCAGCCGCGCGGTGCTGCGTTAAGCCTCGGTCCGATGCAAAATCTCACGCTTCACGATTTGGCCAACGATGTCGCCGCCGTCATCCGCAATGCGGGCGATAGTGGTCCCGCAATTATCGTCGGGCACGCCTTCGGCAGTTGGGTCGCGCGCATGACAGCCATCGATCACCCCGAACTGGTGCGCGGCGTGGTGATGGTTGCTGCCGCAGCCAAGGCCTATCCGGTCGGTTTTCCCGGCGCGAAGGAGTTGTCGGAGGCGGTGCGGAAATCGGGCGATTTCGCGCTGCCATCCAGCGAGCGGCTGAAATATCTGCGATTGGCTTTCTTCGCCCCGAATAGCGACGCGAGGGTTTGGCTTCAGGGGTGGCATCCGGCTGCGGACGAAGTGCAATTGGCCGCCGGCCGGGCCACCAAACAGTCCGAGTGGTGGTCGGGCGGCGGAGTGCCTCTGCTTGATCTTCAGGGCGAACTTGATCCTTTCAAGCCGCGCAGCACGGCAAACGAAATGCGTGACGAGTTCGGCGAGCGCGCATCAGTGGTCGTGATCCCAAATGCCAGCCACGCCTTGATCCCGGAGCAACCGGCGGCGGTCACCGCCGCGATCCTGGCCTGGCTTGGCAAACTGCCGCGGTAGAGTTTAGCTGGCGTCAGGCGCTTGCCGGCCCGTATCCGGCCGCAACATGCAAAGCGCCAACAAGGCCGAGAGGCTGAGCGCGGACGAGACGATCAGGACCTTGATTCCGATCAGGTCGATCAACAGCCCGAACGCCAGCGGTGCTGCGGCTTGCGCCATTCGCGCCGGCGCGCCGATCAGGCCGAGGCGGTAGCCGTAATCCTTGGGCCCGAAGATCGCGAGCGGCAAGGTGCCGCGCGCGATGGTCAGGATGCCGTTGCCCATTCCGAAAAAGATCGCAAACGCGCCAGATGCCGCGCCACCCGTCACGCCAAGGATCGCCGCGCCGATCGGATGGGTGAGGCAGGCGAGCCGTGTCGAGACCAGCGGATGATAGCGCTTGAGGAACGTCGCCTCGAGGATGCGCGCGAACACCTGTGCCGGACCGAATAGCGCGCCCGCGGCCACCGCCTGTACGGCGGTCGCCCCGCCGGCTTCGAGTATCCGCGGCATGTGCGCCGCCATCGCGCCGGTCACGGTCCAGCCCGCCGCGAAGGTGAA
This sequence comes from uncultured Alphaproteobacteria bacterium, assembly GCA_963795255.1. Classification (GTDB taxonomy): domain Bacteria; phylum Pseudomonadota; class Alphaproteobacteria; order Rhizobiales; family Xanthobacteraceae; genus Bradyrhizobium. Next base: position 105,817 of record CAWCHC010000015.1, read on the forward strand.
GGCGAGCAGGATCATCGTGCGATCGATCGGGATCTGCGGCTTGACCGCGTGGGCGGCAGTTGTTTTCGCGCTCGCAATCTTCGGCAGCATGAAGAAGTTGAGCGGCAGCCCGATCAGAAGGTGCGCTGCCGCCCAGGCAAAGCAGGTGTTGCGCCAGCCGATATGGTCGAGGCCATATGCGGTCAGCGGCCATCCGACGGTGGACGCAAAGCCGGCCATCAGCGTGATGCCGGTGATCGGCCCGCGCGCGGCGTGGCCATAGATGCGCCCGAGTGCGGCGAAAGCCGCATCATAAAGGCCGCATCCCATGCCGATGCCGAGCAGGATCCAGGCGAGGATCAACAGCGGAATCGAGCCGGTGACGCCGAGCAGCACCAAACCCGCCGCGATCGTGAGGTTGGAGGTGCACAATACCGGCCGGCCGCCAAACAGGTCGATCTGCCGGCCGATGCGCGGGCCCGAGCAGCGCCGAGATCACCAGCGCCGCCGAGAAGGCGGCGAAGATCCAGTTGGCGGACATGCCGAGGTCGCGCCCGATCGGATCGGCCAGGATCGCAGGCAGATAATAGCTTGATGCCCAGGCCAGCGTTTGCGTGGTGCCGAGCGCCAAAATGAGCGGGAGCTGGCGACTGCTCATTTCTCAATCGCCATGATTTGTCGGCCTCACTGGCATCCGCACCCTGTCTTGCCTTCTTGCTTGGCATTTGCATCGGCCGCGCAGCAGGCGTCAACATCCGATACCGCCGGGCCACCACAGCATTTATTCGCATCGAGTCCGGCCGTTCGATTGCAGACGCCGGTTTCGGGAAGCACCAGTTCGACGTGCTCCGCGGCCTCGCGATCACCCGCGATATCGGCGGCTATCGAGCGGACCTGTTCGTATCCAGTGATCATCAGAAAGGTCGGCGCGCGCCCGTAGGATTTCATGCCCGCGAGATAGAAACCCGGCTCAGCTTGCGCCAGCTCGCGCGCGCCATGCGGCCTTACGGTGCCGCAACTATGTTCGTTCGGATCGATCAACGGTGCCAGCGCTACTGGGCATTCGATGGCCGGGTCGAGCGCAATGCGGAGTTCACGGACGAAATCCAGATCGGGCCGGAATCCCGTTGCGACGATGAGTTCATCGACGGCTATCTGACGACCGCAGCAACCGGAGTTGGCGGTGCCTATGATCAGGTTGGGGCCGTCGCCAGCCAATTGCGAAACACGGAATCCGCTTTCGACCTTGATCCGGCCTGCTGCAATCAGTGCGGCAAGAGTTACGCCGAGTTCACCGCGAGCTACGAGCTTGTCATTGGCCCCGCCGCCGAAGGCTTTTGCCGGATCGTTGGCGCGCAGTAGCCAGATAGGTCTGGTTCCCGGCGCGTGTTCTGCCAGTCGCGCCAGATCGACCAGAGTCCCGATCGCCGAATGACCGGCGCCCAATACCGCGATTGTCTTTCCCGCATAGCGCGCGCGGTCTTTCCCCAACACTTCCGGCATCCCATAGACGATCCTGCCTGCCGCTTGCGTCTCGCCGATGGCGTTGAGGCCGTTGGCTCCCGCCGGATTTGGCGAATGCCACGTGCCGGAGACATCGATGACAGCATCGGCTCTCACAAATTTCGAGCCGTCACCGTTCTGGTAGCGAATTTCGAATGGTGCGGCTTCGCGACCTTTCGTCTTGAGCTTGTCGAAGCCGACGCGGCTGATCCCGGTGACACGGCTCGATGTATGAATATGGATCGCGAGACCGGTCCTGGTGGCGAGTGGCTCGAGGTAGCGTTCGACCAATTCCGCGCCGGTCGGATATTGGTCGGGCTCGGGAGAATTCCAGCCGGTCGGCGTTAACAAGCGGGCGGCCGCGCGATCGATGTTGTACTCCCACGGGGAGAACAGCTGGACGTGACCCCATTGACGCACCGAATGCGCCACGTCTGCACCGGCTTCCAGCACAATCGGCCGAAGACCTCTCTCCAGAACATGAGCGGCCGCGGCGAGGCCAACCGGGCCGGCTCCGATAATCGCTACCGTCTTCGCGTCGCTCATGGCATCCTCCCGTAAAACTAGAAATATCGAAATTAAGGACCCAACGAAACTATGTTACTTTCACGTCATCCCCTGCTGCGTCGGCACAACATTCGGCAACCAAAAAATCCACCAGCCCCCGCATCACATCGTAGTTCGCGTGGCATACCAGTGTGGTTGCGTCCCGCGCCTGCGTAACGAGGTCCGCAACCATCAGCGTCTTGATGTGGTGGGACAGCGTCGACGGTGCGATTTTCAATTTTTCCTGTAACCGTCCGACAGGAAGTCCCGCGGTACCGGCGCGAACGAGCGCACGATAGATCTTGAGCCGGGTGGGGTTGCCCAAGGCTTCAAGGTGTGCGGCTGCGTCTTCCAACTTCATGCGGCGATCATTTCAAACGGCTGTCTATCTGTCAACTATATTTCTAGAACTATAGAAATAAAGACCCGATCCAGGCAACTGCCAAACCCCGTTTCCTCACGCGGCTCAATCGCCTTTCGAGCGCTCATTGATGATAAAGCCGACCGTCATCATCGCGATCGCGCCGAGCACGGCCCCCGTCAGTGCTTGTGATGCGAATATCTGAACGTGAGTAGGCTCGTTCAGGCTTCCGCTCGCGGTCACCACGGTGGAGGCATATTTTTGCAAGAAGAGCCCGCCAAGAGCGCCGCTCGCGAGCCCAACGAGGTTGTGCCGCCAAAAGCCGAACCGGTGCTCTTGGGCAGCTGCGGCGGCGATGTGCGATCCGATCAAACCCGCCACAGTCTGGATGATCAGATTGGCAAAAATCCATTCCATTTGGCTAGCGTCTCCCCTGCAAAACCCGGATCGCACGGCCATCGATTCCGGGCAAATTGACTTGACGCAGCCTGATATATCGAGATATCTGGATATATGGAAGCAGAAGACACCATTCTGGCGCTTGCGGCCTTGGCGCAGCCCACCCGACTCGAAGCTTTTCGGCTTCTAGTCGGTCATGAGCCGAAGGGGCTCGCCGCCGGCGATATCGCGAAAGCGTTGGCCGTGCCGCAAAATACGATGTCGTCGCATCTGGCCGTGCTGTCGCGTGCCGGCCTGATTTCTGCCGAGCGTTTCAGCCGCTCGATCATTTACCGGGCCGAGCTTTCGCATTTGCGCAGCGTCATGCTGTTCATGCTCAGGGATTGCTGTGAGGGCCGTCCCGAAATCTGCGCGCCGTTGATCGAGGATTTGGCGCCGTGTTGTTCGCCCAAGCCGAAGGGGAAAGCCCGTGTCCGAGAAAGTACATGAGCGCGTTTACAACGTCCTGTTCCTGTGCACCGGCAACAGTGCACGCTCGATTTTAGCGGAAGCTATTCTGCGAAAGGACGGCGGGGGCCGTTTTCGTGCCTTCTCCGCAGGCAGCCAGCCGAAGGGGGCGGTCAATCCATTTGCGATCCGGGTGCTGGAGAAACTCGACTACCCGACGGACCACCTGCGCTCCAAGAGTTGGCAGGAGTTTGCCGCGGCGGACGCGCCGGTGATGGATTTCGTTTTCACGGTTTGCGACAACGCCGCCGGCGAGTCGTGCCCGGTCTGGCCCGGGCAGCCGATGTCGGCGCATTGGGGCATTGAGGACCCGGCGGAAGTGAGCGGCACCGATATCGAAAAAGAGGCGGCCTTCGTCGCAGCGTTCCGTTACCTCAAGAATCGCATCGCGCTCTTCACCAGCCTGCCGTTACGGAGCATCGATCGTCTCGCGCTTGGCACGAAGCTTCGCGAGATTGGGCGAATTGCAGGAACGACCTCGGGCGAAGAGAAAGCGAGCTGATGCCAAGCTTTGACCTGAGCCGCCGCCTGGCCGCCGAGGCGCTCGGCACCGCATTTCTGGTAGCGACCGTCGTCGGCTCCGGCATCATGGCCGAAAGCCTCACCAAGGATGTCGCCCTGGCGCTGCTCGGCAACACGCTGCCGACGGGCGCTGTTCTGGTCGTGCTGATCACCATTCTCGGCCCGATATCGGGCGCGCATTTCAATCCGGCGGTCACCATGGTATTCGCGCTCAAGCGCGAGCTCGAACCAGCCGAGGCGCTGGGTTACATTCTCTCGCAAATCGCCGGCGGCATCGCGGGGACCGTGATGGCGCATGCAATGTTCGCTTTGCCGCTGTGGGAGGCTTCGTTGAAGGTCAGGACCGGCGGTCCACAATGGCTGGCCGAGGGCATCGCCGCCTTCGGCCTCGTCGTGACCATTCTGGCGGGGTTGAAGTTCAACCGGCAGGCGATCCCCTGGCTGGTCGGCCTCTACATCACCGCAGCCTACTGGTTCACATCCTCGACGTCGTTCGCAAATCCCGCGGTCGCTATTGCCCGGTCGTTGACGAACACGTTTTCCGGTATCCGGCCGGTCGATCTTCCGGGTTTTATTGCCGCCGAGCTCGCCGGCGCGCTCGCAGCGCTCTGGCTGATGAATTGGCTGCTGCGATCGAGCAGCGAAGAAGCGGCCTTGCCAAAAGAGCTTCGCGCATGAGCGTCACGATCTATCACAACCCCTCCTGCGGCACCTCGCGCAACACGCTGGCAATGATCCGCGGGAGCGGCGTCGAGCCGGAAGTCATCGAATACCTGAAGACACCGCCGGATCGCGCGCGGCTGGTCGCGTTGATCCAGGCGATGGGCATTTCCGTGCGCGCGTTGCTGCGGCAGAAGGGCACGCCCTATGCGGAATTGGGGCTCGCCGATCCTAAATGGAGCGATGACGAATTGCTCGATTTCATGCTGGCTCATCCGATCCTGATCAACCGGCCGATCGTGGCGACCGCAAAGGGCACGCGGCTCTGCCGGCCGTCGGAAGCGGTCCTCGACCTGCTGGACCATCCACCGGATCGCTTCGTGAAAGAAGACGGCGAGGTCGTGCTTCGCCCGGCAAAGTAAAAAAGAGGGGCGGGCTTTCGCGCGTCACGATCGCGCGGCATACTGCTAGTGTGGCGACACTGACGTTCCTTTCAGTGTTGCGGCGCGTTCTTCGAAGGAACGTCAGAGTCAAAGCCACACTAGAATGATATGGTTGCTAGTGTCCCTTTGGTTCTGACATTCGTAAAAGTGCTCGCCGCGATAGGGTACGAATGTCAGAACCGGGACACTAGACATGGAACTTAACACCCGGCTCGGATTGATGAACTGGCTGGCCGGCCAGGGCCTCACGGGCCTGTCCGAGAACGATCTGGTCCGCGGCTTTTGCGAGCGCTGTTGCGCGGCAGGCCTCGATCTGTCGCGCAGCCTTATCTTTATCGACACGCTGCACCCGATCTTCGAGGGACGCGGATTTCGCTGGAACGATTCCGAGACCAACGAAAGCGATTCGTTTGAATATGGACCGACCGATCAAGGCGACGCAGCCCGGAATTGGCGCCGCTCGGTGTTCTTTCACATGCTTGAGCACGGCCACGATGAGATGCTGATCGATTTGGCCGATCACCCCAAGCTTGGTTTTGCGATGCTTCCCGAACTGGCCGAAAAAGGCCACCGACATATGCTCGGCTTCGTTCACCGTTTCGGTGAGGCTGGCGCGCTTGGACAGATGGATTGTTTCTATTCCTACTGGCTCACTCGCCGCGCGGACGGTTTCGATGACCAGGAACTGGCGGCGTTGCGCGACCTGGTGCCGGTGCTGGGGCTGGTGATCAAGTCGGCGCAGCAGGTCGATATCGTGCGGACGCTCGGGCGGGTCTATCTTGGTCGCGATGCCTCCGAGCGGGTCTTGCACGGGAAGATCTCGCGCGGCGTCACCGAGCAGATCAATGCGGTGTTGTGGTTTTCCGATCTGCGCGGCTCGACTTCCATCACCGAAAGCATCTCGCCCGACGAGATCATCCCGTTTCTCAATGATTATGCGCAGGCCGCCATCGATGCGATCCACGATTCCGGCGGCGATGTGCTGAAGCTGATCGGCGACGGCGTGCTGGCGATGTTCACCGGTGAAAACCTCGGCCATGCCAAACGTGCCGCGCTTCGGGCCGAGCATCGTTTTCGCCTCAACATGATCGCACTCAACGCAACGCGCGGCGCCGAGGGAAGGGCGGTCACCTCGGCCTATGTCGGCCTGCATGTCGGCGAGGTGTTTTACGGCAATATCGGCCATGACGACCGGCTGGACTTCACGGTGGTGGGACCGACGGTGAACGAGGTCAGCCGCATCGCCTCGATGTGCCGCTCCGTGGATCGCGAACTCTTGGTTTCGGCGGCCTTTCGCGACGGGCTCGATGCGGAGGGACAGCATTACCTCGTTTCCACCGGCCGCTTTGCGCTGCGCGGCATCGGACGCGCGCAGGATCTCTATACGCTCGAGCCGGCGATTTCGACCGACGAAGCGTTGGCCGGCCGTTACGAGCGTTATCTGAAGGGTTAGGCAGGCTCTCCGACCATGTCCGGCTGACGCGCCAGCGCGATCGCTGGCGACATCAGGATGACAAGCGCTTGCGCCGCAAAGATCGCGACGGCGAGATAGAGGCATGCCTCCGCGCCGTACAAACCGCCGACGATGGCGCCTAGCGCAGAGCCGAGCGGACGGGCGCCGTAGCTCAAGATGTTGATCGCCGACACCCGGCCCAACAGGCTCGGCGGTGTCACCGATTGCCGCAGCGTCGTCGTGCTGATGACCCAGAGGATAGGGCCAACGCCGAGAAGGAAGAAGCCGAGGCCCGCGAGCCAGGCCGACGGGATGACGGATGTCAGTGCCATCACCACTGCGGCGATGAAGCCCGTGACGGGCCCCAACGCGATGACGGTGCCGAACGTCAGGCGTTGCATCACCCGCGTAGCGAGCAGCGCGCCAATCACCATGCCGACCCCGAACATCGCCAGCGTCACGCCGACGCCGAAGGCCGAAAGGCCGAGGCGGTGCACCGCATAGGGCACGAATATCGCGAGCAGCAGAAACCATGCGGTGTTGAAAATGAACTGGGTGATAAAGACCGGGCGCAGCAACGGATGCTGCATTACGAAGGCCGCACCCTCCTTGATCTCATGCAGCGGATGACGCCGGGGCGCCGCCGTGCGCTGTGGTTCGTAAAGGCCCGACAGCAACACGACCGCGATCACGGATAGCGCCGCCGCAAATGCAAAGGCGGGCGCAGCACCCAGCCATCCCACCAGAAAGCCGCCCAGCGCCGGCCCGCTGGCAAAAGCGATGGTTCGGGCGAGTTCGATCCGCGCATTGGCCGCGGGCAATTGTTGCGGCGACACCAAAGACGGCACCAGCGCAGGCGCCGCCACGCTGTAGACGACCGTTCCGCATACGGCGACGAAGCCGGCGAGAGCGAGCAGCGGAAGCGTCAGCCGATGGAGCCCGATCAAAATCAGGATGGCGAGGAGCGCTGCCGCCCGCAAGGCTTCGGCGCCCGCCATCAAGCGACGCCGCGAGATGCGGTCGGCGAGCAGCCCTGCCGGAATTGCCATCAGCACGAACGGGAGCGTCAGCGCGGTCTGCAACAGGCCGGTCTCGCCTTCGCCGACGCCAAGCAACAGCACCGCGACAATGGGGCTGGCGGCGAGCGCGATCTGCTCGGCCGATTGCGCGGCGAGGTTGGACCAGGCGAGGCGGTTGAAGGTGGCGGGCAGACGGGTGGCTTCGGAGGCGGACATGGCCAAATCCTTGAGGGAGCGATTGCCCCCAATCTCGGCGTTCAGGGCGACCAAACCCACCCGTTTCCGGATTGCCCTTGGGAAACCAGCGATCAGATGCAGTTGCAAATGAGTTGCAATAAAGATTATGCTCAGCCATCTGCGACAATGGATGCTCGCTCCCCCGATTTCGCCCCGGATTCGCTCCCAAAGGCCGCTAGCACTCCCTTGGGCTTTCCCTCGGGTGGCGCGTGGCGCCGCGAGCGTGGCACGCCCTCGCTGGCGGACATGTTTGCTTCGGTGGGAACCGCCAGAAAAGGTCCGTTCTGGCGCAAGCTTCTCGCGTTCCTTGGTCCCGGCTATCTCGTCGCCGTGGGCTACATGGACCCCGGCAACTGGGCGACCTCGCTCGCCGGCGGTTCCAAATTCGGTTACGCTCTGTTGTCGGTGGCGCTGCTGTCGAACGCGATGGCGATCGTGTTGCAGTCGCTGTGCACGCGGCTTGGGGTCGGTGCGGGGCGCGATCTCGCGCAGGCCTGCCGCGATTCATTTCCGCGCTGGATCTCGCTGCCGCTCTGGCTGTCGGCGGAACTGAGGCGATCAGGCTTGCGACCATCGATTCCACGATCGCGCTATGTCTTGCCTTGATCATCAACGCCTCGATCCTGATCCTGGCGGCGGCGACCTTTCATCGGACCGGGCAGACCGACGTTGCCGAGCTCGATCAGGCCCATGCCTTTCTCGCGCCATTGCTCGGCTCGACGCTGGCGCCGACGCTGTTTGCGATCGCGCTTCTGTGTTGCGGACTGAACGCCACGATCACCGCGAACCTGTCGGGTCAGATCGTGATGGAAGACTTTCTGAACTGGCGGATCGCGCCGTGGCTGCGGCGTCTGGTGACCCGGATGATCGCCATCGTGCCGGCGGTGGTGGTGACGCTTTTGGCCGGCGAAAAGGCCACCGGCCGTTTGCTGATCCTGAGCCAGGTGGTGCTCAGCCTGCAATTGCCGTTGGCCGTGGTGCCGCTCGTGATGTTTACCTCCAGCCGCCGCAAGATGGGTTCGTTCGTCGCGCCGCGCTGGCTGAGCGGACTGGCGATCGTGACGGCAGCATCGATCATCGCGCTCAATGCCAAGCTGGTCTGGGATTTTTGGAGTGGTGGGCTTTAGGCCGCGGGTGTGCGCACCGCGTTCCATTTTCATCTCCTGAAAAGCCGCTCGCGCGCAGGAACTTCAAATGCGCAGCACTATTCCCTATGCTGCGAACTTCTGTCCTGACCGGAGGTTCGTCTTGAGGAAAATCTTGGTTTTGTTTGTTGCGTTGCTGTGGGCTCATCCGATGGCCGCCGAGCCGCTGCCGCTTTCGCCGTCGGGCGTGAAGACGCTGTCGCCTGAGGGGGCGATCAAGCCGACGGGCCCCTGGAATTTGGGCACGCGCGCGGGCGACTTTGTGTACATCGCCGGCATGCGCGGCATCGACCCGAAAACCGACCTGCAAGTCCAGGGCGACGAGCCACGCATCCGCCAGGCCTTCGCTAACATGAAGCTGATCGCCGAATCCGAAGGCGCGACCTTGCGCGATGCCACGCGCCTTGTCGTCTACGTCACCGACATGTATCGCTTCCGTCCGATCGTGAACAAGATCCAGGAAGAGTTTTGGGGCAAGGGGCCTTATCCGCCGCGCACCATCATCGAAGTGCACCGGCTCAATGGCGACGATATTTGCGAGGTCGAAGGGACCTTCTACGCGCCGGTGAAGAAGTAGCCGACCATAGCGTTTTCGAGCGAAGCGGGAACCGGTTCGCATAGCAATCAAGTTTACGCAGATTGCGTAGACTTATCTGCGGTAGAAAACGCGTCAAAACAAAAGGCCAGAGTTGATACCGCTCTTAATCCTGCGGCTCGCTCAGCATTTCGCCTGAGGCATCGATGCGTATCCAGCCGGAGGGCGCGAGCCGCTGCTGCGGCAGGAAGCGGCCCTTGTAGTCCATCTTCTTCGAGCCCTCGATCCAGTAGCCGAGATAGACGTAAGGCAATCCTTGCCGTCGCGCCCGGTTGATATGGTCGAGGATCATGAAGGTGCCGAGCGAACGGTTTTCCTCGGACGGTTCGAAAAACGAATAGACCATCGACAGCCCGTCGGAGAGCACGTCGGTCAGCGCCACCGCGACGAGTTCGTTGCCGCGGCCGTTGATGCGCGGTATCGACGCCACGGCGGCGATATTCGATGATGCGGGTTTCGACATGGCTGTCTTCCACCATCATGGCGTAATCCAGCACGGTCATGTCGGCCATGCCGCCATGCCGGTGCCGCTGGTCCAGATAGGCGCGGAAGATCGAATATTGCTCGGAAGTCGGCACCGCGCTGCGCTGCTCGCCGACGATGTCGGCGTTGCGGGCCATGATCTTGCGGAAATTGCGCGAGGGCCGGAACTCGTTGGCGACGACGCGGACGGAGACGCAGGCGCGGCACTGGTCGCAGGCCGGACGATAGGCGATCGACTGGCTGCGCCGGAAGCCGCCATGGGTCAGAAGGTCGTTGAGGTCGCCGGCCTTGTCGCCCACCAGATGCGTGAACACCTTGCGCTCGTGCCGCCCCGGCAGATAGGGGCAGGGCGAGGGCGCCGTCAGATAGAATTGCGGGGTATCACGCGAATGCTGGGTCACGGGATGTCGTCGGTCCTCAAGGCAAAGCTACGGGCGCTGGACGCAGCATCGCGCCGCCGGAGCTTAACGGTCAATTGGTTTGCAAACCGTTTGCCCGCGCCGTCTGTGCCGGCAGATTTCCAGCCCAAAAGCTCAGAAAGTCCGCGCCGGCTGGCCGATCGGGCTGCGCACCGAGTTGTTGATGATCACGGTTCCCAGCACAATATCGTGCAAAAGACGGCGGCGGCCGTTGAAAAGCCCGACCAGCACCACCAGCGGCGACAGAAACGAGATGGAAACCCAGAACAGCACGGCGTGCATGGCACCCAGCACGAAATAGCCGGGGGCGCCGTAAAAGGTGCGCAGCTCCAGATCCATCACCCGCATGCCCAGCGTGGCGGAATGGGCGCCGCCGAGGGACGCGCCGTAATAGACGATGGCCCAGATCACCGAGGCCGGCCATGCCAGCCAGAACAGGACCCAGCCAAGTCCGAGCGTCAACAGCCCGAACACCGCGATAAAGACGTAGCCGAGGATGACGGGCACCGACAGCACCACCAGGTCGATCAGGAACGCGAACACCCGCCGCGTCAGGACGCCGCGAAACAATTCCGGCTCGAGGTCCGGATCAAAGGCATGGGGCGGAACTCCGCCGTCATTACGCCAGCTGCCGCCGGCATCATAAGCGCCGCCGGTATTTCCAGAACCGCTATACGACATGATCCGTCCTCCCGGGGAAGTCGGACAGGACATGGGAATGGGCGACGCAGATACAAGAGTTCCCGACTTTGCCAATCGTCATAAATTGGCAGGGCGGCTTTGTTTGATCCGCACGAACCGGCGATCAGCACATTGCCAGCACGACCTTACCCTTGGCGTGGCCGGCCTCCAGATAGGCCATCGCCTCCTTGGCCTCGGCGAACGGGAAGACACGGTCGATCACGACTTCAAGCTTACTGGCCTCGATGAGCGAGGCGAGATAGGCCAAATCGGTGCCGCTCGGGTGCATGAACAGGTAGCGATAGCTGACGCCGTGGCGTGCCGCGCGCAACCGCGTGGTCAGGCTCGCCATCCAGAACAGCGCGGCGAGGGCGTTACCGCCCTCCAGATCCTTTCGTGCCGTCATGGGCTCAGGCATGCCGGCGATTGAGACGACGCGTCCGCCAGGTTTGAGCACCGGCCACAGTCGCGCCAGGGTGTCACCGCCGATGAGATCGAAGGCGCAGTCATAACCCGACAATCTGTCCTCAAAGCGCTCGCGCGTGTAGTCGATGACCAGGTCGGCGCCGAGCCGTTTGACGAGCGCTTCGCCGCGCGGTGACGCGGTCGTCGCGACGCACGCACCGAGGTGCTTGGCAATCTGGATCGCGAAGGTGCCGACGCCGCCGGCACCGCCGGGAATGAAAATGCGATCGCCAGTGCTCACGTGCAACTCGTCCCGCAATGCCTGCAACGCGGTGAGCCCTGCGAGCGGAACGGCCGCCGCTAATGGGAAATCCAGAGACGCCGGCATTTGCGCTGCGTGATCCTCGTGAACCAGGGCGTAGTCGGCGAAGGCGCCCATGATCTTTTTGTCGACGCGTGCGAACACGCGGTCGCCTTTGGCAAAGCGCGTCACCCCGTCGCCGACGGCTTCCACAACGCCGGACAATTCATTACCCATGACGATTGGTAGCGGATAGCGATGAATGATCTTCAACGCGCCCGCACGGGTCTTGTAGTCGACCGGATTGAGACCAGCGGCATGGACACGGACAAGCATCTGGCCGGCTCGCGGCACGGGCTGCGACACGTCGCTCAACGCCGCGTGTTCAGGTCCGCCGTAGCCTGAGAGAACGAAAGCGCGCATGTGAGGAGTTTAGACCCGCGGCGGCCGATTGATAAGCTTTAAGCCGTACTGTTCGAGAGCCTCGGCTACCACCTATCGTTGTCAACGCTTGGTCTGCTTATGCCGGGCGTCTGTTCCGTGACGGGGTGTTTTGCCGCCGGTCAAGGGCTCCTTGGCGGCGGCGAGGATCCAGCTTCGGAAGGCCTTGATCGCGGGATCACGGCGGCGATCCTCGGCGATGACAAGTTGATAGTCGTCATCCCTTAGTTCGGGGGCCGCAAGCGGGCACACGAGGCGGCCGGCCGCGATGTCGGCCTCAATCAGGGGGAGCGATCCCAAGGCGACGCCGAGGCCATCGACGGCGGCCTGAAGCTGAAGATAGGTGTGGTCGAGTTCAAGGTGCCGCACCGGCACCAGGCCAGGGGCACCCGCCGCCGAAAACCATCGTGCCCATGCCGGTCGCGTCGTCGTGGAATGCAACAGCGTATGCCGCCGCAAATCATGCGCGGTCTCGATCGGGCGGTCGCGCAGGATCCGCGGGGCGCAGACCGGAAGCCGCCGGTCCGACATCAAGGTCTCGCATTGAATGCCTGCCCCGTGCTCGACGCCCGAACGTATGCCGATGTCGAAAGCGGTTCCGACGTAGCGAAGCTTGCGCGAGGTCGTCGAGATTTTGACCTCGACATTCGAAAAGGCTTCCTGGAACTCCGAGAGGCGCGGTAGCAGCCAGCGCAAGGCAACGCTCGGCAACACGTTGACGCGCACCACACCGGACACCCGTCGTGCCGGGTCAGGTCCTCGCAATCGGCCTGTCGCCGAGGTCAGGCGCGAGAGCGCGGAGGTGACATCCGTCAGGAGGTCGGCGCCCTGATCCGTCAGCGCGACGCCGCGGGTGCGCCGTTCGAACAAGGGCACGCCGAGCCAGTCTTCCAAGAGCCTGATCTGTTTGCCGATCGCCCAATGCGTGACGTGCAGATCCTTCGCCGCTTCCACGAAGCTGCCGCGCCGGGCTGCGGCCTCAAAGGCTCGGATCGCGTTCAGCGGTAATTCGTGTTCGCTGGCCAAAGGATGACTTTCCGAAGGGGGACCTTCCAAGCGTGACTTTCAGGGGTGACTTTTTCTCCCATTGAAGGAGAAAATAGCTCAGTTGAAGATGCGCCGCTAGCGGACTATGCCAGCCTGATCAACATTGGAAAAGGCAGGCTTGAGGCTTGTCTTGGGAGGAATTCTCCCCATGACCACGTTAAGCACGAATGCTGGAAATACAGATGCGCAACGAGTTCGGTCGCGCATGCGGACGCTGTGGACCGCCTGCGCCGCGCATGCCTTGCACGACGGCTATACCGACCTGATCTACCTCCTGCTGCCGATATGGCAGGCCGAGTTTGCGATCGGCTACGGCGCGCTGGCGTTTCTGCGCGGGTTGGCGGCGGCTTCCATGGCGGGACTGCAGGTGCCGATGGGCCGCGTCGCCGAACATATCGGCGGGCGCACGACGCTGGCGCTCGGCACCGCATTGGCGGCCATCGGCTACGTGATCGCCGGCTATTCGGCGGGTCTCATCGGGCTATGCGTCGCGCTGGTCGTGGTCGGAGTCGGGCTCTCGACGCAGCACCCGATCGCATCGGCTGCGGTTTCGCGCGCCTATCAGGGTGATGCACGCGGTCCGCTCGGCACCTACAATTTCGCCGGCGATATCGGCAAGGCCGCGATTCCGAGCGGGGCTTCGCTGTTGCTGGCGCTGGATGTCCTGGCATCACATGCTGTGGGCGATCGCCGCACTTGGTGTCGTTGTTGCGGTCGCGGTTGCGATCTTTTTGCCGGCGAACCTGCGGCCGGTACAGCTCTGAAGCGAGGACTGAACACATGCCTCCGGCGGGCGCGGCGGATTCGCGTTGTTGTTGGCCGTCGGGATGCTCGACTCCAGCGTCCGCATGGGGTTTCTGACCTTCCTGCCGTTCCTGCTCCAGGAGCAGGGCGCCTCGCTCTCGACAATCGGCCAGGCGCTCGCGCTGGTGTTCATCGGTGGTGCGGCCGGAAAATTTGCCTGCGGCTGGTTGGGTGCACGACTGGGCGTGCTGGCTACCGTGCTCTTGACCGAGGCCGGCACGGCCGTCGCCATCCTGGCCGTCCTGGTGCTGCCGCTTGCCGGTGTATTGGTGCTGTTGCCCGTTGTCGGGCTGTTGCTCAACGGCACGTCCTCGGCGCTCTACGGCACCGTGCCGGAACTGGCGCCGGCCGGCCGCACCGAAAAGGCGTTCGCCATTTTCTACACCGGTACCATCGGCGCCAGCGCGACGGCGCCTGTTCTGTTCGGCATCTTGGGTGACGCGGTGGGCGTACATGCCGCCGTCATCGCGACGGCGATAACGGCTGCCGTCATCCTGCCGCTCGCCTTTGATCTGGCACCCCGGCTTCCGGCAGTTGAGCCTGTCGGTTAGTTAGTGGAGCGGATTTGACATTCGCTACCCCTCTAGCCGCGAGCTTGGAAAGCGAATGTCAAATCCGAAGCTCCACTAGAAACTTATATTTCCTGGTGGTCCTTTGATTCTAACATTCGCGAAGGTGACCGCTGAGGAGGGGGCGAATGTTAGAATCGGACCACTAGCCGCCCTTCTTCAGCCGTTCCGCCGCCTGCGGGGCGAAATAGGTCAGAATGCCGTCGGCCCCGGCGCGTTTGAACGCGGTGAGGCTTTCCATCATCGCCCGATCGCCGTCGAGCCAGCCGTTGCCGATCGCCGCCATCAGCATCGCGTATTCGCCGGACACCTGATAGACGAAGGTCGGCATGCCAAACGTCTCTTTGACCCGCCACAGGATGTCGAGATAGGGCATGCCCGGCTTGACCATCACCATGTCCGCGCCCTCGGCGATATCGAGCTCGACCTCGCGCAGCGCCTCGTTGGAATTGCAACTGTCCATCTGATAGGTGCGCTTGTCGCCGCTGAGCGTTTTCGCCGAACCCACGGCGTCACGGAACGGACCGTAAAAGGCGGAGGCATATTTCGCCGCATAGGACATGATCTGCACATCGAGAAATCCGGCCGCGTCCAACCCTTCGCGGATGGCGCCGACCCGGCCGTCCATCATGTCCGACGGCGCGATGATGTCGCATCCGGCTTCCGCCTGCACCAGCGCCTGCCGCACCAGCACCGCCACCGTGGCGTCGTTGAGGATCTTGCCGTCCTCCAACAGCCCGTCATGGCCGTGGCTGGTATAGGGATCGAGCGCGACGTCGCAGAGCACGCCGAGACCGGGAAATTCCTTCTTGATCGCGCGCACCGCCTGGCAGACGAGATTGTCGGAGTTGACGGCTTCCGAACCTTGCTCATCGCGCAGGTTCGGATCGGTATAGGGAAATAGCGCAATGCAGGGGATGTCGAGTTTGACCGCGCGTTCGGCCTCGCGCACCGCCTGATCGACGCTGAGCCGCTCGACGCCCGGCATCGAGGCGACGGCGGTGCGTTTGTTATGGCCGTCCGAGACGAACAGCGGCCAGATCAGATCGTCGGTCGTGAGCACGTTTTCGCGCACCATGCGGCGCGCCCATTCCGCCTTGCGGTTGCGGCGAGGGCGGATGGCGAGATCAAGGCTCGGGGCGGAGAGGGTGGCTTCCCGGCGCGGCGTGTCGCGCATTTCGATCGGACGCCCAAATTTGATCGCCATTTGATGTTGTCTCCAAGTAGGGCTGGAAGTACGGCTGGCTATTGGTTGTTACCAAGCGCTAGCACTTTGTCCCGCTTTCGTCACCGCGGGCAACTCGCGCCCAATTGATTTTGCCGTGCCGAGAGGCCATGACTGACCCGCTATAAGAGCGATTGGCGAAAATTCGTCCCGAATCCTTACGTCCAAAGGCGGCCGGCAACACCACCGATGTCAGATACGCGCGATTCCTCCCGAGACCATGCGCATATCGGTCGAAGCGATATCGTCCGAGCGCATCGAATCCGGCGACAATGTCTGGACGCGGCGGCTGGTGCTCTTTCTGCGCATCATGGCGGTGGTCTCCGTCGCCAAGGGCCTTTATCACTGGGCGCAGGTCACCGGTTTTGTCGGCGGCGAGGAAGAAGCCTTCGAGAACCAGTCGCTGGCATGGCAGGCCTCGACCGTCTATTTCGCCGTCATTGAACTCGTCGCCGCGGTCGGGCTTTGGCTGGCGACGCCATGGGGTGCGGTGGTGTGGCTGATCACCGTCGTTTCGATGACGGTGATCGAACTGATGTTTCCGGCGATCTATGGCGGCAGCCTTGCGGTCGTTGTCGTCGAAGCGGTGATGTTGACGGCTTATCTCGCGCTGGCCTGGATGGCCGCCCGCGAGCGGCCGCCATAGTTGCTGAAATCTTTGGAAATCGCGGTAACCAATCGGTCACCTTGCAGCCGGTTTGCCACACCGGTTACGCAAGCCTTTCCGGTTTAGTCCTAGCTGTTTCCATATGTGACAGCGTGGCCAGACGAAGCGTGAACGGGGCCCTCCCATCGTCAATGAAAGGTTGCGAAAAGCCCTTATATTGCAGGCTTAATCCGCGATTCACTCTCTTAAATTCATGATCTCTTTATTGTCTTATTTAAGCTGATCTTCAAACGCACCCCTTAAGTTGCACCTATCAGGCGGGACAAAAGTTTCGTCGAATAAGTCGATAAAACGACAACAGGGGAAGTGTCATGATGAAAGCCGTTGCAACGGCGGTGGAAGCCGTCGAGCGCGCGCCGGGGCAAGCTCCGGTTCAGCCGCTCTATCTCGAAGCTCTGACGTTGGTTGAGCGGCTGCATCGCCGCCTGCTCGATGTCATCAAGGACGAATTCGATCGTCGCGGCCGCGCCGATATCAATTCGGTGCAGGCGTTGTTGCTCTATAACATCGGCGACAAGGAGTTGACCGCGGGCGAACTGCGCACGCGCGGCTACTATCTCGGCTCCAACGTCTCCTACAATCTGAAGAAGCTGGTCGAACTCGGCTTCCTCGACCATCAGCGTTCGCGCGTCGATCGCCGTTCGGTCCGCATCCGCCTGACCGCTCAGGGCCAGGAAATCCGCCGCATCGTCGATGCGCTCTACCAGAAGCACGTCAAGACCGTGGAGCAGGTCGGCGGCATCTCGAACGAGGAATTCGCGACGCTGAACAAGTCGCTGCATCGCCTCGAGCGGTTCTGGACCGACCAGATCCTCTATCGCCTCTGATACCGCTTCAAGTTCTGTTTGGGCCAAGCCGGCCATGACAAGAAGACCGGCAGCCTCGATGGACTAAAAGAACCTTCCCCTGAGACGCGCCGGTTCGGAATTTTCCGAAACCGGTGCGTTTTGTCGTTTTGCATCTGCAAAATGACGGGGCGAAAGATGGAACTTTTGCGTTCCAGCGTAATTAACGCCTGGCATCGGAGAATAGCGATGCTCGTCGAGCGCGGATTACGGGTCATGAACGTGGGGGTGGTCAGCGACGCCTATGCGATCGCGGCCGAACTACCTGTGCCGGACCGGCGCGATCCCCGACAGCTTTGCGACCGACGAGCGGCTGCTCGCGATCGTCATCAAGCTGTTCGAGCGCGGCGAATTCAACAAGATCAGGCTCGCCAACAAGGCGATCGCTCAATTCGAGGCGCTGGTGGAGTGGGTTTGACATTCGCCGCTCGCCAGGCCGAAAGCTCACGCACGGAACAATCTTGGTTTGGATCACAACGCGAGGAATTCATGGAAGCCGCCATCGATCGTATCATGATGACCTATGATCTCCTGCTGAACCGTTCGGCGGCCGCCAGCGCCGAGGCGCGCGTCAAGGTGACCGAATATGTCACAACGCTGTTCGAGGCCGGCGAGAAAGACATGCACCGGCTGACGGTATGCGGTCTCACTTATCTTGCGCGAACTCGACGGATCGAGCGATCCCGTCAAGGCCGGTTATACCGGGCTGTAAACCCTAAACTTCTGCTTTCCGAAAAGCTCAGGTAAAAGCACACCTCGCTCGGACAATGGTCCGGGCGAGGCTGTTTGACTGCGCCCTTAAAATTGCCGAATTAGGCGTTATCGCCTGTCTCTCATCCGGAAGATCAATGCTTCGGTGCGCGATCCCGGCGATATGACGGCGCATCGAAGGGCAGGGAGCTTTTTGTGAATCGTACGTTCAGGCGTTTGGTCGGGAAGGGCGGCGTCGGCCGGCCCGCAAACTGATGCAGCCGCCGCGCATGAACCATTTGCGTCTATTGGGTCTGTTGTCCCTCTTTGCCGTTGCCGGCTGCTCGCAGCCGAGCTTCCTGACCTCGTTTGCCGATCAACCGCCAACCAAAGAGCGGATGAACCCGGGGACCGCACCGCCCGACCGGTGGGAGCCGGCGCCGGACCCCGTGGATGATGAGGTGATACCGGGTACTGAGCGCATTTCGCAATTGCCGAGCAAGGTGGGCGACTGCGCCGAGACGACGATCACGTCCATCACCGATCGGTATGGCGACGATTTGAGCCCGCGCGCCAAGAAGGGCGCCGATCCCGGCACTATCGTCCGCTTCTCCAATTCGGGCGTTCAGGTCTCGCTCAAGCGGGAGAATTCCATCGTCAAATCCCAGGTCTTCGACAAGGTCAACATGTGCCTGGTCGAGGTCCCCAAGGAATGTCCCAAGGATCTTCGCGGCCGGGTCTACCGGACGATGAATCTGAGGACCAAGGAGACCTGGAGCCTCGCCAACGACATCAAGAGCTGCGGCTGAGCTTGCGTGAACTCGTCCACTGGGAGTCCGGCGGAATCGCCGGGCTGGTCGAAGACCGAGATCGACGAGGTGATCAAGTGTTGCGGACGATCCGTACAACGCGTACCGTCGCCGATGCCGACGCAAGGAACCTCAATGACTGATCGAGAAAAGATTCTGATTGCCCTTCGCGAAAAGCCTCTGAAGGCTTACGAAATCATGAAGCGCGTGAACATAAAGCATGAGGACGACTGCCAATCGCTCCTGTTGAAGATGCGCGACGACGGCGCGGTGAAGTTCGATATTCACAAGGGCCATTGGCTCGCTGCGTGACAACGTCGGCTTGATCGCCAGCGGGCTGGGTTGGATTGATCCCTTTCAGCGAAAAGAACGGCTAGCCGCCTTCGGGCGGTTTTTCTTTTCGCGGCCTTAGTTGGGTAACTTCCGTTGGGCGCTTTTCAGAAATTGCCTCGGTGTTGCGTCAGTCTTTCATCCCTGCATTGCGCTAGATCAATGGTTTCCAAAAATGAGCGCCTAGTGTTCTGGCGAGCATTTGCCGAGCGGCACACGAGGGAGCCGTTGTGGTGTCTGCGTTAGGGGCCCGGATCACCCCGTCCAGGCCTCGTTGGGCACGGCACCTGTCACACCAACTCCGTGGCAGGGACGTGCTGCTGTTGCTCCCCCTTTACGGGCACAGGGCGCCCGTCTCTCGTTTGATCACCCGAAAGGAGATCAGTCATGTCACGTCGAACCATCGTCTCGGTTGCTGCATCCGTCATCATTGGCATTGGATGCATTGCGACGATTTCAACTGACGCCTTTGCGTACCGCGGTGGCGGTCGTGCTGGTGTTGGTCGTGCTGGCGTTTATCACGGTGGCGTCCGCCACGCTGGCGTTTACCGTGGTGGCGTTTACCGTGGTGCAGCCGTACGCCGTGGGGTGGCCGTAGGCGTCGGAGCGGCTGCGGTCGGTGCTGCTTACGGCGCATACGGCGCTGCCCGCTGCGGATACTATCCCTATCCAGCCTGCAACTACTAGAACTGGCGCAGAACTCGGTGCCCCTTGGGCCGGAGCGCTGGCTTAGAGCAACAATCTGATCGACCTTTGTCAGGATTGAACAGTGAAGCCGCCTTCGGGCGGCTTTGCATTTGGCGGCATCAATCGGAAGCTCCCCGCAGTTCTGGGCCCCGACGTCTCTTCATGGCAGATTTTGTTGCAAAAGTCAGTTGAGATAGCGCTCCAGCCGTGATTCCCTTGTGTTGACGCGAATTCTCGGCGAGGTCGATCCATGATGGGCCGTCTGAAGAGTGACCAGGGTCAACTGTTCTACGAGTTTCATCTCGGCGACGCGGTTCCTGAAGATCATCTGGTGCGGAGGATCGATGCTGCTCTCGATCTGTCCTGGCTTCGCAGCGAACTTGCACCTCATTATTCGTCGATGGGTCGCCCGTCGATCGATCCGGAGCTGATGATCCGGATGCTGGTCGTGGGGTATGTCTTTGCGATCCGCTCGGAGCGGCTGATCTGCCGTGAAGTGCAGGTGAACTTCGCCTATCGCTGGTTCTGCAAGCTCGGCATCGAAGACGCTATCCCGGATCACTCGGCATTCTCGCGCGCCCGCAACGAGCGCTTCCGCGAGGGAGATGTTTTCCGTCGCGTGTTCGAGCGAGTCGTCGAGGCGTGCATCGCGGCCGGTCTGGTTGGCGGCGAAGGCTTTGCCGTCGATGCGAGCCTGATCCAGGCCGACGCCAATAAGCAGCGCTCGATCGCGGGTCAGGATTGGCGCAGGGATCGCGATCCGGCGAGGTCCAGCCGCGCCGTGAAGGAGTATCTGGCGACCCTCGACGATACGGCGTGGGGCGCGGCCAGCGACGTTGTCCCGAAGTTCGTCTCGCCGTCCGATCCCGCGGCCCAGTGGACCGGCGCGCACAAGGGGCCGGCATTCTTCGCTTACTCCGACAATTATCTGATCGACGTGAAGTTCGGCGTCATCGTCGATGTCGAGGCGTCCCGATCCATTCGCCAGGCCGAGGTCGGCGCCGCGAAGACCATGATCGAGCGAACAGAGGAGCGCTTTGGCCTCAAGCCGGAGCGGCTTGTCGGCGATACCGCTTACGGGGCGGCTCCGATGCTGAACTGGCTAGTCGAGGAGAAGGGCATCGCGCCACATATCCCTGTGTTCGACAAGTCGAAGCGGGATGATGGCACCTTCTCGCGCAGCGACTTTCGATATGATCCGACCAGCGACGTCTACCACTGCCCGGGCGGAAAGCGGCTCGGAACGAGCGGCACCGTGCACGAGGGCAAGACACTTTTATATCGCGCAAGCAAGCTCGACTGCGACGTATGCCCGCTCAAACCGCAGTGCTGCCCAAAAGAACCATCGCGCAAGATCCCGCGCGACATACATGAGAACGCCCGGGACGTTGCCCGGTCGCTCACTGGCACCGAGGGCTTCGAGACATCGCGACGTGAGCGCAAGAAGATCGAGATGCGGTTTGCGCACCTGAAGCGCATCCTGAAGCTCGGTCGACTTCGACTGCGTGGTCCACGAGGCGCCCAGGATGAGTTTGTTCTAGCCGCCATCGCTCAGAACCTGCGCCGGTTCGCATCGCTGGTCGCGCGACCGCCACCCACTCAGGTTCTCTGTACTGCGTAGCGTAACAGTTGCGTCGAGAGCGTCAGGGCCGGGGGGCCACCCCCGTCACCCTAAGTGAAATGGCTGAACGACATCATCGATCACAGCCGACTTTTACAACGAAATCGGCACATTTCGGACTTATCGCGATGTCCGACCTGAGTCCGTCATGCGCACCAAAGCGGACGTCGGCGACCTATCTGAATTTGTGAGTTCACGTTCCGCGTTATCGGTTGCGCTTAACGTCTTGCACCGAATTTGATCCCAGAACGGGCTTCGCCGGGGTTCAGCTTCGCCAGATTTGCCTCGACCGGGCAAATCAGTGCGCGCCACGCGCCATTCCTCGCTTGTGTCCAGCCCTTCCGACAAAAATATTTCGCTTCGCCGATTGCTAGACACAGCATTACTGATTCCAGCCATCCCGCGCACTCTCAAGAGGGGCGCTTCGCGATCGTCACGAACGTTGGGTGCGGGATGCGATGGACGCGAAGTTGCGACGACGAGCGACGGCGTCGATGCGGACGGCGAAGTCGTGTGGTCCTGATATCCCGACGCTGATGTCAAGTTGGCAACGATGCTACGCATTGCGGCCAGTGACGGTGACAAGAAAGCCCGATCTCCGGGGAGAGCGCGAAGTAGGCCGTTAAAACCATTGCGCAGGGAAGGCCGGGTTGATCCGGTGGACCTGTGGTGACTAACTCGCGTGCTTTCTATACTTTGCACGCAAGGCTGCGGGCGCATCTGGCGCCCGGTATTCCCTGCGCCCTCCGTTCCCAGGACGGCGGGAAATCAGCGATCTCCCGGTGCGTGATCGTCCGGGGGCGGGTATCGCCATGCCAGCGGGGAACTCTGGCAAATCCGGCTATCCCCACCATATCTTGCATAAATATCAGGCGTGCTACCGCAAGCGCTTGGCCATGACCGGGCGATATGGTATCCCGCAAGACCCTTTCTGACCGCCATAACGGACCGACCGCGACGCCGATTCTGGTCGCGGCGGTGGAGATATTTTACCGATGAGCTCCTCTTCCAGCACCGCCAAGGCGGTTTCCACGCCCAATGCATTCTTTACCGCGGGGCTTAAGGAAGCCGATCCCGAGATCGCAGGCGCGATTTCCGGCGAACTCGGCCGCCAGCGCCACGAGATCGAGCTGATCGCGTCGGAAAACATCGTCAGCCGCGCGGTGCTGGAAGCGCAGGGCTCGGTGATGACCAACAAATACGCCGAAGGCTATCCGGGCGCCCGCTATTATGGCGGCTGCGAGTGGGTTGACGTCGCCGAAACGCTGGCGATCGAGCGCGCCAAAAAGCTGTTCGGCGCCAGCTTTGCCAACGTGCAGCCGAACTCCGGCAGCCAGATGAATCAGGCGGTGTTCCTGGCGCTGTTGCAGCCCGGCGATACCTTCATGGGGCTGGATCTCGCCGCCGGCGGACATCTCACCCACGGCTCGCCGGTCAACATGTCCGGCAAATGGTTCAAGGCCTCGCATTACACCGTGCGCCGCGACGACCATGTCATCGATATGGATGCGGTCGCCAAGCAGGCCGAAGAGGTGAAGCCCAAGCTGATCATCGCCGGCGGCTCGGCCTATTCGCGGCCCTGGGACTTCAAGCGGTTTCGCGAAATCGCCGACCACGTCGGCGCTTATCTCCTGGTCGACATGGCGCATTTCGCAGGGCTGGTGGCCGGCGGCGTTCATGCCTCGCCCGTGCCGCACGCGCACGTGACGACCACCACTACCCACAAATCGCTGCGCGGTCCGCGCGGCGGCCTGATCCTGTGCAACGACGAGGCGCTGGCCAAGAAATTCAATTCGGCGATTTTCCCGGGCCTTCAGGGCGGCCCGTTGATGCATGTGATCGCGGCGAAGGCGGTTGCCTTTGCTGAAGCGCTGCGCCCGGATTTCAAGATCTATGCGAAGAACGTCGTCGAAAATGCCAAGGCGCTGGCGGAGGCGTTGCGCGCCGAAGGTCTCGATATCGTCTCCGGCGGCACCGACAACCATCTGATGCTGGTTGATCTCAGGCCCAAGGGGTTGAAAGGCAACATCTCGGAAAAGGCGTTGGTGCGGGCCGCCATCACCTGCAACAAGAACGGCATTCCCTTCGATCCGGAAAAGCCGTTCGTCACCTCGGGCCTCCGGCTCGGCACACCGGCCGCGACCACGCGCGGCTTTGGGGTTGCCGAATTCAAGCAGGTCGGCAGCATGATCGCCGAGGTGTTGAATGCGGTTGCGCAATCGCAAGGACGGCTCCGCGCCGCTGGTGGAAGCGGCGATGAAGGAACGGGTCAAGGCGCTCACCGATCGTTTCCCGATTTATCAATAAGGTTGCCTCCGCATGCGTTGTCCAAGCTGCAACAGTCTCGATACGCAGGTGAAGGACTCCCGTCCCGACGGAAGATTCCGCCGTGATCCGGCGCAGGCGTGTATGTATCGCCTGCAATTTCCGTTTCACGACGTTCGAACGCGTGCAGCTTCGCGAATTGACCGTCATCAAGCGCAACGGCCGCCGGGTGCCGTTCGACCGCGACAAGCTGGTGCGGTCGCTGCAAATCTCCTTGCGCAAGCGTCCGGTGGATCCGGAGCGGGTCGAAAAGATGGTTTCCGCCATCGTGCGCGAACTCGAGAGTGGCGGGGAGGCGGAAGTTTCGTCGGAGGCGATCGGCGAGATCGTGATGGAGCATCTGCGCCAGCTCGACGACGTCGCCTATGTGCGCTTTGCGTCAGTCTATCGCAATTTCCGCGAGGCCAAGGATTTTGAGGCGGTGCTCGGCGAACTCTCCGGCGACGACGACGCACGGATCGCCTTGTTGCGCAAATGATCTTCCCCGGCGCGGAAGAGCAGTCGGCCGGAAACGCGATGGAATCAGAGGCAGTCGACCGGCGTTTCATGGCGCTTGCGCTGGCGCTTGGCCGGCGCGGTCTGGGGCGCACGCATCCCAATCCCGCCGTCGGCGCGGTCGTCGTCAAGGACGGCGTCATTGTCGGCCGGGGCTGGACGCAACCGGGCGGCCGCCCCCATGCCGAGCCGGTGGCGTTGGCGCAGGCCGGCAGCGCGGCGCACGGCGCCACCCTTTATGTGACGCTCGAGCCCTGTTCGCATGTCGGCAAATCGCCGCCCTGCACGGATGCCATCATCGCCGCGGGCATCACACGCGTGGTGTCGGCGATCGAGGACCCCAATCCGGAAGTGGCGGGGCAGGGCCACGCGAAGTTGCGCAATGCCGGGATTGTGGTCGATGTCGGACTTTGCGCGGCGGAAGCGGCTTACGCTCATGCCGGACATTTCCGGCGCGTCCGCGAGCACCGCCCGCATGTGATCCTGAAACTCGCGGTTTCCATCGACGACAAGATCGCAAGCGTCGGCCACAGACCGGTGGCGATTTCGGGCGATGTGGCCAAAGCGCGCATGCATCTGCTGCAGGGCGCAGTGCGATGCCATTCTGGTCGGGATCGGGACCGTGCTTTCGGACGATCCCTTGCTCACCTGCCGCCTGCCGGGCATGGAAGCGCGCTCGCCGGTGCGGGTGGTGCTGGATCGAGCATTGCGGATGCCGGGCACGAGCCGCCTGGTCCATTCGGCGCGCAATACACCTCTGTGGGTGGTGACATCGAATTTGGCCGAAGCGCCGGCGGCCGCGATGCTTGGGGCCAATGGCGCGCAGGTCATCCGCGCGGCGTCGACGCCGGCCGGATTGGACCTGCCGGCAGTGCTGCATGCTTTGTCGGAGCGGGGCATCACCCGGCTTCTGGTCGAAGGCGGGGCCCGCGTGGCGTCGTCTTTCACCGCCGCGGGCCTGGTCGACGAATTCTGGCTGCTGCGGGGGCCCGAGGCGATCGGTGCCGATGGCGTGGCGGCACTGGATGCATTGCCGCTTGGCGCAATCACCCAGTCGTCGACCTTCCGCGTTCGTGCTAGCGAAAGCCTCGGTATAGACACTCTTACCGTTTACGAGCACTTCTAAATGTTTACGGGTATTGTCACCGATATCGGCGAAATCGAAAGCCTGACCCCGGTGGCGCAGGGGCAGTTGCATCGGCTGCGTATCGGCTGTCGTTACGATCGCGCATCCATTGCGGACGGCGCCTCGATCGCCTGCAACGGCGTCTGTTTGACGGTGGTCGCTTCCGGTGTGGCGCACGGCAAGACCTGGTTCGATGTCGATGCGGCTGCCGAGACGCTCGGGATGACCACGGCTAAGCATTGGACGGTCGGCACCAGGCTCAATCTGGAACGGGCGCTGAAGATCGGCGATGAACTCGGCGGCCATATCGTTGCCGGCCATGCGGATGGGGTTGCGGCAATTCTGAGCCGGGAGGATCTGCCCGATATGGCGCGGTTCGAGCTCAACGCCGCGCGTGAACTCGCGCGTTTTATCGCGCCCAAAGGGTCGATCACGCTGGATGGCGTCTCGCTCACCGTCAACACGGTCAAGGAAACGGCCTTTTCCGTGCTGATCATCCCGCACACGCTCAGCGTCACGACCTTGTCGTCCTGGCGCGCGGGCAGCGAGGTCAATATCGAGGTCGATTTAATGGCGCGCTATGCGGCGCGGTTGACGGAAATGAAGTGACGGCGTAGCCGTCATGACGCAACCTCGATGGATTGAAGAATGGCAGATGCGCGGCGCGCACCGTTGAAAGACCCAACCGACATTTCCGGCGCACGGGCGCTGATTGTCGAGGCGCGTTTCTATGACGACATTCAGGATGCGCTGCTGGAAGGCGCGGTCATCGAGCTGAAGGCGGCCGGCGTCAGCCACGACGTCATCACGGTTCCCGGCGCACTGGAAATTCCCGCCGCGATCGCGATTGCGCTCGAGGCTGCGGAGAAGGCCGGCAAACCCTACGATGCCGCCATCGCGCTGGGCTGCGTCATCCGCGGCGACACCATCCATTTCGAGATCGTCTCGACTGAATCCTCGCGCGCGCTGATGGACCTGGCGGTGTCGAAAAGGTTTCCGCTCGGCAACGGAATCCTCACCGTCAACACGGAAGCGCAAGCGTGGGCGCGGGCGCGCGCCTCCGAACTCAACAAGGGCGGCGATGCCGCGCGCGCGGCGCTCGCGATGCTGCGGATCAAGCGCCGGCTGATCGAGCCGCGATCATGAGCGACGACAAGAAGAACCAGATCCGAAAGCCCGCCAAGGGGCCCGAGCGCAAAGCCAACCGGCGCGGCGCGGCAAGGCTTGCCGCGGTGCAGGCGCTCTATCAGATGGACATCGCCGGCGCCGGCATCAACGACATTTTCGCCGAGTTCGAAAGCCATTGGCTCGGCAGCGAGGTCGAGGGCGACAAATACCTGCCGGCGGAAGCCGCATTTTTCCGCGACGTGGTATCGGGCGTGGTGCGCGATCAGGCGAAACTCGATCCCCTGATCGACGAGGCGCTGTCGAAAGGCTGGCCGCTGAAGCGGATCGATGCCATCCTGCGCGCCGTGATGCGCGCCGGCGCCTATGAGCTGGAGCACCGCAAGGATGTGCCCGGCCGCGTCGTGGTGTCGGAATATGTCGATGTCGCGCACGCCTTTGTCGAGGCGGAGGAGACCGGCATGGTGAATGCGGTGCTCGATCAGATCGCCCGCCAGTTCCGCGCCAGCGAATTCGCGCGGGCCGGTGGCTGAGATGACCGCTCCCGGTGCGCCCGCATCCGGCGAGGATTCCCTGATCGCGCGCTACTTCAAGCCGCTGGCCACCGATCCGGGCGCGTTTGGGCTGACCGATGACGCGGCCGTTCTCAAAGCGCTCGGCGAAGACGTCGTCGTCACGACCGACGCCATCGTCGAAGGCGTCCATTTCCTGCCTGACGATCCGCCGCAAACCATCGCGCAGCAAGGCCTTGCGGGTGAACCTGTCCGATCTCGCGGCCAAGGGCGCGACACCTGCGGGCTTTGTGCTGACGCTGGCGCTGCGCAAGGTTGACGACAGCTGGCTTACGGCCTTCGCGCGCGGATTGGGCGAGGATACGGGTGCGTTCAATTGCCCGCTTCTCGGCGGCGACACGGTATCGACGCCGGGACCGCTGATGGTTTCGATCACCGCGTTTGGCCGCGTCGCGCCGGGCAGGATGATTCATCGAAGCGGCGCCAGGCCCGGCGACCATGTCGTCGTGACGGGAACGATCGGCGATGCCGCGCTCGGTCTCGATATTCTCAAAAAGGGCAGGGTAGCGACGGCGCTCGCGAATGATGCCGCCTCACGTGAGATGCTGATCGATCGTTATCGCGTGCCACAGCCGCGCAACGCACTGGCATCGGCGATCCGCGCGCACGCCCATGCGGCCATGGACGTCTCCGACGGACTGGCAGGCGACCTCGCCAAGCTCTGCGCGGCGTCGGCCGTGTCAGCCACCGTTGAGCTTGCGGCCATTCCCCTGTCGAAGGCGGCGTCCGCTGCGCTTACGGCGGGAGTGGTCGGCCTGAGTGAGATCGCGTCGGGCGGCGATGACTACGAAATTCTGTGCACGATTGCCCCAGACGCCCTCAAACCGTTCGCCGAGGCCGCTGGCGTTTCGGGGGTCGCCGTCAACCGGATCGGGACCATTATTGCAGGCAAAGCCGCGCCGAAATGGCTGGATGCGCGGGGCAAGGAACTGCCGCTAACGCGGACGTCCTACAGCCATTTCTAGTGTTCCGATTCGCGGAGATTGCATCCGGGTGCGGCTCCCATGGCCGCCTTCGGTGCAAATACCTTTCGAAATCGACTGTTTTTGCGGCCCCCGGCGTTGCGCCCGGCATGCGATTTTGGCATGGTCCCCGCCGATTTCAGGCCGCCCTTTTGGGCAGGGCGGGCCTGCTTTTTGTGCGCCGGTCAATTTTCTCGGTCGAGGCGCGGGGACCTTCTTAGAGATCTGAGGCAAGTTCAATGACAGCATTATGGTTGATCGTGCTCTGCGGCGTGCTTTCCATCGTCTACGCCATCTGGGCGACCGTGTCGGTTATGAAAGCCGATGCCGGCAATCCGCGCATGCAGGAGATTGCGGCCGCGGTGCGCGAAGGCGCGCAGGCCTATCTGCGGCGCCAGTACACGACGATCGGCGTCGTCGGCGTCGTGATCTTCGCGCTGCTCGCTTACTTTCTCGGCATCCTGGTTGCGGTCGGCTTTGCGATCGGCGCGATTCTGTCGGGTGCAGCCGGCTTCATCGGCATGAACGTCTCGGTTCGCGCCAACGTCCGCACCGCGCAGGCGGCGACCACCTCGCTGGCCGGCGGCCTCGAGCTCGCCTTCAAGGCCGGCGCCATCACCGGCATGCTGGTCGCAGGTCTAGCGCTGCTCGGCGTCACGCTGTATTTCGGCTTCCTGACGTTCTCGCGGCACCTGGCGCCTGACAGCCGCACCGTCATCGACGCCATGGTCGCGCTCGGCTTCGGCGCGTCGCTGATTTCGATCTTCGCCCGTCTCGGCGGCGGCATCTTCACCAAGGGCGCCGACGTCGGCGGTGATCTCGTCGGCAAGGTCGAGGCCGGCATTCCCGAAGACGATCCGCGCAACCCGGCCACTATCGCCGATAACGTCGGCGACAACGTCGGCGACTGCGCCGGCATGGCGGCCGACCTGTTCGAGACCTATGCGGTGACCGCGGTCGCCACCATGGTGCTGGCCGCCATCTTCTTTGCGAAGACGCCGATCCTCGCCAACATGATGACGTTGCCGCTTGCCATCGGCGGCATCTGCATCATCACCTCCATCATCGGCACGTTCTTCGTCAAGCTCGGCGCCAGCCAATCGATCATGGGCGCGCTGTACAAGGGCCTGATTGCGACCGGCATCCTGTCGCTTGTGGGCGTTGCCGGCGTGATCTACGCGCTGATCGGTTTCGACAAGCTCGCCGGCGCCGATTACACCGGCATGGCGCTGTTCGAATGCGGCATTGTCGGTCTCATTGTCACGGGCCTGATCATCTGGATCACCGAGTATTACACCGGCACCGATTTCCGTCCCGTGAAGTCGATTGCGGCGTCCTCGGTTACGGGCCACGGCACCAACGTGATCCAGGGATTGGCGATCTCGATGGAAGCAACCGCGTTGCCCGCCATCGTCATCATCGCCGGCATCCTGGTCACCTACAGCCTTGCCGGTCTGTTCGGCATTGCGATTGCCACCACCACCATGTTGTCGCTGGCCGGCATGATCGTCGCGCTCGACGCCTTCGGTCCGGTCACCGACAACGCCGGAGGCATCGCGGAAATGGCCGGCCTGCCGAAGGAAGTGCGCAAGTCGACCGACGCGCTCGACGCGGTCGGCAACACCACCAAGGCCGTCACCAAGGGCTATGCGATCGGCTCGGCGGGTCTCGGCGCGCTGGTGCTGTTCGCGGCCTATAACCAGGACCTGAAGTTCTTCATCGCCGACGCCGCAAAGCACCCTTATTTCAAGGGTGTCAATCCGGACTTCTCGCTGAACAACCCCTACGTGGTCGTCGGCCTGCTGTTCGGCGGTTTGCTGCCGTATCTGTTCGGCGCGATGGGCATGACGGCCGTCGGCCGCGCGGCTGGCGCGATCGTCGAAGAAGTGCGTCGTCAGTTCCGCGAAAAGCCGGGCATCATGCAGGGCACCGACAAGCCGGACTACGGCAAGGCCGTCGACCTCCTGACCAAGGCCGCGATCAAGGAAATGATCATTCCGTCGCTGCTGCCGGTGCTGTCGCCGATCGTGGTTTACTTCCTGATCTATGTGATCGCGGGCGGCGGTGCGGCCGGCAAGTCGGCGGCGTTCTCGGCCGTCGGCGCGATGCTGCTCGGCGTCATCGTCACCGGCCTGTTCGTGGCGATCTCGATGACCTCGGGCGGCGGCGCCTGGGACAACGCCAAGAAGTACATCGAAGACGGCCACTACGGCGGCAAGGGCTCGGATGCTCACAAGTCCGCCGTGACCGGTGATACCGTCGGCGATCCCTACAAGGACACGGCCGGTCCCGCGGTCAACCCGATGATCAAGATCACCAACATCGTGGCGCTGTTATTGCTCGCGATCCTGGCTCATTGATCTCTGCACATTAAGGCGCAGCGTGTGAATGCGAAAACCCCGCGAGGCTTTTGGCCCGCGGGGTTTTTGATTTAAGGAAATGAGGCTTGCCGTTTTGGTTCGAACGCCGGCGAAGGGCTAATTGCCGCCTCTAGTGCCCTCTTTCCGAAGTTCGTGATACGTCGCAGCATCCTCTTGCACGAACTTCGGAAAGCTAAGGGCACTAGAAAATCTATGATTTCTAGTACCGCTTTCGATCTGAAGTCCCTGGTGCGGACACGCCGCTTGCAGTGCAGGGACTTCAGATCGGCGGTACTAGTTGCTGTCTTGGCCGATATGCAGTGCCTTGAACAGCGGGGCCACGTAGTTGATCTCCTGGCCTGAGGTCGGCGTGGTGCGGCTGATGAAGTCGAAAATCCTGCCGTCCTTCAGACCGTAGTTGGCGAGGCGACGCACCTGGCGGTTCTTGTCGAAATAGATCGCGATCACGCGCTGATCGACGATGCGATCGGTCATGAAAGCGATCGGGCGTTCGCTACGCTGGGAAATATAGTAGAAGACTTCACCATTGAGCGTGGCGACGGTGGAAGGGGTTCCCATCACGATCAGCACCTGATCCTGGCTCGCGCCGATCGGAATTTGTTCAAGCGCTCCCGGCGGCAGGATATAGCCCTTCTGGAACTGCTCGCCGCAGCCGCCGAGGACGGCGCACAGCAAGACCACCGCCGCGGTGGTCCGCAAGCCCCGCCACCGCGCCGTCAGGCCGCGGGTCGTGTCTGTCAGACTGGACTTGATCATTCCGGAACGCGTCCCATCCCCTTGCGTCGCGCAAGGCCTTGACGTACCCGGCAGGGCGCTTGTTTGCAACAATCGCGGGCTCTCAGGGCTCGCAAACGGAACCCACAATGCTTTGGCCATTCAGTCAATTCGGCAAACCCCGGGCGTCGCTGCGCGGCACCATTGAGGCCATCTATGGCATGATCGTGACGCAGGCGCGAGAACCACTGTTTTACCGGGACTTGGGTGTGCCCGATACGGTTAATGGCCGTTTCGACCTTTTGGTGCTGCATTTATGGATGGTCTTGCGGCGATTTCGATCGGCCCAAAATGCCGCGAATGCCCCGCAAGCTCTTTTTGATCGGTTCTGCGAGGATATGGATGCCAATTTGAGGGAAATGGGTGTCGGTGACCTCACCGTGCCCAAGCGCATGCAGGCGTTTGGAGAGGCGTTTTACGGCCGCGCCGCAGCCTATGATGCTGCGTTTGCCGCAGGCACCGACGCTCCCGCTTACGCCTTGCGAAAAAATATCCTGAATGGTGAGGACATGGAAAATGCGCGCCGGCTTGCTACCTATGCGCAAGCCGTTATGGCCGATCTGGACGGCCTTGACGACGCCGCCTTCCTGGCTGCCGGATGGAGTTTTCCCGCCCCGGATCAAGCAGGCGGTCCTATTTCGAAGGGCAATGATAGCCGATGAATCCCGCTGATCCCTGGCGCGTCCCTGTCGTCGTGGCGCAAATCCCCGATACCGGACTGCACCGCGCCTTCGAGGCCAGCGATGCAATCCGCGCCGCGATGGCCGACATTGCTGGCTTGCGCGAGATCGTGTCGGCGTGCGCGTCATTCGAGCTGACGCTCAAGAGCGGCGGGCGTGTGCATGTCGCGGGCGAGGTGCGCGCCCGGATCGGGCAGACCTGCGTCGTGACGCTTGATCCGATCGAGAACGAGATCGACGAGGTGATCGACCTGATGTTTGCGCCTTCGGAGCAAATTCCGAGTTTGTCGGCTTTGACCGAAGAGGCCGCGGCAAGCGACGAAGAAATCCCCGATCCGCCGGAGCCGATCGACAACGGTGTGATCGATCTCGGCCGGCTCGCCACCGATGCCCTGTTTCTCGCGATCGATCCTTATCCACGCCGGCCCGACGCCACGTTTGAACCACCTGCGGAGATCGTCGATCCCGCCGATCACCCGTTTGCGGCGCTGAAGGCACTGCAGTCGGACGGCAAGTCCTCGCTCGCCAAAAAGCGCCCCAAGACTTCCGGGGATGATGGGAACTCTTAAGAGACCGCGCGGAAAGCCTCGCTAGGCTAATTTCTCGGAATTGTATGCTAAGTAATTGAAGTAATTACCACTAACTTCAAAATCTCGGTCATGCTGCCGGACAACTTGAGATGCAAAAGACGGTGGTCAAGAGGTTGTGTCGGTATGGGGAAACGCTATTGTCGCGGCCCGGCCTGGCGCAGCGTCGTGCCTTGCCGATCGCCACAACTGTGGCGGCAGGAACTTCAAATTCAAGGCCGCGCTAGAACTCAATAAGTTGCTAGAGCTCCTTCGATTCCGAAGTTCGCATCAGAGGTTGCCGCGATATCATGCGAACTTCGGAATCAGAGCTCTAGGCCGAAGAGAGGTCGGGTTTCCGGGACGTTCATGCCTCAAAAGGTTCGAATAGCGCTTGACGCCATGGGGGGTGACGTCGGCGCGGCAGTCGTTATTCCCGGCGCCGCGATTTCATTGACCCGACATCCCGACACCGAGTTTCTGCTGTTCGGTGATCGCGGATCAATCGATGCGCAACTGGCGAAACATCCGGCTTTGAAGGCGGTCTCCTCGGTCATCCATACCGACGTCGCCGTCAGCATGCACGACAAGCCAAGCCAGGCCTTGCGGCGCGGCCGCAAGACCTCGTCGATGTGGCTTGCAATCGAAGCCGTGAAAAAAGGCGAGGCGGATGTCGCAGTATCCGCCGGCAATACCGGCGCGCTGATGGCCATGGCCCGGTTCTGCCTGCGGACGCTGCCGGGCGTCGACAGCCCCGCGATCGCGGCGGTGTGGCCGACGGTGCGCGGCGATTCCGTCGTGCTCGACCTCGGCGCCACAATCGGTGGCGACGCGCAGCACCTGGTGACGCTGGCGCTGCTCGGCAGTGCCATGGCAAGCGTCTTGTTCGACCTGACAAAGCCGACCATCGGCCTGCTCAATATCGGGGTCGAGGAGATCAAGGGCCGCGAGGAAATCCGCGAGGCCGCGGAGCTCCTGCGCGAAATGAACCTGCCGCAGCTCGAATATATCGGGTTTGTCGAAGGCGACGGCATTGGACGCGGCGCCGCCGACGTGATTGTTGCAGAAGGTTTCAGCGGCAACATCGCCCTGAAGGCCGCCGAGGGCACGGCGCGACAGATCAGCGAATTTCTGCGTGAGGCGCTGTCGGGCCGCTTTCTTTCCAGGATCGGCTATTTATTGGCGCGGCCTGCGTTCAGGGCGCTGCGCGACAAGCTGGACCCGAACAAGTCCAATGGCGGCGTCCTGCTCGGCCTGAACGGCGTGGTGGTCAAAAGCCACGGCGGAACCGACGCCGACGGCTTTGCCTATGCCGTCGATGTTGGCTATGAGATGGCCCGGTACGATCTCCTCAACAAGATCAATCAAATGCTTAATCGCAACGGTGGCACGTGTTAGCCCAAGGCGCCTGCCACCCAGGAGGCTATCTGGTGACTGCGATACGCTCGGTCGTGCTCGGCTGCGGCTCTTATCTGCCACAGCGGATCTTGACCAATGCCGAATTGGCGACACAGATCGACACCTCCGACGAATGGATCGTGCAACGCACCGGGATCCGCCAACGCCATATTGCCGCGGATGGCGAGTTCACCTCGCATCTGGCGATCAATGCCGCGCGTGCGGCGCTGGACCATGCCGGCGTCGATGCGCAATCGATCGACCTGATCGTGCTCGCCACCTCGACGCCTGACAACACCTTCCCGGCGACCGCGGTTGCGGTTCAAGACGGGCTTGGCATCCACCACGGCGCAGCCTTCGATTTGCAGGCTGTATGTTCGGGGTTCGTCTTCGCGCTTGCCACGGCTGACAATTTCCTGCGCAGCGGAGCGTTCAAACGTGCGCTCGTGATCGGCGCCGAGACGTTTTCGCGCATTCTCGACTGGAACGATCGTGGCACCTGCGTGCTGTTCGGCGACGGCGCCGGCGCGGTGGTGCTGGACGCCCAGCCCCAGCCGGGCCTGTCCTCCGATCGCGGTATCTTGACGACCCATCTACGGTCGGACGGCCGGCATAAGTCGAAGCTATATGTCGACGGCGGTCCGTCCTCGACCCAAACCGTGGGTCATCTCAGGATGGAAGGGCGCGAGGTCTTCAAGCACGCGGTCGGCATGATCACCGACGTAATCGTCGACGCTTTTGAGGCGACCGGCGTGACCGCCGGTGATATCAACTGGTTCGTTCCCCATCAGGCCAATAAGCAAATCATCGATGCTTCGGCGCACAAGTTGCACATTGCACCGCAGAAGGTGGTGCTGACGGTCGACCGGCACGGCAATACGTCCGCGGCGTCGATTCCATTGGCGCTGGCGGTCGCGGTTGCCGATGGCCGCATCAAACAGGGCGATCTGGTCCTCCTGGAGGCCATGGGCGGCGGATTCACCTGGGGGTCGGTGTTGATCCGTTGGTAAGCAGTGGGTAAATTAATCCCGATGTTTTGCGTTTTTCTTTCATGTTATGAAGGCAGGACGGCTGTTGACCGTCCGTATTTAAGCTCATAATTTCAGTAGCGAATATCTTGTTCGCCGAGAGTGGGGCAGGCGATGACCGGAACCGGAAAAACTGTCACGCGGGTTGATCTGTGCGAGGCCGTCTACCAGAAGGTAGGGCTATCGCGCACGGAATCATCCGCGTTTGTCGAACTGGTATTGAAAGAGATTACCGATTGCCTCGAGAAGGGCGAGACGGTGAAGCTTTCTTCGTTTGGTTCGTTCATGGTGCGCAAGAAGGGTCAGCGGATCGGCCGCAACCCGAAGACCGGGACCGAGGTGCCGATCTCGCCGCGCCGTGTCATGGTGTTCAAGCCGTCCGCGATTCTCAAGCAGCGCATCAACGGCCACGGCGGCGGGAACAACGGCGCCAAACCTGTATAAAGCCGCGGTTATTCTGCCGGCGCGAGGGATAGAGGAGCGAGCATTTGGACAAGGCGCCGGATGCCTTCCGAACCATCAGCGAGGTCGCCGACGATCTCGACATTCCGCAACACGTCTTGCGGTTCTGGGAAACGCGATTCTCCCAGATCAAGCCGATGAAGCGAAGCGGCGGGCGCAGATACTATCGGCCCGACGATGTCGACCTGCTGCGGGGAATCCGCCGTCTGCTGTACGGCGAGGGCTATACCATCCGCGGCGTTCAGCGCATCTTGAAGGAGCATGGCATCGCATCGGTGCAGCGGCTCGCCGATGCATCTGCGGTCGCCTCCTTCGGCGCCATCGAGGAGGTCGTGGGCCAGAGCATTCTGGAGCAGGATGACGACGCAGTCTCGCCGATTGACCTCGATGACGACGATTATGACAGCGCCGGGGAAAGCGGGGTTCCTCGTTTTGCAGAGCGTGGCCGCCGCAGAGATGTCGAAAGTTTCGACGAGGATGAGATTCCGGGTGTTGCGGATCTCGCGCCCGTGGTCGATCTGGCGCGTCTGAGGGGGGTGCTGGAGGACCTGATCGCGTGCCGCCAGTTGCTCGACTCCGCGCTCAAGGAAGGCTGAAGGCAATTGGGGCCGAATCCGGGGCGATGGCCCAAGGTGCGGATCTCTCGGCAAATGGCCCGAGAGGCGGGTCGCCCGCCTTGCGCGCCAGCTTGATCGAAGCTAATGGAACGGCATCGGAGCGTGGCGCAGCCCGGTTAGCGCACTAGTCTGGGAGACTAGGGGTCGGAGGTTCAAATCCTCTCGCTCCGACCATTTTTCACTCTGAAATCAGTTATATGAGTGGAGCGCGAGGCTCTGCCGTCGGCAGCAGCCTTCGCTGACGAGGAGGCAGCTACTTGGCGTAGCCCTGAGAGCGAAGCCACGCGATCTTGCGTTCTCCGTTCATCCAGTCGTCAACGTCGGCCTTGCTCGTGAAACCGGTAATCTCTCTCGGTTCCAGGCCAGGGTATTCGGCGATGACTTTCCAGTCATCTTCGGCGATGCGCTTCGGGCGAAAGGTCACTTTTGTTTTTGCCATGGAGCCTTATGCACATTCCTCACGCAAAAAGAAAAGCCCCGTGGGGGACGGGGCCTTTCTCCGGGGTGAACATTCTTGGGGGGACTGTTCGGCTTGACAACGTCATCGTCAGTCAGCCGTTCCATGGGCCGCTGGCTTAGAGCGCTGCCCATTCCTTCGAGTTCCATCAGCCCGGCGCAAATTCCTCTAGTGTGGCGGCACTGACGTTCCTTTCAGTGCCGCCGCGAGTTCGTCGAAGGAACGTCAGAGTCAAAGCCGCACTAAAATCATACGGTTGCTAGTGTCCCTTTGGTTCCGACATTCGTAAAAGTGCCTGCCGCGAAATGATACGAATGTCAGAACCGGGACACCAGGCGGCAATCTTTGCGCCACCGGGCGTGTGTCAGTCGCGCTCGCCTCGTCGCGCGATCAAGTTCCGGCCGGCGTCATCGCAAGGCTTAAACGCCGCCGGGCGCCACGTAGCAATAAACGTAATCACCTCTGCTTAAAAAGATGATGCCGTGACCCGTCGGATTGGACTGGTCGTATTTCAATTTGTGGTTCGGAACGACGATCTTCGTTCCGACATCGATGTGCTTGCGACGCAACGGCTCATCGGGTCGGGAGTCCGTGATGATCGCGACATATTTGTCGCCATCGACTTCGAACGAATCTGCCCAATAAGCATCCGCTTCGCCACAACATGAGACAGCGGGATTATCCGGCTGCATCAGTGCTTGGTACCACTGCCGGATGTCCGGGTCTGTTCCTTCCCATTGCCCGAGATCACGGGCGTTCGCTACGCCAATCAGGAAACCGAACGCTGTACAAAGGACGAGGCGTCTCATGCCGCACTCCTGAGTTTTTTTCAGCCAGTTCGTTCAAAGCAATGTTCGTGCCGCGAATCAGTTAGCGGTGATAGTCTATGTTAAAATTTTGAGACGCACGGGCGACCGTTTATTTGCAGTTATTGGTGTTGCTTTGTGACTCTGCCGCTTGCATCGATTCGGGCGTGTCCGTGATGCCGCGAGTGTGTTCATTGCGATCGGATGCAGCGGTGATGACGGTCTGACGATTTGCTATCGTCGTTGCAAAGACGCAACACGATTCTCTCGCGCCTACGGTGGGTTTTCGAAGATGACCATTTTAAAGCCGGGCGACCTTGTCATCCTGAAATCAGGCGGCCCGGTCATGACGGTCGATACGGTCAACACCGATATCTTCGATGACGACAAAGTCACGGGTATCTTATGCGCCTGGTTTGTCGGCAACAAACTGGAGCGAGCGCGATTCGACCCGGACGCGATTGCCCCGTCGCCCTCGCGGGAGGCGCCTGTGGAGAAGGTTGAAACGCCGCCAGCGGAGGCGATAGGTGAATACACGACTGTTCTCGACGATATGGTCGCGGCGATGAACGACGCCGCCGAGGCGCATGACGATGTATCCCGGGTGTCCGTCGAACCGTCGAAGCGGGCATCCGCGAGGAAATACACGGTCGATGTAGCCGCAACGGCGTCGAGACGTGCGAACTGATCGAGCTTTGCCTCGCAAGTTTAAGGGAACTCGGGCGCTTCCCGCATCAGATAGAGCGCAACGAGGCCGATGGTGACGAGCGTGGAGAAGATCGCGATCGAAAGCGTCTAGTTGGCGTGCCGCCTCGAATGACGCCTGAGGGTCAGCAGTGCCCTGACGGCTTTGAACCCGATCCTTGGCATGCGGCCAGCGTTCCCGTCCCGCGCCGATAGAGGTTGCTACCGGGCGAAGGCCTAGCACGTTCAGGGGATCGCGTGCCCTTCTTGGCGGACGCGGTGGTGCTTTCCCGTAAACGCCGCCCGACGTCAAGCCGCGCGAACGCTGTCGAGGAATTTTTCGACTTCATCACGGAGGTGAACGCTCACTTCCGAAAGCGCCTTGGCCGATTGCAGCATCTGGCCCGAGGTTGTCTCGGTCTCGCTCGCCCCCCGGGCGACGCGTTCGATGTTTTCGGCGACATCGACGGTGCCGCTCGCAGCCGCCTGGACGCCGTGGGCGATGCTCTGGGTTGCTTCACCCTGGTGTTCGACGGCCGTGGAAATCGCGCCGGTGATTTCGCTGATGCGTTCGATCGTCAGTCCGATCGCCTTGATCGCATCGACGGATTCTCCGGTGGCCCGTTGCATGTTGACGATATGCGAGCTGATCTCGTCGGTGGCCTTGGCGGTTTGACCTGCCAGGGTTTTGACCTCCTGGGCGACCACGGCAAAACCCCGGCCCGCGTCACCGGCGCGCGCGGCTTCGATCGTCGCGTTGAGGGCGAGCAGGTTGGTCTGTTCCGCAATCGAGGTGATCAGCTTGACCACGTCTCCGATCCGGTCGCCCGCGGCGGTAAGTTCCGTCATCCGCTGGTCGGTGGCGGTCGCCTGCTTGACCGCTTCGGCTGCAACGCTGTTGGAATCCTGGACGCGCCGGCTGATTTCGACGATCGATTGCGATAGTTCGTTCGAGGCGGTTGCGGCGCTGCGAACATGTTCGGAGGCCTGCCGGGAAGTATCGGCCGATCGGCCCGACATTTCGGCGGTGCTGTGGGCCGTCACCGAGAGCCGTTGCGCGTCTTCCTCGAAGTGACCGGACGAACTCATCACCTGTTCGATGATTCCGCTGATCTTGCCGCGGAAATTCTCGACGAATTGATTGAGTTCTGCCTTGCGCCGTTCGTTGGCCGAATTTTCTGCGCTGATGCGTTCGGCCTCGAGCTGGCGGCGCTCGATCCGGTTGGTCTTGAAGACGTCGATGGTTCGCGCGATCACGCCAATCTCGTCGTGGCGGTCGGCATACCGCACCTCGACGTCGGTCCTGCCCTCGGCCAGCACGGTTAGCGTTTCCGCGACGGCTTTGAGTGGCTTGGTGATACGGCGGACCAGGACTGCCGTCACGACAAGGGCGAGCAGGGCGGCGATGCCGGCCGCGACAGCCATGGCAACAATCGCCTGCCACAGCATACCGTCGAGTTCCGCCATCGGGATGCCGACATAGATGATGCCGACGACCTTGCCGGCAGCATTAAAAACCGGGTGATAGGCCGTATAGAAGCGGCGGCCGAACAGCGTTGCCGGGCCTTTATAGGCTTCGCCGCGGCGAAGCACGGCTTGTCCGGGATGGTCTGCGGCGAGGTTCGTTCCGACCGCCCGATCGCCATTTTCTTTTTTCACGTTCGTCGTTCGTCGGACGAACTGGTTCGCCGCATCGTCATAGACAAACAGCGTGGCAGTGCCGCCAACGTAAGAGGTCGCCCGATCGACAATCCGATGGTCATTGAATTCCGGCATCCGCGGCACTTCGACGCGTTCGACGACCCCGTCGCGAATGCTGATCTTGGTGTCCGGGTAGGCTTCGCCAAACGCCAGCGTGAGGGTGCGAAGGCTGAGATCGATATCGTGCACGGCGCGGTCGTTAAAGTTGCGCGTGAGCGACCAATATCCCGCGCCAACCAGCAGTGCTGCGTTGACCGCAATCAATAGTGCCGCGCTCAGGGCCGCTTTCGGGCCGAGATTCAAGCGCGTGAGTTTGAAGGGGATTCCAAATCCGATGGTCATATAAATCCTCCTTAAAATTCACCTAACGCTATCGAAATATACTTAAAATTTGATGCGTCGCGGCCAAAATCTTACTATAATACCTTTGAAGGCGACCGCCGATCGTGAAGGCCAAAGCCTGAAATGGCTATGCAAGGGGATCCGGTGCGGCGATTAGCGCGGCGTGCGACCCAAAATTTGCCAGAGAATTTGTCCAAGCGCTTGTTGGCGGCGCTTCGGGCGCAATGATATGAAGGAATCAAAAGGGAGCTTCTACGGATGAGAGTTCTTCGAGCCGCGGCCTTGTTGACCTTACTGCTCACCGGCCCCGTGCTTGCGCAAAAGGCGCAGCCGCCGCCGCCTTCGGACCCGCCAAAGTCGCCGTCGCAGATCGAGGCTGAAAAATCCCAGGATCGCGCCTACAAGAACTCGCTCAGCAACATTCCGGACAAGCCTCCGGCCGATCCGTGGGGCGGAGCCCGCGCGACGGAGGGGTCGTCGAGCAGCACGCTCACGCCGACCAGGCGAACCAAAGCGAGCACCAACTAACAGGTATAGGTGTTCGAGCGACCGAGGCGAAAGCTTCGGTCGCTCGTTTGATTCGTTGACCCCGCTACAGCGTCTTTAGATATTCGATCAGGTCGTAACGTTCGTCGTCGGTCAGCAGGCGACCGATGACGCCGGGCTTGCCGGGTCCCGGCGTTCCCTCGAGCGAATGACCGAGATTGCTGTTGCCCGGAATCGGCATTCCCTTCGAATCGACCGCGGAAAACAGCGTTTCGCCGTGGCGGCACGCCGGCTTTTCGCCCGGTTCGACGTGAAAGCCGACTTGCTTGGGATCGAAGTCGCGCGTGCCTAGGCAGAACTGTTTCGGGCGCTCGGCGGCAGGTTTGAGCATCCAGTAAAGCGAAGGCACCGAGCCATTGTGAAGATAGGGAGCGGTCGCCCAAACACCGTTCAACGGACGCGCGCGGTAGTGGGTTTGCTGGGCATCGCCGGAATTGGGACAGTTCTTGCGCGAGCGCCACAGCGCCTGTTTTTGATCATCGGTCAGCTTGTGATCTTCCATCCATTTGTCACTGGCCTTTTCGACCATGATCATCAGCGCGATCGCAAATGACATGTCGGTGGTGGTGGAGGCCGGTACGCCGCTGCATCCCCAGCGCTTGGCAAGGTCGCGATCCGGTTCGAGATCCAGAAAACCCGGCACCTCGACCGTGCGTAACATCAGGACATGGGCCTGGGCCGGGTCGGTGCCCATTCCGGCCACGCCCTTCTGGACCTCATCGAGCACCGGGCCATCGCCGTCCTTTTTCAAATGAGGCGAGGTCCAGAAACTCTTGTCCGGAAACTGGGTGTCGAACGCGTGGTCGTTGACGGGCCCGAGATGGCATTCCGCGCAGATCTCGGCGTAGATCGCGCGGCCCTTGACGACGCGGTCGGGATTGATCTTCCACGCAGGATCGTCCTGGAACATATCCGCGGGCCATTTCGGCGATCTCAGCCCGGTGAATTCCGGTGGATTTTGCTTAAACGGATCGGGGCCGCGCAGCATGGTCTCGATGCTGGCCAGATTTTCGATATCGACGGAGGAACGAAACAGCGCATCAGGCGCGGTGTCGGGCGAGAGGTTGAGGAGCGCGGCGACGCCGAGCGCCTCGCCGGCATTGCGAATCAGCGGTTGCGAGATCGAGGCGTCGTATTGCGCCCACCAGAACCACGGCACGGTCCAGATCGGCGGGAAGCTGACCGGCGCATCGCGCACGTGCATGTTCTTGTCGGATACGGTGACCCCGCTCAGCGCCATATCCGTATAGAAAACCTGGTTGCCGATCCGGTTCAGCGCGTCGAGCCGGCCGTAACCTTCCTCGGTGTCCTGCTGGTGCATCCGAGCGTAGAGGTTCGATAACGTGGTCGCCTGTGCCTTCACGAAGGCCCCCGCATCCGTGAGTCCTTTTTTCAACGCGGCGCGGTCCGGCGCGGAGGCGTTGGGGCCGAGCACGCGCCTGGCAAAACGGTTGAAGCGGAACGGCACGATCAACGTATAGGCAATGGAGAGGCTGGTTGCCTGCTCGAGCTTCAAGAGGTTCACCATCGCCGGGCCGCCGTCGTAGCGGATGCTGGTGCCCTTGTAGCGAATGCTGCCGGAGTGACAGGCCGCGCAAGTCAGACCGATCATATCGGGCAAGGGTGCTCCGGTTGCGGGATCGGTCGCGCCGTTGAGGCGCGCAAAGCCAACCGGAAGACCGTCGAAATTCTCGACCGGCCACTTGTCTGAAAGCGACGGTGTCGATGCCGGTGCATCGGCGGATTCCGCATAGCCATAGCTGAGCAGCGTCGCCTGGTCGGTGTGGATGGTTTTTGGGCTCGGAATGAAGCCGAAACGTTCGAGATAGCCGGTCTCGCTCAGTAGACCCGGCTTCGAAAGGAGGTGAATTCGCGGCTGCTCCAGCGCCACGAACCAGGCGTAAGGAACGGGAAAGGTCTTGGTGCCCTGGCTCACATGGTGAAACCAGTGCCGATCCTCGGTCGACCAGTTCTGATCGAGCCAGCGCGCTGACGTGACCGCCGGCATATCCGGCAGCGGAGGGGGCAGCAACTGCGCCAGCGTTGCCGGAATTTGCCCAGGCAGCGACGACAAGGCCGTGCGAAGCAGATCTGGAAACTGGGTGATCGCGAGTCCGAGGAGCAGGATCGCGGCTGCGAGCACGCCAACGGCGGCTTTGGCGAATCTGAAAAGACCGCCCGGCGCCGGGGCAGGCTGCGCCAGCCGCGCCACGATCCGTGCGGGAAATTTCCGCTCCACGAACAACGTCCGGACTTCCGCGACGCTGAGGTAGCGATCATTGCCTTCGCCTTTGCCTAGGATGTTGAGCAAAATCGGCCACTCGCCGTTCATCAGCAAGCGATCGATCGCGCGCCGGTGCCCTTTGGCGCGCTCGAAATTGGCAATCATGTAAGTCGTGATTTGTTGCGAGTTCAGCCCGCGCTCGCTGCCGCCGTTCCCGTCCGCGTAATCCGAACCGAATCCGGCAAGACGCGTGATTTCGGATTCGTCGACTTCACCGTCGACACTGAGGATTCGCGAGCCGGCGCCGTGCTTATCTAGGGGGCCGTTGCGCAATTCGTCAAGCACGGCGCCCGACCACCAGCTTTTGAAGAGGCGTAACGGGCTCAGCCCGTTGGCGATCAGCGCGACGAGATAGATCTCCATCCCGGCCAGTCGCTCTTTCAGGCCTTTTTCGCCGGTGGCAGCTTCAATGGTGCCAGTTAGTTTCGGCAGCGGAACGAGATGCTCGCCGACATACCCGCCCGCGACGAGGCCGCGCAAAAAGGGACAGGGATTGTTGGGCGAGACAGGAATTTGTGGGCCGGTGCCCGGAGCGTTCGGATCTGGCATGGCGATCAATCCTCAAAATACGGCAGCGTCAAATCGACTGTTTCGGATTGGAGACGGATGAAGAATTAAAACCTCAGCTGGCATCGCTCTACCTCTAGGTGTGGCGGAGCTTCAGCATAATCCGATTCAGTGTCAACTCTACGCAGGCCAACCGCACCGCGCAATTTTTCGAACGTCCGCGCGCATCTCATCCACGGTTGTCTGATTTTGTCCCGACGTCGCGTTTGGAACACGCGGCTAGTGCCCACTTTCCGAAGTTTGTGCTCCATCGCAGCACCCACTTCACGAACTTCGGAAAGTCATGGGCACTAGCAAACTTATTGGTTCCAGTACCGCTTTGTCGATCTGAAGTCCCTGATCGAATTCGCCGCTTGTGATGCCGGGACTTCAGATCGGCGGTACTAGTCTAGCCCGGAGGGACGCCCGCTTTCAAAAGCCCTTCACGGTAGTGGGCAATGTCCGCGGGGTTTTTCCAGCGAAAATTCCTTAAGTGCCGTTCGACGGTCACAGAGGGGAAGCAATTCAAAAGAACCTGGGTTGCCTTTGCAGCCTCCTCAGCCTGTCCCATTTGCGCCAGCGTTGCGGCCCTGACCGAGAGCACCTGGAGGTGATTGGGATTGAGGTACATCGCTTCGCGCGTCCAGGACAGGGCAGCATCATACTGTCTCAACAGATAATGGGTGAAGGCAAGCAACGCGGTCCACTTGTACCGGGGGTCGCTGTTGCCGCGCTGCACGGCCGTGGAGAACAGCTCAATGGCCTGTTCATGTTCGCCGATGGCGAAGTGACACAGTCCGAGTATCCCTCGTGCGCCCATGTCGTAGGGGTTGAGGCTGACCGCTCGCTTCGCCGCTTCCATGGCGGCGTCATGATTTCCTTCCATCGCGTGCATGTAAGACAACAGGCCAAACGCGAAGGAGGAGCGGGGATCAAGCTGGACGCTGCTTTCCGCGAGGCTCATCGCCTCGGTCCACAATTTCCTGGTGCTCCGGATCCATCCGTATTGGATGCCCTGCACCATGATCGTGGCGAGATAGGCCCGTGCGATGGAAAGCGTCGGATCAAGTACGGTGGCCTGTCTGAACAAATCGATCGAGGCTTCGAAGTCGGTTTTCGTATGCCTGTAATAACGCGAGAGGCCTTTCAGGAACCG
Source organism: uncultured Alphaproteobacteria bacterium (assembly GCA_963795255.1). GTDB lineage: Bacteria > Pseudomonadota > Alphaproteobacteria > Rhizobiales > Xanthobacteraceae > Bradyrhizobium. The sequence continues at coordinate 150,243 of CAWCHC010000015.1, forward strand.
GTCCCATGCGGTCGGGTCGGCTGACGGGCGGGCTGGTGCTGAAGCCTCGGCACGGAAAATTTCCGGTGCGATCGCAGCCGACAGATTCGTGGTGAGTTCGTCCTGCATCGCAAACAGGTCGCCGATATCGCTGTCATATCGGCCGGCCCACAATTGTTCTCCGCTCTCGGGAGCGATCAGTTGCGCTGTCACCCGGATCTTGTGGCCGGCGCGCCGCACCGAACCCTGGATCAGATAGGTCGCGTCGATTTCACGCGCGATCAGGCGGGTACTGAGATCTTTGCCCTTGAACGAGAAGGTCGCGTTTCGGCTGAGAACCCGGAAAAAAGATTGCAGCGACAAAGCGTGAATGAGGTCTTCGGTGAGACCGTCGGAAAAATACTCCTCCGCACGGTCGCTGAGATTGACGAAGGGCAGCACGCCTACGATGGCGGTTCGATACTGAGCCGGAAGATTCGACCTGTTGTGAGGCTCGGGGGCATCGGGTTCCGGCCCGCAGGGGTCCCAGGTCCATACGCTGATCGCTTCCTCGATATTCTTGAAGCGGCGGCTGCCGGCATCGATCAGGGGAACGTGGATATGTTTGCTCGCCTCCTGGTAGGCCTTTCCGGAAACGGCGACGCCGCCGGGAGTGGCGACGGATTCCAGGCGAACGGCGATGTTGACGCCGTCGCCGAAAACCTCGTCCTCGTCGGCCATCACATCGCCCATGTGGACGCCGAGGCGAAACTGCATGAGCCGATCCGAAGGCAACTGGCTGTTGCGCTCGGCCATCAGCGTCTGGATATCGATAGACGACTGGAGCGCGCCGACGACGCTTGGGTATTCCAGAAGGAACCCGTCGCCGGTGTTCTTCACCAGGCGGCCGCCGTGATTGAGGATGATCGGATAAATGGCGCTGCGGTGGGCTTTGAAAGTCGCGTGCGTGCCTTCCTCGTCGGCACCCATCATGCGGGAGTAGCCGGCGACATCAGCGCAAACGATGGCGGCCAGGCGTCTCTCCATCCTCCTAATCTCCTCTGGTCCTAGAGCTCCGATTCCGAAGTTCGCAAGCAGTCGCAGCGAGCTCGGATGCGAACTTCGGAATCAAAGGAGCTCTTGCAAATATGGGTTTGAGTAGCGGCTTTGAATTTGAAGTTCCTATAACGTACTTGCAGCGAAACTGATAGGAACTTCAAATTCGCCGCACCAGTCCGGCGTATGTCAAAGTACGCGGTCGGGACACCAAATCCAATGGCTTAAGCGCAAAGTCCAATGGTGCTTGCCGCGAAGTGTTCACCCGTGAACATTCGTCTTGGCGATCATGCAGTGGATGCCTTTGGAGCCGTTAACCGTCTGCGTGACCCGAAGATCGGCCGCCAGGCTGCACAACGTATAGGCATCTTCACGCGACAGGTTTCGTTTTTCACCGAGCAGCACGATCATGTCACGCAATGCCTTGACGACGCATTGGTCGAGATCGGGATCCATGGCCATCGTCATATAATGCGTCGGCGTTTCCGCGCGTGGATAGCCGAGCCGCAAATCTTTCCGCAGGATCAATTTGAAGCGCCCCTGCAAAGCCGTTTCAATGGCGGTGACGCAGACTTCGCCATCGCCCTGAACGCCATGGCCGTCACCGCAGGAAAACAGGGCGCCCGGGACGAATACCGGCAAATAGAGCTTCGCGCCCGGCTTCAACTCCTTGTTATCGAGATTGCCGCCCATGGCGCGCGGGACGAGCGAGGTGATGCGGCCCCAGGCGGGAGGTGGCGCCACCCCCATGACGCCGAAAAACGGCGCCAGTGGCAGTTCAAGTCCCCACGGCATCCGGCCCACCATCCGCGTTCTATCCAGCGGAATATTCAGCAGCCGAGGTTCGGGGAAGTCGTCCGGCAACGTGCCGGACAGTGGCCGGATGAGATTGTAGCCCCAGTCCTGACGTAACTGGATATCGAGGATTTCGATTTCGAGCACGTCGCCCGGCTCCGCGCCCGCGACGGCGACCGGCCCGGTCAGGATGTGACCCGGGACCATCCGTTCGCTTTTGGCGTGAATGTCGTCCAATTCCGGTGGAACGTGAAAACGGCTGCGATCCGGCACCACGTCGGGTCCGCCGCTGACGGTGTCGATGGTGATCTCATCGCCACTTTCGATGGTAAGGACGGGGCGCAATTTGGCTTCGAAGAAGCCCCAATGGCAGGTTTCGGGGCTGGCTTGCAGGTGATGATGTTTCATGACGGGTCTTCTGCACTGAAGGGACGTCGCGTATGACGCTGTATCAGACAATCCAAGGGGTCCCTCGTGTTTTTTTTGCTGTCGAAAACGCTGGGCACGATGTTGTTACCGGTGAACTTCCTGATCGGCGCCGGTGTCCTGGGCGCAATCCTTTTAGTTACCCGCTACGCCGTGTTCGGCCGCAGGCTGTTAGCCACTTCCGCTGTGCTTTTCGCGCTGTGTGGATTTTCGCCGGTCGGAAAGCTGTTGATCCTGCCGCTTGAGCAGCGGTTTCCGCCATGGGATCCCGCACATGGTACGCCGGATGGCATCGTCGTGCTGGGCGGAGGGATCGAGCCCGATCTGTCGGCTGCGCATGGCAGACCAATCCTCGACCGTTCGGGCGACCGTCTTGTCGCGGCGGCAGAGCTCGCCCGTCAGTATCCGAAGGCGCGGATCGTCTATTCCGGCGGCAATGCCAACTTGATCGGCGACGATTCTGCAAAAGAGGCCGACTACGCGTTGTCCATGCTCGAGGACCTCGGTGTTGCCAAAACGCGACTGACCGCCGAGCGGCTTTCGCGCAATACAGTTGAAAATGCGGAATTCGCCAAAGCGGTTGCCAAGCCGAAGGAAGGCGAGCGCTGGCTGTTGGTGACATCGGCCTTCCATATGCCGCGTTCAATCGGCCTGTTCCGCAAGGTGGGATTTAACGTAGAGGCCTATCCGGTCGATTGGCGTGCCAGCCAGTCCAACGCGTTTTCGCCTTCTTCGATTGCCCTGAACGGTCTGGAGCGCACCGAAATCGCCATGCGCGAATGGATCGGCTTGGCCGCTTACCGGGTGACTGGAAAGATCGACGATTTCCTGCCGGGACCAGGCCGGAACTAGCTTTGGGCTCGTGGTCGCAACATCAGCGCAATCGGGCTAGGATCGGGTCACAGCGCCGACAAAAGCGCCGACCCTCGGAGGAAATGCCATGCAACCGCAGACATCATTGGAAACCTTCGACCCGACCGGCATGGCGGCTGATTTGAACAACCTGCTTCGTCTCAAGACGACGGTGATTGGCCTCAAGATGTTTGCGACCGTCTCGGAAATGACTGATATCCCGAAGATCAGGCGACCGACCGCGATCCATACCACCGACCAGATCGTCAGCATGGCTTCGCGGCTCGGCTGGACCGTCGGCATCACGGCGGACGATCTGGTCGGCGCGCAATGCCGTGCGGTGATCGGGCTCGGTCCGCAGGACGAGAAATGGCTCGCGGGCGCGAACTATGTCGGGGTCTGGCATGGCACCGCCGAGGATGCGCACAAGCGCCAGCAAGCGCTCGACGTCGTTCCTTTCGGTCAATATCAGGCGATGGCGGTCAGTCCGCTCACCAGCGGCCGGCTCAACCCGCCGGATATTTGTCTCGTCTATGCGACGCCGGGCCAAATGATCATCCTGATCAACGGGCTGCAATATACCGGCTACAAGAAGTTCGAATGGGGCGTGGTCGGCGAGACCGCTTGCGCGGATTCGTGGGGCCGGGCGCTCAAGACCGGCGAGCCATCGCTTTCGCTGCCATGTTTCGCCGAGCGGCGCTATGGCGGCGTGCCCGACGAGGAGATGCTGATGGCGCTCAAGCCGTCCGATCTCGCCAAGGCCATCGCCGGCATGAAGCAACTCGCCAGGAATGGCTTGCGCTATCCGATCGCGCCTTATGGTATCCAGAGCGACGTGCGCGCCGGCATGGGCGTGTCCTACGGCAAGAAATAAGCGGCTACATCACTGCAGGAAATACCAATGAAATCTTCGGCGAAATTCGACATCGTTGTTTATGGCGCGACCGGATTTACCGGCCAGCTCGTCGCCGAGTATCTGGCGGCGCATTACAAGAACGACGCGTCGTTGAAGTGGGCCATGGCCGGACGCAACCTGGACAAGCTGAAATCCGTGCGCGACGCGATCGGTGCGGCCGCCGACACGCCGCTGATTGCGGCTGACTCCGGCGATCCGGCTTCGCTCAAGGCGATGATCGATCAGACCAGGTCGGTCCTGACCACGGTAGGCCCGTATTTGTTGTACGGAAATGAATTGGTAGCGGCTTGTGCGGCTTCGGGCACCGACTATTTCGATCTGTGCGGCGAGGTGCCGTGGATGCGGAAAATCATCGATGCGCATCAGGCAACCGCAGAGCGAAGCGGCGCGCGCATCATGTTCTCCTGCGGCTACGATTCCCTGCCGTTCGAACTTGGCGTGTTCTCCTGTCAGGAAGCGGCGAAGAAAACGTTTGGAGCACCGGTTGCGCGGGTCAAGGGACGGGTTCGCGCCATGAAGGGCACCTTCTCGGGCGGCACGGCGGCAAGCGGCAAGGCCATATTTGAAGCCGCGGCGAAAGATCCCAGCCTGCTGGCGCTGGTACGCGATCCCTTCGCCTTGACGCCGGGATTTACCGGACCGAAACAGCCGCCGGGCAACCGGCCGGTGTTCGACGAAGATTTGCAGACCTGGTTGACGCCATTCTTCATGGCGAACATCAACACGCGCAATGTGCACCGCTCCAACGCCCTGTTGGGCTTTCCCTACGGGCGTGATTTCGTTTACGACGAAATGCAGATCGTCGGACCCGGCGAGGAAGGCGAGGCGAGGGCCAAGCGCATCATGGCGGCCAACAACAATCTCGCGTCGGCGACCATACCAAAGCCGGGAGAGGGCCCCTCGAAGGAAGAGCGGGAGACCGGATATTACGATCTGCTCTTCGTTGCCGTAACTCCCGATGGCCGCCAGGTTCGCGCATCGGTCAAAGGCGATCGCGATCCCGGTTATGGATCGACGTCCAAGATGATTTCCGAATGCGCGATCTGCCTGTTGCGCGACACGCCCGACGTCCCCGCGGGGATCTGGACGCCGGGCGCGGCCATGCAGCACAGGCTCATCAAGCGGCTTGTCGATCACGCCGGCCTGACGTTTCAGGTCGAGGCCTAGCGCCGCGCGTTGCGTCATAGGTGAACATGAACTCCATCCCACGCGACGCGACCGGTATCAGCATTTTGAATATCCGGTCGCGAATCCAGGCGCCTGCCGCGCTGAATTCGCGCTTGCTGTTGCCGTTGCGACGGGCGATCGCGACGATGCGTTCCGCGCGTGACCGGCGTTCCTGCTCGAAGGCCTGAAAAGTCTGGCTAAGTTCCCAACCCTCCTGCATCAAGCAACCGAGCCTCATAGCGTCCTCGAGCGCCAGCGATGCACCTTGACCCGCATGGGGGCTGGTCGCGTGTGCCGCGTCGCCGACCAGGAGGGTGCGGCCGCGTGACCATGCCGGCAGGGTTGCGACATCGAGCGTATCGGTGACGACGATGTTTTCGGCGGCGTGGAGAATGCGCGAGATCGGTTCGTGCCAGCCGGCGTGGAAATCGAGCAGATGCCGTTTGATCGCTTGCTGGTCCATCGCACGATAGGTCGCCGCGTCGAGACCCTGGGACGGCTGTGTACTCCACCACATCCCCCCGTCCTGCGGATCGGGGCTGCAAAAGCCGTAACCGAAGAAGCCGCTTTGCCCAAAGGTGGCCTCGATCCGAGGCCCGATCCCGGTGTCCTCGATCAAAGCTCTCGGCACAAGACCGCCAAAGCCGACCAGTCCGGTGTCAAACGGCCGTGGCCCGTCCGGCAGGACATGCTGACGTACCATGGAATGGACGCCATCGGCGCCGATGATGAAGTCGCCCTCGGCGCTGCTGCCGTCGGTGAAATGCGCAACGACTGGCTGATCGGCACGATCTTCGATGCGCACCAGCCGCTTTTCGAAGCGTAATTCGACATCCTCGCACCAGGCCTTGTTGACGATCGCCTCCATCAGGGTGGAGCGGCGCATATTTACTGCGGGCTGTCCGAAGCGCTCTTTCATGTTCCAATTGATCGAGCCGATCCGGCTGCCCGATTTCGAGCAGAAATCGAAGGATTCCGAGATCGAACCGGCGGCGATCATGTCGTCGGCAAGCCCGATCTCGGCCAGCACGCGCATGCCGTTCGGAGCGATCTGCAGGCCGCCGCCGATTCCGGTCGAGTAGGGCCACGCCTCGAACAGTTCGGCGTCGAAGCCGGCGCGCTTGAGAAGGATCGCGGCCACGGGGCCGGCAATGCCGGCTCCGATGATCAATGCTTTGCGGCGACGTTGCAGCATGACTTGCTCCTGATGTCCCAGCGGTGGTAGAGATGTATGGTAACTAACTATCTTAGTTGCTAAGATACTCCATTGCTAAGAAATGGGATCGCCGTTGTCAAGAGGAAAAGCGCGAGCTGCGTTGATGCTGGAACTGGAGCACGCGATGCGGCGCGCCTCGGGCATGGGCGCGATTTTCGGCCAGGCCGTCGCTGACTATGCGGGAATCTCAAGTTCCGACCACGAGTGCCTTGATTTCCTCAATCTGGAGGGCCGTGCGACCGCGGGCAGGCTCGCGCAGGTGACTGGCCTCACAACCGGCGCGATCACGGGGGTGGTCGATCGGCTCGAGAAAGCCGGATTCGTCAGGCGCGAACGGGACGAGCATGACCGCCGCAAGGTGTTCATCGCTCCGGTTCCGCAAAACATCGCGCGGATCGGCGTGCTCTACGAGCACATGCAGCGGGCGATGCTGAAGAATTGGGATAGCTATACCGACGATGAACTGCGGTTGCTACTACGGTTCGCTTCGCAGGGCTACGAGACCATGCTGGCGGCGACCGAAGAGCTCAAAGCCACGATCGCCAAGGCTACCGCCGCGAAAAAGGCGACTGCGGCGAAAGGCCGAACGGCTAAGAAGCCGCCTCAGGCGCGGCGCTGACGGTGGAATTGGGCCGCGCTTCATAAGCCTGCGCCGCGGCGAACAGGCCCCACATCGTGCCGAGCATCATCCAGAAGTGACGCCAGTGGTCGGTGTCGATGATAAAGGCCTCGCCGACGGTGCCGAGAAACGCTGCGAAGACCGCCAGATAAATGCGTTGCCAGGGCACAGGCTTCAACAGGTGCCGAAATCCCAGGATGACCGTCACGCCGATCAGGGTCGGATAGCAAAGGCCGGAAAGCCAGCCGCCCGACATGAAGGCGTTCAGATAGGAGTTGTGGGTGTCTTCGGGGAAGTAGTTATGGAATTGCAGCGGGCCGATGCCAAACGGCAGGTCGAGCGCCATGTCGGCGCCGAGAATATGACGGCCGAACCGGCCGAAACGGCCCTCGTCATAGCTTTGGTCGAAGCTCGCGCGCTGCTTGAACATATCGGCGATGGAGTCAAACGACAGCAGCACGGCAATGAGCAGCACCAGCAGGACAATCGCCGCGACTGAAATCATCACGATCCGCGATCGCTGCGCGTGGGTCCGGCTGGTCAAGACCATCAGTGCCAGCATGAACGCCGCGGTGATCGCAAGCCCGCCCCAGGCGGCGCGCGAAAAGGCAAGCAGGATCGCAAGCGCCATGAGGCCGAACGCGACCCCGTTGCGGCATGCTTTTGCGAAATGGTCGGTGACGACGCTTTGTAAAGCAAACAAGGCCGGCAGGATCAGGAAAGCGCCCAGCACGTTCGGATCCTTGAAGGTGCCGCGCGCGCGCCCGTAAAGTGTCAGCAGGTCGTACCCGCCCGGCACCAGATTAAGGTAACCCGCAATGGCGGACGCGGCGGCTACAGCCGCGCCCACGACCAATCCGCTACGAAGCATGTCGAGCCGCGCTGACGTGTCCTCCGACATCACCATGGCGAAGAACATCACGGTGACCGCCATGTACCAGGACGTGGCAATCCAGTTGGCGACTTCGGGTTTGTCGTAGAATGGGATGGCGCCGATGCTGTAGCCGAGGTTGATCAGGGTGAGCAGCAGCAACAAAGGCACCAGCGCGAGCCGCATGCGCAAGCCCGTGGCGCAAAACAGCACCGCTCCGCCGAGCGTCATGATTTCGTAGGGGCTCGGTTCGATGAAGACGACGGCGCCGCTGGCCGCGACCAGCCACACCAACAGGCGCTGGACGGCCAAAAGACGCGGCGATGCCGTTAGTGCCGCAGTCGGGCCGGCGGTCGCCGTATACGCCATCGACATTTCAAATACTCAAACTCACGCGACAAACGCCTGACTACTTCATCAGGCGCGGTATCAATAGGCGTTTTCGTTCTTGGTCATCAGAGCGAGCGGCGTCTTGAGGAGAATGTAGAGGTCGAAAAGCACCGACCAGTTCTCGATGTAGTAGAGATCGAACTCGACACGCTTCTGGATTTTTTCTTCGTTGTCGATTTCGCCGCGCCAGCCGTTGACCTGCGCCCATCCGGTGATGCCGGGCTTGACGCGGTGACGCGCGAAATAGCCGTCAACGGCCTCGTCGAACAACTGGTTCTGCAGCTTGCCTTGCACCGCGTGTGGCCGGGGGCCGACCAGCGAAAGATTGCTCTTGAAGACGACGTTGAACAGTTGCGGCAATTCGTCGAGGCTGGTCTTGCGGATGAAGCGGCCGACGCGGGTGACGCGGCTGTCGTTCTTGGTTACGACCTTGGCGGCCAGGGGGTCCGCCTGATCGTGATAGAGCGAGCGGAACTTGAAGACGTCGATGCGCTCGTTGTTGAACCCGAAACGTTTCTGGCGAAACAGCACCGGCCCCGGGCTGTCGAGTTTGACGGCGAGCGCAACCAGCGCCATCACGGGCGAAGCCAGCAGCAGCACGATGGCGCCGACGAAGTGGTCGAACATCCACTTCATCACCAGATCCCAGTCGGTGATCGGCGCCTCGAACACGTCGAGCGTCGGCACCTTGCCGAGATAGGAATAGGAGCGGGGACGGAAGCGCAGCTTGTTGGTATGCGCCGACAGGCGGATGTCCACCGGCAGCACCCACAGCTTCTTCAGCATTTCGAGAATGCGGGTTTCCGCCGAAATGGGAAGCGCGAACAGCACGAGGTCGATGCGGGTGCGCCGGGCGAATTCGACGATATCATCGATCTTGCCGAGCTTGGATTTGCCGGCACAGGTCTCAAGCGCGCGATTGTCGTTGCGGTCGTCGAACACGCCGAGAATGTCGATATCGGAATCGGCCTGCTCGTCCAGGGCTTCGATCAGCTTCTCGCCGCTCTCATCGGAGCCGACCACGATGGTGCGGCGATCGAGCCGGCCCTGGCGGGCCCAATAGCGGACCAGCGCGCGTAGCGCGAGGCGCGAGGCGATCAGGGTGGCAAGGCCGATGAAGAAGAACGTGGAAAGCCAGAGCCGGGATATCTCATTGCCGAGCTTGGCAAAGAACGAGACGCCGATGAACAGCAGAAAAACAAATGCCCATGACGAGATCATCCGAGTCATCTGGCGAAGCTGGCCGCGGAAAATCTGAACGTCGTAGATATCGGCAGCCTGGAAACAGATCACGGCTGCGAGCGTCATCATCAGGATGGCGGCGATGTATTCCCAGTGAAAGCCGGCGAGGGGAGCCACATAGCCCAGATAGAGCGCAATACCGATAACGCTCAACAGCGCAAAGTCGGCGATGCGGACCACGCCGGCGATCACGATCGGCGAGTAGGCCCGGCGGACTTTCTGACTCGCGACGACGAGGGCTGCTTGCGAAAGCCTGCGGCGCCGTTCGACCGGGGCCGCCACGGCAGCCGTCGCTGAGGCCGCGGCGGCGGCGTCCAACATCGAGCGTGCATTAACAGGTTCCACTGTCTTCAATCCGTTCTCGACCGCAATGCATATAGGCAGGCGCGCGGAGCGCGCCCAATCCTTAAGCCTTCGGCTTAGATGAGAATTCGGAAGAAACGGTTATCGGCTGTCAAGGATGGTTAACGTCTGGCAAAGGCCTCGCCGTAGCTGGCGAGAACGCCTTCCACCATGGCCTTCTGCGAAAAGTGCATGAAGATTCTTTCGCGAAGCGTTTTGGCGCGGGCAGCCGTGCCGGTCGGATCCTTCAGCGCGGTCGCAATCGCGTCCGCCATGGCGCCGGCGGAGTTGGGCGCGAACAACGCGTCCGTGTGGGAACCGAAAATTTCGGGAATGCCGCCGACATTGGCGGCGATCATCGGAATGCCGGCCGCGGCGGCTTCGATCACGACGTAAGGCATTGAATCTCCGCGCGAGGGAACGACGAGGAGTTTGCCTTTCGAGAAGCCGAAGCGCGCCTTGACGTGGCCGATGAAACGCGCCGCTTCGGTCAGCCCGCTTTTTTCGACCTTGGCTTTCAGCGAGCCGAGTTCTTCGCCGTCACCGCCAAGCGTCAGCGTCACCGGTCTGCCGTCGGCACGCAGCCGCGCCACGGCGTCGATCAGAAGGTCCGCGCCCTTGATGTGCCTGAACTCGCCGACATAAGCGACGTCGGAGGCGTCGGGCGACAAATCCACGGGATCGAACTCGGCCGCGGTCACGCCGTTGAAAACGCAGCGCACCAATCCCGTCGTCGGCACGCCGATGGTGCGCTGGTAGGTGTCGCGGGCGAACGCGCTCTCGAACAAAAACAGCTCGGTATTGTTCATGAGCGCGCGTTCCATGCGGCTGTAGAATGCGCCCCGCCACGTGTTGAGCGGATAGTGCAGCGAACCGCCGTGCGGGGTGTAAACGCGAATGAAGCGCTTTGACCGTCCTATCATCCGGATGAAGGCGCCGGCCTTGGCGCCGTGTCCGTGCACCACGTCCGGCTTCAGGTGCGAGATCAGGTACATGAAGCGCGCCCATACCAGTGAAGTCGGCGGGATGGGGCTCGCGGTGGATCGCCAGGCGCCGGACGCCGAGCTTCAGCCGCGGCGCGATTTCGGCAAGCGCGGCGCTCGGCGCGCTCGCCGCCGGTCAGGCTATCGGCGATAATGCCGACGTGGTGGCCGGCGTTGACCTGTCCATTGGCGAGATCGAGGATGTGGCGGAAGATTCCGCCGACGGGCGCGCGCACCGCGTGGACAATGCGAAGAGGCCGGTCTGATGTCTCGGACATGGGTCAGAACCAGCGTTCGCCGACGAGGACGGTATCGCCGGGGCTGATGGCAGTGCCGAGCGGAACGATGGCGCGGCTGGGGCCTGTGGCCTCGGTGTGGGTGAGCGTGACGCTGTCGCGTTTGGCGCGGGGCGAAAAGCCGCCGGCAATCGCGACCGCGCTTTCGACGCTCATGTTGGGCACGTAGGGGTATTGGCCGGGAGCGGCGACTTCGCCGAGGATAAAGAACGGACGATAGGCTTCGACCTCGACCGCCACGGAAGGCTCGCGGATATAGCCGTTGCGCAGTTTGGCGGCGATCTCGGTGGCCAATCCCGCCGGCGTTCGCCCGCGCGCGGCAACGGCGCCGATCAAGGGCATGGTGATCGCGCCGCCGGCGTCGATCGCATAGGTATTGGTGAGGCCTTCCTGGCCAAACACCACGACGCGGAGCTTGTCGCCGGCATCAAGATGATAGGGCGCATCGTGCCGGGCGGAGACGGGCGGCGTAGGCGTTTTCGACCGGCGCGTAAGGAGCGCCGCCTGGCGAGGCGGCGAAGCTGGCACGAAGCGCGCTGATGGCGCCGCCGGAATCGGCGGAGGCTACCGGATACGGAAGAATAAGAAGGCTGGCCATAGGCCATGGCGTCGAGGTCGCTGCGCGGGCCCATCGCCACCTGATTGGCTGTCTGCATGCAGCCCGCAAGCGCGAGCGCGGCCATGAGAGAGGCTATTTGGGCGCGAACGCCTCGCATCGGAGAACCCACGGTCAATTCTTGATTCCGATTAAGGACTTTCATGGTTAACAAAACATGACCGTGGCAGATGGATGGCCTTGCCGATAGCGCCAAAACGGCCGGAATTAACCCGGCGGCAACCTTAATGGACTGTAATCACGCCGCATCCGGTAGAGTCGTAGCGTCCCGCGGGGAGTGAGCGATGCGTTTAGCGTTCTGGCGTTCGGGCAAGGCTGTAGCTGCGCCGGCCGATCCCCAAATTCCAGCGGTCGCCGACAGGCCGGCGACCGCGCCAGTGGGCGAACTGGATTTTGTGGCGATTGGTCAGGCGCTGGCGCGCAAGCGGAACTGGATTGTTGTTCCAACGTTGCTGGCGGCCGTGCTGTCGATCACGGCCGTCAACATGATTACGCCGCGGTACAGGTCCGAGGTGCGGATCCTGATCGATGGGCGGGAAAATGTTTTTCTGCGGCCCAATGGCGAGC
>CAWCHC010000016.1:0-376523 GCA_963795255.1 uncultured Alphaproteobacteria bacterium
CCAATGTTGAACTGGCGGACCGGGTGGGGCTGTCTCCGTCACCGTGTCTTCGCCGCGTGAAACGTCTGGAGCGTGAAGGGGTCATCGATGGCTATCGAGCCATACTTCGGCGCGATCGCGTCGGCCTTGGATTTTCGGTGTTTGTCGGCGTCAGGATCGACGGACATGCCAACGAGCGTGCGCTCCAGATGTTCGAGGACGCGGTTGTGCGATGCCCGAAGTGATCGCGTGTCACCTGGTATCCGGCGATGCGGACTATTTCCTCGAGGTCGTCGTGCCCGACCTCGAATACTATCGGAGCTTCCTTGTGGGCAAGTTACTGAATTTGCCGATCGTTCGCGAGGTTAGAAGTGACGTTGCGATCGAACGCGAAGGGCCGGAGCTCCTTTGCCACTCGGCCACTTGGCGTGACATGCGGGATTTCGACGCGACCATGGCGCTGCACGACCGCGGCGGAAGAACTCGTGACCATGCCCGCCCGAGCGCGCGGCATGTGCGTGAGGCGGCGGAGTAGGGCGGCTCTCGCGCCGTGCAAAGTGAACGTCTTAACGCCAAATTAACCATAGGGTGGCGGCGAGCTCTCGGAAACTATGGCTCCGTAGGTTCGAGCGCGCTCTCAACGGCGTTCGAGTTCGTGCTCTCGCTGCCCTGCGCCGCTGTTCTATTCGTGGCGTTTGCAGGTGCGACGCTGATCCCGGAAAGCGCGTGGCCGGCTGATCTCCGCCTCCAGACAAAGCCAATTGCGCAGCAGGAGACGCCATCAGATCGGCGCAAGCGTCTCTTTGAAGAATTTCTCCGATATCGGCAGAAGCGGAATCAATAACGTCTCGGCTCTGGCGGGACAGGCCGCGCGAGTAGCGCTGCAAAAGAGGCCCGTCATTCGCGACGGGCGCCAAGTCTAGGGAGAAGCGCCGTGTAGATACGGCGCTGGCAACACTAGGCCGATTCGTTCGCCGCAAGATGTGTCCCAATTCACACAATGGCAGGTAAAATTTTAGGCCGGGGCGCCCTCCGCTCACTAAAAAAAATTTAGGAATCCGGGCAGGGACTTTCGACGATACTCCTCCGTTATTCGAATCTAACGAAGGGAACCAGCAATGAAATTCAGAGTAATCGGCGCCGCCGTGCTCGCCATTTCGGTCCTGTCGGGACCAGCCATGGCTCGCCAACCCCATGAGAGCATCTACTGCGCAACCAGAGAACCGGGCAATCCGCATAGTCGGCTATGCGACTACATTATGTGGAGCAAATGGCGACAGCGAGGCGGTTGGGATAGTACTCTCGATAATGCCTGCTTCCACAATCCGGCCTTCGTTCCCGGTGAATGCGGCTTGGATCCGCGGAGCAGGCAGTCGGTCGCTTGGTGATCCCGCGCCCGCGGATTTGCGAGGGGTGGTTTGCAAGTTTGCGGCGGGATATGGCGTCGCCGCGGCGTTGTTGGCCGGTGCTGGGCATGACGCTGCGGTCGAAACGGATTTTAAACCATAGGCGATTAATATCTTTGAGTATGGGGACTCGGCCGAACGACGCTGAAAAGGCGAGGCGAGCGCTTCGACAGCGCCAACCGCTCCTTGCGGCCTGGTTGGACGCTCTGAACCGGTTCGACAATCCCATGCGCCACCGCGCGGCTAACTTTCGGGAGAACAGCCGCCTCCGTCGGGATATCGACCCGATCCGCGGCCTCCGTATGCGTGACGTCAGTTCCGATCTTGCCGGACCGCCGCCAGGCCGACCGCCGATTTAGCAGGCGGCTGTCGTCTGCCCATCGAGGCTGGGCAAGAAGTGCAGGTTATCTGAGAGGACTGGGGCTGAAGCGGCTGATTGGGAGCAAGGTTGGCGTATTTGTCCAGAATGTTTCCAGAAGGAGTTGGATGCAACTCAGAGTGAGAGCAAGAGTGCGTGAGAGCGATCGGAATGCTTTTGCCATGCATGCAACGAAGCGATCGAACCCGAGGATATTGAGCACGCGGGTGAAGTTGTAACAGAGGGCCATCAGGCTCCATTCGCCGCGGACTTTGTTGAAACCTCGAACCAGAAAGTGGCGATACCCGGCGCGGCATTTGAGGGTGCCAAAGGGATGTTCGACGATGGCGGAACGGCGTCGCATCAGTTCGTCTGCGCCCTGCATCCGCGCGCGATGACGATCAAGAACATCCTCGTGCTCCCAGCGACCGATGGTACGATAAGGTGCCTTCGGAGTGAGACAACGTGCTCTTAATTGGCATGTCTCGCAGATCGCCTTGCGGCTCGCATAACGGATCTCCGTCCGGCCACTTGTGTTCCGCCAGCGCCCCTTCATCGGATGCAGCAGCTCGCCGGCTGGACAATGGTAAGCATCAGTCCCAGCGTCATAGCTGAAGCTCTTGAGGCTGAAGCGGCCCGCCTTCGCAAGCCGTCCGTTGCCTTCCGGTACCGGCACATAGACTTCGATGCCGTCGTCCTCGCATGCCTTCAGTTCGGTACTGCTGTAATAGCCCTCATCGGCCAGTACCTGCAGCGCCTCGGCTTCAATGGCATCTTTTGCGGCCTTCGCCATCGCATGGAGCTGGCCGACATCGCTGCTGTCGTTCACCACTTCGCTTGCGACAATGAGCTTGTGCTTGTCATCAACGACAGCCTGTACATTGTAGCCCGCAACGCCCTGGCCGCCTTTGACCAGTAGCCGGGCGTCAGGATCGGTCAGGGACAACTGCGTATCGCCGCTCGCCTCCAGCCGATCAAGGTCGGCTTGCGCGCGCAACCGCCTGGCCATCAGCGCCGATACCTTCGCACCAATATCTCCGCCATCGCCGCCGCCATCTTCGCTGCCGTTGTTCCCTCGCTGGCTGGCTTCCGCCGCGTCATTGTCCTCAAGAGATTTGCCGTAGGCCTCGATCTCCTGATCCAGCTTTGCGATCTGCCCGGCGAGCCTCCTGCGCGTGAAGATGCTCGCCTTGCTGGCATCACCATGGAAGAACGAGCCGTCGATCGCCACAACTGCTCCGCCGACAAGCCCAAGCTCCCGCGCCAACAGCACGAAGCCGCGGTTCACCGCCTTCAGCGCCTTCCAGTTCTCCTTGCGGAAGTTGGCGATCGTCCGATAGCCCGGCCGCAAGCCCTTCAACAGCCAGATCAGTTCCAGATTGCGGCACGCTTCCCGCTCCAGCCGCCGCGACGACCTGACCTGGTTGATGTAGCCGTAAAGGTAGAGCTTCAAAAGATCGGCTGGATTATAGGGCGGCTGCCCCATCGCTTGCACGCCACGCCCAGCATGACAGAAGCCGAGCTTTGCAAGGTCCAGCGCACACACGAAGCTCTCGATCGCACGGACCGGATTGTCCGGCGCCACATAGTCCTCGATCCGGGCAGGAAGCAGGCTGGCCTGATCCCGGCTCGCGCCGGTCTTGAATGTCCGATTCGTCATAAGTTGAATCGTACATCAACTCCCCAAAATGCCGAGTTCTTGCCCAGCCTCATCGAGCAAATCACACGGCCTCGTCCCTCGCCTCCGTCCGTCCTTATCCAAAATTTTCCCCTTGCGCCGACGGGCAAATCACCTTTACAGCCTCGCGCCGTCCCGCACCTCACAAAGAGGGGCGTATCGCGATCGTCACGGACGTTGGGCGCGGGATGCGATGGCCGAGGGTTCGCGTGGCAGACGAGCGCGCGATCTTCGGACGGCGAAGTCGTGTGGTCCTGACGCCCCGATGCTGGCGTCAAGGCGGCGACGATTGCTTCGGCAATCGCGCCGGCGATGGTGACAACAAGCCCGGCTCACCAGGGAGATCACGAAGTAAGCCGTAACACCATCGTGCAGGGAATGCCGGATGTTTCGGCGTGCCTGTGGTGACTAACTCGTGTGCTTTCTACTTTTGCACGCGAGGCTGCGGGCGAGCCAAACGCCCGGCATTCCCTGCTCCCTCTTTATTTGAGGGACGAGAATTCGCATCACTCGGGCGCGCCTTGCGTTGCGGGGATGCGGAGGTGTGCGCCATTGCGAGCGCCGGCGCTCTCTCTTCCGTCATGGCCGGGCATAGGCGAGCGGAAGCGACGCCGTTCTTCGAACGGCTATGCCCGGTGATGACAAGCGGACAGAGTTCGTTGCCCACACTTCTCGCAAGTACGGGAAACCAGTGCCGAAAGTCTGAGCCCAAAATGCGATAAACCCGCCCGATTACGGTTGCCAAGGACGACAACAGGCGCGATCCTCTCGCCCAAACAGAGACCCGAAAACGGGTCGGAAAAAGCAGTCGGGAGGAAACGATGACAGGATTGAACAGGCGCACCTTTGTCACGGTCGCAGCAAGCGCGATCGCCGCGCCCTATGTGTCGCGACAGGCTTTCGCGGATGACGCGATCAAGCTGCGCTGCTCGCTTGATACTGCACCGTCGCATCCACGCAACCAGGCAATTGTCGATTATCTTGCCAAGCTCGAGGAAGCGAGCCAGGGCAAGATCAAGGGCGAAGTGTTTCACTCCGGGCAGTTGTTCGCCGATCTCAATGTCACCAAGGCGCTGCTCCAGGGCCAGGTCGACATGGCCTCGCCCGGCACCTGGACCATGACCGGGCTGGTGCCCGACGTCGATTTCTGCCAGTTGCCCGCGCTCTATAGTCCGCCGATCGAGATGTTCCGCCGCTGCGCCGACGGTGCGCCGGGCGAACTCGTCAACAAGCAGCTCGAGACCAAGCTGCGCTCACATGTTCTCGGGTCCTGGCTCGAGCTCGGCAACGAGAACTGGTACACGACGAAGAAGGAGATTCATTCGCTCGAGGATTTTAACGGTTTGAAGCTTCGCAGCCCCGGCGGCGCCGGCATTTCATGGCGCATCGGCTTCGTCCACGGCATTCCCAATGTCACGCCCTGGCCGAATGTGCCGCTGGCGCTGTCGCAAGGCACCTTCGACGGCTTTGTCTCTAGCGACGAAAGTGTCAACTCGGCAAAACTCTGGGAGGCCGGCGTCAGATTTTCCTACGCCGACCACCAGTTCTTCGCCAACTATATCCCGATGGTCGGCGATGCCCTCTGGTCGAAGCTCGGTGAGCCCGAGCGCAAGCTGATGCGCGACGTCTGGGCGGCGAACATCCAGCGTTACCGCGCGATGTCCGCGAAATCGCAAGCCGACGCCCGCGTGGCGATGCAAGCGAATGGCGTGACCTTCACCGATCCGCCGGCGGATCAGGTGGCCGCCGACCGCAAGCGCATGATCGCGGCGCAAGCCGATCTGATCCGCGACACGAAACTGTCGGCCGACATCGTCAGGCTCGTGAGCGACGCCGTCGGCGGCCATAGCTGAAGTCGAGACGGGCAGGGGGAGTTCGCCGGTGCGCGATACGTGGTGGGACAAGGCCGAGCGGATCCTGATCGGCCTGCTCGGCCTCGCCGCGATGATCGTTGGCCTCGTGCAGGTCATCGGGCGATACATCGCCCCGCGCTATGCCATCTCCTGGGCCGAGGAAGTGATCGTTTATCTCGTCGTCTGGGGCATCATGTTAGCTGCCTCGCAACTGGTGCGCACCGACGGCCATGTCCGGCCCGACCTGGTGCTGCGGGCGGTGTCGCCGGGTGTGCAGCGCTGGATGGAGGTCGCCAATTGCCTCGTCGCTCTGGCGTTCTGCGCGGGTCTTGCCTGGTACGGCTTCAGCATCGTCGAAACTTCATGGATGCTGGATGAGCGCAGCTCGTCGGACGTGCAGTTTCCGATGTGGCTTTATTCGGCGGCGGTGCCGACCGGCGCGGCACTGATGTCCGGCCGTTATCTGATCCGGCTCTATCGCTATGTCTTTGCCTTCTATCCCGAGACCATGACGGTCGGTCACATCCCCGCGCATGAGCAAGTCGCCGGCGCCGGCAATGCTTCGCACACCGACGCATGATGAAATCCAACACGAATAAAATCGCGAAGGTGGGCTTGCGCTTTCCTTATCCCTCCCCCCGCGTAGCGGTGGGGAGGGAAGGCCGAAGCGAAGCGAAGGCCAGGGTGGGGGGTTCTTTTGTTAGACCCCCACCCCGATGCTCGCATTGCTCGCATCGACCCTCCCCGCAAGGGGGAGGGAGAAGAAAGCATCTCATGGGCCAGGTACAGCAATCATGCTGATCATCCTGTTCCTGGTGCTGTTCTTCGGCCTGCTCGCCGTCGGCATGCCGATCTTCCTGGTGCTCGGGCTTTGCGCGTCGGTGCTTTATTTCGCATCCGGCGAACCTTTGATCGGCGTCGCGCAGGTCATCATCGATCACCTGAATTCGCCGACGCTGATGTCGCTGCCGTTGTTCGTGATGGCGGCGACCTTCATGCGCCACGGCGGCGTGGCGAAAGCGCTGGTCGATTTGTCCGCGGCCTGGCTCGGCGGCATCAGGGGCGCGCTTGGGCTGGTCACGGTGGTGGCGTGCACGCTGTTTGCGGCGATCTCGGGCTCGTCGGTGGCCACCGCATTGGCGATGGGAACGATCCTGCTGCCGGCGATGATCGAGAAAGGCTATCCGCGCAGCTTTGCGCTCGGCGTCGTCGGCGCGTCCGGCACCATCGGCATCGTGATCCCGCCGTCGCTGGCGCTGATCTTGTACGGCATCGTCGCCGAACAGTCGGTGCCGCGCCTGTTTCTCGCGGGCGTGTTGCCCGGTTTGTTGCAGGCCACGGTGTTTTTCGCCTGGGTCTGGTACGACGCCCGGCGGCGAAAGTTTCCGGTTGAGCCGGCATTACCCTTTGCTGAGCGAATTCGCGTGACGGGGCGGGCGATCCCCGCCTTGATCGTGCCTGTCATCGTGCTGGTCGGCATTTACGGCGGCGATCGTCACGGTGACCGAGGCGGCGGCGATTGCCGCGGTCGTGTCGCTGACGGTGAGCCTGACCTATTACCGCGGCTTTCACTGGTCCGAGACGTTATGGGTGGTGGCCGATGCGCTGAAGAGCGCGGGCGCGATCATGCTGATCGTCGCCACCGCTTTGGCGTTCGGTCACTGGATGACGGCCTCCGGCGTTCCGGCCGAACTCGTCAAATGGGTGCTGGCGCAGAACATGGCGCCGTGGCAGTTCCTGCTCGCGATCAATGTTCTTCTTTTGGTGCTCGGCTGTTTCCTCGAAGTGATCGCGACGCTGCTATTGGTGTTGCCGATTCTCGCGCCGGTGCTGCCGGCGCTCGGCGTCGATCCCGTGCATTTCTCGATCATCTTCACGCACAATATGGAGATCGCGCTGGTTCACCCGCCGGTCGGGTTGAACCTCTTCGTGCTGTCGACGATTTCGCGGGCGCCGATCGGCGAAGTCGTTCGCGGCGTGTTGCCGTTCCTCATTTTGCTCCTGACGGTGCTGATGATCATCACCTACGTGCCCGCGCTCACGCTATGGCTGCCGCATGCGGTCTACGGCAATTGAGCGCGATGAGGCCTAGCCGTGCGACTTTGAACGATGGCTGCGGTTGAGGAGAAGATAAAGCGCGCGGGGGTTTGTCGTCAGGTAACGCCAGAACAGCCGGCTCGGCTCGAGCCAGATTCGCCAGACCCATTCGAGCCCGGCATCCTGCATCCAGCGTGGCGCGCGTTGACGGCTGCCGGAGAGGAAATTGAACAATCCGCCGGAGGTCTTGATGACGCCGACCCTGGTCAGCCGCGAGGTGTATTCGGCGACAAAGGCCTGTTCGTAGGGCACGCCAAGCGCCACCCACAAATAATCCGGCGCCAGTTCGTTGATTTCATCGACCTTGGCGCGCAGCGCATCGCCCCGGAGATAGCCGTGAGAATGTCCGATGATGCGGAGTTTCGGATACATCCTGCGGACGTTGGCGACCGCGGCGGCGTTCTCAGTCTCGTCGGCGCCGAACATATAGAAGGTGAGGTTGGCCGCTTCCGCCTTGCGGGCGACGACATGAAACAGGTCCGTTGTCGCAACCCGTTCCGGCAGCCGCACCGGCGAGGTCAGCCGCGACACCGTGACCAGCGGCTGGCCGTCGGCATTGATGAGGTCGGCGGACCGAAACAGCTGGTCGGTCATCGGTTCGGTGGAGCAGCGCGCCAGCACCTCGCCGTTGGCGGAGGTCAGATACAGCGGCCGGGCGAGCTGGCGCTGCGGGAAGACGAGGTTGATCATGAAATCGGCGGTCTGCTCGAGGTCGAGCACGGCGATACGAAGCCCTCCCAGCGTGATTCTGGGGATGGCCGCCGTAGCGGCCCGGCCGATCGGGTTTGCGCGCCGCTCAAGCATATTGCGCGCTCCGAACCGGCTGGGCGGGGGCCGAATGAAGTTCGTTGATGATCACGCCGATCAGCTTGCGCTCGGCGCCGCCGAGCGCGGCAATGATGTCATCCATGCAGCCGTTGATATCGAGGCTGGCCGGCAGGACGGCCGCGAGCCCATCGGCGACATCGATCAGCTTGCGGTCTTCCGTGTCAAAGGGCATCGCCGGCCCGTCGACAATCACGAGATCATAGTCGCCCTTTGCGCGCGCCTGCGCGATCGCCTTTCGGATGGTGTCGGCCGCGCCGGACCCGATCGCGGGCAGCACCTCGATGCCGTTGTTGGTCTTGATCGCGCGCGAAGCGGCCTTGGCTCCGATGCTGAGCCAGCCGAGACGCTTCGCCTCAGGCTTGCAGGGGCCGGCGAGTTTGTTCGAGAGAATATGATTCTCGTGATCGGCGTCGATCACCAGCACCCTGGCGCCGTCGCGCGCAGCCGCCAGGGCGACGTTCAGGGTGACGATGCTTCGATCGCGGCTGGCGCCCTGGCCGATCACTGCCAGAACGGGCGCGACATTGGCGGCGGAGCGGCGGGCAAGCGCCTCGCGCATCTCGCGCATGGCGCTGAGGAAGGTCGTCAGCGGGGAAGTGGCCCGCAGTGTTGGCCAGCCCAGCCGTGTCAGGTCGGGGATGCCGCCGGTTGCGAGAATGCCGCCGAGCGTTCGTATCACGTCGGCCTCCTGAAACCGGGCGATGACCGGTTTCTCTGCGGCAGGTGGAGTCGGCCGGTTCTCCGGCGGCGGCTTCGGCGGCTGCGCGGAAGTTATCGGGTCGGGCACGATTTGCTTGGCCGGGCCGGCTACAGGCTCGAAGGACAACAGCTCGACGGCGGCAAACCAGCTGGAAGCGGCCAGTGCGCCGAGCACCAGCCCGATCGCCGCGATCAGGCTCATGCCGGGCGGGAACGAGCGCCGCTGCGGCACGGTGGCTTCGCCGATGATGCGCGCGTTCGAGGTATTGAGGCTCTCCTGTTCCTCGGTCTCGCGCGATCGCTTCAGGAAGGACTGGTACACGTCGCGGCTCGCCTCGACGTCGCGTTCGAGTTCGCGAAGCCGCACCGAGGCCTGACTGAGCTGCACGCTCTGGCGCCTCTGCGTTTCCAGCGCCCGGGTCAGCGAGGTTTCGTAATCGCGGGCGCGGGCGAGATCGTTTTTCGCCGACTGGGCGAAGCGGTCGGTTTCCTCATTCACCGTGCGGCGCAGATCCTCGACCTGCTTTTCCATCTGGCGCAGCGACGGATGCAAGGGACCAAGTTCGCTGGTCATCTCGGCGAGATGCCGCCGCGTCTCGGCATATTGCGCGCGCAGGTTTCCAAGCGTCGGCGATTGCAAGGCTTCGGGAATAGCACCGGCGTCGCCTGCGGCGCGGCGGCTTGCTTCGATCTGGTCGTATTTCGCCTGGGCGTCGAGGGTGGCCGCGTGCGCGGACGCGAGCCGCTGATTGCTCGCGAGCAGTTGCTGATCGGTGATCAGGGTGTCTTGCGTGCCGACGAAATTGTTTTGCGCCTTGTAAACCGCGAGCGTGTTCTCGGCGGTTCGCAACCGCTCCTGCAATTCCTTCAGCCGGCCCGACAGGTCGCTGGTGGCGCGCCGTGCGGCGATGGATTGCGAATTCTTGGCTTCCGCCAGATAAGCGTGGGAGATGGCGTTGGCGAGCATCGCCGCCTTGACCGGGTCATGGGACCAGACGTCGATGTCGACGATGAAGCTGCGATCGGTCTTCTTGACGTTGACGTGGCGGTTAAGCGCATCGAGCGCCGCAGTCTGACCGAGAGCAGACGTGCCGGGTTGCCGCGGTTCGAGCCCGAACAGGCCGAGCAGCTTCGCCATCAGGCCGCTCGAGCCGGCGCCGAATTCCGGATCCTTGTCGAGATGGGTGTCCTGGATCACCTGCATCAGGACGCTGTTGGACGTGATCAGGCGCGCCTGGCTTTCGACGACCATCGCGAGCCCGGAGATATCCTGCGAGCGCGGTGTCAGTTCGCGATCGACCAGTTGCAGCTCGCGCGGATCGACATAGAGCTGGGCGGTCGCCATGTATTTCGGTGTCAGGCTTTTGCCGATCGCGACCGCGAGGCAGGCGCCGATCAGACCGGCGACCAAAATCGCGGTCTTGCGCCGCCACAGCAGGTGCGCAAGCTGCGACACGCTCAAGCCGGCCGAGATGCGCGCGGGCTTTGGCCCGGCGTCCGGCTTGGACCGCGTAATGGGTTGGTCATACGCCAGCATGAGCCCCGGATTCCATTCGAACCGCCGAACGCGTCGGCTGAGCGGTTACTCCTCGGGTCACGTCGGGCGCGATACGAACGCAACAGGAAAAATTAACCATACTCAGCGAGGGACTATTCACCGAATTAGCAAAAAAAGCGTTTAAGCATCCGTTCGAGGGATGCCCTTTGCGCGACGTACCAAGGCCCGGAATTAACGATTTGTTATTCATCGTTGCCGGCCTCCGAAGATCGATCCGTAAACGGACGCGGCGGAAAACGCATAGAGCCCGAGGTAGACGAGATTGAGCCAGATGCCCCATTGGGCGATGTCGTTGAATTCGGTCAGCAGCCAGGCAAGCGCTGCGGCTTTTAGTCCGACCAGCGCCGTTGCAAGGACGGCGCGGACGGTCATGTGCTGGTATACGAAGAAAAGTTCGGAGTGATATTCGAGCAGATTTTTGAATGCCGGCACCGCCAGCATCACGCCGAACAGTTGGGTTGCAACCGCGACGTTATGGCCAAGTACGTCCGGCCAGATCGAAAGCGCCACGATCAGCGCCGCCAGACCCGCGGTCGAGACCAGCGCGATCAGCAGTTCGACGCCGAGGCTGCGGCCGATCTGATTGTGTTGGCGGCCCTCGATGATCAGCTTTCGCGAATACAGCACGTAGAAGCTGCGGATCGGCACCGAGGTAAAATCGATGATGCGCGTGGAGATCGCATAAATGCCGACGGTGCGTTGATCCGCCAGCGCGAGCATCACCAGCTTGTCGATTTCGTTTTGTGCGATCGAGGCGCAATAAGCGACCGAGAACAACAACGCATCGCGCATGCGTCCGAAAAATATCGGTGCGCACCAGCGCAATCTGACGCGCGGCTGATACAGGGTGACGGCAAGCGTCATCGCCGCCAGGTTGGACGCGAAATAGATGACCGACCATGTTTCGACGTCGTGTCGGCCGGAGGCTGCGAAAACGACCGCGCCTGTTGTCCTCAACGCGGAGCCAAGCGAGATGACAAGCGAAGCCGAAGCATAGCGTCCGAGGC
The DNA here is from genome assembly GCA_963795255.1 of uncultured Alphaproteobacteria bacterium. Classification (GTDB taxonomy): domain Bacteria; phylum Pseudomonadota; class Alphaproteobacteria; order Rhizobiales; family Xanthobacteraceae; genus Bradyrhizobium. Next base: position 11,464 of record CAWCHC010000016.1, read on the forward strand.
CGTTATTGACCTGGTGGATCATTTCCACGATCCGCCAGAGCCCGGCTTCGACAAGAATAATCAGGAGGAAGGAGATGAGCGACAGTGACGGGGTGAACAGCAAATAGAATACCGGCAGCGAGGCGGCGAGGCAGAGCGGCAGCGCGATCAGCCAGCTCGCGTAGAACACAGCGAGGTAGCCGCCAAGCGTACGTCGCTTGCCTGCCGACGCTCTGAAGGCGAGGGAAGCGAAACCAAACCCGGAAAAGCAACCGATCATGATTCCGGTCGAGGAGGCCGAGGCAAACACGCCCATGTCGCGCAGCGGCAACGTGTTAGCAAGGATAAAGAAGTAAGCCGCCTGAAGACCGAGGCGCACGCCGGTGCCGGCAAAAACCTGAAGATAGTTGGTAAATTGCGCGCGGAACGTACGCATCAGCGTCTCGAGCAGCCGCGATGCCCGCGAGACGACTGGCGCATCCAGCTCGAGCGCGTTTAAAGGTTCAGACTTCATCATGTGTGTAGACAGCAAGATTGGTGCCGATGCACCCGCCATACCGGCCATGCTTGCTACTCTGGTTAACGCGTGGCCACGGTAACCATCGTCAGCACTCGATGCTGCAATGCGTCGCGGTGGACTCGATATTGCAATAGCGGTTGCGAGCGCTTGTGGGTGCTTGCGAATGGTTCGGAAGGAGCCGGCCCCTAAGGGTGAAAACGATGGCGATAGAGGCACAATCCCGGCGTGGTTTTCTCGCTGGTACGGCATCGGCCGCGGCACTGACTGTTTTCGGCACAGGTCAGTTGTCCGGCTTGTCCGCTTTTGCGACACCGTCCAGGGCTTCGGCCGGCGCCGAGAATTTGATTCCGTACGGCGCAGCAGTTCGGTCCGACGCATTGGCCTCCGATTTACCCTATCGCAATGCGGTGATCGCGAACTGCCAGATGGTCGTGCCGGAAAGCGAGCTCAAATGGCTCGAACTGCGGCCGACGCCGGACGAATACCGGTTCGAGCGGGCGGATGCGATCGTCGACTTCGCCCGCCAGAATGCGATCGAGGTTCGCGGCCATACACTCGCCTGGTATGGCGCGCTGCCACCATGGACCGAAGCGATCGCAACCCGCGCTGAAGCCGAGCGCGAACTGATCGATCATATCGAGACGGTGGTGTCGCGTTATCGCGGTGCAATCCCGTCGTGGGACGTGATCAATGAACCGTTAGTGGATTGGCCGGAGAATGCGTCCTCGCTTCGCCCCTCGATCTGGGCGCGGCGGATCGGGCCCGACTATCTGCGGGTGGCCCTGGAGGCGGCCGCAGCCGCCGATCCCGACGCGCGGCTTGTGCTCAACGAATATGACGTCGAATTTGCAGGGCCACGTTTTGCGGCGCGCCAAAAAGCGCTGATTCAATTGTTGCGCTCGTTACGCGATCGCGACGTGCCGCTGCACGCGGTCGGATTGCAGGCGCATCTGTTTGCGGACCGCACCATCGACCGGGACGGCTTGCAGGCGCTGCTGGCCGAAATCAAGGCGCTCAAGCTCGATGTTTGGGTCACCGAGCTCGACGTGATCGATTACGAGCTGCCGGGCAAGATCGGTGAACGCGACATGCTGGTGGCCGGGGTGGCCAGCCAGTTTCTGAATGCGGTCTGTGAGGTGGTGCGCCCGAAGGCCATCCTGACCTGGGGTCTGAGCGATCGATACACCTGGGTGCCAATCTATTTTAAACGCCGCGATGGTATGCCTAACCGGCCGCTGCCATTCGATGCCGAGCTCAAGCGCAAGCCACTATTCGACGTCATCGAGGAGTTCCGCCGCAAAGCCTAAAAATCTGCCCCAAGGTTTACCAGGAATGCCACAACAGAATTGATCGGATGATGAGCCAGACAACGACCGGGTTTCAGCCCGCTACACTTCCTGTCATCGCGCCGCGGCCTGCTTTCAGGCGGCAACTGCTCGATGCCGCATTGGCGCGGCTGCGTGCCGTGCCTCTGCTTCGATCCATCAAACGCCGCCTGGTGGAGTTTCTCCGTGGATCGGAGGACATCATCTATCGCCAGTCCGAGGTCGCCCAGAAGAATCTGATCGCCTCCTGGAAACAATTGCAGGCATCCGGCGTGATCTTGCCGCTCGATCAGGTCGGGTTCAGCCGGTTTTCGGAGTTCGAGGAAGACGGTCATCTGTTGTATCTGTTGACGCTGGCGGGATCAAAATCCCGCGCCGTGGTCGAGATCTCCTCGCAGGACGGCCGCGTCTGCATGGCAACCAATCTTCTGGTGCACCACCGCTGGCGCGGCTTTCTGTTCGACGGCGATCCGGTCTTCGTCCGGGAAGGCCAGCGTTTCTTCGCAAGCCATGCTGCCACGCGCAGTGCGCCGCCGGTCATGAAGGCGGAATGGTTCACGCGCGAGAACGTCAATCAGACGCTGGCGGCCGCGGGCGTGCCGGACGAGGTCGATGTGCTGTCGCTCGATATCGACGGTAACGATCTCTATCTGTGGAGCGCGATGAAGATGCGCCCGCGAATCCTGATCTGCGAATTCAACAATGCGGTGCCAAGCGATCTCGCCCTCACCATTCCCTACCTGTCCGATTTCTCTTTCACCGCCTTGCCTGCCGAGCAGGCGATGTTCCGTTCCGCCAGCCTCGCCGCATACATCGCGGTCAGCCGCCGCAAGGGCTATCGTCTCGTCGGTATGAATGCGCTTGGATTTAACGCGATCTTTCTGCGTGACGACGTCCTTGCAGCCGAAATGCCGGAAATTCCCGCTTCCATCCTGGATTCCAATCCGGCTGCCGAGGACGTCCGCCGGCAATGGTGGCCGCGCCTTTCGCAGTTGCCCTGGAGTGAGGTGTCTCCGGATGGAAAACTCTGAGCTCACGCGGGGCCGCCCGCGCGCGATCGCGATGATGTCGGCCTCGCTCGATCCGACGATCGGGATCGTGGTGTGCGTTCCCTGCTTCCGTCGCCCGGAGCACCTGCGTCAAACGCTTCAGTCGTTGGTCGACCAGCGCACCGATCGCCGCTTTGCCGTCGTGATGGTCGAAAACGACGCATCGACTTGCGGCAGTGTGCCCGTCGCCAGCGAGTTTCTGCGGAGCGGAAAATTGCATGGCCTTTGCGTGGTCGAGCCACGCCAGGGAAATTGCCAGGCGATCAACGCGGCATTTGAAACGGCGCAAGCCATGTTCCCGCACGCCACCGATTTTCTGATGATTGACGATGACGAGATCGCGTCGCCGCATTGGCTGGAACGGATGGTCGGCGCGGCCGAGGCGACCGGCGCCGACGTGGTCGGTGGCCCGGTGCTGCAACGTTTCACCGATGAAGCCAAGCGCGAACTGCAACGCCATCCGGCGTTTCGCCCGGCCTATGAGGCGAGCGGCCCGGTGCCGATCATCTATGGCTGCGGAAATTGCCTGATCCGGCGATCGGTATTCGAGAAGCTCGGCAGCCCCGCTTTCGACCTGCGTTTCAATTTTCTCGGCGGCGGCGATGTCGACTTTTTCACCCGCTGCCGGCAGATCGGTATGAAATTTCTCTGGCTCGCGGAGGCGGTTATTGTCGAGACAGTACCGGACGCGAGAACGCGCCCGTCATGGCTCGCGCTGCGCGGGCTTCGTATCGGCGCGATCAACTATCATGTTCAGCGCAAGGTGGCGCGGACACCCTGGCTGCGCGCCAGGCTTGTCCTCAAGGTGCTGGCGTCGTTGCCGCTATCGTTGTTTCGCGCCGTTCGGCTGTTTCTGACCGAGCGGAAGCCGCTGATCGCCTTGCATCCGATGATCGTCGCTGCTGGCGGGCTGCTGGCCGCGATCGGAATCGAACCTCAACCCTACAAAGCCTCAAAGATCACATCTTGAGCCGGTTCGCCCTCACGTCCGATTTTCGGCGCCATCCTCGGCGAGATTCGCCGCCAGGAGGTGAGCGATGTCGCGCGCGGGGCGGTCTTTGTCTGCGCTCTACTGTTGGCCTGGATCTCGTTGCGGCCATTCATCGACCTCGGCGATTCTCAGCTGCGCGATGCTGCGACCGGCAACGAGACGATTGCTTACCTGGCTTTTAGCTGCCTCGCAGTGCTCGCGATCGCGCTTGCGATGCGCGACAACATGCCCGGCTTGATGACGCTGATCTCGCCGGGGTTTCTCGTATTTGGCGGCTGGCTTGCGATGAGCGTGGTTCTCTCGACCGACCCCGCTACGTCGATGCGCCGGGCTGTTGCAACCCTGCTCGTCGCCGTCGTCACCGCGAGCTTGATGCTGTTGCCGAAGAACCAGACCGAACTGGCGCGATGGTTCAGCGTTTCCGCCCTCGGGCTTCTCGCGGTTTGCTATCTCGGAGTCTTGATCGTCCCGCATTTGTCGCTTCATCTTGCGAGCGATCTTCAGGAACAACAGCTCGCCGGCGACTGGCGCGGCTCGTTTGGTCACAAGAACGTGGCGGCGGGCATGATGGCGATGTTGCTGTTTGTCGGCATCTACGTGCTGCGATCGGGCGCATGGATATCGGGCATTGCCATCCTGGCGCTGTCGTCGGTGTTTCTGGTGAACACGACAGGAAAGAGCTCGCTGGCGCTGTGTGTGCTGGTGCTGATGCTGACTTCGCTCACGACCCTTATCCGTTCGCTATGGCTTCGAGCGATCATCTTTCTGACGCCGCTGGTGCTGCTCAACGTTTTCAGCGTCGGCACCGTGATGAACGACACGCTGGCCGAACTCGTTAGCAAGCTGCCGTTCGACACCAGTTTTACCGGCCGCACCGACGTCTGGACCTTTGCGATCCAGGCGCTTCAGTTGCGCCCCTATGCCGGATACGGCTTCGAGGCGTTCTGGGGCGGCGCCGAGATGCGAAATCTCCCCGAGGGTATGGAGTGGACGGCGACCGCGGCCCACAGCCACAACGGCTATCTCGATACCGCGCTCGGAATTGGGTTGCCGGGACTGGCGCTATTGATCGTCATGCTGGTGGTTGCGCCTCTGCGGAATTTCCATGTCGCCGATCGCAACGGCAATGACGGTCATCTGACGACGTTGTTGCTGCGCATCTGGTTGTTCGGACTTTATCTGTCCTCGCTCGAAAGCTTTTTCCTCGACCGTGCCGATCCGCTCTGGTTCACTTTCCTGATTGCGGTGTTCGGTCTGCATTATCTGGCGCGGTATCGCCTCAAGGCATAGTTGCCTTAAGCTGCGCATCGAGGCTTTGCGCGACATCCCGCCACCAGCCTTCGAAATCAAATGGCCTTTGGGCGAGCGGCGCTTCGAGCAGCTGGATGATGCGGTCCGCATAGGCGTCGTGCGGCGAGCCTGGTGGCACCAGGCTGATCGCGCCGCGATCGATCAAAGCCTTGAAGCGGGGGTGGTGATCGAATTCATCCGGCTCAGCGGGACCGGTAGCAATCACTGGACGGCCGGATTGCACGCTCGCGAGGACGCTGGAGCGCCGCGCCGTCAGTCCTTCGGCAAGTGAATAGCAAAAGGCGTCGATTTCGCCGAACAGGCCGAATACCTCGGCATCTGATGCAACATAGCCACTGACGATGACTTCGTCCGAAAGGCCGAGTTTGTTGGCGTGCGCGTAAAAATCCTGCTCGACATTGTCGAAGGCCTTGATGAACGAGCCGACATAGACGACGAGCGGATTATGCCCGCGCGTTTTCAGAATGACGGTGATGTCGAGCAGGGCATTGGGCTGCTTGCCCGGATAGATCGATCCGAAGTGGCCGATCACCAGCCGGCCGCTTTGACGCGCGGCCGCGAGTTGCTGGCGTAGCGGCGAGTCGGCGATATCACAGGGAGCCTCGATGTTGGGCGGCAACGGCGCCGGCACGCATTTCGCTGCTGTCCAGCCGACGAGAGGATCGCTGGCCAGTTCGCGACGCACCAGCGGAGAGAACATGATGATCGTATCGGCAAGCAGCAGCGCCGGGAGGTAGGTGAGGCGGCGCAGCCGGTGCAGGCTTGCCCATTCGTGTTGAATCAGGACAACACGCCGGCGCCGCAGCCGCGCGATGGCGAGCGTCAGCAAGGGACGCCATATCACGCGTTTCCACGCTACGATCGGAAAACTGCAAATCACGTTTCGCGCCGAACCGACCGCGCGCCAGATATCGGCGATTGAGCCTTCCGACCGCGTCAAGGTTAACGTGGTGCTGCGGCCCGGATTGAGCTTCTCGATGGTCTCGCACAACAACCGTGTGAATTGGCCGACGCCGCACTGCATTTGCGGGCCCGCGCCGAGAAACAACGCCTTATATTCGGGTTCTGCGCTCATGACATTAAGGATTCGAGAGACGTTCTGCTTTACGTTGCGCAGGTTCCAGGGTTGCTCACGTTAGCCATATATCCCAGTGGCGGTCCTGTCGTAAGCGGCTGCGATTGCCTTGAGGGCCGTTTTTGCGGGATAAATGGCTTAAGGCCGAGCGTCAGCTTCATAGGCTTAATTTGATCTGAACCACGGCTGCCGGCGGCGACCAGCCACGAACAAGAATCGCGCCTCTGGACTGGAATGACGCGGCCTTGCCGTCAGGCGATCGACAGAAGGGCCGGCTGAGGGAAGTTGACGTACGATGGCGAGCTTGCAAGCCGGGCGATTTATCGGACGTGTATCTTCTGCTGCGTTCGGATTCCGGATCGATTTCGTCGACGACTGGAAGCTCGCCATCGCACGCTGGTCCGGTGCCGGTCAGGAGACCGCTTTCCAGCACCCGCTCTGGTTTGAAGCCTGGTACGGCGCCTTCGCCGAAGCCTCGCCGTTGATCGCGATCGCAACCGACAGCGTGACGGAACGCCCGGTTGCGCTGATTCCTCTGATCCTTCGCGTGAGTCACGGCGTCCGTATCGTCGAGTTCGCCGATTTGAATGTGACCGATTACAACGCGCCGATCTTGAGGGTTGGCGCGGCGCTCGATGTGGCGGAGGCGCGCTCGATGTGCCAGGCGCTGGTGGCCGCGTTGCGCAAGATGCCTGGCGGGGCCGACCTCATCCGCCTGCGGAAAATGCCTGGAGGACAACTAAATCCACTCGCCGTGCTCGGGCGGTCCGGATCAAGTTCGCTCAACGGAAATATCATCGCCATAGGTGACGACTTCGAGGCCTATCGCACCTCGATCAAACGAATGCAGTTGCCGCGAAGCTGGCGCGTTTTCGCTCGCCATCCGGGCGCGGCGTTCCGGATGATTGAGACAGTCGATGAGGCCCTGGCGGTCATCGATGTCATGGACCACCAGCAACAGATGCGAATGCAGAAGCTCGGTCTGGGGTTCTCGCTGAACGATGCGGTTCATGCCAAATTCTATCGCGACCTCGTCCGTCGGGGTCTGCCGAAGGGTTACGCCGTCGTTTCGGCGTTGACATGCGATGAAGGAATCATCGCGACCGTGCTGGGCATCAAGCAAGGCGGCAGTTTCGTGTTCTTGCGCATCAGCAATGCCGGGCAGCAGTGGAAGAGCTGTTCGCCGAGCCGGCTCATTATCGAGCGAACGATGGCCGCGCTGCATGCGCAGGGGCTGCGGCGATTCGATCTCAGCATCGGCAACTATCCGTTCAAGCGCCGGTTCGGCGCCGTCCAGCTCCGGCTGGCGGACGCAAGTATCGCGCTGACATGGCGCGGCTCACCTTACGCCTTGCGGGATTTTGCTGTGCAATCACTGCGGCGGCATCCACAGCTGGCATCTTTCGTGAGCCGCCTGTTGCGCGGGCGATATCCGGGTGAAGAAGAGTAAGGCCGCCGTATCCTTGCGCTGCCGCGATCAGCGGGTGAGGCGGGCGAGCACCGGGAAACGGTCGAGCAGCACCTTCTTGAGCAGAACCGGTCCGACCAGACCGCTCATCAGCAGGATTGGGAAAAAGCCCAGGAAATTGACGCCGTCCCAGGGCGCGACCTTGAGCAGCACGCCCTTGGTCAGTCCGATCGTCAAGGTGTTGAAGAGATAAATCACGAAGCTGTATTTTCCGAGCCACAACAGTGCATCGGCGCGATCGAGCCAGGTGGTCCGCGTCAGTCCGTGGATGAACGCCAGTGATGACAGCGCGCAAATCGTGCCGGTCAATATCGGTTCAATCTGCATGGTCGCAAGTACAAGAGAGACCGAAAAGACGATGCCCGAGAGCGGCAGCGTCGCATCGACGAATTGCATGGCTTGGGTGCGGTATTTTCCGGCAACGCAGCCGATCATGAAATAAACGAAGAAATTCGCCACGCGGTCGAGATAGGCGATCTCGGGAACGGTCAGACAATGCAGCAAAACCGCCAACAGGAGCGTCGGCCAGAGCCGGCCCCCCGATAATCTCACAAGAAGGGGTGTGACGCCGCCATACACGAACACCACGAAGATGTACCAGACCGACGTGGCGGGGCTTTGTCCAGTCGTCCAGAACAGCGACCGCAGCCCGTCCGAGAAGCTGGCGGGCTTGTTGTCGACGTAGAGGAACTGCTCGGCGGCGAACTTGCCAAGAAGGATCAACAGGCCGAGCGACAGAAACGGAACCAGCAGCCGTTCGGCCCTGCGGATCAGATAGGCTCCATAGCTCGGACGCGGGTTAACAGCGTCGCCGACATGAAAGAAGACCAGGCCGCCGAGATACATGAAGAACGGCATGTGAAAGGCGTAGATCGCCGATTTCAACACGACATACCATTCGTTATTTGCAGGCGGCTCGCGCGCCACGATGTGGCCGATCACGACCAGGATGATCGCAAGCCCCTTGGCGCGTTCGATATCGGCAAGAAAGGCGGGCCTGTGTGCAGTCGCCTCGAGAGTTTGCGACGCGGTCGTTGCGCCGTTCGCAGTTCCCCAATCGGCCGTGCTCGTCATCGTTGGCCTCGATCGCGCTGGTGCCGCCCTTTCGATCGTTCGTTATAGGAGTAAAGCCAATTCCGCTTCAACGCCGCGCGGTTGTTTACGTTAACCGTTCAGGGGGTTTGGAGAATGAGGTTCCATCGTGCCGTTTAACAAAGATGGCGGTCGTGAGAACACAACCGCCATCTCAGTTCGAGCAGCTTAATCAGCCGTGCAGCTTCTTGGCGGCCTCCGCGATGGCGCGGCCCTGATAGCGCGCGCCGGCGAGTTCGTTCTCGGAAGGCTGGCGGCTGCCGTCGCCGCCGGTGATCGTGGTGGCGCCGTAGGGCGCGCCGCCCGTGACCTCATCGAGCTTCATCTGGCCGGCGAAACCATAGTTCATGCCGACGACGATCATGCCGAAATGCAGGAGGTTGGTGATGATCGAGAACAGCGTCGCCTCCTGGCCGCCGTGCTGGGTCGCGGTCGCGGTGAAGGCGCCGCCGACCTTGCCGTGCAGCGCGCCCTTGGCCCAGAGGCCGCCGGCCTGGTCGAGGAAATTCGCCATCTGCGATGCCATGCGGCCGAAGCGCGTGCCGGTGCCGACGATGATCGCATCGTAATTGGCGAGGTCGTCGATCTTGGCGACCGGCGCGGCCTGATCGACCTTGTAGTAGGAGGCCTTTGCGACGTCAGGCGGCACCAGTTCAGGGACGCGCTTGATGTCGACGGTGGCACCGGCCTCGCGGGCGCCTTCGGCCACTGCGTTCGCCATCGTCTCGATATGGCCGTAGGCGGAATAATAAAGCACGAGAACTTTCGTCATGATCTTGTCTCCGGGGGTTGGTTCAAGGAGTTGTTTGGGAAGCAGGTTGAACTGCCGGCCTGCGCCGGCAATTCGGAAGTGGTCATTGAACGGCGCGCGTTCAGTTACGCCGCGTCGACCAGCACCAGTTCGGAATCTTCCAGCGCCGTGATCTTGATCTGAGGCTCATCGCTGATGGCAAGGCCGTCACGGGCGTTGACGCTGATGCCGTTGACTTCGATTTTCCCGGCTGCGGGCACGAGGTAAAGATGGCGCGACTTGTGCGGCGTGTAATGCGCGCTCTCGCCTGCCTTCAGCGTGGCGGCCAGCACGCGTGCATCCGCACGGATCGGCAGCGCGTCCTTGTCATCAGCTTCTCCGCTGGCGATGGTAACGAACTTGCCGGAGCGGTCCGATTTGGGAAACGGCTTGGCTCCCCAGGTCGGCGCGCCGCCATCCGTCACCGGCTCGATCCAGATCTGGAAAATCTTGGTCGGCCGAGGCTCCAGATTGTATTCGGAGTGACGAATGCCGGATCCGGCGCTCATCACCTGCACGTCGCCGGCTTCGGTGCGGCCCTTGTTGCCGAGACTGTCCTGATGCGTGATCGCGCCTTCCCGCACATAGGTGATGATTTCCATATTGGCGTGAGGGTGGGCAGGAAAGCCGGTGTTGGGCGCGATCTCGTCATCGTTCCAGACGCGAAGCGCGCCGTGGCCCATATTGCCGGGATCGTAGTGACTGCCGAACGAGAAATGGTGTTTGGCCTTGAGCCAACCGTGGTCGGCTGCTCCCAGCCGGTTGAAGGGTCGAAGTTCAATCATGGGATTTCTCCATTAGCGTTGGGCTATGGATATGCGGCCGTCTTCGGTATAGAAATAGAAACTATCGAAACATATTGTTTCCATTTATAGGCTTGTCCGCCATGGCCAAACTTCCGGACTTCGAGGGGCTCGCGATCTTTGCGAAAGTCGTCGAACTGCGCTCGTTCGCAGCGGCCGCAAGCGAGCTCGCGCTGTCGAAGGCAACCGTCTCCAAGGCAGTCAGCCGGCTGGAACAGCGGCTCGGCGCGCGGCTGTTCAACCGCACCTCGCGGCGGCTGGCGCTCACCGACGCCGGACAGAAACTGTCCGGACGGGCGCAGCGCCTGTTGGCCGATGGCGAGGCCGCGGAGAACGAGGCGCTGGCCCAGTCGGTTTCACCGCGCGGGCTGGTTCGTCTGGCGGTGCCGATGACCTTTGGCGTGAAGGCGGTGGCGCCGCTCCTTCCCGAGTTTCTACAAACCTATCCTGACGTCTCGATCGACCTTCATCTCAGCGATGCGACGGTGGATCTGATCGGCGAAGGTTTTGATGCCGCGTTGCGGATCGCGCGGTTGCCGGATTCCTCCCTGATCGCGCGGCGGCTATGCGCGGTGCCGCGCCACACGGTTGCCGCGCCCTCCTATCTGAAGCGCCATGGCCGGCCGACCCATCCGATGCATCTCGCCCAACATCGATGCTTTGGCTACGCCTATCTGTCGACCGCCGACGTCTGGCATTACAGCAATGCCGCAGGCGAGCAGGTGAGCGTGCGGCCAGCCGGGCCGCTTCGCGTCAACAATGGCGAAGCGGCGTTACCGGCGGTGATCGCGGGCCTTGGCGTTGCCGATCTGCCCGACTTCATCGTCGGTGAGGCCATTCGATCCGGCGAAGTTGAAGTGATTTTGAAGGGCTGGTCGCAGCCCGAAGGCGCCGTGCATCTGGTGATGCCGCCCGGCGGTCCGCGTCCGGCGCGCGTCGAGGCGCTGGGAAATTTCCTTGCCGAGCATTTTGGCTCCTCGAAGCGGCCAAAGCCCTCCCGGCGCGGCTGAAGGCCGCCGCTCATTTCCGTGTCGATTTCGGTATTGCCTAAGGGGTCGCGAACAGTTCACCTTGCGGACCGGTTGATGCTACCAATCAAACAGAAAAAGAACATCGAGGAAACTGCCGATGAATAGACGTGAATTGCTCAAGGCCACCGCCGCGCTGCCGCTGTTGCGGGCCGCTCGGCCAAATCCAGCCTTGGCGGATACGGCCTGGCCGGCGCATACGATCTCCATGATCGTGCCGTTTCCCGCCGGCGGGCAAGCCGATCTTGCGGCCCGGCCGGTGGCGTTGGCGCTGGAGAATATCCTGGGCAAGTCGGTGATCGTCGATAATCGCGCCGGCGGGGCAGGCGGTGCCATCGGCAATGCGGCGGCGGCGCGAGCCGAGCCCGACGGCTACACGTTGCTGATGACGCTATCGTCTTTGGCGGTGCTTCCCGAGGCCGACCGTCTTTTCGATCGTCCGCCGGTCTATGAAGTCTCGCAATTTGCTCCCATAGCGCGGGTATTGGCCGATCCGACGCTCTTGGCAGTGCCGGCCTCGGCGCCGTGGAAGACGCTGGAGGATTTTGTCGCGGATGCAAAAAAGCGCCCCGGTGAAATTCGCTACGGCTCATCCGGCCCCTACGGCACGCTGCATGTCGCGATGGAAATGTTTGCAGCCTCCGCCGGCATCAAGTTGCTGCATATTCCGTTCCGTGGCGCAGGGCCCGCGCTGAATGCGATCCTGACCGGAACTGTGGAGGCGCTCGCGTCGGCGCCGGGAACGCTGAAGCAGCAGGTCGACGACGGCAGGATGCGCGTGCTCGCCAATTGGGGCTCTGAGCGCATCGCGAGCTTTCCCGATCTGCCAACCTTCAAGGAACGCGGCTACAAGGATGTCGAATTCTACATCTGGGCAGGCCTGTTCGTTCAGAAGGCGCTTCCGGAGCCGATCAAGACCAAGCTCCGCGAAGCGATGGCGCAAGCCGTGAAAAGCCCGGAAGTCATCAAGACGTTCGATACGGCGGGCAGCCCGGTCGCTTACATGGACGCGCCGGAATTTTCGAAATTCATCGAAACCGACAGCGCACGCCTCGTCGCAGCGGTCAAACGCATCGGCAGAGTGGAATAGACTTCCACTCTTTAAAACACGCTCACATTTTTTTGTTCGGCGCGAACCAGTCGCGGCCTCATTGATTTGGTTTGGTTCGTGAACCGGTTAGCCCGGTTGGAGACTTATGTGCTGAGGAGGAAGGGGCGGTCATGCGAAAGCACCGAATTTTCCGAGTTTTTGCCCTTATTGGTCTGGCAGCGACGCTTGCATACGGAAGTTCCGCGACTGCCCAGGAACATCGCGGAACCATGGAGCAGCAGATGGCGTGTACGCCTGACGTGTTCCGGTTATGCGGGGCTGCGATACCTGACGAGAATCGCATCGTAGCCTGTTTGCAGGCAAACACCCCGCAGCTCAGCGCGCCGTGCCGCGCGGTGTTTGAATCAAGCGACAGCGCCGCTAATGCGCCGCCGCCAAATTCGCCGCAACCGATGCCGCCGCCGGCCCGGCGTTACCAGTATCAATAAGGCTTCGATCGATAGAGCCTTGATCGATAGAGCCTTGATCAATAAGGCTTGGTGTTGTGGCTGATTGAATCTTTCCGCGACGCTTCGGGCTATCCGTCTTCAGCACACGTCAACCCATTCGGCGGCGACCAGTTCGGCCATGCGTGCCGGCGCGATCCGAACCGCGCTGCGGATCGAGCCTGCCGCCGGCACCACTTCGTCGAATGCTTTCAGCGAAACGTCGCAGTAGATGGGTAGCGGCGTCTTCAGTCCGAACGGGCAGACGCCGCCGACTTCGTGACCGGTAATGTCGGCGACTTCATCGAGGCCGAGCATCTTGGCCTTGCCGCCGAAGCGGGCCTTTACTTTTTTATTGTCCATTCGCGAAGTGCCGCTGGCGACGATCAGGATCACCTGCTCGCCGACCCTCAAACTCAGCGTCTTGGCGATCCGCGCCGGCTCGACGCCATAGGCTTCGGCGGCAAGCACCACTGTTGCCGAGCTCTGCGTCGACTCAATCACGGTGATGTCGGGGGCTTTCTCGGCGAAAAAAGCGCGGACGGATTCAAGGCTCATGGGTGGGAAACAAGATCCGGTAATTCCGACAGACCGTGAATGCGGTGATCGGGTGTGACGCCAAGTTCGTCCATTTGCGTACGCAGCGTTTTGAACATCGTCAATGGCGCAACGACGTCGCTTTTGATGCAGGCGTCCGCCATCGCCTGCGGCGTCACCCGCTCGATCCAGGCGACGTTTAATCCAAAGGCCTTGGCGCCACAAGCGTCCCACGGGTTGGAGGATACGAAGAGAACCTCGGTAGGCCGCACGCCCAGATTGGATTCGATCAGCGTGTAGGCGTCCGGCGCGGGCTTGAAGATCCGCTTTTGATCGACGCTGATGGTCGCATCCAGTACGCGATCCAATCCGCTGTTCTTCACCAGTGCATTGAGCATGTCGCTGGAGCCGTTGGAGAGGATTGCAAGCTTGCGGCCTTTCAGGGCCGTCAACGTCGACAGCGCATCCGGATAAAGATCGAGGTGAAGATATTTGTCCATGATGCGATCGAAGGCGGCCGCGTCGGGAGCGAGCCCGAGCACCCGCAACGCATAGGCAAGGGAATCCCGCGTGACGACGGAAAAATCTTCGTAGCGCTGCATCAGGGAACGGAACCAGGTATATTCGAGCTGCTTGATGCGCCAGATTTGCGTGATGATGTCGCCATATCCGGGAAAGGCTTGTTCGGTGACGGTGGCCACCGATTGGATGTCGTAGAGCGTGCCATAAGCATCGAAGACAACGGCTTTGATCGTCACGGGATATTCTCTCTTCTTGTCCGGGAGGGACGGGGGTTTTTATTTCGAGGCGACGCCGGTATGAACCTGTAACAGGAATGCGTCAAAGCGTTGCTCGTTTTCCCTATCGCGCCCCCAGATCAGCGTTCCGAGCACAGCCCCCAAAAAGCCCAGCGGGAGCGACACGATGGTTGGATTGACGAGCGGCCACAAAGCGTCGGCGCCGCGCATCGCGGGACCGATCATCGCCAGAACCACCGACGACACCAGCCCGACCACCATGCCGCCGATCACGCCGCCAGTGTTGAAGCGTCGCCAGAACAGCGACAGGATCAGGACCGGAAAGTTGGCGCTGGCGGCAACGCAAATGGCGAGGATCACCAGGACGGCGACGTTGACGCCCTGGGCGAGTACGCCAAGCGCAATCGCCAGGAGGCCGATCGCAACAGCGGTAGCGCGAGCGATCCAGACCTCCCGCTTGCCATCCACCTGGCCGCGTTTGACCCAATTGACGTAGAAGTCATGGGCAATCGCGCCGGATGTTGAGAGTGTCAGGGCCGAGACGACCGCAAGAATGGTTGCGACCGCAACCGCCGCGACAAAGCCAAGCATGAGATCGCCGCCGAAGGTTCCTTTGCCGCCGCCGAGATATTGCGCCAGCAACGGTAGTGTCAAATTGCCGCCTTTGTCGGCCGCGCGGATCGCGTCCTGCCCGACGAAGTCCGCTGCGGCGATCCCGAACAGCGTCGTGCCTGCGAAGAAGGCGCCGGCCAGAAACATCACCCATACCACAGAGCGCCTCGCTGCCTTGGCGTCGGGGACAGTATAGAACCGCGTCATGACATGCGGCAATCCAGAAAGCCCGAGTGTGTAACCGAGTGCGAGCGAAATCTGATCGAACGGATTCTTCAGGTAGTTGCCGGGCAATAAATATTTGGCGGTATATTTTTGCTCAGCCTCCGCGAACAAGGTCAGCGGATTAAAGTGCACCTGCGCCATGATCAGCACCAGAATGAGCGCACCGGCCGAAAGCATCAACGCCGCTTTGACGATCTGCACCCAAGTCGTCGCCAGCATGCCGCCGAATGCGACGTAGATGATCATGCTGATGCCAACAAAGATCACCGCCCAGTCATAGGAGATGCCGGTCAAAAGCCGAACCAGTACGCCGGCGCCTGCCATCTGCGGCATCAAATAGGCAAAGTTGACGACTACGGTGCCCGCAATCGAGGCCAAGAGAGAGGTGCGCGTCTGCATGCGGCTGTGGATGACGTCGCCGAGCGTATATTTTCCGGTGTTGCGCATCGGTTCGGCGATCAGGAATAGCACCGTGCAGAATGCGACCAGCGGCCCAAGCGCGTAAAACGCACCGTCCATGCCGTAAAGCGCGGTCAGTCCGGTAAAGCCGAGAAAAGCGGCGGCGCTGCACCAATCGCCGGCCAGTGCAAAGCCATTTTGTGCAGCCGTGAGCCGACTATCGGCGGCGTAGAAATCGGCCGTGGTCGAAGTGCGCTTCGCCGCCCAATAGGTGATGGCGAGTGTAATGAGGAGAATGACTATGAAAATACCAAGCGTGATGCTCATCGCGTTGTTCCCGACTGCGAGATTTCCATCGCAGCTTTCGCCGCCAGCGGATCGAATTTGTCGGCGGCGATGCGGCCGTAGGCAATCGCGAGTACCCACGACAAAAGATAATTCAGTGCAATCAACACAAAGCCGAGATTGACCGGGCCCACCACCTTGGTCCCAAGCAAATCCTTGGCAAAACCGGCCAGGATAGTCAGGCCGACATAACCGACCATGAATAGGATGGTCATCGGCACCAAATATCTGAGCTTTTCAGCGATCAGTAGCCTGACCGACATGTGGGCAGCCGCAAGGGCTGCCGCCTCGTCGCGAGCCATATGTTTCCCCCGGGTGATTTTGACTTCATTTCCGCTCTGCGGCGGTTTTGCCGGCCGCAAACATCGTTGATGTTGCGGAACGCTCTCTCTTTACCGGCGGCAGCTAAAGAGGCAAAATGAATAATAGCGATGCTCAATATCGGTATTGCCGATGATAGGTGGAACATGAATTTCGACATCGATTGCCTGCGCTCATTTTTGTTTGTCGCAGATACCATGAGCATCTCGCGCGCCGCCGAGAGCGTCGGCCGCTCGCAGTCGACCGTCAGTCAGCAGATCGCGAAACTCGAAGCCCAGCTCGGCAAAGGCCTTTTGGCGCGGCGCAAGGGCCGTGTGATCAGCCTGACGTCGGAGGGCGGCAAGCTCGTGCAATATGCGCGGCGCATCATGCAGCTCAACGACGAGGCCTATGCCTCGATGTCCGACGAGGCGCTGGCCGGCTTCGTGCGTCTAGGCGTTCCACTCGATTTTTTTGGCCGTGATTTCACGACCTGGCTGGCGCGCTTCAAGAGCCGTCATCCGATGGTTGGCCTGGAGGTAGAGGCCAATCAGTCTGAAAATCTCATGAAGCGCAGCGCGCGCGGCGAGTTCGATCTCGCCTTCTTCAAGCAGCCGGCTGGCGCCAGCAATGGCACCGTCGCTTTGCGCGAGCAACTGGTGTGGGTCAGTGGCCCGAACTACGCGCCGGATGGCCAGGATTCCGTGCCGCTGGTCCTGTTTCCGGAAGGCTGCGCCTATCGGCATTGCGCGGTGAGCGCCCTGAAGGATCATAAGCAGTCTTGGCACGTCAGCTTTGTCAGTCCGAGCTTCGAATGCCTGAAGTCGGCTGCGGTCGAAGGCATGGGGATCACCGTGTTGGCGCGTGCGCTCGTCGCCCCGCCGTTGCGCGTGGTGCGTCACGGGATGCGGTTGCCGCAACTACCGACGATTGAACTCGCTTATTCGTTCGGGCGGCGCAGTAATTCCCGCGTCGTCAACGAATTGGCCAACTATCTCGCAGATAGCCTGACCAACGCGGGCGTGCCGCGAGTGTCAGCTATTTTGTAGTGAGGAGTGGAGCCTCACGGCTCGCCGGGCCGTGTTGTGTCGCCAATCGCATCGCGGATCAAAGCACAAATCCCGGTCATCCGGGCGATCGGATGCTCGACGAATAGCCGGCACGACGCAAGGGCGTCCTGTATCGATGGAGGCGGAGGAAGAGGTCGCAGTTGCGGCGCGAGGACCCGACCGTGGGCACGGCCCACGGCACGCGCACGACGGCTCAATGCAACCAGGCTTTGGTCTGCTTGCAAAGGGGCGAGCAAGGTTCGGATGATGGCAAGAAAAGATGGCCAATATGCCAAATGCCGATACATGCTCGCAATCAGAAACGGCGCGCCGTCCTCACCGAAACTATTTAATTCCGCGATCAGGCGTTGAACGGCGGGCTGTAGCGTTGCCATGGCCGGTAGTGGCGGCAATTCGGTTCGAGCCGATGGCGGCGGCGTGTCAGTCAACGGGATGGGTTTGGCGGCGCCCGGCTCGTCACGTTCGAGCAACGCGGACAAGACCACGAGTGCGAGGGCATTGGTGTGGTGATAGCCGTCCAATATCTGGCGGATCTGCCCGATGTCGTTCGCGCTCAGGCCAGCCGCGGTCAGGGCATCGGCCGAAATCGGCGGTAATTTCGGCAGTGAAAGGGTGCGGCGCACGGCTTGCGCATTCCCGGCCGCGCTGCCCAAATAGAGCGGCCGAACCGTCGACCATGCCCACGGCAGCGCGCCGGGTAGGGTTGCAAGATTGCGCCACACCAGATTGACGACGCTGGTGCCAAGGGTCGCGCGAATATCCGCATAGATTTCGGCAATCTCGCCGGTCGCTGCCGATTCCTGAACCGACGGAACGCTCTCGACCTGATTCACTGCCATCACCGCAACAGGCGCGCGCCATTCGCCGTCGTTAGATATTCAGAAGCTTTCGCGCGTTGGCTTTTAGCACCTTCGGCCTGATGTCGTCGCGGATCTCGAGCTTGGAAAAATCCGCAAGCCAGCGATCCGGCGTAATCACCGGCCAATCGGAGCCGAACAGCATCTTGTCCTGCAAGATCGAGTTGACGTAGCGCACCAGGATCGGCGGGAAATATTTCGGCGACCAGCCCGAGAGGTCGATATAGACGTTCGGCTTGTGGGTCGCGACCGACAGCGCCTCCTCCTGCCAGGGAAAGGAGGGATGGGCGAGGATGATCTTGAGATCGGGAAAATCCACCGCCACGTCGTCCATGTACATCGGATTGGAGTATTTCAGCCGCATGCCCATGCCGCCCGGCATGCCGCTTCCGACCCCGGTCTGGCCGGTGTGAAACAAAGCGATCGCGCCGCCGTCGCTGATGGCTTCATAGAGCGGATAGGCCAAGCGGTCGTTGGGATAGAATCCCTGCATGGTCGGGTGGAATTTGAAGCCCTTGATGCCGTATTCCTCGATCAGCCGTTTCGCTTCGCGGACGCCGAGCTTGCCCTTGTGCGGATCGATGCTGGCAAACGGGATCAGCACGTCCAGATGATCTGACGCGGCCTCGATCATCTCGTCGTTGTTGTAGCGGCGGAAGCCGGTCTCGCGCTCGGCATCGACCGGGAAGATCACGGCCGCGATTTTCTTCGCCCGATAATAGGCGGCGGTTTCCGCAACCGTCGGCGGATGCTGGTTCGGCGATTTGAAATAGGCCGCCATCTGCGCCTGGAAGTCGTCGTAGCCGTCGTCGCCATGCAGGCCGCAGGGCTCCTCGGCGTGGGTGTGAATATCGATCGCCACGACATCGTCGAGATTGGGCAGCTTCAATTTGGGCATTTCAGATTTCCAGGCTGCTTGACTATACCGTTCCAGAATTGATTATACCATATAACAAAATAGTGGGACGAGACAGCGGAAGGTGGGTGCGATGGCGCAGCCGGAGGCCTTCGAGACCGACTTCTGGAAGCACGCCAATCTGCGCAAGGTCTGGGACGACATCGTTCCCGGCGAGCCGCGCAAGACCGTTCCCTACACGCTGACGCGCGAGGCCATTGAACTCTATTGTGCGGCGGTCGGTGAAACCCATCCTCTTTACTTCGACGAGGACTACGCAAGGACCACACGTTACGGCGGATTAATCGCGCCGCCCTCGATCCACATCCTCCTGATGTTTTCCTGTACGCCTGCCGACGACTGGATGCGCTCACCCGGCACCGTCAATGCGGGCCAATCATGGAGTTACAATATTCCGGCTCGTCCGGGCGACGTCATCCGGCTTGAGGCCCGCGCGCTCGACAAGTTCATCAAGCGCGAGCGGCTGTTCGTCGTGCATGACAATGTCTTTTTCAACCAGCGTGGCGAGGTGATCTGTTCGGGCCGCGGCTGGACCATCCGGCCGGTGTAGGGGGCCCATCGTGACGACGTTTGAAAACCTGAAGGCGGGCGATGCGATCGATGGACCGAAATTCGCGGTCAGCCGCGAGTCCATTCGGCTGTTTTGCGATGCCTCGCTCGACTACAACCCGCTGCATCTCGACGACGAATATATGAAGGGGGATTTTGGCAAAACCAATTTCGGCGGCATCATCATGCATGGCATGAACAATTTCGGCCTGATCTCGCGGATGATTACCGATTGGGCCTATCCTTTGGGCGCCATTCATCGCCGTCTGGAAACCCGCTGGGTCAAGCCGGTCCGGCCCGGCGACACCATCCAGCCCTCGGGAATCGTCAAGTCCAAGCAGGTAACCTCAAGATCAGGCTGGGTCCTGATCGACGTTATCGTCTCTAACCAGGCAGGCGAGAAGGTCGCGACCGGGGAAGCCATGGTCGAGTTCCCAACCGACTGAAAGGCCGGGCGCCTGAGTCGGCCCCAAGGCATGGCGGATTATCGCCGAAACCGGCTCTCGTTGGCCAAAAAGGCTCGAAACGGCCTGTCCGGATTGACATTTGAGGGCCCGATGGCTTAGAAACCCGCGTCCCGGGCGGTTCGGCCGTCGGCGGGATAAAACCTTTTATTAAAAGCTGGGGTCTTCCGGGATTGTTCTCGGGTTACCCGGATGATCGCGCCGAATACGGCCTTTCAAAGCATCAGGAATGTCCCATGAAGGTCCGTAACTCGCTGAAATCGTTGCGCGGTCGTCATCGCAACAACCGTCTGGTCCGCCGCAAGGGCCGGGTTTATGTGATCAACAAGGTTCAGCGCCGCTTCAAGGCGCGCCAAGGCTGATATCGCGCCAAGGCTGATATCAAGGCTGATCCTGCCAAGGCCGAGCACTTCAGCTCGCTGAGACCGGCTTCGGGATTCCCGCTCATCACAGGTCTTTGACGCTTCTCCGCTTTGCAAGCGCGATTTACTGCGTCTAGACTTTTCCCATGGCCATGAGATTCCCTGCCGCGCGAAGCTGCCGGTTTGCAATTGTCCTCGCTGCGACCATCTGCGCGGTGCCGGCTGCCTCGTTTGCGCAGGACTCTTTTGCGCAAGACCTGGGCCCCAAGCCGCAGAAGAAATTGCCGGATGCGCCGGCGAAACTGCCGAAGGTTCCGGCCGACAAGACGCGCGGACTGGATTTCCTGTTTGGGGCGTTGAAGGCGGCCCCGGACGAAATCAGTGCCAAACATGTCGAAGCGCGGATCTGGGCGATTTGGCTACAGACGCCCAGCGATACCGTTGCGCTTCTGATGGCCCGCGCCAAGGTGGCGATGGATGCTCAAAACTCCGATGTCGCACTCAAGCTGCTCGATTCCGTCATCAAGCTGCGTCCCGATTATGTCGAGGGCTGGAACCGCCGCGCGACGCTTTACTACCTGAGGAACGATTACGCCCGCTCGCTTGAGGATATCGAGCAGGTGTTGGCGCGAGAGCCGCGCCATTTCGGCGCGCTCGCCGGCCTTGGCATGATCATGCAGGATCTCGGCGACGAAAAACGCGCCCTTGACGCGTTTCGCAGGGCGCTGGCGGTCAACCCGCACCTCGAAAAGGTACCGGAACTGGTCAAGACCCTGACCGAAAAAGTCGAAGGGCGCGATATCTAGAGATCGTGCAGTCGACGCAAAAAAGACAGCTATAACAAAGACGGCTAATGCAGAAGGCTGGGTTTCGCTCCCCTCAATCCACCATGGGCGACCACGGCATGGAGTTGCGCAAGCTCTGCCTCAAGCTGCTCGTTGACCAGCAAAAGCGCCTTCAGGGCGCCTCTGATATCGCCGTTGCATCGGGCCACGATTTCATCGATGGCGGTCTCATGTAATCCGGAACTCATCGAAAAGCCTCCAAATATCCCTGCATGATAACTGCTTTGGCATCCACGGGTTGCTGTGGATTATGTGGATAGGCCGGACGCGCGAAAGCCTTCCCGTCGGAAGCAAAAAGTGCCGCTTATGTTTATAGGAAGCTGCCGATGACGGCTGTATGAAGAGTCCTCGCTCGTCCGCTGGCTGCGGTGGAAAACTTGTCCCCGCGGCAAGCGCTCGAAACCCCACAGCCGCCTCACGCGTAGCTCCTGTGTGCCAGCATCGAACCGGATTTCCTGCATGCTATCCGCGCTTTTTGTCACCGCGCTCGTGATGCTGGCGCTGGCGACCCAGGCTGGCGTTGCCGTCCTTCAGCATCGTTTTCCTGCGCAAGGAAAAGCGATTGAGGTGACTGGAGCGACGCTCAACGTGCTCGATATCGGGCCCATGGACGCTGCCGGGCCGCCGATCGTTCTCGTTCACGGCGCCAGCTCAAATCTGGAAGCGATGCGCCAGCCGCTGGGCGACAGGCTCGCTCTCCACCACCGTGTGATCCTGATCGATCGGCCCGGCCATGGCTGGAGTTCGCCTGCCGGCGAGGAGACCTCGACGCCGGTTGCGCAGGGCCGGATGATCGAGGAGGCCCTGAAGCAGCTGGACACAGGTCCGGTCGTCCTGGTGGTGCATTCCTGGGCCGGCGCGCTGGGGGCGCGGATGGCCCTCGACTATCCGGCGCGGGTTGCGGGCCTCGTGATGCTGGCGCCGGTCGCCTATCCTTGGCCCGGCGGTGTCGGCTGGTACAACGAACTCGTCGCGAAGCCGGTCATTGGTCCGCTGCTCGCTTTCACCATCACGCTTCCGCTCGGCTATTTCCTGACTGAGCGTGGCGCCCGCGAGGTCTTCCTGCCGCAGGTCATGCCGGACGATTTCGTCGCCAGTACCGCAACGCCGCTGTTGCTGCGCCCGCGCGAGTTTCTGGCCAATGCCCGCGATCTGGTACGGTTGAAGCAAGCGGTCACCGAGCAGGCGCCGCGCTATGGCGAGATTTCAGCGCCGACGGTCGTGATTTCGGGCGACGTCGACAAGACCGTGTCGACGAATATTCATTCCCGTCCCTTTGCCGCGGCGGTGCCGAACGCCAGGCTGATCGTGCTGCCCGGCGTCGGTCACATGGTGCAAAACGCCGCCCCTGATCTTGTGATCCGCGAGATCGAAGCCATTGTTGCTATGGCCCCGCGTCGGGATGCGGTGGCCGTGAAATGACAGGCGGGTCCCGGGCGGCATCAAAAACAAAATGGCCGGACAACAGCCCGGCCATTGCGAGATGAAAGGTTCGATAGCGGCGCCTATTTCGTCTTGATCTTGCCGTCCTTGTCGAACTGCGAGACGTAAGCCCAGAGGTCGTTGACTTCTTTCTCGTTCTTGATGCCGGCAAAGAACATCTTGGTGCCGGGCACCTTGGCCTTCGGGTCCTTGATGTATTCCTTGAAGTTGGCCTCGTTCCAGGTAATGCCGGAATTCTTGTTGGCCTCGGAATAGTTGTAGTCCGGTGCGGTGCCCGACTTGCGCCCGTCGAGCCCGTTGAGCTCCGGTCCAACCTTGTTCTTGGCGTCCTCGCCGATCGAATGGCAGGCCATGCACTTGTTGAAAGCGGCCTTGCCGGCGGCGGCATCTTGCGCCAGCGCGGTCGCCGACGATGTAACGATAATCAGCGCGCTCAGTATCAGCTTTTTCATTCTCGGCTCTTTTTGCTCAGGACGGGGAAGGATATAGCCGTTGTGGCATAGGGCGCGGGCCATGGACAAGGGGCCGCGAGAGGCGGTTTGGGAGTTCGGGCGCGACTTCCACCCTATGAAAAGGCCTGTTGGCGCCACCGGAGCCCCCGTTCGCGGGTGCATCCGGACCTGCTTGATTCCTCACGGGAAATCGGCAATGTCGCAGCACTCGTAGGACCTGCGGCGGAGAGATCGAAATGACCATCATGATGCCCGCTCCGGATCAGGCAGTTCTGGCGCGCCGCGAGCGCCATCGTCGCGGCGCTGCGCGCCATCGTGTCGGGCGAGGGCGTGATCGATTCCCCGGCCGAAATGCTCCCCTACGAGTCCGACGGGTTGATGGCCTATCGCCAGCCGCCGATGGTGGTGGTGCTGCCGGACACCACGGAACAGGTTTCGCAGGTGCTGAAATACTGCTTCGAGCAGGGCATCAAGGTGGTGCCGCGTGGCTCGGGCACCTCGCTGTCGGGTGGTGCACTGCCGCTTGCCGACGCCGTGCTGTTGGGGCTCGGCAAATTCAAGCGTATCCGTGAGATCGATTTCGATAACCGGGCGGTGGTGACGGAGCCCGGGGTCACCAATCTCGCCATCAGTCAGGCGGTGGCTCATGCCGGATTCTACTACGCGCCCGATCCATCCTCGCAGATTGCGTGCTCGATCGGCGGCAACGTCGCGGAGAATTCCGGCGGCGTGCACTGTCTCAAATACGGTATGACCACCAACAATGTGCTCGGATGCGAGATCGTGCTGATATCGGGCGAAGTGCTGCGCATCGGCGGCAAGACCGCCGAAAGCGCGGGCTACGACCTGATGGGAATCATCACGGGCTCCGAAGGCCTGCTCGGCGTCATCACCGAGATCACGGTGCGAATCCTGCAAAAGCCCGAGACCGCGCGCGCCTTGATGATCGGCTTTGCCGAAGTCGAGGCGGCCGGCGAATGCGTGGCGCAGATCATCGGCGCCGGCATCATTCCCGGCGGCATGGAGATGATGGACAAGCCCGCGATCCACGCCGCCGAAGCCTTTGTCCATGCCGGCTATCCGCTCGACGTCGAAGCGCTTCTGATCATCGAACTCGATGGACCCGGCGTCGAGGTCGACGAGTTGATCAAGCGGGTCGAGACGATCGCGCAAGGCTGCGGGTCCACGGTCTGCCTGATCTCGAATTCAGAGGCCGAACGCAACCTGTTCTGGGCCGGCCGCAAGGCGGCTTTTCCCGCCGTCGGGCGGATTTCGCCCGACTATCTCTGTATGGACGGCACCATCCCGCGCGGCGCCTTGCCCAAGGCGCTCGCCCGGATCCGCGATCTCTCCGAGAAATACGGACTGCGTTGTGCCAACGTGTTTCACGCCGGCGACGGCAATCTGCATCCGTTGATCCTGTACGACGCCAACCAGCCTGGCGAGATCGAACGCGCCGAGGCCTTTGGCGCCGATATCTTGCGGGCCTGCGTCGAGTTCGGCGGCGTTTTGACCGGCGAGCACGGCGTCGGAATCGAAAAGCGCGACCTGATGCCGGAAATGTTCAGCGAGATCGATCTCAATCAGCAGCAGCGGATCAAATGCGCCTTCGACGCGCAGGGCCTGCTCAATCCCGGCAAGGTGTTTCCGACCCTGCATCGCTGCGCCGAACTCGGCCGCATGCATGTGCATGGCGGCAAGCTCGCTTTCCCCGACCTTCCACGATTTTGAGCGTGAGCCGCGTGGATATTCTGAAAGTACGTGACGCCAAGGATGTCGAGCAGGTGGTGCGCGCGGCGATCGCCAGCGAGCAACCGCTCGAGATCATCGGCCATGGCACCAAACGCATGGTCGGCCAAGCTGATGGCGACCAACGCGCTGCTCGACATCTCGGCGCTCAATGCGGTCAAATCCTACGAACCGAACGAATTGATCATCACGGTCGAGGCGGGCGCGCCGCTGTCCGACGTCAAGTCGCTGATCGATTCGAAAAACCAGCACTTTGCGTTCGAGCCGATGGACACCGCGCGGCTGCTGGGTACGGCGGAGGCGGGAACGGTCGGGGGGATGATCGGTGCAGGGCTTGCCGGCCCGCGCCGGATCCAGGCCGGCGCCGCCCGCGATCATCTGCTCGGCGCGCACGCCGTCTCGGGCTTCGGCGACAGCTTCAAGGCCGGGGGAAAGGTCGTGAAGAACGTCACCGGCTATGACCTCTGCAAGCTGCTTGCGGGTTCCTGGGGAACTCTGGCGGTCATGACCGAAGTGACGCTCAAGGTGATGCCGCGGCCGGAGAGCGAGCGCACGCTGGTGTTGCGCGACCTTGACCACACGGCCGCCAACCAGGCGATGACCGCAGCGCTCGGTTCCCCGTTCGACGTCTCGGGCGCCGCGCATGTGCCGAACTCCGCGTTGCGCGATGCGGTCGGCGCGCTTGGCAGCCTCGGGGCGCCCCGAAGTGCGCTGACGCTGGTGCGGCTGGAGGGAATTACCGCGTCCGCAGTGCATCGTGCGGCCTCGCTTGCCAAGGTGCTATCCGCGTTTGGAACGGCGGAGACGATCGAGGATGAGCGTTCGGCGGCGGTCTGGGAATGCGTTCGCGATGTCGAACCGTTTGCGGCCAGGGGCCCGCTCGGCGCCTGGCCGGTGTGGCGCATCGTCTGCCCGCCGGCTTCAGGCGGTGCCCTGGGCGAACGTCTTGCCCGCGAAAGCGGGGGCGACGTGCTCTACGACTGGGGCGGCGGTCTGATCTGGGCGGCGATGCCGCCGCGGCCCGATGCCCAGGCGGCGCTGGTGCGAGAGCGCGCCGCCGCCGTCGGCGGTCATGCCATGCTGCTGCGCGCACCCGACGAGGTGAGGCGGCAGGTCGATGTGTTCCAGCCCGCAAGCGCCGGCGTGGCGGCCCTGAGCGAACGTGTCAGGCAAAGCTTCGATCCGAAAAGCATTCTCAATCGCGGCCGGATGACACGTCTCGGCGCCTCTTCGGGGTCCCGGGCATGAAGACCGAATTCAGCCTCGCCCAGTTGGCCGATCCCGATATCGCGGAAGCCGACAAGATTTTGCGCAAGTGTGTGCATTGCGGGTTCTGTACCGCGACCTGCCCGACCTATGTCCTGCTCGGCGACGAGCTCGATAGTCCGCGCGGCAGAATCTATCTCATCAAGGAGATGCTGGAAAAAGATCGCCCGCCGACGGCGGAAGTCGTCAAGCACATCGATCGTTGCCTTTCCTGCCTTTCCTGCATGACCACGTGCCCGTCGGGTGTGAACTACATGCATCTGGTCGATCAGGCGCGGGTGAAGATCGAACGGAACTTTGCAAGACCATGGACGGAACGGCTGTTGCGGGCGGTGCTCGCGCTTGTCCTGCCGCGGCCGAAGCTGTTCCGCGTCAGCATGATACTGGCGCGGCTGGCGCGTCCGCTGGCGGGTCTGTTGCCTTCAGGCAGGGTCTCCGCGACGCCGACTTTGATGAGGCGAATCAAGGCGATGCTGGCGTTGTCGCCGCGCGGCCTGCCGCCGGCGGGGCCATTGGCGGGAAGCGTTTTTCCGGCTCGAGGCAAGCGGCGCGGGCGGGTCGCGCTTTTGCAAGGGTGCGCGCAGCAGGTGTTGGCGCCGCGGATCAACCAGGCTGCCATCAGCCTGTTGACCCGTCACGGCATCGAGGTCGTGCTGGTCAAAGATGAGCAATGCTGCGGCGCATTGACCCATCACATGGGCCGCGAGGATGCGGCATTGGCCTTCGCCCGCGCCAACATCACGGCCTGGCTTGCAGAGGCCGATCGCGATGGGCTCGATGCCATCCTGGTGACGACGTCGGGCTGCGGCACCGTCATCAAGGACTATGGTTTCATGCTGCGCGAGGACCGCGATTTCGCCGCCAGCGCCGCCAAGGTTTCAGCGCTGGCCAAGGACATTACCGAGTATGTCAGCGGGCTCGATCTTGCGCCGGAACAGCGCCACGACGACATCGTCGTCGCTTATCACTCGGCTTGTTCGCTTCAACACGGGCAGAAAATCACGCAACTGCCGAAAGAATTGCTTTCCAAGAACGGATTCGTGGTGAAAGATGTACCCGAGAGCCATTTGTGTTGCGGTTCGGCGGGGACCTACAACATTCTCCAGCCTGACATTGCGAACAAATTGCGCGATCGAAAGGTCGCCAATATTGCGATGATCAAGCCGGACATGATTGCTGCGGGCAATATCGGGTGCATGGTGCAGATTGCCAGCGGTACGTCAGTTCCTGTGATGCACACGATTGAGCTTCTCGATTGGGCGACGGGCGGCCCGCAGCCGGTATCGAGCGGACTCGGCAGGCTAGTGCGCAACGACAGCCTGAATGCCCGATAGACACGGCTCAGCGCAACAGGAGGACTACATGGCTAAAGCGAAGAAGAAGAAAGGCAAGAAGGCGAAGAAGAGTAAAAAGCTTCTCGCCGCGAAGAAGAAATCCGCCAAGAAAGCGGTCAAAAAATCCGCGAAGAAGTCTGCGAAAAAATCCGCGAAGAAGGCCGTGAAGAAGTCGGCCAAGAAGGCCGTCAAGAAAACCGCAAAGAAGGCGGCTCCGAAAAAGGCGGCCAAGAAGGCTGCGAAAAAGAGGGCGGCTCCTGTCAAGGCCGCGATGCCGGCGGAAGCCGCTCCATCGCATGAGACGGAAGCCCCGGCCCATAGCTGGGCGACGCCAAGTCACGACGAGCCGGCCCCCGCGCCGTCATGGGAACACTCCTCCGGTCACCACACCTCTGGTGGCGAGGACGGAAACTAAGACAGTCCGGCCAATTGGCCTTGAAGATCGAAGGGCCGCAGCGTCGATTCGCTGCGGCCCTTTGTTTTGGTTTGCTCAGTTTTGCGCTGCTCGACGTTATTCGTCGGGCCTCGAAGCGGGTCGGGTTAAAATTTGTGGGCAGATTACAACATCTTGAAGCAATACCCGCGCTATTCCCTGAAATGGATAAAAAATATGCAGATGATTATGTTTTAATCTTCGTGTTATAGCCGCCCTATACCAGATTGCCTCTTGCGTAACGGACGCCGCGCCCCTCCCAGGCGTCAGTTCGGACACGAATGGATGGGCCACTAATGAAGACGCTCGTTATGGTTGCCGCATTCCTTGCCGTGTCGGGGCCGGTCTTTGCTGCGGACTTGCCGGTGAAAGCCGCGAAGGCGCCGGCGTTCGATCCCTGGGATATCGCTTTCGGCGGCGCCGTCGTGAGCGACTATGTCTTTCGCGGCATCACCCAGTCCAATCACCAGCCATCGGTCGCCGCTTATTTCGAGCCGCGTTACAACGTCAACAAGGACGTGCAGCTCTATATCGGCACTTCCGCAGAGAGTATTTCATTCGCGAACCATGCGGCGGCCGAGGTCGATATTTACGGCGGCGTTCGGCCGACCTTCGGCGCCGTGGCGCTGGATTTCGGTCTCTGGGGCTACCTCTATCCGGGTGGACAATGCGAGGAAGGCTTTCCCGGCGGTGTCGCGGTTTGCCCGCCGGGCTCGCCTTTGGCGCTCGGTCCTGATTTTACGCAGTTGAAGAAAGACCTCAGCTTTTACGAGGCCTACGGCAAGATCAACTGGACCTTCAGTGACAGCTTCGCGCTCGGCGCCAACGAGTATTACACGCCGAGCTTTTTGAATTCGGGAGCCTGGGGCGATTACGCCTCGATCACCGCGAAAGCGACGGCGCCAACAAAATGGTTCGGCTCGAGCGGCGTCGGGGCTTATCTGTCGGCCGAAGCCGGCAGACAGTGGTTCGGAACCACGGATGCCTTCTATCGCATTTCGGCTGCACCGGTGGGCATTGCCTATCCGAGCTACAATACCTGGAATATCGGCATTGCCTTCACCTACAAGGTGTTCACGCTGGACCTGCGCTATTCCGACACCAATCTGAGCAAGGGCGATTGCGCGGCGCTGACGAGCGCTTTCAACGCCAACATCCCGGGCAATACGACCGCCATCAATCCCAATGGCTTCGGTTCCAACTGGTGCGGCGCGGCCGGCATCGTCAAGCTTTCGGCCGACCTGACCGCGATGACCAATCTGAAGTAATGCTCCTCGTTAAGAGGCACTTTTCTCGCGGTTGCTGCTCGTGCGCGGCAAAATGATCGCCCTCGCGGTCCAGCACGATATGCCGTCGTGAAACGCCGCCAAGCGTGCTGCGATGTCCGATCGAGATCGTGGTCGTCGCCTTGAGGCTTGTCGGCGAGCAGATGATAGAGCGCGGCCTCCGAGGCCTCGTCGAGCGAAGCGGTCGCCTCATCGAGGAACAGATATTGCGGCTGGTGCAACAGCGCGCGCGCAATGCCGAGCCGCTGCTGCTCGCCGAGCGAGAGCATCCGGTTCCAGTGGGCTTCTTCCTCCAGCCTCGGGGCGAGTTGCGGCAGGCCCACGTCGGCGAGCGCCTGTTCAACGAGGGCCGAGCTGAACGCGTCCGCGTTCGAAGGGTAGACGATCGCCGCTTTCAGTGCGCCGATCGGAAAATACGGCCGCTGCGGCAGCATCATCAGCTTGGCGTTGGCGGGGATGGTGATCACGCCGTCGCCGAACGGCCATATGCCGGCAATCGCGCGAAACAGGGTCGACTTGCCGGCTCCCGATGGTCCGGTGACGAGGACGTGCTCGTTGTTCTGAATCCGCAGGCCATCGGCTGCAACCAGCGGCGTGCCGTCGGGTAATTTGACCAGGAACTGCTGCAGCTCGATCGCTTTGCTTTCATCCGAACGCACGACATTGATCGAGGGGGTGTCGCCGGTGAGCCGGGCGGCGCTCGCGATCGCTTCCTCGAAACCCTCGAGACGGGCAACGACCGAACTCCATTCGGCCAGCGTGCGATAGACCGACACAAAGAACGACAGCGATTGCTGCACGCTGGAAAAGGCGGAAGCGGTCTGCATCATGCCGCCAAGCTGAATCTTGTCGGCGAAATAGGCCGGCGCCACCAGAATATAGGGAAAGACCACCGCGGCTTGCGAATAGCTCGAGGTGAACGCAGTCAGCCGCTTGGTGCGGGTCATGATCTCGTACCAGTTCGCGACGACGCGGCCGAAGCGCCCCAGCAGCCGCTCCTGTTCGGCGCTTTCGCCGTCGAGCAGCGCGATCTGCTCCGAATTCTCGCGCACCCGCACCAGGTTGAAACGGAAGTCGGCTTCAAAACGCTGCTGCTGGAAATTGAGCATGACCAGCGGCGAACCGATCCAATGCGTCAGCACCGTGCCGAAGACGGCATAAATCAGGGCGCCCCACACCAGATAACCGGGGATATGGAATTCGCTGCCGAACAGCGTCAGCGGCGAGTCGGCTGAAAGGCCCCACAGAATGACGATAAACGATCCCAGCGTAACCACGGCGCTCAGGAAACTGACGCAGATGTTCAGCGTCTGGTCGACGAACATCTTGACGTCGTCGGCGATGCGCTGGTCCGGATTGTCGGCGGCATCCCCTCGAAGCTGCATGCGGTAATGATTGGCATTGTCCAGCCATTCGCCGAGATAGTGGTGGGTCAGCCAGTTCCGCCAGCGAATCTGGAGCCATTGATTGAGATAAAGCTGATAGACGGCGAGCGCGATATAGGCCGTCGCCAGCACGCAAAAGACGCCCATCTCGCGGACAAAACCGTTCCAGTCCTTCTCCTGTAGCGCCTTATAGAAACGGTTATTCCATTGGTTCAGGAGAACGTTGATCCCGACGACAGTGAGTTCGATCGCGATGACCGCAGCAAGCAGCAGGCGGCCTGCGAATTTATCTTCGGAACGGAAGTACGGAGCGGCGATGCGCCACACGATCGCAGGCCTCAAGCGGATATTGTTCACAGATCGGGGTCTCCGGGGAATAGCTGCGCGAGTGAGGTGTTGGTTTGGCCAGTGCAGGAGGTTGTTTTTCGTTACCGGTTCGTGGCGGTCTCTTTCCAGGATTTGCAAAACCCTATGCGAACATCGGTCTCCAGAACTAGACTAAAGTCGTAACAGCGTCGGTAGGGGGTTCGCTTGTCGCGACGTGCAAGTCAACCCTAGCATGCGGTCAACGGCGAGTGGCGAGGGGGCCTCTCATTTCGCGTGTTTGTGAGCGGATTTGGCAGAAGCCGAATACGCCCTTGAAGTCGCGCTTTGCTAAAGGCCTCTCGGGACTAGCGCCAGCGTACCAGCCGTTCACGCGGGCTGGCACGCCACAAAAAGCGCGTGGGGAGGACACGTAATGTGGAACAACACCGCGCTTTCGACAATCGCTGCCGCGATTCCCGCCGTCACGCTGCTGGTTTTGATCGCAAGCGGCTAACAGGTTTTCATCTGCCGCACGCAGCAATCCCTCCAAAAAGCGACCAGTGCAATTATCGCCAGGAGAGAACGACCGCCGGTCTGATTTGCTTTCGAGTTGTCGAATAGCGATACAAACAAAAAAGCCTACGGGCTCATGCGAGGGGAGGAATATCTATGTTCACGCAAATTCTCGATCCTACCGGAAACCTGTTCCTGACCTGGTTGGTCGCGCTCATTCCGGTGGTCCTGTTGTTGTTCCTGCTGGCAGGCCTGCGCATGTCGGCCTGGATCGCTGTGTTGATCGGCTCGATCGTCACCTTCCTGCTCGGGCTGTGGGTTTGGAAGATGCCGCTCGAAGATGGCATGCGCGCCTACCTTTACGGCGCCGCCACCGGCGTATGGAATGTTGACTGGATCACGTTTTGGGGTGTGATGTTGTTCAACACGCTGGTGACGACCGGCGGGTTCGACAGATTACGCCGCTGGCTCATCCAGCAAGGCACTCGTGACGTGCGGGTGCAGACCATTCTGTTCGCCTGGGCCTTTGGCGCCCTGCTCGAAGGACTGGTCGGTTTCGGCTACCCGTGGGCGTTCGTCGCACCCATCCTGATCGCGATCGGCATCCCCGACCTTGATGCGATCCGCGTCGCAGCGATTGCCAACAATGCGCCGGTTTCCTATGGCGCTCTGGGAGCACCAATCATCGCGCTTGCTACGGTGACCGCCGGCACGCTCGGCGTGAGCTTCGTCGACCTCCTGCCCATCTACTCGGCTTCGGTCGGCAAGATCGTGGCGATCTTGGCCTTGCTGCCGCCGTGGATCTTGCTTTATCTCGTATCGGGTCGCCAAGGCATGTGGTCGGCGTGGCCGCTCGCCATCGTCGGCTCGCTCGGTTATGTCGCTGGCCAGTTGCCGACGGCCATTTATCTCGGCCCCTATCTGCCGGATGTGATCGGCGCGATCGTGTGCTTCGCGGCGCTGCTGCTCCTGCTCAAGATGTGGCGGCCTGCGCAGATCCTGGCGTATGGCGGTGCACCCGCGACTGGAGATACGCAGGCGGAGGCGCACGGACTCTCAGCCGGCGAAGTCGGCATGGCCTGGCTGCCGATCGGGATACTGATTGCGGTGGTGGTCGCCTGGACCGGGCCCTGGTCGCACCTGCCCTCGATCGTGGTGCTGCACTATGTCGTCGCGGCCAAGTCAGCGATCACGCCGGGAGCGACCATCAGCGCCGTGTTCAACTGGACGCCGTTCGTTGGCGGCACGGCCATCCTGGTGTCTTGGATCATCAACGTGATCGTGCTCCGCGTCAGCCTGAGCCAGATCGGCGCAATCTTTGCCAAGACCTGGTCGCAGATGTGGGGCGCATGCCTGGTTGGTGTGTTCATTTTCGGCCTCGCCTATGTCTTTAACTACTCAGGCATGGCCGGCTCGCTTGCCAGCGCCTTCTCCAAGCTCGGAGCCGCCTTCATCATCGTGGCGCCCATCCTGGGCTTCATCGGCGTAGCCTTGTCGGGCAGCAATACCTCGACCAACGCCATGTTCGGCACGTTCCAGGCATTGGTTGGCAAAGTGCTCGGCTTTCCCCTGCTGCTGTTGCCGACGTTGAACTCGGTCGGTGCCGAGATCGGCAAGCCGATCGCGCCGCAAACCGCAAGCGTCGGCGTTTCGACCAGCAGGTTCGTGCGCAACGAGGGCGAGGTGATCCGCCATAATTTCGGCTGGACCCTTGTACTGCTGGTCTATCTGGTGCTCATCGGGGTGGCCTGCTACCTGTTCTTCCCGAGCATTGCGGCATTGCCGGGACATTAGCAGCGCTGGAGCATGATCGGTCCTGATTGATTGACAACCGAAGCTAGCCCGACTGGCAGCAATTAACACGTTGAATGGGCCGCCGATGGCGGCCCATTTTTTGGCACCGTCTGGTCGGACTTCTCGTGATGCAGCAGGCCTGTGTCATCCGCTCACGGCGACGATCGTCAAACAATAACCGGCGTCGAAGGCCCGCGGGAGGAATCGTAATGTGGAATCAGGTCTACAACCCTCTTAACAACAGCGTGCTTTCGACGATCGCCGCAGCGGTGCCCGTCGTCACGCTGCTGGTTTTGATCGCGAGCGGCAAGGTCAAGGCACACATCGCGGCCGTCATTGCGCTGATCGTCGCCAACCTCATCGCCATCTTCGTTTTCACGATGCCGATCAACATGTCGGTCCGCGCCTCGCTGCTCGGTGTGGTGCGAGGGTTCTTCCCGATCGGCTGGATTGTTTTGAACGTCATTTATCTCTACCGCATCACCGTCGTGACCGGTCGTTTCGATCTGTTGCAGCGGGCGATTGGCAACGTCACGGAAGACCGTCGCCTGCAACTGCTTCTGATCGCGTTTTCCTTTGGTGCCTTCTTTGAGGGTGCGTCGGGATTCGGCACCCCGGTCGCGGTCACTGGCGCCGTCCTGATTGGTCTTGGCTTCTCGCCGCTTGCGGCTTCCGGTCTCTCCTTGATCTCCAATACCGCGCCCGTCGCCTTTGGCGCGCTGGGCACGCCGATTCAGGGCCTTGCAGAGGTGACCGGGCTCGACCCCTATATTCTCGGCGCCATGGTCGGCCGCCAATTGCCGGTGTTCTCGCTGATCGTTCCGTTCTGGGTGGTGTGGGCCTTTGCCGGCTGGAAGGGTATGAAAGACGTATGGCCGGCCATTCTGATCGCCGGCGTCTCGTTTGCTGTCCCGCAATTCGTGATTTCCAATTATCTCAATCCCTGGATTGTCGATATCGGCGCCTCGTTGATTTCGATGGGGGCGCTGATCCTGTTTCTCAAGGTCTGGCAGCCGAAACAGCTCTGGCTGTCGCCGGCACTGCGCGGCAACGACGAATCCCTGGCGACGATGACGCCGGCCAAGCCGCTGGACAATACGCCCTTGTCCCAGGCGCAGCTCTGGAGCGCGCTGTTGCCGTGGATCATCGTCTGCATCGTGATGCTGATCTGGGGCAGCGGCTGGTTCAAGACTTGGGCGAACGCCAACTTCTTCTACAACTATCCTGTTCCCCACCTGCATAACTTGATCAACAAGGTGCCGCCAGTGGCTGCGAAGCCGACGCCGGAGGGGGCAGTATTCGGGTTCACCTACCTATCGTTCACCGGGACGGGCATGTTGATCGCGGCCATCATCTCCGGCCTGCTGATGGGCTTCTCGCCGGTGAAGATGATCACCGAATACGGCCGCACCATCAAGCTGTGCGCGATCTCGCTGATCACGATTTCAGCGATGCTGGCGATCGGTACGTTGACAGCGCCTCTCCGGCCTGGACGCAACGCTGGGCCTCGCCTTCGCCGCGACCGGCGTCCTCTATCCCTTCTTCGGCACGTTGCTCGGCTGGCTGGGTGTCGCGCTGACGGGATCGGATACCGCGTCGAACATTCTGTTCGGCAACTTGCAGAAGATCACCTCGGAGCAACTGGGTCTGTCGTCGGTTCTGATGGCCGCGGCAAACTCGTCGGGCGGCGTCATGGGCAAGATGATCGACGCGCAGTCGATCGTCGTCGCCTCCACCGCGACCAACTGGTACGGCCACGAAGGCACGATTCTGCGCTTCGTGTTCAAACACTCTATCGCGTTGGCCTGTCTGGTCGGCCTGTTCGTGATGTTGCAGGCCTATGTCTATCCGTTCACGGCGATGGTGATAAAGTAGTCGTCAGCCTGATCTGGACTGATCAAGTCTCCCCGCGTCCTGCCGGACGCGGGGGTTTTTTGCCGCCGCCAATCTGGTCAACGTCAATTTGGCCGACTACAAGCGCCGTTCTGGATTTTGTAGGGGAACTAGATGTTGTTGATGCGAGCTTTTTTGAGGCAGGCGGCGGTCGCCGTCACCTTTGCTATCGCCGGCTTGGCGGCCAGTCCCGCCGGTGCGGACGAGGGCTTTCCATTCGGATTCGAGATGACGCTGGATACGCTTCCTCAGGCAGGATCGAAGCGGATTCCGACGCTTGAGATCGGCGACAATGGCGAGGCGAAACTCGATTTGTGGTGCAAGACCGGCACCGGGCAGTTCTCGGTCGCGGGCAACACCGTGATCTTCGTTCCCGGTCAGTTGCAGGACCGCGACTGCCCGCCGGCGCGCGCGCAAGCCGACGATGATTTTGTCGCGGCCCTCAGCGAAGCCACCACCTGGCGGCGGCGGGGCGATCAGGTGCTATTTGCTGGAACCAGGTCCTTGCGGTTCCACATCAACACGAACTGACGGCCGGCTACTTCCAGACCGATTTGTCAGCGTCCCAGCGTTGCCCCTTGAATTCCCTGGCCAACGCGTCAACGACTCCGTCGTCGTCCTTCTGAGCGCCTTCCTCATCACCGCTGGAATCGTTGGCGAGGTTGAGGGTGTGCCCGGAGGTCTCATCGGCGGTCGTGATGGCGGGACTAGAGACCCACAGGACCAGCCGGTCCGATCCGCCGGGCTTTTCGGGCGCGACGAGCGCGGTCACCTCAAGCGTGTCGGTGAGATCAAGCGTGGGATAGAGCTGGTTTAGGCGCTTGAACGTCAGTTTCAGTTTGCCGTTACTGGCATTCCAGGCCGAGGCTGCGGGCTTTGCCGAAAAGGCTCCGGCCAGGACATTGGCGATCGTCGCGGCAAGCTTGTCCTTGTTGAGCCGCTCGCCGTCGCGCCATCCGGTAGCCGAAAAGCGGATGGTGCGGTCCATTTCCAGGATTCCTGTGGTCCAGCCGGCTGCGACTGCGCCGGGTGCCGATTTGAATTTTGCGATCAGCGCCGCGGCGCGCTCGGGGTCGGCGCTGAGCGTGATGGTCTGCTCGCCCGCGCGCAGCACGTCGCAGGTGACGGCGAGGCTGCTCAGGGAAACCTCGACGTCTTGCCCCTTGAGGCTCTTGAGAAAATCGGCGGCTGCTTCGAGCTTGACGCGAACGCCGATCGCTTCCGGCGACACTTCGGTAAAATCCTTTGGCGCTGCCGTGATACCGTCGTCGCTGGTCTGGCTTTCCTGGAATTCCCGTTCACTGAGATCGGAATTGTCGGTCGAGTTCACCTCGGTGACGGTTGGCCCGATGCTGATCTGGCCCTTGAATTCAAAATTGTCGCCGGACGGCTTCCGGGTCAGCTTGACCGTGACCGGCAACTTGCCGCCGATGCTTTGGGTGGCGCCGGTCAGCGTCTGGCCGTTGATCGCCAGATTGACGACGAAGCGATCCTTGCGGTCCGAGCCCTTGGCGACGGGATAGCAGACATCGAGGCTGGCCGCGGTGAGCGTCTTGCCTTGCCGTGTCTCTTTCAGGATCACGTCGGCATTGCCATCCATCAGGCCATCGATGGCGGTGAAATATCTGACGTCGTTGGCGCCAGGTGCAGCCCTCGGCGAAAGCTTCATTTGGCCGTGGGCCATGCCGGTCAGGGCCGCGGCAAAAACGGTCAGGAGAAGCAAAGGTGCGCGCATCAGCACTTCCTTGGGACAGATTGACTTGAAGCTGTCGGCCCGCGGTTGAATCGGAGCCGTCAATCCTTCCTAGCAAAGCTCAGGACAAATCGCCAAAAAAGAAGGCCGCTCATCGCGGCCTTCTTCGGGAACAGATATTCGAATCGGCTTAGAAGCCCATGCCGCCGCCATGGCCGTGGCCGCCGGCAGCCGCCGGCGCGGGTTCCTTCGGTAACTCCGCAACCATGGCTTCCGTCGTCACCAGCAGGGCGGCTACGGAAGAGGCATCCTGCAATGCGGTGCGGACCACCTTGGCCGGGTCGATGATGCCCTTGGCGACCATGTCGACATACTCTTCGGTCTGGGCATCGAAGCCGAACGTCTCCGACTTGTCCTCGAGGATCTTGCCGACGACGATCGAACCCTCGACGCCGGCATTCTCCGAGATCTGACGGATCGGAGCTTCCAGCGCCTTGAGCACGATGTTGATGCCGGCCTGCACGTCGGAATTGTCGTTGTGGATGCGCCCGACAGCCTTCTTGGCGCGCAACAAGCGCAACACCGCCGCCCGGCACGATGCCTTCCTGCACGGCGGCACGCGTCGCGTTCAGCGCGTCTTCGACGCGATCCTTCTTTTCCTTGACCTCGACCTCGGTCGCGCCGCCGACGCGGATCACCGCGACGCCGCCCGCGAGCTTGGCCAGACGTTCCTGCAGTTTCTCGCGGTCATAATCGGAAGTGGTTTCCTCGATCTGGGCCTTGATCTGGTTGACGCGACCCTCGATGTCCTTCTTCTTGCCGGCGCCTTTGACGATCGTGGTGTTTTCCTTGTCGATCACCACCTTGCCGGCGCGGCCGAGCATGTTGACCGTCACGCTTTCGAGCTTCATGCCGAGTTCGTCTGAAATGAGCTGGCCGCCGGTGAGGATCGCAATGTCCTCCAGCATCGCCTTGCGGCGATCGCCGAAGCCCGGCGCCTTGACGGCGGCGACCTTCAAGCCGCCGCGCAGGCGGTTGACGACCAGCGTCGCCAGGGCCTCGCCTTCGACGTCCTCGGCGATGATCAGAAGCGGCTTGCCCGACTGCACCACGGCTTCCAGCACCGGCAGCATCGCCTGCAGGCCGGACAGCTTCTTCTCGTGCAGCAGCACGTAGACGTCTTCAAGCTCGGCGGTCATCTTTTCGGCGTTGGTGACGAAATAAGGCGACAGATAGCCGCGGTCGAATTTCATGCCCTCGACGATGTCGACCTCGGTATCGAGCGACTTGTTTTCCTCGACCGTGATGACGCCTTCGTTGCCGACCTTCTGCATCGCCTGTGCGATCATCTTGCCGATCGCGGCATCGCCATTGGCGGAGATGGTGCCGACCTGGGCGATTTCGGCGGAGGAGGCGACCGGCTTGGCGCGCTTTTCGATGTCCTTTACCACGGCGGTGACCGCGAACTCGATGCCGCGCTTCAGGTCCATCGGATTCATGCCGGCGGCAACGGCCTTGGCGCCTTCGCGCACGATGGCCTGGGCCAGCACGGTCGCGGTGGTGGTGCCGTCGCCCGCGGTGTCGTTGGTCTTGGAGGCAACCTCGCGCAGCATCTGCGCGCCCATGTTCTCGAACTTGTCGTCGAGTTCGATCTCCTTGGCGACGGTCACGCCGTCCTTGGTGATGCGGGGGGCGCCGAAGCTCTTCTCGATCACGACATTGCGGCCCTTGGGGCCGAGCGTTACCTTGACGGCATTGGCGAGAACATCGACGCCGCGCAGCATGCGGTCACGTGCGTCTCCGGAAAATTTGACGTCCTTGGCAGCCATTTGAATTCACTCCATCGGTATCTGGATGTTTGCCTGACGCAGCTTTGCCGCTGCGCCAACGGGGCAAGGGGAGCGATGCGGCGTTTAAGCCAGCACGCCCATGATGTCGCTTTCCTTCATGATCAGCAGTTCTTCGCCGTCGAGCTTGACCTCGGTGCCGGACCATTTACCGAACAGGACACGGTCGCCGACCTTGAGGTCGATCGGGATCAACTTGCCGGATTCATCCCGGCCGCCCGGACCCACCGCCGTGATTTCGCCTTGCGAGGGCTTTTCCTTGGCGCTGTCGGGAATGATGATGCCGCCCTTGGTCTTTTGTTCAGCATCGATACGTTTGACCACGACACGGTCATGCAGTGGGCGAAATGTGGTTTTAGCCATGACGGTTCCTTTGGAGGCCTGTTCTGCTGGTCGATCTGCCGT
The DNA here is from genome assembly GCA_963795255.1 of uncultured Alphaproteobacteria bacterium. GTDB lineage: Bacteria > Pseudomonadota > Alphaproteobacteria > Rhizobiales > Xanthobacteraceae > Bradyrhizobium. Next base: position 50,469 of record CAWCHC010000016.1, read on the forward strand.
CGAAGGCGACCTTGAATACGGGCGTATTCGATACCACCTGGGGCAGCCTGTTCTGTCATCTTGGCAATCAGGTGTTTAGAGTGCCAATCGCGCGACTGGGGGATATGGCCTTGCGGCGGTCCTGTCAAGCAAACGGGAGGTTAAGGCGTTGGTGAGGCTCATATAGGATGCTTCGGGAAACCATATCGGTGCGCCGGCGTATTTCACAGGACGTCGTTGCTACGGCAGGGCTTTTGCGCTTCGCTGCAGGTCGGGTGCGACCTCAGATTTTTTTGGGGGAGAATATGATCGGTTCATGTGGCGCGCGGACAGCTGCCAATCTGGGGATCGCTTCGGTGCTGGCGGTCTTCCTCGGGGCGTGCAGCAGCATGAGCCTGCCTTCGTTCTCATCGTCGTCGCCATCGGCTGCACCGGAAGCGGCGCCGATCCCGGAGATGCCGGCAACGATCCGCGCCGACGAGATCGTCGGCAAATGGGGGCTGGCATCCTTCCAGAACCCGAATGACCGCGCACGAACCGAAGCGGCCGCGAAGGCCCAATGCAAGCAGCCTTACGTGATCGGTGCCGGCACCAGTGGCGGCGTCATCATGCATCTGGCCGATCAGGCAACGCCGCAGGAATTGCGCCTCAAGGGCAGCCCGAGCGGCAAGAATTACATTGGTCCGCCGGGTCCGGCCGGCGGCGAGCAGGATCGCGAGATCGTTTCCTTCGACGGCAGGGTCCTGATCACCCGTTTCATCGACAAGGATGCGGCGACCCGCTACGGCAACATGGTCTATGTCCGCTGCGCCCCGCGGGCGTAAAGGGACAAGTGCTGTGTCATTCGGGCTCGATGCCAGCGCATCGCCCACTAGCAACTTATATTCGCTAGTGGTCTTTTGATTCTAACATTCGCAAAAGTGCCCACCCGAGAAGGGGTGCGAATGTTAAAATCGGACCACTAGGCGGCCGGCGTTTTGTTTGGAAGCGGGAACTTTCTTTAGTCGTCCGTTAAGAAGCCCGATTGAGTAGGGCCGGATTGCCGAACGTGCGCAATAGCTGGACCAGGAAGAGGCACAAGAATTCTCTGAGCCAGGCGAGGATGCGGCGGAAGTTGTGGCCGATCGCTGAGAGGACGACGTTTGCGGCGTCGCCGGCGCGGCCTTTGAGATAGCAGCGGCCGAGATGACCTTCGGCCTTCATGTGTCCGATGACGGGCTCGATGGCAGAGCGGCGGCGTAGCTCGCGCTTGATGGCACCGAAGACGCCGCGCTTCTGACCTGAGATGAAGACGCGACGCGGGTTCTGCGCGTCGTGGCCGCGGTATCCCTTATCGACATAGGCCCGCTCGATCGGGCAGCCGGTGAGTGCCTCGGTGCGGTCGATGACGTCTCGCAGGGTGTGACCGTCATAAGGGTTATCGGGTAGCGCCCTGGCGTGCAGCACGAACGAGCCACCGGGAGCCCGGCGGTTATTGGTGACGATGGAGGCCTTGACCCCGAACTCGTAAGGCGCGCTGGCCTTGCCCTTGCCGATGCATTCCACCTCGGGGGCATGGAAGGAATACAGCTTCCAGCCGCGCTGACGCTGCTGCTGCGAGCGGATCTGTGCGGCTCGGCCAAGCGGGAGGGCGAACGCCTGCTCCAGGGCTGGCTGGCCCGCGATCTTGCGGCGGATGTCGCGGATGATCCGGCCCAGCCGGCTGCGCAGAATACGCAACTGCCGCTGATGCCGCCCGAACTGTTTGGCATGGGCGTAGCGGCCCGCCATCATCGCGGCCGCCTTGGCGATGCGAGAATAGGATTGCCGCAGCCTGACGCCGTGCCTGCTGGCCAGGCGGTTGAGCCCCTTGATGGCCGCATGCAGCAGCTTGGCATCGGTCGGAAAGGTGATGGCCTTCGGCTGCACCGTGGTATCGACCGTGACCCGCTTGAGGTCGTGGCTGCGTAACGCGCCGGCCTCGTGCGCTACCCGCAAGCTCTCGGCCAGCAGCAACTCCAGCTTGTCGCCAAGCCGCTTACGCCAATGGCTGAGGTCCGAGCGTTCGTGCGGGAAGGTGTGCTGGAAAAACTCTTCGCCGGTGAAGTACTGGAAATACGGATCGTGGACCCAGCGCTCGCAAACCCCTTCATCGGACAGCCCGTAAATGTGCTTGAGCAACAACAGCCCGATCATGAAGCGGGTCTCGATCCCAGGCCGGCCGTGCTCGCTGTAGAGCGGCGCAATCTCGCCGTCGATCCAGTCCCAGTCGATCTTGCCTGCGAGCAAAACCAGTTCGTGCTTCAGATTGATGATCTGGTCCAGCCGTGCCCGGAACAGATCGTTCGATCCCGTCGTCTTGTGCTTCTTCGGTCGCATCGTCCCCTCCGATGCAGACAAGGAATCATGCTTCCTGCTTCGAGGGAATCCCATAAACGAAATTGCAAGGTTTGGGGGTCTCAAGCTCCCAATCCCTGCAATCTCAAATGCCGCCTCATCCGAAAAACAGAACTCTCCCTCAATCGCTTAGAGCCTTGTTCACGGACGACTCTTTAGTCGAATAACGCGTCGATATCATCCTGCGATGCGTGACCGACGTCGCCTTCCAGTTTCGGACCATTCAGGAGCTTGGCGTCGCCTTCGCGGGCATCGACGATCGGCGGCGCATGGGCCTTGATGGCGTCGACGCCGCCCCAGATATCCATCATAACGGTAATGTGATGCTCGATGAATTTCATCGTGGTCATCACTTTCTTGATCCGCTGGCCGGTGAGATCCTGGAAATTGCAAGCCTCGAAAATCGAGACGACGCGCTCCTGGATTTCCTCGCTGAGCAGTTTCTGCTGATCCGGCGAAGTGACCCGGCTCAGCGCCGTGGCCGCATTGTCGATCGCCTCGGTGGCTTCGAGGATCTGCTGGGTGGCCTCTTCGGTGCCGCCGACCACGGCGCCGAGTTCGCCGTTGACCTTCGCCATCTCTTCGCCGTTGAAACTCTTGCCATGAAGCACGGCGATTTCGCGCTTGGTTCGGGTAATGGCGTCATAGATCAGGTCGAGCTCGACCTTCAGCTTTTCGCACTGTTCGATCTGGGCACGATAGGTTTCAAGCAAAGTGTGGGCCTCCGCGACTTCGCGTGCTGCAGCTTCTCCGATCGTCTCCGTCGCGACGCTCGGACGTGCCGTTCCCATCTGCGCACGAATGGCACGCAGTTCGTTCATTATTTCATGGTGCATGGGGCCTAACTCGGTATCGACCTCCGGCGGCAACTGAATGCCTCCGGAGAAAGCCTCCTCGATACGAAAACGTCTGCGATGAACCGGCATAAGAATTTCCCTGACCCCTTCACTCCGCAGTGCTTTAAAGCAGACCAGATTTAACATGAGGTTCACGCCGGAACCTGCATGAAGAAGATGAGCGGCGCCACACACCAACCATTAACCATGCGCGCCGCCGTTCATCGAAAATAAACGCTAGCGGACAAAACCGCGCCGATTTGGCGACGTGGTGAATCGAAACGGCGATTCTGTTTACCAAACCGATGCGGTTTTTGCTCTTAGCTGTTCGCGTGCAAGAGGCGCCGCTCCGGCGCACCTACAACGAAACTAGCGCCGCCTATTTGAAGTTTCCCGCGCCACAAGCGGCGAATTCGATCCGGGAACTTCAAATAGAAAGCGGCACTAGAATCGAAATGTTTGCTAGTGCCCGTGACTTTCCGAAGTTCGTGAAAGTGGGTGCTGAGGTGTAACACGAACTTCGGAAAGCGGGCACTAGTATGAGTACGTCGATGAAGAAAATGTATTTCGCGCTGCTCGCCAGCGCTTGTTGGCTGAGTCCGGGATTTCCGCAAGCCGCCGCAAACGAAGCCGACTTCGTCACCGATCCCGTTGTTCTGCATCCCGATCAGTCCGCAGTGCCGCCGGCTCCTGCGCCGGTGCGCGTTGCTTCGGCCGATCGCCCCAACATGGGCGGTGGCTTCATCGAGTTTCTGTTCGGCGATGGCCAGGGGCAGGGTTATCAGCCGCAGGGGCAGGTCGATCGGCGGCCTCTCTATCCGCAGCAGCCTTCATATCAGCCGCAACCGGCCTACCAGTCGCAGCCGCAAATGATGCCGCAGCAAACCATGCAACAACCGGGATTAAGCGAGCCCGCCCGTCCTGCCTTCGATCCGAAATTCGAGAAGCAGATCGTCAACTATGACGGCAAGGAGGGCGCCGGCACGATCGTCATCGATACGCCCAACAAGTTCCTCTATCTGGTCGAGGGCAACGGCAAGGCGATGCGTTACGGCATCGGCGTCGGCCGTCCCGGCTTCACCTGGTCCGGCGTCAAGACGATTTCCGCCAAGAAAGAGTGGCCGGACTGGACGCCGCCGTCCGAAATGATCGCCCGCCGGCCGGACCTGCCGCGGCACATGGAAGGCGGACCGCAAAATCCGCTCGGCGCGCGTGCGATGTATCTCGGCTCGACACTCTATCGCATCCACGGCTCCAACGAGCCCTGGACCATCGGCACCAACGTATCGTCGGGTTGCATCCGGATGCGCAACGAAGACGTGATCGACCTTTATGGTCGCGTCAATGTCGGCACCAGGGTCGTCGTCATCTGATCGATCGGACGATCACCAAATGAAACGGCCGCTTGAGGGCGGCCGTTTTTTGCTCGCGGTAACGGTATCAGGCGAAATCGCTGTCGTTATCGCCGCCGAAATCGTCATCCATGTCCGTGTCGTCGCGATCGGCGCCTGACGCGGAATCGAACAGCCCGGCATGCGAGCTGTCGTCGTCGCGATCCTGAGCGATATCCTGGGCGCGATCTTGCGCGGCGAGATCGTTCGAGCCGATATTATTGACGCCGGCATCGCGCGCGAGATCGCTGCGCGATTGGTCGCTCCACGGGCTCCGATCGCCGGTGGCCGCAGTCTCGCCGAATGCCTGGCGGTTGCCGCCCATCATGCCGCGAAAGCTGTTGAGAAGCAGCGATCCGCCGACGGCGCCGGCCGCTGCCGCTGCTGCGGTTCCCAGAAATGAACCGCCGCCGCTCCCACCCATCATTCCGCCGCCCATCGGGCCACCACCCATCATGCCGCCGCCCATGGGCGCCTGCGGACCGCCATAGGGCTGACCGTAACCGCCTTGGTCGTAGTGCTGTCCCGGCTGTTGCAGCACCTGACCGCTGTTCCAGACCGGGCGACTGCCGACTTCGGGAGGCCGCACATTCGGGACAGAACCTTGCGACTGACCCTGGCCAAAGATGGCGCCGCGCATACTATCGAGGAAGCCGCCGCCTTGATTTTGTGGAGGTGTGCTTTGGTGCTCCAACTCCTCGATGCGGTGATGGGCTAGCTTGAGCGCCTCGTCCTGCACCAGCACCGTCTGCACCAGCGCATAAACGGCGTTTGGCGCGATCCGCAAGCCCTGCGCGATCGTGGTTGCCGCATCCGGATCGCGTGGCGCGCTCTCCATCTTGGACAGTCGGTCGAAAAGGTCATCAACCAATTGGCGTTCTTGCGGTGTCATCACGGTTCTCCCTCGCTTTGGAAAGCGTGGCTGAGATGTAAGAGGGGATCATGTCGCATGTAGTGCGGGTGAAAATTAAATTTATGTAGGCGGCAAACAGAATGGTTGCCGCGTCGGCCGGCTTGTGTGCAAGCCCTTGATCGAAAGCCGAAAAACCTCGCGCCGCGGGGTCAGCCCAAAGTGACCTCGTTGGCCGCCAGAAGCGGTAAAAACTGTTCGCCGCGGAGGAATTCATATTCGCGTTCGCGCTGGACCGTCAGCGGATCGAGGCTGATCAGCACATCGTCTACGAAACCCGGGTGGCACATCACGACGCCAGCCTCGGGCATCCCTTGCAGGAATTGCCGCATCAAGGCGCCGAACTCGGGCTGTTGCGAAAAATCATAGGCGCCGGCGAAGGCCGGGTTGAAGGCAAGCCTGGTGCGAGCGGCGCGCTTGCGAAATTGCGCGCTCAAGGCATCGAGAACCAACGCCTTCGGCGAGTCCAGACGCTGAACCCACGGCCGATCGCGGCCGCATTGGCGGATCCACGCCTCGGGTGCTCCGGTCTTCACAGCCGCCAGGAAAGCCGTGCGCACACCGGGATAGAGCTGCACATGTTGATGGCCATCGACGAAATCGGGCGGACGGCCGAACAGGTCGGCAAAGGCTGCCAGTTGCACCGTCACTTCGGTGTGGACGAGTTCGGAATCAAGTCTTCCTATCAGGCCGCGGCGCAACAGCTTGGTGTGCGGCAGGAACAGGCCGCCCTCGGTCGGCCTGAAGTGCATGGTCAGCGGGCGGAACGGCGCCGTCAGCGTAACGTGCAGGCCGATCGCGCAACGCGGATTGGCTTTCGCCGCCACGTTAAGCGCATCGACTTCATCGCGGCCGATCGCCGGACCCACCACCATGGCCGACGTGGCGTTGAGACGGCCGTTCTCGATCAGATCGCGTATCGCGCGGTTGACGCCGGGGCTGATGCCGTAGTCGTCGGCGCACAACCAGATGCGCCGGCTCATTCGGCCGCGGTCCTTTCGCTCGCCTCGCCATCCACGTGTGCATCGGCGCGCTTTTCGGAATGTTCGGCGACAAAATAGATCGGGCGCGCCTTCAGCTCGGAGAGGATCTTGCCGATATATTCTCCGACAATGCCGATCATGATGAGCTGCACGCCGCCGATCGTCATCAGGCCGACCACGAGCGATGGATAGCCGGGGACCGACTTCCCATCCATGATCGTTTCCCACAGGATCGAAAGGCCGAACAGGAAGGCGGCCGACGCCAGAAACACGCCGAGCAGGCTCGCAAAGCGAAGCGGGGCGACCGAGAACGAGGTCAGCCCCTCGATCGAAAGCCCGACCAGTCGTCCCGGACTGAAGGTCGTCATGCCGTGGGCGCGTGCCGCCGGCTCATAATCGACGCGGATCTGGCGAAAGCCGATCCAGCTCGCCAGTCCCTTGAAAAAGCGGTTGCGCTCCGGAAGCTGCCGTAAGGCAGCGGCTGCGCGCGGCGACAGCAGGCGGAAGTCGCCGGCGTCTTCCGGGATTTTCTGCCGGGCACCCCAGTTGATCAGCGCGTAGAAGCCGCGCACCGACAGCCGCCGCAGAAATGATTCGTTGTCGCGATTGGCTTTGGCCGTGTAGACGACGTCGTAGCCATCGTCGATCCAGTGGCCGACCAGCTTTTCGACCAGATCCGGCGGGTGTTGGCCGTCGCCATCCATGAACAGAACAGCGCCGCGCCGCGCATGGTCGAGGCCGGCCATCAGCGCGGCTTCCTTGCCGAAGTTGCGCGACAGCGAAACGACCTGAACGTCGATACCATCGGGCGTGAGCCCGCGCGCGATCGACAGCGTGGTATCGGAACTGCCATCGTCGACATAGACGACTTCGCAGGCCAGCCGATGCCGGTCGCTGAGCGCTTTTGCGAGATTGCACAGCCGCTGGTGCAGCGACGACAGGCCGGCCGCTTCGTTATACAGCGGCACCACGATCGATAGCCCCTGCGCCGCAGCGGTCACCGCGGTCGTTGACAAGCTCGATACGTCCGTACCCAGCATCATCGGTCAGGTTCCAGTCTCAAAACGGACCACTTCAACTTCGCTCAAAAAGGCGTTCCGGTACAACATATGGCAATCGCGGTGAATTGTCGCCACGGAGCGGGACCTGCGGTCTATTGGCCGAGGAATGCCTGAAGCCGAGCAAACAGCGGATTTTCGCGGTCCAGCACATAGTCCAGCGAAGCCACCGAAACCGTCTCCGCGCCGTGGTCGCGCAAAAAGCTTCCAAGCGCATAGAGCTGGGCCGGCGGGCAGTGTAGCGTCACCATTCCGGAAGAAGTTGGGCCGCCGAATGGCGATACCACGCCGAAGCGCTGCGCCGCCTCGGCGAGCAGCGTGGCGTTGCAGCCGGTGAAGCGGGTGCGGACCTCGCGGTATTTGTTGGCGCGCGCACGGGCTGCGATGTGGTCGAGGATCACGCGCGCGGCTTCCCGCGCCTCGCTCGACCAGTCGGCCTCGCGCGAGGCGACAAGGTTGGCCTGGCTGCGCAGGATCACGCCGTCATCGAGCACCTTCAGGCCATTGGCGGCAAGGGTTGCGCCGGTCGTCGTGATATCGACGATCATCTCGGCGGTGCCGACGGCGGGAGCGCCTTCGGTCGCGCCAGCGCTTTCGACAATGCGATAGTCGACGATACCGTGGGCGGCGAAGAAAGCGCGGGTCAGGTTGATGTATTTGGTCGCTACCCGCATCCGCCGGTTATGTTGCTCGCGAAAGCCCGACGTGACGTCGTCGAGATCGGCCATGGTCCGCACGTCGATCCAGGCTTGCGGCACCGCGACCACGACATTGGCGCTGCCAAAGCCGAGACTGTCGATCAGAAGCACCCGCTTGTCGGCATCGACAATGCTTTCGCGCACGAGATCCTCGCCGGTGACGCCCATATGCACCGCGCCGCGCGCCAGTTGCGAGGCAATTTCGCCCGCCGAGAGATAGGCAATCTCCACATTCTCGAGCCCGATAATGGTGCCGCGATATTCGCGGGCGCCGCGCGGTTTCGCCAATGCAAGTCCGGCATGCGTGAAGAAAGCTTCGGCATTCTCCTGCAAGCGTCCCTTTGAAGGAACGGCGAGAACGAAGGGCGTGGTCACGAGGGCCTCCCGGATGGTGCAGGCTGGCCAATTCGTGCGAGCGCCTCGACCCACACGGAAAATCCGACCGCGGGAATGGCCGTCGCCGAGCCGAGTTGGGTTAGCAGGCCGTCATAGCGGCCGCCCGCAACCAGAGGTTCGACGCCGTTGCCCTTGGCGTGCAGTTCGAACTCGAAGCCGGTGTAGTAATCAAGACCGCGCCCGAAGGAGGTCGAAAAGCGCGTCCGCGCAATATCGATGCCACGCGCCGCCATAAAGCCGACCCGGCTTTCGAGCTGCATCGATCGCGGCCGTGATGTCGAGCCTGGCGTCCGACGCCAGCGAGCGCAATCGCGCGATCGCATCGTCGCGGATCGCCCGCGATGGCCAAAAAACGCTTGATGACGGCAAGCGCGTCGCGCGGCAGCGCGCCGGCCTTCAAGGTCGACTGTTCGAGAAAGCGGTCGGCGATCTCCGCGACCGTGCGGCCGCCGACATTGCTGGCGCCGGCGATCGACATCAGGTCGGTGACGAGCGCGAGCGCCGCCTTGCGGTCGGAGCCGGCAAGGGCGGCCAGCACACCTTCATATTCATTGCGGGTCGCAGCACTCGTGACCGTGAGCTGTTCGATATCCTGCTCAAGGCTGATCTTGCGGTTGAAGTCCTTCATCAGCCGCCGGCGCCACACCGGATAAAGACCGAGGGCATCGATCAGGGCGGTAAAAAGGGCGACGTCGCCGGTGCGGATCTCGACATCGTTGACGCCGAAGGCGCGCGTGGCCTCGAGCGCCAGGGCCAGCATTTCCGCATCGGCCGCCGGCCGATCGAGCCGGCCGAACGACTCGATGCCGGCCTGCAGGAACTCGCTCGGCGCAGCCCCGCGATAACGAAACACCGGGCCGAGATAGCTAAAGCCGGCCGGCTGGCCGGCCTGGCCGGAGGCGAGATATTCGCGCGCCACCGGAATGGTCAGATCGGGGCGAAGGCAAAGTTCTTCGCCGGCTGCATCCGTCGTCAGATACAGGCTCTTTCGGATGTCCTCGCCGGAGAGGTCAAGAAAAGGCTCGGCCGGTTGCAGGACGGGAGGCTCGGCCAGGGCGTAGCCGGCCTTGGCAAATGACAATAGCAGCGTATCCGCCCATGCGGCGGACCCGGTCGCACGACGGGGCGTGGTTGCGGTCATCTTGCAGTCCAAATCCCCCGAAAACGGGTCCAGTGCACGTAATATTCTTAAGCCTTTGACCTGATTTGATTTTTCATCGGTCGGTTCGCGGCCTCGATTGGACCGCGGGTACGGGCCGCAGCCCTTTAGCATGGCCGAGACGAGGTTTCGACCGGGATCGGCCAAGTCGCTTAATCGGCCAGTCGCTTAATATGCCAAATCGCTTAATATCAGGTCGCTTAACAAGCGGTTCGTCTTAACGGGCTGTCGGCTGCCCGGTCCAATCGCCGAGCGCCGCCTGGACCAACGCCAGCGCTGCGACGCCTGCGGTATCGGCCCGCAGGATACGCGGTCCGAGAGAAAGCCGTAAGGTGTTCGGCTGACGCAGCAGAACAGCGCGCTCCTCCTCGGCAAACCCGCCTTCCGGCCCGATCAGGACGTCGATTCCCGCAGTGGATTTGTCGCCCTGAAGCACGCTCAATGGATTGGCGACATCGGCCGCCTCATCGCAAAAAACGAGCAGGCGTTCCGGCTTGCGATGACCCAGGAAGCGATCGAAGGCGACGGGTTCTGCGACCTCGGCGATACCGAGAATGCCGCATTGTTCGGCTGCTTCGATGACGTTGGCACGCATCCGTTCGCTGTTCACGCGCGCGACCTGGGTAAAACGCGTCAGGACCGGTTGCAGCGAGGAAACCCCCATCTCGACGGCTTTTTGCACCATGTAATCGAGCCGAGCGTGCTTGAGCGGGGCGAAGACATAAGCAAGCTCCGGCAGGCGGTCTTGCGGCCGGGTTCTGCTCTCGATTTCCAGACCATCAGGCCGCTTGCGCCCTGTGATCGAGGCCAGCCACTCGCCGTCGCGCCCGTTGAATACGAGGATGCTGTCGCCGGCCTTAAGTCTCAGCACATTGCCAAGATAGTTGCTCTGGTCGCGCTCAAGCGCCACCGTCATGCCGCTTTCAAGGGCGGTATCCACGAACAGCCGGGGTTTACGGAAATCATGCGAGGGCATTGCGGGTCAGGGTCCCAATCCGCGGGGGTTTTAGCCCAAAAGGATAAGAAATTGCGCGATTATTGCCATCCAGGGGCGACGTCACGCCGCGCTCTTGCCCTATTCCACGGGTTGTTAACCGTTTGCAGCAATCGTAAAATGCCGAACCGGAGTCGCTCTCCTATCGGGAAGAAGCTTGCAGGCCTGAAGGAACAGCTTTGATGATCCGCCAGTTGATCGCGCCATTTGTGGTCGCCGTTGTGGCATTCAATGCCGGACAGGTTTTGGCGCAAGGTGCGTTTCCCGCGCCGCTGCCCGGCAAGGCCGGGACCTTGAGCGATCCGGCTTTCCCGCCCGTCAACGGGGCTGTGCCTTCGAGCGCTTTTGGGGCCCCCCCAGCGGCGTCGTCCGCCTTCGGCAATGCGCCGGCACCTGCGTCCTTTCCGGGCGCCGGCGCTTCGCCCTTCGCGGCGCCTCCGACGCAAGGCGGCCCGCCTGACGAGTGCATGAAGGACTTCTTGCCCTTGCGGCAGGAGGCGGAAAAGCGCGGTCAGGTTCTGAAGGTGGCCGGCGAGCGGCATGCAGGCCCGGAGGAGGCCTGCAAGCTGATCGGCAATTTCCTCCAGGCCGAGACCAAGATGGTCAAATATGTCGAGACCAATGCGGCACGGTGCGGGATCCCGCCGCAAATCAGCGAGCAACTCAAGAAGGGCCATGTGAGCACCGAGGCGATGCGGACCAGGGTTTGTGGCGCGGCGGCACAGATGCAAAGGCAGCAGGCTGCCCCGGCCGGTCCGAGCCTGAGCGAAGTGCTGGGTTCCGCGGCGGCGCTGCCGGAAGCCACAGTCGCGAAGAAGAGCGGCAACACCTTCGATACGCTGAGCGGCAACGCGCTGACGCGATGACGGGTGTTGCAGGCCTGGTCGAAGCTTCGAAAGCAAGCGCCGGGGTCGTATGATCGAGGCCCTCGCGTTCCTTTGGCTCTGACATTCGCGATGGGAACGAGCGGCAACACGGAAGCGAATATCAAATCCGGCGCATTGGCGCAGGTCGCCGATGCGACCGGCAATTGGGTCGATACGCACGCACCGTTATGGGCGCGACCTTATCTGCGGCTTGCCCGCCTCGATCGTCCAATTGGTTCCTGGCTGTTGTTGCTGCCGTGCTGGTGGTCGGCCGCGCTCGCCGCCGCCTTGGCCCGCGACGTCAGCCGGTTGCCGCTCATCCTGGCCTTGTTCCTGGTCGGCGCCTTTGTCATGCGCGGCGCCGGCTGCACCTGGAACGATATCACCGATCGCGATCTCGACGCCAAGGTCGAACGGACGCGTTCGCGCCCGATCCCGGCAGGACAGGTCGGCGTGCGGCAGGCGTTGGCGTTTCTGGTGGTGCAGGCCCTGATCGGGCTGGCTGTGTTGCTGCAGTTCAACCGCTTTGCGATCGCAACCGGCATCGCCTCATTGGCGATCGTCGCGGTGTATCCGTTCATGAAGCGCATCACCTGGTGGCCGCAGGTCGTGCTCGGGCTTGCCTTCTCGTGGGGCGCATTGATGGGGTTTGCCGTCATCCTTGGACGGATCGGGCTGCCTGGCGCTTTTTCTCTATGCCGGTTCGATCGCCTGGGTGATCGGGTATGACACCATCTATGCCCATCAGGACACCGAGGATGACGCGCTGATCGGCGTCAAATCGACCGCGCGTCTGTTCGGGGCGCAGACGCATCGGGCGCTGATCGTGTTCTACAGCCTGGCGGTGATCCTGATCGGCGCGGCGTTAATGCTGACCGGCGCGGGCGCTTCAGCGTGGATCGGGCTGGTCGCGTTCGCCATCCATCTCGGCTGGCAGGTCACGCGGCTGAAGATCGACGATCCTGCGCTTTGCCTGCGTGTCTTCAGATCCAACCGTGACGCCGGGCTGTTGCTGTTTGCGGGGCTGCTTGTGGACGCGCTAGTGGAGCGGATTTGATATTCGCTACCCGCCCCGCCGCAGACTCTCAAAGCGCAAATGTTAGAATTGGACCACTAGTGCGGTCAGCCTAAAAGCCCGCAGTTTTTAATTTCTTGCGATGATCTCGCGCTCGTCGCGATGCACGTTGGTGATATCGAGCGGACCGCCGCTGCGGCGCCGTACCAAAAATTTCGGACGCCGCGCCCGGATCGCGTTGCGCCGCCGTCGCCGTGGCGCCGGCTCGCAGGCCGCTTCCTCGGGCAGTTGTGGGAGCGCGAAGATATCGCTCCAGGTTTGCCAGGCCGCCGCGATCTCGTCGCGGTCGGAGCTCACGCAAAGCGGAATACTTAAAGACGGATCGCGATGCAGCAGCACCAGCATCTGGGCGTCGTCGATCCCGCGAAGCGCGATGCCGCGAAAATCGCTGACGCGAAGATTGATGGCCATCCGCATGCCCTGGACGGCACGCCGGAGCACGACACGCTCGCGATGCAGTTCGACTCGACGCACGCCGTTGTCGGCGCGGACATCGTGCGCATCGAAACTCACTGGAAGAGAGAGAGGGTCGAGCCGCAATGCGCGGCTCGACCCGGCGGGATTGATCCCGCTTGTTGCTGTTTGACGCCTCACGGCTTTTTCTCCCCGCCGGGATTATTCCCGGTCGTTGGGTGAGAGCATGCCAGAGCGCTGTCCGGATTGGCTTAAAAAGGCTGGTTAATCCGTCGTCACCGGCCTTCCTTCAATCGGCATGATTGACAACACCTTGGCCGACATGATTGACGAGACCTTGCAGGATTGCCGAAATTCTTCTGCTTTGGCGGCGTGAAAGTGCTTGAATTCCAAGTGAATCAGGCACATTTCATGAAGTTCGTGATTTGCTTTCGTCCCTCTGTCGAAAGCCCTCCGCCCTTCCATGAATCTGCGGGATTTGTTCGTGATCTCTTCACCATCGACTGCATCCTCGCTTTCGGCTGACGCCGCCACCGCCAAGCTGTTCGATCAATCGGCGCTCAGCGACGCTGGCGCAGCGCCTGGTCGAGGCCGCCAGGCGCGCCGGCGCGGATGCAGCCGACGCGGTCGCCGTGCGCGGCATTTCGCAAGGGGTCGAAGTGCGCGACGGCCGCGTCGAGGAATCCGAGCGCTCGGAAGGCGACGACGTCGGCCTGCGCGTGCTCGTGGGCAAGCGCCAGGCGGTGGTCTCGACCAACGATGTCGGCGGCGACGGTGTGGCGCGGCTCGCCGAGCGCGCGGTCGCGATGGCCCGCGTGGCGCCGGATGACGAATATGTCGGCCTTGCCGATCCCTCGTTGCTGACGCGCGAGTTCCCCGATCTCGATCTGCTCGATCCCCATGTTCCGACGACCGTCGAACTCGAACGCCGCGCTTGTGAAGCCGAAGCCGCCGCGCTGGCGGTGAAGGGCGTCGCCAAATCGGGAGGTGCGTCGGCATCGACCGGAATTGGCGGCATGGTGCTCGTGACCAGCACCGGCTTTCACGGCGCCTACTTGCGTTCGAGCCAGGGCATCTCGGTAACCGCGATTTCCGGCGAAGGCACCTCGATGGAGCGCGACTATGACTTCACGGCCGCGCCGCATGCCGCTGATCTCGATCTCACCCGAAAACGTCGGCCGCAGCGCCGGCGAGCGCACGGTCGCCCGCGCCAATCCGCGCAAGGTCGAAACCTGCAAGGTGCCGGTCATATTCGATCCGCGCGTTTCCGGCTCGCTGGTCGGTCATCTGGTCGGCGCGATCAACGGCGCGTCGATCGCGCGCAAGACCAGTTTTCTCAAGGATCGCCTCGGCCAACAACTGTTCGCCAGCAATATCCGCATCATCGACGATCCCTTGCGCCGCCGCGGCTTGCGCTCGCAGCCGTTCGATGCCGAGGGCGTTCGCGTCAGGAAAATCGCGCATCGATCGATCAGGGCGTTCTGACCACCTGGCTGCTGGATTGTGCGACTGCGCGCGAACTCAAGCTCACGACCACGGGCCACGCCCATCGCGGCGTATCGTCCTCGCCGTCGCCGGGATCGTATAACCTGCATCTGGAGGCGGGCGAGCCGACGCCGGCCGAACTGATTTCCGATATCGTCAGGGTTTTTATGTCACCGATCTGATCGGCTCGGGCGTCAACGGCGTGACCGGCGACTACAGCCGCGGAGCATCGGGCTTCTGGATCGAAAACGGCGAGATCACCTATCCCGTGAGCGAGGTGACGATCGCAGGTCACCTGCTCGACATTTTCAAATCGCTGGCGCCGGCCAACGATCTTTCATTTCGCTATGGCGTCAACGCACCGACGCTGCGGATCGAGGGATTGACGCTTGGCGGACGGTGATGCCGGGAAAACGAAGCATCCGGGGAATTTTGCGCGCGACGCCGCGCTTCTGACCGACACGGTGCGGGAGGCAGGTCGGCTGGCGCTCTCGCTGTTCCGGACCGAACTGAAGAACTGGATCAAGGGCGCGTCATCGCCGGTGTCGGAAGCCGACATCGCGGTCAACGATCTGATTGCCGACAGGCTGCGGTCCGCTACACCGGAATATGGCTGGCTGTCGGAGGAAAGTGCCGACGACGAAACCCGCCTTGGCAAAAACCTGGTGTGGATTGTCGATCCGATCGACGGCACCCGCGCCTACCTCGCCGGCCGCGAAGACTGGTGCGTCAGTGTCGCGCTGGTGGCCGATGCGCTGCCGGTGATGGGGGCGGTATTTGCGCCCGTGAGCGGTGAATTCTTTTTCGCAGAGCGGGGACGAGGATCGCGGCTCAACGGCACCGCAATCCGTGCGACGTCCGGCACCGACGCTCGATTTTCCGCGCATCGCCGGTCCGAAGCCATTGGTCGAGCGGCTTAATCGCTCGGGTGGTGAGATTTCGCTTCATCCGCGCATCGGCTCGCTGGCGCTTCGCTTGTGCCGGGTCGCCGAGGGCAGGCTGGATGCCGCTTTTGCGGGCGGTCAAAGCCGCGACTGGGACCTTGCCGCGGCCAATTTGATCGTGCAGGAAGCGAATGGTAGCATGACTGCGTTGTCGGGGGACACCATCCTGTATAATCGCCGCGAGGTGACGCACGGGGTTTTGGTGGCTGCGGGGCGCGATCGTCATGCAAGTATTGTCGAGCAATTTCGAAGCTGTCCCTTGCCGTAAACATGTCCCGATGTTTCTCGAAAGACTTGCGCAACGGGCACAGCTTTAGGAAGAAAGACCATGCCAGATAGTGCCCCGCAGCAGTTGCTGCATCTTGTCCTCGGTGGCGAACTGAAGGATCTCGAGCGCAACACGTTCAAGGATCTTTCGACAGGTGGAAATCGTCGGCCTGTACCCCAATTACGCGAGCGCCCACACGGCCTGGAGAGCAAAGGCGCAGCAGACGGTAGACAATGCCCAGATGCGGTATTTCATCGTTCACCTTCACCGGCTGCTCGACCCTGATCAAGACGCGAAGCCTGACCATTGAAAAAACTGATTCGCGATGTGCTGCGCAGCAGTTGGTTTCAGCGCGCTGTGGGTTTTCTGACGGCCGAATTCCTGCGGCTGGTGTGGCGGACCAACCAATTCAGTTTTGATCCGCCCGATGTGTATGAAATCGTCGAGCCGTTGACGCCGGCGATCTTCGTGTTCTGGCACGGTCAGCATTTCCTCACGCCGTTCATCAAGACCAAGGAAATGCATCGCGCCAAGGTGCTGATTTCGCGGCATCGCGACGGAGAATTCAACGCCATCGCCGCCGAACGGCTCGGCATCGGCACCATCAGAGGCTCCGGCGACCATGGCTCGGCGTTTCACCGCAAGGGCGGTGTCGGGGCGTTCAAGGAGATGGTGCGAGCGCTCGAACAGGGGTATAATGTTGCGCTGACCGCCGATGTGCCGAAACGCTCGCGGATAGCGGGGCTCGGCGTCATCATGCTGGCACGCGAGTCCGGACGGCCGATCATGCCGTTTGCCATGGCGACCAGCCGCTACTGGCGTCTGAAAAACTGGGATCGAACCACGATCAATCTGCCGTTCGGGCGAGGGGCACTGGTGGGGGGCGAAATGATCACGGTTCCACCCGACGCCGAGCCCCGAGGTCATGGAAGAATTGCGCGCGCGCCTGGAAGCGACCCTGAACGAGGCGACCAGTCGTGTTTACGCAAAGCTCGGCCGTCCGCAGGTGACGGATCATGGCTAGCGCCTTGCCGATGACGCTGCGCGTCTACCGGCGGCTGTGCTCGGTGGCTGTTCCGCTTGCGCCGGCGCTGATCAAGCGGCGGTTGAAGCAGGGCAAGGAAGATCCCGCGCGCGTCGGCGAACGGCGCGGCATGAGCGAGGATGTCCGGCCGCACGGGCCGCTGGTCTGGATTCACGGCGCGAGCGTCGGCGAGGTGCTGGCGGCCGCAGCGCTGATCGAGAAGCTGCGCGCGCTCAATATCCGTATCCTGCTCACCTCCGGCACGGTCACTTCGGCGGCGATCGTCGCCAAGCGTTTTCCGCCTGACATCATTCATCAATACGTCCCTTACAATTCGCCGCGCTATGTCGCGCGTTTTCTCGATCACTGGCGGCCGAGCCTGGCGCTGTTCATCGAATCCGACTTGTGGCCGAATCTCATTCTTTCGAGCGCGGCCAGGCGTTTGCCGATGGTGCTGATCAACGGGCGGATGTCGCATCGTTCGTTTCCGCGCTGGCGGCGGGTGAGCGGCACGATTTCGGCATTGCTTGGCCAGTTCGAGGTTTGCCTGGCGCAGTCCCGCGTCGATGCGGAACGCTTTACCATGCTCGGCAGCCGCAACGTCGTCGTCACCGGCAATCTGAAGCTCGATGTTCCGGCGCCTCCCGCCGACTTCACCAAACTGGAGCGGCTGATGTCGGTGACGCGCGGCCGCCCGATCATCGTGGCGGCATCGACGCATCCGGGGGAAGATGAGATTCTGCTCGATGCGCACCGCACGCTGGCCGGCCATTTTCCGTCGCTGTTGACGGTGATCGTGCCGCGGCATCCCGGCCGCGGCGAGGCGATCGCGCGGATGATCGACGCCGCCGGCCTGCACGCCAGCCTGCGTTCGCGCGAGGAATTGCCGACCGCCACCACCGAAATCTACGTCGCCGACACCATGGGCGAAATGGGACTGTTCTACCGGCTCTCGCCGGTCGTCTTCATGGGCGGATCGCTGGTCCAGCACGGCGGACAGAACCCGATCGAGGCCATCAAGCTCGGCGCATCGATCGTTCACGGGCCTCACGTCTTCAATTTTGCCGATGTCTACGAGGCACTCGACGGTGCCGGCGGCGCCAGGCTCGTGGAAACGCGCGAAGCGCTGGTGAAGCAACTCGGCCAATTGCTTGCGGACCCCGCCGCGCGCAACACTGTGCTCGCCGCCGCCGAGCGTGTGGTCTCGCAGTTGGGCGGCGCGCTCGACCGGACGCTTGCGGCGCTCGAGCCTTATCTTTTGCAGCTTCGCCTCGAAATGGGGGCGGCGGATGCATGAGCCGGCCTTTTGGTACCGGCCATCATCGTGGATGTCGCTGTTGTTGTCGCCGCTCGCCGCGATTTACGGCGCGGTCGCTGCCCACCGATTGCAGCGCAAAGGTTTTGACGCCGGCATTCCCGTATTCTGCGTCGGCAACTATCACGTCGGCGGCGCCGGCAAGACGCCGACCGTGCTGGCGCTGGTGAAGCTGCTGCGCGATCTTGGCGAGACGCCGGTCGTGCTGAGCCGTGGCTACGGCGGGCGGCTGCATGGGCCCGTCATGGTCGAACCCGACCGTCACCTTGCGGCCGACGTCGGCGACGAACCGCTGATGCTGGCGCGGACGGTTCCGGTCGCGGTCGCCCGCGAGCGCCTCGATGGGCTGGCATTGGCCAAGTCGCAAGGCGCCACCGTGATCGTGATGGACGATGGTTTTCAGAATCCGGCGATCGCCAAGGATGCGTCGCTGATCGTGATCGACGCGCATCGCGGACTTGGCAATGCCAGGATTTTTCCCGCGGGGCCGTTGCGCGCACCGTTGCCGCCGCAGATCGATCGCACCGATGCGCTGATCGTGGTCGGCGAGGGCAGCGCGGCTGAGGCCGTCGCCGTCAGCATAGCGGCGCAGGATAAACCGGTCCTGACAGCGCAGTTGAAGGCCGACGATACCGCGCTGTCGTCACTGCGCGGCCGGCGCGTCCTGGCATTTGCCGGCATCGGCGATCCCGAGCGCTTTTTTCGGACGCTGCGAAGCAACGGTGTCGAGGTCGCAAGCCAACGCGCCTTCGCCGATCATCATCCGTTTACGCAAGGCGAAGTCGAAGCGCTGGTCGAGGAAGCCAGGCGCGATGCACTGAAGCTGGTGACGACGGAAAAGGATCTGGCGCGGCTTGGCATCGGCGGGGAACTGCCGCCGTGGGCGCAAGGCATCGCAGCATTTCCGGTGAAACTTGAATTCGACAGCGCAATCGAGCTGCGCCGGTTTGTATCCGACCGGCTGTATCGGGCGCGGGACCCAAAATTCCGGAAAGGCTGATCGCTCGGCGTTTCAGCCTTAGCGTTTCAGCCTTGGCGTTTCAGCGCGGCAGGAAAATGCCGCTGCAACACGGCGACAGGCTGCGCGTAGGCTTCCTGCAAATCGACGCTCCAGTATTTCAATTCGTCCAGCGGAATCCGCGCGTCGGTCACCGCGCACCGTACATAGGTTCCCGGCGAGACCACACGAAAGTCGCCGTCGAGATATTGCAACTGCGCTTCGCCGTGGCCGGGCGGACCGGATTTATTTAACACTTGCAAGCTCTCCGAAAGTTTCCATCTGTTTCCTTTATTACCATAAATAGGGTGGAGTGTCCGCCGTCAAACCCACCGATTTGTGATGAATTTGCCGCTTGGCGCATGTTAGCCTTTTGCTGTGTCCGCATGGCGAACTCGCGGCAGCAATGATGCGGACTTCCAAACCGCCACACCAGCACCGTCCCGATCTGGCAAAGCCATGCGTTTTCCATTTGCTATCGTCGCACTCGCTCTCCTCGCCGTGGCATTGCCAGCGGAGGCTGCGCCGTTGCCGGTGCCGCAAGCTGTCGAGATTCCTTCCGGGACCGCCGTACTTCACGCGCAGCTTTTCAAGCCGGAAGGCAATGGCCCGTTTCCGGCCGTGATCGCGCTGCATGGATGCGGCGGGCTGTCCGGCCATTCCGAACCGGTTCAGGTTCGCTATCGGGACTGGGCTGAAGAACTGCTCAAGGACGGCAAGGCGGTTTTGTTTCCGGATAGCTACGGTTCGCGCGAACTCGGCCCGCAATGCCGTGTCAAGGAGCGCAGGATCACCGCCCGCCGCGAGCGTGTCACCGATATCCTGGCGGCGCGGCAATGGCTGATGCAGCAGGCCTGGGTGGCGCAGAATCGCATCAGCCTGTTGGGTTGGGCCAACGGCGCCAGCGCGGTATTGTGGGCGGTCCGCCCGCAACTATTGCTGCATCATGCGGAGCATGATTTCCGCTCGGCCGTCGCGTTCTATCCCGACTGCCGTCTGTCACTGGGGCTAGGCTGGAGCGCCCGTGTTCCAATCCTGGTTCTGATCGGCGCCAAGGATGACGTCAGTTCACCGCCGGCCTGCCGTCAGATGGTGGAGGGCGCCCACGGCCGCAGCGCGCTGACGCGGATCGTGGTCTATCCGAGCGCCTATCACGATTTCGATCGCGCCAATTTGCCCGTTCAGGCGATCGGGCCCAATCCCGACGCGGCCTATCCCGAAAAAGGCCATGTCGGCACCGATGCTGAAGCGCGCGCCGATTCGCAAAAGCGCGTCGCGGAGTGGCTGGCGCGATAGTGCCGTATCTGCTGGCTTTACAAGTTAGAACAGGCTTCCCTGATCGACGGGCTTCGTCGCGCGCTTGGGCGGCGCGGCTGGCTTGACCTCGCGTGCGCCAGGCTTCGGCGAAGCCGTCAGTTCGTCGCTATCGGCGGTAACGCCGACGCGCCCGTCGGAAAATTCGATGCTCATGCGCGCCCCCGATCCGATGTCGGCCCTGGCATGCAAGGGATGGCCGGCATCATCGCGCACCAGAGCAAAGCCGCGCGCCAGCACGCCGCGATAGGACAAGGCGTTCAGCAATTGTCCGCTATGGGCAACGCGCGCCGAAAGCCGTTGCGTCGAGGTCGCAAAGGCGCGGCCGGCGCGTTCGGCCAATCGCAGCGTGCGTTCGCGATCGCGCGCGATCGCCTGGCGCTGTGCTTGCGCGTTGGAGAGCCTTGAAGCCTTCAACCGGATCGCCAGGCCCGTGAAGCGATCGCTGCGGTTGCGCAGCAGGCTTTTGGCCGAATGCGACATCCGTTCGCCGGATACGGTGAGGCGCTGCCGGGCTTGCGCGAGCTGGCCGCGCAGCACCCGCATCGTCAGCCGCGCGCTCGACGCCGGCAAAGTGTCGGAAATGCGCATGCGTGTTGGCCTTCAGGCCGCGGGGCAGCGCAAAGGCCGCGCCGTCCAGCCGTTGCCGCGGAATCGCCAGAAGCTCGCTCAAGCCCGGCAGCGCGCGGGCGGCGGCGCGCAACTCGTTGCGGCGCATCTCCTGGCTACGTTGCCAGCACAGCATCGTGCGCCGCGCCAGCGAGGCGACCTCGACCATCAGTTCGCTGCGCACCGGCACCGCCATTTCGGCCGCCGCCGTCGGCGTCGGCGCGCGCTTGTCGGCGGCAAAGTCGATCAGCGTGATGTCGGTCTCGTGGCCGACCGCCGAAATCAGCGGAATCATGCTTTCGGCAGCGGCGCGGACCACGATCTCCTCATTGAACGACCAGAGATCTTCCAGCGAACCGCCGCCGCGCGCCACGATCAGAAGATCGGGCCGCGGAATCCGGCCGCCTTCCGGCAGAGCGTTGAAGCCGCGGATGGCGTTTGCGACCTGTTCGGCCGAGCCCTCGCCCTGCACACGCACCGGCCACACCAGCACCCGGCGGGGAAACCGGTCTTCCAGCCGATGCAGGATATCGCGGATCACGGCGCCGGTCGGCGAAGTGACCACGCCGATCACTTCCGGCAGCCACGGCAATAACTGCTTGCGCGCCTCGTCGAACAGTCCTTCCGCGGCAAGCTTCTTCTTGCGCTCTTCCATCAGCGCCATCAGCGCGCCGATGCCGGCAGGCTCGAGCGACTCGATGACGATCTGGTATTTCGACGAACCGGGATAGGTGGTGAGCTTGCCGGTGGCGATGACCTCAAGCCCTTCCTGCGGCTTGAAGCGCATCCGGTAATGCGTGCCTTTCCAGATCACCGCCTCGATCTTGGCGCCATCGTCCTTGAGCGCGAAATAGCAATGGCCCGAAGCGTGGGCGCCACGGAAGCCGGTGATCTCCCCACGGACCCGGACATGGCCATAGGCGTCCTCCACCGTCCGCCGCAGCGCGGACGAAAGCTCGGTCACCGTAAATTCGGGTGCATTGATCAGCGCTTCGGTCGCGGCCATTCCTAGTGTCCACTTTCCTAAGTTCGTGCGCTACCTCAGCGCCCACCTTTCACGAACTTCGGAAAGTTATGGACACTAGCAAACATATGATTCTGGTGCCGCTTTCTATTTGAAGTTCCTGTGCGAGTACGCCGCTTGCGGGGCAGGAACTTCAAATAGGCGGCACCAGTCAATCGATTCGGGGGCGGGGGACCATCCCAAATTAAGGAGTTTCTACCCCGATCGCCAATTTCAAGCTTGCACGATAGATTACTCTGTAATATAGAGTTATCTATAGAAACCTTAGGAGCAGGATCATGTCGAAATGGATTGTCAGATTTCCGCTGAAAGTCTTGGGCTGGAGTTTCACCCTCGTCGGGTTGGCCGCGCTGGTGCTGGTGGCGATGATCGCGACGCCACTACAGGGCCTGCCTGAACTAACCTCGATCTCGCAGTCCGCCCGTGCGGTCGATCGCAGCTCGATGCCGTCGCTGTCGCGCTTTTCGGCCCGCGACGGTACCGAACTCGCCTACCGGCATTATCCGGCGCGCGGGTCTTCGACCGGCAAGATCGCCATTCTCGTGCACGGCTCTTCAGGATCGAGCGTCGCGGTGCACGCGCTGGCGGACGCGCTCGCCGCGCGCGGGGTCGAGACCTATGCCCCCGATATTCGCGGCCATGGCGGTTCCGGCAGCCGCGGCGATATCGGCTTTATCGGCCAGCTCGAAAACGACATGGCAGATCTGGTCGCGCTTGTGCGCAAGACGTCGCCTGACGGAACCTCTGACGCTGCTGGGTCACTCCGCAGGCGGCGGCTTTGCGTTGCGGATTGCGAGCTCGTCGATTCAGGGCCTGTTTGCGCGCACCGTGCTGCTCGCGCCGTATCTCGGCTATGACGCCCCGACCAACCGCCCGGCTTCCGGCGGCTGGGCCAATGCCGACATTCCTCGCTTCCTTGGGCTGATGGCGCTGCGCAAGCTCGGTATCGATTGCTGTGAATCGCTGCCGACGCTCGCCTTTGCCGTGCCGGCAAATTCGGCTAAAATCCTCAACCCGACTTACTCGTTCCGGCTGATGCGTAATTTCGCGACGCGCGGTTACCAGGCCGATTTCGCCGCCGCCCATCATCCGATCACGCTGATCTCCGGCGCCAGCGATGAATTGATGCTGGCCGACAAATATGCCGATGCCGTGCATGCGGTCGCACCGTCGGTCCAGGTCAAGCTGATTGACGGCGTCGATCACATGGGCATTGTCGGTAATGCCCAAGGGGTCGCGGCGGTCGCCGACGACGTCGCCAACACACGGATCGGATCATGACCTCCATCGGTCCAGAGGAAGCCGCGCAGGCGCTGAGCGATATCGAGCAGATCGTTCAGCGCGTCCGTCAGTCGCGCATTTACGACATCGCAAGCCAGATCATGATTGCGGCGGGGGTCTTGGTGCTGGCGGGAAATATCGCGAACTACGTCTCGCCACGCCACAGCGCCTATATCTGGATTAGCGTCAATGTGCTGAATGTTGCGAGCGCGGCTGCGCTCGCCACCATGGGCGGCAGGCAGGTCGGTGTGCAGGCGTTCGATTTCAGGATGCTTGCTGCGTTCCTGCTGTTCTATGCCTTCGGCATACTTTGCAGCAGCGTACTCGGCCACTACGGACCGCGTGAACTCGGCGCCTTCTGGCCGATCTATTTCATGCTGTTTTACTGCATCGCCGGGCTTTGGTTCGGCCGCGCGTTCATGGCCATTGGTCTTGGCATCATCGTGCTGACGCTGATCGGCTATTTCTTCATCGAGGGCGCCGCATTTCTTCTGTGGATGGCCGCGGTCAACGGCGGCGGACTGATCCTCAGCGGCCTCTGGATGCGCAGGGTCTGATCGATGGCCGAACTCGACGACATCATTCACCAGCCGTTGCGCTTACGGATCATGGCAGCGTTGAACGCGCTGCCGGCCCGGCGAAGGGCTTGAGTTTTCCCGCCTGAAAAAAATGACCGGCGCGACCGACGGCAATCTCGGGGCGCATATCGAAACGCTGGCAAAATCCGGCTATGTCGGGGTCGAAAAGGCTTTCGTCGGCAAGAAGCCGCAGACGACGGTCACGGCGACCGCGGCCGGTCGTGGCGCGTTCGCCCGCCACGTTGCGTCCCTCCAGCAGATCATCGCGGCATCCGGGGGAAGCAGTTAAGAACCCCTTGCGGCCCAAGGGAGTTTTATGCGACCGACGATGAGATCGCACTAGCGCGGTGGATTTGACATTCGCTTCAGTGTCGCCGCGAGTCCCTCATGGCGAATGTCAAATCCAAAACCGCGCTAGAATCTTATATATTTGCTGGTGCCCTTTCAGTTCTGGCATTCGTAAACGAACCCTCTGAGACACGATACGAATGACAGAACCGGGGCACTAGCTTTACATTTGGCGTTCTCATGAAGATACTTTTGCTGGGCTCTGGTGGCCGCGAACATGCGCTCGCGTGGAAGATTGCGGCGTCACCGTTGGTGACAAAACTCTGGTGTGCGCCCGGCAATGCCGGCATCGCCCGTGAAGCCGAATGCGTCGCGCTCGATATCGCCGACCACGCGGCGGTGATCGCGTTTTGCCGGCGCGAGGAGGTCGATCTGGTCGTGGTCGGCCCGGAAACCCCGCTTGCGGCCGGCATTGTCGATGATCTCTCTCTTGCCGGCATCAAGGCGTTCGGGCCGAGCAAGCAGGCGGCGCAGCTGGAGGGATCGAAGGGATTCACCAAGGCGCTCTGTACGGAGTTCAACATTCCGACCGGCGCTTACGGCCGTTTCACCAACGCGGCCGATGCGCTTACCTATGTGCGCAGCCATGGCGCGCCGATCGTGGTCAAGGCCGACGGGCTCGCCGCGGGCAAGGGCGTCGTGGTCGCCATGACGCTTCCCGAGGCGGAGGCAGCGATCGCGATGATGTTCGAAGGCGCCTTCGGCGCGGCGGGCACCGAAGTCGTGATCGAGGAATATCTCGAAGGACGCGAGATCAGTTTCTTTGCGCTGTGCGACGGCGAGAGCGCGATCGCGCTCGCTTCCGCGCAGGACCACAAGCGGGTGTTCGACCACGATCAGGGGCCGAATACCGGCGGCATGGGCGCCTATTCGCCGACGCCTTTTGTCACGTCCGCCATTCACGACCAGATCATGGCTGACATCATCTTGCCGACCGTGGCCGGCATGAAGGCGCGCGGCACGCCATTTTGCGGCGTGCTCTATGCCGGCGTGATGCTGACGGCGCAGGGACCGAAACTGTTCGAATATAACGTTCGCTTCGGCGATCCCGAATGTCAGGTGCTGATGCTGCGGATGATGTCCGACATCGTGCCGGCGCTATTGGCCTCCTGCGATGGCGAGTTGAAGCACTTCGATCTGCGCTGGTTCGACGAGCCGGCGTTGACGGTGGTGATGGCCGCCAAGGGCTATCCCGGCGATTACGCCAAGGGAACCCGCATCGAGGGGCTGGAAGAGGCGGCGCAGATCGAGGGCGTCGAAATTTTCCAGGCCGGTACGATCGCCAAAGACGGCGCACTTCTCGCCAATGGCGGCCGCGTGCTCAACGTCTGCGCCTCGGGCAAGACCGTGGTGGAAGCGCGGCAGCGGGCCTATGCCGCGATCGACCGGATCAAATGGCCGGAAGGTTTTTGCCGCCGCGACATCGGCTGGCAGGCGGTCGAGCAGGAACAGGCGCTGAAATAAAGCGCGAAGCGTGGAGTGACCGACGATGTCCGATCTGGCCGACCTTTTCCCGGGTTTTGGTTCTGAATGGATCAACACAACATCCGGCCGCATCTTTGCCCGCGTCGGCGGCAAGGGTCCGCCGCTGTTGTTGCTGCACGGCTTTTCCGAGACGCATGTGATGTGGCATCGCGTGGCGCCGCAGCTTGCCGATCGCTTCACGCTGATCATCGCCGATCTGCCGGGTTATGGCTGGTCGGATATGCCGGAAAGCGACAAGGATCACACGCCCTATACCAAGCGCGCGATGGCGCAGACCATCATCGAGGCGATGGAACAGCTCGGCCATGTGCACTTCGCGCTCGCCGGCCACGATCGTGGCGGCCGCGTCGCCTACCGTCTGGCACTCGATCACCCGGGCCGTTTGTCGCGGCTGGCGGTGCTCGATATCCTGCCGACCTACGATTACTGGGCGCGGATGGACCGGCTCTATGCGCTGAAGATCTATCACTGGACGTTTCTGGCGCAGCCTGCGCCGCTGCCGGAAACATTGATCGGCGGCAATCCGGATTTTTTCCTCAAGCAGAAAATGGCGAGCCAGACGAAATCAAAGACCCTCGACGCGATCGATCCGCGCGCGCTCCAACATTACCTCGCGGCGTTCCGCGATCCCTCGCGCGTGCATGCGATGTGCGAGGATTATCGCGCCGGCGCCTATGCCGATTTTGATATCGACAAGGCCGATCGCGAGGCGGGAAACAAGATCACGATCCCGATGCTGGCGCTATGGGGTGATGTGGGCATTGCGCGCGCCGCGGCCACGCCGCTCGACACCTGGAAGAACTGGGCGACCAACGTGTCGGGCTCGCCGGTCGATTCCGGTCATTTCCTCACGGAAGAAAATCCTGACGTGACGGCGAAGGCGTTGCGGGAGTTTTTCCTGGCGGGATAAGTAGACTGCCATCCACGTTACTCCGTCATACCCCGCGAAAGCGGGATATCCAGTACGCCGAGGGCCCTGAATTCGAGCACGGACGTCACTGGAATACTGGATCATCCGCTTGCGCGGATGATGACAACGAGGGTCAGCTACCTTCTCGACTTAAAAAAATCCCGCAGCAGCGTTGCGGCTTCACGCTCCCCCACCGCCGAATAGACCTCGGGGACATGGTGGCAGGTCGGCGAGGCGAAGAACCTGACGCCGGAATCCACCGCGCCGCCCTTGGGGTCGGCCGCGCCGTAATAAAGCCGCCTGATCCGCGCCAGCGAGATCGCGCCCGCGCACATCGTGCAGGGTTCAAGGGTGACATAGAGGTCGCAATCGACCAGCCGCTCGCTGCCGACTGCGGAAGTGGCCTGCCGGATCGCGAGAATTTCGGCATGCGCCGTCGGATCACGGTCGGTCAGGGTCCGGTTTCCGGCCGTCGCGATGACCTCGTTGTTAAGCACGATGACGCATCCGATCGGCACTTCGGCCGATTTTCCGGCCGTTTCGGCCGCTTTCAGCGCCAAATCCATGAAAGAGGGGGCTGTCATGCCTCGTATCTCCGAGAGAACTCTGCTATGGGAAGTGCCTTCAGCAAAAGTGGATACCGTGTTTTGCGTGAGAATGCGCCTCGTCGAGAGACGCGCGCATGATCGTCATTTGTACCTGCACCCGAAACGAGACCTTTCATGCCCCGCGACAACGATAAAGACAACAATTCCCGGGGCCGGCGCGACCGTCCCGTCCGGCGGCAAAGGCCGCTCGGGCGTTCCTCGGGGGCCTGACAAGAAATTCGCCAAGCGCGGTTTTGCGGGTAAAGCAGAAGGCGAGCGGCGCCCTTATGCCGGAAAGCGCGACGATCGCCCACCGCGCCGCGACGACCGCGATGCGCCGCGGCCTCGCGGTGATCGACCTTATGGCGACCGTCCGTCGCGAGGCGGCGAAGGCGAGAAGCGTTCATTCCGGCCACGTGATGACCGCGGCGGCGACAAGCGTCCATACACGCCGCGCGGCGACCGGCCGGATCGTGGTGACCGTGATGCGCGTCCGGCCGCGCGCTTCCAGGACAGGAAATTCGGCGACAAGAAACCTTACACACCTCGCGAGGGCGGCGAGAAGCGGCCCTACACGCCGCGTGGCGAGGGTTTCCGCAAAGACAATGATCGCCCGCGTGGCGATCGTCCCTTCAACGCGCGGCCGCGGGATGGCGACCGTCCCCGTGGCGATCGGCCGTTTGCCGGCCGTCCGGAAAGAAAATTCGACGGCGACAAGAAGTTTTCGCGCGGCCCGCGCAAGGATTTCGGCGATCGTCCGGATCGCGGTAAGGAATTTGGCCGCGACCGTGGCGATGCCAAACCTTGGCAGAAGCGCGAGGATGGCGCCGAGCGCCATTCACGTCCCGCCCGCGAGGGCGCGCGGAATTTCGACCGTCCAAAATTCGACAAGCCGCGTTACGACCGTCCGCGCGATAACGACAGTAGTGACCGGCCGCGGTTTTCGCGTCCGCGCGGAGATCGCCCTGAAGGCGATCGTCCGTTTCGTGAGCGTCCGAAGTTCGATCGTCCCCGCGAGGACCGTCCGAAATTCGACCGCCCGCGCCGGGATCGCAACAGCGACGCCCTGGGCGTCCCGAAGGCCGCACCGATTGGCAGGAGCATCCCCGCAGCGAGCCGCGCGGCCGGGGTTTCGATCGTCCCCGCCGGGAAAATGAAGACGACAGCAAGATCTTTGCAAAGCGCCCGGCATTCGGCGGCCGCGGCGCCTATCGCGAGCGCGACAACGACGAGCGCCGGCCCGCACGGCCGCCAAAGGTCAAGAAATCCGGCGAGCGCATCGCCAAGGTGCTGGCACGGGCCGGGCTCGCTTCGCGCCGCGATGCCGAGGAGATGGATGACGCAGGGCCGCGTCGCCGTGAACGGCCGCATCATCAACTCGCCGGCACTCGATGTCACCGAAAATGACGTCGGTCACCGTGGACGGCAAGCCGTTGCCGCCGCGCGAGCGCACGCGGCTCTTTCTCTATCACAAGCCGCGCGGCTTGATGACGACCCATGCCGACCCGGAAGGGCGGCCGACGGTGTTCGACAATCTGCCGGAAGGTCTGCCGCGGCTGATCAGTCGATCGGCCGGCTCGACTTCAACACCGAAGGGCCTGCTGCTGCTCACCAATGACGGCGGGCTGGCGCGCGCGCTCGAACTGCCCGATACCGGCTGGCTGCGGCGCTATCGCGTTCGCGCCCATGGCGAAGTGACGCAGGGCCAGCTCGATGCGCTGAAAGAAGGCGTCGAGGTCGACGGCGTCAAATACGGTTCGATCGATGCGACGCTGGAGCGCGACCAGGGCGCCAATGTCTGGCTGGTGTTTGCGATCCGCGAAGGCAAGAACCGCGAGGTGCGCAACGTGATGGCGCATCTCGGACTCGAAGTGAACCGGCTGATCCGGGTGTCCTACGGTCCGTTCCAGCTTGGCAGAACTCGCCGAAGGCACGGTCGAGGAAGTCAAGACGCGGGTGCTGCGCGAGCAGCTCGGCGAAAAGATCGCAACCCTTGCCGGCGCCGATTTCAACCGGCCGATGCCGGGCGAGGCGGCCGCGAAACCTGGGGATGAAGCGGTTGACGCGCCGCGCGGCAAGAAGCCGTTCAAGCCGGCCGGCAAGAGCGCGCTGATCGCCGACCGCAAGGGCCGCCGCGTGCTGGTGCAGCGCACCGGCAGCGAGGAAGCGCGTGCGCGCAACGAGGAAGAGGCCAACGGCTACGGTCCGCCGCGCCGGCCCAAGCGCGGCTATCACGGCAAGCGTGATCTGAAGCCGCGGGACGAGTAGGCGATGCGCGTCGTCGGGGGCAGATTGAAGGGCCGCAATCTCGCGTCGCCATCCTCGCGCGACATTCGTCCGACAGCGGATCGCCTGCGCGAGTCGCTCTTCAACATCCTGATCCATGCTTATGACGATCCGATCCAGGACGCGCGGGTGCTGGACCTGTTCGCCGGCACCGGTGCACTCGGCATCGAAGCTGTCTCGCGCGGCGCCAAGTTCGCGCTGTTCGTCGACAATGGCGCGGAAGCCCGCGCGCTGATGCGCAACAATGTCGAGGCGCTAGGTCTCGGCGGCGTCACGAAAGTCTATCGCCGCGACGCGACAAACCTCGGTCCGGCGCATCCGATGGAGCCGTTCTCGCTGGTCTTCCTCGATCCGCCCTATAGCAAGGGCTTCGCCGACAAGGCGCTGGTCTCGCTGCGCGATGGCGGCTGGCTGACGCCGGGCGCGTTGCTCGTGGTGGAAGAAGCAAAGGCCGCGGCATTCGCAGCGCCGGAAGGATTTTGCGGAATTGGAGCGGCGGGCTTACGACGACACTGAGTTTGTGTTTTTACGCACCGCGTAAGCGCTGTCATCGCCCGGCTTGACCGGGCGATCCAGTACGCCGTGGCTTCTCGGTACAAGCGCTGAGGTCTCTGGAATACTGGATCACCCGCCTTCGCGGGTGATGACGGATGAATTTCCAGATCTACCTTCGCCCGAACAGCTTCTCGATATCGGCGAGCTTCAGTTCCACATAGGTCGGCCGGCCGTGATTGCACTGGCCGGAATTGGGCGTGTCTTCCATCTCGCGCAGCAGCGCGTTCATCTCTTCAGGCTTGAGGCGGCGTCCGGCGCGTACCGAGCCATGGCAGGCCATGGTGGCGGCGACATGCATCAGCCGACGTTCCAGCGGCAAGGCCTCGTCCCATTCCGCCATATGCTCGGCGAGGTCGCGCAACAGACCGCCGGCATTGGTCTTGCCAAGCAGCGACGGCGTCTCGCGCACCGCGACCGCGCCGGGACCGAAGGATTCGATCGCAAGCCCGAACGATGCAAGCTCTTCGCTACGCGCCAGGAGTTGCTCGACCGTGGCCTCGTCCATCTCGACGATTTCCGGGATCAGCAGGATCTGCCGCTGCACGCCGTTTTTTGCCAGCGAAGCCTTCAGCCTCTCATAGACGATGCGCTCATGCGCGGCGTGCTGGTCGACGACAATGAGCCCGTCGCGGGTTTGCGAGACGATATAGGTCTCGTGAATTTGCGTTCGCGCCGCGCCGAGCGGACGATCGAGCAGATCAGTTGGAGGCTGCGCCTCGAAGCGAACGTCGGCGGTCGGCGCGCCGACATCGAAGGCCGCCTGGCCCGGTTCGGCCAGGGCGGTAGCTGCGGCGGCTTGAAAAGCTTGCGACGATCCGGCCGGAAAGGCCGGCGAGCGCCGCCAATCCCAGTTCGCCTGTCCGCCATTTGCTTGTCCCCAATTCGGCTGCCTTGGCGCAAAGGCAGGGCGAAGCGCGTCGATCGCGGCACTGCCGCTGTTCGCCGCGGTGCGCCTGCCCTCGCGCGCGAGGCCTTCTTTCAGTGCATGCACGATCAAAGCACGCACGAGTCCGGCGTTACGGAAGCGCACTTCGGTCTTGGCCGGATGAACGTTGGCGTCGACCTCCCTGCGAATCCAGGGTGACGAACAGCGCCACCACGGGATGGCGGTCGCGCGGCAGATAGTCGGCGTAAGCCGCGCGCACCGCACCCAGGATCAGCTTGTCGCGCACAGGACGGCCGTTGACGAAGAGATATTGCCCGAGCGCGTTGGCGCGCGTCAGCGAGGGACTGGCGGCAAATCCTTCGACCATGACGCCTTCGCGCTCGGCGCGGACGTCGATGGCGCTGATACGAAAATCCGCGCCCAGAATATCGCCGAGCCGCGTCAACTGGCCCGGCGCGCCGGGCAAGGCTGCGGCCCAGGTGACGGGGCTGCGTTCCTCGCCCGCCAGCGTAAAGGCGATGTCGGGCCGCGCCATCGCGAGCCGCCGCACCACTTCGCGGATCGCTTCGGCCTCGGTGCGATCGGTCTTGAGAAATTTGAGCCGCGCCGGCGTTGCATAAAAGAGATCGCTGACCTCCACGCGCGTCCCTTGCGACAACGCGGCCGGCGCGATCGCCGATTTCGACGCCGCCTTCGACCGACAGCGACCAGGCGTGCGGCTCGCCTGCGTGGCGGGTCGCGATATTGAGCTTGGCGACGGCGCCGATCGAGGGCAGCGCCTCGCCGCGGAATCCGAGCGTGCGGATGCGTAACAGGTCCTCGTCGTCGAGCTTGGAAGTGGCATGGCGCTCGACCGCCAGAGCGAGGTCGGCGCGGGTCATGCCGCCGCCATCGTCGGTGATGGCGATTTTCCGCCGGCCGCCGCCGTCAGTGAAGACATCGATCCGGCTGGCGCCGGCATCGATGGCATTCTCGACCAGTTCCTTGACGACGCTCGCCGGACGCTCCACCACCTCGCCCGCGGCGATGCGGTTGACGACCTGTTCGGGCAATTGTCGGACGGGCATTTTAAGGCTACTCGCTGGATATCGCTCAATCTAAGGGCTTTTGCGCGGCCGTGGGAGGGAGCAATCCGACAAGTCCCCCGCTTGCTTTAGTCGTCGAAGCCGCTGGAGCCGCGCCTTGACTTGATGTCGCTGCGGCGTTTTTTGCCGTCAAGACGGCGTTTCTTTGAGGCAAGCGTCGGCCGGGTCGCGCGCCGTGGAATGGGTCGGATCATGGCCTCGCGCAACAGCTCTACCAGACGTTCGATCGCGTCGCTCCGGTTGCGCTCCTGGGTACGGAAGCGCTGGGCGTGAATGACGATCACGCCGTCCTTGGTCATGCGCTGGCCGGCTAGCCGTTCCAGCCGTGCCGCGGCATCGTTCGGCAGCGTGAGCCGGCGGGCGTCGTACCGCAATTGCACGGCGGTCGAGAGTTTGTTGACGTTCTGCCCGCCGGGTCCGGAGGCGCGAACAAAGGAAATATCGAGATCGTTTTCGTCGATCGAAAGGTCGCGGGAAATCCGCAGCATGGCGTCACCGAACTAGTGGTTCGATTCTAACATTTGCATCCCGGTCTGGCTGGCACATTTTGCAAATGTTAGAATCCAAGGACCACTCAATTCGCCTTCAACGCTTTGGCGGCCACCGGCAGGGCGGTGGCCTCCGGCGCACGGCCGACAATGACGGTCAGCAGACCATCGCCCCACAGCCTGCGCGCCGCCTGTTTGGCCTCGTCGATCGTCACCGCATCGACGAGCGCGTTGCGCCGCTCCAGATAGTCAATCGACTGATGATCGAGCTGATATTGCAGCATGGCCGAGGCGAGCTTCGACGACGTATCGAGCGAGAGCATCCGCGAGCCCTTGAGGTAGGATTTGGCCTCATCGAGCTCCTGTTCGGTCGGACCGTCCAGCGCCATCCGGCGGATCTCGCGGGTGATGGCTTCCACCGTTTCGCCGGCGCGATCCGCCCGCGTTCCGGTCGAACCGACGAACAAGGCGGAGTGATCCATCCAGACCAGCGAGTCCGAGATCGAATAGGCAAGGCCGCGCTTCTCGCGAACCTCGCGGTAGAGCCGCGATCCCGAGCCGCCGCCGAGAATATGATTGACGACAAAAGCCGCCATGAAATTCGGATCGTTGCGGCGGATGCCGGGACCGCCGAACGTCACCACGGTTTGCGGCACGTCGAGCGCGATGAACTCACGCTGCGGCGGCTTGCTCGCCGTGACGTCGGACACCGGCACCAGCTTCGACTTGGCCGGCAGGGGACCGAATGTGCGGTCCAGCAACGCGCCGAGCGAAGCCGCGTCGACGTCGCCGACCACGGCAATCTTCAGATGTTCTTTGGTCAATATGCGGCTGACATAATCCTTCATGTCGGCGGTCGTGATATTTGGAACGCTCTCCAGCGAGCCGCCGGTCGGCCGGCCATAGGGATGATCGCCATAGGCGATCTCCAGGAATTTACGGCTGGCAAGCGAGCCCGGGTTGGAGGTCTCGCGTTTCAGGCCGGAGATGAGCTGTGCGCGAATGCGTTCGACGTCGTCGCTGTCGAAATGCGGCGAGGTCAGCGACATCCGCAGCAGGTCGAAGGCCTCATCCTTGTTGTCCTTGAGCATGCGTAAGGAGCCGCGGAAATAATCCCGCGTCACGCTGAAGCTCAGCTCGATCGCGCGCCGGTCCAGGTGTTCATGAAACGCCCGGGAGTCCAAATCGCCCGAACCTTCGTCGATGAGGTCGGCCACCATGTTGCCGACTCCGGCCTTGCCATCCGGGTCCTGCGCGGCGCCGCCGTCCATGGCAAACTCCATGGCCACGAGCGGAACGGTGGCGTCCTGCACGAACCAGGCTTCGATGCCTCCCGGCGAAACCAGGTGCTGGATTTTCGCGGCGGCGTGCGAGGGCGTCGGCGTCATCGCCGCGATCGCCAGGCATGCGCCAACCATGAACAACATGCGTGCCGCGCCGATCTTGAGGAAGGTCACGACCGCTTCTCCGCGTGCTTGGGGGTTGCGTCCTTGATGAGATAGCCGGTGACCGAGCGGTTCTTGTCGAACCATTTTTGCACGACGTCGCGCACCTGCTCGGCGGTGACGGCGCGAATGCGCTCCGGCCAGTTTCTGATATCCTCGATGCTGAGCCCGGTCGTCATGGCTCCGCCATACCAGCGGGCCAGCGTAGCCTGATTGTCCTGGGCGTAGACCGTCTCGGCGATCAACTGGGTTTTGACGCGTTCGAGATCTTCGGAACGGACCCCGTTCTGCGCGATATCCGCGATCACATCATCGATCACCTGCTCGACCTGGGCGAACGTCACACCCGACCGCGGCGAGGCCGATATCACGAACTGCGTCGCGTCGAGCGAGGTTCCCTGGTAGGCGGCGCCGGCGTTCACCGCGAGCGGCCGGTCGATCACCAGCCGTCGGTAAAGATAGGAGTTGCTGCCGCCGCCCATCAATTGCGCCAGCACGTCAAGCGCGGCGCTCTCTCCGACCGCGGCCGTCGCAGCCGAGGGAACCAGATAGTAGCGCCGCAAGCCCGGTTGCTCGACGCGCGGATCGGACAGGGTCACCGTGCGCGGCGCTGCCGGCTCCGGCTCTTGCGGGCGGATGCGCTTGGCCGGTATTGCGGGCTGTGGGGCAACGGCGCCAAACGTCCGCTCGGCCATCGGACGCACCTCGTCGGCATCGACGTCGCCGGCAATCACCAGAATTGCGTTATTGGGCGCGTAAAAGCGCTTGTAGAAGGCGAGCGCATCTTCGCGATCGAGCTTCTCGATTTCCTGATGCCAGCCGATCACGGGCCGCCCATAGGGGTGATTGAGATAGAGCGCGGCCATGATCTGCTCGGTCAGCCGCGCTTCGGGGTTATTGGCCACCCGCATATTGTATTCCTCGAGCACGACATCGCGCTCGGGCAATACGTTTTCATCTTTCAGCACGAGGCCGGTCATGCGGTCTGCCTCGAATTCCATCATGCTGCCGAGTTGCTCGCGCGGCACGCGCTGGAAATAGCCGGTGTAGTCGGCGGAGGTGAAGGCGTTCTCGTTGCCGCCGATCCGCAGCACTGTCTGGGAAAATTCGCCGGCTGGATGCTTGCTGGTCCCCTTGAACATCAGGTGCTCAAGAAAATGCGCCAGGCCGGATTTGCCGGGCGTCTCGTCGGCGGAGCCGACCTTGTACCAGATCATCTGCGTGACGACCGGCGTGCGGTGATCCGGAATCACCACGACCTGAAGCCCATTGGCGAGGGTAAATGTGGCCGGCGGTGAGGGGGGCGAATTAGCGTCGGCCAGCGCGATGGTGGAGGAGACAGTCAGCCCGGCAAGCAGGCCGGCGAACAATGAAGCCCTAAATCTCCCTGATGATATCATGGATGATCTGGAAGCCCGGCGGGGAGGACGAAGCGCTCGCTGCCGATCCGGCTGCAAGCTTTAAAAACGAATGTCCAAAGCTCCACCGGCAATCCTTATGGTTGGGACGCCGCACCGCACATCAATGCGAAGCCGGTCCGTGTCAGGTAAGAAAGCACCAAGGCCTTAGTGTTCGACGCTACTTGCACTGGACCGCTGGCTAAGCGGATTCCTGTCCGGATTGGCCGTGCCGTCCAGGAGGCCCTTCTTTGTTTCGCCGTAAGCGTAGCCCGCCGCGGGCGTCTGGTAGCCGACCGGCGGCTGAGTCAAGGCTTGGCGAGCAGGTTCAGTACCGGGCTCCACCGGAACGACTTTGGTGGTGCCAAACAGGTTGCCCAAGCCAACGTCGTTGGCCAGATCCGCGGCGCCGCCAGTGAACAAATCGCCCGGCTTGTCATAGACCGGATCGGTGAGAGCCGTGCCGTTGCGATCGCTCGCATAGGCCGGACGTGTCGTGCCCGGGGCGACCGCCTGCTGCGGCTCGACCGGAGGCGCGATATTGATGGGCTGGACCTGGCCTCCCGCGGCGGTGACCTGAACGCGCGCCGGAGGCGGCGCATTCTTCTTCTTGGCCGCGATCACCGCCTTGCGCTGGCGTTCGTCGGGATCCTTCGGCCAGTTCGCGATTTGGACGTCGGCGCTGGCGGATGCCGGCGGAGGCAGATCGAGCGTCGGAGGCACCACCAGCGGCGAACGCTCGCGGTAGTCGATGCCGCGGTTGTCCATGTTGGTGCCACGGATCATGCCATAGAAGCCATCCGAGACTTTTTCCGTGAAGGTCCTGTCGTCACCGGCGCGGGCGGGTCCGGCCGACATGGCGAGGCCAAGACTTAAGGAGATAACGACGAGGCTGCAGGTCCGCTTCATGGTGATCATGAAATTTTCCCCGGTCCGACCGTTTGCATCAGTTCGGCGCATTGCGCTTTCCCGTCCAGAAATGGTGTTACTTTCCAGCCTCTTGGGCCTCATTCGGCCAATAGGCCCGCAAAGCCGTACTCGACGGACTACTATTAGCCGGATCAGGGCGCTTTTGCGGCGGGTATTCCCCAGAACGAGTCATATAACAGCGCCACCACTCCGGCAACAATGGCGACATCGGCCAAGTTAAACACATACCAGTTAAAGGTATTTTCGCCGATATGGACGTGGAAAAGGGCAAAATCGACCACCGCGCCATAGGCCAGGCGGTCGATGCCGTTGCCGATCGCCCCGCCAATGATCAGCCCGAGCGCCACCGTGGCAATCAGCGTGCGTGACCGGGCCATCCAGACCGCCAAAACCACCACCGCCACCACCTTGATCGCCATCAGCACGAACTGGGCTGCCGCGCCATCGTTCTGAAACCAGCCGAAGCTGATGCCTTGATTCCAGGCCAGGACCAGATCGAAGAACGGCGTGAGCTTGACCGTGCCGCGGTGCGCGATGTCGAATATTCGAACCAGCCAGAATTTCGAAGCCTGGTCGAGCACGAGCGTGGCGATGGCCGCGATCACCCCATAGCGAAGGTGGAGACTCAAACGGTAACTCCCATCGCCTTCCATTCCCGTAAAGCGGCTGGCATCGCGCGGCGACACATCGGGATATTCGGCGTCATCGCCGACGGTGGGGAGGATCTTCCACGACCGGGCGCATTTCCTGCCCGCAGCTTTTTCAACGACGACGGCGACGCCCGGCACCCCGTCGAGACGAAACGCGGCTGCGGGCGGCTTCGTCTTCCCGCACCTCGTAGTTCGAGGTGATGCAGACTTCGGCGAGATCGATGTCGAACAAGCCGTAGCCAGGGTCTGCCGGTCCGAGACATAGATCAGCGGCGAGGCTTCCAGCGAAGAGCCGATGCGTTTGGCCGCGCGTTCGAGCTCCAGCGCCCCGGTCACGACGCGGCGGACGTTGCGGATGGTCTGCCACTTGGTGGCGAGCGCGTCATCGCGGAAACCCGAGAGATGATCCGGGAAAGTGAGCAGATGCACCGAGGGCGATCCGTCCCGCCGATACATGAACCAGGCTTCGTCGGCGGTGAAGCTTGTGATCGGCGCCAGCCATTTCAGGATCGCGTCGCAGAGAATGTCGACCGTGGTCAGCGCGGCCTTGCGCGTCACCGACGATGGCGGGTCGCAATACAGAGCGTCTTTCCGGATATCGAAATAGAACGCCGACAGATCGGTGTTCATGAAATGCGTGAGCGAAGCGACGACGGTCTTGTAGTCGAACGCCGCATAGGCCTCGCGCACGACGGCGTCGATTTCGCTCAAGCGATGCAGCATCAGCCGCTCGAGTTCGGGCATGTCGGCTGGCGCGACCGCGTCGGCCGGCTTGAAATGATGCAGCGTGCCGAGCATCCAGCGGATGGTGTTGCGCAGCTTGCGGTAGGTCTCGATGGTGTTTTTCAGGATTTCAGGGCCGATGCGCTGGTCGTCGGCATAGTCGGTGGCGCAGACCCACAGGCGCAGGATGTCGGCGCCGGATTGCGCGATGACCTTTTGCGGCTCGACGGTGTTGCCGAGCGACTTCGACATCTTGCGGCCGTTCTCGTCCAGCGTGAAGCCGTGGGTCAGCACCACATCATACGGCGCGCGGCCACGGGTGCCGGCGCTTTCCAAGCAGCGAAGAGTGAAACCAGCCGCGGTGCTGGTCCGAGCCCTCGAGATACATCACGGTATCCTGGCCGCCATCGATCTTGCGCTTGATGCCGGCCGAGGCCCGGAAAGTGCACGGGGTCTTCCAGCACGAAGGCGTGGGTCGAGCCGGAATCGAACCAGACGTCGCAGATGTCGTCGACCTTCTTCCAGTCTTCGTTGGCGCGGGACCCGAGGAAACGCTCGCGCGCGCCGTCCATATACCAGGCGTCGGCGCCTTCTTTCTCGAAGGCATCGCGCGATGCGCTGATTGACGACTTCGTCCTGCAGGATTTCCGCCGAGCCGTCACCCTTCTCGCGCACGAACACCGCGATCGGCACGCCCCAGGCGCGCTGACGCGAGATCACCCAGTCCGGCCGGTTGACGATCATGCCGTTGATGCGGTTTTGCCCCGCCGGCGGCACCCATTGGGTGACGGAAATGGCGTGCAGCGCGCGGGCGCGCAAGGTATCGCCAGCCTTCGCCTTGCCGTTCTCGACGATGTCCTTGTCCATCGCAATGAACCATTGCGGCGTGTTGCGGAAGATCACCGGCTTCTTCGAGCGCCAGGAATGCGGGTATTGGTGCTTCAGGCGTCCGCGCGCCAGCAGCATGCCTTTCTCGATCAAGGCCTTGATCACGGCCTCGTTGGCATCGCCCTTTTCGCCCTTGTCGTTGAGAACGCGTTTTCCGGTGAAGCCGGGCGCTTGCGCCGTCAGCGCGCCGTTCTCGTCGACGGTGTAGGGAATGGTCGTGCTGAT
Source organism: uncultured Alphaproteobacteria bacterium (assembly GCA_963795255.1). Taxonomy (GTDB): domain Bacteria; phylum Pseudomonadota; class Alphaproteobacteria; order Rhizobiales; family Xanthobacteraceae; genus Bradyrhizobium. The sequence continues at coordinate 89,331 of CAWCHC010000016.1, forward strand.
GCCGCGCGCTTCCAGTTCACGCGCATTCGCGGTCCAGACGTCGAAGTCCTCGCGGCCATGGCCGGGCGCGGTGTGAACGAAGCCGGTGCCGGTATCGTCGGTGACGTGGTCGCCGGCCAACAGCGGAACGATGAATTGATATCCGCCATCAAGGCCGCGCAACGGATGCGCGCATTCCACCGCGTCCAGCGTCTCGGCCGGCAACGCGCGCACTTTCTCATACGCCGCGACGCGCGCTTGTTTGAATACGCTTTCCGCAAGCGCATCCGCCAAGATCAGCAGATCGCCAATCTTGGCCCAGTTATCGGCGGGGGCGTCGGTGACTTTATAGAGGCCATAGGCGATCTTCGGCGAGAAGCTGATCGCGCGATTGCCCGGCAGCGTCCACGGCGTCGTGGTCCAGATCACGATACTGGCGCCGGCCAGCGCGCCATGCGCGGGCGAGGTCACCGGAAACTTCACCCACACCGTATCCGAGGTGTAATCCTCGTACTCGACCTCGGCCTCGGCGAGCGCGGTCTTCTCCACCACGCTCCACATCACAGGCTTGGAGCCGCGATAGAGCGTGCCGTTGGCGGCGAACTTCATCAGTTCGCGCGCGATCTGGGCTTCGGCCGGATAGCTCATGGTGGCGTAGGGATGATCCCAGTCGCCGACGATGCCGAGCCGCTTGAATTCCTCGCGCTGCACGTTGAGCCAATGCGTGGCATAGGCGCGGCATTCCTTGCGAAAGGCAACCATCGCCGCCGAGTCGCGAAAGTCCGGCTTCGGTCTTGCCCTTGGAGCGGTAGTTTTCCTCCTCGATCTTCCATTCGATCGGCAGGCCGTGACAGTCCCAGCCCGGCACGTAGTTGGAATCGAAGCCCAGCATCTGCTGGCTCTTGGTCACCACGTCTTTCAGGATCTTGTTGAGCGCATGCCCGATATGGATGTTGCCGTTGGCATAGGGCGGCCCGTCATGCAGGACGAATTTCGGCCGTCCCTCGGAGCTCTCGCGCAGGCGCTCGTAGAGGCCGATCTCGTTCCAGCTCTTTCAGGATTTCCGGCTCGCGCTGGGGCAGGCCGGCGCGCATCGGGAATTCCGTCTGCGGCAAGAAGAGGGTTTTGGAATAGTCTGGGCTGTCTGACTTTTGCGGCTTTTCGGACATGAATGCTCTGGTTTGGCTCAAAGGGCGCGAAATTCGCGATCGATTGCGGAGGAACGAGAAAATCCCGGTCTTTCGCCGAGCTCAAAGCTCAGGCGGAAGCCGGGCCGCTAATGCCGATGGTGCGCCGCGCAAACATGGGCTTTCCATAGCAGGGGCTTCAGGAAATCGCAAAGGCCGCGGCCCGCATAAAGCCCTCAAATGTCGGCCGGCGATCCCAATCTCGGGAAGGCATCCGGCGAGGCCGCCAGGCGTTCGCGGGCCGCGCGCGCTGTCGTCATCCATCTGACGGATCAGCGCGTCTACGCCGTCAAACTTCAATTCCTCGCGGAGGAAGGCGATGAAGGCGACGTCCAGGCGGCTGCCATAAAGGTCGCCCTTGAAGTCGAACAGGAAGACTTCCAATAGCGGCGCGCCATTGTCGAAGGTCGGACGCCGGCCAAAACTCGCGACCCCGTCGAAGCGTTGGTCGCCCCGGCCGACACGCACCGCATAGATGCCGTGTTTGAGGCCGCAATTCTTGTCGAGCCGGATATTGGCGGTTGGGTAACCGAGGTCGCGGCCGCGTTTCTCGCCGTGGATCGACTTCGCCGGTAATGAACCAGGGGCCGCCCAGCATCGCGGTCGCCTCGTCGATCTGCCCTTCGGCCAGCGCCATCCGGATCGCGCTTGAGGAGACCGGCCGTTCGGCGATGTCGACATGCGCCTGGACATCGACCTCGATGCCAAGCCGCGGCGCCTCAGCCACCAGCAGGCCCGGTGAGCCGACGCGTCCTTTGCCGAAATGAAAGTCGTAGCCGACTGCAATGCCGCTGATTCCGAGCCGCGCGATGAGATCGTGGTGAATAAAGTCTTGCGCCGTGGTCTCGGCGCGGCGCTTGTCGAAAGTCATCACCACGGCGCCCGCTAGTCCCGTTGCGGCCAAAAGGCGGAGCTTGGCGGTCTCGTCGGTAAGGCGAAATTGCGGGGTGTTCGGGCTGAAATAGCTTCGCGGGTGGGGCTCGAAGGTCACCGCGAAAGCCGGCCGGCCATGCGCAAGTGCCATGCGCCCGGCGGCGTCGATGACCGCACGATGGCCAAGATGAACGCCGTCGAAATTGCCCATGGCGACCACCATTCCCTTGGGCGTGGCGGCAATCGGGCTGGTGTCGCGGATCACGGTAAATTCGGAGGCCATTTACAAAATCTTAGCGGACAGGGACGGCGGACCGTGGCTTGGGGCGGTGGACGAAGTCAAGCCGGGGTCTGATTGGCTTTTTTAAGGGCAGATAAGCCGCCGACTCCGGCCTCGGTTAACGGGCTGTTTAACGGCTGGTGGTAGTTCTTGGGCGGATTGCGGGGCGCTTTTGGGTCCGAGCAGCGTTGGTATGTTGCCGAGGGGATTTGAAGATGGCGGTAGATTTATCGATGTCGGTTCTGGTGGTGGACGACTACAACACCATGATTCGCATCATCAGAAATCTCCTCAAGCAGCTCGGCTTCGAGAATATCGACGATGCAGCCGACGGATCGGCCGCGCTCAACAAGATGCGCGCCAAGAAATACGGCCTCGTCATCTCCGACTGGAACATGGAGCCGATGACCGGCTACGACCTGCTGCGCGAAGTTCGCGCCGACCCCAATCTCGCCACCACGCCGTTCATCATGATCACGGCTGAATCCAAGACCGAGAACGTGATCGCCGCCAAGAAGGCCGGCGTGAACAACTACATCGTCAAGCCGTTCAACGCCGCCACGCTGAAGACCAAGATCGAAGCGGTGTTCCCGGATATGGCGAGCGCGTAAGTTTACTTCGCTCCATCTTAATCCCGGCGGCGTCGTCCCTGCGAAAGCAGGGACCCATAACCACATGCGTTTGTTGTTATGCCGGGTTGGGCTCCAGCTCGCTCTTTTTCGACCCGTCGGTGGCTATGGGTCCCGGCTCGCGCTTCGCTTGGCCGGGACGACGCATTAGAGGCTAGCTGGGCGCGTCACCACTTGAGCTCCCGCGTCAGCGCCTTCGGCGGGTGGCCGAACAACTCCTTGACGGAGGCGGGGTCGAGCTGGTCGATGCCTTCGAACTCCTCGGAGTGGATGCCCCGCGTGACGAACAGGCAATCGATCCCAAAGCCATGGGCGCCGGTGAGGTCCGTCCGCACGGAATCACCAATAGCCAGCACCCGGCCGAGCGGGACGGCCTGACCCCGACGCTCCGCTGCGAGCGCCATGGCGCGCTCATAGATCGGCCGGTGCGGCTTGCCGTAGAAAATTACCTCGCCGCCGAGTTCGAGATAAAGCTCGGCGATCGCGCCGGCGCAATAGATCAACCGGTCGCCGCGTTCAACGACGATGTCGGGGTTGGCGCAGACCAGCGTCAGTTGGCGTTCGCGCGCCTTGAGCATCATCTCGCGGTAGTTCTCCGCCGATTCGGTTTCATCGTCGAACAGGCCGGTGCAGACGATGTAGTCGGCCTGTTCCAGCGGGACGAGCCCGGCATCGAGGCCGCGATAGATCGAGCTGTCGCGCTCGGGTCCAATCCAGAACATCCTCTCGCCGGGATGGCCGGCGACAAAATTCCGGGTGAGGTCGCCGGAACTGACGATGGCATCGTAGGTCTCGTCGGCGACGTGAAGCTTGCGCAATTGCCGCTGTACCGAATCCGCCGGCCGCGGCGCGTTGGTAATCAGGATGACGGTGCCGCCGTGGCTACGGAAGTTCCGAAGGGCTTCGCAGGCTTCGGGAAAGGCGACGAGACCGTTATGCACGACGCCCCAGATGTCGCTGAGCAGCACATCCACGCCGCCGACGAGATCGCGCAGCCTCTCGGCAAATTTCAGCGTCGTCATGTCAGGCTTGGGGCACTAGTTCGGACCAACCGCACGCCGCGCCAGCGCGGCATTGCCTGTGGTCCGCGCCGGCGGCTCGATGATCGGGGTCTCCGGCGCTTTGATCGCACCATTGGATTCCTGGCCGTTGCCCGTGGGGGCTCCGTCAGCGGCCGGCGCGCCCTCGGGCCGCAGCGGCCGCGGTGGCGCAAACAGAAAGCCCTGTCCGAACCGGACATCGAAATCGAGCAGATCGACAACGGCGCGCTCACCCTCGATCCGCTCGGCGATCAGGTCGATGCCGAAGCGGCCAAGCAGATCGGACAGGTCCGAAGGGTGGATATCGGATGTCGACGACGATTTCGGATCGAGCAAGAGCGCGGCCGGCACTTTGATGAAACGGACGCCGCGGTCGGCCAGCTCACGCGGTTCGATCCGCAAGTCGGTAACATGGTCGATCGAGAAACGGTAGCCGCGCTGTGCCAGGGCCGCCAGATGCTCGCTCTCGGCGGCGCCGAGGTTGCGGAACATCGCCTGCTTGAATTCGATCACGAAGGAGGGCGCCAGCGCGCGGTTGGCTTCAAGGAAATCCAGGCATGGCGCGAACGTTGCGGGGTCGCGCAGCGTGGCGGCCGCCATGTTGCAGAACACCCCGACTTCCTTGTTGCGAACCATCAGGCGGCGCAGCACCTGTACGCAACGCAGCATTACGGCGTGGTCAACCCGACCGATCAGCCCGGTGGCTTCCACGAAGGGCAGGAAGTCATCGGCCGCAAGCACCCGGTCGTTCTCGTCGCGAATCCGCGTTACCGCTTCGTAAAAGCGGACCTTGCGCTGCGGCAAGGTCACCATCGGTTGCAGGTAGATATCGAGCCGGTTTTCCTCGATCGCGGCTTTCACGGCGGCGAAGGTCTGCATTTCGCCGCGCGGGGCACGCGCCGGCTCGGGATGAACGACGACAATTGGCGGCGAGGCCACGGCCAGCTTCGGCGGCTCGGCGGCAGGGGGCGGATCCTTGGGCGGCGGGATCTCGCGCTTGTCCGCGACCGCTGCTGCCGCAGCACCTGCGGCAAGCATGTCGTCGTGGCTTGCGACCGAGACCGCGAGGTGTTTCACCAGCCCGCCAAGTTCGTTGATCTCGCCGACCACCGCCTGGATGCGGTCGGCGCCGGCATGATTGAGGGAGTTGAGCTTTCCTTCGACCGCCGTGAGCCGTCGGCCGAATTCGGCGACCTGACGGGCGAGGTCTGCGGTCCCGCGCGACAAATCCGCGATCTGACCGCCGACGTCGGTACGGTCACGCAGCCGCATCGAGACGGCGTTGTAGAGGATCAGGAAGGTCAGCGCGGTCAGGGCGACGATGGCCGATTCCATGCCGCTGATTCCCGCCACCGAATACAGGACAAGGCCGAGCGATGCAGCGACCAGCACCATGCAGATAGCGATGAAGATCGTGGAAATGCGGATCATGTTGCGCGTTAGGCCTTCAACCCCCCAGTTGATATCGCGGCTCGGGGAAAGGGTTTTGCGCCATTCCGCTGCGCCCCCAAGCCCTGCAACATTAGCACTAATGTTGATTCGAGAGGCTATTGTTCTTTTGACACAAAAGGAACTGCGGCTCCCGACAGGAGCCGCAGGTTGTGGTTACCCGGGGAGAGGTGATGTGCCTCTTAGGCCACTGCGCGAATGACCTTGGCGACCTTCTCGACGATCTCACCGACCTGTTCCTCGCTGACGATCAAGGGCGGGGTCAGCGCCAGGGTGTCGCCGGCGATGCGCATCATCAGGTCGTTGTCGAAGAAAGCGCTGTTGAGCGCGTCAAAGCCGCGCTTGCCCGGCTGGTCCGGCCGCGAAGTAAGGTCGATGCCGGCCGTCAAACCGACGGTACGGATGTCCACGACGTTGGGCTCGTTCTTCAGCGAGAAAATGGCATCGGTCCATTTCGGTTCGAGGGCGCGGGCGCGCTCGAACAGTTTTTCGTCGCGGTAGATGTCGAGCGTCGCGAGTCCTGCGGCGCAGGCGAGAGGATGGGCCGAGTAGGTGTAGCCATGGGCCAGCTCGATGACGTGCTCGGGCCCGCTCATGAAGGCGTCGTGGATGGTATCGCGCACAATGACGCCGCCCATCGGCGCGGCGCCGTTGGTGACGCCCTTGGCGAAGGTGATCATGTCCGGCAGCACGCCGTAGCGTTCGGCCGCAAACGCATAGCCAAGGCGCCCGAAGCCGGTGATGACTTCGTCGAAGATCAGCAGGATGCCGTGCTTCTGGGTGATCTCGCGCAACCGCTTGAGATAGCCCTTCGGCGCCGGCAACACGCCGGTTGATCCCGCCATCGGCTCAACCATGACCGCTGCGATGGTGTTGGCGCCGTGCAGGTTGACCAGGTTTTCCAGCGCTTCCGCGAAATGAGCGCCGTATTCCGGCTCGCCTTTCGAGAAAGCCTGCTTTTCGCGATCATAGGTCGAGGGCAGATGATCGACGCCGGTCAACAGCGTGCCGAACATCTTGCGGTTGTTGCCCATGCCGCCGACGGAGGTGCCGCCGAAGCCGACGCCGTGATAGCCGCGTTCGCGGCCGATCAGGCGGCTACGGCCGCCCTGGCCCGAGATCTGGTGGTAGGCGAGCGCGATCTTGAGCGCGGTGTCGGCGGCCTCCGATCCGGAATTGCAAAAGAACACGTGATCGAGGCCTTTGGGTGCAAGATCGGCGATGCGGCTGGCAAGCTCGAAGGCCTGTGGAATACCGAACTGGAACGGTGGCGCATAATCGAGCGTCGCCGCCTGCCGGCCGATGGCCTCGGCGATCTGGGTGCGGCCGTGGCCTGCATTGCTGCACCACATGCCGGCGGCGCCGTCGAGGATTTTGCGGCCATCGACGGTGAAGTAATGCATGTCCTTGGCGCCGGCGAGCAGCCTCGGCGCCTTCTTGAAGGCGCGGTTGGCGGTAAACGGCATCCAGTGCGCGGCAAGGTCGTTGGGGACGTTGACGGCGGAGTGCGGGCTCTTGTCCAGCATGGCGGGCCTCTTCGAGTTTTCGGTGATCGTTGCCCGATACGTTAGCAGTTTCGGTCAGGTACTGGAATGCCGGAGCCGGACTTTTTCCTTGCGGCAGGAGGCGATCGATCGCCCCGCGCATGCAAATTTGCAAGGTCGGAAGCGGAGATCCAAAATACTTCTCCTTCCGAGTCTTCGGTGTCCAGCCACAGAAATTCGGTGCCCGGATAGGCCGCCTCCAGCGCGTTGCGGCAGCGGCCGATCTCGCACAATAGCCCGCCTTCCGAGGTCAGATGCCGGTTGGCCTGCTCGAGGATGCGCCTGACGACATCGAGGCCGTCGGCGCCGCCGTCGAAAGCGAGCTTCGGCTCGGCGCGGCATTCAGGCGGCAGACCTGCCATACCTTCCGCATCGACATAAGGCGGGTTGGCGATGATCAAATCATAGCGTTTGCCGGCAACCGGCGCGTACAGGTCGCCGCGATGCAGCGTCAGGCGATCCTCAAGACCAAAATCCGCAACATTGCGCGCGGCGACGGCGAGCGCGTCCTTGGAGATATCGACCGCATCGATATGCGCGTCCGGAAAGGCGTGGGCAGCGAGAATGGCGAGGCAGCCGGAACCCGTACAAAGCTCCAGCACGTTTTCCACCGCCCTGGCATCGTCGATCAACGATGGTCCTTCGCCGTCTCCTCCGCCGAAATGCTGTTCGAGCAGTTCGCCGATAAAGGAGCGTGGCACGATCACGCGATCGTCGACATAGAAAGGCAGGCCGCGCATGTAGATCTTGTTGACGAGGTAGGCGGCAGGTCGGCGCGAGCTGACGCGGCGGGAAATGACGTCGAGGATCGCGCGCGTTTCGCTCGCGGTCACGCGCGCGGTCGCGAAGCTTTCGAACTGATCGGGATGAAGATGCAGCGTTTCGCAGACCAGAAAGGCGGCTTCCGCCACCGGATCGGTGGTGCCGTGCGCGAAAGTCAGTTTCGCCTCGTTGAAGCGGCTTGTCGCATAGCGGACAAAGTCGAGCAGCGTCAGCAAATCGCCAGGCGAGACCTTGGAAGGTTTCGGCGCGGCTTGCGAATGTTTGCGTTTGACAGGAGCTTTGGCGCGTTTGGCCATCAGGATTTGGTCCAGCGCGCCGCGGCCGCATCGTCGTGATCGCGCGCCTCGACCCAGTCTTTGCCGTCGGCACCATCCACCCGCTTCCAGAACGGTGCATTCGCCTTCAGGTAATCCATCAGGAATTCCGCGGCTTCGAACGCGGCCTGGCGATGTTTCGACGCCGTCACGACCAGCACGATATTTTCGCCTGGCGTGATCCGGCCGACGCGGTGGACGACCCTGATGCCGGATAGCTCCCAGCGCGACATCGCGGTCTCGGCGTGGCGCGTGATCTCGGCTTCCGCCATGCCGGGATAATGCTCGAGCGTCAATGCGGCGATCGCCACACCATCTTCGCTGCCGCGGCAAATCCCGGTGAAGGAGACGACCGCGCCGACATCGCTGCGCCCGTCGGTCAACGCCGCAATTTCCCGCGCGACGTCGAAGTCGGATTGCTGGATGCGGATGGTCACGTTGGCGGTCATGACGGCATCGAGTTAGCCGCCGGTCATCGGCGGGAAGAAGGCGATTTCGCGGGCGCCGGCAATTGCCGTGTCCTGTTTGACATGGGCATGGTCGATCGCGGCACGGATCACGCGCGGTGTCTCAAAGGCGTGGGCGTAGGTCTCGCCGCGCGCGGCAAGCCAGGCAATCAGTTGTTCGATGGTTTGCACGGAAGGCGGCGGCTCGATCGTCTCTTCCGACTTGCCGATCCGCTCACGCACCCAGGCGAAATATTTCAGTTTCATCCCTCATCCTCCTCGATGAGGTGACGGATACCGGCGCGGAAATAATCCCAGCCGGTATAGATTGTGACGATCGCGGAGATCCAGAGCAGCAATAGCCCGATCTGGGTGGTGAAGGGGATGACCTGATCGCCCGCTTCCCCGGCGAGCAAAAATCCGATCGCGACCAGCTGCGCCGTCGTTTTCCATTTGGCGAGCTTGGTGACGGGGACGCTGACGCGCAAGCCGGCCAGATATTCGCGCAAGCCCGATACCAGGATTTCGCGGCACAGGATCACGATGGCGGCCCACAGCGTCCAGCCGAAGATGATTCGGTCAGCGGCCAGCATCAAGAGGCAGGAGGCGACCAACAGCTTGTCGGCGATCGGGTCCAGCATCCGCCCCAAAGCCGATTGCTGATCCCAGATTCGGGCATAGTAGCCGTCGAGGAAGTCGGTCACGGCGGCGGCGATGAAGACTGCCAGGGCGACCCATCGCAGCCACAACGGCCCGTCCAGAATAGACTGCCAATAGATGCAACCGACCACCAGCGGGATCGCGGCGATCCGGGCAATGGTCAGAATATTGGGCAGGGACAGCGAGCTTTTCGCCCATCCTCTGGTCGTTGCGATGTTCATACGTCCTACCAATACCGCCGAGGCTTCTAGTACGCGAACTCGCGGCTACCGGTCAGCGAATGTCAAATCCACTCCACCAGTGTCCCGACTCCGGCATCCGTATCGCGAAGCTGCGGCTACGGCGTAGCGAATGTCAAATCCACCTCACCAGGTCAACCCTGCGACAGATATGACTTTCAGGTGACATTGTTACCCCGGCCTTACCCCGGCCGGGTGTGGAAAAACTCGAAAATCTTGCGCGCGCTCTCGGCGCTGACGCCGGGGACCTTGCCGAGGTCGGCGATCGAGGCCCGCTCGATCTCCTTCAGGGTTCCAAAATGGTGCAGGAGGGCCCGTTTACGTGAAGGGCCGATGCCGGGGATTTCCTGCAAGCCGGCTTCGCGGATGTCCTTTTTACGCAGTTTGCGGTGCGACCCGATCACGAAGCGGTGCGCCTCGTCGCGCAGCCGCTGGATGAAATAGAGCACGGGGTCGCGCGGCTCGAGCTTGATGGCGTCGCGCCCCGGCAGGAACAGGGTTTCCCGCCCGGCATCACGGTCCGGCCCCTTGGCGACCGACATCAGTGAGACCTGCGAAAGACCGAGAGTGTCGAAGATCTCTTTCGCTGCGTTGAGCTGGCCGCGGCCGCCGTCGATGATGACGAGATCGGGCCACTGCGGAACGCCATCGTCCTCGGTTTTGGATCCCGCCGTATCGCCCTCGGCCGGTGCCGCCAGCAGCCGCTTGAAACGCCGTTGCAGCACTTCGCGCATCATCGCGTAATCGTCGCCCGGCGTCAGTCCTTCGGACTTGATGTTGAACTTGCGGTACTGATTTTTGATAAAACCGTCCGGACCTGCCACGATCATGGCGCCGACCGCATTGGTGCCCTGGATGTGGCTGTTGTCGTACACCTCGATGCGGCGCGGCGGATGCGGCAGTCCGAGTGTCGTGACCAGCCCCGAAAGCAGCCGGCTTTGGGTTGCGGTATCGGCGAGCTTGCGGCCGAGCGCTTCGCGCGCGTTGGTCAGCGCATGCGTGATCAGCTCCTTTTTCTCACCGCGCTGCGGCGTGGTGACTTCGACCTTGGAGCCCGCCTTGATCGACAAAGCGCTCGCCATCAACTCGCTCTCCTCGATCGCGTGCGACAGCAGAATGAGTTTTGGCGGCGGCTTGTCGTCGTAGAACTGCGCCAGGAACGAGGCCAGCACCTCCTCGGGAGTGAACGACTTCTCCGCTTTCGGAAAATAGGCGCGGTTGCCCCAGTTCTGCCCGGTGCGGAAGAAGAACACCTCGACGCAGGAATATCCGCCCTCCTGATGGATCGCGAACAAATCCGCTTCTTCCACCGTGCGCGGATTGATCCCCTGCTGCGACTGGATCGCCGACAGTGCGGCGAGCCGATCGCGGTAGAGTGCGGCGGTCTCGAATTCGAGTTCGGCGGACGCCTTTTCCATTTCGCCCGCGAGTTCCTGCTTCACCGCCCGGCTTCGGCCGGACAGGAAATCCTTGGCTTCGCGCACGAGCTCGGTATAGCCGGGAAAATCGATCTCGCGGGTGCAGGGTCCGGCGCAACGCTTGATCTGGTAGAGCAGGCAGGGGCGGCTGCGGCTTTCGAAAAACGCATCGGTGCAGGAGCGGATCAGGAAGGCGCGCTGAAGCGCGGTAATGGTGCGGTTGACCGCACCGGCCGAGGCGAACGGTCCAAAATATTGTCCGGGCCTCGTTTGCGCGCCGCGATGCTTGAGGATTTGCGGCGCCCAGTGATCGCCCGTGATCAGGATATAGGGAAACGACTTGTCGTCGCGCAGTTGCACGTTGAAGCGCGGGCGCAGCTGTTTGATCAGATTTGCTTCGAGCAGAAGCGCTTCGGTTTCGGTGCCCGTCGACACGATCTCGACGGCGACGGTTGCCGCGATCATGCGCAAGATGCGTGCCGGCTGCGGCGCGTTGGCGCGGGCGTAGGAGGAGAGCCGCTTGCGGACGTTCTTGGCCTTGCCGACGTAGAGCACGTCATTGGCGGCGTTGAGCATGCGGTAGACGCCAGGCGAAGTCGGCGCCAGCCGCACCGCGTTTTCGATCGCGGCATGCCCGATCGCCAATGGGCCCTCGGCGACGGTCTCGCTGCTGTCTTCGCTGACTTCCGGCAGCCGCCCGTCGTCTTCCTCGTCGGTGTTGACGGTGGCCGGATCGACGTCACCGGCGGCGAGATCCGACGGCCGGTCCGGTGACGCCAGTTGCATCGGGTCCGGTTGCGTCTGATCGGGCAGGGAGGGGTCGCCTTCCTTCCCGCGGGCTGGTCTTTGCGTGTTGGGTCAATTCGCGAGCCATAGAACTTCTAAATTATGGAACTTCTGAATTTAGGTGCCGTCCTCGTCGCTTGCCAGCGCCGGCCCGCCGAGATGAACCAGCCGCAAATCGTCAGAGATGAAGCAGAGGTCGCCTCGGAAGCCCGCGCGGCGGTAACGCTCTCTTAAGACTAAGAATCGGCCGCTGGCAGGGCTTAACAACCCTTTAACTTAAAAGTCTCGATAAATCCCGTGGGTAAAAAGTGCAAATCCGTAACCATGCCAATGGTGAAAGTGTTCTGCACTTCCCGCGTGGAGTTTGCGTCATGAGCAGGATTGCCTTGGTTGCGGCGGCACTGATCGCTGCAGTTTCTTCGGTTCAGGCGGCCGATTTGTCTTACGGATCGCGCGCGCCCTACACCGTCAATCAGCCGCTCAACATGTACAGCTGGGCCGGCCCCTATATCGGCGGCAATATCGGCTGGGATTGGGGTTCGGTCGACAATAACCCGACCAAGCCGTCCGGCTTCGTTGGCGGCGCGCAGGCCGGCTACAATTTTCAGACCGGCCCCTGGGTGTTTGGCATTGAAGGCGACCTTCAGGGCAACGGTGCTTCCGATACGTTTGCGCCGTGGAAATTCTCCAACCCCTGGTTTGGCACCGTTCGCGGCCGCGCCGGTTATGCCCTCAATAACGTCCTGCTCTATGGCACCGCGGGTCTCGCCTTCGGCGAGCTGACCGGCCAGACGTTCGGCGGCCTCAGCGAAAGCCACACCAATGCCGGCTGGACGGTGGGGTTAGGCGCCGAAGTCGGTCTGGCGCAGAACTGGAGCGCCAAGGTCGAATATCTCTATGTCGATCTGAACGACAGCAACTTCACGATCACCGGAGCTCAGAACGGCTACCATTTCGGTCTGCTGCGCGCCGGCGTGAACTATCACTTCTAAGACCACAAGAAAATCGGACAGCGCCAACTCCCGGCCGCCATGCGGTCGGGATTTTTTTGGTCATGGAATAAAGCTTACTAAGAAATCACGAGGTTGACCGCCTTCGGCCCTTTGCCTTTCTTGTCCGGTTCGACCTCGAATGTGATGCGCTGTCCTTCCGTCAAATCCTTCAGTCCGGCCCGCTCCACGGCGGTGATGTGGACAAACACATCGCGACCGCCGTCGTCGGGCTTGATGAAGCCGTAGCCGCGTTCTCCGTTGAAGAACTTGACCGTCCCAGTCATGGCCATCGGGAAACCTCCCCCCGCATTGCTCCGCCGTTACGCTCCTCTTGCGTATTGGCCGACCGGACTTTTCGCTGCGGACATCTTCCGCCAGACGCCTTGGCCATCCAGGCCGGCCCGCGTGATGGCGGACCTGCCTCAAATCAGAAGAGGCCTTGTCACTCCGCCGCTACCATTCGCGGAAGCGGAACGTAAAGCCGATGCCAATCATGACAAGCATAATACGGTTCCCGGCCCATTGCCTATCGGACTTTTGGGATGTGAAACGTCCGCTCGATGTTTGGGCGTCTCTGGTGCGCCCACTCAGATAGACGGCACGAGCCTGAAACGGCCGGCGCCGCCCTGGCCAAGCGGCTTTTCGAGTTCGGGCAGGATCGTCTTGAGTTCGGCCGCCAAAGTCCAGGGCGGATTGACAACCAGCAGGCCGGCGGAGGTGAGGGCCGCGCTGGCGGTCTGCGGCGCGACGCTGAATTCAACGCGCAGGCATTTTCCCGGCGGTCTTGCATCGCCGATGCTCTGCGCGACCTGACGCGCCAACTCGTCGGTGGCCCTCCGGCTCTTGGCCGGATACCACAACAGGTAACTGCCGGTCGGCCATTTCGCGAAGGCTTCCGCAAAGCCTGCGGCCAACCGCTCGAACTCGTCTTTCTCCTCATAGGGAGGATCAATCAGCACCAGGCCGCGCCGCTCCTTCGGCGGTACGAAGGCAGGCAGCGCGGTCCAGCCGTCGAGATCGACCACGCGAGCCTGGGTGTCGCGGCGCAGCGCGTCGATCAGGTCACGTCGCGCGGAAGATTCGACCTCGCAAGCGGTCAGGCGGTCTTCGGGCCGCAACAGCGCGCGGGCAATCAGCGGCGATCCGGGATAGGCCTTGAGCGGGCCTCCTTGCGGATTGAACGAGCGGACAATGTCGAGATAGGGCCTGATCAGCGGCTGCGCGTCTTCCGAGAACCGCGCCTGCATGATCCGCGCAATCCCGGTCAGCCATTCTCCGCTGCGTTGCGCCTCTTCGCCGGTGAGATCGTAGACGCCGGCGCCGGCGTGGGTATCGATCACGCGAAATGCCGCGTCCTTTTCCTGCAGGTAAAGCAGGATGCGCACCAGCACGACGTGCTTGATGACGTCGGCAAAGTTGCCGGCGTGAAAGGCGTGACGATAGTTCATGGGTGAGGGGTTACGACATCGAGCGACGAAAGTAACCCGCCTCGTGCGCCCTTATCCGCCGCGCACCGGCGGCATCGTCACCTGGTCGCGCCGGCAGGCCTGGCGGTCGATCTCGTCGCAGGCGCGGAACTGCAAATCCTTGCCCATGCAGATGCGCACTTCACTCAGCCGCGAGCGGTTACAGGTCACCGCGATGGCCGTCGCAGAGAGGCCCGGATTGACCTTGACGAAGGCGTCTTCGATTTCGGTCGGCGAAACCGTCTTCGGATCGGCAAGATCGATGAATTCGGGTGGAATCTTCACGGCCGCGCGCGCCTTTCGAATGGTCTCGAAATAGCCGCGCGGGCCAAGGCCTGAGCAGGTGCCGTGCTTTTTCCACTCATTGAAAATCAAGCCGGGCGCCGGCATCAGATCCAGCATCGAGGTCATGATATTGCGGTCGAGCCAGGAATCCCGGTCGCAATATTCGGGAAAGCCGCGCTCATATTGCGGCCACAGGCCATGGACCACGAACGAGAAGGGCCGTCCGCCGCATTGGGCCTGCTGGGAGCGCCCACTATTGCCGCGTTCAGCCACTTCCTCGCAGAAGGATGGCGACCAAGACAACGACAGTACGTAAAAATCGAACTCGCCGGGAGTGTTCTGCCGGCGGTCCTGGGCGGATGCGCTTACGGTGGCGCCGAGGCCGATGGCGGCGACGCAAAAGAGGTAGCTGAGGCGGCTGAAAATTCGCGCCGTCCGACCCAAGCAACGCCCGAACATGATGAAATCCTCATTCCCACAATCCCGGCTGAACCGTAGCACGGGACCGGAACATTTCAAGAACAAAAATTCGGGATTGGAAAAACAGCCGCGAAACCGCGGCTTGGGATCAGGGCCTAAGATTAAGGCCGGGCGCCCACGCAAGCCGGGTTATTGGCCCAGTTGCGGTCAAGCCCGGTCACGCACCATTCGACACCCTGACCGTAGCCGGCAAAACCGCCGTCCTCGATGATCGAGTAGTGCACGGCGTGGGTCTTGCCATCGCTCAGCATCACGTCGCCGCTGCAATAGCGGCGCGGAATATTGTCCGACTGCCAGGGCCGGTAGGCGACTTCGTGAATCCGGCCGTAAGCCGTGATCGTGAGCCTGGAATTCCAGTAGTTGCTTTCTTTTTCCTGGAATTGCGAGGTGACGGTCCCAAGCGCAGCCTCACAGGACTTCAGCCGTCCATCATATTTCGGGCCCGACAGCCAGAAATTCAGCTCAAGCGGATTGGCCGCTTCGGCGGCCTGGCCGAGCGCCAACAGGCCAAATGCGGCCCCAAGCGTCGCGCCCAGGCCTGCTTTTCGAGTAAAAGAGAAAATGTCGCGCATATCAGGTCCGCCGGATGATCGAGCGAGCGAACCGTGCCGCGAAGCCTTCCCGAGGTCAAGTGCAGCGCGGCAACACCCGCCAATAAGTCAGTTTGCTGCGGGCTCGCATGCTTTTCACGGCTCCTGATGCGCTCTAAGGTGCGCCCAAATAAACGGAGTTAGCGATGCGAATCATCAAGGCCGCTGTTCTGATTGCCTTCGCCGCCACGCTGTCTTGGGCGCCGGCGCGGGCCGACATCGTGCCGGCATTCAAGGGCAACGATACCGGCGGCATCATTGCGTACGAGCTGGCTCAACAGGCCGACGCCCGTCAACTCGCGGTCGACCACTGCGCCAGCTACGGCAAGGTGGTGAAGTTTCTCGCCGTCGATCCGCACTATGGCGGCTATGTCTCCTTCGCTTGCCGCTGGGTGCCTTATGGGGCCAACAACCGGCCGTTACGCACGCTCTATTGAGCGCTTAACCCAGGCGTTGCTTTCTCTTCGTCGATGTCGGAGCGAGACCGATGACGCGTGAACTTGCTGCATGGGGTTTAGGTCTTTGTTTGCTGGCGGCCGCGCCGGCAGATCACGCCCGGGCCGAAGATCTGCCGATCCGCAAGGCAGGTCTGTGGGAAATCAAGATGGTCAGGACCGGCTCGCCGCTGCCGGAGATGACGATGCAGCATTGTACCGACGAGACCATCGACAGGGACATGAACAACATGGTCTCGCCGATGGCCAAGCAAATCTGCTCCAAGCAGGATATCCAGAAGACGGCCACCGGCTATGTGAGCGATTCCCTCTGCAGCGTCGGAGGTGTTTCGATGGCCTCGCATTCGGAGATCACCGGCGACTTCAACTCCGCCTACACGGTCACGACCACCTCGCATAGCGACCTCGGCAGCAAGGGAAAGCCGGGCGACAGCGTGACCAAGATCGAGGCGAAATGGTTGGGGGCCTGCAAACCGGATCAGAAGCCGGGCGACATCGTCATGCCCGGCGGCGGCTTCAAGCTCAACGTCAAGGACATGGACAAGCTCAAGGCTCTGCTGCCCGGGCAACAAGCAGTAGCATCTCATACAGGAATTCGCACCGCCGCGCGCAGGCCACCCATCGGGCTGTCGCCGAGCGTAATATCCCCGCCATGCGAGCGGGCGATGTCGCGGGCGATTGCGAGGCCCAGTCCGGTCCCGCCCTCGTCCTGGTTGCGGGCATCATCGAGCCTGAGGAACGGCTTGAACACTTCCTCGCGCATGTTGAGCGGAATGCCCGGGCCGTCGTCGTCGACGGTCACGGTCAGGTAGCGGTGGTCGCGCAAGCCGGTGATCGAAATCGCGTCGGCGTGCCGTGCGGCGTTGGAGACGAGATTGGCGAGGCACCGCTTGAAGGCGGCGGGTTTCACCGTCACCACTGGAAGCCCGTGGAACGCCACCGTTGCAGCATGGCCGTTGCGCTCGGCGTCGCTGCGCAACTCCTCCAGCGCTAGCGTCATGTCGGTTGGTTGCGCCTGTTCGCCGCTGTCGCCGCGCGCAAAGGCGAGATAATCCTCCAGCATCCCCGACATCTCGTCGACGTCCTTGCGCATCGCGTCGACTTCCGGGCTGTCGCCGATCAGCGCCAGTTCGAGCTTGAAGCGGGTCAGGATCGTCCGCAGGTCGTGCGATACGCCGGCGAGCATCGCGGTGCGCTGTTCGATCGAGCGCTCGATGCGCGATTTCATTTCCAGGAAGGCATTCGCGGCGCGGCGCACTTCGCGCGCGCCTCGCGGGCGGAAGTTCGGCGCCTCACGGCCCTTGCCGAAACTTTCGGCGGCGTCCGCCAGCCGCAGAATCGGGCGGATCTGGTTGCGCAGGAACAGAACCGCGACGATCAACAGGATCGAGGACGTGCCGACCATCCAGAACAGGAAGATTTCCGAGTTGGAGGCATAGGCAGCGCTGCGCAGCGCGAAAACCCGCATCACCGCGTCGTCAAGCTGAACGCGGATTTCGACCAGGTTGGAGCGGCCGACCGTGTCGATCCAGAACGGCTTGGCGATCTGCCGGCCGAGTTGCACCGAAAGCGTCTGGTCGAGCAGCGAGAAAAACGGCTTCGGACCCGGCGGCGGCATATCGCCGGCGGGGAGGAAATCCACCACCAGCCCGAGCCGCTGCTGGGCGATGCGCCTGATCTGGGAGCGGTCTTTATCCTGCGGATAGCTCTTGTAGACGTCGATCAGCGCCGCGATATCGGACACGACCGCGGCGGAAAGATGCCGCGTTACCGTGTTCCAGTGCCGCTCCATGAACACGAACGCCACGACCGATTGCAGGATCACCATCGGCACGATCATGATCAAGAGCGCGCGGGCGTAGAGGCCGGTCGGCATCCAGCTCTTGAACGCGTTGCCCATCCAGCCATTGACCGCCGACACCCGCCCTGCGGCGGTGCGGATCAGAGTCAATCCCGTGTCGAGTGGAGCGGATTTGACGTTCGCTACCCATTTGCCGATATTTCCGGATGCGAACGTCAAATCCAAAGCTCCACTCGTAAGTTATGTCTGCTGGCGCCCATAGCTTTCCGAAGTTCGCAAAAGTGGATGCCGCGCCGGTGTGCGAACTTCGGAAAGTGGGCGCTAGGCGTGCTCATGGCGATCGGTTCAAGGCGAAGCGACCAGGCGATAGCCGATGCCGCGTACCGCCTGCAGGAACAAGGGATTGGCGGGATCGCGCTCGATCTTGCGCCGCAGGCGGTTGATCTGCACGTCGACCGCGCGTTCGTTCACGCTGCCGTCGCCCGTCAGCGCGTTGCGCGGCACCGTTTCGCCGCGCGCCAGCGCCAGTATCCGCAACATGTCGCGCTCGCGGTCGGTGAGACGAATGGCTTCCTCGCCTTGCCGCAATTCGCCGCGCTCCAGGTGATAGACGTAAGGTCCGAACGCGATCTGCTCCAGCGTCTCCACCGGCGGCGGCGCGGTGCGCTTGAGGATATTGCCGATCCGCAACGACAATTCGCGCGGTTCGAACGGTTTGGCGACATAATCGTCGGCGCCGATCTGCAAGCCCTCGATCCGGCTTTCCGCCTCGTGGCGCGCCGTCAGCATGACAATCGGCACCGAAGAGGAAGTCCGGATGAATCGGGCGAGATCGAAACCGGTCTCGCCTGGCATCATCACGTCGAGGATCAGCAGGTCGAAATGCAGACCGTTGAGCTTGGCGCGGGCGTCCTTCGCGCTCATCGCGGTGGTGACGCGGTAGCCTTCGCCGCACAGAAAACGCGACAACAGGTCGCGGATGCGGCGGTCGTCGTCGACCAGCAGCAGATGCGGCGCGTCGTCGGCCGGCTTCGGCGGTGTTCGTGCGATGGCTGCAGCCTCGGCCACATCTATTCCTTTGTCTTTGCGCCCGAAGGCGTGGCGCCAAAAATAGCTTCCAGCACCTTGTCGGGATCGTCGCGATCGATCATGGCGCCCAGGAATTGCCGGATCGCCTCGAGGCCGGCCGGCTCGATGCCGCGCAGCGCGCGATTGAGCCGCTCGGTTTGCAGTCCTGCGAGCTTTGCCACCAGCGCCTCGCCCTTGGGGGTGGCGAAAAGAAGGCGTTGCCGGCGATCGTTGTTGCCGGCCTTCTGCACGATATAGCCCTCGTCGAGCAACTGCTTCAGCACGCGTCCGAGCGATTGCTTGGTGATTCGCAACACGTCGAG
Organism: uncultured Alphaproteobacteria bacterium; assembly: GCA_963795255.1. GTDB lineage: Bacteria > Pseudomonadota > Alphaproteobacteria > Rhizobiales > Xanthobacteraceae > Bradyrhizobium. Next base: position 108,418 of record CAWCHC010000016.1, read on the forward strand.
CAGGTCGGCGACCTTCAGTCCGGGATAGCGGTGGACGAAATGCAGCACGCGGTGATGCGCACGGCCGAAGCCGAAGGCCTCGAGCTCGTGATCGGCGTCGCCGACGAAATCGCGGTAGGCGAAAAACAGCAGTTCGATGATGTCCCAGCGCAATGCCGCGGACGCCATGGCCGAACGTGCCTCGTTCGGCCTGGAGCCGGCAGGCACCGACGGGCTTGATAAAATTATGTCAGCCATATTGACATATCTTGGGTTCAATGTTACAAAAAGGTCAATCTTGACGAAATAATAAATCGTTTCGTCGCGGTCGTAATGCTGCAAATGGCCCAACTGGGCCGGAAGGTGCAGCAAAGCCTTCGGATATGTTGACCGTACGACTGTCGGGCGGCATTCCGGCAAACATACTGGACTTCCGTGCCCCACAAAAGCATGTCCTTGTGACGCGCCCGGTGGGGACTTGGCCGCAAGGCCAGTTGGTCGCGAAGGTCCGGACCACTTGAGCCAGCAGGCCCGAGAACAGCGGGAAACGAGGAAAATGAGTTTGAAATTCGAAATTCAGCCGGCGGCGAACCCGACACCCGAGAAGGAACGCGCGGCAAAGCTCGAAAATCCGGGTTTCGGCCGGATTTTCAGCGATCACATGGCGCTGGTCCGTTACGACCAGGCCAAGGGTTGGCACAGCGCGCGCATCGAATCCCGCGCGAATTTTCCGCTCGATCCGGCTGGCGCCGTGCTGCACTACGCGCAGGAGATTTTCGAAGGCCTCAAGGCCTACAAGCGCGACGACGGCGGCGTGAATCTGTTCCGTCCCGACGCCAATGCGCGGCGGTTCCAGAATTCGGCCGACCGGATGGCGATGGCGCAGTTGCCCGAACCAGTGTTCATCGAAGCGGTCGAGCAACTGGTGCGCATCGACCGCGCCTGGATCCCGGGCGGCGAGGGCAGTCTCTATCTGCGGCCCTTCATGATCGCGAGCGAGGTCTTCCTCGGCGTGAAACCGTCGGCGGAATATATCTTCGCCGTCATCGCCTCGCCGGTCGGCTCCTATTTCAAGGGTGGACCCGCGCCCGTCACGATCTGGGTGTCGGAGAATTACACCCGCGCTGCGATCGGCGGCACCGGTGCGGTCAAGTGCGGCGGCAATTACGCTGCAAGCCTGCGCGCGCAGGCCGAAGCCATCGATCACGGCTGCGATCAGGTGGTTTTCCTCGATGCGATCGAGCGCCGTTACGTTGAGGAACTCGGCGGCATGAACATCTTCTTCGTGTTCGAGGACGGTTCGCTGTTAACGCCGCCGCTTGGCACGATCCTGCCGGGCATCACCCGCGATTCGATCATCACGCTGGTCAAGGATTCCGGAAAGCCCGTGCGCGAGGAGGCCTATTCGATCGACCAGTGGCGTGCGGACGCCGCCAGCGGGAAGTTGAAGGAGGCGTTCGCCTGCGGTACGGCCGCCGTGATCTCGCCGATCGGCAAGGTGCGTTCGGCGAGCGGTGATTTTCTGATCAGCGGCGGCGAAGCCGGTCCGGTCGCCATGGGGCTGCGCAAGAAACTGGTCGACATCCAGTACGGCCGCACCAACGACCCGCATAACTGGATCCGGAAAGTGCTGTGACGGCATGCCGTCATTCCGGGATGGTCGCGCAAGGACCAGACCCGGGATCTCGCAGATGTCTCAGGTGCGCACATTGCGCACCATAGTTCGACGCTTCGCATAGCCCTGGAATGACGTGCCGGTTGCCGCCTTGCGTCTCGGCTGGTACCAACGCGCGACCATGGCCGACAAACCGAAAAAGCCGCAAAAGCTGAAGGCGCGCCTGCCGCGCGGGTTGGAAGACCGTGGCCCGGCCGCGATCAACGCGACGCGGCAGATGGTCGAGAAAATCCGCGAAGTCTACGAGCTTTATGGCTTCGAGCCGGTGGAAACGCCGGCGATGGAGTATACCGACGCGCTCGGCAAGTTCCTGCCCGATCAGGACCGGCCCAACGAAGGCGTGTTCTCGTTCCAGGACGACGACGAGCAGTGGATTTCGCTGCGTTACGACCTCACCGCGCCGCTGGCGCGCTATGTCGCCGAGCGTTACGGCACCGAAAACCTGGTGCTGCCCTATCGCAGCTACCGCTTCGGCTACGTCTATCGCAACGAGAAGCCGGGTCCCGGCCGCTTCCGCCAGTTCATGCAGTTCGATGCCGACACCATCGGCACGGCGTCCGGCGGCGAGTTCGAGTGCGGCGGCCGATGCCGAAATGTGCATGATGGCGGCCGACACGATGGAAGCGCTCGGCATCCCCCGCGGCTCCTATGTGGTGAAGGTGAATAACCGCAAGGTGCTCGATGGGGTGATGGAGAGCATCGGCCTCGGGGGCGATGCGAATGCGGGGCGCAGGCTCACGGTGTTGCGAGCGATCGACAAACTGGATCGGCTTGGTCAGCAGGGCGTGCGCGAGCTTCTCGGCAAGGGCCGCAAGGATGAAAGCGGTGATTTCACCAAGGGCGCGGAATTGGAGGAATCTGAAATCTCCAAAATCGATACCTTTGTGAATGCTCGCAACGCCGTGCTGCGGCCGGCCTTCGCTGTATTCGGCCGGCGACCCTAGCACGCAGAGAATCCATCGACGATCCCGATCGAAAAGAAAATGAATACAATGTCGCCCTCAAGATCCAGGGATGGCTCAGTATCAACTTCCAGAACTCCAAACCCGCGATCGAGGGTTTGAACGAACTTTCGCAGATCGCACGTCTTGTCGATGCCGCAGGTTACGAGAACCGGATCATCATCGATCCCTCCGTCGTCCGCGGCCTCGAATATTACACCGGCCCCGTCTACGAGGTCGAACTGCTGCTCGACACCAAGGATGAAAAAGGCCGGCCCGTGCGGTTCGGTTCGGTCGGCGGCGGCGGGCGTTACGATGGCCTGGTCTCGCGCTTCCGCGGCGAGGTGGTGCCCGCGACCGGGTTTTCCATCGGCGTCTCGCGCCTGCAAGCCGCGCTCACGATGCTCGGCAAGCTCGATACGCGACCCGAAGTCGGTCCCGTCGTCGTCACCGTGTTCGACCGTGACCGCGTCGCCGATTACCAGAAAATGGTGGCCGCGCTTCGCGCCGACAAAATCCGCGCCGAGCTCTATCTCGGCAACCCCAAGAACATGGGCAACCAGCTCAAATATGCCGATCGCCGCCGCGCGCCTTGCGTGATCATCCAGGGTTCGGACGAGAAGGCGAAGGGCAAGGTTCTGGTCAAGGACCTCATTCTCGGCGCCGGGCTCACCGATACAAGCGATCGTGATGAATATTTGAAAAAGCAGGCCGAGGCGCAAATCGAGGTCGATGAAAGCGAACTCGTTGCGGCGGTGCGCAAAATATTGGCACGGCACGCGGTCACGTGGATAAGCTGAATTCGGGGTAAGCTGAATTTGTCATGCGCGGGCTTGACCCGCGCATCCATCTCTTCAAATGATGGATTGCCGGGTTGAACCCGGCAATGACAGGACGGCGATTAAACGAAAACAACAGGAGTTTGGGATGCCCGAAATCACCATCAGCATGGCCGCCGGACGCACCGACGAACAGAAGGTCGGCATGATGCGCGATATTACGCAAGCGCTGGTGAAGAATCTTGGCGTCGATGCCGAAGCCGTGGTGATCCAGATCAACGAGGCGCCGTTGATCCACAAGATGAAGGGCGGCCAGTCCTTCGTCGAACGCTTCGCGAAGAAGTGACGCTCGTAGCGTCGTCTCCGGGGCGCGCAACGCGCGGACTCCGATGAACAACAGGCGCTTGTCATCGGAGAATTTGTCGCATCTGGCAATAGCTACACGGTGGCTATCCGGGTCCACGCGCGCAGGCGCGTGTCCCGGAATGACGGGGGACCCAGACATTCCATGGACGCACGCGACATCATCAAGGTCGGCATGAGCGCCGAGCGCAGCCTGGTCGTGCCGGCCGATCGTACGGTCGGGCATTTCGTTCCGGGCATGCCGATGGTCTATGCGACGCCGATGATGATCCTGGAGATGGAACTCGCCTCCGCCGACGCCATCAAGGCCTGTCTTGAGCCCGGCTGGGTCACGGTCGGCACCGAGGTCGATATCCGCCATCTTGCCGCGACGCCGGTCGGCGCCACGGTGCGAACCACGGCCAAGGTCATCGCGGTGGAGCGGCGAATCATCCGGTTTGAAGTCGAAGCTTTCGACGAGAAGCGCCGCATCGGCGAGGGCCGTCACGCCCGCGGCCTCGTCAATGTCGAGGCGTTCAGCAAGCGTCTTTAGATTACTTCGCCAGTTCCTTCGAACGCTTGGTCGCGGCGGCCACCGCGCGCGTCAGCAGCGATTGCATTCCGTCTTTTCCCATCAGCACGTCCAGCGCGGCAGCCGTGGTGCCGGCCGGCGAGGTGACGTTCTGGCGCAGCGTGGTCGCAGAAAGCTCCGAGCGATGCAGTAGTTCGCCGGCGCCCGAGACGGTTTCGCGCGCAAGCCTCATTGCCAGCGCTTCCGGCAATCCAGCCGCGACGCCGGCACGCGCCAGCTCCTCGGCGAGCAGGAACACATAGGCCGGGCCCGAGCCGGAGACGGCGGTGACGGCATCGATCAGGCTTTCGTCGGTAACCCATTCGACCGAGCCGATGGCACGCAACAGGCTGTCGGCGGTTTCGCGCTGTGCGGTGCTGACGTCCTTGGCGGCCACCGCGACGGTGATGCCGCGGCCGATCGCGGCCGGGGTATTGGGCATGGCGCGCACGAGATGGCCGCCCAAGACCTCGCCAAGCGAGGCCATCGTTGTTCCCGCCATGATCGAGACCACCAGCGTGGCCGCACCGACATAGGGCTTCAAAGCCGGCGCGGCCTCGCGGAAGGCTTGCGGCTTCAGCGCCACCACAAAGGCCGCGACAGTTCCGGAATCTTGCGGCGAGGGGTTGAGGCGCACGCCTTTGGCGAGGTGCGCACGGATGTCCTCGGAAGGATGCGGTTCGATCACGGCCGCGCGGGTTGGGTCGAGGCCCTGCGCGAGCCAGCCCGACAGCATCGCGCCGCCCATTTTGCCCGCGCCGGCGAGGACGATGGTGCCGTTGATGTTCTTGCAAGGCGTTCGTTGGAGTTCACAGTCGTTACCACAAATGACGCGTCGTCCCCGCGCAAGCGGGGACCCATAACCACAGCCGTTTCTAGTTCATCGGGATATCGGCAACAAGCACTGTGCGATGCAATTGCCGTCACGGCGTATGGGTCCCTGCTTTCGCAGGGACGACATCGAACGTACTGAAGCTAATCTACGCCTCGCCCTCGGTGTCGAACATCGCAGCGCTCATGGCCTCCGCTGCGGTCTTGCCGGCCCAGACCACGAACTGAAACGCCGGATAATAGCGTTCGCAGGCGTGGATCGCGCTGACCAGCATGGTCTCGCATTGCGCGGTCGACGCCCGGATGCCGCCCGGCAGCACCAGCGCCTGGCGGTACATGATCATGCCGGTGTGGGTCCAGATGTCGAAATGCCCGACCCATAGTTGCTCGTTGATCGCGGCGATCAGCCGCTGCACCTCGCCCCGGCGGACTTGCGGAATCTTCATGTCGAACGCGCAAGCCAGATGCAGCGCCTCGATCTCGTTCATCCAGGTGAAAGACAGCTGGTAGTCGGTCCAGTTGCCCTTGGAGACGATCGTTACTTCGTCTTCGCCGGAGCGTTCGAACGCCAGATTATTGTCGCTGGCGACGTCCTCGACGACCGCAAGAGGATTGTTCGGGGAATCGATAATGCCTTCGAGGAGGGACATGCCGTCTCGACCTTGCCTTTTGTCAATTTGGATACGAGTGATACGCACGCGGCACGCCGACATGCGCCCTCATTGCGCGCCGTGGCGGTTGCTTGCCCGATGATCCGAGCGTCGGGATCAGGGCTTGCCGGGACGAAGTGATGTGATTTGCGGAATCCGCGCAACGGGCGGCGGAGTCCATCCACAGCCAAAGCCCAAATCGTCCACAACTCTTCGTGCGCGTTAACTTTTGAACGAGAACAAACCGGAATCGGATTCGTGCCTCGCCCAAATCGTTAATTTTTTGCGCCTCTGGCCGTTCCATGGAACAGCCGTGCGGACGGAGTCCGACACGGCATTCTGCGGTCCGGCGATGATGGCCCGGCTTGCTGCCAGCCGGTGTCTTGGTCATAGTTGCGGCCGGGTCATCGAGGACAGGGCGATGGCCTTCGGCACAATTCGAAACCAGCGGTTTTTCAGATGTCGCAAGACGCAGTCGAGTCCAAAGGCGCCGAATATCCACGCTTCGCAAAACCGCAGCGGGTCGCCTTTGTGCAGTCGGCCTGGCATCGCGACGTCGTCGCCGAGTGCCGCGAGGCCTTCCTGGCCGAGATCGATGCGCGTCACATCGCGCGCGCGTCGATCGATGTGTTCGAAGTTCCCGGCGCCTTCGAGATTCCATTGCATGTGCAGCTATTGGCCAAGACCCGGCGCTACACCGCGATCGTGGCGGCCGGGCTTGTGATCGACGATGAGTACATCGCCGAAACCGTGATCAGGGCGCTGATGGACGTGCAGCTGCGCACGGAGATTCCGGTATTCTCGGCCGTGGTGACGCCGCAGCAGTTCCGCGAGACCGCGGATGCGGATTTCCTGCGTCAACATTTCGCGGCCAAGGGGACCGGGGTTGCGGAAGCCTGCGCCAATACGCTGCTTAGCCTCGAGCGGTTACGCGGACAGGTCGCGGCCGGGATCGTGTAGTGCCGCGGCGACTTCAGCCGCAGGTTCCCGGTTAATGTTACATCTTAACTAATAATTAAGGTTGGGTTTGCGGGGCAAAAACGCGCAGCCTAGCGTCCTCTGGAATACGGCTCCTGACAAAATAGGTGCGTGCCATGAGGTCAAAAATAAACAGTGCGCTGATCGTGTCCCTCAGCGCCATCTCACTTCTACTGGCGACCAGCGAGACGTTTGCCGCTTCGAGGTCTGCGCGCGGAGCATTTGCCTCGGCACATCGGCCAGGCACCCATTTTTCCCGGCATCACCACAGACTGCAGGGTGCGTTTATCTGGCCGGATGACGATTCATTCTACGGACCAGGTGGCGGAGCTGTATTGGACGGCGCGCCGCCGCTAACCGGCGATGTCCGCAATTCCAACGCAGACGACATTCCCTGGGATTGGGCCCATCGCTATCCGCCGGCCGTCGTGCCGTCCGGACGGCCTTACGTGTCGAGCTGCGGCGCCGAGACCGTCACGGTTCCTGACGGCCATGGCGGCAACGGGCAGGTCAACATCGTGAGATGCTACTGAGTGCTGTGGTCCAGTTCCCTGGCCGTGTGGGCGAGGGAAGTGCGACCGGCCAGTGATCGATACCGGCCCTTAGTCGAACAGGCTCGACACCAACTCTTCCGAAGCCGTTCGGCCGATCGCTTCGGCGATCAGGGAGCCGATCCCCAGCGTGCGGATATTGGGTGACTTGTTGACCGCTTCGGTCGGCTGGATCGAGTCGGTGATGACGAGTTCCTTCAGCCGCGAAGAGGTGATGCGCGTCACCGCGCCGCCGGACAGCACGCCGTGGGTGATATAGGCGTAGACTTCCTTGGCGCCGTTGGCGAGCAGCGCATCGGCGGCATTCACCAGCGTGCCGCCGGAATCGACGATGTCGTCGACCAGGATGCAGGTATAGCCGGCGACGTCGCCGATCACGTTCATGACTTCGGACTCGCCGGCGCGCTCGCGGCGCTTGTCGATGATGGCGAGCGGGGCGTTGATGCGTTTCGCAAGCCCGCGGGCGCGCACCACGCCGCCGACGTCAGGCGACACCACCATCACATTGGTGAGGTCGAAGCGTTCGCGAATGTCGCGTACCATCACCGGCGAGGCGTAGAGATTGTCGGTTGGAATGTCGAAGAAGCCCTGGATTTGCCCGGCGTGCAGATCGAGCGTCATGACGCGGTCGGCGCCGGCATGGGTGATCAGGTTCGCCACCAGCTTGGCGGAGATCGGCGTGCGCGGTCCGGCCTTGCGGTCCTGACGGGCGTAGCCGAAGTAGGGCACCACAGCGGTGATGCGGCGCGCCGAGGCCCGGCGCAGCGCATCGGTGATGATCAGAAGTTCCATCAGATGGTCGTTGGCCGGAAACGACGTCGACTGGATGATGAAGACGTCGGAGCCGCGGACGTTTTCCTGGATTTCGACGAAAATCTCCATGTCCGCGAAGCGGCGGACAATCGCCTTCGTCAGCGGCAGACCGAGCCAGTTGGCGATTTCCTTCGCCAGCGCCGGATTGGAGTTACCGGCGACGAGCTTGATCGAGCCGTTTTTGGCCGACATCGAGGCTTCTCCCCGCGCCTTGCTGGAGACAACATTCAGCATATCGTAATCTCCACGAAAGAGCGCGTTCCGATAAGCGGGGTGATATCAAGCGGGTAGCCCAGCTGGCAACCCGTCCGCGCGGTTTTCCCGGGCTAAAATGCCCCTTTTCCCTAATGGCTCGTATAGCCGAGGGCGCCGACGGCGAATTCGCCCTCTCGCGGCACGGGCTGATCATCGACGCTGGCGACCGCCGGTCCGCGCCTGGAAGGAACTGCGGGCGGCGCCGGTTGCGGCCCATCCGCCGCAGGCGTTCCGTTGATCATGCCGGCCAAACCGCTGAGGCCCGACTGGGCAATCTTGCGCAACACCAGATCGTCGGCCGAAGACCAGGCGTCGCGGCCGGACTTGCCGGCCGCCTCTTCGCCGGAAAGCCGCAGGGCGCGCTGCTGGTTCTGGTCGTAGACGTCCCAGACCCAGGCGATCGTGGTGCGTCCATGGCTTACTTCCGCGGCGAGATAGCTTCGCACCCGGTAGGCGGCTGTGCCTTCGCGGGACACAATCGACAGGCTCCGCAACTTGGATTCGCTATCCAGTATGCCGACCATCCGATCGAACACCTGGGGTGGCGGGCCATCGATCGATTCAAAAGCGATCGTCGGGCTACTGGCGTTGCTGGCCATCGCGAAGGAAGTGCTGGCAGCGCCGCCGGCGCAGCCGCCAAGGCCACAGCCGATCGTGAGCAGAGCCGCGGCTATCGCGGCGCGCGGCACGATCCTGCAAACGCGAAACAGGATTACGGAGAGATCGCCCATCTTGAGCAAAGCGATATCGTTAAAATCGATTAACGTCTAGGGCAGACGAGAGATCGAGAGTTGAACGGATTGTTGTTCGGTATTCGTTCAACTCATTGTTGGCGCAAGAAAAGCTGCTTCGCGCTTTTTTGCATCAGCCTTCAAGAACTATGGCGTGAACGTGGCGGCCATAGTCCGCTTCCTTGCGGTGCACCGAACGGCGGTAGCTGAAAAAACGCTGGTCGGAATAGGTGTCGATGCCGATATCATCGATCATGAGCACGCCGGCATTTTCGAGCCGCCTGCGGATGAAGCCGGCGAGATCGAACATCGCATGGCCTTCGCGCGCGGCAGGCAGGAAGTAGAGCGAATTCTCCGCGTCGGCCTCGACAAACCTCTCGACGAATTCGTTGCCGACTTCGTAGGATGGCTGGCGGATCAAGGGGCCGATCGCCGCCACGATGTTGGCCCGTTCGGCGCCAAGCTTCTCCATCGCTTCGACTGTGGCTTCGACAACGCCGGTCAGCGCGCCCTTCCAGCCGGCATGCGCCGCGCCGATCACGCGCGCGCTGGGATCGGCGAACAGAATGGGCCCGCAGTCGGCCGCCGTGACGCCGATCGCAAGACCCTCGATGCGGGTGACGATGGCGTCGGTCTTCGGACGCGTCGCGGTGTCCCACGGGCGTGATGCTACCGCTACGTCAGGGGAATGAATCTGGAATACGGTGAGCAAGTGTTCGGACGGGACGCGCAACGCGGCGGCCATCCGGCGGCGATTTTCCATCACATGCGCCGGATCATCCCGAGAGCCGATACCGCCATTCAGGCCAGCGTAAATTCCTTCGGAAACGCCGCCTTCGCGGCTGAAGAAAGCATGATGCAGGCCGGGAATGGCCGACAGCAGAGGGGATTGTAGTGGAGCGGATTTGACATTCGCTCTCTCCTGGCCGCGTACTCCTGATGCGAATGTCAAATCCAAAGCTCCACTAGAGATTGATATTTGCTAGTGATCCTTTGATTCTAACATTTGCAAAAGGTGCCCACCAGACCGGGGTGCAAATGTTAGAATCGGATCACTAGCGTCATGGTGTTTCCGCGTTGGCCTCAGGTGTTTCGTCGGCGAAGCCTGCCAGCGTCGTGAGATTGGGCTCCGAGACGCCAAGCACCTTGAACAATTGTCCCATGCCACTGCTGCCGCCGCCAATCAGCCGTTTCAGGGCGCTGGATATGTCATCAGCAACGATGTGGTTGGCTTTGGACATCAAGCTGATCGCGCGGGTTTCGATACCGAGGCGCTTGAGAAAATCGCCCTGCGGCACCGGGCCGTGAACGGCGGCGCCGAGATCCTCCGCGGCACGCACCAGCGCCTGAAAATCGACATGCGCGGTCACGTCCGCCTGTCCGGGATCTTTCAAAGGGTCGGTAAAACTGTGGCCGGCGATGGCCTGGAACGTATCGCCGGCATCGCTGCGCAGATGGCCGTAGTCGATAATGAGGGCCGCGCCTTCCTGATCGCGAACGCGGCTCGCGATCTTCATGATTTCTGCATCCGGCCGCCACTCGAACACGGCGCCGACGGGAGCGGCGCGCACCCATGCCGGCAACAGCACCTCGAAACGCGGAATCAGTTCGCTCGCCGCACCGAATGCCAGCTTGCCGTTGTTGTCGAGTTCGACGGTGCGCTCGTGCCAGCCGTTCTCGCTTTTGACCGCCTGATGGATCGGCAGCACGTCGAAGTATTCGTTGGCGAAGATCACCGAGGGACCGTCGGGCACGTCGTCGATGGTGTCGTGCCAGGTGATGTTGCGCGAGCCGGACAAGGCCGCCTTCTGCTTGTCGCGCAGCACCGGATTGACCTCGACCAGATGGACGCTCAAGGCCTGGTAAAGCGGGGGTAGCACACGAAGCGCGCGCAGCGCGTCCGCCATCATGGTGCCGCGTCCGGGGCCGATCTCGATCAACCGGAGCAACGGCGGTGAACCGATTGCTTTCCACACCGAAGCCGTCCACAGCCCGAGCAGCTCGCCGAACATCTGGCTCACTTCGGGCGCGGTGATGAAGTCGCCCTCGCGCCCAAGCGGATCGCGGGAAAGGTAATAGCCGTAGCTCGGATGCATCAGGCACAGCTCCATATATCGCCATACCGGTATCGGGCCAGACGACTTGATGAGCTTCTTGATCTCCGCCAGCAGCGGCGAGTTCTCGGTCACTAGTGCCCACTTTCCGAAGTTCGTGTTACACGTCAGCGCCCACTTTCACGAACTTCGGAAAGTCATGGGCACTAGCAAACTTAATTAATCTAGTGCCGCTTTCTATTTGAAGTTCCTGAAGCGAATTTGCCGCTTGTAGTGCAGGAACTTCAAATAGGTGGCACTAGCTTTCCTGAACTGGCGGCTCGGCTGCCTTTCGGCGCCACGCCGCCGCAATAATAAGGGCTCCGGCAATGATCATGGGCACCGAAAGCAGCATACCCATGGTGAGGCCGCCCCACAAAAATCCAAGCTGCGGGTCGGGCTCCCTGAAAAATTCACCGATGATGCGCGCAATACCATAGATCGAAATGAAACTACCGAGGATCAAGCCGGGACGCTTCAACGCGCCCATTCGAATCATCACTGCAAGAATAGTGAAGAGGACAATCCCCTCAAGCGCGGCTTCGTAGAGCTGGCTGGGATGTCGCGGTATCGGGCCGCCGTTGGGGAATATCATCGCCCAGGGCAAACCGGGATCGGCCGGGCGGCCCCACAATTCGCTGTTGATGAAATTGGCGATCCGCCCGAGAAACAACCCGATCGGCCCGACGGCGGTAGTGATGTCGCCAAGCGACAAGATCGAGATGTTATTCAGGCGCGCGAACGCCATGACCGCGACGACGCAGCCGAGGAAGCCGCCGTGAAAGGACATCCCGCCTTTCCACAATTCGAGAATCTCGGCCGGGTGCTGCATGAAGAAAGCGGGATTGTAAAACAGCACGTAGCCGGTGCGGCCGCCGACGATAATTCCGATGGTCACCCAAAGCACGAAATCGTCCATTTGCGCGAGCGTGATCGGCGAAGACCTGCGCCACAGCTTTTCGTTCTTGATCAGCGCCCGCGCATAGATCCAGCCCAATACGATGCCGCCGATATAGGCGAGCGCGTACCAGCGCACGACGAACGGGCCGATCGAGAAGGCGACGGGGTCGAAGACAGGAAAGGCGATGGTGAGAAGGGGCATTCGCGATCGACAGCTGGTTGACCAATTGCCTGCTTCTAACATCGATATCCCGGTTTGGTAGGCACTTTTGCGAAATGGACCAAGGCGATATGGCCTTGAATGGAGCGCAATGGATCGCCATTCTACCTGTGCGTTGTGCAATCGGCGGGAGATGTGAGGGATGACCCAGACCAATAATCGGTTTTTCGACGAGATCGGGCGGTTGATGAACGAGGCGGCCGGGGCGGCGCAGGGCGTCAAGCGCGAAGTGGACACCGTCGTGCGCAACCAGGCCGAAAAAATCCTGCGCGACCTTGACGTCGTCAAGCGCGAGGAGTTCGAGGCGGTCAAGGACATGGCGCGCATGGCGCGCGAGGAAAACGAGGCGCTGAAGGGCCGCATCGCCGCGCTGGAGGCCAAGCTCGGCGGTAGCTCGTCCTGACAGGGGGCACCAGCGCTCGCCCATCCTTAGATAATGGCAAATACCAGGCGCGACGTCCCGATTATCGCGTTCAAATCGCAACAAGCCTGGAATGACTGGCTTGCGTCGCATGCCGCGAATTCCGAAGGCCTCTGGCTGAAGTTGGCGAAGAAGTCCTCCCGCGTTCCCTGCGTTTCGAAGCCGGAGGCGATCGACACAGCGCTGTGTCACGGCTGGATCGACGGTCAACTCGATAGCTTTGACGAAACCTACTCGCTGGTCCGTTTCACTCCGCGTCGTCCCGGCAGTAGATGGTCCGAAAGAAACCGTACCCGCGCGCTTCAATTGATCGAAATGGGCCGCATGCTCCCTGCCGGGATGAGGGAGATTGAGCGCGCGCGCAAAGACGGTCGTTGGCAGACCGCCTATGCGCCGCAAAGCACGGCAGAGGTTCCTGACGACCTCAAGGCGGCCTTGGCCAGGAACAAGAAGGCGAGCAAGTTTTTCGAAGCGCTGGATCGTGCTAACCGCTACGCGATCCTTTACCGGGTACACAACGCCAGGAAGCCCGAGACCCGGGCGGCCAGAATCGAGAAGTTTGTCACGATGCTGGCGGCCGGCGAAACCATCCATCCGAAGAAATCCAAGCGCTAGGGCACAGAATTGGGAACCTGTCGGTCCAAATGGGACGGAGCCCCCCGACAGGGCGCTGAAGACGCACATCACCGCACTGGAAGCGAAGCTGGGCGGCACGGCGGCCTGTGCTGGGTCGTGGGCGGTCTCCTTCGAGGGTCGCTTTCGCTTGCACCTTAATAAACACATGATCCGGAGCCGGCCGGTTACCGCAAGTGGCCTAGCACTGCTTCAAGAGCTGCCAGAGCGGTGAGGGCGGTCGCCTTAGTGCAAGTGAGTCCGGTGCGGGCCATTTTTCCGGCATGGATGAGATTACGCGCATCCGTTGCCAGGCGTGATTGGTCTGCCGTCGCCTCGACTATGATACCAAGCCGTTCAGCTTCGTCGATATAATCCCGCAAGTGCTGCTTAGCCAGGCGTTCCGGTTCGCGCAGATCAGCGTGGCCTTTCAATGCCCAGAACAGTAGTGCCTCCACGGCCGTAGCCGCAAATACGGTTGCGCCTTTCCATTCGTCTGACCTGAAATCAATCCAAGCGGCTCGTATGTCCTGTTGAACATTCGCGCGAGCAACGTCGTCCGATATGAAGGTGAGGTCGGGATAGGGTGGCGGGTTCTCATCGGGGCAGACCAGTAATATCCGCCGGATACGCTCGACCGGGTCTTTCCCATTATTGCTTCTCGCGGGTGGGCCTTGATCCCCGACATCCCACACGCTCAACGCTGAAGTAAGAGCAGACTGACATTGCAGATATTCGGTGTATTCGGCGAAAGGCACGGTGATTAGCTCGTCGGGCACTTGGCGGAGCAGCGACAAAAGCGTTCGCACAGCGTCTCTATGCGCGATCTTTATCATGTTCTCGTCTAGCTCGTTGCGCGAAGGCCCGAACAAGCGATCAATCGCCGAAACAACCTGGCTGGGCAGTATGCGAGGGATGGGTCACCTATTCGGCGGTTTCGGTTGCATTCTGCGCAGTTAGCGGCCACGTCATATTATACTTCATCAGCAAATAGCTGCTCTGACCGGGCACGAACGGAAAACATACCCGAGATTCGGTCAACCAGTCGTTTCCGTCGGCTGCCACGCTGCGAGCATGTCCATAAGGCTGAAGTCGCGAAAGCAAGCGGTACCATTGTGAAAGGAGGTCCGTAAAAGACTTATGCCAATGATCTTCGAGCGTTCGCACCTCGGCTTGAATCGAATTCATTGCGGCCTCCCTTTCGGTCTCGCCCATGCATTCGCTGGCATAGCCTACAAGCGCGTAGTCGAGATCAGACCGGCTTATGGCGGTGAGATGCTGGTTTGGATCGGCTAGATTGAAGTCCCATTTAAGCCATCGCTCGTGAGCGCAGGTCCACAAAGTTTTTCGTCTATCGGGAGTGGCGTTCGCGCGAAACTCTTGCAGGCATTCAGCGACAGACCGACGGCTGGCGTCGGGCGCCAATACGGGTTGACTTGGTTGAATCAGCTTCGGATACAGCCGTATGGAGTCTACGTAACCGGCGATGGCCGTGTCTGGCACTTTCGCCAAAGCATGGCCGAGCGATAAGTTAATGGCGGGGTAGCCTGAAAAGACTTTCATCCATGCTTCCCAGCGCGAAGTATCGGACGCCACTTTGAGCAGCAATTCGGTCACAATAGTTCTGTCGGAATCTGTGAAAGGCTGCGGCCCTCGCTCATCGGTCAGCGTACGGTACAAGGCGGCGATTTGGACGCGAGGATTTTCGCTGGCAACGGCGATTCGGAATCGTTTTTCGACGGTTAACGCGAATGCTAGCTGCATCGCGACGGGCGTCTGGCTCAATTTCGACAGACCATCCAGAAGGCGCGCGAAGCTATAACGATAAAGCAATCGCACTGATTGCATTTGAAGCGTATTTGGGAAAAATGGCTGACGATGAAATAGTTTCCACCCATTGATGATGGCAACCCAATCGTCCGCGGCGTCGGCGCGCCTGAACGCCTCAACTGCCTCACCCTCCCAGATCGGCACTTGCGCTCCGGGTCGCGAGTTGAAGGCAATGGCGAACGAGGCTATCAGGCCTTTCAGATAGTCGAGGAGATCGACGTTCTCGCCGATATCATGCGGTAGTAAGTCCCAAAGCCCGTTATTGGAGTCGCACATCTGGGCGACGATGAATGCCGCCACGATTTTATCATGGCGCTCATCGTCCGCGTGCCGCAATGTACGCAATTCGCGAATTAACCAGCGAAGCAACAATGCATAACGAAGCTGATCGGCCGGCTGAATTTGAGCGTTCGGGATGGCTCGATTGAAGCTAAATCTTACAAAACCGAACTCTTTGTCGAAGGCGTTGAAGACCGCCCAGCCTTCGTCTGTATCTTGAAGAGCCATAAGAGGCTCTTCGAGCTTGGCAATGGCAGCGATTAGACCTGACGGAGCTAAAATGTCTCCGTCCTGCGCGGCATCACGCACAGCCTTCGCGAGCTGTTCGTTTCCGGTAGTCACGGCGTTTTCCAAATCAGATGCTCGGATTCGTCGAGCATATTCCAAAGCTCGGCGAAAGCATCCCTGATCCGCTGGCCGTCGTCTACCCTCTGCAAGATATGATGCTGCCGCCCAAGGCTGTTGACTGATGTGCCAAGCGACCAAGCAAGTGCGGCGCTGTCGGCGGCGGGAAATATCAGGAACCGGTCATGGAATCTCCATCCTGCGGAGCCCGTCCGGATGCGAAATTCCAGATGGAGGCCCCGAAGATTGGATTTGAGGTTTGTGAGTGTTGCGCGTTGGTCTGCCGCGAATTGGGCGCTCGCGGATAGCGAAGGTTCGGGTTGCGCAAGGCATGACGGCCTTGTTCGCGTCGGCGGGCCTTCGGTTGGCGAAATATTTCCGGCGGTTAACGCACGAAGCTCGGAGCCAGAAAAGCGGCAATAGAAGAGCGTATCGATGACATCTTCGGCGCTAAGGTAGGGGTCCCACAGCCAAACACCTTCCTCGCCGTGCCGGTTAATCAGATAGCGCACGTCGTCCAGTGCCTCGTCGTGGAGTTGCGTGCCCGACACTGGCTTGTATTGAACGAACCGCCGCTCCGCGAGTAATTGGTCCGTTTCTTCACGATACATACGCCGCTGCGTCCAGTTTCCGGCGGGATTACTCTTAGGTTCTCCGGCGGTGATTTTGACAGGCTTCGGCGTGAGCCCGAACCGGACCGTTTTTTCGCCGCCGTTTCCGTCCGGTAACGTGAATACGCGAGGCTCGGGATCGAGCATCTGCATATTCATCACAACCTGACTTATGAAGCTCATATCGCCGGTTGCTGCGAGCAAAACGTGATTTTCATCGTCCCACAGGATGCAGCGATGCAAGCCTTGTCCGTCATGCATCGGCAGCAACGTTTCGGGACCTTCGACGCTCACCGAATTGAAGGCCGGAATCGCCTCGTCGTATTCCATCGCACAGGTGGCAGGAAGGGGACGGGCCGTAGCTTTCGGATGCCAAGATATCGAAAGTGTGAAATCGCCGGACACCCTCAACTCCCCGAATTTCGCGATCAAAACGGTTACGGGAAGCTGTAAGACGATATTGCCCAGTCGGTCGGACAGGCTCGCCAAGCTGAGTGGCACAAAGGCGCGGACGGCCTCTGAAAGCTCCTGTAGTCGCGGCGGATCATCGAATAGTGGTTGAAGTGTCGCCTTATTGGCGTCGGCCCATTCGAAAACGTGCGAACCATTCCAGAAATTATTTTTGAGGACGCGATTTAACGGTACCGCACCGAAGTCGTCGGAGCGGACGAATTGCGTTGGGATAGATACGAGCTCGGCAGTTTGGAGCGGTTGTCCCGACGCACGCCATGTTTTCGAATCGTAAAGAATGTCGAACGCCGGCATGAGGTCTGCAATCGGCTTCACGTAGCGTTGAATTCCGAAAGTCCAGTCCCTCAGTGACCGAAGTACAATACGCTCAGGATTAAGATAATGCGGCTCCTCAGACGCGGTCGGAAGGCGCTCTTCGGCAACGAGGAGTGAGAAGACATTGATGGGCTCTCGTTGACCCGGAGGAAATGCAAACACCACAGTTGCTTCGAAATGGGTATAGAAGCCGAGCACGTGAGGCTGCGTAAGCCGTGTCATTTCCTTTCGGGCGATCTCTGAATCCCAGTTACGCAGGGCCATACAAACCTCCAAGATAAGATAACACCACTCAAGTGGCTTAAAGAGTTTCATTACGAACTTCGCGAGTCACCTCGCGAAAATCGGTGCGATAGAGCATTTTCTAAGATTTAGAAGCGGCACCCATAGCGACGAATGCCGGAGGAGTTGCCGCATAGGGTGCCAGTGCTAAGGCGAAGTCCGCCAACCGGCATAGTCTCGCGTACAAATCGACGAAACGAACCAAGGCGTCGCACGTCGTATCGGCTCCGGGCCTTGTATTGATTGCCATCATGATTGAGCGCACGGGACCAACGGGACTGTCTCGTTCCTCCACTACAAGCCATTTGGCCATAGCGCCAATCGGCTCTTGATGCAGAAAGACATTGCGGTATTTCGTGAAATCGGCGAGCCAAGGATCTGCGGCTTTGTCGTCGGAAGCCTCGATGAGACGCGCCAGCAAAGCGTCGTTCTGGGCCACCGCGTTGACAGGCCTTTCCGCCCAATCCTTAAGTCTGGCGAGCGAGTCCTTTTTCTCAGGTGCGCCGACGCGGCGTGCTGCGACTTGTGCAAGATAATCGCGGGCGCTTGCCATCTCGCTCACAACTGAATGAAACGCGAGGTGCAAGTCCTCGATTTGAGAAACAGCGAAGCGAGTGCCTACGCTCCGTCCGGAGGTCAGCGCCGCCAGGAGTTGCTTATGATATTCCTCCGATGCATTACGTAGCTGAAGGCCCGCGGCCCGCAAGCTCACCGAGAGGTTACTTGCAAGCGCTCCGCAGCTACCGTCGCCAGCCAAACGCGCCTGCGACGAGATCATACCCCAGCTATCGCTTGCCGAGTGCTTCAGAGGTGGAGCCCCCAACAGCGGAGTCCAAATTCGTCTCGGCAAAGGCGTATCAAAATCCGAGATACTGTCAGCGCCGAACAAAGCTTGGCCCATGGCGTGACCGAGACCGGCAATTTCTTGGTCTGGTATTCTGCCTACGGCTCGAACTGCTCCCTCTCGCAGAAGAGGACCAACCTGCCAACCTTCTTTGCCTCGGTGCGCCCGCAAACCGCCTGTAAAATGCAATTCTTCTCTGACAACAGTCGTGCTCTGCACAAGTCCGGTGATAGGTGTGCTTGGATGTGTTGGTGATTCACTCATCCCCTGATTGTAGTGCTAACGATCATGATCCGCTACTGTTCATCACAACGCGCTAAGATCATTCGGCACCTCACCGAAGGTTTTGATCACCTTGGCATCTCTGAATTCCCCCGTCGCGGAATCACCGGTACGGCCACGCTGCCGCGCCGACTGGCGCCGATCGACCCTCCCAACGCATTCGCGGGGCAGGATGGCGAAGCGGTGCAAGCACCGGCTCCTCACTTGACACCATATTCGCGCGCGGCAACTGATTTGCCCGTCGCGTTAATTCGCCGCAGGCGCTTTGCTTGTGACGTCGGGCAAATCAAAAGCATTTTCCCGCGCATCCCGTGCCCTCGAAGAGGGACGTATCGCGATCGTCACGGACGTTGGGCGCAGGATGCGATGGCTGTGGGACTGCGCACAAGACGAATGCGCTCACCTCGCGGACGACAAAGCCGCGTGGTTTTAACGCCTCGACGCTGGCGTGAAGCTCTTAAGAAGCTAACGCTTCTCAGGGGGGACGGTGACAAAAAAGCCCGATCGCCGGAGAGCGCGCGGAATAAGTCGTAAAGCCATCGCGCAGGGAATGCCGGATCGTTTCGGCGGACCTGTGGTGACTAACTCGTGTGCCTTCTATCTTTGCGCACGAGGCTGCGGGCGAGCCAGACGCCCGGCATTCCCTGCTCCCTCTTATCGAGGGACAACGTGCACGCCTCGGGCGAATTCTCGTCGCGAGAACGCGGAGCTATACGCTGATGGATGGCGACTTCTTAACCTTCGGGGCAGGGCCCGAGGCCAGAAATATTGCTTCATTTCCTTGTCATTTCGGGCCTTTGGGGCTAGAACGCCGCCACGTCCGCAGCCCCCGCACCCCTGGAGGCTTGCTGTGGGCACCAAACGGGCCGCGATGCGGCCTTTAACTTTTTAGAAAACAAGGACTTAAGCCGATGGCGACCGTCAAGGAATTGAAGGCGACTGCGCGTCCGAAGAGCGGCAAGGGGGCCGCCCGGGCCGAGCGTCGCGCCGGGAGAGTACCCGGAGTGATCTATGGCAACAACCAGCCCCCCCTGACCATTTCGGTCGACGACAGCGAACTGCGCCAGCGCATTCTCGCAGGCCGGTTCCTGACCACGATTTATGACATCGATCTGGAGGGCAAGAAGCACCGCGTGATTCCGCGCGACTTTCATCTCGATCCGGTGCGTGATTTCCCGATTCACGTCGATTTCATGCGGCTTGGTGAAGGCGCGACGATCCGCGTCAGCATTCCCCTGCGCATCCTGAAGGCCGAAGCTTCGCCCGGCGTGAAGCGTGGCGGCACCGTCAACATCGTGACCCACGCCATCGATCTGGAGTGCAAGGTCGATAATATCCCGCAGTACATCGACGCCGATGTCTCTAGCCTTGAGATCAGCCACTCGCTCCATCTGTCGGACGTCAAGTTGCCTGACGGTGTGAAGTCGCTGACGCGCGAGGACGCGACCCTCGTCACCATCGTGCCGCCGTCCGGTTACGCCGAAGAAATGAAGGCTGCGGCTGCTGCCGCGGCTGGTGCTGCGGCTGCCCCGGCGGCCGGTGCGGCTGCTGCTCCAGCGGCTGGTGCTGCGGCTGCAGCTCCCGCGGCGGGTGCTGCCGCGCCTGCGGCCGGCGCCAAGGCCCCTGCCGGCGGTGGCGACAAGAAGAAGTAAGGCGCGCATGATCCGCCAAAGTGTGAGCGGTTTGGCGAAAGATCATGCGCTAAATATTAAATTGGCGCGCGATCGGACACAAAACCGGTTCCCACTTTTGCTGATCGCGCGCTAGTACGGGATGCCGCGCCATGCGCCTCTTTGTTGGTCTCGGCAATCCCGGCGCGAAATACGCGCATAACCGCCACAACATCGGCTTCATGGCCATCGATGAGATCGCGCGGCGTCGTGGTTTTGCACCATGGCGCCGCCGCTTTCAGGGCCAGACGGCGGAAGGCAGCATCGATCAGGAGAAGGTTGTCCTGCTTCGCCCGGAAACCTTCATGAACGAGTCCGGCCGTGCGGTTCAGGAGGCTGCGAATTTCTTCAAGCTCGGCGTGGACGACATCATCGTGTT
This sequence comes from uncultured Alphaproteobacteria bacterium, assembly GCA_963795255.1. Classification (GTDB taxonomy): domain Bacteria; phylum Pseudomonadota; class Alphaproteobacteria; order Rhizobiales; family Xanthobacteraceae; genus Bradyrhizobium. The sequence goes on from CAWCHC010000016.1 coordinate 129,068, forward strand.
TCAGGACGAACTCGAACTGCCGCCCGCCAAGCTGCGCGTGAAGGTTGGCGGTGGCATCGCTGGCCACAACGGTTTGCGGTCGATTTCCGCGCATATCGGCAACGAGTATCGCCGCGTGCGGCTGGGGATCGGTCACCCCGGCATCAAGGAACTGGTACACGGTCACGTGCTGTCGGATTTTGCCAAGGACGATCGCCCGTGGGTCGAAGCGTTATGTACGGCGATTGCCGATAACGCCGGCCTGCTTGCAACGGCTAAGGATTCGACGTTCCAGAACAAGGTGCATCTGGCGATGCAGGCCAAGGGCTTTTTCGACAAGGATGACGGTGACGCGGTCTGACGGGCTGCGGTTCGCTTAATCGGCTTTCAGGACAGATCATGGGATTTAAATGCGGGATTGTCGGGTTGCCCAATGTCGGCAAATCGACGCTGTTCAATGCGTTGACTGAAACGGCGGCCGCGCAGGCGGCGAACTATCCGTTCTGCACCATCGAGCCCAATGTCGGCGAAGTCGCGGTCCCTGACGCAAGGCTCGACAAACTGGCGGAAATCGCCAAATCCGCGCAGATCATTCCGACGCGGCTGACGTTTGTCGACATCGCCGGCCTCGTGCGGGGCGCCTCGCAAGGCGAGGGCCTCGGCAACCAGTTTCTCGCCACCATCCGCGAGGTCGATGCGGTTGCGCATGTCGTGCGCTGCTTTGAAGACTCCGACATCACGCATGTCGAAGGCAAGATCGCGCCGCTCGCAGACATCGAGACCATCGAGACCGAATTGATGCTGGCCGATCTCGACAGCCTTGAAAAGCGCGTCGACAATCTCGCCAAGAAAGCGAAAGGCAACGACAAGGACGCCAAGGAACAGCTCGATCTGGTCAATCGCGCGCTGGTGCTGCTGCGCGAGGGCAAGCCTGCGCGCGGGCTCGAACGCAAACCGGAAGAAGAGCGCGCCTTTGGCATGCTCGGGCTGTTGACGTCGAAGCCGGTGCTTTATGTCTGCAATGTCGAGGAAGGCGCGGCAAAGGACGGCAACAATTTCTCGAAGCAGGTATTCGAGCGCGCGAAACAGGAAGGCGCGGTTGCGGTGGTGATCTCGGCCAAGATCGAATCGGAGATCGCGACGCTGTCACGCGAGGAGCGCAAGGATTTCCTCGATACGTTGGGCCTTGAAGAGGCGGGCCTCGACCGGCTGATCCGGGCCGGCTATCAACTGCTCGATCTCATTACTTATTTCACAGTCGGGCCGAAGGAAGCGCGTGCCTGGACCATCCACCGCGGCACGAAAGCGCCTGCGGCGGCCGGCGTCATTCATACGGATTTCGAGAAAGGGTTCATTCGGGCCGAAACCATTGCTTACGCCGATTACGTTTCGCTTGGTGGCGAAGCCGGCGCACGCGATGGGGGAAAGCTGCGTCTGGAAGGCAAGGAATACGTTGTCGCCGATGGCGACGTGATGCACTTCAGGTTCAACACCTGATGTTGCTGGAAATTGGGGCGCGCAGCGAGGCTTAATGCCCGGTGCCCTGATCGCGGATCGCGCCGAGATGCTCGTTGATACGGAACACGATCAGGACAAATTCTGCCGCGATGCGCGAGAAGATGATGCCGACGACGACGCTGGCGATCGAAGACAACAACTGGATGAAGCCTCCGAAGGGGCTGATCGCCATCGCCGCCAGGCCGGAGAAAATGCCGGCGATGCCAAACAGCCCGATAAGTGCGATCACAAGCCAGTAAAATGTCTTGATAATGGTGGGCGTAATAAAACGATCCCACTGAAACAGATCCTGAAAATCGAACATCGGTTCTCCCCCGGACAAGTCGGATGTGATTCGCGCGATCGGTCTCGTTGATAAAAGGGCTAGCGCCGAATGCGGGTTCGGGCAAGTCGGAGGCGATCCATGCGCGTGGATGGGTTGAGATTGCCACAAAGTGCGGCCACAATCGGGCTTCCTGCCGGATGTCCCCCGTGATGAACAGCCTTGTTTTCGAAGACTTCAAGCCGGGGCCTTTGGGCCGCTTCGGACCGCGCCACGTCACGGCCGACGAGATTCGCGCCTTTGCCGCCGAGTTCGATCCGCAGCCGATGCATCTGGACGAAGCGGCTGCCTCGCGTTCGATGCTGAAAGGACTTGCCGGCTCCGGCTGGCATCTTTGCTCGATCATCATGCGCATGATGTTCGACGGCTTTATCGGCCGCACCGCGTCGTTGGGTTCGCCGGGCGTCAACGAATTGCGCTGGCTTGCGCCGTTCCGGCCCGGTGACGACATCGTGCTCGATGTCGAAGTGCTGGAAGCGCGCATTTCGCGCAGCCGTCCGGCGACCGGCATCGTCATGTTCAAGATGGTGGCGAGCAATTCGTCAGGACAGGCGTTGTGCGAGATGGTCTCGCCGATCATCGTCCGCCGCCGCGAAGCAACAAGCTGACGGGCTCGCTGATGCATTTCTTCGAAGACATCAAGATAGGCGAGCGGCGCGAACTCGGTTCGTTCACCTTCACCGCCGACGCCATCAAGACCTTCGCCGCGAAATTTGATCCGCAGCGCTTTCATCTCGACGAGGAGGAGGGACGCAAATCGCTGTTCGGTGGCCTGGCGGCCTCGGGGTGGCATGTCGGATCGGTCTGCATGAAACTCCTGGTGGCCCACGGCCAGCGCGAGGCCAGCGAAATGATCGCCCGTGGTGAAACCGCCGCGGTTTGGGGACCTTCGGCCGGCTTTCGCGAGCTGCGCTGGATCAAACCGGTGCTGCCCGGCGACACGATCCAGTTTGCGAGCGAGGTCGAAACGCTGCGCACCTCCGCAAGCCGGCCCGAATGGGGAATCCTGGAAGCCCGCCACAGTGGAACCAACCAGCGGGGCGAGGCTGTGTTCTCGATGCTGGCGACGGCGTTCGTGCCGCGGCGAAACAGCGGCGGCTGAACGGGCGAACGGAAACCAAATCCTCGCTAACGCATTTTGAACCAGTGCCTGTCAAACAGTGGCGGGGCGCACGAGGGGATCACCATGGCCGACCGCCGCGGATTGAAATTGCTGGGTTTTGTCTTTGCCACCGTGACGATCGCGGTGATGTTCGCCACCTGTATGGTGGTGAAGGGCTACGCCGAGGGCGCGTATTCGCTCGAGAGCGAGCAGGTCGCCGCCCGATAAGTCAGAGTCCGCTAACCATACCTGCAAAAGACCTGCAAACGTAAAAGACCTGCAAACGTAAAAGACTTGACCGGAAACGAACCCGCCAGAAGCGCGGCTTGTCACCGGCTCCAGATCAACGCCAGAACCACAATCGCCGCCACCAGCAATCCGACAAAGCGGATCATGATGGTCCCGACATGTTGGGGCTGAGTTCGCAACGGAATCGGATCGCTGTTGTCGGGCCGGACGGTCTTCATGCAGGAAATCCCTAAAGTTACCTGCACTTGGTCGCGTACCCGGCCGGGAAGGTTCAAGTCACGCCGTTGCAACCGACGCCGCATTCCAAGCTTCGGGCCGGGAAATCGATCATCCCGGCCCGAAACAGCAAATCACCTCGGAACAAGTCAGCTGTGGCGCAAGCCGTCCGCCGCGCGCTTCCACTGCGCCACATTGTCGGCGATCATGCGGGTTGATTTCATCGCCGCCTGGCTCAACTGGGCATAGCCGGAAATCTCGCGCTGAACGCGCTGCCCCTCGGCATGCAGGATATCGCGCAGGCTCTCGAGCTCTGAAATCAGGTTCTCGATTTCCGCAAGCGAGGTCCCGGCCACGCGCTGGATCAGCGAGTTGACGTTGTTCACCGTGGCCTCCGTGTTCGGATCGGCCGCCACATCGGTGCTGGCCACCATGCTCGGGGCCGGGGCCGGACGGCGCAGATAGGCGATGTCGTTGCGGACGAAATCACGGATGCCGGCCTCGACTTCGGAGGCCGCGGCGAGGTCGTTGTCCTCGTCGGTCAATTCAATCTTTTCGGGACGAATGGCGTTCATCGGCTGTTTTCCCTGTTTCGCGTCGGTAGCGAGCGCGGGTGTCCCCCCGCACGACGATGTTTGACCGTCCCATCAGGGCTTCCGATTTTGGCTGCATCGCGGCCAATATGCGGCAATGCCGGTGCTTTCGCGTGGCGCCGCGCGCTACCAGCTCTGCTTGAAACCGGCGGAAATGCTCTTGTTGGCGATCCCGAGCGGGGTTTCCGCGATCGAGCCGGAGATATTGAAGCCGCCGACGATTTTCTGTTCGGCGCCGATCTTGCGCAGCCATTTATCGTCTGATGTCGACAGGGTCTGGCCGGCGGAAAAGCTGGTGCCGGTATCGGTAATCCCGAGCCTGGCGGATTGCTCGGTCTCATAATTGGTGTGGCCGGCCGCTGCCGGCATCGGCGCAAACCCCTGGGTCATGTTGTAGCCGTTCTCGAGGGTGAGCGAATATTGATCGCTCAGTTTCAGCGACTTGCTCATGGAGGCGCCGAACTTGCCCTGGTCCTGCGCGGGGTCGATCCGCGCCTCGACCGCCGTCTTGTCCCAGATCGAGCCGACGCCCGGTGCGGTGACCGCGGCCCACGCGGTGCCGGAGGATTGCGGCTCGTTGCCGCCATTGCTGGCCTTTTCGGCCAGCAGCTCCGCAAGCGTTTGCGGTTGCCGGACCACGGTCATATCGGCGCCCACCCGCGCATCCAGGAACGGCGAGATCGGCTGTTTGACCGAGACCGCGGACCCGTAGGCTTTTTCCTGCGAGGTCCACGTCATCTCGCTCGGCGGTGCCGTGCGCGGTCCGCCGTGCAGTTGCTTCGGGTTGGCCGTCATCAAGGTGGCAGCATCGACGTCGAGCAGGCTCCAGTCGATGTCGAGACTGGCGATATCTTCATCTTCGGTCGGGGCGGCGGCGGTGTTTTCCGTCGCCGGCGGATCGGTGGCCTCTGGCTGGGGATCGGCGGATTCAGGCCAAGGCCAAGGCGAAATTTTGGGAGGGGCCTGCAAAGGCACATCCTCCAGGGATGCGGGCTGCGCATGGGCCGTCCACCCATCCAGGCAATAAACAGCCGCCAGCAAAAGAAACCCGGCCGAGCCGAGCAAAGCCTTCGAAATCATATGCCCCGACCGCCAGCCAGCCGCGAGAGAGGATGAGGGTTCATCGTCGCGGAAATGTGGCGTGCCGGCCCCCCTCGCGCAAGGGAAGGTAGAGGGAAGGCGGGCGCAACACACCGCAGATAGCCGGACTGTAGTTTATGCAATTCGCGGCAGATGGATCGGATGGCCCAGCGCCTGTTCCACCAGGTCGAAGGTGTCGACCAGGATGCGGATGCTGACCAGCTTGCCGGCCTTGAATTGCGCGAATTGCGCCAGCCGCAGGCTGATCGGCTTGTTGGCATCGAGCATGGTGAGCGAATAGCGCATCATCGCGGCCGCCGAATTCCGCGCCCAGCATCATCGACTCCCGGTCGAACCGGTGCACCCTGATATTGTCCGCGATCTGGCGGATCACGTCGAGCACGGCGGCCTTGCCGCGGCGGGCGCCGAAGAACGGGAACATGTCGATCGGACCGTAGACGGCCCAGTCGACATCGTCGTCGATCAACGCTTCGAGATCTTCATGCTGGCGTTCGTTGATCGCGCGATGCAACGCACGAGAGAAACGCCAGAGACTATGCTCTGTCATCACTTCTGCTTCCTGACTGGATTTTGTAAGTCAGCGACCGGCCCTGATGGACGTCATTGGCGACGCCGTGCCTGGTGACTGAATATTTGAAGTTTGAAGTAGTGGAAGTTGGCCGAAATGCAAATGCAATTTTGCATTGCACAAATGCGGCCTATTTCGGCGACCTGCCCTGATGAGGCATCGGTGATTTGGATTCCACGGCGATTTCGTCGTCGCGGGCCGCCAGAATGCCAAACAGCGCCGCGCCACCGAGCCCGCCGATCATGGCGCCGGCCGGCATGAAGGTGAAGAATACCAGCATGCCGCTATAGCCCTCGAAATCGGTGGTCTTGAAGATTTCGACCCATGCGAGCCCGGCCCCGATGCCGAGCGCAGCACCTCCGACCGCTCCCAACAACAGGCCGAGCAAGGCGAACAACGCGATTTTCATACCCCTCGACCCGAAACAGAGGCAGCCCGGTATTGGGTCGCCGCTGGCGCCTGCGAGGTTCAACGCCGGCGATGCCAAATCCGGATGCTTCCTGGTGTGGACGCTACATGTTCTCGCCGGCCTTCTCGGCGATCAGCTCGGCGACGTCCCGCTCCATCACCTGCTGGATCAGATCGAAGGTGTCGATGATTTCGCGAATCCTGGTGACCTTGCCGTCGCGAAGCGTGAAGAAGATGGCGATGTCGAACTGCACGATCCGTTCGTTGCGCCGCTTGCCGAAGAAGGCACGAAGCTGGACCGCGACCTTGTCGCCTTCGACGGCGATGAAAGGCAATTCATAGCGCATGCTGGAATAGCGCGAATGAACCGTCGTCCACATCTGCCGGACGTCGTCCTTGCCATGGTGGTGGCCGAGATGCGGCAGGATATCGACCGGTGCGTTGGAGAAAAAATCGATGTCGTCACTGCACAGCGTCAGGGCGCGCTCGATATCACCGGCATAGAACGCGTCGATCAGCTCAATGACGCGCCGGCGATGAAGTTCTTTCATCATCTCGTTGTCTCCGCCGGTGTTGGGCCCAACTCGCTTGGTAAGTTGTACCTCCATTTGCATGCGAGTCGCCCCGCAATTAATCGGCTAAATAATTTTCGAATACCCGCGTCGCGGGTAGGGGTATCCAGTACGCCGTGACCTCTTGATTTTCGCGGCATGGTCTCTGGAATGCTGGATCGCCCGGTCAAGCCGGGCGATGACATGATGGAACCGGATCGCCTGCTGTGCCGTTGATGGTGAGCACGTGAAACTGTTCGTCGGGTTGTCACAGGAAAGCACCGTCATGAAAATCGTTAGCGCACTGCTCGTCGTTGCCGCGTTCGCCGTCACGGCCGGGAGCGCCGAGGCGAAGGGTTGCCTGAAGGGCGCCGTGGTCGGCGGCGTCGCCGGTCACTATGCCGGCCATCACGGCGTGCTTGGCGCTGCCGCCGGCTGCCTGTATGGCCGTCACCGCGCCAAGGAGCAGGAGCGGCAGCAGCCGGCGCCGGAACAGCATCAGAGCATGCTCCAGCCCCGGGATAACGCCCAGGGCGGCGGGATGTGACGACCTGGTTTTTTCAACTGGTCGATTTGCCTTGCCATGTAGATGCTCCAACATTATTTCCTTCTCGGCCTCATGGTTCGAGACGGCGCTTCTTAGTTTTGCGCCATTCACGACGGCCTCGCAAAGCTCGGCCTGTTCGGGTGCCGCGCCTCCTCACCATGAGGACTTGCCATCCGGCCGCTTGCTATCGCCTCATCCTGAGGAGCATCGCGTTCGCGATGCGTCTCGAAGGATGGCTACAACATCGGCGCTGACACACTTCCACCTTCCCGCGGCGTCATCACGTCCGGGTTTTGAATATCGCTCGCCCAAAAAATCCGAGGGCGCAGGGAATGCCGGGAGCTCAACCGCACCCGCAGCCTTGCGTGCAAAATGAAAAAAGCACGCAAGCAAGTCACCACAGGTTCGCCGAGACATCCCGGCACTCCCTGCGCGAATGGTTTTAACGGCTTGCTTCGTGCTCTTCCCGGTGATCGGGCTTTCTTGCCACCGTCCCCGGTGCGATGCGAAGCATCGTCACCAGCTTGATTTCAGCGTCGAGAAATCAGAACCACACGACTTCGCCGTCCGCTTCACGGCGCATTCGTCTTGTGCGCCGTCCGCGTCCATCGCTCCCCGCGCCCAACGTCCGTGACGATCGCGAAACGCCCCTCGTGAGAGCGCGGGATGCGCGGAAGATGCAGGTGATTTGGGATTCCGCGCAATGCTACTTGCCTGCGGCGCATTGGCACGACGGGCAAATCACCTGCAAAATTCCATGGTTGCCTCAAGACGCCTGTCAAGGACCAAACGTCGGATCGCGATATAGCCGGTGTAGCGTTCAAGATGCAGCGTACAGGGCACGCCGCTGGCAATGCCGTCGATCGGAAGCGCGAGCAGCTCGACCACGGTGTAGTTGACACGACCTCTCGGGTAGATATTCGTTCAGGGGACGTTCAGGGAGCGCAGGCTCCTTTGAGGCCTGTAATATTTTCAGGGTGGGGAACACCTCATGCGATGTACGAGAACCGCTTTCTTGTTGCTCTGTTTGGGCCTGTTGTTGTTCCCACTCCTGGTCGATCCCGCCGCCGCGCAAGCGCCGCAGGAGAAGCGGTTCGCCCTCGTGGTAGGTGATGGCAATTATGAAAAGACGCCGCTTGCGACCGCGGCCAACGATGCCGGACTGATCGCGCAGACGCTTCAGGCCGCGGGCTTCGATGTCATCGGCGCGCGCGACCTCGATGCGGACGGTTTACGCAATAGCTTTCACGACTTCATCGAGAAGGTTCAGGCCGATCCCGCCAACACGGTCGCGATGATCTATCTCTCCGGCTACGCGATCCAGCTCGCCGGCGAGAATTACTTCATTCCGGTCAATTCCAAGATCAGCCGCGATACCGACATTCCGATCGAAGGATTGCGGATCAGCGATTACACGCGCGAACTTGCCTCCATTCCGGTCAAGGCCGGCATCGTCGTGCTCGATGCGGCACGGCAGCAGCCCTTCATCGAGGGCGGCAGCCGGATTGCCGGGGGCCTTGCGCTGATGGATGCATCGCCGAACATGCTGATCGCCTTCAACGCGGCGCCGGGAACGGTCGCTCTGAACGATACCGGGAATTACGGGGTTTACGCGCAATCGCTGGCCGAAATGATCCGAACCGGCGGATTGGCATTGCCCGACGTGTTCGATCGCGTGCGCCTGCGCGTCAGCGAAGCCAGCAAGGGTGCGCAAGTGCCCTGGGACGACCAGAAGATACAGGCGCCATTCAGCTTCTTCGATCGGGCGCCGGATGCGCCGCCGGTGCAGGGTTCGCCCTACCAGGTCGCCGCAATTCGCGACCGGCCGATGCGCGATCTCGGCGCGCAGGAGGCCTTCACCGCCGCGCTCACGCGAGACACCTTCCAGGGTTATGAGGATTTCCTCGCCGCCTATCCCTCCGATCCGATGGCGAGGCGGGTGAGGGCGATCCTCGCCGCGCGGCGCGAGGCGATTACGTGGCGCCGCACCTATCTCGCGGACACGCCCGACGCCTACTGGTCGTATCTGCGTCGTTATCCGGAAGGACCCCATGCATGGGATGCACGACGGCGGCTCACCATCCTGTCCGCAGCGCTCGAGCCGCCGCCATCTTTCCCCATGATGGACTATGACGTCCCGCCGCCGCCGCCGGACGAGTATGTCTATGTCGACCGTCCGGCGTTCTACTTCGGCGATCCCGATTTCGGCTTCGCGCCGCCGCCACCGCCGCCTTTGTTCTTCCTGCCGCCGCCACCGCCGGATTTCGTGGTGTTGGCGCCACCGATCGTTGCCGTGGGGATAGGGGTGGGCATTGGGGTCGGATTATTCGTCCTGCCGCGGCCGGCCTTCGTGCCGATGCCGGGCTTTGTGCGGCCGCCGGTGTATGTGCGGGCGCCGCCGAACAACATCATCTTCAACAACATCCACAACACGACCGTCATCAACACGGTGATCAACAACCCCGCGCCGACACCGGCTGCGATCGCCGCCGCGGCCGGCCCGCGGAGGGCCGGCGCGCCTGGCCCGACGACCCTTGGTCCGAGCTTGCCGACGCATGTCGAGCAGCGCGCCTCGCTGATCCAGCAAGGCAAGCTGCCGCCGCCGCCCAGCGCCTCGATCAACCCAAGGGCGGCGCCGGGCACGCCGGGTGCAACGCCTGCCAATCTTCCGCCGAGCGGGAACGCGCCGTTGCGTCCGGGCAATGCTCCGCTGCGTCAGGAATTGCCGAAGGCGAACGCGCTGCCTGTTCCCGGACAGAAGGGCGCGCCACCGCCACCTCCGGGAACGGTTGGCCCGAACCGGCTCTCCAATACGCCGTCAGAACCTGGCCGGCCGAATCCGCGCGAGGAAAGAGTCGCACCGGGCGCACCGCTCGCTCCCGGAGCAAACCGGCCGACGACGCCGGGCGAGCCAGGCCGGCCGAATTTGCGCGAGGAAAGGGTCGCGCCGACGACACCTGGAAAGCCGCCGGTGGCCCAAACAGCGCCGGCTCCGGAACAGCACGATCGGCGCGCGCCACCGACGCCGCCGAAGCCCGAAGCGGCTCCGATCAAACCGCCGCCGCCGAAGCCGGAGATGCGACGGGCGCCGCCGCCTCCGCCGCCGCCACGGGCCGCGCCACCACCGCGGCCGGAGGTTCGGCGGGCGCCGCCACCACCGCCCCCGCCGCGGGCCGCTCCGCCGCCACGACCGCAACCTGCTGCGCGACCTGCTCCGCCGCCACGGCCTCAACCAGCGGCGCGTCCGGCGCCGCCGCCACCGCGTGCGGCACCTCCGCCACCGCGGCCCGCGCCGCCAAGACCGGCACCGGCCGCCAAGAAGTGTCCGCCCAATCAGCCCAAGTGCTGATCAGGGCTGACAGGGCCGCAACTCATGTCCCGGACGCGGCGCAGCACCTTTTGTGGTGCGCCGCAGAATCCGGGATCCACGCTTACCGAAGATGGGCCCCGGCTTGGCAGCGCACCACGCCGCTGGCGCGCTGCGCAGCATCCGGGGCACGAAAATGGAGCCGGCCGTGAATTCCTTGCCGACCGCGAACGCCGAGACGACACGCTTCTTCCATCGGTGGCTGGAAACCTTTTCCAATTATGTCCGCGAGGTCGATTACGCCTCGGCGCGGCCGCTATTCCATCCGGACGTGCTGGCGTTCGGCACCCACAACGACGTGATTCCCGGCGTCGAGCAATGGATCAAGACGCAGTGGGACAACGTCTGGCCGAAGACGAGCGATTTCCGTTTCACGCTTGAGCAGGCACAGGTGCTGGCGTCGCCCGACGGGATGATGGCGATCGTGATCGCGCCGTGGACGAGTACGGGCTATCACGAAGGCGGCAAACCGTTTCCGCGACCGGGCCGCGCCACCATGGTGTTTTCAAAATATAGCGACGGCTGGTTGTGCACGCATTCGCACATGTCGCTCAATCGCGGTGTGCCGCAGACCAGCCACGCCAATCGGCCGGTGAAGGCGTGGTGAGGGGCGAACTGGACCATCCTTCGTCATGGCCGGGCATAGCCGTCTGAAGGACGGCGTCGCTTCCGCTCGCCTATGACCCGGCCATCCACGTCTTAGGGTCACAGCAAAGAAAGACGTGGATGCCCGGCACGAGGCCGGGCATGACGACGAGCGGTCTACAGGCGACCGTTAGTCGACTTGATATGACGCAAGAAACTCTTCGGCCTTGATGCGCGTCGGAAAGCGGCCAAGCTCGCGATAGTCGGGATTGTGTTCGGCCGTATCAGGGGAGCGAATGACGACGAATTCACCGTGATCCTGTTCAATCAAGTCAGTTAGGTCTTCGCTCTTTGTAGGGCACATGTGCCGTGCGCCACAATGCGGGCAATCGTCTTCGCACGTGCAGGACCATTCATCTGTCCATTCACGATTGCACCGATCACAGTCGTAGAAATTGAGAAACCAGGCCATGCGGGTCTCCTAGGATCGCAAGCGATAATTACCACGAGACACGAATTCTAGGAATCCTTGGTCGCGCAAATATTGAAGCTGCTGGCGTATCTTTGGCCGCACATTCTGGTTGCCTGGGTAAAGTTCGCCAAGGTGCCGCTCAAATCCGTAAACTTCATCGAGCGTGAATTCGCGCTTGCCCAGTGACTCCACGCATTTCATGACGTCGAGTAGCCAGCCGCGCGCTTCAAGGGATTCGTTTCTCAGAAAGAGCGTTTTTTGCCATTCCTGAAGAACGGCTTCCTTCCGACGAACAACACCATTCTGAACGATGTGTATCTTGCCGGCTTCAGGGACTTTACCGATCAGGATATTCGATCCGATCCAGCCAGCGCGGCGCGCGGTTGCCGCGAGAGGTTTGCGTTCTTCGATAATGTCGCGAACGAAAAAGTGCTTTGGAACGATGAAGAGATTTACGACCGCGAGAGATTTGAGATCGTAGTTCATCAGCAACAGGTTTGGGTTGTTGCTTGCGGCCAGGCGTTCGCATTTTGTCTTGTAGGCGCCATCAGCAACCTTTGCGCCGAACTTCCCTTTCTGGCTCTTGAGCTCGAATTCCTCGCTGCACGATCCGCAGAGAAAGTCGGCAACGGGACTATTATTCGGGAATTGCGCCATCTTGGCGTTGCCGCAGTGCGGGCAGTACGCCCACGCCTTGACCCATGCTTCCGTCCACGTCCGGGCATTCTGGGAGCCGCTGGAATAAGCTGCTTGGGATTCTTCGAAGCCGAGTTTCATAAGGCTAGCGTAGCTAAACTTGCTCGGATTGCCAGTGCGGTTCGTCGACCTCCTCTTCCAAGCATCCTGGTTGCAGGGCGCATCGCTGGCCGAACTCGGGCCTGGACTGGTGGGGGTCCGTCGCCTGGACGCTTCGGTTGTGATCGCAAATGGTTTCTCAGGCTATGCGTAGCCACCAATGGCTGCCGGGTCAGAGATGCAAGATCGGGCGTAAATGACCGGGCATCAAATATCACCGGGCTAGCGACGTGGATTTCGGCCATCATCACGGCTAGAAATCTCCCATGCGCATTTTGCTCACGGAAGGGTCCGGGCTCACCTCGCGGCAGGTCGCTGGACAACTCGGTTCGCTGGGGCACACCGTCGAGATCCTCTCGTCGTCAAAAATCTGCCTGACGCGGTTCACGCGGTACGTCAGTGTAGTGCACGACGTCCCGCGCTTCGGGCTTGATCCCCTCGGCTGGCTCGCGGCCGCCGAGCGCATTGCTGCCGAACGCAAGATCGACCTGCTGTTTCCAACGCAGGAGCAGGTGACCGTGCTGTCGGCGCGCCGGAAATACCTGAGCGTCGCGACGATCGTGCCGGCTTTCGCGAGCCTCGTGCGGGTACAAGACAAGGTTTCCGCCTTTCGCACGCTTAAAGCGATCGGCGCGCCGCAGCCGCCGACTTTCGTGATTTCAAGCGCAGACGATCTAAGGCAAATTACGGCCTATCCGGTCTTCGTCAAACGACCCGTGAGCACGGCGAGTTCGGGCGTCCGGCGGGCAGCGAATTCGCATCAGCTTGAAGCCGCCGCGCGCGAATTCGGTCTCGGTCAATCCGACTTGATCGTCCAGAACCAGGTGTTGGGGCCGCTTGCCATGGTGCAAGCGGTCGCCGACAGAGGCCGCCTTGTCGCACATCATGCCTGCCTGCGCCTGCGCGAGGGCGTCGGCGGGGGGGCGTCGCTGAAGGAGAGCGTTATCCTGCCCGGCCTCGCCGAAATGCTCGCACGCCTGGTTGGCGCACTTGATTGGCATGGCGCATTGTCGATGGATATGATCGTTACCGACAGCGGAGCTGTCGTCATCGACGTCAATCCGCGCCTCGTCGAGCCCGCGAACGCTTCGGCAGCAGGCGTCGATCTCGTCGCCGCCATGCTGGACGTCGCCGGCGGCACACCGTCAAGTCAGCAGCCGGTGGGGAAAGCAGGCGTGCGCACGCGCCAGACGCTGCTCGCGATCCTCGGGGCCGCCGAACAACAGGGCAGGCGAGGCGCGGTTCTTGGCGAAGCGTTCCAGGCCACGTTCGCGCGGGGCGAATATGCGGGCTCGGTCGAGGAACTGACGCCGGTCGCGGGCGATCCCATCGCGATGGTGCCTGTGGTCGCCGCGCTCCTTGCATCGCTGGTTCACCCGCCGCTGTGGCGGCAATTTCACGCCGGCGCGGTCGGCCCCTACGCCGTCACTCCGGAGGCGTGGGACAAGATACTGGCCGCGGCAGAGTGACTTCCGCGCCTTGGCCAATTACCTCTTGTTCCAACGGCCCGTTTGCGCGGCGTCCTGCGGGTCGAGCGAGATGCCTCGCTATCTAATGTCATCGCAGCAATGGAACCCGCTGTGTCAAATTGGTCGCAGCGCGACGCAATTTCGTGATCCTGCAACACCTGCCGCACTCTGGGCACATTCGGGCGTTGATGGTCACCACGTGTCCGGGATAGACAGGAATCGCTGCTGTGTTATCCCTCGCAAAGGAGAGATTGAGATGATGAAGTTCGTGATTGCGGCGGGTTTGACTGTTGCCATGGTGGCTGCCGCCAGCGCCGCCGACCTTCCCCGCCCGCAGCCGGTCTATCAGCAGGCGCCGGTCGGCAAGATGCCCATCGGCAAGTCCCCGATCGGGAAATCCCCCGTCGGCAAGGCTCCGATCGCCGCACGGTACTGAGCGCTTTCGCTGGATTTCGTGGAAAGGCGAAGCGTGTCCCATCGACCGACGAGATATCGACCGACCAGATTGTGCCTGCTTGGGGGATTGGCGCTCGCGGCTTTGCTGGCGTGCCATCTCCCGTCAGCTTCCGCACAAGCGGCCGACACGCGCGGTGGATCGGAAGGCTTCAGTCTCGACAGGGTCCTTGAGCGCATCGCCGATGCGACCGCGCTTGGGGACGCGGCCTCGGAGGCGAAGCCGGCGCCGCCATCGACAACACGGCACGCCTCGGCCAAAGGCCCTTACTACGTCGACTTCCGCGCCAGGACGGCAGCGAGCTGGGGACATGCCTTCGTCTGGTATGGCAAGACCAGCGAGCGGCAGGTCGAGGTCGCGGGCCTCACGCCCAAGGGGGACGAGGTCGAGTACGTCATTGGTTATATGACTCTGGTGCCGTCCGAGACCGGGGCAAGCTACGGCGATCTCGATCCGCAATACCTGACGGCGAACTACCGCGTCTATCTGAACGAGGCGGACGCCAAGCGGGTGTTTGCCTATATCAAGAAGTTGCAGGCGAGTTCGCCGGTGTGGAATGCTGAAACGTTCAATTGCACGTCGTTCATCGGCGACATCGCCAGCTATATGGGATTGAAAACTCCCAGCCGCTGGCTGCGGCCGGAGAACTACGTCAACCGGCTGAAAGAGATGAACGGCGGACGCCAGGTTGCGCGGCTGTCGCCGGAGCAATAACTAGCGCGTAGCCAGCACTTTGCGGAAGAAGGCCCTACCGCTTCTTCCAGCCGCCCCGATGCCCCGGTGCGCCGCCGGTCGAGCGCGGAGAGGGGCCGAACTCAGGCCCGGACTGGCGCGAGTCGTTGGGTTGGATGATCCGGCTGTCGCCGCCGAAAGGTTTGGAAGGCAGCGCGCCGCTCGGGCGGAAGGGCAGGGATTCCGGGCCATGCATTTCGTCGAGATGGGGTTTGTGGACCTTTGATTTTGAACCCTGAGCCCGAACTCGTGGACCCCCCTCCCTGACCCTCCCCCACAAGAGGGGAGGGAATGGAAGCACCGCGACGGGGTGAGGGAGAAGAACGCTTCTTCATCGCCGACACCGGCAAGTTCGCGGCCTCGCCGTATTTCTTGGTGCCGGCATAGGCGCCGGCTTTCGATGCGACGCCGCGCTGCTTGATGGTGGGATCGTCGACCACGGCCATCTCGGTGGCGCGCAGGCGCTTGACCTCGTCGCGCAGCCGCGCGGCTTCCTCGAAGTTCAGATCGGCAGCCGCCTCGCGCATCCGCGTTTCCAGATCGCCGAGCACCGCCTCGAAATTATGCCCGATCGCGATCACGTCGTCGGCCATGCCGCCGCCGCCGATCTCGACCAGCACATGGTCGCGCTCATAGACGCTGTTCATGATGTCGCCGATGGATTTCTTGATGCTCTCCGGCGTGATGCCGTGCGCGGTGTTGTATTCGACCTGCTTCTCGCGGCGGCGGTCGGTCTCCGCGATCGCGCGCTCCATCGAGCCGGTCATTTGGTCGGCATAAAGAATGACTCGGCCGTCGACGTTGCGCGCGGCGCGGCCGATGGTCTGGATCAGCGAGGTCTCGCTGCGCAGGAAACCTTCCTTGTCGGCATCGAGGATCGCGACCAGCGCGCATTCGGGAATGTCGAGGCCCTCGCGCAGCAGGTTGATGCCGACCAGCGCGTCGAACGCGCCAAGCCGCAAATCCCGGATGATCTCGATGCGTTCGATGGTGTCGATGTCCGAGTGCATGTAGCGCACGCGGATGCCCTGCTCGTGCAGATATTCGGTGAGGTCCTCCGCCATGCGCTTGGTCAACACCGTGATCAGCGAGCGGTAACCTTTTTGGGCCACGGCGCGGACCTCGCCGACGAGATCGTCGACCTGCGTGCGGGCGGGGCGGATATCCACGGGTGGATCAATGAGTCCGGTGGGACGGATCACCTGCTCGACGAACACGCCGCCGGATTCGTTCAACTCCCACCCCGAAGGCGTCGCCGACACCGCGACCGATTGCGGGCGCATCATGTCCCATTCCTCGAAGCGTAAGGGGCGGTTGTCCATGCAGGAGGGCAGGCGGAAACCGTATTCGGCAAGCGTCGCCTTGCGGCGGAAGTCGCCGCGGAACATGCCGCCGATCTGCGGAATGGTGACGTGGCTCTCGTCGGCGAACACCAGCGCGTTGTCCGGCACATATTCGAACAGCGTCGGCGGCGGCTCGCCGGGGCGGCGGCCGGTGAGGTAGCGCGAATAGTTCTCGATGCCGGCGCAGCTGCCGGTGGCTTCCATCATTTCGAGATCGAAGGTGGTGCGCTGCTCCAGCCGCTGCGCTTCCAGCAGCCGTCCCTGGCTGTTGAGCTGATCGAGGCGCAGTTTCAATTCGCCCTTGATCGACTTGATCGCCTGAACCAGCGTCGGCCGCGGCGTCACATAGTGCGAATTGGCGTAGATCTTGATGAATTCGAGCTCGTCCTGCTTGTGGCCGGTGAGCGGATCGAATTCCTCGATATTCTCCACGGTGTCGCCAAACAAATTCACGCGCCAGGCGCGGTCTTCATAGTGCGCCGGGAAGATGTCGATGACGTCGCCGCGGACGCGGAAGGTGCCGCGGGTGAAATCCGCTTGCGTGCGCTTGTACTGAAGCGCGACGAGATCGGCGATCAGTTGCCGCTGGTCGATCCGCTCGCCCTTCTTCAGCGCAAACGTCATCGCGGTATAGGTCTCGACCGAACCGATACCGTAGATGCAGGAGACGGAAGCGACGATGATGACGTCGTCGCGTTCGAGCAGTGCGCGCGTCGCCGAATGGCGCATGCGGTCGATCTGCTCGTTGATCGACGAATCCTTCTCGATATAGGTGTCGGTGCGCGGGACGTAGGCCTCGGGCTGGTAGTAGTCGTAATAGCTGACGAAATACTCGACGGCGTTGTCGGGGAAGAAGCTCTTGAACTCGCCATAGAGCTGAGCGGCGAGCGTCTTGTTCGGCGCCAGGATCAAGGCCGGGCGCTGCGTCGCCTCGATCACCTTGGCCATGGTGTAGGTCTTGCCCGAGCCGGTGACCCCTAACAGCACCTGCATGCGGTCATTGCGGTTGATGCCTTCGACCAGTTCGGCGATCGCGGTCGGCTGGTCGCCCTTCGGCTCATATTCGGATTTGATTTCGAAGCGGACGCCGCCTTCGCTCTTTTCGGGACGGGGCGGGCGGTGCGGCGTCCACACTTTCAGGCCGCCGTCGTCGCCCTTGAACTCGGGGCGGCCGTCGCGGATCAGCGCTTCCAGCGCCTCCGCCGTGGCCTGCACGCCGAGCGCTTCCATCTTGCTGCGCGGCGGGCGGGCCAGCGCCGCCTCGTCGTCCTCGGCGGTCGGCAGGCCCAGTTGCCGCGCCAGCTCGGGATCGAGCGTGGGAATGGTGGCGGCAGTACCGTAATTGGCCTGCGGCGCTTCCTCGAATCCCCTGGTCGAGGCGCGGGCGCGATGCGCGGCCGCCTCGCCGCCGGCGCGGCGGTCCCAGGAATTGTCCGGCGGTGGCCGCAAGCCGGTGCCGGATCCCATGCCGGCGTCGCCGCGGTTGATCGCGGGATTGAGCAATTCGGCCAGCGCCGGCCCGATCGGCTGCGCATCCGGGCGATGTGCTTTGGATTTCGGGGCTTTGTCGCCGGGTTTTTTCGGGGAGGTGGGGGTCTTCGCCATGCCCGGAATATGGGACGAGTCCGGTGCCGAGAAAAGGGCTACGGCGCGTTCAGGAACCCGGCGGCTCGACGGTCCGTTGCATTGTCAGCAGTTGTCAGTACGTCTCATCTCACCCCGTCATGCGCGGGCTTGACCCGCGCATCCACGTCTTGCTCTCATTGGAGGGACGAAAAGACGTGGATGACCGGGCTAAACCCGCCCATGACAAGAAGCGCCTACAGGACCCCCATGCACGACATCAATCCCAAGGCCGGCCAGCCCGTCGAGCCGTCGATGCTCGCCAATATTCCGCGGCTGGTGACGGCCTATTTCGCGGGCAAGCCCGATCCCAAAATTGCCACGCAGCGGGTCGCGTTCGGCACCTCAGGTCATCGCGGCTCGGCGCTCAACGACGCCTTCAACGAGGCGCATATTCTGGCGATCAGCCAGGCGCTGTGCGATCACCGCGCCAAAGCCGGCTTGTCCGGCCCGCTGTTCATCGGCATCGACACCCATGCGCTGGCCGAGCCGGCGCTCGCCAGCGCGCTGGAAGTGTTCGCCGCCAACGGCGTCGAGGTGATGATCGATGCGCAGGACGGCTACACGCCGACGCCGGTGATCTCGCACGCGATCCTGACCTATAATAAAGGGCGAACCGAAGGCCTCGCCGATGGCGTCGTGGTCACGCCCTCGCACAATCCGCCGGAAGATGGCGGCTTCAAATATAACCCGCCGAATGGCGGCCCGGCCGATACCGACATCACCGGCGCGATCGAGCGCGCCGCCAACCGCTATCTCGAGACTGATCTCGATGGCGTGAAGCGGATTCCGTACGAGCGGGCGCGCAAAGCGTCGTGCGTGCATCGCTACGACTACATCACGCCCTATGTCGCCGATCTCGCCAACGTGCTCGACATGGAGGCGATCCGCGGCGCCGGCGTCAAGATCGGCATCGACCCGCTCGGCGGCGCGGCGGTGCGCTACTGGGAGCCGATCATCGCGCGCTACGGCCTGAATGCGACGCTGATCCGCGACGAAGTCGATCCAACCTTCCGCTTCATGACGCTCGACTGGGACGGCAAGATCCGGATGGATTGCTCCTCGCCTTACGCGATGGCGCAACTGATCGGCATGCGCGATAAATTCGATGTCGCCTTTGCCAACGACACCGACGCCGATCGGCACGGCATCGTCACCCGTTCCAACGGCTTGATGAATCCGAACCATTTTCTAGCCAGCGCGATCGCGTTCCTGTTCGAGCACCGCCCGCAATGGCGCAAGGACAGCGCGATCGGCAAGACCATCGTATCGAGCGCGATCATCGACCGCGTGGCGAAAAAGATCGGCCGGACGGTGGTCGAGACGCCGGTCGGCTTCAAATGGTTCGTCGATGGTCTGGTCGGCGGCGGCTTCGGCTTTGCCGGCGAGGAGAGCGCGGGCGCCTCGTTCCTGCGCATGGACGGATCGGTGTGGACCACCGACAAGGACGGGTTGATCATGGGGCTGCTCGCCGCCGAGATCACCGCGCGGACCGGGCGCGATCCGAGCCAGTTATTCGATTCACTGACGGCCGAACTCGGCGTGCCGTTCTATGCGCGGATCGATGCGCCGGCGACGCCGCAACAGAAGAGCATGTTCAAGACGCTGTCGGGCGACAAGCTTGCGATCAAGCAATTGGGCGGCGAGAAGGTAGCGGCGACGCTGACGACGGCGCCGGGCAACGGTCAATCGTTCGGCGGTATCAAGGTCGTGGCCGACAACGGCTGGTTTGCGGCGCGGCCCTCCGGCACCGAGGACGTCTACAAGATCTATGCGGAGAGCTTTCGCAGCGAGGAACACCTGCGCCAGATCCAGGACGAGGCGCGGACTGCCATCGCGCGTGCGTTCGCAGGCTAAGGCCTTGCTCTCACGCTGCCGATGACGGCGCGGGCGCTTGACCATTGACGATGTCGAGGTGAATCCCGCCGCAGTGGGTGCATCGCATGGTCCAGTATTCGGCGCCGGCGCGTCCGCCGATCACGCGCAGCACCTTGAGCTGGCCGTCGCAATCGGGGCAGTTGGACCGGACCGAGGCGGAAGCAATTGGCCCTTGTGTCATACATGAGCAATCTTCCGCTTTTGCCCTGAGGTCTCTGATATCACCGATCGCCGGTTGAGGTAGTCGATGCGGGTCTTGGCGTCGGCGATCGCCGCTTGCGCATCGGACCAGGCGAATCCGACCTCAAGTTCGGGAAATGACACGCCGTCGATGACGACGGGCTCGAAGTCCTCGCGCCTGATCTTGGCATGCCAAAGCCCTTTGCCGGCTTCGAAAGCCTCTATGTGAAAACCGTTATGGGTCATGTCTGTCATGTCTCCGCCGATCCGAGACGGATCAGGAAACCACGTCTTGGTCCGAACACGTGTGAAGTGGTTCACAGTTTCGGGAGAAGTTCGCCGGAACCCTCTCCGCAGCCTATATAAGCGCTGCACAAACAGGAGCGATTCGATGGTGGAGGCGGCCGATTCGCTGGTCCTTGACCTGGTTGAGTGGATTGCCCGGGAACCGCGGCCCTATCCGGAGGTCATCGCCACGTGGCGGACCTCATGCCCGCGGCTGACGATCTGGGAGGATGCGGTTGATTTGGGTTATGTCACCCGCGCCACCGGCGCCATGGTCGTCGTCACCGAGGGCGGCAAGCAATGGCTGCGCGCGCACGGCCGTTTGAGCTGAGTGATTGAGGTCAGGACAATGAATAAATGGGGGTTCGCGCGGGCAGGCGCGCTCGCGGCCGTCGTTGCGGCAGTCGCGATGTTCGACATCGCAGCAGCGTTCGCCGCCGAGCCGGTCTACGATCCGCAGGTCGGCAGCCGCTGGATGGTCGAGACCGAGGCCCGCAGCGAAGAGGTGAGGCCGGACGGGACGGCGACGTCCATGATCAGGACGCGCGGCGAACTCACCATCGAGCAGAAGGCGGCGGACGGATTTCGAATTTCCTACGTTCAGCGTGACGCCACCGTCGAAGGCAATGCGCGAAGCGTGCCGCTCCGCCGCGCCTACATGAAGGTGCTGGAGAATGTGGTGATCCGCGCCAGCACGGATTCCTCCGGCAAACCGTTGCACATCGACAATCTCGATGAGGCAAAGGCGTCGATGCGCGCTGCCGCCAGCGGGCTTGTGGAGCAGTTTGACCGCCGGCCCGCGGCGCGCGCGCTGTTCGATCAATTGATGTCGGAACTGGTCGAGGTCGATGCCGGCAGCGCGGCCTCGATTTATGTCGATGCGCTCGCCGTGCTTGCGGCGGCGCAGAATACCGGAATGAAATCCGGCGAATTCAAGCAGGTCACCAAGCCTGCGGAAAATCCGCTTGGCGGCGATGCGCTGAAATCGACCGAACGATTCGAACTGGTCGATGCCGATGCGGCGGCGACGCGGCTCAAATTCGTCAATGTCACCTCGGTCGATGCCGCTGACATGGACGAGTTCATGCAATCCTTTGCGCGGAGTTTGCTGGCCGCTTCCGGCGACAGCGTCACGCCGGAGCGGGTGCGTCAGCTCGTCGGTTCGATGGTGTTCTCTTTCGACAAGCGCGCCGAATTCGAAGTCGAGGGCGGCATGACGCGGAAGGTCGCCGAGCGTTCGAGGACGGTGTTTCGCGGCATGGAACAAAACCTGATCCAGACCGACATACGGACGATTACGGTGACGCCGGCGCCGTGGCTGAGCTTGCGGGTCACGGCCCGGCCGCACTTCACTTCGCCGCGATGGCCAAAGGGTATGATTGACTTGGGTCGGCCTTTGCGGTGAACTCCATGCATCCGCATCTTTTTTCAATTCGAAATGTTTCGGGAAGGAACGCCGCGATGATCGACCTGTATTACTGGACCACGCCGAACGGTCACAAGATCACGATGTTTCTTGAGGAGACCGGGCTGAAGTACAAGATCTTCCCGATCAACATCGGCAAAGGCGATCAGTTCAAGCCGGAGTTTCTGGCGATCGCGCCGAACAACCGGATTCCGGCGATGATCGATCACGAGCCCAAGGGCGAGAAGAGCGGGGCCAGGCCGATCTCGATCTTTGAATCCGGCGCGATGCTGCTTTACCTCGCCGAGAAGACCGGCCAGTTCCTGCACGCCGATCTTTACAGCCGCTACGACGTCATCCAATGGACGTTCTGGCAGATGGGTGGCCTCGGGCCCGATGGCGGGGCAGAACCACCACTTCCGCAACTATGCGCAGGACAAGATTCCATACGCGATCGATCGCTACGTGAACGAGACCAATCGCCTCTACGGCGTGCTCAACAAGCGGCTCGCGGACCGTGAATTTATCGGCGGCGAATATTCGATCGCCGACATGGCCTGTTATCCCTGGGTCGTGCCCTACAAGAATCAGGGTCAGGACATCGAGCAGTTTCCGCATCTCAAGCGATGGCTCGAGGCGATCGGCGAGCGGCCGGCAACGGTGCGCGCTTACGCGCTCGCCAAGGACGTCAATCCGAATTTCGGACAGCCTTCGATCCGCACCGAGGAAGAGCGCAAGCTTCTGTTCGGGCAGACCGCGGCGGTCGTGAAATAACTTTTTAATAGCCAAACACCACACGCATCTTTGTGTCGGCTCTCGATGACAAGCCCGTCGCGTTGATCCAATATGGATCAACGCTGCGGGACGAATGTGTCTGTCCGGAAACTTCGATCCCGCACGCCGTATTTGTGACGACAGGAGACCAAGAATTTGCGTAACGGAATTTCTGCGCTTCGCTTCGGTGTGATGCTGGCCGTGCTGGCGACCGGCAATACTCTCGACCCGTCTCTGGCGCTGGCCCAATCCGCTGTCCGCACCGACCCTCTGCTCAACAACGGACCTCCGATATGGGACACCAACCACGACGGCGTCTTCACCTGCGACGAGTGGAAGAGGTTCATGGAGCAGCTGTTCGTCTCAGCCGATAAGGGCCGCAAGGGTTTTCTCACCCCGCAGGAATTCGAGGCGATCAAGAAAGCCGATCCCAGTCTCGCTGATGCCGATTTCGGCTATTTCGACGAGAACCGCGACGGCAAGATTTCGCGCAAGGAGTTCGTCGAAAAGCCGAGCGTGTTCATCCTGCGCTTCGACAGGAACGGCGACTGCCGCGTCACGCCGGATGAATTGAAGGCGGCAACGAGCCCGCCATCGACGGGCGGACCGCAGGAACGGCCGCGCGACCGGTTTCACTGAGACCCCTGCGTAGCGATGCGCCAAGCGCCCATTGGCCGTTTGACAAGCCGAAGCGATCGATCGTCAGTCGATAATCGTCTCGTTTGGCAAATGGTGCTCGTGCCAAACCGCGTTTAAAACGCCGCAGCCGCAGGCAAAACCGAGGCCGAGTATCCAGGTGAAATACCACATCGATGTTGCTCCCTCAGTAGAGATGGGCCGAATTACCTTCGATCTGCTCGGCGGTCACCACCCCGCGCATGACACGGAAGGCGAACCCGGTGTACACAAGCACAATAGGCAAGAAGACCAGCGTCGCCAGCAGCATGACGAAGAGCGTCAACTGGCTTGATGTCGCGTCCCACACGGTAAGGCTTGCCTGCGGCATGATGTCGGAAGGCATCAGGAACGGGAACATGCTGACCCCGGCGGTTGAAATGATGCCGAGAATGCCGAACGCGCTCGTAACAAACGCCAGACCGGGACGTCTGACCATTGTGAGTAAAAGCGTCAGCAGCGGCCCAAGTACGCCGAGCGTCGGCGCCAGCAGCGCCCACTTGTACGTTGAATAGTTGGCGAGCCACTGCCCGCGGGCCGTCGTCACCGTCTTCAGGAGCGGGTTCGACGGTCCGTCAGTCACCGCAGTACCGGAGAGGACGTAGCCCTTGATGCCGAAGGCGACCCAGAGGCCGGCGAGGGCAAACAACCCGACGGCCGAGAGCGCACCGATACGCACATAGGCTGCGGCGCGCTCCTTCACCGGTCCGTCAGCCTTGTTTGTCAGGTAGACAGCGCCGTGCGTAGTCAACATGAAGAGCGAGACCAGACCGCACAGCAGGCCAAACGGATTGAGCAACTCGAACAGTCCGCTACCCTCGTAGAGGACGCGAAGATCACTGTCGATGCGGAAAGGTACGCCCTGCAATACGTTTCCGAATGCGACGCCGAACACAAGGGACGGCACCACGCCGCCGCAAAACAGCGCGTAATCCCAGAAGGCACGCCAGCGGGCGTCCTTGATCTTGTTGCGAAACTCGAACCCGACCGGCCGCAGGATCAGCGAGGCAAGCACAAGGAACATCGCGATGTAGAAACCGGAAAAGGAAGCAGCGTAAATCGCTGGGAACGCGGCGAAGATCGCGCCGCCACCGAGAATAAACCAAACCTGATTGCCGTCCCAAACCGGGCCGATGGTGTTGATCGCGATGCGGCGCTCGGTGTCGTTCCTCGCGACGTAGGGCAACAGCGCCGCGACGCCGAGGTCGAAGCCGTCCATGATGGCAAATCCGATCAGCAGTACGCCGAGCAACAGCCACCAGATGAGGCGCAGTATTTCGTAATCGAGCGGAATATGCATGATCGATTCCTTCTCAAGATGCGACGGCGGCGAGCTTGATCGGCGCCGGAGGCGGGCCACCCAGCGCTTCGACCGGCCCCATGCGTACGTATCTGCGCATGAGCATCACATCGATGACGAGCAACGACGAGTAGAAAAGCACGAAGCCGCTGAGCGTGAAGAGCACCTGCGCAACCGATACCGACGAGGAAGCAAGGAAGGTCGGGAGCACGCCGTCGATAGCCCACGGCTGGCGCCCGTATTCGGCGACGAACCAGCCAAACTCGGCCGACACCCACGGCAACGGCAGACTCCACAGGCACAGCCTGAGCAGCCAACGCTGCGAGAAGTCGCGTCTGGAGGTGAACCAGAAAACGACCGCAAACAAGGCGATGAAGTAGAAGCCGAGCCCCACCATTATGCGGAACGCCCAGAACAGCGGTCGCACGCCGGGGATCGTGTCAGAAGCCGCCTTCGCGATCGTGGCGTCGTCGGCCTTGCGGGGGTCGGCCACGTAACGCTTGAGCAGGAGGGCGTGACCGAGATCGTTGGCGTGCGTCGCCAGATCAGCGCGGGCGGAGGTGTCACCCCGGTTCGCCTTGAGGCGTTCGAGCGCGTCATAGGCGATAAGGCCGCTCTTGATGCGCGTTTGCGCCTTGTTCACCAGTTCATCGATACCCGGCACCGGCGTGTTGAACGAGCGCGTCGCGATAAGGCCCAGCGCCCAGGGAATCTTGACTTCATAGCGATTCTGCTGGGTCGACGGGTCCGGCAGGGCGAACAGGGTGAACGGCGCCGGCGCGGTCTCGGTGTGCCACATCGCCTCCATGGCGGCGAGCTTCATCTTCTGGTTTTCGGTGATGGTGTAGCCGCTCTCGTCGCCGAGCACGACGACCGACAGTGCGGAGGCGAGGCCGAATGCCGAAGCCACGATGATCGAGCGCTTCGCGAAAGCTACGTGCCGCCCGTTGAGCAGATAGTAGGCGCTGATTGACAGCATGAATACAGCGCCCGTCACGTAGCCGGCGCTCACCGTGTGCACGAACTTGGACTGCGCCGTCGGATTGAACACCAGTTCGAAGAACGAGGTGAGTTCCATCCGCATGGTGTCGGGATTGAAGTGGGCCCCGACAGGGTTCTGCATCCATCCGTTGGCGATCAGAATCCATAGCGCCGAGAAGCTGGAGCCGATCGCCACCAGCCAGGTGACGGTCAGGTGTCCGAGCTTGCTCAGGCGGTCCCAGCCGAAGAAGAAAAGCCCGACGAAAGTCGATTCGAGGAAAAACGCCATCAAGCCTTCGATGGCCAGCGGAGCGCCGAAGATGTCGCCGACATAGTGCGAATAGTAGGCCCAGTTGGTGCCGAACTGGAATTCCATGGTGATGCCGGTGGCGACGCCCATGGCGAAGTTGATGCCGAACAGCTTGCCCCAGAACCGCGTCATGTCGCGCCAGATATCGCGGCCCGTCATCACGTAGGCGCTCTCCATGATGGCGAGCAGAAACGAGAGTCCCAGCGTCAGGGGCACGAACAGGAAGTGATACAGCGCGGTCGCCGCGAATTGCAGGCGCGAAAGCGTGACCGGATCGAGGTGGTCCATTTCAGATGTTCCTTTCCATCACGGTGTCGACGACGGCCCAAGCCGATACGCGACACCCGCTGTATCCGCGACAGCCCTGCGGTCTTCATAGTGCTGAAAAACCATCATCCCAGCGACCGCGAAAAACTTGATCACAAGGACGGTGACGATTGCACGCGCCAACATCGTTCGTGGTCGGAGGCCGGCTTGCACGAAAGCGACAAGCGAAGCAAGAAGCGGCCGCGTTGACGTCAAACGGTTGTTCCTGGCGTTCACTGGTCCGCTCCCCTGGAGTGCAGGCCACCAGTATTGATCACGGTGCAGACAGTTAGAGTCATATATCAACAACCTCTCTTAAAGCTTGCACGATGGCCTCTCAATTCTCAACTGAACCGTGATCGCAACCGAAGCGGGCGGGGACCAGCTAGGTCGCGACTTCCAGAGCGTTCTTCTGGAACTCTTCATAGGCGGCGATCGCGTCAGCGGCGTACATCAAGGACGGCCCGCCGCCCATGTAGACGGCCATGCCGAGCGCTTCCTCGACTTCCTGACGCGTCGCGCCGAGCTTGACCAGCGCTTCGGCATGAAAGCCGATGCAGCCATCGCAATGCGCGGCCACGCCAAGCGCGAGCGCAATCAGTTCCTTGGTCTTCCTGTCCAGCGCGCCGTCCCGGCCTGCGGCCTGTGCGAGCGCGGAGAACCCCTTCATGACATCGGGAATGTCAGTGCGAAGCTTCCGCAAGTTTGCGGAGATATTCCTGGTGATTTCCGGATAGTTTTTATCCATCGTGTCCTCAATTCGGTTTGATGGTAGCGGCGGACGTCTCGCGCGGCGCGCGCAAGGCGATGTAGATTGCCGGGATGACCAGCACCGTGAGCAATGTCGAAGAGGCGAGGCCAAACAGAAGCGAGATCGCGAGCCCCTGGAAGATCGGATCGAGCAGGATGGTCGCCGCGCCGATCATGGCGGCAAGCGCCGTGAGCAGGATCGGCTTGAAGCGGACGGCGCCGGCTTCCAGCACCACCTCGCGCAGCGGCTTGCCTTCCGCGCCGCTGTGGCGGATGAAATCGACCAGCAGGATCGAGTTGCGCACGATGATGCCGGCGAGCGCGATGAACCCGATCATCGATGTTGCGGTGAACGGCGCTCCCAGCAGCCAGTGTCCGATCAGGATGCCGATCAAGGTCAGCGGGATGGGCGTCAGGATCACCAGCGGCAGGCGAAAACTCCTGAACTGGGCGACGACGAGCACATAGATGCCAAGAATCGCGGCGCCAAAGGCTGCGCCCATGTCGCGGAACGTCACCCAGGTGATCTCCCATTCGCCATCCCACAACAGCGTCGGATGCGACTCGTCCGCCGGCTGTCCATGCAGGCTGATCACGGGCTTCGGCAATGCACCCCAATCATGCTTATTGATACGGTCGTCCACTTCCAGCATGCCGTAAAGCGGGGCCTCGAATCGCCCGGCGAGCTCCGCCATCACCATGTCGGCGAAGCGGCCATCGCGGCGGAAGATGACAGGCGTCCCGTCCTCCATGGTCGCCTTCACGACCTGGCCCAACTCGACGACGGTCTTGCTTCCGGGCAGCGTATTGGCAGGCACCGGCGTCGACGCTATCGCCTCGTCCCACACCAGATCCCGCTTGGGCAGCTTGATCGCGATCTCGATCGGGTTGCGGTCCTCGCCGCGATGCGAGTAACCGATCGAGGTGCCGCCGAACAGCGTCTGAATGGTGTCGTAGACGTCGCGTTGCTCGACGCCGAAGAACTCGAGCTTGTCCTGATCGATCGACAGCCGCAGCCGCGGTCGCGGCTCCCCGATTGAATCGTCAATATCGACGATGAAGGGTACGTCAGCGAAAATCTTCTTGACCTCTCGCGTCACCGCCCGGCGGGTCGCAGCGTCAGGACCATAGATTTCGGCCAGCAAGGTCGCGAGGACAGGCGGCCCCGGGGGCACCTCGACCACCTTGATGCTGGTGCCTTGCAAAACAACGAGAGCTTTGAGTCGCTGCCGCAGTTCCAATGCGATGTCGTGGCTGGCCCTCTTGCGGTCGCCGCGCGCAGCCAGATTGACCTGCAGCTCGCCCAGCTCGGGTCGCTCACGTAGGTAATAGTGTCGAACCAGGCCGTTGAAATTGAACGGCGCCGGTGTGCCGGCATAGGCCTGCACCGACGTAACTTCCGGCATCTGGCGGGCCATGTCGGCAGCCGCGAACAAGGTGCGCTCGGTGTCCTCCACACTCGCGCCTTCCGGCAGATCGACCATGACCGCGATTTCGGACTTGTTGTCGAAGGGCAGCAGTTTGACGGTAACGGACTTGGTCGCAAACAACGTCATCGACAGCAGCGTGGCGAAGCCGACGCCAAGCAGAAACGTCCACGCCGAACGCTTGCTGCTCACGATCGGCGTGGCAAAGCGGCGGTAGAGCGAGCCAAGCCTGCCTTCGCTGTGCGCAGCGTGAGCCGCAACCGCGCCGGTTTTGGGCGCCAGCCGCAGCATCAGCCAGGGCGCGACCACCATGGCCACAAAGAATGAAAACAGCATCGCCGCGGAAGCATTGGCCGGTATCGGCGCCATGTACGGGCCCATCAACCCCGACACGAACAGCATCGGCAACAGCGCGGCAACCACGGTCAGGGTTGCGACGACGGTCGGGTTACCGACCTCAGCGACCGCTTCGATCGTGGCCTGAAGGCGAGGGCGGCCGTCGCGCATGGCCCAGTGACGCGCGATGTTCTCGACCACGACAATCGCATCGTCAACGAGAATGCCGATCGAGAAGATCAGCGCAAACAGGCTGACGCGGTTGATGGTGTAACCCATCAGGTTGGCGGCAAACATCGTGAGCAGGATGGTGGTCGGAATGACGACGAAGCGTGACGATCGCCTCGCGCCAGCCGATCGCAACGGCAATGAGCACGACAATCGAAACCGTTGCCAGCGCGAGATGGTACAAAAGTTCATTGGCCTTTTCATTGGCCGTCTCGCCATAGTCGCGGGTCACCGTCACCTGGATGTCGCCGGGAATGAGGTTCGATTTCAGTCCTTCCAGACGGCTAGCGACGTCGGCGGAGACCACCACCGCGTTGGCGCCGGCGCGCTTGGCGAGCGCGACACTGACCGCGGGCACACGCGCCCATTGTCCTGTGACATCCCGCGCATCGTTCCAGACCCGATGATCGATCGTGCTCGGCCCGATCACGACGGCCGCCACGTCCCTGACATAAACCGGGCGTCCGTCGCGGGTTGAAATCAACAGCAATCCGATATCGGGAATCCCCGACAGCGTCTGACCGGCCGCGACGCTGCGCACGGCGCCGGCATCGCGGACCTGACCGGCCAGGAAAGACCGGTTCGCATCTTTCACCTTGGCGACAAGCTGCTGAAGCGTAATGCCGTAAAGCGACAGCTTCTCCGGATCGGGCTCGACCCTGATCTCTTGCGGTGCACCGCCTGAAATGTAGGTCAATCCGATGTTGTCAACCTTCATGAGTTCGGCCCGCAGCTTGTCAGCGAGCTCGAACAGGTCCTTTTCGGTCCAGCGTTCGGCGGCCTCCGGCTTCGGCGACAGCGTCAGCACGGTGACGGCAACATCGTTGATACCGCGGCCGACGATCAGAGGCTCCGGAATGCCGACGGGGATGCGATCGAGATTGGCCCGGATCTTCTCGTGAACGCGCAGGATCGCGTCTTCGAATTTGGTGCCGACCAGAAAACGCGCCGTGACCATTACGCGGTCGTCTTCGGTCTGGCTGTACACATGCTCGACGCCGTCGATTCCCTTGACGATGGCTTCGAGCGGCTTGGTGACGAGTTCGACGGCGTCGGGACCGCGCAACCCATCGGCGTTCACGCGAATATCCACCATCGGCACGCT
This sequence comes from uncultured Alphaproteobacteria bacterium, assembly GCA_963795255.1. Lineage (GTDB taxonomy): Bacteria > Pseudomonadota > Alphaproteobacteria > Rhizobiales > Xanthobacteraceae > Bradyrhizobium. Next base: position 159,002 of record CAWCHC010000016.1, read on the forward strand.
GATCTGCGGCTCTTCCTCGCGCGGGATCACCGCGAGGGCGATCAGGCCGACGACAACGGCGGCAAGCAGGAATAGCGGCGTCAGCGGTGAGTTGACGGTTGCCTTCGTCAGTCGGCCTGAGAGCCCGAGATTCACGGCCGCTCCAGCTGATCGCCGGCGCGAATGCCGGACAGGATTTCGAGCCCGTCGGGAAGTGCAGGCGTAGGCATTCCACGTCCACGCTGCACGGGCACCTCCATAGTGGCCTGACCACTGCGAAGACGAACGTAATCGATGCCAAAGCGCGTCTTTATAAAGCTCGCCGGAATGACGAAGGCCGCACGCGAACCGCCGGAAATCCAGACCCGCAGGCGATCGCCGACAAAATACTCGCCGAGCCCTTCGACGGTTGCATCCGCAATGACGCGGCCTTCCTCGATCTGGGGATAGATGAGATCGACGACGCCCCATTTGGCCGTATGCTCGCCGAATTCATCGTCATCCAGGCGAATACGATCGCCGGCCTTCAGGAAGCGGGCGTGCTCTTCCGGCAATCTCAACCGCAGCTTGAAATCCTGCTGCGCGACCGTCACGATCGGATCGCCGGGCAAAACCACCGAACCCACCGCCACCAGGCGCTTGAGGACGCGGCCGTCCTGCGGGGCCAGAACCTGACCTTCGGTCTGCTGCTGCTGGATCACGCCTCGTTCGGCGGTCCTGGCGCGGAGATTGTTCTGGGCCACATTGAGGGCCGTTCGCGCTTCATCAAGCCTTGTGCGCGGCAGCGTGCCACGCTCGACCAGCCCTTCGATACGATCAAAATCGATCTGCGCCTGATCGGCCTGCGCCTGCAAGCCCTCCATCTGCGCATCGAGCGATCTCATCTGAAGCACGAGCTTCTCGTCGCCCACGACCGCGATCGCCTGGCCACGCGTGACCGCATCGCCCTCTCTGACATGAAGCTGCGCCACCGTGCCGCCGATGCGGCTGCGCGCCGGCACCACGCTGATGCTTTCCACGGTGGCAAACACCGCCTTTTCGTCCGCGATCGAGCGCTGCTCCACGGTCAGCGTTTCTGCGCCTGCCGCAGTTGCGGTCAAAGCGAGCGCTGCAAATGTCGCCAAAAAACACAAATCCCGCCTGATCATCGCAATATCCATCGGCACATCGTGACGTCTTGTTTCATCTCGCCAGAAATTTCGGGATGCGCGTTGATCTCAATCAACGTGCCGAGCCGCGCGCAGCCCTAGATTTTGGAACACAAAACGCCTGATAGAGCGTCTTCAGGATGTCCCGCGCCGGTTCGCTCGCGATCGAATAATAGATCGTTTGCGCATCGCGACGCGCCGATACCAGGCCGTCCTTGCGAAGGAGCGCGAGATGCTGAGAAACGGTGGAATCCCGCAAACCAAGCAGTTCGGCCAGTTCGCCGACCGAACGCTCGCCGTCGATCAGCTGGCAGATGATCAGAAGCCGGTGCCGGTTGGAAAGCGCCTTCAAAAGGTCGCTGGCCTGATCGGCAGCCCGCTCCATCATTTCACTGTTTATTTTCATATTTGCGTATATACGTAAGTATGAATATATAGTCAAGTGCGTAAGGACGGCCGGGTCAACCGGCGGAAGCGATCAACCCAAACGGAGGTGGCCATGGCGGAAGTCGTCGTAGTCGGAGCGGGTCTCAGCGGGACGCTGATGGCCTATGAAATATTGCCCCAGTTGAGAAAGGGTGACCGCCTGAGCGTGATCTCGCAAGGAGCGGTCTATCACTTTGTGCCGTCGAATCCCTGGGTGGCGATCGGTTGGCGCAAGCGCAGCGATATCGAGATCGATCTCGTCGAAATCATGAAGCGCAAGGGTGTTCGCCTGCTGACTCAAGGCGCCAGGCGCGTCCATCCGGACGACAATCGCGTCGAGCTCGGCGACGGCTCATTCGTCGACTATGACTACCTCGTTGTGGCAACCGGTCCGGAGCTTGCCTTTGACGAGATTCCGGGACTGGGCCCGCTGGGCTACACGCAATCGATCTGTCACGTCGACCACGCTTCAAACGCCAGGGAAGCGTTCGAAAAGCTGGCCGCCAAGCCCGGCCCGGTCGTGATCGGCGCGGTGCAGGGCGCGTCCTGTTTCGGGCCGGCCTACGAATTCCTGTTCATCCTGGAGACCGAGCTGCGCCGCCGCAAGCTGCGTGACCAGGTGCCGATGACTTTCGTGACGTCGGAGCCCTATATCGGTCATCTCGGCCTTGACGGCGTCGGCGATACCAAGGGCCTGCTCGAAAGCGAGATGCGCGAGAAGCATATCAAGTGGATCACCAATGCCCGCGTCGACCACGTCGAGCCCGGTGTGATCAGCGTGGAGGAATTTGCCGAAAACGGCACGGTCCACAAGGCGCACGAGCTGCCTTTCTCCTATTCCATGATGTTGCCGGCGTTCCGCGGCGTCGAAGCGGTTCGCGGCATCGAGAAGCTGACCAATCCGCGGGGCTTTGTCATCGTCGACAAGCATCAGCGCAACCCTGCCTTTCCGAACGTATTTGCGGTCGGCGTGTGCGTCGCGATCGCGCCGGTCGGGGCGACGCCGGTTCCGGTTGGGGTGCCGAAGACCGGCTTCATGATCGAGTCGATGGTCACCGCGACCGCGATGAATATCGGCGCGCTGCTTCGCGGCGAGACGCCCAAGGCGCAGCCGACCTTGAACGCGATCTGCCTTGCCGATTTCGGCAATTCCGGCGTCGCCTTCCTGGCGCAGCCGCAGATTCCGCCACGCAATGTCAACTGGTCGTCGAAAGGCGAATGGGTCCACTACGCCAAGGTGGGTTTCGAAAAATACTTCCTCCGCAAGATGCGGCGCGGCGAGAGCGAGCCGTTTTACGAGCGCTTCGTACTAGACAAGCTCAACATCGCCAAGATCAAGGAGGTCAGAACCGGTACGTGAGTGACACATCCCATCGTCGCTGAAACAAGGCCGACCTTGCCCTTTCGTAATGTCACCGATTGTTTCAAAGGAGCATGCCATGAATATCGATAAAGCCGTTCTCGCCTTCGCCGGGTGCGTTGTCCTGCTCGGACTTGCGCTCGGCACCTACGTCAATGAGTATTGGTACCTGCTGACGGCCTTTGCCGGGCTGAACATGATCCAGGCATCGATCACCGGCTTCTGTCCGGCGGCCATGGTGTTCAAGAAAATCGGATTGCACGACGGGTCCGCGTTCAACTGATCCCAACGCGCCTGAGCACAAAGCCTTAGGTATGCGTCGGCCAGTGCCGCTCGCGGAACCAGCCGCGGTATCCCGACATCTTCGCGCGTTGCGTCTGCGGCGCATGACGCTTGCATGTCGATGCCTCGTCGCTGTTGTCAGGCGCGGCCCATCGAAGCTCGGCGCAGTCATTCGGATTGTAAGCCATCTCGAAATCGGTGGCCCGATCGACCACGTCCTTGACCGACAGCGTCCATTGCGAGCCGTCGCTGCGCGTATACGTCACCTTGCGCGAGGCAAGTTCGGAATTGAGCACGCCCTGCAATTCGCTCTTCATGTCGGCCACGCTCTTGCCGGGCGGGATCGCGTAACGATCCGAGCGCCGCGCGAAGCGATCGGGAAAGGTTCGCACCACATCGATGGCGATCAACAGCCGAAGATCGCGCGCCGGCGTCGAGTAGTCTTCCCACGCGCCGGTGGTCTCGAAGATCGATGCGCCATCCGGCATCGAGGTGTCGCCGGCCGTTTTGGCCTGATATTTTCGTCCGTTCTCCACCGCGGTGACGCGGGTCTTGATCTGCTCGCTGAGGCTCGTGATCGCGTCCGACATCGCGCGGCCGGGATCGAGCAGCTCGGGCGACATGACGTCGTCCATGCGGTCGTAGAAATCCTCGGCCGTCATCTGCGATTGCTCGGGCGAGAAATCGGCGTATTGCGGATTCCTGGCGATTTCGGCATTGCTCAGCCGCCGCAACGGGCCGCCATTCTCGCGCAGGATCGGGCGGAAATGCTTGAAGCCGGGCGTGCCGAGCGCAGGCTCATGCACGAACAGGAAGTTGCCGCGCCAGAAGCGCTTGCGCGTGATCGATCCGTCGGGCTCGGCGTCGACGGCGAGGAAGACGCCGGGCGTGCCGTTCACCTCCGGCACGCGACGCACCAGCATCAGCACGTGGCCGTAGGGGTCGGCGTACACCGTGCCCGGGCGCAGCGTCTCTTTGGTCAGCGGCACGATGTAGAAATCGGCGTTGTCATCGCCGGCGCGCACCGCGCCCGTATGCACGACATCGCCGACGTCACGCAGATATTCGGCGAAATTGGTCGGACGCTTCGGCTTCGGCGGCGGCGCCTTCGCAGGCGGCGTTACGGCAGGTGCCTCTACCGGCGGTTCGGATTGGCCGAACAACCGCAGCAGGCTCGGCGTCCGTGGCGGCGGCGGGGCGGGCGGGGCATCCGCTGCCGGCACTCCTGCATCCTGCTCGGGCGGCGGAGGCGGGCGCGTGACTTCGGGATGCTCGACGTCGAACCATTGATAGCATTTCGGCGGCCTGCCGCCGAAACCGCGCGAGCAATTCGAATAGCCGAACGGCAGTCCCATCTTGAAGGCGAAATAGGCGCGCAGGAAATAGACGAAGTCGGCGCAGTCCGGTCTGAGCCCGGTTTGCGTCGTGTCTTCGTTGCGGCCGAGATAGTTGTGCAGGAAATTACGCGAGGGATCGCGCAGCACCTCGTACCAGACTTTCCAGTTCAGGTCCTGATCGGGCGGCGCGTCGAACAGCTTCTCGATCCATGCCGAAAACAAGGCTTCGTTCGTCCTGTTCCAGCTATTGCGCGTCTGCCAGATGCTGCCTGCCGGAATTCTGACCGGCTCCGGCTTGCGCGCGCCGACGGCGATGTCACGGGTCACCGGGCTGCAATCGGCTGACATACGTTCGAGCGTCGCATGCCAGGTGCCGGCGGCCGGTGCCGCGACCTCGGCGAACCATGAATAAGGCGGACCTTCATGCCGGTCGGTCGATTTGACCGCGACCTTTCCGTCGGGCGCGATCAGCGACAGGGCGCCTTCGACCGGTTTCTCCGCGATCACCATCACGCGCAGCGGCGCGCCAGTCCAGGGCGCGAACGGCGCCGGCAGGACGGTCACCTCGCCGCAGGCGTCGGACGCCGCAGCGGCCTGGGTCATCTGGAAAAACCCGACTGCGATCAGCGAGAACGCCGTGGCAGCAAAGCAGCGCCCGGGAAGCATTCGGACATAAACCTTGCTAAAGTACGTTGGAACTTTCATTCGACCCGCCGATGGTTGGGTTGCAAGATACCGGATCGGAAGGGACGAGTCATTGCGAGCTTTGAGGGCTGGGTTGAAAACTCGCTTCGGTCGATTTGACACCTTGGGAGGGTTGGCGCGGTTTTACGCCCTGATCGTTTGCCTGTTCACTTGCTTGTGCTCGGTGGTTGTGGTTCCAGCCGCCAACGCCGCCTCGATGCGGCCCGTGGCCGCCGAGAAGGCCATGGTGGTCACGGCGCAGCACCTTGCGACAGAAGTCGGAGTCAACATTCTCAAGCGGGGCGGTAGCGCGGTCGATGCGGCGGTCGCGGTCGGATATGCGCTCGCGGTGGTCTATCCGGCCGCCGGCAATCTCGGCGGCGGCGGCTTCATGACGATCCGGTTTGCCGATGGGCGCAAGACGTTCCTCGATTTTCGCGAGACGGCGCCGCACGCCGCGAGAGCGGACATGTACCTCGACAAGGACGGCAACGTCGTCAGCGGCCTGAGCACGATTGGCTGGCTTGCGGTTGGCGTCCCCGGCACTGTGTCGGGTCTGGAATATGCGCGCAAAAAATACGGCACGATGACGCGCGCCGCGTTGATCGAACCTGCGATTGAACTGGCCGAGGACGGATTCGTCCTGGATCAGGGCGACGTCGACATGCTGGCCACGGCGACCGGCGACTTCAGGAAATTTCGATCGACCGGCGAGATCTTCCTCCACAAAGGACAGCCCTTTGTTGCGGGCGAGAGGCTGGTGCAGCGCGACCTCGCCAACACGCTGCGCTTGATCAGAAGGCAGGGCGCGGCCGGTTTCTATCGTGGCAAGACCGCCGCGGCCATCGTCAGGGCGAGCCGGACCGGCGGCGGAATTATCGATCTGGAAGATCTGAAGAACTATAGGACGCGCGAACGCACCCCGATCGAGTGCGATTACCGCGGCTATCACGTGATCTCGGCGCCGCCGCCGAGCTCCGGCGGTGTCGCGATCTGTGAGATGCTGAACATCCTGGAAGGATATCCGCTTCGTCAGTTCGGCTGGGGATCGGCGCAGGCGCTGCATTACGAGATCGAGGCGATGCGCCACGCCTATGCCGATCGCAACATACTGCTTGGCGATCCGGCCTTTGTTCGCAATCCCGTCGAGAGGCTGATCGACAAGAGTTACGCGGCCAAAATCCGGGATTCGATAAAGCCCGACAAAGCCGGGATCTCCAGCGAACTCGGCAAGGACGATGTCGCGTCTCACGAAGGCAGCAACACCACGCACTTCTCGATCATCGACATCGACGGCAACGCCGTCTCGTTGACCTATACGCTGAACGACTGGTTCGGTGCGCGGGTCGTCGCGTCAGGCAGCGGCGTGTTGATGAACGACGAGATGGACGACTTCACGGCGAATCCGGGCCGGGTCAATGTCTACGGCGTCGTGCCAAGCGAGGCGAATGCGATCGCGCCGGGCAAGATACCCCTGAGCTCGATGAGTCCCACGATCATGACCAGGGACGGCAAGCCTGTGCTTATTCTCGGTACGCCAGGCGGCAAGCGCATCATCACGACGGTGCTGCAAACCATCCTGAATACGATCGATTTTCAAATGAACATTCAGGAGGCCGTCGATGCGCCGCGCATCCACCATCAGTGGCTGCCGGATGTGACGAACGTCGAGCCGTACGGTCTTTCGCCGGATACCCGGAAGATATTGGAAGGAATGGGATACCGGTTCGATGATTCGCTGCCCGCCAACCACGTCGCCGCAATCATGGTCGGTGCGCCCAGCCTTGAAGGAAAGGCGGTTGGCCGCAACAGGTTCTACGGGGCGAATGATCCCCGTCGCGGCACCGGACTGGCGCTAGGCTACTAGTGTCCCGATTCCGAAGCTCGTCGCGTTTTTCGGAGCCGCATTTCGAACTTCGGAATCGAAAGGACATCAGCAAACCTATTGATATCATGTGGCTTTGGTTCAGAAGCCCGCACGACGACCCCGCGGCGGCAAGGATGCGGACTTCTGAACCGCCACGCTAGAGAGTTTGACCATCAACGGCCTTATCGGCCGGATTTGCCAGGCACGCTGGCGACCGCGGCGTCCACAGGCCCGGTGGGGATACCCACTGGCGCGCCGCCAATCGTCTCGATTATGCCTTACTTTTGGGCTCCAAATACGTTAGTTTATAGTGCGTTAACGACTGCTCGACTAATCCTTGGGGGATTTGGTGCGATCTCGTCGAGTTGAAATTGGGGGCTCGATGGCTGTGAAGGCCGCGAAAGCCAGCAGGTCATCCCGGCGTTCGAGATGGCCAAAGAAGGCGTTGTTTGCCTTGGCGTCGATCGGCTGCGCGCTGGTTGTTGCCGCGTGGATTACCAATTCCACTCTCCCAACGCTTGCCTCCGCAGCCCTGCCGGGAAATGCCACCTCGTTCGAAGATCGCTTCCTTGCGCCGATGCCCGCCAGCAGCGCGTCGTTGGCAACGCTGAAACGCTCCGCGCTCGCTGCCGTGCGGACGGAGTTTACAACCGCCAAGGAAGCGCTTGATCTCCGTTGGCTGCCCCAGGATTTTCGTCCCGCGATTGCGCCCGAGGATGAGCCTCGCGTCGCTGCTATCAAACCGGCAGCGACAGACCTAGTTCCGCTCCCGAGATCCCGTCCGGCTGCGGCGGATCAGCTGGCGCAAACGAGCCAGGTCGTCGCCTTGGCATCGGCAGTACCAACAACCATACCAACGATGACATCAACCGACAGCTCGCCACCCCGGCCGGTCGAGCGCTCGATGATGCAGAAGTTCTCGGACATGGTGAAGACCCGCGTGACGCTGGCCTCGCTCGGGCTTGGCAAGGGGCCGGACCTGACTGCGCTCGGCTATGACAACGAGACCGCCGTCTACGACCTCTCGGCGCACGCCATTTACCTGCCGAACGGGACGGTGCTCGAGGCGCATTCGGGTATGGGCAGCCTGCGCGATGATCTGGAACATGTTTCCGTGCCTAACCTCGGGGCGACGCCGCCCGCGGTCTATTCGTTGAAGCCGCGCGAGAAGGATTTTCACGGGGTTGCCGCTGTTCGCATGACCCCTGCCGATGGCAGCGATATCTTCGGGCGTTCGGGGCTGCTCGTGCACAGCTACATGCTCGGTCCCAACGGCGATTCCAACGGCTGCATCTCGGTCAGGGACTACGACCGGTTTCTCAGGGCCTTCAACGACGGCCAGTTCAGCCACATCGCGGTCGTTACCAGCGTGAAGGCCATGATACTGGCCCAACAGAACGCCGAGTAATCCGCGAAATCTAATCTCAATTCGATTGAGTTGATGGCACAGGCGCTGGCGGGCGCCTGCTGCTCTTGGTTTGCTTGGTCTTTTTCGATCGGCCGCCCGGCGGCGTATCCACCGACGCCAGATAAGAGGAGAGCTCCCAGGCCTCACTCTTGCTCGCCGTGTAATGATCCTGCAGGAACAGGAAAAGGGTGGGTCTGAAGCGGCCCTTGGCCAGTCCATTGGCGCTGCGATGGCAGTTCACGCAGGTATCCGCAAACAACCGCTGCGCCGATTTGCCCTCGTCGATGTTCTGGGCTAGCGCGGCGGGGCCGAGCAATGCACAAACGGCTCCGAGGACCAGCAGACAGCGGCCGAGTTTCGGCTTTCGCAAACGCTTCGATGAAAGTTTCATGTAACAGTCGCCCCTCGCCACTAACGGAAGTGCTCGGCATCTGGCGCAATACCGGCTTCTCCCTATCCCTCGTTTTAAGGCCTTATGGTCGAACAACGTCAAAAAGGCGGCAGCAATCTTGCGCAACGAAAACAGCGCTATTGCTCCAATTGAATGCGCGCGCCTTTAGCCCCGTTCAACAGCCGCCGGAGATGAAAGCCGGCAAGTGCGTCGTTCGCATGCAACCCCACCAGTGCTGCAAAGGCCGGCATCGCCGTGGCGTCTCCGGCTTCCAGTTTGGCGAAGGCATCGCAATATTGCGCGGTCGCCGGCCCCTCGAACACGGCCGTCGCCTGCGGCTCGTAAGCCCGCAGTGGCTCGCTGCGCCCGCGCAACATCAGATCGCCGACCGGCCTGCCGCGAAAGGCCTTGGCGCTGTCGGCGACCGCGGCGCTGACGCAGATACGCGTGCCGAGAAACTTGTTGGCCGCCTCAAGCCGCGCGGCGGTGTTGATAGTGTCGCCGTAAGCGGTGTAGTCGAAAAAGCGGCCGCCGCCGAAATTGCCGACCAGCGCAGGGCCCGCGTGAACACCAATGCGAGTAGCGCCGAAATTCACGCCTTTGGATTTCCAGCGCTCGCGAAACGCCTCGGCCCAGTCATCCAACGCATGTGCGCAGCCAATTGCGCGGGTCGCATAATCCGGCTGGTCGCCAGGCGCGTTGAAGAGAATCTGAATGGCATCGCCGATGATCTTGGCGACCGTGCCCTCGTGCGCAAAGACGACATCGGTCATCCCGCCCACATATTCGTTGAGCAGCGTGCCGAGCACCTCGGGTGCAGCGTTTTCCACCAGCGACGTGAAAGAGGCGATATCGGTGAAAATCACGGCGACCTCGCGCCAGTGCACCTCCATGCCGTCCGCGTCGCCGGCGGCGGCCAGCCTTGAAGCGATCTGCGGCGAGAAATACCGCGAGAGCGAAGCGTGCGCGCGCTCTGCCTCGAACTGGCGCCGGCGCGCCTCGCGCATCGCCTCGACGTGGCGAATGGTCTTGTCGATGGTCGTTTCTAGATCGCCGAAATCAATTGGTTTGGTCAGGAAGTCGAACGCTCCGCGGTTCATCGCGGTGCGGATGTTGCTCATGTCGCCATAGGCCGAGACGATGATGGTCGATTTCTTGTCTTCGGCCTCCTGCAATTTCTGTAGCAGGGACAGGCCATCCATCCGCGGCATGTTGATGTCGGACACCACCATATCGACATGCGGATGATTTTCGATCGACTGCAATGCCTCCACCCCGTCATGGGCAAACATGAAGGCGACCGCGCCATCGCGAATTTGCTTGCGGAATTTCTGCAAGACGAGAGCCTCGAGATCCGGCTCATCATCGACAACGAGGATGGTTGCGGTCATGCGGCCTGCCCAAGCCGTGTATCGATCTCGTGGCGCAGCAGCGCGAAGTCGATCGGTTTGGTCAACAATCCCACCGCACCGCGCTCGATGGCCTTGCGGCGCGTTTCAGCATCGCCATAAGCGGTGATCATGATGACGGGAACGTCGGGCCGTTCGGCGCGCACTTTTGGCAGCATTTCGAGTCCGCTCATCCCGGGCATGTTGATGTCCGACAGGATCAGGATCAGCGACGGATCCTTGATTTCGGCGGCGCGAATCAGCGCGTCGGGGGCCGACGCAGAAAATTCCATCTTGAAGCGCCCGGATTTCAGGTCGCGCCGGAATTGCTGGCGGAACAGCTCCTCGACATCGGGCTCGTCATCGACGACGAGTATGTAAACGCTCAATTTCGGCCTCCAGCCTGTGCTGCCGCGCGCGGCAGCGTAATGATGAATTCGGTAAATGCGCCGGGTTCGGTTTCGACGTCAATCTTGCCGCCGTGCTGTTTCACGATGATGTCGTGGCTCATCGACAGGCCAAGTCCGGTGCCTTCGCCGGCGGGCTTGGTGGTGAAGAAGGGATTGAACATCTTCTCCTTGACGTCCGCCGGGATGCCGGTGCCGTTGTCGCGAATCCGGATTTCGACCCTGTTGCCGAGGTTCTTTGTGGTCGCCGTCAGCAGCGGCTCGAAGCCGTTGTCGCCAGCTTCCCTGCGCTTGTTGGCGGCATAAAAACCGTTGGAAATGAGATTGAGGAATACCCGTGTGATCTCCTGCGGGTAGAGGTCGACCATCCCGGCAGATGGATCGAGGTCACGCTGCAGCGTGATATTGAAGCCGGATTTCTCGGCCCTCGCGCCGTGATAGGCGAGATTGAGGCTTTCCTCGACAATTGTATTGATGTCGGCAGGCCGGCGTTCGCCCGAACCTTCGCGCGAATGCAGGAGCATGTTCTTGACGATCGAATTGGCGCGCTTGCCGTGTTGCACGACCTTTTCGAGGTTGCCCTTGAGCATATGCGTGAGCTCGTCGATCTCCTGGCGGACCTTGCCGTCGACCGCGGCCGATCCGAGCAGCTCGTTCAGCTCATCGATCAGTTCGCCCGACAGCGCCGAGAAATTATTGACGAAGTTGAGCGGGTTCTTGATCTCGTGCGCGATGCCGGCGGTGAGTTGGCCGAGCGAGGCAAGCTTTTCGGTCTGCACCAGGCGATCCTGCGCGGTACGCAATTCGTCGAGCGAAAGCGAAAGCTCTCGGGTGCGCTCCTGTACCTGCTCGAACAGGCGCACGTTCTCGATGGCGATGACCGCCTGGTCGGCGAAGGTCTGCACGAGGTCAAGCTGGCGCTGGCTGAACGGACCGGGCCCCGGCCGTCCCAGCAGCAGCACGCCCTCGACTGCGCCATCGCGCATCAGCGGCACCGCGAGAACAGCGCGGTAGGCGCCGATCGTCGGCGCGTCGCCAAAGCGATATTCCGGGTCAAGCTGGACGTCGGCGACATGAACCGCCTTGCCATCCAGGAAGACCCGGCCGGTGATGGTTTCACGTCCCGGCTTGATCGGGTGGGTCTGCATGAAATCGACAAAGGCCGGCGTGCAGCCGGATTCGGCCTGCAGCCGCATCACCTCGCCGTCGCGCAGGCATATGATGCCGAGCGACGCGCCGCACAGCGACTTTGCAGACTCTGTGAGCGTGGTCAGCACCGATTTCAGGTCGAACGCCGAGCGGCTGATCACCTTGAGCACGTCGGCGGTCGCGGTCTGCTGTTGGAGGGATTCCCGCAAGTCCTCGGTGCGTGCCTGGACCTCATCGAACAGCCGGACGTTTTCGATGGCGATCACGGCCTGGTCGGCGAACGTCTGCAACTGCTGGACGTGATGTTCGATAAACGGGCCGGGCTCTTCCCGGGTCACGGCGATCACGCCGATGGGCTTGCGGTCGCGCAATAACGGAACGAACAGCATGCTGCGGAATCCGCGCAGCCGCGCCAGCTCGCGCATGGCCTCGATCTCGAGTTCGGTATCAACCACCCGGTGAATCTCGCCACGGCTGATCGCCTCGCCCCAGCTGAAGTCTGACAGCGGTGCCGGGAACATCGCCTGCAGCGTTGCATCGGCTTCAGGGTCGGTGGACGTAAAAGCCCTTAGATGCATCACGCCGTCCTCCAGACGGAACACCGTGGTCGACAGCGCATCGACCAGCCGCTTCGATCGCTCGGCAATGGCCTCGAACACGGGCTGCGCGTCGGTGGGAGAGCTGGCGATGACTTTCAGGATGTCGGCCGTCGCCGTCTGCCGCTCCAGCGCCTCCTGCGTCTCGTTGAACAGCCGTGTATTTTCGATGGCGATCAGGGCCTGATCGCGGAAGGATTCGGCCAGAGCAATTTCGCTTTCGCCAAAGATACTTGCCCGTTTTCTAGCCAGCGCGAGCAGGCCAACACATTCCCCCGCGCGCAGCAGTGGCAGGAACAGCGACGAGTTGATGCCGTACTTCTCGCGGATGTGACGCTCGTGTTCGGGCAGATCAATCGTCGACCAATCCGGCAAATGCAGGTTTTTCTTGCTGACGATGGCGCGCGACGGGAAGTTGGTATCGGGGTCGATCGGCACAGGCGTAAGATCCGGGACCATGCGCGATCCCTGCGATCCCACCAGAGCTGCTTGCGAGAAGGTAGCGCCGTGACAACGCAAGAAGAACGCCAGGTCGCAGCGAAACAACCGCACGGCAGTCAGCACGATGGCGTCGAATACGGGCCTTACGTCGGTCGGAGACTGACTGATGACACGCAGGATGTCGGCGGTGGCGGTCTGTCGCTCCAGCGCCTCCTTGGTTTCGTTCAGCAGGCGCGCATTCTCGATGGCGATCACGGCCTGACTGGCGAAGCTCCTCACCAAATCGATCTGCTTGTCGGAAAACGGCAGAACGGTTTGCCGGAAAATCGCGATCACCCCGACAAGGTCGTCTTCCTTCAACATCGGCACGAGCAGAACCGTCCTGGCGCCGCCGAGTTCGACAAGTTCCACGATCGCCGGGAAACCGGTCACGTAAGCCGGCTCCTGCCTGACATCGACGACATGAACGAGTTGCCGGGTCGCGATAACCCGCCCCAGCGGGTCGATCGGCGGCGGGTAGATGACCGGATTGCGCGAAAAGGCGTCCGCGAAGGCCGGCGGCAAATTAAACAACGAGGCGCAACGGAAGCCGCCGTCTTCGTGGAGAACAAACAAGTTGCCGAATTGCGCATCGCAGATAGCGGTCGCGCTGGTCAGGATGGTCTGGAATACGGGATCGAGTTCGCCGGGCGAGCGGCTGATGACCTTGAGCACTTCCGAAGTTGCGGTCTGGTGTTGCAGGGATTCGCTGAGATCGTCGGTGCGTTCCCGCAATTCGCTCAACAAGCGGGCATTCTCGATAGCGATCACGGCCTGGCTGCCGAAGCTGGTCACGAGATCGATCTGCTTGTCGGAGAAGGCGTGAACGGTCTGCCGGAAGATGGCGATCACGCCGACAAGGCTTTTTTCCCTCAACATCGGCACCAGCAGAAGCGAGCGGGCGCCGCCCAGCTCGACCAACTCCACAATCGGCGGGAAGTTGGTGAGGTAGGCCGGTTCCTCTTTAACGTCCACGACGTGAACGAGCTGCCGGGTCGCGATCAGCCGCCCCAACGGATCGATCGGCGGCGGGTTGATGACCGGATTGCGCGAAAAGGTTTCCGCAAACGCCGGCGGCAGATTGAACATCGAGGCACAACGGAAGCCGTCGTCTTCGTAGAGAAGCAACAGGCCGAATTGGGCGTCACAGATGTTGGTCGCGCTGGCCAGAATCGTCTGGAACACCGGATTGAGTTCGCCAGGTGAGCGGCTGATGACCGCGAGCACCTCGGAGGTCGCGGTCTGGTGTTGCAGCGATTCCTGCAGGCTGGCCGTCTTGGTCTGGACCTCGTCGAACAGGCGGGCGTTTTCGATGGCAATCATCGCCTGGTCGGCGAAGGTCTGCACCAGATCGATCTGGCTTTTGGTGAAGGGGCCGGGCTCGGGCCGCGTCAGCACCAGCACGCCTTCGACCCTGCCATTCCTGAGCATCGGCACGCCGAGAGCCGCGCGAATTCTGTTCAGGGAAGCCGCGGACATTTTCATGTCCGGGTCCTCGAAAATGTCAGGAATAACTTCGATCTTTCCCGATGCGATGACGCGCGAGGTGGCCGAACCGCGGCCCGCTCTCGCCGGATTCGCCGCCCAATATTTCAGGAATTCGGGCGTGGCGCTGGACGCCGCCTTCAGGGGAAAGACCTCGCCTTCGCGAAGGAAGATCGAGCCCCGGTTAGCCCCACACAACTCGGTTGCGGACTTGATCAGCGTTTCGAGAACGGTTTGGAGATCGAAGGTCGAGCGGCTGATGACCTTGAGCACGTCGGCGGTGGCGGCCTGCTGCGCAAGCGACTCGTCAAGCCTGCGCTCAAGATCAGCAATGACCTGCTGGGGATCGCCGGCAACCTTATCCGTCACAATGAATATTCCAAATGGTCAGGCGAGACACTGGTGGTCCGATTCTAACATTCGCATCCCTTCGCGGCGACCACTTTTGCGAATGTTAGAATCAAAAGGACCACTAGCAATGTATGTTTCTAGTGGAGTTTCGGATTTGACACTCGCTTTACGGACTTGCCCCCAGACGGGTAGCGAATGTCAAATCCACTCCACTGGGCAGCACTTCGATTTCACTCCCGGTGCATCAAAGCATGACGGCCGAGCCTCAGCTAGGGGTAGTCAGGCTACAAATAGACCGAAAATGTCCCCAGTAACGGACGCCGGTTAGCCTGTGGCCCCGTGCCTGGCCGCAGACGCCGCCTTGCGCAGGCATTCGCGGCACAGGCAATCCTCGCCGTCGAGCGGCATCGGCAGCCGCACGTCTTCCTCGGCGCACCAGCATGGTCCTGACAGCGCGCAGGTGAATTCTGTTCCGCATCGGGAACAGGCGACGTTGCGAGACGGATGCATTTCTAAACGATTTGTCATGAACGGTATCGAAACTTCGCCGCGTTTTTCATGTCCGGTTCATCGCGTCCGGCCCCAAATACACATGTAATATACGCGCTGCTTCGTCCGTTGACAGTGGGAAGAATTCGATGGCCCGCGATCCGCAAGCTGCCCTGATGGCGCTCAACCGTTTTGGATTTGGTGCCCGTGGCGGCGCATCGGGCGATCTGGCTGGCGCGGCGTCTGATCCGCGCGGCTTCGTCAAGGCGGACCTCGCTCGTCCGAACACTACGCGGCTCGAAATGCCTGCCTTGCAGCCGACGCCCGCTCTGGCGCGGGCGGTGTTCGCCTATCAGGCCGAGGTCAAGGCCGCGCGCGAGGCCGCCAAGGCCAATCCCCCGGCCGAGATGTCGGCGACGGAAAAGCCGGCGGGGATGGCCGCACCCGACAAGCCGCTCGAAAACAAGCCCATGGACAACCAGCCCATGGAAAAACTGGCGGAAAAACTGGCGGAAAAGCCGCAAGAAAAGATGGCCGCCAACGCACCGATGCAGGCGGGCGGGGCCGCAGCCCCCGCCAAGCCGCTCAACGTGATTCAAAAGACCTTCCGCGCCGAAGCCCTGGCGCGGTTGCAGCGGGCGTTGATGGCCGATTGCGGCTTTACCGAGCGGCTCGTCGCCTTCTGGTCCAATCACTTCTGCATCTCGGCGGCCAAGGGCGAACTGGCGCGGATCTGGGCCGGCGCGTTCGAGCGCGAGGCGATCCGTCCGCATGTGCTCGGCCGCTTCAGCGAAATGTTGATGGCGGTCGAGCAGCATCCGGCGATGCTGTTCTTTCTCGACAATCAGCAGTCGCTGGGTCCGGACTCGCGCGCCGGGCAAAACCGCAAGCGCGGCCTCAACGAAAATCTCGCGCGCGAGATCATGGAGCTGCATACGCTCGGCGTCGGCGGCGGCTACACGCAGGAAGACGTGACGTCGCTGGCGCGCATCATCACCGGCTGGACCTTCGCCGGACGGCAGGGGAAGTTGGGGGCGCCCGGCACCTTCGTGTTCAACGCCAATGCGCATCAGCCGGGACCGCAAGTGCTGCTCGGCAAGACCTATGAGGACAGCGGCCTGTCGCAGGGCGAGGCGGCGCTGGCCGATATTGCGCGCCATCCCTCGACCGCCAAATTCATCGCCACCAAATTTGCCCGTCACTTCGTCAGTGACGAGCCGCCGCCGGCGCTGGTGGCGCGGTTGCAGGAAACCTTCCGCAAGACCGACGGCGATCTGTTGGCGCTTGCCACGACGCTCGTTGACTCCGATGAGGCCTGGCAGGCGCCGCTCACCAAGATCCGCAGCCCTTACGAATATCTGGTCGCGACCGGGCGCCTGTTGGGTCAGATTCCCGACGAGCCCAGCCGCTATCTCGGTGGGCTCAATCTTTTGGGCCAGCCGTTGTGGACGCCGTCCGGACCGAATGGTTTCCCCGACACCAACGCGGCCTGGGCCGCGCCGGAAGGCATGAAACTGCGGCTCGATATCGCGGCGCAAGTCGCCTCGCGGCTCGGCGACAATGTCGATCCGCGCGACTTGCTCGAACTTGCTGCCGCGGACGCGTCTTCGCAGGAGACGCGGCGCACCATCGAGCGCGCGGAATCGCGGCAGCAGGCGCTGGCGCTGCTGTTGATGTCGCCGGAATTCCAGAGGAGATGACGTCGATGGAAACGATGATGGATTGCTGCGAAAGCCGGATCGTCCCGTCGCGCCGTGCGCTTCTGCTCGGCGGCGCGTCGTTTGCCGCCTGGGCCTACTTGCCGAAATTCGCCCGCGCGGCCGATGGCCGCGACCCGCGCCTGATCGTCATCATCCTGCGCGGTGCGCTCGATGGCCTTGCCACCGTCGCCCCGGTCGGCGACCCCGATTATGCCGGGCTGCACGGTTCGATCGCGCTTGCCTCGGACGGCCCACACGCCGCGACCATGCTGGATTCGTTCTTCGCGCTGCATCCGTCGATGCCGGAATTCGCGCGGATGTACCGGGACAAGCAGGCCGCGGTGATCCATGCGGTATCGACGCCCTATCGCGACCGCTCGCATTTCGACGGCCAGGATGTGCTCGAGAGCGGCTTTGCCGGCCCCGGCCGCGTGCAATCGGGCTGGCTCAATCGCGCGCTCGAAGGTTTGCCAAAGGGTGCTCGCGTGATGAACGGCCTTGCGGTCGGCGCGACCACGCCGCTGGTGCTGCGGGGCGCGGCGCCGACCGTCGGCTGGGCGCCGGTGACCTTGCCGCCGGCGGCCGACGATACCGCGGCGCGCCTGCTCGATCTCTATCAGCATCGCGATCCGGCGCTGGCGTCTGCCTTGTCGCAAGGTCTGCAACTGGAAAAGACTGCGACCGGCGATGAGATGAAAGCAAAGCTGGGGGGCAACAACGCCGGCGCGATGCGGTTGGTGGCGCGCGGCGCGGCCAAGGTGATGGCGGCCGACGATGGGCCGCGCATCGCCGCGCTCGCTTTCGACGGCTGGGACACCCATGCCAATGAAGGCGGTCCGGTCGGGCGTCTGGCGCAATTGCTGTCGGGCCTCGACGGCGCGCTCGGCGAATTCGAAAGCGGGCTTGGCGAACGCTGGCGCGATACCGTGGTGGTGGTCGCGACCGAGTTCGGCCGCACTGCGCGTGTCAACGGCACCGAAGGCACCGATCACGGCACCGGCACCATCGCGTTGCTTGCGGGCGGCGCGGTGAAAGGCGGGCGGGTGATTTCGGATTGGCCGGGCTTGAAGCCGGCTAATCTCTATGAAGGCCGCGATCTCGCACCGACCACCGACCTGCGCGCCGCGCTCAAGGGCATTCTGCACGACCATCTCGGTATTGGCGAAAGCACGCTGGCGAAGAACGTCTTCCCCGACAGCGCGCAGGCGAAGCCGATGCAGGGGCTGATCGGGTAGATGGGTTTCAACCTCTCCCGGCCAAGCGCAGGGAGAGGAGAGCTACCCCTTCGTAATCCGGTCGATCTCTGCCATCTCGTCGGCGCCCAAGCGCCACGCCATCGCCTTGACGTTCTGCTCGACCTGCTCGACGCGGGTGGCGCCGGCGATCACGCTTGCGACCTGCGGCCGTGCCGCCAGCCAGGAGAACGCGAGTTCGAGCATGGTGTGGCCGCGCGTTTGCGCAAACGCTTGCAGCTTGTCGACGATCTCCTCGTTGCGCGGCGTGACATAGCGGTCGCGCAGCCGCGGTATCTTGTTGAAGCGCGTATCGTCGGGCGCGGCCTCGCCGCGCTTGTATTTGCCGGTGAGGAGACCGCTGGCCAGCGGGAAGAACGGCAGTAATCCCAACTTGTATTCCTGCGCGCAGGGCAACAGGTCCTTTTCGATCTCGCGCACGACGAGGCTGTATTCGTCCTGGCAGGACACGAAGTGGCTGACGTTCATCGCGCGCGCGAGGTGCTCGGCTTCCGCAATCCGCCACGCGGGGAAATTCGAATTGCCGATGTAGCGCACCTTGCCCTGCCGGATCAGGTCGTCGAGCGTCCGCAGCGTTTCGTCGATCGGCGTCAGCGGGTCGTAGTCATGCTGCTGGTAGAGATCGATGTAATCGGTCTTCAGCCGCCTCAGGCTGGCCTCGACGGCGGACATGATATAGCGCCGCGACGCGCCCTGCCTGGTGCCGTCCTCGCTCATCGGCTTCGAGAACTTGGTTGCGAGCACGATGTCCTTGCGCCGGTCGCCCAGCACCTCGCCGAGCACCGTCTCGGAGCCGCCCATGCCGGAGTAAATGTCCGCAGTATCGAACAGCGTGATGCCGAGATCGATCGCCTTGTAGATCACCTTGCGCGAGGCCTCGAGGTCGATGCGCTGGCCGAAATTGTTACAGCCGAGGCCGACGGCCGAGACGCGGAGACCTGAGCCGCCGAGATTGCGAATTTCCATGGATGGCCCTGTGCTCGTTTGAAGTCCGGTCTATTGTGACGTTATGGGATTTTCGCGCAAGACGACTCGGGCGGGGCCCGCGCGCCAGCCGTGCCGGAACGGAAAAAGTGCTGGAAATGCCGGGACAAAAAAGTGCGGCCCCTGTCAGACGCGGCGACTGACGGGGACCGCTGGGGGCGCGGATGATCGCAGACGGGGGCCTGATCAAACGCATGTGAAGGCTAGTCCCGCATTGTAACGCAGCCATGACACTGGGATTTATCCACAGGTGTTATTCAATCTGTAATTGCTTCGCGGGAGTTTCCAATTTCTTGCGGCAAGGGCCTCAAAACAGCTTGCGGTAGACGATGAAGCCGGAACGCTCGGCGACCTTGTCGTAAAGCCCTTGCGCGGTGTGGTTGGTCTCATGCGTCTGCCAGTAAACGCGCGACGTTCCGGCCCGACGCGCGTGCTCATAGACTTCGCTGATGAGAGCTGCGCCGATCCCCTGTCCCCGCGCTGAGGCGTCGGTGAAGAGATCCTGCAGATAACAGACCGGCGCAATCGCGGTTGTCGAGCGATGGAACAGAAAATGCGCCAGTCCCAACAGCTGGTCGCCGTGTTCAGCGACCAGCGCATGCATCGGCTCATAGGCATCGAAGAAGCGCGTCCATGTCATGCGGGTGATCTCGACCGCCAATGCGGTCGCCCCCGAGCGGCCGTAAAACGCGTTATATCCGTCCCACAGCGGCAGCCACCGCTCGTAGTCGGACGGCACGGCAGGGCGGACGACGAGCGGGTCGGACATGGTGCTGGTCCGGCGAAAAGAGAAAGAATCGACTGGCCGATTTAAGCCGCAATGTGGGGTGCGGATCAATCCGGTTTGACGCCTGCCTTCTATTCCGCCGCGCGAAGATTCTTGAAGGGGCCAAGCAGCCGCTTGCCGCGCATCGCACGGAAATGGTCGGCGCGGGCGGGATCGTCGGTATGACGAACAAGTTCGGTGACGGGCGTATAGCTCAGCATCCGCCCGCCGTCCGGCAACGCCGTGCAACTGAAGCGGAGCACCTGGCCGTCGCTGAGATTGATGTTGATCGGCGTGGAGTCGCCGGTGCGCATCATTTCCGTGCGCTCGGCGATGAAGGCGCTCAACTCCTCTTCCGGCATCTCATAGGCGCCGGTGTCGCGGCCGTGATACATCAGCGCGATGAAAGGCGGCTTGCTGTCGGCCTTTTCGTCGGACAGTGCGAAATACTGTCGAAACGCGCGGTTGATGAATTCGGCGCGGGTGTCGGAATCAAGCAGCACGATGCCGATATCGACCTGATCGAGTGCGGCCGAAAGCCGTTCGGCTGTGGCGTGGTGACGGCGTTCCCAGGCGAGCGTGTCGACCAGTCGTTTTCGCAACAGGCCGGTCAGGACCGCCGTGCCGATCGCGGCGACCGCAAGCATCGAAACGCGTGTAAGGTCGGAAGCGGAAGCGCCGATCGGGACGCCGCGGGCGGAAAAAAACAGCGCGGACGAAACCAGCGCGAGGCCTGCGCTGGCCAGGCTTGAGCGAAGGCCGGAGAGCGAGCCCGCAAGGGCCACGATGCAAACAAACAGCGGTGCGGGGTTCGGGACTGCCGATAGCAGACGATCGGCCGCGAGCGCGATCAATGCCGTTACTGCGGTGAGGGCCGGTCCGAAGATGGCGCGCCAGTCGAATGTCAAATCCGCTCCGCTTGTCTCGTGTGCACACGAGAATAAGGCGGATAGTCTGATCGATTGTGGCGCGTTGTCAGCGGGTTTTCTCGCCCTAACCTTAAAAAGCCGTTGACCGCTTGTGTCAAACTGTTCGGTCTTTTTGCACCGAATGATACGGGTCGGCAGGAAATCCGCATCGTGCCGGACCGTTAGGTCTGTCCGATTTCATCCGCCGCACAGCTCAAGACGATGTCGCGCGCAG
This sequence comes from uncultured Alphaproteobacteria bacterium, assembly GCA_963795255.1. GTDB lineage: Bacteria > Pseudomonadota > Alphaproteobacteria > Rhizobiales > Xanthobacteraceae > Bradyrhizobium. The sequence goes on from CAWCHC010000016.1 coordinate 180,075, forward strand.
GCGCGTTCTTCATCTTTCACGAATGGTCGTGATACGGTGCCTTGAGACGAAAGGGCGCGTCGTCGCCGCGCATTCCCGCGGCAATCAGGAACGACGCCGCCACCAGGATGGCCGCCACCAGTGCCGCCGTGACCAGTGCGGTAGGAGTCTTCATCGTCATCCAATCGCGATGCGGATCATCGCAGGAGTCGTCGTGGAGTGGATTTGACATTCGCTACGCATCTGACCGCAAACTCGGAAAGCGAATGTCAAATCCTGAACTCCACGAGAAATCTATATTTGCTAGAGATCCTTTGATTCCAACATTTGCAAAAGTGGCAGCTCGAGAAGAGATGCGAATGTTAAATCGGACCAGTAGTGTGGCGGTTCAGAAGTCCGCATCATTGCCGCCGCGAGCTCGTCATGCGGGCTTCTGAACCAAAGCCACACTAGATCTATAAGTTTGCTAGTGTCCTTTCAATTCCGAAGTTCGTAAACGTGGGGCCGCAACTTGGTACGAACTTCGGAATCGGGACACTAGGAAGCCTGCGCGAAACCGAAAACGAATTGCAGGCTATGCCGGGATGGGCATTCCGGTGGCGAGCTTGCTCGACAGCACCGTGATGGTAACGATCAGGCAAAGCGACAGCGAGGCGATCGCGAGCGATGCCGCAACCGCATCCATCAGCCGGGGCGATGCCACCGCAATCGCCGGGCTGGTAAAGCCTGCCGCGCCTGAAGACCGGGTCATGGTCCAAATCCCTGAAACTCAAGCGGGCCAATCGCCCGCAACTACGGACGGGCGAATCACCCGCGCGTTAAGTTTTGTGACAATTTTCGCCGGCAACATTGGGGCGGGGCTTACCCGAAAACGGCAGAATCAGGGCAATAACGCCGTTATGCCCGTTATCCCAGCAATTCGTCCCCGCTTTTTTCGCCCTAGGCCTCCGCGGTGGCCTCAGTGGGTTGCCAATCCATCGGGACGAAGCCGGGGATTTGTTCGACGCGTTTCAGCCAGGCGCGAACGGCTGGGAACGGCGAGAGGTCGTAGTCGCACCGGTCGGCGACATGGGTGTAGCCGTAGAGCGCGATATCGGCGACCGTGAACTGGCCCGCGGCGAAATAGTCATGGGTCTTGAGGTGATTTTCCATCACCTGAAGCGCGGCATAGCCACGCTCCATCCAGTCTTCCAGCGCGTGGGTTTGCAGGTCGCGGCCGCCTCTGACCAGCGCGAGCCAGAAATAGGCCGCGCCGATGTTCGGCTCCAGCGCGTGCTGTTCGAAGAACATCCATTGCAATGCTTCGGCGCGTTCCACGCGCGGGTCTGGCGCGAGCGACGTGCCGCCGGCGACGTACCAGAGGATGGCATTGGATTCGGCGAGGTAGCGGCCCTCGGCCACTTCAAGCAGCGGAACCTGGCCGGATGGATTCTTCGCCAGAAATTCCGGCGTGCGACTCTCGCCGCGCAGAATGTCGATCTCGATCGCGCGATAGGGCGCGTTGAGCAAAGCCAGCGCCAGGCGAACCTTGTAGCTGTTGCCCGAGCGCTGCATGGAATAGAGATGATACATTGTGAAACAGTTCGATCGTTAAGAGCGGGCGGGCTAGTGTAGCGACACTGACGTTCCAGTTTTTGCAGCGACCTCTCGGAAGGAACGTCAGAATCAAAGCTACACTAGGATTATATTGTTGCTGGTGTCCCTATGGTTCGGACATTCGTAAAAGTGCTCGCTGCGATACCGTACGAATGTCCGAACCATAGGGACACCAGTCCGCTCGCAACTTGGCCAAACAATGATGCCGATATGAACGCCTCGCAAGGGTTCAGGCTGGAATAGGTCAAAAACCTCTACTGCACTGCAACGGTGCGGAAGATCTTGCCATCGCCAGGGCGAGCGCTACGCCGGCGATAACGCCGACGAAGTCGTGGCTGCCATAGGCGGGCGTTGCGATCAGCATCAGGGTGTCGGGCACAAGCGCAGCCCACTTGATGCCCCTGACGCGCCAGAGCGCTGCGGCGAACAGAATGCCGAGTGCGGCATGCAGGCTCGGAAAGGTGATGATGCCCTCGGAGTTCATGCCGTTGATGGTGTGAAACGTGCCGTCGCGAAGTTCGAGAAAAACCGGCCGGCTGGTCGATGATATCGGCAGGAAACCCTTCGCCATCGCGGCGAAGCGAGGCTGATCAGGCGATCGTGCCCCAGATCGCGAGATCGGCGCGCGGCAAACGATCATTGTCCGTCATCGACCGGGCCCTCTGTTGGCACACGATCTTTCGAAAAGACTGCCTTTCACGTTCCGGATATTGCTCCACCAACCCAGCCTTTGCGGATCGTTGATCGGAAGCGCCGTTGAACGACAAAGTGTCGGTAAAATCGCTGCTTTTTGCTTGCCGCTGCAGCACAACGGTCTTAGAAACGATGCGCGCCGAATGTCCGATTTTGGCCGCATCCTTCAACCGAAAACCTGGAGCCGATAAATGCCCTTCCTGTCTGCTGCGCTCGACCGTGTGAAGCCGTCCGCAACGATTGCGGTCACGGATAAAGCGCGCGAGCTGAAAGCGGCGGGACGCAATGTCATCGGCCTCGGCGCCGGCGAACCCGACTTCGACACGCCCGCCAATGTCAAGCTGGCGGCAATCCACGCGATCGAGGCCGGCAAGACCAAGTACACCGCGGTAGACGGCATTCCCGAATTGAAGCAGGCGATCATCGCCAAGTTCGAGCGGGAGAACGGCCTGTCCTACAAGCCGAACCAGATCATCGTCGGCACCGGCGGCAAGCAGGTGCTCTACAATGCGCTGATGGCCACCATCAATCCCGGCGACGAGGTGATCATCCCGGCGCCTTATTGGGTGAGTTATCCCGAAATGGTGGCGCTGGCCGGCGGCGAATCCGTTCCGATCGTGTGCACGGCGGAGCATGGTTTCAAGCTGCAGCCCGACGCGCTGGAAAAGGCGATCACGCCAAAGACCAAGTGGATCATCCTCAACTCGCCGTCGAACCCGACCGGAGCTGCCTATACGCGTGCCGAGCTGAAGGCGATCACCGACGTGCTGGTGAAGCATCCGCAAGTCTGGGTGATGACCGACGATATGTACGAGCACCTGGTCTACGACGACTTCGTGTTCGCAACGCCGGCCCAGGTCGAGCCGAAACTGTATGAGCGCACGCTGACCGTGAACGGCGTTTCGAAAGCCTATTGCATGACGGGCTGGCGCATCGGCTACGCCGGCGGCCCGGCGCCGCTGATCAAGGCGATGTCGACGATCCAGTCGCAGTCGACCTCGAACCCGTCGTCGATCGCGCAATGGGCCGCCGTCGAGGCGCTCAACGGTCCGCAGGATTTCATTCCGGCGAACAACAAGGTTTTCAAGGAGCGGCGCGACCTCGTGGTGTCGATGCTCAATCAGGCCAAGGGAATCAACTGCCCGCGGCCGGAGGGCGCGTTCTACGTCTATCCGTCCTGCGCCGGCACCATCGGCAAGACCTCGCCGTCGGGCAAGGTGATCGCCAACGACCATGACTTCGTCACCGAGTTGCTGGAAACCGAAGGCGTCGCGGTGGTGCAGGGTTCGGCGTTCGGCTTGGGCCCGGCATTCCGCATCTCCTACGCCACCAAGACCTCCGACCTCGAAGATGCCTGCAAACGCATTCAGCGCTTCTGCGGCAATCTGCGGTAGGTAACAGCCCGTCGTTCCGGGTTCGCAGCTCGCGCTGCGCCCGGAATGACGTTCAAGGCATAACCGCAAAATCTGGCACGCCTGCCGTAGATGTGTCATAGAGAAGGCGCGCGGCCTTAACTGTTTCCTTCCTTAAAGCGGCGCGTGTTCATTTTTCCTGGCTTGCATCACATCTTTTTCCAGTCGGAGATTTCTTCATGCGTCGTTTAATCATTCTTGCCGGCATTGCCGCCACCACGCTGGTTGCGTCCCTCGCTGGCGCCAACGCCCAGCAGCCGGAACGCGTCCAGGTCGGCGTGCTCGAATGCCGCGGCGGGGCCAGCATCGGCTTCATCGTCGGCTCGGTCACCAATCTCGGCTGCGTGCTGCGCATCGATGGCATGCCGGAAGACCGTTATGTCGCGACCATCCGCAAAGTCGGTGTCGATCTCGGCATCACGCAGGAAACCGCACTCGCCTGGGGCGTGTTTGCGCCGGTGAGGCGGCTCGGACCCGGTGATCTCTCCGGCAACTATGCCGGCGCCCACGGCAGCGCTTCGGTCGGCGTCGGTGCCGGCGGCAACGTGCTGGTCGGCGGCTCCAACAATTCGATCGCGCTGCAGCCGCTGAGCCTGCAAGGCCAGGTCGGCCTGAACGTCGCTGCCGGACTTGAAAGCCTGGAACTGCGTCCGGGACGCTAAGCGCGCAACCCGAACAACACGTGCGTTCGCCACGGCGAGGCAGCACGATTCTTTAGTCGGTGCACCGCAGCGATTTTTCCTCCTTGCCAAATCCGTGACGGAGGAAGAGCATACACCGTTGCCGACCCAATCACGGGCCGAGCTCCATATGAGGAGGCGGCAATGGGACAAGACGTCAGAAGTCCCCGCGGTCCCCGGTGCATCGCACTGGTGGGCCCTTTCCAAAGCGGTAAAACCACACTTCTAGAAGCAATACTGGCGCGCCTCGACGCGACCTCGCGCGCCGGCAGCGTCGACGCCGGAACCTCCGTCGGCGATTCAAGCGCGGAGGCGCGCCGTCACAAGATGGGCGTTGGACTGACGGCTGTCACCGCGAACTTCATGGGCGACAGTTACACGTTTATCGATTGTCCCGGGTCGGTCGAATTCGCCCATGACATGCGTTCGGCACTTCCCGCGGTGGACGCGGCGGTCGTGGTCTGCGAGGCCGACGAGAAAAAGCTTCCTCAGCTTCAGATTATCCTGCGCGAGCTGGAAGACCTGGGCATTCCGCGTTTTCTGTTTCTCAACAAGATCGACCGCGCCAACAAGCGCATTCGCGAGACGCTCGCGACCTTGCAGCCGGCCTCGAGGATTCCGCTGGTGCTGCGCCAGATCCCGATCTGGAACGGCGACCTGATCGCGGGTTTCGTCGATCTGGCGCTGGAGCGCGCCTTCGTCTATCGCGAGCACAAGGCGTCCGAAGTGGTCGGGCTCGAAGCCGGCGATCTCGACCGCGAGAAGGAAGCGCGCTTCTCGATGCTGGAAAAGCTCGCCGATCACGACGACGCGCTGATGGAACAGTTGCTCGAAGACATCCAGCCGCCGCGCGATGCCGTGTTCGACGATCTCGCCCGTGAATTGCGCGAAGGGCTGATCTGTCCGGTGTTGCTCGGCTCTGCCGCGCGAGAACATGGCGTGCTGCGTTTGATGAAGGCGCTTCGACATGAGGCGCCCGGCGTCACCGAGACGGCCAAGCGGCTCGGCGTAGCTTCTTCGAAGGATGCGCTCGCCTATGTGTTCAAGACGGTGCATCTGCAACACGGCGGCAAGCTGTCGTTCGCGCGTGTGCTGGCCGGATGCCTCGATGACGGTGCCACACTCCAGGCCTCATCGGGTGAAGCCGGCCGGGTATCGGGCGTCTCCGCTCTCTATGTCGGCCAGGACAACAAGCGGTTGTCCGCGGAAACCGGTGAAACGGTCGCGCTCGGCAAGCTCGACGCAGTGAAGACCAGCGACACGCTGTCGAGTGGCAAGATCGCGCCGCAGCCGCTGGTGCATGTTGAACCGTTGCCGCCGGTGCTGGCGATGGCGGTTGCGGCCGCCGACCGCAAGGACGACGTAAAGCTCGGCCAGGCCTTGCTGCGGCTGAACGAGGAAGACCCGTCCTTGACCATGGTGCAGAACCCCCGGACCCACGACAGCGTGCTGTGGGGGCAGGGCGAGATGCATCTGCGCGTCGCACTGGAACGCCTGCGAGAACGCTTCGGCGTCAACGTCAAATCGCATCCGCCGGCGATCGGCTATCAGGAGACCATCCGCAAGCCGATCACCCAGCGCGGCCGGCACAAGAAGCAGTCCGGCGGCCACGGCCAGTTCGGCGATGTCGTGCTCGAGGTCAAGCCGATGCCGCGCGGCGGCGGTTTTGAATTCCACGAAAAGGTCGTCGGCGGCGCGGTGCCGCGGAATTATATCGGGGCTGTCGAGGAAGGCGTCGTCGATGGGTTGTTGCGAGGGCCGCTCGGGTTTCCGGTGATCGACGTGCAGGTGACGCTGACCGACGGCTCCTATCACAGCGTGGATTCGTCGGACCTTGCGTTCCGCACCGCCGCGCGGGTCGGGGTCAGCGAAGCGTTGCCGCAGTGTCAGCCGGTGTTGCTCGAGCCGATCCACATCGTCGATATCGTTTGCCCGACCGAAGCGACCGCGAAGATCAACGCCATCCTGTCGGGACGGCGCGGACAAATCCTCGGCTTCGACACCCGCGAGGGCTGGGTAGGATGGGATCGCGTCCGCGCGATGATGCCGGAGGCCGAAATCGGCGAACTGATCGTGGAATTGCGCTCGGCCACCGCCGGCGCCGGCAGTTTCACGCGGCAGTTCGACCGCATGGCGGAGGTCACGGGCAGGGCGGCCGACCAGATCATCGCCGCGCATCGGGTCGCGGCGTAGTGGAGTGGATTTGACATTCGCAACCCACCTAGCCGCGGGTTCGTCAGGCGAATGTCAAATCCTAAACTCCACTAGAATTTTTAATTTGCTAGTGGTCCTTTAATTCTAACATTCGCAAAATGGCCAGCTGAGAAGGGATGCGAATGTTAGAATTGGACCACTAGTATTCAGCTGTTATGTTTGGCGCGCCGCTCTTGCTTCGGCAAAGGCGGCGCGCTTGATTGTTTTTCGTAGAGATTTCTTTCGTCTTTCAAATCACATTTTCCGATGCTTGATTCCCGCCGCAACGGTCTCGGTCTTACCTACGTGACCGGCGCGCTGGTGAAGGTCGGTCAGCTCATAAGCATCGGCATTGACTTGGAAACCGGCTTGCCCGATGTGAATAAATGATGATGGCGAAGCGGCGACAGGACCTGCGATGGCATCCATAACCAAACCCCGCGCGGCATGCCTGATCGGATGGCCGGCGGCGCATTCGCGTTCGCCGCTGATTTATCATTACTGGCTGCGGTCGCTGGCCATCGAAGGCGGCTACACGATCGAGGCGATACCGCCGGAAGGTTTTGCCGAATTCGTCCAGCATTTGTCCGGCCACGGCTTTGTCGGCGCCAACGTCACCCTCCCGCACAAGGAACGCGCGCTGTCGCTGAGTGTGCCGGATGCGCGGGCGAAAGCCGTCGGCGCCGCCAATACGCTTTGGTATGACGGTGGAGAGCTGCGCTCGACCAATACCGACATCGAAGGTTTTGTCGACAATCTCGATGCGTGTGCGAGAGGGTGGGACGCGACCGGAGACGCGCTCGTGCTCGGCGCCGGCGGTTCGTCGCGCGCAGTCGTGTTCGGCCTGATGGAACGCGGCATCAAGCGCGTGCAGCTGGCGAACCGCACCATGGAACGTGGGCGCGCCCTGGCCGATCAATTCGGAAACGCCGTGCAGGTGATCGCGTGGGACGCCATCAACGAGGTGCTGCCGCGCGCCGGCCTTCTGGTCAACACTACTTCGCTCGGCATGCGCGGCCAGCCCGCGCTCGAACTCGACGTGAGGCTACTTCCCTCCAGCGCCATCGTGGCCGACCTCGTTTATGTCCCGCTGGAAACCGCGCTGCTGAAGGCCGCGCGGGAGCGGGGATTGAAGACCGCCGACGGGCTCGGCATGCTTCTGCATCAAGCGGTGCGCGGTTTTGAATTATGGTTCGGCCAAAGGCCGCAAGTGACGCCTGAGCTGCGCGCTCTGGTCGAGGCCGATCTCAAGGGCGTTTGATCGCGCGAGCGCATGATCCGCCAAAGTGTGAGCGGTTTGGCGAAAAGATCATGCGCTCTTCAATACATTGGCGCGCGATCGGACGCAAAACCGGCGACCACTTTTGCTGATCGCGCGCTTGTGAGCGGGAATATCATGGAACTGTCGGTGTCCCTCGCTAAGGTGCCGGTGCTAGTGTCCCGATTCCGAAGTTCGTATCATTTGCGGAGCCACGTTTCGAACTTCGGAATCGAAGGACACTAGCTAACTCATTGATCTAGTGCGGCCTTGAATTTGAAGTTCCTATGACGAACCCGCAGCGAAATCGATAGGAACTTCAAATTCGCCGCACTGGGAGGTCCCGATATGCCCATGGTTCGTTCGACGCTCGCCCGCCCGATGATCGCAGCAGTGATGGTGGCTGCTTCCGTTCTTGGCGCGATCGCCCAACAGCCGCCGACCCCGACCCGGGTGCGCGGCACCATCGAGGGCGTCGATGGCGACCTGCTCGTGGTCAAATCGCGCAGCGGCGAGGACGTCAAACTGCACATGACCTCCGACGTGAAGGTCGTTGGAATCATCAAGATATCGCTCGCCGACATCAAGCTCGGCTCGTTCATCGGCACCACCACGGTGCCGGGTGCGGACGGCCGGCAGAATGCGGTCGAAGTTCATGTCTTCCCTGAAAATATGCGCGGCACCGGCGAGGGATCGCGGCCCTACGATCTCAAGCCGAACTCGACCATGACCAATGCGACGGTGGCAGAGCAAGTCGCCGGCAATGATGGCCAGACCCTGATGATCAAATACAAGGACGGCGAGAAGAAAGTCACGGTCGGCCCGGACACGCCCGTCGTGACCTATGTTCCCGGCAATAAAGCCGACCTCAAGGCCGGCGCCAAGGTCATCGCCTTCATCAAGCAACTGCCGGACGGGTCGTATGAAACCAACCGCGTCAGCGTCGGCCGCGACGGGCTGACCCCGCCGATGTAACGATCTCCCTGCAGCCATGCGTAACTTATGACGGGGAACATAGCCCCCATCTTAGCCGGAATAACCGCGCGCCTGCGGGGTATCGTCCTAGAGTCTCAGTTCGACCTAAACCTTTAAGGGATAAACCATGCTGAAAATCTCTTCGTGGCTGCCGCGTTCGCTCGCCGCTTCGTTGGCCGTCGTGTCTGTGCTTGCATCCAGCGCCTGGGCGCAGCAGCCGCCGGCGCCCACGCGCATCCGCGGCACCATCGAAAGCGTCGATGGCAAGACGATGAGCATCAAGACCCGTGAGGGCACCGACGTGAAGGTGAATATGACCGACAATATCGCGGTCATCGGCATCGCCAAGGCGTCGCTCTCGGACATCAAGGCAAGCAGCTACATCGGTGTCTCCGGCATGCCGCAACCCGACGGCAGCCAGAAAGCGCTGGCGGTCCACATCTTCCCGGAGGCCATGCGCGGCGCGGCTGAAGGATTCAGGGCGTGGGATCTGCGTCCGAACTCCACGATGACCAACGCCACTGTCGCCCAGACCGTTGCCAGCGTCGATGGCCAGGTCATCGAGGTCAAGTACAAGGACGGCGAGAAGAAAGTCGTGGTGCCGCCGGAAGCGCCGATCGTCGCTTTCGTCACGGGCGAAAAGTCCGAGATCAAGCCGGGCGCCAAGATCATCATCTTCGGTGCGATGAAGAAGGACGACGGCTCGCTTGAGACCAACCGCATCGGCGTCGGCCGCGACGGAATCGCGCCTCCGATGTGACCGCGAAGGGGTCATCCCGGGGCGTACGAAGTACGAACCCGGGATCTCGAGAATCCGGGTCTGGAGCTCACGCACCATCCCGGAATGACGAGGCAAGCTATCTTATGATGTTTCCGCTCTCTCATCCGTCATGGCCGGGCTTGACCCAGCCGTCCACGACTTCGCTTCCATAAAATGTAGATAAGACGTGGATGCCCGGGACAAGCCCGGGCATAACGACGACACCAACCCCGGAATGACAGACTAAACCGCCAGCACGTGGTCGTCGATTTCGGCGATAGTGTTGACGCCGCACAGCCCCATGGTGGTCAGCAGTTCGGCGCGGATGATGTCGATCGCCTTGGTGACGCCGGCTTCGCCATAGGCGCCGAGGCCGTGAACATAGGCGCGGCCGATCATGCAGGACTTGGCGCCATGCGCGAGCGCCCGCACCACGTCCTGGCCGGAGCGGATGCCGCCGTCGAACATCACTTCCATTTTACCGCCGATCGCATCGACGATTTCCGGCAGTGCCGCGATCGACGACGGCGCGCCGTCGAGCTGGCGGCCGCCATGGTTGGATACGACGAGCGCCTGCGCGCCGGTCTTGACAGCTTCATTGGCATCCTCGACGTCGAGAATGCCTTTCAAAACCAGCTTGCCGGGCCAGATCGAGCGGATCCACTCGACATCCTTCCAGTTCAGCGTGGTGTCGAACTGCGTCGCGATCCATTGGCCGAGCGCAACGACATCGTCGGCGCCCTTGAGATGGCCGGCGAGATTGCCGAACGTGCGGCGCTTGCCGCGTAACACGCCGGCGACCCAGGCGGGCTTGGTGGCGAAATCGACCAACTTCGACAGCGACCATTCGGGCGGCACCGTCATGCCGTTCTTGATGTCGGCGTGACGCTGTCCGATCACTTGCAGATCGACGGTGAGCACCAGCGCGCTGCACTTCGCGGCGATGGCGCGGTCGACCAGCGCCTTGATGAAGCCGCGGTCCTTCATGACGTAGAGCTGAAACCAGAACGGCTTGTCGACATTGGCGGCGACGTCTTCGATCGAGCAGATCGACATCGTGCTCAGCGTGTAGGGAATGCCGGCGGCTTGCGCGGCGCGGCAGGCATGAATTTCGCCGTCGCTGTATTGCATGCCGGTCAGGCCGACCGGCGCCAGGATCAGCGGCAGCGCCGCCGGTTCGCCCAGAATTTTCGTCGAGGGATCGCGCTTCGATACGTCGACCAGGATGCGCTGGCGCAATTTGATCGCCTGCAAATCTTCCCGGTTGGCGCGTAGCGTTTCCTCAGCATAGGAGCCACGGTCGCAATAATCGAAAAATGCCTTCGGCACCTTCCGCATATGGCGCTGCCGCAGATCCTCGATGCAGGTAATGTGTTTCATGGACGTTTTCCGGCCCCGCCTTATACTTGTATTTGGCTCGTTGACTGTCATCTAGCATGGTACGCGCCAGCGCCTCCAGACAAAGAGGACATTCCCCATGACCCGACCGCATACGACGTCCTCTCACGTCAAAAAGCCTGCCAAGAAGCAGCGCGACGAGCGGCTCGAAGATGCGCTGGAGGAGGGGTTGGAGGAGACCTTTCCGGGCTCCGATCCCGTCAGCGTGACCCAGCCGGCCCCGTCAAAAGAGGATGGTTACACCCGGCGCAAGGGCTAAAGCGCTGCCGTCAGCTTGTGACTGGAAAGTTATTGTCGTAATATCAATGGGTTAAATTCCGCCCCACGGAACCAGACCGGAAATGATTTATCATATTTTTTGAAGTCATTTTAGCGGCGAAGGCATTATAACCGCCGCAACGTTAGCATGGGGCTGACGCCCGGCATCTCGGCAATGGCCTTGGAGGTGCGGGCGGTGCTGGGGGTACGATGAGCCGTAAATATTTCGGAACGGACGGGATTCGGGGCCTCGCCAACGGCCTGATCACGCCTGAACTGGCGCTGAAAGTGGGGCAGGCGGCCGGTCTGGTATTTCAGCGCGGCGAGCATCGTCACCGCGTCGTGATCGGCAAGGACACCCGTCTTTCCGGCTACATGATCGAAACGGCCATGGTGGCGGGCTTCACCTCGGTCGGCATGGACGTGTTGCTGCTCGGTCCGATGCCGACGCCGGCGGTCGCGATGCTGACCAAGTCGATGCGCGCCGATCTCGGCGTGATGATTTCGGCTTCCCACAATCTGTTCGAAGACAACGGCATCAAGCTGTTCGGCCCGCAAGGCTTCAAACTTTCCGACGACGTCGAAAAGCAGATCGAGCAGTTGCTCGATGAATCGCTCGACCGGCGGCTGGCGCAAAGCGCGAGCCTCGGACGCGCCCGCCGTATCGACGGCGTGCATGACCGTTACATCGAATTCGCCAAGCGCACGTTGCCGCGCGAACTGAGCCTCGAAGGCCTGCGCGTCGTGGTCGATTGCGCCAACGGCGCCGCCTATAAGGTGGTGCCGGAAGCGCTGTGGGAACTCGGCGCCGATGTCATTTCCATCGGAGTTGATCCCGACGGTTTCAACATCAACAAGGAGTGCGGCTCGACGGCGCCGGAAGCCTTGAGCCGCAAGGTGCGCGAGCTGCGCGCCGACATTGGCATCGCACTCGATGGCGACGCCGATCGCGTGATCCTGATCGACGAGCGCGGACATCTGGTCGACGGCGATCAGCTGCTGGCCGTGATCGCGCAAAGCTGGAAGGAAGACGGACGCCTGGCCAAGCCGAGCATCGTCGCCACGGTGATGTCGAATCTCGGTCTCGAACGTTTCCTGAAAGATATCGGCATCGAACTCATTCGCACCCCCGTCGGCGACCGCTACGTGCTCGAGCGGATGCTCGCCGGCGGCTACAACCTCGGCGGCGAACCCTCCGGCCACATCATCCTGTCGGATTATGCCACCACCGGCGACGGCTTCGTCGCAGCCCTTCAGGTGCTCGCAGTCGTGCAAAAACTTCGCCGGCCTGTCTCTGAAGTCTGCCGCCGCTTCGATCCGCTGCCGCAGATCCTCAAGAACGTGCGCTATCGTAGCGGCAAGCCGCTCGATAATGCCGACGTCAAATCGGCGATCGTTGCCGGTGAGAAACGGCTCAATGGCCACGGCCGTCTTTTGGTGCGTTCGTCCGGAACCGAACCCGTGATCCGCGTGATGGGCGAGGGCGACGATCGCCTGCTGGTCGAGGAAGTCGTCGACCACATCGTTTCAGCGCTCGGCCAGGCCGCTGCCTGAGGCGGCGCCGCGCACGCATCGCAGCCATTATCGATTGACGGTAGTCGCAAGGACATCCTCAGCGTAGGAAATGCGCGTTGTTGGGTGCCTTGCCGGGAATGATTCCTTGAACAAGCCTGTTATCGTTTCCGATGAAACCTTGACCGAGCCGGTCGTTGTCGAGCCCGCGTCGCTGAAGGCGGCAGCCGCGGCCGGCCCGGCCTATGTCGTGCTCGTCGGCATCAGCTTCTCGCACTTCCTCAACGACACGATGCAGTCCCTGATCGCATCGGTGTATCCGATCCTGAAAGACAATTATGCGCTCGACTTCGCGCAGATCGGATTGATCACGCTGGCGTTCCAGTTTACGGCCTCGCTGCTGCAGCCGCTGGTCGGACATTTCACCGACAAGAAGGCGCAGCCGTTCTCGCTGGCGATCGGCATGTCATCGACCTTCTTCGGTCTCTTGCTGCTCAGTATCGCCCATCAATATTCGGTCATCCTGATTGCGGCCGCGCTGATCGGCCTCGGCTCTGCGGTGTTTCATCCGGAGTCGGCGCGCATCGCCCGGCTCGCCTCTGGCGGCCGCTACGGCTTTGCGCAATCGGTGTTCCAGCTCGGCGGCAGCTTCGGCACCTCGATGGGTCCTGTGCTCGCGGCCTTGATCGTCGTTCCCTTTGGCCAGCCCTCAATCGCCTGGTTCTCCTCGATCGCCTTTCTCGCGATCGTCGTGCTGTGGTGGATCGGCCAATGGTACAAGCCGCAGATCAAAGCCAGGAAGATGGCTGCGATAGTTGCGCATCCGGACGCGCCGTCTCAGCGTGGGGTTCTGATCGCGCTCGCGGTGCTGGTGATGCTGTTGTTCTCGAAGCAGCTCTACGTCTCGAGTCTGTCGAGCTATTATATTTTCTATCTGATCGACCGCTTCGGCGTCTCGACCCAGGCGGCCCAGCTCTATCTTTTCATCTTCCTTGCGGCGAACGCGGTCGGCGCATTCTTCGGCGGGCCGTTGGGAGATCGCTTCGGCCGCAAGATCGTCATCTGGTTCTCGATTGTCGGCGCGCTGCCGTTCACGCTGGCGTTGCCTTATGTGGGCCTGGCTGCGAGCGCGGTTCTGACCGTGATCATCGGTCTCATCATCTCCTCGACGACATCGTCGATCATCGTGTTCGCGCAGGAATTGGTGCCGCACCGGTTCGGCATGATCTCCGGCGTGTTCTTCGGCGTTGCGTTCGGCATCGGCGGCCTGGGTGCTGCCGTTCTCGGCAAGGTCGCCGATCACACCGGCATCGCCTTCGTGTATCAGATTTGTTCGTTCCTGCCGGCGATCGGGCTGCTCGCGGTGTTCCTGCCGAAGATGCCGCAACAAACGGTGAGATAGCGAGCAGCGAACAGCAAGCGACCCGCTGCTCGCCGCTCACCACTCTCCGTTTCTCATTCACACATCATTAGCACTTGTGACGACGTTCGCCTTTTTGGGCGAGCGAAACCTTCGCCGACAATTTTGTTCGCGAAATATCAACCTTAAAAATTAGGGTTAAGCGGCGCTTAAGCATTTGGTGCCATCGTCCTGCACGTGAGTTTTAGACGTGGGGCCGTTTGCCTCACCGGCCAAAAGGACGAGACCGATGCGTAGTGTGAAGTTTATTGTTGCCGCCGGAGCGGCATCTTTGTTGTCGTCGATGGCTTCCGCCGCGGACATGGCGATTGCGCCTCCGCCGATGGGTTACGCTCCGCCGCCGGTCGCCGACTTCGGCGGATGGTATCTGCGCGGCGACATTGGATTTAGCAACCAGCGCGTCGACAGCATTCGCAACACCAATCCTGCGCTCTACGCCAACCTGACTTCTTTCCAGGAATCCACCGGATTTGACACCGGCGGCATCTACCAGATCGGCGCCGGCTACCAGTTCAATCACTGGTTCCGTGTCGACGTGACCGGCGAGTACCGCGGCAATACCAATTTCCACGGGCTCGACCTGATCAGCTTCCCGAACGGCGGCGTGACCGGATTTGGCTCCGACGTCTACAACGCTCAAAAGTCCGAATGGCTGTTCCTCGCCAACGCTTATGCGGACCTCGGCACCTGGTGGTGCATCACGCCTTACGTCGGCGCCGGCATCGGTACCGCGCGGGTGTCGATTGCGAACTTCACTGATCAGGGCGTGGGTTCGCTCGGCGGGGGTGGCGTCGGACCGAGCCTGGTATCGGCCGCGACCGGTTCGCAGTGGAACTTCGCCTGGGCCCTGCATGCGGGCCTGGCCTACAAGGTCAATCCGAATATGACGGTCGAACTCGGCTACAGCTATGTCGACCTCGGCAACGGCACGACCGGAGTGGACAGCACCTTCGATCACTCGGCAGGCGGCCACGTCTTCCAGTTCCACAACATCACCTCGCAGGACGTGAAGCTCGGCGTGCGCTGGAATCTCGAAAGCCCGCCGGTTTATATGCCGCCGCTCGTCACCAAGGGCTGATCGAACAAATCTGACTTAACTCTTGTTAACGGCGCGGGATGTTTCCCGCGCCGTTTTGTTTTGCCCACGGCGTGATCTTCGAAAAAGCCCGCCCCGCACTTGATGCGGGTTGGCTGCCGGTTTTCGAACAAGATCATGCCAATGAGGCGCGCTCGACAACGATTGATTAAGGTTAACGAGCGATGATCACGCCAGGTTCGAAAGTGTGGATGGGAGTGGTCGATGCGTAGAGTCCTGTTGGCGGTAGCGACGTTCGCGATCGCGGCCAGTGCACACGCCGCCGACATGCCCGATTTCCTTCGCGGCTCGCTGGGCGGCTCCGCCGCGACCACCAATTGGCAGGGATTCTACGTGGGCGGTCAGGGTGCTTACGGAACTTCCAGCGAGAATTTCAACGGCTCGACCACCAGCATGCTGAATGCGCTGATCTCGAATTTGACCGTATCGGAGACTGGGATCGGACAGTCCAACCTTCAACTCGGCAAAGTGTCGTCGCATATGTGGGGGTACGGCGCGTTCGGTGGTTACAACTCGCAATGGGATGATGTCGTTCTGGGACTTGAGGCATCCTATATACACGGCAAGATGGGCGGATCGGCAACGGCGCAGGAAGCCTTCACGACCTCAACGCCTCTTTCGGATGGTCTCTATCATTCGGTTTCCGCCAGTTCCTCGTCTCAAATCGCCATCAGTGATATGGCCACCTTCAGAGGCCGTGCCGGTTATGCATTCGGCTGCTTCCTGCCTTATGTGTTCGGCGGCCTGGCGCTTGGCAACGCCAGCATCGGGCAAACTGTAACCGTGAAGGACGCCGTCAGCACGACCCTTCTTGGAAACTACACTGCGTTGCAGCCATTGTCCGCTACCAACGTCACCGCCGATCACATGATCTATGGTTACACGATGGGCCTCGGCGTCGATATCAAGCTGGTCGGTGGCTTGTTCATGCGCGCCGAGTGGGAGTATGTGCGCTTCGTTGACCAGGTCGAAACCAACGTCAACACCGTGCGCGCTGGTCTCGGCTACAAATTCTGACGAGCCGCCAAGCTTATCGGCGATGATTGACATCATGGATTGCGCCTGCTGCTCTGTTGCTCCCTCGGGATGGGCGGCGGATCATGAAGATTTACGGCGACACCAATTCGGGCAATTGCCTGAAGGTGAAATGGGTCTGCGACCGCTTGGGTCTGCCCTACAGCTGGATTCCGGTCGACATCCTCAAGCAAGAGAGTCGAACTCCGCAATTCCTCAAACTCAACAGCGCAGGCCAGGTGCCTGTGGTTGATTTCGAGGATGGGCGCACGCTGGTGATCCGATTCTAACATTCGCATCCCGCTCCAGCAGGCACTTTTGCGAATGTTAGAATCAAAGGATCACCAGCAAACGTATTTTTCCAGTGGAGCTTTAGATTCGACATTCGCTTTACGTTTTTCCGGCGAAGACTGTAGCGAATGTCAAATCTGCTCCACTGGCACAATCCAACGCCATCATCCGCTATCTCGCCCGCGGCAGCGATCTCATTCCGTCCGATGCTTTTGCTGCAGCCAAGATGGATGAATGGCTGTTCTGGGAACAGTACAGCCATGAACCTTGTGTCGCGGGCTGCCGTTTCCAGATGGTCTATCTGGGCCGGCCGGCTACCGAGCTTGATCCCGAAAAGGTCAAACGCGGCTATGCGGCGCTGGCACGAATGGACCACGAACTTGCAGCGAGCAGGTTTTTCGTCGGTGATACGCTGACGCTCGCGGATATCGCACTATTGGCCTATACGCGTGTCGCGCATGAAGGCGGCTTTCGTCTCGACGACTATGCCTTGGTGCGGCGCTGGATCGGCGAGGCCGAAAAATCCCTGGGCCTGCGTGCATTGCGCCGATAAGTGTGCCGGAATCGCGCTTTGGTTTTGCCGCAGTTTTGACCGCTCGATGAAGCGGCCCTTGCGAATATTGCGAAAATGAATGCCGCCGTTCGTTCTCCTTAACGCGCGGTAAACTAATCGGACCGTCGGAAATTCTTTGGCGGAACGATCCGTGACACCTTGGCGTCTGTCCGGCGCGACAACTTTGGGGATGCCACATGAAGAGCTATTCGATCGTCAGGATCGGCGATGACTATGTCGTGCGCGCCGATGACAAGAGTGTGCTGAAGGTCGGAAGCCGCCGTCGTGCGGTGCAACTCGTGACCGACGCGGCGGAACTGCTGAATGCACAGCCACAGCCGGCAGCCGATGCCGAGCCAGCGGCGGTGGAGCAAGATGAAGTTTCTTGACGATTTAAGATGATTCCCCTATTCACGACGGCGGGACACCTCCCCCCAACGGGAGGCTTGCTATCTGGAAGGGTAGATCATGACTGCAGCGAAGCCCGCTTCGCGGCCTCACGTGCCGCATTTTTCTTCCGGCCCTTGCGCCAAGCGCCCTGGCTGGACCCCGCAAAATCTCAAGGACGCAGCCCTCGGCCGTTCGCATCGCGCGAAAATCGGCAAGGAGAAGCTGAAACGCGCCATTGACCTGACGCGCGAAGTGCTTGAAGTGCCCGCCGATTACCGGATCGGCATCGTTCCAGCCTCCGACACCGGCGCCGTCGAAATGGCGCTGTGGTCGCTGCTCGGCGCGCGGCCCGTCACCACGCTTTCGTGGGAATCCTTCGGCGAAGGATGGGCCGGCGACGTCGTCAATCAGTTGAAGCTCAAGGACGCAACCAAGCTCGCCGCGCCTTACGGCGAGATTCCCGATCTTTCCAAGGTCGATCCGGCGTCCGATGTCGTCTTCACCTGGAACGGCACGACATCCGGCGTGCGCGTTCCCGATGCCGACTGGATCAGCGCCAAGCGCGAGGGCCTCGCGATTTGCGACGCCACGTCGGCGGCGTTTGCGCAAGCCCTGGATTGGCCCAAGCTCGATGTCGTGACCTTCTCCTGGCAGAAGGCGCTGGGCGGCGAGGCTGGCCACGGCATGCTGGTGCTGAGCCCGCGCGCGGTCGAGCGGCTCGAGACCTACAAGCCCGCCTGGCCGCTGCCGAAGATCTTCCGCATGACCAAAGGCGGCAAGCTCAACGAGGGCATCTTTGTCGGCGAGACCATCAACACGCCATCGATGCTCTGCGTCGAGGATTATCTCGACGCTTTGAACTGGGCCAAATCGGTCGGCGGCCTCAAGGCGCTGATGGCGCGCGCGGACAAGAACCTCAAGGTGCTCGCGGACTGGCAGGCCAAAACGCCGTGGATCGATTTTCTCGCCAGGACGCCGGCGATCCGCTCCAACACCTCGGTGTGCATGAAGGTGACCGATCCCGCGATTGCCTCGCTGACTTCGGATGCGCAGATCGACTTCATCAAGAAAATGGTCGGTCTGGTTGAGAAGGAAGGCGCCGGCTACGACTTCGCGGGTCACCGCGATGCGCCGGCGGGTTTGCGCATCTGGTGCGGCGCCACGATCGAGGCGAGCGACGTTGCGCTTTTGACCCAGTGGATCGACTGGGCCTTTGCCGAAACCAAGGCGCAGCTTCCGAAGGCGGCGTAACCGCGTTTAACACGACATCGTCGTGGCCGGGCTTGACCCGGCCATCCATCTAAAGAGATGAACCCGCGGGTCTCTAGCGCGAAGACGCGCTTCGCGCTTTTGCCCGCGGGTGACAGCATCGAAATTTGTCGAGACATGGATAACCATCATGACAAAACCCAAAGTGCTCATTTCCGACGCGCTGTCGCCGGCCGCGGTACAGATTTTCAAGGACCGTGGCATCGAGGTCGACTTCCAGCCCAACCTCGGCAAGGACAAGGAAAAACTCGCCGCGATCATCGGCGACTATGATGGTCTGGCCATCCGTTCGGCGACCAAGGCAACGGCGAAGATCATCGAGAAGGCCTCAAGGCTGAAAGTGATCGGGCGCGCCGGCATCGGCGTCGACAATGTCGAGATACCCGCCGCGACCGCCAAGGGCATCATCGTGATGAACACGCCGTTCGGCAATTCGATCACGACTGCCGAACATGCGATCACCCTGATGCTGGCGCTGGCGCGTGAAATTCCCCAGGCCGACGCGTCGACGCAAGCCGGCAAGTGGGAAAAGAACCGCTTCATGGGCGTCGAAATCACCGGCAAGACGCTGGGCGTGATCGGCTGCGGTAACATCGGCTCGATCGTTGCCGATCGTGCGCTCGGCTTGCGCATGAAGGTGGTCGCGTTCGATCCGTTCCTGTCACCGGAACGGGCCAAGGATATCGGCGTGGAGAAGCTCGAACTCGACGAATTGCTCAAGCGCGCCGATTTCATCACGCTGCATACGCCCTTGACCGAGAAGACCCGCAACATCATCGATGCGGCAGCGCTTGCGAAAACCAAGAAGGGCGTGCGGATCGTCAATTGCGCACGCGGCGGACTGGTCGACGAGCAGGCGCTGGTCGATGCGCTGAATTCCAAACAGGTGGCGGGGGCTGCTTTCGACGTGTTCGTCGAGGAGCCGGCGACCTCGAACGTCCTGTTCGGCCATCCCAACGTGATCTGCACCCCGCATCTCGGCGCTGCCACCACCGAAGCGCAGGAGAATGTCGCGCTTCAGGTCGCCGAGCAGATGTCCGACTACCTGTTGCACGGCGCGATCTCGAACGCGGTCAACTTTCCCTCGATCACCGCGGAAGAAGCGCCGAAGCTCAGGCCGTTCATCGAACTCGCCGAGAAGCTGGGTTCATTTGCCGGCCAGTTGACCGAGACCGGCATCGCCAAAGTGCAGATCACCTACGAGGGGCACGTCGCCGAGATGAAGATCAAGGCGCTGACCTCGGCGGTGCTTTCCGGCCTGCTGCGGCCGATGCTCGGTGATGTCAACGTGGTCTCGGCGCCGGCCGTCGCCAAGGAACGCGGCATGGTGGTCGACGAAGTCGTGCGCGCGGCGCAGAGCGATTACGAAAGCCTGATTACGGTGACGGTTTCGACCGAGCGGCAGGAGCGTTCGGTGTCGGGCACTGTCTATCACGATGGCAAGCCGCGGCTGGTCGACATCAAGGGCATCCGGGTCGATGCCGAATTCGGCAAGTCGATGATCTACGTCACCAATGAGGACAAGCCGGGTTTCATCGGCCATTTTGCGAGCCTGCTTGGCGATGCCAAAATCAACATCGCGACCTTCCATCTCGGCCGCAACAAGCAGGGTGGGGACGCGATTGCGCTGGTTGAGATTGACGGCGCGGTGCCGGCCGATGTGCTGGCCAAAGTGCAGGCGCTGCCGCAAGTGAAGCAGGCGAAGGTACTGGCGTTCTAACTCGCCGCGGCTTTTCGCGAGGCGATCACGATGCCGGCGAGCACCATGATGTATCCGGCGAGATGAAACAGCTGCGGTTCTTCGCCGAGCAGAAGGATCGCCATGATTGAGCCGAACACAGGCACCAGATGGAAAAACGGTGCGGAGCGGTTCGGACCGATCGCTGCAATGCCGCGGTTGAAAAACAGATAGGCGAGCGTCGAGGGAAAGATCACGACGTAAACCAGCGTCATCATCGTGGTCGCGTCGAATTGCAGCCGGATGCCGTTGGTATATTCCCAGATCGAGGGCGGCAGCAATAATAGCGCGCCGCAAGCCATGGTGAAGCAGATGAGAGATAATTGATGCGTCACCGGCCGGCGCAGCATCAACGCGGAATAGAGACCGAAAGCAACCAGCGCGCCGGTCATCATGAGGTCGCCGAGATTGACGCGGATGGCGGCGAGCGCAGCAGGGTCGCCGCGCAAGATGATGGTGAGAACGCCGAAAAGCGACAACGCAATCCCGGCAAGCTGCGCCCAGGTCAGCTTGATACCGAACAGGACGAGCGCCCACAGCGCGATAAACAATGGCCCGGACGACTGGATGAGCAGCGCGTTGAGTGCCTGGGTGAATTGCAGCCCCCAATAGGACAGCGCGTTATTAAGGGCAAAACCCGTTGTCGATAGCGCCAGCATCAGCGGAAGATGCCGGCGCAGCACCGGCCAATCTCTGATCAAATGCGGCCACGCGAATGGCAGCAGCATCAGGCAGGACCCGATCCATCGGATGCACGACAGCGTCATCGGCGGCACATGGCCGGCGACGTAGCGGCCCAGCACGATATTGCCGGCCCAGAACAGCGCCGCCAGACTCAGGAGCAGATAGGGCTGGTGGTTGAGCCAACGGATGGGATCAAACGATGGCGGCTCGCTTGCGCTCATCCCAATGCCGCAGACGGCTTTCGTGACGCCACGAAGACGCCAATCAGCACCAGTGCAAAGCCGATGAAATGAAAAGCCTGCGGCTGTTCGCCGAGAAAAACGATCGCCATCACCGACCCGAAGACGGGTACGACATGAAAGAAAGGCGCGGTGCGATTGGCGCCGATCAGATGGATGCTGCGGTTGTAGCAGAGATAGGCGATGGTGGAAGGAAAGACCGCGACGTACAGCACCGACAGGAGATTGGTGACGTTGAGCTGCATGACGGGGCGAAAGATCAACTCAAGGATCAGCGGCGGAACAAGCCCGGCCGAGCCGCAGCCGAACGTGAAGGCCAGGAATGACAGGTCGTGAATGGCCGGTCGCTTGAGCGACATCACTGAATAGAGCCCGAAGATCAGGAGCGCGGCGGTAAAGATGAGGTCACCCCGGTTGAAGTCGATCGCCGCGATGGCGGTGAGGTCGCCGTGCAACAGGATCACCAGCACGCCGGTCAGCGACACCGCGATACCGACCGCCTGCGCCAGCGTCAGCCGGATCCCGAGCAGGATCAGCGACCAGCCTGCGACGAACAGCGGTCCGGCGGATTGCAGCAGCAGCGTGTTCAGCGCCTGGGTATGCTCGAGCGCCCAGTATTGCAGGGCGTTAAAGCCGGCAATGCCGGTCAGCGACAAAAAGATCATCAGGCCGAGCTTGGAGCGGATCGCGCCCCAGTCGCGCCTGAGATGTTTCCACGCCATGGGGAGAACGATCAGAAATCCGATCGACCAGCGCAGGAAGGCGAGCGTTACCGGCGGAATATGACCGGCGGCTAGCCGGCCGACGATGGCATTGCCGGCCCAGCACAAAGCGGCGATCCCAAGCAGCGCATAGGGCTGATTGGCGAGCCAGTTACGTGGCGCGGTAGCGGATATCTGGTCGGAAGCGGACATGCGGCGTTTGGTCTCTGACCGAATCGTGCGCCGCGCCCAAACCCGCTGTCGATATCGGGTCCGGAAATTCCTCGCCCGGCCACTTCAAAAACACGGATTTTCTTAAACCATCAATGGCGCTGGATGCATCGCGACCATGTGCCGATCAGGCACGCGAGTAGGCCGCCCATGACTGTCGATCGGAATTTTCTGCACATGAAATGATGAGTTCCCAAAACCCCAAGTTTCGGGGCAGAACCTGGCATGCACCGGCGGCCCCGTAGGGGCGACCCTTGCGGCCAAAGGCCAACGAACGGCCGTCCCATCTGCCTTGGCTCTGCCTCAATCGGCGAACGGATTTGAGCCATGCTCGAGGCGGTGCCCAAGCGGCGCATATTTTTGGGGGATATCAATGGGTTGATAGGCCTTCTTGGGGTGAAATAAAGTGCCTTCTTGCTTGCGTCGGTAGCCCGCATCCTTTATCCGATGGTGTGCCTCGCATGCGACGGGCCCCGGGCAGGCCCTGGATGGTGGACCCAGCGGGCTGAGACCGGTTTTTCGAACAGATCATGCCTGAACAAACAGGGTTGCAGAGGGAATAGCTGCGGATGGGGAATGTCGTCGTCGTCGGCGCCCAATGGGGCGACGAGGGAAAGG
This sequence comes from uncultured Alphaproteobacteria bacterium, assembly GCA_963795255.1. Taxonomy (GTDB): domain Bacteria; phylum Pseudomonadota; class Alphaproteobacteria; order Rhizobiales; family Xanthobacteraceae; genus Bradyrhizobium. The sequence goes on from CAWCHC010000016.1 coordinate 203,033, forward strand.
GCAAGATTGTCGACTGGTTGTCGGAGCAGGCCGATATCGTCGTGCGTTTTCAGGGCGGTCACAATGCCGGTCATACGCTCGTCATCAATGGTGAGACCTACAAGCTGGCGCTGCTGCCGTCCGGTGTTTTGCGGCCTTCGAAATTGGCGGTGATCGGCAACGGTGTGGTGTTCGACCCGCAGGCCTTCCTCGATGAGGTGACGAAGCTGAAGGGGCAGGGTGTTGCGATCAGCCCGGAGAATCTTCGGGTCGCCGAAAACGTCACCCTGATCCTGCCGCTACACCGCGAACTCGATGCGCTTCGGGAGTCTTCGAACGCCGGCACCGCGATCGGCACCACGCGGCGCGGCATCGGCCCGGCCTACGAGGACAAGGTTGGCCGGCGCGCGATCCGCCTGATGGATCTCGCCGATCTCGATGCGCTACCGCACAAGATCGACCGGTTGCTGGCGCATCACAATGCGCTGCGCCGCGGGCTCAATCTGGCAGAGATCGACGGCAAAGAGATCCTGCGGGATTTGACGGCGCTGGCGCCGCAGCTTTTGCCCTATGCCGAAACCGTATGGCGGCTGCTCGACATCAAGCGCCGCGAGGGCAAGCGAATCTTGTTCGAGGGCGCGCAGGGCGCGCTGCTCGACGTCGATCACGGCACCTATCCCTACGTCACTTCTTCCAACACCGTTGCGGCGCAGGCCGCGACTGGGACCGGCATGGGGCCGGGCGCGGTCGGTTACGTGCTCGGAATCTGCAAGGCCTATACGACCCGGGTCGGCCAAGGTCCGTTTCCGACCGAGTTGCATGATGAGATCGGCGAAGAGATCGGCCGCCGCGGCAAGGAATTCGGCGTCAACACCGGACGCAAGCGTCGCTGCGGCTGGTTCGACGCGGCGCTGGTCCGTCAGACCGTACGGACCTGTGGTATCAACGGCCTGGCGCTGACCAAGCTCGACATCCTCGATGGTTTTGACACCATTGAGGTCTGCACCGGCTATCTGCTGGACGGCAAGGAAATCGACCATTTGCCGGCCGGCGAGGGCGCCCAGGCCCGGGTCAAGCCGGTCTATGAGACGATCGAAGGCTGGAAGGAGCCCACCGCCAACGCCCGCTCCTGGGCGGACCTGCCGGCGCAGGCGATCAAATATGTCCGCCGTGTGGAGGAATTGGTGGGTTGTCCAATTGCGTTGCTTTCCACAAGTCCCGAACGCGAGGATACTATCCTGGTGCAGAATCCGTTCGAGGCTTAACGAGATTAACGAGATTAACGAGATGTTACCGTGAAGCCTGCATTGTTGAGTTGAGATGGCTGACTACTACCCGCTAATCGCCCGCGCCATCGCCGGACTGGACCCCAGTGCTCCCGGCGAGAGCCGCCGTGCGCTCTATGAGCGGGCGCGAGCGGCATTGATCGCGCAGCTCCGCAGCGTCGAACCGCCACTCAGCGAGTCCGAAATCACCCGCGAGCGGCTTTCGCTGGAAGAAGCTGTCCGCAAGGTGGAATCGGAAGCCGCCCAGCGGGCGCGCGAGGCGTCGCGCGGGGCGGGCGACCCGACCCGCTCGCCTTCACGGGCCAGCACGGCGTTGCGCGCCAATTCCCGTCCCGGCGCGCGGCCGGCTGAATCTGCGCCGAACGCGGCACCGCCGCCACCACGCCCGCGGCAACCCGGTCCGCCACCGTTGCCGAGAAATGATCGGCCGCCGCTCGGCCAGGAAACGCGGCAGGAAGACCGGCCGGATCAGTGGCAGGCACGTAACGCCCGTCCGGAGCCGCCGCGCCAGCCGCAGATTTCGATGCAGGATCCGCAACTGCCGCCAACGCGTGAGCAGCGGTCAGCGTCGCGCCGCGGATCGGACGCCCCCCCTCCCGAACCGCCGGGTGTGCGCGGATTTCGCGACATTACCGCCGATGCCGACGATCTTGGCCGCGCCGCGGCGCAAGCGAGCCGCGCGGCGCGGAAAACCTATGCCAACGTGCCGTCGCCATCGCCCGAGTTCGACCGGCTCGAACCGGTCATGGAAGACCGCGACTTCGATTCCGAGGCGCCCTATTCGTATGACGAATCTGCCGCAGAGGCGGAGCGTTACGTCCCCCCGCAGCCGTCCTCGCCGCGCCCGCGTATTGCGCCCGACCGCGGCCGCGAGCCGAAACGGGGGGCAATATTTCCGTTCAAAAGCGCGATTGCGGTCGGCATCGTTCTGATCCTGGTCGGCGCTGCGATCCTGTGGGGCAAGTCGGTCGTCGGCACGGTGAGCGGCTTGTTCAAATCCTCGCCAACCGTCGTTGAGGCGCCGAAGGATACCAGTGCCCCCGGCACCAAACCGAAGATTACCGATCGCGTGGGACAACCGTCGTCGAGCGATCAATTGGCGCCGGTGGCACAGAAGGTCGTGCTGTATGACGAGGATCCTTCCGATCCCAAGGGCAAGCAATATGTCGGCTCCGTGATCTGGCGGACCGAACCGATCAAGGCCACGGGCAACCAGAAAGCCGACATCGCGGTGCGGGCCGACATCGAGATTCCCGATCGCAAGTTCAAGATGACGATGTCATTCCGCCGCAACACCGACACATCGCTGCCGGCGAGCCACACGGCGGAATTGACCTTCATGCTGCCACCGGATTTCTCGGGCGGCGGCGTCAGCAACGTGCCGGGCATCCTGATGAAGTCCAACGAGCAGGCGCGCGGCACGCCGCTCGCGGGCCTTGCCGTCAAGGTCACCGACGGCTTCTTCCTGGTCGGACTGTCGAATGTCGAGGCCGACCGCTCGCGCAATATGCAACTGTTGAAAGAGCGCTCCTGGTTCGACGTGCCGCTGGTCTATGTCAACCAGCGCCGCGCCATCATCGCCATCGAGAAGGGCGCTCCGGGCGAGCGCGCCTTCAACGACGCCTTCGCGGCCTGGGGCGAGTAATCGAGGGCGCAAGATGAAGCGTTACGCAATCTTTGCCGTACTCGGGCCGTTGTTCGGCGGCTTCCTGCTTCTGCTGGCGACCACGGTGATGTCCGGCTACTGGAGCCGTCCGCCGAGTTTGTCCGAGGCCGGCACGCTGCTCAGGGTGTTCGCAAGCACGTTGCAGTATTCCTATTTGTTCGGCCTGTTGCCGGCGCTGATGCTGGGGGCGGTCGACGATATCGTCTTTCACATCAAGCGAATTGGGCCGCATCTGCGTCTGTTGATCGTCGGCGTGATCGGCTTTGCGGCGGCCGGATTGCTCTACGGATCGCGCGGGCCGGACAGCGGCATCCTGCAATTCGTTCTTTATGGTCTGGTCGGCTTTGTTCCCGGTGCGGTGTCGTCGGGCCTGGCCCATTACCTCATCGACCGGCCGGCCGAAGGCAAAGGTGAGGCCGCGCTGCCGGCCTGAGGCGGCACTTGCGCCGATCCCGTGCGCACCCATCTGATGGACATGGCGAACGAAGAAATCATTTCTCCCAGCAATGCGGGTTTCAACGCCTCGCGCGGCGCGTTCCGCGCCGGCCGGGCGCAAGGTTCTGTGCAAGGCCCTGTGATCGACCAGGAAGGCCGCGAGATTCCGGCCAGCTTGCTGCGCGATGGCTTCCGCCAGTTCCAGTTCGACTTCACCCATTCCGGCGCCAATCCCTTTGGCAATCTCACCCGCGAGCAGCGTCTGGCGCGGTTTGAGATGCTGGCCAAGCTGCTCGACGTCGCCTTCATTCTGCCGGGCACAAAAATCCGTTACGGGGTCGACGGCATCATCAGATTGATTCCGGTCGTCGGCGATATTCTGGCGACCGCTTTCGCGCTGTGGCTGGTGCGGGAGGCGCGTGCGCTGGGCGCGCCCTGGCATGTCACCGCGCGGATGCTCGGCAACGTCGCGGTCGATGGCGTGGTGGGATTGGTGCCCCTGGCGGGCGATGCGTTTGACGTGCTGTTTCGCGCCAATATGCGCAACGTGCGGCTAATGCGGCGCTGGCTGGACAAGCAGCCGCGTTAGAGCGTTTTCGAGCGAAGTGGATACCGGTTCGCGTGAAGAAAACGCGTCAGAAACAAAAAACTAGAGCCTATCCGGTTCTGATTCCATCAGAACCGGATAGGCTCTAGTTCGCGGCTGCGGTTGTCACTTCGGTACGCTTGCGCGCCTTAGGCCGCCTTTTCGTCCGTCTTGGCGTCGGCAGGCGCGGGCTCGGGCGCGCGCGGACGGCGCTCCAGCGGAAAATCCTGGCTCTCATACAGCGAGCGAATGCCGACCTGATCGAAGCGTGCCTCGTCAACTTGCAGATAGGCGCCGTTCAACGAATCCGCCGGCAATTCCTCGATCGCGAAACGAACCGCTTCCGCCGCAGTGCCAAATCGCCGATAGGCGAAGCCCGCACGCTTTTTCTTGCGGATGGCGGCAGGAAACAATTCGGCAGCAGTATTGAAGCTGAAGGAAGCCATGGTCGGGGACCTCTGTTCTTTTTAGTGAGAACGCGAACGACATCGCGAACAGGTCGCACGGGCGCAAAAATCAGCGGGCGCCGGTACACGTCATTTCATTTCGGACAGCCCTTAATATAGGCGTCTCTGCGAGAATTGCAACTCCTGCCGAACGGGATGATGAATTTGTTTTCCCGGTCGGGGTTTCGACAAAAAGTCGTTTATTTACAGCAATTTATACGATTTTAGAGCTTGCCGAGGAGCAGTAAAACCAGCAGCACTACCAAAACTACACCGCCGAGCCCCATTCCGGAATGGCCGAGGCCATAGCCATAGCCGCCGATCCGGCCACTCCAGCCGCCAAGCAGGTAAAGGATGACGAGAATGATGAGGATCGTTCCAAGCGACATGGCGCGCCTCCTCTGAAAGGCCGGCTGGCGGAGTAATTCCGCCAAGCCGAGAGAAGAACAGCATACCTGGCCCGCCGGTTCCAGCCGCGGAACCCGATTTTCGAGGCTCCGCGGGAAAGGCTATTTCGGCTCGAGTTTCAGCGACGCCGAATTGATGCAGTAACGCAATCCGGTCGGCCCCGGGCCGTCCTCGAACACATGGCCGAGATGACCATTGCAGCGCGAGCACAGCACTTCGGTGCGGATCATGCCGTGGCTCACATCGCGTTCCTCGTCGACATGACTTTCGGCTGCCGGCTGGGTGAAGCTCGGCCAGCCGCAGCCGGAATCGAACTTGGCATCGGACTCAAACAGCGTCTGGCCGCAGCCGGCACAGATATAGGTGCCGGCGCGCTGCTCATGCTCGTATTCGCCGGAGAACGGCCTTTCGGTCGCTTTCTCGCGCAGCACGGCGTACTGCATCGGCGTCAGTTCCTTGCGCCACTCAGCCTCGCTCTTTTCCACTTTCGGCATCGTCTTGGCGTCAGACATGAAACCTCCTGCGCAGTCAATAGAAGCCCCTTAGTTGGTGACTTTGATATCGCTCACCAAAGTAGGCTTCTCGATGTAATTCTGGGCGAAAACCTTCTTCAGGTTTTCGACCTTTGGAATGTCGTTGTAGGCAATATAGGGTTGGTTGGGGTGAAGCGTCAGGTAGTCCTGATGATAGGCTTCGGCGGCGAAAAACCCTTCCAGCGGCCCGACCTTGGTCACGATCGGCTTGCTGTAGACCTTGGCGGCGTTGAGCTGTGCGATATAGGCCTCCGCGACCTTTTTCTGCTCGTCATTGGTGGTGAAGATCGCCGAGCGGTATTGCGTCCCGCTGTCCGGTCCCTGGCGGTTCAATTGCGTCGGGTCGTGTGCGACAGAAAAGAAGATCTGCAAAATCTTGCCGTAGCTGATCTTCTTCGGATCGAACTTGATCTCGACGGATTCGGCGTGCCCGGTCGTGCCGGTCGAGACCATATGATAGTCGGCGGTCATCTTGCTGCCGCCGGAATAACCGGACACCGCGTTGACGACGCCAGCGGTGTGCTGGAATACACCCTGCACGCCCCAGAAACAGCCGCCGGCCACAACCACGGTCTGGACGCCGCTTGTGTTCTGAACGTCGACCGCCGGCGGCGGAATGATCACGGCATCTTCCGCAGCCAGTGAAGGCGCGATCTTGATGGCGGAAACCGCCAGCAAGCCGATGGCGGCAGCGTACATGGAAAAGCGGCTGAGGGAACGGCGGGTCATGGGAGCTTGCTCCTGATTTTTGGCGGAACGAGGCTTGGCGGACGGGTTGAATTTAGTGCGGCAGTGTCGTTCGCAAAACGGCTTTCTGCCTGATCTTGCCAAGATACGGGGCAAAACCTGAAGCGTTACGGCCAAAAGCACACGAGTCCGTGAAAAAAAGGGCCTTTTTCCCCGCTCGCCGGGTCCCGAAAGACCGGGAGAGGGGGCTGCCAGCCCTGGGGGTACTAAACCACGATGGAGAGCCGCTTTGCCGCCCGTGTCACGCCGGTATAGAGCCAGCGGGCGCGGCTGTCCTGGAACGCAAAGCTCTCGTCGAACAGCACCACGTCATCCCATTGCGAGCCCTGCGACTTGTGCACGGTGAGCACATAGCCATAGTCGAACTCGTCATAGGGTTTGCGCTGTTCCCATGGGATCGCCTCGATCCCGCCTTCGAAACAATCGCAGCGGACGGAGACTTTCGTCACCTTGTGACTGAATTCCTCGTCGGGCGCGAGCCGCAGGCTGACGATGCGCGATTTCGATCGCGACGCGTTGCGTGACTTCACGCGCCACAGTCCGCCGTTGAACAGGCCTTTCTTGCGGTTGTTGCGCAGACAAACCAGCTTGTCGCCGGCAACCGGCAAGGGATCCTCGATGTGCTGCTTCTGCCGCATCCGCATGTTGTAGGCGCGGCGGGTGTTGTTGCGTCCCACCAGCACCTGATCGGCCTGCATCACCCGTTCCGGATCGAGGTCGGCGCGCGATACGATTTCGCTCTCGCCGTAGCGGCCGATCTCGAGCTCCCGGCCCTCGCGGATATCCATCGACATCCGAACGATCGGATCGTCCTGCGCCTGGCGGTGCACCTCGGTCAGCATCGCGTCGGGTTCGCTGCCGGTAAAAAAGCCGCCGCCCTGGATCGGCGGCAATTGCGCGGGATCGCCGAGCACGAGCAATGGACAATCGAACGACATCAAATCGCGGCCCATCTCGGCGTCCACCATCGAACATTCGTCGATGATGATCAGCTTCGCCTTCGAGGCCGGCGCATCGTCCCACAACTCAAAGCTCGGTTGTTCGACGCCGGATTCGCGGGCGCGGTAGATCAGCGAATGGATGGTGGAGGCGTTGTCGCAACCCTTGTTGCGCATGACGAGCGCCGCCTTGCCGGTGAAAGCAGCGAATTTCACGTCGCCGTCGACGTCTTCGGCGATGTGACGCGCGAGTGTCGTCTTGCCGGTGCCGGCATAGCCGAACAGGCGAAACACCGGCGGCGTGCCGTTGCGGCCGGGCTTGGCTTTCAGCCAGTCGGCAACGGCCTTTAGCGCGGAATCCTGATGTGGCGTGAAGCTTGTCATGGGGTTTTATTTAGGAAGGCCGGAGGCGACTCAGGCGAAGACCAAAAGCTAACCATTCATGCCCATAGCGCAAGGAGCTTTCCGCGATATGGAATGTGCGCCGGTTGGACTCGCCGTGGGCCCGGAATAGACTGCCGTCAACAATAAGCCGGCCCGCGGGAGAGACGTCATGAAGTTCGGCATCTTCTATGAGCTGCAATTGCCGCGGCCGTGGCAGGCGGGCGACGAACTCAAGCTTTATCAGGACGCGCTGACGCAACTGGAGACCGCCGACCGGCTCGGCTACGACCATGCCTGGGTGGTGGAACATCATTTCCTGGAAGAATATTCGCACTCGCCGTCGCCGGAATCCTTTCTGGCGGCTGCGAGCCAGCGCACCAGGAATATCCGGCTCGGCCACGGCATTTTTCAGCTCACCACCAATCATCCCGCGCGTGTCGCCGAACGCATTGCGGTGCTCGATCTGTTGAGCCGCGGCCGCTGCGAATTCGGCATGGGCGAGAGCGCATCCGTCACCGAGCTGACGCCGTTTGGTCGCGACATGGAGACCAAGAAGGAAGTGTTCGAGGAAGCGGTCGCTGCGATTTTCCCGATGTTTCGGGACGGTGGCAGCGAGCATCACGGCAAATACTTCGACATTCCCCTGCGCAATGTGGTTCCGAAGCCGGTGCAGAAACCGCATCCGCCGCTGTGGATGGCGTGCTCGCAACTGCCGACCATCGAACGCGCCGGCCAAAGCGGTTTTGGCGCCCTCGGTTTTCAGTTCGTCAGTGCCGACGCTGCGCATGCCTGGGTGCACGCTTATTACAACGCCATCACAAAGCGGTTGAAGAAGCTCGCCGACTACGAGATCAATCCGAACATGGCGCTGGTATCGTTCTTCATGTGCGCGAAAACCGATGAAGAAGCGCGCGCACGTGCCGATGGCGCCACGTTTTTCCAGTTCGCGCTGCGCTTTTACGGAGCCTCGCAGGATCGCCAGCGTCCACCGCCAGGCGCCGTCAACATGTGGGACGAATACAACAGATGGAAGCGCGAGAACCCGGAAGCGCAGGAAGCCGCGCTTCGCAGCGGGCTGATCGGCTCGCCGGAAACCATCCGCAAAAAGCTGCGGCGGTTCCGCACCTCGCACATCGATCAGGTCATCCTGCTCAATCAGGCCGGCAAGAACAGCCATGAGCACATCTGCGAATCCCTGGATCTGTTCGGCCGCGAAGTGATGCCGGAGTTTCAGCGCGACCCCGAGCACGACGCCTGGAAGGCCGGCGTGATGAACGGCGATATCCAGCTCGAAGAGATCGACACCGCGGTCTTTACCGACCGCTACGGCAAGCTGGCGCTCAACGTCGCGGCTCCAAAGCAGCCCTCCAGGGCCGCGGGATAGCCGAAATATCTCCGCCGGACGGTCTGAGTCCGCCGGAGAAAAACGCTCTATGATCCCAGAGATCGTCGGAAGAAAAGCATCGTTTGCCGTCAATCTGACAGGCCGGACATCGCTTTTTTTCCAAGGTCCTCGACAGCGAGAGCCGAGCGCCATCATCCTGAAAGTGAAAAACCGGCGGCTTTAGGCCTTCCGTGCTGGTCATTTTGGGGAATTGGAATGTCGGACGTTGCGATCAAGGCCTCGGCGATCAAGGCCTCGGAGCCGTTGACGCTGCGGGCGCAGCTCACCGAGGACTGGCTGGCCGTCGTCATCGGTCTTCTGGTGTTTGGAACGGCGCTGGTCAGCGTCAGCGGGACCGATCTTCTCGGATGGGCCGTGACCACGTCGGTTTACACCGATGTCACGCAAGCACTCCGTCCCTTCGCCAAGGCCTACGGCTCGCTCGGCGGCGGTGGTGCACTGATCGCGACTTATCTATCGCTGCTCGTGGTGTTGAGCGCCGGCGTAGCAACCCTTGGCGCGGATGTCCGGAAATTTGCTCTCGCATTCACCGCCACCTTTGCCATCGCCTATGCGAGCTGGATCGTCGGCAGCTACGCTCATGTGGCGGCGGTAACGCCCGCCGAGCAGCAGAAATTCGGCATCGCCTGGTCGCTCAAGCTGACCAACGAAGGCGGCTTCATCGTCGCGCTTCTCTCCGGCATCGTGATCGCCAACTTCTTTCCGCGTTTTGCGGAATGGCTGAAGGAAGCGATCCGGCCCGAACTTTACATCAAGATCGCCATCGTCATTCTCGGCGCCACCGTTGCGATCACGGTGGCGGGCAAGCTTAATCTGGCATCGTCGCTGTTGTTGCGGGGCGCTGCCGCCATCGTCGAGGCCTATCTGATCTATTGGGCCGTGATCTATTACGTGGCGCGCAAATGGTTCGGCTTCAGCCGCGAATGGTCGGTGCCGCTCGCCTCGGGCATTTCGATTTGCGGCGTCGCCGCAGCGATTGCCACTGGCGGCGCGATCCGCGCGCGGCCGGCGGTGCCGATCCTGGTGTCTTCGCTGGTCGTCGTCTTTGCGGTCGTCGAGGTATTGATCCTGCCGTTTCTCGCCCAGACGTTCCTGTGGCAGGAGCCGCTGGTGGCGGGCGCCTGGGTGGGTCTTGCGATCAAGACCGATGGCGCGGCGGTCGCCGGCGGCGGCATCACGGAATCGCTGATCATGGCGAAGGCGGCTGCGGAAGGCATCAAGTATCAGCCGGGCTGGATTCTCGCGACGACGACCACGGTAAAACTCTTCATCGACATCTTCATCGGCATCTGGGCCTTCATTCTCGGCTATATCTGGACCAACCATATCGACAAGGGGCCGGACCGGGCCAGGCCTGTCGAAATCTGGCAACGGTTCCCGAAGTTCATCCTCGGCTTCATCGTCGTGTTCGCGGTGTCGCTATGGCTTGCGCTCGGCTCGACGCCGCAAATCGCCAAGGCACTTCCTGCGGCTGCGGGCGAAGCCAATGTGTTCCGCGTGATCTTCTTCGTGCTCACCTTCTTCTCGATCGGCGTGCTGTCGGATTTCCGCAAACTCTGGCAGCAGGGCTTTGGCAAGCTTGCCGCGGTCTATTTCGTCAGCCTGTTCGGATTTGTGATCTGGGTGGGCTTGTTGATCTCCTGGCTGTTCTTCAGCGGCTTCAAGCCGCCGCTCGCCAGCTAATCCATCGAGGACGGCCACATGTCGCAAATTGACCTCAAGAACGAGATTTCGGCTAACGAAGTCGAGCCGCTGCTGCCGGTCGAAAAGAAGCTGATCGGCTTCAGCCTCGGCCTCGGCATTGTCCTGCTCGTGATCCTGATCGCCGTTAATCATTTCGTGCCGATCAAGCTCTAACTCCAGCGTCGGCGGAGCGCATCCGACCGGCCCGCAGGGCTGGCCGGACGGGTTGCACTTTGATATGGGCTTAAGCCGCAAGACCGGTTTTTTCAGCGCAGAACCTTATTTCCATGAACGCTCCATTCCCGATTCCCGGAGCGCCGCCGAGCGACGTGCACATCCGCCCACTCATCGCCTTCGACGACGTCAGCAAGATCTATCCGTCGCGTGACCGTGCGGCGGAGGTCATCGCGCTGCACGACGTCAAGCTCGAGGTTCCTGAAGCCGCCATTGTCGGCGTGATCGGCAAGAGCGGCGCCGGCAAATCGACGCTGATTCGTCTGGTCAACGGGCTCGAACGTCCGACCAGCGGCCGCGTCATTGTCGATGGCACCGACATCACCGCGCTCGACGAGCGTGGCCTGCGCCAGGCCCGCCGTTCGATCGGCATGATTTTTCAACACTTCAACCTGCTGTCGTCCCGCACCGCGTTCGAGAATGTCGCCTTGCCGCTCGAAATCGCCGGCCTCGACAAGGCTGCGATCAGAAAACGCGTCGAGCCTTTGCTCGAGATGGTCGGACTATCCGACAAGCGCGACCGCTATCCGGCCGAACTATCCGGCGGGCAGAAGCAGCGCATCGGCATTGCGCGGGCGCTTGCGACCAAGCCCAAAGTGTTATTGTCCGATGAGGCGACCTCCGCGCTCGATCCGGAGACGACCGACCAGATTCTCGCGCTGCTCAAGACCATCAACGCCGAACTCAAGCTGACGATCCTGTTCATTACCCACGAAATGATGGTCGTGAAAAAGCTTGCCGACCGCGTCGCTGTGCTTGAGGGCGGCCGCATCGTGGAGCAGGGCACGACCTACGAGATCTTTGCGCATCCTCGCCACGAAACCACGCAACGGTTCGTCGGCGCCATCACCGGCAGTCAGGTGCCGGAATGGCTGGCCGCGAAATTGCGGCCGCAGCGCCAGCCGGGCGACAGCGCGGTGTTGCGTATCGGCTTTGCCGGCGGCGAAGCCGATCAACCGGTCTTGTCGCGGTTGTCGCGAAATCTTGGTCTCGACGTCAACATCCTGCACGGGCAGGTGGAGGCGATCGCCGGCCATCCGTTCGGATCGCTGTTCATCTCGGTTTCGGCCGATCCGGATGACTTGAGACGGATCATGGAGCAACTGACGTCGGGACGGAACACGGTGGAGCATCTCGGCTATGTCGCCTGAAATCTTCCAGCTGATCGTCAGTTCGACGTTCGACACCCTGATCATGGTCGGTCTCTCCGGCCTGTTAGGGACCCTGTTTGGACTTCCGCTCGGCGTCTTTCTGGCGACAAGCCGGGCCGGTGAGTTGTTTTCGGCGCCGCATGACCAACCGTATCCTCGGCCTCATCGTCAATGCGACGCGCTCGACGCCCTTCATCATTCTCGTCGTCGCCATCGTGCCGTTGACGCGTCTGATTGTCGGAACCTCGATCGGCACCCGTGCGGCGGTGGTGCCCTTGACCATTGCCGCCATTCCCTTCATCGGCCGCGTGGTCGAAGCCGCCATCCGCGAAGTGGATCAGGGGTTGGTGGAGGCGGCGCGCGCCTTCGGTGCCAGTCCCTTGCAAATCGTGCGCAAGGTATTGCTGCCGGAGGCCTTGCCGGCGCTGACGCTGGCGTTGACATTGACGCTGGTGAGCCTGCTTGGTTATTCGGCGATGGTGGGCGCGGTCGGCGGCGGTGGTCTCGGCGATCTCGGAATCCGCTACGGATACCAGCGCTTCATGCCGGAGGTGATGGCGGCCGTCGTCCTCGTGCTGATCGTGCTGGTGCAAGGCGTGCAGTCACTCGGCGAGACGATCGCGCGCCGCCTCGACAAGCGCAGCCGGAATTCGTGAACGCGCATTTTTTCGAAAAGGATCGAACAATGATTTCCCCCCGCTTTCTCCTGGCCTCGGTTGTCGTGGCGGCATCGCTGGTCCATCCGGCCCGCGCCGAAACCATCAAGATCGGCGTCACGCCCGGCCCGCACGCCCAGATCCTCGAAGCAGTCAAGCCGATCGCCGCCAGGAACGGCCTCGATATCCAGATCATCGAGTTCACCGATTACGTGGTTCCGAACGCGGCGCTCGATGCCGGAGACTTGCAGGCGAACTCGTTTCAGAACCAGCCATATCTGGACAATCAGAAAGCCGATCGCGGTTACAAGATCGAAACGGCGGCGCTTACCGTGAATTTTCCGATGGGCGTCTACTCGAAGAAATACAAGAGCTGGGATGCGGTGCCGCAGGGCGCGACGGTGTCGATCCCCAACGATCCGACCAATGGCGGCCGCGTGCTGCTGTTGTTGCAGGACAAGGGCGTGCTGAAACTGAAGCCGAATGTCGGATTCAAGCCGACGGTGAGCCGACATCATCGACAATCCGAAGAAATTCAAGATCGTGGAAGTCGATGCCGCACAAACCGCCCGGACGCTGGATGACGTCGATGCCGCCGGCATCAACACCAACTATGCGACGCAGGCAGGCCTTGATCCGACCAAGGACGCGATCCTGCGCGAAGACCCCAAGGGCCCCTACACCAACCTGATCGCGGTGCGCAGCGCTGACAAGGACAAGCCATGGGTCAAGACGCTGGTGCAGAGCTACCAGACGCCGGAAGTTCGCGAATTCGTGCTGACGAAATTCAAGGGTGCCGTGCTGCCGTCGTGGTAAGCTAGCTCGAACCGATGAAACGCGCCGCCACCTGGGTGTTCTACGCCGTCGGCGCGCTGGCGATCGCCTATCTTGCGCTTTACGCCTATGTGACGTTCACCGGGCACAAGTTTGAGCCCGGCGATCCCATCCATATCTTTCGTAAGCCCGGCTCGGAACTGGGTTGAAAAAAATCCGGCGCGAGGTTGCCCCGCGCCGGATAGATGGCCGTTCTCGTGGCTAACGCTTACGCGGTCGCGGCCGCGCGCTGCATGTCGCCGGCGCCCGCCGGCGTGATCGGCAGGCCGCCGTCGGCATATTCGTTCAGCTTGTTGCGCAGCGTTCGGATCGAAATGCCGAGAATATTGGCCGCGTGGGTGCGGTTGCCGAGGCAATGCTTCAGCGTTTCCAGGATAAGGTCGCGCTCGACATCGGCCACGGTGCGTCCGACCAGCGCGCGGGTCACCTGTTCGGCGGCGAAAGTGGCGTGTGCCACCGCCGGAACGGCCTTGGGGCCATCGAGGCGGTCGCCGTCGGGAGTGAGGATCGCATCGACGCCGATCTCATCGCCCTGTGCCATCAGCACCGAACGATGAATGGTGTTCTCGAGTTCGCGGACGTTGCCCTGCCAACGATTGGTGGTCAGCACGCGGCGTGCCTCAGCGGAGAGCGGACGCACCGGAACGCCGTTGGCGTCGGAGTATTTCTTGGCGAAGTGCTGCGCGAGTTCCAGGATATCGGCCGGGCGCTCGCGAAGCGGCGGAATCTTCAGGTTGACGACGTTGAGGCGGAACAGGAGGTCTTCGCGGAAGCTGCCTTCGCGCACCGCGTCGGACAGGTTGCGGTTCGAGGTCGCGATGATGCGGATATCGACCGGAACCGGCCGCGTGCCGCCGACGCGATCGATCACGCGTTCCTGGATTGCGCGCAACAGCTTGGATTGCAGCCGCACGTCCATCTCGGAAATTTCATCGAGCAGCAACGTGCCGCCGGTTGCTTCTTCGAACTTTCCGATCCGCCGCGCGATGGCGCCGGTGAACGCGCCCTTTTCGTGGCCGAACAATTCGGATTCCAGCAGGTGCTCGGGGATGGCCGCGCAGTTGATCGAAATGAACGGCCGCTTGGCGCGGTTGGACCGGGTGTGGACATAACGCGCCAGCACTTCCTTGCCGGTGCCGGACTCGCCGGTGATCATGACGGAGGCGTCTGAACCCGCGATCTGCTGGGCGAGTTTGATGACCTTCGCCATGGCGTCGTCGCGATAGACGAGGTCGCGCGAGTCATTGGCGACCGCGGCGAGTACGGCGGCGATCAATTCCGGATCCGGCGGCAGCGGAATATATTCCTTGGCGCCGGCATGAATAGCGGCGACCGCGGCGCGGGCGTCGTTGGAGATGCCGCAGGCGACGATCGGCACATGGATGTGCTCGGCCTCGAGCCGCGTTACCAGATCGCGGATGTCGAGGGATACGTCGACCAGCAGCAGGTCCGCGCCCTTGCCGCCGCGCAAGACTCGCATCGCCTGTTCGTTATCTTCCGCGTGGGTGACGGAGGCGCCGTTATCCATCGCGATCTTGGTCGCTGTTGTGAGCTGCCCCTTCAGGGTGCCAACGATAAGAAGCCGCATGGTATTCTCCTGTTCGTCTGTTCGCGCCCGTCAGGCGCGCTTTATTGGAAACTGTCCTTAGTTGCGTTCGGCCTTGATGATTTCCGTCATCGTGACGCCAAGCTTGTCTTCCACCAGAACTACCTCGCCGCGCGCGACCAGGCGGTTGTTGACGAAAATGTCGATGGCTTCACCGACCCGGCGGTCGAGTTCGAGAACCGTGCCGGGCCCGAGCTTGAGCAATTCGCCGACCTCCATTTTGGAGCGGCCGAGAACGGCCGAAACCTGCACCGGCACGTCGAACACGGCCTCGAGATCGGCCGCGACGCGGGCGGCGTTCTCGTCCTCGCGATAGGCGACGTCGCCCACCGTCGTCGTGTCGGCGGCGTTCAGATCCGGCAGCGGAACCTGTGTGTCGGTGTCACTCATGGTTCATTTCTCCTCAGCCCGCGTTCAGGCCTGGTTGCGGGACGCGATATAGCGCCCGACGAGTTCATTGATCTTGGCTTCGATGGCCGCGCGTTCCAGCACGACGCCGCCGTCTGCCCATTCGATCCGGCAGTCGCCGGTCTGGATATCCGGCTCGGCCAGGATGACCAGACGGCCGGCAAAGCCGCTCTGTTTGGCCAACGCTTCGATGCGCTCGTGAGCCGCCTCGTAGAGGGAATCGTTGATTCTGACCACGAGATGCGGCGTCGAAACCAGTTGCGCAAAACAGTCCGCAACAAGTGAAGTGACCTCGCCGAGCGGCTCGCGCGCGATCAGCTCGCCGGCCAGCTTGCGGGCGACGGCGAGCGCCACGTCGACGGCTTCGGTTTCCATGCGGCTCTCGATTGTCGAAAAGCGCGCGGCAATGCCCTTGATCGCAACGCCGATCGTCTCCAGCGCCAGCGCGGCGCGGCGATCGCTTTCCACCTTGGCCTCGCGTAGCGCTGCGTCATAGCCGTCACGATAGGCGCGCGCCTCGGCGGCCGCGATCTTCTGGGCGACCTCTGCCGGCGTCGCAGGACGTTCGCGCATCCGGTCGGGCGCCGAGAAGTCCGTGTCGAACAGGAATTTTGCGGGCGCGGCCATCAGTACACCAGCTCGTCGTCGGCGCGGTTCTTGGTCAGCGTGATTTCGCCCTTGGCCGCGAGATCCTTGGCGAGGTTGACCAGCAGCGCCTGGGCCTCGTCGACGTCGCGCAACCGCACCGGTCCCATCGCCGCCATGTCGTCGAGCAGCATCTTGCCGGCGCGCGAGGACATGTTGCCGAGGAAGAAGCCGCGGACTTCCTCGTTGGCGCTCTTCAGCGCGATGCCGAGCTTGTCCTTGTCGACGTTGCGCATCAGCGTTTGTGCCGAGCCCGAGTCGAGCTTGATGAGGTCGTCGAAGGTGAACATCAAGGCCTTGATGCGCTCCGCGGATTCGCGGTTGTCTTCTTCCAGCGAGGTAATGAAGCGGGTTTCGGTCTGGCGGTCGAAGTTGTTGAAGATTTCGGCCATCACCTCATGCGCGTCGCGCCGCCTGGTTTGCGAAAGGTTCGACATGAATTCGACGCGCAGCGTCTGTTCGACGCGCTCGATCACTTCCTTCTGCACCGCTTCCATCTTCAGCATGCGGTTGACGACGTCGAGCGCCATGTCTTCGGGCAGGATCGCGAGCACCCGCGCCGAATGCTCGGGCTTGAGCTTCGACAGCACCACGGCAATGGTCTGCGGGTATTCGTTCTTGAGGTAATTGGCGAGAACCTCTTCCTGGACGTTGGAGAGCTTCTCCCACATGTTGCGGCCCGCCGGTCCGCGGATCTCGTCCATGATTCCGACGACTCGCTCCGGCGGCAGGTACTGCTGCAACAGCCGTTCGGTCGCGTCGAAATTGCCCATCAAGGCGCCCGACGCTGACATCCGCGACACGAATTCAAGCAGCATGTCCTCGACGACGTCGGCTTCCACCGTGCCGAGCGTCGACATGTGGATCGACAGTTCGCGCACTTCGTCGTCGTCAAGCAGCGACCAGACCTTGCCGCCATACTGCTCGCCGAGCGCCAGCATCAGGATGGCGGCGCGCTTGGGGCCAGGAAGCGGCTCGGACTTGGGCCGACTGCCCTGACGCGCCGCCAGCGAGGAAATCACGCTGGTGATGTCGTTGGCGTTAACGGATTGAGGCACGGCCATGTCAGATCACGCGGCGGGTTCGGAGAGCCATTGACGAATAATGGCTGCGGTTTCGTTGGGGTTGCGCTCGGCGAGTTCGCCGACCCGATGAACGGATTGGGCATGGACCTGTCCCTGGACCTGGGCCACGTCGATGAGTTGCGCGGTGTTGTTGATGCCGGGAATGAGGCTGGAGCCGCCGCCGGACGCCGCCTGCGCGCCGTCGGTGATCGCCGCTATCGCGCCTTCGCTCGCCGGTGGCGCGGCCACTTCGTCGGCGATAATGCGCTTCACCAGCGGGCGGATCACCATGAACAGCACGACCAGGCCGAGCAGCATCATGACGCCGAGCTCGATGACGTACATCACGTCGTCCTTGGTGAATTGCAGCATGCCGAGCAGGCCCGTGGGTTCCGCCAGCGGGACGACGGCCGGCGCTTCGGCAAATCGCAGGTTGACGACCTCGACCTGGTCGCCGCGCTTCTGGTCAAAGCCGATCGCCGAGCGCACCAGCGTGGCGATCTGGTCCAGCTGCTCCTTGCTGCGGTCCTGATAGACCATCTCGCCTTTGTCGTTCTTGACGTAGTTGCCGTCGACCAGGACCGCGACCGAGATTCGGTTGACCCGTCCTGCTTCGGTGACTTCGGTCTTGGTGGTGCGGGAAATCTCGTAATTGTTGGTTTCTTCGGTCTTCTTGCTCTGGTCGCGCGCGACTGGCGCCGTCGAGTTCTGCTGATTTCCCGGCAGCTCGTTGCCGACCGTGACCTGGCCGTTGGTTTCGGCGGTGGCGCTGGATTCCTCGCGGGTCTGGCTCGAACGCAGCACCCGGCCTTCGGGATCGAATTTGTCGGAGGTCTGGGTGATCTTGTTGTAGTCGAAATCGGCCGAGAGCTGGACGCGCGCCCGTCCCGAGCCGACCACCGAGGACACGATTCCTTCGACCTCGTTGCGCAGCCGCTTCTCGAAAGCGGCGCGGCGCTCGTCGGCGACCGTATTGTCTTGCTCGCCGCCCGCACCGTCGGCGAGCAACTGGCCGGCTTCGTCGACGATCGACACCCGCTGCGGCTTCAACCCGTTGACGGCGGAGGCGACCAGATGGCGGATCGCCCTGATCTGCTGTGGCTCCAGGCTGCCGCGCACCCGCACGACGATCGAGGCCGACGGCTCAGGCGTCTCGCGCGCAAACAGCGGCCGCTCCGGCAGCACCAGGTGGACCCGCGCCGCCTGGACGCGGTCGATGGCGCGGATGGTGCGCGAGAGTTCACCTTCCAGCGCGCGCAAATGGTTGATGTTCTGCACAAAGCTGGTGGTGCCGAGCGCGTCGGATTTGTCGAAAATCTCGTAGCCGACGCCGCCGCCCTTGGGCAGGCCGCCTTCGGCGAGCTTCATGCGCAGCCGCGTGACCTTGTCCTTTGGCACCATGATGATGGCGCCGTCGTTGCGGATTTCGTAAGGAATGGCCTGCCGTTCCAGGTCCTTGATGACGGCGCTGGAGTCCTCGAGGCTGAGGTCGGTGAAGAGGGTGGTCATCTGCGGCGTGGTGACGCGCATGATGACGAACGCGAAGAAGCCGATCAGCGCGGCCGTCACCGCCACCATCGCCATCAACCGCGAAGCGCCCAGGCCCCTCAGAAAGCTCACGAGACTCTGCAAACCAACCGCCCCTCAGACCAGGTCCCAATCGGGATCGGACCACTGGGCAATTATTGCCTACGGGATGGTTTCGATATGGTTAACAAAGGTAAACGGGCGGTGGCGAAAGTTCAGAACAGCAAAGATCGGCTTCGCGGGGCGAAGCCGATTTTCCTCAAATGCCAATCAGGCGAGTGATTATTGGCGATATTGCTGGATGCGGGTGGTTCGCAAGCCGGCAAGGCCATGCTGATCGATGGAAAACTGCCAGGACAGGAATTCGTCGACGGTCAGCGTGTAGCGGCTGCACGCTTCCTCAAGGGAAAGCAGGCCGCCGCGAACCGCGGCAACGACTTCGGCCTTGCGGCGAATAACCCATCGCTTGGTTCCGGGTGCGGGCAGATCCGCAATCGTCAGCGGACTGCCGTCGGGCCCGATGACGTATTTTACCCTCGGGCGATGGGGTTCTGTCATGGCGTACTCACAAACTCTCAACCACTGAACTCACGCCATCAACCTACGCCCAGCGGCTTAAAATTTGCCTAAGCCCAAGGCTTCAATACAAATCTCCTTGAAAAGGCCTACGGCAGGCCCGCGCCGGCGTCTCAATCCGGCGCGTTTTAACCAGATCTTAAGTCCTGTGATCGGGCTGGAGCGCGGTCCGCGCCCTAGTTTATGATGCTCTCGACCTGATTGACCGTGAAGGTCTGGCCGCCGATCGATAGTAGCGGCGGCGACTGGGTGAGATCGACCGAACTGACCACGCCCGCCACCGAGGTGGTGACCGCAACCGTGTTGCCGGCAGAATCCTTGGCGGTTGCCGTGAGCGTGTAATTGCCGTCGGGCTCCTGGGTGCCATCAGTGCCGAGGCCGTTCCACCCGAACGCCTGGTTGTTGCCGGCAGCGACGGCGAAGCTGTTGGAGTAGACGGTCGCGCCTGTGCTGTTGGCAATCGATATGTTGACGGTGGAGGCGCTGGGGATATTGAACTCCCACTCAGCCTGGCTGTTGGTCAGCGCCGCGGTGTTGCCCTTGACGACGGCGGTCTTGCCGACGAATCCCAAAGCCTGACTCGATTGCGCGGTTTGTTGCAGCGAGACCAGCGTGGCCAGCGAATCGTTGGTGTTGATTTGCTGCTGGACGCCGGCGAATTCGACCAACTGCTGGGTGAACTGGTTGGTGTCGAGCGGGCTGAGCGGGTTCTGGTTCTGCAACTGGGTCGTCAACAGTTGCAGAAAGCTCTGAAAGTTGCCGGCGATCTGCGTGTTCGCCAGCGCGTTGGCAGACGCGGCCGAATTGGAGGAGGAAGATGAACTCGTCTGTGGTGTCGTTCCTGAAACAACGGTCATGTCGTTCTCCTCAAACTCTGATGTCCACGCCGGTGCTCGATCCGAGCGAACGGCCATAGCTGCGGCCTGCGACTGCGGCGGGGACGGCGTCCTCGTCGCTGATGATCAGCCGCTGGGCGTTGGGGTTGCTGTTGCTTCCGCCGTTCTGGCCGGAAGACTGGTCGCGAAGGCTGAATTGCAGGCCTCCGCTGTCGGTTTTCAGCCCGGCATCGCTCAGCGCCTGCTGCAATTGCGGCGCGTCCTGGCGCAGCATCGACAGCGTCTCCGGCTTTTCCACCGTCAAATGCGATGTGACCTGGCCGTTCTGATCGATCTGGACACGGACGTCGATCCGGCCGAGATCGGCGGGATCGAGCCGGATTTCAAAGCTGCTCTTGCCGTTCTTCACGTTGGCGGCGATTTCCAGCGCTACTCCGCTTAACGGCACCGTCCCGCCGGTTGCCGCCGCTACGGTCAAGTTGCTCGTCGAGGTCAGCCCTGAGGTGGAGTTGAGCTGCGGCTGAAGCGCGCCGATCGCCTGGGTGTTGGTATCGGTCACGTCGGCTGCGGCTGTGTGGGTGGCGTTTGCAGCGGCCGCGTGATCACGGGCAGCCGCGGGCGCTTGAGCTGCGGCATCCGCAACCGTTCCCTGGACGGCGGCATTTGCCGTCTCCGGCTTTCCGGTGGTCGGGGTCTGCGGTGCCGCGGCGTTCTGAGTGGTGTCCGCGGTCGCGTCAGTCGCCGCCGGGTTGGTCGCGGAGCCGTCGGTGGCCGGACCTTGAGTCTTTTCTTGGCCGGTCTTCGGCGTGACGGGTGCGACCGCCTTGGTCAGGGTCGTCGTATCCACGGGCGTCAAATCGGCTGTGGTCGCTTGCGCAGTCGAGCTTGTAACGAGTTCGGAAGCTGAAACAGGGGTCTTTGCAGTCGTGTTGCCGTCCGCCGTCTTCGATGTCGTGCCCGTGTCGGTTTTGTCTGTATCGGCTTTGCCTGTGGCGGATGGTCCGGGCGGCGGCGCGAGCGGTTGCGAACTGGCGGCAATCGCGGCCGCAGCAATGGCCAGCGGCGCCGTCGGGCCGCCGGAGGTTGGTGCTGATGTGGGCACATTGGTCGCAGGCGCCGATGTCGGCACCGCGACGGCAACCGGTGTCGGCGTGGCAGTGCCGATCTGTTGCGCCAGGATGGTTGTATCCACCGCGGTCGAATCCGCGGCGGTGTTCGCGTCCTTGGACTTCTGATCGGTCGTTTGCGTCGCGTCCGATGTAGTCTTGGATGACGATTGGCTGGTGCCGTTGCCCGACGTCGCGCTGCTGGCGTTCGCGTTGGTGCCGGAATCCGCGCTGTTGGGGCCGGTTGGCGGGTTATTGGCATTTGCCGCGTTGCTGGAATCATCGTTCGATGGCGGCGGGTTCGGCGCGTTGTTGTTGGCTGGCGCCGTATTGTTGTTGGCTGCCGCATTGTTATTGGCCGCCGCATGGTTGTCGGGCGGAGGCGGCGGCGCGGCGTCCGCATTGTTCTGCTGCGGGGGGGCAGGCGGCTGCGCGGCCGCGGAATCGCTCGGCGTGTTCTGGTTGACCAGGTTCCCAAAAAGGTCGTTGGCCGACGGCGTATTGGCGCGCGTCAGCCACGAGGGCGCGGCTTGGAACGCGGCATTAGCTGCGGCTGCGGCATCTGCGGTAGCACTAACCACTGGGTGGCCTCCAACGAAGGAACTCATCAAGGGGTGAGCAAGGACCGGGCCAGCCAAAGGATCAATAAATATGATGTTATTTCAATAGCTTAGGTTGACGACTACTTTTCTGGAGGCCGGCCTCGGCCCCATCCTTTCTGCCCGGCGGCAAGTTTTGCCGTCCCAAATCCGCAACGGGCCCTGATTGCTTCGCGCACACGCGGCCTATATTAAAGAGCAGCTTTCCGGCCGCCCTGAAGAGGGAGGCCTGAGCAAAACGCCCCGACGCCTCTAACCACCGCAAGATGACCTTGTGGCCGCGAAGCGCCTGGCGCTATCGCGGCCACATCGGTGATTTGAACCATGCGCAACAGTCTGGATCTTGACGGCCGTCCCCAGGACACCCGCGTGGTCGTCGCCATGTCGGGCGGCGTCGATTCGTCGGTAACGGCGGCGCTGTTGAAGTCGCAGG
Source organism: uncultured Alphaproteobacteria bacterium (assembly GCA_963795255.1). Taxonomy (GTDB): domain Bacteria; phylum Pseudomonadota; class Alphaproteobacteria; order Rhizobiales; family Xanthobacteraceae; genus Bradyrhizobium. Next base: position 225,204 of record CAWCHC010000016.1, read on the forward strand.
GTTACGATGTCGTCGGCATTACCTTGCAGCTCTACGATCATGGCGCGGCAACCCACCGCAAGGGCGCCTGCTGCGCCGGCCAGGATATTCACGACGCCCGCAATGTCGCCGAGCGCATCGGCATCCCGCATTATGTGCTGGATTACGAGAGCCGCTTTCGCCAGTCGGTGATCGACAATTTCGCGGAGAGTTATGCTTCCGGCGAAACGCCCGTTCCCTGCATCGAATGCAACCGCTCGATCAAGTTTCGCGATTTGCTGGCGACCGCGCGCGAACTCGGCGCCTCCGTGCTGGCAACCGGACATTACGTCGCCTCGCGTGCGCTCGCCGACGGTTCGCGTGCACTGGTTTGCGCGGCGGATTCGGACCGCGACCAGAGCTACTTTCTGTTTGCGACCACGCGCGAGCAACTTCAGTACTTGCGCTTTCCGCTGGGTGACATGACCAAGCCCGAGACGCGCGACCTCGCACGCCGCTTTGGACTTGAAGTCGCCGACAAGCATGACAGTCAGGACATCTGCTTCGTGCCGACCGGCCGTTACACCGATATGATCGGCCGGCTGCGCCCGAACGCCATCGAGCCCGGCGACATCGTCGATCTCGACGGCCGCGTCATCGGCACCCATCAGGGAATCATTCATTTCACCGTCGGCCAGCGCCGCGGATTGGGCATTGCCTCCAGCGCGCCGCTGTACGTGGTGCGGCTGGACGCAGCACACCGCCGCGTCGTGGTCGGGCCGCGCGAGGCGCTGCGGATGGATCACGTCGGCTTGCGCGAGGTCAACTGGATCGGCGACGGTCCGCTCGATCGCGCGGTCGGCGCGGGACTGGAGATTTTCGTGCGCGTTCGTTCGACGCGCGCGCCGCAGCCGGCATGGTTGCGCGCGGCGGATGATGGCTATGCGGTCGACCTCGTCGCCGGCGAAGAGGGCGTTTCGCCCGGCCAGGCCTGCGTGTTCTACGATGCGCCGTCGGGCCGCGCGCGGGTGCTTGGCGGCGGCTTTATTCAAAGCGCCAGCGCAAAGGGGCTGACCGGCAGGGCGAAGAGAATTGTCGCACCTTCGCTGGTCGAAGCGGTGCGCGGATAAAATAAAATTCAGGGCGGGGGCATGGCGTCAGATATCGACCGCGCGGGGGTCGCGAAGGCTTATGGGCGCTGGGCGCCGGTTTATGACCTCGTATTCGGCAAAGTCTTCGACCACGGCCGTCAATCGACCATCGCGGAAGCCGACCGGATCGGCGGACGGATTCTCGACGTCGGCGTCGGCACCGGATTGTCGCTGTCGGACTATGCCGCGACGACGAAGGTGTGCGGCGTCGATATTTCCGAACCGATGTTGCGCAAGGCGCAACATCGGGTGCGATCGCAGGGCCTGGAGAACGTCGAGACGCTCGCGGTCATGGACGCCAAGAATCTCGCTTTCGCGGATTCGTTTTTCGACGCGGTGGTCGCGCAATATGTCATCACCGCGGTTCCGGATCCGGAAGCAACGCTCGATGACTTCATTCGTGTGCTGAAGCCCGGCGGCGAACTCATCCTGGTCAATCATATCGGCGCTGAAAGCGGTCCGCGGCGCGCCTTTGAGCTTGCTTTCGCGCCGCTCGCCCGGCGGCTCGGCTGGCGGCCCGAATTTCCATGGGCGCGGCTTGAGAAATGGGCGGCCAGACACGGCGGCGTTGTTCTCGCCGAGCGTCGTCCGATGCCACCGATGGGGCATTTCTCGCTGATCCGTTATCGAAAAGCCCCAAATCGTTAATGTGCAAAAATCACTGACGCGAACCGCGGAACCAGCGCTCGCGTCGTCCGTTTTCCCGGCATGACGAAATATGCGCTTCTTTTGGCTTTCGGCTTGATGGTCTCGGTAGCGGGCGCGGCAGCCCAGGCGCCGCCGTCCGCAACCAATCCATCGCAACCCATTGCGTCGGCTCCGCCGACCGAATTGGCCGCCAATTGCGCGCCAACGGCGGCTGCACCATCGCGCGGCACCGTTATTGTTCCCCCCGACGGCACCACGACCGGGCAGGCCAACGAGCCCCTGGCCGACAAGCTCACCAAATCCGACGGTGTGCTGTGCCCACCCACGGGCGTCGATCCGGAAATCCATGCGCCGACGCCGGATGCCGGCAATACGCCGGTGATCCCGCCGCCCGGCAGCCCCGGCGGCAATCCGGACATCCGGCCGAAATAGCTGATCATTTCAGGCGTTTCCGCCAAAAAGCGGGCTTTGCTTGACAGCACCAAGACCTGCTTCTTATATGCCGCGCGTTCGTGACCGCGGCATATATAAAGTCCGCGTTTGCCTGCGCCGTGGCGGGGTAGCTCAGCTGGTTAGAGCACGGGAATCATAATCCTGGGGTCGGGGGTTCGAGTCCCTCTCCCGCTACCAATCTAATCCCCGACATAGAGCCGGAAGGGAGCATCGGCGCGGCGACCTTCGTTGCGCGCTGACCTTGAGCATTTTGCCCGACAATCCGCTAGACGCTTGGCTTGCGCCTTGGGTGCAGGGCAATGACATTGCTCTGCGGAATTTGCGAGGGCCAACGCAAGCAACTCCAATCAGTCGGTGTCTGCTCTCCGCGATGAATTAGATCGGGCTAGAGCCGAAATCGGTCTCGGGCGCGAGGTTTCGAATCCTCGTCTTGACGCCAAAGCCGAATGGCGAAAGCATCTGATCAGTCTTGAAAACGTAGTCTTGGAAACAGCAGGGGCATTGGCGTTATGAGAATTTTGTTGGCTGTAGCGATCGTCATCGCGTTAGCCTGGCCCGCCTACGCTCAACAAAAGACGCCACAGCCGGCGCCGGGACCGCCGCCCAAGACGCAAAAGCAAATTGAAGAGGACAAGGCGGCCGATCGCGCCTACCAGAAATCGCTGGGAAATATTCCGGACCAGCCGCCTGCCGACCCGTGGGGCGGCGCCCGCAGCACAGACACTCCCAAGACGGCAGCCAAAACAGCTGCCAAGTCGAAGCCAGGAGCTAAAACTCCGGCAAATTAGTGCCGCAGGTGCGGTTGTTCGCCCCGTGCTCAGTGGCTCGGCATTTGCATGGCCTTTTGTGGGGCTAGGACACGGCCCGGCGCTGCGATCCCGGCAATGCGGGGTCGGGCCGACTGTCCCTCCTCGTTTCCTCCCAATAAACTGGCCCGGCGCCTTCAGTCCTGAAGGCGTCGGGCTCCTCTTTTGAGCATGCGCGGCTCTCATTCATGGCCGGGAGAGAGGCCGCCTCAGCCGGCGACCTGTTTCATGGGCGGTCGATGACGAACTTCACGCCGCGCGGAACTTAATTCTCAACGGTCTGTTCCCTCCATCTGAAGTCGTTATTTCAAAGGAGACTTCGAATGGACTTGATCCTCATTATTATTGTTTTGGTTCTGTTGTTCGGTGGTGGCGGATATTGGGGACGCCGTAGGGGTCATTGGTGAGATTGGACGGCGCCGGCCAGGGTTGAAATCCCTGGCGGTTGTTGCCTCCCTGCAAGTCAGGGCATGATTGGCGCGTGATAGGTGAACGTCATCATCAAGATCGCGGCCGGGATCATGATGATCGGAAAGTGGATGAAGAACTGCACCAAAGTGTAGCCGATCAAATCCTTTGACTTCGGGCCAAGAATGCCGAGCAAGGGCAGCATCCAGAACGCCTTGATGAAGTTCGGCAGCGTCTCGGCGATATTGTAAACCATCACAGTCCAGCCGAGATGCGCGCCGATTTCATCGGCGGCCTTCATGATATAGGGCGCTTCGATCACCCACTTGTCGCCGGCCGACGGGATGAAGAAGCCGAGTACCGCCGAATAGATTCCGACCAGGAATGAAAAGACAGTCGAATTGGCGGACGCGTCCACGAACCAGTGCGCGGTGGTGTCGGAGAGCGTGATGCCCTTGCTATGGCCAATGCGTCATGTATCCGCGGCTCTCGAGACCACCACCAAGTTCCAGATCGACTTGGATTCCCGCTTAGCGAGGCTTCCTGCAATTACGCACAACGCTGTGCGGGATTTTGTTGCAGACAACAGGGTATCACCGTGCATAACTTTGATGTGCCGGTGGTATTTCAGGAAGGAGGGTTAAGGATGTTGGCTCCCGATGTTGCTGAACGTTGGCGCCCGCGAACTCCTGTCGCCCGGGTTTTGCAGGAGGCACCGGCGGAGGCTTTCAGTCCGGCGGAACGCGTGACGCCGCTTCGCAGGCCGCCGAATTTCCAGCCGGCGGTGCAACGGTGGTCCTTTCAAGTGCCCCCGAGCCAGCCGCAGTTCCGGATGGCGGTGTTTGGCGCCGAAGCCGCCAACAAATCCGCTTTGAACGACCATCCGCTATTGAAGTGGAGCGAGCAGTTTCTCGCCAGGCATCCCGATGGTCCGCACTGCCATCAGCATGCGCGATCCCGCACGCTTCACGGCACCTCCACGCACATCATATCCGCCTACTGGGTCGACGAGGACCGGTTTGACCGATGGACGCGCGACCAGGCCGCTGAAGCGTGGTGGCAGGATCCAGCTCGGCTGGCAGGCACTTTCGGGAGCTGGCGGGAAATCCTGCGTGTTCCTCGCGAGCGGCAGGAGAGCCTGTTCTGGCTCGACTTTCCGATCGGCGTTTCGGTCAGCGGCGATGTCGCCCTCTACCCGACGCCCTATTGCGGATATTACGGCGCGATGCGCGACCGGCTGATCGCCGCGGCGAGTGACAAACTCGAATCGCCGCATGTGTTGGCGCTGCATCCGCAAACGGGCCGAAAGGGCTTCGGCGAGCACTGGGCCGTTCAGCCGCCGAAAAATCTCGCCATTATCCGCGGCGGATCGAGCTGGGGCTTCATGGATGAAGAGCAGCACGCCGACTACGACGACCAGTTGCGTGGTCCGGTCAGCGCCGGCATGGACTACCTGGAGCGGAACCCGCTGCCGAGCGGGTGCGCATCGATGCGCTGGCAGCGCAGCAGCGACATCAAGGGCAATCTCGAGCCTGACGAATATGCCCACGCCTATTTTCTCTCGCTGGCGCATCTGGAGAACTGGTCGGAAAATCACGCCAGCCACGCCGCGATCTTTTCGGCGGCGATCCGGCGTTACCGGCATTACGGCGCCGCCAATCAGCTGCGGACCTGGCACGAGGTCTATGTGCTGCCGGAAGGTGGGCACAGGTTTGAATATCTGAACTGTCATCCGGAGACGGGCCTGCTCTCGTGGTTTGATGCCGAGAGATTGCGTTGAGTTTGTCCAGCGCCTGGCATGGATTTCGCTCGGAAAAGCAGAGTTCGCTCAGATAAACAGAGATTGTCGACATTGGGGGTAACGATGAACGCGAGTTTTCGTCGATGGAGCGCGCTTGGAGCCGTGCTGGCCAGCATTACCGGCGCGCTGCTTCAGCCGGCGGCCGCGCAGGAAAAGCTGAAAATCGGTTTCGTATTTTTTCTGTCGGGACCTGGCGCGGCCTACGGGTCGCATGCCCGTGACGGAGCCAAGTTGGTCGTCGAGGCGCTCAACGCCGGCAAGGTTCCGGCTCCTTACGACAAGGCGGGCATCAATGGTTTGCAGATCGAGCCGGTATTCGTCGATGAGGCCGGCGGCGCGCAAAAGCAGCTTGCGGAATATCGCCGTCTTGTCGAACGCGAGCAGGTCGACCTGGTGATCGGCTACAATTCGAGCGGCGATTGCAATGCGATCGCACCCGTTGCCGAGGAACTGCGGGTGCTGACCGACTTCTTTCATTGCGGCAATCCGCAATTGTTCGAAGACATCGTGACCGCGCCTGAATATTCGGTGCGCACGGCGCCGACCGGCACGATGGATCAGGTGGCCGCAGCCAAATATCTTCTCGAGAAAATGCCGAATGTCAAATCGGTGTCGGGCATCAACCAGGACTATTCGTGGGGCCAGGACAGCTGGACCGAGTTCAAGGCGGCGATGTCGGCGCTGAAGCCCGACGTTCAGTTTTCCACGGCCTCGTTCACCAAGCTCGGCACCAGTGACTATGGCGCCGAGATCAGCACGTTATTGAGCAATCCAGCGGATGCGCTTTTCTCCAGCTTCTGGGGCGGCGATGCCGATGCCTTCGCGTTGCAATCCTCGACCCGTGGACTTCCCGAGAAGTCCAGATTCGTCCTGACGATGGGAACCGGAATCATCGACGATCTCGGCGAGAAGACGATTGTCGGATCGATCTTCGGTGCGCGCGGTCCTCACGGTTACTTCGCGCGAAAGACGGCGTTGTCCGACTGGTTCAAGGCCGAATACGTCAAGACCTACGGCCGCGTGCCTCCATTCGGAGCGTATGCGGCCGCCCAAGGTATCTTCGGCATCAAGGCGGCTTATGAAAAGGCTGCGGGCGGCGTAGCCGGCAAGCAGAAGACGGAAGCCGTGATCGCGGCACTGAAAGGCCTGACGTTTGAAACCGCGAGCGGCTTTCCGGTCATCATGGCGAACAACAACGGCCACCAGGCGATCCAGGCCACGGCCTACGGCGTCTATTCCGGCTGGGACAAAGCCAAGAACGAAGCGATCGTCTCCGACATCAAGATATATCCGGCCGCATGCGTGAATCCGCCGGACGGGGTGCGTGCGGTCGACTGGATCAAATCGGGCTTCAAGGGAGCCAAGTGTTCGGATTGAACCCAGTGTTCGGATTGAACCCAGTGTTCGGATTGAAAGGCGATGGACCGCACAGCGAACCGGCCATGATGTTGCCAGCCAGAGAAGTCTTGTGACGACGCTGAGCGCCATCATCGTGGATGCAGCCTCGTTCGCCGCTTGGCTGTTTCTGGTCGCCGTCGGTCTGACGCTGGTTTTCGGCGTTCTGCGTTTGCTCAACATAGCGCACGGCGCCTTCTATTCGGTGGGAGCCTATGCGGGGGTCTTTGCGATCGGAGCTTCGGCCGCGCTCGGTTGGGGCATCGCTTTGCAACTGGTTGCGGCGATCGTTGCCGCGAGCCTGATGGGGGCGTTAATCGGGTTGTTGATCGAGCGCTCGGTCCTCAAGCGGCTTTACGGATATCCTGAGGCGCTGGTGCTGATCGCCACTTACGCCTTGTTCCTGATACTGGACGATTTGACCAGGATGGTCTCGGCCGGCCAGTCGCTCTATGCCTCGCAGCCGCGCGACGGCCTTGGCCGGATCACGATTGGAGGTCTGCAATATCCGGTCTATGACGTCGGGCTGATCGGCATTTCGCTGCTGCTGGCGCTCGCCGTCTGGTACACGCTCGAGCGAACGCGCATTGGCCGATGCGTGACCGCGGTGGTGTTCGATAGCGAAATCAGCGCGGCCATGGGCATTCATGTCGGACGTATCAAGACCGGCACGTTCATCGTCGGCGCGGTTCTCGGTTGCCTGGCGGGCGCCCTGACGGCGCCGAAAATTGCGGTCAGTCCCGGCATGGGCGTCGAGGTCATCGTCATCGCCTTTGCGGTCGTCGTGGTCGGAGGGCTCGGCAGCATCGCAGGCGCGTTGCTTGGCGCGATCATTATCGGCCTGGCGCGCTCGGTGACCGCTCACCTGGCGCCTGAGCTCGAGATTTTTGCGGTCTATTTCGTGATGGCCGGCGTACTGGCCTTCCGGCCTTACGGACTGCTGGCTCCGGCGGAGGCGCGCCGGATATGAGCGGCCGGCGGATCGATTGGACGATTGTCGCGATGCTAGTCATCGCTCTTGTCGTAACGCTATCGGCCTCGGCCATTCCGAACTGGATCCGCTTTCTGGGGCAACTTTCCGCTTCGACGGCGCTGGCGTCCGTCGGGGTCATGATCCTGCTGCGGGCCGGGCTGCTCTCGTTCGGCCAGAGCCTTTTTTACTTTATCGGCGGTTATATCGTCGCTTTGCTCGGCAAGGTTGGCGGCGTGACCGATGCATTCGCGGTCGTTGTCGTGGCCGCGGCAGCGGCGGGTTTGGCCGCGGTCGTTCTCGGCTTCCTCCTTGCAACGTATCGCGGCATCTTTTTCTCGATGCTGACGCTGGCCGTCTCGATGGTGATGTTCGGCATCGCCACCAAAGTACGCCTGTTCGGCGGCAGCGACGGCTTGAACATCGGGCTGATGTCCTATTTCGGCTATCGGCCCCGTGGCGTCGATGCGCAATGGACCGGCTTCGTGTTCTGTATCTGGGTCTGGACGGCGTTCGCTATTGCCACCCACGTCTTCCTTCGGTCGCGGTTTGGCAGGCTCATCGGCGCGGTTGCGGACAATGAGATCCGCGTCGAGTATCTCGGATTTTCCGTGCATCGGATTGTCTGGGTCGCCTACGGGATCGCCGGCGTACTCGCCGGCGCAGGCGGTGCCCTGGCCGGCTTGTCGGCCCGTCACGTCGATCCGCAATTTGCCTATTGGACGACCGCCGGGGATTTCATCTTTGTCGTTCTCCTCAGCGGTCAGGCGAGCGTTCTCAGTCCGGCGTTCGGCGCCTTCTTGCTCGAAATGCTGCGCAGCTACGCCTCGGCGTGGTTTCCGGAGCAGTGGCAATCGGTGTTTGGCGGGATGATGCTGGCGATCGTTCTGTTTCTGCCGGCAGGTCTCGATCATCTGGTCGTGCTGTCAGGGCTCGCGATCCGCAAGCGAATGACGTCGCGGTCGATTTCCATGGTGCAGGGGGTGTCGTGAACGACCTGCTGCAATGTATCGGAGTTCAGTGCAGGTTCGGCGACTTCGTCGCCACCAGGGGAGTTGATCTTTCCGTTCGCGAGAGCGAGGTGATCGGTATCATCGGTGCGAATGGCGCCGGCAAGACCACCCTTTTCAATATCATGTCGGGCTATCTCACGCCGACCGAAGGCCGTGTCTGGTTTCGTGGGGTTGACGTGACTGGGGTGCCGCCGCGCGTCCTGGCACGCCGCGGCATCGCGCGCTCGTTCCAGGTCCCGCAACTGTTCGGCAGCAACACCGTGTGCGAGAACATGATGATCGCGCTGTCGCTGCTGGCTGAACCGCGCCGGTCGCTGTTGCAGCGGTTTTCCGATCGCAGCCTGACCGATCGGGCCCGGTACATTCTAAACGAATATGGCATCGCCGAACACGCCGATGCGGTCGTCGTGAAGGTTCCGCAGGGCGTCCGAAAGCTTCTCGATATCGCGATGGCGACGTGCGCCAGCCCGGATCTGGTGTTGCTGGACGAACCCACCAGCGGCGTCAGCGCCGAAGAGAAAGACGCTCTGGTTTCCCGTTTGATCGGCCGCTTTCGCGAACGCTCGACCACCGTCATCTTCATTGAACACGATATGCAGGTCGTGCGCGAATATGCATCGCGCGTGATCGCTCTTTACGAGGGACGGATCATCGCCGACGGCGGTGCGACCGATGTGTTCGCCGATGCCGACGTCGTGCGCTTCATCACAGGCGTTGTCGCCGAGCCATCGCCGAGTGTAGGAGGGCGCTATGCTTCGGCTTGAGGGGCTCGGAGTCCGGATCGCGGGCGCGGATATTCTGCGTAACGTATCGCTGAACGTGCGGCCAAATTCATTTGTTGCATTGATTGGCCGTAACGGGGCAGGAAAAACCACGCTGCTGCGGTCGGTCATGAACCTGATCCCGCGATGGTCAGGAGAAATAAGGATCGACGAGCGGGTGACGACGAAGGCGAACCCTTCCGATCATGCCCATCGAGGCGTGGGCTACATGCCCGAGGACAGGCGGTTGATCGCGGGATGGACGGTCGAGCAGAACATTCTGCTGCCGGTCTGGGCCAAATCGGTTTCCGACTCGCAAGCCAGGCTCGCATGGTGCTATTCGCTCATCCCGGAGATCGTTCCATTTGCCGAGCGTCGGGCCGCGGAGTTGAGCGGAGGCCAGCAAAAACTCGTCGCGCTCGCGCGTGCCCTGATGGTCGCGCGCAAACTGCTGCTGCTTGACGAACCGTTCGAAGGCGTGGCTCCGGCGCTGGCCCAGCGCATCGCGGAAATTCTTTCCGGGCTTCGCAAATCAGGATCGTTCAGCGTGCTGATCAGCGAATCCGACGCCGTTCATACCCGCCATCTGGTCGATGACGTCTACATCATCGAACGCGGCGAGGTCCGGCCATCCGACGGAACCGCCCGGGAGCATCACTGATGAAACATGCCGGCGACAAACGCCGTGTTGCGCCTAGCGAGGGAGAGCGGCCGTGATCGATCCAACCAACATGCCGCATGCGTACCAGGAAAGATTCCAATCATGACGTCGATCATCAAGCTTGCCGCTGTTCATGCGGCGCCCATTTTTCTTGACCGCGCCGCGACCACGGCCAAGGCCATATCCATCATTCGCGAGGCGGCTCGCGCCGGCGCGCAATTGATCGCATTTCCAGAAACCTACATTCCGGCGTTTCCGGTCTGGGCCGCGCTCTGGGCGCCGATCGACAACCATGATCTTTTCGAGCGGATGACGGATCAATCGGTCTCGCCAGCCGGACCGGAAATCGCGGCACTTCGGCGCGAGGCGCGATCGCTCGATGTGACGATCTCCATGGGCATCAGCGAGAGTTCGCCGCACAGCGTGGGATTGATCTGGAACAGCAATATCCTGATCGGAGCGGATGGTGAAATCCTCAACCATCACCGAAAGCTGGTTCCGACGTTTTATGAGAAGCTGATCTGGGCAGCCGGTGACGGCGCTGGACTGCGCGTGGCCGAAACGCCGGTCGGCCGTGTCGGCAATCTGATATGCGGAGAAAATACCAATCCGCTGGCGCGTTATGCCCTGATGGCGCAAGGCGAGCAGATTCACATCTCGAGCTGGCCGCCGATCTGGCCGACGCGCCGGCCAAGCGGCGGTGGCAACTTCAACAACGTGGCGGCCAACCGTATCCGGGCGAGCGCGCATTCCTTCGAAGCGAAAGCCTTCGGAATTGTGACGGCCGGATTTCTCGACGCCGCCACGCGTGACTTGCTGATCGCGCGCGACAAGTCTGTCGCCGAGGTGATCGACGGTACGCAACGCGCCGCGAGCTTCTTTGTCGATCCGACCGGCGAGGTTTTCGGCGACATGCTTCAGGATCAGGAAGGCGTCGCCTATGCGGAGTGCGACCTTCGCCGCTGCATCGAGCCGAAGCAATTCCACGATGTCGTCGGCTATTACAATCGCTTCGATGTCTTCGACCTCACGGTCAACCGCAAGCGCCTGACGCCGGCAACGTTCGTGGATACGCTGGCCGCCCCTGAGGTGGCATCGCTGGAGTGGACTGAGCCGGGCGAAGCAGCCTCTCTACGCAACGGAGGCCGTCTCGCGTCGTAATCCAGGCGCTAAGCCGATGGGGACACCGATCACTTAATTGACTGCGCCTCCGCGCTCAAGCAGACATCGGAGGGCTGGCATTCGTAACGTCCTTCCCCCAGAATGGCACGAGGCGCGCACTTGCAGCGCCGAAACCGATTGCTCGGATATTTGGCGCCTCGTGTTCGACTGGAACGATCTTGTCTATTTCCTGGAACTGGCCCGGCAGAGCCGGCTGGCCCCGGCTGCACGCCGGTTGAAGGTCGACCACACGACCGTCAGCCGGCGAATTTCCGAATTGGAGAAAAGCCTTTCCGTAAAATTGTTCGACCGTAAGCCTGACGGTTTTGTCCTGACCGAGCATGGCCATCGGTTGTTTGCGATCGCCGAACGGATCGAGCAAGAGGCATTCTCGGTGCCGCAGACGCTCGGGTCGGACACCACGACGGCCACGGGTCGCGTCCGGGTCGCGGCCATGGAGGGCATCGGGGCATTCTTCCTGGCCGAGCGATTTGCCGAACTCGCCGAGCGAAATGCCGGCATCCTGGTCGAACTCGTGACGGAGCGGCACCTCATCAGCCTGACAAAGCGGGAAGCGGATATTTTCCTCAGCTTCGTCCATCCTTCGGGTCAAAAACTCGTCGTCAAAAAAGTGGGTTCATTCCGCCTCGCTCTTTACGCAAGCTCGCTCTATCTGTCGCGCCGCGGTATGCCCGCCAGCAAGGCGGATCTGGCGGCACACACCTTTATCGATTACGTCGAGGATCTCGTTGCCATCCAGCCCGTTCACTGGCTCCTGGATGTGCTGGAGCCGACCAACGTCGCGTTCCGTTCCTCCAGCATGCACGCGCAACAGAACGCGGTCGCCGCCGGGGCCGGCATCGGTCTCTTGCCGCTATTTTCCGCCAAGGCTAATCCCGCGCTGATTCCGATTCTCGGAGACGACGTGAAGGTTTATCGCGACGTGTTCATGTCCGTGCATCAGGACATCGAATTTATGGCGCGTGTGCGCCTCGTCAGCCGCTATATCGCCAGCCTGTTTGAACGCGACCATGCTTATCTGAACGAACTCTCAGGACGAGCAGGAAGATGAAGCACACGCTCAAGAGCGAAGGGATTTCGGCGACCATCAAGGCTGACGGTGCAGAATTGTGTTCGTTGAAGAACAGCGCAGGACTTGAGTTGTTGTGGCAGGCCGGCCCCGAGTGGCCGCGGCACGCGCCGATCCTGTTTCCCATCGTCGGCCGGCTCAAGAACGACGAACTGCGCGATCGGGGCAAGACTTTCCCGATGATGCAGCACGGTTTTGCGCGGGACCGCGAGTTCACGTGGAGTGAGCGTGGGGAGAAATCCTGCACGCTGGTTCTCGCCGACGATTCGGCAACGCGCTTGCACTTCCCGTACGCGTTCCGATTGGCGGTCACATATGTGGTGGAAGGCACTCACCTGGATATTGGTTTTAAAATCACCAATACCGGCGATGTGCCGCTGCCCGCATCGCTCGGGGCCCATCCCGCATTTAACTGGCCGTTGCTGCCGGGCCTGCCGAAAGAAGCCTACAGCATCCGTTTCGCCCACGAGGAGCTTGAGCCTATTCGCCGTTTAAAGGACGGCTTGCTGCGCGAGAAGTCTGAACCAACGCCTGTTCAAGGCAAATTCCTTGCTCTTTCAGAACAGCTTTTCGCGGATGATGCGGTTATTCTGGACCGGCCCACGAGCCGCAGCGTCCGCTACGCCGCCGATCGCGGTCCGGCGATCAACATCGACTGGGAAGGTTTTCGGGAGCTTGGAATTTGGTCGAAGCCGCAAGGCGCGCCGTTCATTTGCATTGAACCCTGGCGCGGGTTTGCATCCCCATCCAACTTCGACGGTGAATTTTTCGACAAGCCCGGCATCATGAAACTGGCGCTGGCCGAAACAAAATTCCTGAAATGCCGTATCGGCATCGGCTAGCACTGTCGTCTCGGCAAGCTAATATCCTGGTACGCAGTCGCGAAGCCGGCATTTTGCGGTAGTCTCTTTCAATGATTGACGGCGCGCCGGGCAGCCTCTTTTGTATTCGCCATGCCGCAGCGATCTGTGCTTTTATCTTGAAGCATTTTATTACGTGAGCCGGCTCTCGCTACGCTATGAAAATGCTGGGTAAAAAGGGATTGACGTGCCGCCGGAAGTGATGACGCCTCTCAAGACCGATGTTCTCGTGATCGGTGCCGGCGGGGCAGGGATGTATGCCGCGCTGGAAGCCGCACGTAGCGGCGCGAGTGTGATCCTGGCCGACCGCAGCCTGATCGGCCGTGGCGGGGCTACGGTCATGGCGCAGATGACGGTCGCAGCCGCCCTCGGCGAACAAACGCCGGATCATTGGGAGCATCATCTCGCCGACACGCTGGCCGCAGGGCGCGGCCTCTGCGACGAGAAGCTCGCAGCCATTCTTTGCGAAGATGGCCCCCGGCGCATCCGCGAGATGGACGGCTGGAAGGTCGGTTGGGCCCGCGAGGACGGTCACATCAAGCAGGTTCAGGCGCCCGGTCATGACCGGCCGCGCTGCGTCTATGTGGATTTTTTGTCGACCGGCCCGGCGGTATCGAAAACCCTTCGCGCGCGGCTGAACGATGCTGACGGTATTCGCCGGATCGGCGACCTGTTGATCACCGACATCACCGTCCGCGACGGCGAGGCCCGTGGCGCCACCGCCTTGCATGTCGCAAGCGGTCGCATCGTGCCGATCACGGCGAAGGCGGTGGTGATTGCAACCGGCGGGTTGACACGGCTCTACCGGCGTAACAGCGCCTCGCTCAATATGGGCGGTGACGGCTACGCGCTGGCGCTTCGCGCCGGGGCCGAACTGATCGATATGGAGTTCGTGCAGTTCTTTCCGATCGGTCATCTGGCGCCGCGGCTGGTCGGCATGGACCCCATCATGTGGGATCCCTTCCGTTACAAGCTCGGCGGCAAACTTTTGAACGCCGAGATGCGCGAATTCGAAGCCGACTATGCCACGCGTGATGCGCGCAGCGACGGCCGTTATGTGCTGACGCGCGATCTTGCGACCTACGCGATCTCGAAGGAAGTCGAGGCCGGCCGCGGTAGTCCGGCGGGCGGCGCCTATCTCAGTTTCCAGCATGTGCCGCCGGAGGAGATACGGCGCGCGTTCGGGCCGGTGGTCGACCGGCTTGCCGCCAACGGCATCGATCTCGCGCGCCAGCCGATCGAGGTGGCGCCGATCGCGCATTATCACATGGGCGGAATCCGCGTGAACGACACCCTCGAGAGTGGAATCGCGGGACTGTTCGCCTGCGGCGAGGCCATCGGAGGAGCCAACGGCGCCAATCGTCTTTCAGGCAATGCCATCACCGAAACCTTCGTTTTCGGCGCTCGCGCCGGTCACCATGCCGCATTACGCGCGGCGCAACGGTCAATGCCATCGTCGGAGGTGGCAGGTTCTGCCATCGATTTTCTGCGCAGCACGGAGCGACGCGATGCGCCGAACGTCGCCGCCGGCATTGCCTCGCTGCAAGCGCTTATGTCGGACAATGTCGGGCCGTTCCGCACCGCTGACAAACTTCGTATCGCCATCGACCGTCTTGCGGACCTCGGGCGCGACGTCGGCGACCGGCCACTCGCGTCCTCCTCGGGCGGCTTCGATCCGGTACTGATCGACTGGCTCGATCTCCGAAACATGCTGCTGGTGGCGCAGGCGGTAGCGCTGCCGGCGCTCGCGCGTACTGAGAGCCGTGGCGCGCATCAGCGCGAGGATCATCCCGGTCTCGATGACGGTTGGGAGGTCAGTCAGATCGTAACGATGACAGACGACACGCTGAACATCAGGCCGGCGAAAGCGATGGTCACCGCATGAAAGCCTTGCTTGCCATTCACCGCGGCCAGGCGGAAGCCGCACCGCACGTCGATACTTTCGCGATCGAGTTCGAGCATGGGCAATCCGTGCTTGACGGTTTACGCATGGTCCGCCGCGACCAGGATCCTTCGCTCGCCTTTCGCTTCTCCTGCATCAACGCCAATGCCTGCAAGGAATGCATGATGCTAATTGACGGCGAGGTCGACTATGCCTGCACGGCGCGCCTGAAAGAGGGGACGACAGTGCTCGCGCCGTTGCCGAAAAAGGCTCTCATCCGCGATCTGGTGACGGAAATCGCGCCGCCGGACGAGCGGCTTGAAAGATCGCCGCGGACGAGTTGATCTTCCCGGTGTAGCGACGCCTTTGCCGCGGCCCGGGGCTGGAATCCATTTATTGAGACGGAATAAAATAAAACAAATACAATTACATACGTCCATTTAGTATAATTTTTGAGATTAATATTGTAAATGATACGAGATTGTGACATCTTCCTTTCGCTGGGGATTTCAAACGAGGAGGGGTGTCAAAATGAGCATTACGGCTGACAGCATCGAGAGCGTGCCGACCACCGTCGACCGCAACGCGTGGAAGGCGTTGGCGGGTTCGGCGCTCGGCTATGCGATGGACGGATTCGATCTTCTTATTCTCGGTTTCATGCTGCGAACGATCGCAAGCGATCTCCATCTTTCGCAGGCGCAATCGGCCTCGCTGGTGACGGCGACCCTGATCGGCGCGGTGCTCGGCGGCATCGGCTTCGGCATGCTGTCGGATCGCCTCGGGCGTGTGCGTATTCTGACCTGGACGATCGTCGTGTTTGCGGTATTCACCGGTCTTTGCGCGTTTGCGCAAGGTTATTGGGATCTCCTGATCTACCGGACGCTGGCAGGCGTCGGCCTTGGCGGCGAATTTGGCATCGGCATGGCGCTGGTCGCCGAAGCATGGCCGGCCTCGAAACGGGCCCGCGCCTCTTCTTATGTCGGTTTGGGCTGGCAGACCGGCGTGCTGGTGGCTGCCATTGCCACCCCGTTACTGCTGCCCGTGATCGGCTGGCGCGGCATGTTCGCGCTCGGCGTGTTTCCGGCGGTCGCGGCCTATTTCATCCGCGCCTCGCTGCATGAGCCCGAAGTGTTCGTCGCAAAATCCAAGGACCATCCGAAGGAGTCGGCGCTGCTTCTGCTCGTGAAGGACGGTGAAACGGCCAAGCTCAGCCTCGGCATGATCATCCTCTGCTCGGTGCAGAACTTCGGCTACTACGGCGTGATGATCTGGCTGCCGAATTATCTGTCGACCCGTTTCGGCTTTGCCCTGACGCAGTCGGCGTTGTGGACCTGCGTGACGCTGGCAGGCATGGCACTTGGCATTTTCATGTTCGGCAATATCGCCGATCGCATCGGCCGGCGGCCGGCCTTCTTCAGCTACATGCTGGGTGCGGCCGTCATGGTGCTGATCTATTCGCGCCTGACCGATCCCTATCAGCTGCTCGTGGTCGGCGCTATCATGGGCTTCTTCGTCAACGGCATGCTCGGCGGCTACGGTGCGCTGATCAGCGAGCTGTTTCCGACCGCGGCGCGCGCCACGGCCCAGAATGTTCTGTTCAATATCGGCCGCGGCGTCGGCGGATTTGGTCCGGTCGTCGTGGGTGCGATCGCGGCGGCTTATTCGTTTGAGACCGCGATCGCACTGCTCGCCACACTTTACGTGCTCGACATCCTGGCGATGTGGTTACTGATACCCGAGCGCCGCGGCGCCCAGCTCACGTGATCTGTGAAGAGAGAATCATGTCACTCGATCATCCATCCCATCAGATGCAGCCGGCGGTGACGCCGCCTGCATCTCCCCACGCAGCCTGGAAGCCCAGCATCGTCGCTGAGCTCGCCAAGGTCGTCGCCAACACCGCGGTCAACGCCGAGTATCGCCATCTCGTCGTTGATTGCAGCGAGGTCGCCGCGGCCGCTCAGCCCGGCCAATTTTTTCAATTGCTCTGTCCGCATTCAGCCGGCGAGCAGCCGTTTCTTCGGCGTCCGATGAGTTTTTACGGCGCCGATCCGGCCACGCACCAGGTCGAGTTCCTGTACAAGGTGACCGGCGCTGGAACGCGTGGCCTCGATTTGACCAAGCCCGGCGACCACCTCGACATCATGGGGCCGCTCGGCACCGGCTTCACGCTCGATTCCAGATGGCGGCACATCGTGGCGGTAGGGCGCGGCGCCGGCCTTGCGACGCTGGCACCGCTCGCCAAGGCGGCGAAAGCCAACGGCACCAAGGTCACCGCGATCTTCAGTGCACGGCGGCCCGAGCTATTGGTCTCGGTCGATCTCTTCAAGAAACACGGCGCGGAAGTCGTGCCGGTGACCGACTCCGAACAGACCAGCGGGCCAGGCAATGTCGAACGCATTCTTCGTGGCCTGATCGCGCAAGGCAAGTGCGATGCGTTCTTCACCTGCGGATCGAGCCGCCTGATGCGCGTGCAGCAGCGGCTCGCGATCGAGTTTGGTCTTCCCGGACAGGTGGCGATGGAGCAGCAAATGGCCTGCGGCATCGGCCTTTGTTATTGCTGCGTGCGCGACTTCAATGTCGGCGGCGAGATTGTCAATCGCAGGGTCTGTTGGGACGGGCCGGTATTCGATCTGTTGGAGGCGCTGCCATGATCAAGCCGTTTTCCATCGATCTGTCCGTCGATGTCGGCGGGCTCACGCTGCGCAATCCGGTGATGCCAGCGTCGGGCACTTTTGCCGAAGGACTCGACAAGGTAATCGACTTCAATCGCCTCGGCGCCTTCGTGACCAAGACGGTGACCCGCGAATTACGCGCCGGCAATCCATTGCCGCGCGTGGTCGAGCGGCCGGGCAGCCTGATCAATGCGATCGGGATTCCCTCTAAGGGAGTGCCGCATTTCATCGAAAAGATCATTCCGCAATATGCCACCTATGAACCGCCACTGGTCGTCAGCATTTCCGCGCCGACCGCGGAAGGGTTTGCAAGCCTTGCAGCTGAACTGACGCTGCCGGGGGTCTCGGCGATCGAAGCCAATATTTCCTGTCCGAATATCGAGGAGGACGGAAAAGCCTTTGCGATGCGCCCGGAGTCCGCCGAGAAGGTCACGCGTCAGTTGCGCGCTGCCACCAAACTGCCGCTCTGGGTCAAGCTTACGCCCAATACCGGCGATATCGCCGAAGTCGCGCGCGCGGCGGAAGCGGCCGGCGCCGATGCGGTCGTCGTTGCCAACACGTTCCTGTCGATGGCGATCGATCTCAAGACATTCAAACCGTGTCTCGGCAACGTCATGGGCGGGCTGTCTGGTCCCGCGATCAAGCCGATCGTGTTGCGGCAGGTGTTTCAATGCGCCAAGGCGGTCAAGATTCCGATTATCGGCTGCGGCGGTATTTCCACCGCCGAGGACGCGATCGAATACATGCTGGCCGGAGCCACGGCCGTCCAGGTAGGGACTGCGACCTTTTTGCAGCCGGCGGCGATGATCAGCGTAATCGACGGGATCGAGATGTTCTGCCTGCAACGCGAGATCAGCCGCGTGACCGATCTCGTTCATGGCGTCGTGATCGAGGAGGCTGACGACCAGGATCTCGCCTGGCTCAGTCCGCCGACATGACGACGGAAACCGCAGAGAACCGCAACGTCTTTGTTGACGATGCGGAGGATCGCGCGCTTTCCGGTGCGTTGTTCGATGCTCTTCGTGCGGCATCGTTCGATGGCGTCGGCATCACGCGCGAGAGCTACAGCGGGCGGGAGTCCGCCGCACTCGATATAGTCGAAGCCAAGGCGCGCGAGCTTGGTCTTGAGACGACCCGCGATGCCGGCGCCAATCTGGTCGTCACGCTCACAGGCAGCGAGAGCGACTTGCCGTATCTCGCCTGCGGCTCGCATCTGGATTCGGTGCCGCAAGGTGGCAATTTTGACGGCGCGGCGGGCGTGGTCGCAGGGCTGGCCGTGCTTGCACGCTTTAAGCGGGACAGGATCGTGCCTCGCCGCACCATCAAACTCTTTGGCCTGCGCGGCGAGGAGAGTTCCCGCTTCGGCAAGGCCTATATGGGCTCGCTCGCGTTGTTCGGGAAATTGACCCCCGAAGACCTTCGGGTCGCCGATCGCGACGGCCGCGCGCTCGGCGATTGCATGCGTGACGTCGGTGCTGACGTCGCGCGGATCGGAAAGGGAGAGCCGCTATTGAACGCCAAGCGCATCGCCGCCTGGGTTGAACTGCACATCGAGCAGGGCCCGGTCCTGGTGGCGCGCGACCTTCCGGTCGGCATCGTTACCGGCATCAGGGGCAACGTTCGTCATCGCGTCGTCGAATGCATCGGCGAGGCCGGTCATTCCGGTGCGGTGCCGCGCTGGCTCAGGCACGACGCGGTATTTGCCGTAGCCGAACTGATGACCCATCTCGATCGGCATTGGCGCACGTTACTGGAACGCGGCCGCGACGTCGTCATCACGTCAGGCGTGTTCGGAACCGATCCGGCGGAGCACGCGATCGCCCGCATCCCGGGAAAGGTGTCGTTCAGCTTCGAGGTGAGGAGCCAGAGCAAGGAAACCCTCGAAGGCTTCTACGATCTGTTCCGCTCGGAATGCAATCTCATCGCCGAAGAGCGCGGCGTGGAGTTTTCCTTCGACCGCCGGCTGGAATCGGCGCCGGCGACCATGGAAGCGGAATGGGTGCGGCGTCTGCGGCATGCCGCGCAATCGCTCGGCCTGCCGGACGAGGAAATCCCGAGCGGGGCCGGGCATGACGCGGCGGTATTCGCCAATGCCGGCATCCCCAGCGCCATGGTGTTCGTGCGCAACGAAAACGGCTCGCATAACCCGAAGGAGGCGATGAATCTGGATGATTTTGTCGCCGGAATCGCTGTAATGCGGGCTGCGATTGAAGAGGCCGTCCAATGAGCGTGACTGAACTGTTCGACCGGGCATCGCCAAAGCGCGTGGATCGCATCACGATCCGCCGGCCCGATGATTTTCACGTGCACTTGCGCGACGGCGCGATGCTGCAAGCCGTGCTGCCGTTCACATCGGCGCAGTTTGCCCGTGGCGTGATCATGCCCAATCTGGTGCCGCCGGTCACGTCAGTCGCGGATGCCAGAGCTTATCGCGAGCGCATCCTGGCAGCCCGCGCGGCTACTTCCGACTTTCAGCCGCTGATGACCTGCTATCTCACCGATACGACCTCGCCGGACGAGATCGAGCGTGGATTCAAGGACCGCGTCTGGGTCGCTGCAAAGCTTTATCCGGCAGGCGCCACCACCAATGCGCATCACGGCGTGACAGATATCCCGGCGCTCGCGCCCGTGCTCGATCGCATGGAAAAGATCGGCATGCCGGTCCTGATCCATGGCGAGGCGACCGATCCCGCGGTCGATATCTTCGACCGCGAAGCGGTCTTCATGGAGCAGAGCCTGCTGCCGATGCTGAAACGGCATGCCGGCCTGAAGGTCGTGGTCGAGCACGTCACGACGGCAGAGACGGTCGACATCGTGCGGGCCCATGCCGCGCATGCGGCCGGAACGATCACGCCGCATCACCTCGTCATCAACCGTACCTCGCTGTTTCAGGGTGGCTTGCGTCCGCATCTCTATTGTCTGCCGGTGGCCAAACGCGAGCGGCATCGCCTCGCGTTGCGCAAGGCGGTCACGTCGGGCGAGGCTTGTTTTTTCATCGGCACCGACACCGCACCGCACCGCCGCAATGCCAAGGAAGCCGAATGCTGTTCGGCCGGCGTGTTCGGCGGCGCCACCGCGTTGCAGACCTATGTGCAGGTGTTCGACGAAGAAGGCGCACTCGATCGCTTCGAGGCGTTTGCTTCCGTCAATGGTGCCAGGTTCTACGGCCTTGAACTCAATCGCGGCACCATCACGCTGGAACGGCGTGAGGCGCCCGTGATGACCGCGGTCGCGGTGGAAGACACCGAAGTCGTGGTGTTCCGCGGCGGCGAGAAACTGCCGTGGTCGGTCGGGGAGGTGAAGCCATGACGGACAACGCGATCAGGAACGAGATCGGCGGGGCGGTTGCGCAATTGCTGTTCGAGAGCGGCGCCATCCATGTCAGCCGGCAGCAGCCTTTCATTCTGGCGGCAGGCTGGGCAAGCCCGGTCTATGTCGATGTCCGGATCATTCTCGGCGATCCCGCGTTGCGCCAGGCGGTGACGCAGCTTGCCGTCCGCTACGTCACGACGATGTTGCCGCAGGCCTCGATCGATGCGGTCGCTGGCGCAGAAACCGCCGGGATTCCGTTTGCGGCATGGCTTGCCGATAAACTCAATGTGAAGATGCGCTATGTGCGCAAGCGTCCGCTCGGTATCGGCCGCAACGCGCAGGTCGAAGGCGGCGATGTCGATGGGCTCAAGGTGCTGCTGGTCGACGACCTCACCACCGACGGCGGCAGCAAACTCGGTTTTGCGCGAGGATTGCGCGCCGCGGGTGCTGACGTCGAGCACGTCCTGACGATCTTCTATCATGACGTGTTTCCCGGCGCGTCCGAACGGCTCGCGGAAGCCAGATTGATGCTGCATCCGCTCGCGACCTGGGCCGACATCCTGCGTTCGCCGGCAGCGGGCCAAATGTCGCCGCAGGATCGCGCCGAGATCGAACGCTTTCTCGCTGACCCCGTGGCCTGGTCGACGCGGCATGGCGGTCGCGCCAAGTTATCTGTACGAAGTTGAAATTGAAGCGATGAGTTACGACGCCTTGCGCGCGCCGGCCGATTTCATCGCCGACCGTTCCAGGATCATGCGCAACTGTTGTGCCGCCTCGCGCCCCTTGTGCGCGCGCCGCCATAATCTCTCGACCAGTTGTTCGTAGAGCCGCACCGGTTCTTCGTCTGCCGTGAGCATGGCAACGCCGGTGCGAATATTCGGCAATTCGCCGCCGAGCCGGAACGGGCTCAGACCCAGCAGGGTACGCTCGGAAGTGCGGAATAATTGGAAGGTGATGTTGGGCAGCGGCTCCTCAATCAAACCGATCTGGATGCCCATCGGTTCGTGTTCGATCAGCTTGATCAGATGCTCGATCTCGGCCCGCGCGGCGAGCCTGCGCTCGACGATCTCGTTGGGAGCGAGGTCGAAACGGCCGACCAGGCCGAGCTTCAGCCAGCGCTCGATCTCCGGCATGTTGACGAAATTGACGACGGAAAGATGCCGGCGGTGGCGCGCATGCTTGCGCTCGTCGAGCACCGCGACGATCGTGTCGATCTCGGCCTCGTAGTCCTTGCCATCCTCGGCATAGGACGGCGCGGCTTCCATCAGCGTTTGCTTGAGCTGTCGCGAATAGTTTTCCGAAGTCAGGAGATAGGACAGCGGCGGGAAGTGCGCGATGACCTGCTCGGATTTCTCCTCGATCTGCCGCATCCGCTCGAAATAGCTGATCGCATTGGCGTAGTATTCGACGCCGAGGCCGAGCAAGGAGCCGACGGAAGTTTCCAGCACATTCGCAAGCCGATCGAGCGTCTCGATCTTGACGACCTCGCCGGCCTCGATCCGGTAGACCGCGGCCCGTGAAACACCGAGGCGTTCAGCGACTTGTTCGGCCGCCAGCCCGCGGCCCATCCGGTAGGCGCGCAGCCTTTCTCCGATCTCGGCAAAGCGATTGCTCATGGCGTTCATGCCTGCCTGTTTCATGTATCGTCTCATATTTGAGACAAGCCGTACATGATTTTCGAACCGCAGGGAAGCCTTAAATTGGACGTCCCTTGGCAGCGTCAACGGGAAACGGTCAGGGCAGGACTGCCGGTCAGATCAGGTCGACCGCCGCAATCCTGTTGAGCGCGTCGATCTGCTGATCCGGGGCGAGAGCGATCGCATCGTCGGCGTCACGCACAACGGCAAGCAACCGCTGGAAGGTGGTCTCTGCGACACCCGCGGGCAGCGGCTCCTCGTCAAATGAGGCAATGAAGGGATCGAGGATCGACGACAACAGCCTGTAGACCGCACGATGCTCCGCATCGGTCTCCGCCAGTTCATCCGTCATTTTCTGAAGGGCTATGTAGGTCCGAAGACCTGAATGCTGATGCGAAAGCCAGTTATGCAACTCGACCATGTTGTTTCCTCATCGATACGCGAGAAGAAACAACTATCGATAGCGTAAAAATCCTTTCAAAGCAAGCTTTTCCCGGAATTTCTTGAGAAGGGAACGTGCCAGCCGCACGGCTGGGACCAGGGCGAAAACCCCACGTTCTCAGAGTCCGGCATATATCGTTAAAGCGTCACACGAGCTTGGCAGCCGCGAGTTCATTCAAAATCTGAATCTGCTGCTGCGGCGATGCCGTCAACGAGCCTTCTGCCGTGGCGACGACCTCGAGCAGATGCCGGTAGGTCTGCTCGGCAACGTCGACCGGAACGGCCTCGCCGTCGTAGCGGGCGATATACTCGTCGGTCAGCCCGGCGAGCAGCCGGTACAGCGCGCGATGGGGCGTGTCGGTCGCGACGCGGTCGAGCATGGTGTGCCGAAAGGCCTTGAAGGTTTTCAGGCCCGGATGCTGGTGCGACAGCCAGTCGTAGAGTTCGCCCATGGCGCTTTCTCCTTTTCGGTGCGCGAAGAAAGCGATTATTTATAGCAGCGCGAAGACACCGCTGCAACAAAATTTGAGACTGGTTTATAAATTTATACAGGCCCTCTTCGGCGGGGCGGACGCCTACTCGCCCTTCAAGCGCTGGTCCTCGGTGACCCGGACACGTTCGGCGCCCCTCGCACCAACTTCCGACAATCTGAGCGCGCTGAGGACCGCCCCGGTGACTGCGAAACCGACCCCGACGAGCAGCGCGATCCGGCTGCCGTCCAGTGCGAAGCGGCCGATCAACAATGATACCAGCGCAGCACCAATGGTCTGTCCCAACAGCCGCGCGGTCCCGAGCATGCCGCTGGCCCCGCCGCTACGTTCCCGCGGAGCCGCGGCGATCATGGTGCGGTTGTTCGGCGTCTGGAACAGACCAAATCCCGCCCCGGCCAGCGCCATCCGCCACGCCACGTCGACGAGCGAGGGATGCGGCGGCAACCATGCGAGCGCGCCGAGGCCGAGCGCGAACAGCACAAGCCCAATTCCGCCGAGAAGCCCGGATGGGTAGCGCTCCACCAGCCTTCCGGCGACGGGCGCCGCGAAGCCAACCGCGATCGGCCACGGCGTGATCAAAAGACCGATCGCGACGTCCGAATAACCAAACCGGCTTTCGAGATAGAAGGGCAGCGCGACGAACGCCAGCATCTGCGCACAGAAGGATGCAATCGAGGTCGCGATCGACAGCGCGAAAATCGGAATGCGCAGCAAATCGAGGGGCAGCAACGGCGAGGTCACCTGAGCCTGCGCGCGCACCAGGAGGAAGCCGGCGACGGCGGCGGCGCCAAATTCGGCGAGCGCAACCGCCGCGCCTTCATCGTGGCCAATGCTGTCGATCCCGGCGAGACCGAGGCCAAAAGCGATCGCGCTGAGCGCCGCGCTCTTCCAGTCGAAATCGTGGCCTGCGGGTTTGGTGTACGGCAGATATTTGATGCCGAGTGCCAGCGCGCCAATGCCAAGCGGAATATTGATCGCAAACAGATAGGGCCATGGTCCGACCGCGAGAATACCGGCCGCAATCGTCGGCCCGGCCGCGGCGGAGACCGCGACGACCATGGCGTTGATGCCGATCCCGCGCCCCAATTGCGCGCGCGGATAGATATGCCGGACCAGCGCCATGTTGACGCTCATGATTCCGGCAGCACCAAACCCTTGAAGGATACGGGCGATCGTCAACAGCGTCAGCGTGTGCGCGAGCACGCAAAACAGCGACGCGATGGTGAACAGCAACAGCCCGCCAATGTAGACGCGGCGGTAACCGGCAATCTCGCCGAGCGAAGCCAGCGGCAGCAGCGAGATCGTAATCGCCAGTTGATAGCCGTTGACGATCCAGATCGAAAAGGCGGGGCTGGCGTGAAGGTCGCGCGCGATGGTGGGCAGCGCCACATTGGCGATCGCGCCGTCCATCACCGACATGATGAGACCGATCGCAATCGTCAGGATGGCCCAGCCGCGCTCCGGCTGCGGCAACCCGTCGGGATGATGATTCATTTCGCCTGACTTCACGTGCCGACCGATCTCATGTTATCGAATGCGTGGCTGTCACGGTTTTGGACCTCTGACGCTCGCAAATGTCGGGCGTTCCGAGCAGCCACGCAACATAAACAATCAAGAAAAACAATCATGGCCATGACACCGATGAGCGCAGCGACCGCCCGCTTTCCGGATTGGAGTTCGCTGTCTGAGCTTGGCCGGATAGCTGCGCTTGAGCAATGCCGCCGGCGGCTTGCCCATTTGGGGCGAAAGCTCCACGCGGTCGAACATATCTATCACGCCGAGCCGCCCCGTCAGGGGCCGCTCTCGGCCCTGCCTTACGTTGCCAAGGACCTATTCGCAACCGGGCGCAGCGAACCGTCATGGGGGTGTTCGACGCCGCAGGCGCCGGCGTGGCCTCGCGCTTCAGTGATCGATCGCCTCGATCGGGCAGGCGCCAGTCTAATCGCCGCTGCAACCATGACCGAACTCGCTTATGAAGCCTCCGGCATCGGGCGGCGCGGCGCGCTTAATCCGTGGCGGTTCGATGCAATCCCCGGCGGGTCCTCGACCGGCTCCGCGATTCTTGTCGCGTCCGGCTGCTGTTTTGCCGCGCTCGGTTCCGATACCGCGGGTTCCGTGCGAATACCGGCGCATTGCTGCGGCATCACCGCGCTCAAGTCGGGCTACGGCAAGATCCCGCTGGATGGTGCGATGGCGCTCGCGCCGAGCCTCGACACCATCGGCGTTTTCGCGCGAAGTGCGACCGATCTTGCGTTGCTGTGGTCCTCGATTTGCGGCGAGCCGCTCGCCGGATCGGAGGAACTTCCGCGAGCGGTCGTGCTGCGGGATGCATTCGATTGCAGCGACGTTGAGATCGCGACGATCGTTCGTGGCGCGGTGAATGTACTCGCCGAGAGCGGCATGAGGATTGAAGAGCGGTCGGGCTTTCCCGAAGAGGCCGACCAGCAAACGCTGACCGTCCTGCAAGCGGAGGCCGCCCGGGAGCACCGCACGCGGATCGACGATACGAAAATCGATGCAACGCTGCGCAAGCGTATCGCCAAGGGGCTTTCGATTACCGACGAAGGGCTTGCGGTGGCGATGGCCGCGCGCGATCGGCTGCGCGATCAATTTACCTCGTCCTGTCTTGGTGAGGCTGGCGTCGCCGTTTTGCCGGTGATGCCGATCAGGACGCCACGAGTAAGTGAAGTCGATCCGGCCTCTCCACAGTTCAATCCACGGGTGCTTTACGCTCTCAGCCGCTTCACCCGTTTCGTCAATTATCTCGGCCTGCCTGCGCTCGCCGTTCCGGCCGGCTTCGACAGCACCGGAATGCCGGTCGGCCTGCAACTGATCGGGCAGCCGGGCAGTGAAGCCTCTTTGCTGCAGATCGCGGTCCGGTTGCAGGAACGCACCGATTGGCACGGTCGCGTTCCTCTGGCGATCGCCGCGGAGATTGCCGACGAGCCATGATTAACGGGGCGCTTTCTGCCGGTGCCAAGTTGCAGAACAGGGCGCGATATGGTGCAGTCTTTGCTTATGAGGTCGCTGATGACGGCGCGGCCATTGGTTGATCGAAACGGCGGCTGATCGAAACGGAGGCAGATCGTGCGGATATTGAGGCAGGTTGCTGGGCTTTTGTTCGCTATCACGGCGGTCGGAGGGTTGCCACTGTCGGCCCACGCGGTCGGCCCGGAACCGGCGCCGCTGACACAGCCGGTCGAACTGACGGTTGGCTGTGTGAAGGTCGGTCACTTGGCTCCGATCATTTTGGTCGCGGACGAGCTGAAGAAGCTTGGCGTCAATCTCAAGCTGGTCGAATTTGTCCGTTATGCTGATGCGCGTACCGCGCTGCTTGCGGCTTCGCTCGATGCGGCTTCCGTCGGGCCGGCGGATCTTGCGATCTCGCTGGCGCAGGGTTCGACCAATGTGGTCGGGCTGATGGGGGTCGGCTCGTCGCCCAAATACGTCATCGGCCGTAACGGCGTGAAGTTCGAGAGCTGGGACGATCTGAAGGGTAAGAAGATCGCGATCGCGCCGGGCTCGGCGGTCTGGTTTCAGTTCGCCGCAACGCTGGTCGAAAACGGCGTTCCCTATAACAGCTTTGAAGCCGTGAACATTCAGGGCGGCGGCGCCAACTTCGACCAGGCCTTGAAGAAAGGCGAGGTCGACGGCCTCGTCACCTGGGAGCCGTTCGAATCCATTCCCGTGATGGGCGGTTACGGGTTCTTTGCCAAAGGCCTCGAATACAGCTCGTCGAAAGCGGTCGGTGCCGAGCTTGGAATGTTCATGACGACCAAGCAGGCGATCGACGGCAAACGCGCCGCGCTGGAACGTTTTGTCTGGGTCTATCTCAAGACGGAGGAGGAACTGGCCAAATCGCCCGCTGCCTTCGCCGATGCCTATGCGAAACTCACCGGCCTCGCGCCGGATGTCGCGGCGCAGGCCGCGAAGATCATCAAGCTTGGCGAGGTGATCTCGCCCGACCAGATTAAGCGCCAAGCCAAGGGATTTGCCGATCTCGGCGTGATCCAGAAGGATGTTTCCGGCGAGATCGATGCGCATTGGGATGGCTCGTTCGTGAACAAGGCGTTGGGTAAGTAGCGGACATCGAACCACGCTGCTCCGCGAGGATTTTCTTAAGATGTCGATCTCGACGGGACCTATCGCTTCAAGACCGGCATCGTCCGCTTTGGCGTGGCTGGTGCTGTCACCCGCGGCGCGTCGAAACTTACGGCAAATCCTGCTCGCGATCGTTCTTCCCGTGGTGGTGATTGCGCTCTGGCAGTGGGCGGGTCACGGCGGCTCGCTGTTCGGCGGCGTGCTGCCGACGCCGGACCGGGTGTGGCAGGCGTGGAAAGTGTGGGCATTCGGAGCGAGCGGCCTCGGCCTCAATCCCTATAGCGGCACCTGGCTTGCGAATTTGCTGTTTTCCGCCGAGCGCGTCGGCAAGGGATTTGTCGTCGCGATTGTCGTTGCCGTGCCGGTCGGGTTGGCAATCGGATGGAGTCGAATTGCTTCGGGCGCGCTCGATCCGACGGTGCAACTGCTGCGGCCGATCCCGATCACGGCGTGGCTGCCGTTCTCGATCGCCGTGTTCGGTATCCGCGATATGGGGGCTGTGTTCCTGATTGCGCTCGGCGCCTTTTACCCGATCGTCGTCAATACCGCGCAGGGCGCGCGCGACATCGAGCGCAATCTGGTTCGCGCCGCGATGATGATGGGTGCGGGGCGATGGACCATCCTGCGGCGGGTGGTCTTGCCGGCGTCGCTGCCCTCGATTTTCACCGGGCTTCGGATCGGGCTCGGCATCGCCTGGACCGCCGTGATCGTCGCCGAAATGGTCGCGGTGAAATCCGGTCTCGGTTACGTCTTGTGGGACGCCTATTATGTCGGGCGGATGGATGTCGTGATTGCGGACATGGCGACCATTGGTCTGCTCGGTCTGATCAGCGACCGCGTTATTCTCTGGATTGAACGATGGGTGCTGGCGTGGCGGCGGCTGCAATCGTTCCAGTCGTGATGGTGAGATGACGACGATGGGCACCATCGCTTTCGAAAACGTATCAAAGACATTCTCGGGCCAGGCCGAAGTCCGGGCGCTGGACGGGATCAATCTCGCCATCGGCGAGGGCGAGTTCGCCGCCCTTCTGGGGCCGTCCGGCTGCGGAAAATCGACGCTGCTCAATCTGTTGGCGGGCTTCGAGAAGACGACCGGCGGCACGTTATTGTTCGACGGCAAGACGGTCACGCGACCGGGTCCCGACCGCGGCGTCGTATTTCAGGAAGCCGCCCTGTTTCCCTGGCTCACCGTTTGGCAAAACGTGATTTTCGGGCCGCAGGTTCAGGGCGTCTCCCGTGCCGAATATGAAAAGAAGGCACAAAACCTGTTGAAGCTGGTCGGCCTGGAATCGTTTGCCGATGCCTTGCCGGTGCAATTGTCCGGCGGCATGCGCCAGCGGGTCGGCATTGCGCGGGTGCTGGCGATGTCGCCGAAGGCGCTTTTGATGGATGAGCCGTTCGGCGCGCTCGATGCGCAGACACGTCTGTCGATGCAGCAGTTGCTGCTCGATGTCTGGCAATCGCTCGGCACCACGGTGTTGTTCGTCACCCACGATATTGACGAAGCGATCCTGTTGTCGGACCGGATTTGCGTGATGTCGGCCCGGCCCGGCCGGATCATCCGCACCATTCCGATCACAATGCCGCGTCCGCGCTCCATCGCCAGCCTCACCAGCCCGGAATTCATGGCTTACAAGTCGCGCATCATGTCCGACATGAAGGTCAGCGCCGCTCCCGTTTAAGGTCGCCAATGGCAAATCCGCGGATTCCCTATCTGCTGTCGTCGGCCCGTGCGGCCTTGCCTCCGCTCAAGGGCAAACAAATCCTGGTGCATCTCGTCGTCAACGTCGAGAACTGGCAATTCGATCAGCCGATGCCGCGCACGATCGTCACGCCGCCGCACGGCCGGGAAACCGTGCCGGATGTGCCGAATTTCTCCTGGGCCGACTACGGGATGCGCGCCGGGCTTCCCCGCATACTTCAGGCGTTTGGTTCGCGGTCCTTGTCGGCCTCCACAAGCTTCAATGCCGGCGTCATCGATGCCTATCCGCAAGCCGCGATGGCGATGCGCGATGCGGGCTGGGAATTCATCGGTCACGGCATGCACCAGAAAGCCATCAACCATGTCGAGGGCGGTGAAGAGGCGGTGATCGGCGCGAGCCTCGACAAGATCGAAAATTTTACCGGACGGCGTCCGCGCGGCTGGCTGTCGCCGGGATTGCGCGAGACCGTCGACACGCCTGATATCCTCAAGCGCAGGGGGATCGATTACGTCTGCGATTGGGTGGTCGATGACCGGCCGGCATGGATGCATACAACCGAAGGCCCCTTGATCGCCATGCCGTACAACCTTGAGGTCAACGACTCCATCATCTATGCCATCGAGCGGCATGCGACCGGCGAGATGGCGAGGCGTCTGGAATTCACGCTGCGCCGGTTCGAAATCGAATGCCGCGACAGTGCCGTCGTTTTAGCCATCGGTTTGCACCCGCATCTGATATCGGTGCCGCACCGTATCCATGAGCTTGAGCGCATGCTCGATCTGCTAACTGCCTCGTCCGACGCCGGCTTTTTTACCGGCAGCGAATTGGCGGACTGGTACGCGGCAGCAGTGCCCGCGACAAATGTGGCGCGCACATCAGGATAGCGAAAAATCGTCCCGCCTTTCACACGGTCAAGTGTTTGATCGGCGACCTTTTGCCAGCGGGTCGTGCCTTTGTTGTGGTCTATGCTTGACGGGCCGAATAGCCTGAGGCTTAGCTTGCCGGCAATGAAATCAAGAGACTGGACCTGTGATCGGGCGATGGGGGATTCACGACATGACAGTGCGCGCCAAGCTACTCGTTCTTTTGCCGGCGATGGTTGTCCTTGGGACGTCAGCCGCGAATGCACAATATACCGCAAAGGAATGGCCGGAGGGGCCAAGCAAGCAGCGGTTTGTCGACACCTGCAACGGTTGCCATGACATCAACCGGGTTCGTGGCGGCTATACGCCCGAAGGCTGGCTGACCGTCGTTCGCATGATGCAGAATATGGACGCGCCCGTGCCCGCCGAGGAATGGGGCGCGATGACCGAGTATCTCATGAAGAATTTTCCGGAGCGCAAGCGCCCGGCGGCCGTCATCATCGATGGTCCGGTGAAGGTCGATTTCAAGATGTGGGATGTGCCGACTCAGGGAGCGCGTCCGCACGATCCCCTCGGCGCCCGAGATGGCTCGGTTTGGTGGGCTGCGCAACTGGCCAACAAACTAGGCCGGATAGATCCTCAGACGGGTGCGATCCGGGAGTATACGCTCAAGTCGGCCTTCACTGGTCCGCACGGGCTGGTTGACGATAAGGACGGCAACATCTGGTTCACGGGAAATCTTGCCGGGCTGATCGGCAAACTCGATCCCAAGACGGGCATCGTCACCGAATATCGGCTGCCGGACCCAAACGCGAAGGATCCGCATACCCTCAATTTCGACCAGAAGGGCATTCTGTGGTTCACCGTGCAGCAAGCTAACATGGTGGGCCGGCTTGATCCGGCTACCGGAGCGATCAAACTCGTGACGTCGCCAACGCCGAAGTCGCGTCCTTACGGAATCCAGATCAATGCCAAGGGGGTGCCGGTCTTTGTCGAATTCGGCACCAACAAGATTGCGACGATTGATCCGGATACGATGGCCATCAAGGAATACACACTGCCCGATGCGGCGGCCCGGCCGCGGCGGCTTGCCATTGGACCTGATGGCGCCGTTTGGTACGCGGATTTTGCGCGTGGATATATCGGCAAGCTCGACCTTGCCACCGGCGCTGCCAAGGATTGGCCGTCGCCAAGTGGTCCGAAGTCCGAGCCTTACGGCATGGTCTTCACCAAGGGTGCCGTTTGGTACAATGAATCCAACGCCAAGCCCAACACGATCGTCCGCTTCGATCCGGCAACCGAAAAATTCCAGAGCTGGGCCATTCCCGGCGGCGGTGATATCGTACGCAATATGGTCGTTGCGCCCAGCGGCAATCCGGTCATGGCCAACAGTCTCGTCAATCAAGTGGGAATGGTCGACATCAAGTAGTGCACTCGGTCTCGCTGCGATCTAAACGTGTTGCTCTGAGATGGGCCGCCCGATTGTAGAGATCGATCGGGCGGCTCTTTCGTTGGCTGGCGATTCCGTGAAGTCACTCTCGTCGCTCCCATCTCGCGACAGTGTGACGAAGTCTCGCACCGCGCACGCACGCCAATCGCAGTCCTTTGATTGACTGACGACCGCGTAAAGTTATTCTTCGCTTCCATCATTTGCCCTCCTGTATCGGTCCTGCGAAGAAGCAACATGAACCAAAAGGTCGCGTCAGGCTCCGATCCTCTCGAATTCGACTACATCATCGTTGGCGCTGGCTCGGCAGGATGTGTACTCGCCAATCGGCTGACCGCCGATGGCAAATACTCGGTGCTGTTGCTCGAGGCGGGACCAGAGGATAGCCATCTCTGGATTCACATTCCGCTCGGTTACGGCCGGCTGTTCAAGGAAAAGGCCGTCAACTGGATGTACCAGACCGAGCCGGAGCCGGGTCTCAACGGACGGAGCGTGTTTCAACCGCGCGGCAAGGTGTTGGGCGGATCGAGCTCGATCAACGGCCTGCTTTATGTCCGCGGTCAGCATGAAGACTACGACCGCTGGCGCCAGCAGCGGCAATCTGGGCTGGGGCTTCGACGACGTGCTGCCTTATTTCAAGAAGGCCGAGGACCAGACGCGCGGCGCGGACGATTTTCACGCGGTCGGCGGTCCCTTGCCGGTCTCGGACTGGCGGCACGCCGATCCGCTCTCGGCGGCGTTCGTCGATGCCGCGGCGGAAGTCGGCTTCCCCAAAAATCCTGATTTCAACGGCGCCACGCAAGAAGGCGCCGGCTTTTTCCAGACCACGACCAAAGGCGGCCGGCGGGCGAGCACGGCGGTCGCCTATCTTCGCCCCGCCAAAGCCCGGCCCAACCTGCATGTCGAGACGTCGGCGCTCGCCGAGCGGATCCTGTTCGAGGGACGTCGCGCTGTTGGCGTGGCATATCGCAGCGCCGGCATTCCGCGCACGGCGCGGGCGCGCAAGGAAATTTTGATCTCGGGCGGGGCGTTCAACTCTCCGCAACTGTTGCAGCTTTCGGGCATAGGCCCCGCGGATCTGTTGCGCCAACACGGCGTCGAGGTCGTGCTGGATGCGCCGGGCGTCGGCGCTGACTTGCAGGACCACATGCAGGTCCGTGTCGTGATGCGCTGCTCGCAAGCCGTCACGCTCAACGACATCGTCAACAATCCCGTTCGCAAGGTTTTGACCGGCTTGCGCTATGCCGCGTTCCGGACCGGGCCGCTGACGATCGCCGCCGGCACCTCGGGGGCGTTCTTCAAGACCAATCCGAGATTGGCGACGCCGGACATCCAGATCCACTTCCTGCCGTTCTCGACCGACAAGATGGGCGAGAAGCTGCATCCATTCTCCGGATTCACGGCATCGGTGTGCCAATTGCGGCCCGAGAGCCGCGGCTCGCTCCGGATCAAAAGCGCGGATCCGGCTGCGCCGCCGGAAATAAGGATCAATTATCTCGCGAGCGAAGTGGACCGCGCGACCAATGTCGAAGGCTTGAAGATCTTGCGCAAGATTTTGCGTGCGCCGGCTCTCACGCCCTACGTCGTCGAGGAGATCGATCCCGGCGACAAGATCACGAGCGACGAGGCGTTATTGGCCTATTGCCGCGCCCGCGGCACCACCATCTACCATCCGACCTCGACCTGCCGGATGGGGAGCGACCCGCTCGCCGTGGTCGACCAGCGGCTGCGCGTTCGCGGGGTGGATGGCTTGCGGGTGATCGATGCTTCCGTGATGCCCGACCTCGTCTCGGGCAATACCAACGCGCCAGTGATCATGATCGCGGAAAAGGCCTCCGACCTGATCTTGCAAGACGCGCGCTAGGAGTCCGATCCTAACATTCGCATCCGTCCTCATTTGCGTACTTTTGCGAATGTCAAATCCACTCTACTAGTCACGCTTGCGGCGCGGTGCTATTCCATCGGTAGCATCAAGACAGAGCGAGCATGAGTTTAATGCGACTGCGGATCGGCACACGCAAGAGCGCCATGGCCTTGGCCCAGACCGAGGAAATTGCGCGGCAGCCTCGCGGCCGTGGCTCCCGACATCGATGTCGAGATCGTCAAGTTCGAGACGACAGGCGATATCGACCAAACCGGCAAGCTGCTGCCCCATGGCGGCAAGGGCGGAGCTTTTGTTGCCGAAATCCGCGAGGCCGTTCGCGCGGGCCAATTGCAGGCGGCGATGCATTCGCTCAAGGACATGCCGGGCAACGAGGACACGCCGGGGCTGGTGATCGGCGCGACGCTGTCGCGCGATTCCGCCAGCGACGTGCTGGTGCTGCGGCCGGGGCTTTCCGTCGATGAATTGAGAGGCTCGCGCGGCAAGGGCTTCAAGATCGGCACCAATGCGGTGCGCCGCGCTGCCTATGCGCGCCGGCTCTTTCCCGACATCGAGGTGATCCATTATCGCGGCGCCGCCGATACCCGCGTGCGCAAGCTCGACCGTCTGGAAAAACAGCGGCTCGCCGATGGCGGCGCGGTCGGCCCAGCCGACGCGCTGATCATGGCGCGCTCCGGTCTTGAACGCGTGGGCCTTGCAAACCGTATCGCCTACGAATTCTCGGTCGCGGAGATGCTGCCGGCGGTCGGGGCAGGGGATCGTTGCGGTGGAATGCGCCGCCGACGATTGGCAGACGCGAGGTCTTCTGGCGAAGATCGACGACCTCGCCGCGCGCCGCTGCGCCGACGCCGAACGCGAGGTGCTGTGGGTGCTCAACGGCCACTGCAATTCCCCGATCGCGGGATTTGCCACGATCGACGGTGCGCAAATGTCGCTGACGGCGTCGGTGCTCGACGAAGACGGACAGCGTTTCATCGAGGTTTCGCGTTCCGGGCCCGCCGACCGGCCCCGCGAACTCGGCCGCGCCGCCGGGCTCGAACTGCTGGCCAAGGGCGCGGCCGAAATCATCGAGCGCAGCCGGCCCAAATAAATAATCTCTACGCTTTGTAGGCGCGCACCCGCTTGATCATCTGCTCGACATGCGCGATCGGGGTTTCCGGCAGAATGCCGTGGCCGAGGTTGAAGATCAGCCGGCCGCCGGCGTAGTTTTCCAGGACGTCGTCGACGGCGCGATCGAGCGCCGCGCCGCCCGCGATCAAGGCCAGCGGATCGAGATTGCCTTGAACGGCTACGCGGTTCTGCACGCGGTCGCGGATCAACGATGGTTCAGCCGCCCAGTCGATGCTGACGCCATCGACGCCGGTTGCTTCCACATAGACCGGCAGCGAGGCGCCGGCGCCCCTGGGGAAGCCGATGATCTTCGCGTCGGGGACTTGTTGGCGAACGCCCGCGACGATGCGGCGCGTCGGTTCGATCGACCAGCGCGCGAACTCGCGCGGCGGCAGTACGCCCGCCCAGGTGTCGAAAATCTGTAGCGCGTCGGCGCCGGCCTTGAGCTGGCCGACGAGATACCGGATCGAATTCTCGACCAGCACGTCGATGATTTTTTCGAACGCGTCGGGATGGGAATAGGCCAGCATCCGCGCCGGCGCCTGGTCCGGCGTGCCCTGGCCTGCCACCATATAGGTGGCGACCGTCCACGGCGCACCGCAGAAACCGATCAAGGCCGTCCTGGCGTCGAGCTGGCGTCGGACGCGGCGCAGCGCCTCGAACACCGGCTCCAGTTTGGTGAAATCGGCATGCGAGGCGAGTGTTGCGATCTGCTCCGGCGTATCCAGCGGATCAAGCCTTGGGCCTTCGCCGGCCTCAAACCGCACCGAGCGGCCGAGCGCGTAGGGAATGACGAGGATATCGGAGAAGATGATGGCAGCGTCGAAGCCGAAGCGGCGGATCGGCTGAAGGGTCACTTCGGCGGCGTATTCCGGTGTGAAGCACAGATCGAGAAAACCGCCCGCTTTCGCCCGCAGTTCCCGGTATTCCGGCAGATAGCGACCGGCCTGCCGCATCATCCAGATCGGCGGCACCGCTTGCCTGCGGCCGGAGAGTACGTCGAGGAATGGCTTGGTCATGCTCACTCAGGGATGTGATGTGATCGACGAGACCTGATACACCAAGAAAGGCCTGGAAAAACAAGTTTGTTTGTCGTTCAAATGGTTAGTCGCGCTATCTGGGTCCCGGAACGCCGCCTCTTCAGATGCGTTAATTTGGTCTGGAGGTGAACCATGAGCGACAAATTCAACCCGGCGCCGCACGACAAATACGCAACCAAGGCCAGCGATGCCGTTGCGGCCGACCACGACATGCACAGAAAGCTCGACGAAGGCCTGGTCGACAGTTTTCCGGCTTCCGATCCCGCGAGCGCGGTGCAGCCGTCGCCCTCGAAGCCGCATCGCCCGGTGAAGAGTACTGATCGGCGGAATTAAACGGAGCCTGGGAACGCGCCTTTCGAAGTCCGCTTCGCATTTAATAGTGCGGCGGCGGCTCGTCGGTGGCGCCTGGCATCTGGCTTTCGGTCTCCCGCAACTGCTCGCCGAGCGCAACAAGCTGCCGCGTCAGCGCATCGATCTTCGCCCATTGCTCGGTGACGGTCTTGTTCAGTGCCTCGATGGTGTGATCCTGAAACGCCAGCCGTGACTCCAGCGTATCGATGCGCTCGGTTAGCATCTTGAGGTCACTCATCGTTGTCATGCTCCACATCCCGCTCGCGCAAACCGTGGCCCAACGCGACACGCTGGTCGAAGACAAAGCACTCGCCGCGCCAGCGGCTTTCAATCTCGGAGACTTGTTCCAGATAGTTCAGGATGCCGCCTTTCAAGTGATAGACCTCGGTAAAGCCCCGCGCGAGCAGGTAGCTCGAGGCCTTTTCGCAGCGGATGCCGCCGGTGCAGAACATCGCGATTTTACGATCCCTCGACGGATCGAGGTGACGTGCGGCGAATTCCTTGAATTGCCCAAAACTCGCGATGGCCGGATCGATCGCGCCTTCAAAGGTGCCGATGGCGACCTCGAAGGCATTTCGTGTGTCGATGACGACCGTGTCGGGCGCGGCGATCAGATCGTTCCAGTCTTCAGGCTCGACATAGGTGCCGACCTGGAGCGTCGGATCGGCAGCCATGTCGCCGAACGTGACGATCTCCTTCTTCAGCCTGATCTTGAGCCGGCCAAACGGCATCGTCGCAGCTGACGAGAATTTAAGTTCCAGATGGTCGAGACGGCCGCCAAAGAGCTCGCCATGGCGGAGCGCCTCGACCAATTCGTCGATGGCCTCGGGATTCCCGGCTAATGTACCGTTGATGCCCTCATGGGCCAGCAGCACGCTGCCTTTCAACGCAAGATCGCCGCACAGCGTCCGCAGCGGCTCGCGCAATTCGCGAAAGTCCGGCAGGGATGCAAATTGGTAAAAGGCGGCGACCTTGTAAGGCATCGCAGTGATCTAGCAGCAGGTGTCTCTGAAGGGCAGGGGTCCCCCTCCACTTATGCATCATCCAAGCATTGCACAGGTGGTATTGAATATGCCAAGTAACCCCCAAAGAGCCCCTGCAAATCGGGAAAAAGGCAGCGACAAGTGAGCCATTTCGCATGAGGAATTTCCATCTCGCCGGCCGGTCGACGGTCCACTCCCAGAACGCCATGGTGGCGACGTCCCACCCGCTGGCGGCGCTCACGGCCATCGAGGTGCTGCGCGCCGGGGGGACCGCCGCGGATGCCGCGATCGCGGCTTCCGCGCTGCTCGCGGTGATCGAACCGCAATCCACCGGCATCGGCGGCGATTGCTTTGCGCTGATCCAGCCGAAGGGCGAGGGCAAGATCGTCGCCTATAACGGTTCGGGCCGCGCGCCGAAAGCGGCGACGCCGGAGTGGTATCTCGAACGCAACATCCATGCGATCCCGCTCACCTCGGCGCATTCGGTCACCATTCCCGGCTCGATCGATGCGTGGGCGACGATCCTGCGCGACCACGGCAAGTTTGGCCTCGACACCTTGTTGCAGCCGGCGATCAAGGCGGCCGAGGAAGGTTATGTCGTCGCACCCCGCATCGCGTTCGACTGGAAGAACGGTTTTGAGAAGCTGAAGAAGGGCGTCAACACCGAGCGCTATCTGTTGCCGCACGGCAAGCCGCCGGTAGCTGGTGACGTGATCAAGCAGCCGGAGCTCGGTCAGACGTTGCGGGCGATCGCCAAAAGCGGACCGGACGCCTTCTACAAGGGCGCGATCGCCGAGGATATGGTGGAGACCTTGCGCGGCGCCGGCGGTCTGCACACGCTGGAAGACTTCGCCAATCACACCACCGAGACGACGGTGCCGATCGGCACCATGTATAAAGGTCTCGACGTCTGGCAGTGTCCACCGAACGGACCCGGCATCACCATGCTGGTGATGCTCAATATCCTGTCGCATTTCGATCTGACAAAATTTGCGCCCTTAAGCGTCGAACGTTTTCATCTCGAGGCCGAGGCTGCGCGCGTCGCCTACATGATGCGCGAGCAGAACATCGGCGATCCCGCGCACGTCAAGGTCGACGTCGCCAGGATTCTCGCGAAGGAATTCGCCGACGAATGGGCCGGCAAGATTCGCATGGACCGGATGCTGGACCTGCCGAAGGTCTCGCCGCCGATGAATCCGTCGACGATCTACATCACCGTGGTGGACAAGGACCGCAACGTCTGCTCGTTCATCAACTCGGTCGCGCATTCCTGGGCTTCCGCCATCGTTTCCAACAAGACCGGCGTTCTCTTTCAAAATCGCGGCGGCTGGTTTCCGCATCGAGCCCGGCCATCCGAACTGTATCGCGCCGGGCAAGCGTCCGCTGCACACCATCATTCCGGCGCTCGCGACCAGGAGCGGCCGCGCGGTGATGCCGTTCGGCGTCATGGGCGGCCAGTACCAGCCGGTAGGTCAGACCCGCGTGCTGACCAACATTCTGGACTATGGATGCGACGTGCAGGAAGCGATCGATATGCCGCGCGGCCTGCACTATGAAAACATCTATCAGCTCGAAGACGGCGTGCCCGCTGACATCGTCGCAGGTCTGCAAAAGCTCGGACACCAGACCACCAAGGTTGTCCCGCCGCTCGGCGGCGGTCAGGCGGTCTGGATCGACTGGGAGAAGGGGACGCTGACCGGCGGCTCCGATCCCCGCAAGGACGGCTGCGCGCTCGGTTATTAAAGATCAGCGCCGCACTGGTCTTGCCGAGAGCGTTGAGCTAGACAGGCGCCCGTTCGTTCAACCTGATCGTTCAAAAAGGCACGCCAGCATGCGACGTTTTTCGCGCACGACATTTTCCACTTTGGCCGCCATTGCGTTGGCTATCTTGACCGTGGCGACGGTCTCGATGCCGACCACGGCAACGGCGCAAACCGCAGGAAAAGCCATGACCACCGCTTCAGGACTGCAGATCATCGATAGCAAGGTCGGCACCGGCGCCACGCCGAAGCCCGGCCAGATTTGCGTCATGCACTATACCGGCTGGCTCTATGAGGGCGGCAAGAAGGGCAAGAAATTCAACTCGTCCGTCGACCGCAACGAGCCGTTGGAGTTTCCGGTCGGACAACGCAAGGTGATCGCCGGCTGGGACGAGGGCGTGGCCTCGATGAAGGTCGGCGGCAAGCGCACGCTGATCATTCCACCCGAGCTTGGCTATGGCGCGCGCGGCGCCGGCGGCGTCATCCCGCCGAATGCGACGCTGATCTTCGACGTCGAACTGCTCAATGTGAAGAGCTGATTTGATAGCGCGATAAACAAAACGAAATAAACAAAGGGCCGCTCCTCGCTGAGCGGCCTTTTGCATTGGGATAATACCCGCGATCAAAGCTTGCGGTTGGCCGCATCAGCCGCCTTGTTCACGGCGTCCTTTGTGGCTTCCTTGGCGTCGCCAACGGCCTTCTGGCCCTTACCCTTGATTTCCTGAATGGCGCCTTCGCCCTGCAAGCGGTCGGAGCCGACGGCTTGCTTGGCCTTGCCCATCGCCTCGTTCGCGTTGCCTTTAACCTTGTCTGCGACGCTACCCATGAAACGGTCTCCTTGTTCGATCGGTTTGATGAAGAACCAAGTTTTGGGGTGCCGAAACGTTCCTTGCGGGCTGGCTTGTCATCGCTATTTTCAGTAGCGTTCCCATCGAGATTCACTGGAACCTATCGACATGAGCCATCCGCACGATCACAGCCATTCCGATCATTCCCACGACCACAGCGAGGGACGCTGGAAGCACGATGGCGTCCGGGTCATTCCCGGCCATCAGCTCGATCCCAACGTGCCTTCGACCGCCGGCATGGACCGCAAGGCCGCGATTAATTTCGCCCGCGTCGGCGCGCAGAAATTGTGGGCCGGCACGGTTACGATCAAGCCGGATGCCAAGACCGGCGCGCATCATCACGGCCATCTCGAAAGCATCATCTATGTCGTCAGAGGCAAGGCGCGGATGCGGTGGGGAGACCATCTGGAATTCACGGCGGAGGCCAATCCCGGCGATTTCATTTTCGTCCCGCCCTACGTCCCGCATCAGGAAATCAACGCCAGTCCTGACGAGCCTTTGGAGTGCGTGCTGGTGCGCAGCGACGGTGAGGCGGTCGCCATCAACCTCGACATCGAACCGGTCGAGAAGCCGGAAAACGTGCTGTGGGTCGATCCCGTGCACCGCGACCCGAACAATCCCTGAGATACTTTAAGGGCGCTTAAGCCGCGCGCTCAAACAGGGCGTCCGGACACGACGTCGTTACTACATCGCGATGCTGCGGGCAGGCTCTGTAGCGCAGAATATCTTCCGGCGCTGCGAGCGGTCTGCTAGATTGCGGGCGACTTGAGAAGCAAGCGATTTCATTAGATGAAAATCGCAAATCGAGCTTCGCAAGATAAAAACTCAGAAAACTAAAACCGTGATCGGAGAGGAAATCGTGACGCAATCCAATCAGTCGCTCATCAATCAATCGCTCGGACGACGCTCTCTGATGAGGGGCGCCGGCCGCGGTCTCGTCGCCGGCGGTCTTGCCGCCACGCTACCCGCTCAAAGCGCCAGTGCTGCCAGCGAAGACGGCGAAATCTGGAGCAGCGAATATTGGGCGAAGAAGGGCGACGTCCCCTTGTGGATGTTCCGCAAGCGCGTCGGCGCGCCGAAAGCCGGCGAGCCTTCCAAGCCCGTGTTGTTCTTCGTGCACGGCTCGTCGGTGACTTCGCGCTGCTACGACCTCCATGTGCCCGGCAAGGGCGAATACTCCGTGATGGACGAGTTCGCCCGCTATGGGTTCGATTGCTGGACCATGGATCACGAGAATTACGGCAAGTCCGGGCGCACCTCGGGCAACTCCGACGTCAAGAGCGGCGCCGAAGATCTCAAAGCCGCGGCCGAAGTTCTTGCCCGCGAAACCGGGCGGCAGAAGTATCATTTCCTCGGCGAGTCTTCCGGCGCGCTGCGTGCCGGCGCCTATGCCATGATGGCGCCGGAGCGGATCGATCGCCTGGTGCTGGCCGCTTTCACCTACAAGGGCGAGGGGTCGCCGACGCTCGCCAAGCGTGCCGAGCAGGTGGACTATTACCGCACGCACAACATGCGCAAGCGCGACCGCGAAATGATCCGCTCGATTGCCACCCGCGACAAGCCGGGCACCAGCGATCAGGCGGCCGTCGAAGCGCTGGCGGATGCGGAGATGCCGTTCGGTGACCAGATTCCGACCGGTACCTATCTCGACATGACCGCCAATCTGCCGGTGGTCGATCCCAAAAAGGTCATGGCGCCTACGCTTCTGATCCGTGGTGAATATGACGGCATCGCCACGGTCGCGGACCTCGAGAATTTCTTCACGCAACTGCCGAACGGCGACCGGCAGTTCATCATCCTTCCCGGCACGGCGCATTCGGTCGTGCTGGCCACCAACCGGCGACTGTTTTGGCACGCCACCCGGGCGTTTCTCGATATGCCGACCCCGATTGCGACATAATAACAAGACGATCCGATCAAGGTTGACTGATGGCCGGGCTTGTCCCGGCCATTTTTCTTATTCAAGCGGCGCGCCAAGAGAGCGAATGGGTGGAACCCTCGCTATTTTTGAATATCCGATGTCGGATATAGGCTCTGCCGTTCGTCCTCCGCTCGATGTCACCACGAAGGAGAGTCCACCCATGTCCAAGATCTCGCCCTGCATCTGGTTCAACGACGAAGCCGAAGAAGCTGCAAAGTTCTATGTCTCGTTGCTGCCGGATTCCCGGATCGACCACATTCAGCGAAATCCCATCGACAGCCCGGGCGGGAAAGCCGGTACGGTACTGGTGGTCGATTTTACCCTCGCGGGTCAAAAATATATGGCCCTCAACGGCGGGAAGCGTTTGGAACACACGTGGGCGATTTCGTTCAAGATCGACTGCGCGGATCAGGCGGAAGTCGACCATCTCTGGGATGTATTGGCCTCCGATGGCGGCGCGACCCAACAATGCGGATGGGTCCGGGATCGCTACGGCGTGTCCTGGCAGATCGTGCCGTCGGCGCTGCCGGAATTTTTGGGCGGATCGGACGCTGCCGGCGCCAAGCGCGCGATGCAAGCGATGCTGGGCATGACCAAGCTCGACATCGCTGAATTGCGCCGGGCCTATGAAGGCAGATCAGCGGCGTAGCTTTGTAACGCGGTTGCCTGCCGGGGGCGCAGGCAACCTGAGTGCTACTTACTTGGAAGCGGTTTTGTTGTTGAGATTGACGACCTGAACGCGGCGGTTGACGGCGGAAGTCGGCGCGCTCGGGTCCTTGAGCTTGCTCTTG
Organism: uncultured Alphaproteobacteria bacterium; assembly: GCA_963795255.1. Classification (GTDB taxonomy): domain Bacteria; phylum Pseudomonadota; class Alphaproteobacteria; order Rhizobiales; family Xanthobacteraceae; genus Bradyrhizobium. The sequence goes on from CAWCHC010000016.1 coordinate 267,575, forward strand.
CCGTAGCCGACGGTGACGAGATCGGCGCCGGCAATGCCGTATTTCTCGGTGAGATATCGCTTGATCGTATCGGCGCGGCGTTCGGAAAGATCCTGGTTAAAGGCATCGCCGCCGATCGCATCGGTGTGGCCGGCCACCACGAAGGTCGAGCCTTTCAGTTCGGGGGTAGACAGCGCCTTGCCGAGTTCCTGCGCGGCGGGCAGCGAGGCCTGGCTGATCCTGGCGGAATTGTATTCGAACTGGATGTCGAGATCGATCTTGGGCTTGGCGGTGGCGAGTTCCGCGATCTCCTCGCGTTCGCCGAGCGAGAGCGAGCGGGTTTTCCTGTTGCGTACGCTGTCGACGAAGCCGTCTTCCCTGACCTGAACCGAGGGATCGGCGGGCCGGTCGGCTGAGAGACTGCGGGTCATCGGTTTCGGTTGCAGGGCGTTGACGATCTGGTCCGCAGAGACATTATTGTCGGCGGCCAACGCCAGGCCGGCCGTCATCGAGAGGGCGGCACCGAGCGTTATCGCGGTGATTCGGGAAATTCCGGGAAAGCCGGTCATGGTTTTGATCCTCGCCATTTACGTCTGATTGGATGTTCCGACGGCAGGAAAGGTTCGATCGAGATGACATGAATCAGGTCAGACAGACGACCAAGGCCCGATATAATGGCCTCAGCCGCCGGCCTGGATCGGAAAGCGGTCGCTCCGCCGCGGAGGCACGGACAAAAAATTGGCTAGATGGGCGTTTAATGGTGGCGTCCCTGCGACGATTTCGAGTGAGTGACGTCAACTGTCTCTGTTTCCGACCCGGAAGAAACCAAACGAATACCAGGGGTATCGTCCAATCATGCCAGGGCAGGTGGGAACCCCGGTCTCCGTGCTGATCGGCGCGGTCATCATTGCCGCGGCCATTTTGCTGTCCACGCTGATTACGGCGGTCGGAACCCGCTTCATCGGCATGGAAAGCGGGCTCGAAGATAATGTCTGGCTGATCGACCGCCTCACCGGCAACGTCTACCGCTGCAAGGCGCCGGAGCGCGGCAAAGCGGCGTGCGACGCCGAGACCGCCACCGGGAGTATCAGCGACCGCGCCAAACCTTAAGCCGTCCGATCCTTTCGGATTTAGGCGCCTGCCGAAACGCGCGAATCCCGCTAAGTTGTCGAGCGATGCCCCGCGCCGACAAACCCATCGCCTTGACGAAAGCCGCAGCGAGATCGATCTGGCTGCGCGCCCAGCGGCTTGATTCGGACGCTCCGTTCGGCGAGGGCCCGGAGGCGACGCGAGATGCGATCGAGCATCTCGGTTACGTGCAAATCGATACCATCCATGTGATCGAACGCTGTCACCATCACATTCTCTGGAATCGCATTCCCGCCTATCGCCGCGCCGATCTGCGTTACGCCCAGAGCGTCGACAAAAGCGTGTTCGAATATTGGACGCATGCGCTGTCCTACGTGCCGGCGAAGGATTTCCGGTTCTTCATCCCCGCGATGAAGCTTCATCGGCGCGAGGGCCACAGATGGTTTGGCGAGGTCAAGCCCGCCGATTTGCGCAAGGTGATGCGGCTTCTGAGGAAAGACGGCGCGCTGACCATCCGCGACATCGAGGACGACGTCCTGGTCGAAAAAGTACATGCCTGGGCAAGCCGCAAGCCGTCGAAGCGCGCGCTGCAACTGGCCTTCTATGAAGGCCGGGTCACGATCTCCGAACGCAACGGCATGCTCAAGACGTATGAGCTGATGGATCGGCATTTCGGCTGGGAGGTTTTGCCAAAGGCTGCCTCGGCGCGCGAAATTACCGGATATTTGCTCGACCGCGGTCTTCGTGCGCAGGGCGTGGTCAGCCTTGATTCGATCTGTCATCTCGATGCGCCGAGCAAGAACGAGGTCCGGCGATTGATCGAGGCACGCGTTCGCCGCAAGGAACTGGTTCCCGTTGCGCTCGAAGGTGCCGGCAAACAGGAGCATTGGGCGCAGCCCGAGACGCTGGAGACCACCGGGAACGGCGCTGCCGGGCGCGTGCATATTCTTTCCCCGTTCGATCCCTTGATCATCCAGCGCAAGCGGACGCGCCTGATCTTCGGCTATGAACATCTGTTCGAGGCCTATGTGCCGAAGGAAAAGCGGCGGTTCGGTTATTTTGCGCTACCGGTTCTGGTCGGCGACGAGATCGTCGCCGCGCTCGATCTCAAGACCGATCGCCAGAACGGGAAACTGCTGTTGCAGAAATGGAATTGGGTCGGTGCGGCGGCGAAAGGCCCGCGCAAGGAATTAAAGCGGGGGATAGAAGAGGAACTGCACCGCTTCGAGCGTTTTCAACTCGGAGGGTAAGGCGCTTCCCTCGCCGGCGTCGATCCAGCCAAGCGATCGAGCCCCAAGGCCAGCAAAATTCCCGCACCATAGGCGAGGATATTCCACACCGAGAAAATCCTGCCGAGTAACAGCGCGCCGGCAAGCGTCAGGCGAAAGTCGTCCAGCCAGGGTGTATGCACGAGCCGGAACAGCTCGACGCTGACCGCGATCACGGCGGAAATCCCCGCGATAGGCAATCTTGAAAACCGGCGGCAGCGCGATCGCCACCAGGAAGAAGACCATCGCACCCCAAAGTATCGAGCCGCCGTATTTCGCGATTGAGGCGGGTATTCCGAGGCCGGCCCCGAAATGACGCAGCGCAAGTCCGAGGACAATAGTTGTCGCCATGAGGCCGGCGCGCGTAACTATCGTCACGATAGTGCGCTGTCCGCGATCGGCATCGTGACTTCGAAAGCAGCTCCCGCCTCGGAATCCGCCAGGCGGATGATTCCACCATGGGCCTCCAGCACGGCGCGCACGATGGCAAGGCCCATGCCCGTACCGCCGCTGTCGCGCCGCGTCGTGAAGAAGCTGTCGAATATCCTGGTGCGATTGTTGGGTGAAACGCCTTCGCCGTTATCGCTGACGTTCAAAACCAGCAACGTCCCTTGCCGCGTCGCCGACAGATCAAACACCGTACCGCCGTGGCGCGTCGCGTTGTCGGCCAGATTGGACAGAATGATCATCGCATTCTCTTCGGACATGCGAACCGGCATGTCGAGATCGCCGCTTGCCCGGATATCGAGGGCGGCAAAAGACGAGCGCAAGCTTGCGACCGCATCGGTCAGCTTGGTCGCACCGACCGCGACCGGATTTTCCGCCCGCGCGAGGTCGCGCAGGCGGCCGGATATTTTTGCCAGCCGGTCGGTATCCGCAATGATGTTGTCGAGAAATTTGCGACGGTCATCGTCGTCCATATCGGGTTCATCGACGTCGTCGCGCAGCAATTCGGCCGCGCCCTGGATTGACGTCAGCGGCGATTTCAACTCATGCGAAACGTGGGTGGCGAATGTCGAAATAAAGTGTGAGCGCATATCGAGCCGCCGCGCCATTTCCAGGAAGCTCTGCGACAACGTTGCGAACTCGCCGGTGCCGTGCCGTTTGAGTGGCCGAAGCGCGGCGCGGTCGCCCTTGCCGATCTGGTTGGTTCGCTCGACCAATTCGCGCATCGGCTCGGTGATGGTGCGGTGAAACAGAAATCCGATCAGAAGCGTCGGAACGATCATGAAAAGAACGGCGAGCGCGGCCTTGGCCCGTTGCTCATAGAGGTTCTTGAAGACATTGCTCGGGGTGCGCGAGGCATAGACGACACCGGCGACCTGATCGCGCACGATCACCGGCATTGCCGTGAACATCCTGATCCCGGTGCCGCGGCTGATCGAATAGAGCGCCGGTTGATCGTGCTTCGAGATCCGCACGCGCAACACGGCGGCAAAACGTCCTTGCAGGGCTTCGGCGACTTCTTCCAGATGCGCGAGCGAGAGCCCGACTTCGTCGCGGCCGGCAATGACGACGCCGTTGGGATCAAGCAGCCGAAAGCCGGCGAGCGTCACGTTCTGGGTGGCGGCGAGATCGGGCGTCATGCGCGCGCCGAGAGCGACGAAAGCGGGAGCGGCGGCGAGGGTTGGTGCGTGAGCTTCGGGTCTCGGCGGCAGCACGCTCTCATTGGCCAATTCGAGCTTGGGCCATATCGGCTGATAGGGACCATCCGTCGGCGTTTGCCCGGTGGAAGAAACCTTCGCGCCAAGCGGGACATCGTGTGAAATCGTGGATTCGACTTCGCGATGAAACACCGCAGCCAGTGCTGCGCTTTGAGCGATCAGTTCGGACTCGGTCTGCCGGATCAACTGGTTCTGGTAGACCTTGAGGAAATACAGGCTGAACAGCGGCAGCAGAAGTACACTCGCCAGAACCAGAAAAACCACGAGGCTGAGACTTGGCCGCCATTTCGCGGGCGCTGCGGCGTCCGATCGATCGGGGACGGTCAAGGTGACGCCCCGCAACGGCCGAGTTTGAATCCAACCCCGTGAACGGTTTCGATCGCGGACTCGCAGCCGGCCGCGGCCATCTTGGCGCGGATGTTGCGGATATGGCTGTCGATGGTGCGGTCGGCGACGTGGATATTGCCGGCATAGGCGGCATCCAGGATCAACTCGCGCGTGAACACGAAGCCGGGCCGCGCCACCAGCGTACGCAGGATCGAGAATTCGAGCGCGGTCAGCGCAACCGGCCTGTCCGCAAAACTGGCGGTTCGCGAATCGGCATCGATGGCGAGTTCACCATGTTTGAACGCTTTGGATTCCGCGGGCGGCGGCGTGATGCGGGTACGGCGGAGGATTGCGTTCACCCGCGCGACCAGTTCGCGCGGGCTGAAAGGCTTGGTCACGTAGTCATCGCCGCCGATCTCAAGGCCAAGGATGCGGTCGATCTCTTCGTCGCGCGCCGACAGGAACAGGATCGGCGTCTCCGCGGTTTTTCTGATCTGCCGGCAGACTTCGAGGCCGTCCATCTCGGGCATGCCGACATCGAGGACGATAAGGTCATGGACGTTGCGGTCAAACTGACGCAGCGCCTCCTTGCCGTCGGTCGCGATCGAAATGTTCATTCCGGTCTTTTCGAACGCAAAGCGCACGACGTCGCGGATATGAGGATCGTCGTCGACGACGAGAATGGAATAGGCCATGTTTTATTAGCCTTTAGCGCTGGCGCAATTGGACGATGTCTCGCGAGGTGTAGTCAAGTATTCGGCCAATTACCAAGCCCTTACCGGTCGATTGTTAGGACGGGTCTATTTCCCAGGATGAACGAGGGTGAGCTGGCTGGGTTTGGTCTTGGGCTTGTTGTTGGGCTTAGCGTGGGATTTGGCGTCGGATGGCGGATTCGAAGCGGTGCGCTTCGGCAACGCGATGATCGAAGGACAGGAGGGCGGCGATTCCAGCCACCAGCCGTCACGGAGCAGGGCTCGGGGCAGGCGCGACCGGCGGAATGAAACGGGGATGATTTTTGTCATGGGCGAGAGGATGCAGGCCCTCTTGGCAGGCGGTTTGTCTCACCCGTTGAGGATTTGCGGATTTCTTTGCAGATTTTGCGCAAGACCCCTTTGCCGCCCCCATTCGCTGCGGGCAGGGGATGCACGCAAGCAAGCCATTCCTTGCCGGATACGCCGATGCTATGAGGCGTTTATCGGCCCCGGCCGTACAAAAGAATAAATTCGGGGGAGGAAAACCCATGGCTGCCACCACATCCGTTACCGCCGCGGGGGCTGCGAAAAGCGAACTGGAGACGTCCACGATCCACGCGATCTCGTGGCGGCTGATTCCGTTTCTGGTGCTTGCCTATTTCTTTTCCTACCTCGACCGCGTCAATCTCGGCTTCGCGGCGCTGACCATGAATGCGGAGCTGAAATTCTCACCGACGATCTTTGCCTGGGGCGCCGGCATCTTCTTCATCGGTTATTTCATCTTCGAGGTGCCGAGCAATCTGGCGCTGGAGAAATTCGGCGCCAGCCGCTGGATCGCCCGCATCATGGTGACCTGGGGCATCATCTCGGCGTTGATGTCGCTCGTCAGCGGCGAGTGGAGCTTTTACATCCTGCGTTTCCTGCTCGGTGTCGCCGAAGCCGGTTTTTTCCCCGGCATCATCCTCTATCTGACTTACTGGTATCCGGCCGAATACCGCGCGCGTTTTCTCGCCGCCTTTCGCCATCGCCGTTCCCGTCTCCACCGTGATCGGCGCCCCGGTGTCGGGGTTGCTGCTCGGGCTCGATGGCGCGCTGGGGTTTAAAGGGTGGCAATGGCTGTTCATTATCGAAGGGGTGCCGTCCGTTCTGCTCGGCATCGTCACCTGGTTCTATCTCACCGACAGGCCGGAGCGCGCCGACTGGCTGACGGCTGAGCAAAAGGCGTGGCTTGCCGCCCGACTCAACGCGGAGATTGCGGCCAAACAGGCTGCGAAACATCTCACGCTGGGTGAAGCCTTGTCTTCGCCGAAAGTCATCATGCTCAGCCTGGTCTATTTCGGCTTTGTCGCTGCGCTCTATGGCATGCAGTTCTGGTTGCCGCAGATCGTGAAGGCGTTTGGCCTGACGAATGCGCAAACCGGCTTCGTCACTGCGATCCCGTATGTGTTCGGTACGATCGCAATGATCCTGTGGGCGCGGCATTCCGATGCTTCGCGGGAGCGCGTCCTGCATGTCGGCGCGCCGTTGTTGCTCACGGCGCTCGCGCTGGCCGCGTCCAGCTACATCGCCGATCCCGTCATGACCATGGTGGTGCTGACGGTCGCCGCGATCGGGGTGTTCTGTACCTTCGGCGTGTTCTGGACGCTGCCGACCGCCTGGCTCTCCGGCACGGCGGCGGCCGGCGCGATCGCCCTGATCAATTCGATCGGCAACCTCGCCGGCTTCGGCGGCCCCTACTTGATCGGCTGGGTGAAGGAGACGACCGGCAACACCTCAACGGGGCTGCTCGTGCTCGCCGTGTTGCCGCTGATCGGCGGGCTTCTGGTGCTCTTGGGCGGCAACGAGTCCAGGGCCGAGTTCGCGAGCTAGTCCGTTTGGATCGACCTCCTGAATCGTGGATGGCCGGCCAGAACGGCCGAGTTCACGATTTCATGATTACTGACGAATATTGACATTTATCATTCAATAGTCGACATTCCTCACGAGGCTAAGAGCCTAGAGGAGAGTCCCGATGTTGGTTCGCTTGTTTTTTTCAGGCTATTCCAAGCTCTTAGCTGGAATTTCATTGGCAGCCATCGCGGTCGTCCTGACCGGCTGCAACGACAAGGTGGCCGAGAAACCCGCGGAATCGCGGCCGGTTCTGGTCGCCACCGTCCATTATGAAGCCGAATCCCCCGAGCGCAGCTTTGTCGGCACGATCAGGCCCCGGATCGAGACCGACATGGGCTTTCGCGTTCCCGGGAAGGTGGCGAAGCGGCTGGTCGAAGTCGGCCAGACGGTCGATGTCGGCCAGCCGCTCGCCACGCTCGATGAGGTCGATCTGAAATTGCAGGCCGAGCAGGCCGAGGCCGAACAGCGCGCTGCGACCGGCGTGCTGGCGCAAGCAAGTGCTGCCGAGCAACGTGCCAGGGACCTTCGCACCAAGGGCTGGGCCACCGACGCGCAGCTCGATTCCGCCAAGGCCGCCGCCGACGAGGCCCGGGCGCGGCTCAATCGTGCCGAGCGCTCGGTCGAACTGACGAATAACTCTTTGTCCTATGCGACGCTTGTCGCCGACAGCCGCGGCGTGGTCACCGCAACCCTGATCGATCCCGGACAGGTCGTGGCCTCGGGCCAGACCGCGATCCGCATCGCCCGCTTCGCCGAGAAGGAAGCCGTCGTCGCCATTCCCGAGACGCTGGTCGGCCGCGCCAAGGACGGTGTGGCGACCGTGACGCTGTGGTCGGAGCCGGACAAGAAATATGCCGCGAAGCTGCGCGAGGTCGCGCCCTCGGCCGATCCTGCGACGCGAACCTATCTCGCCAAATTTTCGCTGCCGGATGCCGGCGAGGAGGTCTCGCTCGGCATGACGGCGACGCTGACGCTCGCCGACCGCGAGACCGAGCGCGTGGCGCGGTTGCCGTTGTCGTCGCTGTATAGCCAGGGCGGCGACCCCTCGCTCTATGTCGTCGACGACAAGGGTGCGATTTCGCTGAAGCCGGTCTCCGTCAAATCCTACGACAGCAATTGCGTCGTCATCTCGAGCGGAGTTGACGAAGGCGCCAAGATCGTCGTGCTCGGCGTGCAGAAGCTCGATCCGAGCCAGAAGGTCCGGGTCGTGTCGTCATTGTCGTTCTGATTTTTGACTGTCATTCCGGGGCGCGAAGCGTAGCGAGCGAACCCGGAATCTCGAGATTCCCCGATGCGCAACTGCGCATCTGAGGTCTGGTCCTTCGGACCATCCCGGAATGACTTCTGAGCCGTTCGCACTGGAGGGTTACGATGAAGCGCTTCAATCTCTCGGCCTGGGCGGTCAGCCATCCCTCGCTGGTGCTGTTTCTGATCTTTGCATTGGGCGTGGCGGGCTTCTTCTCCTATCAGAAGCTCGGCCGGGCCGAGGATCCCTTCTTCACGGTGAAGGTCGTGAACGTCTCGGCGATCTGGCCGGGCGCGACCGCTGCCGAAATGCAGTCGCAGGTCGCCGACCCCATCGAGAAGAAGCTTCAGGAATTGCCGTATTTTGAAAAGGTGCAGACCTATTCGAAACCGGCCTTCACGGCGATGCAGGTGACATTCCGCGATTCGACGCCGCCAAAGGATGTTCCTTACCTGTTTTACCTGCTGCGCAAGAAGCTCGTCGACGTGCAAGGCGAGTTGCCGTCGGGCTTGCTCGGTCCGGTCGTCAATGACGAATTTTCCGATGTCGACTCGATCCTCTACATGATGACCAGCGACGGCGCCGACTATGCGCAGCTCAAGAAGGCCGCCGAAGGTTTGCGCCAGTGCCTGCTCAAGGTGTCGGGCGTGACCAAGGTCGATATCTACGGCACCCAGGACGAGAAGATCTTCGTCGAGTTCTCGCATGCCAAGCTCGCCACGCTCGGCATCACGCCGCAGGCGCTGTTCGATTCGCTCGCCAAGCAGAACAACGTCGTGCCGGCCGGTACGGTGGAGACTTCAGCTCAACGCGTGCCGCTCCGCGTCACCGGCGCGCTCGACGGCGTCAAGGCGGTGGCGGAAACGCCGGTTGAAAGCAACGGCCGGGTGTTTCGTCTCGGCGATATCGCTACGGTCAGCCATGGCTTTGTCGATCCGCCGAGCTTTGTCGTGCGCCAGGAGGGCAAGCCAGCCATCGGTATCGGCGTGGTGACGGCCAAGGGCGCCAATATCCTCGAACTCGGCAAGGAAGTGACGGCGGCCACGGATGAATTCATGAAGGCGGTGCCGCAAGGCATCAACGTCGACCGCATCGCCGATCAGCCGGAAGTGGTCGAGCACGCGGTCAGCGAATTCGTGCATTCCTTCATCGAGGCGCTCGCGATCGTGCTGTTCGTCAGTTTCGTCGCGCTCGGATGGCGCACCGGCATCGTCGTCGCGCTCTCCGTTCCTTTGGTGCTGGCGATCGTCTTCATCGTGATGGACGCGATGTCGCTCGATCTGCACCGGATCACGCTCGGCGCGCTGATCATCGCGCTCGGCCTTCTGGTCGACGACGCCATCATCGCGGTCGAGATGATGGTCGTGAAGATGGAGCAGGGCTGGGATCGTATCCGCGCGGCCTCTTTTGCCTGGGAATCGACCGCCTTTCCGATGTTGACGGGAACGCTGGTCACCGCGGCCGGCTTCCTGCCGATCGGTTTTGCCAATTCGGCGGTCGGCGAATATGCCGGCGGCATTTTCTGGATCGTGGCGATTGCGCTGGTGGCTTCCTGGTTCGTCGCGGTGATCTTCACGCCCTATATCGGCGTCAAGCTGTTGCCGAACATTACGGTGAGCCACAACCACGATCCGCACGCGGTCTACGAGACCCGCATGTACCGCGGCTTGCGCGCCGTCATCCAGTGGTGCGTCAATCACCGCGTCAAAACTGTGGTCGCAACCGTCGGAGTCTTCGCGCTCTCGATCGTCGCCTTCGGTCACGTTCAGCAGCAATTCTTCCCGTTGTCGGAGCGCCCCGAACTGTTCCTTCAGTTGCGGCTGCCGGAAGGAACGGCCTTCAACGTCACGGAAAAGTCCGTGAAGAAGGCGGAAGGCCTGCTCAAGGGCGACCAGGATATCGCGACCTATACGTCCTATGTCGGTCAGGGTTCTCCGCGCTTCTGGCTCGGGCTCAATCCGCAACTGCCTAACGAGGCTTTTGCCGAGATCGTGATCGTCGCCAAGAACGTCGAGGCGCGTGAGCGGATCAAGGCGAGAATCGAAAAGGCGGTCGATGACGGCGATTTGTCCGAAGCGCGGGTGCGCGTCGATCGCTTCAATTTCGGGCCGCCGGTCGGCTTCCCGGTTCAGTTTCGCGTGATCGGACCGGATCCAAAGGTCGTCCGCGACATTGCCTATCGGGTGCGTGACGTCGTGAAGCAGAACGAGAACATCAAGGATCCGCAACTCGATTGGAACGAGCAGTCACCTTACCTGAAGCTCGTCGTCGATCAGGACCGCGCCCGTGCGCTGGGCCTGACCCCGCAGGACGTCTCGCAGGCACTGGCGATGCTGATCTCGGGGGCTCCGGTGACGACGGTGCGTGACGGCATCGAGAAGGTCGAAGTGGTGGCGCGTGCCGTGTCCTCCGAGCGGCTCGATCTCGGCCATGTCGGGGACTTGACCGTGACCTCGCGCAACGGGGTTGCAGTGCCGCTCGCGCAGATCGCCAAGATCGAGTACGCCCATGAGGAGCCGATCATCTGGCGGCGCAACCGCGACATGGCGATCACGGTACGGGGCGACGTCGTCGATGGTGTTCAGGCGCCCGACGTCACCAACCAGATCTGGCCGAAACTCCAGAATATCCGCGATCATCTCGAGCCGGCCTACCGGATCGAGCCGGGCGGGGCGTTCGAGGAATCGGCGAAGGGCAATGCCTCGATCTTCGTGCTGTTTCCGCTGATGGTCATCGTGATGCTGACGCTTCTGATGATCCAGTTGCAGAGCTTTTCGCGGTTGTTGCTGGTGTTCCTGACCGCGCCGCTCGGCATCGTCGGCGCCTCGCTCGGGCTCAACGTCGCCAATCAGCCCTTCGGCTTCGTGGCGCTGCTTGGCCTGATCGCGCTGGCCGGCATGATCATGCGCAACGCCGTGATCCTGGTCGATCAGATCGAGTCCGACGTGGCCCATGGCCTGACCCGCCGCGAAGCCATCGTGGAGGCCACCGTCCGGCGGGCCCGGCCGGTGGTGCTGACGGCGCTTGCGGCTATTCTGGCGATGATCCCGCTGTCGCGCTCGGCGTTCTGGGGGCCGATGGCGATCACCATCATGGGTGGCCTGTTTGTTGCAACCTTCCTGACCTTGCTGTACCTGCCGGGTCTCTACGCGCTTTGGTTCCGCAAGAGCCTCGACGAAAGCGGCCCGCAACAGGCCGGCCTTGCGCCGCAGCATCAAGATGGAGCACAAGCTGCAATTCCGCTTGCCGAAGCGGCTGAATAATTGAACATTTAAAGTCAGGATTGAGCACGACATGACGCTGATTGCCGAACATACCGAAACCGACACCCGGGAACGCATCCTTGTGGTTGCAGAACGGCTGTTCCGCGAGCTCGGCTATCAGAAGACGACGGTCGGCGACATCGCCAAGGCGCTGCACATGAGCCCGGCCAACGTGTACCGCTTCTTCGATTCGAAGAAGGCGATCCACGAAGGCGTCGCCCGCGTGCTGATGGGCGAGGTGGAGGTGGTGGCCAACGCGATCCTCGCGAAGCCGGGCCCCGCCACGCCCCGTTTGCGCGAGTTGCTGACCACGATCCATCGCATGAACTCGGAACGCTTTGTCGGCGATTCCAAGCTGCACGAGATGGTCGAGATCGCGATGGAAGAGAGCTGGGAAGTCTGCGTCGCGCATATGCAGACCATCGTCGAGGCCATCGGCGGCGTGATCGCGCAAGGCGCAGCCTCGGGCGAATTCGATGTGACGGATGTGCCGCTGGCAGCCATGTGCACCTGCCAGGCCATGCTCGGCTACTTCCATCCGCAGATGATTGCCCAGGCGATGAACAAGCCTGGGAAACCTCATGCGGAGATCGATCAGATGATCGACTTCCTGCTCGCCGGGCTTGCGTCGCGCAAGCCGAATAGCCATCCGCAGATTTAGCCGATATACGTCATTCCGGGTCTGGCCCTCGGCACAAAATTGAATATCAATTTGGTCGCTCCGGACCATCCCGAAATGACGGTGTCTCAAATGACGGTGTCTCACAGGAATTTGCAGCGTGACCGAAAAAGACTTGCACTATTACGAGCCGAAGAGCGGCCATGGTCTCAAGCACGATCCGTTCAACGCCATCGTCGCGCCGCGCCCGATCGGCTGGATTTCGTCACGCGACGCCAAGGGCAACGTCAATCTGGCGCCCTATAGTTTCTTCAACGGCTTCTGCTACGTGCCGCCGATCATCGGTTTTTCCTCGACTTCCTGGAAAGACAGTGTGACCAACATCCAGGAAACCGGCGAGTTCGTCTGGAATCTCGCGACCATGGATCTGGCGAAGCAGATGAACGCCACCGCCGCGCATGTCGCCCACGAGGTCGACGAGTTTTCGATCGCGGGCCTGACGCCTGCACCGTGCAAACTCGTCAACGTGCCGCGCGTGGCCGAAAGCCCGGTTTCGTTCGAATGCAAACTGACCCAGGTCGTTCAGTTGCAGAGGGCCGACGGCAAAAAAGTAGACGCCTGGCTCACGCTTGGGGAGGTCGTTGCCGTCCATATCGACAAGGCAATGATCCGGGACGGCGTCTATCAGACCGCGCTCGCCCATCCCATCGTGCGTGCGGGCCGCCGGGGCGATTATTTCGAAATCCGCCAGGATGCCATGTTCGAGATGCCGCGGCCGGATTAGCACCCCTTTAAGCTACTGATGGTATTACGGAACTGCTGAGGCTGCCCGCCGTTATCCGTCCGCGGCGACTGTTTCGAAATCCGCCCTGACGCCATGTTCGAAATGACAAGGCCGGATTGATCTCTTTTCCGCGCCGGTCACGTGAACCTCGCGGGTCCGGCCCGCGACTACACGATAATGGCATTCCGCTCGATTTTCGTCGCCTGCGCGACCAGGCTCTCCAACATCATCGATTTATTTGAGACGTATCCGCGGGGCGTCGTTTGACGCCGCGCGGCCATCCTTGAACCATTGCCAATGAAATTTTCAAAGGGGACATTTTCAATGTTTGACGCCAGCCAATTGCTCTATACGCAAATCGCCGCTGTTGTTTGCCTGCTGATCTTCGCCGGTTTTCTCTACGATATGCTGCGCGTGCGCCGCGCGATGGAAGCAAGCAAGGCGTGGGTCAAGGTCGAAGGCGATATCGTCAGGTCGGAAGCAAAAATCCCGCCGTCTCATACCTCCGACGACCAGAGCGATGTCGATCCCGTCATTCTCTATCGCTATCGGGTCGGCGATCAGATCCACCAGGGTGAGCGCGTCAAATTCGGCGGCCAGCCCTCGCTAACACGCGCAATGGCGGAGACGCTGGTCGCGAAATATCGGCCGGGCGCCCGCGTTGACGTCTACTATGACCCGCTTGATCCTAACAGCGCCGTCCTCGAGCCGCGCAAGAAAGACAGCCTGGTCGCCAAATCCGTTTTCGCGCTGACGTTCGCTATCATTGCCGGCGTTCTGGTCGCGCACGCGATCGCTGGAAAGGCCCTTTATACCGGAAACGGCGTTCCGCTATTCGCCTTTCTGTTGCCTCTGGTCGCCTTTTTCAGCGCAGGCCTTGGCGTGGTTTCATTCGCGAGAGCACGCCGGCAAGCGAATGCAAGCGCGCATTGGCCGACCGCCTCGGGCAACATCACGACATCGACCGTTATTGAGGAAAAGATCGAGGACAAGCGACGTGATGACGACGACAGCACAGGCCTGAAGCAGAAGCAGCTACGCTACACCCTGCGTTACCGCGTCGATCTGCGCTTTGCCTATCGGGTTGGCTCGCGCGACTTCGTTGGCACGAACTGGGCCTGGGGCTGGACGCCGATTTACGGCTTGCGTGAACTGGCCGAGAAAGTGACCGCCCGATACCCGCGAGGGCAGACGGTGACCGTATACTATGATCCGATGCAGCCGGATATTGCCGTGCTGGAGCCGACCAGCCGTCAGGGCTCGCTGGCCCCGCTGATTTTCGCGGCGATCTTCGCAGTCGGGGGTGCAGCCTTCCTGATGTTCTTCATCAAGATCGGCTTCGGTCACTAGAGCTCCGATTCCGAAGTTCGCAAGCTATCGCGGCGACCTCTGATACGAACTTCGGAATCAAAGGAGCTCTAGTAACTTGTTGATTCTAGTGCGGCCTTGAATTTGAAGTTCCTATAACGAACTCGACGCAGCATTGATAGGAACTTCAAATTCGCCGCACTAGGCCGAGATCCCGGGCACGCGTCGAGCGACGATAACGAAGAACGGTCGCTTCCGGGCAGGTTGCCATCTCCCGGCCTCGCCCGTGCAGTGGCCGATTCGCCCCGATGCCATGTTGGAAATCACGTGGCCGGATTAGCCTAGCCTTAAGTACCTGATCATATTTCGGAACTGAGCAGGGGTGCCGGCGGTTACCTAGCTTGGCCGCAACGCATCAATTTCGCTTTATCTCGAATGCAGTGTATCAACCAAATTTCGACGCATTCCGTTAGGTGAGTCGTGTTTTGATGTAGCTATTCCCCATCGCGCCGCGCCGCCGCATATAAGGACATCGCCATGAGCTCCTTCCGCCGCGATTTCATCACCAAGCCGATCTTCTCCTGGGCACGTGGCGTTTTGCCGTCGATGTCCGACACCGAGCGCGAGGCGCTGGAGGCCGGGGATGTCTGGTGGGATGCCGATCTTTTTACCGGCAATCCGGAGTGGTCGAAACTGCTCAAGCAGGCGCCGGCCGAACTGACGGCGGAGGAGAAGGCTTTCCTCCACGGTCCGGTCGACGAACTCTGCGCCATGCTCGACGACTGGAAGATCAACTGGGAATGGCGCGACCTGCCGCCCGAGGTGTGGGATTTCGTCAAGCGCAACAAATTCTTCGGGATGATCATTCCGAAGGAGCATGGCGGGCTCGGCTTTTCGCCCTACGCGCATTCGGAAGTGGTGCGCAAGCTGTCGTCGCGCTCGCTGACGGCGGCCGTCACCGTGATGGTGCCGAACTCGCTCGGGCCCGGCGAACTGCTGATGCGCTTCGGCACTAGCGAGCAGCAGGAGCGCTGGCTGCCGCGACTGGCCGACGGCCGCGACATTCCCTGTTTCGGTCTGACCAGCCCGGAGGCCGGCTCCGACGCCGCCTCGATGATCGACTCCGGCGTGATCTGCGAAGGCACGTTCGAAGGCAAGGAAGTGCTCGGCCTTCGTCTCAACTGGCACAAGCGCTACATCACGCTCGGTCCGGTTGCGACCTTGCTGGGATTGGCCTTCAAGGCCTACGACCCCGACCATCTCGTCGGCGGCGAAGATGAACTCGGCATCACCGTAGCACTGATTCCGACCGACCTTCCGGGCGTTTCCATCGGTCATCGCCATCTGCCGGCGATGCAGGTGTTCCAGAATGGCCCGAACTGGGGCAAGGACGTTTTCATCCCGATGGATTACATCATCGGCGGACAGGAGCGTCTCGGCCAGGGCTGGAAGATGCTGATGACGGCGCTTGCCGCCGGCCGTGGCATCTCGTTGCCCTCGCTGTCGGCGGCGGGCGCGGCCTATGCGGCGCGCACCACCGGCGCCTATGCGCGCATCCGCGAGCAGTTCGGGATTTCGATCAGCAAGTTCGAAGGCATCGAAGAGCCGCTCGCCCGCATCGCCGGCACGGCCTATCTGCTCGATGCGGCACGGCGGCTGACCTGTGCGGCCCTGAACGAGGGCCGCCATCCGGCGGTGATCTCCGGGATCATGAAGCTGCAAGCCACCGAGCGCATGCGGATCGCGATCGACGACGCCATGGATATCCACGGCGGCAAGGCGGTGATCGACGGGCCGCAGAACTACCTCGGCAGCCTTTATCGCTCGGTCCCGGTCGGCATCACGGTCGAGGGCGCCAATATCCTGACCCGCAACCTGATCGTGTTCGGGCAGGGCGCGATCCGCGCGCATCCTTATCTTTTGCTGGAAATGAACGCGCTCGGCGAAGCAGACCGTGCCAAAGGCCTGGCTGCCTTTGATGATGCGTTCTGGAAACATGTCGGGCACAGCGTCGTCACGCTGTTCCGCGCCTTTGGCCGAAGCTGGACCGGCGGGATGTTTGCGCCGGCGCCGGACGCCGGGGAGGCGACCGGATTCTATCGCCAGCTATCCCGTTATTCGACGGCCTTTGCGCTCTGTGCCGACATGGCGCTGTTGACGCTGGGGGGCGCGCTCAAGCGCAAGGAAATGCTCTCCGCCCGTTTCGGCGATATCCTGTCCGAGCTTTATCTGCTCTCGGCGGCGCTCAAGCGCTGGCAGGACGAGGGATGCCAGACCGCCGATTTCGCGGCGCTCGAATGGTGCATGGCGAGCGGCTTCCGCACCATCGAGAGCCGTTTTGCGGAAATCCTGGCGAACCTGCCCAATCGATTTGTCGCGGTCATTCTGAAGTTCGTTGTTCAGCCGTTCGGGGCGCGCGTGCTCGGGCCTTCCGATCGCGTGGTGCACGAATGCGCCCAGCTCGTGCTGGAGCCTTCCGCGGCGCGTGATCGGCTGACGCCGGATCTCTCTCATGTTGAGGATGACCGCGGCGTGGCACGGCTGGAGAAGGCATTCCTTCTTGTTACGGCGGCGGAAGAGATTTCCAAGCGGATGCGTGCCGCGCATTTGCATGATTGGCAGGAAGCCGTGAAGCGCGGCGTCATCACCCAGGCCGAAGGCGAGCAGCTCAAGGCCGCGCGTGAGGCCGTCGCAAAGGTGATCGAGGTCGATGATTTTGCGCCGGAGGCCTTGTCGCCGATCTACAAGAAGCCGGCCGACGTGCACTCCTTTTTCCAGGAGTTAGGTGAGCAGAGGGCGGCGAGCTGATGACACGTCCGGTCTTTATCGTCGACGGCAGCCGCACGCCGTTCCTGAAAGCGCGCACCGGGCCTGGACCTTTCACCCCGGTCGATCTCGCGGTTCAGTGCGGCCGGCCGCTGCTGGCGCGCCAGCCCTTTGCGCCCGATGCTTTCGATCAGGTCATCCTCGGTTGCGTCAACGTCATTGCCGACGAGATGAACCCGGCGCGGGTCGCAGCGCTGCGGCTCGGCATGGGCGAGAAGATGGTGGCGTTCACCGTGCAGATCAATTGCGGCAGCGGCATGCAGTCGATCGATACCGCGTATCGCTATATCCGCGAGGGCAGCGCTGAGATGATCCTGGCCGGCGGCGCCGAAGCCCTGAGTTACGCGCCGCTGGTGTGGCCGCAGCAGGGCGTGCGCTGGTTTGCGGGGCTAGCGACCGCCAAGGGCATCCTGGCGAAGGTTGCGGCGATTGCGAAAGCGCGTCCGGCCTACTTCAAGCCGATCATCGGTCTCGAGCGCGGCCTGACCGACCCGATCACCGAACTCAATATGGGCCAGACCGCCGAAGTCGTCGGTCATCTCTTCGGCATCACGCGCGAACAGTCGGATGCTTATGCCGTCGAAAGCCACAAGCGGCTGGCCAATGCGCAAGCGAACGGTTTCCTGAAAGGCGAGGTCGAGACCGCATTTGCGCGCGATGGCATGTTTTACGATCACGATGACGGCGTGCGGCCGGATTCCTCGCCGGATAAATTGGCCGGCCTCAAGCCGGTGTTCGAGCGGCCATGGGGTCAGGTCACCGCCGGCAATTCCTCGCAGATCACCGACGGTGCGTCCTGGGTCATTCTGGCCTCCGAGGAGGCCGTCACGAAACACGGTCTGACGCCGAAAGCCGTGATCGTCGATAGCCAGTGGGCGGCGCTTGATCCCTCGATCATGGGGCTGGGTCCGGTGATGTCGGCGACCGAGTTGTTGAAGCGCAACAAACTATCGCTTCAGGACGTCGAGACCTGGGAATTGAACGAGGCGTTCGCAACGCAAGTGTTGGGATGTCTTGCGGCATGGAACGACGAGAAATTCTGCCGCGAGATCCTGGGTCTCGACGGAGCGGCTGGGCAGATCGATCGTGCCCGTCTCAACGTTGACGGCGGCGCGATCAGCCTCGGCCATCCCGTAGGCTGCAGCGGCAACCGCATCGTTTTGCATCTCGTCAACGCGATGAAGCGGCTCGGTACCAAGCGCGGCATCGCCACCGAATGTATCGGCGGCGGACTCGGCGGCGCCATGTTGATCGAAACGGTATAGGGAACGCGCCATGGAAAGCCATATCCTGGACGTGCTCGCCGACCGCGTGCCGGAGCTCGGGCCGAAACCGGCGGCAAGCGGGCCTTATCGCCATTTCAAACTGACGCGCGACGCCGATGGCGTCGCGTGGCTGTTGTTCGACCGCGAAGGTGCGAGTGCCAACACGCTGTCGGCCGACGTCCTGACCGAGTTCGATACCGTGTTGGCTAGCCTCGAAAGCGAGCGGCCGACCGGGCTTGTCATTCGCTCGGCCAAAGCTAGCGGCTTCATTGCCGGCGCCGACGTCAACGAGTTCCGCGGGGCGACCGATCCTGCCGCGGTCGAGGCGCAGATTGCGCGCGCGCATGCGGTGATCGACCGGCTCGAGGCGGTAAAATTTCCAACCGTTGCCGTGATCCACGGCTTCTGCCTCGGCGGCGGGCTGGAAGTCGCCTTGGCGTGTCAGATGCGCATTGCGATCGACGGCGCACGCTTCGGTTTTCCCGAGGTGATGCTGGGGCTGCATCCAGGCCTTGGGGGCACCGCGCGGTTCACCGAACTCGTCAATCCGACGCAGGCGATGACGCTGATGCTCACCGGCAGGACCATCGACGCGCGCCGGGCCAAGTCGCTTGGTCTCGTTGATGCGGTGACGGAAGAACGGCATGTCCGCAATGCGGTGAAAGACGCGGTGTCCGGCCGGCTCAAACGTGCCAGGCCCGGCTTTCTCAATACGGTCCTGAACGCCGGCCCCGTGCGTGGATTTCTCGCCTCGCGGATGCGGACTGAAGCCGCGAAGGCTGCTCCGGCCGAGCATTACCCGGCACCATATGGCCTGATCGATCTTTGGGAGAAACACGGCGGCGACAAGGCCGCGATGCTCACTGCCGAAAAGACGTCATTCGCGCGTCTGATGGTGACGCCGACGGCGCAAAACCTGATCCGGGTTTTCTTCCTGCGCGACCAGATGAAAAAGGTTGCCGGCTCCGGCAACAAGATCACACACGTCCATGTCATCGGCGCCGGCGCGATGGGCGGCGACATCGCGGCCTGGTGCGCCAATCAGGGTCTTAAAGTCACATTGGCGGACATGAAGCCCGAGCCGATCGCGGGCGCGATGAAACGCGCCGCCGATCTGTTCGGCAAGATCATCCGCAAGCGCACGGAAGTTCGCGATGCACTCGACCGGCTGATGCCGGATCTCGATGGCGAAGGGGTGCGCACGGCCGATCTGATCATCGAGGCGGTGCCCGAGAAGCTGGAACTGAAACAGAAGGTCTATGCCGGCCTTGAACCGCGGATGAAGGCTGGCGCGATCCTCGCGACTAACACATCCAGCATTCCGCTGCAGGATTTGCGCTCGACGCTGGCAAAACCCGAGCGGCTGCTTGGCCTGCATTTCTTCAATCCGGTTTCGCGTCTGCAACTGGTCGAGGTGGTCAGCCACGATGGCACCGATCCGCAGCTTTTGAAGGAGGCGCTGGCCTTTGTCGGCGCGATCGACCGCCTGCCGCTGCCGGTCAAGAGCTCGCCGGGCTTCGTCGTCAACCGCGCGCTGACGCCCTATATGCTGGAAGCCATGGTGATGCTCGACGAGAACATCGACAAGGCCACCATCGATGCGGCCGCGGAAAAATTCGGCATGCCGATGGGACCGATCGAGCTCGCCGATCAGGTCGGGCTCGATATTTGCCTCGCGGTCGGCGACATGCTGCGCTCGAAATTCGGCGACCTGTTGCCGCCGACGCCGGCATGGCTGCGCGACAAGGTCACCAAGGGCGAACTCGGCCGCAAGACCGGGAAGGGGTTTTATGTTTGGAAGGACGGTAAGGCCGACAAGGCGCGGGGGTCTTCCAACCCAGCCGAGCCCGACGCGGAAATGATCGACCGGTTGATCCTGCCGATGTCGAATGTTTGCATCGCCTGTTTGCGCGAAGCCATTGTGGATGATCCCGACATGGTCGATGGCGCGATGATATTCGGGACCGGCTATGCGCCGTTCCGCGGCGGTCCGTTGAATTATGCGCGCACCCGAGGCGCAGAGAATGTAGCCTCGACCTTGCGCCAGCTCGCCACAAAATTCGGCGGCCGGTTCACGCCAGATGCCGGCTGGGACAGTTTCAAGTAATCCGAATTCGATACAGGTGAGCCATTTCCGACATGACCGACACCCAAGCCGTCCACGCCCCGCCCGTCACTGAAACCGAGCCGTGCGGGGACCTCTGCATCCGCACGCTCGCGATGCCGGCGGACACCAACCAGAACGGCGATATTTTCGGCGGCTGGCTGCTTAGCCAGATGGACGTCGGTGGTGGCGTGTTCGCGTCCAAGATCGCGAAGTCACGCACGGTGACGGTTGCGATCGAAGCGATGAATTTCCGCAAACCCGTTTATGTCGGCGATCTGGTTTCGGTGCATGCCAATCTGGTGAAGATCGGCCACACATCGATCACGGTGCATCTCGAGGCTTGGGTGCTGCGCCGCAAGGAGATGCAGTCGATCCTGGTGACCGACGGCAACTTCACCTACGTCTCGATCGACGATGACGGCCACCCGCAAGCCGTTCAGCATGATCCGCCGCCCGTGTCGGCGTAATCATCTTCGGGCTCCGCTTTCTGCGCTTCTCCGCCGCATTCCAGGCGTCGCTTTCCCTTACCCCATCCGCATGACAACGTGGCACAATGGGCTAAGCGCTCTCCTGTATCGTGAAGTTGGAGTAAGTCATGAAAGAGCTGTTTAAGACGGGATTTGTTCTTCTCGCATGTACGTTAAGCGCCGTTGAGATCGCGGCCGCGCAGCCCGCCAGCCAGGGCTGCGCTTCCGAAAACTCGCCGGGTATGACGCAAACGTTGCATTGCGAGGCGGGGATTACGATCGTCGCTGAAGATGGCGCCAAGTATACGCTGCAAAGCGGCCGCAAGGGCCGCGTCGATGCGGTCGAACTTGGCGGCAAGGCCTTGTTGATCGAGGTCGCGCCGAAACCCGGTGGGAACAAATTTCAGGTCGTGACACCGCAGGCGATCGCGGCGGTCCGCGGCACGAAATGGGCCGTTGATGCCGCCGGAGACAAGACCTCCGTCTTCGTCGTCAATGGACAGGTTGGCGTTGGACGGCGCACGGGTGGTCGCGGCGTCACCTTGGGCCCTGGCGAGGGAGTGGACGTAGAGGCGGGCGCTCCTCTGACGGTGAAGCGCTGGGCTCCGGCGCGCGTGTCCGCCTTGCTGGCTCGTCTTGGCCAGTAACCACGGATGATCCGCCGCCATATCCTGACTTCGATTGCCGTCGCTCAGGCGGCGATCTGGGGGTTCGGCGTCTACTTCGAGCACAGTCGTGGCGGCTTGCGATTTCTTGATCGCATCGAATCCGCAACGATCGATATCAGAACGCTCGCCCGCGGTAAAAGGGTCCCCCCGGATCTCGTAACCATTGTGGCAATTGACGATGACGTGGTGAAGCTGCGGGGTGCTTACCCGCTCCCCCGGATCGATCTTGCAAAGATCGTCGATGCGATCGCGAAGTTGGAGCCGAAGGTGATCGCGATCGATCTGCTCTTGATCGACAACGGCGCTCCCGACGCCGATGAGGCTCTTGCAAAGTCGCTCGCGGCGCGCCAGGCCGTTATTGCTGCCGCCGCTATTTTCCCGGACGCGAGCCAGTCGGTTTCTTCAGAAACTGATCAGGGTCCGCTCGCCCGGATCCCAACGGCCGAGAAATTCCTGTTGCCTCTGAAGCGGTTTTCCGATCACGCCAACATTGGCATCGTCAATGTGGCGACGGATCAAAGCGGTACACCTCGTTCCATTCCGATGTTGTTTCGTACGCCTGATAGGGTCGAACTGTCGTTTCCGCTCCGCGTTGCGACGCTGGCCGCCGGAAAGGATCTCGCGATCGAGCCAGACCGTTTGAAGTTGGGTCAGCGTTCGGTTCCAACCGACATCGATCATGCCCTGCCCATTGCATTCTATGGCCCGCGGGGAACGATCCGCACGCGAAGCGCGGCCTCGCTGCTCGCCGGCGACATATCGCCCGACGATATCCGAAACCGAATCGTTGTTATCGGCGCCACGGTCAGCGGCGGCGGCGACTTTTTCTCCACGCCCTTTGATCGGCTGTTGCCGGGCGTGGAAGTCATTTCGACAGCCATCGACCACCTCGTGGCGGGGGATGGTCCGTTGCGGGACGAATCTGTTCGCATTGCCGACGGTGTCGTTGCTGTCCTGCTGCCTGCTGTTCTTGTTGGCCTTATCGCCTGGCGGCGAAATGCTGGGGGGCTCCTTGTTGCCGCTGCCGTTGTTCTGGTCTGGGCAGCGACAAACTTCCTGGCGTTTTCGTACGGAGTGGTCATGAATGCGGCAGTGCCGGTCGCTGCCGCCGCCGTGCCAGTGGTTTTTTTCGGATCATTGCAACTGTGGTCGGGCCGGCAGCAGGCACAATACTTTGCCGCCAGGAACGAGTTGCTCGAACAGTTTCAGGCGCCCGCGATACAGAACTGGTTGGCTCGCGATCCGAACTTTCTCGCCGAACCGGTCCGTCAGAATGCGGCGGTCGTCTTTATCGACCTGTCCGGATTCACATCCCTGAGCGAACAGCTTGGGCCGGATGAGACCCGCGATCTCTTGAAGGAATTTCACGCGCTGGTCGACGGGGAAGCGGTTGCTTGCGGCGGGATGATCACGAGTTTTCTGGGTGATGGCGCCATGATTTTGTTTGGCTTGCCGGCAGCCGCCACGGATGATGCCGCGAGAGCGGCGGAGTGCGCGCTCAGGCTTTGCAGCAGTGTCGGGCGATGGCTGGCTTCGCTGCGGCTGACGAGCGCGTCGAAACTCGGATTCAAGGTTGGTGCTCATTTCGGCGTCATTGTTGCCTCACGGCTCGGCGGCGGGAGCTATCACCACATCACGGCGACAGGTGACACCGTCAACGTGGCGAGCCGGCTGATGGAGGTGGCGGCAAGCCACGGCGTAGAACTTGCGCTAAGTGACGAGTTGCTTCACGCCGCAGGGCAGCACCTGTTCAAGTCGGGAAGCCTGACCGGACCGCAAGAATCCCCGATACGGGGACGTGCGGGTTCGCTGATGATCTGGTTGTGGCGCAGCACCAACGACAGCCGGCAGCACCCGACGTGAAACCGTGCTCGGGTCGCAGTTACGATCGGCCGAGCATTGAACGCGATTGGAGCCTCAATAGCTCACTTTCCGTGAGGGATCATCGGCCAGGTTGGGAGGAGCCTGGGAAGAAGACACGGGAGCGTGCATCTGCCCGGCGGTCGAATTCATCTTCTTGTGCTTCTTCTTCGTGCTGCCGTCGGTCGCGGCCTTTGCCGGTCCGACCACGGGAACTGCAGCTGATGCGATGGCAAACATGGCGATCATCAAGAGCCGAATGGCAGATTTATTCATGCGCTTCTCCCGTCTGGCGGACAGCCGTTCGAGGCCTGATAGTGTTACCCCGCGTGGGGCCGAACATTCCCTTACCCTCCCGTCAATGTGAGGGGGTGGTGGGTTTTACCCGGACCGCAGCTATCAGTGCGTGGGAAGAGCCGCATGATTCTTGTTTGAATCGGGGCACCCTTTAAATCGAGGCACGCGCGGCTTCGCCTCGCCCCGCAAGGGCGGGGCGAGGGAGTAGGTCACTCCGCCGCGGCAGCGGATTCGAGTGCCGGATAATCCGTATACCCCTTGGCGCCTCCGCCATAGAAGGTGGCCTTGTCGGGCGCATTGAGCGACGCGCCGCGCTTGAAACGCTCGACGAGATCGGGATTGGCGAGGAACAACTTTCCGAACGCGATCAGATCGGCTTCGTTCGCCGACAACACCTTGTTGGCGAGTTCGAAGTAGTAGCCATTGTTGGCGATGTAGGCGCCTTTGAAGCGGTTGCGCAGCGAGCGAAAGTCGAACGGAGCGATATCGCGCGGGCCGCCGGTCGCGCCCTCGATGACATGGATATAAACCAGCTTCAGCGCATTGAGTTGATCGACGATGTAGTCGAACAATGGCTGCGGATTGGAATCCGAAATATCATTCGACGGTGTTACCGGCGAAATTCGGATGCCGGTGCGCTCGGTGCCGACTTCGGCGACGACAGCCCTGGTTACTTCAAGCATCAGTTTGGCGCGATTCTCGATTGAGCCGCCATATGCGTCGGTGCGCTTGTTGGTGCCGTCCTTGGCGAATTGATCCAGCAGATAGCCGTTGGCGCCATGAACCTCGACGCCGTCGAACCCGGCCGCGATCGCATTGGCCGCGCCTTTCTTGAAGCTGTCGGTGATCCCCGGAATCTCCGAAAGCTCCAGCGCGCGGGGCTCGGACACGTCCGCGAAAGTGCCGCCGACGAAGGTCTTGCCATTGGCGCGGATTGCAGACGGCGCCACCGGTGCGCCGCCATTCGGCTGCAGCGAGGTATGCGAGATGCGGCCGACATGCCAGAGCTGAAGGAAGATGTGGCCGCCCAAAGCATGCACGCGGTCGGTAACCTTGCGCCATCCGGCGATCTGTTCTTTCGAATAAATGCCGGGGGTATCCTGATATCCCTGACCCTGCTGCGAAACCTGGGTGGCTTCGGTGATCAACAGTCCGGCGGAAGCGCGCTGCCCGTAATATTCAACCGCGAGCGGGTTGGGCACGAGGCCCGCCAGAGCGCGGTTACGGGTCAATGGCGCCATCGCAAAGCGATTGGGGAGTGTGATCGGACCAAGCTTGAACGGCTCGAGGAGTTTGGACGTGCTCATTTTCATTGATCTCGGCGGGTTGAGGAGAGCGGGCGGGAACTTGTAAATGGAATTGTGCATTGCCGCGGACGTCGGCAAGCAGGCCGCGATCACGAAATCGCAAGATGGTATAATCTGCTTAAAAACGGACGCAGGAAGAAAGGTATGTCCCTTTCCCGCGCCCGTTTTGGCAGGCCTCATTCCACAGCTGGCTTGGCCGCGGGTAGCTTCTGCTCGCTCAGGCCACGCCCAGAAAATCGCGCTTGCCGATCTCGACGCCATTGTGACGAAGGATGCCGTGGGCGGTCGCGGCGTGGAAATAGAAATTCGTGAATGCAAAACGATTGAGGAATTCCTGACCCTTCAGCGTCAGGGTTTTATCGGGGCCGATCGGGAAGGTGACTTCGCGGCTGTCGGCGCCTTCGAATTGCGCGGGCGTAAACTTCTTGAGGTAGTCGCTGGTCTTGGCGAGCCGCTGCCGCAACTCTGCGAATGTCTTCTCGGTGTCGGGCGTTGACGGCACATCGACATGAGCGAGCCGGGCGCAGCCCTTGCTGGCGAAATCACACGCCAGTTGAATTTGCTTCGACAGCGGCAGCATGTCCGGGTAGAGCCGTGCGCCGAGCAGCACCTCGGGCTGGATATTTTTTGCGGCGCAGTGCGCCTCCGCCTTGGCGAGAATGCCGGAGAGGCTGCCGAGGATTTGCAGGAAGGCAGGAACGGAGGCGTCATAGAAGGACATGTGATGCTCTTTCGTGGCGTGGATCGTTGCAGCCGAATGGCGCATGCCACAAATGGGATCGGCAATAGAACAATACAACTCTGTTGGGATCAAAACCCGGCCGGATATTATCTTGTTGGCTGAGCCGCGGCGGCGGCGGCCGGCTGTGCGCGTGAGCCGCGCATCCGCGCCAGCAATTCAGCCGTCGGCCAGGAGTCGGCCGACAAGCCGAATTTGATCTGCATCGCCTTCACGGCCGTGCGGCTCTGCTGGCCCATCACGCCATCCACCTTGCCGACGTCGAATCCCGCGCGCACCAGAAGTTGTTGCAACTCGCGCAGTTGATTGAATGGCAATTGCGCCACGGGACCTGTCGGCCGCTGCATCGGTGGCGCGCCCGCAATTCTTGTCGCGAGATAGCCGGCGGTGGTCGAATAGATCAGCGAGTTATTCCATTCGGTGTAGGCGGCAAAATTCGCATAGGCGAGGAAGGCCGGCCCGGTGCGCCCCATCGGCAACAGCAACGAGGCGGGCATGTCGTCGTCCGGCAGCGGCCGGCCATCGGGATATTTGACGCCAAGCTGGGCCCATTTCGAACGCGGCAAACGGATCGTAAGGTCGGCCTGATCCCAGGGGAAATTGACTGGCGCCGTCACGCGCACTTCCTGCAACCAGGGTTCCCCACGCCGCCATTTCAGACCGTTGGCGATGTAGTTCGCGGTCGAGCCGATCACGTCCTCCGGACTGCTTAGGAGATTGCGACGGCCGCCATAGTCCACTGCGTAGTTGAAATAATGCGTCGGCAGAAATTGCGTCTGGCCGAGTTCACCCGCCCAGGAGCCGATCATTTCGTCCGGCGTGAGGTCGCCGCGATCGATGATCTTCAGCGCGGCGATGGTCTCGCCGGCGAAACGCTCCGAACGCCGGCAATCATAGGCCAGCGATACCAGCGAACGCAGCGTCGGCAGGGTGCCCATATTGGCGCCGAAGTCGCTTTCCAGTCCCCAGAACGCCGCGATCACCGCCGGCGGCACGCCGTACTCTTTTTCGGCGCGCGCGAAGGCGGACGCATAGGTTTTGATTCGGGCCTGACCCTGCTGCATCCGGTAGGGTGCGGCCATGCGGCTGGAGAATTCGGTGAACACCTGGCCGAACACGCGCTGGCCGCGGTCGCGGTTGACGATGCCCTGGTCGTAGACGAGGTAGGGGGTGGCCTCGCTGATCGCGCGCTGCGAAACCCCGGCCGCCAATGCGTGCTGCTTCAGATCCGCCAGAAAGCGATCGAAGTTCGCGCCGTTGTGGCAACTGGCTGCGCGCGAAACGGGCGCGGCGCGCGCCGGGGCCGGAAATCCCGGCGCGATGCCTTGAGCCCACGCTGTGCTTGCAAATATCACAAGCCCGATCGAGCCGATCAGGCATAAAGGCTTTAAAAAAAATTGCATATGTATTTTGCCATTTGAGTCATGCGTATCGGCTTTTCCACTACCATCCTTTTGGCGCTCCCTAATGAAAATTTTAGGATCGTTCGCCTGAACATCCGCCTCGGCATGCCATTAGAATTGGGAGACCGGCGCGGCGCGGCGGGCGGGCGTTCGTGACCGGGCGAGGTGATCCGTTCGTGATCGGACGAGGCATGCCAAAGGTAACGGTAGGTCTGATTTCTCTTTCTCTCATCTGCGGGCCGTGTGCGTTTGCACAGCAAACGACTTCCATGGTCACGTCGAATTTTCCGCCCGCCGGATATTTGCAGGTGCCCCCGCATTTTCAGCCGCGTCCGACGGATGCCGCTCACATCGTCAAGACAGCGCCG
Organism: uncultured Alphaproteobacteria bacterium; assembly: GCA_963795255.1. Classification (GTDB taxonomy): domain Bacteria; phylum Pseudomonadota; class Alphaproteobacteria; order Rhizobiales; family Xanthobacteraceae; genus Bradyrhizobium. The sequence goes on from CAWCHC010000016.1 coordinate 295,011, forward strand.
CCGCCGATCCCGTCCTATGCCCAGCCTGCGATCCCGAAGGAGGGCTATCTATGGATGCCGGGGTTCTGGACCCGGCGCGAAGATGTTCGGGATTACTACTGGGTGCCTGGAACATGGGTCAAGCCGCCACGGCCGGGCCTTTTGTGGACTCCGCCTTATTGGAGCCGGATCGACGATGGCTATGCTTTCCATGCCGGTTATTGGGCCGAGACGGTCGGCTTCTATGGCGGCATCAACTACGGCTACGGTTATACGGGCGACGGATATCAGGGCGGTCGCTGGGATAACGGCACGTTCTTCTACAACCGTGCCGCCAACAATCTCGGATCTTTGAATATTGCCCATCTTTACGATCAGACGATCGTGGACGCCGATCCGTCGATGCACGTCAGCTTCAACGGCGGAAGCCGCGGAACCAAAGCCCGGCCGACGCAGGAGCAGGAGAGCCTGGCTCGCGATCGGCACGTTGCACCCACGGCCGAGCAGCAGCAGCACTTTGAGATGGCGGCAAAGGACCGGTCGCTCTATTCGAAGCTGAACCATGACGAACCCGGCATAGCGGCGACCTCTCGCGCCGGTGTGTTCGCAGGCGGTATCAGCCGCAGCAATTCGTCGGCGGACTAAGAGCGATCGACGACCACGGCCTCCAATGTGAAATGAAAAAATCTGAAATGAAAAACCCGCTCGGGATTTTGCCGAGCGGGTCTCTTCGCTTCAGGGAATTTCGAAATTCGGTCGCTCACCAGGACCAGGCGTCGACCGCGTAGCCGGGGCCGCAGTAGCCGTAGTTGTAGCCATACGGTCCGCAATAACCCGTTGCTACTCCCGCCAGCCCGAGGCCAAGTCCCACGAGGCCGAGGTCGGCATAATCGTCGTAATAATAGGGGCCACCATAACCCCACCCGCCATACCCATAGCCACCATAGCCGCCGACAAATCGCCGGCCGCCCCATCCGCCGTGACGCCAGCTGCCGTAGCCGCGGACTCCCGCAAACCGGCTGCCGCCGAAGCCGCCGTGAACGCCGGCCATGCCGCCATGGAAACCACCACCGTGGAAACCGCCGCCGCCGTGAAAGCCGCCACCACCATGGCCGAAGGCCATCGCGCTGGTCGTCATTCCCGTGGCAAGTGCAAGCGCCATCGCGCCTGCCAGAATCTGCTTCCTCATCAAAACCTCCTTGCATCGGTTGGGTCGTTGCCCACTCAACGCTTGCCGCGCGGGCCGGTTGCCGAGGATTTGAGATGGCTTGCTAAAATAAATGTTATGTAACGCGCGAGAAGGCGGCTGTTCCACGTGCGAGGGAGACCCCCTTCGCGAACCCTCTCGTGTTCCCGCGAAGCGGAAAGCGAGCCGCTCTGGATTTTCCGAGCGGGCCGTTGCCGATATCCAGACAACTCGAAGACGGTGCTTACCAGGACCAGGCGGAGACGGAGTAGCCCGAGCCGCAGTCGCCGTGTTGATGGCGATATGAGCCGCAAGCCGCCGTTATCCCGAGCGGGCCGAGCTCGATAAAGCCACCGCGGTCATCGGTGGCACGGACCCCGGCAAAACGGTTGCCGCGCCTGGCTCCGAAGCTGTGCGTTCCACCAGCGTGGAAGTGTCTGACGTGACCGGCGCGATCTGGCTTGTTGTCGAAAGCCAACGCGCCGGCCGTCATCCCGGTGACGAACGCGAGTATCGTCAGGCCCGCAAGAATTTCCTTTCGCATTGAAGTCTCCTCCGTATTTGTTGGGTGGACTTTACGGCCAGAAAAACCTTCGTTCACAACGACTGCGGTTCCGCTTCGGCTTCGATCGGCGGCAACGGGTCGCCGTGGATCGCAGCCTCGAAGCCACGGAGACGCTGATAGATCGAAATCAGTTCGACGATTGTGCTCCAGGAATTGACCAGGTACTGGAACGAGGTTCGCACTTGCGTGAACGCATTCAATATCTGGTTCATCGCACCCAGAGTGATTTTGCCGGCAACGATCGTTGGCCCGAGCAGAATGTAGGGAAAGATCACGTCGGTCTGCAAATAGACGATGCGTCCGACATTGAAATAGAGGAAGTTGAGATAAAGCCGAAAATAATTGTGGCGGATGTTGGCGAACAGAGCTCCCAGTGTCGGCGGATCGGCATGAGTGGAATCGTCTTCGCCCAGCACCAATTCCTTGCGGTAGGCGGCCTCGACTCGTTGATTGAAAAATTCGATTCCGGGAAGCCTTATTCCGATCAGAGCGAGCGCGCCGGTCCCTAGTAGTGACCATACCACTGCGGCAAACACCAGCGGATAGGGGATCGAGCCGATCAAAGGCAGTTCGGTAATGTTGCTCGACAGCCGCAACAGCACCGGGAGGAACGCGAGCAGCGTCAGTACGGCGCTGATGAGGTTGACGCCGAGGCCTTCCACCGTGGTGGCAAAGCGCATGGTGTCTTCCTGGACCCGCTGTGAGGCGCCTTCAATCGTACGCAACCGCGGCCAGTTCTCGACGTAAAAATCGTTCATCGCCGTGCGCCAGCGGAAGATGTAATGACTGACGAAAAATCGCGTCAGCACGCCGACCACGACCGCGATCAGTGCGATGCCGGAAAACGTCGACAACTCACCGTAGAACTGTTCGATCGTGACCGGTTTGGATTTCGATAGCGCCGCCTGAACGAGATCGTAGAATGGCCCGTACCAGCTGTTGATGGCGACACTGACCTGAACCTGGAAGTAAGAGGTGAACAGGATCAGTGCCGATCCGAGGATGGACCAGTTCGCCCACCGATGAGGCGCGAGTGTCATCCAGAAGCCGGCAAAGATGGCGACCGCGATCAGAAAATAAAGGTCAAACCATAACGAGGGCGCCGACCAGAACAGCGCAACGCCGACGACTCCGGGCTTCGCTGATTCAGTGAGACCATTCACATAGCCGTACCAGAGCCCCATCGACAGAGCGGTCCAGATCAGGGCCGACCAGAAGAACAGTTTTGGGCGAGGAAAGAACGAAACGAACATTCGGGATATCCACTTTTCGAGGCGGGAGTTGGAAAAGGCGTCAAACACCATAACGGTTCCGGCGAATTAGCCAACGGCTGCTATTTCGGCCTCGAGGAGGCTTACCGGCAACTCACAATTCGCGCGCGTTGGAAAACACGAACGACGACATCCGCCGCGTGTTTTCATCCAGAATGAGCGTGCGCGTGATCGGAGGTTCGGCGCGCTGGCTGCAATTCTCGCGTTCGCAGAGCCGGCAATTGACGCCGATCGGCGCGCCTTCAGCGGCTTCGAGATTAAGTCCGCTGGCATAGACGAGTTTTGACGCGTGCCGGATTTCGCAACCCAGACCGATCGCAAAGCGCGGCTGCGGCTGTGCATGCGGCGCCGCCGGACGGCGTATCACCTGCGCGATCGAGAAGTAGCGCGTGCCGTCGGGCAATTCGATCACCTGGCTCAGCAGGCGATCGGGGGTGTCGAAAGTGGAATGCACGTTCCACAGCGGACAGGTGCCGCCGAATTTCGAAAACGGGAAGGTGCCGGAGGAAAACCGTTTGGAGACGTTACCGGCGTTATCGACCCGAAGCATGAAGAAAGGCACGCCGCGCGCATTCGGCCGCTGCAAGGTCGTGAGGCGATGACACACCTGCTCGAAGCCGGCGTTGAAGCGCTGCGACAGCACGCTGAGATCGTAGCCGAGCGCCTCGGCGGCGCTCTGAAACGGCTGGTACGGCATCATCGCGGCTGCGGCGAAGTAGTTGGCGAGCGTGATCCGGTAGAGCCTGCGCGGCGCATCGTCGAGCGGTCCGGCGCGGCCAACGATGGTGTCGATCGTGCTTGTGCATTCGGCGAGCCCGATCTGAAAGGCGAGCTGAAACGCGCGGCCGGGGCTGTCGATCAGTTCCGAGATCAGGAGTTGCCGGCGATGGCGATCGAAGCGGCGCAACGTCTCGCGCATGACGTCGACCGGCATGATGCGGGTGAGGATCGAATGCTTTTCACGCAAGCGTGCCGAGAGCGCGGCAAATAATTCTTCCGGAGGCACGTTGAGCTCGTCGCGCAGGTTTTCCGCTGCGGTCTCGAGTTCGGGAAAATAGTTGCGGTTGGCTTCGATCAGATCACGCACGCGCTCGATCGGGTTGGCCTCGAAGCGGGTGCCTTCGTCGCGGTCGGCCATTTGGGCGGCGACCATCGTCTCGCCACGGCGCGCCTCGGCATAGGCCGCGTACAGCCGTTGCAGCGCATGGGTGACGCCGGGGCAGAGCTCGGCGAGATCGCGCAGTTCTTGCTTTGGCAGGTCGATCTGCCGAAACAGCGGATCGGAAAAGATTTCGTTCAGTTCGGCGAAGAAGCGGTCTTCGTCGGCGGTGGCAAGATCGCGCAGGTCGAGATCATAGGTCTCCGCCAGGCGGAGCAGGATTTGCGCCGTCACCGGGCGCTGATTGCGCTCGATCAGGTTGATGTAGCTCGGCGAGATGCCGAGACCTTCGGCGATTTGGGTCTGCGACAGCCCAAGCTGCTGGCGGATACGCCGGAAGCGGGGCCCGACGAACAGTTTCTTTCCGGAATCCGCAGGCATCTTGTCGTCCTGGTACGTCGTCCCGATGCGAGCCCGGCTCCAAAGACACCGGACCGATTGTCTTAAGTCTTTACACGCGAGTGGTACCGCTATTCCATTTTGTGACAAAAATTACAAAATAACTAATATCACAAGTATTAGTGTTACATGACATCACCATTCAGAATCAAGCGGTATTTACCAATTGTTGGGCATCGCGTTTATCTCCTGACACGCATTTCGCACCCGCATTGTCACGAATGTCGAGTGTAGGTGTTTCGCTACCGAAAGGATTACGAATATGAACTACCAGCCACGTGGGATCGGCGATCAGGCTCTCCAGGGTCCGGCTTCGTATCGGAGCGAGATCGAGGCGGCCGCAAGCGCTGCTCGACACCCAGCCGACCTGGAACGGGGTGACGGCCGAGGCCGTCGCGCGCATGCGGTCTGCAGAACCGCTTCAAGACCGGCCTCGACGATCGCCCGCTACACCGCGGCGCTGATGCGGGCCGACATGGCCGCCTATGACGGCGACCCCACCAAGTACACCCAGTCGCTGGGGTGCTGGCATGGCTTCATCGCCCAGCAGAAACTGATCTCGGTCAAGAAGCACTTCGGCACGACCGATCGCCGCTATCTGTATCTATCCGGCTGGATGATCGCGGCGCTCCGCTCCGAGTTCGGACCGCTGCCTGACCAGTCGATGCACGAGAAGACCTCGGTGCCGGCCCTGATCGAAGAGCTCTACACCTTCCTGCGTCAGGCCGACTCGCGCGAGCTGAACGATATCTTCCGGGCGCTCGATGCCGCCCGCAAGGAAGGCGACAAGGCAAAGGAGAAGGCGTTGATCGAAAAGATCGACAACTTCCAGACCCATGTCGTCCCCGTTATCGCCGACATCGATGCCGGCTTCGGCAACGCCGAAGCGACCTATCTGCTCGCCAAGAAGATGATCGAAGCGGGTGCCTGCGCTCTCCAGATCGAAAACCAGGTCTCGGACGAAAAGCAGTGCGGACACCAGGACGGCAAGGTGACCGTGCCGCACGACGTCTTCCTCGCGAAGATTCGTGCCTGCCGCCACGCGTTCCTCGAACTGGGCGTCGAAGACGGCGTCGTCGTGACCCGCACCGACTCGCTCGGCGCCGGCCTCACGCAGCAGATCGCCGTGAGCCACAAGCCCGGCGACATCGGCGACCAGTACAACAGCTTCCTCGATTGCGAGGAAGTGACTGTCGACAACGCCCGCAACGGCGATGTCATCATCAACCGGCACGGCAAGATGATGCGTCCGAAGCGGTTGCCCAGCAATCTGTATCAGTTCCGCCCGGGCACCGGTGAAGATCGCTGCGTGCTGGACTGCGTGACCTCGCTGCAGAACGGCGCAGACCTCTTGTGGATCGAAACCGAGAAGCCGCACATCGAGCAGATCGCCAAGATGGTCGATCGAATCCGAAAAGTGGTTCCGAACGCGAAGCTGGCCTACAACAACTCGCCGTCCTTCAACTGGACGCTGAACTTCCGTTGGCAGGTTTACGATGCGATGAAGGAAGCCGGCCAAGACGTCAGCAAGTACGATCGTGCCGAACTGATGAAGGCGGAATACGACGACACGCCGCTGGCCAAGGAAGCCGACGAGCGTATCCGCACTTTCCAGGCCGACTCGGCGAAGCGCGCCGGCATCTTCCATCATCTGATCACGTTGCCGACCTATCACACGGCGGCGCTCTCGACCGACAATCTGGCGAGGGAATATTTCGGCGAGCAGGGCATGCTCGGCTATGTGAAGAACGTCCAGCGCGCCGAGATCCGTCAGGGCATCGCCTGCGTGAAGCATCAGAACATGGCTGGCTCCAACATCGGCGACGATCACAAGGAGTACTTCGCCGGCGAAGCTGCCCTTAAGGCGGGTGGCGCCCATAACACGATGAACCAGTTCGGCTAGAGCATGATCCGGAAAGGTGGAAACCGGTTTTCCGAAAAGATCATGCTCAGATCCAACGGTTAAGTTGATCGGTCTGGAGTTTAGTCGAATTCCAGACTGATCGCTCCACAGCAACAGGAGACTGACAATGACCAAAGGCAGCAATTTCTGGGTGATCGGCGGCGAGTTCGGCTCGATGAATTTCCACAAGCTCGTGGAAGGTTCGGCCCAGGTCAAAGGTCCGTTCAAGAGCCGCGCAGAGGCCGAAGACTGCTGGCGCGAGGTTTCGGAAGAGCACCGCCACAAGGCCGGTGTACGCTTCTCGATCGTGGAAGAGCCCGCGCGCGTGATGGCCTGATCTCTTAAGAAGACGTCCAAGGACGGGCGCGGCCTCGTCACCCCTTCGGGGGTGGCGGGGCCGCGTTCGTTTTTGGGGCTAGTGTGGCGACTCTGACGTTCCTTTCAGCATCGCCCGCGAGTTCTCCGAAGGAACGTCAGGGTCAAAGCCACACTAGAATCATATGGTTGCTAGTGTCCCTTTGGTTCTGACATTCGTAAACGTGCCCGCTGCGAAATGATACGAATGTCAAGAACCGGGACACTAGTATAAGCCTTTGGGAATAAACGGCTCTTTGCGGAAGGCAGGGTTACTGATAGGTTAATGCGACTTTTCTGGGGTCGATCAGGACGGGACGTAAAGCCGATGGCAGAGGCACAAAATATTGAAAGCGGTGGGGCCGCCGGCGAGGCGCGCCCGACACGGCTGCGCGATGCGCTCCGTAAAGCGCGCATCGAGGCTGCCGATCGCACCGGCGTCGTCGTCGATCTGCGCGACGCGGAAGTGGCGCGGCTTGAAATTTTGAGCGAAGCGCTGGACCCGTTGTTTGCGCAAATCCCCGATCATGTCGATCTGTTCGATCGCGGCATCAGCCAGGGCGAGACGCCGCGGCTGTGGGTCGATGTGGTTGCCCATGTCGTGATGGGCAGGGACAAGCGCGCCTATCGCTTCGTGCAGGACACCCGTTTCGGCCGCATCGTGATCGCGGAATCCCATGATGTGCCGGTCATCGTCGATGCGGTTACCGACTATGTCGCCCGTCGCATGATCGAGCGCGAACACGCGCTCGCTGCGCCGCCGACGACCGCCGAGCGGAATCCGGTCCCGGCCGAAAAGCCCCGCCGTGGCCGGTTCTGGCCGTTCGCGCTTGGCTTCCTCCTCGGTGCGCTGGGGCTGTTCGGCCTCGCATTGTTTGCGAGCTTCAATAGCTTCTAGATCGCGGACGCTACATCAGCTGCACGCGTCGTATTTCGCGAACCTGAAGCGATTCGTTGATGCCCCGCACGGTTTGCCGGCAGCGCCATCCATCGCCGTAGCGTGCGATTGAAAACAGGTTGTAGGCCGCATCGGGATAGTGACCATGGGCCCGCGCGGAAGCCGAAGGTACGCCGATCACCGGAATTGACGATCCACTCGGCCCCTCGACCGACATCGTCGAATGAACGTGATCGTGGCCGTGCAGAACCAGCTCGACGCCGTGTTGTTTCAAAAGTGAAAGCAGGCCCGGCGCATCGGTCAGACGCTTGGCGTGCGCCTTGGAGCGCAGCGGATGGTGAATCAGAAGGATGCGAAAGGCGGGCTCGGAAGCCAGCGTGGCCAGCAGGCGTTCAAGCGCATCCATCTGGTCTCTTCCAAGCCATCCCGTCGCCATCAGCGGTGGCGTCGGGACCGCCGAGGATACACCAATCAGCGCCAGCGGGCCGCGGCGGCGCAACGCCGGAAAGGCCACGCCGTGCGCCGGAGTATCGCCGGCAAGATAGCTTCCCCATTGATCGGTAAATCGATCGGCGGTCGCGCGAACATAGGCATCATGATTGCCGGGAACGACGGTCACACGTTCCGGCGGACCGACGCTCTCCAGCCAGGCCTTGGCCGGGGCAAACTCGGCCTCCAGTGCCAGATTGACGAGATCGCCGGTGACCGCGATGTGATCGGGCACCTGCGCCTGCAAATCCGACATCAGGACATCGAGCACGTCGCGCCGGTGGTATCGATGACGGTTGCGCGTCCAGTTCAGATAGCCGAGCGCGCGCTTGCCCATGAGTTCGGAAAGCCGCGGGCTTGGCAGCGGCGGCAAATGCGGATCGGACAGATGAGCGAGCGAAAACGCTGCCATTAGCGGTGTCTTTCTTCCACTCGCAAGAGCGGCCGCATGATCGCCTCATCATTCTCTGCAAAATTGATGAATGTATTGGCAAGCTAGTGGAGTAGATTTGACATTCGCTACCCACCTGGCCGCGGGTTCGTCAGGCGAATGTCAAATCCAAACTTCACTAGAAACTTAAATTTGCTAGTGGTCCTTTTAATTCTAACATTCGCAAAGATGGCAGCTGCGAAGGGATGCGAATGTTAGAATTGGACCACTAGGGGCCGGGATGCAAGGATCAAACGTGATCCGGGAGTAGCAAGTTTTGACGGCGATGATGCAGGGCCTGCGGAGAAGTCTCGAGCCGGCGCTGCGGCGGCTCTTTCATCTTTATTGGCGGTTTGCGCGCGGCATGACGCTCGGCGTCCGCGCCGTCGTGCTTGACGGCGAAAATCGCGTGTTTCTGGTCAAGCACAGCTACGTCAGCGGCTGGCATCTGCCGGGCGGCGGGGTGGAAACCGGCGAGACGCTGCGCGAGGCTCTTACCCGCGAATTGATGGAGGAGGGGAAAATCGAACTTGTCGGCGACCCCGCGCTTTTCGGCGTCTATCTCAACAGTCACGTTTCCCGGCGCGATCACGTTGCGCTCTATCTGGTCCGGCATTTCAGGCAGGAGCGGCTCCCGGAGCCGAACCGCGAGATCGTCGAATGCGGATTTTTCGAAATGCAGGCCTTGCCGGCGGAGACGACCAGGGGGACGCGGCTGCGGCTTTCGGAAGTGATCGAAAACAGGCCGCCAAGTCAGACCTGGCGTTAGAGAACGTTAGCGATACGTCCTTATGATCGGGCCTCAAAACCCTAACGATCGTTAAGGATTTAGCCGATGAGCGCCGTCCCGGAACCCAAACGCCCGCCAAGGCCTCGCGGCGATCTGGCCGGTATGGCGGCGGCGCTGGCAGAGTTTGCGAAATCCGAATTCCCGCAAGCCGAACCGGCACGGCCGCGGATTGCTGTTCTGGTGCCGTGTTTCAATGAGGAAGCCGCCGTCGCGACCGTGATTGCCGATTTTCGCAAGGCGCTGCCGTCGGCTGAAATTTTCGTCTACGACAACAACTCGTCGGACCGTACCGCCGCGGTGGCGCGCGAAGCCGGCGCCTCGGTGCGCAGCGAGCGCCGCCAGGGCAAGGGCCACGTGGTCCGCCGCATGTTCGCCGATGTCGATGCCGACATTTACGTCCTGGTCGATGGCGATGCCACCTACGATCCGGCAAGCGCTCCGAAAATGATCGAGGCGCTGATGTCGGAGCATCTCGATATGGTGGTTGGCTTGCGGGTCGATCAGGCCGAGGCCGCCTGGCGGCCCGGCCATCGCACCGGCAACTGGTTGTTGACCAGCTTTCTGGCGTCGGTGTTCGGCAAGGCTTTCAAGGATATTCTCTCCGGCTATCGGGTGTTCTCGCGGCGGTTCGTCAAATCCTTTCCGGTGCTGTCGGACGGTTTCGAGATCGAAACCGAATTGAGCGTCCATGCGCTGGAATTGTCGCTGCCGACGGCTGAGGTCGAAACGCCTTATTATGCGCGCCCGGAAGGCTCCGTCAGCAAACTCAACACCTGGCGCGACGGTTTCCGGATTCTCGGCACCATCCTCAAGCTCTATCGCTCGGAGAAGCCGCTGCGCTTCTTTACCGGGATTGGCATTTTTCTGATGCTGGCTTCGATCGGCCTCGCGATTCCCGTATTCATCACCTATCTTGAGCAGGGTATCGTTCCCCGCCTGCCGACGGCGGTCTTGTCGATGGGCTTGATGGTTCTGGCGATGCTTTCGCTGTCGTCCGGCCTTGTGCTTGACACCGTGACGCGCGGACGCCGGGAGATGAAGCTGCTGGCCTATCTGGCTCAGGCTCCTGTCGATAGGACTTGACGGGCGCTGGGCATTCGAAGATAGACGCGCGCTGATGAGTGATCTCTCTCTGACCATCCTGGCTGAAACCGCCAACGACGCGCAGGCGATCGAGCGCTTGCATGAGCGCACCTTCGGCCCCGGCCGTTTTGTCCTGAGCGCCTACCGGATACGCGAGCATGTCGATCATTTGCTCGACCTGTCGTTCACCGCGTGGATCGGGACTATGCTGGTAGGCTCGGTGCGGCAATTGCCGGTCGTCGTCGGCGACACCAGGGCGTTGCTGCTCGGCCCGTTGACCGTCGAGCCGTCGTTTCGCAGTCGCGGGGTCGGACGTCTGTTGCTCGAACGCGCACTTCGTGACGCGAAGTCAAAGGGGCACCGTTTGGTGCTGCTGGTCGGTGACGAAGCCTATTATCGCCGGATCGGCTTCAAGGCCGTCCCTGAGGGAAGGGCGACCATGCCCGGTCCGGTTGATTACAGCCGGCTCCTGGTCGCCGAACTCGTCGATGGCGCATTCGACGGTGTGTCCGGCGCCATCCGCCCGGATTGGGATGTCGTGAGATAGAAGTTTGGTCGGCGAGGGTAGCAGGATCGAAACCTCGCTATCATCCGACCGTTTCTTCTTGAGGAAGCAAGCCCTTTCGGCTCGGCTGTGTCCCTTGGCTGGCGCGACCATCTGGCCGCCCGCCAACAACACCGGTCGGCGGGAATATACTGTCGTATATTGCGCGAGCCTCTCGAATTGAACGAGCCCGCTCAATCTCGGATTTTGGAATAAGTCGAACGATGTCGCCCATAGGCATTCCAACCTTGTTTGTAGATGCGTTCAATGAATAGACCCAGGCCGAGAGGACGCCCATTTACTGGATTGCCTTGAGCCCCGCGCCGTCCGCGTTGCCGCCAGCGATACTCCAGGCCGCCTCGGGCTCGACAATTCGCTGGTCAGGCGCGGCAGGCCTCAAATCCTTGCTTCAGCAGGTCCACGGGTAGATCGCGGCCAATGAAGACAAGCCGGGTCTGGGGCGCTTCGTTCTTCTTCCATGCGCGCTGACTGCCGCCCTCGATCAGCATGTGGACGCCCTGCACGACAAAACGCCGGTCATCATCAGCCATTGCAATAATGCCCTTCATGCGCAGGATGTCCGTGCCGTAGCGTTGAGTGGTATCCTGAATCCATGAGACGAACCTGGCGGGATCCATTGGCTCGTCGGCGACCAGTGATAGGCTGGCAATCTCGTCGTCGTGCTCGTGAGCATGCTCCTCGGTGAGGAATCCCGGCTCGACTTCGAGGATACGATCGAGGCTGAAAGCGTCGCGCCCCAGTATACGGCCGAGCTCGATGCCACAGCGCTCCGTCCTGTGGATCGACGCGTAGGGGTTGATCCTGCGGATGCGATGTTCGACCTCAGCCAGGCCGCGCCCGTCGACAAGATCGACCTTGTTGACGAGAACGACGTCGGCGAACGCGAGTTGTTCCTGCGCTTCCGGGGCCCGATCGATTTGTTCGAGAAGATATTTGGCGTCGGTGACGGTGACGATGGCATCAAGCTTGGTCTTGCGGCGGATCTCATCGTCGACAAAGAATGTCTGTGCCACCGGCGCGGGATCTGCGAGCCCCGTGGTCTCCACCACGATGCCGTCGAACGCGCGGCTACGCCGCATCAGCCCTGCGATGATACGAATAAGATCGCCGCGAACCGTGCAGCAAATGCACCCATTGTTCATTTCAAAGACTTCCTCGTCCGTATCGACGATGAGATCGTTGTCGATACCGACCTCGCCGAATTCATTGACGATCACAGCAAACCGCTTGCCGTGAGTCTCGGTGAGGATGCGGTTGAGTAGCGTCGTTTTCCCCGAGCCGAGATAGCCGGTCAGGACCGTGACTGGAATCTGTGTCGCAGCTTCAGGCATGGGCGAGTCCTTAATCTTGGGTGTCAGTAAAGATGGTCAGTTGGTGATCGCGGTTCGCAGCAGATCGCCTCTTGTGTCATTTCCGCCAGCGGCCTCGCCAGTCTGTATAATGTTATAACATTACATAGTTTGCGCGAGAAACGCAAATATCGTTTGGCGCGCAATGTGAACACGTTCGGTTCATCGCGCCGAGGATCAAAACCGGACCTGATGACGAGAATAATCGAGGAAATCAGGATCTTCAGCAGCTGATTGCCCGTCAGATCTATCCCGTGAACATCCACAGTTGTTCGCTCGCCATGTAACCTGCCAACAACAGTGTGCCGAACGCGACGATGAGCGCCGCGGCGCCGACCTCGATAGCTCTCATCGTGAGCATGCCGAATCCGGCCCGGGTCATGGCCAGGCGGCTTGCGATCTGTCGGGCGCTCATTGCGAGCGTTGCGATCGCCGCAACCGTCACCGCTGTACCAAGCCCCATGATCAAGGTTGCACCGACGCCGGTCCAGAACAGGTCCTGGGCCAGCGCGAAGATGAGGACGATGATCGCGCCGGAACATGGCCGCAATCCAACCGCGACCACCGCCGAGAGGCCTCGGCGCCAGCCGCCCGCGCCGGCGAGTTCAGCGGGCTCTGGCCCGTGGGCGTGGCCCCAGGCCGACTCGTGGTGCTCGTCGTGACAGTGAAAGCCGTGCTCATGATCGGCGCATCCATCGACCGTGCATTGCCCGCCACGCAGGGTCATCGCGCCGAGGCGCGGAGTGGGAAGCCGAAGGGTCTTACTGCTGTACCCCGACGTGAGGGCGAGGACGGGCACCGGGGTCCACGTCAGTTCGCGGCAGGCGAGGAGAAAGCCGCGGCCTTTGACGTAGAAAAGCCGAAGGCCGATCAGGATGACCAGACCATAGCTGACAACCTCGACGAGATGAACGGTCAGCCCGATCGCCTTCGCCGTCGCGCCGAGAAGAACCGCGGCGATAGCCACCACGACAATGGCAACGACGGATTGGATGCCCGCGGACGCGAATGACAGAACAATACCGCGACGCCAGGTCTCTTCGTTGGCGACGAGGTAGGAAGAGATCACGGCTTTGCCGTGCCCCGGGCCCACGGCATGAAAGACGCCGTAGAGAAACGAGATGCCGAAGAGGCCCCACATCGCGGTACTGTCCTCCTTGCTCGCCCGGATGAAGCCCGACAGCGAACGATAGAAGGCCGCTTGCTGCGCGAAGATCCAGCCAATGAGGCCGGATGGCGAAATGGCACCGGCAGGATGAGGGGCTCCGAATGGCGCGGCTTGCGCCGATGTGACATCAATTGCACAGGCGACGAGAGCCGCCACCAGCACGGTCATGATAACACCGCGTGATCTGGTCATGGGCACTTCACCAGGATCTTGTTGGCGAAGATTTCTCCATAAGTGCTGGATATGCCGAGCGGGTCACTATCGAGCTGACTGAGTTGCAACTGTTCCGCCGGTGTCGGCTGGTGTGGCAAATCATAGGTCAACAGGCATTGCGGCGCGCCGCTCAAGGTGACCGGCTTGTCCTTGGCAAACTCGAAATCAACGAAGATCGTGGGATCGTAGACCTCGATCTGCATGGCCTTGGCCGTGGCAGCCGCCTTCAACGGCAGGGTGAAATGGAGAGTGAGGGTAGCGTTCTTGTATTCGAGCCAATAGTCGACGGGATCCGAAAACTTCAGCTTCTTGCCGTCCGCGCGCGCGAAGGTGAAATAGCCATACTCCTTCAGCGAATCCATGTTGACTTGGGCGAGCGAGGCCAGTTCTTCCCGCGTGTACTGGCCCTTCTTCCCATGGGGGATGCCCTGGAGCGCGTAGGCGGAAAACATGTCGTCGAAAGTCCAGGAGTGGCGGACACCTGTCACGCTGCCGTCGGCTGCGTAAAGAATCTCGCTGTGGAAGGTGACCCAGACGTGCGGGTGGGCCTGAGCGGAGCCTGCTCCGAGGGCAAGCGCGGCCAAAACCGATAGCAGATGAAGAAGACGCAGCATCAACGCATCTACACCACCTTACAGCGCTGCGAATGCAGCGCCGTAAGGCTGACATGAGTGGCCAAGCCGGCCCTTGCGGGACTGCCCGCCGGTCGGGTCACTTCGAGCCCGGCGCACTTCATATCTTTTTCGAAACGCCGATAAAGAAGCCGCGGCGTGGCCCGAACTGCGATGCGAACACGCCGATGCCGGATCCATCCCTGATTTCGTAGATGGTATCGAACAGATTGACGACATCGAAGCGGACAGTCATCGGCTTCGGATCGTTCGGCAGCAGGAACTCGCGCTTGATGCCGATATTGACCTGCGTATAGGACGGCACCGTGTCGATATTGGCGTCGCCAGCGCGCAGACCGCTGCCGTAGATCATGTCGGCACTTAGTTTAATGCCGCACCACGACAGACCGTCATCGCCAAACGCTTCTGCCGCGGTGGCAGGCCGGCCGCAGAACGAATAGATGGCGCCGGCCGAGGCGGTGACGAACTGGTTGTGGTCGGTATAGATGAAGTGAGTCTGAAGGTAGTTAAGCTCGGTCATGCCGCCCAAGTTCGGATTTGGCGTGGTGTTGTCGAACAGGAACTGGTTCGATACCGGATCGTTCGCTCTCTGTTGGGCCACGGCAACATTGCCATAGGCCTGGAAGTTGCCATTGGTGTACTTCGTCTTGAATTCAATGCCTTCATTGTAGCCGCGGGCATAGTTGAAGCCGCTCAGCACCAGAGCTTGTCCAAACTGGCCGTTGTCGATCAGGTCCTGCGCGATCTTGTAATAGGCGTCGACGCCAAGCTCGAGAGTGGAACAGGTCTTCGGGTCTGAGCCGCATCCGAATTTGAATTTCTGGTCAGCGCCGGCATCGAAGTAATGCGAGCGCTCCGGCAACACCGGATCATTCTGGCCGGACACCGCGCCTGTGGTGTTATTGAACGCAGCGAGGTTGACAGGTGCAGCTTCCACCAGGACCGGAGGGGTGAAGTAGCGTGCGTAACCGGCATGGAACGTGGTGTTCTCGAACGGCTTGTAGGTGAAGCTCAACCGCGGGCTGAACTGGTTGGCGCTGACGAATTGGTCCATCTGATCGAAGCGCAAGCCGTAGTTCATGGTAAGCTGGTTGGTCAGTTTCCATTCGTCCTGAACATAGACCCCCGCCAGCCAACCAAGCTTGGAGACATTGTCGGTGATGCCAACGGGTGCGCCGTTATCGGTGCCGTCGCACACCATGCAAGGCTCAACCAGCGACGTATTCTCGACGGTTGCCTGCTCGCCGCTGACAGAGAAGCCGGCACGCAGCGTGTGGGAATCGTTGAGCTTGTAGGAGCCGTCACCCGCAATGCCGTTGGTGTAGGAGATGCGGCCGACATTCGAAGCAATGCCATTGATCAGGAGGTCACCGATCGGATCTGGCGTAAAACGCAGTTCGTTGTAACGGGTGAAATAGGACAATTGCCCGTCGAAGCCGTCGACCGACTTCTGCACCGAAACCACGGCAAATTGGGTCTTCTCGACCTGGTTTTCATTGAGCTGCGCCGAATCGAAACTGGTTGCGCCGAATGCATTGGTGACCGGCACGCCGCTCTGTCCGATCGGCGCACCGGGGACATTGGGAATCTGAAAATTGTTGTACGAGGTTCCAGCGATCAGGCTGACCCGCGTGGTCGGATCAACGATGGCAGACATATAGGCGAAGCCTCTGTCTTGCTGCGTGAAATCGTGAATCGCATTGTAGGCGGGCGTCGGATTTTCAATACCTACCGTGTTCTGGGTATAGCGGCCGGTGAAATAATATTGGACACCGGCAAAGCAGTCGGCGGCGGCCGCCGGCGCCTTGTATGTCAGCGAACTCGTGGTCGTTGTCGCCGGGCAGTTGCTGCCGAACGTACCGCCATATTCGACGCTCGGGGTGATCGTTCCATGGCTGCCGCCATACACACCGACGCTGCCGCTATTGTTGAAGAGGTCGGTGCGGGTCGTGATGTCGACGAGGCCGGTGGTGCGCAATCCGTATTCGGCCGGCAGGGCGCCGGTGACCAGCGATATGTTGCCGATGAAGCTGGTGTCGAAGATGCTGCCGAAGCCGGTGACGCCGTCAGGCAACAGCACGCCGTTGATCCGGAATTGGAGATTGGCGTGATCGTTGCGGACATGTAGTGATCCGCTGGCGGCGGAATCCTGCGAGACCCCCGGGGCCTGTAGCAGCACTTGCTCCACCGACTGGTTGGTGCCTCCCGGCAGATCCTGGATCGTGTCGTGGCTGATCGTGTTGGAGGTTGTGCCAGTGGTCGTAAAGATATTTCCACGCGCCTGGTCGAAGACACCGTTTTTGGCGGCAAGCACCGCGGCCTGCGAGGAAGGCTGCGTAACAGACGAATTCGACGTTGACGATTGCGCTGTCGTTGAGGACACCGGATGCCGGGCGGCGATGTGTGGCTTCGGCTTTTTTGCTGCGGCGGCTTGTTTCGGTGCCGTGACCTCGACGCTCGGGAGCTGCGTCGTGCCGTTCCCGGCGGAATTTGTTCCGCCGCTATTTGTCTGTGCGAGCGCGGCATTGTTGAACGCGAAGAGAAGCAGCGCCGAACCGGAAAGCAGGGCGACTTTGGATGAGCGTATCATGATCTGATCCTGAAAGCGCAAGCCGGGCGGTTCCCCGAAAAGCGAACGCTTGCCGTCGATGGGACGGACTATTTCAATTCAACCCCCGCACACAGGCTGCGACGCAGCCATCGACGCAGATTACGGAACAATCGAGATCAGGAGAGGGGAGGCGCGCGCGATTGAAACGCGGTGCGCGCCGCGTGCAGATCAAGGAATGCCGTCTCCGTGATTCGGAGCGGCAGTTCGACGGACTGCGGCAACGGCAATGACGGTGGCGCAGCCGCCACGGCCGTGCTCGCCAAAGCCATAACGGCGCAAATGGCGCAAAGATCGTCCCGGTGCCGATCCGGATCGGGACTGGGCGCGGGCAGTTGCTGCTGGACGGACTGGATCGACGGCGCTGCCTGCGCTGCAATCGCGTGGAAGTGGCCGAACGACAGCACGAATTGGACGGCGAGCGCAAACAGCGCGACCCGTGCGCCAAGTCTGATGTTCGACCGCACCCACTTCATCGTGACAACGCGCCCCTTGTCGGAAGCCCGCAACACCCCGTTGCTTCCGACGTTACAACATAACATCGCAAGTGCAGCGCATGTGTGTCAACCGTCTATGCCGGGAAACAATTCGTGAATTGGGAAAAACGCGTTAAGTCAGCGCGTTCTTCGGAACCGGGAGAGATCAACGTCCTTCGCGCAGCCAGGTCGCGGCGAAGGCGCCGAGCAACAGCAATAAACCGATCAGGCCGGCAAAGACCGGCAAGACGCCGACGCCTCGGACCACGCTGGCGTCGCGCATTTTCACGCCCATCCAGCCGTCGCCGCGGAAAATGCTGGAAGCATGAACCGGTACGATGCGCGGAAGATCGATGCCGGAGCCGTCAGATACGCGCCGCACGTCGCCGCCGGTTGCTTGCGCCAGCGGCATCAGCGTTTCGGTGGTGGAGGTGACTTCGGAAAATTCCTTCGGGTTGGTCGGACCGACATTGATCAGCGCTTTCAGCGTGCCGTCGGTGGCCTGCCACAGGCCGAGTTCGTTGGCCGGCATGGTCGCCGTCCACATTCCCGGCTCGCCGGCGCTTAAGCTCAGCTCACGCGTGGTGCCCGACGGCGAAGTCACCGTCACCGGCGCGACGCTGTCGGCCATGGTCTGACGCTGCACGACGAGGTCGTGGCCGTGCACCTGCAAGTGCAGCGCCTCTTCGTCCAGATCGGGCTGCTTCATCAGCCAGTGCGACATCCGCCGCAACAGGTCGAGATACGGGCCGCCGCCTTCATAGCCCCGCGCCCACAGCCAGATATGATCGGACAACAGCAACGCGACCCGGCCCTCGCCGTACCGCGACAGCAACAGCAGCGGCTTGCCGTCGGCTCCGGTCATCACCGGCGGGGTCGTTGCATTGCGGGTGTCGACGGTGCGGAAGAAGTGGCTCCAGTGCGGCGGCTCGCTGTTGGAGCCTTCGAGACCCCGGGTGACCGGGTGGCGTTTGCCGACGTCGCTGAGATGCGGCATAAAACGGCTTCTCGGTCACGCCGACAGGTTCTGCCGGCAGTACCGAGTCCAGCGGTGTGCGCCAGATGCTCGTCGATGAGGCATAGTCGGGGCCGGCCGATACCAGTACCGCGCCGCCGGAGCGGACATAGCGCGCGATATTGTCGAAATAGGCGATCGGCAGCACGCCTTGGCGCGCATAGCGATCGAAGATGATCAGCTGAAATTCGTTGATCTTCTGTTGAAACAGCTCGCGGGTCGGAAACGCGATCAGCGACAATTCGTTGATCGGCGTGCCGTCCTGCTTCTCCGGCGGACGCAGGATCGTGAAATGCACGAGATCGACGCTGGCGTCGGATTTCAAAAGGTTGCGCCAGGTGCGCTCGCCGGAATGCGGCTCGCCGGAAACCAGCAGCACGCGGAGCTTGTCGCGGACGCCGTCGATCGCCACCACAGCCCGGTTGTTGACGAGCGTCAGTTCATTGTCGAGCGGCGAAGCCTCGATCTCGACGATGTTAGGGCCTGCATGTTTGATGTCGATGTCGACATTGACGGTCTGGCCGCTGACAACCGTGCGCTCGTTGATGGTTTCGCCATCGACGCGGACCGCGACCTTGGCGCGCTGGCCGGTGACGCCCTGATCGTCGAGCCGATAGGTGATGGTCTGCACCTGCCCGACAATGCCGAAGCGGGGCGCGGCGGCAATTGCAATCCGGCGGTCCCGTTCGTCCTTGCGGCCGGTGATCAGCGCATGGAGCGGCGCCTGGAAGCCGAGCGCGGCGCGCGTTCGCCGGAATGTCATGCACGCGTCCGTCGGTGATCAGGAAGGCGCCGGCGACGCGATCGACCGGCACGTCCGACAGCGCCGACGACACGGCGCCGAACAATTTGGTGCCGTCGGTCTCGCCGTCGGCCTGGCCGGCCTCGACCACGCGGACTTCGAGGCCGGGGATTTTCTTCAAGCTGTCGACAAGCGCCCGCTGGGCACGGGCGGTTTCGTTGCTGCGATCGCCGAAATTCTGGCTCGGGCTCTTGTCGATCACGACGGCGGCCACCGACGACAGCGGTTCGCGCTCCTCGCGCGTGAATGATGGATTGGCAAGCGCGAGCAGCAGCAGGCCGAGCGCCAACAGGCGCCACCACGCACCACGCGGCCGCGCCAGCAGCAGCAATCCGGCAATGACGAGGATCGCAGCCAGCGCCGTCCAGAGCACGGGCGAGGGGATCAGCGGGGTAAACGCGATACCGTAGTTCATGGCGTGGACCTGCGGGCGGGTACGATGATCATTGCCCCAACCGTTCGATCAATGCCGGCGCGTGCACCTGGTCGGCTTTGTAGTTTCCGGTCAACGTGTACATCACGATATTGACACCGGCGCGGAAGGCGAATTCGCGCTGCCGCGGTTCGCCCGGCGACAACGGCAGCATCGGTTGCCCGTCGGGGCGTATCGCCCAGGCGCCGGCCAGATCGTTGGAGGTGATGATAATGGGCGACACACCGTCACCGCCGCGGGCCGGATGCGAAGCGGCGTCCTCGTCGTCGTTGCGCGGCAGCGTTTCGACCCAGGTCTGGCCGGAGTCGAAACGGCCGGGAAAGTCGCGCAACAGATAAAATGTCTTGGTCAGCACGTGCTCGCGCGGCACCGGTTCAAGCTCGGGCACGTCGAGCGAGGAGAGAATCTCGCGCAGCGTCTGCATGCCCGGCGTCTGCGAGGCGCCGTTCTCGCCGGGCGGCGCCTCGATGGCGTCGCGGGTGTCGAACAACACCGTGCCGCCCTGCTTCATGTAGGCGTCGATCTTGTTGATCGCTTCCTGCGGCGGTTTCGGTGCGCCGGGAACTACCGGCCAGTAGATCAGCGGAAAAAATGCGAGTTCGTCGTGGGCGGGATCGATCCCAACGGGATCGCCGGCCTCGAGTGCCGTGCGCTGTGCGAGAAACAGCGTGAGACCGGACATTCCTGCCTTCACGATGGAATCGACATCGGCATTGCCGGTCAGCACATAGGCAAGACGGGTCTGCGTGGTGGCCTTGATCGCGAAGTCGTCGGTGGCGCTGTCGGCCCTGGTCGGCGACGGCAGGCCCAACGGCAACAGCAACGCCAGCAGCAAGGCAGCCGGCGCCGCGCGCCGCCGCAACAGCGCTGCAATCCCGCCGCCGAGCAGGGCGACGATCACGGCATCGATCAGGAACAGAAACAGCGACGACGACAACAGGATTCCGCGCAGGTCGCGCGGTTCGGAATTGGTGTAGTTGGCCTGCCTCGCACGCAGGGAAGATATGTCGAGAGGCGCGATGCGGTCCGCGGCCGCGAGCGTGTTCACCGCGAGCGGTCCATCGGCGGGGCCGTAAAATCCGGGCGGGTGATCGAGGCTCGCCCGGTCACGGAAATCGGCGGTGAGCGGCTTGGCGGTCGAAGGCGGCGGCCCGAATGCGCCAAACCCGTCGAGCGTCCGCAGCGGCGCCACTGTTTCGATCTTCGCCTCGCTCGTCGCGCCGGGAGCCGGGCCCGACGCGTAGCCCGAAGTATCGACGATCCGTCGCAGCATCTCGACAAAGGAGCCGGACATCGGCAGATCGGACCAGCGCATGTCGGCGCTGACGTGGAACAAAGTCACCAGTCCCTTGCCGCGGCGTTCGCCGGTGACAAGCGGCGTGCCGTCTTCCAGCGACGCCCAGCTCTTTGTCGGCAATATCGCGTCCGGCTCGGCCAGCACCTGCCGGTTGATGGTAACGTCCTTGGGCACCGTGAGCCCGGCGAACGGGCCGTCGGGGGCGAAGGCTGCGAGATGTTGCGGCTTTTCCCAGGTCAGGCTGCCGCCGAGGCTGCGTCCGCCGCGGCGCAGTTTCACCGGGACCAGATCATCGTCGGCTTGCGCCAGCCGCGGTCCGGCAAAGCGCACCAGCACCCCGCCGCGTTCGATCCAGGCACTGATACGTTCGCGAATTTCCGGCGACAAGCGTTCCGACATCGGCGAGCACGATCATCGGCAGCTTCTGGTCGAGAAATTGCGAGATCACCTGTTGCGGCGCGCCGCGATCGCCCAACCTGCACATCGGCAAACGGCGCCAAAGCCCGGGTGAGATAGAAGGTCGACGCCAGCAACGGCTGCGCGGTATCGCTGCTCGAGCCGCGAGACCACGCCGATCGCGCGTCGGCGCCATCGTTTGTCGAGCAGTTGAACCGCGCCCGCCGAACGTTCGCCCGCTATTTCGAGCCGTGCGATGTCGTTGCGCAGCTCGACCGGCAGGTCGAACGACTGCTTCGGTTTCGCGATTGCCCGGCGTAAAGGCAAAGCGTGCTTCCCCGATCGGCGAACCCTTCTGGTCGAGCCCGCGCACGACGCCGGTAGCTGACGTCGCCATCGGCGCGGAGCACCTTCACCGTCATCTTTGCCGCCGCATTTTCGGCAGCCGCAAGCGCCAGCGCCGGCGGCGTGCCGCCTGTCAAACACCGTGAGCGTGCGATCGCCCACGACCTTGCCCAGGCCCTCGATGAATTCCGCGCCGCGCCCGCTGTCGACGCCGTCCGACAGCCAGGCGATCTCGCAGTCGCCGGTCGCCTTCAGGAAGCGATCGATGATCCCCAGGGTTTCGACCCGCTCGATCGAATAGGGCTTTGGCGAAAGCTGGCGCAACGCGACGCGCGCCGTGCCGCCGGGCATGATCGTAATATCGCGCGTCGGCTCCGACAGCGGGACAAGGGCGATGCCGCGGCGGTCGTTATCGGCGTTGGCGATCAGTTCATCCGCGGCTTTTACCCGCACGTCCCAGCTCGAAGCCGCACTCCAGCCGTCGTCGATCAGGATGACGAGCGGCGCGCGCGACGTGGACGCTCCCGCAGGCGGATTCCAGATCGGCCCTGCCGCGGCCAGAATGATCAGCGCGGCGGCGGCGAGACGCAAGGCCGTCAGCCACCACGGGGTGCGCGACGGCGTTTCCTCCTTTGGCGCGATGTCGAACAACAATTGCGTCGGCGGAAATTCGATGCGCCGTGGCCGCGGCGGGATCACCCGCAGCAGCCACCACAACACGGGCAGGCTCAAAAGACCCAACAGCAGCATCGGTTCGGCAAAGGAAAGCGGCAGGCCTGCGATCATGCGCTGCGCCCCGCTTTGACGGTCGCCGCTGCGGGCACTTGCCTTGCTGACCATCATGCCCGAATGCAGGAACAGCAACAGCTCGGCGGCCGAACGGCTGGTGGTATGGGTCGAAAACATCCAGTCGAGCTTGCCGGTCTCGGCGCGAATTTGCTCGCGATGAAGCGCGACGCGCGCGACATAGTCGCTGGCCCAGCTTTCGGCGCGTCCAGCGACGATGACATTGCCGCCTTCCGGTTCGACAAATTCGACGCGTCCCGAATAGGGAAAGGTTTCCTCCGCGGGATCGACGATCTGGATCAGCGCGCCATGCGCGCCGGAGGCCGACAATCCCGCAAGTTTGCTGCGGATCTCGCCGATCGGCGACCAGAAATCCGACAGCAACACGATTTCGGCAAGCGGCGACGGCACAAAGGATGGCGGCAGGCTGAGACGTGCCGCGTCGTCGTGCAGCATCGCCTGCGCCATCTTGTCGATGACATTGCGGCTCGACGGTCGGACTGACGAGGCCGGGAATGCCGACCCGTTCGCCGCCCTCGACCAAAAGCTCGGCAAGCGCAAAGGCGACGATCAGCGCACGCTCCAGCTTGCTGTCGCGCGCGTCTTTCGACGCAAAGGCCATCGACGGCGAACGGTCCGGCCAAAGCCACACCGTGTGCGCGGCCTCCCATTCCTGCTCGCGGACATAGAGATGATCGTCGCGCGCCGAGCGGCGCCAGTCGACGCGCTGCGGCGGTTCGCCGGAAACGAAACGGCGGTATTGCCAGAAACTTTCGCCGGCGCCGGCGCGCCGCCGGCCGTGCAATCCGTGAATGACGTTGGCGGCGATCCGGCGGGCTTCCAGCACAAGACGCGGCAGCGATGCGGCGAGCGTTCGGCTTTCGCCATCGGCACGTCGGATTGCTACGATCTCCTTTTCGGCATGCTCGGCGGCTGCAGCCATCAGCCGATCCGCGTCTTCAATTGTTTGATGACATCGGCAACGCTGCGGCCTTCGGCGCGGGCGGAGAAGGTCAGCGCCATGCGGTGCTTGAGGACCGGCTCGGCCAGATCGAGCACGTCGTCGACCGACGGCGCCAGACGTCCATCGAGAAGGGCGCGGGCGCGAACGGCGAGCATCAGCGATTGGCTGGCGCGCGGGCCTGGACCCCAGGCGATCAGTTTGCCGGCTTCGCCGCCTTCGGGGCCGGGGCGTGCCGAGCGCACCAGCGACAGGATCGCCTCAACGACGGAATCGCCAACCGGCAGCCGCCGCACCAGCCGCTGTGCCGTGAGCAATGTTTCGGCATCCATCGCGCGCTTTCGCCAGGGTCTCCTCGGCGCCGGTGGTTTCAAACAGGATGCGGCGTTCGGCATCGCGATCCGGATAGTCGACGTCGATTTCCATCAGGAAGCGGTCGAGCTGCGCTTCCGGCAGCGGATAGGTGCCTTCCTGCTCCAGCGGATTTTGCGTCGCGAGCACGTGGAACGGTTTCGGCAGATCGTGCCGGGCGCCGGCAACCGTGATGTGTTGTTCCTGCATGGCTTGCAGCAGCGCCGACTGGGTGCGAGGGCTGGCGCGGTTGATTTCATCCGCCATCAAAAGCTGCGCGAACACCGGCCCTGAGATGAAACGGAACGAGCGCTTGCCGGAATTGCTTTCATCCAGCACTTCGGCACCGAGGATGTCCGATGGCATCAGGTCCGGCGTGAACTGGATGCGCTTGGCATCAAGCCCGAGCGTGATGCCCAAGGTTTCGACCAGCTTGGTTTTGGCGAGACCCGGCACGCCGATCAGAAGCGCGTGACCGCCCGACAGGATCGTCACCAGTGTGTTTTCGATGACCCGATCCTGACCGAAAATGACGGTCGAAATGGCTTCCTTCGCGCGCGCGGATTTGACCCGCGACTTGCTCGGCCGAGCGGACGATCACGTCTTCGAGTTTCTCGACGCTGTTTGAACCCACCGTGTCTGCACCAGCCATCTACTTCTCCTGAAAACCTAAGTCCGATCCGCCGCATGCTCAACGAGCCTATGCTAAACTCGTGCGAAGGTCATGTATTTGTTGAATTAAACTATCCCCACATTATCGGCATTTCGGGGTATGAACGGCATCACGATGTGGCGACTTGGTCCGTGGAAATACGGCCGAATTCGTTCAAAAATGCGCGCCGTGATGCCCGTATCAGATATTTGTCAGATATTTGTTTGCTTGCACCAATCGTGCCAAACCAAGCTCCGTTCAAGCGTTCCAATATCGGGTGTTCAAACTCACGGCAAACCATGGCGAAGCAAGGGCGGGAACCGGTTCAAAATCTTGAAGGCCTCACGGCCGCGGCAAAAAACGCTGCAAACACTAGCGCGGCCGGAAAAGGCTTGCCCCCGGTGCATCTGTGGAATCCGCCGTTTTGCGGCGATCTCGATATGCGAATCGCGAGCGACGGCACATGGTATTATATGGGGACGCCGATCGGCCGGCCAGCTTTGGTCCGGCTTGTTTTCCACGATCCTCAAGCGCGAGGACGGCAAGCACTTTCTGGTGACGCCGGTGGAGAAGGTCGGCATCCGCGTCGACGATGCGCCGTTTCTGGCCGTCGAAATGATCAAGGAGCAAGGCGAGGAAGGCCGGAGCTTGCGCTTCCGCACCAATGTGGACGACTGGGTGGATTGCGATGGCGCGCATCCGCTGCGATTCGAAGCCTCCGCCGAGGGCGGCCTGACGCCTTATCTGCACGTTCGCGCCGATCTGTGGGCGAAGGTCACGCGCGCGCTTTATTATGATTTGGTTGACATCGGCGAGGAGCGGATGGTCGATGGTCGCCAGATGTTCGGGGTTGCGTCGGCCGGTGCGTTCTTCGCGATGGCGGATGCTGAAGAGGTGAGGGGCTGCATTTTGAGCGAGGCGATGGCGAAGAACGATCCCGCCGCAATCAGTTCGGCGGAGTTTTTCGATCGGGCGCGCGCTCGGTTGCGTTTCGAGATTCCCGCAGGCCTGACCGATCCGAGTTTGATCCCTGCCAGTGGCGATCAGGGCACCGACCGCATGCTCGCAGATTCATCGCGCGCGAACAGCCGATCCGTCCCGCGGCAGTCTTGATTGCGGTGGTCGATCGTCCGCAACCGACCGTGTTGTTGACGCAGCGCTCCGCCCATCTCAACGAACACGCCGGACAGATTTCCTTTCCCGGCGGCAAGATCGATGCGACGGACGCATCCCCGCTCGATGCGGCGCTGCGCGAGGCCGGAAGAGGAAGTCGGCCTGACACGCGAATTCGTCGATCCGATCGGCTATCTCGATCTCTATGGAACGAGTTTCGGCTTTCGCATCCTGCCGACGGTGGCGCGGGTCAGGCCCGGCTTCACGCTGCGCATCAGTCCCGCGGAAGTCGACGATGCCTTCGAAGTCCCGCTGGCGTTCCTGATGAATCCGGCGAACCACCAGCTTCAAAGCAAGGAATTCCGCGGCATGGAGCGCTTTTACTACGCCATGCCGTACGGAGAGCGCTATATCTGGGGCGCCACGGCCGGAATCCTGCGCGTGCTGTATGAACGGATCTTTACGTCATGATCCGTCCGGCCCTTACCGAGATCGGAATTTTTCTGATCCCGTTTGTGGTCTATGCGCTGTTTCTCGTTGCCAGCCGTTCCGGTCTGCTGATGCAGTTCCTCCTGGCCGGTGATCGTGATCGGACGGTTGCTGCTCGGTTCGCTGCTGCTCGTCGTGCTCAGTTTGATACTGCTGGCGCAGTTCACAGGCGCGGCACCGCATTCGACCTACGTTCCCGCGCATCTGGAGAACGGCAAACTGATCCCCGGGGTAGAGAAATGAGCAGCGTGCGGCGACTGGACGATGCGCCGTGGTTGAAGAACGGCCCCGCCGCGCGCGTGCTCGAATTGCTCAATGCGGACGGCGAGGAAGCGCGCGTGGTCGGCGGAGCGGTACGAAACGCGCTGCTTGATCATTCCGATCGGCGATATCGATATCGCAACCACGGCTTTGCCCGAAGAAGTGATCCGCCGCGCCAAGGCGGCCGGCATCAAGAGCGTACCGACCGGCATCGATCACGGCACGGTGACGCTCGTGGTCGATGGCCATGCCTTCGAGGTCACGACGTTGCGCGAGGATACCGAGACGTTCGGCCGCAAGGCGAAGGTCGCATTCGGCCGCGACTGGGTGCGCGACGCGGAGCGGCGCGACTTCACCATCAACGGTCTGTCGGTCGATGCGGACGGGCGCGTTCACGACTATGTGGGCGGCCTTGAAGACATCGCGGCCAGACGAGTCCGCTTCATTGGCGACCCCGAACAGAGAATTGCCGAGGACTACCTGCGCATTCTCCGCTTCTTCCGCATTCACGCCGCTTACGGTTCCGGCGACGTCGATCGCGCAGGTTATCTTGCCTGTATCGGCGGTCGTGATGGCCTTGCGAACCTGTCGGCGGAGCGGATACGCGTCGAAATACTGAAGCTGATGGTTGCCGGTGGCGCGGCGGTTGCCGTGAATGCCATGGTGGACGGCGGGCTGTCGCTGCCGATCTTCGGCGGCCTGGCTTATACCGGGCCGTTTGCGGCCCTGATTTCGATCGAGCGCGCGCTGGGCCTGTCGCCCGACCCAATCCGCCGTCTGGGCGCGCTTGCGGTTGCCGTCACCGAGGATGCCAGACGCCTCGCCTCGCGCTTGCGCCTGACCAATGCCGAGACCAAGGCGCTGGATTCGATGGGCCATCGCTGGTGGCGGCTCGCCGGAATGAGCGAGGCGCGGGCGCGGCGCCGGCTTTATCGCCTTGGCGAGGACCGCTACCGCGATCGGCTGATATTGGCCTGGGCGCGCTCAGGGGATGGAAGCGACGCCGCATCATGGCATGAGCTTGCGACCTTGCCGGCACGCTGGAGTGCGCCGAAGTTCCCACTGAAAGCGGCCGATTTCATCGCGCGTGGTATTGCCCAGGGCCCCGACCTCGGCCAGGTGCTGGCGCTCGCGGAAGATGCCTGGCTTGCGGCGGAATTCCCGCTCGATCAATCCTCGCTCGACGCCATTGCCGATCAAACCGCGGCGCGTCTTGCCCGCGAAACAAAACCGTGAAACTCACCTGCGAACCCAGTTGTTATTGGTTTGTTGGCGCATGATCTCCGCGCAAACGCATTCGCGTTTGTCGCGAGGGAAAACCGCTGCACACTTTTCCGGATCGTGCAGCTCAAGGCCATTTCACTTCCGGCGGCATCGACGACAGGATCGAATCGACGTTGCCGCCGGTCTTCAGGCCGAAGAGAGTGCCTCGGTCATAGAGCAGGTTGAATTCCACATAGCGCCCGCGCCGGATCAGTTGCTCCTCGCGGTCGGCTTCTGTCCACGGTAGCGCGAAATTACGCCGGACTAGCTCAGGATAAACCTTCAGCAAGGCGCGGCCGACATCCTGAGTGAAGGCGAAATCGGCATCCCAGTCGCCGGAATCATGATGATCGTAGAAGATGCCGCCGATGCCGCGGGGTTCCTTGCGATGGGGCAGATAAAAATAGTCGTCGCACCACTGCTTGTATTTGTCGTAAGGCGCGATCGCTCCATGGGCGTCACAGGCGGCTTTCATGGCGGCATGAAAGGCGAGGGTGTCGGCATCTTCCTGGGTGCGCCGCCGGTTGAGGACCGGCGTCAGATCCGAACCGCCGCCGAACCATGCCTTTGTCGTGACGATGAAGC
Source organism: uncultured Alphaproteobacteria bacterium (assembly GCA_963795255.1). Lineage (GTDB taxonomy): Bacteria > Pseudomonadota > Alphaproteobacteria > Rhizobiales > Xanthobacteraceae > Bradyrhizobium. Next base: position 323,277 of record CAWCHC010000016.1, read on the forward strand.
GCGTGTTCATATGGACTGCGGGAATATGCGGATTGCGCAGATGAGCGATCAGCGAAATGCCCGATGCCCAGAAGGCGGGATTCTCGGCCGCTCCGGGAATTTGTTCTCGAAACTCAGGCGCAAACTCGCCGTGAACGGTCGAACAATGCACGCCCACCTTCTCGAACAGCCGCCCGTGCATGAGGCCCATGACGCCGCCGCCGCCGGGTTGGCCGGTTGCATCGGTGCGTTGCCAGGGTGTGCGGACGAAGCGGCCGGGGGCGCTTGTATAGAGCGCGGCCGGTGCCTCGTCTTCCAGCCGTTCGAACGCGGCGCAGATGTCGTCGCGCAAGGATTCGAACCAGGCCTTGGCGCGCGCCTTGCGTTCATCGAGCTTGGAAATATCCATCAACGAACTGCCCTAATCTGGTGCCGCTTGACCGGAGCTAGTGTCCCGATTCCGAAGTTCGTAGGGTTTTGCGGAGCCCGGTTTCGAACTTCGGAATCGAAAGGACACTAGCAAACCTGTTGATCTAGTGTGGCTTTGGTTCAGAAGTCCGCATGACCAGCCCGCGGCACGACCGATGCGGACTTCTGAACCGCCACACCAGTCTGCCGAAGTGCTTCACCCAATGCCATGGCCGCCGCCATCGCAACATTGAGCGAGCGCAAACCGGGCCGGATCGGGATGACCAGCCGTGCATCGGCAACGCCCGCGACTTCAGAGGGGACGCCCGCGGTTTCCCGCCCGAATAACAAGATGTCCGACGCCCGGTAGCGAAAATCAAGATATGGCGTGGCGCCCTTGGTCGTGAACAGGAGAAGCCGATAGCTTTCTTGCCGGCGCCAGTCCTCGAATTTGGCCCAGGAATCGTGGCGCATCCAGTTGACCTGGTCGAGATAATCCATCCCGGCGCGGCGGAAATTCCGGTCCGACACAGGAAAACCCGCCGGCTCGATAATATGGGCGAGGGCGCCCATGCAGGCGCAAAGCCTGAGGATGGTGCCGGTATTTTGGGGGATGTCGGGCTGGTAAAGCGCGATCTGCATGATTCCAACATTGGCGTCCGGGCAGGGCGATGTCACATCCATTTCACAGGAGTGGACCGCCGCCGGGATATGCGAAAAAACGCTGTGCTGCGCGGAATTAGTGCATTGCACGCTGGGCAGCCGATAGCGGGCTTGCGCTATTCCGGCAAGGGTGCCAATAGAACGATTCTGGACTGTTCTTCATCTCCGGTGGGGCCGGAAAAGGCGGTCTTTCTGCCGCCGCGGGGGTCGCGGGCGCCGGCAGCCTCCCGGTCGTTTGGCGTACCGGGGCGGTTCCACCGGCTGCAGCTGATGAAAGGGTTTGGAATCGTGACGACAGCGTCTTCGGCGGAGCATCCGACACGCCGTGATTTCCTCTTCGTTGCAACGGGAGCCGCCGCCGCCGTAGGTGGGGTGGCCTCGCTTTGGCCGTTCGTTTCCCAGATGAATCCGGACGCATCGACGATTGCGGCCGGCGCGCCGATCGAAGTCGATCTGACGCCGATCGCCGAGGGACAGGACATCAAGGTGTTCTGGCGCGGCAAGCCGATCTACATCAGCCACCGCACCAAGAAGCAGATCGACGAGGCCCGCAGCGTTGCCGGTCTCGAGCCTGCCCGATCCGGCGACCGACCAATCCCGGGTCAAGGACGGTCACGATCAGTGGCTGGTCGTGATCGGCATCTGCACCCATCTCGGCTGCATCCCGATCGCGCATGAGGGCAATTACGACGGCTTCTTCTGCCCCTGCCACGGCTCGCAATACGACTCCTCCGGCCGCATCCGCCAGGGGCCCGCGCCGGCCAACCTGCCGGTCCCGCCGTACCAATTCGTTTCCGACAACAAAATCCAGATCGGCTAAGGCCCGGCCTTCAGGCCGGAGACCCTTACGCCCGTCGCGTCGTCTTACTTCCCTAGGGATCGCATCATGAGCGGACCATCCGACTTCCAGCCGACCAATCCCGCTGATCAAGTGGATTGAACGGCGCCTTCCGATTTTCGGTCTCGTGCATTCCTCGTTCGTCGCCTATCCGACGCCACGCAACCTGAACTACTGGTGGACCTTCGGCGCCATCCTGTCGATGATGCTGGGCGTGCAGATCCTCACCGGCGTCATTCTGGCGATGCACTACACGCCGAATGCCGATCTGGCCTTCCGCTCGGTCGAAAGCCTCGTCCGCGACGTCAATTACGGCTGGCTGTTGCGCAACATGCATGCGGCCGGCGCCTCGATGTTCTTCCTCGCCGTCTACATCCACATGTTCCGCGGCCTGTATTACGGGTCATACAAGGAGCCGCGCGAGGTGCTCTGGATCCTCGGCGTCATCATCTACCTGCTGATGATGGCGACCGGCTTCATGGGCTACGTGCTGCCGTGGGGCCAGATGAGCTTCTGGGGCGCCACCGTCATCACCAATCTGTTCTCGGCCATTCCCTATGTCGGCAACGAGCATCGTGACGCTGCTGTGGGGCGGCTATTCCGTCGGCAATCCGACACTGAACCGCTTCTTCTCGCTGCACTATCTGCTGCCGTTCGTGATCGCCGGCGTCGTGGTGCTGCACGTCTGGGCGCTGCATGTCGCCGGCCAGAACAATCCGGCCGGCGTCGAGGCGAAGACCGAAAAGGACACCGTGCCGTTCACGCCTTACGCCACCATCAAGGACATGTTCGGCGTCTCCTGCTTCCTGATCTTCTTCGCCTGGTTCATCTTCTACATGCCGAACTATCTCGGCGATGCCGACAACTACATTCCCGCCAATCCCGGGCGTGACGCCGACACATATCGTGCCGGAATGGTACTACCTGCCGTTCTACGCGATCCTGCGCTCGATCCCGAACAAGCTCGCCGGCGTGATCGCGATGTTCTCGGCGATCATCGTGCTGGCATTCCTGCCCTGGCTCGATACCGCCAAAACGCGTTCGTCGCAAGTATCGCCCGCTGGCCAAGCAGTTCTTCTGGATCTTCGTCGTCGTCTGCGTGCTGCTCGGCTATCTCGGGGCGCAGCCGCCGGAAGGCATCTACGTCATCGCCGGACGTATCCTCACCGTCTGCTACTTCGCTTATTTCCTGATCCTGCTGCCGCTACTCTCAGCCGGATCGAAACGCCGCGGCCGCTCCCGAATTCGATCGCCGATGACGTGCTCGCCAAGTACGGCAGGAAGGCGTGCCTCGATTGCGGTCGCGCTTTGTGGTCGCGGGTGGACTGATTGCCGGCAGCGCGCAGAACGCTCGCGCCGAAGACGACACCCCGCCGTCGCAAAGCTGGTCGTTTGCCGGTCCGTTCGGCAAGTACGACCGCGGCTCACTGCAGCGCGGGTTGAAGATCTACAAGGAGGTCTGCTCCAACTGCCACTCGCTGAACTATATCGCCTTCCGCAACCTCGCCGATCCCGGCGGCCCCGGCTATTCGGTGGCGCAGGCGGCGGCGTTCGCGTCCGACTACAAGATCAAGGACGGCCCGAACGATTCCGGGCGACATGTTCGACCGGCCCGGACGGCCTGCCGACTATTTCCCGCCGCCGTTCCCCAACGAGCAGGCAGCACGCGCCGCCAATGGCGGCGGTCTGCCTCCGGACCTGTCGCTGATCACGAAGGCGCGCTCCTATGAGCGTGGTTTTCCCAAGTTCATCTTCGACTTCTTCACCCAGTTCCAGGAACAGGGCCCGAACTATGTCGTCCGCGATCCTGCAGGGGTATGAGAAGAAGCCGGCGGATGTGACGCTGCCCGAGGGCACCTACTACAACAAGTATTTCCCCGGCCACGCCATCAAGATGCCGCAGCCGCTGACCAATGGGCAGGTGACGTTCGACGACGGCTCGCCGGCGACGCTTCGCGCAATATGCGCACGACGTCGCCACGTTCCTGATGTGGGCGGCAGAGCCGCAGATGGAGGCCCGCAAGCAGCTCGGCCTGCAGGTTTTCGTGTTCCTGATCCTGTTTGCGGGCCTGATGTACTTCACCAAGAAGAAGGTCTGGGCCGACGCGCACTGATCTTTGAAGGTCGTGGATCGAAAAAGCCCCCTTTTGGGGGCTTTTTTATTGCCTTCACGGTCTTTTTAACACCGGCGCTTTGCGGCCCCCACTTCGGTGAGAGGGGATGATTGCATCCCGCATTCAGGGCGGACAAGATGCGCCAACTGACCCTTTCCAAAAAAGACCGGAGGAAACATGGGCACCAGCATCTCTTTCAAACGCCCCGACGGCAAGGAAGCGAACGGCTATCTCGCCAATGCGGCGCAAAGGCAACGCGCCGGGAATTGTCGTGATCCAGGAATGGTGGGGGCTTCAGGACCAGATCAAGGGCTTGTGCAATCGCTTCGCGGCTGCCGGTTTCGATGCGCTGGCGCCTGATCTCTACAAGGGCAAGGTGGTGCCGTATCACGACACGGATGCCGCCGGCAAAGAGATGAACTCGCTCGATTTCATGGATGCGACGACGCAGACGGTGCGCGGCGCTGCGCAATATCTCGCCCGCAACGGCGCCAAGGTGGGCCTGACCGGTTTCTGCCTCGGCGGCGCGGTCACGATCATCGGCGCCACCAAAATTCCGGAGCTGACCGCTGGCGTGGTGTTTTACGGCATTCCGCCGGAGGCCGCGGCCAAACCTGCGGACGTGAAGATTCCCTTGCAGGCGCATTTTGCCAACAAGGACGACTGGTGCACGCCGCAGCTGGTCGATGGCTTCGAGAAGGCGATGAAGGAGGCCGGCAAGTCGCTCGAACTGTTCCGCTACGACGCCGAGCATGCCTTCGTCAACGAGCAGCGCGTGTCGGTGCATGACCGCAAGGCGGCGGAGCTGGCCTGGGATCGCGCCACGAGCTTTTTCAGGAAGCATCTGGGATAGGCAGCCTGCAACGACCGGCAGGCCGTGCATCAATTACGGTGGGTCCAGCGGTGGTCCCTTGAAAGGCTTGAGTGAAGGTCTTTTGCACAGGCGCGTCCGGCTATATCGGCGGATCGGTTGCAACCCATCTCGTCGCCGCTGGACATCAGGTAACCGGGCTGGTTCGCACGACCGAAAAGGCCGATGTGGTTCGCGCCCGGGGCATCCAGCCGTTGCTGGGAACGCTGGACGATGCGGAATGTCTGGCGCAAGCGGCGCAGGCCGCCGACATCGTCATCAATGCGGCGAACGCTGATCACCATGGCGCGGTCGCAGCGTTGCTCGGCGCTCTCGCCGGAAGCGACAAGTTGTTCATCCATACCTCGGGATCGAGCATCGTTGGCACGCGCGCCCGAGGGCATCGATCCGATGCCATCTTTGACGAGAGCTCGACGATTACCCCCACGCCTGCGCGTGCGGCCCGGGTCGCGCTGAACAATCTCATTCTCTCGTACCGCGACAAGGGGTGCCGGCCTGTCATCATCTGCCCGAGCCTGATCTACGGCATCGGCCGTGGCACCGAGCAGCACAGCATGCAGGTGCCCCTCCTGATCCGCCTGGCCAGAAAACGAGGTTGCGCCGCCTATGCCGGGCCCGGCGAAAACGTCTGGTCCAACGTTCACATCGACGATCTGGTGATGCTTTATGCGCTCGCCATCGAGAAGGCGCCTGCCGGGGCCTTCTACTTCGCCGAGAACGGCGAAAACTCGATGCGCGAAGTTTGTGAAGCCATCAACCGCATGCTGGGTTATGCGGGGGCGCCAACACAGATGTCCATGGCGGAGGCGGCCTCCGAATGGGGTGAGGGCGTCGCCGAGGATACGATGGCTTCGAATAGCAGGGTACGAGCGGTCAAAGCGAGGCAGCTTGGCTGGAAGCCAAAGGCGCGAAGCTTGATCGAAGAAATCGAACATGGTCGTTATCGATAGCTCGGCATCGGCGCACGCCGTCGCACCGCGGGCACGATCCGCAGCCTCCGCAGGCAGGTCTGGGCGGTATCTATTGAAAGCTCACCCTTGACGTCCACTCGCGCGCCGTGGTGTCTTCGTCCCATGAGCATCGCCGTTTTCGCCTCTCGTCTCTGGTGGCGCACCTCCTGAAGAGGTGGCCGGTGCGATTGTATTAACTTTCATCGTTCAAGGGCCGCCATTACAGGCGGCCTTCGTTTGTCCTGTGTGGCGTTCCCTCGGCGGGTTTCGTAAGAGGATCACATGAACAGGACCGTATTTTCTTTGCCTGACCATAGCGAGTACCGCACCCGTGGCGGGCTTTTGGTCGCGCGTTCGGTTGAGCATTTTTCCGGCGGCGCCAGCAGGCTCGACGATCTGATCGAACTGCTCGACCGCCGCCGCGGCGTGGTGCTGTCGTCAGGCACGACGGTGCCGGGCCGCTATGAGAGCTTTGATCTCGGTTTTGCCGATCCGCCGCTCCAGCTGCAAACGACGGGCGTGAATTTCTCGCTTTCCGCGCTCAACGCGCGCGGCGAAGTTCTGATTGCCTTCCTCGGCGACGTGCTCCGCGAACCCTGCGTGGTCATTACCGAGCGCAGCGCCGGCCGTCTTGCCGGTCATGTCGTACGCGGCGATGCGCCCGTCGACGAGGATCAGCGCACCCGTCGCGCCAGCGTGATGTCGCTGGTGCGCGATCTCGTTGCAGCCTTCGGCTCAAACGACGATTCGCTGCTCGGCCTGTTCGGCGCATTTGCCTACGACCTCGTATTCCAGATCGAGGATCTGGTGCAGAAGCGCCCGCGCGAGAGCGACCAGCGCGACATCGTATTATTTGTGCCCGACCGGCTGCTCGCCTATGACCGGGCCACCGCGCAAGGCGTGGTTCTGAGCTACGATTTTTCGTGGCACGGCAAGTCGTCGGAAGGGCTGTCGCGCGACACCTCCGAGAGCGTCTACGCGCGGACGCCGCGGCAGGGGTTCGCCGATCACGCCCCTGGAGAGTATCAGGCGACGGTGGAAACCGCACGCGCCGCCTTTGCGCGCGGCGACCTGTTCGAAGCGGTGCCGGGGCAACTGTTCGGCGAACCATGCGAGCGCTCGCCCGCGGAGGTGTTTCAGCGGCTGTGCCGGATCAACCCGTCGCCCTACGGCGCGCTGATGAATCTCGGCGACGGCGAGTTTCTGGTCTCGGCTTCGCCCGAGATGTTCGTCCGCTCCGACGGCCGGCGGATCGAGACCTGTCCGATTTCCGGCACCATCGCGCGCGGGGTCGATGCGATCGGCGATGCCGAACAGATACGGCAATTGTTGAATTCGCAGAAAGACGAATTCGAACTCAATATGTGCACGGACGTCGACCGCAACGACAAGGCGCGGGTCTGCGTGCCCGGCACGATCAAGGTGCTGGCGCGGCGTCAGATCGAGACCTATTCCAAGCTGTTTCACACCGTCGATCACGTCGAGGGCATGCTGCGGCCGGGGTTCGATTCGCTCGATGCGTTCCTGACCCATGCCTGGGCGGTGACGGTGACGGGTGCGCCGAAGTTGTGGGCCATGCAGTTCGTCGAGGACCACGAGCGCTCGCCGCGGCGCTGGTATGCGGGTGCGATCGGCGTGGTGAATTTCGACGGCAGCATCAATACCGGCCTCACCATCCGCACCATCCGCATGAAAGATGGCGTCGCAGAAGTACGGGTCGGCGCGACCTGCCTGTTCGATTCAGACCCGGCGGCAGAAGATCGCGAATGTCAGGTCAAGGCGGCCGCTCTGTTCCAGGCCTTGCGCGGGGATCCCCCAAAGCGGCTCTCGACGTTTGCGCCTGACGCCACCGGCTCGGGCAAGCGCGTCCTGCTGATCGACCACGACGACAGTTTCGTGCATATGCTGGCGGATTATTTCCGCCAGGTCGGCGCCAGCGTAACGGTTGTCAGACACGTCCATGCCCGGCAGATGCTTGAAAGCGCAAGCTACGACCTGCTGGTGCTCTCGCCGGGTCCCGGGCGGCCGGAGGATTTTGCCATTAAAACCACGATCGATGCGGCGCTGGCCAGGAAGTTGCCGATCTTTGGCGTTTGCCTCGGCGTCCAGGCGATCGGCGAATATTTCGGCGGCCGTTTGGGGCAATTGCAGCAGCCGGCGCACGGACGGCCGTCGCGGGTGCAGGTGAGGGGCGGGCGGCTGATGCAGAACCTGCCCAATGAAATCGTGATCGGGCGGTATCATTCGCTTTATGTCGAGCGCGACAGCATGCCGGACGTGCTACAGGTAACCGCCAGCACCGAAGACGGGGTGGCGATGGCGATCGAGCACAGGACCTTGCCGGTCGCAGGCGTCCAGTTTCACCCGGAATCGCTGATGTCGCTCGGCGGCGAGGTGGGCTTGCGTATTGTCGAAAACGCATTCCGGCTGGATTTGCCGCAGCATTGAGGATAACGAACGGAATTTGAAAGAGGCAATCATGACCGTCGAATACGATCTAAAGGCCACGGTGCGCACCATTCCGGACTACCCGAAGCCCGGGATCATGTTCCGTGACATCACCACCCTGTTGGGCGATGCGCGCGCTTTCCGCCGGGCGGTGGATGAACTGGTTCAGCCCTGGGCCGGATCGAAGATCGACAAGATCGCCGGCATCGAAGCGCGGGGCTTTATCCTCGGCGGGGCGCTGGCGCATCAGGTCTCGGCAGGTTTCGTGCCGATCCGCAAGCGGGGCAAGCTGCCGCATACCACCGTCCGCATCGCCTATTCGCTTGAATATGGCGTCGATGAAATGGAGATGCACGTCGATGCCATTCATCCCGGCGAGCGCGTGATCCTGATCGACGACCTGATCGCCACCGGCGGCACCGCCGAAGGCGCGGTCAAGCTGTTGCGCCAGATCGGCGCCAATGTGGTCGCAGCCTGCTTCATCATCGATCTGCCCGAACTCGGGGGTGCGGCAAAACTGCGCGCGATGGATGTGGCGGTCCGTACGCTAATGACGTTTGACGGGCACTGAGCCAGCGCCCGCAACGATACGCCTCAACTTCCGAGCGGCGTTTTGCTGAAAACGAAATTATTGCGATAGTCTTTTGCCTTCCAGAACCACTCGCTGTCCTGTTTCTGGTGCAGGGCCGGATCGAACTGTGAGACCGGAAGCAGGCGGCTGCCGTCGACGAAGCTGCCGGAATAGCCGAGCGCATTGAGATAGGCGAAGACGTCGGTCATGCTGGCGCCCTGCAAATGGCGGCTTTCGCATTCGAAGATGAGAAGCGGCGACTGCTCGCGCAGAATTCTCTCGGCGCCCTTGAAAACCTCGAGCTCGGCGCCTTCGACATCCACTTTCATCAATGCGATGGGCTGGCGCGGATCAAAATAGTCGTCGAGCCGCACCATCGGCACCGAGATCGTCTCAAAGCGGCCGGAGCCGGCGACCTTCGCCACCAGCGATGCGCTCGGCAATTGGCCCTCCGGCACGAACAGATCGGCGTGGCCGGCTCGCGAAAACACCGCCTTCTGCTCGACTTTCACATTGTCCAATCCGAGACCGCGCGTCAGCCGGCTGAGCAAATTCGCAAACACAGGCTGCGGCTCGAAGGCGATGACCTGACCCTTGGGGCACCAGCGCGACAGCCAGAAAACGAAGCTGCCTTTGTTGGCGCCGATGTCGCACACCGTATCGGCCGGCTTGACGTGCCGCCGGATCAGCGCGAGCTCGATTTTCTCGTCGAGGAGACGAGCTCTCAGGGCGCGGAAGACGAGGTGTTGGCTATCGCGCGACAGCCATGCGAGGGGGTTGGGCAAAATCGATAAGTCTATGACTGTTGCAGGATGAGGCTCAGTTCGAGTTCGCGGAAGCTGAAGTAGTTCCGTCGAATCCATTGATGCAGTTCGGTGGAAGAATCCTTCTCGCTTCGCAAATAATCGGTGAACGAGAAGGAGAGCCGGTCGATATAGGTTTTGAGAAACGTCGGCAGCGCGGCGATGCGCAGGATTTTTCCCGCCGAGAAAGCCTGCGGCAGCTCGCCGCGCACGATAAATTCGTTGTCGACGGTGACGAGCGAGCTCGGCGGAATCTGGCGCTGCAGTGTCGGATAGCTTCGTGCCGAGACGCGGTCGGTATCTCCGACGAACAGCACGACCGGGACGACGCCGCGGCGGAGGGCCTCCTTCACAAACCCGATTTCTTCCGTCATCCGGAAGAACTCGTCGAAGGCATGAAACCCGAGGTCGATCACCTTGGCGATGCCGTCATTGACGATCACGCGGTCCATCAGCGCCATCTTGCCGAAGGTGTCGTCGACCTCGGCCGTCTCGGTAATGTCGGGCAGGTATTCCAGGAGCGACGGCTCCTTCAGATTGACGTCGAAGGCGACCACCTCGCCGCTCTTCAACAGCAGAAATTCGCTCAACAGGCGCGCAACCAGCGTCTTGCCGACCAGCGGGCGGGGCGAGCAAACGATGTAGACGGGTGTGTGGCGCATCACGCGCTATATCTAGTGGAGTGGATTTGACATTCGCTGCCCCCATTACCGCGAGTTCGCGAGGCGAATGTCAAATCCAAAACTCCACTCGAATCCAACATTTCTAGAGCGGCTTTTGAATTTGAAGTTCCTATAACGAACTCGCGGCGAAACTGACAGGAACTTCAAATTCGCCGCACTAGCGAAATCCGGCCTTATTCCAGTCCAATCGGGCCGGTTGAGCAATTATTTTTCGCCGCCGCGTGCGCTCGGTTTGGTCGAACCGACGATGTCGGTCAGTTTGATGCGGTCAAACTCGCTCCAGACATTGGCAAGCCAGTGCCGGACATAGCCGCGCAGCACGAACGAATAGTTCGCCGCTTCGTCGCTGATGCCCTTGTTGGCGACGAATTTCAGGAACGGAACCGAGGCGACTTCCACCTGCTCGTAGGCCATTTCGTTCAGCTTGGGGATGACGAGGTCGGTCGCGTCCTTGATGCGATGAAAATACGAATTGTAGGTGGCCTGATCCCACTGGAAGAACTGGGTGTCGTTGATGAAGTTCTTGACCAGGAAATATCTGGCCCCTGCCATGAAATTCGAGGTTTCCGCGATTTCGTCGAGGGAGGCGATCGAGGGCCCGAGAATGTGGAACACGGCAAAGGTGATCTGCCCGGACTTGGCGGCATCGAGGAAGCCGATGTCGCGCAAGGAGGCGAGCGCCGGCGACAGCAGTCCGGCGCGGACGTCGATCACGGTAACCGAAGGCGAGACTGCGTTCAGCGTATCGAAGATCTTCATCTGGTCCGAGGTCGTCGTCATGTCGACGATCTCGGTGATGTCGGGATGGAAGCGCTTGAGCGTGCCGCGCGGGGACTCGGTGTCGAAAGCGCGGGTCAAGACATTATTGGCGCTGAAATAATCCAAAAGCGTTCGCGAAACGGTGGTCTTGCCGACCCCGCCTTTGTCAGCGCCTACCACGATAACTGCCGGCTTCGCCATGAACCTACCTATGCCATCCCTGTTGGGAACACCGCTCCGCACTGAACCAGACATCTGGTTCAGGAGAGACCGGGAAGGACCCGGATTATGTTCCTAAAACCCCCAAGCGACCGGGTGTCCCCCGATCAAATCGAAGCTCCCTGCCTGCTTTGGGTGGGAAGATGGCAGAAACAAGGGAGAATTCAATTCATTAGAAGCCGATTGGCCCCAATCGTACCGGGTTCGTTAATGGCAGAAGGCGGCCTCAAGGTGGCCGCTCGCGATTTTTCTCAAAGACAGCCGGGCTTTAGTGGCGCCCCCAAGGTCCAATTGGAGGTCCGGCCGCGCTGCCCCATGGTCCGGACGGCGCATCGGGCGAGGCGCCGGCAGGGTCCGTGGCATCGCTCCAGGGGCCCTTCGGCAGCGGTGGCGGCGTTTGATCATCCGGCCCTTCCGTCGGCGCCGAAGGCAACGCAAGCGGTCCGGGATCACGGCCACCGGCAAACTTCACCAGCGCCTGGACGCGGGCATCGACCGAAGGGTGGGTGGCAAACAGGTCGGAAAAGCCCTGGCGCGGGTTGTCGAGGCATAGTTCCATCACGGCCGAGGTCGCGCCCGGCAGTTCGCCGCGGTTTTCGATCTTGCGCAGCGCCGAGATCATGGCGTCCGGATTCTTGGTCAGTTCGACCGAACCGGCGTCGGCAAGAAATTCGCGCGAGCGCGACAGCGCCAGCCGCACCATTTGCGACAACAGCCAGGCCAGCGCGATCAACGCGACGGCGACGATAATGACGATGATGGCGCCGCCGGAGCTTCTCTTGTTGTCCGACGAGGAAGATTCGTCCGAGGACGAAGACGACCACGAGCCGCGTCCGTAACCGCCATAGCCGCCGTAATAGCCGAAATTGGTGAAGCTGCGGAAAAACAGCTCGGCGAAGAAGCCGACCACGCCGGCAATGATCACCGCGATCACCATCATCTGCACGTCGCCGTTGCGGATGTGGGTGAGTTCGTGGCCGAGCACGGCCTCGACCTCCTGATCGTTCAGCGCATTCAGAAGACCCGTCGTGACGGTGACGGCATATTGCCGCTGGTTGAGGCCGGTCGCATAGGCGTTCAGCGCATCGCTTTCGACGATTTTCAGCTTCGGCATCGGAATGCCGCGCGAGATGCAGAGGTTTTCGAGAAGATTATAAAGCCGCGGCTGCTGCTGCCGCGTCACATCCTGGCCGCCGGTGACGGCATCCACGATCGACTGATGGAAGAAATAGGCGATCGCGATCCACAACAGCGCGCCGCCGGTGGCAAAGGGAAAGGCCTTGATCAGGTCATGGGCGGCAGCCGCAAGGTAATAATCAGCCGGCGCGCCCGCGCCATAGGTCATGACCTCCGCGATCAGCGCGCCGGCATAGACCATCACATAGACCAGCACGAACAGCCCGCCGAGCAGCAGTATCGAGCGGGTCTTGTTGGCCGCAATATGCGTGTAAAGACCGTAGGCCGCCATGGCGCGGAATCCTGTCAGTCACTTCGCAAGTGCCGCGATCAGAATTTCACCTGTGGCGCGGCCTCGACTTCGGTCCGGCTGGCGCCGAGATCGAAGAAATCCTTGCGGGTGAAACCGAACATGCCGGCGAACAGCGCAGCCGGCATCTGCTGGATGCCGGTGTTGTATTCCTGAACCGCGTTGTTGAAGAAGCGGCGGCTGGCCGCGATCTTGTTTTCGAGGTCCGACAGCTCGCTCGCGAGCTGCTGGAAGTTGGCGTTGGCCTTGAGGTCCGGATAGGCCTCCGACAACGCGATCAGCCGGCCGAGCGCGCCGCTGAGTTGGTTTTCCGCCGCCGACACCTGGGCCGGGCCTTGCGCCGACATGGCGGAATTGCGCGCCTTGATGACGTCGTCGAGCGTGCCGCGCTCGTGCGACGCGTACCCCTTCACCGTTTCGACCAGATTCGGAATCAGGTCATGACGCTGCTTGAGCTGCACATCGATGTCGGCAAAGGCCTGGTTGACGCGCTGGCTGAGCGCGACCAGCCGGTTATAGGCACCGAAGGCAAACAGGACGAGAACGACAATGACGCCAAGGACGATCCAGCCGGACATGGAAATAAGCTCCTGATGCAATAACGAACGCCGGGCAAATTGACCCCGCAACCGCGGCCTGAGGTGGGTATCTCTTTAGTCGGCCGCAAGGCGTGTCGTGAAGGGGATTCGTGTCCGACGCGGTCAGGCGCATGCCGCGACCGGGACTTAATCGAGTTCTAGTTCATCAGCAGGCCGCTTACGTGGCGCCGACGATCGGATTAACTCTCTTCCATCAGGGCTTCGCCCCATCGCCAGCGCCGGGCTTTGGCATAGGCGGCCTTGTCGCGGCGCGGCACCTTCGCGAGTTTGAGGCCGTCGGCGGTGCAGAGTTTGGCTGACACCTCGACTTTGTTCAGCACGGGCGGTGCCAGCACGCGGGAGAAAGTCTTCGCTACGGGGTCACGCGTCAGCACGACATAGCTGAACTTTTCATCCTCGAAAGGAAGCTCGGCTCCCTTGACTTGAATATGGGCGCGCAGCCGCGGCAATCGCTGGGCGAAATGGCACCAGTCGGGCGCCGAGAGCGGGCACTTCCGTCGTGCGGGCAGGGCGCGGCGACATGGGCGCCGCTCGCAATCAGTTGCGCGCGAAGCGCGATGATCCGCTCATAGCCGGCCGGCGTGCCCGGTTCGACGACAAGCAACGTGTCGCGGGCCTTGGCCCATAAGCGCGCAGTGAGCGTATGCCTTTCGACCTCACCGACTTCGCCGATCAGGTAACTGGCGATCACGAGATCGGCAGGCTCCGCCTCGTCGAGCGCGTTTGGGTCGCGACGGCAGGTCATAGCAGTGAGCCGCGCATGCTCGCGGCCGAACTCCAGCGCCAGCGTCTGCAAGGCGGCGTTGATATCGAGCAGCATGAAGTTTTCGCAGCGAGGAGAATGTCTCGGCCGCCGCCCAGCTCGCCGTGCCCGGACCCGCGCCGACATCGAGCAGGCTGATCGGCGCGAAGTCCGTCTCTCACCTCGCAGAAGCGCGTTCAGGCAGGCGGTGATCGCCGCATAGGTGGCGGGCATCCGCACCAGCGCGTAGGCGAGTGCATCGGCTTCTGAGGCGATGATGCGGGAATTGCCGCCGTCGCGATAGGTTTTTGAAATTTGCGCTGCGCGCGCGGCGATTTTGTCGCGCGGAAGGCCATGCAGCTTTGCCTCCAGCGCTAGTCTCAGGCTGGCGGGAAGCTCGGGCGCGCTCACGCCACGTGCTGATCGAGAATTTTCACCGCATCATCCAGCGCGACCGAGACGAGTTGCGATACGCCGCGTTCCGCCATGGTGACGCCGAACAGGCGGTTCATCCGCGCCATGGTGATCGGATTGTGCGTGATGATGATGAACCGCGTATCGGTGGTCGCGGTCATTTCATGCAGCAGATTGCAGAAGCGCTCGACATTGTGGTCGTCGAGCGGCGCGTCGACTTCGTCCAGCACGCAGATCGGCGACGGATTGGTGAGGAACACCGCGAAGATCAGCGCCAGCGCCGTCAGCGCCTGCTCGCCGCCCGACAGCAGCGAGAGGGTCTGCGGCTTCTTGCCGGGCGGTTTCGCGATGATCTCAAGGCCGGCTTCCAGCGGATCGTCGCTTTCGATCAGATGCAGCGCAGCTTCGCCGCCGCCGAACAATTCGACGAACAGGCGCTTGAAATGGCTGTTGACCGTCTCGAACGAGGCGAGCAGCCGCTCGCGCGCCTCGCGGTTGAGGCTCTGGATGCCCTGGCGCAGCCGCTTGATGGCTTCGACCAGATCGTCGCGCTCGGTGGTCAGCGTCGTGTGCTGCACCTCGACCTCGCGCAGCTCTTCCTCGGCGCGCAGGTTGACCGCGCCGAGCCGGTCGCGGTCGCGCCGCAGCTTTTCGAGATTTTCCTCGATCTCGGTCAACGGCGGCAATTCCACACCGGGCTCGATTTCGGCGAGGCCGGCGACCGCCTGCGGCTCGGTCTCCAGCATGTCGTGGATTTCGCGCTCGATATCGACCAGACGGCGCTTGGCGCTGTCCATGCGTTCTTCCGCGCGGGCGCAGGCTTCGCGGGCGCTCGAAAGCGCTTCGAGCGAGGCCTTGGCGGCGCGGTCGGTCTCGGCCATGACGTTCTCGGCGGCGGCCAGCGCGTCGGCAGCGACACGGCGGGCGGTCTCGGCTGCCTCGATTTCGCTGATCAGCGCGCGGCGCTTTTCCGCAAAGATCGCCGGCGCATTCTCAAGCTCGGCGCGCTCGACCTTGACCTCGTTGACACGGGTCTCGATCGTTTCCACCTGCGAAGTCGCGCTGGCCTTGCGGCTTTGCCAATCGCTGCGCTCGGCGGTGATCGCCTGAAGCCGGCGGTCGGCAAGCTCAGCCTCCCGCGCCAGCGCCTGCGCCTCGGCGCGCACCTGCGCTGCTATGCGGCGGCAGCCGTCGATGCCGGTTTTGACTTCCGCCAACCGCGCTTCGGTGGGTCGCGCTTGGCGGCAATTCGGCGAGCGCGGCGTTCGCGCTCTCATGGGCGCCGTGCGGCCTCGCTGCGGTCGGCGGCCAAGCGGGTGCGGGCTTCGGTCAGCGCGGACTTGCGCGCGGCGTGACGGTTGATCTCGCGTTCGGTTGTCGCATGACGTTCACGCGCGGCATCGGCCTCGCGCTGCGCGGCACGCCCGGCCTCGCGCGCGGCGGTCTCCGCTGCGGCCGCGGCCTTCAACTCGGCTTCGGCCGTCTCAAGCGCCTGCCGCTTGGCGACGGCGTCGGTGCGCGCCTGCTCCAGCTCATTTTCAATATCGACCAGGCGGGCGCGCTCGGCGAGACGCCGCGCCGCGCCGGTCGGCGCATGGGCTGCGGCAACAAAACCGTCCCAGCGCCAGACATCGCCTTCCAGCGACACCAGCCGCTGGCCGGTCTTGAGTTGCGACACCAGTTCGGCGCCACGTTCGCGCGCCACCACGCCGATCTGGGCCAGGCGCCGCTTGAGTTCGACCGGCGCCTGAACATGGGCGGCGAGCGCCTCGACGCCCTCGGGCAAAGCGGGATCGCCTTCGGTGACGTCTCGACATGGGTCCAGCGCATCGGCGCGGACGGATCGACCGGGGCATCGAGATCGTCGCTGAGCGCAGCACCGATCGCCTTTTCATAGCCCTTGGCTACCGTGATGCCGTCGATGATCGGCGGCCACAGGTTCTTGGTCTCGCCATTGACGATCTTGGAAATGGTGCGGGCTTCGGTTTCGAGCCGCTGCACGCGCTTGTCGGCTTCATTGAGCGGCGCACGCGCGGCTTCCAGCTTCGCGCGGGCGGCGGCATGGCCAGCTTCAGCCGTTTGCACGGCGCTCTCGGAGCTTGCGCGATTTTGCTGGCTGGCCTCCACGGCCAGGGCCAGCGCGGCAAGGTCGCCTAGTCCGCTCGTTTCCTGCGCGAGCTTCTGCTCGTCGCCTTCGACATTGGCGATGTCCTGATCGAGCCGCGCCAGGCGATCGCGATGGGTGCGGACATTGCCTTCGAGCTGGTTGCGCTTGGCGGTGAGGTCGGCGAGCGCCGTGGTGAGTTCGCCGAACAGCCGCTCGGCGGACGGAAGGGTTGCTTCCGCCTCCGACACGCGCTCGTCGACGCCGCTGCGCTTCTCGACGCGCGATTTGATCTCTTCCTTCAGCTCCGCATCTTCGGTGTCGAGCCTAAGGAGTGCCGCGTCGGCGTCGGCGGTCTGCTGTTGCTCACGCGCGATGTCGGCGGAAAACTGCGTCAGCCGGCGATCGAGTTCGGCGACGCGCTCCTGGGCGCGGGTCTCCTCGCGATCAAGCGTCTCGCGGGCATTGGTCAGGCGTTGCAGGCCCGCGGCGGCGCGGGCCTCGGCCTCGCGCAGGGCCGGCAGTTCGGAAGCGCGTATCGCCTGGATACGGGCGGCTTCCGCCTGTTCGCGGGTCCGCTCCGCCATCTCGCGGACCGCGAGATCGTGGATATGCGTGGTCTCCGCTACGCCGGCCTGGGCTTCGATCCAGCGCAGATGATACAGCAGGGCTTCGGCCTTGCGCACCTTGGCGGCGACCTCGCGGTAACGGATGGCCTGGCGGGCCTGTTTCTTGAGGCCGTCGATCTGTCCCGCCAGTTGCCCGATCACGTCCTCGACACGGGTGAGGTTGGTCTCGGCCGCCTTCAACCGCAGCTCAGCCTCGTGGCGGCGGGCATGAAGCCCGGCGACGCCGGCGGCATCTTCAAGCACGCGGCGGCGCTGCTCGGGTTTGGCCTGAATGATCTCGCCGATCTTGCCCTGGTGGACCAGCGCCGGCGAACGCGCGCCGGTTGCGGCATCGGCGAACAACAGCTGCACGTCGCGGGCGCGCACGTCGCGGCCATTGATGCGATAGACCGAACCGGCCTCGCGTTCGATGCGGCGGGAGATTTCGAGGAACTGGCTGTCGTTGACGGCCGCGGGCGCGGTGCGCTCCGAATTGTCGATCGTCATCACCACTTCGGCGTGGTTGCGCGCCGGCCGGTTGCCGGAGCCCGCGAAAATCACCGCATCCATGTCGGCGGCGCGCAGCGATTTGTGCGAGGTCTCGCCCATCGCCCAGCGCAAGGCTTCGACCAGATTGGATTTGCCGCAGCCGTTCGGGCCGACGACGCCGGTCAGGCCGGGCTCGATCACGAAGTCGGTGGGTTCGACGAACGACTTGAAACCGTGAAGGCGAAGACGGGTCAGCTTCATAGGCACAGATTCTCTGTTGGCAGGGCGCGAATCTCCCTGCCTGGACAATACCATAGAAGGCAATGTCGGTGTGTGGGATGAGTCGCTTGTAGCAACTCTAGAGGCCCCGACAATGGCGAGGCCGGTGCTGCAGGGCAACCGGCGTGCCCGGTTTTTCCCAAGGGAATTGCGAGCGAATTACAAGAGAATTACGAGGGATTTATCCCGAATTCGGGAGCCGTTAAAGTTCCCGATCAACCTCCTAGCTCTTGAGCAGGGCCTTGATCCGCTTGTCGAATTCCTCGAACGAGGTCTCGCCTTTGATCTTCTCGCCATTGAGGAAGAAGGTCGGCGTCGAATCGACCTTCAACACCTCGGAGGCATATTTCTGGTCGGCGACGATCTTGTCGAGCAGCGACTGGTCCTTGAGGCAGGTTTCGACCTGCTGCTGGCTCAAACCGGCCTGCTTGCCGATCCGCGTCAGCGTCTCGGTGGTGTTCTTCATCACCCAGTCGCTTTGCTGTCTGAACAAGAGATCGGTAACCGCGAAGTATTTGGCGGCGTCGTCCTTGGCGATGCAGCGCGACAGCATCGAGCCGGCCGCCGCCTTGATGTCGAGCGGGAATTCGCGGAACACGTAACGGATCTTGTTGGTGTCGATATAGGCGGCCTTGATCTTCGGGAACACGTTGTCGTTGAACGCCGCGCAGTGCGGGCAGGTCATCGAGGCGTATTCGGTGATGGTCACAGGCGCATCCTCGGGTCCAAGCGCCATGTCGGGCAGGGATTGCGGCTTGGCGACGTCGGCCGCCTCGTCCGCCAGCGCGTCGGTGATCAGGCGAAACGGGGAAAGCCCAACGAGAGCGGCAAGTCCGGTCAGCGACAGGGCGGCGGTAAAGGCGCGGCGCGTGATGATCAAGATCGGCTCCCGAATTGGCAGGCTTGGTGTCTCAAAGAGGTCGGATAAAGCTTGGCTAGCTTGAAACGGCAAATGTGGCAATGGCGCGCCGCGGCCACAGTCGGGAATGGGCTCAATTTCGCTTGATTGCGGCTCCCAACCGCGCCAGCGCCGCCCGTAATTGTTCATCTTCGATCGAAGACAGGGTTTGCGCGATTTGCTCGACCTGCTTGGCGTCAGGTGCGGGTGAGGGGCGCGGCCGTTTCCGGCGCGATAACGGACCTTGCCGCAGCGCCAGCCGGCCGACCGCGCTCCAGCCGAAGAAGCGATTGATGCGCTGGAGGATCACGTCGGAAGCATGCTGGATCTCGAGCGCCATCGGGCCTTCCACCCGCAGCACCAGCGTCGCCGGTTCCGTTGCCTGGCCTTCCACGGGCCTCGGCCACTGTATCTTCAGGGGTTCGCAATGGGCCGATAGCTCGGGACCGATGATTTCGGCCCAGCGTGTGACGAGTTCGCGTCCGGCAAAGCCCTGCTTGGCATAGGCGTCGGAAAAGACGTCGCTGAGCAGGACGGATAACGGCTTTGCGAACATCGGGCCGGGCTTGTTCATCAGGGGACGCTTTGCGTACATATTAAGATGAGTCCTGGTGTCCCGGTTCTGACATTCGTATCCTGTCGCGGCGGGTTCGTTTACGAATGTCAGAACCAAAGGGACACTAGCAAATATAGAGTTTTCGTGGAGCTTTAGATTTGACATTCGCTATGAAAACTCGCGGCCAGGGCGTAGCGAATGTCAAATCTGCTCCACGACCAGGTGCCGCCGCCCGGCGAAAGAAAGCACTGTCTCTCGACCATGAGGAAGCGGCCGCCGCGCGCCCGGCGTTATTGCTCGATTGGTACGACCGCCATCGCAGGGTACTGCCGTGGCGGCCGCCGGCGGGCCAACGGCCCGACCCCTATGCCGTGTGGCTGTCGGAAATCATGCTGCAGCAGACCGGGGTCAAAACGGTCGGGCCTTATTTCGAGAAGTTTCTGGCGCGCTGGCCCGATGTCGCAGCGCTCGGCCGCGCCTCGCTCGACGATGTCTTGCGGATGTGGGCGGGCCTTGGTTATTACTCGCGGGCCCGCAACCTGCATGCCTGCGGGGTTGCGATCCTGCGCGACCATGACGGCGTGTTTCCCGATACCGAAGACGGCTTGCGGGCCTTGCCGGGCATCGGGCCCTACACCGCCGCGGCCATTGCCGCGATTGCCTTCGACCGCCGGACCATGCCGGTCGACGGCAATATCGAACGCGTGGTGTCGCGGCTCTTCGCCGTCGAAGAAACGCTGCCGCAGGCCAAACCTACTATCCAAAAACTGGCGACGACGCTGCTCGGCGCCTCTCGCGCCGGCGACGAGAAGCCTCGCGCAGGCGACGAGAAGTCTCGCGCCGGCGACAGTGCGCAGGCGCTGATGGATCTCGGCGCCTCGATCTGCACGCCGAAACGGCCGGCCTGCAGCCTGTGTCCGCTCTCCGAGGCGTGCGCGGCGCGTCGGCGCGGCGATCAGGAGAGCTTTCCGCGCAAGCTTTCGAAGAAGTCAGGCGAACTGCGCCGCGGTGCTGCCTTTGTCGTGACGCGCGGCGACGAGCTTCTGGTTCGCAGCCGCCCCGAAACAGGATTGCTCGGCGGCATGACCGAAGTGCCGGGTTCGGACTGGCGCGCCTCACAAGACGACGAGGACGCGCTGGAGCAGGCGCCGCGGTTCGGCAGCGTGACGCACTGGCATCGTAAAGTCGGCGTGGTCACCCATGTTTTCACGCATTTTCCGCTCGAGCTTGTGGTCTATACCGCGCAGGTGCCGGCGCGGACCCGCGCGCCGAAAGAGATGCGCTGGGTGCCGATCGCAACGCTTGCAGGCGAAGCGCTGCCGAACGTGATGCGCAAGGTGATCGCGCACGGGCTTGGCGAGTAGGGGCTTGGTCGCTGAGGTTGCTGACACCACGCTGGCAGCAGGCGTCAGTTAGATTGCCTCCCATGGAGGTCTGCGATGCTCAAAACGGCGCTCGACGATATTCCCGCTTCGCCGTCTGCCAAATTGCTTGGCTGGCGGCTGCTCGATGTCCGGCCGTGGGACGGCTGGCTCAAGGTCGGTTTCGATGGAAGGGCCGAGTTTTGCAATCCGGCCGGCTTCATCCAGGGCGGCATCCTGTCGGCCATGCTGGACGACAGTATGGGACCGGCGGTCTTTGTGACGAGCGATGGCAGATTCTACACGACCACCATCAGCCTGACCGTAAACTTCATCGCGCCCGCCAAGCCGGGGCCGTTGATTGTAGAGGCCCAGGTCATCCAGATCGGCAAAAGCATCGCCTTCATGGAAGGCAAGCTGATCGCTGATGACGGCACCGTGCTCGCAACCGCCAGTACCACGGCGCGTCTTATCGAAGCGGAGAAGGCACTTCGTCATGATGTATCCGCGGCACAATCGGCGGCTTGGCGTTGAGTCCCTCGACCTGGAAGCCCGCCACGCGTTTGTAGTTGGCTGCGATCTCCTCCAGTTCCTGCCGCGACAGCACGTCGGTGACGTCGTCGAAGCCATCCGGCGCGCGTTCCTCGACCAGTTGCATCACCTGCTCGGGCCCGTTGCGGCGATTGAGCAGGACAAGATCGGTCGTCGCAGGGCGGCGCTCGGCTTCATAGGCTTTCAGTGCGGCGCCGTTCGGGCCATGCGTCTGAATCTCCCGGGTGAGAACCCGCGCGTCGAGGATCGCCTGCGAGGCGCCGTTGGAGCCGACCGGATACATCGGATGCGCGGCATCGCCCATCAGGGTGATGCGGCCGAAGCTCCATTGCGGAATCGGATCGCGATCGACCAGCGGATATTCGAACGCGTGCGAACAGTTGCGGATCAGGCCGGGGACGTCGAGCCAGTCGAATTTCCAGTCGGCAAACCACGGCAGGAATTCTTCGAGCCTGGCGGTCCGGTTGTAGTCTTCCCGCCGCCATTGATAGGTCGGCGGCATGTGCCGCTCGGCGATCCAGTTGATGCTGGATTTGCCGTCGCGGTCAGGTTTTTTTGAAATCGGATAACAGACGAATTTCAGGCTCTCGTGACCGGCCATGATCATCGTGCGGCCGGAAAGAAAAGCTTTCGCGGTGGTGACGCCACGCCAGAGAATGCGGCCGTTCCAGATCGGCGGTCCTTCGTTCGGATAAAGTTTCTCGCGCGCGGCGGAGTGAATACCGTCGGCGGCGATCAGAACCGCGCCGTCGTGATCGCCTGCGGGCTTTGCCACTTTCCTTGTCGACGAAGCTCGCGCGAATGCCGTCAGAGGTTTCGCTCCAGCCGGTCAAATGATGGCTGGTGAGAATGTTCTCAGGCCCCAGCCGTTCGGTGGCGGCCTCGAGCAGGATTTGTTGCAGGGTGCCGCGATGGATCGAAAATTGCGGCCACCGATAGCCCGCTTCCAATCCGCGCGGCTCGCTCCAGATCGGCCGGCCATGCTTGGAGAAATAGGCCAATTCTCGCGTGGCGACGCCCGCGGCATCGAGCCGGTCATGCAGGCCAAGTTCGATCAATTCGCGAACGGCGTGCGGAAGCACATTGATGCCGACCCCGAGCGGCTTCAGCTCGGCCACGCTCTCGAAGACTTTGGCGCGAACGCCGATCTGATGCAGGCTGAGCGCCAGCGTCAGGCCGCCGATGCCGCCGCCGGCAATAAGAACTGTCATGCCAATGTCCTCCTCCCGGAGGCGTCATGACATGAGGGGCGAGCACGGGCAACAGCGAAAAGTAACCCGGTCCGCGCCCTGAATCATGCTGACACTATGCCGTCAGCAGGCGTGCAGGCTCCTCCAATCAGAACCGCGGCTTCGGTCCGTCCAGTTCGCGGCCGGTTTCCAGCATCAGCTTGCGTAGCCAGATCGATCCGGGATCGAATTGGGCGCGTGTCGGATAAAACATGTGCTGCTCGTCGATGCCGGGATCGAGCGGCGGTGTGACCGTCTTCAACGACAGTTGCTTCGTCAGCGCAGCGATCAGGCGGCGCGGCACGAACGCCACGAGGTCGGTGCGGGCGGTGACGTGCAGCGCCTCGATATAACCGGGGACGACGAGCGCGATCCGCCGTTCGATGCCTTTTGAGCGCAACCAGGTGTCGATCAGATCTTCGTTTTGGCCGCGGATCACGACCGCGACGTGCCGCGCGGTCAGGAAAGCTTCGCGCTTCTTTAATCTGGCGCCGACCGGATGGTCGCGACGTACCGCAAGCGCGTCACTGTCGATATAGAGGCGTTGACGGTGAAAGCCCTTGAAGGCGTCGCCGATCGAGATGATGAGATCGATGGTGCGGGCAAATTCGGCCGTGAAGATCGCAGACCCCCGCCACGGCACCACGTCGATCGTCACCCCCGGCGCCAGCTTCGTTACCTTTTCCATCAGCGGCGGCATCAGGAGCTCGACCGCGAGGTCAGGCATCATCAGGCGGAAGTGCCGCTCGGATCGCGCTGCGTCGAATTCGTCCGGCGTGAACAGCCCGCGCACCTGATCGAGCGTCTGCGCCAGCGGGCCGCGCAGAGCCTGCGCCCGCGGCGTCAACTCCATCCGCGCTCCGGTGCGGACCAGGAGCGGGTCGCCGATCACGTCGCGCAGCCGTTGCAGCGCATGGCTCGCCGCGGGCTGCGACAGCCCGATCCGCATCGCCGCGCGGCTGACGCTGGCTTCCCTGAGCAGCGCGTCGAGCGCGACCAACAGGTTGAGGTCAAGCGAATTCAAATTCATCAGATGAATAGATATCATATTTGATATCGATTGGAAGAATGAGACATCTTGGCGCAATGCTTGGCGGAGCATTCTCACCGAAAGAGGCCGCCATGAGCGACACCGCCAGCAACAAGAAACTGATCGAGCAGATTTTTGCAGCCGCCGGCAATCCGGATCCCGCAGTTCGAGATCGCGCGTTGTTCGCCGCCAGTCTCGCCGACGACGCCATCTGGACCGTGACCGGCCAATATTCGTGGTCGCGCACCTTCACCGGCAAGCAATCGATCATGAACGACCTGCACGGTCACGTTCGCACGCGTCTGGCGGAGCGGACGCGCACGATTGCGCATCGCTTCATTGCCGACGGCGACCACGTCGCGGTGGAAGCCAGGGGCGACAACGTCACGCGGGAAGGCGTGCGCTACGACAACGACTATTGCCTGGTGTTTCGCCTGGAGCGCAGCAAGATCAAGGAGATCAGGGAATATTGCAACTCGGTGCTGACCGAAAAGGTGCTGGGCAAGTTTCCGGGCGAGACGAAAGCAGCCGATTAAGAAATCTTCGTCATTCCGGGGCGCCAACCAAGTCGGCTGAAGCCGACTTGGCATTTATATCTGCCGAACTCGGGCAGGCCCGAGTTCGGTCGGCGCATCCCGGAATGACAAGCAGAACTACGCCACCTTGGTCGTGAGGTGACCGAACATGATGTGGCGTGCCTCCTCGTCCACCTCGGTCTTGAAGGTGAACTTGTCCTTCAGCGCGATCGCGCGTGCCGCAGCCGGCCGTGCCGAGATTTCGTCGTGGAGGCGCTTCACGTTGGGATACCTCGTGAAGGCATCGTCGCCCAGAATATACGGCGCCATGCGCACCCAGCCCCAGAACGCCATGTCGACGATCGAATAACTATCGCCGATCATGTATTTGCTCTTGGCGAGATGATCGTCGAGGATCTTGTAGTGGCGGTTCGCCTCGAACTGGTAGCGGTTGTGCGCATATTCCAGATCCTTCGGCGCGAAATGCTTGAAATGCACCGCCTGTCCCGAATAGGGCCCGAGGCCGGTCGCAACAAACATCAGCCATGAATAAAGCTGCGCATGGCTTCGCGGCGTGTTGGCGGGCATGAACTTGCCGGTCTTTTCGCCGAGGTAGAGCAGGATTGCGTTGGAGTCGAAAACGAAAATCCCGTCATCGTCGATCGCCGGCACCTTGCCGTTGGGATTCACTTTGAGGAATTCCGGCTTGAACTGATCGCCCTTGCGGGTGTCGACCGGGATGAGTTCGCAAGGCAGGCCGGTTTCTTCCAGAAACAGCGCGACTTTGGTCGGGTTCGGCGCGCCGTTGAAGTAGAATTTGAGCATTCAAATCTCCCTTTTTGTTGTTGCCGCAAAATCGGGGCGCGGGCCGCCGGGGCCTGCGGACAGTATTTCTTGCTCAAATTTTGCCGAAAAGAGCAAGCGACGAGTTTGTGAAGATCGTCCACTAGTACACGCCCGGCACCAAACGGGCCGTCCGCGCCATGTAGTCTCCGTATTCCGGAAAGCTTTGGAATAGTACGCGCTCTTCGTATTTCATTCGCTGAAGTTGGAATGCCCATCCCAGTGCCAGCAACAACAGCGCCCATACCGAGAAGTGCTGCAGCGCAATTCCAGTGACCGCGACCATCTCGCCGAGATAAAGTGGATGGCGGACGAGGGCATACGGCCCCCTGGTTACCAGTCGTCGGGCCTCCGGCAGGAGGCTGATTGAACGCCCGAGAACAAGCAGCGCGCAAATTGCGAAAACGATGCCGCCGATCAGCAAGAGAAGCGAGATCAGGTAAAGCGCATATGACAGCTCTTGCGGCGGCAGCAGCAGGAATCCGAAGCTCGAAAAAGTGCCGACCATAGCAGCAAAGCGTGGATAGAACCCTGGCGCGCGCCGCTGCGGAATGGTGCGCACTATATACATCACAACCGACAGCACGAAGAAAGCCAGCGTGGCGACCTCCGAGAGGGTACGAAATACGAGAGTCGCGGGGAGCGAAGACGGATCGGTGCGGACAAACAGCATCACCAGCGCGACCCGTTGAGCCAGCGATGGCAGCATTTGCGCCGCGCTGAACGCAAACCAGGCTATAAGAGGAGCGGCAGCGAATAGATCGTAGAGCTTGGTCCGCCGAAGCGCCTTGAGACGCCCCTTCACCATGGCGATTACCATTTTGCGCAATCTCTAATGCCAACGTCGCGGGGAACCGGCAAAAAGAGACTTTCTGTGTTGTGCAATGGCACTCCCTATTGTGCGAATGAAACGAGAAGGGTCGGCACTTCCGTATCAACAGCTTCGGTTAGCAGGCTGCCCTCAGGGCTGGAGCGTCAACATTCATAGTGAGCGATTTTTACCCCCGCGTCTCTGCTGAATGCGGGCTTCGGGTCAATCGCTACCGGGTCGGGGTCCGGTCACGTCCGCTGTGCCGCCCAAAGCAGAAGTGGATTTGGAGCGTCAGGTGGCTGATCTGCTGCGGCATAGCTGCGCCGGCAACTTCGAAAATCCATTCAGGTGGATTTGGATAAGACTACATCCCCGCTGATTGATCCGGCAGCCTGAGCGCGCGGCCGCCGCCGGATGGCCGCGCGGAGATCGAACGGCCGACGCTTCGCAGCATGGCGCTTGCCTGGTTGGCGCTATGGTCAAGCAGCCAGCGCCCGAAGGCAGATGGCGACAGCGCGGGCGCGTAGAGGAATCCCTGGATGACGTCGCAGCCGAGCTCGGACAGCAGATTTCGCTGCCCTTCGGTCTCGACGCCCTCGGCGACGACGGCGAGCCGCAGGCTTTGCCCGACGCGCACCACGGTCGTCACAATGGCCCGCGCCGCGGGATCGCTCTCGACATCGCGCATGAAGCTGCGGTCGATCTTCAATTCGCGAATGGGCAGATGCGCCAGGCAATTCAGGCTCGAATAACCCGTTCCGAAATCGTCGAGGGACAGCCCGGTTCCGAGTTTGCGGAGGGCGCTCATCGTCTCGATCGCGACCGAGTGCTCGTTCAGGAACACGCTTTCGGTGATCTCGAGCATCAGAATTTCCGGCGGCAAGCCACACGCCGCCAGAATTTCGGCGACGGCGGAAGCAAGACCCTCATTCTGGAAATTGATCGGAGAAAGATTGACCGACACGCAGGGAATGTCGAGGCCTGCGTCTCGCCATTGCGCCATTTGCCGGCAGGCCTCGCGGATCGACCACAATCCGATCTGCTCGATCAGCCCGCATTCCTCGGCGAGCGGAATGAACCTGGCCGGCGAAACCTCGCCAAGCACCGGATCATGCCAGCGCGCCAGCGCCTCGACGCCATGCAAGGAGCCGTCGCTTGTCCTGATCTGCGGCTGATAATGCAGCGAGAGGCCACCACCAGCGAGCGCGGCACGCAGCGCCGCGCTATAGGCCAGCCGCTGCTCGGCGAGGCGGTTCATGTCCGCGCTGAAGAAACGATAGGTGGCGCGGCCCGCCTGCTTTGCCTTGTACATGGCCGCATCGGCCTGCTGGATCAACGTGTCGAGGTTGGTGGCGTTATCCGGATAGATGCTGATACCCATGCTGGCCGAAAGCGGCACTTGCCTCGCTCCTAACTTGAGCGGTTGGCTAAGCGCTTCCATGATCCGGGAAGCCGCCAGCGAGGCTCCCGCGGCGTCGCGATCGGGGAGCAGAATCACGAATTCGTCGCCGCCGAGACGGCCCAGCACGTCAGCCGGCTGGATCTGCGTATGCAGCCGCTGCGCAAACTCGACCAGCATCTCGTCGCCGGCGGAATGTCCAAGTGAATCGTTGACGTCCTTGAAATTGTCGATGTCGAGGAAGGCCAGCGCGACGCGCTTGCCATCGGACATTGACGCGATCGCTTCCGAGATCAGATGCCGCAAGCGCGCACGGTTGGGCAGGCCGGTCAACGTGTCATAATAGGCGAGCTGCGCGATCTGGGCACGCGCTTCCTTGCGCTCGATGGCAAGCGCGCCCAGGTGAACGCAGGCCTCGACGATCCTTTCATGCCAGCGTGAGGGTGCGCGGCATTCTCTGAAATAGAAGGCGAAGGTTCCGATCACACGACCATCCTTGGCCTT
The DNA here is from genome assembly GCA_963795255.1 of uncultured Alphaproteobacteria bacterium. Lineage (GTDB taxonomy): Bacteria > Pseudomonadota > Alphaproteobacteria > Rhizobiales > Xanthobacteraceae > Bradyrhizobium. The sequence goes on from CAWCHC010000016.1 coordinate 351,002, forward strand.
GATCGGCGAGGACCAGCATCCGCGCAAGCCCACTTCCAGCGGCCTCGTCTTGTAGGGCTGCCAGCGCGGATCGCTGTCGATGTCCATGGCAAGCACCGCCTTGCCATAATAGGCGGCCGATCCGCAGGAGCCGACATCGGGTCCGATCGCTATCCCGTCCAGCGCCCGGGAATAGTCATCGGGAAGGCTTGGGCCACCCAACGGATGAACCAATCCCTCGGCGTCGATATGGAGCAGCGAGGAAACGACGTCAGGCGCAATTTCCTCGACGCGCCGGCAAAGCTGATCGGCGATTTCCGTAATCGGAATTTCGTCGGCGAGCGCCGTCATGATCAATTGCTGCAACGACCATAATTGCCGGCTTTCGGTGATATCGGCCAGGAGCGCGACGATGTACTTGACCTTGCCACGGGCATTGCGGAACGCCTTGACGTGGGCGGCGAGCCAAATCTCTTCGCCGCCAGAAGTCATAGGCAAGGATTTCCTCGTCCATGCCGCTTTCGCTCGCGACGCAGCGCCGCAACCGCTTCAGCACCCCGCGATCGGTGTGGGGCCCGGCGAGCAGCTCGCCAATCCGACGGCCCTCGGCCTGCTCGATCCTGTGGCCGAACATGCCAGCGAAGGTGGCATTGACGTAGACGACCTTCATGCTGCGGTCGACGATGATCACCGCGCGATTGGTTCCGTCGGCGATCATCACGTGCAGCGCCAGCCGCTCGCGTAGCTCCAGCTCAGGCGTGATGTCCCGCACCAGCGCAATCGTGCGCGGTACCCCGCCGGATATGATATGCGAGAGTGACAGCGTAACGCGCAAACGATTGCCGTTGGGACGTGTGATCGTGAGTTCGGTTCTGCGGTCTTCGTCGAGGTCGTTGAGGCCGAGCGCGCCGGCGGGCCGGCCTAGAATCTCGGCCCGGGCTAGTCCCCAAATCCGTTCAGCCGATGCGTTGAAATGCGTGATGCGATGATCCTGATCCAGGATCACGACGGCATCATTGGCCCGCTCGAGCGCGGCCAGCAGGACCTCGGAACTTTCCACTGCAAGTCGGTCGTGCACGGACGTCAAGGGCTTGATCCCGCCAAAGCATGATCCGGAAAAGTGTGTAGCGGTTTTCCGAAAGATCATGCGCCAGACAAAGGGGACACCATGTTCGTGGAAAAGCGTAGCGCCCCAAGGGTGTTTAAAGGGTTGTGCGGCCCGACACGCCGCGGTGGAAAGTAGTTATCGTTAAAAATTCACTACCATCGTCAGGCTTGCAAAATGCAGGGAACCGGCGACGCGCAAAAGTGGCCGCTGAAAAGGGATGCGAATGTTAGAATCGGACCACTAGTACACGCCCGGCACCAAACGGGCCGTCCGCGCCATGTAGTCTCCGTATTCCGGAAAGCTTTGGAATAGTACGCGCTCCTCGTATTTCATTCGCTGGAGTTGGAATGCCCATCCCAGTGCCAGCAACAACAGGGCCCATACCGAGAAGTGCTGCAGCGCAACTCCAGCGATTGCGACCATCTCGCCAAGATAAAGCGGATGGCGGACGAGGGCATACGGTCCCCTGGTTACCAGTCGTCGGGCCTCCGGCAGGAGGCTGATCGAACGCCCGAGAACAAGCAGCGCGCAAATTGCGAAAATGATGCCGGCGATCAGCAAGAGAAGCGATGCCAGGTAAAGCGAATACGACAGCTCTTGCGAAGGCAGCAGCAGGAATCCGAGGCTCGAAAAACTGCCGACCACAGCAGCAAAGCGTGGATAGAACCCTGGCGCGCGCCGCTGCGGAATGGTGCGCACTAAATACATCACAATCGACAGCGCGAAGAAAGCCAGCGTGGCGACCTCCGAGAGGGTGCGAAAGACGAGAGTCGCGGGGAGCAAAGACGGATCGGTCCGGACAAACAGCATAACCAGCTCGACCCGTTGAGCCAGCGACGGCAGCATTTGCGCTACGCTGAACGCAAACCAGGCGATGACAGGAGCGGCGGCGAATAGATCGTAGAGCTTGGTCCGCCGAAGCGCGTTGAGACGCCCCTTCACCATGATGCCAACGTCGCGGGGAACTGACAAAAAAAGACTTTCTGTGTTGTGCAACGGCACTCTTTATCGTGCGCATGAAACGGGAAGGGGTCAGTACTTCCGTAGCAATAGCACCGGTTGGCAGACTGCCCTCAAGATTGGAGCGTGAACTCATAGTGGGCGATATTTACACCCGCGTCTCTGCTGAATGTCGGCACGAGCGAACGGCATAGCGAGCACCAGCGCTATCGCCTATCAAGACACCACGATCCCGGTGCCAAGCACTAGCGCCAATGAAATCAGCCACAGCGGACTTGAGCCCGGAAGGTTGTTTCTGTCCATGCCATCACCTGCCGCGCTTTACCGCATTTGTCGATGGAACGGTGACCCGCTCGCCTGGGCGATCTTCAATAACTTGTAGCCTCGGCATCTCGACAAAAGCCTCGGGCGCATTACGCGACTGCCCGACGGGCAAATCAGCTCAGGTGCCCTGATTGTCCTTTGTCCAGCCCTTCTGCGAAGAATTTTCCGCTTTGCCCGTCGAGGCTGGGCAAGAAGTGGAGGTTATCTGAGAGGACTGGGGCTGAAGCGGCTGATTGGGAGCAAGGTTGGCGTATTTGTCCAGAATGTTTTCAGAAGGAGTTGGATGCAACTCAGAGTGAGAGCAAGAGTGCGTGAGAGCGATCGGAATGCTTTTGCCATGCATGCAACGAAGCGCTCGAACCCGAGGATATTGAGCACGCGGGTGAAGTTGTAACAGAGGGCCATCAGGCTCCATTCGCCGCGGACTTTGTTGAAACCTCGAACCAGAAAGTGGCGATACCCGGCGCGGCATTTGAGGGTGCCAAAGGGATGTTCGACGATGGCGGAACGGCGTCGCATCAGTTCGTCTGCGCCCTGCATCCGCGCGCGATGACGATCAAGAACATCCTCGTGCTCCCAGCGACCAATGGTACGATAAGGGGCCTTCGGAGTGAGACAACGTGCTCTTAATTGGCATGTCTCGCAGATCGCCTTGCGGCTCGCATAACGGATCTCCGTCCGGCCACTTGTGTTCCGCCAGCGCCCCTTCATCGGATGCAGCAGCTCGCCGGCTGGACAATGGTAAGCATCAGTCCCAGCGTCATAGCTGAAGCTCTTGAGGCTGAAGCGGCCCGCCTTCGCAGGCCGTCCGTTGCCTTCCGGTACCGGCACATAGACTTCGATGCCGTCGTCCTCGCATGCCTTCAGTTCGGTACTGCTGTAATAGCCCTCATCGGCCAGTACCTGCAGCGCCTCGGCTTCAATGGCATCTTTTGCGGCCTTCGCCATCGCATGGAGCTGGCCGACATCGCTGCTGTCGTTCACCACTTCGCTTGCGACAATGAGCTTGTGCTTGTCATCAACGACAGCCTGTACATTGTAGCCCGCAACGCCCTGGCCGCCTTTGACCAGTAGCCGGGCGTCAGGATCGGTCAGGGACAACTGCGTATCGCCGCTCGCCTCCAGCCGATCAAGGTCGGCTTGCGCGCGCAACCGCCTGGCCATCAGCGCCGATACCTTCGCACCAATATCTCGGCCATCGCCGCCGCCATCTTCGCTGCCGTTGTTCCCTCGCTGGCTGGCTTCCGCCGCGTCATTGTCCTCAAGAGATTTGCCGTAGGCCTCGATCTCCTGATCCAGCTTTGCGATCTGCCCGGCGAGCCTCCTGCGCGTGAAGATGCTCGCCTTGCTGGCATCACCATGGAAGAACGAGCCGTCGATCGCCACAACTGCTCCGCCGACAAGCCCAAGCTCCCGCGCCAACAGCACGAAGCCGCGGTTCACCGCCTTCAGCGCCTTCCAGTTCTCCTTGCGGAAGTTGGCGATCGTCCGATAGCCCGGCCGCAAGCCCTTCAACAGCCAGATCAGTTCCAGATTGCGGCACGCTTCCCGCTCCAGCCGCCGCGACGACCTGACCTGGTTGATGTAGCCGTAAAGGTAGAGCTTCAAAAGATCGGCTGGATTATAGGGCGGCTGCCCCATCGCTTGCACGCCACGCCCAGCATGACAGAAGCCGAGCTTTGCAAGGTCCAGCGCACACACGAAGCTCTCAATCGCACGGACCGGATTGTCCGGCGCCACATAGTCCTCGATCCGGGCAGGAAGCAGGCTGGCCTGATCCCGGCTCGCGCCGGTCTTGAATGTCCGATTCGTCATAAGTTGAATCGTACATCAACTCCCCAAAATGCCGAGTTCTTGCCCAGCCTCGTCGGGTTGTTCAAAGGGCGTGTCCCTAGTCTCCTTTCGACAAAAATTTTCCCCTTGCACCGACGGGCAAATCACTTTCCTCTTCGCGCCGTCCTGCCCCACAAGAGGGGCGCTTCGCGATCGTCACGAACGTTGGGTGCGGGATGCGGTGGACGCAGGCGTTGCGCGAAGACGATGCGCATCGATGCGGACGGCGAAGTCGTGTGGTCCTGATATCTCGACGCTGATATCAAGTTGGCGACGATGCTCGCGCATTGTGGCTTGCGATGGTGACAAGAAAGCCCGATCACCAGGGAGAGCGCGAAGGAAACCGTTAAAACCATTGCGCGGGGAATGCCGGGTGTTTCCGGTGTGACCGTGGTGACTAACGCGCGTGTTTTCTACTCACCACGCGCGGCTGCGGGCGCATCGAGCGCCCGGCATTCCCTGCGCCCTCCGTTCTCTGGGGGACGATCTGCTGGCAAAGCTCGGGCGAATTGCGCCGCGGGAACGCGAAACCATGTTCTCGGCCGTCATGCCCCGCGAAAGCGGGGCATCCAGTACGCCGTGATGTCTCGTCCAGCACGAGGAGCCTCTGGAATACTGGATCGCCCGGTCAAGCCGGGCGATGACGTCGAGCCGCTGTTTGACATCAGTGTATGAAACTTAGCCCACCGGCATCTGGCTGCGGATTTCGGCGCGCAGCTCGTCGATCAGCTTGAGGCCCTGCTTGGTCTCGACATGCCAGAAGGTCCAGCCGTTGCAGGCCTCCGCGCCTTGCGCCACCGCGCCGATGCGGTGGATCGAGCCGACCTTGTCGCCCAGCATGATGGCGCCGTCGGCGCGAACCAGCGCCCCATGGCGCTTCTTGGCATCGACGAGTTTGGTGCCCGGCGAGATCATGCCGCGCTCGATCAGTTCGGAGAACGCCACCCGCGGCGCATCGCGCGCGGTCATGAATGGCGCCAGCGTCGCCTCCGGCAGCGGCTCGATCTCGGCAATACGGGCTTCGGCCGCGGCCGCATAGGTTTTATCGCGCTCGAAGCCGATGTAACGGCGGCCGAGGCGTTTTGCCACCGCGCCTGTGGTGCCGGTGCCGTTGAACGGATCGATCACGAGGTCGCCGGGTTTTGAGGACGACAGCAGCACGCGCGCCAGCAGACCTTCGGGCTTCTGGGTCGGATGCACCTTCTTGCCGTCCTTGCCTTTGAGGCGCTCTTCGCCGGTGCACAACGGGATCAGCCAGTCCGAGCGCGCCTGCACGTCTTCATTGGCGGCCTTCAGCACTTCGTAATTGAAGGTATAGCCCTTGGCTTTCTCGTCGCGCGCCGCCCATATCATGGTCTCGTGGGCATTGGTGAAGCGGCGCCCGCGGAAATTCGGCATCGGATTGGTCTTGCGCCAGACAATATCATTGAGAACCCAGAAGCCGAGGTCCTGCATGATCGCGCCGACGCGAAAGATATTGTGATAGGAGCCGATCACCCAGATCGTCGCCGACGGCTTCATGATGCGGCGGCAGGCGAGCAGCCAAGCGCGGGTGAAGTCATCATAGGCGGCAAAGGACGAGAACTTGTCCCAGTCGTCGTTGACCGCATCGACATGGGATTCGTCGGGACGTTTGAGATCGCCCTTGAGCTGCAAATTGTAAGGCGGATCGGCAAAGACCAGATCGACGGAACCGGCCTGCAACTTTGACATCTCGGCGACGCAATCGCCAAGGATGATGCGGCTATCGGATTGGGACTCAAATTTAGTGCGGGGCGCCCTTGCAGACGCCCCGCGACGCGACACAACCATGACTCAAATACTCTGACTCAGGCGACGCTGTCGGCGACGCGGGACTAAACAACCGACTGCGGTCACTTTGACGGGCCAAAGTAAAAATCGACTTAACCGGGCAATTCTTTCACGCTGATGATGGGATTAATTCGCTTCGATGAACTTCGGATATTTTGCGAATGCCAAGAGCGAGGAAGGCCGACAACCGCGGGATTTCAAGGGAATGTGGCATTTCGCGCTCGTCCGCTCGGTTCGCGACAAATTGTTTCGTTGATGTAAAGTCACCTCCACTAGGCAATTTTTGCCTGCCGGGTTATTAGACGTAACAAGAAAATTCTGCCGTCCTGGCCACGTGCAGCGGGATGGCCGCCGCAAACTACAATGAGGAAATTGGGCCATGCGTTACGATGATTTTCGCCGCAGCGACGACATCGACGACCGTCGCGATGACAGTGGCGGCGGGATGGGCGGCGGCGGTATCGGACTTCCGATGGGGGGCGGCGGGCTTGGCATCGGCACCATTATCGTGCTCGGCCTGGTCGGATATGCCTTCGGTATCGATCCGCGCATCCTGATCGGCGGCGCTGAAATTCTCACCGGCGGGGGCAACGGGCAGAGTCAGGTGCAGGCCGATAGGCGACCGGGGACCGTCAAGAAGGGGGCGCCCACCGACGAGATGGGCAACATGATCGCCGGTATTCTCGGCGAGATCGACGATCGCTGGACCGAAATTTTCCAGGCCGCCGGCCAGACCTATACCGGGCCGCGCATCGTGCTGTTTCGCAACGCAACCAATGGCGGCCGCTGCGGCATGGCGCAGTCGGCGATGGGGCCGTTCTACTGCCCGCCGGACAAGCAGATCTTTCTCGATACCGGCTTCTTCCGCGAAGTCGAAACCAGATTCCACGGCTGTCAGGGCTCGGCCTGCAAGTTCACCGCGGCCTATATCATCGCGCATGAGGCCGGACATCATGTGCAGAACCTGCTCGGCATTTTGCCGAGGGTGACGGCGCAGCAGCAGGCGGCCGGCAGCAAGGCCGCCGCCAATGCGCTTCAGGTGAGGGTCGAGCTGCAGGCGGATTGCCTCTCCGGCATCTGGGCCAACCGCGAGGAGAAGAAGCGTCCGGGCTTCATCGAGCCGGGCGATATCGAGGGCGCGCTCGCGACCGCGTCCGCGATCGGCGACGACACGTTGCAACGCCAGGCTACGGGGCGCGTGGTGCCGGATTCCTTCACCCATGGCTCGGCGGAACAGCGCAAGCGATGGTTCATGACCGGCTATCAGCAGGGAACCTTGAAGGCGTGCGACACGTTTAGCGCTGCCAGTTTATAGGTATGGCCGTCTTGCCCGGCCTTGTGCCAGGCATGACGAGGAGTGGCGATCATGGCTTCTATCGACGAATCCAAACAGTTCGTGCCGCTCAACATCGCGGTGCTGACGATTTCGGACACGCGCTCGCTCGCCGACGACAAATCCGGCGCGACGCTGGCCGAACGGATCGTCGCGGCCGGGCACAAGCTCGCCGCGCGGGAGATCATCGTCGATGACGTCGATGCGATCCGCGTCATCGTCAAGCGCTGGATTGCGGACGAGGGCGTCGATGCCATCATCACGACCGGTGGAACCGGTTTTACCGGCCGCGACGTGACGCCGGAAGCGATCGAGCCGTTGTTTGAAAAGCGGATGGACGGCTTTTCGATCGCCTTTCACATGTTGAGCCATGCCAAGATCGGCACGTCGACGATCCAGAGCCGGGCAACGGCGGGCGTCGCAGGCGCCACCTTCATCTTCTGTCTGCCGGGCTCGCCCGGCGCCTGCCGCGATGGCTGGGACGGGATTCTCGCCGCCCAGCTCGATTATCGCACCCGGCCCTGCAACTTCGTCGAGATCATGCCGCGGCTGGACGAACATTTGCGCCGGCCCAAGGCTAAAGGCGCATCGGCGTGATCTGTGACCCTCAAGGCTAATCGATAAATTTCAAACTAATGGACTAACGGAACCTTACGAGGTCACCGCGAAGCTGGGCCAGCCTCGATATTGCCGAGGCTATCGACCGGTGATTTTGATGACTGTTGTTGAGCCGAGGGCAAAGGTACAGCGCGAGCAGCGACGGCAACTGCACAAGCGGTTGGCCTGGATCACCGCCGATAACGGGGTGAGCGAACGCGAGTGCCATGTTCTGGATGTCTCATCCGGCGGGGCGCGGATCGCGAGCGATGATGCGATGGATGTGAGAGACCGCTTCGAGCTGACGCTCGTCAAGGGCCATCACAAGCGCGAGCTGTGCGAAGTCATTTGGCGTCGCGGCAGGACTTACGGTGTGAAATTCGTGACGCCGGAGGTCACGGCGCCGGCTACCGATCCGACAGAGGCATCAGTCCAGCCTTCGTGATCACGGGGGCCGACTCCTTGGAGGTCAGAAACACAAGCAGGGCGCGGGCGGCCTCGGGCTCGCGCGCGGTCTTCGTCAGAACACCGGCAAAGGAGAACATCGGCTGCACTTCGGCCGGGAGCGCGCCGACGAATGTAATGCCGGGGACATGAATGAGCTCGGCCACCTGCTGGAAACCGATTTCCGCTTCGCCGCGCGCGACCACGGCCGCTACCGGCTCGCCGGACGGCGGTCCGCGTACTTTACGACTCTTGGCCGCGATCTGATCTGCGACGCCGAGCTTCTGGAACAGCACGGTCGAGAGATACGTGCCGCTGCCGCTGTCCGAATAGGCGATGGATTTGGCCGACAGCAACGTATTGCGGAAGGCGGCAACGCTGCTGAGGTCGGGCTTTTCGCCGCCTTCGCGAACCACCATGCCGATCAGCGAGCGCGCCAGTTCGACCTTGCTGTCGGCTTGCACCAGGCCGCGTTTGCCGAGTTCGTCGGCCGCGCCGCCGTCGAGGATCACGATATCGGCACTCTCGCCGCGCGTCAGCCGCGCCGGGATCGTCTCAGGCGAATCTCCCATCGAGGGACCGCGCGTCGTGATCAGACGATGACCGGTAGCGCGCTCGAAGGCCGGACCGAGCTCGGAATAAGCGCCGTGAAAGCCGGAGGAGATCATCACATGGATATCGGCGGCAGATGCCGCCTTCATCAGCAACACGGCGGCCATTGCAATCATGGATATCGATCGAACGAGCCGCAGCGGTTTCATGCGCTTCCTCCTGCAAGATTTTGGCGGACATCGTATCGTGTGAGATCAGCCTATTGAAAGAGGGCAGGCGGCGACAAAGGGCACCTCAGTTTGACGGCGGTCTACGCAGTCCGATGATCCTTTTCAGCGCCCGCCAAAAAGCGCACCCCATGTTCCGGTAAGCCTCGGTGCGTAACCGGTGCGCCTTTTTCTTGTAATACTCCATCAAGCCAGGTGTGATGCGACGCGATGGCGTCACAGCGCGCGTTCCCAGGTCTCGCCGATCAGGTTCTGCCCGAAACTGCGATGCGGCTCGGTCTTCACGAGCGTAAAGCCGGCGTCCTGATAGATTTTGCGGGCGGCAATCAGAATGCTCTGCGTCCAAAGCGTGATCCTGCGATAGCCGCAGGCCCGCGCGAAGCTGATGCATTCGGCGACCAGGCGCTGCCCGAGTTTTTGACCGCGCGCACTCGGCTCGACCAGCAGCAACCGCAGTTTGGCGACCTCGTCGTCGTTTCTGACCAGGAACACCGAGCCGACCGGTCGCCCGTCGATATCGGCAATCCAGCAACGTTCGCGCGAGGCGTCGAAGGAGGAGATGAATTTCGCAGCGATCTCGGCGACCAGCGCTTCGAAAGAGGCATCGAAGCCATATTCACTGGCGTAACGCGCACCGTGGCTCTGCACTACAAAGCCCATATCGCCCGGTCGCGGATCGCGCAGGATCGCCGGCGGCGAAGGCGTGTGCGCTGCGCAAAGCAGCCGCTCGATCATCTCCATGGCGCCGAGCAGCCGTTTGCGGTCCTCGCCCGCTAGCCGGCCCAGCATCAGCCCGACGTGATCCTGCGATATCCGCTCGATCTTGGCGAAGGCGGCGCGGCCCTTGGCAGTCAAGCCGAGCTGGTACTGCCGCCGGTCTGAAGCGAGCGGTTTGCGGCTGACCAGCCCGTCCTCGTCGAATTTCTGGACGATGCGGCTGAGATAGCCGGGGTCGAGCCCTAGCTCCAGGCCGATGTCCTTGGCCGAGAGATCGCCGCGATGGGCGAGCTCGAACATCACCCGCGCCTCGCTCAGCGAGAACGGCGTCTTGAGCAGATGCTGGTCGAGCACCTCGAGCTTGCGAGTATAGAAACGGTTGAAGGCGCGAACGGCCGCGATTTCCTGCTCGGGCTGGGCGAGCGAAGTCTGGGTTGGCATGGCGCACCTCCAATACTTGCCATTGTCAAATAATTGTTTGACTTTGGCAACTATATCGGAGTTACTTCACGACATGATGATCCGGCTGTGCAGCATGATCAGGGAAGAGCGGCCGAGCCGGCGAAGCAGCCGCTGTTCCGCGCGAGCGATATCAGGCGCATGGCCGCCGAGCCGCTCATAGTGATCCCGCGCGATCAGCAAACCCTGGTCGGCGAAGGGACCTGCCATCATCCGCGCGATAGACCGCCAGCGTTCGCGCAAGGTATGATCGGAATAGGGCGAGCGCGCGTAACGAAACACGCCGGCGCGGGGACGGTCGCCGTCGGAAACCCGCTGAATGAACTGCATGGTCTCGTCGATCCAGCCGTGATCGAGCACGGCTCCAGCGTGCAGGAACATCAGCCAGGGCGAGCGCGCCTGGCGCGCGCCGGCGGCCAGCGCCGCGGCGCGTGTTCCATCGAACGGCACGAAGCGGCATCCCGCGACATCGGCAACCCGCTCAATCACGCCGTTGCGGCCGCGATCAACCAGCAATACCTCGCGCACCACGCCGGTGGCGGCGCCCGGCACCAGCGCGGCAAGCGTGGCGACGGCGGGATGTTCTGCACCTTCGGTCGGGATAATAACGCTCAGCATGATCTCAACGGCGGAAAACCGCGGAAACCGTTATCATCTTGTCACAGTCAAATCAGCCCGCGGCTTTGCAGGTTTTTGCGGCAGGCCGGCCCGGAGGTCTCGGCGAACGTTTTTAGATCGTCCGCGTTGTGGATTAGATTATCTTGTTCTTGATTTGTTCTTGTTTGATGCTATGTTCGGACCATGAGCAAAGCATCCTCACATGCGCTCAAGCACCCGCCGGTCACGGCGCCCTCCGAACCGGCGGGTGTACCTTCGGCCTTCCCGGAGCTTGCAGTCGCCATCGAACGCGGGCGGCGGCGTGGCCGTGGCGCGCAATCCAACGCCAGCGGCCGCTATGAGGCCGAGGCGCGGGTTGCGTTTGACGACGGCTGGCAGAGTCTTGAAGAGCTTCCGCCGTTCAAGACCACGGTAACGCTCGATACATCCCGCAAGGTGATCGCGCGCAACGAATCTCCCGATATCGGCTTCGACCGCTCCATCAATCCGTATCGGGGCTGCGAGCATGGCTGCGTGTATTGCTTCGCGCGGCCGACCCATGCCTATCTCGGCCTGTCGCCGGGGCTCGATTTCGAATCGAAGCTGTTGGCCAAGCCCGATGCGCCACAGCTTCTGGAAAAGGAGCTTGCCGCGGAGAATTACGAGCCGCGCATGATTGCGATCGGCACCAATACCGATCCGTATCAGCCGATCGAGCGCGACCACAAGATCATGCGCGGTATTCTCGAAGTGCTGGATCGCGCCTCCCACCCGGTCGGCATCGTGACGAAGTCGGCGCTGGTTGTGCGCGACATCGACATTCTGGCGCGGATGGCCAAGCGCAACCTCGCCAAGGTGGCGATTTCGGTAACGACGCTGGATGCGCAGTTGGCCCGCACCATGGAGCCGCGCGCATCGACGCCGCCGCGGCGGCTCGAGGCGTTACGGCGACTGTCGGAAGCGGGAATTCCGACCACCGTGATGGTCGCTCCGGTGATCCCCGCGCTGAACGACAGCGAGATCGAGCGCATTCTCGATGCGGCGGCCCATGCCGGCGTCAGGGAAGCAAGTTACGTCTTGCTGCGCCTGCCGCTCGAGGTGCGCGATCTCTTTCGCGAATGGCTGATGGCGAATTATCCGGATCGCTATCGTCACGTCTTCACGCTGATCCGCGACATGCGAGACGGTCGCGATTACGACTCGCAATGGGGAACGCGGATGAAGGGTACCGGCCCGATGGCCTGGATGATCGGGCGGAGGTTTGAGATCGCTTGTGAAAAATTAGGGCTCAACAAGCGCCGATCCAAACTGACCACGGATCATTTCGCGCGGCCGAAGCGTAGCGGGCAGCAGCTCAATCTGTTCTAGGAGTATCCGATGAATTCGAAATTGCCTGCGCCGGCCGCGCGCCTCACCATGGTTACGCTCGGCGTCAGCAACATGCGCGCCAGCATTGCGTTTTACGAAGCGCTCGGCTTTACGCGAAAATTCAAGGCTACGGGCGAGGCCGTTGCGTTTTTCGAAACCGGCGGTACTGCAATCGGTCTCTTTCCCTGGGATCAGCTTGCGCAGGATGTCACTTTGCCGGAGCGCCCGCGGCCGCGAGCGTTTCGCGGGATGACGCTGGCCTGGAATTGCAATAGTCCGGAAGAAGTCGATGAGGTGCTGGATTTCGCCGTCTCCCAAGGCGCATCATTATTGAAGCCCGCGCACAAAACGGACTATGGCGGCTATTCCGGATATTTTGCCGATCCGGACAACCATCCATGGGAAGTGGTGGTTGCTCCCGGAATTGGCGTGGGCGAAGACCGAAGAATTAGTTTGCCCGACTAGGTCGCGGAGATGAATGGCACGCACGGAGCGCTTCTCCCAATCCGTGAATTGTAGTATCGCGGCCCGATGCAGGACGGGCCCGCATCGGTCTTCGAAAAACAACCGCGCGTCATTTTGACGACGCCGCGGCTGATTTTGCGCACCGCGACTGAGCCGGACATCGCGATCATGTGGGAGCGGGTCTTGGGCGATAGCGACGTGATGCGCTATGTCTTTCAAGGCGTACCGATGACGCTCGAAAGAGCCGGGGAAGTGATGCGGAAGTTTTTTACATTCGGTGACACTCTCACGGGCATCGCCATTTTGACCGAGAAGCCCACTGCCGAAATCATCGGCTTCGCCGGGCTATTTCCCTGCGCAGCGCTTGGCGCGGACGATTTCGAAATTGGCTTTGTACTCGCGCGACAGGCCTGGGGCAGGCGAATTGCCACCGAGGTCGGTGAGGCCCAACTTGCGTTCGGATTCGAGCAGCTTCATTGCGGCCGATTGCTCGGTCTGGCCGATCCGCAAAATAAACCGTCTATTCATGCCCTCGAGAAGCTCGGAATGAGGTATCTGCGCGACGCAACGGAACCCGGACGCCCAAACCGCAGTGTCTTTTGCCTGGAAGTCGGCGAATGGCGCCAGCGTCGTCGTGAACAGCGGGCATAGCTCAAATTTTTTCGTTGTGCCGGGATCGCCCCTTGCGCACGATCACTCCATGATTCGGGAAAAACCGGGCAAGAAACAGATTAAACTGCCGAAAGGCGTCATCGCGGTGGCGCCGCCAAGCTTTCGCCGCGAGCGCGCGCTGATCAAACAAGGCGTTTGGCCGGTCGCGGGCTGCGATGAAGCCGGCCGCGGCCCGCTCGCGGGTCCGGTGGTGGCCGCCGCGGTCGTGCTGGACCCGAAACGGATTCCAAAGGGTATAGACGATTCCAAGCGGCTGACGGCGGAACGCCGCGAGGAACTGTTCGAGGAGATTTGCGCGACTGCTTCGTTTTCGGTCGCCTTTGCCTCGCCGGCGCGGATCGACCGCGACAATATTCTGCGGGCTTCGCTATGGGCGCTCAAGCGCGCGGTCGATGGTTTGCCGGAACCGCCGAAGCACGTCTTTGTCGATGGCCGCGACCGGCTCAGCACGGCTTGCGATTGCGCGGCCGTGATCGGTGGCGATGGCATTGTCATGTCGATTGCGGCAGCCTCGATCATCGCCAAGGTGACCCGGGATCGTTTGATGTGCGCATTGGCGCAGGAGTGCCCCGGTTACGGCTTTGAGTCCCACAAGGGCTATAGCGTGCCGGAACATCTGGAAGCGCTCGACCGGTTGGGTCCTTCGGTTCATCATCGACGTTTCTTTGCGCCGGTCGTTGCCGCCCGCGAAAAACACCAGCCGTGGACGATCAAGCGCGAAGCCGACCTGTTCGCCCCGGATGGCGAGATCCCTGCGATTTCTGCCGCGGTGTGAAGAGCGCCGCGCTGGTGTTGCCTCCGTGCCTGCCCTCCTTTAAGACCATGCTTCGATCAGGGTGAAACGTCGTCGCGCAGGCCCATGCTTGCCGCCGGGAAGCCCTGCTTGTGAAAGCAATCCGGTCGCCACATGCGCTTCACCTCTCTGGTTATCGAACTGATCCGCGCCCGGCCGAAGCTGGTCGTATGGCTGGTGGTGGTGCTGCAGGCGATCCTGTGGTTGCTGGTGTCGCTGTTGGTATACCGCAGCCCTCCGAGCGATCTGGCTACGGTGCTCGCACTTGGGCGGGAATATCGGGTCGGAACCGATTTCGGGCCGCCGCTCGCCTTTTGGCTGGCCGATATCGCGTTTCGCGCGGCTGGCAACCACATGTTCGGCGTCTATCTGCTGGCGCTGCTGTGTTCGATCGCGATGTTCTGGACATTGTACCTTCTGGCGCGCGCCACGGTCGGCGTGCAGCAGGCGGTGCTGGCGGTTCTGTTGACGATGACGGTGCTGGCGTTCAGCGCGCCCGGTCTCGAGTTCGGACCGCTGGTGCTGGCACGGCCGCTTTGGGCATTGATCCTGCTGCATTCCTGGCAACTGATTGGCCAGAACCGGCGCAATGCGTGGTTCGCATTGTCGATCGAAGCCGGACTTTTGCTGCTGACGACCTCAGCTGCGATCTTCCTGTTGGCGCTCGTGGTCGGATTTGCGCTGGCAACTTCCCGTGGCCGGCGCGTCCTGATCTCGTTCGATGCGCTGTTTGCGCTGTTGGTGATTGTGGTCCTGGCGCTGCCTTATCTGATCTGGCTGATCCGCGCCGATGCGCTGGTCTTCCCGCATTGGCCGGCGATGGCCGATTTGGGCGGCCGGGCAGAGCACGGCGTCGAACTGCTCGGCGGCCTGCTATTGGCCTCACTAGGCATCGCGATCGTATCGGCGTTCAATTCTGGCTGGTTCGATCGTACCCAGGACGAAGCGCCCGTCATTTTCCGTCCCCCCGTCGATCCCGCGGCGCGCGACTTCGTCTATTTCTTTGCGTTTGCGCCGGCGCTCGGCGGCTGCCTGATCTCCGGCCTTTACGATCTCGATCGTGTCGTGGGCGGGGCCGGGATTGTACTTCTGATGTCGGGGTTAGCTGCCATCGTGGCATGCGGCGATCTCATCCACCTGCGGCGGCAGCGGATATTGCGTGCGGCCTGGGCCGTCATCGTTCTTGCGCCGGCGCTGGCGGTCGTCGCGGCGACGCTTTTCGTGCCCTGGACCGCGGGCGGCGAGGTCACGACGTCGTTGCCGGCGGTTGCGATCGGGCATTTCTTCGATGACAGTTTCGAACGGCGAACCAACCGGCATCTTTTGGCGGTGAGCGGTGATGCCCAGCTTGCGACGCTGATCAGCCTGAGTTCCACGCGTCCGCATCTGTTTCTTGCAGCTACGCCAGAGCGAACGCCGTGGCTCAATCTCGACAAATTCAACCGGACCGGAGGCGTCGTGGTATGGCGCGCCTCCGACACCGACGGTACGCCTCCACCCGATATCGCGCGTATGTTTCCAAATCTCGCGCCCGAAGTGCCCCAGACTTTCGACCGCCTGGTGAACGGGCGGCAGCCTTTGCTCCGGATCGGCTGGGCGATCGTGCGGCCGAAGGGGTCGTAGCCGTTACGACGCGGTCTGCCTGGTGGTCCGCTTCTAACATTCGCATGAGCTCGAGGCTGGCACTTCTGCGAATGTTAGAAACATAGGATCACCAGCAAATATCAAATTCTAGTGGAGTTTAAGATTTGACATTCGCTTTGAGAGCTCGCGGCGGTGAGGGTAGCGAATGTCAAGTCTACTCCACTAGCGCCTTGGCGATGGCGCGCAAGTCCTGCCATGACAGGCGTTTGTAGGACGGCGAGCGCAGCAGATAGGCCGGATGGAACGTCGCGATCGCGCGGATCACGCGCGTACCGGTGTCGTAGTTGAACCAGCGCCCACGTGTCTTCATGATGCCTTCGCGCGTCGACAGTAGCGTCTGCGTCGAAGGATTGCCGAGCGTCACCAGAATGTCCGGATCGACCAGTTCAATCTGGCGCTGGATGAACGGCAGGCAGATCTGGGTTTCCTGCGGCGTCGGTGTCCGGTTGCCCGGCGGGCGCCATGGAATGACATTGGCGATGTAAACCTTGCTGCGGTCAAGTCCGATCGAGGCGATCATCCGGTCGAGCAGCTTGCCTGAGCGCCCGACAAAGGGCAGGCCCTCGATATCTTCGTCGCGTCCCGGCGCCTCGCCGACGAACATGATGCGGGCTTTCGGATTGCCGTCGGCAAACACCAGACGCGTGGCGGTGGATTTCAGCGCGCAGCCGTCGAACTTCTCCAGCATGTCGCGCAGGATTTCGAGCGAGGCCGCGGTGCGAGCCGCCTGCCGCGCCGTCGCAATCGCGGCGTCGGGCGCAGGCATTGGCTCGGCTGTCGGCACGACGGAGGCAGGCAGGGGTCTGGGCGCTCGGGCCGCGATGGTCTCCCCGGGAGCGGGCTTTACGGCTTCAGATCGCTCGGAATCGGAGAGCCGGTCGACGGGCTCTTCGGAAAGCGCGCAATCGACCCCGGCCTCCAGATAGAAGGCCAGCAATTGCGACAGGGTGGGCGCTGGCTCAGGCGTCAACTTGTTGATCTCGTATGGCTTTGGTCGGCAATTCCGCGTGGCGAACATGCTTTCGCATCGGTGCGATATTCCAGGCCGCTATCCTAGGCTGGATTGCGCTGCAACGAAACGTCCCCAGCGCTATTTCCATGGTTGTTCTTCCCCTGAAAATCGGAAACAAACAGCCTTACGACGCATTTGTACGAAGCCTGAGATCAGACCATGAGCAACGAAGAATTGCCGCCGCGCGAATCCATGGAGTTCGATGTCGTCATCGTCGGCGCCGGGCCGTCGGGGTTAGGTGCGGCGATCCGGCTGAAGCAACTCAACCCCGAACTTTCTATTGTTGTGGTCGAGAAGGGTTCGGAAGTCGGCGCGCACATTTTATCCGGCGCCGTGATGGACCCCGTCGCGCTCGACAAGCTCGTTCCGGATTGGCGCGAGGATGCCGATTGTCCGCTGAAGACACAGGTCAAGGATGATCGCTTCTTCTGGATGACGAAATCCGGCGCGATCCGCTTGCCGAATTTCATGATGCCGCCGCTGATGTATAATCATCATTGCTACATCGGCTCGCTCGGGCAACTTTGCCGCTGGCTGGCGGGCAAGGCCGAGGCGCTTGGCGTCGAAATCTATCCGGGTTTTGCGGCGGTCGAGGTGCTTTACGACGACAAAGGCGCGGTGCGCGGCATTGCGACCGGCGATATGGGGGTCGCCAAGGACGGCTCGCACAAGGCCTCGTTCACCCGCGGCATGGAACTGTGCGGCAAGTACACGCTGTTTGCCGAAGGCGCGCGCGGCAGCCTGACCAAGCAGCTCATTGCGAAATTCACGCTCGATGCCAAGAGCGAACCGGGCAAATTCGGCATCGGCCTGAAGGAAATCTGGCAGATCGATCCCTCGAAGCACCAGAAGGGTCTGATCCAGCATTCCTTCGGCTGGCCCTTGGGCAAGAGGACCGGCGGCGGGTCGTTTCTGTATCATTACGACGATAATCTCGTTGCAGTCGGTTTCGTCGTGCATCTCAATTACGACGATCCCTATCTATCGCCATTCGAAGAGTTCCAGCGCTTCAAGACCCATCCCGCGATCAGACCTCTCTTCGAGGGCGGCAAGCGGCTCGCCTATGGCGCCCGCGCCATCACCGAGGGCGGCTATCAATCGGTGCCGCGGCTTTCTTTTGCCGGCGGCGCGCTGATCGGCTGCGCGGCGGGGTTTGTCAACGTGCCGCGGATCAAGGGGATTCACAATGCGATCGGCAGCGGGATGCTGGCCGCCGAACAGGTCCATGCGGCGCTTGCCGCAGGTCGTGCGAACGACGAGCTTGTCGAATACGAAAATGCCTGGCGTTCGTCGGCTGTCGGCAAGGATTTGTTTCTGGTTCGCAACGTCAAACCGCTCTGGTCGAAATTTGGCACCATCCTGGGCGTGGCGCTCGGCGGCTTCGACATGTGGTGCAATGCGCTCGGCTTCTCGCTGTTTGGAACCCAGTCGCATGCCAAGCCCGACCGCAAGACGCTCGATCCGGCAAAGGTCCATGCACCGATTGCTGCACCAAAGCCGGACGGCAAATTGACGTTCGACCGGCTTTCCTCGGTCTTTCTGTCGAATACCAACCATGAGGAGGACCAGCCGGTTCACCTGAAGGTCGCCGACATGAACCTGCAAAAGACCTCCGAGCACGACGTCTATGCCGGCCCGTCGAATCGTTATTGCCCGGCCGGTGTCTACGAGTGGGTGGAAGAAACCTCAGGCCCGCGCTTCGTGATCAATGCGCAAAATTGCGTCCACTGCAAAACCTGCGACGTCAAGGATCCTAACGGCAACATCACCTGGGTTCCACCGGAAGGCGGTGGCGGGCCCAACTACGAGGCAATGTGACCACGATTGCGTGAGAGACGGTCGCCAGCGGCCACGATACCGCCATACTGACAGCGTTTTCAGGCGGGAAGGGCGGTGACGGCGATCCCGCCGGTGGATTTGCTATCCCTGTATCCTTGCGAATAGTCGCCAAAACCGGCATTGTCACAACCTTGATGCGCCGGGTGGGCTTGCATTCGAGATTGATCACACACGATCCCTGCCGTAAATCCTGGAGCCAAGGCGAACCGTGATGCTTTTCCAATTCAATCGCTCGACGATTGCCGCCATCGCTTTGCTGGCACTGCCGGTTGCCGCTGTCGCGCAGACACCCGAGCATCCGACCGACAACTCCGCGCAATTCCCCTCCGCTCACGATCTGAAGATGCTGACGACATCCGGCAGTTACCTTGCCGCCCGTCACGCCAGCGTCGAGCGGGACGCCGCTTCGGCCGCGACGTTCTATCGGTCGGCGCTTCGCACCGATCCGAAAAACAATGAGCTTCTGGATCGGGCGTTCATTTCCTCGCTCGCGGACGGCGATATCGATGAGGCGGTCAAACTCGCCGACCGCATTCTTGCCGTCGACAAGACCAATCGCGTGGCGCGGCTTGTGATCGGCGTGCGCGATCTCAAGCAGAAGAAATACGCAAGCGCCCAGACCAACATCAATCAGTCGATCCGCGGTCCGATCACGGACCTCGTCGCTACCCTTCTGTCCGGCTGGGCCGCTTACGGCGCTGGCGATGCCAAGGGAGCGGTCGCCACC
The DNA here is from genome assembly GCA_963795255.1 of uncultured Alphaproteobacteria bacterium. Classification (GTDB taxonomy): domain Bacteria; phylum Pseudomonadota; class Alphaproteobacteria; order Rhizobiales; family Xanthobacteraceae; genus Bradyrhizobium. Next base: position 370,464 of record CAWCHC010000016.1, read on the forward strand.
ATCGACAAGCTGGCCGGCCCGGAATGGTATCCGATCTTCAAGGACCTTCATTCGGGAATGATCCTCGAACTGGCGGGCAAGGAGAAAGACGCCGGCGTTCGGCTCGAGCGGGCCTACAAGCTCGAAGATTCCATGCTGCGTGTTTCGGACGATTATGCCCGCTGGCTGTCGCGCAACAAGGATGCGGCGTCCGCGACGGCGGTCTATGAGGCCTTCGACAAGAAGCTGCCGCGGCATCCGTTGATTGTGGACGCGATGCGCGAAACAAGTGCAGGCAAAAAACTGCCGCCGATCGTCGATTCGCCGCAGGCCGGCGCCGCCGAGGCGCTCTACGGCATCGGCGCGACGCTAACCCGCCGTGGCGGCGAGGATCTCGCGCTGGTGTACCTGCAGCTTGCGCTCTATCTGGTGCCGAACCATCCCCTGGCGCTGCTGTCGCTGGCCGATCTCTACGAGTTGGTGAAGAAGCCGGCGATGGCGATCAAGGCCTATGAGCGCGTACCGGCGGGTTCGCCGCTGAAGCGCAATGCGCAAATCCAGCTCGCCATCGACCTCGATACGGCCGATCGCACCGATGAGGCGATCAAGATATTGAAGGGCGTTACAGCGGACGATCCCAAGGATATCGAGGCCGTCATGGCGCTCGGCAACATCGAGCGTGGCCGCAAGAAATTTGCCGATTGCGTCGTTACGTATTCGCAAGGCATCGATATCCTGCCGAAGGCCACCGACAAGAACACCTGGGTTTACTACTATTACCGCGGCATCTGCGAGGAGCGCGACAAGCAGTGGAGCAAGGCGGAAACCGACATGCGCAAGGCGCTGGAGCTACAGCCCGAACAGCCGCATGTGCTCAACTATCTCGGCTATTCCTGGATTGATCAGGGCATCAATCTCGACGAAGGCATGAAGATGATCAAGCGTGCCGTCGATCAGCGTCCGGATGACGGCTACATCGTGGACTCCCTGGGTTGGGCCTATTACCGCATCGGCAACTACGAGGACGCGGTGAAGAACCTGGAGCGCGCGATCGACCTCAAGCCTGAGGATCCCACCATCAACGACCACCTCGGCGATGCCTATTGGCGCGTCGGCCGCACGCTGGAAGCCAAATTCCAGTGGGCGCATGCCCGCGACCTGAAGCCGGAGCCGGAAGATCTACCGAAGATCGAGGCCAAGATCGAGCACGGCCTGCCCGACGATACGTCTTCTGCGGCTTCTGCTGACAAGAAGAAAGAGGATGACAAGGGTGGCTAGGTAAAACGGGCGCCGGGGCCACATCTGGCCTTGGCGCAGCGCCCGCGCGATGCATTCGGTTACCTGAAAATTTTCGACACCGTTTTCCAGATCGTTTGCTTCGGTTTATTGGATTAGCATCGTTATGACACCGGGTGAAACGACCGATGCGGCTGTCAAATCCACCGCAAGCGAGCTTGTCGAAGACGGGCATGCCAAGGTCAATTTGACCCTGCGGGTCGTGGGACGTCGGGTCGACGGCTACCACGATCTCGAAAGTGTGGTCGCGTTTGCCGATTGCGCCGATCGACTGAGCCTGCTTCCAGGCGGCGAGCTGAAGCTCAATGCTGCCGGCCCTCTGGCGGAAGCCTGTGGCGAGTTGGACGATAATCTCGTGTTGAAGGCGGCGCGGCTATTGGCCGAGCGCGTGCCGGACCTGAAAACCGGCACGTTCACGCTCTACAAGACGCTTCCCGTCGCGGCCGGAATCGGCGGCGGTTCGGCGGATGCCGCAGCCGCGCTGCGGCTGCTTGCGAGGGCCAATGGTCTCGCAGCCGACGATGCGCGCCTCTCCGAAGTGGCGCGATTGACCGGCGCCGACGTTCCGGTCTGTGTCGCCTCGCGCGCCTGTGTCATGACCGGGGTCGGCGAAAGCCTCCTGCCACTGGCGTTGCCGAAGCTTCCTTGCGTGCTGGTCAATCCGCGCGTGGTGGTGGCGACCAAGGACGTGTTCGCTGCGTTGGGTCTGCGCAGCGGCGAATTGCTCGTAGGCTTTGCTGACGTCCTCCAGGCGATGGTCTGGCCGGAAGCGGGCGCTTCGCTCGAGGAATGGGTCGAAGCGTTTGCCGCCAGCTCGAATGATCTGGAAGCCCCGGCAATGCGGATACAACCTGTCATTGGTGAGGTGATCTCGGCGTTGAATGCGAGCAACGGCGCCTGGCTGGCGCGGATGTCCGGCTCCGGCGCCACCTGTTTTGCAATCTACGAGAATACCGCCGAGGCCGGCCGTGCAGCGGAAAAGCTTCGCCGCGATCACCCGGAGTGGTGGGTACACGCGGGAACGTTGAGCTAGTCGTCCGTTTCACTGCTAGTCAGCTATCTCAGTGCGTTCGCGCCAGGCAGAACGCCACCACCTGCTCAAGTGCCATCTTCATCGGGGAGGCCGGAAACAGCGCCAGCGCATCGACCGCCATCGCGCCGTAATGCTGCGCACGGTTGATGGTGTCCTCGAGCGCGCGGTGCTTGGCCATCAGCCCGATCGCGTGGTCCAGATCGCCGTCGCCGATCTCGCCGCGTTCCAGCGCCCGGCGCCAGAACTCGCGCTCGACGTCGTTGCCGCGGCGGAACGCCAGCACCACCGGCAGCGTGATCTTGCCCTCGCGGAAATCGTCACCGACATTCTTGCCGAGCTTGGCCGATTTGCCACCATAGTCGAGGACGTCGTCGACCAGCTGGAATGCGATCCCGAGATTCATGCCGACCGAGCGGCAGGCGGTCTGCTCGTCCTTCGGGCGATTGGCGATCACGGGGCCGACTTCGCAGGCGGCTGCGAACAATTCGGCAGTCTTGCCGCGGATGACGGCGAGATATTCGTCCTCGGTGGTGGCGGTGTTCTTTGCGGCGGCAAGCTGCATCACCTCGCCCTCGGCGATGGTGGCCGCGGCCGACGACAGGATGTCGAGCGCGCGCAGCGAGCCGACTTCGACCATCATCCGGAAAGCCTGGCCGAGCAGAAAATCGCCGACGAGCACGCTGGCCTCGTTGCCCCACAGCATGCGTGCCGAGAGCTTGCCGCGCCGAAGCTCGCTTTCGTCGACCACGTCATCGTGCAGCAGCGTTGCGGTATGCATGAACTCGACGGAAGCCGCGAGCTTGATATGGCCGTCGCCCGAATAGCCCGTCAGGTTGGCCATCGCCAGCGTCAGCATCGGACGAAGCCGCTTGCCGCCCGATGAGATCAGATGATTGGCGACCTCGGGGATCATGGTGACTTCCGAGCCGGTTCGCGACAGGATGGTCGCGTTCACCCGCTCCATATCGGCGGCCACCAGCCCAATGAGCCCGTCAATCGAGGCATCAGATGGGCTCTCGAAGGGAACAATAACCGCCACGTCAGTCTCCAGATAACCGCCGCACTAGTCCAGATTTGCCTAATCGGCCAGATCCTCGGATATAACCATAGAAAGAGCCGGCTAGTGGAGTGGATTTGACATTCGCCACCCACCTAGTCCGACGCTCGAAAGCGAATGTCAAATCCTAAACTCCACTAGAATCTTACGGTTTCCAGTGGTCCTATGATTCCAACATTCGCAAAAGTGCCTGCCGCGAAGGAATGCGAATGTTAGAATCGGACCACTGCGGCGGCAAGACCGTCAGGCAACAACATGTCGTCAGGCGAGCGGGAATAAAGGAGAAAGCAAGGTGCGGGAATTGGTTCGGACCAACGACATCGTGCTGGTTTCGGCGATCGGAGCGCTGCTCGACGGCGCCAATATCCACCACCTGGTGCTTGACCAGAATATGAGCATTATCGAGGGGTCGCTTGGCGTTCTGCCGCGCCGGATTCTGGTCCATGAAGACGACAATCGCCAGGCCCGCCAGGTTCTCCGCGATGCAGGCCTCGCACATGAGTTGCGGGCCGATGAGTGAGCCAGTGGTCCGATTTTAACATTTGCATCCCGGGTGTGGGAGGCACTTTTGCAAATGTTAGAATCAAAGGACCACTGGCAAATATAGGTTTCTAGTGGAGTTTTGGATTTGACATTCGCATCACGAGCGCGCGGCCACAGGGGAGCGAATGTCAAATCCACTCCACTAGTGGGCGACGTCACCGAGGACGCCTTTCTCGGTGGCAAACTGCGCCTGCGCCAGCCGAAATCCGGCCACCGCGCCGGTCACGATGCGATGCTGCTGGCGGCCGCAACGCCTGCTGGCCCGGGCGATCGCGCCGTCGACTTCGGCGCCGGCGTAGGTGCGGCGGGCCTTGCGGTTGCCAAACGTGTCGCCGGGATCGCGCTGGTACTGGTCGAGATCGATAAGGGGCTGGCGGAACTCGCTCGGACCAACGCTATCGCCAATGCGATTGCGGCCGAAACCCTCGTGCTTGATGTTACCTCCGGCGCGGAAAATTTCGCATCTGCCGGCCTTGCACCTGAGAGCGTGGACGTCGTGCTGATGAACCCGCCGTTCAACGATGCCGCGCGACACCGCGCCTCGCCGGACGGTGCGCGTGCGATGGCCCATGTGGCGGCAGCGGAAACGCTGGAGGAATGGGTTCATGCCAGCCGGCGAATTCTCAAATCAGGCGGCAGCCTCACGATGATCTGGCGCGCGGACGGAATTGCCGACGTTCTCGCGGCGCTCGGTCGCGGCTTCGGCAGTCTCATGATCCTGCCGGTTCATGGCGATGTGGAATTCGCCTGCCATTCGCGTGCTCGTTCGAGCCACCAAAGGGGGCCGGGCACCCACCCGCCTTTTGGCCGGACTAGTGCTGAACAATCATACCGGCCGCACCACGCCCGACATCCAGTCTATCCTCGCCGGTAACGCGCTGTTACCGATGGCGATGCCTTGAGTTGGCTGGCGAGGCTGGCTTTTAGGCTTATTGAGACCTGCTTCGAGCCTTGTTTCGGCGTCGAAGTGAAATGAATTGCGGTGAAGAGGATACCGAACAGCGTCATCAGCAAATAGATCTTCATGGCCTGCTCCGCTGTACCCTGATGGCTTGGTAAGCCGCTTCAGCGATACGATCCAAATACAAAAGCGTTCCTTCGGTTCAATGACAGTCCTGTGGTAAGAAACGGTTAATTTTGAGGTAACGGTATGGCGGCACACTCCGGCGAAACGCGGAAATGGCCGGTCTCGATCGAAAAATGGATGGACTGGATTCCGGCGCGGCTGCGGCGGGGCCGGGCCGTCGTCCCCGTGGTCCGTTTGTCCGGCGTGATCGGAGCGGTGACGCCGTTGCGGCCGGGGATGTCGCTTGCCGGCGTGGCGCGGATGCTGGAGCGCGCGTTTTCCGTCAAGAACGCAAAGGCCGTGGCGCTGGTGATCAATTCACCGGGCGGCTCGCCGGTACAGTCGCGGCAGATTTACTTACGCATCCGCCAGCTTGCCGAAGAGAAGAAGCTGCCGGTGCTGGTCTTTGTCGAGGACGTTGCGGCCTCCGGCGGCTACATGATCGCTTGCGCGGGCGATGAAATTTTTTGCGACCCCTCGTCGATCCTGGGGTCGATCGGCGTCGTCGGCGGTTCGTTCGGCTTTCAGGAACTGATCAAGAAAGTCGGCGTCGAGCGGCGGCTTTATACGGCGGGCGCCCACAAGGCGATGCTCGATCCGTTTCTCCCCGAGAATCCCGACGACGTGTCGCGGCTGAAAGCCCTCCAGCGCGAAATCCACGACATCTTCATCGCGCTGGTGAAGGGAAGCCGGGGTGCGCGTCTGAAGGGCGCCGACGACGTGCTGTTCACCGGCGAGTACTGGGCCGGCGACACCTCCGTCTCGCTGGGGCTGGCGGACGCCATCGGCGATTTGCGCTCGACGCTGCGTGCTCGTTACGGCGAGAAAGTGCAAACCCCCCTGATCGCGCCGGCGAGCGGCATGTTGTCCGGTTTGTTGGGGCGGAGTCGCCCGGAGCCATCAGCGCGTGGGAAAACACGGCCAATCTGCCGGAAGAGGTGATTTCGGCGCTCGAAAGCCGGGCAATTTGGGCGAAATTCGGGTTTTGACGCAGGTGGCCCGCGCCATTTCGTCTCTGTGATAGTCGTTGCGGGGAGGGGCGGCTTGGGAGAAAATGGCTTCAGGGGCGTGACCAATGGACGAGGA
>CAWCHC010000017.1:0-831401 GCA_963795255.1 uncultured Alphaproteobacteria bacterium
CCATTGCGGCAAGCCGCCCGCGTTGCCGGATTGCTCGCCAATCTCATATGAGCGCATGAAGAAAGGGCCGCCTGTGATGATCATGACGATCGTGAGCGGCAGCAGAAAGAACGCATGACCGATGAGGTCGATAACGTCGCGTACCCGCTGCGGCAGCAGGTTATTCACGATGTCGATCCGGATGCCGTTGTCGAGCAGGGTCCAGGGTGAGCACAGCAGGAAGACACAGCTGAACAATACCCACTGCAACTCGAGCCAGGCGTTGGAAGAGGTGTCGAAAACCTTGCGTACGATCGCGTTGACGGCGGAGACGATCACCACGACCAGAATGAGCCAGGCCACGCGTTTGCCGATCCCTCGCGTGAACGCGTCAATTCCACGGCTCAACTTCAAGAGCGATTGCAAGGCGGTCCCCCAAGGTGCGTGTTGCTTCGTGCCGTCTTGAACCGGTCGATCCGGCCACAGCGGCTTTGCAAGCGCGAAAGTGTCAAAAAGCCGGCCGCACCATTTCAGCGCCGTCCCGCCGCGTCAATTGGAAAATGGGCAAATTGACGATGGATCAAGCCGTTGCGGGAGGCAAATCCGGCGTCGGCTACCTCAACCGCCGGTCACGCTCATATGGCGGCTGACGCTTGGGCGGTTGTGCCGGCGATCGATGATGAAATCGTGGCCTTTCGGCTTCAGGCCGATGGCGCGGTCGATCGCGGCGGGCAGTTCGATCGTCGGCGAGGCCCGCAGCGGCTTGCGCAGATCGGAGGCGTCCTCGTGGCCGAGGCAGGTATGTAGCGTGCCGGTGCAGGTGATCCGCACCCGGTTGCACGCCTCGCAGAAATTATGCGTCATCGGCGTGATGAAGCCGAGCTTGCCGCCGGTCTCTGCACTCTGACATAGCGCGCGGGCCCGCCGGTGGTCTCGTCGAGGTCGGTCAGCGTGAATTGCTTGGAAAGGCGGGCGCGCAGCAATGACAGCGGCACATACTGATCGATCCGGCCCGCGCCGATGTCGCCCATCGGCATCACCTCGATCAGCGTCAGCGCCATGCGCTTGCCGTGCGCCCATTCGATCAGCGAGGGGATTTCCTCCTCGTTCATTTTCTTCAGCGCGACCGCATTGATCTTGACCGCAAGCCCCGCGGCGCGCGCGGCCTCGATGCCGGCCAGAACCTTGTCGAGATCGCCCCAGCGGGTGATGGCGCGGAATTTGGCGGGATCGAGCGTATCGAGCGAGACGTTGATGCGGCGAATGCCGCAGTCGGCAGTTCACCGGCAAACCGCGCCAGCTGCGATCCGTTGGTGGTCAGCGTCAGTTCAGCAAGCGCGCCGGAATTAACGTGGCGCGACAGCGAGCGCACCAGCGACATCACGTTGCGCCGGACCAGCGGCTCGCCGCCGGTCAGCCGCAGCTTCTTCACGCCCTTGGCGATGAAGGCCGAGCACAGCCGGTCGAGTTCTTCGAGCGTCAGCAGGTCCGCCTTGGGCAGGAAGGTCATGTCTTCCGACATGCAATAGAAACAGCGCAGGTCGCAGCGATCGGTGACCGAGACGCGCAGATAGCTGATCGTCCGGCCGAACGGATCGGTCATCGGACGCGACAGCGATTTGGATGGAGACAAAGGTACAGTCATCAAATGCCTTCGGGCTTACAGCCTCAAGCTTGCTGTCGGGCTTACGGCCACGAGCAAAAAGCGTTAGCCCAATCTATGCACGTTGGGCACCCCTTACAATCCGGCAATGTTCCGGTCACAGAGGTCTTGTGCAGTGCAAGCTGCCGTCACCGGGCAGCCATCACTGGGCCGGAGCGGCCTGGCCAGGGTCGGCCGGGGCGGCGGCGGGTTTCTTCCGCTTCGGGCGCATCGGCCTGGCCGGCCTCGGCGGCGGGCCGATCGGCTGCAACTCGGCGACCACCGGGTTCGGTGACAGCTTGACCTTGTCCGACGAGAACACGCCGCCGTCCTCCTTCACAATCTGGACCGGCACGCCCGCCGGCTGTTTGCCGGGCATCGAATAATTCACCAGGAAGCTGGTGCTGCCCTCCGGCAGCGTCAGGCTGACCGAACAGGGCGTCTTGCAACCGGGCCCGAGCGAGGTGCGCGCATCGGCGCCGGACGGGGTCGATTCCAGCTGAACCTGAATCGTCGGCGGATCCGATTTGAAGTAGTTCCAGGAGCTGGTTGAAAAGGATGAGCAGCCGGCCAGGCTGATTGCGGCTACGGCCATCGCGAAAGCACGACGCATGTTCGACCCGTCACTCCAGGTCACGGTCCGACGGGGTAAGGTCGGCCCGTGATCCCATCTGTTATGTGATCCTAATTGGCTGACGCGAGCTCCCCCCGCGGATACCGCGAGAAAACCGGTCGCATCGCCAAGATCACTCCACCGCTGCGGCCAACTGCCACAATCCCCGGCGCGACCATAAGAGCCTCGGCATATCAGCGCAACCGGCGTGGTTAATTGTTGGTTAACGCCGCCGGATAGAAATAAAAAGAAACATAATATCAATATCTTGGGAGAAGAAGCGCGGCTAGCGCATGAGGCTTTCGATGGCCCCGCGAAGCTCGGCCATGTGATGGATGATCCGGTCCGGTTTGAGGTCGGCTACGGGAACTTCGGTATAGCCGAACGAGACGCAGATCACGGGGATACCGGCGCGCCGGGCGACGCCGACATCGGGACCTGCATCGCCCACCATGATTGCGGACTTTAGCTCGCCGCCGGCGCGGGCAACGGTCTGGCGCAAGATAGCGGGATCCGGCTTGGAAACCCCGAAGGTGTCAGCGCCGCAAATAGCGGAAAACCGCGGGCTCAAATTCAGCCGGTCCAGGAGGCGCTTGGACAGCCATTCCAGCTTGTTGGTGCAAACCGCGAAACGGTAGCCGTGATTTTCGAGATCATCCAGCGCGGCCTCGAGCCCGTCGAAGGGGCGGGAAGCGTCCGCGATATGCTCGGCATAGTGGCTGATGAAGTCGCCGGTCAGGCGGTCGAGCTCGGCCAGGCTGACGGTGCGGCCATCCAGTTCCAGGCCGCGTTCGAGCAGCTTCCGCGCGCCGGCGCCGATCATGTTGCGGGCGGCGTGCAGCGGCACCGGCGGCAGGCCTTCCCGCGCGAGGATGAAATTAAGCGCGCTGATCAGGTCGGGCGCAGTATCGACCAGGGTGCCATCGAGGTCGAACACGACAAAGCGGGAGGAGGTCATGCCAGACGGCTAACCACCAGCGAGCCATCGCGCAAGAGGAGCTTTTTAACGTGGAATGACGCTGTTCCTCGCGGCAAAACGACGCTAGACAGGCCGCCAGATGTGGCCGCGTGGGCGGTCAGCCCGATCGGTATCAGCCGGAGAGCATGTCTACCCGTGAATTTGGATGAACTGAAACGCCAGGCAGCGGCGCGTGCGCTCGACTACGTGCAGAGCGGGATGAAGCTCGGGCTGGGCACCGGCTCGACCGCCAAGCATTTCGTCGAGCTGTTGGGCGCGCGGGTGCGCGAGGGGCTCGACGTGATCGGCGTGCCCACCTCCGAGACCACGCGTGACATCGCCGTCCGCTGCGGCATTCGTCTGACCACGCTGGACGAGGTCGACCGGCTCGACCTGACCGTCGACGGCGCCGACGAGATCGCCCCCTCGCTCGACGTCATCAAGGGCGGCGGCGGCGCCTTGTTGCGCGAAAAGATCGTGGCGGCGGCTTCCGACCGCATGATCGTGATTGCCGACGAGACCAAATGGGTCGAGACGCTCGGCCGTTTTCCGTTGCCGATCGAGGTGATTTCGTTCGGACTCGGCGCAACGCGGCGGCAAATCGAAAAAGCGTTTGCTGATTGCGGCGTCTCCGGCCAATTAGTCGTCAGAAACGGCCGCGACGGTCACGTTTTTGTCACCGATAGCGGCCACTGGATCGTGGATGCCCATCTCGGGCGCATACCGGATGCGCCGCGTCTGGCGCAATCGCTCGCCGCCATTCCAGGCGTCGTCGAGCATGGGCTATTCATCGGTCTTGCCAGCATCGCGATGCTGGCCGGCTCCCAGGGAATTCGTGTTGTTGAGCGGCACTAGTGGAGTGGATTTGGCATTCGCTACCCACCTGGCCGCGATCTCGGAGGGCGAATGTCAAATCCTGAACTCCACTAGAAACTTAATATTTGCTGGTGGCCCTTTGATTCTAACATTCGCAAAAGGGGCTGCTGAAACGGGAAGCGAATGTTAGAATCGGGCCACCAGTGCCGCGATTGAGGAGAAATCGAAAATGAAGCGTCTATCGGGATTTTTGCTCGGCTTTGGTGTTGCGCTGGCTCTGGCGTTTTCGCCCCAGCCGGCCGGCGCGCAGCAGCCCCCACAGGCGGCGCCGCTCAAGCCGGTGTCGCCGTCGGCGATGCAGGCGGCGAGGGATCTGCTGGCGGCGAAGGGTGTGAACCAGGTGTACGCGAATGCGATCCCCAACATCGTCCAGCGGGCCAAGGATCAATTCCTGGCGGCAAACCTGAGCTACCAGAAGGACCTCAACGAGGTCGCGGTCATCGTGGCTCAGATGGAGGTGGGCAAGGACAAGGAAATCGGCGAGCAGATGGCCAAGATCTACGCCAACGATTTCACCGAGCAGGAGCTGAAGGATCTGACCGCGTTCTACAAGTCGCCGCTCGGCCAGAAGCTTCAGCAACAGGAGCCGAAATCGATCCAGGCCAGCATGCTCTACATGAATCAATGGGCGCAGGCCTTGGGCGAGAAGGTCGTCAATGAATTCCGTGCGGAAATGAAGAAGCGCGGCAAGCCGCTGGGCTAGTACGCAGGTTTACCTCTCCCAACCGCAGCGGTATCGCATATGTGTTTGCTTGGGGCCTCATGGTTCGAGACGCCGCGCAAGAGACGCGGCTCCTCGCCATGAGGGACTAAACCGAGCCACACATTGCGACCTCATCCAAGACAGTCGCTGAGGAGGCGCGAAGCACCGTCTCGAGGGATGGATATGACGCTGGCTGGGTAGAGCCGTATGCGCCCCAAAGGGAGAGAGCATACTTCCATCGCGGGAACATCCCACCTACCTTACCCTGAACAAATCTCCGTTTTGACGAGAATCCCCATGGCCGAATTCGATACCGATCTGTTTGTCATCGGAGGAGGGTCGGGCGGCGTTCGCGCGGCCCGCATCGCAGCCCTCCACGGCGCGCGGGTGATGATCGCGGAGGAATATCGGATGGGCGGCACCTGCGTGATCCGAGGGTGTGTGCCGAAAAAGCTGATGGTCTATGCCTCGCATTTCCATCAGGAGTTCGAGGATGCCGCCGGTTTCGGCTGGAGCGTGCCCCAACCGACCTTCGACTGGGCGAAGCTGATCGCCAATAAGGACAAGGAAATCGCGCGCCTCGAGGCGGCCTACACCACCAATGTGGAGAAATCCGGCGCGCGCGTGCTCAAGACCCGGGCCGTGCTGGAGGACGCGCATACTGTGCGGCTCGCGACCGGCGAGGCCGTGCGCGCCAAATATGTGCTGATCGCAACCGGCGGCGCGCCGAACCACGGCGCCGCCATTCCCGGGCTCGAGCACGTGATCTCCTCCAACGAGGTTTTCCACCTGCCGCAGTTGCCGCGGCGCATCCTGATCCAGGGCGGCGGCTATATCGCGCTGGAATTCGCCTGCATCTTTGCCGGCCTCGGTTCGGACGTCACCGTCGTCTATCGCGGCGACAATATCCTGCGTGGCTTCGACGAGGACGTGCGCAGTCACGTTCGCAGCGAAATGGAAAAGGCCGGCATCACCATCCTGACCGGCTGCACGGTGACGAAGGTCGACAAGCACGCACACGATTTCACCTCGCATCTGTCGAACGGCTCCAGCATTGCCTCGGATCAGGTGATGTTTGCGGTCGGCCGCCACCCCAACGTCAAGGGGCTTGGGCTCGATAAAGCCGGCGTTGAGCTCAATCCCGGCAACGGCGGCATTGCGGTCGACGGTTTTTCGAAAACGTCCGTACCGAACATCTACGCGGTCGGTGATGTCACCCATCGCATTAATCTGACGCCGGTGGCGATCCGTGAAGGCCACGCCTTTGCCGACACGGTGTTCGGCAAGCGCGAGGTGAGAGTCGATCACGCCGATATCCCCACGGCGGTGTTCTGCCAGCCGGAGGTGGGCACCGTTGGTCTGACTGAAGACCAGGCGTGCGACCAGTTCAGCCACGTCGATATCTACAAGGCGACCTTCCGCCCGATGAAGGCGACGATGTCGGGCCGCGACACCCGCATGCTGATGAAGCTCGTGGTCGATGGTTCGACCGATCGCGTGGTCGGCTGTCATATTGTGGGAGACGGCGCGGCCGAAATGGTTCAGGTGCTCGGCATCGCGGTGAAGATGAAAGCGACCAAGGCCGACTTCGACGCGACCATGGCGCTGCACCCGACCGCGGCCGAAGAGCTCGTGACCATGCGGACCCCAAGCGCGCGGCATGTGCGGGAGGCGGCGGAATAGGTGGCGTCTCAAGCTGCGGCAGGCTCAAATCGCCTTTCAACGTGGAACGACTTCGCGGTGACGAGCCAGGATCCACTGATCAAGTGGAGCGACAGGTAGTCCACGTACAAGATCGTATCGACGCGAACGCGAACCTTGACCAGCGCCTGCGACGAAGAGGCGAAATCGACCAGCAGAATTTCCTGCTGCCGTGGGGCGCCCCTCGATTTCGGCGATGGGCTCGAAGCCAAAAGCTTGCGGAACTCACCGGCCGATAGCACGCGAAGCGACCCGTCCCGGAAACCATGCAGTTGCGCGCTCGCTGCGAACACACGATCGAACCTGTTCAGGTCGGAATCGAACATCATCTCGAAATACTCCTCGACCGTTGCGAGAAGAGCGGGGGAAATAAGGGCGTTGGTCATGCTGGGAGCTCCCGGTTCGGTTCAAATTAGGGCCGAGCATCCCACCGATAGCAGGGGCATGTCCTTGCAAAATGTGCTATTGGATTGGTCTTTATCACAATGAATAGCCTTTTGAAGGGGATAGAGTTCGTATTTATGCCAAAAATGGAATTTGATACCATCGATCGCCGTATCGTTACCGAGCTTCAGGCGGACGCTCGTCTGACCAATGTTGAACTGGCGGACCGGGTGGGGCTGTCTCCGTCACCGTGTCTTCGCCGCGTGAAACGTCTGGAGCGTGAAGGGGTCATCGATGGCTATCGAGCCATACTTCGGCGCGATCGCGTCGGCCTTGGATTTTCGGTGTTTGTCGGCGTCAGGATCGACGGACATGCCAACGAGCGTGCGCTCACGTTCGAGGACGCGGTTTGTGCGATGCCCGAAGTGATCGCGTGTCACCTGGTATCCGGCGATGCCGACTACTTCCTCGAGGTCGTCGTGCCCGACCTCGAATACTATCGGAGCTTCCTTGTGGGCAAGTTGCTGAACTTGCCGATCGTTCGCGAGGTTAGAAGTAACATTGCGATCGAAACGCGAAAGGCCGGAGCACCTTTGCCACTCGGCCACCTGGCGTGACGGCGGGATTTCGATGCGACGATGGCGCTGCACGACGTCGGCGGAAGAACTCGTGATCATGCCCGCGCCGAGTGCGCGGCATGTGCGCGAGGCGGCGGAGCAGGGCGGCTCTCGCGCCGTGCAAAGTGAACCGTCTTAACGCCAAATTAACCATAACGGGCGGACTGTCGAAACTATGGCTCGACGGTTCAAGCACACTCTGACGCCGTTCAAGATCGTGCTCTCGCTGCCCTGCGCCGCGGTTCTATTCGTGGCGTTTGCAGGTGCGACGCTGATCCCGGAAAGCGCGTGGCCGGCTGATCTCCGCCTCCAGACAAAGCCAATTGCGCAGCAGGAAACGCCATCAGATCGGCGCAAGCGTCTCTTTGAAGAATTTCTCCGATATCGGCAGAAGCGGAATCAATAACGTCTCGGCGCAGGCCGCCCGAGCGGACTTGCAAAAGAGGCCCGTCATTCGCGACGGGCGCCAAGTCTAGGGAGAAGCGCCGTGTAGATACGGCGCTGCCAACACTAGGCCGATTCGTTCGCCGCAAGATGTGCCCCAATTCACACAATGGCAGGTAAAATTTTAGGCCGGGGGCGCCCTCCGCTCACTAAAAAAAATTTAGGAATCCGGGCAGGGACTTTCGACGATACTCCTCCGTTATTCGAATCTAACGAAGGGAACCAGCAATGAAATTCAGAGTAATCGGCGCCGCCGTGCTCGCCATTTCGGTCCTGTCGGGACCAGCCATGGCTCGCCAACCCCATGAGAGCATCTACTGCGCAACCAGAGAACCGGGCAATCCGCATAGTCGGCTATGCGACTACATTATGTGGAGCAAATGGCGACAGCGAGGCGGTTGGGATAGTACCCTCGATAATGCCTGCTTCCACAATCCGGCCTTCGTTCCCGGTGAATGCGGCTTGGATCCGCGGAGCAGGCAGTCGGTCGCTTGGTGATCCCGCGCCCGCGGATTTGCGAGGGGTGGTTTGCAAGCTTGCGGCGGGATATGGCGTCGCCGCGGCGTTGTTGGCCGGTGCTGGGCATGACGCTGCGGTCGAAACGGATTTTAAACCATAGGCGACTAATATCTTTGAGTATGGGGACTCGGCCGAGCGACGCTGAAAAGGCAACGCGAGCGCTTCGACAGCGCCAACCGCTCCTTGCGGCCTGGTTGGACGCTCTGAACCGGTTCGACAATCCCATGCGCCACCGCGCGGCTAACTTTCGGGAGAACAGCCGCCTCCGTCGGGATATCGACCCGATCCGCGGCCTCCGTATGCGTGACGTCAGTTCCGATCTTGCCGGACCGCCGCCAGGCCGACCGCCGATTTAGCAGGCGGCTGTCGTCTGCCCGACGGGCAAATCACCTGCGCGCTCAGAACCTCTGTCCTGCGCTCGTCCAGCCCTCTCGCCAAAAATATTTTCCTTTCGCCGACGGGCAAATCATCTCTAGAGCTTCGCGCCGTCCTGGCCCGCTTAAAGGGGCGCTTCGCGGTCGTCACGAGACGTTGGGCCAGGATGCGGTGGACGTGAGCCAAGCCGACAGACGACGGCAAAGGTTCGCGGACGGCGAAAGCGTGTGGTCCTGATGCCTCGACGCTGGCATCAACCCGCGACAATGCTTCGCATTGCTGCGGGGACGGTGACAACAAAGCCCGATCACCGGGGAGAGCGCGCCATAGGCCGTTAAAACCATTCGCGTGCGGGAATGCCGGGTGAACTGGCGTGCTCGTGGCGACTTGCTTGCGTGCTTTTTTACTTTTGCACGCAAGGCTGCGGGTGCGTTTGGCGCCCGGCATTCCCCACGCCCTTTGGGGCGGATGAGTTTGGCATCACTCGGGCGGAAAGCCGTCGCGGGGAGAGTTGTGTTGCGCCCATCCTTCGAGACGCATCGCTTAAAGCGATGCTCCTCAGGATGAGGTCGGAGTGCTGGGAGACCCTCATGGTGAGGAGCCGCACCTTGCGGCGTCTCGAACCATGAGGCCGGTGACGAAGGCGTTTCGTGACGCGTCGACCTCTCTTTCGTTATGGCCGGGCTTGACCCGGCCATCCACGTCTTTGTCTCGGCAGTCAAGTAAGACGTGGATCACCGGGTCAAGCCCGGTGATGACGGCGGAGAGAGTCACGACGACGCAAGCTGTTTGACATTCGAATAGGAACGCGCATGCGCTTATCCCTCTGCCTCCAGCCATTCGGCAGCACCGCGCCAAAGTGTATCGCGGTGCTCGGGGCGGAAAAAGCCGAGATGGCCGATCGCTGCGGTGTCGGCATCGGCAGGCGTGATGGTGAGGATTTCCGGTGTCGTTGCCTTGAAGCCCGAGCACAGCAATTCGATCGCGGGCCGCGTCGCCCAGGGATCGTCGGCGAGGCACAGCGAGCGCAGCGCGCCTTGATAGTTGTTGAAATTCGCCAGCGCCTTGAGGCCGGGTTCGTCGAACAAATAGCGTTCGCTCATCACCCAGCGCGTCCATTGCTCGAACACGCCCTTCGGCAAATCCTCGCCGACACCAGCCCAGCCGGGCATGTAGCCGAGCAGCCGGGTCAGGGGAGTGCCGGCATAATTGAGCAGGGCATAGACGCGATAGCGCTCCGGCGAGGCCATCAGCTTCCAGTATCCGGCTTGGGCGGCCACCAGCAGCGCGCGCTTCACTTCGGTGTTGTTGGAAAGAAGGCCGAGCGCCTGGCCGCCAAAGGAATGCCCGACATAGGTCAGCGGCAGATGGTGATAGCGCTCGCGCATCCAACTGACCGCGGCGGTGACGTCGAGCGCGGCCCAGTCGACCATGGTGGCCTTGAAGCCGACCAGGGACTTCGGCCGGTTGTAGCCCTCCACCGCGCGCTGCCGGGAATTGCCGATGCCGCGGTAATCATAGGTCAAGACCGCAAAGCCGCGGCGGGCCAGGTAGCCGGCAAACCTGCGGTAGATCTTGCGGGGGACGGCGGTGGCGGAATTGATCAGGACGGCATGCTGCTTGGCGCCGCGGGGCAGAAACAGTGTCGCGCCCAACGCGTAGCCATCCACCGCGGGAAAGGTGATATCGTCGATGAAGACGTCGTCGAGCCCAGCCTCGGTCACCGCGATTTCCCCGCCCCTTTCGCGTACTGGTAGCAAATGCGAATTCGGCTTTTACCGCAAGGGGTTGTCCATGGCATTAAGGCTGGAGCCTGAAGGCGCGGCAAATTGGCGGCAATTCCGCGGCACTGGCGGTTAGCCGCAGGCCTGTGTATATAGCGGCCCTCCGCTGCCGCAGGTCGAGTAGCGGTTTCCGCTCAAGGAGTTAACGTCATGTCCAAAACTCGGACATCCGCTTGGACACCCGATAGCTGGCGCGCCCGCCCGGTGCTGCAAGTGCCGCAATATCCCGATGCAAGGGCATTGGCGGATGTCGAGGCCCAGCTTACGACGTTTCCTCCGCTGGTTTTTGCAGGTGAGGCGCGCAACCTGAAAAAAGCGCTGGCACGCGTCGCCAAGGGCGAAGCCTTCCTGTTGCAGGGCGGCGATTGCGCCGAGAGTTTTGCCGAGCACGGCGCCAACAACATCCGCGATTTTTTCCGCGTGTTCCTGCAGATGGCGGTGGTCATGACCTATGCCGGCGCGCTGCCGGTGGTGAAGGTCGGCCGCATCGCCGGTCAGTTCGCCAAGCCGCGTTCGTCGCCGACCGAGAAAATCAACGGCGTCGAACTGCCGAGCTACCGCGGCGACATCGTCAACGACTTCGCCTTCACGGCACAGGCACGCACGCCCGATCCGCAGCGGCAGTTGATGGCCTATCGCCAGTCGGCGGCGACGCTCAACCTGCTGCGTGCGTTCGCCACCGGCGGCTTCGCCAATCTCGGCTCGCGTGCATCAATGGATGCTCGGATTCTTAAGGGATTCGCCGCAGTCACGGCGCTACAAGGAATTGGCCGACCGCATTTCGGACGCGCTGAACTTCATGCGCGCCTGCGGCCTCGATCTCGAAAGCCATCCGGAGCTTCGCGCCACCGATTTCTACACCAGCCACGAGGCGCTGTTGCTCGGTTACGAGCAGGCCTTCACGCGCGTGGATTCGACGACCGGCGACTGGTACGCCACCTCAGGTCACATGATCTGGATCGGCGATCGCACCCGCCAGCTCGATCACGGCCATGTCGAATATTTCCGCGGCATCAAGAATCCGATCGGGCTGAAGTGCGGTCCATCGCTGAAACCCGACGAATTGTTGAAGCTGATCGACGTGCTCAACCCCGACAACGAGCCCGGACGGCTGACGCTGATCAACCGTTTCGGCGCCGACAAGGTCACCGAGCATCTGCCGGCTCTGATCCGCGCGGTGCAGCGGGAAGGGCGTGTGGTGGTCTGGTCCTGCGATCCGATGCACGGCAACACCATCTCCTCGAATACCGGCTACAAGACCCGGCCGTTCGACCGCATCCTGTCGGAGGTGAAATCGTTCTTCGCGGTTCACGCCGCGGAGGGCACCCATGCCGGCGGCGTCCATCTGGAAATGACCGGGCAGGACGTCACCGAATGCGTCGGCGGGGCACGGGCGATCACCGATGAGGATCTCAGCGACCGCTATCACACGGTCTGCGATCCCCGGCTCAACGCCGAGCAGTCGATCGACATGGCTTTCCTGATCGCGGAATTGCTCAAGCAGGAACGCGCCGGAAAGGCCCATCCGATGCCGGCTGTAGCGGGGCTTTGAACGTTGCTGCGGCTTTGGCGAGCCACGATCAACACGCGTAACGGCCTCGTCTTCGCGATTCGTTCGGAGCAGGCCGTTCGCGAAGAACTCGTCGCGCTGGTGATCTCCCTGCCGCTGGCCTGGCTGATCGGCACGACGGCGATGCGCCGCATCGAGCTCGTCGGCGGCCGTGGTCATGGTGCTGGTGGTCGAACTGCTCAACACGGCGATCGAAAAGCTCGCCGACCGCCTGACCACCGACCACGACCTGCAAATCGGGCGGGTCAAGGATATGGGTTCGGCCGCGGTCGGCGTGGCGCTGGTCACCGCGGGGCTGTTCTGGTTGTTCTCGATCGCCGAGCGCATGGGCGCTATCTGAGCCAGCAATTGCAGTTTAGCCGCATGCAAGGCACGATCCGCCAATGACCGAACGCGCCGACCAATTTTCAATCACCTTGGCCCAGTTGAACCCGACGGTGGGCGACGTTGCCGGCAATGCCGCGAAGGTGCGCACCGCGCGCGCTCGGGCGCACGCCGACGGCGCCGACGTTGTCGTGCTGCCGGAATTGTTCATCGCCGGTTATCCGCCGGAAGATCTGGTGCTGAAGCCGGCGTTCCAGTCGGCCTGCCGCGCAGCGGTCGAGGAACTGGCGCGCGAGACCGCCGACGGCGGCCCGGCGGTGCTGGTCGGCACGCCCTGGGTCGAGGACGGCAAGCTTTATAACGGCTGCGCGCTGCTCGACGAAGGGCGCATCAGCTGCCCTCCGCTTCAAATCCAACCTGCCGAACTACGGCGTGTTCGACGAAAAGCGCGTGTTCGCGCGGGGCCCGGCCGCGGGTCCGGTGCCGATCCGCGGCGTCCGGGTCGGCGTGCCGATCTGCGAGGATACCTGGCTCGAAGAATCGGAAGACTACGAGAACGTCGTCGAATGTCTCGCCGAGACCGGCGCGGAAATCCTGGTGGTGCCGAACGGCTCGCCTTACGCGCGCGGCAAGGCCGACATTCGTCTCGCGATTTCTGTGGCGCGGGTGACCGAAAGCGGACTTCCGCTGATCTATCTCAACCAGATCGGCGGGCAGGACGAACTCGTGTTCGACGGCGCCTCCTTCGCGCTCAACGCCGATCTGTCGGTGGCGGCGCAATTGCCGGCATTCGAGGAAAACATCACGACGTTGCGCTGGACGCGCGAGCCAAACGGCTGGCGCTGCCATGGGCCGGTCGTGCCGGCGCTTGAGGCCGACAAGGCCGATTACGCCGCCTGCGTCCTCGGCTTGCGCGACTATGTCGGCAAAAACGGTTTTCCCGGCGTGTTGCTGGGCATCTCCGGCGGTATCGAACTCGGCGCTGTGCGCGGCGATTGCGGTCGATGCGTTGGGCGCCAAGCGCGTCCGCGGCGTCATGCTGCCGTTTCGTTTCACCGCCCAGGTATCACTCGACGATGCCGCCCAACTCGCAGGCCATCTCGGTATTCGCTACGAGGTGCTGCCGATCGCCAAAGCGGTCCACGGCTTTGAAGAGATATTGGCGGACACTTTCGTAGGTCTTCCGCGCGACATCACCGAGGAGAATCTGCAAGCCCGCACCCGCGGTACGCTGCTGATGGCGATCTCCAACAAGACCGGCGCGATGGTCGTCACCACCGGCAACAAATCCGAGATGTCGGTCGGCTACGCCACGCTTTACGGCGACATGAACGGCGGCTTCAACCCGATCAAGGATATCTACAAGACGGAAGTTTTTCGGCTGTCGAGCTTACGCAACGGCTGGAAGCCGGACGGCGCGCTCGGTCCATCAGGCGAGGTCATTCCGCCCAATATCATCACCCGGCCGCCGACGGCGGAGTTGCGAGAAAACCAGACCGACCAGGATTCGCTGCCGCCTTACGAGGTGCTGGACGCGATCCTTGAACGGCTGGTCGAGCGCGAAGAGCCTTTGGCGACCATCATTGCGGCGGGTTTCGATCGCGAGGTGGTCGCGCGGATCGATCGGCTGCTCAACATTGCCGAATATAAACGGCGGCAGGCCGCGCCTGGCGTCAAGGTGACGCGCCGCAATTTCGGACGCGATCGCCGTTACCCCATCACCAACCGGTTTCGCGATGACGGAAGGCCATTGCCTGTAGCTGACGACTCGCTTGTTGTGCGCACAGGGCGAGGATCGGGCGAGGTGTTTGACGGCTAACGCGGCGCGGCGGTGAATCGGTTCGATAACGTTTTATCGCGGCGGGATGAAGGTCGGTCCGACCGACCGGATCGTCTTGTTGTCGGAAGGCGTGTCCGGCGAATTCGCTGCTGGAGGTGTCGATGCCGGTTCGGAGCCGGCGCCCGTGGTGGCGACGGTACCCCTCCTAGTGAGCGCGGGCGTCGATTTTGCCTGCGGCCGCGACATCTTCTTCGCGCCCTCCTCGGTGACGATGATGTCGCCCTGTTGTTCGGCGGCGGCCTTGTCGTCGACGGCTTTCAGCGCGTCGGCCCAGGTTTGACCGGCGGCTTTGCAGGCGCAGGATGGGTTGAATTCCTGCCGGAAGCGGAACGCGTTCGGCGACGACGTATAAGGCTGGCCGCTGATCGATACCGCCTGATTCATGTCCTCGCCGGGATTGCGGTAGGCGTAGAGATTGGCCTCGGTGGCCGGGCAGAGCGCCTTGCAGGTCTTCTCGTCGTCGGGAAAGCGTGCGGGTACGGTGGCAAACGAGATCGGGAAATAGCCGCCGTCGCAGGTGCGGACGCAGACGGTACGATAGGTGCCGGATTGCGGGCCCAAATCGGCAGGCGGGGCACCAACAGGACTACTGTTGTTGTTGCCGAACAGGTTGTTCAGGAAATTGCCGGGGCCCTGTTGCTGCTGAATGGCATTGGCATATTGCGGACCGCAACTGTTCTGCGCGAGCGCCAGAAGAACCGACCGGCGCTGGTTTTCCCGATCGCTGCCGCCGAGGCCGCCGCTGCGCAGGCGCTCGAGGTTAGTCGTGATCTGGTCGAGGTTTACGCGCATCTGTTGAATTTGATTGTTCACCGGACCGCATTGCGCGTTTTGACCGGTGAACAGCGAAAAAAAGCCGGAGCTCTCGCAGCCCATCCGCCTGGCCTGCGACGTGATGCGGTCCAGTTCCGCCTGCTGCCGGGCGGCGGAATCCTGGTAGCGGCGGATCTGCTCGTCCTTGGCCGGGTCACCGCCGCCGCGATCGACCGCTGCCAATTGGGCTTCGAGTCGCGGGCACATCGGATTGGCGGCGCCGCCTTGGGGCGGCGGTGGCGGATTCTGCGCTTGGGCGCCGGCGCCGAACAGCGTAGCGATGAAAAACACCAAGCAAGCCGCAACCGATCTCGAACGGATAACGATCAATTTTTGCATGTCCCGCCATCAGGGCAACTCCTGGTGTCCCGGTTCTGACAGGGCTACGCGGGAGGCTTGCGGCCCAAGTCCACAAAGAGACCAAGGCCGCGATGAGAAGAATTCCGGCGTCGTTTACCCGCTTCTCGCGGCGGCGTCACGTCGTTTCGGCGGCAATAGTGCGGTGGATTGGCGCGCTTGCCGCAATCTGGCCGCGCGGTCCTCAAATCCAAAACCGCACTGGAATCCTAGACTTGCCGGTGTTCCCCGGTCTGTCGCATCGGTCGGGGCGTCGCCGCACCCAATACGAATGTCTGAACCGGCACGCTGATGTGATGAGATTGGAACCAGGCGACGGAATTTTAGCGCTGGCAGGTAATGGCGATGTACTGGCCACAGCCCGAACGGCCGCAATTTTCGTGTTCCTTCGGAACCGAGCCGGTGATTTCGTCCGGATCGACCCGGCGATAGGACGAGGCCAGCGCGAAATTCCGCGACTGGCAATAGGACTGGGCGGCATGGGCGCCGCACTTCTCGCCCTTGGCGAGGCACTGGTCGACCCCGTAGCCATCCGGCTGGTTGGCGATGATGAAAACGCGGCTGTCGGCCCACGCCGCCGTCCCGGATAAAAGAGACACGCAGGCCAAAAGCGCTGAAATGGATCGCATCGCTGCACCGCTGAAAATGGAAGAGGAATCGCCCCGGTCACGATAGTCACGAAATATAAATAATGATTAACCATCGGGCACCGGTGGCTTGGTGGGCCAAACCGGCTTTTCTGAGACTAGTGTGGCGGTTCGGAAGTCCGCATCATTGGTGCCGCGAGTTCGTCATGCGAACTTCTGAACCAAAAGCCACACTAGAACAATAAGTTTGCCAGTATCCTTTCAATTCCGAAGTTCGAAAATGTGGCTCCGCAGCGTAATACGAACTTCGGAATCGGGACACCGGCCGTGCCGTCCCCTTGACCGGTTCCGCCGGCTGGCCCAAGGTATTCTTATGAACGGTCTTCTCGCCATTTGTGGCATTTGCCGCGAGATTATGAGCTAGCGAATTGCTGGCTGAGGCCGTCTTTTCTCATACGAGATCATTGGACGCCCGGCCGGCAGGCAGGTACGGGATTCCAATGGAACTGCGTCTCTACGATACCCTGACTAAAGAGAAGCGCGTTTTTACGCCGCTCGATCCCGCCAACGTGCGCATGTATGTCTGCGGGCCGACCGTCTACGACTTCGCCCATATCGGCAATGCGCGTCCGGTCATCGTGTTCGACGTGCTGTTTCGCTTGCTGCGCCATCTCTATGGCGCAGAATCACGTCACTTATGTCCGCAACATCACCGACGTTGACGACAAGATCAATGACCGCGCCGCGCGCGATTTTCCTGGCCTGCCGCTGAACGAGGCGATCCGGAAAGTCACCGAGCAGACCGCCAATCAGTTCCATGCCGACGTGGCGGCACTAGGTTGCCTGCGCCCAACCGTCGAGCCGCGCGCGACCGATTTCGTGCTGCCGCGCGCCGACGGCAAGGCCGACATGGTCACGTTGATCAAGCAATTGATCGCACGCGGCCATGCCTATGAAGCCGGCGGCGAAGTTCTGTTCGATGTGCAGTCCATGCCGGATTATGGCGCGTTGTCAGGCCGCAAGCTTGACGAGCAATTGGCCGGCGCACGCGTCGCCGTTGACGCCCACAAGAAAAATCCTGCCGACTTCGTGCTGTGGAAGCTGTCCGGCGAACACGAGCCGGGTTGGGACAGCCCTTGGGGCAGGGGGCGTCCCGGCTGGCACATCGAGTGCTCGGCGATGAGCGCTGCCTATCTCGGCGATGTGTTCGATATCCATGGCGGCGGTCTCGATTTGATCTTTCCGCACCATGAAAACGAAATCGCGCAATCGCGCTGTGCGCATGGCACGGCCACGATGGCAAATTACTGGATGCACAATGGCTTCTTGCAGGTCGAGGGCGAGAAGATGTCGAAGTCGCTCGGCAACTTCGTCACGATCCGAGACTTGCTGAACGATTGGCCTGGTGAAGTGCTGCGCCTCAACATGCTGAAGACGCATTATCGCTCGCCCATCGATTGGACGCTCAAGGGCCTTGAGGAAAGCAAGAGAGTTATCGATTCCTGGTACGATATCGTTGGCGATGACACTCAGGCACCGGGCCCGGCCGATGATGGAGTCGTTTCATTGCTGAGCGATGACCTCAACACTTCGGGCGTGATCACGCGGTTGCACGCGATTGCATCCGGCCGAACGGGAACGTCGGGATTAGCCCAGATCGAAATCAAGCGGACGCTCAAGGTCTCCGCGATGCTGCTCGGATTGCTGGGCAAGACCAAGCGGGAATATCTGGAAAGTAATCCCAAAGCCGTCATGGTGAACAAGGCCGTAGTCGATGCGCTGATTGCGGATCGCACGGCTGCCCGTGCGCGCAAGGATTTCAAGGAATCCGATCGGATTCGCGATGAACTTGCCGCGATGGGCGTTGTGATCAAGGATTCCAAGGAAGGCACCATCTGGGAGATCGCGCGATGAGTGCGCCCGCGCTGCGACCGTTCCTGCCCGCCGACACGCCGGTTCTGGCTGCGATCTTCGTTGCCAGCATCGAAGGGTTGACCGGTGACGACTATGGCGAGGCGCAGCAGGAAGCATGGGCGGCCGCTGCCGATGACGAGGTCGAATTCGGCAAGCGGCTCGCTTCGGGGCTGACGCTGGTGGCAACGCTGGACGGCTCTCCCGTAGGCTTTGCGTCCCTGAAGGGCAAGGACCACGTCGATTTGCTCTACGTGCATCCCGGTGCGGTCGGACAGGGTATTGCGGCCATGTTGTGCGAGGCGCTCGAAAAATTGGCTGCCGCCCGTGGCGCCAAAAACCTTACCGTGGATGCCAGCGACAATGCGGCTGAGTTCTTCGTCAAACGCGGTTACGAGGCCCAGCAGCGCAACACGGTTTCGCTCAATGGCGAGTGGCTCGCCAACACCACGATGCAGAAGACGCTCGGAGATGCCGGAGGGACGAAATGACCCGCGAGCGGCTTTATCTGTTCGACACCACGCTGCGCGACGGCGCACAGACCAACGGCGTCGACTTCACGCTGCATGACAAGCAACTGATCGCCAAGATGCTCGACGAACTCGGCATCGATTATGTCGAGGGTGGCTATCCCGGCGCCAATCCAACCGATACCGAATTTTTCGCCAAAAAGCCGAAGCTGGCCCACGCGCGGTTTACCGCGTTCGGCATGACGCGCCGTCCCGGCCGGTCGGCGTCGAACGATCCGGGCCTCGCAGCGCTGTTGGAAGCCAAGGCGGACGCGATCTGCTTTGTCGCGAAGTCCTCGGCCTATCAGGTGCGGGTGGCGCTAGAGACCACCAACGAGGAAAACCTCGCCTCGATCGGCGACAGCGTGAAGGCCGCCAAAAAAGCCGGCCGCGAAGTGATGCTCGATTGCGAGCATTTCTTCGACGGCTATAAGGAAGATCCAGCTTTCGCGCTGGCTTGCGCGAAAGCGGCCTACGATTCCGGCGCCCGCTGGGTGGTACTGTGCGACACCAATGGCGGGACCATGCCGCATGAGATCGAGACGATTGTCGGTGAGGTCGTCAAGCACATTCCCGGTGATCACGTCGGGATCCATGCCCATAACGACACCGAGCAGGCGGTGGCCAATTCGTTTGCCGCCGTGCGCGCCGGCGCGCGGCAGATTCAGGGCACACTCAACGGCCTCGGCGAACGCTGCGGCAACGCCAACCTGTGCTCGCTGATTCCGACGCTGCGGCTGAAGAACGAATTCTCCGATCGTTTCGAGATCGGCGTGACCGAGGAGAAGATGGCGACCCTGATGACGGTGTCGCGAACGCTCGACGACATGCTCAACCGCGCGCCCAATCGCCACGCGCCCTATGTCGGCGAGAGTGCGTTCGTCACCAAGACCGGCATTCATGCTTCCGCCGTCCTGAAGGATCCGCAGACCTACGAGCACGTTTTGCCCGAGGCGGTCGGCAACCACCGCAAGGTGCTGGTCTCCGATCAGGCCGGCCGCTCGAACGTCATCGCCGAACTCGATCGCGCCGGCATCCCCTACGAGAAAAGCGATCCGAAACTCGCGCGTTTAGTCGAGGAATTGAAGGAGCGCGAGGCCGCGGGCTACGCCTATGAATCGGCCAATGCGTCCTTCGAGCTTCTGGCGCGGCGGACGCTCGGCCACGTTCCCGATTATTTCCGTGTCGAGCAATTCGACGTCAATGTCGAGCAGCGCTACAACGCCAATGGTCAGCGCATCACGGTGGCGATGGCCGTGGTCAAGGTCGATGTCGACGGCGAAAAACTGATTTCAGCGGCGGAGGGCAACGGCCCCGTCAACGCGCTCGACGTGGCGCTGCGCAAGGACCTCGGAAAATTCCAGAAGTTCATCGAAGGCCTCAGGCTGATCGATTACCGCGTGCGCATCCTCAACGGCGGCACCGAGGCCGTGACGCGGGTGTTGATCGAAAGCGCCGACGAGAACGGCGAAAAGTGGACCACCATCGGGGTGTCGCCCAACATCATCGACGCCTCGTTCCAGGCGCTTGATGGACTCGGTCATCTACAAGCTCGTGAAATCCGGCGCTGCGGCGTGAGACAGACTAGGTCGTTCCGGGATGGTCCGAAGCACCAGACCCGGAACCTCGAGATTCTCCGATGTGCAATTGCACATCGTAGCTCGATGCTTCGCATCGCCCCGGAATGACGGTTGAAGGGATGCATTCAAATGATCGACCACATCTCTATCGGCGTCAGCGATCTCGAACGCTCGGCGCGTTTTTATGAAGCGGCACTGGCGCCGCTCGGCCTGGCGAGGGTCGTGACACGGCCCGCCACGATCGGCTTCGGCAAAGCCTATCCGGAATTCTGGATCAATTGGCGTCCCGGCATGGCGCCGGTCGCGTCGGACACCGGTTGCCATATTTGCCTTCGGGTAAAATCGCCTCAGGAAGTCGACGCGTTTCATCAGGCGGCGCTCGGCGCCGGAGGCGAATCCGATGGCGCGCCGGGTCTGCGCCCGCACGATCGCGTGCGATATTATGCAGCGTTCATCAGGGATCCCGACGGCAACCGGATCGAAGCCGTGACATTTCCGGCCGCGGAGGTAGCGAACCCGCGGTAATGCCGACGTTACAGGCGCTGGGCGACCTCGGGGGCCATTGCTGCGGTACCGTCAGGGGCGCTCGCGGCAGCGGCTTGCAGCCGCGGCAGGATGTCCTCGACCCGTTCTGCCTTTAGGATGTCGATCGAAAGCGTCGGCCGAATGAAGTGGGTGGCGCGCATGTGCGCAAGCAGCGCCAGCAACGGCTCCCAAAACCCGTCGATGTTGGCGAGCAGCACCGGTTTTGAGTGGCGTCCCAACTGCTGCCAGGTGAGTTGTTCGACGAGTTCCTCGAGCGTACCGATGCCGCCTGGCAGGGCGACGAAGGCGTCCGAATGTTCGAACATCAGCCGCTTGCGCTCGTGCATGTCGGGCGTGACGATCATTTCCTGCACGCGCTTCAGCGCATTTTCGCTTGGCGGTCAGAAAGCCCGGAATGATCCCCGTCACCATGCCGCCATGGTCGAGCACCGAAGTGGCCACCGCGCCCATCATGCCGACGGAGCCGCCGCCATAGACGAGGCGGATGCCGCCCTCGGCCAGCGCCTTGCCTAGCGCCTTGGCGGATTCCATGAAGCGGGGGTTTGTGCCGGGGCCGGAGCCGCAATAGACGCAGACAGTTTTGATCGTGCTCATATCAGTCATGTGGCATTGCAGCGTAAATGCAGTCAAGCCATAAAGGATTCGGCTGCCGAGTAAAATATCCGGCAAGGCCGCTAACATGACGGAAGAATTTAACTTCTGCGAGGGTGTACGCGGCCTATAAACGCTCTATATGACTGCCCAATGCGAGAAAATCTGAAAAAGCGCGTGCCGAATCGGCGCGCCCTGCGGCGCCGGGCCGGGCTCGATGGCGCATCCTGATCCCGCCGCCGAGGCTGATCCGCCGCCATCTGTTGACCAATCCCTCGGACAGGCCACCCTGGTCGGGACGCTGGCGCATCTGTGGCCGTACATCTGGCCGGGTGACCGCGCCGATCTGAAGATGCGCGTGGTCTGGTCGGTGGTGCTGCTGCTGGTCGCCAAGCTTGCCACGCTCGCCGTGCCGTTCACCTTCAAATGGGCGACCGATGCGCTTGACCGGCGCGGATACAGCGCCGGTGCAGGCCTCGAACTGGGCACTGTGGGTCGTCGCCTCGCCGATGCATCATGACGCTCGAGCTATGGCGGCTTGCGCGTGCTGATGGGGATCTTTACCCAGTGGCGCGACGGCATTTTCGCGCGCGTCGCCATGCACGCGGTGCGCAAGCTCGCTTATCTCACTTTCGTTCACATGCACGAGTTGTCGCTGCGCTTCCATCTGGAACGCAAGACCGGCGGACTGACGCGGGTGCTGGAGCGCGGCCGCAACGGCATCGAGACCATCGTGCGGATGGTGATCCTGCAACTGGTTCCGACCATCGTCGAGGTGTCGCTGCTGATGGCAGTGCTGCTGTGGAAGTTCGACTGGCGCTACGTGCTGGCGACCCTGATCACGGTCGTGATCTATCATGTACTATACCTACATCGCGACCGAGTGGCGGATCGGAATTCGCCGCAAGATGAACGATTCCGATACCGAGGCGAACACCAAGGCGATCAACTCGCTGCTCAACTACGAGACCGTGAAGTATTTCAACTCGGAAGAGCGCGAGGCGGCGCGTTATGACCGTTCCATGGAGCGCTACGAGCAGGCCAGCGTGAAAGCCTATACGTCGCTTGCCGTGCTCAACACCGGCCAGGCGATCATTTTCACCGCCGGTCTCACCGCAGCCATGGTGATGTGTGCGTTCGGCGTGCGCAGCGGACGCAACACGGTCGGCGATTTCGTCATGGTCAACGCCATGATGATCCAGCTTTACCAGCCGCTCAATTTCATGGGCATGGTGTATCGCGAGATCAAGCAGGCGATCATCGACATCGAGAAGATGTTCAGCGTGCTGTCGCGCAATCCCGAGATCAAGGACAGCCCCGGCGCGGTGCCGCTGATCGTCACCTCGGGCAATGTGCGCTTCGACAACGTGCAATTCGCCTATGATCCAGATCGGCCGATCCTCAAAGGCCTCAGTTTCGACGTGCCGGCCGGCAAGACGGTCGCGATCGTCGGACCGTCGGGCGCCGGCAAGTCGACGATTTCGCGGCTGCTGTTCCGCCTTTACGACGTTTCGAGCGGCCGGATCCTGATCGACGGTCAGGATATCCGCAATGTCACGCAGGCCTCATTGCGCGCTTCGATCGGCATGGTGCCGCAGGATACGGTGCTGTTCAACGACACCATCCGCTACAACATTCGCTACGGCCGCTGGGAGGCCAGCGACACTGAGGTGGAGGAGGCGGCGCGCCTCGCGCAGATCGACGGTTTCATCCGGATGTCGCCGAAGGGCTACGAGACCCAGGTCGGCGAGCGCGGCCTGAAATTGTCGGGCGGCGAAAAACAGCGCGTCGCGATCGCGCGCACCGTTCTTAAAGCGCCGCCGATCCTCGTGCTCGACGAAGCGACGTCGGCGCTCGACAGCCATACCGAGCAGGAAATTCAGGATGCGCTGGAGCGGGTGTCGCGCAACCGCACCTCGCTCGTGATCGCCCACCGGCTTTCCACGATCGTCACGGCCGACGAAATCATCGTGCTCGATCAGGGCCGTATTGCCGAGCGCGGCACCCACGGCCAGCTTTTGGCAACCGGCGGGCTTTATGCCAGTATGTGGAACCGGCAGCGCGAGGCCCAGGAGGCGCGCGAGAAGCTCGCGCGCATCGCCGACGAGAACGAAGCGCCGAACCGCGCGCCGCCGCCGGTCGACGATACGCTGGTGACGCCGGCCGCGGCGGAATGATCGTGCTGCGGCCAGAATCGCAGTGTTCATGCCGCGCCCGCAAGGAGATGAGCGGAGCGAACAGACCAGTGATGAATTTCGATGTCGATTGCCAATTCCATTCGCGCGCAAATTCCGCCGATTCACCCGGAGGGCTATCCCTTCATCGGCGGCTTTGCGCTCGCAAGCCTGATCCTGTTCTGGCTATGGGCGCCGTTTGGGGTGGATCGGCACCGCACTGACGATCTGGTGCGCGCTGTTCTTTCGCGATCCGGTGCGGGTGACGCCGGTGCGCGAAGGCATCGTGGTGGCGCCGGCCGACGGACGGATCTCGATGATCACGCAGCGTTCTGCCGCCGGCCGAACTCGGGCTCGGCGACCGGCCGCTGCCGCGCATCTCGATCTTCATGAGCGTGTTCAACTGCCATGTGAATCGCAGTCCCGGTCGCGGGACGAATCGACCGCATCGCGTATCGGCCGGGCAACTTCATCAATGCCGAGCTCGACAAGGCGAGCGAAGACAACGAGCGCAATTCGCTGGTGATCTCGACGGCGAACGGGCGCATCGGCGTGATCCAGATCGCCGGCCTCGTGGCGCGGCGTATCGTGTCGTTCGTGCGGGAGGGGCAGACGATCGGCGCAGGCGAGCGGTTCGGGCTGATCCGTTTCGGCTCGCGCCTCGACGTTTATCTGCCGGAGGGAACGAGCCCGCTGGTGGCGGAAGGCCAAACCGCCATCGCCGGCGAGACCATTCTGGCGGATTTCAGGCTTGGCGATGCGGGGCGGACGCTACCGCGGCGATTAACCAACGCGTGGGGAGGGTTGGCGGTCACGTCCCGCGACGCCGACGATCATGGCGAAGCCTGGCCGCGCTTGCTATATAGTGGGTTATGGCGATTGATCCCAAATACCTCGAACTGCGCCGCCGCCGGTTTCGTCCGATTCCGGTGCGGATGCTGGTTCCCAATTTCATCACGCTGCTGGCGATCTGCGCCGGGCTGACTGCCATCCGTCTGTCGACGGAGGGGCGAATGGAATTGGCGGTGGCGGCGATCGTGTTTGCCGCCCTGCTCGACGGCATCGACGGCCGCGTCGCACGCATGATCAAGGGACAGTCGAAATTCGGCGCCGAGCTCGACAGCCTCGCCGACTTCGTCAATTTCGGCGTGGCGCCTGGTCTGATCCTGTATTTCTGGCAGTTGCACGAACTGAAAGATGGCGGCTGGATCGCGGCGATGATCTTTGCCATCAGCGGCGGATTGAGGTTGGCGCGTTTCAACGCCACGATGGACGATCCGAACAAGCCGGCCTATGCGGCGAACTATTTCACCGGCGTTCCGGCGCCGGCGGGCGCGATTGCGGTCTTGCTGCCGATCTATCTGGCGTTCCTCGGGCTTCCGGTGTGGCCGGCGATTTTGACCGCGGCCTACACGCTCGTCATCGGCTTCCTGATGGTCTCGCGGCTGCCGGTGTTTTCGGGCAAGACGGTGCACATGCGCGTGCCGCCGGAGATGGTGCTGCCGGTGTTTGTCTCGGTGGTGCTCTTCATCGCACTTTTGATCGGCTATCCCTGGCATATCCTTTCGACATGCACGGTGCTGTATCTCCTGAGCCTGCCGATGGGGTGGAAATCCTATCGCAACCACCAGCGCAAGGCGGAAGCGCTGACCGCGTCATCCGCACCGACTGTCGGCCCTTCCGATCCGCCGTCACCGTTTGTTTCGACGGTCGCCGACGCGCAGGATAACAGGCCCACCCGCCTGAACTGATTTTCATTAGGTGAAGTAGCCGAATCCAAGAGGCCGTGAGCGGACGATTGGGCTTTTGCCATCGCGCGGCGGTCGGCTATATGGCAAGACGACAGAACGCATACATCCGCGAAAAAGCTGGAGAACGCCGTGACGAATTCCACCCCCGCGCCATTGCCCGCCGCCCTGCTTGAGGCTCTGGCGCGCTATGATACGCCCACGATCTGCAATGCGATGGAAGTGGTCGCGCCGGAGCGCCGCCTGATCGGCTACACGACCAAGCCGCTGGTCTGTCCGTTTCCGGATCTGCCGCCGATGGTTGGATACGCGCGAACCGTGACGATCCGCTCGGTGCTCAAGTCCCAGCTGCCGGCCGATGAGCAGTCGAGGCGTCGTATCGCGTATTACGAATATATGGGCACCGGTTGGGGGCCGCGCATCACGGTGATCCAGGACATCGACGGTCCCGATGTAGGCTACGGTGCCTTCTGGGGCGAAGTGCAGAGCAATGTTCACAAGGCGCTCGGCTGTCTCGGCGTCATCACCGATGGCTCGATCCGCGACATTCCGCAATGGGCGCCGGGATTCCAGGCGCTGGCCGGCTCCGTCGGTCCGTCGCATGCGTGGGTTCACGCCGAAAATTTTGGTGGCGAAGTCCGCGTCGCCGGGATGACGGTGCGCTCGGATGATCTCATTCATGCCGACCAGCATGGCGCGATTCTGATCCCGCCCGATATTGCGCCGAAAATTCCCGATGCTGCCGAACTGTGCGCTCGCCGCGAGACACCGATCCTCGAAATCGCGCGAAGCAAGGATTTCAGCCTCGAGAAACTGAAAGCGGCGCTGAAGCGTTCGGCCGAAATTCACTGACGGACGAGCCGCCGCACCTAGTGGTCCGATTCTAACATTCGCATCCCTTCTCAGCGGGCACCTTTGCGAATGTTAAAATCAAAGGACCACTGGCAAATATAAGATTCTAGTGGAGTTTGGGATTTGACATTCGCCTTGCAAGGCTGCGGTTGGCTGGGTAGCAAATGTCAAATCCACTCCGCTAGCGCGACAACGCCACGTCCTGGCCGGCGCCGGTCTTGCCTTCAAAGCGATTGGGACCGGCGGGCGAAAGCTGAGCCAGCGACTGCGCATTGTGATCGCGCAGCGTGAGTCCGGCTTCGGTGTAGCTCCACTTTCGGCTGGTGAAGAAACTGAACGGACAACCGCCGCCGGGGGCAATCGTGCCCTCGGTCGCGTCCGGAGTGTTGGCGCCGAACGTCATCGCGCACGAGGTCGAGCCTGTGGCCGACAGCGTCCATCGGCCGGCCAGGTTCACCGGCGGCGGTTTGGCCGCGGGACCAGCGGCAGGGCTCGTGCTGGATGGCGGATTGTCTGATCCACCGAGCGTCATGCGATCGCTGCCGCCACAAGCC
Source organism: uncultured Alphaproteobacteria bacterium (assembly GCA_963795255.1). Lineage (GTDB taxonomy): Bacteria > Pseudomonadota > Alphaproteobacteria > Rhizobiales > Xanthobacteraceae > Bradyrhizobium. Next base: position 26,552 of record CAWCHC010000017.1, read on the forward strand.
GCCAGCAATAATGTGCAGGCAATAACGGGCAGGGTGGGGAGGCGCCAGGCCATGGTGTTCGGCATCAGAAAAATGAACGGCCAGTTATGGTTAGCAGAATGTTGCAGGCGTGTCAGGGGAGCTGCATCGGCTTTGCGGAAGTCTGATGGTGGATATGAACCGTATCTGTACGGTTTGCGACAGCCTCTATCTCGAAACGACTTAACCTTTACGCGTCTTTAATGGCCGGCCCTTAGGGTTTGAATTGCGTGGCTCGGCGGGGGCTGCGCGACCGTCCAGGACGGCCGGTCGTTCGCGTACGCGTTGGAGTTTCCCATGGATATCATGACGGGCGCCGGGCTGGTTGCCGGCATCATTGTCATCGCGACGATGATGCTTTTGGGTGGCGATCTGCATCTGTTCGTCAGTGAGCATGCGATCATCATCATTTTCGGCGGCTCGATTGCCGCCACCATGATCCGTTTTCCTCTCGGCGTGATGCTGCACGGTCTTCCGCTCGGCGCCAAGTTTGCTTTCACGATGAGCCGGCTTTCGGCGCGCGATCTCGTCGATGAACTCGCCCGCATTGCCGAAATCGCCCGCAAGCAGGGGCCGGTCGGCCTGGAAAAGGTCGAGACCGACGAGCCGTTCCTCGCCAAGGGAATTCGCTACATCGCCGACGGCTACGACATGGAATTCATTCGCGACAACCTTGAGCGCGACCGCGACAACTTCCTGATGCACCTCGATGAGGGCAGCAAGATCTACCGCGCCATCGGCGACTGCGCCCCGGCGTTCGGCATGATCGGCACGCTGATCGGCATGGTGCAGATGTTCGCGAATATGACCGACCCCTCCAAGCTCGGTCCCTTCATGGCGACCGCGCTGCTCGCCACGCTCTACGGCGCGCTGGTTGCAAACCTGTTCTGTCTGCCGATCGCCGACAAGCTTCACGGCAAGCTGCTCGACGAGGAGACCAACCGCACCCTGATCATCGACGGCATTCTGATGATCCGGGATTCCAAGTCCCCGACGCTGGTTCGTGAAATGCTTCTGGCCTACCTGCCGGAAAAGCACCGCCATACCGAGGGCGAAGAGGCTCACGCGTAGTTCGGCGGATCGGCTGGCGGAAAATAGATCATGGCCAAGAAAAAACGCGGCGACGCACACGGCGGAGGGCACGGCTGGTTCGTGACCTTCGCGGACCTCATGGGTCTGATGATGAGCTTCTTCGTGATGCTCGTGGCGTTTTCCACCATGGACAACAACAAGCTCAAAATTGTCGCCGGTTCGATGCGCGATGCTTTCGGCGTGCAGACCGAAGCGCGCTACTCCGGCATCATCGAATCCGACGGTCTGCCGACGCGCCCCAAGCTGAAGAATGTCGACCATATTTCGCCTGACGAATCTTCCAACACGCCGACGCCGGACCAGCAGGATCGAAACCAGATTGCCGGCGCCCAATTGAAGATCGACCGCGAATTCGCGCTCGCCTCGGCATCGCTGCGGCAGGCCTTGCAGGACATGCCGGAGATGACCGAAATCTCCAAGCACATCATGTTCGAGGAAACCAAAGAAGGTCTCAACCTCGAGATCGTCGATCAGGACGGCCGATCGATGTTTGCTGAAGGATCGAAGGTGCCCTATGAGCGGACGCGCCGGCTGATCGAGAAGCTTGCGGCACCGCTGAAGGCGACGCCGCTGCGGGTCGCGATCGCCGGTCACACCTCGGCCGGTTATCTTCCGACCCGAAGCGACTATGACGCCTTCGACCTCTCGGCCGATCGGGCCAACGCCGTGCGCCAGATCCTCGAGCGGGAAGGGCTGCCGCCGGCCCATATCTTTGCCGTCTCCGGCAAGGCCGATACCCAGCCGTTGTTTCCCGACGATCCCTCGCTGTCGGCCAACCGCCGGGTGACCATCACCCTGATGCGTGAAAATCCGCCGTTGCCGCCCGGATTGAAGCCCTAAATTTTCACTACTATGATACCTTTACCCGCGCTCAACGGGCTCGATCTAGCAACTGCAAAATTTGCATGCCGTAGTTCTAAAATCAGGCTAGGCTATGCTTCGAGCGCAGGGCTATAAGCCGCCTCGCTTTGCGATTGCGCAGTGAAGCAGTTTGAGGCTCTCACCCCAATGACCAGTGATGTTGTAGTTCCCGCCTCGGAAACGACGGCGGCCAACGGGCATGCCGAAGCCCATTCGACGGCCAGCCTGAAGGCCCTGCTGATCGGCAGCATCGGCGTCGTCTACGGGGATATCGGCACCAGCCCGCTCTACGCGCTGCGTGAGGCGGTGGTCGCGGCCAGCGGGCCGTCGGGCGCTGTCGATCCGGCGGCGGTGCTGGGCGTCGTCTCGCTGATCCTGTGGGCGCTGATTATCGTGGTGACGCTGAAATACGTGGTGATCCTGCTGCGCGCGGACAATCACGGCGAGGGCGGAACGCTGGCATTGATGGCGCTCGCACAGCGCGCAGTTAGCCGTGGCGCCGGCGTCATCGTTCTTCTCGGTATTGTCAGCGGCGCATTGTTCTATGGCGATGCGGTGATCACGCCGGCGCTGTCGGTGCTTTCAGCGATCGAGGGCATCAAGCTCGTCACCGCGGCATTCGATCCCTACGTCGTGCCGCTCACCGTGGTTATTCTTTTGGTGCTGTTTGCCGCGCAGTCACGCGGCACCGCTCATGTCGCAGCCTTTTTCGGGCCGATCATGTGCATCTGGTTCGCCGTCATCGCGATCGGGGCGATCATTCCGGTCATGAAGCATCCCGAAATATTGCTGGCGCTTAATCCCGTGCTCGCCGTTTCCTTCATGCTTCATCACGGCATGATCGGTTTTGTCACGCTGGGCGCGGTGTTTCTCGCGGTCACCGGCGCAGAGGCGCTCTATGCCGACCTCGGCCATTTCGGCAAGCGGCCGATCCAGATGGCATGGCTTTCCATCGTATTGCCGTCGCTGGCGCTGAACTATCTGGGGCAGGGCGCGCTCGTCATCGCACGATCCCAAGGCGATCGAAAACCCGTTCTTCCTGATGTTCCCGGACTGGGCGCTGATCCCGATGGTCGCGCTCGCCACCGTTGCCACCGTGATCGCAAGTCAGGCGGTGATCACCGGCGCCTATTCGTTGACGCAACAGGCGATTCAACTCGGTCTGCTGCCGCGATTTGAAATCAGGCACACGTCCGAATCGCAGTTCGGCCAGATCTACATTCCGCGCATCAACCTGCTGCTTCTGATCGCCGTGATGTTGCTGGTATTGATGTTCCGCTCTTCCAGTGCGCTGGCCTCGGCCTACGGCATCTCGGTGACCGGCACCATGGTGGTTACCGGCATGATGGGATTTGTCGTGGTGTGGCGGGTATGGAAGTGGTCGCCGATTGCCGCCGCCGCGCTGATTGCGCCGTTTCTGTTTCTCGATCTGACGTTCCTTGCCGCAAATCTTCTCAAGGTGGTGGAGGGCGGCTGGGTTCCGCTGGCGCTCGGCTCGATCGTCATGCTGTTGATGTATACGTGGCGTCGCGGCAGCAGGCTGTTGTTCGAGAAATCTCGCAAGCTTGAATTCCCGCTGGCCGAGCTGGTGGCGATGCTGGAGAAACGGCCACCGCAGCGCGTTCCCGGCACCGCCGTTTTCCTCACCAGTGACCCCATCAGTGCGCCGACCGCGCTGATGCATAGTTTAAAACACTACAAAGTGCTGCACGAGAAGAACGTCATTCTCACCATCGAGGCCGCGCCGACCCCGCGCGTCGATCCGTCGGAGCGCGTAAGGCTGGAGCAGGTCAGCAACACCTTTACCAAGGTCACGCTGCGGTTCGGCTTTATGGAATCGCCGAACGTGCCAAAGGCGCTGGCGATCGCGCGCAAGCTCGGCTGGCAGTTCGACATCATGTCGACGTCGTTCTTCCTGTCTCGCCGTGCGCTAAAGCCCGCCGCGCATTCGGGAATGCCGCGCTGGCAGGATCATCTCTTCATCGCGCTGAGCCGTACCGCCAACGATGCGACCGATTATTTCCAGATTCCGAGCGGTCGCGTGGTCGAAGTCGGAACCCAGGTCACCATTTGATCCGGGGTAATCGGCAATTTGTATTGCCGGGCGCTTGATTTTCCTTTTGCTAGTGTGGTGGATTTGGCGGCCGACAAGCAGGCGTTCGAGTGGAGGAGTAAGTGACGGATCAAGGGCATCGGGTTCACGATTTGGCGGCCGAAGACGTATCGCGCGGCATGGCCGAGGGACGCTATCTTCTGGTCGACGTGCGTGAGCCCAATGAAGTCGCGGTCGATGCCTATCCCGGCGCGGTCGTGGTGCCGCTGTCGAGCTTCGATCCGAAAGCCATTCCCGATCCGAAGGGCAAAAAGGTGGTGTTCGCCTGCCGGTCCGGCAAGCGATCGGTGACCGCCTCGCTGGCGGCGCAGGCCGCCGGGCTTCCTTACGACAGGCACCTCGCAGGCGGGATGCTGGCCTGGAAAGGCGCGGGTTTGCCGACGAAGTCGGGCGGCTGATCATTGCCATGATTTCCCTGAACAAGGTTTTTGGCGACCTGCCGGTCACCGTCTTTGAGGCGATGTCGCAACTCGCTCGCGACAACAACGCCATCAATCTCGGTCAAGGTTTTCCGGACGATCCGGGGCCAGAAGACATCCGCAAGGCTGCCGCTGACGCTACCATGAACGGCAACAACCAATACCCTTCGATGATGGGTATTCCGGAATTGCGGCAGGCGATATCAGCCCATTATCAGCGCTGGCACGGCCTCAACCTGGATCCGATCACCGAGGTGATGGTGACCTCGGGCGGCACCGAGGCGCTGACCTCGGCGATCCTGGCGGTGGTCGAGCCCGGCGACGAGGTGGTGGTTTTCCAGCCGGTCTATGATTCCTACCTTCCGATCATCCGCCAGGCCGGCGGCATTCCGCGTCTGGTTCGGCTTGAGCCGCCGCATTGGCGGTTGAGCGAGGAGGCGCTGCGCGGCGTCTTCACCCACAAGACCAAGGCGGTTCTGTTCAATAATCCGCTCAACCCGGCAGCCGTCGTGTACCCGCGCGAAGACCTCGAACTGCTGGCGCGCTTCTGCCAGGAATTCGACACGGTCGCGATCTGCGACGAGGTCTGGGAGCACGTGATCTTCGACGGACGGGTACACATCCCGCTGATCACCATTCCCGGCATGCGCGATCGCACGATCAAGGTCGGCTCCGCGGGCAAGATATTTTCGCTCACGGGCTGGAAGATCGGCTTCGTTTGCGCCGCGCCGCCGCTGTTGCGGGTGGCCGCGAAAGTGCACCAGTTTCTCACCTTCACCACCGCGCCGAACCTTCAGGCCGCGGTCGCCTACGGTCTCGGCAAGCCGGACGAATATTTTTACCAGATGCGCAAGGACCTCGCGCGCAGCCGCGACCGGCTGACGAGCGGGCTGGAAAGCCTCGGCTTTCCGGTGCTGCCTTCGCAGGGCACTTATTTTCTCACCGTCGACTTGTCGCCGCTCGGCCTGAACGAAACCGATGAGGCCTTCTGCAAGCGCATCGTCACCGACTACAAGGTTGCGGCGATTCCGGTGTCGGCTTTCTACGAACAGGACCCCGTGACGACGGTGGTGCGCTTCTGTTTTGCCAAGCGGGACGCAACGCTCGATACCGCGCTGGAGCGTTTGTCCGACGCGGTGCATCGGCGATAGCGGAGAATAAGGATGCCGTTCCGCCAGCGCGTCATGTCCCAAATCCTGCTGGCGATGGTGGGGGCGCTGCTGACCTTGCCGGGTTGTGCGAAGGCGGCGGAACGCACGGTCAATTTCTACAATTGGTCGAACTATATGGCGCCAGGCGTCTTGGAAGACTTCACCCGCGAGACCGGCATCAAGGTCGTCTACGACACCTTCGATGCCAATGAGACACTGGAAACGCGGCTTCTGGCCGGCAAATCCGGCTATGACGTGGTGGTGCCTACGGCCTATTTCCTGCAACGCCAGATCAAGGCCAGCGTGTTCCAGAAGCTCGACAAGGCAAAACTGCCGAACCTTGCCAATGCGTGGCCGGTCGTGACCGCGCGCTTGTCCACTTACGATCCGGACAACCAATACGCCGCCAACTACATGTGGGGCACCACCGGCATCGGCTATAACGTCAAGATGGTCGAGACCATTCTCGGCCCCGGTGCCGTGATCGATAGCTGGGACATCGTCTTCAAGCCGGAGAATCTCGCCAAGTTCAAGGATTGCGGCGTCCACATGCTGGATTCCGCCGGACGATATTTTCCCGGCGGCGCTGAATTATCTCGGGCTCGATCCGAACTCGACAAAGCAGGCCGATCTGGAAAAGGCCGCCGATCTCGTCGGAAAAATCCGTCCTTACGTTCGCAAGTTTCACTCGTCGGAATATCTGAGCGCGCTCGCGACCGGCGAAATCTGTCTGGTGGTCGGCTGGTCGGGCGATATTCTGCAGGCGCGAAGCCGCGCGGCGGAAGCCAAGAACGGGATCGCGGTCGGATATGCGATCCCGAAAGAGGGCGCGCAAATGTTCTTCGACAATCTTTCGATTCCCGCTGACGCCGGGAACGTCAACGAAGCCTACGAACTGATCAATTTCCTTTACCGGCCCGATATCGCTGCGAGGAATTCCAACTTCCTGTCTTACGCCAATGGAAATCTGGCGAGCCAAAAACTCCTCGATCCGAAAATTCTCGGCGACAAAAACATTTATCCAGACGATGCGATGCTTGCGAAGCTCTTCGTGATCACCGCGCGTGACCCGGCGACACAGCGCATCATCAACCGTCTCTGGACCAAGGTGAAGACGGGGCGCTAGCCGTCATTCCGGGGCAATGCGCAGCATCGAGCTACGATGTGCAATTGCGCATCGGAGAATCTCGAGATTCCTGACCTGGTCCTACGGACCATCCCGGAATGACCGTTTTGCGCTACCGCCAGCGGCGGTGCAGCCACAGCCATTGATCCGGATATTCGCGAATCCATCCCTCGATCACCGAGGTGATGGCCTGCATGGTCTGCGGGACGTCGATTTGTCCGGAGGCATCGCGCACGGGTGAGATCTCTTCGGAGAGTTCTGCGCGGAAGCGATGATTGGGCAAGCGGATGATACGCGTGCCGTGGATGGGACAGTCGATTTGCCGCAACAGACGCGCCAGCGTCGGGTTGGCTTTGGTCTTTCGGCCGAAGAACGTCACCTCGACGCCATTGGTGAAATACTGGTCCACCAGCATCGCCACATGCTGGCCTTTGCGTAGCGCTTCCGCCATTTTCAACGGCGCGTCGCGGCCGGCGGGAATAAGCGTTCCCATTTTTACCGCGCGCAACTCCTCGATGATGCGATTGGCGGAGGTACTGTTCGGCCGCCGAAACAGGATGGCGGCGTCCAGCCCATGCGCCACCGCCGCCACCGCCGGCAATTCCCAATTGCCGAGATGGGCTGCGAAGATCAGCGCCGGTTTACCGGCGAGGCGAAGCTGGGCAAACAGTTCGTGTGTCCGCGGCCCGATTTCGATCCGGCTTTTTTCCGGAAAAGCGGGGTCGTGCTCCCAGATATGATCAAGGTGGGCGAATTCGGCGCCGAGGCGGCCGAGGTTGTCCCAAACGCCAGTCAAGATGGTCTCGATCTCTTCCGGCGATTTTTCCGGAAAGGCCGCCGTCAGGTTGGCGCGGCCAATCCGCTGTTCGCGGGTCAAGGGACCGATCAGGCGGGTGGCGTGGCCGAGAAAGTTGGCGGTCTTGATCGGATCGAAATAGCGCGCGGTTCGCAGAAGGACGGTGGTAGCGGCTCCCACCATGCCATCGGCGACGGACCTGGTCGCGTCGCGAATTCCGGCTTTGGCGCGAAGCAGCAGAAATTTCATTGGGGTCAACGATGATTAGACCGGAAGCGTGCCGGCGACGCCTGGCGTCCAGAACTGAACAAAAGCGGCCAGGCTACACCGGTTCACGGGTCAGAATCAGCGAGGCATTCTGACCACCGAAGCCGAACGAGTTCGACATCACGGTGCTGACGCGCGCATCGCGGGCTTTGTTGGGAACGACATCGAAGGGAATGGCGGGATCCGGAATGTCGTAGTTGATGGTCGGCGGAATTCTCTGGTGCTCCAGCGTCAGAAGCGAGAACACGGCTTCGACCGCGCCTGCCGCCGACAGCGTATGTCCGACCATCGACTTGTTCGACGACACCGGGATTTGCTTGGCGCGCTCGCCGAACACCGTCGATATGCCCAGATATTCCATCTTGTCGTTCTCGGGCGTTCCGGTGCCGTGCGCGTTGATGTAGTCGATCTGCTCGGAAGCAAGGCCGGCATCGGCCAGGGCGTTGCGAACGCATCCGATGATCGGCTTGCCGTCGGGACTTGAGCGGGTGCGATGGAAGGAATCGGCCAACTCGCCGCAGCCGGCCACGATGCCGAGAATGGTCGCGCCGCGTGCGGTGGCGGCCTCAAGGCTCTCCAGGACCAGGGCGCCGGCGCCTTCAGCCATCACGAAGCCGTCGCGGTTCTTCGAAAACGGCCGGACGGCGGCATGCGGCGGATCGTTGTGGGTCGAGAGCGCCGAGAGCAGGGAAAAGCGCACCAGGGCCTCCGGATTGACCGAGCCGTCGGTGGCGACGCAAAGGGTTGCATCGGCCTCACCACGCCGGATCGCCTCGACGCCGAGCTGGATGGCGGTGGCGCCCGAAGCGCAAGCCGTGGACAGCGAGATCGGCGATCCCTTGGTGCCGAATGCCTCGGCCAAATGGTCGGCGACCGAGCCGAACAGGAAGCGCCTGTGATAGTCGGTGTAACGGCCGCCGCCGCTGACGCGCAGCATGGCGTCATAGTTGATCTCGGTCGCGGAGCCGATCGCCCGTCCGAGTTCCTGGCGTTGCGGCCACTCGACTTCGACGGGAGCGACCGCGAGGAACAGCGGCCCGGGAAAATCGCCCTTGGTGCCGATGCCGGACTGGGCGATGGCTTCTTCAGTGGCGAGTTCGCCGAGCCGTTCCGAGAGATCGGTGGATGAAAACGGCTCGACCGGGATGAAATCGATCGTTCCAGCCATCGTCGTCTTCAGTCCGTCGGTGGGGAAACGGGTAATGGTGCGAATGCCGGACTCGCCTGCCGTGAGCTTTTTCCAGTTGTCGGCTTTCCCCGCGCCGAGCGAGGTGACAACGCCCATGCCGGTGACGACCACGATCGGCCTGCCGAACTTATCGTGCGTGGTGGCCATGTTTCCCCCGTGAATTCACTAGTGGAGTGGATTTGACATTCGCTACCCACCGCGCCGCAGAGACTATCAAAGCGAATGTCAAATCCAAAACTCCACTAGAAACCTATATTTGCTAGTGGTCCTTTGATTCTAACATTTGCAAAAGTGCCTGCCCCAAGGGGATGCAAATGTTAGAATCGGACCACTAGATCGCTTCGACCAGCGCCATGCCTTCGCCGCGCCAATGACCCGTCCCGATCACGACAATCTGGGATGGGCTTTCTGACATTTCAACCTCGACGGCGGAAGTGCCGTCGGGCGGAAACAAGGCGCCGCGCGACAATGACAGGGCTGCCAGAGCCAATCCCAGCGGAAATTGCGATTCCATCGTGTGGCCGAATATCGTTCCGCTCGCACGGACCGGAAGTCCATGGGCCTTCAGGAAAGCGCGTTCTTCGGATGTTATGGGCTCAACGCCGGTCGCGCCGGTGATGACGGCGGCCTTGTCGCCGACTTTGCCGAGCTTGGCCCACAGCTTCTCCAGCGTCGATGTGACGTCGCCAGGGTGTTTGCGGCGCGACATGTCGGCGACGACGTTGGCAAGGCGTGCAAACGGCTTGGCGCCGCGCGCTTCGGCGTGGGCTCTCGATTCGATGACAAGGAATGCGCCGCCCGATCCCAGCGCGAAGCCGCCCGGTTCGCCGCGCTCCCAGACGGATGCAAACTTGTTCTTGAGATTGAAGTCACCGAATTCGTAGAGAACCAAGAGATCCTTGCGTTCGCCGTTCTGGGAACCGCCGATCAATGCGATGTCGCTTTGGCCGGCGGCGATGCGTGCGAGCGCGATCCTTACGGCGTCAACGCCGGCCGCTTCCTCTCCCATGAAGGTGCGGGAGGAGCCGGTGACGCCATGCACGATGGCGATATTTCCGGCCAAGAGATTGGAGAGCTGCGCGAGGAAAAGCGTGGGGCGCAGATCGCTCATCAGGCGTTCGTTGAGAAAGCCGGGGCGCCGAATTGCCCTTCGCTTCGAGGTTCAGGATATTCGAAATCGACCGCCAGATCGCGCTCGCCGCCGCCGGCGGCAACCACCATGTCCATGCGCGCCAGGATTTCGGCGTTGCCCTTGACGCCGGCCGATTCCAGCGCCAGTCCCGCGGCGTAGGTGCCGATCCGCTGCCAGGCTTCCATCTGGCGCTGATCGCCCTTCTTCGGAATCTGGGCGTCGAGGTTGATCTGGGCCAAGGGATGCACGATGCAGGGTGCAAAGCCCTTCTCGTCGACATTGATGCGATGCTGATTGAGCGCGTCCCAATGAGCGTCGAGACCCTCGCCGAGCGAAGTCGCAAGACCTATGCCGGTGATCCAGACTTCGGTCGAAGCTTTCGTTTCAGTCATGGGGTGATGGCCTGGTGCGGAAATCCGATACGCTGGGCCATCGCTTCCATGTGCCCACGCATGTCCGCATTGGGGAAGGGGATCAGCGTGAACGTGAGTGTCGAGTTTGCGCGCAATTTGCCGCCAACCAGGATCTTCGCTTCGGTCATGGCGTAACCCGAGCCTTCATGGGCGAGACTTGGCCTCGATGGTGATGAGATCATCCGGGAAAACCGAAGCCGCGCATCTTTGGCTTCCTTCACCGCGGCCAGAATCGGCATGCGTTCGAATTTGATCAAGCCGAGCAGAAGCCAGCCGGAGGTCTGCGCCATGGACTCGATCAGCAGCACGCCGGGCATCGATCGGGTAGCCGGGAAAGTGTCCCTCGAAGATCGTGCTTTCCTTCGGAACCTGCGCCTCGACCATGATGTTCTTCTCGTCGACCTTGAGGTCGACGATGCGGTCGATCAGCTGGAAGTATTCAAGTTGCATCGTCGCGCGCCACGCTAGGCGCTGGCGCCCTTGGCCGCGACCAATTCGTCGATGCGGGCGCAGAGGTTCTTCAGGACAAAATACTGCTCGGTGGTCGCCTTGCCGTCGTTGACTTCCTGGGTCCACTTTTCCAGCGGCAGCTTGATCCCGAACGCCTTGTCGATTGCAAAGGCGATGTCGAGGAAATCGAGACTGTCGATTCCCAGATCGTCGATCGCGTGGCTTTCCGGCGTGATCGTGTCGCGCGGTATGTCGCAGGTTTCAGCGATAATCGTTGGCGACCTGATCGAATGTAGAGGACATCACTAAGCCTTTGATATATTGAGGATAAATTCCACGAAGCTGAGAGTGATGGCCGCGGGGCCAAAGGCGGGCTCATCCACCACCCGGAGTCGAGAGCCCGTATATCGGAGCGCCGCCCCGAGTTCAATGGAGAGAGGCAGGCCTGCAGTGGCCGGCCGCAGGGCCAAAACACCGTTTTGCCTGATATTGCTGGGGAACGGAGGTTTGTCCGCCCCGACAAGGCTAATTATGTGGCACGGTAATCTGGACGCAATCGTGCCGTCCCATCAGCACACAATCCTGGGTTCGCCGGAGCTGGGCAATGCTCATGGTCAGCCAGATGCCGATCGCCAGCAACGCGACCGTAAAGGCGAACGCGGCGACATTTGCCAGCATGCGATGCCGAAAATCGTCCGGCGTCTTCCGCGGTCGCGCTCATAGCGCGACAGGTCGTTGGCGACTTCGAGCCGATGGACAAACGGAGGCGGGATTGCTGCGTTGCGCCAAGGGGCGATGCCCGGTGCGCGGCCGGAATTGGAGCACGCGGTGCTCGTCTTCCGGCGGGGCCGATACAATGGGTCGCTGGGGTTTCACGGCTGCCAGCTCCGGGGCAACTCCTCTTGCCTTTAGCACGCTCGCGTCGCGTCCCGAAGTAAAAATAAAAATACCAAAGTAGGGGGAAAATTCATTCGCCCACGGTGTCATGGAACTTGCCGTAGTCGATTCTGAATCCGGCCATCGTCGAGGTTTTCGAGAATATCGGCGTAGCGCTGGCCAAAGCGGATGTCGGGATGATCGTAAGTTTTGCGGGCGTGGATGGTTTGCGCCGCAACAACATCATAGCCGGACACCACGACCGCGATTGCAATGCTGGCTGTCGCCGAGTCTCATCGGCATCGAGATTGTGGAGCGGGCTTGTTCTCGTCGAGGATATGGTAAAGCGTCCAGCTCAATGCGAGCGCCGGGTGCTCGTTCTTCAGCAGCGGAAAGTTCGCTAGAACCGCCGGATAGGCTGGCCTTCCTTGCTGATCGTATTCTTGAGCACCCAGAGCCTGGCGGTGGCATTGCCGATGATGTTGTGACGCTCGTTGGCCAGGCGAACCATCAGCGTCGGCTCTCCGTCCTGAACGGCGATCACCGGATTGTTGGCGAACAGAAGCCGGGCGCGGGGCCGCGAAAACCGGGAAAAGATCAGCCCGGTCATCAGTGACATCGAAAAGATGCCCGTGAACAGTTCGACCGCGGCGATGAAGTGGCCGTAGTGGGTTTGCGGATGCATGTCGCCGTAACCGGCGGTCGAGAGCGTCTCGATGCTGAAATAGAGATAATCGATATAGTCGTTGCTGCGCGACGTTCGAGATCGGTTGATCGCCGAGCCAGTACAGCAGGCCGAATCCCGCGTTGAAGACGACAAAGACAAGCACCGCGCCGGCGATGAACGATGGCCACGATGCCGTCATCAGCGATGGCTGATATCGGCCCAGAAACTAAGATCGAGCCCCTCAGTGATGATTTCGCGGTCGCCAAACCGGATGATGCGCGACTTCGACAGCCGCTCCTTCAGCTTTTCCAGCATCTCACCTCATGCCATAATCGAACTAATTAAGACGGCATATTTCACAATCCGGCAGGGGGATGTCCAGTCATGTCGAACGTGCGTGAGCCACTCATCAAGCCGATCCCGATTATTTCGCTTCGTCCGACCCAGATGACCGTCGGAATGAGAGAGGTAAAGGAAAAACGCAAGCGCTGGCGCGAGCAAAAAAAGAAGAAGCAGGCGGAAGCGCTCGGCAAGCACATGATCCCGGTGGTGCGCGGACCGGACAAGCGATACTACGTGGTCGATCACCACCATCTGGCGCGCGCGCTGCATGAAGAAGGCGTGACGGATATTCTCGTCACCGTGATTGGCGATCTCAGCATGGTCGAACGCGACGCGTTCTGGGGTGTCATGGACAACAAGCGGTGGGTCTATCCCTACGATGCCAAGGGCGAACGCCGCCATTTCAAGGATCTGCCGAAGTCGATTACGGAGCTCAAGGACGATCCCTTCCGCAGCCTCGCCGGTGAATTGCGGCGCGTCGGCGGTTTTGCCAAGGACACCACGCCATTCAGCGAGTTTTTGTGGGCCGATTTCCTGCGCCGGAAAATGTCGAGCAAGGCCGTGGATGAAAACTTCGCAAAGGCGATCGAAAAGAGCCTGGTGCTGGCAAAAAGTTCGGATGCCGTCTATTTGCCTGGCTGGTGCGGACCAGCCTCCGACGGCTAGGTGTCGGCTTTAAGCCTTCGGCAGTCGCCCCATCAGATAAAACTCGTCGTTGGGTCGCATCGCACTGACATTGGCGATCCGGTTCGACAGCGCAAAGAATGCCGAGATCGCGGCGATGTCCCAGATATCGTCCTGGCTGAAACCGTGGGCGGCCAGTTCAGTGAAATCGGCTTCCGAAACCAGTTCCGCCTCGCGGCTGACCTTCATCGCGAAATCGAGCATCGCGCGCTGGCGCGGCGTGATGTCAGCCTTTCGATAATTGACGGCGATCTGATCGGCGATGTGCGGATTCTTCGCCCGAATTCGCAAGATCGCGCCGTGCGCGATCACGCAATACTGGCATTGGTTGGCGCTGGATGTCGCCACCACGATCATTTCGCGCTCGGCCTTGGTCAGGCCGCCGTCTTTGTCCATCAGCGCATCGTGATAGGCAAAGAAGGCACGAAATTCGTCGGGCCGAAAGGCCAACGTCAGAAAGACGTTCGGAATGAAACCCGATTTCTCCTGCACCGCGAGCAGACGGCTTCGAATGTCCTCGGGCAGGGTTTCGATGGCGGGAACGGGAAATCGTGAGGCTGTCGGCTGCGTCATGGCGAGGCTTCCGCTTCGGTGGAGGGGTCCGACCATAGTCGTTAGGCCGCGATCGCGCAAAGCCGGACGAACGGCCTTAAATCTCGCAGCCAAGACGGGTTTTCAGCGCAGCGGCTTCTTCAGGAGCGAGAAGCGGTCGGGATCAAGCCCGAGCGAGGGTTGCAGCATCGGCGCTTCGACGGGGCCTACCGTCCGCGAGATCGTGCGGTCGTTGAACGTGGGATCGTTCGGAGTAGTAGCATCACGGTTCGACGTCGCGCCGCGCCAGCGTTCCAGCACCGCGCCGACAAAGTGCATGTCGTGACCGGACGTGGCCGACGGCACGGTCGAGATGGTGGCCTCGCCCCGCGGCAGCTGGTGAACCGGTACTTCCTTGAAGCGCAACCGGGTCGGCAACGCCACGCCTTCGCCGAATGCGAGCACTTCGCGTGTTCCGAGCGAGGGCACGAACGACAGCAGGTTTGCCGCGGCGTCCGAGACCGCCGAGCGCAACAGCGCCTGGTCGCGCTCGTTGGCCAGGCGCATCGTGAACAGCGTGTTGCACTGGGAAATGATGGTGGCGTCGAGTTCGGCAGGACGTTGCGTGACCAGTCCGAGATAGACGCCGTATTTGCGGCCTTCCTTGGCGATCCGCGACACCGCCTTGCGGGTCGGGCCAAAACCGACATTGCGGTCGGCCGAGGCGTAGCGATGCGCTTCTTCGCAGACAAACAACAGCGGCGACACGCCGTCGCTCCAGAGCCCGAAATCGAATGCCATGCGGCACAGCACCGACACCACGGAGTCGATGACTTCGGCCGGGAAGCCCGCGAGCTGCATCACGGTCATCGGCCGGCCGTTGGCGGGCAGACGGAACAGATGGCTGATCACTTCAGCCATGGTGTCGCCGCCGACATTGGCGTTGTCGAACATGAAGGCATAGCGCGGATCGTTACGGACGGTCTCGATGCGCGAGATCAGCTTGTGATAGATGATGCGCGAGGAACGGTTCTCGAGCTTGCCCATGCGCTCGTCGATCAGCGAGATCAGATCGACCAGCCGGTAAGGAACGGGTGTGTCGAGCGTATAGCCGGCCGACTTGGGATCGGAGCGTTTCAGTCCCACCCGATCGGCATTCTGATACTGCGTATAAATGGCCTTTGCGACCGGAATGACCTCGGCGAGAATGTCGAGCTCTTCGGGCACGCCGGGGCGTCCGGCGAACAGCACGTCGACGATCTCTTCGAAGTTGAACAGCCAGAATGGAAGCTTCAGATTGCGCGGGATTGAGCACCAGCGCCCGATCGCCGAAACAGCGGCCGTACTCGTTGTGAACATCGAGCAGGAAAATCCGCAAGTTCGGCCGCGATTTGAGAATTTCGTTCAGGAGCAACGACACGCCGGTCGATTTGCCGACGCCGGTCGATCCGAGAACCGCGAAATGCTTGGACAGCATTTCCTCGATATCGACATAGGCGATAACCGAGGAATCCTGCTGTAGCGTTCCGATATTGATCTGGTCCGAACCGCTCGGCGCGTAGATCGTGCGCAATTCCTGGCTGTTGATCAGTTCAACCGCATCGCCAATGGTCGGATAGTTGGTGACGCCGCGCTGGAATTTCTGGCGTTCCGACGTCCCGAGGATTTCGCCGAGCAAATCGACCGAAGCGCTGGCAATGAAGTTGTCGGATGTCGGCAGGTCTTCGCACGACACTTCGGTGATCATGGCAACGATGACGGAAGTTCCGCAGCGGATGCTGACAAAACGGCCGACGGTCGCCCGCACCTCGGAGAGGCCCAGTTTACCGTTAGCCATCAGACCGACCCGCGCAAGCGAGCCGCGCACCAAAATCACGCGTCCAAAGGATGTCACGATAGCCGAACCCGATTTGTCACGAATTGCGCATTCTGGGCGCTACTATGAGGTCTGTCGCTGCACAAACGGTTAAGCCACGCCGGTCAAAAGAGCGGCGGTTCCCTCTGAAATGGCTTTTTGGCTGCGTTCAGGCTTCGTCCAGTGGCTATTCCGTGGGCGGAAAGGGGAATCCGGCCGGGCCGTCATCAGCCGCGCCCGGCCCGGCATTCATATTTGATTTACCAGATTGCGAGGTGTCGCACCCATGAGGGTCGGGCGCGAAAAGCCCTACGGAGAAGGACGGCGACTTGGCCAATCGGTTTGCCAAATGCTGGCCGCAACGCCGGCAGACGAGGTATCCGTGAAACGGGCGGCTTGTCGGCAGATATTCGTTGACTTGACCGAATGATTTGTACATTTGTACAAATCAAAATGGTGCGTCCAACCGACAACGATGATGCCACGCCGCGCAAGGCAAACCTGCGCGAGGCTATTCTGTGCGCCGCGGAGGATTTGTTTTCGACCAACGGGTTCAATGCCGTTTCGGTGCGCGACATCGCGCAGGCTGCCGGCGCCAATCCGGGCAGCGTGACCTACCACTTCAAGACCAAGGACGGGCTGCTTCTCGAAATCTACCGCCGGCACTGTGGGCCGATGAACCTGAGGCGGTCGGAGCTGCTGGCGGCGGCCCGGCGCGTGCGCGATCTCAACGATCGGCTCGAGGCGATCGTGCGCGCCTATGTGCTGCCTGCTTTCTCTTCCGGCAACGATCTCGCCGGCGGGGGCGCGCGCTTTACCCGGCTGCGCGCGGTGATGTCGGCGGAAGGCAATGCGGTGGCGGGCAAGATCATCGCGCAGACCTTCGACGACACCAGCCACGCTTTCGTCGATGCAATCTGCGAAAGCCTGCCGCAGATTCCGCGCACCGAGATCGTCTGGCGCAGCCACTTTTTGCTCGGCGCGCTCTACTACACGCTGGTGACGCCCGAGCGCGTATCGCGGCTGTCTCGGGGCGAGGCCGATGGCGCCGATGCCGCCAATGCCATCGAGCAACTGGTCAGGGCAACGGTCGCCTCGCTGCAGGCGCCCGCGCTTGAAGAGCGGACGCCTGCGCCGGTGCCACTTGATAACCTGAAGGCGCCTGCCGGGCGCGGCTAACAATAACGATCGAGCTGCGATGCCAAAATGGGGAGGATGGCCATGGCTACGTCTGCATCGGTAACTGCAAGTCATGTGGAGTTTGGTGAGACGGTCCGCGCCGGGCTTCTCGGAGGCCTGGTCGGCGGTGTCGTCATCTGGATTTATGAAGCGATTGTCTGGGTCGGTATCCAGCATCTGATGCCGCTGGCGGGTATCCCGCGCAACGCGACCGGGCTCGTCTTCGGCAAGAATGTGCAGGATTCGCTCGGAGCGGTGGCCTATGTGGTCGGCACAGGCATCCATTTCTTTTTCGTGTTCGCCTGGGGCGTAGCCTTTGCGTGGGTGTGGCCATACTTCGCGCGCCGCGGCCACGAGGCGACGCTCATCGCGATATTCTTCGCCGTTATCGTTTGGATCGTGATGCATGTTGCGATCGCGCTGGTCTCTTTGAACCACCCGAATTACCTTGATCCCAACGTGGTCATTGGCGGCTTTGTGTCTCACCTTTTCTACACTGTACCGCTGGCCTTGATCGTGAAGCATCGCCTGGCAGCGAATGGTTGAGGCAAGTAACGCGAGATCCGCCAAGGCATAGGCAGCGCCAACAGGCCTGGTCGGCATACCGGAGGAAACAAGAATGGCAAAAACGGGTTTGGTGGTTTCGGCGCATCCCGGCGATTTCGTCTGGCGGGCAGGCGGGGCGATCGCGCTTCACGCCAAAAAAGGCTACCGCGTCAAGATCGTTTGTCTGGCGTTCGGCGAACGCGGGGAATCCCAATTCGCCTGGAAGCAGCCGGGCATGACGCTTGAAAAGGTCAAGGCCGGCCGCAAGGACGAGGCCGAACGCGCCGCCGCCTCGCTTGGCGCCGAAATCGAATTCTTCGATGCCGGCGATTATCCGCTGCGGCTGACGGATGCGCATATGGAGCGGCTGATCGACATCTACCGCGAACTCAATCCGAGCTTTGTGCTGACGCACTCGCTGGAAGACCCCTACAATGTCGATCATCCGGCAGCGACCGCCTACGCCCAGGAGGCGCGCATCGTCGCCCAGGCCATGGGCCACAAGCCGCAGGCCGACTACAGCTATGCCGCGCCTCCGGTGTTCCTGTTTGAGCCGCACCAGCCGGAGATGTGCAACTTCAAGCCGCAGGTAATCCTCAACATCGACGAGGTCTGGGAGATCAAGCGCAAGACGTTCGAGATTCTCGCCGCGCAAAAACATCTCTGGGCCTATTACGAGCGCGTCGCGTTGCAGCGGGGCATGCAGGGCGGGCGCAATTCCGGTAAGGCCATGACCTATGGCGAGGCCTATCAGCGGCTGTTCCCGATGGCGTTGGAGGAACTGGTGCCGCCGATTTGAAGTTCCGACAGAATGTGCCGCGATTTCGAACCGGAACTTCAAATCGAAAAGCGGCACCAGAATATTTACATTTGCTAGTGCCCCTTATTTTTCCGAAGTTCGTGCAAGGGGTGCCGCGAGGGTTCACGAACTTCGGAAAAGGGGCACTAGGTATGAAAAATATCGTCGTTCGTAACATCAAACGTACCGATACTGACGTCGTCAAACGGCTGGGCGCGCTCGGCGCCTCCACCGTGCACGAAGCCTATGGCC
This sequence comes from uncultured Alphaproteobacteria bacterium, assembly GCA_963795255.1. Classification (GTDB taxonomy): domain Bacteria; phylum Pseudomonadota; class Alphaproteobacteria; order Rhizobiales; family Xanthobacteraceae; genus Bradyrhizobium. Next base: position 45,310 of record CAWCHC010000017.1, read on the forward strand.
GGTTCGGCCTGATGAAGCCGTATATGCGCCCGGTCTGGGCGGGCGGCGAAGCCGCCGGCACCGCAGTCACGGTGCTGGCGCAGCCTGGCGACAACTGGATGCTTCATGTCGCGGTCGAGCAGTGCCGTCCGGGCGACATGCTGGTCGTGGGCTGCACCACCGACAACACCGACGGCATGTTCGGCGATCTGCTCGCGACCTCGCTGATGGCGCGGGGCGTGGTCGGCCTCATCATCGATGCCGGCTGCCGCGACGTGAAATCGCTCAGGGAGATGGGCTTTCCGGTGTGGTCGAAGGCGATCTCCGCCAAAGGCACCGTGAAGGCGACGCTGGGCGCGGTCAACGTTCCCGTGGTCTGCGCCGGCATCAACGTTCATCCGGGCGACGCCGTCGTGGCCGACGACGACGGCGTCGTGGTGGTCCGGAAAAAGGATGCCGCCGAGGTCGCAATCAAGGGCGAGAAGCGCCAGGCGGACGAGGAAGGCAAGCGCAAACAACTTGCTTCCGGCGTGCTCGGGCTCGACATGTACAAGATGCGCGAGCCGCTCGCCAAGGCGGGGCTCGTCTATGTCGACGAGCCGGAGGCCGAGTGAAATGGCGATGCGCCTGCGCACCTTGCTCGGCGACCATCCGTGCACCGCGGCGCTGAAGAACGGTTCGATCAGATCCGATCTGGTCGAGTTTGATTTCGTCGAGTACACGCCGACCAACAAAGGCTTCAAGCCGATGGTCCGCGAGGGCGCCTTTGACGTCTCCGAAATGGCGATCGTCACCTATCTGATGGCGAAGAATTTCAACAAGCCGATGGTGCTGTTGCCTGATGTCGTGATGGCGCGGTTTCAGCATGGCTATGCTTTTTACAATGCGAGACGCGGTGTCCTGACGCCGATCGATCTTGCCGGCAAGCGCGTCGGCATCCGTTCCTTTACCACCACGACCGGTGCCTGGCTGCGTGGCATTCTCGCCAATGATTACGGAGTCGATCTCGATGCAATCGACTGGATCACCTTCGAGGACGCCCATGTCGCCGAATTTGTCGATACGACGAGGCGCGCGCCTGCGGGAAAGCAGATCGTCCAGATGCTTCTCGACGGCGAACTCGACGCGATCCTCGGCGAGAAGGTGGAACATCCGGACCTCAAGCCGCTGTTTGCCGACGTCAAGGCGGAGGAGGCGCGCTGGTTTGCCAAACACGCAGTGCGCCCGATCAATCACATGGTGGTCGTCAGCCAGGAATTGTCCGGCCGCGATCCCGATATCGTCCGCGAAGTCCATCGCATGTTGTCGGAAGCGGCGACCGCGGATACATCGCGCTTTCAAGCCGCCGACATCGGGCGTTCGCTGGAATGCATCGCCGGATATACGGCGCAACAGGGCCTGACTGCGCGACAGTTTGCCGTCGATGAGTTGTTCGACGATGTGACGCGTCTGCTTATTGGAGAGATTCACTAGTGGAGTGGATTTGACATTCGCTTCCCACCTGGCCGCGAGTGATGAAAGCGAATGTTAAATCCTAAACTCCACTAGAAGTTCTATATTTGCTAGTGGTCCTTTTGATTCTAACATTCGCAAAAAGGACTGCTGAGAAGGGATGCGAATGTTAGAATTGGACCACTAGGATGCAGCCCGAGCCCATTTTTGATCTGGCCCACCTCGGCCACCTGGAATTGCTGACGCCGAAGCCGGACGAGAGCCTCAAGTTCTTTGTCGACGTGATGGGCATGACCATCAGCGGCCGCCAGGGCGAATCTGTCTACTTGCGTGGCTGGGACGATTACGAGCGCTATTCGCTCAAGCTGACCGCGTCCAAAACCTCAGGGATGGAGCATATGGCGCTGCGGGCGCGAAGCCCGCAGGCGCTGGAGCGGCGGGTCGCGGCGCTGAAAGGATCCGGCTTCGATATCGGCTGGACCGACGGCGATCTCGGCCATGGCCCGGCGTTTCGCTGCCGCGATCCGGATGGCCATATCGTCGAGCTCTATTACGAGACCGAGTGGTACCAGCCGCCGGCCGAATTGAAGCCAGCCCTGAAGAACCAGGCTCAGCGTTTTCCGGCGCGCGGGGTCAATGTTCGCCGCCTCGACCATCTCAATTGTCTCGCGGTCGATATCAAGGCCAACCGGATCTTCTTCGAAACCTATCTGGGCTGCCGGTTGACCGAGCAGATCGTGCTCAACGACGGCACCGAAGCGGCGATGTGGATGACGGTCACGAACAAGAGCTACGACTTCGCCTATTCGCGGGATCATTCCGGCACGCCCGGCCGTTTCCACCATCTCACCTATGCGCTCGACAGCCGCGAAGACATCCTGCGTGCCGCCGATATCTTCCTGGAGAACGGGGTCTACATCGAGACCGGTCCGCACAAGCACGCCATCCAGCAGACATTTTTCCTTTATGTCTATGAACCCGGCGGCAACAGGGTCGAGGTCGCCAATGCCGGGGCGCGGCTGATCCTGGCGCCGGACTGGAAGCCGATCGTCTGGACCGAGGAGGAGCGCAAGAAGGGGCAGGCGTGGGGGCTGAAGACGATCGAATCCTTCCACACCCACGGCACTCCGCCGGTAGAGGGTCATTGATCGGTCACACCGTGTTGATTTGAGTCTTATGCGGCCGTCTTCGGCTGGCTTCCCGGCAGAATTGTCTCCTGCTATCGTTCTCGCGATCCAAACCTGTCGGCTCGGTCGGGCCAGTATCAAAAACAACATCAAAAGGGAGTATTTTCATGAAACGCCGCTCTGCCATTGCATTGCTTGTCCTCGGCGCCGCCGCTTTGTCCTGGTCGTCGCAGGCTTCGAGCGAAACCGGATGGGTCTCGCTGTTCGACGGCAAGGATACGAACAGCTTTGACAAGATCGGAGACGCCAATTGGCGGATCGAGGACGGCATGATCGTGGCCGACAAGGGCAACGGCTTCCTGGTCACCAAGAACGACTATACCGACTATGACCTCAAAGCCGAGTTCTGGATCGATGCCGACGCCAACAGCGGCGTCTTCATCCGTTGTACCGATCCCAGCAAGATCGGCTCCGAAAATGCCTATGAAGTGAATATCTGGGATACGCGCCCCGATCCGAGCTATGGCACCGGCGCCATCGTCAACGTTGCCAAGGTCGACCCGATGCCGCACGCCGCCGGCAAGTGGAATACCTACGAGATCATCGCGAAGGGTTCGACCTTCACCGTCATTCTCAATGGCCAAAAGACCGTCGACGGCGCACAGGATTCGAAGCTGGCGAAGGGCCGGATCGCGCTTCAGCACGGTCTCGGCGTCAAGGATGCCAATGGCGTGCCGAACGACAAGGGCGTGGTCAAGTTCCGCAAGGTCGAGATCAAGCCGCTGTAACGCGTCGCAACTTTTTTCGGAGACTTCGAATTCCTCTGTGCGCCCTGGGCGCGCAGAGGAATTTTTATTTCAACATATTCAATCTTAAATAGTCAAATACAATGTGCTAAATCAAAAGAATTGCTCGCGAGGGACGTGCCGCCCGTCCATGCACGGCGTGACCGGAAGCCGGGCCGCTGACATCCCTCGGAATATCATTCGTCTGACAAGGATTTTTCGTCATGTCTTTCCTGAAACAAGCACTGGCGGCGGTCGGTATCGCCATTCTGGCTACGCTCATCGCGGGAGTCGTCGGATTCCTGAATGAAGTTCACCTTGAGATTTCCTTCGACAAGTTGAAGGACTTTAAACCGACTGACCTGGCTAGCTACACGAAGCTCGGCACATCGATGCGTGTCGACGTTGAGACTGCCAATGATCAGGATTATGTTGCGTATTGGATGGACGATGACAACGGAAAGCCAAAGGTAAGAAGCAGTAAGATCTCTTACAAGAATTTCGGCATCCGCAGTCGCATCGCGGGCAAGCTGGTGGATGACGACGGCGCCGAGTATGCCATCACCGGATATTACAACAGCAACAGGCTCCTGTTTGTCCATCGTGGCGCGCAGTCCGGCACCGGCACATACATTCTGGATCAGACCCAATTGGATGGTATCAACGGAAATGTCTATGCGGGCTATGGAATTTTCGAGGACGTTAACACAGGCTCTTCTGCCATCCATGTCCTCCAGTGCCCGTTTGTTATGATTGCCGAGCCGGATGCCAGCAGCAAATATCCTTCGATCGACGTGGCGACCAAGGCGTTTCCGTTCTTGGGAGCAGCTTGCAAAGAGTTCCCAATGCCCAAGAGTATCACGACCGCCGAGAAGTGATCTCGGCGATATCACGCAAAAGATTGGGCGCCCTCACCCAATCAAGGTGAGTGAGGGCGGCCATCTATCGCGCAAAGCCTCCAGCCGGTAAGTCGCGGCTCAAATTCCGGCACGATGCCAGGTCCATGAGTGCTGCCACGTTCCACCGGCCGGGCCGACTACTTGCCCTTCGCCGGCCCATTGTCCGGGCGCGACCTGGTGAGCGTTGCCGGAGTGGTGCCAGACTCCGCCATGCGGTCCGGTAAACGTTCCGCTGCTCTGACAGCCTCCGTCCGCGCATTTTCCGCTGCCTTCGTAGACGCCGCCATGTGGTCCCGTCCAGCGGGTCGACCAGCTGCCGGGTTCGGCGGCCGACGCTGCGGCTGTCGAGAGCATCAAAGCCGCAGAGGCGGCAAGGATCGTTGTTTTCATCGCTGTTCTCCTCTCACCTAAAGCGCAGCCGGTTTGGCAAGCGCCACGGCAATGAAGGTGGCACCGCTTTTTTGCCCGGACCTTGCAGGCAGGCCAGCGAATATTGCAATTTGTTGCAGGCCCGATTTGCCGCTTGCGCCTCACGGGCTGCACAAAGACAATTGCCGATATGTCGGAAAGTCGGCCCCAAATTCTCGTCGTTGACGATGATGACGAAATCCGTTCGCTGCTCCAGGTCGTGCTGACGCGCGAAGGTTTTCACGTGCGAGAGGCCAGGGATGCGCCGACGGCGCGTCGGATGCTCGGCGCGCAGGGCAGTGTGGATCTGATCATCCTCGATATCATGATGCCCGGCGAGGACGGGCTTTCCTTTTGCCAGCGGCTGCGCGAGACGCTCGACATACCGATTCTGATGGTCTCGGCCCGTGGTCTCAGCATCGACCGTTCGATCGGGCTGGAATTGGGCGCCGATGATTATTTGCCAAAACCGTTCGAACGGCGGGAACTTGTCGCGCGGGTCAAGGCGATCCTGCGGCGCGGCGGCAGCTCAGCCAGGGCGAGCCAACTTCGTGTCGGCGGCTTGCTCGTCGATCTGGACCGACGTTCGGTGTTCGATGAACGAGATGCGCCATTGTCTCTGACATCGGGCGAGTTCGAACTGTTGCGCTGTTTCGTGGACAGGGCCGGCCGCGTCCTGTCGCGCGATCAGTTGATCGAATGGACGCGCGGACGCAGCTCCGACACCTTCGATCGCAATATCGATGTCCAGATGAGCCGGCTTCGAAAGAAGCTGGTCGAGAGCGGTTTTCCCGAGGATGGATTTAAGACGGTGCGTAATGTCGGTTATGTCCTTACCGTCGCCGTGGAAAACGCGCCATGAAGGTTCGCCGCATACGGTTGTGGCGGGTCTTCTTCTGGATTGCGGCCATCGCTCTCGTTCTCGAAGTCCTCGGCTTGACCTCGACCTTTATCGAAATACGCCGGCAGCGCATCGGCGGTGCCGCAGGTCTTGTGCCTGACCAGATCGCAGCCGTGGTCCGGCTTTGGCGAAGCCTCGACAAATCCCAAAGGAAAGACGTCCTGACCGCGATTTCAGGAACTGGACTTTCCTATCGCGTGACCTCGCAAGCCCCTGTCGATACTTCGAGAGATGCCCACGTGCGCGAAGTGGAGGACGCAGTTCGAAAGCGGCTCGTCGCCGAAGGGGCGAACGATGTCGTTGCGTTGATCCAGGCCCGGCGCTTCGGCCAGGACAACCGCGCGGTCAACTGGGCGCTATCGACCGAACCGGTCCGGGTCTTTGTGCGTCTCGGGGCAGGGGAGTGGCTTGTTGCCGAGGTCCGCGGCGATCTGTTGCCGCGATTCTTCGGATTGCCGACGGGTTTCTGGCTCGGCATCCTTGGCCTGCTTCTGACCGGCGGCATCCTGCTGGTGATCTTGCGCGAGGGGCGCGCGATCCAACGAATTGCACATTCGGTCGAGACGTTTGCCTCAACCGGTGCCCCGGAGCCGTTTCCGATCCGGGGTTCGCCCGAGATCGCAGGTCTCGCCAGGCGCACGCTTCGCATGGAAGAGCAGGTGGCGATGCTTCTTAACGAGCGTAACGTCATGCTCGGAGCCATCGCCCACGACATCAAGACCTATGTGCAACGGCTAAAGCTCAGGCTGGATGTTCTGGACGATCCAACTCAGATCGAGAAGGCGATGCGCGATCTCGATGCGATGGATGGACTGGTCGAAGATGCGCTGCTTGTGGCCGTTCACGCCAATCCCCTGAAAGCCAGAGAGGCTGTTGAATTGTTTGCCCTTGTCGCAGACGAGGTCGAGGTCGCGCGGATGACGGGTGGGCAAGTCACGCTCAATCGCGAACATGCCGGACCGTTTTTCGTCGCCGGCGATCGCGCCGCTCTGTCTCGGGCTTTGTCGAACATCATCGGAAACGCGCTGCGATACGGCAGCGTTGCGCATGTGACGATGCGCAGTCAGGCAGGTATGGCGGAGATCATCGTCGACGATGAAGGGCAGGGAATTCCGCCATCGCAGCGCGAGGCCGTCTTCAGGGCGTTTCATCGCGCTGAATCCTCGCGCAATCGCTCGACCGGCGGCACGGGGCTCGGGCTTGCCATCGCGCTCAGCATCGTCGAACGGCAGCATCAGGGCGGAATCGAAATCGACAGCGCACCCGGAGGCGGCGCCCAATTCATAATTCGCCTCCCGCGGATCAATGATGGCTAGCGATTCGCCAGCGATCGCCGAGAGACGTACGAACGGAGAGTCCTGCAATCGAACGACGCTTGATCGAGATGCGATTCGTGCTATCGTTGAATTTACGCAAATATCGGGCCGGCAATACCCGCACTCCCAACGCCTCGCATGCTTGAGTGATTTTTCGCCCGCCTCCTGAACTGTCGCGGGAGTTTGCACAGGATTATGTTCCAGCTATTTTTACGAGCACGCGCGCGCAGTTTTGCCCGAGATCATCTGGGAAGTGACGGATTCAAGGTTCGCTCTTCTCAACGGGACGAGGACACCGACCGTCAGCGCGTCGAAGGCGTCATGAACGCAATCGAAGCCGCATTGCAGGCGGCCGAGAACGAGCAAAAAGGCCTCAACGAACGGGTCGAGGAAGTGCTGGCGCGCGCCGCGGTGACGGTTGGAAATGCCAGTGACGAGTACCTGGACCGCGAACCGCTCGATGGCCACCACCAGGATTTGTTCAGCGAAGAAATCGCAAACGGCGAGAGGCGGCTCAAATCACTCGCCGACGCAATAACCCATTTCAAGTTTCTGAGGGCGGCGGTTCTCAGCAGATTCCCGGACTACAAGCTGCCGCCTGCTTGATATCGCGAGGGCAATGGCGCCAGTTGAACTATTGCTTTGATGCCTTACGAAAAAATAAGATCGCTAGAATTGCAATTATTGCGACCGATAGGGCATCCCAGCCAATTTCCTGCCGCGTAAAGCCCGCGTAAACGTGGAGGGTGTGGCGAAGCGCCGCCGCCACTAGCACGGCTGCAACCGCGATCGCTAGAAACCCTCTCAGTCGGAAACCAGTAGGGTCGATCATACTTACCCCCAAACAACTTTGCCGGAGATGTCGTTCAGACGTCCACATTAACGAGGGTGCAGTGCGTTGGCTAGATAACGGAATCGTGATTTTTACCTTCGGGCCCGTGCTCACAACCCGGCTCATTGGCAACAGTGCTTTTTTGCACCTGCGAACGCCCCCCGTTTTGCCACGATCGATAAACAAAGGTGGAGCCGAACTTTGCCATAGCCATCGCTGGGGCATCACTCGCACCGTCAGACACAAGTAGTTGCTATCATAGCGGTGCCAGGAGACAGGCAAAGCAGTCTTCTGTCGCCGTTGACCGACATTTTTCTGGCGCAGATTGAGAATTCTGAGATTTTCCCAACCCACGTTGAACGGTCATTTGTGATGTTGCTTATGGCAGCGCTATGTCCGTCATCGAACGACGTCCTTCGGACTTAGTTGTTCTTGCGCAATAAGCAAACAACTCGTCCGAGCGTTTGAACACGTTGGGCACCGCCAAGGGGCGCGTTGATTTCATTTCTGATAGCCTCGGCTGCCTTGTTGCAAAGCTCCTCCGAGGCGAACGGCTGGATCACTTGCGTTGTCGGCTGGGTCGGACTTCCAAAAACGATCCACTGCAGAGAGACAAGCAGAACCCATTCCATTTCAGATTCCTGCGATAGGTAGGAATAGAGGCGGTTCGAGCGCCAACATAAGTGAAATTCAGTTCCAACCCCGGGTTCTTCTTGCGGAAGTTATCTCAGCAGGTCTTTAATGTCGCGCTATCAAAGCCGACCTTCTGACCCGGTTATCGAAATCGCTGACACGGTGGGTTGGAAAAGTCATCTCTACGCGATAAACCGTTCCGGGACGCCGAATGGTTTTATCGCAGACTAGGAATGCAGATGAGGTTGAGGTTAGCAGTTTTGTCGCTGATAATGATCCTTAGCAATCCAGCGATGGCACAGTACGGTATTTCAAATCAACGCGATAGGTACGGTAACCTCATTCGCGACGGCGGAGCGGTATCTCAGCAAGGCGTCAATCAGACTGCGCCCAATAATGGAGCCATTCGTAACATGCCAATTCAGCGGCCGACCAATCCAGGCGTTTCGAGAACACAACCAATCAATCGACCGGGTCCCGCAAACTGATTTTCTTAGTTTACCACCACCAAGCTATCGACCGTTGAGGTGCCCCGCAAACGATGACGCGACGACGTTCGACACCGGACGGGGTTTCAATTGCAACTGTCTTGATGCAGCCAGGATAGATGGCGGTGTTGTAGTGGAACGGCGCTGAAGCAAAGGAGCCGTGGAGGCGACATAGATAGGCTAGATCGGGTCCACATTGGGTGAGGGGGTAGAGACGCTCTCGAACTCGATGCCGCGTTCGGAAGGTTTGCCAAAGCCATAAAAATTGCGGCAACTGAGATCTTGATGATTTGTGACAACTTTGGCCTCCCGAGCGCTTCACGTTCCACCAGACAATAGACTCGAAGCCGTGGTTTGGCCAATCGGCGCAAAGGGCTAAAACGGGCAGGCGCACCAGAAATCCGGGATTAGTTGCAATATTGACGCGTCTGATATCTGCAGCCTGTCTGGCGTTAGCCATGAAAAATCTTGGTTGTTCAAGTGATTACGTGGTTTAATTGGCAAAGTTGTTCGGCGGTGCGCGTCATGAAACCCGAATTCACCAGGACAGATGAAGAAAGGCAGGTGTCCCCCCACGCTCAGGAAATCGAATACGCGCTCATCCTCCAGCGGATGATCAATGCGGTGAAAGATGATCCGAAGCAGATGCGCTTGACGATCTATGAGTTCGCACGTGCCCGGCTGAAGCTTGATACGGTTACGACGGAAGAGAGCGAAAGAAAAAGGCTGGCGACCGCGCTGGAGACCGCAATTCAGGGGGTTGAGGAGTTTCAGGTCCGCCGCGAGGTGCATGAGCAGCTTGCGCCTCCCGACAGACAGCCGCAAATCGGACCGCGCGTCGAGCCAGCCAAGGCATCGTCATTGATTGCTGCTCACCGCACGGTGACGCCGGCGCCGGAGGATATACTGGTACCGGAACGGATCTATTTACGGCCGGATATCGATGGCACATTTGGGGAAGCGCGAACGCGGGCGCTAGCCTCAACTCTGGCGCGTTTTTGTATTGGGATGTTCTTGTTTGGCGTCGTTGCAGCTTTGGCGTACTACAACCGTAGATTGCCTTTTCTGCGCGATAATTTGGGGCAGTTGGCGCTGAGGTCGACGGTGACTGAACCCGCCGCTGTGGCAGCGGCGCCAGGGGGGGCTCGCTTGGCATCCGCAATTCCGGACCCAAAGCCTTCCGTTGTTGATCCTCCGTTCCCGATACCGAGCGATTACGGTGTTTATGCCATCAACGACAATATTCTAAGTGAATTGTATGCCCTTCCCGAGCGGGTGCCTGATAAGCGAATCGCTGTGTCAACGCCGATCGACCGGCCCAGCCGCACGACTTTGCCTGATGGAAAGATAAAGTTTATTGTGTTTCGCCGCGACCTTGTTGGTAACGCACCTGATCGAATCGAAATTCGCGTCGTCGCACAGGTGGTTCGCGCGATTTCGTTCGATACGAAGGGAAGACCGAACATTTCTCCCGTTTCCGATGCCTGGAACATCCGCAACATCTCCTATGAATTTCGGGTGCGACCAATAGCCGGCAATCCCGAAATGCTACTCGTCCAGTCAGACAAGCCGGATTTTTTGCTACCCGCCGGCCGCTATGTCATGGTTTTGAGGGATCAAGGATACGATTTTAACGTTTCCGGCAAAGTCGCCGAAGCTACGCAGTGCCTTGAACGCACAGATGCGGCGAATGGGTCTTTCTATTCAGAGTGCCCGAGGCCCTAGGTTTTCGTGGCAATTCATAGGATGTGCCGCGGGCCATGAGAAGTAACGACAGCTCGCGCCATCAGCCCCAGAAAATAGCTACCTTGAATTACGGTTTGTATAGCTAGGATTGTCATCAAGGCATCGGAAAAGCTAAGTCCCGAGCCGAAAGCGAAGATAATTGAAAAAAGCACCAAAAGCGCAATTATAATCAGCAGGACCTGCAACCGAAACATGATGCCAACCGCAAAGCCTAACAAAGCTAATCCGATCGCGGCATATGCCATTGTGTATTCTCAACATGCGCAAATACTCTCGTTTCGCGCGAGTAAGATCGCCCGGTGACGCGTGAGCACCAGCTTATGAGATCAAAACGTTTAGTTACTTGTGAGTTCAGGTCGCTCTCATCTGCGGCGACGAATCACTAAGTCGATTAGAACATTTCAGCCGACTAAAATCACCCAGTATTAGCCCGGTGAAAGCGCGTCTTACAGATGAGACGCCTGAGCAAGCTGGCCCGGCGCCTCAGGCTCTACAGGCGTTCGACCAGCTCTTGCTGCCGCGTTCGTGGTCAAATCGGTCAACAGGCCTCTCCTCCGGTAGCTCCGCCTGTGGCGTGTATCGGTAGGCGAAGCATTCAGTAAGGTAAGGGATTGGAATACATAGTCTTTTTTATAAGTCGTCAGTGGGGCAGCCCTGTGGCCCGATTGCAACTTCGAACGCAAAAGCGAAAATCACGCGCACTCGAGCCTTTGACGAGAGAGAGTCGGCCTGTAGGGTCCCAACATGAAGTGGGGCAGGCCGACTCGCGGCTGATTTAAGGTCAAATTAACCATAAAATTTGACGACCATAAGGGCATCCGAGGGGCGGTTTTGAGCATCCGAGCTATTGCGCTGTTTGCGATTGGTATTTGGGCCTGCTGCGTAACTCGTGGTCGGATCCTGATCAGCCGCGCGAATGATTGGCGCGAATATGGCGTTTCAAAGCGGCTTTGCATATTTTTTCTGGCAGCGGGATCGGTCGGGCTCTTGTCGGGCTGCTCGGAATTGCCTGGAACCGGACCAAAGAGCATGGCGGTGCAGAGTCTCGCAACGTCGGGCCTTAAGTCGGATGCGGCATTGCCATACGCGTTGGTTGATATTAGCGCGGACACGATCGGGTTTCTATCGCAGCCTAACGTGGTGTCGTTCCAAGGTGCATTTCCTGACAAACGGCCCAAGCCAGAGCAGGTGGCTGGTGTCGGCGACGTCCTAAACATATCGATATTTGAAGCCGCGCCGGGCGGATTGTTTACGCCGGGGCAGGCGGCAGGCGCGCGCCCGGGCAACTTCGTCGATCTGCCGGCGCAAGCCGTCGACCAGAAGGGAAGTATTTACGTCCCGTACGCCGGCGAAATACCGGCGGCTGCGCGGACCCTGCCCGAAATTCAGCAGGCGATCGTGGCGCGGCTTCGCAATCGCGCGATCGAACCACAGGTGGTCGTCAGCCTCAACCAGCAGCATTCGAGCGTGGTGAGCGTTCTGGGCGACGTCAACACGCCCGGAGTTCTGGCTCTTAACAGTGTCGGTGAGCGATTGCTGGCACTAATTGCCCGTGCCGGCGGACCGAAGTTTGAGGCGATCGAAAGCTACGTGAATCTCCAGAGAGACGGCAGACAAGTACGGGTGCTGCTAAGCCGTGTGGTGCACGACCCTCGCGAGAACATTTTTATTAGGCCGAACGACGTGATTTTCATTACCCATGAAGCGCCCACCTTCACGGCCCTCGGTGCGTTGAACCAAAACGTTTTCGGATTCAATTCAGAAATAAACTTTGATGTAGAGACGCTGACCCTGTCGCAGGCGATCGGCAAGGCGGGCGGTCTGAATGACCAGCAGTCAGATCCAGGCGAGGTATTCGTTTATCGTTATGAGGATCGCCATTTGCTGCAGAAATTGGGTGTCGATACCAAGCGCTTCTCCTTCGACAGGATCCCGACCATTTATCATATCAATCTTCGCGATCCGTCGGGAATGCTACTTGCCGCGGGCTTCCAGATGCGGACAAAGGATGTGATGTATGTGGCTAATGCCCGGGTGGTGGATTACTACAAGCTGCTGACGCTCATTAACAACACAGCAAACACGGTCTCCAATACCGCCACCACGGTGACCAATGTGAACGCCGCAACAAAGACCCGATGGTAGTCTCGAGCTTGGCGTTTCGAAGCGCTTAGGGTTCTTGGTTGAAATCGAGGCTTTGTGCAAACGTTCAGATCGATCCAGCTCTGGGCGACGATTGCGGCGTTAACTTTGGCGCCGCTGTTCTTTGGATCAGTAGATCAGTTCTGGATCGCGTTATGGACAGTTGTGCTCGCAGTCGGCACGCTTTGCGGTATCGTCAGACAACTAAATGTTCGGCAGCGGCGCATTTTATTTGCATTCGCGAGCGTCTGCATAATTTACGCGCTGGTTGCTGTCGTACAGATCGTCCCTGACTTCATTACTGGGATCGGTGATCCGATCTGGAATCGCGCCGGCGATCTCCTCGAAATGAAGCTACCAATCCGAATCTCCAGCCGTGCCGAGATCCCGCCGGTCGCAATCGGACATTTTCTGCTCCTGATAACCTCGTTTATCAGTGGGTTTTTCGTCGGCACCTCCCGTGAAGATAGCGATCTTCTTACGGCTTTTGCCCGATATTCCATACTGCTTTATGCGATCTACGGTCTGCTAGCGCTTGTCTTTACCCCGAACATGCTACTCTGGGTGCCCAAGACGGCTTATCGCGGCAGTCTGACGGCAACCTTCGTGAATCATAATACCGCAGCGACATTCGTCGGTGTCGGCGCGATTATGTGGCTTTGTTCAGCGCTGGTGACGCTGCAATCGCTGCGACTATCATCGCTTCGTTTGCTATTGCTGATCCCATCAAACGAACTGCTTGCACTGAAACTAATTCTTCGCTCAGCGGCCGGGCTTACCTGTCTTTTCGCGCTTCTCCTGACGGGGTCGCGTGGCGGTTTGATCTGTTCCAGCGTGGGACTCCTTGTCGCAGTAGGTCTGATCATCGCCGGCAAAGTGCGTTCAGGGTTTTGGTACATAACGGGTTCGGCGGCCGGCGCTTTAGCCGTGACGCTGGGCTGGCTCATGCAGACAGGTCGGATCGGAAGCGAGGGGCTCTTGGATTATGGGAGATGGTCTGTTTACAACTATTGCATCGGCGCCATTCGCCACCGGCCGCTTTTAGGCGCCGGGGCTGGCACTTTCGGGGATGTTTTCCCTTCCGTGAGGGGATCCGATTTGAGCGCGTGGGGGGTATGGGACTATGCGCATTCGACGATTCTCGAAATTGCTGTCGAAATGGGAATTCCGGTAGCTGTAATGATCGGCATTGCCGCGATTGCTTCGTTTTTCGTCCTCCTGCGAGCTGCTCTCAGGTCAGAAGAACGTAGCCGAAGTTCATTTGCAGTTATGACTGGAGTTGTGGTGCTTACCTATTTGCATTCGATGATTGACTTTTCGCTTCAGATACCCGGCTATTTAATTGTGTTTTGGATACTGCTCGGCTGCTGGATGGCGCGATCGTTCGAAAATCCGCTGACCCTGCGGGCTCGCACGCGCGGACCTATGGCAGCACGGTCGATTGGCGAGGTTCAAGAGTTGATGGGTGCGGTCGTTTCATAGCTGCTGAAGCGTTCCAAACTCTGGGCATTGACCACTAGTTCGGTCAGCGATCGGCTACACGGAGCTTGCGATTAGCTTGGGACACGGACGGGGTCGCGGCTTTGACCTCGTACCAGAGACGTGCATCGGCCGCGGATTGGATTTTCAACCAATGATAATCTGTGTTTTGCCAGGGTCGGATAGTTTCGGTCAGATTGTCCAGCACCAGATCACCCTTGGTCGTTACCACGACAAGAACGAGATGGCCGATTCCTGTTGCCGTTTTTACGACCGAGAGCCGCAATGCCTTCGCTGGTAGACCGCTCTGAAGCAGCTTGTGCCGTTTCGTGACGGCGTAGTCGTTGCAGTCCCCCACACCAGGCGAAATCGTCCAGCCGTCTTGGAGCTCCGATCCATATGCTTTGACCGCTGGACTTATTGCCCCATTCACATCTCTGTTGACAAGCTCGAGTAGCTTGGCCGTCTCATCGTTCAAAATGATGCGTTCGCTTTCCGACGGGTCGGATTTGCAGTCAGAGGGGTACCGAAGACAAAAGCGAACGTGCTGAAACGGTGCCAACATCGGCGATGATACCTCAAGGGGGACCAGATATCCTGGTTCTTGCAATATTCGATCGCGGGCATTCGCTGCCCCGCCAAATTGACAGCCTACTAGAAACAAGATCGGAATTATCGCTGAACCGCGTCGCGCCATAAGACAATCACCTGATCGGAAAGAACGCGATCGCAATGACGCGCTATCGATTGGTGAATTGTCCCGTTGCTGGGTTAAATCTTCGCTAGGGAACGGCGTTAATTAAAGGTTGAACCACAAATCCGCTGAGCAAGAACTGAGCTAATATTGACGACTGCAGCGAAATGGATGATCGCCTAGGCATTTGGCACGAGCCTAAAAAAAGCCGCAAGAAGCTCCCGTACCGCTCTCAATGTTTCGATCAATCCCCAGCCTAGGAAAGTCAGCCACGCGGCCATCGCGACGATAATTAACGCTGAAAGCATCCAGATCCAGGTTTTCGTCAACCTTGGCGAGTTTTTGAGCTTCGCTTGCTTATCTCGCAGATTGATGGGGGCGAGGTTGTTCATTTGGCTGTGGATGTTTGATACATCACAAAGCAGTAATCGCAACCAATGAAGTGGGCAATCCGAAGTGCAAATTAACGTAAAGCGTCACTCGCAGCGCGAGCTGTCATACCGAAGCTTCGGAATTTACTTAGCATACAGGTTTCTGTCTGCTGATTGGCAGAAACCGATGAGTTGCTTTTGAAATAAGTTCCGGCGCCAATCGGAGCCGAGATAGGGGTCAGTAGGCGCAGTCGGAAACAAGCAGAGAAGGGATGGTGACGATCACTATCTTCGCGTCGAGAGCCATCGACCAATTGCGTGCGTAGAACGCATCACATGCAACGCGCTTATCATACGTAGTAGAACTGCGGCCACTTACCTGCCAAAGTCCCGTGATGCCCGGCCTACAGGCAAGGTAGGCTCCCATGGAAGATGTATAGCGCTGCAGCTCCTCATCGGTAACCGGGCGTGGACCCACGATGCTCATCTCGCCCTTCAAGACGTTAAAAAGTTGCGGGAGCTCGTCCAAGCTAGACTTACGGAGTATGGCCCCAATCGGGGTGACACGAGGATCGTTTTTCAATTTTCGATTAGCTGCCCACTCGCGGGCGGCCAAGGGATCGGACTTTAGCACTCTCTCAAGGCGCTCGGGCGCGTCCGTCACCATCGTCCGGAACTTCAAGCAATTAAACTGCCTGCCGTTAAAGCCCACACGCTTATGGCGGAAGAGGGCCGGGCCCGGAGAAGTTATGACCGTCGCGACGAAGCAAATGATCAAAAGCGGGGCGAGCAGGACAATTGCAGAAATCGCCAAAACAACGTCAACAAATCTTTTTGCAGCTGTTCCAATGGGTTCGCTAGAATCCGCCACCCCATATGTACGCTTAGTATTGGTACCTACTAGGCTATTCATCGCTTTTTCCTAAAAATGGCTTTTTAATCGCGTAAATTATTTTAAACTTCTACGCCCGTTATTTACACTTTTTTATCAACTTAATGGGCGCTGCACAATCTCCGCAAGCGCGTAAACTATGCAACTCCCTATTAAGCTGAACGGAATAACCATCTCAATTCGTTAACCATTTTCATCGCTCGAACAAAAACCCTTTTCCAGCGGCGAGGTTTGCCTAAAAATTATGCACGAAATGGTGCTCTGCACCATTTCTGCTGGCATCACAATTGTGAGCGTGAGAAAGGGCCTCGAGATGCAACGGCCTCGATCGAATCGTCGCGAAGCGACAAGGACTGGTTCATATCGCGCCTAGTTCAACCGCGATTCGGGGGCGACTGGGAAGTCGCTGGGCTGTGTGATTCATTACGCTCGATAAAAACGACAAGGCCTTGGGCTGATGAATGGTGATCGTTGATCGCGACGACAGCCGTCATTTCTACTTCCGTGGGCAAAGGGCGCTGCCGACGTTCGCGCATTTTGCGCCGAAGTTTTCGGAGTGACGAAATGCTTTTTTCAACCGGTTCGTTGCCGCGGTTCGCGTGCCAGTGCTGGCCTGGAGAATCTAGCTTCGTCGGCGCCAAACATCACCAATAGGATCCTGTCTCGAGGATCCTGTTTCGAAGCGGCGCAGTATTTTTCGCAGCCTGCGGTTCAACGGCGGCCAAGCCAGGCCAGCGTGTCGTAGAATAGCTTCTTGTTATTCGCATCGAGTTTGTCGATGCGCGACTGGAGCAACGCGCGAACAGGCCCAGAAGCGGAGTAATAAACGCGAGCGGGATTTTCTACCATCCGATTCATGACGAGCCTTTCGAATTCTGAGAGTATCATCTGTTGAACCGGTACTGGCGCTTCCAGAAGCACGGGGACGGCTACGAGTATCCGGCGAACTCCGAGCCAGCCTTCGTTCGGAGACGTTTTGTATGACATCTCTAATAAATCGAATGCGTGCGCGCCGAGGTCTCCGTGTTCAATTTCGATTCCGAAGAGCAGAAGCCAGAGGAGTGAATCGCGGGGTGTACATCCGAGTGCCTGGCTGGAGCGAAATTCGATCGAGTTAAGGTGGCGATCGAAGTCCTTAGCTGCCCCGGAGCGCAAGGCTATCTCGGCGAGAGGCATTTCCATAAGCAACAGCGCGCGCTGCACATGCGTATCGCAAAGGCTGAGAGCGTCCCTCTCCGCGTCTTGTAAAATTCTAGTCGCGGATGATGGCTTGACACTATCAAACTGAAGAAGGCGAGCATCAAGGTCACGAAAGTCATCAGACACCGCACTTGCTGCGAGATTGGGAACCGCCCAGACCAATCCCAGGCAAGCGACCACCAATGCCAGTGCTCGCGAGGCGAACAGAGAGAATGCGAACTCTGGAGCAAACTTAGGCAATTTTCGCTGTAGGCTTATCGTTCGTGTAGTAGTTGTAGTGCCGGTCTGAATAGCCCTCGAAGCGCCGCATGATTGCTTCGTCCGCTTTGTTGAGAACTGCGCCTAACAGCCGTTCAGCTACGATAGGAGAGATAGAAACCGCCTTAAGAAGGTCATCCGTCGTCGTACTTCCCCATTCGACAATCAAGAGAAAGGCATCAAACAATTGTGCAGCGGCCTTCACATCGACCACAGGGAGGAGTGGAGGAAGGTCAACGAGTACATAATCGTATTCTTTCGCGACCGACTTTAGCATCTGTCGCATCGGTGCTGAGATGAGTATGTCCGAGCTGTTGGTTGGCCGAATACGCGAGGACGAAGGCAAAAAATCGAATTGGAACTTGGTGTCGGTTACCACGAGCTCACGGAACGAGGAATTTTCTGTGGCCATGTCGAGCACACCCGGCACACCTGCATAGCCAAGCATGTTACTCATCGAGGGGTTACGTAAATCACCGTCAATCAGCAACGTTCGCGCGCCACTCTTGGCGAGGAAGGCAGCGAAGCCAGCCGCGACCGTCGTCTTTCCTTCGCCTGGAAGGGCTGAGACAATTCCGACGACTTTACCGCCGCTCGGATGAAGGTCTATAGCCACCTTGATATATCGTAGCGCTTCTGCGACCGCAGAAAACGGTGCGACGTCACTAATCTCCTTGAAAGCGCTTGAATCTCTTAAAGCGCCAGGCGAGCGAAGGGCCGGCCGCTTATTACCAAACGCTGGGAAAACCGCCAAACAGTTAGTGCCTAGAAGGCCTTCCAGCTGCGCGCGAGTGTGTATCTGTCGGTTCATTTGTTCGCGGGCGAATGCAAGCAGGACGCCAGCGCCAAGTCCTATGATGGTAGCGAGTGCGAGGATCAAGCTGATCTTCGGAGAACTTGGCGTAGAGGGGGCCGAGGCGGCGGTCACGACGCGCGCTTCGGTAGAGGGAAAAGATTGTTGCTGCACAGATTGGGTGAAGCGCGTCAGGAATGTCTCATAGATGTTGCGATAGGTGTTGGCGCCGGTCTCGAGTTCGCGCAATCGAACCTGGGCCTGTCTGGTCGAGCCAGATTGCTGAAAGACATCGATCATGCGCTTATCGATAGATTCTTCCTGACTTTTAGCAATCTGCAGCTCGCTCTTATAGCTTTCGGCGATACGAGAGATTTCGTCCCAGATCGCGCGTTGCAGGGCCGCCATCTCGGCCCTTAGATTTCTCGCAGCCTGATGATCGGAGCCGTAGCGGGCACTCCATTCCGATTCTTTGCTCTGGTCGTCTAGGAACTGCTGGCGAAGCCGCGTGATAACTGGATTGTTGAGCGCGTCGGTGACCACGGGATCAGGAATATTAAAGCTTTCCTTGTCGGTTCGTTGTTCCAGAACGCGCTCGATGCGGTCAAGTTTGGCCTTCGCTTGGCTCGTATCCGCGCGTGCTTTTGCAAGCGCAACTCCGAGTTGGTCAAGTTCGACTTCACTGGCGAGCTTGCCGTCGACGCCGATGATGATGCTGTTTTGTGATTTAAAATCCTGCACCGCCTTGTAAGCGTCGCTTGCTTGTTGACGCAGCTCGCCAATTCTTTGCTCAAGCCATACGCTGGCCCGCCGGGTCGCTTCAAATTTGGCCTGAATCTGGTCTCCTATATAGGCCTCAGCAAAAGCGTTGGCGATTGTCGCAGCCTTTTCCCGGTTGAGGGAAGTATAGGCGATCTGTTCAATATAGCTGCGACCGACCCGCGTGACGCGCAAATTAGCGCCTAGTGTGCCCAGAACCCGGCGCATCAATTCTTCGTTGGTGGGCTCTCGTTCCGGTCCTGCTCCTTTCCCTATGAAGGAAAGAAGAAGGGACCTTAGGCCAGTGCCGGAGCCAATGAACTCTGGATCTTGGGTAAGGTGCAACTGGCGGGCAACGGTGCTGGCGACGCTTTCCGATCGGGTCGTCTCAATCTCGCTTTCAACGGAAGCATCCTCGACGAAGCGGTTTTCAGCCTGCAATTCTGATTGCGCCCATGTGGTTCGCTTCGTGTCAATGATCATGTCCGCTTGTGCGGTATATTTCTTAGGCGTAACCGCAAGATAGGCAATGCCTATAACGATAGCCAAACCAGTTACAACGGCGATCAACCGCCATTGACGGCTCAAAAAGTCGCGCACCTGAAGCAGCGCTTGCGATGACGCGTCGGAATGACTTTCACCGACCTCAAAGCGCGCAAACTTTCCGGCTATGTTCATACATAATTCCTTCGACTAACACTCAGATACGAAGTGTTAGCACCGAACAGATTCAGTGGGTCGCGCTTACTGGATTAGCTGCACTCGTGGTCCCGCTATTGGTATTAGTAGCTATCGAGGCCGACGAGTTAATTACAGCTCCCCCAGATGTGATCTGGAAAAAGAACGGCGAGCCGCCACCACTGAAATTCGAGCTGCGAGAGCCGCCAACAATGGGATTGGTGACGACGACGCTGCCGACCGAGGAATCCGCAGAAGCGGTCGCAGCCGCCGTCGCGGCAGTCGATAAATCGCCGGCAACAGCGGCAAAAACGTTCTGGAACTCGCTGTCCTCGAAGCTTGCGACGGCTTGCTGTATGAGAAGTGCCGCTTGTTGGTCAATGGTCGTACAAGCGACTGCAGCCTGCGCAAGACCAGCAGCAATCGCAGTTCGGAACCGCGGATTAGTGGTTTTAGCGAGGCGCACGAACTCTGCAGCCAGACTGCCGTCGGTAGCGGTCAAGTCTCGCACGTTCGCTTCAATCGTCCTAGTGTCTGCGTTCGGCGCGACAAGCGCCGCAGGGTTCGCCTTGAATTGCTTAACGGCCTCATCCGAGGCTGGTGGTACAATGCATGCACCAGCCCAAGCGCTGCTTGCGCAGACCGAGGTCAATAGCTGAGCGCATACTATCTGCGCGATAAACCGGGCTCGCATCGTGGACTCCACCTAATTCCTTGAGATTACGAAATAATAAGATCAAACAGTATCGCAGCCCCTCGACCGTATCAATAACACCTGTGCGTTATAGTTTATCCCATCGCTTTTTTGCCAAAAGTCTGCTAGCTGCCTTAATTCGTTAAGATTGTTAGGTTTTTTGAAGAGCGAGTGCTGTCCAGGGGTTTGCGGAAGTCGGACAGGTACGATTAAAGCTGTAGAAGAGGCGCGGCTTAGGATAGGGGGGCCAGTTTGACAAAGGTTGTTTTGGTGGGCTGACCGGTGCTGTTTCCGCTACCAGGTGCTCAAAGGCTTAGGGTGCAGGGGCGAAGACCCGAATTGCCGCCCGGTGTTAGGATATATGCGATCGGCGATATTCACGGTCGACGCGACCTTCTTGATCAGTTGTTGACCCGGACGAATGCCGATATCCGCTCTCGCCCTACCGACAGGGCGTTGCATGTCTTTCTTGGCGATTATATCGACCGAGGTACTTCATCACGCGAAACCATTGACCGGCTGATTGAGCATCGCACAGAAAACGAGACTGTGCTTCTCAAGGGCAATCATGAATTAATCGCGGTCAAATGTCTTAGCGATCGCGGCTTATTCGATCAATGGTTGCGCCTCGGCGGTGCCGAAACTCTCGTCTCATATGGAATCGCGCTAGGGCCGATCGCAAACGGAAAGTCGGTTGCCGAGTTACAATCAGCGTTTCACAGTGCATTACCACCAGCGCACCTGCGATTCTTCCGAGACCTGCAGACTTCATACTCGTGCGGTGATTTCTTTTTCTCGCACGCGGGAGTGAAGCCAAAAATCGAGCTTTCGCGGCAAAAAGAAAATGACCTTCTCTGGATCAGAGAAGAATTCCTTAGTTCACGTGAGGATTTCGGGAAGATCGTCGTGCACGGCCACACTCCGAGCCACGAAATCGAAGTCGAGCCCAACCGGATCAATATCGACACTGGTGCGTTTGCGACGGGTCGGTTGTCCTGTCTTGTGATGGAGGGCACGTCGCTATCGTTTATTGATACCGGCTAGTCTGTCAGCAGCCCTCCGCACGATTGGTCAGCGCCTTGCTGCAAACAGGCCATCGATGTGCGCCCGCATCTTTTCAAGAAACTGCTCTCGGCCAAACCGGCGCGCATGTTGCGAGATCCTATGCGGATCAACGCTGAGTTCACCGAGCTTTTTCACCGCGCCGATAATTGCTTCGACCGTCTGGTCGCCAAAAAAAACACCGGATATGCCCTCGGACACGGTTTCAGTTGCGCCTCCGCGGTCGAAAGCGATAACCGGGCGCCCGCTCGCCATCGCCTCGACGGGGACCATGCCGAAATCCTCTTCGCCTGGAAAAACCAAGGCGCGGCAGCGCGCGTAGTGATGACGCAGGACGTCGAAACGCTGCGATCCCATTACTGTTACCGTCGGTCCTGCAATACGTCGGATCTCGTCAAGCATCTCGCCGCCGCCGATGACGACGAGGTTGAGCTTCATTTCATTGAAGGCTTGAACAGCGAGGTCCGCTCGCTTGTAGGACACCAGTTCTCCTACCATCAGATAATAGTCACCCACCTCCGCTGGTGGCGCGACCGAAAAAACGTTTGTATCGACCGGTGGATGAATAACCACCGACTCCGCGTGGTAATATCGGCGTATGCGTCTCGCAACGGTGGCCGAGTTTGCGACAAAGCTGTCAACCCGCGCCGCAGATGTTACGTCCCACATCCGAAGGTAGTGAGAAAGCGGCGGCATCATCATTCTCGTCAATCGACCTGCGCCTTTGCTATAATCGTGATACATATTCCAGATGTAGCGCATTGGTGTATGGCAATAGCAAACGTGAAGTGCGTCTGACGAAGGAATCACTCCCTTGGCTGGTCCGGATTCACTCGATATCACGAGGTCATATCCGCGAAGATCGAGCTGCTCAAGTGCGATAGGCATCAACGGCAGATAATTCTTATACATCCTCGTCGCGCGCGGTAACGCGTTGATAAAGGTTGTAATGATGCGATGTTGTTTGATTTTATCTGAAACCATTTCAGGAGCGTAAACGTGCGTAAAAATGTCAGCCTGCGGATACATCTCGCATAGCGCCTCTACCACCTTTTCTCCGCCGCGCATGCCGACGAGCCAGTAGTGAATTATCGCAACTTTCATGTAATCTTTCAGATTGAGATTTGTAGCATAGGCTTCAGTTTGAGCGTTACCTAGCGAGATAACTTGACGCGGTTAATGGCGACGAACAGGGAAGCGGCTCACATGGGTCATAGTTGCAAGAAGTGTCCGGCCCGAACGGCAGTCGGAAGTCAAAACCTTTGAGCGAATCTCCGCTCGATGGTGGCTATCGAAGGCAAATTAGGAAGTCGCTCGGCTTGCGAAAATCTTTCGCAGTGTTACCCAATCCTCCGCTAGATCTTTTCGATCTATGGCCAACATCGAGCAAACGAAGGCCCCGAAACCTAGTAATATACAAACAACCGCCCAGCCTATCGTGGATGGCCCCTGATGGAGCAGCAACAGGTAAGCTGATCCAGCCAACAAACTTGAGCATGTCGGTCCGACTAGCCCCTTTAACATCGAGACCGGGCTGCATTCGGTGACCGGCGCAGCCAAGAGTAGCAGCATCGTACTGTAAAGCAGGGTCACACCGGCGACGGCATAGACTGCAGCCAACAGCCCAATCCATACTCCGCAACCGACAGCAAGCAGTCGCCCCAGGCTGAGCGCAACCCCGCACTTGAATGCAATATCAAACCTGTTAGCAGCAAGGAGCATCGCGGTTGATTGGTTGGCTACTGTCCAAACCGCCGCTAAAGGTAGCAATATTTGAAGCATTGGAGTTAGCTCAGCCCACTTAGCGCCAAGCAACGAGCCTACCAGTTCCGGTGCAGCAGCAGCAGCCAAGAATGTCACGGGGAATAGAATGGCGGCCACCAACCGGCACAGCTTCCGATAGATTTCAGCGGTTGTGCGTCGGTCGCTCGTAAGAGCCTGGACATACAGTGCCCCCCACGTCACGTTTCCAACTGTCTCGCCCGTAAACTTTGAAATCTGGTTGGCAAAAGTATAACTCCCTAGTACGGGCGTTCCGAAGATCCGACCAACCAGCACGTTTTCGCCAGCACGGCAAGCATAGTCCACCAAGCGTGCGCCTACAATGAGACCGCCTGCCGTAAGGTGAATCTTCACGACGCTAAAGTTGAATTCGAGCGTTGGCCAGCGGAGCGCCGCTAGATTGAGAAAAATTGATCGACTGGCGTAAATCGTCAGATATTGGGCTACCAAGCTCCATGCGCCCGCATCCCGCAGCGCCAAGACAACGGCGACGGCGGCGCCCATTACGTTGGCCACAAGCTCGGCGAAAGCACCAGCTCCCAAATTCTTTCGGCGCGCAAGGCGCGCGCTAGGTGGTACAGATAGAACAAGAAAAATGATGCTTAACGATAGCACCGCAATCATAGAAGCGACCCTTGGCTGGGATGACATGTAGCTAACGAAGAGGCCAAAGGCACTTGCCCCTAATGAAAGGATTATCCCCGCCAAAAGTAGTAACCAAAATGCGCTCGACCAAACGCGCGAATTAGATTCTGGCTCTCTGGCCAAGGTTGCCCCCAGACCCCCATCGGCAAGAAGTGCGACGAACGAAACAGTAGGCAACGCGAGTGCGTAAATACCAAATTCGGTGGGACCCAGAAGGCGAGCCATTACCGGAAGCAGCACCAGTTGCAAACCGACCTTCATGATGTTGACGGTACCAGAAGCCAATGCACCAAACGCCAAGCGCCGGCTGCTTGCGACGGGTGGCTGGGTGGTTTCGGTTTTCAACATCACTGTGCCTGTTAACCAGCTCATGCATTCTGCGAGTTGGAAGTGCAATCGCAAATTTCGAAACGCTTTCCCCTCGGGCGGTTCATCCTATGCCAATCCATCAACCAATGAAACGCAAGTCTAGTTTGAGATTTAATGGTCCAGCGGCAAGCGCAGAAATCCACAATCAAAGAACCCCGCCAATGGCGGTAGCGCTGCCAAATATCATTGAGTCCATGTGCTCACCTCATTCACTATGTTTCATCTCTGCGGCTAAATGCTTTGCATACAAAACGGATTGCGTTAAAAACCTAAACGCGCGTGTGATGTCCGTTTACGTTGAAGGTTGTCTTAGCTCGATTGGCACTGTGAAGTCCGCACCATCGAAAATGCAGCTTTGGAACGTGACCGGAATCGGTTCCGATCTGGGACCAAGATTTTGCAAGTGACGGCAACATGTCAGTCGAAGTCGTAGGAATCGTCGCGGTATTAATCGGATTCATCGCCCTTTATTGCGATCAATCATTCATTGTTTACGTGTTTGTTTGCTCCACCCTTTTGGGTTCCGCAGCAGCGTTGATTTTGGACTCTTTTGGAGGGGCGAGCGTCTCGCCGGCTAGCCTGCTGCTCGTATTTGTTGTCTATCGCCTCATGCGGGATCCGAGCGTGGTTCGCGGAGCTCTTAAGGCTGTCGGCTTTGGGCGACCCGGTTTCTGGCTTTTGGTCACTGTTTCGATCAGCGTTGTCTCTGCGTTTCTGATGCCGAGGTTGTTTGCCGGTGAAGTGTTCGTGTTTCCGGCGCGCCCGCAGAGTCCATATCCCGAGCTTCTTTGGCCGGCCAACTCCAATCTTACGCAATCTGTCTATTTTATCTCAGACTTTGTTTGCTTTGTCGTCATATCCGGACTTGCATCTCGAGCTTCTGGAGCGCGAGTTTTGTTGAACGCTGCGTTGGCTGCAGCTATTCTTAATCTGTCCTTTGCTGCGCTTGATGTGCTCACTTATTCCACCAATACCGCGGAGATTCTGTCGTTCATCAGGAATGCAAAATACGTTATCTTTACTGATGATCAGGCTGCCGGCCTTAAGCGGATCATCGGATCCTTCCCGGAGGCGTCAACGTTTGGTGGCAATACGCTAGGCTATTTTGCCCTCACGCTGCGATTGTGGCTGTTGAGGGTCTACCCCCGACTTACCTTTTTTGTGATGCTGCTTTCATTGCTTGTCATTTTGTTGGCAACGTCTACGACGGCTTACGTTGGGCTCGGTATCTATCTGGTCTTTCTGTATTGCGAGATCTTGTTTCGATCGATTTCACGTCCGCTGACAACCCAGATGCAAGTCTTCATTTGGGGCGGCCCGCTGTTATTGATGATCATAGTTTTGTTCGTCGCGGTAAGTGACACTAGTTGGGCTTACTTTAAGGGTCTTGCCGACTTATTTGTATTTGACAAGCTCAATTCGGCGTCCGGAGAGGAGCGCTCTGAGTTCAATAGGTTGGCTATTCAGAATTTCTTAGATACTTACGGCTTCGGTGTTGGTAACGGGAGCATTAGGGCCTCTAGCTTCCTCGTGGCCGTTATCGCGAACTTGGGTATATTGGGCGCAATACCCTTCGCAATCTTCATGATAAATTTGTTTATCGGCCGAAATCGAGCAGACGCGCTTGATCCATTGAGCTATCCCATTCGAGTTGGTGCAAGGTCGATGTGCCTGGCCTGGCTAATCGCGAGCTCCATTTCGAGTTCTCAGGTAGATCTTGGGCTGGTCTTCTACACATTTGCTGCGCTCGCGTGCGCTAACACATCTACCGTTTTATCTGCCGAACGACGCGAACTCGAACACTTGGGTGCCCGGTGACGCACATACACAATTTCGTTGACCGAGGATAAGCGCAGCTAATTCAATGTAGTCGTGGCTAATGCAGCCGTGAGCTGTCGTTTGCTTGGTCGTCTCATGCCGATAATGTGGCGGTCTTGTTTAGTAGTTGAAGATTAGGTGGAGTGTCTGTGGTGGCGCTGAAGTTGCTAAATCGGCAGGGGGTTCAGTTATCCAAAGGCGTCCCGTTGATATGTCCTGTGCGTGACGAAATGACTTTCTTGCCGCCGTTCTTGCGTCATCATCGCAAGATTGGCGTTTCGGATTTCATATTCATTGATAACGACTCTCACGATGGAACGACAGATTACTTGCTCAGCCAACCCGATTGTTATGTTTTTCACACGTCGGACTCTTATCGAGAGTCGAATTACGCGACGCTTTGGATCAATGAAGTTATAGAAAAAGTAGGCGTCCAAGGCTGGCTTATCTACGTCGATGTTGATGAACATCTTATCTACCCGGATGCCGAAAATACCCACGTTAAAAAGTATTGCGAAACGGTTGAGCGAGCGGGTTTTGACTGTGTTAACGCGGCGATGATTGACATGTATCCATCCGACAGTTTTCTCAATCTATCGTTTCATCCCGATCAAGAGTTGTCAGAAGTCATGGGTTGGTTCGACGCTGATTATGTCTTCAGGGAATGGCCGAAGCGCCCATGGGACAAACGCGAGTATTTCTTACTGCAAGTACTTGGGGGGCCGCGCTGCCGTTTGTTGTCAGATCTCGATGCCGAAGCTAGGCATGGTGGACTGTTTTATACGTGGGCGAACCAGGTCGATCGGATCGTTGATCGAATACCCCTCAAGCTCGTTCCGCTTCTAGCAAAGATCGCGCCTCGTGAGATGCCGGCGCTCCAAAAGCGCCCCCTGAACCTGGTAAAATCTGGATTCCGCTATTTAAACTCTCATATCGGCACTAATGGGTCTGTGGCAGCGGAGATGACGGCGTTGCTTCACTTTAAGTTTTGCGGTGAGCTTAAGCGTCGCTTCGAAATGAAGTCTGAAGGTAATCACTACCGGCGTGGGCTTAGCTACATGCAACTGGAAGATGCTGTTGCAAGCTGGCCACAATCGAGCCTTTACTATCCTGGCAGCTGTCAATTTCGGACATCGGCGGACTTGTTAGCGGTCGGCTTAATTGGTCCGGCGCCCTGTCAGGTTTGGACCAATTGCCAAGTCAAATCGGTACGGACAAGCAAATCAGGGCCGCATGCGGTAAAGCGATGATCGTCATCAATTGAGTGGGTGTACAGGCACGCCCCTCTTAGAATTTTGGACAAGATGCGGTAAATGAATTCGCTAGAGGGCAGCTGCTTAAGGGCGCGGAATAGGAGTTCGCAGATTTAGCTTGATGGAAGCGCCAGTGTCTTGATCTTACGTTGCCTAAGCCCGTCACACAAAATGATATAAACGCTGAAGAATGTCTTCAAAGAACATTAGCATATCTCTTGTCGTCGCGACACTCGGTCGTTCGTCTGAGCTAGAGAGATTGTTCCAAACGTTAAATAATCAGGACCGATCCGACTTTGAAGTCATCCTCGTTGACCAAAATGCGGACAATCGGCTCGAAGAATTGAACCGCAGGGAGTGGCCATTTGAGATCAATTGGATTCGAAGGCCAGATATTCGTGGATTGAGCCGCGCGCGCAATATCGGATGGAAGGCTGCACGCGGTGAGCTTGTTATCTTTCCCGACGACGATTGTTGGTATCCAACGTGGTTGCTATCGCGCGGTGTCGACTTATTGCTGGCTAAGCAGGCAGACATTCTTACCGGTCGCGCAGCCGATGAGCGCGGTCAGGACATCAACGGGAGATACGCTCAGGATCCTCATGGGATCAACCGCTCGAATGTTTGGATATCAGGAATAGAGTGGGTGATGCTGTTCAGAAAGAGTGCCCTGATTGCGGTAGGTGGATTTAACGAAGACGTCGGCGTAGGAGCGTCGAGCCCATGGCAAGCCTGTGAAGGGCAAGAGATCTTATTGAGAGCCCTCGACAAAGGGCTGCGCTGCCAATTCGAGCCCAGCTTTTACGGCCATCATTCAAGGTTTGACGAGATACCGGCCAAGGCGATGCGGACTAAGGGCCGCGCTTACGGACGAGGTCTTGGTTACGTCTTGAGGCTACATCACTATGGCTATGTCGCAGCAGCAAACTGGATCGGTCGTCCCCTCATCCGGGTAGTCTTATCTGCCATTAAAGCGGATTGGTCGAACTGCGCATATTTCTTTAACGTGTCTCTAGGTCGCCTTGAAGGCTATATAGGCCGCACGCTTGTCCAATAAAGTCGGCACGACATCATCGTTCAAGGGAGGCATTGCGCCTGGGTGATTGTCCTCAGGACCTCACCTTTTGCTTCGCGGCTTGGTCCTCTCGAGGCTGGTAACCATTAATTTGGTTGAAGAGCCGACCTGAGGCTCGAAAATTGAGACCAGTGTTAACGCTGGCGCAATTGAGTTAAGCAATTTTCTTGAGAAGGTACGATGAACGTGGACAAACCGATCGGGCATCTCTACTCAAATTTAGCCATAGATGTGCAGTAGCTCCCTTCGATGAGAACAACACCAGATTCTCCTTGTTCAGTGGTTATGAGGCCGGCGATTCCCCAAAAGCCAGATCGTCCGCGCGACGTGTCGTTTACTACGCTAAATATCGCGGTCGGCATCGCGACGTCGGGCAGACGCGAGATTCTCGCGCAAACCATTGCATTGTTAGCTAATCAGACTCGCTTGCCGGATCGCCTTGTCATTTGTCCCGTAAAAGATTCTGATGTTGACGAAGCGAGCTTAGCCTCATTTCCGCGCCCAACGGCGGTTGTGAGGGGACCGATCGGCCTACCTGCGCAGCGAAACAAGATTCTTTCCGCTGTCGCTGATGCCGATGTGATCGCTTTCTTTGATGACGACTTCTTTGTCTGTAGCCATTATCTTGAATATCTCGAAAGTATCTTTCGGGTTCACGAGAACATTGTGGGTGTTACGGGAACGCTCCTTTCTGACGGGGCGCAGGGCCCCGGATTGAAGGTTAAAGAAGGGCTCGAGCTTATTCGCTCCGAGCCCGACGGCGACCCCGGTGAAATCATCGAACAAATTGGCCTCTATGGTTGCAACATGGCTTTTCGAATGAAAGCAATCCTCGACCATGGCACTAGGTTTGACGAAAGGCTGCCACTCTATGGTTGGCAGGAGGATATCGATTTTTCGGTGCGGATTGGTTTGTGCGGTCGCAATGTGAAATCGTCTGGATTACGTGGCGTGCATTTGGGTACAAAATCTGGTCGTACCTCCGGCGTTCGCTTCGGGTATTCGCAGATCGTCAATCCCGTCTATTTGGCGCGTAAGGGGTCGATGTCTTGGCGACATGCCGCCAAACTGATGTGGCGTAATATCGCGGCGAACCTCGTGCGTAGTCTCGTTCCAGAACCCTGGATCGACAGAAAGGGTCGCCTAAAGGGCAACATTCTAGCTTTGGTCGATATCGCTAGAGGTCGAATTTCGCCGGATCGTATCCTTGAACTAAACTGAGCCTTTTTAAGTTACCAAGCGCACCGGACGTTCAACTGGTAATGAGGGGTACGCGGGTTGTTCCGGCGCCAGTGCGGTTGGAAACTGGGGTTGCGGCCAACGCGTCCCGGTAGAAATGCATGCGGAGTGTATGGCTTAAGACCATGGAAAACCGAAATTTTGCGTCACGAACAACCAGCGTTTCGGATGACGATGCCGCGAGACCCTTGGGCCGTCTGGGGGTTGCAAATTTGGTTGTTTCTTTTGCTTTGATGATGATCGGGCTTGGGTTTCTCGCGGGCGGCGCCCGCCTAATATTTCTTGGCGGTTCGTATTATTTTGTACTTGCCGGGCTTGCCTTCTCGATCGATGCGATTCTCCTCCTTTATAAGAACCGATGGTCCTATTTTCTTTTTGCAGCATTGGTCCTCTCCACTTTGGCGTGGGCCGTGGACGAAGTTGGGTTGGATTGGTGGCAGCTTTTTCCGCGAGGCAACTTGATCGCGGTCATTGCCTTGATCTTGATCGCGCCGCCGACGGTGCGCGCGCTAAGACTCCCCATTAAAGATAAGATCTTCAGCTTGGGATACGCCAGTTTGGCCTTGGCGCTCGGTACGTGTGCGACGGTGGCGCTAATTTCTGTACTCAGGGCACCAGACGACCTTTCTGGTAGTTTGTCATTAAATCGGCAGTCAGTTCCGGTAGCCTCTGAATTCAGAGCGGACAAGGATTGGTCGGCTTATGGAGGAGGTGCCGCGGGCACACGTTATTCAATCCTCGACCAGATTAACACGCAGAACGTTCGTCAACTTCAAGTCGCCTGGACGTTTCACACGGGTGATCTGCAAGAAGAAGGCGATCCGGTAGAGACGACGTATGAGGTAACACCCCTAAAGATTGATGATACCGTCTACATCTGTACACCCCATGACCTGGTTTTTGCGCTTGACCCGGAGACCGGGCGCGAAAAGTGGCGATTTGATCCCAAAATTCAAAGACCACCATTTCAGAACACCCAGCACCTAACCTGCCGCGGCCTTTCCTATTTTGATGGCCGTGAAAGCACAGAAGAGCCGCCGATCGTCGCAGATTGCCAACGGCGATTATTTCTGCCGACGGTGGATGGTCGTCTCATCGCTCTGAACGCAAAAACTGGCGAGATTTGCCGGGAATTCGGTGCCGGCGGCTCCGTGGATCTCTGGCAGAACATGCCCAATGTTGCG
Organism: uncultured Alphaproteobacteria bacterium; assembly: GCA_963795255.1. GTDB lineage: Bacteria > Pseudomonadota > Alphaproteobacteria > Rhizobiales > Xanthobacteraceae > Bradyrhizobium. Next base: position 76,263 of record CAWCHC010000017.1, read on the forward strand.
CGCGGCTCCTACTATTCAACGTCGCCTCCAGTGGTGACCCGGGAGTTGATCATTGTTGGCGGAGCGGTAAACGACAACGTGTCCGTACACAATACCTCCGGGGTGATACGCGCTTACAGCGCGCGCACTGGCCGGCTTGTGTGGAACTGGGATAGCCGGAATCCGACTGAAACAAAACCAATATTGCCAAAGGCGAGCTACAACGAAAACTCCCCAAACAGCTGGAGCATTTCGAGTTATGATCCGAAGCTTGGCCTTGTATTCGTGCCAATTGGCAATCAATCACCGGATCAATTTGGGGGCAACCGCGATGCCAACGTGGAGAAATACTCCTCTTCTGTGGTTGCTCTAAGAGAAGATACAGGGCAGGTGGCATGGGTCTTCCAAGGCACGCACCACGATCTATGGGACATGGACATCCCCTCTCAACCGAGTCTCGTTGATCTTGACATTCGCGGCGAGAGAATTCCCGCACTCGTGCAGCCCACCAAACAGGGGGACATCTTCGTTCTCGACCGACGCAATGGTGCGCCAATATTGCCGGTGAGCGAAAAGACTGCGCCTCATGGCGCAGCCAAAGGTGATTTTACGGCACCAACGCAGCCCGTCTCGGTGCTATCGTTCAACCCACCCGAGCTGAGCGAAGGCTCAATGTGGGGGCTTTCGCCTTTCGATCTGTTGGCTTGTCGAATCAAGTTCAGGTCTTTGAGATATGACGGCCGCTATACGCCGCCATCCGTTCAAGGCTCTATCATCTACCCAGGGAACGTTGGTGTTTTTAATTGGGGCGGCGTGGCGGTAGACCCGGAGCGGAAAATTGTTTTCGCTATGCCGGTCCAAATGGCTTTTGTGTCTACGTTGTTGATTCGCAACGATCCAAATAGCCGATTAGTGACACGAGGTTCTGATCCGCCGTTCAACGAAAATTTCGGGGCGCCCTACGCTGTAAAGATGGTTCCGTTTCTTTCTCCGCTTGGCAAGCCATGTCAGGCCCCTCCGTGGGGTTACGTTGCTGGTGCGGATATTGCCGAAGGACGAATAGCCTACCGCCACGTGAACGGTACGGTGCGCGATCTTTCAAAGATTCCTCTTCCTCTCAAGCTTGGAGTGCCGGGTATTGGCGGTCCCATCGTCACACGTGGCGGCGTTGCATTCCTAAGTGGTACCCTTGACTATTTCCTGCGTGCCTATGACGTCACGACTGGCGATCAGCTGTGGGAGCATCGCTTGCCGGCCGGCGCCCAGGCGACGCCGATGACCTACTGGTCTGAAGCAAGTGGGCGACAGTTCGTTGTTGTTGTCGCCGGTGGTCATGGCACGCTCGGTACAAAGCGTGGTGATTCGATTATCGCCTACGCTTTGCCGGAGCGATAACGCCTATTCCGCGAGCAGGGAGCAGGTAATGCGGTCGGAATAGATCAATTTGCCATCGAGTTCGGTGAAACGAATTTCCATACCTCCACCAAATGACGCATTCAGCAAGTGCCATGCCTGAGGAAGCCGCACGCTCATCGGCCCCGTGAATACGAGAGGAAAACATTGCGTAACTAATCGATAGTCGACCGTCCCGGCGAAGCTGTTCCGCCAGGGATGGTCGTTTCCGGCTTTGGAAAGATCCCAAGTGAGGAAGTCGAAAGGCAGCCAACCCCGTCCGTCAATCCAAACCTCAGCCCAGTAGTGAAAGCCCGGCGCAAGCCGATACATCACGTGTCCACTTAGGATTCTTGCCGGGATACCAGCTGCCCGGCATAACGAAACAAAAAGGGCAGCCCCAAGTTGGCAGTCATACCAACCGTTATCAAGAACCCAGTCGCCAGGGGCCTCGGAGTTGACCTGATCGTAATGTAACAAGCCGCACATGAGCTCGTCGATTACGTGATGAAATAGCTTGGTAGCCATATCCATCGGGTCTTCATTGTTGCCCACAACGACACGCGACAATTCGCGGATCCTTGGCGTAATTCGGATTAATCCGTCACTTTCACGCAAATAAGTCTCGCGGGCCGACGAATTGGGGGCTCCGATCAGGCTATCCGTTGAGTGACCATCAGTTGAGAATATTATTTTAGCTCCGATTTCGACGTCAGGTCTCGCTGGTGCCGCGAACTGGAAATCAAGCCGACCCTCAGAACGGCTGATGCGTGCTGTCAAATCCGATGTCGCTATTGGTTCAACTTGAACGTCTGTCGACGATTTCGAGATCGGCAGCGGCAAGCGTAGACGGAGCTTTTGCCCAGCCTGAACTGTGCTGAGATCGAAAATGCGACGGAAATGAACGGCGAAACGCGCCGGCTTATGACGCCCGAAGCCGGCCGAGGATCCGACTGAAGTCGAATTCCACTCAGACAAGAAAGCCCTGGTCGTTTTCACAAAATGGTTAACCCAGAAGTCGTCGATATCCAGAACGCCAGACCATTTCATCCGGTTAATAACCTCGACCGGATCGAATAAGCGCTGACCATCGGCTTCTCGCCGATAGCCAAGGCCAAGCTTTATCCACTTATCAAGGGAAGTTAGAATACACGCTACGGCCGCTTCACGACGACCAGCTTCGAGCTCGTAGACGAATGCCGCTACCAGCAGCATATCGACGATCTGAGCTTCCGGAACGGTCCGGTAGCGATCGTCTGTGCGGATACCTGGTAAGGGAGTTCTCAAACTAATTAACCGTCGAAACACAACAGGGCCGACAACGCTTTTTGACTTAATTCTTGAAACGACTACCTAGGCAAGTTATTTTTGGCTTATTAAAGTAGCACTTACGCCTTAAGCTTGATAATAACCTATTACTTGCCTGGCCGGGATTTTTGTTCCAAATGCTTGTTTTAATCTGGAGCCGCGCAAGGTTCTGTTAGATAAAAGGGTAGTACGAGCGCGTCACATCGAGAATGTCTCTGTCGAGCGCTTTTTAAATCGGGTGCAAATTGAGACGTCTGAACATCTTTGCCAAAGGCAATGTCGATGTCCATGATTCCCTGCACTCATGCCGCATCGGTGGCGATCTTCTTTGGAACGGGATAAACGACATCGTTCGTGATCGCTGCGGCGCTGTCGTTCGCTTGCGGCACGAGACCTGGACGCGATCGGATGCAATCCTCGAGGCCGATGGCAATGTGCCGCCAGAGGTTTCGGAACGCAAATTAGCACTTGGATCATATCCAGAGCGAAGTCAGTTTAGCGCCGCTCTGTTTGAGGACGTCACAGCAGACGCCTTTGTTCTTTCAATTCTCGGCGAAACCGCCACTACTCTGGTGAGACAAAATCAAAATGGTTTTCTATTTTATCCGGCCGACATGGAGAAATGGTCGTCGGGAGATCGGGATTGGTTAAAGCGTGATTTCTCGCGACTTGATCTGTTGGATGTCGGTGATTTAATGCGTAATTTGCGGGGTATCATTGAGCGGATTCGGCAGCGCTCGGAATCTCCCATCCTGATTTACAATGTTTCCTCAGTTGTGCCGGGTGAGACAATCCATTGCCTTCAAGGTCTGGGTGAAATTTATTCTACTCGATGTCGTCGCTTTAATCTCGGTTTGGCCGAGCTCTCGGAAGACCTCGGTGTCTCTATCGTCGACGTAGATTCAATCCTGGCCAGAGCCGGGGCTGACAAGCTTAAGGTCGACGCGATGCACCTCACTGCTGACGGCTACCGCCTGGTGACTGAGGAGGTGGTAAGAATTTTGATCGATCTCGGAGTGATCGAGGCATTCGAGGAGACGAAATGCGTGCAAGTGTAATTATTCGCTCCAAGGACGAGGCCGATCGTCTCAAGTTGACCCTGCGATCATTGTCGCGACAGACCGAGCCAGCGGAGGTCGTCGTCGTCAATGATGGATCCACAGATCATACCGAAAAGGTGGTCACTGAAGCCGCAGATTCGATTCAGCTTGTCAGACTTGATAATGCAAAACCGCTGGGCCGGTCAGGTGCTGCCAACGCCGGTGCTGAGCTTGCGTCCGGTGACGTGCTGATCTTTTTGGATGGCGACACTCTTGCCGGACCTGACTTCGTGTCCAGGCATATGGGCGTCCACAGGCGCACGCCAGGCGTCGTCGCAAGAGGAGAGACCCATCACCTACGGTGCACCCGTTTTTTTGCCGATCCGGAAACGGGATCACCGAGGCCCGGAGAGGAGACGCGCGTGGCTGCGATGTCGACGGCCGAACTCGCGCGGATGCGCGTCACGGTCGAGCATGTCGCCGAGCGCTTTGAATTCATTCATGATCGGTCGCAGCCGGGCATTTATCCTGGCGCGGGACCGCGGCGGTTATTTGAAATCGAGATGGATGCGCTTCGCAACTATCCGGACTGCGGTGTGCTATGGGCTGCGGCCTCAGGGTCCAACCAATCGGTGGATCGTGGGGCTTTTCTTAACTGTGGCGGGTTCGACAAAACTCTCACGATTAATGAACACCGGGAACTGGCGCTCCGCTTGTGTATGGCTGGAGCGCGAATGGTGCCGGTTGATGGAGCCTTCAGCTATCACCTGACCCATCGAACAGGTTGGAGAGATCCTGCGACCGACCCAGCTTGGGAGAAGATCTTTTATGACGCCCACCCCATCGCAGAAGTTCCTCTGCTTTCGATTCTGTGGGCCAGCTTTTCAGATCCGATGCCGTTTCCTTCCGCTGCACGTATTACCTCGCTCCAAGAGTTAGAGGCGGCAGCCAGGCGTTGCCGCAGTTCGGTCGGCATAGATGGCGTCCGAAAAGCACACTTTGATGCCATTTCGGAGCTGACGCCGAAATGACGGAACAGGTAGTCATCACACTGAAATCAATGGTCGGTCATGGCCAACAAGCCGCCCTCAATCGAGCTGCAAAGCTGTTGGAAACAGCGCTCAGCGATGCCTCCGGCAGCCAGGTAAGCGTGCGATGTCAGTTTGTGCATTCGCTAGAAAACTTGAAGGGGTCAGACGAGCGCTGCGTGGTAATCGCATCGCTGCTCCCCGAAGTTGCAAACCACCAGCAACCCTGGGCCGCGGTCGCTAATCGGTTGTCAGAGTCCTATCGGGGCCTGGCCGATGCTGGAAATGCCGATCAAAATTCGGTTTTCATTTGTACCGTCTTTCGTCGTGTGCCAACGAACGAAATCGATGCGCAGTCTCGGCTGATTATGATACGACGGCTCAATCTCTTGGCGGCTGAGCTTTCGCGTGAAACTGGCTTTTTCGTTGTCGATCTCGACCGTTGTCTTGCTGATATTGGTGCGGCCAAGATCCAGACGGATTATCGATTGCAAGGCGCGTATGCCGAAGCGATTGTTGCAAGGGAGATTGCACTGGCCGTTGTGTCCGCCGGGCTTGACGCTTTTCTTCCTTTTGAAGTCCAGGATGCTGCTAAATTGTCTATCGGCCAAACTGAGCTTGGCTTAGCTAGTTCAAGGATAACAGCGACCGATTCCTTGCCGTCGAATGTACTTGCGTTGGGGACAGGGCGCAGGAAGCAAGTCGTTGCGACGGTTGTCGATACCGACGCCGAAAGCCATGTCGGCTGGCTTTTTCACCTCCTGCTAACGGGCCGCTTAAGCCCAAGGGAAGCGATCTCGAAATTAGTCCGGTCGATCTCCAAGCGCGGCTTACGTGCGAGTTCTGCGATGGTATTTTCTGCAGCCCGCCAGGTTCTATTTCGTCGTACAGGAGTGGGCCGATGACAGCTGAGGAAGCCAAGGACGCCCTGCGCTCAATGATGCTTATCCGGGCGTTCGAGGAAGCATTGGCCGAGAAACCTGATCACGGGTTCCAGCTGCTTTCGACCGGAGAGGAAGCTGTGGCCGTGGGGATCTGCTCTGCGCTTAGCCCAAATGATCAGTTGCTTACGGGCGGACGCTCAATTGGTCCGGCCCTGGCGCGAGGTTGCGATCCCCGCCGTGTCATGGCCGAGCTCTTGGGGAAATTGAGCGGAACGAACCGCGGCAAAGGTGGCAGAGGACATCTCGCCGATCCCGCCGTCGGCTTTTTTGGATCTCACGCGGTTGTCGCCGGCAACATAAGCGTTGCTGCCGGTGTTGCCTTGTCGATGCAGATGTCGCGCACAAAATCGATTGTAACAATTCTGTTCGGTGACGGCGCTTTTGGCGCGGGAGCTCTTCACGAGGTTCTCAATATAGCAACAACATGGAAGTTGCCTCTTTTGTTCGTTTGCAATAATAACCAGCTGTCAGTATCCACGCCGCGCGCAGCTGCTCTTGCGCCAAAGAACCTATCGGACATTGGTCTTTCATTCGGGATCCCCTCGAAGACCGTGGACGGTATGGACGTAAACACGGTCGCTGGTGCTGCTGGAGAGGCGGTGGATTGGGTGCGCAGCGGACGAGGTCCTGCTTTCCTCGAATGCATGTCGCTCCGTTTCGCGAGTCACTCAACGACGGCGCGCGAGACGCGTAGTAAAGCTGAACTTGCAGAGATCAGAACTCACTGTCCAATCCTGAAGCAAGCGGCGGCGCTTCGTGCCGCAGGCATAGTCGATGATTTGATTGAGGCGCAGCTCAATAGCGATGTTGCAAATATCATCGACAAAGCGATTGCCTTCGCGGATGCTTCTGAATATCCCGATCCTGCGGAAGCTCTCACCGATGTCTGGTAGTTTTCCCTCCGCAGTGAAGAAGCTCTTCTTTCGCGAAGCCATCGCTCGGGCCGTGCGAGAAGAGATGCGGCAAAACGAGCGCGTATTTGTCCTCGGGCAGGATGTCGGAGCGTTCGGCGGCTCTTATCGGGAATTCGATGGATTATTTGCCGAGTTTGGTTCTGAACGCGTGCGCGACATGCCGGTTGCCGAGGCCGCCATGGTCGGCATTGGCGTAGGCGCGGCGGCGGCCGGATATCGTCCTATCGTCAGTATCACTTATATGGATTTCATGATGCTGGGGTTCGATCCCTTGATCAATTATGGCGCCAAGCTTCGCTACAAGACTGGAGGTCAGTTGACCGCCCCCGTTGTGGTCAAGACCACGGCGGGCGCAAAGGGGCAGGGCGTCGCTCACTCCCAGTGCATTGAAGCTTGGATGATGAGCGTGCCTGGTCTGAAGGTCGTGGCGCCATCGACGCCCGCGGATGCTTACGGCCTACTCAAGGCGGCATTGCGTGAGGATGGTCCGATCGTTTATGTCGACCACAAGCGACTGTTTCCGGTCGCCGGCGAGGTACCGATCTCTGAATCGTTCGTGCCGATCGGGAAGGCTAATGTTTGCCGCGAGGGGAAGGATATTACGTTGATAACGCATTCTTACATGACGCGGGTCGCCTTGGATGCGGCAAAACTGCTGGAATCGGACGGAATTTCTGCGGAGGTCGTCGATCTTCGAAGCTTGGCGCCACTAGACATTTCTACACTTGGGGCCTCCGTGCAAAAGACCGGGACGCTTCTCACGCTTGAGGAGGGGCAGGTGACGTGCGGAGTTGGAGTAGAAGTCATCCGTCGTCTGCAAGAGCTGTTGGGTTTTTTCCCGGCGGCCCGCGTTGGCGCCCTGCCGGCGCCGGTTTCGTCCAATCGCGTCTTAGAAGAGGCCTGCCTTCCTGATGGGTCTCGTGTCGCCGCTGTGGCACGCAAGTTGCTCGAGAAGAAACAATGAAATTACGACCTTTACTGGAGAAGTTTTAGAATGTTCTATAAGATTTCTGTCCCACCTGTTGCAGATGTTGAAGAAATTCGAGTTCTGGAATGGCACGGGGATCCGGGTCACCAGTTTAAAGCCGGTGATCTCGTCGTCGAACTTGAAACCCATAAGGCGATTGTCGAAGTCCGTGCCGGCCAGGATGGCGTCTTGAGAAAGGTCCTATCGGACGCTGGCAATTGGCAGCAGATCGGGCTTCCTCTAGCGATTCTAAGCGATGGCGGGACTGAAGCGTTGCCAGAAGATCTAAACGTTATGGCTGATCTTGCGGTCGAGTTCGAAATTACCTGACTGCGGTGACGGTGGGGCCGAACCACGGATAATATCGAAGATTTGCGCGCGAAGCATCGCTTGCATCGCGCCGCTGTGATGTATTCCGTCAGGAAGATGCTCAGCCCCCCCCAGGTATGCTGCAATTGAATCTACGTCGATGATGGAGAATTCACATTCTTCGGCTAAGTCGTGGAGCATCAGATTCATTTCCTTCGCCGCAATATTTTCAAGCGTCTCCCGCAATGGTGCATCGAAGGGGGCATAACTCAAAATGTCCTCAAATCCGGAAGATGACATCCGGTTGAGAATCATCACCCGGGCTCCTGTTTTTGAGGCAACCGCCTCAATGAGACGACGATAGTCGTGGCGAATGTCGTCGATGGTGCGCTTGACCGGTTCAAACGCTGACGTCAACCAGGCTCGAACAGCAGGACCAGCGGCGGCCTGCCGATGACGAAGCATTTGCAGGGAGTAGCCGAGTTTCTTGTGCCTCAACACTGACTGGGTTTCAGCGCTCAGTGATAGAAGCACAGCGTCTGCAGGACGCTGTCTTTGCAGGCCCATTGGCGTAAGGATGTCATAGCCATCGATGATCGGAGAATGTTCAAGCGAGGACAGTAACGCTCCCGCAAATAGCCAATCGTCTGCCGTGGCGGGGGTCCGGCTACCGGCCATTGCACCGGCAATGTCGGCAGCAATCGCCTGCTTTTCGGCGTTTGTTCTCAAAAGCTGTTCGAGCAGGATCGGTGCGCATGGCACGAGCGGATGATCCGGGATGTATACTAGCTGCGCAGAACTTGTCGATCCTTCGAAGAACTCGATAAAGGGAACCCGATTTCCTCTGATAAGGCCAGCTGCATCGCAGATTCCTAAGCAAAGTAGTGTCATTAGTGAGTTTGATTGATCGCTCCACCAGGCGCGACTGCGGCTGTGCCATCCAGGCAAGAAGCCAATGTCGACGTCCGCCAAGCCGCTCATTCGACGCCCGGCGACGAAAAGCAAGCCTAGTCGGCCAGCGTTCGCAATCAACGATGTCTGATCAGGATCCAGCTCAAGATGAGCTAGGACATCATCGGTCTTCCATGTGTGAAGACCGTACGCATTGAGATAGCCGCCAGGCGATTTGCCGGCATCAATGCGGAGATGTCCGGCACAAGGTGTTGCAAAGGCGACCTGAAGCTCCTGCTCGTCGGCCATTGGCAAGACACCCGAACGCTGGCGGGCAATTCTTTCCAGGCCGATATTGCAATAGGCGACAACTTCATTGGGGCGGCAATGATGTCCGTCTTCGCACAGCCAATACACGCCGGATCTTTTGATTACGAAACCTTCGGCGTTCAGCGGTCCTAGCGTGAGCGGAATCGTTGTCATTACTGGTTCGCCGACCAGAGGCCCTGATGGTGCGCAATGCCCGCATTGGCAACGCGTATCGGTCTCGCCGGTGCCGCATCGAGAGGTTCGGCCTGCTCAGAGCTGAAAAGAGCCAGAATTTCGCCAACGTCGCAGCTATCACCTGGCTTGACGAACAATTTCTGCAGCCAAACCTTCTCGCGCACCACCACCCGGAAATAGGAGATCGGGGGACAATATTGGGAGTAACCGCTACTCAGATCAACGCTGAGATCAAAGAGCTTATCGCCGGCCTTGAGCAGGGCACCGGGATCTGCATAGACACATTCCACGATCGCTGAAGTCATGTTGGGGTTTATTTTAGGGAGATGCAAATCACATAACATCAGAAAAGGTTCCCAGCTTTTTCCAGCAAATGATAAAACGTCAAACCCATATCTCAAAAGACGCCTGTTTAGCAGCTCTATCTGACCATGAAAATGGGGTTAACCTGAACGCGCCTGAGGCGCCCGCGAAAGTAGCATCGATTGCCTAATTCGGTCGCTGCGTCCCACAACTATCAACGCAGCAGGCCGGGCGGGCAACCTTCGGCTGGGCCCGCGTCACGTCCGTAAACATGAACATAGTCAACCAGAAGCGTGGAGGGGTCCGGTGTCTTGTCAATCGGATAACCGCTGCCGAGCGCAAGGTTGACCAGCGGATACATAGGGCTATCGAGCTCCGGCGGAGTCGGCTGGACCCAGACCTGCCTGCCGTCGAGGAAGAAGACCATAGTCTTGGGTGAGATATCGACGCCAAATGTATGGAAGCCCTCCACCAATGAGCCGTTGGGCACCGAAATCTTGCTCCCACTACCTTTGTTTTGTTTAGCGTCGGTGAACCAGACATGCGTGGCGGTCTGATACGACGAGGTGAATTTTCCATAATATTCGATCACGTCGATTTCGACCTTCGGATTGGATTGCTGCACCGGCTTGAGGGAAATCAACCAAAACGCAGGCCACGTACCTGGTCCAGGTGGCAGCTTCATGCGGGCTTCAAAGTAGCCATAGCGCGTCCCTGATCCGGCCCCCGTCGCATCAGCTGCAGCGATGAGCCCAGATCTCCAGCGGCCCTCACTGTCTTTGGAGGCTGTGATCGAGAGAATTCCGTCTTTGATGGCAAACGGGCCGCCCGGTATGGGATCCCAAAACGTGGCGTCGCCAAAATCCCCATGCCAAGGAGTGTGAGCGGTCCATCGCGCCGGGCCGATCCGACTAGATGAGATACTTTCGATACGACGATTTGGCGCCGTGTCCTCGTTGAAGTCCTCGATCAACACTGGGCGAAGTTCACAAGATGGAAGAGGGCTCGACGCAACCTCTGGCTCGGTTGCAAGCGCCTGCGATAGCGTGCCGGCTAAAATAAGCGAGGTTGTCCACGAGGCAAGCGCCGAGATGTCCATGATGGCTCGTTGAATGTTGGCATCAATCAATTTGTCGCAAGGCTAAAAATCACTCTAGTTTAAGGGCTTTGGCTGAGCAACCTTGCATAGGGATTGTTCCCTCTACTATCGCAAGTTAAGGATGGGAAATAGGGCTCGCGGCGTCATCAGCTGGGCGAAATTGGTCGACGCCTAAGCGAAAGATCGTGTGCGACGTGTATTTTCCACCTGCCGAAAGAACCGTGGGCGGGAACTCCCTTCGGTTGGGAGAGTCAGGAAAATGCTGCGTCTCAAGGCAAAGGCCGCCCCTAATTCCATATGTCTTGCCTTTCTTGCCCACGAGGTCTCCCCGCAGAAAATTTCCTGTGTAGACCTGTAGTCCTGGCTCCGTCGTCCATATTTCCAGGGTACGGCCCGTTGACGGTTCGCGGACGCGCGCGGCCCATTTCAGGAGAGCGTGAGGGCCGATAAGAACAAAATTGTGGTCATAGCCTCTGCCAAAACTTAGCTGCTCATCTTTAGCACCAATGCGCGCAGCGATCCGCACAGGCTTTTTGAAGTCGAAGGGTGTGGTATCGGTCGGTCGTAGTTCGCCGGTAGGAACCAGCGCTTCATTGACAGGTGTAAAGCGGTCGGCGTTGATCTGGAGTTCGTGATTAAGGATGTCGCCCTCGCCAGCGCCCTTCAAGTTGAAATAACTATGGTTCGTGAGGTTTACGATTGTATCCTGGTCCGTTGTTGCCTGATAGACGATGTCCAAGGCATCGTCCTTCAGCGTATAGATGACCGTGACGTTCATCTTGCCTGGATAACCTTCTTCTCCGTCTTTGCTCTCATAGTCCAGTTGGAGACTAGGCTCGTCATTCGTTCCTGCCTTCGCTTCCCAAACGGCTTTGTCAAAACCTGAAAAGCCGCCATGCAGGTGGTTCGGGGGATTGTTGACCGTGAGAGACACCGCTTTTCCGTTGAGAAAGAAACGCCCTCCGGCAATCCGATTGGCGTAACGGCCGATGGTAGCGCCGAAATAGGGCGATGCCCGAAGGTAAGCGCGGCTCGTATAACCCTCGATTGAATCAAAGCCGAGAACAATATCGGCTATCCGGCCACTACGGTCCGGTGTGGTGAGGCTGACGAGAGTCGCTCCGTAATTAGTGATACGAGCAGCTATTCCCCTACTGTTCTGCAACGTAAATATCTCGACGGGCCGGCCGTCCGGCGTGGATCCCCATGATTGCCTCGACCAACCCGGCCGGTTGAGCGGCGGTAATTCGAGCTGTACGGAAGGGATCCATCTCCACGCGGTGGCTAACAGGATCACGCCTAGTGCCGCAATAGCTGCGCGCGGTAGGATGCTCAACGCGAATACCTTTCAGCAATTCATCTCGCCGAGCGCCTGTTACGAGGGGGAATGCTTCTCGGTCTCTGGTTTTGAAAGGCAAACTGGAGAAGAAGCTTCGATAGCCACAACAAATCTCTTCCGCAAGACTTCGCGAAAGGGCGGTTCTAGAATGGAATTATGGTCGCCCCCAATGCGGTTGACTGTGAGCTGGTCGCAATAGGCACCCCAGCCGTTGTCGGGCAGTGCCCCCTCGTCGGACCGAAATAATGTCAAGGGAATTGGCAGTGGCTTCAAACGCAATCGCAGAAGGGACTTCGTCCGCAATCGCGTGTTCAACATGAACTCTATGGTGAAAGCTGATTTATCGGGCAGTCGGGAGGCCAAATGCGCAATCAATTTCAAAGGCCGGAATGCAGAAATTAAGATAAGCGCCGTTATGAGCTTGCCCGTTAATCGAAGGATCAGAGGGGTTTTTAGCGCGAGCCGAGTATCTGTCGGTCGCTCAAGTCGCGTATCGATAACTCCAACAAAGCTAATCCGGCGGTTGCGCTCCAAGAGGCGACGAGCGGTTTCCACGGCCACGAAACCGCCAAAAGAGTACCCGGCGAGGCGACACTCCTCGTTTGGATCGAGTTGCCGACAGATCTGTTCGACCGCCGCCTCGACGAGGACGTCAAAGCGGGCACCGGAATCGATCATCTCTCGCCAGCCCGGATAGTCGATCAATACCCAATGGATTCGGTCGCTCAAGAGGGCGCGGAAATGGCTAAGCGCGGGTGTATCGCCTTCAGCAGGCGTCATCAGAAAGAGCGGCTGCGATCCTTTAGAGGGGGCTGCCTCAACTTGCCTTATCAGCGCAGCCTTGAGCTCACTTGGTTTTAGCGCAGCACTAAGCACATCCATCGAAAGCCTGACGCCAAGCATCTTTTCGATCGATAACCACATACGAATCTTATCGAGAGAATCACTGCCGGTCTCGTTCAATGGCAGATCTTGCGCGTAGGCCTCGTGTCCGAAAACCTCCGTCCATGCGTGTTCCACCGCGCCGCTTACCGTAACAGGCGTCATCACTTCGGCTTCCTCAACCGGCTCGGAGATTTTAGCACTTCGGCCAGGGCTTTCGGCGGCTCGTTCCTTCAGAACTAGTTGCCGAACAACGTCGCGGCTGATTTTCCCGCGTGCGGTGCGTGGGATCTCGGAAACGAAAAACCATTGCTCGGGAATTGCTTCCCTTCGTACGCGTTGAAGACACCAAGCCCGAAGGCTCTGGTGGGTAGCGCTCGTTCCGTGCTTCAGCCGAACCGCCGCGGCTATGGCTTCTCCACCGATGGGGTCATTAATCGCAAAAACGCAGGCCTCAGCGATGGCGGGGTGTTTCCCAAGCAGGCTATCGATCTCGGCCGGCTGTACTTTAAATCCAGCTCGGTTTATCTCGTCCTTGATACGACCGCTGAGCCAAAGGCGACCGTCTTGATCGATGGACCCCCGATCTCCGGTTCGATACCAGCCGTCATGCAACACGGCGCTAGTCAAATCAGGTTGATCCAAATAAGCCGACATTACACTCGGCGACTTTATCAATATTTCTCCAGAGCCACTTTGGTGAAGTTGACCGTCATCGTCCAAGACAGCGGCGCTGCCGCCCCACATTCGGCCAATCAGACCCTCAGCGATCTCATCTGTGCGCGAGGAAGAGCCCGCGATCCAATTGGCCGTTTCAGTTGTGCCGTAGCAATTGACGACTTCTGCACCTGACCAAGCGACTACCTGCGTCCATAGTTCAGCGGGAAATGGCGCAGATCCAACGTGAACCCGGACCAAGGAGCCCTTGATGGGTGGGGCACTGCGTGGAAGTGTCATTCGCCAAAGCGTCGGTACCGAACTCAGAAACGTGATGTCGTGCTCGTCGATGATGCTACCAAGATTGGTTGCCATCTGAATGCCGAGCGGGTGAAGCACGATGTCGCCACCGGTCAATAGCGGTGTCAGCGAGTTACCGATCAGGCCATGCCCGAAATGTGTCGGCAGCGTTACCAAGGTGCGCCGAAGCGCAACTGCGCCAATCGCCGCCAGGTTCGCCTCGATCCGCGCGCGCAATGCACGAAAACTCAGAACGACGCCCTTTGGCGTGCCGGTCGTGCCGGACGTAAATAGCAGCAGCGCCGGATTCTCCGGATCCGGAATCGGAAAATTACTGGCGGAGGTTCCAGCATCGCTGTAGGCCAGATCGATCACCGGGACATCAAGGTTATCAATGAACAAAGCGCGATCAGAGAGCAGAACCGCGGACTTTGAAAACTTAACGACGTTACGAACCTCGCCTGCTGTCAAGCTCTGATCTAGACAAGCAGCCGCCGCGCCGACTTTCCATACGGCTAGCAAATCCGCGAAAAATCTCGCGGTGCCACCATAGCCGATGGCAACTACCGAGCCGCGGCCGATACCATGATCCGCAAGCGAAGCGGCGCGACGGTCAATCTCCCCCCACAGCTGGACGGAATCCCAGCTTTCGCCGAGGCCAATATCTTTTATCCCACCCAAGGTTAACGTGGGAAAGACATCAAGCGATTTTTGAGCAATCATGCTAGCTCGAGATCCGCCGTATCGATCAATTAAACGTATAAAAGTGGTATATATTACACGAAGCGTTTTCTTGAGCCTAGCTGGATTTAGGGTTACCGGCAGCAGAGAACATCGAGCCTGATAATTATAGCTGCATTTTGTGATAGTTGTTTGGCCTGTGAGCGCGCTCCCATCATCTTTGCTGGAGCGTGAAACGCTTGCGGCCGAACACCCGCTGCGTTTGGCGTGAATTTTGTTCTCACTTGGTCTTGAAGAACTGAAGAGCAGGAAAGTCATGCGACGTTGCTGGGGGGGTACCAGGATGACAACGGTACTTGTGTCGTTGGCGACTGCATTCTCTGTGATTGCGGCCTATGCCTTTGCGCAATTCAGTCCCTGGCCGATGGTCTTGATGCGGCGGCTAAACGAGGATCGGAGTGGCGTAAAAATCAATGAGGCACTCGAGCGGTTCGTACCCGCTGGAATTTCCGCCAAGCGGAATCTCCAATACGAGCGAGCGGACAAAGATGCACTGCTCGATGTCTTTTATCCGTCTGCGGTTGATGGAACGAACCGAGTCCTGCCTACTGTTGTCTGGGTGCACGGTGGTTCGTGGGTTACTGGAAGCAAAGATCTCATCGTAAATTATCTTAAGATTCTTGCCTCGAAGGGATTTATTGCCGTCGGCGTGGACTATGGCCTTGCTCCAGCTAACCTCTATCCAACTCCAGTAAAGCAGGTGAACGAGGCGCTCGATTTCCTTCAGCGAAATGGAGAAGACCTGCACGCGGATTTATCTCGGTTCTTTCTTGCCGGCGACTCCGCGGGTGCTCAGATCGCCGCGCAGCTTGCGAATGTTATTACCTCGCCGTCCTATGCGAGCGATGTTGGCATCACGCCGTCTATTCAACGATCGCAATTGAAGGGGGTTGTCTTTCATAGTGGGGCCTACGAGGCCAAGTTAGCTAGCTACAGGAGAAATGGTGTTCTCTGGGCCTATTTCGGGACCAAGGATTTCGCGACTGATCCGCGGCTATCGCAGTTTTCCGTTGCCCGGCACGTCACGCCGAATTTTCCACCGATGTTCATCTCGGCGGGAAATGAGGATTCGTTGGCACCACAATCGTATTTGTTTGCCGATAATGTTGCCAATAAGGGGGTGTATGTCGATCGCCTGTTCTTTTCTCAGAATTACATGCCAAAGGTATGGCACCAGTTCCAATTCTTTCTCGATACAAAGGCCGCACGCATTGCGCTCGAGCGTTCGGTCGAATTCATGAACGCGCGCCTGAAATGATATTTCGGATAGCGGGATATGACGGACGTCGATACACGCATTGAGCTGATTTTTGCTGATATTGGTTAGTGTGTTCCGTCTTGCTCTCAAATGCTGCTGAAGCACAGTATAGTATATCGGCCTCGAAAAGTTAGATTGCATTAACTCAGACGACGGCCCTTTGCAGATTGCGACGTCGATCATGACCTCACCGATGGTTGTTGTGCATCCGCCTGCTTCGGAAGCGCCTTTCTACGCTTCGTACTGCTGTCCGCGCCTTTAACCCAAAAGCAAAGAGAGGTAAATTCAGGCCTAAACCTCGGCAGCAATTGATGGTATAGTGCCTGCCGGCCTCAGGAAGCATTTTTGCAACCAAGCCAATTTGGTCAGACGACTTTCATTACAGTCAGTGCGAATTTCAGTAACTGTAAAGGACCCACGATGAATAGATCAGACATCATCCAAAATTTCATGCCTGTGCAACCATCCTCCTTGTCTGAAGCGGTCACAACCGATCCGTATGTAGATTTTCGCCTGGCGACCGTGACCGCTCCTAGCCTGTCCGTCGTTTGCCCCTGCTACAATGAGCAGGAATCTCTAGGCGAGCTCTACAAGCGTACCACGCAAGCTTGTGAAGAGCATGTCGGAGATAGCTATGAAATCGTTTTGGTAGACGACGGATCAACCGACTCTACCCGCTCAATGATCGCGGGATACTGCGAAGCCGATCCGCATGTGATCGGCGTGCTCTTATCTCGAAACCACGGCCATCAACTAGCTCTTTCGGCAGGGCTGCACGTCTGCCGCGGTGCACGTATCCTCGTCATAGATGCCGATCTCCAAGATCCCCCGGAGCTTCTTGGTGGAATGATGAAGCTGATGGACGATGAAAAAGCTGATGTCGTATACGGACAACGCGTGGAACGACAGGGGGAGACTCCTTTCAAACAATTGTCGGCGCACCTGTTCTATAAATTGCTTAACAGCTTGGCCGACGTCAAAATCCCGAACGACACTGGTGATTTTCGTCTGATGAGCCGCAGGACACTCGACGAGCTCAATCGTATGCCTGAGCAGCATCGATTTATTCGCGGTATGGTGAGCTGGATCGGACTTCGCCAGGTTCCTTTCAAGTATCAGCGGCATCAGCGATTTGCCGGAGAAACTAAGTATCCATTGAAGAAAATGCTGCGTTTTGCGCTCGACGCCATTTCGGGATTTTCTATTGTCCCGCTGCGCCTCGCCACTTACCTTGGTTTGTTCTGCTCGATGCTTGGGGTGTTCTTTTTGGGTTACACGGCTTATAGCTACCTTTCGGGTATCGCCATCCATGGCTGGACTACTTTGATGACGGTTGTACTCGTCCTTGGCAGCGGTCAATTGTTTGTCCTCGGAATAATCGGCGAATATTTGGGTCGCCTTTACATGCAGTCCAAGAACAGGCCCTTGTTCATTATTGAAAAGGTCTTGTGCAAGACCCAAAATGAGGTGACGGCGAGGAGGTCTCAACAAATGCCCAGCGCGAGCGTCAGAACGCTTTAGATGCGACGCGAACAGCGTTAGCCATAAGCGTAAACGTTAGATTCTTCGCCGGTAAGAAAGGCACCACCGAACCATCAACCACAAAAAGATTATCAATGTCGTGGAAACGACATTCGGGCGATACGGAGAATTGGCGCTTCTGCGTAGACATCGGAAGAGTACCCGAATAGTGCACGCTAGCACCCATGGGCCGAATATGGGTCATCCCGGGGATTAGGGGGGCACCTAATTCGCGAAAGAAACCGCGCGCTACTGCGTGTGCCTTGCGCAACAACTCTGGTTCTTCTGCAGTAGGTCGATACTTGATGGTGAGAGTCGGCCAGCCACGAGCGTCACGCAATTCATCCGATAATGTTATGTAGTTACCCTCTCGGCGCGAGTCGCAGAAATTCAGATTGAGGACCGTCAAGCTCGAACGAAGATGTCGGAAGACGCCGATGGCGGAACGTAGATCAATCGGTAGCTTGCTAAAAATAGGGTGTGTGGTCGCCGTTTTCAAAGTCGTGATTTGCCCGTGGACGTACCGATCAGGCGCATCCGTCTCCATCCCAAAAGCAAGTTGGTGATACTGATATGAGTTAGGATTGTGAGGTTGCCCCAGCATCGAAAGGTTGCAGAGCGGGGCCAATAGCTGGCGATTATCCATCAAGCCAGTGAGGCGTACAATCTCCCTCCTGGACTTGTAGATCGTCCTTAACACCAGATTTGACGTCGAAAGCGTCCCGCACGCAAGCACATAAGCGTCCGCGGCATATTGGATCTGCGCCCCCTTATCGAGATCATAGCTTAACAGGCGTTCGATCGATCCAGATGGCGCTAATTCGAAGTGACTCGCAAACGTATTGGGAATGTACTGGAAGTTGGCATAGGAGAGGCACTCGCGAAGTGTCAGCGAGGGCGTGTAGAAGGCTCCCTGGGGGCAGCCCCATAAGCAGCGGCCACAATAGGTACATGCGCGCCGCTCGCCGATTGGACGCGAAAGCACCGCTTGCC
Organism: uncultured Alphaproteobacteria bacterium; assembly: GCA_963795255.1. Lineage (GTDB taxonomy): Bacteria > Pseudomonadota > Alphaproteobacteria > Rhizobiales > Xanthobacteraceae > Bradyrhizobium. The sequence goes on from CAWCHC010000017.1 coordinate 94,632, forward strand.
GGGAGCGGCCGAGACGCGCCCTATATTTAGTGCTGAGCCTCGACCGATGCCGTTCGTAGGCGGCAAGCAGGCGAGCTCCGCTCTCGTCAAGCTCCAGCATCGGCAGGAGGTGATCGTGGCCGGGAAAGTAACTCGATAAGTCATCTTCTCCGCCAGCTATTCCAATGCGAGCTGCTACTTCAGAATAGTAAGGCGCGATTTCGCGGCAGTCGAAAGGGAACTCGCGCAGCTCGTGATCGTTCAGGGGATAGCAACCTCCTGTCCAGCTCTCAGCCAGTCCGCCGGCAGCGAAGGAAACCAGGGGCTCAAGCCCGTCCTGCACAAACGAGAACTCAGCTGGCTTATCGAAGACATAGTCCTTCGACGGCGGCAGCCCATAATACTCATCGTTTCGGCCAGGCAAACTGGCCGAGCGAAAGTCAGGTCCGAGAAAATATCTAACCGGATCTTGCAAATGCCTTTTGAGACCAAGAAAATCTTCGTCAGGCAGGGGTATTTTGGGGCCTGGGCGGCCGACATCAAGCATTACCACGCGATGGTTCTTACGGAGCACCGATAAGGCAAAATGTACACCGCTCGGCCCGGACCCTACGACCAGTATTTTCACCGCGTTTTCCTTGTCCGAAGGACGATTCCCATCATCTTCGTTACGAGCCAACAAGCCCCCCCTGCCGGAACGAGGATGATGGCTCCTATGAAAACAGACACAGCGGATGTTAGGCCAAACACTGCGATCGACAAAAATGTCCTGGCAGCACTGCTTGGCTTCACATTATCAAAGGCTTCGTTTGCTGGCTGCACATGCTCTAAAATTGCTGCGAGCAAGATCAGCTTCCGTCGTAGAACCCCGTTACGGCGAAAGAGAGCGCAACAGGAATCGGTCCAACGTGCAAATATTGGTCCCAGCCGCGCAACTTTAAGGGTTGCTCGATCAAAGCAGCTGAAATCTTCCTCATCGGCCAAACCATGCGTCAGTGCCGCTAATCTATAGCACTCCTCGACGTAAGGACTTGACGAATAGCCGACTAAGTAAATAGCGAATGCGCGGCATTCGTCTACTAGTGGGCGTTTCAAGGAGTCCGACGAAAGGGATGCTTCGAGCTTAGATTCAATCGCTTGGGATTTGAGGACCTTTTTATGCGTAAGTACCAGGGAAGCTATTGTCTCTTGGGTGGCGGGCATACTAGCTCGAAGTTCTGCAAGTAGCCAGTTTTCCGAAGCAACACTGTTGTTGGCGAAAAGAGACAACTGTCCGGCGGTGACTGGAATCACTGGACCTAAGAGGGGTTCTAGAGCCGCAAGGCCGAATCGGAACGGGGAAAGAGGAACGCGTATAATCTTGCCAGGTGCCCCGCGTACGCCGATCTGAATAAGTTGCAGAAATTCGCTGAAAAGCATCTGGCAAGGTCCACCTAGCTCCAATATTTCCCCTTTGAGGTGTTCGCGCTCCAAGAGTTGTTCGATACCGCGAACCACGTCATTGACGTGAATGGGCTGGACGCGGACTGGTTGTTGCTCAGGAAGCGGGATCACGGGCAAGCTGGCAATCTTGACTAAGATCTTCCACATCGGCGCGTCTTCGCCGAGGACAAGCGTTGGCCGGAGCAATGCAAAGTCGAGACCGCTTTCTCGTACAAGAGATTCCGCTTGCAGCTTCGTTTTGGCGTAGTGATAGTAACGCTGGTCCGGATATCCGGCGGCGATCGTGCTAACGTGCACGAAATGTCGTACGCCGGCTTTTTTGCAAACCTGCAACAGCGCCATGGTACCGTCTACGTTTATGCGCTGGTATTCACTGCGTGTGGTACGACCAGTCGCGGCAGCCAAATGAACGACCGCATCGCAACCCTCAAGTGCGGCCCGATAGGTTTCCGGCTTCAGCAAATCGCCAAGAACAGGCTCAACCAAGCCGCCTTTCAACATAGGCGTAGCCGGTTCAATCCTTGTCAAAATCTTGAAGCGGCGCTCGGCTGCAAATGACTGCCTCTGAATAAAATTCTTTCCAATAAAACCACCCGCTCCCGTTACAAAAATTTTCCGCAGCATGCATCTCCTTGATATCGGCGTGCCTTGGCGGCCAGCTTAGATGTGCCTGAAATCGGCGATTGACGAATGCAATAATAGTACAACGCGAGCCGCGAAGAACGCAACCAACTCTCGGTAAACGCCATGAGAAAGCGGATTTTCAGGTTCCAAAAAAAGGGCGTAACTTGACGGCTCTGTCCTTGTCAGAATTGAAGCTGTTCAGGGACCAAAGTGATTTTAGGAAAAAGTAACCTTGCGCTTGCCCTGAACATTGCTAGTAACGCCTGATGGGCACCGCTGTTCGCCCGGAGGTGAAGGTATGGATGCAAAAAGCGGACGTGGATTGGACCGTGTGGACTTCGCGCTCGGCGGGTTGTTGCTAGTCGCCCTCGCGTTGCGGATTGCCTTCCTTAACGTCGTTTCTGCTGACCCTTACTTTTACCTGCTGCCTTGGTTCGATCAGTTGTCAGCCGACGGATTGGCCACGTTGCGACACGGTTTGGTTGGCCTTCTCGGAAACACCAACGCCAATTATGCTCCGCCTTATTACTACCTGTTGTGGCTCGCCACCAAGTTTGCCGGCCTTCTCCCGCCACTATGGCTGATCAAAATCTTGAGCTTTTGCTTTGATCCGATAGGCAGCTTCTTTGCTTACAAGATTGTAAGGCTCTATCGTTCGAAACGATTTGCGGTGTGTGCTGGCGTACTCGTGTTCGCGGCCCCCACCGCGATTGTAAACGACGCCTGGTTCGGCCAGTGCGATATGCTTTGGACAAGCCTCATATTGGGTTCCTTGTATTTCGCTTTAAAGCGCGAGTCGTTTCTTTCGATTGCGTTTTTCGCGCTCGCATTTTCTTTTAAAGCACAAGCTTGCTTCTTTGCACCGTTTTTGCTCATGCTCTTCCTGTTGGGTGAGATAAAATTCCGGTCTCTCATCATTGCGCCGGTTATTTATCTAGCAATGTTGCTTCCGGCGGTTGTAGTCGGCGTGGATTGGGAATTCGCTGCTACCACTTATCTTCGTCAGGGTGATGCTTATCATAGGCTCTCCTCTGACGCGCCAAATTTGTATTACGCCTTTGGAGATAACTTCTACGCACAGGGCGTCGTGCTCGGATTGGTTTTAACTACTGCCGCGTCATTCGCGCTCGCTGTTTTGCCGCGCTTCCGAAGTGCGACACTTGGCGTCAACGAGCGGATACTTGCTGCCACCATGTTCTTGGCTTTGGCGCCATTTCTTTTGCCTAAAATGCACGACCGCTATTTCTTTGCTGCGGACATCACTTCTATCATCCTGGCGATCTTCGTCCCGCGCCTTTGGACAATTCCGGTGTTGCTGCAAATGACCTCGCTGAGCGCGTATGTACCCGTAGTCTCGTGGAACTTTGCTAATCGATTTCTAACGCCTACCATGCCAATGGCGGTGATGCTGAGCACGCTGGTGGTCGGTTACTTAGTTTACGAATTCTGGTGCGTGTGCATGCGACCTGGTACGGTCCTCGGCGCTAAAACGAGGCCTCTGCTGACAATGGCAATGGCAATCATCGCCGCTAATTGCTCGTGGCAAGTCATCGCTTTGGCGCAGCATATCGTGGCTACACACACATGTTCGGCTGACGCTATCCGATCGTTGTTTTGCATAGGCGATTTGCCCGGCGACTGGATGGTGAACGGCAGTTGGCCCGATTGGGGCGCATTTGCTCTTATTCAACTTATTGCCTATCTCGGGGCCAGACGGGTCGTCACACGCATATGGTTTATTGCCCAGCAGGATTGGTTCGTTCAGTGGAGCGGGCGTCTTGGCTGGTTTTCGCGTCGCCCGGTGTCGGCCGTGGCTCCCACTGCGATTGTGAAGCGATCCTAGTCTGCTCACTTTTAGATTACACCCTCTTCGTTAGGTCGAGTACCGGAATCCAGGTTGACGCTTTCCCTTTTTTGCTCTGTAGCCTGCTCGAAGATAAACCCTGCCGGCGAAAGCGGCTCCGTTTTGACCGAGCCATAGACGGCGGTGTGTTACTGTGAGGCCGGGTTTAGCGTAGAGCGTGAAACTGGTATGGATCCATTGTCTGCCCGTTCCCCGCAAAACAAGTCGGTCACTCTCGCCCGACAGTTTTCGAGCTTTCTTGCGGTTGGAGTGGTGGGTACGTCGTTGCACTACAGTATACTAGCAGTGCTAGTAGAAGCTTGGCACGTCAATCCGGTGTGGGCGACGACCGTGGGGTTTTTGTCCGCTGCATTATTGAGCTATGTGCTTAACTGGTACTTCACGTTCTACGAACGCCCCGTATTTTACCTGGGGCTAATCAAGTATTACGGCGCTGGATCTATCGGTCTTGCGCTTAATGGCGGCACTATGGCATTCCTTATTTTCTGGGGAATTCACTACTTCCTTGCGCAGGTCATCTCTAGCGGGATTGCCCTTTTTTGGAACTTTTCCGCAGCACGGTTTGTGATCTTCAAAAGCCAAAGATAGAGTGTCGCAATGATTGGCCCCCTTTTGCGATCGCAAAATTTCACCGGTTAACGAACTATGAAATGTGTTTCTTACCGAGAATGGCTGTAATCGGTTCGGGAGTTAGTTAATTCGAGCGAGCAAGCCTGTAGCTCATCAGCGCGGTCCCAAGGTTAGCATGAAGAAATTTATTGCGGCTGTCGAAGTAAACCCTAAGTGGCCCGCCGATGCTCTAGCTGCCTGGGCACTCGCTAGCATCGGCGTTTGTACTGCGTCTTACGCCGCGATTTCTCTGACGCTGCCATTTGGGTGGGATCACAACATTATTGCGTCGGTTGGCAGCTCCTATGTTAATGGCGGCTTGCCCTACGTTGACAGCTGGGACATTAAGGGGCCGGCTGCATATCTGCCCTTTGCCCTTACCGAATTCCTTTTCGGGTCGACGATGTGGGGAGTTCGTCTGTTTGACTTGTTGATCTGGGCCTTGGCCGGAATAGCGTTGCAGAGAGCCGTCAGTAAACTCACCACGTGGCGCATTGGCGTAGGGATAGCACTCGCTACGTATCTTTGGATCGCTTCGGCCGGTTGGTTTTTCACCGCTGCACCGGAATCCTGGGTCACGGCAAGCTGCATCTTGGCTATCGCCCCACTGCTTTTGCCCAATACGAATCTCAAACCAACGTTACTTGCGTTCTCTGGTTTTCTAATAGGCTTTGCTGGCTTGGTTAAGCCTTTCTATTTCGCCTTCGGTCTTTCGCCGCTGACCGCTGTGGTTCTTTCCTCGGAACTTAGTTTGCGGCGTCGCGCCATGCTCGCTCTCGCTCTCGCAGGCGGGGCGGCGTTGCCTCTGGCTTTAATTGGAGAATATTTTAATATCCGTGGCGGCCTTTCCCAGGCTGTCCAGGTGCATATGTTCTATCCGTTGTCTACTTACGTAGACGTGACTAGCGGGTGGAGCACTACGATACATGGGGTGGCGAACTTTCTTAGAGAGCCAGCCGTAATCATCGTTGCGCCATTCGTTTTGGTTGCAATTTGGCTTTATCGATCGCAGAAGCGAATCTTAGCTGTACCGCTAGTTTGGCTCGGTGTGGCGCTGATCTGCGTGGCCCTGCAGGGAAAGTACTGGGTGTATCATTGGTTTCCTGTTTATCCACCGCTCTTCGTCCTAGGCGCTCTAGGAGCCTTCGCGATCGCAGGCGTGGAGAGACGCTCTGGCGCTGCTTCGTTAATATTAGTTCTTTGTTCCACGCTAATGGTTGCAGCAGTTCTCAAGAATCCTCTAAGCGATGTAGCTAAATTTGCATATTATTACGGCTTGAAGCGTGATCTCGTTGGATACTATGCCTCCTTTAATTTCCGGCTCTATAACGCTGCTGACGAGATCGCGGCGGCCCGCTATATCGCCGAACATACAACGTCCCAGCAGGGCGTCTTCATTTGGGGGAGCGATGCACTCTATTACTTGGCAAATCGGCCAAATGCTTCACGCTTTACATTCGTGATGCCGCTTACGTTGCCAGGTCCGTATCGCGCCGCCTACCGGGCGGAAGCAATCAGCGAACTCATGGCCCGTCCTCCAACTTATTTTGTCACTGGTATCGCGTGGGATGGGCTTTCCAAAGCAGAAGCCGCGATGACAGACTTCACCGCAATGGCGAGCTTTCTTAACCAGCATTTCAGCCTGGAAAAAAGTATTGGGGTATTAAATATCTATAGACTTAATGGAGGAATCTGACAGCACAGACGCGTTATGTTGGCGAGACAGTTTTGACGTCTTGGTGGCAATCGCCAACAGGCGCCCGGTTCCGCGAAATGTAGGTTATCCCCGTGACGTCTGAGCCACGTCTCATATTTCACCAAGATTGGGTTGATGTCGCTGATCGATTGGGATTGCCGGCAGCTGGCTATGTGCGGGCGAGCGCGCCCCTGACAGGTCGCCGGTAGATGGCGGTGGATAATCAAAGTTGGGCAATCAATGGTCGCTTTCTTACGCAGCCGATGACGGGCGTGCAGCGCTATGCGTTCGAAATATCTGCCGCTCTCGACGCTATACTCGCAGAAGAAGGCGATCTTTCTCGACGGTTGCCAATCCGGCTTGTTTTGCCGCCCGGCGCCAAAGCTCCAGCCCTCGCGAAAATAGGTGTCGAGCGGGTGAGCTTCGGCTCAGGCCAGCTTTGGGACCAACTGTTTTTGCCCATGCACGCACGAGCAGGGCTCTTGAGTCTCGGAAATTTAGGACCAATCCTAAAGAAGCAGCAGATCGTTTGCATTCACGACGCAAACGTTTTCATTCAACCGGAAAGTTATTCGTGGGTATTTGGTCTGGCCTATCGCACATTACTTCCACTGATTGGCAGACGAGCCGCGAGGATAGCGACGGTGTCCCAGTTTTCAAAAGACATGCTGGTCAAATACAGCGTTTGCAATCAGGAGAAGATTTTTGTTGCCGTCAACGGACATGAGCACGCGCTTCGGTGGGACGCAAGCCGAGCGAAGCATCCGCTACTTCGGACACTCAAGCGCCCGTTCGTCGTGATGATCGGCAGCGCCGCGAGGCACAAAAATGTCGACATTATCTGCGGTCAGGCAGAAGCGCTTGATAGGGCCGGGATCGACGTGGTGGTGATTGGCAGCGAGGCGAGCATCTTTGCTGACAACTTGTCACCGATTAAACAGCGCAACATTTACCGCGCAGGTTATGTCAGCGACGACGACTTGGCGGCATTCTATCAAGCCGCGTTATGTCTCGTTTTTCCGTCCAAGACAGAGGGCTTCGGGATTCCTCCACTCGAAGCCATGGCCAGCGGTTGTCCGGTCATTTCTTCTAATGCTGCAAGTTTGGTCGAAGTTGGAGGGGAGGCCGTGACCTATGTCGATCCCGATCGCGGGGACAAGTGGAGGGAGGCGATCATTGGTTTGGCTGCGAATCCGGAGCTGCGCGACACCATGATTGAGCGGGGGCGCAAACGCGCTGCGAAGTTCTCCTGGCGCGAGAGCGCTCGTATCTACCTCGAAGAGATTTTACGGCTATCGGCTCCGCCGTCTTAAGGCCGTGAGCACCTCGACGTTTCTGGTAAGCCGAGAAGCAAGATGCCTACGATTCCAATCGATGATCGGATATCAGTGGATGCGATTTTTGCGTTTATCCGAGGCAATTTAGCCCGGGACTAGTGCGAAATATCCACGGTCCAGAGTAAATCTCGAACTGAATTTCGGCTGGAGACGAATCGCTCTCGGCGAGCTTTCTGGAAGTATCTATCCGAGGGCAAGTCAACTGCGTGGAGTCAAAACATCAGCCACAGAATCCCATGAGCGATCCACCGCGCCGCGCCGAGGTTGGTCCCCTTTCGATCCAGTAGCGTGACCAACACGGCTCCCATAATGATTGTAGCCAGACCAAATGCCATGCCGCTCCAGCGCTCACACCAGATCCTGTCTCTGTGTTGCAAGCTCGGATATCTGAATGCCTTGATAATGAGGTATCCGGCAGCAGTCGAGGCAAACAGCACCTCGAAGATAGTTAGAAAAAATTGGCCAACGGTCATGTCAGCCAGGCGCTGGTCAAGAGCAGCAATCGAAAACGCCTTGTGAAGCACGATGTAGGCGGCCAGCAAAAGCACAAGCGATCGAAGAACGGTTGCGCTTCTCCGCTCAAACCTGTTGGCTTCCTCGGGCGATTTAAAGCTCAAATAAAAGTCGCTGTAGACGAAATTTTCTATAATAAGCACCATATATTACCATTCGCTATATGTATGAAAAGCTTCAAAAGTGTGCGCTAAACGTATTTTTTAGGCGTTGCTGGGGCGAGTCGAGATCGCCGGTAATCCGGCGGCAATTAAAAAGATTTTGCCCTGGTCGCGAACTTTCATCATGATTGTCACGAGTTACGAACAACAGTGCGCGGCAAAACCAACATTTCATGCCCAAGAGGCTATTTAGCCATCACCGACCCGCACGCGCGTCGCAACCGTCCGCCGATAATATGCTCTCACCAAGTGCATCTGCGGTCGAGGAGATATGGAGTTATTGGCGATACGACAAACCAGCGCCAAAAATTGGAAAGCAAAACGCGAAATGATACTCCGCTTCGGCGTTGGACCCTCCGAGCGAAGCCTACGATGTCGGCGGAACTCGTCCATCGTCTCGAATGGCAACGCCAATATGAGCATGCCCTGCAAGTTGCGTTATCCGAAATCAGGCGAGAAGAACAAGAGTCGAGCCTTCGCGTTTTTTATTAGCAGTCTGTTCCCTGGTATTATTGGGAAGCAGCTGCGATCTGCTGAAAGCTAAAACGCCATAGCGACTAGATCGCACTAATCCGGCGATTTGCTAATAGTCACGACATTCATTTTGGAGCTTTTTCGAAGCGCTATCGGTCAACACGGGTGGCGACGTACGATTGGGCAACAAAGTTTTTAGAAAGAATTGATGCGGCAAGGTTAGCTGCTCCCCCACGCTGAAGAGACAAGCGATTGTAGCCTGACGACAGGCGTCGACTGCCGAACTGCGTCTATTAGGGCTACTCAGCGTCTATTGGGGCTGCTCATAGTCAATGGTGATCGAAACACGCGGTACGTGGTGGCCGCCTATCAGATTGAGCAATATCATGGGCTCGCGCTTTGGTCGGTGAATTCGCAAAATCTTGATTGCATCATTTTCCGAAAGCCAGCTGTCGCGCAATGCTTCAGCGTCCTGTCTATTCTTTGCCAAGATAATGTGGCGCTTGGTACTCATGAGTCCATTTGAGTACCGATCGCTGGGGCATACAAGTGAACTAGATCACAGAAGTGTAGATCTACTCAATTTTGGTAAACCGTCTGGTCTTTCTTTTCCCGAATAAAATTGCGCCGCCGGCTTAACCCCGAAGAAGTCGCTTCTCGGTGGATTGGATTGGTTCTTCATGTGGCTGCAAAACCTGCGCAGAGCTGGAATTCGACGAGCAAAACAGGTGTGAAAAGTCGCGATGATCTTCGCACCTTTTTCATCGGCAGCGCGACCTGTAGATTCGGTTTGAATCTCGTCTGATCCGCCGCAGCCGCAGTTACCGGCCTGCGAGTCCAGCTACGATCGATGCGACTGCTCACTTTGACTATTGGTTGCGGTAAATCGCAACCGGGAAGGCGCCGACAACGCGTTTTCCATAGAGCTGTGGGTTGGGCGAGGGTTCCTCGCCACCACTTCTAAGCTGCGGTCGAAACTTGTGACTGGCGTTTCGGAGCGAGCGCCGCGGCCTTGAGCTCGCTCAATTGAAGCTGCAAAAGTAACGCTAGTATCCTCGGCGGTGGTGGTGTCTGGGACCGATCGAGCATGATACGAAGACGCTCGCCTATCTCGTCGCAAATCGCACGAATATGCAGTTCGTTGCTGGTGCAAGAACGTGAATTTGTCATCTATCCCATCCCCTCTCGGGGAAGATGAGGTGTCGCCACTATTCAACTTATTAAAATATTTCGATCTTCGCGTGACATAATGAAGTTCTCGTAAATCTGTGGAGGGTTCGTTAACCAAGGTATTGCTAAGCTAACCGTAGGGTGTGTCCGGGGGATCGAAAAATGGACGTTGTCCTGTGGATTTTGATCGGGCTTTTCTTAAGCTTGGCTTGGTGTACCTGGTCCATGAGTCGCTCCTTCTATGAGAAGGGCAGGATTCGGGGGATCAGGGAGTGCGTTAGGGAGATGCGCAGAGGCACGGTGGTTCAGTTGGATTGCGACGATCACAAGCTTCCTGACGATTTACAAAAGGCGCTATCCGCTCTTGATGCGCTGTTGGAACGTGTCCCTGTCAAAGCGAAATCCGCCACGGACCCAATTCACGCCCAACTTTGGACGCTAGGTAGAACACTCGCAGAGGCGTGTTGGATAAAAGGGCATGCTGCGGGAGTACGACGCAAGGCGCCCTCGGAGGGAAAGATTCGAATCGATTTAACCGTTATCGAGCTCCTACAACTCGGTGCGCTCGCTAACCTCGGTTTTCAGTCCATGATGCCCAATGCGAGGCTAGTCGACCTGCACAGGTTTTCGGGGCGGGACGACGCGGTCGAAGCAACGCGTGCGTTAAGCCGGTTGGAAGCCGCGATTCCGAAAGACCACCGTCCAGACCTGGTACGTCACGCTGATAGCCGAATGCAATTAATTGATGGCTGGTGGCTTCCGGCGACAGAGCGGGCAATCGCATAGTCGGTGGACGTGGACATTCCGCCGGCGGCATTAATCTCTCTTAGGCAAGCGATGCGATTTGCAAGCCTTTGGTTTTAGCCTCGAGATACTTGCGCAAAACCGTACGGCCTCGCCGGTAGGACCTCCCGAATGCCGCAGTCGATCGTTTTTGGCCGTCAAACGATTGGAAGCAGGGCTGCCCGTTAAAATCATACTGAGTTTTTTAATAGGAAGGCGACGCCAGCAAAATCTCCGTCTCGCCATACAAGTCGGCAGTTCTGAGCGCTACGAGAATCTTCAAACGAAATATGGAAATTCAACGGCAGTAGTGAGATGCCATTTAGCCGAATGCCAGCGCCCTTGTTCGTAATATCGCGGACTGAGCAAGGCTGAAGCGTAATTTGACCAGGAATTGAGAGTAGGGCGGCTCGATAGTACGAAGCCCGATCAATTAACCGTCTATCATCCGGGTCGCGTATAACTTCGCCAAGCAAGCCGTCCATGCCCACCTCACAGCCCCAACGCTGCAGTCTCCAAATATGCGCGTCCTTTTAATTGCGAAAACAAGCAAATGTGCACGGGTGATCGCTCAATTACCGAGCTTATAGAAAACGTCGGATACGATCTAGCAAGTGGAGCTTGCGATTAAGCTTGATGGTCTTGAAAATGGTTAAATCTGGAACTGGCGAAAGGTGTTTGCGGCCATCGTCAGATGGCGTTGCTGCCATTCCTGAAATTGTTCGATACGGCGACATTCCAGATGCCGCCGCTATTGTATGTCTACTGACGCCGTCGTTTGGATGTTGCTGTTAGCGTTAAACTCGGCGGTCCGGACCGTTGGGCTGGTCTGTTGAAGGTTGCTCAACGTACCACCGGTAGCCGTCGTGTTCGACAGACTGAGCGAGGTTAGTGCCTCACTGAATGTAAACGTGACGGTTGTCGTAGGACTACTAGCTGTAACGGGTCTATCGACGACTGAAACGTCCTGCTCTGCGCCCGATCGTAGTTCGCTCGTCAAACCAAAGGCCAAAGGTTTTGCCTGCCGCCTCTGGTACCCGTTGAGCAAATGAAGCTTAACGTGCGATCGAATCGTCTGAGGCTTTTTGCGATGTCCACTTTAGCGCTGATGGCCCAAGCTTATGCCGAGTGCCAGAGCTTTTTGTCTCAGCGATCCTTCTGACCTTTTCATCAGCTTAGCGATCTTTGCGACCGGCGTTCGCGCCTTTGAGTGCAGCCGCAGTAGTTTGGTGTCGGCTGGGGTATAAGGCTTGCGAGCTATCTTTCTCTTTTTCGCTTTGACCAGTTTTTTTGTTTTGATCATTTTTCGCTCCTCGAATTGAGGAGGATGGATAACACATCCTCTCGTAGCTGTTGAGTGCGGTCCGCACGTGCTGTTTCCCAATCAACCGGATCGGCGTGTAACCATCACGATGCCTTGATGCAGAGTAACATGCTTGTTTTGGGGACTGCATCTAGAATTCAGCTGGGCGGATCAAGAACAACTAAGATGCTCGGGATGAGAGCCATCGCCGTCGTGGCGATTCCGCTGCTTCGATCGCTACACCGATCTTTTCTCAGGATTTCCGGTTCATCCATGGCGATGAGCCACTAGACATTCCGATCAGACAGACTCGATTTTCAGCCGCCGCCGGATAACGAAGAGATGGGGAATCTCCGCAACTTCGGTATGTCGAATAGGGCTCCGTCGCGCTCCACGTGCAGCGGTAACCACCCAGCCGGCACTCTCCGGCGTAGCACCTGCGCCCGGTACTGCGTTGCTTCCAAGTACCACCGCGGGCCTCGACAGAGTGGGTGATGATCGAGTTTCTACCAAAACAGCAAAGGCCGTTCCGTGGGGTACGGTTGCCAGAGAGACGGATGGTTTCACGCGTATGCGTTCCCGATAACCGCGAGAAATCAAGTAAGACCAGGTGAGGAGCAGCACTCTGACGTCCCGCTGCGAACACGCCCCAGCATATGATGTCCGATTTGGCTGCCTCGCTTAGAACTTGGGTGAATTCATCAACGCATATGCTTGTTCTTGTAAAGTTAGCGCCGTTCGCGGGGGGCTAGATGCTCGGACGGATCGCGTCCGATCTCGGATCTTAAATCTGTAAGGTCGGTAAAGACGTCGGCCTGGCGCCGAAGTTCGTCGGCGACCATCGATAGGGGCGAGACCACAGTAACATGGACGCCGCGCTTTTGCACAGCTGCCACAAGGTGGCGGAAATCGCCGTCGCCGGAAAATAGTATGATGCGATCGATGTAGTTTGACAACTCCAATGCATCGACAACCAGCTCCATGCTGACGTTGCGTTTGAACTTGCGCCGGCCTTCGCCATCGTCAAACTCCTTTGCCGGCTTTGAAACAACCGTATACCCGTTGTAGTCTAGCCAATCGGTCAAGCGGCGGATCGGCGAAAATTCCTGATCCTCGATGAGCACTGTGTAATAGAGTGCGCGCAACAAGGTGCCGCGTTTTTCGTATGCCTTCAATAGGCGCTGGAAGTCGATGTCGAAGCCAACTGCCTTGGATGCTGCGTACAGGGCGGCTCCATCGATAAATATTGCGAGTTTATTAGCGGAAGACGGCATTCAGTAATGACCTTGCAGACGGGCTTGATTTCGGAAAGAGTCGGCAACATCGTGCACATTGCCCGCATAGTTGCGTCGTTAGAGCGCCTCAAACGAATGAGTGCAATATTTTAAGTTTTAAATAATTTCCATAAATATCAACGGCGCGGGCAAGCATCTTCACTGCTGCTGGAGATGGCAACAATGTCGCCACCAAATTGCCCTGCGGCTGCCAAATGGCTCAATTTTCGAAACAACGACTGCTGATCAGTTTGGGTGTGAATATTGAACGGCTGCCGTATCGGTCGCGGCGAGGCGTAACCCGCCGCGGCTGAGTCACACGAACGGTCAGGGCCGAGGAAGGCTTCTTTAACCACGCTGGCTTTGCCTTCCGATCGCGGACGTCCGATACTCACACCGCGAACCGAACATGAACCCGCCGGCTCAACCCGGTGGTTTTTTCATTCAAGGCACGCAAAAGCCGTCTCAGCCGGGGCCCCGAATTAGGTTCGTTCTGCAAACATCTGCTAAGACTATGAAGCTGTTTCGTGTGATGCGGTTGCCGAGACAGATGGCTTCAAGACTTGCATAGGAATTCCCGATAAACGCAGGCGATCGGGCAGCCGTTTTCGACCTGCGATCTCGTCGCGCGTCGGATACCGTAACCTCCGAAAAATTTTGACGAACAGTCGAAAAATCGGTTGTAGTGGACGCCGCTGGTAGTGGCCTTGATTTGCGGTCGTGCGGACATGACGGCGATTAGGATTGACCGATTAAAGATCCTGCCGGAATTGCCAACCAAGCGGAATCCGATTACCGTTGACGGGCAACTGATAGTTGTTCCGGCGTATTTTTCGGAGTCATTTAGAGAATGTTAGGTCATGCTTTTAGCAAGACTGCTCTCGTCACGCTCATTCTTATTTCGATGGGGGGGTGGCTGTACTTTCTGACGAAGACAGCTCTTTGGGTGATCAAGTTGATTTAATAGGTTGGCGTTCTCGCTCGCTAATCGCCGCAAGTATTCACCAGATCGAGACAGCTTTTGCAGCATTCGAAGGTGCTGGCCGGCATCCGTGGCAAGGCACGAGCTACTCGCGCCGCGGTCGACCCGTTGCAGTGATCAGCCCCAACACAATGCCAGCGGTGCCGCCCAGCAGTTTTTCTACTGCATCCAAGGTCCGCGGGTCACGATCCGGGACAAAATTCTGTAACACCTCCAGGATGACTACGCTCCCGAAAACCATAATGCAAACAAACGTAAGTTGCCGCGGGTAGGCCAAATGAAACAAAAGACCTAGAGCCGTGAAAGCTCCGAAGCGCTCAATTACGGTAAAAAAGCTGCCAGCTATCACGAGCCCTGAGCCGATCGAGCACAATGTCGCATAGGCGATAAAAGCGAGACACGCCCAAGCTGCAGCAACTATCAACTTGTGAGACATGGCCAACCTCTGCACAGCGATCGGTGGTCAACCGCCGGTTGGCCCCAGAGCCAGCGACCTGTGTGCAACTCGCCAAGTGGGGTTGACACGAATTGACGAGACAAGCCTGCAATATGATATATTTAACTGAATAGAATCAACAGTCTGATTGAAAAGCCCGATGAAAGAATTGGACCTTGAGGCGATGCCTCTGGACGATCTTTGGACTCTTCATGAGACGATTAGCAAACTACTGTCCGAGCGAATTATTGCGGAAAAACAACAACTCGAAGCCCGGCTGCTTCAGCTTAATCGCGGAGCAGGGGCGCGCAGACCCATCGGCAACGGGCTAGTTTCGGATAGGACCAAGGATAAAAGCCCACGGCGGAAATACCCCAAAGTTCTTCCCAAATATCAAAGTCCGACGCCACCCTTCGAAACCTGGTCGGGGCGAGGGAAAAGGCCGCTGTGGCTGGTGTCAGCCTTGAAGTCCGGCGGCAAGATCGAAGATTTCGAAATCGCCAGAGTCGCCCGTGGAAAGATTGGGGCCGGGCGATAGACTAAGGTCGTTCGCGCTTCCCTGAGCCGTTTGGGCTTTTCAGACTTTCAAGACCGGTCGGTTTTTCGCCGATTGGGGGATTTCGCCGACGCGAAACCAAGTCCGACGTTCTCAGCCCTAGATGCCCTTAGAGGGAACAGGCCGAAAGCGGGACAGAAACTGGCTGAGGAGTTCGCGGCTCGTTAGCCCTATCATATAGCCGCCCTGAAGGCCCACGGCAGGAATTACAAGGGCAAGGAGCGCGCCAGGGATGGTTTGCCCGTGCCAAATCGAGGCGAAACCAGAGGCTATGACCGCAGCAAGGCTCAGCGGTACCAAAATAAGAAAGTTGTAGCGCAGACCGGTGCAAATACCTGCCAAGCAGGCCGCGATCAGCAATACCATGGGCGGTTCCTTTCCACTGCACGCAACTAGATTTTGTTGCAATGCGGTGTACCCAAGTCTAGTCTGGCGATCGTTAACGAAAAGTTATTCCAGCGGTTGGCTCGGGCGTTCAACTGTGCTTCCTAAGCCACGTGCTAGCCTGGCCTTATTGCGGAAGTCAGAAATGCCAATCGGGTCGGAAGTTAGTGGCCGCGAGCGCGCTGTAGTAGCGCCGCCGGAAGGCCCTCGAGTAACATTTCCCAGCGAAGCTCTTCCATATCTGCTGTCGACTGCGGACGCTCTGGTCATTCTGCTGTCCAGTCTATTCGGCGCCTTCGTCTATCAATGGCTTACCGGCATTCCGGTCAAGGATCCTTCCGCTTATTTTGCCGTAGGCCTAATCGCCAGTTTGGCGCACATCGTCAGGCTAAGCGGAGCCAGCTATTACGAATTCGAAAGTGCGGCCAAGCCGACGGTTGAGATCGTTGAGGTTCTCGTCTCGTGGTTCACCACCGGACTGATGCTCGCTTTTTTCGCGTTCCTGTTGAAAATCGGCGATGCGTTTTCGCGCGGATCGTTTCTGATATTTTGGGCGGTTGCCCCGATCGGGCTACTGGTAGCACGAAAGACCACGAAGTTTATCGTTGGTCGAGCGGTAGCACAGGGTACGATTGGCCGGCGCAATATCGTTTTGCTCGGTGATCGAACCGAATTGGAGGCACTGGAGCCAAGGGATTTGCTGGCGTTCTTTGGTGCAGTTGAGGTCAATCGCTTTACACTGAGCGCAGACACAGACCGCTTACGTCAAAAATCCGATGACACCAAAACCTTAGATCTTGTAGCTGATTTTATTCGCAAGAATGGCAGTTCCGAAATCTTATTGGCGCTTCCCTGGAGCGGCACCGCGCGTATCGAATTTGTACGGGATAAAATCAAAACGCTGCCGGTTTCTGCGAAACTGTTGCCCGACGAGCAAATTCGAAAGCTCACGAACTACGGCTCGTCAGGCTACCAGCGCATCACTTCGCTCGAGATTCAACGTGCACCGCTCAGCGCAACTGAGCGCATGGTCAAGCGCGCCATCGACTTATTTGCCAGCATTTTGGCGTTAATCTTCTTTGCACCGATCATGGCGTTGACGGCGCTCGCGATTAAGCTCGACGGGGAGGGGCCCATATTCTTCCTGCAGAAGCGCAAAGGGTTTAATGGCCGTCAATTTGTGATGTTCAAGTTCCGAACCATGACGGTGCAGGAAAATGGCGACGTCGTCACGCAAGCCACACGCAGTGACCCGCGTGTAACCAAAATTGGCCGATTGCTTCGCTCAGCCAGCATTGATGAGTTGCCGCAACTCATAAACGTAATCCGGGGCGAAATGTCACTGATCGGCCCTCGGCCTCATGCACTGGCTCACGATAATTATTTTGAGAACCTGTTGCAGGACTATGCATTTCGCCATCACGTCAAGCCAGGGATGACAGGGTGGGCGCAAGTCAATGGCTTGCGTGGCGCAACACCGTCGCTGGACCTGATTGCGCGACGGGTCGAAATGGATCTCTGGTACATCAACAATTGGAGCCTTTGGCTTGATTTCCAGATCCTGATCAAGACATTTTTTGAGGTCTTGCGGAAGCGCAACGCCTATTGATCGTCTGCGTCGCTAGGCTGAGGCTGGCAACTGACCAACAATTTTCGAACGCGCCGGACGCAGATAGATGCAGGCCGGATCCCCGAGGCCCTTTGGATGTTCCACCCCAGTCAGCCGATCTTGAAATCTTCGAGCTGCCTACCCAAACTGATATGCGCGCTTAGCCAGCGCGGCAGCTTGCCGCGTCCGGACCATGTCACCGATGGGTCGGTGCGATCTCGATATTTAGGCTTGACTTGCGGATAGGGCCGCCGGTTGGGCTTTCGCGATTTCCGGGCGCTGGATAATTTCTCGTAGGACCGATCGCGAGAAGTTTCTGTCGGACCGAGTAGACGGAGCCGATTTTCCAGCCTTTGGGTTTCCGCGCGAATTTTCCTGGTGATGACTTTGACGATGCTCTCATGAAGCCTCCAGAGGTCGTCGACGGCCATCGCCTCCCAAGCCTGCTCCTCTTCGTGCGGAGCGCGGGCTACGATAGGAACCTCTTGCTGATCGATGTCGATAATAGAGCCATGGCTCGGCGACTTCTTCGCTTTCAATTGGTTCTTCACCTTGATCCCCCTTTAGCGCCTCGAATTAATTTGTCCCGTCGCAGCCGTGAATGGTGATTGCCCCTTCGCAAATCGCCAGGCCACAAACATTTCGCTGCATATTAAATCAGTTTCAAAACGGAACAAAATAATGGCTGACCGGAGGCGGTCTGCCTGCGTTTCGGTGACCATTTGTCGAAATCGCGCTTAAGGAGCCACTTTGGCCCCGATTATTCTATTTGTGGTCGTGGACGGTGGACGATTTAACTCTAAGGATAGGTCAAAATGGGTGCGCGCAAACCATTCGATTTAACCTGCAAGTCGGGAATTTCGGCAAGCACTCGGGCGGAGTAGTAAATTCGGATCGATCTGGGTCGAGGTAGCCTATTCCGCGCAACGCGGCTGGTATCAAGGTCAACAGCCGAGCGTCGAACACTTGTGTAAAGCTTGCAAACAGTCCCAAAGGGGGGATGGCTGAAGCTCAGGAGGTGTGAGGATCATCACTTCTCAGGACGAGATCGCCGTCTTCAGTAGCGGTAGGTTCCTGCCCCTGGTCAGAATTTGATCGATCACAGCTGCCTTGCGTATTTTCTTGCGCGACGGCGCCGACCAGCTTGACAATCTTCACGCCCTCAAAAAACTCGTCACTATTGGTGCAGGCTTGGTACGCAGTTTTTTCCGCCGATCGCGCTAGGCGTATCCGCACACTGGGTCGCACAACTGCCCCTCGTGGGCCTTTCGACACCAGCTGGTCCCAGTGAGACTCTGCCCAATCGCGGCACAGCTCGTCAGCAACAACTTGCCATTTCGCCTGAAGAACCAGCGTAGGTTTTCCGTCGATATCGAGCGTGAATTTTGAAAGTGAATAACTCACCGCCTGCATTTCTCTAGCGAAAGTCAACGCAGTGTTGGACGAGAGTTCAAGGGTTTTGCGAACGACCATTGGCGGCTTTCGATAACGCGGCCCAAACGGGAATTCATGCAGGTGCGAAGTCGGATCGAGCTGCACGCCGTTCCAATGGCGGCGTCGGCGTGTCTCGCGGGCGCTACAGGGGTCTTCGAGAGTTCCCATCAGACATAAAAGTCTAGCTGGGCGTATTCCAAGTTAGCAACTGAATAACGTCAGTCGGTCCGCCCCGGCCTCAAGGGACCAAGTTCCTGAAGCGTGGACGAAGGCCACTAAGAACTTACCCAACCTCTATCTAACTCCGATGCAATGTTTGCGGTTGCGACCATCCATTAATATCCGGACGGCGTCTCCGTGGTTGGTCGACCAGATACGACGCCAGCGCCGGTCTTAAATTTGCAGCGTTCCTTGCCGAGAGTGGAAAGGCGAATGCGCTGGCCTTGTCTGAACTCAATACCGTGGTCGTGCACTTGCTCAACGGGAATGTCTTGGAGAGCGTGCAGCCACTGTCATGAGCCCTATCGCGCCAAGCAAAATCAAAAAGACGCTCGCGACGGAGACGCTTTGGGGTGATCAATTAGGCTCCCTGCGCTTCTCTGAAAAATGTTCGATAACCAAAAGCAGCGTGAGAATGAACGCACTGAACAAAGCAGTCGCGCAAATTTGCTCGTCCGAGAAGCCGAAGGCGTAGTTCCCGACAAGCCTGATCGAGAGAGCTGCCACGATGGTGCTCACGACGACGAACCACCAGGAGATCAGAATTTGAACGGGGTCCGAGTTCATCCTAGCCAGCATGATGTCCGCTTGATCTTTCAATTCTAATTTGACGTGCCTAACGGATTGTTATCGACCCAACGAACTGCATCGCGTTTGGTGTACTGAAGTGTACCTGCGGAGCTATCCTACCGGTCGCAGTTAGGAATAGACGACGGTCTTGAAGTACGCGTCTCAGCTGGGGCCACGCCAATAGCGGAGGAACGTGCGGGGCTTGCGACGCCGGGCATCCCCATTGATTCCATTGATTGGCCCTCAAAACGGAAGCTGCGCCGTGTGGATAGCGAGCATCGAGCACCAGACCGATGCGCTGCGTCTGCGTTTTGCTGAGATCGTCGCGCCGCATAAGAGCGCCACAAAAAATCACGCCGCCAGGCTCGAAATATCGTGTCCCGGCGGCGCCTATTACTGGGCCCCTTAAATCCCCAGCGTCGAGAGCTTAGCGGCCATCAGGCTTACCCCATGTGAACCAGATCACAATCGGGCTTTTTCTTTCCAAAATGCTGCAGCTTCGGTCTCCCGCATCAGGCATATCGCGTTGCCGGGAACTCGCCCGGGGCTGTCTTCTTATTTTTGGGGTGGATGATGGAAGCCCCGCCACGGCCTGCACGGTCGGTCGCAATCCTCCCCCCAACAGGGTCGGCGGTGCTCGGAGGAGAGAGATGCTAATGGCATCGGATGTCGAATGGTGGAAGCGTCAGGGTGTTCAGAGCGGCCGCGACGCTGCTTGCCAAGGCGCGTGGCTTTGGTCCCGCGCTGCGGTTGATCATTTGAGTTTGCGACGTTGCCGTCCGAAATATTCGATCACCAGCAGCGCTCCGATAGTGGAGGCGCCAATCGCGGCGGCGATGCGAATCTCCCGCCAGGCGATGTCGAAGTCATTGTGGGCAATATATCCCACCGATAAAGCTACCACGATCGCTCCAACCGCGGCGAGCCACCGTAAAATCGCCACCTCGGTTGGGCCAGATTCCGTGCATGTTCTCGGCTGACAAAGTCCTTTGCCAATGTTCGAATTCCGCTAGCGGTTCCAGCATGGGAGGGTGATACTGACTGCGATAACGGCAGGAACGGCGACCATCCAGTTTCGGATCGTCGTTCCAAAGAGATCGAAGTCACCCGTTAGCCAATCGGCGATCATTGCCATGGGCTTGAACTTAACGACGCCTGCTGACATGAACCTTACAGGCTTCCGATCGGGCCAGCGCTTCACGCTCGACTATGCTCAATGGGAGGGCATAGCCGCGATTCCTAGCCTCCGCATTCCGGGCCCGCCCTTGAAATGACAACCTATCGGAGCTCACGCCAAGGTTGAACCGAGGGGACTTAACCGCTCGGATGGCGGTTGACATGGAAACGACATTGGCCCTGAATGTCGCTTTGCGTTGAGTATTTGGGGTGCGTATCGTGGATAGTCGCTACTTTTTGTCGGCCTTCATTGGCCTGTTTGCTGCCGTGACAATCTTTGCCACAGTCACCACACTCCGACACATTTCGCATCAACCCGTAGTAACTACGAGCCGCTAAGGTCGCGATGCTAAATTTGGTGCTCTATCGCTGAAGTTGGAATTCTTGCTGGAGGCGACTGACGACCGTCGCGAGAGCTTCGTTTACAGTCTCCCTATCGGCGTTGCCGAACCTCAATCCGCGAACCTCCCAGTTTGGGTCCGGATCCGATTCTGGTTTCTTGGGCCGAACGAACACTCCAATGAAATTCTCGCAGCCTGGCGCAGCCTTCAAAGCTTGCTCAATCGCGGATTCGAGTTCGGCAGCAGATATTGAAACGCGCAACTCCTTATTCTTAGTCATTTGCCCCCCCAGCGGGCCTGCTTATAAAGCAGCACCCGTCGTTTTCAACGTCCTTGGTCCCGAATACACCGAACTAGATCAGTTATTTCATCATTTCCGTTGCCTTCAATCCGATCTCCGACTGGCTCAGCCGGCGCGCCAGCAGTCTGCGGCGCAAACAAAAACACCACCCGAAGGCGGCCTTTCTCGAAGTCATGCAGCAGAGTTAAACGGCGCTAAAAGCCGTCTAGTTTCGGCGTCGATACGCCATGAAGCCCAGATCAAGAAAGCCGATGATCATCATCGCCCAGGTCGAGGGTTCGGGTACCGGTGCCACAGCGGCAGCAAAAGATCCCGTGCCCGTAGTGTAGCCACCAGAGCAAAGCCGGCATCATTATCAATGACCAACTGAACCGAATCGCTATGGCGGTCGCGAACGAGGCCACTGCTTCGAAAACAGGCCGGTGCCGGCCGCCTTTGACGGGTCGCTGGAAAAGCGACGAACTTAGCGTCCGTTCAGCATCCGGTATAACGGGGATCAGGGTTTAAAATCTCATCCAGATAGGCTTTGCCAAGGACTAGAAGCTGCTCTTCTGTTTTGCCAGTTGAGGCAAGCAAGCCAATGTAATTGCTGATTTTTCCGTAAAAATCTTTGCGTGCCTCGCCGTCAGAGGACTTTAGGATGGCTTCAACAATGTCCTTTTTGTACGCCAAAACAACCAACCCAGCGCATCTACAATATTCGCACTGCAGCATTGCCCGGTCCGAACGTCAAGCCACGAGCTTACCCCCGACGTGCGACGTGGCCTCAGATGCAGTGGAGATCCCACTGGACCGCGGCTCATTGCTACGCGTGGTTACTCGACCGCGGCGAGGCAAACCGGAGGAGGCGCGCCGCCGTCTAACGAAATACCATAAACCGTCTGGTCGGTTTCACCGTCAGCGCGGCAAAAAGGCCGCCTTTTGAGGGCGCCAGCTTTCTCATCGGGTCAGGAAACTTTCAACTGCGTGCGCAAAAAAGATAGCGGCACTAGACAATACAATAACTGCAATGACGAACTCAAACATGGTCACGCCCTCGAGGAATAATCTGCATACCGCACTAAAAACAGTAGATACCTCTTGTTTCAGCAGCGTTTCGTCGCATCGGAAAAAGGTTTCGTTCAGCCCAAATGGAGACTTAGCTTTGTTTCCAGGTCGCGACCGAGGCCAACCGCGGCGACCTCAAACGCTTTGCCCAAGCGGCGGTCGAAAGGAGAATTGGTGCCAGCTTATCCAATAATCGGACGCCCAGCCATTTTGATGGTCAGGTCTCGGCTTGATGGTCAGGTCTCGGCGTCAGCTCGATCAGGATGCGTATCACTGATCAGGGAACGGAAAGAACGGCCAAGCCCTGGCGTTGTCGTTGGCAGCCGATCGCCCGGTGCATTCTGAGGCTGGGTTAGGCATGTTTTCCAACGTTCGTGTGCCTGATCGGTTGTCACTTAGTTGGTAAGGCTCACCGCGCTCTCGATCTCTAGGTTCGTCCGCCCTCATAGCTCACCTCCGGGCGGTCGCGACCGACTGCGGCGTGGCACCGCCTTTAAAAATGCTCGTCTAAGGCGTTGTGGGCATAGCGACAGGCGGGTTTGGACCCGCGCTATTGCGGTGCATCGGGATGATCATCTTCCTTCAAGTTGTTCGGACTCATAAACTGCAACATTGCCAAAGCAAGCCTCTCCTCTGACAAGCGTTGTTCGACAAACCGCAATTCAATTTCACTCAAACCGGATCTCAAGAGACCTTCGTAACGGTCAATGTTCTGTTTGTGGGTACGCAAACGAGCGATTTTCTCATTCATAGACGCTACTCCCGATACATGGGGGTAAAAAAGCATCCTCTGGTCCAGTAACGGTCCGAAGTCTTTTTTGACATCTGGTGTAAGCCGTTAGGCTCGGAGGAGGGGCCCCACGCCAGACTTACAATTGCAGCTGAAATAACGCCGAAGGGCTCGCGGATCGTTTGTCTGGCGCCCCAATATTGACTTCCCCGAATTTTCAGTTTTGTGGAGTTTAAGCAAATATCCGGCCGGACGCTGTGAAATGGTTCACAATTAGGGTCAATTCCGGCGGTAGCTCTCGCTTTTTTGGACGCCGCAATCTCGATAGGTGATATCTGCGTTTTCGTGCGCGAGATGAGGATCGGCGGGGCCTTGCCGGCTTACGAGGCCGGCGCCGACGCTGCTCGCCGCGGCGTAGAGCAGAGAGCAGCTTTGATGGTTCACTGAGTTGTTTGCTGCTGCTTCTCGGATGGCGGCGCCGGGCTGCATGCGTGGGCAGACGCGAAATCGGGCAACGCTTGTGTCGATTGAAACGCTCGTTAAACTCCGAGGCAAATTCGGTTGGGACAATATGAACCCACGAAGTGACGCAGCAACATGGCAAGCCTATCTATCATGAATCTTTTGGCGTGCAGGATGTCATCTCCAAGGCGCCCATCACCGACTGGACGATCTTTCGTCTGTTCTCGATGACAGTTCAAATGATCTGCAAGATAAAGCTTTTGGCGCCGATATGAAATTTGCAACGGCTGTGATCTTAGCACTATCATTTTCTGCCGCTAGCTTATGCGGCCGAAACCGCCGCGATGTTCGCTAAAAGCGTCATTACCGAGCCTGGCTTGCATCCATGGGCAATCGTAACGTTACCCGATGAATGCCTGGTGGTTGAATTCAATCTTGATCCATTCGTGGCGAAACAGCGGGACTTGAAGAGCGAGTTCGGCGCCATAGCACGGAAAGTTGTGCCCGCAGCACTGGACAAGTTCCCAAAACTTAAGAGCGTTCAATTGACTGGATTGGTGACGGTCCACGATAAACGAGGTCACGACCGCGAGGTCCAAGCTGTAATGGTGAAATTTTACCGAGCAAAGTCAGCTTCGATTAAATGGGACACCGTCAATCCTGCGGAGGTTGTCGATTTTTCTGACAAGAAAACCGTTTCGCCGCTGTTTGCCGCGACGGTTGGACGATGAAAGCGTTGTTGGACGCGCTCGACGACACCTGCGACTGATAAGTGCACCCGACGCTCAAATTTGCGTTCTGACGGCGCTGAGACGGTCCTAGAGGTAGGCTTCCTCTCGGTATTGTTCTCGAACGATCGGTCAATCGCCTTGTCGCTCGGAAGGCCGGCCCCTGGCAAGCGCCGCTAATTCCCCGCTTTTCCGGCATGGACAAACGCACTCCGTGATGCTTCATCGCGGCATGCTCAGACGTATCTACGATTGGTGTATCGCCGCCGCCGACAAGCCCTATGCCCTCTGGATTTTAGGTGCGATGGCGTTCGCGGAAAGCTCCTTCTTTCCGATTCCTCCAGACATCATGCTGCTGCCGATGTCATTGGCGCGGCCGGCCCGCGCCTGGCTGTTTGCGACGCTTTGCACGATTGCCTCCGTTGCCGGTGGTGTGCTCGGCTACGCCATCGGAGCGCTGCTTTATGACTCGGTCGGACAGTGGCTTATCAACCTTTATCATCTCGACGACAAGGTCGAAGCGTTTCGAGCTTCCTACGCAGCCTGGGGCAGTGTGATCATCCTGCTGAAGGGATTGACGCCGATCCCCTACAAGCTCGTCACCATCACTTCGGGCTTTGCCGGCTACAATATCTGGCTGTTCATCCTGTGCTCGATCATCGCCAGGGGCGGCCGCTTTTTCATCGTTGCGGTTGTGCTCAATCGCTACGGCGATGTGATCCGGGCCGAAATCGAAAAGCGCCTGGGCCTGTGGTTGACCGCGTTCGTGATCCTGCTCGTCGGCGGCTTCATCGTCGCGGTCAAACTAATCTGAGGCCTATCGCTTGGCGGAAAGATGCGCGACGGACTAACCTCAAAAAAGCCCTGTCAGTGTCGGCAAATGTTGTGCCGAAACCTTGGTCGCTCGGTGCCCCAAGTCTTGTCAACCTTGCAATCCGCTGTTGCTGACAACGGAAGTGACGCCTTCAAAAAGCGTTGAGGTAAGCGCTGTTCAAGGGCGACTTTCAACTAAACCTAATGATCGATGATCAGGCAGCCAGTTGGCCGAGATCTCCCAATTTTCATTAAGAAATCGCTCGATCGCAGTAAGCAAAGCCAATTGGCGTCGAAGGATTGCAGAGTGCGTCAGTTCAATATTTAACCGAGACGACTTGTTCGGACGCCACAATTGGTGCGCCTGTCGGTAGGCACGTAATCACGGGGCCCACATACATGTGCTTTACGAAGAATGGTCGCCAATCCGGCGCCGGAAAGATGTAGGGCGGGAGATAATCCCCGACCTGAACGCAAGCCGTCATCTTGCTGATAACTCCGGCGGGCACGACACGATGATGACCTGCCTGGGCGGGAGCGATAGCCAAACCGATCGCCGCGACAACGCCAATCTTCCACATAGGATTCCTTCCTCTTCGGGTGACTGCCGCTATTCTCGCAGCGGATATCTCCCGAGGCAATTGGCGATCCGCGAGGCCCGGAAAAAAAGCAGTGGAACGTGGCACTGCGGTAGGCGACGAAAAACGTCATTCCCCCAAAGACATCGTTGGTATTGCTAATGACAGGGGCGAGCTCAGAAATGCTGCTAGATCATAAAGGACCCACGTTTGCTGGAATGTCGAAGACCATAAGCCCGCGCATCTGCAGCGTACCTACCCAAAGCTGAAAGGCAGGTCTCACCGGTCATGGAGGCGACGATGGCCGATGCAGTTATTACCCCGTCAGGGCCAAATCAGTGAACGATTTATGAGAAGCCAGGTGAAAAGCCAATCGGCGTTCTGGTGATGCAACCCGATAACACCTTCATCGTCCAATCGCTGGAAGCGGACGTTCTGCAAGGCGTTTTCGGACCTTATGCGTCGAAGCCAGATGTCTCACTCGCAAATGCTCAGGCAATTGGTGGTAACTGCCGTTTCGGGATTTGATGTTAAGTGCGGGCGCGTTACTAATTTGGCGCGTTATTATTGCCGGCCAATCGAAATTCTTGCTGAAGGCGGGTGACGATCTTCGCAAGAGCATCGCTTACGATTATTCTATCGGCTTTGCCGTATTTAACTCCCTGAACGTCCCAATTCGGCTCTGTAACCGATTTCGACGTCTTGGGCCGGACGACTACTCCAACGAAATCTTCGCAGCTTGGCGCAGCCTTCAAAGCCTGCTCGATCGCAGTTTGAAGTTCCGCGGCAGTAATTAAAACTCGCTCGTCCTTGCGCTTGAACATTTGCCCCACCCCCGTGTGCACGAATGCTTATAATGCAGGGCTCCGGCTTTTCAATACGCCCGCGCTGACCTGTCTCCGGCTGGTGGGCGAAGCCCGAGGCAGGGCGCGAGGGTCCCAGCAATGCAATGAAACAAGAATTGGCGTGATCTCGCGTCTGCGAGAACATCTCTTAGGACGAAAATCCTTTGGGATTGCGACTGGTTAGCTGCTCTCCGCGTCATCCGGCGCAATTGACGCGCGCCCTTTCGGGTGCGTCTTGCGGCCAGATTACCCGGCGGCGGCTTTTTTCCGTTCGCCCGATTTCTTCAGCCTCTCGCCCGCGTCGCACGACGTACCGGGCACTGGC
Organism: uncultured Alphaproteobacteria bacterium; assembly: GCA_963795255.1. GTDB lineage: Bacteria > Pseudomonadota > Alphaproteobacteria > Rhizobiales > Xanthobacteraceae > Bradyrhizobium. Next base: position 121,398 of record CAWCHC010000017.1, read on the forward strand.
ATTGGCTTTTCGTGATCAAAAACAGTCAAGGCGGTAAGCTCCCCAACCTCGCGACTGCCCAGCAAGCCGCAATATTCGATGAGCTGATCGACGAGGACGGTGGAGGATTGCCAACCGTCGGCCACGACGTCGAAGAAGACCTTCGTAAGATGCAGTGTCCAAAGCCACGGTCTCTCATATTTTTCCAGTGCGCGGACGATTACTGCGGCGCTCAATCGAGCCTGTACGGCGATGCTCCTCACTGCGCGAAACCCAAAAGCTATTGACGCCTCCGAAGCGTGTGCAGAGCTATTTCTGGAGGGCAATTAAGTCGAACGGGCAATAAACTCGTTCCGGCTCCCACCGAGGTGTAACCGGCCATGCCACGGTGATACCACAGCCCAGCGCCCATCTTTCGCGGCAAGCGAGATTCCAGTTTGATCGGGACTCCACCAGGAAGGCAAAGCTGCCCTCCATGAGTGTGTCCGCTGAGCATTAAATCGAAATTAGTTTTTGCCGCTCCGTCATAAATCTCGGGCGTATGCGACAATAAGATTGAAAAAGTACCAGATGGAATTTGCATCGCAGCTTTCTGAAGATCGTCGGCCCGATAAAAGTGGGCGTCGTCGACGCCGGCCAAATAAATTTGGGAGCCGTCACGAGAAATGATTTCGCACTCATTAAACAGCATCCGTATGCCCATCGCTTCCAGCGACGGAGTCATGTGAATGCTGTCATGATTTCCAAGTACCCCGTACAGCGGCCCCTTTAGTTTCGCTCTCAGCTCGTTGATGCCATTGAGGCTCTTTTGGAACGGCCCGTACGTTTTTCCGCGATAGTCACCGGTTAAAACGCAGATATCGTACTGAAGGTCTCCGATGATGCTGACCAGGCGGCGCATCGCACCTTCACTTATGTCAACGTGCAAATCACTTAGATGTAAAACCGTGAAGTTATCGAATGCCTGAGGCAGGTTCGAGAATTCAAGGACGTTTCGTTTAATTACGATTTGATCGGCGTTTCGGTGCGCGCGGCTGTACAGGCCGATCAACTTTAGCGCACGGCTGATAATCCACGGGGCCGAGAACCAATTTTCAAGATTAAAGAAGATCAGTCCCTGGCCAAAAAGTTGGGCCTCGTGATCGGCCTCAACTTGAAGTCGGCGCTCCACGTGCTCGGCGCCAATCCGCTTCACAAGGTCCTGCAAATTCGATGTCGTCATGTGGGGCAGATTACGAAACACCTTTAAACGAATCGTCTCAGGCTTTTGGCATGCCAAGAGTCCAAGCTATTTCATTTCCAGACTAGGTTTGCAACGTCGGCTAGCCGCCTGGGTCTTTGCGTTATCAATGCGGCTCGGTGACACCCCAGCTCCAGTCGCTAAGGCAGCTAGTTTCTCGCCGGCAGCTTGATCGGCACGCGCGGACTGTGCCGACTCTGGGAGAGCCATCAGCATGTCGATTATCTTCAAATTGTCTTCGCACCTCAAGCAGAAGCATGAATTTCTCAGCTGGCACCGCTTTTCTCCAACTCATTAGCCATGAGATCGGAGCTTTAGGCAGGTCCAGGTAGAGCGTCATCATCCGTTCATAGGCGAACGTTCGGTGCTTCAGTCTGATCGTCGATGGATCGCGACTACTTTTGCCGCGATGGCGCCATCACACTCGGGATTGGCCCTCACCAGTAGCTCAGTTGTAACAACTCGAGTGAGGTAGCTTGCGATGTCAATTGCATTGGCATCCTCCTCAAGCATTTCGAACACCCGCAGGGCATAAGTGTCGTAATGACTTTCAGCTCCATCGCAATTGGATAAACCGAGTGGATCCCAATCATGTCGTAAGAGATGCTTGATCGCTTCCAGTTCAGACGGCATCGATGCTTGTACCAAGGGGCAGTTTCTGCTCGCATGCCTTTCTATATCGATTCCGCGGAGTTCGCGAGTATTGATACAGGCGACGCTATTGCCCCTTCTCGGACATCGGTTGGAATCCCGCCTTGTAGCGGGTTCGAACGGCGATCTGCTCCTCGCGGGCTAAGAAGGTGTGGCGCAAGGAGGGGTGACCTACACAGAAATCGGCGATAGAATGTGTTCTGAATTGATTGAGCGGCGGTTAAACAGAGCGGGTTCGCAGATGAAGTTGCGCAGCATGCAAGCACTCGGTCTTGGATTGTTACTGTCTATCATCACGTTATCGAGCGCCGATGCGCAGCGCTCCCCCGAAACGCTTCCTCCATTGTCGGTTGATTGTTATCAATCGTTTGCCGCAAAGGCGCCATTGCCAGAATTTCCCTCAAAGGAAATTGTGATCGACGGCGGCAATACCGATACGCCATTGATACGCTACAGGCTTCAGGTCGCCGATAAACGAACTCTTAAAATAATCAAAGATCCCGATCGCCCTGCCTATCGCACAGAGCACGGCAAGAGTGTTTGGGAGATAAAGCGCGACTTTACGAGCTTTCACCGGGTCGTGGGTTGGCGGGAGGAGCTGCCGGGTGGAATAGTCAGGCTTTTCACTTTCGACTTTGAGGATCTCTTGCTGAGCACAATCGACCTCTCACCAGCGGGCGCGATGGCCGCTGGCGTAGAACTTCATGTGATGAGATGCAGTAAGACGATTTAGTCCTCAGCTTATTGCAAAGAGGGCTGACTTGTAGAGGTGGCCAAGGGGGCGCGGAAAGCGACGAGATTCGGGCCGGACGCAACGGCAAGCAGTTTGCCGAGAACTTGCGGGCTGGGTGATGCAACTACGACGAGTTCCGCGTTCTCCCATCGGGAGCTATTGAGACCAGCCTTCGCTACATCGAGGCGTAGGCGCTTCTGAACGCTATGGCGCCCGCCAGTGAACGCGGGCGAGCCCGAATGTCATGGCCGTCGTTACCGCTTTCAACAATCCACTGCCCATTTTCTTGCCCGACAATCTTCCCGACGTGATGGGGCCAGACCACGATGGCGCCCACAGATGGACCACCTGCGTTAACTCCATAGTGTGCCCACGACCGTGCGAGATTGTATTGCGGGCCGGGATCAGACCCGACCAGCGTGCGCATGTACCAGCCGCACCACGCCGACGGTCGACCGCCTAACGCGTGATGATATTCATTGTTCGCGTAACGATAGCTCGTGTTGGTGGAACGATAGCGCGACGGCTCCGACCGACGAACATGCCCCTCGTTTGAGCCAGCCGTGTTTTGATCACTGAAAATACCGAAGCCCGCAAATTGCTGCTGGTTGACTGCGCGACCGCGCTCCGCTCGCGCCAGGCGATCAACCCGGTGGTGATGGGCGTACTGCCGCTGGTGAGTATGATGAGCATAATGCCGGTGGTGGTGCACGCGCGCTTCTGCGCTCGAGGCAAAAGCGATAAGCACTGTAACGGCAGCCAAGATTGTACGCATAAAGTAGATCCTGCTGTGCTATTGAGGGAGGGAAAAAGGATCGCCAAGCGATCACGAAAGCCGCAAAAATAGGACTGGGTCCGGCGGCATCAGGGGGCGGATGTAATTCCGCTTCCCGCCTTTAAAAAATTAGCGGTGGCCGAAATGAGGCGGATGGTGCCCGCATCCCAATGGCGGCCATGCATGAATGCATACCACCGGAACTCGACCCAAATCACAGTGTCTTAATTACCGGCGTGGCGCCAACCTTTGAACCGAGAGTGCAACTTCTGCACACTGCGAAGAGGCAAGACGGCTTCGCCATCTCAAATCTTGGGCGGTAGATCAGCTCGATCAAATACCGGCGTTTTCTCAACCTTGCCCGGAAGTGTATCGGTAGACGCATCTTCCGTGGCACGTCGTAACGCTTCTGTCTCGGCATCTAGTCCATCAACGGTTTCATTCGCCTGACTGCCGCTGTCGTGCGGTCGGGGCAGAACTTGCTTGCCGTCTTCAGGATCGAAATCGCTCTGTAGCATGATGGCCTCCTGAATTGACCAATCCGCCTCCTTGCAATGCGTTCCCGCGACTCCGAACCCGACGGCAGCGCCGCGGATTTCGGTCGCGCCAAAACCGCTGTACTTGCTGCCGACAATACTGACGACAATTTTTACGCCGCGCGATGTATTTCACGGAACTCGGGTGAGGCTCGCGGCATTGGGTCATATGCCCAAACCTATTGCAATTACCCTCTGGTCAATGATTGCCGCGTGCTTGTTCGCATTCGGCATGGCGGTGCTTGTCTCGCACCACGTTTGAGGAATCGGAACGATTTGACCCGTCGGAGGTTAGTCGGCCGTATCGGTCCCTCGGCCGATACAACCAAAAGGCCCCAGTGATCGCCCCCCGGCGCTGGGGCTTTTTTGCGGTATGTGCAAGGTGACGGCAGGAAACCTACGATAATGAGAATTCGCCGACACTCAGAAAGCCACATTGTTGAACTCGACGACGGGACAACGTGGCGGATATTCCCTGGTGACCTTGATGTCACGTTGAATTGGAAACCGGATGTCGATTTGAAACTCGTTCGGATTAATGACGACACGTGCTCGCACGCGCTTATCAGCGAGTCCGATAACAGCCGAGTTCGGGTGATACCGATGAGCGAAAGCTGGTCAACGAAAGTTAAGACGATTTTGAAGGACGGTTAGAATGCCCGGCAGCCACTTAAAGCGAGCAGAGAAAGCGATAGAAGCGATCCGCAACCAGTCAGCGCTGCCGGCGGAGGCCGCCGACGTCTTGCAAGAGTTGGTGGACGCAATTCGTCATCTTGAGGGGCGCATAGCCAATTTAGAAGACAAACGGCGCCAGCCTACGGATCAAATGGCGTTGCCAAATCCAAGCGTCAGTTCGACTTAACCCCACATTGCGGAGTAACGCTTTCAAAGTGAGAAGCGCTGCGCATTGGCCGTAGCAATACTGGAATTTGAGCGAGATCAAATTCCTCGTTCTGTAAGCACGGCTAGTTGGTCACATGACATGGCTCAAGATTGAAACCGCTCCCTTTGACCGTAACTTGGAACTGGCTGTCATCGATTTTGATGGAGCCCATCCTCTTGTCTTTCCCTGCCGTCGCGTTCTCGGTGGGTGGGTTCATGCTGCGAACCGAGCGCAGGTAAGGATACAGCCAACGCATTGGAGGGAGTGGGATACGGCTCAACATTAGGTCTAGTTGTTGGGCCGAGCCACTCGTTGCGAATAGCATCGTCGCGAAAATCAATCACATTCGCCGCGGTTCATGGGCTTGTTCAAGCGTTCCCACAGCGCGCTAATAACAGCGTCACCGAGTGAGGCAGAGGCCTGGCTGGCGTTCCAATGGTTGGCGTGGTGGAACGCGAAGAACAAGGGGGCAAAATTTACGAAAATGCCGCCTTCACTCGTTCGGGCGAGAAGGGCACACGTCGGATTCGTACACCGGTAGCATCGAAGATGGCATTGGCAATCGTCGCTGCCACCGGACGTATCGATGGTTCGCCGGCGCTGGATGGCGGAATCTCCGGGTGGTTAATCAGAACCACACTTACTTCGGCCGGCGTCTCCGTGATGTCGAGGATCGGATAGGTGATCCAGTCGATGCTGGTCACGGCGTTGCGATCGAAAGTAACTTCCTCCCAGAGCGCGCGGCTGACGCCCTGCACGATGTTGCCTTCGATGCATTTTACCAGTCCATCCGGATTGATGATCTGCCCGCAATCATGCGCCACCGTGAATTTTCGCGCGCGGATCTTTCCGGTGCTTCGGTTGACGTCGACCTCGGCGATCACCGCAACGCGGGTCCCGTTGCGCTGAGCATAAGCGATACCCCGGCCGGATACGTTAGCTCCTGTCTGGTCCCGGCGTGGCGAAGGCCGCGTGTTCCAGTTGGCTTCTCCGCAGTCGCCTTGATGACAGCAATATCGCTTGGCTCCTTGATGTAACGAAGTCGGAACTCGATCGGATCGGCGTTCACCGCTGCCGCCACCTCATCGATGAAAGACTCGCTGGCTAAGTGGATCTGTGGTCCCACCGGATCGCGCAAATGCGAGGTTCGATGTGGCGATGCGCGGTCGAGCAGGGGTGGAATGGTCTCCCAGGCTAGCCGCTTGTTGGCAACGGCATAGGATTCGGCGGGCACACCGAAGCCATCGCCAGATTTCAGTGCTACGCCAAGTGTCTGCCGCCAGGGTGTCCTGCGGCTTGCCGCCGTTGGTGTCGACGTCCACCCGCGAAAACGCCTTGCTCATGAATTCGTAGGCGATGACCTCGCCAGCGGCGTTGAGACCCGATTAAAAGAAAAATTGGCAAAGGGAAGGTCCGACGTCTTCCGTTTTTAGCTTCGGCGTGAACACAACGACCGATCGTCTAATACTTTGCAATCATTGGCAGGCGCCACGAAGTTTTCGCACGCGTCCCGATGTTAACTGACGCGGTCTCAATCGAACGCGACACCCATTCGCCGTTCCTTGCGCCAGACGATATGGCATAGGCGTTTGAGCTGTGCGGACTGGATAATAAGCGTAAATCGGTCGGGGATGAAAAGCGGCGTTACGACCTCAATACCAGCGCCAGTTTCAGAGATGTTGCGAACAGTGCAATCGATTGCCCCTCCGCCAAACGAGATCGTTGCGGCTTTTAAGACCCGCTGACGCTGAGTAATTCGACTTTCACTCATCTAGCAAATGCCGCTGGGGTAATTATGCGGTCAAAGTCTACGGCAAAGAAATTAGGCTATTGCTAACTTCAATTAGGCCGCTGCTGTTGAGACTGAGCAACAAAACCCTGACGCGATGCTCCGGTCCGGGCATACCTGTCTACTAAATCGACTTCAATCGATTCTAGATTGGCCGCTTCTTCCCTTTTTTGAGGGTCTCTCGGGCCAGAAACTCGACACCGAGTTGATCACCATCAACACGTACCAGTTGGCAGCGTCGATACGCGAGACCAGTAGATGAGAGCAGAAGGAAAAATTCCTTAAGATCAAGTCCTTCAAGAGAACCCTCAATATGCAAACGCGCACCAGTCTGTGACACGTCGATCATCTCGCATTCGCGACGCCAGGTTCCGTCGATTGCCATCATGCAGACTGGAATGCTCCGTTCGAACTGAACGCGATCGTTCTTGCGGTCTCCGTAGGCCATTGCTCGATCCTAATTGAGGGCAGCAGCTGTGAAATTGGCGATACTAATTTTCCCGCTCGAAATCGTGCGCAGCCTAAACTTTAATTGTTAATTAGCTAGAAACCGTGGCCGGATGGCTCTGGGGGGTGACGCTCCATACTATGTGATGAAGCATTCGCGATCACCTTGGCTAGGTGGACCGCGCAACGATCGCAATTCAAAATCAAGGGCCTGCCGGTGTGCATACCAATTGATGGTATTCGCGGAATGCAGCTTTCGCCGGGCGGTGCGTGATCAATTCGAGTTAGTGCGAATGATCGGATGATCGAAGAGCCTGGGCGGGACAACCATCCACGACATCCACTGCTAGTCTTGATTGTGGACGGCGATAAAGGTGAGTGGCGAGATCGAGGGAATGCTCATCTGGGGAACGGTTTGTAGTAGACTGCCGCTGAAGCGCCGACCTATGTCGCCGGTTGCGGAGGCGTCGGGGGTCAGGCTCGCTTGTGCGAGGGCGTTGGCACAGGTCACAGCGGAGGTCACGATCTTGGTTATCAGTGTCACTGACTGGCTCAAGGAACTCGGTCTCGAACAATATGCGCCGGCATTCCGCAACAATGACATCGATGGCGTGGTTCTGCCCGAGTTGACGGCCGACGATCTGACCGGGTTGGCGTGAACTCAATCGGGCACCGCCGCAAACTGCTCGCGGCGATCGCGGCGCTGCGTCAAGACGTGGCGCAGCTCGCGACAGCGGCACGACGACCGAGGTCGGCTCGACTCGCTTCCGCCGGTGCTGCGGCCGAACGGCGCCAGCTCACGTCCTGTTCTGCGACTGGTCGGCTCGACCGAGCTGGCCGTCCGGCTCGACCCAGAGGATCTGCGCGAGATCATCGCCGCCTATCACCGCAGCGTCAGCGATATTCTGACCGGTCATCGGCGGGTTCGTCGCCAAATACATGGGCGACGGCATCCTCGCCTATTTCGGCTACCCCGAGGCGCATGAGGAGGACGCGGAGCGCGCAGTGCGCGCCGGCCTCGCCGTCGTCGAGGCGCGCGTCGGCCAAGCCAGATCTGGGTCCGCGGCTTGAGGTGCGGATCGGCATCGCGACCGGCCTCGTCGTGGTCGGCGATCTCCTCGGCGCGGGCGCGGCGCAGGAGCAGGCGGTGGTCGGCGAGACGCCGAACCTGGCGGCCCGCCTGCAGGCCCTCGCCGAGCCCAACGCAGTCGATCATCGCCGACGCCGACGCGGCGGCATGATCGGCGGCTTGTTCGAGATACGCGATCTCGGCGCGCAGCAGCTGAAGGGCTTTGCCGGGAAGACACGCGCCTGGCGCGTGATCGGCGAGAGCGGCGTCGCAGCCGGTTTGAGGCGTTGCGCTGGCGCCGAGACGCCGCTGGTCGGCCGCGACGAGGAGACTCGATCTGCTGCTTGCGGCGCTGGGCGCAGGCCAAGGCGGGCGAGGGCCGGGTCGTGCTGCTTTCGGCCGAGCCGGGGATCGGCAAGTCGCGCCTCACCGAGGCGTTGAGGAACGCATCGCCGGCGAGGCGCCGGCTCGGCTGCGCTATTTCTGTTCGCCACACCACCAGGACAGCGCGCTCTATCCGGTCATCGGCCAGCTCGAGCGCGCCGCCGGCTTCGCCCGCGACGATCCGCCTGCAGACAAGGCGCGAAAGCTCGCCGCGCTGCTGGGCGGCGCAGGAGCGAGGATCTGGCGCTCTTCGCCGAGCTGTTGTCGCTTCGCCGCAGCAGCCGGCATCGCCGCTGCTCGAGCTGTCGCCGCAGCAAAAGAAGGAAATGACCTTCGAGGCGTTGCTGCGGCAGTTGGAGAACCTCGCTCACCACCAGCCGGTGCTGATGGTGTTCGAGGATGTGCATTGGATCGACCCGACCTCGCGCGAATTGCTCGACCGCACAATCGCCCGCGTCGAGCGTCTGCCGGTGCTGCTGATCGCGACATTCCGGCCGGAATTCCAGCCGCGCTGGGTCGGGCATGCCGCATGTCACGATGCTGGCGCTGTCACGGCTCGGCCGGCGCGACGGCGCGGCGCTGGTGCGCGAGCTGGTCGGCAATGTCGACCGGCTGCCGACCGACGTCGTCGACGAGATCATCGAGCGCACCGACGGCGTGCCGCTGTTCCTCGAAGAGGTGACCAAGGTCGTGCTCGAAGCGGCGCCCGGACGCCGCGCGCGCGGCGGTGACGCACCATTCCCGGCGCACGATCCGCCGTCCCCGCGACCTTGCAGGCCTCGCTGATGGCGCGGCTCGACCGGCTCGGGGCCGGAGCGCGCGAAATCGCCCAGATCGGCGCCGCGATCGGCCGCGAATTTTCCTACGAGCTGGTCGCCGCCGTCGCGCCGCGCGGCGAGGCCGAAACGCGCGGCCGCGCTCGGCCAGCTCGTCGCCGCCGGCCTTGTGTTCCAGCGCGGTGCGCCACCAGCGGCCGAGTACAATTCAAGCACGCGCTGGTGCAGGACACCGCCTATGGCACCCTGCTGCGCGGGCCGCGCCAGGCATTGCATGGGCGGATCGCCGCGGCGATCGCACGCGCGCGCCCCGGAAATCGCCGAGCGCGAGCCAGAAATCCTCGCGTATCACCTTGCCGAAGCGGGCCACCCGGAGCGCGCCGCCACCTAGTGGCGAGGCAGGCCGGCGAGCGGCGAGGCGCCGGCCAACCGCGAAGCGATCGGGCATTTCCGACGGGCCCTCGCGCTTGTCGAAAGACAACCGGAGACGCCGGGCCGAACGCTGGCGCGCCGAATTGGCAATTCTGTCGCAGCTCGGACCACCAGCGATGGCCGTTTATGGCTGGTCGGCGCCTGAGGTCGGCGAGGTAGTTGAGCGTGCGGCGGAAGTCGGGCGCCGTATCGAAAGCTCGCCGGACATGCTCCGGCAATCGCCAATTTGTGGATATTCAACATGTCGCGGGGGCGGATCGACCGATGCGATGAGATTTCCGGCGACCTATTTCGTATGGCCGGCGAACTCGATGACGCGGACATCCTACTGCAGGCGCATCACTGCGGCTGGGCGACTCGATTTTTCCAGGGTCGTTTTCAGGAAGCGGCGGCGCACATCGATGCTGGCGCGGTGCTTTACGATGAGGAGCGCCACGCCCATCACCGGCATGTCTATCTCGGCCACGATCCTCGCGTTTGCAACATGAATTTCGGGGCATCGTTGCAAAGCGCGTTCGGGTATTTCGACAGGGCGCATCGTCTGGTCGTCGATGGGATCGCCATGGCGCGCCGTCTGGATCACGCGCCGACGCTGGCCAACGCGTTATGGCGCGCCTGCGAAGCATTCGTGGTTCGCGGCGACGTTGCCGCCGTTGGGGCGCCCGCCCGCGAGCTGGTGAGCCTGACCGACGTCCACGGACTTCCTGTTCCGCGCGCCTGGGGCCTGAGTTATCTCGGTTGGGCTTTGATACAACTGGGCGAGACAGCGGAAGGCTTAGCGCGGCTCGACGAGGGACAGGAGCTGTTGAACTCCCTCGGAGCCAATGTGCATGCGACGTTTGCTCTAGCGCTGCGGGCGGAGAGCTTGATGACCACCGAGCGTTATGCCGACGGCCTCGAACAGGCGGAGGCGGCGCTCAAGACCGCTGCATCGCTTGGAGAGCTATCCTACGCTTCGCGGCTGCACCGGATGTATGCCAAGCTGCGACGGCTCGTCCACGGCGCAGCCGACCCGGAGGTTGAGGCGAGCCTTCACAATGCGTTGGCGGTAGCGCGCCAGCAGAACGCCAAGGGTTGGGAGATCGGCGCCGCCCTCGACCTCGCCCGCCATTGGGCCGATGAGGGCCGCCGCGATGAGGCGCGCGAGCTGCTGGCGCCGGTTTACGGCTGGTTCACTGAGGGCTTCGAGACCGCCGACCTGAAAGACGCTTTAGCGTTGCTCGCCGAACTCCCATGATCGGCTGTATTTTACTCTGCAACTCCAGATCCATCCCCGTCAAACGGCCGGTTCGGGCCATTTTCGACGGATTCAGCGGGTCGATAGTAATGGTCTGCCGGTACGGCAGGCGTTGAGCGCCGGCGAGGCGCACGACGTTCGACTTTCCGGAAAACTGCTCTTTCGTCTGAAATCCGGGTCAATGCTGCTTGCCGACCGTGGCTATGACGCCGACTGGCCGTGCGTTTTTTCCGCTCACAGCTCTGAAGACGCACGGCATCAACGGCCGGACGGCGCGCCATCGTCGAGCCGAACAATCAGTTTGGCAACATGGGTGCAGTCGGTGGCACGTCGTTCACTTCCAGCCGCGACAAAACATCACCCGTTAACCCACTGCGGTCCCTTTAGAATTTTAGAGTGGCTCCTTTTCTCGCGAAGGGAATTGCCACATTTTCCCGCTTACAGTAGGAAACAACGGCAAGCTAGATGATAATCCGCAGCCATGGCGAAGAAATCTGACGAGCGACAACTCGCGCCGATTTGCGCAGAATGCGGTGGTCGAATGTCGCACTTGGCGACGCTACCGAAAATCCAAGATCGACCGGCGGTGAACGTATATCGGTGCGATCACTGCGGTGAGACGGCCATCAAGCAAAAAGAGTAAGCGTCCGCGTAAGGCGTGTGTAAGTGGACGGTTGTATCTTCGCGCTTTGAGGGTGTGAGGACGGGCAGATGGGTACCGCTGCAATTGTCGCCTTCCGTCCTCGCTAAACCTCTGTGGTCCCATTAGATTTTGGGAGCGGTCGCTTTTACCGACACCCGGCGCGAGAACGATTACGACCGACCGCCCTTGGCGCGACGTATGCAATTGCCTAAGTGCAGCGAATGTTTGAATTGATCCTTATTCCAGCAGTTTTTCTAACCGGCTTTTTCGTTGGATATGGCGCGCGGGAAATATTTCGCGCCGTCGTCGTGCAAAAGTGCGCCGCCGCCGCCGGGATGGGGAACTTTAGGCCGCCTTAGTTGGCGGCCTCTTAATTTCCGTCGTCGTGTATTGGGGCACTTCGCCGACATGTTCGGCAACGCTGACGATGTCCGCTCTCGAGGGAATGCCGCGGGCGTCAGCATGTTGACGACTGCGCCGGGATTGAAGCTGCTTAGATTGCTTCACGGATTCGTGGCCGGCGACCAAGGTCGTCTGAGTCCTGATAGATCCAAATTATCAGTTTGCGACATCCCGACGGCTGTAGACTGGAAATAGCGGCCACCAGACGTTTCTATCCGTAGGCGCAGAGTCATCGGAGCAGTGCGTGGCGGTCTGCCAGAAATGCAACCGCGGTGTCGCGACCACTTGCAATACTTCCTGCACGCTGAAGGGCGCCCGATGAGCTTGATCTCCAATGTGTGGGGAGAGACTGGACGGGTAGCCGGCCGCAGTTTTCGATCGTTGGCTCACATCGTGCCTATCGACACAGGCCTCAGCCGGAGCCTGTCGCGGGAGATACGGTGCCGCCTTGAAGCTCGCAAATCGACCGCCGGCCTTCTCGGCCGCAAATAACACACTCTGCTAGTGGGCTAACAACTTATGAAAATAGCTACTTACCCTGAACCTTCAGGCCGTTTGGACCAACGTTAATCTGAAGACCGTCCGGCTGTTTCCTGTCTTGATATACGTTGTAGCTGAGAACGCCGACCGCAACGACCAGAGCGCCGATAATCATGAAAAGCAAATTGCGATTTACGGGCATCAACGGTCTCCGGGCATTTGCAGGCCGTCCAGTAATCCCCGACGGTTGCGGTTAGTTCCCCCAGACAAATGGTTGGCGATTTGGCCACTAGCTGATTACTTCCGCTACTCGATCTGATTTTGCATCTGTTCGAATTGCCAAGAAGAGTGAAACGAAAAACGCCGGTGCCTGAGGTACGGCAAGACCCGGATGGCCGATTTGTCTCCGGGGCGACTTTTGTAAGTTATCCGGCAAAATGATAGGCGGCAGAAAATAGCGCCGCTGTAATAGCGATCATAGCAACAAATGCGCCAAAGACGCTTCGGCTTAGTCGTGCGCGGGTTAGGTGCTGGGACATGGCACTCTCCGTAACTTCGCAACGGCAATCGCCGTAGATGCCGAAGGTTCCGAATTGTCGCCGGATGCCTGACGCTTAAGTCGCTTATCGAGGTAGACGTGCCGCAGTGGCGCGCCGGCCCCTTTTTAGCGCTTGCGATTGAAGGGCCGGCGCTTTCCACGCCCGGAAGGGAGTTCACAGACGCCACACAACCTTAGCACACGTTGTTGAAGACGCGGCCAGCCCGGCTTGGCTGTCTTGGCCCGGCCGACCGCGCCAGGGCCAACCGCCAGGCAGTGGTCGGTGACCCTGGCTCGATAAAGTAGTCGTGCGATGCTTGTTCCAGCTTGGGTGGTGCGCCGACTCGGCAGCATTGCGGTGAATTAGAGCCGGCGCACCGTCCACGCCACCTACGGGTGAAGCAGGGTAGGCGCAGGTCCAGTCCTGCAATTCGCGCGCCGCACGGGCGGGGTGGTGCGTGCAAAAAACCCGACGCCTTCGGGGAAGAAAGCATCGGGCAAGGACTTCCGATCAGGAGCACGAACTCGGCCAGCCGCAATTCCGGGAAGCGACGGGGGACCGGGCCCGAGCGCACATATCCAGGCAATGAGCGTGCCGAGACGGAGGTGGCCGGCCTAGGGGCTTGCGAGGGGACCGGCGTGTTCCACGCCCACGAGGGGTGAAGCAGGGTCGGGCGCAGTCCCGCAAAAGGCGGACCACTCGACGTCACAATTGCGCGGTATCGTCTGGTCGGCCTCGCCATATCCGCCCGATGGCGTGGCCCAGCGCGGGTGCCTACCCCCTCGAAACGCAAACGGGCACCCGCGTGTGGGGCATTATGTAGGAACGATCCACCAGCGTCCGCATTGAAAGTGTTCAACTCTTCCTGGTCGCACCTGCCAGAAAAAACATCCGGCCGCGCTTGCCGGCCTGTTCTCTCGCGCGAGGCCCGACATGACGGATCGCAAGACCGCACGCAAAGTGCTCGAGCTACTCTTCGAGGCACATCCGGAAGCAAGCGATGTCAATCTCGCCGCGGCCGCCCACCTCGCTGAGGCCGCTGGTGCGCCTCGCGATGACCTTCAGTTAGAAACATTTGTCGCCATTCGGAATGTCCGAACAGCCGTCGACAACGGCGCCAGCGGAGCAGAATTGGGACCTCTGCTAATGCATGCGATTGAGGTCGCCGAGCGTTGGGTCACGACAGCATGAGCTACTTTTACCTTGGCGTTGCGTTCGTCGTAACCGCCGTTGTTGGCTTTACTTGTCTGATCGTTCTCCAAAGAGATGTTGGGTGATCGTTTTTCGGCTATTCTGGAACCAGGATGAAAAAGACCATCGCGTACCTGTTTGCTGCCGGCGCTGTCATCGGGATCCACGCGACGCAGGCGCAGGGCATTAATAACGCTCGGGATGGCAGCGGAAATTTAGTCGAACGTGGCGCCGCGACGCGAACCTATCCGTCGACGCCGATGGCCAATAGTCACATCACCCCACCGCCTGCGCACGGCTACGTCGCTAACGCCCGCCCCCGTCCTGTCGTAATCCGGGCTCCGCGGTAGGCAGAACGAGGGCTCGCTCGTCGAGTGACGACAGGGCGATCGCCGCCCGTGTTTTTTTCCGCTCGCTGCCTGAAGACGCCTGGCTCCACCGCATCAACGGCCGGACGGCGCGTCATCGTCGAGCCGAAAAATCAGTTTGGCAACATGGGTGCAGTCGGTGGAACGTCGTTCACTTCCAGCCGCGACAAAGCATCATCGATATTCTTTAGTTCTCGCTCAACCGCAACGAGGTGTTCAACGTTGCCTTCTTGCCGGCGGGCGAGCAGCTTCCTCTTACGTTCGAGCAGTTTGGCAGCCTCACGCATGGGAACTCCTTGGAGTTGGCCTTTTCTAGATAAACGGCCTTCCGTGCCTGGACGTTCCATCGATCCCGGCCGTGGTCACAATCAAATGTAGACCTTCTTAGCGGCTTCCATCCCCGCCCGATCGGCGGAATCATAAGGGAGGGACAACCGTCAATACAGACTCGACTGACGTCTGCTCGCGTTGCGGTGGATGTTGCCAGGCGAGGTATAAACCACGGTGTCGCTCGAAGGACCCGACGAAGTGATCAGACTAAAGACCGCTGCTCATCTGAAGCTGAACTGGTGGCTATTCCCGTAGGCGCGCTGGAGGGGCGAGCCAGGATCTGCCATCATCGATTCGATGCTTCGACCGCGCAAATATTCACTCGGCGTCCTTCTGGACAACTTCTGGATTGGCGCGACACTGGTCGCAATCTGGGGATCGGTTGTCGGACTTATCGGTGCGATTCTGTTTTGGCATTAGGTTCGGCAACGCTATACCGGCCGCAATCGATCTTTTGATCGCCGCGTTGGGGCTCTGCCGCTTTCGATGCGCCGCAAGCCTTCGTCAGTGACGATCAGGCCGCGTTCGGTTTCGTCTATCAATCCCAATCGATCTCAGCTTTTCCCGAATGCCCGGCGAAATCACCCCTCGGGCGTAGCCGCTTCGAACCTGTTTCAGGACACGCAATTCGATTCTGGTCATTGGTACGGACATATCGGTCATCGTTGAAATTTCCTACAGTCGCCATAATGCTGTTTTGAGTTAGATCAATCTGGCCTCGGTTTGTCAGCTTCGCCAAGGCCCATTGTTCGACCGATCTAGATTGTTTGCCACGCAGACGACCTGCCAGTTTTAAAAGGCGGGTCGGTTTGGTGCCAAAATCCGAAAATTCAAGCTGAACATTTCTCAACCCAGGTGCCGACCGTAGTTTTACAGTGGGGCTAAAATGGTAACGTTTCGATCTAAAGTATTTCGGCGACAAATTCTTCGATTGTCGCTAGCATAATTTTCGCGCGCCTCCGACTTTGGAGTGCTTCTTTTGAGAAAGCCATTCCTTCAGATTGTAGAGGCGGAATTCTCCGACCTGTCGCTTGCGGAGACTGAGCTCGTTCGAAACTTGGGTTCGTCCGACCTTTCGGTGCGCAGTTCCCCGCTTGCGGGACAGCCTATTCGCGCCAGCTTGCTGTTATGGATCCTGAAAAATCCATCAACGATCGAATACGTTGGCTTGCAGGGACTGTTTGTTCGAAACGCACTGATAACTGATGAGTTAGAGCTGTCGTTTATTTCGCTAGCTTATCCGGTCTACCTCCTAGAGTGCACGTTCGAAAAGCAGATTGTCCTCCGCTACGCTAACCTTAAGCTCCTCGAAATGCGACGGTCACGCGTCAAGTCCGTCGACGCGACCGGAATCCGAGTTGAGGGCGCTGCGAATCTGAGCGGAATTGTCGCTGAGGGGCGTGTCTCGTTCAGAGACGCCCACATCGGATCAACATTTTGTCTAGATGGCGCGACACTTTCATGCGTCGCCGACTTTAGATCGTCAGGCGATGCTTTGCTTGCCGTCAATATTTCGGTAGGCGGCGATGTACTTATCCGTGGTCTCACATCGCTAGGCACGATTGATTTCAAGGGCGCTCGAGTAACGGGAAACTTCGAGTGTTTCGACGGCGAAATAAAACTTTCGCGCGGAGTGCGCAAAGCGCAAGGACATCCGAATGCTCTCTGGCTCGAAAACGCCCGGATAGATGGCCACGTACTCCTTCGGGATGCTTTAAGGGTCGCGGGATGCGTTAATCTGCTGGCGGCAAAGATCGGCGGGAATCTCGAATGTGATGGAAGCACTTTCATCAACGAAGGAGCCATTTCGTTACTCGCGGAGCGGGCCCAGGTCGATGGCAGCATTTATCTGCGTAGGGGATTTCAGGCACACGGCCTGGTTCACCTTCTTTACGCGGTAGCTGGAGGATCGCTCGACTGCTCGGGTTCAGTCCTGCATCATTCTTCGGGAGGCGTGGCTCTTTCAGCTGACGGCGCGACGTTTGGCGGACCTGTACTACTCACCGATCTGTCGGCGATTGGCGGGTTACGGTTTACGGGTGCGTCGTGTCGTTCCAGCCTAATCTGTAGCGGAACGCTCCGAGCGGCTGACGAGGGGGCCGCGCTAGTGCTTTCGTCGGCGAAAGTCGTTGGCGATCTCATGCTAGTCAATCTCAATGTGAAAGGCCTCGTTGAGATTGTAAATGCCAGGATCGGGTCGTTATCGATTTCTGAAGCGAAATTCTCCGGTAATCCCGTCGCCTTCGCGGCAGACGCGATTGAGGTCGAAAACAGTGTTCAGATGGACGCGAATGTCGTGTTCGCCGGTAGCTTCAGGATGCACAGCGGAAAAATTGGTCTGCATTTTTACTGTTCGAAAGCTAGCTTTGCGGTTGAAAATGGCGTCGCGGTTTTGCTGGATGCGGTTGAAACGGGTGGTGATCTCTCAATATCCGACTCGTGTGCCATTCAAGGCGGCCTAGATATAAAGGCTGCCACGATCGGCGCGACGCTCGATCTTCGTGCTGATTTGCATGAAGCGACGTTGGATCTTTCGTCGACGCGAACGAACTCGTATCTTGATGGCCCGCAGGCTTGGCCGAGACCAGAAGGCTTGGTCTTAGATGGATTTACGTATCAAAGGCTATTGGACCAAACATCCGACGTAGAAAATCGGCTTCGCTGGTTTCATCATCAGAAACGCCCATCGCGTAAGGACAAGAACGGAGTTCTACGAACGCAGCCATATGCGCAACTGGCGAAAATTTATCGTGAGCAAGGCAACGAGGAGGGCGCCCGTAAGACACTCATCAGTCTGCAGGATGACCTTTTGCAATACGGCCAGATGCCTTGGCCAAATCGATTAGGCCGATTGTTACTCAAGGTGACCATGGCATACGGCTATAAGCCACTGCGTGCACTGTGGTTCATTGCTGCGTTTGTTCTAGCAGGTTATTTCGTATTCGGTTGGGCCTACCAATTAGGAAAAATGTCCCCAACCAACGGAAACAGAAATGGCGCGCTTCAAATGCCCGCTGAGCCGTTTTGCGCATTAGCATACGCGATCGACACGTTTGTTCCAATTATTGATCTTGGCCAACGTGCCAATTGGCACCCGGCAAACGAAGCGCAACCTGCAGCGTCGCCATCACATAGCTCGACAATCTGCGGCGGCCCACAACTACCCGAGTCTCTTCATATGCCTACCTGGTTCGTGCGGGGATTTCGTTGGTTAGATATCGCTGCGGGTTGGTTCTTCACGAGCCTGTTCGTGGCCGGGATAACGGGTTTGGTACGAAAATAATGTGAATGCACGATTCGCGCTCGAAGATAGGTGTGGCGATGCCTTGGTGGAGACATGCAATCGATCGACCCAGCCCGCAATTTGGCCTTTTCAAAATCGGAAGCCAATTCCCGAATAACAGCGGTCTCACCGAAATGGTCCCAAGCGATGGGACTCCTGTGCCTTCCGACCTCAAATTCTATGGAGACGGGAACATAAAGTTTGCGGAGTTTAACTGGAGTCTCCTTGTAACAGCTAGGTCGGGTTTAATCATCGAGATAGAACTGACGTACGCGGCTGGTATTGAGACAGAGGCCAAAAACGTTTTCATTTTCACGAGCAACCGCTGCCTTGGATTGTGGGGAAGAAACCGGCCATCTAAACCTGGTCCTCTGATAGCGCCTTACTGGCCGACGGTCGACGGAGTTCTGATACTCGAGCTGCATCCTCTGGCGGTCGTCCTAAGATCGGTCTTAAATGCGAAATAGGAGCAGGCAAACTCAGTATATAGACCGGCTTAGGCGAGAGACGATCGCCTGATCGATAGATTGGAAACGGCGCGCCCAAGGTCACAACGCCGCGACACCTGCGGCCCAACTCCGATTTCAATGTGGTGGGAATCTATCGAGGCTGGACAGAAATATCCGTATTGGACATGCGAATGAGCTTGCGCATTGCTCGGTCTTTCCGGCCTGCCTCGCGGGTTTCGTAGCGGAGGAGCTTAACAAGGTCTGGGAGGCGATTTGGAATTGCTGCTGCCAGCCGGCACGCATCCTCTGTTTGCGCTGCCATTGGATCGGCCCCGTCCGCTGTAGCAGTCTCCATCATCGTGAGCTTCAACTGGCTGATTTCTCGCAGTCGAATGTCGGCGTCCGCGGCCACTCGCGCCAGTTCTTGTACTTTTGGATCATTGCTAGACGGCGCTAGCTGCCGAGCCAGGAGGTCAACTTGACAGTCAAACTCTTGGCTCGCAGTTCGCTGGCTCAGTCCGTGCTTGTACGAATTTTTGCTCGAGCGGCTTTTTCCTGAAGCCGACCGGGGGCCCGTGCTTTTCTGCGCGTTCCGCCGATTGGCTTCGATCTGGCGTTGTGTTGCCAAAATACGCTCTCCTAATTCGGAGGGGCGATGGCCGGCACGTCGTCCACGGCCAAAAACTGCACTGTCCTCGACTGAAGCCGCTCGGTGAACAGTTTGTCGTACAATGTAATGTTACGAAGAACTTTGTCACGGCGAGTTTCTGCAGCAGTTTTCAAGCGTTGGAACTGTTCAATGACGTCCGAATTCAGCCGCAACGCTTCAGCTTCGACCGCGGTCTCGTCAAGCCCCACTTCGTTCAAGAGATTCAACGCGCGAGTGGCTCCGTCCGAGAAGCGAATAGCCTCATCGGCCAGATCGTGTGCGGGCCGGTCACCCTTCTCCAACTTCGTGCGTCCAAAGAAAATCGGCCGAAGGACGTTTGTCAGTGCGGGCGCAGAGGCGGTAGTGAGACAGCCGACGATTGCCCGATCGTAGCGCGCTATCTCCCACGTCAGCTTGGCGTAGTCCTCGACCTGCATGCGCATGATGGCGCCACGAGGCTGAAGGTCCCGTTTGAGCTCCTCCAGCAATGCTTCATAGTCTTTCGGTGACTCGCTCCAGAGCAGAGCGGGGCTAAGATTTTGACGGCGGCGTTTAAGTTTCATCTGAAAGTTCTCCTTGTTGCGTTGATGTTTTGTTCTCCGGCCAAATAGTTAATGTTTTCTTGAAATTTCAGAGGTTCGTGAGCTAAAAAGCTTCGAGATCACAAAGACTTCGGTGCAGTCCCGAAGACGCTTGAAAAGCCGACAAACGGTTCGTCCCGCTGTCGTCCCATTTTGATTTTGATCTAGATCAATTCGGGCTCGGCCTTGTGCCGCCCGGCTTGGGTCGGTGCAAGATCTAGGACTCGGTCCGGCCTTGCCGAGGGACTGTTAGGACCGCGTGCGGGGTTTTGGTAAGCGAACCCCGGCGCTTCCGCCGTTTTCATCGATGAACTCGACGCCGGCAGATTCCAAGGCGCGTGGAACGACATCCAGCGTTGTGCGCCGTGGCTGACTTGCACCGCTCTTTGGCTGATGGATAGCGACGGTTCCGACCCCAGCATGACTGGCCAAGTCCCGTTCGCTCCAGCCCACCGGTCCCCAAGCGCAGCATTGGGTCGACGCGATCAGGACGCGACGCTATCGGAGCAACTGGGGGGACCTAAAAGAAAAGCCGCCGAGGGCGGCTCTTTCCGTCGCAGTGGACGGTAAAATTAGGCGGCGCGGAAAGCCGACTTGTTTCTGCGGCGATAACCTAGGAAGCCCAACGTCGCAAAGCCAAAGATCATCATTGCCCACGTTGATATTTCGGGTACGGGTGCAACATTGACGTTTTCGATGAACGCTGTCTGATCGGTGAGCTGGGTCAGGCCCAAGAATTCCAAGGTGTTGGAGCCGACGTTCAAGGTCCCGGTAAGCGTGACTAGCTCGAAGCCTTGGAAATCGTGTGTTGTGCCGCTGCCGATCTCGACGCCGTTCAAAAAAGCTTCGAGGGATTCGCTACCGTGGCCACTCGAGGCGCGACCTGCAACGTCAAACGTGATCGTGGTCGCGCCAGCCAGCGAAGAACTAAAGGTCTGCGAAAGCGTGCCCTGGTCTTGCAGGAAAGCATATTGGCTTCCTGATAACGCCGCAGGTCCCTGAAAAGATGAGCCGGCGGACGGGGGAGTGCCAACCAGACCGGCACCACCATCTGGATAACCCGATGGCTGGATGGGTCCATTGGTGAACGTCCAGCTACCGACCGTGCCGGGTCCATTTGGCCCAGCTGGGTAGACAAAATTCGGAGAATTTATGTACGGGGCCACGAGGCCGGGATAGGTGGCGGCGACCGTCGCAATGGAGACATCGTCAAAGCCTCCGTTGATGAGCAGGGTAGAGGCGAAAGACTGCGAGCTCGCGGCAAGGCCAGCCAGGACGGCTGTCGCCCCCAGAATCGTGCTCTTCATTGATCGCCCCCAGTTGCTGTTGCGAGAACGCTCCAAGCGCACGTCGTGAAGTGCAGCGACCAGGACCAACTCACCTGAGAGGACTATCGGGCCTCATCGGCCTTGATTTCAAGTTCTTTCATCCGCTTGAGGCCATCAAACGTTGCCTCATTTGAAGATCGAAGGCCAGGTCAAGGGCGGAAACAGCCATAGGCCCCCGGGCCCTTCAGCCCGTACCCGAAAATTGTGTGGCACCTGCTTCAGGGGCTGGGATTATTTCTTTGGATTGGTGCGGTTGGGCTTTCGCAATCGCACCCCAGGCCCTCCGCCGTTTTCGTCGATGAACTCGACGCCGGCGGTTTCGAAGGCGCGCTGTACTACCTCAAGCGTTGCACGCCTTGGCTGACGTGCTCCGCTCTCTAACTGATGGATTGCGACAGTTCCAACGCCGGAATCGATTAGCCAAGGTCCTGTTGGCTCCAGCCAATCAGGCCCCGAGCGGCTCTGCATTGAGCTGACGTGATCATAAAGCCCAACATGCGGCATCCCCGGAAATTAACAATTTCATGTGATTTTCGATTGACCTCCTAAGATCAATATAAAATATATGTTTTCTATATTAAAGAATGATGCGAAGGACGGAACAGTGAATAAATTTACGAGATCGTCGCGAATTCATTGGTGGCTCCGATGCTCGGGTCATCATGGGGGACGACCAGGGAGCCCTGGTCCGGCTCTGGCGCGAGAAACGAGGAGAGGTCGAACCGGAGGACCTGTCCGGCATCCTGGTCGTCCAGCTCGGCACCGCCACGGAAGACCTCAATCGGCACTGGTATGAGCGCAACACCGGCCATTCAGTCGGCAGCGTTCAGAAACGGGTCCAACACCCCGTCCATCGGTGGATGGCGGCCACACTTGACGGTCTGGTCGAACCTGGAGGGGCGGTATTCGAAGCAAAATTCATGCTGCCCTGGACGTTCTCGGAGGAGGCGGCGGCCGAGAAACATATGGCCCAGCTTCAGCACAACATGTGGGTCGTCGATGCGAAGTCCGCGGCGCTATCGATCATCACGGGGGGCGGGAAGTGGGTCGAACTGACGGTAAGTGCGGACCCGCTGTACCAACACCTGCTCCTGACCGCCGAAAAGAAGTTCTGGAGCTGCGTGAGGAGCGGGGAGGAGCCCCGGCTGTTTGGGGTCGAGGCGCCGAGACCGCGGCTGGAGGCCGTCCGTATTGTCGATATGAGCACCTCCAATACCTGGGCGGAGTTTGCTGCGACCTATCGGCGGACCCGTCCCGCCTACCAGGAACATGAAGGGGCTAAGGCAGACCTGAAAAAGCTGGTCCCGGAAGATGCCAGGGAAGCGGTCGGACATGGGCTGAGGGCCAAACGCTCCAAGTCCGGGGCCATCAGTTTCGATCTCCTGGAGGACGGCCGATGCACCGCTCCAGTGAGACCATCGGCGCCATTGCCGGAGCGCTTGCCAAGGCCCAGGGCGAACTGGCCAACCCCGAAAAATCCCTGATCGCCACCATCCGCTCGCCGTTTCCGCGGGAGGGCGACCGGACCTTCCGCTATGCCTCGCTCGCCAGCGGCCTCGATATTGTTCGCAAGAGCCTCGGGCAGCACGAGATCGCCACCGTCCAGACCACCGCCATCGACCCGGCAACCGGTCAAATCAACCTCACGACATTGTTGGCCCATGCCTCCGGGGAATGGATTTCGTCGGATTGGCCGGTATGCCCCGTTAGCGAAACCGCAGCTCCCCATCGTATGGGGGCGGCGCTGACATACGCTCGCCGCTATGCGCTATTTGCCCTGGTCGGCATTGCCGGAGAAGACGACCTCGATGCGCCTGACCTTCTTGAGGCGGCGAGCGCTGTTCAGCCGGCAGCCGACCCAACCAAGCGTGATCGACATTCGAATGCGTCGGATCATCGCCCGGCCTCGAGCCCTCTACGGCCGCCGGAAAAGCGAGCGCGTCCGCTACAAAGAACGCCACTAGCTTTGCCGCCCGATGCCTCACAAACCGTCCTGCATCAGTTCATGGGCGAGCTCAGGTTACTCAACGATCCAGAAACGCTCGCTGCGTGGGCGCATCGGGTGCTTCCGCTCAAGAACCAACTGTCGAAGAAAGATGCACAAACAGTCGAGGACGCATTTGCGGGCCGACTGAACGAACTTGGTGATCCAGCAGTATCAGTTGAGCTACGAAGCCGCGAGGCGAGCGGAGGTGAGGGCGCAGAGCCCGGCGCTGCCCGCGTTATCACCATTGATAAGCCGGTGCGTGAACGCGATCGCAATCACTTAAGGTTTGTTGCCACTCAACCGTGCCTTATCTGCGGAAGGACGCCCTCGGACGCGCATCACCTGAAATTTGCAGAACAAACGGCGATGGGACGCAAGGTCAGCGACAAGTTCACCGTACCCGTGTGCAGGATTCACCATCGAGATCTTCATAAACGCGGCAATGAACGCAGCTGGTGGGAAGGGCAGGGGATCGATCCACTGCCGATCGCTGCAACCCTGTGGCTCACGTCGCATTCCGACGAGTTGGCCTTGAATGCGCGCGATATTGATCGGGCTAGGAAACTCAACGGTAGACATCCCGGCGGATCCATCTCCCGCAATCAAACCAACGAAACGAAACCAATTTTGGGTCCGCAGTCGAAATGAGTTCACTCCGACAAATTGAGGCCAACCGTCGTAATGCTCGGCTAAGTACGGGTCCCATTACGGAAGAGGGCAAGGCGAAGTCACGCCGCAACGCGCTTCGTCATGGCCTGGCGGCAGAAACCGTGATTGTTGCGCTCGAAGACGCCGACGATTATGCGGCCTTCGAAATGGCGGTGACGGCGGACTTTGATGCGCAATCAGCCGTCGAAAGAGAATTGGTACTCAGGCTGGCAAGCTTGTTGTGGCGACTGCGTCGCGTGACGGCCATTGAGGCTGGGCTTTTCAAAGCTCAGGCGCGTCAGTTGCTAGAGTTGAAAGGGCGGCAACAAGGGCAACATAAGATCAGCAGGCTATGCCCAAAAGTCATTGCAGGAAACTCGCAGGGACGGGATCAAGAAGATTGCGAGCCATCAGTCAGCGCCGATGGACCATCGATTGTCGCGGCGCCGGATCAATATGAAGCGCTCACAAAGGCTTTTATCGGTCTCTGCGACTTGCCGACCTATCCGCTTGACCGGCTTGGCCGGTACGAGGGCGCTCTTATGGCGGCAGGCTCGTCAAATTCTTTTCACGCTGCGGTGCCTGGACCGTCGCAAGCCATGGGAGAGGTAGGGACAGGGGTAGGGAGTCAGCGTCGATTGCCTTCGCTGACGGTCGAGATGGATGATCGCAGTGTTCCCAATCGATGATTGAGCCGGCGTCTCCGAGAGAGCTCCATTCGAAGTGACAGGGCTTCGCCTGAAACCTATAGCCAAGCCGCAGTGTCGAACCATCAAGGATCGCGTGCTCAAGCTATTCGCAAGCTTGATTGTTTTGGCCGCGACTGAAGTCGTCAGGATTCGGCTGAACATGTTTGGAAAATATTTTTACAATGGATCCTGGCAGGCCCGGTCTTTCATCAAAAAGCTGGGACGCAGTTTGTTCGATGGTATCCCTCAAGGCGAGAAACTGGGTCATTCGAGTGCTGTCATTCATGCCCTTCATTTCAGCGAGGTCATCGAGTGCCGCATCGCTGATTTGACACCGCACCACCTGCCGATCGTTGAGCATTGAAAACCTGAAGCTCAACCGCTCCGGGTCGTGACCCAAGATCTCATGACTGGTCAGCGGCACGTATAGGTCCCCCCGGATTGATTTTCCGACGCCACCAGGATGCATCTGGGGGTCCTTTGGATCAACAGGCTTGACAGGGTCCGCTTCGAAACCCGTCCCGGTCCTTCTCCCGCCGCCCATCATGTGCCGCCCGTTTCAAGCCGTCTTCTCCCCCGCAATCATGGTTTGCTGCTGGCGGGGATGTTTTGCAGCGCGGGTCGCGGGTATTCTCTGCAAAATGAATTGGATAAAACCAACCAGATCGGCAATTTGGCACCCCTCATAGGGGCAAAGCTCCGGCGACACACGAACCTCAAATAGCGTGCCTAAGCTGCAGCGGTCTGCAGAAAGGCCGCGATGGAAAATACGCCCTCAAGTTTTCCGCGTTCGCGATGGTGACGACCCATCCGGTCGTCGCATACCACGGATAGTCTGAAACACATTGACCCCAATGACTTTTAGGCCGCCCTGGTAGGCGGCCTTCTTTCTTGGCCAAAAAGAATAGCCGCCGCGGGGGAACTGCGGCGGCCAAGGCTAAGGGAGGAAACGTCCAAAGCGGAGCAGCGCCTCGGGTGGAATGCACATGCAGGATCCACGCCATTTAGCCGGGGCGGAAAGGTAACGTGTTGACAAATAGGGCCAGAGCGCTGGCCTTGCGCCGGTGATTTCACACAGCACGTCAACGCGCTCCAAGGCATTGAAGTGTCGGGAACAATAAAATGGATTGTAAGCAACTACATAGACAGCGTTACTTGATGATTGTCGAGAGCACCGAAAAAAGCTTCGAGTAAGGCATGAAGGCTAACGCGGAGGCGGCTTCGACCCTAGCCATAGGCCTAAACGCCGGTCATGCGGCGGGCAACGTAGTGGAAGACTTCATTGGGCGCAGGCGACTGGCATCTCGCGTCCAACACGGTAGCCATCAACCTAGAACACAATTGCCTTTTCAGTTTGCTTTAGACGTCGGCCAGCTCTCAATTTCCGTATCGATCTTCGCGAATTGCCGAGCCAGATAGTCCGCCACCGCAAATCCATTGGGCGATTTCATGATGGAGGTGTGCGTACCGTTGAACTGAACGAATTGCGAGTTCGGAGCAAATTTACGCCACGGTCTTTCCAACTGGCGCCAATGTGTCAGAGCTTGTGTTTTCGCTGCGCAAATAAGGACGCGGCCATCATACCGCTTTGGGACATATCGAAATTGGTTCTCAAACAGCACCTTCGTGAAGGCTGCATGATCTGGCGTAAAATTGTCCAAATTGATGAAGCCTTCTACCTCATGCCCCGAGTTTTTGCCCTGCAGCTTTGCTGCGATCGTCTTACCGGCGGCGACCGATTTCTTGAGAACCGTTCGACAGAAGCTCTTGAAAGTGAACTCCACCATCAGAAAGTCACGTACCCAGGCCGGAAAATTACGGACAGCTTAAGCCAATAGAGTGGAGAATAAGTGCTGATCTCGGCTCCCGTATTGAAAAGCTCGCCATCGAACACCACAACGAGACTGACTTCGCGCCCCCGCGCCCGCAATTGATGCGCCATCTCAAATGCGATCATCGCGCCCACGGAATGGCCGCCGAGTACGAAACTTCCCCGAGGCTGAAATTCGATTAGGTGTTCAACGTAATATCGGCTGATCTTTTCAATCGAGCCGGGAAATTCGGCGTTACGCTTCTTCGTTGGCGCTTGAATGCCGTAAAAGTTTCGCGCTGCTCCGAGCATCTGCGCCATAAAACGAAAATCGGTAATCGATCCCGTGATTGAATGGACACAATAAAACGCCGGGCCTGTGCCTTGATCGTTGAGAGGTTGAATAACATCGGTGACGTGACGCAGAACTTCTCGTCCGAAGGCGACGCCAGCCAGTTTTTTCATGCGCGCATCCTGGCCCGTGAATTCCGGCGCGCGCTTATGATGTGGATCCCGCTTACTCATGTACTGAACCTCGCAGCGATCGGCAAAATGATTTACTCGCACGCCGAGTGAGTCAAGGTTGTAAATAGTTAATGCTCGCGTTATGGTTAGCCGCCCCCGCGGATCGCGGTGTTCGAAACTCACGCCGCAAATCGAACACAAACCGCCGTCTCGACTTGGCGGTTTTTCAGGGATCGAGTTCCGCCGGCAAGTACGGAGGAGCTATCTCGCACCGGCACTTCTCGACGAGACGCTTTTTTTGCACTGCGATGCTCGGTGACAAGCGGAACTTGGGCTCCCTTGCGACATCGATTCCCACCTAGACAAAGGCTTGTATGATGATGGCGAACGGCTTGGCCTGTTCGAGTTCTATGGCGAGGGAGCTTGATCTACCCGTAAACGAAGAGCGCCGCGGGCCTTAACCTGCTCTTCGATGTAGAAGCTCAACCAGCGAGGGTCGACATGGTCGCTCTCAGGTCGGCTCCGTACGGCGTATCGAGGTTATGGCGAAGTTGATGATCGATACGATGGCGAAGCCGCCCAATGTAGCCAACGCGTCAACAAGAAAGTCTTCCAATCGCGCGTGGCGGCCCGGAACGAATAGCTGCAGTAGCTCCAGCACCCCGGTAAATACAACCGTGAGACCTGCGGCCAGCAACCGATGGCGCGGATAGCCCAGCGCGAAGGCTAGGCCGATCAAGACGAATGCGAGCGCGTGCTCGCCATCCTGGCCAAGATTCGAATGGGGTCTAAGACCAGGTGGTCCCAGCGTTGCGAAGCTTACGGCTGCAGCAAGGAAGTAGGCAAACAGACGAATGAGGTTGATCATCGCTCGCGGTTATCACATCCAAGAGGTGTCTGGAAGGCGAGCGTGCACAGACAAATTCTGCAACGGTAAACGATGCTAGGCGCCTGAAGCGGCGATAGACAGGCCCTCCGTCGAGCCGTATAGGATGCGACATTGGCGCGCCCCTGTTTACCTTAACTCTTCAGGCAAACTCGATGGTGGTTCCAAACCTCACTTGGTGCCTGCCTCCAGTTGTTGTAACCCACTCGGAAATCTACCTCTGGAACCCTTGGCATGCAGATTGAGCGGCTCAAACTCGCGGATCTCTTGCTGATTGCGCCGAACAAGCACGCCGACCGGCGTGGCTTCTTCTCCGAAACCTATCGCAGCGATGTTCTCGCTTCCGCAGGTGTGCGGTTCGAATTCGTTCAAGACAATCATGTTTATTCGGCGGAACGTGGCGTGCTGCGAGGACTGCATTTTCAGATCCCACCTCGCGCCCAGGGAAAATTGGTGCGGTGTACGCGCGGAGCGATCCTGGATGTTGCCGTCGATATCCGCAAAGCATCGCCGACTTTTGGACATCACGTAGCGGTGGAGCTATCGGCGGAGAATTGGAAGCAGCTGTGGGTGCCGCCTGGCTTTGCGCATGGCTATTTGACGTTGGAAGCCCATTGCGAAGTGATCTATAAAGTCACCGAATATTGGGCACCAGACTGCGAGCGTGGCATCGTTTGGAGCGATCCAAGCCTCGCCATCGACTGGGGCATTTCGGCTGAGAACATGATCCTGGCGGACAAGGACAAAGCCCTTCCCAGGCTCGCTGAGCTTGAGCCGTTCTTTGATGACAAAATGGGAAATTCCTGAACCATGCGGGTCCTGGTTACGGGGGGAGCGGGTTTCATTGGATCAGCGGTCTGCCGGCATTTTATCCGCGATCTCGGGCATGAAGTCGTCGTTGTCGACAAGCTGACCTATGCCGGAAATCTGGCTTCGCTGGCTTCCGTTGCATCCGACCCTCGCTACTCCTTCGAAAGACTGGATATCTGCAATGCCGAGGGCATCCGGTCGGCGTTTTTTAAACATCAACCGGACGCGGTGGTGCACTTAGCTGCGGAAAGCCATGTCGACCGCTCGATCTCCGGATCGGATGTTTTCGTTCAAACCAATGTGGTCGGCACTTTTACGTTGCTCGAAGCGGCTCGCGCCTATCTCGCAGCCAACAAACCCGCTCAGGAAAAAGGCTTTCGCTTTATTCACGTCTCGACGGATGAAGTTTACGGATCGCTCGGTGAGAGCGGATCATTCAGCGAAACGACGCCGTACGATCCGAGCTCGCCCTATTCGGCGACCAAAGCTGCCTCCGATCACATCGCCAAAGCCTGGCACCGCACCTATGACTTGCCCGTCATCGTCTCGAACTGCTCGAACAATTATGGCCCCTATCAATTCCCCGAAAAGCTTATCCCGCTAACCGTCCTGAACGCGCTGCATGGGATATCTCTGCCCGTGTATGGCGATGGATCCAACGTGAGGGATTGGCTATTCGTCGACGACCATGCGCGTGCGCTTGGATTAATTCTGGAAAAAGGATTGCCGGGCGAAACCTACAATGTCGGTGGTCGCAATGAGCGACGCAACATCGACGTGGTCAAACAAATTTGCGCCTGCCTGGATCACTTGCGTTCCGGAAATCCACCTCACGATCGCCTGATCACCTACGTCACGGATCGTCCCGGGCACGATCAGCGTTACGCCATCGATGCATCCAAGCTGGAAACGACCCTGGGTTGGCAGGCCCAAGAGACCTTTGAGACGGGCATCGAAAAGACGGTGCGCTGGTATCTTGAACGCGATGACTGGTGGCGGCCGCTTCGCGAAAATGTCTATCGCGGCGAACGTCTCGGCCTTTGATGGCTCTGGAGTAAAGCGTGCGGCTATACGTCATTGGCACGGAGGGACAGGTTGCGCGGGCGCTCCGCGAAGCAGCCATCGATCAGCCCGATATGGTGATCGGTGGCGCCGGTCGTTCCGAAATCGATGTGCGGCAGCCAGATTTGCTGGAAAACGCACTAGCAGCCTTCTCACCCGATATCGTGATCAATCCAGCCGCTTACACCGCGGTCGATCGTGCCGAGTTCGAGCGAGAGCTTGCCTTTGCGGTCAACCGTGATGGGGCAGGGCATGTCGCGACAGCTGCTGCGCGGATCGGCATTCCCGTCGTTCATCTCTCGACCGACTACGTCTTTGACGGTACCAAGGGCGCTCCTTACGTCGAAACCGATCCGGTCGCGCCGATGGGTGTTTACGGTCAGTCCAAACTCGCTGGCGAATACGCCGTTGCAGCAGCCAACGAGCACCACATCATTCTTCGTACCTCGTGGGTGTATGCGCCGTATGGCAACAATTTTGTTCGAACGATGCTGCGGCTTTCTGCCGAACGCGATCGATTAAGAGTGGTTGACGACCAGGTCGGGTGCCCGACCTACGCGCCGGATATCGCGGCCGCGATTATGACGGTCGCGCGCCAAATCGAATCTTCCGGCTGGCGTAAGCGTTTTGCTGGCGTAACGCATCTCGCCGGACCTGACGCAGTTACCTGGTACGATTTTGCGCAAAAAATCATGGATTTCTATGGAAAAAAGACCGGTCGCCATGTCGAGGTAGACGCCATATCAACGGCGGAGTACCCAACCGCGGCGCACCGGCCGGCAAATTCGCGATTGTGCTGCGACAGGATGGTTTCGATCTTTGGAGTTCGCCTGCCGCCGCTAGATCAGTCCCTGGAAAAATGTCTGGACCGCCTTCTTGGCGCCCAGCACTAGGTTTTGGAGCGAAAATTGAAGGGCATCATCTTAGCGGGCGGAAGCGGGACGCGCCTCTACCCGATGACGATCGTGACGTCAAAGCAGCTCCTGCCGGTTTACGACAAGCCGATGATCTATTATCCCCTGACCACGCTGATGCTGGCAGGCATCCGGGATATTCTGATTATTTCGACGCCGCATGATCTTCCGCTCTTTCAGGCGCTTTTGGGTAGCGGCGAACAATGGGGAATTTCGCTTTCTTACGCTGTTCAACCACGTCCGGAAGGACTGGCTCAGGCCTATATCATCGGGGCGGACTTCGTTGCAGGCGGCCCGTCGGCGCTTATTCTCGGCGATAACATCTTCTTCGGCCATGGCCTGCCCGAAATGCTTGCGCGTGCGGCCTCGCGCACAACGGGGGCGACGATCTTCGCCTATCATGTCGCTGACCCCGAACGCTACGGCGTGGTCGGATTTGATCAGACGGGGCAGGTGACCTCGATCGAGGAAAAGCCCAAAGCGCCGAAATCGAATTTTGCTGTCACCGGGCTTTATTTCTACGACCCGCAGGTGGTTGAAATCGCAGCCAACCTCAAGCCGTCCGCTCGAGGAGAGCTCGAGATCACCGAAGTCAACAGGGCTTACATGGAGCGCGGACTTTTGGCGATCGAAACGATGGGGAGGGGGTTTGCCTGGCTTGATACGGGCACCCCCGACAGCCTGCTGGAGGCGGCCGACTTTGTTGCAACACTTGAAAAGCGACAGGGCTTTCGCATTGCCTGCCCGGAAGAGATCGCATTCAACCAGAAATTTATTGACCGCCAGCAACTTGAAAAACTCGGGATCGCTTTGGGCAAAAGCGACTACGCCAAATATATTCAAGCGCTTGCACGGTCGGCTTAGTGTGATCCGCCAAGGTTCACCGCGCGAAGTTAATAGACGCAGTTAATTGAAGCGTCGGCTTTTAATTTTGTTCGCTTACCATACTCGTAACAAGACGTTCAGCTGCCCTTCATTTAGCCGCTATATAGATGTGATGTTGGCTCGTTAGAGCTGACTTTTCAAAGACCGAATTGCGGTCTGCTTCATAACGATGGCTGTTCGATTTAGCGCAACTGACCATCGGGAATTTGTTGGAACGGAGGTCACCGTGGCGAAGAGAAAACGCGAAATTCCAAAGCCAAAGACGGTGATCGGCAATTCTCCTGAGAAAAACATCAGCCACGAATACGCCGAAATACTCCGCCTTCGACAGGCCGTCCATCAGGCGGAGAAGCGCTCCAAGGCCTCAACGTCGGCCGCATCTAGCTCGCGCCAAAAAGATTAAATCGAAAAATTTGTGTGGGGCTTTGTGTCGGCTTTTTGCCGATTGAGGTATCGTCGCCGGCACGAGAAAGTCGAGCCGCAGCGCTTCGTCACGAACTGAGAGCAAAAACGACTAGCGGCTTACGCTAGGAAACGTGGTCCAGGCCACCGCGCATCACAGGACAAGAGCCAAAGGTTAGTCTGGCAGATCGACAAACTCGCGCCGGCATCAACTACCAGGAAAAAGCGACCGCCTTGTGCCTGCGATGCGCCAGAAAGCCGAGACCACAAAAACCCAGGATCATCATGACCCAAGTGGCGGGTTCGGGCACAGGCGAAGCAAACAATTCAGTAACGGCCGCTCCATTCGGAGCTCCATTGGCGCCGATAGCCTGTCCGAAAAAATATTCGATGTATTCAGCCTGCACCGGCGTAGAAAGCGAAATCAGGTCAGCGCTCCCGCCAGGGGTCGTCGAGTTAGGGTTGCTGACGGAGCCCAATATGGGTGAGAAGATGGTCCCGTCAGTCGAAACGGCGACAGAAAAAGAACCCGGCACTCTATCCGTTGAGCTGAAGGTCGCTCCGAAAGATTCCAAGTCCGTAAGCGAGCCTAGTTTAATAGTAATGGATTGAAGCGGATCGCTGTTGGCGAAAATAAATCGGGTATCACCGTTCGCCAGCCAAATCGTCGGCGTTGGTGTGAGAAGGTTGCTCTGGGCGGTCGTCAATCCACCATTTACGAAGCCGCCACAACAAGGCGTGCTTGATTGGAAAAGCTGGGACGATGCACTTACGAATGTTGCGCCGTCGGTGGCGAGCACAACGTTGGCGCTGGCTGGTTGGGCGATTAATGCGAGGCTTGTGGCAATGCCGACAACGACTAATTTAAAATTCATTTTCGCCCCCAATTAATAGCAGGTAATCATAGCAATGATTCTGTAAGACCAACAAGGGGCTTGTCTATAAAAAGCAATTTGCTCCCCAACCTCTCAGCAATAACCGGTCTGACTATGGAGCGGAGAAATTCGAGTGAGCCGCCGGCCGTTAATTGGACGCGTTGACGGTGTTTCTAGGAACAGGTGGACGCAGCGATGCCCTACCGTTGTTATTGGCCGCAGTTTCAACGCCTTGTCCTTAGCAAATCAGCTAGCCTTCCTGGCCCCTTCGACTTGCATTGAACCTTTGGAGCGATCCGTTTAGGCCGTAGTTTGGTTTGCCGGTCGCGGTCTGTTTAAAAAGCGGGCATTGGTGGCTTGGTTCGTCGTGGAGGTTCGGGGCGAGCGCGGTCAAATCGGGGGTCTGGCCAACAGACGGCAACCTGAGCGACTCAATCAAGCAACAGGCTGGCCAAAAACTGGAACTCCGCCGAACTTAGATTTGGAACCGGCTGGCGTCGCCGAGAGGTGGTGGGTCTCGACGACCGAGACTCCAAAAAGCAGACCTGTGAAAGTTACTTACGAAACGTTAGAGCAATAGAGTTCATCGGATATCATCTGCATGCGTTTGCACCATCTCTTTCTCTGCATTGCGAGCCTATCAGCTTGCCAAAATGCGATCGCAAAGCAGAACCTCTTTGTCTACTCGAAGGTAACCGGCGTTCGCGCAAACCATTTTGTTAGCCCGAGTGGAAAAGATACCGACCCTGGAACGGAAGAGCTCCCTTGGGCAACGATTAATCACGCCGCAGAAACCGCAATTGCAGGTGACACGGTGATGATTAAGGGAGGTCGTTATTTGCTCCCTTCGCAAGTGCGCGTACATAACTCTGGACGGCCCAATGCGTGGATTAGCTTCGTTGGAATGCCCGGTGAAAAAGCAGTTCTCGATGCGCAGGATATAGGATCGGGTCCGATTATAAAGGGCCGACTCAATGAAGGTGCCTTTCAAGTGCAAGGCGTCTCATATGTCCGGGTAGCAAACCTGACCATAGTCAACTCGCACGATGCTGGCATTACCGTAAGAGATGCTTCGGACATAGAAATCATTAATAACACGACCGAAGGAACGTTTTCGTCTGGCATAGCGGTTTGGGATACAAATCACGATGATAAGGGGACGGAGCGCATTCGTGTTCTGGGAAACACTATTTCCCGCGCAACGACGTGGGACTTAGCGCCTCCCAATACGGATCGCATCGGAGAACCACCCCACGAGGCAATCTCCATCGGCGGCGCCATCGACTTCGAGGTCGCCTACAATCACGTGCTGGATAGCGACAAGGAAGGGATCACAATCAAAGAGACGAGCAAGCACGGGAAGGTCCACCATAATGTCGTCGAAGGCCTGGCGAGACAGGGGATTTACGTGGGCTCCTATTTCGGCCGGCTAGCCGATATCGAAGTCTTTTCGAATGTGATTCATAACTGTCATGGCGCTGGATTTGCCCTGTCGGTTGAACAAGGCGAGCCAACTGAGCAGGTCAGTTTTCACAACAATCTGGTCTTCAACAATGATGGAAGCGGAGTTTATTTCTCGCGTTGGGGCGTCGAAAACATGCGACGAGATATCTCCATCTCTCATAATATCTTCTATCACAATGGGTTTGGCGCGCCTGAGCCGGGTCAGGCGTACCCTTGGTGGACCGGAGGGGTCTATCTTTACTCGGCCAACGTTGAAGGCATCACGATCACCGACAATATCTTCAGCGAGAATCACGGATTTCAGATCGGCTACAGTGAACTCTTTTTAAAAAGTGCCCGATCATGGCAAGCAGCAGCGCGCGTTAAAAGAATTCTCATCAGTCACAATCTATTTTTTACAGCTGAAAAGGTGACGTTCCCAATCGAAAGCGGGGGGGCACCCTTCGACCGGCTTAAGATTTATGAGGCCAATGGAGTTCATCCAGTGTTTGGAGACCCATCATTTACGGACATTGCCAACGGGAACTTCACGCTGCGCGCGAACTCGGTCGCTCGTAGGGCCCACATATCAGCTGGATTGATCCCTCCAAGGCGATATTTGCAAACTGGGCTGGCTATAACAAGCACGAGGCACATAGGCGCACGGCAAGGTACGCCAGCAAAATAGCTCACTTATCAGGGTGCCGGGGCTAGGGGGCGAGATTCCGCATTCCAAAATGGAAAACTTTAGTTTGGGAATTCTGGGATGCCTTCGCTTGTTAGAATGCACAGTACGCCTGTCTTGGTTGGTCTGTGACAAACGGCAGAAGGGGACCAGCCTAACCCGATGAGATGTCCTTTACGTGTGGTCCAAAACTTGCGTGCAACGAGTACTCAGCCAGTATTGATCCGGGGGCGCCGATCGGCTTCCAGTAGCGGTCGTTTAAACAACCGATATGACGGGTGAAATAGAGATTTCTAGGACAATGAACCGATTTAGACCAATGAGTGCCCGGCTCCGCGGAAAATTTTTGGGAAACCGCGAAATCCGCAAATGCGCGTCAGAGATTATCGAGATTTCTCCCCAAATCGATCGGGAGCATCCCGCCGCAATCTCACTTCCACTTGAACTTGAGCGTGTCCAGTCGGTACACGAAGAGACTACGCGCGAAATAGAATTCGAACGTCTACGTCAGGGGGTGCGACGCCACGGGGCCACTGTTGCCTATCGGCTAGAAAATGCAGTGCTTGCGCAAGGTACGGTCTATTATAGAGGTGGATACAACGTCATCCGAGGTGGTTCGGGCGCATTAACACCGCGACGGCGCGATTTCTTTAGAGAGGCCCAACTCTGCACCAACAATGTGATCGAGCGGTACTTCGGTCACTGGCTCAATGACGGGCTGCTTTTGGGGCAACTGGCCGAACAAATGTCTCTCCAAGGTCTAATTCTAAAGCGCGAGCCATGGCTGCATGAACCGGAATACCGCAAAATGAGCGGCGTTGAAGCGACACAGACAGAACACGCCTTGGTTGAGCGTCTTTGGGTCGTTGACGATCGTGGCGTAAACGAAAGCTGGATAGCGCGCGTCCAGAGATTGCGCGATCGCATTCAGTCGAGCGTCACCAAAGCCGGACCTAAGCGAATAATGCTTACCCGCGGTAAAATGGGAAGCCAGCGCAAGCTGGTAAACTCTGCCGAACTGCAAGAGCAGCTTCAAAAGAGAGGATTTGAGATAATCAATCCCGAGGAGGAATTTGCAAGGAGTATTGTCAGTGCAATCGCTTCTGCTGATCTTGTCGTTCTAGTCGAAGGATCAGCTCAGGGGCACTGCACTTATGCTCTGCCACTCGGTTCTACGTTGCTAACAATTCAACCGCCAACTCGGTTTGTAACGATCTCCAAAGCTCGGGCCGATGCCGCAGGATATCATTGGGCATTTGTTGTTGCTGATCCCCATCCTGCCGGTTTTTATCTTTCCGTTGATCGTCTCATGCGAACTTTCGATGAGATCTTGCGGGTGACCAGTCGACCTAAGATAACCTAACGGGCTTCGAGTTTGAATGAGTGAGGTACGCGAAGTATGCCCTGAGCTTTAATTGTTTCTTCCGCGCAAAGGACTCTTGCCGATAAGCCGCGGCTTTCGGAGGAATATTACCGAAAATTTGGCGGTTGATATAGTTGATCGACAAAATGCGTAGTGCGAACCGCGAGGGCTCGATCTCCAGGCGGCTTTGCCAAGGTGGCAGGCACAAACTGGAAAAGGCACCAAGCCAGAAAGAGTCCGAGTGTTGTATAGCTCATTTTAGTAGGGGCTTAGCGTCTTTTGAGAATTTTTCAAGGCTAATCCAAAGATCGCGAGCAAGTCTAGATGGCCGACCTTAAAATGGACTTCCATATATCGGTCCGTCTTCACTAGCTGATTGGAGTAATTTGATATAATACATTTCGTGCACAAATGTATCGGAGGGGTTGATGAAGCCGATAACGTTCGCGATTGTGGTTGCGCTACTTTCTGAAGCTGCGATTTCGGGCTGTCGTGCAAGCAGCAGCCCCTCCTTGCGCATTGCGGATGCCTCCAGCGCCTGCCTGATGAACTGCGCTAGCCAGAATGACGCCTGTAAGCGAGTGTGTCCGACTACCTATAGTGGACCGTGCATCAGTGCATGTGACAACCAGGCGCAATTTTGCCGGCAAACCTGTGAGAGGAAGTGAATCGATCGGAGTGCGCGAGGCGCAGGGGCGGTTGTGAAACTCTTCAGAAGGTGTAGCCGATAGTCGCCATGACGCCTAATTGGTTTGCGATATCCGCTCTTTTTTTGTGGCCCTTGGTGGCGATCGCTTTGTACGCCTCGCGTCCGGTCGTGCAGGCGACTTTGTGGACCATACTGGGGGCGCAGCTATTTCTACCTGTTGGGACTTTCTTCAAGCTTGAGATGATCCCTCAATTAGACAAGGGCTCGATACCCAGCGTCTGCGCCGTTGTCGGCTGCATGGCGATGACGGGGCGCCCACTTCAGCTATGGCGCAAATTCGGGCCAGTTGAAATCCTTATTGCGATGTATGTTGCCGGACCTCTAATTACGTCAATTCTCAACGGCGATGCAATCTATGTAGGAAACTTAGTCCTACCCGGTGTTGGAATATATGACGGCCTCTCTGCAGCTCTGGGCCAATTCATAGCTCTAGTGCCGTTTTTTTTATCCCGGCAATTTTTTCGGGGGGCCAACGACCTTGAATTAATCTTCTCCACGCTCACGATCGCGGGCGTGGGCTACTCCGTCCTGCTTCTATTCGAAATCAAAATGAGCCCCCAGCTTCATCTTTGGGTTTATGGATATTATCCGAGCGATTTTATACAGGAGATGCGGGCGGACGGTGGTTTTCGTCCGATGGTCTTTATGGGACACGGCCTTGCGGCCGCATTTTTTGCGATGACCGCATTTGTGGCCTCCGGAGTTTTGTGGCGCGAACGAGTGCGGGTGTTTCCCTCCATCTCGTCGGGATTAGTCACCGGTTATTTAGGGGCAGTCCTCGTCCTTTGCAAAAGTGGGGCTGCTCTGGTCTACGGTGCTGTCCTATTGCCGTTAGTGCGCTGGGTAAATGTCCGTCTGCAGCTGAAATTTGCTGTTGTTTTTGTTGCGATCGCATTGACTTATCCAATCGCTAGGATCGCGGAGAGTTTTCCAACAGATAAGATCGTAAGTTTTGCGATGAGTATAAACGAGCAGCGCGCAAGTTCACTCCGATTTCGATTTGATCAAGAAGAACATCTCTTAGAGCGCGCTTCGCAGCGTTTTTTGTTTGGTTGGGGGCGCTACGGACGAAATCGTGTCTACGTTGAGGATTGGAGAGGCGTGGGAGGAGACGCGAGCGTTACTGACGGGCGATGGATTATTACTTTGGGACAGTTTGGTCTTTTTGGCTTTCTTGCCGAGTTTGGGCTTCTGGCCTTTACTGTGCTCCGAGCCGCAAGGGCTGTGCGGTTTGCAAAGTCGTCTCGCGAAGCAGCGTGTTTAGCGGGCCTCGGCCTAATCGTGTCAATTAATCTCATCGAGCTACTGCCAAACTCCACGCTAACCCCGTGGTCTTGGTTGCTAGCCGGAGCGTTGCTCGCGCGGTCCGAAGCCATCATGGTTGCGGCGCGCAAGCACAAGAAAAGGATTGACGCGACGGGAGATGCCGTTCGTCCATACAGCTTATGAGTGGGTACAGCAATTC
This sequence comes from uncultured Alphaproteobacteria bacterium, assembly GCA_963795255.1. Taxonomy (GTDB): domain Bacteria; phylum Pseudomonadota; class Alphaproteobacteria; order Rhizobiales; family Xanthobacteraceae; genus Bradyrhizobium. Next base: position 159,670 of record CAWCHC010000017.1, read on the forward strand.
TCGGGATTCATCCTTAAAATGACAAGCGAAAGATGTGAGCTGACACGCGGCGCACTGAAAAGCTTTCCGACTGTCGTGATGGAAGCTTCACTCAGTGAGAGTACCAGACGAAAGGCGAGTTAGTAGGAAAACATGGAGCTATTTTCAACTAGCGACGGTGGCCAAAAGACCACGCGAGCCCGCAGACTATTCATGGTCTTGTCGCCTCGCTCGCTGCCTTACGTGTCTTTGGCATTAACAAGCCTGTGTCGGAATGCTGATGAATTTCTCTTTATTACTTTGATCACGGATTCTGATGAAGATAAAAAGGTGTTGAGCGCTCTGTTGGAACGGATCATCTCTGACTGCGAAGTGGGGCCGAGGCACGTATCGGCTGTCTATAGCGAAGCCGATCTCGATCAACGCGCTGTACAGCGGTTTCTTGCCTATGACCATCTACAGGTGTTTCGCAAAGGGCATCCCTGCTGGCGAAAGATCACGGATCCTGTGCTTCTCAGTGAAGGCGATCAGGAGATGATCATCTTGGATCCCGACGTTTATTTTCCGAATTGCTTCAGATTTGAACCGACACTACGAACCGGCCTGCTACTCATGTGGCAGAGGCCTTCTTGTCTGTTGCCCAGCGAGGTAGTTGAGGCTGCAATGGAAGCAGGGATCGCACTCGCTCACCATACCGACATAGGAGTAGCTCAATGGAGAATGCCGGTTGATCTGGATTGGCTAAACTGGCTGATTGGGAAGTTAGGCTCCGCCAACCTCCCTCGAAGTATGCACGTGGAATCAATTGTTTGGGCGGCTCTTGCGATGAGAATTGGCGGTGGCCATCTTGATCCAAGAGTTTGGTTTTGTTGGCACAGAAGCCAGTACAAGCGGCTCCTTCGTAGGTTCGGAGTCAGTGGCTCGTCAATTCTCAGGCATGAACCATTCGGAGAAATCAAGTGCTTTCATGCGGGAGGGGAGGCAAAGTGGTGGCTATCGGAAGCCTACCGGCTTGGTTATCTCGAAAGAAATGGGTTGAATTTGGGACCAAGCAAGCCGTTGCGTTTCACTGAGCTCGAGCCGAAGACTTTTGCTCACTTGCAGCGTAACAGACGTTGGCTGAGGAAAGCCGGTTACTACTCGCTATTTCCGCAATGAGATGAGATGGCGGATTTCACCGTAGTCTGTTGTTCTGAGATCGTCGACCCCGGGTGGCGCTGGGTCGAATCCTATTTTTCGCTCGCTGACGTGCATTTTGAGTTCGCTCGGTGCCGACCGCGGAGAATAGACAAGGTACTTAAAGTGTTCAGTCTGGCCCGTTTGCTGGGTTGCTTTGAAGCCGTCAGGATCGCCCAACGCACTAGAGCGCGGATAATAGTCACCCACGGGCCGACGCTTGCCGCGTGGTGCGCGCTATTTGCGCGCTTGCTTTGTGTCAAGGCGCATATTGTTGCGCACAGCTTCAACTTCACGACTTTGCCCGGACCGATCAAGCAGATGGTCCTCAGGTTTGCTTTTGCCGGCGTTGAACGCTTCGTGGTCTTCTCGAGAATTGAGAGACAGATCTATTCCAGCGCGTTTAAAATTCCGATCGAGCGCTTCGACTTCATCTATTGGGGCGTGCGCAGTCCAAAAGTTGAAGACCCACCTAGGCCGATTGAACGGGGGGAATACATTGCGGCTATTGGCGGAAATGGGCGCGACTATAGGACGTTAATTGAAGCTGCGCGCCGGCTCGAGGACATTAGCTTTGTTTTGGTCGTGCGACCGGAAAATCTCAAGGGCTTAGAGATCCCTCCGAATGTGTCCATCTACACCAATCTGCCATTTGGCAAAGCCATGAATATTTTGCTGCACTCTCGCTTCACGGTACTTCCTCTTATCTCGGGGGATATTCCGTGCGGGCACGTCACGCTTGTCGCCGCAATGCATTTGGGAAAAGCGATTGTAGTTACGAACTCCGTTGGGGTCGGCGACTATGTTCGCGATAGAGAAAATGCAATGACGGTAGATGCCGGGTCAGTACAGAGCCTCGTGGATGGGATGTGGCATCTTTGGCAAGACCGCGAACTGTGCGGTCGTCTGGGAGCTATGGGCAGAACGTTCGCAACAGCTGAGTGCACCGAGGCACGGATTGCGGAGCATTTTCGTAAATATCTGCAGGGCGTTGAGTGAGCGCCTGGCTACGACTGAGTCCAACAAGCCCATAGGCGTGGTATCGGTAAGAGCTGGCCGACACAAAGGAAGTGCGATGAAATTACCTGCACTAAGTCGTCGTAATTTGTTAAAAATCATTGCCGCGCTACCGGGTTCGAAGTGGTTAGATTTATCTGACGCGAGGGCGGAGACTTCAAGTGCGTCGCCACGCAAGCTCGGCAGGTCGACGATCAACGCCAATTTGCAGGCGTCCGACCTATATATGAATTTGGTCAAGGGGATATCTGTCGGATCCAACGATCCGGCTTTCGCCGGGAGCCTGGATCAGGATCAGTATCCTCAAGGCGTTCTGAAGATGTCCTTAGGCGGAAACTTGCCTTTTCCGCCAAGCTACCTTGGCCGGTTGATTTGGAAGTGGCGAGGTGTTGGGTCGCTCCAATTCTTGGCGCTACCTGCCATCATTTATAGTGGCGGCATGAACGTGTATGGTTTGAATGCCGGCTCGGGTGATATCGGGGGAAACATCACGATCAAAGAAAAATCGAATCCCCGTGTCGAGTTCGCTTGGGGCTGGAAGATCCAATCAATTGTAGCTTCACCAATTAGCAATGGTGCCGGTGGTTATCTCGTCCGCGTCACGAGTAAGTCCGGCTATCTTGGTAACATTCCAAAAAACGCTACGGTTAAGATTTAGGGCATCAGCGGTCAGGCGAATGCTCTGGGCATTTGGAAATGTACGAAGATAGACAACCAAACGCTCGACCTCCAGGGCTCGACGTGGGTTGGCGCTGATCCCTACAGCGGTCCTTCAGGCGAGGCTATTCTAGCGATAAACCAGGTGTCCTTGAGCTTTCCACTAGGGACGTACACGTCGTTCCGCGACCTTATACTTTGCAAATCGGCTGATGAAGCGGCAATTGATGCAGGATTCCAGATTTCGCAGGCGGCCGTCGACAGCTATGCCTCTTTGAATCCACGATATCTCCAATTCATGGACATGCTAGCTGTGATCAACAGCACCGCTACAAACTTTGCCTACAGGCCGAGGCCAACCGCAATGAGTTACGGATCAGGGAGGATCGAGCGAGCGTGTTGGGTAGGCCGTATGACTCAACAATCCCATGATGCCTATGTCTGTGCCACCCCAGCTGGATCTACGAAGGGTGCTTATCCCGATGGTGAAATCGTTCAAGGCTATGCTGACCTCGCCAATTCGACGGCATCACCAATGCTCAATGTGAATGGACGCGGTGCAAAGCCAATTTTCGGAACCAACATTGTACCACTGCTAATGACACTGACGGGTACACCCACGCATGGGGACGCCATCAATATTGTCTTCAATGCCTCCCACATCAATAGTGGGAGACCTTATGTTTTCAGTTATACCGTCGATGCCTCCTCCGGGCATTTTGGTCCGGATGTGAACGTCGACAAGCTGGGCGCCAATCTGACCTACGTCGCTGGCCGGGATGCAACCCTCACTGCGGCCGGAATTTCGTTTGGAAATGGAGGCGGCGGCAGATGCAGCATCCAGTACAACCGGAATGCTGGAGGCGGCACGACATTCTCCGCTTCAGTTTCCGGCGTCTCCACAGAACAAATTACCTTTGGTACACTTGCGCCCGGCAGCATGCCCGCCAACGTCATCCGCACATATACTTACAGCAAGATCCTCGATGGATGGATTCAGAACAAAGTACTGAACAGTGGCGCGCCACTAGAGGTGATCGCCGAGATTTGTAATCGTTGTAACGTCGGCTGTTGGGTAAACATCCCGCTGCTCTACTTGATCGAGTCGGCAAGAGATTTTGGCGCAACTCTTGCTAAGCTAATTAATCCCGGCTTGCCCGTGGTTTGCGAACTTAGCAACGAAATCTGGAATTTCGGTCAATACCAGACGCACATGGCAGTGCACCTGGGATATCAACTCGGCTTTACGGGCGCCGACCATGGAGGTTATCTCAGCTTTCATGCTTTGCGTAACTGTCAGCTTCTACCGGCATTTGCCAAGGGGTGGACCACTGCTGGGCGGTCGCGCTCAGATCTCAAACTCGTTACCGCAAACACCATCCTGGAAGGAGACGGACACTACACGGGAAGGATGCAACAATATGGCTGGAACGGTGCGGATTTGAATGTCAATAAGAACGCCACACTTGCTGCATTCGGCGGGCCGGCAGGAACTCCGCTATCCACCGGCTACGATGTATTTCCGAACCGTCCGATCGACCTCGTGGATGGAGTTTCGTATGCGCTCTACTGGAAGGGCGCGCTGGCGCGTTCGACGTCATCCGAATGGAACGGGAAACAATCGTTATATGATCCCTTGTTTCAGGCGAGCGCGGATTTCGCTGGCGGCGGTGCGGGTGTCGCGCGCGCTCTTGCGGCATGGGATAACGATATCAGACGTGGCACCAAAAACGGGGTCGCCGGATCGGCGACGACAGCTTCATTTGTCGCGCCGCAACGGGGGTACGAGACAAAGTTGAGAGAATATGATGGCTCACGTGCCGGATCCGGTATGTCGAAGCTCGGGGTGTTCGTATACGAGGGCGCCCTCGAGCAGGGATTGGGTTCAAATGGCGTGAACGGTACGAATTCAATAGAACCGACAGACTTGAACAACCAGTTCACAGCTAATCGATGGACACTCTTTCCAACGTATGGTTCAAGCAACCTCGAGGTGGCGACCAACCTTGTTAAGCTTTTTCTTGCTTACAAAAACAGTGATTACTTTGCAAAAAACGTAACCGACATGTTTATGCAAGTCGTCACGACGCATGAAGGTCGAGAAGCCTTTCCGGCATGGTACGGATACAACGCAAATATTTGGTCGCTATTTCCCGGCGATATCACAACGCGGCCGTACAAGTCTTACAACGCAATTGCAATGTTCAACCATTGATATAGTACAACTTGCAATAAGGGTGTCCACGCCGCAGACTAGTAGTTGTTGAATCTGAGCGGTCGCGAAAGGCCGAAGGCGGATACGCCGTTCACGGTTACTGGCGTTCATTTATGTAGCCCAACGATCAACATCAGATCTTATTCCTCAATTTGAAGTCGCGGATCGTTTGTTCATAATGGTTTGCTACCGAGGCGGCCATCGCTTCCGGTCTATATTCTTCCGCGGAAAGGCGAGCAGCTCGTCCAAGTTTCTCCGCAAGCTGGGGGTTGTCCAATAGGGACTGAATTGTCGAAACGAGGCGTTCGCCGTTTTGAGATTCGAAAAGCATCCCGTTTTCGCCAGAGCGGATTAACTCCGGGATACCGCCGACGTCGCTGGCAACAACTGGACAACCGAATGCCATGGCTTCAAGTACAGTATAGGGAAACACTTCAGATCGCGATGCGCAGATCGTGACGAAGTGCTCGGGTCTAAGCGCTGCAATCTCGTCAGTTGACAATTTTCCGGTGTAGGTTAACCGAGAGAAGGCATTGGAAGGGAGCCTCGTTCTCGCGTATTCCAAGATGTTGGTCTTGTTGATGCCGTGGTCAGGCCCAATGAAAGTGAGTTTCAACTGTGAGTTCTTCTCCGCGAGTCTGCCGAATGCGTCAATGATCAGGTCACCACCCTTGATGCGATCAAATCGACCGACAAATAGAAGACTGTTCTTGTCGCAGTTCGAAGTGCACCACTGGCGCGACGGCGGGACGATGGGATTTGCGAATGTAAGCGTCCTTTTCAACTTCCGCCCATAGTGACGTTCTACGGAATTGAGGACGTGGTCCGACGGTGACGTCACGGCGTCGGCAATACCTATGGCGCGCCGCTCAAGCGTTTCGCGCTTCTTGTCCTCAAATCGCTTATTGAGAAACCAAGGGCCGTGAAGTCGAACAACAACTGGAATGAGATCAAGACAGGATATCGCATAGCTGAGTCCGAAGGATTTTTCGATCTCTAAGAATTTCAATCCCATGTTTCGCGGTAAGATCTTTGACGGCGCCGGCAAGCGGCTTAGCTGCAGCGTGGTAGAGGGCACTCGTTGCGGAGGCCTTGAAGAGCGCGCGATTCCAGAATGGAAGAGGTTTCTGAAATCTCTTAATAAGCGTAAGAGAAGGCTCGTCCGTGTCCTGCGTGTCCCAGGTCAGTATGAAGACGTCGTGGCCGAGATCGCGGAGCGCGGGAATCATGTAGCTAGCATATGCGACAATGCCATTCGCGGAATTACCAGGCGGCCACGCTGGGACATACATTGCAATCCTCATGTTCTAACGTTACCTCAACGAAGTCTTCGCAGCTAGTCAGGTCTTTGGATAGAGGGTGGGACCCGTGTTGATAATCGTTGTTTTGGCCTACGCTAAGGAGATCAATCAAGCTCCTAAGACCTGGTGCTTAACTGTCGGCCGCCTTAGGCTGGGAAAAATCCTAGCCTTGATTCCTGGATGGTTTTGATCCAATGGAGGGAATTATTCCGTCGATCGGATAGGACTATTCAAGCTTAGAGGGATCGCGCATCGCGAAGTCAGATCGATCTGGCCAGTGTGACTACCGTCGCGATGAGGTTAGCGCTCAATGAAACTCAAAAATAGAATACTCAACGCTGGCGCCTGGACCTTGTTGGCCTATAGCGTCGAGAATGTCTTCAGACTTGCATCAAGCTTGATTTTGTCTCGTCTTCTGTTCCCCGAAGCGTTCGGACTAGTCTCCGCATCAAGCTCAATAATTGTCGGCGTCGCCTTGTTCAGCGATCTTGGCATTCGTGCCGTCATTATCAGAAGCCCTCGTGGAGACACCCAGGAGTTTCTTCGGTCGGCCTGGCTGTTTCAGGCTTTGAGGGGAATGTCGCTCTGGCTGGTTGTCGTACTCATTTGCACTGTCATTGCTCTTCCGGTCGTTAAAAGCATCCTCCCTCCTGGAAGTGCGTTCGCGAATGATTTGTTCCCAATTCTCACTGTTGCACTGGGGTTCACGCTCGTGATTGGGGGGCTTGAATCCACCTCAATTTTCTTTAAATCTTCGACAGTTGAAGTTTCGATCTCTCACTACAATGGATATTGCGACCAAGATCGTGACCATTCCTGTCATGATTGGCTCCGCAGTTCAATTTCGAAGCGTGTGGGCGCTCGTGGCCGGCAACCTATTTGCAGGTGTTGTACGGACTATTCTGTCACACACGATAATACCGGGCCCGCGAATGGGCTGGAGCTGGAATACGGATCATTTTCGAGAGGTTCTCCATTTTGGTAAGTGGATTGCGGTATCGTCGGTTGCTAGCTTTTTTGGATCACAAATTGACGTTATCGTCCTTGGACTCCTGATGCCCGGCTCCACGTTAGGTGTGTACTCAATTGCGAGGACATTGATCGGGGTGGTTGAAGGACTTCTTGATCGAATCACTGGCAGCCTCACACTTTCAGTTTTGGGTGAGGTTCTTCGCGTCAGTCCAGCCGATCTGAAAACCAAATATTATCGCTTTCGCCTCCCGATCGAGGCGGCCGCAGCGCTCTTCGCCGGATTGATATTCGCAACAGGTCCCCAAATTATCCGAGGTCTCTATGATCCTCGCTATTCGGAAGCCGGACCGATGTTGAGGCTTCTTGCAGTAGGTCTCGCGTTTTATCCGTTTCAGCTAATCCGAAGTGCCTTCACCGCCATTGGTCAAACATATACTGTTGCGGCGGTATCAATTGTGCAGGCTGTATCATTGGCCACGTTTTTGGTGCTTGGATATCTGGGATTTGGTATCCTTGGAGCTGTCGCGGGAATCGCGACTAGTCGTCTTGTTCCATCCCTGGTCTTTCTCATTCTTGCTCAGCGGCTAAAATGGTTCAGTCTCTGGCACGAATTGCGCAGCCTGCCAATATTTGCATTGGGCTCTTTGATCGGCGAAATGGCTCTAATAATCGGAAGGAGCTTTGCTCCAACGAGCATGCAACATTTTTTCATATAGTTGAAGCCATAAAAAGGTGGGCTGCGTCTCTGCTCGGATTGTCGACAATAATCCGGCATACAAAGCAAACGGCCCAGGAGCGGATCATTGTCGCGGCGAATCCATCACTTGCTCTAGATGATCAATTCGACGTTTGAACGTTTCCTCAGCCGTGTGCTGTCGCGCAAAGTTCAAGGAGGAATTCCGCAGCCCGGTGAATTTCCGTTGGCTTTGAATATAATTCGGCTAAACGAGTCGCCAGTGCCTGGGCATTACCCATAGGCGTGATCCAGCCGGAGTTCGAGAATTGCGCCAGGCCGGTCCATGCTTCATTGGCATAGCCAAGAATCGGAACGCCGCAAGCCATCGTTTCGATGTAGGTGCAAGACGGGTCACCCTGTCGATGACAGCAAATGAATATGTCAACGTGCTCTTTGATGAATGGCACGAGTTCGGTTTTGAAGTCCAGATTTCCCATAAGGTGAACAAATCCGCCTAGTTTTTTGCGCTCGATATCCTTGGTTAGCTGGGGCAGGTATTCCCCGTCACCGCAGATTGACATTTCAAACGGAACGCCGAGGTGACGCAGATGCGAAGCAACGCTTGGCAGGTCATCGACACCTTTCATTAGGTTTAATCTTCCAGAAAAAGCAAGTCGCAGCTTTTTGGCCTGATGCAAATTGGCTTTGTGAGATAATCCATCATTAGTCGCGAGCATCGAACGTTCAACGCGGTTATCAAAAAAGAGCAGGGGATGTCGATTGATTGCCCGATAGGCGTTAAAGGTCGGTAGTCCGTTGCATTGGATGGCTTCGGCGATTGAGATTGCTCTTCTCTGCGCCACCTCTTGTTGGATTTGACGTAATTTAGCCCATGCACCGTGAACCGGACTCCTTTGATATTCGGCGGCGATCTGCTTCCGTGTCGTCAGATTGTATTCGGAGATGTATACGCACGGAATGCCGAGGTCTCGGCAAATTCGGCTTACGGAATTGTACCGCTCTCCCACAGTCGACAGCACGAGCGAGTTGGACGGAATAAGGGTGCGTAAGCGTTCCCTTGAAAATGTCGCACACACGGTTTCAAAATCTGGAGTTTTTAGCGGAACTTCGATGTTGTCCAAATTGTCGCTTGGAAAGTCACCCGGCTCACACACGTGAAGAATCGGGCCCTCCCATAGCTTTCTAAAAAGAACTAATCCGTCCACGAACTTTTGGGTCAGCAGAACCTTGCCGTCCCGTCTGACAACCGGTCTTAGGGGAGAGATTACTACTAGGGTAACGTTCCTCACGAACCACCTATCGAGCCTGAAAAGGAGAAGTTCCGACCTGATTCAACAGCGCGACACCTCGATCGGTGCTGTTAGCGGCCAATCGTCTTTTTGAGACCGCCCTTCAGCTTCCTTAACAGCGCGTCGACTTTTCGTTTTGCAGCTTTTGCGGGCATGAGAAGTGCGCCCTTCATCTTCTCGTCGGGTCGCGCTTTGAAAATCGTACTGTGGCTAACACCCGTCCAATGAGAGGGCGCTTCTCTCGTGTAGTAGTAAGTCGCAAACGATTTTCTGGGGAAGGGCGCATCGGGCGAAACGGGTACAACCCCATGGTAGCTAATGTCGCTCGTTTGAAAGATCACGCACCGGTTATAGATCGGAGCAAACGCCGCTTCGCAGCATTTTACTTCTTTGTCCCAGATCTGAAATTGCCCTCCCCAACTGTCTTCCCATTGAGGGTTCAGATAGATTAGAAGGTTAAGCCGACGGTGGAGCTTCCTTTCAGGAATATAGTTGAAATCGACATGAACATCGAGGCGACCGCCTGGGCCAGTAATGTGGATGCCGCCGCCAACAAGTCGCTCGTCAGCGAGCAGCGTCGGGATGCCGGTTATATAAGATAAGTCATCCAGGAAACGCTGAGAGGCAAGAAGAGCGTTCAGCTCGGCGACCGGTGCGGGGTAAAGGGATGCATCGGATATCTGGATCTTCTTACGTTCATTTAAAGTTGAGAATATTTTACCCTGGTTCGTGGCGGACTCGAACGACGGATATGCTGCTACGATAAAGTCTGCGTTTGCCGGATCAAGAAAACTATCAATTTTCACATAAGGAAATGGCTTGGCGCGAGCAAACTCTGCCCTTAGCTTGTCACGATCGAGCGGCTGTAACATGTTATACTCTCTTGACTAGAGGCTCTCTCAGGTGCTCAAACTCGAGCTCTTCGCAGCGACCAATAATAGGAGGTCGCTGATCCATGCGTCGCCCACTTAAAACTCGACCGATGCAAAAAATGTGAAATTGGAAGGATGTTTTCAAGCTCCTTGTTAAAGGAAGTTGATATATCCTCGGGGACTGGTCTTACTCGCTTCGAGCTGGATTCCATGCTTTTCAACCTCTGTGGTTAAGAGCTCTCTTTAGGTTAGCTAAGTCAGCGCCCGAGGCCAACGAGACGCGCAATGCCAAGCGACGGAATTCCCAAAGCGGCTCTGATAGACGGTCCCAAGCGCAGCCCGTCATGCTGGCAGACGAAAACCTCCCCATCGCGCCTAATGGCCCGGGGCGGGTGCAATTGATTGACGTACTGATAAGCCATAAAGTCGTTGAAACGTAGAACCTCCTCGCGCGCCACCGTCGAATGCCGGCGTACACTTGCGTAAGCATCCCGCGCTAGTAGTGGTCGAAATACCAAGCCTGCAGTATCGACTTGACCAACTTTAAGCGACTGGGCCGGAACGCTAGACGGCGGTATCATTTCCGTACCATATTTTACGCGCGCCAGTAATAAGTCCGGCCAGTCGGCCATTTCCAAAGAGGCCGCAATTCGCTCCAAGGCATCGACGGCATAGGCATTGTCATCGTCCCAAAACACGACGTAATCGGGCACAGATTGTTTCGCAATTAGGTGGCATATTCCCTCCAACCGCGGTGTAACTTCCAGAGTCATTTCCAGGATTTTCGTTCGAGGTAAGAGATCCTTGGATCAGCTCTTTGAAAATCTTCGACTAGCTCTCTCATGATTGGACTGGGGCCGTCGTGGACTACGAGCAGTTGCCATTGAGGATAAGTCTGTTGGCTAACCCGTCGTAGGTGTCGGCGCAATAAGACCCGACGGTTAAGCGTTGGAGTAACGATGCCGAAGTTGACGATCACTTGGACGCCTTTTTTGCAAACAAGGGCATCCTACTATGCGTGCGTCCAAAACGCATTCATAAGTTCGGAGTTGTCGGTCTCGCTGAGTGGATGCCTAGTGATAAGGTCGCCACCGATCGGTAGCGTTTGGATACTTACGGTCTTTCCCGTTGATAGGTCCAGTTGCGGCGTTAAAGAGTTGTCACAATTACCAACCCACCAATCCCGCTGACCGGTCGGAAAGCGGGTTGTCAAGCCCCTATTTGCGCTAGGAGGTTGAGAGGGTTGGGGCGTAGTGATGGAGGATGCTCAAGGCCTCGATCAAATCTTCGCTCAAGAGAGTTGGCCTGTTTCCGATCGCGCGAGTTGCTTATCGTAGGCTAAATCCTTCGATCGCACTCTTGCGGCGTCGGGAGATCAGCATGTATCGCCAATTACTCAGGCCAGGCAGCCTCGTATTCGATGTCGGGGCAAACTTGGGTCAGAAGTCAGATATATTTCTCGCGGCTGGATTTAGATCCATAGTGATCGAGCCAAATATCCACTGCCAACAATCTCTTGAACTTCAATTCCTAGACCATCCAAGAGCCGTACTTGTGCGCAAGGCAGTTGGAGCAGCAGCAGGAAGGTCCATACTCTACGCTGATGGTAGCGACGCCGCAGCTAGCTTGCTTCCTGAGTGGAACAAAAAACTTTACGGCGACGAGAGGAGCGTTCGCAGTCAGGATGTCGAAGTCACGACACTTGATGAACTGATAAAAACCTTCGGTCGTCCCGATTACATCAAAATAGATGTCGAAGGTTATGAGAATGAGGTCCTAAAAGGACTCACCCAACCAGTTCCCGTGCTTTCATTCGAATTCCACGCGAGCGAAATTGGAAAAATGCGATACTGCCTAGAGACAACCAATAGATTGGGATCATCAATGTTCCGGGCTACTGATATGCACGGTCACTGGATCTGTGCAGCAACGAATGATGCAGAATGGCTGATTAGTTTCATTCAAAAAACAAAATGCAACGGTGATCTTTACGTGTGGATGATTTAGCAGCTTCCGCCGTTGAAACCGCAAATCGCATTGTAAGCTAGTTATCCTTCGCCTGAATCGCATTCCAGCTTGCGTACGGAGTCGAATAGATGATGTTTGAAGGATACTTATCGTCCCAATAGAAATGGACTCTTCCGTCCGAAAACCATACTTCGAAGCTACCATGGGGGACTCGCTGAGTGCAGGATGACGGTGGTTTCGGGCATCCGACACGGTGGCTCAAGCTCGTTTTAATCTCTATGCGATGATGACGGTCTTCAAAAACGGCGCCCAATCCACCGGAGGCCGCTTTGGTCAAAAGCCACGGTGGTGAGCGCTGCGGAAACGCAGGGACGGTGATCCCAAGACAACAATAGGCAGAAGAATCTGGATAGACCGACGGACACCCCTGCCCGAGGGCGCTGCGGAGGCCGGTGTATTGTTCGGTCTTCAGCAATGGTTGATGTTGGAAAGTCAGACCGCGGCCGCCGGCATTACTCTTTGAAAAAGAGATCTACAGTCTTAAGAATGTCAAGAACCGAAAAGTATGTGGAATTCTCTTTTGGATCGCCGACGACAAAACCAAATCTGACCCCAATATTCTCGCTCCAGCCCCGCTGTGACACCAAAAACCGTCCCGGAGGTTGCAGTAGAAGCAAACCGCTGTCTTTCGGTAGTGAGTAAGCGCCGTGACAAGTTTGGCTTCCCTCGATGGAAATTACCATTTTTGCGGATACCAAGTGTGACAGAATTCTATCGAGACTATCGGTCTCGACGTCCAATATCACGAAGCCTCTTTTAGATAGATCCTCAATAATTTCGGGTTCGTTAGCAATCGATCTCTGCGTGCCGGTGTTTCCGCGTTTCAAATAGATCAGATTACGGCTGTTGGACGGGGCAAATCGTTCTAACACCTTGCCCCGAAGCTCAATTTGACGACGCTTTTTAAGTGATGTTTGCGCAAAGTCCTTGAAAAGAATTAGATGTTCAATATGAGCTCTATCGGTCGGGGTCCAGTCCTGTTGAAATAACCGTTCGTAAATTGACTTGTGCATTTTTGGAAAAATCGGCGAGTAGCATATGGGCTTACTATATCTCTCCGCTAGCATGTAAGTGAGGACGTCATCGGTCAACCAATGACCGAAATAGGTATTGCCCACGGCGGAGCTACAGATTGCTGCCGCGCCGAGTTGCTTGAACCTATTGTCTTCAGCGACGCTCTTGTCACCAACTACGAACTTCATTCTCTGAGCATAGATGCATCCATCGACTAGAACGGCATCCTTGATATGATAAGCAATAGTTGGAGCGTGCTGAACCGTTCGCCGTGTAGCCTGGTCCAGCTGGCCTTTCAAACTTACTCCGGGCTGCGTACCCGTAATCTTTTCTATTTGGCCCCTCAAAAATATCGATGGGAAAAATTCAGATTCTTCGCTCGGGCACAGCACCTCTTCCTCGAACGCTGTTTCCGCTATGCTGGCCGGGCCCGCAAAAAGGCGACGTACATTTCGTACTAATGGGGCAGCATGAGCTGGTATTTGCAATTCGTTCTCCGGGCTAGGAAGTTTTGTTGGGGTTACCGAGCCTTTGCAGCCTTACCAACCACTCGCCGAGCCGATACAAGGTAAAACACCCGGTGTCCCTCGAAAAATGAGACCGCGGCTCCAGAAAAGAAGCAACGGAAGGGCCTTGGGGTATTATTCCAAGTTGCGCCTGGATGCAGCATAGTGCAGGCAGACGGTTTCCGTAAAGTGGGGCAATCAAATCAGAAAATCGCGCCATTGTCGCCGTAGCGCATAAGCGCGCACAATGCGCCGACCAAACCAACCAGCGCGCTCAGGTATTCGGGCGGCCGAACCGCTTTTAAATCTCTGAAGATCTTATCGATACAGTCGACAGCACCCTCTTGTACACACTTCGAAATCACGCAACAATTCGTCGAATTAGCTTGGCCGAACGTAGTTGTTGGTTGGTATGAGTTTTATTGTCAGCGCCGCTCCGATTTGGTCACGGCTCGCCAGGAAAGCGCTAGGCAATCGATCTATCAACGAAGCGGCCGTCGAGCGAGTCGAAATTTCCACCGCTTATACGGTGGAAGAGCTGCCGGCCTTAGCTCTGCCAGGAGAATTTAGTCGGGCGAGAAATGCTCGCCATCATACTCTAGCTGAACTGGCGCGACTATTAGAGGGACAAATCGTTCAACACCCGGCGACAGTGGCGTTTCGTTTGCGGGATGCGATAATTGCAGACGGTACCGTATATGTGGGAACCAAGTTGGAATTAATTGCGCAGACACAACGACGGGCGATTATTTTCGGCCGCTCTCAAGAGTATGAGACCGCGCAACTTTGCGCAGATATTGGATCTGATCTTTTCTTTGGTCGATGGCTATGTGATTCTTTGGCTAAAGAAATTCTTGCGAACGAACGCGGATTGCAGCCGATCAATCAAGGGAATCGGTTGAGAATGCACGAAATTGGGTATCGGGCGATCCTTAAACTGATGGCGGATCAACCAAAGACTGCAGTAATTCGGAATTTATGGGTGGTAGATGATCGAGGATACAACGCTGACCATGTTCGTCGCTTCAGATTGCTTCGGCAACGGATGCGCTCTTCAGCGCCCAATAAAGTTGGAGCCAAAGTGTATCTAACCCGCGGAGTTACGGGCGTTTTAGGTCGCGCCATCGAGAACGAAAGTGAAGTCGTGGGGTTGCTGGAAGCCCTTGGATTTTCTGTTCTTCGTCCCGAATTGATGAATCCAGCAGAAATCAGAGCAGCCTTAATATCCGCGCGGATCGTGGTTGCGGTTGAGGGCTCGGTGTTAGCTCACGCCCAAGTGACACTTCCAGAAGGAAGCGCCATACTTGTTATTCAGCCAGCCGATCGTTTTAGCGTTGCTCACAAATCCGTTGCGGAGGCCGCGAAACTGCGATTCGGATACGTCGTGGCGGAATCCAAAGAATCGGGGCTTTGGGTAGATATTGGAAGGTTACGTCGGACATTGGACCTAGTTGAAGAATCGATCTGAATGCTCAACAGAATGCGCCGGGCGGACTCGGTTGGCGCACAGCAACTCTACCTCCGACTCTCCCAGCCATAGGAGCTCTAATCCCAACGATCTAGCCGGTCACCTTCTGAAGCTCGGAGAAGCATCGATCCGCCATTTGTAAAAATGCTTTGCGAGGAAATTGATCGCGCCGAGACGATATTTCACCAAGTGCGGCGGCGAGGTATCCCGCTGCGTCGACGAAATCACAGTCGATTGTTTTACATGCGCTTTCTAATTCGCTTCGAAGTTCGCTGGGGTCCATCTGAAAAGAAATTGAAAGCCTGAGAAGGTCAAAGAATGGAAATCCGTCAATTCGAGACCCGCGCCAATCGATAACAAAGAATGGGAAGCTGCTTCCTCCGTCGCCGCCGCAGGGCAAGAGAATATTTCCCTTCCAGAGATCATTGTGCATTGGCGTGCTAAGAGGCAAAAATTGGCCATTTAGCAAACGATCAAGCGCCCCCCGGGCAACAGATTTGATACCCTCATCAAGTTCGTCTATTTCAGCCAAGGACTCGAGTGAATTTCGATATATTCCAAAAGCGCCCTTAGTGGCAGTGCTTATGGACAGCATTTTTCGGAGCCATCTAATTACTTGTGGTTTGATCGTTCGTCGTTGCATTGCCCATAAAACACGGTTGTCACTAAAGTTCCTTTTGAGGGGCAAAAGAGCATAACTCCGACCCATATAATTGCCTTGAGCGATGGGAGTTAAAATCGCCGATCCGAGTTCCGGCCCAAGATGGCTCTTCATCGAGGCGGACTTTTTTTGCTCGGCGGAAACTACATCGGGAAAGTTTTCGGGGGAGATCAATAGCACCGTCGGCATGTGCCTGTCCCCGACGACGAAGACTGACGCGCCATCCCCGACACTAGATACAAGGCGTTTGGTTGTAACCTTTGATGAAATGCCAGTTCGACGGAACGTGTCGCCTAGCTCTTCTCTGATTTTTTCCTCCAGTGCCGTCACATCAGGCTACCTTCCCATCGTACTCTCGCTAGCAATGGAAGAGTTTGACAATGGAGGATGCCAAATAGTTGGACCGTTATCCACTAATATTATTCGACTGAAATCGGCAACTGCGGTGACCAAGGCCGAATGTCCAGAGACTTTCCGTCTTCTCTTACGGAGACTCAAAAAGCTGAACGAGCTTTGCAGTTTCGTTATCGATATCGTGATGCCGAAGAACTTGCGAGCGGGCAGCTTGCCCAAATCGAGCTATTGTTTCAGGAGACGCATCTAGGCAGCCCTTTATAGCGATGGCGAGTGCGTGAGCATCACCCGCCGGAACCAGCCAGCCATGCTCGCCTGGAATTACGAGCTCAGGAATTCCGGCAACGAAAGTGGCGATTATGGGCCAATTCAATGCCATAGCTTCCATGATAACAACCGGCAAACCCTCTGCGAAACTTGGCAGCACTAGAGCACGAGCGGCAAGTATTTCGTCACGAACGTTTTTGCTGCTAATCCAGCCCGTCACGCGAACATAACCTACTAGTCCATATTGCACTATGAGCGCGTCAATTTCCCGACGCAGTTCGCCGTCGCCGACCAGAACCAATTCGAATTTGCTACCTTGATTGAACAGGCGGCGGGTGGCTTCTAATAAAAGTAAGTGGCCCTTTTGCTCGGTTAATCGGCCAACGCATACTAAACGGGACTCTCGTACGTTCATTTGATCGGCGTTCGCGTAAAAAGCTGTTTCAAGACCGCAATGAACGACATGTACTTTGGTCCAGTACTGATGTTCAACAAGTCTAAAAAGCTGGCTGCGTCCGAATGAACTAACGGCCACGACAAATGCGCACCGTCGAATTTTATCGGCTAGACCAATGGATTGTGGCTTATCGAATTCTTCTGGCCCGTGGATGGTAAAGCTCCAACGCGGACCGCCCAAAATGTGAACCAGCATGGCAACTTCGGCCGAATTAGTGCCGAAGTGGGCATGTAGGTGCTGGATGTCAGAAGCTCGAAGCCAGCCCTGATGCAGCAGGCCTCAGCCAAATAGATGAGATGATAGGGCAGGGGACGTTCAGCCCGGCATCCCATCCGCAAAGCAAGAGCCAACGCTTGTAGCAACCGCACCGGATGCGGCAGTGGACAACGCCAACAGAGCGCCTAACAACGGCAATGCGCCATCTTTGAGAACATACCTTGTGCGTTGACGCTCAGCCAGATCTTCCTCATCGGGAAGTTCAGTATCCCAGCCGCGGATAGAAATTCGCGTGATGTCGAAACCTTGTCGCTCCAACGCTAGGATTTCACGCCGAATGAAGCTGTGGCTCACCTTCGGATATTGGTTGATCAGGTAGGCGATCCGCATTCACTTGTACTCAATATGTTGGCCGTGACGATGGAGCCATTGGTCGCGGAAGAACCGCAGCTCGCCTATCGCTTCTGCAAACCGCGATAACTGTTCGAAAAACGCGAGTTTCAACCGCGTGTGCCAAGCGCCGTGCTTGCTGCGCAAACGACGTAAGATCTGCAGCGGATAGACAAGAATGAGCAAAGCCCCCCACCATCCCGATAAAAAGATCGCGGTGATGCAAGCAATAGGAAAGCCAAGCCCCCAGATCAGCGCCCGGCGTGATTCCCAAACCCAGTGGCTTTCCGGTGGGCGCCCGTGGAGTTTTGCGCCTTGCGCAAATGCGTAGCCGCTGCGCATTTGGCGCCGCCACCATTGCGAGAAATGCAGCATCGCTGCATCGTGCAGCGTCATCTCATGATCGAGCCGCCAGATCTTCCACCCCGCGGCGCGTAAGCGCACGCATAACTCCGGCTCCTCTCCGGCGATCAGATCATCGCGATAGCCGCCGGCTGCCTCCAGCGCATCAATCCTCATCATGACGTCGCCTCCACAAGCCTTAACCTCGCCCAATGGGACATCCCATTCTTGATCGCACATCAGGTTGTACACCGAACGTTCGGGATAGCGTTCACGGCGGCGTCCAAGCACGGCGCAAACGTGGTCATGTGAACCCAAGAACGATAGCGCCGTGGCTGGCCATTCTCTGTTCAGCTCGCAATCGCCATCGATAAACTGGACGAATTTCAAGTCCGGAGCGATCGCTCGCAGCCGCCGGAAGCCGGCATTCCGTGCACGCGCTGCCGTAAAGGGAAGGCTGACATCGAGCTCGACGGTATCGACCCCGGCCTGTTTTGCCCATTGCAGCGAGCCGTCCGTCGAACCGGAGTCAACATAGATGACTTGAGCAGCGTTGGAGGCGGAGCCCAGGCAGCGCTTCAATCGCTCACCCTCGTTGCGGCCGATAGCCACGACACCAAATGAACGGGCGACGTCGACGGACATGCTCAGTTACCCTGTGCGGCTCGAAGCTTGATGGTCGCGGGCACGCCGACCGCAATCGAATTGTCAGGTACGTCGCACAAGACCACAGCGTTGGCGCCGATGATGACGTTGTCGCCGATCCGGATGGGCCCCAGCAGCTTTGCGCCAGCGCCAATATCGACGTTGTTACCGATCACGGGCGCAGATCTTTCCTCTAACCGCCGCAACCCGATGGTAACGCCATTTCTGATCCGGCAATTGTCGCCAAACTTGGCGTAGCCGCTGACGATGATGCCGCCGAAATGATCGATGACGAAATTGCGGCCGACCTCGGCTTCGCAAGGGAGCTCGATCCCCGTGATGATCTGGATAAACTTGAATGATAGCTTATAGATTGCTGAGAAGAGTTTTGCGCAAGATGGCCGGACGTACGCCGTAGCGCCAGCGGCCAAAGCGATAGACCAACATCGCCCAGAAGCCCTGGGCGCCCCAGTCGCGGTTGTGTGCGTGAAAATCGCTCCGTATGTTGTCGAACATAAAACGAGAGCCCAGTTGAGCGTAATATTAGGTCTCGGCAACTATCGTGTCGATTGGGAAGCACAACGGGTGGTTCGCAGAAGCGACCACAATAAGTTTCAACTTCTCTTTCTGAGCTTCACGTTTTCTTCCCGTATGGCTGCATGGCATTCTTGACGACCTCCATCAGTGCGCCACAGGCGGTCAAGACGATGGATTCGATCAAGCCCAATAACCCATAGTGCTTTCGATAATACAGTAGCTCGCTTTCAACCAGCAGCGGTGCAATTTGTCGACTTGCGCTCGTGAACGCTGGATCGATTTTTGCACTCTCTCCGCCGATATGCACAACTTGCGTATCGGCATAAAAAGTGACGAATCCAACCAGCGTCACGCGCCCTGCGGCAATGATCGACCTCCTCGCAGTAGAGGAAGAACCTGGGATCAAACAGTCCGATTTGGTCAATGACCTCCTTGCGAATCAAATAAAAGCAGCCAGGCACCCAGTCGCACTGCCGCGTTGTACGGTGGTCCCACCTCATATCGTCAACTAGTTTCGTTTTTGGAAAAAAGCGCGCAAGCCCATTTGCAGCCGACAAAGACGTTCCATGGCGTTGGGAAGAAGCGGCAGGAGGGTTGCAGCGATCCATCTTCGCCGATGAGCTTGACGCCAAGGATGCCGCACCTGGAATTTTGGTCCATGAAGCTTATGGTTTTCATAAGCGTGTCGGGTGATACGAAAGCATCCGTATTAAGGAGCAATACGTATCGACCGCGAATTCTCGGAATTGCCTGGTTGTTGGCGCGCCCAAAACCAACGTTGATCTGATTTTGAATCAGTTCGACCGACGGAAATCGGTTGACGATAATGTTTATCGAATCGTCGCTTGAGGCATTGTCTACCAAGATCGTCTGTAGTTTGAGAGTCCCTTGCGCCGCAGCTAAAGAAGAAAACAGCCGGTCGAACAGGTGTCCCGTATTGTAGTTGACGATCACAATACTGAGGTCGGGTTCGTCCACGATAGTTGAGTTTTGATCGGTCACGGCGTTACGAATATCATAGGTCTAAGCAGCCAACGTCAATTGTTTGAACCGTGATAAATTCCAAGTGCTAGCTTTCCTTCTTCCACGTCTTCGATAATAACCGCGTTGGCGCCCACTCTGGCATGAGAGCCAATTTCGACTGCTCCCAGGATTTTGGCGCCGGCGCCGACATCGACATGATCGCCAATTTGAGGTACTCCGCTTCCTTCTCGAGTTCCGATCGTAACCTGCTGAAATATCAAGCAATTTACGCCAATGACAGCTGCGGGGTGAATGACGATGCCGTTGGGGTGCGGAATCAAAAGACCTCCGCCGATTTTGCAGTTGAGGGGAATATCGGCGCCAGTGATGGCGCTCCAGAAACGGTGGCGGAGGACAATCGATTTCCGAAGCAGGTTCGCTGCGACGCCTTTTCTTGCCCTGCATATGTTGGTAGCTTCTGATCGTCCGAAGTAGCTTGCGTGACGGATCCCAGAATTGCCGCGGCGTCTCGCGAGTCCAATCCGCGGTTTCCGTCGCATGGCTTTCATTCACCACGTCATCCTTCTTCGCAATGGCGGAGCTTGGTAAGGATACGCCTCCAATCAAAGGTTTGTTCAGCGATTTTATGTCTGCCGTTCTTCAAATCAATCATGCTGCGGAGCTAGAGCCTTAATTCGCTGAATTTTGTCCGGAATGCTAAACTAACGCTTCTGCGGAAAAAGCCTTTTGGTGCCTTCGGATTTGGAATGATCAACGCGTTCTCGATATTGGTTCTGGTCATAGCAACGCCCGTGGCTTTGGCGACGCTGGTGTTTTTTATTGAAGTTGCAGCAGCAATATGGATCAGGCCAACCAACCGTCGTCTCCTCCAAAACACCCAGAGACCATCCATAATCGTTCTGGTGCCGGCGCACAATGAGGGCAGCGGATTGCTCCCTACGCTTGATGATATTTTGGCGCAGCTAAACGATGGCGACCGGTTGCTGGTCGTTGCGGATAACTGCAACGATGATACAGCCGATATCGCCAGGGCAGCGGGCGCGGAGGTCGTCGAGCGCAACGATCTTGCGAAGATCGGCAAGGGGTACGCCCTGGCTTATGGGCTTCGACATTTGCAAAACAACGTTCCTGACGTCGTCATTGTGGTCGACGCCGATTGCCGATTGGAGGAGGGCGCAATCCACGAGCTGGCATTGACCTGTGGTTCAACAGGCAGGCCGGCGCAGGCGCTTTACGTCATGACAGCTCCGGACGGGGCAATGCTCGGCTTCCGGGTCGCGGAATTTGCCTGGCGCATCAAGAACGACCTCCGCCCTCGAGGCCTGGCGGCGCTGAGATTACCCTGCCAATTGATGGGAAGCGGAATGGCCTTTCCTCGCGATGTGATTGGTGCGGTAGATCTTGCGACAGATGATCTGGCTGAAGATCTGGCTCTTGGGTTGCAACTGGCATTCGCGAAACACCCTCCGCTATTTTGTCCGGCCGCTGTGGTCACGAGCGAATTTCCGGCAACCCGCGAGGCGGCCGCGGTGCAGCGGCAGCGTTGGGAACACGGCCACCTGAGTATTATCTTAAACAAGTCGATCCCTAATCTCTGGACAGCGCTCCGTCGTCGCAATTGGGACTTGGTTGTTCTCAGCCTTGATGCAGCCGTTCCTCCCTTGGTCCTGTTGGGTCTTCTGATAGTCGCAACGTTCGTGCTTGGTGTGCTCGACGTTTTGGGGGGCGGGCCCGTTGGGCCCCTCATTCTCGGATCGGCGGCGCTGATACTCTTTGGGTCAGGCATCCTGCTTGCCTGGCGAGAGCGGGGCCGCGACTTGCTACCCCCAACGGCGCTTGCTTCCCTAATCCCGTATATCGGGAGCAAATTCGGGGTCTACGCGCGGGCATTTTCTTCCGACAAGAAATGGGTCAGAACGGACCGGGCGAAGCCCGATCAGAAAAACGATTCTTCAAAATCTGATGCCGACCCATTCTAGATTATGAATTTCTCGGGTTGACCTTCAACTATCTGTAAAATAAGAGAAATCTGAGAGGACAGGGCTACGGATTGAGGCAACTTCTGTTTGCAATTGATCCATGGTTATGTTGGCCTTTGATCGGTGGTCATAGATATCGTTGGGCGGGCGGGAGAGTACAATCGCGTGGGGTCGCTAAGTCCAAGATTGCGCAATGATGAGACGAGTTCCGCTTGGGGCGGATGCGAGCGTGAGAATCATCGCCGTCGGACGATTTGTCCCGCGACGTCTACGGCGTGCTCGGCATGCCGATCGATGCGGTCGATCTGAACGCGGTCGTGCGGCAGTTAGGCGCTGTCATGGTTCGCGACGTTCCATTCCTCATGTCGACCCCCAATCTTAATTTCCTCGTTACCAGTCAGACCAATCCCGAGTTTCGAGAATCCTTGCTGCGCAGCGATCTCTGTGCGGTCGATGGGGTGCCGATAGTTTGGATTTCGCGGCTGTTAGGTGTCCCAATTCGAATGAGAGTCGCAGGCTCGGACATTTTTGACAGCCTGAAGGCTGAGAAAAGCCGACCGGCAAAGGTATTTTTGTTCGGAGGAGCAGAGGGGGTCGGCGAGACGGCCTCCAAGGTCCTCAACGCGCAGTCCAATGGTGTGGTCTGCGTTGGGTCTCTCTATCCGGGGTACGTTTCGGTAGAGGAGATGAGCACAAAGGCGATCATCGACACAATCAACGCCTCCGGCGCGGGATTTTTGGTGGTCTCGCTTGGGGCGCAAAAAGGCCAATCCTGGCTGCTGCATAATCATCATCGATTGCGAATCCCGGTCCGCTCGCATCTTGGCGCCGCGATTAACTTTCAGGCTGGCCTTTTGAAACGGGCGCCTCTCTTTGTCCGTAAGTTTGGCCTCGAATGGCTTTGGCGAATAAAGCAGGAGCCCTATCTGTGGCGCCGGTATCTGCAGGACGGCCTGGTTTTGTTGGGTCTGATGCTCACCAGCGTCTTGCCGCTCGTGCTCGGAAAAATTTGGCGTCATGCGCGTGGCGCTGGAAATGTTGGCCTCGCCATCTCAAAAAATAGCTTGGGTCGCACCGTCAAAATAGTATTGATCGGAGGCGCGACGGCAAACCAGGTCGAAAAAGCAATTCCTGTCCTTCGCGAAGCAATAGCCGAAGCCGGCCGCCTGACGATCGATATCTCCAAACTCCGTCATATCGACCCGCGCTTTTTCGGTCTCCTTTTGATGGTCAGAAAACAGCTGCTTGAGCGCGGACAGATGTTAGAAATTGACGGCGCCTCTCCGGAGATGAAGCGAACATTTCGTCTCAACCGCTTTAGTTATCTGCTAGACGCGGAAGATGTCTTGGCTTTACCGCAAACGCTAGGGCCTATTCTGCAAAGGCCGGAGGTCGCGGTCGACTGACGAGTTGAGGGGTAATTTTGCCTTGTTTGCCCCTCAACCAGCGAGAGCCGTTTTCGCCTGAGCCAAAAAGAGAGTTTTATGCGGACGATTTTGTCGCGATCGGTTCATCGGGTTAGTACCGCTTTCGCCGTGCTCTTCATCGCGTTGCTTGGCGGTTGTGGATCTCCAGAACAGCGTTCGCAAAGCTACTTCGATAAAGGCATGGCGCTTCTTGCAAAGAACGACGATCTGAATGCGCGCGTCCAATTGGCGACGTCTTTGAAATTCAAGAGCGAGAGGATCGAAGCTTGGCGGGCGCTCGCCGGGATCGATGAACGCACCAAGGCCAATGCTTCCTTGTTCCAGGATCTGAGGCGGATCGTCGAATTAGATCCCAAGGATATTGATGCGAGGCTGCACCTTGCCAGAATCATGTTTGCCAATAATGCCAGCAATGCCGCATCAAAACTCCTGGACGCGGCAGGCGACGAGGGTAACTCGCGCGCGGATTTTCATGCTCTTCGGGCGGCGATCCTTTTAAAGGCGAATGATGCAGCGGCTGCAGTGAAGCAAGCGGAGCAGGCCGTCAAAATTGAACCTGGCAACTTGGAGGCAACCCTGGTGCTTGCCTCCGAGCGATTTTCTCGTGGCGATTTAGACGGGGCACTTCAGCGTCTCAACACCGCCAGCGCAAAGGATGATCCCAAGATCTCACTGCTAAAGGTCCAGATCTTTGCAAAAAAGGGCGACCTGCCGCAGGCCGAAACACTATTGAAGAAGCTTGTGGAGACAGAGCCGCAACTTCGCGGGCAGCTCATTCAGCTCTACATCGCTGAGCGCCATTATGATGATGCCGAAAAGGAACTGCGGAGCTTGGCCACAGCGGCTCCATCCGATTCAAAGACCGGCATGGAGCTCGTGCGTTTCCTGGTCTCCTTCAGGGGAGCCAAGGCAGCCAGAGATGAGCTTGCTGCAAGAATCAAGGCCGGCGGCGACGTGTTCCCTTATCAGATGGCACTCGTTGACCTCGATTATGCGCAAGGAAATGTTGCTGACAGTACCGCCTTGCTCGATACGCTCATCAAAACCGCGACTACGCCGGAACATGTACTCGCGGCCAAGGTTCGATTAGCCGAAATAGATGTCAGCCGAAACGACTTCCCGGCTGCGGAGCCCATTATCGCAGATATTCTCGCCAAGGACCGGCGCAACACCGACGGCCTCAGGCTACGCGCTGTGATACGTCTTGAACGTGGACAGCTTCGATAATGCGATTGCGGATTTGCGCGAGGCGCTGAACGATCAGGCAAAGTCCCCCGACCTGCTGTTGTTGATGGCAACGGCCTATGAACGCAGCGGCAAGCCTGAACTCGCCGACAGACAGTATGCTGATGCGCTGAAGTCGTCAGGATTGGCGCCGACTGTGGGCTTAAGATACGTATCGTACCTCCGGAACCGGGGAGACAATTCCCGGGCCGAGGAGGTCCTGCTTCAAGTCGCCGGACGCTCGCCGAGAAATATTCAAATTCTGTACGCGTTGGCGCAGGTGCGGCTTGCCCGAAAAAACTGGTCGGGAGCGCTTGTGGTTGCCGATGCGGTTCGTGCTGCGGGCAACGCCTCAATTGCCGATGAAATCAAGGCTGCGGCGCTGTCTGGCCAGAACAAGCCGGATGCGAGCATCGCCGCGCTCGAGGACGCCCACGCCGCGGCGCCCGACTCGGTCCAGCCCGTTACTTCGTTGGTTGCAGCCTATGTTCGTGCCGGGAAGCCCGACAAGGCCGAGGCGCTGTTGCGCGACATGATGCAAAAATTTCCGTCCAATGCCGCATTGCTCGTTCTTCTCGGGCAAACGCAATCTGCCAAAGGAAAGGCCGATGAGGCTCAAAAGAGCTTTAAGGCGGCGATTACGCTTCAGCCCAAGGAGGAGGTCGGTTACAGCGCCTTGTCGGGCATGTACGCGGCGCAGAAAAAATATAGCGAAGCCAACGATGTCATTCAGGCGGGCCTAAAAGAGCGACCTGACAGTCTGGACTTTCGCCTGACGTCGGCTCAGCTCTTGATTAGAAAGGGTGACATTGATGCAGCGCTTGCCGCGTACGAGGCTATTCTGAAGGACCAGCCGAATTCTCTTCTGGCGGTCAACAACCTGGTCAGCCTGCTGCTGGACAATCGTTCGGACAAGCCAAGTATCGCGCGCGCGACCGAACTAGCGGAGCGGCTCAAGAACTCGAACGTTCCACAATTTGAGGACACCTATGGCTGGGCACAATACAAGGCTGGCAACACCGGCGACGCTGTGAAAATACTGGAGGCTGCAGTCGGAAAATTACCCAATCTTGCAGCGCTGCGATACCATTTGGGCATGAGCTACGTTGCGGCCGGACAGGCCACCAAGGCGGCTGACCAGTTCAAGGCGGCGCTTGCCCTCGAGCCCGATGGGACCGACCTTAAGGACAAAATTCGAACCGCGATGAAGTAATCAGTACATTTGCGGGATGATCGTGGCTCTCTTCGACACCACCATCATGATGCTGTTCGAATCCGCTGGACCCTGGAACGAGGTCGGCAGCCCGGTGACGGGATCGAGCAACGTTCCACCGGTCGCGGCCGTGCGGTGCGTATATCGATAGGTCAGTGACGAATTCCAATCGCGAGCCAGGATGTAGCTGTAGGACACCGACGCAGACAGGAAATCGTTTGTGGTGCCAAATGAGGTTTGACGCGAGGCCTCACCGGCAAGTGAGACGCTTGAACGGTCGTTGATGGCCTGGATCACGCCCGCGTGCAGATAGATGCGTTGGGTCAGCGTACCGACCACGCTGGGGGCGACGGTTTCGCCGGCTGTCAGGTTCAGCGTCGTGTTCTTCAGGATTCTGTAGATCGCATGCGCATCGCCGATAAATCCAACGGTGGATCCTGAGCTCGAGGGCGTCGCGGGGATTATGGATGGCCCCAAGGGCGAGCCAGTGCCAACCTGAGTGTCGGAATAGGCCACTCCGGCGCTAGCGCCATAGCTCAATAGTGGAGACGCCGATGTTTCAAAACCGGCCGTTTCCCGTACAATATACAGGTTCGAAAAAGGGCTCGTCTCATAGTTCAGCCACTCGACCTGCGAAGTGGCATTTATCGTCGTTAGCGGACTGATACGATGACGCCAGCTCGTCGTCGCGGACGTGTCGGTAAATTCTGTGCCGCCGCTTGACGGTGTATAGGTCGTGACGGCTGAGGTGGCCGAGACGGAAATCGTATCCAACGCCGACAGGCTGCGCTGGATGCCGCCGCCCACCAGGGTCTTGTCGATATCGCCATGCACGTTGGCGGTAACTCCGAGATCTTCCAGGACGGCGACAAGGGTGCTGGACTGGCGGAAGGTACCGTCCAGCCAGTATTTGTCATCGGGATTTTTTCCCCAGCTCTCGTAATGAGCCCTGAGGCCCGCTGAGTCGGATTCCGTCTGACTTACTCCCTCAGTCCCGGGCCCCCAGTATTTTCGATAGCCGACGTCTCCATCCAGCGTGAGCCGGGAAGTTGACGTCAGCCCGATCGCATTCGCGGACAGTGTTGTGTAGGAACCAACGGTGCCGCCCGTCGGCGCCGTGTTCATGAACTGGTTATTATTGAGCTCAACCGTTTCGCTTAAGCGTCGAACTAAGCGACCAGTCCCAAGCCAGCGCAGGCCACGGCGCGAGGCTCAAACAAGCCGCAATTATTTTAGTCGCACGCTTCACGACATCTGGCCTGACTGAGCTTGGGGGTTATTCAAGGAGGCCTCGTTCAGGAACGATGATTACGTCGCCAGCCTGAAGCGGAATGTTTCCCTGGAGGTTAGAGCCCGAACTCATAGGCTTTATAATCGAAATGGAAAATTGTTTCATCAGAACCGCCGTTGCTTCTGCGGACTTGGATCCGGCTTCTCGCAGCGTAAGGTCCAAGGCCGCCCGCAAGCGCGATGGCCTGGACCAGGTTGGTCGCTTGGCGCACCGCATAGGGTCCCGGTCGGAGCACTTCTCCGGTGACAAAGATTTTCGGCTTGAGATCGTCTTCGGGAATATCTGGCTTGGCGGCATTGGCCAGCGCAACGGTGACGTCGATATCTCCGTCCTTGTAGTTGCGTTGCAGCCTGGCTTTCAGAATTCGTTCGAGCTTCTGGGGTGTCAATCCGTCTGCCGTGATGTGTCCAGCCAAGGGGAAGGCAATCTGCCCATTTGGATCGACAATGACAGTGCGATCAAACTTAGGCTCCTGCAAAACCGAAATATTCAGCGAGTCGCCCGCTTTCAGCGTGATCTGGGCGTGTGCAGCCGACGCCGCCATGCACAAAAACAAAAGTGCAAAGAGAGTCCGCATTCCCAACTCCAAGCAACTTAGGTCCGGCCCCGACTGCCGCACCGCATCATGTCCGGGGTGACTATGAAGGTCGGCCTCGGCAGGCGCAAGACCACGGGCAGCGCGTTAAACCAAATTCGAGTCTACCCTTAAACAAAAAATACAATACATTACAGGTACTTAGTTATTTTGGAGGGTTTATATAACGGCAAAATGCTGTACTGTTGCTTATCTGCAATAACCTGATCGACAATATCGGATGAAATGGTTTGATGGCCGTTGGCAAACCCGTAAACCAGGGCCGTATCGCACAGGATGTTGATCATCCGGGGGATGCCGCCACTGGCGGCGGCGATTTTGGCTGCCGCCTCAAGCGTGAACATGATTCGCTTCGATCCGGCGGCTTTCAGTCGAAAAGCAATGTAATTGGCGACCTCGGTTTCGTTCAGCGGTTGGAGGTGGAAGTCCGACGAGATCCGTTGAGCGAACTGGTGCAACTGGGGGGCGAGCAGAAGATCCCGCAACTCGGGCTGCCCGACAATGATCAGCTGCAAGATCTGATGTTTGTCTGCGTTGATATTCGACAGCATGCGCAGATGTTCGAGGGCTTCCGAGCCGAGGTTTTGCGCCTCATCGATAATCAAGATGGTTCGGCGTTTGCTCGCGTGCTGGCGATAGAGGAAATCCTGCAAGCGCTTGAACAGGGTGGGGTAGTCGCCCTCAAAGGGCTGACTGAACGTCATCAAGATCCATTGCAGAAGTTCCTGGCGGCCCTGCGGCGAATTCGAAATCAGGCCCATCGTCACATTAGGGCTCAATTTCTTGAGCAGATAGCGGAGCAGGGTGGTTTTGCCCGACCCGATTTCGCCGGTAATCACGGTGAAGCCGGCACTGTTCATCACGCCAAATTCGAGCATGGTGAAGGCCATGCGGTGCATGCTGCCCCAGTAGATCAAATCGGGGTCGGGAAGGATGGTAAAAGGCTTCTCGCGAAGGCCATAATATGCTTCGTACATCAAACTTCCTTGGTGGCGTGCCACCCGCAAGTACGCGTCGATCGCCGAGGTGTTCCGCTCGATTTCACCTCAATTTCAAGATAGCAGCTCTTCACGTTGATAGCGTTTGTCGCAGCCATTTTGATTTAAATATATTGAAATGGTACACTATTTGCACCCTCAATTCTCTGCCTCGTTTAACGTGGTTACTTCATGCTGCAAACGGCTGATCTAGACGAGGATATGCAGGAAGAGGGCCAGAGCAATCTCCTTCGGCCGGCTTATTACTGGGAACTCCTGAAGCGGCGCGCACTTTTTATCGCTGTTCCATTTGTTATTGTGGCGTTGACCGGCTCCGCAGTGGCGTTGCTTTGGCCTCCGACTTATCTGTCGGAGGGCAAAATCCTGGTTCAGTCCCAGGAGATTCCGACCGAATTGGTCCGTCCAACCGTGACCAACGCGGCCCAGGAGCGCATTCAGGTCATCGAGCAACGCACGATGACGCGCGAAAATCTACTCGCCATCATCGATAAGTTTAAGCTGTTTCCCGAACAGCGTGATCTGATGTCGGCAACACAGCTCGTCGAGCTGATGAAGAAGAAGACCTCGATTGCGCCGGTCTTGCAGCCGTTGGCGTTTTCAAGACGGTCGGAGAACCCGACCATCGTGTTTACCGTTGGATTTGAGGATTCCGATCCAAATACCGCCTCGCGCGTCGCTAACGAGCTCGTCACGCGAATTCTTAACGAGGATCTCAGAGACCGAACCAGCCGCGCGACAGAGACCACCAAATTTTTGGGACGCGAGGTGCAGAGGCTGCAGGCGGAAAATGCGGCCATCCAAGCCAAGATCGCCGACGCCAAAGCGTCCCAATTCAAGCCAAACGCCAACGGTACGGATCCAATTTCTCAGTTGAGAGCCGAATATTTGCAGAAGAGCGCGGTCTACTCCGAAAAACACCCGTTGATGAAAGCCTTGAAACGGCAGCTTGACGCTGCTGAAAAAGCCGCCTCGCCAAACGGGAGCGGGGGCGCCCCGGTCGATATTGATGCCCTTCAATCCCAGCAGGAAGCCAGTCAGAAAAACCTGGATGCGGCTGCGGCGAAGTATCAAGCGGCACAACTCGGCGAAGCCTTGGAGAAAAACCAGCAATCAGAAAAGCTGGAAGTTATCGAGCAGCCGACCGTGCCGCAGGAGCCGGTAAAGCCCAATAGGCCGAAGATTATGGGGATGAGCTTATTGCTCGGACTGGCCGCAGGGGGCGGCCTCACGCTTTTGCTCGAGATGCTGGATGGCACCATTCGCAGGAGCACGGATATTTACAGCCTGGTGGATAGCCATCTGGTGGTGACGGTTCCCTATATCGTCACCAAAAGTGAAGAGCAGCGAAGCAAACGTGTGCGACGTTACCTCCAACTGGCGATTGTACCGGTGCTATTAGCACTATTGATATTGACGTATTTCATGATGCCGCCGCTTGACTTGATCATCGCGAAGGCCCGGGTCGGGCTGTTTCGATAAGATCGCCGTTCGGGAGAACATCCTTGGATCCTATTAGGCAAGCAATTGAAATCGCCAGACGGACTGCGGAACAGTCCCCTGGCGCTCAGCCTGGAGGAAATTCGCTGGATGCGTATTCACCGTTTCCGCCCCCGGGGGAGGCGTTCGACGGGCAGTTCCGTGAGGCCAAACTACGCGGTCCGCACTTAGAAGCGAACCGGATTGTTGCATACAATCCCTTGCACGAGCACGGACGTCACTACGACATGCTCAGGACACAAGTCTTGCAAGCCATGGATCACAATGGCTGGCAAATGCTGGCCATTACGTCGCCCACCGCCGGCTGTGGAAAGTCAGTCACTGCCTGCAATTTGGCGATGAGCATTGCCAGGCTTCCTGAGCGCTCGGTGCTGTTGGTGGATATGGACCTTCAGAAACCGAAGGTCGCTGAATATCTCGGCCTTGATTTCCAGGGAGGTTTGTTGAGCGTTCTCGAAGGCCGCACCACGCTGCTCAGCAGAATCGTTCAGGTGAGTATCGCGCGAAATCAGATGTTGGTTCTGCCCTCAGAAGTTTGCAAATCGGGTTCGGCAGAATGGATGGCATCGCAGACGATGACAACGTTGCTGCAGACTCTCAAACGTGAATTCAGGTCGCATATTATCATTCTGGACATGCCGCCGCTGCTGGTGGGCGACGATGTCATTTCGGTCTTGCCGCAGATTGAATCGGCCTTGTTGGTTGCTGGTGTCGGAGCGACAACTCTTTCCGACGTCAAGGAAAGCAACAAGCACCTTAAATCCACGCCGATCGTTCGGGTGGTTGTCAACAAAGCCGCGGAAAAGACCGAAGCGTATTACGGCTATTTCGAGCCAAAAAAGCCGCGAAGGTTTATCGATTATTTTCGTCGCTAGTTGTTTGTGCCGTATGTCCCGCCCAGGCCGCCATCATTCGCTGGGCATCTGCTTCCAGTAAGCGCTTTTTAGCGTCTACCTCGGCGAGTACGGTTTTAAGATCGCTGTCCTGATAGAAAAAATCGGAACAGCGAGAGTTGTAGTCAACGATCAGAAGATTGTACGCGCGAGCGTCCTCGGGGCCCTGAACCTTCTGTTTGATATAACGAAGCCGCTCTTGCTGAAAGTGACAATAGCGAACTCCGTTCAGATCCAGATGTTGTCCCGATCCAATCGGCGGCATCGTTTCAACACCTAATGCGAGTGATGGCGACTGTCCTGAGAGCTTCGACCAAATTTGGCGTACCCGATCGAATTCAGCCGCTGCGGACCCAAGCGCTGCCGCTACCACAAGAAAGACGAGGGCAGTTAAGCCAAGCCGATAGCGTTTGCGATTTTCGGTAATGTTTTGGCGGATACGTTTCCTGGAAAAGCCCCAAACAGGTGAAGTTATTTTAGGAGTTGGGGTAGAGACCATGATGGTCTCATCCGGTTCCAACCCGGCAAAGGATCTCATGAAGCTTAGGTTGTCGCGAAGCTCCCTAACAAATCCTGGGGCTGCGGATACTCTCTCGCCGTACTCGATCAAACCTGTGAGCAGGCGCACGACGGCGGCGGCCGCTTCCGGCCGGTTGCTGAGACGTATCGCAAAATCCTGCATCGACCGCCAAGCGGTGTCTTTAACCTGCTGATTTGATGCAGCGCGTACGAAAGCGACCCAAAGCTCCGTTGCCGGCTCGGTTGATGCCGGACCAAATCCGTCTTGTTCCAGGGCCGCGATAAGCTCGCTCGGATCATTCTCGAATCCAGAGATGATTTTCGCTAGCTGCGAGAGCCCAACATATTTCGACAGCGTCTCGATGAGACGAGCATCCTCCTCCAGCTGATCGATGGTGGTGGGCACGGCACTGAAGAGATCGTGGCTAAGATCGGCAATTTTGCTCGCAACTTCGTAGTTCTTGTCAGCCACGAGACTTCCGATCAGATTCCGGAGTTCTGCAACCGGGGTGTCAAAGTTCAAGTCGCGGCCGCCGTGATAGGTATTCAACAACAGGAGCGGCCGGGCCGTTGCCATCCAGGCGTGAACGGCGTCCGCCAGCCGGTCGATCAGCACGGGATCATCTTGTTGCTCCTGTAAGCTTGCGCAAACGCCAATGATTTGATCGGTGGCTTCTACTTGCAGGGGAGCGATGTATTGGCTGTAAGCTTGCAGCAGGCTGCCAAGGGCATCAACAAGATGACGTTCGCCCTGATCGAGGACTTGCAAACTACAATCCAGCGTGGGCTCGAGAGCATCCTCCGTTTTGTCGTAGCCGCTAAACGCGGCCGCGGAGTGAATGTTCAAAAGGTCATCCAAGCCTTGATTGACGCTAGCCAATGATGGCGCCGGAATTCCGGCGGCGGTTCTTGCCGTCTTCAGCTTCGTATAGATTTCATTGGGCTCAACGGCCGCGTGTGATTCAAGCAGCGCGTAGAGAAGCGCCGCGTTTGCCGGCCGATGGCTGACCACGTGGGCAATAAAGTTAGCTCTCGCCAAGGGCCAAAGTCGGTTAGAAAACAGAAGGAGCTCGTCCGGGGAAGCGGCATCGTTGGCAAGCGTACTATACAGAGCCTCCAGATCTGATCGCGGACAGTCGATGGGACAGCAGAGTTCGTATGATAGCCGACGCTCTGGATTGCGCAGCACCTCGCGCTCGAAGATCAATACATGAGCTGAAGCGGCCTGATTGTCTTCCTCAGAGCTGATTGAAGCATCGATTGGCCGAATGGTCGAAGCCTCACCAATTCGAAATATCTGGAATCGATGGGGAGAAAAATCGAAGGTGCGCCGGACGCTACGTTCCATTTTCGGGTTCCGACGGGTGCACTAACAAAACCACCAACCCCAGGTTCGGGAGTTAGACCGCGCTAGAAATATCCTATTGCGAGCCTTGGGCCAACTGCTGCCAACTTTTGGTCTCTGTTGAGCCCCTTCCTGGCATCTCTACTTCATGATTTGGTGCGAGCAATGCCTTCCGCTTCTCTGCGGACAAAAGCTATTGCCCAGGACCGAGGTCCACGTCGGCAGGCAAAAACTCGGCGATGGCCGAGGCCGGAACGAAGTACTTTGCTAAATCGTAGCTCTGTTTTTCGCTCGAGCCGGCCACCGTGCGGCTTTCCGTAATTTTTCGGCTCATGATGCCGAGTAAACATTTTTTTGCTGAGTCAAAAACACCGGAGCCTGAGTTGCCGGTGCGGGCAACATCGCTAATGATGGTGTTGAACCTTCTTGCCTCCAACGGCAGTTCTTTCGGGGACATCACGTGAGAATGAACCGTCTCTTCCGGAATTACCGTAACGACGTCCTCGCCTGGCCAAGGCGGCGCTTTGCACAACGAAATTCTTCGTAGCCGAAGGCCAGTCGGTAAGGTTTTTTCGTCAATTTTAAGTAGTGCGAGGTCAGACCTCTCAAAGGTCCCTTGCTTTAGTACGTTCGCTGGGAGGTCTTGGCCTGCAATGGTCACTTTCGGTTGGTTAAATGGATTTCGACCAACAACATGGGATGCGGTCAGGATAAGGCCTTTTCCGAGATAAATTCCCGTTCCCCACCTTGAATTTCCCGATCGATTGATTGAAACCGCAAATATCGGAAGCGACTGGTCAGTGTCCTCGGCAGATGCGGCCGAAGCTGACAGCAGACAAACAACAACGATGAGCCGCAGGTGCAACATTGCGAACAAGCCGGTTCGGATCAAGATGCTCAAGAAAGAGCTGCGCGGACTAGCAAGCGGCTTTTGCGATCGCATCAAGAGCCCAAAAAGAACTTTTGGTTTTCTGGTGCAATGGCTCCGATGAGATCGCGAATGAACTGGTCTTGCAGCTTGTAAGAGACTTCTTCAGGTATTCCGACAGTCGACACCCGAAAAAGCGCGCCGTCGGGGATTAAGCCTTGCAGGCCATATTTCATTCGAGCCATCTGTCGGTCAAAGACGCCGGTGGCAATATCATTGCCAATCCGCATCCAATAAGTGACAGGTTCGAACCGACCCTCCTTGACGGCAATCACGCGGCTTAAGGCCAATGGTGATGCGCCTTCTCGGTAGGATAAATCGGTCACTGTTTTTGCGGATACGCGGAAACCTGCGGCTCCGTAACACACTTCCGGAAGGTGCGATTTCAATCGATAATCTTGTATGGGTCCGTAGGCGACAACCATCATCACCACGTGACCTGCGCCGTCCGTATAGCTCCGTTCGACTTCCTGGCTATAGATTTTCGCTTCCAGCTCTCGCCGGACGTATCCGGTAGTTCCAGACGGCGTGACCAATCCGACGTTCGGAACGTAACGCCACTGGCCAAATTGACGCGGGATGGCTTTCTCCAGATCCGGGACGGTCGAGGAACTTGCCATCAGTTGGTGAGGCCTGAGAACCTCGGCCAAAGCTGCGGAGGCCAGGATAACCAGGGCTGCGGCAATGGCCTGAAACGGATTAATACGCATGAGCGGTTCTGGCCTTGGCTGGTCGCGAGATGGATAACCGACAATTATACCCTAAAGCCAGCCCGATGTTTGTCAATTTCTTGCTAGCCGCCTGATTTGGCGTTGGTTTTCGAGATTTCTCATGACGCGACTTTTTTGGATTTCTAGCGGTGTGATGCTCGACCGATGCGCTGGATATGGCTATCAGTCTCGCAGGCTTGATCTCGGCCACGACTTTAACCGGTTGTGTCCGCTGGATATTGGCTCAGACGTTTGGTCCTCCCGCGAAATTCGGAGCCTTGAGTGAAGATGGCGAGCATCAATCAATTCGGCGGAGCCCGCCTGGGCGTCGTTTTCGCGCTATGTGGTTTTGCCCTGTTGGGGTGCAGCAAAAAGATCGAGGAAAAGACGGAGGCCCCGAAGAGCCAGGTGGTTGCCCGCATCGGGGACGACGTGGTTACAACCCAGGAGCTTGATAACGAATTCCGCTTGGCGAATGTCCCGACCGAGAAGCGCAAGGATCCCGCGGCGATCAAGCAAGTCCTGGGCAATATCGTGACGCGAAAGTATTTGGCGCGCCGGGCGCTGGACAAGAAGCTCGATCGCGAGCCCACCATATTGTTGGATATTTTGCGCGCCCGCGAACTCGTATTGGCCAATGCGATTGCATCGCGCGAGTTTTCAGAAAAATCGGCAGCAATCAGCAACGCCGACATTGAGAAGTATGTTGCTAGCAATCCTCTGAAGTTTGCCAACCGTCAGATCATGACGGTCGACCAGATCGTTGTTCCCGCAAGTTCAATTTCGCAAGCCGTTATGGATGAAACCAGAGATCTAAAATCTCTCGACGAGGTTGACCAAAAGCTCACAGCGATGGGCGTCGCTCATAATCCCTCCCACGGCGCTCTGAGTAGCGGAGATGTTTCGCCAGACCTTTTTAATATGATCATGGCCAAACAGGCGGACAACATCTTCTTCATTCACACCGATCAGAACGGTATCTTCTTCAAGGTAAAGAGCATCGAAAGCCGTCCGCTGGAAGGAGAGGGTGCCACGAACGTTGCGCGGCAATTGATGAGGTTAGACCTTCTCAAATCGGAAGCGAGCATGGCGTTGGTCTCTGCCAATTTGGAGGCGAAATATGAAGGGGATTACGCCAACATCATGGGGAGCCGGAGCTCCGACCAGCCGCCGGAAAAGAAATAGCAATTGTCGCTTGCTGTGGCAATTTGAAACACGCTTCGCAATGCACAGGAGCTTAGATGACTGCCGCTTTTGATTTTTTGACGGTGGCATGTTTTCTGGGCCTGGTCGCAGCGTTTGTCCTTTACACCGAACGCGATACGCGAACCTTAATGCACATGCTGATTTCCGCAGTGGCCTTCGCCATTGCAAATCAAGTCGGCAATAAAGGTTTTACGGTTTTGGCGCTGGGGTTAGTCCTCGCTGGAGTAGGGTATTCGGCGCTAGTGGTTTTGCGCAAACTCTAGCCTGCGAAACCAATTATAGACGTCGGTCTTACGGCTCAAGGCAGAAGCCGATTCTCGGATAGTTGTAAGCCATTGTTCAAAATGGTAGTTTCGAAATTATCCTGTTATGGGTATCGATGCGTGACGTATTCGGAAGCACTTTCAGCAACGAGATCGGTGGCGTCGCGGGGTTGGCTGTGGCCGGTCGTGCTCGTCATCGCGTTTCTCGCCGCATACGCTCCGACCTTTATTACCTTGGCCGAAGGGCCTTGGCAGACGGAACAAGAAGGCCACGGTCCACTCATCATCGCAGCGTCACTTTGGTTGGTTTGGCAATCCAGAGCAAAACTGCGAAACGCGAAATTGGCTCCCGCTCCAATCCCGGGTTGGCTGTGCTTGTTATCGGGCCTGGTTGTTTTGGTTCTCTCGCGCAATCAAGACATCTGGTTTCTGGAGGTCGCATCTGAAATTCCGGTGATTGCGGGGTGTGTGCTGCTTCTGGCGGGTTGGAGTGTCTTGCGGATCCTCGCATTTCCAATCATCTTTTTGATTTTTTCAGCGCCGGCTCCGGGTTGGATGGTTGACGCGGCAACCGTGCCTCTCAAAGTCCTGATATCGGACTTGGTCACCCAAGTGCTTTATTCCGCAGGCTATCCGATAGCTCAAAACGGTGTGGTGATCCTGATCGGTCCTTATGAGTTGCTGGTCCAGGATGCCTGCTCGGGCATGAATTCCATTTTTGCGCTATCGGCGATCGGCGTATTTTACGTCTATGCATTTCGCTGGCATGAGAAGATCCGGGGGGTGATCCTGATCTCGCTCATCATACCAATTACGATTACCGCAAATTTTCTTCGCGTGATGGCTCTCGTGCTGATCGCTTATTATGGCGGCGTCGACAAAATAGAGGGGCCGCTTCACGACCTGACGGGCATTGCGTTGTTTATCGTGGCAATTTTTCTAATGTTCACTTGCGATGGCCTTTTGAGCGGCCTCAGCGGGCTCATCAGAAGGATGTGGCCGGCAAGGGCAGTAACAACTCCGCCGGTGTAGCGACATCTCAGGTGGCCGATGTTTTCGCACCATCAATGGCCATGTCGAGTAGGATGGTCCGTCCTGTTTTTTATCGCTAGTTTGTACAAATCGGTTATTCGATCGATCTTGCGTTCCCAATCAAACTCCGCGCGCGCCCGCGAAAGACCAGCCTGTCCCAGCTTTTCGCGCAAAGACGGCGATTGGACAAGCATCGTCATCGCGTTTGCAAATCCCGCTATGAGGGATTCTCTGGAATCTGGCTTCACTAAGATCCCACAGGACTGATCGAGATAGTCGGCGGGGCCGCCCCAAGCTGTAGCGATCACCGGCAAACCCATCGCCATGGCTTCCAGCACGACAGCCCCGCCGCATTCGAACAGGCTTGGCAGCACAAACACGTCCGCTTGCTGCAACCGAAGTGCGCACTCTTCCTGCGAGAGCCAGTCGGTGAACTGAACATTTGATCCCAATCCCAGCTGATGGCTGAGATCCTGCCAAGCCTCGCGCATCGGTCCGTCCCCGATAATCTCCAAGGAGACGCAAAGCTGGCCTTCAAGACGATGCATTGCCGCCAGCACAATGTCGATTGCCTTCCAGTCGATCAATCGACCGACATAGATGAACCGAACGCAATCGCCCGCCTGCGTCGCGATCGAACTTCGCTTCCATATCGAAAGGTCCACGCCATTTTCGACGAGCTCTATCACTTGGCCGGTTATTCCGGTTGGCAGCGCATCCCGGGTTCGAGGGTTGGCGACCAGTACGATGTCAGCGCGACGTTTGCCGGGCAGGAGTAGATTCACAAAGTTGGCAAGCGCTCGACCAAAGCCTAGGGCGAGCCCTGATACCAAGTTTCGTTCGCGACGAAACGCCTCAGGGTAGTCCATGCCGCCGTTAAGTGGGCCAATGACTACCGCTGCGCCGAGCCCCCACATCAGCGATGGAATCTTGGGCGAGACCGGAATCGGCTCATGCACGACGTCGATCGCATGGGATTTCACGAGTTCGCGGATGACCCGACGTTGAGCGAGTTGAGTTGTAAGATGAATGATGAGCCCGGTTGTTGCATCCGCGAGTCGCCTGGGGAGAAATTGACCAAAGCGATTAAGTTTTTTGTGGAGAGATGTGTCTTCGACGAAGCATAATCGGTCGAGATCATCGGGGAATAGTGCCGTTAGCTCTGATCGATTGCGTGCATGCACGACGAGCCGGACGTCCATGTTTCGTCTGCGAAGCAATCTGAAATAATTTAACGGAATGAATGCTTCGCCACCGAAACGGCGGGAGGCGTTGCTGGCGACGATAAGGATTCGCATTTCGGATTATTCAGCTTCACAAGCAAGCATCGTTAGCACAGTCAGAGTCGATCGACGAAATCGAGTAATCCAAACAGCTTCGCTTCAGAACGCTTCAGCGATCAATTTTATTGCTGATTCAATAGCGTAACCGTCCTAATTGACTGCCTAGTCTAGCTATTGGCTCGCTCGTTTCGGGACCGAAGATTTCGCAGTTGCTATCCCCGCAGCCGCGAAAATGGGCACAGGCCTTGTCTATTCAAATCTATCCAAAATTATTGACTCTGCCCCTTTGGCCGAGCGGCAAGGGCATATTTGACGAGAGTGCCCTTCCGACAAAATATAATTTAAATAGCCGCTACCTCAATCGACGAATATTATTGGTATTATTGGGGCTTTAATTAAATGGGTCCCAACGCCCTGTTTTTAATGAGCATTTTTATCCATCTCACGCGACGGCGCTGGATCGGCTGCCTTTCGACGGCACACTGGGCGCATCGACGGAGCCGCCCGTCAGCACCAAGGCTATGCTGTCTTGTTGCGATTTCGCCACAACCTCGAATTTATTGTGCACTGAGGCATGACAGCCCGATGAGTTGCTTGTTTCCTGGAGGCATCCGCAGTAGCCTTAATTATTAACAGGTTCTTAAAGCTACCCTGTTGCATTTAATTCGTAGGGGCTAACATGAGACAGACCAGTATTGTTGCCGCGATTGCTGCGGTTGTATCGGTGTTTTCGTTCGCTCCTTTCGCACACGCGGTTGTATGTATTGACGAGACGATCGGATCTTGGGACTCCCTCCCCGGTGAGGGGTTGCAATCCGTTCAGCCTGGTGTGACGACATTCAACCTCGATGGTACTACGACGCCTCCCGCGGGGGTCAGTGTTACGCACACCGGCGACGTTCAGCTTGTCAGTGGAAGTGTCGCTAATCAGTATCAAGTCGCCCCTTTTCGATACGAGCAGATATCTTGCGATCGGTATAAATAATCAACCAGCGAGTGTCACCATCAGCGGGCTGAATCTGACGTATCTTGGCTTTGATTGGGGTTCGATCAATTCTTACAACTCGGTTGCCGCTTACCCTTTCTGATGGTACCACGCAGACTTTTACCGGCTGCGGGATTCTTCGCGCCAGTCCGTGCGTTCAAAATTCGGGTCTAGATGAATATGTCAACTTCAATGTCACTGGCTGGTGACATCACAAAGGTTGTGCTGAGCACGACATATCGCGGCACTAGAAATCGACAACTTTGCGATTAACGCTTCGACTTCAACGCCACCTGTTCCCGAGGCATCGACCTGGCTTATGATGGTTCTTGGCTTCTTTAGCGTGGGCTTCGTGGCCTACCGCCGCAAGGGCAGGGGAATGCAATTGCGGATCGCCTGAGCGACGCTAGAAACTGCGAAATTAAAGGCCGCCCGCAGGGCGGCCTTTTTTTATTTCTGGCAGCGGTCCCGATTCCCTTGTTCCCGCTTCAGTCGAGTTGGCGGAACGAAGCCAATTCTTGGTTCGGAAAAAATGTGCTGTTTCAAGATAACGATGCCGGTGATGCGATCAGGTTGCGACGTACAGAGCAACACTCGTTCGCTATCTGCGAGGCATCCCGTGATCACAGTGGCTGCCTCATGCAGCTCTGCTACAATGCTTTTCGTGAACCAGATTAGCTCTGGACTGCACCAATGCATCATGCAAGAAAAAGTTTATCGAGCTACTTTTCTTGGCGTTGCGCTGGTCGCTACCGCCGGCTGGGTATGGGTTCTTTATCGCGCGCTGAACTGGATCATCTAGGCCGAAGCTCCTACGGAGTAGGCGCCCACGCCTTGCGAGCTCACAAGATCTCCGAGCGTGAAATAGGAGAGCGGGGCAAATCGCTCTGGCGTTTGCTCGCGTGTCGATGGCGCGGGAATGATCTTTTAAATTGTCATGGTCGCTTCCAGGCGACCATTTACCAGCCAATTGCTCGATTTGGTGACGTGAACTTCTGGATAACTAAGTCTGGCAACGTCTGGATAACCAATTCCGGAACCAGGTTCCGTCATCGGTGGTTTTTAGCGGGCTCCGCTAAAATTCGAACCAATTACGCAATCCCGTTAAAGAAAATCAGACCCATGGTGGCTGCGAGTTTTGCGCAGCAGGATTCTGCCTTGAGCAGAAGCCAATCAGGGATGATTTCATCACCATGTCCAATAAGCCTCAGTCCTCAACGACGCACCATGCGAATGATGGGATGAACTCTGGCGCTGACAGCGCATCAGGGGGTGTCGGTTCGAATTCGTTCTCTTTCGATGCCTATGCCCCGGCATTCTCAATGAGCCCCGCTGCAACCTCGGTTGGTGGCCAACAGCCGGCAACCCAGCCTGCCTTCCAGTTGCTTCCGTCCTTTGGTGTGTTCTCCGCCGCAACGCCTGTTTCCACCGCGTCGACCACTTCCGTGTCGACGGTTGCTTCGACGACAACTGTGTCCACTCCGACCACGACCACGCCGGTCACGACCAAATCCACCCCGGTGCCTTCATGGGTCAGCACGCTGCAGACCGCATCGATCGCAGCCGATATGGCGGCCGCCGACGTCAACGGCACGGTCACCTATGCCGGACTCGAGAACCTGCTGACCGATCTCGATGCCAAGCTGTCGTCCACCAAGACCACGTTGACCTCGGCCGAGATGTCCGACCTCAAGACCATCGTCAGCGATCTCAATAACGGCATGTCGACGTCGGCCTATCTGAAGAACATCATGACGTCGCTCGTTGACGGCAACGCCGCCAATGCCACCTGGACCGGTGGGGCCGCGACCTCGACCACGCTCGGCAACCTCGCCGTCGGCTCCTCCGCCACCCAGCTTTCTGAGTTGGTCGGCAAATGGGTGATGGGGACGGACACGCCGAGCACGAAAGTGAGCGTGGACGGCTCGAACTTCTCGGTGTCCTATTCGACTTCTTCCAAGCCGCTGTTTGCCGCCAGCGGACCGAGCATGAATGACGTCAACCAGGGCGCTCTCGGCGATTGCTACCTGCTCTCGAGCCTGGCCGAGGTCGCTTGCGAGAATTCCTCGGTGATCTCCTCGATGTTCACCTCGAACGGCAACAACACCTATGGCGTCAAATTCTACGTCGACGGCGTCGCCGAATACGTCACCGTCAATAATTCTCTCGCCAACGACGTCAATTCCGGTGCCGACATCTGGGCGAGCCTGGCCGAGAAGGCGTACACCCAGCTCCAGACCAGCGGCGTCGTGACTGGTAGCGGTCTCAATGACGGCAACTCCTATTCGACGATCGGCAACGGCGGCGCCGCCGAATTTGCCCTCGAAGAAATCACCGGTGCCTCCAAAATCACCGATTTTGTCTCTGCCGGCACTTCCTGGTACAATATTTCCTATAATTCCTCGCTGTCCTTTACCGGCTATACGGTGGGAAACAGCACGGCGAGCGTTCTCGACAGCTTGGCAGCGGATCTCGCCAAGGGCGATGACCTGATCCTGTCGTCGTATACGAACGCCACCAGCGGCGGGAAGATCACCTTGGTCGCCGATCACGCGATGTCGATCTACGGCTTCGACAGCGTCACGGGCG
Source organism: uncultured Alphaproteobacteria bacterium (assembly GCA_963795255.1). Taxonomy (GTDB): domain Bacteria; phylum Pseudomonadota; class Alphaproteobacteria; order Rhizobiales; family Xanthobacteraceae; genus Bradyrhizobium. Next base: position 201,691 of record CAWCHC010000017.1, read on the forward strand.
AGCTCGAGGTCCGCAACCCCTGGGGCACGGAAAGCGGCCAGAGCTGGGATACGACCTTCGAGGTCAGCCTTTCGACGCTGCTCGCCGACGGTGACACCATCACGGCCGACAATATCGGCAACAAAACCGCAGCACCGGTGGTGACCGCGCAGACCGCGGCACAGACCTGGAAGCTCGGGCAGTCGGTGAATTTCACGCTTGCGTCCGGCACCTTCACCGATCCGCAGGGCAGTGCGTTGACCTATAGCGCCACGCTCTCGAACGGCGCCGCGTTGCCGTCCTGGCTGTCGTTCAACAGCAAAACCGGCACCTTCACCGGCACGGTGGCCAATAGCACGACCGGGCTTTCCATTTCGGTGACAGCAACGGATACCAGCGGGCTCTCCGGTACGGAGACTTTCTCGGTCTCAACGCCGGCCACGGCACCTACCGTGACCGCGCAGACGGCCGCTCAGAGCTGGGGCACCAACCAGGCCATCAACTTTACCCTGGCGTCCAATACCTTCACCGATCCGCAAAAGGAAACGCTGAGCTATTCGGCCACACAGGCCAACGGCTCGGCGCTTCCGGCCTGGTTGAAGTTCAACGGCACCACCGACACGTTCAGCGGCACCGCACCAGCTACCGCGACCTCGCTCAGCCTCAAGGTCACGGCGACCGACACCAGCGGTCTGTCCGTATCGGAGACGTTCGCGGCGGCGGTGGCGCAAATGACCCAGGCGGTTGCTTCGACCACCTCGGGTAGCTCAGTCAATTCGGCATTGACCAGTGTCGCCTCCAGCAATCCGACCACTTTGGCATCGCCGACCCACTAGCCTGAGCTCACGATAAGCGGCTGATTTTGATGGGCATTCCGGTTTTTCCGGAATGCCTATTTGCGTGCCGAATAAAATAAGCTGAAGCAAGCCGGGTTAACCTCGCCACAACGGCCTTGCGCATAAACTTCGCCGGGACAATTCACAAAAAATCATCGTTGCGCGAGGGCTTTGATGCCAGTTTGTACCGACAATGCCGCATGGTCGCTGGCGCTCGCGCTGCATTTGATGGGCATTGTCGCACCCCCCGGTCGAATCCAGCATGACTCAGGCAAATCGGAAGCACTGGGCGAAGATGACCTTTTGCGCGCTGTTAAGAAGTTTCCGGTCAAGGCCAAGGCGATTTCCTCCTCGATCGGGCGGCTGCCGAAAACGCCGCTGCCGGCGCTGGCACGGCTTCGGTCCGGCAAATTCGTGGTCATCGGGAAAACCACCGACCACGGCGTGCTGGTCCAGGGCATGGACGATCCGTCACCCAGGCTCGTTCGCTTCGGCGACTTCGAGCGCGAATGGAGCGGGCGTGTCATTCTGCTGAGCAAGCGCAGCGCGTTGTCCGATACCGCGCGACGCTTCGATCTCAGTTGGTTCTGGGGCGCCGTACACAAATATCGCGGCGTGCTCATCGAGGTCTTGGTCGTCTCGTTTGTCATCCAGATGTTCGGGCTCGCGACCCCGATGATCTTTCAGACCGTGATCGACAAAGTTTTGGTGCATCGCGGCCTTTCGACATTGGAAGTGATGGTGTCGGGTCTCGCTTTGATTGCGATTTTCGAGGCCGTGCTGTCCGGCCTTCGCACCTATTTGTTCTCGCACACCAGCAATCGGATTGACGTCGAACTCGGCTCGCGCATTTTCAAACACCTGCTTCGTTTGCCGCTGGCTTATTTCGAAAGCCGCCGCGTCGGCGACAGTGTGGCCCGCGTGCGCGAACTCGAAACCATCCGCCAGTTCATCACGAGTTCGTCGATCACGCTGGTGCTCGATCTGGCATTTTGCGCTGTGTTTTTGGGAGTGATGTTTATCTACAGCACGACGTTAGCCTTGGTCGTTGTCGCAGCGCTGCCGCTCTATGGCTTGTTGTCGATCGCGACCACGCCGGCCTTCCGCCGGCGCCTCGATGAGAAATTTCGCCGCGGCGCCGAAAATCAGGCTTTCCTGGTTGAGAGCGTCACCGGTGTCGAGACCATCAAAGCCATGGCAGTCGAGCCGCAGATGCAACACCGCTGGGAAGAGCAGCTCGCAGGCTATGTCAGCGCCTCATTCTCAGCCGCTCAGGTAGGAAACTGGGCCACTCAAGCTGCCAACCTCCTGAACAAAAGCGTCGGCGCGCTCACCCTGTTTCTGGGTGCCCGGATCGTGATCGCCAATCAGATGACGGTTGGCGAGCTCGTTGCCTTTAACATGCTGGCTTCACAGGTGAGTGGGCCAGTGCTCCGGCTGGTTCAGGTCTGGCAGGACTTTCACCAGGTGCGCCTGTCGGTCGAACGGCTTGGCGATATTCTCAACACCCCCGTTGAGGCGAACATAGCCAGCGCGCAGACCAGCGATATTCCGTTAGAGGGGGCAATCGAGTTCGACCGGGTAACGTTCCGTTACAGCCTCGGAGCGCAGCCAGTGTTGCGCGACGTCAGTTTGAGGATTCCCGCCGGACAAGTAGTTGGGATCGTCGGCCCCTCAGGTTCCGGCAAAAGCACGATCGCCAAACTCGTCCAACGCCTTTACCAGCCGGAGGCTGGCCGCGTACTGGTCGACGACATCGATGCCGCCGTGCTCGAACCCTCGTGGCTACGCCGCCAGATCGGCGTGGTCCTGCAGGAAAACATTCTGTTCAATCGGTCGGTGCGCGAAAATATCGCACTGGCCGATCCGGCAATGCCGATCGAGCAAGTCATCGCTGCCGCCAAGCTCGCGGGCGCGCATGAGTTCATCTGCAAAATGGCGCAAGGCTATGACACGCCGATCGGCGAGCGTGGTGTCTCCCTCTCGGGCGGGCAGCGCCAGCGCATCGCCATCGCCCGCGCCCTGGTTGGCGATCCCCGGGTTCTGATTTTCGATGAGGCGACATCCGCGCTCGACTACGAATCCGAAAGTGTGATTCAGGAAAACATGCGAGACATCGTGCAGGGCCGCACGGTGCTGATCATCGCCCATCGCCTCTCGACGGTGCGCAATGCCGACCGGATCTTGACAATCGACAATGGGATCATCGTCGAAGATGGCAGGCACGACCAGCTGGTCGCCGGCAACGGGCGCTACGCGGCTTTGCATCGTATTCAATCTGTCGGGCGTTGAGGAGAGATGCCAATGACCGCCCGATCCGTTCCTCTACGTCTCGTGAAATCCGATGAGCGTCACGCCGAAGAGCGAGCTTTCCTTCCTGCTGCTTTGGAAGTGATGGAAACCCCGCCCAATCCGATCGGTCGCAAGACGGTCTACGTGCTATGTCTGGCGGCGGCGGCAGGCTTTGCCTGGGCCGTGTTTGGCAAGGTCGATATTGTCGCGGTCGCTAACGGCAAGATCATCTCGCACCTGCATACCCAGGTCGTGCAACCGTTCGAAACGGCAAGTGTGACAGCGATTTTAGTCAAGCCCGGCCAGCTGGTCCACGCCGGCGATCCGTTGATCGAACTCGACAAGACCGTTGCTTTAGCCGAACGCAATCGCGCGAAAGGCGATTTAGCCGCCGCGTTGCTCGACGAAATGCGCTTGACTGCCTTTATCGGGGGCGCCAACGTCGCATCATTCGATACGGTTGGCGAAGCTTCGGAGTTCGACAAAGCCCGCGCAAAGGCACAACTGACCTCCCAAGTGGCCCAGCGTGCCAGCCAGCTCGCAGGCCTGCAGCAGGAGAGGTTGCAGCGGGTCGCCGAGCGGCTCGTGCTGGAGCAGACCGTTACCAAGCTCGAGCAGACTTTGCCCCTCGTTGCCAAACGAGCCAACATCCGCGATCAGGCGATGGCGCTTGGCTATTCGTCGGTGATAGCCGATCTTGAGAGCCAGCAGTCGTTGGTGGAGACGCGTTCCGAACTCGAGATCACGCACTCGAAAATTTCCTCGCTTAACGCGGCGATTTCCGGCTTGGAACACAAGGTCGTCGCCACCGACGCCGAAATCCGAAGCAACGCGATGGCCGAATTAGGAAAGGCGAGAGATCGCATTCACGAAGCCGAAGAAGCGCTTGCAAAGGCCACGCATCGTGTTGAGCTCCAGACATTGCGTTCGCCGATCAGTGGAACGGTGCAGCAGATGCACGTCGCAAATATCGGCGTCGTGGTGATGCCAGCGCAGCAATTGCTGTCAGTGGTGCCCAACGACGATCATATCGAGATTGAAGCGGTACTGGAAAACCGCGATATCGGCTTCGTTGCTGCTGGACAACGCGTCGAACTCAAGATCGATGCCTTTCCGTTCACGCGCTATGGTTTGCTACGGGGCACGGTCGTTTCGGTCGACCGCGACGCGGACGCCGCGCCGAACAGTCAGGCCCAGGTGCAAAACTCCCAGCGCACGGCCGATTCAGTCGATCAGATCGAAAGCAGCGAGCGCTTGCGCTATACGGTTCGCATCGCCATCGAGCCCGGCGTGCTTGACGTCGACGGTCACCCTGCCAGCTTACTGCCGGGGATGTCGACCAAGGCAGAAATTCTCACCGGCAAACGACGCATCATCGACTTCTTGTTGGCGCCGCTGCGCGAGCATATGCACGATGCACTGCGCGAACGTTGAGATACGATGTCGACCGGCACGGGTGCGCAGAATAATACGATAGCACTATATGGTCTCAGCTTCGGGGGAAGCTGGGGCCACATTGCCGAAGTTCAGCCTGGTCAGTGACCGGCGATCCCCGATGTCATCGCGCTTTCAACTTCCTCGGACCCAGCCGGTGCCCACACTGGGAAATTTTCTGGCGCGGCATAGTAAGCATTGCTGTTTCGGAATTGCTCGGCCATCGGTGCGCGATCCCGGCGTGCGTGATGCTCGGCGGCCGCGGCCACCTGCACGGTCGATGAAGCGATCAGCGCCGCACCGATAACCGTTAGAATTGTCGTTCGCATGTTTCTCTCCTTATTTGAGTGAAAGCGGCGCCTAGTAGCGACAATGCCTTGTGCGCCGTCTTTAGAAGCAACGCTTGACGAGCGGGAATCTTACGTCCCACTTAATCACGAAGCGGCGAGCTATTTGGTCGAGCGCCCGGCGGCTGGCGTTAGCCCACGCAGCTCGGCTCGCAAACTGATCGCCATTGCTGCGCGGGGAGCCGGGGAAATTTTCGCATCCCTAAAGTACGGCCCCGCCAGAGGGGCGCTAAAGCGGAACCGCTGACGGCGATGGCAGCGCAGAGGAGACAGGTCCGCCGTCCCTAGAATTACGGGCGAGATCGCGCTTGGTTGCTAGCGTATCTTCGAATTGCGCATGTTCAAACTTGAACCGTGGGTGATCCATCCCTCGAATAGGAGCGCCCCCCGTCAAAAAACGATCGCAGGCGATTTGAAAGCCGTTGTGGGTAATGTTTCGTTGGCCATGTGAAATAAGGCTTGGCGCCCGCCTTGGTTCCGCACGCACTTGGCGGCAGGCTCGAAGGCATCCTGCACTGACAACAAGCGGTCGCTCGCCGACGAAGAAATGAGGTGCACTCTTTAAAGGCGTTCCATCGATCTGACGTGCTCGAAAGAAATTGCTGGCGGATGTCGCTCAAAGTGCGACGGCGCGGCCCGGTGCCGTCAGGAAAACCCGCGCAAGTGGGTGAGGAACCAAGAAAGCCGGTCAAGAGTTGGTTGTTAGCAATTAAATTCTGCGGAAACCGGCACCGCCAACGAAGGCGACTTAGCCCCCCGTGCGGCGTTTTTGTTTGGGATTGGGCGAATGGGCAGAAACCGTAAATCCCGCGCGATGGAAACTCAGCCCATAGACCGCCCGAGCGAAATGGCAACGCAGATGGCCCGGGCGCCCTCGAAACGCAGTCAGGGCACGCCCGCGTCGCCGGCACCGCGGAGCCAGGCGGAGACGGCGAGAAAGCGAGCCCTCAAGAAGCAGCGGGACTTACAACGCGATTGATGCCGTTTTCATCTCAGGCGATATCGCTTTACTTGGGAACGGCGAACCAACGGTTTTGAGCCGGGCTTTTCATATTATCGCTTTGAAAGCGGGTGTGAACGCTGTCTTTGCCGCGACGCCTTGGTCGGACACTGCTACACTGAGAGTTCGTATCTTCTATCGAACAGCAATGGCCTTTCGACTGGATCCATCAATTGCAATCCCTCGAGAATGACGCGAATGACTTTTTCTCGTTCAAGTGTTGTTAGCAACGGTGAGACTGTTTCTATTGTCAGCCCCAAATAATCCGCGATATCTGTCCGCGACATGGGCAACGGCACCAAATTAGCTAGAGAACCTATGCGGCCAATCCTCACACGCCAATTGAGGATAAATTCCACGAAGTTTTCTTGAGCCGTACCACGACCGAGCAGGAGCATGTGCTCTCGTGCGGCATTTGTCTCTTGCAAGTGGGCTCTATCATCTGGCACATCTTGGACGGATGCGACCCCGACTAGCGGACATCCTCAGGGTCATTCGGCATGTCGCAAGAGTGCCAGAACCGGAAGTGGCCGAACTCTCATTCGCCTCGTCGGGGTGGGCTAGGATCTGTGGGGCACTGCTAACAGCAGCTTCTCTTCCCTTTGCGTCTCTGAGGGATCAAACATCGCGCGTCCCACCCGATCAGCAGCATGGTGACGAAGATTTACCACCATGCTGCTGTCCGTCTGGGTTAGGGCAGCACGTTGGTGAAGCCGCCACCGACACCGACACCGCCGTTGTTGGAGAAGGCGCCGCTCAACGCCGCGCCACCACCCGGACCAGCGACTGCGCCGGACTGACCGACCGACTGACCGATGGAACTGCCAATGCCCGCACTGAGGCTTCCAGCAGGCGTCGCAACGGCAACACCGCTCCCTACCGAGGTATTGATACCTTGGGCCGCCGAGGCTGCCGCTGCATTGCCCAACGTGCCAGCGCCGGTGATCGTGGTCACGTTACCAAGATTGAATCCACCGCCGACGGCGAGCGTGGAGCCGGCATCAGCCGGCATAATGCTTCCCACCAGAGCGATGAACGCAACACTCATCAATAACTTCTTCATTGTGACTCCTCCTTTTCGGTTTCCGCCACGGCGGGTGCCGGGGCGGGTGGTACTGCCGCGTGAGTGACTTCACTACTCAGTACCAACTTCTTCTTTGGTGCCGAATGGTGAACGGTGTGAGCCCAGACGCGGCAGCGCTGCTGGGTCACATCGTAGTCGTTGCAAAGACGGCTTTTGCCTGTCGTCCCTTTCACCAGCCAAATGTCGCTGACGGTGAAGGGCTTTTCCTCGGTGGCCTGCGCGTAGCGGGTGGGAAGCAGCGGCTGGTGGGGATAGCCCGGCGCGGGCGGCATGTACTGGCGGCAAACCTCCGGCATCGCGCGGTAGATGTCGCCGTTCAGGCAAAGCCGTGCCACCGCGGCCTTCTTCAGGCCCATGCTCCACAGCGTCCGCGCATCGAGCCGCGCCGCACAGCCGGGATCAGGGATCGTGGTGCCGAAGCTTAATCCGGTCCCGAGAACCGCGCCGCCGCCGGAAACCGACCCGAGGCAGGTTTCGAGCCCGGCCGCGGCCAAGCCCGGCGCGACAACGCTCGGCACGTTCTTGACCGTCTGATCGGCCGGCACGCTGCTGCTGGTGGTGATTGCCGCGACGCCGACCCCCGTGCCGCCTTGCCCCGAGATGGCTTGCGAGGTCGATGTCGATCTGGCAGTGCCGACGCCCGTCCCCGACGCCGTCGATGATTGAGCCCATGCAGGTCCACTCGCCGCCATCGCAACGATGGCAGCCAACCAAGGCCGCTTCATGTGTGAGTCTCCGTGCGCCGGTGAAATGAAAATTCACAGCCGCCCGCCGACGGCAACACGAAGAGAAAAAGCTATTCTTGCTTGCTCACGAGTCGCTGTGCGTCGGTGAGCTCTCTAATTGAATTTAATTTATCTTAAATTTTACCATTTTGCATCTGCAGACCGGTTTCGTGGTTAACAGGCGCGAACGCCATCACCGAATCGGCTACTGCACCATCAGCAGGCTTAGCGACACCTGCGGCGATTTCATCGCCGAGCTCGCGCAAGCAGTGCAGATGCGTGGACCGCGTGATAACTTCGATCTTTGGAAACGCGAGTTCAAGCCGGTTTGACGACGGCCGCGTTCTCAATGACCCGCTGCCAGCGATTATCCCCCGACACGCCTAAGGGCCAGGCCTTTGCCCGCCTCCAAGTGCGACATGATGATGATATGCACGATGCCGAGGACTACGCTTGCGGGGAGCGGGACAAGTTCGATTGTCACGCAAGACAGTATACCGTCAGCTGCGTGTATGTCGGTTGTAGGTCAAAGGCGCCGGTTTGACCGGGTCGCAATCACTTCCGCTCCGCCCATTTCTCAGCAGGTCACTTAGCTAGGCGGCGGCGTCCGATGACGGTGAAGCGGGCATCGCCGCGACCGCCTGACGCGTTGCTGACGCAAAAAAACGGGCCGCAGGGGCTGAACCAAAGTCTGTTGCGCGAGAGGAGAAAACCACCTTTCGCGTGGCGGCGGCTAGGCCACCTCGGCGAGCGGTTTTCAATCGTACAAGAACTAGGCCCGCCGCAGGATCGCGGACGGGGGGGCGACGGCACCGCGGTTCGTCTGTCAGCCCCCGGGGCCGTCCTTCATGATGTAACCCATCAGGTCGTCCACGTTGTGCTCCAAATCCCGGATGATGTCCTTGACGACGTCTCCGATCGAGATCACGCCCACGACCTTGCCCGCGTCTAGCACTGGCAGATGGCGAAAACCGCGCGCAGCCATCATTGCCATGCAGCCTTCCAGCCGATCGTCAGGCTTGACCGTCACCGGGTTGCCCGTCATCACTTGGCCCACCGGCGTCTGCTTCGCATCGAGCCCGGGCAGCAGCACTTTGATGGCGCAGTCACCCTGGGTCACGATACCGACCAGCACGTCGTCGTCGATGACCAGCACCGACCGGACCCGGTTGTCGCGCATCTGGCGCAAGGCTTCGACGACCATGTCGCCGGAACGAACATGGATCAGGGCGCCACTCTTCCGGGCCAGAGCGCTTTTTACTGTGCTCATCGATCTCCTGTCGTGGGCCCTGTTCCTGCCCCGCCTTAATGGTCTACATGAAGGTTAGTCGAAATATCTTGCCTTGTCAGCACCGCGCCGATGTCGCCGGCGAAGCCTGCCAGATCCCGACAGCGGGATTTTCACCGCCTCGATGGCGTAGCCCTGCAGCACCTTCACCACCTCCAGCTCGAAGCCGCTGCCCTTCCGTTTCGATGGATGTGCCACGTCTATTTCCCTCACCGAGGCAACAGGTCTTGTTTCGGGATCGGGCTGTAACACCAACCCGTAAACCCAGTCAGGCGCCTCGGCAAAATGGAAGTAATCAAGCGGTTCGGCGACAAGGTATTCGCCCGCGACGCCTCATGTTGCGACGCAACGTCCGAAGTGGGTCGTGTGTCACGAGCGTAGCCGGTCCAAACGGCGACGCGCAACTGTACGAGAGATGAAGGAGGGCCCTTCGGGTTCGGCAATCAGGTGCTGATCCCAAGCCACTGCAAGCTGCTGCGGTCAAGAGCCGTGGTGGTGAGCGTTGCAGCCAAGTCTGGGCAAGAAGTCCAGACGGCAAGGTCGAGAGAGGCGAGCGCAAGCAAACCGTCGATGAAGTGTCGAAAGCGGATTAGGCGATGTCAAAACCGGAGGGTGACCCTTCCTCCGGGATCAGCCCGGGGGATGCCTGATACGGCCCGGGTGGCATCCGGCATGTAGGCGGCGCGAAGCTCGACCAGGCTTTCGTATGGAACGTGAGAACCTGCACTGCGTCACGCCGCTCGCCATAATGGGCGGCGTGAAGGGACAAACCACAAGCGGCGCCAATCGCGAGGGTGAGAGTACCGATACGCAGGGTAGGGACGGAGCAGCCCGCAGTAGCGTTGAAGGTCCTGTAATGGGGCTGGAGCCAAGGGGCTGCGTTGTTCAGCCTTGGCCAAGGGCCAACTGGTGACAGGATGAACCCATGGACGAGGCAAAGCCGTTCAAGATCCCGAAGCGGGAAGTCTGGGAAGCCTTCAAACGTGTGAAGGCCAACCAGGGAGCGGCTGGCGTGGATGGACAGTCGATTGCGCAGTTTGAGGCCAACCTTTCGGGCAACCTCTATAAGCTCTGGAATCGACTGTCGTCAGGGAGCTATTTTCCTCCGCCGGTGCGGCGGGTCGAAATTCCAAAAGCGAGTGGCGGGACGCGACCGTTGGGTATTCCGACGGTCGCTGACCGTATCGCGCAGGAGGTCGCCCGACGCTACCTGGAGCCCGTTCTGGAGCCGGTGTTCCATGCCGACTCTCACGGCTACAGGCCCGGTAAATCGGCGGTCGACGCCGTGCATCAAGCTCGTCAACGCTGTTGGCGCTACGACTGGGTGCTCGATATCGACATCAAGGGGTTCTTCGACAGCATCGATTGGGAGCTTTTGCTCAAGGCAGTCCGCCATCATACGGATTGTCCGTGGGTGCTCCTCTACATCGAGCGTTGGCTGAAGGCGCCCGTCCAGATGGAGGACGGCAGCATCATGCCGCGCACGGCGGGGACGCCGCAAGGAGGGGTCATCAGCCCGCTCCTGGCGAACGTGTTCCTGCATTATGCATTCGACATGTGGATGGTGAGAACCTTTCCTCATATCCCGTTCGAACGGTACGCGGACGATGCCATTTGTCACTGCAGAAGCGTCGAGGAGGCGCGGGCACTTTGGAGTGCGATTGTGAGCCGCTTTGCGGCCTGCAAGCTGTTGCTACATCCGCAGAAAACGAAAATCGTCTACTGCAAGGATGTGAACCGGCGAGGCGACTTCCCCGACATCCACTTTGACTTTCTCGGCTTCCAGTTTCGAGCCCGAAAGATCATGTGGGTGAAGCCGGATGGACGCATTTTCTCGCACAGCTTCCAACCCGCCGCCAGTCCGAAGGCGTTGACGCACATCAGCCGCGAGATACGCAGCTGGGCGCTGCATCACCGCAGCGACAAATCTCTGACCGAACTGGCCCAGATGTACAACCCGTGCATTCGCGGCTGGATCACCTACTACAGCCACTTCTACAAGACGCAATTGCGTCCGACCCTGAAGCGGATCGATGCCTATGTCATCCGGTGGGCACGTCGAAAGTTCAAGCGACTGCGCCACCAGACCAAGGGCGCAAGAGATTGGTTTGACCGGCTACGCCGGGCCAACCCCACGCTCTTCGCACACTGGGCGCTATGTCATGGTAACGGCCGAACATCGGGAGCCGTGTGACTCGAGAGGGTCATGCACGGTTCTGGGAGCGCCCGGAGGTGAAATTCCTCCGGGCGACTCGTCAATCGCTTCACTTTGGCTGTGCGCCGGAGACTTCCGGTCTTCCTTCGTGGACAGACATCGACAGCACGATCGGGATGTCCCAAGGTGCCAATAGGCGGCATTGCAGGCTTGACCATGAAGACAGAAAACGCCCAACTGAGTGGGCCTTATGCTGGCCCCAATCCTGAATGCTTGTCCCAAAATGTACAATAGAAAAAGTCGGCGCAAGAATAGATCAGTCCCCCATTTGCTATCGGAAAAAAAGCCGGGTGGTTGCTATAATACTGGAAATAATAGCCGACTGATGCAGCGGAACAGTTGCTACGGCGTTTTGGATGTTGAACATGAAGCCTGATTTGATTTTCGATGTCGGCATGCACCGCGGCGAGGATACCGATTTCTATCTTCGTAAAGGATTTAATGTTGCCTCAATCGAAGCTAATCCCGATCTCGTTCGAGCTTGCCAAAACCGGTTTACGGCCGCGCTAAGAAGCGGCCAACTGCACATCATCGAAGGTGCGATTGCTGATCCATTGGTAGGTGATACGATCAAATTCTACAAGAATGAGCATTCAGTGTGGGGAACGATTGATCCCACTTGGGCTAAAAGGAATGTCAAAGCGGGTCGCGGGAGCGAACAAATCGACGTAAAACGCGTCGACATCAAAGATGTCTTTGAAAAATTCGGTACTCCGTATTTCATAAAAATTGACATCGAGGGAGCCGATGACCTTGTGTTGCGAGGCTTGGCTAATCTCTCCGAGAAGCCTCAGTACATATCCATCGAGCTCGAGAAAGAAAGTTACGACGGAGCAAAGCGGCAAATTCAATTGCTTCAGGATCTTGGCTATCGAAAGTTTCAGATTGTTCAGCAAGACCCGATATCAGGGTCAACTATTAAGACGAACACCGTCAATGGAGAAAGCCTAGATTACACGTTCGAAGACGAAGCCTCGGGTCCGTTTGGCGGCGATCTTCCTGATTCGTGGCTTTCAGCTGCTGCGGCCACGATCGAACTTAAACGCATATCATTTCTCTACCGAGCATTCGGTGATTCTGCGCCTTTCCGGTACAACAGTATCGGACGCGCCATGAGACTATTCTATAAGGTTGCCACCGGTTACCGCGGATCGCTTCCCGGCTGGCATGATATCCACGCTAGCCTTTAAGGAGCCGGGCGACAGGCAGGAGACCCACGTCGGAGTTGGGTCATTCGCGTCGTTTTCGCTATGTCGGTGGTTAGTCCGCTTTACCCCCAGCAACCGACATTATCAGCTAGACCGATAACGTCGGAAAAGTGCTAATCGGCGACATTACTCGTCAACAAGGTGGGCGATGAGGCCTCGATCACTCGACCGAGACGTGAACGACGCCGGATCGCATCATTCCAAGTGCACGCGCGGCACTTACCGACACATCGATAACCCGACCTCTCACGAATGGTCCGCGATCATTGACGCGGCACTGTATTGAATGACCAGCATACGTCACCGTGACCATGGTTCCGAAAGGACGGGTTCGATGAGCGCAGGTCAACTCGCCCTTGTGGCCACGCCCGCCGTAGTAAGAAGCAAGGCCGCTTTCAGCCATTGCCGAATGGGCTAGGAAAGCCAATACGATAAAACCATACCGATACAATGACGCGAACTCTATGTTGGCTTCGAAGCGACCTACTGAACGGGCCAACGAGCCGAGAGTTCCCCAGCGAAAAGGGGCGGGAAGCAGATTGGCCGACCTGAAGCCCCTACCTTGTCCTCTCCATTGCCTCAGTGAAACTGGCCAAGTCGTAAACGGGCTCAATCGACGGACGCTGTGTTAGACCGGCCGAGTTAGTCCGTTTGGTGCGAGACCCGGACATGACTATGGGGCGGCCGCTAACTCCCGCACAGTTGTCCTGAGTAGTATGGGGCTACGTCTACGAAGGTGGGCAAACGATTTCCTTGCTGGTCTCACCGTTCACCGCTCTAATGGCCAATTGGTTCAAAAGGGAGTGCGGACGTGGCGACTGGAACAGTGAAGTGGTTCAATTCGACAAAGGGTTATGGGTTCATCCAGCCGGATGGCGGTGGCGGCAAAGACGTGTTCGTCCATGTCTCGGCCGTCGAGAAAGCTGGCCTGAATGACTTGCGCGAGGGCGACAAGGTGTCGTTCGACGTGGTCCAGAACAAGGGGAAAGACAGCGCCGAAAATCTAAAGGTGAAGTGAGGTCGCGACCTGATATTCGCTCTTTCATCTGCCTGTGTTCAAAAGTGAGCAGATCACTAGGTGAGCTTGCGGTTAGCTTCGTGCATTGCCGCTTAATGGATATTTGCGTTCAGCCCGGCCTTATGCCGGGCTTTTCGTTATGCCGGATTCCCTTCATTTCGCGAAACATCTGCTTCACGTCGGACAGTCTGAGCGCTTTCTCTCGCGGCCCCTGATATTCCTTGAGCGCAAGCAGCTGCCGGAGTGCGATCTCCTCTTGCTTGTATCGGTCTTGCTTGGCAGCGAAGAAGGCCCGCATGTCCTGGACGAAGGCGCGCGCGACGGCTGGAGGAAGTCCGAGTTGTTTGGGCGGCTTCATGCAGACTGGGCCATTAACCTAACCTATCAAGGTTACTGCGCACATCAACTCGCGGGAAGTGGAAAGCGAGCGATAGGATTGAGTGAGGGGCTTTAGGATAGGCGATATCCAAATGACCAAGGAACTCAGAACAGCCGAACAACTATCTGACATGATCGCTTCTTCCATTGGCGTACGAGATATTGAGATCCAGATTCGCTCGGATCACGCTTTTGGGTGGCAACCCACAGTGGTTGCCTCTCCCGGCGATTTAATCGGATATCAAAGGCGAGTTGAAGAAATCGCAAATAGGTTGCGCTTTACGTTTGCCCTCCGACAATGACGTCGCGGCCGCGTTCTTTGATGAACCACGTCGATATGCCGGCGGTGGTCATAACTCTCGTCTGGCTAATGGCTGTCGAACGTAACGCCGCAGACGCACCGCATTAGGGATGACGGGATTTGCGAGGGTAACTTCTCGCCGCGAGCACGATCGATTTTCATTTCAGCGCGGCTTTCGCGCTCGCGCTGATACTCCTTGAAGGCGCCTTCAGGTATCCCGGGCAAGAGAACCGTCCAATCGGCTTCGAACCCCGCGCGCGCTTTCTTCGAACGTTGCCGCAGTACCATATCGATGCTGGCCAGAGTGCAGGCCGGGATAGAAGCCGCATGAGCATTGCCATCGATCGACGTCGACCGGAACGCCGGCGCGCTCGCCTATCGTGCCCACGTGCACGTCGCGGCAATAGACGTGCCAGGTGATCAGATGCGGATTGTCGGAGCGTCGGCCGGTGAGACTGTGCATCCGGTATGATTCCGCCGATCGTGCTTGAGGGAAAGCCGCTGGATATCGAGCCTTCGCCGAGCTGGCACACACGGACCTGCGACAATAAAAAGCCCCGCCTGGGGTCTGAGACCGGGCTAGTCAAATTTGGGGGGCGTGAGGCGCGCGTTGGGCGCTGCCGGAAATAACCCTGCACGAGACAGACGACAGGACGAAAGACCCGGCACGGGGCCGGGCCGATCGCAAATATAAATTTCGAAATTTAATCTTTGGATCGTACCCGCTAGCCACCTCACGGTCAGTGTACTTGAGCACACGAGTTATGCCGTAGAGCTACGGAAGCGTTTCCAATTCAGCAGATCGGGCGGCCAGCTGAGGGTCTACTGCCGCTGATCGGCGACGTGAAAAGCGACGGTTTCCCGTGGGCCGCTGGCCGCAGTAGCGCACACCGCTCGCTACCACGATAGCTAAGACGGTGAGCTGTGCTCTCACTATTGGGCATCTTTGCATGCTCGCCATGATTCAGTGCGACAGCTCGTACTTCCGCATTTCCTGCAAGCGAGCCAGGCAATACTCACGATAAACATTTTCGATGAACGCCCACATGACCGAACCCCACTGTTGGTCTTCAACGGAAGGATAGACCCAGTTCTGTTTCAGGATTGTTTCGTGGCCATCTGAAAATGGTTTCTGGAAGGCAATACTGCATGCGCGAAGGCCGCCCGTGAGAGATGGGTCTTATTCGAATGACCCACCTTGAGAGGGCAGTGGAAGATCGGTCAATTCGGACCCGCCGGCTCCATCCTCATTTACTCGAAACAAAAAGAAGCCTCTTTCTGCAATTCGGGTTCTTATAGCCGAACCTGGCTCGTTGGATGACCGCAACAATTCCCAGCCACCTGCCTTAAATCGAAATGGTGGGACGACATCCTTCGCCACGATGATGCGGATATTTGGATTTGCTAAGCTCCGATAACTATCGAAGCCAGCGTTGAGCGACGGCTCGACATAGCGGCTGTGGCCGTCTCCAGCTAATGGTCACTCATCACCGCCTTACCAGTCTGAGGGATCGCACTGAAAGCCGAAGAAGCTTCCGCCCAATTATTAGATCAGATCGAGCGACTTGCCAGATCCTGGCGGCGGCTAACGTCGTTCGCATGGAACCTAAATTACCATTGAGAAATGCAGGCGCGCTTGAGCTTGAAATCGAAGGCATCTCACCCAAAGTCACTTCACGGGGGCCCCTTTTGACACAAGTGGAAGGGAAGCCAGCATGGAAGTTCGAGTAGCATTTTTGGCTCTTTCCGTCGCATTTGCCATTGCCGTAATCGGCGCGACCATCACGACGACCAGATCGGTCGAGACCAGGCAAACCCCAACCCACGTTATTTTGTCGGGACCGAGTTCAAGAACTTAGCGAGCAGCGTCAGACCGCCGAACCGGAAATACTGGTCTACCGAGACTTGTTTCTCATTTTCGGGTGATCTTGTTCGAGCCGGCGTGCCAATGCCAGCTAGTAATGGGGGCCTTCGCCGCCTGAACTTGGCTGCTGGCGACTTTGACCGGCTCGATCACTACTTTCTTTGCTTCGTCGTTAGATGCGACGACAGGCAGCCTGTCGGCCTTTGCGCCGGAATTTACTTCAAAAGTCTCGATAGCTTCATTCGGCGAATAAGCAGTTGTAGCTTTCAGAGGTGCCGCTGCGGCTAATTCGGCCAGCGCATTCCGACTGGTCGACCTCAGCGCGAAAACTGCGCTCATGCCGAATAAAACAGGCAGCACGATGAGAATGACTTTCCACATAGGTCAAAAGCTCGAAATGCAATTGACGAAGGAACGAAGGGCTTTCCGGCAGAAACAAGGCGTACTGACCCATAAATCGCAAAAAAACGACTTATGACCGTTTTTCAGGGATGCATACGCGCTTTGCTGAAGTTGGACGTCGTCCGGACGAGTGGCTTCCCTGCGTGGAACCCGGCTTTCTCATTGGCTGGCCCGCCGTTTTGCTGAACTCACCCTCCAGCATCCCCATAATTACCGCTTCGAGGTCCGCTTGCCTGCGAGAAGTGCGACAAAGACGATCCGATGAAAGCGGCCGACCCTTGGATCAAGGGCGAACTTAAGCCGCCGAAGTAGCTGCATGGAGGACACGCAGGCGCAGCTAATGAAGCTTCGGGAACAAGCAGCAGAGTTTACTAGGATCGCCTCCAAGACGACCGACGCAGCGAAACAGGAGCTTCGCGTCCGAGGTGGAAAAGGCCATCGAAAAATAGCCTCAAACGAATAAGACCCGTCAGTCGGCGGCCGTCGAGGGCTTGGACATAGACAGTCAGCCAAGCTGACGAATACCATTTCGAAGTCGCCATGCGCGGTGAGATCGTGCCGCATCGCAGCGAAGGCGAGCTGCAATCTTGAATTGCCCTCGTAAAAATTCTGGATTTAAATTGATCCCGTTAGTTGCGTTTGGAGGAGGCGACCATGATAGGAGCAGTATTTCAGCCAGAATTAATTAGCTTGATGAAATCGGTCTTGGATGAAGCGGCGGCGGCGCTTCCCGAAGCTAAAAGAACATCCACCATTAAAGCTGACATGGCCTCAGTAATTTTAGCCCGCGCAGCTAAAGGAGAGCGGGACCCGATCGCGCTGAAAACCGCTGCACTTTCAACCATTGTGGACTGCACGCACTACTCGCATGATATCTCGCAGGATCGACGCGCCGTTTAAGAGGCGGCCATCAGTCTTGCTATGCGGTGTTTTTCGCAGCGCGGCCTAGGGCTTTCTCGCCAGCCTCGGTAAGCGCACCGAGCGTGGTCTTGCCGCGCTTTGCATATCGGACCATCGCCTGCGCAACGCGCTTTCTAAGATCATGCCGCTCGCCGCTCGGGCTCTTGCCGCAGACGCGGTCGAGAGCGACGTTCATGTTGGCCAGAGTGCGAGCGTCAAAGTTGCCTTCAATCATCATCGTCCCCTTGGTTATTTCGCCTATTTTCCTCCGACGTCTTGGTTGTCGGCAAGCCCCACGGTTTGTGGATTACGTGCAACACTGAATCGGTTCCTTTGTTGGAACCAGCGTTTCCGCGTGACGCCAGGCGTGCGAATGAGGTTTTCTTAAACCGCCGGGGGTGGGGATTTTCATCACGCTTTCATTTTGTCCGGTAGGCCGCCCGGCATACCGAGCGGCCTTTTCAATTAAAGATCGGCGGATACGAAGAAAGCCCCGACGCTGATCCGCGTCGGGGCTTTTAAGCAAATGACCTTACGCCAGGACAGTCAGCCGCCGTTGGAGCCTGTGCTTTGCCGGCTCTCAGGCGGGCCGCCAATTTGCTCTCGGCTGCCGCCTTGCTTCTTGGACGCCGCGCTGCCGGTCGTAACTCCGTGCTGACGGTCTTCGCTGGTCGGCTTTCCGATAAGTGGATCACCTACGTCCTGTTTCGCTGCCGGACTTCCGGGTGAGCGAGCTTGGCCGTAGGCGGCGGTTCCTGAGAGCATTAAAGCCGAGGCTAACGTGATGGCGACAAATCTCATAACTTGGTCCTCTATCAATTGCGCTGAGGGCCAATGCGGATCGATAATCAATAGTTCCTATGGTTCTCGCACAGACGCTTCCGCAGCGCATAACAGGCGGTCCAGGGACTTCATGTTCAGGCTAATGCGCCCGTGTACTCGGTCCGCGAAATCGACATCGTCGATCCGGTAGCGTATTCGACCTATGTCCCAAAGGCTCAGGCTGCGATCAAGGCAGCCGGAGGTAAGTTCCTTGCCGCGCGAGGCAAGACGACGTCGTTCGAAGGTGAACCGCCGAAATCGCGCGTTGTCATCCAACAGTGGGACAGTCTCGAAAAATACCAAGCGTACCGCAGCTCAGCTGCGTTCAAGGAGCTTCTACCGTTGCGCGAGAAGGTAGCGAAATGGCGCACATTCGTCGTCGAAGCCGTGCCACAGTAGGCGCATTAGGCTCCAAGGCGCGGGACCGAAGCCGCGCGCCCCACATTTCGGCCGCGATGTTCAAGCCAAAATTGCAAATTCGTTCCGATTCGAACAGGAGGCCGCTTATGAAAGCCGTCGCGGCCGCATTAATTACTGCGGCCATCCTCTATGCGATCGATTCCGAATACAACGATGCTCGTTACACTCAAGTCGTGGCGAATGCGGTAGGCAGCATAATTCCGCGCTAAACTGGCTGCTTGACCACCGCCCAAACGGAAAGCCGCCGCTGGGGTTGAAATCAGCGACGGCTCAACTCAATACGCGTGACCAAGAAGGTCACCCTTGAAGATGCGCTCGACCGATTAAGAACGAGTTACGTTTGCCTAATGATCGGCGCCGTCGGCACTGGAATACTGAGGAGACTATTCCTAATTCGCTTCCGATGGCGGCGGGCACGACTGCCATTGTCGCAATAACCGCGCTCACTTCCGAATAGTCCTTGCGATATCAAAGAATTCGCCTAGCCGCGCTGATAATCTTTGGCTCATGAAAACATCAGACATTACCTGTCGGGAGTTTGGCGCGTCCTTCCTCTCTCGTTCTTTTGGCAAATAGCCAGGAAGCCCAGCCCACGGAAACCCAAGATTACCATGGCATGTCGAGTTTTCGTGCCATGGCCCGCGCGTCACCCAAAGGGATTCACCAATTCGTCGGCCTCTTGTCCGGAATGCCAATGCAGGTCGTGATGCCATCGGTTTCACGAGCGGCTGTACTGCACGGTACAGCTTTAACACTCTTCGTCGAACCGTCAGGTTCAGCGATGGCCCGACCCGTTCCTGTGTCAATCTCCGGCAATGGACCTTTAGAGTACGGGACCGCCGGCCCCGGTGGA
The DNA here is from genome assembly GCA_963795255.1 of uncultured Alphaproteobacteria bacterium. Lineage (GTDB taxonomy): Bacteria > Pseudomonadota > Alphaproteobacteria > Rhizobiales > Xanthobacteraceae > Bradyrhizobium. The sequence goes on from CAWCHC010000017.1 coordinate 221,057, forward strand.
CCATATGCACCGATGTATCCTGGGGGCTTAGACGTATCGGTCTGAGCAAGAGCAATCGGCGGAAAGGCTCCGAATGTTGCCACCATAGGAAGAACTATCATCCTCATGAAAGTCTCCTCACTTCTACTGTATGGGCGCGGTAGGATAGCTTACCGGGAGCCAGAGATCTTGACTTATTTTGCTAAAAACCCGCTTCAGTTTTGCACGTAGTCGGTACGATGTTACGCAATGATCAGACACAGCTGTGACGCCGTGACACGATCAGCCCACGAATCCCTTCATCTCTCAAAACATCGCTTTCAGATCTGTATTGCAAAGCGATTTCTCACGCGGTCCCTGACGTTGCCGTAAGGCGTGCAGCTGACGGGCCGCTATCTCATTCCGCTTGATCTGTTTTTCCTCGGCTAAAAAGCCTTCATGTGTTTGGCGAAAGCGGGCGACGTTCAACCGGAAGGTCGAGCGGCTTGGGCGGCTTGCTGCTTCGGACCTATTTGCTTCACGGATGGGTAGAGAGTGGCATAAAAAATGATATATTCCGGAGCGTGACAGCACGGCAGCGGGGCCTTGCACATGCTTTTCCAGGGGTTCGACATTTTCGGCATTCATATCCAATACTGGATGCTGCTCGCTGCTGTGATTGCGATAAGCGCTATCTCGTACAGCACACGCTGATTCAACTCGGTCGGGGCTTTTTATCGCTGGGCCGAGACAGTCAGCTTCTGCCCTCGCGCTCAGCCCTTGCGACGGCTCTAGCTTGTTCGAAGGCTGTTTCGCCGCTTGGACTGCGGCATCTTGCTGCGCGGCGTTGGCGCGACGCTAGAACAGATCAAATCGATCCTCAGGCATCTCACAGATGATGAGGCTCGCAAATATATCCGATACGCCCGGCGCAAGGTGAGGGCGGCCGATGGTGTGAATCTTTGAGAAGTATCGAGCCGCCTTCGGCGCGGCTCTCGGCGTTTTTAGCTCTCCGCCACCGGATCACCCCAGGGGTGGGCGGGGTCGACAGCGCCGAAGTTTGTCTTGCCTTGACGCTGCACGACGCTCAGGCAGGCGAATTTGCCGGGCAGCGTCTGCATGCGCGCGTCCTCATAGTCGAACGCTGTTCGCAATGCTGACTGTACCTCGTCTTTAAGCCGCACATCGCCGATCACGACGGTACCTTCGCTTGCATCGATGCGGGGCTGGTGGATCGCCGCATCGAGGTCCATGCCGAAATCCATCACGAAGGACAGCATCTGCATCACCGCCGGCAGGATGCGTCGCCCGCCGGAGGCGCCAACGGCTAGCCGGCTGCCGTCGGCGGCCTGCGCCACGACCGGCGTGTAGTTGGTGAGGCAGCGTTTTCCCGGCGCAAGCGAATTCGGTCCGCCGGGCACCGGATCAAACCACATGATACCATTATTCATGGTGATGCCGCTTTGCGGCAGTACATAGCGCGAGCCGAACGACGACAGGAGCGTCTGCGTTACCGAGGCCATGTTGCCTTCGCCGTCGACAATAGAGAAATGGGTGGTGCAGGCTGGCGCAAGTGCCTCAGCCCCGAGCGCGCGTTTGCCGTCCGCATCCCCCATGTCCTTGAGCCGTTCGCGATAGGCAGACTGGATCGCATGTACATAGGCGGTGTAGCTCGACGCCTCCGGTGCGTTGCCAGGACAAAGGTCCTTCCGCAGCAGCGAGAGCGCATGCGCCAATGTCGGGCCGGCGGTCAGTTCGGGCGTCGCGAAAACGGTGCCGCCGCGATAGGGGATCTTTAGCGGTTCACCCACAGAAGCGCGGAAGGAGGCAAGGTCGCTTGCTCTAAGCGCGCCGCCGGCGTCGCGGACATCGGCGGCGATCGTCTGCGCAAGATCGCCGTGGTAGAAGTCTCGCGCGCCGCGGTCGGCCAGTTGCGCGAGCGCCGCCTTGAGCCGACCCTGCGGCAGGCGCACGGTCGAGCGGACGCCCCATTGCGCATTTGGAGGCAGCCCGCCCACCAAATAGCTGTCCGCGCTTGCGGGATAATTGCGCAAATCGGCGGCCGCGCTCGAAATCATCACGGTCGTGAACCAATCGACCAAGAGGCCCTCGGTGGCGAGCTTGATGCTCGGCGCAATCAGATCTTTCCACGGCATCTTGGCGTAGCGCCGATGCGCTTCGTCCATTCCGGCGACGACGCCTGGAACTGCGATTGAGCCGGGCCCCTGCAGGTTGCGGTCATCCTTCACCCGCGCCCACGGGAAGAACTCGGAAGCAACGCCCTCCACCAGCGGATAGTCGTCGACGCGCAGGCCTTCCGGAGCGCGCATGCCGTAGTCGATCACTTCGGTTCGGTTTTCATCTGCGCGGTAGAGCACCATCGCGCCGCCGCCGCCGAGCCCGCTCATCCAGGGCTCCAGCACGCCGAGCGCAAAGCCGGTCGCAACCGCCGCGTCGACGCAATCGCCGCCGGCCGCAAGCACCTCGGCGCCGATCTCGGCAGCAATGCGCGACTGCGCGGCGACGATGCCACCCTTCGCGCGGATCGCGGATTTTCGAATCTGTTGGAGATTAGAAAGCTGGTCGGGCATGACTTTGCTTGTTGCTGCGCTGCTCGTTTATGTTAGCAGACCGCGCTGGCCTGTGTGAGGCTCGTATTGTTATTGTATTAGTGGCTGGGCGCGCTCGCAGCGCCGACGACGGGGTAACAATGCAGAGCTTCAAACGCACGGCTAATTCGGTCGCGCAGATCGAAGGCAGCGAGCGGTTGGACACGGTCCGCATTGCTCTCTAGAACCCGAATCGCCTGCTATCGACGATTAACCCAGCGAACTTGTTGCCAGGGATTTCGATCAAAGCGGTAACGCTCGCCGGGACGAGCCGATGTGCGAAAGTTGTGATGCCAAAGCTGAACTAGCAGTTTGGCAGTTCGAAATGCCAGTTTCGATCTTGAAGGCGCGAGGGTGTTTCGAGATTCCTCACTGTAGCAACGATCAGTGATCGTGCCGATGCGCCACGATAAGATTATGGACAAATCGGCGAGGGCGGGCGCGCCTTCGCTCGCCGATCACCCACCGAAATAACCGATGCTGTAGGCGGGGCCGCGAACGCCGCGCCAACAAAATGATCGGTATTGCCGCGTTCAGTGCGAGCCAGCCCCCCAACACAATACTCAGTTTCGACATGGGCTTTCTCCTGTCTGAACAACTAATCTGTTCGGAGCGGGTTCCCGGTTTGGTTCCAAATTTGGAACCTGACGCTAGGCTATCGACGATCGAACAAGCTGAATAAATCCATAAAACCTTTTTAATCAGTTACTTGAATGCTGGGCTGACAGAACCGCATTGCAGCAATGCTGGAGCGCGGTCGAGATCGATTTCGCGGTCGGACGTGCGGAAAACCGGTTCGATGAGAGAGGTACTCGCCGTTTCCCGCGTTTATCGCAGCAAAGTCAAAGCACCGCCCACGTACCCGCGCAGCTGCCGCCCTATAGCTGTCAGGACTAAAGTCGCGGACGCCGTCGTGATCATCACCAGCTCCGCCGAAGCCCGAGGTTCGGTGCGCCCCACCGTCCCCGCCGAGGGCCGCACCACCCGCCGCATTGACCTTAGCCAACGGTCCGACCGCCGTCGGCCCCAAGGCCGGCGCCGCCCAAGCCGCCGCCGAAGGGGTGTCCGCCAAATCAGCCGAAGTGAGGCGTTACCCAATTCCGTCGCCCAGCCACCTTGGCGCCTCCGCCGGAAGGAAAACCGGCCGGTTTCAGAGCTTCCCAAGCAAAAGCAGGAGCTTAGATGATTAACAATCTTGCCGACGGGTCCAGGATGGGCTTAGCTGCTTCTTTTGGGGTTTTTCATGGTTGGTCCATTGCCCGCAGGTCGTCGTTGGACAGAGGAGGAGGAGAGGCGGCTTATTGAGCTGCTCCGCTCCGGGATGAAGGCAGCGGCGATCGCGCGTCGGCTTAAGCGATCACCTGGAGCCGTCTACGCGCGGATCAATGCATTGAAGAAAGTGTCCGCGCCGGCAGCATCGCTACCAACCGAGCGGTTGGCATTCTTTCGCTCCGATGTGTCGAGCCGAGGCGCCAAGACGTACCATTAAGGGAACAGCCGAGTACTTCCGCCCTGGGGTAGGTATGAAAGGCGAGGTACTCGGCTGTCAGGTCGCGCGGCGGCGCAACCATCGGTATGTCGATTGTGGGCCGAGCCCCTCAACCAGACCGATCCGGAAGGTCGCGTTACGGGCTGGGTTTTCGGATCGATGCGACTGATTAAATCCGCGCTGTCGAATGCTGCGCATTTCTCGTAATTGCGATGGCGATCCAGCCGGCGAACGTCAGCAACCCTCCGGCTGCCATCAAAAAATACGCAAACACCATTAGTCTCTCCCAATAGAAGAGTCCGCCGTGCGAGAAAGCGCGGCCTAACCTGAACGATCGTGCAATCACTTGAGTAGGGTGCAGACCAAGAAAATCGCGAGGCCGATAACGGCACTTCCGTCTTCACTGCCCTTGTCGAGCGGTTCGCAATCCTGATCGGCTCATGTCACGATAATCGATAAAATTTTATCGACAATCGAAAGAGAACTCTTAAGGTTAATGGGGCTGCTTTTCGGCCACTAGTCGAGTGCAGCATTCACCACGAAAATCCCGAGATCGCATGTGAGAAGCACCGTATGCGTAGCCGATTAAAACGCTTGTTTTGGCGAGCTATGGATCAGGTGATGCCTGACGGACCGCCTATCTTGTTGTCCTGGTTGGTCGTCGTGTTGCTGCTCATCAACGCATTTGTCGCACTCAGTCGCTGGTAGCGTTTTAAGCTCTGTGCCGCTAAGCCCAGTGTCACCTCCCTCTCTGGCTGCGAATATCTGTATCGCCGCATTCGAGCGTTCGCTGTCATCGCGCTCAACCCATCATTTATGTCCGCTGCGTTTCTTCAACTTGCTCGGACGTCTTGATGGACCGGCAGTCAGCTGCGCAGCAAACCGTCCAGCGAAATGCTCGCCACCTCGTTGCCTTCTTGGTCTGTAACTTGAATGCAATCGGGAACGGCATCGCCGCTTTTGAGCGCTTCGATCAGAGTTTCCCTGGCCGATTCCTCAGCCACCACACGAGCCACTGCAACGTTGGGGAGCTCTTCTTCGTCAAGATCCGGCAACACTACACCGCCGGTGTGAGAGTTAAAGTGGAACAATGGCATAGCGACCTCCATGCCCAATCAAGATTAAAGCTCCGGACCATCGACCTGTTCCTGGAACCGGGTTCTCGCGTGTGCGCAATCGGCGAAAGTTAGATATTCGGCTAACCGCTTCTCAAGAGTGTCAGGATAAACCCACCGGCTATGTCGCCCAAAACCAATCAACGCAAGTCGCCGAGACGAATGCGCGGCCATCCGGCATGGATCAGCTTTGCGGGCAAGGTCGGCGGCCATGACTGCCGCGTTCTCGATCTTTCTCGAGAAGGGGCCAAATTATTGGCTGACGTCGTAACGCCAATCGGAAGCAGGCTGTTTCTTTCTTCGGAGCCGGGGGGGTTCGCTCGACGAGAATGCGAGGTCAGGTGGCAAAAGAACCGTACGGTCGGTGTCCGGTTTGTCGGACCTCACTGATTGTTTCGATCAGCCAGGCTCATTCCTATTTGGCGCAAATCGTAGTCATCGATCGAAATCGCACCGTGCATCGTGACGATTGACGCGTTTGCGCGGGTTGTCATCGACGCGGCGCTTCACACGAAGAAGCCGTCGCTGAGATTGAATTCAGCGACGGCTCTACGCAGTACGGTTCGACCACCAGAAGGTCGCCACGATACTGCTCTGTTGTGGTTAATCTATAGTTATGAACGCCTCGGCGCGTGCTCGGTGGAACGCTGACACGCGATCGAGTTCGGTAAATTCCAAAATGAAGCTTTACCGGCAGCACTGCGCGCCCAGGCGGGACGCCGGGGCAGGAGCGGGATAGGTGAGGAGGATGGGATCGTCGCCGGCGATGCACGTCGGCAGTGGTGAATTGGTTTTTCCCGGGGCATACGCAGCGAGCTCTACGACGCGCGAGGTATGCCCTTCCAAAGCCACGGGAGGGCCGCGCTTCATCAATTAAAAAAACTGGCTGAATGTGGGACCAACAGGCATCCGGCACGATGTTTGCTTGAGGAATGTTGGAGCTGACAACCTTTGGAGATCTGGCAATGGCAACACAGATCGTGATGGATGGCACCGGTGATACTCGACATTACTTCGATGCCAACGAACCGAAAGCTCTCGCTAAGGCAGAGGAGCGCTTCAAGCAGTTGATCGGAAACGGTTACACGGCGGCCAAGCGTTCTGCCGCTGGACAGGTATCCCGCATCGGGTCGTTTGAGGCAACTGCGGAAGAAACCTTGTTTTTCCCCCGGCTGATCGGCGGCTGATACCGGCTATGTTTTGGTTTGATTGGAACTGGGTGGATGCGCATGCGCGTCGGAAAATCCTGCGCGGATTTTCCGAGGTATTTTCACGGGAGGCCAGCAGTGAGGCTCGTGGACTTCGCCTCTTGAAAAATTGGCTGACGTCCGAGCAACGCGCCCAGTTTGAGGCCAAGCGATACTTTGACGTCATCGGCTGCCACACCGGCAGGCACTACCGCATCCACTATGGCACGGCTAACAATGTCCATTTGCTGGACACCGAAGGCCCAATTGTCGGCCGGTGCTTTGTGCCCATTGGGCATCTGGTTGCTGGCGACGTCGTGCTGTCTCAAAAGATTGCGTTAGAGACAAACGAGTTAGCCGCGTTAGCCGTAGCGCAAAGCTTTTTACCCCAACCCACGTTTCAGACGCTTCCGCATTAGGGCGGTTGATACGAAGATTAAATTTGAAAGCATTTTCGGTCGAAACGATTAGTCGTGATCAGTTTTTATCACGCGTCTTAATTCAGGCTTGAGCTCGTTGGCGATAACGTCTGCGTATCATGATAACGCAGGGCTCACATTCGTCTGTATCGCAAACAGCCATACCGTCTTTCCTGCGCTCGTATTGGCTGAGCTGGACCATCGCCTTCGCGCTTTGCCTGTCCGCGACGCTGGTCGGTATCGAAGCCTGGCAAATGTGGCATATTCGCAAAGCCAGCCTGAGCAATGCCAAAATCGTAACAGCAAGCCTGGCCGAATCGTTATCCCAACAGATTGAGAACACGCTGAAGACAGCTGACACGGTCGTTGCAACCTTGGTTCAACGAGTTGAGGTCGACGGTGTAACTCCGGAAACCCGGCAGCGTCTCTACGAGCTGATGACGTCGCTCGCCTCGGCGCTACCAGCCATTCATGAGATGGGTCTCACCGACAAGGAAGGTAACGCCATCGTCAAGTCGCTCGTTCCCCATCCGGTCGGTATGAATTACAGAGAGCGCGATTACTTCCAGTATCTCAGGACCCACGACAGCCGGGACGTTTTCATCGGGGAGCCTGTCAAAAGCAAGGTTGATGGATCGCTCAACGTCACGGTATCGCGCAGGATCAATGCCAAGGACGGGAGTTTTGACGGTGTCGTGGTGACGAGCGTGTCGATGGACTTCTTTCGCAAGCTCTTCGATACCGTGCAGCTAAAATCTGGTGGCCTTATCAATCTGGTCGCAGATAAAGGCATGCTGCTCGCCAGCAGTCCCGCTTCTTTCGGTGACGGCGAACTCGCGGCGCAGGCTGCAGCTCCAGCCGGGGCGCTCGAATACCTGTCATCCAAGGATAACATCAGCCGCGTTGGGACGTCCAACCACCTATCGCATTATCCGATGATCGCCGTTGTTGCTCAAGACAGCTCGGCGGTGTTGGACGAGTGGTACGGTCAGCTACGCGTGCATGGCACGATAGTGATATGCGTGCTGATAATCATCGGCGCGCTCGGCTATCGAGTCGATCAGGCCAATCGGGTGACCCAGCTGCAAGCCCTGTCTGACGGTTTGACGGGATTAGCCAATCGCCGCTGCTTTAACGCGACGATCGACCGCGAGTTGCAGCGCGCGGCGCGCAACTGGCAGCCGCTGTCACTGATCATGGTCGATATCGATCTCTTCAAGGCTTTCAACGACCATTATGGTCATCCGGCGGGCGACGCTTGCCTGCGCGCCATCAGCGCCACGTTGCAGGGGGCGTTGCGGCGGCCTGGCGACATGGCAGCTCGCTATGGCGGCGAGGAATTTGCGATTCTGCTCCCGGAGACGGACGTGGCCGGTGCTTTACAGATTGTCGGTGAATTGCAGACCGCCATCAGCATCCTTGCGATCCCGCATGGCGGCAGTCCGCTTGGCGTCGTGACGCTGAGCGCCGGTGTGGCGTGTCTAAGTCCACAACGCCGAACGGCAACGTCGTCGTCATTGATTGAGGAGGCAGATGCGGCCCTTTACGAGGCCAAAGCGCAAGGCCGCAACACCTTCGTGGTCAATGCGAAGGCCGATAGAACCGCCTCGGCTCCGCTCACCGGACGCAAGAACGCAGCTTGAATCGCGACGAAGGGGCCGCCGAGTACTCCAGTTCCATCCAAGCTAGAGAACACGGAGAGGGCGCAGCGAAATGTCGCAGGGACCTGCCGAAAAGTGGGCTGTCAGGTAACGTGAGGGTTCCGATGTCTTGATCTGGGACGGCCGCGCCGGACACTGGCATGCCCGCCATCTAAGTTATATCCGATTTAAATCGCAACCTGTTGGGTCGCCCCAATCTAATGCTAATAAATGTAATTATGTCTGGATGATTTTTTAGGCTAGATTTAATTGCTGGCAGTTTGTGGTCGTAATTGCGGGTGGTGGTATCAAAATGGACGATGTCGGGGCTGGTTTAGATCAGTGTCTCCACTGCAACTGCTCGCTAGAAATTGCCGCGGTAAAGTTCAGTTTTTTCCATCATCCAGCGATGGTTTTCGTCTGCCCCAATTGTGGGGTTACTCGCGCCGAGCCCCCTAAAAGAATTAAAGTTCGCGACTGGGTCGCAGGTCTTCATCAAAAAGATACGCTTGTTGCTCTCCACAAGGCGACTCGTCACGAGTTGAGAAGCCCTCGCGGCAAGTCAATAACGCCACTAATAAAAGGCTAGGCGTTAAATACAGTAAGCTTACAAAAATGATGGATTGAACCATTGGCGCCCCCACGCGAGTGTCCCCACACCCCGGCGACCGTTTAAGCCACCCAAGGCAAACGAGCAGCTGATTTCGTTTACAATGTGGCGACGGCCTTATCGATTCCCGTAAAGACGCTGCCGGCACCCCGTCGGAAGGTCGCGTCGACACCGCTATTGCAACAAAAAAGACCGCCGGAAGGCGGTCTTTTTTCGAAGTCGTGCTGTCTAGCTTCCAGGCGGTCGTTGGAATCGAATGCTACACTGGCTTGCAATGCTCGCCTGCTCAACTGCCTCCATTTGCCTCGAAGCTGCTGCGAGAGTATCGGATCGCTTCTCACTACCAACAGGCGCCGCTGGCCAGACTGTGACAATCGCCGGTGAAGTTTTTGAGCCATCCACGCCGCCCAAGCCCGCTTCCAAGCCAGAAAGTGTAAACCCTCGCTTGGAGATCGCGCGGCCTTCTTGCTCCAATTGAGGGCAGGTCAATTTTCGATAATCGTTAAGCAAAGAATCTTGTGCCAGGGTCGCGGTACAGCTCAAGACCGCTGCCAATAACGTCGTGACACCGATAAAGCGCACCTTTAGACCTCCATGTTCGAAATTTTATTCATCAAGGATGCTTAGCTAGGCGCCTCTTTTGCTTTGAAGTCTACCTAAAGGTTCGATTACGGGGGCCATGCTGGCAGCCTTGTGGCGCCGAAGTGTTATCAGTCATCCGCTCGACCATTGCTGTTACATCGACAACTGAAACTGTTTCAACGCATGTAATTGCTCGCTACACGATCTCACCGCATTCATGCGATTTTGGCGATGAAGTAAGCCGCTATAACTCACCAAACCGCGCGCGATTTTCGGCAAAGATCGAGTTGTCTCGTAATCAAACTCGGCACGACGGTAGCGAGTTCACTTTCGATTTTGCATGATGCCAGTTCCGCCGCTCGCCGCTTTCACCAAAGGTTGCAAAAGTGTCCACCCGACTGCGAGGGGGCCGTCATGCATGCTTGCTCATTCGCGCGGCTTGCCCGCCCTCTCTCGCCGCCTTTCGGACACCCGGCTTTGAGGCCACAACGCCAAGTCGGTAAAATGATGTAGTAGAAGATCAAGCTAATGATGACGTTCCACATGACGATCACCCTTCGTTGGTTGATCGACCGTCGTTTCAGCACGGCTGTGTTTCGATTCGACTTCGCGGCCTGATAAAATGGTTTCATGCCCTTTTTTCGATTATCGCTTCGCCCAAACAAAACGGACCGCCCCAAGGCGGCTTTTCTGAAGTCAACGCAGAAGGGAACTTGAAGTGGCCGTCTGCCTTATAGCGATCGATCCCGCATCGTGAGGTAATCATCTACGACGGGAGGATTGCCGTTTCGGATCACGTAAAGTTCGACTGGCGACACCGTTCGCGCCCAAACAAGCGCAGCAACCCAACCGATCAAGGTCCAACCAAGTAGGACGTTGAGAGCTTCGATTGAGCCAGCTTTGGGGTGAGATCGCCTATGCGCAATGGACATTGGGGTTAAGTAGAGCAAGATCAAACTGGCAAATATAAAATCAATCACGGACTCCCCCCGACAACTATTCGCGGCGAAGCAGACCTTGAGAAACGAAAAAAATAAAAGCGGCTGAACTATGACTGTACAAAAATGAACTTAGAAGGCCGTGCTGACGCGCGCGAGGCACGTCGTATTGAATGGGTCCGATTTTGCCATCGCAAGGATATTCAGTGTGGCCGCAGTAACGCCTGTGAGGTGTCCGCCGACTAGCGCGTGGGCTTCCTAAATGTATCCTTGGCCCAGTCACCGACAAAGGCGCCACCCGGCCGATACAACGATACCGCTTGGCGGATTGATGCTTACGGTGGTGGGCCTTTGCAGTGTTCGAGCGAGAACAGGTTCGTTGCCGCTTTAGAGCGGGCGGAGCGCGCTAAAAGCCGAAGAGAGTGAGTGGTTATCGATCGCAAACCGAAACTGGCAGATTACCCAACGCCACGAAGCGCTTGCGCAAAACCGCCAGGCTTCCGCCAGTACGATCAGTAGGTGGCGAGTTTTCAATCGATCAGTTTGGCCTCAGATCCACGGGGTTCGGGGCGAGCGGCAGCGCTGCCCTTAAATTGCCTCGACTCAGGAGCGCATCTGTTCCCTAGGGCAAATAGGGATTGCAGCTCCCGTGGAGCATATTGGACGAACCTATACCGCTATAACGGCAAGTGCACTGGCCGTCGGTACCGCCATACTCATAAGCGCGATCCTGTTTTGTGGGAGTTGATTAGTCGCGTCTTGGAAAGTCCGAAAAGAGCCTTGGAAAGTCCGAAAAGAAAAGAGATGAGGTCCCGGAGAGATGAGTCAGGCTTCGTTTGCGTTTCTGATCGCTCTGGCTCTAAGCCTTACCGTTTACTTTGCGGTTGGGGCTTGGCAATCGTCGGCGGACGATCATTCTGCGCAAGCCGGCACCCTCCTGTACAAGCGTCCGTGAGGCTGCGCGGCAACACTTCCGGTTTTTCATCGCCGCGAAAGCGCAGCGCGCTATCGCGAAGGCGGTGTTTTACCTTAAGCTCTGCGCCATTGACCGCGCAATTGCTTTGGAATTTGAGATGGATTTTGGACCGCGATTTCCGGTCGATCTTACGATGGTTCTTGCCCTCAACGTGGTTGTTGCCGTCCTAATTTACTGCGGGATCATGCTTTGGGGTTTACTGGGGACTTGAGAGCACCGGGTGCTCGGCACAGCGTATAGCAATCAGGTGTTTGGTTTGCTCAGGAGCGCAGCGCGAGTAGCTAAAAATTCAACCCAAACTACGCGCTGAAAGGAAAGTTCATCTATTTTAGTTCACAGGTTGTCGATCAAAACGCAATTGATCGCACAACGCACACTTTGAAATCCGTTGCATCTCATGCGAGCCCGGTTTCAGATAGGCACCTTCTTCGCCGCACGGCCTTCATCGGTGATGCGATAGCAGAGGCGGCCATCGATAATGCCTTTTTCGATCCAACCCTTTAAGAGCAGCTTATCAACGAATGCTGGGCTGGACGGCATTGTGACCGCTTTCAACCAGCCCCCGCTCTCCAACTGCTGAAGCAGTTGCCGCTCGTTATGGTTGGGAATTTCTGGACGCCGAGGCGGCATAACTCACTCGCTGCCTTTAAATTTTATCCCAATTCAGGGCGCACCTCATGGTAGCGGCATTGCAGTGGAGCGCTAAGCGAAAAGGCCCAAACGACCGAGGAAGGCGAGCCCCTGTCTCCGAGATCATGCCGTCAGAGGTGGTCAAATACCGCGGCAATGCAAGCGCGGGCAGATCGTTCCTAGCGCGTCTTTGAGGGGACTGATTACGATCTACCAGCATGGTGCTCATTGGCACCGGCGCAAAGTTAGGTTGAACATCGATGCCGCGGTCGCCGCAGCATTTGCTCGATCTGGCCATTTGTCGACCTTGGCCGGCGCTGCCATAATTTCGGATGGAGGCGTTTGCGATCGGGGCAATAGACGAGCGGACGCTGACGCCGAGTTCGCGCATTTCCCCCAGGTGATCTGCTGTTGCCTATCACCATGATTTCGCTAACTCGCCGGGGAGGGGACGCGGCTGAATATTGGAGCTCGCCAGGCGTGAGCGGAACCAAATCGACCACGTTTCGGTTGCTTTGGAGAGCCGAGGGAGCAGTGAAATGATGGCCTTACAAACACGAACTTTAGCTTTGGCGTGGCTGCTAGCGGTTGCTTTGCCCTTGGGAGGGGCGCTGGCCGCTGGTGGTGGTGGGGCCGGATCTGGAAGCGCAGGCGGGACCGGCGCGGCTGGCATGGGCAGCGCAGCCGTCGGTGGCGGGGCGCCGGCGGGAAGAGTTGGCGGCGGGCCTCCCGCCGGCCAGGTCGGTGGTGGAGCACCCGGATTAAATGATGCCGCTTCTAGCGGTGCGGCCGGCACGGGCAATCCAAGCACGAACTCCCCAGCCGTGCAGGTTAGTCCCGATAATCCGGCTGCGGGTCTGGAGAACCCACCAACCAATGGTGCCGTCATTGGAGGAACGACCGGCGTTCCGCCAAAGTCGGTTTTGGAAGGGGGTTCTTCACCTCCTGTGATGGGCCAGGGACAGCCTGTTGGCGCTCCCAGTGCGGTCCAAGGGGTCGCAGAACAACCGCCACCATCGACGGTTGGGTTGGCCAAGCCCGGTCCCGACGGCGTTTCAACGCGGATTGTGAAGCCGAGGCCGTGCGGCGTCGCGGCTCACGAGACGGATGGCACCACAACCTGTGTCGGTATTCCAACTACTCGCTGATTTCTGTCCCCCGTGACCTACCTTGCCCTGAAGGTACATCTCGGTGGCGTGAGGTCGCCCGCGTAGTCCTCCATTTAGATCCTGGCCGCGAACCGGATTCGCGCCCGACAGGCGTTTGAGAACCATCTGCGCCGCGCGAAATGGATGACCGAGCAGGGCTACCGGCAGCTGCTGCGCAACGGCGGCTAGCCGACAACGCTGACCATTTTTTCGTCGGAAATTCCTAAAAAGCACGGCCCCGCCAGTACGGGCAGAAAGGCGGAGCCGCTAACAGCGGTTTGCACGGCGCGGTGTCGGGAATCCGCTTTTATCGGTTCCCCCAATCCTTATCCGAAAACAAGAGATCGTGACGATGCGGGCCGGCAACACACACTACAATAAAACCATGCGAATGCTCTTGCTCGTCACGGCCACGCTGGCTTGCGCCTTGCTCGGATGGGTCTTCTACGGGCAGCCGATATCGGCCAGCAACGATAAGGGCCCAACTGTCATTCAGGCATCTCAACCTAGCCAGCCCGATCGACGCTTCGGATCCTATGGGGTTGCAGAAACGAAACGCGAGTGGGCTACATTGGCCGAATGCGAGGAAGAAGCCGACAAGCAGCGGCTTTCCATCGGTTACAATAGGTCAGATTTCATCGAGCAATGTTTGAAGAAAGCTGCCGACTCTGCGCCACCGGATCGTTGGTAGCCCGTTCATCGTGATCGGCACACAGCAAATTTCTCCGTCGCGCGGGCGACGTCGGGCTATTTAATCGCGAAAGTCGAGCTCGAATTGCAGCGGCAGAGCGGGTGTCTCGCCACGACTTACTAGCCCATTTGAGAGCGTACGGCGCGCGTGGAGCATTTCTGTTCAGGAACAAATACGCTTCGCAAGTGCTCCGGTTTCAGCCAGCTAGCATCTAAAGTCTGCTTAATCTGCGTCCGGCCCCATTGTGCCAGCCTGGTTTCGATCCGCCAACAAATGGTTGATAGGCGAGCTCAGACCCGCCAAAAATAGCCGGATGTTTGGATCGATGAAGCGACTGCTCTTGTGGATCGCCGGCCTGCTGGTCGTCGCGGCGATTACCACCGTGATCTCGTTCTACGTAATCGACCGCTTCCTGGCGGCTCACAACCCGCCCCTTCGGGGTACACGTGCTACAAATGCGCGATGACGACACCGACAACCGAAGAACAGCGTTGGCACTGGGGTTGGGGCACGTCCTTATCCGGCGCGGCGACCAGTCTGTTTGCGATCTAAATCACAGGTGGAGGCGTGAGCCGATTATCGATACCCACGTCCCGGCCCCGGCCAAACCCAGCACTACGGCGACAAAGAGGGCCGCTTCGATCCTCGTTAAAGTCCAGGCAGTTGGCAGCATGTGGACAACTCCAAACCTGCGCCCCGATTCCTACGAAATCCCAAGGTAATAGCGTAGTCAACCATTTTGACAGGCCTGTGAATAACCTGCGTTTTGAAGGCCTGCATGATCTCCACTCCATAGAACGCGGCGGCCCACAGTGATAATCTTGTGACCATGCGAAAGTCCGACGTCATCTGTCCAAAGTGTTACGCCGGCTATCAGCGCATGGAGTTGATGTCGAGACCGGGCGAAAGCGGCGAGTTTCGCTGCTTAAGTTGCAGCCACTTGCTTGAGGTTTTTGACGGCGCTCATGATGTCGCCTTGCGCCTCACGGTTCAGTCCAAACGGGTACGGCACGCTACAACCAAGCGACTTGAAAACTGAAAGCCGCGCGGCCTACGGCGACAACGACTCTCTCAGTTTGACCTTGATATCGACCGCGTCCGCCGCAGCTTCGGGTGTGGACGTGCTCCGAACGGCGATCACGACCAACAGGGACAGAGTTGCGAGGGCCAATGCGGCCGCACTTGTCGCAACGTAGCGTTTGGGCGCTTGGTACAGGGACACGGACTGCTCTCCCGGGGTCACGCGGTCAGCCTGACATCACCGAGTCGCTGGGCAACTTCGTGGCTTCTGCGAGGCAATCTAGCGACGCCAATGCATTCGTGCTTCGTCGAGTGGCTATGCTCGCCAGGCAAACTCAAGAGCCCCGCCGAGTTGACTCCGGCGGGGCTCTTTTGCGGATGGATGTTGCGAGGCGAGGCGTGAGCCTCGGTGTCGCGCCAAGGACCCGAGACTTATATCAAAATCCTACGACGTACTCTTCACAAGGCGAACTTTTAGGCAATCCCCAACCGTGCGCGGGCGCTTTACAAGAGTTCGCTGACGTTTTCACTTTGTCTGGGAAAAGCTGGTTGGGTCTGGCTAAAGCTGGCTGTCTACACGGTCGAGCAGAGGCTTTAAGGGTGGCCCGACAGTTCTGCTCGCACATTCAAGACTCGTGTTTGATCCCGCAGTGTCTCCCTTTCGCAGGTGTGATGGACTAGCTTATCCTCGGTTAGAAATTCGAGCGCACCGTACCCTTCCATATCGACCGCGTATCTGAAATTGCCATCGTCTGTTGGGAACACAGCAATAACGACGCCGCCTTCATGGTCACGGTCGTTCGGTTGACCCTGTCGCCAATCGCAAACTTCGACATCGAAAACTCCTCAGGGAATCATCGATGCGATCATCTCACGGATTTGCGAAGGCGCGCCTTACCTCGCAGAATCCTCAACCGGTTCCTGCTGCGATTCAAACGCAACGCATATTTTGAGCGATGCCGGTGGGACGAATTTTCTGGAATTAAAAGTCCGCCATAGGGCTGCTCATCGTTCGTTGCCTTTCGGATCGCGGGTAAGGGTTACTAATCGGCTGCGCGTCGGGATCACTAGTTGGGTGGGGGTAAGCTTGCTCGCTCGCTGCCAAGATTGAGGCAAATGCCGGCGTCGAAGTTGCCTTCAATCATCATCGAACTCCCGGTGGTAATGCCTCCTGTTTTCGCAAGACCCCGTCGGCCTCGGCAAGGCCCGCGATTTGTGGATGACGTGCAACACCCAAACGGTTCTTTCTCGGAACAGATTATTTCGCGTGACGTGGGAAGCGGAGAAGGATCCTCTCGAACCGCCGGGGGCAGGGACTTTCATCACGGTCTCATTTTGCCCGGTAGGCTGTTCGGCATATTGCGGGCGGCCTTTTCAATAAAGATCGGCGGATACGAAGAAAGCCCGGTGCTCTTTAGCACCGGGCTTTGATCCGAGAACCGGCCTCGAGCAA
This sequence comes from uncultured Alphaproteobacteria bacterium, assembly GCA_963795255.1. Classification (GTDB taxonomy): domain Bacteria; phylum Pseudomonadota; class Alphaproteobacteria; order Rhizobiales; family Xanthobacteraceae; genus Bradyrhizobium. The sequence goes on from CAWCHC010000017.1 coordinate 237,522, forward strand.
TGCGCGCTTACTAGATAGCGATATCGTACAGCCGCTTCAGACGTTCCGTGATGATTTCAAAGAACCCCTTCAACTCATCCTTGTTGCGGACTGGTCCGGCTGCTGCACCGAACAAAAGCATTGCATTCCAAGGGATGCCGTAGACGGTTACATTGACCCCTTGTTTAGGGCAGCCATCCACCTTGATTAAATCTTCAAGGATCATCGCTTCCAATTCTTCGGCTGTTTTCGTCTGCTTGGTATGCTCTGAGACGTCCATCCAAAATACTCTTACAACTGGCAAGTTAAAATTCGAGTTAGGTAGAGGTCACTCTCCAGCATTAGCATTTGCTGAGACGACCGCGATAGTTGTTACTTGGTCCTGAGCTCCCGCTGCACGAATGTCCAAATTTGTTCACTCGCAATTGTGAATTAAGTCAATAGAACCCGGCGCAAGTTCGTTGGCCTTCGCCCCGATCGATCACTAGTGCTAGACTGGCTCGAATGAAGAAGCCGAACCGTCCGATCGAGCGTCCTTGCCGCGCCTGCCGCGGGACCGGTCTTGCGCCCGCGAAGCGGCCGAAGCGCCCCGGCGTGCGGGTCTACCCGCCACGGTGCGCGCTATGCCTCGGCAAAGGCAAAATTGAGAAATCTCTGTTCGGTGCGTCCCCTCGTGACCACGACACAAAGATTTAATAGCTTGCTTGATGTTCAATAACTCCGTGGTTGCGATCATGAGCATCCCGAATTTGGGGCACACGAGTCTGATGTGTTTGGGGCATTCGCGGGATATAGGCCGGCGAACTCAAGCCGGGCCAGAGGAAGCCGTACCGGCAAATACCGCATGTGCCGCACAGGAGATGGAACGCCGGTCCCGAATCGCTAAGTTCGGCTCGCGCCTGCTTCCCACAGTTACGCGCCTAAAATGCCAGGGCGCCGGTCCAGGTTCGGCGCGGCTTAAAGCGCCAACCTGCCGTCCGATAGGGGCGGTAAAGAATCGCCGAGGCTTCAAGATGGGGATTTTGAGCAACTGACGGCTATCGACGTGGCGCAATCTCGAGCGAAAACGCAATCCGACATGACATATCCCACGCTTCGACTACCCGTTCGGACGCGTGCTGGCTTTCGAGTTCCTCTCGCCCTTCTTCGATTACAGTACTGAGCCAATCCAGGGCCTGATCTCGCCTGAAGCCATCGCCAACGGCCAAGGTGAACAGCTTCCCCTCCAGAAATCCGCGCGAATAACCCTCGTTCCTGGCTCGCTTCATGCGGGACAGGAAGGTGTCAAAGCGGCCAAGTTTGAATATCTGGAGCGGCATCGTGCCATTCTGAAGCTTGGCCGACCGGGTTGAAACTCCGGGCAATTACTGATTCCACACCTTGCTGATAGAAAAACGCCGGGCGAGCAGGGACATTGGAGCTATTTAGCCGGGTTTAGGCAGGTGCCCAAGGTAGCGCGGGATAGTATCCACTGGGTCGTTCCTAAAGCGGCTTGCTGTCCTTCCTCACGCAAGGGTTGAGTGACGCGGCTCAACAGCTTCGGTGGGCGATGATAGAGGAATTGCATAGCCCTGAATATGGCTTTGATTGAACAGTCGGGAGGCGTATCGCGGACAATCGCTAGGTTTTGTCGGCGTTCGTTCGCTTATCGCTGCCCTATCAAATCTTTGCCGCTGCCACGACAGTCGGACATGTCTTACACCAATCGGTAGTAACTACGAGCTGCTCGCTTAGCGCCGCTATTGAACCAATTTCAGCGATCCGACACTAACAAGAGTGAGTATTCGGCGATCAGTTTCATCGCTAAAATCGGACAGAGTTGTTGCTGAGTTCCCGCGTATATCGGGGGTGATGGTATGAATTCCGACCACGCCCAAAGTGATTTGGATCGATGCCCGAACTGCAGCTGCGCGCTAGAGATCGCGGCGGTGAAGTTCAGTTTTCTCTATCAGCCGTCAATGCTGCTCGTTTGTCCCAATTGCGGGCTCATACGCTCGAACTTTGTCAAAAGAATTGGCGTTGGCGACCGTGTGGCGGCCCTCGCCGAAAAGACGTTGTCGCCGCTACAATCTAGCCGATACCGGTTAGTGCGGCTGGTAGTCGAAGCCCTCGCGGCACGTCAGGAACGCCACCAATAAAAGGCTAGGCGTTAAATACAACACTATCGCAAACATGATTGATTGAATCATTGGCGTTCCCCACAACGGTCGTTAGACCACCTTGTATTGGAAACGACCCGTCGATTTCGTTGACAATGTGGCGAAGGTGCTAATCGGTACCGATAATCACAAGGCGGGACCGGCGCCAGATCGCCCAGCCGCCCCCTTCTGAGCCGTATTTTCACGGGGTCGCGGTGCCGACCTTGGCCAAAACCATTTTTCTCGATCGAGAGGATTTTGGTGCAGCTCCATTCGCAGTCTAGCTTCGCCATGCGTATAAGTCATTGTGTCCACTTGTGATGTCAAACACCATTCGCCGATGAAGTTTATTGGCGCGGTCTCTTCTCTGCTGCGCGTGCGTGGCTGCAAGCAATGACACCCGCAGCAGCGACGAAAGCAACTCGTAACATGGCGCCCCCCAAAGTATGTTCGGATCGGCAAAGCATCTAGTCGCGCGGATCAAGCTCGAATGGTGGCTCATCACTAGGTTTAGGCGGCATCTTACCGACACATTGCTCGACGTGCTCGATGATTTCTGCTCTTATTTTCGGGTCGGCAATTTTTGAAAACGCCCTCATAAGACGAAGACCATCTTCGATAAGATCTTTCTCGCCGTTAGGTACGGCCTTATCCATCGTTCCCGATCCAGAACCTGAGCCCGATCTGGTCAGCGTATCGTAGAGCGAGCTATCGTTTTGGTGCTCGACGAAGACTTTAACCTTAGGGTGCAATTACTTTGAATGGCCGTCGTCAACGAAACCGAGCGGCTGAAAAAAATTCCTCAATCACTTTAAGCATAAAAGATTTCCGAACAGCAATTAAAGTACGCCAGCCAATCCCCTTGTGCGCTGCACGACATTAATCGCGCCAGCCTATCTGTGAAACTACTGAAAGGGCATCCGGTGTGGGGCTGAATGCGTCGCGGCATCTGCCTTGCCGCAGCCAAGCCGGCGACTAGGGGTGGGTAGCCGCCCCTTTCAGAAGCTCCTCCTAGGTGTAATGACGTCCCGTACGCTTTCAATATGCTGGACGCCTTGATGCGATGCGACAAGCTAATTCAGATACGTGCACCGGAAACGCTTGCTAAAGCGCTTACGAGCGCGGCCGACAAGCGCCTTACGTCTCGCTCTGACTACATCCGCGGTGCGCTCCTCGATCGGCTGCGCGCCGACGAAGCCGGATCTACCGCGCCAGCCCAATCTTCGGAACGACTAGGGGATCGATAGATGCCCTGTCGCGCCTCCGGAATTTTAATCGCTCTGGCGCTGATTTTATTTAGCGCCGATGGTGCCCATGCCCAAGGCCAGTTGTGCCGGACCTCGCCAACCGGGACCAAGGCGCCGAATAGCGCGTCGGAAACCTTCGTCACCCAGTCGCGCGGCACGCTGACGCCTGTGGCTTTTTCGACGCTGGCGGCATGTTCGTCGACCACAGATGGCCAGACCGCCGACGTCAAGGATTCCACCACGGACGTATTCGGCGCCACGATTACCGGCAGCGGATCTTTTCATGTGCTGGCGTATTGCAACGGCACCAACTGGAACGTGGCGGGCGGCGAGGTGCTGGCGCCGGGCGTCGATATCTCCGCCATCAACGCGCAGTCTATTATGCCATTGCCAGCACCGATTGCGGCAGCATCATCTATGCGACCGGCGGCCTGATCACGATCACGCTGCCGTCGACGTCAGGTTTTCCGTCGACCTGCACGGTGACGGTCAAGAACGGCGAGATCTATAACGGCTCTTTCGGCCACGCCAAGAAACTGTCGGGATTTCCGAGCGATGTCGCGGGGCTGTTGTGGCCGCTGCAATCAGTCACGGTCAAGATCGATAGCGGTTCGTGGGTCACAACGCAGAATCCAGGGCGGTGGAAAGTAACTGCGCGTGTCACGCTTCATGTCGATAAAAATAGCGGTAGTAATTCGAACGATTGTTTGTCTGCCATGACCGGCGCTTGCGCCGATGCCCCGACCGCGTGGGCGATCCAGCAGTATCAGTTCGATAATCAGGGCTCGGTGCCCATCATCGCGATGGCGTGCAGCCAGACGCATACCGTTGCGCTTGGTATGGGGGGCACTCCTTTTGGCACAAACCTCCTGCAATTATCGCCGGACGGCAATTGCGGATTTACTTGGCAAAATTCTGGCCCTGCATTTCCGTCAACGACTTGGCAGAGCTTGATCTTAATCTGACGTTTTGATCTTCGGGAACGGTAGCTTTCGGCTGCAATACTTCTAACACGGCATTTACGGGCGCCATTCTCCTTCACAACCAAGTTGTCATGGATATGGAAGGGACGCCGACATGGTTTCCGGCAGGAGGTAATGACAACTTTCTGTTTTGCGATGGTCCTTGTGAATTCACCATTGCCAATGGCGTCACGCAGGGCGCCGGCAGCGCGAATTACATCATCAATATCAGTGAAACCGGAAAAGGCACGCAATCTGGGGCGATCAGCGGGAGCTCTGGTGCCTCTGCGAACGGTGTCTATTACCTGTTCGGTGGAATGCTGATCATCAGCACGGCGAATGCTTCATCATCAACATGGACCGGAGGAATCGGGACTTCCAAGGTTTATGGGCATGGCACGCTGGTAAGCAACGGCATCACGCCAGCGGGAGGCTTGAGTGTCGGGACATCAGGTGTCAACTGCCCTTCTCTGACATCGACCTGCTGACTATGAAACCCCAAGCGCAAGCTTTCATTCGCTGGCGCGCCTTCTTCGCCGAAGCGCCACCGCGCGTCACAGCCGGCCCGATAAGGAAATCCGCCCCACTCCAGTCAGCTGGGGGCGCTGGAGCGAGGCGGAAGTCACACACTCTTCGAAATTCAGCAGGGGGGCCCGCTGAATGGTGCAAGCTACGATTCAGATTTGGACTTCTCGGCGGCTGGATCGTGAAGCTGTCCGGGCTATTCGAAGTCGATGTTGCGTAGCGCTTCCAAGAAAAACGCTCCGTCTCGCTTGGGTGTCAGGGGTCAGTTCGAAAAGCGAGACGGAGGCAGGCCGCTGGGGCGATTAAATCCAGCGCAGTTCTGAGAAGGCTGCCGAGTTGCGGCGAATTTTAGGCGGCGTGCGTTGCGTATCGCGTTTCAGATCAACGAGGATCGCATGCGCAAACTAATCACGTTCTTGATCGCCCTGGCTTCGATTGCTTTCGGGGTGTGCTCGCCGGCCGCTGCGCAGTCCATGACGTTGCTAGGGGTGGGTAGAGGCTCGCCGTCTTCATTTTCAGTGTCGTTTACCGCAGCGGATGTCAACAATTCGCCCTCGACATCCAATACCTTCACCGAAAGCTTCGGGCCGGTAGATAGTACTCGGCAAATCGTCGTTGCTGTTGGCTATCGCAACATTTCCGGCGCAACGCCTGCCGCATCGCAAGTTACTTCAATGACCATCGGCGGCGTATCCGCCTCGGCGGCAGTGGCAACCGGGGGGGCAGCTCTGGTCTTGGGGTCGATGGAGCAGAAATTTGGTCCGCTTCAGTACCAACTGGGACCAGTGGAAATATCGTTATTAATTTTAGCAGTGCTTCTGCGCGATTAGTGATCGCCGTTTACTCAATCGTTCACTCAACAACTGGCCCGGTATCAACATCGAACAACGGCGCGGGATCGGGTACGCTTTCATCACTCAGCGGCACGCTAACAATTCCCTCTGGAGGGACGGCTATAGGCGTATCCCTTGCTTCGGGCCCAGGCTCGACGGTTACATCGTCGCCTTCTGGCTTTGGTTTGGACTCTCAACAAAACCCCGGAAGCGGGAATACATTTTTTGGTGCTTCGCATTCCGCCGCTGGCTCACTCGTCGGGAGCCAAACCCTGACGTTTAGCTTTGCGGCAGCGACTACTGCCGGAGCCGGAGCAGTGTGGGCTTCTTGGGGGCCTTGATGAACATTTCCGTGAGATCAATCGCGGCGAACCCGATCAGCCGTCACCGCTTTCGGGTTGAGCAGCTTCGATCAGTCTGACAATTTTCACGCCGTCGTAAAATTCATTGTCGTTGCTGTCCGCTTCGAAGGCCGCGCGCTCTGCCGCCAAGGCCATTCGAACGCTAATAAGCGGAGGTAGCTCCGTCCCATAACGTCCCTTGCTCGAGATCTGGTGCCGGTGGGAATATACCCAGTCTCGGCCTAATCGATCCGCCTCGGCATGCCACTTCGCCTGAAAGGTAAGCTTCGGCTTTCCATTAATTTCAAGCGTGAAGACTGAAAGCGAATAGCGCGACGGGACGCTGATGTTCCTTATCGCCTCTTCGAAACCGAGGGCAACGTTGGCCGAGAGTTCAAACGGCTTCTTCATGGACTGCTGCCCTGGCAAATCAATGACGGGGCTCATGCGGGATTGTTTAGCCTACCTATCTCACCCCTCGCGCGGGGGTTGAGTCAAACTAAACTTGGGAGAACGGCCCGCGAAAGAGCGGAGTTGCAGCCAGGAAAATATCATTGGCGTTCTCTCGGCGCGGGACTTACCGTTAGCAGAAAAGTTTCGTAGGGAGGTTTCGATGCGCGTGGCCAAAATCGCCATTTTCCTTGCTGTCCTTGCTCTCTCGCCACTGCCAGCATTCGCGCAGTCTGCGATACCGGACGGGCCACCGCCAATCCTCGCGCCGCCAGCGCTCGGCGCCCCTGGCCCTGCTCAGCTCAACGGCGCTGCTCCGCCCCCGGCCACTGGGATGCTTCCGAGTACAACCCCAGGATCGTACCAAGTCGGTGATGACGGAATTTCCAAAAAAGCCGTGAAGGCCGCTCCGTGCAGCACGGCTGCAAGAGAAACTGACGGCTTTACGACTTGCATCGGCATTCCGGACAGATCAAGAAACACCAGATAATGGTCAAATGAAAAGACCGCCCGAAGGCGGCCTTGTCTGAAGTCATGAGGGGGGTTACGCGGCGCTGAATGCTGTCTGGCTCTTGCGTCGATAGGCCATAAAGCCCACAGCAAAGAAACCCAGGATCATCATCGCCCAGGTCGAGGGCTCGGGCACGGCCGCTACTCCGAGGATTTGAAAAGACTCGGACCCGATCCCCTCATTCACAATGCCACCGATAGACGCCGTGGACGGGCCGTCATTCTCGGTCCAGAAATCAACTTGGGAGCCGGTATTAACTGCATTCTGAAGCACCAGATAATAGGTTCCGGGGCCAAGCGCGATGTTGCCAGTGGAGAAGCTATCGGTGCGAAGTATCCAAAAATCCTCACCCGTACCGGTCTGGGCGCCCGTCGTCACTGACGCATTGCTCGTAATGGGATAGCTGCTCGGCGTGCTGGTGATACCGAAATCCAATGCGGTGATGTCTCCACCGCCATATGGGTTCTGCATAATGCCGAAATTAACGCCTGTTATGATGGAGGCTTGCGTCAACGTGAATGAATCAGAAACCGCCAGCCCTTGGCTGATATTCCAGCCATTATAATAGCCACCTGACGTTTCAGTATTCCCCCCATTGTCGTAGAGCACATTTGCTGATGCCGGTATGGTGCTAAGAACGGATAGAAGCGCAGCAATTACCGACAAACCTCGAAACGACATACCAATTTCCCCCTTGGTCATTACATCGAAAAGTCTCTGCAAAAATGGCGCCAAGAGGACCATCAGGTTTGGAGGCGGAGACCATCGACATTCCCAGAATGCAGCCGCCGAATCTTTTTTTCGGCGGCTCGCGTGAATATCAGCGGACTTCATGAACCAGGCAAGACAAAAGAGATCGCGCGCAATGGATTTGCGTGGATCGTATTTCTGGTTCCAGCAGAGGAACAAATGTTGCTCTCGTGCTCTGCCTCGATCGGAGTGCGGGATCAGTGAAGCCGTTGGTCTCGATGAATTTCATTGTTCCGGTCTGTCGCATAGATGTGCTGGCGGTGTACGTAGCTGCCGCCTGGATCGTGGCTGTCGAATTTCTCGCCGCACGGGCACCGCATCATTGATGACAGGACTTGCGACGGCATTTTTTCGCCGCGTTCCCACATGGCATATTTTTGCTCTGTCCAATCTCGGCTATGCCGCCATTCCTCGAAGGCGCCTTCAGGTATCTCTGGCAAGAGGCTATTCCAATCTGCCTCGAGGCCGGCGAGGGCTTCGTTGAAGCTAGCCGCCGTTCCTTGGCGATGCTTGCCCGGATGTAAGCCGGGATAAAACCCGCAGCTGCACTGCCATTAGTCGACGTCGACCGGCACGCCGGCACGCTCCCCGATGGTGCCAACACGGACATCGTCAGAGAAGACGTGCCATGTCACCAGGTGCGGATTGTCGGAGCGTCGGCGGGTGAGGGTGGGCATCCCCCATGATTCCGCCGATCGGGCGCTGTGGAAAGCCCCTATGGCTTGGGCCTTGTGAGGGTCGGCATACTATTCGCACCAGGCGCCGTCAATCCCAAGCTACTCAATATCGAATGGCCGGGCTTTGTGTAGCCAGTAAAAATAACCACCTCGGCGGCAATGATCATCATGAGCGCGATCTCGCCAAGGGTGATCTTTGTCTGGCGCTGCATTCCCGATGATTCCGCCGATCAGGCGCGGAGGGAATTACCAAGCTACGGACTGTCTGCTCCGCGGATCCAGGCCGCATTCACCCGGAACGAAAGCTGGATTGTGGAAGCAGGCGGTATCGAGCGTGGGGTCCCAACCGCCGCGCTGTCGCCATTTGCTCCACATAATGTAATCACACAGCCGACTGTGCGGGTTACCCGGTTCTCTGGTAGCGCAGTATATGCTTTCACCGACAGGGTGCGCACCGACAGGCCTCGCAAAGGCTGGCCCTGAAAGAACCGAAATAGCGAGCGCCGCGGCGCTAATCAGTTTGACATTCATTTTGGTTTCCTCCGCTGGATCCGGATAACGGAGGAGTATCATCGAAAGTCGCTGCCCGGATTCCTAAAATATTTTTAGAGGAAAGGAATATTTCGATGTTGGTGATCACCAAACGCACTGGCGCGCTCACCGATCGGAAGCGGACGGAAGCCGCTAAAGATGCGGTGCCAACCGGGAGGTTCTACTAAATGCGGCTAAACCAATCGTCATTGCGTCGAGTTCGCGTGGCGCTTGTGCTTGGCAGGTGTGGCATCCGGCGTAGGAGGAGGCTGCGCAGGCGCAGCGACAGGCGCAGGACTGTACGTTTGCAGCTCGCATTGATCCAAGATGGCGGATAATCGCGAGCCTTTGTAGACTTCGTTGTCCAGGAAAGTTGAGTAGTAGCGCCGAGGCTTATCCGGTGGCGGATTTACTTCTCTGACGCAAACAAAAAAGCTTCCGGGCCCGTGATAGGTCGGACGAAGCGCTGAGATTTCCAGAGGAGTGACCAGCTTGGCTTCTTGCGCAATTGCCGCAACGGCAGCTCCGATCGCCTTTTCTGTTGGGGGAGACGGTCGCACGTAGGTCGGCTCCGTCGTGTTAACGCTTGAGCATGCGCTAAGCAGCGACGCCGATAGGATCGTGCAGCAGCGCGCCGTAATGATCATTTCCAAACGTATCCATAAGTCAGGCCGTGCCGCATCGGTCATCTGCGGATTGCCGTCAAAGAACCACGAAAGTAAGGCGAGGTCAGGCGGCGCGGAGGGAAGCCGCTAGGGGTTGCGGCTGCGCTCGAGGAGTTGCGCAGGAAATATTTAAGCCCGATCCAGATTGAGCGGCCTGAAGGCAACTAAAACGAGCACCCAACCTGAATTTGCGATCGTGCTGCGCCGCATCCAAGCCGGTGACTAGCGGGGAGCAGGGACGGCCCGCGGCTCAGTTCAGGTTTGAGACCAATAGGCGAACACGCGAAAGCGCGGGATTTGGCAACTCAGCAATTTCGGGGATGGTGGCAACAGCCTGCTTTGCTCTCGCCTGATCGATAAAGGGAGAACGTTTGGCGGTGCTGGACCAAGACAGTATTCCTAGGGCAACAGCGATCGTCGTCCAAATGACGAATTTGAAGGCAGCAATTTTGTGGGTCATCGCGAAATCCTCGCTTTGACCTACCCCGAGCGCAGGATGCCACGATCCATTGAGTCGAGGAATCATAAAGCTAAGCTAAGCGCTGCACCCAATTCATTTTCGTTTAATGGCCGCTTACCGGGTTGTGCGGGGATTTCAACAAACCCGCTCATTTCCTCGCCTTCGGCCCGAGCTCAACGAGGCGATGAGATTGAACCCGCCGGCTTAACCCGGCGGGTTTTCGTTTCTGACCGAGATAAACCTGACATTAACCATACGGGGGCATGGTTGCGTATCGACGGATTGTCCCTCGGCAGCGAGCGACTTCGATGCTTGATGAAATCAAAGACTTCTTCGATGAGCTCCGCACGCCATTCGACTGGCCTATCCATTTTCCGTCGATAGACCCGATTTCGGGTGTCAACGTTCGGGCGCATTGCGAGAAGCATCACCACCTCGCCATGCGTGCGCTCGACAAAACCGAATTTCATCTCCTCGAGATCTACCGAGCGGGGTCCGACAGCATCACCGCCATCGATTTCTTGGACCGAGTAATCGAGATCATACGGTGCGATGATTCGGCTGAAGAGCGGATGCTCGCAATCGGAGACTTTCTTCGGCAACAAGAGTCTCGAGCCGTGAAGAACAAGCAGCAGCACTACCTGCAACCAGCGATCGGCAGGGCTTGACCGACGCCAGCGGCTGGCAGCACATGCCAAGCGGTTAAGGCGGTAGGAAAAAAGGTGCGGCCGAAGTGTCGCACCTTTGAACCTTCGTTCAGTTGGCTCGTACCTAAGATCGCTAGCTACGGATTCTGTTGACTTGGCAGAGCCATTGCAAGTGGTTGGCAGGGGCCGCCCGATTTTTCGAAACCCGGGCGGTCCCACTCCAAGCGGACGAACCAAACGGGGCTGGGTGTCTGGATCCGCTCCAACCAGGTCACTACCAAAAATTGCAAAAGCCGGATACCCAGCGTCGAGGCGCGGCTGATAGGCGTTAAGCGCATGAACCGGAAACGTGCCGGCGCGGCCGATCGGCAACGTAACCCGTTCTTAATCGCTCGGGCGCACCGTCCAAATGACCTTCATGTAGTCACAGTACCAAGCAAAGCCGCCGCTGATCCTACCCCCAGCGGCGGCTTTGCCATTTTGAGTGCATCACCGACGCGCGCTACAATCTGGCGCCCTCCGAATACATCGGGTTACGGGCGCAAGCGTCGTCGCCACGGCTGTCCCAACCACCGCGAACGCGCCAGTTGCTCCATGCTTCATAATCGTAAACGGGACTGTACGGGTTGCCGGGTTCGATCGTTGCACAGTAGGCGCTCATGCCATTGTGGCGAGCTTGGACGGGTTGGTTCGCCATCGCGGGCCCGAGCAACGCAATAGATAGGACTGCGGCGGCTCCAACGAGTTTGAGATTGGTCATCGCGTTTCTCCTTTAGGTTTAGAAAACGCAACGGACCAATCGTGGCAGCAAACCGACGTTCCGGCGTTGGTTCCTAAAAGAAACTTCATACGGGAGTTGAAGCAGGCGCGGGGCTTCGGTCCCGCGCTCCTTCCGTATCGGTGAGCGCGGAGGATAGATGCCCTCATTGCCGCCTCGCTTTCGAGATAGTTTGCGTGAAGTTCGAGTTAGTCGGGACCAAGATGTTGGCCGTCTGCCCAAATTGCTCACAGCTTCAATCCGTTACAGCCACGAACAATCATACAGCCGTAGCTGTCGCATCTCACGACGCAATTGGTCTGCGATCATTTCGGCAAATCGCACTTTAAAGATCGGGCAATCCTTTGAGCGGAGGGTGAACGGCGCGCTTGAGGGCTCCGCGGGCCAGGCCCACCAAGAATGAGTTCAAAGCGATCCGGATAATCGGTCTCTGACATTCACTGGTTGTTGCGCAACCTTTGACGGCACCTGAACAAGTGTGGGAAATTTTCCTGGATCCAAAAGGCGATAGGAACGCTTGCTACCCAGAACGACAGCAGGTGATCCAAGCTCGTGGTGCACAGTGAGCTACGTTCTCTACCGACAGGCGCGACGATGTCCATTGTAATCGCGGTAGGTCTTGGAACTCGGGTCAAACGTCCGGTATTGCATGCAGCCGCGTGAGCCGCTGACACGCCGCAAATGAGATTTCGTGTCTGTCAGAAGTTTCGATGACGCGTGTGATGGCGCCTGGATTGACGCAACAGTATCAACGACACTTGGCTCAGCTTGAGTTTGCTCCGGCACCTTTTCTGTTAGTGGCTTTTGCACGATACTTTCAGGTTCAGAATCGTGATCAAGCGAAGCTGGTTTTTCGGTAGACTGCCTTTGTTGATCGGCGGACTGACCCGCGCCCGCGCCTTTTGTCCGATCTAGGAAATCCTTGCATGAAAGCGGGAAGACGACCTCTCCGGAAGCAGTCACCCCGATCGGAAGACAAGCACCTGGAGCGGGCTCCTCGGTCTTTGAAGCGGGATCTTGTTTGACTGCCATCTCATCGGCACGGGCGCCCTCGCAGATCGTTGCAAGAAGCAGGATGCCGAAAAAGGTTCTCAACTTTTCTCGCAGAAGCACTGGCTACTCTCTTTTAAATCTTCGGGGCTACGCCGCGCCTGTAACTTCGTACCATCCACTCGATGAAAGCCGCAGCGTTATGCTTTCATTCGTACAAAAGTGAGGCGGTGCGGTTATGCGGCGAACCATCAAATTGGTTTTCGTCGTCCAGGCTGCCTTTCCCCGTAAGAGCAGGTCCTCCCTGCTGCGCCCTCTCTGATTTCTGCAACAATGCCCCCCATCGCGGGCAAGGGGCGCGTTTGATGAAGTAGAGCAAGGACGGAGGTTTGATCGAACGGACCGATGGCCCGCAAGCCATCCCGATCTGCGAGGAGGGGACCCCAAAAGAACGCAAGTCGCCCGTGCCGCCGACAATAACAAACCCGCAGATATTCTTGAGGTTATCGATCGTGTGCTACACTTAGTTGTTCGCGAAACGGTTGTTCGCGAAACGCTCGATCGCCTAGCCCTGCAACTGTTCGGCCTCGCATACTAAGCAAACGATTTGACGGGCCAGCGTCAAGCCGCGGAAAAGTGGGCTGAAAGGCGAGCCACCCAATTGAGCAGTCCCAGCTTCGACAGGGTGTCCAACGAGCGATTTTGAAGTTAACCTCGTCCGCAGCTTGCAGCTGCGAAGATATGTCGATATCGCGCCGGTTGGTGTACAGAGCCTATTCAACCGAATTGCACTGGGTGACAGCCATGGAAACCATGGAAAACAAGCGTTTCTTACTGTGTATCGCTGGAATATTTGCGGTCACGGTGGCTGCTGCGTGGGTCCACGGCGACGATACCAAGAAATACGCGAATTGGTCGGACGCCGCCGAAAATCTGGATTGTAGGATGGTTGCGAGATTTGGCCGGGATGTGAACGTCGGGGGGCCGCTGATCGTCGACGACAAAACCTATTTCGAGCACATCATTACCGACCAAAAGATGATCAAGCTCATTGACGACCGTTGTCATCTGAAGGGCGGATAGCCCTGCGGGCGCCTGCCCTGAGCCAAAGCGCGAGCAGCTGAAAGCAACCCACGGAAATAGCTCGTCGCAATTGCGGAGCTCTCGGAAGATCTCGAGGGCTACGCAAGCTCAATTGGCTTGTGAGAATGACAAAATCGCGGATCAGCTTAAGGCTAACCAGGACTCGCTGGTGACCATTTCCGAGCAACTCAAACAGAGCCAAGAGCAGGTCGCCCGCCAGACCGCGGTCGAGCAGAAACAGCGACCAAAAGCACCGGAATCCTCGCCCCAAATGGTCAATGCGATGCGCAAATCTGCACATGGGCCGGCGGGCTCAAGTCGGACCAAGGGCTCAAGATTCACCGCGTTCGTCGCCAAAGCAGCAGTAGGTCTGATTTTAAAGGATCAAAAACTCGATCTGAAGGTCATTTCGAGCGGCAACTCTGTCCATTGCTTCGCCGAAGATTTTGTTTTTAATTTTGAAGGGCAAAGCCCTCGAACTTGTGCGGCGGTCACTATCAGTTGCTCGCGCGGCAGGGTTTCACGCGGGGACAGCTCACCATCCGGTTCCACACCGTCGTCGTAAGTCACTTCGATTTTGGCGAGGCCGCCGGGGTGTCAGCCTGGATCAACTTCGAAAGCGACAAAGTTATAAGAATACGCGGCGTTGCCACGCATGCCGTTAGGGATGATTGCGGAAAGGGAGGCCGGGACGCCTCGCGGACTATCCAACGTCGATTTAAATCGGCTTAGACCGATGTAAGGACAGGCGAAGCACCGCTGTTTACTTGGATGACCAAAGTATCTAAATACCTCTAAGATCGCGAAGCTGTAGGAAGGACTGGATTTGGATTTCACGCATTTGAATGGGAAGCTGCGTGGCTTCATCGTCGTGGCGGCCTGGGCAGCCGTCGCTGCGGTCGTCTATGCGACGCTGTCGAAGCTCGAATTGATCTATCGTCTTTATTATCTCCTGGCGCCCTTTTTAAATTATCCATCGATGCGAACTTACGCGACCATCGAGCACCTGGCCGCCTATGGGATGCTCGGTCTACTTTTCTGCGCCGTTTATCCGCGCTCGTTGCTACGCGTCTGCTTTTTTCTATTTCTTTTCATAGTCGGTTTGGAAGTGCTGCAAACCGTCACTCCCGATCGTCACGGCACATTGCGCGACGCGGTTGAAAAAATGATAGGCGCAGCCGCCGGGGCGGTCGTGATGACGGCAGCGCTCAGTTGGAAAAGAACCAGGCGCGTTCGGCCAACTGGAGAGTCGATCTAAGCACCTGCGAGCGGCAGAATGCGCCATCGTTTTGATTATGGAAAAGACGTCCATCAGTCTAGTGCGTGATGCGCGATGTCGGATTAACCGCGAAGCAATCCATAAAGCTGCCGAATTACTGGAGGCGTTCCATCAATTTGGTATCCGAAAGCCTGCCGATAGGAAGGAACGTCGCCGACGGTCACGACGCTTGGCGAGAACGGGTTGCTTGAAGGACGGATCGCTGCAGAACCATTCCGCGCCGCCCCGTCGACAGGTCCGCCCGAATGCGGGCCGCGCTGCCGAGCTTACGCGCTATCAAAACGGTTGATCGACTTTCGGGGGGCTTTTTGGTGTTAGTATCGCTTTGCGAACTTAACGACGAGGATCCGCTTCTTTGGCGCACATAACGTCGAACCAATAGGCCGCCCCAATGAAGCGGCGACCATCAAGTTCGAAGTAAGCGCCCAAAAAAGCGGATGCGTCATTTCCAGACTATACCGGCGGGATCGGTTTTGTTCCAGCCTAGGCGCAGCTGTGTGAGCTCAAGGCGATCGGCACGTCGCGGCATCAATCTAGGAGTTTGCAAACAGCACCTGCACTGCTTACGACGGTGGCGATCAAAATTAATACCACGTGGATGAGATTTGGCGGTGTCAATCGATCGACCACAACCCCAGGAGCAGGGTCCATACGGACTCGGTGTTGTTCAAAAAATAAATCGAGTGGGGTCTTATGAGTCGCATCTTAGGCGCGGAAGCGCAAGACGAGCGACGGATCGGAGAGCGAGGGCTCTTCCAATTCAGAACGGTGCTGGCGAGAAAACCGCCAATGCGCCTCTCAGAATGGTGCGTTTTGAAGCAGACTAGCAGAGACGTCCAGACGCCGAGCACGCCGGAGGTGCTCGGCTTTGCGGCCCTATCGCATGTCGATGTACAAGATGGCAATAAACCCATTTTGCGGCGCGCGGTCCGGTGACCGGGTGTGTCTATCGGTTCAGAACGCTCGATCAAGCCACTCTTCGACAGTTTCTTGGTCCTGGCGATATTCCCATTTCCCGTCCGGACGTTTCCGTCGCCAAGTCTGCCCTGGCTCAATCGCCCATCGGCCGTCGACCGTCCGCCTAGGGATGAGTGGCGTAGGACATTTATGCCAAAGGCTTTCGTCCAAGTGCGTCTGGGATAGGGTTTGGTACATACCCCTAAAATATGCCCAGAGAATTCGACTTCGCATCGATTAAACTTCAACTCGAACGTAATTTTCACGGTTGACAAGCCTCCTCTCGCTACTACCCGTCACTAATGGGGTAACTGGTTATATACTATGTAAGTATTTGATTTTGCTAAGTAAAATGTTGGGGCCGGCTCGACGCTTTAATGCTGCCACGCGGGACCGCTTCCGAAACAATCGATATTGCTACGAGGTCAGCCACCTCGCTAAGGCAGACCCGTGATCATTCCGACAGAACGAACCCAATTTTTGGGCATCGGGCGGAGGCAGCCTCATCGACACGCTTTACCCATCATTCAAGCATTCCAAGTACCGTCTGCACACGCTTAGAAAAGTGCTCCACGACGCTCAGGATGAGCGATGCCAGTTGCAGATCTATCCATCGTTGACGAAGTCGAAGAAGCCTTACAGAAGGGCTCGGACGGCAAGGGCCTCGAGACGCTCAAGCGGGCGGCGGATTTGTTCTTTTCATCCGCAGGAAGTTACAGTTCCGAGCAGGTCGAATTATTCGACAACGTCTTTGAGCGGCTTATCAAGACGATTGAGATTCGGGCCATTGCCGACATCAGCGCTCGTATCGCTCTCGCCGAGTTCAGCGAGCAGCTCTCACACATTTCGCAAGCGCCGCCATCGACGATTTGCAGGCTCGCCCGAAATGATGAAATCAGCATTGCTGAACCAGTTTTGAAGGAATCTGCCTGTCTAACTGTGGCGGACCTGGTCGAGTTGGCTCGTCACAAGAGTGAGCGGCATGTCCTCGCAATCGCATCACGCTGGCAATTGAAAGAAGTCATCACCGATGCGCTTTTAGCCCGCGGCTATCCATCCGTTAGTCGTCGAATAGTCAATAATCCAGGCGCAAAGATATCCGCGGCCGGGTTCGCAATTGTTGTGGCGCAAGCGGAGTCTGATCCGGAACTGGCCATACAAACTGGCATTCGTGTCGATCTACCGTCGGAGCTTCGTGACCAACTGATACGCAAGGCAACAGAGGCGGTTCGGACGCGGCTTCTATCGCGTGCACCAAGTCACCTGTTTGAGGAGATAAGAAGGGCGGTAGATGTCGCCGCAGCAAGTGTTAATCGCGACATGTCGAAGATATACGACTTCAGCGAAGCCAAACGCTTGGTGGCATCACTGGAGAACAAGGGGATGCTCGATGAAGACGTTTTGCGCGGAATTCGCGGAACGGCGGAAGTACGAGGAAACCATCGTAGCGCTCGCGCGGCTATCGAGATCGCGTGTTGAAGTCGTGCGGCCACTGATGCAAAGCCTTCGCGATGATGGGGTCCTCGTGCCCTGCAAAGTGGCGCAACTTGGCTGGGAAACAGTTAGCTCGATCCTGCAGTGCCGCTACGCAGGTGGATCGATGAGTCCGTTGGAGCTGATGAAGGCGCAGGAGCAGTTCGCTGATATGAATTTGGAAAAAGCGCAACAGTTGCTGCGACATTGGCATGTGCGGATTTCCAGCCTTTAGAGAGCCTGGCACCGACTTCTAAGAAGTAGCCTTGGCTCATTGACATCCCTTGCGGACCGCTCGACAGAAACGAAGGTCTCGGGATGACTTCCCACTGAACTCCAGGTGTCACATAACAGGCGCTACCGGCCACCACTAGATGTAGGACGTTGGTCGATGTGAACTATATGTTGGTGACAATTCCGGGACGATAGAAAACAGGGTGAGATAGATATAAGCTTTCGATCCACGGCCTCTACCATCTGGAAATGGCTGCGCTTGGAAACGATCGTTCTGAGGTTGATTGAATGGTAGAAAAGCCGCGCAAGTCTGCAAGCGCTCTTGATATCGCGAGTCTGCTAGGCTTGCTGAACAACTCAGAGGCAGATGGTACTTCGGATATTCAGCCAGCTGCTGAGACAGCGTCGGCGCCATTCGATCCCCCGGAGCCGGGCTCCCTTGCCGAGGTAACTTCGACACCGGCAGAGCCGGTCGAACTCTCAGTTGACCGAGAGAACTCCGACAACCGCTTTGCCGCGCACATCGTTTTTGGTCTATCAAAATTGAGGCGCGGATAGATTTTGACGTTAAATCGGAATCCGGACGGCCTCGTCGAGCCGAATTGCTGAGAACGAAGCAGTGGATGCCGCCAATCATGCCGATAACCGGCGGCAAAGACGCACGCAATCAAGATGTGGGCGGCCGCTCAGCCGTTCTGGCGAATGGTGGGTGCGGATGGGTTGACTCGGCGCACCACCATCGGAGAGCCGTCAGATTCGAAGCGTAACTCGTATTTCATGCCATCCCGGTCGATGGCAGAACAGACGACGCTCGAAACGTGGCCTGTAGCGAAATTACCAAGCTGCACGCATCGCCCCGCCGATTTCACGGTTGCGGGCACGGGCAGACCATCTACCGTTGGTCGGCTTTTCGAATTGAGCAGCATTCGATCAATCTTCAGATCGTAGAGATTTTCGGTGGTTCGTTCACCGTTCTCGCCGGAAAACGAGATAATATGATTCTTATCGGCCGAATCGTCGACTGCTATCGTGAAATAGACCCGGCCTTGCACGCTATGTACATAAGCCACCGTTCGGCAGGTAAATTCGTGTCCGGCAATATTGAGTGTGCTGCATTTCCCCGCCATCAAAGCCAACAAATCGATGTTGGCGGTCGGCGGCTTGGCTTGGTCAGCGATCTCTGCAGTGACTTCCGAACCTTGTTCAGATTTGGCAGTCGGCTGCTGCGCGAGAACGATTACCTGTGACGCAAGAATCAGGACAAAGGCTGCTAAAATGCTTCGAAAGCATACCATGGTTGGCAACCGGCGCTTGATACTCAACATTACTAAAACGCAGACACTTTATTCGGTCCGAAATAAGGTAATCAATTTATTCTATCTTCAAGAAGTAATTAGAGTCCTAATTGGACAACCGCCAGTTCCGATTTCCGCTCTGCCCAGGTTTAAGTTACGTTTTACGTGGCGGGCTCTTATATCCAACTTTGTTCTCCTCGTTGGACATGGCAATCCTTCCTCGTTGCTGCCGATGATATCGTTTGAGCCTTTAAAAGAGCCTATACTCATCGAATTTAATGAGCGGTTTCGCTCCGAGTTGCGCGGACAAATTCCCTGCAAAATTCCCTGCTAGCAGGGAAATCGCGCGACGATAGAGCGTAGGCCAACTTCCAAATTCCACGGTCCAGATAACCGTGTCACGCCGGGAAGTTCCCATGACGCTCAGCGCCGTCAGTCCGTGATCTCGCGAGCGCCGGTTGCGAATTAAGGACGGTTTGTGGAACAGGTCACGCCGGCTATTCGAAATAGCGGAAAGCTGTGCAGATCGGCTTATCGAGCGTCTGGCTGGGGAACTAGGATTCGAACCTAGACAAACAGAGTCAGAGTTTGTTGTGCTACCGTTACACCATTCCCCAAATTATTCTTCAATATCAATTGGATACCGGATAAATTGACGGCGGCAGATGAAGCTGTGCGGTCCACCTCACGTCGGGACCTTCTACTCGCTCCGCGCCGGTTTTGGCAAGCGGAAGAGGGCGCACGACCGCCAAATGGCGGCATTTCCCCTGGGTTGCGGCGGCGAACTCGCGGCCGGATGGGTAGCGAAGGTCAAATCCGCTCCTCTGGCGAAGCCGGCCTATTTGATCTTGTCATAGGTTGCGGTGAAGTCGTTGAGCGACAGCGGAATCGTGATGGTTTCCTTGCTGAGGTCCTGAAAACTGATCTTGAGCTGCTTGCCTGATCGGAGCGCATTCAAGGTCTCCGGAGAAATCGGGACGCTCGCATAGCAGCCCCTGTTTTCGCAGGTCTGGATCGGAAGCTCAGTGCTCTTGCCGTCATCGACCTGAAATTTTGCGCCGGCTTGCAGATTGAGCCCGAGCGGCAGCTGCACCAGCGCGATCGGCGCGCGGGTATCGCCGGGTACACGGATGTTGACCAGCACGACCAGTTGCCCGGTCTTGGTGAGGATCGCATTCTGCTCCATCGCGCATTCAAGCGGGGCGTCGCGGCTTGGACTGCTGCAACGCGCGGCCCAGCCGGGTTGCGCCGGAGCCGGCGTGGCGGAGGCGGAGGGCGCGGGTATTGGTTGGGTTTGTTGCGCCGGGCCTTTGGCCTTGGATGTCTGCTGGGCAAAGCAAGTCCCAACGGCCGGGAACGTGACGAGGGCCGCTGCCATCGCTAGGCTTGCGAATTTCACCGATCGGTCTCCGCGGAAGGTTTTGGCGCGCCGATCGGCGAGCGATTTGAATGGAATTACTCGGCGGCTTCCTTGACGGCGCCACGCTCGGAGGCGTCGTGTGCGTCGTCCTTGCTGGAGTGGCCCCAGTTGGAAAACGCGTTGGAAAGCTTGTCGAGATAGAGATAGATGATCGGCGTCGTAAACAGGGTCAGCGCCTGGCTGACAATGAGACCGCCGACCATCGCATAGCCGAGTGGTTGACGGATTTCCGCTCCCGTTCCCGTGCCCAGCATCAGCGGCACGCCGCCGAGCATGGCCGCCATCGTTGTCATCATGATGGGGCGAAAGCGCAACAAAGCGGCCTTTTTGATCGACTGCTCCGGCGACAAGTGCTCATCGCGTTCGGCCGCGATCGCGAAGTCTACCATCATGATGCCGTTCTTCTTGACGATGCCGATCAGAAGGATAATGCCGATCAGGGCAATCAGGCTGAAGTCGTACCCGAACGCCATCAGGATCGCCAGCGCACCGACGCCCGCCGAGGGAAGCGTCGACAGAATTGTCAGCGGATGGATGTAGCTTTCGTAGAGAATACCGAGGATCAGGTATACGACCACGAGCGCGGCAAGGATCAGCAGCGGAACGGTCCCGAGCGATTGCTGGAACGCCTGCGCGGTTCCCTGGAAGCTCGAGTTGAGCGTCGTCGGCGCGCCGATATCGGCCATGGCCCTTTGCACGGCTTCGGTCGCTTGGCCAAGGGCCGCGTTCTGGGCGAGGTTGAAACTGATGGTGATGGCCGGGAACTGACCCTGGTGGCTGATCGAAAGCGGGCGCACCGGTACACTGGTCCAGCTTGCGAACGCCGACAGCGGCACCTGATCGCCGGTTGCGGGTGATTTGATGTAGAGCTTGTCGAGGACGTCGAAGTTCCCTTGCAGCTCCGGCAGGATCTCCAGGATCACGTGATAGCTGTTGAGCTGGGTGAAGTATTGCGTGACTTGGCGCTGCCCGAAGGCGTCGTATAGCGTGTCGTCGATCAATTGCGGCTGAATGCCGTAGCGCGAAGCCGTATCGCGGTTGATCTTGAACGTCAGCGTTGTGCCGTTGGACTGCTGGTCGGTGGCGACGTCGCGCAGCTCAGGCAGGGTTCTCATCTTCGCAAGAACTTTTGGCGCCCACTCGCTGAGCTCGTCGAGGTTGGCGTCCTGCAATGTGAATTCAAACTGGGTTCGGGTCGGCCGTCCCCCCAAGCGCACGTCCTGCGCCGCCTGCATATAGAGCCGTGAGCCCTGGACCTTCTCAAGCTTGGGTCGCAAGCGGGCGATGACCTGCATGGCGTTGGCGTCGCGCTCACTGAGCGGCTTCAACGTGATGTAGGCGCTGCCGTTGTTGCCGGACCGGCCGTTGCCGCCGATCACCATCGCCACCGTCGCCACAGCCGGGTCAGCCTGGGCGATGGCGCCAAGGGCCTCCTGCTGGCGCACCATCTCGGCAAAGGAAACATCCTGCGAGGCTTCGGACGTCGCAGTGATCAGGCCGATGTCCTGTTGCGGGAAGAAGCCTTTCGGAATGACCATGAACAGATAGACCGAGAGCGCCAGCGTCGCGAAGAAAATGACCAGGGTGGTTCGCCGCCAGCTGAGGGCGACGTCGAGCCCGCGCTCATAAGCGCGAAGCATGGCGTCAAAGCCGCGCTCGCTCCATTGATAGAAGCGTCCATGTGCCTGATGCTCACCGTGCGGGCGCAGGAACCGCGAACACATCATCGGCGTCAGCGTCAACGACACCACCATCGAGACGAAAATCGTCATCGCCAATGTCACCGCAAATTCACGGAACAGCCGGCCGATGATCCCTCCCATGAGCAGGAGCGGAATCAGCACGGCGACCAGCGAGATGCTGATCGACAGAATGGTGAAGCCGATTTCGCTGGAGCCCTTGAACGCGGCGGTCAACGGCTTGTCGCCTTGCTCGATGTAGCGCGTGATGTTTTCCAGAACCACGATCGCATCGTCGACGACGAATCCGACGGCGATCGTCAGTGCCATCAGTGACAGATTGTCGAGCGTATAGCCGAACACCCACATCAAAGCGCAGGCGCCGAGCAGGCCGAGCGGCACCGTGATCGCAGGAATCACCGTCGCCCAGAAACTTCGCAGGAAAACGAAAATCACCATCACGACCAGGACGATGGTCAGAAGCAGAGTGAATTGAACGTCCTCGACGGCGGCACGAATGGTTTGCGTTCGGTCGCTGAGGATGCCGATCTTGATCGCCGCCGGAATGCCGGCCACGAGCCGCGGCAGCAGCGCCTTGATCTTGTCCACGGTATCGATGACGTTGGCGCCGGGCTGCTTATAGACCACCAGGAACACGCCGCGCTTGCCGTTCGCCCATGCGGCCTGTTTGGCGTCTTCCGGTCCCGTCACCGCCCGGCCGATGTCGCGGACCCGCAACGGTCCGCCGTTGCGATAGGCGATGATGACGTCGTTCCAGTCCTTGGCGTCCAGCATCTGGTCGTTGGCATAGATGGTGAAGGCGTGTTTCTCGCCGTCCACATTGCCCTTCGGGCTATCCACCGTCGTGATCGCAATCTGGTTACGTACGTCCTCGAGCGAGAGGCCCTTGGCCACCAGCTTTGCCGGATCGACCTGGACGCGAACCGAAGGCTTTTGCTGGCCGCCGATCGTGACCTGCGCGACGCCGGAAATCTGGCTGATCTGCTGCGCAAGCTGCGCGTCGACGGAATCGCTGACGGTAGTCAGCGGCAGGGTGTCCGATGTCGCTGACAGCAACAGGATCGGCGAATCCGCCGGGTTGACCTTGCGGTAGGTCGGCGGGGTCGGGAGGTTTTTCGGCAACTGGCCGCCGGCGCCGTTGATGCCGGCCAGCACGTCGTTAGCGGCGCCGTCGATGTTGCGGTTGAGGTCGAACTGGATCGTGATGGAGGCGGTGCCGAGATAACTTGTCGAAGTCATCTGGGCGATGCCGGGAATCTGCGCGAACTGCCGCTCCAGCGGCTGCGCCACCGACGAAGCCATGGTCTCTGGGCTCGCGCCCGGGAGCTGCGCGGTGATCTGGATGGTCGGAAAGTCGACCTGCGGCAGCGGGGCGACGGGAAGCAGGGGATAGGCGACGAGGCCGACGAACAGAATGCCGGCCATCATCAGCGAGGTGCCGATGGGATATTTGATAAAGGGAGCGGAAATCCCCTCGTGAACCCCTTCGTTCATTCCTGCTGCACCTTCGGTTGCGCCGGATCCGAACTGGCGACGGCGGTGCTGACGAGGGTGCCCGGCTGAACCTTGAACTGACCGGTGACGATGACCCGCTGGCCCGCCGACACGCCGCTCTCGATCACCGAACGGCCGTCGATCGACTGGCTGACCTTGACCTTATGCAGTTCGGCCTTGTCGTTCTGGTCGACAGTGTAGACGTAAAGTCCTTCGATGCCGTGCTGGACTGCATCGTCCGGGACTACGGTCGCATCTTTCAATATATGCACAAGAAGCCGCGTGGAGACCGATTGGCCGGGCCACAAGGCATGGTCCTTGTTTTCGAAGACGGCCTTGAGGCGGATGGTGCCGCTGGTCGAATCGACCTGGTTGTTCACCACCGCCAGCGTTCCTTCCGCCAGCGGCCGTTTGCCATCGGTCGTGATCGCGATGGTCTTGAGCGGGGTGGCACCTTGCGCGCCCTTGATGTCAGGCAACTGATTTTCGGGCGCGGTGAAAATGACGGCGATCGGCTCGACCTGGGTGATCGAGACGATCCCGGTCTGGGCCGAGGCATTGACGATATTGCCGACATCGACCTGGCGCAGGCCGACCACGCCGGAGATCGGCGCCTTGATGTCGGTATAATCGAGCTGGGTTTGGGCGGTGTCGATGGCGGCTGCGTCAGCCGCGATCTGGGCCGTGAACTGCGATACGCTGGAGCGCTGGGTATCAAGCTGCTGACGGGTGGCGAACTCACCCAGTTTGATGAAGCGCTGCAGGTCCAGGTTGATATTGGCGAGATTGGCCTCGTCCTGCTCTTTCTTGGCCTTCGCCGCGTCGAGCGCGGCCTGATAGGGCCGCGGATCGATCTTGGTCAAAAGGTCGCCCTGTTTGACGTACTGGCCTTCGGTGAACGCGATCTTGTCGATCTGGCCATCGACGCGGGATCGAACGAGGACGGTATTGAAGGCCTGAACGGTTCCAAGGCTGGTGAGATAGACCGGAAAATCCGCCTTCTCGACGGCCGCAACGCTCACCCGAACCGGGTTGCGGGTGGCTGCTTTTTGCGCCCTGTTTGCCGCCGCTTCGTGGTTTTCGCCATGGAGCCGCTGCCAGCCGTAATAGCCAAGCCCAGCGACCACCAAGGCCAGCAAAATCCAACGCGTTATCCGCGATTTTTTCATGTCGGCCTTCAGACTTAAAAAAATATAAGTAGCGAGTCTTCCCTAGGGATCATAGAGACTTCATATATAATACGCGTGCATTTAATGTGTAAACACACTATGGCTTGAGAATCCTAAACTATTGCAATCCGGAGCCCTCTCCAGACCCTTATGTCACTCGACCTGAAAAAGCAGCTGATTACCCAACTGATCGAAAGTTCGCGTTTTTTGCGCAACTATGTCGATCACCGGGCCAAGTCTCGCGGCACCACGCGGGCGCAATGGATTGTGCTGTTCCGTTTGCGCGAGCAGGAGGGCCTGTCCCAGGTGGATTTGGCCGATGTACTCGAACTACAGCCGATTTCGCTGGTGCGCTTGCTCGACCGGCTGGTCGAACATGGCCTTGTCGAACGCCGCAGCGACCCCCGGGACCGGCGGGCCAATCGTCTGTTCCTCACCGTGGCCGGGCGTCAGCTCGCCGACGATCTCGATAGTCTGCGCGACGCCATTGCAACCGACGTATTGCAGGGGATGCCGGCCGCAACGATTGAAACCAGCCTCAAGGCGTTGCGCGACGTCAAGGAGCGGATCAAGGGCCTGGCCGAGCCTGCCAGCAGCGTCGCGGCCAAGTAACGGCGCCACATCTCAATCATCATGCGGACCCGGGCATTTCTTGAACATTTCACGCGATAGACCGTCTCACCCCATGCGAACATCCGGCTGACGTTCTCGCCGCGCGATTGACGAAAAAGACGGCAAAGCCACAGGGGCCGCAACGCCGTATGGAATTCGTCTAACTCACGCGTTAGCTACTCGACGTGGCGTCTGAAATGCTTTTGAAGCAAGCTGCCAGCATAGCCTTGAAATCCGGAAAGTTGCGAGAATGATTAGAACCGTTCTTAAAACCGTCGCCGTACTGATATTCATGTCGACGGGAACAATCGCGTTCGCCCAGCAGAATGCGCCCGCACCGGATTCGAAAATGCCGGCCGCGGCAGCGGCGCCGGCCATTCAGTCAGCTCCCTCAGCCGCAGCGGCTCCCGCCGGCAATGGAACCTCAACGACTGAAGCCGCCAAGCCATCGAAGGCCACCCTGCACGAGTTGTCGCCCTTGTCGATGTTTCTTTCGGCCGACATCATCGTCAAGGCCGTGATGATCGGCCTTGCGTTTGCCTCGCTGGTGACGTGGACGATCTTCATCGCCAAAATGGCCGAGCTGACACTGGTTCAGCGCGGCTTGCGCGCAGCACTCGGCAAGATCGCCGATTCAAGGTCGCTGGCGGAGGCGCAATTTGCGCTGGGCTCCAGCGGCACCATCCTGTCCTCGTTGCTGGCGGCGGCGATGCGCGAGGCGCGGCTGTCGGCGGGAATTTCCAGCGACGCCGGCGTAAAGGAACGGGCGGCATCGAGCTTTGCCGAGATCGTGCGGGCGGAATCGCGCCGGATCCGGCTCGGCATGGGTGTGCTTGCCACCATCGGTGCGACGTCGCCCTTTGTCGGGCTGTTCGGCACGGTATGGGGCATCATGAACAGCTTCATCGGCATTTCGAAGTCGCAGACCACCAATCTTGCGGTCGTGGCTCCCGGCATTGCCGAAGCGCTGCTGGCGACCGCGTTCGGTCTCGTCGCAGCCATTCCGGCGGTCATCATCTACAACCACTTTTCGCGCGTGACGAAGGGCTATCTCGAACTGGTCAGCCGCTCGTCGGGGGCGGCCGGACGGCTGTTGTCGCGCGATCTCGACCGCACCCATGTCAGTTCGCAGGGCCGGGTCAATTCGCGCGCCGCGGAGTAGAACATGGCCGTCTCGATTTCCGAGACCGATCTCGATGACGACGCCGATTTTGCGGAGACGCATGACATCAATGTCACGCCCTTCATCGACGTCATCCTCGTCCTTTTGATCATCTTCATGGTGGCCGCGCCGCTATCGACGGTCGATCTGCCGATCGATCTGCCGTCCTCAACCGCAACGCCGCAGAAAAAACCGGACAAACCGACCTACGTCAGCATCAAGCCGGACCTGTCGCTGGCAATCGGCGAGAAGTCCGTCAAGCGCGCCGAATTGATCTCGACGCTCAATGCGGCGGCCGAGTCCAATCCGGAGCGTCTGGTTTTTGTGCGCGCCGACCGTGGCGTGGCCTATGGCGACCTGATGGACGTGCTGGAGCTGTTGCGGCAGGGAAATTACCGGATGAAGCTGGTGGCGCTGGAAGGCGTTGCGGATGCTTCCACCCCGTCGCCGGCGGGAGCGGCAAGGCCTTGATGCGATGAACGAGCTTGCGCATGAGCAACGGCCGCCCTGGCGGCTCTGGACGATTGCGGCGGTTGCCGCCGTCTCGTTGCATCTTGCCGGAGCCGCGCTCGCTTTGGCGCATCTGAAATCCGACGACGGCGCCGACGAACTTGGTGCCAATGTGTCCGAGATCGGCGTCGAACTGACGTCACCCGCCGCCGAAGACACTGAACTGCCTCCGGGTCCGGACGCCGATGCCTCGGTGGCCTCGCCGGCGCTCGCCGAGCAGAAGGCCGAAATCAAGCCGACCGATTTGCCCAAGGAAACGCCGAAGGAAAGCGAAGAACCCGATCGGGTGGTGACTCAGAACGAGCAGAAGAAACCGACGGATGACGATCCGAAGGTCGAGACCGTGCAGACCGCAGCTTCGCAGGAATCGGTGGCGCAGGACGCTACCGCGCGGCAGCATATCGAAGGAGCACGGGAGGCCAACGCCGCGGCGGCGCCGAATCTCGGGATCGGCAAGGACAAGCAAATGATCTCTGCCAAATGGGAGCGGCAGATCAGTGCCTATTTCGAATTGCACAAGCGCTATCCGAAGACCGAGAAGATCAAGGCCGCGAAGGTCAAGGTCAGCCTGGTGCTCAACCGTCTTGGCCATGTGGTGTCGTTGGCGGTCGCGGAAACCTCAGGCGATCCGGTGTTCGACCAAGCCGCGCTAGACATGATCCGTCGCTCCGATCCGGTGCCACGCCCGCCGGCGGCGCTGACCGACGACACCTTCAGCTATAATCTGAATGTGGATTTCAAGGACAAGAAATAACAAGCGTCGGCGATGACCCGGCGGCACTTCTGTTTGCCGCCGATCGCATCAGCGGAAGTAATACCGGAACGCGGTATAGACGACGACCAGGCCGGCAAAGATCAGGGCAACTGGAAGCTTTGACTTTCCCTGCGCTCCGCCGGCCGCCTTCGGGCGCTGTGCGGGCGGACGCTTGAACGCCGTGACGTTGTCGCTTGCGGGGGTTGTTCCGGCCGAGCGGGGTTTGACTTCGGGGGCCTGGCCCGCACCGCCCATCTCCTCGTAATAGCTCTGATAGATGAGCTGGATAATGGCCTCGGACGCCTCGGGCTCGCTGGTTTCTTTCAGTAACAGCTTGTAGCGGTCGAGGAACGCCTGGGCCGTCGGGGGCAGGGAAGAGGCGCCATTCAGCTTTGCCATCATGGTCCAGGTCGCGAAATCGGCTCTTGCCCTGGTATCGGCGCGTCGCGCGATCATCATGTCGGCTGCTTTGATCAAAATGCCCTCTGCTCTTCGGTAGCGAGTGTCAAATCCGCCCCACTTGGTTATCCGTTTCCGGTGACGATGAGTATCAGCCGGATCACATAACCGGTCACCGTTCGCAATATCGCTGAAATAACATCAAGATTTAGACCGAACTGCGAGCCGGCCAGCGGAAGCAGGATCAATAGCCCGATCAGGATCAGCATCCCGAACGGTTCCAGCCGCGAAAGCGGTAGCGCCAGCGCTCTCGGCAACAGCCCGACCGCGACACGGCCGCCGTCCAGAGGCGGGATCGGCATCATGTTGAAGATCGCAAGGATCACATTGATCACAAGCGCATTTTTCAGGTTGTCCTCGACCCATTGCGCGGCATTGTCGGGCAGAAGGTCGACGGCATGGAAGGCGCTGGCGGCAACCAGCGCCAGCGCGATGTTGGTGGCGGGACCAGCCAGCGCCACGAGAACCATGCCGATCCGCGGGTTGTTCAGCGCGCGAAAATTCACCGGCACCGGCTTGGCATAGCCGAACAGAAACGGCGAATGCGACATCAGGAGAATTGCCGGCATGATCAGCGTGCCGAAGGGGTCGATGTGCCGGATCGGATTGAAGCTGACGCGGCCGAGGTCATAGGCGGTGTTGTCGCCGAGCCGGTGGGCGACATAGCCGTGGGCGGCTTCGTGAAAGGTGATGGCGATCACGAGCGGCAGGACCCAGACGGAGAAGTTGTAGAGGGTGACGTTCACGGGGCGCGGCTCCGGTTTGATTCCGGCCGACGCTACCACGTCCCGAAAGAATTCGTGTTTAAGCGGGGCCTTCCGGATATTGCGGCAGGCCATCATCCAGCCCGACCCAGGCGATCTTCTCCGAAACCCAGATATGTTCGGTCGGCGCAAACGCGTTGCGGTCGTCAAAGGCGGCCAAGGCGACGCCCGCCGCGGTGCCGTTGCGACGCCACGAAAACAGCCGGCTGCCGCACTGTTTGCAGAAAACCCGCTCTAAATGTTCCGAGGATGGATAGCGGGCGGTATCGCCTGACACCGTCAGCGCGCGCTGCTCGTAGAGCGCGCGGGCGAAGAAGGGCGAGCCCATCGCCTTCTGGCAATTGCGGCAGTGGCAGACGCGCACATTGATCGGCTCGCCTTCGCATTGAAAACGAACCGCGCCGCACAGGCATCCACCTTCTCGGGTCATGAAATGGCTCCGATCCTCACCCCTCATCCTGAGGGCTTGCGAAGCAAGCGTCTCGAAGGATGAGGCCCATTATCGATCTCCCCCTTCGAGACGGCCGCTTGCGCGGCCTCCTCAGGGCGAGGATTTCTCAATAGGTCGCCCGGCCACCGGAAATATCGAACACCGCGCCGGTGGAGAACGAGCAGTCTTCCGAGGCGAGCCAGGCCGCGAGCGCGGCCAGTTCTTCGACCAGGACGAAGCGGTTTTTCGGAATCTTCGACAGCATGAAATCGATGTGGGCTTGCGTCATCTGGTCGAAGATCGCGGTCTTGGCCGCGGCCGGTGTCACCGCGTTGACCATGATGTTGTATTGGGCAAGCTCCTTGCCGAGCGACTTCGTCAGCGCGATCAGGCCGGCTTTCGAGGCCGAGTAATGCGCGGCGTTGGGATTGCCTTCCTTGCCGGCGATGGAGGCGATGTTGACGATGCGCCCGTAGTTTTGCTTGATCATCACGGGTGCGATCGCCTTGCAGCAGACGAAGGGACCGTCGAGATTGATGCGCAACACCTTGCGCCACTCCTCGAAGTCGGTCTCCCAGACCGTCTTGTTGATGCCGGCGATGCCGGCATTGTTGACGAAAATGTCGATCTTGCCGAAGGCTTTCAGCGTTTCCTCGCGCGCTTTCTCAACGGCGGCGAGGTCGGATACGTCAACCTTGACGGCGGTGACGCTCTCGCCGATCGCCTTTGCCGTCTTCTCGGCCAATGGCTGATCGTGATCCCAGATCGCGACCTTGGCGCCGGAGGCGACGAAGCGCTCGGTGATCGCGCGCCCAAAACCCTGCGCCCCGCCGGTAACGACGGCGCAGCGGCCGTTCAGATCGATCTTGTTCATGAGGAAGTTCCTCACAATGCGTTTCTGAAAAAATTCTCAGGTTGGTCATTCCGGGATGGTCCGTAGGACCAGACCCGGAATCTCGAGATTCTCAGGTGCGCAATTGCCGCACCGATAGTTCGCTCGTTCTACTCGCGCCCCGGAATGAGGCTTCGATAATTACAGCGTCCAGCCGCCGTCGATGATATGCGCGACCCCGGTGGTAAAGGCGCTTTCATCGCTCGCGAGATAAACCGCGAGCGAGGCGATCTCTTCCGCCGTGCCGAGCCGTCCCATCGGTTGCCTGGAGACAAACATCTCGCGCCCGCCGGGACCGGCCGCCGCGGCGCGGTTAAGCATCGAGGGCGTTTCGATCGTGCCGGGGCAGATACAGTTGCAGCGAATGCCCTTGGTGATGAAATCGGTCGCGACCGCACGGGTCAGCGCCGCGACAGCCGCTTTGGTCGCGCCATAGACGTAGCGGTTGGGCGCGGCCTTGAAGACGCCGGCGGCGGAAGAAATGTTGACGATCGAGCCGTGACCGCGCTCCAGCATGCCCGGCAGGAAATTGCGGATCGTCCGGTGCATCGATTTGACGTTGAGGTCGAAGGAGAAATCCCAATCCTCGTCGGAGCAGTCGAGCACCGTGCCGTGATGCACGAAGCCGGCCGCGTTCATCAGGATGTCGACGCCGCCGACGCGCTTGGCAATCGCGGCGACCGCAGCGCTGTCGCGGACGTCGAGGCGCGCGACATCCTTGACGCCTTCCCTGGCGAGATCAGCCAATGCCTTTTCGTCGATGTCGGTGGCAAAGACGCTGGCGCCTTCGCGCGCAAAGGCAATCGCCGAGGCGCGGCCGATGCCGGCTGCGGCCGCGGTGACAAATGCGCGTTTGCCCTTCAGGCGGTCTGACATGTTTTTTCTCCCTTCAACCCTCGAGAATTGTTTTTCGGCGTCATACGCGGGCTTGACCCGCGTATCCATCTTTTTTCGAAGAACGATGGATTGCCGGATCAAGTCCGGCAATGACAGATCGATCTAGTGATTATCCCTGGCGACGCCGAACTTGCCGGCGATGTCGTGGTAGCGCGTGGCAAGCTCCATGCAGGCGCCGGTCGCCTGCTGGCCGACCGTCGAGCGATAGATTTCCTGCCATGGTGTCTGGCTTGCCGGATAAGGGAAGCCGCCCTTGGCTTTCAATTCCGCATGCCGCTTCTTCACCTCGTCATCCGAAATCAGGATGTTGGCGCTGCCCTTGTTGAGGTCGATGCGAACCCTGTCGCCGGTCTTGAGGATCGCCAGGCCGCCATCGGCGGCGGCTTCCGGTGTGGCGTTGAGGATCGACGGCGAGCCCGAGGTGCCGGACTGTCTGCCGTCGCCGATGCAGGGCAAAGACAGGATGCCGCGTTTGATCAGGGCCGCCGGCGGCTGCATGTTCACGACCTCGGCGCCGCCGGGATAACCGATCGGGCCGGTGCCGCGCACGAACAGAACGCAGCGCTCGTCGATGTCGAGCGCGGGGTCGTCGATGCGATGGTGATAATCTTCCGGTCCCTCGAACACGATGGCGCGGCCCTCGAAGGCGTTCGGATCCTTCGGGTTCACCAGATAGCGGTCGCGGAATTCCTTGGAAATCACGCTGGTCTTCATGATCGCGGAATCGAACAGGTTACCGCGCAGCACCAGGAAGCCCGCGTCCTTCACCAGCGGCTTGTCGTAGCTCCAGATCACGTCGCCGTCGGGCTTGGGCGCCTCGCGGCAATTATCGCCCATGGTATGGCCGTTGACGGTGACGGCGTCTTCGTGGATGCGGCTGGCCTTCATCAGTTCACGCACCACCGAGGGCACGCCGCCGGCGCGGTGGAATTCCTCGCCGAGATAGAAGCCGGCCGGCTGCATGTTGACGAGCAGCGGGACGTCGTGACCGAATTTCTGCCAGTCGTCGATCGAAAGCTCGACGCCGATATGGCGGGCGAGCGCGTTGATATGGATCGGCGCGTTGGTCGAGCCGCCGATCGCCGAGTTGACGACGATGCAATTCTCGAACGCCTGTCGCGTCAGGATGTCGGAGGGTTTGAGATCCTCCCAGACCATGCCGACGATGCGCTTGCCGGTCTCGTACGCAATCTGACCGCGTTCGCGATAGGGCGCGGGGATGGCGGCGCAGCCGGGCAGCGACATGCCGAGCGCTTCGGCCAGCGCGTTCATGGTCGAGGCGGTGCCCATGGTGTTGCAGTGGCCGACCGACGGCGCGGAGGAGGCCACGATGGTCATGAATTGTTCGTAGTCGATCTCGCCCGCGGCGAGTTCCTCGCGCGCCTTCCAGACCACGGTGCCGGATCCGGTGCGCTGGCCCTTGTGCCAGCCATTGAGCATCGGACCGCCGGAAAGAACGATGGCCGGCAGGTTGACGGTGGCGGCCGCCATCAGGCAGGCCGGCGTGGTTTTGTCGCAGCCCGTGGTCAGCACCACGCCGTCCAGCGGGTAGCCGAACAGGATTTCGACCAGTCCGAGATAAGCGAGGTTGCGGTCCAATGCCGCAGTCGGCCGTTTTCCGGTTTCCTGGATCGGGTGCATCGGGAATTCCATCGCGATGCCGCCGGCGGCCCTGATCCCTTCGCGCACCCGATGCGCCAGCTCGAGATGGTGACGGTTGCAGGGCGACAGGTCGTTTCCGGTCTGGGCAATGCCGATAATGGGCTTGCCGGACTGTAGTTCTTCCCGTGTCAGGCCGTAGTTGAGATAGCGCTCGAGGTAGAGCGCGGTCATTCCAGGGTTGTGGGGGTTGTTGAACCACTCGCTGGAGCGGAGTTTGCGCCTGGTGACGCCGGTTAGCGGCTTGTTCATGGTTTCTCCCGCAGCGCACACGCCTTAATTTTGTGCGCTCTATTTTAAACCACAATGTCGCATGCCGAGATGCGCTTCGCAACGGTTCGCGCCTCGCGGCGTTCGCCTACGACTTTGATCCAAGGACACAATCGCAAAAGTCTGGTATGACCCGGTCAAATCGAGGCCGGCCGTCTAACGACGGCCGGAAATCTGTTCGGGAGGGTGTGGATGTCGTCTGTGCAAATCCGCGACGTGCGGAAATCGTTTGGCGGCTTTGAGGTGCTGCACGGCGTCTCGATTCCGATCGAGGACGGGGCCTTTGTCGTGCTGGTCGGCCCCTCCGGTTGTGGCAAATCGACCTTGCTGCGGATGCTCGCGGGCCTCGAAAACATCACCTCGGGCACGATTTCGATCGGCGACCGCGTCGTCAACAACATCCAGCCCAAAGAGCGCGACATCGCGATGGTGTTCCAGAACTATGCGCTCTATCCGCATATGACGGTCGCCGACAATATGGGGTTTTCGCTGAAACTCCGCGGCGCCAATGCCGATGAGATCAAAAAGGGCGTCGCCCGCGCCGCCGAGATTTTGGCGTTGACGCCGCTGCTCGACCGCTATCCCCGGCAATTGTCCGGCGGCCAGCGCCAGCGCGTGGCGATGGGGCGCGCCATCGTGCGCGATCCGCAGGTGTTCCTGTTCGACGAGCCGTTGTCGAACCTCGACGCCAAGCTGCGCGTGGCGATGCGCACCGAAATCAAGGAACTGCATCAGCGGCTGAAGACGACAACGGTCTATGTGACGCACGATCAGATCGAGGCCATGACCATGGCCGACAAGATCGTGGTGATGCATGACGGCATCGTCGAGCAGATCGGCTCGCCGCTCGAACTCTACGACCGGCCCGACAACCAGTTCGTCGCAAGCTTCATCGGCTCACCGGCGATGAATTTCCTCAAAGGCAAGGTCAAGGCCAACGGCAGCGCCAGCTTCGAAGGGCCGAACGGCGTCAAGCTGCCTTTGGCGACGGCGCCCGCCAACTCCGACGGCAGGCCCGCGGTCTACGGCGTGCGGCCGGAGCATTTCACGATTGCCGATGACGGCGCGGAAGCGGAAATCGTCGTGGTTGAACCGACCGGATCGGAAACGCAGGTATTCGCCAAGCTCGGCGGCGAGCAGGTCGTCGCGGTATTCCGCGAGCGCCATCAGTTCGAGCCGGGCGACAAGATCCGGCTGAAGCCGGATCCTTCGCTGGTTCATCTGTTCGACGAGAGCACCGGCAAGCGGCTTTAAAATCTGTTGCGTATTTAACTGGCCGACCAAAGAGCCAATCAAAAGGGAGAAAAGTGACAATGAATAGCTTTACACCGGATCGACGATCTCTGCTGAAAGCGGGCGGCGGCCTGCTGACGGTCGCGGCCACCATGTCGGCCGAACAACTGTTGGGTTATGCGAAGGCCTGGGCGCAGGCTTCGCCGTGGAAACCGGAAGCCGGCGCCAAGATCAATCTGTTGCGCTGGAAGCGTTTCGTCGAATCCGAAGACGTCGCCTTCATGAAGATCGTCGATGCCTTCCAGAAGGCGACCGGCGTCACCGTCAACGTCTCCAATAAATCCTACGACGATATTCAGCCCAAAGCCTCGGTGGCCGCCAATACCGGGCAGGGGCTGGACATGGTGTGGGGCCTTTATTCGCTGCCGTTTTTGTTTCCCAACAAATGCACCGACATGACCGATGTCGCCGATTACCTCGGCCAGAAGGGCGGCGGCTGGACCAAATCGGGTGAGGCCTACGGCAAGCTCGACGGCAAGTGGATCGGCATTCCCGTCGCCGCGACCGGCGCGCTGATCAACTATCGTGTCGCGGCCATGGAAAAGGCCGGTCACAAGGAATTCCCCAGGGATCTCGACGGCTTCGCCGACCTCGTCAAGGGCCTCAACAAGAACGGCACGCCGGCCGGCATGGCGATCGGACACGCCTCGGGCGATGCCAACACCTGGCTGCACTGGGCGCTGTGGTCGCACGGCGGTAATCTGATCGATGCGAACAACAAGGTTGTGATCAATTCGCCGGAAACCGCCAAGTCGCTTGAATACGTCAAGGGCCTTTACGACAACTTCATTCCGGGCACCGCGTCCTGGAATGACAGTTCCAACAACAAGGCGTTTTTGGCCGGTCAGCTCTTTCTGACCGTCAACGGCATCTCGATATACGTCACGGCGAAAAAGGAAAATCCGCAGATCGCCGAGGACATGAATCACGCTCATCTGGTTCCAGGCGTCGACGGCAAGACAAGAGAGATGAACCTCGGATTCCCGATCCTGGTGTTCAACTTCACCAAGTTCCCGCAAGCCTGCAAGGCCTTTACCGCCTTCATGATGGACCCCGAACAACTCAATCCGTGGGTGGAGGCGGCGCAGGGCTATCTGTCGCCGTTCCTGGCCGGCTTCACCAAGAATCCGATCTGGACCGCCGATCCCAAGAACACGCCGTATCGCAATGTGGCGGAAGTTTCGCTGACCCCGGCCGGCATCGGCAAAATGGGCGAGAACGCAGCCGCCGCAATTGCCGACTTCGTCGTGGTCGACATGTTTGCGAACTATTGCACCGGTCGCGAGGATGTGAAGACCGCAATGGCGTCAGCCGAGCGTTCCGCCAAGCGCATCTTCCGGTAGGATCAATGGCCGGCGCGGCTATACTACAACCGCGCCGGCCTTACTCTTTGTTCTCTTTGTTGACGGTCCGGGCTTGGTTCGGCACGGAATTGGAGCGAGATGACGACACTTCAGACATCGGCGCCTGTACGGGCCGCGCGCATCGAAACGCCATCGCTATGGTCGCGGATGAAGTTCAACCGCAACTTCATGGCGCTGTGGTTCATGCTGCCCGCGGCCGCGTTCCTGATCCTGTTCCTGGCCTATCCGCTGGGACTTGGCGTCTGGATGAGCTTTACCGACGAGCGTATCGGCCGGAGCGGCATTTTTGTCGGGCTGGAGAATTATGAGTGGCTCTGGGACGACTCCATCTTCTGGCTCTCGGTGTTCAACACGCTGCTCTATACGATCGTGGCGAGCGCGATCAAATTCGCAGTCGGGCTTTATCTCGCGTTGCTGTTGAACCGGAACATGCCGCTCAAGGCGCTGATCCGCTCGGTGGTTCTTATTCCCTTCATCGTGCCGACCGTGCTGTCGGCGATCGCGTTCTGGTGGATCTATGATTCCCAGTTCTCGATCATCTCCTGGTCGCTGATCAAGCTTGGCCTCATCGACCACAACATCAATTTCCTTGGCGATTCCAACTTGGCGCGCGGCAGCGTGATTTTCGCCAATATCTGGCGCGGCGTTCCGTTCGTGGCGATCACGCTGCTCGCCGGCCTTCAGACCGTGTCGCCCTCGCTCTATGAGGCGGCGACGCTCGACGGCGCCACCAACTGGCAGCGCTTCCGTTACATCACCTATCCGCTGCTGACGCCGATCATCGCGGTCGTGATGACCTTCTCGGTGCTGTTCACCTTCACCGACTTCCAGCTGATCTGGGCGCTGACCCGCGGCGGTCCGGTCAACGCCACGCATCTGATGGCGACCTTGAGCTATCAGCGCGGCATCATCTCCGGCCGCCTGGGCGAGGGCGCGGCGATCGCGACCGCCATGATCCCGTTCCTGCTCGTCGCGATTGCGATTTCCTGGTTCGGCATGCAACGCCGCAAGTGGCAGCAAGGATCGAGCAATGACTGATTCCGTGCTTCCGACCAAAGGCCCAGCCGGCGGCGTGACCGCGGGCGCGCCCGTCGGTGTAACCGACGACAACGAGGGCATGAGCTATCTGGAATCGCTGCCGCGCCGGGTGGTGACGCTCTATATCCCGCTGGGGCTGATCCTGATCGTGCTGCTGTTTCCGTTCTACTGGATGGCGCTGACCTCGATCAAACCCGACGAACAGCTGATCGACATGAACACCTACAATCCGTTCTGGGTGGTTCATCCGACCTTCAAGCACATCAGCAAGCTGTTGTTCGAAACCCAGTATCCGCGCTGGCTCTGGAACACGATGTACGTCGCGGTCGGCGCCACCACGCTGTCGATCATCGCGAGCGTGCTTGCGGCCTATGCGATCGTGCGCCTGCGCTTCAAGGGCGCCGATACCGTCGGCGTCTTGATCTTCTTTGCCTACCTCGTGCCGCCTTCGATCCTGTTCATTCCACTGGCTTCGGTGATCCAGGCCTACGGCCTGTTCAACTCGCCGCTGTCGCTGATCCTGGTCTATCCGACGCTGCTGATTCCGTTCTCGACCTGGCTGTTGATGGGATACTTCAAGACCATCCCCTTCGAGCTTGAGGAATGCGCGCTGATCGACGGCGCCTCGCGCTGGCAGATCCTGACCCGCATCGTGGTGCCGCTCGCGGTTCCCGGCCTGATCTCGGCCTTCATCTTCTCCTTCACGCTGTGCTGGAACGAGTTCATCTACGCGCTGACCTTCCTGCAATCGACGCCGAACAAGACCGTGCCGGTGGCGATCGTGAATGAATTCGTCGACGGCGATATCTATAAATGGGGTTCGCTGATGGCCGGCGCGCTGGTCGGCTCGCTGCCGCTTGTCATCCTTTATGCCTTCTTCGTCGAGCACTACGTGTCGGCGATGACCGGAGCCGTCAAAGAGTGATAGGCGCAGACACCTCATCCTGAGGAGCGCGCACTTGGCGCGCGTCTCGAAGGATGACAGGTTGCGGGTTCAGTCGCCATCCTTCGAGACGCGTCGCTTTCGCGATGCTCCTCAGGATGAGGCAAGTAAGAACAAAAAGGAGTACGTTTTGCATATTCTGGTTCTCGGCGCGGCCGGTATGGTCGGGCGCAAATTGGTCGAGCGATTGCTTAGGCGATGGCCGGCTCGGCACAAGCGATATCACGCGGATGACGCTGCATGACGTGGTGGCGCCGAAGCAGCCGGAGAAGGCCGGATTTCCGGTCGAGACCATGGCCGGTGACTTTGCGTTGCCGGGCGTCGCCGAAAAACTGATCGCTGGCCGCCCCGACGTGATCTTCCATCTCGCGGCGATCGTCTCGGGCGAGGCCGAACTCGATTTCGACAAGGGCTATCGCATCAATCTCGACGGCACGCGGATGCTGTTCGATGCGATCCGGCTGGTCGGCGGCGGCTACAAGCCGCGCGTGATCTTTACCTCGTCGATCGCCGTGTTTGGCGCGCCGTTCCCGGACGCCATCGGCGACGAGTTCTTCACTACGCCGCTTCTGAGCTACGGCACCCAGAAGGCGATCGGGGAGCTGTTGCTCGCCGACTACACCCGGCGTGGCTTCATGGACGGGGTCGGCATTCGCCTTCCAACGATCAACATCCGCCCCGGCCTTCCGAACAAGGCCGCGTCCGGTTTCTTCTCCGGCATCCTGCGCGAACCGCTCGCGGGCAAGGAGGCGATTTTGCCGGTATCGGAGGACGTCAGACATTGGCATGCCTCGCCGCGCTCGGCGGTAGGCTTTTTGGTCCATGCCGGGTCTATGGACACCACCAAGATCGGCCCGCGCCGCAACCTCTCCATGCCCGGCATCTCCGCAACCGTCGGCGAACAGATCGCCGCGCTCAAGCGGGTGGCCGGCGACAAGGTCGCGGCACGGATCAAGCGCGAGCCGGACCCGTTTATCATCGGGATCGTCGCCGGATGGCCGCGCAATTTCAATCCCAAGCGGGCGCTTGAACTCGGATTCACGACCGCCGAAAAAACATTCGACGACATCATCCGGATTCACATCGACGACGAATTGGGTGGTAAGTTCGCCGCCTGAGTTTTTCTATTCTTTAGGAGGTCCATCATGACAGCCAGCATCGTCGGTTGGGCGCATACGCCCTTTGGCAAATTCGACACCGAGACCGTCGAAAGCCTGGTGGTCAAGGTCGCCAACGAGGCGCTGGCGGATGCGGGCATCGGTGCCGCCGATGTCGACGAAATCGTGCTCGGACATTTCAATGCAGGATTCTCCCCGCAGGATTTCACGGCGGCGCTGGTATTGCAGGCCGATCCGAATCTGCGTTTCAAGCCGGCCACAAGGGTCGAGAATGCGTGCGCGACCGGCTCTGCCGCCGTGCATCAGGGAATCCGGGCGATTGCCGCAGGCGCTGCCAAGATCGTGCTGGTGGTCGGCGTCGAGCAGATGACGCGGACACCTCCCGCCGAGATCGGCCGTAATCTTTTGCGCGCGTCGTACTTGCCGGAGGATGGCGATACCCCCGGCGGCTTTGCCGGCGTGTTCGGCAAGATCGCGCAAGGCTATTTTCAGAAATACGGCGACCAGTCGGATGCGCTGGCGATGATCGCGGCGAAGAACCACAAGAACGGCGTTTCCAATCCTTATGCGCAGATGCGCAAGGATTTCGGTTTCGAATTCTGCCGCTCCGAAAGCGAGAAGAATCCGTATGTCGCCGGACCCCTCAAGCGGACCGATTGCTCGCTGGTGTCGGACGGCGCCGCCGCGCTGGTGCTGGTCGATTCCGAGATCGCGAAATCGATGGGCAAGGCGGTCAACGTCCGCGCCACCGCGCACGCGCAGGATTTCCTGCCGATGTCCAAGCGCGACATCCTGCAATTCGAAGGTTGCTCGGTCGCCTGGCAACGCGCGCTCGAGAAGGCAGGCGTCGCGCTTTCCGATCTTTCCTTTGTCGAGACCCACGACTGCTTCACGGTCGCCGAATTGATCGAATACGAGGCGATGGGGCTGACGCCGCGGGGGCAGGGCGCCCGCGCCATCAAGGAAGGCTGGACGCAGAAGGACGGCAAGTTGCCGATCAATCCGTCCGGCGGATTGAAGGCCAAGGGTCACCCGATCGGCGCGACCGGCGTCTCCATGCATGTGATGACCGCGATGCAACTCTTAGGGCAAGCGCCCGAGGGCATGCAACTCGCGAACGCCAAGCTCGGCGGTATCTTCAACATGGGTGGCGCTGCGGTCGCCAACTACGTTTCGATCCTGGAGCCGGCGAAGTAAGCGAAGCCGGGAAAAGCGATGAACATCGCCTGTTGGCTCGCCGCAACGGCCAAACTTCGCCCCGACGCACCGGCGCTTCTGACCGGCTTCGACCTCGACGCGGATTACAAGACCTTTGCCCGCCGCGCCGCGGCCATCGGCGCAGCTCTGTCGCGCGATCAGGGGATCGCACCCGGCGATCGCGTCGCCGTCTTTGCGTCCAACTGCACGCAATATCTCGAATGCCTCTACGGCATCTGGTGGATGGGCGCGGTTGCGATCCCGATCAATGCCAAATTACACGGCCGCGAAGCCGCCTGGATTTGCAGCGATGCGGGCGCGAAGCTCGTCGTTCGTCTCCGATGACACGACCGCGGCGCTGATGGAGGCAAAAGCCGATCTGCCGCCGTCGATCAAGCTGATCTCGCTCGACAGCGAGACCTACCGTGCGATGCGCGAAGGCGAGGGGGCGTCAGCGCCGCTTGAGCGTGACGTCAATGATCTCGCCTGGCTGTTCTATACCTCGGGCACCACCGGGCGGCCCAAAGGCGTGATGCTCAGTCACGGCAATCTGGTTGCGGCGTCAACCTGCTATCTCATCGATGTCGACCCGGCGACGCCGAACGACGCCTCGCTTTATGCCGCGCCGATCTCGCATGGTGCCGGCCTTTATAATTTCTCCCATACCCGCATGGGCGGGCGGCACGTCGTGCCGGAATCCGGCGGCTTCGATCCGGACGAAGTGCTCAACCTCGCCCGCCAGCTCGACAATGTCGTGATGTTCGGCGCACCGACCATGGTTCGCCGCCTGGTCGATGCCGCCAAGCGCCGCGGCGAAAACGGTGAGGGCATCCGCACCATCATCTATGGCGGCGGGCCGATGTATCTCGCTGACATTCGCGAGGCCATCGCGGTCATGGGCCAGCGGTTCGTGCAGATTTACGGCCAAGGTGAATCGCCGATGACGATCACGGCGCTCGGCCGCGAATGGCATATGAAGACCGATCATCCGCGCTATCTGGAACGTCTCGCTTCGGTCGGCACCGCCCAGAGCGTGATGTC
This sequence comes from uncultured Alphaproteobacteria bacterium, assembly GCA_963795255.1. GTDB lineage: Bacteria > Pseudomonadota > Alphaproteobacteria > Rhizobiales > Xanthobacteraceae > Bradyrhizobium. Next base: position 278,513 of record CAWCHC010000017.1, read on the forward strand.
GGTGCGTATTACCGACAAGGACGGCGAGCCGCTGCCTGCGGGCGAGACCGGCGAGGTCGAAGCCAAGGGCACCGCCGTGATGCTCGGCTATTGGAACAACCCGAAGGCCAATGCCGAGACGCTGAAGGATGGCTGGCTGCGCACCGGCGACGTCGGACGTCTCGACGAAGACGGTTTCCTCACGCTCTCCGACCGCTCCAAAGACGTCATCATATCCGGCGGCACCAACATCTATCCGCGCGAGGTCGAAGAAGCGCTTCTGACCCACGCGGACGTCCGCGAGGTCTCCGCGATCGGCGTGCCCGATCCGGACTGGGGCGAGATCGTCGTCGCCTGCGTGGTGCTGGAGGAGGGCGCGGCCCCCGACGACGCCAGACTGGATACGCATTGCCTGGCGTCGATCGCGCGCTTCAAGCGGCCGAAGCGCTATGTCTATCTCGATGCATTGCCGAAAAATAACTACGGCAAGGTGCTCAAGACCGAACTGCGGCAGATGATGCGGAAATAGGAAGAAGCCCGGCGGTGTTGCCGCCGGGCTTCTTGTTTGTATCTGGATAGATTTCGCAAGGCCTACGGGCCCGCCATCTCCTCGACCTTGCCATTCAGAAGCTGCGCCCGCACGATCAGTTCCAGCGTCTCGCCGTCGAAACGGATGGGCTGGTTTCCAAACGCTGCGCCGTTAAGCAAAGCGATCATCTGGTTTGCGAGCGCGTCCCGTTCGGTGGTGACCGCCCCGATCTTGGTCAGGAACCTGTGATAGGTCGCATCGTTGCTTGTGATCGCCTGATTGGCGGCCACAAGGCTGTTGACGCCGAGTGGCCCCTTCGTCGCATTGATCTGCTTGTAGGCTTGAGCCAGCGCCGTGTAGGTGAACAGGCTGTCCCGAAGCGAGTCAGGCAGTACATGAGGATCGAGATTCTCGACCAGCACGCGGCCGTCATGGACGTAATCGTCCTTCAGACCGAGCACAGCCATGACCGTCGGACGCAGGTCGGTGTGGTCGGAGAACACGCCGTCAAACCGTCCTTGCTTCGCCACGCCGGGGCCTGCCATGCCGAACCAGGTGCGGGTGATCTGCTTCTGGAAGTCGCCGTGGTTCCAGGCAAATCCCGCCCCCTCGGCTACGCAGGCCGGAGGTTGCGAACAATCCTTGCCCTGGCCGCTCGAGGAGCTCGACGTCTGGTCGAAGTAGTTGTCGTTGCCGAACATGGTGAAGGTCGGCACGCGATCCGCGACCGATGGGACCATGTGCAGAAGCTTCATTTCCGCCCGGTCGGCCAGCAGACCCGACAGCCTGTCGTTGTTGCCGGTGATCGGGTTGACGACAGTGAGGGCATTGACGTCATGCTCCAGCGTCCGTGTCACGGTGTCAGTCGGCGCCGGGTTACCCGTGATATAGAAGGTCGGCGCATCGTCCGAGTGAACCAGGAACGGAGTTGTGTTCTGCCGCTGGGTCAACAGCAGCCGGTCGATGAAGGTATCGATCTCGCCGACATGGGCGTAGGTGCAGGGCGTGTGGATGCCATCGCAATTCGCCGGGGTCGGCGCACTGCCGACAAAATGATCGTTCTCGTCCGCGGTGACGACGAACAGCGTATTGTCCTTGGTGATGCCGTCAGCCGCAAGCCGTGCAAAGAACTTGCCGAACGCCGCGTCATAGACCTTGAGCTGCTGGACGTAGGGCGCTTCGCCCGGACCAAACGTGCTTTCGCTGCTCAGCGACGGCCCCAGCTCGTTGTCATGGGCATCGGCGATATAGAAGTAGACGACAGGGACGCCGGCTTCCAGCATGGCCGCCACATAGCCTAGTGACTGCGATGCCGTCGGATTGAAGCCGGGGAAACCGGGGTTGCCATGGCTGTCGGCGACTGGATTACCGTCCATATCCAGAACGACAGGACCCCCCACGACCGCCGGCGCGACATACTTGTTGCCATAGAGCGCGTTGAAGCCAACGTAGCCACCCGGTTCGTCAGGCAGAACATCAGGCTTTGCATGGGCGCTGTTGCGGCTGCACGCCGAGCTGGCGCCCTGGGCGCAGTGGATCGCGATGCCTTCAAAGTCGGCGGTCGCCAGGGTTTTGTTGGTGGCGGCTTCCTGTCCTTCCGGCGAACCCGCGCCAAATACCGTGTTTACATCGCCCGGGATGCTTTCGAACTCGATATTGGCCGTGGAGAAACCGCCAACGTCGCAGCCCGCGCGGGTGAAAGGCACCCACGGCGCCGGGGCGATCTTGCCCTTTTCGTTGATCATCTGGACGTTGCCGTCCGCGCTCAGTCCGGTCCAATACAGGAACGAACTCTGGAAACCGACCGAACCGTCGGGTCGGAAAAAGCCGTAGCTGTTGGCGACAGTATAGCCGAAGCGGTCGCCATAAAGGCCGGTCAGCGCCGATACGATGTCCTGGGCGGTATGGGAAATCAGCGGGGTGTAATGATTTCCGCTGACGGTGCCGTTGTCCTGCAGGAAGTTCAGCAGGTTCGGCATTTGCTCGAGGTCCGACGGCACGTTCGGATTGTCGCGGCGGAGATGGACGTTATCGAATGTCAGAAAGACGACGTGTTTGATCTTGTTACCAAGGTGGCAGGACGCCTGAACCGGTGCGGCGGCCTCTGCAGAACCGGAAACGAATGCAATAGCGGCGGCGGCGATCAGCGTTGTTGCCATCGGCTTCATGAATTCTGGCGCAAATGAAATCGAGGTTCCCCTCAACCAGGCTTTCAATCTTTCCATTCTTCTCTCCCGACGTCGGTATGTGAATGAAATTTGCCGACGGCGAAGCATATGTTGCTTCGTGTTTCCGGGGCTTGACGGGGAAATGACTTTTACAAGTCACGAATATGAAGAGCGTAATGCGTCGCTCGCCGCGACTTGTATTTTCAAAAACACTTTCAAATAGCTGCGGCTGTTTTCATGCGCGCAGAGGGTAAGGCGCTTCACGATTCGATTTTCGCCGTTTCCAAAGTTATCGAATTGGAACGCCATCCTTCGTCGGCTGTCGTGTCTTTCGATTCCGTGCCACTGCTTTGGCGCCGAGCGCCTGCAGGGGAACGTGCGCCTCGTCGCCTGACGGTTCGGCGTCTCCGCGCTGAATCACGAAATCGCAAGGTATTTCAATCCGATTGGCGCACGCCCATGCATGCGCCTATACCGCGTGCGGCCTTGATCTTGCCGATGGCATGACGTTACTAAGTTGCAACAATGCAAGATCGCTGGTTTCGCCGGGAGCAAACGCCAGTCATGGGGCCGCTACAGGGCGTCAAGGTCATCGACATGACGACCGTGCTGATGGGGCCCTATGCCACCCAGATGCTCGGTGACTACGGCGCCGACGTCATCAAGGTCGAAAGTCTCGAGGGCGACGTGACGCGGCTGATCGGCCCGACGCGGCATCCCGGCATGGGGCCGGTGTTCCTCAACACCAACCGCAGCAAACGTTCGATCGCGCTGGATCTAAAGAAAGCCGGCGGCCGCGACGCGGTGCTCCGGCTGATCGCGTCGGCGGACGTGCTGGTCTACAACGTGCGGCCGCAGGCGATGGCGCGCCTGCAACTCGGCTACGACGTCGTTGCCAAGATCAACCCGCGGCTGATTTATGCCGGCGTGTTCGGTTTCGGTCAGGATGGGCCCTATGCCGCGAAGCCCGCCTATGACGACCTGATCCAGGGCGCGACCGCGTTGCCCGCGCTGATGGCGCAAACCGGCGACGGCGTCCCGCGTTATGTTCCGAACGCGCTGGTCGATCGCATCGTCGGGCTGACGGCGGTCGGCGCGATTTGCGCGAGCCTCGTGCATCGCGACCGCACCGGGCGCGGCCAGCGGCTGGATATTCCGATGTTCGAGACCATGGCCGGGTTTCGTCATGGGCGATCACATGGGCGGCCTGACCTATGAACCGCCGCTCGATAAGGGAGGCTATGCGAGGCATCTGTCGCGCGACCGCCGCCCTTACAAGACCGCGGACGGCTATATCTGCGTGATCGTCTATAACGACAAGCAGTGGGCGAGCTTCTTCGAGGCCACCGGCCGCGACGATCTGCGCCGCGATCCGACCTTTTCGACGTTTGCCGGCCGCGCCACCAATATCGATACCGTCTATGCCGAACTCGCTTGTATTTTCGAAACGCGGACGACAGCCGAATGGCTCGATCTGCTGACGAAGGCCGATATACCCGTGATGCCGATGCACGATCTCGAAAGCATGTTGCAGGATCCGCATCTCGCCTCGACCGGATTCTTTCCCGTCGTCGATCATCCGAGCGAAGGCAAGATCCGCAGCATGAAGGCTTCCGCGCGATGGTCGGAAACCCCAAGCGAGCCGTCGCGGCTGGCGCCGCGCCTGAACGAGCACGGCAGCGTAATCCTGAAAGAGGCTGGATTTTCCGAAAACGAAATTGCTACGCTCGTGCGTGAGGGCGCCACGCTGGCTGCGCCCGGCCGAGCTGCGAGTTGAAACCATGGATTTCGCGCTGACAGCCAATCAGGAATCGATCCGCGACGCGGTCGCGAAAATCTGCGCGCGTTTCGACGATGCCTATTGGCTGAAGAAGGACAAGGAAGGCGGATATCCGGCCGACTTCCACAAGGCGCTGGCGGACTGCCGGCTGGCTCGGCATCTGTATCCCCGAAGAATATGGCGGCTCCGGTCTCGGCATTCTCGATGCCGCGATCATGATGCATACGATCGCGAACTCCGGCGCCGGCATGTCGGGCGCTTCCGCCGTGCACATGAACGTGTTCGGACTCAATCCCGTGGTCGTGTTCGGCACGAAGGAGCAATGTCAGCGGATGCTGCCGCCGATCGTCTCCGGCGCGCAACGATCGTGTTTTGCCGTCACCGAACCCAATACCGGGCTCAACACCACGCAGTTGAAAACCCGCGCGGTGCGCAACGGCGACAAATACGTCGTCAACGGCCAGAAGGTCTGGATCTCGACCGCGCAGGTCGCCGAGAAAATTCTCCTGCTGGCGCGCACCACGCCGCTGGAAGAGGTCAAGAACCCGACCCACGGCCTCAGCCTGTTCTATACGGATTTTGATCGCAGCCGCATCTCGGTGCGCGAGATCGAGAAGATGGGCCGTAAGGCGGTCGATTCCAACGAGCTCTTCATCGAGGATTTCGAAATCCCGTTGGATGATCGCCTCGGCGAGGAGGGAAAGGGATTCGAATATATCCTGCACGGGATGAATCCCGAGCGCATCCTGATTGCGGCCGAAGCAGTCGGGCTTGGCCAACTCGCGCTGTCGCGTGCTGCGGCCTATGCCAGGGAGCGCAACGTGTTCAACCGCCCGATCGGCAAGAACCAGGCGATCCAGCACCCGCTCGCCGAAAACTGGATGGAACTGGAGGCCGCCTGGCTGATGACGCTAAAGGCCGCCTGGCAATACGATCAGGGCGAGCCGTGTGGGCCGGCGGCCAATGCCGCGAAATATCTCGCAGGCGAGGCCGGCTTTCACGCCTGCGAGCAGGCGGTGATGACCCATGGCGGCTTCGGCTACGCCAAGGAATTTCACGTCGAGCGCTACTTCCGCGAATCGCTGATCCCCCGCATCGCCCCGATCAGCCCGCAGCTCATCCTCAGTTTCATCGCCGAAAAGGTGCTGGGCTTGCCGAAATCGTATTGAGGCAGGTATCTCCCTTCGCAAATCACAAGCTTGGCAAATCACAAGGCACGTTAAGGAACCATCATGACCCGTCTGAAGGCCGCGCTTGACCCGCGCTCCGTCGCCGTCATCGGCGCCTCGGAAAATCCCAACAAGGTCGGCGGTCGGCCGGTGCACTATCTCGACAAGTTTGGATTCAAGGGCAAGATTTTCCCGATCAATCCGTCCCGCCCCGAGGTGCAGGGCCACAAGTGCTACAAAAGTCTTGCCGACCTTCCGGAAGCGCCGGACATGGCGATCGTGGCCGTTGCCGGCGATAACGCCATCGGCACGGTGGAAGAATGCGCCGCGCGCGGCGTCAAGGTCGCGGTCGTGATGGCGTCGGGCTTCGGCGAGGTCGATGCGGTCGCCGGCAAGGCCAAGGAACGGCGGATGGTCGAGGTCGCCCACAACGCCGGCATGCGTATCGTCGGCCCGAACTCGCAAGGCCTTGCCAATTTCGGCACCGGCACGATCGCAAGCTTCTCCACCATGTTCATGGAGATGGAAGCCTCGGAAGGGCGGGGCCATGTCGCGATGCTGAGCCAGAGCGGCGCGCTCTCCTCGGTCCCGGTCGGATTCCTGCGCCAGCGCGGCATCGGCGTGCGTCATACGCATGCGACCGGTAACGACGCCGATATCACGGTCGGGGAACTCGCGGTCGCGGTCGCCGAAGATCCCGAAGTCAAGCTGCTGCTGCTCTATCTCGAAAGCATTCCCGATACGAAATATCTGGAGGAATTGGCTTCCGTAGCGTTGAAGCGCGATCTACCGATCATCGCGCTAAAGTCCGGACGCTCCGAAGCCGGCCGTCAGGCGGCGCAGTCGCACACCGGCGCGCTCGCCAACGAAGATCGTGTCGTCGACGTGTTCTTCGAACAGCACGGCATCTGGCGCGCGCCTGACATGCGCGGCCTCGTTGAAGCAACCGAGCTTTATCTGAAAGGCTGGAAGCCGATGGGCCGGCGGCTGGTCGCCATCAGCAATTCCGGCGCGGTTTGCGTCATGACCGCGGATGCGGCCACCAGTGTCGGCATGCCGATGGCCAAGCTCTCCGCTGAGACCGACAAGAAGCTGAAGGGCATTCTGCCGAGCTTTGCGACCACCACGAACCCGATCGATCTGACGGCGGCGCTGTTGTCCAACAGCCGCCTGTTCGGCGACATCCTCCCGGTCATCGCCGAAGACCCCGCGGCCGACGCGTTCCTGATCGGTGTTCCCGTTGCGGGGCCCGGTTACGATGTCGAGGCATTTGCCCGCGATGCAGCCGGCTTCGCCAAACAGACCGGAAAGCCGCTGGTGATCGCGGCGACACAAAAGAGCGTCGCCGATCAATTCGCCGCCGAAGGCTCGTCGGTGTTTCCGACCGAGACCGAAGCCGTCACGGCGCTGCATCAATTTTTGGCGCATCGCGAATTGATGGCGCGCACCAAGGCGCGCCAGGCGCAGGCCTCGAACGCCCGCGCGCGATGGGTGCCGGCAGCGGCGACCACCATGCTCAACGAAGCCGATAGTCTTGCCTTGCTGGCCGAGCGCGGCATTCCCGTGGTGGCGCACCGGCTCTGCCGGTCCCGCGCCGAGGCGATTGCGGCCTTCGAGACCATCGGCGGCCCGGTCGTGGTCAAGGGTTGCTCGGCGGATATTGCGCATAAATCCGAGCTTGGGCTGGTCAAGCTCGGCGTCGCCAGCCGCGAGGAGGCCGGCGAGGTCTGGGCCCAGATGGAAGCGATCATCCGCAAGCAAGGCGCGCGGCTCGACGGCGTCATCGTGGCGGCGATGGCCCGCGGTCGCCGCGAGATCATGATCGGCGCACATCGCGATCCCGTCTTCGGCCCCGTGGTGGCGGTCGGCGATGGCGGCAAATATGTCGAGATCTTCCGCGACACCGCGTTGCTGTTGCCGCCTTTTTCGAAGGAGGAGGCGAAGGCGGCGCTGCACAGGCTGAAGGTCGCGCCGCTGTTTGCGGGTGTCCGCGGCGAGCCGCCGATGGATGTCGAGGCGCTGTGCGATGCGGTGATGCGGATCGGCGACTTGATGCTGGACCCCGCAGCCAGAGTCGTGAGCCTCGATCTCAACCCGGTGCTGCTCGACAGCGCCGGCAAGGGCTGTGTGGTCGTGGATGCGGTTGTTTTTCAGGGATGACTTGGCAAGGCCATCTGAATAGTGGTCGCGAACGCAACGAAGCACCCCCCCAAGGCTACGCAGAACCTATTGCCCCGGATTGCTTCGTCGCGTTCGCTTAACCCCGCGCGCTTTGCGGTTAGGTAATCTCACCGCACGTAGAGGATGACGCTGGCAATGACGAGCATCGCCGTCACCGCCATCATCTGCGCGAGTGCCTCGGAGGTCGCCCTTTTAGTGGCGTCCTTCATGCCGTTCTCCCTAGACTCGGGCCTGGGTGACCCGGATATGGGCGCGTTTCATCGTGGCCCGCAAAGGCCCGACGACCGACTGGATTTACTCGGAACACCCCACGACGAGTATTCGCTTTGATTGAGTCCCCACTCAGCGAATATCGACGGGTGTAAAGTCGTTTAGCAATAAGGCGGCATTTTGGCTCGGCTGTAGCGGGTTTATGCGCGAGACAAGGAATTTTGCGAGCGGTGTCGACTTAAGATGCGGCCACCAGCCGTTGATCGGCCAAGGCGGCGAGGATACGGTTTTTGGAAAAGCCGCCACACGACAAGGCGGTTCAAAACATGCGACGGAGGTGAACCATGGCCCGCATCGACTATTGCGACACGTCGAAATCGAACGAACGGACGAAGGAAATTCTGGGCAAGAACCGCAACGCCAACATCTTTCGGATGATGGCGCACTCGCCGAGCTATTTCGAACAATATTGCCGGCTGGGCGGCGCGATCCGCCACCGTGGTGAACTCGATCCGGTCGTGCGCGAACTCGCGATCACGCGAACCGGGATCCTGTGCGAGGCGGAGTATGAGGTCGTCGCGCACAAGCGCATCGGCAGCAATGTCGGCGTCACCGACGAGCAGAACGCAGCGCTGGACGACTGGCAGGCCGCCACCTGCTTCAACGAGGTGCAGCGCGCGGCGCTCGCCTTTACCGACGAGATCATCCGCCTTCGTCGCCCGACCGACGCGACGTTCAAGGCGATCGCCGCGAAACTGACCCCGGCCGCGCTCGTCGAATTGCAGCTCTCGGTCGGCTTCTACATCATGACCTCGAAATTCCTGGAAACCTTCGACATCGATATGCAGCCGGTCGAGCAGATCGTGTGAGCAAGCCGTTCCCGGCGCGACGATCGCCGCGGTCTTTCGTTTTGCGGCCGCCGATGTGAGTCGCTGCATGCGCAGTTGGCCTGCAAACCTGTCCGCCGCTTCGTTCGCGATGACGGCCATCACAGGTTCCGTTTCGCTATGCGAACAGAGGTCGCGTTTTTCAAATCGCAGATGTCACCCACTTGCAGTTGTCGCATCAGCTCGCCTGAGCTACCTTCTTCTCAAAGCGGAATTTAGTTCCGCTATGCGGAATACAGGGAGGACGGGAATGGGGCGGCGCTCGGAGCGGCTGAGCAAGCAGGGAGCGCTTGCGCATGAGGCGGCCGGCGAGGGCGATGTCATTCAGGTGGTGTCGCGGGCCTTCGACATTTTACGCTGCTTCGAGGGCCACGAAGCGCGATTCGGCAATCTGGAAATCTCCAGCCGCTGCGGCCTGCCGCGCTCGACCGTCTCGCGCCTGACGCACACGCTGACGCGGATGGGCCAGCTGGTTTATCTGCCGCGCGACCAGAAATACCGCATCGGTCCGAGCGCGGTCGCGATGAGCACCTCGATGATGCGCGGCTTGCAGCTGCGTCACCTGATCCGCATGCGGCTGCAGGAAGTCGCCGAACAACTGCCGGGCACGGTCGGCTTCGTCATTCCCGACCGTTTCCATCTCGTCTATCTCGAGGTCGGCCGCGCCGCCAACGCGATCGGCCTTCCTCGACGTCACCGGTAGCCGCATCGCGATCGCGAGCACCGCCGCCGGTCACGCCTATACCGCCGCGCTGGCGCCGGAGGCGGCCGAAGCGCTGCTTGCGGATATGGAGCGCGAGATTCCTGAAAGCGCCAAACTGCTGCGGCCGCGTCTTGATGCGGACCGCCACGCCTTGCGCGAGCGCGGCTATGTCACGGTGTGCGGAATGTGGAGCCCGCACATCAACGGTCTGGCCGTGCCGCTGTGGTCGCCGCAATATCAGACTTCGTCGTCGTCACGATCGGTCTGCTTGTCGCGATGTCTATGACGAGAAGCGGCTGCACAAGGACGTCGCGCCGCAAAATGCTGGAATTGAGCGCTGTCCAGTCGGCGGCTATGCTGGAGGATGCCGAAGGCGACGCTGTTCGCCCAGCGCGCGCCAGAGCGGGCCGCATTCCGGCGTCAGCTATAACAACGCGATCACAAGACGGAGGGATCTGAATGAACTGGAAGCCGGAGCTCGACGAACTGGCCCGGCGCGAAGCGTTCGCGCGCGAGATGGGCGGCGTCGACAAGGTCAAGCGCCAGCGCGACCAGGGCCGGCTCACCGTTCGCGAGCGCATCGACGGCCTGGTCGATCGCGGCAGCTTCCATGAGGTCGGCGCCGATCTCCGGCAACGCGGAATATGACGAGAAGGGCGAGCTGAAGAACGTCGACGCCGGCCAACTGCGTGTTCGGCCGCGGCAAGATCGACGGCCGCACGGTGGTCGTGGTCGGCGATGATTTCACCGTGCGCGGCGGCTCGGCGGATGCCTCGATCTCGGCCAAGCCGCTGATGGCCGAGGAGATGGCGCATGATTTTCGGCTGCCGATCATCCGCCTGATCGAAGGCTCCGGCGGCGGAGGCTCGGTGAAGACCATCGAAACCAAGGGCGCGGCCAATCTGCCCGGCGGCATCGGCGGCACGCGCTGGTACGCTGTATACGACCGCCAACATGGCGCGCGTGCCGGTGGTTGGGCTTGGGCTCGGCTCGGTCGCGGGTCTCGGCGCGGCGCGGCTTGCCGCCAGCCACTATTCGATCATGACCAAGAAGCTCCGCGATGTTCGTCGCGGGTCCGCCGGTGGTGAAGCGGCTCGGCCAGGACCTCGGCAAGCAGGAACTGGGCGGCGCGGATATCCAGACCCGCGCCGGCGGCATCGATCAGGCGGTCGAGACCGAGGAGGAGGCGTTTGCCTGCGCCAGGCGTTTCCTGTCCTATCTGCCGCAGTCGGTCTACGAATTGCCGCCGACGATTGCCTGCAACGACGATCCGGAACGCGCGAGGAATCGCTGATGAAGGCGGTGCCGCGCAACCGCCGGCAGGTCTACAAGATGCGCCCGATCATCGACGCCGTCGTCGACAAGGGTTCGTTCTTCGAGATGAGCTGCGAATTTCGGCCGCCCGATCATCACGGGCTTGGCGCGGCTGGAAGGCCGCGCGGTGCTGGTGCTGGCCAGCGATCCCTTTCACTACGGCGGATCGTGGACGGCGGATGCCTGCCAGAAGGTCGTGCGCTGGGTCGATTTCGCCGAGACCTTCCATCTGCCGGTGGTCTATCTGATGGATTGCCCCGGTTTCATGATCGGGCTCGAGGCCGAGAAGGCCGCTACCATCCGTCACGGCGTGCGCGCGATGGCCGCGGTCAACCAGACCACCGTGCCCTGGTGCACCGTCATCGTGCGCAATTCCTTCGGCGTGGCCGGCGTCGTGCATCAGCCGGCCGGACCGCTTCTCGATGCGCTATGCCTGGCCCTCGGCCTATTGGGGGTCGCTGCCGCTCGAAGGCGGCATCGAGGCGGCCTACCGCGCCGACATCGACGCGGCCGAAGATCCGCAAGCCAAGCTGGAGGAAATCGAGGAGCGGCTCAACAAGCTTCGCTCGCCGTTCCGCTCGGCCGAGAAGTTCTGGGTCGAGGAGATCATCGACCCGCGCAAGACCCGCCCGCTGCTGTGCGAGTTCGCCCGCCTCGCCGAGCCGCTGCGCAACGCGGGCCCGGCGACCAATATGGCGATCAGGCCGTAGCGGTCTTCGCGATCGCCGGCTTCGGCGCCCGCGAGATCGCCAGCACGATCACCGCCGCGACGACGCATAGCGCGCCGGCAAAGAAGAAGGCCGGCAGATAGGTCGCAAGCAGCGTGCGCGACAGCCCGGCGCCGAAGGCCGCAAAGGCAGCGCCGATCTGGTGGCCGGCGAAAACCCAGCCGAACACCAGATTGGCGCGCTCGGCGCCGAAGCGTTGCGCCGTCAGCCGCACCGTCGGCGGCACGGTGGCGATCCAGTCGAGCCCGTAGAACATCGCAAACAGCGACAGGCCGTAGAACGAGAAGTCGCGTGAACGGCAGGAACAACAGCGACAGGCCGCGCAGGCCGTAATACCAGAACAGAAGCCAGCGGTTGTCGTAACGGTCAGACAGCCAGCCCGAGAAGATGGTGCCGAAGAAATCGAACACGCCCATGGCGGCGAGCAGGCTCGCGGCCTGTACCTGCGGAATGCCGAAATCGAGGCACATCGGGATCAGATGCACCTGGACCAGACCGTTGGTGGAGGCGCCGCAGATGAAGAACGTCGCAAACAGGATCCAGAACACCCGCGTCTTGGCCGCATCACGCAGCGTGCCGAGCGCCGCCGCCATGATCGGCGCGTTGTTCGCCGGCGGCGCCGGCAGCGGCTCGGTGCCCTGATCGCCGAACGGCCGCAAGCCGAGATCGCTCGGCCGGTCGCGCATCAGCATCAGCACTGCAAAAGCCGCTACGCCCAGCATCACGCAAACGATCAGAGCCAGCGCGATGCGCCAGCCGAACCGCTCGGTGAGGCTGGCGAGCAGCGGCAGGAACACCAGCTGTCCGGTGGCGACGCTCGCGGTGAGAATTCCGACCACGAGCCCGCGCCGCGCAGAGAACCAGCGCGCGGCGATGGTGGCGCCCAGCACCAGCGCGGTCATTCCGGTGCCGATGCCGATCACGACGCCCCACAGCAGCATCAACTGCCAGACTTTCGTCATGGCGAGCGAAGCCACCAGCGCCGAGGCCACGATCAGCAGCGCCGACAGCGTGACGTTGCGCAGGCCGTAGCGGTTGAGCAGCGCGGCCGCGAACGGCGCCATCAGCCCGAACAGGATGAAGCGGATCGACAGCGCCGAGGATATTTCCGCCGTGCTCCAGCCGAACTCATGCTGCAATGGCACGATGAAGACGCCGGGCGCGCCGACCGTGCCGGCGGTGATCAGCGCGGTGAAAAAGGTCACGCCGACCATCACCCAGCCGTAGTGAATGTTGCGGCGGGCAAGCGCCGACCGAGAGCCAGTTCGAAATCAATGTTGTCGTCCCCGGGGAGAGTTATCTTGGTTGATTACGAGTGCATATTGACGCAATCGGTGCGTGACCGAAATGGCTAAGTTCCCTCATTTTCGGACATCCTCCCTTGTCAAGAGGATATCCGCTCGACCGCAATGGCGGTGGCTTCGCCGCCGCCGATACACAAAGCGGCGACGCCGCGTTTGAGATTTTGCGCCTCAAGCGCGTGCAGCAACGTGACGATCAGCCGGGCGCCGGTCGCGCCGATGGGATGGCCGAGCGCGCAGGCGCCGCCATTGATGTTCAGTTTCTCGCGGGGAATGCCGAGGTCGCGCTGCGCAGCCATTGCCACCACCGCGAACGCCTCGTTGATCTCGAACAGGTCGACATCGCCGACGCTCCAGCCGGCCTTGTCGAGCACCTTGCGGATCGCCGGGATCGGCGCGGTCGTGAACCATTGCGGTTCCTGGCTGTGGGTGGCGTGAGCCCTTGATTTCGGCCAGTGCCGGCAAGCCATCGCGATCGGCGAGCGAGCGCTTGGCAAGGACGAGCGCCGCGGCGCCGTCGGCGTTGGCCGAGGAAGCCGCCGGCGTGATGGTGCCGTTGGCACGGAACGCCGGCTTCAAGCCGGGAATTTTGGCGGGATCGACCTTCAGCGGAATTTCGTCGTTGCCGACAATGCGCGAGCCCGTCTTTTCCTTTACGGTCAGCGGCGCGATCTCGGCCTTGAACGCGCCGCCTTCGACCGCCTTGCGGGCGCGCGTCAGCGTTTCCATCGCATAGGCGTCCTGGTCCTTCGCGCGTGAACTGATAGGCCTCGGCGGTGGCTTCGCCGAAATCGCCCATCGAGCGCCCGGCCTCGTAGGCGTCCTCGAGGCCGTCGATCAGCATGTGATCGATGATGCGGTCATGGCCGGCGCGATATCCGCCGCGCGCTTTCGCCAGCAGATAGGGCGCATTCGTCATGCTCTCCATGCCGCCGGACACCACGATGTCGGCCGAGCCGGCATGGATGATGTCGTGAGCCAGCATCGTGGCTTTCATCCCGGAGCCGCAGACCTTGTTGATGGTGGTGGCGCCGGTCGCATCCGGCAGTCCCGCGCCGCGGGCGGCCTGTCGTGCCGGCGCCTGGCCTTGTCCGGCCGGCAACACGCAACCCATGAAGACCTCGTCGATCCGCTCGGGCGAAGCTCCGGCGCGTTCGAGCGCGGCGCCGATCACATGGGAGCCGAGCTGGTGGGCGCTGAACGGCGAAAGTTCGCCCATGAAACGGCCGAGCGGCGTGCGGGCGGCGGAAACGATGACGACGGGATCGGAGGTCGTGGCCATGAAAGGCCTCCATCGGAAAGGGGGCTGATGAGATTACAAATATCATATGATGCGGTGCAAAATTCCGCAACGGATTGCTCCGATGACAACTACACATAGGTCGGATGACAAAATGTCGTGATCGGCGGCCGCGATTCTCGTTTCCGACTGCGAACTGTCCCGTCACCGTTTCCGGTCGATGAACGCCTGCATCAGCCGTGTCGGCTCGTCGGTCAGGAACGATCGGCCGAACACGCCGACGCTCAGATTGATCGAATTCCGTCAGCGGCAATTCTTCCCATTGCCGCAGCAGGGCTTTTTGCGCGCGCAGCGCCTCCGGGCCGGCATTTCAGCAGCGCTTCGACGAGCTTCTCGACCGCCGCATCGAGGCCGCCTTCTGGAGCGACCGACGTCAACCAGTCCCCAGGCCAGCGCCGTGGCGGCGTCGATGGTTTCGGCCGTCATGATCAGCCAGCGCGCGCGGCCCCAGCCAATCAGACGCGGCAGCAGGGCCGCGTGGATGACGCTTGGAATCCCGACGCGGACCTCCGGCATGCCGAATTTGGCATCGTATCCCGCAATGCGGAAATCGCAAGCGGCGGCGACCTCGAGCCCGCCGCCGAGGCACCAGCCGGGCATCCGCGCGATCACGGGCGCCGGAAAGACTCGCACCGCCTCGCAGAGATCGCGCAGTCCGGTGATGAACTTTTCCGCCGATTTCTGATCGAGACGGGCCATCTCCTTGATGTCGGCGCCGCCGATCATGCTCTTTCGCTTTCGCCGGCGAGGACGAGGGCGCGGATCTGGCGGTCGCCGGCCAATGCCTCCAGTCCCTCGCGGACCGCCTGGATGGCCGCCGATCCCAGGATATTCAGCGGGCCGGCATTGCAGATCGTCAGGCGAACGACGCCGCGCGGAATCGCGCTCGACGCCGCAATGGGGGTTGAGCATCTGCATGACGTCCTCGTGATCTGAAAAAGGATGAATCCCAGTTCCCGGACAAAGGCCCGTCTTGTCAAGGCCGGCTGAGGGCGTGACTTCGACGGCCATCAGGCGCGTTTATCGAAAAAAGCAAGGGGGGCAAAATCGGAACCCTTGCAAATAAGATGCAGCATTTCGTATCGGTGGATGTTAAAAGGATGCTGCCGTCATTATATGATTTCAAACATATCATGGGATTTCTATGCGGTATTCCAAGGAACACAAGTTTCAAACTCACGCGCGGATCGTGAAGAAGGCGTCGGTCAGGCTTCGCGAAAAGGGAGCTCATGGCATCGGGGTTGCCGACCTCATGAAGGATGCCGGCCTGACCCATGGCGGGTTTTATGCGCATTTCGATTCCCGTGATGCCCTGGTGATCGAAGCCTTCACCCATGCGATGGACCGCTCGACCGCGAAATGGCGAAAACTGTCGGATGAGACGCCAGTCGAAAAACGCCTGTCGAAGATCGTGAATAGCTATCTCGCCCCTGTTCATCGCGACGATCCCGGCCAGGGCTGTGCGGTGCCGGCGCTGGCAGCGGAAATTGCCCGGGAGAGCGCAAAGACGCGGCGGGTATTTTCGGGGCGAATGGAGCAGATGATCGACATGCTCGCTGACCAGTTTCAAGGCGTGCCGCGCAAGGCGGCGCGGCAGCAAGCGATGGCAGCGCTCGCCACCATGATGGGGTCGCTGGTGATGGCCCGCGTTGCCGGCACGAGCGAGTTTTCCGACGAAATCCTCAAGTCGGGCCGCGACGCCGTGCTTGGCCGGGCCAGCCCCGCCAAGAAAAAACCGGCCAGAAAAGCGACCCCTTCGGCCTGAGGCGAATTGACCACATTCGACGTTGGTCGTATGGCGGCCGGAAACGGCTGGATACTGTTGTTTTCGCGCATTCCTCGTGCGCCGAAAACACCTTTCCAAACATCGCAAAGCCTGCGAAATGTTACTGAAATCGGTGTGCGGGTCCGATCGCCACCGAACCGCGAAAGCGGGAGCCAAAACGGACCACACGTCAAAGATTCTGGAGGAACGCATGCGTAAGATCGGGCATTTCATTGGCGGCCGTGAGGTTGCGGGTACCTCCGGCCGGTTTGCTGATGTTTTCGAGCCGATGACCGGCGACGTCCAGGCCCAGGTCGCGCTCGCCTCCAAGGCGGAGTTGCGCGCCGCCGTCGAGAATGCCGCGTACTGCTCAGCCAGAGTGGGCCGCAACCAATCCGCAGCGCCGGGCGCGCGTGATGATGAAGTTCCTCGAATTGGCGCAACGCGACTACGACAAGCTCGCCGACGTTCTGGCGCGCGAGCACGGCAAGACCGTTCCCGACGCCAAGGGCGACATTCAGCGCGGCCTCGAGGTCGTCGAGTTCGCTATCGGCATTCCCCACCTGATGAAGGGCGAATACACCGAAGGCGCCGGTCCCGGCATCGACATCTACTCGCTCCGTCAGCCCTTGGGCGTGGTCGCCGGCATCACGCCGTTCAATTTCCCCGCCATGATTCCGATGTGGAAGTTTGCCCCGGCGATCGCCTGCGGCAATGCCTTCATCCTGAAACCCTCCGAGCGCGATCCCGGCGTGCCGATGATGCTGGCGCAGCTGATGATCGAGGCGGGATTGCCGGCGGGCATCCTCAACGTCGTCAATGGCGACAAGGAAGCGGTGGATGCGATCCTCGACGATCCCGACATCAAGGCCGTCGGCTTCGTCGGCTCCTCGCCGATCGCGCAATATATCTATGAGCGTGCGGCCGCCAGCGGCAAACGCTGCCAGTGCTTCGGTGGTGCCAAGAACCACGCCATCGTGATGCCCGACGCCGACATGGACCAGGCGGTCGATGCCTTGATCGGTGCGGGCTACGGCTCCGCCGGTGAGCGTTGCATGGCGGTCTCGGTTGCCGTGCCCGTCGGCAAGACCACCGCGGATCGGCTTGATGGAAAAGCTGATCCCGCGGGTTGAATCGCTCAAGATCGGGACCTCGATCGACCCGTCGGCCGATTACGGTCCGCTGGTCACCAGGGAAGCGCGTCGAGAAGGTCAGGAATTATATCGATATCGGCATCAAGGAGGGCGCGACGCTCGCAGTCGACGGCCGCGGCTTCAAGATGCAGGGTTACGAGAAGGGTTTCTACATCGGCGGCTGTCTGTTCGACAACGTCACCAAGGACATGCGCATCTACAAGGAAGAGATTTTCGGCCCCGTGCTGTCGGTGGTCCGCGCCAAGGACTATGCCGAAGCGCTCGCGCTGCCGTCGGATCACGACTACGGCAACGGCGTTGCGATCTTCACCCGCGACGGCGATGCCGCGCGCGACTTCGCCGCCAAGGTCAATGTCGGCATGGTCGGCATCAACGTGCCGATCCCGGTGCCGATCGCCTATTACACCTTCGGTGGATGGAAGAAATCAGGCTTCGGCGATCTCAACCAGCACGGCCCGGATTCGATCCGCTTCTACACCAAGACCAAGACGGTGACCTCGCGCTGGCCGTCCGGCGTCAAGGAGGGTGCGGAGTTCTCGATCCCGACGATGAATTAGGTATTTCTGTCATTGCGAGCGTAGCGAAGCAATCCAGAAGTCTCACCACGGTAACGGTCTGGATTGCTTCGTCGCTCCGCTCCCTTGCGCAAACGCTTTGCGTTTGTCGCAGGCAATGACGGCGAGGGCCAGAGCCGAGGAAACGCAAAACAACGCATGCAATTCGCACTCACCGAGGACCAGATTGCGGTTCGCGACATGGCGCGCGATTTTGCCGCGGAGAAAATCGCGCCACATGCGATCCGCTGGGATGAGGAGAAGCATTTCCCGGTCGACGTGATGCGCGAGGCCGCCAAGCTCGGTATCGGCGGCGTTTACATCCGCGACGACGTCGGCGGCTCGGCGCTGACGCGTTTCGACGCCGCGCTGATTTTCGAAGCGCTGGCGCAAGGCTGTCCGACGGTTGCGGCCTTCATCTCGATCCACAACATGGCGGCCTGGATGATCGATGCCTTCGGCAACGACACCCAGCGCCAGCAATGGCTGCCGAAGTTGTGCTCGATGGAATATCTTGCCAGCTATTGCCTGACCGAACCGGGATCAGGGTCGGACGCGGCGGCGTTGCGCACCCGCGCGGTGCGTGATGGCGATCATTACGTTCTCAACGGACAGAAACAATTCATTTCCGGGGCGGGCCGGGGCGACCTTTATGTCGTGATGGTGCGGACCGGCGAGGACGGTCCTGGCGGCATTTCCACCCTCGTGGTCGAGGGCGATACGCCGGGCCTGTCGCTCGGCGCCAATGAGCGCAAGATGGGCTGGAATGCGCAGCCGACCCGCGCGGTGATTTTCGAGAATGCACGCGTGCCGGTCGCCAACCGGCTCGGCGAGGAAGGTATCGGCTTCAAGATCGCGATGGCGGGCCTCGACGGCGGGCGCATCAACATCGCGGCCTGTTCGCTTGGCGGCGCGCAAAATGCGCTCGACCAGCACGCTCTCCTACATGAAAGAGCGCAAGGCATTCGGAAAGCGCCTCGACGAATTCCAGGCCTTGCAGTTTCGTATCGCCGATATGGCAACTGAGCTCGAAGCGGCCCGGACTTTCGTCTGGCGCGCCGCAGCCGCACTCGACCGCAAGGACGCCGATGCGACGATGCTGTGTGCAATGGCCAAGCGCTTCGGCACCGACGTCGGCTTCGAGGTCGCCAACCAGGCGCTGCAACTGCATGGCGGTTACGGCTACCTCAGCGAATACGGCATCGAAAAGATCGTGCGCGACTTGCGCGTGCATCAAATTCTGGAAGGCACCAACGAGATCATGCGGCTGATCGTGGCGCGCAAGATGATCGAGGGCGCGCGATGACGGCGCCGGCAGTGGTTGCGGAAACCGAGGGCGATCTGATCGTGCGGCGCGAAGGCGCGGCCGGAATCATCCGGCTGAACCGGCCGAAGGCGATCAATGCGATGACGTATGAAATGTCGCTCGGCATCGATGCGGCGCTCGACCGCTTCGAGTCCGATCCGGCCGTCGCCGTGGTGATACTGGAAGGCGCCGGCGAGCGCGGTCTGTGCGCGGGCGGCGACATCCGCGGGCTCTATGAAAGCTCAAAGGCCGGCAGCGATCTCGGCAAGATATTTTGGCGTCAGGAATACGTCATGAACGCCCGGATCGCCAAATACCCGAAGCCGTATGTCGCTTTCATGGACGGCCTGGTAATGGGCGGCGGCGTCGGTCTGTCCGGCCATGCGCGCCATCGCGTCGTTACCGAGAAGACGAAACTGGCGATGCCGGAGGTCGGGCTCGGGTTCTTTCCCGATGTCGGCGGCACCTGGCTGCTGACGCGCACGCACAGGCGAAATCGGCACGTTCTTCGGATTGACCGGGCAGACCATGAATGGGCCGGATGCGATCTTTGCCCGCTTTGCCGATGCGGTGGTGCCGTCCACAAAGCTGCCCACGCTGCGTCAGGCGTTGACGGCACTGCGGCCGGGCGTGACCTCGGCTGAGGTCGACATGATCATCGCGGGCTTTTCGACCGGCGAAAGCGCGGGGCCGATTGCAGCCAGGCAGGCCTCGATCGACCGCTGGTTTGCGCATGACCGGATGGAGGATATTTTTGCGAACCTTTCGCGCGATGATTCGGAGTTCGCGCAATCGACGCTCAAGGTGTTGAACGAGAAGTCGCCACGCGGCATGGTCGTGACGCTGAAATTGCTGCGGCTGGCGCGCGCTTCTTCGTCGCTCGAGGAATGTCTGGTGAAGGAATATCGCGCCGCGCTGGAAGTCTTCCGCAGCGACGATTTTCGCGAAGGCGTTCGCGCGGCCGTCATCGACAAGGATCGCAATCCCCGATGGTCGCCGCCACGGATTGAAGACGTGACGCCGGAAATGCTGGCGCCGTATTTCAGGGAGATCGGTGCCGACGAACTGGTATTCTAAAACAAAAACAGAAGCCGAAGCGGAGGAGTTCAGAGATGGCCAGCATTGCATTCATTGGTCTCGGCAACATGGGCGGCCCAATGGCGGCCAATCTCGTCAAGGCTGGCCACAAGGTCATCGCCTTCGATCTCATGGCCGCCTCGCGCGATCAGGCCAAAGCGGATGGGGCAGCCATAGCGGAGAGCTCGATCGCTTCCGTCAAGGGTGCTGACGTCGTCGTCACGATGCTGCCAGCCGGCAAACATGTGCTCTCGGTCTGGCAGGAAGTGGTGCCTGCGATGACCAAAGGCGCGCTCATCATCGATTGCTCGACGATCGACGTCGAAAGCGCCAAGCAGGCCCACGCGCTGGCATCCAGACACGGCGCGGCTTCCATCGATGCACCGGTCTCCGGCGGCACCGGCGGTGCGAAGGGCGCGACGCTGACCTTCATGTGCGGCGGCGACGACAAGGCTTTTGCGGCGGCCAAGCCGGTGCTGGAGAAAATGGGCAAGAAGATCGTCCATTGCGGCGGCGCCGGTGCGGGGCAGGCGGCCAAGATCTGCAACAACATGATCCTCGGCATTTCCATGATCGCGGTGAGCGAGGCGTTCGCGCTCGGCGAGAAATTGGGTTTGTCGCATCAGGCGCTGTTCGATGTCGCTTCGACCTCGTCGGGGCAATGCTGGTCGCTGACGTCCTATTGCCCGGTGCCGGGTCCGGTGCCGGCCTCTCCAGCCAATAACGACTACAAGCCCGGCTTCGCTTCAGCTTTGATGGTGAAAGACCTCACGCTCGCACAGGATGCGGCCAACGGGGCCGGCGCGGCGACCCCGCTCGGGCAACACGCGCAGGAGATCTACAAGGCGTTCGAGGCCGCCGGTAACGGCGCGGTCGATTTTTCGGGGATCATTCAGCACGTCCGAAAATTGGCCGGCAAATAGAGCAGAACCAATGACAACCTTTCAGGAAGCCCGCGCCTTTCTCCTGAAGCACCGGACGGACTACGACAAGGCCGTCGCCGATTTCCGCTGGCCCGACGCCGTTCCGTTCAACTGGGCGCTGGACTGGTTCGATGCGGAATTGGCGCGCGATCCGCAAAGCCGGGACCGTGCTGCGCTCTGGATCGTCGATGCCGGCAGCCATCGCGAGACCAAGTTATCCTTTGCCGTGCTGTCGCGCCGGTCCAACCAGGTCGCGAATTTTCTCCGGGCGCAGGGCCTAAAGCGCGGCGATCATCTGTTGCTGCTGCTCGGCAATGTCGTTCCGCTCTGGGAAACCATGCTAGCGGCGATCAAGCTCGGCGTGATCGTGATACCCGCCACCACGTTGCTGACTTCAGACGAATTGCGTGACCGTCTCGATCGTGGCCGCGCGCGGGCGGTGGTGGCGACGCAAGACCAGATCGGCAAGTTTGCCGGCCTCGGCAGCGAAAAGCTCGTGCGCATCGTCGTCAACGCGTCATCGCCGCAGCAGGGCTGGCTTCCTTTTGAGACGTCCGCCGACTTTCCCGAAAGCTTTACGCCGGATGGGCCGACCGGGCCCGACGATCCGATGCTGCTTTATTTCACCTCCGGCACCACCGCGAAGCCGAAGCTCGTGCGGCACAGCCAGCGCAGCTACCCCGTCGGTGGTCTCTCGACCATGTATTGGCTCGGCTTGCTGCCGGGCGACATTCACCTGAACATCTCCTCGCCGGGCTGGGCCAAGCACGCCTGGAGCTGCTTCTTTGCGCCATGGAATGCGGGCGCGACCGTGTTCGTGGTCAATCAGCCGCGCTTTGACGCCAAGGGCTTGCTCGCCACCATCGGACGCTGCGGCGTCACGACGTTATGCGCGCCACCGACGGTATGGCGGCTCTTCATTCAGGAGAGGCTCGCCGACTTCAAGATGTCGTTGCGCGAGGTCTGCGGCGCCGGCGAGCCGCTCAACCCGGAAGTGATCGATCAGGTGCGCTCGGCCTGGGGTCTGACCATCCGTGACGGTTACGGCCAGACCGAGACCACGGCGCTTGCCGGCAATTCGCCGGGCCAGAAGGTGAAGGTCGGATCGATGGGGCGGCCGCTGCCCGGCTGGCGCGTCGAGGTCACCGACGCCGACGGCCACACCGCGCAGGAAGGCGAAATCACGCTTCGGCTCGGTGCCGACCGTCCGGCGGGCCTGATGCAAGGCTACCAAAGCGAGGACGGCAAGTTGTCCGGCGCCGACGGCGATTTCTATCGCAGCGGCGATGTCGTGTTCGTCGACGAAGACGGCTATTTCACGTTCGTCGGCCGCTCCGATGACGTGTTCAAATCATCCGACTATCGCATCAGCCCGTTCGAGCTCGAAAGCGTCCTCCTGGAACATGAACTGGTCGCGGAGGCCGCGGTGGTGCCGAGCCCCGATCCGATCCGGTTGGCGATCCCCAAGGCCTATGTCCTGCTGGTGCCGGGCACGGACCGCTCGGCGGAAACCGCGCGATCGATCTTCCTGCATCTTCATGCGCGGCTGGCGCCGTTCAAACGTGTCAGACGGATTGAACTCGTCAATGAATTGCCGAAGACGATTTCCGGCAAAATCCGGCGGGTGCAGCTGCGTCGCCTGGAGCACGATAATATTCGCGAGCGATTCGCTGCGCGGCGACGAGTTCCGCGAGGAGGATTTCCCGGAATTGTTGAAGGCGAGGCCGGATGAGGCTAATTCATGAATGAGGTCTGGAAGAAGCCGCCGGTTTCGTTTGAGACCTACCAGGCCATGGTCGGACAGGAGATCGGCGTATCGTCCTGGCATCTGGTCGATCAGGGCCGGATCGATGTCTATGCCGACGTGATCGAGGATCACCAGTTCATCCATGTCGATCCCGAGCGCGCCAAACGCGAGACTTCATTTGGCGCAACAGTCGCCCACGGCTTTCTGACGATGTCGCTGTTGAGCATCATGTCGTATGAGGTGATGCCGGTGATCGAAGGCACGACCATGGGCGTCAATTACGGCTTCGACAAGCTCCGCTTCGTCTCGCCGGTGCGATCGGGCTCGCGCGTACGCGGGCGGTTCAAGTTGATGGAAGCCAAACTGCGCAAGCCAAAGGAATTGCAATCGCTCACCCACGTGTCAGTCGAAATCGAGGGCGAGGAAAAGCCCGCTCTGGTGGCCGACTGGATCGGCTTGATTTATTTTGCTTGACCGTTCCCCGTCATTGCCGGGCTTGACCCGGCAATCCACGTGGCTGCTACAAGAAGGACGTGGATGCCCGGCACGAGGCCGGGCATGACGAAAGAAAGGTTCGGGAATATCATCTATGACAATCAGGTTTGACGGACGCGTCGCCATCGTCACCGGCGCGGGCAATGGTCTTGGCCGTGCGCATGCGCTGGGCTTGGCTCAGCCGCGGCGCCAAGGTCGTGGTCAACGATTTCGGCGGCGCGCGCGACGGCAGCGGCGGTTCGCTGACGCCGGCGGAAGCCGTGGTCGAGGAGATCCGGAACGCGGGCGGCGTGGCGATGGCGGATGGCGCCGACGTCTCCAATTTCGAACAGGTGCAAGGCGATGGTCGATCGCGCGCCACAAGCGAGTGGGGCAGCGTCGATCTGTTCTGCGCCAATGCCGGCATCCTGCGCGACAAGTCGTTCGCCAAGATGGAGGTCGCCGACTTTGCCAAGGTGCTGGACGTGCACCTCAACGGCACCTTCTATTGCTGCAAGGCGGTGTGGGACGGCATGCGCGAGCGCAACTACGGCCGCATCGTCGTCACGACCTCGTCGTCCGGGCTGTTCGGCAATTTCGGCCAGGCCAATTACGGCGCGGCGAAAGCCGGGATCGTCGGCCTGATGAACGTGCTGGCGGAAGAGGGGCGCAAGACCAACATCCGCGTCAACACGATTTCGCCGACCGCGGCGACGCGGATGACGGAGGAGCTGTTGCCGCCGCAGGCGCTGGCGCTGATGAAGCCGGAAGCGATCACGCCGGCGGTGCTCTATCTGCTCGGTGAGGATGCGCCGACCCGCACCATCATGGGCGCGGGCGCCGGCTCCTTTGCGGTGATCAAGATCATGGAGACCGAAGGCATCAACTTTCCGCCGAGCCGAATGGACACCGGAGGCGATCGCGGCGCATTTCGCCGAGATCGGCGACATGTCGACCGCGAAGGCGCTGGAAAGCGCGTTTCAGCAGACCAACAAATATGTCGGCCAGGCCGCGGCGCGGGCGGGTGTGAAGCTGTAGTTTGCCGACTCCGAAGTGAGTCCCGAACTCTTCCGTCATGGCCGGGCTTGACCCGGCCATCCACGAAGGCCACAGCAAGAAAGACGTGGATGCCCGGGACAAGCCCGAGCATGACGAGTTCTGCTTGGCTTGAGCGCGTGAGATGTCTGTAACCACAATCGATGCCGCCGTCATCGGCGCAGGCCCGGCCGGCTTGATGGCGGCCGAGGTGCTGGCGCAGGGCGGCGCAGCCGTCACCGTCTACGACGCGATGCCGTCTGCGGGGCGAAAATTCCTGATGGCGGGGCGCGGCGGGCTCAACCTGACGCACAGCGAGCCGCTGGCTGCGTTTCTGACACGCTATCGCGAAGCCGAGCCACATCTGGCCGCGGCGATCAAAGCCTTTCCGCCGGAGCGTTTGCGGGCGTGGTGCGAGGCACTGGGGCAGCCGACCTTTGTCGGGCTCCAGCGGACGCTTATTTCCGAAGACGCTTCAAGGCTTCGCCGCTGCTGCGGGCCTGGCTGCGGCGGCTCGACGCGATGGGCGTTGCATTTTCGACTGCGTCACCGCTGGATCGGCTGGGACGACAGCGGACGGCTGTTGTTTCAGACGCCGGCGGGAGAAAGCGCTGTTGAGGCCCGCGCGACCGTGCTGGCGCTTGGCGGCGCGAGCTGGCCGCGATTGGGATCGAACGGCGGCTGGGTAGAAACGTTGCGCCGCGCAAGGGCGTAGACGATTTCGCCGCTCAAGCCCGCCAATTGCGGCTTTGCGGTCGTCATGGTCCGATATCTTTCGCGACCGTTTTGAAGGCGGGCCGCTGAAGGGGATCGCGCTGTCGTTTGCCGGGCGCAGCGTTCGCGGCGAAGCCGTGGTCACGCGAGCCGGGATCGAGGGCGGCGCGGTCTATGCGCTGTCGGCCGAATTGCGCGAGGCGATCCTCGCCTCAGGGGCGGCGACTCTGCATATCGCGCTCCGGCCGGACATTTCAGCTGGCGACCTCATCAAGCGCCTGTCGGCGCCGCGCGGCAAGCAGACATTGTCAAACTGGCTGCGCAAGGCCGCAGCATTATCTCCGGTGGCGATTGGCCTGCTGCAAGAAGCGACAGTCCCGTCCGGCACGCAGCTTGCGTCGTTGCCGGTGGAGGAACTCGCCGCGTTGATCAACGCCGTGCCTGTCCAGCTCACCGGCATCGCGTCGATCGCGCGCGCCATCTCGAGCGCGGGCGGAGTAGCGTTCGACGAACTCGATGCCGATTTCATGCTCCGCCGCTTGCCCGGCATATTCGTCACCGGCGAAATGCTCGACTGGGAAGCGCCGACCGGCGGCTATTTGTTGCAGGCCTGTTTTGCGACCGGATTTGCGGCCGGAAAGGGCGCGTTGAAGTCCATGGCGGGATGAGACTAGGTCGCCGCAACGACGGATACAGCGAGGCACTCTTCCAGAATAGTCCGAAGACGATCAATGACGGGTTTTCTCGAACTCGATTGCCGGACCGCAGAGCGACACATGGAAAGGAGGCAGGTCGGGAAGGCCGCGTTGGCTGTCCAGCACGGTGAGGCCAGGGGGTACTGCAGCGGGCGTTCGGACGGCGACGCCGAGACCCAGGTTCACTGCGCTCCAGAGATCGGGAAGCGTGTTGCTGGCATAGCCGATCGACCAATCGATATCGGCGCGATCGAGCGAAGCGATGGCAGCCGCGCGAAAGAAACACGGCGGATCAAACGCGGCCAGCTGGAGCGGTTCGTTCTTCTTCAGGCTGAAGTCGTTCCGCCCGATCCAAGCCATCGGAAGGTTGGCAGACCACAGGGCATTTGCGGGCCTGGTCGCGGAAAAGACGACGGCGAGGTCGATCTGATTATCCGCAAGCCGGCTCAACAGGATAGCGCTTCTTCCTTCGATCACCTCAAGGGTTGCGGATGGATGACTGCGCCGAAATCCGGCGATCACGGCCGGCAGCCACGTTTCTGCGACGTCGTGAGGAACACCCAGTGTGACCGTTCCGTCGATCGAGTTGTCCGACGTTACCGACAGAGCCTCATCGTTCAGATCGAGCAACCGCCGGGCATATTCCACCAGCCGCACGCCTGCACCCGTTAGCGTCATTTGCTTTCCCGCGCGCACAAAAACGGGTTCGCCGATCTGCTCTTCGAGCCGCTTCAGCTGCAGGCTGACTGCGGATTCCGAGCGTCCCACCCTCCGGGCGGCGGCGGCGAAACTTCCAGTTTCGACCGCCGCGAGCAGGGTGCGCAAGACGACCAGATCGAGCGTCTGCATGTGATCCTCGGTTTTGCTCAAGTAACGGCTACAGAATTACTCGTTTTACACGGCTTAATCCACGGGCGAAGAAGGTCGCGGAACAGCACTCACTGAATATTGACGAAACCCGGAGACAAATCGATGAAACGAACGTTGATAGCCCTCGTGGCGTTATCAGCCATTTCGGCAGCAGCTATCGCGGCAGACTTTCCGCCCTTGCAGCGTGTTCCGGTGTTGGAGGAGGCGATCCCGTCGACCAATCCGCCCGTCAAGCTGGTTCGTGGCGCGCGTATCCGGTTTGCCCCGCGGCAGCCGACTGGTCTTCATCGTCATCCGATTTCGGTTGTCGGGGTGGTGACCGCGGGGAGCTTTATCATCAAAAAAGAGGGCGAGCCAGAGAAGGTGGTCAAGACCGGCGATAGTTTCTTCGAGCCGGCGGGTGTCACCACCGAGCGGTTCGACAATGCATCCGATACCGAGCCGGCAGAGATCGTCGCTTTCTACCTTACCGATACAAAGGACCGGGCGCTGATCGAGATGCTGGGCCAGAAATAAATCGTGCTCGAATTCTCGCGGGGCACCGCGCCGGAAAATCGATGGGCTTAACGCAACTTCCCGCGCGCCTCGACCTTCAGCGTGCCAAGAATCTCATCGCCGCGCACCATCACCACTTCGTCCATCATGTTGACGACGACGCAGACGTGGTTGGGGATGATCCGCACGACATCGCCGACTTCGGGCCTTGTGTTGCTGCGGGTGAGATCGAGGAAGCCGTGCTCCTCGGCGAATTTGCGCGATCCTGGCCTCGGGGTGTTCGAGGATCAGCCCGTGGCCGTCGAGCCCACTACCGGTATCCGAGGTCAGCGTTTTCGAGCCGGCATCGAGAATGCCGCGATCGGGGCCGGCTCGGCTGACCACGGTGGAATAGATATTCAGTGCGCAATCGTCCCAGCTTGCGACCCCTGCGCCGACCTGCATGCGGTCATTATAGATGTAGGTGCCGGGCCGGTGCTCGGTCGCGCCCTTGAGCTTGCCGAGATTCTTCAGGTTGGGTGAGCCGCCGGTCGACACCATCGCCGCATCGAGACCATGCGCGCGCACGCCGGCCAGCGCTTCGTCATAGAATTTCTGCGCTTCCGCCCAGCCGGTCTCGGTCGGGTAGAGCATGAAGCCGGCAAAGACGAGGCCTTTGGAATCGGCAATCTGCCGCGCCAGCGCAATCGCCTCGGCTGGTGTTTCGACGCCGGCGCGTTTTCGTCCCGTATCGCACTCAACCACGACCGAGAGCGGGCGGCCGGAAACCACTGCTGCTTGCGTCAGGCTTGCGACCACGGTCGGGTTATCGGCCGCGACCGTCATATGGGCCTTGGCCTGCAACGCGCCGAGGCGGGCCATTTTCTCTTCGCCCAGGAGATTATAGCTGATCAGAATATTGTCGATGCCGGCGTCCGCCATCACCTCCGCTTCGCCGATCTTCTGGCAGGTAATGCCCCTGGCGCCGGCCTCGATCTGAAGCTTAGCCAGAATGGGGCTCTTATGCGTCTTGATGTGCGGACGGTTGGCAACGCCGGCCGCGTCGCAAGCCTTTTGCACGCGCGCGATGTTGCGCTCGACGCGGTCCATGTCGATGACGGCAACGGGCGTGCCGTATTCGCGGGCGATCTTGGCGGCGAGGGGTGTGGTCATGTTATCCTCATTTTGGCGCGTATTCTTAACGCAAAACCGGTATCCACTTTTGCGGAATACGCGCTTAGGCCTGTTCTATTTCTTCACGTAGCACTTCAAGTTCCAGCCATTTGTCCTCGGCTTCCTGCAACTCTTTCTGCGCCTGGGTCAGCGCATCGGAGGCCTGATCGAATTTCTTGCGATCCTTCTTGTAGAGGTCGGGATCGTCAAGATGCCGTTGTTGTTTGGCGATTTCAGCCTGCAGCTTGGCGATGGCTTTCGGCAGGGTTTCCAGCGCGTGCTTTTCATTGAAATTGAGTCGGCGCTTGGGCGCGGAAGAAGGCGTGCCCACGGAGGCAGTCTTCTTGCGCTCGACCGCCGCCGCCTTGGCTTCGCGCTTTAGATCCGCGCCGCGCTGGGCCAGCATGTCGGTATAGCCGCCGGCATATTCGATCCACTTGCCGTCGCCTTCGGGCACGATCACGGACGTCACGACGCGATCGAGGAAGTCGCGGTCGTGGCTGATCAGGATCACCGTGCCGTCATAGTCGCCGAGCATGTCCTCGAGCACATCGAGGGTTTCGAGATCGAGGTCGTTGGTCGGCTCGTCCAGCACCAGCAGGTTGGAGGGTTTTGCCAGCGCCCGCGCCAGCATCAGCCGGCCGCGCTCGCCGCCGGACAACGCTTCGAGCGGCGTGCGCCGTTGCTCTTCACCGAACAGGAAGTCCTTCATGTAGCCGATCACATGCTTCGGCTTGCCGCCGACCATGACATGGTCGCCGCGGCCGCCGGTCAAGGCCTCCGCCAGCGTCGATTTCGGATCGAGGCTTTCGCGATGCTGGTCCAGCGTCGCCATTTCGATATTGGCGCCGAAACGGATACTGCCGGTGTCGGGCGGGTTGGCGCCGGTGAGCATCTCGATCAGCGTGGTCTTGCCGGCGCCGTTGGGGCCGACGATGCCGATGCGGTCGCCGCGCTGAATGCGGATCGAGAAGTCGTCGACGATCTTGCGATCGCCATAGGTCCGGCCGATGTTTTTGGCCTCGATGACCAGCTTGCCGGATTTGTCTGCTTCGGCGGCGGCGAGATTGGCATTCCCGGCGGTGCCGCGATAATCACGCCGCTGCTGCCGGAGCGCGTGCAGATTGCCGAGCCGCTTGACGTTGCGCTTGCGGCGGCCTGAGACGCCGTAACGCAACCAGTGTTCTTCATTGACGATCTTGCGGTCGAGCTTGTGCTGCTCGCGCTCTTCCTCGGCGAGCACCTCGTCGCGCCAGGCCTCGAAGCCCGCAAAGCCGCGATCGATCTGCCGGATCTGGCCGCGGTCGAGCCAGGCGGTTGCGCGCGACAGGTTGGAGAGGAAGCGGCGATCGTGGCTGATGATGACCAGCGCGCTACGGCGGCCGTCGAGTTCGCTTTCCAGCCATTCGATCGTCGTGAGATCGAGATGGTTGGTCGGCTCATCCAGCAGCAGGATGTCGGGCGAGGGCGCCAGCACGCGCGCGAGCGCCGCGCGGCGCGCCTCGCCGCCGGAGAGATGGGCGGGATCCTCATCGCCGCGAAGGCCGAGCTGTTCCAGCACATAGCGCGCCGGATAGTGGTCATCGCCCGGTCCAAGCCCGGCCTCGACATAAGCGAGCGTGGTGGCGAAGCCCGCGAAATCCGGCTCTTGCGGCAAGTAACGGACGGTTGCACCCGGCTGCACGAAACGGCTGCCGTGATCGGGTTCGACCAGACCAGCGGCGATCTTCAACAGCGTCGACTTGCCGGAGCCGTTGCGGCCGATCAGACAGACGCGCTCCTGTGCCGACACCGACAATTCGACGGCCGACAATAACGGCGTGCCGCCGAACGTCAGCGCGATATCTTTCAACTGGATCAGCGGCGGGGCCATGGTGTCTCGGTTCAACCTTGAGAGGGTGCGGGCGCTTCCGCACGGCGGCGCTGGATACGGCGGATGGTCTGATCGAGCGCGGATAGAAACGTCGAACGGTCACGGGCGGCGAAGGATTTCGGCCCGCCGGTGACTTCGCCCGATGAACGCAGATCGGTCATCAGGTTGCGCACCGCCAGCGTCATTCCGATCGATTGTTCGGTGAACGGCTTGCCGTTGGGCGCGATCACCTCGGAGCCGGCCTTCACGCAGCGGCTGGCGAGCGGGATATCCGAGGTGATGACGATGTCGCCCTGGCCCGCGCGGGCCGCGATCCAGTCATCGGCGGCGTCCATCGCGGACCCTGCCGCAGTCCGCTCGATCATCGGATCCTGCGGCACCCGGATGAACTGGCCGGCGACCACGGTGACGGCAAGCCCATGCCGCGCCGCGACGCGGTAAATCTCGTCTTTTACCGGGCAGGCATCGGCATCGACATAGATGCGGGTTGGATTTGGGGGCGTTGTCATCGTTGATTGAATAGATAGGAACCGGTCATGGGGTTTGCGATGCGCGTGTAGCCCATCGGACGGCAAAAGGCGACCCTCGCGGAGCCCCCTTGCGGAGACGTTTGCAAGAGCCCTTGCCATCACTTTCCCTTGGCGTACCATCGGCCGCAAAATCTAAAGGCAAAAAGGATGGAGCTATGACGGGCCTGATCGAAACCTATCGCGTCGAGGCCTACAACACCGCCAAATTGTCCGAAAACAAGATGCACGACGATACGGTGGCGCGCCGTTTCGGCTTCTCGGGCGGTCTTGTTCCTGGCGTCGATGTCATGGCCTACATGATGCATCTGCCGGTCCGTCGATGGGGCCGTGGCTTTCTCGAGCATGGCCTGATCGAGGCGCGCTTCGTCAAGCCGGTCTATGACGGCGAAATCACCGATATCAGGGGTGCGGAAAACGACGGCGTGATCTCGATCGAGGTCGAAAGCCGCGGCGAACTGTGCGCGACCGGAACCGCCTCGCTTCCTGCGGCCGCACCTCGGCTCTCGATCGCCGATTACCCGGAAACCGCGCCGGTGTCGGAACGCAAGGCGGTCAGCGTCACTTCGTATGAGACCAACCGATGGCTGGGCTCGATGCCGCGGTGCTGGGCCAACGAGGCGGCGGACGAATATCTGGGCGAGGTGCGCGAGCGGGATCTGATTTATTCACGCGAAGGGCTCGGCCATCCCGGATTGTTGCAGCGGGTGATGAACAAGGTGCTGGTCGATAACGCGATCCTCGGTCCGTGGATTCACGTCGGCAGCCGGATGCAGTTGTTGAGCGCCGCGCGTCGTGGCGACGAATTGATCGCGCGCGCGAAGGTCACGGGCAATTACGAAAAGAAGGGCCATCGCTTCGTCGAGCTCGACGCGCTCGTCGTCGGCAATGGCACGACGCCGCTGGCGCATTGTCACCATGTCGCGATCTACCAGCCGCGCGAGCAGGCGGCGGCGTAGTTGCGGCGTTCGCGCCTTTCTCTGTCATGCCCCGCGAAGGCGGGGCATCCAGTACCCTGCGGCTTCGCCATTCGATCACTGGCGTCTCTGGAATACTGGATCGCCCGGTCAAGCCGGGCGATGACGGTGGGACATAAGGGCAGGCTCCTCGTGCCCTCACGCCACTTTGGCTTTCGCATCGGAAATCGCGCGCCAGACCCGTTCCGGCGTCAGCGGCATGTCGATATGAGTAATGCCGTAGTTCCGACAGCGCATCCAGCACCGCATTGGTCAGCGTCGAGAGCGAACCGGCGCAGCCGGCTTCGCCGCAGCCTTTGGTGCCGAGCGGATTGGACTTGGCCGGCACCGGGTGATCGCCGATCTGCATCAACGGAATGTCCTCGGCGCGCGGCAGCGCATAATCCATGAACGATCCGGTGATCGGCTGGCCGTTGGCGTCGTAGCTGACGCACTCCATGAAGCGCCTGTCCGATTCCTTGCGCGACGCCGCCATGCAACTGGCCCGCGACCAGCATCGGGTTGACGACGGTGCCGAAGTCGTTGACGCCGGTGTAACGCACGATCTCGACCACGCCGGTGTCGGGGTCGATCTCGACCTCGGCGACATGGCAGCCGTTGGGGAAGGTCGAAGGCACCGGTCCTGAGGTATGATCGACGTCGAGCGAGGAGGGCACGTCTTCCGGCATCTTTCCCTCGCGCACGCGCTTGGCGAGTTCCATGATGTCGATCGAGCGGTCGGTGCCGGCGATGGTGAACTGGCCGTCCGCAAATTCGATGTCGCCTTCGGCGGCTTCCATCAGATGCGCGGCGGCGCGCTTGCCCTTTTCGACGATAAGCTTTGAAGCTTCGACGATCGCCATGCCGCTGGCCGTGATCGAGCGCGAACCGCCGGTGCCGTTGCCGGTATGCACGAGGTCGCTGTCGCCCTGTTCGAGCGTGATGCGCTCGAAGGGCACGCCGAGCTGCGTGGCGAGCACCTGCGCGAATGGCGTCGCGTGGCCCTGGCCGTAGTCGAGCGTGCCGGTGATGATCTTCACCGAGCCGTCGTCCTCGAACACGATCTTGCCGAGTTCGACATTGGGTGGCGCGGTGACCTCGAGATAGGAGCCGACCGCGATCCCGCGCAGCTTGCCGCGCTTGCGGCTTTCCTTCCTGCGCTTGGCGAAATTGGCGTGGTCGGAGATATCGAGCGCCTTGTTGAATACGCCCTGAAAATCACCGCTGTCGTAGGTGACGCCGGAGGAGGCGGCAAAGGGCATTTGTGCAGGCTTGATGAAATTGCGCTTGCGAAGCGTCAGGCGGTTGATGCCCATCTCATCGGCGGCGCGATCGATCAGCCGCTCCATGAAATAATTGGCCTCGGGCCGTCCGGCGCCGCGATAGGCGCCCATCAGCGTGGTGTTGGTCAGCACGGTCTTGATATCGACCGTCATCGCCGGCGTCCGGTAAACGCTGCCGAGATTCTTGCCGATGTTCAGCGATAAAGGCTGCGGGGCGACACCGGTAATGTAGGCGCCGAGATTGCCGTAGCCGGAAATCTTCACCGCCAGGAACTTGCCGTCCGCATCGAGCGCCAGCTCGCAATGGACTTTCTGGGCGCGGCCGTGGCTGTCGGACAGAAAGCTGGTCGAGCGCTCGTCGGTCCATTTCACCGGCCGTCCCAACGCCTTTGCCGCGTGCAGGATGCAGACATATTCGGGATAGTTGATGTTCTTCATGCCGAACGAGCCGCCGACATTGGCGGTCAGCAAATGCACTTTATCGTTCGGCACCTTCAGGATGTTCTTGGCGAGGCCGACACGATTGGCGGCAACGCCCTGGGTCGGAACCTGAATCGTGTAGCGCTCGGTCGCCTTGTCGTAGGACGCAAGCGCGGCGCGCGGCTCCATCGCCACCACCGCGACGCGGGTGTTGAGGATGTCGAGTTTGGTCACATGCGCCGCGTTCTGTGAACGCCGCGTCGACCTTCGCGGCATCGCCAAAGTGATAATCGAGCGCGACATTGTTGGGGATGTGATCGTAAAGCTGCGGCGCGCCGGGCTTGGCCGCTTCCTCGGGGTCGGTGACTGAAGGCAGGGGATCGATATCGACCTCGACGGCCTCGGCGGCATCGCGCGCCTGCGCCAGCGTTTCCGCGACGACAAACGCAACGGGGTCGCCGACATAGCGCACCTTGTCGGTCATCAGCGCGGTGCGGTTGGTCTGCATGCAGCGGCGTGCCGTCGCGACTTTTCAGCGGCAGGGCACAGGTGAAGGGGCCATAGCCGGCGGCGGCCAGATCAGTCCCGGTCCACACGCCGAGCACGCCCGGCATGGCCTTGGCGGCTGATGTGTCGATGCCCCGGAGCACGCCGTGGGCGTGGCTGGACCGCACGATCCAGGCATAGACCTGCCTGGGCAGCTGGAAATCGTCGGTATATTTGCCCTTGCCGCGGACGAGCGTGTCGTCCTCCTTGCGGCGGACCGGCTGCCCCACCCCATATTTTTGCAGTGCAATAGCGTTTTCCAGCGAATTGGGGGAGGTATGATCTTGCATTGAAAAACCCGAAAATGGCCGGTTTTTCTGAAGTTTTCCGGCCTTCACCCCAATAGACCACCCCTCTACCGGCGACAATGTCTGATTGGGCATGGTCCCATGTAGGGTTGCTGCACCGCCCTTGCCACCGTCCTTGCCACTGCTAGAGTCGTTTTCGAAACGGACATTCCTCGTCGGCTTTATGGCCGGGGAAAGACATCTGGATGCAGGACGATACGCGAGCTCGCGACGACGCGGCGTCGCGCGGAAGCTCGATAATACCGGTTGCGGCCGATGCCGCGGAGACGAAGTTGGTTCCCGGCGCCGAGGTTTATGCGGCGCTGGATCTCGGCACCAACAACTGCCGCCTTTTGATCGCATGCCCGACCGACGACGGCTTTCGCGTGGTCGATTCGTTCTCGCGGATCATTCGCCTCGGCGAAGGCATTTCGGCCACCGGCAGCATCAGCGAGGCCGCGATCGAACGCGCGATCGCCGCCTTGAGCGTTTGCCGCGACAAGATCAAGTCGCGAAAGGCCAGACGTTTGCGGCTGATTGCAACCGAAGCCTGCCGCGCCGCCTCGAACGCCGAGGGTTTTCGCGATCGCGTGGCCGCCGAGACCGGCATCCGTCTCGAGGTCATCGACCGCGAGACCGAAGCCGCGCTGGCGGTGATCGGCTGCTCGCCGCTGCTCGATCCGTTGGGGCACGGCGCCATCCTGTTCGATATCGGCGGCGGGTCGACCGAACTGGTGCGGATCGAGCGCGATCCGCAAGCGGGGCGCCACGCCGCGCATCAAGGCCTGGATGTCGATCCCGCTCGGCGTCGTCACCCTGGCCGAGCATTTCGGCGGCCGTGACGTCACCGCGCAGTCCTACGCGGCGATGATCGCCGAGGTCGCCAAGCACGTCGCGCCATTCGCGGCCGAACACAGCCGGGATCTTTCGGGCATGCATCTGCTCGGCACCTCCGGCACGGTGACGACGCTCGCCGGCATTCACCTCAATCTGCACCGCTACGACCGGCGGCGGGTCGATGGAATCTGGATGAGCGATGCGGACATCACCGCGACCATCGCGCGTCTGTTGCGCATGAGCTATCGGGAGCGCGCCGCCAATCACTGCATCAGCGTCGAGCGCGCCGATCTGGTGCTGGCGGGCTGCGCCATTCTCGACGCCATCCGCAATGCCTTCCCGTTGCCGCGGTTGCGCGTCGCGGACCGCGGCTTGCGCGAGGGCATGCTGGTGGAAATGATGCGCGAGGACGGCGCGTTGACCACACGTTAAAATGTCATTCCGGGGCGCACCTGTTGATTGTTGTGCCCTCTCCCCTTGCGGGAGAGGGCTGCTCCACCGGCAACCCTAGACTCGATCGGGTGAGGGGTCTGTTTCGGTGGCTAAAACCCCTCATCCGGCGCGGATTGCATCCGCGCCACCTTCTCCCGCAAGGGGAGAAGGAGAAGGACGGAGAATGGCCAAAGACACCACCGGGCGGTTGCACGTCACCGTCAAG
Source organism: uncultured Alphaproteobacteria bacterium (assembly GCA_963795255.1). Lineage (GTDB taxonomy): Bacteria > Pseudomonadota > Alphaproteobacteria > Rhizobiales > Xanthobacteraceae > Bradyrhizobium. Next base: position 314,110 of record CAWCHC010000017.1, read on the forward strand.
ACCGGCGGCAAGCGCAAGCTGTCCTCAAAGCTCTGGCTGGAACGGCAGCTCAACGATCCCTATGTGGTTCGCGCCAAGCGCGAAGGCTTGCGTTCGCGCGCGGCCTACAAGCTGATCGAGATCGACGACAAACATCATCTCCTCAAGCCCGGCATGACGGTGGTCGATCTCGGCGCCGCGCCTGGCGGCTGGAGCCAGGTTGCTGCCAAGCGGATCGGTCTTGCGAGCGGCAAGGGCCGGGTGGTGGCGATCGACCTGTTGGAAATGCCGGAGATTCCCGGCGTCATTTTCGCGCAACTCGATTTTCTCGACCAGCGCGCGCCGGAGCGCTTGATCGCGATGATGGCGGGACGCGCCGATATCGTGATGTCCGACATGGCGGCGAACACCACAGGCCATCGCAAGACCGATCAGTTGCGGATGGTCGGTCTGATCGAAACCGCGGCGGCATTTGCTGCCGAGGTGTTGAAGCCGGGCGGGACCTTCCTCGCGAAAGCCTTTCAGAGCGGCGCGGATGCTGAACTGATGGTTCAATTGAAGCGCGATTATGCGAGCGTCCGCCACGTCAAGCCGGCCGCGAGCCGGCAGGATTCCTCCGAGCGTTACGTTTTGGCGACGGGATTTCGGGGCGAGCAGGGGACGGCCTAGAAGCGAGGAAGCAGTCATACCCCGCGAAAGCGGGGTATCCAGTACGCCGCAGCTTCTCGATTGATGTCAAAAATCCTTGGAACACTGGGTCGCCCGGTCAAGCCGGGCGACGACGGCGAGAGGTGCGTTCTACCCCAGCCGCTGATCCCGCGCGTTCTGCGTTTCCTCGCTCGCGACCTTCACGGCCGCCGTCGCCGCGCCCTTGCGGCTGGAAATCTCCACCGCCTTGCGGCCGGAGATTTCGTGGCCCGCATCATCCGGCATCCGCCAGAACAACAAGGCCGACGCCGTCGATATCAGCGCGACCACGAGAAAGGCCGGAGCAAACACATCAGCAGTCAATTCGGTCATATGGCGTATCCACAGCGTGGATTCCACGCGAGAAGGCGCCAACCGCAACCCCGGCCGAAACCGCCAATTGCTGGTTGACGCTGACGAGCGTAGTGGCGCGGCTCATCTGCGGCGGCTCGACTTCGGCATAGGCGACGGTGTTGATCGCGGTGAATTCCAGCGAGCGGAAGAAACCGCCGACCACCAGGATGATCACGATCAGCAATAAGGGGGTCGTGACGGTGAACAGCGCGCAGGCGCCGAGGAAGATCGAACTGATGACGGCATTGACCGTCATCAGGTTGCGGAAGCCGAAGGTCCGGATGAGGCGTGCGGCGAGCGTCTTCATGCCCATGGCGCCGGCGGCGGTGCCGAAGGTGACAAGCCCGGAGTGGAACGGCGACAGGCCGAAGCCCACCTGCATCAACAGCGGCAGCAGAAACGGCAGCGAGCCGATGCCGAGACGAAACAGAAAGCCGCCGAGAATGCTGGCGCGCATGGTGGGAAGTCGAAGCAGTCCGAAATCGAGCACGGGGGAAGCGGTTCGCCGGGCATGGATGACGTAGAGCGTCATTGAAATCGAGCCGATCGCGACCAGTGCGGCGACCACGCTCCACGGCAGCAGATTGAGTCCGGCGACCGAAAGGCCGAAGGCGATACCCGCGAGTCCAATTCCGGCCAGCACCATCCCGTAGAGATCGAATCGCTCGGGGTTTTCACTCTTGATCGGATCGATGAAGCGTAAAGCCATGAAGATGCCGAGCAGCCCGATCGGGATGTTGATCAGGAAAATCCAGTGCCAGGAAAAATAGGTGGTGATGAATCCGCCGAGCGGCGGTCCGATCACGGGCCCCACCAGCGCCGGTACGGTGACCCAGGCCATGGCATTCACCAGCGCGCTCTTGTCGATCGAGCGTAACAGCACGAGCCGTCCGACCGGCGTCATCATCGCGCCGCCGATGCCTTGCAGCGTGCGCGCAAATACAAAACCCGCGACCGATTCGGACAGCGCGCAGCCGATCGAGCCGGCCATGAACACCGCGATTGCCGCTGAGAACACCAGCCGCGCGCCGAAACGGTCGGCGGTCCAGCCGCTCGCCGGAATGAACACGGCAAGCGACAGAAGATAGGATGTGATCGCAAGCTTGAGCGTCAACGGGCTCGTGCCGATGTCGGCGGCAATCGCCGGCAACGATGTCGCAATCACTGTCGAATCCATGTTCTCCATGAAGAGGGCAGTGGCCACGATGAGTGGAAGCAGGCGTTGCTTGTCCATGGAGATACTTTGTGATGCGGGGGAACTTATGAAGGAGTTCCGCCTTGGGTCATTGTGCAACAGGCGGAACCTGGGGACTCACCTTAGTTAATCTTTGATTTCAATGCATTCTTGGGAGATGCTGACAAAACGCTTCGATCAATATTTGTGGCGATTCTGTGCAGAAACCTTAACGCGCGCTGATGTGCATAGCTCATCTGCGCGATAGGGGTTGTGCCTCGGTGAACATTATGAGAGCTAACCCCTATCGAGCTGTGATGCTCATTTCCCAGTCAATGTTTAGAGAGAAGGAGAAACCCGGAATGGGGCACCGTTTGCTGTTTGTTGCCGCGATCGTTCTAGGTCTCGCTCCCGTCAGCGCGTCCGCCGAGGGTATTCTGCACCGCGCGTCGTGCTCGGTCGTTCGTTACTATGTCGCCAAGTACAGCGCGTCGATGGCGGAAGCCTACGCGCGCAGCAAGGGTGCGACCGAGGCTGAAATTGAAGCAGCCCGGCGCTGCCTCGATACCGGATCGTCGCGCGTCCGCACCGCTCAGGAAAACCACTACTAAAAGCGATCGTGCGGGAGCGGCGCTGCTGTTCCCGCTGCTTTGTCTCGCCGTCACGGCGGCGATGACGACGCAACTGTGACGATCGGGCCAATTTGGCCTCTTTGATTCGTCATGGTGACGTGCTATCGACCACCGCCAACCCTACTGATGGGCCTGATTCGACGACGAAGCCCGCTTCGCCGGAGCACTGGCGCATCCTGGATCATACGCGGCCCAAGCGCCGCCGGATGGAGTTGGTAATGGCGCAGGTTCAATCGATCAGCGAAGCTTTCACGTTCGACGACGTGCTGCTCAAGCCTGGCCTGTCGGACATCCTGCCCTCGGAAGCCGATATCCGCTCGCGCGTCACCCGCGCCATCCCGCTCAACATTCCGATCATGGCCTCTGCCATGGACACCGTCACCGAAGCGCGCATGGCGATCGCGATGGCGCAGGCGGGCGGAGTTGGCGTCATCCACCGCAATTTCGACCCCGAAGGCCAGGCGGCGCAGGTGCGCCAGGTCAAGAAGTATGAATCCGGCATGGTGGTCAATCCGCTCACCATCGGCCCCGATGCGATGCTGTCGGATGCGCTGGCGCTGATGAACGCCCACGGCTTTTCCGGCATTCCCGTCGTCACCGGCAGTAGTGAGGGGCGGCCGGGAAAACTGGTCGGCATTCTCACCAACCGCGACGTGCGTTTCGCCACCGATCCGAAGCAGAAAATCTCCGAATTGATGACGCACGAAAACCTCGTGACCGTTCGCGAGGGCGTCAGCCAGGACGAAGCCAAGCGGATGCTGCACAAGCATCGCATCGAAAAGCTGCTGGTCGTCGACGAACAATATCGCTGCGTCGGTCTGATCACCGTGAAAGACATGGAGAAAGCCGTCGCACATCCGCTCGCCTGCAAGGACGCGCAGGGCCGCTTGCGCGTGGCGGCCGCGACCACGGTCGGCGAGGGCGGTTTCGAGCGCACCGAGCGGCTGATCGATGCCGGCGTCGATTTGATCGTGGTGGATACCGCGCACGGCCATTCCGCGCGGGTGCTGGAAGCGGTCAACCGCATCAAGCGGCTGTCCAACGCGGTGCAGGTAATCGCCGGCAATATCGCGACAAAAGAAGGCGCGCAGGCGCTGATCGATGCCGGTGCTGACGCCATCAAGGTCGGCATCGGCCCGGGTTCGATCTGCACCACGCGGATTGTCGCGGGCGTCGGCGTCCCGCAGCTCACCGCGATCATGGATGCGGTGGAAGCCGCGAAGAAGGCCGACGTGCCCGTGATTGCGGACGGCGGCATCAAGTATTCCGGCGATCTTGCCAAGGCACTGGCGGCCGGCGCCGACATCGCGATGGTCGGCTCGTTGCTCGCGGGCACCGACGAGACGCCGGGCGAAGTGTTTCTGTGGCAGGGCCGTTCCTACAAGGCCTATCGCGGCATGGGCTCGGTGGGCGCGATGGCCCGCGGCTCGGCCGACCGTTATTTCCAGCAGGACATCAAGGACACGCTCAAGCTCGTGCCCGAAGGCATCGAGGGCCAGGTGCCCTACAAGGGGCCGGTCGCCAATGTCATGCATCAGCTCGCCGGTGGCCTGCGCGCCGCGATGGGCTATGTCGGTGCGCGCAACCTCGCCGAATTCCACGAGAAGGCGCAGTTCGTGCGCATCACCGGCGCGGGCCTGCGCGAAAGCCACGTCCACGATGTCACGATCACGCGCGAGGCGCCGAACTATCCCGGCGGAGCGTAGTTGCTGCCTCTCTCCGTCATGCCCGCGCTTGTCGCGGGCATCCACGTCTTGCTTTCTGCGGATACAAAAGACGTGGATGGCCGGGACATAGGCGAGCGGAAGCGACGCCGTTCTTCGAACGGCTGTGCCCGGCCATGACGCAAGGTGTACGAGCCTTTGAACCTCAACTCCCCGCATACGCATCATGCAACATGGCGTATGGGGTGGGCTGATCATCCATAGTACATCCAGCCGAGATGCGGAGCTTTTTGCCCGCGGGTGCGAGTTCAGGTGGATGTTGCAGGAGGTCAAGGTCGCAAAGCCGGCGTCAGCCGTGATGGATGGCCTGCCGCCCGAGCGCCGGATCTGGGCGGTCGTCGCGATCTCGCTCGCGGTCGGGATGGCTTCGCTTGACACTGCGATTGCCAATATCGCCCTGCCGACGATCGCCGCCGACCTGAAAGTGAGCCCGGCGGATGTGGTCTGGGTGGTCAACGTCTATCAGATCGCGCTGGTCGCAACGTTGTTGCCGCTCGGCGCGCTCGGCGAGATCGTCGGCCACCGGCGCATTTATCTCGGCGGCCTTTTGCTTTTCACGATTGCCTCGCTCGGATGCGCGTGCGCCTGGTCGCTGCCCACTCTTTTGATCGCGCGCGTGCTGCAAGGCCTCGGCGCCAGCGGTCTGATGGCCGTGAATTCGGCGCTGATCCGTTTCGTCTATCCAAGCCGGCTGCTCGGCCGCGGCTTCGGCTATAACGCGATGGCCGTCAGCACCGCCTTTACCCTCGGACCCACGATCGCCTCCGGTATTCTGTCGCTGGGGACGTGGCCATGGCTGTTTGCGGTCAATATTCCCTTCGCCCTCGCGGCGATGGCGATCGGCATGCGGACCCTGCCGCTGACGCCGCGCGCCGAACATGGATTCGATTTTCTCGGTGCGATTCTGGCGTCGCTGTGCCTAGGCCTTGTCATTCTCGGCGTCGGCAGCGCGGCGCATAAGGCTCAATTAGGCCTGGTATCGGCCGAGCTCGTTGTGGGACTCGTGCTGGGCTTCATCCTGATCCGCCGCCACGCCGATCATCCGGCGCCGATGCTGCCGATCGATCTGTTTCGCCGGCCGATGTTTGCGCTCTCAGCCGCCACTTCCGTGTGTTCGTTTGCGATCCAGGGGCTCGCCTTCGTCTCATTGCCGTTCTACTTCGAGGACATTCTGCTGCGGACCCAGGTCGAAACCGGTTTCTTCATGACGCCGTGGCCGCTGGTGGTGGCGATCATGGCGCCGGTCGCCGGCCGCCTCAGCGATCGTTATCCGGTCGGGCTGCTCGGCGGCGTTGGCCTCGTCCTGCTCGGGATCGGCATGACGTTGCTGGCAACGCTTCCGGCTTCACCAGGCGTTCTCAACATCGTATGGCGCATGGCGATCTGCGGGCTCGGATTTGGTTTCTTCCAGACGCCGAACTTAAGGGCGATCATGTCGAGCGCGCCGCAGGGGCGCAGCGGCGGCGCCAGCGGCATCGTCGCGACCGCGCGCCTGACCGGCCAGACCACGGGCGCGGCATTGGCCGCGTTCTGCTTTGCGCTGGCTGGCCGCGAAGGCGCCACTTATGCGCTCGCGCTCGGCGCCGGATTTGCCGCGGTCGGCGCCGTGATGAGCTTTTTGCGTTTGACGGTCCAGGGCACCAAGCCGTGAAGATCATCCGAGCTGCGCGCGCTGTGCTCGGACGTCACGCCGGTGGATTGTTCGCATCGCATGTTTTGCAGCGAACTGCGAACAGGGGATGGAGGTTGACGGTGCGCAAGGAGCCTGGAAGACGCCGTGCTGATTGCGTCTTTTCGAAAATGTCCTTTGTTCTGGCATTGGCGCTGACTTTGGCTTTCACTTTGGCTTGGGCGCCGGGCTTTGCGCGAGACATGCCGTGTCCTGTTGGCGTCAACGTCAACAGCTTCCAGAATTTTGTCGCCGCAAAGCAGCAGACAATCGTCGACCAACTGAAACGCTCCGGTGTTCGCTTCGTGCGCACCTCCTTGCGGCCGGACGACAAGAACATGAATCTTGCGAAGAAGCTCCAGTCCGAAGGCATCGGGCTGGTCTTGGTCGTTGGTCCCGTCTTCCAGCCGAACGCTCCCTTGCGTCCCGCGGATGACAAACGGCACATGAGAAGTGCGATGCCTCTATCCTTCGCCGACCCAGAGCTTTCCGAGGCCTATTACAAGACCGTTTTCGACAAGCTTGACGCCTTTGGCGTTACACTGGCGGGAATAGAAGCCGGCAACGAGATCAATTGGCCCGATTTCAACGGAGATTTTCCTCTTCCCGGCCGGGGCAAGGCGTTTACGCTTGACGAGCTTAGCCATGATGCCGTGGCAAAGAAGGTCGCGCAGGGTCTTCTTCAATATTTGAAGGTGTTGGGCGCGCTGAAGCAGGCAAGAAATCATTCGAAACTCAATCAACATACGCCAATCATATCTGCCGGCATGGCGACGGCAAGCGGCAGCGAATGGCAACAAAAACTTCAGCTCGACAGCGTCTCCATTCCGGTGACCTATGCCTTTCTCCGTGCCCACGGGCTGGACCAACTGGTCGACGGCTATGGAGTTCACACCTATCCGCAAGCAGTGAAACCGGGAGACAAGCTCGGCCTAGCTCGCCGCAACGCCGAACTGGACAAAGATGTCTTTCCACCCGGCAACACGAAGCCATACTGGCTGACGGAATGGGGTTTTCCCAGCGCCGCAACCTCCGCGGCCGAAGATCAGGCGCGAGCGCAATCGGTGTCGGAGATGCGCGATTATTTCCTCGGCCTTTTCCGGCAAGGACGCCTGGGAAGTCTGTTCTGGTATGTCTGGAACGAGCCGGATCAAAATTCGATCTATCGCGGCGATGGCATCATGGAGGCGGGCAGGCGGGCTGTCGCAGCGATGCCAGTGCACTAGCGGCGCGGATCTGACTTAGCTCATCACGCGAGGTGACGCCTAACTGCGTCGGGAAAAGACATCGTCCAGGCTGATATCGATTTGACCGGACGCGCGGACGTGCCGAACCTCGAAGCTCTCGGGGCGAAACCGGTATTCCACCAGTCCGGTCTCCTTCATGCCGATCACGTCCTGCATCCGGTCCGGGACGATGAATCCGACAGACGGCGCCCAGATGTGCCGGGTGCGCCGGAAAGTGAAATCACGGCGCTGATGCACATGCCCGCTTGCGACAAGGCGGATATCGTACGCACCGAGCAATGCCACCAATCGCGCGCGCACCGGCTGGGGAACGAAGCGGATCGCAGTGCTCGCCTCCTCGGGATCTTCCGGCGTATTCAAAAATAGCGGCTTGTGCAGAAACAGCGCGATCGGCTTTCCATTTGCGCCCGTGAGCTGTGATATCAGCCATTCCTCCTGTTCCAGCTCGCTCGGAATTCCCGTATTCATGATCAGCGAGTTCAGCCCGATAAAGCGCCAGTTCGCGGCCTCAAATTGCCAGCGATCTTCCCCGAAAACCGAAACAAAGGCGTCACGAAGTTCCTCAGTTGCAGGGCATGATGGCGCGACGCCGACGGCGGTCGGGTTGTCGCCGATGTCGTGATTGCCGGGCAGGTAGCGGCAATCCGCCGGGAGTGCGGCATGAAGTTCCCTGGCGAACTCCATATCGGCGCGGCTGTTCGGGCCATCCCATGAAACGTCACCGGTATTGACGACGAGGTTGGGCCGGTGCGCGTCGATATGATCGGCGATGCGGTGGAAATTGTCGGTCAGTTTCGGAAAATTACGGGAGAGGTGGGTATCCGAAATCTGCGTCAGGCGAAATTCGGCCACGGCATATTCCTCCAGATGAAATCCGGCGAATGCAACGTCGCTGATCTTCAACGCCGTTGGTTGCAGCCGTGTGACCGATCTAGCCGGACCTAACCCCGCCGCACGCTGGCGCCACCATCCACCGGCAGCGTCACGCCGGTGATGAAGCTTGCTTCGTCGGAAGCCAGAAACAGCGCGGCGTTGGCGACATCCCAGGCGGTGCCCATCTTGCCGCGCAGCGGCACCTGGGCGTCGCGCGCGGCGGCAACTTCGGCGCGGCTCTTGTTGAAGGCTTTCGCACGGGTATCGACCGCCATCGGCGTGTCCATCAGGCCGGGCAGGATCACATTGGCGCGGATGCCGTATTCGGCGTTCTGATAAGCGAGCTGTTCGGTGAAGGCGATCATCGCCGCTTTGGTCGCCTTGTAGGCCACATAGGGATAGGTGGTGATCGCCGCCATCGAGGAAATATTGATGATGGCGCCGCTGTTTTGTTGGCGCATGACGGGAATCGCATATTTCGCGGCCAGAATGCAGCTCTTCAGGTTGATCGCGACGCAATTGTCGATCGCGGCTTCCGTGATTTGAAGCAGCTCGGCATCGCCGCCGGCAAGGCTGACGCCGACATTATTATGCAGGACATCGAGGCGGCCCCAACGCTTGTGCGCTTCCTCGATCATGGCCTTGAGGTCGCGCTCTCTCGTGACATCGGTTTCAAAGGCGACCGCCTTGCCGCCGCCTTTGGCCCCAATCAGATCAGCGGTTTCCTGCGCCGAAGCAAGGTTACGGTCGACGCACAGCACGGAAGCGCCTTCGCGCGCGAAAGTAAGCGCCGTGGCGCGGCCATTGCCCATGCCTTCGCCGGGGCTCTGGCCGGCGCCGACGACGATGGCGATACGATCTTTCAGCCGCATGGTTCACTCCCGCAAATTCTCGTTGCGGGGAGCTTACTGGAAGCGCTGTTGTGAGGCTAATTCCCTTAGCGCAGAGCCGGTCAGCTCTGACGCGACCGGCCCATCTCGGCCGCCAATTCCTTGGCCCGCTCCGTCGTCTTCTGCCATTGCAGTTCGAACTGGGCGGTGGGTCCGACCGACGTTTTGCTGAGATGAGCCATCGCGGCGTTGCGCATGTCCGAGATGACGAACGCCATCAAAGCGAGCCCAATCGCCGCCGCAAGGCCGTGACGGATCATGTCGCGGTAGCTGCGATAGCCGGTCTGGAAATAGATCGCGAGCGCCAGCGCCACCGTCACGGCGGCGGCGATCCCTGCCAGCGCCGGCATCAGCAGACCGGTTCCGTCGTCGGCTGGCAAAATGCTGGCTGTATCCGACAACAGGCTCGTCATCTCAGTGGCGGCACTCTGGAGCGGATCGAGGATCATTGCAGCCTCCTGCGGGAAAGGACCACGCGGACAGTTAACCGTTCGTCGCCATGGCGAGCGCCACGGTTCAAGCGGGCCTCGCCAATTCCGGGCTTCGCCAATTCAGTCGCCGATTTATTGTCAGGGCGGCGGCTCGCCGCTATAGCGGGGGAGGCGCCATCGAAACGAATCGAGGGCTGATATGTCGATCCAAAACGTTCTCTTGCCGGTCTTCGTCCTGATCGGGCTGACTTTCGCGCTGCTGCTCGGCATGGCCGGCGCCCGCCGCTCTGCGCTGGTGAGCAAGGAGACCAAAATCAGGGATGTCGCGCTCGGCCAGCAGAATTGGCCGACCCGCGCCACTCAGATCGGCAACTGCTTCAAGAACCAGTTCGAACTGCCGGTGCTGTTTTATGTCCTGATCGCGCTCGCGCTCCCGATCCGCCATGCGGACTTCGTGATCGTGATGCTATCCTGGGTGTTCGTGGTCACGCGTTTCGTGCATGCCGGCATCTTCGTGAGTTCCAACGACCTCAATCAGCGCTCGCTGGCCTGGTTTGCCGGCGTGCTTGTATTGCTCGCGATGTGGGTCTATTTCGCGCTGAAGATATTGCTTCTTATTTGAAGCGTGACCCCAATCGAAAGACATGAATGACCCCCGCCGCGCGGCTTTCGGCAGCCATCGAGCTGATCCAGACCATTGAGAGCAATCGTGTTCCAGCTAGCCAAGCTTTAAAAGAGTGGGGCACCGCGCATCGCTTTGCCGGTTCCGGCGATCGCGCCGCGATCTCCGGTCTGGTCTGGGATGTGCTGCGCCGGCGCGCCTCGAGCGCCTGGCTGATGGGCGACGACACGCCGCGCGCGCGCCTGCTCGGCATGCTCCGTCTCGAGCGCAAGCTCGATACGGAGGCGGTCGCCGCCTTGTGCGACGGCAGCCGTTTCGCGCCCTCGGCGCTGACCGAGGCCGAACGATCAGCCTTGACCTCGAATTCGCTCGATAAAGCGCCGCCTTACGTTGCCGGCGATTACCCGGAATGGCTCGATCCGTATCTCGCGGAAGTGTTCGGCGAGGATCGCGCGCTTGAGGCCGCCGCGATGGCAAGCCGCGCGCCACTCGATCTGCGCGTCAACACGCTGAAAGCCAAGCGCGAGAAGGTGCTGGCTTCGACCGCGCATCTCGGCACCATGGAGACGCCGTGGTCGCCGCTCGGGCTTCGCATTGATCTATCCGCCGACGCCCGCAACCCCGGCATCCATGCCGAGGAAGCCTTCATCAAGGGGGCAATCGAGGTGCAGGATGAGGGTTCGCAACTGGCGGCGCTGTTGTCGGCGGCCAAGCCCGGCGAGCAGGTGATCGACCTCTGCGCTGGGGCCGGCGGCAAGACCTTGGCGCTGGCCGCCATGATGCAGGGTAAAGGCCGGCTGATTGCCACCGATAGCGACAAGCGCCAGCTCGCGCCGATCCACGAGCGGCTGTCGCGCGCAGGGGTCCACAATTGCGACGTCCGCACGCCGAAGGGTGACGGCGACGCACTCTCCGACATCCGCGCCTCGGCCGATCTCGTGATGATCGACGCGCCCTGCACGGGAACCGGAACCTGGCGGCGCAACCCGGACGCCAAATGGCGGATCAGGCCCGGCGCGCTCGAACAGCGTCTGAAGGCGCAAGGCCAAGTGCTTGATCGCGCGGCAAGTCTGGTCAAGCCTGGCGGCCGCATCGCTTATGTGACCTGCTCGGTGCTGGCACCTGAAAACGGCGGCCAGATCCGCGAATTTCTGGCGCGCAGTGCGGATTTCGCCGTGGTGCCTCCTGCCGAGACCGTGACCGCGCTCTGGGACAAGGCCGAGGCTTTCGCCGCTGCCACGCTGCAATCCGCCGAAGGGCTTTTGATGACGCCGCGCCGCACCGGCACCGACGGGTTTTACGTGTCGGTGTTGAGGCGGAAAAGCTGAGACGGGGAAACTCGTCATGCCCGCTCCGTTCGCGATCGCCTTCCCCCCTCCCTCCGCGCGCGTCAGCGCGTGGCGGGGAGGGGTCGGGGGTGGGGGGGGCTATCACAACCCTCATCGCCCGTTGCAGCACCCCCCACCCTTAATCCCTCCCCGCCGCTTCGCGGGGGGAGGGAAAGATCAGCCGGGGATGCCCGTTTTTCAAGGGTTGCGACCCTGCCTTTGGTCGCGTAATTGCTTGATATGACAGCAGCCAAGCCCGCCCGCGAGTCGGCGCCCTCCGTGGCCTCGGCGCATGACAAGATTCTGATTGTCGATTTCGGCAGCCAGGTCACGCAACTGATCGCCCGCCGCGTCCGCGAGGAGGGCGTCTATTCCGAAATCGTCCCGTTCCAGAAGGCCGAAACAGCCTTCCGCGAGATGCGGCCGAAAGCCGTGATCCTCTCCGGCGGCCCGGCCTCGGTGCTGGACAAGGATGCACCCGCGGCTCCGATGTCGATCCTCAATGCAGGGATTCCTGTGCTCGGAATCTGCTACGGCGAGCAGACCATGGCGCAGCAGCTCGGCGGCACGGTGGAAGCCGGGCACACCAGAGAGTTCGGCCGCGCCACCATCGAGGTCACCGATAATTGCGCGCTGTTCGACGGTGTCTGGCAGAAGGGCGGCCGCTACGAGGTCTGGATGAGCCACGGCGACCGCGTCACGCAATTGCCGAAAGGTTTTCGCGGCGTGGCGAGCGCGCACGGCTCGCCGATCTCGGTGATCGCGGACGACGAGCGCAAATTCTACGCCATGCAGTTCCACCCTGAAGTCGTGCATACGCCCGACGGCGCCAAACTCATTCGCAATTTCGTCCGCAAGGTGGCAGGCCTGGCCGGCGACTGGACCATGCGCGCCTTCCGCGAGGAGGCGATCGAGAAGATCCGCGCCCAAGTCGGCCGGGCTAAGGTGATCTGCGGTCTGTCAGGCGGCGTGGATTCGGCCGTCGCCGCTGTGCTGATCCATGAGGCGATCGGCGACCAGCTCACCTGCGTGTTCGTCGATCACGGGCTGTTGCGCCTCAACGAGGCCGAAACCGTCGTCGACCTGTTCCGCCATCACTACAACATCCCGCTAATCCACGTGGATGCCTCGAAGCAATTCCTGGGCGAACTCGAAGGCGTCAGCGATCCCGAACAAAAGCGCAAGACCATCGGGCGTCTGTTCATCGACGTGTTCGACGCCGAAGCCAAGAAGATCGGCGGCGCGGAATTCCTCGCGCAGGGCACGCTCTATCCCGACGTGATCGAGAGCGTGTCGTTCACGGGCGGCCCATCCGTGACGATCAAGAGCCACCACAATGTCGGCGGGCTTCCGGCGCGCATGAACATGAAGCTGGTCGAGCCGTTGCGCGAACTGTTCAAGGACGAGGTGCGCGTGTTGGGGCGCGAACTCGGCCTGCCGGAGATTTTCGTCGGCCGGCATCCGTTCCCCGGACCGGGGCTCGCGATCCGCTGCCCCGGCGACATCACGCGCGAAAAGCTCGACATCCTGCGCAATGCGGACGCGGTGTATATCGACCAGATCCGCAAAGCCGGGCTCTACGACAAGATCTGGCAGGCATTCGCGGTGCTGCTGCCGGTGAAGACCGTCGGCGTGATGGGCGACGGACGCACCTATGAATATGTCGTCGGCCTGCGCGCGGTGACATCGACCGACGGCATGACCGCCGACTTCTATGCCTTCGACATGAAATTCCTCGGCGAGACCGCGACCCGCATCATCAACGAGGTCAAGGGCGTCAACCGCGTGGTCTATGACGTGACGTCAAAGCCGCCGGGGACGATCGAGTGGGAGTGAGGGGGAGTACCGTGGGGTAGCATCGGATAGCAGAGGACACTCAGGCGAATCCTAGGCTATCGATAGTAGTCGATAGAGTCTAAGCGACCCGCAGATCTGCCGCTCCGTCGGGCGTCTCCCCGCTCTTCGAACGGCGCCCATACGCCGATTACTGCTCCTTCTTGAACAAATCCTGGAAGATCAGCTGGCCCCAAGGGCGGCTGCGTGCCTGCACCGGCGCGCCACCTCGTTGAGCGTTCCCAGCTTGACGGTGCGAACCCGAGTTGTCTGGCCAAGGCCGCCACCGGAGCGGTCGCGTCCTCGTCGTCGCTCGACATGAGGACGGCGCCGGGACCTGTCAGGGCTTCACGAACCGATAGGCGAAGCGATCGGTCTCGCCCTTGATCGAGGGATCGAACACCTTGACGGAGTGTGGATCGTCCTTGTTCGCGAGCATGGTGCTTTCCGCGTCCAGTACGAAGCCGGCCGCCTCCACCTCCTCGCGAACGGATGCAGGCTCAATCCGATGCAGCGACTGGGCGTCGCTCGTGCCCGAGCCTGCGGCGGCGTCGTGGTCGACGATGACGTAGGACCCACCGGGCTTCAGCCGCTCGTAGACAGCTCGATTGAAGTGGGCCGCTGTCGCGCCCCTGGCCTGGATCAGCGCGGTGTGGAGATCGTGGTAGAACAGGTGCAGCCACAGGACATCCGCCGGTTGCGTGGCCTCCGGCATCGCCACGAGGTCCGCCGAGACGGCTTCGACGTTCTCTCGGCCCGGTTCGTTCGCGAGCGCCTGCATGCGGCCGACCGGATCGTTCTTGAAGTGGGCGACTTCGGCCGGCACGAAGCTGTAGACCCGTCCTTCGGGTCCCACGATGTCGGAGAAGAGGCGGGTCCAGTCGCCGTCGCCTGGGTAAACGTCGATGACGGTGGAGCCCGCATCTACGCGTGCAAACCGGATCAACTCGGGTAGCTTGGATTGTTCGTACATCGGGATCTCCTTTACGGTTGGGCATTCGACGAGCGCGCGGCTTGCGAGGCGGCGATCTACGGCTCATTCACCGCCGACCCCGAACCGATGGCCGCAGACGGCCAGCGCTTTCACTGTTCGCTCCGAAGCCTGGACTTAGGCCCAGCGGCCGGCCTCCTCAAAACCAAGGCGAGGATTGCGCGGGAACACGGAAGCTGGATCGCCGTGCCCAATGCTGCAGATGAAGTTCGACCGAATCCGCGTGCCTGGGAAGAACGCCTTATCCACGCCGGCGTTGTCGAAGCCGGACATGGGCCCGCAGTCCAGTCCCAACGCCCGCGCAGCGACGATGAGGTAAGCGCCCTGCAGCGTTCCGTTTCGCATTGCCGTCACCTCGGCTACGCCCGGTGCCGCAAAGTATTTCTGCATGACCTCGGCCGCGTCAGGCAAAAGCTTTGGCAGCTCGCCGGCGAAATCCAAATCGTGGCCGATAATGACCGTGACAGGAGCCTTCAGAATCTTCGGCTTATTCGGTTCCGCAGCAAGCCCGGCGAGCGTTGCCTTTCCATCGGGGGTACGTACCCAGACAAACCGCGCGGGGCTGCTGTTCGCGGATGTCGGGCCCCATTTCAGGAGGTCATAGATTTCGCGTACCAGATCGTCCCCTACAGGACGATCTGCCCATCCGTTGGGGGTGCGAGCGGAGCGAAATATCTGATCAAGCGACTGATCGTTTAAAGCGGAAGTCATAGGTGGGAGCCCTTTCAGGAAATGGATGTTGGTCGGCACAACATCGGGTCATGCCATCACAATTCACACGTCGAACTTGACTAGGTCCTTGCGTCGATCTGCGAGGCCCGCGCCAGTGCTTGCGTGTCGATGTATTCCTGGATGTGCGAGACCTTGCTGTCTCGAACGGTAATGTCGAAGACCCACTCGTCCTTGAACGGCCTATTCGTGGCTTTGATTTTTCCCGTAGCGATGCCGACGACCATAACCCGGTCTCCCTGCGCCACGAATTCGGGGGGCTTCGGGTATTGCGTTTCCACCTCTTCGGACGCCTTCTTGAGCACAGCCGCCAACTCCGCGTGCCCGCGGTGCGTGCCTGCCAGCGGCCAGCCTTCGCCCGGAATGATCCACTCGATATCTTCGGCGGCCAACGCCAGCAGATCGCGCGCGCTGCAGCTGCCCATGGCTGCAAAGAAATTCTTCACAAGCTGGACATTCTCTTCGGTGCTCATCGTACCTCTCCGTTTTCGCTCGGCGCGATTCAGATGGCCGAGAATCCGCCGTCGACGGACAACTCCACCCCATTCACGAAGCTCGAATCGTCTGAAGCAAGAAACAGCGCGGCTGCCGCAATTTCCTCAGGACGACCCATCTTTCCCCGCGGGATCAGGGATTCGAACATCTGCTTCGCTTCCTCGGTGAGAACCTGGTCCTGCATCGGTGTGGCGATCGGCCCTGGGTGCAGCACGTTCACCCGGATATTCCTGCCCTTGAGTTCGTTGAGCCACCCGCGTGCGAATGCGTGCAGCGCCGCCTTGCTCGCCGCATACACACTGTAACCAGGAAAACCTTTGATCGAAGCAACTGACCCAGTCATGAAGATCGATCCGCCGTCGTTGAACAGCGGCAACGCCTTCTGGACCGTAAACAGCGTGCCGCGCGTATTCAGGCCGAAGGTCGCATCGAAATGCTGCTCGGTAATCTCGCCCAGTGGGACGGCTTCGCCCGTGCCGGCGCTCGCGTACAGGATGTCGATCCTGCCCTTTTCCCGCTTGACCGTGTCGAACAGACGGTCGAGGTCGTCGAGATTGGCCGCGTCGCCGCGCACGCCGGTCACGTTCCGGCCGATCAGCTTGACGGCCTTGTCCAGCGCCTCCTGTCTCCGGCCCGTGATGAAAACATAGGCGCCTTCTTCAACGAACCGCTGGGCGCTCGCCAGCGCCATGCCGCTCGATCCACCCGTGATGACTGCAACCTTACCGTCTAGCTTTCCCATGACTTTTCCTTCCAGGCTTCCGCCTTTGGTCGTTCGGGGACGCCCCCCGAGAACCTCCACATAGGTCCGCCGGCGTCGGGCGTTGAGTGCGGAAGCGCGCACATCGGTGGTGCGAAATCGATCCGGCCGGACGAACTGACGCCAGCAGCGATGATCGCTGTCCGCCGTTTCGGAATTGGGCCTTGCTTGGTCGGCACAGGCTATGATGACCTGCCCATACTGCTGTAGGAGGCGTAGATACGGGCTTTGGAAGGCGGCACCGCGCGGTGCGGGATTGCACCATGATCGACTGGGATGACGTTCGCTACTTTCTTGCCGTCGCGCGCGGAGGCTCGGTGCGGGCTGCCGCCGAGCGCCTCGGTGTGAACCACGCGACCGTGCTGCGACGCATCGCCCAGCTCGAGGAACGCCTCGGGGTGCAGATGTTCGAAAAGCTGCCTTCGGGCTACCGTCTGACGGCTGCAGGCGAGGAGGTCCTCGAGTTCGCGGACCAGATGGAAGCGTCGTCGCACCAGCTGGAGACGCGCGTCTTCGGGCGCGACCAGAGCGTGCGCGGGCTTCTGCGGGTGACGCTGGCACCGCCCCTCGCGACACACCTGCTCATGCCGGACTTCGCGGATTTCGCGCGTCTGCATCCGGACATCGAGATGGAAATCCTATCGTTCGGCGAGCTGGCAAATCTGACCAACCGGGAGGCCGACGTGGCGATCCGCGTCGTCTACGACCGCAAAACCCTGCCGCTCAATCTTCACGGCCTGAAGGGACCGGAGCTGTTCGGCGGCGTCTACATGTCCCGCGATCGACTGGCCGCGTGGCGTGCGGGCGCGCCTGATCCCATCCGGTGGATCGTCATCAGCATTCATGGAATTCCGGAATGGGCCAGCGAGGGTGAGGTTCGTACCACGGGGGTTCCATTCAGGACCAGTGACGCCGGGGCGCAGATCGTTGCTGTACGGCAAGGGCTCGGGATCACGACACTGCCGTGCTTCGTCGGCGATGCCGACCCCCTGCTGATGAGGGTGCCGGGCACCGACCTGCACATGTACGGAACGGTCTGGCTTCTCACACAGGGGGAGACACGCAAGACGAAGCGCGTGCGGCTCTTCACCGAGTTCGTATCCCGCAGGCTCGCCGCGTACGCTCCGCTTCTCGCGGGACTGTCCTTATCGCGCGACTGACGCGCAGCAGGTCGCCGGCGACGCTTGCCGTAATCCGGTGGGAAGCCGAGCTGCGATCGCTTGAAGCGGCGTCGTTCAATCCGCGAATGGTGCGCCGTATCGCAACCGGCGCAAGGCGCACACGACTGACGGACGACGGACTTCACCATCGAGCTCGGGCATAAAACAGGTCAGCGCATTTTCGTCCCGGGTGTTGGCTAGTCATCGACGCGACGTCGGGTCTTGTTCGGAGCGCCCGACCGGCTCTTCACGTGATCGATGAAGGCGCGCAGCTTCGGCATCATTTGCCGGTTGCCGGAATAGTAGAGAAACAGACCCGGCGCCATCGGCCTGAAGCGTTCCAGCACCGGCACGAGTTTTCCCGCTTTCACCGCGCCGGCAGCGAGCGGCTCGGGCACCTGCGCAAGGCCCAGTCCTTCGACGGCCGCAGCGAGTATGGTGGGAACGTCGTTGGCGATAAGGGGTCCTGAGACGATGACCTCGACCGCCTCGTTGCCGTTGACGAAGGACCAGGGCGCGATTGACCCGTTCGAGCGGCGCATGCGCAGGCAGGCGTGCCGGCGCAGATCGTCGATGAGTTTCGGCCGCTGTCGTCGGCGCAGATAGCCGGGGCTGCCGACCACTGCCAGCGGGTGCGGCGGCTTCAGACGCAAGGCGATCATATCGGCCTCGATGAACTGGCCTTGCCGGATGCCGGCGTCAAATCCTTCGGCGGCGATATCGACCAAATCCGGGCTTGCAGCGATCTCCACCTCGATATCGGGATAGGCCTCGCAGAACGGCGCGATCAGCGACTCCAGCAGGGTCGACACCACCGCCCGCGGCGCCGTGAGGCGCAACAGCCCGGCCGGCCGTCGGCCGAGATCACGCGCGTCCTCAGTTGCGCCGATGAGTTCCTCGAAGGCGGGCTTGGCGCGCAAGAGAAATCGTTCGCCGGCTTCGGTCAGCCCGACACTGCGGGTGGTGCGCATGAAGAGCGCCGCGCCGATGCGGGCCTCGAGCGCGCGTACCGCCTGGCTCATCGCCGACGGAGTCACCCCGAGCTCCGCGGCGGCTCGCCGAAAACTGCGATGTTGGGCAACGCTCAGGAATGCCGCCACGCCGTCGAGCGCGCCCTGCCTGACTGTGAAGTTCTGCTTCATAACCCATCAACACTATCGCGAATAGTCGCTCGCGGAAAGCGGTCGTACATCAGAGAACACAGGAGCCCGCCGCGATCGCAAGCACTCCGTGACGTCTCGCACTCACCCCTAACCCGACAGGCGCTACTTCCATGACCAATTCATCCGTTGCCCAAGCCCAAGCCCAAGCCCAAGCCCAGGCCCAAGTCCAAGCCCAGCCCCTCTCTCCCACAACCACAGGCGTGATCGTCATCCTGACCGCGAAGGCGGGCGTCACGCGTGAACAGGTCATGGCGGTCATGCCAGCTGAAATTCGGGAGACCGTGCAGCTCTATCTGAACGGGAAGATCCGGGAATGGTATTCGCGTGGCGATGGTCGCGGAGCCGTCTTCCTCCTCGATACCAGGGATGTCGCCGAGGCAGATGCAATCATGGAGGCCCTTCCGTTGGCCAAGGAAAAAATCATCGACCACGAGTACATCGCCGTCGGTCCTCTCTTGCCACTCCGCCTGCTCATGGCCAATGCGTCGCGGTGACGTAGAGGCCTCTCGGATGCGTGACATCAAAGGGAGCAACACCATGCAAGACGCGACGTTTTCCCGGCGCGACCTGGTCAGGGCGGGCGGCGCGCTCGCCGTCGGCGCCGCTTTGGCGGAGCCGCTTAGGGCCGCTACCTCCGAGCCCAGCGGGGCAGGCCCAGAGCCGGCATCCTGGGTGGATCCGGCGATGCCCGAGGTGACGCATCGGATGATCGAGACCAACGGCATCCGCTTGCATGTGGCCGAGCAGGGCGAAGGCCCGCTGGTCATCCTCTGCCACGGTTTTCCCGAGTGCTGGTATTCCTGGCGCCATCAACTTCCGGCGCTGGCGAAGGCCGGGTTCCGTGCGGTCGCTCCGGACCTGCGGGGCTATGGGCGAAGCGACCGTCCGGAGGGCGTGGAGAAATATACCATCCTCGATAACATCGGCGACATCGTGGGTCTCGTCGATGCTCTGGGTGCCAGGCAAGCGGTGATCGCCGGACACGACATTGGCGCTGCGATCGCATGGCAGTCGGCGCTTCTGCGCCCAGACGTCTTCCGGGCCGTCGTCGCGCTCAGCCCGCCGTTCCGCCCGCGGGGGTTTGGCGACCACGGGCCGCCGACGACGCTCATGCCGCGCAACGAGAATGCGGTGTTCTATCAACTTTACTTTCAGGCACCTGAGGCTGAGGCGCGGCTCGGGCGCGACATCCGCCGCGTGTTCCGTTCCCAGTTCTTCTCGCTCTCGGGCGACAGGCCGCCGTCCGCGGCTGGAGGGTTCGCTGCCGGGATGGTGCCCCGAAAGGGGGCTCTGCTGGCCGATCCACCGTCCTTGCCGGCCTGGGTCACCGAGTCCGACATCGATATTTACGTCACGGAATTCACGCGGAGCGGATTCCATGGACCGCTAGCCTGGTGGCGCAACATCGATCGCGGCTGGGAGCTGCTGGCTCCCTTCACTGGCGCGGCGGTGAGCGTTCCCGCACTCTACATGGCGGGCGACCGCGATTTTGTCGCCGCCGTTTATTCCCAGGACATCGCGAAACAATCGGCACGGGTCCCAAAACTTCGGTCTCCGATCATGCTGCCGGGTTGCGGCCATTGGACCCAGCAGGAACGCGCGCCGGAGGTCAGCGCCGCCATGATCGACTTCCTTCGAAGCCTGTAGGCGCGGAAGCCGCGACGACAGTTGAAGGCCAAGACCTGAAGGCCAAGATAAGGATCTCCCAAGTGCCCCCTGATTTTAATTTTCCGTTCGTTGTGAGCGTTTTCGGCGCCTTCGTCGCCAATACCGTCATGGCGAGGCTCTATGTCTGGCCAGTGCTTCGTTCAATGCCGCGATACGACGCGCTGAGAGTCCTGGCCGCCGTGAGTGCGTTTCGGTTCGAAGGCATGAACTTTATGGTGGCTGGATTCGTGTCTCCCCAACTTCCCTCCTGGTTCGGTGGCCAGGTCGGGTGGGGCGATTTCACAGCGGCAGTCCTGGCGCTTCTTTCCATGGCGGCGCTCACCTGGCGCTGGACTTTCGCCCTTCCGATCGTCTGGATCTTCAATCTGGAGGGGACAGCCGATCTGTTGAACGCCTACTTCAAGGGCGTCACGCAAATTGCAGACCCGGGACTGTTCGGCGCCGGTATCTACATTCCGACCCTTTATGTTCCGGTACTGCTCATCAGCCACACGCTTGCCTTCATCATCCTTTCGAGGGCGCAGTTCGATCCAAAAAAATCGTGACCGGGCCCGCGCCCGACGGGCGCACGTATGAATATGTCGTCGGCTTGCGCGCGGTGACCTCGACCGATGGCATGACCGCCGACTTCTATGCCTTCGACATGAAATTCCTGGGCGAGACCGCGACCCGCAACATCAACGAGGTCAAGGGCGTCAACCGCGTGGTCTATGACGTCACGTCAAAGCCACCGGGGCCGATTGAGTGGGAGTAAACACCGAAGGGCGCGTTCCTCAACACATTTCGTATATACAAAATACTTGATAATCGTCCAAATTATAACTACAATTAAATCGTGAAAATCGTTTGGGACGAGCCGAAGCGCCTCGCCAACCTGGAAAAGCACGGGTTGGATTTTGCTGATCTCGACGAAGCATTTTTCGAAAATGCGCTGGTGGCTCCAGGGAACAAGCCAAAACGCTGGCGCGCCATCGGCGTGAATGCGGGCGGCGTTATTGTCGTTGTGTTCGCCCGTCTCGGCCGCGAAGGGTATTAGCATTGTAAGCATGCGTCCCGCGAGCAAGAACGAAAGGGACCTGTATCATGAAAACCTCTAAGAAACGTCGCGGCTTTACCGCCAAGGATTTGAAGGAGGTCAGCGATAGTCCTGAGCTCACTAAGGCTGACTTCGCGAAAGCCAAACCGTTTTCGGAAGTGTTCCCAGGTCTTTCCGCCTCGATCCGCAAAGGACGTGGGCCGAACAAGGCGCCTACCAAGGAACTGGTCTCGATACGCCTGAGCAGAAACGTGATCGAGTATTTCAAGAAGGAGGGCGATGGTTGGCAGACGCGGATCGATGAGACGTTGCAGAAGGCCGTCAAGCGTAAGGTCTCGTAAGCGCTGGTTCGGGAGGATCACTAAGACCGGCCGTCGCGTGCGCGCGGTGACCTCGACCGACGGCATGACCGCGGACTTCTATTCCTTCGAAATGAAATTCCTGGGCGAGACCGCGACCCGCATCATCAACGAGGTCAAGGGCGTCAACCGCGTCGTCTATGACGTGACGTCAAAGGCGCCGGGGACGATTGAGTGGGAGTAAGGGGATACCACGGGCGGCTATAGCGTAGGTTTGGTGGATTTATTGCCAGCTGAGATTGCAGCGCTCATGGTCTTCGCTCGGTTCTTCCGCTCCGTCTCGATCGCCGCCAGTGAACTGAAGCGCGATCGGCGCCGACCGTAAAGAGCGTTCACCCGGCCAGAGAGCCATAGTGTAGTCTGGCGTGCAGATCGGTGGCGTTGGTTCGGACGTCAGAACTATTGGACTTGTGGAAGGGTCCAGGCGGTTGCACTTCGGCGATCAAGATAGGCGTCGAGGCGACCGTGCGGGCATTACCCTCGAAAATCTTCGCACGATTCTCTGCACTGAGGGCCGCCACCTGATCGACGTAACGCCGTGTGTCGTCGTAATGGTGATTGGTTTCCGGGTCGATGCCGCGCACTGCTCCCACCATCTCCGACGCGAACAGGATGTTATCGATCGGAATCACCTTGGTGAGTAGTTCGATACCCGGCTGATGATAGACACAGGTGTCGAAGAAGACGATTCCGAGCAGATGTTCCGCGAGTGGCGGAAGCTTCATATCCTGAGCGATGCCACGATAGCGCCCCCAATGATAGGGCACCGCGCCGCCGCCGTGCGGGATAATGAACATGAGGCCCGGGAAATCCTTGAAGAGCTTCGATGTCAGGAATCGCATGAAGGCGTGGTATCGCCGTTGATATAGTGAGAGCCCGTGGCGTGGAAATTGGGGTTGCAACACGAACTGACGTGGACCATGGCGGGCACATCGAGCTCAACCATCTTCTCGTAGAGTGGATACCACCACCGGTCGGTGAGCGGAGGATCCGTCCAATTCCCATGTGCTTTCTACCTTTGCACATGGGGCCGCGGGTGCATCGGACACTCGGCTTTCCCTGCGCCCTCTGTCCTTGGAGGGACAAGGTCCAGGCACAACTCGGGCGCTATCGGCGCCACGGGATCGAATTTGCACGTGTTCGGCTGCATGAAAATCCCAAACATCTGGGCTGTTGATCGTCTGGTTTATGACTTGACGCGACGATGGAGCGGGAGTGGTTTGGGCTCGGCCGCACAAGCCAGACGGAGCCTGCCTCGATGAAATCCACGCGCCGAAACCTGAATTCCGCGACCAAGCCGAACAAGGAACCGAAGCTGTCCCGCACTCACTCGCCCGCCGATCTTTCACCGGTGGACTGGCAGCGCGGTTTGCGCCGCCAGTTCGGGCGCGAGCAGGCCTTCGGGATTGAGAATCTGGGCAGCGAACCGTTTTTCTCCGAGTTTCACGTCAGCAATCCCAATTCGAAATCAAGCTATCGCGTGGCGATTCGAGGCAGTGGACCAGGCGGAAATTTCTGTTCCTGCCCGGATTATGCCACCAGCGAGTTAGGTACCTGCAAGCACATCGAATTCACGCTCGCCCGGTTGGAGAAAAAGCGCGGCGCGAAGACCGCGTTCGCGCGCGGCTATCAGCCGGCATTTTCCGAGCTGTATTTGCGCAATGAAGGCAAGCGCCGCGTGCATTTTCGTGCCGGGACGGATTGCCCACCGGCGGTGCGCGAGGCCGCTGCCGGCCTGTTCGACGCCGGGCACGACGGAATGCTGCCGGACAATCGCCTTGGCGAACTCGAGCATTTTATGACCATGGCGTCCAAGTCCGGTCATGAGTTACGGGCCTACGAAGACGCTCTCGATTTTTTCGCGGGACGGCGGGATGCGGACCGGCGGGCCGCAAAGCTCGAGCAGTTGTTCCCACGCGGCGCTGCCGATCCCAAGCTGCTGGCGCTTCTGAAGGCGCCTCTCCATCCCTATCAGGCCGAGGGGGCGCTATTCGCGGTGCGGGTCGGTCGGGCACTGATCGGCGACGATATGGGGCTAGGCAAGACCATACAGGCAATCGCCGCCACAGAAATACTGGCACGGAATTTTGGCGTCTCGAAAGTGCTGGTGATCTGCCCGACCTCGCTCAAATACCAGTGGCAAAGCGAGATTGGGCGTTTCTCGGGGCGACATGGTGAAAATGCGGCGCGCGTCATCAACGGCGGCCGGGCGCAGCGGCAGAAGGACTATGCGTTAGACGACTTCTGCAAGATCACAAACTACGAGAAACTCAAGCCCGATCTCGACCTGATCGCCGCCTGGGCGCCCGAACTGGTGATCGTCGATGAAGCGCAACGGGTGAAAAACTGGAACACCATCGCAGCACGCGCCTTGAAACGCATCGATAGCTCCTATGCGATCGTGCTGACCGGGACGCCCCTGGAAAACAAGCTAGAAGAACTGATTTCCATCGTCCAGTTTGTCGATCAGCACCGGCTGGGGCCAACCTGGAAGCTGTTGCACGAGCATCAGGTCAAGGACGAAACCGGGCGCGTCACCGGCTATACCGGGCTGGAGAAGATCGGCCAAACGTTGGCGCCGGTCATGATCCGCCGGCGCAAATCCGAGGTGCTGCGGCAACTGCCAAGCCGGACCGACCAGAACCTGCTGGTGCCGATGACCGAGATGCAAATGCTCTATCACCAGGAAAACGCCGACGAGGTGGCGAAAATCGTTCGGCGTTGGCGCAGGACCAGGTTTCTGTCGGACAAGGATCAGCGGCGGCTGATGATCGCCCTGCAGAACATGCGCATGTCGTGCAACAGCACCTATTTGCTGGACCGGGAAACCGACCATGGCGTCAAGGCTGACGAATTGGCGGCACTCTTCGACGAATTGTTCGCCGAGCTCGAAGCCAAGGCGGTGGTGTTTTCGCAGTGGACACGGACCCACGACATCGTTATCCGCCGTCTCGAAGCCCGCGGGATCGGCTACGTCTCCTTCCACGGTGGCGTGCCGTCGGACAAACGGCCGGCGTTGATCGAGCGGTTTCGCGATGATCCCGCCTGCCGCGTGTTCCTGTCGACCGATGCCGGCAGCACCGGCCTCAATCTGCAGCATGCCTCGACCGTGGTGAACATGGACTTGCCGTGGAACCCGGCGGTTCTCGAACAGCGTATCGCGCGCATCCATCGTATGGGTCAGGTGCGGCCGGTTCGCGTCATAAACTTCGTGGCAAAGGGCACCATCGAGGAGGGCATGCTTTCGACGTTGGCGTTCAAACGCTCCTTATCGGCAGGAATTCTCGACGGCGGCAGCGGCGAGATTTCGCTCGGCGGTTCGCGTCTCAACCGCTTCATGAAGGACGTGGAAAACGTCACCGGAAATATGGGCGAGGGCGAGGCCGTGACGCCGGCTGAGGAAGTGAGGAATATCATCACTTCTGATGACGCCGGATCCAAAGAAGATGTACATGCGGACGCGAACATTGGCGCTGGCGAGATGGCGATCGCGCGGACCGATGGGGCTGGAGCACCACCGCGCGATGCAGCTCCCGATCCGTGGCAAGCCTTGGTGCACGTGGGTGCGCAGTTGATCGGTGCACTGGCGGCTGCCAGTGGACCCAACGCTGCGACGCATCCGTGGATCGAGCGCGATCTGGCCGCCGGCGCGCAAAACCTCAAAATACCGCTGCCATCACCGAAAATCGCGAAGCAACTGGCCGATGCGCTTTCAGCGCTCGCGGACAATCTGCGGGGTGGGATTGAGTGACGGGCGAGGGCGGATGGCGAACATGCGCGGCGAGGCGGAACAGGTCACCTACGTTCTCACGCTCAAAGTGCGTTTCGGTCGCGGGTGCAATTTCATGAAGTCATTGGGGTAGCTTCATGCGGCGCGCCAAGATCGAGGAACAAAACCGTCTCATGGTCAGACGCCAGCGCGAACTCCGGACCGCTGCAGACGTGGTGACGAAGGCGTGGACGGCCTTTCCGGAGGTTCAGGCGCTCGCCGTGATAGGCTCGGTCGCAAAGCCGTTATGGAAGGAGGTTCCGAGATTTAGGGAGTTTCGCGAACAGCGGATCGAGATTTGGCACGAATGCAGGGACCTCGATCTGGCTCTTTGGATCGATTTGCAGCATCAACTCGGTGAGCTGCGTCGGGTAGGCGATCGCGCCTTGCGCGAAGCTTATGAGGGCGGGATCGGCACGAGCATCGCCAACCATGAGGTTGACGTGTTTTTGTTCGAGCCGCAGAATGATCGCTATCTCGGTCGGTTGTGCTCGTTCAACCAATGTCCCAAGGGAAAACCGGATTGCTCGGTTCCCGGTTGTGGCGCGATTCCGTTCAACAAGCGCATTGCGGATTTTGCGCCTCGCGGCGATCTTCTCGCCTCGGCCGCGCGGGCGATGCTCTACCAGCGCGGTGCCGGCCTGCTGCGCTGTGCGCTCGACCTGCCTTCGGTGGATGAGGATCAGGATTGAGATACGCGAAGGGCAATATGGCATTGACTACGCCTCGGTTTAGGCTTGATGCAGCGCCTGCTTACGAGTTTCGTGGAGGACCTCAAAACGCCGCGGGCACAGGTGGGATTACAAGTTAGTCCGGGCAGCCGGACAGCCGGGCCGGTTCGGCTGTGAGAGGAAAAGCGATCGGTGCATGACGGGTTTGATGCCGATCTGGGTGTACTCGAACAGCGAGGCCGGCTACGTTCACTTCGCAAACGCTCCGGAATCGATTTCACGTTGAATGATTATCCGCTCCGATGGCAGCAATAAGAAGGCTTCCGTTCCCGAAGTGGCTGACGCCGGCCGCGCGCTGTTGGCGGCGTATTCGTTTCAGCGCACGGGCAACCACCACCAGCGCGAGGATTACGAGTTGGGTGTCATCGTCCGGGCCTCGCTAACGGGCGACCCGATCGCGCGGCAGCTGTGTCGGGGTTTGCTCGCTGCAGCTGCCAGCCACAGCGTATCCGCCTTTGAGTACGACGACCTGATGACGGGATTACTTAGGGTCCATCCGGACGACGTGCTCGATGAACAGATAAGCGGCGATAAGAAAGCCAAAGGCGGAAGCGTGGGATTGATCGGCGAATTCGCGCGCCATCACACGAGCCCGATGGATGCGGTGCCAGATGCCACGCTGGTCGCATGGTGTGACCGGGATCCTGTAGCGCGCTATCCCTTCGCGGCCGCGATTGCCACCCTGTATAATCAGAAGGACGACGAGAATCCGGACGGATGGAGAGACATCGCACGGACCCTTCTCTTGAAAACCCCGGACTAGGAGGCTGTGTTCAAGGAGATCGCCAGCCGGTTGTTTCCAACGGGTGGCGTCGGCTCGCTCTCCTCGCAGTACGAAGCCCGGCTCAAGCTTCTCGGCCAGTTAGTCGTCCGTTAAGAAGCCCGATTGAGTAGGGCCGGATTGCCGAACGTGCGCAATAGCTGGACCAGGAAGAGGCACAAGAATTCTCTGAGCCAGGCGAGGATGCGGCGGAAGTTGTGGCCGATCGCTGAGAGGACGACGTTTGCGGCGTCGCCGGCGCGGCCTTTGAGATAGCAGCGGCCGAGATGACCTTCGGCCTTCATGTGTCCGATGACGGGCTCGATGGCAGAGCGGCGGCGTAGCTCGCGCTTGATGGCACCGAAGACGCCGCGCTTCTGACCTGAGATGAAGACGCGACGCGGGTTCTGCGCGTCGTGGCCGCGGTATCCCTTATCGACATAGGCCCGCTCGATCGGGCAGCCGGTGAGTGCCTCGGTGCGGTCGATGACGTCTCGCAGGGTGTGACCGTCATAAGGGTTATCGGGTAGCGCCCTGGCGTGCAGCACGAACGAGCCACCGGGAGCCCGGCGGTTATTGGTGACGATGGAGGCCTTGACCCCGAACTCGTAAGGCGCGCTGGCCTTGCCCTTGCCGATGCATTCCACCTCGGGGGCATGGAAGGAATACAGCTTCCAGCCGCGCTGACGCTGCTGCTGCGAGCGGATCTGTGCGGCTCGGCCAAGCGGGAGGGCGAACGCCTGCTCCAGGGCTGGCTGGCCCGCGATCTTGCGGCGGATGTCGCGGATGATCCGGCCCAGCCGGCTGCGCAGAATACGCAACTGCCGCTGATGCCGCCCGAACTGTTTGGCATGGGCGTAGCGGCCCGCCATCATCGCGGCCGCCTTGGCGATGCGAGAATAGGATTGCCGCAGCCTGACGCCGTGCCTGCTGGCCAGGCGGTTGAGCCCCTTGATGGCCGCATGCAGCAGCTTGGCATCGGTCGGAAAGGTGATGGCCTTCGGCTGCACCGTGGTATCGACCGTGACCCGCTTGAGGTCGTGGCTGCGTAACGCGCCGGCCTCGTGCGCTACCCGCAAGCTCTCGGCCAGCAGCAACTCCAGCTTGTCGCCAAGCCGCTTACGCCAATGGCTGAGGTCCGAGCGTTCGTGCGGGAAGGTGTGCTGGAAAAACTCTTCGCCGGTGAAGTACTGGAAATACGGATCGTGGACCCAGCGCTCGCAAACCCCTTCATCGGACAGCCCGTAAATGTGCTTGAGCAACAACAGCCCGATCATGAAGCGGGTCTCGATCCCAGGCCGGCCGTGCTCGCTGTAGAGCGGCACAATCTCGCCGTCGATCCAGTCCCAGTCGATCTTGCCTGCGAGCAAAACCAGTTCGTGCTTCAGATTGATGATCTGGTCCAGCCGTGCCCGGAACAGATCGTTCGATCCCGTCGTCTTGTGCTTCTTCGGTCGCATCGTCCCCTCCGATGCAGACAAGGAATCATGTTTCCTGCTTCGAGGGAATCCCATAAACGAAATTGCAAGGTTTGGGGGTCTCAAGCTCCCAATCCCTGCAATCTCAAATGCCGCCTCATCCGAAAAACAGACTCTCCCTCAATCGCTTAGAGCCTTGTTCACGGACGACCAGTTAGATCTTAGCGATATGCCCGCACTTGCGGCGCCGCTGGCAAGGGCCAAGGATGCCTTGCAGAAAGAGGTTGATGCTTGGCGAAGCCGCGAGACCGAACAGGATCGCGCACGCAGCGGCCGTTTCGAGTAACCCTTGATGCCCGGCAGCTTCACTCAGTTAAAATTTATTGCGCTTGTTAGCTCGCATCTCAATAAGGTTGAGGTGCTTTGCGCAAAATGTACATGTCGCGACGTTCTACGAGCCAATCTCTTTCAGGAGCTTCTGCACGTCCATGGTCTTGATCAGAACCGTGCCAGGTTCCTCGATCGGCCATGAAAGATATTTCGCGCGAGCCATAAGCTCAATTCTCGATCGGTTTTTGAGAAAAGCTTCGACCCGCCCCTTCTGGTCGAGACCATTGGTCCCGAAATGATCATCAAGAGCTTCACGGCTAATTTCACAACTGACGGAGCTGCCAAGCGCCTGGCCGACGAACGTCACAACATCCCGGCTGAAATCGTAACGTGGGGGTGGATTATTGAAGGTCAGATCGATATCTGCGATCGCCGAGCGCCGACCGTCAATAGCCTTGAGCACCCAATCACGACCGGTGCCGCTGACGGCGGCAAGACCCTCGTTGAGTAATTCGCGCCAGCTCGGACCGCGCTTATAGGCCTCCTGCCACGCGAGCCTCAGCTCGTTGGGTCTTTTTTGCCCGAGCACTTCGAACAGGGCATCGGCTTGCTGAAGATCTTTATCGCGCTTGGCCAATCCTTCGGGACGCCGTCGCGAAACAATCAGCTTGTGCACCGCATAGCGCGCGGGAGCCGGAACGTGAACATGGATACCGGCGCCGTGCAGGATCACGGCTGGTTCCGGGTCGTGAATGAGAAAATCGAGAAAGCGCAGCGGCTGCGCGTCTGTTTGCAGCGCCGGAAGTGCCTGGGGCTTGCCGGTCTCCTGTCCTTCGTTGGGGGTGAGAAAATCAACCCGCAATCCGCCTTTGGCGGTATAGCTGGTCACGCGCCTGCCATCGACGACGTGCGGAATGGCACGGAAGGTCTTGTCGACTTCCTTCAAAATTTCGAGCACCGGCGGAGTGCTATCGCCGATCGCAACCGATACATTTTTGAACTGAGCGATATCGATGTCGCCCGTCTGCAGGGGAGCGGCGGAGAGCCGGACACCCAGCATCGCGGCATAGGTCTGATAGGCGACTGTGCCGACGAGAACGCCGCGAAGCCGAAAGACGCCGGCCTTGGCGAGCGCGGCGATGACATCGCCGATTTCGGGAATAGGCCGGGGAAGACTGAATGATCGCACCAGCGTGGATACTAGGGCGCGGCGTTCGCGCTCGTCGTCACGCGTTTCCGTGTGATGCGCGATGCGGTCCAATAATTCAGGCGTCTCCGGGCCGACATATCGTTGAGTTCGCGCCGCACCAGTCCCTGTCTGAAAGTACCAGTACTTGCGTCCCTTGAGGGTCTTGGAGGTGAAGGCGCCGCCTTCCGTGAAGGCGTCGTTGAATGCAGCGTTGGCGCAGCGCTCCAGCAACTCGGCATAGGTCGTCTGGGCGACCAGTGGGGGCACGGCCATGACGACCTCCGGGGCGTTATACTCATCTTGCAAAATGAGTATAACCTTGCCGGACTAAGGGCGTCCACCCCAATTTATACTCATTTCGCAAAATGAGTATAACAACAGTTAATGCATGGAAGTATGGGCAGCCGGCCCTGTGTCGAGATTCAGAAGGCTGACGCTGTGCGGCTGTGCGGGCCGCATGCGGTGTTCAAGGACGTCGGGCTGGCGTTGCAAGAAATACGTTGCGAGGTGCGCACGGCAACGAGGCATCAGGGCCATCGCGGTGAACCTATTCGTAGAAACACCGCCATGGGCCGCTTACGGCAACAGCCTTCCCATTGTCATTTCAGTGCTCGACCAGTTCGGCTAGATAATACTAAAGCACTTCGCCAGAATGCGAGTCGCGTTGTGCGCATTGCTCTGTGTTCTAACGCTATCCAGCGACATCTTTCGTCGCGCAACGGAAGTTGCGTTTGATCGTCTTCGACTGCCGGCTCGTCGAGTCGTCTGCAGCCGATAGATGATGAGATGCATATTCTGGGGAGGCCAAGATTAAGCCAATAATTTCAACAGCGAAGAAATCTGACGGCATGGATGACGGTATTGAAGAATCAACGCCAAAAAATATTTGCTATTACAAGAATTTAGAACGGCAATTGATGATTGAGTGGGAATGAGGGTGACGATCGGCGGCATCAGCGCAGTTTGGGCGGTGATTTTCGCTGTCGTGCTGCTGCTCTGTCGATCCCTTCGTCACTCGTCCGGCACACCCTTTGTCCGTATTCTCAGCAAACTTACCGAGCCGATCTGCGCGCAATCTCGGAGCATGTAAAGTGCCTTCAACGGGTGAGAGGGCCGTAGCGTAGAATGGGGTGTAAATCGGCGGGGCTGGTCGGCGCCCATGGCGTCACTCCGACGGAAGACGACTATCTGAATTGTGGACATCCTCACCCAGGTTCTTCGGCGACAACCGGTTACGGAAGCGCCGGCCGACCTATAGCGCGCGATACTGCACTTTTCGGGTGGCAATTGCCGCAACAGGAGGCGATCGCAGCAGCATCCCAGTCATCGCTGCCGATGACTGGGGGCGCCAGGACGGTCCGCTTTCAGGCGACACCAGCCGGAAGCGGATTTTCGCTCTGCGACAGTAGGGCCGTAAGCTGCTGCCGTGCGAGCCAACAAAGCAAGGGTGCGACAGGTGGCCTTCCAGATCGAACGCATGCGCAAATACCTGGTGGGCCACAAACCGGCGCCGGGCCGGCCGCATCGTCTCTTCGAGCACAGCGACAACGGCTTTCTGGTCACCGGGTATGAAGATGGCAGCGACTGGCTGGTGTCACCCTTGGGGCGTCACACCTGGGGCAGGATCCTTCGTGATCGCCCGACAGCCGGTTGGGCGATCGGCGCCGACCGGCGAGATTATCACCGGATGCACCTCTATATCCTCGACCTCCCGGCGAAATCCCACGCGGAAGTATCGGGTCTTTCGCTGACCAGGAACTACAATATCGTGGACTACGACGGCGAACGGTTAGTGCTGATTTGCCCAACGGCCGCGGGACCCGGCGTTCTCACGAGAGAGCTGGTGATTGTTGATATCGCATCAGCGAAGATCGCCGACCGTTTCGTTCTCAAGGGATATACAAACTTATTCCGTTTCTATCGCTCGGACTCGGTCGGACTTACGCCCGACGGCTGGCTCATCCTGGATGTCTCTCTTCTGGGCGAGAATAACGAGCGTCTGTACAAGCACGGGATCGCCCGCATCCACCCGCTCACCCGCGAGATGTCGTTCGAAACATTTCCAGTTGAAGGGCATGCGCATGTGCTGATCAGCCCATCGGGCCGGCATGTGCTGAAAGCCAACAAGACCGTCCGGCCCGTGTCGGGATTGTCCACCGGACTTCCCGCCACGCCAGCGATCGCAGAAGGGCAGGAATGTTACGAGCGTTTGATTGAGATGTGGGCTGACGAGAAGCGCTTCTTTGGCCTCGTTGAGAAACTCGGCTCCGCGGCCGCGCCGGCCCTCACGCGTCTGGTTGCAAAATGCCGCCTGGATGCGGATCTCCCGCGTGTCTGGAGCGGCAATCCGGAGGACGGGCGGCAGGCGTTTGGCGCCGCGGCGAAAGCGCTTGGCGGCGTCGACCCGGGCGCCTGGGTTGAGCTTGCCGAATACGAGAAGTGTATCGACGACTTTCACGAGTTATATTTCCGCAACGAGGTGGTGCCGCATTTCATCAAATCCCACGGCTGGCGCGAGGAAAACTTTGCCCTGGCGCTCGCCGACATCGTCCAGGTGCGCGGAAATCTGGGTGACGACTTCTCATATTCCTGGCGGCGCAGTGGCCTGGCAGCCGCCGCCGAAGCGGCGTATGCGCCCGAGGCATTCGCCGATTTGATGCTCAGCATCCGCGATCGGATGCTCGCTTCGCCGGTTGGCACGTTCGCCAATTTCGTTGCCCGAGTTGCCGAAGATCCCCCATCCTCCTATGGCTGGCACAATTACGACCGCCTGTTCGGTCAGATCAAAGGAAGTCTCACGGCCTGGGAAGTGCACGTGTTCGCGGCGTTGCAGGATCGAGCCGGGCGATAGGTTCAATCAGCGCAGGCGCTCGTGACGGTTTTTTGGGGATGTGCAGGTGCTGCCTGGTCGGCGGCGAGCAGATAAAAATTCCACCAATAGATGCCGATAGTCGCTGAAATCGAGCAAATCGCGGATTGTCGAAATTCATGTTTGAAATCAAGAGCGCAAATTTCTGACGGACTGGCGAGACGGTTCTTCGCGATGCGCAGAAAATATTTGCACCGCTAAATCAGCACGTTACGATGGTTAAGAACGATCGAGTGGGAGTGGGGGTCGCTATGATATGGTTCTGATGTCACCGGTAGGGTGAGGGTTATCCAAGAACAGGCGCGCTGAGCGATGGGATTTGGGGTTTTCATTCATCGATCTGATTCAATCTACGAAGACAGCCCAGCTGAGCGTTACCAGTTTCCCCGTCAATACTTGGCTCGCGTTGAAGCCTGCGTCGGCGACTGGGTCGTATACTATGAGCCCAGGAAAGTCGCTGACACGCGGGGATATTTTGCGGTCGCCAAAATTCAGCGGATTATTCCTGACCCTGCTGCAGCCGAGATGTATTTGGCCTTGATCGAGCCGGGAAGCTATCTCGACTTCCCTAACCCTGTACCATTCAATGATGCGACCGGACCCATTGAGCGAGGCGTTTTGAATGAGGAGGGACGCATCTCCGGCCGTGCTCAATCGGCCGTCCGCCCGCTCTCACTAGATGACTTTAAGCGGATCGTCGAATTGGGTCTCGAAGACGCTCCATTGCTGCCCCGTCTGGTTGAGCCTCCTTCGGCTTCAGGATTTGAGGAAGAGCAAGCGCCTTTCCGATTCGACGAACAACGCGAGCGCGTGAGCTTTACAGTATCGAGAATTACGCGTGATCGTGTCTTCCGACGGATTGTCTTGCGCGCATACGGCCAACGTTGTGCAATTACCGGACTAAAGCTGATCAATGGTGGAGGTCGAGCAGAAGTGGCCGCAGCCCATATTCGTCCAGTTGAGGCGAGCGGCCCTGATACTGTGAATAACGGGATTGCGCTTTCAGGAACAGCACATTGGATGTTCGACCGTGGGCTGATCGGCTTATCGGACGATCTACAAATACTCGTTTCTCGACAGGTGAATGACCTAGATGCCGTTAAGGCGTTTATCAATCCGTCCGGATATGCATTTCCGCCTTTGCGGAATTCGGAGCGACCGCATCCGCATTTCCTGGATTGGCATCGCGAGCACTGCTTCAAACATTAGAGTCTGAACAACCGTAGCGTCAACCGCGTGGTCTATGACTGTCACGTCAAAGCCGGCGGCGCCGGAGCGCGGACTGCGCGTTCGGCTGTTTGAAACGTGAAGGATGAAGTCCATGCCGCGTGGTCTAAGCGGCACGGCGGATCGCCATTCAGCCATGATACGCAAACAGATCGATTTGCCCGCGCGCTGGCCGCGACGTATATCGGATTGTCCACACCTGCATTTTTTTGAAATGGCACGAGTATTGCTTCAACCAATGGGTTGCGGAGCTCTTCTTCCGTTAGCTCTTTGACGTTGGGGCGGCTCACCGGCCCCGGCCTGGTCACGCGAACTTTATTCCTTCGTTACCGTACGCAGAACTTTAAAGTGGATGCAGAGCTACCAGATCAACATCGAATGATGGACATCATTTAATGAGAATTCACCCTTTTGCTGAAGTTTGGAGCTGATATGGGCGAGGTTATTCGATTTATCCCAAAGTCTGAGCGCGAGCGCGGCCGCCTGATTCGGGAGGCGCGTGCGATATATGACAGCATCTTCCCATCGCCCGTTTCGATCGACGGCCGGCAGGACAAGGCACCGGCAAGTCACGCGATCATCGGCGCCAGTGCGTATCGCCGCGACGGGATTCTCCTGTCATGATCAAAGTCATCGCCGTGCTCTGCAATCTCTCCTCTCCGGCTATTTGCCACGAGCTGACCGTCACGACATCAGACTTCGCCGATGTTTCGATGCAGTCGTGCCTGATGGGCGCGCCGCAGCTCGCCGACTGGATGAAGCAGCATCCGGCCGAGCGCCTTGCGGGATGGCGCTGCGTGTTCGGTAAACAGGATGGCAGGGGAGCCTAGGCCTAACCGGACGATCGATCGCCATTCACCCGTGATACGCGAACAGCTCGATGGGATCGTTGAAGCCGCGCACGGGATATTCGCCGACGCGCTCAAGATCGAACTCGTTTTTGACGAGATCGGCAAACGCGCTGGATAGCAGCACCGGCTTTCCCAATTGCTTGGTGAGGGCCTCTAGGCGTGAGGCCATGTTGACCGCGGGGCCGATGACGGTGAAGTCGAGGCGGGTGGTTGAGCCGATATTGCCGTACATGACGTCGCCTACATGGACGCCGATGCCGTAATTGAGCGGCGCACGACCGGCCTCATTGTTCTTCTCGTTCAGCGCCATCATGGCCTGACGGGCCTCGGTCACGGCATGCAGCAGATTGGCGCAAGCCTGTGGCTCGCTGAGCGGAAAGATCGCGAGCAGGCCGTCGCCGATGAATTTCAGGATTTCCCCGCCATGCCGCGCAATCGGCTCCGACATCGCATCAAAATAGCCGTTGAGCAGATCGATCACGTCGTCGCGCGGCCAGTTGTCCGAGATCTTCGTGAAATCGCGCAGGTCGCAGATCATGATGGCGGCGTGGACCGTCGTGCCGGTTCCGCGCCGTGTCGCGCCGGCCAGAATGAGCTCGCCGGCATGCGTCCCGACATAGGTCTCCAGCAGCGTCCGCGCCAGGCGATTCTTGACACGGATTTCGCTGACCAGCGCCAGGATCGGCAGCAGCTTTAAGAGGCTGGCGATCTGCGCATCGTCGAAACCGCTCGCACGGTCGGTCGCAAACGTCACCATGTGCCGCTTGCCGAGCGTATGGTACAGCGGCCACGCCACATAGTCGGTGAGGCCCATCGCCCGCATCTCGTCATAAACGGCGTGCTTGCGGCCGAGCGCTGGGTCGCCTGCGAGGTTCTCGCGCACTTCGGTCGCACCGTCATGGATTTCGGAGGCCGGACTACCGATGTATTCGGATCGCCCCCTGACGTCGTGGTCCACGCGCGTCAGCTCGGCCTCGCGCATGCCGTCGGCCCACATGATCTTGGCGCCAAGCCATTGAGGATGCTGGATCAGGACATGCAGCGTCGCGCGCTTGAGCGGGATGCCGGCGCGCTGCAATCGCAGGCACATCTCGGCAAAGATATTGTCGATGAAGCGCTCATCGCGCGCGTCGTTGGTCAGCCAGTGCAGGACGTCGCCGTCGGAATACGCGTTGGCGGGTGTGATGTTGGGCGGCGCGTTCATATCTTGCTCCCGGGAGTACCAGGCAGGGCGGTGCAGCATATGTCGTGTCTCGGTTCCACGGCGTCAATGGTCTCCTATGTCTGGGACGGCCACGTTCCCCGGATGCTGCGCGAGCCGCGTTAGCGATGCGCTGCTGATCCGGGGTCCATCGTCCCTGGCGGGTCAAGAATGGGTCCCGGATCTGCGTCGCGTCATTTCATGCCGCGCCGCGTCCGGGACACGAGACAAAACCGCGAAATCAAGTTGCGCCGAAAATCGAATTTCCAATCGCCGTCGCATGCGCTCCCGAGTTGATGTCAAGGGTGCAGCGCAAGATTGCTATTTGGTCCCGGCAGGAGGATGCTCAACCGAGACACGAGGAGAGCAGCATGAGCAAGGCCGGTCTCGACAATCGCCACCGCAACCACGATGGCGAAATCAGCCACAAGCACGGCAACACCCTGATCGGTACGTTGCGCAAGATTTATGGACCAGGCTTTGCGGCCGGTTATCCCGCGACCGAGAAGCTGAGCGAAATCCTGATTCAGCTGAACGAGACCTCGCTCAGCCAGCTTCGCCGCGATCACGAGACCGGCCATCTCGATCACAAGATCGCCAAGGCCTCGAAATAGAGGCGTCGAAATAGCGGGCGTCGAAGTAAAGGCATTGAAATCAACGGCATTGAAATAGCCTGGAAGGCAGCCGCGCCCGCCGTGCCGGCTTTCGAGTTCCATTCTATCGCATCGCAGCGCATCTAGCGACGAATGAGAGGCAATCTTTAATTGCTCTCGCGAAAATTCTGTATCTAGAATGACTACCGTAAAGATTGGCGTTGGGAGGAGGCAACCATGACAGGAGCCGTTTTTCAGCCGGAACTAATCGAGTTGATGAAGTCGGTTTTAGAGGAGGCGACCGCAATGCTTCCGGAAGCCAAGCGAACATCAACCATCAAAGCCGACATCGCCTCCGAGATCCTCGCCTGTGCTGCCAAAGGAGTGCGTGATCCGACAGTTTTGAAATCGGCGGCGCTTTCCGCCGCCATAGACTGCACGCGCTATTCGCACGACATATCGGAAGACCGGCGGGCCGTGTGAGCCTTGCGCCGGGCCTCGCCGGTGTCCTCAAGCGCGACCGGCGTGCTGGTTGGCACGCGGCTGATCGGCCAACCCTTCACTTCGCGACACGATCCGATGGCTGACTTGCCCGTCGAGGCAAATCAGCGCGCGCCCAAGCGTGGCCCGTGTCCAGCCCAGTCGTGAAAAATATTTCGCTTTGTGATTTGCTAGAAACAGCAATATCAATTCCAGCCATCCCGCCTCGCTTGAAGAGGGGCGTATCGCGATCGTCACGAACGTGGAGTGCGGGATGCGGTGGCCGCTGACCGCGCGTGAGACGAACGCGCTTGGGTTGGCGGACGGCGAAGTCGTGTGGGCCTGACGTCCCGACGCTGATGTCAAATTCCTGAGAAGCTAACGCTTCTCAGGGATGACGGAGACAACAAGCCCGGTCTCCGGGGCGAGCACGAAATAAGCCGTTAAAACCATTGCGCAGGGAAGGCCGGAATCGATCCGGTGAACCTGTGGTGACTAACTCGCGTGTTTTCTATTCTTGCACGCAAGGCTGCGGGTGCATCCGGCGCCCGGTCTTCCCTGCGCCCTCTTGATCTCGAGGGACAACGTCGATGCACAACTCGGGCGTTTCGCGCCGCGGGAACGAAAAAGCGTGTCTGGAAATGAAGAGGCGTGGCCAAGTGGCTTTCGTCATTCCGGGATGGGCCGAAAGGCGCAGCCCCGGAATCCATTCCGCCGCACCAATGTTGGGAACGATGGATACTCAGGTGCGCAATTGCGCACCATAGCTCGATGCTTCGCATCCGCCCCGGAATGACGAAAACAGGCTGTTTGAAATTGTCTGATGAAGCAGCCGGTTCTGCGGCCGCCGATGAAGGTGGCGACCTGATCAAGCGCAAACGATCGCGGAGAACTTTGTGCGATGTTTTCGATTACAATGACTTTGAGGAGAGAACATGCGCCAGCTTATTCCGTTTGCGGTCGCCGCGATTGTGTCGGTTACGACGCTACTGCCCAGTGTCGCCGAAGCCGGTTGCTACCGGCTCGGCGAGACCGGCTATCACTGGTATCGTTATTGCTTTGGGCCTTCTTTCATCTACCCGCATCGCCGGCTGTGTCGGCACGGCTATTGCTGGTATCGCTGAGCGTCGCCGCCTGAAATGAGCTGCCCGCCGCGACGCCTGGAGAAACGCCGGCGGCGGGCCTGCTCACCGCGCCCTAGCCGATGGGCATGGCGATGAAGTGGGTGTTGTCGGAGGACTTCACCCGCATCAACACGTCGTGTTTGCCGTCGGTCTTGGCCTGCGAGAGCGCCTGACGAAGGTCGTTGATGTTGGCAACGCTCTTGCCGCCGACGTCGAGAATGACGTCTCCGGATTGCACGCCGTGCTCGGCGGCGGGACCGTCGGGATCGATCGCGGTGACCACGACGCCCTTGTTGCCGGCTCCGGCAACCTCGCTCGCGGGCGCAATCGACAGACCCAGATGGGGCACGCCGCGCGTCGCATTGTCGCTCAACTCGTTGGCCTTCGCCTGCTTCTTGAGCTGGTCAGGCATTTTCGCCAGCGTCACCGTGATCGTCTTGGCTTCGCCTTTTCGCAGGATGTCGACCTTGGCGGAGCTGTCGGGAGCCATCGCCGAGATCTCGCGAGCGAGCGCGCGCGAATCCTTGACGGTTGTTCCATTGACGGCCGTGATCACGTCGCCAGCCTGGATTCCGGCCTGGGCTGCCGGCGTATCGGGCTGCGCCTCGTCGACAAGCGCGCCTTGCGCCTTCTTCATGCCGAGGCTTTCGGCGATTCCGGCCGTGACCGGCTGGACCTGAACGCCGAGCCAGGAGCGGGTGACGACGCCCTTATCCCTGAGCTGGGCGACGATCATCTTTACGGTCGAGGCGGGAATGTCGAAGCCGATCCCGACTGATCCGCCGGACGGCGAATAGATCGCGGTGTTGACGCCGATGACCTTGCCGCTTGTATCGAAGGTCGGGCCACCCGAGTTGCCCTTGTTGATCGGCGCGTCGATCTGGATGTAGTCGTCATAGGGGTTCGCACTGATCGCGCGTCCCTCGGCCGAAATGATGCCGGCCGTGACCGTGCCGCCGAGGCCGTAGGGGTTGCCGACCGCGACCACCCAGTCGCCGACCCGGGGCGTTGCCGTCTCGAAGTCGACATAGGGGAGATCCTTCTTGCCATCGACCTTGATCAAGGCGAGGTCGGTCTTCTGATCGGTTCCGATCACCTTGGCGGTGTAGATCGTGCCGTCCTCGGTTGTGACCTCAACCGACTTGGCATGATCGACCACATGGTTGTTGGTGACGGCGTAACCGTCCGGCGAAATGAAGAAGCCGGAGCCGAGACCGGTAACCATCCGGTGGCGATGCATCTGGCCCTGCGGGCCGTTCTCGCCAAATTGCCGGAAGAATTTTTCAAACGGCGAGCCCGGCATGAAAGGCGAATTATCCTGATTGTCCTGATCGTCCGCCTGGGGGTTGCTCTGCTCGACGCCCTCGTCGAGGCGGACGCGCACCGAAATCACGGCGGGTTTGACTTTCGCGACGAGGTCGGCAAATCCGCTTTGTCCTTGCTCGTTCATCGCCACGGGGGCTGGCGTCGCGGCGAAAGCGCGTCCGGCAAGCCGGCCGTATCCGAACGGTCCGCCCACCACAAGCGCGGAGCCGAGCACGGCCGCGGAGCAAAGCAGCGTGAGCCGCCGCGTTGACCAAAGTTTGCGGCGCGGCTGTTCGTTGGTGTCTGTCATGATTGCTTCTCCAAATGTGTCAAGCCGTCTGGCTTGGTTATGGAGATAACGCCGGTGCCCTTACCGCGCGCTGTCCGGAGAATTAACATTTCCTGTTCAGAAAATTAATTCGCCGTAACACAGCGCGATGAGATGTCGTCGATGAAGAGAGATATGTTCGTGATGGAGCGTTCGTGATGGACCGTTGCGCCGTCCAAGGCGTTAGCTCTTCGTCTTCAACCAAACCCAGGCGAGGTGGAGCACGTGTCGACCTCTGCAACCCGGCGAGATTTCTTGTACATCGCCACCGGCGTGTTCGCCGGCGTCGGCGCGATCGCCTCGCTCGTGCCGATGGTTTCGCAGATGGAACCCGATGCGGCGACGCTTGCCGTCGGAGGTCCGGTCGACTTCGACACGAGCAAATTGCAGCCCGGGCAGCAGGCGGTAGTCCGCTGGCGGTCGCGGCCCATCTTCATCACCCACCGTTCGCCCGAGGCGCTCAAGGAGTTGCAGGATCCGCGCCTTGTCGCGCGCTTGTCGGATCCGCGGTCGGACGAACTGCAACAACCGCCTTATGCGGCCAATTGGCACCGGTCGATCGAGCCGAAATTTGGCGTCGTTGTCGGCATCTGCACCCATCTCGGCTGCATTCCGCTGTTCTACCCCAATCCTAACCAGGAAACTCCCGCTGCAGACTGGCTGGGCGGATATTTCTGCCCCTGCCACGGTTCGAAGTATGATCTGGCCGGCCGCGTTTTCAACGGAGTGCCTGCGCCGTACAATCTTCCAGTGCCGCCTTACCGGTTCATCAACAATGTGATCCGGATCGGCGAAAACCCGTCTGAGGCGGCAAATTGGGATTTCGGATCGATCAAGCAGATTTAGCGGGCGCTATCTCTTCGGGAAAAAATCGGCGAGCCGGCATATGTCAGCCGCTTGACAAATCCATATCCCAGCGGTTATGCGTAAATTAATAACCGATGAGTTATAGATTTCGATGACGAACACCCACGATATGCTGTTCCGAACGCTGGCCGACCCGACCCGGCGGGCGATCTTCGAGCGACTGTGCCGCGAAGGCGAGCAGACGGTGGCGGCGCTCACAGCACGCTCCGGCGTTTCGCAGCCGGCCGTTTCCAAGCATCTTGGGCTGTTAAAGCGGGCGAAGCTGGTGCGTGACCGTCATGAAGGCCGCCAGACCCACTACAGCGCGCAACTGAACGCGCTGGCTCCGCTGATCGACTGGACCAGCCAGATGACCGGATTCTGGCAGAGCCGGTTCGATCAGCTCGAGAACCTGCTGAAAAGGATGGATCAATGAACCAGCAAGCTGCCGAGACGCGCTCCGTCGTCGTCGAACGAGAATTCGCCTTTCCGCCAGAAAAACTCTGGCGCGCGCTGACCCAGCCGCATTTGCTCGAGGAGTGGTTGATGAAGAACGACTTCAAGGCGTCCGTCGGTCATCATTTCAGTCTGCGCGGAGATTGGGGCGGTGTGCTCGACTGCGAGGTCCTCGCCATCGAGCCGAACAAGACGCTGTCCTACACCTGGAACTTTGCGCATGACGATGCGGCGTACAACCTGACCAGCGTCGTGACCTTCACGCTCACCGCGACGGCCGCTGGCACCCATCTGCGCATGGAACAGTCGGGCTTCCGCACCGATCAACCGAAGGCCTTCGGTGGCGCCAAATTCGGCTGGCAGAAGTTCCTTGAGAATCTCGATCAGCTATTGGCACGAAACGATTGATACTCGTCGGCATCATTCAAAAAGGGATGCTGGGCGGTCGCGCAGGTATCGCCCAAAATAAGGAGCGCGAACTTTCCATGAGGGAATCGACTGTGCGTTTGATCGTTCGCTGGATTCACATCATCTGTGCCATTCCGATCGTCGGGTATATTTATAGCCCGTTCGAGGTTATTCCGAGCTATGCTCCGCCGACGCGGTTCGTGTTCTTTCCGGTCATGCTGGTTTCCGGACTATGGATGTGGAAAGGCCATTGGCTTCGGAGAATGATTTCAGGAAGATCGGCCTGAATTCGGAAAGTGTGATCGCATGGATGCACCGGAACAGATCGATCGACTGATCGCGGGAATTACCGACTGGCGCGGCAAGACCCTTGCCAGCGTCCGCAAGGTGATCCTTGCGGCGGATAAAGAGATCATCGAAGAATGGAAATGGATGGGAAGTCCGGTGTGGTCGCGCGACGGCATCGTCGTGGTCGGCAACGCGCACAAAGGCAAGGTGAAACTCACCTTCATGTACGGCGCAAAGCTCGCGGATCCCGACGGGCTTTTCAACGCCGGCTTTGAGGGCAATGAGCGCCGCGCGATCGATTTTTTGGAAGGCGACACGGTCAACGTATCGGCGCTGAAAAATCTGATCCGCGCCGCGATCGCGTATAATCAAACCAAAAGAGCCAAGAAGAAAACACCGGCGGCCAAAACGGCGAAAGCAGGCAACGCGAAAAAACGATGATGTCAGGCATTGATCGCACCACGGTGCCGGGCTAACTGGCTGACATCGGAGTGTCGATGGATGCGGAACGCTGACCCCACGGTAACCACGGGTTTTGGCCGGGAATGGTCGACCTTCACGCAAAGTGAATCATCGCTTGAGCAGGCTGAGCGCGAGCGGCTGTTTGCCGAGTATTTCCGGATCTTCCCCTGGTCCGAACTGCCCGCCAACGCCGAAGGCCTCGATGCCGGATGCGGTAGCGGCCGATGGGCGTTTCTGGTGGCGCCGCGGGTCGGACGCCTTCACGTGCTCGATGCCAGCCGCGACGCGCTGGAGGTCGCCAAAGCGAACCTGGCCGGGCAGGGGAACGTTGCCTTCCATTACGCGAGCGTCAGCGATATTCCGCTTGCCGACAGCTCGCTCGACTTTGCCTATTCCCTCGGCGTCCTGCACCATGTCCCCGATACTGCCGCGGCTGTCCGGCATATCTGTTCGAAGCTCAAGCCGGACGCGCCGTTCCTGATTTATCTTTACTACGCGCTCGACAATCGCCCGATCTGGTTCCGCGCGATCTGGCAGGTGACGAACCTGGCGCGGAGGGGAATCGCGAGGCTACCCGCGCGGCTCAAGCTGTTCGCCAGCGAATTGATTGCGGCGGTGATCTATTGGCCGATCGCGCGACTCTGCGCGGCCTTAGGCAAGCTCGGCCTGTCGACGCGCCTGATCCCGCTGG
Source organism: uncultured Alphaproteobacteria bacterium (assembly GCA_963795255.1). Lineage (GTDB taxonomy): Bacteria > Pseudomonadota > Alphaproteobacteria > Rhizobiales > Xanthobacteraceae > Bradyrhizobium. Next base: position 357,240 of record CAWCHC010000017.1, read on the forward strand.
AGGCGTACAAGAACCGAAGCTTCTACACCATGCGGACCGACGCCTATGACCGGTTCTGCACCTCGCTGGAGCAGCGCTTCTCGCGGAGGCAGATCGCCGAGATGCTTGAACAGGCCGGCTTCGACCGCATCGTTTTCTCGGAGGAGGTGCCGTTCTGGTGTGCGGTCGCGAGGAAGAGAGCGCCGAGGGATTAAAAAAGCGTCCCGCCTGTGCCTTTAGCCTGTCGGTTCCAGCCCCTGTCATTCGTCTTCCACCCAGTGAGAGCGGAACTGGAGATCCAAAATGGAAAAAACTCGCTATCGCTGGGTGATCGTCGCGGCCGGGGGCCTGTTGGGCTGCGTGGCGATCGGCGGCATGTTTTCGTTACCTGTGCTGCTGCAGCCGATCGCGCGGGACACCGGCTGGTCCGTGACCGGCGTGTCGAGCGCCATGACCATCGGGTTTCTGGCGATGGCGCTGACCAGCATGATCTGGGGAACCTTGTCCGACCGGTTCGGACCGATGCCCGTGGTGCTGACCGGCTCCGTGGTGATTGCGGCAAGTCTCGCGCTGGCGAGCCTTGCGACGTCGCTGCTCGCCTTTCAGTTCGTTTTCGGCGTGATGGTGGGCGCGGCGACGGCCGCGATCTTTGCGCCTACGATGGCGACGGTGACCGGCTGGTTCGACACCCACCGAAGCCTCGCGGTGTCGCTGGTGTCGGCCGGCATGGGCATGGCGCCGATGACCATGTCGCCACTCGCCGCGTGGCTGATCTCGCAATACGACTGGCGAACGTCGATGCAGATTTTAGCCGTTGTCGTTGCCGCGATCATGATTCCGGTCTCGCTTCTGATCCGCCGTGCACCGGCGCTTGATGCACCTGCCGCACCGGCCAATGGTGAGGCGCCGCCGGCGGAGATGTCATTGGGCGAGGCGTTGCGTTCGCCGCAATTCGTCATCCTGCTGGCAACCAATTTCTTCTGCTGCGCGACACATTCGGGCCCGATCATTCATACCGTGAGCTACGCCGTCAGTTGCGGGATTCCGATGATTGCGGCTGTCACGATCTATAGCGTGGAGGGTCTTGCCGGGATGGGCGGCCGCATCGTCTTCGGTCTGCTCGGCGACCGCTTCGGCGCCAAGCGCGTGCTGGTGACCGGCCTGTTGTTGCAGGCGTTCGGCGCGCTGGGTTACGTCTTCGCGCAACGCTTGGCCGAATTCTACGCCGCCGGTGCATTGTTCGGCTTCATCTATGCCGGCACCATGCCGCTTTATTCGGTGCTCGTGCGCGAGAACTTTCCGATACGGATGCTCGGCACGGTGATCGGTGGCCTGTCGATGGCCGGAAGCCTCGGCATGGCGACGGGGCCGATCGCGGGCGGTCTGATCTACGATACGTTCGCAAGTTATATGTGGCTCTATATCGGCTCCTGGGCCGTCGGCCTCGGCGCCTTCTTCATCATCCTGACCTTCAGGCCATTTCCCAAGGTCGAGGCGCAGCCGGTGGCCGTTCCGGCATAGGAACCTTCCCGGTAACGCACGCCTGAGACGCCGTCGGTCGGCAAGGCCGGCGGCGAAATTTTTCCGCTGGGCCTGACTCCTTTTCGACGTCTCAAACGTCTTTGCTCTGTCAGAACACGTGAGACCAGGAGGTTAGCTATGCCGACATCACCCGACCGGAAAGGCGCGACGCCCGCCATGAACACACCGCCGATCGTGTCGGCGCAGGAATGGGAGGCCGCACGAGAGCAACTGCTCGTGAAGGAGAAGGCCCTGATCCGCGCCCGTGACGCCATGGCTGCCGAACGCCGGCGGATGCCGTGGATGGCCGTCGAGAAGGCCTACGAGTTCGACGGACCTTCGGGCAAAGCGAGCTTGCTCGATTTGTTCGAAGGCCGCCGCCAGTTGATCGTCTACCGCGCCTTCTTTGAGCCCGGCGTCCATGGCTGGCCGGAGCATGCCTGTATTGGCTGCTCGCTCGGGGCTGACCAGGTTTCCAATCTCGTTCACCTGAATGCGCGCGACACGACGCTGGTCTACGCTTCGCGCGCGCCGCAGGCCGACATTGCACGCCTCAAGGCACGAATGGGTTGGGGGAAGATCCCCTGGTACACCATCACCGATAGCTTCGATGCTGACTTCGGCGTCAACGAGTGGCACGGCCATAACGCGTTCATCCGCAACGGCGATCGCCTATTCCGGACTTACCTCATCAACAGCCGCGGCGACGAGGCGATGGGCACCGTCTGGAGCTATCTCGATATGACCGCGCTCGGGCGTCAGGAGATTTGGGAAGACTCGCCGGAGGGCTATCCGCAGGAGCGGCCATACAAGTGGTGGAACTGGAACGAGAGCTACGTCCCCAACGCCGCGCCTGATCCGAAGTGGGTGCAAGTGTCGGATGCCGGCGAGGCGGCGTTTCGCAAACGCGACGCGGGTGCGAAGGCATGACGCTGGCCAATGCGAACGGCGTAACGCCCGGTGACGACGACCGCGCCGTGGCCGCGTCGGTCATGGCCAAAGGGCTGCGTCTCGCTGCGACGCCGACCTTTACGATCATGGCGTTGTTGACGGTTGTCTTTGACAACCGCCTCTCGAACGCCCTCTGCTCAGCGGTCGGCGGCCTACAGCCAGGCGGAATGGCGCCAATGTACGTGCTGATGGCTGTCTTTCATTCGGCGCCGTGGCTGACCCTGATTTCGCGGCGACGAAACGTGGCCCGGCATTCTCGATAAGGTGCCATCGCAACTCTTTTCACGGGCCCCGATCGTTCTAGGACCATCAAGCCATGGAGTAGAAGCGATGAATCTGAAAGACAAGAAAGTCGTCGTTACCGGTGGAAGCCGAGGCCTCGGCCTCGGATTGGTCGAAGCACTGGTTGCGCGGGGCGCTAGGGTGACAGTCGTTGCCCGCGATGGCGATGCGTTGACCGCAGTTCACAACCGGCTCGACGTGGGCGTGATCTCTGCCGACGTGACCGAGGAAACGGAAGCTTATCGCATTCTGTCGGAGGTCAACCCGGAGGTGTTGGTGCTGAATGCCGGCGCGAAGCCGCCGATGGGCCGGCTGGATCAATTGAACTGGGCAGATTTCAGCGCGACGTGGGAGACCGATGTCAAGGGCGGGCTCTATTGGTTGCAGGCGGCGTTGAAGACGCCGCTCCGATCGGGCAGCCGGGTGCTCGTCGGATCGAGCGGCGCGGCTCAAAACGGATCGCCGCTTTCGGGCGGCTATGCCGGCGCCAAGCGGATGCTGTGGCTGATGGCCAAATATGCCAATGGCGTCTCAGCTCAGAATAATCTCGGAATTCGCTTTCAGGCGATCGTGCCGCAGCAGATCATCGGCGACACCGGGGTCGGCGACGCCGGTGCCAAGGCGTATGCCGGCGCGATGGGTATCAAACGCGAGGAGTTCCTGGCGCGCTTCGGGGCACCGATGCCGCCGCGGGAATTCGGCGAGAAAGTCGTTTGCCTGCTTGAGGACCCGAAATACGCTGACGGCGTGGTTTTCGGGCTCAAGGGTGACACCGGAATAACCATGCTGGAGGGAGAGGCGGCTTGAACCTAAGCCCAACGTCCTCAGACCGGCGCGCGGAGTTGTTGGCTCTGACGGGTGAGTTGCGCGGCGAACTGCATCGTTACTGCGCGCGACTGATGGGATCGGTGATCGATGGCGAGGACGTCGTGCAGGATACGCTGGCCCGGGCGCTGGCGGCGCTCGGGGAAGTCGAGGAGATGCCACAGCTTCGGCCCTGGCTGTTCAAAATTGCGCACAACCGCGCACTCGACCTGTTGCGCAGCCGCGCGGTGCGCAAGGCCGAGCCTATCGAAGCCGCCTTCGATGTCGCCGACGAAGCCAACCTCGACCCGATGGAGGTGTTGATGCGTCAGGAAGCCGTTGAGACCGCGGTATCGCGCTTTGCGGAACTTCCGCTGCTTCAACGCAGCGTCGTCATCCTCAAGGACGTGCTTGATGAGTCCCTGAAGGATATCGCCGATCTCCTCGACCTGACGGTCGATGCCGTGAAGGCCCATCTGGCACGGGGGCGGACCCGTCTTCGCGAAGTAAACGTGCAAGCGGCGACGCCTTCCGCAGCGAGGCCAGCGTCGGCTGCGACCGCGCGTTATGTTGCGTTCTTCAACGAGCGGAATTGGGATGGCTTGCGGGCGCTCCTGGCCGACGATGTCAGGCTTCATCAGTCGACCTATCCGGCTCGCGTCGGCGCCGCGGATGTCGGCATGTTCTTCACGATCTATGCCAAGTTCGAAGGTGTGAGGCTTCAACCTGCCTGGGTCGAGGGCCGGGAGGTGATCGCGGTGTTCGAAGATGGCGCCGGCGCCGAACCCAGCTACTTCATGTGGATCGAATGGCGAAACGGCCGCATCAGCTTCATCCGCGATTATCGCTATGCCCGCTATATTGTGGATGGTGCTGAACTGGTGCTGGCGCCGCATGGCGAGGCTGCTGACGGCGGCGGTTGACTCGCCCCGCATGAAAACCATATCTCAGCGGCGAGTTTCCACCTGACCAAGGCGAGGGGTCGATGACACGCGTGCGCTGTGTAACCGAGATGGGCATGGGCGTTGACGTCCATGGCAGGGATGCAACAAAAGCGGCGAAGCGGGCGGTGTCGGACGCGATCCGTCACTCCAGCCTCGGGTTTTTCCGGATGCTGGGCAAGACCGCCAACGACATGTTCGTCGATGTCACGATCGCGGTGCCGAATCCGGAAGCCGTCGACACCGAGGCGGTCGCGAAGGAGTTGCCGTACGGGACAAAGAAGGTGACCGCGGTCAAAGGCGGTCTCGAAATCCCCTCCGAGAGCGGTAACGATCCTATTCTCATTGCCAACGCGGCTGTCATCGTCAGTTTCGACGATGGAAAGACCGACTGAATAAAAATGTGGGGCTGTACCCACGGAGAGTGAGTTGCTGATGTCCGATCTTTCCGCCTTTCCGATCACCAAGCGCTGGCCCGCGAAACATCCGGATCGGCTTCAGCTTTATTCGTTGCCGACGCCAAACGGCGTCAAGGTTTCGATCATGCTGGAAGAGATCGGGCTGCCCTATGAGGTGCATCTCGTCGACTTCAACAAGGACGACCAGAAGACGCCGGAATTCCTGTCGCTCGATCCGAACGGCAAGATTCCCGCGATCCTCGACCCGAGCGGACCCGGCGGTAAACCGCTGGGATTGTTCGAGTCCGGCGCCATCCTGCAATATCTCGCCGAGAAGACCGGCAAGCTGATGCCGGCCGATCCGGCGCGCCGCTACGAGACCATCCAGTGGCTGCATTTCCAGATGGGCGGCATCGGGCCGATGTTCGGCCAGCTTGGCTTCTTCCATAAATTCGCCGGCAAGGAGATCGCCGACAAGCGGCCGCTCGAGCGTTACGTCGCGGAATCAAAACGCCTGCTGGGGGTGATGGATTCCCGTCTCGGTGGACGGCAATGGATCATGGACGACGAATACACCATCGCCGATATCTCGATGCTCGGTTGGGTGCGCAATCTGATCGGATTTTACGGCGCGCGCGAACTCGTCGCATTCGACGGTTTCCGTAATGTGTCGGCCTGGCTCGATCGCGGCCTGGCGCGGCCTGCGGTCCAACGCGGGCTTGAGATTCCGAAGCGGCCGTAAGACGCCGCGGCCGTTTCGCCATCCCTCGCAGCGGTCTTCACTCGCTGCCTGTTATTCATTGGGTAGCCTCAGTGTATGCGGCGAAGCCAGGCGCCTACCGCTGGCGTGGCTTGACAGCATCGTTCGATTTATTCAAGGTGCCCCGTTAGTTGGTCAACTAACTCGTAGATGCCTGGATATGACGCCTGTCGACAAGCGGTCGCGGCTGGTCCAAGCGGCGGTAGGTCTGGCGTACCGGAACGGGTTCGGCGCGACCTCGCTCGCCGATATCGCAAGCGAGGCGGAAGTCCCATTGGGGAACGTCTATTACTACTTCAAAACCAAGGACGAGATTGGCGAGGCGATCGTTGAACTCCGGTTAGCGCAACTCGCCGCCATGTTGCAGCGATGGAACGAAACAGAGGCGCCGAAAGACCGGCTTTGCATGTGCATCGAAAGCGTTTGGGACAGCAGGGAGTCCCTCGCGCAACGCGGCTGTGCGGTCGGGACGTTTTGCTCCGAATTGCACAAGGCGGGCGGGACTGTTGCGGTCAAGGCGACTGAGATTTTCTCGCGATATCTGGCTTGGCTCGAGGTCCAGTTCCGGGCGCTCGGAAAGGGGAAAGCGTCTCGCGGCTTTGCCGTTCATCTGCTCTCTGCCCTGCAGGGCATCTCGCTTCTCGCCCATACTTTTCACGATCCCAGCCTTGTCACGATGGAGACGAAGCGCCTGAAAGGGTGGGTTGAGAGCCTGTAAATTCACGAAACTTGGCTCCGACAGCCCGCGCGAAGCGCTGAGCCAGAGGTCCGCTCACGAGTAAGTTAGACAACTGACATTTTGACGATGAGGTAATCGGATGAAGGGTGGTTGGCGTGCCGGCGATATTCCCCGTCTCGAAATGGATGGAAGACCATGAAAAATCGATCCGCGCTGACTGAGCGCTTTGGCCCGTGGGCGCTCGTTACCGGGGCCTCTTCGGGAATTGGGGCGGAGTTCGCGCGGCAACTGGCGGGCTACGGATTGAATGTCGTGCTGGCCGCGCGTCGCGAAGAGCTTCTCGATGAATTGGGACAGAAACTCAAGCGCGAATTCGCGGTCGAGACGCGAACCGTCGTGATTGATCTCTCCGAAACCGAAGCCATTGACCGCCTCGGCGAGATGGTTGACGACCTCGATATCGGGCTCGTGGTTTCTAACGCTGGAACCGGTAGCCCTGGGAGCTTTCTCCACGAGGATCGCGATGAACTTTTGCGACGATTTCGCCTCAACGCGCTAGCGCATCTCGACCTCGCTCATCATTTCGTTCCGCGGCTGGTATTGCGTGGCCGCGGTGGGCTCATTCTCGGCGGCGCCATGGGAGCGGCGCATGGGATTCCGTTCTTGGCGAACGATGCCGGCAGCAAGGCCTTCGTGCAGAGCTTAGGTGAATCTCTTCATGTAGAGCTTAAGCGGAAGGGCGTGCGCGTTACCGTGCTGGTGGTGCCGCCAACCGACACGGCAATTCTCACCAAATTCGGCCTTGATCCCGCGACCATGCCGATGAAACCCATGAGCCCTCGGCAATGCGTCGCGGAAGCTTTGCGGGCTATTCAGGACAATCGATCGCTCTGCCTGCCGGGAGCCATGAACCGGCTCATGAGCGCGCTCGTTCCCGTCGGCGTCGCGCGGGCGATGATGGGCAGTATGATCGAACAAACGCTCGCAAAGCGGTCCATGACAGGAGGAGAAACAAGGTGAACGATAACAGAGGTAAATGGATCAGTATCGGTTATTGGGCCTCGACGTGCCTGACGGCGCTGCTATTTGCAGCGCCAGGGTTTGCCCTGCTGCTACGTGACCCGCACTTTGTCGCGGACATGGCACGGCTCGGCTATCCCTCGTACTTCCTGCCTTTCCTGGGCATCTGGAAGATTCTGGGTGCAATCGTCATCCTCATGCCAGGTGCCAGACGTCTCAAGGAATGGGCTTACGCCGGCATGATCTTTGACATCAGTGGCGCTGTCGTCTCGCGTGCTGCCGCGGGCGACAATGGTCCCGAGTTGATTGTGCCATTCGTAATCGCTGGTCTGGTCGCACTGTCTTGGTGGCTGCGTCCGGATAGTCGGCGTCTCTCGACTACTTTCGACTCGTACGTCGCCTCCGCCGCCGCGCCGCGGAATTGAGTGCCAGACCGAAGAGTGAGGACGCACCCGGGCGTCTTGTGCTGCGCGAGCGGATGCGCATATTTGACCAGTATGCGAGGGGCAAATGACGAAATCGACCACGATCTACGGCATCAAGAACTGCGACACCATGAAGAAGGCACGCGCCTGGCTCGATGGCCATGGCGTGAGTTATGAATTCCACGACTACAAGACGGCAGGTGCGCCGAAGGAGAAGCTCAAAGCCTGGTGCGACGAACTCGGATGGGAAACCCTGCTCAATCGTGCCGGCACTACCTTTCGCAATCTGCCCGAGGCCGACAAATCGGGTTTGAACGAGCGCAAGGCGATCGCGCTCATGCTGGAGCAACCGTCGATGATCAAGCGGCCGGTGCTCGATGTCGGGGGAAAGTTGCTAGTCGGATTCAAGCCGGAAATCTACGCCAGCGAAGTGAAGGCGAATGGGAAAGCCGGACGCGCCAAAGCGTGATGCGGCTCGGAATCCTGCTAGCTGAACTCGATCGGATCGGCGGAGGCAATGCGGCCGGGCGTGCGATGGAACAGATCGCGATCGATCGCTGTCGATGATCAGTTGCAACGGCTCGGCCTTCTCAACCGTCATAAAGACCAGGTCAGGAAGTTCCGCCTCGATCCGCGAGGGCTGAAATTCTCCGATCCGCGGCGGACGCTGCGCGGGGGCAAAAAGCCGCAGCCACGTGTTCAGAAGATCACGCTGTCGGATCGATTTGATGACCGTCGGGTTGGCGCTCTCGAAGTTCAAGGCTTTAAGTCCAATATCGATAATAAAACGTCTGAACCTTCGACTGAAGGCGAAAAGATTTGGTGAAGGGCTCTCAATGGTGGGAGGACAACGTTAACGGCTGCTTTCCAAATGGGCAGCCGCGAAGCCCCCGGCCATAGCGACCAAAATGGCTATAAGACTATTGGCCAAGCGCAGCCCGTACCGCTTTCCGCCTTGCACAAGGAGGGCCGTTGACGGCATATTCCGGACCGGAGGCGGCGGGTCCCGGGACGAATTTCAACACGCGTAACAAAACGCGGTATTTTCAGAGCCCTGGAGGAACCCGCTGTAAGGATCAAGACAAGCCACGTGCGCGACGGAAGACGTCGCGGCGATGGCCTCTCGGGGGAATTTGATTGGCGGATGAGTTCATTCTCGAAACCCACGGATTGACCAAGGAATTCGCGGGATTCTTTGCTGTACGCGACGTTAGCCTCAAGGTGCGGCGCGGCAGTATTCACGCCTTGATCGGCCCAAACGGGGCCGGCAAGACGACCTGTTTCAATCTGCTTACCAAGTTTCTCCGGCCGTCGGCGGGTCAGATCCTCTACAAGGGACAGGACATCACGGCGATGGCGCCGGCCGATGTGGCGCGGCTTGGCCTGGTTCGTTCGTTTCAGATATCGGCGGTATTCCCGCATCTGACGGCGCTGGAGAATGTACGCGTCGCACTCCAGCGTCAGCACGGGCATTCCTTTGACTTCTGGCGTTCCAAGACCGTGCTCGACCGCTTCAACGCCCGCGCGCACGAACTGCTTGACGACGTCGGCCTGAGCGAGTTTGCCAAGACGCCCGCGATCGAGATGCCGTATGGCCGCAAGCGCGCACTGGAAATTGCGACCACGCTGGCGCTCGATCCTGAAATGATGCTGCTCGATGAGCCGATGGCGGGGATGGGGCACGAGGACATCGACAAGATTGCCGCGCTGATCAAGCGCATCTCCGCGAAGTACACGATCCTGATGGTCGAACATAATCTGTCCGTCGTTGCCAATCTGTCCGATATCATCACCGTGCTGACGCGCGGTCATGTGCTGGCGGAGGGCAATTATACCGAACTCTCCAAGGACGAGCGCGTGAAGGAAGCTTATCTGGGGGCAGGCCATGGTTGACGTGAAAATGGCCGAGCCCCGCGGTCGCGCCGTCCGCTTCCGGCAATCCCATCCTGTCGGTGCAAAATCTCGAAGCCTGGTACGGCGAGTCCCACATCCTGCACGGCATCAATTTCCAGGTTAATCCGGGCGAGGTCGTCACGCTGCTCGGCCGCAACGGGGCCGGCAAGACGAGTACGCTGAAATCGGTGATGGGGATCATCGGCAAGCGCTCGGGTTCGATCCGCTTCGACGGCAAGGAGATCATCCGCGCTGCATCGGACAGGATCGCGCGTATGGGTATTGCGTTTTGCCCGGAGGAACGCGGGATTTTCGCAAGCCTTGATGTTCGCGAAAACCTCTTGCTGCCGCCCACCGTGCGTAATGGCGGTCTTTCGCTGGATCAGATTTTCGAGCTGTTTCCCAACCTCAAGGAACGGCTGGGCAGTCAGGGCACGAAATTGTCGGGCGGCGAGCAGCAGATGCTCGCGATCGGACGAATCCTGCGTACCGGCGCCCGCTTTTTGATGCTGGACGAGCCGACCGAGGGACTTGCTCCCGTCATCATCCAGCAGATCGGCCAAACCATCAAACGCCTCAAGAGCGAGGGCTTTACCATCCTGCTCGTCGAGCAGAATTTCCGGTTCGCCGCGACGGTAGCCGATCGCTACTACATCGTCGAACACGGCAAGATCATCGACGGCTTCGCCAACGCGGAGCTGCAAGCCAACATGGACAAGCTTCACACCTATCTCGGCGTCTAAAAAACAACGCGAGAACATCCAGAAGAGGGACCGCCTATGAAAGCCAGAATTTTCGCAAGCCTGTTGCTCGGAACGGCCATGAGCCTTGCAACTGCCGGCTTTGCCAATGCGCAGGACAAGGTCGTCAAGATCGGGGCGTTGTCCGATCAATCCGGGCTTTATGCCGACCTCGGCGGCCCCGGCTCGACGCTTGCCGCCCAGATGGCAATCGAGGATTCCGGCCTGACGGCGAAGGGCTGGAAGATCGACGTCATCTCCGGCGACCATCAGAACAAGCCGGACATCGGCACGGCGATCGCGCGGCAGTGGTTCGACGTCGAAAAAGTCGACGTCATCGTCGACGTTCCAAATTCCGGCGTCGCGCTGGCGGTCAACAACGTCGTCAAGGAAAAGAACGGCGTTTATATCAATTCCGGCGCCGCGACCTCCGACCTCACCAACGCGCAGTGCTCTCCCAACACGGTGCACTGGACCTACGACACCTACATGCTGGCCCACGTTACCGGTCAGGCGCTGGTGAAGGCCGGCGGCGATACCTGGTTCTTCCTCACCGCCGACTATGCGTTCGGCCAAGCGCTCGAGCGCGATACCACGGCCGTTATCCTGGCCAACGGAGGCAAGGTGGTCGGCGAGGTCAAGCATCCCCTCAACACCGCCGATTTTTCGTCCTTCCTGCTGCAGGCGCAGGCCTCGAAAGCCAAGATCATCGGTCTTGCCAATGCGGGCGGCGACACCACGAACTCGATCAAGCAGGCCGCCGAGTTCGGCATCGTCAAGGGAGGTCAAAAGCTCGCCGCGCTGCTTTTGTTCATCACCGACGTCAAGGCGATCGGGCTCGAGACCGCGCAAGGCCTCAACTTTTCCTCGACATTCTATTGGGACATGAACGACAAGACGCGCGAATTTTCCAAGAAGTTCGCCGCACGCATGAAGAACGGCGCACCGCCGACCATGGTGCAGGCCGGCGTCTATGCAGGACTTCTGCATTACTTCAAGGCGCTCGAAGCCCTCGGCGGCAACCCGCATGACGGCGTCAAGGTTGTGGAGAAGATGAAATCGATGCCGACCGACGATGCTCTGTTCGGCAAAGGCGAGATCCAGCCCAATGGGCGCACCATCCATTCGGCTTATTTGTTCGAGGCGAAGAAGCCGTCGGAGTCCAAAGCGCCCTGGGATTTCTACAAGCTGATCGGCACGGTTCCCGGAGACCAGGCATTTAGGCCGCTTTCGGAAAGCAAGTGCCCGCTCGTGAAGAAGTAACCGGTCAAGTCTGGCGGCTTCGCTTCGGTGAGGCCGCCAGACACGATGTCAACGGCATGAGTTGAAAGATCGACCCATATGCAAGCTCTCTACGCACAGCTCCTCGTTGGATTGATCAACGGCTCATTCTACGCGTTGCTGAGCCTCGGGCTTGCCGTGATCTTCGGCATGCTCAACATCATCAATTTCGCGCACGGCGCGCTCTATATGATGGGTGCGTTCTGCGCCTATTTCCTGCTCAATATTTTGGGCATCGGATATTGGTCGGCGCTGCTCATCGCGCCGATCGTGGTCGGCGTTTTCGGCATGGTTCTGGAACGAACCATGCTGCAATGGCTGGCCGGCCTCGATCATCTTTACGGGCTGTTGCTGACCTTCGGGCTGGCGCTGATCATTCAGGGTATCTTCCAGAACTTTTTCGGCTCGTCGGGTTTGCCCTACGCGATACCCGAGGAACTGAGGGGCGGCATGAATCTCGGCTTCATGTTCCTGCCGATCTATCGCGGCTGGGTCGTGGTGTTCTCGCTTATCGTGTGCTTTGCGACCTGGTATCTGATCGAGCGAACGCGGCTTGGCGCCTATTTGCGGGCCGCGACGGAAAATCCGACGCTGGTGCGTGCTTTCGGCATCAACGTGCCGCGGATGATCACGCTGACCTACGGCCTCGGCGTCGGCCTGGCGGCGCTGGCCGGCGTGTTGTCGGCGCCGATCAATCAGGTCCGGCCGCTTGATGGGCGAGAACATCATCATCGTGGTGTTCGCGGTGGTGGTGATCGGCGGCATGGGATCGATCATGGGATCGATCATTACCGGCTTTGCGTTGGGCGTGATCGAGGGACTTGACCAAATACTTTTATCCGGAAGCCTCCAACACCGTGGTATTCGTTCTCATGGTGCTGGTGTTGCTGGTGAAACCAACGGGATTGACGGGACGGGCGGCCTGACATGACGGCGATGACCGACGATACCTTACCGGTAACCCCGCGCACCATCCGCGACGAGATGATCGCGTTCGCGATCATGACCGCGCTTTTGTTGCTCGTGCCGCTGACCGGGCTCTATCCGTTCTTCGTGATGCAGGGGCTGTGTTTTGCGCTGCTCGCCTGCGCCTTCAACCTCTTGATCGGCTATGGCGGCCTATTGTCGTTCGGCCATGCGATGTTCTTGGGGACCGGCGGCTATGTCACCGCCCATGCCGTCAAGGTATGGGGCGTGCCGCCTGAGCTTGGCATTCTCATTGGCATGGCAGCGTCCGCAGGGCTAGGCATCATCACCGGCGTCGTCGCGATCCGGCGTCAGGGCATCTATTTCGCGATGATCACGCTGGCATTGTCGCAGCTCATTCTACTTCATCTATCTGCAGGCGCCGTTCACGCATGGTGAAGACGGTATCCAGGGTATTCCGCAGGGCCGGCTGCTCGGGATCTTCGATCTCTCCAAGCCGACGGTGCTTTATTACGTCATCGTCGCGGGCTTCCTGTTCGGCTTCCTCGTGATCTTTCGCGCCATCAACTCGCCGTTCGGCGAGGTGCTTGAAATCGATCCGTGAGAACGAGCAGCGCGCGATTTCGCTGGGCTACAAAACCGACCACTACAAATTGCTGGCCTTCATCCTGTCGGGAACGCTGGCGGGATTTGCAGGCTCGCTGAAGGTGTTCGTGGTCGCAGAATGCCTCGCTGTCGGATGTCGAGATCGGGATGTCCGGCCTGATCGTGTTGATGACGCTGGTCGGCGGGCTCGGCACGGTATTTGGCCCGGTGATTGGCGCGTTTATCATCGTCGCCACGCAGCAATATCTCGCCGGATTTGGCTCACTGGGTCACCGTGATCCAGGGCTCGATTTTCGTCGCCTGCGTGCTGACGTTCCGCCGGGGCATTGTCGGTGAGATTGCCCATTTGTTCCGGCGTTCGCTCTAGGAAGCGGAATTGGTGCCAGCTTTCCCGGCCTCATAAAGCCGTGGAGAGGTCGGATTCCTTATGCCGACCGGTAGGCGGCCCCATCCGAATTAGTCTATGACATATTTGTGACAGGCCCTTCGGGCCAGCCTTTGTACGATTTTGGACATAGCCATGCTGCGTTGGTTTCGCGCCTTCCTTCCAAAGGAAGAGCGGTTTTTCGACCTCTTTGCCAGGCATTCTCAAACGGTGCAGCAGGGCGCGCTGGCTTTGCAGGGCATGCTTCAGGGTGGTGAGGAAACGCCGGTTTTCTGTCAGCGCGTCAATCAGTTTGAAAACGATGCCGACAACATCACGCGCGAGGTGCTGACCGCGGTGCGGCGCACGTTTATCACGCCGTTCGACCGGGGTGACATCAAGAACCTGATCACTGCGATGGATGACGCCATCGATCAGATGCAGCAAACCGCAAAGGCCGTGATGCTGTTCGAGGTTCGCACCTTCGAGCCGCCGATGCGCGAGATGGGGACGCTTCTGGTCGATTGCGCGAACCTCGTCAGCCGTGCGTTGCCGCTGCTGCAGTCGATCGGCAGCAACGTGTCGTTGCTCACGACCATCACTGAGGAGTTGACCAAGCTCGAGGGTCGCGTCGACGACCTCCAGGATATCGGGCTGAAGGAGCTATTCCTCAAGCACCGCGACGCCAATGCGATGGACTTCATCGTCGGCGCGGAAATCTACGATCATCTGGAGAAGGTGGCCGATCGTTTCGACGACGTGGCCAATGAGATCAACAGCATCGTGATCGAGCAGGTATAGAGGAGGTGGATGCCGCGCTTGGTTTTCCGGTTCTGGTCGGGTTGATCGCCGTCGCGTTGCTGTTCGACTTTCTCAACGGACTGCACGACGCCGCCAATTCGATTGCGACGATCGTATCGACCCGCGTGCTGCGGCCGCAATATGCCGTGTTCTGGGCTGCTTTTTTCAACTTCGTGGCTTTCCTGGTGTTCGGACTGAACGTCGCGCAGACCATCGGTACCGGCATTATCGAGCCCAGTATCATCGACGTTTCGGTTATCTTTGCCGCCCTTGTCGGCGCGATCGTGTGGAACCTGATCACCTGGGCCTTGGGTATTCCGTCTTCGAGTTCGCATGCGTTGATCGGCGGGCTGGTCGGCGGCGGCATGGCAAAGGGCGGGTTTTCGGCCGCAGTCTGGAGCGGGCTTTCCAAAACGCTGCTGGCAATCGTGTTGTCGCCATTGATCGGGTTCTTGCTGGCGATTGTGTTGGTCGCGATCGTATCGTGGATTGCGGTTCGCTCGACACCGTTTGCGGTCGACCGTGCCTTTCGGATTTTGCAGTTTGCCTCAGCCTCGCTGTATTCGCTTGGCCACGGCGGCAATGATGCTCAGAAGACCATGGGCATCATTGCCGTGCTGTTGTTCTCGCAGGGAAAGCTTGGCAGCGAATTTTACGTCCCGTTCTGGGTGGTGCTGGCGTGCCAGGCGGCAATGGCCATGGGCACGCTGATGGGCGGCTGGCGCATTGTTCGCACCATGGGTTTGAGAATCACCAAATTGACGCCGATGCAGGGATTTTGCGCCGAAACCGGTGGCGCTATCACGCTGTTCCTGGCGACCTTTCTCGGGGTGCCGGTATCGACAACCCATACCATTACCGGCGCCATCGTTGGCGTCGGTGCCGCGCGGCGTGTCTCGGCCGTGCGGTGGAATGTGGCCAGTTCGATCGTCTATGCCTGGGTGATTACCATTCCGGCCGCTGCGGGTGTCGCGGCCGTGGCCTACTGGTTGCTCAAATGGTTAGGTTAATCGGTTCGCTCCGGTTGGAGCCGGTCTGCGTCATCCCTATATACGGGTAGGCGCGGACCCTCCTTGATCCGGCCCGGTTTCCCTGCCAAACGCTTTGCTCCATGTCCGATCTTGCCCTCAGCTCTGATTCTTCATCGCCGTCGCCACTCGCGAGAGAAGTGGCGCGCCGGCGCACCTTTGCGATCATTTCCCACCCCGACGCCGGCAAGACCACGCTGACGGAAAAGCTACTTTTGTTCGGCGGCGCGATCAATCTGGCGGGGCAGGTCAAGGCCAAGGGCGAACGGCGCAACACCCGTTCCGACTGGATGAAGATCGAGCGCGAGCGCGGGATTTCCGTGGTCACCTCGGTGATGACCTTCGAATTCGACGGTCTCGTTTTCAACCTGCTGGATACGCCGGGCCACGAGGATTTTTCCGAGGACACCTATCGCACGCTGACCGCGGTCGATTCCGCCGTGATGGTGATCGATGCCGCCAAGGGCATCGAGGCGCGCACGCGCAAACTTTTTGAGGTGTGCCGGCTTCGCGACATTCCCATCATCACCTTCATCAACAAAATGGACCGTGAGAGCCGGGATACGTTCGACCTTCTGGACGAGATCGAAAAGACGCTGGCGCTCGACACCACGCCGATGACCTGGCCGGTCGGACGCGGACGCGATTTCCTGGGGACCTACGACATCGCCACCGGCGGCGTGCGCCTGCTGGAAGGTGGCGGCGCCAAGACCGGTGCGGCCCAGCAAATCGATATCGCCGAACTGGCTGGCCGCAATGCCAATCTCAACGCTGCCGAGGTCAAGGAAGAACTCGCGCTCGTCTCGGAAGCCTGCAAGCCTTTCGAACTCGAGGCGTTTCGTGAGGGCCATTTGACGCCGGTCTATTTCGGCAGCGCGCTGCGCAATTTCGGCGTCGGCGATCTCCTGGATGGCCTCGGCCGCTTCGCGCCGCCGCCGCGCGCCCAGGAAGGCAACTTGCGCAAGGTCGAGGCCGCCGAGCCGCGCATGAGCGCCTTCGTGTTCAAGATCCAGGCCAATATGGATCCCAATCACCGCGACCGCATTGCGTTTGCGCGATTGTGCTCGGGCAAGTTGACCCGGGGCATGAAGGCGAAACTGGTGCGAACCGGCAAGACCATGCCGCTGTCGAGCCCGCAATTCTTCTTCGCCCAGGACCGCTCGGTCGCGGACGAAGCTTTTGCGGGCGACGTCGTCGGCATTCCCAATCACGGTTCTTTGCGGATCGGCGACACGCTGACGGAAGGTGAGGACATCACCTTCGTCGGGGTGCCGAGCTTTGCGCCGGAGATCGTTCGCCGCGTACGGCTCACCGATGCGATGAAAGCCAAGAAGCTCAAGGAAGCGTTGCAGCAGATGTCGGAGGAGGGCGTCGTTCAGGTGTTTCGTCCTCGCGATGGTGCACCGGCGCTGGTCGGCGTGGTCGGTCCGCTGCAACTCGACGTGCTCAAGGCGCGGCTTGAGGCCGAATACGCGCTGCCGGTCGAGTTCGAAGTTTCGGAATTCCAGCTGGCGCGCTGGATTTCCTCCGAGGACCGCAAGAAGCTCGATGCTTTTGTTGCAGCCAACGGCTCCGGCGTCGCCGATGATGTGGATGGCGATCCGGTATTCCTCGCCAAGAACGAGTTCTATCTCGGCTACACCAAGGAGCGGGCCGAGGGCATCGTCTTCTCCAGTGTCAAGGATGTGAAGAAAAAGGCCTGACCGGCGCGATGCCACACGCGAGGATGTGAACGGGAAGGCAGCGACAACTCTGACCTTTCGTTGCGGTTTCGCGTTATGTTGGAGGGTATGCTTCCGAGGGCCTGTGCATGCTCCGTCGCTTCGCTATCGTTTCAGTGGCCGTGATTGCAGGACTGGCTCTGGCGGGACGCGCCGACGCCAGGCGGTGGCACCGCATCAATGTGATTCCCTTTTCGCATGAGCCGTGCAGCGTTCTTTCCCATCACCCGTGCACGCCGTCCTTCTGCAGCGTGCTCAGTCACGGCCCCTGCATCCCCGAAATCTATTATCCCTACGGCGAAAACCTTCAGCTGACAGTCGAGAGCAAGCCGTCGGAGGCAGACGCGCCAAGATATCAAAAGCCCGATCACGATCTGGATAATATCGGCGATCTCTTCGCCGCCCTGCGCTCGTGCTGGACGCCGCCGCAGCCGGATTCCGCGAAAGAGGGGATGCAGATGACAGTGCGTTTCAGCTTCAAGCGGTCGGGCGATTTGATCGGCCCGCCGCGCATGACTTTTTCCACCGCTGGCGTGCCCGCCGAGGTCCGCGAGACGTATTTAAAAGCGATCAATCATTCCATTGACGCCTGCGTGCCGCTCAAATTCACCGGCAACCTTGGCGGCGCCCTCGCTGGGCGGCCAATCGCCATCCGCTATGTCGACAACCGCGATATCGACACGCAAAAGGCCACGCCGTAACCGCCAATATCCCGCCATTGCCGTGCAGCCCTTGAAAGTGTACGCGGGTAGCCGCAAAAGGCGCGCGGGAGGGGCATGATGGGACTGGCGGTGATGATCCTGGGTCTCGTGCTGTTTCTCGGCGTCCATACCTTACCGGCCCAGCGCGAACTCCGTGCCCGTGCGATCGCCGCCGTGGGAGGCGAGGGCAGCTACAAGTTCGTCTACGCGCTCATCTCCGTGATCGGGATCGCGCTGATCGCCTGGGGTTTTGCGCACTACCGTGCCACCGGATGGATCGACATCTGGAATCCGCCAAAGGCGCTGAAGCACGTCACGCTCGCGCTGATGTTGCCCGCCGTGATCCTCGTCGTAGCCGCTTATCTGCGCGGACGTATTTACACGGCGCTCAAGCATCCGATGCTGGCCGGGGTCAAACTGTGGGCGGCGGCGCATTTGCTGGCCAATGGCGATCTCGGCTCGATCATCCTGTTCGGCTCATTCCTGGGCTGGGCGGTGTTCGACCGCATTTCGCTCAAACGCCGGTCCGATGCCGGCGCACCGCCGATCCCGGTCGGTGGCTGGGGCAACGACCTGATTGCGGTTGCGGTCGGAATCGTCGTCTATCTGGCGCTTGCTTTCGCGTTCCATCCGGTCGTGATCGGCGTTCCCGTCGTAGGAGTTTAAGATGTCAGTTCAATCTGCGATCAAGCGCAAAACCGCACCCGATATTCGCGCTCGCAAGAACGGCGAGCCGATCGTGATGCTGACATCCTATCATGCGCATACCGCCGCTCTCGTGGACCGTTACTGCGACGTGATCCTGGTCGGCGACTCCCTCGGTAATGTCATGCACGGGTTTGAAACCACCGTGCCGGTGACGCTCGAGATGATGATCCTGCAAGGGCACGCGGTGATGCGCGGCTCCCAGCACGCGCTCGTCGTCGTCGATATGCCTTTCGGATCCTACGAGGCCTCCAAGGAGCAGGCCTTTCATTCGGCCGTGAGAATTTTGAAGGAAACCCACTGCGGGGCGATCAAGCTCGAGGGCGGCGCGCGGATGGCTGAGACGATCGTATTTCTGGTCGAACGCGGCATACCGGTGATGGGCCATATCGGCCTGACCCCGCAGTCGATCAATACGCTCGGATCGTTCCGCGCCCAGGGCCGCGATGAAGGAAGCTGGGAGCCGATCGAGAACGATGCGCTTGCGGTAGCGCAAGCCGGCGCCTTTTCGGTCGTGGTCGAAGCGGTGGCCGAGCCCCTGGCGCGCAAGATCACGGAAACGATCGACATTCCGACCATCGGCATTGGCGCGAGCGCAGCCTGCGACGGCCAGGTGCTGGTGCTGGAGGACATGCTGGGACTGTCGCCGCGGGCCCCGAAATTCGTCCGCCGCTACGGTAACCTCGGCCCGATGATCGAGGCGGCGATCCAGGGCTATGCGGCCGACGTTCGTTCGCGCGCTTTCCCGGGACCGGAGCATGTTTACGGCATGAAGACGAAGACGTGAGCGTACCGGCTTGCCGCAAGACGGAGAGTGGATAACCCCTTGGGCCGGCCTTGTTAACGCTCTGACGGGGCTAGCTTTGCCTTGCCACCGCCATATCGCTAGGGTAACGCGGCCGCCATCAAGGGGCAGATTTGACGGTGTCGTTGGTTCCAAACGCGCCAAGCCGGAGATGGGGTATCTCTAAGTGTCTGAATTATTTGATGAAGTCGACGAGGAGGTCCGCCGGGAGCAGCTCAAGAAGCTGTGGGACCAATACTCGATCTATATCATCGCCGCGGCGCTCCTGATCATTGCCGCCGTCGCCGGCTGGCGCGGTTATGAGTATTTGGAAGCTCAGAAGGCGGCCGAAGCCGGGGCGGCCTTTAACGCCGCGCTTGAGCTGGCCGAGCAAAACAAGCATGACGAGGCGCAGGCCGCCTTTGACAAGCTCGCGACCACGGCGCCTGCCGGATACCGCATGCTGGCGCGATTGCGCGCGGCGGGCGAGGCTGCAGCCCGTGATCCGCAAGCGGGCGCCAAAATGTTCGACGAACTCGCCGCCGATCGCAGCATCGGCACCGAACAGCAGGACCTGGCGCGGATTCGTGCCGCGGGACTATTGCTGGACACCGATAGCTATCCGAACATGCTGCAACGGCTTGAGGCTGCCACCAAGCCGGATGCGACCTTTCGCCATACTGCGCGTGAGTTGCTGGCCTTGTCGGCCTGGCGCGCCAATGACACGACTGCGGCGCGGCAATGGCTGGACATGATTGCCAATGACGGCGAGACGCCTGCGGCGATGCGATCGCGGGCCGAGGCGCTTCAAGCGCTGCTTCCGCCGATCGCCAAGAGCTGACGACGGGAAAACAGGTTGAACGAGACATCGACCATGCGTCGCCTGAAACGTCTGATCGCCGCTTCTGTTCTTGTCGCGCTGTCCGGCGCGCTCGTAGGCTGCTCGAGCAATATCAGCAGCTTCGATCCGATGGACTGGCTCGACTGGATCGACACCAAGAAGAAACTGCAGGGCGATCGCAAGCCGGTATTTCCGGACGGCGTGCCCGGTCTTGAACAAGGCGTTCCGAAATCCCTGTACAAGGGGGCCCAGCAGGAACCCGATCTGAATGCGCAGGAAGCGGCCGTCCCACCGCCACCTCCGGCAGACACCAAGTCGAAAAAGACCGCCAAGAGGAGCAAGCAGCCGCCTGCGGCCGCAACGGCCAGCACGGATCCCGCGGCGCCCGAGGAAGACAACACGGCTGCGGCACCGCCAGCGCCCAAGAAGAAAATCGTTCGCCAGCGCACCACGGCGCCGCCGCCCGATCAGGACGCGCAGCAATCCGGCGCAACGCAGGCGCAACCCGCGCCAACGGCCCAACAATCCGGCTCGGCATTCCCCGCACCGCTACCGGGCGGTACATTTACGCGCTAAGGCTTGATGCGGGTATATTCGGACTAGCGCCCACTTTCCGAAGTTCGTGCTCCCTTGCAGTGCCCACCTTCACGAACTTCGGAAAGCCATGGGCTACTCACAAACTGATTGATTCTAGTACCGCTTAGCGATCTGAAGTCCCTGGAAGGAACTCGCTGCTTGCGCTGCAGGGACTTCAGATCGGCGGTACTAGCGCCGCCTATTTGAAGTTTTTGCAGCGCAAGCATGCAACATGCTTGCGATCGATTCTCCCGCACGTCCGGATCAATGATGTCCTTTACGATCGCCATTATCGGCCGGCCCAATGTCGGGAAATCGACCCTGTTCAACCGTCTGGTCGGACAGAAGCTGGCGCTGGTCGACGATGCGCCGGGGGTTACCCGCGATCGGCGCGAGGGCGAGGCCCGGCTCGGTGATCTCCGATTCACCGTGATCGACACGGCAGGGCTCGACGAGGGCGCGAAGGGATCGCTGACAGCGCGGATGCAGGAGCAGACCGAAACAGCGATCGGGCTTGCGGATGCGCTGATGTTCGTGATCGACGCCCGTGCCGGACTGACGCCGAGCGACCGCGCCTTTGCCGATTACGCGCGCCGCGCCGACAAGCCGGTCATTCTCCTGGCCAACAAGAGCGAGGGCAAGCATGGCGAAATCGGCGCCATGGAATCCTACGCGTTGGGCCTCGGCGATCCTTTGCAGATTTCGGCCGAGCATGGCGAGGGCATGGTCGACCTTTATGACGCGCTCCGCGTGTTGATGCCTGAGCCCGCTGAAGAGGACGAGGAAGGCGATGAGGAGATCGCTGAAACTGACGAGGAATTGGCCAAACGACCGATCCGCGTGGCCGTTGTTGGCCGTCCCAATGCCGGCAAGTCGACGCTGATCAACCGTTTGCTTGGCGAGGAGCGGCTGTTGACCAGCGCCGAGGCCGGCACCACGCGCGATTCCATCGCCGTGGAAATCACCTGGAATGGCCGGGACTTTCGCGTGTTCGACACCGCCGGGTTGCGGCGGCGCTCCCGGATCGAGGAAAAGCTGGAAAAGCTCTCGGTTGCGGACGCCTTGCGAGCGGTGCGCTTTGCCGAGGTCGTCGTGCTGATGATGGATACGCAAAATAAATTCGAAGAGCAGGATTTGCGCATCGCCGACCTGATCGAACGCGAGGGCCGCGCGCTCGTGATCGCCGTCAACAAATGGGACTTGACGGAAGCCAAAGGCGGCGCGATCTCGGCGCTGCGCACCGAGGCCGACCACTTGCTGCCGCAAGTCAGGGGAGCGCCTTTGGTTGCCATATCGGGCCTGATGGGCGAGGGCGTCGACCGCCTGATGCGGGCGATCGAAGACGCCTATGCGGTGTGGAATCGGCGGGTGCCGACGGCGGCGCTCAATCGCTGGTTCGAGCAGGCGGTGGACGCCAACCCGCCGCCGGCGGTCTCCGGCCGTCGCTTGAAGCTGAATTATATCACGCAAGCCAAGGCGCGGCCGCCGAGCTTTGTGCTGTTCTGCTCACGCGCCGACGCCGTGCCGCAATCCTATTTGCGCTATCTCGTCAATTCCCTGCGCGAGTACTTTGAATTGCCCGGCACGCCGGTGCGGATTTCGCTGCGCGAGAAGGCTAATCCCTTTGCGCACAAGCGGAAGCGACCTTCATGAGCGAAACGAGTACCGTCGTCGTGCCGCCTGCGCGCGGCGCCGCGGTAGCCTTCATCTTCGTCACGATCCTGCTCGACATGCTCGCACTCGGCCTGATCATGCCGATCCTGCCAAAACTCGTCGAAAGCTTCGTCGACAACGATACGGCGCAAGCCGCCCGCATCTTTGGCGTATTCGGTACGGCCTGGGCGTTGATGCAATTCCTGTTCTCGCCGATCCTCGGCAGCCTGTCCGACCGCTTTGGCCGAAGGCCGGTGGTGCTGCTGTCGAATTTCGGGCTTGGGCTCGATTATGTGCTGATGGCGCTGGCGCCGTCGCTGATCTGGCTATTTGTCGGCCGGGTGATTTCGGGCATTACCTCGGCCAGCATTTCGACGGCCTTTGCCTATATTGCCGACATCACACCGGCGGAACGCCGGGCCGCGGTGTTCGGCAAGGTGGGTGCGGCCTTCGGCGCCGGATTCATCATCGGTCCGGCTGTCGGCGGGTTGCTCGGCGATTTCGACCCACGGCTGCCATTTTGGGTCGCGGCAGGCTTGAGTTTTGCCAATACGATGTATGGCCTTCTGATCCTGCCGGAGTCGCTGCCCCGCGACCGCCGCGCCTCGTTTCGCTGGAAAAGCGCCAACCCGATCGGCGCGCTGCGTCTGTTGCGCTCCGACCGCATCCTCGCCGGCCTGTCGGTGACGAATTTCTTTGCCCAGTTAGCGCATGCGGTGCTGCCGTCGATTTTCGTGCTCTATGCGACTTATCGATATGGCTGGGATTCAAAAACCGTTGGCGTGACGCTCGCGATGGTCGGCGTCTGCACGATGGTGGTGCAGGGCGCAGGCATCGGGCCGATCGTGCGGGTGTTCGGCGAACGTCGATCGCTGCTGCTGGGGCTTGTCTGCGGGGCAGCCGGCTTTTTCATTTTCGCCATCGCGCCCACCGGCCCGTTATCCTGGCTTGGAATTCCCGTGATGTCGCTATGGGGTGTTTCCGGCGCGGCGATCCAGGCCTTGATGACGAAGCGGGTCGCAGCCGACCAGCAAGGCCAGCTGCAGGGAGCAAACTCGAGCGTGCAGAGCATCTCTCAATTGCTGGGGCCGTTTCTGTTCACGCTGACCTTTGCCTATTTCATCGGCGCACAGACGCCGCTGCACCTGCCGGGCGCGCCGTTCTATCTCGCATCCGCGCTGGTGCTGCTGGCGCTTGTCATCGCAGCCGGGACGCTCTCCGGCCGCGGGCCTTCGCGCTCAGCGTAGGGCATCCGATTTCAGACGGAATTTTTGGATTCGTTTGGCGTTATCGACCTCGGCTGTATAGACGTTGCCCTTGGCATCGACGGCGATGGCATGGACCCAGTGGAACTGGCCAGCATTGCGGCCACCTCGTCCGAAACTGCCGACAACTGTTCCGTCCTGGCGGTTGATGATCCTGATTTCATTGTTCTCGCCGTCAGCGCTCAGTAGATAGGTCTGTTTTGGATCCGGCCAGATCGCGATGTCCCATACCGCGCCGTTGCCGAGCGTGTTCTTTTCGTAGAACCATTCCTTCACGAAGGTGCCGTCCTTGCGGAACACCTGGATGCGATTGTTGATGCGATCGCAGACATAGACAAACCCGTCATGGGCGATCTTTACGCAATGCACGGGGTTGGCGAACTGGGGAGAGGCCGCAGCCTTGGGATCATAGGATGGTTGCTTGTCGTCGTTCGGCGGGTTGCCGTAGGCGCCCCAGTGCCGCTTGTAGGCACCGGTGCTGGCATCGAAAACGATGATGCGGCGATTCCCGTATCCGTCGGCGACGTAGATTTCGTCGGCTTCCTTGTCGATCGCGGTTTCAGCGGGCCTGCCGAGCTGGCTGGTATCGTTGCTCCCCCTGCTCGGGGCGATCTTGCCAATCTGCATGACGAACTTGCCATCGAGCGTGAATTTCAGGATGGCATTGTCGTTCTCGGCATTGCCGCCGACCCAGACGAATCCTCGCTCGTCGACCTCGATGCCGTGCTCGCGTCCGACCCATTCATAGCCTTCGCCCGGCCCGCCCCAGGCGCGCAGAAGATTGCCGTCGGCATCGAATTCCAGAACCGGCGGCGCGGGGATACAGCATTTCGAGCGTGGCGGCATCAGAGTCGCGCCCCTCTCGTCATCGGTCAGCGAGCGCGGGCGATGGATCATCCAGATATGCCCTTGCGCATCGACGGTGATGCCGCCGACCTGACCGAGAATCCAATTGTTCGGCAGCGGCTTCGGCCAGGATGCGTCCACGACAAAGGCCGGAATCTCGCCGGCGTGCGAAAGGCCCATCGTGCCGACCATCAGGGCGGCGATGGAGAATACCGCTGCCGCTGCAAGGTTCGCGATGGCGCGCAGTAGATGGCCGCGGTTCTCGATCGGCGTCACGGGCGTCCTCCTGTTTCTTTGGACGTCAGTGAATAACCCAACCAAAGGCCAGTCAACCGCATGCGTCGTCGATGGACCCGAGCGGCTAGAGCGTTTTCGAGCGAAGTGGAAACCGGTTCGCATAGCAATCAAGTTTACGCAGATTGCGTAGACTTATCTGCGGTAGAAAACGCGTCAAAACAAGAGAATAGAGCCCGGTTCTGATTCCGTCAGAACCGAATAGGCTCTAGGCCGGTGGCTGGAAGCTCAGAAGGCTCCGCGTTGGGTAGTCGTAGAACTTTCCGGTCTCGTTCCACGACGGCGCGCACATCGGCACAATGAATTCGGCCGCCTGCTCGGGTGTGTCGAGCTTCAGCGGATCCTCGCCAGGGAAGACCGCAGCGCGCATGCGGGTGCGGATCGGGCCGGGATTGAACAGGTTGACCCGAAGCGCGGTCGACGCCGTCTCGTTGGCCCAGACCCGTACAAGCGCCTCGAGCGCAGCCTTGGAGGCCGCGTAAGGGCCGAGATAAGCGGAGGCCTTGTTCGCTGCGCCAGAGGTCACGAACACCGCGCGGCCCGCATCGGATTTCCTCAGCAGCGGTTCCATGCAGCGGATCAGTTGAAAGTTGGCCGAGACATTGATCGAGATCACGTCGTTCCACGGCTTCATCTCGATATGGCCGAGCGGCGAGGAGGGGCCGGAAACGCCGGCATTGCCGACCAGAATATCGAGCTTGCCGTGGCGGTCATTCAGCGCCGCGCCAAGCCGCGCGATGCCGTCGACGTCGGTCAGGTTGAGCGGCACCAGCGTGGCGCTGCCGCCATCCTTTCGGATGTCGTCGTCGAGTTCTTCGAGCCCGCCTTGCGTGCGTGCCACCGCAACAATATGCGCGCCTTGCTCTGGCGAGCGCGCGTGCGGTGGCATAGCCGATGCCGCGCGAGGCGCCGGTGACGAGAGCGATGCGGTCGGTAAGAGGAAGGGTCATGGACGCGATTCCGAAGCAACAAATACGGTGTCATACGCCGGCATAGCCGTTCGAAGAACGGCGTCGCTTTCGCTCGCCTATGCCCGCGTATCCATCTTGAGAACTTCTAGATGTCAGTTGGATTGCTGGGTCAAGCCCGGCAATGACGACTTGCTCAGCTTGCTTCCGCCAGCAGCGACAGTTGCCGCGGCTGCGGCTCGACCTGGTCCTGGTCGGTGAGGCTGGTGGGATAGACCCCGGTAAAGCAATGGTCGGAGAATTTGGGATTGGCGGCGTCGCGCCCCTGATAGCCCATGGCGCGGTACATGCCGTCGACCGTCAGGAACGCCAGCGTATCGGCGCCGATCAGTTCGCGCATTTCCTCGAGGTTATGGGTCGCCGCCAGCAGGCCGCCGCGGTCCGGCAGGTCGATGCCATAATAATCGGGATAGAGGATCGGCGGCGAGGCGAGACGGAAGTGAACCTCGCGGGCGCCGGCGTCGCGCATCATGCGCACGATCTTTTTCGAGGTGGTGCCGCGCACCAGCGAATCGTCGATCAGGATGATCCGCTTGCCTTCGATCGCGGCGCGATTGGCCGAGTGCTTCATGCGCACGCCGAGTTCGCGCACGCTTTGGGTCGGCTGGATGAAGGTGCGGCCGACATAGTGGTTGCGGATGATGCCGAGCTCGAACGGCACGCCGGAATGCTGGCTATAGCCGACGGCGGCCGGTACGCCGGAATCCGGCACCGGCACCACCACGTCGACTGGCGACATGGCTTTCACGCGCGAGCTGCGCGCCAAAGGATTTGCGCACGTCATAGACCGATCGGCCGCCGACGATGGAATCCGGCCGCGAGAAATAGATATATTCGAAGATGCAGGGGCGCGGCGGCTTGGGCGGAAATGGCTTGTGGCTATGGGCGCCGCGCTCGTCGAACACGACGATCTCGCCGGGTTCGACGTCGCGAACATATTTGGCGCCGATAATGTCGAGCGCACAGGTCTCTGACGCCAGGATCGGACGGCCATCCAATTCGCCGAGCACCAGCGGCCGGATGCCGAGCGGGTCACGGGCGCCGATCAGCTTCTTGTTGGTCAGCGACACCAGCGAATAGGCGCCTTCGATGGTCGCGCAGCGCCTCGATGAAGCGGTCGATGAAATGGTTGCGCTTGGATTGCGCCACGAGGTGCAGGATGACCTCGGTATCGGTGGTCGACTGCATCATCGCGCCGCCACGCACGAGCTCGCGGCGCAGCGTCAGTCCGTTGGTCAGGTTGCCGTTATGGCCGACGGCAAATCCGCCGGCATTGAGCTCGGCAAACAGCGGCTGGACGTTGCGCAGGATGGTCTCGCCGGTGGTGGAATAACGGACATGGCCGATGGCGGCGTTGCCGGGCAGGCGCTCGATCACCTCGCGCCGGGAAAAGGTATCGCCGACGAGGCCGAGACGTCGTTCGGAATGGAACCGGGTCCCGTCGAACGAGACGATGCCGGCGGCCTCCTGGCCACGGTGCTGGAGCGCGTGCAACCCGAGGGCCGTGATGGCGGCTGCTTCGGGATGGCCGAAAATGCCGAACACGCCGCATTCCTCGCGGAGCGTGTCGCCTTCCAGGTCGGAGTTTTCCAGATAGAGGGAGCCGGTATCCGGCTCCTGAGCTTTGGCGTCGTCGGAAGGGCTTTGTTGACTATCCATCGCGCCTCTCTTTTGACCAGCTATCACCGCGCCGCGGGTTTTTCGATCAGCTTTTTAAGGCTGTCACGGGCAGGTTTACTATATCCGTCGCCTGATGCCGGTGTCGCCTGGTCGGCGTCAGTTTGTTCATCTTCAGGTTTATTCTTCTTGAATCTCTTCAAGATGGTGTTCTCGGGGTCGTCCGGCAAGAGTGCCATCAGCCAATCCCCGGTTCCTTGCAGGACCACCCGGGACTTCGCGCCCGTCACCCAGTCCGGCCGCTGCTTGTCGGGAACCAGCCAGGTAAAGAACAGGAAGGCCACCACGACGATAAGCAAGCCGCGCGCCAGTCCGAACAGGAAACCGAGCGTGCGGTCGAGCGCCCCGATTCGGGAATCCAGGATCATGTCGGAAATCCGCACCGTGATGACGGAAACCACGATCAGGGTGCCGACGAAGACGCCGGCGACCACGACAAGGCTCGCGACCGTATCGTTGTTGAAATAGGTCTTGGCGGTCGGGAGCAGCTTGGAGAAGGAATAGAGCGTCACCAGCGCGGCGGCGCCCCAGGCGGCGATCGACAGGATTTCGCGCATGAAGCCGCGGACCATCGCGAGCAGGCCGGAGATCAGCATCACGGCGAGCAGGACGAGATCGAGAATCGGTATCGGCATCGGCTGGTCAGGTCCGCATCAAGATTCAAGTCCGCGAATCGGCGTAGTCGGCGCCGTCCTAAGCTGACGGTCCGATGGCGCGCACGGCAAGGCCGAAAATCGCGCCGTCCCGCCTTGCGGGCGATGTATAGCGGCGAGGGCGGGTAACGTCACGCCGCGCCTAGCCTTCCTGGCGCCGGAATCTCGCAGGTGTGGCATTTTTCTCCGCAGCCGCGCCTTGGCTCCCGTGTTCTCGCTCTGGGAGTGCCGCGCGCGGCGATTTCCGCAACCAGGCTGGTCAATCCGCCGACCGGATTGAGCGAAAGGCCGGAATCGCCGCCGGCCTCGCCACGGGCCGATTCGGGCAATACGGCACGGCCGAAGCCGAGTTTGGCGGCTTCTTTAAGCCGCGCTGAGGTCTGCGCGACCGGCCGCACCGCGCCCGAGAGCGAAATTTCTCCGAAATAGACCGCATCCGCCGGCAGCGTCGCATTGACCAGCGAGGATACCAGCGCTGCGGCGGCGGCAAGGTCGGCGGCCGGTTCCTGGATGCGCAACCCGCCGGCGACGTTGAGATAGACGTCGTGGCCGGACAATTTGACCCCGCAATGGGCCTCCAGGACCGCCAGCACCATCGAGAGCCGGCTGGGGTCCCAGCCGACCACCGCACGGCGCGGCGTGCCGAGCGAGGTCGGCGCCACCAGCGCCTGCAGTTCCACCAGCACCGGGCGCGTACCTTCGATGCCGGCGAACACCGCCGTCCCCGGACTGCCGAGATCGCGCTCCGACAGGAACAGTTCGGAAGGATTGGAGACTTCGCGAAGGCCTAAGCCCGTCATTTCGAACACGCCGATCTCATCGGTCGGGCCGAAGCGGTTCTTCACGGCCCGCAGGATGCGGAACTGCTGCGAGCCTTCGCCCTCGAACGACAGCACCGCGTCGACCATGTGTTCGACCACACGAGGTCCGGCGA
Source organism: uncultured Alphaproteobacteria bacterium (assembly GCA_963795255.1). GTDB lineage: Bacteria > Pseudomonadota > Alphaproteobacteria > Rhizobiales > Xanthobacteraceae > Bradyrhizobium. Next base: position 386,258 of record CAWCHC010000017.1, read on the forward strand.
TCTGGCCGTCTTTGGTGACATGGCCGACCAGAATGATTGCCGCGCCGGATTTCTTGGCAAATCGAATCAGCGCCTGCGCCGAGGCACGAACCTGGGTCACCGTGCCCGGCGCGGATTCGACCGTATCGGTCCACATGGTCTGGATCGAATCGATCACGATCAGGCGCGGGGTCGCGCCTTCGGAAAGAGTTGAGACGATATCTTCCACGGAGGTCTCGGCCGCCAGTTGCACCGGCGCGTCCGCCAGCCCCAGACGCTCGGCGCGCAGCCGCACCTGCGCCACCGCCTCTTCACCGGAGATGTAAACGGCGCGGTGGCCGGCCCGCGCCAGCAGGCTGGTTGCCTGCGTCAGCAGCGTTGATTTGCCGATGCCGGGGTCGCCGCCGACCAGAAGCACCGAGCCGCGCACAAAGCCGCCACCGGTGACGCGGTCGAGTTCGGCCATGCCGGAGGCGAGGCGAGGGGCGTCCTGGCTCTTGCCGGTCAGACTCTCCAGTGCGAATTGCCGGCCCTTGCGCTTGGAGCGGATCGAGGCCGGCATCGTCGTCGCGCCGGTGATATCCTCCTCGACCAGCGTGTTCCACTCGCCGCAGGACTCGCACTTGCCCTGCCAGCGGTTATAGGCCGCGCCGCAGTTCTGGCAGACGAAAGAGAGGGATGATTTGGCCATCTGGAATTGGACAACAGATTCGAGCGCGAGGTCTTTACCCATAGCATGGATTGACGGCTGACGACGCCGAAGCTGGAAAGTGGCGAGGATTTACGAAAATGCCGTCCAAAGCATGGAGAGGCCAGCCACAACCATGATGCCATCCATCAGCAGGCGGAATGCTTCGGGTTTTAGATGCAGCACGAAGCGCTTGGCGATGAAGGCGCCGAACATCAGCGAAGAGCCGGCAATCAGGCCTTGCAGCGCGATGTCAGGGGTCAGCGCGCCGAAACGCTGGAAGGTCACGGATTTGCTCACATACATGCCAAGCGAACTGGCCGCTTCGGTTGCCAGAAAAGCGCCCTTGGTCAGGCCGTAAAACAAAAACAACGGTACGCTGAGCGGGCCGGTCGAGACCACAATGCCGGTGAGATAGCCGATCACGGCGCCGCCGATCGCAAGATGCCAGAGCGAAAGCTTGAACTGATGGCTGGCCAGCCAGTGCCGCGCCGGGACCATCGCGATCAGGAACAGTCCGATGGAAATATCGACGATATGCGATGGCAGCACCAGCAAGGTGCGCGCGCCGAGCGCCGCCGCCGGGATGGCCGGAACGGAATAGGCGGCGCAGGCGCGCCAGTCGACCTCCCGATACCAGGCGAGAATGCGCGAAAGATTGGCCATGATGGCTGCGATCGCCATGATCGGAACGGCCTGCTTCGGTCCGTACTGATAGACCAGAACCGGCATCAGCATGATCGACGATCCGGTGCCGACAATGCCGGAGATGGTGCCCGCAACAAGTCCAACCGCAAGGACGAAAAGGAAACTCAAAGCCATCGTTCTCCATTCTCTGACGCGTTGCTCTTCGCGCCGCGTCATGAATGGGTGGATAAGACGGCTGCAATACAAGGGGCTACCGTGCCTACCAAGCAATGGGTGGTTGAAAACGCCCGGGCACCAGGGAGGGCTGTTGATGGACAGGTCCGCCAATCGCAACACGGGCAAGCGCAAATCAGGATTTGCCAATCGTTGCTGGGAATGGATTGATCGACCGGCGCGCGCTGTTGGGGCGCGGCGTGGTCCTAGCGGGCGCGTTGGGGGCAGGCATCGCCCCATCCGCTGCCGGCGCCGAGCCGCTCACCGACGATCCGTGGAGCCTCGAGATCGGCGAGCCGACGCCGCCCTATCAAATGCGTTCCAAATTCGAGGCCAAGGTCGTGCGCACCTTGAGCAACCCTAACAACGAGCCGCGCAATTCGCATGCGCGCACGCCGCACCATCTTGTTGAGGGAACGACGACGCCCAACGGGCTGCATTTCACCATTAATCATGGCGGCATCCCGGTCATCGATCCGGACAAGCATCGTCTCGTCATCCATGGTCTGGTGAAGCAGCCGCTGGAGTTCTCGCTCGAAACGTTGTCGCGGTATCCGCAGGTCTCGCGCGTGACTTTTCTCGAATGCGGCGGCAACAGCGCGCCGATGTTTTCTCCGGAGCCGATGCAGGCGACGGTGCAGGCCTTGCATGGGCTCGTGTCCTGCGCGGAGTGGACCGGCGTCAGGCTTTCGACGCTGCTGGAGGAAACCGGGATCGATCCCAAGGCCAAGTGGCTGGTGGCAGAAGGCGCGGACTCGCCGCATCTGAGCCGCAGCGTGCCGGTGAAGAAGGCGCTCGATGACGCGATGATCGCGCTCTACCAGAACGGCGAGCGCCTGATGCCCGGAAACGGCTATCCGATGCGCCTGCTGTTGCCCGGCTATGAGGGCAACATGAACGTCAAATTCCTCCGGCGCGTCAAGCTCGTCGAACAGCCCGCGATGAGCATGTATGAATCGCGGACCTATTCGCAGATACTGCCCGACGGGAAAGCCTACCGCTTCTATTTCCTCCAGGAGGTCAAATCCTTCATCACCAATCCATCGCACGGCATGGCGCTGAAGGGGCCCGGCCTCTATGAAATCTCGGGCGTCGCCTATTCCGGCGCGGGGCGGATCGAGAAGGTGATGATTTCGGCCGACGGCGGTCAGAGCTGGGCGCAAGCAGCACTTCAGGAACCGGTGCTGAGCAAGGCCTTCACCCGTTTCCGCATGCCGTGGCGCTGGGATGGGGGACCCGCGACGTTGCAAAGCCGGGCGTGGGATGAAGCCGGCAACGTACAGCCCACCCGTGCCGAATTCGTCGCCGTCCGCGGCGAGCTCACAAAGCCGCCGCCGATATTGGGTTTTCCCAATCAGCACTACAACTCGATTACAAGCTGGGGCGTTGGAACGAGCGGCGAGGTCAAGCATGTCTACGCCTAAGCGCATTGTCTTTGCGGCAGCGCTCCTGCTTGCGACGACCGCAAACCTGTCGCGGGCCGAAACGCCGCACCTCGGCAAGCCGCTCGATGAAGCTTCAATTGCCAACTGGGACATCAGCATCCTGCCCGACGGGACGGGATTGCCGAAAGGTAGTGGCACGTCAGCACAAGGCGCCGCGATTTTCGCCGAAAAATGTTCGGCCTGCCATGGCGACAACGCCAAGGGCGGCGCTGCGGCGGCCTTGGTCGATGACCGCAAGCTGGTCGGCATCTCCGCCGCGCAGAAGACCATCAAGAATTTCTGGCCCTATGCGACGACGGTGTTCGATTTCATTCGCCGCGCGATGCCGTTCACCGCGCCGCGTTCGCTCAGCGACGACGAAGTCTATGCGCTCACGGCCTATATTCTGGCCGGGAACAAACTGATCGGCGCCGATGAGACGATGAATGCGGAAACCTTGCCGAAGGTGAAGATGCCCAACCGTGACAACTTCATCATCCGTTTTCCGGATCGTATTTAGAGCGGAATGCCGAGAGCAGGTTTTGCCTCAGGCCGCCAGCGCGACCTTGCGAAACGCCTTGACGAGCGGCATCTCCAGCTTGCTGTCCATGTCGCATAAAATCTTGTAGGCGTCCTGTCGCGACATCGGCGCTCGGTACGATCTGGACTCGATCAAAGCCGCGAAAATATCCGAGATGGTGAGCAGCCTCACCAAATCGGAGATATCTTTGGCCGTAAGCCCGTCGGGATAACCTGTGCCGTCGAGATATTCATGATGGTGCCGCACCCCATCGAGTATATCCGGACTGATCTCCGGAATATCCTTCAACAGTTCATGCCCGATCACCGGATGGCGTTTCATGATCGCATCCTCTTCCGGATCAAGGCGTCCCGGTTTGTCGAGAATGGATAGCGGAATTTTTGCCTTCCCGATGTCGTGCAGCGTGGCGGCCATTCCCAGCCGCTTGACGTCAAGGTCGGCAAATCCGGTTTCGATCGCAAATCCCACCGCGATGCCCGTTACCAGGAGGCAGTGCTGGAAGGTGCCCTCATGATATCGTCGAACGTTGTCCAGCCAGGCGGTAAGCCCATCGCGCTCAATGCCGGTAATGACGTGCGAGGTGATATTCTCGGCCTCCGAAAGATCGATCGACTGGCCATGGTTGATCGCGGCGAACATCGAAGCGAAGGCTTTTGCACAGTCGCTGGTTTCGGGCCGGACGGCTGTGGAATTGATTCCCGAGGCTCTCGCGGCGGCTTCGATTTGCGCCAGCTTGGGAGCGATTTCACCGGTGCTTCGAACCACCGAAGTCGCCCCGAGCGCGTAGGCTTGCGCGACCATGTGATGGAGATGCCGCTGGACGATAAACAGCTTCTCCTTGATCGCATGCAATCCCTTCAAAACCTCCTTGATCTGTTCTACCCGGGCCATGATGCGCAGGTCGGCATCGACCATCAGCACGCCGTCCGAGCCGAAAGGCGCCTTGTCGCCCAGCAGTCTGGGAACGAGGCGATGGTGCGGCTCCAGCACGGCGCGAATGGCCGGAATCTTGGAAGGTTCATCGGTGAGATAACAAACGAGCATATGATCCTGCTAAAACAGGGGGGTATAAGCCGCTCATTTCAAATCTAAAAAATTATAGTAGCCCTTCAGCCTATGTAGATTTCATTAGCAAAGATTAAACAGACCGGACTTTTTGCACGGCAATAAGCCGCAGGGACTGGGTTAGCCGAGGGTAATCCAGGCCGGCGCGTGGTCGCTGGCGCCGTCCTCGCCGCGCACCAGCCGGTCGATGCCCGCCTTCTTCAGGTGCGGCGCCAGCGCCGGGCTGAGCAGGAGATGATCGAGCCGCAGGCCGGCATCGCGTGGCCAGCGGTTACGCTTGTAGTCCCAGAACGTGAACATCGGTTTCGAAGGATGAAGCGTGCGGATCGCATCGGTCCAGCCTTGTTTCATCAAGGCCTGGAATGCGGCGCGGCTCTTCGGCTGGATCAGTGCATCCTTGTCCCAGGACTTGGTCCGATAGATATCCAGCGCGGCAGGCGCGACGTTGTAGTCGCCGGCCAGTACCACAGGGACGTCCTGTTTGAGGAGTTTGGCGGCGTGCGTCCGCAGCCTCCTGAACCAGTCGAGCTTGTAGTCGAATTTCGGTCCCGGTTGCGGATTGCCGTTCGGTAAATAGAGGCTGGTCACGACGATGCCCTTGATGGCGGCTTCGATGTAACGGGCTTCATCATCGTGGCTGTTGCCGGGCAAGGTGTCGCGGATCAGCACGGGATCGGTGTTTCGCGCCAGGATCGCGACGCCGTTCCAGGTTTTTTGTCCGCGCCACACGGCGCCGTAGCCGGCCTTCGCAATGGGGCCTTGCGGAAAGTCGCCGTCGGTCGACTTTAATTCTTGCAGCGCGACGATGTCTGGCTTGGCTTGCTTGAGCCAAACCAAAAGGTTGGGCAGGCGCCGGTTGATATTGTTGATGTTGAACGTGGCGATTTTCATTGGCGGATCAGCTATGGTCGATCGGTCAGCGCAGGAGGCTCCATGTCGGTCAGGATGTCCATCAGGCTTTCCATTGCTTTGGTCGTGATTGCCGCCGGATTCTCAACCGGAGCTTTCGCACAGAATCTGACCTCCCAGCAGCGGACCGCATGCAAGCCCGATTATGAAAAATATTGTTCGGGGGTCATGCCCGGCGGCGGCCGCATCATTGCGTGTCTCAATAAACAACACGATACGCTCAGCGATGCCTGCAAAAAGGTTCTCGACGCGCAGATGAAATAGCCGCGAGCGGGAGGGCACGACTAACCCTCAATCGTCTCGCCATTGTAGACCCGCGCGTAACGCGGACCCAGGCTCGTCAGCACCTCGTAGCCGATGGTGCCGAAATGGTGGGCTAGTTCGTCAACGGTGATGCCTTCGCCGATCAGCGTGACCATATGGCCGCGCCGCACCGCGTTCTTTTCCAGATCGGTGACATCGACAGCCAGCAAGTCCATTGAGATGCGGCCGGCAACGGGACAGCGCTTGCCGGCAACCATTACCTCGGCGCCGCGCGTACCGTCATTGCTACTGCCGGCGCGGAAATAGCCATCGGCGTAACCGGCAGAAACGATGGCGAGCCTGGTTGGCCGTCGGGCGGTCCAGTTTCCGCCATAGCCGACGCTTTCGCCGCGTTCGACGTCGCGGATTTGTACGATGCGGGCTTTCAAATCGACGACCGGCAACATCGGATTGTCGGCCTCAGGCGTCGGATTGACGCCATAGAGGGCCGCACCAGGCCGCACCATGTCGAACTGGAATGGACTTCCCAGGAATATGCCCGATGAGTTCGAAAGCGACGCCGGCACGCCGGAAAATGCGCTGGCAATCTGGCGGAAGGCCGCGAGTTGCCTGGCATTCATCGGGTGATTGAGGCTTTCGGCGCAGGCGAGGTGGCTCATGACAAGCGATATGCCGTGATCGCCGGCGTTGATCCTTGGAATGAGGCCTTGCGCTTCCGCTACCGTGAGGCCGAGCCGTTGCATGCCGGTGTCGATGTGGATGGCCACGCCACCGGCCCAGCCGGTGCGGCGGCAAAAGACGTCCCACTCGGCGAGTTCGTTGAGGTCTCCGATTACCGGCCGCGCGTCGATCTTGGCGTAGGCATCGCCGGTGTTCTGGATGAAGCCGTCCAGTACATAGAGAGCGATCGATGGTACGACCGCCCGGACGGCGGCGGCCTCATCGAGGGTAGCGACGAAGAAGGTCTTGCAGCCGGCCTTGGCGAGCGCTTGGGCGACCGGTTCTGTTCCGCAGCCATAGGCATTGGCCTTGATGACGGCCGAGCATTCGGCGGGCACGGCGGTTTTCTCGAGTTTGCGCCAGTTGGTGACGAGCGCATCGAGATCGACCGTCAAGACGCCAGTGGCGGCAGTCAGCGTCGCCGCCTTGTTGGCTTCCGGCGAAAGAATGGAATCGGCCGGAAGCGACTTTGGATCGGAGGCGATGTTCATGGCCTCATTTTACGCGCGGGCTGACTACGGTTCAACCGGTGCAGACCAACGGGCTAGGGCACCCGGTAGGGCAGATTATCCTCTTCTACGAAGTCGCTGAAGCGGGTGTATTGCCCTTCGAACTGCAATTTGACGGTGCCCGTCGGTCCATGGCGCTGCTTTGCGATGATGACTTCGGCTTTGCCGAGGGCCAGCTCCATTTCGAGTTGCCATTTTTCATGTTCGGCGGTCCCCGGCTTTGGCTCCTTGTTTTGCAAGTAATATTCCTCGCGGTAGACGAACAGCACGACGTCGGCGTCCTGCTCGATCGAGCCGGATTCGCGCAAGTCCGACAATTGCGGGTGCTTGTCGTCACGGCTTTCGACCTGGCGCGACAACTGCGACAGCGCAATCACGGGAACGTTGAGCTCCTTGGCGAGCGCTTTCAGGCTGGTGGTAATTTCGGTCACTTCCTGCACGCGGTTGTCGTTGCCACGCTTGCCAGATCCCTGCAGCAGCTGGATGTAATCGACCACGATCACGTCGAGCCCCTTTTGCCGCTTGAGCCTGCGCGCCCGCGCCGTCAATTGCGAAATCGACAGGCCGCCCGTCTCGTCGACAAAGAGCGGCAGATGTTCGAGCTCGATGGTGTAGTCGCGAATCCGCTCGAACTCGTCCTGCTTGATCCCGCCGCGGCGTATCATGCTCGACGCAATTCGGGTTTGCTCGGCAAGGATACGGGTGGCCAGTTGCTCGGCAGACATTTCGCAGGAGAAAAAGCCGACAATGCCTCCATTGATCGACTTCTTCGTGCCGTCAACCTGGACGTCCTCTTCGTGGGCGCGCGCGATGTTGTAGGCAATATTGGTGGCGAGCGCGGTCTTGCCCATGCCAGGCCGTCCCGCCACGATGATCAAGTCGGATCGCTGCAGACCACCCATCTTCGAGTCCAGATCGCGCAGTCCGGTGGCAATGCCGGACAATTTTCCATCGCGCTGATAGGCGTTGGCCGCCATATCAAGCGCAACTTTCATCGCCTGCGCAAAGCGCTGGAACCCGCCGTCATAGCGGCCGGATTCCGCCAGTTCATACAGCCGCCGCTCGGCATCCTCGATCTGGGCGCGCGGGGCGAAGTCCACCGGCGCATCGAAGGCGACATTGACCATCTCCTCGCCGATTCGGATCAGATCGCGGCGCAGCGACAACTCGTAAATGGTGCGCCCATAGTCCTGCGCGTTGATGATGGTGGTGGCTTCCGCGGCCAGGCGCGCCAGATATTGGCTGACCGTCATGCCGCCGATGTCGGTATCGGCGGGCAGAAAGGTTTTCAGGGTAACCGGCGTTGCCACCTTGCCCATCCGGATCAGACTGCCGGAAGTATCAAAGATGGTCTGGTGGATCGGCTCAAAGAAATGCTTGGCCTCGAGAAAGTCCGAAACCCGGTAGAACGCGTCATTGTTCACCAGGATGGCGCCCAGAAGGCTTTGCTCCGCCTCGATATTATGGGGAGCACTGCGGAAAGCGGGGGTTCCCGCGTCGGGAGCGAGTTTCAGAACGTTCGAATCAAGCGATGGCATGAGGGATCAGTGTTTCTCGAAAGTTTGGCAGATGAGGGGCGCCGATAAAGCGCCTCTCCCGGCTCGAGCGGAAGCGGCAACTGGCCTTATGCACGATTCACACACGGAGGCTTTGGAAATTAGCAAAGTGTGTCGCCGACGCGCTTGACGCGATTTGTCCCGGCAAGACGCGGCCTAAGCGGCAAAAACTCGGCGAATCGGTGAACCTTTCGCCGGTGCGACCATACTCAAATATGCGGGAGCAGGCGTCCGGCCGGCAGGGGAAAGCCGTCAGATCAGGATCAGATAGAGCAACGCGATAAGAGCAGCGCCGGTGGCCATCGCGATCAAGGCATAGTCGGTGCGAAGATCCGAATGCGTGGCAGGCGATGATCGGCGGGTTTCCTGAGCCATTTTGCTGGTTTAGGGCAGGGCGTCGAAGTCCTTTGTGAAGCAGATCACAATCCCTACGATTTCTTTCGGGCGGGCGTTGCGGAACCGGCTGACGGGGTTGGAATTATCCATCACCGGGTTTTCTCGAGCTGACGGGGATGGAAAAGGCTATGAACCAGCAACTTCCGTCTTGGCGGACCCAAAAAGGCCAGACCCTGTGGCTGTCCGGTCTGGTCGCGGCCATGGAAAGGCTGTCGCGTTCCGAATGGCGTGCGCGCCCGGTCGATCCGCTCGAACTGGTTGCAGTGCGGGCGCACCTGGCACGGCCCGCGATGGCTCGTTCCAGCCGTGGATCGCGTTTCAGCGTGCGAAATTAGTGCAGTCTATTCGCCGGCAATCTGAAGGCGCGGTTTGTTTCCGACCTCAAAGCGCCGCAGCTTGTCTTCCTCGCGGGCCAAATAGTCGCGCGTTATCGGCACGACGCCCTGACGCCTGGTCAGCTGGATCTGGAAATTCATCAGGTTTTGCTTGCGGAAGGCCATCTCGGAGCAGGCGAGATAGAATTCCCACATCCGCGCGAAGCGCTCATCGTAGAGCTGGACCGCTTCCTCCCGGCGCGCCATGAAGCGTTCGCGCCAGGCTTTGAGCGTTTCCGCATAATGCAGCCGCAGGATTTCGACGTCGCATACCAGTAATCCGGCACGCTCGATCGACGGCAGCACCTCGGAGAGCGCCGGGATATAGCCGCCCGGGAAAATATACTTCGTAATCCAGGGATTGGTCACATCAGGTCCATCCGACCGGCCGATCGAGTGAAGCAGCATGACGCCATCCTCGGTGAGGAGTTCCGCACAGTGCTTGAAATAGGTGTCGTAGAAATCGACACCGACATGTTCGAACATGCCGACGGATACGATACGGTCGAATGGGCCCGGAATGTCCCGGTAGTCCTCGAGAACAAATTTCGCCGGACTGGGCAAGCTTCTTCTCCGCCGCACGGGCGTTCGAGACATGCAATTGCTCGGTCGACAGCGTTACGCCCGTGACATCGGCGCCGGTCGTTTCAGCGAGATAGAGGCCGAGGCCGCCCCAACCCGAACCGATGTCCAGTATCCGGTCGCGTGGCCGGACCAGAAGCTTGGCGGCGATGTGACGTTTCTTGGCGAGTTGCGCATCGTCCAGCGCCACATCCGGATGTCTCGAAATAGGCGCAGCTATATTGTTTGTCGGAATCGAGAAAGAGCGAATAGAGCCTGCCATCGAGATCGTAGTGATGGGCGACATTATTTCTGGCGCGGCCGCGCGGATTGAACTGGCGCAGATGTCTGGCCAGGTAGCGCAGCAACCATTGTGGTTTGGCCCAGCCAGGCAGGACGTCCGGCTGATCCATCAGAATGGCGAGCGCATCCGCAATCGAGCCGTTTTCGACGACGAAGTTGCCGTCCATGTAGATTTCGCCGAGCGCGAGTTCGGGGTTGAGCAAAATCCGCAGCTCTGCTTCGGCGGTCAGGAAGCGAGCAAAAATATGCGGCCCCGTGCCATCGCCGCAGGTAAATTTTTCTCCGCCGGCGGTGGTAAAAGTGATCGTGCCGCGGCGAATAAATTGCCGCAGGAAGTAACGCAACATACGGTCCATCGAAACCACCAAGAGAAGCGATCCCGCAAAAACCAAACCAACCCGTCGCATTCGACGCGCAGGGAACCAAATGGTTCCTGCATGTCTTGTGGAACATTATAAAAGCACTGGCGGCCCGCGCGCTAGTGCTTTGTATACAAAGCAGATATTCCGGGAACACGTGTTCACGCGGTTTCGCCATAAGTGCGCTTCCATTCGCGGGATAATCGGCTAAAAGGTGACGCCGCCGGTGCCCTGCGGAAGGGCCCTGGAAGCGCCTTCCGCATCTGGAGAATAGGGAATGTTGAGCCGAGCGCGCATTTTTGCGGCGGTTACGCTTTTGGCCAGTTGCCTTGCGGGTCCGGCCGGCTGGGCGCAGGCGCAGAATCTCGAAGCGGGCAAAAGTGCTTCCCAGCTCTTTGCGGGCACGTGCACCGCTTGCCACAAGGGTCCGCGCGGTCTCTTGAAAACGGTTTCGCCCGGAGCGCTGCCGGGTTTCTTGCGCGAGCATTATACGACGAGCAGCGACATGGCTTCGCAACTTGCTTCCTTTCTGATCTCCAACGGCGCAAGCGACGCCCGGCAGGCCAAGCAGGGTGCGGACAAGCAGGGCGGCGCCGATCAGGCCGATCATCAAGGCCGCAAGAACAGAAACGCGCCGAGCCAGGAAGCCGCGCGGCCGGACGATGGGCCATCTCCTGGCGAAGGCGGACGGCAGGGCCGCAAACGGTTGGCGCATCCGGGGGAGCCATCTGAGGAAGCAAAGCCTTCAGCCACCAGCACGCCAGCCCAGGCGGCGATTGAACGTGGCCCCGATGGCCGCAGGCTGAAGCGCCTCGGCAAGCCCGGCCGGCCGGGCACCGAGCCTTCGATGGCCAACGAGCCGCCGAAGGCCGAATCCGGCGCGGATGAAAAAGCCAAGGGCGAGCCGCGAGCCTGCCAAGGAAGACATCGGCAATGCGGAGCGCGCCAAGCCCGATGCTGCCAAGCCCGATGCGGCCAAGTCCGATGCCGCTAGGTCCGATGCCGCCAAGTCCGATGTTGAAGGCAAGTCCGGTGAGGCCAAATCCGAGCCCGCTAAAATGGAGGCGCCGAAGGACAATGCCTCCGGCGAAAGGTCGGCGACGCGCCGCGATCCCGTGCCGCCCGTAACGCCGGCGCCGCCGGCCGCAGCGTCCTCGATGCCTGCGTCCACGCCTGCACCTGCCGTCGCCTCGGGAGGATCGTCTGAGCCGGCCGCGTCGGCGCCGAGAGCTTCAGCGCCTCAAGCGCCGGCGCCTGCTGTTCAAGAACCGCCGGCCGTGACGGCGTCCGCACCGCCGCCTGCGCCCCCGTCATCAGGGCCGCCGGCGCCACCGATCTCCCAGTAGCGGTCAACAGGTCAAGCGCTTGCTTCGGCAAGTCGCATCAACAAAAATAAAAGCCCGGCCGATGAGGCCGGGCTTTTTCGATGATGGTGCGGAGCGGCTTACTCTTCGGAAGCAGGCGTCGGCTGCGGTGCGAGATCGGCGGGCTGGGCTTCCGGATCGAAGAATTCGCCGGCGGCAGCGATGGCCTCGGCCGCCGCATCCCGATCTTCCTGACGCGTCGAAATGTCCTCGCCACGGTTGATGCGTTCGGCTTCGTCCGTGCTGCGCGCGACGGTGACGGTGACGCCGACTTCGACTTCCGGATGCACGGCAATCGCGATCTCATGCTTGCCGATGGTCTTGATCGGCGTGTCCAGCATGATCTGGCTGCGGCTGATGCTGACGCCGTCGCTCTGGAACGAGGCGATGATGTCGCGCACGCTCACCGATCCGAACAACTGGCCGGTCTCGGAGGCCTGGCGAAGGATGACGACGTTACGGCCATCGATCTTTTCGGCGACCTTGGCGGCCTCGGTCTTGGCTTCAAGGTTGCGGGCCTCGAGTTCGGACTTCATGCCGTCGAACTTGGCGCGATTGTCGGCGGTGGCCCGCAGCGCCTTGCCGCGCTTGAGCAGAAAGTTGCGGGCAAATCCGTCTCTGACACGGACGACCTCGCCCATCTGACCGAGTTTGGCGACGCGTTCCAACAAGATGACTTCCATAGTCGTGTTCCTTTCAGATGGTTTTGGGATTGGAGTTTCGGTTTTTAGGATTTCGGCAGGGGCGGCGGCCTCGCGCGCAAGTAACGTTGGCGAAGCCCGAAGACGGCATCGGCCACCCCAAGCAGGGCGATCGCCAAAAGCGCCCAGGCAAAGCCTGCGACCACCGCATAGACGCAACCAAGCCACAACGCGCGGCTCTTCATGGCGAGCGTCAGGGTGTGCAGCACGGCAAAGCCGGTCATCGCATAGGCGATCGACAGGCCGGCGGTCAGCACCTGCGCCAGGATGGCCAGAAGGCCGCCGGAGAAACAGCAGGCGACAGCAGCAAACAGCGCCGCGATCGTCATGGCCGGCAGTGTGATGCTCTTCAAATCGGGCCACGGGCGATGCAATCGTCCTGACGTCGAGGCAATTTTCGCCGCAAGCCACAGGTTGAAGGTCAGCATCATGACGACGGCGCTCTCAGTCCCCAAGGGAGTGATCGCTACCAGCGCGTCGATAGTGGAATCATTGAGAGAGACGCCCGTCTGATCCAGAGCATCAACCCAACCCTTTCGGAGTGTGTTCTGGATCGTCGGGCCGTCGGACCCCATCATCAGCAGCGTGGCGGTCGTGATGATCGCCGCAAGGATGACGATCCAGATCAGAACTCGCCCGATCGGATACCATTCCATCGCCTGGTCGGAGCCGGCAGGTGCGGCCGTCGCAAGCGGACGCCCAAGAAGGACGAGATGGGCAAGCCAGAAGGCCGGCAGCGCATTCGCTACCACAAGCGCCAGGCTATAGGGAAGGCCGAACAGGGAGGCGATGACAACGGTTGCGGCGACCCCGCCGACGGCGGCGCTCAGGGGACCCCACGCCAGTCCCACCACCATCAGCGGCAACGGCGCGAGGATGATCAGCAATAGCGAAATCGGCGCGCCCGAAATGATCGAGGCGAACATCAATGCCGACGCAAGGCCGGCCGCCAGCGCTATGGATATGGTCGCGATCATCAGCTGTCCCGCTCCTTTCGAGCGGTTAGAGGTCGTGTCGACCCCAACCATCGGCAACCGGACGACCCGGAAGCCTTATGAATGAGTAGTTCGATCCGCGGCATTTGCGCCGCGGATCTAAGGGCGCGTGTTAGCGAATGACGTAAGGAAGCAGACCGAGAAAACGTGCGCGCTTGATGGCGCGCGCGAGTTCGCGTTGCTTCTTGGCGGAAACCGCGGTGATGCGGCTCGGCACGATCTTGCCGCGCTCGGAAACGTAACGCATCAGCAGCTTGGAATCCTTAAAGTCGATCTTCGGCGCGTTTGGACCCGTGAACGGGCAGGTCTTGCGGCGACGGAAAAACGGACGGCGTGCACCAGCTTCAGCCATTGCTCTTACTCCTCTTCCACCGCTTCGACTTCGTCGCGCGGGCGGCGCGGGCCGCGATCGCCGCGGAAGCCGCCGCCATCACGATCGCCACGGAAGCCACCTTCGCGATCACTGCGGAAACCGCCGCCGCGGTCGTCGCGTTCACGGTCGCGATCGGCCTTGCGCATCATGGCCGAGGGACCTTCTTCCAGCTCTTCGACGCGAACGGTCAGGTAGCGGATCACGTCTTCGCTGATCCGCTCCTGACGCTCGATCTCCGCCACCGCGGCCGACGGCGCGTCGATGTTGAGCAGCACGAAATGTGCCTTGCGATTCTTGTTCATGCGATAGGTCAGCGAACGCACGCCCCAGTTCTCGGTCTTGGTGACCTTGCCGCCCGCCTGTTCGACGATGCCGGTCATCTGGGTGGTCAGTTCTTCGACCTGCTGGGTACTCGCATCCTGACGCGCGAGAAAAACATGCTCATAAAGAGGCATGGGTGTCCTTTCCTGTGTTGGCGTGGAGCGCCGGCGGCAAGCCCTTCGAACCCTTCGGAAAGGACTCGGGATAAGCTCAAGAAGGCGGAAGCACGGGACGACGGGCCGACTGGCCCTGCCACATCAAAACACCGGATAAAGGGTGGGATTGCTGAGACCGTCCGTTCAGCTCCCGGCCAGGGATCCACGGATCAGCGGCTTTATAAGCATTTTGGGCGCGATGGCAAGGGAAAGCCGAGGAGGTGTGGACCCAAGATGCGACCGGAGCCGGGGGCGCGTCTTGGCTTGACAGGGAAGGCTCCCGCGGTGTCTTTCGGCCCGGCTCGCGGGTGCAATCGGCGGTTTAGTGCGCATCCTGGTTCTGGATTATCTCGTAAGATATTGAAAAATAAAATATATTCCTTATTTCCCGCTTCAAAAAAGGGAAAAGGAATGTCCGAGGACGCTTATGACGGCAGCATTCACCTTTCCGGGTCAGGGTTCCCAGGCCGTCGGCATGGGCAAGGCGCTAGCCGAAGCTTTTCCGGCGGCTCGCGCGGTGTTCGACGAAGTCGATGCGGCGCTCGGCCAAAAGCTGACGGCCATCATCTGGGACGGCCCAGGGGAGACGTTGCAGCTTACCGAAAATGCCCAGCCGGCGCTGATGGCGGTTTCGCTGGCCACCCTGCGGGTGTTGGAAGGTGAGGCCGGCTTTTCCGTTGCCAAGCACGCAGCCTTCGTTGCCGGCCATTCGTTGGGGGAATATTCCGCGCTGGCAGCGGCCGGCAGCCTTGCCGTCAGCGACACCGCCCGTCTGCTTCGTATTCGTGGCCTTGCGATGCAGAAGGCGGTTCCGGTGGGTGTCGGCGCCATGGCCGCGTTGCTGGGCCTTGATTACGAGACCGCAGCTGCGGTTGCGGATGAAGCCGCGCAGGGGCAGGTTTGCCAGGCCGCCAACGATAACGGCGGCGGCCAGGTGGTGATTTCCGGCGACAAGGCCGCCGTCGAACGGGCGGTCGAGATCGCCAAAACGAAAGGCGCCAAACGCGCGATGCTGCTGCCGGTCTCCGCGCCGTTTCATTGCCGGCTGATGCAGCCGGCGGCCGACGCGATGGCGGAGGCACTGGCTGGCGTTGTCATCAAGCCGCCGGCAGTACCCCTGGTGTCGAATGTGTTGGCGGCGCCGATCACCGAGCCCGGAGAGATTCGCCGACGGCTGGTCGAGCAGGTGACCGGCACCGTGCGCTGGCGTGAGTCGGTGGCTTATATGGCTGGTCACGGTGTCACACGGTTTTTCGAAATCGGAGCCGGCAAGGTGCTGAGCGGATTGGTCAAGCGCATCGCCGAGGGCGCCGTCGGCGTTTCGGTGGGTGGGCCCGGCGATATTGGTTCGGCGAAAGACGCGCTCGCCGCTGCGCAGTCATCCTGAGTTAAAAAGGCGTCCTGAGTTAGGGGATAAAATGATGTTCGATCTCACCGGCAGGACGGCGCTGGTCACGGGCGCAAGCGGGGGTATCGGCGGGGCGATCGCGCAGGCTCTGCACCGGCAAGGCGCCACGGTGGCCGTTTCCGGCACAAGGCGTGAGGCGTTGGATACGCTGGCCGCCAAGCTGGGCGAACGGGTCCACGTGCTGCCCTGCAATCTCTCTGACGCTGCCGAGGTCGAGGCGCTCGTGCCGTCCGCTGAAGCGGCCATGGGTCAGGTCGATATTCTCGTCGCCAATGCCGGCATCACGCGCGACAATCTGTTTGTGCAGTTGCGTGATGAGGATTGGGCGGAGGTAATCAACGTCAACCTGACTGCGACCTTCCGCCTCGCCCGCGCCGCGACCAAACTGATGATGCGCAAACGCTTCGGCCGGATCATCGCGATCACGTCGGTGGTAGGCGTCACCGGCAATCCCGGCCAGGGCAATTACACCGCTTCAAAGGCCGGACTGATCGGCATGATCAAGACGCTGGGCGCGGAATACGCCAGGCGCAACGTCACCGCCAACTGCATCGCGCCGGGCTTCATCGCGACGCCCATGACCGATGCGCTTAACGAGAAGCAGCGCGAAGCCATTTTATCGAAGGTTCCGGCGGCGCGCCTGGGCACGCCCGACGATATCGCCGCAGCGGCGGTCTATCTCAGCTCGAACGAAGCGGCCTATGTGACCGGCCAGACCATTCACGTCAACGGCGGAATGGCCATGATCTGAAGGGCGCTGGAACGCCCTTCGCCATGCTGTTAACCGGCTGGCTCATCATAGGCCGACGTCAAATGCAAAACCGCACCGGAAACCCATATTTTCCGATGGTCTTTCGAATCCGGCTTTTGCAAAAGGGCCTGCCGCGATGCGATGCGAGTGCTGGAATTCGACCACCGACTGAGGCTCCAGCGGCAGGGCGGCCGGGGCTTGTAGTCAAGGCTTGGGAAGTGTGATAACCGGACCCGGATGGGGGCAAAAGAACACCATTGCAGGATGTTGAAACCCTGTATAATTGGCGGTGCGGAGCCTGCCGTCGTTCGCCGGGTCCGTGTCGGCCGTGATTGGCCTCAGCAAGACTATGCGCGATTTTGAAGGAAGTTCAACGACCACGATGGCTCGTATCGTCTTGGGTCGGGTCCAATGGAACAAGCACGAGGTTGAGCGATGAGTGAGATTGGCGAGCGGGTTAAGAAGATCGTGGTCGAACACCTTGGTGTCGAACCCGAAAAAGTGGTCGACAACGCGAGCTTCATTGATGACCTCGGCGCCGACAGTCTCGATACGGTCGAGCTCGTGATGGCTTTCGAAGAAGAATTTGGTTGTGAAATTCCTGACGATGCCGCGGAAACGATTTTGACCGTCGGCGATGCGACTAAATTTCTGGAAAAGAACGCGAAGAGCTGACGCCCCCGCGCGGAGCTGACAGGAGCCGGAAGGGACCGTGGCCTCGCGGTCCGCCGTTTGTTGCCGGAGACCGCGAATCGCGGGCTGGAGTGGTCTAGAATGAGGCGGGTTGTCGTCACGGGCCTTGGCATGGTCTCGCCACTTGGCTGTGGCATCGAGCCGACCTGGAAGCGTATCCTGAACAGCGAAAGCGGCGCCCGGAAGATCGAGACGTTCGACGTTTCCGATCTTGCCAGCCAGATCGCTTGCGTGGTGCCTCGCGGCGACGGCTCTGGCGGCACCTTCAACGCCGACCAGTGGATGGAGCCGAAAGACCAACGCAAGGTCGACGACTTCATCATCTTTGCCATGTGCGCCGCGCGTCAGGCGCTCGATGACGCCGATTGGCATCCGGCAAGCGAGGAAGACAAATGCGCCACCGGCACCATGATCGGTTCCGGCATCGGCGGCCTGTCGGGTATTGCGGATACCTCGATCCTTCTGAAGGAGCGCGGGCCGCGCCGGGTGTCGCCGTTCTTCATTCCGGGACGCCTGATCAATCTCGCTTCGGGTTACGTCTCGATTGAGCACGGCCTCAAGGGGCCCAATCACTCCGTCGTCACCGCCTGTTCGACGGGGGCGCATGCGATCGGCGATGCAAGCCGGCTGATTGCGCTTGGAGATGCGGATGTCATGGTGGCCGGCGGCACCGAATCGCCGATCTGCCGGATTGGCATGGCGGGGTTCTGCGCCGCACGCGCGCTGTCGACCGCCTTCAACGAAACGCCGGAAAAGGCGTCGCGCCCCTATGACAAGGATCGCGACGGCTTTGTCATGGGCGAGGGCGCCGGCATTCGTGGTGCTCGAGGAATATGACCATGCGAAAAAGCGCGGCGCCAAGATATACGCTGAGGTGATCGGCTACGGACTGTCCGGCGACGCCTATCACATCACCTCGCCCGCACCGGATGGCGATGGCGCCTTCCGAAGCATGAGCGCCGCACTGAAACGCGCGCGAAATTTCGGCCTCCGATATCGATTATATCAACGCGCACGGCACATCGACGCAGATCGGTGACGAAATCGAACTGGCGGCCGTGGAGCGCCTGCTGGGCAACGCGGCCTCCCGGGTCTCGATGTCCTCGACCAAATCGTGCACGGGGCATCTGCTTGGCGCAGCCGGCGCGATCGAGGCGATTTTCGGCATTCTTGCGATTCGCGATAACATCGCCCCGCCGACGATCAATCTCGACAACCCGTCAGTGGAAACCGCGATCGATCTGGTGCCGAACAGATCGCGCCAACGCGAAATTAATGTCGCACTGTCGAATTCATTCGGTTTCGGAGGCACAAACGCGTCCGTGATTCTGCGGCGTGTGATTTGACAGACGTTACCTATCTCGTCACCAAGGCGCGCAATACGAATGCTAGAATCAGTCCAATGGCGCGCGTCTGATCGCTTAGAACTCCACCGTTTCGCCGCATTCGGTGATAATTCCTAGATGCGGGCGACACCACCGGCCGGCATCGTTTCCGGGCCACGATTGAACCGACGGGATTCAGGTTGCATCGATGAGTGAGAGGCCGCCCATTTCGCCAAGGAGCCCGCGTGCCGCGCTGGAGCCTGAACAGGTTCCACCGCCGCCCAAGCGGTCCGAGCGTGCCCGCAATCCGTTCATCGTGGTCGGCAACGCGATCATCACCTTCATTCTGTTTTTGATGATCGGCGGTTGGCGGCACCTATATCTACGGCAAGCAGAAGATCGAGGCGCCCGGTCCCTTGCAGGAAGACAAGATCGTCAACATTCCGTCGCGCGCGGGGGTGACCGATATCGCCGACGTCCTGCAGCGCGAAGGCGTCATCGACAACAACCGCTGGGCGTTCATCGGCAGCGTTTTTGCGCTGAAAGCCCGTTCCGAACTCAAGCCCGGCGAATACCAGTTCCAGAAGAACGCCAGCTTGCGCGATGTCATCGGCACCATTGTCGAAGGCAAGGTGGTTCAACATTCCATCACCATTCCGGAAGGATTGACCTCCGAGCAGATCGTGGCGCGGCTTTCCGAGAACGATATTTTTTCGGGTTCGGTGCGTGAGTTGCCGCGCGAAGGCACGCTGTTGCCGGAAACCTACAAATTTCCCGCGCGGCACCACCGCGCGATCAGGTGATCGCGCGCATGCAGCAGGCGCAGAAGCGCGTGCTTGCCGAGATCTGGGAGCGCCGCAATCCGGATATTCCGATCAAGACGCCGGAACAGCTGGTGACGCTGGCCTCGATCGTGGAAAAGGAAACCGGCAAGGCGGATGAGCGCAGCCGGGTCGCCGCGGTGTTCGTCAACCGGCTTCGGCAGAAAATAAAACTGCAGTCGGACCCGACCATCATTTACGGGCTGGTCGGCGGCAAGGGCACGCTGGGCCGGCCAATCAAGCGAAGCGAAATTCAGCAGCCTTCGCCCTACAATACCTATGTGGTGGATGGACTACCGCCCGGGCCAATCGCCAATCCCGGCCGCGCTTCGCTCGAGGCCGCCGCCAATCCTGCGCGAACACGCGATCTGTTCTTTGTGGCCGATGGCACCGGCGGACACGCCTTCAGCGACACGTATGACGTAGCACCAGAAAAACGTCGCCAAACTGCGCTCGATGGAGAAGCAGATCCAGAACGATACGGTCGAGCCGGCCGACGATCCGCCGCCGGCGGCGGCGAACGCGTCTGCTGCGGACACGGGCGCGCCGGCCGCGCCGCCGAAGGCCAGGAGGCCAGCGCGCCCTGCGCCTTTGTTGCCCCGGCAAGGCGCTTCGCAGCCGTCGGCGGCCGCCCCGGTGGATCAGCAATAGTGCCAGAGGCGTGATCACGATCACTGGCGTTCGTGATCGAAAACAGCTTCAGACGGCGTGCGAAATTCCACTTTCGCTTCAGACGCGCTAGACTTGCGCGCATTCGGCCAGCGAGTCTCTGGCCTTTTTCCTTCGGAGAACCCCACGCGATGGTGCTGTCGAGTATGACCGGCTTTGCCCGCAGCCACGGCGCCAGCGGACCTTATGCGTTCGAGTGGGAACTGAAGTCCGTCAACGCCAAGGGCCTGGACGTGCGCCTGCGCCTGCCGCCGGGATGGGACGAACTGGAGTCATTCGCCAAAAAGCGCGCCGCCGACGTGCTGTCGCGCGGCACGGTATACGCCAATTTCAACGTCAAGCGCACCAACGCCCTGTCGACGATTCGCATCAACGAAGACGTCCTGGCGTCGGTCGTGACGTGTCGCCGGCGTGCTTGCCGGCAAGATCGATGCGGTGGCGCCGAGCATCGACGGGCTGCTCTCGATCAAAGGCGTGATCGAGGTGGTCGAGCCGGAAGCCGACGAGACGGAGGACAAGGCGGCGAAAGATGCCGCTGCCGCGGCATTCGATCAGGCGCTTACTCATCTGGTCGATATGCGCCAGCGCGAGGGCACCGCACTCGGGCAAATCCTGTTGCAGCGAATGGACGAGATCGAGCAGTTGGCGAAACGGGCTGAGACGGCGCCGGGACGCAAGCCGGATGCGGTCAAGGCGCGCCTGGCCGAGCAGATCGCGGCGCTGCTGGAGACGTCCGACCGTTTCGACCCCGACCGTCTCAACCAGGAAGCGCTATTGATCGCGGCAAAAGCCGACATACGCGAAGAACTCGATCGCATCGCCTCCCATGTGGCGCAGGCGCGTGAGATGATCGCCAAGGGCGGACCGGTCGGCCGGCGTCTCGATTTCCTGGCGCAGGAATTCAACCGCGAGGTCAATACGTGTTGTTCCAAGTCCAACGATATCGAGTTGACCAATACCGGGCTTGAAATGAAGAACGTGGTGGAGCAATTCCGCGAGCAGGTCCAGAATCTGGAGTGACGCATGGCGGATCGAGGGCAAAGCGATGTCGGTTGAGCGGCGTGGCCTGATGTTCGTGCTGTCCTCGCCGTCGGGCGCGGGCAAGACAACGTTGTCGCGCCTCTTGATCGAGCGGATGCCCGGCCTGAGGATGTCGGTGTCGGCGACCACCCGGCCGATGCGGCCAGGCGAAGTCGATGGCCGCGACTATCTGTTCGTCGATCAGGCGCGCTTCAAGGAAATGGTCCAGCGGCACGAGCTGCTGGAATGGGCCACCGTATTCGACAACAGCTACGGTACGCCGCGGGCGCCGGTCGAATCCGCTTTGTCCGCGGGGCAAGATGTCTTGTTCGATATCGACTGGCAGGGCACGCAGCAATTGCGCGAGAAAGCCCGGGCCGATGTGGTCAGCGTGTTCATTTTGCCGCCGTCAGCTGCCGATCTGGAAAAGCGGCTGCATAGCCGCGCCCAGGACAGCGATGCGGTGATACGTTCGCGCATGAGCCGCGCCTCGCACGAACTGAGCCACTGGGCGGAATACGACTATATCGTCATCAATCACAATATCGACGAGGCCTTCGCCGAAGTTCAATCGATCCTGAAGGCGGAGCGGCTCAAGCGTGAGCGCCGTACCGGCCTGACGACCTTCGTGCGCGAATTGCAGCGGCAACTGGAGAAATAGCCGGATCTCACCTCGCCGCGCGCCGGGGCGGGCGGCGTACGAATTCCGGTGATGCTGCGGTGGCGCCTGCGGCGCTGCGGGCAAACCGCGGCCGATAATCCCGATGGTCCGCGGGCGGATAATCCGACAGCACGATGCGGTCGTCATCGGTGGTTTCCCAGATCGGCCCTCGGGCGGAACGCACTTTAGGCACGCGTAACCTGCGGCGACGCCTGGAAAGGAACGCCGCGGCTCCCGCAAACGCCAGCGCGCCCATCATGGCGGCGAACACGGTCGGAATCACTTCCGGCCGAACCGGCATGGAAAAATAGGTGAAGGGGGCCGATGGAGCCGGGTCGGCGGATGATGGCGTTGCATCGCTGGCGGGAGCGACTACCGCTGGTGCCGCGGTGGGTACGGAGCTCGCGGCTGGCAAATTCGGCCAGCGCGTGGCTACAGCCGCGGTTGCATTCCAGATCGAGGCGTTTGCGGAATTGGTTTCGTTGCCGGCGGCGTTGGCGGGTGGGCTGACGACGGGATTGTCTTGGATGGCCTGTGGACGGAGCTCGGCGCGGGCATCGGAGATCGATGGCTTCGCGGCCGGGGCTGCCGGACTACTCTGCGGCAGGGCTTGCGCAACCCCACCACCGTCACGGCGAAGATACCAGCAATTGCGTTTGTTGGCGTGGTCGATGTGATAACGCCAGTGGCTGCCAGGCGGCGTTTCGGCCTTCGGGCTGGAAAGGCATTCTTCGACATTTGCCGGTTCACCGCGGGCCATGGTCGCAAGCGAAATGCTTGCAAGAATACTGACCAAAATGGCCGGTACGATAGTCGCGGTTCGTCTTGGCATGCATAACTCCGGTGAACGCGATACTTTTCACATGCCAAACCTCGCCAAAAAATGGGGTCGCAATGCGCCACAAATCCGGACAGCATTGGGCTTAATTCGGGCTGGCGCCCGCGGCCTTCAGGACACGCTGTGGATGAGAATTCCGGGGCTTTAGTTTTGCAGTAGAGCCCTAGTTTTTCAGCACAATTCGTCCGACCACCTGGCCGGCCCGCAGCGCATCGATCCACTTCTGGACATCCGCCATCGGCTCTTCGCGCATCGGGGTCGGCTTGATCTTGCCGGCCCGCGCGAGCGACATCAGTTCATGCGCCTCGGCGAGCGTGCCGACCATGAAACCTTCGATCGTCATCCGCTTGTAGACCCACTGCACCATCGGCAGGCTGAAATTGCCGCCCATCAGGCCCGAGACCACGATCTTGCCGCCCCGCGCGAGAACTGAGACGGCAAATGCCATCGATTTTTCGTTGCCGGCGAAATCGACGATCTCATCGAAGCCGCCATCGGTTTCCTTGATGATGCGCCGGCTGATCTCCGGCTCTAACGGGTCGTAGGCGAAAGCCGCTCCATTCGTCAGCGCTGTTTCGCGGGCCGCCGCGCTCAAATCCGCTACCGAGATCGGCTGCTTGAACATCGCCTGCGCAAAAGCGAGCCCCATCATGCCGACGCCGCCGAGACCGATCAGCAGCAGATTGCGCTGCCGCGGACGGTCGACGAGCCGCTTCAAGGCGCCGTAGGCGGTGACGCCGGAACACATCAGCGTGGCGGCCTGATTGACCGGCAGCGGATCGTATTCCAGCAGGTATTTTGCGTCCGGCACCAGCACGTGGGTGGCGAAGCCGCCGTCGATGCTGACGCCGAGAAAGCGCTGCTTGGCGCAGAGATTTTCATCACCCGCCAAACAGTCGCGGCATTGGCCGCAGCCGATCCACGGGAATACCGCCTTCCTGGCGCCGATCAGGTCCTTCGGCACGTCGGGGCCCACTTCCTCGACGACGCCGGCGATCTCGTGGCCGAGCGTGAAGGGCAGCGTCATGCCGCGCGTGGTGTCGAGCTTTTTGCCGCCGCCGAGATCGGCATAGCCGTCCTGGATGTGCAGGTCGGAATGGCAAAGTCCGCAGCGCTCGATCCGGACCAGAACTTCCCTGCCCCTCGGGTTTCGGCGCATCGATGACGGTTTCGCACAGCGGCGCATCAAATTTGACCAGCGATTGACGACGCATGAGCGCCATGGAGTGTCTCCGGAAGATGTTCAGCTAGTGCGGCGAATTTGAAGTCCCTATGGCATCGTGGCAAGTTCGTCTAGGAACTTCAAATTCAAAGCCGCACTAGGTCAATAGGCCGCTGGAGCTCCTTTGATTCCGAAGTTCGCATCAGAGGTCGCCGCGATCGCGTGCGAACTTCGGAATCGGAGCTCCAGTGTTGCGTATATCGGTCAATTCCCGAGCCATGGCAACAAATCCGCCAACGGGAATGGTTTCGGGACGCCGGGTTTCATCGACCTGGGCCGCCGCGACCAGCCGGGCCGGATCGACCGCCAACGACTTCAGGCTTTGCCGCAACATCTTGCGCCGCTGGCCGAAGGCGGCCGCGGCCACCTGCTCCAGCGCGCGGCGGTCGCAGGTTTCCGGAGCCTGACGCGGGACCAATCGCACGACAGAGGAAGTGACCTTGGGCTGTGGCACGAAGGCCGCCGGCGAAATATCGAACAGGATCTTCGTCTCGGCGCGCCAATTCGCAAGCACGCCCAGCCGTCCATAGGCCTCGTCGTTCTCGCGCGCCACGATGCGCTCGGCGACTTCGCGCTGAAACATCAGCACCATCATGTCGTACCAGGGCGGCCACGGCTCGATCGAGAGCCAGTCGATCAGAAGCGCGGTCGCGATATTGTAGGGCAGGTTGGCGACGATCTTTGCGCGGGCGGTCCCAAGCCACGGACGCGGATCGAAATGCTGGCGCGTCGGCGCAGACGACCTCCAGCCTTCCCGGATATCGCCTGCGCAATTTCCTCAAGTGCGGGAAGGGCGCGCTCGTCGCGTTCCACCGCGATGACGTGGCGCGCACCCATGGCCAGCAAGGCGCGCGTCAGTCCTCCGGGGCCGGGGCCGATCTCGATCACCGTCGCATCGTCAAGCGGGCCTGCGGCGCGCGCAATCCTGGCGGTGAGATTGAGGTCCAGCAGGAAATTCTGGCCGAGCGATTTGCGGGCAGAGAGAGCATGCCGGCGAATGACCTCGCGAAGCGGCGGAAGGTCGTCGATCGCGCTCATGTGGGCCGGGCGGCGGCCATGCGGGCGGCCAATCGCAGCGCCGCAATCAGGCTTGACGGGTTGGGCTTGCCGGTCCCGGCAATATCGAATGCCGTTCCATGATCGGGCGAGGTGCGAATAAACGGTAGCCCCAAGGTGACGTTGACGGCGTCGTCGAAAGCCAGCGTTTTGATCGGGATCAGCGCCTGGTCGTGATACATGCAGATCGCGCAGTCATAGCTCTGCCGCGCGGCATCGTGAAACATCGTATCCGCCGGCAGCGGTCCCCGGACATCCAGGCCCTCGCCACGCAGGAGATCGACGGCAGGCGCCACGATGGTTTTGTCTTCGGTGCCCAACGAGCCGTCCTCGCCTGCATGCGGGTTCAGACCGGATACGACCAAACGGGGATGCGCAATCCCGAAATAGGATTTCAAACCCGCCACCACGATGCGAGCTGTCGTGACGATCAGCTCGCTGGAAAGCTGCGCCATCGCCTCGCGCAAGCGAAACGTGGATGGTGACGGGAACGACGGCAAGCGTGGGTGACCACAGCATCATCACAGGCTGTGGCGTGGAATTTTTCGCTTGCGCGAGTTCGGCGAGATATTCGGTGTGTCCGGGATGCCGGAATCCGGCGCGGTATAGCACGTTCTTGGCAATCGGATTGGTCACCACCGCGCTTGCCCGGCCGTCCATGACGTCTTTCACGGCCTGGCGGATCGAGGCTAACGCTGCGCCGGCACTGCTATCGTCGGGGTGGCCGGGCCGGGCGCTTGCAGCGTGACCCGTGGCGACGACCGGCAGAGCATGTGCGAAGGCATCGTTCGCATCTTCTGGACGGCCTTCGGCAAGCCTGACGTCCAGTCCAAGCAGTTTCGCCCGGCGGTCAAGCGATGCGGCGTCGCCGAGCCAATAGAAGGCGGGCAGTTCGAGTTCAGCACGACGCAGCCATGCCTTGAGGGTGATGTCGGCGCCGATCCCGGCAGGCTCACCCGATGTCAGCGCGAGAGGCTTTGGCATACGTCAATGGCATTCAATCATCGACGCCCTGCGGACTTCCTGCAGGTACGATTTCGATTTCGCCTCGTATTTCTCGGCATACATCTTTTCCCGGATTTCCTTCTTCTTCGGCGTGTCGACCTTGGTCGGATCCCGGGCGCACAGCGCGACCATCTCGACGCCCTGTTTGGTCACCTCGGGCGGGGTCAGATGGCCGATCGGCGTGCCGTCGAGTATTTCGCGAAGCGAAGCAGGGATATCGGCCGAGGTCTTGATCACGGTTTCGCGTATCGCGGCGTTCTGCATCGATTTGAAGAACGAATTCGCCTCGGCGCAGGTCTGGATGCGCGCTCGCAGAGCCTCGGCCTCCTTCTTGCGAGCTTCCATGGTCTCCGGCGCTGAGCCGCGCGGCACGATCAGCACGATCGGCTGCATCTTGTATGCGAAACCTGGCGCATCCGTCTGTTCTCGATCTCCCTGTTCCTTGGCTTTCTCCTCCACCTCCTTTTCACCGATCTGGAGGCTTTCCTTGTATCGGCCGCGAACCAGGTTGCTCCAGACCATGTCGGCCTTGATGCGGGCCTTGAGGGTCTCGGGGCGGATACCCTGGCTCTCCAGCGACTTCGTCAGTTGATCTGGCGTGATCCGCATCCGTCAGCTCATGGCGTTATAGGACTGATCGATGTCGCCGGCCGAAGGATCGATGCTGAATTTTTTTCCTTCCCTGATCTTCAATTTTTCATCGGTTAACTCGTTGATGACCTGCTGGCGATCCGGCATGTTTATGCGTGCTCAGCATGAGCAGCTTGGAGCGTTGCTCGATGTCGTAGTTGGTGATCGGCTCGCCGTTGATCATGACGAGCGACGTTGCGCGCGCGCCGGCGATACGCGATACCGCGATCAAAGCGAGGGCAGCACTGCTGCCCAGGACGATTGCCGAGAGCCGACTGGAGAGTGCAACGGTCATGGTCATCTTCGCTAAATTAGTCCGAGTCCGATGAAGCAGGTTTGACATCACGTCGCTCGCAAGGCGAGCGCCCAAAACCACACTACAATCCTATACTTGCCGGCGGCTTTTGATCCTAGCCCGAAACACCTTCGCCTGAGGCGGCCAAGGCTATTGGCCCAGATCATACCGTATCTGGCAATATCGTCCGCGAGCCCTCCGGCCGAGCCGTTATTGCGCCGACGTGCTCGTATTGGCAATGGTCCGCAGGCCGATCTGGAGCATGAAAGCATGGCCGAGCATCGGCGGCGAGGTGGCGGTGGCATAGGAGTAGGAGGTGACGTAGTTGGCCGCCAGCACGAAGCAGTCGTCGACATAGCCCGCGCCGACGACGTATTGGTTGATCTGGTTGGCGACCAGATCCCAGCGGGCGGCGCCTGTCGCCACCCAGTTGTTGACGCGATCTTGACCGAGCCGGAGACCAGAATGCCCTCGCGGCGGGTCAGATAGCCGAGGTCCGGCTGCGCGGCGTAGTCGCCGTACAGCATGCTGACGCGACCAGCGGTCGAAGTTGGCGCGGCCTTCGGCCTCGAAGCGCTGCACGCTTCCGGTCGCCTGGTCCAATCGCGCGCGGGTGCTGAACGTATAGGTGCGGTTCGGCGAGTAGTTCACGCTGGCGACATAGTCCGATTTCGGCGTCTGCAGGCCGGAATCGACCGCCGTATTGGTCACGTCCTGCACCGCGAAGGAGTTCAGGCCGAACAGCTGATAGGACTGTCCGAACACCGCGGTGACCGAGCCGCCGCGGTCGAATTGCGTGGTCGCCTGCACGCCGGCATTGGCGCGCCCGCCGCCTTCGACGCGGTCATAGCCGGAGAATTTGTCGACGCTGAACAGGTTGGAGGTGTCGAACACCATGCTCTGCGCGTCCTCGTTGGGCAGCTTGCCGGCATAGGTTTCATTGGGCCGGATGATGACCTGCGCGATCGGCTCGACCGTGGTGCGTGCCCCACGGCTGCACGTTGATGAAGGGATAGCGGTATTCGAGCCCGATCGTGGGCATCACGCGCAGCGCCTGGGTGTCGCCGACCGGCAGGAAGTTCGAGACGCCCGGCTGGTTCGAGATATCGGCGTCGATCGCGTCGGCTCGGATGCTCGCAAACGGCGTCCAGATTTCGCCGGCCGAATCGGTGAACGATCGCCGCCAATCGCGCTTCAGCCGTCGAGCGGGTGTAGGTGCCGGGCATGCCGCGCAGCAGGCAGTTCTGGCGGGCACGATGCTCTGGGCCGGATCGGCGGAAGTTGCGGCGATGCACAGGCCGTTGGTGGCGGCCGCCGCCGTGATCGGATCGAACACCGCGTTTCGCGGGTCAGGCTGGTGAAGTTGGTCTTGTAGCTGACCTCGCCGCCGAACACCGAATGGTTGATCACGTTGGAATAGTCGATCACGGGTGCCAGACCACCGGCACCTGTGATCTGGGCGCCGGAAAGGCTGAGATAGTAGATCGTGCGGGCGTCGAAGTAGCTGCGATTGCCGACGCCGGTCAGATAGAGCTGCGAGGGGTCGCTTCCGTCGGCAGCGTCAGGAACGAGCTGAACGGATCCTTGTATTGACGCGAGCCGGTAATCCGACAGCAGCATGTAGTCGGAGAGCACGATGCCTTCCCAGCCCCAGACCCATTTGTCGTTGATCGCGAACTTCGCCCTTGGTCTCGAGCGCCGCCGCGGAACTGGCGGTCGCCGGGCTGGCCGGCAAAGGCGCCGGGATCGAGCTGGTCGATGCCATAGGCGCGGATCTGATAGGAGCCGTCCATCAGGCGCTGGCGGAATTCGGCCTGCAACAGCACGCCCTGCTGGGTCGTGATGCGCGGGTTGAAGGTCGCGTCATAGTCGGGCGCGATCGCCCAGTAGAACGGGATCTCAACGCCGATAGCCATAGATCGAGATTCGCTGGAAAGCCCGGCATCAGGAAGCCGGTCTTGCGCTTCACGGTCGGATCGGGCGTCGAGAAATACGGAAAATAGGCCATCGGAACGCCGAAGAACTCGAGCTGCGCGGTTCTCGAAATACAGCATCTTGTCGATCTGGTCGTGGATGATGCGCGTCGCCCTTGACCTGCCACAGCGGCGGCTTCTTCGGATCGTCCCTGCAGGGCGCGCAGGCGGTGTAGACGCCGTTTTCGAACACGGTGTAGTTGCCGCTGGTGCGGTCGGCGCGGGTTGCCGCCATTCGGGTCGCGTCGTCGGTGTCGACGCGCAGCGAATCGACGAAGCCGTCGCGGTAGTCGTCGCTCAGATCCATGGATATTGGCATAGGTGATCTTGCCGTCGGCATCGGTCATGCGGATGTTGCCTTCGGCATGCAGCCGCTTGGTCTTCTGGTCGTAGATCACCTTGTCGGCCTCGACGCTGGTGCCGTTGTAGAACAACTGCACGTTGCCGACCGCCGACACCCGCGAGTTGTTGTAGTCGTAATCGACCTCGTTCGCCTGAACCAGCATCTGTCCGTCATTCGCCGGACGCTGGCGGTTTCAGGCTGCGGCGGTCGCGGATTGTAGGTGAAACTTTGCGCCGAGCGCGCCGGCGCGTCGTGGCGAGCCCAAAGCGCGCCGGACAGCAGCAAGCCGAAAGAGCGACGAGCGGGCGCCGGCGGCCAAGCGCGCACCACGGCGGCGCACGACAGCGCGCCTGCCGGAACGCAAGCGATCTTCCGCGGACGGGCGGCGACAACAGCCACTACCCGTCCTCCTGGTACAACAAGGCCAAAAAGCCGGTGAGGCCGCCCACGCATACAGGCAGCCACGCCGAAGCGATCGGATGCATCAACTCAGCCTTGCTCAAATCCTCAGTTACTTTGGACAAAACGTAGAGCAGAAAGCCCGCGCCCACGCCACTCAAAACCATCTTCTGCACGCCGCCGAAACGGAAGAACCGCAGGCTGACACTGGCAGCCAGCATGACCATGGCCGCCAGCAAAAAAGGCTGTGCAATCAGCTTGTGGTATTGCAACCGGTAGCCGGCCGTGGCAAATCCGGAGCTTTCCGACGAGCGGATGTAGCTCGGAAGTTGCCAAAAAGACACAGTTTCCGGGCGTGGAGAAAGCTGTTGCGGACCTGAGCCGGCGTCAGGCTGGTGGGCAACGTGAAGCTATCCTGATCGACCGGCGGGTTATTCAGCGAGTATCGGCGGACCGATTTGAATAGCCAGTGCCCTTCTTCGAGCGTGGCCTCGCTGCGCCTCGATTCGTTCCTTGAACTGATCAGTTGTTGTCCAATCGAAACACCGTCAGGCCGGTCAACCGCACGCCCTGCTGCTCGCTGCGGGCGGCGTTGATGATGGCCTGCCCATCGCTATTGACCTGATTGATCCAGAAGCCGGCCGCATCCTGCACCTGCCGCCGCCGGGCGCGTAGCCGAACAGCTCCGCTTCCATCCGTTTGGAGATCTCGCGCAGGTTGGCTGACATCGGATTGTAGGCCGTCGTGGCGAGGATCCCGAGCACGATCGCGCTGGCCAGCGCCGGCGCAATGAATTGCCAAGCCGAAACGCCTGCGGCCCGCGCCACCACCAGTTCCAGCCGCCGGGAAAGCGCGAGATAGCAGGTCATGGCTCCGATCAGGATGCAGAACGGCATCATCTTTTCGAGCAGTTGGGGAACGCGGAACAGCGAGGTTTCCGCGACCGTAATGGCGGAAGCATCGACCAGCCCCGACGTCTTCCGCACCATTTCGATGTAATCGACGAGCACCAGAAGCACGAAGATGCGCGGCAAACACGCCGAGCGCTGCGACCACGAAGCGGCCGGCGAAATAACGCCCAAGCGTGTTGGTGACCATGCTCATGCTGCGGCCGGCCGTCCGAAGAGCCGCAGGATTCGTTCGTTCGACCGGTTGATGGCCTCGATCAACGTTGCCGGCGGTTCGATGACGACGCCGCCAATGATGATCCAGAAGCTGACGCCGATCGCGAGTGCCAGCATCAGGTATTGGACGAGCGCCGCAAGCGGCGACTTCACCGTCAAGACCGAGCAGGCGAATCCAGCCATGCGCAGTCCGAACACCGCAAGAATTGCGCCGCCGATCGAAAAGTTCCGGCTCTGTCGCGTCGTGCGCGGCGCGCCGAGAAAGGCAAAGGTGAGCGCGGCAAAGGCGAACGGATAGATCGGCGACATGAATCGGTCATGCAGTTCGGCGCGAAATTGTCCGGGCAGTTGCTTGATAGATCGGGTCCGAATCCGCAGGCGGTCAGCAATTCCCAGAGGTAACGCTCGCGAATGCCGAGCGCGACGTCATGGCCCTGGTTGGAGAACTTGGACATGTCGAAGCCATAGCGGCCGAACGCAACCAGCGCCGGATCGCTTTTGCCGACTTCGAAGCGTTCGAGATTTCCGTCCTCGAGAATCAGGAACGAACCGCCTTCGTTCTTCACGACCGTGCCGTGATCGGCCACGATGCTGACGCGCTCCTTGGGATCGCGGCGGTCATCGATGAAAATGCCGCTTGAGCAGGCCGCCCGGTTGTCGTTCGCGGATCCGGATAGTCAAGTTCTGATCGAGCTGGGCGAAGCGGCCGGGCTGCAAGATATTGGTGAGAACGTCGGCGGTGATTTCGGCGTCCCATTGCTTGATTCGGCGCAGCCCATCGGGCGCCAGATAAGCGGCGATAAAGGCGACCAGCAACGCGACCACGCAGGTGGCGAAGATAAAGGGGCGGAACAGGCGGATCGGGGAGAAGCCGGCCGCATTCATCACGATGATTTCCGAATCGGTCGCCAGCTTGTTCAGCGTGTGCGAGATCGAGATCATCAGCGCGATCGGGGAGATGATCAGAACCAGCGCCGGAATCACGAGGCTGGTGATGCCGAGGAAGGTCAGGATGGTCTGGCCCTGGCTCGTCATCAGATCGATGCCGCGCAATGCCTGCGTAATCCAGATCACCCCGGTGAGGCTGACCAAGACCACCGCAAACGACGCCAGCGTCGTGCGAAAGATATACTTGTCGATCGACCCCATCGTTATCGCACGATCCCACCTTGGCGCGCC
Organism: uncultured Alphaproteobacteria bacterium; assembly: GCA_963795255.1. Classification (GTDB taxonomy): domain Bacteria; phylum Pseudomonadota; class Alphaproteobacteria; order Rhizobiales; family Xanthobacteraceae; genus Bradyrhizobium. The sequence goes on from CAWCHC010000017.1 coordinate 418,088, forward strand.
TTTAGAGCGGTTTCCGACCAATCCCGGATGGGATCCCCTTTGGACGGTCCGCTGTGGTTTAGGCTCGCATATAGTCTCACTAGCATCCCTTTGATCCATCAACAAAATGGCTTGGCCGTGGCGGGCTAAGGATATGGTTAATAATTATCGCAATGTGGCGCTGCCGCCACGCTTATGGTTGGCAGTTTGGGGAAAGGCAGGCCATATTGCGCCAAAGCAGGCTCTTGACGGATGTTGGCTACAGCCGGGGAGAGATTCTCACGATCGCCCGGCCGTCTTCCGCCCCCGGCGGCGGCCCTGATTTACAGCCCATGATTCTTGGAGGACTTACGTATGACCGACGCCGTCAAGGTCGGCTTTGTCTCGTTTTCTGGCGCCCCGAGCGAAGTTCTGGTGGTTTTTTGCGACGACGAGCTCGAGTTCGGCCCCGCGACCCGGAAGGCGCTGGGGGCGGCGGTCGATCTGATCAAGCAAGCGGCCGAAACCAATCAATTCAAGGGAAAAAACGGTTCGATCCTCGATATTTTGGCGCCGCAAGGTCTTAAAGCGAAGCGTCTTATCGTGGTGGGCGCCGGCAAGCTTGCCGAGCTCAAGGACAAGGATTTTCTGAAGCTCGGTGGCACGGTGGCCGGCAAGCTGAAAGCCGGCACCAAGACGGTTACGGTCGTCGCCGAATTGCCCAAGGACTCCATGAGCGCCGATCAGGCCGCCGCGATTGCCGCGGGCATTCGTTTGCGCGCCTACTCGTTCGATCGCTACAAAACCAAGAAAAAGGACGGCGAGGAGACGGCGCTGCGGGCCGAGTGTATCGATCGCGGTCGGACGACGTTGCGGCCGCCCGCAAGGCGTTCGCGCCGAGCGCCCACATGGTCGAGGGCGTGATCACCGCGCGCGACCTCGTCAATGAACCGCCCAACGTCCTGTTTCCGGTCGAATTCGCGCGCCGCGCCAGCCAACTGCGCAAGCTTGGCGTGGTGGTCGAGGTTCTCGACGTCAATGCCATGAAGAAGCTCGGCATGGGCGCGCTGCTCGGCGTGGCGCAAGGCTCAACACAACCCGGACGCACCGTCATCATGCGCTGGAACGGCGGCAAGAAGGGCGATCAGCCGGTGGCCTTTATCGGCAAAGGCGTTTGCTTCGATACCGGCGGCATTTCGATCAAACCCGCCGGCGGCATGGAAGACATGAAGGGCGATATGGGGGGCGCAGCCTGCGTCGTCGGACTGATGCAGGCGTTGGCGGCGCGCAAAGCCAAAGCCAACGTGGTCGGCGCCATCGGCGTGGTCGAAAACATGCCCGACGGCAACGCCCAGCGTCCGGGCGATATCGTGACCTCGATGTCGGGCCAGACCATCGAGATCATCAACACCGACGCCGAGGGGCGGCTCGTGCTGGCGGACGTGCTTTGGTACGTGGCCAAAAAGTTCAAGCCGAAATTCATGGTCGATCTCGCCACGCTGACCGGCGCTATCATGGTTGCGCTCGGCACCGAATATGCCGGCCTGTTCTCCAACAATGACGAACTGGCCGAGCGCCTGATGAACGTCGGACTTGCGACGGGTGAGCGCGTCTGGCGCATGCCGCTGGGCCCGGAATACGACAAGCAGATCGATTCGCAATTTGCCGACATGAAGAACACGGGCACCCGTAACGGCGGCTCGATCACCGCAGCACAGTTCCTGCAACGCTTCGTTGACGGCACGCCCTGGGCTCACCTTGACATTGCCGGAACGGCAATGGGCGCGCCGAAAACCGAGATCAACCAGAGCTGGGGTTCGGGGTTTGGCGTTCGCCTGCTCGACCGGCTGGTGGCGGAGCATTACGAAGCCAAGCGATGACGGAAGTCCTGTTCTATCATCTGCAAGACGTGACGCTGGAGAACGTGTTGCCGCCGCTGCTCGAAAAATCCCTTGAGCGCGGCTGGCGAGTCGTCGTGCAGTCGACCTCGGAGGAACGCACCGACGCACTGGATGCTCACTTGTGGACCTATCGTGAAGATTCGTTTCTGCCCCATGCGACCTCGCGCGTGAGCGATGTCGCAGATCATCCGATTGTTCTGATGGTCGAGGACAGCAATCCGAATCGGGCCAATGTGAGATTTCTGGTCGATAACGCACCCTTGCCCGCGGACTCGGACGTCTACGACCGCGTCGTTCTGCTTTTCAATGGCGACGACGCAGATGCACTTACCGCAGCGCGTCACGCCTGGACGGACTGCAAGGCGCGGGGATTCGATGTCACCTATTGGCAAGCCGACGAACGGGGCCGGTGGCAGAAACGGGATTAACCAGTTCTGCGACCAATGATAAACAATGATAAGCTATGGTTTTTAGCCATGAGCCTGTATAAGGCCACGGTCGTGCCGCAAAGTGATGCTGGGACAATCGCTTAGGGCGAGGGGTGAGTTTAGTTCATCGTGCGAAACAAATACCTCCACTGGAAATCAGTACCGGCGTTGTTTCTGCTCGCCCCCGTGTTGGCGGGTTGCGGAGCGACGGCCTCTGATATTTTTGCCCCCGATCTCATGTCGAAGGATGCCGAATGGTTTTCGCGCAGCGGCCGCCTCTTCATCAAGAACGTCTCGATTGATACGCCGCCGCTCACGCCCGACAAGCCGGTCACGGCCGAAGATCTTGTCAGCAGCGACGGCGCCTGCCCGGGAATGGCGTCTGCAAATATCCCGACGAACGCCAATGCGTTATCGGACGGCGCAGCCGCTCCTGCGCCGGTGGTCACCGGTACGGTGGCGCTCGGCCACACGGAATGCGATGTCGTCCGCGGCATCGGTGCGCCCACCGCCGTCAACATCTCCAATAGCCCGCGCGGTGAACGCCTCGCGGTGATTAATTTTTCGCAAGGCTCGCGCGCCGGAATCTATACTTTTACCGCCGGGCGACTGACTTCGATCGAGCGCGGGGCCGAGCCGGTGGTCGAGCCGAAAACCGTCAAGCCGAAAAAGAAAAAGCCGGCACAGGCGCCGACCTGATCGCACCTGACATTCAACCCCACTTCGACTAACGGGCCGCTTAGTGCCGCCTATTTGAAGTTCCTGCACAACAAGCCGCGACTTCGATCCAGGAACTTCAAATAGCAAAGCGGCACTAGAATCATAGATTTGCTAGTGTCCCAACTTTCCGAAGTTCGTGAAAGGTGCTCGCTGAGGTGGTGCACGAACTTCGGAAAGTGGGCACTAGCCGAATTCCGAACTCGCTTCGAGCCACGCTTCCTCGGCGCGGGTGAGGGCGTCGGCCGCGCTCGCACGTGCCTTGCTGAGTTGAGCCGCCTGCTTTGGATCGCGTGTGAACAGGTCGGGCAAGGCGAGCGCGGCATCGATCTTTGCAATGATGCCGCTGATCCGCGCCATTTCGGCTTCGGCCTCCGAAATCCGCTGTTTGAGCGGGGTGCGTTTTTCCTTTGGGCGCGCACTCGCATCGTTTCGCTCGTTGCGATTCGGCGCACGCTCGCGCGTCAAGACCTTTGCGCCGCGCGTCGATAACACGGCACGGCGGTAGTCATCGAGGTCGCCGTCATAGCTCGTGACCGTCTGGTCCGCGACGACCCATAGCTGATCGGCACAGGCTTCGATCAGATACCGGTCATGGGAGACCATGATGACCGCGCCGGGAAAGTCGTTGATGGCCTCGGCGAGCGCCGCGCGGCTGTCGATGTCCAGATGGTTGGTGGGCTCGTCGAGAATGATCATGTTGGGACCGAAGAAAGTCGCAAGCCCCAACAGCAGCCGGGCCTTTTCGCCGCCCGACAGATTCTTCACCAGCGTGTCACCGGCCTTGCCGGAGAAGCCGATGGCGCCGGCGCGTCCGCGTACCTTGCTCTCGGGGGCATCGGGCATCAGCTTGCGAATGTGATCGTAGGGCGAAGCGTCGAGATTGAGTTCATCGACCTGATGCTGGGCAAAGTACCCGACCGAGAGCTTTTCGGCCCGGATGACTTTCCCCGAAAACGGCGGAAGCCTCCCCGCGAGCAGCTTGACCAGCGTCGATTTGCCGTTGCCGTTGGCGCCCAGCAGCGCAATGCGATCATCGGTGTCGATCCGCAGCGTCACGCGGTTGAGGATCGGCTGTTTCGGGTCGTATCCCACCGACACCTCGTCAACGGCGATGATCGGCGGAGACAGCATTTTTTCTGGTTGCGGGAACGCGATCTCGCGCACGTCCTGTGTGACGAGGGCCGTTACCGGCTTCATTCGCTCCAGCATCTTGACGCGGGATTGGGCCTGACGGGCTTTCGAGGCCTTGGCCTTGAAGCGGTCGACGAAGGCCTGCAGCCGCTTGCGTTCGTCGGCCTGCCGCCTGGCATGCTTGGCGTCGAGCAGTTCGCGCGTCGCGCGCTGCTCCTCGAACGAGGAATAGCTGCCTTTGTAGAGGGTAAGCTTGCCGCGATCGAGGTGCAGGATCTGGTCCACCGAGGTCTCGAGCAGATCGCGGTCGTGGCTGATGACGATGACGGTGCGCGGATAGTTGGCGAGATGATCTTCCAGCCAGAGCGTGCCTTCGAGGTCGAGATAGTTCGTGGGCTCGTCGAGCAGCAGCAGGTCGGGCGCCGCAAACAGCGTCGCGGCAAGCGCCACGCGCATCCGCCAGCCGCCGGAGAATTCCGCGCAGGGTCTGTTCTGATCCAGCGGCAGAAAATCCGAGGCCGCTCAGGATGGCGGCCGCGCGCGCCGGCGCCGAATGCGCCTCGATATCCACGAGCCGGGTCTGGATTTCGGCGATGCGGGTGGGATCGCTCGCAACCTCCGCCTCGCGCATCAGCGTCTCGCGCTCGCGATCGGCTTTCAAGACGACCTCGATCAGCTTTTCCGGGCCGTTCGGCGCTTCCTGTGCGAGACTGCCGATCCGCCAGCGCGGTGGTATGGCGATGGTGCCGGATTCGGTCGGCAGGTCACCACGAATGGCATGAAACAACGTCGACTTGCCGACGCCGTTGCGGCCGACGAAGCCCACGCGTCCCCCAGGTGCAATTTGTACCGAGCTGTGGTCGATCAGAAGCCGTCCGGCAATCCGGACCGAGATATCGTTGATGGCCAGCATGCGGGCTTTTCACCGCAGCCGCTCCAAAACGCAACCTGTATCTGGATGCGGCGGCCTGAAAATGTCACGTGTCTTAATGCGATTTCAGGCCATCGACCTCGTCGCGCCTTCGCAGTTCATCGACGAGATGCTGGAGATAGGGTGAAATCCCTGATTCCGGGCGCAGCGCTTGCTGGAGGCGCTCGCCCACAGCATCGCAGATCGATCGGCTGGACCTGTGATCGAGTGGTTCGGCGTCGTCTGCGTTTGGACTTTTCATGACCAGTTCCGTGCCCTGACGATGTATTCGATCAGGTGACGGCATACCAAGTCTTCGGAGCGGAATTTGTTTCCGGCTATCAATGGGGTCTTGGCGGTTTTGGCTAATTTTATATAAATTATTTACGTCGCCGGAAGGGAACACCGGAGGCCCCGACTGCCGGAAGTCAGGGCCTCCGATGCTGGTTACGCCAGACTTAATAGCAGCGGTTGATCAGGCGCCAGCGAGGTCCGAACGGAGTGGGGACCAGTCGACGCACGTAGCAGCCGCCATACCCGTCGTTGTAGCCGTAGCCATAATAGACAGGGCCGCCGGCAAAGAAGCGCGGGCCGCCCCAGCCGTGATGCCATCCACCGTGCCAGCCGCCCCAGGCGGAGGCGGAGGTGGGTGCCAGCGCAGCTGCGCCGAGTGAAACTGTGGCGATTAAAGCGAGCGAAAGTTTGCGTAACATCGTCGTCTCCTCAAGCTTAGGCGCCCCGAAAGCGCCGTCGGTGAAAAGCACTTTTCCCTGAACGCTTTTTGGAAGTGAACGCGGCGTCCGGTTGATGCAAACCTACGACCGGGCGGGTGAATGAAAGCGGGACGATCGTTTCAGAATGGGTTCATTTAGGTGAAATCGTCGTAATCCTGGCACCCCGTCAAAGGCCGGCGTGGCCCATTCCGGGCCATCGCGTCGCTTGCCGTGCACCGGCCGCACCGATATAAGCCCGCAACTTCCATCGGCGCTTTTCAAGGATGAAATCATGGCGATCGAACGCACCTTTTCCATCATCAAGCCGGACGCGACGGCTCGCAATCTGACTGGCGCTGTCAATGCGCTGATCGAGAAAGCAGGACTTCGCATCGTCGCCCAGAAGCGAATCCGGATGACGCGCGAACAGGCGGAAACCTTCTACGCCGTCCACAAGGCACGTCCTTTCTTCGGCGAACTGGTGGACTTTATGACCTCGGGCCCCGTGGTCGTTCAGGTGCTCGAGGGCGAAAACGCCGTTCTCAAACACCGTGAGGTCATGGGTGCGACGGATCCGTCGAAGGCCGCCGAAGGCACGATCCGCAAAGTTCATGCGAAATCGATCGGCGAGAACTCGGTGCACGGTTCGGATGCGGCGGAAACGGCGGCCGTCGAAATCGCCCAGTTCTTTTCCGGCAACGAGATCGTCGGCTGAGCATTGTCGGCCGGATGACGGCGGCGTTGGCGCGCCGTCCCAAGATTAGCCGCTGGCAACAGCGGCCTGCGGCTCTGGTGTTCCGATTTCGAAGTTCGCTCGGTGGTGAGGCGGCCTCGTCTGCCAACTTCGGAATCGATGGGACACCAGCGGCTTAATGAATCTAGTGTGGCTTTGGTTCAGAAGCCCGCATGACGGGCTCGCGGCTACGCTGATGCGGGCTTCTGAACCGCCATACTGGTGGAGTGGATTTGACATTCGCTGCCACCTTGTCGCGAGTCCGAAATGCGAATGTCAAATCCAAAACTCCACCAGAACCTAATATTTGCTAGTGGTCCTTTGATTTTAACATTCGCGAAACTGGAAGCTGCAACGGGATGCGAATGTTAGAATCGGACCACTAGGGGGCAGGCTGTGAACTCGCTGTCGCAGGCGTTCGATCCCGCCAATATCGGTGCGTTCTTCGCGCAAGTTCAGACCGACATGCAGACGACGGCATTCTGGCTGGCGGTCGGCAAGATCATCTGGATCAACGTTCTGTTGTCCGGCGACAATGCGCTGGTGATCGCCATGGCTTGCCGCGGCCTCCACGGCCGGCACCGGCTATGGGGCATGATCATCGGCGCCGGCATTGCCGTGGTGCTTTTGATCGCCTTCACGGGCGTCGTCGCCACGCTGATGGCGCTGCCTTATCTGAAGCTGGTCGGCGGCCTCGCGCTGCTCGTGATCGCAGCCAAACTCCTGGTGCCGGAAGACGAAAACAATGAGATCGCCGCCGGCGCCACGCTGTGGCAAGCGATCCGGATCGTCGTCGTCGCCGACATCATCATGAGCCTCGACAATGTGATTGCGGTTGCGGCCGCCGCAAACGGTCAGCTCCCGCTTCTTATCCTCGGCCTCACCATCAGCATTCCCATGATCATCGCAGGTGCGGCGCTGATCATGATGGTGCTCGATCGTTTTCCGATCCTGGTATGGCTCGGTGCGATGCTGCTCGGTTGGATCGCGGGCGACGTCATCGAAAGCGATCCTGCCGTGCAACCCTGGCTGCACCAGCTGCTCGATGGCATGGCCGCATTTCACCTCGAGGCGAAATCGATCGTTTTTGACGTTTCGCCGGATCAATTCGCCGGATATCTGGCGTCGGTTCTCGGAGCCATCACGGTCCTGGTGGCTGGATCGATTTGGCGGCGACGCCGGCTGAACAACTTGAGAAGCCGGCTTAGCGCCTGACGATCGATCCGGAGCGGCCGAGCGAGCCGCGCGAGCTGCTTGAAACGGCTGCCGACGCGGTCGGCGACGAGGTCGACCAGCTTGTGCTCGAACACCAGCATCAGCTTGCGGCCCAGGCTGCGAAAATGCGTCGCCGGCAACACGCCGGGGCGTGCCGCCGAAATCAGATGGGCGACACGGAACGCCGCTCCGAGCATGCGGGCGCGCTCCAGCATTGCCGGCGGCACCAGCGCCCGCATGGTCGCCGGCGGCTCGTTCTGTTCGCTCAAGCCGGCATAACGATAGAAAACCGACAGCGCGACAAAGACCCGGCCCTGATGGCTGATCGAGCCGAAATTGCCGTTGGTGATGAGATTGAGCGTCTCCTCGCCGCGATGATCGGGGTGCACCCGCCATCCGATATCCGACAACAGGCAGGCGGCGTGGCGCAGGCGGCGATCCTCTTCCGTTTCGCGCAGCTTGACGATCCGCACGAAGCGGTCAGTCCACTCGATCAATTCCTGGGCGTGGCGGGCGGATCGCGACAGCAGTTCGTTGAGCGTCTGGGCGGCGCAGATGAAACCGTCCTTGGCACGCTCGGCGTCGGGCAGCATTTCGTAGAGCAGGCCTTCGCGCACGCCGAAGGTCGAGAACACGATGGTTTTCGGCTGGACGACGCGGATGATGTATTCGAGCACCAGCGCCGCATAGGCGAGCAACGGCCGCCGTGCGTCGGCGACGACTTCGATATTGGCCAGCATGTTGGCCGCGACCAGACGGCGCAGCCGCCGTGCGAAATCGAGCGCTTCCGGCGCCGGGAATGGAATAGCCGTGCATCACCCGAGCGGGTATTCGCTCTGAATGATGTGGATGCGCGCCAGCGCACGCCAGGTTCCGCCGACCGCATAAAACGTGCGGCCGCGGCCGCCTTGATCTGCGGCAACATCGGAAAGCTCGGTCTTGACGATGCGTTCGGCGCGCTTCAGCGATTTGTGCGACAAATCCTGCAGCGCGAGGCTTCCGAGCGGAAGCGTCACGCCGCCGCGGACGCGGTTGCCGCGCACGTCGATCAGCTCCAGCGAACCGCCACCGAGATCGCCAACGATGCCGTCCGGCCGGTGCACGCCCGACACGACGCCGAGCGCCGACAATTTCGCCTCGCGCGGGCCGGACAGGATTTCGATTTTCGTCGCCGCAAATGCGCTCGGCCTTGGCGATGAAGTCCGGGCCGTTGCTGGCGTCACGGCAGGCCGCGGTCGCGATCGCATGCACACGGCCGACCTTCATGACCCTGCACAGCGCCCGGAAGCGCCGCAGTGAGGTGAGGGCCTTCGTGACGGCGTCGGGGGCCAAGCAACCCGGTCGATCTGTACCTCGCGGCCGAGGCCGCAAAGGGCCTTTTCGTTGAAGATCGTGATCAGGCTGCGCGCCATGGTCTCGTAGACGACGAGACGTACCGAATTCGAGCCGATATCGATGACAGCGACGCTGGACGCGCGCTTGCGCGCCCGCTTCACAGGGAAATTCCCTTATGACGATTGCTGACGTTCGGTGCGCCGCGTGAGGCGACGGGGGGATGATTCCTGAAGTGACTTTCCACGGCCAGACAAACTCGGATTCGTCATGAAATAGTTATGAAGATTGAAGGGTTCCTCGCCCTTGGCGGCCTTCATACGCGTTGAAGAACCGTCCGGCAACAATTGCCAGCTTTGCTCGGTATCCTTGAGATTGGCGAGCATGATTTGCTCGAGAACCTGCTGATGCACCGTCGGATTCTGCAACGGACAGAGCACCTCGACACGGCGATCGAGGTTGCGTGGCATCATGTCGGCTGACGAGATATACACAGCCGCTTTCGTACTCGGCAGGCCTTGTCCCATCCCGAAACAGTAGATTCGGCCATGCTCGAGAAAGCGGCCGATGATCGATTTGACGCGAATATTTTCGGAAAGGCCGGGGATACCCGGCCGCAGGCAGCAGATGCCGCGTACCACGAGTTCGATCGAAACGCCGGCTTGCGAGGCTTCGTAGAGCGAATCGATGATGTCGGGATCGACCAGCGAATTCATTTTCAGCCAGATCGCGGCAGGCTTGCCGTGCCGGGCAAAATTGGTCTCGCCCTGAATGTGTTCGATCATCCGCTTGCGCAAGGTAAGAGGCGACACCGCCATCTTCTCGATGTCACTCGGCTCGGCGTAGCCGGTGATGTAGTTGAACACCCGCGCCGCGTCGCGTCCGATGATCGGATCGGACGTGAAGTAGGACAGGTCGGTGTAGATGCGCGCGGTGACCGGATGATAGTTGCCGGTGCCGGTGTGGACATAGGTGGCGAGATTGCCGCCCTCGCGCCGGACCACCATCGAGAGCTTGGCGTGGGTCTTCAATTCGATAAATCCGTACACGACCTGCACGCCGGCACGTTCGAGGTCGCGGGCCCAGCGGATATTGGCCTCTTCGTCGAAGCGCGCTTTCAGCTCGATCAATGCGGTGACCGACTTGCCGGCTTCGGCGGCTTCCGCAAGCGCCCGCACGATCGGCGAGTTGTTCGACGTGCGGTAGAGGGTTTGCTTGATGGCGACGACGTCGGGATCGCGCGCGGCCTGTTGCAGGAACTGGACGACCACGTCGAAGGATTCGTAAGGGTGGTGGACGATGAGGTCTTTCTGCCGGATGGCGGCGAAGATGTCGCCACCATGATCGCGGACCCGTTCGGGGTGCCGCGGCACATACGGGGTGAATTCAAGATCGGGCCGATCGAGTCGCGTCAGTTGCGACAGCTCGTTCATGGCGAGCACGCCGTCGACCAGAAGCACTTCGTCGTCGGCCGTGGAAAGCGCGCGCTGTACGAAAGCGCGCAGTTCCTCGGGCATCTTGGCTTCCATTTCGAGGCGGATCACCGATCCGCGGCGACGCCGTTTCAATGCCGTCTCGAACAGGCGAACCAGATCTTCGGCCTCTTCCTCGATTTCGAGTTCGGAGTCACGGATGATGCGGAACGCGCCCTGGCCCTTGACGGTGTAACCGGGAAACAGCCGGCCGATGAACAGGCCCGTAGCCTGCTCGAGCGTGATCAACCGCACCGCGCTATCCTTGCCGGCGGGCAAGCGGATAAATCGATCGATCTTGCCGGGCATGCGAATAAGCGCATTCATCGGCCTGCCGTCGGCGACCCTCGCCAGTTGCAGCGCGATCGTGAAGCCGAGGCTCGGAATGAACGGGAAAGGGTGGGCGGGATCGATCGCGAGCGGCGTCAGCAGCGGAAAGATGTTGTGAAGGAAATGGTCCTCGATCCAGGCCCGCTCTGGTTTGGTGACGTCGCGGCCTTCGACGAGCACGATGCCGACGTCCACAAGAATCTTGTGCAGGTCGCGCCAGATCGCCTGCTGGTCGCTGGCGAGCTTGGAGACTGTCTCGTTGATCGCCACAAGCTGTTCGGCCGGCGTCAGACCGTCGGGGCTGCGTTCGGCGATGCCCTCACGCACCTGGGCCTTGATACCGGCCACCCGGACCATGAAGAATTCGTCGAGGTTGTTGGCGGAAATCGACAGAAATCTGACCCGTTCCAGGGCCGGATGGCCCGGATTGACCGACTCCTCCAGCACCCGGCGATTGAAATGCAGCCAGGAAAGTTCCCGATTAATGAAGCGTTCCGGGCTGCTGCTGATTGCGGGCGGGCTGCCGGCGCCGGTATCTTTTTCTGTTTTTACAATGGCTTGGGTGGATTCCATGAAGTTTCAATCCATTTCAAATCAAGCCGCGAGAGGATGGCACGGACCATCGGATCTCGCGGCGACGTTTCAATGACATTGATGTGCGCCCCAAGAGTCCCGTCAAGGGTGGGACAAGCCTGATTAAGCGTTGCTGCGAAAGAGCTCTGCCGCCAAGGCCCGGGTGACCGGCCGCCCCTGCCGCAGGGCTTCGGCGTCCAGAAGCTCGACCGCCTGACGCACGGCGGCATAAGAACGCTCCAAACGGGTGGCGAGATAGCTCACCACGCTCTCGTCGACCGTGAGTTGGCGATCGGCGCAGAATTTGACGATCAGGGCGCGAAACAGATGATCGTCGGGCGGCAGCAACGGCACGGTCGGCACCGCACGCAGCCTGGAGCGCAAGTCGCGAAGTTCCACTTCGATCGGTGGCACGCGTGCGGTCATCAGGACAAAGGCGCCATCTTCGCGCGCCAGGTTCAACAAATGGAACAGCGCGCGTTCGTCGATGTCGGTGGATTTCAAATCCTCGATCACAAGCGCCCCTGTCGCAAGCGCGCCCGGGACTTCAGGTGCGGTCAAGGCATGCGCCGAGGTCGAGCGGGCGCCGGATTGCTCGGCCCAGATCGCGGCGAGATGGCTCTTGCCGGAGCCTTCGGGGCCAACCAGAAGCATCACGCGGTTCGGCCAGTCGGGCCAGCTGTCGATCAGCGCGAGCCCGGCGGCGTTGGCCGGTCCTTCCAGGAAGTTATCGCGGGTCAAGCTCTCGGCGTGCGGAAGCGCAAATGCCAATTGACGAGGTTGAACGCGGCCTGCCACGCTAGAGCTCCGATTCCGAAGTTCGCAAACGAACGCGGTTCCCGCTATCCAAAGGCTAACGGGCTTCGATCGTGCCCATGTGCCGTACCCACTCGACGAGATAGAGGGATACGGAAACCAAAGTAAAGACGGTTACCAGCGCCATCAGCACGGCATCATACGGCATCGGTTTGAAACCGAAACCAAGCGCGGCCAGGATCAATGCCGCGAGCGCCACCTGCGCCGCGGTGTTGAGCTTGGAAACCATCAACGGTTTCATCTCGACGGGCTTGCCGAATAACCATGACACAATCACGGCTGAAACGATCATGAGGTCGCGCGAGACGACCAGGATGACGATCCAGCGCGGCATCGCGCCCCAGATGCCCAGCGCCACATAGATCGAAACCAGCAGCGCCTTGTCGGCGAGCGGATCGAGCAACGCGCCGAGTTCGCTCGTCATGTTGAAGCGCTTGGCCAAAAATCCGTCGACGGCGTCACTGACGCCGGCGATGACGAAGACCGTAAACGCGATCTCCATCTGGTTGGAGGCGATCGCCCAGACAATGACGGGCACTAAAATGATGCGCCCCAGCGTGATGATATTCGGAATACTCAACTCGGTCGTTTCCCAGCTACCGGCCTCATTTTCCAAAATTATCCCCCGTTGCGGGGCGAAGTGGCCGTTGTCTACATAGTACGCGCCTGCGACCATTGCACATAAGCCAAATCCGACGTAACCCAGCCGAAATCATCTGGAAAAGGCCATGGCCGAGCGCAGAAACGGGCTCACTTACGCGGATTCGGGCGTCGATATCGATGCGGGAAACCGCCTGGTCGATCTGATCAAGCCGATGGTTCGTGCCACGGCGCGCGCCCGGCACCGAGGCTGAAATCGGCGGTTTTGGCGGATTGTTCGATTTGAAGGCCGCGGGCTTCAAGGACCCGGTTCTGGTCGCCGCGACCGACGGGGTCGGGACCAAGGTCAAGATCGCGATCGACACCGGACTGCATGGCGGTATCGGGATCGATCTCGTGGCGATGTCGGTCAACGACCTCGTGGTGCAGGGCGCCGAACCGCTGTTCTTTCTCGATTACTTCGCCTGCGGCAAGCTGGATCCGCAGGCGACCGCCTCGATCGTTGCCGGCATCGCCGAAGGTTGCCGCGAGTCCGGCTGCGCCCTGATCGGTGGCGAGACCGCGGAAATGCCAGGCCTCTACAAGGATGGCGATTACGATCTTGCCGGGTTTGCGGTCGGTGCCGCCGAGCGGGGTACTCTGTTGCCGCGCGCCGATATTCGCCCAGGCGATGTCGTGCTTGGCCTGGCTTCGTCGGGCGTCCACTCCAACGGCTTTTCCCTGGTACGAAGGATCGTCGAAACCTCAGGTCTCGGCTTTGATGCGCCGGCGCCGTTTTCGCCGGTCATGACGCTGGGCGGCGCGTTGCTTGCCCCAACCAAACTCTATGTTCGGTCTTGCCTGCGCGCGATCCGTGAAACCGGCGCGGTCAAGGCGCTCGCCCATATCACCGGCGGCGGGTTCACCGACAACATCCCCCGTGTGCTGCCGAAGCATCTGGGCGTCGGAATCGATCTCGCGCGCTTGCCGGTTCTGCCGGTCTTCAAATGGCTGGCGGAGCAGGGCACCGTCGCCGAGCTCGAGCTGTTGCGCACGTTCAATTGCGGGATCGGCATGATCGCGGTCGTCGAGGCCGATGCTGTTGACGCCGTCAGCAGTATCCTCACCGATGCCGGCGAGGGCGTGACGGTGCTGGGCGAAGTGATCCCGGCGCAAGGTGAGCATCGCGTCGTCTATAATGGGCATCTCAATCTTTCATGGTGAAGCCCGATCTACATCAAGGGGCTCCAAGGCCGCGCGTGGCAATCCTGATTTCGGGACGCGGCTCGAACATGGCCGCTTTGATCAAATCGGCCAAGGCGGAGGACTTTCCGGCCGAAATTGCGGTCGTGATTTCCAACCGGGCTGAAGCGATGGGCCTTGCATCGGCGGGCAAAGAAGGCATCCCCACGGTCACGATCGAAAGCAAGTCGTTTGGCAAAGATCGCTCCGCCTTTGAGGCGGCGTTGCAGTCGGCGCTTGAAGCTCACCGGATCGAGCTGATTTGTCTCGGCGGATTCATGCGGTTGTTCACCGCGGAGTTCGTGCAGCGATGGTATGGGAAGATGCTCAACATCCATCCCTCGCTGCTGCCGTCTTTCCCGGGCCTTGATCCCCATGCGCAGGCGCTGAACGCGGGCGTGAAAGTATCGGGGGCGACCGTCCATTTCGTCACGCCGGAGACCGATGCAGGACCGATCGTGATGCAGGGGGTGGTGCCGGTTCGCGATGACGACACGCCGGAGTCGCTATCGGCGCGAATTCTTGAAATCGAGCACCGGATTTACCCGGCGGCCTTGCGCCTTTTGGCGAGCGGCAGGCTTCGTCTTGAAGGTGCGATCTGCCATCTCGACCGCGACGTTAGCGGCAAAGACACCTTGATCTCGCCGCAGCCGACGAGCAAGGCATAGACCAAAACAAAATCCCCCGGCAGGGCCGGGGGGTGCATCAGGATTGCTTGCGCGGATCGTGACGAGGCTTAGGAAACCTTGAGATTTTCGGCGGAAGTTTTTCCGCGATTCTCGACAAGGTCGTATTCGATAACCTGATTCTCGTTAAGGGTGCTGAGCCCAGCGCGCTCAACGGCAGAGATATGGACGAAGACGTCCTTATCGCCGACCATCGGCTTGACGAACCCATAACCCTTCGTCGGGTTAAACCACTTGACGGTGCCTTTTTGCATCGCCTGTCTCCTGGTCTGGACGTAAAGAAGACGCGGCCACGCGATTTGCGTGCCGCGCCACAAGCGGGCTTTCCGGATGTCTGCTGAATTTCCTAGTCGCGAAACGCACAGTCGATCGGCCTAATTCCGATTGTGACAGGGATTGCAACACGAAATTTACGAGTAGGCAAGCTTCTGGGGCGGCTTGGGAAAATCGCCCGACGAGTTCAGGGCTACCGCTGTCGGGCTGTGGCCGGGCTACAACAAGCCTCGCCAATTGCCTCCAAGTCCGAGCTTGGGACGATTGACGCTGTTGCGGAACTGCGACCAAATCCTTCAATTGAATTCAATTTGATATTTCGGGCGGGGGCGCCCGCTTTTGGGAATGGCGTGGATGGGCTGGTCACTGCGGTCTTCGCGAGCGATGGAGACCGGAGCTGGCCGGTGGCCTGGCAAGGCCTGTTTGGTGGCCGTTGCGCTGTTCCTGAGCCTTTCGGCGCAACACGCTCACGCGCAAGCCTTCGTGCCACCTCCTCCGCCGCCGCTACCTCCGCCGAGCCCATCGATCCCGGCTTCCGACCTTTCCTCGGGTGCGGCGATCACGAATCTCGGCAGCAATTTCCTGGAGCGGCTGGGCGAGCAGGCGAGCGGCGGGTTCGGCCGCGCCTCGCGGAGTAATCCCGGAGGCGGGGGGGCCTCAGAAGCCCTCGACGGTCCGAGTTTCCGGACGTGGGGCGAGGCCTACGGGATTTCCAGCAAGACCGGCCCGCAAGCCAATTTCGTCGGTGATGATCGCACGACGACGGGTGGTGTCGCTGGCTTTGGCGCCCGGATCGCGCCGGGCGTCAATGTCGGCTTCTCGATCGACCAGAGCCGAACCGGCATCGACGTGCCACTGGCGATGCAGTCGGCGACGCTTGACCTGACCCAGCTCGGTTTCAACGCTTCGATCGACAAGGGACCGTGGACCTGGGCGGTTGCGCTGGTTCATGGTTTTGGAAAGATCAACTCCAGTCGCGATACCGGACTGGGTATCGCCAGCGCGGGTTACAACGGGCAGATCGACGGCGCGCTGACCGAACTCAGCTACTACTGGACCATGGATCAGAGCCGGTTCGTGCCGAAAGCTGCGTTTGAATATGTTCATGCGTCGACCGGATCTTTCCAGGAGATGGGCGGCCTCGATCCAGTTTCAGCCAGTGGCGCAACGCTTGAACGCTCGCGAATGCTGGTTGGCGCCGAGATCGGCCACTACTGGATCGTGGATCAAAAAATCCTCGATCTCTCGGCCTACGGCAAGTTTGTCGATAACTTCGAACAAAATCTCAGTTCGGTCACCGTCAGCCTTGGTCCCGAAAGCATTATCGTTCAGGGTATCGGCGAAAGCAGGTATGGTGCCGACGCTGGCGCTGCGCTTTCGTTGAGCCTGACCAATGCCGTGCGCGTCTATCTCAACTACGACGGCAAGTTTCGCTCCGCGCTGCAATCGCATCAAGCGACGGCGGGCGTCGAGGTGAGGTGGTAAGTGCTCCTGTGTTGCCTTTTGCGCACAGCATCCATGCTTGACCGGGCACCGAAACCGGTTGAAAATAAAATAGAATGCCCGTTAAAGTAGTTACCGCGATCTGGGGTAACTTTCGATGCGGCTGGGTTTGGGGTGACGAGCAGCGCCTGTTGGGCGACTGGCCGTTGCAGCTTGCGGAATTCAACGCGGCTCTGCACGGCCATTCGTGCTTGCCGCCGTCAAAACGCGCCGATCTCCGGAAAACAAAATTAGCCTCCGGAAAACAAAATTAGCGCCGACCCGTGCCTATTTGGCCAGCCGCTCGGCGAGTTCGATCAGAATGCGCCGATCGGCCGGATCTCTGATTTTTCTGAAGGCGACGACGAGCCGCAACCCTTCGACAACATTCAGGTCGATTTCATTGTCGCGAAGCAGTTGCAGCAACCTGTCCCCGGGGTGATCGGGATCGTCGATGTTCACCGTGGGTGCTCCGGAAGACGGTAAAAATGGCGAGTCCTGAAAATGACCTCGACGAACTGGCCGACATGGTTTCGGCCGCAATCGAGAAGGCACGCCAGTTAAACATGCACACGACTGCTTATATTCTATCGATGGCTCTCGCGGAAGTATCGAAGGCTGCAAAAGCGGCCGCAAACAAGCCTAGCGGCAGCAAAACGTAAAACGTCGGGACGCTAGTCAGGCGTTTTAGTTAGTTTCGCTCCACCTTCACAACCTTGCCTTTTTCAATTGCCAGGGCCAGCCGGCCCTGCTTCAGCGCCAGCGCGGCTTCGCCGAACAATTCGCGGCGCCAACCGTGCAACGCACCGACATCGGCATTGTCGTCGGCCGCGATCTGTTCGAGGTCGTCGACGGTCGCGATCACCTTGCTGGCGACGGCGTGACGTTCGGACGTCATGCGCAGCAGGACCTTGAGCAGTTCGACGATGGCAGCACCGTTGGTGTTGCCGCGCGGCTTCTCGATTTTCGGAAGCGTCGCAACGTCGCGCGCGAGGCCGCGCTGCACGGCGGCCACGATATCGGAGCCCCATTTCGAGCGATCGAAACCTTTCGGCAGCGAGCGCAGATTGGCGAGTTTGTCGAGATTCGTCGGCGCCTGTATTGCGACATCGCCGACGACGTCATCTTTCAGGATGCGGCCGCGCGGCACGTCGCGGCTTTGGGCTTCCTGCTCGCGCCACGCGGCGACTTCGATCAGCACCGCCAGTTCCTTGGGCTTGCGCACCCGCGTTTTCAGGCGCTCCCACGCGCGCTCGGGGTGGAAGTCGTAGGTCCTCGGGCTGGTCAGGACTTCCATCTCCTCGCTGACCCAGTCGCTGCGGCCGCGCTTCTTGAGGTCGGCATCGAGTGCTGCAAAAACGTCACGCAGATGGGTCACGTCGGCAAGCGCGTAATGCATCTGCTCGTCCGTCAACGGCCGGCGCGACCAGTCGGTGAAGCGGTGGGTCTTGTCCGGCCGGTGACCGGTGACGCGCTCGACCAGCTGGTCGTAAGCAATGGAGTCGCCGTAGCCGAGCGCCATGGCGGCGACCTGCGTATCGAAGATCGGATGCGGCACGATACCGGCGCGGTGCCAGACGATCTCGATATCCTGGCGCGCGGCGTGAAAGACCTTGAGCACCTTTTCGTCGGCCATCAATGTGAAGAAGGGCTTGAGGTCGATGCCTTCCGCGAGCGCATCGATCACCGCGGCTTCGTCAGCGCTTGCCATCTGCACCACGCACAGCAGCGGGTAATAGGTGGTCTCGCGAAGGAATTCAGTGTCGACGGTGATGACCCGGTGTTTGGCGAGGCGATCACAAAAGGCGGTGAGTTCCGCGGTCGTGCTAATCAGATCCATGAACGGTCCATGACGCTTTCCCGAAGGGCGTTCGGCCGAAAGCGTTGATATGTCAAGGGCGTTGCGGCGAAATCGAGACCCGAATCTACGCTGAGAGTGTCATTTAAGGCAAACTGCCGCCTTCAAGGCAAACGGATGTCGGCATAGCGGAGCCGTTCCCACCGAATTCCGACGGTCGGTTCGATCAGAAATCGCGCAACTGCCGGCCGGCCTGCCGCCGGCTCGACGGAACCACCAGCACGATGACGCACAGCCCAATGATTGCCAGGCCCATGAATTCGAAAACCAAAGCGTCCACGGAAAAATCCCCCAAGCAAACCGGTAGATTTGCCGGGAAGCGATTGAGCGCTCCTTAATTTAGGACGGCTCGCAACGTGCGCATCGCCCAATGTTTCGCGGAAGGTTAACGATTTACGTCCCGCAAAACGTCTGGAGCACGCGTTGATGCGGCTCGGGCGGATTGGCGTAATCCGCGAATGCCGGCTGCTCCTCGTAGGGCTTGGCCAACACGGCCAGAAGCTCTTCAAACGGCGCGTAGTCGTCGCGGACAACCGCTGCCTGGATCACCGCCTCGATCCGGTGGTTGCGGGGAATGAAAGCGGGATTGACGGCCCGCATCACGCCTGCGCGCTCGGCCGGTGTTTGCGATTCTTCGCCGGTGCGTTGCCGCCAGCGCGCCGCCCATTCGTCGTAAGCTGAGGGATCGGCGAAGAGCTGGTGAACCTCTGAATCTCGGCTGGCATCCTCGGCGGCGGCGCTCAGGCGGCGGAACGTCAGTGTGAAGTCGGCCTCATTTTTGGCCATGGCGTCCAGGAGGTCCTGCACCAGGGCCTCGTCGCCGTCACGCCCAGTGAAAAGGCCGATCTTCTGGCGCAGGCCGGATTGATAGGCCGCCGTAAACTTCGCTGGAAATTCGGCGAGGATAGACTGCGCCTCTTCGATTGCCTTATCTCTGTCGTCGGAAAACAGCGGCAACAGACATTCGGCGAGCCGCGTCAGATTCCAGAGCGCGATCCGCGGCTGGTTGGCGTAAGCGTATCGGCCCTGCTCATCGATCGAGGAGAACACGGCCGCCGGATCGTAGTGATCCATGAAGGCGCAGGGACCGTAGTCGATCGTCTCGCCCGAGATCGAGGTGTTGTCGGTATTCATGACGCCGTGGATGAATCCGACCTGGAGCCAGCGCGCCACCAATTCCGCCTGCCGGGTGACGACGCCTTCCAGCAGGGCGTGATAGGGGCGCTCGACTTGCGCCGCCTGCGGATAGTGTCTGGCGATCGCATGGTCGGCGAGGCGCTTCACGCCTTCGGTATCGCCGCGCGCAGCAAAATACTGGAACGTGCCGACGCGAATGTGGCTCGAGGCGACGCGTGTCAAGACCGCGCCCGGCAGCGCCGTCTCGCGCATGACGTTTTCGCCGGTGATGGTGGCGGCGAGCGAGCGCGTGGTCGGAATCCCAAGTGCCGCCATCGCCTCGCTGACAATGTATTCGCGCAAGACCGGTCCCAACGCAGCGCGGCCATCGCCGCGGCGGGAAAATGGCGTCGGCCCCGAGCCCTTGAGCTGGATGTCGCGGCGAATGCCGTCGATATCGATGACCTCGCCAAGCAGGATGGCGCGCCCGTCGCCGAGTTGCGGCACGAAATGGCCGAACTGGTGGCCGGCATAGGCCATGGCGATTGGCTCAGCCCCGTCCGGAAGACGCTTTCCGGCGAGGATTTCCGCGCCCTCCGGGCTCTCCAGCCGGTCGGGATCAAGCCCCAGCCTGACCGCGAGCGGTCGATTTAATTTGATCAGCCTGGGGGTCGCCACCGGCGTCGGCGCGACCCGCGCGAAAAAGCCGTCCGGCAGCGCCGCATAGGTGTTTTGGAAGGGGAAATGCACCGTCATGCCACCAAGATAGGCATACGTGGTCATTAGACAATCCGCTTCCCAGGAAAGGGTGAAGTTTCCCGGTTTTCGTGGCTCTCGGGAGGGCCTTGATCGGTTGCCGCCCCTCGCGGCCTCGGGTAAACCCTCAACCTCTTCGGGCAGGCCCTTTGGGTCGCTCGATTCGACCCTCCGACATTTGACTGATGGAAATTCGATGCATCGTTACCGGTCCCATACCTGCGGCGCGCTCCGGGAGAGCGATATCGGCCAGAGCGTTCGTTTGTCCGGCTGGTGTCATCGCATTCGGGACCATGGCGGTGTTCTGTTCATCGATCTGCGTGACCATTACGGGCTGACGCAATGCGTCGCCGACCCGGATTCGCCGGCCTTCAAGGTCGCGGAAAGCCTGCGCTCGGAATGGGTGGTGCGGATCGACGGCAAGGTGCGGCGGCGTCCGGAGGGCACCGACAATCTCGATTTGGCCACGGGCCTGATCGAGCTCTACGCCACCGAAATCGAGGTGCTGGGACCGGCAGCGGAACTGCCGATGCCGGTGTTCGGCGAGCAGGAATATCCCGAGGACATCAGGCTCAAGTACCGCTTCCTCGACCTTCGCCGCGACAAGCTGCACCAAAACATCATCAAGCGCGGCCAGATCATCGATTCGATCCGCAAGCGCATGAAAGAGCAGGGGTTCTTCGAATTCCAGACCCCGATCCTGACCGCTTCCTCGCCGGAAGGCGCCCGTGACTTCCTGGTGCCGTCGCGTCTTCATCCGGGCAAGTTCTACGCACTGCCGCAGGCCCCGCAGCAGTTCAAGCAGCTCACGATGGTCGCGGGCTTCGACCGCTATTTCCAGATTGCGCCATGTTTCCGCGACGAGGACGCGCGCGCCGATCGTTCGCCGGGTGAATTCTATCAGCTCGATGTCGAAATGAGCTTCGTCACTCAGGACGACGTATTCAGCGCCATTGAGCCGGTGATGCGCGGCGTGTTTGAGGAATTTGCGGAAGGCAAATCCGTCACTGCCAAATTCCCGCTGATTCCTTACGCGACCGCCGTGAGCAAATACGGCACCGACAAGCCGGACCTGCGCAATCCGATCGAAATGCAGGAGGTCTCGGGACAGTTCCGCTTGGGTCGGGTTCAAGCTCTTCGCGCAGATACTTGAAGATCCGAACAACCAGGTTTGGGGAGTCCCAGCGCCAACGGGTGGCTCGCGGGCGTTCTGCGACCGGATGAATTCATGGGCGCAGAGTGAAGGCCAAGCCCGGATTGGGCTATATATTCTGGCGAAGGAAGGCCGACGGTTTGAGCGACCTCGATCTCAAAATGCTCGCCAACGGAATTGAAAAGGCCGTCGAAAAGGGAGACTTCGCGGGGGCGGAGCAACTACATCAGAAATACTTTGAATTGATAGAAGCGGTTGGCCCTATAGCCAATAACGTTGGACCGGCAGCTTCCGAAGCGATCCGTAGGCAGCTTAAACTGAACGAGGGCGATGCCGCGTTCTTCGTCGCCGGTGATCCCGACAAGTTCTGGAAGTTTGCCGGTCTTGCCCGCACCAAGCTCGGCGAGGAATTGAACCTGATCGACAAGGACAGGTTCGAATTCTGCTGGATCGTCGACTTCCCGATGTTCGAGTGGAACGAGGAAGAGAAGAAGATCGACTTCTCGCACAACCCGTTCTCGATGCCGAACATCGAGCCGGAGCAATTCCTGGCGCTCGACCCGAGCGACCACGAAAAATTGCTCAGCCTCAAGGCCATTCAGTACGACATTGTCTGTAACGGCACTGAGCTATCTTCGGGGGCGATCCGAAATCACCGTCCCGACGTGATGAAAAAGGCTTTTGCGATTGCCGGCTATCCCGAAGACCTCCTGGAGGCGAAGTTCGGCGGCATGCTGCGGGCGCTGTCGCTGGGCGCCCCGCCGCACGGTGGCATCGCGCCCGGCATCGACCGGATCGTCATGCTGTTATGTGGCGAGGAAAACCTGCGCGAGGTGGTTCTGTTTCCGATGAACCAGCGAGCGGAAGACCTGATGATGGGCGCCCCCTCCGAGGTCACGCCGAAACAGTTGCGCGAGCTTCACATCCGGCTCAATCTGCCGCAAAACTGAAGGTTATCGCCAGCGAGATCGATTGTTTCGGGGCGACAATGAAGCCCCCGGGGGAAGCGAATGTCCTATTCCGAAGACCTTCACGCCGCAGCGCTCGCCTATCACCGGCTGCCGCGGCCCGGCAAGCTGGAGATCCAGGCGACCAAGCCGCTCGCCAATCAGCGCGACCTTGCGCTGGCCTATACGCCCGGCGTGGCCGCGGCCTGCACCGAAATCGCCAACAATCCGGCGGAAGCGGCGACGCTGACCGCCCGCGCCAATCTGGTCGCGGTGGTCACGAACGGCACCGCGGTGCTCGGCCTCGGCAATATCGGACCGCTGGCCTCCAAGCCCGTGATGGAAGGCAAGGCGGTCCTGTTCAAGAAATTCGCCGGGATCGACGTTTTCGACATCGAGATCGCTGCCGACACCATCGAGCGCGTGGTCGAGACTGTGGCGGCGCTGGAGCCGACCTTCGGCGGCATCAATCTTGAGGACATCAAGGGTCCGGAATGCTTCGAGATCGAGGCGCAGCTCAAGGCGCGCATGAAAATCCCGGTGTTTCACGACGACCAGCATGGCACCGCCATCATCGTCGGCGCGGCCATCACCAACGCGCTATTCTTGAGCGGAAAGAAGCTCGCCGACGTCAAGATCGTGTGCTTCGGGCGCAGGTGCGGCGGCGCTCGCCTGCCTCAATCTTCTGGTGTCGATGGGCGCGCAGACGCGAGAACATCTGGGTCTGCGACATCGAGGGCGTGGTCTATGAGGGCCGCACCAAACTGATGGACCGCTGGAAGGCGGTCTACGCGCAGAAAACCGACAAGCGCGTGCTGGCTGACGTGATCGGCGGCGCCGACATTTTCCTCGGTCTTTCCGCGCCCAACGTGCTGAAGCCGGAAATGGTCAAGCAGATGGGGGACCAGCCGCTGGTGATGGCGCTGGCCAACCCGAACCCGGAGATCATGCCGGACGAGGCGCGCAAAGCCCGCCCCGACGCAATGATCTGCACCGGCCGGTCGGACTTTCCCAACCAGGTCAACAACGTCCTGTGTTTCCCGTTCATCTTCCGCGGCGCGCTCGATGTCGGCGCGACCGCGATCAACGAGGAAATGAAAAAGGCAGCGGTGGACGCCATCGCGCAATTGGCGCGCGATCCGCCGGTGGATGCGCTGGCGCCCGGTTTCGACAGCGGGCAGGCGCAAGGTTTTGGTCCGGGCTCGCTGATTCCAAGTCCGTTCGATCCGCGCCTGATCCTGCGTATCGCGCCTGCGGTTGCCAAGGCGGCGATGGAATTCAGGCGTGGCGAGCCGACCGATCACGAATTTCGAGGATTACGCCACTCAGCTCGAGCGCTTCGCATTCCGCTCCGGCCTCGTCATGAAGCCGGTCTTTGCCAAGGCCAAGACCCAGCCGGTCCGCGTCATCTATGCGGAAGGCGAGGACGAGCGCGTGCTGCACGCGACGCAGGTGGTGCTCGAGGAAAACGTGGCGCGGCCGATCCTGGTCGGTCGCCCGTCGGTGGTCGAAGCGCGGATCAAGCGGTTTGGCCTCGCCATCAAGGCCGGCAAGGATTTCGACCTCATCAATCCCGAGGACGATCCGCGTTATCGCTCCTACGTCCAGTCCTACATCACGACGCCGGCCGGCACGGCGTGACGCCGGATGCCGCGCGCACCGTGGTGCGAACCAACGCCACCGTGATTGCCGCGCTGGCAGTGATCCGCGGCGAGGCCGACGCCATGATCTGCGGCGTCGAAGGTGGCTATATGAGCCATCTGCGCCACGTCCGCGAAATCATCGGCTTCCGGCCGGGCGTCAGTGATTTCGCGGCGCTGTCGCTGATGATCACCAGCAAGGGCGCCTATTTCATCGCCGACACCCAGGTGCGGCCAAATCCGAGCGCTGAAGAACTTGCCGAAATGGCGGCACTGGCGGCCATCCACGTCCAGCGCTTCAACATCAAGCCCAAAATCGCCTTCGTGTCGCATTCCGATTTCGGCAGCTATGACACCGAACTCCTCACGCAAAATGCGCCGCGCCACCGCGCTGTCTGCAAGGAGAACCATCCGGAAATCGAGGCGGACGGCGAAATGCAGGGCGATACCGCGCTTCTCGGAGGCGGCGCGCAAGCTGGTCTTGCCGCATTCGAAGCTCGAAGGTGTGGCCAATATCCTGATCATGCCGAACCTCGACACCGCCAACGTCGCCTATCAGATGATCAAGGCGTTGGCCGATGCGTTGCCGGTGGGGCCGATCCTGATCGGGCCGTCGCGACCTGCGCATATCCTCACGCCGTCGGTGACGGCGCGCGGCATTCTGAACATGACGGCGGTTGCCGCCGTCGAGGCGCAGGAGCGTGCCGGCCGCCAGCAGCCTTCGCTGTTTGCTTGAGCGGGGTGAGAAGATTGAACATTTGAAAAGCCGGCGCGGAACGCCCATAATCCCTTCGCCATTCCTGAGCTTTGCGACCCAGAAAGGCCGAAAATGCCAGCGTTTGTTACATTTCGGACGAATTTTGTTCGCCGTGCTTTTCGTTTATCTCCGGAGCCTCCAAGCTCCTCGGACCTGTCGGCAACGGCCCAAATGACCGAGAAGATCGCGCTGCCGGCGATCATAGCTCCCTATACCGCGCAGCTCGAGACCATGACCGGAATGCCGTTGCCGCAGATACTGGCGATTGCAGCCGGCGCGGTTGAGGTGATCTGCGGCCTCATGATTGCGCTGAATTTCGGTGCGCGTTTCTTTGCGATCCTGTTGATCCTGTTCGTCGCGGGGGCGACGTTCTATTACCACGATTTCTGGAATCAGACCGGTCCTGAGGCCAGAAACAATCTGGTCCATGCGTTGAAAAATCTCTCGATCATCGGCGCCTTGTTCATGATCGTCGGGACCAGCCGCTCCGCCAAATCCCAGGAGCCCGCTTACGACGTTTGAGGTGTCCGTTGCCACGGCGTGACGGTGACGCCGTTTGCTGCATCAAGAACCTGGCTTTGGCCTGGCTTGAGGCCGTGACCTGAGAGAATTTCCTGCGGCGTATTTTTCGGTACGCCGGCGAAGACCGGTTCACCGCCAGGCAACGTGACGTTCGGGGCCTGCGAAAGCCAGAACGTGTCGTAGCGATCCATGAACATGTCGAACACATCAGGTCCGCCAATGATCGCGATGGTGCCTTCGCGAACGCCGGCGTGGTCGCACGCGGCCTCGAAAGGCACGCTTGCGGGATTCCACAACGTCGTTTTGGGTGTGGATGGGTCGCTAGCGACATCGGCGACCTTGCGCGTCACCACGATCCGCTTTCGTTGCGGTGAGTTTGGCTGCCCTTCATGCGAGCGGCGGCCGTGGACGATCAGGTCGGCTCGATCAAGGGCAGCCGTGAAGAATTGCTTGTCGCCCTCGAATTTCAGCGCCTCCGGCATCACGTGCCGCTCATCTGCCAACCTTCCGTCAGCGGATACGATGACATAGCCTTCGATTTGGAATGACGGCACAGCGTTCTGCGCGAAGATTATTCCGAAATCGTCTGCACCACGCTCGATACCGGTCGGGAACTGACCGTCGGCAGCTTGGCGTCTTTCAGGACTTCCTCGTCATATTGCGGAAGGGATTGAACGGGCGCCTTGGCCTTCATCTGCACCACCTTGTAGCCGCCTTCCTTCAACTTGCGAAGCAATGCCGGCAGCGCCTCGGCGGTGTGCTTGTGAAAGTCGTGCATCAGGATGATGCCCTTGCCGAGCTTGTCGAGCTTCTTCATGGTGACGTCGATCACCTGTTGCGCGTTCCGCGCCTTGAAATCGAAGGAGTCGAGATCGCAGGAGAACATCGCGATGTTCCGCGTGCCGAGATAGGTCACCATCTCAGGCGGGTGCTGTAGTGCCGGGAAGCGGAAGAAAGGGGCCGGCGACACGCCGCCCAGCGCCCACTTCACGGCGGAAATGCCCTTCTCGATTTCCTCCTTGCGCTGATCTTCAGTCAGCTTCTTGTTGGTGAGGGTGGCGTGCGACCAGGTGTGCGATCCGATGGTGTGGCCGGCGGCGAGGACCTGCTTGAGGATTTCGGGATAATAGGTGGCGTGCTTGCCGATCGAAAAGAAAATTCCGGTCGTGCATTCGTTGGCCAGCGTCTTGAGCACGGAGGGCGTGTTCTCCGGCCACGGACCGTCGTCAAAGGTCAGCACGACTTCCTTGTCGCGCAGGAAATCGAGTTGCTTGAAATGCTCGAAGCCAAATCCCGGCCCGCCCGTCGTGTCGATCTCGACGACGCGGGCAACCCCCAGTGCGTCGGGATTCGTGCAGGGCGCTAGCGCGGGTGCAGCGGCAGGAACTGCGGTGGCTGCAGCCGCCGCGGGTTTGGCATCGGTCTTGGCGGGCGGGGTTTGCGACCATGCCGCCCCGGTCGCGCAGAGTGAAATCGCGCCTGCAAAGATCAGTGCTGCCGCAATACGCATCTTGATTTTCCCTGTTGTCTGACCGCGCCGTGCCCCGCTGCTCGTGGCCGGGCGCGATCCTCCCCCGCGCCATCATAGCCGAGTTGCGGCTTTACGCCATATCGGCTTTGGCAGGGTGCAGGGTTGGGGATATCTGCGGTTCCGGATCGAGAAAATCTTCAAGACCGCGCGGGCGGACACCAGGGCAGCGGCATCAGCGGCATGTAATACTGGTTCCAATCGCATACCGATTCCGGCCCGCGGTGCTGAAGCGCGTATTTGATCGGCTCAGCCTGGCTGATCACGATCTGCAACGCAAAAAGAACCAGGGCAACCGGAAAAGCCCATTTGTGAAAGCGCAGATCGCTCAAGCAAGCCAGCAAGAGCGCGCCCGAAAGGATGATCAGGGGGTCGGTGAAGATAAAATATTCCGACTTCAATCCCCGCCGCACGCCCAATGCGTCGATAGCAACCGCCACCATCAGCAGAAGCAGGGCCTGGATCGCGACCCGCTTTTTGCCTCGCATCCAGGCATAGACGATCCCGGGCACGATCAGCCAGGTCAGGAACACGGTGGGACGCGGCGAGGAATGCAGTACGAAGGAATACCGGGCGGCCACCGAGGCGAGGCCGTCGAGCAGCAGCCGGAAGATATCCGAGAGGCCCGATTGGCTGGCGGCGGCCGCGGTTCCGGCGTCGACAAACTTCAGCATCTTTTCCAGCGGATTGAACACTGCAATCACATTGCCGGCGTTGTAGTCGAGGTTGAGCGCCAGAAGCGCGAGCGACGCGCCTGCTGCGACCGCGGCCATCGATGCCAACGTCTCCGCTGTACTGACGCGCCAGATCGCGGCATAGGCTAGCATGCAACCGCCAATCAGGAGCAACAGCGCTATCTGATAAATTCCAAAGCGGCCGAACAACAGCGGACGGAATCCCGCGGTGTCGAGCAGCGCGCGATCAAGGCCCGTGACGATCAGTGGCCAAGCGAGGCTTACCGCGACAATGGCTGCGATGATTGAGGCGATAGCGAGCGCGAGGGCCGATCGGTTGTTGCGCCAAAAGGCAACGCTGGCGCTGGTCGCGCATCCAAACGGCAATACCAGCACGGGCAATGCTGCGATCAGCAGGATCGCCTGCACCTTGTTCTCCAGGCCCAGCACGCAAAGCGCGGCCGCAAGCGCCATCCAGAGCGGCCGTGCGAGGCTCACGCGACGCCCGATCATGATCAGGATCATCAGCGCGAAAATCACCGGACATGCGGCGACAAGCTCGGTGCGCAAGATACGCTCATGCACGGCTATCCCGCCGGAGAAGGCAAATGCAAAGGTCGCGACCAAAGCAAGACGCCAGTCGCGCACGACGGAACGGATGAGGCCTGCAAAGATCAGAACGCTAGCTGTTGCGATGAGCCAGGCGACCAGGCGGCCGGCGCGGACGGCGCTGGTCATGGCGGCATCGAAGCCGTGAGCATCGGAGGCCGGAGGCATGCTCGACAGCGAATAGGACGTGAGCAGGCCGAGCCCATGCAGCATCTCGAACCAGACTTTGACGATGAGGATGGTGAGATAGCCGGTGTGGTCGAAAAACTGCTGCGGCTTGCCGTCGTTGAGGACAAGCGCGTTGTAAATCACCATGAAGTCCATATCGGCGTTGCGCCAATAGGCCACCGCGTAACCGTAGAGAAAGAAGGACGCTGCAAGGCTCAAGACGATCGCGGTCAGTCCTCCCCACCAGCCGAGAAAGGTCAGCGGCGCGAGCGCGTCAAAGCCGGCGCGGGATGCGGGCCGGGGCGCTGAGGTCGGGGATGGGTCCATGCCGGCGGTCTTTTAATGCATGAACCGGAAAAATGGGAACCGGTTTTCCATCACGCCAAGGCATTTGCCGGGATGACAGGCGGCAGTGGTCCAGGTGCGACGGAATTGAGGTTGCACAGACGCGCTTTTCAGCCGCCGCGCGCTAGGCCGCCGTCAGCGGCTAACGCAGCGAAACGATGAAGTCGGTTCCTTCGCCGGTTTCGCCGGCCGCAATGCCCTGATCGGAGACGATGATCGACCCACCGGTCGAAACCGCCTCGTAGATCTTCGCCATGACTTCGGCGGGGAGGCTGAGGCGGTCCAAGGCTTCGGCCGGGCTATCGGGCACAGGCAACGGCTTCGCCGCGATCGGGCCCGCGCTTGCGACCCTGCGGCCGTGCGTCATGCGCCCTTCCTCGGTGCGCCGGTTCGCGGCTTTGGCGGGTACGGGCAGCGAGACCACCGACCAATGCAGGACGTTGGCGTCGTTCTTGTCGACCTGCGCGGTGAAGATATGCGTGCCGAGCGGCCGGTCGTCGGGGGCGATGGTCACGGGCACGTCGAACAGCGGCGCGAGGTTCTGCCGGACGTAGAGTTTGGAATCCTTGCGGCTAACGAAAACCGCGATCGGTTCCGTTTTCTTCAGGGGAGGGCCGAGTTTTGCGAGATCGCTCTTGAGGTCGTCCTTGAGCGGCAGGCTGGTCGTCGCAGCCGCCGGCGTCGTGACCACCGCCTCGTCGTCGGGCTTGGCCGCGTCACCCATCGCGGGGGCGGGCATCGCGGGCTGAACGGCCGCGGCTTCGAGCGGCTTGGCTTCGCTGTCTGCGATCTTCGCTTCCTGCATTTGGACCGGGAGATCGCCAGCCGGCTTCGCTTCCGCGGAAACCGCCTCGTCATGTTTCATAGCATTCGGATCGATTTCCGATTTTGGCGCGGCCCTCTCGGCCGCGGCCGCAGATGAGTCCTGCTTATCGGAAGCCGCGTTGTCCGAAGCTGGGGCTTCCGCTGGCTGCGGCCCATGTTCGCTGACGGACACGGCGTCCGGCATCCCGTTTGAAGAGAGCGCTACCGGCAGCGCGCCGCTGGCGTCGGCGGTCTTCACCTTGGGCGAGGCCGAGGAATGGTTCTCGTCGGTTGGGGGATTCATGTCGGCGTGACCGACGGTTGAACGCAGTTCGAGCCTGGTGTCGGCTTCGACAGACTTGGACGTTGTGCCGGCCTCG
Organism: uncultured Alphaproteobacteria bacterium; assembly: GCA_963795255.1. Lineage (GTDB taxonomy): Bacteria > Pseudomonadota > Alphaproteobacteria > Rhizobiales > Xanthobacteraceae > Bradyrhizobium. Next base: position 447,839 of record CAWCHC010000017.1, read on the forward strand.
CCCTGTGCCGGCCTTTCGGGCAGCTGAACCGCTACGGCATCCGCTTTCGTCTCTTGCACGGCGACCGGTTGAGGGACGACCTTTACCGATGCCAGCAGCGGATGTGAGAAGCTCGCCGGCGTAATTTCTCCCGGCGTGATGATGACGCGCGCGCTCATCCTGGTCCAGTTATACATCTTGACGGCGAAAGCCGCCGGCATGCGGATGCAACCGTGCGAAGCCGGATATCCCGGAAGCACGCCGGCGTGCATGGCGACGCCGGACCAGGTTATCCGCTGCATGAACGGCATCGGCGCGCCGCTATAGATATTGGAGCGGTGGAATTTTTGTTTTTGAATGATACTGAACACACCCATTGGTGTGGGGTGGCCCGCCATTCCGGTAGAGACCGGCAACTCCGCGAACAGGCCGTTGGCGTCGTAAATGCGAAGCTTTTGCTGAGCGATCGAAATCGAGATGATCAGTGGCCCCTGCGGCTTGGATTCCTTCTCGACGGTAGCGAATTTCTTTTCACCGAGGCGATGAGTTTTGGCGTGTCGTGCTGGAGCCTTCGGCGCGGGCTCCGTGACAGCGGGCGCGGAATCTTGCCAGTAGTAGATCGCGGCTTTCGTCTGCGATGTGACTCCGAGCGTTCCGGTTGCGGCAAAAACGGCAAGCTGCAAAAACCGTTTACCGCCAATCCCTTGTCTACTCACGCGTATGCCTTCCATCTTCCAGCTTCCGATCGAATGTTGCAGACGAGATACGCGTTCACCAGCGTAACGCTTTCAGGCCTGCGATTTTGGTCCCAAGAGTAACAAAAAAGCCTCACCTAATATTAACACCGGGCTGCTTTAGCCTTCCCGTCACCGTGGCCGGCCCCTACATCGTGGAAATCCGCGGGTTGGGGTTCGAGTTCCCTATCGAATATCCTCACTCGGTGACTCGCGGCGCGGATTTGAATTAAGCAGCGGTGGATCAACAGCTTGCCGGTGCCCTTTGATTCCGGAGTTCAAGCGACGAGGGATGCCGCCGTAGCGTCGTAATCGGGTATCAGGAGACCTTCATGACATGCCTTACAAGCCGGCCCCGTGACGGGGATTGGCGAATCACGCTGCTGCTGGCGATCGTGCTGCTGGCACAGGCCGGGTCGCCGGCGCTGGCGGCCGACGAACCGGATCTGATCTTTCGTCGATCCACGGTGTTCAAGTGGCTCAGCCCCAACGACAAGCTTGCAACCTACGGCATCGACGATCCGGAAGTGGAGGGCGTGGCCTGTCATTTCACGGTGCCCGAGCGGGGCGGTGTAAAAGGCTGGTTAGGAATAGCCGAGGAAGTGTCGGATATTTCGCTGGCGTGCAGCCAGATCGGCCCCATCCATTTCAAGGGCAAGATGGGGCAGGGCGACGACGTGTTCCGGCGGCGGCGATCGCTTTTCTTCAAAAAGATGCAGATCGTGCGGGGCTGCGACGCCAAGCGGAACGTGCTGGTCTATATGGTTTATTCGGACAGGCTGATCGAAGGTTCGCCGAAAAACTCGACCTCATCGGTGCCGATCATGCCGTGGGGGCCTGGCGATACGACGATCCAGAAATGCGGTGAATTCATCGAATAGGTTCAGAACTTCTCAGCGGTCAGGATTTTGGAGCGATTGGGCGTGGACGCACCCACGGTTCTCTCCGGGCATTAGGATCCCTGTATCCAACCAAATGGACGAATTTTTGCGGCACTGATTCATTCTCGTTGCGGCCGTCAGCTTGGCGCTGCTCCGCCATGGCGCCACAAATCTTTGTGTTCTGCGCCTTCCGTCCGGCAAGATTGTCGACATCGGTGGTGCGGTTACCCATGACGACTAACGCGCAATCTCGGACAAAGTTGCTGAAAATCGGAAGCGATACTCCGTGATAATTGAAATCGTTGGTTTTTAAGAGAATATCGTTCGCTCGAGGTCGATGCGAACGGTTTGCTATTTTTGCTTGGGCCCGACACGGGGGACGCACTTTCGGGCTGGAACCACGCCGGTGGATGTCATCTTGGTGCCGGAGACTTCCTTAATTTGCCCGGCGGGACACGTCCCGTCGTCAACTTTGACGCGCTGGCCGAGCCTCAGTTGGCCAGCATCCGGTTCATGGGCCAAAGGCTGCGCCGCCATTGCGGGTGACTGGGCGAATATTCCGAAGACGGTCAGAATACAGAAAACCATCGAGGAAGCGCGCGTGCCGAATACTTCGATTGCGGATGGGGTGTTGCGATCGATCGCCATCGGAGTTTTTCCATTGTCGGTCACGTTCTTGCCAAGTCTGGTAACTCAAGTCTATTGAGACGGCGGCGATTCTGAAAGCGATCCACGTCGACGCGACGTGGCTCGTCTCAGGGCCACAGTGCTGCGATGATAGCATCCAGTCCGTCCGTGAGAGCGGCGGGGCCAGGCTGCAATATCAGCGGCGACTTGATCTCCACCACCCGATCGTGACGAACGGCGGGAATGTCATCCCAACCGGTCCGCCGCTTGATCTTGTCCGGAACGACTTTCTTGCCGCACCACGACGCCAGGATGACGTCGGGCGCCGCGGCTCGCACCAGATCCGGCGAAATGATCCGGTCCTTCGCCGACTGTCGAAATCGCAGGTCGGGTAATATATCCTCGCCGCCCGCGATCTCGATCAACTCGGACACCCAGCCGATGCCGCTGATCAAGGGATCGTCCCACTCCTCGAAATAGACCTTCGGTTTGGGAGAGGGGCGTGAGATCGACGCAATGCCGGCCAGTCGCTTCTCATAGCCGGCAGCGAGTTGATCCGCGCGCTCGTTGGCGCCGACGAGCGCGCCCAGCGTGCGGATCATTGCCAGAATTCCGGCAATATCGCGCTGGTTGAAAACATGGATCGCGACGCCGGCGCGGACCAGTTCGGCGACGATGTCGGCTTGCAGATCGGAGAAGGCGAGAACGAGATCTGGCTTGAGGGCTAAAATCTTCGGAATATCGGCGGAGATGAAGGCGGAGACACGCGGCTTCTCGCGCCTGACCTGCGGAGGCCGCACGGCATAGCCGGAAACGCCGACAATCCGGTCCTGTTCGCCGAGCAGATAAAGGGTCTCGACCGTTTCCTCGGTGAGGCAGACGATGCGGCGGGGAGGGAACTGGCCCATGAACGTGATATGCAGAACAAAAGATGGCTTGTCACGAGCCGCATCGGTTGAAAATCTTGTTTCCGGTTTTTAGGCACCCGTGAAGTGACCGCGCAGGAGCATCGAAGGATGACGCCGCTTGAAAAAATACGTTCGATGAAAATTCCGTTTGCGGAATTGAAGGGAGTAACTTTCATCGAAGCCGACAAGGACCGCGTCGTGGCCAAGATGCTGGTTCGTCCCGATCTCTGCACGCTCAATCACAGCATTCACGGAGGCGCTTTGATGGCATTCGCGGATTCCGTCGGCGCTGCGGCAACCCTGATCAATCTGTCGGAGGATGCCAAGGGCACGACCACCATCGAAAGCAAGACCAATTTCATTGGCGGTGCCAAGGAGGGAACCAGCGTCATTGCCACGGCGACACCCGTCCATCGGGGGCGGCGCACGCAAGTGTGGCAAACCCGGCTGGAAACCGAGGAGGGGAAGCTCGTCGCGATCGTCACCCAGACCCAGATGGTTCTTTGAGGGGGCGATAGCTGTGCGTTGCGGGTTAACCACTGCCGTTATTTGCAGCTGAAAACGGCCTTGAATTCTATGTTGCAATGCACAATATGGGTGATCTAGGGATTCGGCGCCTCCTCGAGGGCTACCAAGAGGAGATTGGACGTGAACTACCAGGACGTTTCGGGTTCGACGGTTGCCAGAGGCGTCGTTCGGACGCTGAGCCGGCAGGAGGAACTGCCGCTGCTCCGCGATCATCTGTTGCGGCTCGATCACGAGAGCCGTCATGACCGCTTTCACGGCTTCATGGACGACAGCTTCGTCGAGCGTTACGCGGAAAAATGCGCGAACGACGGGACCCTGATTATCGCCTATCTCGAAGATGGTGTGGTGCGAGGCGCGGCGGAGCTTCATCCGCCAGAGACCTCGCCTGATTTACTGCCGGAGATCGCCTTCAGCGTGGAAGCGAGTGTGCGCCGCCACGGGGTCGGAAGTCTTCTGTTCCGCAAGCTGATCGAAGAAGCGCGCGCCAAAGGCTATCGCTTCCTGCGGATTACGACCGGCGCTCAAAACGAGGCCATGCGCGCGCTTGCCAACAAGTTTGGTGCCCACCTGACGTTCCGCTACGGCGAATCCACCGGAACGATCGATGTAAAGGAGCAGCCCCGGCCAGAACTCGCACGGCCGGCGATCGTCACGCCGGTCGATGCCGCGCGTGCACTCATTCATTTTAATCGCGCTTACTGGAAGTTTTTATTGCGGCTGTACGGCTGGAAGCAGATCGCGTGAACAAGCTGAGGGGCAGGTAATAGTCCGGGCCGGTCGCTCTTTACGTGCCGGTCCGCTTGTCGTTGCCGAATTTCCTCACCACGCGACGTTCGACCACGATCGAGCGCTGCGCGCCCTGTTCGCCGGCGATCACGCGGGTAGCGGTGCGCGCCTGCACGCGTCCCGCCTTTCTAACCTCGGCGATCACGGTTTCGATCGGCATACCCATCAGCGATGCCGCAATTTCAGCCTGCTCGCTTTGGTCTTCGGTGATGCCAGCGGCCGCGAAGATCGCCTCTTCGAGCGTGGGCGGATCACGCCGAACGCGCCGCGGCCCGTATTTCGTGTTCCAATCCTGGCTCATCGCCGACCCCTTGTTCTCGCCGGAGATATCTAGGGACGCGTATGTTGCATTGCAATATGAAATTGATGTGGCAATACAGCTATGCATCCATCTGACGTCAAAGATTCTCGACCCGCGCCGCGTCAAAAATCTCGATCGTTGAAGCGCCGGCCGCGAGAGATTTCAGCGCCCGAACGAAGTCGCGCGAGGCCGGCACAGCGAAATGAGCGCCCAGCGCGGTACGATCGGCCCATTGCTCGACGAACACCAAGCGAAGCGGATTCTCACAGTCGATATGCACGCCGTGCGCGAGACAACCCGGCTCGAGGCGCGAGCGATGCACATGCTCGAGACTCAATCTTTGGACTTCATCGAAGGAATCTTGCCGCGCTGTCACACTCCCCGTCACAAGGATCATCGCATCTCCCCTGACATGATCTGATTCATGGCGCTTGCTCGGCTGCGCCAGTCATCTCGAGCGGCTGCTGCGGCCAGCGCTTCAGCGCGGCACGTCCCGAATCGGTCAGGACGTAGATGCCGCGCTCGACGCGGTCGAACCAGCCATAGACATTGTGCAGCAGAATCTTCGGCGCATCCGGAATAGCGGGTTTGAGTTCGCGCACCTTGCGGGGGCCATGCGAGAGGGCTGAGGCGCAGGCCAAGGCCTGCTGGCGGTAAGCTGTCATGATCGGGGCGCGGGTGCTGCCGCCAAGCGCCGGGTCCCCCTGGCGCTTTCGATGCTCGGCGATCAGGCGTGAGCGCCGCTTCGGATCTCGGCGAGGCACCGTGGCCGGGGAGACAATCACTTCGACCGCACCCGATGTGGTGACCGCGAGCATACCGAAGCCAAGCCGGCGGCATAGATTGCGATAACGCGCATCGCTCTCCCGTCCCTTGCCGCGTTCGGAGAATTTGGCGGCGAGCCAGACCTCATCGCAGGCACTCGCGCGGTCAACTGCTTGCAGGATCAGTTCGAGGTTGAAGGCGAGCTTCAACTCGCCAACGACCACGATCGGAGGTTCGTCGTTCGAAAGCGCCACCAGATCGCAGCCGCCGATCTCGCCCTTGACCGTGAAGCCGAGCTTCTCAAGAAACTTTTTAACAGGCAGATAAAGCGCGGTTTCCAAGGGCCATGCATTCCTGAACAGTGATCTGACGACTCACTGCCTCAGTTTACCCCAGATCGCGCGCGGGCCTGGACACGTTAAACCCGTCCGTTGACCGGGAGCAGGGCGCCGGTAACCGCGCTTGCCGCGTCGCTTGCCAAAAACAGGATGACGTCAGCCAGCTCTTCGGGCCTGACCCATTTGGCAAAGTCCGCATCCGGCATGCTGGCGCGGTTGGCAGCGGTGTCGATGGTCGATGGCAGGACCGCGTTGACGGTGATCTTGCCTTTCCATTCGGCGGCGAGCGCCTCGGTGAGGCGGTGTACGCCGGCCTTTGATGCCGCATAGGCTCCCATGCCCGCGCCGGCCTGGAGCGCGCCCATCGCGCCGACATTGACGATATGTCCTGCGCCCGAAGCGGTGAGGTGAGGGATCGCCGATCGCGAAGCGTTGAGCGCGGTGAGAACATTGAGCGCATACATCCGTTGCCAGGTTTTCGGGTCACCTTCGGTGGTCGTCTCAAAGGCAAACCCGCCAGCAATATTGATCAGGGCATCGAGTTTGCCGAAATGCGAAGCCGCCGCATCGATCGCCTTCTTGGCCTCGGTCGCGTCGGTGAGATCGACACCGCCAAATTCGATCCGCTCGGGCGTCGCCCGCATCGCCGAGGCCGCGTGGTCGATGCCAGCGACGCGAGCGCCCTTGGCGAGAGCGGACGACACGACGACCTTGCCGAGTGCGCCGGAGGCGCCGGTCACGACAACGATCTTTCCTTTCATGACGGCATCTCCAGTGCGGGGCAAAGTATTTGCGGTCCACTATGGGCGCGCAAAATCCGTTGGCAATGCGGCCAAAGCACTCCCGCACAAACACGTTTTTGCGAAAAACTGCTGATATTCCAGCACTTGTTGGCGATCGTTAAAATTTGCCGGAGTTTTGTAAGCGAAACGCAGACTAGTCAGGATATAGCGGAGGTGTCGCTTGTTTGAGGGGTTGAAGCATCATGTTGAAACATCTGCCCGACCACGGGTTGCCACTGGTCCAGCTTAAGGAGCAGCGGCGCGATCTGGTGGTCGCTTTGCAAAACCGTAACGGGCCGGTCAACGCTTGGGAATTGATGCAGATCGCCGCCGTGCAGCAGGCGATTTCCGCGTTCGAGGATGTCATTACCGATCTCGACGCCGAAATGGAAATGGAAGCGGCAGCCTGATCGCTTAGCCAGCCGAGCCCAAGCGCTTCGGTAGCCGAGGACTATACAGCTGCCTTTGCCAGCGCTATTGCAGGCCTGCATCCTTCGAGGATGCTGGGCTTCGAGGGCAACGATGCGATGGCAGAAGGCGGCCTTGGATTGGGCAGGAATTTTGGGCGGGGCGGCAATTTTCGTGGCAGGCTTTGTAACCCAAACATCGCCGGCATCAGCCCAGACGTTCGATTCCTATCGCTGCGCCGACGGCACACATTTCATCCTGGCGTTTTACCCTGGCGACGAGCGTGCTTATCTGCAGATCGATGGCCGCGCCGTGACCCTGAAAAAGAGCCTGACCGTATCGGGCAAGCGCTATTCCGGCAGCGGAGTCAGCCTGGTCATGACCGCTACCGGCACCTTGGTCCGGCATTTGCGGCGCCCGGTGACGGCGTGCGAACTGTCTTGAAAACCTCGCAAGCCGTGATCAACCGGCACTCCGCAATATCTTAGGCTACCAGCTTTAGTTATCGCGACCGCGTTCGGCAGCTTCCCGAATGGCGGCCTCGTGATACCAGCTCTCTCCGACAGCCGCCTCATGAACGCGGGCAGTGGCAGGCGTGAATTCTTCGCGACGCTTGACGCCGAGAGCTGCGCGGCCCCCGGCGGGAAATTGATAGATACGCGCGGACTCCTGATTCTGATTTCTATTCATCGATATCTCCATTGGCCGAGACGCACTCAACTCATGCTGCGCCCAACTCGTTCGTGTGCGGTTACTGGAGAGCCGATATCGGTCCTGCTTGCTCACGGCGCAACCTGATTAAAATGAATTCATCGACTGGCTAAAATAGATGCAGATTTGCCTTTGCACCGTGCAGGGCAGGTTCTGGCCGAAGGTCGCCGCCACCGAGGGTGGGCTTGCAGGCGACCCCCGGCTTTCTTGCGCAATGTTGCGTGGGGTTGCCGCATCGTTGATCGATCTTGATGTGCCATGCAGCGAATGCCGAGGAAACAGGCGTCAGCGCGAGGTGAAGATGGTCTTCACCGCCATCATGGACCGATTCGGCCGCGCGCCTTTGCCGCACCTCTTCCCGCACAGAAATCGGTAAGCCCACGCCAAAAGCCCGTGTTACCGCGCTGCAATAATTGGCACTTTTATTGCTTATTCATGACCGGCCTGACGTGGCCGGGTACGTGTGTGGGGCCAGGAGCCGATTTGGCGGCTTCGTTCTCACGCCTTTCGCATCATCAACTCATGAGAGGCTCAATGACCAAGTACAAGCTCGAGTATATTTGGCTCGACGGCTATACGCCGACGCCGAATCTGCGCGGCAAAACGCAGATCAAGGAATTCGCGTCGTTCCCGACGCTGGAGCAGTTGCCGCTGTGGGGTTTCGACGGCTCGTCGACCATGCAGGCGGAAGGTCAGCAGCTCGGACTGCGTGCTCAAGCCTGTTGCGGTATATCCCGACGGCGCGCGCACCAACGGCGTGCTCGTGATGTGCGAAGTCATGATGCCGGATGGTGTGACCCCGCACGCGACGAACAAGCGAGCCACTATCCTCGATGACCCGGCGCATGGTTCGGCTTCGAGCAGGAATATTTCTTCTACAAGGACGGCCGTCCGCTCGGCTTCCCGACGAGCGGCTATCCGGCGCCGCAGGGGCCGTACTACACCGGCGTCGGCTACTCGAATGTCGGCGATATTGCCCGCAAGATCGTGGAAGAGCACCTCGACCTTTGCCTCGCGGCCGGCATCAACCACGAAGGCATCAACGCGGAAGTCGCCAAAGGCCAGTGGGAATTCCAGATCTTCGGCAAGGGCTCCAAGAAGGCCGCCGACGAGATGTGGATGGCCCGCTACTTGTTGCTGCGGCTGACCGAAAAGTACTGCATCGATATCGAGTATCCACTGCAAGCCGCTTGGCGACACCGACTGGAACGGCTCGGGCATGCACGCCAACTTCTCGACGACCTATCTGCGCGAGATCGGTGGCAAGGACTATTTCGAGGAGCTGATGGCGGCCTTTGAGAAGAATTCTCATGGACCACATCGCCGTCTATGGGCCGGACAACGACAAACGCCTGACCGGCAAGCATGAGACCGCCCCCTGGAACAAGTTCAGCTATGGCGTGGCCGATCGCGGCGCCTCGGTCCGCGTGCCGCACTCGTTCATCAAGAACGACTATAAGGGCTATCTCGAAGATCGCCGCCCGAACTCGCAAGGTGACCCCTACCAGATCGCTTCGCAGATTCTGAAGACAGTTGCGTCTGTTCCGACCGGCGCGAAGGCGGCGGCGTAACAAGTCACGTAGGGCGCGTCTTGCGGCGTTCTCGCCGTAAGGTTCGACCTCCCATATGATCCGCCAGAGTGCCCGCTCTGGCGGATCATTGCGTTTTGGGCGCGCGATCTCCGTGCTAGAAGCCTCCGCTGTGATGGCGGAGATCGCGCAATGGAAAATTCGGTACGGGTGTTGTCGACGCTGGCTTTGGCCGGCGCGGTTCGCGCGTTGGCGGCAAAGTATCAGGCGGTCAGCGGGGCAGTCATCGACGCCGATTTCGCGCCGACGGTGCGGCTGCTCGAACGGTTGAAGGAGGGGGAGACCGCCGACGTCCTCATCCTGACCCAGGAGGGGCTCGCGGGGCTCGCCTCGGCGGGAAGTGTGGTCGCGGAAAGCTGCGTCGATCTTGCGCGTTCCTATATTGGGTTGGCGGTCAAAGTGGGCAGCCCCCATCCGGATATCTCGACCGAGGCCGCGCTGCGCGCGACGCTGCTTTCGGCGCGTTCGGTTGCTTATTCGCGGCTTGGCGCCAGCGGCATCTTCTTTGCGCAGTTGATTGAAAAGATGGGAATTGCCACCGAGATCAACGCGCGCGCCACCGTCGTTCCCATCGGCTTCACCGCCGAGCGCCTTGTCACCGGCGAGGCGGATCTCGCAATCCAGCAGCTCAGCGAATTAAAACAGGTCAAAGCCATCGAGATCGTCGGGCCCTTGCCGCTTCATCTACAGATACCTGCGGTGTTTTCCGCCGGCCGGCTTAAGGCCTCGAAGAACGTTGCCCCGTCCGACCTCCTGTTGAAGTTCCTTAGCTCGGCTGAAGCGACGCCCGCGCTGATCGAGTCCGGGCTGGAGCGGCTGACGTAGGCGCGGGAGGAACAAATCCGGTGCGAACGTGATTGATAAATCAGGTCCTGTCGGAACGGGGACCGCAAGATGATCCGCAAACTCAAGTCGGGCGAATACCGGCTCTATTCGCGCAAGCTCAACCCAAAGACCGGTCGGCGCCGCAATCTTGGCACCTTCAAGTCGCGCGCGGCGGCGGAAAAACACGAACGCGCGGTGCAGTATTTCAAGCGACGCTAATTGGGGCGCGTCTTGCTATTTCGTGCCGTACATCCGGTCGCCGGCGTCGCCAAGGCCTGGCAGGATATAGCCGTGATCGTTCAGCTTCTCATCGATCGCCGCAGTCCAGATCGGCACATCCGGATGTTCGGCCTGGAAATGGTTGATGCCTTCGGGCGCCGCCAACAGGCAGACAAAGCGCATGTCGTGCGCGCCGCGCGTCCTGAGCAGCGATGCTGCGGCCGAGGCTGAATTGCCGGTCGCCAGCATCGGATCCATCAGGATCACGGTACGGTCCGACAGATCGTGCGGCGCCTTGAAGTAATATTCGACCGCCTGAAGGCTCTCGGGATCGCGGTAGAGGCCGATATGGGCGACGCGGGCGGAGGGCACCAGCGCCAGCATGCCGTCGAGGAAGCCGACGCCGGCGCGCAGGATCGGCGCAAAAGTCAATTTCTTGCCGGCGATTTTCGGGGCCTTCATCGCCATCAGCGGCGTTTCGATATCGACCATCTCCAGCGGCAGGTCGCGGGTGACCTCATAGCAGAGCAGCATGCCGATCTCGTTCAGTAGCTCGCGAAAGCCCTTGGTGGACCGGTCGGCCTCGCGCATCAGCGACAGCTTGTGCTGGACCAGGGGATGGCTGACGAGATGAACGTCGCTGTTGGAAGTCATGCATGCTCCTTTATCGCTTTTCCGATAATCCCGGTTTTTGCCGCCTTGTCGAGGCCGATGCTGGCCCATTCATGAGGCCGACTGCTGTGGCCGGGCGTGACGACCGGAGAGGAGCGACCGTCATTGGCTGCGACAAACGCAAAGCGTTTGCGCAAGGGAGCGTGACTGGATTGGTTTGCAGGCGCTCGTAACGGCGTTTGAGAGTAGCGTGAAGCGCGGCCTGCTTAGCGCATGTTCTCATTCAGCTGATGATGGCTGGCGGACTTGCGCACTGGCGCCGCTGCTGCGTCGCTGCCACTGCCTTCATGGCACGCCATTTCGACCCAGGAGCCGTCGGGGCCCTTCTGATAGGCGCGACAGGGAGACGGGCCAGCTGTGTCCTCGACGGCCTGGGCATTGGCGCTGGCGTGGGAATTCGGGCTGGAGCCGTTGGCGAGCGCAGGCGAGGCGAGGGCAGCCAAGATGGCGATCGAACCGACGAAGATCGTTTGTGCGATCCGCATGGGAAGTTCTCCGCAAAGGGATTGAAATCACTTCCCTTGAATAAAAAACAATTTGGCGGTTTTTAGCCAGAGGGGCGCGTTTAAGACTTTCGGCGAAACGGCTTGCCTAACGAAAAGAAAACGGCGCCGTCACGGACGGCGCCTTCAAGGTGGGCTTTACCAGCCTGGGAGGAACTCTATAGCCCGGCCTGCTGGCGCTGTTTGGCGCGCGATTTGGGGCCGGGGCCGCGCATGTAGTGACGCTCGGGCCGATAGGGATCGCCCGCCACCTGAAGCAGGCGCTGCCAGCCCTCGACGAGGGCGCTGAAGCGATGGCGAAACGGAAGCGAGGCGAACAGGGTGACCAGCATGGTGCCTCTCAATGGGACTTGCCGAGAACGGAAACGAACGGCATGGCGAAGATCTCGTCGCCGAAATCGTCGCTGGCGTGCAGCGTCCAGCCGCGCCAATCTTCGCCTGACGGCGACATCACCAGCGAGCGCACGACCTTCGTGGCTTGCTCCATCGCTTCGGTCAGGCTGCTCGTTGGAGCCAGCCGCCGGTCGATCCAGATCCCCGCGTCGTTGGAACAATGGAAGAAGAGCTGAGCCATGGTCCGTCTCCTCAAAGGAAAACGTGATGCATGATTTGAGATAGCAGCAGTACGTGAGTCGGAAAATCCGGAATATTGCGGAGTGAAACTACGGGGAATTCAGACAATTTTCTTCAACGGCTGCTTGCCTGTGGCCTCTCGGTTTGCGGCAAGCGATTCGATTGACTCAGCTATTTCGAAAAAGAACGTCGTTGCGCGCACCAGCGAAGCAATCCATTCACCGAAGAGTTTAGACGAGTTCGCGCGCACCGTAGTGCTACGGTCTTTCACGCGTGGCGTAATTTGCGTAATCGAATGCCACTGACCCTTCAGGCTTCGGCCATCTTGGGGTGTGGGGGATGTTCGCGAGGCCTGGCCTCCTAGGCACACCGGGCCTCGCGTTCCCTCAACTTACTCTTCCCTGACATCGATATAGGCATCGTAACGGCTCAAAACGCCGGGCGCGCGACGTGCCAGAGATTGGCGCCGTCAAATCCGTTGACGTCGCCGGGCGCCTTGTCCGATTGCGAGGTGTAAAGCGGGCGATAGCGATAGGCCCACATCTTGCTGCCGTCGTTGCGGATGATCACGGTGAAATCGCCCTTGGCCTCGGCGTCCTTGTCCGCGGCCAGCGGCGTCCAGCGCTCGGTGCACTTGCCGTCGCAACTCGATTTGTCGCCCGAAGTGTCGCGGTCGAACGTGTAGAGCGTCATGCCGTTGTTATCGACGAAAATCCTGCCCTTGCGGGTCTGCACTACCTTCACCGGAAACATCGGCGCTTCCTTTTTCGGCGGCGGCGCGGGCTCTTCGCCATGCGCAAAAACCTCGCCAGCCGACAGCAACAACGCCGCGGCAATCACTGCAAATCTGAGCATCCTGCCCCCGCAATAAGTAAATCGCGCGTTAAGGCGCGTAATGGGACGCAATCATACGGGCAGAAGGTTAGCGTCGCGTTGCGGTGGAACTGGACCGACCGATCAGCATCGCGATATCAGCAGTGAATCGGCGGCCGGTCGCAAGCGCTATTGCGGCGGGTTCGGCCTCACCGATGAACGTTCTCCGGCATCCAGGATCCAGGTGCGATCGGCGAATGCGACATAAATCCGTTCCTGCCCAAGTGCTGTGCCAAGCTCGATCGACAGTTCGTTCAGCATCGCCTCGATGGTTTCGTCGGACAGGTGGCCGAGATAGGCGTGGACGGCTTCGCCGGTGAAAAGCGCGACCGGTTCGCGATCCGACCCGACGGTGCCGTCGGGCCGCGGCCACGCATAGGTTACTTCGGCGCGGGTGAACATGCCGGACAAGGCCGGCTGGCCCGCTTCCACGCGGCGCTTCATCCAGGCGCGCGCGGTGCGTACGGCCTCCGAAACGTCGAAGACGCGGCCATCGGCGTCCCAGCCTTCGCGCAAACCCACGCTGATGCGAAAATCACGGCGAGGACCCAACGAGTCCGGCACGATGGAATAATCTTCAGCCTTTGGTGCGGCGGGATGGGCAGTCATTTCCTCTTCGCCTTCGGTCGTCGTGAAAAGGTGAGTGCGCTTCACTTCTACCCGCGGCGCTCCTGCTCGTTCAGAAGTCCTTCCAGCTCCTTGCTCTGGGTCTCGATCCGGTCCGCCAGCCGCTCTTCATTCGCGGCGCCGGACTGCGCCGCCGCCTGTTCGGTGAGTTGGCGAAGATTGTCGCGCAGGATCGCGATCCGGTTGGCAAGTTCGGACGTGGAAAGCGACGTGAAGTCGGTCATGCGGCATACCCCCGTGAGGCCCAAGGAAATCTAGCGGAACAGCGAAGTCTCATCCATAGCCGCGGACGAGGTTTTGATCTGAATCAGGCCGTGCCGGGTGCGGCGCAGCAGCAACCGGTTTGGTCGATGGTGGAACACAGCCCGGTCTCAAGGGTTCTTCTGTCTGCGTCATTTGATCCAGGAGATTTTCATGCGCTCCAAGCTCGCTTTTTCGGTTTTCCTGGTCGCCTCGTTATTCGGCGCGACGACACTGGCATCCGCGCAGACGCAGCCGGCTGCGGGCGCACCCGTCAAGTCTAGCGCAGCCACATCCAACGCGATGGCTTCCATGCACCATCACCACCCACTACCACCACCATTCCATGGGATATTCGCGCGCCCAGATGGACAAGTCGAGGCCGGGCGGCCGTCCGATCTCGCGCAAGGCGGCGGACTGACTGCGAAAAACTCCCTGTAACTGACTTGCGGCCCCTGCCTTCGGCGCCGGGGCCGTTTCCTTTGTCCTCAATACACCGGCTCGCCTGTGGCGATCTCGCTGCGGGGTGACAGAACGATCACCTTTCCTTCCGCATTCTTCGCCCCAAGAATGAGCAATTCGGAGGTGAAGCCGGCGATGTTCTTCGGCGCGAAGTTACAAACGCACACCACCAGCGAGCCGATGAGTGCGCGGGTTCGTAATTGGTGATCTGCGCGCTCGACCACATGATCCGCTCGGCACCGACATCGACGCCGACTTTCCAGGACGGATTGCGCGCGCGGGGAAACGGCTGGACCTCGACGACCTTTCCGATGCGGATGTCGAGACGGGCGAAGTCGTCGTAGGTGATTTGCGGTTTCAAAGGAGTCATGTCGGGGGCTCTGCTATCCTAGTGCGGCGAATTTGAAGTTCCTACGAGTTTCGCTGCAAGTACGTTATAGGAACTTCAAATTCAAAGCCGCACTAGAATCAATGGGTTTGCTAGTGCTCCTTTCAATTCCGAAGTTCGAAACGTGGTTCCGCGAAATGCATACGAACTTCGGAATCGGGAGCACTAGAGTGCCGATTCTGAAGTCCGCATGGCATTGCGCGCGACCTCTGATGCGAACTGCAGAATCAAAGGAGCACTAGATCAATAGCTTTCTAGTGCTCCTTGAATTTGAAGTTCTAGAGAACGTGGCTGCGAAAACTGATACGAACTTCAAATTCGCTGCACTAGGCCTTCTTCACGAACTCCGACTTCAAATTCATCGCGCCGATGCCGTCAATCTTGCAGGCGATGTTGTGTCCGTCGGTCGCCTCGGTCAGGCGGATATTCCTGACCTTGGTTCCGCCTTTGACGACCGATGAGGACCCCTTGACCTTCAGGTCCTTGATTACGATAACGCTGTCTCCATCCGACAGGAGATTGCCATGGGCGTCCCGCACGCCTGGCTCATGCGTGGTCTCCGCGACCGCGCCTTCCGCGGCGCTCCATTCATGGGCGCATTCTGGGCAAACCCAGAGAGCGCCATCCTGATAAGCGTGCTCGGAATTGCATTTCGGGCATTTCATTCCATCGTCCATGATCAACTCTTCTCCTTCCAGGCGGAAGGCACCGTAGGTTGATGTCCGGGCAAAGCAAGAGAAAGCTCGACGCCTTCGGCACGTGATGGGGGCAGTTCGGATTGGCCCGTCAAACAGCCACGACGCCATCTTAACTGTCGTCCCTGCGAACGCTGGGACGGCTTTGTTGAATGAACGCACGACCTCACGTTCCCGCGGCAGAATTCCGCCCGAGTGATTCAAAACACCGCCCCATAAAACTGAGGGCGCAGGGAAAGCCGGATGCCGAGTCGGCACCCGCAGATGGGGTAACGGGCCTCTTGGCCGAGCGGGCGGTCGTCCCTCACATGATGGTGTGACGGAGTCGAGGATTGCCCTCGCTCCAAGCATCGAGGAGAGACGACCATGGAGCATTATGCCGGAATCGATGTGTCATTGGAATGCTCAAGCGTGTGTGTTGTTGACGGGAGTGGCAAGATCGTTCGCGAGACGAAGGTGGCGAGCGAGCCGGCGGCATTGATCGGCTGGCTTGGTTCCCTGGGCTTTGGACTTGCGCGGATCGGACTGGAAGCAGGACCGCTGTCGCAATGGCTCTATATGGCAATGAAGCAGGCCGGGCTTGCGGTCGAACTTTTAGAGACGCGGCACGTGCGTGATGCGTTCAAGGCGATGCCGGTGAAGTCGGATCGCAATGACGCGCGGGGGATCGCGCAATTGATGCGGCTTGGCTGGTTCCGGCCGGTGCACTGCAAGTCGATGGCTGCACAGGAAGTGCGGGCTATATTAACGGCGCGCAAGCTGGTGCAGAGCAAGCTTCTCGACGTCGAGAATAGCCTGCGCGGGATCTTGCGTGGCTTTGGGTTGAAGGTCGGCAAGACAACGCGGACGAACTTTGCCGGGCGGATTAGATATCTGGTCAAGGGTCACCCGAACCTGAAGACAATCGGGGAGGCCCTGCTCTCGGTGCGCGCCGTGTTACTGGATGAGTTCAATGCGTTTGAGAAGCAGGTACGCGCGATGTCGCGTTTGAATGCAAACGCCAGGCTATTGATGTCAACACCGGGGGTAGGACAGATCGTGGCGCTGACCTATGCTTCTGCGATCGACGACCCGGCGCGGTTTCGATCGTCAAAGCGGGCGGGACCGCTGTTCGGGCTGACACCAAAGAAATACCAATCCGGCGAGACCGACCGCTCAGGGCGGATCAGCAAGATCGGCGATGCCGCGGTTCGGGCAGCGCTCTATGAGGCCGCCCACATCATACTGACCAAACCAATCAAGGGATGCTCGCGGCTCAAGAGCTGGGCGATGCGGATCGCCAGGCGCGCCGGCATGAACAAAGCGAAGGTTGCACTGGCGCGCAAGCTCGCGGTCATTCTGCATCGCATGCTCGTTACCGCAACACCATTCAACGACGCTGCCGCAGCAGCCTGATCGGGAGGCGCAACACAGTTTTCGGACGGCCTCACCACACCAGGCCTTCCCGAAGCGAAGTCCCTGCCGGGACGATGGATCAGGTCAGGCCGCCACGCGAGTCGTCGACGCCATTCTCAAGATGCGATCACGCCCACCGCAGATTGGCCGACCTATCCTCCACGAACCCCATCAGGCGACGGCCTTGTGCCGATCCCGGACAGAAGCAAGTCCCCGGCGAGCGGACCACGCAAAAAGGGATTGACTCATCGAGGCCCGTTACAGAAGCCTTGCGTGTAAAAATAGAAAACACACAAGTTAGTCACCACAGGTGCGCCGGAACACCCGGCTTTCCCTGCGCGATGGTTTTAACGGTTTCCTTCGGGCTCTCCCTGGTGATCGGGCTTTGTTGTCACCATCCCCGCGTGATGCGAAGCATCATCGCCAGTTAACCTCAGCATCGAGAGGCCAGGACCACACGACTTCGCCGTCCGCTTTTGGTGCCGTTCGTCGTTCCGGCACCTCAGCGTCCATCGCATCCCGCCCAACGTTCGTGACGATGGCCAACGTCCCTCTTTCGGGACGGGATGCGCGAAGCCGTAGGCGTGATTTGCCCGTCGGCTTAAGCGAAATATTTTTGTAAACAGGGCTGGACAGTAAACTAAGCGTTGAGTGCGTTGGCGAAATTGGATTTTTGGTGCAATCGGGTTCGACGGCGGCGAGTACTTTCTTCTCCCTCCCCCTTGTGGGGAGGGGCGATGCGAGTGAAGCGAGCATCGGGGTGGGGGTTTTCAGAAAGACCCTCGACGTGGAGCTTTTTCAGTAACTCGGCATCCCCCACCCGACCATCGCTTCGCGATGGCCACCCTCCCCACGCTTTCGCGGGGGAGGGATAAGAAGGCGCCTCGCGTGGTCATATGCGACGACCCTGCGAAAGGGGAAGGAACGCATCAATCACCTCACTTCACAAGCTGCATCCATCGCTCGGTCGCACCGATCGCTGTCGCGTACAGGCCATCGGCCGGTTGCCCGCGATGCAGCGCTTTTCCGACTTCGCAGATCGCGAGGAAGGCGCTGGCGCGGGCGTCTTCCACTTCCATCGGCGCTTCGCCATTTCCCTGAATGAGGCCGGCCAATCCGTTGAGCATCGGCAACGCGTCTTGCGCCGGCGCTTGCGCCGCGAGCTTCAAGACGTCGAATACTTTTCGGGCGGTCTCAGAGTCGCTCATGTCGAACCTCGCTATCGGCCGTCGATCAACGGGCTTGCCGGCGTCGCGGCGAGCGGGCGCCTGCGCGGCCAATAGAGCACCAGCACGAGCGCGGTGCTCGCCGCCACCAGATAGGTGTTGAAGGCGTAGGCGGCGAAGGTCGGCTCGCGGATCGAGAGGATGCCCAGGATCATTCCGGCAAACGAGATCAGATAAGTCGAGCGGTTTTCGGTTGCGGGTTCCAGCCACGCCTTGCGCAGGGTCGGAAGCGCCGCGGCGAAATCGGCCAGAATCGAAAGCACGATCGCGGTGACCGGATCGCCGGTGATCGCCCAGAGCGCGAGCGCGGCGAGCGAACAGGCGCCGCAGACGTAATCGAACGGCCCGAGCTTCCACGAACCGATTCTGCGGGCGAAGGAGGCCAGCAGCACGCAGAGGGGGCCAACGCCGACCGACAGCACCACCAGCGTCGAAAACCCGACGCCGGAACTCAACTGCGCGGCGCCGGCGATCAGCGGCACGAACGCCCACAGGAACCAGGTGACGCGGTTCGGCGCCGCCTCGCCCTTCAGGATGGCGTGGACGTAACCGAGGCAGGCCACGAAATTGACGGCTGAGCCGGCAATGGCGAAAACGAATTGCATGGCCGGCAAACTGCCACCGATCGCGGCCAACGACAATCGCAAGCGCGATCTCGTGTCCCGGATGCGGCGCGGCATGAAATGACGCAACGCAGATCCGGGACCTAATTTCGGAAAACGAGGACAATGGACGCCGGATCAGCAGCGCACCGCCATAGCGCGTCGAAGACGCGCGTAAACGCGCTTATGGCGCTGCGCAGCATCCGGGGAACGCGGCTATCTCATCTGCGGCAGAAGACGCGTCAGAACAAAGAGCCCGGTTCTGATTCATCAGAACCGAATGGCTCCCAGTGTCGGTAGCGTGTCAGTAGCGGGCGGCGACCGGCGCCTTGCCGACCGGGGACTTGCCAACCGGCATCTTGCCGACGGGCGGAGCCTCGGAGTAGGCGGGCGCGGGCTGCCGTTTCGGAAAGTCGGCTGCGGAAGCGGCAGCCACCAAAGCAAGCGTTGCAGCAGTTGCGATCAGCATTTTCACCACGAAAGTTCTCCTTGGATCTTTGGCAGAACAGGCAACAGGCAAGTTGCCCTGGCGCTCCGCCGATACGGTAGGCGGCAAGGTGGAGCGTCGGAATTGGTTCAGAATGCGGCAGAGTGGGGGCGTTCACAGCAACGTGGCGCCATGCCGTCACGAAATTGCCGGAGTGTTGCCTGCAAGCCGCAATTTTCGCGTTGACGCTCCGCTCCCAAGGTCGTCGCGAGGCCGGGTTCCCGGTGTGTGATTTTTGCAAGAAGCCACGTGATGCGATCGCCGGCCAGGTGGTGGGCATGATGGCTGACGCCGGACCGGGCGAGGGTATCGGCAAATACGGCCAGGCCCACACCATCACAGTGAGCCGGCACGCCGAGATTTTCGTCGCCGACACGCTGAACTGGCGCGTGCAGAAGTATGTGAGGAAATAATTGACTCTTCTTCACCTCTCCCCGCGCTCGTTCGCCGTCATTCCGGGGCGCGAGCAAAGCGAGCGAGCCCGGAATCCATCGTGCCGCACGAATGCTGGGTGAAATGCGATTCCGGGTCTGCGCCTCACGGCGCATCCCGGAATGACGACGATTGGGACCTTGGCAAGCGCAATTCGACTTGTCCGAAGCTGCTTGCTAATTTCCGCCCTCGGCCGCAAGCCGCAGGAACTGACGCTTCATCGCATTGACGCGAGCGACATAGGCCGCGACGAGATGATCGCCGCAGCGTTCATCCGCCACCATCTGGAAATGGCGGCGCGCGAACGCCGTGGCAGGACCCGCGCCGCAGAGATGGATGAAGGCCGCGAGATCCTGCTTTTGGCTCGCCGTTGGCTTTGCGTCGCCCGAGCGGGCGAGAACCGAAGCAACATTGCGGTCCAGATAGATGGACGCGAGCTCGACGGCGTGGCTCGGAATCGCACGGATATAGAGACTGCTAAAGCCGCAGCCGGTATTTACAACCGCATGATCCCGGATGCAGAACCGCGCGGCCTCGGCGAACGCGCCATCGATCATCTGGTAGAGGCCGACCGCGCTCGACGCAGGCTGGTAGATCGCGAGAGGGTTGAAGCTCCATCGCCAGCGCCAATAGGTGCGGTCTACCGGATTGCCTGAACTCTCGACCTGCGCCAGCGCGGCCAGCAATTCGGGCGCGATCGTGTTGGTGGAAAAGTTACGAAACAGCGGCCCGTATTGCCGCCACGTCTCCGCCGGCTCCTTGTCGAGCCGGTGACCGATGAAGGCGAACAGCTCGGTGGGTTTAAGGATCACATGATAGACGAGATTCACGAGCGCTGCGACCGCAAGCAGGTTCGCCACGCCGCCAATGATCCGAACTGCTAGCGGCGCTCTCGCGAGCCTCTGCCGCGCCCGACGTGCGCGCCGTCGCCAGCGGCGTAGGCGAGGGAGGAGGCGCTTGGATTTTGCAGGCATGTGGCTTGGAGGGAGGATGGGCTCGGGCAGGGCGCATCAATGGCGGCAGCCGCCGTAGCTCAACGAGCGAAGAGAGAGCGCGGATTATACTGCGTGTAAGCTAGGCTACACTTCCTATTCGAGAGACTTAAGCTTGTCCGGTCAACAGTTGCTCTTGTTGTGACCGAATGTTTCCTACGGTGGCGTCCCAACCAAAATGGTCAAAGAGTTCTATTAGAACGGAGCGAGCGATCTCGGCTCCTTCAGTAGAAAACTCCAGCACCGAAATTTCCCGCTTTATTTCGATTCGCGTTGCACCGGTTTTCTTCGCATCCATGAATGGCATGTGCTGCGGATCGTCCACCCATAGCTGCCGGCCTTCGGTGTTTTCCAAGCTCAACGAAATTATGGCACCAGCGGGGTAGAAACTGCTGCGGCCTAGCCGGGATAAGAATTCGAATATCTCGGTTATTTGCCAAATCGTTCGTGTTGTACCCAACGCCTGCCCTGGAGTTATAACCTTCGCTCTTTCTTTTTCCCAATCAGACTCTTCGAACCAATCTTCGCGCAAGGCGAGGTAGTGCAAAAATTGATGGCTACGATACGACCGCCAGTATTCGATATGGTTCCACCAGTCGATCCAAGCTTCAAAGAACTCTCCGCTCGGCAAAGCGCCTTGTTGATTATCTTCCTTGACTGGAACGTAAGGATATTGCCAGCCTCTGAGTTTGAGAGCGTTTTTCTCAATTGCGTCACGACACTCGCTCAGCGATAATTTTTCTTCTAGCAGCAATCGCGGCTGAAAGTTGATTCGCCAATAACCTCTTGATCGAATTCGGTCGAGTAGGCCTGCTTTCATCTACAGTCCTTCTAGCTCTTAATTTAGCGCCGCTTTTGCGCGAGCGAGTGCTTCCGACTCGCTCTGCTGGATACTTTTCAAACCTACCGAGAAGCCAACTCGTTGCTTTTTCTGCATCATTCTTACGGTCGCAACCTCAATTATTTCTCGCATGTCGTAGGAATTCGAAACTGGTGCACTTTCAACGCGCCTATTTCTATTCCGATAGTAGATTGTTCCAGCTTTTGTGTCGGCGCTATTCTTTCTGCAGATGGCAGGATATTGTCAAACGGCTCAATGCGAATGCACGCATATTGTTTTCCGTCTTTGTCTACCGGAAACTCGACAGAAAAGTTTACGTGAGGATCAGCGAAGGAGGTCATTTGATCGCGCATGATGTCGATCTTATATGTTTGTCGTTGCGTGTCAGTAATTCCTTGACGGCGAAGGTCCCGTCCTCGATCCCAATTATAATCCTGCCGCCGTCCTGAACATTCGAAAAAGCTAAAATGTCCTTGGCAAAAGACACCGCATCCCAGAGCATTGCTGCTTTAAAATCAAGTGTCGGGGATTTCGGCCTGTCCCTGCAGATATAGTTCCAACTCTTCGGTGTTCATGGGCTAACTCGCTGGGCCGGATGCTCCGTCGATCGACTAATGTCGCCTCGTCCGGCCAGGAGGCCGTCGATGGAAATATCTTCGTCCAGCGCTTCCCAGTGCAAACCGACGCGGCTGATTTCAACTTGCTCACGTTCGGACGGCGTTGCGCGCAGCAGGGGAGGGAACCAGGCGAGGGGTACACCCAACGTCCGGCCGTCGGTCAACTCAACCCACATGGTGTCTTCGTCGAAGCGGACGCTAGTTGCCGAAATGGTCATGCCAGCTCTCAAAATGAGGTCCCTGTTATCAGCGACCGTCCGCAGGATATTTAAAAGCTCGCGCGGATTGAAGCCGTAGCTATCGGCCATGGCGCCGCCGCGGCTGGCCTCACTTGAGAAGAGATTTACGCGCGGCTTGCGAGCCACTTCGCGGTTTCCCGGCGCAGATGGAATTCCCACGTAGGGTGGATAGCCAGTTCGTCGCCGTCGTAGGTGTTGCGAATGAGCTTTACGAGACAGGTACTCGTGAAGATGGACTTGGCCTCCCGTACGACTTCTGCCGTTCGGTTGGGCTCCATCTTGTAGACGTCCTTCAGCCTCTTGCGCACAGCGACTTCCTTAACGTCCCTTCCACCTTCGTCGATCAAAGCGGCGACGACCAGCCGTGCATGGTCAGGGAGTTCCGCCCATTTGCGCTGGAAAGTCTCGTCGGGCACGCCTGCAAACGTGGCTTTGTTCAGCCAGTTCCGTACGGCGGCGACGACTTCGGCTTGGGTCCCGAGCGGATCGGCATTGATGATCAAGGCACTCATGGCCCCTTCGAGCTTGACCCTCGGATCTTTTAGCACGAGGACCGGCATCTGGCGCTCTTCGAAGAACTGCCGGTAGGCCAGGATAGCCAGTTCCTGGTTGACCCAGACCGACGACCGATACCCGAGATCGCTTCCATCTGAAGCCGTAACCCGTCCGCGCTCGTGGAGCAGAAGGATCGCCCCCGAACAATGGCGCAAGGCGTCGAAAACGTGGTGCGCAAGCGCGCTCAAGTCGTGCACGGTCTGGGCGAAGTATCCTTCGAGGCCCGGCATCTTGTCGATCTCGCCTTTACCGCTGTACCGAGGTCTTTCTCCTCCGCGGTGAGTTGCCCACAGCTTACGAAGATCAGCTCCTTCGCCATCGGATTGTCTCCGCCTTATGATGGCGCCCCAGCCTTGCGACCGGGGCGCCTGTTTTAAACCCGTGCGGCGTACTATGCTTGGATTTGCGGGCCTATTTAGCCGGATTTGCTGACCAGCGGATTTGCCGCGGTCAGCAACCGACTACAAGCCGCTCTCAAGAACACCCGTCGAGACCCGCACATGTCGCGCTTGGTCCGGTGCCGTTGCGCACCAGCGTGAAGTTGCCGCACTCCGAGCACATCTCGCCCTCGTAGCGCGGCAACAACACCTGCTTTGCAGCCTTTGGCGTACAGTCGTCGTTCGGCAAGATCATCAGTGACGACACATAAACCCGCGATGAGATCAGGCTCTCGCAGCTTGATGGCGACGTGATCGGGAACAAGGAAGTAGTCTGCAAGAATGTTCGCTTGCCATTCACCCGAACTCTTCATCCTGAAGATATTTAAGTTGAGCGAGTTTTTTCATCCGAAAACGCTACGGCGAAACGGTCGTGCAAAACGATGTGTGCCGATTTCATGCGCCACAATAAACCGGGCATAAGGCTTACCTAAGTCCGGCATCACGCCAGATTTGCTCTACAATATGTAGTGTCAGATGGATTGAACGTTACACATGCCTTTTCAGAGCAGGTCATCATCAAAACAATGAAATTCGATTTGAAGCTTACCCTTGCCGGGTAGTCTTCTTCGCCAGGATATCGATTACGAAATCGCAGATATTGAAGTTGTACCCGAGCTTGTTCGCAACTAGCCACCAAGACATTGCTATTTTTGCAATGCCCTCGCGATCGATAATTCGAACTTTATAATCTCGGGCCATTTGGGTGCCTTAGCTACGAACACCCCGTCGTGCTCCGCACGTATCGCACTTCATGCAGGTGCCATTCCGCACCAGCGTAAAATTCCCGCACTCGCCGCACATCTCGCCTTCGTAGCCTTTGGCCTTGGCTTCGGCGCGGCGTTCGGCCTTGGACGGGGCGGCGGCGCGGCGGCGCCGGCCTTGCTCCATTGCAGGGCTTCGAGCTTTTCGGTCGGCGACAGGTCGTGCTGGGCTTCCTGCTTCAGCGCGACCGCGCCTTCGACGGCGTCGGAGACGCGCGCCGTGGGGCCGTGGCGAGGCCATCGAGGTGACATTGCCGGTCGCCGCGCGCGTCGGTCGCTGCGGTTCGCCGCCGCCGCGCATGACGACGAGGTTGTCGGTGCGCGAGCGGGTCAGGCCCTTCGAGAGATACTTGTTGCTGCGGCTGCCGTCCGGCGTGCTTGCCTTCCTCGACGCCCTTGCCGATGGCGTCGAAGTTGGACTCGGTAGGGATCGACATGGGCGAGGTCGAAGCGCGCCATGTAGCTGACCGCGAGTTCGCGGAACACATAGTCGAGGATCGAGGTCGCATACTTGATGGAGTCGTTGCCCTGCACCGGGCCCGCCGGCTCGAAGCGGGTGAAGGTGAAGGCGTCGACATACTCCTCCAGCGGCACGCCGTATTGCAGGCCGAGCGAGACCGCGATGGCGAAGTTGTTGATGAAGGAGCGCAGCGCCGCGCCTTCCTTGTGCATGTCGATGAAGATCTCGCCGAGCCGGCCGTCGTCATATTCGCCGGTGCGCAAGATAGACCTTGTGCCCGCCGACCACGGCCTTCTGGGTATAGCCCTTGCGGCGATCCGGCATCTTCTCGCGCTCGCGCATCACCACGATGCGCTCGACCAGCCGTTCCACCACCTTTTCCGACAACTGCGCGGCGCGCGCGGCCATCGGCTTCTCGTAGAACGCCTCGACCGCATCGTCTTCCTCGTCATCGTCGCTGATCAGCTGCGAGTTCAGCGGCTGCGACAGCTTCGAGCCGTCGCGATAGAGCGCGTTGGCCTTCAGCGCGAGCTTCCAGGACAGCAGATAGGCCTCCTTGCAGTCCTCCACCGTGGCGTCGTTCGGCATGTTGATGGTCTTGGAGATCGCGCCCGAGATGAACGGCTGCGACGGCCGCCATCATGCGGATGTGGCTTTCGACCGAGAGATAGCGCTTGCCGATCTTGCCGCAGGGGTTGGCGCAGTCGAACACGCGGATAGTGCTCGGCCTTCAGATGCGGCGCGCCTTCCACCGTCATCGCGCCGCAGATGTGCACGTTGGCGGCCTCGATCTCGCGCTTGGTGAAGCCGACCGCGGCGAGCAGGTCGAAATTCGGCGCGGCGATGGCTTCCAGGCCGATGCTTGAGCGTGTCGCGCAAGAAATCCTCGCCAAAGGTCCACTTGTTGAAGGCGAACTTGATGTCGAACGCGGTCGGCAGCGCCTCTTCCACCTTCGCCAGGGCTTCGTCGGTGAAGCCCTTGGCCTTCAGCGTGGAGACGTTGATGCCGGGCGCGTTGGAGAGCGAGCCGTGGCCGACCGCATAGGCCTCGATCTCGGCGATATCGCTCTCGCGATAGCCGAGCGCGCGCAGCGCTTCGGGCACGGCGCGGTTGATGATCTTGAAGTAGCCGCCGCCGGCGAGCTTCTTGAATTTCACCAGCGCGAAATCCGGCTCGATGCCGGTGGTGTCGCAATCCATCACGAGGCCAATGGTGCCGGTCGGCGCCACCACGGTGACCTGCGCGTTGCGATAGCCGTTGGCTTCGCCGAGCTCGAGCGCCTGGTCCCAGGCGGCCTTGGCATGCTCGACGATGTCGGCTTGCGGGCAGGAGGCGTGATCGAGCGGCACCGGATTGACGGCGAGCGCCTCGTAGCCGCGGGATTCGCCATGCGCGGCGCGGCGGTGGTTGCGGATCACCCGCAGCATGTGCGCGGCGTTCTTCTTGTAGCCGGGGAAGGGGCCGAGCTCGTCCGCCATCTCGGCCGAGGTCGCGTAGGCGATGCCGGTCATGACAGCGGTCAGCGCGCCGCACAGCGCGCGGCCTTCCTTGCTGTCGTAGGGCAGGCCCATGGTCATCAAGAGGCCGCCGATATTGGCGAAGCCGAGGCCCAGCGTGCGGAATTCGTAGGACAGTTCGGCGATCGCCTTGGAGGGGAACTGCGCCATCATCACGGAGATTTCGAGCACGAGCGTCCACGAGCCGGCAGAGATGCTCGTAGGCAGTCGACGTCGAAGCGCTTGGTCGCTCGATGTTGTAGAACGTGAGCAGATTGGCGGACGCCAGATTGCAGGCGGTGTCGTCCAGGAACATGTATTCCGAGCACGGATTGGAGGCGCGGATGTCGCCGGACGCCTTGCAGGTGTGCCAGTCGTTCATGGTGGTGTTGAAGTGCAGCCCGGGATCGGCGGAGGCCCAGGCGGCGTAGCCGATCTTCTCCCAGAGGTCGCGCGCCTTCAGCGTCTTGGTCACCTTCTTGTTGGTGCGGCCGATCAGGTTCCAGTCGCCGTCGGTTTCCACCGCGCGCAGAAAATCGTCCTTCAGCGACACCGAGTTGTTGGAGTTCTGGCCGGATACCGTGAGGTAGGCTTCCGAATCCCAGTCGGTGTCGTAGATCGGGAAATCGATCTCCTTGTAGCCCTGCTTGGCGAACTGGATCACGCGCTTGATCATGGCGTCGGTGACCATGGCGCGGCGCGCGAGCTTGATCTCGCGGCGGAGCGCCGGGTTCTTCTCGGGATCGAAGCAGTCGTCGCCGGTGCCTTCGCAATTGACGCAGGCCTTCAGCACCGCCTTGAGATGCTTCTGGTTGAGCTTGGAGCCGGTGACGAGAGCGGCGACCTTCTGCTCCTCCTTCACCTTCCAGTCGATATAGGTCTCGATATCGGGATGGTCGGCGTCGACCACGACCATCTTGGCGGCGCGGCGCGTGGTGCCGCCCGACTTGATCGCGCCGGCGGCGCGGTCGCCGATCTTGAGGAAGCTCATCAGGCCGGACGAGCGGCCGCCGCCGGAAAGCCGTTCGCCTTCGCCGCGCAGCCGCGAGAAATTGGAGCCGGTGCCGGAGCCGTATTTGAACAGCCGCGCCTCGCGCACCCACAGGTCCATGATGCCGCCCTCGTTGACGAGGTCGTCCTCGATGCCCTGGATGAAGCAGGCGTGCGGCTGCGGATGCTCGTAGGCCGATTTCGATTTGGTGAGCTTGCCGGTCTTCCAGTCGACGTAATAGTGGCCCTGGCCGGGGCCGTCGACGCCATAGGCCCAGTGCAGCCCGGTGTTGAACCATTGCGGCGAGTTCGGCGCCACCATCTGCTTCGCCAGCATGTAGCGCAGCTCGTCGAAGAAGGCGCTGGCGTCGTCTTCGGAGGAGAAATAGCCGCCCTTCCAGCCCCAATAGGTCCAGCAGCCGGCGAGGCGATCGAACACCTGCTTGGCCGAGAGCTCGCTGACATAGCGCTCGTTCTCGGGCAGGTCGGCCAGCGCCTCGGTGTCGGGCACCGAGCGCCACAGCCAGGACGGCACGGTCTCTTCCTCGACCTTCTTCAGCCGCGCGGCGACGCCGGCTTTACGGAAATACTTCTGCGCCAGCACGTCGGAGGCGACCTGCGACCAGAATTCCGGCACTTCGACGTTTTCCAGGCGAAAAACCACCGAGCCGTCGGGGTTGCGGATCTCGGATGTCGTCAATCTGAAATCAATCTGTGCATAGGGTGACTGGCCGGCAGTGGTGTTGCGCCGTTCAATTCGCATGGTCGTGCCCCGTTCTTTTTGGCCGGACCGCCGCCGCGGCGCCGGGTGTTGTTTCTTAAGCGAACCTCCGACCACCTTTCGAAGTGGTCTGATGCCCGCAAGTTCCAGCCGGTGGACCCGGCCCTTTTCTCTGACGGCTCAAAGATCGATGCGCCCATCGCGGCTGGCCGGCCCATGCCCTCAAACGGAGCCCCCAGCTCCGTTTCAGGCCATGCACTCAACGCCCCAACTCTAACTCCGGCCATTTCCGGCCTGTTTTGCGCTCCGAAGGTCCTCGGACTTCCCAGGGCAAAAACGCCCTCACCCGTGCCTCAACCGGCCGACGGAGTGGTCATTTTGGAACCCTTCAGGGAGCGACCGGCGGGACCCAAACACACTCGCGCCGAACGATGGAAAGCTAGGACAACTCCATCGCGCCCGTCAAGGACTAGTACGAGTTCCTAAATCAAATACTAAATATGGTGGAAAGAGGGGGAAACCAGGGGGCAGCCGCGCCTGGATGGCGCCAAGTATCAGTGAGTCCTCAGGGATTCCCAAGCGAAAAAAATTGCTCGGGATGGGGATGCTGGCTTCGCCCCGCTGTTCACAGGGCAACAATTTATTGTCCGCGACAGCTTGCCTGGCGAAGACTCACGGGACGCTACGGGGAGTCCGGGCAGCCATCCGGCACTGGCCATGGTTTGGCATCCGATCGGCGGCAAGGTGCACCCGATTCTACCAGTGGTGCTTGAATCGATCACATCCACCAATCCCCCATGACCGTTCCCAACCAGCCGGCGCGAGGCGCACATCACGCCCGCGGGCCTTGTGTTCCTCGCCATCACCTCGATCGGCTGGGGCTTCAACTGGCCTGTCACCAAATATCTGCTCGGCGAATTGCCGCCGCTGACCTTGCGCGGCTCCACCGGCGTGATCGGCGCGGCCTGCTGGCGGCGCTCGCGCTGGCGTCGGGCCAGAGCCTGCGGGTGCCCGCGAAATGTGGCCGCGGCTGGTGCTGGCCGCGCTGCTCAATGTCGGCGGCTGGATGGTGCTGATGGGGCTGGCGCTGCTGTGGCTGCCGGCCAGCGAAGCCGCGCTGATCGCCTATACCATGCCGGTCTGGGCCTCGCTGCTGGCCTGGCCGATCCTCGGCGAGCGGCCGAAATTGTTGCGCGTGGTCTCGCTGGTGATGGCGTTCGCGGGCCTGGCCGCGATCATGGGCGGCAACGGCGTTGCCGCCAGCGTGGCGAAGCTGCCGGGAATCGTGATGGCGCTCGGCGGCGCGATCGGCTTTGCGGTCGGCACCGTGCTTGCCAAGAAGCAGCCGATGCCGCTGCCGCCGATCACGGCCGCCGCCTGGCAGATCGGGCTCGGCTGCTTGCCGGTCGCGATCGCGGGCCTCGTCATCGAGACCACCAATCTTGCCGCCGTGACCGGCTCGGCTGGCTGCTGTTCTATTCGACCGTGGTCCAGTTCTGCGTCGCCTATGTCAGCTGGTTTGCAGCGCTCGCGCGGCTGCCGGCCTCGGTTGCGGCGATCGGCACCATGGCGGTGCCGGTGATCGGCATCGTGACCTCGGCGGTCGCGCTGCACGAGCCGCTCGGCACCGGCCAGATCGTGGCGCTGGTCTTCACGCTCGCCGGCGTCGCGCTGGCGGCGCGATCCTGAAACGCAATGGCGGCCTTAAGGGCAAATCATGGGCAGGGGTGCCGTTACCGTCATCGCCGATATAGGTCCCCGACTGCGGATCGTAGGAGGAATAGGTCTGTACGCAATTGGTGCCGCTGACGTCGCCGAGCGGAGAAGGCCCGGGTACCGCGACCGCCATCGGAGTACTGGTCCCGCCGTAATAGCCGGGCGCGTAATAGGTCGGCGGTCCGTAATAATAGGCCGACGGCACGCGCCCACGATGATCGGGCGTCCCGCTGACCGGAGATTTACGGCCGCGATCAGGGCCTTAAATATCCCACGTCGCCACTCTCTTCCCGCGATGCCTCATCGCCGTGGCCGCCGTTGAAGGCATGACGCGGGGCCGTTCCGCCTCCGCGGCGGGGGCCGCCACGGCGATGCCGGTCTGCGGTTGTTGTCGCCGGAATGGCCAAGCCACCCACATGGGCCGGACGGCCGGCAAGTCGATATTGGGCGAAGCTCGTGCCGGGCACGGCCATCGCCAACCAGCGTCAGTGCGGCAGCGGTACCAAAACATTTCGCGGGTATCGTTGAGATGATCATCGTCGGCTCCTAAGTGGGGACCCATAAAGCCCTCCCAAAGGAGGAAATTCCCCGGGCCGCACCGGCGCGTGCACGCAAGGAAATGTACGCCAAACCGTTAGGCGCGGAATACACGGGCGGCGTCGATACGCGGCTGTGATGACCCGCCAAGCCCAGGGAGAGTACTCCAAGTGCGCCGGGCGTGCAGGACTTTTGTGCTGTGCCGAACTGGACAATTCGGCGCTCCGGTGGCATCAGAACTGCATCGACCTTGAACCGGTCTGTGTCCTTATGAAACAGTTCTTGCTCAAAATTTTCACCTGGTGGAACGGCCAGACCTTTGGCACCCAGCTGTGGACCTGGCGGTTCGGCGAGCTGGTCGGCGAGGACGAGCAGGGCAACCGCTACTACCGCACCAGCGGGGGCAAGATCGACCCCACGCTGGGCTTCGAGCGGCGCTGGGTGGTCTATAACGGCACTGCAGAGGCGAGCCGCATTCCGCCGGCATGGCACGGCTGGATGCATCACACCGTCGACGTGCCGCCGACCGAAGAGAACTACGCGCCGCGCGAATGGGAAAAGCCGCATGTGCCGAACATGACCGGCACGCCCGTGGCCTATCGGCCGTCCGGCTCGACGCTGGCGAGCGGCCGCCGGCCCGCGGCCACCGGCGATTACCAGCCCTGGACGCCCGGAAGCTGAGTTCGGAAACTGAACTCGCAGCTGACTTCAAAGCACCGCGCGATCATTTTCGATTTCGACGGCGTGCTTGCCGACAGCGAGGTGCTGTCCAATTCCGTGATCGCCGAGATCGTCACCGAACTCGGTAAGCCTACGACGGTGGACGACGCCTACCGGACCTTCATGGGCAAGCGGCTTTCTGAGGTGATCGAGACCATCGAAGCCGTGATTGGCCGCAAGCTGCCGCCTGATTTCACTGACGCCTATCAGCTCAGGACTTTCGATGCCTTTCGCACGCGTTTGAAGCCGGTCAGCGGCGCGCGGGAATTCCTGGAGGCCTGGCACGCAGTGCCGCGCTGCATTGCCTCCTCGTCGTCGCCCGAGCGGCTGGCGTTGAGCCTTGAGGTGCTGAACATGACGGCGCTGTTCGAGGGGCGGGTATTCAGCACCTCGAATGTCGCGCGCGGCAAACCGCATCCCGACATCTTCCTGCATGCAGCGGAGCAACTCGGCGTCGAGCCTGCCGATTGTATCGTGATCGAGGACAGCGTTGGCGGCGTCACCGCGGGGCACGCCGCCAGGGCGCAACCGTGATCGGGTTGACCGCGGCAAGCCATGTTCGGCCCGGCCATGATGTGCGGCTGCGACAGGCCGGCGCCGATCACGTGGTGGCGTCATTCGCGGAACTCGATCGGATGATCCGACCGCTGCTGCGCCGTGAGACGTAAGCCGTTGAAACGCGGTGCTGCGCTGCCCACTAGTGGAGTGGATTTGACATTCGCTACCCTGCTTGGCGCAACACCGAAAGCGAATGTCAAATCCAAAACTCCACTAGAAACATATAGTTGCTAGTGGTCCTTTGATTCTAACATTCGCAAAAGTGGCCGGCACAAAAGGGATGCGAATGTTAAAATCGGACCACTAGGCCTGTGAACAACGGGATCAACGGGGATATCAAGGACACCGCCGTTGCGCCACGCGAGGGGCGATGGCTTAGTAGGGTCATCTTACGGAGATCGGAAACCACCGCGGACGGATCGGGCAACAGATCGCGACTGACCCGATAAGCAGCGGCTTCCGATCAGGATGAGCCGGGAGATAGGCCCCCGGATACGACGTCCTGAGATCGCCCGTTTAAATGTGAGGCTGCCGTAAGACAGGAAAGGCCGTTCGGGAAACCGGGCGGCCTTTTTCTGTTGCATAGTTCGGCGAACGCGATTGCCTCGGCGGCGAGGCGGTGCTGTCGATCGATCGCCGCCGAGAGGGTTCGGCCCTTATGGCGCGTAGCGCAGCCGAAGCGTTGACACGCCGGCCGTTATATCCAGACCCGCGTTCGCTTCGACCGACAAGGGCTGGAGCGCAAACGAGCGCCTTGAGCCACCGACAAGGGCGTTTGCACCAAGTCCCACACCGACCGCTGCATCTGCGCTTACGCCAACATAAGAGCCAGCAAGGCCGCCTCGTATGGGCCCATCGACCGGCGCAAGAACGGCCCAGGCCATCCTCCCGCCGCGGTTAACGCCGAGGTCGAGACCCACGGTCGTTATGCGTCCAAAATACCTTTCCGGCGGCCAGGGGCCGTCGGGCGTGTACAGGCAGGACAGACGCTGACGCTCAACCACGATGAGCCCGACCGTCGGCGCCAGGTTGCACCGCAAGGTCCCGACCTTTGTCCGTTGTTGCGCCGACGCCTGGCTGGCAAAAGAAATAGTCGAGCCAAGTACCAGAAGGGCAGCAATCATCCGCCCGAGTTTCGATTTCATTTTCTTCCTGCTCCATTGTTCCCACTGCTTTGTCTTGTCGCGGGGATTTCGAATTGGCGCCTTGTTATGCCCGCTTCCTGTGCTCAATGAAAAGAGCCTCAGCGTGAAGGCACTGCTGAGGCTCTTCCTCGATGGGGCCAGGTCGAGTGGAGCTTGGCGCTCCCGTGAGAGGTATTGTTGAAGGAGAACGGAAACGACACTAAAATCAAATTAAGTTTCGAGAGCGGGCCGATGCGGCGTCCGCTGTGTCCCCATGGTTCTGACATTCGTAAGAGTGCCCGCCGCGATACGATACGAATGTCAAAATCGGGACACTAGGCTTGCATTTGCAAAGCGGCGGCTGCTTTTCGGTTCGCAGCACTTCGACGCTCACGGCCGGCCGGGTTGCGTTGCTGCAAGCGCGCCAGCACGTCCGCCGGCGCGGTATCGGGCGAACCCGGCTTGAACGGCGGCGCCGGATTGTATTCGAGCCGCAGCTGGATCGCTTCCGCGGTCTGCCGGTCGACCAGGATCGACACCAGCGTCAGCGCGAAATCGATTCCCGCGGTGACGCCGCCGCCGGTGATGCGGTTGCGGTCGACGCAGACCCGCGTCTTGGTCGGCGTCGCGCCGAAGGGACCCAGAAAATCCATCGCGGTCCAATGCGTCGCCGCGCGATATCCCTTCAGCAGGCCGGCCGCGCCCAGCACCAGCGATCCCGTGCAGACCGAGGTGACGTATTTCGCCTGCGCCGCCTGCCGGCGCAGAAAGTCGAGCATCTCCGCGTCATTGACCATGTCGTCGGTGCCGGCGCCGCCGGGCACGCAGATCACGTCGAGCTGCGGGCAATCGGCAAAGCGTGGTGGTCGGCGTCAGCGTCAGCACGGAATCGCTCGCGACCGGCTCGATCCGTTTCCAGATCAGATGCACCTTGCGCCGGGCACGCTGGAAAACACCTGCAGCGGCCCGGTGAGATCGAGCTGGGTCACGTTCGGAAATACCAGAAGTCCGATCTGAAGCGGGTTCGACATGGGAGGCGTGCCTTTCGATGTTTGGCTTGACGCCACATCCTGGCATGATCGTCTCCTGTCCGAAATGGCATATTTCCCTCATTTTAGGACATCGAGGGTTTCAAAATAGAGGCTTCAAGCATGATCGGCGTTCTCGTCTTTCCCGATTTCCAGCTGCTGGACGCCGCCGGCCCGATCTCGGTGTTCGAGATCGCCGCCGCCTTGCCGGCGCTGCGGCCGTCGATCAAGGTGATGGCGGCGACGCCGGGTGCCGGTGCGCTCGTCGTCCGGCGTCGAAATGCTGGCGCGCGGCTTGCGGTCAGCGCGATCAGCTTCGACCCTGATCGTCGCCGGCGGCGAGGGCGTTGACGCGGCGGCGCGATGCGACAAAGCACGCTCGCCTTCGTGCGCGGCGATGGCCAAGCGCGGCGTTCGCGATCGCCAGCGTCTGTTCGGGCGCCTACATCCTTGCCGAAGCCGGCCTGCTCGACGGCCGCCGCGCCACCACGCATTGGCGGCGCACCCGGCAATTTCTCGTCGACCTATCCCAGGGTGAAACTGGAGCCCGACCGGATCTTCGTCCGCGACGGCAATATCTGGAGTTCGGCCGGGATCACGCGCCGGCATCGATCTGGCGCTGGCGATGGTGGCGGAGGATTTCGGCGACGAGGTCGTCGCAGCAAACCGCGCGCCAGCTCGTGCTCTATCATCGCCGCAGCGGCGGCCAGTCGCAATTCTCCTCGCTGCTGGAATTGAAGGCGCCGACCGGCCGCTTCGGCCCGCTGTTGACCTGGGCGCGCGAACATCTCGACGCGCCGCTGACGGTCGAAGATCTGGCCGAACGGGCCGGCATGAGCTCGCGGCATTTCACCCGCGCCTTCATCGCGGAGACCGGCACCACGCCGTCGAAGGCGGTGGAGCGGTTGCGGATCGAGGTGGCGCGGCAGCGCGTGCAATCCTCCAGCGAGGCGATCGAGCGCGTCGCGCAATCGACCGGCTTTCGCGATCCGGAACGGATGCGCCGCGCCTTCATCCGCGCCTTCGGCCAGCCGCCGCAATCGCTGCGCCGCGCCGCGCGCGCGGGTTAGGTCTCTCTCAGGCCTGATAATTGAGGAGCGTCGACCCAAGCGAGCTTGCCGCCGTCGTGGCGCCGTTCGCGCCGTAAGAGAGTGACTGGGAGTCCTGAAGCTGCTTCAGGAAATCTTGCAGGATGTTGCTCAACGAAGTGCTGTCGGTCGACGAACCGTCTGTCGACGACGTATCCGTTGAAGAAGAGCTGTCGAGCAACTGAGCGATTGCGGAAGCCGAGGACGATGCGCTTGAACTGCCTCCGGACGGCGGCGGGCCGGGAGGAGGTCCACCAAACCCTTGCGGACCGCCTGGGCCGCCGGGGCCTCCTGAGCCACCGGGACCATTACCGAAAGTGTTGCTGAAGAGGTTCTGCAATTCAGTGGCCTGATCGCTCGTCAGCGCGCCGCTGGCGACCTGGGCCTGGATCAGGCTGTTGATCTTGGATTTGATGTCGCCGGGACCGCTGCCTCCCGTGCCATCAGTTGAGGTCTGCGAAGATGACGACGACTGACCCGCGGACAGCGAACTATCGATACTTGTGAGAGCGGAAGACAGCGCCGATTGGTCGGATGAGCTTACGGTGCCAGCCGACACTTCGGATTGTAGTTCTGCTTCCAGCTGCTGAAGGGGACTGCTGTAAGTGTACTGGCTTGATCCGAGCGACGAAATTGACGACATCAAATGATCTCCGCCTAAAACATCAGTTGATCCTTGGACGAGTATGGTTAACGAACCCTGACTCGGTCGCTGCTGATTTGTTTCCGGCGGTTTCTGGAAAAGCTCCAGCGCCGGGGGCGCATCATGCGCGCCGGTTGTCGGCAAGCCGGCATTGCGGACGTGTCAGCGAGGCGCCGAAGATGATCGGGCGGCTGTCAGTTGCAGCAACTCAAGCCGCATCCGGTCGATCACACTCGCGTAGTCGCGCGTTTCACTCTGCCGGAACAGGCGAACCGTCGGATACCAGGGACTGTCGTCACGACCGAGCAGCCAGCGATAATCCGGCGTCCAGGGCAAAAGAATCCAGGTGGGACACCCAAGTGCGGCGGCAAGATGCGCAACGCTGGTGTCGACGGTGATGACGAGATCGAGACACTTCACGAACGCTGCCGTTTCCGCGAGGTCTTTGAACTCGCCGGTCCAATCGATGATGTCGGTCTTGTCGAGCTCGGCCTTGTCGGGGGCCCGGGGATCTTTCTGGAGGCTGACAAAGGCCGCATCGACGTCAAGCAGGCGCGATAGTGCCCGCAACGTCGTCGATCGATTGTGATCGTTGCGGTGGTTTCGGTTGCCCGACCAAACCAGCCCAACCCTTAATCTGTCATGCCGTCCGAGACGCTGGTCCCACGCCTGGATGCGCGCCGCGTCCGGCGAAGGAAGATACGACGTCTCCGCCGGAATGCTGTCGAGGCGGGTGCCGAACGCCATCGGCAGGGTCCCGACTGGGCAATGCATGTCGAAGGCGGGCAGGGGCTCGTCGGAGAAAGCAAGACACTGCGAAACGCCGGGGAGTTCCGACAGCAGCGTGACCAGCGGGCGTTCGACCACCAGAATGACCCGCGCCCCGCGGGCCGCCACCATCGGCACGTAGCGAACGAACTGAATGGTGTCTCCCAAACCTTCGTCGACATGGATCAGGATGGTTTTTCCCTGAATGGATTCCTGACCGAGCCACATCGGCTGGCTGAACTTCGGGTAGGGCGCCGGATCCGGTATGGTCCAGCGCGCCTCCCGCCCGGCCCAGCCGGCCTCGAAATCGCCGAGCAACATCTTGAGCAAGGCCAGATGCCAATCCGTCATCGGATTTGCCATCCGACGGGCGCGGATATGATCGTAGAGCGCCAGGGCTTCGTCGAAACGCTGCAACTGGCCCAGGATCGAAGTCTTGTTGTTCAGGATTTCAATTGAGTTCAGGCAGACGCTCGAGCGCGGAATCGAACCAGACCAGCGCCTCTTCCTCGCGGCCAAGCGATTGCAGGCAGGCGCCGATATTGTTGAGCGTGTCGGGATCGCGCGGCCGAAGGGTGTTGGCCCGCAAACTATCGGCAAGCGATGCTTCGAATTTTTTCAGGCCGAGCAGCGCGCGGGCGCGTGCCTGCAATGTCGGAGCGTGGTTGGGCAGCACGTCATCGCAGACATCGAGGCACGCTGCCGCCTCCTCGAATCGCCCGGCGTCGTTGAGCAGAACCCCGCTCTTGTAGGCGGCGTCCTGGTGGCGCGGATCGAGCTTGAGCACATGCTGAAAGCTCAACAAAGCATGGTCGTAGCGTTGCAATTCCAGCAAGGCGTCGCCCATCTGTTTCCACAAGCCGGCATCGCCGGGCTTGAGCTGGACGGCCTTGTCGAAGGCCTTGAGCGCTTCTTCGCGCCGGCCTTGCTTCAACAGCGTGGTTGCGAGACTTGCGATATAATCCGGTTTGGGCTCCTGTGCGATCGCGCGGGCCGTCCACTCCAGCGCGTGATCATACTGTCCGGCGCGCAAAGCAATCAGGCCCATCAGGTGCAAGGCGCCGGCGTGATTGGGATCGGATGCCAGCAATCCTTGGCAACAGATTTGAGCTTCGAGGGATCGTCCCGATTGCAGATGGCGATGGCCGGCTTCGCATTGCGCCGCGGGCGTAAGCTCGCCAGTATCCGTGTTGTTCTGGGCCCGGCGGTCTCTGCGGTTCATCGGCACTTCTGGGATCGAGGCAGTGTCTTAAGCCGTATATGATTCGCACCTATCGACAAGCTTGTTTGGCATGGACGGTCTGCGCCGCCGGCCTTGTATTTGGGTGGCTTCATCGAAGACACTTGAGCCTGTTGGCTAACTGGCTTGCTGTCTGGCAGGGGGAAGAAACCGCCGTGCAAAAATCCGCAATATTCTCCGCCGCGCTCTTTGTCTTCACCCTGCCTGTCGTGTGGGCTGCCCCCGTCAGGCATGCCGGCGAGTGGGAGACCACGATCGACAAGGGGCAGCCGCTGATCGCCTGCTTTCCCGTCGACGAGACGCTCGACGAGAACACGTTGATGCGCCCGTTGACAAAGATTCCCGGCGTCAGTTGCAAGGTCGACGGCGTCAAAACCGTCGGCGACGTCACTTCCATTTCGATGCAGTGTTTAATCGGCGGCAGCATGATGATCACGAGCGCGACGATTACCGCGACGGGTCCCGATGCCTTCACCACCAGGGTTCAAGCCCACGGCGGCGCTATCAAGATGCCCAATGGGCAGACAACGCCGATTCCGGATAGCGATACCGTAACGGTTTCGCGCCGGCTCGGCCCGTGCAAACCGGGCGAACGGCAGATCACGCATTAACGCGGAACCCGCGTCACATCCGACGCGGCTTAAAGCCGCCCTTTCCCCGCCGTATTCCGCGTGTTAACCCGACGGGACCACGGGCGAAGGTAGCTTTCCAGTGTCGTGCGCCCGATTCGCTTGTAATATCCGCGAGATGATCAGAACCCTCCTGCTGACCGGTTTTACGGCCCTTGTTGCCGTTGCCACCATCTCGCTTGCGCCGCCGGCGCACGCGCAGATCGGCAATATTTTTTCCGATCAGCCGCGGCCGCCAGGCAGCGTTCCCCGTGGTGGCCAACAGCCCAGGCCGTTCCCGACGACGAAGAAGAAGTGCCCGAATTGCCGCGGGGGCGCCTGTTGCCGACGCCCAACCGTCCGCTGCCGGGTCAAGGCGTGCCGCCGCCGGGAAGCGTGACGTCGCAGCCGCTCCCGCCGCCGCCCGGCACCACGGTCGTTCCGCAAAATCCGCAGGCCCCCGTGGCGGTGACACCGCCGCAACCCGGTCAGGTGCAACCCAACCAGGGTGTTGCGGTTGCGCCGCCTGGCGTCAACGTTCCGCCGGGACAGCGCTCGCAGCAAAAAGGCGTGCCGCCGGCGCCCGCCACATTGCAGCCCGGTGACGAGGTGGTGACCGAGCCGCCGGCGCAGAAGATCGTCAACAAGAAGGCGAGCTTTTCGGGGTTGGACAAGATCACCGGCCGCATCATCAATTTCGATGAAGACATCGGCGAGACCGTTCAGTTCGGCGCGCTGCGCGTGAAGACCGACGCCTGCTACACCCGTCCCGCCACCGAGGCCGCCAACACCGACGCCTTTGTCGAGGTCGACGAAATCACCTTGCAGGGCGAAGTGAAGCGGATTTTTTCCGGCTGGATGTTTGCCGCAAGCCCAGGCCTGCATGGCGTCGAGCATCCGATTTACGACATCTGGCTGACCGACTGTAAAGCACCGCAGACGACCGTCGTCAGCGTGCAGACCGATGCGCCGAAGCCGCCACCGCCGCCCGCGCCAAAACGGTCGCCGGCACCAAAACAGCAGGTGCAACAGGCGCCGCGGCCGCCGCCGCAGGTACAGTATCAGCCGCAACCGCCACCACCGCAGCCCCAACCGCCGCCGCAATCCGGCGGCCTGTTCGGGATTTTCCGGCAGTAATGTAGTGGCTAATTGCGCGCGGCGATAATTTCGAGCGCGCGCAGGCCGGCAAGCGGCGGATCAGCAGGCAGCCTGTAAAAGTCCGCTTCGCCCTTCAGCGCCTTGTCGAGAAGCCCGATATAGCGACGCCGCGGGATTTCGGTCGCCCCGAAGCTGCGAAGGTGTTCGGTCACATATTGCGTGTCGAGCAGTTCAAAGCCTCCGGCAATCAGGCGGGCGACGAGATGCACCAGCGCCACCTTCGAAGCGTCGCGGGCGCGATGAAACATGCTTTCGCCGAAGAAGGCGCGGCCGAGATTGACGCCGTAAAGACCGCCGACCAGATCGTCGTCGTTCCAGACTTCGACGCTGTGGGCGTGGCCTAGTCCGTGCAGCCCGACATAGAGGTCGCGAATCCGCTTGATTGATCCAGGTGTCGTTGCGGCCCGCTTGCGGGGCGGCACAGCCGGCGATGACGGCCTTGAAGGCGCGATCGACCGTGACCGTAAAGGCATCGGCGCGCACGGTGCGGGCGAGGCGAGAGGCGATACGGAACGCATCGAGCGGGATCACGCCGCGCATTTCCGGCTCGACCCAGAACAGGCTTGGATCGTCGGCGCTCTCGGCCATCGGGAAAATGCCGCAGGCGTAAGCGCGCAGCAGCACTTCGGGCGTGATCTCTGAGCCCGCGCCCGCTTTCCGAAGTTCGTCAGACATCGCTGCAACCTCTTACGCGAACTTCGGAAAGCAAAGCGCGCTGGCCAACATATTTAATTTCAGTACCGCTTTCGATCTGAAGTCCCTATAGCGAACTCGCTGACGGCTCTGTAGGGACTTCAGATCGGCGGTGCTGATGGTGTCGCGCGACATCATGGTGCGAAGGTTAGCAGGCTTCCGCGACCCCTGCGGCAAAACATTACCAGACAAAACATTACGAGACTTGGCTCGCCGTCTCACCGCTGGCCCTGGTTTTGGCCTGACCGGCCAACGGAAACCGCAGCACGATCCTGGTGCCTGAATGGGCAGGGTCGCGCTCGACGCTTGCGGCCAGCTTTGCCGCCATCGCGGTGACGATGCGTTGTCCCATTCCGGTCGAGCGCGGATCGGCCTTGGCATTCAGGCCGACGCCGTTGTCCGCGATGCACAGCTCAAGTTCCCTGCCTCGTCCGGTCAGGTCGACATGAATGGGACCAGCGCCGTCGGGGTAGGCGTATTTCACCGCGTTCATCACCAGCTCGTTGACGATGATCCCGATCGCGACGGCGCGGTCCGGATCGATTTCGATCGGTTCACATTTCAGCGTCAGCCGCGACATCCGGTTGCCCTCCGCCGATCGCCGGAGATCCTCGAGCAGTGCGTCGAGATATTGATTGAGCAGCACGCTTTTCAGGTCATGCGAGGTATAGAGCCGGCGATGGACCTGGGCCACCGCAGCGACGCGTCCCATCGCGTTGGTGAGGGCGGCCTTGACGTCGTCCTCCGCCGCCGAGCTCGCTTGCAGGTGCAACAGCGAGGCGATGATTTGCAGGCTGTTGCCGACGCGGTGATTGACCTCGCGCAACAACATCTCGCGTTCGGCGGCAAGCGCTGCAAAGCGGTCGCGCGAGGCATGCACCTCGGCCTCGGCGTCGTCGCGGGCCTTTTGCATGCGCGCCTGCCGCAACGCGCCGTCGACGGCGACCTGCAGCAGCGGAATGAAGTCGCCTTGCACGTCCTTTACCAGATAGTCGGCAGCGCCGGCCTTGAGCGCGGTGACGGCGATCTTGGAATCCTGCGAGGCGGTGACGAACACCACCGGCGGCGCATTCGCAATCGCCATGATCCGCTCGAGCGTTTCCAGCCCGTCCAGACCCGGCATATACTGATCGAGCGCGATGACGTCGATACCGCCTTGCGCCAGACGATCGAGCCCCTCGGTCCCGCTGCTGGCATGCACGACCTTCAGCCCAAGCCGCGTCAGACCGCGATCGACCAGGCGCGCCAACGCCTTGTCGTCGTCGATATAGAGCAGCGTGGGCGTCTCAGCGTTCATGTCGCGGCAGGGGGCACCTGAATGACCGAAAAGAACAGGCCCAACTGCCTGATAGCGTTGGCGAAGCTTTCGTAATTGACCGGCTTGGTGATGTAGACATTGCAGCCGAGCTCATAGCAACGCTTGATCTCCTGGGAGTCGTCGGTGGTGGTCAGCACCACGACCGGCGTCGATTTGAGATGCTTGTTTTCCTTGACCCGTTGCAGGATTTCGATCCCGCCCATGTCGGGCAGGTTCAGGTCGAGCAGGATCAGGAGCGCCTCTCCCTTGCGATCGAGGCCGGAGCCGTCGGTTCCAAACAGATAGCGTACGGCGGCCGTGCCGCTTGTAAACGGCACGATTTCGTTATTGACGCCGGAGCGGCGGATATTGCGCTCGATCAGACGGGCGTGACCCTCGTCGTCTTCGATCATGATGATGCTGACCGGTTTGCTCATGAATCCCTGTTCCGACGGTGGACGTTCCAATTGATGGGAAGGGTTACTGTGAAGCTGCTTCCTTTATCAAGTTCAGAGGCGACCGACATGGTTCCGCCCAGCCGGCGCACCAGGGTGCGGACATGGGCAAGGCCAATTCCCTGACCCGGTTGGTCCTGTATTCCCGCGCGCCGGAACAGGTCGAAAATGCGCTGGTGATCCTTGGGGTCGATACCACGGCCGTTATCGGTAATCTCGAAGATCGCATAGCCGAGTTTGGTGCGGCCCCGTATCGATATGTCGCCGGGAACACCGGGCTTGAGGTATTTGAGTGCGTTGTCGATCAGGTTGGAAAAAATCTGCTCCAGCGCGAGGCGGTCGCTGGTGATTTCAGGCAACGGCTCGATACGGATCTGCGCTTGCGCTTCAGATGCCTGATGCGCAACCGTCGTCACGATCGCTTCGATCAGTTCCCTTGTGTCGATCATGACCGGCTCGAACTCGCGTCGTCCCTCGCGGGTCAGGTTGAGGATGGCCGTAATCAGCCGGTCCATCTTTGCGATCGACGATTTGATGAATTCGAGGGCTTCGGAAAAGCCTTCGAGCAATTGCTTGTCTTCGGCGCCAAGGGTGCTTTCGACGTCGCCGCCGTCGACGGTTGGAGGAGGGGCGGGGATCGTGGCAAGGCGTAATGTGCCGATCCGCTTGAAAATATCGGCGCGTAGTTCTTCGAGCTCGCTGGTGAAGCCCATGATATTGACCAAAGGCGAACGAAGATCGTGGCTGACGATATAGGCAAAGCGCTGAATTTCGTCGTTGGCCTCGCGCAGATCGGCGGTGCGCTCGTCCACCGTGGCCTCCAGATTGAGGTTGTTGTCGAGCAACTGCGCCTCGGCCTTGTCGCGCGCGCGGGTCGAGCGGCGAACCAGGAAAACGGAAATGCCGCCGAGCAGGATGACCAGACCGGAGCCCGTAACCGTCACGACGGAGGCAAGCCGTTCCGTGCGGTCCGCGGTTGTGGTGCGCAGCTTGAACAAGCGCTCTTCTTCCGTTCGCATCCGGCCGGTAATTTCGCCGATGCGCTGGACCGCTTCACCGGAGTCGGACGAGCGCAACATGGCGATACCACCGCTGGTGTCGTGCCGGTTGGCAAAGCCTATCGCTTTTTCGAATTCATCGAGTCGCGCCTGAACCGGCGCCCGCAACTGATTTGAATTTTCGATCTGAACAGAGTTGTCGCCGGCCAGTTTGAGCAGTTCGTCGATATCGGAATGTACGCCGGCGGCCGTGGTCAGGTATTCGTCGAGAAAGCGCTGTTCTTCGGTCAAGAGGTAGCCGCGCGCCGCACTCTCGGTCGTGCGAATGCGCAAAAGCAGGGTTGAAATCTGGTTTTCAACTTCGACCGTATGCACAACCCAGTCGTTGTCTTCGCGGGCGCGATTGACGAGGACGACCGACAGGGCACTGACAGCGACCAGCACCAGAAATCCCGCCGCAAGCAGGAAGGTTTGCCCTGTGGCGCGTCGACGTTTCGCACCGGGCGTTGCAGTTGTCGCGTTAAATGAAATCAAATCCACCCAGGGGAAAACTCTCGCAGACCAAACGCGCAAACGGTCTTTTGGTTCCAGAGCCCGGAACTTTTCGCTGCCAGGACGGAACGCCCGAAAAATTCAGCTCGTCGATTGGCCGGCGAGATACTGCTCAAGCCAGTGAATATGGTAGTCGCCGTCGATAATGTCGGCCTCCCGCACCAGCGCGCGGAACAGCGGCAGGGTGGTTTCGATGCCCTCGACGACCATCTCGTCCAGCGCCCGGCGCAACCGCATCAGGCATTCGGCCCGGGTCTTGCCGTGCACGATCAGCTTGCCGACCAGGGAGTCGTAATAAGGCGGGATCACGTAGCCCTGGTACACGGCGGAATCGATCCGCACGCCGAGTCCGCCGGGCGGATGATATTGCAGGATCTTGCCGGGGGAGGGACGGAAGGTCACCGGGTTTTCGGCGTTGACGCGGCATTCGATGGCGTGGCCGTTGATGACCACCTGTTCCTGCGTGGCCGGCAGATCGCCGCCGGCGGCGATCCGGATCTGCTCCAGCACGAGGTCGATCCCGGTGATCATCTCGGTGACGGGATGTTCGACCTGAATGCGCGTGTTCATCTCGATGAAGTAGAATTCGCCGTCCTCGTAGAGAAATTCCACGGTGCCGACGCCGAGATACTTCATTTGCTGCATCGCCTGCGCGACGATCGTACCGATCCTGTTGCGCTGGGCGGCATCGAGGGCAGGCGAGGGGCCTTCCTCCCAGACCTTCTGATGCCGGCGTTGCAGCGAGCAGTCGCGCTCGCCGAGATGGATGGCGCCGCCGCGGCCGTCGCCGAGCACCTGGATTTCGATGTGGCGCGGCTTCTGCAAATATTTTTCGAGATAGACCGAGGCATCGCCAAAGGCGGATTTCGCTTCATTGGCAGCGGTCGAGAGCGCAAGCATCAGGTCTTGCGGGGTCTGCGCCACCTTCATGCCGCGGCCGCCGCCGCCGGAAGCCGCCTTCACCAGCACCGGAAAGCCGATGTCCTTCGCGATCGCCATCGCGTCGTCGTCGGCGCTGACCGCGCCGTCCGAGCCCGGCACGACGGGGATGCCGAGGCGCTTGGCGGTCTTCTTGGCCTCGATCTTGTCGCCC
This sequence comes from uncultured Alphaproteobacteria bacterium, assembly GCA_963795255.1. Lineage (GTDB taxonomy): Bacteria > Pseudomonadota > Alphaproteobacteria > Rhizobiales > Xanthobacteraceae > Bradyrhizobium. Next base: position 491,784 of record CAWCHC010000017.1, read on the forward strand.
ATCAGGCGGATATGCTCGGCCTTCGGCCCGATGAAATGCAGATTGTGATCAGCGAGAATTTCGGCAAAGCGCGCGTTTTCCGACAGGAAACCGTAGCCGGGATGCACTGCATCCGCGCCGGTGATTTCGCAAGCCGCGAGCAACGCGGGCACGTTGAGATAGCTGTCCTTTGACGGCGGCGGCCCGATGCAGACGCTCTCATCCGCAAGCCGCACATGCATGGCGTCGGCGTCGGCGGTGGAATGCACCGCTACCGTCGCGATACCAAGCTCCTTGCACGCCCGCAGGATGCGCAGTGCGATTTCGCCGCGATTGGCTATGAGGATCTTGTCGAACATCACGTCCTAAGAAGCGAATGGTGAGTAGCGAATAGCGAGTAGGGGATGAACGAACATTCGCCATTCGCTACTCGCCATTCGCTTCTATTCAATAATCACCAGCGGCTCGCCGAATTCCACCGGCTGGCCGTCCTCGACCAGAATCTGCGTGACGGTTCCGGCGCGCGGCGAAGGAATCTGGTTCATCGTCTTCATGGCTTCGATGATCAGCAGGGTCTGTCCCACCGACACCTTGGAGCCGACCTCGATGAAGGGTTTCGCGCCGGGCTCCGAGGCCCAGTAGGCGGTGCCGACCATCGGCGAGGGAACAGCGCCGGGATGCTTGGCCATGTCGGCTGCGGCAGCCACCAGCGCTGTTGCCGGCAGCGGCGCCGGCGCGGCTGCGACAGATGCTGCCGCAGGCACCGAAGCGGCAATGCTGACATTGCGCGCCACGCGCACCCTCAAGCCGGCGCGTTCGATCTCGATCTCGGTAAGGCTGGTTTCGTCCAGCAGCAAAGCGAGTTCGCGAATGAGCGCCCCGTCGCTGGTTGCGAACTTTGCGGCTGCTTTGTCCTCAGGCTGGCGCGCCATGATCTTGATCCGGAACTCTCTGTCTCGTGGTTTAAAGGGGCCGTCAGGCCTTCGTGTCAGGGCTTGGCCTTGACGCCGATCTTGGCGGCAAGGCCGCTGATCGCAAGGCGGTAACCGTCAATGCCGAAACCTGCAAGTGTCGCGAAGGCGGCCCGGGCGGTGAAGGAGTGGTGGCGGAAACTCTCGCGGGCGTGGATGTTGCTGATGTGGACTTCGACCGTCGGGATTTTCACCGCGACCAGCGCGTCGTGCAGCGCGATCGAGGTGTGCGAATAGGCACCGGCATTGAGGACGATGCCGGCTGCCTTTTTGGCGTGGGCTTCGTGGATGAAGTCGATCAGCTCGCCCTCGCGGTTGGACTGCCGGCAATCGGCCTTGAGGCCGAATTTGGCGCGAGCCTCCGCGCACAACTTCTCGACGTCGGCGAGCGTGGCATGGCCGTAGGTTTCGGGCTCGCGGGTTCCCAACAGATTGAGGTTCGGGCCGTTGAGCACGTAAATGGTATCGGCAGCGGTCTTGGCCATCCAGATCCCGGTGATGTGGCGGTGATGGCGCGGTTATAGGTAACTAAAAGGCAGGAGGGAAGTCTTAAGCCCCGGCCGTGCGGCCCCCAAATGCCTCATCTACTTGGTGAAAACCCCGACAGAATCGACGGAAACCATTCATTAACCATAAAGGATGGTGTAGCCGTCGCCCAAAACGAACAGGGCGGGCCGTATAACGGGCCCGCCCCGGATTCGCGAAGATTTGGGCTTGAGATCAGGCGTCGAGCACGGCGACGATCTCAAGGGTTCGCGGATCTACCACTACGATTTGGTCACGGACGAGGAAGAATTCATAGCCTCGCCAATCCGGATAGTACGTCACGATTTCGGCCGGAAGCGGATGGAAGCCGACGTCGCGGGGAACGCGGGTGCCGACCGAGATCGAGAAGTTGACGTTGGTCACAGGCGACACGTGCTGATCGCGGATGACTGTCGTGATCTTGGTGCGCTGTTCGGTGGAGAGCTTGGCTCCCGCGCCCGCCTGTCCGACGGTTTTCGAACGCTCTTCCTGCTTCGCGCCGGCGGTCGTGCTGTTCTCGCGACCCTCGGCCTTCATGTTGCCGTTACGCTCCTGGCCTTCGGCCTTCATGTCTTTGCCGTTGCGCTCATCGCGGCTCTCGGCCTTCATATCCTTGCCGGCGGCGCCCTTGTCATTCTGCGAGCTCATGCTCTTGGATCGCTCGCCCGGCCTGCTTTCCTGAGCCGATTTCTCGCCGGTCGATTTTTCACCCGTCGATTTTTCACCCGCAGCGCCGGGCTTCATCTCCTGCTGGGCGCGCTGGTTCTTCATGCCGCCCTTTTCCTCGGACTGGCTGGCCTTCATGCCCGCCGAACCTTCATGGCTGGCTGAGCCAGACGACGGTGAAGCGGCAGGCGCCGACGGTGCGCTCTGCTGCATGCCCGCGCCACCGGCGGCTCCGCCTTCATGGCCGCCCATGCCTTGCGCATTGGCAAAGCCTGTTCCGGCGATCAACGCCGCAGTCGCCGCTGATATCATCAAACGATTCATCATTGAAACTCCTCCTCACGAGTTTGCACTGCCCGGCCGACAACGAAGGGAGCTTGGCGATGTTCCTCGGTTTTGCCGGTTCCGTGAAGTTTGTTTGATGAACGGCGGATAAATGCCGCGCAGCAAAAAAGCCTGCAAAACAAGAGGCCGGCGAAATCGCCGGCCTCTTGCTTCAAAGGATAGCTGCTTGATGTGCGACTCTGTGCCGCTGGACTAGTGGTCCAATTCTAACATTCGCATCCCTTTTCAGCGGTCACTTTGCGAATGTTAGAATCAAAGGACCACTGGCAAATATAGGTTCTAGTGGAGTTTAGGATTTGACATTCGCTTTCGGAATTTGCGGCGAGGCAGGTGGCGAATGTCAAATCCACTCGACTAGCAGGTCGCCTTGCCGCAGCGGGCGATGCCGATTTTTTCCTTCAGACCATCGAGGCCGATGGCGCCGACAACCACCTGTTTTCCGATGACGTAGCTTGGCGTGCCGTTCATGCCCATCGATTCGGCGAGCTTGAAGTTCTCTTCGATCGTGGCTCGTACTTCGGGGCTTGCCATGTCCTTTTCGATGCGAGCGACGTCAAGCCCGGCATCCTTCGCGGCTGCCAACGCCCGCGCCTTGTCGGCCGCGCCCCGGCCGCCTAGCAGCTTCTGATGGAAGTCGAGATATTTGGCGCCGCCGGGATCCTGCATCCGCACCGCAACGGCAACCTTCGCCGCTTCCACCGAACCCTCGCTCAACACCGGAAATTCCTTCAACACCACCTTGAGCTTCGGGTCGGTCTTCATGAGATCGAGCATGTCGGACATCGCCCGCTTGCAGTAGCCGCAGTTGTAATCGAAGAACTCGACGAAGGTGACGTCGCCGTTCTTGTTGCCGAGCGTGACATTACGGGGCGAATTGAAGATCGCGTCCGAGTTCTGCACGATGCTCGCTTCGTGCTTTTCGGTTTCGGCGGCGGCCTGGCGTTTGTTCAGCTCGTTCATCGCCTCTTCGAGCACTTCGGGATGGCTGACCAGATAGTTCTTCACGATCGTCTCGATCTCCCCGCGCTGGCCGTCGGAGAAGGTCTGCGCCGAAGCAGCCGAAGGTGCGGCGATGATCGTCAGCGCGAGAAGAGCGGGAGAGAGCAGGCGGAGCGGGGACATTGAACAATTCCTCGGGTTTTCTCTAAATCGGGCTCATTATTGGTTCGCATCAGAATCGGGCTGGCGCCCTGGGCCTAAAAAGCGACCTGTTCGATCCTGAGATGATCCTGTCTCAAACTGAAAGCGAGACGCGCTGTCTTTCTTTCCTGCGGGTAGCTTGGCCGACACGATATCGTCCGCCTTGACCCATCCCGGCGTGCCGACGGCAAAACGGGTCTTGGCGCGCGAGGCGAGGTCGCGCGCGGTCTTGTTGTCTCCGCGCAAAAACGCCGCCTGTGCCGATGCGAGATCGGCTTCCGCGAGGTCTCCCTTTCGGGCATATGCCATGGCCAACTGGGTATAACCGATCGGCTGCTCGGTCTCATGCGCCATGGCGTTGCGCAAAATGTTGATCGCTTCCTCCGTATAAGCCTTGTTATCGGCCGCCACGAGCGCCTGCCCAAGTAAAATCTCGATGAGCGGGGCGTTATTGGACAGCGCCACGGCCTTGCGCAGCGCGGGAATAGCCTCGGTGGGCCTGCCGCCTTCGATCAGCGCCTGGCCGCGCAATTCATAGAAATAGGGGTTGTTGGGCTGGACCTGGATCAACAAATCGATCTGGCCGAGCGCGTTGTTCAGATCGCCATGAAGATAGGTCGTGATCGCGTGCGCATAGCGCGCCGGCAGGCTGGTGTTGGATAGCGGATAGCGCCGATAGACCGTGTCCTGGCGTTCCAGAAACGCGGAGATCTTGGCGCGCATCATGTCGTGGCGCAATTGCAGCGCGGGATCGTCCTTCTTGTCCCAGTAGGGACTGGTGCGGGCGATCTCTTCGAGCGCCGCGACGCGTTCGGCCGGCATCGGATGCGACTGGTAGTAGGGGTCCGCACCATGGGCGGAGAAAAGGCTGTCATTGGTGAAGCGCTTGAAGGTTTCGTACATGCCCTTGGCGGATTGACCGGTTGCGGTCAGGAACTTGACCCCGGCACGGTCGGCGCTCTCTTCCTGCTGGCGCTGATACGAGAGTATTGAGTGCATGATCATGGTCTGCGGCCCCGAAATCGCAGCCGCACCCACATTCGCCAGGCCGTTGCCGGCGGTGCCACTCCGTGCGCCCGCCGCCAGGGCGCCGACGCCAAGCACCATGGCGATGATCATCTGGGTCTGGGCCGCAGCCAGTTGTTCGCGCAACCGGGCGAGATGGCCGCCGGCCAAGTGGCCGGTTTCGTGCGCCAGCACCCCGATGATCTGGTTTGGGGTCTCCGATTGCAGCAATGCGCCATGGTTCACGAAAATGCGATGGCCGTCCGCGACAAACGCATTGAATACCGGCTGGTTGATGATCGTGACCTGGATATTCTGCTTCTCCAGGCCAGCGACGCGAAGGATCGGCCTCGTATAGTCGCGCAGGAGCTGCTCGGTCTCGGTGTCGCGCAGGATAGCAACCTTCTCCTCCTGGGCGAGGGCAGTCATCGGCGCAGCAAGGAGGGCGATCGCGGTGGCGATCGCGGTTATTTTGGTCGTTTTCCGAAGCAGGGCGAGGCGCAACAGCATCAAGCAGTCTTTACCGATTGGCGGTGGGTTTGATACGCGATATGCCCTAACAATCCGCGGAATAAGGCTAGTCTGGGGCGGCAGTTCCAACGCCCGGAAAAGCTCTTTCCCGCGACACGACTAAATGCCAGAGCCGGAACACCAATCCAGTAGCAGATATCGATGCTTGAAGCGACATTGAGCGAACGTGCCAAAGGTCTTTTGACGGCAGCGTCCGGACGCAGCGAGGTTCCACCATTCATGGTGATGGACGTCATGGCGGCGGCCGCCCGTATCGAGGCGGCCGGCGGTCATGTCATCCACATGGAAGTAGGGCAGCCGGCCGCGTCCGCGCCGAAAGCTGCGATCCTGGCGGCGCACGCCGCGCTCGAACTCGACGCGGATCGACTACACCGCTGCGCTCGGAACCCCGAGTTTGAGGGAACGAATTGCCCGCCATTACCGTGAAAGCTATGGCTTTGCCGTCGATTCCAACCGGATCGTTGTCACCACGGGCTCTTCGGCTGCCTTCATTCTAGCCTTCATGGCGATGTTCGAACCCGGCGACCGGGTCGCGGTGACGGTTCCCGGCTATCCCCCTTACCGGCATATTCTAACCGCGCTCGGTTGCGAGCCGGTATTGATCGAGACATCGAGCGAAACCCGTCATGCGCTGACCGGTGAAGCCTTGCTCGCCGCGCACCGCAAAGCGCCGCTCAAGGGCGTGTTGGTTGCAAGCCCGGCCAATCCGACCGGCACCATGATGTCGCGGGAGGCGTTGAGCGGGCTGATTGCGGCCGCCGAAAGCGCCGGCATCCGATTCATCTCGGATGAAATCTATCATGGCCTCGACTACGCGTTTCCCGGCGGTGACGGCGGCGGAACTCTCTCCGCGATGCGCTCGTGATCAATTCCTTCTCGAAATACTTCTGCATGACCGGCTGGCGCGTCGGCTGGATGGTGGTGCCCGAGCCGCTGGTGCGTCCGATCGAGCGGCTGCAGCAAAATCTCTCCATTTCGGTGCCGACGTTGTCGCAGATCGCCGCGGAAGCCGCCTTCGACGGCAAGCCTGAGATGGAGGAGGTGAAGCGCGGTTATCTGGAAAACCGGCGCATCCTGATCGAAGGCCTGCCGCGCGCCGGCCTCACCAAATTCCTGCCCGCCGACGGCGCTTTCTATCTTTACGCCGACGTGTCGGACTTCACCTCCGACAGTGTGAAATTCGCAGGCGAAATGCTGGAAAAGGCCCATGTCGCAACGACCCCGGGCGTCGATTTCGATCCCATTCACGGCCGGCAGTTCATCCGCTTTTCCTATGCGCGCTCGGCGCAGGAAATGCGCGAGGCGGTGGAGCGCATTGCCCGTTGGCTGAGGTGACGCGGCTAAAACAGGCGCGCGCCATTGACACTTTTCGTGCAATGGAATTTGACTTGAACAAAGAAGATTGATTGGGGGGTGAGTTCAATGGCGCCAACAACCGTAACCGCGGCACCGGTCCGTGTGGCCAAACCCTGGTACAAGATCCTTTACATCCAGGTGCTGATCGCCATCGTGCTCGGCGCCCTCGTCGGCTGGAAGTTTCCCGATTTCGCCACCAACGAATGGGTCAAGGCGCTGGGCGACGGCTTCATCAAGCTGATCAAGATGGTGATCGCGCCGATCATCTTCTGCACCGTGGTGTCGGGCATCTCGCACATCCAGGATGCCAGGAAGGTCGGCCGCATCGGCATCAAGGCGCTGGTCTATTTCGAGGTCGTCTCGACCTTTGCGCTCGTCATCGGGCTTCTGGTCGGCAACCTGATCCAGTCCCGGCGCCGGCTTCGGCGGCACCATGGCCGATGCGGACAGCGGTGGCCACTTTCGCCAAGCAGGCGGGCGAGCAGAAGAGCGTCGATTTCGTCCTCAACATCATTCCGGACAGCGTGGTCGGCGCGTTCGCGAGCGGCGACATCCTGCAGGTTCTGTTGTTCTCGATCCTGTTCGGCTTTTCGCTGATGGCGCTCGGCGAGCGCGGCCACACGGCTGCGCGCCTTCATCGACGATGCGGCGCAAGGCGTGTTCGGCGTGATCGTCGATCGTGATGAAGGCCGCGCCCGATCGGCGCCTTCGGCGCCATGGCCTATACCATCGGCAAGTTCGGCACCGGCGCCATCGGCAATCTCATCGGCCTGATCGCGACGTTCTATCTCACCGCGGCGCTGTTCGTGATCGTGGTGCTCGGCATCATCGCGCGCATCGTCGGTTTCTCGATCTTCAAGTTCCTGGCCTACATCAAGGACGAACTCCTGATCGTGCTCGGCACCTCTTCGTCGGAAAGCGCGCTGCCCGCACCTGATGGAGAAGCTCGAGCGGCTCGGCTGTTCGAAGTCGGTGGTCGGGCTCGTGGTGCCGACCGGCTATTCCTTCAATCTCGACGGCACCAACATCTACATGACGCTGGCGACGCTGTTCATCGCGCAGGCGCTGGGCTTCGATCTGTCACTCGGGCAGCAGATCACGATCCTTGTCGTTGCGATGCTGACGTCAAAGGGCGCTTGCGGCGTCACCGGCGCGGGCTTCATCACGCTCGCGGCGACGCTCGCCGTGGTCGATCCGCGCCTGGTGCCGGGCATGGCGATCGTGCTTGGCATCGACAAGTTCATGAGCGAGTGCCGCGCGCTGACCAACATCTCCGGCAACGGCGTCGCCTGCGTCGTGGTGTCGGCATGGGAAGGCGAGCTCGATCGCGACCGCCTCGCAGCCAATCTCAACCGTCAGATCGATCCGACCGATATCGAAACCGCGGTCACGACGGGCTAGCTAACGCGCCGATCCGCAAATTCAAAACCGCCCGGCAAATTAGCCGGGCGGTTTTTTATTGGTCCAAAATTTTTAAATCTTCTATTCGCCGCCGCCGAAACGCCGTGACCACCATCCCGCGCGCCGAGGCTGCGCGGCTTCGGTCGTGGTTTCTTGCGCCGGTTCGGAATCCGCTTCGCCAGGTGCAGCCGCGGACGGCAGTTGATGAGAGCTGGGCGTTGCCGGCTCGGCCTGCGAACTGGAGCCAAAGCTTACCTTCTCGCGCACCGTCGAGCGTCGCCGCGCGGCCTTTTCCGCCTCATGCGCCTCGGCCTCCGCCTGGGTCGGCGCGGTCGGCTGAACAGTTACGGGCTGCTCGGCGTGATGTGCCGACGGCGCGTATTCAGCCGGGGAGGGCGATGGCTGCGACGAAATTCCGTCAAAGTCGGCGACGGCGCTGGCCGCCTCCGGGACGGGAACAGGCCCGAGCTCGTCGGCGATCGATCCGGCAAGACCGTCTTCGGGTCCGCCACGCCGGCGGCGTCCGCCGCGGCGTCCACGGCGCCTCGGCCGCCGTTCGCCCGATCCGTTGTCGGGACGCGCCTGGTTCGGCTGTTCGCCGGCTTCGTCCTCATCGGCTTCGCCTTCGTCGGCGATTTCCGCATCGGCCGAAACGCCTGCGTCCGGCGCGAAAGAAATCTCCTGGCGCGGCATACCGCCCTCGCGCGGCTCACCGCCGCGACCACGCCGCCGCCGCCGCCGCTTGCGCCGCGGCCCGTCGCTCCCGGCCTCAGTGCTTCCTTCTTCGCCACCGACGGCATCCTCGCCGAGCCCCTCGGTCTCGTCGGTTTCCACTTCGGATTCCGCCTCGGCGTCGAGCAGCTCCTCGTCGTCGAAGGCCTCTTCCACTTGCGAGGGTTCGGCCGCGGCCTGGGCCGCCAGCAGCGCCTTGGCCGCCTCCAGCGTGTGTACCTGTTCGCCGCGATCGATCACGAACGACTGTTGTCCGCTCACGGTCGGGTCGGCGATGACGGCAAGCGTGACCTTGAAGGAGTTTTCGAGATCGCGCAGATGGCCGCGCTTGTGGTTGAGAACATAAAGCGCGACGTCGGTGCGGGTCCGTACCACGAGATTGTGGGTCGCGCCCTTCATCAGGATTTCCTCAAGTCCGCGCAGCAATTGCAGCGCCACCGAGGAGACCGAACGAACGTGGCCGCTGCCGCCGCATTGCGGGCAGGGCTCGGTCGAGCTTTCCAGCACGCTGGCGCGGATGCGCTGGCGCGACATTTCAAGCAGGCCGAAATGCGAGATGCGTCCGACCTGGATCCGCGCGCGGTCCTGCCGCAGGCAATCGGAGAGCTTGCGTTCGACCGAGCGGTTGTTGCGCTTCTCGTCCATGTCGATGAAGTCGATGACGATCAGCCCGGCGAGGTCGCGCAACCTGAGCTGGCGGGCGACTTCCTCCGCCGCCTCGAGATTGGTCTTGAGCGCGGTGTCCTCGATGTGATGCTCGCGGGTCGAGCGGCCGGAGTTGACGTCGATCGAAACCAGCGCCTCGGTCTGGTTGATGACGATGTATCCGCCGGACCGCAACTGCACGGTCGGCGAGAACATCGCGTCGAGCTGGCTCTCCACGCCCATGCGCGAGAACAGCGGCTGGCCGTCGCGATATTGCTTCACCGCCCGCACGTTGGAGGGCATCAGCATCTTCATGAAATCGCGCGCTTCGTGGTAGCCGGCTTCGCCCGCGACCAGGATGTCGTCGATTTCCTTGTTGTAGAGGTCGCGCAGCGACCGCTTGATCAGCGAGCCCTCTTCGTAGACCAGGGTCGGCGCCTGCGACTTCAGCGTCATGTCGCGCACGGTTTCCCACATCCGGATCAGGTACTCGAAGTCGCGCTTGATCTCCGGCTTGGTGCGGGAGGCGCCCGCGGTGCGCAGGATGATGCCCATGCCCTCGGGCACGTCGAGGTCCTGCACCACTTCCTTCAGCCGCGAGCGGTCCTGCGCGGAGGTGATCTTGCGGCTGATGCCGCCGCCGCGCGCGGTGTTGGGCATCAGGACCGCATAGCGGCCGGCAAGCGACAGATAGGTGGTCAGCGCCGCGCCCTTGTTGCCGCGCTCTTCCTTGACGACCTGCACCAGCATGACCTGGCGGCGCTTGATGACTTCCTGGATCTTGTACTGGCGGCGCGGACGGAAGGCGCGCTCCGGCACTTCTTCCATGCACGTCGTCGCCGCCGACGGATTCGACAACTTCTTCCTCGGCCTCATCGCCTTCGTCGTCGTGAGGCTCCTCGCCATCGACCGGCCGCATGCTCTTCGGGCGGCGCGGCGTGTTGTTCGCTGGCATATCCGGCATGAGCGGCGTTTTCGGCCGCAACCTCGTCCGCCGAGGCCTCGTCGCCGGCATGGTCTTCGAGCGCGTCGTCTTCATGGGCGCCGTCTTCGTGCGCGCCGTCCTCGGGGGCTTCCCGCAGCGCTTCCGAAATATCGGCAATGGCCCCTACTGGCTCGGCCGCGAGTGCAGGCGTCTCGGCGACGTGAGCCGGACCGTGACCGTCGTCCTCGGCATGCGCCTCATGATCGTGCTCGTGATCGTGATCATGGGAATGCTCGTGGTCGTCATGGTCGTCGTGATGATGCGCCGTGTCCTCGTGGTGGTCGGCGTCATCGGCGTGATGTCCGTGATCGCTGCCGTGCTCGTCGTGATGGCCTTCCTCGCCGTGAGCATCAGCGGCCTCGTGCAATCCCTCTGCCGGCGTCTCCAGGCTTGAGGTCTCGACGACTTCGCTTTGAACCCGCTCGCCATGCCCGCGCCGGCGCGAGCTGCGATGGCGGGAACGGCGGCGGCTGGCGCGGTTTTCGGATTCTTCCTCCGCCTCGCGATGGGCGCGCTCATCGGCTTCGATCAGCGCCTGACGATCGGCGACGGGGATCTGATAGTAATCGGGATGAATTTCGCTGAAGGCGAGAAAGCCGTGGCGGTTGCCGCCATATTCGATGAAGGCGGCTTGCAGCGACGGTTCGACCCGCGTGACCTTTGCGAGATAGATATTGCCGCGCAGTTGTTTGCGTTGCGCGGTCTCGAAATCAAATTCTTCGACGCGGTTGCCGCGGACCACGACGACCCGGGTCTCCTCCGGGTGGGTGGCATCGATCAAGCATTTTGTTGGGCATTTTGGAACTCTTGACGGCGGCGGGCGCGCAGGGCGGCGCGCGCAAATCGCACGGCCGGATGACGCGACGGTCCACCTGATTCGGGGGTGAGGGGAAGGCCGAAACGCAATCCTTGGCGCCTCGCCGAACATGATTCCCGGGACAGACAACGACGCGCGCGGCTTGCGCCCCGCATCGGCGGTATTTTTCCCTGGAGTTCCGGCAATACAGTCTGGCGCATTAAGCGTCGGCCCGTCTGAGTAATTTTGGGCGGCGAAGTGGCCGCTTATCGGTCGCTGAAGGCTTGGCGCTAAAGCGCACGCCTCAATCGTATATCGGGGCCAAAAAGGCCCGATATTTGGTTAGGTCGGATCTCGAGCCGTCCCTGGAACAAGCTGTTGACCTGGGAGCGGACGCCGCTCGGGCTTGAAACCGCCCCGCCTGTCAGCCGCGCGCTGCGCTGGCTCCGAAGGGGCCGGAAAGACGCTGGAATCTCCTGATTTGGAGGCTCCTGCGCTGCACCGGGAGGCTAAACACGACACAACCTGGAATTTTGGCCGTCAGCACTACCTACATACGTGGATCGGCCTTTACGTGCAAGGGAGCGTCGCATGCCGGCCACACTCCGCCCTTATTCAGGGTATAGTGTTTAAGGCGCGATTAACCCCGTGGTTTTATTGGGGTAAGAGAGCTGCTCGGAGGCACGGATTCGGTGGCGGGCCGCGCAAATCACCTTGTATTAATCGGTTTCGCGCTGTTGTGCGCCGCAGCATGCCTGTGGCTTCCGACTCAGCAAAGTGGCCGCTGTCGAGAGCCAGCCGTCCAAGCCGAGCCCGCCGGTTCGATTTCCCATCGCTTCGGATGTTCGCCTGGCCGGCGACGGCAAGCAGACCCGCTTCATTCTCGATCTCGACCAGCCGATCGCGTTCCACGCCTTTGCGCTCGCCGATCCCTATCGTGTCGTCGTCGATATCCCGCAGGTCAATTTTCAGCTTCCATCCGGAATTGGCGCCGCGGGGCGGGGCCTGATCAAGGCATTCCGTTACGGCCTCGTGATGCCGGGCGGCTCGCGGCTGGTCTTTGACCTCACCGGACCTGCCAAGATCGCCAGCGCGTACGGTACTTGAGGCGGCCAACGGCCAGCCGGCGCGGCTCGTGCTTGAACTGGAGGAAATCGACCGGACCACTTTCGTTCAGTTGCTCGCGCCGGAAAGCCGCCCCGAGCTTCGACCCGCGATCGCCGACGCCAAAGAGACTTCGCTTCCGGTATCGACGGTGCCCGCGAAACTCGAAGCGCCGGCTGCATCGCCTTCATCGACCGATACGCGTCCCGTGATCGTCATCGATCCCGGCCACGGCGGCCCGGACAACGGCACCCAGTCCGGCAGCGAGAGCGAGAAGAATCTGGTGCTCGGATTTGCGCTCATTTTGCGCGATCGCATCGAGAAAGGCGGCAAATACCGCGTCGTCATGACCCGCACCGACGATACCTTCATCCCGCTCGACGATCGGGTGAAGTTCGCGCGCGCCCAGTCGGCGGCGCTTGTTTGTCTCGATCCACGCCGATGCGTTGCCGCGTCATGAAGGCGATGCGCAAGGAGCAACGATCTACACGCTGTCGGACCGCGCCTCGGACGCCGAGGCCGAAAGGCTGGCCGAGGCCGAAAACAAGGCCGACGCCATCGGCGGCGTCAACCTGACCTCAGAGCCAACTGAAGTAGCCGACATCCTCATCGATCTTGCCCAGCGCGAAACCCGCACCTTTTCCAACCGCTTTGCGCGCCTGTTGATGGGTGAGATGAGAACGGTCACGCGGATGCATAAGAACCCGCTCAAATCGGCCGGCTTCAGGGTGCTGAAGGCGCCGGACGTGCCGTCGGTTCTGGTCGAACTCGGCTATGTCTCGAACAAGGGAGACATGGAACATCTGGTTTCGGAGAACTGGCGTACCCGAACCGTCAGGTTCGGTGGCGCATGCCATCGACGTGTTCTTCGCCAAGCGGTTGGCGACGGCAGGAGCCGGCGAACTAAAGGCTGAAGAAAAACCAAGGCTTGACAAGCCCTAGTTTGGCCACAGCGGCGGCACTATAAACACGGCGCCATGCTTCGGAATCGGCGTCGTTCGCGCTGCGGCGGCGTATGATATAATCTTCTACCGGCCACGGATGGTCGGCGCGGAAAAATACTTCCATCGGACGCCGGTCATTTCGGCGCAGGGACTGAAACGGAATTCGATAATGCGCTTGCTGGTGCGGTTCTTGGGTTTCCTGTTCGCTGCCGGGAACCGTCGTGTTCCTGGTCGGCGTCGCCGCCGTGGCCGGGCTGATCTGGCACTTCTCCAAGGATTTGCCGGACTATTCTCAGCTTCAGGATTACGAGCCGCCGGTGATGACGCGCGTTCACGCGGCCGACGGCGCGCTGCTCGGCGAATATTCCAAGGAGCGGCGGCTTTACCTGCCGATCCAGGCGGTGCCGAAGCTCGTCATCAACGCGTTCCTTGCCGCCGAGGACAAGAATTTCTACGAACACGGCGGCATCGATTTTTCGGGCATGGCGCGCGCCGCCGTTCTTTATGCGCAGAAATATCGGTTCGAACCGCCGGCCGCAGGGCGCTTCCACGATCACCCAGCAGGTCGCGAAGAACTTTCTGTTGACCAACGAGGTGTCCTTCACCCGCAAGATCAAGGAAGCGCTGCTGGCGATGCGGATCGAGCGCGCCTATTCGAAGGACAAGATCCTCGAACTCTATCTCAATGAAATCTATCTCGGCCTTGGTGCCTACGGCATCGCCGCGGCGTCGCTGGTCTATTTCGACAAATCGGTCAACGAACTCACCGTCGCCGAGGCTTCCTATCTCGCGGCGCTGCCGAAGGCGCCGGCCGCGTTGCATCCGGTGCGCAACCGCGACCGCGCGATCGAGCGGCGCAACTATGTGATCGACCGCTTGTTGGAAAACGGCTGGATCAAGCAGGCCGATGCCGACAAGGCCCGCAAGGATCCGTTGACCGTCACCAACCGCACCAACGCCGCGCATATCGTTCGCCGGCGAGTATTTCGCCGAGGAAGTCCGCCGCGATATTTTCGAGCGGTACGGCGAGAAGAAGCTGTATGAAGGCGGCCTGTCGGTTCGCGCCACGCTCGATCCGAAAATTCAGGTGATGGCGCGCAAGACCATGGCCGCCGGCATCGTCAATTACGATGAGACGCAGGGCTGGCGAGGGGCTTCCAGCAAGCTCGATATTTCCGGCGACTGGGGCGTCAAGCTCGCCGACGTCAAGTCGCTGTCGGACATCTCGCCGTGGCGGCTGGCGGTGGTGCTGGACACCAGCGACCAGTCGGCCCGCATCGGTTTTCAGCCGGGCCGCGAACTCGGTGGCGCCGTGAGCAAGGAGCGGCAGACCGGAATCATCACGCTTGAAGGCGTCAAATGGGCGAAACCCGTGGCCGGCCCAACAAAGGGCAGGACGCCGACCGCGATGTCGCAGGTGCTGTCGCCGGGTGACGTGATCTATGCCGACCCGTTGTTCAGGGACGGCAACCCGGTCGAAGGTCAATACCGGCTGCGACAACTGCCGGAAGTATCCGGCGCCATGGTTGTGATGGACCCCTGGACCGGCCGGGTGCTGGCGATGGTCGGCGGCTTCTCGTTCGACCAGAGCCAGTTCAACCGCGCGACGCAGGCCTATCGGCAGCCGGGTTCCTCGTTCAAGCCGATCGTCTATTCGGCGGCACTCGACAACGGCTATACGCCGTCGACCCAGGTGGTCGACGCGCCAATCGAAATCGATCAGGGGCAGGGGGGCGGCGTCTGGCGTCCGGATAATTTCTCGTCCGGCAAATACCAGGGACCGACGACGTTGCGCAACGCGTTGCGGCTGTCGCTCAACACCGTCACGGTGCGCCTGGCGCAGGATATCGGCATGCCGCTGATCGGCGAGTATGCGCGGCGGTTCGGCGTCTACGACGAACTGCCGAACTATCTGTCCTATGCGCTCGGCGCCGGCGAAACCACGGTCATGCGCATGGTCACGGCCTATTCGATGATCGCCAATGGCGGGCGTCGGGTGAAGCCGACCTTGATCGACCGCATCCAGGACCGCTACGGCCATACCATCTTCAAGCACGATACGCGCGAGTGTCGCGGCTGCGACGCGCCGGGCGGCTGGAAGAACCAGCCCGAGCCGCAACTGATCGACCGTCGCGAGCAGGTGCTCGATACCATGACCGCCTATCAGATGACCTCGATGCTGGAGGGCGTGGTGCAGGCCGGTACGGCGACAGTGGTGAAGGAAGTGGGCAAGCCGATCGCCGGCAAGACCGGCACCACCAACGAGGCCAAGGATGCCTGGTTCATCGGTTTCTCGCCGGACATCGTGGTCGGAATCTATCTCGGTTACGACAAGCCGCGTCCGCTGGGCCGCGGCAACGCCGCAACCGGCGGTCACCTGGCCGCGCCGATCGCGCGCGACTTCCTCAAACTGGCGCTCGCCGACAAGCCCGCGATTCCGTTCAAGGTCCCGGCCGGCATCAAGCTGATCCGCGTCGATGCCAAGAGCGGTATGCGCGTCGGCCCTGGCGACACCGGCAGGACCATCCTGGAAGCCTTCAAGCCGGGAACCGCGCCGCCGGATAACTACTCCGTCATTGGTGTCGCCGATGCCGATGGCCGTCCGTTGCAGCAGCAACCTGATGCCGATCGCAGCCTGTTCCGTCCCGGCACCGGCGGTTTATATTAGAGCTAGTGCGGTGGATTTGACATTCGCTCCAGCATCGCCGCGAGTTCGAATAGCGAATGTCAAATCCAAAACCGCACTAGAATATTATATTTGCTAGTGTCCCTTTGGTTCTGACATTCGTAAACGAAGCCTCCGAGACATGATACGAATGTCAGAACCGGGACACTAAATTGCATTCCAGGACTTCCGCCGCTACGTCAGGCGGAAGTCATTGTCAGTGCTGCGCTTCAAGCCAAACAGATCAGAGAAAATCATGCGCGCCGAAGTCGAACGTCTAGTCGAAGAGATCAAGCAGTCAGTCGGGCTGCTGAGGAGGCATCTTTGACGTCGAAAAATCCACCGCGCGCCTGGCAGAGCTGAACCAGCTCGCCGAAGACCCCAATCTCTGGAACGACCCGCAGAAAGCGCAGAAACTGATGCAGGAACGCACCTCGCTGGAGGATGCGTTGTCCGGCATCGGCAAGGTCGAGCGCGAGCTTGAAGACAATATCGGCATGATCGAACTCGGCGAGGCCGAGAACGACGAAGCCGTCGTGGCTGAGGCCGAGGCGGCGCTTGAAAGGCCTTGCAGAAAGAAGTCGCGCGCCGCGAGCTCGAAGCATTGTTGTCGGGCGAGGCCGATCGTTTCGATTCCTATCTGGAGGTTCATGCCGGCGCCGGCGGCACCGAGAGCCAGGATTGGGCCCAGATGCTGCTGCAGGATGTACACCCGCTGGGCCGAGAAACACGGCTTCAAGGTGGAGTATCTCGAGGAGCAGCAAGGTGAAGAAGCCGGGATCAAATCGGCCACCATCCAGATCAGCGGGCACAACGCTTACGGCTGGCTGAAGACGGAAGCGGGCGTGCATCGGCTGGTGCGGATCTCGCCGTTCGATTCCAACGCGCGCCGGCATACCTCGTTTTCGAGCGTGGCGATCTTTCCGGTCATCGACGACAGCATCAAGATCGACATCAAGGAAGTCGACGTGCGCACCGACACGATGCGCTCGGGCGGTGCGGGCGGCCAGCACGTCAACAAGACCGAATCCGCGGTTCGCTTGACGCATATTCCGACCGGCGTTGCGGTGGTCTGCCAGGCCGGGCGGTCGCAGCACAAGAACCGCGCGCAGGCGTGGGACATGCTGCGGGCGCGGCTATATGAGATCGAGTTGAAGAAGCGCGAGGAACAGGCCGCCGCCGATCAGGCCGCCAAGACCGATATCGGCTGGGGCCATCAGATCAGGTCTTACGTCTTGCAGCCCTATCAGATGGTCAAGGACCTCCGCACCGGCGTGCAGACCTCGGACACCTCGGGCGTCCTCGACGGCGACCTCGATGAATTCATGGCAGCCACATTGGCGCAGCGCGCCTTTGGCACCGAGCCCGGCGCGGTCGAGGATGTGGATTAGCGCCATAGCGCTTTTGAGCGAAGTGGGAACCGGTTCGCATAGCAATCAAGTTTACGCAGATTGCCTAGACTTATCTGCGGTAGAAAAAGGCGTCAAAACAAAAAGGTTCAGCCGGCGCTGAGTCGCACGCCGGCGCGCAGGAATTTCTGCGGGTCGACAGCCTCGCCATCGATACGGGTTTCGTAGTGCAGATGAGGTCCGGTGGAGCGGCCGGTTGAACCCACCGCGCCGATCACCTGTCCGATCTTGACGACGTCACCGACTTTCACGTTGATCTCGGAGAGATGTCCGTAGCGGGTGGACAGGCCGTTGCCATGGTCGATTTCCACCATCCGTCCATAACCGCCGGCCCATCCCGGAAGATGCGACCTTGCCGTTGGCGGTGGCGCGCACGGGATCGCCGGTGGCCGCGCGGAAATCGAGCCCGGTATGCATCGCCGGACGGCCGAGAAACGGATCGGACCGGATACCGAAGCCGGACGTAAATTCGACTTCGCCCACCACGGGCTTTCGATATGGCACCAGCGCCAGCGTGCGGTTGAGGCGCTCGACCTGGGCGCGGCTGATGTTGATACGGTAAAGCTGGCGGTCAAAGGCGCCGGCGTTTGCGGGAAGTTTCACCGGCACAAACGGCCCGCCCATCGCCGCGCGCGGCGTTGCCGCCTCTAACTGGCCGGCATCGAGGCCGAGATCGGTGAACACGCCGCGCATGCGCCGCGCCCGCAATTCAAGATTGTCTTCAAGCGAGGTGAGGGAAGCGAGCTGGCGCCGCTCGACCTGGTCGAGCGAGTTTTGCAGGCGCACGATCACATTGTCGACGCCCTGGATTTTTGCGAGCTTTGGTCGCCGGCGCATTGACGACGACCGGCGCGCGGGATTCCAGACGCGCTTCGCGATCGGGCGGCGCAACGAACATCGCGGTGTCGCTGATCGGAGACGGCTTCGGTATGCCCGAGGCTGCCGGCTCGGCGGCAGCGACCCCGCGACGGCGCCCTGACCGATCCGGTAATATCGGGAATGGCGCCCAGCGCGCTCGCGCGCGATTCGAGCGCGGTCTGCCGACGCATGATCTGTTCGAGCTTCTGGTCGAATTGTTCCTGATCAAGCAATTGGCGGCTGGTCGCGCGATCGACCTTGGCGCGAAGCTCCGCGATCCGGTCTTCATAGGCGTATTGCATTTCCGCCTGGCGGGCGATCAGCCGCGTCAGCACGTCGTCACGAAATGCAAAATAGGTGGCGGTCGCCGCCGACCACATTCCGAGCGTCGTGACGGTGCCAACCACGATCCAGAAAACCACCGGCCCGAAGCGGACCTGCTTGCCGGCATGGACCAGCGTGTATCCGTTCTCTTCACGCTTGGCGGTGGGGGGATTGACCGGCTGGCGGGCGACTTGCCGGCCCGGATTCTGTCGGCTGGCGATACTCGGACTGATGACCGGAACGGTACGACATCGGCACTCCCGTGCCGGTCGGAGGAGAGTTCCTTACGGCCCAAATTACGGGAGGGATTTGACCCGGTCATGGTTAATTTTTCGCGAATGGCCGCTCCCCGGGTCATGCCACTTGCGCGGCGGCAAGCACGTCGTCGGCATGGCCATCGACTTTCACATGGCGCCAGATCCTGATGATTTTACCGTCCGCTCCGATCAGAACCGTGGTGCGAAGGATGCCCATGAAGGTCCTGCCGTACATGGATTTTTCGCCCCAGGCACCATAGGCCGCGAGCATCTCGTGCTTCTCATCCGAAGCAAGAGGCACCGAAAGCTGATGCTTGTTCCGAAACGCCTCTTGTGCCTTCAGCGGATCGCCTGACACCCCGATGACGGCGGTGCCGGCGGCAGCAAAGGCGCCTTTGAGCCTCGTGAAGTCGATCGCCTCTTTCGTGCATCCGGGGGTGTCGGCGCGGGGGTAGAAAAACAGCACCAGTTTCTGGCCGGCAAAATCGGCCAGCGAAACCCCATTGCCCCCGTCGCGCGGCAAGTCGAACGCTGGGGCTTTCGCGCCCTCCATGAGGGCGGACGTTGCAGCGGTGTTCCGATTCGATTTTACCGCAGCCGGCTTTGTGGCCTTGGACGAAATCTTAAGCGGCGCTTTGGTTTGCCTGTTTTTTGAGTTCTTGCTGGATTTCTTTGCCGACGACGGCCCCGCTTTCGAAGCTGCCCGCTTGGCTGATGCCTTTGATCCCTCGCTTGTCTTCCGGGCGGGCGGCTTGCCGGATTTCTTGGTGGATTTCTTGCGGGTTTTCTTGCGGGTTTTCTTGGACATACGCCTTCCTTTCGTCGCTTTCCGCGGCTCAATCATTGAGGTATTGAGGCAAGCCGGGTCCGGTCGGCTTGGCCCTTTCGGATTATGCTCAAAAGGAATTCGACGCGCCACCCGCCCGCTGGCGTGGCTATAGCCGAATGACAAGCGAGACGCCGCTCGTTCCGCTTCAAAATTAGGGGTGTCGACACTTTTGCGAATGCGGGAATCGAGGGACTATTTGCAAATATAGGTTTTAGTGGACTTTGGGATTTGAGATTCGCTTTGGGAGCCTGCGGCCAGATGGGCGGCGAAGGTCAAATCGGTTGCATCGGGAAGAATCGGGAAGAGGAGGGGTGAAATGCCGGTACGTGTCGTTGCCCGTCCTGTTCCATCAATCGGCGCCGGCAACGAGAGGCAATGGTAAGACAAAGGCCGACCCAGGATCCCAGTCCGCCCGTTGACGTCCGGCTGCAACAGTGGGACGGCGCCGATGGCGTGCATGCGGAACATGATGAGGCGGCTGGGCGTCGGGCGCGTCGGTTGCTGTCGCGATCCAATTCCCGGGTCTACCTGCTTGGCGACCGCCTCGGATCCATGCGTCGCCGGCTTGCCGGCGGGCGTTGGTTCTGGCGGATCGCCATTGTCCTTGCCTCTCTGCTCGTGATTTTTGCCGGTTGCTTCGGCGCATTGTGGTGGCGGCTTGGCGCCGGGCCGATCAATCTGGACATGGCGACGCCCTGGCTCGCCGCCGCAATCGAAGAAAATATCGGTAACGGCAACACGGTTGAAGTCGGCGGCACGCAGATCGAGCGAGCCGGCCGTATCAGGATCGCGGTGCGCATCCGCGACATCATCGTGCGGGACCGCGATCATGCGATTGTTGCGAGCGCGCCAAAGGCCGAGGTGAGACTGTCAGGCTACGCGCTGTTGATGGGGCGCCTGCGGGCGGAAAGCCTCAACCTGGTCGATGCCGAACTCAGCGTGCGCATCACTCCCGATGGTTATGTCACCGTATCCACCGGCGACAATGCGCGACCGCTCGCCACCGGCGTCGCTTCGAAAAAGGAAGCGGGGCTTCCGCCGACTTTTCCGCGCCAGGCTGTGCCGAATGGACCGGCGCCGCCTTCGCCGAACCAACCGGCCGGTTCTGCCCGGGCCGACAGCGCCCAAGCCGGATTGCTGGCAGGCCTGGACTGGCTCGATAGCCTGAGCCTGACGGGTCTTGACGGGCAAAATCTCAACGAGATCGGTTTAAAGAACGGCAGCCTGATCGTTGATGATCAGCAGCGTGGCAACAAATGGAATTTCCAGAACATCTCGCTCAGCCTTCGCCGTCCAAGCGGCGGCGGCGTAGCGTTGAGCGTTGCCGAAGAGGGCGCCCAGGGGTGGTCGCTGCGTGTGGCCGTGGGGCCGCCCGCCAACGGCGTGCGATCGGTGGACATCAAGGCTGACAAGGTTTCGACGACCAACATCCTTTTGGCGATGCGGCTGAAGGAACTGAACTACAGTGCGAACCTGCCGTTGAGCGGTGAACTGAAGGGCGAACTCGGCCGTGACGGTTTGCCGACCTATTTCCGCGGCAAGGTTACCGCCGGCGCCGGAGAGATCATCGACAGCGATACGCCGGAGTATCCCGATGGCGATCGATTCGGCCGAAGTGAATCTTGAATGGGACGCCAACAAGCGGGTGCTGGTGGCGCCATTCAAGATCATTTCCGGCGAGAACCGGATCACGCTGCTGGCGCATCTTGAGCCCCCCAACGACAACGTCACCGACTGGCAGTTGGGCCTCTCCGGCGGCACTATTTTACTCGCCGGCAACGACAACGAGCCGCCGGTGATCTTCAATCGCGTCTCCATCGGGGTGCGTTTCGATACCGCCAAAAAACGGGTGATCCTGACGCAGGCCGATTTCAGTAACGGCGAGATCGGCGTTGCGGGCACCGGCACCGTCGACTATTCGGGCGAACCTCGGCTGATGCTGGGATTTGCCGGCACGCCGATGTCGGCATCGGCGCTCAAGCGGGTTTGGCCGTCGCTGGTCGTTGCGGATGTTCGTCAGTGGGTGGTCGACCGGGTCGAACGTGGCGCGATCCAGCGTATCGAGGTCGGGGTCAACTCTCCGGTTCGAAACCTCTCGCGAAAAGGGCCGCCGATCCCCGACGAAGGTCTTAACGTCAACATCGTCGCCAACGGCGTGACGCTGCGGCCGGTGGATGGCTTGCCGTCGATTCGCGACGCCGATCTGAAAGCTCATATCACCGGCCGAACCGCCTCCGTCACCATCGGCCAGGGCGCGGCCGACACGCCGTCAGGCCGCAAGCTCAATGTTTCTGATGCGGCATTCGAAGTGCCGGACACGTTTCCAAAACCGGTACAAGCCAAGGTGAAATTCCGGATCGACGGTCCGGTGCCGGCGGCCGCCGAGATTCTCTCCTCGGACAAGTTGAGCGATCTTGCGGTGACCCTGGTCGATCCGAATGCGAGCAAGGGAACGGTTTCTGCCGTCGTCAACCTGGCTTTGCCGATCAAGCACGAGATCGCGCGGGCTGAAGTCAATTACACGGTCACCGCCGATCTCGGCGGCTTTGCCGCCGACCGGCTGATGATGAATCAGAAGGTTGAGGCCAACGCGCTGAAAGTGGTCGCCAACAATCAGGGCTATCAGGTCAAGGGCGACGTGAAGATCAACGGGCAGGCGGCCTCTCTCGACTATCGCAAACAGAATGACGGCGATGCCGATATCAAGTTGTCGGCAACGCTCGACGAAGCGAGCCGGGCCCGGTTCGGCTTCGACCTCGGACCCGCTGTCAGCGGCTCGATCCCGGTCAAACTGAGCGGCAAGATCGGCGGCGACACGCGCCTCGGCATCGACGCCGACCTCACATCGCTGAAACTCGACAATGTCCTTCCCGGTTGGGTCAAGACGTCCGGCAAGTCGACGCACGCCACCTTCAACGTGGTGCAGAAGCCGCAATCGACCAGGCTCGAGGACATCGTGATCGAAGGCGGCGGCGCGTCGATCAAGGGATCGATCGAGGTCGATCAGAACGGCGACCTCATGAACGCGAATTTCCCGACCTATTCGCCATCCGAAGGCGACAAGACATCGCTGCGGGCCGATCGCGGGCCGGACGGCGTGATCAAGGTCACCATGCGCGGCGACGTGTTCGACGGCCGCGGCTTTCTCAAATCCGCGATCTCCGGCAGCGGAGGCCGACGCCAAGAGCAAGGCCAAGACCACCGACTTCGATGTCGACGTGAAGCTCGGGGCGGTCGCCGGTTTCTTCGGCGAGGCGCTGCGCAGCGTCGATGCCAAGATGTCGAGGCGCGGCGGGGTGATCAAAAGCTTCTCGTTCGCGAGCAAGCTCGGACGCGATACGCCTGTCACGGCCGATTTGCGCAGCCAGCCAGGGCCAGGGCCGCGACGTGATTTTCCTCGAGACCAACGATGCCGGCGCGTTCTTCCGCTTCACCGACACCTATTCCAAGGTGGTCGGCGGCCAGCTCCAACTGGCGATGGATCCGCCGACCGCCGAACCGGGCCCGAAGGAAGGACTGCTCAACGTCCGGGATTTTACCGTCAAGGGCGAGGCGTCGCTGGATCAACTGGCGGCCGGCGGTCCGGCCGGCGCGCCAAACGGCATCAGTTTCTCGAGGCTGCGCGCGGAGTTTGTCCGGCAGAACGGCCAGCTCACGATCCAGGAGGGCGTCCTCAAGGGGCCGACGATCGGCGGCACGATCGAAGGCAGTATCGATTATCCGGGCAACCAGGTGCGCATGAGCGGCACCTTCGTTCCGATGTACGGGCTGAACAACATGTTCGGCCAGATTCCGGTCGTTCGGACTGTTCCTGGGCGGCGGCAGCAATGAGGGCCTGTTCGGCGTGACCTATGAGGTTGTCGGCACGCCCGGACAAGCCGGCGCTGCGCGTCAATCCGATCTCGCGATGGCTGCCCGGGGTGTCGCGGAAGATCATGGAATTCAACACCGGCAGGCAGAACAACTCCGGTCGAGTTTCCCCCGAGCAACTGACCACCGAGCGCTGACGCTCAGCGCCGCAGCGCCGGTACCACCAGGAACGGGATCATGCCGAGAACGACGGCGATCAGCGCATAGACGCGAGCAGCGGATTGTAGCTGTGCGTGACGTCGTGGATCAGGCCGCCGCTCCAGGAGCCGAACGCCGATCCGAGCCCGCTGCCGATCGAAATGCTCCCGTAGATGGTTCCGACGCGCTTTCCCCGAAACAGCTTCATCGCGGTTGCCGTCAGCAACGGGCCGCGCGAGCCGATCATGCTGCCGAAGCAGACGACAAAGCCGGTCAGCACCCATATGTTCGGATACCACTGCAACAGCCAAAGCAGGAAAATCCCGAAGATCGACATCGCGTAGCTGAAGCAGCACCGACGGTCTGCGGCCGATGATGCCGTCGAGCCAGGAGACACCGAGCATTCCGAACAACAGCACGACGCCGGAAAAACCCCAGGCGGTCGCCGCCTGCAACGGCGGAAACCCGGCATCGATCAGATAGGCGACGACCTGCGGCGCGATCGCATACATGCCGATCGCCGTGAAGAAGAAGGTCGAGAACAGCGCCCAGAAGGCGTGATGGCGCATCGCGCGACTGAGCGTCCAGCCTTCGTCGGCAATATCGGCCGAAGCTTGCTTGACGATATGGGGCGAGCCCGTCGAGAACAGCCGCCACGGCAGGATCAGAAGCGGCAAGAAGCAACAGTAGCGCCGTGGTGCCGAAGATCTGATAGGCGCCGCGCCAGCCGACATGATCGATCAGGACCTGCGAGGCCGGCAGCAGCACCAATACGCCTGCGCCGGTTGCGGAATAGACCACGGCCATCGCGGTCGGCAGCTTTGGGCCGAACCAGCGGCCGAGCAAAATCGAATTCGGCACATTGCCGATCAGCGCAATGCCGAATCCGACGCGAGATGCCGACACTGAGCTGGAACTGCCAAAGACGGCTGGCGTTGGCTGCGAACAGGAACGCGCCGCCGAACAACAACAGCCCGAGCGAATAGACGCTGCGCGGCCCGGAATAATCGAACAGCCGGCCGATCAGCGGAGAGGCGAGGCCGCCGGCCAAGGCACTCAGCGAATAGACCGAGACGACGTCGGCGCGGTCCCAGCCGAAACTTTCGGAAATCGGCAGCAGGAAGACAGAAAAACTTTCGCCCAGGCCGCGGCCAAGGACTGACAGCGCAAAGCACAGCGCCAAAACGCCGAGCGCCGTTCCCACCGGCTTCGCCGGCGTGGTGGCGGCTTCCTCCCTCGGCGTATCTTGATCCATCAAGACAGGAAGGAGCCCGTTTTGCGCCGAAAGCGCAAGCGCGCGTAAGGAATACGCTTATGCGGGCTTGAGCAGGACGTGGCGCTTCTTGCCGAACGACAGCTTGATCACGCCCTCCGGTGTCAGTTCCGAAGGTTTGAGCAGCATCTTCTCGTCGGTGACCGCGACGTCGTTGACGCGCAAGCCGCCGCCCTTGATCTGACGCCGTGCCTCGCCATTCGAGGCCACAAGGCCGGCTTTGACGAAAGCGGCGAGCACGCCGATGCCGGCCTCGAGTTCGCCGCGGGGCACTTCGACGGTGGGAAGATTTTCCGCGATGGCGCCTTCCTCAAAGGTTTGCCGCGCGGTTTCGGCGGCCTGACGCGCGGCCTCCGCGCCGTGCAGCAGCGTGGTCGCGGCGTCCGCCAGCGCCTTCTTGGCCTCGTTGATTTCGGCGCCTTGTAGTGCCGCGAGTTTAGCGATCTCGCCCATCGGCAAGGTCGTGAACAGTTTCAGGAACCGGACGACGTCGGCATCCTCGGTGTTGCGCCAGTATTGCCAGAAGTCGTAGGGCGAGAACTGATCGGCATTGAGCCAGACCGCGCCTTGCGCGGTCTTGCCCATCTTGGCGCCGGAGGCGGTGGTGAGCAGCGGGGTCGTCAGCGCGTACAGTTGCGGCGTGCCCATGCGGCGGCCGAGATCGACGCCCATGACGATATTGCCCCATTGGTCGGAGCCGCCCATCTGCAAGCGGCAGCCGGTGCGTCGCGCCAGTTCGACAAAGTCGTAAGCCTGACAGACCATGTAGTTGAACTCGATGAAGCTCATCTCCTGTTCGCGCTCGAGCCGGAGCCGAACCGAATCCATGGTCAGCATGCGGTTGACCGAAAAATGCTTGCCGATATCGCGCAGCATCTCGATCCAGTTGAGCTTGGTCAGCCATTCGGCATTGTCGAGCATGATCGCGTCGCTTTTGCCCGATCCGTAATGCAGCACCTTGGCGAACACGCCGCGGATCGAAGCCTTGTTGGCTTCGATCTCTGCGACCGTGCGAATGGCGCGGGTCTCGTCCTTGCCGGAGGGGTCGCCGACCATGGTGGTGCCGCCGCCCATCAGCGTGATCGGCTTGTTGCCGCTTTGTTGCAGCCAGTGCAGCATCATCATGGTCAGGAAATTGCCGATGTGCAGCGAGGGTGCGGTGCAGTCGTAGCCGACATAGGCCGTCGCCTCGCCCTTGGCGGCGAGCGCGTCGAGGCCCTCGAAATCCGAGGCCTGGTGAATAAACCCGCGTTCCTTCAGCACATTAAGAAAATCAGACTTGAAAGCGGTCATCTTTCTTCGAACCTGATCATTTTTGTTTTACGTTAATTGCTAAGCAAGGCTGACGGAACCCTGCGGAATGGGCTGCCGCCTGAGTCGGCGCTGTGGCATTATAAGATGTGCTTGCTTGGCACAAGCTGATCGTCCCTGGGGTAGGGCGTGAGGCTCAATGAGCATCATGTTAACGGCTATCGGTCTGATGAGCGGCACCTCGCTGGACGGGGTCGACGTCGCCATGATCGAAACCGACGGCAAACGCGTCAAGGCGTTCGGCCCCTCCGGCTATCGACCTTATACCGACGTCGAGCGCGCGCCTGTTGCTTCAGGCCCTGACGGAAGCCGTTCATCTCGAAGCGCGCGAGGCGCGGCCGGGCATCCTTCGGGAGGCCGAGCGGATCGTCACCTCGGCGCATGCCGAAGCCGTCGCCAGCTTCAAGGCGCAGAACCGTATCGCCAGCGAAGACATCGATATCGTCGGCTTTCACGGCCAGACGGTGCTGCACCGCCCCGCCGACAGGATGACGGTGCAGATTGGTGATGCCGCGGCGCTCGCCAGGGCGATCCACATCCCGGTGATGCATGACTTCCGCGCTGCCGACGTCGCCGCCGGCGGCCAGGGCGCGCCGCTGGTTCCGGTCTATCATCGCGCGCTCGCGCAATCACTGGAGCGCGAGGGGCCGGTTGTGGTGCTCAATATCGGCGGGGTTTCCAACATCACCTATATCGACGGCGACACCCTGATTGCCTGCGACACCGGGCCCGGCAACGCGCTGCTCGACGATTTCATGCACCGGACGACCGGCCAGCGTTTCGACTGCGAGGGACGCATGGCCGCGCAGGGAGCGGTGAATGCGGCATGGATCGCAGACGCCCTGAACGATCCGTTTTTCATGCAGCCGCCGCCGAAATCGCTCGACCGCAACGCGTTCGCCAGGCTCGTGATTCGCGATGGATCTCCCGCCGACGGCGCGGCGACGCTGACGGCCTTTACCACTGCTGCGATCGCCAGGATCGTTCCGCATTTACCGAAGCGGCCAAGAAGCTGGGTCGTCGCCGGCGGCGGCGCGCGCAATCTCACCATGATGCGGATGCTGCGGGAGCGGCTGCAACCGGCGACCGTCGAGGCGGCCGATGCACTCGGCTGGTCGGGGGATGCGATCGAAGCGCAGGCCTTCGGCTTTCTCGCCGCGCGTGGCCTGAAAGGCCTGCCGCTCAGCTATCCCGCCACGACCGGCGTATCGATCCCGATGACCGGCGGCATCGTCGCGCGGCCGTGAGATCTTTTTCTGACGCGTTTTCTTCACGCGAACCGCTACACACTTCGCTTGAAAACGCTATGTCAACGCACGTTGGCGAGCCGCATGTCGAGATAAGCGGTCACCGACTGCATCAACGGCTCGAGCTTGCCGTCGAAGAAATGGTTGGCGCCGGGAATAATCTGCTGATCGATCACGATGCCCTTTTGCGTCTTGAGTTTCTCGACCAGCGTATTGACGTCTTTCGGAGGCACCACCGCATCCTTCTCGCCATGCACGATCAGGCCCGAAGACGGGCAGGGCGCCAGGAACGAGAAATCGTAGAGATTGGCGGGCGGCGCGATCGAAATGAAACCTTCGACCTCGGGGCGGCGCATCAACAGCTGCATGCCGATCCAGGCGCCGAACGAGAAGCCGGCGACCCAGCAGGCGCGCGCTTCGGGATTGATGGTCTGCGCCCAATCGAGCGCGGATGCTGCATCCGACAGTTCGCCAGTGCCGTGATCGAACGAGCCCTGGCTGCGGCCGACGCCGCGGAAGTTGAAACGCAGCACAGAAAATCCGCGATGAGCAAAGGCGTAGTAGCACTGGTAGACGATCTGATGATTCATCGTCCCATGAAACTGCGGGTGAGGATGCAGGATCATCGCGATCGGCGCATTCTTCTGCTTGGCCGGATGATAGCGGCCTTCGAGGCGGCCCGCGGGGCCGGTGAAAATGACTTCAGGCATGGATGGTCCTTGGCGAGATCGACCAGTGAGTTGCAGGCATCATCTGGTGCTCCAGAAGAACCTCGCGAAGAGGAAGGTGAGACAGACGTGCCGGGCAAAGCCTGATCGACGGCTCGTGATGAAGGGCGCGTTCTAACATAGAGCGAGGGGCAAAAAGCAAGGGTTTTCAACATCCGTTCGCTTGCTCAGGATGTTAGACGGCATTCCGGGATTGCACTGGGACAGAAGCTTCGCCAATTGGCATAACGCGCGGCATGCCGAATAAGCCCGCGAACGGCGAAGGTACTATATTACGCAATGCGTGATCGCGTTTATCTCGACTGGAATGCGACGACCCCGCTTCGTGACGAAGCGCGGCGAGCGATGAGCGATGCGCTGGATCTTCCGGGCAATGCATCCTCGGTCCATGCGGAGGGCCGGGAAGCGCGGAAATGGATCGAGGGCGCGCGGGCTGCGGTTGCGAAGGCCACCGGGGCCCTGCCGCGAAATGTCGTTTTCACTTCGGGCGGGACCGAGGCCAATGCGCTTGCGCTGGCGCCCGGCATCAGGCGCGGCACGGGCCCAGCTGTTACACGGCTGGTGGTGTCGGCGATCGAACATGCCTCCGTGCTGGCGGGCGGACGGTTTCCGCCAAACCAGATCGAAACGGTCGCGCGTCACGCCCGCCGGCGTGGTCGACCTCGATCATCTGCGCGAACTGCTTCGCGATCGTCCGCCCGCGCTGGTGTCGGTCATGCTGGCCAACAATGAAACCGGCGCGGTTCAGCCGATCGTCAAAGTGGCCGAGATCGTTCATGCCGCAGAGGGCCTGTTGCATGTGGATGCGATCCAGGCGTTCGGGAAAATTCCGCTGGATATGGCGGAATTGAATGCCGACCTGCTGACGCTGTCTGCGCACAAGATCGGCGGCCCCAAGGGGGTCGGCGCGCTGGTCCTCGCCGAGGGGATCAGCGGACTGGAGCCGCTCCTGCGGGGCGGCGGCCAGGAACTGAGCCGTCGTGCCGGAACCGAGAATGTGGCCGGGATAGCCGCCTTCGGCGCCGCGGCGGCCGCCGCCATGGCCAGCCTGCCGGCCGAGGGGCTTCGTCTGGAGGCATTGCGGGAACGGTTGGAGCACGGCCTGCGGCTGACGCCCGGCGTCGTCGTATTCTCCGACTCCGTGTCAGCGGTTGCCGAATACCACTCTGTTTACGGTGCCCGGTCTGAAGGCCGAAACAGCCGTAATAGGGTTCGATCTGGCGGGAATTGCGGTGTCTTCCGGCTCGGCCTGCTCATCCGGCAAGGTGCAACCGTCCCACGTGCTGGAGGCGATGGGATTCGAGGCAGAGATCGCCCAGGGCGCGGTGCGGCTCAGTATGGGCTGGTCTACGCGGGATGCGGACGTTGATCGATGCCTGGAGGGTTGGCGAAAGCTCGCGGATAACCTACTTAAGGGTTGGCGACGAAACACAGCTTGAACCATTCTAAGCAGGTGATTTCGTCCCGGAAACATCGTAAGAGACCCTTCTGAATTGTGATCCACCGCGGTCCTTGAAACCGCGAGCGGAGGAATAAATGGCTGCCGTACAAGAGACGGTCGATCGGGTTCGCCGGATCGACGTCGACCAGTACCGATATGGGTTTGAGACGCTTATCGAGTCCGAAAAGGCCCCGAAGGGCCTGTCGGAAGATACCGTCCGCTTCATCTCCGCGAAAAAGAACGAACCGGCCTGGATGCTGGAGTGGCGGCTGGAGGCCTATCGGCGCTGGCTGACCATGACCGAGCCGACCTGGGCGCGGGTCGAACTATCCCAAGATCGATTATCAGGATCTCTATTACTACTCCGCGCCAAAGCCGAAGAAGCAGCTTTCGTCGATCGACGAGATCGATCCGGAAATCCTCAAGACCTATGAGAAGCTCGGCATTCCCTTGCGCGAAGTCGCAAGTCCTGGAAGGCGTGCAACCGCCGCCCGGAGGCGAGCCCTCGGCAAACCGCAAGATCGCGGTGGACGCCGTGTTCGACTCGGTTTCGGTGGCGACCACCTTCCAGAAAGAACTGAAGCAGGCCGGCGTGATCTTCATGCCGATCTCTGAGGCGATCCGCGAGCATCCGGAGACTCGTGAAGAAGTATCTCGGCACCGTGGTGCCGACCTCGGACAATTTCTTCGCCACGCTGAACTCGGCCGTGTTCTCCGACGGCTCGTTCGTCTATGTGCCGCCGGGCGTGCGCTGCCCGATGGAACTGTCGACCTATTTCCGCATCAACGAGCGCAACACCGGCCAGTTCGAGCGCACGCTGATCATCGCCGACAAGGGCGCTTACGTCAGCTATCTCGAAGGCTGCACCGCGCCGCAGCGCGACGAAAACCAGCTTCACGCCGCCGTGGTCGAACTGGTCACGCTGGACGATGCCGAGATCAAGTATTCGACGGTGCAGAACTGGTATCCCGGCAACTCTGAAGGCAAGGGCGGCATCTACAATTTCGTCACCAAGCGCGGCGACTGCCGCGGCGTCAATTCCAAGATCTCATGGACCCAGGTCGAGACCGGCTCGGCGATCACCTGGAAATATCCGAGCTGCATCCTGCGCGGCGATAATTCGCGCGGCGAGTTCTATTCGATCGCGATTTCGAACGGCCACCAGCAGGTCGATTCCGGCACCAAGATGATCCATCTCGGCAAGAACACCACCAGCCGGATCATCTCCAAGGGCATCGCCGCCGGCGTGTCGCAGAACACCTATCGCGGCCTCGTCACGGCCCATCGCAAGG
Organism: uncultured Alphaproteobacteria bacterium; assembly: GCA_963795255.1. Lineage (GTDB taxonomy): Bacteria > Pseudomonadota > Alphaproteobacteria > Rhizobiales > Xanthobacteraceae > Bradyrhizobium. The sequence goes on from CAWCHC010000017.1 coordinate 522,552, forward strand.
CCACCGGCGCCCGCAACTTCACCGCCTGCGACTCGCTTCTGATCGGCGACAAATGCGGCGCGCACACCGTGCCTTATATGGAAGCCAAGAACTCATCCGCGCTGTTCGAGCACGAAGCCACGACCTCGAAGATTTCCGAGGACGTGCTGTTTTACTGCGTGCAGCGGGGCTTGAGCCAGGAAGAGGCCGTCGGCCTCGTCGTCAACGGTTTCGTCAAGGACGTGTTGCAGCAACTGCCGATGGAATTCGCGGTGGAAGCGCAGAAGCTGATCTCGATCTCGCTGGAGGGATCGGTTGGATAAGACCTCATCCTGAGGAGGCCGCGGCAGCGGCCGTCTCGAAGGATGAGAGAGAAAAAGAAAGTGATCGGCCGCGTCCTTCGAGACGTGCCTTCGGCGCTCGCACAGGAGCGAGGACTGAGATAACGGAAGAAGATGATGTCACTACTCGAAGTCAAAAACCTGCAAGTTCGTGTCGAGGATCGCGAGATCCTCCATGGGCTGTCGCTCACCGTGAACGAAGGCGAGGTCCACGCGATCATGGGGCCGAACGGCTCCGGCAAGTCGACGCTGTCGCACGTGATCGCCGGCAAGCCGGGCTATGAAGTCACCGGCGGCGAGATCCTGTTCAAGGGCGAGAACCTGCTGGAGATGTCGCCGGACGAGCGTTCCGCCAAGGGCGTGTTCCTCGCGTTCCAGTATCCGGTGGAAATTCCGGGCGTCGCCACTATGACCTTCCTGCGCACCGCGCTGAACGCCCAGCGCAAAGCGCGCGGTGAGACCCGAATTTCTGGTGCCGGATTTTCTGAAAAAGGCATACGCGGTTGCGGAACGTCTGAACATTCCACAGGACATGCTCAAGCGCGGCGTCAATGTCGGGTTTTCCGGCGGCGAGAAGAAGCGCAACGAGATCCTGCAGATGGCGCTGTTCGAGCCGAGCCTGTGCATTCTCGATGAAATGGATTCCGGCCTCGACATCGACGCGCTGCGCGTCGCCGCCGACGGCGTCAACGCGCTGCGCTCGCCTGATCGAGCGATGGTGGTGATCACGCATTATCAGCGGCTTCTGAACTACATCATTCCTGATTTCGTTCACGTGATGTCGAAAGGCCGAGTGGTCAAAAGCGGCGGCAAGGAGCTGGCGCTGGAGCTTGAGGCTTCCGGTTACGCTCAGTTCGAAGATGCCGCCTGACGGATACGGATTTTGCAATGAACATTGCTTTGGCAAAGACCGGAACCGGACACGCCGTGGAAAACATATTTACCGCGGCGCGTGGCCGGCTGCCCAGCGCCGGCAAGGTCGCCGAAGTGCGGCAACGGGCGTTTGAGACCTTTGAGCGCGCCGGCCTGCCGCATCGCCGGCTTGAGGACTGGAAATATACCGACCTGCGAGCCTTGATGCGGGAAGTGCTGCCACTGGCTGCGGCTCCTGACGCGCCGGCGCTGGAGCGCGCCAAAAAGGTGCTGAAATCGGTAGCGGCGACTGACGCCAGTCGTCTGGTGCTGGTCGACGGCGTGCTGGCAGCTTCGTTGTCTGATCTGGCGGCGCTGGAAAGCGGCGTTCACGTGCAGACGCTGCGCGAGGTTCTGGAAGACGGCAGCAACGCCGTCTGCGCCGATCTGCTCGAGAATGGTGCGATGTCGGGCCCGATGATCGCGCTGAACGCGGCGATGGCGACCGATGGTGCCGTGATTACGGTGGCCGATGGAGCTGTGCTCAAAAAGCCGATTCATATCGTTCACGTCGCGACGCGATCGTCGACGGCCAGCTATACCCGCTCGTTTCTGAAGCTCGGCCGTGCTGCGCACGCGACTCTCGTGGAGAGTTTTGTCGCGGCGGAAGATGCCAAATCCTACCAGGTCAATGACGCTGTCATCCTCTGGCTTGGCAACGATGCCCAGTTGCAGCATGTGCGGCTGATGGCTGATAGCGTGGATGCGACGAATATTACAACCGTGATTTTCACGATCGGTGCGAAAGCGCGGCTCGCCACCTTCAATATGACGAGCGGCGGGGTGCTCAGCCGCTATCAGGGCTGCCTGACTTTTGCGGGTGAAGGCTCCGAAGTCACCGCCAACGGCGTCAACCTGCTGAACGGCCGGCAACATGCCGACACCACGCTGTTCCTCGATCATGCGGTGCCGAATTGCACGAGCCGCGAGGTATTCCGCGCCGTGGTCGATGACCGCGGCCCATTCGGTGTTTCAGGGCCGCATCATCGTGCAGCCCAAGGCGCAGAAGACCGACGCCAAGATGATGACGCGGGCGCTTGCTGTTGTCGGATGAGGCCGAGGCCGACAACAAGCCGGAACTGGAAATCTTCGCCGACGACGTGACCTGCGGCCACGGCGCCACGACCGGCGCGCTCGACGAAAGCCTGCTGTTTTACCTGCGGGCCCGCGGCATGCCCGAAAAGGAAGCGCAGGCGCTCCTGATTCAGGCTTTCGTCGGCGAGGCCATCGAATCCATTGCCAGCGACACCTTGCGCGAATTGGCGATTTCGACCGCGCAGCGCTGGTTGGCGGCACGGGGATGAGCATGCATCCGGCGGTCTCAAATGGCTCCTACGACGTCGCCCGCCTGCGGGAGGACTTCCCCGCGCTGGCGCTGAAGATCTATGGCAAGCCGCTCGTCTATCTCGACAATGCAGCGTCCGCGCAAAAGCCGAACGCCGTGCTGGAGCGCATGACCGAGGCCTACAAGAGCGAATACGCCAACGTGCATCGCGGGCTGCATTACCTCGCCAATGCCGCGACCGAAGCCTATGAGGGCGGCCGCGCCAAGGTGGCAAAATTCCTCAACGCCTCGAGACCTGAGGAAATCGTCTTCACCCGCAATGCGACGGAAGCGATCAACCTGGTGGCGTCCTCCTGGGGCGCGCCGAACCTCGGCGAGGGCGACGAGATCGTGCTCTCGATCATGGAGCACCATTCCAACATCGTGCCCTGGCATTTCCTCAGGGAGCGTCAGGGCGCCGTCCTCAAGTGGGTCGATGTCGATGATGAAGGCAACTTCCTGATCGAGGAATTCGAAAAGCAGCTATCGCCGCGGACAAAACTCGTCGCCATTACCCAGATGTCGAACGCACTCGGCACCGTCGTGCCGGTGAAGGAGGTGGTGAAGATCGCGCATGCCCGGGGCATTCCGGTCTTGATCGACGGCAGCCAGGCCGCGGTTCATCTTGCGATCGACGTGCAGGACATTGGTGCGGATTTCTACGTCTTTACCGGCCACAAGCTCTATGGGCCCTCCGGCATCGGCGTGCTTTATGCCAAATACGATCATCTCGTGGCGATGCGGCCCTACAACGGCGGCGGCGAAATGATCCGCGAAGTGGCGCGCGACTGGGTCACCTATGGCGATCCGCCGCACAAATTCGAGGCGGGCACGCCTGCGATCGTGGAGGCGGTAGGACTTGGGGCTGCGATCGACTACGTCAATTCGATCGGCAAGGAGCGTATCGCCGCGCACGAGCACGATCTGCTGACCTATGCGGAAGCGCGCTTGCGCGAAATCAACTCGATCCGGATGATCGGCACCGCGAAAGGCAAGGGGCCGGTGATCTCCTTCGAGATGAAGGGCGCGCATCCGCACGATGTCGCAACCGTCATCGACCGGCAGGGGATCGCGGTTCGCGCCGGCACCCATTGCGTGATGCCGCTTTTAGAGCGGTTCAATGTGACCGCGACATGCCGGGCTTCGTTTGGGATGTATAATACGCGGGAAGAAGTCGACCATCTGGCACAGGCGCTGATCAAGGCGCGGGAATTGTTCGCATGACCGACACTGCTGAAGCCAAGAACCTGGAACCCAAGGATTTGGAAGTGAAAACTTCCAACATGGAAACCCAGTCGGCGTTGCCGCCGGAGGAAACCGAGCGGCTGAGCGGCGACATCGTGGCCGCGCTGAAAACCGTGTTCGATCCGGAAATCCCGGCCGATATTTACGAGCTCGGCCTGATCTACAAGGTCGAGCTCAAGGATGACCGCTCCGTCGATCTGCTGATGACGCTGACCACGCCGAATTGTCCGGCGGCAGGCGAGTTGCCGCAGATGGTGGAGAACGCGGTGGCGAGCGTGCCTGGCGTGGGCGTCGTCAATGTCAATCTGGTGTGGGATCCGGCGTGGACGCCGGACCGCATGTCCGACGAGGCGCGTCTCGTTCTCAATATGTGGTGAGCGTTGTCAGGCGATTGGGCGGCCTTATTGAACCGGCTTTGGGATTGACCACATGACAGAGATGAACCCGACCTCACCAGCTCCCACTTCGCCCGCGCCCAAGGCAAAGCGTCCTCGGCCCCAGGTCATGCGGCTGACGGAAGCCGCCGCCGAGCGCATTGTCCAACTGACCAAGCGCGCCGATTCCGAGATTGTCGGCCTTCGGGTCGGCGTCAAGAACGGCGGCTGTGCCGGGCAATCCTATACGGTCGAATATGCCCATGAGGTTCGTCCGACCGACGAAGTCGTCGAGGACAAGGGCGTGAAGATTCTGGTCGATCCCAAGGCCGTGTTGTTCCTGCTCGGCACCGAGATGGACTACAAGGCTGATAAAATGCAGGCCCAGTTCATCTTCAATAACCCGAACCAGATCGGCGCCTGCGGCTGCGGGGAATCCGTGCAGCTCAAGCCGGCCGAGATCGAAGGCTGATACGGCCCGGTTTGCGCTGATGCCGTCATTCGCCGCGCCGCTCCGGGGAACGAACGACGCCGATGGATCGCGATTTCTTAGCTGAGTTGTTTTCCGATTTCGGTCCGGTGACGTTGCGCCGGATGTTCTCCGGTTTCGGCATTTCCGCAGACGGCACCAACTTTGCGCTGGCGCTGCGGGCAGGTCTTTATTTCCGCGCCGACGAAGAGACCATTCCGCAATTCCAGGCGGAAGGCTCGAAGCCGTTTCAGTATCAACAGCGATCGACGGCGAAGGTCGTCACCGTCAATTCATACTGGGAATTGCCGGCACGGCTGTTCGACGACCAGGAGGAACTGGCCGGATGGGCGAGGGCGGCTTTGGCGGCAGCCCAGCGCGCCGCGCTGCGCAAACGGCCAAGGACCAGGAAGCCGGCGCGCCAGAAATTGGCGAAGAAAGCAAAGGTCCCACCGAAGAACGCCGTGACCAAGAGGTCAGCGGCCAAAAAGAGAAAGGCTGCCAAACGAAGGTAAGTGGACTCAGGCGCGCTTCAGGCGACCTGGCCGCGGGCCTCGGCGGCATATTCAGAATCTGCCTCGCAGACCACCCGGTTGCGCCCGGCGCGCTTGGCGGCATAAAGGCACGCATCGGCGCGTTCGATCAGGGAATCCGCATCGTCGCCCGGCTTCAGCATGGAGACTCCGACCGAGATGGTGACGCGGCCCAGAATCTCGCCGGTGGACTTCTTCTTCAATTCCTTCGACATCACGGCGCGGCGGATATGGTCGGCGACCGTGAGGGCCTGGCGCAGCGCCGTATTGGGCAGCACCACGGCGAATTCCTCGCCGCCGTAGCGCGCGGTGATGTCCTGTCCCTTGATCGACTGCTTCAGCGACATTCCGACCAGCCGCAACACCTGATCGCCGGTGAGATGGCCATAGGAATCGTTGAAGGACTTGAAGTAGTCGATGTCGAACATCAACAGCGAGAGCGGCTCGCCCGTGGCCAGCGCAGTCTCAATGGCGGTATCGATCGAACGATCGAAATATTTGCGGTTACCGAGGCCGGTGAGCGGATCGGTCAGGCTTTCGGCCCTGATCGCCTCGAGACTCTGCTGGAGATTGCTGATTTCGGTCTTCGACAGCGTCAGCCGCTCCTCCAGGGCCCTGGTGGTGTCGCGCATCTCGTGGGTCGTCTTGACCAGCGTGTCGACCACCTTCATGACCTGTTCGCGGTCGGCCGCGGCTGAAAGCTTTTCGGTGGCGCCGGTCAGGCTCGCATTGTAGCTGGCCGACATGCCGAGCGCATCGCCGATCAGCCGCATCACATCGTCGATTTCGCCGATGACGCGCGCGCCGACCTTGTCGATGCGATCGGTGGTTTTGATGTGGGAGAGGTAGGTTTCGTAGATCTGCTCGAGATCGGCCTCGGTCAGCTTGCCGTTGCGGGCGAGCGTCTCGTTGATGACCTTGTTGAGCTCTGCATTATAGCCGGTCGCGTAGACGTACCAGATTTCGTAATTGCGTGGGATGGCGGTTTGCCGCAAGGACCTGATCTGGCCCAGCGCCAATTCGGCGAAGGCCATTGTGCGCTCGTGTTCGTCCAGCACTGAACCACGTCCCCAGCGACCTTCAGCGCGGCTCGCTTCGCGCCAATCCCTTAAAATATGGAACCGAAGCTACTGGAGGTTGATGAATGAGCCGTAAACGGCAAATCCCTACCTCGGTACGGCGGTCAGACGCGCGCGCGCACGGGTCGTAACAAAAACGCCGGGAGATGAGAGTGATCCGCCGGTTCCGTCGCGGCGGAAGGGGTTTGTGGCGCGGACGTGCGGCCGATCGAAGGCGGGCGCGGTGCTGAGGACGGGGTTACCGGCGTCGCCGCAATGGCTGCAACCGAAGATTGCGGTGACGGGTTGGAGTTGCGGTTTCCGCCCTTGCTTCCGGTCCCGCGATCGCGCCGCCGCTTGCGGCCACCGCCGCGCGAACCCTCTCTTTCGCCATCCTTCGAACGCTCGTGCTCGCGAGGTGCGGCTTGTTCGGGCGATGAGGTCTTCGAGCTGCCTTCGGCCTGAGGAATGTTCTGTCCGATCAGCTTTTCGATCGCTGCCATCGACTTCTGATCGAGTGAGGTCACGATGGAAATCGCGGTGCCGGCACGGCCGGCACGGCCGGTGCGGCCGATCCGGTGGACGTAATCGTCGGCGTGATGGGGAACGTCGAAATTGAAGACGTGGCTCACGGCCGGAATATCGAGGCCGCGGGCGGCGACGTCGGAGGCGACCAGGAGCGGAATTTCTCCCTTGCGGAATTGATCGAGCGCGGCCGTGCGGGCGGACTGATCCATGTCGCCATGCAGGGCGCCGACGCTGAAGCCGTGCTTTTGCAGCGACTTGTGTACAACGGCGACTTCGCGCTTGCGGTTGCAGAAGATGATCGCGTTGTTGAGGTCCTTGGCCTCGCGCAACAGGCCGCGGAGGATTTCCCGTTTGTCATGCGCTTCGCGGCCGGCGGGAACCTGTAACTGGGTGATGGTGGCGACTGTCGTCGCGGGCCTGGAAACCTCCACCTTCTCCGGGTTGTGGAGGAAGGTTTCGGTGATGCGCCTGATTTCCGGCGGCATCGTCGCGGTGAAGAACAGCGTCTGGCGCGTGAACGGCACCAGTTTGCAGATGCGCTCGATGTCGGGGATGAAGCCCATGTCGAGCATGCGGTCGGCTTCATCGATCACCAGCAGCTCGACACCGGTGAGCAGCAGGCCGCCGCGTTCGGTATGGTCGAGCAGCCGGCCGGGCGTTGCGATCAGGACGTCGACGCCGCGGGTGAGCTTGGTATCCTGGTCGCCAAAGGAAACCCCGCCGATCAGAAGCGCGACATTGAGTTTCTGGCCGACGCCGTAGCGGTCGAAGTTCTCCTTGACCTGGGCGGCAAGTTCGCGCGTCGGCTCCAGGATCAGCGTGCGGGGCATCCTGGCGCGGGCGCGGCCCTTCTCCAGGATCGTCAGCATCGGAAGGACGAAGGCAGCGGTCTTGCCGGTGCCGGTCTGGGCAATACCGAGAACGTCGCGGCGAGCCAGAACGTGAGGGATCGCCTGTTCCTGAATGGGGGTAGGGGTTGTGTAACCGGTGGCCGCAACGGCGGCGAGCACTTTATCGGACAGGCCGAGATGGGAAAATGACATTGAGCCTCTAATCGAAACCGCCGTTCGGAATCGAGGGGTAAAAGGCGGTCGCGTTCGGCCCCGAAACGGCGCGCTTGATGAAGCTCAGGGGCGGTGAGAGGACGCTGACCAGCGGCGGATCAACTGAAGGAATCGCACTCGATCCAAATCCGCTTTCAGGGCGAACATAGGGTCGAAACCGCCAAAGTCAATCTGGGAACGCGGCAAAAGGCCCAAAAAGCTTAATGTTTTCGCACAAATAACGCGCTTTTTTCATTTCCTCTTCAATTCGCGGATGGGTATGGCGACTTACGAGTCGTGGGCAAATGGCGATGTTTCCGCAAACCTGGCTTGATGCCCGCGAAAGATGGCGCCGCCGCTGGGAGCACGAATGTCAACAACTCCGCTCCATGGGAGCGAAGGATAAGTTGAACCCTTCTGATATCCTGGCTGACTACGACATGAGGCATTTTCTGCGGGCGCAGGACCACGATGAGGCAATTGGTACGGTTGAGATTTGCGGCGGCGGCATTTTGCTTTGCGCTCGTTACGCTTGCGGCTCCGGCACAGGCGGCCAAGCGCGTGGCGCTGGTCATCGGCAACAACGATTACAAGAACGTGCCGAAGCTGCAAAAGGCGGTCAACGATGCCCGCACCATGGGCGACACGCTCAAGCAGCTCGGCTTCTCGGTGATGGTGGCGGAAAACCAGACCCGACAGGCCTTCAGCGAAACGCTGCTCGCCTTCGATCATGCGGTTGAGCCCGGCGATACCGCGTTTTTCTTTTATGCCGGCCACGGATTTGAAATCGCCGGACAGAATTTCCTGCTGCCGATCGACGTGCCGGCGGCCACCGAAGGCCAGGAAGAACTGGTGCGCGACGCCTCTGTGCTCGCCGACCGCATCATCGAGCGTTTGCAGAACAAGAAGGCGCGCACCGCGATTCTGGTGTTCGACGCCTGCCGCAACAATCCGTTCGAGCGGACGGGAACGCGTGCGGTGGCCGGCGGCGGTGGGCTGGCGCCGATGACGCAATTGCCGGAAGGCGTGTTTTCGGTGTTTTCGGCGGGCCCCCGCCAGACCGCGCTCGATCGTCTTTCCAACAACGACAACAACCCGAACTCGGTCTTCACCCGCACCTTTGCCAAGGAACTGCTGCAGCCCGGCGAGAATCTCGTGCAGGTGGCCCAGCATACGCGCCGCATCGTCAGCGAAATGGCGGAGACGGTCAGCCACAAGCAGATTCCGGTTTATTTCGACCAGATGGTCGACGACGTCTTTTTGAACGGCGTCGAAAAAGCGCAGGCCGATGCGGCCAAGGACACAGGCAAGGATGCCGGGAAGCCTGCCGAGCCGCAGCCGCAGGTCGCGGCGTTGTCGCCGGCAGCAGTCCCGCGGCCGCCGAAAGAAGACTCGTTCAATGCGCCGATTGCGATGTTCTCCCGTCACAATGGCGGTTGGAGCGTGGTGTTTTCGATTGCCGATCCGACGCTTGGCATTTCCTGGCGAATGGGAAGCGCCGGCGATTTCCGCGAAACCGGATTTCTCGACACGCTCGATCCGCGAACCCGCAAACGGATTCCCAATCCCTCGGTTGAACTGGCCGCTGATGCGCCGGCGGCCACGATCGAAGTGCGTTACATCGACATATCCGGCAACCTGCAAGGGCCTTTCCCGATCAGGTTCGATCCGGAAGCGGCCTTGATCCACGATCAGCGGAAAATCCTCGACATGACCGCGACAAGCTGGCTGTCATTTCGCGAGTTCAACGGACTCTTGGTCTATTACACCCATCTGATGTCGTACCGCTGCGCCATCCGCGAAGTGCGCATCGGGATCGACACGTCGGTGCCCGATCAGGTGCTGAAGATGCCGCCTTGCGACATGAAGGATCCGAGCGCCATTCCGTATGATGCCAAGCCGTATCTTAAGCTGTCACCTTCGAGCCAATTCGTATCGGTCGAGTTGACCTATCGCGACGGCAGCGTCTCTGAGATCAAGAGTTTCCGGCGCTGAAGCGTATGGATGTAGGTCGTCGGCAACAAAAAGCCCCGGACGATGCCGGGGCTTTTCGTTCAGGAGATGACGCGATCAGTACTTCGCGACGACCGGACCGCCGAAGCGGTAGTTGATGCCGAGCTTGGCGGTATGAACGCCAGGCACCGTGATCGTATTGGTTTCGAGCGCGGGCCCAACGAGCCCGACAAGACCCGTTTGCGTGTAGGTCTTCTGGGTGCCGAGATAGAGGTACTCGCCCTTCAGGCTCCAGTTGTTGGTGAAGGCGTATTCGACACCAGCACCTACCGCGTAGGTGACCTCGGTGCTGCTGCGGCTCATGAATAAGAGACCGCCGCCGCATCCACCTGTGTTGCACAGATCGCTGAAGCTCGTGGAATTGCCGATGAAGGCAACGCCGCCCTTGGCGTAAAACAGGGCGTGATCGGCAGCGAAGCCGATGCGGCCGGCGATCACGCCATAGGCATCACCAATACGGGTCGAGTTGACGCTATCTGGAAGCGCGAAGCCGGCGTTGAACGCGTTAATGTCCTGCTTGGATCCGTGCAAATGGAGATAGCCGGCTTCGCCTTCAAGACCGAACACCATATTGCTGCCCGGAGTCTGCCAGTTGTATCCAATCGTGCCGCCGCCAAGGAAGCCGCTGTTCAACCCGTAAGAAGTGACGAGGCTGCCGCCGTTGTAAAACGCAGTTGGAAAGCCCACAAGATTGGGATCGGTTGCAGTGGAGTTGCCATCCGAGAAAGCGCCGCCGACGAAACCGCCGATATAAAAACCCGTCCAGTTAAAGGCGATGACGGGAGCGACCGGCGCCTTGGTATAAGTGCGTGCAGGCAGATCAGCCGCCGAGGCAATGGCTGCGAAGCCGAGCGAAGCGATGGTAGCGGTCAACAAAAGCTTGCTAGCGTAATGGCGCATAACATTTCCCCAATACAAAATATTTCAAAACATTGCTTGAGAGAAACATACTTAGTCGACGCAAAAGATTCACGAGAACAAACAACAGGTTTGGCCGTTTTCAGGTGGGGGTTGTAGAGAAAGCACATGTTCCTGGTCCCGGCGGTAACCCAGTGAGTTTAGCGGTAACGCAGTGAGTGGTTGTCGACGTTAGATCGTTCGAGTCCGATGCGGCCAAAAACGGTTCTGGCAGGGTTCCAGCTGTTGTAGCGTCACACGAATCGCGAAACGCGCTTCGCCACCAGCATCCAAAGGTCGAAGCCCGCGATGGGCTCGCGCGATATCGTCGGGAGGGTTATCCATGCGGACCATTCAAACTCATTGTTGCATTGTCGGCGGCGGGCCGGCGGGCATGATGCTGGGTTACCTGTTGGGCCGCGCCGGTATCGAGACGGTAGTGCTGGAAAAGCACGCCGATTTCTTCCGGGATTTTCGCGGCGACACGGTTCACCCCTCGACCTTGCAGGTAATGGACGAGTTGGGGTTGATCGACGGTTTCCTGAAGGTCCCACATCAGCAATTGCAGAAGATGGACGGCCAATTCGGCGATGAAACCATCCGAATTGCGGACCTCAGCCGCGTGAACGTCAAGTACCCCTTCATTGCGATGATGCCACAATGGGATTTTCTCAACTTTCTGCGTGAGAACGGCAAAAGATTTGCCTGCCTCAACGTGATGATGAACGCCAATGCCACCGACCTCATCCGGTCGGGTGACGCGGTGGTCGGCGTCATTGCCGACACGCCGGAGGGACCGATGGAAATCCGCGCCAGTCTAACGATCGGATGCGACGGGCGGCATTCGATCGTGCGCGAACGTGCGGGCCTTGAAGTGGAGGAAATTGGCGCACCGATGGACGTGCTGTGGTTTCGCGCCGGCAGGCGGGTTAACGAAACCGAAAACCTGTTTGCGCGTGTTCAAACCGGCAAGATGCTCGTCACCTTTGATCGCGGCGACTACTGGCAATGCGCCTATGTCATCGCTAAAGGCCAGTTCGATGCCGTGAAGGCGAGGGGGCTTGACGCCTTTCGCAACGACGTCATCGGCATGGCGCCAATCCTGAGCGCGGGCATGTCGGAGGTGAAGACGTGGGACGATGTCAAATTGCTGACGGTTGCGATCAACCGGCTGAAGCGGTGGACGCTGCCGGGGTTGCTTTGCATTGGCGATGCGGCGCATGCGATGTCGCCAGTCGGCGGCGTCGGCGTCAATCTCGCCATTCAGGATGCGGTTGCGACCGCCAATCTGCTCGCAGCGAGATTGGCCGCGCTCAAGAGCACATGCCCCTCGGAGGAAGAACTCGACGCCGTGCGCCGCCGGCGCGAATTTCCGGTGCGGATGACGCAGGCCATGCAAGTCGTGGTTCAGAACAACATGATCAGTGCGCGTGAAAGCCGGGCGAGAACCGCTTCGGGCACCGGTGTTCTGCGCGGATCATCAGCGCGATACCCTGGCTTCAGGGCTGGCCGCGCGTCTGGTCGCGATCGGTGTGCGTCCTGAGCACGTTCATTCGCCGGCGCTGCCAGCTTCCTAACCCATCACCGAGAAGCCGCCGTCGACCGGGATCGCCGTGCCGGTCACGAAATCCGACGCAGCGTGAGGCGAGAAAGGCCGCGATGCCGGCGAAGTCGGAGGGCTCACCCCACCGGGCAGCGGGGGTGCGAGCCAGCACCTTGTCATGCAAGCCGTCGACCTGTTCGCGAGCGCGCTGCGTCAATTCGGTGTCGATCCACCCCGGTAGCACCGCATTGACCTGGATGTTGTCGGCGGCCCAGGCGACCGCGCAAGAGCGCGTGAACTGCACGATACCGCCTTTGCTTGCGGCATAGGCCGGCGCAAAGCTGGCGCCGAAGATCGACATCATCGAACCGATATTGATGATCTTGCCGCCGCCTGCCGCTTTCATCGCCGGATGGACCGTCTGTGAACACAGGAAGGCGCTGGTGAGATTGGTCGTGATCACGCTTTCCCATTCCGCGAGCGAGAGCACGTGCGGGGGTTTACGGATGTTGATGCCGGCATTGTTGACGAGAATATCGACACGGCCGAGTTCGCGGCGAACCCGCTCGATCATGGCCGTGACCGCCGCCTCATCGGTGACATCGGCGGCGACGGCGATGGCCTCGTGGCCGTCTTTCACCAGGTCAGCGACGGCCGAGGCCGATTTCGTTTCGTTGCGGCCGACGATGGCGATGGCCGCGCCGCTGGCCGCGAGACCACGCGCCATGCCGAGGCCAATGCCGCCATTGCCGCCGGTCACGATCGCAACCCTGCCGCTGAGATCGAACAGTCCGTGCTTCACGATCGATACTCCCTTTCGTGCTGCTTACCGCTTGCTCTGCCAGATCAGCACCAGGCCGAGGCCGGCCAGCGCGGCGCCATAGCCGGCCCATTCGATTTGCCGGATCATGAAGCTCGAGGCGGGCCAGGTGATCATGCCGGTGCCCTGGCCGATCCATAGCAGGCCGACGGCCAACGCGAGCAAGCCAAGGACAAGCAGCAAGTTGCGCATGGGGTTTCCTCTCATAACGCCGTTTTTCGGGCTGTCTTTTGTTTTGACGCATTTTCTTCACGCGAACCGGCTGCCACCCCCCGGATCAAGTCCGAGGGCATGCTTCGCTCGAAACGCCAGGGCAGTATTTACAGACGGCACGACGGTTTCGTCACGAGGGACTTTTGAACAAGACATAAAAAAGCCCCGGACCAGCCGGGGCTTTTTAAATTCTGAAGTCAGCTCAGATCAGTACTGATTTGATCAGTACTTGTCGGCTCAGTACTTGGCGACCACCGGGCCACCCCAGTTGAAGCGGTAGACCAGCGAGGTCGAGATGGTCTGCACCAACGGATGGAAGGTGTCAGAGAAACCAATCGGAGCACCGGTAGCAATCAGGCTTTCACCCAGTGTCGCGCGGTTGAAGTAAGCTGCACGGTATTCGGTCTTCATGAACCAGCCGGGCGCCGTAATGCCGAAGATGTTCAGGTTGTTTTCGACGCCGCCACCGACGAACCAGCCGTTACGATTGAACGAAGGAGTCGAGACGACAGGCGCTGTACCGGTGACGAAACCAAGCTGGGAGCCCGACCAGAACGATTCGGTGAAACCGGCGTTGACGTAGGAATAAACGTTCGGAGCGACGAGGTAGCCCAAGCGCACGCCGGCGGCCCATGTATCCTGAAGCTTCACGCTGCCGGTCAGGCCGTTGAAGGAGTCCGTGATATTGCCCCGGAGGCTGCCGAACTGGCCGTCAGCAAAGATACCCGCCACCCACGAGTGGTTGAACTGCCAGTCATAGCCAGCACCTACCGTGCCGAACCAGCCGTCGCCACCCGGCCTCGAATTGATGGTGACACGCGTTTCCGGCGCCATTCACGAACGGTCTGGTCGGCATCCCAGACGCCGCCGCCGGCGCCGCCGAAGACGTAGAAGCCGGTCCAGTTGTAGACCGGTTCAGGCATCATGGGCGCCTTGGTGTAGGTGCGAGCCGGAAGGTCGGCCGCGAGAGCCGATCCGGTGAACGCCGCTACCGCGGTCAATGCCAACACCAACTTTTTCATAATTACAGTCCCCAGCTTTAGCGCCGAACCGCAAAGGGCGGCAGGCAATTTCGAATCTCTGCGTGTAGTTATAGCTGGTTTCGCCTAAAAAGCTGTGGCCGGTGGGGCACACAGGGCCGTAAAACGACGGAATCCCCAGGTGCCGAAAAGTCAAAAATCCTTTAAAATCAGTAAGCAAGAGCAAAATCTTACCTTCTTCGCCGCCGCAGCGAAATGACGCCCAGAGTTCCCTGAGAATTTAGACGTCGAGAAGCTCGTCGCTCGCAAATTCCGCCTTGTCGGAGATAAAAGCAAAACGCGCCTCGGCTTTCGTGCCCATCAACCGCTCCACCGAATTGGCGGTGCCTTCGCGGTCGTCGGCCAGAAGCACCACCCGCAACAGCATGCGTTTGGCCGGGTCCATGGCGGTTTCCTTGAGTTGAGCCGGCATCATCTCGCCAAGGCCCTTGAAACGGCTGACATCGACCTTGGCGTTGGCGTTGAACTCGCTCTTGATCAGGGCGTCCCGGTGCGCCTCGTCGCGGGCATAAAGCGTCTTGCTGCCATGGGTGAGGCGATAGAGTGGCGGGACCGCGAGGTAGAGATGGCCCTCATCGATCAGCCGCGGCATCTGCCGGTAGAAGAAGGTGATCAGGAGCGAGGCGATATGGGCGCCGTCGACGTCGGCGTCGGTCATGACGATGATGCGCGAATAACGCAGATCCTCTTCGCGATAATGCGCTCCCGTCCCGCAACCGATCGCCTGGATCAGGTCGGCGAGCTGCGCATTGGCGACGAGCTTGTCCTTGGTGGCGGAGGCGACGTTGAGGATCTTGCCGCGAAGCGGAAGGATCGCCTGGGTCTTGCGGTCGCGTGCCTGTTTGGCGCTGCCGCCCGCCGAGTCGCCCTCGACGATAAACAGTTCTGAGCCTTCCGCGGCGGTGTTGGTGCAATCGGCGAGTTTGCCCGGCAGACGCAGCTTCTTCACCGCGGTCTTGCGCGAAATCTCCTTTTCGGCGCGGCGACGCAGCCGCTCCTCGGCGCGCTCGACCACGAAATCCAGCAGCTTGTTGGCTTGCAGCGGGTTGCCGGAAAGCCAATGATCGAACGGGTCCTTGATCGCCTGTTCGACGATACGTTGCGCCTCCGCCGTGGCGAGGCGATCCTTGGTCTGGCCTTGAAATTCCGGCTCGCGAACGAACACCGATAACATCACGGCGGCACCGACCATCACGTCTTCCGAAGTGATGGAGGCCGCGCGCTTGCCCTGGCCGACGCGTTCGGCGTGATCCTTCAGGCCGCGCAGAAGCGCGCTGCGCATTCCGGATTCATGCGTGCCGCCGTCCTGGGTCGGTACCGTGTTGCAGTAGGAAGACAAGAAGCCATCGGCATCCGCGGTCCAGGCCACCGCCCATTCGCACGCGCCGTGCGCACCGACGCGCCCCGATTTGCCGGAGAAAATATCCGGGTGCACCAGCGTGTCGGCGTGGATGGCGGCGGCGAGATAATCCTTCAAACCGCCGGGAAAATGAAAGCTGTCTTCGGCCGGGACGTCCTCGATGCCTTTCAGCAACGAGGGATCGCAGCGCCAGCGAATTTTAACGCCGCCGAACAAATACGCCTTGGAGCGCGCCATCTTGAACAGCCGCTGCGGTTTGAACGCGGCCTTGGCGCCAAAAATATCGGCATCCGGCTTGAAGCGGACTTTGGTGCCGCGGCGATTGCTGACCTTGCCGAGATCTTCGAGCTTGCTCTTGGGGTGGCCGCGCTCGAACACCATGCGATAAAGTTTCTGTTCACGCGCGACCTCGACCTCCAGCCGCGACGACAGTGCGTTGACCACGGAAACGCCGACGCCGTGCAGACCGCCCGAGGTCTCATACGCCTTGGAATCGAATTTGCCGCCGGCATGCAGCGTGCACATGACGACTTCGAGCGCGGATTTTTTCGGAAATTTTTGATGCGGATCGACGGGAATGCCGCGGCCGTTGTCGGTGACGGTCAAAAATCCTTCCGTGTCGAGTTCGACCTCGATGAAGGTGGCATGGCCTGCGAGCGCCTCGTCCATCGAGTTGTCGATGACTTCGGCGAAGAGGTGGTGGAGCGCTTTCTCGTCGGTCCCGCCGATATACATGCCGGGCCGCCGCCGCACCGGCTCAAGTCCTTCAAGGACTTCGATGTCGCGCGCGGTATAGCCGGCTTCGGCGCTGCTGGGACGCGAAGCCGCTTTCGCCGCCGGCTTGGCTTTCGGCGCGGTGGCCTCGAAAAGGTCGTCGGACGGTTTTGTTTTAGCGTTTGATTTCAGTGGTTTGGGCATAGCTTTTCAGGTGATGGCGGAGAGTCGCGCGGGCGAATCGGTCGTCCCGACTATGCCACGGTTGGACGTGAAAAGTGACGGCCGTAAGGGCGGCGGCGGTACTCTGATGACCTATCTGGTGCGCGAGGTGCGGAAAACGATCAGCGCAAACAGTGCGGTAGCCACCAACACGATCAGCGAGCCGATGATCGGCAGCACGATGAAGGATTTACCCTTCTTGATGACGACCGCGACGCCGACGGGAAACAGGATCGCGCCGAGTATGTGTAGCCCGCTCTGCCACTTCGCAAGCGTGCTGTCGCGGGCTGCGGGGACCATTCTGTAATAAAGGCCGAATACGAACAGCAGAACGCCGCCGACCAGGTTGAAATGCGCGTGCGCGGGGGCCATGGAAAAATCCTGCCGGATGCCCATCTCGATTCCCCAGACCATGCCGACAACCAGAAACATGACGCCCGCGCGCATCATCAGTGAATCAAGCATGTGTTCGTCCCCTGGTGTAATTCGTGAGCACTGGAAATCGGGTAAGCAGCTTTGAGCTTGCCTTGCAACCCTGCCTTGGGCGTCATTGTGACTTGATGTTGAGGAGCCGGCCAGCTTAAACCGGCCGGCTTACAGGGCATTGCCGGGAAAGGCCTTTTGGAATGGAAGAATATACGCGCGCGCTCGCCGATTTCGTGCGCGACCATCAGGTCTGGGCCTCGCCGATTGTCTTGCTGTTGGCGTTCGGGGAATCGCTCGCTTTCATTTCGCTCTTGATTCCTGCCTGGGGCGCGTTGGTGGCGATTGGCGCTTTGATCGGCGTCAGCGGCATGAGTTTCTGGCCGTTATGGATCGCGGGCGGGATTGGCGCAGCCCTCGGCGATTGGGTCTCCTACTGGTTCGGCTTCAAATACAAGGAACGCGTCGCGCAGATGTGGCCACTGTCGCGATACCCGGAAATCTTGCCGCGCGGTGAGGCCTTCGTGAAATCCTGGGGCGTGCCGAGCATCTTCATCGGGCGATTTTTTGGTCCGTTGCGAGCTTCCGTGCCGCTCGCGGCCGGGATTTTCGAAATGCCGTATTGGCAATTCCAGATCGCCAATTTCGTGTCCGCGTTGGTCTGGTCGGCGGCGCTGTTGTTGTTCGGCGACGTGATTGCGGAGATCGTCGAGTGGCTTTGGCGGGCGGTTTGAGGCTGCCCGGTTTAAGGCTTATTCGCGAAAAGACGCCTAAAACCTTGACGCCGGACCGCCGCGGTTTTATAGCCGCGCGATGATCGACGTTGTGACCCCTTTGCTCGCCCGTCGCCGCCGCCGCACATATGCGGTTTGGGCGGTCGATCGCGTTTAGATCATCGCCTTTGCCGCCGGGTCCGATCCGCGGCATTCTCTCCCCCTGTCAGCGCATCTGATCCCGACGGCTCCTCGAGTTAAAGCAGGAGTTTGAGATGTATACGCCTCCGTTATTCAAGCAGGATCGTGCCGCAAGCCTCGCCTTCGCGGAAGAGCGCGGGTTTGGCATGGTTTGCGCCTGGAACGGCTCCCGGCCGATTTCATCGATGCTGCCGTTCTATCTGAGCTCTGCCGATGACGGCACGGCGCTCGCCCTGTTTCACGCCGCCCGCCATAATCCGCTGATCAATCTCGCGGACGGCGTGAAGCCGTGGTTACTCGCGGTCAACGGCTCCGATGCCTATGTATCGCCGGACTGGTATGTCTCGCCGGATCAGGTGCCGACCTGGCTTTATCAGTCGGTCCATCTGACCGGGGCGGTACGGGTGCTGTCGGACGACGAACTGGCGGTTCAGATCGATGTGCTGAGTGCGAAGTTCGAGAACTGGTTGCTGCCGAAAAAACCGTGGACGTCGGCCAAGATGACGGCTGCGAGGCTGGAGACGATGAAAAAAGCGATCGTCGGGCTCGTCATGAAGGTTGAAGATGTTGAGGGTAGTTTCAAGCTCAACCAGCACAAGTCCGAGGCCGATTATGCCGCAGTCGCAGATGCACTGGAGCAACGAACCGACACAGCTTCGCAACAGATTGCCGGTCTGATGCGACAAGCGCGGCCGCAGGCTTTCGCGAACGAAGCGAACAAGCTCGAAGGGAACACGCCATGAGCCTTTCAGATACCAGAGAGAACCAGGCTTCCGGTGCTTCGACCAGGCCTGCGGTGTTCGTCGACGGCGCATCCGGGACGACCGGTCTTGGCATCAACGAACGGCTTCGGTTACAGAACGATGTCGTGGTCAAGACGATTGCGGAAGACAAGCGCAAGCATGCTGGCGCCAAGCGCGCACTGATGGAGGAAGTGGATCTTGTGATCCTCTGCTTGCCGGATGAGGCGGCGAAGGAGACCGTTACGCTGATCGACGGCATGGGTGCGACTGCGCCCAAGATTTCTCGACGCTTCGACGGCGTTTCGGGTGGCGCCCGACTGGGCCTACGGCTTTCCCGAACTCGCAGCTGACCAAGCCGACAAGATTCGAAAGGCGCAAAAGGTTGCTAATCCCGGCTGCTATCCGACCGGCGCGATTGCGCTATTGCGGCCGCTGGTCGATGCCGGCCTTCTGCCTGTGGATTATCCCGTCACCGTGAATGCGGTGAGCGGCTATTCCGGTGGCGGCAAATCGATGATCGCAAGTTTTGAGGACGGCAGTGCGCCTTCCTTCGAACTCTACGGGCTTGGCTTCGAGCACAAGCATTTACCGGAGATGCAGCTTTATTCGAGGCTGACGCATCGGCCGATCTTTGTGCCTTCGGTGGGTAACTTCCGGCAGGGCATGCTGGTCTCGGTGCCGCTGCAACTCGACACGCTTCCGGGCAAGCCCAATGGTGCCGACCTGCATGCCGCCTTGAGCCAACGCTATGCCGGCAGCCGGTATGTTTCGGTGATGCCGCTTGCAAGCGAGGCTGCGAAAAGCGGCAAGCTTGAGCCGGAAGCCCTCAACGACACCAACAAGCTCGAACTCCATGTCTTTGCCAGCGACAAGTACCGCCAGGCGGTGCTGATCGCGCGCCTCGATAATCTCGGCAAAGGTGCCTCAGGTGCCGCCGTGCAGAACATGCGGCTGATGCTGGGCCTTTCCGATAGTTGATGCGGCAGGCGCCGCAAGCCAAACGAGCAAAATCCGAAGTCGACCAAATAGCGGCCGCGCACGCGCTTCATCGCGCGTGAGCGATGCCTGACTGCAGGCATTCAAGATCGAAAATCAAGACGTTCAAAAAGAAACGAGTCATGAGCATGAAGAAGAAAGTCGCAGTCCTGGGCGCGTCCGGCTACACCGGTTCCGACGCTATCCGTTTGCTCGCACGGCATCCGAATGTCGTGATCTCCGCGCTGACCGCCAATACCCATGCCGGCAAGGCGATGAGCGAGGTATTTCCGCATTTCTTCGCACTCGATCTGCCGGTTCTGACCGAATGGGAAGCGGTCGATTGGGCGAAGCAGGATGCGGTAGTCTGCGGCTTGCCGCACGGCGCCACGCAGGAGATCGTTGCTGCGGTGCTGAGCGCCAACCCCGCAATCAAGGTCCTCGATATGTCCGCGGATTTCCGGCTGCGCGACAAGGCTGCTTACGCCCACTGGTACGGCCACGAACATCGCGCGCTGCATCTGCAGGGCGAGGCGGTCTA
This sequence comes from uncultured Alphaproteobacteria bacterium, assembly GCA_963795255.1. Lineage (GTDB taxonomy): Bacteria > Pseudomonadota > Alphaproteobacteria > Rhizobiales > Xanthobacteraceae > Bradyrhizobium. The sequence goes on from CAWCHC010000017.1 coordinate 542,776, forward strand.
CGGGCTAACGGAGCTTTACCGGCCGAAGATCGCCACCGCACGGCTGATTGCCTGCCCTGGCTGTTATCCAACGGCGGCGCTGCTCGCCCTTGTGCCGCTTGTGAAAGCCGGCCTCGTGGACGCCCATGACCTGGTCATTGATGCCAAGTCGGGCATGACCGGCGCAGGCCGTGGGTTGAAGCTGAATACGCTGTTCTCGGAGGCTGGCGAGGGCATGTCGCCTTATTCGATCGGCACGCACAGGCACTCATCCGAAATTGAACAGGAAATCAGCGTCGTCACGGGTACGGCCGTGACGGTCAACTTCACTCCGCATCTGGTGCCGATGGCACGCGGCGAGCTCTGCACCTGCTATGTCAGGCTCAATGGCGCCACGGTGGACGACCTGCGCGCGGCGTTGGAGCGGGCCTATGGGCACGAGCCGTTCGTGCATCTTGCGAAAAAGGACCTGATACCGCGAACGCAGAATGTGCGCGGCTCGAACCATGTGCAGATCGGCGTGTTTGCCGATCGTATCAACGGCCGCGCCATCGTTATTGCAACGCTGGACAATCTGGTGAAGGGTTCGGCAGGGCAGGCGATCCAGAACATGAACCTGATGTTCGGTTGGCCTGAAGCAACGGGTCTAGAGCAGATCGCGTTATTTCCGTAACGAGGGCAACTATGGATGATGCCACGCTGCAATTTTATCGCCGCAATGCGGAGTCCTACGCGGCGTGGGCGAAAGCGCCATCGACGCGGCTGATCGGCTTTCTCGGATTGCTGCCAGAGGGCGGCTCGATCCTCGAGCTCGGCTGTGGCGCCGGCAATCATGCTGCCGAAATGCTGGCGCGCGGCTTTGCGCTACGCGCCACCGATGGCTCGCCCGAAATGGCGGAAATCGCCTCGCGCCGGCTCAATCATCCCGTCGACGTGATGCGGTTCGATGAGCTGGAAGAACGCGAAGCGTTTGATGGCGTCTGGGCCAGCGCCTGTCTGTTGCACGTGCCGAAGCCCGAACTTGCCGGAATCCTTACGCGCATTCATCGCGCGCTGAAGGCGGGCGGCGTGTTCTATGCGAGCTTCAAGAGCGGTGAGGACGACGGCCGGGACTCGCTTGGCCGCTACTACAATTACGTTTCAGCGGATTGGCTTCACGCGACCTATGCGGCGGCCGGGCCATGGCAGTTGCGCAGTTCCGATTCCAGCGTCATCAAAAGTTTTGACGAGACGCAGGCTACGATACTGCATCTCGTCATGCGCAAGGGGTGAGACGGCTGGTATTGGGGATGCCGCCGCAAACTGCTCAGGCGAGTTTGAAGATCGCGAGCGCCAGCACGACTTGGGCAGCGAAGCCAACGCAAAAACGCCAGCGTGCGGAACACCGGCAGGCCCATCGTATAGACGACGAGATGCGCCACGCGCGCCCAGAAATACACCGCGCAGGCGTAGACCGTCCATTTCGTCGAATAATCGAGTTCGGCGAGGATCAGGACCAGCGGCGCAAAGACGACGAGGTTCTCAACTGCATTGTCGTGCGCGAACATCAAGCGGTTAGCCCATTCCGAATGTGGCTTGGCGCCGCGCGATGGATTGGCCATCGAACCGAACAGGCCGCGCACCGTCATGCGATTGAGGATGTAGGGAACCCACAACAACCCCGTCAAAATGACCGTCAAGGTCAGCCAGAACAGCTCAGGCGTCATCAGTCCAGGCGTCATCGTTTCCCCCTACCAGATTTAAAAACACATTCCCATCGGGACGACCGTCTATACACCAGTGGAGTGGATTTGACATTCGCTACCCACCTAGCAGCAAACTCCGGAAGGCGAATGTCAAATCTTAAACTCCACTGGAAATTATATTTGCTGGCGGTCCCATGATTCTAACATTCGCAAAGGTATCCGTTGAGGTGGGACGCGAATGTTAGAATCGGACCACCAGTGTTAGATGTCAAATCCATCACACTGGCAGGTAGCATTACGCCGCGCGAAGACGCCTTGTTACGCTTACGCACGGACCCGAACGTAACTGCCGGGTGCGTCCTCGATCGCCGGCAACGCAGCCGCGCCGACTTCGCGGGCTGCGACTTGCTCCGGATCGATCGTCTCTAGCCATTGCCGCCAGTCGGGCCACCACGAACCCTTGTGTTCCTGGGCGCTCTTGATCCAGTCGGCGAGCGTCACGTCCTTGATGTTGTCGTTGGTCCAGTACTGATATTTTCCGGAAGCCGGCGGATTGACGACGCCCGCGATATGTCCTGATCCGGACAGTACATATTTCACCGGGCCGCCGAAGAATTGCGAGCCGTAGAGCACGGAATCGGCCGGCGCGATGTGGTCCTCGCGGGTGGCGAGGTTGTAGACGGGCACCTTGACCTTCGACAGATCGAGCAGGGTGTTGTCGAGTACCATGGTTCCCGACGACAGCCGGTTTTCCAGATAGCAGTTGCGCAAATAATAGGAATGGTTCGCAGCCGGCATCCGCGTCGCGTCCGAATTCCAGTGCAGGAGATCGAAGGACGACGGCGGCTTGCCCTTCAGATAATTGCTGACGACGTAGGACCAGATCAGGTCGTTCGATCGCAACATGTTGAACGCCATGGCCATCTTGGCGCCCTCGAGCACGCCCGACGCCCTCATGTCGCGTTCGATCGCCGAAACCTGCTCTTCGTCGACGAACACCAGCAAATCGCCGGCATGGGTGAAATCGACTTGCGCCGCCAGAAACGTCGCCGAGGTGACGCGGACGCGGCGTTTCTCCGCAAGCCATGCCAGCGTTGTCGCCAGCAACGTGCCGCCGACGCAATAGCCCATGGTGTGGACCTTCATCTCGCCGGTGACGCGCTCGATCGCATCCATCGCCGCCAGCGGCCCTTCCTTCATGTAGTCTTCCCAGGTCTTGGATCCGAGACTCTTGTCGGGATTGACCCAGGAAATCACGAACACCGTGACGCCCTGATCGACGCACCACTTGATGAAGGATTTGTCCGGCTTGAGATCGAGAATGTAGAACTTGTTGATCCAGGGCGGCACGATCAGAAGCGGCGTACGCAGCACGTTTTCTGTCACGGGCGAATACTGGATCAATTGCATCAGATCGTTCTGGAAGATCACCTTGCCCGGCGTGGTCGCCATGTTGACGCCGACTTCGCAGGTTGGACGGATCGGACTGGCGAATCCGAAGCGTGCCGTGCCCGGCCTCGATATCCTCGGCCAGCATCTTCATGCCGCGCACGAGATTGTCGCCGTTCGAGTTCAGCGTCTCGCGCAGCACCTCCGGATTGGTGAAGACGAAATTGGAGGGAGCGATCGCGTTGGTGAGTTGCTGGACGTAAAACGCGGCCTTCTTGCGGGTATGCGGGTCGAGGCCCTCGGCGTCGCGCACGAGATCGTTCGCCCACTGCGTCGTCAGCAGGTAAAGTTGCAGGACGAAGTCGAAGAACTGGTTCGATTTCCATTCCGGATCGGCAAACCGCTTGTCGCGCGGCGCAGGCGAGGCGACGGGGGCCACCTCTTCGCCGGCGAGGCGCCGTACCGAGTTGCCCCACAGGTCGAGATAGGCCTTGCCGATCCTGGTCTGAATGTCGTTGGCGCGATCGGGGTCCGCGAGCCAGTATTCGGCGACGGTGCTCAATGTCTTGACGAGTTCGGTAAGTTCATTCGGCGGCTTGTCCGGCACTTCGCCGTTGGCCGCCGGCTGCAGATAGGCTGCAAGCGCCTGGCCGCCTTTTTCCATCGCCTTGGCGATGTTCATGGCGAAAGCTTCGGCGTTGAACTTCGCCGCGTTCTGGGTTTCTGTGGTGACGTCCGTCATGGCCCAAGACTACAGCTTCATTTCAACTTCGTCATCGCGTGAGATCGACGCTAGCTAAATAGGCAATCGCTCTCAAAAAGTTGCTGTTGCACTGCGATATTTTATCCCGGCTTGGTCTTATTGAGGCCCCAGACGCCCCGTTTTTTGTTTGGGATTTAATGGTTTCGGGTGACAATGGTTTGGGGGCTAGGCGATATTTTGTCGAAATTGTGCGCCTATCGTGTCTGGATGGGATCGAGGACGACGGATGTCTAGAGAGGCGGGTAAACGGAGCACTGGCCGGGGCAGCGTTGCTGCTGGCGGCGCTGGCTCTGGGTGGCTGCTCGACGTCGATATCAGATATTCCGCTCGGCACTGCGTCGTCCGATACGCGCGCCAAGGATGCGGGCGCGTATCTGCCGGTGAATGAACTGCCGCCGGCGCGCGACGAGGCCGCCATGGATCCGGCCGAGCGCGCCAAGGTCCAGAAAGAACTGGTCGCCGCGCGCGACCGACAGGCCTCGGCGGTGGCTGCCAAGGACCAAGGTCAGTCCAAAGACCCGTCCAGGGACCAGGCCCAGAACGCCGCCCAGGCCTCAAAATAATCTCGCTGCTGGCGCGCAAAGCCTTCCGTGCTAGAATTGCTCCGCTGAACCCTGCGAGTTGGGGCGAGACTTGATGACTTCATCCCGAAATCCAACTAAGTATTTGATATTAGGTGGATTTAGGATGATGTCGAACGATTTCCGTTAAGGCGTTATCGGCGAATCTGTCCCTGAAATGGGGCCGCCGGAGTTGAAGGGTCCAATGGAAGATTTTTACCGCATTCGCCGTCTGCCGCCTTACGTGTTCGAACAGGTCAACCGCGCCAAGGCGGCCGCACGCAATGCCGGTGCCGATATCATCGATCTCGGCATGGGGAATCCGGACCTTTCGACGCCGGCCCACGTCCTGGAGAAGCTGAAGGAGACGCTGGGCAAGCCGCGGACCGATCGCTACTCGGCGTCGCGGGGAATTGCCGGCCTCCGGCGCGCGCAGGCCGCCTATTATGACCGGCGCTTCGGCGTCAAACTCAATCCGGAAACCCAGATCGTCGCCACGCTCGGCTCGAAAGAGGGCTTTGCCAATGTGGCGCAAGCGATCACCGCCCCGGGCGACGTGGTGCTGTGCCCCAATCCGAGCTACCCAATTCATGCCTTCGGCTTTTTGATGGCGGGCGGCGTGATCCGTTCGGTGCCCTCGGAGCCGACGCCGCAGTTTTTCGAAGCGGTCGAGCGGGCGATCATCCATTCGATCCCGAAACCGCTCGCGCTGGTCGTCTGCTATCCGTCCAATCCGACGGCCTATGTCGCGAGCCTCGATTTCTACCGGGACCTCGTCGCTTTCGCCAAAAAGCACGAAATCTTCATCCTGTCCGATCTCGCTTACGCCGAGGTCTATTTCGACGACAACTCGCCGCCGCCTTCGGTGTTGCAGGTGCCCGGCGCGATCGACGTGACCGTGGAATTCACCTCGATGTCGAAAACCTTCTCGATGGCGGGCTGGCGCATGGGATTTGCCGTCGGCAACGAGCGGATCATCGCGGCGTTGGCGCGGGTGAAATCCTATCTTGATTATGGCGCCTTCACGCCGATCCAGGTCGCGGCCACTGCCGCGCTCAACGGCCCGGAGGATTGCATTCGCGAGATGCGCGACACCTATCGAAAGCGGCGGGATGCGCTGGTCGAATCCTTTGGCCGCGCGGGCTGGGACATTCCGCCGCCGGAAGCCTCGATGTTCGCCTGGGCGCCGCTGCCGGAAGCGTTTCGCGGCCTCGGCAGCATGCAGTTTGCTACCCTGATGGTCGAGAAGTCAGGTGTGGTGGTGTCGCCAGGCGTCGCCTTCGGCGAGCATGGCGAGGGTTATGTGCGAATAGCCATGGTGGAAAACGAGCAACGTATCCGGCAGGCCGCGCGCGGCGTGCGCCGCTTCCTTGAAAGCGGCATCGAAACGTTGCACAACGTGGTTCCTCTCGCCAACCGGCGCTAATCTATTGCTGCCCGCGTCTCCCGTGGGCAAATCTCCGGCAGGTTTTTCTCAGTCATGGTCGCACCCCTGAAAGTGGGTATTGCGGGGCTCGGCACCGTCGGTGCCGAGGTGGTCCGTCTGATCGAACAGCAGAGCCGCACGCTATCGTCGCGCTGCGGCAGAGCGGTGCGTGTGGTCGCGGTCACCGCGCGTTCGAAGGCCAAGAAGCGCGGGCTCGACCTGCAAGGGGTCGACTGGGCCAAAACTCCGCTCGAACTTGCAAGCGATCCCAATATCGATTGCTTTGTCGAGCTGATGGGGGGCGCGGGCGAACCCGCGCTGTCGGCGATCGAGACCGCGCTCAGGGCCGGCAAATCGGTAGTGACCGCCAACAAGGCGCTGATCGCCAAACACGGGCTTAAACTCGCCAAGGCCGCCGAGCAATTCGGCGGCGCCTTGAATTTCGAAGCCGCCGTCGGCGCGGCGATCCCGATCGTCAAGACGTCTGCGCGAGGGGCTTGCCGGCACCGCGATCAATCGCGTCTACGGAATCCTCAACGGCACCTGCAACTACATCCTGACGCGGATGGAACAGGAAGGTCTGTCGTTTGCGGAATGTCTGAAGGACGCGCAGCGCCTCGGCTATGCCGAGGCCAACCCGTCGTTCGATGTCGATGGTCACGACACCGCGCAGAAGCTGGCGATTTTGGCGAGTCTCGCCTTCGGCACCCGGGTTTCGCAAGGCGCGGTCTATGTCGAGGGCATCTCGTCGATCGCGCCGGAGGATTTGCGCGCCGCCGCCGAACTCGGCTACCGCGTCAAACTGCTCGGGGTCGCCGTGCGGACCGCCAAGGGCATCGAACAGCGCGTGCATCCGACCATGGTCCCGAAGACGTCGTCGATCGCGCAGGTGATGGGCGTCACCAACGCCGTGACCATCGACGGCGAGGGCATTCCGCCGATCACACTGGTCGGCCCGGGCGCCGGCGGGGCGGCGACCGCGTCCGCCGTTGTCGCCGATATTGCCGATGTGGCGCGCGGTATCCGCGCGCTGCCGTTCGGCCGTCCCGTGGAACGGTTGCGGGCGATCGAAAAGGCGCCGATGGAACGCCATGAGGGCGGTTATTACATCCGCCTGATGGCGCGCGATCTGGCCGGCACTGCCGCCACGATTGCCACGCGGCTGGCCGAACAAAAAATTTCCATTAAATCGATCGTCCAGCGCCATGCCGACGGCGTTGACGCCGTGCAGATGGCGGGGAAAGCTGCGCCGGTGCCGGTCATCCTGATTACCTACGCCACCAGCGAGGACGCCGTACACCGCGCGCTCGAGGCCGTGCAGCGCGACAAGGTCATCAGCGGACGCCCGCAGGTGATCCGGATCGAAAAGAATTGAAATGAGCATGATCCGGACCCGCAGGGCCGCGTTAGCGCTAAGTGGGAACCGGTTTTCCCGCGCGACAAACGCAAGCGTTTGCGCGGAGATCATGCTCAAATATAAAGATGGTTTGCCGGAACCTGCGATGCGAGCAAACGATGATAAGCGGGCTGCAAAACCCGCAAATTAAGTCTTAAGAGGAGTTCGCCGATGTCGACCCATATTTCCGTTCCGCCCCAATTGCTGCTCGAGCGGATCCTGACGCTTGAAATCGTGCGGGTGACGGAGCGCGCGGCGGTCTCGGCGGCACGCCTGCGTGGCCACGGCAACGAGAAGGCGGCCGATCAGGCGGCGGTGGATGCCATGCGCCGCGAACTCAACAAGCTGCCGATCGAGGGCACGATCGTGATCGGCGAGGGCGAGCGCGACGAGGCGCCGATGCTGTTCATCGGTGAGACGGTCGGACTTAAGGCCGGGCCGAAGGTCGATATCGCCGTCGATCCGCTCGAAGGCACCACGCTGTGCGCCAAGAACATGCCGGGCTCGATCGCGACCATGGCGATGGCCGATGGCGGCACCTTGCTTCACGCCCCCGATGTCTACATGCAGAAGCTCGCCATCGGACCAGGTTACGCCAAGGGCGTGGTCGAACTGGATGCGTTGCCGGCCGACAATGTCCGCCGGCTCGCCAAGGCCAAGGGTGTCGATCCCTCGGCGATCACGGTACTGGTGCTGGATCGGCCGCGCCACGCCGATATCATCAACAGCGTCCGTTCGACCGGGGCCGCGGTCCGCCTGATCACCGACGGCGACGTCGCCGGCGTCATTCACTGCGCCACGCCGGAAGAAACCGGCGTCGACATGTATATCGGCACCGGTGGCGCGCCCGAAGGCGTGCTGGCGGCGGTGGCGCTGCGCTGCATCGGCGGCCAGATGCAGTGCCGGCTGATCCTCGACAGCGAGGAAAAGCGCGAGCGCGCCCACAAGATGGGCGTGTCCGACCCGAAGATGATCTACGGGATCGAAGACATGGCGAAGGGCGACTGCCTGTTCGCCGCCACCGGCGTCACCGATGGCTCGTTGCTGTCGGGCGTCAAGTTCCGCAAGGATGTCATCGAGACTGAAACGGTGGTCATGCGTTCGGTGACCGGCACCGTGCGCTATATCAAGGCCGAGCATCGTCAGCTCGATAAATTCCATCTCGATTAGTGTTCCGTCATTCCGGAAGCCGCGTCAGCAGCTGTCCGGAATTCATTTCTCCGGGCGCTCCTGTAGCGCGATCGATTCTCGGGTGCGCAATGGCGCACCTTAGTTCGCCGCTGCCGCGGCGCCCCGGAACGACAACATAAAGGGGGACGCCCTATGTCCGATCTTTCGCAAGTCAAGGCGCTTGTCTTCGACGTTTTCGGCACCGTAGTCGATTGGCGCACCAGCCTGATTGCGGACTTCACCGCATGGGGCGACAAGCGCGGCATCAACGCCGACTGGGCCGCTCTCGTTGATGGCTGGCGCGCGGTCTATGCCGCCTCGATGGACGATGTGCGAAAGCACCCGGAGCGGGGTTATGTCATTCTCGATACGCTGCACCGGCGTTCGCTGGAAACACTCGTCGAGCAGCTTTCGATTTCCGGCCTGAACGACGCCGACATGCATCATCTCACGATGGGCTGGCACCGGCTGCATCCCTGGGCCGATAGCGTCGGAGGACTGACCCGCCTGAAAACAAAATACATCATCAGCCCGCTCTCGAACGGCAACGTCGCGCTGTTGACCGAGATGGCGAAATTCGCCGGCCTGCCGTGGGACCTGATCCTGTCGGCCGAGCTGTTCGAACACTACAAGCCCGATCCAGAGACCTATCTTGGCGCCGCACGCTTGCTGTGCCAGCCGCCGGAGCAGGTGATGATGGTGGCGGCGCATAACCATGATCTGAAGGCCGCCCAGAAACTGGGGCTGAAAACCGCCTTCGTCCCCCGTCCGACCGAATACGGCCCGTTGCAGAAATACGACCTCGAGGCGAAGGGCGATTGGGATATCGTCGCCAAGGATTTCGGCGAACTGGCGACGCGCATGGGATGCTGATCTTCTCGGAGATAGCGGTCAACAGCCGTCAGACGCTTAGGTATCGTTGCCTGGCCAGAACAAGAGAATGCCCGTCATCACAAAATTGACGATTGCGCCCAAGATTGTGCCGTAGTGGCCGGGACCGAGCATCTTTACACCGATGATGGCGTCGATAAACACGATCGCAAACCACGCCGCCATCACGAGGACAGGATCCCATCCGATGTCGCGGACGCGCATGGCCTGAAGCATCATCGTCGCCAGGACGAAGAGAGCGACGGCGGCCATCGCTGGCCAGCTCAGCATCTGCCAGGTCGCGTGCTGCCCGTGGGGAATGTGGATACTGCCGGAAGCGACGAGGGCGAAGCAGATTGCGACCATCACGACACCCAGGGCGATGCAGGCCATCAGGTACTGCAGACGTCCAAGCCGGGCATTGAATCCGAAGAGATGGTCGAGCATCCGAGCTACTCCGTTCGCTTAACGATTGGCTCGCAATGTTTGCCGAAGGATGAACGCCAGAGACAGCCCGAACCTATGGTTTCAGATCCCCTGCTGCGCGTCACGCAATCCTCCGCTTGCGCTGCGGCAAGATGTTCATCCGACGCTTTGGTTCCGTCTTTTTTGCGCGCCGTGACAACCCATTAACCAACAGACTTTGCGCTTGATAAGCGTGGGTGCGGTGGCCAAATCATTGAACTGATGGCGATCTCGCTTATCTTGGCCAGGCATCATGACGCTTCCCGCATCCGCATTGCCTGTCGAGGCCCCGCCGGCCTTTCTCGGCGTCGCGCATTCCCTGACCGGAAAGCTGTGGCGTGACCGGCTGGACGCGCGCGGGGCGGCCCGGGCGCTGGCGATTACGCAGCGCTATCAATTGCCGGAAATGCTGGCGCGCCTGCTTGCGGGGCGCGACGTCGACATCGACGCGGTCGAGGACTTTCTCGATCCGACCATCCGCAAGCTGATGCCCGACCCCTTCACCGTGACGCAGATGGAGGCGGCCGCTAAACGCATCGCGGACGCCGCCGTGCGAGGCGAAAAGGTCGCGATCTTCGGCGATTACGACGTTGACGGCGCCACGTCAGCGGCGCTGCTGACCTGGCATTTGCGCCACTGCGGGCTCGATCCGCTAATTCATATCCCCGACCGGATTTTCGAGGGCTACGGGCCGAACGTCGAAGCGGTGCGGATGCTGGCAGGGAAGGGCGCCACGCTTTTGGTGACGGTCGATTGCGGCACCACCAGCGTGGAGCCGCTGGTTGAAGCCCGCAAGCTCGGTATGTCGGTCGTCGTGATCGATCATCACCAATGCGGCGATCAATTGCCCGAGGTCGATGCGCTGGTGAATCCGAACCGGCCCGACGATCTCTCAGGGTTAGGCCATCTCGCGGCGGTCGGGCTCGTTCTGGTCACGCTGGTTGCGGTCAACAGGGAATTGCGCTCGCGGGGGTTCTGGACGCCCGAAATGCCGGAGCCGGATTTGCTCGGCATGCTGCACCATGTGGCGCTCGGCACCGTCGCCGACGTCGCGCCGCTGATCGGGCTCAATCGCGCCTTCGTCGCCAAGGGTTTGATTGCGATGCGCCGGCGCGATCATGTCGGCCACACCGCGCTGATGGATGTGGCGCGGCTGAACGGTCCGCCCGAAGCCTGGCACCTCGGCTTCATGCTGGGGCCGCGCATCAATGCGGGCGGCCGGATCGGACGCGCGGATCTCGGCGTACGGCTATTGCTGGAAGGCGACATTTCGGAAGCTGCACGGATCGCTGCCGAACTCGACCGGCTAAACATCGAACGGCGGGTGATCGAACAGGTGGCCGAAGCGCAAGCCGAAGCCGAGGCGCTGGCCTCGCTTGGGCTGGAGGACAAGGGTTCGGTGATCGTCACGGCCTCCGAGGGGTGGCATCCCGGCATCGTGGGTCTCGTCGCCTCGCGGCTGAAGGACAAGTTCTCGCGGCCTACGTTTGCCATTGCGCTTGAGCCCGGCGGCATCGGTACCGGCTCGGGCCGCTCGATCGGCGGGGTCGATCTCGGCAAGGCGGTGCGGCAGGCCGTTCATGACGGTCTCTTGATGAAGGGCGGCGGCCACGCCATGGCTGCGGGCGTGACCTTGCGCAAAGAGAGACTTGCTGAGTTCCGGGCCTATATGGAGAGCGCGCTGGCGCACGACGTCGCGCAGTCGCGTCATATCAACGAAATCTTCGTCGACGGCGCGGTCAGCGCGCGCGGCGTGACGACGGAACTGGCTGCAACGCTTAACCGCGCCGGACCCTTTGGCAGCGGCAACCCGGAGCCGGTGATGGCGCTGCCGTCGCATCAACTGGTGTATGCCGACGAGGTCGGCCAGGCCCATTTGCGCGTGCGCTTCAAGTCGGGCGACGGGTCGATCGTCAACGGCATCGCGTTTCGCTCGATCGGCCAGAAGCTTGGCAACGCGCTGACTGCGCATCGCGGCCAGGTCCTGCATGTGGCGGGGTCGCTGGCGGTCGATCGCTGGCAGGGTACCGAGCGCGTGCAACTGCGCGTGCTCGATGTCGCCGTGCCGGATCAGGGACCGGCGGTGATCAGGTAGACGGCGAGAGGCCCGCTAGCCTCCCTGCCGCAACCGCGCCAGCACCTTCAGGCCGCCATAGCCGTCGGCCGGTTCAAGCCGCATCTTGGCCTGATAATCCCGGATCGCCTGCATGGTGTCATTGCCGACGCGGCCGTCGGTCCCGCCAGTGTCAAAGCCCGCCTTCGTCAGGCGGACCTGCATCTCCTTAACCTCAGTGAGTGTCAGCGCGCGTTCGGAGCCGGGGAACGGCTGGATAAAGGGCGGGCCGCCGAGGATGCGGTCGCCGAGATGACAGATCGCAAGCGCGTAGCTCATCGCGGGATTGTAGCTTCGCACCGAATAGAAATTCGGCCCCAATAGAAAACTCGGGCCGCCTGGCACCGGCGTCCATAGTTGCGCGGAGGCGTTCGGCTGCGGGAAGGGCTGCGCCGTCGGCACGCGCAACGCCTGCGCTGGCCCATGCCGCATAGCTGCGATTGCCGTGGGATGAGGCGCCGTTGGTGCGGACTTCGTAGCCCCAATGTTCGCCACGGTGATATTTGCCGCGGTTGACGAGATAGCGCGCGGTCGAACCGAGCGCATCGTCCGGCCTGCCGAACGGCGAGACCCGGCCGTCGTGATCGTAGTCGATGCCGACATTGAGCCAGACTTCCGGCATCCATTGCGTATGTCCCATCGCGCCGGCCCACGACCCCCGCATCTCCTCCGGCGTGCTCCAGCCGCGATCGACGATTCGCAGCGCATTGATCAGTTCGGATTCCCAATAGGCGCGGCGGCGCGGCTCGTTCCAGGCGAGCGCCGCCAACGCGGGAAATACGGGGCGCATATGGTTCTGCTGCACCAGCGGATCGCCATAGGCGGACTCGACGCCCCACAACGCCAAAAGCGTGCCGCGCTCGACGCCGTAGTCCTGCTCGATCCGGGCGAACAGCGCTTGGTTTTTCCGCAGCGCCTCCCGGCCGGCGATGATGCGCCAGTCCGAGACCCGGCGATTGATGTATTGCCACAGCTCCTCCTTGAACTCCGGCTGGTTCCCAAGCTCCCTGAAGACGGACATATCCGGCTCGATGCGGCCCATCACCCGCGTCCAGGTCGCTTCCGAAACTCCCTTCGCCAGCGCATGGGCGCGAAATCGGTCGCGCCATTGTTCGAAGCCGGGCGGCGCTGCTGCGAAGGCGGCGAGGGGATCGAGGAACAGGGCGCTCGCGGCAAGGCCCGAGCCGAGCAGCGCACGACGCGTGGGCATTTCCCGGGAATCAGCCTGTGTCATCCAGCCAGTCTAACCGTGCCGAGCCCGGCCCGGCAGAGCCAAGTCAGGGGGAGCGTCAGCGATCCCCGTGCAGATCTGCTGCAATTTTGGACAACCAGCGCCGGATCGTGATCTCCGCCTTTGGGCCTAAGCCCGTCACCAGGCGTTTTTCCACGGTGGTGACGCGGCGGCGGCACTGGTCGAGCAGGCCCAAACCGCGGCGCGTCAGCGTCCACTGCAATACCCGGCCGTGCACCGGATGCGGCGTCTTTCGGATCGCGCCGTCGCGTTCCAGATTGCCGATGATGACGCCGACGGTTTGCGGCGTCAGCAGCGCCACGCGGGCGACGTCGGCACCGGAAAGGCCGGGATAGGCGTTGAGCATGGTGAGGACGGCAAATTGCGGCGGCGTGACGCCGAGATCGGCGAGCGCCCGCTCCAGCGTCAGCCGCGTCGCGGCCTGGGCCTGCCGCAGCAGATAGGCGATGTGGCCGTCCTCGCCGCGCTTGCCCGAGCCCGGCAGTGGCGGCCGGACGCGGTGCGGGGCCGGAAGCCGGACCGAGTTATTTTCGCGCCGGCGGGATTTTTGCGGCTTTCGAGTTTTTTTCGGGGATCCCGACCTCGCGCGCCCTGCGGTCTTGCGTATCATGTCAGTACCCTTATAATTAATCAGAACACTGATAACACAGGAGATAGAAAATGTCACATGCCCGCAAGGAGTACGGCGATTTTCAGGCGTTAGCGCCGGACGCTTATGAGGGCGTTCTCGCACTCGGCGGCCTTGCCGCAAAGGCCGGCATCGAGAAGCCGTTGCTCGAGTTGATCAAGCTGCGGGCGTCGCAAATCAACGGCTGCGCCTTCTGCGTGCAGTATCATATCCTCCAAGCGGAACGGCTGGGCGTGTCGGTCGACCAGCTTAACCTTGTCGTGGTGTGGCGCGAGGCGCCGCAATTTTCTCCGCGCGAGCGGGCGGCGCTGGCCTGGACCGAGGCGCTGACGCTGCTGACGGGCGGCGTCAGCGACGAAGTCTATGAGCAGGCGTCCGCGGAATTTTCCGACAAGGAACTCACCTATCTCACCTCGGCCGTGGCCTCGATCAACGCCTGGAACAGATTTGGCGTCGCCTATCGCTGGACGCCGCCGGCCCGGCAGCCACCGGTCAGCGCGAAGGCGTCATAAGCGGATCAACAACGATCGGGAGGAGTGATCATGACATCCATGGCGACGGTATCATCCTTGTCGATGTGGCCCCAGCGGCGACCGGTTTTGCTCGCGGTGACGGCCGGCCTTGCCTGTGCGCTGGCCACTGGAAAAACCTTGCCGCTGGCAGTGGACCAAATATCCGGCGTTTTGGCGCCGCTTTGCATCAATAGCGCAGCGGCGAGTTCGCCGCTCGACAAGGTCGAAGTGATCGGCTCTCACGCTCTGCCAAACGTGCCCGGCAAACGCGTGACGATCGTGCGGGTGTTCTATGGCCCCGGAGGCTTTACCCACGCGCACCGTCATGCCGGTTCGGTGACCGCCTACATTACGAAAGGCGAGATCCGTTCCCAGCTTGGGGGCGGCCCGGTTGAAACATTTGGCGTCGGTCAATCGTTTTTCGAGCCGCCAGGCTCGACGCATCTGGTTTCGGCCAATGCGAGCAATACCGAACCGGCCGAACTGATTGCCGTGTTCGTGGCGGATGAGGGCGCTCAACTCACGACCATGCTGGAATAACGCCACCACCAGGCGGGCGGTGTTACTCGCTGCCTTCCTCCATGTCCCGACGGCTCATGTCCTCAGGCAGGGCGCGGGCCACGTCGGCGGCAGCCACACTGTGCGGTCCGACTTCGCGCCCGTGTCCATGGATCAGGCGCTCGTAGGCGGAGATCAGCGTGACGTAGGGACTGACCCACAGCCATCCGTCGCGCGTGAAGACCTGAACGTCGAAATGGAGATGACGGGTGGTGCCGTTGGGATGGTCGAGATAGTTGGAAACGACGCCGATCTTCTCGCCTTCCTCGACATGCCGGCCGTTCAGGATGTTATCCGCATCCATGGCGGCCGGATTCATGTGCATATAGCGGAAACGAATATGCTCGTTGCGGGTATTGACCTGAAGCGTCGCTGCCTGCTGCTTCGGTGAACGGATCAGGACGGCGTCGCGGACCGCGACCACCGCCTGCTGCTTGGGGTCACAGTGTTCCGGCCCCTCGTCATGGGCAGGACAGGGGGCGGGACGTGTATCCTCGCCTTGATGGCCGAATCCGCTCGGGCATTGGCCGACGCCAAAGCTGCGGGCCTCGCAAAAATTATCTTGCCAGGGATAGCTGGTCGGACCAACTGCAAGTTCGTCGAGCTTGTCGCTCTTGCGCGGGCGGAAGGATTGCGAATGGGCGAAAGCTGGCGCCTTCTCCAACGGAAAGCGAATCTGCGAGTAGGCGTTATAGTCGACGCGCCCGTTCATGCTTGCGCGATGCGCTGTGGGCCACAATGTCACCGGGCGGCCGGTAGGTGAAATCCGAGGACATGGTGAAGGGACGCTCGACGCTTTCCGGAACGAGATCCATCCGCGGACGCGAGGGCAGGCCACCCGCGACGTGCAGCGCCTTCAAGAATCGCTCGGCGACCGGATAGGCCTCGCGACAGGCTAGACGCTTCGCCTTTGCCACGCTGTCCAGGCACTGGATCGAAACCACATAGGGAACGCCAAAACGCGTAAAGGCATAGCGCACGTAGCCTTCCCGGATGAAGCGGCGCAGGTCGGGATATTGCGCAGCCAGAGATTTGACCGGTTCGCCCTTGCCGCCAAGGGGATCGTTGAGATCGTAGGTCAGGAGCGAGCCTGTGATCTGGACTTCCACCGGCTTGGCAAAGATGCGTCGCGGCATGTCGCTGCCGGCGCCGGGCTCGAGCGAAAATACCGCGTCATAGCCGGCGGGACCTGCGTCGAACACGTCGACGGGACGAAAGTCGGCCTGAAAGCGCGAAAGCGAAAGACTTTCGGGCGTACCTGGCCACCGCGTCGCGAGATAGGCCGCAGTATCGACCGGCAGCAGGACGGGAATAGTGCTGCGGCCGATCCCGGTGAAGATCTGGGAGGTCGTCGCGTTGAGCTGCACGAAAGCCGGCAGCGAGCGCGGGTCCGAGGCTGCCAATCGATATCGGCGGGCGAACGTAAATGCCGGAACGACCGAGGGCCGGGTGCCGATCTCGGTGCGGAGTTGGTCAAGCGCCGCCCGCCAATCCACGCGCGCGACAGAGATCGCCGGGCTTCTGAATTCGTCCGCTGCCGACGCGTTCGCACCGGCAACGAGCAAAAAGAAGGCTAGCTGTAGACGGGCAATGAACGTGCTGGCCCCCGATTCCACTGTGACGCCCCCCGGCGCATTCCCCGTACTCTAAATCTCAATCCTTGGCGCGTTCGACGTAAGACCCGTCTTCGGTCATCACCACAATCCGCGTGCCGGCGGCGACGTGCGGCGGCACGGCGGTGCGGACGCCATTGGACAGGACGGCAGGCTTGTAAGAGGACGACGCCGTTTGTCCTTTGGTGACCGGTTCGGTTTCCACGACTTCCAGCGTCGCGCGCTGCGGCAACTGGATCGCGACCGGATTGCCGTCGTGAAGCGACAACTTCACCGTCATGTTCTCTTGCAAATAAGGTGCCGAGGACCCGACGATCTCCTTCGAGACCTGGACCTGATCGTAATTCTCGGTGTTCATGAAGTGGAAGCCGTCGGCATCCTCGTAAAGATAGTTGAAATTGGTATCCTCGACCGTCGCTTTTTCAACCTGATCGGTGGTCTTGTAGCGTTCTGAAATCTTCACCCCGTCGCCGATACGGCGCATTTCGATCTGGCTGACCGGGGTTCCCTTGCCGGGGTGGATGTTTTCGGCCGTGAGTACAACATAGAGCTTGCCGTCTTGCTCGATGATGTTGCCTTTGCGAATAGAGCTGGCGATGACTTTCAAAGCTGTTTTTCCTGATATTCTGGCCCGGGATCGTGCCTGGCAGGGGTGTCCCTGGGGACTGTCGGGGGCAGTTTCGGGCTGCAACATACTGATTTTGTGCCTCGAAGCTAGCGTTTTGCGGCCCGATGAGGCGATTGGCTGATGGTTGCCGACAAGAACACGTCGCCATGGTGGTCCGCCGCCCGGCACACCGATATCAAGCCGTTTTTGGCCGCGAGGGGCGCCGTTACCCGGGCCATTCGGGCCTGGTTCGACGAACAAGGCTTCACCGAGGTCGAAACGGCGATTCTGCAGGTCTCTCCGGGTAACGAGACCCATTTGCACGCTCCGCGCACGGAACTCGTTGCCTCCGATGGGGGGCGCGCCACGCGGTATCTGCGGACCTCGCCGGAATTCGCCTGCAAGAAGTTATTGGCCGCCGGCGAGACCAGGATTTTCGAATTCGCCCGGGTGTTTCGTGACCGCGAGCGCGGCCGGCTGCATTTGCCCGAATTCACCATGCTCGAATGGTATCGTGCGAACGCGGCCTACGATGCGGTCATGGCCGATACCGTCGTCCTGATCGCGCATGCCGCGCAGGCGACCGGGATCGGGCAATTTTCGTTTCGCGGGCGAACTGCCGATCCCTTCGCCGAGCCCGAGCTGTTGACGGTAGCTGCAGCATTTGAACGATTTGCCGGAATCGACCTGCTGGCCACCATTGACGGCGGCGAAGGCGACCGGACCAAGCTTGCGTCGGCGGCCGATGCCAGGGTCCGTATTACTACTGACGACACATGGTCCGACATCTTCAGCAAAATATTGGTGGAATACGTTGAACCGAATCTGGGGCAGGGACGCCTTACCTTACTCTACGAGTACCCGCTGCCGGAGGCGGCGCTGGCGCGTGTGGCCTCATCTGACCCACGCGTCGCCGAGCGTTTCGAGGTCTATGCCTGCGGTGTGGAATTGGCGAATGGATTTGGTGAACTGACCGATGCAGCCGAGCAACGCGATCGCTTTACGCAGGCGATGGACGAAAAACAGCGCCGATACGGCGAACGCTATCCGCTGGATGAGGATTTCCTCGCCGCGGTGGCCTGTATGCCCCCCGCAAGCGGCGTTGCGCTTGGTTTTGACAGGCTCGTGATGTTGGCAAGCGGCGCAGCGTCGGTCGATCAGGTGGTTTGGACCCCTCCGACGGGAGCGACATGAGCAGTATCATTTTTAAGCCCGTCAGCACCTTGCGCGAGCCTGCGGAACTGGCCGCGCGCGGTCTTGTCCCGGTTGCAGATATTCCCTCACTGGAAAAAGTTGCGGCACGCTATGCGATCGCGGTGACGCCCGAGGTGGCGGCGCTGATCGATCCGGACGACCCGCTGGATCCGATTGCGCGGCAATATATCCCGAGCCCCGAGGAACTGGTGGCTCAACCCAACGAGAAACCCGATCCAATCGGCGACGAGACGCATTCGCCGGTATCCGGCATTGTGCATCGATACCCTGACCGGGTTTTGTTCAAACTGGTGCATGTCTGCGCAGTTTATTGCCGGTTCTGTTTTCGCCGCGAGATGGTCGGGCCGGGCAAGGGGACCACGCTGTCGGAAGGGGCTTATAACAACGCTCTCGCCTACATCCGCGCGCACTCGGAAATCTGGGAAGTCATCCTGACCGGCGGCGACCCGCTGATGCTGTCGCCACGGCGCCTGTCGGAGGTGATGGCGGACCTCGCGCGGATCGATCACGTCAAGGTCATCCGCATTCACAGCCGCGTGCCGGTCGCCGAGCCCCAGCGCATCAGCGACAAGATGGTTGCCGCCTTACGGGTCAAGGGCGCCACGACCTGGGTGGCGCTCCACGCCAATCACGTCCGGGAACTGACGCCGAACGCACGCGCGGCCTGCGCCGCCATGATCGATGCCGGCATTCCGATGGTCAGCCAGTCGGTGCTGCTGCGGGGGGTCAATGACGACCCTGAGAGCCTGGAAGCGCTGATGCGCGGCTTCGTCGAATGCCGGATCAAGCCGTATTATCTGCATCACGGCGATCTTGCACCAGGGACTTCGCATCTGCGAACAACGCTGGCGCATGGCCAGGAAATCATGCGGGCGTTGCGAGGCCGCGTATCCGGGCTATGTCAGCCGGAATTCGTGGTCGATATTCCCGGCGGCCACGGCAAGGCCCCCGCTGGCCCGAACTATCTTTCCGTCGAAAAATCTTTCTCCGCGGATCGTGAACAGTCGGCCGAAACCCGCTATCGTATCGTGGATTATTGCGGTGACGTTCATCTCTACCCTCCGGGTCCGTGACCGCTTTGTGCGGAACCCGGATTTCGGGGTGTGCGTCGAACATGGAAAAAGCAGATGCGAAAACTGTTGGTAACGGCCACATGTCTGATGTTGACGCTGGGTCCGGCGGCTGTCGCGCAAACCGGAAATTCCTCTGGCAAGAGGGCAGAACCATTGCCTGCGCCCGTCGGTCACCGCCAGCCGCGGGCCGATCAGGTGCCATCTGAGAACAGTAATTCCGCCGCCACGGAGGCCGAGAAACGGCAGGACGCCGAGCTCGACCGCAAGATCAAGAGCATCTGCCGCGGCTGCTAGAAAGCCGCCGTCAGGCGTTGCGTGCGGCGAGCGCCACGCCGATCAAGGTCGCGCCGCCAAATAACAGGTTGATGCCGACCAAAAGGCCGATCGCCCACAGGGCTGATCCCGGCAGCCCCGTGATGATGATGGCTGCAATCAAGAGGTCCATGAGACCCGCGACCAGCATCCATGACCACCGGCCCGACAGCTCGCGCCGATGCTCCAGCGCATACATGATGGTGGCGACGCCTTCGGCGAGGAAATAAGCGCCGACGACGATGGTCAGCGTGAGCGTGCCCCGCGCCGGCTGGGCCAGAAGGACAATCCCCGCAAGGACTGCCAGCGCGGCCGAAATCAGCGACCACCAGAAACCCGGCATTTCGCGGGCCCAGAAGGTCAGCGCAAGACCAGCAATGCCGCTGATCAGGAATAGCCAGCCCAGCAGGATGGTCACGGCGAGGCTGGCGGCCGGTGGCACGATTATGGCCGCCAATCCAAAAACGACCAAAAGAATGCCTTCGATCAGAAACGCCTTCCAGTGCGCACGAACGGCATCGCGCATCTTCGTCGGCAACTCGGCATTATCGTGGGTCATCGAAACCTCCCGTACCGGTTAGGCGATCTAAAGCGGTCTAAAGCGAGACGAGATTTCGATGAATCGTCATCCCGCTTTAGTTCTTTGATTGAGCATGATCTCGCGCAAACGCTTTTGCGTGAGGGAAAACCGTTACACACTTTTCCGGATCATGCTCCAGTGGTCAGAATGGCGCGCTTCTGTGACGGGGAGAATATAGCGCATCCGGCGGGCTTGTGGTCCGATTCTAATATTCGCATCCCTTCGGGCACTTCTGCGAATGTTAGAATCACAGAACCACCAGCAAATATATGTTTCTAGTGGAGTTTAGGATTTGACATTCGTTTTCGGGGTTTGCGGTTAGGTGGGCAGCGAATGTCAAATCCACTCACTAGGTCAGCCATTTAACGTCAGCCTTTTAATTAACGTCAACCTTGGCCGGGCAGGGAAGACAGGTTTGATGTCTGGGTGCGGATGCGCTCGCGGCCCAGAAAATAGACCGCGGTCGTAACCACCAGCAGCGCGAAACCGATGAGGATGGAGAGCAGGCCAATCGGAACGAGAACGATTGTCACGTTGCGATCCGGGTTTTGTATCCAGTGGTGGATCGAAGACAGAAGGAAAACAAGACCGGCAAAGCCGGCTCCGCCGCCGACCACCAGCAATGCCCACATTCGCCGGAGCTGACTGAGCCGCTCGCGTGCGAGTTCGGTTCGGGGCGCATGGTGACGACCTACCCGTCGCACCAGGCGGGTGGCAAACGCGATGGAGGAGAAACCGATCAGAATGCTGGCTGCGCCCAGGATAAAGCGGGTGGTGTTGTCGATGTCCGGATTTTTCTGCAACGTCAAAAGAGGAAAGTCGAACGCGGCATGCAATCCGACCGGTCCGGCCAGCACCAGGATGCGGCTCGTGATGCGGGCCCAGTCGCGGTTGTGGCGGTGGGCGCCGAGCGCCGTGCCGGATCGCGCGATCGCGAGATAGGCGCCGGCGATGATTCCGAGCGCGCCATGAAACGGAACCGTGAGGATGCTGCGCAACGCGGCCAGCGATTGCCACATATCGGCGTGCTGAACGAGGTAGGCGAGATTTTCGTAAGCCGCGAAACCGAGACCGGCAGCGGCGCCATAAACGACCGTGTCCATGGGATCGGTGAACGGCCTTCGCCATACCGATACCAGTGCGATGACCAGGATCTTGACGCTTTCTTCCGGCAACGCGACGCCGAACAGCGAGTGCAGTCCTTGCGCGGCCCACGGATTTTCAGGAGCGGACAAGAGCGACAGGAAGGGGGTGCGTATCAGCCCCAGCAAGGAGATGCTGGCCGCGCCTAGGAAAAAGGCGGTCCACACTTTGGCTGGCGGTCCCGGCCGCTCGTCGGCGGCAACCACGAGCCATAGAATGAGCAATGCTGGTGCAACCGCCGCGGTTCCGATGACTGTCGGGAGGGATTCGAGGAGAAGCATCAACCTACGCCTGTCCTGACACTCGACTGTCGCCAAAGCCGGGAGTGTCTCGGTTGTTAAAGGCCGTTGTCAGAATCAAAAGCGCACCAGCAGCTTCAGGTTTCCAGTCGACGTCGGATCGAAGGCCATTGAGCTCTCCGTCAAGATGGAAATAAGCCATTTTTCGGCATTCTCTAGGCAAACTACGTGCCTTTCGCCGCACCCGTTTCGCAAGGTCCCATCCCTGATATTGCTTTTGGTGCCGACCGTTCAATCGCTTGCGCGCCAGGAAGCAATTGGATAGCCAAATCAACGAGTTCTCCAATTGCCGAGCATGCGCTATCGCCGGGGCCCATGCCTCGGCTACATGACAACCGCAGAGCGGACGGCTGTCACCACATGGTAGGCTTAAGGCCAATAAGAGAAGGGAGCGCGCCGGTGGCTTTATTGCGCGGGGCAGAAACGCATTCAAGATCGATCCTCAAGGCTATCAGCTGGCGAACCCTTGGAACCCTCGACACCTTTGCGATCAGCTGGTTTTTTACGGGAAGGATCGAGATCGCTGGCTCGATCGCCGGCATGGAGATCGTCACGAAGATTGCATGGTATTATCTTCACGAGCGGGTTTGGGCGGCCATTCCCTGGGGGCGCCGCAGGCTGGATTGATCTGAGGCCACAACTCAAGACCGAGAAATAAGAAGCTCCTGTTCATGAATGACCCCAAAACTAAAAAACTTGATCCTGAAGACCTCGAGGCTGAAAAACTCAAGGCGGCAAAGCCCAAGAACGCTGAACCGCTGGAAAGCAATACGCCGGCGATGGCGGGACTCGCGATTGCGGTCGTGCTGCTGGTGGTCGGACTGTGGCTGGCGCACGAACTGAGAGCGGCCAGCAAGATGCAGGATTGCGTGTTGTCGGGACGCACCAACTGCAACGTCATTCCGCCCTAGCGATTGGCTCTCGGCCTGAACTAAGCGCCGCCATCTGAAAAAGAGCGGACGCATTACAACCAAAAGAGAGACATTTTTGAGGGAGGTCTAACATGAGTTTTGAATTCGTAGACGTAAAGCACAATGGCCACATCACGATCGTGACGCTCAATCGTCCGGCCGTGATGAACGCCCTGCACAAGCCAGCGCATTTTGAGCTGCACGAGGTATTCAACGCTTTTGCCGCCGATCCCGGTCAGTGGGTGGCGATCATCACCGGTGCGGGAGATAAGGCGTTCTGCGCAGGCAATGACCTGAAATGGCAGGCCGCGGGCGGCGAACGCGGCTGGAATTCCAGCGGTTTCGGCGGACTGACGCTGCGCTTCCATTGCGACAAGCCGATCATCGCGGCCGTCAATGGTGTGGCGATGGGTGGCGGTTTCGAGGTCGCGCTGGCCTGCGACCTCATCATTGCATCGGACAATGCAAAATTCGCGCTGCCCGAGCCGCGTGTCGGCCTGGCGGCATTGGCAGGTGGCCTGCAACGGCTGCCGCGTCAGATCGGGTTGAAGCGGGCGATGGGCATGATCCTCACCGGCCGGCACGTTTCGGCGCGGGAAGGTTTGGAACTCGGTTTTGTCAATGAGGTGGTGCCTGCGGGTGAAGCGCTTGAAGCGGCACAGCGCTGGGCGAACCAGATTTGCCAGAACAGCCCGATGTCGATCCGTGCCTCAAAACAGGCGGTGCTGGAAGGGCTGAATGTATCGCTGCCGGAAGCCATGATCGCGCAGCGCGAATATCCCGCGGTGCGCGAGATGATCGCGTCGGCCGACTATGTCGAGGGCCCGAAGGCTTTTGCGGAGAAGCGTCCGCCGCGCTGGCAAGGAAAATAGCCTCTCGCGCGTTCGCCGGCGGGAAGTTCTCGGCAAATTCAGTTCGACAGCAACCGCCGGCAGGTCTCGACGAATACCTCTGCACCGGTGACGATATCCGCGTCGTCGGTATTCTCGCTCCAGTGATGGCTGATGCCGTCGATCGAGGGCACGAATAACATGCCCGCCGGCATGATCGTGGCGAGAACCTGGGCATCGTGGCCGGCGCCGCTCGGCATACGAATGGATTTGCCTCCCGCGATATCGGATGTAGCTTCCTCGATCGCGCGCTGAAACGTCTGCGTCCATCATCGCGGGCTTGCCGGTGCGGATGCGCTCGACCTCGACGCTGCACCCGCTCGCCGCGGCGATCTCGTTGGCGATTTCGCGCAGCAGCGCTTCGAGACGTTCGACGATGGCCGGATTGTCGTCGCGAACTTGGAACAGCATTTCGGCGCGGCCGGGAATGATGCTGGGCGCGCCGGGATCGAGCGTGATGCGGCCGGTGGTCCAGACGGTTCGCGGGCCGCCCGCTGATGGAAACCGCTCGTCGATGGCGACACATAACCTCGCAGCCGCAAGGCCGGCATCTCTGCGATCCTTCATCCGCGTCGTGCCCGCGTGATTCTGCTCGCCTGAAAGGGTGACCTGATATTGCCAGATGCCGACGATGGACGTGACGACCCCGATGCTGAGGTGCGAGCCCTCCAGCGTCCGCCCCTGTTCGATATGGGCTTCGAGATATCCGATATGACGGCCACGCTCGGCGATTTTTCGTGGGCGGCCGCGCCAGACCGGCCGCTTGCAGCGCCTCGCGCATGGGGCGGGCGTTGGTGCGGTCGCGCGCGGCGTCGATGTCTTGCTCGGTGACGTCGCCGACATAGGAACGGCTGCCGAGAAAATGGCCGAAATGGCCTTCCTCGTCGCACCATGACGCGACTTCCACTGCGCCCTTGATGCCGGGGTCGAGGTTGATCACGCGTGCGGCTTCGAGCGCGTAGATGACGCCGAGCGGTCCGTCGAGCCAGCCCGCGAAATTCTGGCTCTCCAGGTGCGAGCCGGCCAGCAACCTCAAGCCGGCTTTCGCACTCGTGCCAAGCACGTTGCCGATGCCGTCGATCTCACCCGCAAGACCGGCTTCGGGCAGTTTCCCCACCAGCCATTGCAGCGAATGCAGGTGCGGTTCGGAAAAGGTCGGCCGGTGCACGCCGGTCTTGTAGGCACCGAGGGTACGGAGTGCATTGAGATCGGCAAGAACCCGCGCGCCGTCAGCCTTGCAACGATCGTTCATGGTTGAAATCGGCCTATCGTTATTGGGCGGGAACGGGTTGGGCAGGGGCAAGATAGGGAGAACAGATCGCGGGATCGCCCGACGTATCGTAGGAATCGACGATGTCGCCAGCCATCACAACCTTGATCAGGCATTCCTGCGCAGCCGTGCCTCTTCGCCAAGTATAGGTTTTCTGCCCGGCATAGGTTTGCTGATATTCGGGATAGCCGAGCTGTGCTGTAACCGCGCTCAGTGGCTTGCCCTTGAAATCGTTCCTTGCCTTGACGTCAGGCAGAGAAAAGTTCGGCATCGCGCCGCATCCGGTCAAGGCCAGGGTCGTCAGCATCGCCAGGTATCTTTGAACAGCCATCGACGTCCGTCGCCCCGCGATTTTCGTGCCCACAGCCATCCTCTAGAAAGGTGGGAGCACGCGAAGTCAATAGCTCTGCAACTTTTGACGCTGGGGGACGCCGAACGCTGCGGCCGTGTCGGGCCAAACGCGGCGTTCGACCTTGTGCGTCGCACTTTGGTCTCGGGAACTAGTCTCCGTAGTTCCTCCGTTTCCAGGTGTTGCTGCGTCTGCGGCCGGTCGCCATTCCTCTGCAATCGGGGGCGGATTCGCATGCTCGAAAGCCAGCGCATGCGTGAGAGCGCACACGCAGTCAGCTGAGGTCGAGTGCATTTTCATCTTATTCAATCACGCTATTCTGACAGGCGCGACGGAGCGTAAGCTTGCCTCTGAAAAGCGCGGGCCTAATCTTCGCGTCTTCCAAGAGGGATTCCGAAGTGAACCCCGCATAAAAAAAGGGAGTTTCGACAAGTGAGCAACCAATTAACAGAAGAAGAACTTGCCTCGCTGATGCCGTCCGAAATGCTTCAGCACAAGACGCCGATTCCGACCCAGATTGTTTCCAGCGACGAATTTTATCCCGATCCGCAAAACGAGCGGCAGCGCGAGGCCGAGGCGCGGATGCTGGCAATGGCCGACGACCTCGGCGGCAAGCAGGGCCTGGATCGTCGCCGATTTTTCCAGACTGCGGCTGGCATGGCCGCAGCCTTTGTCGCCATGAACGAGGTCTATGGACCGCTGTTCGAGGTGACCAGGGCGGAAGCAGCGACGCCGGCGATGGCCCAGGAGCGAGCGAACTCGCTCAAGGACCAGTTCATCATGGACATGCACACGCATTTCCTGCGCGACGACACCCGTATCATGGGCTTCGTCGAGATGCGCAAGGCGGTGGGCAAGGCCGGCTGGAACAAGCAGCTTGCCGACCACGAGCAGACGATCGAGGATCTGAAGTTCAACAACTATAAAAAAGAGATGTTTCTCGACAGCGACACCAAGATCGCGCTGATATCTTCCGCGCCTTCCGACACCGAGCGGGATTGGTTCCTGACCAACCAGCAGATGGCGGACGCGCGCAAAAAGGTCAACGAAGAAGCCGGCTCGCGCCGCCTGTTCGCCCATTGCATCTTCACACCCGGGCAGCCGAATTGGCTTGAAAACCTCGATGCCGGCCTCGCGCTGAATCCGGAATCCTGCAAGGGCTACACCATCGGCGACAACACGCACAAGGAGACCAGCCGCTATCCGTGGCGGATGGACGACGAGAAAGTCACCTACAAGGGCTATGAAAAGATGGTGAAGGCGGGCATCAAGAATGTCTGCGTTCACAAGGGACTTTTTGCGCCGAGTGTCGAACACCAGTTCCCCAATCTGCGTGGCTTCGTGGATGTCTCCGACGTCGGCCAGGCCGCCAAGGACTGGCCGCAGCTTAACTTCATCATCTATCACGGCGGCTACCGCCATGTTGGCGGCGACCCCAAGGTTGCGTTGGCCGAATTCGAGCGCACCGGCCGGATCTCCTGGACCAGCGATCTCGCCGACATTCCGGCGCAGTACGGCGTCAACAATGTCTACGGCGACGTCGGACAGTTGTTCGCCACGACGCTGGTCGCCGAGCCGAATGTCTGTGCCGCGCTGATGGGCATCATGATCAAGGGGATGGGTGTCGATCGCGTCTGTTGGGGGACTGATGCACTCTGGACCGGCGGGCCGCAGTGGCAGATCGAGGGCTTGCGCCGGCTGGAAATCCCCGAGGTGATGCAGAAGAAGTACGGCTTCGCCCCGCTTGGTGATGCCCGAGGTCCCGTCAAGACCGCGATCTTCGCCGGCAACAACGCGCGGCTCTACAATATCGACCCGAAGAAGGCGATGCTGGAACTCAAAGGCGATCGCTTTGCCATGATGAAGGCCGAGTACGAGAAGGCGGGACCTGAGCCGTCCCACACCCGCTACGGCTACGTGGTGCCGGACGGGTCGATCGATCACTCCGTGTTCACCTAAAAGTATTGGCCTGAAAGTACCTGTCACCATGCCGCCGGTATCCTCGGGATTTCGGCGGCATTTTTTGTCAAAAAATCTAGTCCACCAGCGCGAAGGCTTTACACCAGCCGTCTTCGCTGACGTCACCCGCGACCACCTTGCAGGATTTGGGGCGTTCGAACAGCGAGCAGTTGGAGCAGCTATAAATGCCGTTTGGCGTGTCTTGATACTGCGCTTGCGCCCGCGTCATTTTTTCATCGGCTTGCGCCGATGAAGTCCGCAACCACAACGCGGCAGAAACTCCGCCCATTGCGGCTAGAATGGCGTTTCGCCGCGACCAGCTAAATTTTCTTGTTTCCATGCCTTCCTCGTTGGCGTTTCTTATCGATCCGCATGGTCATCTGTACCGAGCGCTTTGTCACCGGAGAAAACATCAGCTGAGGCAAGGCTTCGAGCAATTTTTCTCGATCTATCGGGCTCACCGATAGAGATCAGCCCGGGTCGGCGGCAGGCCGGAAAGGCCGCGAACACGGCGCGACGCCAGCGTCTGGAAAATCCCGACGGTGCCTTGTGCGAAGGCGATCGAGACGATGGCGAGATAGGCGATCCACAGCCTGGTTTTCTCGCGGCCGATTTCGCGCCCGGCGGCTTCGCGGTTTGCCGATAGCCGGTCGTGCCAGAGCCGGGTGGTGTGCATGTAGTGCTCGCGCCATGCTTCGACGTCGTGCACTTCAAAATTATACAGCTCGAGATTGGCGACCGACATGCCGACATGGTCGAGCTCCCCACCGGGAAAGATGTAGCGGCCGATCGCGGTGGCCAAGGCGGCATCCCGCCGGCGGCCGCGACGAAAGCGCTCAAAACTCTTCGAGCGCAGCGCGATCGAGTGGTGGAGATAAAGGCCGCCGGGCTTCAGCAGGCGATTGATCGCCTGGAAATAGGTCGGATGATTGGCGATGCCGACATGCTCGAACATGCCGATCGAAGCGATCTTGTCAAAGCCACCTTCGAGGCTCACGTAGTCGCGCAGTTCCAGCGTCACCTTGTCCTCGAGCTTCAGCCGGGCGACCTTTTCCCTGGCGTAGGCGAACTGCTTTTCCGCCAGCGTGACGCCATGGGCGCGAACCCCATAGTGTCGAGCGGCATGACAGACGAGAGCCCCCCAGCCACAGCCGATGTCGAGCAGGGTTTCGCCCGGCTGAAGCCGCAATTTGCGGCAGATCATGTCGAGCTTGTCGGCCTGCGCCGTCGCGAGATCGTTGGTCCAGTCTTTGAAATAGGCGCAGGAGTAGACCATCTCCGGATCGAGAAAGAGTTCGTAAAACCGATTGGAGAGGTCGTAGTGATAATGGACGTTTTCCTTGTTGCTCGCCGCGGAGCCGTCGATGCGCGGCTTTTCGCTGCGAACGCCCTCAAGCGGCCACGGTCCGCCACGCGGCACGAATACGAATCTGGCGAGGGTTGCGAGCGCGAGAGACTTGTTGAAAGACTTCATCAGCGCCCGGGTGCGCGTTTTCGGCCTGCGCGCCACAAGATCGAAAAACGATCCATTGCGCAGATCGAACCGCGCCGTGACCCAGAGGTTGAGGAACGTATCGACGCTCGGTCGCCGCATCATGGCTGCCACCGCGCCCTCATCGGCGATGACGAGGGCCAGCGCATCGGAACGAAGGTCGGCAGGCACCGTGGAGCCGTCCCACAATACGAAGCCGAGATCAGGCAGAATCCGCTCGTTGATATGCGTGAGCAGGCGCCTGAAACTGTCGAGACGGCGCGCCGCTTTTGAGGCCCCCGGCAAAGTGATTGATCCCTGTTGTGAATTCCGATCCTCCCGCCTAAGGGAGCATCGCTTTTGAGGGAAATCAATAGGTTGGCGGAGGTTTTAGCCAAGCGCGGGAAGAAGCTCGACCTCTTTCACAGGAACCACCTTTGCCACGGAATCATCGGCCAGATATTCCCAGGCCTTCTCATGGCCGTAATACACGAACGGCCCGAGCACGAAGCCGGTGGCCGACAGGATCATCGCCTCGGCGACGGTGCCGACAACCACATAATTCGTGGTGAAGTCCACAATCGTTGCAATGGTTCGGTACGTGATCGTCTTGGCCAGCGCCGGGCTGATCGTCAGCCCTGTTGCCTCGCCCTCGGGATTGGATTTGGGCAAATGCAGCGTGACGGCGGTTTCGGTAGGACGCAGATAATTCCACGCGGCCTCGTGGGCGAAATAGAAGAGGGGGCCCGCGATCAGATTGAAGGCCGATAGACCGGCGGCCGTCCCGAGTTCGCCGATCACGATATAGTTCGTCGTGAAATCAAGGGTCGTTACAACGACGCGAAACGTAATCGTTTTGGCAATGGTCCGCCCAAGCGGCAATTTTGCCAAAAGCAGGGAAGGCTGTTTTACCGCCGCTTCACGCGAGGACGCGTCGATCTGCGGCGCCTTGGTGTTCCGTCGCGCCGTCGTGCCGCGTCGCCCGCGTAGATACCGCGGCGCGAGGAAGGCAGCGCCTCCCAGAATGATGCCGGGAATCAGCGCGACCTCGAGCAGGGCGGCGCCCGCAACCACGGCCAGTCCGATCGTGATTTCGCGCTTCATGAGCACCCGGGAACTTTCAGGATGGATGCCGAAAAGCTTCGCCGAAAAACAAGACAGAAATACAACGGTCTTTCGCAGCCGTCGCGCCTTCCGAACGATGGACAAGATGTCACGGAACGGGATCTCGAGAGTATCGGTTATCCTTCGGGTTACTGACGGCCGCCCGTCAGGGCCTGCACGGTCGGCCTCTGAACCTACCCCCAGACAGGTCCGGCCGTGCCCGCGTGCAAGCGCAACAGACGGGACTGCCGATGCGGAAGGTTGGACGATTCATGGCGTTTGCCGCTTCAGCGATGCTGCTGTCCGTCATCGCGCTTTTACCGCTCGCCTCGCGCGCCGAGGAAGCGGCCCGTCCGAAAGCGACCGGCTATCCGGCCGTGGGAGATGTGCCGCCGAGGCCCGACAAGCCCGCGATGACGGCCGACGAGCAGTCGAAGCTCAAGAAAGAGCTATCAGCCGCGCGCGACCGCCAGCCCAAGGGCGGCACCGCGGGCAAAGCGAACACAGGCGCTGCACCAGCAAAGCCCTGACAATTTGCGCGGCTCCGTCTTCTTTTCCCGTTTTGGAGAGATGGCCCGGTGCGCTTACTCCGCTGGACTGGGGTGCGGCCGCTCCTGATCTTTGCCATCTGACTGGCGTTGAGGCGCGGTAGCGGCCGGTTGAGGAAATCTGGCGGCCCAGCGCTGTTCGCACTTTCGCTGAAGCTCCAGGGGGATGATGATGCTCATGACTGACTCCCTTTTTTCTTTTCGCAAACAACTTCGCGGAGCCGTGGGGATGCCAATAGGCGCAACTGTGTTCCGAATAAGGACCGGGCTGATTTTCATTGAGTGTTGAAATCTGATCACACCGGACTGCGAACAGGAGGCGGCGGTCGGCGCTCGACGGCCGGCGCCGGCCGGTCGCGTGGCCCCGCATGCCAGCAGGTTAGGGCGCTAACCGGGAATTAATCTGATCGGCCCATAATCTACGGCAGTTTCAGTAGGCAACGCGTAAGGAGCCGTCGCGCGGACGATCCAGCGGCGGCTCTTTTTTATTTGAGGTCAATGCAGATGACCAAGACATCGGAAGCAATCCGAACCGAGACGACAGACAAGCGATCCAACTCCGCAATACCGGCCAGGAAGGCCAGCCGGAAGTCGATCCTGGCGCTGTCGGTATTTGCTTTGGCCATAAATGGGACGGCGGCCCTCTATACACTGCCGTCTTTCAATATCACCTTGCCAAACGTCAGCGGCATGGTGGCTGAACTACTTCCGCACGAGGGAGCCTCAGCGCCGATACCGGAGCCGGTTGTCGCCGCTCTGAAGGATATTCAGTCGTCCCAACAGCAACACGCTAGCGCGCTACAGGACAACGGATCCTTGCTGCAACAAAACACGGCTCTGCTGCAACGGGACACAGCCAAGCTTGATACACTGAGACAGAGCATCACGGACGAACAGTCGGATGTGAAGAAGATATCTGTTCAGCTTTCGACGCTGATAGCCAAGGTTGACGCGCTCCAAAACGCGGTAGCGCCGGAGATAACGTCCTCCATTCCAAAAGGACGCGGTCGCGCCCGGCTATCTGGAGCGGCACGCAAACGGATAGCTCGGCCGCTGAAACCAATGGGACCCATTTCGGTTGGCGGAGCTCCGCTGACCACAGCACCGGCGCAAGGCTGGAGCCAGTTACAAAGCCCGGAAGGCTGAGGCGATCGTAACTCGGGGTTAAGTGCGAGAGCCCATCATCGCGTGTGACCTTCTGGTGGTCACGAGTACTGCGCAGAGCCGTCGCTGCCCTCAACCACAGCGGCGGCTTTTTCGTGCGTCGGTGCGCCAATCGTCCACATTCGCCTATTCGGACAGACGTAGGACCCGAGACGCGGTTATTTCGGCAAGTATTTGAATTTTTTGGCGCTCCCTAGCGGAATCGAACCGCTCTCTCCACCGTGAAAGGGTGGCGTCCTAACCGATAGACGAAGGGAGCAAGGCGCCTGCCTCGACACAGCCAAATCCGGACGACCGTGCCGCTGCTTCGCTTTGAACTAACGAAATTTTACCAGCGAATCAATACCTTGAAAGGGTTTGTTCACCTTGCCGGTTCGACCGGGAAGACGGCCAAAACACCAGCGCGCGAACGTATAATGGCGTTTGCGCGCCCGGGCAAGCCGCGAGAAGACCGGTTTTCCCGTTAGGCGGATGGGCGGCGGCCCCGTCCCGGCGGGAGGTATTTGCTAACGAGTGCCATCGTTCGCTTCAGTAATTTGCAACAGTTTTTAAAGTCCGCTCCGATAGGAAGGCCCGAAGGATCATTTCAAGCCGGAAAGAGAATAGTGCCCGCAGCCAAAAAACGCGATGTGCGCAGATCGGTGCAGCAGACGGCGTGGGTTACCCTGGAGGGGGGCTTTGCGACGCGCCCGTGTGTCGTGCACGATATGTCAGCCACGGGCGCGAAGCTCTCCGTGTCGGATTCAAGCGTGCTGTCGGGCCGGGTGCGGCTTGCTTTTTCGCGTGACGCCAAGACCGGCCGCCATTGCCAGGTGGTTTGGCGGCGCGGCCATTCCTTCGGAGTCAAATTCGTCAGGTAGGCCGCGTCAATCCGGTTCTCACCACGCGCCTGACAACACGGCCTCACGACATCGGCGGAGCGATATAGCGCACGAAACCCGGCCGGGTGTCGATCTCTCCAAACCAGCGCTCGAGATGGGGGAATGTCGGCTTGGTGATTCCCTCGACGCCGAACCAGCGCCGTGCATAGGCGCCGAGCGCAATGTCGGCGAGCGTGAACTCGTCGCCTGTGATGAAACGGCGCGTCTTGAGATACGCATCGACAACACGCCACTGGGCCGCTTCGGCGTCGCCGTCCTTCTGGATCGCTGCCATGTCGCGCTGTTCGACCGGGGTTCGCACCAGCGCCCAGAACACCGGGCGGTCGACCGGTTGCAGCGTCGAGAGCGTCCAGTCGAGCCATCGATCGACGCTCGCCCGCAGCTTTGGCGCCTGCGGATAAAGCGACGATTGCGGACGATAGGCGAGGACCAAGTAGCGCATGATGGAGTTGGATTCCCACAGCACGAAATCGCCGTCCACCAGCGTCGGCACGCGGCCGTTGGGATTCATCGCCAGATATTCCGGCTCGCGATTCTTGCCGAACGCCATGCCGGCGTCGATGCGTTCAAAGGCAAGGTCGAGTTCGTGCAGGCACCAGAGCACTTTCTGGACATTGACGGAGTTGGGGCGGCCCCAGATGGTGATTTGCGCTGGATTGTTGTTCGACACGGTTCTTCGCTCCCACGGATGATCCGTGGGTGATAGCGCAAATTCCGGATGAAAGCAGTCCTTCTCGTCACGGCGGGAAAGGATGCTTGAAATGCAAAAATCAGGCTTTGCGATCAGCAAAACCTGATTTGCTACTGAAAATATCGATCGTATCTGTTAGCGGCCGAAGAACAGCCACAACAGAATGATCACCGGAATCGGCACGCCCAGCAGCCAGAGCAATATTCCTCGTCCCATCGTCGCCTCCTCAATCCCTCGATGGACGGGCAACGCGTCGGGCAGGGTGAAGTTCCGGCAGTGACGGAGCGACAAGCGAGGCGTGTCGGCGCGAACAGCGCTCGCGCTACCAATGTCCGGTGTTGGGCATCGACGTCCAAGGTTCAGCCGGGGGCTTCGCATCGCCCTTTTGCAGAAGCTCGATCGAGTGCAAGTCGGGCGAGCGAATGAAAGCCATTTGACCGTCGCGCGGCGGCCGGTTGATCGTGACCCCGAGTTTCATCAGGTGCGCGCAGGTCGCATAGATATCGTCGACCTCATAGGCGAGATGACCGAAATAGCGATCCTCGCCGTATTTTTCTTCGTCCCAGTTGTAGGTGAGTTCGACCAGCGGCGCGCCGCGCGTCGGAGGCAAGTTTTTCAAACTGCCTTCGTCCTCGGGCGCGCACAAAAACACCAGGGTGAACTTTGCCTTGTCGTTATCGATGCGGCGAACTTCCTTCAGCCCCAGCGCGTCGCGATAAAATTTGAGCGCGGTGTCGAGATTCCGGACGCGCAGCATGGTGTGAAGATATCGCATGTTTCCTGTTCTCCTGGCAACGTTTAGAGATTTCGCTTTGGATTAGGCGTTCAGGGCGAAAAATAGCAGCAAAATGCACCATGGGGCACGCATAAAGTGCGGATACGTTCTGCAGCCGTTAGCATGGTTCCCCCCTTTGAGTTCTCAAGTTCGTGAGGGCACCCACTGTCATACAAGGAGCACAAGAGGATGAACAGCGAGAAGCGGATTTGTGGACGACATTCATGTCGCTAGCCAGAAAGCATCCTGGCAAATCAGAAGCCGAAATTTGGGATATGGTGAGCGCATGAGACAGATGATCGGAATAGCCCTTATCGTCGCCGGCGCGGTGTGCTTCTGGCTGGAGAGCGCTGACAAGTCGCAAGCCGATTGGAGGATCGACGCCTTGGGAATTCTCCTGGCGCTGTTCGGGCTGTGGCTGGGTAATTTCAAATTCAAGAAAAGCTCATCGAAGTCGAATGAGTGAGCAAACCAAGCATCGCTGAACGCCAACACCTCGGTGTCCTCCACGAACGTATCGCCGACTTCTCGATCCGCCTCCGTCGTGAGTGGAGAGCTTGCCGGCGAACTCCACCGCCCGAGGGCCCGTGCGGCAACGATCCCTTAAGGTTTGGTCCGCGTGGGTTTGCGCGACTCCGATTCGTTCTTTGAGAACGGAATAGAGTCAGGTCGTGAACGAGAAGAGATTAGGGTTGGTCTTTTTTTTTCTTCGCGACTTTGTAGAGCAGAAGCAATTTGTAGCCTGCGCCACTTGTGCGGATACATGGGGAACTGCGGAACCAACGAAGCGTTCAAATCTTGTTTCTTCACGGAGGCCGTATGTGATGGAGGCCGTATCGTGGAACAAAAACCATATCCGGCGGAAAAAGTCCGCGGCGGTGAGATCATTCTCAATACGCCGCTGCGACGTTTGGTCTTTGTTGCGGGCCTGATTGGAGCGTTCGCTCTCCTCATTATACTGATGATGGTTCGCTGATCCCGCTATTTTGCGATGCACCGGAACGATCGTCTCGTGAGGAAGTTGGTTTGGCTTCACAGTCCTGGAGACAACAGTATGACGAGATTTGGCGTTTTGGGAGCCACGGCTCTTTCGCTTTCGCTTGCGATTGCAACCCCGGTGTTGGCGCAGCAAGGACCGGCCCGTGGCGGCGCGCATGCCGCCGCTGGACATACGGGTGGCGCCCGGATGGGTGGCGGCCCGCGTATGCAGTCTAACTTCCGTGGCGCTCAGACCAATGTCGGCCGGACAAATTTTGCCGGCCGCGGCAACGCGCAATTGGCGCAACGCGGTGAATTCCGCGGCGATCGCGGTCGCGGCTTTGGACGCGATGCCGGCTTTGCCGTTGGCGCGGCGGCTGCAGGCATAGCGACCGGTGCGGCGATCGCTTCGGGCGGATATGGCTACGGCTATTCCGACCCGTATTACGGCGACAACTATGCCTACGACCCGAACTATTATGGTGACAGCTACGCCTATGACAACGGGGTCACCTTCGATTCCGGTCTGCCGCTCGTCACGTTCGGTCAGCCGGCCCCGGTCGGTCAGACCGTCGCTATGGGCGGCGATGCATCGTACTGCGCGCAGCGCTACCGCTCCTACGATCCGGCGAGCGGGACATATCTCGGCTATGACGGCTTGAGGCATCCCTGCCAGTAACGCAGCAGCTGGCTGATCCAGGAAAAGAGCGGCCCTCATCGGGCCGCTCTTTTTCGTTTGGTTCCCCGTCGACTTCAGATTCTAGCGTGGTTCCCGCTGCAACCATCGCCATCGCCTTGCGTTGATTTATCAGTGTTGAATGGAGGAACGCGCATGAAGAAGACACTGGCAATTTTGGCAACGGTTGCCGCAGTTGGCGCAACCGCCGTCACTGCGCCGGCTGAGGCGCGCGGAATTGGACCCGGGCTCGCTTTTGGACTAGCCGCCGGCGCGATCGCGGCGGGCGCGGCCGGCGCTTACGGCTATTACGGTCCCGGTTATGGATACGGTTATTACGGTCCTGGCTACTACGGATACGGTCCCTCTTACGGGCCGGGCTATGCGTATTATGGCGGACCTTACGGCGGGCCGTATTGGCACCACCGCTATTGGCATCGCGGTTACTGGTAAGCGGGTTTCGCTTTCAAAAGATAACTCGTTGGCAAAACAAAAGCTCGGAGGTCACTCCGGGCTTTTTTGCTGGCGTGGGAAATCCTGTTCACATCACGGCCAGGCCTGCACGCGTTCAAGCGCACGTTTTGATCGCTCGCCGTCGCGCGCGTTTTCCAACGTGGTCGTGAAATATTCGTCTCGCTCACGTCTGAATTTTTCCTGGGTGGCTTTGAAATTTGCCACGCGTGCTGCGATTTCCTCGCGCTCGCGCGCCAGCCGATCGTACCGTTCGCTCATGCCCATCCTTTGGCTTTTGATTCGCGTCCCGCAACCATTGGCGTCCGCAATTGGGGCGCGAATGGGATGAAGACGCCGCAAGACTGCGATTCAAGATCGCGATTGTGGATAAGCGTGACGACTGCTTGTGACGCGCGACCGTTGCCGGTAGCGAGAGCGCGCACAGGAGGCCTTATGGCAAAGATCGATCTCGATTCACTGAACATTGAAGAACTCGCGGCACTGCGTGATGCCGCGACTGAAAAGCTCGCTCAAAAAGTAATGGCACGCCAGGCGGAGCTAGAGGCCGAACTGGAAAGCTTGTCGCAGTACGGCAAACTGGCCAGGAAGGCGCTGATTGCGCCGCCGGTTTCCAAGCCGAAGAAGGGCGATGAAGCCGCCCGCAAAATCGACGAAGCCAAGGCTGCCGTCGCCAAGGATGCGGTTGCGAAAGCGGCCTGACCCCATTTCGAAATAGACATCGTTCGAAATAGCCAGCGGGACCTCGGTATTGCATTTGATGCAGAGGACCCGTTAGGCTGCCGGTGGTGATTGCTTCGGATATCAGCAGTGGCGTGGAGCAGCTCGGCGAGATGATCGCCGAGGCTTCGATGATCGTTCCCTTTACCGGTGCCGGCATCTCGACCGAGTGCGGCATTCCGGATTTCCGCTCGCCGGGCGGATTGTGGACCCGCAACCGGCCGATCCCTTTTGATGAATTCGTCGCGAGCCGGGAAGCGCGGGATGAATCATGGCGGCGGCGTTTTGCCATCGAGACGACGTTCGCAGCAGCCGCTCCTGGACGCGGCCATCGAGCCTTGGCATCGCTCTACCGTGCAGGAAAGATCCCGGCGATCGTGACCCAGAATATTGATAATTTACATCAAGCGTCAGGCTTCGCGGACGATCATGTCATCGAACTGCACGGCAATACCACCTATGCGCGCTGCATCGGATGCGGTCTGACGTACGATCTTGGCTGGGTGAAACGGCGGCTTGAAGCGTCAGGCCATGCGCCGGATTGCGCGACCTGCAATGAGCCCGTGAAAACGGCGACCATATCTTTTGGTCAGGCGATGCCTGAAGACGCCATGCGCCGGGCTACGGAACTCGCGCAACAATGCGATCTGTTTCTCGCCATCGGTTCGTCGCTGGTGGTCTGGCCGGCGGCCGGTTTTCCCCTGATGGCCAAGAGCGCAGGTGCGCGACTGGTGATTATCAACAATGAGCCGACCGAACAGGATGACGTCGCCGATCTGGTCATTCGACATGACATCGGGGAAACGCTCGGGCCGTTTGTAGGCAACTGATGCCTAATTGATTCGCTGATGCGCAAGGCTGTTCATAGGTTCCGGAAGAATTGTTTTTTATCTATGCGCCGCAATCGAGAGTGTTATCTTTTGATTCGAGAGATTCGCGGGCGTCTTCTGAATATTGGGGATAGACGCGAGAGAATCGCCGCCGCATTCGCCGGCGGGATGTTTATAATGTTGTGGGGTCCGGGGTCATGGGGTCGGACGGATTTGAGTCCAAGAAGCTCGGAGTTCAATCGCCCGGCGGGGCGGTTGGACCGGCAAGGCTCGGTTCTGGATATTCCGCCGCTGGTCCAAGAGATCCTCTGCTCGATGCGATGCAGGGGCTCGGGGATGCCGCGGCGAACCTTGTCGAAATCAGCGGCGTCATCAAATGGTTCGACGCATCAAAGGGCTACGGCTTCATTGTTCCTGACAATGGTTGGCCGGATGTGCTTCTGCACGTAACGGTTCTTCGCCGCGACGGCTACCAGACAGCCTATGAGGGAGCGCGCGTCGTTTGCGAGTGCGTGCAGCGCGCAAAAGGCTATCAGGCCTTCCGCATCGTCTCGATGGACGAATCGACGGCGATCCATCCGGCGCAGATGTTACCGCCGCGGACTCACGTCAGCGTCACTCCGACCAGCGGATTGGAGCGGGCTCAGGTAAAATGGTTCAACCGGCTTCGCGGGTTCGGTTTCCTGACCTGCGGGGAGGGAACCCCCGACATTTTTGTCCACATGGAAACGCTCCGGCGTTACGGCATGACGGAATTGCGCCCTGGACAATATGTGCTGGTCCGGTTTGGACCGGGTTCCAAGGGCATGATGGCGGCTGAAATCCAGCCCGAAACCGGTTCGCCCGGACTTTCCTCGCACTAAGCCTGCCGTCCGGCGACCTAACTCCCTGAAGCTTCGTCGATTTGCGTGGAGCGCCTTTATTTATGGCGCTCCAAAAACAGCGCTGACGGCCTCGAAAAATCGCAAAAGTGACTGCCCCAATGCGGCGTGAATGTTAAAACTGCGGCGTTGCGGTCAGCAAGCTCGTGCCGGATAACCGGCGCGACCAATGAGGTGTGGTGAGGCGAATGGTGTCGAAGAGGTCTGATCGGGCGGCCGGAAGGCATTGGCCGTATGTCCAATTCTGGATTTCGCTTGCGCTTGCAGGCTCGCTTTGGATGTTCGCCGTCGATGGCGCGCGCGCCGCATCGATCCAGCCGCTCGAGATCGTGACCAAGACGGGAGTGCATGTATTTTCGGTCGAGATGGCGACGACTGAGGAGGAGAAAACCACTGGGTTGATGTACCGGAAGGAACTCGCCGAAGGTAAAGGCATGTTGTTCGACTTTGCTCCCGAACAGGAAGTGTCGATGTGGATGAAAAATACCTACATCTCGCTCGACATGATCTTCATTCGGGCTGACGGCCGGATTCTCCGCATCGCGGAAAATACCGAGCCGCTGTCGACCAAGATCATTCCGTCGCGGGGATTGGCGAAGGGGGTACTGGAGGTGATCGCCGGTACGGCGCAGAAATACGGGATCGCTCCCGGCGATCGCGTGGCTCATCCGCTGTTCAGCGGCAAATAGACGGGGCTATCCGGCCCGGCTGAAGCGCCTTGTTCAGTGTTCAATCAACGCGTTATGGTGCTGTTATAACTTGTCATTTTAGAACGGTATCGCGGCGGCCGCGCCTGACGCTTCGCGCCTTGCTGATGCGTCTTTAAGCGTGTATCGACGAGGTCTTTCCGAAAGATCGGGGTATAGCGCAGCCTGGTAGCGCGGCAGTTTTGGGTACTGCAGGTCGTTGGTTCGAATCCAGCTGCCCCGACCAAAATATTCGACCGGACAGATGCTTAACCCAGGCATCAATTCAGAGGCATCAGTTCAAACGGATATCCCGTATCGCCGGCTCGAACCAGTCGAACGATGGAAGCGATTGCCTATGTGATCGCAATGCACGAACTTTCGGTCCGCGCATTGCTGCTTTGATCGTCCTCAGGCGCTGAGGTTCATCCAAATCGCCTTCGGCTCGGTGAAGTTCTCGATCGCCGCTGTGCCGTGTTCGCGACCGAGGCCGGAGTCACGTTCACCGCCCCACGGCAGCCGTACATCGGTATAGCCGTAGGTGTTGATCCAGACCGTTCCGGCCCGAGCGCGCTTGGCGAAGCGTTGGACCCGGCCCATGTCGCGGCTCCAGACGCCCGCCGCAAGGCTATAGGCCGTGCCATTCGCGATCCGCAGCGCGTCGGCTTCATCCCTGAACTTGATGACGCTGACCACGGGGCCGAAGATTTCCTCCTGCGAGATTCGCATCTCGTGCTTGACGCCGGCAAACACCGCCGGGCTGATGAAATAGCCGCGCTTGCCAATTCTCTCACCGCCGGTGACCAGCGAAGCGCCTTCCTTCTGGCCGATATCGACATAATCGAGAATCGACTTCATCTGCTTTTCCGAGATCACCGGTCCCAACGACGTGTTGCGGTCGAGGAGATCCCCCATGCGAAGCGATTTGGCGCGCGCTGCGAGCCTTTCCACGACTTCGTCGTAAGCCCCTTCCTGAACCAGCACGCGCGAGCCTGCCGAACACACCTGGCCCGCGTTGAAGAAGATGCCGGCGGCCGCAGCCTTGGAGGCTGCATCAAGGTTGGCGTCATCGAAGATCACGTTGGCGGACTTTCCGCCGAGTTCGAGCGAGACGCGTTTGAAGTTGCTGGCAGCGCCCTTCATGATGCCGCGGCCAACGCCCGGCGAACCCGTGAACGTCACCTTGTCGACATCGGGATGATTGACCAGCGCGTCGCCAACGACACGGCCCGGACCGGTCACGATGTTGAATACGCCCGGCGGAATACCGGCTTCGAGCGCCAGTTCGCCGATCCGCAGCGCCGACAGCGAAGTCAGTTCGGCCGGCTTCATGACCACGGTGCAGCCGCATGCGAGGGCAGGGGCGAGCTTCCACATCCCGATCATCAGCGGGAAATTCCACGGCACGATCGCCGCAACCACGCCGACCGGTTCGCGGACGGTATAGGTCAGCGCATCGTCGCGTGTCGGAACAACGTCACCGCTGATCTTGTCGGCCCAGCCCGCATAATAAGTCAGCGTATCTATGGCCGCCGGAAAGTCCTGACGCGTCGTGGCCGAGATCGGTTTGCCGCCATCGAGACTCTCGATCTCGATGATCTCGTCCGCATGCCGTTTCAGAAGCTCCGCCCATTTCAGCAGGAGATGACCGCGCTCGGCGGCGCGCATCGTGCGCCAGGGGCCTTCGAAGGCGCGACGGGCAGCGGCAACGGCCCGATCCACGTCGGCCTCGTTGCCTTCGGCAATCGTGGCGATGACCTCTTCGGTCGCAGGATTGACGGATTTGAAGGTCCGTCCCGAAGAGGACGGGACGCGATGGCCATCGATCAGGAGCTGGTGCGGTTTCCGCAGGAATTCGGCGGCGGCCGTCTCCGGGGTAAAGTCATATGCAACAGACATCATATTTCCTCCATAGCTTGTTATTAAATGTAGGAGGTTATTTCCCGTAGTAAATATGACATTGATTACCTATGGTGTCGCCATATATGAACTACACTTCATAAGGTGGAAGAACGTGCTGCACATCGAGATCGAGCCCGTCTGGCGGTTCCACAAGGAAGACAGCCCGCAAACCGTCGTCGTGATGCTGGGCGTCCTCAATGAAATCCGTAAAACCGGAAAGCTCACCAGCGCCGCGAAAGATGCGGATCTGTCCTATCGCCACGTCTGGAACCTGGTCGAGCAGTGGTCGAAGTTTTTCGGTGTACCGCTGGTCGAAACCCAACGCGGCAAGGGTTCGAGGCTTACCGCATTCGGAGAGAAACTGGTCTGGGCCGGAGAGCGGATGCAGGCTCGCCTTGGTCCGCAACTCGAAAACCTGGCGCAGGAACTGGCCACCGAGATCAAGCCGTTTCTGCATCAGCGGCCGTCCGTCATCCGTGTTCATGCCAGCCACGGTTTTGCCGTGTCCAAGCTCCGGGAGTTGTTGGACCGCGAATCCGGCATCGGCGTCGACTTGCGCTACGTCAGCAACCAGCATTCGCTGGTCTCATTGGCGCAAGGCGCCTGCGATCTGTCCGGGGTGCATCTGCCGCGCGGCGAATTGCGCGCGCAGGGCGTTCAGGCTTGCAAGGAGTGGCTCGATCCGCGTCAGGATCGAATCATCAGCTTTGTCACGCGCGAGATGGGGCTGATGGTGAAGCCGGGCAATCCGCTGAAGATATCTTCCCTGGAAGACATCGCGGATACGAAGGCGCGCTTCGTCAATCGTGACCACGATTCGGGAACGCGCCTGTTGTTCGATCAGCTTCTGGCACTGCACGGAATCGATGAGGCACAAATCAATGGCGCGCAGCAGATCGAGTTCACACATGCCGCTGTCGCAGCCTATGTCGCAAGCGGCATGGCCGATGTCACCTTCGGCGTCGAAGCCGCGGCCCGGCAATTCAGCCTCGACTTCATACGCCTGCTGACGGAGGACTATGTCTTCGCCTGCCGGCAGACCTTTCTGGAAACCGAGCCGATGCGGCGGGTTCTCGACATCATGAAGGGTCTGGAATTTCAGACGGCCGTCGCGGCACTGCCGGGATACAAGGCGACCGATACCGGCGTCGTGCACTCGGTGAAAGAATTTCTCGAGCGGTTAGACAGTCCGGCGACGGATCTCTGATTTTTCCCCTGCCAGACCATCGCATTGAGCGGTGGAATGGCATTCGATTGAGGCTTTGGCGGTCAGGGATTGTGCACGGCGTCCTTCGCCACCTTCAACGGCGATGCCTTCACGGATTTGCTGGCAGGCTTGGCTGCAAACTGCATCGGCTCTTTGGTGAAGGGATTGATGCCGCTGCGGGCTTCTGTCGCCGGCTTGTTCACCACGGACATCTTTGCGAAGCCGGGGATCACGAACTCGCCGGTTTCATTCAGTTCCTTATAACCCACTGTTATCAGATGCTCGATCACGGTCTTGACGTCACTTTTGGAAACTTGCGTCCCCTCGGCAATCGCATCAATCAACTGGTTTTTCGTCATCTTTGCCATCTTGGCGACCTTTGTGTGAGGGGAATCGTTGGAAATAGGGGCTCGAATCTGCTCGACGCAGACGATCCGCTTGCGTTTGTTAGAACAAAGGACGCGGCCGGGTTCAAGTGAAAAGCACTGCATATTTCGCCTACTCGGCCACCAAAGCCGCGGTGTCCGGGGACAGGCTGGACGTCAGTACCGCAGATCAATATATTTATTTGAATATAACGGAAATGATCACGAATGGACATTGAGTCACAATCGCTCACGACGTGCGAAGTCAGGCGTGATAGCAAGCACGGGCAGGAAGAGGTTTTTTCGGACACCGAAGCCAAATGAAACTTTTCATGTTCTA
This sequence comes from uncultured Alphaproteobacteria bacterium, assembly GCA_963795255.1. GTDB lineage: Bacteria > Pseudomonadota > Alphaproteobacteria > Rhizobiales > Xanthobacteraceae > Bradyrhizobium. The sequence goes on from CAWCHC010000017.1 coordinate 585,453, forward strand.
CGTCGGTGGCAACTGCGGCAATTCGAATGTCGAGCTGCACGACGTCAGATTCGCGATCGGGCAAACGGCGGAAGACTGCTTCGAAGAGTTGCGGCGTCAGTGGTGGGGAGAGCCGAAGAGCCTGCATCTCGATTGCTGGGGCGCCGTCGAACAGGCCGACGGATATGACATCGAACTTTCGACCCGGCCACCGGACGGTCAGCAGCCAAAACTGTTCTTTGTGAATCTCGGCGGTTATGACCCATCCGAGTTCACCGAACTGCACAGGAACGTCCTGATCATCTCGCCGGATGAAGCGGCCGCCAAGGCAAAGGCCAAGACCCAGATCAACCATTGGCAAAAGCCGCACAGGGACCGGTTGTTCGAGATCGAAAAGACGCTGGACATCGGCGCCGAGTTGCAACGCCAAGGCTATTATCTGAGTTTGCGTCCCGCCACGCAGGAAAAGTCGCTTCGATTTGAGTGTGACTATCGGCCCATCAGCGAGCCATCACGATAGGGTCTGGAGCGACAGCGGTTGGCTGGTCCATTGTTCCAATGAAACAATCCCTGAAACCATTTCGTCGGCCGGCGAAAACCGCCCGAAACGGTGCGCTGCGATGACCCAATCCGCCTCAGCCGAGGTGGAATATTGGAGATCGCCAATGACTGCACTTGTCCAAGCTCTTTCCCGCCTGTCAGGAACCGAAACCGAGACGGATGCTTTCACGATCGTCGCGCTGTTTTGCGGCGTCGGTCTGCTAGTATCGCTTACGTTTGCGACCTACGGCATCGATCTGAGCCCGGCCTTCCTCTGATTGATGGAGACCGTCCCCGGGTTTTCGAGTTGTGATTCTTCCATTGCAAAATTGACGCTTGGCCGGAACGATTTTTGAACAGGTAGCGCGCCAGGATTGCTGCCTGTTGAAACGGATACCGGATCTGGATCGGCCAAGTGAGCACTCAGGTGAGCACTGACGATTTAAGCGATGCAACGCGCCGATGCTGGATGTGCGGCGCGCCGTCCTGGCTCAGGGTCTATCACCGTGGCATCGGCAACGTCGGGACCGGCATCGGCCTCGTGCTCGGCTTCGTAGCCGCCCTGTTGGGAATGGCATGGGAACGCAAACGGTCGGGGCGGCAATCGGCCAATACCTATCCTCCCATCGTGAGCTTGCGCCAGTTGGGCTGGAGCTTCATATCGGACTAGCGGAGTGGATTTGACATTCGCTACCCGGCAGTCGGAAATGCGTAATGCGATACGGTGCCGCCCGCAGTTTGCCGGCGCCCAGGGGAGTGGAAACATCGATGCCTGACGGACTATTCGATCTGGTTCGCTTGTCGCGCGGCGGAAACGCGTAATGACGGCCCCGGCGCGCCGCTCTGCGCTCGTCACCGGCTCAAGCGGCGGACTCGGCTACGCTCTCGCCGAGAGCCTCGCCGCTGCCGGACATGACATCGTGCTGCATGGAATCGACGAACCGGCAAAGGTCGAGCCGGCGCGGACCGCGTTACAAGGCCGCCACGGCGTGACGGTGGTCTATTGCCGGGCGGATCTGTCCGAACTCACCGGCGTCGAACGGCTGGTGACGTTTACGCGGGAAACGATTGGCGATCCTGATATCGTCGTCAATAACGCGGTGGTCCGGCATTTCGCGCCGATCGAGCAGTTTTCGGACGCCGACTGGCAGCAATCGCTGGCCGTCAATCTGACGGCACCTTTTCGTATTATCCGGCTGGTGTTGCCAGCGATGCGAGCCAAAGATTTCGGCCGTATCATCAACCTGTCCTCGCATTACGGACAACGGGGGGCACAGGGCCGCGCCGATTACGTGACAACCAAGACCGGCATTATCGGCCTGACCCGCGCCGTGGCGATGGAGACGGTCGGCACCGGCATCACCTGCAATTCCGTCAGCCCGGGGACATTGCCGACACCCGCGATCATGAGCCGCATCGATGCCATAGCGTCCTCGCGCGGCATCTCGCAAGACGAAGCGACGCGCGAATATATGAAAGAGCGCCAACCCAGCGGTCGTTTTGTCCGTCTGGAGGATGTCGGAGCGATGGTCGCCTTTCTGTGCAGCCCGGCCGGCCGTGACATCACCGGCACGGTGATCCCGATCGACGGCGGCTGGTCGGCGGCTTGAAGAGCTTCCTCAAGGCTGGGCAGGGTGGCCGGAACCCGCGGGCTTCCGGCCGCGTTCAAGAGGTGACCGGAGGAACGCCATGCTGACCGACGCGCAAGTAGCCATACTCTGCGATATCGCCCAATCGGTCGCGCTTGCCGGCGACCGGCGGGGTGAGGTCGATCGGCTGGTGACGCAGGGGTATGTCGTCAGGGACGGCGATCTCTATGCGCTGACGCCCAAGGCGGAGAAGGCATTATCCGATCGCGGCGCCGGACTGAACGAGGCGTGACAGGGCTAGCTTTCCCAGGGGGTCCGCGTAGTCGGATTTCACCTTAAGCGCTTGCCTACAAAAACGCAGATGCGGCGGGCTCATGATCGTGAAGGCCGACCTTAACGTTTTGGCTGGATTGATCGTGCTTGAATCGTCAAGTGCAGTGCCGCCATTTGGCGGCACCGTGCCAAATTCATCGGACTTTATTAACGATAGTTTCCCGGCCAGCGAATAGATGATCATGACCGACACCGATCTGATGAGGCGTCGATCGCTGAAAGCAGCTTGCGCGCTGCTGATCGGCTGCGCTGTTGCAATGTTCGCCATTCGAGCATTGAACGACCGCTTGTGGTCGGATGAACTTCTCACCACGACATTGCTCGGCGCACGTGACCTGCCCAAACTTTGGGCCGGAATAGTGATGGGCATCGATGGCAATCCGCCGTTCTATTTGACCGCGGCTTGGCTGACGACGGTTGCTTTGCCTCAGGCGATGTCGTTGGTTGTCAGTCTCAAGCTCGTGAATCTCGTGCTGACAGGCGTTGCGTTGATTGCGCTTTGCCGTGTCGGCCGGCGCGTCATATCGAGCGAAGCTTGCTGGATCGGTGCGCTGCTGTTTGTGACGCTGAACGACAACGTCGTTCGCATCGCGTTCGAGCTGCGCACCTATGCTCTTTACTTTTTAATGGCGTCGCTGGCCGTCCTTCTTCAGCAACGGTTGATCGAGCGTCAGCGTCGAGGCGACGTCCTTGGGCTTGCGATGGTGTATGTGGGGCTGACGCTCGCCCATACATTCGGGGTCGTGTATGTCGGCTGCATCGCGCTTGCCGGCGCGTTGAGCCAGCTCGGCGGCGAACGATCCCGTCTTCAGTTGACGGCGATTGCGGTCGCTCCTTCGGTCCTCGTGCTGGCGGCGTGGAGTCCCGTTCTTACGCGAACAGCTGGAGCTCGTAAAACCCTATGGCTGGATGGAGCGGCCGGGTTTGCCGGAGCTTCTGGAAACCCTGTTTGCGTCGAAAACGTCCATGTGGGTTACGCTGCTGGAGCTGCTTTGTCTGGCGAGCGTCGTCGTTTCCGGCATCCAGAGGGGGGTTGAGCTTCGAGCGGCCGTCCACGATCCGCGATGGCAGCCCTGGCGTTACATCATCCTCATCCTGGCCGGAATAACCGGCGTCACATTGGCCGGATGGATCGCGGCAAAAGTGGCGCTTCCCTTGTTTGTGCCGCGATACTTTACGCCGCAACTGATCGTCAGCCTGGCCGTTCACCTCGCATTTGGCGAATGGCTGATCCAACACGCCTCGCAAAGACGAAACGCCGTGCTTCTCATGGGCGCCGCGATCGCCCTCCTGGCGCTACAGAACGTCGCGCAGCTTTCCCGTCAGTCGCCGTATGGCGGGGTGGTTTGCGCCGACGATGATGGAAACTATCTCGAGAGTCCGTTTGTGAATGGCAGGCTTCCAGTGATCGCGGAATCCCCGCACGTGTTTCTGCCGCGAATAGCCTATGCCGACCACGGTTCGGCCTACCGCTTTCCGCTGGACTGGGAGGTCGTGCTGAAATATCCCGAGCAGCCGCGAGGCAATGCGGTGGATTTCCACATCATGCAGAATTTGCAAACCTGGACCCCAATGCCCTCGGTGATGTCCACCGAAGAGCTGGTTCGAACCTATCCCGAATTTCTGGTGATCGAGCAGTCCGGCCGCGCCTGGTTTCGGAATCTGAAGGCGACACGTGATGTGGTCGCCGAGAAGCTGGCAGAGACGCCTGCGACAACCGACATCCCGTCGCATTGTACGATTTGGAAAGTGACGAATGTAGGCGCCCGCCATTGAAGCGAAGAAAGACGCCATCTCGCTCTTCGGTTCAAGCCAGCCGCAGCGTCAGGTCACGGGCGCAGGATTGAACAGCGTGAGATCGTTGTGAATGCCCCAATGGTCGGACCAGACCTTGGTGCGGCCGCTGGCGACATCGAGGATCAGGCGGAACAATTCCCAGCCGGTTTCTTCGATGGTCATTTCGCCGGTGGCAATGCGGCCGGCATCGAAATCGATCAGGTCTTTCCAGCGCCGCGCCAGTTCGCTGCGGGTCGCGACTTTGATGACTGGCGCTGCCGCGAGCCCATAAGGCGTTCCGCGGCCGGTCGTGAATACCTGCAAGGTCATCCCGGAGGCAAGCTGAAGCGTGCCGCAGATGAAATCGGACGCCGGTGTCGCCGCAAACAGCATGCCCTTCTGCCGGGCCTTTTCGCCCGGTGCCAGCACGCCGGCGATCGGGCTTGAGCCCGACTTCACGATCGAACCGAGCGATTTTTCGACGATGTTGGCGAGCCCGCCTTTCTTGTTGCCGGGCGTCGTATTGGCGCTGCGGTCGGCGCCGCCGCGCGCCAGATAGCTGTCGTACCAGGCCATCTCGCGGATCAGTGCCCGGCCGACATCCTCGTTGGCCGCCCGGCGCGTCAGAAGCTGAATAGCGTCGCGCACCTCGGTGACTTCAGAGAACATGACGGTCGCGCCGGCGCGCACCAGAAGATCGGCGGCAAATCCGACAGCAGGGTTGGCGGTGACGCCGGAAAAAGCGTCGCTGCCGCCGCATTGCAGGCCGATCACGAGATCGGAAGCCGGGCAGGTTTCCCGGCGGCGCTGGTTGAGCACGGCCAATCTGGCGTCGGCCATCGTCATGATGCGTTCGATGATGGCGCCAAAGCTGTCAAAAGCTTCATCCTGCATCCGCACGATGGCGTCGCCGAGACCCTCGGGCACCAGCCGTTCCGGGACGAGCTTCTCACAACCAAGCCCGACCACCATGACCTCGCCGCCGAAATTCGGATTGAGGGAGATATTTTGCAGCGTCCGTATCGGCACCACGGCGTCGGGAGCCGATATCGCCACGCCGCAGCCATAAGCATGGGTGACCGGGATGACATCGTTGACGTTGGGATATTTCGGCAGTAACTCGGCGCGGATACGCTTGATCGCATATTCCAGCGTGCCCTTGACGCACTGGACCGAGGTCGAGATGCCGAGAAGGTTCTTGGTGCCGACAGAGCCGTCCGCGTTGCGATAACCTTCGAACGTAAAACCTTCCAGCGGCGGGAGCGGCTTGGGCACGGCGGTTGCGATTTCGAGTTTGTCGAGCGCGGGAGCGTCGGGCATTTGAATGCGCGCTTCGTCAACCCATTCGCCCGCGAGAATTGGCGAGGCCGCATAGCCGATGACCTCGCCGTAGCGCAGGATCGGTGCACCCGCGGCGATGTCGACCAGCGCCGTCTTGTGGCCTTGCGGCACGAAGGCGCGAAGCTCGAGGCCGCACGTGAAGCGTGAGCCGGCCGGAAGGCCAAAATCGTTGACGACGATCGCGACATTGTCGCGCTCGCTGAGCTTGATGTAACGGGGTTGTTCGGTGACGAGTTCTCTTTTACCCATCGTCAAAGCTCCTGCCGGGCCGGACCCGGCCAGTCCCAAGGGACATATAGACGGTTTTGCGGATGCCGCATAATCCCGTTTTCAGGCGATCCGCAGCTTCACCCGCTCGATCTTGCCGACGATCACGAGATAGGCGAACGCCGCAACCAGCGCGTTGGCGCAGACAAAAACCAGCGCGCCGCTGAAAGAGCCGGTTGCCGCCAGAATATAGCCGATGATGATCGGGGTCGTGATGCTGGACAGGTTGCCGAACGTATTGAACAACCCGCCCGAGACGCCACCGGCTTCCCTGGGCGAAGTGTCGGAAACGACCGCCCAGCCGAGCGCGCCGATGCCCTTGCCAAAGAAGGCAAGTGCCATGAAGCCGATGACGAGCGCCTGGCCCTCGACATAGTTGCAGGCGATGATCGTCATCGACAGCAGCATGCCTCCGACGATCGGAATCTTGCGCGCCAGTGTCAGCGAATTTGTCCTTTGCAGAATGGCATCGGAAATGACGCCGCCGAGCACGCCGCCGATAAAGCCGCACAGCGCGGGCAGGGTCGCGACAAAACCGGCCTGCAAGATCGACAGGCCGCGTTCCCTCACCAGATAGACCGGGAACCAGGTCAGGAAGAAATAAGTCAGGGTGTTGATGCAGAACTGACCGATATAAACACCGAGCATCATCCGGTTGGACAATAGCTGGCCGATATAATTCCATTTCGGCCCGTTATCGGCGGCCCGCTGGCCTTGGGGCCCATCGATATCGACGAGGGCGCCACCATCCCTGATGTAGTCGAATTCGGCTTCATTGATGCCGGGGTGGTCCTTCGGGCCATACATCGTCTTGATCCAGATGATGCCGACGAGAACGCCGAGTGCGCCCATCACATAGAAGACGTAACGCCAGCCGAAATCATGCGCGATCCAGCCCATCAGCGGCGCGAAGATCACGGTCGCAAAATACTGCCCGGAATTGAAAAATGCAGATGCGGTGCCGCGCTCGTTGCCGGGAAACCATGCCGCCACGATGCGGGCATTGGCTGGAAAGGACGGTGCTTCGGCGAGCCCCACCAACAGGCGCAGCAGGAACAGCACCGTGACCGCGGTCGCTCCTGTGAAGAATCCGATCATACCTTGCAGCAGCGTGAAGAACGACCAGATCAGAATGCCGAAGGCATAGACCCATTTCGACCCGTAGCGATCAAGCAGCCATCCGCCGGGAACCTGGGCTGCCACGTAGGACCAGCCGAAGGCCGAGAAGATGTAGCCCATGGCGATGGGATCGAGGCTCAATTCCTTGGCCAGCGCCGTGCCGGCAATCGAAAGCGTGGCGCGGTCGGCATAGTTCACGGTCGTCACGAGGAAGAGCATCGTGACGATCAAGAGGCGGACGCGAGATCTCCGCGTGTCGATCGCTGACGCTACCGTGCTGCTCATCCTTGAACCCCCGACGTTTTTGTTTTGAGATCGTAGAACTTCTGTGGCCCGTGTAAACCCGAGGCCCGATACGCCTCAGCAATGCGCTAGTGGTCCAATTCTAACATTTGCATCCCATCGCGGTAGGCACTCTTGCAAATGTTAGAATCAAAGGACCACTAGCAAATATAGGTTTCCAGTGGAGTTTCGGATTTGACATTCGCTTCATGAGTGCTCGGCTGCGGGGTAGCGAATGTCAAATCCACTCCACTGGCGGCGGCTTTGTGCTCGTGAAAAGGCCGATAAGGGATTTAGCCGAGTTGCGGACCGTCGTCTGGTCCTTCGCTGAGGCCGCGGCCAAGGGCAAATAGACCGACCGGGCCTTCGGTGGAGAATTCCAGTCCGGTCATTCGCGCGAACCGATCGATATTGTTGGTGCCGATCGCACAGCCGCCAAGTCCCATGTCGGTCGCCGCCAGGTAAAGCGTTTGCGTCAGCACGCCGACGTCCTTGAGGATCAGCGAATAGGCTACCGAACTATACTTCCATGAGACTCGGCCGAACCGCGCCGCCATGACGATCAGGATGTGCGGTGCGCCGGAGGCGCCAATAGCGAACTCGGCGTCGGAAAGCTGCGCATCGAGGTCTTGCGGGCGGACTTCGATCGGCGTCAATGCATGCTGTTCCGCATCGTAGTGGTAAAAACCCCGCGCCAAGCCCTCGCACTGGTTGACCGCGAGATAAAGTTCCAGCTCGTAGGCCGCGCCGCCCGATGGATACGGCCGCGAAGCATAGGATATTTCCGGGCCTTCCTCGCCTAAGTCGGAGGGCGCTGTCCATTTCGCGCGCACGCGCGCCGTGGTTTGCAGAAGCCTAGCCAATTCGCCCAACGTGATCGGATGTCCATCGTCGAAGTCGCGTATCGAGTGCCGCGCGTCGAGCAAGCCTGCGAACGGCGAGGGCGGAGACGTTACCGCGCCGTTCAGGTCGACCGCTTTTCCGGGCCATGGCGGGCGCACCGCGGGCAGCGGCGTCATGAGATCGGAATAGGAGTAAAGTCCACCAATCGGGTTGGCTTGCCGGCCCTCCGTGCTGTGGGTGTGAAACAGGAAATCGTGAAAGTCCCACAGCACGAGGCTCGGGTCACCTTCCGACGGGCGCGAACCGTCGTTGTCACCGTCCCTGAGCTTGAACAGGATTTGGCAGTCCATCAGCAATCCCAGAAATTCCAGCCCTGGAAAGCCGCGCTCCTTGCGATATCGGCTGATCTTCTGCGGCTTCGACAACGTGACGAGCGCCGCGGCCATCTTCGGATCGGTGATTCTGAACAAGGCGCCGGCCCGCGGCGATTCCAGCACCATTTCCGTGCCCCGGCGCCGCAGATAAGCAAATCGCGATAGCGCGATCGTGTCGGTGTTGCCGATCTTTGAGATTTGCGGCGAATAGTCCGCAAGCTGCGGCTCGATCACGACGCTGTCCCGGCCGCCGCGCGCAGGACCAAGGCGGTATTCCAAAAGACCGCTCCGCGCCAAGCGCTGCACCAGCAGATTGATTTCCTTGTCGCCGACGCGGCCACGCGCGATCGGGACCAGCGGCAGCCCAGTGCGAAGCTCGGGGAGGCGCTTTAAAGTCGCAAGCGTGAACTTTCCGAGGCCCTGGGCGTATCCTTGGAAGCGCGCGACGACGTTCCCGTCTGCCTGTCCCTCGAGCGTGACATGCTCGCTCAAGCGGGCGGCGATGACCGGCGTGGTCTTGCGCTCCTGTTTTTTCCCGGAAGTAGGCAAGCCGGATTCACTCCATTAGAGCGTTTTCGAGCGAAGTGGGAACCGGTTCGCGTGAAGAAAACGCGTCAAAACAAAAGGCTAGAGCCAGGTTCTGATTCAATCAGAACCGGATAGGCTCTAGGTATGAGGCACGTACGGCGTCAGTTCGTTTTCCGTCAACGGCACCTCGCGCAGGCCGAGCTTCACGGGAACGTCGTAGAGTCGGCCGGGCCCGAAGCGTCGATAGAAATGCCGTAAACCGGGAACGATGACTCTGGCAATCGATGTTTCGACATCCGGTCTCGTCTGGTCGAGAACGAGAAAGTCGAGGCTCGCCTGTCGCGCGATCTCGACGCAAGCATCGACCTGTTTGCGGGTGTCACCGAGCGGTCCGAATTTCGCGCCCGAGATAATCGGAGCCGCGGGATGGCCGTTCGGCTGCAGAAATGGGTAGTTTTTCAGTTCGAGCGGCGTGACATTGTCGAGGCTGGGCTTTTCGCCCGATCCACCGTTCATCAGGCCGATCGACAGGAACTGATTGAGTTCGGTCAGCGTGCGGAGCAGCGCGATGCGGCTATCGAAATGCGCGCCGGAGCCGAACTCGATGTTCTCATGCCCGTTCTGCATCCAGTGCAGCATCGCGACATAGGTCGGAACGCCGAGATCGCTCGTGATGTCGAGCACCCAGAGCTTGCGGCCCTGGTCGCCAAGTTGAGTACGCAGATCCTGCACGTAGGAATCGTCGAACCGGCTGAGGTCCACTTCCGCGCGCTGCAAGCGATTGTACCACCAGATGGCGTAAGCATCGCGCTCCACGAGCTCGAGGAAGCCCTGGACGATCGCTTCCTGAAGCGTGTTGCCCGCCGCGCAGCCGTTGGAATCGGCGCTGTAGGCGGCTTCGCCGCCGCCATAGAAAAAATACATCAAGCTGGTCGGCAGATATTTAAAGCGTTGATCGCGCAGCGACCAGACGGGTGACCACTCGATCTTGGCCGAGGGATCGAAGCGGGCTGGCACCTGATGGGAGTCGTCCGGCTCCGCCTCGGGCGAGCGATATTGCGCGTCGCTGAACAGCAACACATCCTCGGGATTGATGGCCTCGCCGGGTTCAAAGTCGGTAAAACGTTTGGTGGTGCGGATTTCATCGCCCTGGAAAATGCCGGAATAGCGTTCAATCGCCTCCATCAGGGCGCTGGCTTCGGCCTGCTCGGCGGTCGAGCCCTTGCCAAAGCTTCCGCCTGTCAGTCCTTCCCTGAGCGCGTCGACATTCAGCGCCGGCCCGGAAAAGTTGTGGCCGGCGAAGTAATTCGTGTTCAACGGCAGGTCGGCCTCGATCCGTTCCAGTTTTTTGACGACGCCGGTGAGGGGGCTGACATGCTTGCGGAAGCGCGCCACCGTCGCGCGCGATGAGACCGTGCGGAAGCCTCCGCTCGTCATCGTCAGTTTGAGCCCGGGCCCAAGTTCGATCGGTGTCGGCGCGCGGCGCGGATCGCGCAACTTTTTGCTGCCGCAGGTCGGGCATTGCGGACGATGCGCCACATAGTGCTTGACGGTCGTCGAACCCAACAAGTCGTGACTGACGATGTGATTGTTCAGGTGGGTGCGAAAACCGCTGGCGATCGCTTTCGCGACTTCGAGCGCGGCAAATGGAATAGCACCTTGACCAAGCGGACTGCGTGCCAGCGGCGACGCGGAGACAACTACCGCATCGGTGCGATCGAGGAATCCCTTGACCTCGCGGTTGCGGATCATGCGATCGAACAAACAGGTCCAGCATGGACCCTTGCCGGGATTGAGCACGGGGCCGACGAGGGGAAAAGCGCCGGAGGGCTGCGCCAGTAGCCAAAGCGTTCCGTTCGATACCCGTTGGTTGTTCAATTCGGCAAGGCGCCGCTCGAGATAATCATTGGTGAGCGTGATTGTCAGATCGGCCGCGCGACCGGTGACGACGCGGACGCCGAGTTCGTTGAGCGCTTTCGCGAACTCCTTGGCGCCCTGAACATCAATGGCTTCAATTCGCACGCGGCAATTGGCCAGGTTCTGCTCGGCCATGCCAGGCGGCAGGCCAAGGCTCGCCCAATAGCCGGCCTGAACGCTGTTTGAAGTGGCAGACGCCTCGACGAGGTATTGCCGCTCGATCAGGCGCTTGAGCGCCTCCTCGACCTTCTCGGATGGGAACCGCTTTCCCAGTTCGGCCACGAGCTGTTGCAGACTTTTTCCACCTTTACCGATGGCCGTGGCCAGCGCGCAGTAGAGCTCGCCGTGCAGGAAGAATTTGCGATCCTCGGAGTAAAGACAGACCTGATCCGGCGGCAGCACGTAGACCGTGAAATTCGGTGCGAACTGCGCGATGTCCTTGGCCGCGCGGCGGCCTGGAGCGGCCTTGCGCTTGGCTTTGGACGGAACGGTCTTGCGTTTTGTCTTCATGATCTAGCACACGGGGCTTGTCTGCAACGCCGGCCTGCATAACAGGATTTTTTCGTGGATCGGGGGTATCCCTCGATCCAATTGGCGTGCGGACGTTTTCAGTGAGGCGGGAATTCGGCGTGATCGCGATGCGCCAAAAGAGCGTTGCGAACGACACCGGAAGTACACATGCATAGGCCGGGTCGACGATGTCGAACCCGGCCATGATTGTTGGTGTCGATCACGCGAGGCAGATGACCTTGCTTAGCACCAGCGGCAGGAGCCCCAGGATGCGCAGCAGCCGCCAACCCAGCCAACGCCGCAACCGCATCCGCGGCCGCAGCCACGACATCCGCGGCAACCACGGCAACCGCCGCAACCACGGCAGCCGCAACCACGGGCGAGCTGAATGTTGCCATCCTTCGCGGCAGCCGTGCTCTCCTTGTCGAAGACGTAGAACGTGGCGAGGCTCACGTCAGCGATTTCTTCTTCGCCGAGCGTGATCTGTTGATTGGGAGAATAGTTGGTCGTTTGGGTTGCGTCGTTAGCCGGCACAGCTGCTGCCGACGCGCCGCCTACCATCGAAAAGGTCAAGCCAGCTGCGCCCAAGGCCGGTAGCGCGGCCTTAATGCGCTTCGAAGATTGCTTCTGTTGTGCCATTATTCGAATCCTCCATTTTCTCGCAAGCGGTTCGAGTAGGATAACTTTACTGTATGGGTAGGTCGCCCGCAAGCTGATGAAGGTTCACGAAAGCTCAAAGTCCCTTCAATGGCCAAGATTTCACATTTATGAACGGCGCTTGAATCCTGCTTTATTCATGCTCCATTCATCATTCCCGGTATCGGGAAAATCCGTATCTTCGTCTGGAATCCGTTAGCCGCGTGCGGAGCAACATCAAACCACTTCCAGGCATCGGACAAGTGAGCCGGGCGATTTCTGCTTGTTTCGCGCTATCTCTACTTGTCTACCAAGAGGCTTGGTCTGCGGTGCTTCTTGCATCGCAACTGAGCGGCCATTACGGCTGAGCCCGCGTTTCAGGTTTTGCAGGCGCGAACGGAGAAGCGGACTTGGAGAAGTGAACTTGGCCAACGATCCCGGATATTTCACCTGGTACGAGTTGATCACCACCGACCTGACGGCGGCCGCCAGCTTCTATCGCGATGTCGTCGGCTGGGGTACGCAGGCCACTTCGACCTCGCAGTTATCATATGTGCTTTTCACGGCTGGAGAGGTTCCTGCGGCCGGTCTGATGGAGTTGCCGGAAGCGGGCCGCAAAATGGGCGCGATGCCGAGATGGATGGGATATATCGGCGTCAGGGACGTGCCCGCCGCCGCCGATCGGATAAAACGCCTCGGTGGAGCAGTGTATGTGCCGCCCACCGACACCAACATTGGCCGGATTTCGGTCGTGGCCGATCCTCATACCGCAACGTTTGGAGTGATCGAACGCTTGCAGGTGACGCCACAACTTCCGCAGGATTCCGGCAAGCTCGGCCGCATCGGCTGGCATGAGCTATTCGCGGCCGACCTGAACGCGGAGGTTGCATTTTACTGCCAGCTGTTCGGTTGGCAGAAGACGAACACCGAGAATCATCTGGCGGACGCGTATGTCTCGTTGTCCTCCGGCGGACAGATCATTGGTGGCGCGTTCAACAAACCTCCCGGTGGATCGCCGCCGTTCTGGCTCTTCTATGTCAATGTCGAGGACCTGGATGGCGCTGTTGAGCGCGTGACAGCGGGAGGCGGCGAGGTTTCGTCCAACGATATGGAATTACCCGGCGGCCTCTGGGTTGCCCATTGCGTCGATCCTCAGGGAGCGGCATTTGCCCTTCAGGGAAAGAAAGGCCACACGGCGAAAGTCGGGTGGAGCACGGAATGGCAGGGCTTTTCCTCGCGCGGGCAATTGGTCGCGCCAAAACCGCAGCGGAAATCCGAAAACTAGTACCGACGAAAAGAGGGCGCTGGAGCGCGTCGCAAAGTCATCAGGCTGGCTTTGGCGCCGGCGCCTTCGCTGGCTTATCCTGTCGCTTCGACCATGAGATGTAGTAGGCGACGACGGTCATGATCGCTATTCCGGTGATGCTGACGAAAAGCTGCGCGAACAGCGAGCCCGAACTCATCATCAGTTCGAAATGTCCGACAAAGGACAGGAAGACGCCGACGCAGAACACGGCGAGCGACTGCTGGCCGCAGACAATCACAGGGTCAAACCCTTTCCACTCCAGCCCCGGCCAATCCTTGGGCAGAAAGCGAATAACGAGAATGACGATCATCACAAAATGGATGAAGCGATAGGGTGCGAGGTTGGTCTTGTCGTTCGGATTGAACATTGCGTAGAGCCAGTGCGGGAACATGTTGCCGAAGTCCGGAAACCGGCCCGCCATGGTCATCACCAGCGCAAACAGGAGATAGGCGATACAGACAGAGATCGTGATCGGAGAATCGATCAGCCAGCGGTTTTTCCTGGCGCCGCCAAGCGCACACCATGAGCCGAATACGAAAAGAACCTGCCAACAATACGGATTGAAATACCAGGTTCCTGCGGGATAGGCTCGAAAATTCCAGCCGAAATGGCGGGCCGTCAACCACAGCACAATCGAGGCAAGCATCGTCAGGTTGGGCTGCCGCAACATGATCCAGAGAACCGGTGGGAAAAAACCCATCAGGACGATGTAGAGCGGCAGCACGTCCAGGTTGACGGGCTTGAACTTCAGCAGCAAACCCTGACGCAGGGTCTCGGTTGCTTGATCGACTAATCCTGCGACATTGAATTCGTTGATGATCTCTGAATCGCCGAAGCGCAGCGCCAGATAGCTGATCGAGGCGATGTAGATCACAAACAGAATGATGTGGGCGACGTAGAGCTGCCAGACCCGTTTGGTCAAACGGGTGGCGCCGACGATAAAGCCGCGCTCCAGCATCATCCGTGCGTAGACGAACGAGGCCGTGTAGCCTGAAATGAATACGAAGAGGTCAGCCGCATCGCTGAAACCGTAGTTCCGGGTGGTGACCCAGTTCACGACGTTGTCCGGAATATGATCCAGAAAAATCGCCCAGTTGGCGATACCGCGGAACAGATCGAGCCGGAGGTCGCGTCCTTTTTCAGGCAAAGTGGCGTTGATTTTCATGGGTGGCGTTTCGATGTGATGCGTCCGTAGAGGACAGGGCGGCGGCGGGCAATTGGCTCTGTAGCCCGGCAAGATTGTCACCGGACGACATAATGAATATACCATTTATGAATATACCATTTCGGCAGATGTTACATCAAAGGCCGGAGAATCGATCGATCTGGCTCCGGGACAACGATCCCCCGGCTATTTCGGCCTGTTCCGGTCAACGCGCTCTCGATCCAATGCTCTCAAAGGGTCCGACCTCCATGACCGCCCGTATTTTCAAGCCCGTCAAAAACGCCATGCAATCTGGCAAGGCCAAGACCAAGGATTGGCAGCTCGACTACGAGCCGGAGCAGCCGCGTTTCGTCGAACCTCTGATGGGTTGGACCAGTTCTGGCGATATGAAGCAGCAGGTGACGCTTCACTTTGAGACCAAGGAAGAGGCGATCGCCTATTGTGAGCGCGAGGGCATCGCTTACCAGGTGTTCGAACCGAAAGAATCCGCGCATCGGCAAATCGCCTACGCCGATAATTTTGCCTTTCGCCGCGGCGAGCCTTGGACTCATTAGAAATTGGACCTCGCCAGAACCGAGAATCCGCCAGAAATCGGATTCTCAAGTGGAGATCAGGCGGACGGGTTTTTGCGAGCGCCGGGTCTGAAAAGACACATCAAAACATGGCCTTAAGACACTGATTTAATGATCATTTTTAGCCTATCTCGCTGGTGGGCCGTTTTGCCGGTTGCACAAGCCGCCAGCACGATGACACGATGGCGACCCCAGCTCGCGCAGATTACGGCGCATCATAAAAACTGCCGGAAGCCATGCCGCTCCAATCCAGTATCGACCCCGCCTCATCCGACTTTGCTCGCAACGCCGAGGCGATGCAGAAGCTGGTCGCCGACCTCCACGAAAAACTCAATCAAGTGGCCGGCGGTGGCGGTGAGGCCTCGCGCGTCAGGCATACCTCTCGGGGCAAGATGCTGGCGCGCCAGCGCGTCGATCTCCTGATCGATCCCGGCACGGCCTTTCTCGAACTGTCGCCGTTGGCGGCTTACGACCTCTATGGCGGAGACGTGCATTCGGCGAGCATCGTCACGGGCGTGGGACGGATCTCGGGGCGCGAATGCATGATCGTCGCCAACGACGCTACCATCAAGGGCGGCACCTACTACCCGATGACGGTGAAGAAGCATCTGCGCGCCCAGGACGTCGCCCGCCAGAACAATCTGCCCTGCGTCTATATGGTCGACTCCGGCGGCGCGTTCCTGCCCCAGCAGGACGATATTTTTCCGGACGAGCGGCATTTCGGGCGCATCTTCTACAACCAGGCGCAGATGTCCTCGCTCGGCATTCCGCAGATCGCCATCGTAATGGGGTCGTGCACGGCCGGCGGCGCCTATGTTCCGGCGATGTCGGATGAGAGCATCATCGTGCGCAATCAGGGCACGATTTTTCTCGGCGGACCGCCGCTGGTAAAGGCCGCAACCGGCGAGGTGGTGACAGCAGAGGAACTCGGCGGTGCCGACGTGCATTCACGGCAGTCGGGCGTGACCGATCACTATGCGCAAAACGATGCGCATGCGATCGGCATCGCGCGGCGGATCGTCGCCACGCTGAAGCCGCCGGCGCGCGACTGCTCTGAACATGCGCGAACCGCGCGAGCCCTTGTTTGCGCCTGAGGAAATCTACGGCGTGGTGTCCGCCGACGGGCGCAAACCCTTCGATGTGCGTGACATCATCGCGCGGCTGGTGGACGGTTCGGAATTCGACGAATTCAAGAAACTCTACGGCCAGACGCTGGTCTGCGGCTTCGCGCATATCTGGGGCTATCCGGTCGGCATCATCGCCAACAACGGCATCCTGTTCAGCGAGAGTTCGCTGAAGGGCGCGCATTTCATCGAGCTGTGTTGCCAGCGCAATATCCCGCTCGTGTTTCTTCAGAACATCACCGGCTTCATGGTCGGCAAGAAGTACGAAGCCGGCGGCATCGCACGCGACGGCGCCAAGCTCGTGACGGCGGTTGCCACCGCCAATGTGCCGAAATTCACCGTCGTGATCGGCGGCTCCTACGGCGCCGGCAATTACGGCATGTGCGGACGCGCCTATAGTCCGCGCTTCCTCTGGATGTGGCCGAATGCGCGGATCTCGGTGATGGGCGGCGAGCAGGCCGCAATGGTGCTTGAGCCAGGTTCGCCGCGACAATATCGAGGCCAAGGGCGAGACCTGGTCGGCCGAGGAGGAAGAGAAGTTCCAGGCGCCGATCCGCGCCCAGTATGAGAAGCAGGGGAGCCCGTATTATGCGACGGCGCGGCTGTGGGACGACGGCGTGATCGATCCGGCCGATACCAGGCTGGTGCTGGGCCTCGGCCTTTCCGCCGCAACCAATGCGCCGATCGAGCCGACGAAGTTCGGCCTGTTCAGGATGTGATGATGGACCGGTCAAAACTCTACCGGCGATTTCGCACACTCCTGATCGCCAATCGCGGCGAGATCGCCGTACGCGTGATCCGCACCGCCAAAGCGATGGGTTTGCGCACTGTTGCCGTCTATTCGGAGGCCGACCGTGGCGCCATGCATGTGGCAATGGCCGACGAGGCCGTTCTGCTCGGACCGGCTCGCGCGCGCGACAGCTATCTCAATATCGAACGGGTGATCGAGGCGGCCCGCAAGAGCGGCGCGCGAAGCCATCCATCCGGGCTATGGCTTCTTGTCGGAGAACGCGGAGTTCGCCCAGGCGTGCCTTGATGCCGGCCTGGTTTTCGTCGGTCCGACGGCCGAGATGATGCGGGCGATGGGCTCGAAATCGGGCTCCAAAGCTGTTGATGGAAAAGGCCGGTGTCCCGCTGGTGCCCGGCTATCACGGCGAGGCGCAGGACGACGCCACGCTGGCGGCGGCGGCAAAAAAGATCGGCTTTCCCGTTCTGGTGAAGGCCTCGGCCGGCGGCGGCGGCCGCGGCATGCGCATCGTGCGGGCGGCAAGTGAGTTGGCGGCATCCGTCGAGAGTGCCAAGCGCGAGGCCAAGGCGGCATTCGGCGACGATCGCATGCTGATCGAAAAGCTGGTCGAAAACCCGCGCCATATCGAGGTGCAGGTGATCGGTGACAGCCACGGCAACCTGCTGTCGCTGTTTGAGCGCGAATGCACGCTCCAGCGCCGCCATCAGAAGGTGATCGAGGAGGCGCCGTCGCCGACGCTTAATCCCGCCCAGCGCGAGGCGGTTTGTGCCGCCGCGCGGAAAGCTGCCGCGGCCGTCGGTTATGTCGGCGCCGGCACAATCGAGTTTGTCTCCAACGGCAAGGACGTGTTCTTCATCGAGATGAACACGCGCCTGCAGGTCGAGCATCCCGTGACCGAAATGATCACCGGCATCGACCTTGTCGAATGGCAGCTGCGCGTGGCTGCTCGGCGAGAAGCTGCCGATGACGCAGGAGCAGATCACCCTTCAAGGTCACGCCATCGAGGCGCGGGTTTATGCGGAAAATCCGGACAAGAATTTCATGCCTTCCGTGGGCGCGATACGAAGCTGGCGCATGCCGGAATTATCGGCAGGCTTGCGGATTGATGCCGGTTATCGCGAGCGCGATGCCGTCTCGCCGCACTACGATGCCATGCTGGCCAAGGTGATCGCCTGGGCGCCGACGCGTGATGTCGCGATCGACCGCCTCAACCACGCGCTTGAGGAATCCGACGTGCGCGGCGTCGTCACCAATATTCCGTTTTTGGCCGCTTTGGTCAGCCACCCCGCGGTGCGGGCGAACGCGATCGATACCGGCTTCATCGAACGCGAACTGAAGGCTCTCACCGCGGAGCCGAAGCCGCCGCACGATCTCGAATTCGCCACAGCCGTTGCCGCGATCCTCCAGGAGGAAGCCAAAGCCGCCAAAAACCAGACGACGTCGCCCTGGGCTACGGCAGGCTGGATGCCGGTTGGCCGGCGTCAGCGGGTGTTTACGTTCCGGCGGGGTCATGGAAACGAGCAAAAAGTCACCCTGCATTACGGCAAGGGTCCGGCGACCCTTGCTATTGGAGAGCGCGAAATCGGTTTTAGCGCCGTGCCCGGTGCCGCAGGAGGTCTTGATCTCACGCTGCACGGGATCAAATCGCGGGTCGTAGCCATCCTCGAGGGCCATGAGCTTTACTTGCGGACGCGCAATGGCCGCTTTGAGCTGCACTGGGTCGATCCTTTTGGCGGCGACGATGAGGAGCAGGTCGGCGAGGACCGGATTGTCGCGCCTTTGCCCGGGACCGTCGTGGCATTGCTGGCCGAGGTTGGGGCGAGGCTGGAGAAGGGTGCGCCGATCCTGACACTGGAAGTCATGAAGATGGAACAGACGCTGCGGGCGCCGTTTGCGGGCGTGCTGAAGGCCATCAAGTGCAAGGTCGGCGATATCGTCGGCGAAGGCGTCGAACTCGCCGAAATCGAGCCGGCTGGCCCATGAGCGATCAGGTGCGCATCGTCGAGGTCGGCCCGCGCGACGGGCTTCAGAACGAAAAGACGCCGGTCAGCGTCGAGGGCCGCGTCGCGTTTATCGAGGCGCTTCTGGCGGCCGGACTGCACACGGTCGAGGTCGGCGCCTTTGTCTCGCCGAAAGCCATTCCGCAGATGGTCGGTTCAGACGAGGTGCTGCGACGCGTCAGCCGCAACGCGGATGGCGAATTTCACGTGCTGGTCCCGAACGAAAAAGGCTATGAGGCCGCGCGCGCGGCCGGCGCCAAGGTTATTGCCGTATTTGGCTCCGCCTCCGAGGGTTTTTCGCGCGCCAACATCAACTGTTCGGTCGCCGAATCCATCGACCGTTTCAAGCCGGTGATCGCGCGCGCCAGGGCCGACGGCATCAAGGTGCGCGGCTATGTCTCCTGCGTTCTGGGCTGTCCCTATGATGGCGAGATCAAGCCGCAGGCGGTGGTCGATGTCGCAGAAGTCCTCTGGGATCTCGGCTGCTACGAGGTTTCGCTCGGCGACACGATCGGCGTCGGCACCCCGAGGAAGGCGCGCGAGTTGCTGCGCGCCGTGGCGGGACATGTGCCGATGACGCATCTGGCAATGCACTTCCATGACACGTACGGCCAGGCGCTCGCCAATCTCTATGCCGGCATGGAAGAGGGCGCGCGCGTGATCGATTCGGCTGCCGGAGGTCTTGGTGGATGTCCCTACGCGCCGGGTGCCACCGGCAATGTCGCAACCGAAGACGTCGTCTACATGCTGGAAGGCTTGGGCATCGCCACCGGCGTCGACATGACGAAGCTCGTTCAGGCGACCAACGAGATCAGCAAGCTGATCGGCCGGGCGCCGGTGAGCCGGGTTGCGGCGGCGCTGAATGCAAAGCGGTTGGCGAGCAAACGATAGCGATCGTCTGCCTACTTGCTTCCGTCCGGCCCCATCACAAGGTTCGGAAAGCCGGTTGCGATATCAGGTACGAAGCACAGGATGAGGACCGCCAGCATCATCAAAAGCACGAACGGCAAGGTGCCGAAAATCACGTCGCGCAGCGGAATGTCCGGGGCGACGTTGCGGATGACAAAAATATTCAGGCCTACCGGCGGGTGAATGAGGCCCATCTCCATGACGATGGTCATGACGACGCCGAACCAGATGATGTCGAAATTGGCGGCCCGAAGCGGCGGCAGGATGATCGGCGCGGTCATCAGGATGATCGAGACCGGCGGCAGGAAAAAGCCGAGCACCACGACCATGACCAAAATCGACGCCAGCAACTCCCAGCGTGGCAGATGCATCGCGACGATCGATTCGGCCGCCGATTGGGAGATGTGAAGATAGCTCATCACATAGGAATAGAGCAGCGACATGCCGATGATCAGCATCAGCATGGTGGATTCGCGGATCGTCGATGTCAGGATCGGCGCGAGGTCGGAAGGCCGCCACACGCTATAGATCAAGGCGATCAGGACCAGCGCCAGGAGCCCGCCAAGGCCGGCGGTCTCCGACGGAGTAGCATAGCCGCCGTAAAGCGCGATCATCACGCCGGTCAACAACAGCACAAACGGCATCACCCGCGGCAGGACGCTGAAGCGCTCGGCCATGGTGAATTCGTCGTGGACCAGGATCGCCGATTCCGCACCGGTCTTGTCGTAGGCCGCGCTGGCCGTCGCGTACTCCTTGCGAAAGCGCATCACTGCATAGGTGCCAAATAGCGTGACGAGCAGCAGGCCAGGTCCGATGCCGGCAAGAAACAGCCGTCCGAGCGATTTTTCCGCGGCGACCGCGAACAGGATCATGGTGATCGACGGCGGCAGCAGAATGCCGAGCGTGCCGCCGGCGGCGATGATGCCGGCGGCGAAGCCGCCGGAATAGCCGCGCTTGCGCATTTCGGGAATGCCGGCCGAGCCGATTGCCGAGCAGGTCGCGGGCGAGGATCCGGCCATGGCGGCGAACAGGGCGCAGGCGAACACATTGGCGACGCCCAAGCCGCCGGGAACGCGGTGCAGCCAGGCATGCAGCGCGGAGTAGAGGTCCTGGCCGGCGCGAGACTTGCCGATCGCCGCACCCTTGAGGATGAAGAGCGGGATCGACAGCAGGGTGATCGAGGCCATTTCCTCGTAGACGTTCTGGGTCACGGTATCGAGCGAGGCTGCCGGCATGTAGATGCCCATGAACACAACGGCGACGGCGCCGAGCGCAAATGCGATCGGCATGCCGGAAAACATCGCAAACAGCGTCGCGACGCCGTAAGAGACGCCGATTCCAAAAACCGTCATCGGCGGGAAGCTCCGGCGATAGGTACGATGAGCTGCAACAGGATTTGTACGCACAACAGCGTCATGCCCAGTGCCATCAGGCCGTAAGGAATGTCGAGCGGTGGCGACCACATCGAGTTCGAGACCTGGCCGTCGTCCCAGGCTTCATAGGCCAGCGTCCATGATTTCCAGGCAAAGAATGCGCAGAAGGCGAGGCTTGCGAGGTCGACCAGCCACAGACGAATGCGGTTGGCGAGCGGCGACAACAGCCCGACGAAGGCCTCAATACCAATATGGCCGCGCTGCTGCTGGACATAGGCCGAGGTCATGAAGGTGGCGCCGACCAGCAAGAACACCGCGGCCTCATCCTGCCAGTAGTTTGGACTCTGAAACAGCGCGCGCCCAATCACGCTGTGGCTCAGTACACAGCAAGCGGCGATCAGTGCGATAGAGGCCAGAACCAGGATGATGCGGTTGCACCAGGTGAGCGCAGATGCGAGCGCCGCGACAAGCACAGGGCTGGTCGCGGCAACCGGCGCGTTGGTTCGATCCGGAAGCGGACCGTGCATCATGCCGAGACGTCGGATGCGAGTTTGAGCAACTTGGCGGCAGTTGCCGTCTTGGCGCTGTAGTCCTTCCAGGCGGTATCGCGGGCGATATCGCGCCACTTGCCCACCGTAGCCGCGTCGAGTTCGCTGACCTTGGCGCCGGCCTTGGCGTAGACCTTCGCCACTTCCGTGTCGTCCGCCTGTGCGCCCTTCCGGCCGAAAGCTTCCATCTCGTGGCCCAACGCCAGGATGGTGGCCTGGTGGTTCTTCGGCAGGGCATCGAAGATCGACTTCGACATCAGGAGCGGCTCCAGCATGAACCAGTAGGAGGCTTTTGCACCCGAGGTCAGCGCCTTGGCGACTTCTTCAAGCCGGAACGAAATCAGGCTGGTGGAGGAGGTGATGCCGGCGTCGCAGGCGCCGGTCTGCATCGAGGCGTAGATCTCGTTCGACGGCACCGACAGCACCGCCGCGCCGGCCGTCTGAAGCACCATGTCCATTTCCCGTGAACCGCCGCGAACCTTCAGTCCCTTGGCGTCTTCGGGAGACACGATCGGCCGCGAACGGCTGGCGACACCGCCCGCCTGCCAGACCCAACTCAGGATGATGATGCCTTTATCGGCGAGGAAATCCGTGAGCGTCTTGCCGACTGCATTCTTCTTCCAGTTCATGCCTTGGTCATAGGTAGAGACCAGGCCGGGCATCAAAGCGATATTGGTCTCCGGCAACTCACCGCCGGCATAGGGCAGCGGGTAAAGGCTGATATCGAGCGCGCCTTTGCGCATCGCCGAAAACTGGGCGTTGGTCTTGATCAGCGACGAGTTCGGATAGATTTCAGCCGTGATATCGCCACCGCTACGTTTGGCTAATTCGGCCGCGAACACCCGGCACAGCCGATCGCGGAAATCGCCGCTGTCGATCGAGCCGCCGGGAAACTGATGCGAGATCTTTAAGGTGGTGGCGGCCTGCGCCGTACCGATTCCGAAGCGCAGGATAGCTGGTGCGGCAAGCGTGGATGCAAGGATGTGGCGACGCGTGTACATGTTAACCCTCCCTGGGCGATGCTGGGGCAATTTCTCGAAATCTTCCGGACGGAATTAAAGCATAAAGACATCCTAACCCGTCTTTTCCTCCAATGGATGTCATCGAAAAGTCTGAGACGAGCAGGCGCGTATTGGTGCGCTGCAAACTGTGGCAAAATTGCTGGGGCCGTCTGCTTATTTCAAATTTTAGGAAGATAGAGCCGGCCCCGGTGGCCAAATGCGTGTCACAGGGCAAAACTTTTTTCAATGCCGCGTAACGAAGGCCGGGACGGAAGCGTCGTTACGGTTAGCGGCTCAAGCCGCCATTAACCGGTTTTTTCAGGTCTTCCAAAAGGAATCCATCAATGACCATCAGCACCCGTATCGCGCTCGGACTTTCGGCTGCGGCGCTCTCGCTCAGCCTGGCGCTTACCCCTGTCGCCTTCGCCCAGGACTCCATGAAGAAGGACGACGGCATGAAAAAGGACAGCATGTCCAAGGACAGCATGAAAAAGGACACGATGTCCAAGGATGGCATGAAGAAGGACGACGGCATGAAGAAAGATGACGGCATGAAGAAGGACAGCATGTCGAAGTAGTCGTCAGATATCAAACCGGCAGGCTCGCCCGGAAGGGCGGGCCTGTTCTGTCTCTGGAGCAGGCGATTGCAGTGCGGCGGGCCGTTCTGCGGCCCGATGACGCATCGGGGAATATTTTCCGAAGCGCGCCGTAACAGCCGAGAGTGGGATCGTTTATTCCGTTGAACCTGCGCATCCGCCAGCGCGGGACGATTTTCGAAGGGCGACCGACCCATGAACCTGCCCATGACCTTTCGCTTGCGTCCCGCTCAGTGCCTCGCTGCAGCCGCCCTCTTGCTGGGACTGGCGCTCAACTCGATGGCGTCGGGGCAGGAAGCCATGCAGCTCGACCTGGAGTTCAGGAATTCCTTGTTACGGGGACCGGCGTCGCGCGAGCAGGTAGAGGGGCGTTATCTCCAGCAAGAGCCCATCGAGGTGGCAAGGCGCCATCCCAGGCGGCACCGGCGCGGGAAAGCGTAACCGCAATCGAAGAGTTTTTACGATCCCGGCCGGATTCGAACCTGCGACCGCGGCGTCGAAAAATGACGCCGGGATCAGCAGCCCCGGCAGATCGACGAGATCATTTTGTTAACCTTCGCCTCTTCGCGGTCTACGGCCGGGTTGGTGCCGAGTAGCGGTCCCTTCTGAGGACCGCTGCCGAAGCCGCTCGACGAAAGGGCGGTGCCTAACGAATTGGTCCCTGGGGCGCCGATGCGCTCGCCGAAAGCCCCGCCACTACCAATGGTGCTGGCACTGGTCGAATGGTGCGAGACCATACCGCCGCCACGGGCAAATGCAGCCGAGGCAGAAAGGCCGACCCAAACGACAGCACAAAGAACGACGAGGTTTTTCATGCTGAGACTCCTCTCTGGGAGCGTAACGCAAGCACTCGAATGACGTTCGGCCGTAAATCGAATTTTTATGCTTGGAGGTCTGCCGCGAGGCGAAGCGCCTTCATGCCGGAGACTAACAATTGGGCGGCTGCAATCCCGGCGAATGGACTCATCGTCGCCGACGGTAACTCAAGTCACCAAACTGTGACACGTGGACCGTTCAACCAAAGGGCCGCCTTGGCTTGCTTCCTTGTCTCGACAAGGGAGGAAACGACCATGCTTAAGACCTTGGCTCTCGCAACAGCATTGGCGCTCACAAGCTCACTGGCTTTTGCCCAGGCCGGCGGCAACGATGCCGGCGCCACGTTCCCGAAAACTCCGGCACCGTCGTGAACGGCGGCGGCCGAGCCGTTGGAACAGTACAAACCGGCCGGACGCTAAGCCGCGCGCCGGGCACGACGACGGGTATTTCGCGTAGCAACAACGGATCTGGTCCGAGCGCGCATCCTGGCGGTCCCGATCGCTCGCGGGTTGGCGGCCAATCGCCTTCCCGGAATCCCGAGTAAGCTGACTTTCTCCTCACACGGCGGCGCGCGACACTTCTTGAATGTGCCGCGTCGCGCCTTTCCAACGGCGCAACGTAGCCCTAGGGTGACAGCGACTTTCTCAGATCGACTTTGAACTCGGACGTATCCGCCGCAACCTCTGGCGCAATAGTCCAAGCAGCGATCGCCAGCAACATAAGCATGATCGCAAGGGTCAATGCGCTGACGCTTGCCGCGAGGTAACGTTTCGACGCCTTGTACATAGGACACTCACGCTGCAATCCTCCCCAGGGCCAGCGTTTACCGGCGTCACCGAGTCGCGGGGCAAGTTCGTGGCAGGCGAGCGGCTATTTTCCGGCTTGTTTCCGATGCGGGCAAGGCGGTCGAAGCGGTGAGGGGGATTTTCTGCTAAATGCGTAAGCGGCCGTCGTAAGACCGAAAACAGGGGGAATCGGCGCTCTCGCCGTTGGGCTCTGCATTGGCGGTGCGCAACAGAAATGCTAGTTTGATCTGTGTCAGAGCGTGCCGACCGGGTTTTGCGGACATTAAAAAGATTCGCTAAAGAGATTCGCTCGAGCTGTGCCTGATGGCTCGGCTACCGCACATCTTTATCGGCCAAAACTGCTAACTCTGGTTGGTGAAAACTACGGTAAAGAATCGTTCCGAAGCGACGTTGCGGCGGCTTTGACCGTCGCAATCGTGGCGTTGCCGCTCTCGATGGCGATCGCGGTGGCCTCGGGGGGTCCGCCGGAACGCGGACTTTATGCGGCAATCGTCGGCGGCTTTATCGTTTCGGCGCTGGGCGGCAGCCGCTTCCAGATCGGGGGTCCGGCCGGCGCTTTCGTTGTTCTGGTCTCTGCGACGGTCGATCGGTTTGGGATCGAGGGACTGTTGCTCACGGTTCTGCTATCAGCTTGTTCCTGACCGTGGTCAGCTTTCTTCGGCTCGGTGCGTTGATCCGCTATATCCCGCATGCCGTCACGGCCGGCTTCACTTGTAGAATAGCGCTGACGATTTTCGCAAGCCAGCTTAAGGAGCTTGCCGGCACCAATCCCGGTGGTGGCGGGCACGGTGATCTACTGTCGCAGCTGACGATGTTCTCGGACATCAATCCGGCAGCGTTGGTGATCGGAATTGCGACCGCAGCCGCGATTTTGCGCTTCAGCGGTGGCGTCCCCGCTAGCCGGCCATGCTGATGGCGGTTGCGGCTGGCACTGGCACTACGGCCGTCTTGCACCTCCCCGTCGAAACCATCGCTAGCCGTTTCGGCGATATACCGTCTCACTTGCCGCTGCCGGGGTTGCCGAACCATTCGCTGTCGCTGGTCCTCGACGTCCTTCGGTCCGCGCTATCCTTCACGTTGCTCGGCGGAATTGAAAGTCTGCTTTCGGCCAAGATCGCCGATGGAATGACCGGGCGAAAACACCGCTACAACATGGAGCTGGTCGCCCAGGGTATCGCCAATGTCGCTTCGGCGCTTTTTGAAGGGGCTGGTCCTCGCGGTCACTTTCGGGTTGACCCTGGCGATCAACCTGACGGCTGGAATTCTCGCGGGTTGTCTCGCTTCGATCGTGCTGCAATGGAAAAAGCCGGCGTCGGCGAGCGACGTGGCAAAGAATTGACGCAGGTCAACGACCCAAGCCGGCGAGACTCTATACTTCAATCTTTGTGGAAGTTGGCCGGAAGAGCAGCCCATGCGAAGCGGCAGCGTGAACGTGCTGGCTGCTGAAAGATTGAAGCGATGGACAACGAGCTAGTTTGGGAAGAAATATCGACAGCTCCATACAACCGCGACCTCGAGCTAGCGGTCATCGAGGGTGATCACGTATATCCGCTTGTCTTTGCCTGCCGCCGGACTGCCAGTGGCTGGATAAAGGTGCCTTCCGTGGAGCGCGTGGTGATCAGTCCCACCCATTGGAGAAGCTGGCAGGGGAAGGCTTAAGCTTTGTTGGAGGAGTCCTTTTTCGGGTCCAGGGCGCGCGCCAGTTTGGCTTCTTCTTCGGCCAGTAGCCGCGCAATTGTTTGCCGCTTCGTCGGGTCGACCTCGGTCGAAAGCAGCTTCTTGAAATGCGCGATGTTCAGGTCCGCAACGGTCTTATCCACGGTCGCCCCTAACGAATGGTGCGTAATCTGGAGATCGACGAAGTACAAAAGGCGGATAGATCACGCCCGCTCAAATTCATGGTATCATTAACAAGGGGGTCTTCCCAGCCCCGCCTGTGTCACTTTCGGGGGGTCGAGAATCAGGTGAAAAACGGAATGGTCACCGTCCGATTTTGGATGGATCGGGCCTCTCGATGATCCGGCAGCGTCTGTTTTGGCTTCGCTATGGATCCGCGGCGTTGGCCGCGCTGGCCGCCTTTGCCGTCCTTCTGATACTTCAGCGATATTTCGAAGACCGTACTTTTACAGTAATTTACGTTCCCGTCGTTATGTATGCCGCGTTTGCGGGAGGTGCGGGACCCGCGCTTTTTGCCACCATCCTTTGTCTGGGCATTAGTGGGTTCTTCCTCGGCACCGATCTTTATACACACTCCGCAAATCTGATCGATATCTGCCTTTTTGCCGTCCTGGGACCGATCCTGGGCTACATCGGGCATAGGCTGCTGCACGAGACAGAAGACGCGCGTTATAGGCAGGCTCAACTCCAATCAATTCTGGACACGGTGCCCGAAGCCATGATCGTCATTGATGAGCATGGCTTGGTGCGATCATTCAGTTTGACGGCCGAGCGCCTGTTTGGCTGGTCAGCCGATGAAGTGATCGGCAAGAATGTCTCGCTCCTGATGCCGTCTCCCTATCGGCAGGAGCATGACAGCTATCTGCATCGCTATCTTGGCACTGGCGAGCGCCGGATCATCGGCATCGGAAGAATTGTCGTGGGCGAGCGCAGGGACGGCTCGACATTTCCGATGGAACTGGCCGTGGGCGAGGCTCAGGTCGGGTCTGAGAAATTTTTCACCGGATTTATTCGCGATCTCACGGAGCGGCGAAGCCAGGAGCGCCGCATGCAGGAGTTGCAATCGGAACTGGTTCACGTCTCTCGCCTGACCGCGATGGGAGAAATGGCGTCCTCGCTGGCGCACGAATTGAACCAGCCTCTATCGGCGATCACCAGCTATCTGCGCGGGGCGGCAACGCTTCTCAAGAACGAGCAGATCGACAGGGACAGAATCCGGGACGCGCTCGACCGAAGCTCGAATCAGGCGTTGCGTGCCGGCGACATCATCAAACGGCTCAGGGAGTTTGTCGCCAAGGGCGAAACCCAGCATAGCCTGGAAAATCCGGCCACTCTTCTGGAAGAGGCGGCAGCCCTTGCCTTGGTGGGTGCGAGAGAGCAGGGGGTACGTGTTTCGCTTCGGTGCGACCATGACCTGCCCGACATCGTCGTCGACAAGATCCAGGTTCAACAGGTTGCGCTTAACCTGATCAGAAATGCCGTCGAGGCCATGGAAGCCACAGGTCGCCGTGAATTGACGATCGAAGCCAAACGCGATGGCGAATTCGCGTTTTTCTCGGTCGCTGATACCGGAGCCGGAATTGGTCCGGAGATCGCTCCACACTTGTTTCAACCGTTTATAACCAGTAAGGCGAACGGCATGGGGGTCGGCCTTTCAATCTGCCGGACGATTATCGAGGCGAATGGCGGTCGTATCTCCGCGCGTCCGAACGAAGGTGGAGGAACTGTATTCGAGTTCACGCTGCCGTTTGCAGAACCGGAGGCCGAATGATGGCCGGGAAGATAGTGATTCATGTCATCGACGACGACGCCGCGATGCGCGATTCATTGGCGTTTTTGCTCGACGTTAACGGATTTCAGCCGGAAGTCTTCGAGTCGTCGAATGCCTTCCTCGCCAAGGCGGCGAGCGGTGCTCCGGCCTGCGTGGTTTCCGATATCCGAATGCCCGGAATGAGCGGCATCGAACTCGTCCGCAAGCTCAAGAGCGATGGAATCCCGTGCCCGGTGATTTTAATCACCGGGCATGGCGACGTGGCGCTGGCGGTTGATGCGATGAAAGCGGGCGCCGTCGATTTCATCGAAAAGCCGTTCGATGACAGCGTGCTCCTTGGCGCCATTCGCTCGGCGCTCGAGGCCCGTCCGTTGGATCAGGGCGACAATGCTGCGCGAAAGGAAGCGGAGGCCCGGCTGGCGGAGTTGTCGCCCCGCGAACGGGATGTCTTGCAGGGCCTCGTTGCCGGCAAGATCAACAAGGTAATCGCGCATGAGTTGGGTATCAGCCCGCGAACGGTCGAAGTGTACCGGGCGAACCTCATGGCCAAGACCGGTGCGCGCAGCGTATCCGAATTGATGCGGATCGCCCTCGCGGCGGGACTGTAGGCGGCAACGCTAAGCGATAGCATAGCCGGTTGGCTGAAGGGGCAGCGGCAGAGACGCGCGCCAGGTGTAGCGGGCCAGCGCTCGGACGACGTCGTCGCGCGCAATCATGCCCCTCACGCGATTCTCGCGGTCTACGACCGGAAAGCTCTCGAAATCGTGGGTTCCCATCAGGTGAACCACCTGGTCGAGCGTTGCATCGAGTTCGACCGTTACCACGCGCCAGGACATGATCTCTTCGACGGTCGTTCCCATGATCGCATCGAAGTCGGCGGTGCTAGTTCCTGTCTTGACGGCAAAAGGCTTGATGGAATTTGCCCTTGAAACGATTCCGACGAGTTTCTCGTCACGCACCACCGGATAGGCCGTAAAGTCATTCGAGCCGAACAAGCGTAACAGATCGCCCAGCGTCATTTCGGGAGCCACTGTCCTGGCCGGCCGAGCCAAATTTTCCCGAACCGTTTCCTGATGAAAATATTCCATAGCGACCTCACGTGATGGAAGCGACTTGAAACCCTAAGCCGGGCGTCGTCCACGGATGTTGACCCAAATCAAGCGGAGGCTTTTTTGCGCGGATCGGCAATTGATGAATGTCAAAGCGGTGCGTACGCAATTCGTTCAGAGTTGAATTGTTCGTTCAGAGTTGGATTGTGAACAACCTGGAGGTCGGAAATGCAACGCAATGTTGGAACGCTCGATCTGGTTATTCGGTCTATGATCGGGATCGGGATCCTCGCTTATCTCGCGAAGGATAATGTCTTCGCGCAAGGTTCTGGCCCTGGCATCGTTGTCGCGATTTATCTGATCGCAACGGCGATCCTGATGTACTGCCCGGTGTATCAGCTTTTGGGGTTCAGTACGTCGAGCCCGCTCGATCGTTCGGTTTAAGAGGCTGCCAACGAAGGCGGGTACAGCGGTGTCTCTTCAACGCCACGCACGCCGCCGGCTGTATCTTGTGCTCGATCAAGGTGCGGAGGTCGGCAGCTTCAGCACCGTCGTCAACTGGGCGCTGGTCGGCGCCATCGTGGTGACGCTGGCCGCTACCGTGATGCAATCCGTGCCGGCTATGGCGGCGGCTTATGGCGGTTTGTTCGAGTTCGTCGAATATGCCGCGCTGGCGATCTTCTCCCTGGAATATGCGCTGCGGCTTTGGGTAGCGGCCGAACACCCGCCCTGGCGGCGTCTGGGCGCCTTCCGGGCCGCGCTTCGAGCGTCGGTAAGCCCTGCCGGATTGATCGACTTGGCGGCGATTTTGCCGTTCTGGTTGTCGTTTTTGGTGTCGACCGATTTCAGGATCGTGCTGGTCCTGCGGCTCATCCGGTTTTTCAAGCTGGGCCGCTATTCGCCGGCGATGCGCTCCCTGCTGGATGCGCTCTATTCCGAACGCCGCGCGCTCTTCGGCTGTTTCGTCATCCTGTGCGGCGCGACGCTGATTGCGGCCGGACTGATGCACCTTGCCGAAAGTACGGCCCAGCCGGAGAAATTCGGCACTATTCCGGAGGCGATGTGGTGGGCCATCGTCACGCTCGGTACGGTCGGGTACGGCGATGCAGTGCCAATCACGGCAACAGGCCGCCTGATCGGTGGATTGACCATCTTCGCGGGTCTTTTGATGGTGGCTTTGCCGGTCGGTATCGTCGCGACCGCATTTGCCAATGAGGTGCACAGGAGAGACTTTGTCGTGACCTGGGGCCTGGTCGCGCGCATTCCACTGTTCAGCCAGCTTAGTGCAACGCAGATCGCGGACGTGATGAAAATCCTGCGGGCGCAAAAGGTCGATAAGGGGGCCATCATCGCGCGGCGGGGCGAGCCCGCGCATTCGATGTATCTGATCGTGGACGGAGAGGTCGAGATCAGATTGAGCCACAAGCGCGTGAAGCTCGGCACAGGCGACTTCTTTGGCGAAATTGCCGCTTTGCATCAAACCCGGCGTTCGGCGACCGTACAGGCCCTCCAATCGACTCGTCTGCTGGCGCTCGATGCTTCAGATCTGCACAGCCTGATGGATCGCGAGCCGCAAGTCGCTTCGCGCATATGGGATGCAGCGCGCGCAAGGTTGGGCAGCGAACTCGACAAGACCTCGAGCGATTTGATTGGTGCCGAATTGTCGGCTGAGGCCACTTCCGGGAATTAAAGTCAATTCGCGCTAGGGAAAGCGGCGTTCATTCGCATTAGAAGGAACTTTTTTCCGCCGGCTCGATGTGCCGACGGAGGCGTTGGTTGCGGTGTGCGGACGCGCGAGGATCTCGGCCCACGCCATGGTTGCGACGAAGCCCGCAAACAGAACAGTCTGCGCAATGAGTCGATGATGTCAGTGGCGGTCACGAAACCCCTCCTTCTCGAGAGGCGATGCTGACAGCCGGGGGCCAAGGATGTCTTGAGCTGGATCAAAAAGGCCTCCGGCCGAAACTGTATCGTCTTGTTCGCGCTTAGCGAGGTGATCCTTTGATTCGTGCCGCCAGCCTTCTGTTCAGCCTTCCGGTATTGGCCGTGATCTTGTTTGCTGCCAACGCCAGCGGAGAGCTGAGCCTTGTCGAAACGCTACTGGCAATCCTCGCAATCGTCAGCTTTGCGGTCATTGCGACCGGGTGGACCATCGATCACGACGTCTGATTGACTTTGATCAAGGTAACTTTTGTCCGATTGCGGGAGAGTGCCAGGGAAACGGGAGGGTTCATCATGCTTACGTTCGACGTGCGCTTTATCAAGACGGTCTGCGATGACACCGGACACGAGCATCGTGCATGTCAGGCGGTGTTCAACGTGCAGGCACCCTCGTTAATGGAGGCGGTGAGGCAAGCCGAAGCGGATTTTTGCAGGCAGAAGCGCGTTCACGATTGGACGATTTTTGCTGATGCCGTTGAGCTGAAATCGCCCACTGCGCTGACGGGCGCGCTTTAGGCTTCGCACCCCAGACAGACGAAGGCGACCCGTGAACACCATCGCACGCCGCTACGCGGGCCAAAATGTTCCGCGATATACCTCTTATCCGACCGCGGCGGATTTCACGCTGATGGTTGGTCCTGCCGACCACGCGGCCTGGCTTGCCGGGCTGGACGGAGAGCAGAGCATCTCGGTCTATCTGCATGTACCTTACTGTCGCGAAATCTGCCTCTATTGCGGCTGCAATACTAAGATGGCGGTCCGCGACGAAGTAATCTCGCGATATCGCCGCGCGCTCGAAACCGAGATCGGTTTGGTCGCTGGCCTGATCAAGGAATTGCCCGATATCACGCGGCTGCACTGGGGTGGTGGAACGCCGAGCATTCTCGGGCTTGACGGCCTGAGATCTGTTTTGGCGGCATTCGGCAGCCGCTTTCGGTTTGATCCTTCATTCGAGCAGGCAATTGAACTCGATCCGCGCTATGTCGCCGCGGAGTTTGCCGGCGGACTAGCCGAACTTGGCGTTACTCGCGCGAGCTTAGGTGTTCAGGACGTCAATCCGCTGGTTCAAGCTGCGATCGGCCGGATCCAGCCTCTTTCCGTGGTCGAGTCGGCTGTCAAACGTCTCCGCTTGGCCGGCATCCGTAACCTGAATTTTGATCTGATCTACGGCCTGCCGATGCAGACGCTGGAATCGATCCGCGAAACCTGCGCGCTGGTCAGCGCCATGGAGCCAGGCCGGATCGCGTGCTTCGGTTACGCCCATCTGCCAAGTCTCAAGGCGAATCAGCGACGCATCGACGCGACAACACTGCCGTCGCTTGATCAGCGGATCGACCAGGCCGAGCTGATTGCCGAGGAACTGGCTCGCTACGGGTATGTACGTATCGGCATCGACCACTTCGCCAAGCCGGATGATCCGCTGGCTTCGGCGGCCGCGTCGGGAAAGCTGCACCGCAATTTTCAGGGTTACACCGACGACGACAGCCGGGTCCTGTTGGGCCTTGGCGCATCTTCGATTTCGACCTTTGCCGGAGGCTTTGTGCAAAACATCTCCGATGTTCCGAAATACATCCACTCCATCGAAGCCGTAGGCCTCGCGTCCGTGCGTGGCCGCAGACTTGATGCCGACGATCGATGGCGCGGGAGAGTTATCGAGCGGCTGATGTGCGACTTCTCGGTCGATTTTGCCGCGGTCGCGCCGGGGGCAGACTTAAGCCGCGAACTGCCGATGCTCGCGCCCATGGTCAGGGACGGTCTGGTCGAAATCGCGGATTCCATCCTGGTCGTGACGGAAACGGGCCGGCCAATCGTGCGGATCGTGGCTGCGGTGTTCGATGCCTACAGAGGACCGCAGACAGCGCAATTCAGCAAGGCCGTTTGATCCAGATCAACGGAGAAGCCTCTTCGCAAAACTAAGAAATCCAAAAAGGGGATACTATGGCGACTCAATCGACTGGCCGATCCGACGGCTCATTCCTTCACAATCTTCTCAATCGCGCCAAATGCGCCATCTCCAGATGGCGGGAGGTAAGACGGCTCGATACTCAGGATATCGAGGCAATCGCCTATGATCTCAACATCTCACCCGCCGAACTTGTGACGTTGATGTCTACATCGTCCGATTCGCAGGAGCAGCTCCGCGAGCGCCTGGCATACGCCGGACTGACGGAAGAATCGCTTTCAACTTCTCATCCCGATGAGCTGCGCGACCTGCGTCGGGTATGCAGTCAGTGTTCGTCAAAGGCGCGTTGCGCCAGGGATCTCCGGCACAGGCGGATCGCAACCCCGTCGAAATATTGTCCCAACGAACTGACGCTGCAATCGCTCGTTCGCGAAGCCTGTCAGCAGCGTTCGGCAGAAGTGATGAGCATTCCCGCTACACGCTCTTGATCTCGATCAAACCTTGCGGCCCGCGCATGTGTTTCCCTCACCGCATTCTCATTCCGAAGGAAGTTGCGCCATGACGCAGACGTCCACCGCCTCGAAATCGATGACCGTCGGCGAGGCGATTCTGTTTCCGCTTTTTGTCGTCCTTGCGTTCCTCTGCCTGATCGGGGCGGGATTTGCGCACGATGCGCCGTTTGCCTTTCACGCGTCGCTCGGTTGCGTGGCGAGCTTGGCGGCGGGCTTCGCCATCCTGAACCGGTATTACGACCGCCCGGCGGGGCTGCCGCCGCAAGAAATCAATGGCCGACCCAACTACAATTTCGGGCCAATCAAATTCGCTACTGTCGCTGCGGTGTTCTGGGGCATCGCCGGTTTTACGGTGGGTCTGATCATCGCCTCGCAACTCGCGTGGCCGGTACTGAACCTCGATCTGCCCTGGACAACCTTCGGCCGGCTCCGGCCGTTGCATACTTCGGCGGTGATCTTCGCCTTCGGCGGCAATGTTCTGATCGCGACGTCGTTTTACGTCGTCCAAAAAACCTGTCGCACGCGGCTTGCCGGCGATCTCGCGCCCTGGTTCGTCGTGCTCGGCTACAATTTCTTCATCCTGATTGCGGGCACCGGCTATCTGCTCGGCGTTACGCAATCCAAGGAATATGCCGAGCCCGAATGGTACGCCGACCTCTGGCTGACGATCGTCTGGGTGACCTATCTCCTGGTGTTCCTGATGACGCTGGTCAAGCGCAAGGAGCCGCACATCTTCGTCGCCAACTGGTTCTATCTGGCGTTCATCGTCACGATCGCGGTGCTTCATCTCGGCAACAATCCGGCGCTGCCGGTGTCGCTACTGGGCTCGAAATCCTACATCGCCTGGGGCGGCGTGCAGGATGCGATGTTCCAGTGGTGGTATGGGCACAATGCGGTCGGCTTCTTCCTGACCGCGGGCTTCCTCGCCATCATGTATTACTTCATCCCGAAGCGGGCGGAGCGGCCGATCTATTCCTATCGGCTTTCCATCATCCACTTCTGGGCGCTGATCTTCCTCTACATCTGGGCGGGCCCGCACCATCTGCACTACACCGCGCTGCCTGACTGGGCGCAGACGCTCGGCATGACGTTCTCCATCATGCTCTGGATGCCGTCATGGGGCGGCATGATCAACGGCCTGATGACCTTGTCCGGTGCCTGGGACAAGCTGCGCACCGATCCGGTGCTGCGCATGCTGGTGGTGTCGGTCGCCTTCTACGGCATGTCGACCTTCGAAGGGCCGATGATGTCGATCAAGGTGGTCAACTCGCTCAGCCATTACACCGACTGGACCATCGGCCACGTGCATTCCGGCGCGCTCGGCTGGGTCGGCTTCGTCTCATTCGGCGCGCTGTATTGCCTGGTGCCCTGGCTCTGGAACCGGAAGGGGCTTTACAGCCTCAAGCTCGTCAACTGGCACTTCTGGATCGCGACCATCGGCATCGTTCTCTACATCTCGGCGATGTGGGTATCGGGAATCCTGCAGGGCCTGATGTGGCGCGCCTATACCTCGCTCGGCTTCCTTGAATATTCCTTCATCGAGTCCGTCGAGGCGATGCATCCCTTCTACATCATCCGCGCAGCGGGCGGGGCGCTGTTCCTGATCGGCGCGCTGATCATGGCCTACAATCTCTGGATGACGGTCAGCGCCGGCGAGGCGGAAGAAACGCATCCATGCCGCCGGATCGCTCCAGCCGGCCGAATGAGGAGTTATCTCAATGTCATTCTGGAACCGACACAAGATCTTCGAAAAGAACTCGATCATCCTGATGGTCGGGAATTCTCGCGGTCATCGCGATCGGCGGTCTCGTCGAGATCACGCCGCTGTTCTATCTGAAGAGCACGATCGAAGTGGTCGACGGCATGCGGCCCTACACGCCGCTGGAGCTGACCGGGCGCAACATCTACGTCCGCGAAGGATGCTATCTCTGCCACTCGCAGATGATCCGGCCGCTGCGCGACGAGGTCGAGCGTTACGGTCACTACTCGCTCGCCGCCGAAAGCATGTACGACCATCCGTTCCAGTGGGGGTCGAAGCGTACCGGTCCTGATCTGGCGCGCGTCGGCGCCAAATATTCCGACGACTGGCATGTCACGCATCTGACCAATCCGCGATGCGATCGTGCCGCAGTCGGTGATGCCGGGATATCGCGTTCCTGGCCAGACCGAGGTCAAACTCGACGATCGCCGAAGCCATCTGCGCACCAGCCGCGCGGTCGGCGTGCCCTATACCGACGAGCAGATCGCCAATGCGGTGGCCGATCTGAAGGCTCAGGCCGATCCGGACAATGCCGGCGTCGATGCTTTTCAAAAGCGCTATCCGAAAGCCGTCGTGCGAAATTTTGACGGCAGGGCGGGCAATCCAACCGAGATGGACGCCTTGATCGCGTATCTGCAGATGCTGGGCACGCTGGTCGATTTCAAGCTCTACAACGAAAAAGCCAATCTTCGCTGAGGAGGTTCGACATGAAAGCGATCGTCTACTGTTCAGAACTTGGCGTCGAACTTCGTTCTAACGTTCTGGACGCCGGTATTTTCGTCGCGATTTTCATCGCCATCATGGTTTATGCGCTGTGGCCCCGCAACAAGGCGCTGTTCGATGAGGCGGCAAAAATGCCGTTGCGGGAGGATTGACAGATCATGAGTGAGCAACAGCGATATCGACAGCGTCATCCGGCACGCTCGACGACAGGTCACGAGTGGGACGGCATCAAGGAACTGAATACGCCGCTGCCGCGCTGGTGGGTGCTGACCTTCTACGCTACCATCTTTGGGCGATTGGCGTATTGGATCGTCTATCCGGCGTGGCCGCTGGTGAGCGGATATACGACCGGCGTCCTGCATTATTCTCAACCGCGCCGCCGTTGCCGTCGATCTCGCCGATCTCGAGAAGATACGCGGCGACAAGATGAAGGTACTTGCCGCGCGCCTCTCTTGCCGATATCGAGAAGGATCCGGCATTGCTTGCGCTGGCGCGCGCGCGCGGCAAGACGGTGTTCGGCGACAATTGCGCGCCGTGCCACGGCACGGCGCCGCCGGCGCCAAGGGCTATCCGAACCTGAACGACGACGACTGGCTGTGGGGCGGTTCGCTCGAGCAGATCATGCAGACGATCCAGTTCGGGGCGCGGTCGGGCAATCCGAAGGCCCATGAAGGCCAGATGCTTGCCTTCGGCAAGGATGGCATGCTGAAGAGCGGACGAAATCGTCGACCGTCGCCAACTATGTCCGTTCGCTGTCGGGACTGCCGACCGAGCCGGGCTACGATGCGGCGGCGGGCAAGAAGATTTTCGCCGATAATTGCGTGGCTTGTCACGGCGAGGCCGGCAAGGGAAATCAGGAACATGGGCGCCCCCAATCTCACCGACAAGATCTGGCTGTATGGATCGGATCGAGGCGACCATCATCGAAACCATCACCAATGGCCGCGCCGGCGTGATGCCGGCCTGGACCGGCCGTCTCGACCCGTCCACCATCAAGGCAATGGCGGTCTACGTCCACTCGCTCGGCGGAGGCAAATAGGCCGTTGCGAGCAAACGCAGCCGCGCCGGTTGATGTCGATCAAGTGAGGCCATGGCGGCTGCGCCTAAAGTTTATCGTGAACCCTTGATGCGAGTTTTCGCGATGAACAAGCCAATGTCTCCGACCGATTTGCAGTTTGACGATGACGGGCCGCTTTATGTGGCCCAAAAGAAAGTCTATCCGCAAAGCGTCTCCGGAACATTCCGCCGAATCAAATGGGGGCTGATGGCCGTTCTGCCTCGGCGTCTACTATCTGCTGCCGTTTGTGCGGTGGAATCGCGGCCTTGGTGCGCCCGAGCCAGGCCGTCACTGATCGATTTTCCCAACCGCCGCTTCTATTTCTTCTTCATCGAGCTATGGCCGCAGGAGGTCTACTACTTCACCGGCCTCTTGATCCTTGCCGCCATCACGCTGTTCCTGATGAACGCGCTCGGCGGCCGGATCTGGTGCGGCTATCTCTGCCCGCAGACCGTCTGGACCGATCTGTTCTACGCCGTCGAGCGCTGGACGGAGGGCGACCGGCGCGAACGGATCAGGGCCGACGCGGCGCCGACGACCGTCAAGCGTGTGGCGCGGCGCGTCCTGAAGCATGCGATCTGGCTCGTGATCGCGTGGTGGACCGGCGGCGCCTGGGTGCTCTACTTCTACGATGCCCCGACGCTGGTGAAGGAGCTCGCGACCTTTCAGGCGCCGGTGCTCGCCTATATCTGGATCGGAATTCTGACGGCGACGACTTATCTGCTGGCCGGTTCATGCCGCGAGCAGGTCTGCGTTTACATGTGCCCGTGGCCGCGGATCCAGGCCGCGTTGACCGACGAATGGGCGTTCAACGTCACTTACAAATACGACCGCGGCGAGCAGCGCTGTTCGCTCAAGAAGGCGATCGAACTGCGATCGCTGGGCGAGCAGGTCGGCGACTGCATCGACTGCAATCAGTGCGTGGCGGTTTGCCCGACCGGCATCGATATTCGCGACGGCGCGCAGCTCGGCTGTATCCAGTGCGGCCTCTGCATCGATGCCTGCGACACCGTCATGAAGAAGGTTGGCCGGCCGACGCGGCTGATCGGGTACGACAACGACATCAACGTTCAGCGCCGTATCGCCGGAAAGACGGAAATCTTCAAGCCGGTTCGCGCGCGGACCGTCGTCTATGCCGCCATGATCACCGGGGTTTGTGCGGTGATGCTCTACACATTGCTGACGAGGACGCTTGCTCGATCTCAATGTGCTGCACGACCGCAATCCGGTCGCAGTCAGGCTCAGCGACGGCTCGATCCGGAACGGATACACGCTGCGCTTCCTCAACAAGCGGGGCTTTGATCGCGTGATTGCGGTCGATGTCGACGGGCCGGCCGACGCGCAGATCCACATCGTCGGCGCCGATTCGGTCACGCCCGACCGGCCGATGATCGTCCTCGGCCGCGATTCAACCACCGAGCTGCGCGTGCTGGTCACTGTGCCGTTCAATGAAACGGCGGAAAAGACGGCTCCGGTGAAATTCCGCGTCACCGATATCGGGTTGGGCGAGGTAGCTTCCGCGACCGATAATTTCGTGACGCCCTGACCGAGAAGGATTTCCGACATGTCGACGATGGCAACACCCGCACGACCGATCACCGGACGGTTTGTCCTGATCACGATCGTGTCTTTCTTCCTGGTCGTTATCAGTGTCAACGTGGTGATGATGCGTTTTGCCATTACCACGCTGCCAGGTACGGAGGTCGACAGCGCCTATAGCGCGGGCCTTGCGTATCAGAAGGAAATTCTGGCCGCTCATGAGCAGAATGCGCGAGACTGGAAAGTCGATGCTCATGTCGATCGAAAACCCGATGGTGGTGCGGTAATTGTGCTTCACGCGAGCGATGCGGGAGGCGCGCCTCTTACCGGTTTGGCATTTTCAGGATCTCTGCAACGCCCCACGGATCGCCGTGCCGATCAGCCTCTACAGGTCGTCGAGCGCGGCGAGGGGGACTATCGCGGAATGGCGAAGGGGGTGGCTCCGGGTCAGTGGGATCTGGTGATTGAGGCCGACGCCGACGGCAAGCGGATGTTCCGGTCGCACAACCGCGTTGTCCTGCATTGAGGGCCGGCATCATGCAATCCGCACTCGATTTCTCGCATTATCTGAAGAAAACCGGTGAAGGTCTCGTGCACCTCGACCTGGCCGTCGACGGGATAAATTGCGCCGGCTGTATGGCCAAGATCGAACGTAATCTTTCGAAAATTCCGGACGTCACGTTGGCGCGGGTCAACTTGACCGATCACCGCCTGGCGCTGGAATGGAAGGCCGGAGCGATCGATCCGTCTGTGTTCGTCGATCGTCTCGCCGAGCTCGGTTACAAGGCGTATCCGTTCGAACGGGCGGGCACGGAGACCCGGGAAGCGGAGCGGGCAAGCTCCCTTTTGCGCCGCCTCGGCGTCGCGGCCTTTGCGGCGATGAATGTGATGATGCTGTCCGTACCGGTGTGGTCGGGCATTACCGGAGACCTGCTCCCGGAGCAGCGCGACTTCTTTCACTGGCTGTCGGCGCTGATCGTGCTCCCCGCCGCGGCCTATTCGGCCCAGCCGTTCTTCTCTTCCGCCTTGTCGGCGTTGCGCGCCCGCAGCGTCAACATGGATGTCCCGATCAGTATCGGCATCACACTCGCGCTGGCAATGTCGCTGTTCGAGACCGCCTCACATGCCGAGCACGCTTATTTCGACGCGGCGATCATGCTGATCGCCTTCCTTTTGGCGGGACGATACCTCGACCAGAATATGCGGCGAAAGACCCGCGCATTTGCCGGAAATCTGGCCGCGCTGAAAGCGGAGACGGCGACCAAATTCATCAACGACGGGGAGATTGTGACCGTTCCTGTTGCTGCCATCCAGCCGGGCGATATCGTCCTGCTGCGGCCGGGCGAGCGCGCCGCCGTCGATGGCAATGTGATTAGTGGGCGATCCGAGATCGATCAGAGCCTGATCACCGGCGAAACGTTGCCAAAGACGGTGGCTGTCGGCAGCCCGGTTTATGCCGGCACGCTTGTCAGAACCGGTGTCTTGCGTGTGCGCGTATCGGCGGCCTCCGAGGCGACGCTGCTTTCGGAAATCTCCCGCCTGCTCGAAAACGCACAACAGGCGCGCTCCCGGTATGTTCGCCTGGCGGAAAGAGCCTCCCGGCTCTATGCGCCGGTCGTGCATGCCGCCGCGCTGTTGACGATGATCGGCTGGCTGATCGCGGGCGCGAGTTTACACGACGCGGTCGTAACTGCCATCGCGGTACTCATCATCACCTGCCCATGTGCGCTCGGTCTTGCCATTCCGGCCGCGCAGACGGTGGCTTCGGGGGCTTTGTTCGGTTCCGGCGTCCTGCTCAACTCCGGCGATGCAATCGAACGCATGGCAGCGGTCGACCATGTCATCTTCGACAAGACGGGAACGCTGACCCTGCCGGAACTGGATGTCACAAACACGGAGGCGATTCCGCCTGATGTTTTTGCGCTGGCCGGCCGCGTTGCGCTGTCGAGCCGTCATCCCGTCGCCGCCGCCGTGGCGCGGGCGGCAAAAGCGGCCTCGCCGCTGGCCGGGTTTCAGGAAGAGCCAGGGCAGGGCGTACACGGCGTCCTGAATGGATTGGAGATCAGGCTCGGGCGACCGTCCTATTGTGGCGCCGAGGATGCGGCAAATGCGATTCTGAAGCCGCGATCCCGAGGCGTCGGTGGTGGCATTCCGTCACGGCTCGTCCTGTCATGTCTTTGCGGTGAGGCAGCGTTTGCGCCCCGATGCCGCCGCCGTCGTCTCGAAGCTCCAGAGGCGAGGCATCGGCGTGGAAATCGTGTCGGGCGACCGGGAGCCCGCGGTGCGGGCAGCAGCGCAGTCGCTTGGAATCTGCGAATGGCGCGCCGAAGTCACACCGGTCGACAAGATCGCGCGGATCGATGAATTGGCACGTCAGGGATTCAAGGTATTGATGGTCGGCGACGGCCTGAATGACGCGCCGGCGCTGGCGGCTGCCTATGCGTCGATATCGCCTATCTCGGCGACGCATATGAGCCAGTCCGTGGCCGACGCCGTGTTTCTCGGCGAGCAACTCGCGCCGGTAGAGGCCGGCATCGCTATTTCTCGCAAGGCGCTGCGTTTGATGCGTCAGAACCTGTGGCTTGCCGTGATTTACAACTCTCTCGCGGTGCCGATCGCCATCGCCGGCCTGGTAACGCCGCTGATCGCCGCCGCGGCCATGTCCGGATCGTCTCTATTGGTCATCCTCAACGCGTTGCGCGCGCGGAGCCGCGCCAAGGGAGCGGCCTGATGGAAGTTATGATCATCCTTGTTCCACTCGCGCTCGCGCTCGGCGCCGCGGGTCTCGCCGGCTTCCTCTGGTCTTTGAAGAATGGCCAATATGACGATCTGGATGGTGCGGCCTGGCGCGCTATCCTTGATGAGGATTCGTCGGGGTCAGCGGATCACGAGCAGGACAATCATAACGGCAACCGCGATACCAGCCCAAGCCAGCACCAGCGTCCAGTCGATGCGCTTGTGCCGCGAACCGAGCCGTGATTCCGATAGAAGGGTGATTATTCCTCTGATCGGTCCACGCATTGGGTGCTCCTAGCAACAACTGGCAGGAAAGATCATTGGCCGGCGGAAGCGCCAGTGTGTTGCGGTTACGTTGACGGGCCTCAACGTTTCCGCATCGAGCCAGTCATCTCCATGACGAAGACAGAATACGCCGATCGGACGAACCTCGCCGTCGATGACGGCAAGTTCGAGCTCGCGATCGGACGGGGCGGTTTCGATGTCTCGCCACTGCGAGGGTTCGAAAAGCCGGGACAAGACTGCAGCGAGTTTTTTCATGGCCATGAACTTCAATTTCGGTGTTGGTGGTCTGTTCGGCATTTTCGCCGAGAACGGCCGGTGCGATTTGACTTGGCTCAATCGGAGCAAGCCGACCGGAAGGTTTCGCTGTTTCGGCTGAGGCCCGCTCTGCTTTCCGTAGTTTTACGGGGCCTCCGGGTTTTTACTTAGGGGAGCGACCTGAATTTTCGAAGCCGTCGAAAATAGGCAGGGTCCGGACATCAACGATCGAAACCGGAGTTTTGCCATGCTCACCGCCGTCGCAACCGCCAAGTCCTCGATCTACGCTCGCCCGCCCGCTTCGGCTCCCTTAACGGAAGGCCCGCTGGGTCTGATGGGCGCCCCGATGCGATTTGCCCGCAACAACGAAATTTACGGCGAAGATGAGCCCTCCGAGTATCTCTACCAGGTCATTTCCGGCGCCGTGCGAACGTATCGGATGTTGGATGACGGCCGTCGCCAGATCAGTGCTTTCTATCTCCCCGGCGATATCTTCGGCGTCGAGGCAGGCGAGATACATTTGTGTTCGGCAGAGGCGATCTGCGACTCGCAGATCCTGGTCGCCAAGCGCAGCGCCGTGATGACACGCGCGGAGCACGAAAAGAGCCTGGCCCGGCAGCTTTGGATGCTGACGATGCGCGAACTCCAGCGCGTCCAGGAGCATTCGCTGGCTCTTATCAAAAGCGCCGAAGAGCGTGTGGCTGGCTTCCTGCTCGAGATGGCGGGCCGTAATTCGGCCGGTGTCGCGGTCGAACTGCCGATGTCGCGTCAGGATATTGCCGACTATCTCGGACTGACGATCGAGACGGTGTCGCGAACCTTCACCCAGTTCGTGCATTCCGGCACGATCGCACTGGAAACATCCCGGCGTATCCAGCTTCGCAACCGCCCCGCACTTAATCGGCTTAACGCCTGAGGATAAACTCATATCTAAAAGCGGCACGATCGTACCCGATCGCGCCGCTTTTTTAAAAACCGAAATCCTCACTACTCGTTATTTTTCGATCCGAGTATCTTGCCTTGAAAATCGACGAAATGGACTCCCGCACAGGCGAGGCAGGAGACCGGCTCATAGCGCGTATTGCCAGCTCCCGGTACTTCTTCCGCAGTGAATAGTCCCTGGACCTTTTGACCTGTTCGAGGACAGTCAAATAAAACGGGACGCCAGCGCTTGGTCATTTGTTTCATTGGTCATTTGTTTCATTCCAACGTGGTTGCTCCGAGAGTTGGCATTTCTCCGGGCGTTCCCATAGAAATTCTGAAATGATCAAGCCGCCTTGCGATGAGGCAGCTTGGTGTCGGCGGTCGCCAGCTTGGCCGCGGACCTGTTGCGGAGCCATTGGCTTGTGGTGTGATCGGCCCAGGCGAGCACAGTACCGAAAGCCAGAAACATCACGCATACGCTGATCGCGACCAAGAGCGAATCTGTGGGCATGGTTATTCTCCTATCGTGAGTGACTAGAATCTGACGAAACGTGCGACGGCTATTTGATCTGGATCAAAAGGAGGCCGAAGGAAGGCGCCGGCGCTGCACGTCTCTAAAGGGCGTCGGAAGCCGCGGCTGCGGTTATTGCGTGGCTTCCATATCTTCGGGCGACTCGACGTAGAAACCGGAATAGGTGTCCACGAAGCAGAGGTGGTCGTGTACCTCTTTGACCCCCGCTGTATTCTGGGCAGCGACGATCGTGGCTTGCCGCGCCTTGTCGGTCGTGATCATGCCGTGCAGGTGGACGACCCCCTTGCGGACGGTTACTTCGAAGCCGATCGGGCGCCAGTCGGTCGCGTTGACCGTGCGCGTAATGCGATTGCGAATGTGGTCGTCGTCGGCCGTCGGGTCCGGAATTTCGTGGGCGATACTGGCGACCGCCTGCAGCAGGTTCGACCGTGTGACGATGCCCTTGATCGTGTTGCCGCTCATGACGGGCAGCCGCTTGATCCCTTTCTTTTCCATCAGCCGGACCAGGTCTTCAAGCGGGGTTTCTTCATCCACCGTGATCGGATCCTCGGTCATGACGTCTTCGACCTTGCGTCCGCGTTCGTGAACGAAATCCGTGGCCGCTCTTCCTGGGCCAATGAGGAACTGAAGCCAGGCAGGCCGTTTGCGTCCGGTGCCGATTTCGCTGCGGCGGAGAAAGTCACTTTCCGACACGATGCCGACCAGCTTGCCCGCATCATCCAGCACAGGCAGACCGCTGATATGGGTCTGCAACATGATCTTGGCGGCGTCCTCGATCGAAGTGTGCGGCGTGACGGTAACGACATCCTTGGTCATAATCTGATGGGCGCGCATGGCATACCTCCGCTGAATTCGATGCTTTCAATATTGCAGCCGTTTCCCGATCGCGCTTTGAGCTAGCTCAATCTTGGTGAGGTCGGCCGGTTCGTCATTCCAGGGTCTTCAAAAATGCGATGAAGTCGCCGATCTGATCGCCATCGAAACGGAATTCCGGCATGGTCGGATGTCCCGTCACGATGCCTTCCGCCAGTGATTCCTCAAGCATCCCGACGGGATAGCGTTCGTGCAGGGTCCGGAACGGCGGCGCGATCTTCAGCGGACTCGGGCTTACCTTGTCGACGGCGTGACATTTCGCGCAATAGGTGAGGGCGAGGCGCTTGCCCTGTTGGGCGTTGGAGGCAACGCAAGGAAGACCGCTGGAAGCGGCCAGGAGGAAACCAACAGTACCGGCAACCGCGAATCGGGCGGAGCACGATCCGCGTGCCGCCAAATTTTGCCAC
The DNA here is from genome assembly GCA_963795255.1 of uncultured Alphaproteobacteria bacterium. Classification (GTDB taxonomy): domain Bacteria; phylum Pseudomonadota; class Alphaproteobacteria; order Rhizobiales; family Xanthobacteraceae; genus Bradyrhizobium. The sequence continues at coordinate 630,394 of CAWCHC010000017.1, forward strand.
GCTCACGGCCGTGCCCGACCTGAAGGCGTCATTTCAAGACAGGTTTCGAGCTCGACATAGCTCGGCGTCCCGTCGATTTGGGTTTCCTGAATACAAAGCTTTTTGTCGGCTTGCGAGAATACGCTCCATCGCGGAATGAGTTCGTCCCGGGAGCGTTCTTCGTCGGCCTTGCAGGAAGCCATGGTTTCGCCAATCGATGAACCGCCGGAAAGCTCTGACCGGCAGTTACGTTCGATGTCGAATTTTGGAACGGCGTCGGCGGCAGCGGACAGCTGCGATGTGCTTGCGAGAACGCTGATGAATACGGCAGTGGCTAGCGATGAATGTGACATGGCAAACCTCCATGGCCGCCATTAAGAAGCGGATACAAGGCGCTGTGATTGATCGAGGTCAAGGAAGCGGCACTAGGCCAAAAAATCCACTGGGCGGACGACGCTCGTCGCGCACTCGTCAGTGCGACATCAGGGTCGGCACCGTCATGGATCGGAACATGTCGCGGGTAACTCCGCCGAGAATGACCTCCTGCAAACGGGAATGCCCGTAGCCGCCCATGACGAGAAGATCGAGTCCCTCCTCAGCGGCCGCGGACAAAATCATCGGTTGGATTTCGGAATGGTCGGCCTCTAGCGAAACGATTTTTGCCGGCAGACCGAGGCTTGCAAGGCGCGCCAGCAGCCGGTCGGGCGAAGCTTCCGCTGAAATCGGCTCGTTGACGGTCAGAATCGTGAGCGCGTTGGCCCTGGAGATCAGAGGCATCGCGTCCCGCAAGGCACGGGCCGCCAGCCGGCCGCCGTCCCATAAAATCCCAATGCGGCCCATACTCAACGCCCCACGAAACGTGTAGGGGATGACCAGAACAGGTCCACCGGATCGAAACAGCATCTCCTGCGGCATCAGGTTGTCATTGGTCGCATCGGTAGCTTCCGGCTGCGAAACGATCGTCAGATCGGACAGCCTCGCGGTTGCACCAAGAATATCGGCGGCCTCGGCGAATGACCCACCGATCGCACGGTTCCGATGGGTTATCTTGGCCGTTTTCGCCTCAAATTCAAAAACGGCCAGGGCCGCCTGAGCGCGCTCCAATGCGCTTCGGTGCTGGGCTTCAAACAGCGGCGCCATGGCGACACCGCCTTCCGCGACGAGCGGAATGTCGTTGACCAACTCATAGCCGACGGCGACGGCCTCCAGAGCGGCGCCAGCGGTCATCGCCAGCGAAATCGACCCATCGATCGCCGGCCGTGGCGAACGTTCGGTCGGGATATGCACCAGCAGGTTCCTGTACATGATGGCTTCCATAAGTTTGCGAGTGGCGATTAATTCATTGAAGCATTCGCCGCACGTCCCCGATTTGATGCACGTCAAAGTCCGTCCCGGATGTGCCGCTATCGTGTCTTTCGTGGGATTGGCGGCCCGGTATCCTGGCTGAACACAGAAGAGGATAAAAATGATCCATCCAGCGCAAGCAGATCAACTTCATCGCCACGCCGTCATTTGGATCGACCATCTGAAAGCGAAAATATTCACGATGGGACTGACTGGCGTCAGCTCCAGCACGTTGCACGCGCATCTCGCGTCATCCCATCTTCATCACCACGCCAACACAATCGGTTCGGGCCATGTGAAGGACGATCCTGCTTTCCTTGCTGCGATCGCCAGATCTGTCGCGGCGTGCGACGAGGTACTGATCCTCGGACCCGGCAATGAGAAAACGGTCCTCATGCACCATCTGCAATCGGTGCGGCCAAAGCTCGTGCTGCGAGCAGAATCGAGCGATCACCCGACGGATGACGAAATAGTGGCTGTCGGCCGAAAGCATTTCGGTCTGTCTGAGCCGCGGGCGTGAAGCGCCCGATCTTGGTTCGAAAGGAAATCGTTCATGTCCACTTCAGTATCGGCCGGCCGTCTAGCCAATTCGCAGGAGCATGCCGATGCGCTGCCTCCGGAGGAACTTGAGGTATTGCCGTCAAATGTCTCCACTGCTGCCGATACGGCGGACCGGGCCTTTCATGCCGGTCTTGCGCGGTTAACCGGCGGCCTTTCTCCGGCGGCAGTCGCGCTGGCGTTCGCCGACTGGCAACTCCATTTGCTTGCCTCCCCCGGCAAATGCGCAATGCTCGCAGGCGAAGCGCTTCAACATGGCATGCAATTCATGAACGCCATGGTGCCCAAGCATGCGACATTCCAGCCCTGGTCGGTGATCAAACCGCCGGCGGCCGATCGCCGCTTTACCGGCCGCGATTGGGAGTTGCCGCCTTTCAATCTGCTGGCCCAGGCTTTTTTGTTGAACGAGGATTGGTGGCATTCGGCGACATCCAACGTCAGTGGCCTTGCGCATTCCAATGCTGCGATCGCCGATTTCGTGACACGTCAGTCTCTCGACATGGTCGCTCCGACGAACTTTGCCGGCTCCAATCCGAAAGTGCTGCGCAAGATCATGGAGACCGGCGGAAGCAATTTCGTCTATGGCCTGCACAACTGGATGGAGGACTGGCAAACCCTGCTCAAGGGCGGTGCCGCACACGATCTGCAATTCGTCGTCGGCAAGGATGTTGCGGTGACGCCTGGCAAGGTCGTCTATCGCAACGATCTGATCGAGCTCATTCAATATACGCCGACCACACCGACGGTGCGGCCGGAGCCCGTATTGATCGTGCCGGCCTGGATCATGAAGTATTATATTCTCGATCTTTCTCCGCACAATTCGCTGGTGCGGTTCCTGGTTGAAAGCGGTTTCACCGTTTTCATGATTTCCTGGAAAAATCCGACCTCCGCCGACCGCAATCTCAGTCTGGAGGACTATCGGGAACACGGCGTTGGGGCGGCGGTCGCCGTCATCAACGAGATCATGCCGGAGCAGGCCATCCATGCCGCGGGCTATTGCCTCGGCGGAACACTGCTCTCGATCGCCGCCGCGCGGTTGGAACGCGATCGCCCGGATTGCTTGAAGACGGTGACCATGCTTGCAGCCCAAACCGATTTTACGGAGGCGGGCGAACTCACGCTGTTTATCAATGAAAGCCAGGTCAGCTTTCTCGAAGACATGATGTGGCAGCGGGGCGTACTCGGTTCGACGCAGATGGCCGGAGCTTTCCAGATGCTGCGTTCCAACGATCTGCTCTGGTCGCGCGTAGTGCACGACTATCTGATCGGCGAGCGGGCGCCGCCGAGCGATCTGATGTCGTGGAATGCCGATGCCACGCGTTTGCCCTATCAGATGCACTCGGACTATTTGCGCCATCTTTTCCTAAACAACGATCTGGCCGAGGGCCGCTATCAGGTCGGAAGCAAGCCGGTCGCGCTTTCCGATCTCCGCAAGCCGATGTTCGTCATCGGCACTCAGCGTGATCACGTCGCGCCGTGGAAGTCGGTGCACAAGATCCATTTCCTGGCTGAAGCCGACATCACCTATGTTTTGGCAAACGGCGGGCACAATGCCGGGATCGTGGCCGCGCCTGACGAGGCAGAACATAGCTATCAGGTGCTGACAAAGAAGGCCGCCGATCCATATGTCGGCCCCGAACAGTGGATCAAGCTGGCGCCGTCCCACGAGGGATCGTGGTGGGGCGAATGGGTACGGTTTCTTGCCGCGCATTCCGGCTCGCCCGTTGCGCCGCCTTCACCCGAAAAGGAGAGGTGGTTGCAGGATGCACCCGGGTCCTACGTGCTGCAGCATTGACGGGGATCATTTCTGCCTATCCCGGCATTAGGACGGCTTTGCTTCGTTCCAGCGTCTGTTCGGGCGAGCCCGAGGCGTCGATGACGGGCCAGTCGATCCGTCCGATTTCGTAGTCTTCCTGGCCTGCGGCGATTTCCGCTGTGGCGTCGGATGCATCGCGCTTGCGAGCGCCGATGCGATCGAGGCGCACACCGAGATCCGCGGTGAGGAAGACCGCGTGAAACGCCGCGTCCAGCTTTTGCGCGGCGGTCGACAATTCGTCGCGCTCGGATTGCTTCAGGAAAGCGGCATCGGCGACAACGGAAAATCCCTGATCGAGGATTTGCCGGCTGCGCTCGAGGAGCGTCCGATAGACTAGCGCGGTGACTTCCGGGGTGTAGGCGTCCTCCGGCAAGGCCGTGAGCGGATCGACGCCGAACAGTTCCTTCCGGATAACGTCTGAGCGCAACAGGACCGCGCCGGGCAGCGGCGATAGCAACGGAGAAATCTCGCGCGACAGCACACTCTTGCCGGTCCCGGATTTGCCGCCGACTGCGATCAGCGATGGCCGGGCCGACGCAAGGTGGCGCCGCGCGAGGTCGAAATAAGCCCGCGCGTCGGTTGCGTCGTGCTCCTTATCGGGCGACAGGCGGCATTTGGTGAAGAGTACATTGGAGCGGATCGCCGCGCGCATAGAAAGAAACAGCGGCAACAGCCGAAGCGCCTGCGCATTTTCCCGCCAGGCCGGCTGCAAATAAGCGTTGAATAGCCGGTTGGCGCAGGCCGCCAGTCCGAACCGGCAAAAATCCATGATCGGGAAGGCCAGATCGTAAAGGATGTCGGTGGTCGCGATCACGGGATCAAACTCGATGGCGTCAAACAGGACGGGACTTCCGTCGATCAGCGTGATGTTGCCGAGGTGGGCGTCGCCATGGCAGCGCCGCACCAGGCCATCGGACGCACGCGCGCGCAAAAGGGATCGGCAATCGGCAAGGCGTTGGCGGCTGACGGCGTCCAGCCGGTCGACCATTTGGCTTGGAAGCTGTGGCTCGTCGCGGAAAACTTGAGTATTGCGATCGATGATTCCCTCAATGGAGGCGAGCCAGCTGGACCCATCGGATATCTGCGCACGCTGGTGCGTCGTGCGGATGGTTACGGCGAGCGTCTCGGCGAGCTCCGGCGTGATGCGGCCTGCGCGCGCCAGATGGTCGAAGGTCTTGTTCTCGTCGAACCGCGTCATTTCAACGGCCCATTCGATCACCGGGCCGTCGCCGCCGATTTCGAGGCCGTCATGTCCCCGGGTAATCTGAACGACGCGTCGATAAAGATCCGGGGCGAAACGGCGGTTGACGGTCAGTTCTTCCTCGCAAGCGTGCTTGCGTTTCTCGAGCGTTGAAAAATCCAGGAACGGAAGCTGCACCGCCCGCTTGACTTTCAAAACCCGGTCTTTGCCGAGAAAGACGATGGAGCTGTGGGTGTCGACGCGTTTGCAGTCGGGATCGTGGCCGGCCAGGAAGGCGAGCACCCTCTCCTGATCTTGCCCCGGGTGCCCATGCTTCGTCGCGCTCATGGGCGCAGCACCGCCGCGCCGACGAGCCTGCCTTCGCGCAGGCAAGACAGCGCTTCGTTGGCCTGTTCGAGCGGGAACACGGTGGTGTGCGTTTGAATAGTGGCACTGGCGATCGCCTTGAAGAAATCGGCGCCATCCTTGCGGGTCAGGTTGGCGACAGACGCCACCTGCCGTTCCCCCCAGAGGATGCTGTAGGGAAAGGCAGGAATGTCCGACATATGTATCCCCGCGCACACGACGCGCCCGCCTTTGCGCACGGCGCGAAGAGCCTGCGGCACCAGGGATCCGACGGGGGCGTAGATGATCGCGGCATCGAGTTCCGCAGGCGGAAGGTCTTCCGAGGCGCCGGCCCAGTCGGCCCCGAGCGAGATTGCGAGCTGCTGGGCGTCGTTGTCGTTGCGCCGGGTGAAAGCATAGATCGCGCGCCCCTGGGCGCGGGCGACCTGGGCGACGATGTGACCGGCCGCGCCGAAGCCGTAGATTCCGAGCGATTTGCCTTCGCCGGCCATCACCAGCGACCGCCAGCCGATCAGGCCGGCGCAAAGCAAGGGCGCCAGGGCAACGTCATCTCCCTCTTCGCCAAGCGGGAAACAATATCGGGCGTCGGCTACCAGATGACTGGCAAAGCCGCCATCCCGCGTATAGCCGGTAAACTGAGGGCGGTCGCACAGGTTCTCCTTGTCCGCACGGCAGTAAAAGCACTCGCCGCAGGTGAAGCCGAGCCATGGCACGCCGACACGCATGCCCATCGTCAGGCCGGTAACGCCGGCGCCCAGCGCTTCAACCCGGCCGACGACTTCATGCCCGGGAATGATGGGGTACGAGATATCCGGCAGTTCGCCGTCCACGACATGCAGATCGGTCCGGCAGACGCCGCACGCACTTACCTTGATGCGGACCTGGCCCGACCCGGGGACCGGATCTGGCCGCTCCAGTGGCGTCAGTCGCGCGCCGCGTGCGGAGAGAACCATCGCATGCATGTCATTCTAATCCCGTCATAAAGAATTCTTTCTCGCAGGACGTCGTGTTCCGGTTTGATCTCGGTCAAAGCCGAAGTGCGACGGACGGCGTAAAGGTGATTTCGCCAATTTTCTTCCCAAAAAGGAAGCAAGAGATCAGCAGGATTATGGTTCCAACCGGTGACGCGGCGAGCCCTCGGCGCATTACCTTGGTGGCGGTGTGCCTCTGTTTCAAGGAGAACGGCAATGTACGAATTTCTCGAGGAAACCGTCGGCAATAACATGACCCCCGCGGTTCGAAGCGTCACTCCAGAGACCACCGTCGGCGAACTCTATCGGCTTTTTGCTGCCGACAACTTCGATGCCTATCCCGTTGTGCGGGACGATACGCTGGTTGGTATCGTCTCGAAGCTGGATGCCTTGAAGCCGTTTGCCTTTGCCCAGGATCAGATCTTGCCGCACTATAAAGAGGGCATGGGTACGACCATCGATGAAATCATGTCGACCGAAGTCGTCGCCGTCGAACCCGAAGCCCGATTGCAGCGGGTGCTTGAATTGATGATCAAGCATCGCCTCAAAAGCCTGCCGGTTGTCGACCGATGGCAAAGCCTCATCGGCATCATCGCGCGCGAGGATGTGATGCGAGCGATGGAACGGTCGGTGTTGTTGCAATATCCGCCGGTTATCCCCTTTGCGGCCGCGTGATGTCGGACTTTGGACTAGACAAGATTTTCTCACCAAAACGCGTCGCCGTCGTTGGCGGAAGTCCGCGTCCGCGTTCGATCGGGGCGATCGTCCTTCAAAATCTCGTGAAGGGCGGTTTTGCCGGCGAGATCGCGGTCGTCAATTTCCGGCACGACATCATTGGCGGACGAAAGACTTATCCGGATCTCAAGGCGTTGCCCTTTGTGCCGGATCTGATCGTTGTCACCACGCCTGCGCCGTCAATTCCACAGATCATTCGTCAAGCCGGCGAACTTGGTGTCGCCGGGGCCGTCATTATCTCGTCAGGTCTTGGACATGGTCCAGGATCGATCGCCGAAGCCGTCGCGCAAGCGGCCCGCGCCCATAAGCTGCGGATCGTCGGCCCGAATTGTCTAGGCATCATGTTTCCAGGTGCCGGATTGAACGCAAGCTTCGCGGCGCGCCATCCGACGCAGGGGTCATTGGCGCTGATTTCGCAGTCTGGCGCGATCGCAGCCGCGATGGTTGACTGGGGCGCGGAGAAATCGGTCGGTTTCTCCGGCATCGTCTCGATTGGTGATCAACTCGACGTCGATGTCGCCGATCTCCTCGACTATTTTGCGCTCGACGACAAGACCCGTGCGATCCTTTTATACGTGGAAGCCATCACCGACGCGCGCAAATTCATGTCGGCCGCTCGCGCGGCGGCACGCCTCAAGCCGGTCGTGGTCGTCAAGTCCGGCCGGATGGCGCAGGGCGCCAAGGCCGCCGCGACCCACACCGGTGCACTCGCGGGCTCCGATGCCGTCTACGATGCCGCTTTCCGGCGGGCTGGACTATTGCGTGTCCTCGACTTGCGTGAACTGTTCGACTGTGCCGAGCTGCTGGGCCGCCACGTTCGCGCGCCTGACGGCAAGAGGCTGGCAGTCCTGACCAATGGCGGCGGTCTGGGCATCCTTGCCGTGGACCGTCTGGCGGAACTCGGCGGTGTGGTCGCTCCGCTCACAAGCGATACGACAGCAAAGCTGGATGCGGCGCTGCCGCCGACCTGGTCGAGGGCAGACCCGATCGACATCGCCGGCGACGCCGATGCGGCCCGCTATCTCGCGGCGCTCGACATCCTGCTCGCCGACAATGGGAGCGATGCGGTGCTCGTGATGAACGTGGAGACGGCGGTGGCGTCGGCCTCCAGCATCGCGGAAGCGGTCGCGGAGCGCGTCAAGGCCGCTCGCGCGCAGAAATATTCGACGCCGAAACCGGTTCTGGCCGCCTGGGTCGGGACCGACCAGTCGGTGGCGCCGATTTTCGACAAGGCCGGGATTCCGCACTTTCAAACCGAAGATGACGCCGTGCGCGCCTTCATGCATCTCGTCAAGCATCGCGAGGCCATGGAAGCGCTGCTGGCGACGCCGCCGAACGTGTCGTCGCTGTTTGCGCCCGATGTCAACGCTGCCAGAAAGGTCGTTGGCGACGCGCTGAGGGAAGGCCGCCCATGGCTTGATCCGATCGAGATTGCGGACCTGTTCAAGGCCTACGCTATTCCGATGGTGCCGACGGTTGCCGCCGAAAGCCCCGACGAGGCGGCAACAAAGGCGGAAACCTTCCTTGCGCAGAATCTCGCGGTGGCGATCAAGATCCTGTCGCGCGATATTACGCACAAATCGGATGTCGGCGGTGTCATTCTCGCCATGACGACAAAAAACGACGTCCGCGATGCCGCGGCCAAGGTCATGGCGAATGCGAAACGTGCGCGGCCAACGGCTCGCATCGAGGGCGTGATGATCCAGCCGATGATCGTGCGCCCCGGTGCACGTGAATTGATTCTCGGCATCGCCGACGATCCCACTTTCGGACCAGTCATTGCGTTTGGCCGCGGCGGGACGGCGGTCGAGGTCATCAACGACAAGGCGTTAGCGCTGCCGCCCCTCGACATGAATCTGGCGGGCGATCTCGTTGGCCGGACCAGGGTTTCGCGGCTGCTGGCAGCCTATCGCGATGTCCCAGCGGTCCCACCGGATGCCGTGCCCCTGACGTTAGTGAAATTGTCGCAAATGGTCGCCGACCTGCCGGAAATACATGAGCTCGATATCAATCCGCTACTGGCGGACCAAACTGGGGTCCTGGCGCTCGATGCGCGGGTCGGCATCCGCGCACCGGCAACCCGGTCTGCCGGGCATACGCGGTTTGCGGTCCGGCCCTATCCGACGGAATGGGAACGCCAACTGCAATTGAAGGACGGTTGGAAGGTTTGCGTGCGTCCGATGCGGCCGGATGACGAGCCTGCGATCGTCAAGCTCTTGCAAAACGTGTCGCCCGAGGATCTGCGGTTGCGGTTCTTTCATTCGGTCAAAGAATTTTCGCACCAATTCGTAGGCCGCCTGACCCAGCTGGATTACGCGCGGGCCATGGCTTTCGTTGCCCTGGATCCGGTGAGCAAGGAGGTCCTTGGCGTTGTCAGGCTGCACTCGGATTCACGTCACGAGACAGCCGAATACGCGATCCTGCTTCGTTCCGAACTAAAGGGAAAAGGTTTGGGATGGGCCCTGATGCAGCTCCTGATCGAATACGCGCGGGCGGAAGGGTTGAAATCGTTGTACGGTGAAGTTCTCAACGAAAATACGACGATGCTCGAAATGTGCCGCGACCTCGGTTTCAAGATCGCCAGCGATCACGAGGAGCGCTGTCTGTCCATGGTGTCGTTCGAGCTCAAGACGACCGCCGACGAAGTATCCGCCCGTCGCGCAGGCTGACGGCATTTGTTCAAATCGACAGTTGATCCGGTACGGTTCCGAATCGCCTGAGTACAGTTGTCTCGGTTTCCGGATAGCCGGTGCGCACCAATGCGACAGCGCCGGCATGACCGAGCACTTGCCAAAAGCCCTTGGCACGCTCGATGGCCGACGCAGGTGTCGCGCATTTGAACGGCTCGCCGGCCACGATACCATCTTTAGCCAGGTCGAAGGGTATAGCGATGAATTGAGTAATCTCGGCCATCACATCTCCTAAACTGGTTAGACGACGTTGGACCTCAGCGGAGTAAGCCTCGCGGTGTTTTTCTGGTGTCAGGCGGCGTTGTTTGCGGTCGTTTCGGCCAGGCGCTTGTGCACCCGTTCGATTACCAACGGGATGAGTGGCACCAGCGCCGGAATGACGGCGCTTTCAATCGCGGCGCGTATCGAGGCGTGGCTGTCCACCTCTTGCAGTTCGGCCTCGAAGGCCGCGACTGCCTGGTGATGGACATCGTGAGCAAGGGCCAGTTCACGGGTAATGGGCCTCCGGAGCGCCAGCACGCCGATCAAGCAGGCCAGAACGACATCAACGAACCCAAGCGCCACGGCGGACACGATCGCATCCCATCTCTGCACCAGTGCGAAATAGGCGGCGAGCTCGAATAGAAGCAGGGCACAAGCCGCGATCAGAGCGGCAAGTGCCTGAAGACCGAGATTGGTCAAAACATGCTTCATCCGAAGTTCGGCGACCATCCGTTCCGTGCGCCAGAGCGCGCGCAGGTGGCTGACCAAGTGGCTCGTTGTCATGACGATTTCCTTTCGTTCTGATGCTAGGGCGAAGCGCCGTCACCCGGCTTTGATGTGCATCAAATGGGCGGGAAGGGATTTTTGCGCTGTATCAAGGGAGTGCCTCCGGCACCCGGCTAGGTTGTTTCAGTTTACTGGAGATGCCCGCTTGACCACCCAGCCGAATTTGACTGTCGATCACGACCAGCGCGTCACGCTTCGTCCGAGCGGGGAGTGGACGCTTGCAAATGTCGAGGCTCTGGAAAGGCTGTGCGACGGCCGGCTTCCGGTAGAGGTCGCAACCATCGATATCAGCCAGGTGACCGCGCTCGACACGGTTGGCGCGTGGCTGTTCGAAAAGCTTGTCCGGCGCTTTTCCTCGACTTCGGCGCCAACGTCGCTGGTCGGCGTCTCCGATTCCTATGCCGACCTGATGAAGGAGATGCAAGGCATCAACCGCGGGCGGCCTGCGGCTGGGCGGCGCGACAGCGTTATTCTCGGTTTCCTGGAAGATGTCGGCCGCGGGTTCATCGCCGAGAGCGCGAGCTTCCTGCAAATGCTCGGTGCGGTCGGAGTGGCACTGTTTGGCGTCGTGCGCCGGCCGCGTTCACTGAGGCTGACATCGACGGTCTATCAACTCTACAAGGTAGGCTGGCTCGCCATCCCGATCATGGTGCTGATCACCTTCCTGATCGGCGCGATCATTGCACAACAGGGATTTTTTCACTTTCGCAAGTTCGGTGCGGAGTCCTACACCGTCGACATGGTCGGAATCCTGGTGTTGCGCGAGCTCGGCGTGCTGATCGTCGCGATCATGGTCGCTGGCCGCTCCGGAAGCGCCTATACTGCCGAGCTCGGTTCGATGAAAATGCGCGAAGAGATCGACGCTCTGAGCACGATGGGTCTCGATCCGGTCGCCGTCCTGATCCTGCCTCGGGTCGCGGCATTGATCATTGCGCTGCCGATCTTGGCATTCATCGGATCGATGGCAGGATTATTCGGCGGCGGTGTGGTGGCTCAATTCTACGGCGATATGGCTCCGACCATTTATATCGAGCGGTTGCGCGAGGCAGTTTCCATCACCTCTTTCAAGGTCGGCATTCTCAAGGCGCCGTTCATGGCCCTGGTAATCGGAATTGTGGCTTGCAGTGAAGGACTCAAGGTGCAGGGCAGTGCGGAGTTGCTTGGCAAGCAAACGACGACCTCGGTGGTGAAATCGATCTTTCTCGTGATCGTTCTCGACGGGTTGTTTGCCATATTCTTTGCCTCGATCGGGATGTAATCATGCCCGACGAAGCCATTGCTATTAGCGTCCGCGACCTTGTCGTCGGCTTCGGCAAGCATACGGTGATCGAGCACCTTTCTCTCGACGTGTGTGCGGGCGAGATCATCGGCCTGGTCGGCGCGTCGGGCGGCGGCAAATCGGTCCTGATGCGCACGTTGATCGGCTTGTTGCCGAAACGAAGCGGCGAGATCACTTTCAAAGACAGCGGCAACGGGGCAGGACGCCGCGGCGTTCTGTTTCAGCAGGGAGCGCTGTTCTCGGCGCTGAATGCACGGCAAAACGTCCAGTTTCCCTTGCGCGAAGCAGCGCATCTTTCGCCCGCACTGCTGGACGAGATTGCCAATGCGAAGCTCGAGATGGTGGGCCTGAAGGCCGAAGACGGCGACAAATTTCCCGCGGAACTGTCTGGTGGCATGACCAAGCGCGTAGCGCTGGCGCGGGCGCTGGCGCTCGATCCGGCGCTGCTGTTCCTCGATGAGCCGACCTCCGGGCTCGACCCGATCGCCGCCGGAGAGTTCGATACCCTGATCAAGACGCTACAGCGGACGCTGCGCTTTACGGTTTTCATGATCACCCACGATCTCAATTCGCTTGCGGCGGTGTGCGACCGGGTCGCCGCGCTTGCCGACGGCAGGATCGTGGCCCTCGGACCGCTGCCGGCCGTGTTGGATTCGGATCATCCCTGGGTCAGGGCGTATTTTCACGGCGCGCGCGCGCAAATGCTTCACCTCGGATCGAATTGAGAAATCATGGAAACACGTGCTCCCTATATCATCGTCGGCGCCTTCGTCCTTGCGGCGATCGCAGCCGTGTTTGGCTTTGTCTATTGGCTGAATAATGCCGGTGGCATCGGCAAGCGCGACACCTATCAGATCGTCTTCAATGGTCCGGTGCCCGGTCTGCTGGTAGGCGCAGGCGTCTTGTTTAACGGCATTCGGGTCGGAGAGGTCACGGCGCTCGGGATTGTCGCCGACCATCCGCATGACGTCCACGCAACCATCGCGGTCGCGGAACGCACGCCGGTTCGCGCCGATACCAAGGTCAACCTCGATTTTCAGGGGCTGACGGGCGTCCCCGTGGTCGCACTGGAAGGCGGCGAAAGTCCTTCGGCGCCGCCGGTGCAGGGTTCTCTGGTTGCCGAACCGGGCGCGGGCCAAAGCATGACCCAGGCTGCGCGGGACGCGCTGCGCAAGGTTGATAAGGTGCTATCGGATAACGCGGCGCCTCTGCATGATGCCATTTCGAATTTGAGTACCTTCACCGAAGGCCTGGCGCGCAATACGCCAAAGCTGGATGGCATCATCACCGGCCTGGAAAAGATGACCGGCGCCTCCACGCCGCCACGCAAGATCGTCTACGATCTTCATGCTGTCGATACATTCCAGGCGCCAAAAGCCCCGCTGGTAGCAGGGCTGGCGATTGCCGAGCCGACGGCAACGGCCCGCCTTCAAACGCAGCGTTTTCTGTTCGTCTCCGATGAAGAATCGCACGATGAATTCGAGAATGCGCAGTGGAGCGACAGCCTTCCGGCCTTGATCCAGGCAAAGTTGCTACAGAGCTTCGAGAATTACGACATCGCCCACGCGCCGGTGCGGGCCGATCCTGTCGGTGCTGGTGGAACACGGCTTGTCATCGATCTGCGCCAGTTCGACATCTCGACGGGTCCCGACGCCAAGGCTACCATTGCTCTTTCGGCCAAGGTTATCGACGAAACGGGGCGGGTCAAGGCGGCGCGCATTTTCGAAGCTTCTGCGCAGGTCGACGCTGTCACGCCGGCAAAGGCTGCAGAAGCCTTCAACCGCGCTTTCGGCGATCTCGGCCGCAGCTTGATCGTCTGGACCGCCTCGGTACACTGATCGCTCTTGAGCCCGGAATTCGCGCCGCCTGCACGGCGCCGCCCGGACAAGATCGGTGGGCCAATCAAGAATGAGGGCCGCGACCTGAATGACGCAGCCCTTTTCGGAAAGTTATCACTCGGAGAGCGGCGAAGTCAGAAACCGAAGAACTCTTCGCGCAGCGCGTCTTCATATTTCTTTTTCGCAGCCTTCACGCTATTTCGGATTTCGTCTTCCTTGAAATGCGCTTTTTCCCATTTGTCTACTTCGGCAATCGTGTGATTGACCGAAGCCAGTGCTTCCTCCTGCTTGATTGCAGCGATCCATTGCTCGACCGCTGCGACGTACGCTTTTTGCATTTGATCCAGTTGTGCGTGATTTTGAGGCATGTTCAGACCCTTCCGTATTTTTGGAGACCCAACCAGAGCGCCGCTGACAGGCGGGCTAACTACGAATGGATCATGTCCGAGGGCGCTGTTTGCTATCTTGATTTGCCGCAAATCGGTTGGGGAAATTTTGGCCAACGTCAACCGGCTCTGTCACAATGCCGTAGCAATGGGCGCTGAGCGAAATCGAGGAAGCGATGGGACGAAGCTCAAGCCATGATGGAGTTGTCGGCAGACCGGACTGATCTTATAGATCGTCGTCCGCGTCCTCGGCTTCGTCCAGCTCTTTGTCCAACTCCGCTTGCTCTAGCTCCTCGATGGCGACGTCGATCACTTCGATCGCCCGCTGAACCTCAACGATGCCCTGGATCGCGTTATCGGGGATACCGCCTGGAGCCGCGATGGTTTGGGCCAATGTGAGGCGCTTGGTGACGAGAGCTTCGCGCGCGTTCATCAAGTGTTGGAGTTCATCATCCGACATGGCGTTGCTCCCGGCTTCCGCACCAATTCTAGCAACAGCTTGTGTCGCGGGTGTGTCGTGTCCCGGGTCATAAATCGCGCCAGCTACTTATCTCGCAAAAGCAAAACCCGTTCTTATTCATTTCCTCGATGGTCCACTTGCTGGGAAAGCGCTCTCGCCCGACAAGTGTCCAATTGTCAGAAGCCGGCCGCTCATCTGGCCATGTTCGAAGCCAGACCATCTTCATGCCTTCCGGCAACCTGTCCGCCTTCATCCGATACACGTCATAAATTGGGGGGCGCATTCAAGCTCCTGACGTGGTCGGGAGCCTCAAGTCGAGTTGCGGCCAAATTGGGACAACAGGATGTCGGCTTTTGGCGTGGGAAAAAAACTACCAATCTTTAACCATGCAAGGTGAGCCGCTTTGCTCCGAAGCTAACGGCCACAATTGACCCGGAATACTCGTCGAAAGAGAGTGCATGTGCATTGAGTATGTCAAGGTTCGGCTAGCGGCGCTTGGCTCGGGAGCGTTGCTGCTGGCAAGCCTGTCGGTTGGCGGCTGTGCTACCTCCACTTCCAGCTCATTGCTGATGGACGCTCACGCCGAGGCTACCGCACCTTCGAAGACGGGCGTTTATCTTCCGGTCGAGGTTCTGCCACCGAACCGCGAACAGCCCGCAATGACAGCCGACGAGCAGTCGAAGCTCAAGAAGGCGCTAATCGCGGCCCGCGAAGGACAAGCTAAGGAAAAAGCCAAGGAAGATGCCTTGCGCGCTGAACCCGCGAAGCCCTAAGATCGAGACCTGCGACATTACTGCCACCAAGGCTAGCTTCATTAGCGTTGGATGCGCTTCTCAGCCAACCGAAAGATCATGGCATCGCCCGGGTTCTGAAGTGAAAACGAGGATCGACAAAAGTTACAAACCCGAGGAATGAGAGACCTGCAAACCCGTTGATTTTGCAGAATGCTGGCGATCCCAGCAGGATTCGAACCTGCAACCCACGGAGTAGAAATCCGTTACTCTATCCAGTTGAGCTATGGGACCGTCGGGCGGCTTTTATACCACTGAAATTAAAAAATCAGCATTCCCGCCAGGCACTACCGAACCCATTTCGAGGAACCCGCGACCAAGGGCTAGCTGGGCCGGATGATGATTCGGCCGGCTTTACCTTGCCGCGTCCGGGCGGCGGCTTAGGGACCCCAAAGGGCTTCGACAAATGTCGCATACGACTTTTTCGCACCTCGGCCTTTCCGCCACGAGTCCGTCACCTTTTAGCGCACTTCCTTTCATCGGCGGCGCATTCGCCGCTCCGGGAGCTCCATCATGATCGGTTTGGTTCGGGCTGCAATTCTTTGCGCCACGCTGTCGTTTGGCCTGATTTCAGCCGGCCTGCCGTCAGCCCAGGCAGCCGACAAGCCGTTCAAGCGCGATGATCTCGCCGATTCGGCGATCAAGCTTGAGGCGCAAATCAAGAGCGAGGCGGGCGTCGTAAGCAAATCCGGCGCGGCGCTGAAAGCGGACGCCGACGCCGCCTTCAAGCGCAACGATTTCCGCACCGGCCTGCAAATCCTCGGACAAATCGCCACCACCGCGCCCGATGACAGCGGCAACTGGCTGCGGCTGGCCACGCACCATCTTCCAGATCCGCCCCGCCAATTCCAGCGAGCAGACTTTCCTGCTCGAGCGCGCCTCGACCGCTGCCTATATCGCCTATCAGCGCGCCGGCAATCCGGGCGATGAGGCCGATGCGCTCGCCGTGCTTGGCCGGGCGATGTCGGAGCGCAAGCTGTGGCGGCCGGCGCTGGATAGCTCTGCGGCTGTCGCTCGATCTGCGCGAGGTCGCCGAGGTGCGCGGCCAGTTACGAGAAAATGCGCGACGAGCACGGCTTCCGGCTGCTCGACTACACGATCGATTCCGATTCGGCTTCGCCGCGGGCCTGTTTCCAGTTCTCCGAAGATCTCGCCAAGCGCACCGACTTCGCGCCGTTTGTCGCGCTCGCCGGCAACGACAAGCCGGCGCTGACCTCGGAAGGCAGGCAGCTTTGCGTCGACGGGTTGAAACACGGCGAGCGCTACAACATCAATCTGCGCGCCGGCCTGCCGTCGACCGTCAAGGAAGGCCTGCCCAAATCGGCGGAATTCAACGTCTATGTGCGCGACCGCAAGCCGTTCGTCCGCTTCACCGGCCGCGCTTATGTGCTGCCGCGCACCGGCCAGCGCGGCATTCCGCTGGTCAGCGTCAATACGCCCTCGGTGTCGATCGACGTGTTTCGGATCGGCGACCGCAATCTGATCAACACGGTGATCGATGGCGATTTTCAGCGCGCCTTGAGCCGCTACGAACTTTCCAGCCTCGGCGATGAGCGCGGCGTCAAGGTCTGGTCCGGCGCAGCTCGCAACCGCCACGACGCTGAACCAGGACGTCACGACGGCTTTTCCGGTCGATGAGGCGCTCGGCGCCATGCAGCCCGGAGTTTACGTCATGACCGCGGCCGCCAAGGGGCCGGGCAGCGACGGTAGCGGCGACGACGGAGGGTTGGCGACGCAGTGGTTCATCGTCTCCGACCTCGGCCTCACCGCGTTTTCCGGCAATGACGGCATTCATGTATTCGTGAATTCGCTGGCGTCGACCGAGGCGATTTCAAAAGCTGAAGTCCGCCTGGTGGCGCGCAACAACGAAATCCTGGCGACCCGCAAGACCGACGATGCCGGTCACGCGGTGTTTGAGGCGGGGCTCGCGCGCGGCGAGGGCGGTCTTTCGCCGGCGATGCTGACGGTGACGACCGACAAGGCCGACTATGCCTTCCTCAGCCTGAAATCCAATGCGTTCGATCTGTCCGACCGCGGCGTGTCGGGCCGGGCGGTGCCTGCCGGCGCGGATGCCTTCGTTTATGCCGAGCGCGGGGTCTATCGTTCCAACGAAACGGTCTATCTCACGGCGCTTTTGCGCGACGGCCTGGGCAACGCGATCTCGGGCGGTCCTCTGACGATGGTGGTCGAGCGCCCCGATGGCGTCGAATTCCGCCGCGCCGTGCTGCCTGATCAGGGCGCCGGTGGCCGGACGCTGGCGCTGCCGCTCAATTCGGCCGTCCCGGCCGGGCACCTGGCGGGTGCGGGCCTTCACCGATCCGAAGGGGAATTCGGTCGGCGAAACGACCTTTATGGTCGAGGACTATATCCCCGAGCGCATCGACTTCGAAGTCACCAGCAAAGACAAGCAGATCAAGGTGGATGCTCCGGTAGAGCTCAAGGTCGACGGTCATTTCCTGTATGGCGCGCCGGCCTCCGACCTTCAGCTCGAGGGCGACATGCTGGTGGCGCCGGCCGACGAGCGGCCGGGCTTTGCCGGCTACCAGTTCGGCGTCGCGGACGAGGAAAACGCCAGCAACGAACGTACGCCGATCGAGAACCTGCCGGAGTCCGACGCTAGCGGCGTTGCGACGTTCCCGGTCAGTCTGGCCAAACCGCCGACCTCCACCCGCCCGCAGGAGGCGCAGATCTTCATCCGCATGGCGGAGGCTGGCGGCCGCGCCGTCGAGCGCAAGATCGTGCTGCCGGTGACGCCGACTGCCGCCATGATCGGCGTCAAGCCGCTATTCGGCGACAAGAACGTCGCCGAGGGCGACAAGGCCGCCTTCGACGTGGTGTTCGTGTCGCCCGACGGCAAATCGCTGGCGCGAGACGGCCTGCGCTATGAGCTCTTGAAGATCGAATCCCGCTATCAATGGTATCGCCAGAATTCCTCCTGGGAATTCGAGCCGGTCAAATCAACCACGCGGGTGGACGATGGCGATCTGACGGTCGCTGCCGACCGTCCGGCACGCATCACCTTGTCGCCGCAACCGGGCCGCTATCGCCTCGATGTCAAATCGGCCGAAGCGGACGGTCCGTTGACCTCGGTCCAGTTCGACGTCGGCTGGTATTCCGACGGCAGCGCCGATACACCCGATCTTCTGGAGACCTCGATCGACAGGCCGGAATATCAGTCCGGCGACACCATGGTGGTCTCGGTCAATGCGCGCACCGCCGGCAAGCTGACAATCAACGTTCTCGGCGATCGGCTGCTGACGACGCAAACCACCGACATCAAGGAAGGCACCGCCCAGATCAAGATTCCCGTCGGCAAGGACTGGGGAAGCGGCGCCTACGTGGTGGCGACCTTGCGCCGTCCGCTCGATGCGGCTGCGCTGCGTATGCCCGGCCGCGCCATCGGGCTCAAATGGTTTGGCATCGACAAGAAGTCGCGCACGCTTCAAGTCAATCTGTCGCCGCCGGCGCTGGTGCGCCCGAACACCACCATGAGGCTGCCGGTGAAATTGACCGGTCTCAATCCCGGCGAAGACGCCAAGGTCGTGGTTGCCGCGGTCGATGTCGGCATCCTCAACCTGACCAATTACAAGCCGCCGGCACCGGACGATTATTATCTCGGCCAGCGACGGTTGACGGCCGAGATCCGCGATCTCTATGGCCAGTTGATCGACGGCATGCAGGGCACGCGCGGTCAGCTCAAGACCGGCGGCGATAGCGCGGGCGCGGAATTGCAAGGCAGCCCGCCGACGCAGAAGCCGCTCGCGCTCTATTCCGGAATCGTAACGTTGCTGCCGACGGCACCGCCGAAATCAGCTTCGATATTCCGGAATTCGCCGGCACCGCGCGCGTGATGGCGGTGGCGTGGACGGCGACCAAACTCGGCCGCGCCACGGTCGATGTCACCGTGCGCGATCCCGTCGTGCTGACGGCGACGCTGCCGCGCTTCCTGCTCAATGGCGATCACGGCACGATGAGTTTTGATCTCGACAATGTCGAGGGTGCGCCTGGCGACTATACCGTCAGCGTAAAAACCGCAGGACCAGTGAAGGTCAGCGGCAATCCCGTAACGACTGCGAAATTGGCCGCCAAGCAAAGATCGTCAATGTCGCTGGCCCTCGATGCCGGTGGCGCCGGTTCGGCCGCTCTCGACGTCGATATCAAGGGACCAAACGGGCTAACGCTGGCGCGGCATTATGCGCTGGATGTCGAAGCCGGCGACGCAAATTCTCACGCGCCGTTCGGTCCGCACGCTGGCGAAGGGCGAAAGCCTGACCCTGACCTCCGACATGTTCTCCGATCTGGTCGAAGGCACCGGCAGCGTCTCGGTCTCGGCAAGTCTCTCCTCTGCGCTTGATGCGGCGACCATCCTGAAGGCCCTCGACCGTTATCCCCACGGCTGTTCGGAGCAGATCACCAGCCGCGCGATGCCGCTGCTTTACGTCAATGATCTCGCCGCAGGCGCGCATCTGGCGATGGATACCGCGATCGACCAGCGGATCAGGGATGCGATCGATCGTCTGCTGGCACGTCAAGGTTCGAACGGCTCGTTCGGCCTGTGGTCGGCCGGCGGCGACGACGCCTGGCTCGATGCTTATGTCACCGACTTCCTCACACGGGCACGTGAAAAGGGATTCACCGTGCCTGACGTGCTGTTCCGCAGCGCGCTCGACCGCATTCGCAATTCGGTCGTGAACGCCGAGGAACCTGAAAAAGACGGCGGCAAAAACCTCGCTTACGGGCTCTATGTGCTGGCCCGCAACGGCACCGCGCCAATTGGCGATCTGCGCTACCTCGCCGATACCAAGCTGAACAATCTCGCGACGCCGATTGCGAAAGCACAACTGGCTGCGGCACTTGCGCTTGTCGGTGACAAAGCAAGGGCCGAGCGGGTCTATGCGGCGGCCGCCGACAGCCTCGCGCCAAAGCCTGCGCTTGAATTCGGCCGGGTCGATTACGGCAGCGCCTTGCGTGACGCGGCGGCGCTGGTGTCGCTGGCAGGCGAAGGCAATGCGCCGAGGGCAACGCTGACGCAGGCTGTCTCGCGGGTGGAAGCGGCGCGCGGGCTTTCGCCCTACACCTCGACCCAGGAAAACGCATGGCTGGTGCTGGCCGCGCGGGCGCTTGCCAACGAAACTATGGCGCTCGATGTCGACGGTGCACCGGTCAAGACCGCGCTCTATCGCAGCTACAAGGCGGCGGAGATGTCGGGCAAACCGGTCAGGATCACCAATACTGGCAATGCGCCGATCCAGGCCGTGGTCTCGGTCGGCGGCTCACCGGTCACGCCGGAGCCGGCCGCGGCCAACGGCTTCAAGATCGAGCGCAACTACTTCACGCTGGACGGCAAGCCGGCCGACGTATCGAAGGTCAAGCAGAACGACCGCTTCGCGGTTGTGCTCAAGATCACCGAAGCCAAACCGGAGTTCGGCCATATCATGGTGTCGGACTATCTGCCGGCCGGTTTCGAGATCGACAATCCGCATCTGGTCTCGTCCGGAGACACCGGCACGTTGGCATGGATCGAAGACGGCGAAGAACCACAAAACACGGAATTCCGTGACGACCGCTTCACGGCCGCCGTCGATCGGGCCGCCAACGACAAGTCGATCTTTACTGTGGCCTATGTGGTGCGCGCGGTTTCTCCCGGCAAATATGTGCTGCCGCAGGCCTATGTCGAGGACATGTACAATCCTTCGCGCTACGGCCGCACCGGCACGGGTTCGGTCGAGGTCCGCTCGGCGAAATGAGCTGTAGAGATAGAACAAGCAAGCGCCATCAGTCCTGTTCGTCTTATGAGGCGAAAGGGACTGATCGCGTTCGCTTCGGTCGGTCTGGCGCTGGCGGCGATGGTCGCGGTCTGGGTCGCTTCGTTCGGACCGCTGCCGCTTGAGCAGGCGCGCGCGGTCTCGACCACCATCGTCGACCGTCACGGCAAACTATTGCGTGCTTACGCCATGGCGGATGGCCGCTGGCGGTTGCCCGTCGATGCCGCGACCGATGTCGACCCGACCTATCTCAAACTGCTGTTGGCCTACGAAGATCGCCGCTTTCATTCTCACGCCGGCGTCGATCCTCTCGCGCTCGGCCGCGCAGCTCTCCAACTGGTCACCCGCGGCCATATCGTCTCGGGCGGCTCTACGATCACGATGCAATTGGCCCGGCTGATGGAGCCGCGGCGGCAGCGCTCCATCTCCGCCAAGCTCGGCAGATCGTTCGCGCGATCGAGATCGAGCGGCAAATGAGCAAGAGATCAGATTCTCGATCTGTATCTGGCGATGGCGCCGTTCGGCGGCAATCTCGAAGGCATTCGCGCCGCCTCGATCGCCTATTTCGGCAAGGAGCCGAAACGCTTGTCGCTTTCGGAAGCGGCATTGCTGGTGGCGTTGCCGCAATCGCCGGAAAACCGCAGGCTCGACCGTTATCCGAATGCCGCGCGAGCGGCGCGTGACCGCGTACTCGATCGCATGGTCGAGGACGGCGTGGTTCCCGAGGCGGATGCGGCGAGCGCGAAGGCAGTGCCCGTGCCGAGGTTGCGCAAGCCGATGCCGATCCTCGCCCCGCATTCCGCCGACAATGCGATGCTGTCGGTGAAGAATACGCCGATCATTGCGCTGACGCTCGACGCAGGCTTGCAGCAGGCGCTCGAAACGCTCGCGCACGACCGCGCAGCCACCTTGGGCCCGAATATCTCGGTTGCCATTCTCGCGGTCGATAATGCGAGCGGCGAAGTGCTCGCGCGGGTCGGTTCACCGGATTATTTCGACGACCGCCGTGCCGGTCAGGTCGATATGACGCGCGCGGTACGCTCGCCGGGATCGACACTGAAGCCGTTCATCTATGGTCTGGCGTTCGAGGACGGCTTTGTTCATCCGGAAAGTCTGATCGACGACCGGCCGATCCGCTTCGGCTCCTACGCGCCTGAAAATTTCGACATGACGTTCCAGGGCACGGTTCCGGTACGTAAGGCGCTGCAAATGTCGCTGAACGTGCCTGCGATCGCCTTGCTCGACCGCGTCGGCGCAAGCCGGCTTTCCTCGCGTCTCAAGCAGGCGGGCGCAAACCTCGTACTGCCGAAAGACGAGGCGCCCGGATTGGCGATGGGCCTCGGCGGCGTCGGCATCACCTTGCAGGATCTTGTGCAGCTCTATTCGGGGCTGGCGCGGCTCGGCGAGGTCAGGCCGTTGCAGGAAATCCAGAGCAAGCGCGAGGCGGCAGGGGAGCCGCAGCGATTGCTGGATCAGGTCGCGGCCTGGCAGGTTGGCAATGTGCTGTTGGGAACGCCGCCGCCGGAGAACGGCGTGCACAACCGGATCGCCTTCAAGACTGGCACGAGTTATGGCTACCGCGATGCCTGGTCGATCGGTTTCGACGGCCGCATCACCATCGGCGTCTGGGTCGGCCGCCCCGATGGCGCGCCGGCGCCGGGCATCGTCGGCCGCACCGCCGCCGCGCCAATCCTGTTTGACGCCTTTGCCCGAACCGGCAAGCTGCCGGCAGCCTTACCCAAGCCGCCCAAGGGCGCGTTGATCGCCAGCAACGCCAAATTACCGCTGCCGCTGCGGCGCTATCGGCCGTTGGGCGAACTGGTCCGAACCGACGGCGAGCGGGCGCCGCATATCCAGTTCCCGCTCGACGGTTCCCGGATCGACGTTTCCGGTGGGGTCGGGGCGTCTTCGGCCGCCATGCCGGTGAAAGTCGCAGGTGGCGTGCTTCCGATCACCATGCTCGTCAACGGCGTATCGGTCGGGGAACTCGATAACCGAAGGCAACGCCTGATCGATTCACCGGGTCCGGGCTTTGCCAGACTGACGGTTATCGACGCCAAGGGTGCGGCGGACACAGTCGTCGTCAGAATTCAATAGATAGTTGCGCTAAGCGGTTGTCGCGACGTTGGTTTCGGCGTATGCGGAACCGATGAGCGAGACCTATGCCCGCCCCCGGTTTGGACAGCCACGCGAACCTCAAAAGAAGGTCGATCGGGGCAGCCGTCTCGTCGATCTCCTGGATTTTTCAGCTGCCAATAATGTCCGCTCGGTCGCGCTTCTGATGCTGTGCGGATTCTTGTTGTTCCTGCCCGGTTTCTTCAGCATTCCGCCGATCGACCGCGACGAGGCGCGGTTTGCGCAGGCGACCAAGCAAATGGTCGAAAGCGGCGATTTGGTCGATATCCGCTTCCAGGACGACGTGCGCTACAAGAAGCCGGTTGGCATCTACTGGATGCAAGCCGCTGCGGTCGAAACCGCTTCAGCGTTGGGCCTGCCGCGTGCCCAGGTCCGCATCTGGATTTACCGCGTGCCGTCGCTGATCGGCGCGTTCGGTGCCATGCTGCTGACCTACTGGACGGCGCTTGCTTTCGTCACCCGGCGCGGCGCCATTCTCGCCGCGCTGATCATGGCCAGTTCAGTCCTGCTCGGCGTCGAGGCGCGGCTCGCCAAGACCGATGCGATGCTGCTGTTGACGGTCGTGGCTGCGATGGGAGCCTTGGCGCGGGTTTATCTGTCGTGGCAGCGCGGCGACGATTCTCCTCATCAGCCGTGGACATGGCCGGCCATTTTCTGGACGGCGTTGGCGGGCGGTATCCTCATCAAGGGGCCGCTGATCCTGATGTTCGTCTTCTTGACGGTCGTGACGCTGGCCATTCTCGATCGCTCGGCCGCGTGGCTTTGGCGGCTTCGGCCGGTATGGGGCCTGCTCTGGATGCTGGTTCTCGTCCTGCCGTGGTTCGTCGCGATCTTCTGGCGCGCGGGCGATGCCTTCTTCACCGATTCAATCGGCGGCGACATGCTGAGCAAGCTGTCGGCGCAGGAATCGCACGGCATGCCGCCCGGTCTTTATCTTGTGCTGTTCTGGCTGACGTTCTGGCCCGGCGCGCCGCTGGCGGCGATGGCGGCTCCTGCGGTCTGGCGGGCGCGGCGAGAGCCCGGCGCGCAGTTCCTGCTGGCCTGGCTGATCCCTTCCTGGATTGTGTTTGAGGCGGTGCTGACCAAGCTGCCGCACTATGTCCTGCCGCTCTATCCGGCGATCGCGATCCTCACCGTAGGCGCGCTCGAGCGCCGTGTGTTGTCGCGTTCATGGCTCAAGAGCGGGGCAGCCTGGTGGTTTGTGATTCCCGCGCGGTGCCTCGCTCGCCGCCGTCGTCGGGGCCGTGACCGTGACGCGTCAGCCGGTGTTTCTGGCGTGGCCCTTCGTGGCGGCGGCCCTGATCTTCGGGTTGTTTGCGTGGTGGCTTTATGACGACAACCGTGCCGAACGCTCGTTGCTGAACGCCGTGGTGGCGGCTCTGTTTCTCGCGTTTGCAATTTACGGCGTCGTGGTGCCCGCGCTGACGCCGTTGTTTCCCAGCGCCGAGGTGGCGCGGGCGCTTCGCAATGTCGTCTGCGTCGGGCCGAAAGCGGCTGCGGCCGGCTTTCACGAGCCGAGCTTGGTCTTCATGACCGGCACCTCGACGCTCCTGACCGACGGGTCGGGTGCGGCCGATTTCCTCGCCCATGGCAGCTGCCGATTTGCGCTGATCGAGCAACGTGCGGAGCGCAGCTTTGCCCAGCGCGCTGAAGCGATCGGCTTGCGCTACGAGTTGGCGTCTCGCGTCGAGGGTTACAACATCTCGCAGGGCAGGCCGATTTCGATTGCGATCTTCCGCTCTGAAGGGACGGAATAGATGTCCCTTCAATCGGGCGCCGAGGGATCGACCGGCTATCTCTCGCGCCTTTTCACCATCGTATCGACGTCGGCCACGCAACTGATAAGTGCACCCTCGCAGCCGCATCGCACGGAGGCGAGGCGGAGGCTGGCACGTCACACGCTGCCGACGTTCGCTGTGGCCGCCGTTCTGATTGCGGTACTGATGATCTGGTTCGACGCGCAGGAAATCGCGCTGATGCCGCCCCGCGGCACCGCGAGCCTTTGGCCGATTCGTATTTTGACCGACTTCGGCAAGGACAATTACGTGCTGTTGCTGTTGGCCGTCCTGCTGCTTGCGGTTGCGCTGATAGCGCCGGCCGTGTCTGGCCCCGCGGAGCGACGGTTGCTTGCGATCGGTTTGCGTCTGCAATTCAT
Source organism: uncultured Alphaproteobacteria bacterium (assembly GCA_963795255.1). Lineage (GTDB taxonomy): Bacteria > Pseudomonadota > Alphaproteobacteria > Rhizobiales > Xanthobacteraceae > Bradyrhizobium. Next base: position 655,611 of record CAWCHC010000017.1, read on the forward strand.
GTTGCTCGCGGTATCCGTACCGCTCGTCGTCGGCGAGTTGGTGAAATGGACCGCCGGACGGGGCCGCCCATTCGTTGGCGGCCACGCCAACGCCTTCAACTTTGCTCCCTTTGCAGCAACCGAAGCCTACGCCAGCTTTCCATCCGCGCATGCGATCACGGCCTTTGCGCTGGCTTTGGCGATAGCTGCGATCTGGCCGCGATGGCGGGGCCTGATGATCGCCTACGCGCTTCTGATCGCGGTTACCCGCCTCCTGCTTCTGGCGCATCACCCAAGTGACGTGGTGGCGGGCGCGACGATCGGGATTATCGGGGCCATGGGCGTGCGATACTGGTTCGCGGCGCGCGGCCTGGGGTTTGCGATTGGCGATGGCGGTGTCATTTCGCCGGTCACTGAGGGGCCCCTCAAGGGGGTTGCCCGCCGGCGCATCGGCCCCATAAGAAGCGGACACCGTCGGCCGGTCACGGCCAACGCCAACGGGTGACGATTTGCCTTCCTCCGACACAGCCGCCATCGCCGTTTCCATCGTTGTTCCCGTGCGCAACGAGGCCGAGAATATCGCCCCCGTGATCGCCGAGATCGCAGCCGCGCTCGACGGCCGATGGAATTACGAAATCATCTACGTCAATGACGGCTCAACGGATGCAACGCGCCGAGCGGCTTGTCTCGGCCATGAAGAAGCTGCCCCAATCTGCGCCAGATACGTCACGCGGCTTCGAGCGGACAATCGGCCGCAGTGCGCAGCGGCGTTCGCGTCGCGCATGGCGCGATCGTGGCAACGCTTGACGGCGACGGGCAGAACAATCCGGCTTTCCTGCCGGACGCTGATTGCGGCCATCGAAAAGGCGGTGAACGCACAGGCCTTGCCGCCGGCCAAAGGGTCGGTCGCAAGGATACCGGTTTCAAGAAGATGCAATCGCGCATCGCCAATCGCGTGCGCAACGCGATCCTGCATGACGGCACCCGCGACACCGGTTGCGGTCTGAAAGCGTTCCGGCGCGAGGTGTTCCTGGCGCTGCCTTATTTCGACGGGCTTGCATCGCTTCCTGCCGGCGCTGGTGCGCCGCGAGGGATACGAGATCGTCTATGTCGATGTGATCGACCGTCCGCGGCATTCCGGCGTGTCGAATTACGGCTTCTTCGACCGGCTATGGATCGGAATCATGGATCTCGCCGGCGTGTGGTGGCTGATCCGCCGCAAGAAGCCGACGCCTGTTGCGACCGAGGTGACCCTATGACAGAGCTCTTCAACAACCTCATCAGCTATCTGCACGATGTCTTCGTCATCAAGTTCGATGGCTGGGTCATTCTGGGTTTCGTGGCGCAAGGCTTTTTCACCATGCGCTTCGTGGTGCAGTGGATCGCGTCCGAACGCGCACGGCGGAGCGTGATCCCGGTGGCGTTCTGGTTCTTCTCGATCGGCGGCGGTGCGCTGTTGCTGGTCTATGCGCTTTATCGCCGCGATCCCGTTTTCATCGCGGGCCAGGCGCTCGGTCTTATCGTCTATCTCCGCAACCTTTACTTCATCACGCTCCACAAAGAGCACGTATCGACCGATAGCTAGGCCGCGCGCAGGACTTCAAATCCTCTGATCAGATCGGCCTTGAGGTCTTCGACATTTTCAAGACCGATATGTAACCGCAGCGTCGGTCCGCCCGGCGCCCACTCCGTCGCCGTGCGATATCCACTGCAATCGAACGGGATGATCAGGCTTTCAAAGCCGCCCCAGGAATAGCCCATGCCGAACAGCTTGAGAGAGTCGAGCATGGTGTCGACGGCTTTCTGCGGTACCGGCTTCAAGACGATGCCGAACAGCCCGGAAGCGCCGGTGAAATCCCGCTTCCAGATCGCGTGGCCGGGATCGCTTTCAAGTGCCGGGTGCAGCACGCGCAGGACCTCGGGCCGACTGGCAAGCCATTGCGCCATTTCCAGCCCCGAGCGGTGGTGTTGTGCGAGCCGCACCGCGAGCGTCCGTAATCCGCGGATCGCAAGAAAGACGTCATCGGGACCGGCACAGACCCCCAGCAGCCGGATCGCTTCGGAAATCGCCGGCCATGTCCTTTCGTTGGCCGAAATCGTTCCGAACATGATGTCGGAGTGACCGCCGATATATTTGGTGGCAGCCTGGATGCTGATATCGACACCTTGCTCCAGCGAGCGATGAAACAGCGGGGTTGCCCAGGTATTGTCATCGATGACGATTGCGCCATGGGCGTGTGCGGCGGCCGCAATGGCCCGAACATCCGGCATTTCGAAGGATTGCGACCCGGGCGCCTCGATCAGCACCGCGCGGGTGTTGGGTTTGAACAGGCTGGTGACCCCGGAGCCGATCGACGGATCGAAATAGCGGGTCTCGACACCATAGCGGGCTAGTAGGCCGTTGCAGAAATTGCGCGAGGGCCGATAGACGTTGTCGCAAACCAGGAGATGATCGCCGGCTTTCAGCACGGCGAGCAGGGTCGTGGTAATCGCCGCCAGGCCCGAGGGCGCAATGCCGACGCCCGCACATTGCGGCCCTTCCAGCGCCATCAGCGCCTGCTGGAGCGCTCTCGTCGTGGGGGTGCCGTGGCGGCCATATTGGAACTCGCCGCGATGGGCGTGCAGGTCATCCGCGGTCGGATAAAGCACGGTGGAACCGTGGACGACGGGCGGATTAACGAATCCCTTCTGCGCCTTGGTGTCGCGTCCCGCCGTCACCAGTGCGGTTTCTGTTTTCAACGGCTTGGTGCCTTCGTCATCGCCCGGGCTCATAGTCCAGCGGCCTCCTTCATCGTGATCCGGCCGCCGGGCAATGTGAAAAAGTTTGCGAAGCGGCGGAAGACGGCTTTCTGGCTAATAGCAGGGCAGGGAAGACCGGCGTCAACCCCTTGACCCGGCCCGCCAGTCGTTCTGTGATAGAGGTTACAACTTCGCTGCAGCGTTGAGGGGCCTGCTGCGATCGTCGCTGGGTTTTCGAGCCGGAATAAGGGCGAATAGGCCTATCCGGGTCGGCATTTGCGGTGACGGAGCTCCGGCTGGCCCATTTTGCCTGCGTCGACAAGCCATCCTTCCCGGACGACCTTCGAAAGGCCTCGCCATGAAACGTGTTTCTCTTGTCTTTGCCCTTGCTTTCGCCACGGGTTTTTCGGCCCAGTCTGCGACCGCGCAGACTCTCAAGACGGTCAAGGACCGCGGCATGGTCGCCTGCGGCGTAAGCCAGGGATTGCCGGGCTTCTCGGCGCCCGACGACAAGGGTAACTGGACCGGAATCGACGTCGACATTTGTCGCGCGGTGGCGGCAGCCATTTTCAACGATCCGACCAAGGTCAAGTTCGTGCCGCTGTCCGCCAAGGATCGCTTCACGGCCCTGCAATCCGGCGAAATCGACCTGCTGTCGCGCAACACCACCTGGACGTTGTCCCGCGATACCACGCTCGGCGCCAATTTTACTGGCGTGACCTATTACGACGGGCAGGGCTTCATGGTGCGCAAGTCGCTCAAGGTCAATTCAGCCCTCGAACTGAACAGCGCCTCGGTCTGTGTGCAGACGGGCACTACCACGGAACAGAATCTCGCCGACTTCTTCAAAAGCAACAATATGAAATATGAGGTGGTCGCGTTTGCGGGCGGCGACGAGACCGTCAAGGCCTACGAGTCCGGACGCTGCGATGCCTTCACCACCGATGCTTCTGGACTCTATGCCTACCGCCTGAAGATGGCCAATCCTGACGATCACGTCGTGCTTCCGGAGATCATCTCGAAAGAGCCGCTCGGTCCGATGGTGCGCCATGGCGACGATCAATGGTTCGACCTCGTGAAATGGGTGTTATTCTCGATGGTCGATGCCGAGGAACTCGGCATTACCCAAAGAAATGTCGACGAGATGGCGAAATCCGACAAACCGGAATTGAAACGGGTGCTCGGAACGGACGGCAATTTCGGCGAACAGCTCGGCCTGACCAAGGATTGGGTGATCCGGATCGTCAAGGCGGTCGGCAACTACGGCGAAACCTTCGATCGCAATGTCGGCGCCGGTTCGCCGCTGAAGATTGCCCGCGGCGTCAATCAACTTTGGAACAAGGGCGGCATTCAGTACGCACCGCCGATCCGCTGATCGCGCCAAGCCATCGCAACGATGAGTATCGAGCCACGACCACCGCCGCGGCAGCTTGTCGCAAAACTGCGGCGGGTGCTGGGTGGCGGCGCGGGCTGGGGAGGGGTCATCCTTCAGCTCCTGTTTGTGGTCGTGCTCGCCTGGATTACTTACGAAATCGTCGCCAACGTACGGAATAATCTGGCGTCGCAGCGGATTGCGGCCGGCTTCGGGTTTCTGACCAACAATGCAGGCTTTGACGTCAATCAGACCCTGATCCCGTATTCCGGATCAGATTCCTATGCGCGTGTGTTCTTTGTCGGTCTGCTCAACACGCTGCTGGTCGCGGTCATCGGTATCTTCTTTGCAACCGTGATCGGATTCCTGGTGGCGCTGGGCCGGTTGTCGCCGAACTGGCTGCTGGCGCGAATTTCCGGCGGCTATGTCGAGTTGCTGCGCAACATCCCGCTGCTGTTCCAGATCCTGTTCTGGTATCTCGCCGTGCTCGGGGCGCTCCCGCCACCCCGGCAAAGCATTTCGTTGTTCGATATTTTTTTCCTTTCCAATCGTGGGCTTGTTGTTCCGACGCCAATTCCGCATCCGGCACTCGAAGCGGTTGCGATCGCGCTCTTGGCTGCGATAGCGGCTTCGCTCTCGCTCCGATTCTATGCGCAGCGGCAACTGTTTCAGAGCGGCCGGATGATGACGATCTGGCCCACCATCGTCGGCATGCTTATCGGGCTGCCGCTCGTGGCCTCGCTGGTGTTTGGCGCTCCCGTCAGTTTTGAAATACCCCAGCTCAGAGGATTCAATTTCGCCGGCGGTTCGCGGATCATTCCTGAATTCGTGGCATTGACGCTGGCGCTGTCGACCTATACGGGCGCCTTTATCGCCGAGGTCGTGCGAGCCGGCATTCTGTCGGTTCACAAGGGACAGATGGAGGCCGGTTCCTCGCTTGGGCTATCGCGGGGCGCGACCTTGCGGCTGATCGTGGTGCCGCAGGCGCTGCGCGTCATCCTGCCGCCGCTGACCAACCAATATCTCAACCTCACCAAGAACTCATCGCTTGCGGTGGCGATCGGTTACCCCGATCTGGTCTCGGTCTTCGCAGGCACGGCGTTGAACCAGACGGGACAGGCGATTGAAATCATCGGCATCACGATGGGCGTTTATCTTCTGATCTCGCTGGTAACCAGCGCGATCATGAGCTTTTACAACTGGCGGATCGGCCGGAGCATGGGCGCATGAGCGATACTGCCGCATCGTCATTCGTTCGACAGGAACTCGTTGCCGAGAGGACGGCGCCGGTCAAGGTGACCGGTTTTGTCGGCTTTCTGCGCGCGCGCCTGTTCAACTCACCGACCAATATCCTGCTCACGCTCGCAAGCGTCCTTCTGCTGTGGATCACCGTCGTTCCGGCGGTTAAATTTCTTCTGGTCGATGCCGTCTGGAGCGGGAAGGACCGCACTGCTTGTCTCTCCGAAAATGTCGGACATTCCGTCGGCGCCTGCTGGCCGTTTATCCAGGCAAAATTCAGTCAGTTCGTTTACGGATTCTATCCGGAGCCGGAGCGTTGGCGGGTCAATCTGACCTTTTTCCTCGCCGCTATTCTGCTGCTGCCGCTGTTGATTCCGCGCCTGCCGGCCAAGGGCCTCAATGCCGGCCTGTTTTTTGTCGCGTTTCCGATCGTCGCCTTCTTTCTGCTGCACGGCGGCGGATTGGACGGGTTAGGCGTGAATTGGATGACTGCTCTTTTATCGGGGTTTGCCGATACGATCAGCGATCTCGGTCAAAAGCTCACACGGGCAGGCGAGGCGACCGCGGTCATCGGGCCGCTGGTGCAATGGCTTGGTAAACTCGTTGTGCTGTTGGGCGCCGGCGTTTCTAGTCTGATCTGGCCGATGGTTTGGCTGAACGGCCAAATTCAAGGCGTCTCCCGTCCGGTATGGGCCGATTTCGCGGTAACGGCGGTGATCGTATCGCTGATCCTGTTTTTCCTCGGCGGCGGCTTCCGCACCGGATGGCGCATATTGCTTGGCAGTATCGCGACCTTCGCCGGCATCGGCATCGTGATCGCGGTGATGGGTCTCGACCGTGGCGGCCTTCCAATTGTCGACACCGGCCTCTGGGGTGGCCTGTTGGTGACGCTGGTGGTTTCGGTCACCGGTATCGTCACTTCGATGCCGATCGGGATTGCGCTGGCGCTGGGCCGGCGCTCGACGATCCCGCTGATCCGGCTTCTTCTCGGTCGGCTTCATCGAATTCTGGCGCGGCGTTCCGCTGATCACCGTACTGTTCTTCGCAACCTATATGCTGCCGTTGTTCCTGCCGGGCAATTTCAAGATCGACGGCCTGGTTCGCGCCCTGATCGGCATCGCGCTGTTTGCCGGGCGCCTATATTGCCGAGGTTATCCGTGGCGGCTTACAGGCGATCCCGCGCGGGCAAAGCGAGGCGGCGAGCGCCATCGGCCTGTCCTGGTGGAAAACCACCGCGTTGATCGTGATGCCGCAGGCGCTGCGTCACGTCATTCCCGGGCTCGTCAACAGCTTCATCGGACTGTTCAAGGACACCTCGCTGGTATCGATCGTGGCGCTGTTCGATCTGTTGGGACAGGTGCATGCTTCCTTCGCCGATCCGATCTGGGCAACGCCGACGACGCTGTTTACGGGCTTTGCCTTTGCCGGAATGATCTACTTCGTGTTTTGTTTTGGAATGTCTCGCTATTCACTGTTCGTCGAGAACAGGCTGAATACTCATCCGGCTAACTGAGTAAATCATCATGACCGACGAACTCGATCGTCGGTATTGCCGGCCTCAACAAATGGTACGGCGATTTTCACGTGTTGCGCGACATCAATCTCGATGTCGGCCAAGGGTGAGCGCATCGTGATCTGCGGTCCATCCGGCTCCGGCAAAGTCGACGCTGATCCGCTGCATCAATGCGCTCGAGGAGTTTCAGGAAGGCCGGATCGTCGTCGACGGCATCGAACTCGGCCCGCAATTGCGGCGGGTCGACGAAGTCCGGCGCGAAGTCGGCATGGTGTTCCAGAGCTTCAATCTGTTTCCGCATCTGACCGTGCTGGAGAACTGCACGCTCGCGCCGATCTGGGTGCGCCATGTTCCGAAGAAGGACGCCGAGGCCGCGGCCATGAAATATCTGGAGCGGGTCAAGATCCCGCATCAGGCCAACAAATATCCGGGCCAGATGTCGGGCGGCCAGCAGCAGCGCGTCGCGATCGCGCGCGCACTGACCATGAATCCCAAGGTCATGCTGTTCGACGAGCCGACTTCGGCGCTCGACCCGGAAATGGTCAAGGAGGTGCTCGACACCATGGTCGATCTCGCCAAGGAAGGCATGACCATGCTGGTCGTCACCCATGAAATGGGATTTGCCAGGGAAGTGGCTAACCGCGTCGTCTTCATGGATGCGGGTCAGATCATCGAGACCAACACGCCGGCAAATTTCTTCGCCAATCCGCAGCACGCGCGGACCAAGCTGTTCCTGAGCCAGATCTTGCGGTGATCTCCGATATTTCTCGCAGATGGGTGTCGGCTACCCGAAATGCGCCGTCTCGAACGGCATATCGATCTTGCTGCGCTTTTCCAGCCATGCCGGCACCGGCAGGTTCTTCGAGCGCATGAATTGCCGGATTGAACAGCTTTGACTGATAGCGGTTTCCGGAATCGCAGAGGATGGTCACGATGGTCTTGCCGGGGCCGAGCTGCTTGGCGAGCCGGATCGCGCCGGCGACATTGATGCCGGTCGAACCGCCGAGGCACAGGCCTTCGTGCTCGAGCAATTCGTAGATCACGGTAACGGCTTCCTCGTCCGAAATCAGATAGGCGTCGTCGACTTTGGCCGTCTCGATCACGGGGGTGACGCGGCCAAGTCCGATGCCTTCGGTGATCGATCCGCCCGGCGTCGATTTGGCCTTCGCCGTGCTTGAACAGTTCATACATCGCTGCGCCATGCGGATCGGCGCAGGCGATCGACAATGCCCTTGTTCTTTTCCTTTAGAAACAGGCTGGTTCCGGCGAGCGTGCCGCCGGATGCCGACCGAGCAGATGAAGCCGTCGACCTTGCCGTCCGTCTGCTGCCAGATTTCGGGCCCGGTCGATTCGTAATGCGCCTTCGGCATTGTCGAGATTGTTCCACTGATCGGCGAACAGCACGCCGTTCGGCTCACGTGCTTGCGCAACTGATCGGCCAGCCGTCGTCCGACATGCTGATAGTTGTTCGGATTGGAATAGGGCAGCGCCGGCACTTCGACCAGTTCGGCGCCGCAGAGCCGCAGCATGTCCTTCTTTTCCTGGCTCTGCGTTTCCGGAATCACGATCAGCGTGCGGTAACCGCGCGCGCTGGCGACAACCGCCAGGCCGATTCCGGTATTGCCGGCGGTCGCTTCCACCACCAGACCGCCTGGCTTGAGTTCGCCGCGCTTCTCGGCTTCGAGGATCATCCATTTTCCGGCGCGATCCTTGACGGACTGGCCGGGATTCATGAATTCGGCCTTGCCGAGGATGGTGCAGCCGGTCGCTCGGAAGCCCGCTTCAGCTTGATCAGCGGGGTGTTGCCGATCGCTTCGATGACGTCGTTATTGATTTTCATGCGCGCTAGATATGCTCGAAGTCAGACCCAGGGAAGGCGGACACTAGAATGCGATACGCATAAAGTGGAAGCAGGTTTTGTCGCCGTTTTGTGCGCTGCGGTCTATTTCGCTTTGGCGAACACCACCTGACGGACGTCGATATTCCCCGACAGAAATCCGGCCTCGCAATAGGCCAGATAATATTCCCACAGCCGCCGGAACCGATCGTCAAAGCCGAGCGGAATGAGGTTCGGCCACGCCGCGCGAAAGTTATTTCGCCAGGTCGCGAGCGTCTTGGCATAATCTTGCCCAAAGATGCGCTCGCGAATGACGGGTACGCCGAAACGCTCGCCAAGCGATTTAAGTATCTGCGGGGATGGCAGCATGCCGCCGGGAAAAACATAACGCTGGATGAAATCGACGTCCCGGCGATAGTCCTGGAACAGGTTGTCCTGGATGGTGATCGCCTGGATGCCGGCAAGGCCGCCGGGGAGCAGGCGGTCACGCAGCTGCGAAAAATAGTTCGGCCAAAATTCCTCGCCCACCGCCTCGATCATTTCGATGGAGGCAATGCGATCATACTGGTCGCGTTCGTCGCGATAGTCCTGCAACCTGATCTCGACGCGATCAGCTGAGGCCCGCGGCCTGGATGCGGGCCTGTGCGAAATCGCGCTGCTCCTTGCTGATGGTCAGTCCGACCACCTTCGCGCCCAGGGCTTTCGCCGCATATTCGGCGAACCCGCCCCATCCGCAGCCGATCTCGAGCAGTCTTTGACCCGGCCTGAGGTCGATCGCTTCGGCGAGCCGCCGATATTTGTTGTTTTGGGCCGCCGTCAAATCCGCCGTGTCTCCTTCAAACAGCGCCGACGAATAGGTCATGCCCGGGTCGAGCCATGCCGAATAGAAAGCGTTTCCGATATCATAGTGTTTGTAGATGTTGCGACGCGCCTGGCGTCTCGTATTGCGGTTGAGCCAGTGCCGGACCACTTGTACGGCCCGCACCATTGGCTTGCCGATCAGCATGGACCGCATCCAGTCCTGATTCACGCAGAACAGGTAGAGAAATTGGGTCAGGTCGGGCGTGTCCCATTCGCCGCGCAAGTAAGCTTCGGCAATGCCGATATCGCCACCGCGGATGAGGCGCGACGCAAAGCCATAGTCGTAGACTTTCATCGCGGCGGCCGGACCGGGGGCATTGTCGCCAAGTCTGATGGCGCGGCCGTCCGGCAAGGTCACTTCGAGCGAGCCATAGCGCAGCTTTGCGCCATAGCCGAGCGCCAGGCGGACCATGCGGGGCAGGCCCGCAGGCAAGCGATCCAACGTATCTGACGTGATCGGAATCACCTCGGGCATGGCCGACCGACCTGACTTCACCTTCTATGGACAGACATTACAGTGGAAATATAATCACTGCGCGCCTCGGTCGCCAAGCTTTCATCGGCGGTCTTGCCCGGGCGGGGCACCAGCCGAACCCCCTTGAGCCATAGCCGCAGCGCCTCCCAATGGATGGCGGCAACGACTTTCAGGGTGACCATGGGAAGCGAAAGGAATGAGCGTAACAACTCCCGGGTGTTCAGGGAGCGTCGGTGCCCGTTGAAGGTGGCCGAAAGCAGCGGGCCTTCGCCGTCGGTTTCGAGGATGCGCAGTTTGACACCGTCACTCGGCAGGGTGACCCTGAAATGGTAGCGCATGGCCATCTCGACAAAGGGCGACACGTAAAACCGCTTGTCTTGCGTCTGGCGGATGCCGGCGGGGCTGACATCGCCAGACTTCACCGGGAGCACATAGGCATGGATATCGCCGAACGTGTTGCGGACTTCATAGATGAGGAGGGCAGGCTGGCCGTCTGCGCGGTAGCAGAAATAAACCGAAAGCGGATTGAAGGTGTAACCGAACAGCCGCGGATAGCACAGTAGCAGTACCCGCCCGCCGGTCAGATCGATTCCGTGTTCGGCGGCACACCGCTCTGCATAGAGACGCAACGATGAGCCGTCTCGCTCGCCGTGGTCGGCCTCGTGGAAGCTGTACAATGCGCGCCGGTTGACGCCGAACAACGGTGTTTGCCGGTCGGCGACCTCCAGCCGATCGAGGTCGATCAGCAAGCTCATGACGCGATAGTTGAAGCGATGCCCGACCGGCTTGAGGCGGGCATGCATGACATCGCCGACGTAAAGCGCGGCTGCATCGCCCTCGATCGCGGCTGATTTGACGTGAACGTCCCGCATGGCCTACTCCGCGGCCTCGGCCAGTTCCGGCGGAGGCTCGCGCCAGGGTGCGGTCGCACCCAAGGCTTCCGCAACCGACAATGCCGACCTTAGCCCGTCCTCATGAAAGCCGTAACCGGTCCAGGCGCCGCAGAACCAGGTATGACGCTTACCCTGGATGTCCTCGAGCCGTCGTTGGGCGGCAAAGGCCGCAGCGTCATATTGGGGATGTTCGCAGATATATTTGCCGAAAGTAAGCGCGGGATCGGGCTCGAAGGGAGGATTGAGGCTGACGAACAGCGGTTTGCTTTTGTCGATGCCTTGAAGCTCGTTCATCCAGTAGGTCACGGCAACGTCGTTGACGGCCGCTCCCTGGCGGGGCCAGCGCAGAAAATTCCAAGCCCCCCATACCCGCCGCCGCCGGGGCATGAGTCCGGTGTCGCGGTGCAGGTAAATCGTGTTGGGGGAATAGCCGATCGCGCCCAGAACGGAACGCTCCCGCTCGTCGGCATCGGACAGCATCTTGAGCGCCTGATCGCTGTGAGCGGCAATCACGACATGGTCGTAGGTTTCGCTGGCGCCGTGGCTATCGGTCACGACAACGCCACGCGCTCTCCGCTCGATGGAGGTCACCGCGCAGCCGAGGCGAATGCGGTCGCTAAACGCGTCGGTCAGTTTCTCGACATAGTTCCGGCTGCCGCCCTTGATGGTTCGCCAGACTGGGCGGTCATGCTGCAAGAGACGATGATTGGTAAAAAACGCCACAAAATTCTCGGCCGGAAAGTCCATCATGTCTCGCGCCGGCGTCGACCAGATCGCAGCGCCCATCGGGCCGAGATAGTCGGACAACAGTCGCGGTGCGAACTTCCTTTGGTGGAAATAATCGCCCAAGCTTAATCCGGCCAGCCGTCCGGCAGCGTAATCTTCGACGCTCAGGCGGTTGAAGGTCAGGATATCCCGCAGCATCCAGAGATAGCTGGGCGAAAACAGGTTTCGTGGTTGCGCAAATAGCCCCGCTGCCGTTTGCCACCAACTGTTGCCGCCGCCTTTCCATTCGAAGCGGCCGCCATCGGTGGTTACGGCAAAGCTCATGCAACTCTCTGTCGTCTCGACGCCGAGGTGGTCGAACAACGCCGTCAGATCGGGGTAGTTGAGTTCGTTGTAGACGATGAAGCCGATATCGACCGCAATCGGCGCCCCGTCATAGTCGATGTTAACGGTATGGCTGTGCCCGCCTGGCCGGATTTCCTGTTCGTAGACGGTCACCGGATAACGTTTTGACAAGGTCCATGCAGCGGCATTGCCGGCTATTCCCGTCCCGATCACCGCTACGCGCATTCCATTCCTCGCCCCGTTGACACCCCCAGATACGGGCGGTTGTCGCGGAAGTTTCGCCTGAGGGGCTGCACGGCGTTGCGACGCCAAAGCTAGGCCCCTTCCGCGGGGGCCGTTGAAGCCCGTCACCGCGCGGCGTATAGCAGGCCTATGTCCAGACCATCCGAGGCCAAAGATGGCACCGCTCCGACCTTGGCGGCGCCGGAGTGCCCGCATTGCCGCAAGCCAGCGCCTTTTTGCGTCTGCGAGGGCGTCAAGCCGATCGAAAGCCGTCTCGACCTCCTGATCTTGCAGCATCCGCAGGAACAGGACCGGGCGCTTGGCACGGCCCGCCTGACGGCGCTGCACTTTGAAAGGGCGGTCCTTAAGATCGGCCTGTCCTGGCCTAGTCTCTCCAAAGCCCTGGGACGACCCGTCGCCGACCCGTCCCGCTGGGCGGTGCTCTATTTGGGATCTGCGAAGGCAACCGATCTCGACTCGACGGAAGAAGTCATCGCCATCAATCGCAAAGGCGAGTTGGCAGAACACCAGCGCGCCATTCTGCGAGGGATTGAGGGGGTGGTGCTGCTCGACGGCACCTGGAGCCAGGCCAAGGCGCTGTGGTGGCGCAACGCCTGGATGCTGAAATGCCAGCGGGTGATCCTCGGGCCGTCACACCCGTCGCGCTACGGGAAGCTTCGCCGCGAGCCGCGCCGCGACGGGCTCTCCACCATCGAGGCGGCGGCGCTGGTTCTTGCCCGTCTTGAAGGGCGGCCCGACATCGCCGACACCCTGAACGCCAGCTTCGCGCAGATGCTGACAAGATACCGGGAAGCCGTTGATGAACAACCCTCACTCGTGCCAAAGCCGCGGCCGAAGCGGGATTTTCGCCGCCGCAATCGGGTGTGACCGGTGGTTTCTATCAGCGAGTGGCTCTTGCGTGCTCGCAATAGCTGTCGCACCGTTTGCCATTTTGCGCTTTGCAGGCGGCGACGCACCTTTCCATAGCCGAGGTTTGTGCCTGTACCTCGAAAGCGCCGGTTGCGATGGTTCCGGCGAACGCAAGAATGGCGACCAATGTAAAAGTTCTAAGCATTTGAAAACTCCTCAGCATTTAAATGTCGAAAATTGAGATCGTGGCCCAATATTTCAATGTTAAGGCGTCGTTATCGAGAACCGAAGTCTAATCACTTATCAGCTATAAGGACAGGCCAGTTTCGACAAACCCTTGGTCCGGGCGCGAGGATATTCAATGATTTTAGTGACCGGCGGTGCCGGATATATCGGATCCCACACCTGCGTCGAGCTTCTCAATGCCGGCGAGCAAGTTGTGGTGCTTGATAATTTTTCCAACTCTAGCCGAACGTCGCTCGAACGCGTTCAACAGATTAGCGGGAAGCGGCTCGCGGTCGTCGACGGCGACATTCGAGACCAGACGGTGGTCGAGAAAGTCTTGACTGAATTTGGATGCACCGCCGTCATCCATTTTGCTGGCCTGAAGTCCGTGTTCGATTCCGTCACGTCGCCGCTCGACTACTACGACAACAACGTTATTGGCACCCATCGCCTGTTGCGGGCCATGCAGGCGAGCGGCGTCAAGCGCATCATCTTCTCATCGTCCGCGACCGTGTATGGAGATCCGAAGTTTCTGCCTTACACCGAGGATCACCCGCTCAGTCCGGTCAATCCCTATGGCCGGACGAAATTCATTGTCGAGGAGTTGCTGCGTGATCTATTTGCCAGCGACCCCACCTGGAGCATCGGCATACTTCGCTACTTCAATCCCATCGGTGCGCATGAAAGCGGCCTGATCGGCGAAGATCCGAAAGGAGTGCCGAACAATCTCCTGCCGTTCGTCGCCCAGGTTGCGGTTGGGCGGCGCGATCGCCTGAACGTTTTCGGAGGCGACTACGACACGCCTGACGGAACGGGCGTGCGCGATTACATTCATGTCGTCGACTTGGCGCAGGGGCACGTTGCCGCGCTCGCGTCGCTTGATCAGCCCGCATGCACCGCCGTCAACCTGGGAACGGGAAGGGGATATAGCGTGCTGGAGGTCGTCAAGGCTTTCGAGGACGCCAGCGGGAAGCCGGTACCTTATGACATGCGGCCGCGGCGTTCCGGCGACATCGCTTCATGCTACGCGGCGACGGATCGCGCAGCGAAATATCTGGGGGGATGGCAGGCCACCAGAAACCTGGAGGCCATGTGCAAAGACCATTGGCGATGGCAAAGCCAAAATCCCAGCGGGTATGACGGGTAGTGGGGGCGTGGGTGGTTGCCTAACCCTTTAGCCACCTGTATTGATCCGCCCCATGGGGCCACGTGGCGGAGTGGTTACGCAGCGGTCTGCAAAACCGTTTACTCCGGTTCAATTCCGGACGTGGCCTCCATCAATAAAATCAGAGGCTTACAGCGGTTTTTGAGGAAGTCGCTGAAGGCTAATCAAAGCCCCAGCGATGCCCGGATGACCTCCAGGCTGCGCGTTCAGCAGGCTGCGTGCCAGCCGTCGGGGAACGGAATCAGCGGCCAGGCCAAGCCGTTGTCGTTGGCAGCTTCCGGCGGGCGGCAGAACGTCATCATGCCGGCCACGAAATCCTCTTGGGGAATCGGAGCGACGGCCGCGTTTACGGCGTCCAGCAACCGTTCGAATTCCGCTTCACCCATCGCGCTCTCCTAAGTCCGAGCGCCGAGCGTCGCAAAAGTCCCCTTTTTCGCGATTGAGTAAATCGCTCAAATTGTATTGATCTGGCTATCGTGGCCAGTTTGGTTGCCGAAGCTTTAACAAATAGCTGGAAAAATTGTTGGTTTGGGGCCGATGAGTCGGCGCCTTCAGGTTACCTTCCGCATGGCGTGCGCAAACTTTAGTCATGTGCTACCGGCGGGCGCGGCCGCGCGGCGTCGGCCGGCTCGCATTTTCCCTGAAAATTCCACCGTGGGGGTTTGTTTTCCCAGCGCTCAAATCATGTCCGTACTCCATGGTCGCTGTGCATACCTGAGTTCACCAAAACTTTACGGCGCGCTGCCACGTTGGATTGGAATCGCAAGTCATTTTTCCTCGCGCCGCTCAGGAAATGAAGAGCTTCCCCAACATCCAAATGCTGCTTATCGGAGCGGTGACCCTGGCACTCGGTGCTGCTGCGGTTCCGGTGGCGCTTGGCATATTGGAGCTGGGGCACCTGCGCGGCAGCATTGCCAAGATTGAGCAAGCTGTCTCCGAGGTGAAACTTGCCCGCGATGTCATCGACAAGGCATCGCAAAGCCTTGTCAATTTCACCGCAGTCGCACTCGAGCTTTCTCCGGCGGATCGCTCCAAGGTCATGGCGGACGCCGAACGGCAGTTCAACGAGCTCGACGCGGCCGTCGAGCGGGTCACAAAATCCGACTCCAACGCGCTGTCTCTCGATGAGCAGCAGAGGCTTAGCCAGGCGATCGCCTCGCTTACGCATAGCTGGAAGGAGTTGCGCGATCAGGCGCCCAACGAGATCACTCCGGTCGAGAAAAGCTTTCACTTTCTGCGTATCCTGGAGCAGACCAGGATCGCAAAACATCTGCTTCTCACATTCGAGGCCAAAGCCTCACAGGCGGCACAAAACGAAGCGGCCACTTCCTTCGAGCGGCTCGGAAGGTCGACGCTGCTTCTGGTGTCGACGATGCTGGTCGGTAGCCTCGCCAGCGTTGCGGCGCTGTTTGGAATCTACCACTTCGCGACCGGAACCAAGGACGTCAACGCCCGTCTGAGGGAGGCTATCGCGGCCGCGGAGCGCGCCGAACATTCGGAGCGCGAGGCGCATGCCCGGCTACGGGAGGCGTGCGACGTCATTCCGGAAGGGTTTGTACTGCTCGACGCCGACGATCGCTACGTAATGTGGAACCGTCGCTTTGCGGAGCTTCACGAGTGGGCCGGTCACAAGATAACGAGCGACATGCGGTTTGAGGATTCGCTTCGGGCCGGTCTCAAGGCCGGGCGATATCCCGATTCCGAGCGCGACGAGGAAGGATGGCTTGCCGCACGGCTGGAGCGGCATCGACAGGCAGAGAACGAGGAAGAACAGGCGCTGCTGGGCGATCGCTGGCTGAAGATCATGGAGCGGCGGACATCCGACGGCGGCAGCGTTGGAATCCGCCTCGATATCACCGATCTGAAGCGGAAGGAGGCGTCGTTCCGCCTGCTGTTCGACAGTCATCCGCTTCCGATGTTCCTGTGGGATCGGAATACTTTCAAATATCTCGCGGTCAACGCCGCCGCCTGCCGGCATTATGGCTATAGCCACGAACAATTCATGAAAATGACTTCGCTCGACATCAGGTCGAAGGAGGACCAGGAGTTGCTGCGCAACACGGTTGCCACGGCAGCACCGGGCGACGTTCGAGGCCGATCGTGTGTGGCGGCACATTAAAGCGGATGGAACGCCGATCGAAGTCATCATCTATGCCAAGATGCTCCCTTACGAGGGCCACCTGGCCACGCTGAGCGTCGCGGTCGACGTCACCGAGCGCAGGCGGGCGGAGAAGGAGTTGCGTCGCACCCGTTCGTTCCTCGATGCGGTCGTGGAAAACATGCCGGCGATACTCTTTGTCAAGGAACCGCAGGAGCATCGCTATGTCCTGATCAATCGCGCCGGCGAAGAGTTTTTTGGAATGCCGAGCGAGGAGATCGTCGGCAAAACCGACTTCGATCTGTTGTCGACGGACGAGGCCAGCCTTTCCTTCGTGCGCGACCTCGAAATACTTCACGGAGCGCAAAATCATTCCTTTGATGAAGAAGTGGTCGAGACGCGTCAGCACGGCCAGCGCCTCATCGCCACCCGGCGGCTTGCCATTCCCGGCGACGACGGTCAGCCGCAATACCTGCTCGGCGTTGCCGAAGACATTACGGAGCGGAAGAAGGACCAGGAGCGCATTGCGCGTCTGGCCCATTACGACGCACTGACCGACCTTCCGAACCGGGCGTCATTCACCAAACACCTGAGCTCGACCATCGAACATGCCGCGGCCAACAATCAGATGTTCGCCGTCCTTTGTCTGGACCTCGACCGTTTCAAGGAAATCAATGACACCTATGGCCATCTTGTCGGGGATGGGCTCCTGCAGGAAGTTGCGCGGCGCCTTCAGGCCGCTGCCGAGGGGGCTTTCGTGGCTCGACTTGGCGGTGACGAATTCACGCTGGTGGCGACCGGGCCGCAACCGGCGAGCGTCGAAGCGCTTGCGCAGCGGCTGATCGTCGAGTTTTCGAATGACTTTGTCGTCGACGGCCAGCGCTTGCGTAACGGAACGAGTATCGGAATTGCGATATTCCCGACCGATGGCACCGACGCGATGACCGTCGTCGGTAACGCGGACGCCGCGCTTTATCGGGCCAAGGCGGAAGGTCGCGGATCCGTGCGGTTCTTCGAGGCGCAGATGAACGCGCATCTTCGCGAGCGGCGCGCGATGCAGCGGGACCTTGAGACCGCGGTCGCCAACGGCGAAATCCTGCTCTATTACCAGCCTCAGATGCAGATCGGCTCGGCCATTACCGGATTTGAGGCCTTGGCGCGCTGGAAGCATCCTCAACGCGGCTGGGTTCCGCCGAACGTTTTCATTCCGCTTGCCGAGGAATCCGGAACGATCCTAGGTATGGGCGAATGGATTTTGCGTGAAGCCTGCCGCGAAGCCGCATCATGGCCGCGGCCTCTGAACATCGCGATCAACCTGTCGCCGGTGCAGTTCCGCGACGGCGATCTTCCTTCGCTGGTTCACACCATCCTGCTCGAAACCGGTCTTGCACCCGGCCGGCTGGAAATCGAAATCACGGAAAATGTGTTGATCGGTGATTTTTCACGCGCATTGTCCATCATGCGGCGGCTGAAGGCGCTGGGTATCCGGATATCGATGGACGACTTTGGAACGGGATACTCTTCGCTGGCGTATCTTCAGGCCTTTCCGTTCGACAAGATCAAGATCGACCAGTCGTTCATTTCGAGCGTCGTGGCCAACCCGCAATCGGCCGCCATCGTGCGAGCGGTCATCGGATTGGCGCGCGGGCTCAACCTGCCCGTCATTGCCGAGGGCGTGGAAACCCACGACCAGCTCGCATTCCTTACCCAGGAATCCTGTGACGAAGTCCAGGGCTATTTCGTCGGCCGGCCATCGACGATCGACCAATATGAAGAATTGGTTGGCCGGGCGAGCGAGGCGGTTCGGGAAACCGCCTGACAGGCTGCGGGGGCAGGGCCAAACAGCCGTTTCGCGCCCAACGAGCCCTGTCTGCATGCGCAAATTCGCAGCTCAGTCTGCGTAAATCCCACACTCTGCTGGCACACGCCTTGCTAAATACAAACCGCAAGGGAATCCATTAGAGGAGGGACGGAATGAAGTCTTTGGCGAGCGTGTGCAAGCTGGCAATAGCCAGCGTTGCCTTCACAGGCATCGTTGCGCTGGCGTCGGCAGCAAGCGCCGGCGAGATCTCCGGCGGCGTCGTCAAGATCGGAGTGGTCACCGACGCGAGCGGCCCTCTCTCGGATTCCAACGGGCAGGGCTCCCTGATTGCCGCCAAGTTGGCCGTGGAAGATTTCCAGAAACAAAATCCCGATATCAAGGTCGAGCTGCTGTTTGCCGACCATCAAAACAAACCGGATATCGGTACGGCGATCGTGCGCAAATGGTTTGACGTCGACGGGGTCGACGCGATCGCGGACGTCGGCAATTCGGCGGTCGGACTGGCTCTCCAGACCATCATTCGCGACAAGAACAAGATTGCGATTTACACTTCCGTTGCGACCACGGCGCTCACCGGCAAGCAGTGCGTCAAGAACGGCTTCGCCTGGCTCCATGATGCCTACACGCTGGTGGCCGGTCCGCTCCGAACGCTCGTCGCTCAGGGACAAGACACCTGGTTTTTTGTCGCGGCGGATTACGAGTTCGGCAAGAACATGGTCGCGGAATCGCAACGGCTCCTTCAGCGCGTCGGCGGCAAGTCGCTCGGAGCGGTTTATCATCCGATGACGAATGCCGACTACAGCTCCTTCCTCCTGCAGGCACAGAGTTCGGGCGCGAAGGTCGTGGCGTTTTCAAACGTCGGCGATCAGCTCGTCAACTCGATGAAGCAATGGAAAGAGTTTGGAATGGACACCGGCAAGCAACGGCCCGTCGCCCAGCTTCTGTTCCTGACGGACGTCCACAGCATGGGGCTCGATGTCGCGGCTGGCCTGACATCCATGGTCGGTTGGTATTGGGGATTGAACGACGAAACCAGGGCTTTTGGTCACCGCTTTTTTGAACGTCACCAGAGAATGCCGACGGCGCCGCAGGCCGCCGTTTATTCGGGCGTCCTTCATTTCCTCAAGGCTGTCGCCGCAACCGGTTCAGACGATACCGATACGGTTGCCAAGTGGATGCGCGGAAATGCCGTCGACGACTTCTATGCGCGGGGCGCCAGGATTCGCGAGGACGGAAAGCTGATCCATCCCTTCTATCTGATTGAGGTGAAGAAGAAGGCTGACGTGAAGGAGCCGTGGGACTACTATAATATCCTCCGTCAGGTTCCGCCTGACGAAGCCTTCATTCCCTTGTCAGAAAGCGAGTGCCCGCTCGTCAAAGCGTCGAACTGAGCGCCAGTTTGGCGCCGGTCGCACGGCTTTGGAGGGTGGCTGGCCATCCATGGATATGTCATGGCGAACTTCCCGGGTTTTTCACCGGGAGGTATGCTTTCGGTCAGGCTTGGCCTTTTGGAATGTATTTGCCCAGCACACACTTGTAGCCTTGGAGCCGCCATTCCCGGTAGGGGCCATTTTGAAGCCACTCGGCGATACCCGCTTGGGCATGAACCTGGCAATCCATCATGGAGATGCTGGACTGGTCGCTGTTGGTAACAACCTTTTCCAGGCAGATTTGGCCGTTGCACAATAGTGCCACGAGAGTAACGAGCATGGAATCTCCGTCCAAAGAAAATCCGGCGGATTTTACCATGCAGCGTTCGTGCCAAACGGCGGACGCACACAACCGCCCTCCCGTACGAAGTACGGAGGCTGATTCGGTCAGTAAAAGGCGGCCCCGCCTGCAAAACCGCAAGCGAGGCCTTCAGTACGGGCCCGGGAGGAGGCTGGATTAAGACCCGTCCTTGTTTCCCGGCCAATGAAAGGCGATGACCGGGTTTCGTTTGAGTTCAACTTCTGTTGTTTCGTTCATCTCGCGCAGCCCGAAAGGTACCGCGCGAGTTTTGCTTCGCCGGCGGCTCAAGCGGCCTTTGATTTCGCCACGTGAGAAGCGATCGCATCCATGAGCGCCGGAGACAGGCAGTCATAGGGTTCAAGGCCCAATTCCTTAAGGCGGCCCCGGACGGCGTCCATCTGCTCCGGTTTGACGCCGGATTCGATGATCGAAGAAACGAATGCCGCAAATCCCGGAGCGGCCGATCCCGATTCCTGGAACAACTCGGGATGAATGAAGTCGAGGCCGTAGAACGGGTGCCCCTTGTTTTCGATGCGGCCATACATGTGCGTGCCGCACACCTTGCAGGCGTGCCGCTGGATGGTTTTCGAGGCATCGACGATGTGAAGCTTGTCGCCGTTCTCCAGCACGGCCACATTCTCGCGCGGCACGACGGCGACGACCGAGAAAATCGCGCCCTCTGGTTTCCAGCACTGGGTACAGCCGCAAGCGTGATTGTGCGCGACGTCACCCTTGATGCCGACCTTGACCGGCTTGTCCTTGCATTTGCAGACGAGCATCCCGCCGGCAAAGTGGCCTGAGCCTTTCTTCACACCGTTGTCGACCGAGGGATGGATATGAACGTTCATGGGCCTATCCTCCTTGCGTTTTGAGATTCCGTCAGTAAACAACAACCGATCGGATCGATTTACCTTCGTGCATCAGGTCGAATCCTTTGTTGATCTCCTCGAGCTTGAGGGCGTGGGTGATCATCGGATCGATCTGAATCTTTCCATCCATGTACCAGTCGACGATTTTTGGTACGTCGGTGCGGCCGCGGGCGCCGCCGAATGCCGTGCCTTTCCAGACACGGCCGGTGACAAGCTGGAACGGACGGGTAGCGATTTCCTTGCCGGATTCGGCCACGCCGATCACAACGGATACGCCCCAGCCGCGATGGCAGGCTTCCAGTGCCTGCCGCATAACGGTGGTATTGCCGGTGCAGTCGAAGGTAAAATCGGCGCCGCCATCCGTAAGCGTCACCAGATGCTGTACGATATCGCCACTGACCTTCTTCGGATTGACGAAGGCGGTCATGCCGAATCGGCGGCCCCAGTCTTCCTTGGAATCGTTGACGTCGACGCCGATGATCTTGTTGGCGCCGACCATCTTGGCGCCCTGGATAACGTTGAGCCCGATGCCGCCGAGGCCGAACACGACGACATTGGCGCCCGGCGTGACCTTGGCGGTGTTGACCACGGCGCCGACGCCGGTCGTGACGCCACAACCGATGTAGCAACTCTTGTCGAACGGGGCGTCTTCACGGATTTTCGCGACCGCGATTTCCGGCAGCACGGTAAAGTTCGAGAAGGTCGAGCAGCCCATGTAGTGGATAAATGGTCTTGCCCTTGTAGCTGAAGCGCGAGGTGCCATCCGGCATAACCCCCTTGCCCTGGGTCGCGCGGATCGCCGTGCACAGATTGGTCTTCTGGCTCAGGCAGCTTTTGCACTGACGGCATTCGGGGGTGTAGAGCGGAATGACATGGTCGCCCGGCTTCACCGAGGTCACGCCGGCGCCGACTTCGCGCACGATGCCGGCACCCTCATGGCCGAGGATGGACGGGAAAATTCCTTCACTGTCGAAGCCGTCGAGCGTGTAGGCATCCGTGTGGCAGATGCCGGTGGCCTTGATCTCGACGAGGACTTCGCCGGCCTTTGGCCCTTCCAGATCGAGTTCGACAATCTCCAGAGGCTTCTTGGCCTCGAATGCGACGGCGGCGCGTGTCTTCATGCTCTGATCCTGTCTCGCTCGACTTCAATGCTTGGGGGCCATACAGGAATCCTCAGCCTTGGTATAGGCGGGAGTTTTGTCTTCGTGTTTTGCCGGACGCACGCGTGCCAATGCGTCGTTGGCGCGAGCCCGCAAGTAGACGAAGATGTCGTCGAGGTAGCAGGTCACGTTCGGATTGTTGCCAAAGGACGGCATCACGTTGTCCTGCGACGTACTGACATTCTTGCGGCCGCTCGCGACGGTCGCGATGAATTCGCCATAGCTCATCGTTTTCAGCGAGTCCTTCAGCGCGGGTGCGTAGCTTGACCCCATGCCATCGGGACCGTGGCAGACGTGGCACTCCGAGTGATAGCGGCGATATCCCGAATAGGTGTACCAATCGACTGTACCATCCGGCTGGATCTTGTAGGTCGGGTTTCCTTGCTTGTCGTAATACTCGCCCTGATCTGATTTCTTCACTGCAGCCGGATCGCCCGAACCATCGGCGAAGGCTGTCCCTCCCGCAGCGATCAGTACGATCGCTGCCGTCACAAGGCTATTAATACGCAAGAGCTTGTCCTCGGCTATCGATGCAACGTCATCCGGTGCGTGGGACGAACCCACGCACCGGAACGAGGTCTTTCAGCTCATTGCTGCGGCAGCGCGAACACGGTGAGCGTTCCGCCGAGCGCGGTGTAGTTGCTCAGCGCCGCGTAGCCACCGACCGCACCGAGACCTGCCGTCGGATCGGTCAGACCAGCCGCAAGGCCAATGCCTGCCCAACCGCCAACCCCGGACAACACGGCAATATATTGCTTGCCGCCATGCTCGTAGGTGGTGACGTTGCCGATGATGCCGGACGGAGTCTTGAACTTGTAGAGCTCCTTGCCGGTCTTGGCGTCGACCGCCTTCAGATAACCTTCCAGCGTTCCGTAGAACACCACGTTGCCGGCGGTCGCGAGTGCGCCTGACCAGACCGAGAACTGTTCCTTGTTCGACCAGACGATTTTGCCCGTCTTGCCATCCCAGGCAATGAAGTTGCCCATGTTGGTTTCGCCGGGAGGCGGATACATCGACAGCGTCGCACCCACATAGGGCTGACCGGCGGTGTAGCTCACCTTGAACGGTTCGTAGTCCATGCAGACATGGTTGGTCGGAACATAGAACAACTGCGTTTCCGGCGAGTAGGCTGCCGGCTGCTCGTCCTTCGAGCCGAGCGCGGCCGGGCAGATACCCTTGTTGTTATGGTCCTCGCCGTTTTGATCCGTCGAATACTCCGAGAGAACCTTCGGCCGTCCGTAGGTCGGTGAACTCCTGTTCATATCGACGCCGGAGGTCCAGTTAACCTTCGGATCGTACTTCTGCGCGACCAGCAATTCGCCGGAGACGCGGTCGAGCGTATAGCCGATGCCGTTACGATCGAAATGGGTCAGCAGCTTGCGTGGTTTTCCATCTATCGACTGATCGGTGAGGATCATCTCGTTGACGCCGTCATAGTCCCACTCGTCGTGCGGCGTCATTTGATAGACCCACTTCGCCATGCCGGTTTCGGGATTGCGGGCGAAAATGGTCATCGACCATTTGTTGTCGCCGGGGCGCTGCTTCGGATTCCAGGTCGAGGGATTGCCGGAACCGTAGTAGACGAGGTCAAGAGACGGATCGTAGGCGAGCCAACCCCACGTGCAGCCGCCGCCGATCTTCCACTGGTCGCCTTCCCAGGTCTTCAGGCTCGAATCCTTGCCGATCGGCTTGCCGAGTGCTGTGGTCTTTTCGGGGTCGACCAGGAGCTCGTCGTCCGGACCTTCCGAATAAGCTTTCCAGACCTGCTTGCCGTCCTTGATGCTGTAGGCGGTCATGCTGCACTGAACGCCGAACTCGCCGCCGGACGTGCCGACCAGGACCTTGTCCTTGACAACCATCGGCGCCGAGGTTCCGGTTTGCCCCTTGCTGGGATCGCCGTTGACTGCGGTCCACTCGACGTTGCCATTCTTAGCGTTGAGCGCCACGAGCTTGTCGTCGGCTTGATGCAGGAAGATCTTGCCGTCGGCATAGGCGAGGCCGCGGTTGACGGTATCGCAACACATCACCGGAATGACGTTCGGATCCTGCTTCGGCTCGTAGCTCCAGACGATCTTGTTGTCCTGCGAAAGGTCAAGAGCGTAGACCTTATTAGGGAAGGGGGTGTGAACGTACATCATGTTGTCGACGATGAGCGGTCCGCCTTCATGGCCACGCAGCACGCCGGTTGAGAACGTCCAGGCGACCTGGAGTTTACCGACATTGGAGCTGTTGATCTGCTTGAGCTTGGAGAAGCGGGTGTTGGCGTAGTCGCCAGTCGGCATCGCCCACTCGGCCGGATTCTGTGACATCCGGATCAGTTGGTCGTTGGCTCCAGCGCTTCCTGCGGCGAACACCGCCATGGCACCGAGACCGGTCGCGAATAGCACCTTTCGCATCTTAGTTCCTCCCAGTTTAGAGCCTTGGTTTCCGCGGGACGCGGCCCAATTTCGAGGTCTTGTTAACCTCTATGCCTATCTGCTTCGAAGGGTTGAAACTTGCCCAAGAGCGAATCCCGTTTGCTCGTGAGGGAAGCGCGATGAACTTTTTCGCTTCGCTCGTATCGAGGGTGGAGTTCCGGGCTCAATGTTGCGGAGCACCAAAATATTCTGCTCAAGCGGATCTATCCGAGGTTCTCCTTGACGGCGCGGAAACTTAGACAGAGGATTGAAGGAGAGAGTGGTGCCGCGCGGCCGCCTCAACTTGGCCTCAACTTGGATGTCCCTTACCGTGACTGGCTGCACGGTTACCCTCAAATCGGTCGCAGTAAATGCCTGACACAGTTCACTCGCTCAGCACTGCGGGACTGGGGCCGAAGAGGCAGATCCAGTATTGGTCAGATGCGCTGACCGATCTCTGCGGCCAGTTCGCCGTCGATCCGCTCGAGGCCTCAACGCTGGAGGCGCGGATCAACTACACCACCGTATCGAAATTGAAGCTGTGTCAGATCGAGGCAAGCCAGCATCGAATCGCTCACGCCGCCTCGGCAAGCCACACCAGCGAACATCCTTACGTTAAGATACTGTTCCAGACCTACGGGATTTCGTATTTCGAGCAGAATGGCTGCCAGATCCAGATCAAGCCTGGCGATTGCCTCGCCTACGACGTTTCCTGTCCGCACACCATCATCAGCCCCGCGCTGACACGGCACGAGGTCGTCATCGTGCCGAAGGAACTGTTGCGAGAACGCGGCTTCAACTTCGGCAAGATGTCGGCCTGCAAGCTGTCGGCGCTAACTGGGACGGGCCGCATTGCGCACGACTTCGTGCATGCGGCGTTCGGCGAGGCCGCCAAGCTCTCAGCCAACAGCGCGGCGGGCGTAGCCGAATCGCTGATCGATCTGTTGTTGCTGCCGCTGCGGGAGGCCGACAAGGCGTTCGATCGTGCCGGCCCGGAAGCAATGTATGTGCGGGCTCAGGCTTTCATCCGCGAGCATCTGCGCGATCCGGATCTGTGCATCGACCAGATTTCAGCTTCGCTGGGCTGCACCAAGCGTTACCTGCACATGCTGTTCAGCGAACGGGGTGTAACCGTCAGCGATTATATCTGGCAGGCGAGATTGCAACATTGCCGCCAGGAGCTGGAGGCGCATGGGGGCAAGACGATCACCGACGTCGCGTTCTCCTGGGGATTTTCGAGTTCGTCGCATTTCAGCCGCGTATTCCGGAAATGCTTCGGCGTCTCACCCTCTGCCATTCAGAAGGGGCTGCACGGCGGCGTTTCCTCTGACGTGATCTGATCGCAGGATCAGCTTGAGGGACTATTCGGGCAGGCGTCGGGTCTTGGTTTGCTGCCGCGTTTATCGACGGGCACATGGCAATTGTCAATTCGCTGCTCATCCGTCCATTTCGGGCCGAGCCTTTCTTTTCCGGTTAATTCCGGCCGATGCGTTTCCGCTGTCGTGCGGTGCGTTTCATCCCGGGCTTGTGCGCAGTAGATGAATGCGAAGGGGAGCAGCGTGCCGAGCGCTCGAAACGACAATCTCATGAAGACCTCCTTGAGCATTGCTTTCCGATGCCGCTAGCAGATCCGGGACTTCCAGCGCCACCCGGAACCTGAAATTCAATGTCCGTTTCAACCGATTGCGTCTAACGATGGCTCAGGTTTCTTACACAGGAGATCAAAGATGATATCGCGCCGATCTATCCTTTTGTTATCCGGAGCATTTCTGGCAAAGGGATCGTCCGCTTTGGCTGCTTCCGGCCACGACCCGATCAGGATGTTCGATCTGGATTCCGACGGCACGCTTGACTTGGGCGAAGTCAAGAAAGCAGCAGCAGAGCTGTTTATGCGGCTAGATCCCGACCACGACGGGACACTCGACAAACGCGAATTGGCCGGACGATTGAGCGCGCGTGAGCTTGCTGCCGCTGATCCCGACCATGACGGAACCCTGACGCTGAATGAATATCTGGTCGTGGTCGAGAAGCGCTTCAATGCAGCCAACCGGGACGCCGACGGAACGCTCGACGCCAGGGAATTGCGAACGCCGGCAGGACGAGCGCTGCTTCGTTTGCTGAAGTGAGCCGAACTGCGGCGCGAGATATACGAACCCTTGCGTCGAACGCGCAGCGGTTTTACGTATGTGGTGGTGCGAGTGTCGCACCATCACGTGGGAGAGCCCAATGACTTGGAAGACTCCGAAGATCGTCGAAGTGCCGGTCGGCATGGAGATCAACATGTACGCCTGCGCGGCGCGCAAGTAGCTGCGAAGTGTTCTGCCCGGCTCCAGCAGCCAACTGCTGCAGAGTCGTGGCAGACGCTGCGGGCCTCCTCTTTCTCTGTGAACTCCACGATAGCCAGCCGAGAGCCTGTCGTAGGCTGGCTGATCTCATACTTGGGTCATGTCGATGGCTCTCGGAACCGGAACAGGCATTGCTGCGAAGACAATCTGGGCGGCGATGCTGTGCGTCCTTCTGCGGCCCGCGTGCGGATTAGCCGAAGGCATCGACACCGAGCACATCTACGGTTTCATGATCGGCTCGGACGTTGGTGATCCCGGTGAACATGAATTCCAGGCGACGACGACGGGACGATTTTCCAAACAGGCCGGGACTTACCAGGCTTTCGGGCAGCAGCTCGAGTTGGAATTCGTGCCCATCAAGAATTTCCGGATAGAGATCGGAACGACGCTCTCTGCTTACGATATCGCGTCCGTTCCGGGCTTCGTGGATCACAGCCTGGGCGGGTGGCAAGGCGCTGCACTGGATTTGCGTTATCGGTTCCTCGATCGTGAAACGGCCCCCTTCGGCCTGACGCTGGCGCTTGAGAGTCACGGCAACCGCATCGACGATACCACGGCGTCACGGGCGCAAAATTATGGAACCGAGCTGACGCTCGCGCTGGAACGGGATCTGATTCCCGGACTTGCGGTGGCGACGCTCAATCTCGGTTATCAGCCGGAATGGACGCACTTCGCGGGCCTACCTACCGGCCAGCAGGATTCGACGCTCGCGGTCGCGCTTGGGATCATGGCGCAAGTGCGCCCCGATCTAATGCTCGGCGGGGAAGCACGCTATTTCCGCAAATATGACGGGATTGGCCTCGAGGAACTGGGAGGGGAAGCGTTCTTCGTCGGCCCAACCGCCTATTTTCGGTTATCGGAACGTGCACGTCTGACGGCAACCTGGAGTATTCAGGCGTGGGGTCGTCCCGCCAGCACGAGCGCCACGCTCGACCTCATCAACTTCGAACGCCAACAGGCGCGGATTATATTTGGGCTTAACTTCTAGTCGGGTATGTTCTTGTTTATTTCCTAGCGAAACCATGTTTGGGCCGGCACCGTAGCTGGCTGTGCGATCGATCGTAGAAATGCACCGGAGGATATCAGCATGAATGCGATAGACCTGATCATCACGGTTTGTGCCATCGTCTCGCCGACCAGTTGCGAGGAACGACATCTGACGTTTTCCGCGGATTTCTCGTTGCAGCAATGCATGATGAGCGCTCCGCCCTATATCGCGCAATGGGTCGGCGAGCATCCCAAATGGGCCGCCGTGAAATGGCGCTGCGAATATCCGCACAGCCGCGAGAAAGCGGATCAGGGCGAGACGCCCGCCGGCTGAGCTTGCGCCAGGCTTCTTATTTGTTGCAATCCTTCAGGTCTTTGTCGGAAATCGAAAACACGGCGTCGGCCTTGATCTCGATGTCCCGCACAAAGCACTGCCTGGAGTCGCGATAGCCGACCTTGGCGTCGTAGCGTCCCGGTTCCACGCCGGTGATCCGCAGACGCTCGTCATGATCGACCTCCTTGTCCTTGTCGTTCAGCGTCTGGTTCGGACCCCAATTCTCCTTGCCGGCGGGCGATAGTTGGAAACCGGAGACGGTAGCCGTCGTCAGATTCCAAAAACGGACGCCTTTGCCCTGCGCCATGGCCAAGCCCGGCAAGACCACCGAGAAAAGGCAGATCGCAATCAATGTGCGCAGCATAGTAGCCTCCCCAATATTTTCGCTCATCGCAACGTGGCATCGTGTGCCATTTTCGCGAATGTCGGCTTTTCAGCGCCTAAGCGATAGCATAGGTTTTGTTCATGGGAGAAACCTCATGACATTCGCCGAACGGATGCGCCTGATTGTCGTTGGGCTGGGTGGTCTTGCGGCAACGGTCGTGGCCGCTGGGGCCGAGGACGTCAATGACTACCCCACATCGGCACGGTCGGAGTACGTCTTCGGTTGCATGAAAGCCAACGGCGAAACGCGGCAATCGATCGAGCAATGCTCGTGCTCGATCGACATCATTGCGTCGCTGTTGCCGTACGACCGCTACGTCACGGCCGAAACGGTGCTCAGCATGTCGCAGGTCCGCGGCAATCTGGGCACCCAGTTTCGCTCCTCGGAGCAGGCCAAGGGCGCTCTCGACGACCTCAGGCGTGCGCAGGCCGAGGCCGAAGTACGCTGCTTCTAGGATGCGGTTGTTGAGAGGCTCCAATTCCAAAGGGCGGTCAGCTGCCGGAATCGTCGACCTTCCATTCCTTCTGAAAGACGTGGCCCGACGTATCCTTGGCTTCGGCGCGGAAGGTCTTGGCTCCATTCGCGACGTAGGTGAAGCGGATGTTGGGGTCTTCCGAAATCGAAATGCCGCCTTCCATCGACAAGACAGGGCTGTTGTCTTGCCACAGGTGCAATTCGTCGATGAAGAAGGCTGGAATATAGAGGTGCGTGATCTGGTCCATCTGCAAACCGGAATTGTTGGGATGGCCGATCATGACCTGAGCCTCACGCGCGCCGCTGGTCGGCCCCTGATCGTCCCGGGTGAATTGCCGGTATTTCATCTGGCCGATCCGGTTGCGGGCTTCTTCCGCATTCTTGGCGGCAGGCGCCGAACAGCCGCCGGACGCCTTCACATAGGTCTTGACCATGTAGAGCTTGCCGTCGCTGAGTTCAGCCACGGCATGAACATTGGTATAGCTGTTGACCCTGACGCGCGTTGATATTTCCGAAACCCGCGCGTCGGGCCCGATCTCGAATTTGGCGGCCATCGGCGCCGGATTTTGATCGATGACCAGCGTGATCGCCCTCAGGCGCCGGCTGTCGTCAGGCGCAAGCTTCGATCGCAGCGTTACCGGAACAATCGCTGCATCCTCGGCGCGATAGGGCATCTCGATCGCGATGATGTCGCTTCCATCGCTCATCGGGCGACTGTTGAAGATGTCCTGAACGAGACCCGGCCAAGGGTCCTTCGACGGGTCGTTCGGCTCGGCAGCACCAGACGCAGAAACACCCGTCGCCGACACGATGCCGGACAACGCCAAGATACAGAGCAGACGAGGATGGAACATGGTCGCGCTCCTTGTGCGGATCGAAGCAGCAACAAATTTAATGCACCCTATCGCTTATGCTATTCCCACTCAATCTCAGAAAATGCTGCGGTTGCGTTGCGGGCATTATAGTCATCGAACAATTGCCATCGCGGCCGTTCGGAAGCCGCGGCCGTGTTGGCGGCGACGCTGATCGGTGCGCCGCGCTTGATCAATGCTCGAACATCGGCTGCGAGCGTTTCGAGATAGCGGCGTTCGTCAGCGAGCGCCGTCGGCCATTGGCTCACGGGACCGTGACCTGGAACCACACGCTCGGCGGGTTGCTTGGCCAGATCACCCATTATCCTCAACCAACCGCGAATGCTGCCGTCCATCACGGGAATATGGTTGAGGAAGACGAGATCGCCCGCAAACAAGGTTTTCGTCGTTTCGTCGAACACGGTGAGGTCGCTGTCGCTATGCGCGGCCGGCCACGCCGTCAGGACAAGGGTGCGACCACCGAGGTCGAGCCTGAGTGATGCCTCGACCAGCAGCGTCGGAGGTATGATGCGTACCTCATCAATGAGGTCGTCGCCCATGATCTTGCGGAAAGCATCGAGATAGAACGGGCCGCGCGCGGCGAGCGCCTGTGGCAAATTCCTGTGTCCGACGAAAGTAGTTCCGTCACCGAGAAAGGCGGCATTGCCGAACACATGGTCGGGATGGCCGTGGGTATTAATGACATAGCGGATCGGCTTGTCGGTGCGGGCGCGAATGGCGGCGAGAAGTTCCCGTCCTTCACGAACGCTGCCGCCCGTATCGACGACGGCGACCGCATCGTTGCCGACGACAAACCCGATATTGGCGATAGCTCCCTCGTTCTCGCGCGTCATCAGCGCGATGGCGCCGATGTGGACGAAGAGACCGGGCGTTACTTCAGTGACGGATAGCTCCGGCTGCTGCGCGTGTGTGGGAGCTGGGTTGAAGAGCGCGGCAAGCAGAGCCGCCAGCGCAAGGCAATAGTTTATCCGCTTGGATGATCGTTCCATCCGACAGCACCACATCTGTGGTCTCAATTTGCGCTGCAGCAAATCTGGAAAGCGTCGTGAATTTCACGCACTGATTATCCTGTTGCACGCCCGGATTGAGGAGCATAGCATTTTGATGGGAGAGAGGCGCCAGCTGAGGACAGCAATCGATAAATCACGCCTCGCTCAAACGCTGCCTGCTCATTCCGCTCCTGACGACGATGGCAATCCTTGTCAGCCGCGATTGCGTGCGAGCGCAGTCCGACAACGAAGGTCTCGATCTTTCAATCGAACTTGTCGATCCCAAGGTGCTAAGGGTTTGCGCCGATCCGCGTAACCTTCCGTTCTCCAACGAAAAAGGCGAAGGGTTTGAGAACAAGCTCGCCGAATTCTTTGCGGCGAAGCTGCAGAAGAAAATCGACTACATGTATTTCCCGCAAGCGACCGGTTTCGTCCGCATGACGCTCGGTGCGCATCGATGCGACGTCATCATGGGCTTTCCGCAGGGCGACGATCTCGTTCAGGGCACCAATCCTTATTACCGCACCGCCTACGCGCTGGTTTCGAAGCAGAACTCCGGTCTCGACGATGTCACGACGCTGGAAGATGCGCGTCTCAAGGGCAAACATATCGGCATCGTCGCCGGCACGCCGCCCGCGACCAACATGGCCGTCAATGGCCTGATGACAAACGCCAAGCCTTATCCGCTGATGATCGATACCCGTGTGGATTCATCGGCCGAAGCGATGATCAACGACCTCAACAAGGGCGACATCGATGCCGCCATCCTCTGGGGCCCGATGGCGGGGTTCTACGCCAAGAAGGCCAACCCGCCGCTTCACGTCACACCGCTGGTGAAAGAGAAGACCGGGCCTCAACTGGTGTATCGGATCGGCATGGGTGTTCGGCGCGCCGATCAGAACTGGAAGCGGTTGCTCAATCGGTTGATCCAGGAGAACCAGCCGGAGATCAACAAGATCCTGTTCGACTACGGTCTTCCACTGCTCGACGAGAATAATCAACCGATCACCACGGAGACGGCAACGAAGTCGCCATGATCCGGTATGCGGCCAGTGTAGCGCTCGCACTGATGGTGCTCGTCGGCGCCGTACGCGCGGAAGAACTCGTTCCCGAGCCAGAGGGGTATCGCACTGACGATTATCGGGCGCCGGTTCCCGATACGCTAGCTGGCGCGCGGGTTCTTTCGACTGCGGAAGCGGAGGCGATCTGGCGCGCCAAGACCGGCATGTTTGTCGACGTGCTGCCACGCCCGCCAAAACCGGCAAATCTTCCACCCGGCACTGTCTGGCGCGACAAGCCCCGCTTTAATATTCCCGGCAGCATCTGGCTGCCGGATACCGGCTATGGCGAGTTGGCGGCGCCGACAGAAAATTATCTGCGGCAAGGGCTGTTGCGCGCATCCGGCGGCGATCGTGCCGCGCTGATTATCGTCTATTGCCAGGCCGATTGCTGGATGTCGTGGAATGCCGCCAAGCGAACGCTGTCCTATGGATATTCGAATGTCGCCTGGTATCCGGACGGCACAGACGGTTGGCAGCGGGCCAATCTGCCGACCAAGGAGGCGCAGCCCGAGCCGCGGCCGGCAGAATAGAATCCGCGCGCCAACGGCTGCGTGGCTTCTATTCGATCTCCTGCTGGATGGTGCGGCCGAGCGCAAACAGCCGCTGATCGATTGCGGTCGGCACGTCGCAGACAAATTTCACCACGCGACGACGGTCTTCAAAAATTCGCGTTTCCCATACCAGCTGGTTGCCAAGTTCCTCGATCTTGGGCTTGTCGGGCGGCGTAGCATCTTGGAGTGCTTGCAACGCAATCGTATCGGTGCGGATCTTGTCGGCGGCCTGACGCTGCTTGCGGGTTACCCGCTCGAGCCCGCCCATGACAGAAGAGCGCTCGGCATTGAGCTGTTCGAACAGGCCGGCAAACAACAGTTTGCCGGTCGTCACTTTGTCCGTTCCGGGCGCCGAGAGGAATTCCGTGATTGCCTTTTGGGCGTCATCGAGAGGCGTCTTCCGGGCCGCAGCTTTCCCGACCAAAGCGCTGACTTTCGGATCTGTCTTCCATTTCTCCTCGGCATCGCCGAGCGGGGGACCGGCCCATACCGCGGCGAGGGAGATTTCCGGTACCTTGGCCTGCGCGCAAGGCCAGTCTGGATAGCGCGGATCAGCGGCAAGGCAAAGCTGCGTCGATGCAGTGACGGCGAACAAGGCTCCGATGACAGCACGCGAAATCATGTCTCGCCTCCAACGGGCGTTCGGCGGGCCAACCCACGCGACGGATCATAGGCGAAAATCGCACCGATCATGAAGGCTGCGGTGCATCCACCGACCACCGCCAGCGAAATCCAGTTCATCCGGCCATAAAGGGCAAAACGGATCAATTCGACAGCATGGGTGAACGGATTGAACTGGCAAACATAGTAGAGCATGGGGCTGCCCTCCCGAACCCGCCAGAGCGGATAAAGAGCCGATGAAGCAAAGAACATCGGGAAGATCACGAAGTTCATCACGCCGGCGAAATTCTCCAGCTGCTTGATACCGGAGGAAATCAGCATACCGAGGGCGCCGAGCATGAGCCCGCACAGGATGAGCGCCGGCAACACCGTTAAATATCCCATCGGCGGCGGAGTGATGTCCCAAAACCAGGCAATCAGCAGGAACGCGTAGACTTGCAGCAACGAGACGGCCGTGCCGGCGAGCAGCTTGCAAAACAACAGATACCAGCGCGGCAGCGGGCTCACCAAGAGCGTGCGCATGTTGCCCATTTCGCGATCGTAAACCATGGAGAGTGAAGATTGCATGCCGTTGAACAGCTGGATCATCGCCATCAATCCCGGTGCGATGTAGACCTCGTAGAGGATGTAGGTCTCGTAGGGGGGAATGATGGAGATGCCGAGGACCTGACGAAATCCGGCAGCAAAGATGAAGAGCCACACCAGCGGTCTGACGAGCGCCGAGACAAACCGCTCGCGCTGATGGAGGAAACGCAAGGCTTCGCGCCACACAATGCCATTGAGGCAGGTGACATATTCCACCAGCGAGAAGCCGCGTCGATCCCGATCGAAGGTCGCTGAGCTCATGGGGTTAGGCTCCCGGATTGGGTGCCGGTCAAGCGTATAAAAGCCGAGTTGACGTCGCGCACGCCGGAATTTTCGAGCACCCGCGTTACCGCTCCGCTCGCAAGGACGCGTCCCTGGTGCAGGATAACGAGGTTGTCGCTCGGGATAATCTCGTCGAACAAATGGGTCGCCCACAAGACGCCGATGCCTTGCTCGGTAACGAGATGGCGGACATGGCCAAGAATATCGGCACGGGCCTTGACGTCGAGCCCGACGGTTGCCTCATCGAGCAGAAGCAGCCGTGGACGATGCAGCAGCGCACGCGCGATCTCGAGCCTGCGCATCTGTCCGCCCGAGAGATCGCGCACCTTGCTGCCAGCGCGGTCGGCGAGCCCGATGCGCGACAATACCTCGTCACCCATCAAGCGGGCATCGCGCCGGCTGATGCCGTGCAGGGCAGCGTGGTAGAGCAGGTTCTGCATCACGGAGAGATCGAGATCGAGTGTGCGGGGCTGGAATACCACGCCCATGAGCCGAAGCGCTTCGCCGGGCGCGTGGCGGATATCGTGGCCGAAAATCCGGATGTTGCCGGCCTGGATTCCGAACAGCCGCGTCACAAGTGAGAATAAGGTGCTTTTTCCGGCGCCATTGAGGCCGAGCAAAGCGGTAAAGCTTGCGGGCGCGACGGTGAAGTCGACGTCGATCAGGGCGCGTCTTGCGCCGTAGGAATGGTTGACCGCAGAGATCGACAGCGCTGGAGTCGTTGCCGTATCGCGCCCGACAGGTCTGTCCGGAGGAGGGGAGGTGACTGTGCTCGATGCGTCGGACATTGTCATGGCGATATCGTCACGCCCCATGGAAGCTCGCCGACCTGAATCGTCTTGACGACCTTTTGCGCGGCAACATCGATCACAGAGACGTCGTTGGAGACGCCATTCGTCGCCAGCAGATATTTCTCGTCCGGCGTGAACGCCAGGTGCCAGACGCGCTGTCCCACCAGAAGATATTTGGTCACGGCATGGCTTGCGGCATCGACCACCGCGACGCGGTTGGCCGGACCGAGCGCTACGAACGCGGTCTTGTCGTCCTTGGTCATGGCGATCCCGACCGGCTGGATGGCTTCGCTTCGTAGTCCGGGAATGTCGAAGGTGACCTTGCCGGTGACGACATGTTTGGCCGGATCGACGATCGAAACCGTGCCTCCGATCTCGGAGGAAACCCACAGTTCGGAATCGTCATGCTTGAATTCGGCAAAGCGAGGCCGCGAAGTCGACCAGCACGTTGGCGACCACCATGCGTGCCGCGGTGTCGATGAAGTGCGCCATGTTGGTGGTCTCGGACGTACAGATCAGGATCTTGCCGTCCGGGCTGACGGTCATCCCTTCGGGTTCGACGCCGACCTGAATATCGCCGAGCCGTGTCCGCCTCTCGATATCGATAACAGTAACGGTGTTGTCGTTCTCGTTGGCGACGTAGAGAATCTTGCCGGCGGCATCCTGCGTAAACAGTTCGGGATCGGGACCGGAGGGCAGGGTGTCTACCACCTGCCGGGTTTTCGTATCGATCATCTGGATGGTGTCGTCGTCACCGACGGCGACCATGACGAATTTTCCGTCGCGAGTGAATTCGATGCCCCGCGGCCGCTGACCGACCTTGATCGTTGCCGTGACGGTCCATTTGTCGGTATCGATGACCGAGACGGTGTTGCCTTTTTCATTCGAAACATAGGCAGTGTACGCCCAGGCCGGGTTAGTGGCCACGAGCCATAGCGCCGTTAGGCTAAGCAGGTAACCGCGCATGGGCGATCTCTCCGCTGTCATTGCAATTTGCACCTGGTCTCAGGCCGATCGATGCCGAGCGTATCAAGTTCGGAGAACTGGTGCAGGAAGCCCTCCTGCGGCGACACCGAGACCACCATGCGGCCATCGGCTAGCAGGATCGGCTGCCGAAGCTGCAAGTTCCAATCCCTCAAGGTGAGCCGCTGGCCCTTGAAGGCGGCGATAGAGAAGTCTTTTCCTTTGATGAAATTGAACACGGTCTTCGGATCGGTGGAATTGGTGCGCGAGGTGGCCTCGCCGACGATGCGGGCGGCGGTCCATGCCTGCATGTCCAGTGCCGTCATGTGCCGCGAATTCAGTCTCACGAAGCGGTTCTGGATCTGGACGGCCCCCCACTGGTCGTGCGAGGCGTCCCAGCTCGTCGGCATGAGGCCCGCTGATCCCGCCACCGGCCGCGGGTCCCAGGTCCGGTACGGTAGATAAGATGCGAAGACTTCGCTCTCGTCCGCCGCGACGAGGACGTCGTAGGCGGGCGAACCTTGCGTAAACACCGGCATTTGACGCTGGATCAGCGTCACACCGCTATCGGTGCGTCGGGCGCCGCCGGTATCCTCGAAGGTCCGTTCCTGCACGATCTTGGCGCCGAACCGGGTCGCGGCGCGGCGCAGGGCATCGGCATAGAGCTTGTCGCTTATCGTGCGAGCCGACAACCAGCAGCCAGCGCTTCCATTGCTTCCAGACCAGATATTGGGCGAGGCCGTCTGCGAGCATCGAGCGGGTAGGCGCTACATGGATGACATTGGCGCGACAGTCCTGCTCGCGCAGGCGGTCGTCAATGGTGCCGGCATCGAGCAAGACGGTGCCCTGATCCCGTAACGTATCGGCGACCTTCAGTAGTTCGTCCGCCGGCAGGTCCGCGATGATGAAGCCGTTATGGTCGGCGAGCGAACGCGCCGCCGCGGCGACATCGTCGTTTTCTTTGAGTTTTACTTCGGTCAGCGTGAAATGCTGATTGAGAAACTTGCCGGTGGTGTTGTTATCCTCGATTGCGAGGAGCGCGCCGGCCACGCCGTCATTCTCGGCCGGCTGCGCAACCAGCGACAATGTCGATTTGACCCCGGCATGGCGAAGATAGCCGATGCCGATCTCGATGGGTTCGGCCGCGAGAACATGAGTGGCCACAACGCTTAGGCCGATCGCGCCAATCAAGCCTCGGATCATGCGTTTCCCTTGCGGTTCCCTCGAACGGAGAACTCTTGTCTTGAACCAAGACCAGATTGTCGTAGCTTGCAAGCCTACTTTTTGCCGTTACATCGTTGCTGAATTTTGCGGATCACGATGATGAGATTGCTCGCGGTGCTCGCACTGTTATCGCTGACGAACCTGGTCCCGGTAAGAGCGGCCGGGCCGCCCCGGCTTGCCGTGTTTGATCTGGAGATGATCGATACCAGTCTTCCGGACCCGACGCGCGGGCTACGCGCGGACGACCGTGACCGGCTTCAGCGGACCAGTGACCAGTTGCGAAAAGAGCTCGGCGAGTCCGGGAAGTTCCAGGTCGTCGACATCTCTCCCGTGAATGCTGCGGCGCATCAGAGCAATTTGCAGGCTTGCGGCGGCTGTGACGTGAAGTTGGCGCAGCAGCTTGCTGTTGATGTCGAGATAACGGGCGTCGTTCAAAAAATTTCCAACCTAATTCTCAATATCAGGCTGTATCTGCGGGACGTTCACACGGGACGGCTCCTCGCCGCTGTCAACGCCGATATGCGCGGCGACACCGACGAGTCCTGGTCGCGTACCATACGCTATCTTGTTCATGAACGATTGCTCGCGCCGAACTACGGTGCGCCGCAATCCCGGTAGAGAAACGTGAGATCAGGCTTTCAGCCGTTGCGCGTGCCAGCGCAGATGGTCGCCCATGAAGGTGGAGATGAAATAATAACTGTGGTCGTAACCGCCCTGCCGGCGCAAGGTAAGGGGAATGCCGACTTTATCACAAGCGGCTTGCAGCAATTCCGGGCGAAGCTGCTCGGTCAGAAATTGGTCGGCGTCGCCATAGTCGACCAGGAATTCGCGGAACCTGGCGCCGTCCTCGATCAAGGCGACGGTGTCATGCTTGCGCCACTTCGCCTCGTCGGTGCCAAGATAGCCGCCAAGGGCCTTGATACCCCAAGGCACCTGCGAGGGGGCGACAATCGGAGCGAACGCGCTGGCCGCGCGATAGCGGCCGGGATGACGGAGCGCGATTGTCAATGCGCCGTGACCGCCCATGGAGTGTCCCATGATGGATTGCCGCCCGGTATCGACGGGAAAGTGTTCTGCGACCAGCTTCGGCAATTCCTCGGTCACATAAGTCCACATGCGGTAATTGCGGGAGAAGGGCGCTTCTGTGGCGTCAACATAGAAGCC
Organism: uncultured Alphaproteobacteria bacterium; assembly: GCA_963795255.1. Taxonomy (GTDB): domain Bacteria; phylum Pseudomonadota; class Alphaproteobacteria; order Rhizobiales; family Xanthobacteraceae; genus Bradyrhizobium. The sequence continues at coordinate 693,776 of CAWCHC010000017.1, forward strand.
GGCGCCCAAGCCGAAATCGTATGAGTTCGCGGGGTCGCCTGGAACGCCTTCGCCCCTTGGACTGGTGTCGGGGGCAATGAAGATCAGCCCGTGTTCGGCGCAGGCGCTGCGAAATTCGCCTTTCTCCGTCACGTTGGCGTGGGTGCAGGTCAGCCCCGACAAATACCAGACCGTTGCGAGTTTCGTGCCCTCGCGATGCGGAGGGACGTAAACTGAGAAAGTCATCGGGGTCTGGGTCGCTTGGCTAGCGTGCCGATACACGCCTTGAGTTCCCACCATACGATCTATTCAGCGAAACCGTTTGCAGGGTCATGATTTTGCGGCTCCAGCGTCATGTAACCCGATTAGGCTACGCCACTTTCGATGGCCAGCCGTACCAGCTCCGCCGATGTTCGCACCCCGAGCTTCTGGCGAATGATCGACGAGGTATTCGCGACCGTCTTGTAGGGCGAATGAACCAGCCAGGCGATCTCGGAAAGACTCTTGCCCGCGCTCAGTAGCCGCAGGATTTCCATTTCGCGCGAGTTGAGCCTCGACAGCGGATTACTGGCGACCGCCGGGCCGGCAAAGGCCATGCTTTGAGCCAGCGCGGGCGGCAAATAAACGCCACCTTTTCCTACCTCGTGAATCGCATCGACCAGATCCTGCGGATCGCCGGTCTTGGAAACGAAGCCCTTGGCGCCGATCTGAATGGCGCGGGCCACAAAAACCGGATCGGCGTTCATGCTAAACATGATAACGCGCGCGGAAGCGTCGTGCTCCAGCACGCGGCGCGCCAATTCGAAGCCCGATACGGTCGGCAGGTTGATATCAATCAGACAGATGTCGGGATGTTCGGTAACGAAGATACGTTCGGCGGTTTCCGCGTCGGGTGCTTCGAGAAGGGTGATGTCGGGCTCGTCGGCGAGCACGGTGCGGCAGCCGGACGCAACGATCGGATGATCATCGGCGATCAGAATACGCATGTCTCAGCCCCGCAATTCTCCGCCCTGCAATCTCGTTGTTGCACCGCATCGTATACGCTGGAAGTTCAATCCGCCATGCAACTTGGGCGACAATGCGGTACGCTTTAATTAGAACAGACACGTGTTCTGTCTGTCAACGCTACTGATGAGGAACTGAAATCGGCGCGATGGGTATCGTCATGTGGCAGAGATTATCGTTACGTTCCCGTATCAACTTGCTGATGGCGCTGGTGCTGACATTGGGACTTGCCATCAATGTGACGCGGCTGGTGCTGGAGGGCGGGCCTCGTGTTCAGGCGGAAGATCAGAGTGTAACGCGGCTGGCGCGCGAATTTGTTGAAACCATAGTCGGAGGTTTGAATGAAGCACCCAATCCCGAAGCGCGGCTGGACCAGATCGTTCAAGATCTCAAGCGGCTGCGCCATGTCAGCATTACGTGGCAGACCGATACCAGCGCTCCAACTGACATTCACGAGGGGGAGGAGAACGACGCAGGTTCGGTGCCTGGATGGTTTGTCACGCTTGTGCATCCCCGAACAACATCCGTCAGCGTGCCAGTTTCGATCCATGGCAAGCGAACGGCGCTTGTCATTACCTCGCTTCCGAACGACGAGATCTCCGAAATCTGGGATGGGGTGCTGACGCAACTTGCGGTCGGCTCGGCGGTCGCGCTGACCCTGTTTCTGATCACGATGATCGTTGTCGGCCGCGCGCTGGCGCCGCTGGAAGCGCTCTCGCAGGCGATGAGCGGGATCGAATCCGGTTCCTACAGCGTCCACATCGAGCCCGGCGGAGCACCCGAGCTTGCCGCGATCTGTACAAAAATGAATCGCCTTGCGGAAACCCTGGGGGAAGCGATTGAGGAAAAGCGACGGCTCGCCGAGCGCGCCGTATCGTTGCAAGACGTCGAGCGCGAAGAGATCGCGCGCGAACTGCATGACGAGTTTGGCCCGTACCTGTTTACCCTGCGGGTCCACGCCGGCGCCTTGATGCGGCTTGCGAAGGCCGGGCTGCCTGACACCGACGGGGTACGCAAACACGGCGGCGCGATTCTAGATCAGATCAACGATCTCCAGCAATTCACGCGCAGGATATTGGAAAGGCTGCGTCCGGTGGGTTTAGCCGAACTCGGGTTGCGCGAAGCGCTCGGCGCCTTGCTGCGGATGTGGAACGAATCCCATCCCGAGGTCGAGATCGAGACGACGATATCGCGTTCGCTCGGAGAAACCGGAGAAACCGCCGATCTGACGATCTATCGCGTCGTGCAGGAAGCGCTGACCAATGTGTTCCGCCATGCCAGGGCGACAGCGGTAAATGTCAGCATCGAGCCCGCCGAGCGGTCGGCCGGAGTCCAAGGCAACCGTGACTACGCCCTGGTTCGGGTGCGTGACAACGGCCGCGGCCTGAAGCCTGGTGAAAAATTCGGCTTCGGTTTGACCGGGATGCGCGAACGGATATTGGCATTGGGGGGGACGCTGACGGTGGCTTCGGGCGATGGCGGTGTCACCATCGAGGCGATGGTTCCCACGCACGGGCTCTGAAATTCGGGAATTTTCCCGAACGCTTCGGGACCTTTTTCAGATGCATGGCCGCCGCGTACTAATATCATCTGCGGCGGGGAGCGAAGCAGATGAGTGTCCGGGTCCTGCTTATTGCATCGATAGCGGTGGCGACTGTTGTTACCGAAAACGAGCAATCCGGCGCGCAAGATGCGCAAAACAAGGGTAGCTACACCACAGAGCTGCCGCCCGTCGAGGTGGCCCCAGCGGAGACCGGTGCAAGATCCGCGGCCAGACGTCCCAAAACTCGGGCTCATACGACAACGGGCGCCCGCAGCACGACGGTAACAAGGCTTCGGGTCTATCCGACAACGCCGGCCTCCACGCCAAGTACCGCGCTGGCCGTCGACAAGGTCCCCTCCAGCATCAACTTTGTAAATACTCCTGAAATCCAGCGTACCAATTCCCTGAACGTCATGGACGCTCTCCAGCAAAACGTGGCAGGCGTCAACATCAGCAACGTCGCCGGAAATGAGTTTCAGTCGAATATCGAGTTCCGCGGCTTTGTTGCGTCGCCCGTCTCGGGTACGCCGCAGGGATTGGCGGTCTATCAAAATGGTGTCCGTGTCAACGAGGCGTTCGGCGACACCGTCAATTGGGATCTGATCCCGACGGCGGCGATCAAGTCGATTGCCGTGGTGACGAACAATCCGGCCTATGGTCTCAATGCGCTTGGCGGCGCCGTCACCGTTCAGATGAAAGATGGCTTCAACTACCACGGCGCCGAGGTTGACGTGATGGGGGGATCCTTCGGCCGTATCCAGAGTTCCCTGCAATGGGGCAAGCAGGACGGTAACTGGGCGGTCTACGGCGCCCTGGAAGGCGTGCACGACGACGGCTACCGCAATTTCAGCTCCTCGGACGTACGTCGTTTCTACGGTGATATCGGCTATCGATACGACGGCAATGAAATTCACCTGAATATGGGAGCCGCCCAAAACAATTTCGGCGCATCTGCGACCGTTCCCATCGAACTGCTACAGCAATATTGGGGCGCGACTTACACCCTGCCGCAGACCTCACAGAATCAGGTCGGCTATCTGAACCTGACCGGGAAGTTCGAGGTTACCCCCACCTGGACTATCGACGCTATCGCCCATTATCGCGCGTTCAGCCAGCGAACGCAGGACGGCAACCCGACGGGAGCGCAGCCATGCACGGCCGACGCGACGCTTCTTTGTTTCGGCGATGGCGTCTCGCCGGCGAACGGACTCAACGGGCAGCAGCTTTCAAACCCGTTTCCGGCAGATGCGATCCTCGGAGAAACCGATCGGACATTCACCAATACGAATACCGGTGGCTTCTCGCTTCAGGCGACAAATAGCGACCAGCTGTTCGGCCATGAGAACCGCTTTGTCGTCGGCACAAGCTTCGATGCCAGCGTGACGCATTTTGGAGCCAGCGCGGAGCTCGGAACGATTAATACCAGCTATGTCGTCAGCAGCAGCGGCATCTTTCTCGGGACGTCCGGAAGTCCGGTCTCGGACGGTCCAGTCGGACTGCGTGCGGCCAATCAGTATACCGGACTTTACGCGCTCGACACTTTCGACGTCACCAAGGCGTTCTCGATCACCGCGGGCGGTCGCTTCAATGACGCCCGTATCTCCTTGCAGGACGAGTTAGGCATCGCACCTGCACTCAACGGCAACGAAGCCTTTGACCGGTTCAATCCGATGATCGGCGGCACCTACAAGATCACGTCTGGTCTGACCGCCTATGCCGGTTATTCGGAGGCCAACCGGGCGCCGACCCCGCTCGAGCTCGAATGTGCCAATCCAGCCATGCCCTGCATCATCGCGACCTTCCTGGTCGCCGATCCGCCCCTCAAGCAGGTTGTGTCGCACACCTACGAGGCCGGCTTCAGGGGCACCCACGATTTCAGCTTCGGAACGCTTGACTGGAAATTGGGCGGGTTCCGAACCACCAACACCGACGACATTCTCAATATTGCCGATCCGAATACGTCGCTGCAGGGATTCGGTTATTTCCAGAACGTCGGCGACACGCGCCGGCAGGGCATTGAGGCCCAAGCCAATCTCAAATCGTCCAGATGGCAATTTCACGCCAGCTACGCCTTCATCGACGCACGCTTCCTGGATTCATTGGTGCTCGGATCGAACAGCCCGTCCGCCGACGCCACCACTGGCAACATCCAGGTTTCGCCGGGTAACATCATCCCGGCCATTCCACGCCAGCGCATCAAGGCCAGCTTCGATTATTCGGTCACCGATGCGTTCAAGATCGGTGGCGATGCGTTGTGGGTCAGCAGCCAGTATTTCGTCGGCGACGAATCCAACCAGGCACCACAATTGCCTTCGTATGCTGTGTTTGGCGTCCATGCCTCCTATCAGATCGACAAGACGTATCAGGTATACGGCCGCATCGATAACGTCCTCGACAATCGCTATGCGAGCTACGGAGGCTTCTTCGATACGGGGGCATTGCCGAACTTTGCCAACGGCGGCAATCAGTTCACGAACCCGCAATCTCTCAGCCCGGCGCGGCCGCGCGCTTTCTATGCCGGCCTGAAGGCGACCTTCTGAGACAATCGCCCGTAATGCAAGCACTTGCCGTTGAAGCGGTAGTCCGCGCCTAGCGTTTGCGCAACGTCAGCGGCAACAGCAGCATCATTCCCGCCAGCGATGCCAGCACCAGCAGTGTGGAAATCGCAGCGACGCTGGGATCGGCATAGGCCAGCAATTGTTGCATCAACCGCAGCGGTAGCGTATCGCCACGCGTGATGAACAGCGACAGCGAAATGTTGTCGAACGAGATCAGGAATGCGGAGACCGCGCCGGCACATACACCGCCGCGAATCAGCGGCAGCGTGATCTTGAAGAATGTCCTGACTGGACCAACGCCAAGATTGAGTGACGCGCGTTCAACGGAACGGTCGTAATTCGACAACGCCGCGGTGACCATGGCGACGACATAAGGCACGCCGAGTACGGAATGGCCCAACACGCCGGCAAGCAGGCCGGGCTGCATGTCATAGACCGCCAGCGTGAACAGCAGGCCCAGCCCGAGCACGATCGCCGGCATCGCAATCGGCAGCATCACCAATGCCTGGACGACCGATCGGCCGCGGAAACGGTAGTGATTAAGCGCCAGCGCCGCGCCGGTCCCCGCGATGGTCGCAAGGATCGCATCCCCGACCCCGATAATGACCGACGCAGTCAAGCCTTCAATATATTGCGGTTTTGATAACGCAATCGCGAACCAGCGAAGGCTGAAACCGGGAATCGGAAATTCCAGCCGGTCCCCGCGGGAAAAGGCGACGATGCCGGCGATTGCGATCGGGCCAAGCAGGAACAGCACCACCAGCGCCGCAAAAAAGCGGCTCGGCAGCCCAGGCGACAGGTGTGACGAACGGGCGGCCATTAGACGCTGGCCCACGGTGCGACGCGCTTCAGGACGAGGTTGGCCGTCAAGAGAAATGCTGCCACGGCGACGATCACGATGGTAGCCATGGCACCAGACAACGCCCAGGCGGCGTTGGTGGTCGCTTCGTAATAGATCGCCGGCGCGAGCAGCTGGAACTTGGTTGTTCCCAACAAGATCGGGATCACGTAGTCCGACAGAACCCCCGCGAACACCAGCTGGGTGCCTGCAACTGCGCCCGGTAGCGAAATCGGCATCACGACCCGCCACCAGGTGAACCATTGTCCGCCGCCGAGATTTGACGACGCGCGCAGGATGGAATCATCAATCTTCTGCAGTGAGGTCATCAAGGGCAGAATCATGAGCGGCAAGTAACGATGTATCATGCCGATGATCATGCCGGAGATCTCGTTGATCATGCGTACGGGATGATTGATCAGGCCTATCTTAATCAATGCTTGATTCAACATGCCACTGTCGGCGATCACCACCATCCAGCCGAATACCCGCATGATGACGCTGACATAGATCGGCAGGTAAACCACCCAAAGCAGGAATCCGCGCGACGATCCGCTGGAGCGCGCGAGCAGCCACGCAATAGGATAGGCCACCATCAGCGTGATCGATGACACGATCGCCGCAGCCACCAGCGTGTTGCCGAAGACGCCGAGATAATAGGGGTCCGACAGCACTCTGGCGTAGTTGTCGAAGGTAAAGGCTGGCGTGAGAAAGCCCATCGGATCGTCTCGATAGACGCTGTTGCGGGCGGTGATCAGAACCGGGATCACGAAAAACGGGATCAGCAGGGCGCCGGCTGGCGTCAGCCAGAGCCACGGAGCCATGCGGGCGCGCAGTTGCATGATGCTATTCCGCCGCGGAGAGGCGGCAGCTTGCCGGATCGAATTCGAGGTAAACCTGCTGTCCGACGACAAGCGGCTCCTGATGCAGCGCGATCTGCGCCGGACGATCGATCACGACCTGATAATTGTCGAGCTTGAGCACGATACGCTCCTGCGATCCAAGGAACGTCCGCAACACCACCTGCGCCGGCGCCGCCCGATGCAGCGCGGTGGGTTCGCGGGAGAGGGCGATATCTTCGGCCCGTATATCGACCAGCACGGCGCTCCCACCGATCCTTACCGGCGCCGCGAACAAGAGGCCCGGCGCTATCGTAACCTCGCCGCTGTCCGACAAATCGCCGGTGAATCTGTTGGTTGTGCCGAGAAAACGCAGTACCGAACTGCTGCCGGGCTTTCGGTAGACGTCTTCCGGCGTGCCGATCTGCGCGATCCGGCCGCGCTCCATGATCGCGATGCGGTCCGCCAGCGCAAAGGCTTCGCGCTGGTCGTGGGTCACCAGCACCGTGGTTACCTTCAGCCGGCGCAGCAGCAGCGATAGTTCAAGTTGCATATCTTCGCGCAGATTGCGATCGAGCGCGCTGAATGCCTCATCGAGCAGCAGCATGTCCGGCCGCACCGCAAGCGCACGCGCCACCGCAACCCGCTGGCGCTGGCCGCCGGAGAGCTGTGCCGGATAGCGTTTCTCCAGTCCCGTGAGTTGCAGCAGCGCGACCATCTCGTCGACACGCATGGCAATTTCGCCCTTGCCCAGGCGTCGTGCCGTCAAGCCATAGCCGATGTTGTCCGCCACCGTCAGATGCGGGAACATCGCATAATGCTGGAAAACCATCGCGACGTTGCGTCGGTAGGGCGGGATCGCGTTGATGACCTCGCCATGCAGCGAGATGGTGCCGTAATCCGGATCTTCGAATCCCGCGATCAAGTTCAACAAGGTCGACTTGCCGCAGCCGCTTGCCCCCAGCAATGCGACAATCTCGCCGCGTTTCAGCGCAAGATCGCAGCGATCGACGGCGACATGACCGTCGAACGACTTGCAGATATTATCGAGGACCAGCTCCGGCGCCGCTTCGTCGGCACGTGGTCCGGAGCGGTCGAAGACCGCCATGTTCAACTCTGGACCTCGCGGGTATAGCGATCGAGCCATTCGCGCTGCTTGATCGCGGCGTATTCCTCATCCTCGAAGAATAACAGCTTCGGATCGACATTGATCAGCGAGGCAATATTGGCCGGAATGGCAACATCGGGGCGTACCGGAGTCACTAGCAAGCTACTAACCATCGCTTCCTGGATCGGCTTGGTCAGCGTGAAGTTGATATAAGCTTTCGATGCCGCAGGGTTCCGGGCATTGATGGGAATGCAGAGGTCGTAGGGAACGGCAAGCACGCCTTCCTTGGGTGAAGCCTTCCTGATTTGCGGCACAACGCGCGAACTATTGTGAATGCGAATGGCGAATTGCGGCGCGATGGCGATATCGCCACGCTCCATCAGCATATTGGGCTGCGCACCATCGGCATAGAACGAGCGTACATGAGGTTTCAGCGCCTTGAGCCGGGCGAAGGCTTCATTGACCGCCGCATCCGATTTCATGTCGCCGCCGATGGCATTCACCACACAGGCGAGGAAGCCGAAGGCGGTCGCGCCATTGACGGCGCTCGGCAACATGATCTTGTCCTTCATGTCGTCGCGCCACAGATCCGTCCACGAGGTGACCGGTGTGGTGATCTGCTTGGTATCGACCATCAGATCGATGGTATCGAGGATGGTGCCGACGCCCCATCCCCCGGCGGGAAAGATGTCCGGTGACAATTTCGAAGCTTCGGGGAAGTCGGACGGGCTGACCTTCGCCAGCAAGCCTCCCTTGAGACCGCGCAGGCCCCAGGCCCGCGACACCATCACCACATCGAACGGCGGATCGCTCTTCTGAGTCTGGATCTTGGCCATGGCGCCCGGCGAAATCTCGACGTCGTAGATCACCTTGGTCTTGCCGGCCGTCTCGTATGGCTTGGCGATAATGTCGGTCAGCGCCTGATAGGGGCCACCGAAATGCGTTACGCGCAGCGTCGCTTCCTGTGCGACTGCCGGAGTGCTGGCGTCGGCCAACCCAGCTCCCAGCGCCGCCGCGCCGAGCGCGAGTTTACCGCCTTCGACAAGAAGATCCCTGCGCCGCATCTCGAAGCTCATCGTGGCCTCCATCATCCGGAATACGTGATTGGAAGATTATCCTTGACCGTCAACTGTTTGAGGCCGAGCCGCATCGCACGCTCGGCTTCGGCAACGGCCTGTCGGTCGTCAATCCAGCCAATAAAGGACGCATAGGCCGGGAGCCGGGTTCGGCCATCGGCGGTTACGATCTCTACGACAAGGCTGTTGACGAAGCCGGCTCGGCCGGAGGGCGCCGGTTGCGGCACCGACAGCGGATAGGTGAGGACCGAACGAATAGACAACACGCTCTCCGCGAGCAAGAAGGCGGCTTCCGAACGACATTAGTTCGGTATCAAATTATTCTTCCCCGAACTAAATGAGGCTATTGCGATGCAAAATGGCTGTCAATTCCGCGGCCATCTTAAATTTTGAGCGTTTGTGGCGAACCGCTCGCAATCTCTAGGCATCCTGCCACCGCACTATGCAGGCCAGGAGAATTTTTCGCCGCCGCGGTTGCGGGGCATTGCTAGTGCACCAATCAAGCGATATTCGGTTACGTCATCGTGATGCAGCGCCGCTTCGGGCGCGCGTGGATCGTTTCGATCGATGTCGTTCACGGGGACAATCGCCGCCATGGCAAAGACTGCGACGCGCAAAACAAAGGCTGCCGGTCGTGACGCAAAGTCCGCCCGGGGCTCTGCGGCGAACCGGATGGCACGCACAACAGCCGCGACAACACTGGCGAACAAGCGCCGGCCCCATGGTGCGATTGCCGCGGCTGCCGGTAAATCCGGCGGCAAGCCCGCGGCGAAAATGCCGAAGATCCGCCGCACCCGCGACACCACCGGCGAAGGCGGCGCGCGCGTGCCTGTCAATCAAATTATCGAGCAATGGCAGCGGGAAAGGCCGGATCTCGACCCCGCGCCGATGCGGCTTTTTGGTATTCTGGCGCAGGCCCACATGCTGACCACGCCTTATATCAACCGGGTAATCGCCAGGCACGGGCTGGTGCGTGGCACCTTTGACGTGCTTTCCGCGTTGCGCCGGGCAGGTCTGCCGTTTTCGCTGACGCCCAAGCAACTCGCGGAGTCGCTAATGCTCAGCGCCGCCGGTATGACCAGCCGGCTTGATCGTCTTGAGGAACTTCATCTGGTCGCGCGGCTTCCCGAGCCGAACGACCGTCGCAGCCTCAAGATTCAACTCACTCAGAAAGGCGTGAAACTGATCGACGAAGTGATCCCGCAGATCGTCGCTGCGCAATGGCAATTGGTCTCGGCACTCGGCGATCGGGATACGGCGACGCTCATCGACCTGCTGCGTCGCCTCACCGACACGCTGTTTGCGTCGATCGATCCCGCAGATATCCACTGAAATGCCGCGCTGGTTGACAGCGCGAAAACGGCCTCTTAGGCTCAAGGTAGTTAGCTATCGAACTATCTGCCGTCGGCCATTGAAGCGACGGGACTATCGGCCCTGACCGATCGCTGAGGCTGCTGGAATAACCGTACCGGAATCTGCCATGGCCTCGATCGTCGATATGCATGCCCATTACATGTCGCCCGCGCTGCTTGATGAAGCCGAGCGCAATGGCGAACATTACGGCGTCCGGCTCGAGCGCAATGTAGACGGCAATGCCCGTATCTCGTTCAACGGCGGCCCGCTGTTGCGGCCGTTCTTTCACGAGCTCTGCGATCTCGCACACCGGCTTGCCGGCATGGAGGCCGCCGGTATAGGTCTCCAGGTCGTCTCGACATGGACCGACATGGCCGGCGACGATCTGCCGCCGCTCCAGGGCGCGCGTTGGGCCCGCCTGCAGAACGAAACGATGGCGGCCGATATCAAGGCCTATCCCGGACGCTTCGCGGCCATGGGTACGCTGCCGGCGCAGGATGTCGGCGCGGCGATCGCGGAGCTCGATTATATCGTCGATCATCTCGGCATCCGCTCGGTGGAGATTGGCACCAACATCAACGGCCGCGAGCTCGATCACCCGGAGTTTCGGCCGTTGTGGAAACGCCTGCACGAACGCAACATCTTTGTGTTCCTGCATCCGCCGCTTCGTCCGATCGGTCTCGATCGGACCGGAGATTACTTCCTCAATAACCTGATCTCCTACCCGACCGACACCACGATCGCCGCCGCGAGGCTGATCTTCAGCGGCCTCCTTGACGAGTATCCCGGATTGAAAATCTGCCTCGCCCATAGCGGCGGGTTCCTGCCGTTTCAAATCGGACGCTTCGATCTCGGTTACGCGAAGCATCCGGCTTGCAGCAAGGTGCTCAGGCATCAACCCTCCGACTTCCTCACGACATTCATTTATGACAGCCTTACTCACAACAGCCGGACGCTGTCCTTTCTGATCGATACGGTGGGCGCGGACAACGTGGTGTACGGCACCGATTATCCGTTCGAGATGGTCGAGGCGATGGGGCCGGCTCGCATCGAAACCCTGCCGGGCCTCTCGCGTTCGGCGCGCGACGATATTCTCGGTAACACGGTGCGGACGTTGCTGAACGATCTGCCCCGCCGGACCGGCAACGAACGGCGTGCCAAAATGGAAGCCTAGATGCGTCGTGATTTGCGGATCGCCGTAATCGGCGCGGGTTTGGGCGGCATGACCACCGCCGGCCTGCTGCAGCGCGCCGGTTTCAGGGTCAGGGTTTACGAGCAGACGCTGGCGTTCTCACGGATAGGCGCCGGGATTCATCTCAGCGCCAATGTAATGATGGTCATGAGGCGATTGGGCATCCAGCAGAAGCTGGTCGATGTCGGGATGACGCCGGATGCCTTTGTCAGCCGCAAATGGGATACCGGCGAAACGCTGTTTGAGCTGCCGCTTGGCCCGGCGCGGGAAGCACATTACGGCGGCCCCTACATCAATGTTCATCGCGGCGACCTGCACGCGGTTCTGGAATCCGCGCTATCGCATGGCACGGTAGCGTTCGGTCACCGGCTGATCGCGATCGAGGAGCGCGGCCCATCGGTGCGGCTTGGTTTCGAGAACGGCGTGACGGAAGACGCCGATATCGTGATCGGCGCCGACGGCGTCAATTCCAAGCTGCGGGAATTCCTGCTGGGGGCCGACAAGCCGCGCTTTAGCGGATACGTCGCTCACCGCGCCGTCTTTCCCGCCGCGCGGCTAAACGGTTTGCCGATCCGATCCTGCACCAAGTGGTGGGGACCCAAGAGCCATATCCTGGTCTACTACATGACGCAGACACGCGAGGAGGTCTACGTCGTAAGCAGCGTGCCAGCGCCGAACTGGGACGTCCCGGAATCTTACCTGCCGTGTGATCGCGACTCCTTTGTCGCTGCGTTCGACGGCTTTCATCCGGAACTGCGGCAAGTCGTTGCCGCGGCGCCAACGGTGACGCAATGGCCGATCTTCGACCGCGAGCCGGTTGACCGATGGAGCCGTGGTGCCCTGGTCCTGCTCGGCGACGCCTGTCACCCGATGCGGCCATACATGGCTTCTGGCGCCGCGATGGCGATCGAGGACGGCGCGGTCCTGGCTCGCTGCATTGCCAAGATAGGCACCGACGATCCCGCTGAACCGTTCCGATGGTATGAAGCCAACCGGATGCCGCGTACCAACAAGGTGCAGCGAATTTCGGCGGCCAATACCTGGTTGCGCGGCCCCACCGATACCGACTGGCTCTACACCTACGATGCGTGCGAAGTTCCTCTGCTTACCCCAGAGGAAGCGCCGCGCGAACTGGCGTAACAAAGGTAACTGCCATGGACGCATTCATCTGTATCACGTGCGGCACCCAATACGCTCCGACCTCCGCACCGCCTGCCGCTTGCCTGATCTGCGAGGAGGAGCGTCAATTCGTTCCTCCCAGTGGCCAGGGCTGGACCACGCTGAAGCGCCTCGAGCGCAGCCATATGCCGACATTCCGCGACGAAGCCGGCCTGACCGGAATCGGCATCGCGCCGGCATTCGGTATCAACCAGCGCGCGCTGCTGGTGCCGAGTAATGATGGCAATGTGCTCTGGGACTGCGTCAGCCTGGTCAGCGACGTGATGGTGGAGCTGATCAAGGGTATCGGCGGCTTGAAAGCGATCGCGATCTCGCATCCGCATTACTACACGACCATGGTGGAATGGAGCCGCGCCTTCGGCGGCATTCCGGTCTATCTGAATGCGGCCGATCAGGACTCGATCATGCGCCGCGATCCCTGCCTCGCATTGTGGTCTGGCGAGACAAAGGAAATCGCGCCGGGCATGACGCTGCTTCGTACCGGCGGCCACTATGACGGCGGCACCATCATGCACTGGGCGCAGGGGTGCGAGGGCCGCGGCGCGCTATTGTCTGGTGATCTGCTGCAGGTAGTGGCCGACCGCAAGCATCTCGGATTCATGCGTTCCTATCCGAATTTCATTCCGCTTGGCGCCGCTGCTGTCCGGACCATCGCGGAGCGCGTCCAGCCCTTCGAGTATGATGCCATCTACGGCGCTTTCTGGAACGCGGTCATTCCGAGGGATGCGAAACGCGCGATGCAGGCTTCGGTGGCACGTCACATCGAATGGCTGGGGCGGGATATTGTCTGACGCTTTTTAGCCTCTTGCGTGCTTGCGCGATGACAAGCGGCGAGGGCGCATTAAAGCGGTAGAGACCGGTCTGGGGCTGACGGCATGGACAGGACGACACGGATTGCGATTCTCGGCGCGGGCCTTGCCGGTCTCACGGCCGCCGGGCTGCTGCAACGCGCCGGCTTCTCTGTCGCGGTCTATGAACAGAGCGCGAATTTCTCGCGCATCGGCGCCGGCATTATCCTGGGCGCCAACGTCGCGAAGGTCCTGCGCCGGCTCGACCTCGATCGCGGATTGGCGACAACGGGCATTCGCCCCGATGCATTTCTCAGCCGTGCCTGGGATACCGGCGAGATCCTGTACGAGTTGGTGTTCGACGCGGCATGCGAAGCGCGTTTCGATGGTCCGTTCGTCAATATTCACCGCGCCGATCTTCATCGGCTTCTGCAGCAGCCACTCATACCCGGCACCATCCGGTTCGACCATAAAGTCGCAGGGATCGACGAAACTGCCGACGGCGTGACGCTGTCGTTCGAAAACGGCGCCACCGCGGAGGCCGATCTGGCGATTGGCGCCGATGGGATCCGTTCGAAAGTGCGTGAGATCATGCTCGGCTTCGAGGAGCCGCGCTTCATCGGACGCATCGCGCCGCGTGCGGTATTCCCCGCGGACCGCATCAAGGGCGGACCGATCCGCGACTGCACGAAATGGTGGGCGTCTGATCGCCACGTGCTTGTCTATTACATGACGGCCCGTCGCGATGAGGTTTATGTGATGGCCGCCATTCCCGCCGATCGATGGGACGGCGATGGTTCGCCGATACGCGGCAACCGGGACGAATTCATTGCCGCCCTGGATGGCTTTCACCCTGATCTGCTACGGGCGGCTGAAGCCGCGACTGATGTCACGGTATGGCCGATCCATGACCGCCCGCGTAACGACTGCTGGAGCATGGGGCGTGTGGTGCTGATGGGCGACGCCTGCCATCCGGTGCGGCCGTTCATGGCCGCAGGCGGCTCGATGGCGATCGAGGACGCCGCCATTCTCAGCCGTTGCCTGATGGAGTTCGACGATCCCGCTGCGGCTTTCGCGTGTTACGCAGCTATCCGCATCCCACGCGTCGCCGACGTGCAGCGCATCTCGATCGAGAACAGCTGGATGCGTGGCGCTACCGAGACCGACTGGTTCTTCGCCTACGACGCTTTCAGCGCGCCCATCCACGTCTGATGCAAGGAACCGTCATGTCCGACTTCAAGCCCCTCACACCACGCTCGATCCGGCCTGATCCGATGATCGAGCGCGATCTGGTCGGCTACGGCGAGGCTTCGCCCGATCCTCGCTGGCCCGGCGGGGCGTTCATTGCCGTCAACTTCAATCTCAATCTTGAAGGCGGCGGCGAAGCAACACTGGTCAATGGGGATCCAATATCGGAGGGGATGCTCAACGACATCGGCGTGCCCGCCAAGGCCGGTGTCAGATCTCCTTTGGTGGAATCCGTATTTGAATACGGTAGCCGCCGCGGCGCCTGGCGCCTGCTCGATATCTTCCGCCAGTTTTCGGTTCCGATCAGCGTGCTTGGTGTTGCCCGCGCAATGGAGCAGAATCCCGATCTTGCCAGAGCCTGCGTAGCGCGCGGACACGAAATGGTCAGCCATGGCTACCGGTGGATCGACTATTCGGATGTCGATGAGGCCACGGAACGGGAACATATCAAGCGCGCCGTCGAAATCCTGACCGGTCTTACCGGTAGCAGGCCTATGGGCTGGATGACGGGACGTCCCGGTCCGAACACACGCCGTCTGATCGCCGAGGAGGGCGGGTTCCTCTATGACCGCAACTCGCTCGCCGATGAATTGCCTTATTGGATCGCGACCGCGGCGGGACCTCATCTGGTCATTCCGTACTCCTATGAAGCCAATGACAACCGGTTCAACGAAAATTCCGGTTTTTCGACCGCGCAGGATTTCTTCACCTATATGCGCGACGCCTTCGACCTACTCCATGCCGAAGGTAAGGCAGGATCGCCAAAGCTATTGTCGATCGGACTGCACGATCGCCTGATCGGGCGTCCCGGCCGCGCCGGGGGGCTGATCAGGTTACTGGAGCACATGGCGGGTTTCGATGGCGTCTGGTTTTGCCGCGGCATCGATATCGCGCAACATTGGCGTGTTCATTTTCCGCCGGAAGAATAAAGCTCTTCGCGGCTTACTTTCAAAATTTATCACCTTTCAAGGAAGTCAGAGCCCGAAGTTTCGCTGGCGCGCTTATTCCCGGAGCACGACTTCCCGGATGACGACGCCATGGCCCCAACCATAAAGACCCAAGTCAGCCCTGACCGCGTTCGGCGGTCGACGCGCAAACGACAGCCATAATTTTAATATGACAAATATTATTGAGTATGGTTCAAAATGATGCCATGCTTGATATTGTGATCTGGCTAACAGCGAGCATCTCATGACACGGCAAATCGTCCTGGCTATCTCCGGCAGCCCGTCATCGAAATCGCGCACGGCGCTGGTAGCCCAGCATGTATTGGGTCTGTTGCGAAACGAGAATCTTGAAACCAGGTTCCTTTCGGTAAGAGATCTTTCTGCGGAAGCATTGCTGCGGGGAAATATCCAAGAGCCCCAGATCGCCGAAGCGCTCGCTGCGGTGGAGCAAGCGAGCGGAATCATTTTCGCTACACCGATATTCAAGGCCGCGTATTCCGGTCTCTTGAAATGCATGCTGGATATTTTGCCGCAATTTGCGTTGGCCGGAAAAGCGATTTTGCCGATTGCGACCGGCGGAAGCGTGGCCCACGTCCTTGCGCTGGATTATGGCCTGCGGCCCGTGCTGCAATCGATGGGCGCGCGGCATATCGTGCAGAGCCATTTCATCCCGAGAAAAGGATGTTACGGTGCAGGGAGATGACGTTATCCTCGATGAAGCAACAGCTATGCCAGCGTGGCGAGGCCGTTCATCATTTCAAAGCCTCGTTGGGCTTGATCGCGATTGATACACTGATGGGACATCCGCGGCCGGTACGACCGACATTGGAAAACAGTTCCATTGCGTTGCCAAGGCGGCTCCGAAGTCGCTCAAAACGCAAAACGGCGACCGTGGCGTCAAACCCGGCGCGCAAGCTGTTGTCGCCAGAGGCGTGGGACAGCCATGAAGGCGTGGAAGTGGATCGCCACCGTGGGTAGGTTTATAGCGTGAGTTCGAACGCAGAAGTCATGGATCGATGAAACCCGCGCCATTTGTTTATCACCGCCCCACGACCGTCAACGAGATGCTGGCGTTGCTTGACGAGCATGGTGACGATGCCAAGATTCTCGCGGGCGGACAGAGCCTCGTCGCGGCGATGAATTTCCGTCTCGCGCGGCCCTCGATGTTGATCGACGCCAATCATCTTCCGGACCTTTCTACCGTCACGATCGACGGCAATCACCTGGTGATCGGTGCGCTGACCCGGCACGCGACCTTCCATAAGCCAGTCGTGGATCATCCGATCGGTCATCTGCTCTCGCGCGTGGTCCGGTTTATCGCTCACTATCCTATTCGTCAGCGTGGTACGTTTGGTGGCAGTCTTTGCCACGCCGATCCGGCTTCGGAATGGTGCCTGGTGGCGTCGGTGCTCGATGCAGAGATGCTGATCGAGAGCCGGGCGGGCAAACGGCGTGTACCGGCCGGGGAGTTCTTCAGGGGCATCTTCACCACGGCGCTGAAGCCGAACGAACTGCTCACCCATATTCGGCTGCCGCTGGGAAGTCCGGGTTTCAAGGGAGGATTTTATGAATTCTCCCGGCGGGCAGGGGACTTCGCTCTTGCGATGGCGCTGGTTGCGCTCGAATGCGACGGTTCGCGCATCACAGCGGCCCGTCTCGGCCTTGGCGGGGTGGCTGATCGACCGCTGAGACTCCGTGCGCTCGAAGCAAAGCTGGTCGGGCAACGGGCCGAGGAGTCAACATTCAAGGCCATAGCTGCGGAAGCCTCCGGCTCGATCACGCCCACCAGCGATATTCACGGGACGGCCGAATACCGCAAGGATCTCATCAAGGCTGTATTGTCGCGCGCTCTGACGGAGGCGGCCGCATGAGCTGGATTGGCCGCTCTCTTCCGAGATTGGAGGATCCCACTCTCGTCCGAGGGGACGGCAACTACGTTGCCGATGTCGCTCGCGGCGCCGCCTCCGTGCGCTTTGTGAGAAGCCCGGTCGCAAGCGGAATCATCCTCAACATCGAGAAGCCCGAGGAAGGAATTGTCTTCACGGCCGCGGACCTCGATGGCGTCAAAGGTATCAAGCCGATCTTGCATCGGCCGGATTACGTCCCGGTCGAGCAACCCATTTTGGCAAAGGACAAAGTCGTATTCGCGGGCCAGGCCGTCGCCGTTGTTGTCGCGGAGCATCACGCCGCAGCCGAAGATATTGCGGAGCAAGTCTTTATCGACATCGAACCTGTCGATCCCGCGCTGGATGTTGATCTTGCTTTGATCGAGGGAGCGCCGGTCGTCCACCAGGAGGCGCCGGGCAACGTTCTGGTTGAGGGAATGGTGCGGACTCCCGGCCTCGATGCTGTGCTGGAGCAGGCGGCGGCAACCGTTACGATGGAGATTCGATCGCGTCGCCAAGCGGCAATGCCGCTCGAGACGCGGGGAGGCGTTGCGCAGTATGAGCGGGTGACCGGCAGGGTCACGCTTTTCGCCTCGGTCCAGATGCCGCACATGCTGCGGACTGGAATTGCCGATGTGTTGGGAATTCCGGAATCTGATCTTCGCGTCGTCGCGCCCGATGTCGGCGGCGGCTTTGGCCAGAAGATGTCGCTGTTTCCCGAATATGTGGTTCTGGTCTGGCTGGCCAGGCGCCTCAAGCGTGACCTCGCCTGGATCGAAGACCGCCGCGAAAACCTCATGGCCGCGACCCACAGCCGGGATCAGGCGTTCACGGTCACAGGTGCTTTTGCCTCAGACGGCAGGCTGCTTGGCGTAGAGGCCGACATGCGCAGCAACGTCGGCGCATTCTCCTGTTATCCGGTGACCTGTGGCGTCGAGCCCTTGATGGCGCTTGCGGAGTTGCCTGGGCCCTATGACTTCAAGGAGTATGGGGCACGATCGCGCGGGGTAACCACCAACACCTGCATGATGGCTCCCTATCGCGGGGTTTCCCGGCCAACGCTCACATTCACGATGGAGCGGATGATGGACGTGGCGGCAAAGCGCCTCGGACTTGACCCGGTCGAGATCCGCCGGCGCAACCTCGTCGATACATTTCCCCATCGCTCGCCGACCGGTCTCATCTACGACGAAGGCTCGTATCGGGCGACGATGGAGCTCGCCGTTGCCGCGATGGATTTGCCTGCATTCCGGCAACGGCAGAAGAAGGCGTGGGAAAACGGCCGCTATCTCGGCTTCGGACTTTCCGTCTTCAATGAACGGACAGGCTACGGAACACCGGCCTATGCCGCCCGCGGCATGGATATCGTGCCGGGCTATGAGATCGTCGACTGCTCCATGGACCCGTCGGGCAATGTGCAGGTCCGGATTGGCTCGTCGCCGCACGGTCAGGGCCTGAAGACAAGCCTGGCGCAACTGGTCGCCGACGAACTCGGCGTCGTGCCGCAGAGCGTCAAGGTCATCGCGGGCGATACCGATGCAACGCCTTATGGCTGGGGCACGTTCGCGAGCCGATCGCTGGTCATCGGGGGCGGCGCCAGCAAGCTTGCGGCTGGGAAGATCGCAGTAAAGCTGAGGGCGATTGCGGCGGTTCTGCTGGAATCCGAAGCCGACAATATCGATCTGAACGACGGCCTTGCCAGGGTTCGCAACAGCAACAAGAGCATGCCGATCGCGGAACTGGCGCGCGCGGCGTACCATCAAAGCCACAGGTTTGCCGGTTTAAGCCCCGGATTGCACGAGAACGCGGTTTACGATCCCGCGGGCACGTTTTCGAACGCCTGCCACGCCTCGATCGTCGAGGTGGACATCGAAACAGGCCAGGTAAAGATTGAACGCTTTGTCGTCGCTGAAGATGCCGGAATTCTTGTCAATCCGATGATCGTGGATGGCCAGATCCACGGCGGCGTCGCCCAGGGTATCGCAAACGCGCTTTACGAGGAAATTGTCTACGACGAGGTCGGCAATTGTCTCACCACCTCGCTTGCGGATTTCTTGCCGCCGACAATGCTCGAAGTTCCGACCATCGAAATCTTGCACAGTTGCACGTTGTCGGACGCGACGATCACCAAGGCGAAGGGTGTTGGCGAGGGTGGGCTCATCGGCGCGCCGGCTAGTGTCATCAACGCTATCGTGGATGCGCTGTCGCCGTTTGGCATCGAAATCTTCGAAATGCCGGCGACGCCGCAGCGAATTCTGGACCATATCAGGAGTAGGCGAACGACATGACTGATAAGGTCAACATGACACTTCGGGTCAACGGGTCGTCTTATCCGATCTCTGTGGAACCGCGACGAAGCCTTGCCGACGCCTTGCGCGAGGATTGCGGCCTGACGGGAACGCACTTGGGATGCGAGCACGGGGTCTGCGGAGCGTGCACGGTGCTGGTCGACGGCAAGCCGGTGCGCGCGTGCCTGATGTTTGCGGTCCAGGCGAACGATGTCGAAGTCCGCACCGTCGAAGGACTCGCCAATGGTGATGTACTCCATCCCATGCAGAGGCAATTTTGGGAAAACCACGGATTGCAATGCGGCTTTTGCACCCCTGGCTTTTTGATGCTCGCCGTCGGCGCTCTCGAAGCGGACCCCAATATGACCGAAGAGGGACTGCGCGAGGTTCTTTCGTCGAATTTGTGCCGATGCACTGGATATCAAAACATCATCAAGGCGGTGAGGCTGGCCGCGGCCGAGATGCGTAAATGAGTCCTATCGGCAAATCGCTGAAGCGGATCGAAGACAGGCCGCTGCTCCTGGGCGAGGGGCGATTTGCAGCCGATTACCGCTTCGAGGGACAGCTCATTATGAGGGTCGTCCGCTCGCCGGTCGCGTTTGGGCGGATTTTGTCTGTCGATGCCGACGATGCTCGCGCCATGCCGGGAGTGGTGGCGGTTTGGACCGCGGTCGACATATCGGATATCCCGCCGATTGACTTCCGGATGACGCGCGTCAAGGGGCTGGAGCCGTATCGGCAGCCGGTTCTGGCGCGGAATTATGTGCGTTACGTCGGCGAGCCCGTCGCTGTTGTCTTCGCCGAAGACGTCTATCAGGCAGAGGATGCGGCGGATCAGGTATTCTGCGACATCGAGGAGGACATTGCTCACCTCGACGCAACCGCCTCGCCAGTTCCATTCATGCCCCACACACTGCCCGGCGTCCTCAGCGAGCCGGCCGTCATCTCGAAGTCGTATGGCGAACTGGATGCAGCCTTCGCAAAAGCAAAGCATATCGTCGAACTAGAGGTTGCGGTTGGACGCCACACCGGCGTGCCCATGGAAACGCGCGGCGCGCTGGCCGTACATGATCGCGACACCGGCGTATTGACGATGTACGGCGCAGCCAAGGTGCCTCACTACAATCGCGACGCGATCGGTCGCATGCTGCAATTGCCAAAGGGGGCTATCGAACTCAGCGAGGGGCATGTCGGCGGCGGGTTCGGCATCCGTGGTGAACTATACCCGGAGGACGTGCTGGTGTGCGCGGGCGCGCTCCGCCTGGGCCGGCCGGTCAAGTGGATCGAAGATCGGCGAGAACATCTTCTCGCCGCCAACCATGCGAGAGATCAAGTGCACAGGATGCGTGCCGCGGTCGATGACGCCGGCTTCATTCTGGGTTTGGAAGATGAGTTTTTCACGGACCAGGGCGCCTACGTCCGCACGCATGGTGGCACAGTATCGGATCTGTCAGCGGCGCTGTTGCCCGGCCCCTATCTCATTCCGGCCTATCGCGCAAACGGACACATCCGCCTGACCAATAAAACGCCGGCCGGCACTTATCGTGCGCCGGGCCGGTACGAGACGACGTTTGCTCGAGAGCGGTTGATGGACGCGATCGCTCACCGTTTAGGTCTGGATGTGGTGGAGATCAGGCGCACCAATCTCATTCCTGAAGATCGCATGCCCTACAACAGGAATATCGACGCACTCGGTACTGAAGTCGTGTACGACGCAGGAAAATACAACGATCTTCTGACGAAGACGCTGGATCATGTTGGATACGACGCGTTGCGGGCCGAGGCGGCTGATCGCCGTTCCAAAGGAGAGCGCGTCGGGGTCGGGCTTGCTTTCTTCATCGAGAAGAGCGGTCTAGGGCCTCAAGATCTGGTCAGGGCCAGGCTGCTGAAGGACGGTTCGATAGAGGTCATCACTGGTGTTGCCTCGATCGGCCAGGGCGTCGAGACCGTGATCGCGCAGATATGTGCTGATGCGCTCTCGGTTGAAATCGAACAAATCAGTGTTGTACACGGACAGACGTCACGCATCGAGGTCGGGCTGGGGGCTTTTGCGTCCCGCGTTACCGTGATGACGGGATCTGCCGCGCAAATCGCTTCAAGGGCATTGCGTGACAGGATTCTCGGCGCGGCGGCGAGCCTGATGCAGCAACAGGCTGACGAGCTGACACTCATTGACAGCATCGTGCGACACAGGGATTCCAACACGACGCTTCAGTTGACCGAAATCGCCGAGCGGACGCCGGAAATCATTGAGGCCGAGGGCTGGTTCAACGCCGATCACATGACTTATCCCTACGGCATCCACGTCGCCAAGGTGCGCGTGGATCCCGAGACATGCGGTGTCAAGGTCGAGCAGTATGTCGTCGGATATGAAATCGGGCGCGCGATCAATCCGATGCTTGTGCATGGTCAGATCGCCGGAGCCGCGGTCCAGGGCATTGGGGGAGCGCTCCTGGAGGAGTTCGTTTACGACAAGGCGGGGCAGCCGTTGGCAACGAGCTTCGCCGACTATCTCATGCCGACAAGCAATGAAACGCCCACCATCGAAATGTTTCTTCGCGAGGACTGTCCGAGCCCTCTTAATCCGCTTGGTGTGCGTGGCGCGGGGGAGGGCGGGCTGACCGCTGTCGGAGCCGCAATCGGCGCCGCCGTTGACGATGCATTGCAGTCACCCGGACTGGTGGATTGCCTTCCAATCGGACCCAGCAGGTTGCATGCAATGATCCGCCGATATCCTCAACGCCAATTGGAAACGACTAGAGCTCCAATTCCGGAGTTCGCAAGTAATCGCAGCAACCTCTGATGCGAACTTCGGAATCAAAGGAGCTCTAGAAAATATAGGTTTCGTGCGGCTTTGAATTTGAAGTTCCTATAACGCACTTGCAGCGAAACTGATAGGAACTTCAAATTTGCCGCTCTAGTCGCCCTTGAGGTTGATCCAGAGCGTCTTGACGCGCTTCGACCCGTTATTCCAGAACCTGTGAGGACGCTTTGATTCAAACGCGATAAGATCCCCGGCCTTAAGCTGATAGGTGACGTTCTCAAGTTCGATCGTCAGCGTGCCTTCAAGAATGAAGCCATACTCGAAACCGCTATGGGCTCCGCGCTTCAGGGAGCTTCCGGTTTCCGGCTCATACTCGTTGATGGCGAGCGAAATTCCTCGCGATCGATCCTCTCGCAAAACACGCCGGATAACGTTTTGCGCGGTTTTCACAAATGGCTGATCGCCAGCGCGGATGACGATCCGTTCTTCGTCCGGCGGGTCCGTTACAATCAGATCAGACATCGTAACGTTAAGGGCGTTAGCGATGACGATCAGCGATTGGATCGACGGAGCGGCCCGGCCGCGTTCAACCAAACTCAACATCGAGGGGCTCAGATCGGAAGCGTCGGCCAGCTCCTGAAGCGTCATTTCACGCTCCTGCCTGAGGCCCCGCAAACGATTGCCGATGGCGGCTACGACCGCATTTGACGTTTCTTCAATTGTCTCGACTGCGACGTTCTTGGTGCGAGCCACTTGAACCAACCTTTTCCATGTCTTCAGCGCAAAAAAGCGTTAATCGCTCTTACCAACTGGGATTGCGTTTTTCAATTCAGTTATATAAGTTTGAACGTAGTTGAAGAGGGCAAAATCGATATGAAGGAGTCGGTCCAGGTCGTCGACGCGGTTCACTCGCAAGAGATACCTATCGTGGATGGTATCGGCAACGCCAAAGTCGTGATTTGGCCCGGGATGGGAGCTCGCTGCCGTACTTTTCAAGTGATTAATCTCGGTGAGAACTCCAAAACGGTGCAACTGTGTCATCCCGAGAGTGACGCCGCATACTATGTCCTCAAGGGACAGGGAAGGGTCTTCGATATCGGGACCGGACAGTCGCATGAACTGGGCGAGGGTGGAATGGTCCATATTGATGCCAAGGATCGCTATCAGTTCGTCGCAAGTTCCTCCGGAATGGACTTGCTCGGCGGCCCCTGTCCGGCCGATGTCACACTCTACGCAGGCTTGAAGACCTGAAGAGGCACGAATGGCGATTAGAGTTTTTCACAGAGACCACCCCACCTTGCGTCTGCCGCTGATTTCCAAGGACGCACGTTTCGTGATTTGGCCTGGCACCGGAGCCTGGACCGCGAACCTGAACTACGTCGTGCTCGAGCCGGGTGAGGCAAACGTCCCGCACATTCATACGATATCAGAAGATACGATTTTCATTCTCAAGGGCGAAGGTACGGTCCACGACTATACCAACGATGTTCATCTGCCCTTCCATGCCGGTTGTGCCGTACACGTGCCGGCCGGCATCAAGCATGCGATTGCCGCCGACCGTGGCGTCGAAATCGTCAGTGTCGGTGGACCCGCGCCGGCCGATGTTCCGCTTTTGAAAAAAGCCGGCGCACTGCCTTTGGACGCGGAGCCTCCAGGTCGGTGAAAATCAATCTTGTTCCATTTGCCGCCGTGGCCTTCACGCATTCGGAAAATCGCGGTGTTTTTCGGCCAGGGACAGAGGCAGATGCGAGCAACCCGGGCCGTTCGCGAACGAATCGCCGCGACGATCAGCAGACAGATGTTTGCGATGTGAAATCGCCGGGCCGTATGCTCTGAGACTTTCGGAGACAAGCCATGGAAATCAAACAAAACTTCGTTGTGTCGCAGCCGCTTCCCTCGGTCTGGAGTTTTTTCCACGACGTGCCGAGGGTCGCCGAGTGCCTTCCTGGGGCAGAATATCTCGGCACGAAGGACGATGGTTCGCTCAGCGGAAAAGTTTCGGCCAAGGTGGGGCCATTCCAGGCAAGCTTCGAGGGCGAGGCGAAGGTCAGGTATGACGAAGATGCCAAGAAAGTCGAGTTCGACGGCAAGGGCGTTGACCGAAAAGGCGCCAGCCGTGGAAAAATGTCGATGCTGTGCACGCTTCTTCCCGAGGGGAATGCGACCCGGGTTGACGTAACTGCGGACGTGCAGCTCTCCGGGAGCATCGCTCAGTTCGGAAGGACGGGGCTTCTCACGGAAATCGCCAATCAGCTAGTCGCTGAATTCGTGAGAAACGCCGAGACCGAACTCGACAACAGAAGCAACGGTGCATCGGGGGCGGATAATTCTCAGGCAGATGCATTGGCGAGGCCGGTATCGCAACCTTC
This sequence comes from uncultured Alphaproteobacteria bacterium, assembly GCA_963795255.1. Classification (GTDB taxonomy): domain Bacteria; phylum Pseudomonadota; class Alphaproteobacteria; order Rhizobiales; family Xanthobacteraceae; genus Bradyrhizobium. The sequence continues at coordinate 718,736 of CAWCHC010000017.1, forward strand.
ATCTGGTTCCGGCTCGGTCAAGCCGCTCAATCCGAGCTCGCTATTGTGGGCAGCCTTGAAGAGCTGGCTGAAGTCACTCTTGAAGAAGGCCGCTTAGTCTAATCAACATAAGAAGGAGTACAGCGATGAAAATCGTCGACTTGTCGCATCTGATGAATGTGCACACGCCGGGCTGGGTCGGATACGCCGGCAACAAGATGTACTATGCGCAGAATTTACAGACGATTCACATCGTTGCGCAGCGGATCAATTCGGCGCTTCACGTCGGCACCCACATCGATGGCGCGATGCACGGCACCGACGGCATGGGTGACATGGCCTCTTATCCGCTGGATTTCCTCGTTGGTCCGGGCGCGGTTGTCGACGTCTCCAAGCACATGGAGGATTGGGCCGTCATCACGCCCGAGATGATCGAGAGCGCGCCGGTCGAAGTAAAGGACGGCGACATCCTCATCATTCATACCGGCTGGCATCGATATTGGGAGGGTAAGCCGCAGCAAGATCTGGTGAAGTACTTCTGCATGCATCCCGGTGGAAAGCAGGAGCTGCTCGACTGGATGCTGAAAAAGAAGATCAAGTGGTTCGGAATCGATTGCGGTTCAGGCGATCATGCGATGAACACGACAATTCGGCGCATGCGCCCCGATCTCGCAAAGCAGTTTGAAGAGAAGATCGGAATGAGCTGCGATGAATTTTTCGGCAAGAACACCTACACGCATAAACGCTCTGGCCGGAAGGTCGTCGAGGATTACTTTCCTTTTCACTCGCAGGCCTTCCAGGAAGGCCTGATTCACGCCGAAAACATCGGTGGCGATATCGAGTTGATGCTGAACCAGCGTGCGGTGATCGGCGCCTTTCCCTGGCGCTACGAAGGGCTCGAGGCCTGTCCGTGCCGGATCGTCTGCTTCCAGGGCATCGAGGAAAACGTCGAGGCTGTGGGAGATGTTGCAAAGGCGATATTCGGGCCGCGGCAAATTCCGTCCGGCATGATGTCGGGCGGGCCGGACGGTCGTTGAGACGATGACGGATCAGACGATCAAGATGTTGAGGGCCCTTTCGAGCAGTCGAAAGGGCTCGCTTTTTTGTGCAAGAATGCGCTGGGCGAGAACGCGGTCTGCGGACCGTCTCTGAGAAGAGAGAGGCTTTTCGACGTAGGGGTTCACCAGATCGTAGGAGAAAATCGAGATGGATCTTCAGCTCAAGGGCAAGACGGCGCTCGTTACCGGCGGCAGCGAGGGTATCGGTCGCGCAATTGCGGAGGTGCTGACAAAGGAGGGCGTGGACGTTTCGATTTGCGCCAGGCGCAAGGAGCCGCTTGAGGCGGTTGCCCACGAACTGAGCAAAAAGACCGGTCGCAAGGTAGTCGCGATACCGGCCGATCTGACCAAGGATGGGGATGCAGCGAGCTTTGTTCGCGCCAGTGCGGAAAAGCTTGGCCGTATCGATATCATGATCAACAACGCCGGCTCGGCACCCGGCGGTGTCATCGAGACGCTTTCGGAAGAGGATTGGAGCCAGGCCCTTCAACTCAAATTCATGGGCTACGTTCGCTGTCTCCGCTATGCGCTGCCCATCATGGTCAAGCAGGGTGGCGGTCGTGTGGTCAATCTTATCGGAAACGACGGCGTGAAGCCTTCCTATTGGGAAATAGCGCCGGGCGCCGCCAACGCCGCAGGTCAAAATCTGACGAAGTCACTCGCCGGACAGTATGGCAAGCACGGGATTTCTTTTGTCGCCGTCAATCCGGGGCCGGTCCGAACGGAGCGCTGGGACGGTCTGGTGAAAGCGATGGCGAGAGATATGAAAATCTCTTACGAGGACGCCGATAAGCTCGCTCCATCCGCCATTCCCATGGGACGAATTGCAGAGCCGCTGGAAGTCGCCAATCTCGTCGCGATGCTGGCCTCGCCCTTGATGCATTATGTCAATGGTACCATGATCGAGATCGACGGTGGCCAGGATAAAGCCCTGATGGACCGCGTGCGCGATCGATGATCTTGATCAGACGAGGCAGATTGCGGCCGGCGCTTGAGCATCGCGACCGCGAACTGTCGCCGGGCGGGGGGTTGCAAATGGACCAGCCGCGACATCTGAATGTCGAAGAATCCCTGGCGACCGAGGGCGGCGTCGGCAGCGCGAAGATCGTGGAACTTCGCTACGGCGTCGAAGACAGACTGCCGCTGTTGCCATCAATATTGTTCGGCTTGCAGCACGTTCTGATCATGTTCTCCGCGATGATGGCAACGCCTCTTGTCGTCGGCCAGATGCTGGACCTGTCGGCCGAATTGCGCTCGGTCTTGTTCGCAGGTGTCATGCTCGGATGCGGTGTCGGCACCTTGATCTCGGCGCTCGGAGTGTCATGGGTCGGCGCCCGGCTTCCGCTATTGCTCGGCACCTATACGGTCTATATCGGCCCCATCGTTTCCATCGGCAAAGAACAGGGCCTTGGGGCAGCCACGGCGGCGATGCTGGCCGGCGGCCTGATGCTGATTGTCATCAGTCCGGTTATCGGAAAGATCCGTGCGCTGTTTCCACCTGCGATAGTCGGCATTATCCTGGTGGTGACCGGGCTCTCGCTGATGAAGATTGCAACGAACGTTGCGCTCGGAACGAACACGCCATACTACGGCAAGCCGATCACGCTCTTCTTCCTGATCGGAAGCGTTGTCCTGATCGGCGCTATCGCCAGCTTGCAGAACAGGCTGATCAAGTCGCTGTCGGTTTTGATTGCCGTTGCGATGTTGTATGCGGTGGGAATCGCGATGGGATTGGCCAATCCAAGTGCGCTCGGCAGCACGCCATGGTTCAGGCTGCCGACGTTTCTTCCCTACGGTCTCGACTGGCCCAATTCGGGTGGACTATCCACAATTCTGCTCGATCATCTCGTCGCAGCGATCTACACGATGAGCATCACGCTGGCCCTGTGTGCAATGCTGGGCATCGAGCAGCCCGCGGTAAGGGTTCGCGGCGCCGTCGCAGGCGACGGACTGGGCTCCGTCATCGCCGTGCTGTTCGGTGGCGTTTCCCTGATTTCATACGATCAGAACGTCGGCGCAATCTCCCTGACCGGCGTCGCCAGCCGATTTGTCGTAGCCGCCGCCGGCGGAATTCTCATCGTCATGGCCTTTTTTCCCAAATTGGGAGCTGCGGTTGGCGTAATTCCACCCTTCCTGCTGGGCGGCACGCTCCTTTTCTTGTTCGGGATGATCGTCGTCGTCGGTATCAAGATTCTGTCCACCGTATCGCTCGGTCAGCGTGAAATCCTGCTGATCGCGATTTCGGTCGGTCTCAGCATGATCGCAAATTTCGCGCCGGCATCCGTTTTCGACGCCCTGTCGCCTTCCATCAGGATTGTCGCAACCGACGGTATGGTTGTCGGCACCTTGGCAGCCGTCTTGCTGAATCTGGCCTTACCGTCGCGGAAAACCGGTTAGCGAAACTATGGCGCGGGCATTACAAAGCTTGTGCTTGGTCCCGTCAGGCGGCACGATAGCGGGTCTACGGAACCTCTACTCAGTAGGAACATACCGCTGAAGACAAACGAAACCGGATCAGAAACGAGGACGCCGGGATTTTGCGCGTTGTGCAAGTCACGTTGCGGTTCGATTATGGTCACGCGCGAGGGACGTTTCGTTGGCCAGGAACCATACCCGGAACACCCCACCGGCAAAGCGCTCTGCGTGAAGGGACTTGCTGCACCGGAGATCGTCTACAACAAGCAGCGTCAACTCTACCCATTGAAGCGAACGCGCCCCAAAGGCGACAAGGATCCAGGCTGGAAGCGCATCACATGGGAGGAAGCGCTCGATCGGACAGCGTCCCAACTGAATCGGATTCGTTCGGAGTCCGGGCCCGAGGCAGTTGCCTTTGGTCTGACAACGCCGAGCGGCACGCCGATATCGGACGACATCAGGTGGATCGAGCGCTTCATCAACGCATTCGGCAGCCCCAACGTCGCGTACGGCACCGAAATCTGTAATTGGCATAAAGATTACGCGCACGCTTATACGTTCGGACGCTCGATCGCGTCTCCCGATTTTGAACGGTCGCAATGCGTCGTGCTCTGGGGACACAATCCAAGTGCTACCTGGCTCGATCACGCGACGGCTACCAGGTCGGCGCGCGTAAGGGGCGCGCGCCTGATCGTGGTTGATCCTCGTCGTGTGGGCTTCGCCGGCCGTGCCGATCAGTGGTTGCGCGTCCGGCCTGGCGCGGACGGCGCGTTGGCGCTCGGTATCGCTGGCGAGATGATCCGGAACGGCTGGTTCGACCTTCAATTTGTCCGTGACTGGACCAATGGCCCATTGCTGGTCAGGAGGGATACCAATCGGTTTCTGCGTGCCGCGGATATCGCGGCGCCGCCTTCGGGTGCCACGGCCGACGATCTTGTTGCATGGGATGCCGACAAGAACGAGGTCGTCGGCTACTCCATGTCGCGCCGCGCTTACCTTCGGCCGCTCAATCCGGAGCTTGACGCCTCGGTCGAATTTTTATCCCCGGCCGGTGAGCCGATCAGTTGCCGGTCCGCGTTCGGTCTCTATCGCGACCTGTGTGACGAGTATCCGCCGGATCGGGTCGAAGCCGTGGCGTGGGTACCGGCAGGGCAGGTGACGGAAACGGCAAGACTGCTGTTCGAGGCTCGCCCTGTCAGCTACTATATGTGGTCGGGCGTCGGCCAGCATACCAACGCGACGCAGACCGATCGCGCGATATCAACGCTGATGGCCCTGACCGGAAGCTTCGATGCGCCGGGCGGGAACGTCCAGTTCGCGCGACCACCCGTACAAGACGTGACCGGCGGCGAGTTTCTCTCCGCAGAGCAACGCGCCAAATGCATCGATCTCAAGCGCTCGACACTCGGACCCGGCCGAAACGGTTGGACAGGGACCGACGCCTTGTACGCGGCAATCGAGGATGGCGAGCCTTATCGCATTCGAGGCCTGTTCGGATTTGGCCGGAACTTTGTCGTCAATCACGCCGACGGCGATCGGGCCGCGCGGGCACTTGCGAAGCTTGAATTTCATGTCCATTCGGACGTCGTCATGACGCCGACTGCCGCGTTCGCGGACATCTTTCTTCCCGTCAATACGCCGTGGGAGAGGGAAGCGTTACGGGTCGGATTTGAAGGCAGCCAGGCTGCGGAAAATCTGATTCAACTGCGGCAGGCGGCCGTTTCCAGCGCTGGCGAGTCCAGGTCGGACGCCCGTCTCGTGTTCGAACTCGCTACCCGGCTCGGCTTTGGCAATTTATTCTGGAACGGCGATATCAATGCCGGCCTTAATGCGATCCTGGCGCCACTCAAACTGTCCCTTGACGATCTGCGTGCGCAACCCGGTGGAATTAGCCTGATTGGCGAGCCGGATTATTATCGTTATCGCCATGAGGGCTTTAAGACGCAGACCGGCAAGATCGAAATCTTTTCGGAAGTTTTTCGCGATGCGGATGAGAACCCATTGCCGCGGTTCATCGAGCCGGCCTTGTCGCCCTATCGAAATGACGAAAGCGAGTTTCCGCTGGTGCTCACCTCTGCCAAGGTCGTTCACTATTGTCACGGCCAACATCGCCACGTGCCGTCGCTACGTCGTCGCTCGCCGGAGCCTGAGGTCAGCGTGCATCCGCAGGCCGCCGGCGAAAGAGGGATTAGCGAAGGCGACTGGGTCGAGATCCAGACCAAAAACGGCAAAGCGCGCATGCGCGCCAAATTTGACCCCGGCCTGGATCCACGGGTAGTCAGCGCACAATATGGCTGGTGGCAAGGCAATGAGGAGCTCGGCCTGCAAGCTTTCGATTCGCTCGCCGATTCAGGCGCGAATTATAATCGCCTGATATCGGATCAGCATGCCGATCCGATCAGCGGTTCGATCGGTCTTCGCTCTTCCGTCTGCCAGATTTCACCGGTCAATGATGCTGCGAGGGATACGCCGGAAAGTTCGACGCCGTTTCCAAGTAAGGTCTTTCCCAATTGATAATGAAATCTTGTTCGATACTCGATTCAAGTGAACTGCAAAGTCCTTGCTTCGCGAGTCCATAGTTCTGTGGAAGGCTTGGAAACACGTCGTCGCTTCGCATCTCGCCAACTTGCGTGATTGACCTTTAGAACCAGGTCGTACTCAGAGTTTCCCTATGCCACCATCGTCTAACCGAACAGGCAGCCGGCAGCCGCGCGCCTCTTGCAAAACACTATTGTCCTCGATCAAATTTTTGATAGAGTTAAAGAAATTCAAGTGTAAGCAAAGTTAAGGCTGGCGTGTCGAAAAGTGCAGAGCTCCTCCGACAGCCTGATCAGCGGTCCAATGCTATCAGCCCCTGCTCAATCAGGGATTGTTTAGATCGAGCTTTGTATCGCGACGGAGGTTATCTGCCAATGAATGTTCCACTTGGCCGTTCCGTCGGCAAAATCGGTGGTGCTAACGTGTTCCTTTGCCCACTATCGCGTCTCCATCTGCGCAAATATTGGGCGCGCTATTTTTCGCGTGCTTTGAAACTATTCGTTCGTGGAACGATGTCTTCGCCCTGCATTCTGGGGTTAACAGGAGAGTTGAGGTCATGCAGCAGTTATTGAAGAGAAAGTACTGGACCATGCTGGTCGCGGCCGGCGCGGCGGTTTCTTGCGGCGCGATGGCCGCATACGCCGCCGGCTTTACGCTTTCGGCACCGGCAAAAATCGCATTTCTTTATTTTGACCAAAAGAACGACGGCGGCTGGACCCAGGCTTTTGACGAAGCTCGTCCGAAAATCGAACAAGCCGTTGGTATGAAAATCCCGTTTGTGGAGAAGGTGCCTGAAGTCGCCGGTCAGATCAAACCAGCCGCCGAGCAGTTCATTCAGCGCGGTTACAACGTCATCATCGGCACGGCCTTTGGATATTCTGACACATTCAAGGAACTGTCTGAGAAGTATCCGAAAGTCGCCTTCCTCAATGCATCGGGCACCACGAACGGACCGAATCTTGAGTCGTTTTACGGACGAACCTATGAGAGCCAGTATCTTTGCGGCATGATCGCGGGCGGAATGTCCAAAACCGGCAAGCTTGGCTTCGTCGCCGCTCACCCAATCGGTCCGGTCAATTGGACCATCAATGCCTATGAACTCGGCGCTCAGAAGATCAATCCGAAGGCGACAGTGACGGTGATCTTCACGGGTGCCTGGAACGATCCGGTCAAGGAACGCGCTGCCGCGTCCGCGCTTGCGGATCAGGGCATCGACGTAATCGGCCAGCACGTCGACACCCCGACACCGCAGATCGTCGCGCAGGAGCGTGGCATTTACGGCACGGGCCACCATCGCGATCTGCGCGAGTTCGCACCGAAGGCGACGCTGTGCTCATCGGTCTGGACGTGGGACAAGTTCTTGTCGCCGGAACTCAAGAAAGTCGCGGCGGGTAACTGGCAACCCAATCCTTACGGCGCATTCCCCGGCATCAAGGATGGCGGCACCGATATTGCTTGCTGCGGTCCGGCAGTGCCGAAGGAACTCGCGGACAAGGTGATGGCCGAGCGCGCCGCGATCATTGCCGGCAAGCAGATATTCACCGGGCCCATGAGCGACACCACGGGCAAGGAAATGCTTGCGGCTGGCAAGCCGATCGATGACGGCAGTCTTTGGAAGATGACTTGGTACGTGCCGGGCGTCATCGCTCAGAAATAGTGATACGCCTGGACTGATCGATGGCCTTTGCGCTTGAGCTCTCCGGAATAAGGAAGACGTTTGACGGCGTCGTCGCGCTTGATGGCGCCGTTTTCTCGGCGAAACCCGGTGAGGTTCACGCGCTGCTCGGTGAAAACGGAGCAGGCAAGTCATCGCTAATGAACATCGCGGCGGGCTTCTACGTGCCGGATGCCGGAACCCTCGCCGTGAACGGCGAAATGGTTGCGCTGTCTGGCCCGGCTGACGCCCGCCGTCGCGGCATCGGAATGGTTCACCAGCATTTCAAGCTTGTGAAGCCGTTCACCGTTGCGGAAAATATCCTGCTGGCGAATCCGCAACCGTCGTATCGCTCTGGAATTCGAGATATTCGCGATAACGTTCGCAAACAGGCGGAACAGCTCGGTTTCAATATCGATCCCGAACGGCGGGTCGGAGATCTTTCTGTCGCCGAACAGCAGCAGGTCGAGATCATCAAGGTGCTGATCGGAGGCACGAGAATTCTGATTCTCGATGAGCCGACAGCGGTCTTGACCGATGCCGAAGCGGAGCGGTTGCTTGAGATCGTTCGGCGTCTGGCCCGCAGCGGTGTCGCTGTGGTCCTCGTCACTCACAAACTTAACGAGGTCAAACGCCACGCCGATGCCGTCACCATCATGCGTGGTGGACGAACGGTGGCAACACCTGATCCGCGCACGGCTTCGACTGCCGAACTCACGGAGTTGACGGTAGGGCAGACAGCACCGCTACCCGTCCGGGCCGAGCGCCCGCGGGGGGAGACCCGGCTCAATGTAGGTGGCTTGCATTGTGCGCGCAACGATGGCCAGGTGATGGTATCCGACGCCAGTTTCTTCGTGCGGGGAGGGGAAATCTACGGTCTTGCCGGGGTCAGCGGCAATGGTCAGGCAGAACTCGCCGAAACGCTGATCGGGGCGCGCGAACCGCTTTCCGGCGAGATCTGGCTCGAAGGGCCCGGCGATGTCGCCGCGCGGCCTCCCGCCGTTCGTCGGGAGGCCGGGCTCGCCGCGATACCCGCCGATCGCTATGCGTTCGGGCTGGCCGGCTCGCTATCAGTAGCTGACAATTTTACGGTCGCGACCATCAAGTCCGGGCGTTATGGCCCGCCCTGGTTGATCGACCGGGGTGCCATGCGCCGCGACGCCGCCGAGGCCGTCACCGCCTACGACGTCCAGGGCGTCCGCGGCGTCGGGCAAAAGGCGGCGTTGTTATCGGGGGGCAACGCCCAAAAGCTGGTGATATCTCGCGAATTCAGCCGGCAGCCGGCAGTGGTGGTCGCGCACAGTCCTAGCCGTGGGCTTGACGTGCGGGCCTGTGCCGCCGTGCATGAGCGGTTGCTGGCCGCTCGCGATCGTGGAGCCGCCGTCGTGCTGATCAGCGAAGATCTCGACGAAATCCTTGCCCTTTCCGACCGGATCGGGGTCATGACACGGGGACGGATCGTGGCCGAATTCGACCGGCCCGCTGACCGCCAGGCGATTGGCCGTGCGATGGTGGATCATGCATGATGTGACGATGACTGTCCGCGAAAATCCGCCCGCGTCGCCAGCGCCGAAGCCATCGTCGCGTCGTGTTATCGGCCGCTTTACGCTGGATATGCGTCAGACGATCTCGCCGGCGAAACAGGCGGGTATTCTCGCCGGTTCGCTTGCGATCGGGCTGATCATCTCGGTGGCGATACTCGACCTGGCCGGCATAGCGCCGCTTGATCTCGCCAGAGAACTCGCCGGCGTGTTTAACGCCGACAGTCTGCGCTCGGTATTGGTGCGGGCTGCGCCGCTGATCCTGGTGGGGCTCGGCGCTGGCCTCGCGTTTCGCATCGGATTTTGGAACCTCGGCCTGGAAGGCCAGATGATCTTCGGCGGTATCGCGGCGACGGCGGTATCGATCTATGCCATCGGACCGGAGTCGACACGGCTCATCGTCATGGGCATTGCCGCGTCTCTCGGCGGCATGCTGTGGGTGATGCTGGCCTATTGGATGAAGACGCGTTTTCGCGTCAACGAGATCATATCGACGCTACTGATGAATTACATTGCCTCTTATTTCCTGCTGCACCTGCTTTATGGTGCCTGGCAGGATTCCAGGACGGCGTTTCCTCAATCGACCCAATACCAGCCGTTCGAGCGTCTTTCGGACATCGGATATGGCGTCAACGGCGCGCTTTTGGTCGCATTGGCGGCGGCCGCGGTGGCGGCGTGGGGAGTCCATCTCAGCCGTTTCGGCTTTTACATGCGCTTCATCAGCGCCAACCCCAACATGGCACGGGTGGTTGGTGTCCCGGTGCGGGTCATCAGCATGGTCGTAATCGCGATCTCCGGCGTCGCGGCCGGACTTGCGGGTTTCGTCAACGTCACCAGCCAAGAGGGGCGACTGACGCAGTCGTTCTTCGATGGATACGTGTTTTCCGGTGTCCTGATCGCCTTCCTGTCGCGCAACGATCCCATCATCGTGGTGATTGTGGGATTTTTGCTCGCGGTGCTGTTCGTGACCGGTCAAACGCTCCAGGTATTCTACCAAATTCCATTCACCATGGTGCAACTCGTCGAGGCCATTATCGTGATCGCTGTGGCGTCATCTGAATTCCTTATCCGCCACCGCATTCGCTGGACCCGCTGAAGATGTGCGCCGCCCAAATGAAGGATTCAACGGCAAGCCTCCGGAAGGCAGTGTCGCTGAAAGCAAGACCTTGGACATGACCGAATTTCTGACCAACTGGCTGGCCAACGCGCCGGGCACGGCCGCGCCTTACGCATTCGCTGCACTTGGCCTGATCATTTCCGAGCGTTCCGGCGTTTTGAACCTGACCGCCGAAGGGCTGATGCTGGTCGGAGCCGTCGCCGGCCTCGGCGCCAGCCTGACGTGGAGCGGCCATCCGTTGGTCGCGCTTCTGATCTCCATGCTGGCGGCGAGCCTGGTGTCATTGCTGTTCGCAGGTCTGGTCGTGATCTTGCGGGTCAATCAAGTGATTGCCGGCCTGTCGATCGTGTTCTTCTGTCAAGGACTGACCGGTTTGATCGGGACACTTGCGAATTGGCAAAACCACCCGATCGCCGGTTTGAACAAGATCGCCATTTGGCCGCTCTCGGAAATTCCCGTCGTTGGCCGGATCCTGTTTGTTCAAGACCCGATCGTTTACCTCGCCATTCCGATTTTCTTCGGGGTTTCGTTTTTCCTGCAAAAGTCGACGCTGGGGTTGAGATTGCGCGCGGTCGGGGAAAATCCCGCGGCCGCGGATGCGGCCGGCATCAACGTTTCGCTGTACCGGATCGGAGCGATCGTTGCGGGTTCGGCGCTTGTCGGATTGGCCGGCGGTTATATTTCCGTCGTCAGCGTCAAGCTTTGGGTCACAGGTATGGTGGGAGGGCGCGGCTGGATCGCGGTGGCTCTTGTGGTGTTCGCGCGCTGGGCGCCATGGCCAGCCCTTGCTGGCGCGTTGCTGTTCGGTTGCATTGAAGGGGTCGTCCCCCGTATCGCGGCGGCCGGCATTCGCGTGCCGCAATACCTCATGCTCATGACGCCTTATCTCGCGACAATTGCCGTGATGATCTGGGTGGGAGCGCGCAATCGCGGCCATCTGGGCGAGCCAGGGGCGCTGGGTCAGCCGCATGTGCGGGAAGAAAGGCGATAATAAATTCGGCTTGCAGGATTAGCTCTTCGCACTTCAAGGTTAAATAATCAGGAGCGTCATCGTTATGCGCATTCACGTTTATGGCAAGGCGCACGAAGTCACGGCAGGCTTCGAAGATTATCTCGATCCTTCGAAGACCGCGGTGGTATCGATTGACATGCACCGCGGGCATCTCGATCCGTCGCCCGACTGCCCTTGTCCGGCTCCGCGGGCGCGCGACGTCGTGGCGCCAATCGACGCTTTTCACGATCGCGTTCGAGCGCTTGGTATCCCCATCATCCATGTCCGGTCGGTATTGCGGCGTGGTGGCGCCGACGACCTCAACGGCATCAGCGCAGCATGGCGGCGTACTTTTCCGCTTCACGTAGGTGCCATTCCGAATAGCGAAGCGCACGCGATCGAAGGATCGCGCTGGACCGAATTCGTGACCCGGGTCGAACCCCGCGATTTGATTGTCGAGACCAAGCGCCGCCTGTCGGCATTCTATCCGACCGATCTGGATTTCCTGCTGCGCAACATGCGCGTGGAAACCGTCGTGCTTAACGGCGGCTTCACGGATTGCTGCGTTCTGAATACCGCCTTTGATGCCAACAATCACAATTACCGGGTGCTCGTCGCGCGGGATCTCGTGCGCGGAACGGACGACCATCTGGAAGCGGCAGCGTTAGCGATGGTCTCGCTGCATCTCGGCTTGGTGGTGGACTCCGCCGACTTGATCAAAGAATGGCAAAACGCGAAAAAGCCGCGTGGCGCGACGCCGGACAGGACCGCTAAAATCGCTTGAGCGCGCTGCTGGCGCCGCCGTCATTCCAACATATGATTGATGCGGAAAACGTTCCCCTCTGGATCGAGCAAAACCGCCTGATACCAGTTGTAATAGGTTTTATAGGGCGACTTCACCAGTTTCGCGCCTAACGATACTGCCTTCGGTGTCAGCTCATCGACCTCGGATGCACTGGCGACATCGATGTTGAGGAGGAACTTGATGCCGCTGACTTGCGAGAATTCGTCCAGCTTCAACAGGCCGTAAGCGTCCTGCGCATTGAAGCCCAGGCTGCTGCGACCGGTGTCCAGCCCACGAAAAATAGGCGAGCGAATTTTCTCGATCTCGGCAAAGCCGAACACATCCATATAGAACTGGCTCAGAGCGACGATGTCCTTCGCAAAAATGTTGACGTAGGACAGCGTCGCTCTATCCGAGCCACCGCTCGAAGAACCCGTCATGCCGATTTCCTGGCCCCTTCGCCGAAAGTCGTCTGCTTGACGAATTTGCTGGTGAGATGATCGCCAGATGAAACCGGCTCGTATTTGGCGGGATTGCTCGGGCCCTTGCAGCTTTCGAGGCATTCGACCATCGCGTCGTAATTCGGCTGATGGAAGAACACGAGAGAAAGCCGGGCGCTGTCGCCGGCTTTTTCGCGCGGTGGATTGGCAACCCGATGGAGCGTCGACGACCACAGATCATTGGTCCACTGCATCATGAGGTCGCCGATGTTGACGACAAAGCCGCCAGCCACCGAAGGCACGTCGACCCATTCTCCGTCCTTGTTGTAGACCTGCAGGCCGCCCGGACGGTCCTCCGTGCGTACGATCGTCAGGCTGCCATAGTCGGAATGCGCGCCGGCGCGCAATTGACCGGGCAGGGGCGCCTCATGCTGATTGGGATATTTGAGCGCGCGAAACATGCTGATGTGACGATCGATCTTGTCGTCAAAATAAGTCTCCGGCAATTCGAGGCCGAGCGCAAAAATGCGCATCAGCGTCTTGGAGAGATCGGACATCGCCTCGAAATACGCTGTCCACGACGCCTTGAAATCCGGGATTTTTTCCGCCCAGAGGTTCGGCGCGAAATGCGGTCCGGCAGCCGGTCCGTTAAAATAAGGATCGTCCGGGACGACAACGGGGCCTATCGAAAACGATTCTTTGAGATCGCCGGGAGATTTTTCACCGAGGCTGTAGGAAAGGCCTTCATCGCCGACCGCACTGTAGCCGCGAACCTGGTCGTCCTTTGGCCGCTTGAGCGCCATCTTGTCCATTGCAGGCAAATCGAAAAAAGCCCGCGCGCTGGTATCGACCCTGTCCACCAACGCGGGAGGGACGCCGTGCCCCGTGATCACCAAAAATCCGATATCGCGGCAGGCTTGCGCCACCGCCTGGGCCACAGCCTTTTTGCCATCGGATGAACCGTTGCGATAAGGCGTAAGATCGATGATCGGGATAGTCTTGAGTGTCATGGCCTGTTCCATTTTTTAATGCCGTTAAACGGCAGCGCAGCACTTCTTTGAACTACAAGCAAGCATGTTTTGTGCCAAAGATTGCGGCTCAGCTCGCTCTCACCATATGCGTTGAGACGATGCAAAGCGCACAACCTCACGCGTTATGTCCCTCCGGAAAAAACCTTCGGTTTCGAGAATGGACCGTTCTCCGCGTTAGCCGGATTGGTCGTTCCAGAAATCTGACTGAAGCGCGGCGGCCTCATCGGCAAGCAGCGGACCTATGACCTCGATGTCGCGCTGGCCCGCAGCGAAGACCACGCGGCATGGCAGATCGAGCGTCGGATTTTCGGCATGCGCACCCGTCTGCACTTTAAGATCGTGCTCTGTCTGTCCAAACACCACGCGGCCAATGCCGGCCCAGTAGATCGCGCCCGAACACATCGCGCAGGGCTCGGCAGACGTATACAACGTGCATTCGGCAAGAAACGCCGGCGGGTAGGTCTTTGAAGCACGTGAGGCGAGCAGGCGCTCCGCATGCGCGGTCATGTCGTGACCTTCCACCCTGAATCCATTGCCTTGTTCCATCAGCACCGTGCCATCCGGATCGACCAGGATCGACCCGAAAGGGTGATCGCCTGCCTCGCGGGCGCGAAGCGCCACCTTGAAAGCCTTGCGCAAGTAGGTTTCGTGGTCGAGCGGCTGTTTGGCGGAAGACGTCATGAAATCCTCATCGTCCAGATTTGGGTAGTGACCAGGGTGCAAGGAAACTTTGAGCAAGGCCGACCAGGCGAAACAGAACGAGACTTATCGCGACTAGAACGACGAGCCCTGCAAACGCATTGGGAATTTTGAAGAAGGATGTCGAAAAGGCGATAAAGAATCCCAAGCCGCGTTCGGCTGCGACGAACTCCGCCACTACGGCGCCAATAACGGCAAGCGTTGATGATATCTTCAGTGCCGAGAACAAATGCGGTAGCGCGAATGGGAGCCGCACATGCATGATCTCTCGCGCGCGACCTGCACGAAGCGAACGCGATAATTCGACGAGTTCGTCGGGCGTGGAAAGCAAGCCAGTAACCGTGGAAACCACGATCGGAAAAAATGCGATCAGGAAGGTGATAACCACCCGCGGAAGGTCGGAAGCGCCGAGCGTCACGATGATGATCGGGGCGATAGCAACGATCGGCGTCGACTGAACCACAATGAGAATTGGGTATAGCGTTCGCGACAGCAGCCGAGAGGACGCAAGAGCCACGGCAAGCGGCACCGAGATCGCGATGGCGAGCAAATATCCCATAAGCGCAACACGCAGGGTCGCCCAAATGTGACCCAACCAAACCTGAAGCGGTATCGACACCATTGCCCGCGCGATGGCGCTGGGGGCAGGCAGCAAGAAGGAAGGAATTGCAAAAAACCTTACGGCACTTTCCCACACCAGAACGAGAACAATGAAAGCGGCGGCCGGAGCGAAGCGATCCAAAATGACAGGCAACCGCTCGTCTACGGAGAGCTTCACGACTTGCTCCCGCGGAGGGATGGTTTGCGCAGCCTCATGCTGCAACGGGGCGACTGAAGAGACGGCCGCGGATGTGATTGGCGAGTTCATGGAACGCGGGCTCCGACAGCGTTTTCATCGATCGTGGCCGAGCCAGCGGCACGTCCAGGACCTCTCGGACGCGTCCGGGACGGCCAGTCATGACGATGACGCGGTCGGCAAGCAGCAGAGCTTCCGGGATCGAATGGGTAATGAACAGAACCGTTTTTGGACGCTCCGTCCAGATCCGTAATAACTCGAAGCTCATCTCGTCTCGGGTCAACGCGTCCAGCGCGGAGAATGGCTCGTCCATCAGCAGGATATCGGGATCGAGCAGCAAGGCGCGGGCGATCGCCACGCGTTGTTGCATGCCGCCTGATAGTTCTTCGGGTCGTCGCGTGGCGGAACCATCGAGGCCGACAAGTTCGAGGAGTTTGTGGGCGCGTTCCCGCTCGCTATCGCCTACGTATCCATGTTTGTGGCGCATGGGGAAGGTAACATTGCCAAGTACGTTAAACCACGGCAGCAGGGTAGGCTTTTGAAAGACAATGCCGATCTCGTCGCGCGGCTCCGTGACCGGCAGCCCGAATATCTCCACGCTGCCCGACGTTGCGCGAATGAGGCCGGCGATCAGCCTGAGCAGCGTGGATTTACCACAACCAGACGGGCCCAGCACCGCCACGAACTCATGACGGCCGATCTCGAATGAAAGACCGTCGAGCGCGTCGATGCGTTTACCGTCAGCCCCGACAAAGCGCTGGCCGACGTCGACAAACTTGATCACGGGTTGGCAGGCTGCCATCGACGCTTGCTTTCGCTCAATTGGCATGCCGCCGGCTTTGGCCAGCCGGCACCCAATATTTCCCGACGAGAATGTCTACTTAAGACGACGCCTATTTGAGGAAGTCATGGCTCACGGCAGTCTCGGGATTGAGCTTGTCGATCGGCATGTTCTGCGCTTCGGCCACCCATTTCCAGGTTGTGGCCAGCAATGCCGGTTCAAACGCGCCTTTGCCGTCCTTCTTGGCGATGTCATTGACCATCAGGGGGATCGACGCTTTCCATTGTTCGGCGGCTGTCGCGACGTCAACCTCCGGCACGGCGGCCTTCAATGCCGTTGCGGCCGCCATGGGATCGGCGATCGCCATTTCAGTGGCCTTCTGGTAAGCCTTCAGAAACTTGCGAACGGTCTCGGGGCGTTCCTTGATCATCTTGTCAGACACGAACACCGACAAGCCATATCCGTCGAACCCATAGCCGGACCATAAAAGTTCTTTGAACGATTTGCCGGCTTCCGTGAGTGGGCCTGCAAAGGCAGGTGCGACGGTGATCCAGTTGATGGTCGCATCAACTTTCCCCGAGGCAAGCATGGGCGCAAGCGCACCTGGATCAACCTTCAACAGCTTGATTTTATCGGCATCGACACCGTTGGCTTTGAGCACCAGCGGCCAGGAGACGTTCGACGAGGAGAAGGTTGCGGTAGCGACCGTCTTGCCCTGCAAGTCTTTCAGGCTATTGATGCCGCTTTCCTTGGTGGTGAATATCGCGTCCGGTTGCATCGTGTAGATCGACATCACGGCCTTTACCGGGACATTGTCGGTCGCCTTGGCCTGCAACAGCGCGGCAAGGCCGCCCGTACCCATGTCGGCCGAACCCGTTGCGAGTTTGGTCACAACGTCACTGGAACCTCGGCCGGACTGAATGATGACCTTGATGCCCTCAGCTTCGAACAACCCTTTTTCGACGCCGAGATAGACTGCGGCTTTGTCGCCGGCCGGCAACCAATCGAGTAGGAAGCTCACGGATTCGGCAGCCAACGCCGTCTCGGAGAACGCCATTGCAAGGACTAAAGCAGCGGAGATTGGAATCAAGCGTTTCATGAAATTACTCCCGCGGTTGGTGGCTATATTGGATTCTGGATGCTCATTCGAAATCGTGTTCGGCGTTGAGTGTCGAATACGTGGAAGGATGTTCGGCTCCGCTCAAGAACGGTATGAGCGCGTCTGCTAGAAGCTCTGGCGCCGCGAGTTGTGGCGCGTGGCCAGTCGGTATCGTTACCACCTCGGCTCCGGGCACCAACGCCTGCATTCGTCGCTGGCACGCTGGAATCACCGAGCGATCTGCTTCAGCCTCGATGTAGAGGCGTGGAACACGGCCGAACCTTTCCACCGTCAGGTGCGCCCGCACAGCGCGGCCGCGATCGGGCTGCGGGGTCAAACGTCGCGCCGCCGCGACCGCATCCGCAGGCCGGCAGTCGTGAAAAAAGTAAGCGAGCGCAGCTTCCATCGGTACGCAACTCGACAACCGATCTTGGGACCAGACCAAATGCGGCGCGATGCCAGCAGCGTCGGAATGATCGTCTTTCAATTGGTCAACTAGCTCTGCAAAGGCCATGCCATCGGGCAGCATCATGCCTGCCACATAAGCGATCCGGCGGACACGCTCGGGAAAGCGTTCTGCGACAGCCGACGCAACGACGCCGCCGCCGGAATGGGCCACCAGGCTGGCGCGCCGGGAGAGCCGTTTCAGGACCGCTCCGACATAATCGACGTACAGGTCGAGAGAGACATCAGCGGCTCTCGTACCATCGGTGCCGTTTCCGGGTAGATCAATGGCGATCGATGCGATTCCAGCCGACCTCGCAAGTAGCGGAATCACGCGGTCCCACACCCATGAACCCTGCCAGGCGCCATGGATGAGAATGGCTGGATCGGGGAGGGGGTTGTTCATGCCGCGTAAGTACGGCGATACATCTCCTGAAGATGCCCTTCCACCGTCGTTGGCGGAAACTTCGGCGCCTCGCCGGGGCCGAGACAATTGGTCAGGCAAGCGACCTCATGGTCCGGATTGCCAACGAAGAAGAACGGAACCGAATAGCGCTCTCGCCCGGAGGCATTCACGACCCGGTGCACCGTCGAGCGATAGCGATCATTGGTCCAGCGTGCGATCATGTCGCCCAGATTGACGACAAAGGTCCCTGGAATGGGGTCGGCGTGAATCCATTGGCCGGAGACAATGTCCTGGACCTGCAAACCCCCTGCGGCGTCCTGCAGCAGCAAGGTCAGGCCGCCGAAATCCGTATGGGCTCCGGCGCCCTTCTCGCCCGGGACTGCGTTTGCTGGTTGCGGCGGGTAGTGCAGAAGCCGCAGGGTCGCGAGCGGATCGCGGCTGAACGTGGCGAAATGGTCTTCAGGAAGATCGAGCGAGAGTGCGAGGCCCCGCATCAACCGTTCGCCGAGATCGAGCATGGCGGCGAAATACGCCTGCATGGTTGGACGGAAGCCCGGCATGTCTTGAGGCCAGAGATTGGGGCCCCTGTTAAACCGTCGCGTCGCAACTCGCGGATCGTCCAGCGGCAGTTCGGGCCCGATGTAGAAGCTCTCCTTCAGGTCGGGAGGAGCACCAGCTTCGAGCGTCTGGGCGCGGAGCGGTTCGTAGCCCCGATTGCAGAACGAGCGTGACTTGTCGACGGCGGACTTGGCCTCGGCGTCGAGATTGAAAAACCGCCTCGCTTCCTCGAACACAGCATCGATCAGACCGGCGGGAATGCCGTGGTTCGACACGTAAAAGAAGCCCTTGTCGAGGCAGGCCCGTCGAAGCGCTTCCGCAACGTGGCGGCGGTTCGCGGGATTGGAGGAAGACAGCCCGGCCACCTCGATGACGGGCAGGTTTGCCTTCGAAATATGCTTTGCATCAAGGACATAGGTCATGGTTGCAGCCATTCATTTCGGGCGCTCCGGCAAAGGTAATGAGAATAAGGTGAGCTAGAAAGCATAGAATTTCGCACAACACAGTGCCAAATCGGCATCGCTGTAAACCGTGCGAAAATTCGGGGCCTACGGTGTGACGGCCTGTTCCGCGGTCTCGCGCGCGCGAAGTTCCTCCGCGATGATATGGAGCGTCAGGTCCAAAGTGGCCGGCAGCGCACGACCGCTGCGAACGTAAACACCAAGATCGCTCCAGATCGGCCCGCCTGCATCGATCGGAACGTGCACGAGCCGCCTCTCGAGAATGTGTCGCTCGATGCCAACTCTTGTCTGGAACGCGATACCGATGTTTCGCTCGGCAAGCTCGTGCATCAGATCGACCGAGGAGGAACGGATGATGGGCTGCACGTTGCGCGATAAACGAGCCATCGCAGGCGCGAGGAGTTGACCAATCGAGAGAGCGCCCATTGGCATGATGACGGGATAATCGAAGCATGCGGAGAGCGATACTTTGCTTTGACCGGCGAGCGGATGATCCGAGGCCATAATCGCTCCCAGGCGAAATCGTGCGAGAGCGACCTGTCGCAGCTCGGTATGCCGAGGGAGAGCGAATGCGATACCAATATCGACGTCACCCTGGATTACGGCTTTGGGAATTGCCAATGATCCCATCAACTCTGCGGCAACGGTGACGCGGGGCGTTCGTTCGCGCATCTGCTTGATAACATCCGGAAGCAGGGCACCGCAGACGCCCTCGACGGCCGCGATTGCCACATGACCGATGCGCGCGCCCCTAAGTCCTTCGATGTCCGAGCGGGCTCGCTCAAGATCCTGAAGAACGACGAGAACGTGTCGTGCAATTGCTTCGCCTGCCGATGTCAGCTTGATCCCATTTGGAAACCGTTCGAACAGAGGTGTACCGACCTCCGCTTCGAGATTCAGTATCTGACGATTGACCGCGGAAGACGCGACGTTCAAGCGTCGAGCGGCCTCGCGTATCGAACCAGCGCGGCGAACGGCATCGAAATAAAGCAGTGCGGCGGCATGGATACGCAAATCGGAGTCCCGTTATACATTGGCGTCTGGGCTAGTGGTCCAATTCTAACATTTGCATGCCCATCTGGCAGGCACTTTTGCAAATGTTAGAATCAAAGGATCACTAGCAAACATAAGTTTCTAGTGGAGTTTTGGATTTGACATTCGCTATTCACGCATTGCCGGCTACAGGATAGCGAATGTCAAATCCACTCCACTAGCGTGCCACAGTATATTCGAAGGATCGAGCCCTGCTTTTGCGCTCACCTGACACAAGATCTGGGTAGGTGAATGCACCGTGCCTATTCGACCTTCAAACGATATTCGCGCGATTTCATTCGTTCGATGGTTCGAATGGCTTGGTCGGCTCGTCTGGTTGTTGCCGCGCCGTAGTCGATCACCCGAAGCACAAAACATTCGGACGGCGCGGACAATACTCCCACCGAAATAACGCTTTCGCAGCCCGGCCAGAGCCGAAGTTCTTCGAGGCAAACTCGGGCAAGCTCCGTGCGATCGATCACTTTTTTTGAGGGGACTTGCCCCATGCCTATATATCTCTCTCTCGAAGAAAAAGGCCCGCCGGAAACGAGCGGGCCAGGGGTGGCTGTTCAATTCAAAGAACCTGCTGGATCGAACAGCGATGACGTGGATCGGGCAAGTCCAAGAGTTGGGCACTAACCTGCGACTGTTCGCGGCAATTTCACCTCTTGAAAGACTGGCGTCGTTCGCCTGGACGTGGCTTTAATCAGCAACCGGATTTGCGATGCAGGCTTCGTCGCTACGACAGCGGCAATTTTACCAATACAGTGTTGAGCAAAAGGACGGCGATGGCTCTCGATATCCTGATAAAAAACGTTGCGGTATGGAATTCCGAAGGCCTGCGTGATCTTGCTGTCGCCGATGGCCACTTCGTCGCTGTGCCGCGCGACGCCGAGAAAGTCTCGGCTTTCGTGCTGGACGCGGATGGAAGGATCGCAGTGCCAGGCTTCGTAGAGCCGCACATTCATCTCGACAAAGCTCTGATTTCCGAACGCGCGCCGGTCAACGTATCGGGCACGCTGACGGAGGCGATCGAGATTCTGTGGAACATCAAACGCAACTACACGGTCGACGAGATTGCGGAACGAGCGTCTCGGGTGCTTGTTCGGGCGATCGAAAACGGCATCTTGCGGCTGCGCACCCATGTCGACGTCGATCCGATCGGAGGCGCTCGTCCGGCAGAAGGTCTGATACGTGCGCGGGACCGCTTCCGCGATCTAATCGATGTCCAGATCGTCGCATTTCCGCAAGAGGGGATCGTCAAGTCGCCCGGCACCGAAGCGCTGATGCGGGACGTCATGAAACTTGGCGTCGACGTGGTCGGCGGCATGCCGTTCAATGAAGCCTCGCCCGCGGACAGCCGCCGACACATCGAAATCGTGTTCGATATCGCGAAGGAATTCGACGCCGACATCGACATGCATGTCGACGAGACCGATGACCCCTCCGCGCGCACGCTAGAGGTGCTGGCTGAGCTGACCATCGCCAACGGGTGGCAGGGGCGTGTCACTGCCGGCCATACCTGCGCGCTCGCGAGCTATCCGCGGGACTACGCCGATCACGTCATCGCGCGGCTGAAAGAGGCCGAAATCAACATGATCGCCAACCCGGCCACCAATCTGATGTTGCAAGGCCGGCTCGACGACTATCCCAAGCGGCGTGGCGTGACGCAGGTAAAGGAGCTGCTCGCCGCTGGCGTCAATGTCGCCTGCGGGCAGGATTGCGTGCATGACACGTTCTATCCATTCGGACAGAACGACCCGCTCGAGATCGCCTTTCTGCTGTGCCACGCCTCGCACATGAGTCAGCCCGGCGAAATCCGTACCGTTATGGAGATGGTCACGCGCAACGGCGCCAAGGCTCTGCGTGCTCCCGGTTTCGAGGTGGCAGATGGGGCGGTTGCGGATCTCGTCGTGCTGGACGCGCGCGATGTGCGCGAGGCGTTTGCAACGCGCTTGCCGCGGCGCTGGGTCATTCGTAGGGGAAAATTGATCGCCGAACACAGCGTTACCCGCCGGCGCTACTTCGCCCATCCCGTGGCGCCGCCCTCGGCACTAGCTTAACTCATCAAGCAGCGCCCGCGCTTCCTTCAGGTCCGAAGTATCGAAACCTTCGGTAAACCGGTTATAGACCTTCGAAACAAGATCGTGCGCCTCGCTGGAACGATTATGATCCCGCCAAAGTCGACCAAGGTTTGTCGCCGCGCGGAGTTCGAAAGAGAGTGCGCCTTGTTGCTCAGAGGTCTCGATAGCCTGCAATAGACGCATTTCGGCTTCCGAGATCCGGTCGCGGCCTCGATTCCCGAGGCACATGCCCAACAGACGATGTACCTCGGCCTCGAAAAGGCAATTCCCACTGCTCGCGATGCGATCGAGGTTTTCCTGCAGAATTTGCTGCGCGTGATCCAGCTCTCCAGCCTTCAGGAGCGCTTCCGCAAACACCAGAAGCTCGTACTCAAAATAGAAACGCCGGGCCGATTGACGCGTGGCCGCCACCGCATCTCCCATCCGCCGCAAGCCCTCAATGGCCTCACCGGACTCGAAAAATGTCCAGCCCAAAAGGAGCGGACACATGAAGAACATGTTGCTTCCCTGCTCGCGTCCGATGCGCATTGTCAGCTCTGAGAGTTCGCGACACGGCCCGGGTGCACGAAGGAGTTGCTGGAGTGTGGCCGACCACGCCGCCGCGTGCGCCAAGCTGGGGGGATGCCCGAGCCGATGCCCCAGTTCGAGCGCGGCATCGGCCATTTGCGCAGCCTGATGCGGAAAGCCGGAGATCCACAGGGTTACGGCACTGTGAGCATAGGCGCACACGCCGGTATCGTGCCCCCCATAATCGTAGGTGTGAGTGTGATGTCGCTCGGCGTCATACAGCGCGATGCCACGCTGCGTGTCAGCAAGCACTATCGTATTGAGTCCCATCACGTGGGAATTCGCCCAGCGCGAGTGATACGCTTCAAGCATGAGATCGGAATCGGCCAGCCGCTTGGCTACATCGACAAGCTCGTTGGCTATTCCAAGCGCGTGCTCGGTCTGCCCGATGATTAAATTCGCGTACCAGCTCCCCCACATGGCTCTGAAGAGTTTCTTGTCGTCGCCAAGCCCTCGTCCGAGTGCGACGGCACGTTCGTAGTGTTTGGCAATTTCGGGGCCCAGCGAACGAAAACCGCGCGCCGTGATCAGGGCAGTCCCCAGACCAAGCCTGATATCGAGCTCCTGTTGCCATCGGTCCGTCGCATCGGGCAACTCTTCCAGAATACTCAAGGCGCTCGAAAAGTGCTTTACGGCTTCACTCCCGGCGGAGCGGCGCAAAGCTAGTTCGCCTGCGCGTTGCCAATGGATTGTGGCAGGCCTCTTCAGACCTGCTTCGGTTCGGTGACGCGCCACCACTTCTGGTTGACTCTCGGCTATCTCTGGAAACACTTCCTCGATCGCCTGCGCGATGCGCGCATGGAGACTCCGGCGCGGGCCGCGGAGCAGGGTGCTATAGGCAGCATCCCGCAATAGCCCATGCTTAAATAGAAAATTTGACTGCGGCAATTCGCCACGCTGGAAAACAAGGCCGGCTTCAACCAGGCGATCAAGAGTGTCGTGGAGCACCTGCTTGGGTCGTTCGGCGACAATAGCCGTCAGTTCGTACGAAAACTCTCGACCGATCGTCGCCCCGATCTGGGCAATCTCCCTGGCTATCGGCCCAATCCTATCGAGCCTCGCGATTAGCGATGCGTGCAATGTTGGTGGAACCGAGAGTGGCGGGCGCGGCGCCGTTGATCCCGACTGTTGCGGCGGTTCGGCATCCACGACTGTCTTTGTTACCTCCTCAAGAAAGAGGGGTACGCCGTCACCTCGCTCGACTATTTCTCCGATTAAATCACTCGGCAAGGACACGGCGTTTGCGGCGAGTTGCCGAACCAGTGTCTCGCTATCCGCTCGACTGAGACGATTCAAATTCAACACGGTGATGTGCGGCTCACCCGCCCACGGAACCGTAAACTCCGGGCGGAAGGTTGCGACCAAGAGCACGGGAAGACGATCAATCCGCCGGATGAAGAGATCGAGCAACTCTTGCGTCGTCGGATCGATCCAGTGCAGGTCTTCAAAGATCATCAGCACGGGCTTCGATTGCGCCAAGCTAATGAGCTGCCGCTGTAGCGCTTCGAAAACTTCTTCCTTCCAGCGCCGAGGGTTCCGATCGAGATTTGCGTTGCCCCCCGTTGGCAACAATAACAACTCGGCGAGCAGTGCGACATCACCCATGGCCGCACAAGTTTCAGCCATTAGCGCTTTCAGCTTTTCCAGTTTCACCCCGGGTGAATCTTCGCGCCCGAAACCCGCCGCACGCTCGAGAAAATGTATAATGGGGAAGAGGGCGCTGTCTTGGTGGTGTGGCGAGCAGAAATAATGGAGATCGGTGTACGGTTCCCCACCCAGCAAATCTCTGAGCGCTACAGTCAGGCGCGACTTGCCGATGCCCGGTTCGCCAGAGATGAACAGCACGCGTCCTTCGCCAGCTTTTGCCTGGGTCCATCTCCGAAGTAGAAGCTCAAGCTCCTCCTCGCGGTCGACGATAGGCGTCGCGGCCGAACGCAGCGCCTCGAAACAACTCCTGAACCGATTCTCGCCCAGCACGCGCCAGGCACGTTGAGGCTCGGAAAAGCCTTTCAAGTCTTTGAGCCCAAGGTCCTCCAACCCGAAAACGGATCCGATCAACCGTCGTGTGTTATCGTCGATCACGATCGAGTTCGGCCCAGCCATCGCCTGAAGTCGAGAGGCGAGATTGGGGCCCTCGCCTAAAACCTCGGTATCATTGGCAGTCCCCGACCGGATAAGATCACCCACGATCATCAGTCCAGTGGCAATGCCGACCCGCACCTGAAGCCTTTCGCGGCTTTCCAGGAGCCCGATCCCCTCGACTACAGCCAAGCTCGCTCGCACGGCCTGTTCCGGGTCATCTTCATTCGCGTTGGGGTAACCGAAGTAAACAAGGACGCCATCGCCAACACGGCGAGAGACAAATCCGCCAAATCGCGTCACGATCTCTGCAACGGCCTTCTGGTAAGTGCCGATCAACTCATGAAAGTCTTCGACGTCAAGGTGCACCGAGAGCGCCGTTGAGCCGACGAGATCACAGAACATCACTGTCAGGTGGCAACGTTCAGCAAACGTGGCGCGTGACACGGCTGGAGCAAGACCAGGACTGACTACAATGCCGCTCGTCGCTTGATGGAGGCTTGCGCCGCACTTGGTACAAAACTTCGAGCCGGGCGGTTCGCTGTTACCACAAGACGGACAACTGAGCGCCAATGCTGAGCCACACTGACTACAGAATTTTGCGGAACTCTGAAGAATCCAGACCGCAGTTTGGGCACTCCATTGCGCACCCTTATGAACTCAACAACTCGAAATCTAGCACAGTCACCATTCAGCGCCTACCCATGGAACGGCGTAGGCCGATCTGACCAATCTTAGATTGCCACGAGAACATTACTGTTGTCATCCAAAGGACATATATCTCCTGAGAGGATTCTCGGGCATGGGCGGCGGCGAGCTCGCTCCCCTTCAGGCCGTAGCGGCCTTCGCGGTTTTTTATAGCCCCGAGACAAAAAGGCGACTTCCGACGACGGTGGCGGTTGAAAGAAATTGGGCTTGTCTTCGCACTGGGCTTGGCTGTTGAATAGGATTTTGGCGCGAGCATCCAAGCATACGGTCTGGTGGTTTTGGGGAATCAGAGTCTTCGCAGTCTGAAGCGCTCTCTCCCGCCAGCCCGACAAATTTGAGAAGTTGGAGCATTCTGTCAGTTGTGAATGGAGTGGTGCCTATGAGGGCGACCGCGTTGATCCCATTGATTTTTCTTACGATACTTTATTCGGCAAAGGCCGCGACGCCGTCCTTCCCGTATCCAACCACCCCGCCCGAAACTCATTTCCAGGGGACATGTGTCAGCGATCCTGACGGAACGAAATTCGCGGAAAAAGCCTGTTACACCGATTTTTATCCAGGCGACTCCGGTTATGCCCCTCGTTACCGGTCGCCGACCTGCTCCAAGCCGGCAAGCCAAGCCCAAAAAGACGTCCTGGCGCGGGCCTTCGTCCGGGCGCCGGACTACATGAAGAGCAGGCTTTGTCGACTGACGTGGTTGTATCTGACTGAAGCACCGTCATGGGGCCCGATGGGTTGGGGTTTTTGGGAAGGTCCCGATCGGCTGCCGGATAGCAAGAGCGTTTACCTCGCCATTTCCGATCGGGAGCTGACGGGCAAAAAATCGTTCGTGGACGTCGAGAACCAGACCATCAGAGATCTTTTGCGATATTCGGATGGTGATCGTGACAAGGGCAGGGGCCTGGTACCGCTAACAACGGGAGCCAACCTGGATCCCGAGTTGACGGTTCTGGGCGAACTCGCCCACGAACTGGGTCACGCGCTGGTTGCCGACGCCAATATGGATGGCATCAAGCGTTATCACCCGAGACGCAGAGTGAGCGGTCCGCCGCGGAGCGCGTGCTTTGAAGACGCTTTTATTCACGCGTCGTGGGATGAGAGACGATTTAATCGAAATTTGCGGCGATGGGTCGATTTCGGCAACCAGTATCGCAACAGGCCACAAAATCCCGACGTTAAATTCAGCCTCGGAAGTCTGAGGCGCGATGTAGAACGAGGAAAATTCAACGTTGCAAACCGCGCGATCAGAGACGTGTATTCCAGCAAAGAATTCGTCAGCTTCGCCGCCGCAGTTAACCCAGTGGAAGACGTCGTCGAAACGTACAAATACAAGGTGTTCGCCGATGCGATGGCGGGTCAGAAAGTTGGATTCGACTTGGGCGGTCGAGACATCAAGGTATTCGACATTCTCGATTCCGGAATTCTTGAGAAGAAGGTGAAATGCTTGCGTGACATCGGGTTCCTGTCGGACAAGCCTTGAGTGATGCAAATAGGAGGAATCAGGGTTCCTTGGTCATCGGATATCCATGCCGGCCGAGTCAACCGCCGTCCCGATTCGCCGCCGAGCTTCCTCCCAGGCGAACGTGTGAGAAAACTCGTAGGAAACCTTCAGCGGGATCACGCCCCTGGAGATATGCGCCGTAATTGCTTGGAGCATCTCGCTCGCATCGATGCGCTTTTGATCGACTTGCCCGCCGGAGAGCCAGCTCGCGAAGCGACGAATGACCTGTGGCGCGAGGCCTTGTTCAGTCGCGACCTTCAGGATCGCCTCATACGTCCTGTCCTTGTAGAACATTGACTTGGCAATCGAAACAAGCCTGGCCGCGAACGCCGGCTCCACGATGCCTAGCTCTAGCGCACTATCGATCGTGGCGCGCACATTGACCATGGCGTCGGTGAGCTGCATGTAGCCGATCTCCGCCGGCCCGTGCAGCAACGCGACTTCGTCGTCATCCGTCAATTGGCCGGTATGGAATTGCCGATAGATATGGCCGATGCCTTTCATCCCGAAGTCTGTGAGCTCTGCGGCCCGCAGCGCTCCAATACTCGCGGAGCCGTAGACATGGATACCTTGGGCCATCGCCCAAAGGATTTCCTTATGCCAGACCGTCGGCACGATTTCGAAGTAGCCATCGGTGACGCCAATAATCGCTGGGTCCGACAAGGCTGCCGAATATAGATCGCCTTGGCGCACTGGTGGTCGCCACTCAATTCCCGCGATCGGCGGGGTGGGCGGCGGCATCGATGGACCTGCAAAGATAACGGCAATCATTGGCTGCGGCCGCTCACTTGCTGCGCTCGAGGACCAGCGACATAGTTGGAGTGATTGCGATCCCATTCGAGACCTGGAATAACCACTCTGACTACGGGAATGCCAAATTCCGGACGCGTGAGATCCACCGCTACAACGCGTTAAATCCCGATTGCGCGCAATCGCTCCAGCTCCCATCGGAAGTCAACCGCGACATCATCCGTATGGTGGCTGGGAACGTCACGAAATGAACGTGACTTGCTGGCTTGCGAAACGGCGTCGAGCAGGGCCGCGCCCAATTTCTGTTCTGCCGATTCGGTGTAATCAGAAGGCGGAAGATCATCGCGAATGCCCGCGATATAGGTAAGCCTGATCTGCGCCGCCTCGGTCAGCGCTCGAGCGAGGGCAACGCCACGATCGGGATGGCAACCAGATCCTCGAAATCTCCGCAGTCCGCTGGAGGCGTCATCGGCTGAAGCCGGAACGTCACAAAGGAACGCTGGGATTCCAATATCAGACGTCACGTCCCAAAGGCGCGGGAGTATTTGCGCAGCCTGATAAAACTCCAGGAGAGCGCGGCAATCTGCGTCGTCTATCGAGCCGGCATCGAGACGGCAGAATGAGCGCTCGCAGACATTTCGAGCATGCCACACGGCGACGGCGTCGCGCTCGACGAGTTCACAAATTCCCGAGCTGACAGCTTCGACGAGATGATTGCCAGAAGCTAGTCCGTTGGAGCCGGACAGGAAGTGATGCTGCTCGATAGTATGCCGAGTGAGCAGAGTGTAGTCGGTATGCACGACATCCCAAGGAACCCAGCAGGTCTCGCGCGCGAGAAGATCGTACCCCTCTATCCATCTTATTGTGGTTCGATCGAGCGACGAAATCTCGCCGCCAGAGAGCGAACCGGGGCGCACAACGCTGGCGTTCGCTGATAACTCCAGAAAACTCGCGTCCACGGCGCGGCCGATGAGCTCTTCTGCGTGGAATAACTCGATCGCCTCCATCAAAGCGGATGCGAGCGCTTGGGAAAGACCGAGCCCCTTGCCTTGCGAAACCGAAACCGAGCGCGAATTCGGGCGGATAGCGACGGTGACCGGAATTCCAATTCGATCGAGCCCTGTCACATTCCCCAGGCGGGTGATGCCAAATTGCCGTGCCTTGGGCGCGATCCTGCCCAGCGTTTCATCCGGCGAGATTGTCCGGTGTGTTCCGCGCTTAAATACCTTCAGAACCGGACCCTCGAGCCCTTCGGCAAGGCCGACAATGTTTGAATCCTGCACGGATTAAAGCAATGCTCGAAAGATAAGTTGCGGTTGCAACGGAATCATTTTCCTTTTTCCGAGGAAGGCGGTGTCTTTTCTTTGGGTTTCCAGCCCCATCCGGATGCGCCGCCGCCACCGCTTGCGACGATCGTGGGGCCGATCGGAACAGAAACCGACTGCCCCATGCCACCTGCATCCCGCAAGAGTTTTCTCAGATGTAGCGCTTCGGGAGTATCTCCCAAGCGCAATTCTTCGAACGCGCTTCCGCCTTGGGAAAAGTAAATATCTTCGCCGTTAAGCCGGAGTACTACTTCGTCCGATCTCGAAAGCGGTCGCCCAAACAGATCTGGTATCAACTCGGGCGGCGGTGGTCTCGGCTGATCCGCTCGGGCGCCGCCAATGAGTGCTCCGCCACTCAGCAGCAATGCTGCCCACGCCGGGAGATGCGACCAGATGTACCTTAGCTTCGCGCGCGACATGAGATACCTCACACGGGCAAAATACAGGGCAAATAATAGAGCACACCATTGATCCAGCCAAGTCAAGTGAGACAAGACCGACCCTTTGTACCTCGCGCAGACGACGCGCTCTGAGTAAGCCGTTCAACTCGCACCCAATCAGGTGGTTCGTTTTGTAATGACGCGGACGGCGCGGTTTTTGTACAGATTAGTGGCGAGATTTCGCATTGGGGCCATTTGGGTGCCCCTTTCGTTTTACTGCGGTAGCAGACAGATCGTCGTGACTTCCGTTCGAAGCACAGTGCTGGAACGAGGACTAGTCGAAGCGGTGTGCACCAACCATTGGCGGTGATGTAGTTGTGCGCCCTCGCAATACTTGTTGCTGCGGTTCGTCGACGAGTACATCGATTGATGGTCCTAGCTTGCCGTCGACAACCTGAAATTCGGAACGGGAAAGCCGTCCAGTAGATGATTTGAGAAGACGGACATTCCGGCGACGGCGTCCGACCGCAGTCCAAGCGCCGTTAATTACATTTCGGTCTGGCCTTCTGGGTTAACACATTGGTTATTTCTTTGCGGGCATTTTCGCGCTTCCATTTATCAGGGAGGCACCATGTCTGACGTCACCATTCCCGGCGGCAAGATTCGCGCGTTCGTCGAGCGGGTCGAAAATCTGGACACCGAAATCCAGGAGTTGAATGAGCAAAAGAAGGAAGTGTTTGCCGAAGCCAAAGGCGAAGGGTTCGACGTGAAGATCCTCAAAGAGATCATCAAGCTTCGAAAGCAGGACGAGGAAGAGCGCGACGAGCGCGAGAGTATGCTCGATCTCTACATGCGTGCCATGGAGCAGGCCGGACCGGAGAAAGTTGCCGAGGCTGCATGATGAGGTAGTCGCATAAGCGACAGCGTAACTCCCGTCTGGGATAGGTCGGTGGATTACGCTGTCGTTAGTCGCAGTCGCGCCTTGCGTAGGTTTCAGCGATCAGTTCTGGCCGCATTTGTTTCAACCGCTCCTGTTTCAGCCGCCCCCGTAGCCTCGCCGTTGCTGGTTGGGCGCACCTGAATCGATTTATCGCGATTTTGGAGGGAGTTGCAGCGTCTGATGACGTTTGACGGCTGTTGATATCTTGATTTTGCTGGCTCCCCGGGCTGGATTCGAACCAGCGACCATTCGATTAACAGTCGAATGCTCTACCGCTGAGCTACCGAGGAATAGGCGAAGCTGTGTGTTCGCTGGCCGGAGCGTATAACAAAGCCTCCGAGGCTTGCAAAGGACCAAATAGGGGTTGTTTTCGTGAGGGGCGAATGTTGCCGGAAGGGGACTCTGGCCGGGTAGGGCGGCTCTTTCGTTCTTTTATGCGCTAAACTCCGTTCCAAGGTCCGGTCCCGCGCCTGTCATCATGTTGCGTTTTGACAGGCCTTGTATCAAAGATGGCGCCGATTTTTCCTCACCCTCCGCGGCCATGACCGCTTGCCACCGGGGTCTCCAATGTCCGATTTCTCGACCGCGCGCCAGAAAATGGTCGATGGCCAGGTGCGTCCGAGCGACGTCACCGATAGTCGAATCATCGATGCGATGCTCGCGATCCCGCGTGAAGCATTTGTTCCGGAGGCGCAGCGGTCGCTTGCCTATCTGGACCTTGATATCGACGTCAGCGCAGGCGGGCCGGCCAAGCGCTTCCTGTTGAGGCCGGCGGCGACGGCCAAGATGCTGCAGGCCGCCGAAATCAGCGAAACAGACAACGTATTGGTGGTGGGATGCGCGTCCGGCTATCTGGCGGCTTTGGCATCCCGTCTGGCTGGTCGAGTCACGGCGACCGAATGTGATTCCTCGCTCGCGGCAAAGGCCGCGGCGGCTTTGGCCGCGCTCGCTCTCGGAAACGTGACAGTGAAGTCTGCGCCGGTGGCTGATGGCGATTCGGCGAATGCGCCGTTTGACGTCATCCTCCTCAATGGTGCTACCGAAATCGTGCCCGAATCGCTCTATCGGCAGCTCAAGGAGGGCGGCCGCTTGGTCGGAGCTTTTGCTTTGACCACTCCCCAACGGGCGATGGTCGTGACCCGTTCCCACGACGACTTCGGGCACCGGGCGCTTTTCGACACCGCAATACCGGTACTGCCGGGCCTTGAACGGCCTCCGGCCTTCGTTTTCTAGCGCGAAGCGCCTTTCCGGATCGCCAGGTTCCCCAGAGTGTGGCCCGGATGCCCCATCTGCCGAGTTTCCCACTGTCCCCGCCGTTCGGGGGGTTCCTTCGCTCTGGTGTGACGAATAAGGTGTGACGTGGGATATCTGTTTGGAATGACTTGATGACCCGGGTCATGGGCTGCGGAACCTGGGACAGAATGATTGGAATACTTGGGATGGATGGGGTGAAGGTCGTTACCGGGGCTGCGGCAACGGTACTTCTTTTGGCGTTGGCGAATCCGGTGCCGGCTTTGGCCGACACGATCGAGGCTGCGCTGGTGCGCGCCTATCAAAACAATCCTCAGCTCAACGCGCAGCGCGCAGCGGTCCGGGCCACCGACGAAAACGTTCCGCAAGCCTTGTCCGGATACCGGCCAAAGGTCGCAGTGACCGCGAGCGCCGGCTATCAATACACCGACTTGAACTCGACCTTCGGCGGCACGGCGACGCAAATCGTGAGGTCTGAGGTTCACGGCACCGATCCACCGCGGTCCGCCGGCCTCACGGTGACCCAGACCTTGTACAACGGCAATCAGACCGCCAACAAAACGCGTGTGGCCGAGAGCCAGGTCTCCGGTGCCCGCGAGGGCCTGCGCGTGCTCGAGCAGACGGTGCTGCTGTCGGCGGCCACAGTCTATATGGACTATCTGCGCAACTCGGCCATCGTCGAGGTTCAATCAGAGCAACGTTCGCGTTCTCGATCAGACGCTGAAGCAGACCAAGGACCGTTTCAATGTCGGCGAAGTAACTCGCACCGACGTCGCCCAGTCCGAAGCACAGCTTGCGGCCGGCAAGACGCAGCTGCTCGCGGCTCAAGCGACGCTGACGACCACGCAAGCCAACTTCCGTCGTATTATCGGCAACGAGCCACGGGCGCTGGCGCCGGGCTCGCCGGTCGATCGTTATCTGCCGGCTTCGCTTCCCGCAGCCGTCGAACTCAGCCTGATCGAAAATCCGAACGTGACCGCGGCGATGTATCGGCATCGACGTCAACTTTCTCACGGTCAAGGTGAACGAGGGCGCGCTGTTGCCGACGGTGACAGTGCAGGCCTCGGTGCAGCAGTCCTATGAGCAGAGCCTGCAAGTCTTCCGGCAGTTCGGGGCTTCCGCGATCGCGCAGGTGTCGATCCCGGTCTATCAGGGCGGTTCGGAATATTCGCTGATCCGTCAGTCCAAGGAAATCGCTCGCGCAACAGCGTCTGGTTCTCGAACAGACCCGCGATCAGACCCGCGCCAACACCGTCACCGCCTGGGGCCAACTGGTGGCCGGCAAGGCGCAGGTGGCATCGGCACAGTCGCAGGTGACGGCATCGGAGATCGCACTCAATGGTGTGCGCGAAGAAGCCAAGGCCGGGCAGCGAACCACGCTCGACGTGCTCAATGCGCAGCAGGCGCTGGTCAACGCGCGAGTCGCGCTCGTGACGGCGCAGCACGATCGCGTCGTGGCTTCTTATAGTGTGTTGTCGTCGGTGGGACGGTTGTCACCGCAGGTCCTCAGTCTGGCGACCCAAACTTATGATCCCAGCGTGCATTACCAGCAGGTACGTGACAGCTGGTTTGGCGTTCGCACGCCCGACGGCCGTTGATCGTCGCCGTGCTGTTGCAAGATCCGGCTAGGCTATAGCTGGCTTATCGCCGCGCCGACGTCAGCCTTTCGCTGCATCGCCCTCATGCCCTTCGATGGGCGTTGGCGTTGCTTGCAATCATTTGTCGCCCTGACGTAGCGTTCTCGGAAGGCAGCAGAGCGATTCGCACCGCGGCATATTTAGCGGGCGAAATGTCGGTGTGCCGGGCGGGGCCAAGGCCGTACGATGCGTCGGACGGCGTTTGTTTGGGGACAAGTCGGGTCGGCGCGATGAATTTCCGAACCGGTCTATCCGGAACCAGCAAATACCTGCCTCGCTTGGTGTAAAAACGCTGTTGAGGGCGTTGATGAGGTGGGATCGGAAATGACGCAGCCTGCGAAGGTTCAGGAACCCTCGATGGAGGAGATTCTGGCGTCGATCCGGCGCATCATCGCCGATGACGAGGCGAAGCCCGCGGCTGCCGAAAAAGCTGCGCCGCCTCCACCCAGTCCTCAGCCTTCAGGCCCTCCGCCTTCAAGTCCTGCGCCGGCAGCGGCATCAGCCAGGCCGGAGAAGCCTGCGCCGGCTCCTGCCGCGCGCGCGCCTGTCGACACGCCACGGCCGGCTGCTCCTGCGCCGGCAAAGGCCGCGGCTCCGATGGCGCCACCGCCGGCCGCGGCAGCGAGCAACAGCCAGGACGATATTGACGCGCTCCTCAATGGACTGGACGAAGCCACAACCCCGGAAGAAATCCGTCCCGCCGTGCCGGAGCCTGAGCCGGAATCCGATGTTTTGGACCTCACCGACGAGATGGCGCTGCCAGATCCGCCGCCTCAGGCTGCCTTCAAGAAGGTAGAGCCGCCGGACGATCTCGAATTCACCGAAGCGGCTGCCAAGGCCCCGCTGCGCGAAATGGCTTTCGAGATGCCTCCGCCAAGCCCGATGGATTCGCCGCCTATCCTGTCGCGCACGACGGTGTCTGCGGTCGAATCGGCCTTCAATAGCCTTGCTCACACGGTGTTGAGCAACAATGCACGGACGCTGGAAGACCTGGTCAAGGAAATGCTGCGGCCGATGCTGAAATCCTGGCTGGATGACAACTTGCCGGGGCTTGTGGAACGCATCGTCAAGGCGGAAATCGAGCGGGTTTCGCGCGGGCGCTAGGCGACTTCGCGCGGGAACGGCGAATTGCCGGTAGCGATTCAGCCATTACATTCTGCGATTACATCGGCTTTATCTCCTAGTCCGGCCTGACAGCGTGTTGACTTGGCGCGCCGGGGCGGCTTCTTAGCCCGTTTCAGGTCCCCCGAAATGCAGCCGTCATGATCGAGAAAAACTACCAGCCCGCCGATATCGAAGGCCGTATGTCCGTCATTTGGGAGGACAGCCGCGCCTTCAGTGCTGGACGTCCGGAACGGCGCGACGCCACGCCGTTCACCATCGTGATCCCGCCGCCCAACGTGACGGGTTCGCTGCATATGGGGCACGCGCTCAACAACACCTTGCAGGACATTCTGTGCCGTTTTGAACGGATGCGGGGCCGCGACGTGCTGTGGCAACCCGGCACCGATCACGCCGGCATCGCGACCCAGATGGTGGTCGAGCGGCAGCTGATGGAACGGCAAGAGCCGGGCCGCCGCGACCTCGGCCGCGCCAAGTTCCTCGAACGCGTCTGGCAGTGGAAGGCCGAAAGCGGCGGCATCATCGTCAACCAGCTGAAGCGGCTCGGCGCCTCCTGCGACTGGTCGCGCGAGCGTTTCACGATGGATGAGGGCCTGTCGCGGGCGGTCGTGAAGGTGTTCGTGGAACTGCACCGTGACGGCCTGATCTACAAAGACAAGCGGCTCGTGAACTGGGATCCGAAGCTGCTCACGGCCATTTCCGATCTCGAGGTGCAGCAAATCGAGGTCAAGGGCAACCTGTGGTATCTGCGCTACCCGATCGAGGGCAAGACGTTCAGTCCGGACGATCCCACAAGCTTCATCGTGGTCGCCACCACGCGGCCCGAGACCATGCTCGGCGATACGGCCGTGGCCGTGCATCCGGATGACGAGCGCTACCAGCATCTCGTCGGCCAGCACGTGATCCTGCCGCTGGTCGGCCGCCGGATTCCAATCGTCGCCGATGAATATTCCGATCCGGAGAAAGGTTCAGGCGCGGTCAAGGTGACGCCGGCGCATGACTTCAACGATTTCGAAGTCGGCAGGCGCCACAACCTGCCGCAGATCAGTGTACTCGATAAAGAAGCCTCGCTCGCGCTGGTCGGCAACGAAGATTATCTGCGCGGACTGCCCGAAGGATCGGCCGAGCTTGCGGCCGAATTGAATGGCCTCGATCGTTTCACCGCGCGCAAGCAGATCGTGGCGCGCATGGAAAATTTCGGTTTCCTGGAGCGGATCGAACCGAACACGCATATGGTGCCGCATGGCGACCGCTCCGGCGTCGTGATCGAACCCTACCTGACCGATCAATGGTACGTCGACGCCAAGACGCTGGCCCGGCCGGCGATCGCGGCCGTGCGCAACGGAACGACAACCTTCGTTCCGAAGAATTGGGAAAAGACCTATTTCGACTGGATGGAAAACATCCAGCCCTGGTGCGTCTCGCGCCAGCTTTGGTGGGGTCACCAGATTCCGGCCTGGTATGGTCCGGACGGCAAGGTGTTCGTCGCCGAGACCGAAGACGAGGCTGTCGGAAATGCGCTCGGCTATTACGTCGAGCAGGAGGTTATTACCGCCGAGCAGGGGCGGGAGATGGCGCTCGACCGCAACAAGCGCGAGGGTTTCATCACCCGTGATGAAGACGTGCTCGACACCTGGTTTTCCTCGGCGTTGTGGCCGTTCTCGACGCTTGGCTGGCCGGACGACACCCCGGAGGTGAAGCGTTACTACCCGACCAATGTTCTGGTCACCGGCTTTGACATCATCTTCTTCTGGGTCGCCCGCATGATGATGATGGGCCTCCATTTCATGAAGGAGGCGCCGTTCTCGACGGTTTACATCCACGCGCTCGTTCGCGACGAGAAGGGCGCCAAGATGTCGAAGTCGAAGGGCAACGTCATCGATCCCCTGCATCTGATCGACGAATACGGCGCCGACGCGCTGCGATTCACGCTGGCCGCAATGGCCGCGCAAGGCCGCGACATCAAGCTCGCCGCAAGCCGCGTCGAGGGCTATCGCAATTTCGCGACCAAACTCTGGAACGCGTGCCGCTTTGCGGAAATGAATGCGTGCGCCGCGCCTGCCGATTTCGACCCCGCTAAAACGACGCAGACGCTAAATCGCTGGATTGCGCATGAGACCTCGCACGCCACCCGCGAGGTGACCGAGGCCATCCAAGCCTACCGTTTCAATGACGCCGCCGGCGCGATCTATCGCTTCGTCTGGAACGTCTATTGCGACTGGTATCTGGAATTGGCAAAGCCGGTGCTGATGGGCGAGGACGGCGGCGCCAAGGCGGAAACCCGCGCGATGGTGGCGTGGGCGCGGGATGAAATTCTCAAACTGCTCCATCCGTTCATGCCGTTCATCACCGAGGAGCTGTGGGCGGTCACGGCGAAACGCGATGGCCTGTTGGCTTTGGCCCGATGGTCACGCAAGGCAAACGAGTTGACGCCCGAGCAGGTGGCGCTGATGGCGGCGGCGAGCCCCATTGAGCCGATACCGGCGCTGGCTTTGCCCATCGTCGACACCGCCGAATTCACCGATCCAGCGGCCGAGGCCGAGATCGGCTGGGTGGTCGATCTCGTCACCGCGATTCGCTCGGTTCGCGCCGAAATGAACATCCCGCCCGCGACGCTGACGGCCCTTGTGCTGTCTGCAACATCGGCGGAAACCAAAGAGCGCGCGCCGCGCTGGAACGACGTCATCAAACGGATGGCGCGGCTTTCCGAGATTTCCTTTGCCGGCCGCGCCCCGGAAGGTTCGGTGCAACTATTGGTCCGCGGCGAAGTCGCTTCGCTGCCGCTCAAGGGTGTGATCGATCTTTCAGCCGAGAAGACGCGGCTCGACAAGGAACTGGCCAAGGCCGACGCCGATATCAAACGGGTCGACGCCAAACTGGCCAATGAGAAGTTCGTCGCCAACGCGCCTGAGGAAGTCGTCGAAGAGGAAAAAGAAAAGCGCGAGGCCGCCTCTGCCCGAAAGGCGAAGATCCTGGAGGCGATGGAACGGCTGAAGGGCGTGGAGTCATAACAGAGTGGGTGCCTTGACTTCAGACGTTCCCCGCGACCTGAGCGATCGCTTCCTTGCTGCGGACCCCGCACATCGCGAGGCCCAGCAGAACATAGGCGCCCGAGGTCCAGATGGCTTGCCAGTTCTGGGTCCCCTCTTTGAAGACAATGTAGAGCGCGCTGAAAAAGAAAATTCCAGCAAACACCGTCTCGGCGATGGGGCGAGTGCCGGCTTTGGGCCGGTTCAGCCACGACAGCACAGCCAGCGGCACCGCCGCCATCGTCAGTGAGGCATAGGGAAGATCCTGCCAGCGCGGATCGAATACCAAGTCCAGGGCCGCACCCGTTGCGATCACGACAATCGCGATCAGGACGATGCCGAGGATAAATGTCGGGAGCGACCGGGTTCGGCCGTCGCGCGGTCCCATCAACTCCACAAACGCGGGCAGGGAGCGGCCCGACATCAGGGCATTGGCGCTGAGCATCGGCGCCGCGGCGGCCGCCGCCAGCAGTGACCCCCATCTGAGCCAGCCGCCGAGGCCGAAGCTTTCATACGTCATCTTGTCGAACGCGATTCCCAGCACCATTCCGGCGACCGTCGCCGAAATACCGACGGCGATCCACAACGAAAGACGGGGCTTCCACGGCTTGCGCCGCTGGCCGAGCCAGGCCGCTGCGAAAACGGAGATCGCCAATATCATTCCGCTTCCCATCAGCGGCTTCCACAGCGGATAGTTGCTGATGGCAACGCCGGGCGGGTATTTCAGGGTTTGATGATCGGCTTTGAACAAGCCCCAATTGCCGCCGACCGTGCCTTCCCAATACCGCTTCCAGGACGCATCGAACGCCTCGATCAGGTTGACGCGAAAATGGTCGCGCTTAGCGACGTCGAGGATTTCAGAGATCACGCGGGCCTGGTTGATCCGTGACGGCAGCGCGCCCTCGCGCATGCGTCCCATGCTGGGCCAACCGGTTTCGCCGATCACGACTTCCTTGCCCGGAAAAGCAAGGGACACCTGCTTGTGGACTGCCGCCACATGTGCCGCAGCATCCTCGGCCCGGCTTGGAATATTGTCCCAGTAAGGCAGGACATGGATCGTCACGAAATCCACGGCATCCTTAATTTCCCGATAGCGCAGCCAGTATTCCCAGACTTCCGCGTAAGTCACGGGCACCGTGACGCGTGCTTTGACAGATAACAGGAGTTCGCGAAGATCGGACGGGGTCATGTCCCCATGCAATAATACCTCGTTGCCGACGATGATCGTGGTGACCGTATCCGGATATTTTTTCGAGAGGGCTACCGCGGTATCGACAAGCTGCGCATTCTTGACACGGTTGTTGCCGATCCAGATTCCCAGAAGAACTTTTAGTCCGATCTGCGATGCCAGTTCGGGCACCTTGTTCAAGCCGTTGTCGACGGAATAGATGCGGATGCAGCGCGATATTTTGGAAATTTGAAGCAGGTCCTCGCGGATTTGCTCCGCACTTACCTCCAGCGTCGGGTTGAGCGGCGTCTGGTCGTCGCGGAACGGCGCGTAGGAGATACATTCGAGCTTGGTCGCAGCATCGATCGGGGCATGCGGCAGCACGACCGGTTTGGCCAGCCACCACCAAACCGAGGCAATGATCGTCAGGGATATCAGGAGAAGCGCCAGCGGCGCACGAACGGCAATTGGTTCTATCCTCCGGAAGACTTGTCGATTATGGTCTAGCCGTTCACGGTCGAACGCAACACGGGTCGTGATAGCAAATTGCTGCCACCAATAAAGGCTGGCCGGTTCAACAACAAGTGACGTGATGTTTTTCAACGGATTTTCCCGGCGACAGTTTGCCAAAATGGCAGCGTGGTCAGCCCTCGGAATCCCGATCCGATCTGCCGAAGCGGCTGAGAGCGTCGCTCCCGCGGCGCCCCAATTTCCGAACAGTAACCCGGCCACTTTTTCGCCGGACTTCTTATGGGGCGCGGCGACCTCTGCCTATCAGATCGAGGGGGCGGTCAATGAGGACGGGCGCGGGCCGTCGATCTGGGATCGTTTCGTTCACCTCAAAGGCAAGATCGTCGACCAAAGCACCGCCGATGTCGCGAACGACCATTACCATCGCTACAAGGAGGATGTTCAGCTCATCAAGGAGCTCGGCGCCAAGGCCTATCGGTTTTCGATCGCATGGCCTCGCGTATTTCCGGAAGGCACGGGAACGCCGAATCCCAAGGGTCTTGATTTCTATCAGCGGCTCCTCGACGAACTATTGGCCAACGGCATCCAGCCGTTTGCCACGCTCTATCATTGGGATCTGCCGCAGGCGCTTCAGGATCGCTACGGCGGCTGGAGGTCGCGCGACACGTCGAAGGCATTTGCGGACTATGCCGGATATGTCACCGAGCGCATCAGCGATCGCGTCAAGCACATCTTCACGATCAATGAATGCGCAAGGCTGGTTCAGGCCGGTTTTGGCACCGGTATCGACGCGCCGGGGCTTACGCTGCCGCAAAAGGAAATCAATCAGGTTCGTCACCACCTGGCGCTGGGCCATGGTCTTGCGGTGCAGGCTATCCGTGCACACGCGCGAGCTGGCATAAAGGTCGGGCCGGCCGAGAATATCGAAATCTGCGTTCCCGCCATCGAAACCCCGGCCAATATCCGCGCGGCGGAAATCGCCACGCGCGAACTCAACGCCGGCTACCTGACCGCTATTCTGGAAGGAAAATACACCGACGGCTTCCTCGCCTATGCCGGCGCCAACGTCCCGAAATTTACCGCAGAAGACCTCGCCGCCATTTCATCGCCGATCGATTTCGTCGGGCTCAACGTCTACATGCCCAACCAGTATGTCGTGGCGGGCGAGAACGGCCATGATTTTGCGTTGCTGCCGTTCGCCGCGACTTACCCGCATATGGATTCCAACTGGCTCAGGATCGGTCCCGAGGCGATGTATTGGGGGCCGCGTCATGTCGCCAAACTCTGGAATGTGAAGTCGATCTATATCACCGAGAACGGAACGTCGGCGGCGGACCAGCCGACGGCGGACGGCAAGGTCTATGATGTCGACCGCATCATGTATCTGCGCAACTACCTGACGCAGCTTCATCGCGCGACCTCGGAAGGCGTGCCCGTCAACGGCTATTTCCTTTGGAGCCTGATGGATAATTTCGAGTGGGCGGATGGTTACGAAAAGCGCTTCGGGTTGTACCACGTCGACTTCCAGACCCAGCGCCGCACGCCGAAACTTTCGGCCTCGTATTATCGCGAGGTCATCCGGCGCAATGCCGTGATGTGATCCGGCGGGCCTCCCGATTTATACCGCCGATCTATTCGGCGAACGGCTTCGAGAGGAACTTCGAGCCTCTCAGTCCATAACGCCAGGGCAGGTCGACCGCCTTGGTGAGGCCGATCCGCACGCCCGTAACGACGTCGGGCTTGGCGGCGGCCGCGTATAGCGCCATCGGGGGCATATCGAGCGCCAGCCCGTTATGGGCGTGGGTGATGCCGAGCGCTTCCGTCAGCTTGCCCGGACCCGAACACAGCGACCGCTCGTCGTGAAGGCCGCGCCGCCGCCGCATCGCGGGGATGCCATGGGTCGGCTCCAGCGCCCGGATCAGGACCGCGCTTGCCGAGCCTGCCTTTTCGCAGACGAAGTTGACGCACCAATGGATGCCGTAGGAGCGGTAGACGTAGACGAAGCCGGGCGGCCCGAACATCACGGCATTGCGCGGCGTCATCCCCCGGTAGGAATGCGCCGCCGGCTCGGTGTGGTGATAGGCCTCGACCTCCACAATGATCCCCCCGACGCCGTCGACCAGCAGCGTCACGCCGATCAGATCGGGGGCAACCTCGTGCACGCTGCGGTCAAAGAAGGCACGCTTGAGCCGTTTGCCCGGTTTCGAGCGGTTCTGGGCGGAGTTTTGATGCATGGGCTGCTATGCTAGATGAGCGAGCGGTTGCGGTTCGCGGTCCACCGGATTAGCTAGAATGTCGAGAAAAGCACGGATTCCCCATGGTCGTCATCGTCGATACCGTCTCCGCCACGCCGGTGCGCCCGCGTCACCCCGAAAAGGCGAACCGGCCGGACGCGCTGTCGCCGCCGAAGCCGGACTGGATCCGCGTCCGGGCGCCTACCACGCGCGGCTATGCCGACACCCGCAACATCGTCAAGGAAAACGGCCTCGTCACGGTCTGCGAGGAGGCGGGTTGTCCGAACATCGGCGAGTGCTGGGACAAGAAGCACGCCACCTTCATGATCATGGGCGACACCTGCACCCGGGCCTGCGCGTTCTGCAACGTCAAGACGGGAATGCCGGGTGCGCTGGACGCCACCGAGCCGGAGCATGTCGCGGAAGCCACCTTTAAATTGGGCTTGAAGCATGTGGTGGTCACTTCCGTGGACCGCGACGATCTCGCCGACGGCGGAGCGCAACATTTCGCCGAGACCATCCGCGCCATCCGCGGCCAGTGCCCGGACACGACCATCGAAATCCTGACACCCGACTTCCTGCGCAAGGACGGCGCACTGGAGATCGTGGCTGCGGCAAAGCCCGACGTGTTCAACCACAATCTGGAGACGGTGCCGTCGCGATATCTGAGCGTGCGGCCGGGCGCGCGCTATTTTCATTCGATCCGCTTGCTGCAACGGGTGAAGGAAATCGACCCGACCATTTTCACCAAATCCGGCATCATGGTCGGCCTCGGCGAGGAGCGCCATGAAGTCTTGCAGGTGATGGATGACTTGCGCTCGGCGGACGTGGATTTTCTCACCATCGGCCAATATTTGCAGCCGACGCGAAAGCATCATGCCGTGATGCGTTACGTGACCCCGGACGAATTCGCAGGCTA
The DNA here is from genome assembly GCA_963795255.1 of uncultured Alphaproteobacteria bacterium. Lineage (GTDB taxonomy): Bacteria > Pseudomonadota > Alphaproteobacteria > Rhizobiales > Xanthobacteraceae > Bradyrhizobium. The sequence continues at coordinate 760,725 of CAWCHC010000017.1, forward strand.
TGAGAAGGTCGCCTACACCAAGGGCTTCCTGATGGTGTCGGCTAGCCCGCTGACCCGTTCGTCGCATCATGCCGGCGAGGACTTCGCGAGGTTGCAGGCGGCGCGCGCGGCTATCGCTCGCTAAAGCAATGCCGAGCTTTTCCAACAAGCGCCGGGTACAGCATACCGCATCCGAGATGTTCGACCTTGTCGCTGACGTCGAGCGTTACCCTGAATTCGTGCCGCTCTGCCAGTCGCTGAAGGTCCGCCAGCGCGCGCCGAAGCCGGACGGCACCGAAATCGTCGTGGCCGACATGACGGTGGCGTTCAATCTCGTGAAGCAGACGTTCACAAGCGAGGTGACGCTCGACCGTCCCAATTTGAAGATCGCCGTGCGCTATCTGCGCGGGCCGTTCTCCAATCTCGAAAATCGCTGGACCTTCGAGCCGAAGGGCGAGGGGGCCAGCGACGTCGGGTTTTTCATCGCCTACGAATTCAAGAGCCGGATGCTCGCGCTGCTGATGGGCTCGATGTTCGATGCGGCCTTCGCGCGGTTTTCTGCCGCGTTCGAGAAGCGGGCGGATGTCGTGTACGGGAAGAGTTGACCGCGTGCCCCGGATGCGGCGCAGCATGAAGTGATGCGACGCAGAGCCGGGGCCCATCTTTCCCGTTGGCATGGATCCCGGTTCTGCGAAGCAGCGCTTGCGCGCCGCATCGCGCCCGGGACACGGAAGTAGGCGCATCGGCTCTCTGATTAACCTGTCAAACAGCCAACTGAACGCAAACCAGCATTCCCGCGGCACGAACAGCGTCCGGGTTATTGGTCCAGTCACGCCCTCCAGGTAAAGAGGGCGCAGGGAATGCCGGGTGCGACGTGCACCCGCAGCCTCGTGCGCAGTGAAGAAAGCACACGAGTTAGTCACCACAGGTACAACGCCATCGTCCGGCATTCCCTGCGCGGTGGTTTTACGGGTTCCTTCGTGCTCGCCCCGGAGACCGGGCTTTGTTGTCTCCGTCGCAGGCCACGATGCAAAGCATCGTCGCCAGCTTGACATCAGCGTCGGGACATCAGGCCCACACGACTTCGCCGTCCGTGCAGGGATTGCCCGTCCGGCAATGCCTGCGCGTCCACAACCGCATTCCCACCCAACGTTTCGTGACGGTCGCGAAGCGTCCCTCTTGTTCGGGCGTGAACGGGGCGAGGTCGTAAAGGTGATTTGCCCGACGGCGCAAGGGGATTTTTTGGCGAATGGCAAAAGAGCGCCGTCAAGCTCTGCCGTATTATAAACTTACCCTCTCGGCCGCCGTGCCTTTGCCGCATGCCGCTGCGGCGCGCGCACGGCGCGTGGGCGAACGCGGCTGACGGCGGCGCGTTTTGGTTTGGCCTGAACCGGCCCGCGTGCCATCTCCATCAGCATCCGCAGGGCCTCGATCACCGAACGCTGCCGCACGGCGCTGCGGCCGATCGCGCCAAAGCGGCACTCGCGGTTGGTGATCCGCCCGTCACGCGCGGCGACCGCAAAGTGCACGAGGCCCACCGGCTTGCCGGGCACCGCGCCGCCGGGGCCGGCGATGCCCGTGATCGACACCGCGAGATCGACGCCGGCCCGCTCCAGCGCACCGACTGCCATTTGCGGTCGCGGTTTCCTTGCTGACGGCGCCGAAGGTCGCCAGCGTTGAGGCCTCGACGCCGAGCATCGCGCGCTTGGCGTCGTTGGAATAGGTGACGAAGCCACGGTCGATCACATCGGACGAGCCGGGAATGTCCGTCAGCGCGCCGGCGACCAGGCCGCCGGTGCAGGATTCCGCGGTCGCGATCGTCAGCTTGCGGCTGCGGCAGAGATCGAGCAGCGAGCGGGCGAGAGTGTGGCGGAGCCGATTTGACGTTCGCTCCACTGCCATCGCCGCGCTTTCATGCGCTCTGCCAGAACAGGGCCCTTGTCGTCCCAGGGCAGGCGGATGGTGGCGCAGGCGGTCGCCGCGATGCCTTCCTCGCGGCCGGTAAAGCCGAGGCGTTCGCTGGTGGTCGCTTTCACGGCCACGCGCGAGACGTCGAGACCTGTGATCTCGGCGATCCGCGCCCGCATCTGATCGCGCAGGGGGCCGATCTTCGGCCGTTCGCAGATCAGGGTCACTTCGAGATTGGCAATGCGGCCGCCGCGCGCGGTGACGCGGTCGACGGCGTATTTCAGGAATTTGTCGGAAGCCGCACCCTTCCATTTCATGTCGCTGGGCGGAAAGTGCGAACCGATATCGCCGTCGGCGAGCGCGCCCAGGATCGCATCGACCAGCGCATGCAGGCCGACATCGCCGTCGGAATGGGCGAGGAAGCCTCTGGTGTGCGGCACGCGGACGCCGCAGATCATCAGGTGATCGCCGTCGCCGAAGGCGTGAACGTCATAACCGGTGCCGCTCCTGATATCGCCGAGCAGGCTGGCGAGGCGGGCTTCCTCGCGGACGAAATCTTCCGGTGTGGTGAGTTTCATGTTCGCAACATCGCCTTCAAACGTCGCCACCGTCAATCCCACCCATTCGGCCAGCGCCGCGTCGTCGGTGAAATCGTCGCGTCCCTCGCGCGCGGCGCGCCGGTGTGCCTCGAGGATCGACGTCGAAGCGGAACGACTGGGGCGTCTGTGCAATCCGCAAGCCGCGCGCGCTCGGGCGTTGCTTCGACGCGGCCGCTGCCGTCGACAAGCTTGATGGTGTCGGCGACAGGGATCGCGGGGATGGCTGCGCCGGTCGTCGAAGCCGCATCGATCGCGCGCGAGATCAATGCGGGCGAGACGAAGGGACGGGCGGCGTCATGAATGAGCACGATGTCGGGCTTCGCCGCGACCAAGGCTTCAAGTCCCGCGCGCACCGAGGCCTGGCGTGTCGCGCCGCCTTTGGCGGGAGAAGCGTATCGCAAGCCGCGCACGGCTTCGTCGAAGACAGAAGCATCATCCGGATTCACCACCGGCTGCACGGCGACAACCTGGGGATGATTGGCAAAACGGTTCCATCGCGCGGAAAATCACCGGCTGCCCGCCGATTGAACGATATTGTTTCGGTCCGCCGGCACCGGCACGAAGGCCGCGTCCTGCGGCGACGAGGATGGCGGCGGTCCGTGGCGGATTTCGGCATGGGTTTTCGGCTATCGGTCGATTGAGTTGGCAATACACAGCTTTTCGCTGGCGCACAGCCCTTATCATGCTGGTGCCGCGAAGACAGAACGATTCCTGTGGGACGGGAAAAAATCAGATACTTTGTTGCAGTGCACTTGCAAGATACGCCGGACTGTCTAAAGTGTAGGCATGAAACTTGACTGCACAAGATTTGTGCGCAACAATCGATTCCAGCGGCGTAACGAGCGCCCGTCAAAGCAACGAGAAATCCGTGAGCCGGCTCGGAACTCCTTGCGCCATAAGCCATTGAAAATAGGTGATATTGAGCTTGCTGGCCGGGTTTTTCTGGCGCCGATGTCGGGCATCACGGACGCGCCGTTTCGACGTTTGGCCGCAACCCTCGGAGCCGGGCTGGTCGTGTCCGAGATGACCGCCAGCGACGACCTCGTCAACGGCAGACCGATGTCGCAGCTGCGGTGCGAAGCCGCAGGCATCGGCCCCCATGTGGTTCAGCTCGCCGGCTGCGAGACCAGGTGGATGGCCGAGGGCGCTCGCATCGCCGAGGCCGCCGGCGCCGATATCATCGACATCAATATGGGCTGCCCGGCGCGTCACGTGACGGGCGGGCAATCCGGTTCGGCGCTGATGCGCGATCTCGATCACGCCGTGCGCCTGATCGAGGCGACCGATTGAAGCCGTGAACGTGCCGGTGACGCTGAAGATGCGGCTTGGCTGGGACGAGCGGTCGCGCAATGCGCCGGAGCTGGCGCGCCGCGCCGAGGCCGCCGGCGTGCAACTGATTTCCGTGCATGGCCGGACCCGCTGCCAGTTCTACAAGGGCGAGGCCGATTGGCGCGCCGTGCGGGCGGTCAAGGACGCCATCCGAATTCCGCTTGTGGTCAATGGCGACATCACCTCATTCGACAAGGCGGTCGCGGCGATCGAAGTGTCCGGCGCCGATGCGGTCATGGTCGGCCGCGGCGCGCAGGGCCAGCCGTGGTTGCCCGGTCAGATCGACCGGCGGCTCGACGGCGGGGTCGCCGAGGCCGCGCCGTCGCTTCCCGAGCAGTTGCGGCTATATCCGCACGCTCTATGACGAGATTTGCCGTCATTACGGTTTGCGCATCGGCCTTCGCCATGCGCGCAAGCACCTCGGCTGGGCGCTCGAAGTCGCGGCCGGCTTCAGCCGGGCGCCTGCGGCAGATGTTGAAGAACTGGCGTGGACGCATCCTGACCTCGGATGATCCGCAAGCGGTCCATCGATCGCTCGGCGAAGCGTTTGACGATTTTGCGTGGAGTGCCGCTGCATGACCTCCACCGCCGAACATCGCCGGCCGCTGCCGACCGACGCCGAGACCATCCTCAACGCGTTGCCGAATCCGGTGCTGCTGGTCGGGCCTGACGGCCGGATCGTCGGACGCGAACATGGCGGCGGAATCGTTTTTCGAAATTTCCGACCCAGTTCCTGCAACGGCATTCGCTGAAGGAACTGGTGCCGTTCGGCAGTCCGCTTGCTGGCGCTTGATCGACCAGGTTCGCTCCATCGGCTCGCCGGTCAACGAATACAAGGTCGATCTCGGCACGCCGCGAATGGGCGGCGACCGGCAGGTCGATCTTCACGTCGCGCCGGTCAGCGAGCGGCCCGGCCATATCGTGGTGATGCTCCAGGAACGCAGCATCGCCGACAAGATGGACCGGCAACTGACCCATCGAAGCGCGGCGCGCTCGGTGATCGCGCTGGCCGCGATGCTGGCCCACGAGATCAAGAATCCGCTGTCGGGAATTCGCGGCGCGGCGCAACTGCTCGAGCAGGCGGCGTCTCCCGGAAGACCGGACGCTGACCCGGCTGATCTGCGACGAGGCCGATCGCATCGTCACGCTGGTCGATCGCATGGAGGTGTTCGGCGACGATCGTCCCGTGGCGCGCGGCCCGGTCAACATCCATTCGGTGCTCGATCACGTCAAACGGCTGGCGCAGTCCGGCTTCGCGCGCAACATCCGCTTTGTCGAGGAGTACGACCCGTCATTGCCGCCGGTGCTCGCCAACCAGGATCAGCTGATCCAGGTTTTCCTCAATCTGGTGAAGAACGCCGCGGAAGCGGCCGCCGACCTCGGCAACGAAGCGGAAATCCAGCTCACCACCGCATTCCGGCCGGGCGTGCGGCTGTCGGTGCCGGGAAAGAAGTCGCGGGTTTCGCTGCCGCTGGAATTCTGCGTCAAGGACAACGGTCCCGGCGTGCCGGAGGATCTGTTGCCGAACCTGTTCGATCCGTTCGTCACGACCAAGCCGACCGGCAGCGGGCTTGGACTGGCGCTGGTCGCCAAGATCGTCGGCGATCACGGCGGCATCATCGAGTGCGAGTCGCAGCCGAGAAAGACCACCTTCCGAGTGCTGTTGCCGATGTTCAATGCCGCCAAAAAACTTGATCCAGGTGACCGTGATGACGTTTCCGGGACGCCGTTGCACGCCTCACAGAACACAAGATGAGGTATGACAATGCCCGCAGGAAGCATTCTCGTAGCCGATGACGACACCGCCATCCGCACCGTTCTCAATCAGGCGCTGTCGCGCGCCGGATATGAGGTCCGGCTGACCGGAAACGCCGCGACGTTGTGGCGCTGGGTGAGCCAGGGCGAGGGCGATCTCGTCATCACCGACGTGGTGATGCCCGACGAGAACGCCTTCGATCTGTTGCCGCGGATCAAGAAGATGCGGCCGAACCTGCCCGTGATCGTGATGAGTGCCCAGAACACTTTCATGACCGCGATCCGCGCCTCCGAACGCGGCGCCTACGAATATTTGCCGAAGCCCTTCGACCTGAAGGAATTGATCGCCATCGTCGGCCGCGCGCTGGCGGAGCCGAAAGAGCGGGTGGCAAGCGCGCCCGACGATGCCGAATTCGATGCGATCCCGCTGGTCGGCCGTTCGCCGGCGATGCAGGAAATCTATCGCGTGCTGGCGCGGTTGATGCAGACCGATCTGACGGTCATGATCTCCGGCGAATCCGGCACCGGCAAGGAGCTGGTGGCGCGCGCGCTGCACGATTACGGCAAGCGGCGGAACGGACCGTTCGTCGCGGTGAACATGGCGGCTATCCCACGCGACCTGATCGAGTCGGAGTTGTTCGGCCATGAGCGCGGTGCCTTCACTGGTGCCAACACCCGCGCTTCCGGCCGGTTCGAGCAGGCCGAAGGCGGCACGTTGTTTTTGGACGAAATCGGCGACATGCCGATGGAGGCGCAGACGAGATTGCTGCGCGTGCTTCAGCAGGGCGAATACACCACCGTCGGCGGACGTACGCCGATCAAGACCGACGTGCGCATCGTGGCCGCCAGCAACAAGGATCTGCGCATCCTGATTCAGCAGGGGCTTGTTCCGCGAAGACCTGTTCTTCCGCCTCAACGTGGTGCCGCTGCGGCTGCCGCCGCTGCGCGAGCGGATCGAGGATCTGCCCGATCTGATCCGGCACTTCTTCACGTTGGCCGAGAAGGACGGATTGCCGCCGAAGAAGCTCGACACGCTGGCGCTGGAGCGAATGAAGCAGCATCGCTGGCCCGGCAACGTGCGCGAACTCGAAAACCTCGCACGCAGGCTCGCGGCGCTTTATCCGCAGGATGTCATCACGGCGTCGGTGATCGACGGCGAACTGGCGCCACCCGCCGTCGCCTCAGGCGGCACCATGCACCAGGGCATCGACAATCTCGGTGGCGCGGTGGAGGCCTATCTGTCGTCGCACTTCTCGGGCTTCCCGAACGGCGTGCCGCCGCCGGGCCTCTATCACCGCATCCTCAAGGAGATCGAGGTCCCGCTGCTCACGGCAGCGCTCGCGGCGACCAGGGGCAATCAAATCCGGGCGGCGGATTTGCTGGGCCTCAACCGCAATACGCTGCGGAAGAAAATCAGGGACTTGGATATTCAGGTCTACCGTACTGGTAACTAAGTAGCTGATAGCCGTCATTTAGGTCTGATTCTCAGGGGATTGGACTTTCATGGCGTGGCATGCGCCGCGGATTTGTCGCAATTTGGCAACATTGTGATATGAATGCATCAGTCCGCCAGTGCGGGCGCATGAGCTTTCATCTTATCATTTGCCGGTATGACCAGCGTGGACACCTCGGCCGCCCAATTCGATCCTTCGCTCGCTGAGCCCAAGGGCCGGTCCCTTTTGCGGCTGCTCGCGCCGGTTGCGATCGGGCTTGCGCTGCGTGTCCGCCTTTCTCACCTTTGTGGTGCTGACTGGGCTCACCCGCATCGAGCCGACGCGCGAAGTCGCGTTGTCCTTCATCCTGATGAACGGCGCCACCATCCTGGTGCTGGTCGGGATCATCCTGCGCGAAGTCTGGCAGGTGATGCAGGCACGGCGCCGTGGCCGCGCCGCCGCCCGGCTTCATGTGCAGATCGTCAGCCTGTTTTCAGTCATGGCGGTGCTGCCGGCCGTGCTGGTGGCGATCGTTGCCAACGTCACGATCGAACGCGGCCTCGACCGGTTGTTTTCCGGCCCGACCCGCGAGGTGATCGAGAACTCGCTGATCATTGCGCGGGCCTATATGCAGGAGCACGCCCAGCTTATTCGCGGCGACATCATCGGCATGGCGAACGATATCGGCCGCGCCCGCCCACTCTACGACCAGGACCGCCAGTCCTTCCGGGAGTTTCTGACGGCCAGCGCGGCCTCGCGCAATCTGCCGGGAGCGATGCTGATCGACAAGGACCGTCATGTCCTTGAAAGCGCCGAGACCGGCATCCCGCTGGCATTCGCCGCGCCGCCTGCGGACTTCCTGAGCAACGTCAACGAAAACGAACCGGAAATCGCGGTTCTGCCTGAGCAGAACTACGTGGCGGCCTTGATCCGGCTGCGCGCTTTCAACGATACGTTTCTCTACGTGGCGCGTCGGCTCGATCCGCACGTCGTCGATCAGCTTAAACAGACCGAGGCGAGCGTCGCCGAATATGCCGAGATCGAAGCGCGGCGGCTCGGCGTTCAGGTGAATTTCGCGCTGATCTTTGCCGTCATCGCGCTGACCATCCTGATGGCCTCGATTCTGCTGGGCCTGAATTTCGCCAATTCGCTGGTCACGCCGATCCGCCGGCTGATGGGCGCCGCCCACATGGTCTCGACCGGCGATCTTCATGTGCAGGTGCCGGTACTGCGCTCGGAAGGCGATCTCGCGCAACTCGGCGAAACCTTCAACAAGATGACGCAGGAGCTTCGCACCCAGCGCGACGAACTGGTCAATGCAAGCGAACTGATCGACAGCCGGCGGCGATTCATCGAGGCGGTATTGTCGTCCGCCAGCGCCGGCATCATCGGCGTCGATGCGTCCGGCAGCGTCGGCATCCTCAACCGCTCGGCGGAAAAGCTGATCGGCCACGCCGAATCCGAAACGCTGGATCATCCGTTATCGGACGTGTTGCCCGAACTCGACGACATGATGAAGACGGCGCGGGAGAGCACGCAGCGGCTGGTGCAGGGCCAGATCACCATCAATCGCGACGGCCATGAACGAAATCTCTCCGTTCGCGTCACCGCCGAACAAACCAGCCAGACGCGAGACAGCTACATCATCACGCTTGACGACATCACCGAACTCGTCTCGGCACAGCGAACCTCGGCCTGGGCCGACGTCGCCCGCAGGATCGCGCACGAAATCAAGAATCCGCTGACGCCGATTCAGCTCTCGGCCGAGCGCATCCGCCGCAAATTCGGCAAATCGATCGTCGAAGACAAGGCCGTGTTTGAGCAATGTACGGATACCATCGTGCGGCAGGTCGACGACATCAGGCGGATGGTGGATGAGTTCTCGCGCTTTGCGCGGATGCCGAAGCCCGTCATCGAGGGCGAAGATGTTGCCGACACGGTGCGCCAGGCCGTGTTCCTGATGCGGGTCGGCCATCCCGACGTCGATATCGAGGCCGACATCAAGGAGGAGCCGCTGCGCGCGAAGTTCGACCGCCGGCTGATTTCCCAGGCGCTGACCAATATCATCAAGAACGCGGCTGAAGCGATCGAGGCCGTGCCCGCGGAAGAATTGGGACGAGGTCGTATCGATGTCATCGCCGCGCGCGAAAAGGACGACATCGTGATCGACGTTATCGACAATGGAATTGGCCTGCCCAAAGTCAGCCGCGCGCGCCTGCTCGAACCCTATGTGACGACGCGCGAGAAAGGCACCGGCCTGGGGCTTGCGATCGTCGGCCGGGTTCTGCAGGACCATGGCGGACGGATCGAGCTCCACGATGCAGCGGAGATGCGGCCGGGCGCCCGGGGAGCGTGGATGCGGTTGCGCTTTGCCATATCGGGCCAGGCCGCAACGGCCGCTGAAACCGCGCAGGCGGCCGCTGAAACAAAATCGTCAGATGAAGAAACCGCCAACCAACAAGAAACGACCAATGAAAACACTAAAACCGAAGCCGCAACAGGCAACTGAGAATACAGGCGCACTCCATGGCAAGTGATATTTTGATCGTCGATGACGAAGCCGACATTCGCGAGCTTGTCGCCGGGATTCTCGACGACGAGGGATTTACGACACGAACCGCGCGCGACAGCGATTCCGCGCTGGCGGAGATCGCCACCCGCAGGCCGAGCCTGGTGTTCCTCGACATCTGGTTGCAGGGCAGCAAGCTCGACGGGTTGCAACTGCTCGAGCAGATCAAGCGCGACCATGCCGACCTTCCGGTCGTGATGATTTCGGGCCACGGCAACATCGAGACCGCGGTCGCGGCCATCAAACGCGGCGCTTACGACTTCATCGAGAAGCCCTTCAAGTCCGACCGTCTGATCCTGGTCGCGACGCGGGCGCTGGAAACCTCGCGCTTGAAACGCGAGGTCAAGGAACTCAAGCAGTTGGCGCCGACCGCGAGCATCATGACGGGCCGCTCTGCCTGCATGAATCAATTGCGGCAGACCATCGAGCGGGCCGCCAAGGCCAATAGCCGTATCCTGATCGTGGGGCCGTCGGGTGCCGGCAAGGAGCTGGCGGCGCGCACGCTGCACAATGCATCCAGCCGTACCGATGGCCCCTTCGTCGTGATCAACGCCGCGGCGATCACGCCGGAGCGCATGGAAATCGAACTGTTCGGCGTCGAGCCCAATGGCGAGCATGCGCGCAAGACCGGTGCGCTGGAAGAGGCCCATGGCGGTACGCTGTTTGTCGACGAAATCGGCGACATGCCGCGCGAGACCCAGAACAAGATCCTGCGCGTGCTGGTCGAGCAGACCTTTCAGCGGCAGGGCGGCACCGCCAAGGTCAGCGTCGATGTCCGCATCATTTCCTCGACCGCCCGCAATCTCGAGGAAGAGATCGCCGCGGGGCGGTTCCGCGAGGACCTTTATCACCGGCTGTCGGTGGTGCCGATTCGCGTTCCGCCGCTGTCGGAGCGGCGCGAGGATATTCCGGAACTGATCGACTATTTCATGGACCAGATATCGGCCGCGACCGGTTTGCCGAAGCGGCAGATCGGCCAGGACGCGATGGCGGTTTTGCAGTCGCATGTCTGGCCGGGCAACGTCCGCCAGCTTCGCAACAATGTCGAGCGGGTGATGATTTTGGCCGGCGGCGGGCCGGAAGTGATCATTACCGCCGACATGCTGCCGCAGGATGTCGGCTCGATGGTACCGGCCATGCCCACCAGCAACAACGGCGAGCATATTATGGGCCTGCCGCTGCGGGAAGCGCGGGAAGTCTTCGAACGCGACTACCTGATGGCACAGATCAGCCGCTTCTCCGGCAATATCTCCCGTACAGCGGAATTCGTCGGCATGGAGCGCTCGGCCCTGCATCGCAAGCTGAAGGCGCTCGGCGTCGGCTGAGCGCCCAACATTCGCAAAGCGGCCCGCCGAGAGGGGATGCGAATGTTGGAATCGGATCGCCAGGCGCCGGGATGGGCGGTTGATGGCTAGAAATTTGGGCCTCTTTTCACCGTATTATGGAGAATTGCTCCCCCTTTGGAGCCGCTGCTGCGTGAAGCTGCTTGCCTAATAACCAAGCCTGCCTTCTAATCACGCCATCGTGCTCCCTGGAGGGGGATCTCAAGGGAGCCGATATCCGGCGGACTGCTTCGATAGAAAGCGGCCGGCGGTTCAATAACAACTTCAATAACAAGAAGCACCGAGGCTTGCGGGATAAAAACAATGGCGGCAGACCGCGCACAAAATCTACAAGACACCTTCCTCAATCACGTTCGAAAAACCAAAACGCCACTGACGATTTTTCTGGTCAACGGAGTAAAGCTGCAGGGAATTGTGACCTGGTTCGACAATTTCTGCCTGTTGCTGCGGCGCGACGGTCACTCGCAGCTTGTCTACAAGCATGCGATTTCGACCATCATGCCAGGAGCTCCGATCCAGTTGTTCGAAGGCGGCGAGGATGCACCGGCTTGAGAGTGAGCTGATTGGAACCCCGAAACTCTGACGGGGAAGCCGACCGTCCGCGGTCGGCGGTGGGGAAGCAAACCGGGCGGGTGATCGTCATCGGCCCCTACCTGCGAACGCGCCGGGGTGATCCCGAAGCGCGAGAGGAAACCCATGCCATCCGCGGTTCTGAGGCGCGCCTCGACGAGGCGGCTGGGCTGGCGCGCGCCATCGACCTGACGGTTGCAGACGCTCTCATCGCGCCGGTCAGCAAGATCACGCCCGCGACCTATCTCGGCAAGGGCAAGGTCGAGGAGATCACCGGTCTTATCGCGAGCCACGAGGCGGAACTCGTGATCATGGACTGCGCGCTGTCGCCGATCCAGCAACGCAATCTGGAGAAAGCCTGGAACACCAAGGTCCTCGATCGCACCGGACTCATCCTGGAAATCTTCGGCCGCCGCGCCAAAACCAGGGAAGGCACGCTTCAGGTCGAACTGGCGCATTTGAACTATCAGCGCAGCCGCCTGGTGCGGTCGTGGACCCACCTCGAACGCCAGCGCGGCGGGTTTGGCTTCATGGGCGGACCGGGCGAGACCCAGATCGAGGCCGACCGCCGCCTGATCGGCGATCGCATCGCGCGGCTTGAACAGGAACTGAAGAAAGTCCAGGCGACGCGGCGGCTGCATCGCGCCGGCCGGCAACGGGTGCCTTATCGGGTGGTGGCGCTGGTCGGCTATACCAACGCCGGCAAATCGACGCTGTTCAACCGGCTGACCCGCGCCGAGGTTCAGGCCGCCGACATGCTGTTCGCAACGCTGGACCCGACCTTGCGTGCGCTCAAGCTGCCGCATGGCGGCAAGGCGATGCTCTCGGACACCGTCGGATTCATCTCCAACCTGCCCACGCAACTCGTCGCCGCGTTTCGCGCCACGCTGGAAGAGGTGCTGGAGGCCGACGTCATTCTTCACGTCAGGGACATCTCGCACGAAGACAGCGAGGCGCAGGAGCAGGATGTCGAAGCGGTGCTACGCCAGCTTGGCATCGATCCGGCAGGCGGGCAGGGCATTCTCGAAGTCTGGAACAAGATCGACCGGCTCGATCCGGAGCAGCGTGAAAACATCCGGAATATCGCCGCGCGCCGCACGCCGGACCGTCCGTGTTTTCTGGTTTCCGCCGAGACCGGGGAGGGGATCGATGACCTCCTGGCTGCGATCGAGGATCGTCTCGCCGCCACGCGAACGACGCTGCATCTATCGATCGATGCCGCCGATGGCGCCGGCGTCAGCTGGCTGCATCGAAACTCGGAGGTGCTCGACAAGAATCTCCAGGACGGACGTTATGAAATGACCGTTCGGGTCGACGAGACCAAGCGCGATCTCGTGATCAACCGCTTCGATGCGGTGCCGCAGGGGTCATAGTCGTCCCCGCGAAAAGGCAGTTTGGGTTGATAGCGGAGGAAGGCCCCCTCGCAGCGTCAAACCGCCCTGATGCAGGACTATTAATCCGTGGACGTAGCCGTCGCTCTTCGGGTTTCCATTCCCTTCGCCTCGTTCCACAGCGCATCCATCTCGCTGAGCGATGCGGCCTCCGGCGTGCGGCCCTTCGCGGCCAGCGCGTGTTCGATATAGGCAAAACGCCGCTCGAACTTGGCATTGGCGCCGCGCAGCGCCATTTCGGGATTGGCTCCCGCGTGCCGCGCGAGGTTGACCAGCGCGAACATGAGGTCGCCGGTCTCGGCCGCTATTTCCTGATTGTCGCCGTGATCGAGCGCGGCCTCGATCTCGTCGGCTTCCTCACGGATTTTTCGCAACACGGCGCGCGGGTCGTTCCAGTCAAAGCCCACCGTTGACGCCTTGCGTTGCAATTCCATCGCGCGCGTGAGCGCCGGCTGACCGGCCTTGACGTTCGACAACAACGAACCGGACGGCGCGGTCTCGGCGGGACGGCGCGCGGCGCGCTCGGCCTTTTCCTCGGCCTTGATGCGCTCCCACGCGCTCTTGACGCCGGCGGGTGCGATGTTGCCGTCCCTGTCGGCAAAGACATGCGGATGCCGTCGGATCATTTTTCGGCAAATCGCCTCAACCACGTCACCAAAACCGAACGCGTTCTGCTCTTCGGCCATGCGGGCGTGGTAGACGACCTGAAGCAGCAGGTCGCCGAGTTCATCCCTGAGGTCGTCGAGATCGCTGCGCGCAATCGCATCGGCGACTTCATAGGCCTCTTCGATCGTATAGGGCGCTATCGTCTCGAAATTCTGCTCGAGGTCCCACGGACAACCGGTCACAGGCGTTCGAAGCTGCGCCATGATCTCGATCAGGCGGGAAATGTCTCGGGAAGGGGTCATGCTGCACCAAAGAGGGAAAATCTCCCGCTTTGTATGCCGCAAGATGCGCGCTTGTCCCAGTGGAAGAAGACCAAGCTGCCCGATATCCACGGCGCCTTAGGGCGCGTCGATCTCACGCGTGGGGCTGAAAATCTTCCGGCCTCAATTCGATCGGCTTGCCGTGCGGCGTGCGGTCGGCGGCATGATCCCAGGCGTCGCGGTAGCGGTGCTGGGTTTCGAGCGTGGCGACGCCTTTGGCGGCCACCAGTTTTTCCAGGGTCGCGAGCCAGTGCCGGTAGTAGGTCGTTCCCGTATCGGGATCGCCGCCAGCCTGCGCGATCTTGATTTCATCGGCGAGCGCTGCCGCCCATTCGTTCCAGGTGAACAGGCCGCGCTCATGCAGCGAGAGCGCCATCGCAAACGCCTGCGCTTCCCAGGGTTCGCGAAACACCGGACCGTCGTCATCCCGCGGCAGGTCGCGAAGTTCGCTTGTTGCTTGCGCGGCGGCGTCGGTCATTCTGCCGGCTCCAGATAGGGCTCAAACGCGTCGATGGAGATCTTGACGGTGGGGTCGGCTTCCGGACCCCACAATTCGGCGCCGTCAAACACCACAGTATAGAGCCATTGCGGATTTTCGCCCAATTCCATCGCCGCTGAGTCCGGGAAAACCTGACAGCCCAGGATGCGTTCGACCACGCCGACATGGCCGCGCGTATAGCGGGGAAGGCGGGTATGGGTCGCGGGATGCATGTTCTTTGTCCGCACGCGATCGCCCGGCTTGAATTTGGCGGGCGTAGGCGCCGGGCGTTCAAATTGGCCGCGCACCATGATGCGCTCGACGTCATCGAGGCGCAGCTTGCCGTTCTTCAGCGGCTTTGCGGGTTCTTTCGCGTGACCGGCCGCAAGCTCTGAAGCCGTCACGAAACCTTTGTGCGACCAGATTGTCTTCGAGCCCAAGCAACCATTTCCGGTAATAGGAACTGGCAAGATAAATATGTGGCGGCAGCGTTTCGCGGTAGAAGCGGGAAGTGTCGATGTTGAACGCGCCAGCGGCGCCCATCGCGCGGACCATCGCGAGCACGCGGCCTTCCCATTTTTCGTGAAACGCCGGCTCGTTCGGCTCAGGCTCGACCTTGCCGAAGCCATCCATGCCGCCCATGTCGTGCACGCCGTTCATGATTTAGCATTCCGGCGTCTTGGGAAATCCGGTGCCGATCATGGAATCCCGTGTCACGAGTTCAACCAGTTGTTCCTCGCTCCAGCCGTCTGTGCCTGCGGGGCGCATCGGCAGCACCAGAAAGCGGGTCTCGGCGGTCGAGTCCCACACCCTGATTTCCGTTTCCTTCGGCAAGCTGACGCCAAAATCGGCGAGCACGCCGCGCGGGTCCTTGACCGCGCGCGACCGGTAGGGCGCGGCCTTGTACCAGACCGGAGGCAGCCCGAGCATCTCCCAAGGGTAACAGGAGCACAGCGTGCAGACGACCATGTTGTGCCGCTGCGGCGTATTCTCGACCGCGACCAGATGATCGCCGACCCGGCTGACGTGACCGAGCGTGCCGACCGCCTTGCTCGCATCCTTCAGCAAGGCTTGTTTGAAAGCGGGATCGGACCAGGCCTTGGCGACGA
Source organism: uncultured Alphaproteobacteria bacterium (assembly GCA_963795255.1). Classification (GTDB taxonomy): domain Bacteria; phylum Pseudomonadota; class Alphaproteobacteria; order Rhizobiales; family Xanthobacteraceae; genus Bradyrhizobium. The sequence goes on from CAWCHC010000017.1 coordinate 776,114, forward strand.
CCCGCGCGCCATTATGAGGACCGATCCTGGTCTCATAAGCCTGGATGATGGCGTCGAGCGCGGCGGGATCGACATATCCCTTTTCGGTCAGGATGGTCTCGAGCGCGCGCACACGCAATTCCGTCTCGGACAGTTCCGAATGGTCGTCGTGGTCGTGATGGTCGTGCTCGGTCATGAAGGCCAAATAAGATTTGATGGCAGGATTTGATCGGCGCGACAGCGCCTGGATCATGTCTTTTCATTGTCGGCTTTGGGCCTGCGCCGGTCAAGATTACGATCGTAACGGATTTGAACTTGCCAAATGGACAGTGTACTGTCTAACTGCTCCGGATAAACGGACCAACAGAACCGACCAAAAGGGTGGAGGCGTGCTGCGATGCAGGGAAAAGTAGCTCTCGAAGAGCATTTTGCGATTGCCGAAACCCTTCAGGACAGCGCCGGCTTTGCCCCGGAAGCCGACTGGTCGGAATTGAAGGGACGCCTCTTAGACATCCAGGACCGCCGTTTGCGGGAAATGGACGCGCACGGCATCGAGATGATGCTGCTTTCGCTCAACGCCCCCGCCGTGCAGGCGATACCGAATCTCGAGAAGGCCAACGAAATCGCGCGCCGCTCGAACGACTTCATGGCCGAGCAAATCGCCCGCCAGCCGAAGCGCTTTGCCGGTCTGGCCGCGCTGCCGATGCAAACCCCCGAGCTTGCGACGCGCGAGCTGACGCGCTGTGTGCGGGAACTCGGCTTTCGCGGCGCGCTGGTCAACGGCTTTAGCCAGGTCGCCGACAATCCATCCGGTATCTACTACGACGTGAAAGCCTATTGGCCGTTTTGGGCCGAGGTCGAGCGGCTCGACGTGCCGTTCTATCTGCATCCGCGAAACCCGCTGCCGAAGGATGCCGCGATTTACGAAGGCCACCGCTGGCTGCTCGGTCCGTCCTGGGCTTTCGGGCATGAAACCGCCGTGCATGCGCTGAGGCTGATGGGGTCGGGATTGTTCGATGCCTATCCCAAGCTCAATATCGTGATCGGTCATATGGGCGAGGGGCTGCCTTATTCGATATGGCGGATCGACAACCACAACAAGTGGATGCGCGTGCAAAACAACTATCCGGCCAAACGACAGATCGGCGACTACTTTCGCGAAAATTTCTACATCACGACGTCGGGGAATTTCCGGACCCAGACGCTGATCGACGCCATGCTCGAGATCGGCTCGGATCGAATCCTGTTTTCGACCGATTGGCCGTTCGAGAATATCGACCATGCGTCGGACTGGTTTGACGCGGCGCCGATTTCGGAAGGCGATCGCCAGAAGATTGGCCGCGACAATGCGAAGGCCTTGTTTAAGCTAGTGGAGTAGATTTGACATTCGCTAACGGGTAGCCACGGATTCGCAATGCGAATGTCAAATCTACTCCACTAGAAATCTATATTTGCTAGTGGTCCTTTGATTCTAACATTTGCAAAAGTGCCTCCGCGCGGGGATGCAAATGTTAGAATCGGACCACTAGGTTGATCGATCCGGCGCATGAACCCGCCAAAGAGTGGGGAGGCGAAGCAGCAAAAGAAGGGGGAGGGGACACCCATGAGTTCGGGAAACGAAGTCGATATCCATGAGGAGCTGGCGGGCGCTGCCGTCACTCCCTTGCACAAGGCGCTCGGCGTCTTGATCACGCTGATCACGATGTTCGACGGCTACGACACCTTCAATCCGGCCTATGTCATCCACTATGTGATGCAGCCCTGGGGCTTGCAGCCGAGCCAGGCGGGGCTTTTGGTGTCCTCCGGCCTGGTCGGCTTCCTGTTCGGCGCGATGGGCCACGGCATGGTCGCCGATCGTTACGGGAGGCGAAACACGCTGCTCGCCGGCCTGTGGATCGTCAACGTCATGACGCTTCTCACCGCGATGTTTGCGAGCGATTTTGCAAGCTTCTGCGGCTTGAGGTTCCTCACCGGCCTTGGCCTCGGCGTGCTGCTGCCGCTCGGCACCACCTACATCAATGAACTGGCGCCGCAGCGGATCAGCAACAGTTTTTCGTTATGGGGCGTGTCATTCGGCTGGTCGCTGGGCGGCGTGTTCGCCGGTCTGGTCGGCGTTTTTCTGACGCCGACCCACGGCTGGCAAATTCTCTATTTTGCCGGAACGATGTCGATTCCGCTGACGCTGGTCGTGCATGCGATGTTGCCGGAGAGCCCGAAATTTCTGGCGGCCCGCGGGCGGGTCGAGGAGCTGCGGGCGCTGATGTCGAGGCTGCGTCCGGAGCGGCGCGCTATTTACGAAAACGCGGTATTTCGCACCACCGAGCACACGGTGTCACAAAATACCATCGCCGCGCTGCTCGCGCCGCGCTATCGCCGTGTCTCGCTGACGATATGGCTTACCGCGTTTCTCACCTTGTTTGCGATTTTCGGCCTGACTGGATGGATCCCCACCGTCATGATCAAGCGCGGCGAAACTTTCGCGGCGTCCTTTGGCTTTGGCGCGCTGTTGCAAGCAATGTCCTTCGTCGGCGGCCTTGCGCTCGCCACGCTCGCCGACCGCCGATTTGCCGCCACGCCGCGGCTGTTGGGTACATGGTGGGCGATCGGGGGCCTTGCGGTCGGCGCGCTGGTGTTCGTCAACGGTCATGGCTTTAACATCGCGGTCGTTACGATCGCGGGCTTCTGCGTGATCGGCGCTCAGCACGTCCTCAACAATTTCACGGCCAATTCCTATGAGACGGGCCTTCGCGCCAGCGGCGTCGGGATGGAATTGGGGGTAGGACGTGTCGGCGCCATTCTCGGACCTTACGTCATCGGTCTGTTGCAGCAGGCGACGGGAGGGCCGGACGCCGTATTCTGGGCGATCAGCGGAGCTGCGATCGTGGCTGCCGCCGTGATCGGTTCGCTGGCGATGGCCGGCAAAACGGCCCAAGGCAGCGTTGCACCGGCCGAATAGCTTTTACGAATGGCTTTAGGATAGTAGCTTTTAAGAGACTGGCTTTTAAGAAAAAATCGACGGGGGAAAAAAAATGATAAGTTCGGAGGCGAGTCCTGCGACCAATGCGGTGCAGGACAAGGTGTTGCTGGCGGCGCGGCTGTTGGTGGCGCCGCTGTTTATCTATAGCGGGATTGGAAAGATCCTCGCGTTCGGCGTCACCGCGTCGCGCCTGCCGGGCGGTGAGGGCGGCTTCGGCAGCTTGCTGGCGGCGGGATCGATCGTGATCGAACTCGGCTGCTCGCTGGCGCTCATTCTCGGTATCTATACGCGGTGTGCGGCGCTCGCCCTGATCGTGTTCACGATCCTGGCGAGTGTGATGTTTCACAATTTCTGGGCTTCGCCGCCTGCGGCGGTGACGGTGCAGACCATCAACTTTCTCAAGAACCTCGGGCTGATCGGACTGTTTGCCATGATCGCGACATTTGGCCCGGGGGCTTATTCGCTGCGCAAGAAATAACGGTCAGAAAAACAAGCCCGGGAGCAGGGCGTGACAACGATCAATTGCGATATGGGTGAGGCCTTCGGCCTCTACCGAATGGGCGATGACGAAGCGTTGATGCCGCTGATTTCCGTGGCCAACGTCGCCTGCGGCTTCCACGCCTCCGACTTCAACCACATGCGCAGGACCGTTCGGCTTGCCAAGGAGCAGGGCGTCAGGGTCGGGGCGCACCCTTCGCTGCCGGACCTGCAAGGCTTTGGCCGTCGCGAAATGAAGATGCCGCGCGAGGAGCTTGCCAATTGCATCATCTACCAGGTCGGCGCGCTCAAGGGTTTTCTTGAAGCCGAAGGCATGACGCTGAACCACATCAAGCCGCACGGCTCGCTCTATGGCATGGCGGCGCGGGACGAGGCCGTGGCTCATGCGATTTGCGATGCCGCCGATGTGTTCAAGACGCCGATCATGGGCCTGATCTCCACTTGCCACGAGACTGTCTATGGCGCGCGTGGCCATGTCCTGATCGCCGAATTCTATGCCGACCTCGACTACGAGGACGATGGCCGCCTGATCATTACGCGCGAACATCACGCGGTCGACCCGGCACGCGTGGCGTCGCGCTGCCGGCGTGCGATTGCTGAAGGCAGGACTCATAGCGTTAACGGCAAGGACGTCGCGGTGCGTGCCGATTCAATCTGCGTGCATTCGGACACGCCGAACGCGGTCGAGGTCGCCCGCGCGGTCCGCGACGCGCTGAAGGATAGCCGATAGCCAAACGGCCGAACGGTGGAACGAGGAGGGCGAGGTCGTGACCAACTTTGTGACCATCGAAAAAGGTCTTGGCCCCGAGGGCCGCGTTGCCGTGGTGCGGTTTGACCGCGGCGACGGCATCAACGCGCTGTCGCCGGAAGCGATGCGCCAATTAACCAGTGCGGCGCGCAGTTTCGAGGACGACGGCGACACCTCCGTGGTGGTGCTGACCGGCGGTCCGAAGGCGTTCAGCGCCGGCTTCGATCTCAAGGATCCGGAGGGGCGCTTACGCAAGTCCATGGATGTTGGCTCGCTGCGGCGACATCTGAAGATCGGCCCCCGGCTCGCCCGCGCCTGGCAGGACATGGAACAGATCACGATCGCCGCGATCGAAGGCTTCTGTATCGGTGGCGGCATCGCGCTCGCGGTCGCGCTCGATTTCCGTGTCATGAGTAGCTCAGCCCATATCCGAATTCCCGAAATCGGGCTTGGCATGAACATGAGCTGGCAAAGTATTCCGCGGCTCCTGCATCTGATGGGTCCGGCTCGAACCAAGCAGGCCGTTATCCTGGCCGATCAACCCATCTCGGCCGAGGAAGCTCATGCGTGGCGTCTGGTGGAGGAGGTCGCCGATCCCGGCACGGCCTTCGATACGGCGATGGCACTCGCGGCCAAATTCGCAAACCAGCCGCCGCTCTCGGCCGCGATGACCAAGCTCACGATCAACCGCCTGACGCACGCGCTCGACGATCTCACCAGCCACATGGACGTCGATCAGTTTGCGCTGGCAACCCTGACCGAAGATCATCAGGAGGGCGTCTCGGCGTTTCTGGAACGGCGCAAGCCGCGATTCAGGGGCCGCTGAGACAGGGCCGGCTCGGTCCTGAAATGCCGATCTATATATCCGTGATTCGCATAAGGTATATTATGGAATATTATATTATATAAGGATTACAGACATTTGTATCTAAACCCTCAGGTTCTACCGAATTTCGAGGCTGATCACGTCGGCGCTGGACGTTGCGCAGCCGCTCCGCCAATGCCTCCAGAAACTTCGGCGAAAGTGCATCCCAACAGCCGCTTGGTATTTCCTCCGAAAGCAGGCAAAAAGCCAACCAAGGCGCTTCCGATGTGGAAGCCGAATAAAAACGATTTGGGAGACGATGGATGGGCTTTTCACGACGTTCGCTATTGAAGACCACGGCCGCCTCGGCGGTACTCGGCGGCTTGGGTGCGCCGTTGGTGGCACGAGCCCAGCAGGCCGAGTTCTCCTACAAGTTTGCCAATAACCTGCCGGATACCCATCCGCTCAATAGCCGTGCCCGGGAAATGGCGGCCGCGATCAAGACCGAGACCAACGGCCGGTTCGATTTGCAGATCTTTCCGAACAACCAGCTCGGCGCGGATACCGACGTGCTGAGCCAGTTGCGCTCCGGCGGGGTCGAGTTCTTCACGATGTCCGGACTGATCCTGGCGACGCTGGTGCCGGCGGCGTCCATCAACGGGATGGGTTTTGCGTTCCCGGATTATCCGACGGTCTGGAAGGCCATGGACGGCGACCTCGGCGCCTATGTGCGCAAAGAAGTCGCCAAGGCCAACATCGTCGCGTTCGAGAAGATCTGGGACAACGGCTTCCGTCAGACCACGTCCTCGACCAAGCCGATCACGAGCCCCGGCGACTACAAAGGTTTCAAGATCCGCGTGCCGGTGTCGCCGTTGTGGACCTCGATGTTCAAGGCCTTCGATGCGGCGCCCGCCTCGATCAATTTCAATGAGGTCTATTCCGCGTTGCAGACCAGGATTGTCGAAGGTCAGGAAAATCCGCTGGCGCTGATTTCGACCGCCAAGCTCTACGAGGTCCAGAAGTACTGCTCGCTAACCAATCATATGTGGGACGGCTATTGGTTCCTGGCCAATCGCCGGGCGCTGGAAGCGCTGCCGCCGGACGTGCGCGGCATCGTCGAGAAGAACGTCAATGAAGCCGCGCTAAAAGCTCGCGTCGACACGGAAAAGCTGAACGCAACCGTCCGCGCGGAACTCACGACCAAAGGGCTGACCTTCAATCAGCCTGATCTGACGCCGTTCCGTGATAAGCTGCGCGCCGCCGGTTTCTATTCCGAATGGAAGGGAAAATACGGCGAAGAGGCATGGTCGATCCTGGAAAAGGCGGTCGGCAAGTTGTCTTGACACGAGCGGCTTGAAGGCGGGCGGATATGACGGGTGCCGATGCGACGCGGCCGGTGGCCGGCGAGGTGGTGTACCTTCGCCGGGATTCGCAGGTCAGGGCGATCGAAGCCTTCATCGGAAGACTCGATTGAAATTCCGGCCGCCCTGCTCGTCGTCGCTGAGGTCGTGACGCTGTTCGCGGGTGTCGTCGCGCGTTACATCGTGCAGCAGCCGCTGATCTGGTCCGATGAACTCGCCTCGATCCTGTTCCTCTGGCTGGCGATGCTCGGATCAGTCGTCGCATTTCGTCGCGCCGAGCATATGAGGATGACGGCTGTCGTGGCGAGCGCGACACCGGCCGTGCGCGCCTATCTCGATGTCGTCGCCACCTGTGCGGCGCTGGCTTTCCTGCTGTTCATCGCCGGCCCGAGTTATCAATACGCCTACGAGGAAAGTTTCATCACGACGCCGGCGTTGCAGATTTCCAACAGCTGGCGCGCGGCGGCGTTACCGGTCGGCATCGGCCTGATGGTGCTGTTTGCGGTTCTCCGACTGCTGCGGGTCGGTGATACCAGGCTCGTTGTGAGGGCTGCGCTGTCGGTGGCGCTCCTGGTTGCCGTTTTCTGGCTGGCGACGCCGTGGCTGCGGCCGCTCGGCAATCTCAATCTGGTGATTTTCTTCGTCGGCGTGGTCGGCTTTTGTGTCTTTGCCGGCGTGCCGATTGCATTCGCGTTTGGTCTTGCGATTTTCGGATATCTCGCGCTGACGACGCGGACGCCGCTGATGGTGCTGGTCGGGCGGATGGACGAGGGCATGAGCCATCTGATCCTGCTCGCGGTGCCGCTGTTCATTTTCTTAGGGCTTTTGATCGAAATGGCCGGCATGGCGCGGGCCATGGTGGCGTTTCTGGCAAGCCTGCTTGGCCACGTCCGCGGCGGCCTGCATTATGTGCTGGTCGGCGCGATGTATCTCGTGTCGGGCATCTCGGGCTCCAAGGCTGCCGATATGGCGGCGGTCGCGCCGGTATTGTTCCCCGAGATGAAGCAGCGCGGCGCCCGGCCGGGCGATCTCGTCGCCCTGCTCGCTTCGACCGGCGCGCAGACCGAAACCATACCGCCGAGCCTCGTGCTCATTACCATCGGCTCGGTGACTGGCGTTTCGATTTCGGCGCTGTTCACCGGAGGCCTATTGCCCGGCGTGGTGCTGGCGATCACGCTGTCGGCGCTGGTGTGGTGGCGCTATCGCGGCGAGGATTTAAGCCACGTCAAGCGGGCGAGCGGCGGTGAAATCCTCCGAACGTTCGTCGTCGCCCTGCCCGCGCTGGCGCTCCCGTTTGTCATCCGCTACTCGGTCGTCGAGGGCATTGCGACCGCCACGGAAGTTTCCACCATCGGCATCGTCTACGGCTTCGTGGTCGGCCTGTTGATCTACCGCCAGTTCAACTGGCGGCGGCTGATGCCGATGCTGGTTGAGACCGCATGCCTTTCCGGAGCTATTCTGCTAATCATTGGCACTGCGACCGGAATGGCCTGGGGACTGACCCAGTCCGGGTTTTCGCGGGCGCTGGCGGCTGCGATGACCGGCCTGCCCGGCGGCTCGGCGACCTTCATCGCGGTCTCGATCGTGGCTTTCACGATCCTCGGCAGCGTGCTCGAGGGCATTCCGGCGATCGTGCTGTTCGGCCCGCTGCTGTTCCCGATCGCAAAGCAGGTCGGCGTGCACGAGGTCCACTACGCGATGATCATCATCCTTGCGATGGGGATCGGGCTGTTCGCACCGCCGTTTGGCGTCGGCTATTATGCCGCCTGCGCCATCGGCCGCGTCGATCCCGCCGAGGGCATCCGGCCGATCTGGGGTTATTTGCTGGCGCTGATGGCAGGTTTGATTATCGTTGCTATCTTTCCCTGGATATCGATCGGCTTTCTCTAAGCGTTGAGGGCAACCGATGGCAGGAATCCAAAGCCAATACGACATCGGCCTTGAGAAGACGCCGGCCAATTTTGTCGCCTTGACGCCCTTAAGCTTTCTGGCGCGCACGGCCGCGATCTATCCCAACCATACCAGCACGGTCTACGAAGGCCGCAGCTTTACCTGGTCGGAGACCTATGCGCGCTGCCGGCGCTTTGCCTCTTACCTCGCAGGCCGCAACATCGGTCCGGGCGATACGGTGGCGGCGATGCTGCCGAATATCCCGGCGATGAACGAAGCGCACTTTGCCGTGCCGATGGCGGGCGCGGTGCTGAATGCGCTCAACATCCGGCTCGATGCGGCCTCGATCGCGTTCCAGCTCGACCATGGCGGCGCCAAGGTCATTCTGGTCGATCCAGAATTTTCGGGCGTGATCGCGGATGCGCTCGCGCTGATGAAGGGCAAAAGGCCATTTGTGATCGACGTTGACGATATGGCTTTTGTGGGCGGAAAGCGCATCGGCGAAATCGAATATGAAGAGGCGCTCGCGCAAGGCGACGAAAATTTCGTTACCCGCATGCCGCCGGATGAATGGGACGCGATCGCGCTCAGCTACACGTCAGGCACCACGGGCAATCCCAAGGGCGTGGTGACCCACCATCGTGGCGCGTATCTAAATGCCGTCAGCAACATCCTGGCCGGCAATCTCGGCCCGCATCCGGTCTATCTCTGGACGCTGCCAATGTTTCATTGCAACGGCTGGTGCTTCCCATGGACCATTGCGGCGTCTGCCGGGATCAATGTCTGCCTGCGCAAGGTCGATCCGACGAAGATCTTCGAATTGATCAAGAAGCACGGCGTCACGCATATGTGCGGCGCGCCGATCGTCTACAACACGCTGATCAACGCGCCCGACGCGCCGAAGAAGTCGGATGCCCGCCCCGTCGTTGGCTTGATCGCCGGTGCCGCGCCTCCGGTGGCGGTGCTCGAAGGTGCCGAGCGCATCGGCATCAAGCTCACGCATGTCTATGGCCTGACCGAGGTCTACGGTCCCGCCTCGGTCTGCGCGGAGCAACCCGGCTGGGACGATTTGCCTGCCGATCAGCGTGCGCAGCTCAAGCGCCGGCAGGGTGTGCCCTACCCGCTCCAGGAAGCCGTGACCGTCATCGATCCCGAAACCATGCGTGAAGTGCCGCGCGACGGCGAGACCATCGGGGAAGTGATGTTCCGCGGCAACATCGTCATGAAAGGCTATCTCAAGAACGAGAAGGCGACCGATGAGGCCTTCGCCGGCGGCTGGTTTCACACCGGCGATCTCGGCGTGCTCGATGAGCACGGCTACGTCATCATCAAGGATCGTTCCAAGGACATCATCATCTCCGGCGGCGAAAACATTTCCTCCGTCGAGGTCGAAGATGTTCTCTACAAGCATCCGGCCGTGCTGTTCGCCGCCGTCGTGGCCAAGCCGGATACGAAATGGGGCGAGGTGCCCTGCGCCTTCGTTGAACTGAAGGAGAACGCACAGGCGACCGAGGCCGATATCATCGCGTTCTGCCGGACCCAGATGCCCGGCTTCAAGACCCCAAAGGCCGTCGTGTTCGGCCCGATCCCGAAGACCTCGACCGGCAAAATCCAGAAATTCCTGTTACGCGGCCAGGTTCATTCAGCGAAGGCAATCCTGGGATAAATTTCGGTCGCCCCGCCCGCAGATCAGCTCTCCTTTGTGCGGCTCTCGGCTGCCTTGAGCCACAAAAACCAGGCACGATCGATCTGGGTATTGTTTGTTTTGGTCGTCGCAGCAGCCTCCCCCTCGGTCAGATAGGTGACGGGGCCAAGCCGCATCGCTTCCATCTGCAGACGCGCCCCGACTTCGGTATAGACGGCGCGGAACACGGCTTGACGGAGCGAGCTACCGACCACGGTCGAGCCGTGACCGCGCATCAGGACCGCCGGCTTCTCGCCGAGGCTCTGTGCGAGCGCTGCGCCAAGACGATTGCTGTTGATCAGGAGATCGCTGTCCTCGCCGGCAAAATCGCGGATTTCGAATACTGACGTGTCCGAACCGAGAAAGCCGCACATGTGGCAGATCGCCCGCAGCCGCACGCCTGTCACGACGCTGAACGGAACGACGGACGGCGAATGGCTGTGCACGACCGACATGACGTCCTTTCGCGTGCGGTAAATTTCGCCGTGGATGAACCGTTCGAGATAGGCGGCGGGGCCGTTCGGCACGACCGGATTGCCGTCGAGATCGAACTCCAGCACGTCCTTCTCGGTGACAAGACCCGGCGCCATGCTTCGGGAGAGCAGGAAGCGGTCGGGATTGAGCGGATGGCGCACGCTGACATGGCCGAAGCCGTCAACGACGCCCTGGTCGAACAGGATATGGTTGGCGCTGACCAGTTCGCGGATCGTCGATTGCACGGTGTCGGTGTCGGGCATGGCGGGCTCCCTGCTCTTGATGTCATGCTTGTTGCGCGAGATAGTATGGTCCCATACGATCTGGCGCAAGCCGATCGCCAAGGCTTGAGCAAGGTCCGCATGCCCTCGATAGCGACGCAACGGGAACCCTCCCCCCGCCGGTCAAGCGCCGCCGAAGCGCAGGTTTTGACCGACCGCAGCTTGAGTTTTCTTGTCCGCCAGGCACATCGGGCGTTTGTGGCCCGGCTCGCCGATCGCCTGCTGCCTTATGGCGTCAGCGTGGCGGAATGGGCGGTGTTGCGCAGGTTGTGGCAAGAGGAAGGGTTCACGCAAGTCGATCTGGCGGCAAGGATGCGGGTGCGCAAGGCTTCCCTGACGGCGGTACTCGCGAGTCTGGAGCATAAGGGCATCATGCGCCGGACCAAGCGCGGAGACGACCGCCGCAAGCACCATTTGTTCCTGACGAAGCGCGGCCGCGACCTGAAGGATGAATTGCTCCCGATCGGCATTGCCATCAACCGGCGGGCCGTCTCAGCTATCGATCCCGGGGAGACGGCGATGGCCGCGCGCCTGCTTGAGAAAGTCATCGCCAATCTCGAAGGATAGAGATCAATATCCATCAAGGCTGAGACTATAATCGGCCGCGAACGGAGGAAAAGAAATTGAGCGAACGCATTCTTGACGTCGGGTCGTTGATTGAGACGCGACCGATCGGCCGCGCGCAATGGATGGTGATCTCGCTGTGCGCGCTGGTCGCGATGCTGGACGGTCTCGACCTGCAATCGATCGGACTGGCCGCACCCGCAATGATCGGCGCGCTCCACATCGCCCCTCATGTCTTCGGCGTCGTCTTCAGCGCGGCCCTGGCAGGCCTTGCGCTGGGAGCTTTCCTGCTGGGACCGTTGGCGGACAGGGTCGGCCGCAAACGGGTTCTTGTCGCTGCCGCCTTCTGCTTCGGCATCTTCACGCTGGCAACCGCCTTTGTCGGCGATCTCTCGCAGTTGTTGATGGTCCGCTTCATGGCGGGTTTCGGGTTGGGCGGCGCCATGCCGAGCTTCATCAGTCTCGCCTCGGAATATGTGCCGAAGGCACGCCGGGCGGCCGTCGTGAGCCTGCTCTGGGCCGGCTTTCCACTTGGTGGGGTGATTGGTGGGCTGTTGGGGTCACGGATCATTCCGGCCTATGGCTGGCCATCGATCTTCATCGTCGGCGGGGTTCTTCCGATCATCCTGGCGGTCGTGCTTGCGAGCATATTGCCGGAATCGGCGAGCCTGATGGTCGCATCGGGCAAGTCGAGCGAGCAGATCGGTCGCACGCTGCGGCGTATCTTCCCCGATCTGTCGATCACCGCGGATACCCGCTTCGAATTCGCCAGGGAGGTCGTGCCGAAAGCGACGGTGGCCGAGCTGTTCAGGTCGGGCCGTGCCGTGGGCACGCTGTTGTTGTGGATCAGCTTCTTTTTCGCGTTCATGATCCTTGTCACGAATTCGGCCTGGACCCCGATCCTGCTCCGCCGCGCCGGCATCGCCGCCGAGCAGTCCGCGCTTGCGCTTGCGCTCTTCAATTTCGGATCGCTGATCGGCTCGGCAGCCGCGGGAGTTCTGCTCCATCGTTTCGGCGTCTTGCGCGTGCTGGCGCCGACGCTTGCGCTGGGAGCGCTCGCCTATGTCATGGTCGGGCGATCGGTGCCGTCGTTTGAAGCAGTTCTATTCGCGCAGGGAAGCTTCGGCTTGTTGCTTGGTTGCGCCAGTTCCGGGCTGATCGCATTGTCGGCAATCTACTATCCCATCACGATACGTTCGAGCGGTGTCGGCTGGGCCACGGCAATTGGGCGGCTCGGCTCGGTGACGGGACCGCTCGTGGTAGGCCAGATGGTCGGCGCACAGTGGGATGTTCCGACGATCTTTGCGGTTGCCGGCGGATCGGTCCTGATCGGCGCCGCCGCGAGCACCGTGATGGGCCTGCGATCGCGGACGGAGAAAGAGAGCACGCAAGTGTCGACGGCCTCCGCCGGGCCTAATTTGAAAAGCCAGTTCAAGGGGTGATTGATGAGCAAACTGCAGCTTTCCGTCGCGATCGGCGACTATGACCGGATGCGACCGCTGGTCGACGGTCTGGTCCAGATCGACAGCGTCGATGCGCAGTTCATGCTGCTCGACCCGGAGGAGATATTTTTCCGCGCGTTCCGCCACGCCGATTTCGATGTCTGCGAATTGTCGCTGTCGAGCTATTCGGTCAAGACCGCGGCAGGCACCAGTCCCTATATTGCCGTGCCGGTGTTTCCGTCGCGCGCTTTCCGCCACACCTCGGTCTATGTCCGCACCGACCGCATCAAATCGCCGGCCGACCTGAAGGGACGCCGCGTCGGGGTGCCGGAATATCAGCTCACGGCCAACATCTGGGTCCGCCTCTTTCTTGAGGAAGATTACGGAATTCGCCCTTCCGACGTCACCTGGATGCGGGGCGGCTATGAGCATCCCGGACGGATCGAGAAGATCAGCCTCAACCTGCCGGGCGATGTGAAGGTGGAGAACGCAAGGGCCGACGCCACCATCTCCGATTTGCTGGCGAGCGGCGAACTCGACGCCGTAATCGGGCCGCGGGCGCCATCCTGCTTCGATCGCGGGCATCCAAACATCGGCTATCTCTTTGCCGATCCGCAGGCGACCGCGACCGAATGGTATCGGCGGACACGCCTCTTCCCGATCATGCATACGCTCGGCATTCGCCGCACGCTGGTCGAAAAACATCCGTGGTTGCCGGTTGCGATCACCAAGGCGTTCGAGCGCTCCAAGGCGATCGCACTGACGAAACTCTCGGACACGTCCGCCACCAAGGTGACGTTGCCGTTTGTCGAGGAGCAGTTGGGGGCGGCGCGCCGCCTGATGGGCGAGGATTTCTGGTCGTACGGATTGGAGCCGAACCGCGAAGTGCTGAGGCGATTCCTGGAGCGCCATCACGCCGAGGGACTGTCGTCCCGCCTGCTCGCGCCGGAGGAATTGTTTCACGCTTCCGCGCTCGAGTTGCACAAGATTTAGGGCGACGACCTCAATCGTCATACCCCGCGAAGGCGGGGTATCCAGTACGCCGCGGCTTCTCAATTAACCGTGACCGTCTCTGGAATACTGGATCGCCCGCTTTCGCGGACGATGACAGTTTCAGCCGAGGGAGCGAGCTGCTACTTCCAGCCGCATGCCGTCATAAGCCGGAATCACGCCGTCGGGCAGGCTTTGCCGCAGCACCTCGTAATCCAGATCGGAATGCATGTTGGTGATGACGGCGCGCTTCGGCTTGAATCGTTCGATCCAGGACAGCGCGTCGCTGACGCTGAAGTGGCTGGGATGGCCGGTGTAGCGCAAGCCATCGATAATCCAGAGATCGAGATTTTCCAGGAACGGCCAGCTCGCTTGCGGAATGTCGCTGACGTCGGGCGTGTAGGCGGCGGCGCCGATCCGATAGCCCAGCGCGGGGATGTTGCCGTGCGTGAGGTCGAAGGCCGAGAGCGTCACGGCGCCGCCCTTCCCCGCGATCGTCCGGCTCTCGCCTCCCTCGATCGCATGGCGCAGCAGGATCGGTGGATACTCACTGCCCTCGGGCGTGATGAAGCAATAGGAAAACCGCGCCATGATATCCTTGGCGGTCGACATGTTGAAATAGGTCGGAATGCGCCGGCGCTGGTGCAATACCACCGAACGCAGATCGTCGATCCCGTGGGTTTGATCGGCGTGTTCATGGGTCAGAAACACCGCATCGATGTGGTCGACACCGGCGTCGATCAACTGCTCGCGCAAGTCAGGCGCGGTATCGATCACGATCCTCGTCGTACCATCAGCGCCGGTTTGTTCGACCAAAAGCGAACAACGGCGGCGCCGGTTTTTCGGATTTTTGGGATCGCACGCGCCCCAGCCCAGCGCCGGTCGCGGCACGCCGGCCGAGGATCCGCAGCCGAGAATGGTGAGCGTAACCGTCATGCGGCTTGCGGCGGCGGTACTTTGGAAAACAAACGGAAGAAGTTTTCCGTCGTCTGCCGCGAAATCTCATCCAGCGAAACGCCGCGGGTTTCCGCCAGCACCTTGGCGACTTCAACCACATAAGCGGGCTCGTTGCGCTTGCCGCGAAATTTTCCGGGTGCCAGATATGGCGCATCGGTTTCGACCATGATGCGGTCGGCGGGCAGCTCCGCCGCGAGGGCGCGCAGCGTGTCCGATTTCTTGAACGTCAGAATGCCCGTGAACGAGATCGACAGCCCCAATTCGATCGCTTTCATCGCGAGTTTTCGCCCGCCGGTGTAGCAATGCAGCACCGCGCGAAACGGCCCCTTGGCCATTTCGTCTTCGAGGATTCGTTCGCAATCCTCATCCGCTTCACGGGTGTGAATGACCAGCGGCAGGCCGGTGGCGCGCGCAGCCGCAATATGGGCGCGGAAGCCGCGCTCCTGCGCCTCGCGCGAGCCGTGCTGGTAGAAGTAGTCGAGGCCAGCTTCGCCAAGCGCGACGACCTTCGGGTGTTTGGTCAGCGCAATCAGTTCTTCGGCAGCAATGCCGTCTTCCTCGTCGGCCTGGTGCGGATGGGTGCCGACCGAGCAATACACTTTCGGATATTTATCCGTGATCGCGAGCAGTGCGTCGAGGCGCTTCACCCGGGTCGAGATCGTGACGATGCGCCCGATGCCGGCGGTCTCGGCGCGGGCGACAATTCCGTCGAGGTCGTCGGCAAAGTCCGGGAAGTCGAGATGGCAATGGCTGTCGACAAGCATCGCTTTCTGCCACCTATGTCGCCGTCGGCTCGATATAGCGCGGAAATACCGGGGCCGGCGCCGGGAGCACCGAACCCGGCTTGATCCGCTGCGAGAGCGCGGCGAAGTTGCGGGAGTTTATGTCGTCGGGGATGCCGAGAGTATCGAGCAGCTTGTGTGAGGCTTGCGGCATCGCCGGCTGCGCGAGAATCGCGATCTGGCGCACCACTTCGGCGGTCACGTATAACACCGTGCCCTGACGCTTCGGATCGGTCTTGGCCAGCGCCCAGGGCGCTTCGCCTGCGAAATAACGGTTGGCCTCGGCGACGACGGCCCAGACCGCATTGAGCGCCTGGTGAATCTGCTGGGTCGCCATCGCGCTTCGCGCATGGGCAATCATGCTGTCGGCCTCCGCCAGGATGTCCTTGTCGTTGTTGGTAAACTCGCCGGGCTCGGGCAGCACGCCTTGAAATTGTTTCGCAATCATCGACAGCGAGCGCTGCGCCAGATTGCCGAGGTCGTTGGCGAGATCGGCGTTGATGCGCGCGACGATGGCTTCATGGTTGTAGCTGCCGTCCTGACCGAACGGCACCTCGCGCAGGAAGAAATAGCGCGTCTGATCGACGCCGTACTGGTCGGCGAGGTTGAAGGGATCGACGACATTGCCGACCGACTTCGACATCTTCTCGCCCCTGTTGAACAGGAAGCCGTGGGCATAGACGCGCTTCTGCACGGGGATTCCCGCCGACATCAGGAAGGCCGGCCAGTACACCGCATGGAAGCGGATGATGTCCTTGCCGATGATGTGCACGTCCGCCGGCCAATAATGCCAGTTGGCGTCGCCCTCATCGGGAAAGCCGACGCCGGTAATGTAATTGGTGAGCGCGTCGACCCAGACATACATCACGTGTTCGCCGTCGCCGGGGACTTTGACGCCCCAATCGAAAGTGGTGCGGGAGATCGATAGATCCCGCAGTCCGCTTTTGACGAAGCTCACCACCTCGTTCTTGCGCGTGTCCGGGCCGATGAAATCCGGATGCGTCTCATAGAGCGCGAGCAGCCTGTCCTGATAGGCGGAGAGACGGAAGAAGTAGCTCTTCTCCTCCACCCACTCGACCGGCGTGCCCTGCGGGCCGCGGCGCACATTGTCTTCGCCGACGGTGGTCTCATCCTCGGCGTAATAGGCTTCGTCGCGCACCGAATACCAGCCGGCGTAACTGTCGAGATAGATATCGCCGTTGTCGGCCATCCGTTTCCAGATTTCCTGGCTGGAGCGATGATGCTGCTCTTCGGTGGTGCGGATGAAGCGGTCGAAGGAGATGTTCAGCCGCTGATCCATCTCCTTGAAGCGTCGCGCATTGCGCGTCGCCACTTCCATCGTCGGCAGCTTTTCGGCTTCCGCGGTCTGGATCATCTTCAAACCGTGCTCGTCGGTGCCGGTCAGAAAAAACACGTCCTTGCCGTCGAGCCGTTGAAAGCGCGCCAGCGCATCGGTTGCGATCGCCTCATAGGCGTGACCGATATGCGGCACGCCGTTGGGATAGGCGATCGCGGTGGTGATGTAGAACGAGTTTTTGGCCGGTGTCGTTGGCGCCTTGGGAGCAGCGGTGACGGCCGTTGCGCTGGCCTTCGGGGCCTTCGGCTTTGCCGCGGCTTTCGCCGTAGCGGTGCTCTGTCGGGCTTGAGTTTTTTTCGCTGATTTCTTGGCTGATTTCTTTGGCGTTTTCTTTGCGGCTTTCTTGACTGTTTTCTTGGCCGTTTTCTTGGCCGCTTTTTTGACGGCCTTCTTTACGCTTTTCTTGCTGGCGCCTTTCTTGGCCTTCTTGGCGGCAGCGCGCTTCGCGGCGCCGCGCGGCGCTTTCCGGACCTTTTTCGTCTTTCGTTTCCTGACGGTTTTTTTCGCAGCCTTCGCCACACGAATTCCTTTACAGATCTAATAAAACGATCGGGATTTTGAGGGACCGCGGTTATCGCGTGGCTTCCGCAAGCATCCCAAATACCGAGAACACAAGCGGCTTTCGCTCGAGATTGTATTCAGCGGTATCGCGCGCGGCGCGGCTGATCTTTTCCCACACCTCCGCCAGCCGTGCAAGGCGCGGCAGGTCGGCATTGGGATCCTCGGTTCGCATCCGCGCGCCGACCCAGCGATCGATGCTGTCCACAAAGGTTGCGAGCGCGACCTTGTCGCTGCCGCCAAGCGCGTCGCCGAGCGCATGCAGCTCACGCGGATCGACCCGAGGCAGCGTCGCCAGCAGCGCCGCGGTCTTGTGATGAAGTTTGACGGCGTCGCCACCGAGCAGCGTCAACGCCCGCGCGACGCTGCCCTCCGCGGCCTCGGCCGCCTCGATCACTTGGGAGTCCTCGCTTGCACGTCCGGTCGAGCGGCTCACGGCTTCGATCACGTCGGCCTTCGCAAGCGGCCGCAACGGCAATCGGCGGCAGCGCGACAGGATGGTCGGTAGCACCCGTCCCGGCGCGTGGCTTATCAGCAGAAACAACGACTGGCGCGGCGGCTCTTCAAGGGTCTTGAGCAGCGCGTTGGCGGCGTTGGGATTGAGTTCGTCGACGGTGTCGACGATGCACACCCTCCACCCTTCTGCCGCCGCGGTCGATCCGAAAAACGAAATGGTTTCGCGCGTCTCGTCGACCGTGATCACGGTCCGCATCACGCCCTTGTCGTTGGCGGTTCTCTGAAGCACGAGAAGCCCGCCATGCGCGCCGGCTGCGATCCGGCGGGCGGCGGGATCGTTGGCATCGACGTTCAGGCTGTCGGCGCGCTGTACGGTTGCCGCCAGCGGATCGCCGTGGGCCAGGACGAAGCGGGCCATCCTGTAAGCCAGCGTGGCCTTGCCGATGCCTTGCGCGCCGCCGATCAGCCAGGCATGCGGAATGCGCCCCAGCGATAGGCGTTAAGCAACGCCGTCTCGGCCTCGCGATGGCCAAACAGGGCGGTGGTTTCCCGGGGGTGCAGCACCGATATCTGCGGCTCGGCCTTGCTGCTCATGCTGTAATTGCCGCGTTGCCAGCGCTTGTCGCGAAAAAGCGGTCGCGCAAGGCCGACCAGATGTTGGCCGCGACCTTTGCCGGCTCGTCGGTGGTGTCGATCAGCACGCAACGTTCCGGTTCGTTGGCCGCAATCTGCCGATACGCGTCGCGCAGCCGCTGGTGAAAGCTGACGTCTTCCGATTCGAACCGGTCGGCGGCCGCCGTACCGCGCCGGGCGGCGGCGCGCTTGAGGCCGATTTCCACCGGCACATCCAGGATCACCGTCAGGTCCGGTTTCAGGTCGCCGATGGTGACCCGCTGCATCGCATTGAGAAGCTCCTGCGACACATGCCCGAGCGTGCCTTGATAGACCCGCGTCGAATCGGAAAAGCGGTCGCTGAGCACCCACGTGCCCTGCTTGAGCGCGGGCTCGATCACGGTGCGCGCATGGTCATCGCGCGCGGCGGCAAACAACAGCGTTTCCGCTTCGGGGCCGAGCAGCTTGCCCATCCCGGAGAGGACCAGATGGCGGATGATTTCCGCGCCGGGCGATCCGCCGGGCTCGCGGGTGACGATGGCATGCAATTTCACGCCGGCCAACCGCTCGGCCAGGATCTTGATCTGGGTGGATTTGCCGGACCCTTCACCGCCCTCAAAGGAGATGAAACGTCCCCGGCCCCCTGCGGCTTTGACCGGTGCCTGAGTCATTGTCACAGCTTCTCTGCACCCGCGCGGAACAGCCCGATTGCAAGTTCAGCAACGCCGTCGACGGCGCGTCGGATGGTCGAGCCGCGGCCGACCGCTTCCGTCGCATAGACCGGCGTCTCTACCGCGACGTTGCCGCCGCGCCAAACCTTGACGAGGCCGACCTTTTGGCCGGCTTCGAACGGCGCGCGCACCGGCCCGCTATAGACGATGCGGGCAATCAACTTGTCGGACCCGTTCTTCTGCACCATGACCTTGACGGGTTCGTGGCTGGCCAATGCGACCGAGCGGCTGTCGCCGCCGAACACCTTCGCATAGCCGATCGTTTGATTCTCTGCGAACACGGTCCGCACCTCGAAATTGCGAAATCCCCATTCGAGCATCTTCTTGGCTTCGGTGGCGCGGTCTTCAGGATCATCGAGTCCGTTGATGGCCACGATCAGGCGCACGCCGTTCTGCACGGCCGACCCGACCATGCCGTAGCCGCCCTCCTTGGTGAATCCGGTCTTCAAGCCATCGGCGCCGTCGAGCGAATTGAGCAGAGGATTGCGGTTCGACTGCTTGATCTTGTTCCAGGTGAATTCCTTCTCGCCGAACAGTTTGTAGAATTCGGGATAGGTCTGGATGATGTGACGCGCCAGCATGGCAAGTTCGCGCACCGTCATCTTGTTGCCGGGGTCCGGAAGGCCGTTGGAATTGGCAAAGGTCGATCGCGGAAGACCGATTTCGCGCGCGCGCTTGGTCATCATCTCGGCGAAGGCGCGCTCGTTGCCCGCGATAGCCTCTGCCAGCACGATGCAGGCATCGTTGCCGCTCTGGATGATCGCGCCGTGCAAGAGATCGTCGACTGAAATCCTGCTGTTGAGCGCCGCGAACATGGTCGAGCCACCGGCCGGCGCGCCACCTCTACGCCAGGCATTCTCGCTGACGTGGTACTCGTCGGTCAATTTGATGTCGCCCTGCTTGACGGCGTGGAAGACGAATTCCGCCGTCATCAGCTTCATCATGCTGGAGGGCGCGCGCAGTTCGTCGGCGTTTTTCTCGAACAGGACGCTTCCGCTGGTGGCTTCGATCAGGATCGCGGTCGGCGCGTCGCCGTCGAATCCGCCCTCCTCCTTCCTGGAGCCCTGTACGCTGTTATTGGCGGCCGAGAGGACGCTGCTCCATCCCAATGTCAGGAGAACCGCGGCAGCTATCAGACCTCGCATCAGGCGTCCTGTCGTCACCACGGGCCGGTCAAACCGCAACGTCGAACGTGCCATCGAAAGCTGTCCTTGGACGGGATCGCGTTCTAACAGCTGGAAACCGCCCAAACAACACGGCTTTTGCCTCGGTGCGACGGTTCGGGTCTCGTCTTCGTCCGGTCGCTTAAGAGGCTGTAAGCAGAGGCGGAACGGCGACGTCGCGGCGTCAATTACCGGCGATCCGAGCATCGCTCTTCAAGCTTGCTCGCCTGCGACGGTTTGGGATCAGTAAAGCCCGCGCCCGGCGAGGATTTCGCTCGGAATTTGCGGGTCGATCGGCGCGTAGGCCGAGACGGGCCGCGTCACGTATCGATCCTGCGATTCGTAGGATGCGGCGCGTTGTTCGTCATGGAACTGATCGTTTGAACGCGAGCGCATAGAAGCGGTGCGTTCCCGAGGCTCGCCATACGCCGCCTGCTCGGGCTGGGTGCTGCCGAGATTGTAGGGGCGCCCTTCCGGAATAGGCACCTCGCCGCGGATCGGGCGCGCCGGGCCCGCGTAGTCCGGCACGAACGGACGGGCGGAGGCAACGCGGACCAGCGAGGGCGCCGGCGCCGGCACGCCGGTGCGCAATGTGGCCATCAGCTGGCGGTCGTCGGAACCTTCGAGCGGTGCGCGGCCGACATATTCGACGCGCACCCGCGCCACGCCATTGTTCTTGAATTCCAGAAGTTCCGCCGCCCGGCTCGAGACATCCATCACGCGATTGCCGTGATAGGGACCGCGGTCATTGACGCGAACGATCAGCGATTTGCCGTTGGCAAGGTTGGTGACGCGGGCATAGCAGGGCATCGGCAGCGTCGGATGGGCGGCGGAGAGCGAAGTCATGTCGTAGACCTCGCCATTGGCGGTCAATCGCCCATGGAAATCATCGCCGTACCAGGAAGCCAGGCCCTCCTGGCGATAATTGACATTTTCTTCCGGGACGTAGACCTGGCCGCCGACAATGTACGGCTTGCCGACGCGGTAGGTTCCCCCGCCTTTCGGCACGGGATCGCCGAGTTCGACGACTCGGGGACTGGAGGAAACGCCATATTTCGGATCGATCCGGCTGGAGAGGCCGGATGAGGAGCAATTAGCAAGCACGAGGCATGCCGAAACAACGGCTATCCCTCGCCACGCGCCCCGTTCCGGTGCTGACCGTTGAATTCGCATTCGCCCCAAGCGCCATTCCACCGGCCGCGTTTTCCGCGTGCCCGGCGGCCGTATCCCCGACGCAAGCCTCAGGCCCGCGTCAACGAACCAATATACCGCAGTGGGAACGCGGCGGAAATGGGGACGGCGCAAGGAGAGCTTGGGGATGGTAAATCAATCCTTCGTACCCCCTTTGGCACCCGCCGGGCGTGGGAGTTGAGCGCCGCCCTCCCTTTCCTGCATAGTCCGGACCCGGCGATGCCGGCATTTCGAGGCTGGCGCGAGCGTTTCAGCGGGCGCGCAGTCCGCGGTTTGCCTCACCTGTTCTTGAGTTTCGGCTCGTTAGATGATTGAGGTCGCAGCCACGGAAGGCCATTTTACTTAAGAAATCACAAGATTCGGTATCACTTAACACTATGTTTAGCTGCACTAAACATCACTTTACAAAGCTAAGCTTGGCGATGACTTGAATTATGAGCTTGCCGCAGGGCGCACTAATTCGACGAAAAGTTCGAAGCCTATTTGCAGCAGGATGAGAGCGATCCACTCAAACGGATTCGGATCGCGCGCCGACAATGAAGCTTCTGAATGCAGAGTCCTTCGCCAAATCGTCGATTACGTCGGCGAGAGCGCTCTCAGAAACCTCGGCTCGCAGGCAGCATTAGAAAAAATGATATTTGAAAAAACGTTGGTCGGGGGACGTGCGCTGGCGGCCTAATTGGCTTCGCGGTTTCCGGCGACCGGAGCCCTCAAGATGGCAAAGACTTCTTGCTTACGTTCCATTTCTGAAGGTCGCTGCGAAGCTAAAATAGTCATCATGTCCAACCTTCAGAATCACCACCAACCAAGCCGCCATCATCGCGCTCTTCCACGTCGTCAATAGGTACGTCGGCAACCTTGCGCCGATGCCCGGCGTGTTTCCTGACTATCCGGCTCCGGTGATTTCCTGCTAATGTTTTGGCGGTGAGTTTCGCAAGGACCGGCTCCGGTGGCTCAAAAACCATTCTTTCTAATTTTGAGGGACGACAACGCTGGCACCTTTTCAGTCGAAGGCCCGATGACCGATGATCGTCCTTGGATTTCTCAGGTTGTAACGGCTCAACGCGCAGGTCGGAAGGTTCGCTGCGTAGTGGCGACCGGGGCTACGCGGGAAGCGTGCATCAAAAATTGGTTGGCATCCAATCCTCGAATGAAGCTCGTCGAGCCGGGCATGTTGCCTTGACATCACCGAATGCCGTGGGTTGAGCCGATCCACGCCAAGGCAATGCCGCCGATCCCAACCACCGACGAAGAGCGCGACGTCTTCCGCCCGCCGTCTTGCGTTCGCGAGAAGCTTCCGCTAAGTGCCTGATCTCTCAAAGATGGAAGGGTGGCCGAGTGGTTTAAGGCACCGGTCTTGAAAACCGGCGTGCCCGCAAGGGTACCGTGGGTTCGAATCCCACCCCTTCCGCCATCGATCAGCCAGCGATACCAGCATCTGAACGCCTCGGCGGCCGGATCGGCGATGGCCGCACGAAAGCGGCTTCCGACCTTGAAATGGGACCAGCGAACGTGGTGTTCTCCGCGCGGCCGGAGGAGCCGCGAAGGAGAATGCAAACCGAGATGCAGAATGACCTACCCGAACGTGCAGTTGTTTATTGATGGCAAATGGCGTCCCGCCGCTTCCGGAAAAACCATCCCCGTGCTCAATCCGGCAACCGAAGAGCGGGTGGGCACCGTGGCCCATGCCGGAAAGGCCGATCTCGACGAAGC
Source organism: uncultured Alphaproteobacteria bacterium (assembly GCA_963795255.1). Lineage (GTDB taxonomy): Bacteria > Pseudomonadota > Alphaproteobacteria > Rhizobiales > Xanthobacteraceae > Bradyrhizobium. The sequence continues at coordinate 799,327 of CAWCHC010000017.1, forward strand.
GCTCGCGGCAGCCGAAAAAGGCTTCAAGGCCTGGCGCGTGGTGTCGGCTTACGAGCGCTCCAAGGTCATGCGCAAGGCCGCCGACCTGATCCGCGAGCGCGCGGACGCGATCGCGACCCTCATGACGATCGAGCAAGGCAAGGTGCTGGCGGAAGCCAAGCTCGAGACGATGGTAGCCGCCGACATCACCGAGTGGTTTGCCGAGGAAGGCCGCCGGACCTATGGCCGCCTGATCCCGGCGCGGGCGCCGGGCGTCTATCAAATGGTGATCAAGGAGCCTGTCGGCGCGGTTGCCACCTTCACGCCGTGGAATTTTCCGATCAACCAGGTCGTGAAAAAGATGAGCGCGGCGCTGGCTGCGGGCTGCTCGATCATCGTCAAGGCGCCGGAGGAGACGCCGGCCTCTCCGGCCGAATTGATCCGGGCGTTCGCCGATGCGGGCGTGCCGGCCGGAGTGATCAATCTGGTCTACGGCGTGCCGTCCGAAATCTCCGAATATCTGATCCCGCATCCGGTGATCCGCAAAATCTCCTTCACCGGATCGACCAAGGTCGGCAAGGATCTGGCGGCGCTTGCGGGTCACCACATGAAACGCGTGACCATGGAACTCGGCGGTCACGCGCCGGTCATCGTGTTTGACGATGCGGACATTGAATCCGCGGCCAAGATCATGGTCGCCGCCAAATACCGCAACGCCGGTCAGGTCTGTATTTCGCCGACCCGTTTTCTGGTGCAGGAAGGCGTCTACGACAAGTTCATCAAGCAGTTCGTGGACGGCGCCAAATCGCTCAAGGTCGGCAACGGCCTCGATACCGATTCCAGGATGGGTCCGCTCGCCAACGATCGTCGCGTGACGGCGATCGAAAGCATGGTGCAGGACGCTGTCGGCAAAGGTGCAAAGGTTGCGACCGGCGGCAACCGCATCGGCAACAAGGGCTATTTCTTCGAACCCACCGTCGTCACCGACGTGTCGAAGTCGGCGCGCGCGATGAATGAGGAGCCCTTCGGTCCCTTGGCGCTGATTTCGCGGTTCTCCAAGTTCGACGATGCGGCGGAGGAAGCCAACCGGCTGCCGTTTGGTCTGGCGTCCTACGCCTTCACCAAATCCGCCAAGACCGCAACTGCGATCGGCGCGGCCGTCGAAGCAGGCATGATGTCGATTAATCATTTCGCCTTGGCGCTGCCCGAGACGCCGTTCGGCGGCATGAAGGATTCCGGCTACGGTTCAGAAGGCGGCTCCGAAGGAATTGAATCCTACCTCAGCACCAAGTTCATTACGCAGACCGGGGTGTAAGGCCGGAAAGTCCAAAGGAAAATCCAAAGGCAAGCCACCATCCGGCCGGACGGTGGCTTGCTCTTTGCGTATTTCGAAATGGTCGAGACCTTGATCGGTCCAGCGCGCTAGCCGGGCGATGCGGGCACGTCCGCCGGCTTTACAAACGCCAGGCCGATCCGCTTCTCTCGAATCCAGATGACTCTGCAGTCATGGGTCGAGGAGTTGCTTGCCATCACCAGGCGAAACTGGCCGGGAACAAAGGCGGGATTATCGACATCGATCGCGGCCCCGTCAGGCGAAATATTCCGCACCGTGCAGCGCATCACCGATCCGCCCGCCGACACATAGGCAGGCTCATTGATTTCGGTTCGCTGATGCTTGCGCTTCTCTTCAATCAATCGTGCTGGAATGCCCATGACTGGCAAGCCTAGCGCCCAAATCTAAAGAAATTGGTGACAATCGGCCTGACGGGCCTCCCAGCCCGCGGGACGGAATATTGGCGAACATTGCGGTTGCCTGGTCAACGAGAGAGCTGGCTTCCGCTTGGCGGACTACAGCATTACACGATCGAACCGGCGGATCTCAAACGCACCAGGGATTTTTACTGCGAGGTACTGGGGCTTGAGAATGGCGATCGCCCGCCGCTCGATTTCCCCGGCTATTGGCTCTATTCGGGCGGCGTCGCCACGGTCCATCTGATGGGCACGCGCAAACCGCGCGAGGGCATCGTGGTTCGGGGCACCGAGAAGAAATACGAAGACACCGGCCGCCTCGATCACATTGCGTTTGCCGCGACCGACGTCGACAGCATGCGCAGGCGTCTGCAGTCCAAAAACGTCAAGTTCCGCGAAAGCATCGTGCCGCGTACGGGCGATACGCAGTTCTTCCTCTACGATCCGGACGGCGTCGGCGTGGAACTGAATTTCCCGAAGGGCTGACGGAATTCGGCAAGCAGATTCCCCGTCCTTTCTGCGAATCCCGACAAGGTCATAAGGCGGCCATATCTCGGGCGCGAAGCGGTCAGCTTTTCCTCAATTTTGCATGACGATTTGGGCCTCGCCGCCGCTGCGGCAGGATAGCCGGGTGCCTTGCCTTCCACCTACCCCAGGGCCGGAGTACCCGGCTATTCGCCGGCGGTTAAAAAAGCAACGATGGCAGGCGTTTCTGCCGTCGGCGGATTTTTTGCGGCTTAATCCAGGCCGCGTTCGTGGCTCAGGCGCACCATTTCCTCGATGAAGGTCGTCTTCTGCTTGTCGTCGAGGCTTGTGAACAAGGGCTCGGCCGCATCCGCCACTGCACGCTGGTCCGCGGCGCGATCGTTGAGAAACTGGGCCTCGTTGCGCATCTGCTCCACGATGTCGTCGGGCGGATCGCGCTTGGCGCGGGCGATCCGGAGATTGAGCCGCTCGGCGCCATTATGGCCAAGATAATGCATGGCGCTGTTGAATGCCGACCAGTTCTTTTCCTGTTCGGGCGTCAGGTGCAGTTCCGTCTTGATACGGTCGATATAGGCATCGCTGTTCGCCACGATCTGCTCGGCGGTCAATTCCGGTTCGCCGGGTTGCGTCAGCACCTCCACCGGTTTGGCCGACGATGCGGAGGGAATTGAGGATCCTTTGGCTGTTTTGGTCCCCTTCGCCGCTTTGGCAGGCGGGGTCGAGCCGGACTTGGTGGCACCCGCGGCGGGCTGCTGTCCCTGCCCTTGTCCCTGCCCTTGCCCCTGGTCCCCGTGGACACCCAGCGCGCCGCTGAAGACGCCGACCACGCCGCCGATCGCGCCTCCGAGCACCCCGCCAACGGGTCCCGCGGCCTTGTTGCCGGCCTCGGCGCCCTGCTGCACGCCCTTGACCAGCCCCTGAGCTTGGGCAGCCTGAGGCGGAGCCAGAAGCAGAACAAGGATTGCCACCATGAAGAATCCCGGTTGCAGGTGCGCGGCCGGAGTCGGGCAGATCATTTCGGGCTCCATCTAACTTTGGTCAGGGACGACGGGCTTTGAATCGCCCAACGTAAACGACTTTATCGTTACCGCGTCGGACAAGTCCACGGTCGCGTCGCCGCGCCAAGAGTTGGAGATCTGTTCGGCCAGCAGTTAATCGGAAGATCGCTGTGACGCGGCACAGCTAGGTTTCGCCCGCAGAGTTTGCGGTGCAATAGAGCAACTTTGGTCTGGCAGGTTTGCCGACGTCCAGCTCTGGAAGGGTGCGACGAAACGCAACGATAGTTCTAGCGCTGTTTGTAGCCTGATTTCTCGACACCGGCCGCCAATTCTGGTCTGATCGACTGAATAAATCTTCGCGCCGACCTGCGAATGCAGGGCCTGCCAGCGGCATCGGTCAGACGAAGTGCAAAAATAAAAACAAAGCAACATTTGGAGGGAATGCGATGTCCAGGAGAAAGCTTTCTCGGCGGCAGTTCGTAGCCGCCACTGCGTTGTCATCCGCTGCGCTGATTACGGCGCCCTATATTCGAACGGCCAACGCGGCCGGCAAACTCTCGATCGGATTCTGGGATCACTGGGTTCCCGGCGCCAACAAAACCTCTGCCGACCTCGTGAACGAATGGGCGGCGAAGGAGAAGGTCGAGGTCCAGATCGACTACATCACCAGCCAGGGCAACAAGCTGCTGCTGACCCAAACCGCGGAAGCCGAGGCCAAATCGGGGCACGACATTCTGGCCTCCGGCGGTCCCTGGCAACCGCAGGCCTTCGCGGATTTGCTGGAGCCCATGAACGATATCATGGAACCGATCGTCCAGCAGAATGGGGCGGTGAACGGCACGGTCAAATATCTCGGACAAGCCGACGGAAAGTGGCTCGGCCGTTCCCGCCACCATCGGTAGCCAGATCAAGGGCCCGTGCTCGCGCATCGATCTGATGAAGAAATACGCCAATATCGACGTGCAGGAGATGTATCCCGCCGGGAGTCCGCCGAAGGCAGACAATTGGACATTGGATACCTTCCTGAAGGCGGCGGAAGCCTGCCACAAGGGCGGTTATCCGTTCGGCATCGGATTGGGCGAAACCACTGACAGTGTCGATACGGCAGGCGCGATCTTCCAGGCGTTCGGTGCAGAACTCGTCAATGCCAAGGGTGACATCACGGTCAAGACGGATGGCGTTCGTCAAGCGCTCGAATTTTACAAGAAGCTAATCTCGTTCCTGCCGCCCGACGTCGCCGCCTGGGACGATGCCTCCAACAACAAGTGGCTGATCTCCGGCAAGGGCGCGCATGATCATGAATCCGCCAAGCGCCTGGGCGGTCGCCAAGCGCGATGCGCCGCAGGTTGCGGAGCAATGCTGGACCCATGGCTTCCCTGTGGGTCCGAAGGGCCGCTTTGCGCCGTCACCTGCCCTTCTTCTGGAGTGTGTGGAATTTTTCCAAAAACAAGCAGGCGGCCAAGAGCTTGCTCGCCCATCTGTCGCAGCCGACATCGATCGAAAAGCTGGTCGAGGCAAGCGGCGGCTACGACCTGCCCGCTTTCGAGAAACTCACCACGCTGAAGGTCTGGGCCGAGGCAGGAGCCGCCGAAGGGCACGCTCTTCCACTATCCGAATCCCTATCAATCAGCATGAAACTGTCGATTGCGGCTTCTCCGGCGCCGCCGAAGATCGCGCAGCAGATCTATACCCAGGCGACACTGACCAAGATGTGCCTGCGATACGCGCAGGGCGAAGGATGGAAAAGACGCTCGCCTGGGCGGAAGGCGAATGCGAAGGCTTCATGCGAACGTAAAGCCAAGGCCGTCGCCGCGACCGCCTTGGCGTGCTCGCGGCGACTTCCTCCCGAGCCGACCGATCGGAAACCGGCGGCCGCTCTCGGTGAATGATCCCACGAGGGAAGACGCACCATGGTCGATGTCGCATTTCAGCAGGGCAGCGTTCGGGGCGTGCGGCGCGCGCAAGCGCTCCAAGTTTGCGCAATACGCTGAAGCGGAAGTCGACCGCGGCGTTTCTCATGACGCTGCCGCTGATCCTGCTGATCGCAATTCTGGTGATTTATCCCGCCTTCTATTCGCTGCATCTGGCGACGCTGAACAAGTCGATGACAAGTTCGTCGGCTTCGGCAATTTTCAGTTCCTGTTCAAGCGCGAAACCTTCTGGCTGGTGGTCAAGCAGTCCTGCATCTTCGCCATCACAGCCGTGATCTTCAAGGCGCTGATCGGTTTCATCGTCGCCAATTTCGTCCATAACATTCCGTGCCAAAGGCCAGCGAAAATGGCGCGGCATGCTGCTGGTGCCCTGGGTGATCCCGCCGGCCATGAGCACGCTGGCGTGGCTGTGGCTGTTCGATCCCTCCTACAGCGCCTTCAACTACACACTGTCGCTGTTCGGCATCGGGCCGATCCCCTGGACCGGCGACGCGATCTGGGCGCGCTTTTCGGTCATTCTCGTCAACGTCTGGTATGGCGCGCCGTTCTTCATGATCATGTACCTGGCCTCGCTGAAATCGGTGCCGGACCAGCTCTATGAGGCCGCCGCCATCGATGGCGCCAATTGGTGGCAGCGCATCTGGTACGTGACGCTGCCGATGATGCGCAACATCATTGCGATCACGACGCTGTTCTCGCTGATCGTGACGTTCGCCAATTTCGACATCGTGCGAATCCTGACCGCCGGCGGCCCGCTGGACCAACCCATATCTTCGCAACCTGGGCGTTCCGCGTCGGCATCGAGGGCAGCGACATTCCGCTGGGCGCCAGCGTCTCGCTGTTCATGGTGCCGATCCTCGCCGTGGCTGCGGTCTTCATCCTGCGCGATGTCAACAAACGCGGGAACGAAGCCTGATGAGCACGCTCGCGATCGACAAGGCCGGTCCCCGGCGCAAGGTCAAGTATGGCAGCATGAGCCGCGACCGCACTCTGGGCGCTGCGCTGGTCGTATTTCTTCCTCACGCTGTTTGCGATCTTCTCCCTGATGCCGCCGCTCTACATGCTGATCACCTCGCTCAAGAGCAGCGCGGAGATTTCGGCGGCGACCAATCCCTGGTGGGTATTCCACCCGACGCTTCAGCAACTACGTCGAGTTGCTGACGATCGAACCAGTACCTGCGGTTTTTCTGGAATTCGGCCATGGTTTCGGTCTTCGTCGTCACCATCACCATGCTGATCAGCGTGCCGGCGGCTTTCGCGCTGGCGCGAATGAAGTTCTGGGGCTCGGCGACGCTCGCGACCGGCGTGTTCCTGACCTATCTGATCCCCGACAGTCTGCTGTTCATCCCGCTGTTCAAGATGTTTGCGGTGTTCGGCGACTGGACCGGCATCCAGCTGATCAACCGCTGGTACGTGCTGGTGCTGATCTATCCGACGCTCACCGTGCCGTTCTGCACCTGGATCATGATCGGCTATTTCGCTTCGATTCCGAAGGAACTGGACGAGGCGGCGATCATCGACGGCGCCTCGTGGTTTCAGACCCTGACCCGCATCTTTATTCCGGTCGCGCTGCCGGGCCTGATCGCCGCAACGATCTTCGCCTTCACCGTCTCATGGGCGCAGTTTCTCTATCCGCTGGTTTTCACGACCTCGACGGATCAGCTGGTGCTGCCCGTCGGCATCATCACGACGCTGATCAAGGGCGACGTCTTCAACTGGGGACAGATCATGACCGGCGCCCTGCTCGGCGCCGCGCCGCCGCTCGATCATCTATGCCTTCCTGATGGACTACTACATTGCCGGCCTCACCGCCGGCGCGACAAAGGGTTGAATTCGATGGCCGAAGTGAACTTGCGTAAGGTCATCAAGCGCTACGACGATGTCGAGGCGGTGCGCGGCATCGACCTCGACATCGCCGATCACGAATTCGTCGTGCTGGTGGGGCCTTCGGGCTGCGGCAAGTCGACCACACTGCGAATGATCGCGGGGCTGGAGGATATCACCGACGGCGACATCATGATCGGCGGCGATGTCGTCAACGACGTGCCGCCAAAGGACCGCGACATCGCGATGGTGTTCCAGAACTACGCGCTCTACCCGCACATGACGGTCGCCGAGAACATGTCATTCGGGTTGCGACTGAAACGTTATCCGAAGGCGGAGATCAAGAGCGCGGATCGACGAAGCCGCCCGCATGCTGGATATCGCCGAATTGATCAATCGCAAGCCGAAGCAGCTGTCGGGTGGCCAGCGCCAGCGCGTGGCGATGGGCCGCGCCATCGTCCGCAACCCGAAAGTCTTTCTGTTCGACGAACCGCTTTCCAATCTCGACGCCAAGCTCCGGGTGCAGATGCGGATCGAGATCAAGAAGGTGCATCAGAAAGTGCGCACCACCACCGTCTACGTCACCCACGACCAGGTCGAGGCGATGACGCTTGCCGACCGGGTCGTGGTCATGAACAAAGGCCGTATCGAGCAAATCGGAACACCGAACGATCTTTATCACAAACCGGCCACGCGCTTTGTCGCCGGCTTTATCGGGCTCGCCGCGATGAATTTCCTGCCTTGCCGGCTTGAAGAGACTGCCGGCAGGCTGCATGTCCGCCTGACGGACAGGTCGCTTTTCCGCTGCCGCCCGCCCGGGCGGCGCGCTATCAAAATGCCAAGCGGACCGAAAAACTGCTGCTGGGGTTGCGGCCTGAGCACATCACCGAGGCGAAGGCCAACGCCGAGCCTGGGGTTGAGGCTTTCGATGCTATGCTCGACGTGACCGAGCCGATGGGCATGGAGACGCTGATTTACTTCACCCTTGCGGGCAAGCAAGTCTGCGGAAGGGTCAATCCCAATGCTGGCGCTCGCGACGGCGAAGCCGCTCCGCTTGGCAGTGGACCTCAACAATATGCATCTGCTAAACGAGGTGACCGGCGTCGTCATTTGACGGTTACACACGCCGAGCAGAAAAGGCTCGCGGAATGGCAACCAACAAGAAGAAAATCTTCGTCACCCAGACGATGGCGCCGGGTGGCCGCGCCCTCCTCGGCGAGCGAGACGATATCGAACTCGTTGAATTTCCCAATCATGATTTCGGCCGACGATTTTGAGGCGCATGTTGAAAGCGCATGCGCCGGTCCATGGCGTGGCGCTCGGCGCGACCCGTTTCGGCGAAGCCGAGCTTGAAGCGGCAAGGGACATGAAGGTGGTGACACGGATCGGCGTCGGCTACGACGCCGTCGACGTCCCTGCGCTCAGCCGCCGGAAGATTCCGCTGATGGTGGCGGGATAGCCAATTCGCCTTCGGTCGCGGAACAGGCCTTGTTCATGATGCTGACGCTCGCCAAACGCGCCGACGAAATGCACGCCCTGGTCAGGGACGGCCAATGGAGCACGCGGCTCGGCAAATTGCCTTATGATCTTTTCGGCAAGACGGTCCTGATCATCGGTTTCGGCCGCATCGGCACGCGCACCGCCAAGCGATGTCTGGCGATGGAAATGAACGTGCTGGTCTACGACCCCTACAAGCCGGCAGCGGAGATCAGGAACGCCGGTTGCGAGGCGGTCGCCGATCTCGACGCCGCGCTGCCGCGCGCCGACTTTGTCAGCATCCATTGCCCGAAGACGCCGGAGACGGTGGGGATGTTCAATGCGGCGCGGCTGAAGGCGCATGAAGCCGACAGGCCTATCTCGATCAATACCGCGCGCGGCGGCATTATCGAGGAGGCCGCGCTGTATGATGCGCTCACGTCAGGCAAACTGGCAGGCGCCGGACTTGATGTGTTTGCGCAGGAGCCGCCGCCGGTTGGCCAAATCCGCTGTTTGAACTGCCCAATGTGATCATCGCCCCTCATGTCGCCGGCGTGACATGGGAAGCGGTGGACCGTATGAGCGAGCAGACCGCGCGCAACATCCTGAGTGCGCTCGATGGCGCACCGATCCGGCAGAACGTGATCAATCAGGACGTGTTATAGTCGGCGGTCCAGTTTATTCACGCACCTTCTTCGCCGAGCCTTATCAGATTAAGTGGGACCAGCCCGCAGAGCGGCGATGGACCGGCCCGGAAGTCGACATCTTGGCAGCACACTCTCAATCCTGAATCAATTGCCCGAGGGTGGAGCAGTATGCTGCCTAAACAGATAACCGGCTGTGTCGCAGTGTTTGTGTTTTTTCTCTCCGCGGAGACATCTGCGACCGCTCAAGGGACGGAGCAGCAACGCCAGGCCTGCACGCCGGATGTGTTTCGGCTCTGCGGCGCCTACATACCAGACGCTGATCGCATCACCGCCTGCCTCAGAGCCAGCGGGCCGCAGCTGAGCAAGCCCTGCTACGATGTATTTTTCCCGGCCCCGCCACCGCCTCAGTATTCCTCGCCGGAGGATATTGACCGTCGCCCTCGATTGAAGCGTCCCCCGAGAAGCCCGTATTACGAAGACGATGACAATTAAATGCACGTCGCGAAGAGCCTGACCCCGTCATTTCCGGGCTGATTGGCGGAAGTAGATACCTTTTTTCCGCGCGTTACCTGACAAAACTCAGCCTCAATCCGGCGACAAAAGGCTGGGAAGGTTTGGCGGAATCGGCCGCCTACCTGCACATCTGGGGATCAAGCGATTGACTGAAGGCGACGCAACGGATCATGCGCTCGCGACCATCGCGAGCATCCTCGATCAGCCGGCCTCCCCGCCGGAGGCTGCGAAAGCTGTCGCCGGCGAAAGACCGGAGGATCCGGTGCCTGAAGCGACCGGAATCGACGGTTATTCGAAATCAGGTCCCGGGCCGATGGAGGCGATCCGTTTCAAATGGACCGTCCGCCGCGAGAGCGACAAGCGTTACTTTGTCGACGAGACCGTCGGCGAGAATTCCCGCTCCATCACCAGCGGGCCGATGTCGGCCGATGCCGCCATCAGGTTCGTCGACGATCAGGCAAGCGAGGCACGGCAGCGGTTCGAGGCGCTCAGGAACGAAATGGCCGGACGCGCCGCCGCAGCCGATATCCTTCGCAAAAATAGCGTTGAAAGCTGAGACGCATAGTTCTCAGCCGCCAAGCCAGCAATTCTCAGCCGACCTTCACCGCATATTCCGCATCGGTCACGGGCTCCAGCCAGGTCACATGGCTGCCGTCCAGGGACTCGTGCATGGCGATGTGAGTCATGGCATTGGTTGGCGAGGCGCCATGCCAATGTTTTTCGCCCGGCGGAATCCAGACTACGTCGCCCGGCCGTATTTCCCGCACGGGGCCGCCTTTGGCTTGCACGCGACCGACGCCCGAGATCACGTAAAGCGTTTGCCCAAGCGGATGGGTATGCCAGTTGGTCCGCGCGCCCGGTTCGAATGAAACCCGCGCTGATCCGAGGTGCGCCGGAGCCGGCGTCGTGATGATCGGGTCCTGCCATACCGTGCCGGTGAACCATTCCTTCGACGCGCGGCGGGTGGCCTGTGAACCGGCGAGATGGATGTCCATGGTTGTCCTCCCTGTTTGTTGTTATTTCTTCGATGCCGCGTAGCGCGCTTTGGTCTCGGCATTCATGGGATAGAGGCCGGGCAGCACCGCGCCATTGTTGACCTGGTCGACGATCCAGCCTTCCATCCGTTCCTGCTCGGCGCCTTCGGCCAGAACGTGCTCGAGGAAAGCCTTGGGAATCACGACCGCGCCATCCTGGTCGGCAACGATCACGTCATCCGGGAAAATGGCAACGCCGCCGCAGCCGATCGGTTCGCCCCAACCGACGAAGGTCAATCCGGCAACCGAAGGCGGAGCGGCATAGCCGTCGCACCATACCGGCAGGCCGGTGCCGAGCACGCCCTCGAGGTCACGTACCACGCCATCGGTAATCAACGCGGTGACTCCGCGCTTGACCATCCGCGCGCACAGGATGTCGCCGAAAATGCCGGCGTCGGTCACGCCCATGGCGTCCACCACGGCAATGCAGCCGTCCGGCATGGCTTCGATGGCCGTTCTGGTGGAAATCGGCGACGACCAGGATTCCGGCGTCGCCAGGTCCTCCCGGGCGGGCACGAAGCGCAGCGTGAAGGCCGGTCCGACCAGCCGCTTTTGTCCCGGCCGCAACGGCTTCGCGCCGCGTAGCCAGACGTTTCGCAAGCCCTTTTTGAGCAGGACGGTCGTGATGGTGGCAGTCGTAACGTGCGAAAGCGTCGCGATGGCTTCGGGGGTCAGGGACATCGAGAAACGAACTCCGGTGGGATTGATGGCGCGCATCTTGCGAGGCGCTAGTGGAGTGGATTTGACATTCGCTTCCCATCTAGCTGCGAGTTCGTCAAGCGAATGTCAAATCCGAAACTCCACTAGAAATTTATAGCCGCAGGTATTGGCCCGATCATCATATTTTATCGAAGCTTGTTGGATTAGTTTATTGAAGTCGCTTGATTTTTTATACTCAAGGGTCGCCCTTGCGCGGCTCCGATGATAAGCTTGGCCCGGGTCGGGCCTCGGCCCAAAGCCTGACGATGCCTCGGGCCTCGACCACCGAATTCCCAGAACTGCGTTATCAGACACTGAGTTATCAGACGATGGCTGCGCCACTTTCTCCTCCCCGTCTCCTGCCCAGCGGCGACAGCGCGATCACGGTGGAATTCAGTCGCAAGATCGATGACCAAGCCAACCGCCGCGTGCTGGCGCTCGATCGCACCCTGGCGCGCGAGCCGATTGCGGGCGTGAGCGAGACCATTCCCACCTACCGCTCTCTCCTCGTCCACTACGATCCGGCACAAATCGATTTTGCGACGCTCGGCCAAAAACTGGTTGAATTGGCGCAGCGGCCGGTGCCGCCTTTGGAAAAGTCACGTCTGTGGCGAATTCCCGTCACCTATGGCGGTGAGTACGGCGTCGACCTCGAGGACGTCGCCAGGATGCTCGGCACCACGCCCGACGATATCGTGGCGCGACATATCGCCGGCGATTATCGCGTCGCCATGATCGGCTTTACGCCGGGCTGGTCCTATCTCAGCGGCTTGCCGGATTTCCTGCATACGTCGCGGCGGCAAAATCCACGGCTGCTCACGCCGGCAGGCACCATTTCCATCGGCGGCGTGCAGGCCGGGGTTCAATGCATCGCCGGCCCGAGCGGCTGGCATTTGCTGGGCTGCACGCCGGTGCGGACCTATCTACCGCATCGAGACCCGATCTTTCTGCTCGAACCCGGCGATCGCGTGAAATTTTATCGGATCGACGCCAAGACCTATGCCGAGCAGGACCGAGCGGCCGAACATGGCGAGATCATCGCCGAATTGGTCGCCGCATGACCAAGCTCGTCATTTCATCAATCGGTCCGGCAAGTTCGGTGCAGGACGGCGGACGCTTCGGCGCCCAGCGTTACGGGTTGACGCCAAGCGGCGCGATGGACCGGCTGGGACTGGCCGCCGCCAACTGTCTGGCCGGAAATGCGCTGTTTGCGCCCGCCATCGAGGTCGGCCCCTACGGGGCGGCTTTCAAGGCGCGAGAGGGTGCGGTTCGGGTCGCCATGGCAGGAACGCGGCGAGTTGCGGAGATTGGTGGACGAACGGTTGCCTGGGACACTTCCATGACGATCGCCGATGGCGAAACGTTGAAACTCGGCATGGCGCAGGGTGGCGCTTTCAGCTACCTCGCGATCGAGGGCGGCCTTCGCGGCGAGCCGATGTTTGGAAGCTTTTCGGTGAATGCACGCGTGGGTCTCGGCAGCCCGTTTCCGCGGCCGTTGCAGGGCGGCGACGAACTGGATGTCGCGGCCGGCAAGCTCCGGGCCTGAACGCCGGATCGATATGCCCGCCGCCGTCATCGGTCCGATCCGCGTCGCGCTCGGACCGCAGAACGATGAGTTCAGCGACGAGGCGATCAGCCTGTTTTTCGATAGCGAGTGGAAGATATCGGCGACCAGCGATCGCATGGGCTATCGCCTTGAAGGACCGGTCATCAAGCATCTGCACGGCCACAACATCGTTTCCGACGGCACGGTGAACGGGAGCATCCAGGTTCCCGGCAATGGCCAGCCGATCGTGCTGATGTCCGATCGCGGAACCAGCGGTGGCTATCCCAAGATCGCAACCGTGATCACGGCCGATTTCGGACGGTTTGCGCAAACGCCGGCCGGAACGGCTTTCCGGTTCAAGGTCGTTAGTATCGAAGAGGCACAAGCCCACGCACGCAAATTCGCAGAGCTGCTGCGCGCCCTGCCCGATCGGATTTCCTCGATCGAAAGCTTTGATCTCAATATCGAAGCGCTGCAAGATGCCAATGTTGCCGGCGTCGCCGTCAGTGCGGTGGACGCCCGGACGTGGCAAGAAGACCAACCAGCAAGACGGACAACAACATGAAAACGGTCGACCTGAATAGTGATCTCGGCGAAGTCCTTCGGTGTGTGGCAGATGGGCAATGACGCCGCCATGATCGACGTTGCGACCTCTGTGAACGTCGCCTGCGGTTTTCATGGCGGCGACTACGACGTCATGCGCAAGACGGTCGAGTTGGCCAAAGCGCGCGGCGTCAGCGTCGGAGCTCATCCAGGCTATCGCGATATTCACGGCTTCGGCCGCCGGCCGTTCTACGGCATGAGCGCTTCCGAAATCGAGAATCTCGTCGCCTATCAGATCGGCGCGTTGCAGGGGGTCGCCTCGCTCGTCGGCTACAAGGTCACCCACGTCAAGGCGCACGGCGCGCTGTCGAACGTGGCCTGCGAGGAAGAAACCACCGCGCGCGCGATCGCGTCGGCCATCAAGGCGGTCGACCCCAATCTTGTTTTTGTCGTGCTCGCCAACTCCAAGCTGGTTCAGGCGGGAGAGGCCGCGAACCTGCCGATGGTGCAGGAGGTCTTCGCCGATCGCGCCTATGAGGACAACGGCAACCTGGTTTCACGCAAGAAGCCGGGTTCAGTCCTGCACGATCCCAAGCAAATCGCCGAACGCGTGGTGCGGATGGTGCAGGATGGCGCGGTGGTGTCGGTAACCGGCAAGGTCATCAAGATGCGCACCGACACCATTTGCATTCATGGCGATACCCCCGGCGCCGTCGATATCGCGAGGGGTGTTCGTCAGGCGCTGAAGGACGCGGGCGTCGAGGTAGCGCCGTTCAAACGGGGATAGCTACACCTCAAAACGGGTGAACCGAAAGCGTTCCGAACACGATGCATGCGATCAACGCGAAGGCGCCGTAGAGCGCTGCCGCATGAAATCCGTTGCCGGTTTTGCGGGATAGCGAACGCGCGTACAAATGCAGACGGGCTTCCGCCGACAATTCGCGCATGGCCGTTCTCCAACGTGACATGCGCGTAGTGGAGTAGCGATTGAAGGCAGAAACAAGTCGAAGTTTGAAATAGCGATATTGCAACTCTAGAGAGTCGAATTTCGGATGAAAATTCTCCGCGGGAGATTCGAACAGGAATTTTATTCGTTCGAATTTTATTCGTTCAACTTTGTCCGAACGGGAACCAGCTCCATCGTATATGTCGTCGTCAGTAGACGTCTTGCTGGAACCGGCCTTTCTTCTTCAACTCGCCAATGAAGCTCACGGCCTCGTCGGTAGAGCGGGCGCCATGCTGCGCGACGATATCTACCAACGCGCGTTCGACGTCCTTCGCCATCCGTTTGGCGTCGCCGCAGACGTAGATATGTGCGCCTTCCGCAAGCCACGACCATAATTCCCGGCCGACCTCGCGCATGCGATCCTGCACGTAGAATTTCTTGTCGCCGTCGCGCGACCAGGCCAGCGACAACCGCGTCAGAAGCCCGGCGGTTTTCATGGCGTTCAACTCGTCGGCATAGAAGAAATCGCAGCTCGATGCGCTGGTGGCCGAAGAACAGCCAGTTGCGCCCCGTGGCGCCGGTCGCCCTGCGGTCCAACAGGAAAGCCCGGAACGGCGCGATGCCGGTGCCGGGGCCGATCATGATAATTGGAGTCTTCGCATCTTGCGGAAGGCCGAAGCCGTGTGCCTTCTGCACATAGACCTTGACCTCGTTCCCCGGTTGCACGCGCTCGGCAAGAAAGGTCGAGGCCAATCCCAGCCGCTTGCGCTTGCCGATCACATAGCGCACGCAATCGACCGTCAATGACAGCTTGCCGGGCGTGGCGTTATGCGACGACGAGATCGAATAAAGCCTCGGTTGCAAGGGCTCCAGCGCCTCGATGAAGGCCTCCGGATGCGGCCGAACGTTGGAAAATTTCTGCAACGCCGCCATGACATCGAGCGTTGCGGCATCGCCATCGGGGTCGTCGCCTTGCGCCAGCGCACGCGCCTTTTCGCGCTGCGCGCCGCCGGTGATGAAGGAGATCAACTCGAACAAGGAGTCCGGCGCGGGCGCCAGCGAGACTTCGTCGGTCAGGACTTCACGAAGCGTCCGCCCGCGCACTTGCGTCGTGTGAGAGGCGCCAAGCAGCGCGATGATCTGATCGACATGGCCGAGCTCGTTGCGAGCGAAAATGCCGAAGGAATCCCCGACTTCGTAGTCGAGACCACAGCCGGAAAGATCGAACTCGATGTGCCAGGTTTCCTTTTCCGAGCCATCCTTGTTGAGCAGGCGCCGTGACAGGAATGTCGCTGGCGCCGGATTGTCGCGGGAACGGCCGAGCTCTCCGATCGGGATCGGCACGGGCGCAGCCGGCGCCGCTGCCGCGCCCGGCGCTGACGCCGGGGCCTTGTCCATATCTTCGTAGAGCGTCTTCAGCATCCGGGCGGTTTCCTTGCCGCCGGGGACGCAAAGATTCAGACGGCCTTCCGCCTTGGACGCAATCGCTTCTGAATAATCATGGCAGTTGTAGCCGCACTGGCCGCAGTCCTGCTGCGCCATGGCCGCCATCATACGCCGCCGCAGTGGACGACCATCGGCCAGTTTCATGCGATCGGCAATCGGCATGGTCTGATCGTGCCAGGGAGCTTCGCCGTCATCGCCGTCGCCCGCGGGCCCTTGCATAACGGCAGCGCCCTGCTCGGCCGATAGCGGCGTCGGCGCCTCGCTCAGTAGCCCTGCGAAAAAGCCGTTGAGCCAGGAGCGTTGCGCCTCGGAGAACGGCGCGCTCGACGGGATGATCTCGATTTTAGGCGGGGGCGTGATCTGGTTCATGAGGAGGTCTCCGCTTCCGCCAATTTGCGCAAGCTCTCGCCGTCGTGGCGGCGGGCGAATGTCAGGAAGGTTTCGGACGGGCTGGCGCGATGCGCCAGATAAGCCCTGAGCAATTTCTCGACCGTCTGCGGCGCGTCCTCGGCCTTGAGGTCGTGATACACCTCCTGGCCGATGTCGGCGTCGGGGCCGAATCCACCGCCCGCAAACAGATGATAGCCCTCCACCGTATCGTCGGTGTCGCCGACCGGGACCTTGGCGGCGATCAGGCCGATATCGCTGATGTAGTGCTGCGCGCAGGAATGATGGCAGCCGGTCAGATGGATGTTGAGCGGCGTGTCGACTTCGACGCGACCATCGCACCAGTCGCCGATCGCGGCCGCATGCGCCTTGGTGTCGGAGGCGGCGAACTTGCAGCCGGCATTTCCGGTACAGGCGATCAGGCCGGCGCGAACTTGCGAGGCTTGGACTGCAAGCCCGATCGCCTCGATGGCCTTGACCGCAAGATCGACATTGGCGTCCCTCACGCCTGAAATCAGAAGGTTCTGCCAGACGGTCAGCCGGATCTCGCCATCGCCGAGATCGGCTGCGATTTTGGCGAGCCCACGCATCTGCTCGCAGGTCACCTTGCCGAGCGGCAGCGCCACGCCGATCCAGTTCAACCCTGCCTGCTTCTGCTGATGGGCGCCGATATGCGCCATCCGGTCGAAAGCCGGGCGTGGCACCAGCGCGTCGGCCGGGACGCGCGTGAAAGTCTGGCCGAGCTTTGCTTCCACGAGCTCGAGGAATTTTTCCATTCCGATCTTGTCGATGCACGTATTTCAGGCGGGCCTTGAGACGGTTGGTCCGGTCGCCGGCGTCGATGAAGACCCGCACGATCGCGTCGGCGACTTTGGTGGCGTCCGCCGGCTTGACAATGATGCCGGTTTCCCTGGCGAAATCCTTATGCCCGGTGATGCCGCCGATGCCGAGACGAAACCACACGCCGGGCTCGACGCCGAAGCCATCCTTGATCTCAACAGCGGCGAAGGCGATGTCGTTGGTGTCTTCCAGCACCGCGATCTTGCCCGCGCCGTCGAACGCGACGTTGAACTTGCGCGGCAGGCCGTAAAGCGAGCGGTCGTTGAGAATATGAAAATGCCATTCGCGCGCATATTCGCGGGTGTCGATCAACTCCTGCGGATCGATACCCGCCGTCGGCGTGCCCGTGACGTTGCGGATGTTGTCGGCGCCGGAACCGCGCGAGCACAGGCCGAGATCCTGAATGCCCTCGATCAGCGCGACCGCGTTCTTCGGCGGAATTTCACGGACCTGAAGATTGGCGCGGGTCGTGACATGGCAAAAAGGACCGCACAGCCCCTCGGCGAGATCGGCAAGTCCTGCGAACTGCCAGTGCTTGAGAATGCCGTTGGGAATGCGCAGCCGGCACATGTAGGAGTCCTGCGCCGGGGCAACGTAAAACAGGCCGTAATAGCGCCAGCGAAAATTGTCCGCTGGCGATGGCGGCGCGTTGGTCAGCGCCTGTTGCCTCAGCCGCGGATAGGCATCGAAGGGATGCTCCTCGCGCTTGAACTTCTCCTGGTCGACGAGCTTTTTGCCGGCGGCCAGAACCTGATCCTGCGCCTTGATATGCGCGGCCTCCGGGCCAGTGGGCTCGGCATTGGTCTTGGCGCCGCCACCCAGGCCGCGCCCGACCTTGCTGATCTGCAGGCCGGTCGTGAAACCTTCGAGGTAGCGCTTCTGCTCGTCGGTAAATTCGACGGAGAGGGTGTCGATCTTCATGGCGCGTAACGAAGCTCCTGCTGCCGCAATGTGCGGCCTTCACGGAAAGGCACCTGGCGGAACAAGCATTGGTTTGGCTGATATCGCCGACCCCTGCTTCATCCAGCCCGACCAGCTTCGTTGCTGTGAAAGTCCATCTCGGACGAAAGCCAGCGGGCATCAGCGGTGCTGGCTGCACTGCAACATACAAGTTGTGTGCCACAACGATTCCCTGATGGAATGTATGTGTTTTCAAAGGCTTATATGGAAGATATGAAGTTCCGTTTGCCCGACCGATCTACGAATTTTGGGCAGTGCGCCCAAAAATTAGCCGAACCCGGTAATTGCCTGTTTTTCCTTCAGCAGGCGGCGCTGGTGGAGTGGATTTGACATTCGCTACCCACCTAGCCGCGAGTTCGTCAAGCGAATGTCAAATCCAAAACTCCACCAGAACCCAATATTTGCTAGTGGTCCTTGAATTCTAACATTCGCAAAAGTGGACGCTGCGACAAGATGCGAATGTTAGAATCGGACCACTAGGAGTTTCCCCGCCCGGCTCGCAATGCGGCGAAATAGGCTTCGAGATTCTTCAGGGTCGAATACCGGTCCGGCAAAGGCGCCGATGGCTTTGGACGCGGCTTGCGGCTTGCTGGCGCGTCCAAACGCGGCCTGGTAGAGGTCCGGCCGGAACACGTCTTGCGCGGCTTTCAGCGCCTCCGGGCTTATCGCCGTCTGACGCCAGCGGACCATTTGCGCATAGAGCCAGGCAGCCTGAAGCGGATCCGGGTTAGAAGTATCTTCCTTCGCCAGCAGCAGGTAACGGTCGTCTTCGCGGATGGTGCCGTCCACGGCAATCTTCAAGCGGCCTTCCAGCGTTCGCAGGATCACGCTGGCATCGACGCCGATATATTCGGGCTTCGCCAGAATTTGCGCGACCTCGCCCCGGTTATCGGGCGCCTCAGTGAATTCGGCAGCATGGACGAGCGTCCGAACCAGAGCCGCCAGCGTTTGCGGATTTTTCTCCGCCCATGGCTGGCGGACCGCCAACACTTTCTCCGCCGCACGCCGCATGATGTCGGAGCCGAAGTGCAGGATCCGGCCAACGCCGCGGTCGACCGCAATCGAGTTCCAGGGCGCGCCGACACAGAACCCGTCGATCTGGCCGCTCGCGATGCTGTCGACCATGAACGGTGGCGGCAGCACCACAAGACGGACGTCCTCATCCGGATCGACGCCGCCCGCGGCCATCCAGAAGCGTAGCTGGTAGTTGTGGGTCGAAAACGGAAACGTCATGCCGAAGGTCAGCGGCTCGCCGCCGTTCCGGCGCCGCGTCGCGACGACCCGCGATAGCGCCTGAGCGGTCGCCATCGGATCGAAACGGATCGCCGTCGATTTCGGCCATGATCGCCGCATGAAGCGTTGCCGATACGGTGATGGCGTTGCCGTTGAGGTTCAGCGTCAAGGGCGCAATGACCGGCACCTTGATATGCCCGAGCCCCAGGCTCGAAGCGATGGGAATGGGTGCGAGAATATGCGCACCGTCGAACAGGCCGATATTGAGCTTGTCGCGGACGTTCGACCACGACACCTCGCGAACGAGCTTCACGTCGAGCCCCTCGGCGCGGGTAAAGCCTTTTTCGACCGCGACGATCACGGCCGCGGCGTCGATCAAGCGGAATAAAGCCGATCTGGAGCGGGGTGGTCATTTCAGGAGCTCCGAAGCCGTCAGGATCGACTGGGCGATCTCTCCGATTTTTTTCTTTTCGCGCATCGCGGTTGATCGCAGCAACACATAGGCCTCGTCTTCGGTCAGGCCCTTCAGCCTCATCAGGATGCCCTTGGCCCGCTCGATCACCTTGCGGTCTTCCAGCGCCGATTTGGTGCGATCAAGCTCGTCCTGGAGCCTGGCGAAGGCATTGAAACGGGAAATGCAGAGGTCAAGGATCGGCTTGAGGCGTTCCTTCTTCAAGCCGTCGACGATATAGGCGGACACCCCGGCATCGACGGAGGCCTGGATCGAGGCGGCGTCGCTCTGGTCGACGAACATCGCAACCGGCCGCCGCACGGCGCGGCTGACCTGGAACATCTGCTCCAGAACGTCGCGGCTGGGGTTTTCCAGATCGATCACGATGACATCGGGGTCGAGCGCATAGATCCGGCTCAACAGGCTCTGCATTTCATCGATGTGCACGACGTCGGTAAAGCCCGCCTCCCGCAACCCCTCTTCGAGAATCGCGGCGCGGATCGGGCTTTCGTCGACAATTGCGATTTTAGGAGACGACTCAGTGCCCATCGTTCACCCGCATTACGGCCAAGTATTGATAGCACGCCATGTGTCGGCTCAAAGCCTTGTAATTATAGTCAATTGGGGTTAGCTCCTGCCCAATTATCGGACAGATCAGAATGTCGCAGGCCTCAGCGCCTAAAGTCAGCTTTGTCTCGCTCGGATGCCCCAAAGCGCTGGTGGATTCCGAGCGCATCATCACGCGGCTGCGCGCCGAAGGCTACGAGCTGGCGCGCAAGCATGACGGCGCCGATCTCGTCATCGTCAACACCTGCGGCTTTCTCGACAGCGCCAAGCAGGAGTCGCTTTCCGCGATCGGCGATGCGATGGCTGAAAACGGCAAGGTGATCGTCACCGGTTGCATGGGGGCCGAGCCCGATCAGATCGAGAAGGCCCATCCCGGCGTGCTCTCGATCACCGGGCCGCAGCAGTATGAAAGCGTGCTCGAAGCGGTGCATCGCGCCTTGCCGCCGGCGCACAATCCGCATCTCGATCTGGTGCCGCCGCAAGGCATCAAGCTGACGCCGCGGCACTACGCTTATTTGAAGATTTCCGAAGGCTGCAACAACCGTTGCAGCTTCTGCATCATCCCGAAATTGCGCGGCGATCTGGTGTCGCGGCCGGCCAATGACGTGCTGCGCGAGGCGGAGAAGTTGGTCGCAGCCGGCGTCAAGGAATTGCTGGTCATCTCGCAGGACACCTCGGCCTACGGTGTCGATATCAAATATGCCGCCAGCCCCTGGAAGGACCGCGAAGTCCGTGCGAAGTTTTTCGATCTCGCGCAGGCGCTCGGCGAATTCGGCGTCTGGGTACGGCTGCAATATGTCTATCCTTACCCCCATGTCGACGAGGTCATCGGCCTCATGACCGAGGGCAAGGTGCTGCCCTATCTCGATATCCCGTTCCAGCACGCAAGCCCGGAAGTCCTCAAAGCGATGAAACGCCCGGCCGCGCAGGAAAAGACTCTGTCGCGGATCAAGAGCTGGCGCGCGCAATGTCCTGAACTGGCGCTGCGCTCGACCTTCATCGTCGGCTTTCCCGGCGAGACCGATTCCGATTTTGCCGAACTGCTCGACTGGCTCGAGGAAGCCGAGATCGACCGTCTTGGTTGCTTCAAATACGAGCCGGTGGCGGGTGCGCCCGCGAATGCGCTCGGGCCTGTCGTGCTAGAGGAGATCAAGCAGGAACGCTGGAACGCACTGATGGCGCGGCAGCAGAAGATTTCGGCGCGCCGGTTGAAGCGAAAGGTCGGCAGCCGTCAGCAGGTGATCATCGACGAGGTCGGTCCGACCGTCGCCAAGGGGCGTTCAAAGGCCGATGCGCCGGAGATCGACGGTGCGGTCTATCTCTCGAGCCGCCGGCCACTGAAGGTCGGCGAGATCGTCACGGCGAAGATCGAGCGCGCCGACGAATACGACCTGCACGGATCTGTCGCCGGTTTCTAAAGCTTGATGGCTTCTAAATCTTGACAACGCGTGCTTACGCGCTGTATGAGCCCGTCCCATGAGTTTCAACCGGACCCTCGCTTGCGCCGCCTGCCGCCGTCACCGCCGTGACGACGATGGGGTGCGCCATGTCCGACGACCAGGCTGAACAATTAAATCAGCAGCGTTTTCGAGAAGGCCGCAACCCCAAAGTTGCGGCCTTCTTGCTTTTTGGCCCCTCCCTTCACCTTAAAACCGCCAGGAGAGTTCGACATGACCCAAGTCGCGAACCAAGTCACGCATCCGTATCACGCCTTGATGGAAATCACGGCGCGCCCCGGACATGTGTTCGTGCGCGGCGAAGGCTCTTTCCTTTGGGACGATACCGGCAAGCGCTATCTCGATTTCATCCAGGGTTGGGCGGTGAACTGCCTTGGCCACTCCCCGCCTGCGATCGCTGAAGCGATTTCGGCGCAAGCGCGGCGGCTGATCACGCCGAGCCCGGCCTATTACAACGACACGAGTTTGAAGCTCGCGAAAGCGCTCACCGACAAGAGCTGTTTCGACCGGGTGTTCTTCGCCAATTCCGGCGCGGAAGCCAATGAGGGCGCAATCAAGCTCGCGCGCAAATACGGCGCCCTGCACAAGAATAGTGCCTACGAGATCATCACCTTCGAAGGAGGCTTTCACGGTCGGACGCTGGCGACGATGTCGGCTTCCGGGAAGAAGGCGTTCGAGCCGCTGTTCGAGCCCAAGGTTTCAGGGTTTCGCAAGGCGCAATGGAATGATCTTGCTTCCGTCGAGCGGCTGATCAACGACAACACCGTCGCTGTGATGCTGGAGCCGATCCAGGGTGAGGCCGGCGTCTGGCCGGCGAGCGATCAGTTTCTGCGCGATCTGCGCGCGCTGACCTCGGCGCACGGTCTCTTGCTGATCTTCGACGAGATCCAGACCGGGATGGGCCGCACCGGCAAGCTCTTCCACTACGAGCACACCGGCGTCACGCCCGATATCATGACGCTCGGCAAAGGCATCGGCGGCGGTGTGCCGTTGGCTGCGCTGCTCGCTACGGAGGCGGTATCCTGTTTCGAGCATGGCGATCAGGGCGGCACGTTCAACGGCAATGCGTTGATGTGCGCGGCTGGGCTCGCGGTACTGGAACAGGTCGCGACCCCGAAATTCCTGAGGACCGTGACGACGAACGGGCTTTATCTGGAGAGCGAGCTGCAACGGCTGTCGGCGCGCCACGGCCTCGGCGAAGTCCGCGGCCGAGGTCTGTTGTTGGCGCTCGATCTGCGCGTTCCGATCGCGCCGTTGATCGTGGCGGCGGCGCTGGACGACGGCGTGCTCCTGAACGCACCGCGCCCGGATGCCTTGCGATTCATGCCGGCTCTCAACGTCACGCGCCAGGAGGTCGACCTGATGATCAGGTGCCTCGACTCGTTGCTGAATACGGCCGGCGTCGCGCGTAGGGTTGCCTAGATCGCGTCGTTACGGCTTGAGGATCGAGGCGCCGGTGGTCGCCCGGCTCTCAAGGTCGGCATGGGCCTTGGCGGCATCCTTCAGCGCATAGGCATGGTTGATCGGCACATGCAGTTTGCCGTTGATCACGGCGGCAAACAGCGTGTCGGCGCCTTCGAGCAATTCGGAGCGCTTGCCGATATAGTCGTTGAGTTTCGGCCGGGTCGCAAACAGCGAGCCGTGATTGTTGAGTTCGGCGATCGCGAACGGCGGCACCGGCCCCGATGCACTGCCGAAACTCACGAACAGGCCGCGTGGCTTGAGGCACGACAGCGAACCCGGAAAGGTCGTTTTGCCGACGCCGTCATACACTACGTCGCACAATTCGTTGCGGCTGATCTGTTTGACGCGCGCGACGAAATCCTCATCGTTGTAGAGGATGACGTGGTCGCAGCCGTTGGCAAGCGCGAGATCCGCCTTGGCCTTGGAGCCGACAGTGCCGATCACATGCGCGCCGAGCGCCCTCGCCCACTGGCACGCGAGCAAGCCGATGCCGCCGGCGGCGGCATGAATCAGCACGCGATGATGCGGCTCGACCTTGAACGTCTTGTGCAGGAGATACCAGACGGTCAGCCCCTTCAGCATCAGCACCGCGCCTTGCTCGTAGGTGATGTGATCCGGCAGCTTGACCAGCCTTTCCCAGGGGATGTTGCGTTCGCCGGCATAGGCGCCGAGATTCACGTAATAGGCGACGCGATCGCCGGGATGGAAATTCGTCACGCCGGGACCGACCGCCAGCACTTCGCCCGCCGCTTCATTGCCGACGATGAAGGGCAGGCCGGGCGCCTTGTAGAGGCCGGTGCGATAGTAAGTGTCGATGAAGTTCAGGCCGACCGCGTGCTGACGGATGCGCACCTCGCCGAGGCCCGGCGGCGGTAATTCGGTGTCCTCATAGACCAGGGCCTCCGGGCCGCCCACCTTGTGCACCCGCACGGCTTTGGTCATCGTCCTTCTCCTCGACGTGTTTCCGTTGCCGCGAGCGAATGACATCGAGGCCGCATTGTCAACTCGGCGTGCCGTCAGGGCCACGCTTTGAGACGGTTAACAATTTAGCCTTTGCTGCGGTTGCGTCGGGCTAGCACGTTGAACAGCTCCACCATCGCGGAAAACGCAATCGCAAAGTAGATATAGCCGCGCGGAATGTGGAATTTGAAACCGTCGGCGACCAGCGCCACGCCGATCAAAACCAGAAACGCCAGCGCCAGCATTTTGGTGGTCGGATGCTGCGCGACGAATCGGGCCACCGGACCCGATGCCGCATACATCACGGCGCAGGCAATGACGACGGCCGAGATCATGATCGCAAGGTCCTGCGCCATGCCGATCGCGGTGATGATCGAATCCAGCGAGAACACGATGTCGATAATGGTGATCTCGAATATCACCCGGAAAAAAGCACCTCTGCCGGACTCTGCCGCAGGCGTATCGTGACCCGCTTCGACCTCGCGATGGATTTCATGGGTTGCCTTGGCGATCAGAAACAGCCCGCCGGCGATCAGGATGATGTCGCGCCATGAGAACGCCAGATCATGCACTGTGAGGACGGCGCGGGTCAGCCCGATCAGCCAGACGAGAAGGCTGAGCAGCAGAATACGAAACACCAGCGCCAGCGCCAGTCCGATCTGGCGCGCGCGGTTGGCCTGCTCCGGCGGAATGCCGGAGACGACAACCGAAAGGAAGATCACGTTGTCGATGCCGAGAACGATCTCGAGCGCGGTCAGGGTCAACAGAGCAGCCCAGGCTTCCGGGCTCGTCAGGAGCGCCATCATGCGTTGAGCGACCTGACTAGTGCTCCGATTCCGAAGCTCGCAAACATTCGCCGCACCCTCTCATGCGAACTTCGGATTCATGGGAGCACCAGCAGACGATAGATTTCTAGTGCGGTGTAAAATTTGAAGTTCCTATGACGAGACTACAGCGAAACTGACAGGAACTTCAAATTTTCCGCACTAGCCGGATGGCGCTATCGCTGCCGACGACATAAAGGCCGATCGCGCAGAGCGCGGCCGTCACGGTGGCGCCGGGTTCGAAATCATAGATCAGCGTCACCATGGCCAGGGCCGTCCCCGCGCCGATCAGGCACAAGGTCAGCCAGCGCAGGCGCGCGACGCGGACGGGATGAACGACGTGGAACGGCATGAAGGTGAGAAGGATCAGGATTGCGACCGCAAGGCTCGATGCAGCCGGAGGCCAGTGCAGCAGGAACAGATAGAACGCCGCCATATTCCACAATCCGGGAAAACCGCGGAAATGATTGTCGTCCGATTTCATGCGGCGGTCGGCAAAATAAAGCGCGCCCGACACCGCAATCCCGACCCCCAGCACGGGTGCGGCGAGTGGCCACAGCATGCCGCTGGCCGTGATGGCATAAGCGGGCACAAAAACATACGTGACAAAGTCGACCACGAGATCGAGCACCTCGCCCGACCAGTTCGGCTGGAGGCGCACGACATCAAGACGGCGCGCCATCGGACCGTCCACGCCGTCGATCACAAGCGCCACGCCCAGCCACCAGAACATGGCCGTCCAATGCTCGCGAACGGCTTCCATTAGCGCGAGAAGTGCGACGCCGGCACCAAGCGCGGTGAAGACGTGCACCGAAAATGCTGCGGCTCGCCGCGTGGACGAAGCATGGGGAGGTGACGGTTCGGTCCGTTGATTCATTTGAGATGATGTGCCGATTTGCGACATTTATTGTCGGCAACTGCTATCAGGAATCCCCCGATTTGCACATCTAGTGGTCCGATTCTAACATTTGCATCCCGGGTCTGGTGGGCACTTTTGCAAATGTTAGAATCAAAGGACCACTAGCAAATATGGGTTTCTGGTGTGGCGGTTCAGAAGTCCGCATCATTGTCGCCGCGAGTTCGTCATGCGGACTTCTGAACCAAAGCCACACTAGATCAATGGGTTTGCTAGTGTCCTTTCAATTCCGAAGTTCGAAACGTGGCTCCGCAATATGCTACGAACTTCGGAATCGGGACACTAGTGGAGTTTTGGATTTGACATTCGCTTTACGAGGTTGCGGCCAATACGGTAGCGAATGTCAAATCCACTCTACTAGGCCGTGGGCTTGAAAATGCCGCAGGGAATGTCAAATGTCGGGGTATGAGCGATCATTCCTCGACCTATGACGTTGTCGTGGTTGGCGGCGGACCCGCCGGCTTAGCGGCGGCCATTGCGATTGCGCAGTCCGGTACGAACACGGCCTTGATCGCCCGGCGATCGTTTTATGCCGACAACAGAACGACGGCGCTTCTCGGCGGATCGATCGATTTCTTGCAAGCGCTCGGGGTGTGGCCGCACTGCCAGGACAAGGCCGCCGAGCTGCGCGTCATGCGTCTGATCGACGACACCGGCCGCCTGATCCGGGCGCCGGAGGTCAAGTTTTCCTGCGACGAGATCGGCCTCGATGTGTTCGGGTATAACATCGAGAACCGCGTTCTGGTGTCGGCCCTGGAAGAACGCGCCGCGACGCTGGCAAACCTGACGCGGTTCGACGATGAGGCGGCTGCGGTTAACGCAGGCGACGACGTTGTCGCGATTGAGTTGGCTAGCGGTGGATCGATATCGGGGCGCTTGGCGGTTGGCGCCGATGGCAGACATTCGCTCTGCCGGGAGGCGGCCGGGATTACGGTCAATCGCCGCGAACTTCATCAGGCGGCGCTGACATTCAATGTCAGCCATTCCCGCCCTCATCACAATATTTCGACCGAATTTCACACGCCGCAGGGACCCTGTGTCTTTGTGCCCCTGCCCGGTAACCGCTCCAGCGTGGTGTGGGTATCGGAGCCCAGGGAAGCAGAACGGCTGATGGCGTTAAGCGACGAGGAGTTGTCGGACGCCGCCGAATCGCGCTCGCATTCGATCCTGGGCAAGATGCAGGTCGAGCCCGGCCGAAACCAATTTCCGCTTGCCATCGAGCAGCCGAGGCAGTTCGCAAAGGCGCGTATTGCGCTGGTCGGTGAGGCCGCGCATGTGCTGCCCCCGATCGGCGCGCAAGGCCTCAACATGGGCCTGCGCGATGCGGCCGATATCGCCGAGATCGTACGGAATGCCTTGGCCTGCGGCGAAGATCCTGGCTCGCCTATTGTGATGAGTCGTTACGCCTCGGTACGGCGCCCCGACGTCATGAGCCGAACGTTTGCCATCGATATGGCCAACCGCTCCTTGTTGAGCGCATTCCTGCCGATGCAGTCGCTGCGCGCCGCCGGGTTGCATCTGATCGGCTCGTTCGGGCCGCTGCGCCGGTTGGCGATGCGTGAGGGTCTCGCGCCGTCATGGCGCACGTCGCATGCCAGCCGCAGCGGCGTTATGGAAACACCAGCCGCCCGGTCTGAATAAGCCACATCGCGCCCGTCAGCGTGACGACGGAGGCGAAGGTCCCGATCATCACCGCGACTGAAGCCGGCTCGATCCAGGCGTTGTTCTGCCGGGCGATCACAAAGACGTTCAAGGCCGGCGGCAGCGACGCCATCAGCACGGCCGTGGCTGCCCAGGAATTCGGAAACGGGCCCATCAAGAGCATCAATGCGAAGACGATCAACGGATGAACCAGGAGCTTCACCGCGACCACGGCAGGTACTTCCCAGGGCATCCGGCCGAACGGGCGTAGCGCGACCGTCACGCCCAGCACGAAGAGCGCCATCGGGGCCGCCGCGTTTTGCAAAAAGAGCAGCGTGTTGTCGATCGCGACCGGTGGATGAAAGTGAAAGGCGGCTGCGAGTGCGCCTGCGCAGGCCGACATGATCAGCGGATTGAGCGCGATCTGCTTGACCAAAAGACCGAGCGCATGCAGCCAATGGTGGTCGCTGTTATCGGTGAGAGCGATCAGAAGCGGCACGACCGAAAACAGGAAGATGCTGTCGCAGCAGAAAATCAGGGCCGTCGGTGCGGAAGCTTTCGCGCCGAGAACCGCCAATGCCAGCCCCGGACCCATATAGCCGATGTTGCCGTAGCCGCCGGAAAGTCCGGCCAGCGTCGCGTCGCGGAACGAGATCCGTCCGACCAGCCGTCCCGCGCCCATGGCGAGAAAGAATGCGAGCGCCGTCCCGCACGTGGTGGCGATCAAAAACGGCGGGTTGTTGAGTTCTTCAAAGGGCGTTTTCGAGGTGATGCCGAACAGCAGTGCCGGCAACGACACATACAGCAAAAAGAAATTCATCCAGGCGAGGCCCTGCTCGGGTAGTTGCTTGAGCTTGCCGCAGGCAAAACCAATGAAGATCAGGCTGAAATACGGGACGGCAAGGTTGAGAATATTGGCCATATGGACGGGGTCTTTTTCGTCATTGTCGGCCCCGATTTAGCGTGTGGGATCAGCGGCTAACGTTAATTCGATGCTTTGCCTCTAGCATCACGCGCCATCATGGTCTATCGACGAGGTATGATTAAAACGCGCACCGCCAAGTTCCAGATCGGACAGATCGTCCGCCACCGGATCTTTTCTTTCCGCGGCGTGATTTTCGATATCGATCCGGAATTCAACAATACCGAGGAATGGTGGCTGTCGATCCCTGAAGAGGTTCGTCCTCAAAAGGATCAGCCGTTCTATCATCTGCTCGCCGAAAATTCGGAATCCGAATATGTGGCCTATGTTTCGGAGCAAAATCTTCTGCCCGACAATTCAGGTCAGCCGATCCGGCATTCGCAGGTTGCCGAAATCTTCGTGAAGGACAAGTCAGGCGGCTATCGGCCGCGCAATCCATCGCTCAACTGAGCTAGCGCGTCGGACCAACGGAAAAAAGAAAGCGACACAAAAGAAAAAGGCGCTCGGTTCGAGCGCCTTTCTTCTGTGTGATGCCAGGAAATTTATTTCGCGGCCGGGTTGGGCGTCGGCCCGCCGGGAACCTGACCGCCGGCCTCGAGCTTCTTGCGGGCTTCTTCCGCGCGCTTCTGCAATTCCTCTTGCAGCTTCTTCTGGTTCTCCTCGAACACCTTCGGGTCGGTCGGAGGGCCATCATAGGCCTTGGCGAAATCGGAAAGCGGCAGCGCCAGCGTTACCGGCTGGCCATTGGAACTGATCGCCTGAACGACGAGGTTCTGCCCCTTCTTCATGTTGGCGAGCATCTCGGGGGTCACGTCATAGTCGGACATGCAGCCGTTCTGGAAGCAGATCACATAGGGGCTCTGCGCCGGCGGATTGTTGTCGATGATAATGCGGGTGCCGTGAACGAGCAGCATACCGAGCGGCAGCGTGACGCGGAGAATCTTCTTCGGCTCGCCTTCCGGCTCGATCACGACAGCTGCGACCACCGGCTGGCCGGACTCGATCCGGCCGTCCTTGCCGGTGAAGCAAACCTGCTTAGCGTTGGCGTCCTGGCCCTTGAGACAGAATTTGGTCCAGGGCGCGTAAATCAGTTGAACCTGCTGGTCCGCGGGCGGCGCCACGGCGGGCGCGGCCGGCGGGGCAGCCTGAGCCGCCGGCGCGGCAGGCGCGGCCTTGGGGGCGCCCTTCGGCGCAGCCTTGGCCCTGGGGGCTGCGGGTGCGGGCGCCTGTGCCCAGACGTCGGTCGCGAGGAACGAGGTTCCCAGGGCTGTGACCGCCATCAAGGCGAAGACGCGCCCGCGCGGCCAGGCTGGCGCGGCCAACATACGGAAATTCATTGCGGAAAACCCTTTCTGAACGGAAGCGCCGAAAACCGCTGCAGGCACCGAAACCCGGCCATTTTGGCGGCTGTCTCCTTGCCAATTGAGGCAGATGCGTGACAAGCCTCTGCCCGATTGGTCAATTGGACGCCTTCATACAGAGGCGGACGAAAAGATCAATGCCGGGGTCGCTCGGAGACGTGTCACCGTGAAAAACGAACGCTCGTGGTACAGGAAAGCGTGAGCCGGACCGAATCAAATCGACGCGCCAAACGGTGGGTTTCGGCGCATTGGTGCATCACAGCGTGGCTGAGTAGCCTCCTGGGTTTCAGCCTCCCGGGTTTCACCACTCAGGAGGCTGTAGCTGCCGAAAGCTACGCGATCGCCATGCACGGCGAACCGGCGCTGCCCGCCACTTTCACCCATATGCCCTATGCCAACCCCGATGCCCCAAAGGGCGGACGGCTGGTGCAGGGCGTTCTCGGCACCTTCGACAGCCTCAACCCTTTCATCGTGCGCGGATTGGCCGTTCAGCAGATCAGGGGCTTTACGGTCGAAAGCCTGATGGCACGCGGCAACGATGAGGCCTTCACGCTTTACGGGCTTCTCGCCCGAAGCGTCGAGACCGATGAGGCGAGAAACTACGTCACCTTTCATCTCGATCCGCGGGCGCGCTTTTCCGACGGCAAGCCGGTGACCGCCGCCGACGTGCTGTTCTCCTGGGCTTTGCTGCGCGACAAGGGCCGCCCGAATTACCGCACATACTATTCCAAAGTAGCAAAGGCAGAGGCGCCGGATCCACTCACGGTGCGGTTCGATTTCGGTGGCACGCAGGATCGCGAACTGCCGTTGATCCTCGGCCTGATGCCGATTTTGTCCCGCCATGCCATTGATCCTGCAACTTTCGAGGAGACCTCGATGACCGCCCCGATCGGCTCGGGGCCTTATCGGGTCAGCGCCGTGAAGCCGGGCGTGAGTGTGACACTGACGCGAAACCCCGACTATTGGGGTCGCGATCTCGCACTCAATCGGGGTTTGTGGAATTTCGACGAGATCAGGCTTGATTACTATCGCGAGGCCAACGGCTATTTTGAAGCTTTCAAACGGGGCCTCTACGATTTCAGGGTCGAAACTGAGCCGCTGCGCTGGCACGACGGCTACGATTTTCCGGCCGCGCGCAATGGCGAGGTGATCCGGGACGTCATCAAGACCGGGATGCCGCAGCCTTCCGAATGTCTGGTTTTCAATACGCGCCGGCCGATGTTCTCCGACATTCGGGTCCGTCAGGCGCTCACGCTTCTGTTCGATTTCGAATGGATCAATCGCAACTACTTCTTCGGGCTTTACGGCCGTTCGGCGGGTTTTTTCGCCGGCTCCGAACTTTCGGCCTATCGCCGCGCGGCCGACGAGCGTGAACTTGGATCCTGGGGCCGTTCGCCTCGCATATCCCCTCCGATATCCTCGACGGCAGCTACCGCCTTCCGGTCAGCGATGGTTCGGGCCGTGACCGCGCCAACTTGCGCGAGGCGCTGAATTTGCTGTCGCAGGCGGGTTACGAGCTCGACGGCACGGTACTTCGGCAGCACGGCAGCAAGACCCCCCTCACCTTCGAAATTCTGGTGACCACGCGCGATCAGGAGCGCATTGCGCTTGCCTTTTCGCGCGATCTCAAGCGGGCCGGGATCGAAGCCACCGTCCGCGCGGTCGATGCCGTGCAGTTCGATCAGCGCCGCCTCGGCTTTGATTTCGACATGATCCAGAACCGCTGGGATCAATCGCTGTCGCCCGGCAACGAGCAGTATTTTTATTGGGAAGCGAAGCGGCCAACAACCAGGGTACGCGAAATTATATGGGCGCCAGGGATCCGGCGATCGATGCCATGATCGGATACATGCTGGCGGCGCGGATCACGGCGCTTCGTCTCGGCGGTTCGTTCGCTCGACCGGGTCCTGATGTCGGGATTTTACGCTATCCCAGTTTTTAATATCCGGGAGCAATGGATCGCGCGGTGGAATTCTGGATAGAACGTCCGCAAGCCACAGCTTTGACGGGTTATCTCCCGGAAACTTGGTGGTATCGGCCGCGGCAATCTCAAGTAGGCTCGACCGAGACGATTTGCACCCGAGCCATTTACCGTGATCCAGACCTTACGTATCGCCGACGCTCGACGGGTTGTTTCAGAGTATTTTGGCGCGTCAGCCCACGCACCGGCGTTATTTGACCCGATCAACAAGTCCCGCATCACCGGCCAGGCGCCGCGGCGAATGACCTTTGTCCAGGCCGACCGGGCGATTTCGGCGTTGGCGGCCCATTTCGT
>CAWCHC010000018.1:0-560193 GCA_963795255.1 uncultured Alphaproteobacteria bacterium
AGATGAGTCCGTTGTGCGAGCAACAGCGGACATCAGCCAAGGCGACTGAATTTATGGGTTCGCGCCCTGGTTTCTTAAGGCTTGGACGGATTGTTGAGCATGTATTCGCCGAGGTCGCGCTGCTTCTTGTCGGCGCGATCGATGGCGTTGCCGCGCTGGGCATCGCGATCCTTGCGGCAGGCGACATATTCGGGTGATCCGGATGCGACCTTGCCGCCGGCCCGGCAGAAGCTGTCGTCGTCCTCGGCGAGCGCCGCATTGTTGGTCGGCAGCTCGCCGCGACGGGCGCAGGAGCAAAGCGCGAGCGCCATCAGCGCAACCACGACCGGAAGCTCAGGTATCAAACCGCATGCCAAATCCCGTAATGTCGGCGACAGGTGTAGCCGGAAATGTGGGATTTGTAAGCCTTCAGCCCGCGTCATTCCGGGATGGTGCGCGAGCACCAGACCCGGAATCCATCGAAATTCTCCGATGTGCAATTGCACATCGTAGTTCGCGCTAACGCGCGCCCCGGAATGACGGTTAGGTCACCCCCTGCCCTGCAACGCCTCCGTGATTTCGTCGAGCACCTTGGGATCCTCGATGGTGGCGGGCATGGTCCACGCCTCGCCGTCGGCGATCTTCTTGATGGTGCCGCGCAGGATTTTGCCCGAACGCGTCTTCGGCAGCCGGCCCACCGTGATCGCGAGCTTGAACGCCGCGACGGGGCCGAGCTTGTCGCGCACCAGCGCCACGATCTCCTTTTCGATCTCGATCGGGCTTGCGCGCGACGCCGGCCTTCAGCACCAGGAAGCCGCAGGGCACTTCGCCCTTGATCGCGTCCTTGATGCCGAGCACCGCGCATTCGGCGACATCCGGATGCGAGGCCAGAATCTCCTCCATGCCGCCGGTGGAAAGCCTGTGGCCGGCGACATTGATGATGTCGTCGGTGCGGCCCATCACAAAGACATAGCCGTCCTCGTCCATGTAGCCGGCGTCGGAGGTTTTGTAGTAGCCGGGAAACTCGTGGAAATAGGCCTCCCTGCAGCGCTCGTCCTGCTGCCACAGCGTCGGCAGGCAGCGCCGGCGGCATCGGCAGCTTGATCACGATCGAGCCCATGGTGTTGGCGGCGACCGGCTTTGCGGCTTCATCGACCACCTCGACCTGGTAGCCCGGCATCGGCACGGTCGGCGAGCCGTGCTTGACCGGCAGCATGCCCAAGTCCGACCGGATTGCCGGCAATGCACCAGCCGGTTTCGGTCTGCCACCAGTGATCGATGACAGGCACTTTCAATTGCGCCTCCGCCCATTCCACCGTCGGCGGATCGGCGCGCTCGCCGGCCAGAAACAGCGTGCGGAATGTCGACAGATCCGTAGCTGCGAATGAACTTGCCTTCCGGGTCTTCTTTCCGGATCGCGCGGAACGCGGTCGGCGCGGTGAACAGCGCCACCGCCTTGTGCTCGGAGATCACCCGCCAGAACGCGCCGGCGTCGGGCGTGCCGATCGGCTTGCCCTCATACATGATCGAGGTCGCGCCATGGAACAGCGGGCCGTAGACGATGTAGCTGTGGCCGACCACCCAGCCGATATCGGAGCCGCACCACCAGACCTCGCCCGGCTTGACGCCGTAGAGGTTGAACATCGACCATTTCAGCGCCACCAGATGCCCGCCATTGTCGCGCACCACGCCTTTGGGCCGGCCCGTCGTGCCCGACGTGTAGAGAATGTAGAGCGGATCGGTCGCCAGCACCGGAACGCAATCGGCGGATTTTTTCGCCCTGATCGCGGCCTCGCGCAACGCCGCCCAGTCGTGATCGCGGCCCGCGATCAGTTCGCAAAGTTGCTGCGGCCGTTGCAGGATGATGCAGGCCTCGGGCTTCACGCTGGCGAGCTTGATCGCCTCATCCAGCAGCGGCTTGTAGGACACGATGCGGCCGGGCTCGATGCCGCAGCTTGCCGAAAAGATCAGTTTCGGCGCGGCGTCGTCGATCCGGGTCGCGAGTTCCTTCGCGGCAAAGCCGCCGAACACCACCGAATGCACCGCGCCGATCCGCGCGCAGGCGAGCATCGCCACCACGGCTTCGGGCACCATCGGCATGTAGATGATGACGCGATCGCCTTTGCCGATGCCAAAATCAACCATGATCGCGGCGAGCGTCTTCACCTCGGCCAGCAACTCGGCGTAGGTGAATTTGGTGACGCGGCCGGTGAGCGGCGAATCGTGGATCAGCGCCAGCTGATCGGCGCGGCCGCGCTGCGACATGGCGGTCGAGCGCGTTGTAGCAGGTGTTGACAACGGCGCCGGTAAACCAGCGGCCGTAAAGGCCGAGCGTGGGATCGAATACTTTCTCGGCCGGCTTGATCCAGTCGATCTCGCGCGCCGCCTCGCCCCAAAAGCCCTCGGGGTCCCGCAGCGAGCGCGCATGGACCTCGTGATAGCGGCTCTTCTCGCGGATGTTCATGGCGCCTCTCCCGCGGCCTGATCTCCATTTATCCCGTCATGGCCGGGCGTAGCCGTCCAAGGGACGGCGTCGCTTCCGCTCGCCTATGCCCGGCCATCCACGTCTTATGTTTCAAACGAAGAAAGACGTGGATGCCCGGCACATCTGGCGCGAAGACGCGCTTCGCGCTTTTGCCCGGGCATGACGATGCGGAGCGGGCCGTCGATTATTTAATGACCATTGTCATCCGAACCGAAGCGACAATTCAAGCCGGAAACAGCTTCGCCCTTCGGCTAAAGGCTATTATTTTGACCGCAAGAACCGAAAGCCTAATGCTGCGAGATTGCAAGCAGATGGTCGAGCCGGTCCCGCATCATCTTTTGCAGGTCGAAGTCTGACCGTCCGAATTCGGCATTGCGGCGGGCGAGAAAGTCATCCTGCTCGCGCTGCATGGCATGCCCGGCGCGCGGGTTACCCTGGCCGGCCTGACGGACCACCTTGATATTCACGGCGTTGATCTCGCGGTCGAGATTGGCCAGTTCGGGATTGGCGCAGATCGCCTTTTCGACCGGGCGTCTGGTGGTTGCACAATTGAAGCTCGGCTTGTTGTTGACCGCCATCATCGCCCCGATGCGCTCGACCTCCAGCGACAGCGATTTGTAATTGGCTCGCGCGCTGACGTGATTGGGGTCGAGTTTGACCGCGGTCCCGAAATCGGAGAGCGCGTGCACCCGGTCGCCCTTTCTGCGCAACAACTCACCGCGCGCGTTGAACACGTCCGCCTGCGTCGG
The DNA here is from genome assembly GCA_963795255.1 of uncultured Alphaproteobacteria bacterium. GTDB lineage: Bacteria > Pseudomonadota > Alphaproteobacteria > Rhizobiales > Xanthobacteraceae > Bradyrhizobium. The sequence goes on from CAWCHC010000018.1 coordinate 3,214, forward strand.
ATCGAGCCGCAACGCGATATCGTCGTCGCCGATGGCGCGCTCGATCTCGCCCTTGCGGTCATAGGCGGCAGCGCGCGCAATCGCGGCCTTGACGCGGTCGGCCTTCGGCGCCTTGTCGTTGCCGATCAGGGCGCCACAGGACGCGATGATCTTGTCGTCGTCGGCGACCGTCAAGGCGGCCGTGCAGGGCGCGGAATCGATTTGTTCGCCGGTCGGCTCGACGGTGGCAGCCAGGACAGAACCGGCTGACAACGTGCATATGGCAGCCGCGATTGCTGCTCCAACTATCAGAGTCGTGTGACGTCGCATCGACTAACCCACCTCGTGTCCCGGACGCGGCGCAGCGCTATTGCGCTGCTCCGCAGAGCCGGGACCCACACCTTCCTTTGCACCATCGACCCCGGATCAGCAACGCACCACGCCGCAAGACATAGCGCGTCGAAAGACGCGCGTGAACGCGCTTATGGCGTTGCGCAGCATCCGGGGAACGCAAGAGGGTCACACTAAGTCACTTTCAGCGTGATCCCGCCATCGACCACGAGTTCGATGCCGGTGACATATTTCGATTCGTCGGAGGCGAGAAACAGCGCGGCATTGGCGACATCCCAGGCCTCGCCCATATGCCCCATCGGCACCTGGGCGTCGCGCGCGCGCCACATCGCTTCCACATCGCCCTTGGCGTAGCTCGCGGCAAGACCCGCCGAATGCTCCACCATCGGCGTCTTCATCAGCCCCGGCAGGATCGCGTTGACGCGGACTTTTTGCGCGGCGAATTCCACCGCCGTGGTGCGCGTCATCTGGTTCATCGCAGCCTTGGTGGTCGCGTAGGTGACATAGGAAATGCCGAGATGCCGGATCGAGGCGATCGATGAAATATTGATGATCGAGCCGCCGCCCTGCGCCGCCATCACCGGAATGACGTGTTTCATGGCAAGGTAGGCGCTCTTGAGATTGACCGCGAACACGCGATCCCAGTCGGCCTCGGCGACATCGACCACGCTGCCGGTCTCGGCGATGCCGACATTGTTGTCGAGCACATCGATGCGGCCATAGGTCTTCAGGCCAAAAGCCACCATCGCCGCGACGTCATCGGCGCGCGAGGCATCGGCCGCAAAGCTCGTGGCCTTGCCGCCCTCACCGGCGATGATCCCGGCGGTTTCAGTGGCAGCCGCCGCGTTGCGATCGACGCACAGCACCTGCGCGCCCTCGCGCGCAAAGGTCACCGCGGTCGCCTTGCCATTGCCCCAGCCGGGCCCGATCGAACCGGCGCCGACCACGATCGCTGTCTTGCCTGCCAGACGTCCCAAGCGGCTTCTCCCCTTTTTCACGAAATTGGCCGGGGGCAAGCCTGCGGTCAACTATTCAATCGCCGCGCCATACCAAGGTCGAATCCGGACCACTAGCAACGACGCTGTTGCCCGCGTAATGTCGCCTTTGCGAACCCGCCCGTTAGAGGCTGGTCCCATGGGAGAATACCAATATGCCTGTCTTTCGTACCGTTGGATTTGCGCTTGCGACCGCGATGCTGTGCGGCGCCGGTGTCACCGCCGCCTACGCCAAACCGTTCATGATCGTCGGCATCGACCAGAAGGTGACATGGGACGACGAGGGCAAGACCATCCTGTCCGCGCCGGGCAAGGACTCGGTCCTGATCGTCGATCTCGCCAATCCCGAAGATCCCAAGATCGTGGCCACGCTGCCGCTGGAGAATTCAGTGGTCGGGCCGCCCGTCAATCTCGACATCGATCCGTCCGGATCGGTCGCGCTGGTGGCCGAATTCGATCGATGTTGTTAAAGACGGCGATGCGCTGAAGCAGGTGCCGGACAACAAGATTTTCGTCATCGACCTGAAAGCCAACCCGCCGAAGCTCGCGGCCACCATCACCGGCGGCAAACAGCCCTCGGGACTGAGCTTCAGCCCGTCGGGCAAGATGGCGCTGGTCGCCAACCGCGCCGACAACTCGATCAGCGTGCTGTCGGTCAACGGCACCGACGTCAAGGTCACCGATACCATCACCTTCCCCGACAGCGTCGCGCATGTGATTTTCACGCCCGACGGCAAGCATGCACTGGTGGCGAGATTTCCCGCCCACAAGGTCTCGGTACTCGACGTCACCGGCGACAAGGTGACCTATAACAAGGTCGATCTGCCGACCGGCCTATGGCCCTACAACGTTGTGGTCACGCCCAACAGCAAGATTGCGCTGACTTCCGACAATGGCAACTCCGGTGCTTCCGACGGCAACGTCGATACCACCAGCGTCATCGACCTCGAGGCCAACCCGCCGCGGATCATCGATCGCGTCGTGGTCGGCGATGGTCCGGAGGGGCTTGCAATGTCACCCAAGGGCGACCTTGCGGTCGCAGCCATCCTGCGCGGCTCCAACGCCAACAAGAAGGCGTTCTTCTACAACAAGAACGGCAGCCTCTCGATCCTGAAGATCGACGGCAAGAAGGTGACCAAGACCCAGGATATCGAGGTCGGCGGATTGCCCGAGGCTGTCGCCTTCACGCCGGACGGCAAGTATCTTCTGGCCGGAAATTACATGGACCAGGATTTCTCGATCCTGAAGGTCGACGGCACCAAGGTCACCGACACCGGCAAGCGCTTCAAGGTGCCGGGCCATCCGGCCTCGGCCCGGATGGGGCACTGAATCGACAAACGTCGGCCGGCAGCAAGATCGCCGGCCGGCGTTTTCTTTGATTTTTCTTCTTTGATTGTTCGTCGCCTAACTCTGCGTTCCACGTTCGAACTGCCGCACGGCCTCATGGCGCGCCAGCAGGCGCTTCGCGTTCTGGTACGTCGGGACTTCAACCAGAGCGCCATCGAGCTCGACGCGGGCCTGACCCGCGGCGCGTGCCGTTTCGAACGCCGTGACAACGCGGTGGGCGCGACGAAGTTCGTCTTGGCCGGGTGACAGGGCGCCGTTGACGATGGACGCATGCGCCGGATCGACCAGGCTCTTCGCCGCATAACCCAGCCGCCGGGCCCAACGGGTGTCGCGCGCGACGCCTTCGGCGTCGCTGAAGGTATAGGGGCAATCGACCGCGACGACACCAGCCGCAACGCATTCGACCAGAAAGCGCTGGCGGCAATAAGCCAGTTCGACGCCGTCCTCGCCGCGTTCAGCACCAAGATCGGCAGCCATGTCTTCGGAGGCCAACAGACAAGCCGTGGTACGCTGGCTGACCCTGGCGATGATCCCTGTTTGGACAAGGCCGCGGGCGAATTCGATGTTCGGCAGCAACGCCGTCGATCCCTCGGGAATGCCGTAGTCGCGTTCGAAGCGCGTCACCGCTTCATCGAGCCGCGTGACGTGAAACGGCTCCGCCACTTTCGGAAGCGCGACGATATCAGGCGCACCGCGCATGACGGCGGCAAGATCGTCCATGCCGTCCTGGTCGAGCGGGTTGACGCGCACCGCAACCACGGCACCGGCCGAACGCCACCTCGCATAAAGGTCAGGCGCCAGGGCCCGCGCCGCAGGCCGCAAGTCTGGCGGCGTGAAATCCTCCAGCTCCTGGATCAGGACATCGGCGCCACTCTCGTGCGCACGAACCAGCACGTCCTCGTTGGCGCCTTCCAAAAAAAGCCAGGAGCGGCAGAGATGCGCGGGCCGCAAACGGCGCATGTTTAGTGCCCTGTCAGCCGGCGGTCACTGAAATGTCATGTCGAGACATTTCGAGATGTCCGACCCGAGCCCGGAACTGATGGTGATGCAGCCGCGCACCTTCTGCCTGGTGTTGTCGCTGACCCAGATCGAATAGCCGCCGGGCCCGAAAAACGAATTGGTGTTCGGCGGCTCGGTCTCGGTGGCATCGAAGGAATAACTGGAATCGGTCTCGAAAACGCGCGGCCTCTTGGCGCAGCCGCCGTCGGTCTGGACGTTGATCACTTCCTTGTTGTCGCGCGTCAGCGCCAGCGTCACCTGACAGCGGAAATATTCCGACGTCTTGGTATTGAAGACATAGGCGTAGGACTTGCAGGTCGCGGTGTTGAGTTTGCCGGCTGAAAGACCCCGGCTGCAGGAAATACGCTGGTTGTTGCTGAGCTTGAAGTCGTCGGCGCGCGCGGCATCCGACAACGGCAGAAATAGCACAGCAACAAAACCGATCTTGACAATGTGGTTCATCCGAATCGTCCCTATAACGTTTTCCTGCAAGATCGCTTTCTAGACGGATTTTGCGAGGAAGCGAAGCGTGAGGCGGGAAATCACAAAATCTTCGGGGATTGTGCGGCCTCGACATCGCATCGTGTTGACGGGCCGATGGCGTTCGTGATTTGTTCAAACCGGCTGGGCCGGGACGCCTGACGTGAAATGCTGGGAGGATGACAGGATATGACGCGATTTTCGATCAAACCGCTGATGGTGGCAGTGGCGCTCGCCGCGCTGACGGTGCCGGCCTTCGCCGAGACACCGACGCCGTGGGAGCTGAAGCCGGACATGGGTTATGGCTACGGCAAGGATGGCAAGACCTTCGTCTACAAGATGGGGACCAGCAACGCCGGCCTGCTGCTGAAAGGCGCCAAGAAGGTGCCGAAGGGCACGCTGTTCTTCATCGGACAGAACGGACAGCTTTATATGCGGACCGCCCCGTATCTCGATGGCGACGGCAGCTTCATGTTCGGATCGAATTGACGTTCTCTTCCCTTCTCCCGCCGCAAGTCGGGCCTGCCCGACTTGCGCGACTAACGGTGCGCAACCGGGATAAACTCCGGTTGCGAGGGAGAAGGTGCCCTCGCGAAGCGAGGGCGGATGAGGGGTTACGGTCTATCGAGGAATCAGAACTCCCTCACCCGTCCGCGACGCTACGCATCCGACGCTGCAAACTAAAACGCCGCCGCCAGTTCCTTGGCGCCCGGCAGGTTGCTGTTGGCGTCCATCCGGTTGTCGGTGATCGCGAGCAGCTTGGCGACCGTGTTGTGGCGGATCGCCACCGGATTGCGCTCATAGCCGCCGCGCTGGAAGAAGTTCGAGGTCGGCACCTGCTCGCGCATCGCCTGCGGCATGGTCACCATGTCGAGGCCGGTGCCGTCGCCGGTGAGATTCATCATCTCCAGTTCAGCGGCGGAGAGCGGACGGGTATAACCCTTGGCGCGCGCGAAGATGACCGAAGTCAGCAGCTTGTGGGTTTGCAGCATCGGACCGACATCGATATCGAGCACCATGGCATGAACCGCCCAGCCCTGCGGCGTATCGGCCAGTTTCTGGTGAGCCGACCAGTCATCCGGCACGGAACGCGCATAGGCCACCATTTTCTTCAAGACGCCGATCTTGCGGTCCATCATCTGGCGCTGCGGCCCCGACAGGCCTGCTGCCCTCGCCGTCAGCTCCTTGACGAACTCCTGGCCCTGCTCGGCCATCAGCTCGACGCTGTTGGTGGTGAGGAGCTGGTTATAGCCCATCGCGGTCGAAATCGCGCGCTTGCCGCCATGCTCTATGCCCGCCTGCACATCGTAATTTCCGGTGCCGCCGGTCTCGAACGAATAGACCCGCACCGCCTGCTCGCGCGTCAAGCCGGCGGCTTGCGCGTAGCGCGCATAGGCGCGTTTGAACTCGACCTCGCTTGCCGGCTTTTGCGGCACCCACTGAAAGTGCTCGTTGGCGGCCTGCAACAGATCGCCCACCACCGGAATAGCCTTGTATTGCCGCGGCGGCCTTTCCGGCTGCTCCTCGGGTTCGGGATTCACCGGCCGCTTCGGCCCGGTATAGACCGGCGGCTGTGTCAGCACATAATCGTCGAGCGCGATTGGCTGATGGTCGCGCCGCTTGGCGTTGCGGCCGCGACGCTTCTCCGTGATCGAGCTCCAATAAGCACCGGCCTCTTCTTCGAACGCCGCGCGGGCTTCCTTGTATTCGGCGAGAAGACGACGGTACTGCGTGATCGCATAAGGCGAAGCGGCCTGCGCCATGGCGTTATCGGCAGGAAACGCCGCGCGATCGATCGCCTGCGCCGGCAGTGCGGCCAGCGGCAGAGCGAGTGCGAGCCATCCGGCGCGAGCGCGAATCGTTTGAAGGAACATCGCTGGATTCTAGAATAGGATGGCCCGAAGTGGGAGCGGATTTCGCGCGAAAGCCCGCACTTACTCCGGCTCGACGCCGCTTGCCTTGACGAGTTCCGACCACTTCCTTTCATCCTTGTCGATGAAGTCGGCATATTGTTCCGGCGTGCCCGGCGTGATCTCGGTTCCGTCAAGCTCCAGCTGCTTTTTCACCTCATCGGAGGCAAGTGCGGCTTGCAGCGCCTCACTGAGCCGATCGATCACAGGACGCGGCGTGCCCGCCGGCGCCACGAGGCCGTAGCACAACGATGCGTCGAAGTCCGGCACGCCGGCTTCGATCATCGTCGGCACGTCAGGCAATAATGGATTGCGATGGACGGATGTGACGGCAAGGCCTCGCAACAGGCCGGCCTTGACGTTGCCGGCGGTCGTGGCGATCGGCGAAAACGACATCGGAATATGACCGCCTAGCAAATCGCTCAACGCGGGTCCCGTTCCCTTGTAGGGAATGTGAACGAGATGGATGCCGGTCGCGTGAGCGAAATATTCGCCGGTGATGTGACCAACCGTGCCGATGCCGGCGGAGCCGAAATTGATCTTGCCGGGATTGGCCTTGGCATACGCGATCAGTTCGGCCACGGTCTTGACGGGGAACGACGGGTGCACCACCAGCGAGGACGGAGAACATCCGATCGAGCCGATCGGCTCGAAATCCTTGCGCGGGTCGTAGCCGGCATTGCGATAGAGCGAGGGCGCGATCGCAAGCGTGCCGGTGTATCCGGCCAGAAGCGTGTAACCGTCGGGCTCGCTCTTTGCGACCGCCTTGGTGCCGACCGTGCCGCCGGCGCCGCCCCTGTTGTCGACGACGATGCTCTGGCCGAGTAGCTGACTCATCTTGTCGGCGACCACCCGTCCAACGATCGAGGTCGAGCCTCCCGGCGGAAACGGGACGACCAGCGTGATGTTGCGGTTCGGATAGGTTTGCGCGCCAGCAACGTTGAGATTGCCGCCAAGGCCGAACGCCAGCAGCAATATTGAAAGCGACGCGCTCACACCGCGCATGGGCCAACCTCCCGGATATTTCTCGTTTTCTGCATCGTCGTCGAAACAGCAGAGCTTCGCAAGGCGACCATTCCGCTTGACTAAGTGGCATCATCGATTGATGAAATGGCCTTGAAATTCGACCAAGCCTGCGCCTTGAAACGCGCCCTGGAAAACGCCCCTGATGACGACAGAAATCGCCGACGAGAAGCTAAGGCGGACGGCTGGACCGTGGTCGAAACCAGCGGGTTCCTGAACCTGATCGGCCCACTGTGGGAACGCGTCGTCGAAGGCCATCACGAATACGCGATCCTCACAGAGGATAAACACCATAACCGCCGCAGCCGGGTTCAGGGCGGCGTGCTGATGACGCTGGCCGACCGCGCCTCGGGCATGATCGCGCGTCTGGTTTCGGGCCGGCCGACGCTCGCCACGGTTCAGATGGACGTGCACTTCATTGACGCAGGCCAAATCGGCGAACTTCTGATCGCCAAGCCGCGCGTGATCCGCGTCACGCACACGCTGATCTTCACCAACACCGAGGTGGTGGCGGGAGGCCGTTGCGTCGCGGCCGCAAGCGGCGTGTTCAAGATCCTGAAAGACGGCAGCTAGTGCTTGGCAGTCATTCCGGGGCGATGCCAACGGGTCCGCGCAACGCGCGGCCCGATGACAGGCTCCGCATCGAACCACGATGTGCAATTGCACATCGGAGAATCTCGAGATTTCCGGGTCTGGTGCTGACGCACCATCCCGGAATGACAACTCATCGAAAGGAACGCGCCCGTGGAATATCGTCAGCTTGGCCGCAGCGGCCTGAAAATCTCGCCGATCTGCCTCGGCACCATGATGTTCGGCGGCCCGGCCGACGAAGCCACCTCGACACGGATCGTTGCCAAAGCGCGCGAAGCCGGCGTGAATTTCATCGACACGGCGGACGCCTATTCGAACGGCGGCTCGGAGACGGTGGTCGGCCGCGCCATATCCAACAACCGGCCGGGCTGGGTGCTCGCGACCAAGCTCGCCAATCAGATGGGCGACGATCCCAACCGCGGCGGCCTGTCGCGGCGCTGGGTGCTGCAGGCCGCCGATGAGAGCCTGAAGCGGCTCGGCACCGACTACATCGACATCTATTACCTGCACAAGGAAGACCACTCGACGCCGCTGGCGGAAACCGTGCGCGCGATGGGCGAACTGATCAGGCAAGGCAAGGTCCGCTATTTCGGCGTCTCGAACTATCGCGCCTGGCGGGTCGCCGAAATCTGCAACATCTGCGACGACCTCGGCATCGACCGTCCGATCGTCAGCCAGCCCTATTACAACGCGATGAACCGCATGCCGGAAGTCGAGCACTTCCCGGCTTGCGGTTATTACGGGCTCGGCATCGTGCCCTATAGCCCGCTCGCGCGCGGCGTATTGACCGGCAAATACAGCCCCGATGCGGCGCCCGACAAGGACACGCGCGCGGGCCGCAGTGACACACGCATGATGCAGACCGAGTGGCGCCCCGAGTCGCTGAAACTCGCGCAGGAGATCCGCAAGCATGCCGAAGCGCGCGGCATCACCGCCGGCCAGTTCGCGGTCGCCTGGGTGCTCAACTCTGCCTTCGTCACCGGCGTGATCGCGGGCCCCCGCACCGAAGAACAATGGGACGATTACGTGCGCGCGCTCGAGTATCGCTTCACCGCCGAGGACGAAGCCTTGATCGACCGGCTTGTGGTCAGCGGCCATCCCTCGACGCCCGGCTACAACGATCCGCAATATCCGATCGAGGGCCGGAAAGCGCGAACGGCAGTTTAGAAATCATCGGAAACGTTTGCGGAATTCACTGCCCGTCGGCGGGCAAAGCTTGCCGGGGTCTTAACCGCGCGGGTGCAATTGACCATTGATTTATAAAGGTAATTTATCTGGCCTGAGGTTTGCTTAGTAGGCCTTGCCCATTTTCGTTTCGGTTGCGTGAGTTCCTCACCGAAGGAATCCAACATGACAAAACATCACACGCTGCCGCCGATCATCTATACGCCGCCGCCGAAGCCGAAGAAGATCGAGAAGAAGCGCCGCATCGGCATCGGGATGCTGAGCGAACTCGACGAGATGGCCAATGCGAGCGAGACCGGCGGCACCGGGCAGGCGGCGCCGATCATCAACCGCCCTTCGCCACAAAACTTTCCCGAGATCGAGGGCGCCGAACGCAAGCCGCAGCACCCGCAGGGACGGCTCAGCGAAGGCACGCTGAAAGCCATGCTTGAAGTCCAGGAAATGAAGTAGGCGGCAGACGCTTCCAGGACGTCCGCGTGATGCGCCTCAGCCTGAGGCCCCTCAGCTCGGGGCGGTTCCGGTCACAAACTTGCGCAGCATCGCATCATAAGCGCGCTTGATGCGCTCCACCGCTGGCGTCTTGTAGAGGAAGCCCTCGTTGCGGGCGTGAACCAGCATCGAGGCGTTGACCTCAAACACGACGACATTCCCCGACGCGTCGAGCCCGCAGTCGATCCCGAAATAGTCGAGACCGACACGCTGACGGATCTCGTGCAGCGCCTGATGTTGCGCCGGCCCGAACACGGCGGCTGAATCGTTCAGGAACGCCGCCTCCTCCTGCTGCATCCACGGCTGGTGGGCCATGTCGGTGTTGATGTGATGCAGTTTCCAGTCACGCCCGATGCAGAGGTGATAGGGCAGAATCTGGTCGTCGACGAAGATGAACCGGTATTTGCGGAAATGACCGTCGGCGGAGATGTAGTCGATATATTCGATCAGATAGTGGTCATGCTCGGGGCGCGGCGACAGGAAAGCCGATAACGCAGCGACATTCTCCACCTTCTCGAAATCGTCGCCGCCATGGGTGCCGACCGGCCGGGCCAGAATCGTCGAAGTGAATGGCAGCATCGCCTTCAGCGCGGCTTCCGAACAATCGGCGCCCGCTTTCAATCGCGCGGCTTGCGGTACGCGGCAGCCCGGAATCCCTTGAAGCAGGTGAGCGACCGCATCACGCGTCGTCTGCTGCACCCGGCGCGGATGGTTGAGCGTTGGCAGAGAAAGCCGGTCCACGAGTTCAGCCGCAAGCGGCAACAAGGCTTCGGTCTGGTCGGCATCCGAAACGAGGTTGATCACGAGCTGGATATTCCGGCCGAGCGTTGCCGCGTCGTATTCGCGCGAAGCGAACAGCGCGAGCGTATCGGTATCGAAAAACGCATCCTGGAACAGATATTCGGTCGGCGTATTGCCGCCGAACGGCGCGTACAAAGCCAGCACGCGAAATTCCGCCGGCTGCTTGGCGGCCGGGCGGCTGATCAGCGGCTGGATCCGCGCCGCTTCCGCATAGGCGGCCTGGGCGGCCTCGTCGTCGCCGGTCGTCTGCCTGAGCGCCCCGATCCAGTTGATGCTCTCGGCATCCTGCGGATTGAGGGCAACCGCCTCCTGAAAACTTGCGATCGCCGGCGCTATTTCGTTCAACTCGAAATGGGTTTTGCCGAGCAGATGGTGGATACGCGCATCCTGCGGACGCTCGCCCTTCAACTCGATCAGGATCGCCTTGGCGATGAGATATTGCCTGGCGGCCATCAGGGCCTGAACCATGTTGGCGCGCGCCGCCCAATGGCGCGGATTGAGCTTCAAGGCCTGAAGATAAAGCTCGATCGCCCTTTGGTGCTGCCCGCACCTCAAATACAGGTCGCCGAAGCTGCACCAGCAATTCGTCAGGTGCGGCGCGATCGTCAATGCCGCCTGATAATTGATGCTTGCGAGCTGGAAATCGCCGCTGGCTGCGGCGACGTTGCCGAGCCTCGCGTGCAGTTCGGACAGCGTCTCGGTGGATTCGCTGCCGGCCTTCTCGGCCTCGAGCAAACCGCGCCGGAACGCCGCGATGGCGTCCGCGGCCTTTCCCTCACGGTACAAAGCCAGACCGAGGCGCAGTTGCTGCTGGGCGATCGAACCGGTCGTGTCCGTATCCGGGGAATCACCCGCAAGCGCTGATGTCTGCATCGAGGTCGCCCTTGTCCGAAGCCGGTGGATCGGGACAGAATTTCCCGGAAAAAAGCCCGCGTCGAGCTTTGCCAATTCTTGGTTAACAGGTTCTTACCGGCGCCAAATCGCACGCGCGGCGCTACCGCTTGCGGCCGACCATTTCGAACACTGCGCCGGGATTATTGTCGTTAAACCGCAGGTCGAATTCATGCAGGTTGGCGATGGCGGCGGTGATGCTCAAGCCGAGCCCGCTACCGGGAACGCGATGGCCGCTGGAGGTCCGGTAAAACCGCTGAAATATTTTGTCACGTTCCGCCGGCTCGACGCCGATCCCGCTATCGCGCACCCGCACCACCGGCAGTCCGTCCTCGCGGATGACCGATATGCTGACGGCGCCGTTCTCCGGCGTGAACTTGATCGCGTTGCCGATCAGGTTCGATACCGCTTCGCGCATCAGGTCGCCGTCGCCATGGATCTGAACCGGAGAATGGGTTTCCAGAGTCATCTTGATCGATTTCGATTCCGCCAGCGGCTCGTAGAACTCGAACAGGTCGGCGCAGATCGTCGACAAATCGATCGATTGAAAGTTGCGCGATTTCGGGCCGTATTCGACATCGGCCAGGCGCAACAGCGCGTCGACCGTCAGCATGGCCTTGTCGATATGGGCGAGCGCCTGTTTCGCGGCGCTACGCAATTGCTCGTCGCTTGAACCCTCAAGCCCGCGCTCGAGCTGGGCATGGACAACCGCCAACGGGCTGCGCAGATCGTGGGCGATATTGTCGCCCACGCCCTTGAGCTGCACCAACAGGCGACCGATCTCGTCAAGCATCAGGTTGACGTCCCGCGATATCGTGGCGATCGGGTCATGCCGCGAGCCGACCGGCAGGCGCAAATCCGTATCGCCCTTCATGATGCGGCCGATGGCGTCGTGAATGGCAGTGAGACGGCGCGATGAGCGGCGGGCGAAATAGGCGCCGATCGCAAGCGCGAGCAGCAGCATCGGGGCGAGCCCCGCCACGAGCGCGCTTTGCACGATGCGGCGGAAGGCCAGGGTCTCCAACAGGCTGCGGCCCAGCAGCATGACGGTGCCGTCGGCGCGCTTGCGCACCACGAAAATGACCGGCTCGAGACGGTTATCGCTGCCGGGCACGTGGGTCGCGGGCGTGTAATGCGCTTTTCCATCTACCGGAATCGACGGCAACGTTTCGATATTGCCGAACATGAATTTGTGATTGGCATCAAACAGCGCCGCATAGTCGATGCGTCGCAAGTCGTTCGTCAGCCTGACCTCAAAGGCACTTCTCAACTCCTCGACCGAGCGATTGACGCTCTTGGCGGCTTCGATTTCGAGGATGAGGCGGTTCCTCGCTTCATTCGCTTCACCGATCCGGAAGTACACCAGACCGAACACCGCCGTGGTCGCCACCGTGGTGACAAGCACGAAGGCGAGCGCGACGCGCACCGCCGAGGAGCGGAAAAATTCAAGCATTCGCATTCAGCATGAAACCCGCACCGCGTATATTCACAATTAGCGAGGGCGCACCCTTTGTGTCGATCTTTTTCCGCAGGTTACTGATATGGACGTCGACGACGTTGGTCTCGAGCGAGAAATGATACTGCCAGACTTCCTGCAACAGCATTGCCCGCGTGATGACCCGTCCGGGATGGCGCAGAAAATATTCCAGGAGGCGAAACTCGCGCGGCAACAGATCGATCCTCTCGCCGCCGCGATGGACGGTCTTTTCGATCAGATCCATTTCGAGATCGCCGACGTGTAATTTCGTGGTGCGCACGTCATCGAGGCGGCGCAGCATCGCCTCGACCCGCGCAGAAAGTTCGACCATCGCAAATGGCTTAGTCAGGTAATCGTCGCCGCCCGCCTTCAGCCCCCTGACCTTCTCGTCGACGGATGACAAGGCCGAGATCACCAGGACCGGCACCTTGACGCCCTCCTTGCGCAAAGCCTCCAGCGTCTTGAGGCTATCCTCGCCGAAAACAATCCGGTCCATGATCATCATCGCGGCATCGCCGACCCGAGCTGCATCGGCCGCTTGCGCGATGGAGGCGGCCCGAACCAGATAGCCCTTGCTTTCGAGCTCGCCCCTGATCTCGACCGCCATCGCTTCTTCGTCCTCGACGAGCACAATGGTTTGCGGGCGGGTCTCAGCTTTGTTCATCAAAGGCTCGATCCCTTACCCTCACGTCAGGGCGTCAGTCCCGGCGGCGGAGGCGGCCGCGCATGCGGCGGGTCCTGGGCAAGACGTTTGACCGCAGCGATCACCGCAGGATCCGGGTGCCTGACCGACGGAATGACTTCATCCGGCGGCCAGCCGCCGCCGAGCGCCTTATAGAGCGCCACAAAACTATCGCCGGCAAGCCGGACGACTTCGGCACGTTGCTGCTCCAGGGTGAACTGCTGCCGTTCGGCGTCCAGCACGTTGAGGAAATCGGTCAGGCCCCGGTCGTAACGCTCCGTCGCCACCTTGGTCGCCTGACGGGCGGCTTCGAGCGCCAGGTCGAGGCTGCGCACGCTTTGACGGAAGGCCTGATAGGCTGCATTCGCCTCGTCCACCTGCTGGATCGCGACCAGGATATTCTGCTTGTAGGCCGCCGCGAGTTCATGGGCCCGGTAGTCGGCGATCTCGATCTTGGCATCCAGCGCCCCGAAGTCCAGGATCGGGGCGTCGAGAGTTGGGCCCACCGATCCTATCCAGGTGATCGGAATACCCGAGCCCGACTTCGGACCGGCTTGCCCGCCGGCGCCGGCGGTGATCGCCACGCTCGGGAACAGGTCCGCCGTCCGGGCGCCGATATCGGCGACGGCGGCTGCGAGAAGGCGTTCGGCCTCGCGGATATCGGGCCGGCGGCGCAGCAAGTCGACGGGAGTTCCGGCAGGCGCCCGGGCCGGCAGGCGCGGCACCGCGCTGGGACGTTGCAGACGGCGGGCCATGTTTTCCGGATACTCGCCAACCAGAACGGCGATCGCGTAAGCGTTGGCGGCGATCTGTGCCTTTAGCGGCTCGACGTCCGCCTGCAAGGTTTCGACCTGACGCTTGGCGAGCAGCACGTCCAGTTCATTGGTCAACCCGCGATCGAGGCGGGTCTGCGCGAGGTCAAGCACCTTCCGCGACGCTTCGATGTTGCGGTAGAGGATCTGCAGACGGTCCTGGCGCGCGCGAAGATCGAAATAAAGGCGGCTGACGTCGGCTGCTATCACGACGTAGACCCAGTCGCGCGCCTCCTTCAGCGCCTCGGCGGTATAGACCTGCGCCTCGATACGGCTCGCGATCTTGCCGAAGATGTCGATTTCCCACTCCGCATCGAGACCGCCGACGCCCGTGATCTTCTTCAGGCCGGTGTTGTTGTCGCCATCGCGCAAGGCCTGCGCGACCCTGCCCTTGGTCTCATCGGTGCCGGTGCCGGTGCCGGCGCCGACCCCGCCATTGAGCTCCGGCAGCTGCTGCGCACCGAGCACGACCAGTTGCAGCCGCGCCTGCTGCAAACGATCGAGCGCGATCTTGAGGTCGAGATTGTTCTGGATCGCAAGCTCGATCAGTTCGTTAAGCTGACGATCGTGCAGCGTCCGCCACCATTGCCACTGCTCGGGGCTGGCGCCGCCCGACGGCAGCCGCTCCCCCGTCGGCGCGGTCACGAAATTGACGGGAAGTGCGGCATCCGGCGTGAAATATTCCGGGCCCAGCGAGCATCCCGCCAATGCTCCGGCGCATACGACCAAACACGCGAGACGTCGAACTCTCATGGTTGGATTCTCATGCACCTGTTCCAGACGCTATGCCCGTCGACAAGCGCGAGACGCTAAATACCGCCGATAGGATGTCGTCCGCCACACCGGCGTCAACCCGTCCGGCAAACTTTGAGAGTTCTGGCAAATTTTGGTGGAGGCTTGTTGTCAAAAGGCAACGGACTTCGCTCATCTCACTTCGGCCTCATGGGCCGGAGGAGGCGCGGCATCCTTCGCGACCCGCACCTGTTCGCCCTGCGACAACGAATCCGGCGGGCTGTTGATAATCGTGTCGGAGGGGCCAAGACCTGCCAGCACCTCGAACTCGGTTCCGAGGTTGCGTCCGAGTTTCACCGAGCGCAACTCGACCTTGTCGTCCGCGCCGAGGATCGCCAGTTGCGGGCCGTTCTCGCGGAAAATGAGCGCGCTGGTCGGGATCCGCAGCGTGGTGGGGTTGTCCGCGAGATTGAAACGTACCTGCGCGAATGTGCCCGGCTGCAACAGATTGTCGGCGTTGTCGGCATGAAGCTCGACGAGCAAGGTCCGCGCCGTCTTGTTGATCGCCTCCGACGTCGTCGACACCACCGCCTTGAACGTCTTGTCCGGATATTGCGGCAACGTCACCTCGGCGGTCAGGCCGGCGCGCATGCTGGACGACTGTTCCTGCGGCACCTGAACGAACACCCGCATCTCATGCACATCGGCAACTCGAAAAAGCTGCGGCCCGGCGCTGGCGCCGCTGCCGGCATTGATCAGGGCGCCGACGTCGGTGGTGCGCTGAGGTCACGATGCCGTCGAATGGCGCCACGATGCGTTTGAAGGCTTCCAGCGCCGTGAGTTGATCGACCTGGCTCTGATTGACGTTGGCCTCGGCGAGGGATGCCTTGTAGCGCGCATCGGCGCTGCCGGATTCCGCCTTCTTTGATTCGGTCTCCTGCTCGGAAACGACGCCCTTCGGCGAGTCGCGCCAGCGCGCATAGGTCGTCTCGGCAAAATTGCGCTCGGCCTCTCGTCACCTTGACCTGGGCTTCGGCCGAAGCCAGCCTTGCTTTCGCCGCGGCCAACTGGGCATCGAGATCGGGCGCGTCGATTTCCGCCAGCAGCTGGCCCTTCTCGACATGCGCGCCGAAATCGAAATACCAGGCTTTGAGATAGCCGCTCACCCGCGCATAGATCGGCGCCTCGAACCAGGCCTCGATATCGCCGGGCAGCGAAACCTGCTGACCCGTCACGCCCCGTTTCGGCGTAACCGTGGCAACAACAGGCACCGCAAGCTCCGTCGTCCATTTCGCGACTTCGCTTTCCTGGTGGCGGCGCGACAGGATGCCGGTGATGGCTATGCCGACGGCGACGAGCACGGCGACGATGGCAATCAGCCGCGACCGGTTCGGGCGCGGCGCCGGATTTATTCCGGAAGCACTGGTCTCCGGTTTGGCCTCGGCATGGTGCGGATGAGAATCAAGCAAGGCACTTCTCCAAAATCACCGGCTCGCTGTTTGGCCGCTCTTGTCGCGGTGAAGAACGCTGAAGACGGTCGGAACGAAGAACAGCGTGGCGATGGTTGCGATGGCCAATCCGCCGATCACGGCGCGGCCGAGCGGCGCGTTCTGTTCGCCGCCCTCGCCCATCGCCAGCGCCATCGGAATCATGCCGATGATCATCGCCAGCGCCGTCATCAGCACCGGACGAAAGCGGGTAAAGCCGGATTCCAGCGCCGCAGTCGTGGCGTCGAGGCCATTTTCCAGACCTTCGCGGGCGAAACTCACCAATAGAATGCTGTTGGCGGTCGCAATGCCCATGCACATGATGGCGCCGGTCAAGGCCGGCACCGACAGCGTGGTGCCGGTGGTGAACAGCATCCAGACGATGCCGGCCAGCGCTCCGGGCAACGCCGTGATGATGATGAACGGATCGAGCCAGGACTGGAAGTTGACGACGATGATGAGATAGATCAGCACGATCGCACCGGCGAGACCGATGTAAAGCTGGCTGTAGGCGTTATTCATGGTCTGGACCTGACCGCGCACGGCGACGTAAGAGCCGCGCGGCAGATCCTTCTTGGTCTCGGCGAGGATTTTCGAAATGTCGCCGGCGACGGCGCCGAGGTCGCGTCCTTGCGTATCGCCGAAGATGTCGATCACCGGCTGCACGTTATAGTGCGACACCACGCCCGGGCTCGGCCCCTGGGTGATCTTCGCCAACCCGCCGAGATAGCGTTGCGCGCCGACGCCATTTTCCTGGGTGGTGATCGGAATATTCGACAGATCGGAAATGCTGTTGACCCGGTATTGCGGCATCTGGGCCACGATCGGGTAGGACACGCCGTTTTCCGGGTTGAGCCAGAAGTTCGGTTTTACCTGGCCGCTGCCGGACAGCGTGACCAGGAGGCTGTTCGCCACGTCGCGCTGGGTCAGGCCGACATCGGCGGCCATGGTCCGGTCGACGTCGATATTGATCTGCGGGTAGTTGAAGACCTGCTGAATGCGAAGATCGGCGATACCCGGCACCTGGCGGATGCGCTTGAGCACCGCGTTGGCATAATCGTAGTTGCCTTTCAGCTTGTTGCCGACGACCTGCACGTCAATCGGCGCCGGCAATCCGAAATTCAGAATTTGCGACACGATGTCGGCGGGCAGGAAGGAAAAGACGGTGCCGGGGAATTTCTGCGGCAAGATCGTTCGCAGTGTTTTGACGTATTCCGCCGTGGGACCATGGTCTTCCTTCAAGGAGATCAGGGCATCGCCATCCTCGGGGCCGATCGTGCCGGTGTTTTGATAGGCCATGTTGATGCCGCTGAACGGCAGGCCGATATTGTCGACGATATTGTCGAGTTGATCGGGCGGAATGGTCGTGCGCACCGTCTGTTCGACCTGTTCGAACAGACGGGCCATTTCCTCGATCCGTGTGCCGGGCTGGCCGCGCACATGCATCAGGATCTGGCCGGAATCGACGGCGGGAAAGAAGTTCGAACCCAGAAACGGCACCAGGACAAACGACAACACCACGCAGGCGAGAAAGCCGATAATGAAGGTCTTCGGCGCTTCGAGGGCCCTGACCAGCAGCGCGCGATACCGGGCGCGGAAACGTTCGAAGTGCTGTTCGAAGCTCTGCTGGAACCGCAACACCGGATTGCGCGAACGGATCGGCAACCGGTCGTGGCCGATATCGGTCTCGATGCTGTGGTGGTGGGCACGCATCAGGTAATTGGCCATCGTCGGCACCAGCGTGCGCGACAGGATGAACGAGCCAATCAGCGCGAAAACCACCGCTTCCGCCAGCGGCCGGAACAGATAGCCGGCGACGCCGCCAAGCTGGAACATCGGCACGAACACGATGCACAGGCAAAGCAGGGTGACAAAAGCCGGGATCACGATCTGCTGCGCGCCGTCGAGAATCGCGGGCTCGACCTCCTTGCCCTGCTCGAGGTGATAGTTGATGTTTTCGATCGTCACCGTGCCGTCATCGACGAGGATACCGACCGCAAGCGCCAAACCACCCAGTGTCATGACGTTGATGGTTTCGCCGAGCAGCGCCAGCGCGGTGAGCGAGAACAGCACGGCGAGCGGAATTTCCGTGAGAATGATGACGGTCGAGCGCCAGCTGCCGAGAAACAGCAGGATCATCACGCCGACGAGTGCCGCGGCCAGCACCGCCTCGCGAATAACGCCGAACACCGCGGCCTTGACGAACACCGACTGATCGCCGACGGCGTGGAGATTGAGGCTCGACGGCAGACTTTCCTGGACCCGCGGCAAAACCGACTTGACGCCGTTGATGACGTCCAACGTTGATGCCGCTCCGGCCTTCAGGATCGTCATCAACACCGCCCGCGCACCGTTCACCCGCACCATGTTGGTCTGCGGTGGCGAGCCCTGGTGAACGTAGGCGACATCCCGCACGAAGATGATCGTGCCGTTGGATTTCTTCACTGGCAGGTCGTTGATTTTTTCAAGATTGACGGGGCTCGCATTGAGCGCCACGTTCCAGTCGAACTTGCCGATCTTCTGATCGCCGGAGGGGAGAATCAGGTTCTGCACCGAAACGGCATTGACGACGTCCTCCGCCGAGACGCCGTGGGCCTGCATCGCCTGCTGGTCGAGATCGATCTGCACCTGCAAAACCTGGCCCCCATAGGGGGACGGCACCGCCGCGCCCCGGACGGTCGACAACTGCGGCCGGATGAAGTTTTGCCCCATATCGAACAACCGCATCTCGGGCAGCGACGTACTGGACAGCGCCAGTTGCAGGATCGGCACGCTGGAAGCGTTGTAGCTCAACACATAGGGCGGCGTGATGCCGGGCGGGAGCAATTTCAGCACCGTCTGCGAGGCCGCCGTCACTTGCGCCATCGCGGCGGCGATATTGACGTCCTTCTGGAAGAATATCTTGACCACGCCATAGCCCGAGAGCGACTGCGACTCGAGATGCTCGATGTCGCTCACCTGGGCGGTCATATAGCGCTCGTAATAATAAATCACGCGGCCCGACATGTCGTTCGGCGGCAGCCCGTTATAGCTCCAGACGACGGCGATCACCGGGATGTTGATATTCGGGAAGATGTCGGTTGGCGTCGTCAGCGCAGCCCGGACGCCGAACAGGGCGATCAGCACCGCAAGGACCACGAACGTATAGGGGCGCCGGAGCGCGGTTAGAACGATCCACACGGCGCACCCCTCCTACATCCGGCCCGGAATATCGATCTCAGCCGACCTGCCATATGGCAGCCAAGCGGTACGCTATCAGGATTGCACGATCTCGGCGCGGAATTCGCTGTTCCCCGCAAGCTCCGGACGGATACCACCATGACGACTGCTTCGTATCCTTCCAGCACCCAACGTGAGATCGAAAAGCGCGCACAAGGTCACACCAGCTTGGCCAGCCGGGATCGCGCGCACATCCAGCACCCCGCCAAAATGATGCGGAGCCTACCGCACCGCGGCAACTAATATAAATTTTAGTGTACGGTCAGGGTGTTCCCTGTGTTCGCCGCCCAGACTTTAGGCCGCATCTAGCCACCAGACGGGAGATTCAATATTGCAACGCAACAACAGCGGAAAGTCGCGGCCAACTCCGATTGCTTCACACGGCCGTCATAGGCATGGCCGGAGATCAAACGGGTGGAGCCCGTTATGATTTGCGCGGCCGGCCTCGTTTGGCAAAAACCATGCCCCGTTCGTCGGCGGAGCGGCGAAGCGCGCCCGCAACTTTAAGGGCTTC
Source organism: uncultured Alphaproteobacteria bacterium (assembly GCA_963795255.1). Classification (GTDB taxonomy): domain Bacteria; phylum Pseudomonadota; class Alphaproteobacteria; order Rhizobiales; family Xanthobacteraceae; genus Bradyrhizobium. The sequence continues at coordinate 23,178 of CAWCHC010000018.1, forward strand.
ATTGCGCTCGGGTCCGGGGGCCATCTGACGCGCAATCTCCAGCGCGTCGGCGGCGGCCTCGTCCCAATCCATCCGATCACGTTCGGACGAGCGTTGAGTGTCCTTGCTCATCGCCCTGACGCTCCCTGCCCGTGTCTCTAACTTCTGATGATGTTATCGCCCAAAGATTGGCGCGATTCCCCACCATCGTCAACGACCACGTTCCGCCGGGGGGAATGCCAGTCAGCACCTTGATTTCACGATCAATTTTTCATGCCGGTGATCGAGGAAGAAACCGCGCGGGGATCGCGCTGCGGCCAGCGGCCGCTTTCCACGTGCTTGAGGAAGTCGCCGAGGATCCGGTTATATTCCTCCGGCTCCTCGATGTTGATCGCGTGGCCGGAATTCGGGATCACCGAGAGCGCTGCTGAGGGAATGTTCTGCTTCATGAGGATACCCGGCAAAAGACACGGCCAGTCCTCGTCGCCGGTGACGACCAGCGTCGGCACCGTGATCCGCTTCATCTCCTCGACGAGCGTATAGAGCGAGGGCCGCTCCTTCTGAACGCCCTGCTGGGTGTTGGCGGAGCCTGTCGCCGAATGTTCGGCCAGCATGGCCTTGAACTCGGCGTGTCCCCGCGGGTCCTTGTTTTCATATTGCACGCGGGTCGGGCCATAGGCGTAGCGTTCGGCAAACGCGGCCATGCCGTCCTTGCGGAGCGCGGCGGCAATGACGTCGGCTTCAGTGCGGAAAATCTCGCGCTTGTCGGGCTCGGCGCCGTAACCGCAGCCGCCGATGCAGAGCGACAGCGCGCGGCTATGATGACGGATGCCGAAATGCAGCGTCGCAAAGCCGCCCATCGAGATCCCGACAATATGCGCCTTCGGCGCGCCGATGTGATCGAGCACCGCCAGGATATCGTCGGCGGCGCGGGCTTGCGAATAGGACGAGACATTCTCCGGCACATCCGACGGCGGAAAGCCGCGCGCGTTATAGGCGATGGCCCGATAGCGCTTGCCGAAATGGCGCATCTGCGGCTCGTAGCTGCGAAAGTCGCCGGCGAACTCATGCACGAAGATCACCGGCAGGCCCGATCCGGTCTCCTCGAAATAGAGGCGCACCCCGTCATCGGTCACGGCATATGGCATGGTAGTCTCCCTGCTTCTCGTCGATCGTTATACCGCAAGAAATTTCTTCGGCGGCTTGTTGCGTGAAAGATAGCTGCCAAAGCCCTTAGGCCCGACCAGCCGGCCGTCATCGACCACGACCTTGCCGCGCACCATGGTGAGAACCGGCCAGCCGGTGACTTCAATGCCCTCATAAGGCGTATAGTCCGTCCCGTCATGGATCAGGTCGTGACGGATCGTGACCTTGCGCTCCGGATCCCATATCGCGATGTCGGCGTCCGATCCGATCGCGATCGTGCCCTTGCGCGGGTAAAGGCCGTAAATCTTCGCATGGTTGGTCGCGCTGAACGCGACGAAACTGTTGAGGTCGATGCGGCCTTTGACGACGCCTTCCGAGAACAGGATCGGCAGCCGCGCCGCCACGCCGGGAATACCGTTCGGCACCCAGCGGAAACTGGTACGCCCCTTCGGCACCAGCTTGCCTTGCGGGTCGTCATAGCGGAACGGGCAATGGTCGGAGGAAAAGACCGAAAATACCTTCTGCTGCAGGCCTTCCCAGCACGCTTTCTGGCTGGCTTCATCGCGCGGCGGCGGCGAGCAGACATATTTGGCGCCTTCCATGTTGAGCCGATCGAGGTCCTTTTCGGTGAGCACCAGATATTGCGGACAGGTCTCGCCCAGCACTTTCAATCCGCGCTGCTGGGCGCGACGGATTTCCTCCATCGCCTGGCCGTTCGACACATGCACGATCATGATCGGCACATCGACCAGCTCAGACAAGGAAATGGCGCGATGCGTGGCCTCGCGCTCGACCGGAATCGGTCGTGAGGTGGCGTGAAAGCGCGGCGCGGTATTGCCGGCGCGTTCAAGCCGGTCGGTGAGAAACTTGATCGCGTCGAAGTTTTCCGCGTGCACCATCAGCATCGCGCCGGTTTCGCGCGCAACCGACATGGTCTCCAACAGCTCACGATCCGATAGCGCGAGCCCTTCATAGGTCATGAAGACCTTGAGCGAGGTGTAGCCGTCTTCCACCAGCGCCGGCAATTCCTGGCCGAGCACATGTTCGGTCGGATCGGTGACAATGAGATGGAAGGAGACGTCGACATGGCATTCGCCGTCCGCGAGCGCGTGGTAACGGCGCAACGCTTCGCGTAACGTCTGGCCTTTCTCTTGCAGGCAAAACGGCAGCACCGTGGTGTTGCCGCCGAACGCGGCCGAGCGCGTGCCGGAGGCAAAGCCGTCCGCCATGACGATGCCATCGCCCGACGGCTGCGCAAAGTGGACATGGCTGTCGATGCCGCCGGGCAGCACCAGCCGGCCGGTCGCGTCGATGGTGGTTTCCGAGGAGCCGAGATCATGGCCTAACGCCACGATCTTGCCGTCGCGAATGCCGACATCGCAGCCAAACGTATCGGATGCGGTCGCGACCGTGCCGCCGCGGATGATGGTATCAAACGACATCAGCGGGTTCCTCCCTGCTTTGGCTCTCGATGCTCGATCACCGCGGCGAGCGGCTCGGCAAGACCTTTGGTCGGCTTCGGATCGGGGCGCCGGAAGGTCCCGGCGACCGCCTTGCGCGGCTCGAGCGCGGCGAGCGTCTCCGCCTGCCGAACAGCGGCCGCGATCGGATCAATGACCGGAACTGGAATGCGGTCGGCAACCTTGCCGGCAAGACCGGACAGAGGCGCGCCGGATAAAATCACGACATCGGCGCCATCCTGATCGACCGCCAAATTCGCGAGCCGCACCAGCACCTCCTCCTTTTCGGATTGCACATCCGAGATCGATTGAAACGTCTCGTCGAGTGCGCGGATACCGGCACAGCGCGCATCGAGGCCATGCATCGCCACGCATTCCTGATACCACGGCGCGAGCGTGCGCGAAAAAGTCACGATGGAAAATCGCCGTCCCACCATGCAGGCGGTCAGCATCGCGGCTTCCGCTAACCCCACAATCGGAAAAGCGAACAGTTCGCGCGCACCGAACAGGCCGGGATCGCCAAACGCGGCGATGATCGCGGCATCAAATCCGTCGCCGGCCTCGGCGAGCATTTCCAGCGCGATGGCGCCGCCAATCTGCGCTTCGGCGCGGGTGGCAATGTAGGGCACGCCACGTTGCGCGGTCATGGCCACGAGCTCCGTGCCTGCTGACGCCGCACGAATACCCGCAGCATAAAGCAGATCAGTCACTTCCGAGGTGGTGTTGGGGTTGAGCAGGAGAATTCTCACGGGGCTGCCTTCTTTTGCGTGAGCGTGTCGGCAACGATTTCTCCGGTGCGGCGAACGTGGTGACCGAGCAGACGTCCCGCCCGCTCTGCGTCGCGCGCCTTCAACGCGGCGAGGATCTGCTTGTGCTCGCGCACCAACTCCTCCCATCGCCCGTCGGCCGACAACGCAAACAAACGCGCACGCTCCACCCGTGCCAGCAGCGCGTCATGAGAGGCTTTTAGCACGCCGTTGCGGGCAAAGCCGACGATGGTGATGTGAATCTGCTGGTTGACCTCGAAATAGTCTCGCAACTCGCCGCGATCATGGTGCCGTTCGATCCGCTTTTGCAGCGCCTCGAGCCGTTCCACGTCCGCCGCCGTCATGCGGATCGCGGCGAGTTCAGCCGCGCAACGCTCGATGCCGCTGACGGCTTCGAACAGCTCGGTTAGTTCGTCACGCCGCAAGGGAGCTACAACCGCGCTGCGGTTAAGTTGCAGTTCGACCAGGCCCTCGGCGGCGAGCTGCTTCAGAGCCTCGCGCAGCGGCGTGCGTGAAATGCCAAGCGCTTCGGACAGGTTGACCTCCAGCAACGGCTCGCCGGGCAAGAGATCGCCACGCACGATCAGGGTACGGAGTTTTCTCGCCGCCTGCTCGTGCAAGCCGGTGCGCGGAACGCGCAAAGCGCGCCGTTGCAGCAACATCGCACTGCGGCGGCGCTTTGGCTCCTTTTCGTTCGTCCTGGTCTTTGTTGTCGTCACGGCGGCTCACGAATGCTGTCGGAGAGACATGGAGGCGGCGGGCGGCAAGAGCTGCGGATTGGCAAACACGCCGCCCCAGCCACGAACCATAGACGGATCGACGCCGGTGGCGATGAGGCACGCCCAGAGCGTGACCGCGATCGAATCGAAGATGCCGGCGCCAAGCGTGCGCTCCAGCCGCTCCGCCGCGCCGGCTCCGCGCATATTGGTGCACAACACCACGACTGCATCGGCGCCGTCGCGCACGACTTCCTCACATAAGCGCGCGATTTCGGCTTCCGAAACTTCAGCAAAGGAAAAATTGTCCGCCAGCGACAGGTGCCGCTCGGCGACGCAATTCAACTCCTGCGAACGCCAGTTGCTCATGATCCGGTTTTGCACATCGGCAGTATACGGCGTCACCAGCCCGATGCGTGCGGACGGAAGGCGCTGCAACAAATCACGATAGGCAAGTACGGTGGTGCAGGCGCGGATGCCGGTCGCTTCCGTGATGCGCTCGCACAGCCGTTCGTCGCGATCGAAACCGAGCCAACTCGCCGAGGTGCCGTTCCAGGCGATGACATCGACCTTGGCGTGCGCCAGCAATTCGGCCGCGCGCAAGATCTCGCTGTGGTCGAACTGACGCGTTGCTGCGTCCGACAGTGCGATTTCCGTCACCTTGAAGCGCGAAAAATGCACCGAAACGCCTTCGACGCCGGCCAGCATCGCATAGGTGATCGGTTCGAGCGCGGTGTTCGACGAGGGCGTGAGCATGCCGAGCCGTGTCATGCCGAATCCTGAATTGCTGTCATCAAAAGCTCAGTTCCGTTCACACCGGCAGACGGCGGCTGTAGTCGATCAAGGTCGAGCAGATCAAGAGCGCGACGCCCGCGAATGCAAAATACATCAGCGCCAGGAAATAGGAGCCGGTCGCCTGCACGATGAACCCGATGATGATCGGCGTCGTGATCCCGGCGATATTGCCGCCGAGATTCATGCAGCCGCCGAGAAAGCCGGCTTTTTCTCGCCCCGCCAGCGCGGCAGGAATGACCCAATACATGCCGCACCAGCGCAGAAAGAACAGCGTCGAGGAGAGCAGGACGACCACCAAAATCGCATTCGACGTATAGGCGACGAGGAAGATCGAGATCGTCACCATGATGGCCGCGATGGCGAACAGCGTGCGGTACACAAGATTCGGCGAGCCGCCGCTCGAACGCCAGCGGTCGCCGATCCAGCCGCCGATCAGTTCGCCGACGAAACCTGAAAAGAAGATGATGAAGGATGCGCCGCCGAGCGACTTGATGTCGAGATGGTGCACGTTGAACAGATAGGTCGGCATCCATGTCAGGAGACCGTAGAATGTCACGTTGAAGAACATCCAGCCCAGGCACATGCACCATACGGAGCGGTATCGAAAATAACCGATCCAGCTTCCGCCCGGCGAGGCGGGCGTGCCCGCGTCTTCCAGCGCATGCGCCTGTTCGATATAGCGCGCTTCCGCTTCATTGACCGACGGATGCTGCCGCGGCGCGTTGCGGATGTAATACCAGGCCCACAGACCGCACAGCATGGTGCCGACGCCGGCAATGACGAACGCCATGCGCCAGGAGTTGAACGCGGCGATCAGCCACGTGATCACGAACGAGCCGAGCGCGGCGCCCAGCGGTGCACCGCCATCGAGCAGCGTGGCGCCACGTCCGCGTTCGGTCTGCGTCATCCAGATGCCGTTGAGTTTGCCGCCGGCCGGATAGATCGGCGCTTCCGAGGCGCCAAGGCCGAGCCGGCTCAACAGCAAGACGAACCAGTTGGTCGCGAGTGCGGCGACCGCCTGAAACGCGCCCCAAAATACCGTCGCCAGCGCGATCACGATTCTCGGTTTGAAACGGTCGGCCAGCATGCCGCCCGGCACCTGCATGAAGGCGTAGGTCCAGAAGAACGAACTCAGGATCACTCCCTGCCACGCGGGATCGATGCTGAATTCTTTCGAGATCAGGGGCATCGCGACCGACAGCGAGGCGCGGTCGATGTAATTCACGGAGACCAGAAACAGCATCAGGAAAAAGATTTTCCAGCGCACGCTGCTCGGTCTTGCAGCGCTTGCCACAGCGATAACCTGATCACTCATGTTTGCCCCCACACCGGCAGCTCGTTGCGCAACCGTCGCCATTGACGGTCCTTTCCCCCGCTGCCCGTCGCTTGAGATCAAGTTTGCTGGAAGGCGGGAAGCACAGCAACGACATTTTGCATGCTGCATGCAATGTTCCACAATACATTGATAAAATTGATTATTTTTTGAAATACCCTGTGCGTTGCCTGAACTTTTACCGCTAGCCTGCCGAACGTTTGGGCTATTTGAAGCGGTTCCAGCCCATCACTTGCCGGATCCGACCGGCGTTCCGTCGGCCAAGAGATTTTGCCCCTTCCGCTCGACAATCATCCGATAGGCACGGGGCTGCCGGTGAATATCGAAGTTGAAGGTGGTGCGCTTGTAGGAGTTGCAGAGATCGAGGTCGCAGCGCGCCAGCGCGATCTCGTCGCCCTTTGTGGTGCAGGCAGCAACGACTTCGCCTGACGGGGCGATGATGCAGCTCCCGCCGATTTGGTCGACGCCCTCCTCGATTCCCGCTTTGGCCACGCCGACCACCCACGTGCCGTTTTGATAGGCGCCGGCCTGCATCACGAGCTGATTGTGGAACAGCGAAAGGTCGTCATGTTCCGGCGCGGGCGGATTGTGAACCGGCGTGTTGTAGCCGATCAGCACCATCTCGACGCCCTGAAGTCCCATCACGCGATAGGTCTCGCTCCAACGGCGATCGTTGCAGATCGCCATGCCCATTACGCCGCCGAACGCCTCGACGACGCCGAAGCGGTTGCCGGGTTCGAAATAGCGCTTCTCCAGATGCTGAAACTCTCGCCAAGGCTCGTGCTCGGCGTGACCCGGCAAATGCACCTTGCGGTATTTCGCGACGATCGCGCCGCTCTTGTCGACAAGGATCGACGAGTTGTAGCGATGGATGACACCATCCTCGACCGCCAACTCGCCGTAGCCAAGGCAAAAGCCGATCCCGAGTTCGCGGGCGAGGACGAACAGCGCCTGAGTCTCCGGCCCCGGCATCTCGCGCTCAAAAAAACGGTCGATCTCCGACTGATCCTCCATATACCAGCGCGGGAAGAACGTGGTCAGCGCCAGTTCAGGATAGACAATCAGGTCGCACCCGTTGGATCGCGCCTGGCGCATCAGGTTCGACAGGCGCGCCACCACCTGCGTCCGGGTGTCGTCTCTGGCGATGGGGCCGAGCTGGCCCACCGCGACATTGACAAATCGCACTTCAAAACCCCCTTCGTCCGCCGCCGCCGGAGACGTCCAGCCCCCGGAGCGGGCTGATTTTACGCCAGCCGTCGGGGAATTTGGATACCACCGCGACAAGCAAAATCGGCATTTGTATAGTTCATATCTGAACTATGTCGTCACTGAACCACGCAAACCATCAGGCAGGAAGACAGATGTTTCAACCGCAGGATCCGGATTTCAAGGAGCGCGTGCGCGCGAGCTTTGGGCGGCAACAGGTCATGGCGACGCTCGGCATCGAGATGGTCCATCTCGAGCCAGGCGAAGTTCACCTGACCATGCTTCCTGATCCCGCTTACACGCAGCAACATGGATTTGTGCATGCGGGCATCATCACCACGGCACTGGACAGCGCCTGCGGCTATGCGGCGTTCACGTTGATGCCGCTCGATGCCGCGGTTCTGACCGTCGAATTCAAGACCAACCTGCTGGCGCCCGCCAAGGGCGACCGGTTTGTCTTTCGCGCCCAGGTCATCAAGCCCGGCCGAACGCTGACGATCTGCGAAGCCCGCGCGCTGGCGCTGGAAGGATCGAAAGAGAAGCTCGTTGCGACGATGACGGGCACGCTGATGGCCGTCATCGGACGACAGGACATCGCGCATTGATCTTGCTTCTCGGCTAGGCGGAAACGGACATCTTGGCGATCTCGGCCGCGTTTGGCAGGCTCTCGACATTCCAGCACGCATCCATCACGCGCCGGATCATCGGATGAGGAATGATGCCTTCGGCCAGACCAGTGAATTTGGTTTCGAGCTGCTGATCGGTCATCGGCTTCTCGACGCTGCCGATGGCATGCTCGATATAGCGGTGCAGCTGACGGCCATCCTTCAGCACGATCGTCATGTCGACCTGCGCGGCGGCAATTCCCGGCGTAACCACCGGGTTCACCTTGGCCCGGAGTGCTGCGATGGTCGGATCGTTGACGGCCCGATCGCTGAATTGCTTCTCGCCGCCCGCCCCCTCGACCAGCGCCACCGCAACGGCATGATAGATGCTGAATTTGCCCTCAAGCCCCTCGTGAATGTTCTTCTTGCCCGTCAGCTCGAGCACCAGCGGATGAACCTTCAGATCGACGCGCTCGATCTGGTCGGCGGTCAGCTTGTTCTCGTCGCGCAACTGAATCGCGGCGTCGATCGCCGGATGCATCACGATTCCGCAGGCAAATGGTTTGTAGGTGTTGAGTGCTGACTCGTAGCGCTTGCCGAGATCGCCGAGGATCTCGTTGTAATCCTGCTTGGTGCTGATCGTGTTGGCCCAGCCGCGCTTGGCTTCGATCATGCTGTCGGAGGAGGTGAAATTCTTCGACGCCAGCATCGCCGCGAAGATGCCGTTGCTCGCCGCGCGGCCAGGATTGAAGCTCTTGTTCATCGAGCCAAAGGATTCGCGCAAGCCCACCGGCTGCGAAGCCGCAAGGCCCAATGCCCAGACCATCTGCTGTTCGTTGAGCTTCAACAGTTTTCCGACCGCGGCGGCCGAACCAAACACCCCGGCCGTGCCGGTGATATGCCAACCGACGTCGTAGTGATTGGGATAGACGGCGTTTCCGATCCTGCATTCGGTCTCGACACCAAGCACCAGCGCGTTGAGGAACTCCTTGCCCGACACCGGCTGCATTTCCGAGAGCGCGATAATCGCGGACGCCACCGGCCCGGCAGGGTGAATGATCGTCTTCAGGTGCGTATCGTCATAGTCGAAAATGTGGCTGGAGACGCCGTTGAGGAAGGCTGCGTTCATGATATCGAACCGTTCGCGCCGGCCGAACAGCGACGCCTGCGCCGGGCCGGAGAACGGGGTGAGCGCGGCCACCGCGATATCGACCGTCTGGTGATGCGAGCCGCCAATCGCGACACCGACCCAGTTCAGAAGCGTCCGCACGCCCTCTTTCCGGACATTGGCGGGAAGATCGTCGTAACTGGCGGTGACGATGTAATGCGCCAGCTCGCGCGTCACGTTCTTGGCAGGCGCGGGCTTGGCTTGAACCGCCGGAGCTGCGCTCGGAGTTTGCGCGAAGGCGGCTTCCGTAGCGGCTATCATTGGAAGCGCGGCTGCCGCCTGCATGAAAGTCCTGCGATCGGTCATGGCCATTGTTTCAAGTCCCTTGATTTAACGACATCAGATTTATCGAAATCCAACCGTGGCAGCGGGAGGGTTTAAGTGGCTTCGAGCTTGCCGCCGCCAAACAGGGCGTGGACATAACGCGGCGCGCCGATGGCGGCCTGAAACCGGTGCTTGGTCACCACCGGATTGAGCGCGACCGGCGGGCGGACCACGTCGAGGTCGGGCTCGGTCGCAAGCACCAGGCATTCGGCGCCGTTACGCGCGGTGCCGGCGCGCAGCTTTTCGGCGAGCGCCTGCGGCTTTTCGATGTTCTCGCTCAACGCAATGCCGGAGGCGCGGGCGAGCTGCGCCAGATCGAGTCCCGCATTGGTCAGCGCCTGGCCGCCGGAGGCGGCATGGACGCCGTTTTGAATGATGAGCACGGTGAGATTGGCGGGATTGACGGCGCCGACCGTGACCAGCGCACCCATATGCATCAACAACGCGCCGTCGCCCTCGACCACGATCACCGGCCGGCTCGCTTGCGCAATCGACAGGCCGAGCGCAAGCGGCAGCGCCAGACCCATCGCGTCTTCGAAATAGAAGTTTTCCGGCGCCTCATGCAGCTTGGCCCAGAGATAGGAAGCATTGCCGAGCGAGGTCACGACCAGCGCCTGCGGCGGCAGATTGTCGGCCAATACCCGGTAATAGTCGGCCCGGGTCGGGCGCATGGTCGCAGCGCTCACCATTGAATATCTTCCCGCGACAGCAACAGCGCAAACGGACACGAGGCTTCTTCCGCATAGGTCGCGGCATGCTCCACCTGAGGGCCGATCGGGCGATGGCGATCGACGACGGCATAGTTGAGCCCGATGCCGCGAAGAACCGGCTCGGTCGCCCGGCCCTTGGGCACATGATAAAACACCGGATCGTCCGGCGTGCCGCGGTAAGACACCAGCATCAGCAGCGGAAATTGATAGCGTTGCGCCAGCGAGACCATGCCGGCGCCCATGCTGAGCACCCCGGCATTTTGAACCAGCAAGGCCGTGCGGATGCCGCCAAGCCGGATGCCGCAGGCGATCGCAAGCGCCTCTTCTTCATGGGTGGCCCGGACGAGGCGCATCGACGGCTCATGTTCGATGCGAACCAGCATCTTGCCGAGCCAGCCGTCCGGCACCGACACCACGGCGCCGAAACCAAGCCGCTTCAGGGTGTTCAGCACGTCCGATGGCCGATGCGCATCGGCCTGCGTCGCAAGCATACCGTTCAAACCATCCCTCCCACCCGGTCAGCGAGCTGAAACGACCGCCTTTGGCGCGAACTTAACGGCGGCGGGCTTTCTTGTCGATAACAAGACCAGTTACCGCCGTTGTCGGCTGCCGCGCAATGGTGCAGAATTGCCGGTGCCGGGATGTATCTGACGACGCTGAAAATGCGTCGCGAGAGGAATTTGACATGCGTCGCTTCTGGCTAGCCTTAATTGCCCTGCTTCTTTCCGTTCCAGCCCATGCGCAGGACAAGCTCGTCGTCAGCATCTGGGGCGGCAGCTGGCGCGACCTGATCGCCGAAACGGTGGCCAAGAAGTTCACCGCCGAGACCGGCGTGCCGGTCGAGTTCGTCACCGGCGGCACCATCGACCGGCTCAACAAGGAAAAACTCGCCAAGGGCAATCCCGAGAGCGACATCACCTTCACGACGTCGCATGTCGGATGGCTCTATGCCAATGACGGGCTGTTCGAGACGCTGGACACGTCCAAAATTCCCAATGCCAAGAACCTGGCCGACGAAGCCCGGATCAGCCCCTATCATCTCGGCGCCTGGGCTTACGTCTACACCATCGGCTATCGCGCCGACCTGCTGAAAGACGTCAAGTTCGAGAGCTGGAACGACCTCTGGAAGCCGGAACTGAAGGGCAAGCTCGCGGCCCCCGATTTCGACCCCAGCCATATCATCGTGGTCGCGGCCATGCTGTCCGGCGCGGACGCTGCGCATTGGGAAAAAGGCGAGGACAAGCTCAAGGCGCTGAAGCCGAACTTCAAGGCGTTCTACACCAACGACGCCAACAGCCAGCAATTGCTGGCGAGCGGCGAGACGCCGATACAAATCGTGCTCTCGATGAACGCCTATTACATGATCGGGCAAGGCGTGCCGATTACGCTTGCGATCCCCAAGGAAGGCGCGGTGCTCGGGATCGATACGGTTGCGATCATGAAGGGATCGAAGAAGGCCGACCTCGCCTACAAGTTCATCAACACGCTGTACGATCCGGAAATCCAGGCCGAGATCGCCAAGCTGAAAAAAGGCAGCCCCGCGGTGCTCAACGCCAAACTCGATCCGGAGATCGCGAAGCTGCCAGGCGTCTTCACCACCGCAGAGCAGTGGAAGCAGCAAATCAATATCGACGCCAAATTACGGGCTGAAAAGACCGCCGAATGGCGTAAATGGTTTGCCGAAAACATCATGAACTGATCGGGCAAGCCCTAGTGGTCCAATTCTAACATTTGCATCCCGTCATGGCAGGCACTTTTGCAAATGTTAGAATCAAAGGACCACTAGCAAACATAGATTTTAGTGGAGTTTTGGATTTGACATTCGCAGTTCGACTGCTCGGCTACGGGTTTGCGAATGTCAAATCCACTCCACTAAAGCCATCATGAACCAGCGGCCTTTCTTTCGCATCTTCACGATGCCGGCCGCGCTTTGCGCCCTCGGCTTCGTCGCGGCCATGGCGGCCGTGCTGCAATACAGCCTCCGCGCCTATATTCCGGGCTCGCTCGATCCCGGCGGTTTCACGCTCGTCAATTTTCTTGACCTGCTGAAGCCGCTTTATGCCCGCGTGTTCCTGGACACGGTCTTGATCTGCGCGCTAACGGCCATCGTCACGTTGCTGGTCGGCTATCCCCTGGCCTATGCGCTGGTGCATATCGAGCGGCGATGGATCAAATCGGCGATGCTCGTCATCGTCGTCACGCCGCTGTTTCTCGGCGAGGTGGTGCGCACCTATTCGTGGATCATCGTGCTCGGCAATAACGGCTTCATCAATTCGCTGCTGCGCGGGCTAGGCCTGATTGAACAGCCGATACAATTCATGTTCACGACATCAGGCGTCGTGGTCGCGCTCGTGCATGTGACGCTGCCGGTGATGGTGATCATGCTCGCCGCCGGCCTGTCGCATATCGACCGCGACTATCAGCGCGCCGCCGAAAGCCTCGGCGCAGGCCCAATCCGCGCCTTTTTGACGGTCACCCTGCCGCTGTCGATGCCGGGCGTCATTGCCGGCGTCACCACGGCGTTTGCCTGGACGTTTTCGGCTTTCGCCACGCCGCAGATGATCGGCGGTGGCCGCGTCAACATGGTCTCCAATCTGGTCTATCAGTTGGGCCTGTCGAGCTTCAATTTCCCGTTTGCGGCCTCGCTCTGCGTCACCGGTCTCGCGCTGACGATCGCGGTGCTGTCGATGCTTAGCCTGGCGTCGCGCCCGTTCAAGAACATCGGATTACATTAGGATGACGCCGCGATCGACCTATCAGCGCCTGCTCGGTTACGCCGGCTGGCTCGTCGTCATCCTGATCCTCGGCTTTCTGATCCTGCCGGCCGCCGTCGTCACCATCGCCGCCTTCAACGACAAGGCCATCCTGTCGTTTCCGCCGCAGGCGTGGTCGTGGCGGTGGTTCGAGCGGGCGCTGGCCTATCCCGATTTCCGCAGCGGTTTTCAGAACGGCCTCATCGTCACGGCCTGGAGTTCGTCCATCGCACTCATCATCGGCGCGATGTTTGCCTTCGTGATCGACCGCTATCAATTCAGGCTCAAGCGAGTGATCGAGGGCATACTGGTGTCGCCTCTGGTGATCCCGCATTTCACCGTCGGTCTCGGCTTTCTGATTCTCGCCGCCCAGATCGGATGGAGCCGCGGCTTTGCGGTCGTCGTCGCCTGCCATGTCGTCCTGGTGCTGCCGTTCGTGCTGCGCAGCGTCTACGTGTCACTCAGGAATCTCGATTCCAGTTACGAACTTGCCGCTGCGAGCCTTGGCGCGACGCCGCTTCGCGTGCTGTTGACGATCACCGTGCCGCTGCTGCTGCCGGGGCTTGTCAGCGGCTGGCTGTTTGCGGCGATCCTCTCCTTCAATGAATTCACGGCGTCGCTGTTTGTGACCTCGCAGCGGACGCAGACCTTGCCGGTCGCGATGTACAACTATGTCCGTGAATTCGCCGACCCCTCGATGGCGGCGCTGTCGGTGATGTATATCGTAGCGACCGCCGTCCTGATCGCCTTCGCCAACCGCTTTCTCGGTCTCGGCAAGGTGCTCAACATCGAACAAAGCCACTGACGGAGCAATATGACGAACCCGGCCCCGATGATGGACGATGCAGCGGTCACGTTCGACAGCGTCAGCAAGAATTTCGGCGACGTGAGAGCGCTCGATCAGGTGTCGCTGGCGATCGGCCGCGGCGAATTCATGACATTGCTCGGGCCATCCGGCTGCGGCAAGACCACGCTGCTCAAGCTCGCCGCGGGTTTTCTTGCGCCCGACAGCGGCACCGTTGCGATCGACGGCAAATGCGTCAACAACGTGCCGACCTACCAGCGCGAAATCGGCATGATGTTTCAGAACTACGCGTTGTTTCCGCACATGAGCGTCGCCGAAAACATCGCCTATGGCCTGAAAACACGCCACGTTCCGCGGCATGAAATCCGGCAGCGCGTGGCGGAAGCGCTGGCGCTGGTCAAGCTGACCGGCATGGAGGATCGCAAGCCGCGGCAATTATCGGGCGGCCAGCAGCAGCGCGTGGCGCTGGCGCGCGCGCTCGTCATCAATCCCACCGTGCTGCTGCTCGACGAGCCTTTCTCGGCGCTCGACAAGAATCTGCGCGCCTCGATGCAGATCGAACTCCGGGAGATTCAACGCAAGCTTCGCCTGACCACGATCTTCGTCACCCACGACCAGAGCGAGGCGCTGAGCCTTTCCGACCGGATGGCGGTGATGTCCGAAGGAAAGATCCGCCAGCTTGGCGCTCCACTCGAAATCTATCGCCGGCCAAGCGACCGTTTCGTGGCGTCCTTTGTCGGCGACACCAATTGTTTGCGCGGCGAACTCCTCGGTGTCGCAGGGCTTGAGGCCGTGATCGCGCTGGGCGGCGCGCAAATCAAGGTAGGGGGCGAACATCTCGCCGGCGCGGGCCCCTCTGCGTTCGTTGATTTGTTCGTCCGGCCGGAGCGCCTTCGCATCGGTGCGCCAGGTGAACCCGGCACGTTGGCTGGCCAGATCGTCGCGCAAACCTATCATGGCGGGCACGTCGATCTTCAGATCGCGTGCCGCGCCTGTAGCGATGGGCTCCTGCTGGTGCGCTCAGCCGGCGATCAGGCGGTGGCGCGCTGGCCGGCCGGCGCTGAGGTCGGGATATCGATCGACGCCGAGGGCTGCGCCGCGTTTCCGCAGGCCTAGCGCCGCCTCCGAAGGATCGAATGGCCTCGACCAATCGCCCTGCTGATGATAGGCGGTCTCCCAGAACAGGTCCTTCCAATCGCCGACCCATGATAGGCGGCGTCAAGCGCATCAACAATAAGTAGCTCGGGGAAAACCCGAGCGCCGCCGGAGGCCAAAATGAAAATTCAACAAATCAAGGTCAACTTCGTCCGCCTGCCGCTGGAAGAGCCGCTGGTCGGCGCGCCCTACATGCTAGGGATGCTGCGCGAATTTTTCACGGTGCAGATTCAGACCGACCAGGGCATCGAGGGCATCGGCATCACCACCTTCGGCGGCAAGCTGCTGCGCGCACTGCGGGCCGCGATCGAGGATTTTGGCGAGCTGATCAAGGGCGACGATCCGCTCCGCACCGAACAAGTCATGGCCAAGCTGCGCGCCGCGTCGGCCTCATGCGGCTCGGGCATCGCGATGCTGGCGATCTCGGCGATCGATACGGCGTTGTGGGATATCCGCGGCAAAGCCTTCGGCGTTCCGCTGGCGCGGCTGCTCGGCGGCTCGCGCGACAAGGTGCCGGCCTATGCCAGCGGCGCGCTGACGCCGCACCACGCCAAACGACAAATTGCAACGCGCTGCCTCGGCGCTGGTCGAGAAGGGTTATCGGCAGGTCAAGACGCAAATGGCGGTGGAAGGGTTCACGCCCGCCCAGGAAATCGAGCGCATTCGCCTGATCCGCGAGGCGGTCGGCCCGGATGTCAACTTGATGGTCGACATCAACCAGCGCTGGAGCGTTGCGGAGGTGATTTCAATCGGCAGCCGCGTCGAAGAACTGGGTCTCGGATGGCTGGAGGATCCGACAACCTGCGACGACTATCAGGGGCACGCGAAGATCGCCGATGCGTTGACGACGCCGATCTGCGCCGGCGAATATCTCTGGGGCATCGAGCCGCACCGGCAGGCGATGTCGCACCATGCCGTCGATATCACCATGATCGATTTGCTGCGGGTCGGCGGCGTGACGCAATGGATGAAGGTGGCGGGCATGGCGGAGGCCTTCAACAAGCCGGTGGCCAGTCATCTGCTGCCGGAAATCCATGTGCATCTTGTCGCCGCCATACCGAACGGACTGGTCGTCGAATATATGCCGTGGACATGGCGTCTGTTCGACAATCCGCCGATGCCGGTCAATGGCGAGATCGCCGTGCCAACCGAACCCGGGCTCGGACTGAAATTCGCGCCCGACCTGTTCGAGAAATACGGCGTCGGTTAGGGCGCGGTCGAGCACGTACGAGAACGGCTGATGGTGCCCAGGGGCGGGATCGAACCACCGACACTGCGATTTTCAGTCGCATGCTCTACCAACTGAGCTACCTGGGCGTTCCCTTTGCCTGAAAGGCTAACGGGAGCGGCGGTTTATAGTCAGGCAAGGCGGCTCTGTCCACCATGCTCCGCCTGGCGGCTTCGCATGGCGCAGCCGTGCGAAAAGCCGACGGCGAAGCATGTCCGGCATAGCCCGAAGGGCGAAGCCGGACGATCTCGTAAACCAATGAAAATAATGAAAATTTTCAAATATCGCTAGTCGTTGTCGTCATCCTCGTCCGCACGGGCCGGGACGACGTAGGAGCCCGACAGCCAGCGATTGAGGTCGACATCCCGGCAGCGATCCGAACAGAACGGACGGCTTTGCTCGGCGGAAGGCTTGCCGCAAATCGGGCAAGGCTTCGCGGCCGCCGCGCGGGCAGACGGCCTTGCCGGATCGACTTAGCTGGCATTCAACCAGCCGAAGCGGATCGGGAACCCTTCGCCGCCGAGCAGCGAAATCGATTCATACAGAGGCAGGCCCACGATGTTGCTGTAGGAGCCGACCATCTTGACCACGAACGATCCCGCGATGCCCTGCACGGCGTAGCCGCCGGCCTTGCCGCGCCATTCGCCGGAGCCGATATAGGCCTGAATGTCTTCTTCGCTGAGAGCCGCTTGAAACGCACGCGGGTCTCGATCAGGCGCTGGCGAAACGCTTCGCGCGGGGTGACGAGACAAATCGCGGTGTAGACGCGGTGGTTGCGCCCCGACAACAAGCCGAAGGCACTGCGCGGCTTCGTCGACCAGATTGGCCTTGGGCAGGATGCGGCGGCCGACCGCTACCACGGTGTCGGCGGCCAGAATGAAGGCGCCGCGCAACTCGTCATCGAGTTGCACCGATTTGAGCGCGGCGTCGGCCTTGGCGCGGGCGAGGCGGTTGGCGCAGGCGCGCGGCAACTCGCCCCGCTTCGGGGTCTCATCGACATCGGCAGGACGCAAGCGCATCGGGCTCGATGCCGGCCTGGTTGAGCAGGCCGAGACGTCGCGGTGAACCTGAAGCGAGAACCAATTTGGGACGGCCAAGCATGCGGATTTAAGGTCGGTGGGAGGAGATTGGAAACCCCTGAATGCGCGCGGAACCTATCGGAAGGCTCACCCCGAGACAACCGTGCATTCGTTACCAGCATGACAAACGGCAGCGCCCGCTAACTACCCGCCCTGCTTCAGGAAAAGACACGTGACATCCGGTCGTCACGAAGTCGCAACATCGGCTTGGCATTCGGGAACCGCGTCGACAGACTCCGCGTTCGCCCGTTTAGCCGCTGGCCGCGCCGACGTTGGAAAACCGCTTGCGAATGCGCAACAGCAGGCCGTCGCAAACCTCGCGATAGGCCTCCAGCTTCTGTTCGCGGCTGCCCTCGAGGCCGGTCGGGTCCGGCGTCGGCCAGTATTCGACCTCGGCCGCGAGCGTTCGCGTCAGTTCCAGCGCCTTGTGATGCGCCTCCGGCGCCAGCGTGATGATGAGGTCGAAGTTGAGGCCTTCCCAGTCGTCGAGTTCCTCGAACGTCATCGGTCTGTGCTGCGAAATGTCCTGACCGAGTTCGGCCATCACGGCGACCGCGAAGGGATCGAGTTCGCCTTTCTTGACGCCGGCCGATCGCACATAGAGCGCGTGCGGAAACATCTGCTGCAGCAGGCTTTCCGCCATCGGCGAGCGCACGCTGTTAAAGCCACAGGCAAACAGCACGGCTTGCGGAGCACGCAACAGCGGCGCCGCCATGTCAGGCTTTTTTCAGCTGGCGCATGGCTTCATCCGAAAACCGGCGTCCACTTTTCGGAGTCATGCTTGCTATCTTGCGCATGATCTCCGCGCAAACGCACCTTGCGTTTGTCGCGCCCGAAAACCGCTGCACACTTTTCGGGATCATGCGGCTCAACCCTTCCAGTGCAGGACGCAGATCAGCGTAAACAGGCGGCGGGCGGTCTCGAAATCGATCCGCACCTTGCCCTTCAGCCGTTCCTGCAGCGTGCGCGACCCCTCGTCATGGATGCCGCGCCGGCCCATGTCGATCGCCTCGATCCGGTCCGGCGTCGCGGTGCGGATCGCCTGATAGTAGCTGTCGCAGATCATGAAATAGTCTTTCACGATGCGCCGAAACGGCGTCAGCGACAACAGATGCGCCACCACAGCCGAACCATCCTCGCGGCGGATATCGAAAGCGAGGCGGTTGCCGGTGATGGAAAGATGCAGCGCGAAGGGCCCGCCGTCGACGCCCTCCGGCGCGAACAGGTTCTGCTCGATCAGGTCGTAGATCGCGATCGCGCGCTCATGCTCGATGTCGGGGCCGGAACGGCCGATCAATTCCTCATCGAGCGTGACCGCGACGATGCGATTTTGTGAATCATCTCCCGGCGCCGGCTTGTTCATGACAGGTTGAGACGGATTCCGACGGAGCGTGCATGGGCATCGAGACCCTCGGCCTTGCCGAGCGTCATCGCCGCCGGACCGAGTGCGCGCAACTGATCCGGCCCGCATTTGAGTACCGACGTCCGCTTCATGAAGTCGAGCACGCCGAGACCGGAAGAAAATCGCGCCGAGCGCGCGGTCGGCAGCACATGGTTGGAACCGCCGACATAGTCGCCGATGGCTTCGGGTGTGTGGGGTCCCAGAAATATCGCGCCGGCATTGCGGATTTTTGCCGCCAGCGTGTCCGGGTCCGCCGTCATGATCTCCAGATGCTCGGCAGCGAGCGCATCCGCAAGCGCGACCGATTCATCTATCGTGCGCACCATAATGATCGCGCCGAAATCCTGCCACGAGGCGCGCGCGATCGCCGCGCGCGGCAAGGTCGACAATTGCGTTTCCACCGCGCGGGTGACATCGCTCGCGAGGACCGCATCATCAGTGATCAGGATCGATTGCGCGTTGGCGTCATGCTCGGCCTGCGCCAGCAGATCGGCCGCGATCCAGGCGGCATTTGCAGAGCGGTCGGCGATGACAAGTACTTCGGACGGGCCCGCGATCATGTCGATGCCGACCTTGCCGAACACCAGCCGCTTGGCGGCCGCGACATAGGCGTTGCCGGGCCCGACGACCTTGGCGACCGGCGCGATGGTCGCGGTGCCATAGGCCAGCGCCGCCACCGCCTGCGCCCCGCCGACGCGGTAGATTTCCGAAACGCCGGCCGAGATTGGCTGCCGCCAGCACCAGCGGATTGAGCTTTCCGTCCGGCGACGGCACCACCATCACCACGCGGCCGACGCCGGCGACCTTCGCCGGCACCGCATTCATCAATACCGACGACGGATAGGCGGCAGTGCCGCCGGGAACATAGAGACCGACCGATTCGATCGCGCTCCAGCGCCAGCCGAGCTCGACGCCGAGCGCGTCGGTGAAGCGTTCGTCCTTTGGCAATTGCCGGCGGTGGAAACTCTCGATCCGGTCGCGCGCGAACTCAAGGGCTGCGAGCGTTTCGCGATCGCAGGCCTTCACCGCCTGCGCGATGTCGTCGGCGCTGATCCGAAGCCGCGAGGCGTCGATGTCGAGCCGGTCGAATTTTTGCGTCGCTTCGATCAGCGCGGCATCGCCACGGGCTGCGACATCATCGACAATGCGGCGGCTGGCCGCCTCGACGTCGGCGGCGGCCTCGCGCTTCATCGCCAGGAAGCTGGCGAAAGCTTTCGCAAAATCGGCGCTGGAGGTGTCGAGCAGAACGGGCATGGCGGCTTTCCGGGCATCTTGAAGTCGTAAAGTAAAGGCTTCTGCTCCATGGCGCGAGGGCAAATCGCCGTCAACCCTTTAAGGGCTAACGGCGCTCGGGGGACGACGATCCATGGCGCGGCGGCGGGCCGCCTTGCGCAATAGGCCGACTCCTTAAGGGAGGGCCGGAGCTGCTACTCGTTCAGTCGCTGATGCGCTCGATGCGGGCGCCGCAGGCGGAGAGCTTCTCCTCCAGCCGCTCAAAACCGCGGTCGAGATGGTAGACGCGGTTGACCATGGTCTCGCCCTCGGCGGCGAGCCCCGCGATGACCAGCGACACCGAGGCGCGCAGGTCGGTCGCCATCACAGGCGCGCCGCGCAATTCGCCGATGCCGTGAATGGTGGCGGTTTCGCCGTCGAGCTGGATCCGGGCGCCGAACCGCGCCAGTTCCTGGACATGCATGAAGCGGTTTTCGAAAATCGTCTCGGTGATGTGGGAAGCGCCCTTGGCGCAGGTCATCAGCGCCATCAGCTGGGCCTGAAGGTCGGTCGGGAAGCCTGGAAACGGCGCGGTCGAAACCCGCACCGGATTGAGGCCTGCGCCATTGCGGGCGACGCGAATACCCTCGTTATTCGCGGTCACGACCGCGCCGGCCTCGGTCAGCACGTCGAGCGCGGCTTGCAGCAGTTCCGGCCGCGCGCCGCTCAATTGAACGTCGCCGCCGGTCATCGCCACGGCCATGGCATAGGTGCCGGTCTCGATCCGGTCCGGCAACACGGTATGCCGCGCGCCGTGCAGGGCATTGCACGCCCTCGACGACGATCCGCGGCGTGCCGGCGCCCGTGACGCGCGCGCCCATCTTGTTGAGGCAATCGGCGACGTCGAGGATCTCCGGCTCGCAGGCGGCGTTGGTGATGACGGTGGTTCCCTTCGCCAAGGTGGCCGCCATCAGCGCGACATGGGTGCCAGCTGACCGTCACCTTGGGAAAATCGATCTCGCCCCCCTTCAAGCCGCCCGGGGCGCTCGCGATCACATAGCCGCCGTCGATGACGATCTCGGCGCCGAGTTTTTCCAGCGCCATGATCAATAAATCGACCGGCCGCGTGCCGATGGCGCAGCCGCCGGGCAGCGACACTTTCGCCTCGTGCATCCGCGCCAGCAGCGGCGCAATCACCCAGAAGCTCGCGCGCATCCGCGACACCAGCTCATAGGGTGCGGTGGTGTCGATGATGTCAGCGGCGGAAATGTGCAGGGTCTGGCCCTGATATTCGCGGTCGCCGGGCCGCTTTCCGGCCGACATGATATCGACGCCGTGATTGCCGAGGATCCGCTGCAACTGCGCAACGTCGGCGAGCCGCGGCACGTTATCGAGGATCAGCGTCTCCTCGGTCAGAAGACCCGCGATCATCAAGGGCAGCGCGGCATTCTTGGCGCCGGAAATCGGAATGGTGCCGTTGAGTTGATTGCCGCCGATGATGCGAATGCGATCCATACTGAAACCTGCTTCTTGCTATGCTCACTATATACACGGCAAGCTTTGAATTTGCGGCTATTTAATGGGGATAGCGATTAGAGGCGGTTAATATCTTCGCTTTCCAGCACCGCCTTGGGATACCCTTCCCTCGCTACCCCGCGAGCACGCTTTCGATTCCGGGATCGAGCAGGCATTCGCGCAACACCCCCTGCCCGACCATTCCGGTGGCGCCGAACAGGATGACCTTCAAGGTTTCACTCACGCCGGGTGGAAACGCCGCACCGCCCTGATGATCGCGAGAACAAAGAGCACGAGCACGATGCCCTGCACGACGGCGAACGGCGGCTCGCTTGGCGGCACGCTCGGCGCCAGCGCATGCAGCGGCCCGATCTTCAGGAAGCTCTGGATCACCAGCACGAACACGTTGAGATAGAGCGAGACGATCGCGGTGATCAGGTAAATCGCGCGCCATGCCCCGGAAAGCTTCGCGCCGTAGAGCGCGTAGCAGGCGATCGCGAGCAACACCAGCGACAGGATGGCGATGATGTGCGACGGCAACAGCTTCTCGAAGGGAAACATGAAGCCGGTGGCGTTGGTCAGGATGGTGGTGATGAGGAAGATGGCGGTCATGCCCGGCATCGATTGCGACTTGAACAGGCCGAATAAAACGACGAGGCCTGTGACGATGGCGACCAGACTGATGAGGACGTGCAAAATCGTAACAGCATGCAAGCTCAGACCCAGCATCATGATGAGCTCCCCCTGTTGGATCGCTAGTGTGGCGACACGGACGTTCCTTTCAGTTCCGCCCCGGTTCGTCGAAGGAACGTCAGAGTCAAAGCCACACTAGAAATATATACCTGCTAGTGTCCCTTTGGTCCTGACATTCGTAAAAGTGTCCGCCGCGATATCATACGAATGTCAGAACCGGGACACTAGATGCTACGGCCGTTCAGTTGAAATTGCCACAGCATCGAACGGTCATGCGCACGGAGCGGCGTCGCGCGGGATGACCGCGTCATGGAATTTTTGCAATGCCGTCATGGTGGTGACGGTGCAAGCACCGATATCCGGCTCTATAGCGCCGGTCTGGCGGCATCGTTGAGATAGCCGTGCAGCGCTGCCACGACCTGGGCGCCCTCGCCGATCGCGCCGCCGACGCGCTTGACCGACCCCGAACGCACATCGCCGACCGCGAAAACACCGGGCACCGACGTCTCGAGCGTCGATGCAAGCGACGCTCCGCCGTTTGGCGCGCCCGTGATGACGAAACCGGCGCGATCGACCTTGACGCCGCAGCCCTCGAGCCAGCCCGTGGCCGGATCGGCGCCCACGAACAGGAAAAGATTGCGGGTATCAAACCGGTTTTCTTCGGGCGAGAGGCGGCTGCGCCAGCGCACGCCTTCGAGCGAGCCCTCCTTGGCGCCCTCAAGCCCCGTGACCTCGGCGTTGAATATCAATTCGATATTCGCCGACGCCTCGATGCGCTCGATCAGGTAGCGCGACATGCTGGCGGCAAGGCCGCCGCCGCGGATGACCATCTGAACCTTGCTGGCATGACCCGACAGGAAGACCGCGGCCTGGCCGGCGGAGTTGCCGCCGCCAACCAGAACGACCTCTTGCCGGGTACACAGCCGCGCCTCGACCGGCGAGGCCCAGTACCAGACGCCCCGGCCGTCGAAGTCGGCGAGGCTTTCAATCACCGGCCGCCGGTAACGCGCGCCGCTCGCCACCACGACAGAGCGCGAGCGCACCACCTCGCCATTGTCGAGCGTCAGGCCGAAAGCGCCGTCGGCACGCGAGCAATCGAGCGACTTCACCTCGACGGGGATCATGATATCCGCGCCGAATTTCTGCGCCTGGTTGAAGGCTCGCGCCATCAGCGCGTGTCCGGAAATGCCGGTCGGAAAACCGAGATAGTTTTCGATTCGGGCGCTGGCGCCGGCCTGACCGCCGAAAGACCGCGTATCGCAGACGGCTACCGTCAGCCCTTCCGAGGCCGCGTAGACCGCGGTCGCCAGTCCCGCAGGGCCCGAGCCCACAACGGCAACGTCATAGATCATGTCCTTTGAGACGGCGCGGACCATGCCGATGGCGCGCGCCAGTTCGGATTCGCTCGGGTTGCGCAGTACAGTCCCGTCGGGCACCACCACCAGCGGCAGATCGGCCGGCGAAGGCGAATAGCGCGCAATCACTTCGGCGGCATCCGCGGTCGGAATACGAACACAGCACGTGATGCGGATAGCTGTTGCGGGAGAGAAAACCCTGAAGGCGAATGACGCCGGCGGAATTCGCCGGGCCGATCAACACAGGCCCGCCGGCGCCGCCCCGGATCAGGTTGACGCGGCGCAGGATCAGCGCCCGCATGATGCGCTCGCCGAGATCGGCTTCCGCGACCATCAGCGCGCGCAAGCGTTCCGGCGAGATCAGCAGCGTTGTGACATCGCCCTCGGCATGGCCATCCACCAGCGCGGCGCGCCCCGACAACTGGCCGATCTCGGCGAGGAACTGGCCCGGCCCCTGATCGATGATCGGCGTGACCCGGCCGAGGCCGTCGCGTTGGGTAATGGCAACATGGCCCGCCAGCACGACGAACATGCCGGGCCCCGCCTTGCCGGTCTCGAACAGCGCTTCGCCGTGGTGATAGTTGCGTTCCTCCCCGAACCGGCGCATCCGCGCGATTTCCTGCGCGGTCAGGGTCGGGAAGGTCTGCTCATAGCGGGGAAAGGCACTGGCGAGGCTCACGGCGGCACTGGTTTCTTGTCCCAAGATGGCTTCGTCCGACATTCCCTACCGCCTTCCAGCAAACCACCCGATCAAGGAGTTTCATCAACCGGCATACGAGAACCGGCATGCCTGAGCCAACCGGCTATTTGCCCGGGCTTTCTTCGCCGTCATTGCGAGAGACCTCATCAGAAGCGGACGACGCCGGCGTGAAATCGCCTCGCTCTCTCGCCTGCGACTTTCTCCGTTTGAGATTTTCGCGCAGCGCGAGCTTCAGCCGTTCTTGACGCCGACCTTTGGGGGCCTTGCCCGCCGGCCGCTCGCTTTCGTTTCCACCATCCATCATCAACCTGCTCACCATGCCCGCCATTGTGTTGGCGCTGTCCCGCCCAATCAAGATACTGGCGAGGTGGTTCCTGCGCCTCGGATACTGGCCAGCCGATATACCGGCTTTAGCCGGCCGGATGGTGCTTTCCCGCGCTTGCGCGCTCCCTAGCCTTGTGGCAAGGATCGCCCCGCTCTGTGGAGCCCTTTTCGGCCGATTCTTTGATCTAGTGTCCCGGTTCCGAGCGCATGCTGCCGTAGCTCAGTGGTAGAGCACTCCATTGGTAATGGAGAGGTCGACAGTTCAATCCTGTCTGGCAGCACCATTTTTCGGCGTCGAGCCCTTTTCGCCTGCGACGCCGGCTCAAGATCACCTCATTTCGAAGCGTGCTGCGGCATCCGCCGGCGGTTCCGGCTGTTGCCGTCTTTCACCACGCGGCTGCCAGAAATTAAGGCGTCTTTAAGGCTTCATTAAGCCGTCATTAAGCACAAATTCGTGTTGTTCCCCAATATGTTGGGTTGTCCACGGGTGTGGCTGAACAGTGACAGCTTTTTACTCAAAAGCTGGCTAAGTGCGCGCCATGGACGGCGCAGAAAGCGCTCGATCTGAACACAAACGGGACTATCTGGAGAACTCCAATGAAGAAATTTCTACTTGCAACTGTGGCTCTCGTCGCCCTCGGCGCGACCGTGCCAGCACTCGCTGCCGACCTCGCCGCCCGCCCCCAATATACCAAGGCGCCGGCCTATGCCGCTCCGCTCTACAACTGGACCGGCTTCTACATCGGCGGCCATCTCGGCGGCGTGTTCTCGGACAACAGCAATTTCGGCGGCCTGACCACCGGCAACAACGGCAATGGCCGTTTCCTCGGCGGCCTGCAGGGCGGTGCCGACTATCAGTTCGCCCCGAACTGGGTGGTCGGTGCGGAAGCCGAGTACTAGCTGGATCGCCGGCAACAACGGCAGCGTCGTGTTCCCGAACGGCAACGCCTACACCAACAACCAGCGTGGCCTCGGCTCCGTCACCGGCCGCATCGGCTACACCTGGGGTCCCGGCCTGCTCTACGTGAAGGGCGGTTATGCCTATTCCGACAACAATGAGTTGGTCGTGAATGGCGCGGGCGCCGCGGTCCCGTTCGCCTTCTCGGGCAACCACAGCAACGGCTACACCGTCGGTGCCGGTCTCGAATACATGTTCACCCAGAACTGGTCGGGCAAGATCGAGTACCAGTACTACAACTTCGGCAGCTCGAGCTTCACCGCTCCGGCCGCGCTGGTGCCGTTCGGCAGCTTCCGCACCGACGACCACGTCGTCAAGGCGGGCATCAACTATCGCTTCAACTGGGGAGGCCCGGTGGTCGCGAGGTACTGATCTTCGCGGATCACTCGGTTAGAAAAGGCCGGCCTTGCGCCGGCCTTTTTGTTTTTGCGAGCCGCCTCTCGCTGCCTCGAATTGGCGATTGTGTTGGGTGACAGACCCGCCGATATTGGGCGGACTAACCTTGCAACCCGGGCCGGGGATGACGGATTCCAAAACAGACGCGATGAAGTCCTCGGCAGAAGCCCTGCGCTACCCCTGGGAAAACCACCCCGGCCCCGATCAGGTCGTGGAGATCATGCCGGGCGTGTTGTGGGTTCGCCTGAAGCTGCCGTTCCGCCTCAACCACGTGAATATCTATCTGCTCGCCGACGGCGACGGTTGGGCGATGGTGGACTCCGGCTTCGGCAATGAGGAAACCATCGCGGCCTGGACCGCCTTGTTCGAAGGGCCACTTGCCGGGTTGAAGATCAGCCGGCTGATCGTCACCCATTCCCATCCCGATCATGTCGGCCTCGCCGGCTGGGTCGTCGAGCGCTTCGACTGCCCGCTTTACATGTCGCAGGTCGAATATCTGCAATCGGTCTATCACCAGAACCGCGGCACCGAAGAACGCAAGCAGGCGCAGCGGCTGTTCTTTCGCCGCCACGGCATGGACGAAAGCCTGACCGACAAACTGCTCGGGCGTGGCCAGGAGTATCTGCAGCGGGTCTCGACCTTGCCCGCCTCCTATCGGCGGATCTCGCATGGCGATGAGATTTCGATCGGCACACGCCGCTTCAAGGTGATCACCGGCGGCGGGCACGCGCTCGATCAGGTGATGCTCTATTGCGCCGCCGACAAGCTGTTTCTGTCCGCCGACCAGGTGCTGAGCAAGATTTCACCCAATGTCAGCGTCTGGGCGGTCGAGCCTGAGCAGAATTCGCTCGGCGAATATCTCGCCTCGCTCGCGAGCCTCACCACGACGCTGCCTTACGATCTGCTCGTGCTACCCGGCCATGGCGTGCCGTTCTACGGCCTGAAGACGCGGATCAAGCAACTGGCCGATCATCACGAGGAGCGTTGCCGCCTCATCGCGGACGCGTGCCGGGAAACATCCAAGACATCGTCACAGCTGGTGCCGGTCGTGTTTCACAAACATGTGCTCGATCCTCATCAGATGGGATTTGCCGCCGGCGAACTGATCGCGCATGTCAATTACATGGTGGTCGAAGGCCGCCTCATGGCTGAGGAAGTCGACGGCGTGCTTTGCTATAGGACCACATGATCTCCATGAGACGAACTCTGGCTCGCGGCCTTCTCTTGGGTCTGGCCGCGCTCGGCACGGTGCCGGTGATGGCGCAAAATGCGCCGCAAGTGATCTTCATGACCGCCGGCGACGGCAGCGCGTTTCTGCCCTATGGGCAAGGGGTCGCGGCCTATCTCGCCACCAGAGGCCTCCACATCGAGATCGAGAAGAGCGGAGGCTCGAACGAAAACCTGTCGGCCGTCGATGCCGCGCCGATAACGATCGGGACGGCCTTTATGGCGTCCGCCTATGAAGCCGTCAGCGGCACCGGCTTTGCCGCCGGCCGCAAACATGAAAACATCCGCGCGCTGTTTCCGATGTACGAGACATCGTTCCAGGTCGCGGCGCTGCGCAAGAGCGGACTTCATTCGCTCGCCGATCTCGACGGCAAGAAAGTCGGCGTCGGCCCCGCACGCGGCCCGGCCGAAGGATTTTTTCGCGCCGCCGCCGACGTCGCGCATATCAAGCCTGTGATCGTCAACGGCGATCCGGCAGCGCTCTCGCGCCAGGTGCTTGACGGCGAGATCGATGCGCTGTGGCAAGGCGCCGTGGTGCCGATTCCGTCGCTGGTCGCAGTCGCCAATCAGGCGGACGCGATCGTGTTCGGGCTTACCGACACTGAAGTCACGGCCGTACTCGCAAAGCGGCCGGCGCTGTCGGCGACAACCATCCCAACCGGGGCCTACCGGGGGCAGACGGCCGAGATCAAAAGTTTTTCGGCGTGGAATTTTGTGGTCGCCAACAAGGAGCTTCCGGACGAGGTGGCCTATGCGATCACCAAGGCCGTTCTCTCGGCAACCGATCCCAAATCCCAGATTTATCCGACCGCGGCAGGTACGCGCGCGGCCGATGCAGTGAATAACCGCATCCTGCCGTTCCATCCCGGCGCGATGCGGTTCTATCGCGAAGTGGGCGTCACGCTGCCCTCGCCTTAACCCTACGATTCAAGATTAAACAGCTTCGCCGCGGTCCGGCCCAGGATGTCGGCCTTCTCATCGTCGCTGAGCGAGGTGGAAGCGAAGATGTGGTCCACCGGGCTGAGCTGCCAGGGATAGGGATAATCGCTGCCGAGCATGATCTGGCTCGCGCCGACCTGCGCCGCCAAATGGCGGATCGCCTCGGGCGTGAACACCAGCGAGTCGAAATAAAGCTGCTTCAGATACTCCGACGGCCTCTTCTTCAGCTTGATCTCGGGATTGCAGCCCTTGGGCCCGACCATGCAGGGGTGATCGGAACGATCGGCATAAGAGCCGAGATAGCCGCCGCCATGCGCCGCGATCACCTTCAGGCCGGGGAAACGGTCGAGCGTGCCTTCGAAAATCAGATGAGACAGCGCGATGGTCGTATCGAGGGGATTGCCGATCGTGTTGGCGAGCCAGCCGTTGCCTGCGAACCTTTTGCCGAGCTCGGGCGTGCCGCGCGGATGAATGAACAGAGGCGCGCCGAGTTCTTCCGCCTTGGCCCAAACGGGATGGAATTTGGAATCGGAAAAGTCGACGTTGTTGACGGAGCCGCCGATCGCCGCGCCCTTCAGGCCCTGCTTCTTGATCGCGGTCTCCAATTCCTGCACGGCAAGGTCCGGCGCCTGCAAGGTCAGCGAGGCGAAGGCTGCGAAGCGGTCCGAATGCGAGGCGCAGAATTCGGCGAGCTTCTCGTTCTGGATTTTCACGATTTGACCGGCGAGATCGCGCTCGCGGTTGTACCAAAACGGGTTGATCGACAAAATTTCCATATCCACGGCTTGCGCGTCCATCGCGGCCAGCCGCTGCTTGAGATCGATGAAGGTCTCCTCCGCCCCGTTGATCGGGCCCGCCTGGAGCCTGGCACCCTCCGCGCCCAATAGCGCGCCGGCTTCATGGAAATTGCAGTGTGCGTGCACGTCGATGGTCTTGACGCGCTTGCCGTTGACCGTGACGGGAAGCTTCTGCCGCGCCGGTTGCTGGGCATACGCGCTGTGCAAAAGGCCGCAGCCGCAAAAGAAGATGCCGGTGGCCGCAGCCGCCGTGCCGGCTTTCAGAAAATCGCGGCGCGTCGTCATGATGTTTTCTCCCATGGTTCTTGTTGGGTCCGCACGATTGGCGCGATGCAGGCCATCTGCCTTGATGGCAGAGTTCAGGGAGAGATCGTAGATAGAGGGCAATGCGCGGGCAAGACGCCTGATTTAATCAGGCATAAAAGAAACAAACCCTGCAACCACACCGCACGGGCCAGTCGGCACTATCACCGGCGCCCGTAAGCGAGGCGGCCTTGCAGCCGTTTGACGAATTGCGAGGCGGCGTAACAAAACAGGAAATAGATGACGCCGACGATCAGATACATTTCGACCAGACGGCCGTCGCGCTGGGCGATCTTGGTCGCCGCGCCGAGAAGATCGGTCGCCGAAATGACGTAGACCAGCGAGGTGTCCTGGAACAGCACGATGGTCTGCGTCAGCAGGATCGGCAGGACGCTCAGGAACGCCTGTGGAAACAGAACGTAAATATAGGCCTGGAGCTTTGAGAGCCCGAGCGCGTCGCAGGCCGAATATTGTCCCGTCGAAATCGAACGGAAGCCGGCCCGCACGATTTCGGCATAATACGCCGCTTCGAACAGCACGAAGGTTACGTAGATCGTCAACGACGCCCCTACCGCGACGGGACGGCCGCCATTGGTCAGCCATCCGATCGCCCAGGGGACGAGGAAGAACACCCAGAAGATCACGAGGATCAGCGGGATCGAGCGCATCAAATTGACGTAAGCCGTTGCCAGCGTCGACAGCAAACGGTTCGACGATAGCCGCGCCACCGCCAGCAGACTGCCGAACACGATCCACCGGCCACGCCGACCAGAGTGATCTGGAGCGTGAATATCAGCCCCGTCAGCAGGAACGGCGCGGCAGAGACGATGGCGGAAAGATCGACCATCATTTCCGCCCGCTCCCGCTGACAAAACTCGGCAGCTGCACGGCGCGCTCAATCCGATGCATCAGCTGCCAGGCCAGCAAAGCGATCACGAGATAGACGATCGTGACCACGCCGAAGGCTTCAAAGGTGCGGAACGTGTTCTCGTTGATCTCGCGCGCGGTCGCCGTCAATTCGACGAGCCCGATGGTCAAGGCCACCGAGGTGTTCTTGA
Organism: uncultured Alphaproteobacteria bacterium; assembly: GCA_963795255.1. GTDB lineage: Bacteria > Pseudomonadota > Alphaproteobacteria > Rhizobiales > Xanthobacteraceae > Bradyrhizobium. The sequence goes on from CAWCHC010000018.1 coordinate 53,286, forward strand.
AGATCGTCATGAACTCGTTGGTGAGCGTCGGCAGGATAATGCGAAACGCCTGCGGCAGCAGGACCAGGCGGTACATGCCAATTCGGCCGAAGCCGAGCGCGGACGCAGCCGCACGCTGTCCGGTTGGGAGTGCTTGCACACCGGCGCGGACTTGTTCGGCGATCCGCGCCGCCGTGAACAGGCCAAGGCAGATCAGCGCCGGGACGAAGCTGCCCCAAGGCGGATCCATCTGCTTGATCGCGAGGCCGATGCGCTGGGGCAGAAGTTCCGGCAGCACGAAGTACCAGAAGAACATCTGCACCAGCAGCGGAATGTTGCGGAAGGTCTCGACATAGACCCGCCCCAACCTGGGCCAGATCCCTGCCGGCAGCGTGCGCGCCACGCCGACCAGCGTACCGACGACGAGCGCGATGGTCCAGGCGCCGAGCGCCAACGATAACGTCCAGCCGAGCCCGCTCAGGATCCAGTCGATATAACGGCTCACGCCATCGGGGGTGGTCTCGAACAACAAGGACATCGCTCACCCCATCGATCGTATTCGTGCCCCTCGTTTACTGGCCGTTGGCCTTGTCGCTCGGGGTCTTGACCAATTCCTTGAGCTTGTCCGATTGCGGGAATTTCAAATTGATGTTCTTCGGCGGAATCGGGCTCTCAAACCATTTGGCGTAAAGCTTGTCGTAGAGGCCGGACTTCATGGCTTCGGTCAGCGCGTCATCGACGAGCTTTTTGAACTCAGGATCGCCCTTCGCCATCATCACGCCGTAGGGGTCGCTCGGAAACGCATCGCCCAGAAAGGCGAAGTTATCCGGCGACGACGCATTGGCCTTGAGGCCGGCGAGCAGGATGTCGTCTTCCATGAAGGCGCTGGCGCGGCCGGTCTCGACCAGCAGAAAGGATTCGGCGTGGTCCTTGCCTTGCAGAATTTTCAAGCCCAGGCCCTTCTCGGCATTGAGCTTGGCGACAAACTGCGCGGTGTTGGTGCCTTGCGTGACCACAACGGCTTTGCCCTTGAGGTCGTCGGTGGTTTTCAGGCCCGACGACTTGAGCGCAATCCATTTGAATTGCGGCGCGTAGAAGATCACCGAATAGGCGACCTCCTGCTGACGCGCGATGGTATTGGCGGTCGAGCCGCATTCGATGTCGACGGTGCCGTTCTTGACCAGCGGAATGCGGTTGGAGGAGTTGACCGCCTGATAGGCGACCTTGAGACCGGGCTGGCCGAGCTTCGCCTTGATCTTCGCGACCACGAGGTCGCACAGTTCGAGCGAAAAGCCGATCGGCTTCTGGTCGTTATCGAGATAGGAGAACGGCACCGAGGAGTCGCGGTGGCCGATCGTGATCGTGCCGGCGTCCTTGATCTTCTGCAACGTCGGACTGAGGCTTTGGGCCGATGACACGGCTGGCGCAAACGCAACCGTCAACAGACATAGCGTGGTGAGGCTAAAGGCGGATCTCGTCATGATGTACTCCCCTCTTACAGATTTACGCAACGCGCATTCGGCGCGTCTTCATTTGACGGACGCGACCGCGGCATCGACCGCATCGCCCAGACGTTCGACAATCGTATCGATCTGCTCTTTGTTGACGATGAACGGCGGCGCGATCAGAACGTGATCGCCGTTGACGCCATCGATCGTGCCGCCCATCGGATAGACGCACAGGCCGCGCGACATGGCTTCGCGCTTCACCAGCGCGTTGATCTTCAATTCGGCAGCGAAAGGCTTCCTGGAATCGACTTCGGAGACCAGCTCCACGCCGCGGAACAGGCCGCGGCCGCGGATGTCGCCGACATGATGATGGTTGGCAAAGCGCTCTTCCAGCCGCCGCTGCAAGTGACTGCCCATGGCGACGACGTTGTCGAGCAGGCGGTCACGACGAAGCACCTCCTGCACCGCGAGCCCGGCCGCGGCGGCCATCGGATGGCCCATATAGGTGTGGCCGTGCTGGAAGAAGCCGGAGCCTTTGGAGAAAGCTTCGAAAATCTTGTTGCTCAATAGTGTTGCACCGACCGGCTGATAGCCGCCGCCGAGACCCTTGGCGATCGCCATCAGGTCCGGCGCGACGCCGTCCTGTTCGCACGCATGCAGCGTTCCAGTGCGTCCCATGCCGCACATGACTTCGTCGAGAATGAGCAGCACGCCGTAGCGGTCGCAGATCGCGCGGATATGCTTGAAATAGTCAGCCACCGGCGGTACCGCGCCGGACGTCGCGCCGACCACCGTTTCTGCGACAAAGGCGATGACCTGATCTGACCCGAGTTCGAGGATCTTGTCTTCGAGCTGCTGCGCGGCACGCGCGGCATAATCGGCATCGCTTTCGCCCGCTTTCTGCCAGCGATAGGCATAGCAGGGATCGATATGGTGGGTTTCGATCAGAAGCGGCTTGAATTGCGCGCGGCGCCATTCGTTGCCGCCGGTCGCGAGCGCGCCCAGCGTATTGCCATGATAGCTCTGGCGGCGCGCGATGATGTGCCGCCGTTGTGGTTCGCCCTTCTCGACGAAATATTGCCGCGCCATTTTCAGCGCGGCCTCGATCGCTTCCGATCCGCCGCTGACGAGATAGACGTGGTCAATTCCTTTCGGCGCGGTTTCGACCAGCCGGTCGGCGAGCTGCTCGGCCGCTTCCGTGGTGAAAAATCCGGTATGGGCGTAAGCAAGCTTGTCGAGCTGCCTGTGAAGCGCGGCAATCACGTCGGGATGGCCATGGCCGAGGCAGGACACCGCGGCGCCGCCGGACGCGTCGATATAGGTCTTGCCGTTCTGGTCGAACAGTTCGATGCCCTTGCCGCCGACGGCGACGGGCATTTCGGCGTTGGCGGCGCGATGCAGAATATGGGTCATGACGACTTCTTGTTGTTTCTGGATTTGAGATGGGTGTTGAGCGCGGCGAGATGCCCGTCCGAATGCCGGAGCGAGGCCAGCGCAGCATCTCCGCCCCGTCCCGCAATCACCGCGCCGAGAACCTCGGCAATGGCAAAGGCCGGCGACATCGCGTGAAAGAATGACGGGCTCTCGGTCGGAACGATGACGGTGTGCTCGGCGATCTGCGCCAGCGGCGCGACTTCGCTATCGGTGATCGCGACCACGGCAATGCCCTGCGCCACCGCATATTCCGCAAGCTCAATGGTCAGGCGCGTATAGGGCATGACGCTTGCGACCAGCAGCACATCCTTGTTGGTCGCGCGCGCCAACGAATCGGGGCCCGTGGCGCCAATGCCCTCGATGTGAACCGAACGATCGCCAACCAGCGTGAGCACGTAATGGAGATGCCAGGCGATCGAATGGCTCGATCGCAGTCCGAGGCAATAGATGCGGCGGGCGGAAGCCAGCGCCCTGGCGGCGTCGACAAGACGCTCGAGGCGCGCAGGCGCCGCCAATTGCTGAATCTGATGGCCGATCGACGTCAGCATGTCCGCGGCGAGCGCCTTGTCGCCCTTCAATTTTTGGCTAATGACCTGGACGCCGGCCTTGCCGGCAAAGCCGAGGTCGCCGTCGCGCACGGCGGCGGCATAGAGTTCGCGCACCTCGTCATAGCCATCCATGCCGAGACGTTTGGCAAGCCGCGTCATGGTCGCCGGCTGCACCCCCGCCTGGCGCGCCTGCTCGCGCATCGACAACAAAGCGACGTCGCGCGGACGGTCGAGCACGTAACGCGCGCCTGCCTGCAATTGTGCTGGCATGTCGTCGAACGTCCGGATGATGCGTTCGGTCAGCGGGCCACGGTCCATGGCTCGATCCTAGGCCGCGGTCCGCCGATTTTGCAACAATTGTTTCAAAGATGCTAAATTTCAATTCAATTGGATCGACCGGCTTGCGTGAGGCTTCGGCCAACGCCCGCCCGCAGTATGGCCGCAGTGGGCATTCGCTCCTTGAGGACAAGGCAGCAGTTTTAGAAAAGCTTGAGCAAGCACCGTAGTTTACGGTTACGCATGTCAGGACTGAGCCCGGCGCGCACCAAAACTTGACCTGAATCAAGACCTTCGGCCTCAAGCTGTCGTTCGATTACGGCTCGACACGGATTATAGAAACCCTCTAAAAAGGCATTCTCAATTTCGGCCTCACGCCAGTTCCAGGTTCCCGCGATGGATTACAGCCAGTTTTTCCGCACCGCCCTCTCCCGCCTCCATGATGAACGACGGTATCGGGTTTTTGCCGATCTGGAACGCGTCGCCGGCCGCTTCCCTCACGCGGTGTGGCATTCGCCGAAAGGCACGCGCAACGTCGTGATCTGGTGCTCCAACGATTATCTCGGCATGGGCCAGCATCCCAAAGTGGTCGGCGCGATGGTCGAGACCGCGACCCGCGTCGGCACCGGCGCCGGCGGCACCCGCAACATTGCAGGCACCCATCATCCGCTGGTGCAGCTTGAGCACGAACTCGCCGACCTGCATGGCAAGGAAGCAGCCCTGCTTTTCACCTCGGGCTATGTTTCGAACCAGACCGGCATTGCGACCATCGCCAGGCTCATTCCCGACTGCCTCATTCTTTCGGATGCGCTCAACCACAATTCGATGATCGAAGGCATTCGCCAGGGCGGCTGCGAGCGGCAGATCTTCCGCCACAGCGACATGGCGCATCTGGAAGAATTGCTGCGCGCCGCCGGACCGGATCGGCCGAAGCTGATCGCCTGCGAAAGCCTTTATTCGATGGATGGCGATATCGCGCCGCTTTCGAAGATCTGCGATCTCGCCGAGAAATACGGCGCGATGATCTATGTCGACGAAGTGCATGCGGTCGGCATGTACGGCCCGCGCGGCGGCGGCATCGCCGAGCGTGACGGCGTCATGCATCGCATCGACATTCTGGAAGGCACGCTTGCCAAGGCCTTCGGCTGTCTCGGCGGCTATATCGCCGGCACCTCGGAAATGGTGGACGCGGTGCGTTCCTATGCTCCCGGTTTCATCTTCACCACCGCGCTGCCGCCGGCAATCTGCTCGGCGGCAACGGCGGCGATCCGGCATCTGAAGACCTCGAACTGGGAGCGCGAGCGTCACCAGGAGCGGGCGGCCCGCACCAAGGCGATCCTGACCGCCGCGGGCCTGCCGGTGATGTCGAGCGACACCCATATCGTGCCGCTGTTCGTCGGCGATCCCGAAAAATGCAAGCAGGCGTCCGACCTGCTGCTGGAAGAGCACGGCATCTACATCCAGCCGATCAACTATCCGACCGTCGCCAAAGGCGCCGAGCGCTTGCGGATCACGCCCTCGCCCTATCACGAAGACGGGCTGATCGACCAACTGGCCGAGGCCCTGTTGCAGGTCTGGGACCAGCTCGGCCTGCCGCTCCGGGAAAAGTCGCTGGCGGCGGAATAACGCGCGAACCACACAGCCTGAGAACATCCCTCGAGACACGCGCGCCGCGCGCTCCTCGGGATGAGGTTAACGTTAGCAGGCCGTTTCGGTAGCTGGCAGCATACACGCCGTGCTTTGCGCAGCCGATCGCGCTATACTCCCGCCGGACCTTAGGGAGTAAGCAGCGATGCTGCACGACTGGGGCGTGATCGCAGCCGCCTTCGGCTACATCGGCTTCCTGTTTTTCGTCGCGAGCTACGGTAACCGCCTGTCGCCGACGCAGCGCGGCCGCGCCAGTGGATTGATCTATCCGCTGTCGCTGGCGATCTACTGCACTTCCTGGACCTTCTTCGGCTCGGTCGGCTTTGCCACCCGCACCAGTGTCGACTTTCTCGCGATCTATGTCGGCCCGATCCTGATGATCGGCCTCTGCACGCCGCTCCTGCGCCGGGTCATCCAGCTCGCCAAGTCGCAAAACATCACGTCGATCGCCGATTTCATCGCCGCGCGCTACGGCAAGAGCCAGGCGGTAGCGGCGACCGTGGCTCTGATCGCCATCATCGGCTCGGTGCCCTACATCGCGCTTCAGCTCAAGGCTGTCGCCTCCTCGCTTGAAACCATCCTGAGCGAGGATCAGGCGATTTCCTCGATCCCGCTGCTCGGTGATATCGCACTGACGGCGACGCTGGCGATGGCGGCCTTCGCGGTGCTGTTTGGAACGCGCCAGACTGATGCGACCGAGCATCAGCATGGGTTGATGCTGGCGATCGCGACTGAATCCATCGTCAAGCTGGTCGCCTTCATCGCGGTGGGCGCTTTCGTCACATTCTGGATGTTTTCGCCGCACGAACTGATCGAACGCGCGATGAAAACCCCGGAAGCCAAGCGCGCGCTCGAATACGTGCCGTCGGCCGGCAATTTCCTGACCATGACGCTGTTGTCATTCTGCGCGATCATGCTGTTGCCGCGCCAATTCCATGTCAGCGTGGTCGAGAACTCCACGCCGTCGGAAGTCAGCCGTGCGCGCTGGCTGTTTCCGCTTTACCTGGTGGCGATCAACCTGTTCGTGATTCCGATCGCGCTTGCCGGACTCATCACCTTTCCATTCGGCGCGGTGGACTCGGATATGTACGTGCTGGCGCTGCCGGTGGAGGGAGACGCGCCGTTGCTCAGCGTCGCCGTCTTCGTCGGCGGCCTGTCGGCGGCGACCGCGATGGTGATCGTCGAATGCGTCGCACTCTCCGTCATGGTCTCGAACGACATCATCATGCCACTGGTGTTGCAGCGCCGGCGCGAGACCGGCAACGAACAGCAGGATTTCGGCCGCTTCCTCTTGGGGACGCGCCGCTTTGCGATCTTCGCCATCATGGCGATGGCGTATTTCTATTATCGCGCGCTGGGCGAGGCCCAGCTGGCCGCGATCGGGCTGTTGTCCTTTGCCGCGATTGCGCAGCTTGCGCCCGCCTTTTTCGGCGGACTGTTCTGGCAGCGCGCGACTGCGCGGGGCGCCATGGGGGGCATGCTGGTCGGCTTTGCGATGTGGGGCTATACGCTATTCCTGCCGAGCTTCCTGGATGGCACACCGGCCGGCTTGCAATTCCTGCACGACGGCCCGTTCGGGATCGAGGTGCTGCGGCCGCAGGCGCTGTTCGGATCCGATCTGTCCCAACTCATGCACGGCGTGCTGTGGTCGCTCTCGCTCAACATCCTGACTTATGTGCTGCTGTCGCTGACGCGCCAGCCATCCTCGATCGAACGGATGCAGGCGGACCTGTTCGCGCCCACCGTGTTGACCCCGATGACGCCGACCTTCCGCCGCTGGCGGACCACGGTGACGGTGCAGGACATCCAGAGCACGGTGGCGCAGTATCTGGGACCCGATCGCGCACGAGATTCTTTCGACGCGTTCGCGGCTTCGCGCAACGTTCGATTGACCCCGAATGCCCCTGCCGATTTCGAACTGCTCAAGCATGCCGAACATCTGATCGCATCATCGATCGGGGCGGCCTCTTCGCGCCTGGTGATGTCGCTTTTGTTGCGCAAGCGCACGGTCTCCGCCAAGGCGGCGCTCAAGCTGCTCGACAACTCCCATGCCGCGTTGCACTTCAATCGCGAAATCTTGCAGACCGCGCTTAATCATGTACGGCAGGGCATCGCCGTGTTCGATGCGGACCTGCAATTGATCTGCTCCAACCGCCAGTTCGGCGACATTCTTGGGCTCGCGCCGCACCTCGTGCAGATCGGAATTCCCTTGCGGGAAATCCTCGAATTCATGACGGCGATCACGCCTTCCGAGTTCGACGACCAGGACATGCTGGTCGAGAGGCGGTTGAAAGCCTACACGGCCGAGGGCGAGCCGTATCTCGAGCGCCTGCCCGACCGGCATATGGTGATCGAGGTACGATCGAACCGGATGCCGGGCGGCGGTCTCGTCATCACCTTCTCCGACGTCACGCCCTCCTTTGAGGCCGCCGAGGCGCTGGAACGCGCCAACGCCACGCTGGAAAAGCGCGTCCGTGACCGCACTGAGGAACTGACCCGGTTGAACTCGGAACTGGCGCTCGCGAAAAGCACCGCCGAGGACGCCAATATCTCCAAGACACGTTTTCTGGCGGCCGCGAGCCACGACATCCTTCAGCCGCTGAATGCGGCGCGCCTTTATGTGACAAGCCTTGTCGAACGCCAGAGCGGCGGCGAGGATTCCAGACTCGTCGAGAACATCGACGACTCGCTGGAGGCGATCGAAGAAATTCTCGGCGCGCTGCTGGATATCTCGCGGCTCGATGCCGGCGCCATGACGACGTCGGCCACGAATTTCAAGATCGGCGACCTGATGCGCTCGCTGGAAATCGAATTTGCCCCGATCGCGCGCGCCAAGGGATTGAAGCTGACCTTTATGCCCTGCTCGTTGCCGGTGCGATCGGATCGCCTGTTGCTGCGGCGGCTGTTGCAGAACCTGATTTCCAACGCGATCAAATATACCCCGCGCGGGCGCGTGCTGGTCGGCTGCCGCCGCCACGGGCAATCCTTGCAGATCGGCATTTACGACACCGGCGTCGGCATTCCCGTTCAAAAGCGCGGCGAGATCTTCAAGGAGTTTCACCGGCTGGAACAGGGCGCACGGATCGCGCGCGGCCTGGGGCTTGGTCTGTCGATCGTCGAACGGCTCGCCCGCGTGCTCGGCCACGGCATTGCGATCAATTCCATCGCCGGCGGCGGCTCGTTGTTTTCGGTGACGGTGCCGACCGCAAAGGCCATCAATCACACCACCGCGGTTACCAGCGCCACACCGCTGTCGCGAACGCCGATGTCGGGAGCCTTGATCGCCTGCATCGAAAACGATGCCGCGATCCTGGACGGGATGAAGACGCTTCTTAAAGGCTGGGACGCCGAAGTGATCGCGGTCGCCGATCCCGAAGCCGCCATCGAGGCGATGGAGGCCGCGGGCAAGCCGGTCACGGGCCTACTGGTCGATTATCATCTCGACCGCGGCAACGGCATTGCCGCAATCCGCGATATCAGAAAGAAATTCGGCGAGGCGATCCCGGCAATCCTCATTACCGCCGACCGCAGTCCGCATGTCCGCGCCGCGGCGCGCGAGGAAAACATCGCGGTTTTGAACAAGCCGGTAAAGCCGGCCTCGCTGCGCGCGCTGGTTGGACAGTGGCGTATCCAGCAGATGGTCGCCGCGGAATAATCTCATACTTGCGGCGCCGCGCTTACTATGGCGAGGCCGCTCCCTAGTGGTCCGATTCTCACATTCGCATCCCTTCGCGGCAGAAACTTTTGCAAATGTTAGAATCGAAGGACCACTGGCAATATTAGATTCTAGTGGAGTTTAGGATTTGACATTCGCGTTCCGATCTGCGGCCAGATGAGTAGCGAATGTCAAATCTACTCCACTAGCCGCCACTGACCGCCGGCGATCTTTGCGGCGGCAATCACGGCCTGCGTGCGGCTCTCGACGCCGAGTTTTTGCAGGATCGCCGACACATGCGCCTTGATGGTCGCTTCCGACACCCCGAGTTCATAGGCGATCTGCTTGTTGAGCAGGCCTTCCGAAAGCATCATCAGCACCCGCACCTGCTGCGGCGTCAGCGTCACCAGCCGATCGCGCAGGCGCACCAGTTCGGGATCGGTGGCCGACGACAGGTCGGTGTCCGCCGGCACCCAGACATCGCCGTCGAGCACTTTCATGATCGCGTCGCGCAGCGTCTCGACGCCAAATCGCTTCGGGATGAAGCCGGACGCGCCGAAATCAAGCGACTGGCGGATGGTGCCGCCATCATCGCTGGCAGAAACGATCACGACCGGAATCGCCGGAAATTGCGCCCGCAGGTAAATCAATCCGGAGAAGCCGGAAATTCCCGGCATCGTCAGGTCGAGCAAGACCAGATCGACGTCGGAATCCCGATCGAGCAGGGCGGTCAGTTCCTCAAAACTGCCGGCCTCGTCGATTTTTGCCGAGGTCACGACACTCGCCACCGCCTGACGCAAAGCGTCCCGGAACAGCGGGTGGTCGTCGGCAATTACGAGATGGGTGGCAGTCATCTATGGCTTGCAATGGGTTAGTTGTGGAGCAGGTTCGGTGTAGCCGTTTTGCTTTTCGATTGTCCTGCGGCCTACGACCGCATGCAAGAGCACAAAGTCCGCCATGCGAAATAGCGGTTAATTCAGACACTTGTGCGCCGCAACAGCAATCCCTCAGAGCGACCCGCGCGGCACGATGTCCACCCTTTCATAGATGCGCCTTCCACAGCGAGCCGAAAGTCTTACTGGGCGAGGTTTCACGGCGATGTTACCGTGCGCGCTAACCTCATGGCTTGGTTCGTCCGGCGCATGAGGACAGCCAGCAACATGATTTTGGGGAGTGCGCACAATGGCAATGGCAGCAACAGCGGGTAGCGGCGACGTCCGCACCGGGGGGATGACCGCAGAAGAGCGAAAGGTCATTTTCGCATCGTCGCTCGGTACAGTATTCGAGTGGTACGACTTCTACATCTACGGAACGCTTGGCTCGTTCCTCGCCAAATACTTTTTCTCCAATGTGCCGCCGAATGTCGGCTTCATTTTCGCGCTGCTGGCGTTTGCCGCGGGTTTTGCGGTGCGGCCGTTCGGCGCGCTGATCTTCGGCCGGCTCGGCGACATGATCGGACGCAAATACACATTCCTGATCACGATGAGCCTGATGGGTGTCGGCACCTTCTTCATTGGCCTGCTGCCGGGCTTCGCGAGTTGGGGCATCGCTGCTCCGATCGTGCTGATCGGGCTGCGGCTAATCCAGGGTCTGGCGCTCGGCGGTGAATATGGCGGAGCTGCGATTTACGTCGCCGAACATGCGCCGGCCAACAAGCGCGGCTATTACACCTCATGGATTCAGACCACCGCGACGCTTGGCCTGTTCCTCGCGCTGCTGCTCATTCTGGGCGTCCGCAACGGGATGGGTGAAGCCGCGTTTGGCGACTGGGGCTGGCGCATTCCGTTCCTGCTTTCCGGCATCCTGCTCGCCGTGTCGATCTGGATCCGTTTGAGCCTGAGCGAGTCCCCGATCTTCCAGAAGATGAAGGACGAAGGCAAAACCTCGAAGCGCCCGCTGAGCGAGGCGTTTGCTGAATGGAACAACGCCAAGATTGCCATTCTCGCTCTGTTCGGCGCTACCGCCGGCGAGGCGGTGGTGTGGTATGGTGGGCAGTTCTATGCGCTGTTCTTCCTGACCCAGACCCTCAAGGTGCCCGGCGTCACCGCGCAGATCATGATCGTGATTGCGCTGGCGCTCGGTACGCCAGGCTTCGTCCTGTTCGGCTGGCTCTCCGACAAGATCGGCCGCAAGCCGATCATCCTGGCAGGCTTCCTGCTCGCGGCGCTGACATATTTCCCGATCTTCAAGGGCATCACGCACTTCGCCAATCCGAAGCTCGAGACGGCGCTTGCCTCCGCGCCGGTAACGGTCATCGCCGACCCCTCGGAATGCTCGTTTCAGTTCAAGGCAACCGGCACTGAAAAATTCACCACAGGCTGCGACATCGCGAAGTCCGGACTGGTCAACCTCTCGGTGAACTACCACACCGAGGATGCGCCGAAGGGAACACCGGCGCAGGTAAAGATCGGCGATCAGGCGTTGAACGCCAGTTCGCCGGATTTCGCCAAAGCATTGCCTGCCGCCATCAAGAACCACGGCTATCCGGCTTCGGCGGATCCTGCCGAGATCAACCATGTGATGACGGTGATCCTGCTGTGGCTGCTGGTGGTCTATGTGACGCTGGTTTACGCGCCGATTGCGGCATGGCTGGTGGAGCTGTTCCCAAGCCGCATCCGCTATAGCGGCATGTCGCTGCCGTATCACATCGGCAACGGCTGGTTCGGCGGCTTCCTGCCGGCGACCGTGTTCGCTATCGTCGCCTATACCGGAAACATCTATTCCGGCCTTTGGTATCCGATCATCATCGCTGTGATGAGTCTTGTGGTCGGCTTCCTGTTCCTGCCCGAAACCAAGGATGTCGATATCCGGACCAACTGATCCCCGCTTTAAGTTCAGGACAAAAGCCGGCCGTGGGAAGCGTCTCCCGCGGCCGGTTTGTTTTGCGCCTGATTATTGATGCGACGTCGCCCCGACAAATTGCACGACGATCTCGCGGGCGTGCGGCCGTCGTCGATGCTCGATCAGATAGATCGCCTGCCACGTCCCCAGCATCAGCCTGCCCTTGAGAAGCGGGATTTGCAGCGAGGTTGCCGTCAGCATGGTCTTGATATGGGCCGGCATGTCGTCGGGGCCTTCGGTGTCGTGGCGCCATCCCGCATTTTCCGGCGCGAGACGATCGAGCGCGGTGGTCAAATCGGCCAGCACCGTGGGATCGGCGTTCTCCTGAATGGTGAGTGAGGCCGAGGTGTGACGAATGAACAGCGTCACCTGGCCTTCGACCGCGCCCGCCTCGCGGACGAATTGCGCGACCTCGGCCGTGAGATCGAGAAAGCCGCGGCCCGACGTCTGAACGTTAAGCACGGACGATACGATCGAACCCGCGGAAACCACGGAGGGCACAGTACGCGAGATGGAGGGTAATGCTGCCATGAGCGGCTTTCAGATCTTGCCGGTGACGTCTTTCTGCATCCGGTAGGCCATCTCGACCAGCCGCCGCCAGGCTTGTTCGAGGAACGACATCACCCGATCCATGTCCCGGTCGCTCGGCAACGGGATTTCGATCTTGCGTTCACCCTCGGCAACCTTCGGCTCGGCCTTTTTCAGCGAGTCCGATTTGGGCAGGGCTTCGTTGGTCTTGCCTTCGGCAACCGGAGGGCGCGAGGCCAGTTCGGCCTTCAGCCGTTCCACTTCCGCCTTGGACTTTTCATTCTCGGCCTGTAGCCGGCCGATTTCCGCATCGAACGCCGCGCGCTCATCCGGCACGGCATAGCAGGCCCAGCCAGCGCTGCCATTGCTGCAGGTCGAGACCGCGCCGGTGCGGGTATCCAGCCTGATCACGCCATCGGGGATCGGCGACAGCGCATAACGGCCATTTTCGTTGTCGGGAATCGATTGAGCCACAGCGCCGCCCGCTCCGGCCAGGACCGATATGAGAACAACGGCTGACGTCAGGTATGGCGCTCTGGTCATGGGCTGCTCCGCCTCAAAAGGCTGTCTCGTGTGGCGGTTCAGAAGTCCGCATCGTTTGGGCCGCGGGTTCGTCATGCGGACTTCCGGACCAAGGCCACACTAGATCAATATGTTAGCCAGTGTCCTTTCGATTCCGAAGTTCGAAACGTGGCTCCGAAAAATGACACGAACTTCGGAATCGGGACGCTAGGTCTTCCCGCTATCGATTCGTGCCCGCCCCTCAAACCTGCGAACGATAGGGCGCACGGCCCGATTTCAATGCGTCCGCCAGCAATTCGATCCGATCCTGACCCCAGAATACTTCGCCGTCCAGCACATAGGCCGGCGACCCGAACACGTCGGCCGACAACGCGTCCTGACGATTCTGTTCGTATTTCTGACCGATCTCGTCCGTTGCGGACCGCTCCAGCAGCGCTTGACCCGGAAGGCCGCAATCGTCGGCCAAGCGAACCAGCGTTGCGGCATCCGTCAGATCGAGTTCGCCTTCCCAGACGCCTGCAAAGGCCCGGCGCAGGAAGGGATCAGGATCATGACCCGCCTCGATCGCCGAGATCACAAGCCCGTCGGCCAGCCGTGCGCTGAAGGGTGTGTGCTTCGGCTGGAAATGAAAATTCAGCCCCCGCTTGTCACGCCAGCGCTGCAATTCGAGCATGCGGTAACGCTGTCGAACCGGGTGACGTTTGACGAGCGGCAGCCCACCGGTTTCAGAGAACAGATCGACCAGCACGACCGGCTTGTGGTTGACCCTGAGGCCGTGGGTAGCGACGACCTCCCGGAACAGTTTGTGCCCGATATAGGCCCAGGGAGAGGAAAGCGAGAAGTAGTAGTCGATCTGACGTGGCATGAGGCCTCTCAGCAAGGCGTTTCGGGATTTGGCTCTCGATCAGACCATCCCAACACGCGCCGGCTGGCGAATGTCAAATCCCCTCCACCGGCCGATGCAAGGCGGTTTCCGGCGCGGATTTACGGCGATCCGGGAGCGATCTATTGCAGTGCGGCGGCCAGGCGATTCAGGCGGCTAGGGGTGAAGCGAATATACAAGTAATATCAAATAGATGTATAGCTGTGACGCAATCTTGACTTGATTTAACGTGGTCAGTATGGTCCGCGCGGCTTTTGAGGGGTGACGGGCGTCGTTTTCATTCTCTGCAATCATTTCGGGTCCTAGCAAACATGGCGCAAGGCACGAATGACCGCGAAGAGGAAAGCAAATCGTCTCCCGACGAAGCCGCGCTTTCCGCAAGGCTCGGAAGTCTGGAGCACCGGTTGTCCGAGGTTCGGGACAGCCGAAACATCAGAACTGACCAATCCGAAGCAGGAAGTGGAGACGGCAGTGCCCGCGCGTCGGCGATGGCACTCGGTTTCCGCCTCTCATCGGAGCTGGTCGCCGGCGTTCTCGTCGGGGCACTGATGGGCTGGGGTTTCGACCGTCTGCTTTCGACGTCACCTTTCGGGCTCATCGTGTTCGTGCTGCTCGGCTTCTCGGCCGGCGTTCTGAACGTGATCCGCTCGGCAGGTGTTGCTCCAGGCAAGACTGGCCGTTAAGGAAGTGCCGGACGACATGATTTGAAATGCCGGCGTGGCCGGCAATAGCCAGAGATGCCGCGCGGATGGTCGATCCGATCGAACAATTCCATATCGAAAAGCTCTTCACGATTGGCCATATCGGCAATCAGGAGATCGCCTTCACCAACTCCTCCGCCTACATGTTCGGAGCGGTGGCGCTGATTTCGCTGCTGATGCTCGGCTCCGGCCGGCGCCTGGTGCCGGGACGCATCCAGTCGGTCGCTGAGATCGCTTACGAGTTCGTCGCCAACACGATCCGATCGACGGCCGGCAAGGACGGAATGAAGTTCTTTCCGCTGATCTTTTCGCTCTTCATGCTGATCGCGGTCTCCAACATCGTCGGCGTCATTCCCTACAACTTCACGATTGCAAGCCACATCATCGTCACCGCGGCGCTGGCGTTTCTGGTGTTCTTCACCGTGCTGATCTATGGCTTCTACAAGAACGGCCTGAAATTCCTCAAGCTGTTCGTGCCGTCGGGCATTCCGATCTTCATCCTGCCGCTGGTCGTTTTCATCGAGATCTTCTCGTTCTTTCTGCGGCCGATCTCGCATTCGGTGCGTCTGTTTGCCAACATGCTGGCGGGCCACATCGCGCTCGCGGTGTTCGCAAGCTTCATTCCGCTGCTGGCGGGCCTCGGCATCGTCGGCTACTTCGGCGCCATCCTGCCGCTCGGCATGGTCATCGCGCTGACCGCGCTTGAACTTCTGGTGGCCTTCCTTCAGGCCTATGTCTTCACCATCCTCACCTGCATCTACATCAACGATGCTATCCATCCGGGCCACTGATCGGCCCCTCTAGCCAAACCTCAAGAAGGAGTTCGTTTCATGGATCCGATTGCCGCGAAGTACATTGGTGCTGGTATTGCCTGCATCGGCATGGGTGGCGCTGGCGCCGGCGTGGGCATCATCTTCGGCAACTACCTTGCCGCTGCGGTGCGCAACCCGTCGGCCGCCCAGGGCCAGTTCGGCAACCTGATTTTCGGCTTCGCGGTGACCGAAGCGCTCGGCATCTTCTCGCTGCTGATCGCGCTGCTCCTGCTGTTCGCACTCTGATCCATCGCCGGTCCCGCCTCGCTTAAGAGGCGAGAATTGAATCTCGGTTAGCCGAACAGGAGAAGCCCATGGCTGAAAGTCATGGCGAGCCGAAGGGCGCCACCGCTCATACCGAGGCCGACGGCGGCCACAAGGCGCCGTTTCCGCCGTTCCAGAAGGACACCTTCGCCTCGCAGCTGGTGTCGCTGGTGATTGCGTTCGTCGCGCTGTATCTGATCGTCTCGAAATTTGCGCTGCCGCGCGTCGGCGGCGTGATCGACGAGCGCCAGAACACGATCGACGGCGATCTGGCGGCAGCCCAGAAGCTGAAGGACGAGTCGGACGGTGCGCTCAAGACCTATGAGAGCGAACTGGCCGCCGCGCGTTCCGGTGCGCAGGCGATCGGTGCGGAGACCCGCGAAAAGCTGAACGCGACCTCGGAAGCTGAACGCAAGACGCTGGAAGAGCGGCTGGCGGTCAAACTGGCGGATGCCGAAAAAACCATCGCCGCGACGCGAGAAGCGGCGATGACCAATGTACGGGGCATCGCAACCGATGCGGCCGCCGCGATCGTCCAGCGGCTGACCGGAGTGGCGCCGGATGGCGCGTCGGTCGGACGGGCCGTTGACGCGACCTTGAAAGGGTAAGCTCGATGTTCGCCGAACCGGAATTCTGGGTCGCCGTTGGCTTCGTCATCCTGATGGGTATATTCGCCTATATTGGTGTTCACCGCACGGTGCTGACGACGCTCGATCATCGCAGCGAACGCATCAAGGCCGAGCTTGACGATGCCCGCCGCCTCAAGCAGGAAGCCGCCAATCTGCTTGAAGAATACAAGGCCAAGCGCACCAGCGCCGAGCGCGAAGCCCAGGACATCATCGCCTCGGCAAAGGTCGATGCCGAGCGCATCGCTGCCGAAGCCAAGGGCAAGATGGAAGACTTTGTCGCCCGGCGCACCAAAACCGCCGAGAACAAGATCGCACTCGCCGAAGCTCAGGCGCTTGCCGATGTCCGTGCCGCCGCAGCCAACGCCGCAGTGACCGCGGCCTCCATCATCCTGTCGCAGACAGTGAAGGGACAGGTCGCCGACGACCTCTTGGCCAAGGGCATCACCGAAGTTCGCGAAAAGCTGAACTGACCAATCCAATTCACGGAAAGACAAAAGCCGGCGCGAAATTTCGCGCCGGCTTTTTTATTGCCGAAAAGCTTGATCCGGTCCTATTTCCGGCGCGACGGTTTGGCCGGCGGCGTAACCGCTTGCGGATCAAAGCCGACATAGAGAACGAAGGAATCGCTCGTAAGCTGCGCGGGCATGTTGAAAAGAAGGTCTTCACCGACCAGGCTGAAGGCGCCACCGGACTCATTCATCGATACCGTAGTCCGATACACCTTGGTGGTAAGCACCCTTTCGTTCACACCGGCCTGCACCACCGCGACACGAACCGGGATTTCGACGGTCTCGGGCGCGCCGGCGGGACCGGCAATGACACGGCCCTGAATGCCGATCCGCGCGACGATCTGGCCGTTGGGGGTGCGCCGGCAATCGCGCGCCGTACGCGTGATGGTCGCCTGATAGTTCAACTCGCTGGCCACGGGTTGCTTGCCGGGCGGCGCTACCCCGTAGGTGGACGCGCCGGCGCGAATTTTCACCACCGGACAATCGACCTCGGTGCCGTCGGGTGCCGTTTCGGAGACCTTTCCACGGCCGCCAAACAGCTGATCGAACCGCTCGCTGATCGTGGGAATATCTTCCTGGGGCGGCGGCGCCGTGCTGAAGGGATTGTTGATGGTGGCCCCGCTGCATGAAGTCAGCAACACGGCTGCAAGCGTCATCGCAATGCGCTTGTGGCCTCCGTTGCCGGCCACCCTCGCCTGCCCGATCCGTTTGTGCCGCATTACCGGAAAATCCCCGACTCAAATTGCCCCCGAATAGGCTTTCGACGGCGCATATGCCGGTGCTTATAGCAGCGCAATGGAGGCAAACCCAAGGCGCCTGTCATAATCCGGAAACAAGGTTATTTACCCGCAACAATGTTATCAGCCGCGGAAATCCTCGTGTAGCAGGCCAAACAACAGGTGGTCCTGCCAGACGCCGTTAATGCAGAGATAGCGCCGCGCGAGGCCCTCGCGGGTAAAGCCGCACTTCTCCAGCACCCTGATCGACGGCGTATTGGTGGGAATACAAGCGGCCTCGATGCGGTGCAAATTGAGCTCGCCGAACAGCGAGGGCAGCAGCACGCGCAGCGCCGTCGTCATGTAGCCGCGATGGGCATGGGGCTGTCCGACCCAATAGCCGATCGTGCCGGCCTGAACGATGCCGCGGCGGACATTCGCCAGGGTGATTCCGCCAATCATCACACCATCGGTCTCGCGGAACACGATGAAAGGATACGACCGGTCGGCCGCGATATCTTCGGCATAGCGGCGCAAGCGGCGGCGGAAGCCGGACCGGGTCAAGTCGTCGGATGGCCAGATCGGCTCCCAGGGCGTCAGATAGCTGCGGCTGATTTCCCGCAAATGCGCCCATTGCAGAAAATCCGACATCTGCGGCGCTCGCAGCAACAGACCGTGGCCGCGCGGAACAAGCGCCGCCGGACCACTTGATGGCAACCGAAACAGGGCCATGGATGAAACTCCCCCGATGCCTCAAACGGGATCGCTGCGAAACTCAAAGGAACGTCAGTGAAGGCGCTCCTTGGCCTTCGATTTGGTCAATCCTTCCGCAAAAGCGACCGCCGTGTCTAGCCCCCTCCCGCTGCCAAGCGCAACGACCGCGGGCCGGCTGCGGGACAACAGCGCGCGCGCCGCATTTTGCGTGGTCTCGACGCTGACGGCATCGATCCTCGTCACCAGCTCCTCAACCGTCAGCGGCCGTCCATAGGCCAGGATATGGCGTGCCAGTTGCTCCGCGCGCGAGCTGCAGCTTTCCAAAGCCATCAACAGACCGGCCTTCATCTGCGCCTTGGCGCGCGCGATCTCGGCTTCCGTCAACGTCTCGACGGCATCGTTGATGACATCGACGATGACTTCCATCATCTCCGGAGCGTCGTCCGGATCGGTGCCGGTATAAAGGCCGAAGAATCCGGTATCGATATAGGGTGCGTGGAAAGAGTAGATCGAATAACAGAGGCCGCGTTTCTCGCGTACTTCCTGAAACAGGCGCGATGACATGCCGCCACCGAGAATGTTGGTGAATACCTGAAGCGAAAACAGCGACAGGTCGGTTTGCGGAACGCCTTCGAGCGCCAGCGTCAGATGCGCCTGCTCAAGCTCGCGATGCACCACGCGCGAGCCTCCCTTGCCAAACATCGCGGGCTCGGGCTTTGGCGCCGGCGTGCCGTCGAAACCTGCAAAACGCTGCGCCACGTCTTCGACCACGCGCTTGTGATCGACGGCGCCGGCTGCCGCGACCACCATGTCGGGACCACGATAATGCGTCGAAAGATAGCCGCGCAACATGTCCCGGTCGAAGGACTTCAGCGTCTTTGCCGTTCCGAGCAGCGATCGCCCCATCGGCTGCTCCGGATAGCACAGTTCGTTGAGATGCTCGAACACGACGTCGTCGGGCGTGTCCTGGGCCGCGCCGATTTCCTGCACAATAACGCTCTTTTCCCGCTCAAGCTCATCGGGCACGAAAGAGGGATTGGTGAGAATGTCGGAGAGCACGTCGAGCGCCAGCGGAACGTCGGCCTTCATGACACGGGCATAATAAGCGGTGGTTTCCGTCGAGGTGCCGGCGTTGAGATCGCCGCCGACCGCTTCGATCTCCTCGACGATCTCGCGTGACGTCCGCCGCGTCGTTCCCTTGAACGCCATATGTTCGAGCAGATGCGATATCCCGTGCTCGTTGGGCTTCTCGTCGCGGCCACCGACGCCCGCCCAAATCCCGAGCGCGGCAGTCTGCAGATGCGGCATTGTATCGGTGATAACGGTGAGGCCAGACGGCAGCTTGGTGACTTCAACGCTCATCCCGCAGTTCCTTCCTTCGCAGCCCGGCTGACCGAGCGGACAAATCGCGCAATTTCAACCTTGTCGTTTTTCATCACCTGGACACGCTCAGACCTGGTCATCAAACCTTCAAGCCATGGCGGCAGTTCCGGCCTAACACCGCAGGCCGCCTCCACTGCATCGGGAAACTTGGCGGCATGCGCGGTCGACAGCACGATGTTGGGCACTTTCGAATCGGGCCTGTCGCGATCCGCTACCGCCAGCGCGACCGCGGTGTGCGGGTCGACCAGATCGCCCGCTTCGCGCCAGGCGGCGCGAATGACGGCGCTGGTCTCGGTTTCGTCCGCGCGGCCGGCATCGAATTCAGCGCGCACCGCCGCCAGAACCGCATCCGGCAGCACGAAGCGGCCGGACTGCTTGAGCGAGGCCATCAGCCGCCGCACCAGCGCCGCATCACGATTGCTCGCTTCGAACAGCAGACGTTCGAAATTCGACGACACCTGAATATCCATCGACGGCGAGGTCGAGGCGTGGACTTCGCGGGTCTCGTAGATACCGGTCTTGAGGGTGCGCGGCAGGATGTCGTTGACGTTGGAGGCGATGCGCAGCCACCTGATCGGCAGCCCCATGCGCTTGGCCACGAAGCCGGCGAAGATATCGCCGAAATTGCCCGTCGGCACGGTGAAGTCGACGCTGCGTGCCGGCGCACCAAGCGCCGTGGCCGATGTGAAGTAGTACACCACCTGCGCCACGATGCGCGCCCAATTGATGGAATTGACTCCCGACAAGGCGACCGCATCGCGAAACGCGTGATCGTTGAACAATTCCTTCACGATCGCCTGGCAATCGTCGAAGGTGCCTTCGACGGCCAGTGCATGAACATTGCTGGCGCCGGTCGTGGTCATCATCCGCCGTTGCACATCCGAGATGCGGCCGTGCGGAAACAGCACGATGAGGTCGACGTTATCGAGACCCGCAAAAGCATCGACCGCGGCACCGCCGGTGTCGCCGGATGTTGCCACCACGATCGTGGTGCGCTGCGCCCGCTTCGCCAGCACGTGGTCCATCAGCCGCGAGAGCAACTGCATCGCGACGTCCTTGAACGCCAGCGTCGGGCCGTGAAAAAGTT
Source organism: uncultured Alphaproteobacteria bacterium (assembly GCA_963795255.1). GTDB lineage: Bacteria > Pseudomonadota > Alphaproteobacteria > Rhizobiales > Xanthobacteraceae > Bradyrhizobium. Next base: position 73,862 of record CAWCHC010000018.1, read on the forward strand.
CGAGCAGGAACTGATTGGGTCCGGTCTGATCGAGCGGCACCACGGCTGGGTGACGAAAGGTGGCGTAGGCCTCGTTGGCCATGCGCCCGAGATCGGCATCGGAAATCTCGTTGGCGACAAAGGGACGAATCACGTCGACCGCGACTTCCCAATAAGGCCGCCCGGAAAATCCGGCGATGGTCTCAGACGACAGCTGCGGCCAGATTTCGGGCACGTAGAGGCCGCCGTCGCGGGCGAGCCCGGTCAGCATCACGTCGCAAAAACCCAGAGCGGGAGCCTCGCCCCGCGTCGAAATGTACTGCGTCAAACCAGTGCCCACTTTTTGAAGTTCGTACTCCATCGCAGCGCCCCCTTTTACGAACTTCGAAAAGTTATGGGCACTGGCAAATTTGCTATCCTAGTGACGCTTTCTATTTGAAGTTCCTGAGCCGAATTCGCCGCTTGTAGAGCAGGAACTTCAAATAGGCAGCACTAGCCTTCAAAGGCTCGATATCCAGTCAAGCCTTTGACATTTTTATATAAAATCACCTTTCCGGTGACAAAGCGGCGCCACCATAAGCGTTTTGACAGGAACTGGAAACCGCTTCTTCTTACGTTCAAACGCACGAGGCCGGAACGCCTGGCAGGGCGGAGAACGCGGCAGCCGGCAAGGACCGGGTTACCGCAGACGAAGCGGTGAGCGGAAAAGTTGATCCGTAATTGACGCAAGCACGGTGAGGTTGCAATCTCTTAGCGGGACCGAGGGGACGCGATGGCTGACGCAGCCCGACAATGGGGGAGGCGAGCGCTCGACTTTGTGGATGCGGTCGAGCGTCTTAACGCGCCGGGTGTCATCGAGCTGTTCGAATCCGAAATCAGGGCGTGCGGATTTCACGCCTATATCATGGCCGGCCTGCCGGCGCCGGGAACCGCGCTTCCCGAACTGACGGTCGCCAACGGCTGGCCGGCGGAATGGTTCGAACTTTACACACGCGAAAACTTCAGCATCCTGGATCCGGTCCCGCGTTACGGCGCCTCCACGGTTCAGCCGTTCGGATGGTCTGAAGCGCGTTACGACAAGGACGATGATCCCGCCGCGCATCTGGTGATGACCCGCGCGACCGAATTCCGGCTGAGGGATGGCTATTGCATTCCGCTGCACTACGACGAGGGCGGCGCAGTGATCAGCCTCGCCACCGAATACCTGCACCTCGACCCGGTTGCAAAGAGCGCGCTGCAACTGATCGGGGTCTACGCCCACAATCGCATTCGATCGCTGTCCCGGGCACAACCGGAAAAGCGCGATTTGCTGACGACCCGCGAGCGGGAAGTTCTGCGCTGGGTCGCGGGCGGCAAGACCTCATGGGAGATCTCGGTCATCTTGAGGATCTCGGAGCGCACCGTGAAGTTCCATCTGGTCGAGGCTTCACGCAAACTGAACGCCGTCAACCGAACCTCGGCGGTTGCCAAAGCCCTTGCCCGCGGACTGATCAAGCTCTAGTGCGGCGAATTTGAAGTTCCTTCAGAATCGCTGCGACTTCGTCACAGGAACTTCAAATTCAAGGCCGCACTAAAAACCTATATTTGGCGGTGCTCCTTTCGATTCCGAAGTTCGCACCGGAGGTTGCCGCGACAGCTTGCGAACTTCGGAATCGGAGCACTGACCTGTCCTTTCGGACAGTAGCCGGTTGACGTGCGAAAAAACACTCTCCTGACCTGCGCAAATCGCGCGCCGCTCGGGAGAGCTCAATGGACGTCCATGTCATCCGTCGCGACAACCGGCATTTGTACTCGGAAATCCTCGAAGACTATTTTCGGCTTCGCCACCAGATCTACGTCGTCGAACGCAAGTGGAGCGCTCTCGATCGCCCCGACAAACGCGAAATAGACCAGTTCGATACTGACGAAACGGTCTACCTTCTGGGCCTGGAAGGCCGCTCCATCGTCACGGGCATGCGCCTGGTGCCGACGACGGTGCCGACGCTGCTCAGTGATTTGTTTCCGAAGCTGTCGCTGGATGGTCCGATTCGGCGCGCCGATGTCTATGAATTGTCACGGATTTTTGTCGTACCCAAATGGCGTGGCGAACATGCCGGGCCGCGCGCCGAGGCCGTGATTCAGGCCGCCGCCATGGAATACGGACTTTCAATGGGGTTGTCGGCCTTCACGATCGTGCTCGAGAGCTGGTGGCTGCCGCGCCTGCTCGATCAGGGCTGGGTCGCACGCCCGCTCGGCCTCCCTCTCGATATCGAATCGATGTCGACGATCGCCGTGATGGTCGACGTCAACGAACAGGCCTGGACGGAAATCTGCATCCGCCGGTCGGTGCCGGGGCCGATGCTGGTCTGGCAGGGCCTTCCCGCCGTCGAACGTCCCGCAATCAGCGTTCTGATTCCGGCTGCCTGACAAGGCGTTTTATGTTCGTGATCATCAGAACAATTTGGAAGACGATTTGAGACGCCGCACTGGCCCGAGGCGTGCAGGAAGCAAAGGGGATTTTTCATGTTTCGAGCGAAAGAAACGAGAGTACTGGTTGAAAAGATCGATGACGCCATCGAGCAGGCCGAGGACCTCGGCCTGGCTTTCGTAGCCGGCATCCTGATGATGGCGCGGCTCGAGGCGGTTCAAACCGAACAACTGGCGGTCGTCAGTCGCGAGAACAAGCAATTGTCCTGACGGCCCGGCCGGCCGAATGCGACGAACAGGCTATCCTTGCCCGGCGCGGTGACGTTTGCCGCGCCACCAGACGAGAAAGGCAATCACGACCGCACCGGCCAAAGCGAACCAGGTGACGGCGTATTGCAGGTGGTCATCCTTGAGATGCACTTGCAGCGGACCGGGTTTCGGAATGCCGCCCGGCGGCAGCGGCAGTTCGAGGTCGAGGTAGAATGGCGCCATTGTCTTGCCGGCATCACCCCAGCCGAGCGCGTGCGCCATCGCCAGATGGTCGCGTGTGAACCAGAGCCGCTTCTCGACATTGGCCGCCGGTGTGAGGAGACCCGCGCTTTCCGGGAAGCGGATGTAGCCGACGAGCTCGGTCGCTTCACCGGTGCCAAGGTGCGCTACCGCGCGATCCTGCTGTGGGCGGTCCTGCATCGTATTCTGGACAAAGCCGGCATTGACCACGACAATCTCGCCGCTCGGAAGCCGCGCCGGGATGAAAGCCCAGGTGCCGGGTCCGGAAACATCCTCGCGGACGGCCGAACCGGAGCTATAGACCATGACATCTGGCCCAGGGCCAAAGGTCGCCCTGAAATGGACGCGGCGGAATTCATCTCTCTTGGCGTTGAGCGAGTTCCAGGTTGCCGCAGGCGGCAGCGGGACCGGCGTGGCCGCAAGCCGTTCGGTCAGCGCCGCGATCAGCGCATGCTTTTCTATCCTGCGCTGAAGCTGCCAGACGCCAAGACCAATGAAGGCAGCGACCATGGCGAGCGTGAAAAGGCTGAAGCCGAGGCGCGGCCGTTCTGCGGTCGCGCTCATTTCGGTTCACGATCAATCAAACGACCCGGCGCGGCCTTGTGGTGGAATTGCAGCGCGATCAGAAGCGCCTTCATCGAACGCAACGGCAACAGCGTGGTGACCAGAATCAGCGGCAGCCAGAGCACGGCGTGGAGCCAGAACGGCGGCTGATACTTCACTTCCACAATCAGCGCGCAGGCCACGACGATCGCACCCGCCAGCATGATGATGAAGATCGCCGGGCCATCGCCGGTATCGATGAACGTATAGTCCAGCCCGCAGGCTTGGCATCGCGGCGCCAGCGTCAGAAAGCCCGAGAACAATTTCCCGCGGCCGCAGCGCGGACATTTGCAAGCAAGCCCACGCAGCGCACTCTGCAAGACGGTGATTTTGGGGGTCGCAAGTTCACTCATGGAGCAGCCGTTTAGCACAACGGAGCGCCGCGGCGCGAGGTATCGATTCCGTGGGCGATGCTTTCACATAAAATAAAAAAGGGCGGCCGCACGGCCGCCCTTTTGGCATGGACGACGGGCAGGCCTATTCGGCGCCGACGAGCCGGCCACCGCCGGTGCCCCAGACGTAGATACAGGCGAACAGGAACAGCCACACCACGTCGACGAAATGCCAGTACCATGCTGCAAATTCAAAGCCGAGGTGCTGGGTCGGCGTGAAGTGCCCGGCATAGGCGCGGATCAGGCAGACGATCAGGAAGATCGTGCCGACCAGCACATGGAAGCCGTGGAATCCGGTCGCCATGAAGAAGGTCGCGCCATAGACGTTGCCGGAGAAACCGAACAGCGCGTGGCTATATTCGTAAGCTTGCACGCAGGTGAACAACGCTCCAAGCACGATGGTCAGGATCAGGCCGTATTTCAGGCCCTGACGGTCGTTTTCCAGGAGCGCATGGTGAGCCCAGGTCACCGTGGTGCCCGAAGTCAGGAGCAGGAGCGTGTTGAGCAGCGGCAGATGCCAGGGATCGAACGCCTCGATGCCCTTCGGCGGCCAGGTGCCGGGAACGCTGCAGGCGCCCATCTGGGTGCCGGCGCCGCATCCAAAAATGGCATCACGGGCCGCGTGAACCGCGTCCGCCGGGAACAGCGCCGAATTGAAGAAGGCCCAGAACCAGGCGACGAAGAACATCACCTCCGAAGCGATGAACAGGATCATGCCATAGCGATGGCTGATCTGCACGACGCGGGTGTGATCGCCCTTGTACTGCGCCTCGCGGATCACATCCATCCACCAGCTCGCCATGGTGTAGAGCACACCGATGACGCCGATAAAAAAGATGATCGGCGCGGCGCCGGTCATGTGATGCATCCAGGTGATGGCGCCGATGGCCATGATGAAGGCCGAAACAGAACCGACCGCCGGCCACGGGCTCGGATCGACGAGGTGATAGTCGTGATGCTTGACTTGCGCCGTAGCCATTTTTCGATCTCTCCGTTAGCAGGGCCTGTTCGGCCACTCCGTCTCAACCGTTAAATTCAAACTTCGCGATGGCCGGAGCTTACCCCGGCCAAGGCGCAGGCTTCTCAAAGGTTACCCTTCTCGTTCCCCTTGTCCTTGGATTTTTCCGCCTCGCTTGCCGCCAGTGGTTTCGGAGCGGGATCACGGACGGGGTAGAACGTATAGGACAGGGTGATGGTGTTCAGGGTGTCATTGTCGCTGTCTTTGACAATCGACGGATCGACATAGAACACGACCGGCATCTCGCGGGTTTCGCCCGGCGCCATGGTCTGCTCGGTGAAGCAGAAGCAGTTGATCTTCTCGAAGTAGGACCCGACCGTCAGCGGCGCGACGTTGTAGGCGGCCTGCCCGGTCGTGGTCCGAGCGGACTGATTGGTCACCTTGTAGAAGATGGTTGTGACCTCGCCGATCTTGATCTCGATTTCGGTCTGTTCCGGTTCGAATTTCCAGGGCAAACCGCCGGCAACGTTGGAATCGAAGCGAACCGCGATTTTGCGCGCCAGCGGCGCGGCCGAAGGCGCGGAAGTTGCCACCTGCGTGGTGCCGTTGAATCCGGTGGCGCGGCAGAACCAGTTATAGAACGGCACCGCCGCATAAGCGGCCCCCACCATGAAAACCGCCACGAAGCCGCAGATCGCCGCCACCGTCGCGTCGCGGGTCAGGCCGCGGCGCGAAGCGGCTTTCTCGCTTGCGGAAGCCTGATGCCGGTTCGATTGGTTCGCCATGTCTTTACTTCGCCATGCCTTTAACTTCGCCAAGTCTCTAGTTCGCCATGTCTCTACAACGGCCGCACTAGGACAGCCGGCCCCTTGACGATGGTGACCGCGAAAAACAACACGACCAGAACGCCGAGCGCGAGCGCAATGGCGATCGACCGCTGACGACGGCTTTTCTTTTGCGCCTCGGTGAGGACAATTCCTTCTGGTCTGTCGTTATCGGCCATCGTTCCGCCATGCGCCCTTACCAGATCGACGCTGCAACGGCGCGGACAACGACCTCGATCAGAAGGGTCGCAAACAGCGCAAACAGATAAAGGATCGAGAACGCGAAAAGCTGGCGCGTGGCGCGCGCCGCTTCACGCCCCTCACGAAGGCGGTAGACGTTGATCGCAAGCGCCAGCATGCCGGCGCCGAGGACAAGCGAGACGACGCCATAGGCCGCATCGAAATAGCCGAGCGGCCAGGGCGCAAGCGCCACCGCGACCAGCACGACCGTGTAGAGCAGGATTTGCAGCCGTGTCGCGTCCGGTCCCGCCGTGACCGGCAGCATCGGAACGCCGGCGCGGGCATAGTCATCGCTGCGGAACAGCGCCAACGCCCAGAAGTGCGGCGGGGTCCAGAAGAAGATGATCAGAAACAGCAACAGCGGCTCGACCGAGAGCGAGCCGGTCGCCGCAGCCCAGGCCACCACGGGCGGCAACGCGCCGGCCGCGCCGCCGATCACGATGTTCTGCGCGGTCCAGCGCTTGAGCGCCATGGTGTAGATCACGACGTAAAAGAAGATCGTAAAGGCGAGCAGCGCGCCGGCAACCCAGTTCACGAGGATGCCGAGCGTCATCACCGAGAAGAAGGCCAGCGTCATGCCGAAGGTGGCGGCTTCCGGCGGCGTGATACGGCCGCGCGGGATCGGCCGGTTGGCGGTACGCGACATCAGCGCGTCGATATCGGCCTCGTACCACATGTTCAGCGCGCCCGACGCGCCCGCGCCGACCGCGATGCAGAGAATGGAGGTGAAGGCGAGCACCGGATGCACATGGCCCGGCGCAATCACAAGGCCGACGAGCGCCGTGAAGACAACCAGCGACATCACCCGCGGCTTTAGAAGCGCGACGTAATCAGCGACCCCGGCCTCGGAAATCCGCGGCGAAAATTCGATGCTGGTGTGATCGACGACCGACAAGACGGCTCTCGTTTCCTTGAAAGTAAAAGGACGCGGCGCTTATCGCGCCGCGTCGCCGATTACTGTACGCGCGGCAATACCTCGAACTGATGGAAGGGCGGCGGCGACGACAGCGTCCATTCAAGCGTGGTCGCACCGGCACCCCACGGATTGTCGGCGGCCCGCTCCTTGCGCAGGAAGAAGGCGTCGAACATACAATACAGGAAGATCAGCACGCCGAAGCCGGCGATGTAGGAGCCGATCGAGGAGATGAAGTTCCACCCGGCAAAGGCGTCGGGATAGTCGACGGTGCGCCGCGGCATGCCGGACAGCCCGAGGAAATGCTGCGGGAAGAAGATCAGGTTGACGCCGATGAAGGTGACCCAGAAGTGCAGCTTGCCGATGGTCTCGTTGTACATGTAGCCGGTCATCTTCGGGAACCAGTAGTACCAGCCGGCAAAGATTGCAAACACCGCACCGAGCGACAGCACGTAGTGGAAGTGCGCGATCACGTAATAGGTGTCGTGCAGTACGCGGTCGACGCCGGCATTCGCCAGCACCACGCCGGTGACGCCGCCGACCGTGAACAGAAAGATGAAGCCGATCGCCCACAGCATCGGTGTCTTGAACTCGATCGAGCCGCCCCACATCGTGGCGATCCAGGAGAAGATCTTCACGCCGGTCGGCACTGCGATCACCATGGTGGCGGCGACGAAGTAGGCCTGCGTCGCGCTGGACATGCCGACCGTGTACATGTGGTGCGCCCACACCACGAAGCCGATGCCGCCGATCGCCACCATCGCATAGGCCATGCCGAGATAGCCGAACACCGGCTTCTTCGAGAAGGTCGAGACGATCTGGCTGATCATGCCGAAGCCCGGCAGAATCAGGATGTAGACCTCGGGATGACCGAAGAACCAGAACAGGTGCTGGAACAACAGGGGATCGCCGCCGCCCTCGGGCGAGAAGAACGTCGTGCCGAAATTACGGTCGGTCAGCAGCATGGTGATGCCACCCGCCAGCACCGGCAACGACAGCAGCAGCAGGAACACCGTGACCAGGATCGACCAGACGAACAGCGGCATCTTATGCAGCGTCATGCCCGGCGCGCGCATGTTGAAGATCGTGGTGATGAAGTTGATGGCGCCGAGAATCGACGAGGCACCGGCCAGATGGATCGACAGAATGGCGAAGTCGACCGCCGGACCGGGATGGCCCGAGGTCGACAGCGGCGCATACAGCGTCCAGCCCGTACCGGCACCCAGGGTGCCGGGCTCGCCCTCCACCATCGTCGACATGAGGAGCAGCGCGAAGGAAGCCGGCAGCAGCCAGAACGAGATGTTGTTCATCCGCGGGAACGCCATGTCGGGCGCCCCTATCATCAGCGGCACGAACCAGTTGCCGAAACCGCCGATCATCGCAGGCATCACCATGAAAAAGATCATGATCAGGCCATGCGATGTCGCGAACACGTTGTAGGTATGGGTGTCGTGGAAGATCTGCACGCCCGGATACATCAACTCGGCCCGGATCGCGATCGACATCGCAGCGCCGATGATGCCGGCGATGATCGCAAACACCAGGTACATCGTGCCGATGTCCTTGTGGTTGGTCGAGTAGACGAAGCGCCGCCATCCGGTCGGATGATCGTGGGCATGATCGTCATGGGCGTGATCTTGTGTCGCTGCCGTGGTTGCCATTTTTAAATCCTGCCTTCAACCTTCTCTAAGACCTTGAGGTCCCGTCGTCCTTGTCGCCCGTGACGCGCTTTACCCGACGGTATTCCGGACCTTCCCCTCGTCAGAGGGGCCGGTCCATCCGGCTCATTGCGCCGCAGTCCCAATCGAGGCGAACGAGTTCGCCGGGTTGGCGGCAAACTTCTTCTTGGCGTCCTCGACCCACGCCGCGAAGTCCTGATCGCTGACGACCCTGACCGCGATCGGCATGAAGGCGTGGTCCTTGCCGCATAGCTGGGAGCACTGGCCGTAATACATGCCGGTCTTGGTGGCCTTGAACCAGGTTTCATTGAGGCGGCCGGGAATGGCATCGATCTTGATACCGAAGGCCGGCACCGCGAAGGAGTGGATCACGTCCGCACCGGTGGTCTCGATCCGGATGACCTTGTTGACCGGCACGACCATTTCATTGTCGACGCCGAGCAGGCGCGGTTGCTTGTTCTCGGCCATCAGCGAATCGAATTCGAACTTGCCGTTATCGGGATAGGCATAGGACCAGTACCACTGCTTGCCCGTCGCCTTGATTGTAAGGTCCGCCTTGGGAATATCGAGTTCCTCGAACATAAGCCTGAACGACGGCACCGCGATGCTGACCAGGATCAGCACCGGAATTAGCGTCCAGGCCACCTCGATCAGGGTGTTGTGAGTCGTCCTGGAGGGAACCGGATTGGCCTTGGCGTTGAACTTGACCATGACGATGGCCAGCAGCGCCAGCACGAACAGCGTAATGGCGGTGATCAGGACGGTCAGGAAGTTATGGAACGAGGTAATGTTGTCCATAACGGGAGAAGCCGATCCTTGCAGCTTGTACTCCCATGGCGCCGGCTGGCCCAATTCGGCAAACGCCGTTCCGCTAGCCAGAAATGCGGTGCCGGCCACCGCCCAACCCAGCAACCGACGGCCGATTTGGCCCTTCGACATCTTCATGCCGCTCGCGCTCCCTTATAAAATCCCCTCGCGCATTCTTCCCGAGGGCAAAGAATGGCGCACGACTCCGCCCCTGACAAATGGCCTTAGCATGTACTTTGGCAGCACACGGGGCCAGCTTGCTCGAATGCGTCTAAATCCAGCCTCTCAAACCATAATTCTAAGGCCATCGCAATGCAGTAGTACGCCCTGCAGGGGTGCATAACCGGCTATTCCGAGGATGTTATGCGAATGTCGCAATTTCGCGGGAAATCAGCTGAAACTTCCCGTTTCCTAACCCGCCATGGCTTGACAGGCGAATTGCCGGATGTACGCACAGAAATGTTGCGCTTGCGGGGTCTGATTCGTTGGCAGATCGAGGTTTCCGGTGATACCCGGCCAGCCATCAAGGCGCCGTCATTACCGTATCAGTCGGGTGCGTCCGATGTTGCCGACGACATAAGCCGAAGAAATATCAAGGGATCGACCCTGATGGGCCCTTCGAAATACCCGACAAGTTCCTTCGCTTTCCGCTGTTTGCGAATTTGTATCCGGGACATGTTCTCATTCAGCGCCATCGGCGCAGGTCTGGCTTTGGTGTGCTGGTTGGGCCTGACGGCGCCGGCTGGCGCCCAAGGCGCGGTGCGGTCGGTCCACGGCGACTGGCAGATCCGCTGCGATACCCCGCCCGGCGCCCAGGCCGAACAATGCGCATTGATTCAAAGCGTGGTAGCCGAGGACCGCTCCAATGCCGGTCTGACCGTCATCGTGCTGAAGACCGCTGACCAGAAGAGCAAGCTGATGCGGGTGGTGGCGCCGCTCGGCGTGCTTTTGCCCTCGGGCCTCGGCCTCAAGCTCGACAATGTCGACGTCGGGCGTGCGGGTTTTGTCCGTTGCCTGCCCAACGGCTGTGTCGCCGAGGTCGTGATGGACGACAAGCTGTTGGGCCAGTTGCGGAGCGCCAAGACCGCGACCTTCATCATCTTCGAGACGCCTGAGGAAGGCATCGGCTTCCCACTCAGCCTGAACGGGCTCGGCGAGGGCTACGACAAATTACCGTGAGGCAATCTGCCTCGCTTTATGGCACGCCCGCCCCTCCCCTTCGCAGACCATCGCGCCTATTTTGGAGATAGTGGCCTGGGTAGTGACTTGGGTCACGCGCGCCGGAACAGACCCGGGTTACCGTGATGTAAGGCGACCGCTTCGCGAGACTTTGCTTAACTGAACACCTTCACGCTGCTGGCTGCCGGATTGGAGTACACATGACGCCCCCGACCTCGCTTCTCGACCGCGCCCAACTCGACCGCGATGCCGTTCGACATGAAATTACGCGCGGGCTTTCGGGCGCCGACGATGGCGAACTGTTCCTGGAGTACAGCCAGACCGAAGCCTTGATGTTCGACAACGGCCGGTTGAAGCAGGCGACCTATGACACCAGCCAGGGCTTCGGCCTGCGCGCGGTGAAGGATGACGCTGTCGGCTATGCGCATTCCTCCGACGTTTCGCTGCCGGCCCTGATTCGCGCCGCCGATGCGGTATCGGCGGTGCGCGGCGGCTATAGCGGGACCTTCGCCGCTCCCCCGCCCCACACCAATGTCCGGCTTTATGGCGACGAAAATCCGCTGGATGCGCCCGGCTTCGAAACCAAGGTCAAGCTGCTCGCCGAAATCGACGCCTATGTCCGTGAAAAAGAACCGCGGGTGCGTCAGGTGACGGTCAGTTTAGGCGCCACCTGGCAGGTGGTCGAGATCCTCCGTCCCGACGGCGAAAGCTATCGCGACATTCGCCCGCTGGTGCGGGTCAATATTTCCGTGGTGGCGGGCCAGGGCGATCGCCAGGAGAGCGGCTCCAGAGGCTATGGCGGCCGCGAGGGCTATGCCCGCTTCATCGAGACTAAAGCGTGGCGCGAGGCCGCCGACGGCGCCATCCGCGAAGCGCTGGTCAATCTGGAATCGGTGCCGGCGCCCGCCGGCGAAATGGATGTCGTGTTGGGCGCGGGTTGGCCCGGCGTGATGCTGCACGAAGCGGTCGGCCATGGGCTCGAGGGCGATTTCAACCGCAAGAAAACATCCGCCTTTGCCGGCCTGATGGGACAGCAGGTGGCGGCCAAGGGCGTCACCGTAGTCGACGACGGAACCATGGCCTCGAGGCGTGGTTCGCTCTCGATCGATGACGAGGGCACGCCGACCAACCGCACGGTCTTGATCGAGGACGGCATCCTGGTCGGTTACATGCAGGACCGGCAGAATGCCCGGCTGATGAACATGAAGCCGACCGGCAACGGCCGCCGCCAGGGCTATGCCCATGTGCCGATGCCGCGCATGACCAACACCTACATGCTCTCGGGCGGCCGCGATCCTGCGGAAATTCTCGCCTCGGTGAAGAACGGCATCTATGCCGCCAATTTCGGTGGCGGACAGGTCGACATCACCTCCGGCAAATATGTGTTCCAATGCACGGAGGCTTATCGGATCGAAAACGGCAAGGTGGGCGCGCCGCTGAAAGGCGCGATGCTGATCGGCAACGGACCGACCGACCTGCACCGCATCACCATGATCGGTAACGATCTCGCGCTCGATACCGGAATCGGCACCTGCGGCAAGAACGGTCAGGGCGTTCCGGTCGGGGTCGGCCAGCCGACGCTGCGGATGGAACGGATTACGGTTGGAGGAACCGGTTCATGACGATGGAACGGCAATCGATCGCCACGCGCGCGCGCGGCTGGGGCGCGCAGCTTGTTCAGTTCGCGGCGGCGCTGGGACTGGTTTTTTTGGCCAAGGGCGCCATTGCCGAGCCGTTCTATGTTCCGTCAGGCTCGATGGAACCGACGCTTTTGATCGGCGATGCGCTGCTCGCATCGAAATTCCCCTACGGCTACGGCACTGCCTCGCTGCCGATCCAGATCAACCTGCCCGAAACGGGGCGGGTATTCGGCAATCCGCCGAAGCGCGGCGATGTCGTGGTGTTCCGCTGGCCCGGCGACCGCTCGCAGGCCTGGGTCAAGCGGGTCGTCGGGCTTCCCGGCGACCGCATTCAGATGCGCCAGGGCCAGCTCTTCATCAACGACCGTGGGGCCTCGCTCAAAGCTGATGGCATCGGCGAGGTGGAAGACGAGCGCGGCGAATATGAGCCGGCGCGCCGTTTCATCGAGACGCTGCCGGGCGGCGTCAGCCACGCGATCTTCAAGATCCGCGACAACGGGCGGCTCGACAATACGGCCGAGGTCACGGTGCCGGAGGGCTATCTGTTCGTGATGGGCGACAATCGCGACAACTCTGCCGACAGCCGCGTGCCGCTGCGCGACGGCGGCGTCGGGCTGCTGCCGATTGACGATCTGGTCGGCCGCGCCGACGCCGTGATCGGTTCCTGGGACCTCGGCATCCGTGGCCAGCCGGTATGGACGTGGCTGTCGGGTTTTCGTCTCGCGCGCTTCTTCACTTCGGTGCGCTAGTCATGGTGCGCTAGCCATCGGCTAGTCGCAGCACGCACTTTTGCCATCTCGTTGGACAGGCGGGCAAGGCACCGAGCCATACGAGCAGAACACGCAGCAATCGCCGGGCAGGGGCTTGAGTTTCTCGCCGCAGCCCTTGCAGACGTAGAAAAACTGGCAGGCATTGAGCGGCATCGTCTCGGCGGCCGTGAAAGCGCATCTCGGACAGGTCAGCGTCGATTCCAGTTGCATGGCCGCACTCCCTCCGCATCTAAAACGACGTCGTCAAATCCGTCAGCCATTGCGGCGAGGCCTCGACCAATGCCGCTTCGATGCGCTTGTCGGCGCCGCCGACGATCGCGATACCGATCACGATGAAGGCCGCGCCCAACAGGCCCTTGCCGAGCTTTCCCGCCGACATCAGATTGGCGCGCACGCGCATCAAGCTTGCCCGTGATAACAGCCCGAGCAGGACCAGCGGCAACGCGGCACCGATACCGAACACCGCCATCGTCAGCGCGACCATCAATAAGTCATGCCCCTGCGAGGCGAGCAACGACGCAGCCCCGAGCGTCGGGCCGACGCAAGGCGACCACACCGCACCGAGCAGAAGGCCGATCGCAAATTGTCCACCAAGGCCGGAACCGGCAAAGCCGCCGAAATGCCGATCGGCCCAGGCCGAAACGGGACTGCCGGCGCCGGCGAGCCTCGCTTGCCAGGAAGGCACCACGAGGACCGCGCCAAGCACGACCATGATCGCCGCCGCTGCGAAGCGAAGCATGCCGGCGTCGATGCCGAGCCCAAATCCCACCAAAGCCAGCAACAGCCCAAGCCCGGTGAAGGACAGGGCCAGTCCCGCAGCGAGAACGACGGCGCCAAGCGGATGGGTGGTTACCGCGGCACCGAGCACGATCGGCACCAATGGCAACACGCAAGGCGAGAGGATCGACAGGATCCCGGCAGCGAACGCCAGCGCGAGAGCGGTCACTTAGAGATCAAAGGCTCTTGTCGAGCAGGGCTTCGATCGAGGCTTCCTTGGTGTCGCCGACCGAGCGTCCCTGTTCGGCCGTCCCCTTGAAAACGATCAGCGTCGACTGCATCTGCGCGCCGAACTGCTTGACCACCGGCTTCATCGCATCGAAATCGACGCGGAAGACTTTCAGACCCTTGAATTTCGTATTCGAGGTCAGTCTGTCGAGGATGGGGTTCTGCGCCTTGCAGGTCGGGCACCAATCGGCGTGAATTTCAACCAGGATGGGGCTGCCGGCGGCTTGCGCGGCCTTGAAAGCCTCGGCCGAGAAAGGGACCGCCGAATTGGCCCAGGCGGAGGTCAACGGTGCGGCAACCGCCAGGGCGCCGACCAAACCACCTGCGATCAATGCCCCGTTCAAAAACCTGCGCGTGAAGATCATCGTCAACTCCGTGGTTGGTCGCTGTCCCCCGCTTCACCGCGATGGCGGCGTGCGGGACATGTCTAGCTCTGACGCGGGAAGCAGGGGCAATGTTGAGCGCTTGAATTCCATAACGACGCCGAAGATAGGAACTCGCCGCACTAGCCTAGTACGCGCACGGGCAAGTACTGACACGAAGCCGGGCTTGCGCCGCGGCGGCTTGATTTCCTTCTTCAAAAAACAGTGAGGTTCCCGCCCCACATACCCCGGACGCGCATAGGTCCAGGCCCGGCATTTATTGTCGGCGCCGCAAGCCGCCTTGCAGACCTCGTCGCCCTCGCCCCGCTTGAGCTCGAAACTGCGGTAGTCGCCGCCCGCGCGGTCGATCGAGGTTTCGACCGCACCATTGCGCGGTTCGACTATGCCGGCGCCGCGCACGCCCGAGATGCAACAGTCATCCGCGATGCGAGCCGGCACACTGTTCTTCAGCCAGCAGAGCGCCCCGCGGGAGATCTCATTCGGATAGTTGAAGCTCCAGGCACGGCAACGCCGGTCCCGTTCGCATACCAGCGCGCAATCGGCCGGGTCGCCCGAAGGCACCGGCGAACTCTGATAGTCACCGCCCGGGCGATCGAAATTAGCCTGCGCCTGCGCCGGTTGGCTGGCGGTCACGACGGCGAAGAGAACGAGCGTCCCCAAACACGCCAGTGAGAGGCGACCTCCCCACATTCGGAATGCTTTCAACCGATTGGAGTTACCCGCAAACGGCGGCTCCGCCATTTGATCAATTGCGGCTCTGCCATTTGATCGCCATGAACCTGTACGGCTGATGAACGGCGCCGGACGATTTTCTGGTCCGACCCGGGCGGTTTCCCGATTTAAAAAGCGTATTCGCCGTAGGCGGGGTCAACTGAGCCTTGCCAGGGGCCATTGAACTTCGCCAGCATTTCCTCAGCCGGGGTCAGCCCGGCGTCGATGATCCGGTCAAGCGGTTCCAGATAGCGCGTCTCGTCACGCCCGGAGTGATCGACATGGCCGCGGCGGCGCAACCCGGCATGCGCCAGCGCCAAGCATTCCTTGGCGACTTCGAAGATATAGCGATTCTTGATCCTGGCCTTGAAGCCGAAACGCGGCACGTCATCCCGCAGCGACTGTCTTTCACTGGACTTCCAGCCTTTGACGATATCCCAGGCCGCGTTCAGGCTGGTGTCGTCATAGAGCAATCCGACCCAGAAGGCCGGCAAGGCCGGCAAGCGGCCCCACGGCACGCCGTCGGCGCCCCGCATTTCCAGGTAACGCTTCAGCCGCACTTCCGGAAAGATCGTCGAAAGATGATTGGCCCAGTCCGACAGCATCGGGCGCTCGCCCGGAAGGGCTGGATTTTTTCCCGCGAAAAAATCCCGGAACGAGGAGCCTGCGACGTCGATATAGTTGTCGCCGCGCTTGACGAAATACATCGGCACGTCCAGCGCATAATCGACCCAGCGCTCGAATCCCATGCCGTCCTCGAACGCCCACGGGATCATTCCGGAACGCGCATTGTCGGTATCGCGCCAGATTTCCGAGCGGAATGAGAGAAAGCCGTTCGGCTTTCCTTCCGTGAAGGGCGAATTGGCGAACAAGGCGGTCGCCACCGGCTGCAACGCCACCGATACCCGCAATTTCTTGACCATGTCGGCTTCGGAGGAGAAGTCGAGATTGGTCTGCACCGTGCAGGTCCGGTACATCATGTCGAGGCCGTAGCGGCCGACCTTCGGCATGTAATTGGTCATGATCTTGTAGCGGCCTTTGGGCATGACCGGAATCTGCGTCCGCGACCAGGACGGCGTCATGCCGAGGCCGAGAAAGCCTATGCCTAAGGGCGTTGCGATCTCACGCACTTGCACCAGGTGCGCCATCAACTCGCTCTGGGTCTGATGCACGGTTTCCACCGGCGCACCCGATAATTCGAATTGTCCGCCGGGCTCGAGCGAAATCGCGCCGCCGCCGGTGACATCGTAAAGCCCGATGATGTTGCCGCGCTCCATGATCGGCTCCCAGCCGAGCAGGAGTTGCATGCCTTCCAAGCAGCGCGCCGATGCCGCGGGCGCCTTCGTAAGGCACCGGCTGATGGCCGCTCAATGTAAACGGCGTTTTTTCGTGCTCGGTCCCGATCCGGAATTCGGAGACGGGCTTTACGCCGGCCTCCAGCCATCCGACGAGTTCGTCGCGCGACTGAAGGGGCGTCATATCGATCTGGTCACGCGCCATGCAAATTCCGAATGTAGGGCGCTGCGGCCGAACGCGCGCAGTGCCGGAGACTTCCGCGAACCCTGCGGTCCGCGGGGATGAATGAGATGGATGGTATCATCGGGCGGGCGCGCCGTCTTTTGCGGCGAGCGAGGGTGTCTCCCCGCCCGAGCAGCAGCCGAGCCGGTCCAAAAGGCCGCAGAGCTTTATGGCGTCTGCGTCCGATAGCTTCGAGCCGACATGCTTTTCGATGACAGCGGAATAGGCGCTCCACATCTTCTTTTGCAAGTCGCGCCCGGTTTCGGTGATCTCGACGAACTGGCCGCGCTTGTCGATCTTGCATTCGCGGCGCACTGCCAGGCCCTCGTCGACCAGCCGGTCGATCAGCCGCGACGTGGAATATTGCGGCAACAGCATCTGCTTTTCCAATTCCACCGGCCGAAGCTCGCCGGCGGGCGCGCGCGACAACTCAAGCAAGGCGTCATACCAGGCGAGCGGCGGGAAGCCGGCCTTCTTCAAATCCTGCTCGACCGCATTCAGCACCCGGCTCTGGACCCGCATCAGGCGAATCCAGGCGGCGGTTGCTTCCGTCGATGGTTTGCGTTTCATGGTCGAGGCCCACACTGTCGAGCTACCCTAGCGCACTTGATGCATATGCATCAATGTTGACTGCTTCATGCAAATGCATTTAACCATGCATGGCCGATTTGCCATAACCCAGGGAGAAGCCCCCATGAAACTCTATTATGCGCCCGGAGCCTGCTCACTTTCCCCCCACATCGCGCTCCTGGAAGCCGGCCTTCCTTACGATCTGGTCAAGGTCGACCTGCGCGCCAAAAAGCTCGAAAACGGTGACGATTATTTGAAAATCAACCCGAAAGGCCAGGTGCCGGCGCTGGCGCTCGACAGCGGCGAACTCATCACCGAGGGACCGGTCATCGTGCAGATGATCGCCGACAAGGTGCCGGCCAAGAACCTCGCCCCCGCCCGCGACAGCGCCGAGCGTTACAAGCTGCAGGAATGGCTCACCTACATCAACGGCGAACTGCACAAGAACATCGGCCCGCTGTTCAACCCGGCGCTTTCGGACGAAGCCAAGGCTGTCTTCAAGGACCGGGCGATGGGCAAGTTCAAATATCTCGACAGCCAGCTGGCCGGCCGCGACTATCTGATGGGCAAGCAGTTTACGGTCGCGGATGCCTATCTGTTCGTGATGTTGAGGTGGGCCGATGGGATGAAGTTCGACCTTTCAGGATTGAGCAATCTGATGGCCTACAAGGATCGCGTCGCGGCGCGGCCGAAGGTGGACGAAGCCCTGGTCAAGGAAGGCCTGAAGGCAGCGTGAGGCCCGTCGGTCATTCCGGGGCGATGCGCAGCATCGAACCACGGTGCGCAATTGCGCACCTGAGAATCTCGAGATTCCGGGTCTGGTGCTAACGCACCATCCCGGAATGACGTCTAAGCCTACGCCGCCGCCTGCTTCTTCGGCGGGAAGCGGCCGTAGAAGGTCTCGCCCTTGGCGGCCATCTCGATCAGCAGTTTCGGAGGAGTGAAGCGCGAGCCGTATTTGGCCTCAAGCTTGTGGCATAGCTCGACGAACTTCTTCGTGCCCATGAAGTCGATGTAGGACAGCGTGCCGCCGGTGAACGGCGCAAAGCCGAAGCCCAGAATCGAGCCGACATCGGCCTCGCGCGGATCGGTGATGACGTGGTCTTCCACGGTGCGCGCGGCTTCCACCGCCTGCACCACCAGAAACCGCTGCTTCATCTCCTCGACATCGAGCGTATCCGGATCGAGGTGCTTCGGCTGAAGGCCGCCGAGAGCGGCCCACAGGCTCTTCTGGCCCTTGCCCTTCTCCGGATAGTCGTAAAAGCCCTTGCTGTTCTTGCGGCCGAAGCGGCCTTGTTTCTCGACCATCTCGACCAGAAGCTTCTTCTGGGCCTGATCGATCGCGTTCGGCCCGAGGTCGGCTTCGGTCGCCTTCATGATCTTGAGCACGAGATCGAGCGCCACTTCATCCGACAGCGACAGCGGCCCGACCGGCATGCCCGCCATCTTCGCGGTGTTCTCGATCATCGCCGGCGGCACGCCCTCCATCAGCATTTCCAGGCCTTCGGCCGTGAAGCGGAGCACGCAGCGGTTGGCGAAGAAGCCGCGTGAAGTCATTGACCACGATCGGGGTCTTGCCGATCTGACGCACATAATCGAGCGCGGTGGCGAGCGCGACATCGCCGGTATTCTTGCCGACGATGATCTCCACCAGCATCATCTTCTCGACCGGAGAGAAGAAGTGGATGCCGATGAACTTTCCCTGGTCCTTGAATTCCTCCGCCAGCGAATTGATCGGCAGCGTCGAGGTGTTGGACGCAAAGATCGCGTCGCTCTTCAACAGCGGCTGCGCCTTGGCGTAGGTTTCGGCCTTGACCTTGCGGTCCTCGAACACCGCCTCGATGACGAGATCGCAATCCTTCAGCGCGTTGTAATCGGCCGTCGCCGTGATACGCGACAGGATAGTCTCGCGATCGCTCTCTTTGGCGCGGCCCTTCTTGATCAGGTCGTCGATCACCGATTGCGCGTGCGCCTTGCCCTTGTCGGCGCTGGCCTGGTCGCGATCGATCAGCACCACGTCGATGCCGCCGCGCGCCGAGACATAGCCGACGCTCGCGCCCATGAAGCCGGCGCCGATCACGGCGAGCTTCTTCACCTTGGTCGGCGGCACGTTTGGCGGACGCCGCGCGCCCTTGTTCAATTCCTGCATCGACAGGAACAGCGAGCGGATCATCGCTGCCGCTTCGTTCGAGCGCAGGATCTGCGCGAAGTAGCGCGACTCGACGCGAAGGGCGGCGTCGATCGGCAACTGCAGGCCTTCATAGACGCATTGCATGATGGCGCGCGCCGCCGGGTAATTGTCGAAGGTCTCGCGGCGGTAGATCGCATTGCCCGCCGGGAACATCATCATGCCAGCCTTGGAGTAGACCGGCCCGCCCGGCAGCCGGAACGCCTTGTCGTCCCAGGGGGCGGCCGCCTTGCCGCCGCCCTTGATCCAGTCCTTGGCCGCCTTGATCAGATCGGGCGCCGGCACCACGGCATCGACCAGTTTCAGCGTCTTGGCCTTGTCGAGGTTGATGGCCTCGCCCTTGAGCAAGAGTTGCATCGCATCCTGCGGTGACACGATGCGTGGCACGCGCTGGGTGCCGCCGGCACCGGGGAAAAGTCCGACCTTGATTTCAGGCAACCCGAGACGGGTCTTGGGATTTTGCGCGGCGACGCGGTAGTGGCAGGCGAGCGTCAGTTCGAACGCCCCGCCCAGCGCCAGACCGTTGATCGCAGCGACCCATGGCTTGCCCGAGGTTTCGATCGCCCGAAACGTCAGCGACATCTTGCGGCTCTCGTCGAACAGCATCTGGTTGGCCGCGACTTCGCCCTTGGTCTTGAACAACGCTGTGTAGCGGCCGTGCATGCCTTCCAGCATCGACAGGTCGGCACCAGCCGAAAACGCTTCCTTGCCGGAGGTGACGACGACGCCCTTCACCGCCGCATCGGCCGAAGTCTGCTTCACGATCTCCTCAAGCTCGGCGATCGTGGTTTCATCCAGCACATTCATCGAACGGCCGGGAATGTCCCATGTGACAAGCGCAATGCCGTCGGCGTCGGTCTCAACCCTAAAATTCTTGAAGGCCATTTCCCGTTCCCCCTTACACGCGCTCGATGATCGTGGCGGTGCCCATGCCGCCGCCGATGCACAGCGTGACCAGCGCGGTCGACTTGTTGCTGCGCTCGAGTTCGTCGAGCACGGTGCCGAGAATCATCGCGCCTGTCGCGCCAAGCGGATGGCCGAGCGCGATCGCCCCACCATTGACGTTGATCTTGGCGTTGTCGATGTCGAAGGCCTGGATGTAGCGCAGCACCACGGAAGCGAACGCCTCATTCAGCTCGAACAGGTCGATGTCGGACTTCTTCATGCCGGAGCGTTCGAACAGCTTTTCGGTGACGTCGACCGGGCCGGTCAGCATCATCGCGGGCTCCGAGCCGATATTGGCGAAGGCGCGGATTTTCGCACGCGCCTTCAACCCGTATTTCGCGCCCGCCTCCTTGCTGCCGAGCAGCACTGCGCCCGCGCCATCGACGATGCCGGACGAGTTGCCGGCGTGATGCACGTAATTGACGCGCTCGATTTCCGGATGCGACTGGATTGCGACGCCGTCGAAACCACCCATCTGCGCCACCTGCGCAAAAGCCGGCTGCAATTGCGCCGAGCGTCTGCATCGTCGTCGATGGCCGCATATGCTCGTCCTTGGCGAGAATGGTGAGCCCATTGACGTCCTTGACCGGCACCACCGATTTGTCGAAGCGGCCCTCGTCCCAGGCCTTTGCCGCGCGCTGCTGGCTCTGCACCGCATAGGCATCGACGTCGTCGCGTGAAAAGCCGTATTTGGTGGCAATCAAATCGGCCGAGATGCCCTGCGGCATGAAATAGGCCGGCACCGCGATCGAGGGATCCATCGGCCAGGCGCCGCCGGAGGCGCCGATACCGACCCGGCTCATGGATTCCGCGCCGCCGCCGATCGTCAGTTCGTTCTGGCCGCACATGATCTGGGCCGCGGCGAAATTCACCGCATCAAGTCCTGAAGCGCAGAAGCGGCTGATCTGCACGCCCGGAACGGATTCGCCGAGACCCGCTTGCAACGCCGCGAAGCGCGCGATGTCGGAGCCGGCTTCGCCCACCGGATCGACCACGCCGAGGATCACGTCATCGACCACGCCTTCGGCGAGATGGTTGCGCTCCTTGAGCGCCTTCAACGGCGCGGTGGCCAACGCCAGCGCCGTCACTTCGTGCAACGCGCCGTCGGCCTTGCCGCGGCCGCGCGGGGTACGAACGTGATCGTAGATATACGCCTCAGGCATGAAGCCCTCCCGGGTTGAGGATCATCTTCGGTTTGAAAGACAGACGCGGGACCTCAGCGGTCCCGCGGTCAAGAAACAGCTCCGATCAGAAAGCGTCAGCCGCCAATTCCATGATGGTCGCGCTTCCGCTCTGGATGCGCGCCAGATGCATCCCGGTTTCCGGCAGCACCCGTTCCATGAAGAAGCGGCCCGTCACTAGCTTGGTCGTCAGATAGGCCGTTGCGCCGCTTCCCGCAATCTTGTCGTTGGCGACCTTTGCCATCTTGCGCCCACATATAGCCCAGCGTCACGAGGCCGAACAAATGCATGTAATCGGTGGCGGCCGCTCCGGCATTATCCGGCTTCATCATCGCATTCTGCATCAGCCAGGTGGTGGCCTGCTGCAGATGGCCGAGCGCATTGGACAAGGGCGCGACGAAGGGCTTCATGGCCTCGTCGCCACCGTGCTCCTTGGCGAAGGCAGCGACTTCGCCAAAGAAAGCCATCACGGCCCGGCCGCCGTCACGCGGCAATTTGCGTCCGACCAGATCGAGCGCCTGAATACCGTTGGCGCCCTCATAGATCATGGCGATGCGCGCATCGCGCACGAACTGCTCCATGCCCTGCTCGGCGATATAGCCGTGACCGCCATACATCTGCTGGGCCTGAACGGCATTGGCAAAGCCGATCTCGGTCAGATAGCCCTTCATGACCGGCGTCATCAGCCCCATGTGATCGTCCGCGGCCTCGCGGTCCTTCGGGATCGCTGGAGCGGTGGGCGAC
Source organism: uncultured Alphaproteobacteria bacterium (assembly GCA_963795255.1). GTDB lineage: Bacteria > Pseudomonadota > Alphaproteobacteria > Rhizobiales > Xanthobacteraceae > Bradyrhizobium. Next base: position 96,007 of record CAWCHC010000018.1, read on the forward strand.
GTCGCTCTTCAGCGAAGTCCAGACCACCATCGCACGCGCCGCCTCGTTGAAGGCGCGAATGGTCAGCAGCGTGCGACGCACGTCGGGATGCACGATGATCGGATCGGCCGGCTTGTCCGGCGCCTTCGACGCCCGACAGTGCGCGCCCCTGCAAGCGATCACGGGCATAGGCCGCCGCGTTCTGGTAGGCGACTTCCGACTGCGCGAGGCCCTGCACGGCAACCCCAAGCCGCGCCTCGTTCATCATCACGAACATGCCCTGCATGCCCTTGTTTTCCTCGCCGATCAGCCAGCCGGTGGCATCGTCGTAATTCATCACGCAGGTCGAATTGCCGTGAATGCCCATCTTGTGCTCGATCGAGCCGCAAGTGACGCCATTGCGCGCACCGAGCGAGCCATCGGCATTGACCAGGAATTTCGGCACCACGAACAGCGACACGCCCTTGATGCCGGCGGGCGCACCTTCAATGCGCGCCAGCACCAGATGAATGATGTTCTCGGTCAGATCGTGCTCGCCGGCGGAAATGAAGATCTTGGTGCCTGTGATCTTGTAGCTGCCGTCGCCCTGTTTGGCGGCCTTGGTACGCAGCAGGCCAAGATCCGTGCCGCATTGCGGCTCAGTGAGGTTCATGGTGCCGGTCCATTCGCCGGCTACCATCTTCGGGACGAACATCGCCTTCTGCTCCGGCGTGCCGTGCACGAGCAGCGCCGCGGTCGCGCCCACGGTGAGGCCGCCATACATGGAAAAGGCCATGTTCGCCGAACACTGGAATTCGGTGACGGTCTGGCTCAACGTGATCGGCAAGCCCTGCCCGCCATATTCCGTCGGCACGGAGAGCCCGAGCCAGCCGCCTTCGGCGACCTGTTTGAACGCCGCCTTGAAACCCTTCGGCGTCGTCACGCTGTTGTCGTCATGACGGACACAGCCTTCGAGATCGCCCGTGCGATTAAGCGGCTGCAAGACTTCTTCGCTGAGCTTGGCGGCCTCGCCCAGGATGGCCTCGCGCACATCGGCCGACGCGTCGCTAAATCCGGGGAGATTGTCGTAACGGTCGATTTGAAAGACGTCGTTGAGCAGGAAATTGACGTCTTCAAGCGGGGCTTTGTAGATCGGCATGACGTTCTCCCGGCGAGGTCTTGGTGGCGTTTCTTGAGCAGTTGGAAGCGGACCTTAGCCGCTTCCTTGAGTCGAGGGCAGCTTCTATCGGTTCGCCAGCTGCTCGCCCATCAAACGGTGCAGCAGATTGATGGCTTTCAGCGGGCGAACCATCACCTTGAAATTCGTAATGCGGCCGTCGGCGTCACAGGTGATGATATCGACGCCATTGATCGTTACTCCTTCGATTACATCGAGGAATTCCAGCACCGCCCCGGTTTCGCTGATCCATTCTCCAACAAAGTTGAAGCTTGGACTGCCGAGGACTTTCACGACGCTGGTCAGATATTTGAAGGTGATCTCACGGCCGCGCTGCGGCGTGTGCACGACGGGGCTTTCGAACACGACGTCCGGATGGAGCGAGTCCCAAAGCATTGCAGTGTCGTGAGATCTGACGAAGTCGCGCCATCGTTGAACGCCGCTCATAGACGCCTCCCGCGCAACGGCCCCGGATGCGGGCCAACTGTCTTCTCATATGCATATTGACGCATATGCATCAATATGCATAAAGTCAAGCGTGTTCATTTCGGATCATTCGACGCCCGAACCGGAAAATCGACGAACGGGAAATCGACCTTTGGCCCTTGCTGACGCCATTCTCGCCTGCCTGACGGAACATCCCATGACGGGCTATGAGCTCGCCAAGACGTTCGATTCCTCGATCGGCTTTTTTTGGAAGGCCGACCATCAGCAGATCTATCGCGAGCTCTCCAAGCTGCGCGAGCGCGGCCATATTCAGGGGCGCGAGATCGTCCAGTCCGGCAAACCCAACAAGCTGGTCTATACGCTGACGACCGAGGGCAAAGCCGCGTTCCGCCATTGGGCTGCCCGGCCCTCGACGCCCGGCTTCGATCAAGGACGATCTCCTGGTCCGGATTTATGCGCTCGACGCCGTCGACATCGAGCCGCTACGCGCCGACCTGATGGCAAGGCAGGAACATCACCGCGACCGCCATGACCGCTATGAGCGGATCCTGAAGAAACGCTTTCCGCTGGGCAACGCTTTGCCCGCCGACATGGGCAAGCTGCTTGGGCTTCGCATCGGGTTGCGGTACGAGCAGATGGTCGCCGAGTGGTGCGAGGAAACGATCGACGCGCTTTCGGCGATTTCAGGCGCTGCGGGCGTCGTGCCGTTCGATGCGGCGCGAAAAAAAGAGTCCGGTTCCAGCGATTAAGGCGAAGCTGATGAGAGCCTCGGACGGCCCCGTAAACTTTACGGCCCGGCGGCCTCATTCCTTAACCCGTTATTTACCGTAACGCGAAAAAGTCGATCTGCAGAGGCAGACGACCCGCGCCGAATTCGATTGTCTCTTCTTTGGGATGCGCGGGGAGGCCGGAGGCGCCGGGTGGAGCGCTGAAGCGGAACCGGACGGAAGCATGAATTCGCGCGTATCGTGGAGTACTGAAGGCATCGATCCTGCCGTCCGGGAACGGGCCGAGGCCGCCGCTCGCCGGGCCGGCATGTCGTTGAGCGACTGGCTCAACCTCAGCCTGGGCGATGCCACCCCGCCGAATTTTCGCAGCCCACCCGAACAACGGCCGGCCATGCCCGCCCAGCAAAGCCGCGATGTCGCCGACATCCACCAGCGGTTGGATGCGATCACCCGCCAGATCGAACAGATTTCGCAAGCACGGCCGCGCAACGATGCCCCGCGCAGCGAACCGCCGGTCGCGCGGCAATTGAACGATGCCATCGCACGCCTCGATGCGCGGCTTTCGCAGATTTCCAATCCGGCACCCGCGCGCCAGCGCCAGGCCCAGGAAAATCAGCGACAGGCCGAGATGGTCGAGCGTGCGGCCGCACAGGTCTATCGCCCCTCGCCGCCGCTCAATCCGGCCTCCTTCGATTCCGCGATCGCGGAAATTTCAGCGCGTCAGAACGAGCTCGACGGTTTTGCCTCCCAGCCGATGCTGCGCAGCGCACCGCCGATTGCGCCTGCTGCCGCCTACGCCCCGCCGCCTCCGCCACCTGGCCCCGATTTCTCGGCGCTGGAACGGCATCTCGTGAAAATCACGAGCCAGATCGAATCCCTGCGGCAGCCCGACCACGTCGAACAGTCGATCGCGGCTTTCCGCGGCGAGCTCGCCGAAATTCGTCACGCCATCACCGAGGCGATGCCGCGCCGGGCGATCGAATCGATCGAAAGCGAAATCCGCCTCCTGGCCCGCCGCATCGACGATAACAAGCAGAACGGCAGCGACAGCCAGGCGCTCGCCGGCATTGAACGCGCACTTGGCGAAATCCGTGAAGTGTTGCGCTCGCTGACCCCGGCCGAGCAGCTTGCGGGCTACGACCAGGCGATCCGCAACCTCACCGCCAAACTCGATCAGATCATTCGGGCCAACGACGACCCGTCCACGATCCACCAGCTCGAAGGCGCGATTGCAGCGCTTCGCGCCATTGTCTCCAATGTCGCGTCCAACGATGCGCTGGCTCGCCTCAGCGACGACGTGCACGCCTTGTCAGCCAAGGTCGATCAGCTCTCCCGTCCGGATGGCCGCTCCGACTCGCTTGTAGCCCTTGAACAGCGCATCGCCGCGCTGATGTCCTCGCTCGAGAACCGCGAACAACGGCCATCGGCCGGCGAGAATTCCGAGCAGATCGAGCGTGCCTTGCTGGCCCTCTCCGATCGCCTCGACCGCATGCCGGTCGGCAACGACAGCGCGTCCGCCTTCGCGCATCTGGAACAGCGCGTATCCTATCTGCTCGAACGGCTGGAATCTTCCTCCGATCACCGCTCCGGCAATCTCGGGCGGGTCGAAGAAGGCCTTCAGGATATTCTGCACCACCTGGAACGTCAGCACGCGAGCTTTGCCGACTTCGCCGCCAATAGCCGCAGCGAGCCGGCCGCGCAGGACAATGGGCTCGCCGACCTCTTCAAGCGCGAACTGTCCGATATCCGTTTCAGCCAGGCGGAAACCGATCGCCATACTCAGGGCTCGCTGGAAGCCGTGCACAACACGCTCGGCCATGTGGTCGATCGCCTTTCGACGATCGAAGGCGATCTGCGGACGGCTCGCGTGCAGCCCACAGCGCCGCCGGCAGCAGCGAGCTATGCGGCGCCGGCGCCATCGGCACCCGAACCTTCTTATTCGGCCCCCGAAGCGCCGCCAATGCTGCAATACGCAGAACCAGAGGCGATCCAATCGGTGGCAATGCCGCCGCCGATCAAGCCGGAATTGCCGAACTCCGCCGCAACGCAGGAGCATTTTGCCTCCGCCCCGCGCGATTTCCATCCAGCTTCCCAGGCAGAACTGCCCGCGGCTCCGCCCCGGACCATCAGCGAAATTCTGGAGCCGCATACGGCGCCCTCGCGCCTTGCGATCGACCCGGACCTGCCACCCGATCACCCGCTCGAACCGGGCACACGACCCTCGGGGCGTGTCGCTTCGCCGTCGGAGCGCATCGCGGCATCCGAGAGCGCGATCGGCAACATTCCGGCCGCCGCTTCCAAGGAGCCCGTCAGCACGTCGAGCTTCATTGCTGCCGCGCGCCGCGCCGCACAGGCCGCCGCCGCGGCGCCGCCGCCCGATAAAGCCGGCCGGCCGGCGAAGGCCGCAAAGCCCGCCGACCAGACCAAGGCGGCCTCGAACATCACCTCGAAGATCCGGTCCCTGCTGGTCGGTGCGAGCGTCGTCGTGATCGTGCTCGGCACGTTCAAGATGGCGATGACGCTGCTCGACACCGGCAGCGCCGCCGGCGATGCCTGCCATGGAAAATTCGACCGATGCGCCGTCGCCAGCTCGCCGGCCGATAACAGGTGCAAGCCCGGCGATGCCGGCCCAGACGACGCCCTCGATGACGTCGCCGACGCCGATCGGACGGCAATCGTTCAACAACGCAGTAACCGGGACCGGCGACAGCAGCGCCTCGGTTCCGATTCCACAGAACAGTGCGCCCTGGGTTTCCTCCGCGGGCGATGTGACCGGAACGATCCCGCTCTCGCCGGCCTCATCCAGCACCGGCAAGCTGGCGATGATTCAGGTCCCGCCGACCGAGCGGCTGCCTGATGCGATCGGCGGTCCGGTTCTGCGCGCCGCCGTGCTCAAGGGCGATCCCACCGCGGCCTATGAAGTCGGCGTGCGCTTTGCCGAGGGCAAAGGCGTCGCGGCGAACTACGACGAAGCCGCCAAATGGCTCGACCGCGCGGCGCAGGCTGGCGTCGTGCCGGCGATCTTCCGGCTCGGCACCTTCTACGAGAAGGGCCTGAGCGTGAAAAAGGACGTCGATATCGCCCGCCGCTATTACATGCAGGCTGCCGAGCGCGGCAACGCCAAGGCGATGCACAATCTTGCGGTGCTGGATGCGGATGGCGGCGGCAAGGGCGCCAACTACAAGAGCGCATCGCAATGGTTCCGCAAGGCCGCCGATCGCGGCATCGCCGACAGCCAGTATAACCTCGGCATTCTCTACGCCCGCGGCATCGGCGTTGAGCAGAATCTCGCCGAATCCTTCAAGTGGTTCAGCCTGGCCGCCGCGCAAGGCGATGTCGACGCCGGCCGCAAGCGCGACGACATTGCCAAGCGTCTCGATGCCCAGTCGCTGGCTGCGGCCAAGCTTGCGATCCAGACCTTCACGGCTGAACCCCAGCCCGACGACGCCGTCAACGTGGCGGCGCCTGCGGGCGGCTGGGATTCGGCCCCGGCCACCGCCGGAAACACAAAGCCCGCCATCAAGCCGGTGGCCGCGAAGCGCACGGCATCGGCGCACTGACACCGGTGGCCCGATTCTAGCATTCGCATGACGAGTTCGCGGCCAGCGGGTCGCGAATTGTCAGATCCGCTCTACTAGTGGCGCCAGTGTGGCACCGCCGACATATTCGCAACCGACAAGTTCGATTAAACAACACAACGTCCTGATTGCTGACTGCGCCGATCACGGGCGCCGAAGAGGTTGTGTCGTTGGCAGATCGCGAAGACCCGCAGAGTCCATTCCAGAACTCGCCGACCGGTCCCTGGGTTACGCCGCCGCGCGCTCCCGCTGCCAATCCGTCTCCGGCACCGCCACGCGTCGCGATCGGCAAGAGGCGACGGCCGATCTGGTCGGCGATATTTTTTGCCGTTCTGATTTTGAGCGTCGGCATCCGCGCCTATCGCGACCTGTCGCGGCCCGAGGCATGGATTTACTGGAAGGAATCCTATTTCGCGCCGACCATGACGTCCTCCGTTGTCACGAAGATCGACCTTGACGACCGCGGTCACGGCCGAGCGGCGTTGGCCATCCACGGAACGATCGGCGAAGCCAGCGCGAGCTGGTTGCGCGCGCGGCTTGACGAGGCCCATCTCACGACGGGCGACGTCGTCCTGCTGTCTTCCCCCGGCGGAAATCTCGGCCAGGCGCTGATCATGGGCGAAATCATCCGCTCGCGCGGGCTTGCGACCGCCGTTGGAACGACGGACGCGTCAGGTCGGATTACGCGATCTTACTGCGCCAGCGCCTGCGTCCTTGTCTATGCCGGCGGTTCGCCGCGCTATGGCATCGACGGTTCGGCGCTCGGTGTCCATCGGTTTGTGACCGCCTCGCCCGGCCGCGATCCCGTCGCCGATGCACAGCGAACGACCGGAACAGTCCTGAGCTACATGACGAAGATGGGCATTTCCTCTTCCGTGATCGAAGCCATGTCCGCGACGCGAGAGATCCGCTGGCTTGACCCTTCGGAAGCTTTGCAGATGCATCTCATCACCAATCCGATCGGAAACGCTCAGGCCGCTCATTAATCGTTATTTTTCACCACGTTGTCAGATAGGCTGGGTCACGCATCAAAAAATCAGCTGGTTGCGGATTCTTTAGTCCCTCCGGCTGCCGAATTCGGCTATGCAGGAGCGCGGCCTGGTGGAGTGGTTTTGACATTCGCCACTCGGCCCGCACTCCCGATGAAACCAGGCCATGAGCGGTTTCGGCCGGCCTCACGGCTTATTCCGAAACGACGCGCGTGCAGCTTTATCTCCCGATCGCCGACATTCCGGTCAATATCTTTCTCCTGCTCGCCATGGGCGCAGCGGTTGGTTTCGTCTCGGGCATGTTCGGCATCGGCGGCGGCTTCCTGATGACGCCGCTTCTGATCTTCATCGGCATCGCGCCTGCGGTTGCGGTCGCCTCCGTCGCGAGCCACATCGCGGCCTCGTCGTTTTCCGGCGCGATTTCCTACTGGCGCCGCCGCGCCATCGATCCTGCTCTGGCGCTGGTGCTGTTGAGCGGCGGCACCGTCGGCACGGCGCTTGGTGTGTGGACCTTCACGCTGCTGCGCTCGCTCGGTCAGCTCGACCTGATGATCGCCCTTTCCTATGTCGTGCTGCTCACCACTGTCGGCGCGCTGATGTTCTGGGAGGGCCTGCGGTCGATGCTTCGCATTCGGCGCGGCATTGCCGTGCCGCTGCGCCGGTCCGGCAGCCACGGCTGGGTCCACGGCCTGCCGCTCAAGCTGCGCTTCAAGCGCTCCAAGATCTACCTGTCCGTCATTCCGGTGATCGCCGTCGGTCTGATCATCGGCTTCATCGGCGCCATCATGGGAATCGGCGGCGGCTTCATCCTGATTCCGATCATGATCTATTTCCTGCGCGTGCCGACATCGACGGTGATCGGAACGTCCATGGTGCTGACGCTGGTCACCATGACCTTCGCCACACTGCTCCACGCCGTCACCAATCATCTGGTCGACGCCGTGTTGGCGCTGATCCTGATGATCGGCGGCGTCACCGGCGCCCAGTTCGGCGCCCGGGCCGGCCAGAAGATTCGCGGCGAACATTTGCGGCTATTGCTTGGACTTTTGATTCTCGCGGTCGGTATTCGCTTTGCGGTCGAACTCGTGATCCGTCCCGACGATCTCTTCACCATCCGGGAAGCCGGAGGCACCGCATGAGCAGGCGTTTCCTCCGTGCTACCGTGGGAGCGATGCTTGCGTTCGGCGCGGCGGTTATCGCCTCGCCCGCCCGCGCGGAACGGCTGATCGTTTCGGTCTCCAACCACCGCGTGACCGTGACGCCGAACTATTCGGGTGAAGAGCTGGTGCTGTTCGGTTCGGTGGAGAAGGACTCCACGACGCCCGCGAGCCGTAACAACTACGATCTCGTCGTCACCGTCATGCGGTCCTCACGCCGACATGGTGACGCGCCGCAAAGAACGCAAATTCGGCATCTGGATCAATACCGACTACCGTGAGTTCCTCCAGGTGCCGACCTATCTCGCGCTGTTTTCCAACCGGCCGTTCGATGCGATCGCCTCGCCCGAGGTAGAACGGCGACAACAACTCGGCCTCAACAACGTGCTGCTGACCCAGCGGGTCGGAACGGATTACGCCGACGTCGTACCCAACGATGCCTTCCGCAGCGCCTTTGTCCGGCTGCGCGAGGAACACGGCCTCTATCGCGAAGAGACCTCGGCGGTGACGTTCCTGACGCCGACGCTGTTTCGCACCGGCATTCCGCTGCCGGCCGAGGTGCCGATCGGCACCTACACGGTCGAGATCAGGCTGTTTTCCGACGGCGCCCTGATCACGCGGACCGAAACCGCCTTCGACATCGTCAAGGTCGGCTTCGAGCAGTTCGTTGCGACCACTGCCAAGCAGAACGGGCTGCTCTATGGCGCGTTCACCGCCTTCATGGCGCTGATGACCGGCTGGATGGCCTCGATCGTGTTCCGCAAGGATTAGCACGGCAGTTCGATCACCGTCTTCACGCCGGGCTCGAGAAGCTTCAGGCGCGATCCGAAGCCGAGCGTGTCGAAAGAATTACGCAGGTCATTCGCATTCTGCTTGAAGTGCGCCCATCCGTCGGTATGCAGCGGGACAATCGTGGCATCGGGAAACGCGCGCGCGGTCTCGATCGTGTCGTTGGTGTCCATCGTGAGATGGAAAGGCCCGCGGGTCTGCGCCGCGCCCGCGAACGGCATCACGACGGCGGCCTTGAAGCGTCGCGCCACTTCCGCGACCCCGTCATACCAGACGGTGTCGCCGCTGATGTAGATCGGACGATGGTCCTTCGCAGCCAGCACGAAACCGATGACGTCGCCTGAGAGCGGTTCGATTCCCGCCGGGCCATGGCGCGCGGGCGTCGCCGTGACGGTCAACGAGCGCCCGTTCTTCGACAATTCAGTTGATGCCCAGGGCGCGAACCCTTCGGCATGCCCGCCGAGACGCTTCGCGCCCACTTCCGTGGTCAGCACGCGCTTGGCCTTGGGCAGAAAATGCTTTCCCGAGTCGTCGAGATTGTCGGCATGCTGATCGTGGCTGAGCAAGACCGCATCGATCTCGCCGATCGCATCCTCGGCCAAAGCGGGCCCGGAGAGCTTCTCCAGCTTCACATGGGGCAATTGATAGGCCCGCGGCGCATCGAACGTCGGATCGGTGAGCAGGCGGAAGCCGTCGATCTCGATCAGGGCGGTCGGGCCGCCGATCAGCGTGAGTGTGAGTGAAGACATCGATTTCTCCTATCGCGAAGCGGAAGGTGAAGGTGAACGAGTCGGCCGCGTCACCAGATAGATACCGAGCGCGACCGGAATAATGCCGAGGAGGTCGCGGCCCGTCAGATGCTCGCCCAACACCATCCAGGCGAACAGCATCCCGAGCGGCGGCATCAGGAAATGATAGGCGCTGGCGGCCGTCGCGCCGCAAACCCGCAAGAGATGGAACCAGATGACGTAGGCCAGCACCGAGCCGCCGAGCGTGAGGAACGCGAACGCACCGAGCAACTGAAGGTTCGGCACGATGTCACCGAAATCAGACAACGTGAAAGCGAACGGGATCAACACAATGCCGGCCGTCAAATTCTGCACGCCGTTGCCGATCCACAGACTGCCCTTCGGCGCCAGCAGCTTGAACAGGATGGTGCCGGCCACAATCGAGGCCAGCGATGCAAACGTGAACAGGATGCCATGCAGGCTGTCGGTGCCGACCGACAGGCGATGCCAGACGATCAGGCCGACACCGAGAACGCCGAGCCCAAGTCCCGCGACCTTGCGCCAGGTGAGTTGCTCGTTCAGCACCAGCGCGGCGAACACGGCGGTGAAGACCGGATTGGCGCTGACGATCAACCCGCCGAGGCCGGCGGACACGGTCTTGAGGCCGGTATAGCCGAGACCGAGATAAAGCGCGTTATTGGCAAGCCCGATCAGGGCAAACACCAGCGTGTCCCGCAGGGATAGCGACCAGCGCTCGCCGCGCAGCGCGTTGATCCCGAGGATCAGAATTCCCGCCAGCGAAAATCGCGCCGCCAGCAGAATGAGCGGCGGGCAATAGGTGACGCCGATTTTTCCAGCGACGAACGCGAAGCTCCAGAGCAGGCAGAACAGCGCGATATAAAGCGGCAGCGAATTGAAGGCGGGGCGGGGAACCGGCGACGGAAGGCGCTAGCGACATGGGAATTCTCCTTTGCCCATGATCTAGGGCCGCCCCTTGCCATTTGGAAATTAAATAATAAACTGTCATCCAGTGGAAAAACGAATGGACAGCTTTCATGCTGGATCTGGAGCTCTTGCGCAGTTTCGTGTCGGTGGTGGACGCCGGTGGCTTCACCCGCGCCAGCGAACGCATTCACCGCACCCAATCCACCGTCAGCCAGCAGATCAAGCGGCTGGAGGACGATATCGGCCAGCCGCTTCTCGACCGCAGCGGCAAGGACGTGACGCCGACCGAAGCCGGCGAACGGCTGTTGTCCTATGCGCGGCGGCTTCTGGCGCTGGAGGAAGAAGCTCGCGACGTGCTGGCGCGGCCGGGCAATGAAGGCGCGGTGCAGGCTCGGCGTGCCGGAAGATTTCGCCGCCTATCGGCTGGCCAAGCTGCTCGCATCTTTTTCGCGCTCGCATCCCACCCTGCGGCTCGACGTCCGCGCCGATCAAAGCATGAATTTGCAGCGCGATCTCAATCGCGGTGACCTCGACCTCGCGCTGTTCAAACGTTCGGCTGGCGAAAAGGGCGGCATTGCGGTGTGGCCGGAGCGCGTGCACTGGGTCACCAGTAAAAGCCATCCGATCGATGCGAAAGCTGGCTCGGTGCCGCTGATTGGTTTTCCAACCGGCTGTCTCTATCGTGCCGGGGCGATCCACGCGCTGGAAAGCGCCGGCCGCGCCTGGCACATGTCCTATTCGAGTTCCAGCTTGGCCGGCATTCAGGCCGCGATCGCCGCCGGCATGGGCTTGAGCATTCTGTCGGAGATGTCGATCCAGGCCGATCATCGCGTGCTGACGGCGAAAGATGGCTTTTCGCCCATCGACCGGACCGAAGTGGCGCTGGTAGCGTCTCCCGATGCAAGCCCGGCGACGTTGCGGCTCGCCGAGCGCCTCGCCGAGTTCTGCGACACCGTGCAGGCAAAGGCGGCTTAGAATTTCAGCCGCCCAAGACCGCAGTCGTCCCTGCGCACGCAGGGACCCATAACCACGAATGCCTGCATGATTCAAAAGCCGGCCACAGTCCTCGCAACAATACGCACCGGTGGTTATGGGTCCCGGGTCGCGCTATCGCTTGCCCGGGACGACGTGGACAGATTCAATATTCAAACAGCAGATATGGGTTCGCACTCTCACGGCGCGATTCTGCCTGAGTTTTGAACTCACATCGTCCCTCGAAAGAAAAGAGGGCGCAGGGAAAGCCGGATGCCCAAGCGCACCCGCAGCCTCGCGTGCAAAAGTAAAAAGCACACGAGTTAGTCACCACAGGCGTGCCGAAACGATCCGGCCTTCCCTGCGCGAATGGTTTTAACGGCTTCCTTCGCGCTCTCTCTGGTGATCGGGCTTTGTTGCCACCATCCCCGCGCAATGCGAAGCATTGTCGCGAGTTGATGCCAGCGTCGAGGCATCAAGACCACACGACTTCGCCGTCCGCTCTCGCTGCGTTCGTCTCACGCACCGACAGCGTCCATCGCATCCCGCATCCACGTCCGTGACGATCGCGATACGCCCCTCCTGCGAGGCGGGACGGCGGAATCAGTAATGCTGTGTCTACCAAATCGCGAAGCGAATTATTTTTCGAAAAGGGCTGGACAGGATTTTGGGTGATTTGCCCGTCGGGCAAAATCGGTTGCGGGCGAACCGCATAAATCAGGAGAGGCAAAAAATAGTATTATCGACTGATCCAAGCGCTTGAGAAAAATCTAGCTCTACCTCGCCAGAAATTGAGATCATAAAAAGTTCGTGGATCAAAACCCGACAGACGTTTGTAAAGATCTCCCTGTGAGGGTTTTCCTGGCGCGCGGGGCCAAATGCGAGTCCTCCAGTCGTTTGATTCCACGCCGGAAATTGGAGTCTCCCGACTTCAGCAATCACTTCTGGGGTATCGAATGTAATTGGCCTGATCGCGTGCGCGAATGCGTTCCGTACACACCTAATGACGTGAAGATCATTTTTGATCAGGCCTTTGTAGAGTCCTCGCTCAAAACCGGACTTAATCATCGAACGGAACGAGGCGCGCCGGTCTACCACCCGAAACAAGGCGTCCTCTACAAACGCTGCGGCCATAATCGCAGCGGCCCGATCGTTCATGGGCCTCTCTATTTCGCTCCAGGCTTGATGGAGTTCCCGCTCATCAAGAAGCGGTTCCTTACTCACATTCTGCAATGACATCTTCGCCTCCTTAGTCAGCAGCAGTCCGCGTGGCAGTTCTATGATGCCGCCTCGATCCGAGCTGGCAGCTCAAGCAGCGTCGGCACAACTCTGTCGCTGAATCGTACCTCGTGTTTTCGAAGCAGGTCGGCAAAACTTCGATCACCGCGCCAGAGGTCGGTGTGGGGCAAATAGAGGGCATGCACGAAGTCTATACCGTCCGATTTTTTTATCGGCCGTTTTTCTCGTTCGAACGCATAAAAAATCTCAGCCGCAAGTGCGGCGCTTTCGTCTCCGAACAATTCCCTCCACCGTGGAACGTCGTCGCAAAGCTGTTCCGGCGACATCATCTCGGAACGGAAAATCTTCAATTTTTTCTGCAATTCAAGCAGCGCCGCCCGCTCGTCCGGCATCAGCCCTCCATTTCCTGTCGCTTTTAGCTCGGAGCTAACCGTTGCGCGCAGGTCGCTTTGTTTCGCCATCGTCTCGCGAAAGCCGCGAAGCATCGTTACGAACATTGTTGCGATGTTTTCGCGTCGTTCTATGATCGGGCTACTCCAGCCGCACTGTTCAAACCACAATTCAAAAATTGATGCCGGATCGGTTATGAAAAACCATAGCTTTTCATTCACTTCGGCGCGGCTCACCGTTCCCGCGAGGTAGCGCCCAAACGTACCGTCGTCCACGAGCGACCTGCCAAACATCAACGGCCAGTTTCTGTTGGCGATAACCGCGAAACGATTGGGGCTTTCTTCTACCAAACGCCGCAAATATTTGCGTCTGCTGACAACACGCCGGACATGAGACGTCGATTCCGAGTCCAGTTGGACCCCTTTCATAAAATATCCAACGACCACCTCGATCTCGTGGTCATCCAGCGTTATGCGAGGCTGCCATAGACCGTCTTTCGAAAAGCGATATCCGCGTCCGAGATCGGTAGGGTATGGGAAAGCGTTCCGGCCGCAAAGTTCCGACAGCAGGCGCGCGCGAGACAGCCTATCATTTCGGTATTCTGGATCGGCTTGTTGCAGCAATTCGAAGACTACATGATACGATAGGCCGATCTCAATTTGACCAGATAGCGTCATCCGGACGAGCTTCTCTCGCACGTGTGCGATCGGACTACCCGGTGGGGCATCGTTCATCACTGAGTAGTCAGACGTATCTAGGTGTATTCGGATCGGACCCATTGTGCCGCCACGCTCTCGCTAACTGGCCAGCTTGTCCTTCTCACAATAACCGATTCCGCTATCGGCTTGGGCAGCAACAGCTCGCCGTGATCGAGCCGGCCGTGATGGATAATCGCGTCGTCAGTGTAGCCCGAGTTCAAAAGCACGCGCACGGGCGCCGCAGGCGAACCGAATCGCAGCTGCCGCCCGTTCATGCCGCCCGGCATGATCATGTCGGTCAGCGGCAGACCGAACACGAGCCCCTTTTCGATCTCGGCTAGGGCTTTAGAGCCGTTGGCCGCGAGGGTGGCGCGGTAGCCGGGGTTGAACGCCCGCCTAATTTATAGGCAATACAGCCGTCCCGCTTCTCGAAGGTTCCCTTCTGCTTAACTCTCCCGCATACAATTCGCGAAATCTGCTGCCATTTTAATCACCGCCGAAATCACGCGATTTTCGCCTCTCCGATTTTCATCAATCAAAACAGGCAGATAAAACCCGCGACATTCTGGCACGAAGCTTGCGAAAGGGTTTCGGGCCCCGCTAACCGGCGTGGCCGCGAGAGTGGAAGCGGGATTTAACCGCCACGGGGAGTAATCAATGGATTTTAACAGCATTTCACGACGGCGCCTGTTGCAGGGAAGCGCGGCGCTGACACTGGGCACCGCGCTCGGCGCACGCCCCGCTGCCGCCGCCGACACCACGGTCGGCTTCATCTATGTCGGCTCGCGCGACGACTACGGCTACAACCAGGCGCACGCGCAGGCCGCGGCCGCGCTGAAAAAGATGCCGGGCATCAAGATCGTCGAAGAAGAGAAGGTGCCGGAGACCGACGCCGTCGAAAAGACGATGGAGTCGATGATCAATCTCGACGGTGCGAGCCTCGTGTTCCCGACCTCGTTCGGTTACTTCAATCCGCACATGATCAAGATGGCGAAGAAGTATCCGAAGGTGCGCTTCGAGCACTGCGGCGGCCTGTGGACCGACAAGGACCCGAAGAACGCCGGCAGCTATTTCGGCTATATCGACGAAGCGCAATATATCGCCGGCATCGTCGCCGGCTACACCTCCAAGACCGGCAAGCTCGGCTTCGTCGCCGCCAAGCCGATCCCGCAGGTGCTGCGCAACATCAACGCCTTCACCCTCGGCGCCAAGCTCGCCAACCCGAAGGCGACCACGCAGGTGATCTTCACCGGCGACTGGTCGATGCCGGTCAAGGAAGCCGAAGCCACCAACAGCCTGATCGACCAGGGCGTCGATGTGCTGACCTGCCACGTCGACGGCCCGAAGACGATGGTGGAAAACGCCGCCCGCCGCGGCGCCATGGTGTGCGGCTATCACGTCGACCAGTCGCCGCTCGCGCCCAAGGCCTATCTCACCGGCGCCGAATGGAACTGGGAAGCGCTGTATCCGAAGTTTCTCAAGATGATGGCGTCGGGCCAGGGCATCCCGAACTTCTACCGCGGCGGCTTGCAGGAAGAGATCGTCAAGGTCTCGCCCTATGGCCCGGCGGTGGGAGAGAAGGCGCGCAAGCACGCCGACGAGGTCAAGGCCACGTTCCTGGCCAAGGGTCTGGCGATCTTCAAGGGTCCGCTGATGGACAACAAGGGCAAGACCGTCATCACGGCAGGCACCGAGCGCGGCCAGAAGGATCCCGAACTCGAGAAAATGGACTATCTGGTCGAGGGCGTGATCGGCGCGACTTCGTGACATCTGGAGTGTAACTTCGTGACATCTGAAGTTGCTGATCCGGCAGAGGCGGTGGCCGTTTCGCCTTCCGCCGACCCCGGATTTCTCCAGCGCCACGGCGCTACCATCGAATACATCCTGATCCCGGGCGCGGCGCTTGTCGGCGCGCTCGTGGTCTTCGGGATTTTTGTCGCGCTGTTCGGCAAGAATCCGCTCGACCTGTATTTCTACATGTATCAGGGCGCATTCGGCACCTGGTTCTCCTGGCAGAACACGCTGACCCGCGCCGCACCGTTGATCCTGACCGCGCTGTGCACGGCGCTGCCGGCGCAACTGGGCATGGTGATTATCGGCGGCGAAGGCGCGCTTCTGATCGGCGCGCTGTCGGCGACATCGATGGCGCTCACGATCCAATGGGCGCCGCCGCTGGCGGTTCAATTGGCGATGGCGGCGGCCGGCATGGTCGGCGGCGGCCTCTGGATCCTGTTGTCGGGCGCGTTGCGGCAATATCGCGGCGTCAACGAAACGATCTCGAGCCTGTTGCTGGTCTATATCGCGCTTGCGATCCTCAACCATCTGGTCGAAGGCGTGATGCGCGACCCGGCGAGCCTCAACAAGCCGTCGACCTACGAGATCGGCGCCGCCAACATGATCGGCTCGATCCCCGGCACCGACGTGCATTGGGGGCTGGTGTTCGGGCTCGTCGCCGCGATCGCCTCCTATATCCTGATCTATCACACCACCTTCGGCTTTGCCGCGCGCGTCGCCGGCGGCAACATCCGCGCCGCCAAGATCGTCGGCCTGTCCGTCGGCAAGCTGATCCTCACCATCTGCTTCATCGCGGGCGCCTGTGCGGGGCTAGCCGGCATGGTCGAGGTCGCCGCCGTGCAAGGCCGCACCAACGCCAACCTCGCCGCCGGCTACGGCTTCACCGGAATCCTGGTCGCGTTCCTGTCGCGCCAAAATCCGCTTGCGGTCATCCCGGTCGCGATCCTGCTCGGCGGCATCAGCGCCTCCGGCGGCCTGTTGCAGCGACGGCTCGGCCTGCCCGACGCCTCGGTACAGGTGTTGCAGGGAATCATCTTCGTGTTCGTGCTGGCGAGCGACGCGGTCTACGGACGGATCGGCTTCCTCAAGGGCAAATAAGTTTGCAAGTGAGATTGCAAGTAAGATCGAAAGGCAAGCGATATGGCGGCTGACGGAACGATCGGGCTCTGGACCGTGCCACTCGCGGTGCTCGGCGGCGCCATCCGCGTCTCGACACCGTTCCTGTTCGTGAGCCTGGGGGAATGCATCACCGAGCGCAGCGGCCGCATCAATCTCGGGCTCGAGGGCACGCTGGTGATGGGCGCGATGAGCGCCTACGGCATCTCCTATCTCACCGGCTCGCCGTGGCTCGGCGTTCTCGCCGCCGGCGTGGCCGGCGCGGCGCTGGGCGCGCTGCATGCCGGGATCTGCTCGCTGCCGCGGGTCAACGACATTGCGGTCGGCATCGCACTCATGTTGTTCGGGACGGGGCTCGCCTTCTATCTCGGCAAGCCGCTGATCGAGCCGACCGCCGCACGGCTTCCGGCGATCGATTTCGGCTGGTGGAGCGACATCGCGCAACTCCGCGCCGCGCTTCGCATCAACGTCTTGTTCCTGTTCGGCATCGCGCTGGCGCCGATTCTTCACTGGGCATTCCGCACCACGCGCTGGGGCCTGCTGGTTCGCACCGCCGGCGAAAGCGCGGACGCCGCGCGCGCCATGGGCCATTCGGTGCTGTTGATCCGCCTGCGCGCCACCATGGTCGGCGGCTTCCTCGCCGGCATCGGCGGCTCGTTCCTGTCGCTGTTCTATCCCGGAAGCTGGAACGAGGGCCTGTCGTCGGGGCAGGGCGTCACGGCGGTGGCGCTCGTCATCTTCGCGCGCTGGGACCCGATGCTGTGCATGTGGGCTTCGCTTGCTTTTGGTGGTGCGGCGGCGCTCGGACCCGCTTTGCAATCGGTCGGCGTCACCTCCGGCTATCATCTCTTCAACGCGGCGCCCTACATCCTGACGCTCGCGATCATGATCATCACCTGCTCGCCGAAGCGCACGCTGACCGGCGCGCCCGCCGAACTGTCGATCACCAAGTAAACGAGGCTAGTGAAACAACCATAAACGAGGCCAACCATGCCCGAGCGCTATGCCAAGTCCGAGCCCTATGCCTGGCCCTATAATGGCGACCTGCGTCCCGCCAACACCGCGCTGATCATTATCGACATGCAGACCGATTTCTGCGGTCCCGGCGGCTATGTCGACAAGATGGGTTACGACCTGTCTTTGACCCGCGCGCCGATCGAGCCGATCAAGAAGCTGCTCGCGGCGATGCGCGCCAAGGGTTATCACATCATCCACACCCGCGAGGGACATCGTCCCGATCTCGCTGATTTGCCCGCCAACAAGCGCTGGCGCTCGCGCCAGATCGGCGCCGGGATCGGCGATCCCGGTCCGTGCGGACGCATCCTCGTGCGCGGCGAGGCCGGCTGGGAAATCATTCCAGATCTCGCGCCGCTCGCGGGCGAGCCGATCATCGACAAGCCCGGCAAGGGTTCATTCTGCGCCACCGATCTTGAATTGCTGCTGCGCGTGCGCGGCATCGAAAATATCGTGCTCACCGGCATCACCACCGACGTCTGCGTTCATACCACCATGCGCGAAGCCAACGATCGCGGCTTTGAATGCGTGCTGGTCGAGGACTGCTGTGCGGCGACCGACAAGAGCAACCACGATGCTGCGTTGCAGATGATCAAGATGCAGGGCGGCGTGTTCGGCGCGGTCGCCAAATCCGCCGACTTGATCGGGGCGATCTAGTGGTCCGATTCTAACATTAATTCTAGAGCTCCTCTGATTCCGAAATTCGCATCAGAGGTTGCCGCGACAGATTGCGAATTTCAGAATCGGAGCTCTAGTGAAAATCGGCGAATATCCCGCGCCGACCGGCGCGTTCGGCATCGACGCCATCGCGATGACCATGCGTTTCGGCGATTTCGTCGCGCTCGACAATGTCGAACTGAAAGTTCGCCCCGGCACGCTGCACGCCTTGCTTGGCGAGAACGGCGCCGGCAAGAGCACGCTCGTCAAATGCATCATGGGCTATTACCACGCCACGCAGGGCGAAATCCTGGTCGGCGACCGCGAACAGGCGATCGCCAACCCGAAGGATGCGCATGCGCTGGGCCTCGGGATGGTCTACCAGCATTTCACCCTGGTGCCGGCGATGACGGTGGCCGAAAACCTGGTGCTGGCGCGCGACAATGTGCCGGCCGTGGTCGACTGGGCCAAGGAAAAGAGAGAACTCGAAGCCTTCCTGTCGCAGATGCCGTTCAAGGTGCCGCTGAACGCCCGCGTCGCGGACATCTCGGCCGGCGAGCGGCAGAAGTGCGAGATCCTCAAGCAGCTCTATCTGAAGCGGCGCTTTTTGATCCTCGACGAGCCGACCTCGGTGCTGACGCCGGGCGAAGCCGACGAGGTGCTCGGCATGCTGCGCAATATGGTGCAGAACGGCGAGCTGACCATCCTGATGATCACGCATAAATTCCGCGAGGTGATGGCGTTCGCCGATGAGGTGACCATCCTGCGCCGCGGCAAGCTCGCCGGCAAAGGCCTCGTCAAGGAGCTGACGCCGGATGCGATGGCGCGCGCGATGATCGGCGCCGAGGAATTGACTATCCAGCCGCCGCGCTCGGGCGAGGCCGGCAGCGTGCGGCTTGAACTCAGCAAGGTCTGCGCGCTCGACGATGCCGGTGCGATCGCGGTGAAGGATGCCTCGCTCTCGGTGCGCGGCGGTGAGATCGTCGGCATCGCCGGCGTCTCCGGCAACGGCCAGCGCCAGCTCGTCGAGGTGCTGGCCGGTCAGCGCGAGGCCGAAAGCGGCGAAATCCAGGTGGCTGGCGACATCTATCACGCCAGCCGCGAGGAGATGCGCCGGCACAAGATGTCGCTGTTGCCGGAAGAGCCGCTGAAAAACGCCTGCGTCGCCGGCATGAGCGTCGCCGACAACCTCGCGTTCCGCGAATTCGACCGAGCGCCGTTCGCCAAGGGCGGCTGGTGGCTCAACGGCGCCGCCTTCCGCAGCGACGCCGAGCGCAAGATCGGCCTCTACAAGATCAAGACCCGTACCCCGGATACGCCGATCTCGGCGCTGTCGGGCGGCAATGTCCAGCGCGCGGTACTGGCGCGCGAACTCGGCGGCGATGTCGAGGTGCTGATTGCCGCCAATCCCTGCTTTGGGCTCGATTTCGCAGCGGTCGCCCAGATCCATGCCGAGATCATGGCGGCGCGCAACCGCGGCGCCGCGGTGCTCCTGGTCAGCGAGGACCTCGACGAATTGCTCGAATTGTCGGATCGTCTGGTGGTGATGTTTCACGGCCAGTTCGTCTATGAGGCGCGCGCGAGCGAAGCCGACCTGACCGAAGTCGGCCGCCACATGGCCGGACACTAAAAAGCGTTTTCAAGCGAAGCCGCCTTCGCTAAAGCTTCGGCGGCCGAGTGAGTTAGTGGCCCGGCGAAGCCCTGACGGAGACGGGTGGACACCGGTTCGCATAGCAATCAAGTTTACGCAGATTGCGTAGACTTATCTGCGGTAGAAAACGCGTCAAACAAGAATCTGACGGCGGGACGCCGAAGACAGACGTCGCGGACCTGACGCAGGACCAGTTGGACGAACATTTCCTGCGGCATTCCACGCCGGGGCCTGGAAGAAATAGGCGAAAGCCGAAGCTCGCCAATAACCACGACGCGTTACGGCTTTCCGTCATGAGGCCTGCCGTCATGAGGGCCGCCGACAAAACCTCATCAAATAAAGCCCAATAAAAAATGGCGCCGCGATCAAGTCGCGGCGCCATCGTCGTTAGATATTTCAGGCGATCAGAACTTCACAGTGATACCGGCTGAGGCCGACTGTTCGGTACAAGAGTGGGTGCTCTGAAGCGAACCACCGATGACCGCGTTACAGATACCGTTCACCGCGCTGGTGTGGTCGAGGCCGAACTTGTTCTGCCAGTAACGGTAGGCAACCCAGACGTCCACGAAGTGGGTGTACTTCGCACCCCAGAAGGCCTTGGAGGCGTCGAAGGTCAGACGGATCGGTTCGCTGTTGATTTCCGTCTTGGACGGCATAATGCCCGTAAGCGGCTGGTTCGAGTCGCCCTTCGGTCCATAGAAGCCGGCACGGCCGCTGATCGAGAAGTACTGCATGTTCTGCGGCAGGAAGCCGAGGTCCATGTAGTAGTTGATTTCAACCGCCCAGGTCCACTTGAAGTCTGTGTTGCCGTCGGCGAGGCAGGTTACGCCAGGCGTTCCTGCGCCGAACACGCCGCACGAGTCGAACGCGTTGTGGTTGATTTCCCTGTAGGCCAAGGGCGCGACGTTGAAGAAACCCTTGTAAGGCAGGTCGAAGGCGAATTGCAGACCGAGGACGCCGTCGCGCTTGGCGGGCGCCAGGAAGGTGTTTTCAGCTTCGATGTCGGCGCCGATTTCGAACGAAATGTTATGCAGCGGGCCCATGCTGAAGGCCTTGGTGCCGAAGATTTCATTCCAGCCGAAGGTCGAACGGAACAGGCCGTAGAACTCGGTGGCGCCCAGCGCAGCCCGTGTTAAACCCGGTGACCGTAACGGTCGATGTCGGAGAGCCCGAGCAGGGCGACGCCGGATCGTTGTGGTCCGACTTGAACATCGAGATCGTGAAGAAGTTGGTGCCGTAGCCCCAGATATCGAAGTGGGTGAACGAGTAGACCTGCTTTGCGGTGTTACCGTTCCAGCCCGTACCCGACTTGTTCGGCGAATAGGCGCCCGGGTCGGTAGCCGTAAATTGATAGGAGAAAGTCACGCGATCATCGATGAGCAGGAAGAACGGCAAATCTGCCACCGGCTTCTTGGCCTTGACCGGGAGATCCGCAGCTCGTGCGACACCGGCTGAAGCAAGCGCGGCCAAGGATAGCGCCGCGGTTGCGAAGATTGTTTTTCTGAACGACATTAGTACCCCCAATTGCAGAGCGAACCATCACAGGCCCTGAATGAGACAGTTACGCCGTTCACACGACCTGAGAAGCCTCAACTTTTTCCACCGCCTGCCGCAGGATTAATCAAAAATAACCAAACCACCCGCGATTTGGAGGGCTTATTACTGTTGACGGCGATATCGCGAGATCCGGCGAGCCGTGACCACATGCCACGTTCCAATTGTTTTTATTGATTTTTTTGAGAAGCCTTGGGGTTAGCGCAAAGTCCGCCGTGCGAGATAACCTCCTCGCAGCGACGTCCGGAGAGCCGTCAAATCACGATGCTTACATCCAAAGCAGCGCCCTGCTGCCGGTGACGAATTGCAACAGACCGTCACAATTATGCAACAGCACAACACACCATCAAAAGCCTCAATGGTATCAATTTAGGGTTACGCGGCGGGTTGCTTGAGAATCACTCTCAGGTCCGGAACTGCTGAAGGCTTGGGCAACGACTGGCGCTTTTTCGCTACTTACGTTGGCGTCTAAAGTGGCACAGTATCGAGGCGGTCTTCTGGGGAACTGTGAACCCGAATGTCAGATTCGACGCCCGTCAGCCCACATTCCGGCGAAACGCCGCTTTTGCAAACCGTCGGGCTGACCAAACGCTACGGCACCTTCCTCGCCAATGATTCCATCGACATCGATATCTGGCCGAAGGAAATCCATGCGCTGCTGGGCGAAAACGGCGCGGGCAAGTCGACCCTGGTCAAAACCGTCTACGGCCTGATCCAGCCCAGCGAAGGCGAGATGCGCTGGGAGGGCAAGAAGATGGTCCTGTCCGGACCGTCGGAGGCGCGTGCCCGCGGCATCGGCATGGTGTTCCAGCATTTCTCGTTGTTCGACAACCTCACCGTGGCCGAGAATGTCGCGCTCGGGCTCGACGGCAAGGAGTTCTTCAAGGATATGTCGGCGCGGCTCGAACAGGTGGCGAGCACTTACGGGCTGCCGCTCGATCCTCGCCGCGAGGTCTGGCAGCTTTCGGTCGGCGAGCGGCAGCGCATCGAGATCGTGCGCGTTCTGATGCAGGACCCGAAATTCTTGATCCTCGATGAGCCGACCGCGGTCTTGACCCCGCAGGAAGCCGACCAGCTCTTCGTTGTATTGAACAGGCTGAAGGCCGAGGGCCGCGCGATCCTTTACATCAGCCACAAGCTCGACGAGGTGAAGCGGCTCTGCGACACCGCAACGATCCTGCGCGGCGGCAAGAAGGTCGCGACCTGCAATCCGAAGGCGGAGACCGCGGCTTCGCTGGCGCGGATGATGGTCGGCACCGAGATCAAGGAAGTCAAAGCGGCGGCCACGCGAAAGATCACGGTGCCGCGCCTCGTCGTCAACGATCTCTCGCTTGAGCCCGACGATCCCCACGGCGTGCGGCTGCAAAATATCTCGCTCGAGCTTCGCGGCGGCGAAATCCTCGGCATCGCCGGCGTTGCCGGCAACGGGCAGGACGAATTGTTCGCAGCGCTATCGGGCGAACGATACTCCAACGACCCCGGCACGGTGGTGATCGAGGGAATCGCGGCCGGCCATCTCTCCATCACCCATCGGCGCAAGCTCGGCGCGGCCTTCGTGCCGGAAGAGCGGCTCGGCCATGGCACCGCGCCGCGCATGAAATTGTCGGAGAACGCGCTGCTCACCGGGCATGCCGCCAGCGGCATGGTCAGGTTCGGCTTCGTCAATACGCCGGCGACGTTGGCGACCGTCGACCGCACCACAAAGACCTTCGATGTGCGCAAGGCCAAGCGTGATCCGGAAGCCGCTTCCCTTTCCGGCGGCAACTTGCAGAAGTTCGTGGTCGGGCGCGAAATCCTCCGCAACCCCGCGGTGCTGGTGGTAAGCCAGCCGACCTGGGGCGTGGATGCGGGCGCCGCCGCGGTGATCCGTCAGGCGCTGCTCGACCTCGCCGCCTCCGGCGCGGCCGTTCTGGTCACGAGCCAGGACCTCGACGAACTCGCCGAAATCACCGACCGGATTGCGGTGATGTTTCATGGACGGCTGTCGCAGGCGCTGCCGACGGCGGAAGCCACCCGCGAGAAACTCGGGCTGTTGATGGGCGGAAGCGGCCTCGATCAGAAGGATGTGGCGCATGCAGCTGGTGCTTGAAAAGCGCGCCGAGCGATCGAACACGATTGCACTGGTGTCACCGCTGATCGCGATCGGCATGACGATCGTGACCATGGTCATCCTGTTCGCCATCCTCGGCAAGAATCCGCTTCTCGCGCTTTGGGTCTATTTCATCGAGCCGTTGACCGACAGCTATTCGCTGCAGGAAATCGCGGTCAAGGCGACGCCGCTGGTGATGATCGCGATCGGACTGTCGCTCTGTTATCTCGCCAATGTCTGGAACATCGGCGCCGAAGGACAATTCCTGATCGGCGCTGTCGCCGGCTCCTGGATCGCCGTGAAAACCCAAGGCACCGACGCCGGGCCCTGGGTGTTGCCGGCGATGCTGGTGATGGGGGCTGCCGCTGGCGCGCTCTACGCGCTGATTCCGGCGATCTGCAAGGTGAGGTTCGGCGCCAGCGAAATTCTGACCAGCCTGATGCTGGTCTATGTCGCCGACCTCTTCCTCGATTATCTGGTGCGCGGTCCCTGGCGCGATCCGAACGGCTTCAACTTTCCAACCACGGCGGAGTTCGATCCGGTCGCCACCGTGCCGCTTCTGGTCGATGGCGGACGTCTGCATCTCGGCGCGATCTTCGCCTTGATCGTCGTCGGAGCCGCCGCGATCCTGCTCGGCCGGATGATCAAGGGTTTTGAAATCCGCGTGGTCGGCGCCGCACCGCGCGCCGCGCGCTTTGGCGGCTTCAATTCCAAACAACTGATCCTCCTGACCTTTGCCATTTCCGGCGCGCTCGCAGGGCTTGCCGGAATCATCGAGGTCGCGGGTCCCGTCGGCCATCTGCAACCGAGCTTTTCACCGGGCTACGGGTTCACCGCCATCATCGTTGCCTTCCTCGGACGATTGAACCCGGTTGGAATATTAATTGCAGGGCTTTTCCTGGCGCTTACGTTCATCGGCGGCGAACAGGCCCAGATCGCCATGAAGATACCTCTCGACGTGACCAAGGTTTTTCAAGGCATTCTGCTGTTCTACGTGCTCGCCTGCGATTCCCTTATTCTCTACCGGATCCGGCTGGTTTCCACCTCGCAGGTGCCAAGTGGAACTGCTTGAAGCCATCATCCTGTCGGTCCTGGCTGCGTCGACACCCCTGTTGATCGCGGCCACAGGCGAACTCGTGACCGAACGTTCCGGCGTGCTCAACCTCGGCGTCGAAGGCATGATGATCGTCGGCGCCGCCTGCGGCTTTGGCGGCGCCTGGCTCACGGGTTCGATCATTGTTGGCGCGATCTGCGGAATCATCGCCGGTGCGTTGATGTCGTTGATCTTCGCGCTGATGACGCTCGGCCTTGCGGTCAACCAGGTCGCGACTGGCCTGGCCTTGACCATTCTCGGGGTCGGCCTTTCCGGCCTGATCGGTGCCGGCTTCGTCGGCGAAAGAATCACGCCGGCACCGCATCTTTACATTCCGGGCCTCACCGACATTCCCTTTGCCGGCCGGATCCTGTTTGGCGAGGACGCCTTCGTCTATCTCTCGCTGATTCTTTTGATCGCCGTCTGGCTGTTTCTCTATCGCACGCGCGCCGGATTGGTGTTGCGCGCCGCCGGCGACAATCACGTCTCGTCTCATGCGCTCGGCTATCCCGTGCTTCGCATCCGCCTGTACGCCGTGATATTCGGCGGCGCCTGTGCGGGACTCGCGGGCGCCTACCTGCCGCTCGCCTACACGCCGTTCTTCATTCCCGGAATGACTGCGGGCCGCGGCTGGATCGCGCTGGCGCTGGTGGTGTTCGCCTCCTGGCGTCCGGGCCGCCTCATCATCGGAGCTTACCTGTTCGGCGCCGTGACCATTCTGCAATTGCACGTGCAGGCGTTCGGCCTCGGAATCCCCTCGCAATTCATGTCGTCCCTGCCATACTTGGCGACCGTCATTGTCCTTGTTCTGATTTCGCGGGCGAGAACAGGCGGCTCGACCGCGCCGGCCGCGCTTGGCACGGTGTTCGTGCCCGACCGCTGATTTCGCGTTTCAGGACGCGGCTGAAGGGGGGCAGCGCGTTTTGAATGTAGGTTTTACCCCGGGAGTATGGAGATTGATGATGAGGAAAACACTTCTTGCGGCTGCGGCCGCAGTTCTGCTGGCCGGAAGCGTGAGCGCTTCGGCCGCCGACAAGTTGAAGGTCGGGTTCATTTACCTCGGCCCGGTTGGAGATTTCGGCTGGACCTACCAGCATGAAGTCGCACGCCAGGCCTTGGCGAAGGAATTCGGCGACAAGATCGAGACCACCTATCTCGAGAACGTCAGCGAAGGCCCCGATGCCGAGCGTTCGATCGAACAGCTCGTGCGTGCCGGCAACAAGCTGATCTTCACCACGTCCTTTGGCTACATGGACCCGACGCTGAAGGTCGCCAAGAAATATCCCAACGTGCATTTCGAGCACGCCACCGGATTCAAGCGCGACAAGAACATGGGGACCTACAACGGCCGGTTCTATGAAGGCCGCTACATCCAGGGCGTGATCGCCGGCAAGATGTCGAAGGCCGGCGTGCTCGGCTATATCGGCTCGTTCCCGATTCCGGAAGTCATCATGGGCATGAACGCCACGATCCTCGGGGCGCAGACGGTCAACCCCAACATCAAGGTCAAGATCATCTGGGCCAACACATGGTTCGACCCCGGCAAGGAAGCTGACGCCGCCAAGGCGCTGCTCGATCAGGGCGCCGACGTGATCATGCAGCACACCAATTCTCCGGCCGCGATGCAGATCGCATCCGAGCGCGGCAAGCTGGCATTCGGCCAGGATTCCGACATGATCAAGTTCGGACCGAAGACGCAGCTGACCTCGATCATCGACAACTGGGGGCCGTACTACATTCGTCGCGTCAAGGCCGAGCTCGAGGGCAAGTGGACAACCGACAACGTCTGGGACGGCCTGAAGGACAAGATGGTCGTGATGGCGCCCTACACCAACATGCCCGACGACGTGAAAAAGCTGGCGATGGATACGGAAGCCGCCATCGTCGCCGGCAAGCTCTATCCGTTCAAGTGCCCGATCGTCGATCAAAGCGGCAAGACGGTCGAGTGCAAGGGCGGCGACCATCTCGACGATGGCCAGGTGCTCGGCATGAACTTCTATGTCAAGGGCATCGACGACAAGATGCCGGGCAAGTAAGCCCCGAACCACATCAAGACGGAAAGGCCGGGCGGAAACGCCCGGCTTTTTTTGCATCTTTTAGCTAACGCGCTTGGCCGCGCGAACGCTCGTCACCCTCTCCCCTTGCGGGAGAGGGTGGTTTCGAGCGTAAGCGAGAAACCGGGTGAGGGGTCCTTCGCAAATACTGATATTGACCCCTCACCCGGCTCAAATTTCGCTATCGCTCATTTTCGCCACCCTCTCCCGCAAGGGGAGAGGGTGTATCGAGTCTCGCGGCACGATCGCTCTTTAGCCCGCCTGTAAAGCGCGCGCCGCCGCGCTGTGGCGGCGGATCAGATCGGCGACGTCGAGCCCGGGAATGGCGCCATCGATGACGGTCCATTTCCCCGCCACCATGACGCGGTCGGCGCGATGCGCGCCGCACAGCACCAGCGCGGCCAAGGGATCGCCGTGGCCGGAGAAACGCAATTCGTCGAGCTTGAACAGCGCCAGATCAGCCGCCTTGCCGACCGCGATCTCGCCGAGTTCAGGACGGCCGACACAGGCCGCCGAGCCTTTGGTGGCCCAGCGCAGCGCGTCCTTGTGGCTCACCTTGGCGACGCCATAGCGCACCCGTTGCAACAAGAAGGCCGCGCGGACTTCCTGCATCAGATTGAACTCGTCGTTCGACGCCGAGCCGTCGACGCCAAGCCCGATGCCGACGCCGGCCTCTTCCATCTCGCAGACCGGACAGAAGCCCGATGCCAGAATCTGATTGCTGCAAGCGCAGTGGCTGATGGTGGTTTTGGCCTTGCCGAGCCGCTTCATTTCGGATGGGTTGAAGAAGATGCCGTGCGCCAGCCAGGTCCGCGCATTGAGCCAGCCGCAATCCTCCAGATAATCGAGCGGCCGGCACTTGAAGAGCTGTTCGCAGAACCGGTTTTCGTCCTCGGTTTCCGCCAGATGGGTGTGCATGCGGACGTCGAGCTTTTCGGCCAGTGCCGCGGTTTTCTTCATCAGCGACGTCGTTACTGAGAACGGCGAACAGGGCGCGAGCGCGATCTGCACCATCGCATCTTCGCCGCGCTGATGAAATTTGCCGACGACGCGTTCACTGTCGGCAAGGATGGTATCTTCGTCCTGCACCACGCTGTCCGGCGGCAGGCCGCCATCGCGTTGCGACAGGTTCATCGAGCCCCGGGTCAGGAGCACGCGCAGGCCGAGACGTTGCGCCACGGCAACTTCGATATCGACCGACTGCTCGAGCCCCGCCGGAAAAACGTAGTGATGATCGGTCGTGGTGGTGCAGCCGGAAAGCATCAGCTCCGACATCGCCACGGTGACGCCGAGTTCGAGCGCCTTGGGCGTCAATCCCGCCCATACCGGGTAGAGCGCCTGCAACCAAGGGAACAGCTCGCGGTCCATCGCCGCCGGCACCGCCCGCGTCAGCGTCTGGTAAAAATGGTGATGGGTATTGATCAGTCCGGGCAACACCACATGCGCCGAGGCATCGAACACCGCCGCACTCGTTTTGGGTGTCGCGCCGGCCGGTACCAGTTCGACGATCCGGCCGCCCTGAACGACAATACCGCCGCCGGCGCCCTCGGCCAAAATAGCTTGCGGGTGCTTGATCCAGATCGCCTGCGATTGCGCCATTGTTAACGCCTTTCCTCTTGAAATCTTCCTTGCAATTCAGAGACCAGGGCCGCTTTCTATTTGAAGCTTGTGCTGTGGGAGGTTCAGCCAGACGGCACTGGTCTTGCAAGACTTACAGAACAAAACTGTTACAGAAAGAGTGATGGCCTTGAAAGCGTTGGCCAAGTATCGGACCACTGGCGTATGGACCTGAATACGATCATGGCGGTGGCGCGTCCGAAAGCGCGCTCCGAACTGCCCGCTTGGACGGCAGGCGATGCCTGGCTCGCGGGCGGCACCTGGCTATTTTCGGAACCGCAGGCCGACCTGCATCGCCTGATCGATCTGGCCGCGCTCGGATGGCCGGCGCTGACCATCGATGGGAACGGACTGTCAATCGCGGCGACGTGCAGCGTCGCCGAACTCGACGCAATCGCCTGTCCGCCGGACTGGCTGGCCGCACCTCTGATCAATCAATGCTGCCGGGCTTTTCTGGCCTCCTTCAAGATCTGGAAGACCGCAACCGTCGGCGGCAATGTCTGCATGTCGCTGCCGGCGGGACCGATGATCTCTCTGACCTCGGCACTCGATGGGGTCTGCACCATCTGGCAGCCGGACGGCGGCGAGCGAACCGTCGCGATGCTCGATTTCGTCACCGGCAATCGGGCCAACCTGCTCAAGGGTGGTGAATTGTTGCGGCAGATCGACATTCCGCTCGCTGCGATGAAACGCCGCTCGGCTTTCCGCCAGATTTCGCTGGCGCCGGTGGGACGTTCGGCGGCGCTGGTGATCGGCAGCATTGGCTATGACGGCGCGCTCGCGCTGACGGTGACGGCTTCGACCAAGCGGCCGGTCAGGCTGTCGTTCAAGAAGGTGCCCGACGCCTCCGACCTGCGCGAGGCGATCCTGCAAGCCATCCCCGATGATCTCTATCACGACGACATTCACGGCAAGCCGTTCTGGCGCAAACACATGACGCTGCGACTGGCTCGCGAAATCTGCGACGAACTGGTGGAGTAGCTTTGAGCTTCGAGATCAACGGCAAGAGTTTCGAACAGCAGCCGCGCGCCGGGCAATGCCTGCGCACGTTCCTGCGTGAGCTCGGCCATTTCGGCGTCAAAAAGGGCTGCGATGCCGGCGATTGCGGCGCCTGCACCGTGCTGCTCGATAACGAGCCGGTACACAGCTGCCTGATTCCGGCGTTCCGGGCCGAAGGCCACACTGTGACCACCATCGAAGGCTTTGCGGGCGATGCCGCCATTCATCCGATGCAGCAGGCGTTTCTGGATGCGCAGGGATTTCAATGCGGCTTCTGCACCGCCGGCATGATCCTGACCTGCGCCTCGCTGAACCAGGCGCAACGCGCCGATCTCGGCGCGGCGCTGAAGGGCAATATCTGCCGCTGCACCGGCTATGGCTCGATCGAGGACGCCCTCAACGGCAAGACCAACGTCGAAAAGGCCGACGCCGGCGATGCGTTCGGCCGCAGCCTGCCGGCGCCGGCAGGCCCGCTCGTGGTGCGTGGCGCGGAGCGCTACACCTTCGATACCGAGGTCGAAGGCCTGCTTCACATCAAGATGCTTCGCTCGCCGCATCCGCACGCCAGGATCATCTCGATCGACAAGAGCGACGGCGCTCGCCGTGCCCGGCGTTCATGCGGTGCTGACCTCACGAAGACGCGCCGTCGAAGTTATTTTCGACCGCGCGGCACGAGAACGACTGGATGGACCCGGACGACACCCGCGTGCTCGACGATGTCGTGCGCTTCATCGGGCAAAAAGTCGCGGCGGTTGTGGCGACCAGCGAAGGCGCCGCCGAAGAAGGCTGCCGCCGTCTCAAGGTGACTTACGAAATACTGCCGCATGTGGTCGATCCGGCACCAGGCGATCGCCGAGGGCGCGCCGGTGATCCATCCGGGCAAGACGACCGAAAACCGCATCGCCAACGCGGAACGCAATATCGCCGCCGAAACGCACGGCGAGTTTGGCGACGTCGCGGCCGCCTTGGCTGCGTCCGCCGTGACTTACGAGGGCACGTTCACGACGCAGCGCGTGCAGCACGCCGCTCTGGAAACCCATGGCGGCATTGCCTTTGTCGATGCCGACGGCGTCCTCACCGTTCGTTCGTCGACCCAGGTGCCGTTCCTGACGCGGCGAATGCTCGCCAGCCTGTTCGATCTTCCGGCCGAGAAGGTGCGCGTGTTCTGCAAGCGCGTCGGCGGCGGCTTCGGCGGCAAGCAGGAGATGTTCGTCGAGGATATTCTGGCGCTGGCCGCGCTGAAGACCGGCCGTCCGGTCAAGCTCGAACTGACGCGGGAGGAACAATTCATTTCCACCTCGACGCGCCATCCGATGCGGGTCCACATCAAGGCCGGCGCCGACAAGAACGGCAAGCTCACCGCGTTGAAAATCGATGTGCTCTCCAACACCGGCGCCTACGGCAATCATGGCGGGCCGGTGCTGTTTCACGCGGTCAGCGAATGCATCAGCGTCTATAATTGCCCGAACAAGAAGGTCGACGGGGTCGCCGCCTATACCAACACGCTGCCGGCCGGCGCTTTCCGCGGCTATGGTCTGCCGCAGACACAGTTTGCGGTGGAATCCGCGATCGATGAACTGGCGAGGCAACTTGGCATCAGCCCGTTCGAGATGCGCCGCCGCAACGTCGTCAAGCCCGGCGATCCCATGCTAGCGCCGCCGGGATCCGAATATCACGACGTGGAATACGGCTCCTATGGGCTCGACCAGTGCCTCGACCTGGTCGAGCGCGCCATGGCCGCGGACACCTCGAAGCCGCCGTTGTCCGACGACTGGCTGATCGGCGACGGCATCGCGCTCACCATGATCGACACCGTGCCGCCGGCCGGCCATATCGCGGACTGCTATATCTCGCTTGCGCGACGATGGCGGATTTGAACTCACCGTCGGCACCGCCGAGTTCGGCAACGGCACTACCACGGTGCATCGTCAGATCGCGGCGACGGCGCTCGCGACCACCGTCGATCAGATTTCCCTCAAACAATCCGACACCGCCAATGGCGGCCATGACACCGGCGCGTACGGCTCGGCCGGTACCTTTGTCGCGGGGCTTGCCACCAAAGTCGCGGCGGAAAATCTCGCCGTCGAGATCAAGGCCTTTGCCGCGCGCGCCATGGGCATGCAGATGGCCACGAGCGTGCTCGAGCGCGACCACCTCGTCTCGGGCGAGAGACGCCTGCCGTTTGCGAAGATCGCCGAGACGGCAAGCGCGAAGGGGATGCGGCTGTCAGCCCACGGCAATTCCGCCGGCACGCCGCGTTCGGTCGCCTTCAACGTGCAGGGATTTCGGGTCGCCGTGAACAAGGGCAGCGGCGAGTTGAAGATTCTCAAGAGCGTGCAGGCGGCGGATGCCGGCCGGGTCGCCAATCCGATGCAGTGCCGCGGCCAGGTCGAAGGCGGCGTCGCGCAGTCGCTCGGCGCCACGCTCTACGAGGAACTCGTGATCGACGACGGCGGCAGTATCGTCAATCCGCGCTTTCGGGACTACCACCTGCCGTCCTTTGCCGACGTGCCGCGCACCGAAGTCTTCTTCGCCGACACCTACGACAAGATCGGGCCGATGGGCGCGAAATCGATGAGTGAGAGCCCTTACAATCCCGTGGCGCCCGCGATGGGCAATGCGATCGCCAGCGCCACCGGCATCCGCTTCACCTCGACGCCGTTCAAGCCTGACCGGCTGTTTCCGGCGCTGAAGGAAAAATTCGGAAGCTAAGCCGCGCCGAAGGCGTTTTGCCATGCGGCAGCGCTCGGCCTGCTCGGGCGCGCGGCACTCCTCATCCTTGAGGAACTTCCGTCTTAGCTGCCGCGATAGGTCGCATAACTCCATGGCGTGACCAGGAGGGGCACATGCAGATGCCCTTCCGGATCGCTGACCGCAAAACGTAGCGCGATATCGTCGAGGAATGGCGGGTCGGAGACCTCCACGTTTCGTTCCCCAAAATAGTTTCCGACGTGGAAAATCAGCTCATAGCGGCCGATCGGCACCGGCCGGCCGCCGATCAACGGCTGATCGGTGCGGCCGTCCGCATTCGTCACCGCGCGCGCCACGATGCGGCTGACGCCGAGCGCCGAGCGTTCGACGAGTTCGACCGCGATCCCCGCGGCGGGCTTGCCACTATGGGTGTCGAGCACATGGGTCGAAAGCCGCCCATGAACGGGCGAGCCGGTCGCTGGAAATCACGAGCTGATCGAGCCGCAGCGCCGCGATGCGGCAAATCTCCGCAATCGAGGTCGCCGTTTCCGTCGCGGCATCGTTCGGCAGCCGGCGCGCGAAATCGCTGAGGACCGAATCCTTGGTGTGGCGGCGGACGCTGACGATGTAGGGAAAGCCGAATTTGGAACGGTAGGCATTGTTGACGCGCTCGAACGCCTCGTATTCGGCATCCGACAGCCGGTCGAGCCCGAGGCTGTTCTGCTCGGCGGTCGATTCGGCCGTCAACTCATCGGCGCGCTTGGTTTTGTCAGCCAAATCAGGATGCGACTTGATCAGCGCGAGCCGCAGCTCTTGCGGCGCGCGCTCGACCGCCGCCTTCATCGCCGCAAACAGCGCATTGACGCCGGCAAACGGCCGCGCCGCAAAGGCCTGCTCGGCGACCCAGGGCGAATATTCGAAGATATTGGCGAGCGCCGCGACGAAGTCGCCTTGCGTGCAGGCGTTCAGCTCGTCAAGCGGCTTCTGCAACACTTAATCCCCGCTTACATCCATCCGCTTATGGGGTTCTGCCCTGACCGCCCGACGAGTTTCCGCCCACGTCGAAGGACATGCCGAACAGGCCGCCGCGCCGCACTTCCGGCTCAGGGGCTGGGGCCTGTTGTTGAACCTCAACCTGCGGCGGAGGCGCCGGCGGCGCCGGAAGGTTGGTACAGCTCATCGAATAGATCAGCTCGCGGCTGGCGGTTTGACCGATCGGCGCGCAGGGATCGACGCGTGCGGCTCTCGTCACCGGCTTTGTTTGCGACCACGCCGGCGTTGCCGCCGCCATAACCATCATGCACGCGAGCAGCTTCTTCATGATCCCACCTCGAAATCGGCCCCACTCCATTTACCCGGTTTGGTGCGGCCAAGTCCACCTGCCGCATTTTTGGGCACTGGTGGTCCAATTCCAACATTCGCATCCCGCTGCAGCACGCAGTTTTGCGAATGTTGGAATCGAGGACCACTAGCAAATTCAAGATTCTAGTGGCGTTTGGGATTTTGACATTCGCTTTTCCGAATTTGCGGCCGCCTGCGTAGCGAATGTCAAATCCACGCCACTAGCTGCCAACCGGAAGCGCTGGAAAACCATGGCGATAGATGCCACACAGAATTGGGGCATCTGGCCGGGGTTGGCCGGACGAGACGCGCGGGACCGTCGCCGGATATGCCGCGCGAGGGATGGAGCCGGCGATGTGGGCATCGATACTGTCGGAATGGGCCAGTCTGATTTTCCGCTGGCTGCACGTGATTGCGGCCATCGGCTGGATCGGAAGTTCGTTCTATTTCATTCACCTCGACCTCGAACTCAAGCCGCGCAGCGGCCTGCCCGAAGGCGCCCATGGCGAGGCGTGGCAGGTGCATGGCGGCGGCTTCTATCACATCATCAAGTTCCTGGTCGCGCCTTCGCAGATGCCGAGCGAACTGACCTGGTTCAAATGGGAGGCCTACACCACCTGGCTGTCGGGCTTCGTACTGATGGTCATCGTCTACTACCTCGACGCCGAACTGTTCCTGGTCGACAAGTCGGTGCTCGACCTGACGCCAATGCAGGCGGGGCTGTTCAGCCTCGTCAGCCTGGCGCTGGCGTGGCTACTCTATGAAGCCGCCTGCCGCTCAGGCCTTTCCAGCCACGAACTGCCTTTCGCGATCGGCGGCTACATTTTCCTGGTCGTCCTCACCTACGCGTTCACCCACGTGCTGAGCGGGCGCGGCGCCTTCAACCAGATCGGCGCCATCATCGGCACCATCATGGTCGCCAACGTCTTCACCCTGATCATCCCGAACCAGAAGAAGGTCGTGGCGGCGCTGCTCGCCGGCCAGACGCCGGACCCGAAATACGGCAAGCAGAGCAAGGAACGATCGGTCCACAACAACTACCTGACCTTGCCGGTCGTGTTCCTGATGATCAGCAACCATTACCCGCTGATTTTCGGCACCCGCTTTAACTGGCTGATCGCGGCAATCGTGCTCGCGCTCGGTCCCGTGATCCGTCACTTCTTCAACGAGCGCCATGCCGGGCGCAAATCGCCGTGGTGGGTATGGGGCGTGGCGGCGCTGGGCATGATCGCGATCGCATTCCTCTCGACCGCCGGTCCGCGGGACGCCAAGGTGAGCGCCGTGGTGCCCAAGCACGACTTCGCCGCCGCCCAGGACATCGTGCTGTCCCGTTGCAGCATGTGCCACGCCGCCGAGCCGGTATTTGACGGGATTACCGCAGCGCCAAAGGGCGTCCGGCTCGACGATCCGGAAGCGATCCAGCGCAACAGCCGCCTGATCGGACGCAACGCGGCCTGGTCGAGTGCCATGCCGCCCGGCAACATCACCGAAATCACCGCCGACGAGCGCGCTGTGCTCGCCGCCTGGCTTGCCGAGCCCACCCGCTGACGTCGAGCGTCTCGCAACGACGCCCCTTATCCCTTCGGCGGCATCAGCGGCTGCACGAATTCCTTGAACACCTGCATCGCCTCGCAACGCGAGGCGTGATCCGCCAACGCGGGATGGCGCACGTCGTCGAAGACGCCGGCATGGGCCTCGGCGGTGAACCTCAGCGCGCAAGCGACCGCGATATCGGCATGGCCAATCTTGACGCCGAACCAGAACGGAGAAGCGATAGCTGCACGCTCCTTTTCAAGCGCAGCGAGCACTGCGCCGATCTGCGCCTCGCAGCGCTCGACCCAGATCTTTGACGGATGGTCTTTCCGCAGCACGCGCTCGTAAAGTAGACTGACTGCCTTGTCGGCGAGACCGGTCGCCAGCGCGCAGCTCTTCAGGCATTGCCGGCGCTGCGGTCCATGAGCGGCGATCATCGCCTTCTCGGGCCCGGCCAATTCATCGAGATAATCGAGGATCGTGGCGCTTTCGATCAAGCGCTTCGCCGTCGTCGAGCACCAGCGTCGGCACCCGCCGCAGCGGGTTGTAGGGCGCGATCAGCTCGGCATCGCCGAAGGTCGACCACGGCCTGTGCTGGAATGTGAAACCGTAAAGCCTGAGCGCAATCGCGACGCGGCGGACGAAGGGGGAATCATATTGGCCGATGAGCATCATGAAGAACACGCCCCGCTGTTTCTAGACCTTCTCATAAATCACGCGTTTGACCGTTTCAATCGCGTCTTCGTCGCGCTTGTACATCGTCCATTGCTTGATGCGTTTGGTCTTGACCAGTTTGGCCGCGATCAGGACGCGCATGTGCTCGCTCAAGGTCGGCGCGCTGACGCCGAGCTTTTCCGCAATCAGGAGGCCGCAGACACCGTCCTCGACGAGATCGCCGTCCGCCTGGGCGCGGAAATGCCTCTCTGGATCCCGAAGCCAGTCCAGGATCAGCAGGCGGCGCTCGTTGGCCAAAGCGCGCAACGCAATTGCGATTTTCATTTAGCTATTTTGCTAATTACCTAACTTGTGTCAAGATCGCCGGATAAGGGAATCTCATGGCAGAACGGCGACGCGTCACGCTCACCTTCGACAACGGTCCAACGCCGGGGATCACCGAACGCGTGCTCGAGATACTGGAACGCCAGGGTATCCGCAGCACTTTCTTCGTCATCGGCCGCAATCTGGCCGACTCCGAGGCCGCGTCTCTGGCAAGCCAGGCCCATGCCGCCGGACACTGGATCGGCAATCACACCTTCTCGCACTCGGTGGCTTTTGGAGATCGTCCCGAGGCGGATTTCGCCGCGGATGAAATCGCCACGACCCAGCGCGCGATCGGCGAATGGTCTCACCCGGACAAACTGTTCCGGCCGTACGGAAACTCCGGCCTGATCGGCCCTCATCTCCTGAGCCGCGCGGCCGTCGACTACCTGCTGGCGAACCGGTTTCAGACCGTGCTCTGGAACAGCGTCCCCGGCGACTGGAGGGATGCGGCGGGATGGGTTGAGACGTGCATCGCGCAAGTGCTTGAAAACGAGTGGAGCGTCGTTGTCCTGCACGACATCGAAAGCGGTTGTTTGCCGCGCCTGTCCGAATTGCTGCAACGCCTGAACGACCTCGGCGCGGTCTACGAGCAGGATTTTCCGGAGAGCGTCATTGTCACGCGCGCCGACAGTATCGTGCACCTCTCACCGGAATATGTAGGCGACTAGAGCTATTGGAAATCACGGCAAGAGCAGACCCATGGCAGAGACGAACCCGATCACGCGCGAACGCATTGCCGCCACCGAAAGCGCAATCCGGCCTTTCATTCGGCGAACACCGTTGGTGAAATCCGACATGGCCGACTTCGGCCTTCCGCCCGGTCCCCTCACCTTCAAGCTCGAACTGTTACAGCATTCCGGCTCGTTCAAGGCGCGCGGCGCGTTCGCCAATCTCCTGCTGCGAAAGCCGCCACCTGCCGGCGTCGTCGCGGCCTCCGGCGGCAATCACGGCGTGGCGGTCGCTTATGCGGCGCATCGCCTGGGCGTGCCCGCCACGATTTTCGTGCCCGACATCGCCTCGCCCGCCAAGCAGGAGCGCATCAAGGGTTATGGCGCGCACCTCGTGATCGCGGGCTCGCTCTATGCCGATGCGCTTACCGCCAGCCAAAGCCATATCGCCGAGACCGGCGCGATGGCTATTCATGCCTACGATCAGGCCGAGACGCTGCTCGGCCAGGGCTCGGTGGGGCTGGAGCTGGAGCAGGACGCGCCCGAGATCGAGACGCTGCTGGTCGCGGTCGGCGGCGGCGGGCTGATCGGCGGCATCGCGGCGTGGTACGGGCGCAGGATCCGCATCGTCGCGGTCGAACCTGAAGCAGCACCCACCCTCCACACGGCGTTGAAAGCCGGCCGGCCCGTGGATGCGCCCGCCGGCGGCATCGCCGCCGACAGTCTGGCGCCGCGGCGCGTCGGCGAACTGATGTTTCCGATCGCGCGCGACAACGTCGCCGACGTCGTGCTGGTCACCGACGACGCGATCCGTCAGGCGCAGGAAGCGCTGTGGTCGAACTTGCGGCTGGTGACCGAACCCGGCGGGGCCGCGGCCTTCGCCGCTTTGCTTTCTGGTCGCTATAAGGGGGCGGCGGCGAGCGCGTGGCGGTGTTGCTGTGTGGCGCCAACACGACGGCAGTGAGGTTTGAGGGGTAAGAACATCATAGGCTAAACATTAACGAATTCGAGGTGATCGAAACCCCAATCGTCATGAGTTACACCTGTATATTGTAGGCTCGAGCTGGTTCGTTCCTCAAATATTCCACCAGCAATCTGCATCCGTCTTAAGAGCAAGTCTCGTTCGACTCTCTTAAGGCCCTCCCACCATGCTGGCTCGATGCATGTATTCTCCAAATGTTCGAATGCGGTTTAAATCGCGAGTGTCGTATAATGCTCTGGAGGCTGTCTCTCGAAGAGATTTAGCAAAAGCGAAAGGATTTTCGTGATCTTTTTGCCAGATCACGGCTAATGCAGCCCGATCGTCAGCCGCTAGTATGTTGAACGAAACCGTTTCGTATATTTTCTCCCGGTCACCAAGTGTTTGAAGCTTCGTTCCGTCGAAGCCAAACTCGGGATAAAATCCACCAACAGTCATAATAGTTGGCCTACACTTAAACCTGACAACTAACGCGCTTAAGGAATTGTAGTCGTGCTGCTCTAGTACTCGCTTGCACTCTCGAAATGCAATCCGCCCGTCTCGCACACCGAGCTCGTTACCTTCCTTAAAAGCCTTAAGCTCTTCGATCAGGTCGCGATCCGTCTTTGCCTTAGAAAATGTTTCAATCTGATGGTTTAAGGATTCGATCATCCTCAGTTTTCTATAGAGTTCGGATGCCACGACACGGTAATGCAACAACGCTAGTTGTCGCGGAGAGAAGGTAAGAGGTACGTCTTCGATGTCCACAAATATGGCGTTGTCGTGCCTTCGGCAGAAGCAATTCAAAACGGAAAACTGCCCAATCCCGAATTTTTTAATCGCGATTTTTCCTCCGCTTCGCTCTAGTTGCGCGAGGGACGTATCAAACGAATAGACATGGCCATCGATGGCTATTCCTCGCATCTGACTTCGAGGAATTGTATGGGCTTGTATTATTGGTGAATTGCAAAGGTCGCCCTCTTCTTCAGCCAGACAAAGCTTATATTTAAGAAAGCGATTGAACGTAGCCGCTAAGGACCAGAACTCTGCAGTTGCCATGGGGGTATTCTCACCTTTTGTCCCTCACCTCGGCGTCAGCGTGATTGCTTCCGCCGTCGCGGCTTCGACCGCGGCGCGGCTATAGAGCAGCGGCACATATTGGCCGCTCGCCCACAGCGGCGCGAGGTCGCGATAATGCCCGCTGAAGGGATCGCCGGACTGGCCGGGCGCGTTGACGGCGCGGCTGGCGTCCCAGTTGCCGACGTCGAGCACCATGCGGAACGAAGCCCCGGCGGTCAGGCGATAGTCCGAGCGCCGATAGGTCCCCGCATGCGGCACGTTGGCGGCGCCGCCATAGGCCAACGGCCCGACGGTGAGTTGCGCTGATGTCGCCTTGTCGGCGAGCGGCATCAGCGCGTGATCGAATTTCGCGACATGCAGCCTCCCCCAGCGCCACATAAGGGAATCCGCGCCCAGTCTGTCGCTGATCTCGGCGACCGCACGCCCGAGGCTTTCGCGCAAGATTTGGTCTCGCGCGAAGGCTGGATCGGCGCCGAGTTTTTCATCCGGCGTCTCGAGATAGGCGACAACAGGCGAAATGCTGGATGCTTCCGGCGCGATCAGGCCCGCGGCCTTGGGCGCCACCGCCTTGAGCAGGGCCGCGCCGAGGTGGTTGGCGATCCACACTTCGAATACCGCTGCCGCCGCGCTGTCGGCGCCGTCGCGCGCGTCCCAGTTTTTGAGAAGCTCCAAGCCTTTTTTGGTATTGGCGTCGTCGGACTGAAGCGGCTTCAGCAACGTGACCAGACGCCGCGCCAGCATCGAGGTGTCGTCGTTCTGCAAATCCATCGCGTCCGCCAGCGTCATTTTCGGCTTGGACTGCAATATTTCGACGATGCGCTGCCAGCGCGCCGGGTCCGACCATTCAAAGCCGATCTTGCGTTCGGCAACTGGATAGCCGGCTGGCAGATTCATCTGGTTGGCGGTGGCGAAGAAGCCCTGTTCGGGCCGGTAGACGCGCGGCAATTCGTCGTTGTCGATAAAGCCCTGCCATTCATAGCGGCCGTCGCCAGGCACCGGCATCAGCCCGTCATAGTTGACCCGACGCGGCGTCTTGGCTCCGGGAATCCAGCCGATATTGCCTTTGACGTCGGCATAAACCTGGTTTTCCGACGGCGCGCCCCAGCGCTTTATCGCGGCGACAAAACCGTTCCAGTCCTTCGCGGTCATGTAGTCGGACGAGCCGAAATAGGCCGAGGTGCCCGGCTCGAACCAGATCGAGCGAATCGCGAAGGCGCGCTTGTTGGCTTTGTCGACATAGACGACCGGCCCGTGCCGGGTGAATTTCAGCGCGACGTCGCGGGCACCCTCGCCTTTGACCTCGACCCTCTCATGCACGATCCGCATCAATTCCCACTCCCCGCGATAGCGATACTGGTTGGGATCGGCGGGATTGAGTTCGTAGACGTAGAGGTCTTCCTGGTCGACGTTGAAGATGGTCAGACCGAACGCGATCGTGCCGTTATGGCCGATCGAAATTCCCGGCAGCGCCGGCTCGCCCGCGCCAATAACAGATAGACCGGGCGCATTGAGGCCGACGATGTAACGCAGCGACGGCACGCTGTGCTCGCGGTGCGGATCGTTGGCGAGAATCGCGCGCCCAGTCGCGGTACGCGATGGCGCGACCACCCAATTGTTGGAGCCGATGGTGTCGCGCTGCCCGTCAGCCTCGCTAAGGAAACGATCGGGGTCATGGGTCAGCATCGCCTTGCGGTCTTCGGCCTTGGCAAACGCTACGGGGCGCGTCGCAAGGTCATAGGCCGCGAGCACGCCCTTCGGCACGCTGCATGGGTCGAGCCCTTCGGGGATTTTCGTGGTCCATGCCGGTTCGAGCTTCACGCGAAAGCGGTCGGCTTCAAGACCGGCCGCGCAGACGACCAGCGAACGCTTCACCTCGGAAGCGACATTCCGCGTCAGGCCGTGGCTTCTGATCCGCACCACATCCTCCGCGGTCCAGAGATCGGGCCTGGTGCCGGCGATGCGAAATTCGATCGGCAGCGGCTTACGACCGGCCTGCACGTCCGTCACATAGGCGTTGATGCCGGCGACGAAGGCTTCCGCATAGGATTTCGCCTTGGGGCCGTAAGACGCCCATTCCGTTTTCATGTCACCGCGATAGAGAAAGAGCCGCAAGCTCCTGTCCTGCTCGACGTAAGCGGGGCCGAAATCCCTCGCCAGCAGCCCGAGGCCGCGCTTGCGCCAGAGATCGATCTGCCAGAGACGGTCGCGCGCCACGTTGAAACCTTGCAGGAAAAACAAGTCATGTTCGTTCTCGGCATAGATGTGCGGAATGCCCCAGACATCGATCAGGATTTTTCCGGGGGCCTGAAGGCCCGCCGCGGGCATCGTGGAAAGGCGCGCCGCGGACAGGGCGTTGTCGTTGTCGCGGGCTGATGAGGTTGACGTCGCAATTATGGCGATCAGGGCGGAAAGGAGAAGGCTGCGAATGGTCTTTTTCATCTTTATTTTGTCCCCCGTTGAATGCCGCCCCATCCGTCATACCCCGCGTATGCGGGGTATGACGGATGGGGCGGCTTCTCGGTTCGATCACAACCGCCTCGGAATACTGGATCACCCGCTTTCGCGGGTGATGACAGGGATGGGCATATTTTATGCGTCTTCGTCGCTCGCCAGCACACCTTTGACCGCGCGCGCCCAGCCCTTCAATTTCCGTTCGCGCGTCGCCGCGCTCATGTTGGGCTTGAAGCGGCGTTCTAGCCGCCAGTGGTCGGCGAATTTTGCAGGCTCCGGATAAACACCGGCCTCGAGCCCGGCAAGATAGGCCGCGCCGAGCGCAGTCGTCTCCTGAATCACCGGGCGGTCGACAGGGGCGTCGAGCAAGTCGGCCAGCCGCTGCATCGTCCAGTCGGATGCGGTCATGCCGCCATCGACGCGCAAAACGATATTGGCGGCTTTCGCCTCCGGCCAGTCCGCGCGCATCGCATCCCGGAGATCGAAGGTCTGATAACAGACGCTCTCGAGCGCGGCATGCGCGAGTTCGGCGGGCCCGGTGTTGCGCGTCAGCCCGAACAGCGCGCCGCGCACGCGCGGATTCCAGTAGGGCGCGCCGAGACCGACAAAGGCCGGCACCAGATAAACGCTTTGCGCGGGATCGGACTTTGCCGCGAGCGGGCCAGTCTCGGCCGCCTGCTTGATGACGCCGAGCCCGTCGCGCAGCCATTGCACCGCGCTGCCCGCAACAAAGATCGAGCCTTCGAGCGCGTAGGTGCGCTTGCCTCGGAGTTGATAGGCAATCGTCGTCAGCAGCTTGTTTTTCGAAGCCACCGGCGTCGTGCCGGTGTTGAGCAGCGCGAAGCAGCCGGTGCCGTAGGTCGACTTGATCATGCCGGGCGCGAAACACGCCTGCCCGATGGTCGCCGCCTGCTGATCGCCGGCGATGCCGCAAACCGCAATCGCACCGCCGAACAGCTCCGGCACGGTCTCGCCAAAGCGATGCGAGGAATCCTTCACCTCCGGCAGCATCGCGCGCGGCACGCGAATAAGCTTGAGGAGGTCGTCGTCCCAGTCGCCCCCGTGAATATTGAACAGCAGAGTGCGCGAAGCGTTGGTGGCGTCGGTCGCATGCACCTTGCCGCCGGTCAGGCGCCACAACAGATAACAATCGACCGTGCCGAACAGCAATTCGCCGCGCACCGCGCGCTCACGCGCGCCGGGGACGTTATCGAGAATCCAGGCGACTTTAGTTCCGGAAAAATAGGGATCGATGATCAGGCCGGTCTTGGCCGTGATGGTTGGCTCGTGGCCTTCGTCTTTCAGCTTCGCGCAGATGTCGGCGGTGCGGCGATCCTGCCAGACGATGGCGCGATGAATGGCCTTGCCGGTGGAGCGATCCCAGACCACCGTGGTCTCGCGCTGGTTGGTGATGCCAATCAGCGGCAATGTCCTTGGCAGCGAGGCCAGCTTTTTTCAGCGCGTCGCGGCAGGTCGCAATCGTCGAAGTCCAGATGTCTTCCGGGTCGTGCTCGACCCAGCCGGAAGACGGAAAATGCTGCGGAAATTCCTGCTGCGCGAGGCCGGCGACCGAGAGGTCGGCGCGAAACACCATGGCGCGCGAGGACGTGGTGCCCTGATCGATGGCCAATACGAAGGACATCACGTTTCTCCTGGGCGTTCTTCCCGGAACGTTTGTTTTGGTCTTGCCACGTCAAGGCAAGCGGATTGGAAGAAGAAGGTCAAGGTTTCCGATGTCGTCCCTGCGAAAGCAGGGACCCATAACCACCGTCTTCGTTGTTGCGACGGGTATCAACCACTTCGCTTCAATCGATAGCACAACGCGGTATGGGTCCCGGCGCGCGCTTCGCTTGGCCAGGACGACAGGAGACCTACACCGCCGCCGTGGTCACGCCGCCGTCGACCACAATCGTCTGCCCGGTCATGAAGCTCGATGCGTCGGAGCCGAGATAGGCGACCGCGCCCGCGATCTCATCGGGTTCGCCGATCCTCCGTAAGGGGGTAGTGGCGCAGCGGCGCTTCAGCCGCTCTTCGTCTTCCCACAGCGCGCGAGCGAAATCGGTCTTCACCAGGCCCGGCGCGACGCAATTGACGCGCACGCCCTTCGGCCCCCACTCGCCAGCGAGGCTGCGGCACAGCGCGAAATCCGCCGCCTTCGAGATGCCGTAGGCGCCGATCACGGTCGAGCCGCGCAGGCCGCCGATCGAGGAAATGATCACCACCGAGCCTTTGCCGCGTTCCGCCATTGGCGGGATCGCGAGCGCGCAGAGCCAGAGGTTGCTCTTGACGTTGGAGGCCATGATCTTGTCGAAGGCGTCGTCCTTGATGTCGAGTAGCGGGCCGTAATAAGGGTTCACCGCCGCATTACACACCAGGATGTCGATCTTGCCGTAGTGCTTGATGCTGCCCGCAACCAGCGCCTCGACTTCCTCGCGGCGCGCGATGTTGCAGGCGATGACGTGGGCGTCGCCGCCGGCTTTGCGGATGCCTTGCGCCACTTCCTCGCAGGCCTCCGCCTTTCGCGAGGAGATCACGACCTTGGCGCCGAGCTTGGCCAGCAATTCAGCCGACGAGCGGCCGATGCCGCGGCTTGAGCCGGTGACGACCGCGACTTGTCCCGTGAGATCGAAGGGGGTGGATTTCATGGAGTTTCCTCTCGCGCTAACAAGCTCTCTAACCGTCATTCCGGGATGCGCCGAAAGGCGCAGGCCCGGAATCCATTGCGCCGCAAGAGTACCCGGAGAAATGGATTCCGGGCTCGCATCTCCGATGCGCCCCGGAATGACGAGGATAGGCCTTACACCAGCCCGCCGTTCGCGGTGACGCGGCGCAGGTGATATTCGGTATCGCCGAAGGTGTTCTCGATCATGGTCAGGCGCTTGAAGTAGTGGCCGATGCTGGCTTCCATGGTCATGCCGATGCCGCCGTGCAACTGGATCGACTGCTGGCCGACGAATTTGCCGGACTTGCCGATCTGCACCTTGGCGGCGGCGACCGCGGTGGCGCGCTCCTTGGCGTCCTCGAAATCGCAGGCCATGGTCGCGAACATCGACATCGAGCGCGCCTGTTCGAGCGCGACGAACATGTCGGCGGCACGGTGCTGCAAGGTCTGGAAACTGCCGATCGGCACGCCGAACTGCTTGCGGGTCTTCAGATACTCGACCGTGGCTTTCAGGGATTCATCCATCAGCCCGACGGCCTCGGAGCAAAGCGCGGTGCGCGCCTCGTCCACCACGCGCTCGATCAGCGGCAAGGCGTTTTCGGGATCGCCGATCACAGCATCGCTTCCGACCTCGACGCCGGTGAAGGTGATGTCGGCGGCATGCAGGCCGTCCTGGGTCGGATAGCCTTTCCTGGCGATGCCTT
This sequence comes from uncultured Alphaproteobacteria bacterium, assembly GCA_963795255.1. Taxonomy (GTDB): domain Bacteria; phylum Pseudomonadota; class Alphaproteobacteria; order Rhizobiales; family Xanthobacteraceae; genus Bradyrhizobium. The sequence goes on from CAWCHC010000018.1 coordinate 140,569, forward strand.
TGGCGCCGGCCGGCACCAGGAACACGCCGATGCCGCTTGCGTCGCGCTGGCCGCCCTTGGTGCGCGCGGTCACGATCAGGGTGTCGGCGGCCTCGCCGTTGAGCACGACGAATTTCTCGCCATCGATGACCCAGCCGTCGCCCTTCTTCTTGGCGGAAGTTGCGACATCGGCCAGATCGTAACGCGAGTTCTTTTCGAGCTGCGCGAAGGCAAAGGTCTTGCTGCCGTCGATGATGGAGGGGATATGCGCCTGCTTTCTGCGCGGCCGAGCCGCCATGGCGCAGCAAGCCCGCCGCCGATCACCACCGTCGCCAGATAAGGCTCGATCACCAGCGCCCGGCCCAATGCCTCCATCACGATCATGGTCTCGACCGCGCCGGCGCCGAAGCCGCCGTCGTCTTCGGAAAACGGCAGGCCGAGCAGGCCCTGCTCGGCGAACTTGTTCCAGATCGCCTTGCTCCAGCCGCCCGGCTCTTTCATGTATTTCTTGCGTGAATCGAAATCATAGGCGTCGCCGAGCAGACCCTCGACGCTTTCCTTGAGAAGCCGCTGCTCCTCGGACAAATCGAAATCCATGACGTTTAAACTCCCCGGTATTTCAGTATTTCGTCATGGCCGGGCTTGACCCGGCCATCCACGTCTTTGCGCGAAAGATGGAAGACGTGGATGCCCGGCACAAGGCCGGGCATGACGACCCTGTGCGTAGTGCTACAACCCCAGCACCGCCTTGGTGATGATGTTGCGCTGGATCTCGTTCGAGCCGCCGTAGATCGAGACCTTGCGGTTGTTGAAATAGCTCGGCGCGATCTGCGCGGTCCATTCCATCGCCTCGTTCGAGCCGTCGTCGCCATGCTCGTCGAAGGGCGCGGCGAACGGGCCGATCACTTCCATCAGAAGTTCGGTCGTCGCCTGCTGGATTTCCGATCCCTTGATCTTGAGCACCGATGAAGCCGGATTGGGCTTGCCCTTGCCGTGCTTGCCTTCGTCGGCGACGACGCGGAGCTGCGTGAGCTCGAGCGCCTTCAGTTCGATCTCGACCGCGGCGAGCTTTTCGCGGAAAGCCTGATCTTCCATCACGGGCCGGCCGCCGGACTCGACCTTCGAGGCGAGGTCCTTGATGCGGCGGATGCCGTTCCTTGGAAACGCCGACGCGTGCGATGCCGGTGCGCTCGTTGCCGAGCAGGAACTTGGCGTAGTCCCAGCCCTTGTTCTCCTCGCCGACGAGATTTTCAACCGGCACCTCGACGTCGTCGAAGAAGACCTCGTTGACCTCGTGGCCGCCATCGATGGTCTGGATCGGGCGCACCGTGATGCCCTTCGACTTCATGTCCATCAGGATGAAGGAAATGCCGGACTGCTTCTTGGCCGAAGGATCGGTGCGGCACAGATTGAAGATCATGTCGGCATGCTGGGCGAGCGTGGTCCAGGTCTTCTGGCCGTTGATGATGTATTTGTCGCCCTTGCGCTCGGCCTTGGTCTTCAGCGAGGCGAGGTCGGAGCCGGAGCCGGGCTCGGAAAAGCCCTGGCACCACCAGTCGTCGACATTGGCGATGCGCGGCAGATAGTGCTTCTTCTGCGCCTCGTTGCCGAAGGTGTAGAGGACGGGACCGACCATGCTGACGCCGAAGGCCAGCGGCGCCGGCGCCGGATGGGCCTGAAGCTCTTCGTTGAAGATATATTGCTGCACCGAGGTCCAGCCGGTGCCGCCATATTCCTTCGGCCAGTGCGACACGCCCCAGCCTTTCTTGTTCAGGATGCGCCACCAGGTCGACCATCTCGTCCTTGGTGAGATGGCGGCCTTCGACCATTTTCTGCCGCGTCGCCGGCGGCACATTGTCCTTGAAGAACGCACGCACCTCGTCACGAAACGCGATTTCTTCCCTGGTGAAAGCGAGATCCATCGGATTCTCCTGTTAGCGAATTTATTACCTTATCTCTCGTCGTCCCCGCCTAGTGCGCAATTGCGCACGGGAGCGGGGACCCATACGCCGCGGTCTTACTGGAGGCACTTGCGGCAGCCGGCATTTGTCATCACGACAACCGGTGGTTATGGGTCCCGGCTCAAGGCCGGGACGACCAAAAATCAATGCACCACTTCGAACAAACCGGCAGCGCCCATGCCGCCGCCGACGCACATCGTCACGACCGCATATTTGGCCTTGCGGCGGCGGCCCTCGATCAGGGCGTGACCGGTCAGCCGCGCGCCCGACATCCCGTAGGGGTGTCCGACCGCGATCGCGCCGCCATCGACGTTGATCTTTTCAGGGTCGATGCCGAGCTTGTCGCGGCAATAGAGCACCTGCACCGCAAACGCCTCGTTCAGTTCCCAGAGATCGATATCCTCGACCTTCAGCCCGTGGCGCTTCAACAGCCGCGGCACCGCGAATACCGGCCCGATGCCCATCTCGTCCGGCTCGCAGCCGGCGGCGACAAAACCGCGGAAGATGCCGAGCGGTTTCAGGCCGCGCCTGGAAGCCTCCTTGTCGCTCATGATCACCGAGGCGCTGGCGCCATCCGACAACTGGCTGGCATTGCCGGCGGTGATGGTGAAGCCGTCGCCGCGCACCGGTTTCAGCGACGCGAGCCCCTCAGCGGAAGTATCGGGCCGCGGGCCTTCGTCCTTGGCGAGCGTCACTTCCTTGAACGAGATCTCGCCGGTCGCCTTGTCGGCAACGCCCATCATGGTGGTGATCGGCGCCAGTTCGTCGTTGAACTTGCCGCCCTGTTGCGCGGCCGCGACGCGGCGCTGGCTCTCCAGCGAATATTCGTCCTGCCGCTCGCGCGAGATGCCGTAACGCTTGGCGACGACCTCGGCGGTATCGATCATCGGCATGTAGACCTCGCCCTTGATCTTGAGCAGCGCCGGGTCCTGGGTGTGAAACTTGTTGGCGTGATCGTTCTGCACCAGGCTGACGGATTCGCCGCCGCCGCCGACCGCAATTTCGACGCCGTCGAAAATCACCGAACGCGCCGCCAGCGCAATCGCCTGCAAGCCCGAGGCGCATTGCCGGTCGATCGTGGTGCCCCCGACAGTCACAGGGAGCCCTGCGCGCAGCAGCGCCTTGCGGGCAATGTTGCCGCCGGTCGTGCCCTGTTGGAGTGCGGCGCCCATCACCACGTCCTCGACCTCCTTGGGATCGACCTTGGCGCGTGCGACCGCCTCGCCGATGGCGTGGCCGAGCAGGGTTGCGCCCTCGGTGGCGTTGAGCGCGCCGCGATAGGCCTTGCCGATCGGGGTGCGGGCGGTGGAAACGATGACGGCGTCGGTCATGACTGACCTCCTGTTGCGAGTTGTGGCTGTTTTGTTGGCGCGGGGCGGCTTGCGGATAGCTGGCGCAATTCATGGCGCGAGAGCTTGCCGACCGGCGTGCGCGGCAATTCATCGACGAATTCAAGCGCGGCAGGAATCTCGTGCTTGCCGAGCTTGCCGGCGAGAAACGCATTTAAGCTCATCCAGCGAGAAGGCGTTGGCGCCGGCGCGCAATTTGATGAAAGCCTTCGCCGCCTCGCCGCGGTATTCGTCGGGAATTCCGATCACGATCACTTCCTGCACGCTGGCGTGCTCGTAGATCGCCTGCTCGATCATCTGCGGATAGACGTTGAAGCCGCCGGAGATGATCATGTCCTTCTTGCGGTCGACCAGATAGAAATAGCCGTCCGTATCCATATAGCCGATATCGCCGGTCAGGAAACGGCCATCGACAAAGGCTTCCGCGGTTTCCTTCGGCCGGTTCCAGTAGCCCTTGGTGACGTTCGGTCCCTTGATGCGGACTTCGCCGACTTCGCCCGGGCCCAAGACCTTTTTGGGATCCTCGAGCGCGACCACGTCCATTTCGATGCCGGGCAGCATCAGCCCGATCGAGCCAGGCTTGTCCGGACCTTCCTTTGGATGGCCGGTGCCGGGCGAGCAGGTCTCGGTCATGCCCCAGCCGCTCTTCAGCTTCATGTTGGTCTTGCGCTCGAAGATCTTGGCGACTTCGACCGGCAGCGGCGCGCCGCCCGAGCCGCAGCTGACCAGCGACGACATATCGCGCTTGTCGAGATCGGGAAGGCCTGCGATCGCGATCCACATGGTGGGCACGCCGGGAAACATCGTGGCGCGCTTGAACTCGATGTCGCGCATCACCGCCTCGACGTCGAAGCGCTGGTGCAGCGAAATCAGGTAGCCGAGCCGAATGCGACGACAACAGCACCACCGTCAGCGCGTAAATATGAAACAGCGGCAGCACGCAGATCACCCGCTCGATCGCGTTGCGCTCGAGCCGCGCCGGCCTGCCCCACACTTCGTAGATCGATACCGCTGACGTCAGATTGCCGTGGCTGAGCATCGCGCCTTTCGGCAATCCCGTCGTGCCGCCGGTATATTGCAGCAGCGCGACGTCGTCGGCCGCGATCTCGGGCCACCGCGCCGGCCTCATGGCGCCTTCGACGAATTTCGCAAAGGTGATGATGGCGGGGTTATCCGGAATCGGCGCATGCGCGTTGCCGACCGCGCCCCAATGATCGTCCTCGCAGACGATCAGCCGGTCGACCAGGCCCTTGTCGAGGAATTTCAGCGCCGTCGGCAACAGCGTCGCGAGGTTGGAGGTGACGAGAATGCGCGCGCCGCTGTCGCTCAATTTATGCGATAGCGCGCGCTCGCCATCGAGCGGGGAAAGATGCGCGATGCGGGCGCCGGCTTTCAACGCTCCGAAGAAATTGGTCGGGATGGTCCGGCGAGTTGCCGAGAAACAGCGCCACCGTCGTGCCGTTACTGACGCCGGCGCGCAGGAACGCGGAAGCAGCGGTCTCGGCAAGCCGTTCCAGCTCAGTGAAGCTGATGGCGCGGTCGCGGAATTCAATTGCCGGCCGCGCGCCGAATTCAGCCGCGGCCTTCGACAACAGCCCAGGCAGCGTTCCGCGTTCGATCGGTCGTCCCAACGGACGCCTTGCGGATAAAATGGTTCGCCGGGATGGGTCATGACGTCGCCTCAAGGCTCGATGCGCCCCCTCTCCCAGGGGGAGAGGGCTGGGGTGAGGGGGTACAAACCTGTCGATATGCCGTAACCCCTCACCCGGATCGCACTGGACGATGCTGTCGCATCGCCAGGGGCGATCCGACCTCTCCCGACGGGAGAGGTGAGATTGAGCGTGGGGGGAAAGCATCGTTTGCAACTTTATCACGCCGCTTTCGTCGCCTGCGCCAGGGACGCGAACGTCTTGCCTTCAGAAGCCAGCCGCTTGAGCAGCGGCGCCGGCTCCAGCGACGGATCGTTGGTCTCCTTGGCGTAAAAAGCCAAACGATCGGCAACGTGCTTCAGACCGACCTGATCGGCATAGAACATCGGGCCGCCGCGATAGATCGGCCAGCCATAGCCATAGAGCCAGATCACATCGATATCGCTCGGGCGCGCCGCGATCTTCTCTTCGAGAATTCGCGCGCCTTCATTGATCATCGGATACATCATGCGCTCGAGGATCTCCTCGTCGCTGACGACGCGGCGCTTGCGCCCCAGGCGTTGCAGCGTCTCGTCGATCAGCTTCTCGACTTCGGGATCGGGCAGCGGCGCGCGCGAGCCGGCCTCATATTTGTAGTAGCCCTTGCCGGTCTTCTGGCCGAAACGCCCGGCTTCGCACAGGGCGTCCGCGATTTCCGACTTGATGCCGCGATCCTTCCGCGACCGCCAGCCGATGTCGAGGCCGGCGAGATCGCCCATCGCGAACGGACCCATCGGCATGCCGAATTTGGTGACGACGGCGTCGACCTGCTGCGGCAATGCGCCCTCGAACAACAGTTTCTCGGCCTGCTTGCCGCGCTGCGCCAGCATGCGGTTGCCGACGAAGCCGTCGCAGACACCGACCACCGCCGGAACCTTTGCGATTTTGCGCGCGACCGCCACCGCCGTAGTGAGCACGTCCGGCGCGGTCTTGGCCGCGCGCACGATCTCGCACAGCTTCATCACGTTGGCCGGCGAGAAGAAGTGCATGCCGAGCACGTCCTGCGGACGCTTCGTCTCCTTCGCGATCTCGTCGATGTTGAGATAGGAGGTGTTGGACGCCAGCACCGCGCCGGGCTTGGCGTATTTGTCGAGCGCGGCGAACACTTCCTTCTTGATCGCCATGGTCTCGAACACGGCTTCGATGACGAGGTCGGCATCCTTGACGTTCTCAAGTCCGACCACGCCGTTGATCAGCGCCATGCGCTTGGCGGGCGCATCCGCCGGAATGCCGCCGCGCGCGGCGGTCGCCTCATAATTCTTCTGCATCACGCCCATGCCGCGCTTGAGCTGTTCCTCGCCGGTCTCGATCAGGGTGACGGGAATGCCGGCATTGGCAAACGACATCGCGATGCCGCCGCCCATGGTGCCGGCGCCGATGATGGCGACCCGCTCGACATTGCGCGGCTTGGTGCCTTCGGGGACGCCGGCGACCTTGGCGGCCTCGCGCTCGGAGAAGAACGCGTAGCGCTGCGCCTTGGACTGATCACTCGCGACCAGCTTGAGGAAAGTTTCGCGCTCCTTCTTCATCCCTTCGTCGAACGGCAAATCGATGGCGCGCGCCGACCGCGTCGGCCGCCGCAAACGGCGCCTCCAGCCCGCGGGCTTTTTTCGTCATGGCCTGCGACCGCATTGGTGAAAATCGAACGGTCCGCCTTGGCGGCGGCAAGTTTGCTGTCGTCGTCGCGCAATTTCCGCAACGGCCGCTTTTCCGCCAGTACCTTCCGCGCGAATGCCTCGCCACCGGCGGCCGGACCTTCGACGATTTCCTCGATCAGGCCATTCTTCAGCGCGTCGGAAGCGGAAATCGGATCGCCGCCGACGATCATCTTGACCGCGAGTTCGGGTCCGACCGCGCGCGGCAGGCGCTGCGTACCGCCGGCGCCCGGCAATAGTCCGAGCTTTACCTCGGGCAGGCCCAGCCGGGCTTCCTTGGTTGCAACGCGGAAGTGGCAGGCCAGCGCGACCTCAAGCCCGCCGCCAAGCGCGGTGCCGTGGATGGCGGCGACACGGCTTTGGCGAGTTCTCCATCTCGGCCAGCACTTCATGAAGGCCCGGAGGAACTTCGGCGGCTTGCCGAACTCGGTGATGTCGGCGCCGGCGATGAAGGTGCGCCCGGCACAGGTCAGAACGATCGCCTTTACTTCGGGATCGGCAATTGCGCGCTTGACGCAATCCTTGATGCCGCCGCGCACGGCGGCGCTCAGCGCGTTGACCGGAGGACTGTTGACCGTGACGATGGCAACCACGTCATGACGCTCAAGCTTGACCACTTCGTTCACGGCACTCTCCCTGGACTCGCCTGTTCTTGCGCAGCTTGTTTTCAGTCTACTAATTTATTCCGCATTGCGGAATTTAATTCCGCATCTTGACAGGGAGGGTTATTTTGAAGCACGTCCCTTGTCAACAAAGCGCCTTATCGAGCTTTGGATTTGACATTCGCGCTACCTTGCGTACCCGCGATTTCAAGAAGCGAATGTAAGATCTGCTCAAGTAGCGGGCAAGCGTCGGCGACAGATCATGAAGCGTCAAGGCAAGAAAGTGGCGACTGATCGCAGTTTCGTCGTCGCGCTTTCCCGCGGCCTCGATGTGTTGCGCGCATTTCAGCCCAATGACGGGCTTCTCGGCAATCAGGAGATCGCCGCCCGCACCAAGCTGCCCAAGCCGACCATCTCTCGGCTGACCTATACTCTGACCAAGCTCGGCTACCTTACGCCGGTTCCGCGGTTCGAGAAATATCAACTGCGCCCCCGCGGCGCATGGCGCTCGGCTATTCCGCACTCGCCAATCTCGGCGTCGGCATCTGTCGGAACCGTACCGCGAAGAATTGATGCGCGAGACCGGCGGTGCGGTCGCCGTCGGCGGCCGCGACCGGCTCAGCATGATCTATTTCGGCCAGAGCCGCGGCATGACGCTCGGCGTTCAATTGGACGTCGGCTCGCGCATTCCGATCGCCACCACCGCGATGGGGCGAGCCTATTTGTGGGCGCTGCCCGAAGAAGAGCGCAACGCGCTGTTGCGCGACCTGCGCGAACATTACGGCGCCCGCTGGGCCAAGATGCGCGACGGCATCGAACAGCGCCGGAGAGACCATGGCCAAGCACGGCTTTGCGATCTCGGCGGGCGAATGGCACGATGACATCGCCGCTGTCGGCGTAGCACTAAAGCTTAATGACGGAACCGGCCCATATGCGTTTAACTGTGGCGCGCCCGCGTTCCGCTTCACCGAGGACCGGCTGCGCAACGACATCGGTCCGCGCCTGGTGACCATGGTCAGGAATATCGAAGCCGTACTCGGCGGAATCCCGCCGCAATCAAAAAAACAAGACGGCAGGAAACTGAAAGCAGGAGGGAAAGTTGCGCGTGTGGTTGAGGGGATCAGATAGCCTTTGCCGGCCTGATTGCGCAAAGGCGCTGCGTGGCTCCGGTCGGATGATCCGCCGGTGCGGGGAACGATGACGCGAGCCCCAGGCGGCACCGGCGGCCTCACCGCTGCTCGCGGTTTGCGACGTCAGCGTCGTGTTCGGCGGCATCGTTGCCTTGAACGGCGTATCGTTCGACCTGCACCAGGGACATATCCTGGGCCTGATCGGACCGAACGGTGCCGGCAAGACCACGCTCTTCAACTGCCTGAGCCGGCTCTACCAGCCGAGCGCGGGCGACATCCTGATGGAGGGCGCGAGCATCCTGAAGCGGCCGCCGCACCGGATCGCTGAAATCGGCATCGGCCGCACCTTCCAGAACGTCGCTTTGTTTCGCCAACCTGTCGGTGTTCGACAACGTCCGGGTCGGCACCCACGCCCGGACCCGCAGCGACATCATCAGCGATGCGCTGAAGCTTCCGTGGGTTCGCCGCGTCGAGGCCGCGCTCAACGCGCGCGTTAAGGAAATTCTCAACTACCTCGAACTCGAGGACGTCGCCCATACCATCGGTTTCGGGCCTGCCTTTCGGCACCCAGAAGCGCGTCGAACTGGCGCGGGCGCTCGCCGCCGAACCGAAGATCCTGCTGCTCGACGAGCCGGCCGGCGGCCTCAACCACGAGGAGGTCTATGCGCTCGGCGACCTGATCCGGCGCATTCGCGACGATCGCAGTGTCACGGTGCTATTGGTCGAACATCACATGGGTCTCGTGATGTCGATCGCCGATCACGTGGTGGCGCTGAATTTCGGCCGCAAGCTCGCCGAGGGCACGCCGGCCACCGTGCAATCCGATCCCGACGTGATCAAGGCCTATCTCGGGAGCAAGGACCAATGACGGCGATGTTGAACATCAAGGCGCTGAATGCCTATTACGGCCAGGTTCAGGCGCTGCACGGCCTCGAATTCGCCTTGAACGAAGGCAGTGTGACCACGCTGCTTGGGCGCCAACGGCGCCGGCAAGACCACGACCTTGCGCGCGATCTGCAACATGGTTCGCACATCCGGCGCGATCGAATTCGACGGCGCTCCCTTATCCAACCGCTCGACCGAAAACATCGTCCGTCTCGGCATCGCCCATGTGCCGCAGGGCCGCGGCACCTTCACCACCATGACGGTGGAGGAAAATCTTCAGCTCGGCGCGATCACGCGCAGGCGACAAGGCCGGATGTGACGTCAGACATCGAGCGCATGTACGCGCATTTTCCGGTCCTCAAGCAGCGGCATACCCAGCAGGCCGGTACGCTTTCAGGCGGCGAACAGCAGATGCTGGCGGTGGCGCGCGCGTTGATGCTGCGGCCGCGGCTGATGCTGCTCGACGAGCCGTCATTCGGGCTAGCGCCCCTGATCGTGCGCGACCTGTTCAAGATTCTCGGCAAGATCAACCGCGAGGACAAGGTCACCATCCTGGTGGTCGAGCAGAACGCGCAGCTCGCGCTGGAAATCGCCGACCAGGCCTACGTGATCGAGACCGGCCGCATCGTGATGTCCGGCAAGGCGAACGAGATCGCGGACAATGAAGACGTCCGCAAATCCTATCTCGGCTATTAGGGAAGGCAGGCCATGGAGCTTTTCACCAATCAGGTCCTGGCCGGCATCGCCACCGGCGCGATCTATGCCTGCATGGCGCTCGCCGTCGTCATGATCTACCAGGCGATCGACCATCTCAATTTCGCGCAGGGCGAAATGGCGATGTTCTCGACCTTCATATCCTGGCAGTTGATGCAGTGGGGCGTGCCTTACTGGGGCGCCTTCCTGCTCACGCTGATCTTCTCGTTCTTCGGCGGCATCGCGATCGAGCGGCTGTTGTTCAAGCCGTTGGCGAAGGCGCCGATCCTTACCAACGTCGCCGGCTTCATCGCGCTGTTTGCGATCATCAACTAGCTGCGCCGGCCTGATCTGGGACTTCACCATCAAGGAATATCCGACGCCGTTCGGCTCCGCGCCGTTCCTCGGCAGCCAGTTGATCTCGACCCATCAGGCCGGCATGATCGGCGTGACCGTGCTGCTCCTGATCGCGCTCTACGTCTTCTTCCGCTACACCCGGATCGGGCTCGCGATGCGCGCGGCCGCCTCGGTGCCCGAATCGGCCCGGCTGGTCGGCATCAATACGTCCTGGATGATCGCGCTGGGCTGGGGCATGGCGGCCGCGATCGGCTCGATCGCCGGCATGCTGATCGCGCCCGTGGTGTTTCTCGAACCCAACATGATGGGCGGCGTGCTTGCTCTACGGCTTCGCCGCCGCCGTGCTCGGCGGCCTCACCAGCCCGTTCGGCGCCGTCATCGGCGGATTTCTGGTCGGCGTCATCGAAAATCTCGCCGGCACCTACATTCCGGGCGTCGGCAATGAACTGAAGCTGCCGATCGCGCTGGCGCTGATCATCACTGTTCTGGTTGTCAAACCGGCCGGGCTGTTCGGCCGGCCGATCGTGAAGCGAGTTTGAGCATGAGCGCCGTGCAGGAAGCCGTCACCGGGGCACCCGTCATCGAGGCCGTTCCAAAGCGGGCGATGACGCTCGGCGCCGGCACCTCGCTGGTCATGCTGGCCCTGCTGATCCTCGTGCCGCTGTTTGTGAAGAACTTCATCATCTTCCAGCTGACCATGCTCCTGGTCTATGGCCTCGCGGTTCTGGCGCTGAACATCCTGACCGGCGGCAGCGGACAATTTTCGCTCGGACAGAGCGCCTTTTATGCGGTCGGCGCCTACACCTCGGCGATCCTGATGGAACACGTCGGGATGAACTATGCGCTGACGCTGCCGATCTCCGGCCTCATCTGTTTCGCCTTCGGCTTCCTGTTCGGCCTGCCGGCGCTGCGGCTTTCCGGCGTTTACCTCGCGCTCGCGACTTTTGCGCTCGCCACTGCGATGCCGCAGCTTCTCAAGCTCGGCTATTTCGAAACCTGGACCGGCGGGGTGCAAGGTCTTGTCGTCACCAAGCCTGATCCGCCGGAGGCGGTGCTGAGCGCGCTCGCTTGGGTCCACCTGAAGATGTCGCAGGACATGTGGCTCTACTATTTCACGCTTCGTCGATCACGATCGCGATCTATATCTTCTCCGTCAACCTCCTGAAATCGCGCTCGGGCCGCGCCTTCATGGCGATCCGCGACAACGAAATCGCGGCCTCCGCGATGGGCATCGACGTCGCGCTCTACAAGACGCTGGCATTCGGCGTCTCGGCGGCGATTACCGGCATCGCCGGCGGGCTCGGGGCCATCGCCGTGCAGTTCGTCGCGCCGGACAGCTACACCATCACACTCGCGATCTCGCTGTTTCTCGGCATGGTGGTCGGCGGCGTCGGCTGGCTGCCCGGCTCGATCGTCGGCTCGGCCTTCATCATTTTCGTGCCGAACATCGCCGAGGGAATTTCCAAGGGACTTTCCGGCGCCGTGTTCGGCGTCCTCCTGTTTCTCGTGATCTTCCTGGTGCCGCACGGCGCGAGGCAAGTCGCCGTGGTCGCCGAGCACCTGCTGGGCCGCCTCAAAAAACGTCAAAAATAGTCGAAGGAGAAAACAATGCTTGCAAGACGAAAACTGCTGATCGCCGCGGCCGCCACGAGTGCCATCGCGCTTGCCTCGACCGGCAGCGCGCTGGCCCAGAAGAAATACGACACCGGCGCCACCGATACCGAAATCAAGATCGGCAACATCATGCCCTATAGCGGCCCCGCTTCCGCCTACGGCGTGATCGGCAAGACCGAAGCTGCCTACTTCAACAAGATCAATGCCGAGGGCGGCATCAACGGCCGCAAGATCAACTTCATCAGCTATGACGACGGCTATAGTCCGCCGAAGGCGGTCGAACAGGCGCGCAAGCTGGTCGAGAGCGACGAGGTGCTGCTGATCTTCAATCCGCTCGGCACGCCGTCGAACTCGCGCGATCCAGAAATACATGAACGCCAAGAAAGTCCCGCAGCTCTTCGTCGCGACCGGCGCCACCAAGTGGGACGAGCCGAAGCAGTTTCCGTGGACCATGGGCTGGCAGCCGAGCTATCAGAGCGAAGCGCAAATCTACGCCAAATATCTGCTGAAGGAGAAGCCTAACGCCAAGATCGCGGTGCTCTATCAGAACGACGATTTCGGCAAGGACTATTTGAAAGGCCTGAAGGACGGGCTCGGCGCCAAGGTCGTCGATGATAACAGCCGAGGAGAGCTATGAGACCACCGAGCCTTCGATCGACAACCATATCGTCAAGCTGAAGGCTGCCGGCGCCGACGTCTTCATCAGCATCACCACGCCGAAATTCGCCGCGCAAGCGATCAAGAAGCTCGCCGAAATCGAACTGGACGCCGCTGCACATCGTGTCCAACGTGTCGAGCTTCGGTCGGCAGCGTGATCAAGCCGGCAGGATTTGAAAATGCGCAAGGCATTCTGTCCGCCAACTACGCCAAGGATGCCTCCGATCCGCAGTGGAACAACGACCCCGGCATGAAGAAATTCCTGGAATTCCTCGCCAAATACTCGCCCGACGCCAACAAGCTCGACGGCTCCGTGGTGTACGGCTATGGCGCCGCCCAGACCATGGTTCAGGTGCTCAAGCAGTGCGGCGACGATCTGACGCGCGAGAACGTCATGAAGCAGGCAGCAAGCTTGAAGGACTACGCCCCCGATATGCTTCTGCCCGGCATCACCATCAACACCGTCGGCCACCGACTTCGCGCCGATCAAGCAGTTGCAGATGGAACGCTTCAAGGGTGAGAAGTGGGAACTGTTCGGCGATATCATCTCGAGCGAGCTGAGCAACTAGGTGGCTAGCAGATCGCGGCAGTTACCGAGCCGGGTCGATTGACGCCTCGAGCCGACGCCTACTAAAGAAGCAGCCCTTCGCATCGCTTGCGAAGGGCTTTTTCTTGTGAGCAACACGGTAAAATGATACGCAGGCAGATGGAAAGAGCTTTCGATCAAGAAAGCCGCCCAGACACAACCATCGAATCACGGACGAGAGGGAGAACGTCATGGCTGTTTTCGCCAACAGAATTGCGATCGCGTCGGTTGCCGCGTTCGCAATGTTAGCAGCGTCCGCCAGCGGCGCGCTCGCACAAAAGAAATACGACACCGGCGCCACCGACACCGAAATCAAGATCGGCAACATCATGCCCTACAGCGGGCCTGCCTCCGCCTACGGCGTGATCGGCAAGACCGAAGCCGCCTACTTCAAGAAGATCAACGACGCCGGCGGCATCAACGGCCGCAAGATCAACTTCATCACCTATGACGACGGCTACAGCCCGCCGAAGACGGTCGAGCAGGCGCGCAAGCTGGTCGAGAGCGACGAGGTGCTGTTCATCTTCAATCCGCTCGGCACGCCGCCGAATTCCGCGATCCAGAAATACATGAACGCCAAGAAGGTGCCGCAGCTGTTCGTCGCCACCGGCGCCACCAAGTGGAACGATCCCAAGGACTTCCCCTGGACCATGGGCTGGCAGCCGAACTACCAGAGCGAGGCGCGCATCTACGCCAAATACATCCTGAAGGAGAAGCCCAACGCCAAGATCGCCGTGCTCTATCAGAACGACGACTACGGCAAGGACTATCTCAAGGGCCTGAAGGACGGTCTCGGCGACAAGGCCGCCTCGATGATCGTCGCGGAGGAAAGCTACGAGACCACGGAGCCGACGATCGACAATCACATCGTCAAGCTGAAATCGACCGGCGCCGACGTCTTCTTCGACGTCACCACGCCGAAATTTGCGGCGCAGGCGATCAAGAAGGTCGGCGAGATCGAGTGGAAGCCGCTGCACATCCTCAACAACGTTTCCGCTTCGATCGGCAGCGTCATCAAGCCGGCCGGCTTCGAGAATGCGCAGGGCATCATCTCCGCGGCCTATCTGAAGGATGCCTCCGATCCGCAGTGGGACAACGATCCCGGCATGAAGCAATTCGTGGACTTCCTCGCCAAGAATTTCCCGGAAGGCAACAAGCTCGATCAGTCCACTCATCGTCGGCTACAGCGTCGCGCAGACCCTGGTTCAGGTGCTCAAGCAGTGCGGCGACGACCTCACCCGCGAAAACGTCATGAAGCAGGCCGCTAACCTGAAGGACTTCCGCACCGAACCTGCTGCTGCCCGGCATCGCCATCAACACGTCACCAACCCATTTTGCACCCATCAGCCAGCTTCAGCTCCAGGTATTCAAGGGCGAGCGCTGGGTATTATTCGGCGATATCATCAGCGGCGAGATCGGCGGCTGATTCCTGGTATCGTGTCCCGGACCAAGGTAGCAGCGCACCAAAAGCGCGTTCACGCCCGTCTTCGACGCGCTATGGCGATGCTCCGAAGATCCGGGACCCACAAAGCGTAAAGTGCGGACCCCGGATCAGCTGCGCAGCATTGCATGCCGCGCAGCATACGGGGCTCGCTTCGGTCCCCCCCGCAAACTTCCATTGCGGGGTATAGTGATAGCTCGAAAACAGGCCAATTTTGACCAATGTTTCGTTGCGCAGGACGTACTGCAGGTCCTGCTCGATTTAGCTGGTGAATCGCTTGGCCGTATCTTCGATATGACCACGGATAATCGTGGACAGAGTATCGGAGATCTTGCTCACGAGGGAGGTCGTACTATCCCTCCAGCTTAACTTGTACCAGCGTTCAACCGCCTTTGTGCCGTCAACGTCGAATTTGCCAAAATCGTGCAGCCTGTGCTTGGTGACTAACTCAAACAGGTAGCAAGTTTCCAGGCTAGGCGCGCAGGTCACTACGAGCACTAGGCGATTCAGCGCGGAGAATTTAGGTGTAAACGTGACGCGCAATTGTGCTCGCGGCATTTTGCAGTTTAGCTCAAGGTCATACATTTTGAGGTATTGTTCGTCGTCGTACCAACTAGCGAGAGCCATCGTAATTACGGAAGCATCGAAAGGATTATTCCCCCGTCGTTTGCGGGAAATCTCCGCTTTGACAAAATTGTCGGGGCGCTTCTCGCGAGACAGGGTATCAATAATAAAACGTTTTGTGGTCGATTCCAGGAAGTCATCATGTTCTGCAAAGTCTATTTGAAAGAACTCGGCGACATCGATCTTCGCTAACTGATCCTTTAGATTGTCGAAGAACGTACCAACGAATGCGCTCATGAGCTCCGATGTTGCTAGCTTGGCTTCGGCAAAATTTAAGAGCTCGGCAAGCGTCGGCGGCTTTGCTGGCGATGGTTCTGTCTCTGTGATAGCGATCGCCGTAGCTGTCTCGCGGCGCCTGAGCGCATCCCGCAGCTTATTCAGCTTGTGTGCGTCGTCGGTAAATTGCTCGCGTCCGGTGTATTGCGATACAAAGAAGGGAATTTGAGCATCATTGCCAATGAACTGATCGCGAAGCGCCGCAATCACGTCGGTGTAATAGACGATTCCCTCGGTTTTGCTCAGAGCCGCATTTCGAAATTTGTGGGTGAACAAGCTAAGGGGATCGCCAGTAAGTGACGATTGAGAATCAAGGCACGACGAGATTTGAATGAAATTCTTGAAGCCCTGCTTGTTCTGTGGTGTAAGCCCGACGTCAGCTTTCACTAGATGAGTACCTGAATTACAAGCGTCGGCGACTTTAATGACCAAGTCCGCGCTGGCTAGGCGAAAGAGAGTGTGGAGGTCGGTCGTAGACAGACCCGTTTCATTGGGGCGGTTATTATCGAAGTTAGTCGCACAGTAGAAAAATTCATCCTGATACGAATAACCGTGACCGGTGTAATAGAAAAAAAGCTCGGCGGGCGACTTCGCCTTCTCTACCGCAGAACGGATCTTTTCCTTCAAATCGTTCGCGTCCGCGTTTTCGACAACCTCAATTGTTTCATATTTTTCGGTGGCAACGAGCAACTCGTTCATAGCTACCAAATCCGCCGCACAACAATCGAGCTGGGCGAGCGAGCGATATTCCGTGTTGCCAACGAGAATGGCAATGTTAGGCATAGTGTCCCCGCCGTAATTATCCACGCGCGGCTGCTAGCTTGGCCGTGCCGATTGTTGATGATAGGGACCGACTAGCTCAGAGCCCTCTACGTTTATCGACGAACCAAATAATAAATTTACTCAGGTTGTTTGCGCTCCGAGCGGTATCCCCTCTCGCAAAATACTTCAGATACGGGGTGCCCCGACGATAGTTCGGTATATTGGCATTCCATTTTCCCTATAACCGCTGTGGGCAAATAGTCTGACGGATGCAAGCCAATATCGCCGGCCGCCCGCTGTATAGAGCTGCAGATCGATCTTGTGGGTGACGTGCCGTTCATCAGGAGGAGGCGGGACGTCACGCGTGACTCCGACGTAGTGAGGTACGTGTGGGTAAGTGCCAAGTATCAATCCCGGAAGATCCAGATGATCGAAGCCATCAAGCCCAAATTGAGCCACTGCTTGGCAGAATGAGATACGAGCAATTGCACGGGCGAAGGCTGGATAATTTATGTACGGCCAAACTCCTAGCTTTAAATTGTCTGAGGACATTCGTACTTTCACTTCCTCTGAGGTGAAGATGTAGAAATGACCTTGCGTAACATCGAATACGGAGTTTGGTTGTTTGCCTAGGGTAATGCCAGGAACATTCCATATTGGCATTCGAAGAACATAGGGCTGCTGCTTGGGTGAGAACTCTTGCACGATCTCCGATCCATCTGGCTTTTGGAAAGATGCAAACAACGACGTAGGGCGCTCCTTCGGACGGCGGGAGCGTATACCTACGTGACTGCGGTACTCGCGGAAGATGTCACGAGCTAAATAGCCGTCTAAATAGCTCGTTATCTTCTCGCAATCCCCGCAACTTGCTTTCCCGATTACGGCTGCGCCGCCTAGCGAGAATGGGATGATGTGCTCGTCTTTTAAGTTGGCAGTCGCGCCACAGTAGATACATCGTCCGAAGCCTGGGAGGACCTTCCCATGAACGTCCGATACGTTCTGAAGTTTTGTATCCATGACGGTAACCAGAATATCTGGATATGCCCGGCTAATGGGACAGGCTGCCTATTATTTAAATGTCCTGTCACTTAACGGCGCGTCGGCCACCAAGTCCTGATATTGTCCAGAAAGGACAGGTCCCTTCCCTACCGCAGTGTCGCGGTCCCGGCTAGCGAATTCAGCAGATAATACCACTTCTAATTGTCATTTTAGGGGGCCGGAGGATAATGTGCTTTAATCTTTGAATGACGTTGATTCCTTTTGACACGGGGAGAGCGTGAGAGTTTCGCAGCACTACAAACTGGGGCGCACTCAGGCAACCATGGACTTTGTCGATGTCGACATCGTTAGGGACACGCCAGCATTTCTGAGCCCGAAGGCGCTGACGATGCTACCATCTGAGTTTGGCGATGAATGTGTGCACCTCGTTCAGAATTTTTTCCACACAATCCTAGAGAAAATTCGAGCCGGGCAGAACAGTGATGCCGAACGATTGCTGCGGCAACTCCGAGAACCAAACGAGACACGTCTAGGTCTTTCACGTGGCCGCGCGCGGGGGCACGCGCTCGGAAGCGGGTCAGCGCACGGTGTTTGGCAATCCCTTAGCAAAAGCGAAGCGGCTAGAACGGGTTTGATTGAAGATTTGGAAGATACCGTATTGATGATCGAGGGAATTTCGATCGATATCGTTTCCGACATGGCGACCAATATCATCAGAGAACCGTTGATCCGATACACACAACAGATGTGTACTCAATATGAAATTCCTACTTTTCCCGACGTCGAGTCAGGACCACTTTGGAGTTCTCGCGATCGGCGATGGTACATGAAATTCACTCATCTCCCGATTGCAGGAAGTGGAAAACTTCTATTTGTACCAAAAGTATTGGTCCGAACCCATTTGCAATATGATGCCGGAGAGTATTTTCGTCATTTCCTCCTGACCCATATGCAACACGCCGAGTTAGCAGCCAATTCTGAATTGGTAGAAATAATTAAGTCAGGAAAAGGAAAGCGTCGGCGCGAGCGAAGACGAGTCACGAAAAAGGCCCTCAAGAAGAAGTACGGCACTGGAAAAGAAACCATCGTTCGCGAGACGCGTAAACATCCTGAAGTTCTAGCTAAGTACAAAGCTTTGAAGCGAAACGATAAGCATCTGCCGTTGACGTTGGACGATATTTCCGAACTTGAAGGAGTTCAGAAGGTCGATTGGGCTTCTCTGTTGTTAGAAGTCGAGAAGGTGTCAAAAGGGCGAGCGGATTCTTCGTCCTATGAGAAAGCGATAGAAGGTGTTTTGAGTGCGATCTTTTATCCGAGTCTTACCAATCCTGTCGTACAACACGAGATTCACGAGGGAAGAAAACGGATCGACATCACATATACAAATATGGCGTTGAATGGATTTTTTAGATGGCTAGCAACCCACTACGCAGCGGCGCACGTATTCGTCGAATGTAAGAATTATGGGAAAGAAGTAGGAAATCCCGAGCTGGACCAGCTTTCAAGCAGGTTCTCGAAGAGTAGGGGCCAAATTGGCCTGCTCGTTTGCAGGGGATTTGAAAACAAAAAACTCTTCCTGAGGCGTTGCGCGGACACGGCAAAAGACGGCCGAGGGTTTGTAATCGCGCTCGATGATAAAGATGTCTCCGAGCTTGTCGCTACACGACAGAAGGATCAGCTGTACGCTGACTGGAAGTTATTGAGGGAACGGTTTGATGCTTTGATTAACTAGCGGCGTCTGGTGAGATAGTTGGCTATGCCGATTATCCAATTCGAGTGGGCAAAAAGCTTCGCTGGACTAGAAGGCTAATTCCGAGCGTCTGATTTTCAAGCATTTTGACCAGCGCCTTCGCTAGCTCAGGATTCAGTCGGCAAACGCCATCTCGACGTATCGTGAAATCCGCAGGATTAAATGCCTTCGCGCGAACAAGATCTAGGATAATCCGGTCAACAATCGGCCTCAACGGCTCCATCAAATCCAGCACCAAGGCGGCACGATCTTCTCCGTAAGCGTGAATAATTCCAATCGTCGGATCGTAGCCGAGCGCAATAAGCTGCGACCGCACCCGGCTTTCGAGAACTGCGTAAGCGTAATTCAGCATTGCGTTCACCGGATGTGACGCGTGGTGGCCCCTGGCGTAACTGGCTTGATTTGAATACCGTGAAACGAATTTAGACCAATCATTCGGGATCGGCTTGCGGCTATTGCGCCTCCACCGAATTGGCAGATCCTTCCAGGCATTGAAATATGCTTGGGCTGAGCGACCCTCAATTCCAAGCAAAGCGTTGATGGTCCTCGGCGGGCGAGCGCTAAGCTCGGCAAGGCTGTCCGCGAGCTTAGAAAGTGCCGTCTCCGAACGGTCGGAAGGATCAAGGTCCCGTAAAGTTTCGACACTGCTCTTCAGTTTTGCTCTGATCAAGGTGATCGCGATCTTCAGGCGTGCCTTGTTGTCTCCCTCGGCAGTCAGCTGGGCACGGACCAGTTTTGGATCGGGACCGTAAGAGCTGTTAGTCACGTTAATCGCATTGCCTCGCCAGTCGATTTTAACAAGCGGGATTTTCTGCTGCGAAAGCCAGTCTATGACATCGAAGGTAATGCTGCCGGTGCCATCGACCACAATGATGCGGGAGGGCATGTGCCTATCTTTAGGAAAAAACCGGTAGACTTCTTGCTTCTGCGGGTAGTGAGTAAAGCCCTGTCGGACAAGCAGCGTGCCTTGGTCGACGTTCAAGCGCACGCCGTGGCCAGTTAGGATCAGCGGCTGATGGAGTCTTCTCGGTGGTGGGCCTCGTCGACCTTTTCCTTTTTCGGGTCTCAACGTCGCCCAATACCGGCACTGCTCTAGCCAAGCCTGGTCATCTAGACCCGCTTCCGGTGGCTGCCCTGTGCTCAATACTCCCATAAAAAACGATAACATAAACAGATGCTTATGAGAATAAATTTGGCGTCCCATTTTCGAAGAAATGGCTGTGGCTTCTGTTATCGAGCTTTCGTTTGTTTGATTTCCTGCGCCGCCAGCCGAAGCAGCAACACGAAGGTTCCGAACGCAAACCGTGGATCATGACGGATGGCAACGCCTGCTTTAACCGCGGCTTGTGTTGCAGCCTCACGAGAGCCGCTTGGAAATAAGACTCTATTCAGCGTCGGAATGTCGAAACGCAGAGCCTGAAATGCGTCGCAAGCTGAATGATAGGCTTTGTCTGGCGCATTTAAGATGAGGCCCTCGATGCTATCAATCTCTTGATCAGCACCGCCGAGTTCGTCATCAAACAATAGCATGCCCCCAAACAGCATCGAAAGAATTGGCACCGCTGAGCGACCTTCAATATTCGTGAGTTTTGCGTGTTCGTTGCCAAGCGGGCCCGTATTCACAGGATCTTGCGTAGCGGCTCGTATTAGAGCAACCACTAGGTTTTCTGGCAATCTGAGCCCGGCCCTTGAGAAGCTTTGATCAGGCTCTCCAAAGCTCTTAATGAGCCTTGCTTTTTGTCCAGCTGGAATATCCTGCTTCCCTGCTAAATGCCTCGATCTAACAGGCGACAATAGCTCTCTGCCAAATGACGCGTATTCGACACGGAGTGGTTCTCGGACCCAACCGACCGGATAGCTATACCCGTTCAGAAACAGAAAAACCCTTTGGGAGTTACGGCGTCTTATGCCGTTAGCCCTCATCCTGGCAATCTGAAGCCCTCGTCTGTACGCACCTTTACCCCAGAAGTGGACAGGACTCTTGCCCTTGTTTCCGCGTCGCGTCGACCGAGGAATGAGGTCATCCTTTATTAGATCGTCCAAGAACGCCTTGGTGAAAGGTACGCCGTAGCGCTGACGCGACCAAGTATCCAAACGCTGACACAGCTCATTTTTGGTCACTCTTGCAATCTCCGGCCGCGCGGCGGGCGATCGGTCAGTACTCAGGCCGCACACCGCAACTTTTCAGAACAACTCACCATAGGAGTCAACCGTCTCTCTCAGACGGAGTGAATTCGATGGTAAGGCGATCGAGGTCAACTAGGACCAAGCACTCAGGGGCTGCCGGAAAGCGAGCGACGCCGAAACGCCAGTTGGCAGGGGCGCGACCAATTCGTCGAAAAAAGCGCCAAATTACCAAAAAACAGCCACTCCGGGACATACCGACCCAGCTCGATCATGCCCGCCGCCTGTTCATGGTCACGAGGTCGGTCAAAGGCGCGGCTCGCAGCACGGGGGTTTCGGAGTCTCAGCTCAGAAGGCTGATCCGAAATTACCGGCTAGCTAAGTGGGATCAATCGAAGCACAAATGGAAAATCACCGACCGCGTTACGCGCGAAGTCGGCATTGCTTCTAATGGACGGGCGAAAGCCATCGTCGTGAGAGGCTTTGTCAGAGCACAGCTAGCCAAAGGCTACACGGCGGCTGTCAAAAACTTCCTCGAAACAAATGATGTTGCTGCACTTGCTCCTTATCAGGGGCTGTCAATCACCGACGTCGGCAAGAACAAGCACCTCCTCGAAACTAGACCCAACGTGCTCCTGCGCCTCGCCAATACGGGGGGCGATGCGGAGATGAAGATCTATCGGCTGATTGATTAACGAGGAGAACTCAGATGACAAAGAGAAAGATGCCAACGGACGACTACGAACGCCGCAAGCAATCGAAGTTCCATAAGCTTGGGACAAATAGCCCGCGCTGCCCATGCTGCTCTGAAACTGATTGGAGGGTTTTCGATCAGCATCATCTTGCTGGCCGAAAGCATGACGAACTCACCGTAAACATCTGCGCGAACGATCATCGCAGGCTTACCGATTGTCAAAACGATCATTTGAAGACCGCGCCGAACGCCGACGAATTGCTAGCAAAGATTGGAAACTTCCTTCTTGGTTTGGCCGACATGCTCGTGTTGATCGTTGAGCGCCTCCACGAATTCGGGAACGCTCTCATTGCCCGCGCCAACGAAGGCGCACTCAAGCCGGAGGGCCGAGCATGACCCGCCGCTTATTTCGCACCCCGATCGTTTCAGACGAGTTACCGATTTTGCTGCGGGCCTATGTCGAGAATGCACAGAAAGATCCGAACAAGATCCGTAGATCCGCCAAGCAGAGTCAGCAAGGCGCCTCGGAATGGTCGCTTGTCTTTGATACGGAAACCACCACCGACGCTAGCCAAGCTCTTAGAATTGGCTTCTGTAGGGTCTACCTTCGCGACGAACTTCAGCGGCACGTACTTTTTTATGCCCCTGATTGCGTAACCGAAAACGAACTGAAGATCATAAAGCTCCACTCGAAGCGATCGGGCGTGGAGTTGATGACCCGCGACGATTTTGTTGAAAGGATATTCTACAAGTACGGCTACGAATATCGTGCGTCAATTATCGGATTCAATCTGCCGTTCGACTTATCGCGATGCGCGATCGGTCACGCTTCAGCGCGCACCGCTATGCGCGGCGGCTTCAGTTTGAAGCTTTCGCCCTTCAAGTACCGGCCCGCGATACAGATAAAACATCTCTCAAAGTACGTTTCGATCATCCGCTTCGCCGCGCCCTTTGTGTCACCAAATAGCCGCAGCCAACTCAAGCACGGGAAGAAAACTCCGCATAAGCGGGGATATTTTCTGGAGCTGCGGGCGCTCGCCGCTGCTCTACTTAGCCGCTCCTTTACGTTGGCAAAGCTAGCCGAATTTCTAGGCGTGGAACATCGTAAGCTGGAGGTTGATCACCACGGCAGACTGCTAACTGAGCAATATCTCCAATATGCCGAACGGGACGTCCTGACGACCTGGGAGTGCTATCGCGAGTTGGTCCGCCGCTATGATGCCTTGGAACTAAAATTGACTCCGGTGCACAGGATCTTTAGCGAGGCTAGTATCGGCAAAGCCTACTTTACCGAAATGGGCATTGAGCCCTGGTTCAGTGTTCAAAAGGACATCCCGCGACGATTGTTAGCGCAAATCTTATCGGCGTATTTCGGGGGGCCGTTCCGAGGTGCGGATTCGGCGTGAACTTCGCCAGGCGATGCTCTGTGATTTTGTATCGATGTACCCGACCGTTTGCACACTGATGGGCCTCTGGCCCTACGTTATCGGCCGGGGCATGGTCTGGCGAGATGGAACTCGCGAAGTTTCGCGGATACTAAAATCGTGGAAGTTGGAGGACCTTTTAGACCAGGAAAATTGGCGCAAGCTCGTGGCCCTGGTCCAGGTAAGACCTGACGCGGACGTATTTCCGGTCCGCGCACAATATAATGACGGGGCGGACGGCACGATCGGAGCAAATTACCTCACTAGCAAGACCGGGCTTTGGTTCACGCTGGCCGATTGTCTCGCCGCACAGCTACTTACCGGTAAACCGGTTGATATTTTTAAGGCCATCGATTTTCAAACCCGGACCGCCGCAACAAAATTTAAAGCCAGTCGCGATTAGCGGTAATAAAGATTATCTCGTCGACCCGTATAAAGACGACCTCTACCGGCGCATGATCGAATTGCGCCATGCCGTGAAAGGCCAGCGCGAAAATGCAAAGGGAGCTGATTACGACAAATTTGACGTTGAGCAGAACGCCCTAAAAATCGCGACCAATGCAACCAGCTACGGGATATTTGCCGAGATTAACGTCAACGACCGCGCAAAGATGGCAGGATCCAGAATTCACGTCGCCAATTCGCCAAGCTGGGTGATGGATCACATCAAGGATGAGCAACCCGGCAAATATTTTCACCCATTATTGGCCGCAACAATTACCGGTGCCGCGCGCCTAATGCTCGCACTCGCTGAACGGCTAGTACTCGATGAAGGTCTTGAATGGGCTTTTTGCGATACCGACAGCTTGGCAATTGCCAAACCTGGAAACATGCCCGAGGCTGAATTTTACGAGAAGGTCGACCGGGTCGTCGCAAGGTTTAGTGCGCTCAATCCCTACAATTTTCCTGGATCCATCCTGAAAATCGAGGATGTCAATTACGGTCTGGAGAATCAAAAGAAGCGCGAGCCGCTGTTTGTCTGGGCTGTATCGGCAAAAAGGTATGTATTGTTTAATATCGAGAAAGGCCAACCCGTCATTCGCAAGGCTTCCGCTCACGGACTCGGCCACCTGCAAGCGCCTTACGATAAAAACGAGACCCTCTAAGGTAATTCCGGCTGCGCGCGGAAATTACAGAAAATAGGCGTCGAGCACTGGCACCACGATTTATGGTGGCTAATTGCCAAGGCCGCGATAGATGGGCACCCCGATGACGTCAAGTTCAACCATCATTCAGCACTCAAAAAGGCCGCCGCCAGTCGATATGCTGCGACCACGCCAAAATCCCTGCGCTGGTTTGATAAACACAATGATGGCCTTTCCTACGCCCGAAAACTGAAACCCTTCGGATTTGTGTCGGCATTTTCGGCGCGAGCGCTAATTGATCCGCCGCTGTCCAGCCCCAGAAAGTCGCGAAGTCTTCCCAAATGTACAAATAAGGCCTGTTGCGCCATTTCACAAAAATCCAAGCATCGCCGCTCAAAATGCGTTTGACCAAATTACCGGAGAGCCCGACCCCATCGAATGCCTCAAAACCTACCAGCAGGCTCTAGCCCAATATCACCTTCACCCCGAGGACAAATTCCAAAATGGTGATTTTCTGAATCGAGGAACAACCATCCGGCGGCACGTCCGGGTGACCGAAATTGAGTATATCGGCAAGGAAAGCAACAAATGGGAGGACCAGTATTATTTTGGCTTCGATGCCGGATGAGGAAATTCATTACGGGTCAAAGCCGCCGATGCGGGGTCTTTGCTCAAAAGCAATCCGGGCAATTGTTGACGCCCAAGGCCTTAGGATGACCGCCCAACAATTAGGGGTATCCAGGTCAAATTGTCGAAATTGCTGGAAAATGAATTAGCCGGATGCACCGCGGCATTTTTGCAGCGAATTTCGCGAATTGTCACAGCGATTAATTCGAGGCTAAATCAGGAAAATAAGCAAAATGCCAAATTAATGAAATTGGCGAATGCGGAAATCCGAAAAATTGGACTTGCGGAATTTGCCCGTCGGCTAGGAATCAATCCCTCAAACCTTGCAAAAATGGTATCGGGAAAACGCCCGCATTCAGATTCTTTAGTGAAGGTTTTGAAGGCCTATTGCGGAAACAATGTGCATTTCGACCCAAGCAAATCAGCCTCTTAATTCTTCCGAATATCGCGTGACCTCTCAATTTCGGAAATTTGGGCCAGAAGTTTCTGACCCTCCACCGCCGCTTAGCTGTCCGTTAGTTGCCCTTGGTCCAGCTTTTTAGCGAGTTCGAGACGCTTGGCGGTAAGGAATTGGACAAAGTCCATGTAGCGATAATTTGCAATACTGAATACCTGCACAACGCGAGGATTTGAGCATTGTGTAGACTCGACATGACTTTTTAAAGCGCCTTTCAATCGCTTATCGCGGCACTCACCCATGGCGGCGTTTGCTTGCTGGAACCAAACGCTGAAATTATTCGACGCGCTTTCCTGAGAAGGCTTTACCGCTTCGAGCTGCTGCCGAGGAGCCGCTGCGACCATAGCAGGGGCAGCTCCATTGCGAGCACTCAACAACAGACCAACGCATTTCCCGGGAGTAAGTGAGCCGTATTCAGCGGTTAGCGCCGCGTCCATAACCGCGTCAGGCAGTATCGCCGCGAGACCATCCTTTTTCGTTCAGTTTCGCGGAGCATTCCGCATGGTGAAAGGGTGCCAAAGGCTGCAAAAAGAGGACAGCTGCCAGCGCGCCATAACAAAATGAATTTCATGGCGCCTCTTGAAGAAAAAAACACCTAATAGGGTGTATTTATACCCTTATAGTGGCGGCAGGTCGAGAGTCGGTTTTGGTGGTCGAAATGATCACCGCACGAGAGATTCGCGCCGCCAGGGCGCTCCTAGGCTGGTCTCAGCAGCACCTCGCGGACAAGGCCATCGTTTCGCTGAACGCGTTAGCTAGGCTTGAAAAGGGTATTGTCGAAGCCGAGTTTCTACCGTTCTGGCGATCCAAAAAGCGTTGGTGAAAGCTGGAATTGAATTTCTTGCGGCCGACAAAAAGGTGAAGGCGTGAAAACTCAAAAGTCCCAAGTTCTGAACCCAACAGCTCCCGGCTAGCAGCCTAAGACTGATAGTATTGCCTTCCACCCCACAACGAGATCAGGAGGCCGCTATGTTGCCGAGGTCCAGCGATACCGACGCAGTTCGT
Organism: uncultured Alphaproteobacteria bacterium; assembly: GCA_963795255.1. Taxonomy (GTDB): domain Bacteria; phylum Pseudomonadota; class Alphaproteobacteria; order Rhizobiales; family Xanthobacteraceae; genus Bradyrhizobium. The sequence continues at coordinate 166,993 of CAWCHC010000018.1, forward strand.
CCCGGTATCTCGGAAGCAAAAGAGGAACTGGAAATCCTAGCGAGATTGGCTCACCGCGTATCGGCGGCCATCTCCGAATTTAGTAAGCGGCCGAGTTTTGATCGAGACACCGGTGAAGTCGAACTCGGAATCCACAGCTCGCGACAAATCAACTTAAGGGCTATAGAGAGTTAGCTCATCACGTCTACGGGCGAACGGTGGCCGGAGACAGGGTCGAAAGATCGGAATACGATTAAGCCGTTTAAGTTTCGAATTTCTCAAGCGAATGTCAGTGAAATTGACTGCGCAATCATTGGTCGCAACTCACCTATTGCCACTAAGTTGGTCTCGGCTGATGTTGGCGATGAACGAGAAATCAACTCCGAAGGAACGGAGACTAAGAGTAACAGAAACTCAGACGTTTGAAGGCCCTACCAGCCTCCACTTGGCCGGCGAACGTCCAGATTTCCGAAGAATGACGATCCTCGGGAAGAATTTGACTAACTCGCTTGTGATTTTAGGACTGCGAGCATTCGTTGAAGGGCTTTCGACCGCCAGATCGCCAAGCGACTTTCGACCTGGCGCGACGTCGAAGGGCATTTCAGATCCGAGTTGGATCGCTGACTGGTCAGCCATTAGCTTGGGCGATTCGGATAGCCAGTCCCTAAATCCAGAGTTTTTTACTCGAACAACCAGGTCACAAGAAGAAGGTTTGAATAAGCCGCGCGGCCTTACCATCGTAGAAGGTATTGCTGGGGCGGGCAAAACCTCTGTCGCGCTTGGCCGACTAAGTACTTTTCCAATTTCTCGACGGGGAAAACAACGAGCCGACGGTTTGAATAATGTTACTGCCGACTTCTCGCCGGCCGGATGATCGGATTTGTTTTGAGCCGCAGCTTGCGACGCTACCTCGAAGATACGGCTGGTGAATAGAGTTAAACAACCTTCCAATAAGAGACTTTCAAGAACATCGGATTCATTTATCCAATCGCTTTGGCTTAACTCGCTCTTTTAGGCGAAGTGAAGTCGTAGTTCCTGACTGCCGTACTCAGCTTGAATGGTTACGTGCAATTGATGCCGCGGTTGCCCGATCGGTCGCATTGAAAGTTGACGAGGTCATCGCGAGTAATCCTCAGGTGTCGCCGTTTGCTATGGAAGCAGCCCGCCGCTTTTCTTCGGAATTGAAGGCGGCAGTCCCCCAGCCAAGCACTGCGAACTTCTATCTATCTGGCTTGGCTCAAAATCTCGTAAACGACGTTCTACAAGCAGAATATCGTGGCCGAGAAGAAGACATCCGTGCGAGAGCGAGTAAGACGAAATTCGAGGATCGATTTGATTTAGAACGGGAGTTACGCCAGGCAAGAGAGGAAGAGGAGCGGGCGTCATAACTCCCTTCGTACGTCAATTGCTTGGTTTCTTGGCCATAGACAACTTATTCGCCGACGCTGTGAATTTGCCAGAATTCGCTGACCTAGTCAGAGTTGCATTCGGAGATGATCCGAGAGCAGATGTAGTTCAATCGATCGAAGAAATTCGCAAGGTTTTCAGCTCAAAAAAGGACACTGATCGTAAGATTCTGACGGATCCCGATCTTCTTGTATTAGTCACGTGCGCGGCGATGATAGCGGACGGATTCGAGCATCCAAACGCTCCAAATCATATCTACCGCGTCCCAAGATATACCGCCATTTTGATCGGCGAGGTCCAACTTACCGAGATCGAAGTCTTCTTAATGGGTACGTCAGCTTCCAAGCAGTACCATCAAATTACGCTATCCGGAGACTTATGCCAGAGGCTTCAGTGGAGTGGCTCAAAGAGCTATGATGATCTTTTTCCATCCGTGCCTCGAACCAGTCGAAATGAACCAATTTTCTTGGATCGAAACTTTAGACAGCGCGCACCGTTAGGACGCTTGAGTGCAGGGTATCGAAGCCTTGTGCAAGGCGATAGGCGTCTTAAGAACGTCACCGATGGCGATCCAGTGCTCCTGCATTGCTATACATCGATGGCGGTCATCGAAAGGACAATCTTGGAGCGCTTAGCGACCGTCAACGAATGTCCGACCGTAGCTGTTATCCTTGCAAACGAGCACGACGCAGCAAAGTGGCATGGTCGCCTATCTGGAGAATTAGCTAACGATCGGCGGCCCGCCTCGCTTTCTCGCCGCGAAGATTTGATCGGTCGGTTCGATATCCACTTCACCCCTGTCTTTGAGACGAAGGGCCTAGAATTCGATGTCGTTGTTATTCCCGACCTTGAGGCATTTGGCCTGGAAACCGAGATTGGTCGAAACCAGCTTTATGTAGCAATGAGTCGGGCAAAGCACGGCCTCTTTCTTGCTTGCGGCTCGAAGCATCGGAGCAAGGACATCTCTTCACTAATAGAAAGTGGGTTAATTCGGGAGGTTGAGATGGACTGACCCGCTCTGGCGAAGGCTAGTATCTAATTCTTGCTGAAGTAGATTGCTGCCGAGTTCACTTGATATCCGGCGGCGAGAGAGCTCCAGGCGGCAGCATGCGAACGCATTCATCAATGACATACTCGGGGATGCTTCGAACTTGTGCGGATTTAGCTGCATCACTTATTCATTCTCAATGTAGTACAATTCATTGATAAATTTGCGGATCACGTCATCGTCATGTTCGATGTCGAAAATTCGGAACAGCTGGATTTTCTCGTAACCGACGTCCGTAGCCAGGAATTTTGTTCGGATGGCGTTGACGTCGTTTACCTCGGCCACCAATGCATCGTAGTTGAATTCTGGTAGATGTTCTTTTCTAATGCTTTTCTCTGCTGCCCGTTTCTTTTTGAGAGTTCATGTTCCGGTTTTCAGTCGCCGTCTGCAGCGTGGGAACTGCTCGACCTTTAAACAAGCTTGCCAGCAGATTGTCCTGTCAGGCCGACTTCATCACGTAGTTCATAGTCGCGTCGTAGATAAATAGCCTGCAGGATTGCGTCCTGCAGCGTAGCGATATTTGCCCGGCAGACCTTAGCAAAGGTTTGAATGTCTTCCCTCGTGATCGTCACTTCTTTCACAGTGCCTCCGCGCGAAGAAAGGAACGATGCCGATGGCCTTGCTCCCTGAAACACGTCCTTTGTACTTTTAATAACGTCGATCGCGGGCTCAATGTCATGGGTCAGCAAAAGGGTAGTCCGACCCTTCAGGCTCGCTTTGCCTTGGAACAGCTCATGGAGAATGGCGAATTTTTTGTTCTTGTCGAACGATGAAATAGGATCGTCCAGCACGACCAGGTCCGGATTTTCGCTCAGCACTTGGTGCATGAAAAGAACTAGGGCGAACGCGTTCTTTTCGCCGTAGCTCAGGTGCTTAGACGCGGTTTGAAGGTGACCGGCCAAGTCTTGGTGCACCAGCTCATCTTGTAGGATTGCTCCTCTGGCACGATCTCGACGACGTACTTGTATCCGGCGGATTTGAGGAATGTATTGATGCTAACTTGATTAGCTTCTATTGCCTTTTTAATCTTGGCCTTGTGCTTGTTGACTTTCCCCGTGAGGTCACCAACCTTCGTAAGTAGGTCTTCGATCGCATTGACAGGGTCCGTGATGTTCCGGGTTTCCGGGAAATCGAGCTGTCCATGAGTGCTAGGTCGATCTTCAGCGGGGTGATTTTCTCACTGATCAGCTCCACGTCCCGCAGAGAAAAAAAGGATATAGCCCGAAGACCTTCAAGCTGGGGGATAATCCCATCGATTTCAGCCTTAAGGCTCGTAAGGAAACTTACTTCGGCGGCCGTGAGATCAATCTTGGTTTTAGTTACCTTCTGCAAGTTTTCGCGGCACCTCTCGCTGAAATATTTCCCGACCTCTCGATGACCGTCTTGAGCGTGTTGAGGTGACCGACCGCTGTGGCGTCAAACTCCTTCTCGACGGCAAGCGCAACGTCTTTCTGCCCCTCACTAACAAGTGGCGTGGCGCAATAAGGACAATTGTCGCCGAGCTTCAGATACTCGTTCCCTTTGATTTGCCAGCCGATCCACTGGACGGCTCATGGCTCTTGATGAAAGTCTCGAAAGGTTTCAGCGCCTCGGGAATATTCTCGGTTTTATTACCGGTGCCGAACGCCTTATGAATTTTGCTACTTTTCGGGATATTGCCAGGCTTCGATTTGCCGAACGCGTCCCGCAATTCCTTGAAGTCAGAAACGGTCTGTTCGATTTCCGCATTGTTGGTGAGCGTCTGCTTCACACCAGCTAGCAAAATATCGATGGCCTCCATCGCCGCGACATAGTCCGGTGTTTTGATGAAGATGTCGAAGCTGTTCCTAAGTACTTCATCATTTTGGAAAACGAACTGCTGGACGTAGTCCTCGTCGAAGACAAGAGCGGATGCCATACCGTCGATGCCCTGCACAGACGGCAGCGGTGCATCCGCCTTGCCTCGGCTTTTGAATGGCAAGAGGTCAGCAAGAGTGCCATCTCCACGAATGTGACTGATAATGGCCTTTGACAACGTACTTTTACCAATGCCGTTGGGCCCATATTTTATGTTTAACGTGCCCTTGAGTATGCTGATTTCGGCACGGTCAACACTGTTACAGTTGCTGATGACAACAGATAATTGGGTCACGCCACCGTCCCTCTGGTGCGAAGAGGGAGTGACTATGGACCTAAAGCTCCAAGTTGCGCTCCCGGCAAGGTAGTCCTATCCCCAGGAAAACTCCGAGTATTAACGGAGTTGGTAAGTCTAGGAGGCTTTCGGTGGTTTTGCTGCGCTGATACGGTTTCGGACGAGTTTGATAAGTTAGGTCGCGCGGCATTTTTTACAGAAGTATGGCTTCGGATCTCGTAACCATCGAGCGACGGTCAAGTCGGTCGGCGAGGCCTCGACTAAAAACCATAATCTCCTGGGGATCACCGCGGACGTACAAGCTTTCTTCGTTGACGAAAAACTCCAGACGCTCAATCTAAGGTACTCTTTACGCGTGTTGAGTCGATCTGGGTTGCTGGTCGGCTTGTGTCGGGCGCTTCGCCAGACAATTCGTTATTGTTGAGGCTTATCGGTAGGAATCACGAGGCGAGCTTATCTCTCGTCGCTCGCGCTCCTTGTCCTTCGGACCGATAAGCTCGTCTCATGCTTCCTACCTTCAAAGGTAAAGAGTGAATTGGTCGCCGAGCTCACATCGTTCTATAACGATCTCGAACTTCAGGCACTCAGAGTTCGAAGACCTTCGAAATTCCTTTTTCTGTGCGGCGGGTTCATCTCGCAGGATGGCAACGCGAAAGCGCAGAACTTGCGGGATTATCTGTTCCAGAGTCCGTCGGCTATCGCGGCAATTCAATATAGTCTTAGCTGAACGGGCCAATCAGCTTTATCGCGATAGCCATTATGGGGATTTAATCTCTTTTGAGGAAGATGTTGCGAGAATTGCCGCGATAGTACTCGTGATCGCCGAAAGCGCTGGTTCGTTTGCCGAGCTTGGTGCGTTTACCGCAAATGACACAATTCAGAAATCACTGCGGGTTGTTATACAACAACGCTACGATGTCGGAGAATCGTTTGTGCGCTATGGCCCCGTGGAGCGGGTCAAAAAAGCTAAAAGAGCAAATCTGGCGGTCTACCCTTGGCTCACGCATATCAACGGCACGTTAAACGTCAGTTCGACACAGCGTCACTATCGTCCTATCGTGAGCTTTTTGAGTGACCACTTCGACGCTGTTCCCAACTCCACGACGTATGAGAAGTTGGGCGAAGCTCAGCTATTCTATGTCATCTATTGGCTGATCCATCTGTGCCTGGCGGTTTCTATCCCGCTCCTCAATCATTATGTTCGTTTGGTTGTGCCCGGGACTTCCGACGAAGTAATCCGGAATAAGCTTTATTGCATGAAGCTTGCTGGCTGGGTGGAGACGATCTCTTATGCGGCCGGAGATTACGTCTGGGCACTTAATGATGAAGATCCGTTTGAATACGAATTTAAAGGTTCGGTGATCGATCGAACCAGCAGCATGCGAAGAAAGGTAGTTGTCCAAGCTGCACTGAGAAAGGCGGAAACCTTACCCGCATGGGTCGAAGACCAAGCACTCTTGCCTAGGGCGGCTCGGGCACCATGAGCTTATCACTCGATCTTATTAGGGAATTAGGATGGACCGGCGCAGATCTTCAGCGCATAATTACCACCGCGCCAGCCAGATATAAAGTTTATGCAATACCAAAGCGGCACGGCGCAGGATGGCGAACCATCGCTCAGCCCTCACGCGAGCTTAAGGCCATTCAACATTTTGTTCTTCATAACAAGCTCACAATGTATCCTGTTCATGAAGCTGCGATGGCTTACGCTGCTGGACGCAACATCCGCGACAATGCCGAAAAACACCGGCCGGAAAATGTGATCTTGAAGTTGGATTTTAGGGAATTCTTTCCTTCAATTAAAGTTCGAGATTGGGAAAACTACGCTCGAAAAGTCCCTGTCAAAGGAATCGATCCTAGGGATATCAAGTTATATTCGCGAATAATGTTTTGGGGACAGCAACGAGGCTCGACTGTGCCTCGTTGCTTGTCCATCGGCGCACCTACATCGCCGGCATTGTCAAACATTTTAATGTACGATTTCGACGTTTCGCTTTCCCAAGAGGCCATGAATTTAGGCGTTCGGTACACGCGCTATGCTGACGATATCACGGTTTCAGGGGTTTCAGCTGAGGCGGTTCTGCGTTTCGAAGCAAAGATATCGAAAATCGTCAAATTGTTGAAGTCACCTAAGCTAACCTTCAATGAAGAAAAGCGCGGGTTGTATAAAAAAGGTCAACGGCGAATGGTTAGCGGCCTCGTTCTAACCCCAGATCGACACGTCTCCATTGGACGCGAGAGGAAAAGACTAATATCGGCGATGCTTCACAGATCGTCGCAGGGTATGCTTGATCTTCTTGAACGCAGTCGCCTAAAGGGTCTACTCGGATTTAGTGTTGCCGCTGAACCCGAATTTCTCACACGTTTGCGCGCCAAATATGGAAGCAACGTCGTTGATGCCGCCCTCTCGTTTCGTGCGCCAACTCGGTCGCAAATGGCGCAAGTAGAAGATTGAGGCTTACGAAACTTTCGCAATACGGTGGCGGCGGTGGCCGAAAATCCAAAACTACATCGTTGGTCAAAACTGGCCTATTTTCTTGCTATCACTATACCCGCAAACTTCCATTGCGGGGGTTTTCTTTTGCCGCAGGGGGAGTGATAACGGCGTTCCTGCCCCGAATTTTTCGAACGAAGCCGTGACACCATGACCGACCGACGCCCTCTGTTGCGCGCGATTTTCGATGCCGCGGTTGCCGCCGCGCATCCCGACGTCGTGCTGTCGGCCCATCTGCGGCCTGTGCCCAAGGGAAAGATCATCTGCCTTGCCGCGGGCAAGGGCGCGGCCGCGATGGCAGCCGCCGCGGAACGACACTATCTCGATGAACTCAAACTGGAGCCTGCGCGCCTGTCGGGGCTCGCCACCACCCGGCACGGCCATGGCGTGCCGACGCGGCGCATCAGGGTGGTCGAGGCCGGCCACCCCGTCCCGGACGAAGCCGGGCTGAAGGCCGCCGACGAGACGCTTGCGCTCGCAAGTCAAGCGGGTCCCGACGATCTGCTGCTGGTGTTGCTATCCGGCGGCGGCTCGGCCAACTGGGTTGCGCCGGCCGACGGCGTGACCTTTGCGCAGAAACAGCAGGTGAACCGCGCGTTGTTGCGCTCGGGCGCGCCGATCGGCGAGGTCAACACGGTTCGCAAACATTTGTCGCGGATCAAGGGCGGCAGGCTCGCGCGCGCCGGGCAACGCGCCGAGATCGTCACGCTCGCAATCTCCGACGTGCCCCATGACGATCCGTCGGCGATTGCGTCCGGTCCCACCGTGCCGGATCCGACAACGCTTGCGGATGCGCGCGCCCTCGTCGCCAAATATAACCTCGCGATCGACGACGCCGTACGCCGCGCCCTCGACGATCCCAAGAATGAAAGCTGCAAGGCGGGCGATGCCGCCTTTGCCCGCGCGCAGTTTGAACTGATCGCGCGGCCGAGGGCCTCGCTTGATGCCGCCATCAAGGTCGCGGCCGACGCCGGCTATGCGATAATCGACCTCGGCGCCGATCTCGAAGGCGAAGCGCGCGAGGTGGCCGCCGATCATGCGCGGCTCGCGCTGAAAGCGCGCGCGGAAGGCAAGCGGGTGGCGATCCTCTCCGGCGGTGAACTCACGGTGACCGTGCGCGGTAACGGTCGCGGCGGACCCAACCAGGAATATGCGCTGGCGCTCGCCGGCCTTCTCAAGGAGACGCCGGAACTTTCGGCGCTGGCCGCCGATACCGATGGCGCCGACGGCGGCGCCGGCAGCGCCAGCGATCCCGCCGGCGCCATCATCGATCAGCTGACTTTCACGAAAATGAAATCGCTCTCGCTCGATCCGGCGGCCTATCTCGCCAACAACGACGCCACCGCGTTCTTCGCCGCCACCGGCGATCTGCTCCAGACCGGGCCGACGCTGACCAATGTCAACGATGTCCGGGTGATCTTGGTGGATTGATTCTGATCGCGTCCCGGACGCGGTGCAACACGAGAGTGATGCGCCGCAGAGCCGAGACCCACGTCGACCGTTCCGGGCCCCGGCTCAGCAGCGCGGTACTTCGTACCGCGCCGCGTCCGGGGCACGAGATGGACGAATCCTCAAAATTCGTTGGCAACTCTGGTCAACATCGCCACCAGCGCCGCGCGATTGCCGGGACCGAGCAGTTCATTGAGACGCGCCTCGTGCTTGGCGGCCACCAGTTTCTTGGCCCGCGAAAGCATCGCCCTGCCCTTGTCGGTCAGAACCAGATGATGCGAGCGCCGGTCGTTGGTGGATCGCACCCGCGTACATAACTCGCGGCTTTCAAGGCCGTCGAGCATGGCCACGAAATTCGGCCGGAGAATTCCGAGCGTATTGGCGATCTCGGTCTGGTTACGGCCGGGATTGCGCTCGAGCAGCAGCAGCACGGAAAACTGCGCCGGCGTCAATTGCAGCGGCGCCACGCAGCGCAGGAAATCCTCGAAGATTTTCAGCTGGGCGCGCTTCAGCGCATAGCCGAGCATTTCCGACAATTCGCCGAGTTCGATCGGCGCGTCGTCGGCCTCCTTGCGGGCGGAACGCGATGCCTTGGCGGCGGTGTCGGTTCTGGAAACGGTCATCGCTCGGTGTTTGAAAATCGCGCTATGGTCGAAACGCCCCAAGGCAGTCCGGTCTTGAGGTTATATTTGATAATTGTTATCCATCATATCAAAATGGCGCGGCCGATTTCAACCGTCGGCAAGGGATGAGGGAGCGGCCCGTTTGAACACGACCATCATGCTGTTCCTGCTGCAGGACGGCATCACCAACGGCGCGATCTATGCGCTGCTCGGGCCTGGCGTTGGTATTGGTCTTCGCCGTGACGCGCGTGATCCTGATTCCACAAGGCGAATTCGTCACCTATGGCGCGCTGACCTATGCGACGCTGGCCTCGGGCCAGGTGCCGGGTACGGCGCGGCTCGCCGTGGCATGGGTATCGCGGCCTTCGGCCTTGACCTCGTCATGCGCCGGCGAACCCTGCGGCCGGCCTTGATCGCGCGGAGCCTTGCGATCAACGTCCTTTTGCCGGTAGTGATCCTGGCGCTGACCTTGACGCTGGCCGGCAAGCCAGACGCCCATCGCGATCAACATCGCGCTGTCGCTCCTGATCGTCGCCGCGATCGGGCTGTTATCTTTACCGTATCGCCTTTGCGCCGATCGCGCACACCTCCGTGCTGGTGCTGTTGATCGCAGCGGTCGGCTGCCATCTCGCGCTGCAGGGCATCGGCCTTGTTGTTCTTCGGCGCCGAAGGCCAGCGCGGCCCGCCGCTGTCGAACGCCGCTTTCACCATCGATCCCCTGCGCTTCACCGGCCAGAGCCTTGCCGTCTATGCGGTCACGCTGCTGCTGATCGTCGGCGCTCTGGCTGTTTTTCGGCTTCACGCTCTATGGCAAGGCGCTCCGCGCCACCGCCGTCAACCGTCTGGGCGCGCGGCTGGTCGGCATCCGAACCGCGCTGTCGGGACAGATCGCGTTTCTGCTCGCCGCGGTCATCGGCGCCACTTCAGGCATCCTGATCGTGCCGATCACCACGCTTTATTACGACACCGGTTTTCTGATCGGCCTGAAAGGCTTTGTCGCCGCCATCATCGGCGGCCTCGTCAGCTATCCCCTGACCGCGATCGCCGCACTGCTGGTCGGCACCGTCGAAGTCCTTCTCCTCGTTCTACGCCAGCAACTTCAAGGAAGTCATCGTGTTCGCGCTGATCATTCCGGTGCTGCTGTTGCGCTCGCTGGCGGCGCCCGCGGTCGAGGAGGAGAAGGACTGATCGCGATCGAGCGGCTGCCGGTCGTGCTGTTCGCCGTCGTCATGGCGGCGATCCCGTTCGTGCCGGGCATGCCGCCATTCTGGATCGTGCTGTTGGACAATATCGGGCTTTCCGCGCTGGTCGCGATGGGACTGGTGATGCTCACCGGCGTCGGCGGCCTGACCTCGTTCGGCCAGGCGGCGTTTTGCGGTTTCGGCGCCTACACCACAGCGGTGCTGACGACCGCCTACGGCCTCTCGCCATGGCTGACGCTGCCGCTTTCGCTGCTGGTGAGTGGCGTCTTTGCGGTCGCGCTCGGACTGATCACCGTGCGGCTCTCCGGCCACTATCTGCCGCTCGGCACCCTCGCCTGGGGCCTCGGCCTGTTCTACCTCTTCAGCAAGCTCGAATTCCTCGGCCGCAACGACGGCATTTCCGGCATCCCGCCGCTTGCGATCGGGTCGCTGAAGATGATCGGTCCCGGCACGATCTATTTCGCGATCTGGAGCGCGGTCATCCTTTGCGCGCTGCTCACGATGAACCTCTTGGATTCCCGCACCGGCCGGGCAATCCGCGCCCTGCGGCGCGGGTCATGTCGCGGCCGAAGCGTTCGGCGTCCACCCGCCGCGCGACCAAACTTCTGGTGTTCATTTATGCCGCCGTGCTCGCCGGACTGTCCGGCTGGCTCTATGCGCATTTCCAGCGCGCGGTGAATCCGACCCCGTTCGGCGTCGCAGGCCGGCATCGAATATCTTTTCGTCGCGGTGATCGGCGGCGCCGGTTATGTCTGGGGCGGCGTATTGGGCGCTGCGATCGTCGTCGTCCTGAAGGAAATCCTTGCAGGAGCTATTTGCCCTATCTGTTTCACGGCGAAGGCCAGCTCGAAACGATCGTGTTCGGCATGATGCTGGTGCTGCTGCTTCAGCTTGCGCCGAACGGCGTATGGCCATGGCTGGTCCGGCGTTTTGCCGGTAAAAGCGGATCGCAAGCCTGCCGATCCATCGCTGGTGTTGCCGCCGCGGGAAAAGATCGGCGCGAACACCGACGTGTGGCTCCGGGTCGATCACGCGCGCAAGCAGTTTGGCGGCGTGATCGCGGTCAATGACGTCTCCTTCGACGTGAGGGCACGCGAGATCGTCGCTTTGATCGGCCCGAACGGCGCCGGCAAGAGCACGACGTTCAATCTCATCACCGGCGTGCTTGCCTGCTTCCGGAGGCACCATTTCCGTCCTCGGCAAGGTGCTCCACAAGGGCAACCCCGCAGGCGGTGACGAAACTCGGCATCGCCCGAACATTCCAGCACGTCAAACTGGTCGCCGACATGACGGTCCTGGAAAACGTCGCGATCGGCGCGCATCTGCGCGGGCAAGCCGGCGCGCTCGCCAGCATGTTTCGCCTCGACCGCGGCAGATGAGGCGAGATTACTGGCGGAGGCGATGCGCCAGATCGAGCGCGTCGGGCTATCGGCGCAGGCCTATACGCTTGCCGGAAATCTGTCGCTCGGCCAGCAGCGCATCGTCGAGATCGCGCGCGCGTTATGCGCGACCCGATGCTGCTGCTGCTCGATGAGCCGGCGGCGGGCCTGCGCCATCTGGAGAAGCAACGGCTCGCCAATCTGCTGCGCGAGCTTCGCGACGGCGGCATGTCGGTGCTGCTGGTGGAGCACGACATGGGATTTGTGATGGGTCTTGCCGATCGCGTCGTGGTGCTCGACTTCGGCACCAAAATCGCCGAAGGCACGCCGCAAGAGATCAAGTCCAATCCCGATGTGATCACGCGCCTATCTCGGAGCGGCGACATGAGCGACGGCACGCGCAACCTGTTGCAGCTGACCGATGTCGCACATCGCCTACGGCAAGGTCGAAGCAGTCCGTGGCGTGTCGCTCGATGTCGCCGACAACGAGATCGTCACCATCATCGGCGCCAACGGCGCCGGCAAGACGCACACTGTTGAACGCCATCATGGGCATCCTGCCGCTGACAGGGCGGCGTCGACCTTTGCCGGCAACCGACCTCGCCCGGCTTGAGATCGAGGACCGCGTCGCGGCCGGACTTGAGCCTCGTGCCGGAGCATCGCGAGCTGTTCGCGGCGATGAATGTCGAGGACAATTTGCGGCTCGGCGCCTTCCGGATCGGAAAGGCGTCGGCGGCCCAATCGCTGGACCGCGTCTATACGCTGTTCCCGCGGCTGAAGGAACGACGCCGGCAATTAGCGGGGACGTTGTCCGGCGGCGAACAGCAAATGCTGGCGATGGGCCGCGCGCTGATGGGCGCGCCGAAGCTCCTGATGCTGGACGAACCGAGCCTGGGGCTCGCGCCGACCATCGTCGCCGATATCTTCCGCACCATCATCGAATTGCGCGGCAGCGGCGTGTCGGTGCTGCTGGTCGAGCAGAATGCACAGGCCGCGCTGCAAATCGCCGGCCGCGCCTATGTCATGGAACTCGGCGAATTCGTCCTGGCCGGGACCGCAAAGGACATCGCCGGTAACGCCGGCGTTGCCGCAAGCTATCTCGGCTTCTAGGGCGACGGCATTCAGGGCCATCTACCCCGGCCGGCCTGGTGTTTGCCCCCGATGCCCCCTTCCGGCCTGCCGCATCCGTATGGATGCCCTTAATGGAACTTTAGCCGTTAAAGGTTATTTTGGCCGGATTAGAAACAATTGCATGACGATTTTGACAAGGCTGCCCGAGTTTTGTCGAAGCTCCAGAGGTCCCCGATGGTAGCGGCATCGGCAGCATTACGTTCGGTATTGGACGCGATTGATGGATGGCCTCCCGAGCGGTGGGCTGACATCCTCAATCAGGTCACAAAGTTTTTCGTGGGCCACGCTGACAGCCTGGCCACCCACCAGATTGCCCTGTTTGACGACGTCTTTGTCAGGTTGATCGATCGGGTGGACAAGCAGCTCTTGATCCAAATAAGCCGGCAGTTGGCCGACGCGAAGTGCACGTTGCCACAGGCAAGCCGGCGGCTTGCCTTGCACGAAGACGAATCGATCTCGCTGCCTATCCTGAAATCCGGAGGTCTCGCGCAGGACCTGCTGATCGAGGTGGCTCAGTCCTGCGGCAGCAAGCAACGCCTGGCGGTCGCATGCCGGTACGACGTCGCCCGTCCCGTCAGCGAGGCCCTCGTGCGGTGTGGAGATCGAGCCGTTCATTACGCGCTTGCGGAGAACAAGGGCGCGAAACTGTCCGAGGAGAGTTGGGCCAGACTGATCCAGCTCGGTGAGAGCGATCAGGGCCTTGCGCAAAGGCTCGGGCGAAGAAGGGACATTCCAACCCCGCTGAAACGCCGGTTTCACTCCAAGCTGGAAGATACCCGGATGCGCGAGCTGAACGCGCTGCCCGGCGTCATGCGAGATCAAATTGAAAACACGATCGCCACGACCGATGCAACCGGGGTCCTGGGGAATTCAGATGCCCCCGATTATGCGGGCGCACGCGCCAAATTGGTCGAACTTAACCGCAAAGGCAGGTTAAACGATTCGACCATCAACCGCTTCGCAATATCCGGCGAATACACCAACATCGTCGGGGCGCTTGCGTTGCTGACCGGCTCGCCAACGGACGTCATTGAACGTTTGATCGCCAGCGACAGCATTGAGGGGCTCGTTCTGGCGTGCAAGGCATCCAGGCTCGACTGGGCAACGGCCCATGCGATCGCAAAGCACCGCCCTGGCCACTCGCCGGTGTCTGCTGAAGAACTGGAGAAAGCCAAGAAGACCTTCGAGACATTTTCGCTATCGGCGGCGCAACGGACGGTCCGGTTCTGACGATCGTTCGCCGCAGCGTTTTCAAGCGAAGCCGCCTTCGCTAGAGCTTCGGCGGCCGAGTGAGTTAGTGGCCCGGCGAAGCCCTTGCGGAGAGGGGTGGGAACCGGTTCGCGTCAAGAAAACGCGTCAAAACATAAGATTAGCGCATCCGCAATAGCGGAACCGACCCCAGGTCTATCGGCAGGCAAGCGACTGCGTTTTCAAAGACGTTTCGCGCGCTTTTGCTCGGCCTTGTTCGTCAGAAAGCGGATGCCTGCGATCGTGCCGTCAAGCCAGACCAGCTCGCACCGTCGAAATGCCAGCCCAGTCGATGACAGGACCAGAAAGAATTCCCTGGCCTGGAGAACATCGGTCGTCCCCTTGATTTCAAGCCTTGCTCCCGTCGACGACACGTCGCGCATCACGCAACTGCGCCGCCAGGTGCCATCGACCCCCATGAGGTTCGCGGGGTAGGCTTGTTGAAACTGAACCCGATCCGATTTGCGATTGCCCCAAGTCACGCAATCCCCTTCTTGAGATCGCATCGCGATAGGAGGTAATCGCGATAGCCCGTTATCCGCCAATAAATAAAGATAGCGTCGCAAGTTCTAATGACATGGAACCTAGTTTCGAACGATTAACGAAGCGTGATCATGACGGCCTCGTGATCCGCGCGGACTGGCGGACCTCGTTTTTCACAACCGGAAAATCGCCGCGCGCTCACATCGCCGGAACGTATTTGCCGTCCTTCACCGTCAGCAGGATCCGCGAACGGTCGTCGAGGCCGGAGCGATCCTTTTCGGTCCAGTTGTAGACGCCTTGCGTCGCCGCGATTTCGTGCTCGCTCATGAAGGCCTGGCGGATCGCTTCGCGGAATTCGGCCGTGCCCGGCTTGGCGCTTTTGAGCGCGGCCGGAATGATGCGCTTGAGAACCTCGAACGCGTCGTAGGCGTGACCGGCGAACTGGCTGCGGCTGTTGGGGCCATATTTGGCTTCGTAAGCCGTATCGAGCGCAAGGCCGGGCTTTTTGGTCAGCGCGCTGTCCGCCTGGCCTTCCGGATTCATCACTGGCCCCGCGGCCATGATGACACCTTCGGCCGCGGGACCTGCGATGCGGATGAAATCCATGCTGGCGGCGCCGTGGGTCTGATAGATCAGGCCCTTGTAGCCACGCTCGCGTAGCGCAGATTGCGGCAAGCCTGCCGCGGTGCCGGACGCGCCGATCAGGATCGCATCGGGATTGGCGGCCACGAGCTTCAGCACCTGGCCCGCGACCGACGTGTCCGGCCGCGCAAAGCGTTCCTCATCAACCAGCGTCAGCCCCATCGGTCCGCCCTGGCGCTTGAAATCGTCAAACCAGAGATCGCCGTAGGAATCGGAGTAGCCGATAAAGCCGACGGTTTTGATGTTATGCGCCTTCATGTGCGCATAGAGCACCTTGCCCATGATCCGCACCGGCTGCGGCAGTACCACCGACCATTTGGCGCGCTCCGGCGTCACCGGAAACGGCGCCAGACCGATGTGAGGAACGCCGGCCTCGGCGGCGACGTTGGAGATCGCAATCGTCGGCGGCGTGGTCGAGGACCCCACGATGACGTCGGCCTTCGATTCCGTGACGAAGCGCCGCGCATTGGTCGTGGCATTGGTGGGATCGCCGCCATCGTCGAGCACGATGACCTTGAGCGGAACGCCTGCGATTTCCTTCGGCACGAATTCGAGCGCATTGCGCTCGGGCACGCCGAGCGCGGCCGCGGGTCCCGTGGTGGAAATCGAGATGCCGATGGTGATTTCGGCTGACTGCGCGCCGGCCGGCGATACCGGCAGCGCCAGGGCTGCGATCACAATGGCCGCAGCCATGGCGGCAATGAAAACCATCCTGTTCATGAATTCCTCCCCTGATTTATCTTATCGTTTCGCTCCCGCCTGCCGGACAATCATTCTTTCAAGAATTTCGCAACGATTTCCTCCGGCACCGGCGCCGACTTCAGACGGGCGGGATCGTCGGGATGATGCCCGACAAGCACCCGCGTCTCGAACGCCTCGATCGCCAGCGCATCGCCCTTGTAGACCTTGTGGGTGACCTCGAAGCTCGACCGCTTGAAGCTCTCGATCCGGCTTTCGATCGTGATCCAGTCGCCATGGGTGGAGGCAATATAGAATTTCGCCCGCGTGTCTACCATGGGAATGCCGACCAGGCCGTACTTCCTGACGATATCCTGCTTGGAGAAACCGGCCGCCTCGAACATGATCGAGGTCGAGTTGTCGAACATTTCGAAATAGCGCGGGTAATAGACGATATTGGCGGGGTCGCAATCGCCCCACTGGATTTGCACATCCCTGCGATGAACGAACATTCGAGCCGGCCTTATTTCGGCGCCATCCGCAGCGAGGCGTCGAGCCGCACCACTTCGCCGTTGAGATAGGGATTATCGACCATCTGCATCACGAGCGATGCAAATTCTGTTGGGTCGCCAAGGCGGCGCGGAAAAGGAATGGCGGCGGCGAGCGAATCCTGCGCTTCCTGCGGCAGACTGGCGAGCAGCGGCGTCAGGAACAGGCCCGGCGCAATCGCCAGCACCCGGATGCCGAATTGTGCGAATTCGCGCGCGATCGGCAGCGTCATCGCGACAATGCCGCCCTTGGAGGCCGAATAGGCCGCTTGCCCGATCTGGCCGTCATAGGCGGCGATCGAGGCGGTGGAGATCACGACCCCGCGCTCGCCGGTCGACAACGGCTCCAGTTTCGACATCTCGGCGGTCGCAAGCCTGAGCATGTTGAAGGAGCCGATCAGGTTGATCCTGATCACGCGATCGAAGTCGGCGAGCGGCATCGGCCCCTCACGGCCGATCACCCGCTTGGCGACGCCGATACCGGCGCAGTTGATCAACACCCGTGCCGGGCCATGGGCTTTGGCCGCACTTGCAATCGCCGCTTCCGCCGATACGGCGTCCGAGACATCGCAGGTCACGGCGACCCCGCCGATCTCGGCCGCCACCGTCTCGGCCAATTTGGCATTGAGATCGCACACGGCGACCTTGGCGCCCTCCTTGGCGAGCCGCCGCGCGGTTGCGGCGCCCAATCCCGACGCTCCGCCGGTGACGATCGCAGCCTGATCCTTCAATTGCATCGCTTCCTCCAGAAATATTGACTTAAGGCGTTATCACGCCGGCACCCGGCGTGGGCGAATAAAGCGCTTCGACCAGAGCCTGTCGATGGTCGAGCACCGCGCGCTGGTTGATCGACCCCTTGTCGGTGATTTCGCCGCGGTCGATCGAGAGCGGCGCATCGAGCAGGAGCGCGCGGACAACCCGCGTCGAGGAGCCGGTCGCTGCCGACTGAAACGCGGCAAAGCGCTGCCGGAAGGCGCCGCGCACCAACGCATCCTCCGCGCAGACGGCGATGTCGTTAGCCGGCAGAGCGGGATTGATCAGGCGGCAACCGTCGAGATCGAGCACGACGAGAGCAGTGATGTCGTCACGGTTGATCCCGGCGATCACGACGTCGCGCACCAAAGGCGCGCAGGCTGCGATGAAGCGGGCGCGCAGCGGGCCGACGCTGACCCAGGTGCCGCTTGCGAGTTTGAAATCCTCGGCGATGCGGCCATCGAAGTCGAGACCGGCCGAAAGATCGTCCGCGACCGCGGGCTTGGCGGCATCGCCGAATTTGTAAAACCCTTCCTCATCGAAGGCGGCCAGCGGTGAGATCGGGTTGACGCCAATAGCCCGGCGTGACGTTCGGCCCCCTGACGCGCAGTTCGAGCTTGCCATTGCCCGGCACGAGCTTGATTTCGTTGCCGGAAACCGGAAGGCCGATATGGCCGGAGCGGCTGGTGCGCGGGTTCACCGACACGCTCATCGGCGCGGTCTCGGTGGCGCCGAGCCCCGTCAGCATCGGCACGCGAAAGCCGGTTTCCAAACCCGAGAGTTCATCGAGGCTGTTCCAGACAAAGGGCGACATCGCTGCGCCTGAGAAAAACATCGCCTGCAACCGGCGGAAGAAGGTGCGCCGCAGATGCGCGTCGTCGCGCAGATAAGGCAGCAGCGACTCGTATCCCTTCGGGACGTTGAAATAGACCGTCGGCGAAATCTCGCGGAGATTCCGCACGGTCTCCTCGATGCCGCCGGGCATCGGCTTTCCTGCATCGAGATAGATCGAGCCGCCGTTGAACAGCACGAGCCCGAGATTGTGGTTGCCGCCAAAGGTGTGATTCCATGGCAGCCAGTCGACGATGACCGGCGGCTCCTCCTTCAGAAAAGTCAGGGTCTCGCGAAGCATGACCTGGTTGGCGCACAGCATCCGCTGCGTGTTGATGACGGCCTTGGGATTGCCGGTCGAGCCCGACGTCAGCAGGAATTTGACGATCGTATCCGGACCGATGCACCGATGCGCCTCATCGAGACCCGGATCTGACCGCGTGGCCAGCAAATCGGAAAATTTTGTTACGGCACGGCCGGCCAGCGTGCCGCGGGAGGCCACGACTTCGATTTCCTCGGGAATGTTGGCTTGCAGCGCGGCAGCGAATTGATCGGCGTCATCGACAAAGACCAGTCCCGGCGTCAGAAGCTTCATCAGATATGCAAGCTTGCCGTAATCCCGGGAGATCAGCGAATAGGCCGGCGACACCGGGCAAAACGGCACGCCCGCAAGCATGGCCCCGAACGACATCAGCGCATGGTCGATCGAGTTGCCGGACAGGATCAAAAGCGGCCTTTCGGCCGAAAGACCGCGCGCCAGCAGGCTGGAGGCGATGCGACAGCTCTGCTCGAGAAGCTCGGCATAAGTGATCTTGCGCCAGCCGCCATTGCTATCGCGTTCCGCCATGAACAGGCGCTGAGGCGCAACGCTTGCCCAATGGTGCAGGGAATCGGTCAGCCGGACCGGATAGTCGATCAGCGCCTGTTGCGGCCTGAGATAGATGGTGCCGTCGGCGCGGCGATCGACCGTGACTTTCGGATCGCCGAAGGAAATCGGACGCAACGGTGGCGAGCGGACGCCCGATGACGACAGGTCACCGCTTGCTTGCAAGGACAGGTCGGCTTTCGCGCTCATGTCCGGTGCTCTTCCTCCCGATTAGTTATGTTTTATAACTAATTTGGGTGGAGTCAATAAACCCGTCGGCCCGCCCCTCGGCATCCTCTTACCCTCACCCCTTGCGGCCTTGCGGGAGAGGGGTAAGAACTCAAAGCACCTGATGCACGTCGACTACGACACGGTCGGTGTGGCGCGCGGCGGATGCCACGAACAGGCTTTGCATCAGCCAGCGATATTTTTCCGCGCCGGTTTCGAAACGCGGCACGGTGCGGAAATAGATCAGCGCCGGATCGACCGCCTCGCCGCGGTTGAGCTTTTGCACGAGTTCCGCCGGTCCGCGGCGGAGGCCCCGGTTCTCGACATAGATCACCGCGCCGTCATCGGTCTCGATCGCGTATTTCGCCTCGAGCTCGATCGAGGAATCCGGCCGGACGATCTGAAAATCCGCACCGAACGCACAGACCTTTCCGTTGACGTCCTTGCCACTCACCTCGCCGCCAACGATCGGAATGATGCGGCGCTCGCCGACGCCGATATCACCGGCCGACGTAATACCGGCGACATGGACGGTGATGGTGAAGACGTAGCGGGTCGTCAGCACAGGTTCCATCGAGGCACTCCGCGACTTCGAAAAAATCAACGCGCCATCATGTGTTGCGGCAACCAGGTCGCCAGCAGCGGAAACGCGATCAGGATAATCAGGCGAACGATATCGGTGAGAACGAAGGGGATCACGCCCTTGAAGATCGTGGTGAAGGATACGTCCTTGACCACGCTTTTGATGACAAAGACGTTCATCCCGACCGGCGGATGGATCAGGCCCAGTTCGACCGTCATCACGATGATGACGCCGAACCAGATCGGATCAAATCCAAGTTGCGAGACCACCGGAAAGATAATCGGAACGGTGAGGATGATCATCGCCATGGCGTCCATCAGACAGCCGAGCACCAGATACATCACCATAATCACCGCGAGCACGCCATAGCTGCCAAGACCTAGTCCCGTGAGGAACTCCGTGACCCTTTGTGGCGTCTGCGTCACGGTAAGGAAATAGCCGAAAATCAAGGCGCCGATCAGCACCGTGAACACCGCGGCCGCCGTCCGCGTCGCCTGCAACAGCGAAGCGAGAATCTTCTCCTTGTCGAGCCGGCCGGTGAAGACGCCGATCAGGAAAGCGCCGGTGGCGCCGACGCCGCCGGCTTCGGTCGGCGTAAAGCGTGGCAGATATGGCAGGCCATAGAGGCCGCCGATGACGAAGATGAAAAGCAGAACCGGCGCCCAGATGTCCTTCAGTGTCGCAAAACTCTCGCGCCAGGAGGTCTCAGTGCCTGACGGCAGGAAGCCCGGCCGCAAATAACCGATCAGCGCGATCGTGATCATGTACATCGTCATCGCGAGCAGGCCCGGGATGATGCCGGCCATGAAGAGCTTGCCGATGTCCTGCTCGGTGATGATGCCGTAGACGGCAAGCACGGTCGACGGCGGCAGCATCGCGCCCAAGGTGCCGCCGGCCGCGATGACGCCGGTGGCAAAGGATTGCGGATAGCCGAAGCGGCGCATTTCCGGATAGGCCACGGCGGAAAACGTCGCGGCGGTCGCGACCGACGAGCCGCAGATCGCGGCAAAGCCGCCGCAGGCCGCGACCGTCGCAATTCCGAGACCACCGCGCAAATGCCCGACAAAACCATTGGCGGCGCGGAACAGGTCGCGGCTCATGCCGGAATGGCTGACGAAGGTCCCCATCAACAGGAACATCGGGATCACGCCGAACGTATAGTCGGTCACCGTGCGCATCGAGGTCTGACCGACCAGCTTGAGCGCCGGCGTGCGGGCCGACGAGGTAGCCGAAGCCGGAGACGCCGACGAGACCCATCGCCATGCCGACCGGCACGCGCAGCAGCATCAGCGCAAACAGCGCGACAAATCCGAGGACGGCGACGGCATCCGTGCTCATGCCGCGCTCACTCCGTGCTCTTGAACTTGGGGTCGTGCATGTCTTCCGGGTGGAAGATCAGCCGGTAGGTCCGGATCGCGATCAGGAGCACGGCGGAGACGTCGCCGATCCAGGCGACGGCGAAGAACGGCCAGGTCGGCAGATGCAGGTCGAAGGTCGTGACATGGTCGTGATAGGTGCCGCGCACCTTGTCGAACAGCGTCCAGGTCTGCACCGTCACCACGAACAGAAGCACCAGCGTCGCGAACACGTCGATCCAGCGCTGGTATTTCGGGCCGACATTGCCCCAGATGAGATCGACGGTGATGTGGGTGCCGCGATAGCTGGTCGCGGCGATGCCCCAGAAAATCAGGATGCCGAGCAGCATGCGCCCGATATCGAAGGAATCCGGAATCGAATAGTTGAAGAGATTGCGCAACAGGACCGCGACGAAAATATTGACGGCGACGATGCCGACAAAACCGGCCGCGATCCATTCGATCGTGTCGATGAAGCGGTCCATGAAGTTGCGCGTCATGTACCGCTCCGATGGCGCGTTGAACCGCAGCTTCTCACTAAAGCGCGCTGGCTTTTAGATGAAATCATCATCGCGCTTTAGCTTGTCGTTCTCGCATGATCTCTCGGAAAACCGCTACACACTTTTCCGGATCATGCGTTACTGCGTTAGCGCATTGTACTTGGCGAGCGAGGCCCGCAGGCCGGCCAGCGCGGAGTCAGGATCGATCCCCGTCTTGCGCACGCCATCACCCCAGGTCTTGATCAATGGCTCGGAGGCTTTCTTCCACAACGCGGTCTGTTCCGGCGTCAAGCTGTAGACTTCCTGACCCGCTTCCGCTTTCACCTTGTCGATACCTGCAGTCTTCGAACTTGCCCCAGAATTCGCCGACGCGCCCGGCGGCCTCGGTGTTGCAGTTGTCGTCGATCGCCTTTTTCTGCCGCTCCGACATTTCGTTATATTTGTCCTTGTTGATGACAAGGACAAAGGTGGTGACGTAGAGCGGCGCGTCCATGTGGATATTTCGTCACCTTGTCGATGCCGAACAGCACCAGCGATCCCCATGGAAAGGTGACGGCGTCGGCCACGCCGCGCTCAATGATGTCGCGGACTTCCGGCGCCGAAGATTGCACGTTGGTGCCGCCGAGCAGCGTCACGAAATTCGCGATCGTCGCATCGGCGGGCCGGATCTTCATGCCCTTGATGTCGTCGGGCACCACGATCTTCTTGGTGCGGGAATGGAACGAGGACGGCGAATGAATGAAGGCGAGGCAGAATTTGACGTCCTTCATCTCCTTGTCGGCATATTTGCGATACCAGGCGTCCAGTCCCATCGAACCGCCCTTGGCGTCCGACATCAGGAACGGCAACTCGCCGGCGCCGATGATCGGAAAACGGCCGGGCTGATAGCCGGGATTGACGTAAGTCATGTCGGCGATGCCGTCGCGCGCCATGTCGTAGTGATCGAACGCCTTGCCGAGCTGCTGGGCCGGATAGACGCGGGATTTGATCGTGCCGCCGGAGGCCTTCTCGACCGCGGCGCCCCACTCCTCGAGCGATTTCTGCAAGCGGGTGCGATGCCGGCACCCAGTGCGATATCTTCAGCTCGAAGGTTTTTTCCTGCGCGAAGGCAGGCGTCACGCTGGCAGCCAGCAGCAAGGCCAGCACGGCTTTTTTCATCGATCTCCCTCCCTGGGATGAAAGCGGCTTTGCTCAGCCGTCTTTATTTAACATGTTATATACAGCACATTTGGCTTTCAAGGCGCGCAGATTGCGTAGACCACACGTCCAGCGCGCCTTCCAGCGCGCCTTGGCAGACCATTATACGTTATAATTATAGTCTCGGCGCTTGCATATGACGATTGCGGATCGCAGGCTGATGTCATCGAGGAGAACGGGCGTTGCGAACGAGAATAGCAATCATCGGCGCCGGGCCTGCCGGCCTTTTGCTTGGGCAGTTGCTGCACGCTTACGGCATCGACAACATCATCCTGGAGCGTCACACGCCCGACTATGTGCTTGGCCGGATCCGGGCCGGCCTTCTGGAAGAAGGCACCGTCGCGCTGCTCGATGAGGTCGGCGCCGGCGCGCGCGCGCACCGCGAAGGCCTGGTCCATGAAGGCATCGAGCTTGCTTTTGGCGGAGAGCGCCACCGTATCGATTTGCATCGGCCCACCGGCAAGACGGTGATGATCTACGGCCAGACCGAGGTGACGCTCGACCTGATGAACGCGCGGCGCGCAGCCGGGCTGACCAGCATTTACGAGGCCGAGCACGTCAAGCCGATCGATTTCGACACCGACCATCCCCGCGTCTCCTATGTCAAGGACGGCATCACGCACGAGATTACTTGCGACTTCATCGCCGGCTGCGACGGCTTCCACGGCGTCAGCCGCGCCAGCGTCGAAGCCTCACGCGATCGAGACCTATCGAGCGGATTTATCCGTTCGGCTGGCTCGGCATTCTCTCGGAGACCCCGCCGGTCAGCCATGAGCTGATCTATTCCAATCATGCACGGGGATTTGCGCTGTGCACCATGCGCTCGACCAGCCGCAGCCGCTATTACGTGCAATGCCCGCTCGACGACCACGTCGACCAATGGCCGGACGACCGGTTTTGGGACGAGCTGAAACGACGGCTCGACCAAAAAGCCGCCGATGAACTCGATCACCGGTCCCTCGATCGAGAAGAGCATCGCTCCCTTGCGCAGTTTCGTCGCCGAGCCGATGCGGTTCGGGCGGATGTTCTTGGCGGGCGACGCCGCGCACATCGTGCCGCCGACCGGCGCCAAGGGACTCAATCTCGCCGCCAGCGATGCGCATTATCTGGCGCAGGCGTTCCGTGAATATTACGACGAGAAATCCTCCGCCGGCATCGACGCCTATTCCGCCAAAGCGCTGTCGCGGGTCTGGAAGGCGGTGCGCTTCTCCTGGTGGATGACGTCGATGCTGCACCAATTTCCCGACACCGGCGCCTTCGGCGCGCGGATCCAGCTCGCCGAACTCGATTATGTCGTGAACTCGAAGGCGGCCGCCGCTTCGCTGGCCGAGAACTACGTCGGGCTGCCGTATTAGTTTCCGTTTTAAACTTTGTAGGCGGTGCAAACTGCAAAGCGATTGCGTTCAATACGGGCTCATCACCCCAAGAGCCGCTCATGACGCCGTCCGATATTCCCGAAGGTTTCGAACGCCAAACCCGGCGTAGCCCCCTCACCGATCCCTGGGAGCCGATCTATTCGAAGCAAACGCCTGACGCGATCATCCTGGGACTTCGACTGGCGACGGCGCATACCAACGCGCGCGGCTTCGGCCATGGTGGGTTGATTGCGGCACTGACCGATAAGGCCATGGGCCATAGTTGCGGCCACAAGATGGGCGGCGCTCACTCACTGGTGACGGTCAGCATGTCGATCGATTTCATCAGCAGCGCCCAGATCGGCCAGTGGCTGGTGTTCGAGAGCGAGGTGATCAAGACCGGCGGCACGCTTTGCTTTGCGCAATGCCGCGTCACCGCCGACGGCGCCGTGATTGCCCGCGCCAACGCAACGTTCCGCGTGGTCAAGAAGCAATGAATTTTTGGCAGTCATTCCGGGGCGATGCGAAGCGTCGAACCCGGAATCTCGAGGTTCCGGGTTCGTTCTACGAGCGCCCCGGAACGACGACGGCCCTTACCCGAAGTGCCAGCCGCTGATTTCGACCACGAGATCGATGAAGGTTCGCACCTTGGCCGACAGCAACCGCGAGGTCGGATAGACAATATGGATCGGCAGCGGCGGCTGCTCGAATTTTGTCAGCACGGCCTTGAGACGGCCGCGCTTGATCGCTTCCGCGGCCTGATAGGCCAATACCCGCGTCAGCCCGCCGCCGGCTTCCGCATATCGGATCGCGGCGTCCGCCGAATTGGTCGACAGCCGCGGTGAATAATCCAGGCGAACTTCGTTTCCGCCTTCGACAAATCGCCATTCACCGGAGCCCGCAGTGCTGCCGAACTGAATCGTATCGTGCGCGACAATGTCCTGAGGCTTCTTGGGCTCGCCGCGGGCCTTGAGATATGCGGGCGAAGCCACCATGATCCGCCGCATATCGCCGACATGGCGCGCGACGATCGAAGAATCGGCCAGATGGCCGATCCGAACCGCGAGATCGATGCCTTCCTCGACCAGATTGATCATGCGATCCTCCAGCCGCAATTCGGCGGAGACCTCGCGATAGCGCTTGAGATAGGCCGTCATTACCGGGCTGACGTGAAGACGCCCGAAGCCGACCGGCGCGGAGACCACGAGCCGTCCGCTCGGGCGCGCGCGCTCGCTCTCGGCGGCCGTCTCGGCTTCCTCGACATCGGCGAGAATACGCCGGGCCCGTTCGAGATAGCGCGCGCCGGCATCGGTCAGCGTCACCGACCGCGTGGTTCGCTGCAACAAACGCGCGCCGAGGCGATTTTCCAGCGCCGCGATCAGCCGCGTCACGCCGGACGGCGACAGCCCGAGCTTGCGCGCGGCCGGGGCAAACCCCCTGAGATCCGCCACCGTGACAAAGGCCTGCATGGCGTCGATGCCGATCCATGGCATTATTTCATATATTGCAATGATGAAGTGTCAACTGCGGTGATTGTTTTAGATCGGGGATCGGGACCATTTTCTGTGGCGAACGAGGACAACTGTGTTTCGGAGATGTCCGATGTCAGAGACCCATCTCTATTCCAGCGATGTCGCCTTCACTCCCGCGGTGAAAGCGATCCAGGCGCGCAAGGGATCGCGCGAGGCCTATGGCCGTGTCGAGGAACGCGGCGGGTGGCGTACCGAGATCGATGAAAACCTGACTGCATTCCTGTCCGAGGCCAACAGCTTCTATCTCGCGACGGCCTCTGCCGATGGGCAGCCCTATATCCAGCACCGCGGCGGACCGAAGGGCTTCATCAAAATTCTCGACAAGAACACACTTGCCTTTGCCGATTACAGCGGCAACCAGCAATACATCACGCAAGGCAATCTATCCGAAAACCCGAAGGCGCTATATCTTCGTGATGGATTATGCCCATCGCCGCAGGGTGAAGATCTGGGGCGAAGCGCGGGTCGTCGAAGACGACCCTGCGCTTCTGAAATCGCTGATGCCCAGGGGTTACAAGGCGCGCCCCGAACAGGTGATCGTGTTTCGCATGGCCGCCTGGGACACCAACTGCCCGCAGCATATTCCGCAGAAATTCGACGCCGCCGACGTCGCGGCCGCCCTCGCTTCACGCGATGCGCGCATTGCGGAGCTCGAGGCGGAACTCGCCGCACTCAAGGGAGAGAGCGGCGAGGCCAAGTCTGACGACGTTACGTCTTAGGCTGCCTCTCGGAGCGGGGCCCAGGCAAATTCCGGGTAATATTGCCCCATCATCCGGTCGACATAAGCGGTCAGATTGTCGAATTGCTGGGCGCGCTCCCGCAGCGGCGAGACGAAGAACGGCGTTAGAGTTCCGGCCAGCACACCGAACGCCGTGGCATCGGCCCCGCAAGGGGTTTCCCCCATCAGATAGGGCTTGTCGCCAAGCTGCACCGACAGCGCGAGCAGCGAACGGACGGCAAGATCGACATCCTCATCCGGCGCATGGCGGCCGAGGCCGCTGATGAGATAATTCTCCGCGACGCGGAATTGCGCGTCCTCGCGCAGTTTTTCGCGCATATGCGCCGGCGCGCCGTCGAAGAAATGCGCCGGGCCCTTGGCGAAATTCTCCGGATCGGGTCCAGCGCGCGCCGACCAGCGCCCAATACATGTGATGCTCGATCATGCGTTCGAACGCCCAGGCCTGCGCGCGCTGCTGCAAGTTAAGCGGCGCGTCGAAATCGAAGCCGTATTTGCCCTCGATATGCGCGCGGATGAAGGTGGAATCGGCAACGGCCTCGGCATCGTCCACGATATAGGGCAATTGCCCCTTGGGCGATGCCGGCGGCATCGCCTTCTCCTTGCGATAGGCGAGACCCGCCATCTTGAGCTGGACCTCGGTCTTGGTCACGAACGGGCTCATTTCGGGCAGGCCGAAGCCGGGGCCAAAGCCATAAAGCGTAATCACTGGAGCGCTCCCATTCTCCTGAGAAACCGCTTCAGACTAGCCATGCCCTGCTGCCACCGTGGTGTCAGCAGTGGCGCCATCATCGCCCAGAGATCGAGGCCGTAGAGAATGATCATGGACAAATCCCTCTCGATTTGAGTGTTGCCCCGGTATACTTGCCGTCTGCTGCCAACATGGTGTCAGCATCGAATGTCCCGATACAGAGATTTCTGCATGCGACGTGCCGACCGTCTGTTCCAGATCATCCAGGTGCTCCGGCGCACCCGCAAGCCGCTGACCGCGGATGCGATCGCGGCCGAACTGGAAACCTCCAAGCGCACGATCTACCGCGACATCGCGACCTTGATCGGAGCAGCGCGTGCCGATCCGCGGCGAGGCCGGCATGGGCTATATTCTGGAGAAGGGCTTCGACCTGCCGCCCCTGATGCTCACACCCGACGAGATCGAGGCCGCCGTGCTTGGCGCGCAATGGGTCGCCGGCCATGCCGATGCAGCACTCTCGCGCGCCGCGGCCGACCTGATCGCGAAAATCGCCGAGACCGTGCCGGAACGGCTGCGACCGTTCGTGCTGGAGCCCGCGAGCCGCGCCCGCCCGGGATGGCGCAAGGAGCCCGACCGCATCGACATGGGGCGGACCCGGACGCAAATTCACGAGGGGCGCAAGATCGCGCTGCGCTACCGCGACGAACAGGGCCGCGACAGCGAACGGACGATCTGGCCGATCGCCATCGGCTATCTGGAAGCGGTGCGGCTACTCGCCGCATGGTGCGAATTGCGCCGGGATTTTCGCAGCTTCCGCACCGACCGCGTCATCGATGCGGTCTATCTCGAGGAAAAATACCCCGAGCGGCGCGACCTGCTGCGGGCGAAATGGCGACGAAGCCTGGTCTGGGAAGCCCCGAGCGATATGTGATGATGGAAACCAGCCAAACGCGCTTCCGGATCCGAAAGCCCGTGTCAGTCCTGCGGCGCCTGCTGCGCCTATTCGCAGAACTGGCCGCGCTTTTCGACCGAAGACGATGCCGCGCTCGACCTCATTCCGGCGAAGTTCGTCAACGGGAAACAATCCGGCATGCGCTGCGACGGCGATCGCTGTTCGGCGCTGGCAGGGCGGATCGGGGTTGAAACCTCATGCGTCATCTATGCGGTGCGGCCCGAAGTGTGCCGCACCTGCATGCCCGGCGACGCCGAATGCGCTCTGGCGCGCAGCAAATGGGGATTGCCGGTGCTGGCGTCCCCTGCCTTTAAGTAAGAAAAGCGGCGAGTGAGAAAGCGGCGATTACGCCGTGACGGCCTTTATGCGGTAATAGCCTTGGCGAACTCGGCAAAGTCCTCGTCGTCGGGTTCATCCTCGATCGGGGCGACCGCCGAGAGCGGCTTGGTGGACAGCGTGATCGGCTTGCGGCCGCCCTGCAAGGCCGGCGAGGTCCGCGCCGCCGGTTCGCGGGACAGTCGCGTAAAGCGTCGAGCCGACGCGACCGCCGACCTGGACCAGGTCCCGTTCGCTGCAGCTTGCCGCAATCGTCAGCGCCAGCGAATAAAGGTGGCTCCGGCGATAGCAGAACAGCGCCAGCATGGCGCGAACATCGGGCGAGACGCTAGCCACCAACTGCGGCAGGCCGTGTTCGCTGGCACGATACATTTCCCCGAGCAGGTCGTCCCGGACCGGGCAAAAGTCGTTCTCGAAGGCATCGCGGCTTGAAAACATTTGCATATCCCCTGATGCAGAGGATGCAATGCGACTCTCTAACGAAAGGTTAACCACCGCCCCCAGTAGTGCCACGGGGGACTTGATCGAAAAGCGTTATCGGGAAACGCATTCGACCGAATCAGTTTGCGGCCATGAAGATCGACAGGCCGAAGTCGGTCAGATGGTGCAGCGACTGGTCCACGCCAATCAACGTCCAGAACCACGGGTGATGGTTTTCCTGCGTCACGCCGAATCTCGATGCGATGATGCCCTTGCAGCGATCGATCGTGATGTGAATGGCGAAATCGATCACGGCCACGAACCAGAACCGCGGCGCGACGACCAGGATGAATGTCATCGCGACTGCGAAGTGCACGCCGCAATGGGCAAGCAGTGGAAGAAACCAACCGGTTCTCTGATCCTTGCCGATCGCCATCCAGGACGTTTGCAGCACAAAGTCGGCGATGACGTGCTTGACGGTCAGCAGCACCATCCATCCGATCAACGCGCCGAGAGGTACTGACGCGGACATGGGGGGAAACGACAATCTGAAGCCCTCGGGCGTGAATGACTGGGTAAAATGTGCGGAGCTTCAGTGCGACTTCTTCTTGAATCCCGACAAATCCGGTCGAGTTCCCTTTTT
Organism: uncultured Alphaproteobacteria bacterium; assembly: GCA_963795255.1. Taxonomy (GTDB): domain Bacteria; phylum Pseudomonadota; class Alphaproteobacteria; order Rhizobiales; family Xanthobacteraceae; genus Bradyrhizobium. The sequence goes on from CAWCHC010000018.1 coordinate 196,412, forward strand.
ATGACATCTCCCAATCGAGAATGCACCACCACCGCCTTGGAAAAACACTAGGTGTGACCGAACGGCACATTCCGGGAATCGGCCCGAGCGTAAACCGGGGTATAGCGGGCGGGAGCCCCGGGCCACACCAAGGGTAAGGTTACCAGGAGTGGTTGGTTTGCATTCCGCGGCCATGCGGATATCATGCAGCCTAATAAAATTATCGTTCTTTTTTAGGCATTTAGGACGTCATTGGCGCGGGTTCGGCGCCCTTTGAGTTGCGGATATGGGCCATGAGTGCTGAAGTCCCAACGCCATCATCCGATACGCGACGCTCGCGCCCTCCGCTTCTCAACAGCAACCGCAAACAAGTGGTCCTGTTTGCGGCGCTGACCTTGCTCTTGACGGTTGCAACCGTATGGGGCGGTCGTATCTGGCTGAGGAATTCCGAAACGTTGACCTTCGCCGTGGGCGAGACCAACGGGCTTGAGGCCCGTTTCGCCGCCAAGCTTGCCGCCATGCTCAAGGCAACCTCCTCGCGGCTGGAGATCAAGATCATTCGAAACGCCGACAATACCAGGGCGCTTGCCCAATTCGAGCGAAAACTGGCTGACCTCGCCGTGCTGCGAACCGATGCGAAAATTCCGCCCCGCGCCCGCTCGATTGCGATCCTCGAACATGACGTGTTCATGCTGATCAGCCCGGGCGACAAGAAAATCAAATCGCTGGCGGAGTTGAAGAAAAAGAAAATCGCGCTACTGACCAGTTCCAGCAATAACCTTACCTTCGTTCGCAAAGTCCTCGAACTTCCCGAAGGAACGGACGCCAATTCCCGCCTGCAACTGGCGCCGCCGAATTCGACACTCGACAGACTGTTTACGTCCGGCGGCTACGGCGCCGTCATCGCGGTCGACCATGCCTCGACGATCGTCAAGGACAAGAGCTTCGAACAATCCGCCAGACGCGCACCTTTCACGGTGAATGCCGTTGACGAATCGACGGCGTTGACCCGGCGCTATCCCGGCATTTCAGAGGAAACACTGGCCACGGGCCTTCTCTCCTCGACGCCGCAAATTCCCGACGACGATCTGGATACGGTGGGACTGCACTGGCTGCTGGTGGGTCAGGCCGCGATTTCGGCGAACACTGCGGGCGAACTGGCGCGCACCATCTACGAGAACAAGGCCGAGCTGGCGCTCGACGACGGCTTCGCCTCCAAGATCGAGCCGGCCGACGTCGACAAGAGCGCCTTTGTCGCGGCGCATCAGGGCGTCGCCGAATATATCAACGACACGTCCAAGTCGTTCCTGGAACGCTATAGCGACCTGGGCTATTTCGGCGCGGCCGTGCTCAGCATCATCGGCTCACTCTTTGTCGCGCTCTACACCAAGGTGACGCGCGTGGCGCCGGAGAAGGCCAGCGAACTCGCAACCGCCATCCTCGACATCGGTGAGCGGATCGCACATGCCCAGACGATGGAAGCGCTCGACGGCCTTCAAGATGAACTCGAAAGCGTGTTGCGCGGCGCGGTGATCGGACTGCGCGACGGCACCATTTCCAGCGACGGACTCGACACGTTCAAGCTCGGATACGAATTCGTGCGCGACGAGATCGGCATGCGGCGCGAGAGCCTGAAGCGGCAGGGCGGCCACGACGACAATGTGGTGGTCGTCAAGACCGCGCAAAGCGCCTAAGGACACATCGGCGCCCCCATGTCCAAATCGTCTTTTTCCGCAAGGCTCGATCAATTTGTGACCGCAACGACCGGCCGCAACATGACCAAGGCGGCCTATGTCGCGGTCACCTGCGGCGTTGCGATGATGATGCTGCTGACGATCGAGCCGGCCTACACGGCCCTGCACTCTTTCGTCGACGCGCTGCTGTGGGCGTGCCTCGCCTATTTCGTATTCGAATGGGTGATCAGGCTGCGCCATGCAGCCCAGGCCGGCCGCCGATCGGCCTATTTGTTGTCCTTCCGTGGAATCGTCGATGCGGCTTCCGCGCTTGCGGTGCCGATCGCGCTGGCCGTAGGGATGGATCCCAAATCGGCCTGGCTGCTCGGCATGTTCTGGGTGCTCAAGGTGGTGCCCGGGATTCCGGGGCTTAAGGCAATTGCGCCGGGTTCTGGTGCTGGAATCCGGGCCGCTGTTGAGCGTGCTCGTGATCTTCCTGATGGTCCTCTTCATGGCGTCGATTGCCGAGTTCTATCTCGAGCACGACGTCCAGCCGGCGGCATTCGGCAGCGTCCCGGCCGCCCTGTGGTGGGCGGTCGCGACCCTGACCACAACCGGATATGGCGACGTGGTGCCGATCACCCCGCTCGGCCGCATCATCGCGGCCGGCGTCATGATCTGCGGCCTCGGCGTATTCGGCCTGTGGACCGGTATCCTCGCCACCGGCTTTGCCGCCGAAACCCGCCGCGACAATTTCCTGCGAGACCTGGGAGTCCGTCAGCAAGGTGCCGTTCTTCGCCTCGCTTGGCCCCGCCGCGATCGCCGACGTCACGCAGATGCTGCGGACCATCGACCTTCCGGCGCGCACCACCATCATTCGCAAGGGCCAGACCGGCGACTGCATGTATTTCATCGCCAGCGGCGAGGTCGAAGTCGATTTGCCGGGCAAGAAAGTTGCGCTTGGCGAAGGCGCCTTCTTCGGCGAAATGGCGCTGCTCGGCAATAACCTGCGCTCAGCCAACATCACCACGACGCGGGTGTCGCAGCTTCTGGTGCTCGATCTCGTCGACTTTCGGCTTCTGATGGCGCGGCATCCCGATATCGCCGAGACCATCGATGCCGAGGCCAAGCGGCGCGTGCTGGAGAACAAGTAAAAACAAAGCGGAGATAAAACAATGTCGGAAACCGACGCAAGCCCGCCGGTGCTGGAACGCCAGGGCGCACGCGCCACCATTCGCCTGAACCGGCCGAGGCATCTCAATCGATTGCAGGCTGACGATCTCGGTGTGTTGCTAAGGCTGTTTGCGGAGATCGAAGCCGATTCCGCGATTCGCGTTGCTCGTGCTCACCGGCACCGGCCGCGCTTTCAGCGCCGGCTACGATCTCAACTCCGTCGCCGAGCGCGCCACGAGCGAAGTCGAACAGAAAAGCGCCGGGTCGGCCTTCGAGGCGGTCGTCAACCGGCTCGAAGACATCGGCGTTCCCACCATCTGCCGGCTCAATGGCGGGGTCTATGGCGGTTCGACCGATCTGGCGCTTGCCTGCGATTTCCGCATCGGCGTCGACAGCTGCGAAATGTTCATGCCGGCCGCCCGGCTCGGCTTGCACTATTACAAGAGCGGCATCGCGCGCTACGTCGCGCGGCTCGGGCTCGACAACGCCAAACGGCTGTTTCTCACCGCCGAGAAAATCGGCGCGACGGAAATGCTGCGGATCGGCTATCTCACGTCGATGGTTCCGGCCGAAGCGCTGGACGAAGAAGTCGACAGGCTCGCGGGCATGCTGGCCGGCAATGCACCGGTCGCGATGCGCGGCATGAAGCGCACCATCCACGAAATCGCACGCGGCAAGCTCGATGAGGAGGCGGCCGACCGCCGGCACCGCGACAGCATGCGCGGCGAGGAGATCAAGGAAGGCATCAAGGCGTTTGCCGAGAAACGTCCGCCGAAGTTTTGATTGGACGTAATTCATGTCCCGGATGCGGTGCAGCGCGCAGCGTTGCATCGCAGATCCGGGACCCTGATCGAGCGTTGTCGTTTGGACCCCGGATCAGCAGCGCACCACCATTACCTGTTGAGGACGTCGATATCAGTGGTGCTGCGCTGCATCCGGGGAACGCTGGCCAGCGTCGAAGCCAAGTTTCCTAGTCAACAAACGCCGCCGCCTCCGCCACGCTTGCCCGCGAGGTGCGATAGCTGTTGATGCGGTGATCGCGGTCCGCGTAACCAAACGATATTCCGCATACCACCCGCCGATCGTCGCCGAGCCCGAAATGGCGCCGGATCAAGCCCGACTGATGCGCCAACGCGGCTTGCGGAATCGTGCCGAGGCCGAGCGCTTGCGCCGCCAGCATGAAATTACTGACATAGCCGCCGCAATCGATCGCGCCGTAGACGCCGAGCGCCTCATCGGTGTGGATGATGGCGACATGCGGCGCGCCGAAGAAATTGAAATTCTCCAGCGACTGCCTGGCATAGGCCGCCCGATCGCCGCGGGGAATGCCAAGCGTATTATACAACTGAAAGCCGCTTTCGCGCCGCCGCTCGAGATAGATGCCGCGATATTCCCGTGGAAACGGAAAGTCACCGTCGTCGGCGCCGGAGCTTGCGGCCGCGTAGATCTCTTTCCGGAATTTCTCCTTCGCCTCTCCGCTCGCGATCACGACCTGCCAGGGCTGGCTGTTGCACCAGGACGCGGTGCGCTGCGCCGCTTCGAGGATTCGCTCGATGATCGGTCGCGGCACCGGATCCGGCCTGAAGGCGCGGCAGGAAAAGCGCTCGCCGAGCAACTCTTCCAGCACGCCGATCCGCTTCTCGTCTTCCGGTTGCATGTGGCATCCTTCTTTTTTCAGCCTTGTGCTCACGCTATTTTTCAGCCTTGTGCTTACGCTAGACGTGGATGGCCGGCACAGGCAAGCCGGAGCGCCGCCGTTCCTTGACGCCGTTCTTTGAACGGCAAGACCCGATCGTGACGCGGAGATTGCACGAACATGGCCCGTCCTTCCATTCCACTGCCGTCTTCCATTCGCTCGCGCAGCATCGAGGGTATCAACGGCCTCACTATGCATGTGCTGGAATCGGGCTTTGAGACCCAAGACCGGCCTCAAGGCCGGCCTCAAGACCGGCCTTGCGTGTTGCTGCTGCATGGCTTTCCGGAACTCGCCTTCAGCTGGCGCAAGGTCATGCCGGCGCTGGCGGAAGCCGGCTATCACGTGCTAGCACCGGACCAGCGCGGCTATGGCCGCACCACGGGTTGGAACGCGGATTTCGACGGTGATCTCGCGCCGTTCCGGCTGACGAACCTGGTGCGCGACGCGCTTGGCGTCATATCGGCGTTCGGCCATCGATCGGTCGCAGCCGTGGTCGGCCATGATTTCGGCAGCTCGGTCGCGGCATGGTGCGGCGTGATCCGGCCCGACGTGTTTCGATCGGTCGTCCTGATGAGCGCGCCATTCGCCGGCCCGCCGCAGATCGCACTGAATACAGCCGACACGCCGTTGCCGCCCAAGCGCGAAGACCCCGTGCACCACGAGCTCGCCGCACTGCCGCGACCGCGCAAGCACTATCACTGGTATTACTCGACACGCAAAGCGAACGCCGACATGTGGCAGGCACCGCAAGGCGTGCATGATTTCCTGCGCGCCTATTACCATCACAAGAGCGCGGACTGGAAAGACAACCGGCCTTATCCGCTCGAGTCCTGGTCGGCGGGCGAACTCGCCAAACTGCCGACCTACTACGTGATGGATCTCGCCAAGACGATGCCCGAGACGGTCGCAGAAGAAATGCCGTCGAGCGAGGCGATCACCGCCAATGCGTGGCTTCCCGACCATGAACTCGCTGTTTACAGCGCGGAATATCGGCGGACCGGATTCCAGGGCGGCCTGCAATGGTATCGCTGCGGCACCTCGGGCGCCTTCACCACCGAGCTCGAAACCTGGTCGGGCAAAAGCATCGACGTGCCCTCCTGCTTCATCTCGGGCAAACAGGATTGGGGCACCTACCAGCGCCCCGGCGCGTTCGAGACGATGCAAGAAAGCGCCTGCACGCGCATGCTCGACGTTCATCTGGTCGAAGGCGCCGGACACTGGGTGCAACAGGAACAACCGGGCGAGGTCAGCCGCCTGCTGCTGCAATTCCTCAGGGTTGCCGCCGTTTAGGCCATCCAGCCGGTCATCGTGGCGCCGGAGTCCGCTCGGCTCCGGGGAACCATTCCAAAATGCCGGCGTTGCCGCTCGACGGGCTTTGTAACCCGACGCAGGAAATTGAAGGAGGAATTATGCATAAGACGATCACCGGACTGTTGGGCGCAGTGGCGACGCTCGGCGTGGCCCAGGCCGCCCCAACGCCGGACCCCAACGATGCTTTGAAGGCGAATTCTTTTGCCGAACTTCTGGAACCAATTCCGAACGCGACGGCGGTCCTGAACGCGATGGACGAAAAACCTGCTACCGAGAATAACGTCCAGGTCGCTCAGTTTTATCACCATCATCACCACCACCATCATCACCACCGTTACTGGCGGCGTTATCGCCACCATCACCATCATCACCACCATCACTGGCGGTAAACGGGACCCGATGAAAAACAGGACCTCTCCAGGTCCTGTTTTTGATGGTATCGCAGCCATCAAACTAGTTAGCAGCGGTGCTGCCGGTCTCTAAATCCGGTTGTTGATCTAAAGGAGGAGGTAATAGTGGAAAAGAAGATTGCTGGTCTTTTAGGAGCGGTGGCGACGCTCGGCGCCTTTAACGCCGGTCAGGCGGCACCGGTGCAAGCTCCGACTCCGAGCGATATCCTGAAGGTCAATTCGTTTGCCGAATTGCTGGAGCCGGTTCCGAACGCCGTGGCCTTGCTGAAGGCTGTGGATGAGGCGAGACCGAATCCATCGGCGGAAGCCAACGTTCAGTTGGCTCAATTCTACCACCATCACCATCACCATCACTCATCACCATCATCACCACCACAGCTTCTATCCGCGCTATGGATATGGCGGGGTCGTGGTCGTGCCGGGATACCGCCGATATTACCGTCATCACCATCATCACCACCATCACCACAGCTTCTACCGACGCGACTGGTAAGCCGCCGAGCGAACAGGATCCAAGCAGACTTGTTGGGTCCTGTTGTGCCGTGGAAATTTTTATTCCTGCCGCGCTTTCTCCTTCGCCGCCCGGTGCAGGTGCCGGTAGGTCCCGTCAAATACCGTATCCGTCGAAGAGGTCCATTCCGTCCCGGCCGAGAGATTCGGACGGTTATTGTAGATGCGGCGCGCCTGAAGTTCGCGCTCGGCGAATTCCTCCGGGCTCATGGGCTCGAGCTCGAAATCGGCCTCTTCGGGAATCACGATGATCTGCGCAAACGGCTCTTTCGGCCTGAAGATATGCGTACGTCCCTCGGCCGGCGCCTTGAAGACGCAGAAGAACATCATCGGCCACCAGTTCCGTACCAGGGCCGGGACTGCAATCGGCACGGTATCGCTGGCGTCGGTGTAGAAGCGTGGATGCGGTTCGGTCCTGATCGCCATGCCCTTCTCGACCTTCAGATCGAGCAGGATCTGGTAGGTATAGAACGTGTCGCCAAAATTCCGGAACGGCGGCCATTGCAGACCGCTGTCCGGGGGATCGCCCCAATCGCCCTCCAGAATCAGGTGCCCGTCCCTGGTGCTGACATGCAGTTCGTTGTCATAGGGATAGAAGAGTTCGATCCCGTATTGGGCGCCTTCCGAAAAGGGGACGCAGTGCCACACCTGTTCGCGCGAACCATCTGCGCGGGGCTCGCGCTTCCCGGCCCACCCGGGAATCTCGAGCTTGGTCCGGCGCGGCGCAAGCCGCGGATCATTGAGCCGATATGTGACCTTTCGCATGACGCTCCCTTGCAACGTGTCGGAAAGTCGAACGGGCTGGAACCCGAAGGGTTCCCATGAGGCGTGAAGCGACAGAGGAACTGCAGATTTGACCTTGGAGGAGCCGGCCGCTATATAGTTTAGAATTATTCTAAACTATGCAAAAGGCCGCGCCGTGAAGAAATTTGCCGATTTGACCGAGCGGGAAGTGCTGGCGGTGGCGATCGCCTCCGAAGAGGAGGATAGCCGCATCTACATGAGCTTCGCGGAAGACCTCACGGAGCGTTATCCGGAATCGGCCAAGCTGTTCGAGCAGATGGCGGAGGAGGAAAAAGGCCACCGCCATATGCTGCTCGAGATGTACGAGCAGCGCTTCGGCCAAAATCTGCCGCCGATCCGCCGCGACAACGTCAAAGGCTTTTTGCGCCGCCGTCCGATCTGGCTGACCAAGAACCTGTCGCTCGACGCCATCCGCAAGGAGGCCGAGACGATGGAGTTCGAGGCCGAGCGATTCTACATCAAGGCCGCCGAGCAGACCCAGGATGTCGGCGTCCGCCGGCTGCTCGGCAGATCTGGCCGAAGCGGAAAAAGGCCACGAGCACGTCGCCGCCAAGCTGACCGACGAAATCCTTACCCCCGATGTGCGTGCGGCAGAAGACAAGACGCGCCGCCGCGTATTCGTGCTGCAATATGTGCAGCCGGGCCTCGCCGGACTGATGGACGGATCGGTCTCGACGCTGGCGCCGTTATTCGCCGCCGCGTTCGCCACGCATCATAACTGGCAGACCTTTCTGGTCGGCCTCGCCGCCTCGATCGGCGCCGGCATCAGCATGGGTTTTGCGGAAGCCTTGTCGGATGACGGCTCGCTCACTGGGCGCGGCTCGCCGTGGCTGCGCGGCCTGACCTGCGGGCTGATGACAGCGCTCGGCGGCCTCGGCCACACCATGCCCTATCTGGTGCCCGACCGCTGGGCCAATGCCTTCTGGATCGCGACCGCCATCGCCGGTGTCGTGGTCTTCTTCGAGCTTTGGGCGATCGCCTATATCCGCGCACGCTACATGGACACGCCATTCCTCCAGGCCGTGTTCCAGATCGTGCTCGGCGGCGTCATCGTGCTCGGCGTCGGTATTCTGATCGGCGCGGCGTAGTGGAGTGGATTTGACATTCGCTTCCCTGTAGCCGGGAATGCGTAAGGCGAATGTCAAATCCAAAACTCCACTAGAAATCTATATTTGCTAGTGGTCCTTCAATTTTAACATTTGCAAAAGTGCCAGCCGGATCGGGATGCAAATGTTAGAATCGGACCACTAGGAATTTACGCGGGAAGCGAACCCAAGATCATGGTTCACCCGCATCGATGAAACAATCTGTTAGATGGGACGTGAAGTCGTGAACTACCTGCATTATGGAACAACCGCGAAGACATTTCACTGGCTGATCGTTGCCTTGCTGGTTGTGCAATATCCGATCGGATGGCTGATGCCGGATATTCATCGGGGCGATACGCCCGGCTCCGCCATGACATTTCATGTCTCGTTCGGAATCGTCATCCTCCTGCTGATCGTCCTGCGTTTGGCTTGGCGGCTGACCCACCCGGTCGCGCCGGAAGGTTCGCTGCCCGCCTGGCAGCGATTGACCTCGGAGTTCGTCCACTGGGCACTCTACGCGCTGGTGCTGGCAACAACCCTTACCGGTTGGCTATTTGCCTCCTTTCGTGGTTGGTCCTTGTCGTTCTTTTACATCACGCCCCTGCCGATGCTCGCGTCTGCTAATCCGGCGGCGAACAAATTCATCGATGGCTGGCACCAGGCAGCCGAATGGACGCTGCTCGCCTTGATCGGCATTCATGTGGCGGCCGCGCTCGCCCACATCTTCGTCTATCGTGACAGAATCATGCAACGGATGCTCCCGGGATAATTCATCGACAGCCATCCCGGTCTGGCCTCATGGGGCCAGCAACCCGCTGACCTCTTCCATGCCGATCGCGCGTTCGCCGATGAGGGCGTCCGTGATCGCACGCTGCGTACCATCGTCGGCGAGCCGGAACGGGTCACCGGAAGCAAGCCGGTGATCGATCACCAGCCGCGATAACAACAGCCTGCGCGCATCGCCGCGCAGTTCGTGGATGCGGTGCGCCTCCCACGCCAGCGCGACCGCGCTAGCTGCGTGATACAGCAGGCTGGTGGCGCGCCGCGCCTCGGCTTCGTTCTCGCGGTGGCCGGCAATCTTGCGCGCAAAGCCGATGGCCGCATCGATCAGCCCCCGCAAGCGGTCACGAAAGACGACGGGAACGCCGGCGCTGTCGTCGAGCCTCGTATGCAGATCGGCCGCGAGCGCGCTATCGGCGCCATGGCGGCCGATCGCCCGCGCCAGCGCATCGATCGCGACGATATTTCCGGTGCCTTCCCAGATCGAGCCGAGATGCGCATCGCGCAACAGTCTGGCGGTGGCGAATTCCTCGATGTAGCCGATGCCGCCGCGCATCTCCATGGCATCGCCGCAGACCTTGCGGGCGTCACGCGTGGCGCGAAACTTCAGCGTCGGCGTCAGTATCCGCAGCAGCAGCGGCCGCGTCCTGACTGCCGGCCTCGGCGCGGTCGAGCGCGTCGGCGGTTAGAAAACTCATCGACAACGCCTGCTCGGTCGCGAGCATGATCTTCATCAGTTGCCGCCGCGCCAGCGGCAGGTCGATGACGCGGCTGCCGAACACCACGCGATTTCTGGCGACCGTCATCGCGTCGTGATAGGCGCGGCGCATCAGCGCGGTCGACTTCACGCCGTTGGAAAGCCGCGACGAATTGACCATCTCGGCCATCTGCACGAAGCCGCGATCGAGTTGGCCGACCGCATAGGCGATCGCGCCTTCGAGCTTGATCTCGCCCGAGGCCATCGAGCGGGTGCCGAGCTTGTCCTTCAGCCGAACGATCCGGTAGTGGTTGGGCGAGCCGTCATCGAGCGTTCGCGGCATCAGAAACAAGCCGACGCCGCGCGTGCCCGGCCCCGCGCCTTGCGGCCGCGCCAATAGCATGACCACTTTGGCATCCGCATTCGAGCAGAACCATTTTTCGCCATCAAGCCGCCAGTGATCGCCTTCGGCTACCGCTGATCGTGGTCAGCGTGCCGACGTCGGAGCCGCCTTCCTTCTCGGTCATGAACTGGCCGCCCTGGGTCAGCTTGTCCATGTCGGTCTGGGTCAGACCATCGAGATATTTTTCCTTCAGCGCCTCGCTGCCGAAATTCGAAAGCAGCTTGGCGCAGCCGTCGGTGACATTGATCGGACACCCAAGGCCGAACTCGGCCTGATTGAACAGAAACGTAAAGGCATGCTTGGCTGCGACGGGATATTTGTCGGGCCAGCCCATGATGCCCTTGCGAAGCGACATCGCATGAATGCCGAACTCGCCGAAGGCGGCGCGCTCGAGTTCGCGATAGGCCGGATGATATTCGATCCATTGCACGTCGCGGCCGAAACGGTCGCGCTGATGCAGCACCGGCACATGCCGGTCGGCGAGCCGCGCGCATTCGTCGAGATAACCGCCGGCGAGGCCACCCAAGCGATCGAGATGCGGCTCGATATGGCGAAACAGAGCATCGGGCAGATGGATGCGTAACAGATCCGCCAGCGCCGGATCGGCGCGGTAGAAATTCATGCCGGAGGTGTCCGGCGCCAGCAGCGCCGATCGGGCGTCTGAATTCGCAATGCGATTTTGCGAACGCTCCTGCATTGAATTCCCTTGGTCGCTTCCTCATCTGTTGAGACGAACTATCGCATATCTTGTGTCCGATAAAACAAGGAACATCCGATGGAGACCCCAAAATACAAGAAGGCCCTGATCGTCGGCGCCGGCGCGGGCCTGAGCGCTTCGCTGGCGCGGCTGTTGGCCCGCGAAGGGATCGGCGTCTCGCTCGCGGCCCGCAGCGTCGAAAAGCTCGGCGCGCTGTGCTCGGAAACCGGCGCGCGCGCCTATGCCTGCAATGCGACCGACCCCGATGAGGTCGAACGGCTGTTCGGTCTGGTCGAGCGCGAAAGCGGGACGCCGGATGTGGTGGTCTATAATGCCAGTGGCCGGGCGCGCGGCCCGTTTGTCGATCTGGCGGCAGCGGATGTGGCACAGGCGATGGCGGTCAGCGCCTTCGGCGGCTTTCTGGTGGCCCAAGAGGCGGCCAAGCGCATGCTGCCGAACAAACACGGCGCCATCCTGTTCACGGGTGCATCCGCCAGCGTCAAGGGTTACGCGCAGTCCGCACCATTCGCGATGGGGAAATTCGCGCTGCGTGGATTGGCCCAGAGCATAGCTCGTGAGTTGTCGCCGCAGGGCATTCATGTCGCGCATTTTGTCATTGATGGCGGCATTCGCAGCGCTGCGCGTGCTGAGCCCGCTGACAAGCCGGATTCCATGCTCGATCCCGACGCGATCGCGGCGAGCTACTGGAACGTGCTGCAACAGCCGAGGAGCGCCTGGACCTGGGAATTGGAATTGCGGCCCTGGGTCGAGAAGTTTTGACGCTTCGCAGAATATAGCCGTCATCGTGAGCGACAGCGAAGCGATCCAGACACAATCAAACTGGATTGCTTCGTCGCGTTCGCTCCTCGCAATGACGTGGGAGATTACGCCATCATCTCCGCTACGCGCCGCTCCGCCGCAAGCTTCCAGCTCGCGCAGGGGATGTCCCGGCGCAACGGGTCCACCGGCTTCTCGAAGCGCGCAAGCTTCCAGTCGTCGGGATGGCGGGTGAAAGCAAAGCCCAACTTGCGGGCCAGCGAGATCATCGCCTCGTTGGAACGTAACGTGTCGCCAAACATGCGGCGCGCGCCCAGCGCGGCCGCCCGGCATTCCAGATTGCCGAGCAGCGCCGAGCCGATGCCCTGGCCCTGCCAGCGATCGTCGATCGAAATGCCGAACTCGAAGCTGGCGGTCGCGGAATCGAAGCCATAGCGGGCTTCGCCGACGATGATCTCGCGGCCCTCGATCATCATCACCGCCACCACGCTGAAACGGTCGTTTTCGCCGACGTGAATGAAATGCCCGAGCTCGCTGGCCGACAGTTCGCTCATCGCACCCAGGAAGCGGCTGTGGCGCGATTGCATCGAAAGCTGACGGAAGTAGCGTTGCAGCGCCTCACCCTCGTCCGCGCCCGACAAAGCGAACGGTTAAAGTTTTCCCGTCGCGCAGCCTCAGACGGTCGGTATGGCGTGGATGTTCGAGGAGACTGATTGCGGCCATGGCGGCCTCCGCCAGATTGAAAACTGGGCCGGCGTCCCTCTGAGGGGTAAGGCGACGCCGGCCCTGGCTGCATTCAAGCCCGCCAGAATGGTTTCTCGGCCTCGCGGACGACCTCGCTCCACGACAATCCGACGTCGTGCAGGTCCCGGTCGGACCAACGGGTCAGTTCGTGGCGCTGCTGCCAGCGGTCGGCCCAGACATGGAATTGGCGACCGAGCCGGGCCAAAAAGCCGGATTCATGATTATTTGTCAGCGTTTCGGATAAGCACAGGGACATTTCGCCCTCCTAAATCCAACGATTTCACTGCATAATGGGCGGATTTCGGCGTTGCCACAAACGACACTTTGAGCCACAGTGGATGATATAAACTCATGTAAGGCCCCATGGTCGCCCGTCTCCCCTCCCTTAACGGATTACGCGCCTTCGAGGCCGCCGCGCGGCATTTGAGTTTCACGGCAGCCGCCAGCGAACTGAACGTCACCCAGACCGCGATCAGCCATCAGATCCGGCGGCTGGAAGCCGAGCTTGGGATCAGGCTGTTTGTCCGGCAGAACCGCAGCCTGACGCTGACGCCGGAAGCCAGGGAATACCTGCCCGGCATTCGCGCCGCCTTTAACGATCTGCGGCTCGCCACCGACCGGCTGCTGCGCAAAGACGGCGACCGCGTGCTGACCGTATCCACGTTGGCGTCCTTTGCGGCGAAATGGCTGCTGCCGCGGCTGTCCAGCTTCCAGCAGGCCCATCCCGAGATCGATGTCCGCATCACCTCCTCGACCAGCCTGGTCGATTTCCGCCGCGACGATGTCGACGCCGCGATCCGCTACGGCCGCGGACATTGGGTGGGGCTGCGGGCGGACTGGCTGACGGCCGACGAATTGTTTCCGGTGTGCAGCCCGGCGCTACTAAAAGGCGACAAGCCGCTGCAATGTCCGAAGGACCTGGCTCATCACACCTTGCTGCACACCAGCGGCGGCTATGACGACGACTGGCGGCTGTGGCTGACGGCCGCCGGCCAGCCTTCGGATATCTCCAAACAGCGGGGATTGAGTTTCGACCTGATCCTGATGACCGTGCAGGCTGCCATCGACGGGCTGGGCGTAGCTCTCGGCCGCACCACCTATGTCGAAGACGATATCGCCAAGGGCCGGCTGGTGGTGCCGTTCAAGATGGCGCTGCCGGCCGACGCCGGCTTCTATCTGGTTTCGCCGCAGGCGCGCGCCGAATCGCCCAAACTGTCGGCGTTTCGGCAATGGCTCCTCGCCTCCGTCCAGGGCGGCTTGAAAGTCGCCTGATTTCTGGTTGGTCAGGCGGCGGTGACGTGGCAGATTGGCAGGACAAAATAAACGTCTCCGAAAATGGCGCCGATCCGGCGCAGGGATGCGGGGACCCAGGGAGAAACCGATAATGACGCCATCGTCCAGTTCGACACCACCTCAACTCAAGTCACGAATTGGCGCCATTCTTCGAGCTACCAGCGGTAACTTCCTTGAGCAATTCGACTTCTTCCTGTTCGGTTTTTACGCCCGCTACATTGCCGCGGCGTTCTTTCCGGCCGAAAACGAAACCGCGGCGCTGCTCCACACTTTCGGTGTGTTCTGGCTCGGCGCTTTGATGCGACCGGTCGGCGCCATCGTGCTTGGCGCCTATATCGACCGGATCGGCCGCCGCAAGGGCTTGATCCTGACCTTGTCGATCATGGCGATCGGCACCGTCACCATCGCCTTCTGTCCGACCTATGCGACGATCGGTGTCATGGCGCCGGTCATCGTTCTGGCCGGGCGCCTGCTGCAAGGTTTTTCCGCAGGCGTCGAATTGGGCGGCGTGTCGGTCTATCTTTCCGAAATCTCGACCCCCGGTAACCGTGGATTTTACACCTCGTTCCAGTCTTCAAGCCAACAGGTCGCGATTTTCGTGGCCGCGATCATCGGCTTTGCGCTGAGTGAAATGATTCCGGCCGACACTGTCGCGGCCTGGGGCTGGCGAATTCCGTTCTTCATCGGCTGCCTCATCATTCCCTTCATTTTCCTGTTGCGCCGGACGCTGGAGGAGACGCCGGAATTTCTGGCAATGAAAAAACATCCGACGACAAGCGAGGTCTTCAGTTCAGCAGCGGCAAACTGGAGGATCATCGTGCTCGGCATGATGATCGCGGTATTAACCACCACGACGTTCTACTTCGTCACGGTCTACACCCCGACCTTCGGCCGGACAGTGCTGAAACTCTCGTCCAAGGATGCTCTGGTGGTCACGCTCCTGGTCGCAGTCACGAATTTCTTCTGGAACCCGGTCGGCGGCGCATTGTCCGATCGCATCGGCCGAAAGCCTGTGCTGGTCGCGATCGCGAGCCTGTCGCTGATCACGGCCTATCCCGCTTTGCATTGGCTGGTCGAGGCACCGACGTTCGGCAAGATGCTGGCGGTGGAAATGATGTTTTCATTCTATTTCGGCGTTTACAGCGGCACCATGCTCGGTGCGCTGGTCGAAGTGGTGCCTAAACACGTTCGCACCACCTGCTTCTCGATGGCGTTTGCGCTGGCGGCGGGCCTGTTCGGCACCTTCACGCCCTTCGCATCGACCTGGCTGATCGGTCACACCGGCGACAAGGCCTCTCCTGGATACTGGCTGATGTGTGCCGCCGTTCTCGGCATCTTCGCAGCACTTGTGGTCTATCGCGGTGGCGAGGCCGCGGCGAAGGCGCACGCTGTCGCCGCCGAATAACTGTTTCGATCATGCTCCAGGAAGGTATCGCCCTGCACCGATGCCGGTTCTGATTTCCATGCAAACAAGATAACCAAAGCGCATGGCGGATTTGACCCTGAAATACGACGTGCTGGTGATCGGCGGCGGCAATGCCGCGCTTTGCGCGGCGATCAGCGCACGACGCGACGGCGCCTCGGTGCTGGTGCTGGAGGCGGCCCCGAAATTCTATCGCGGCGGCAATACCCGGCACACCCGCAACATGCGCTGCGCCCATGACACGGCGACCGACATCCTCACCGGGCCTTATACGGAAGACGAGTTCTGGGAGGATCTGCTTCGCGTCACCGGCGGCCAGACCGACGAAGAACTGGCGCGGCACATGATCCACGAATCCAAGGACATCCTGCATTGGATCGTTCAGCAGGGCGTGCGCTGGCAACCCTCGCTCGGCGGCACGCTCAGCCTGGGGCGGACCAACTCGTTCTTCCTTGGCGGCGGCCGCGCGATGTTGAACGCGCTCTATCTGACCGCCGAAAAACTCGGCATCGATATTCTCTACGATGCCGAAGTGATCGATCTCGACATCGCGGACGGCATGTTCCTTTCCGCCACGTTCAAACAGGGCGATGACAGCGCGACCGTCGCAGCTTCGGCACTGGTTGCCGCCGCTGGCGGCTTCGAGGCCAACATCGAGTGGCTG
Source organism: uncultured Alphaproteobacteria bacterium (assembly GCA_963795255.1). Classification (GTDB taxonomy): domain Bacteria; phylum Pseudomonadota; class Alphaproteobacteria; order Rhizobiales; family Xanthobacteraceae; genus Bradyrhizobium. The sequence continues at coordinate 212,534 of CAWCHC010000018.1, forward strand.
AAGCAATATTGGGGCGACGTCGCCGACAACTTCCTGATCCGCGGCACGCCCTATAACCGCGGCCTGGTCCTCAAATTGCTGCTCGACAAGGGCGTGCAGGAGATCGGCGATCCCACGCAATGCCATGCGGTCGCGATCGATGCCCGCGCGCCGAAATTCGACGGCGGCATCATCACGCGGCATGATTCCGTGGTGTTCGGTATCGTCGTCAACCGCGATGCCCAGCGCTTTTACGACGAAGGTGAAGACATCTGGCCGAAGCGTTATGCGATCTGGGGACGGCTCGTCGCCGCCCAGCCCGATCAGATCGCCTACATCATTTTCGATGCGAGTTCGCGCAACAGCTTCATGCCGACGCTGTTTCCGCCGATTGAATCCCTGACCATCGCGGGTCTCGCCGAAAAGCTGACGCTCGATCCATCCGCACTGGAAAAGACCGTTGCCGGTTTCAACGCCGCGGTTCGTCCCGGTACCTTCGATCACACAATTCTCGACGATTGCCGCACCGAAGGTCTGACGCCGCCGAAGACGCACTGGGCGCGGCGGATCGAGACGCCGCCCTTTTATGCCTATCCGGTGCGGCCCGGCATCACCTTCACCTATCTCGGCACGCGCGTGAACAAGCAGGCGCGGATGCTGATGAAGGACGACAAGCCATCCGCCAACATGTTCGCCGCGGGCGAAATCATGTCCGGCAACGTACTGGGCAAGGGTTACGCCGCCGGCATGGGCATGACCATCGGCAGTGTGTTCGGCCGCATCGCAGGCCGGGAAGCGGCGAAGAATGCAAGGAATTGAGCCAGTGCTGCGATCATCTCGCCCCGCTTGCGGGAAGAGGGAGAAGGGGGAGTAGCCATGTCTAGACTGATCTCCACTGCGACAGCGGCAATCTTGGTGTCTTCCATCTCAGCACAAGCCGCTGAGCCAATCTCGCTGCGCGATATGGGCTCGTTCCATGTCGGTGGCCGTCTGGTCGAGATCAGCGGCAAGCCGACCAAGGAAGTGACGTTCACGCCGGGCGGCGTGCCGGCGAAGGTCGATCCAAACGGCGTCTACCAGGTCGAGCAGATGTACGTGCAATATTTCCTGCCCGCCAACGAACATGGCGCGTTTCCGCTTTTGATGTGGCATGGCGGCGGACTGACCGGCGTTACCTGGGAGACGACGCCCGACGGACGCGAGGGCTGGCTGAACTATTTCCTGCGCAAGGGCTGGAGCGTCTACAATTCCGATGCTGTCGAACGCGGCCGCGCCGGCTGGGCGCAATACCCCGACATCTTCAAGAGCGAGCCGGTGTTTCTGACCACCGCTAACCCGTTCGAACGTTTTCGCATCGGCGACGGGCCGAACTCCTACGATCCGGATCCTGCGAAACGCAGGCTGATGCCGGGCAGCCAGTTTCCCGCCGAGGGCTACGATAATTTCGTCAAGCAGGGCGTGCCGCGCTGGACCACCAATGATGATGCGACCATTGCCGCCTATATCGCCGAAGTCGATCGGGTCGGTCCCTGCATCATCATGGTGCATAGCCAGGCCGGCAGCTTCGGTTTCAAGGTGGCTCAGGCGCGGCCCGACAAGGTCAAGGCGCTGATCGCGGTCGAGCCCGCGGCCGTCGGCGATCCCGCCAAGATCGATGCGCTGAAGAACATTCCGACCCTGATCATCTATGGCGACTACATCGATCGGGATTCGCGCTGGCCGAAGATGCGTGCGGCCGGCATCGCCTTTGCCGACGGCATCAAGGCCGCGGGCGGCAACGTCGATGTCATCGACCTGCCGCAGATCGGCATCAAGGGTAATTCGCACATGATCATGATGGACAAGAACAATGCCCAGGTTGCAGGCCTGATCGAGGGCTGGCTCGAACGCAAGGGCCTGACCAAGTGAGCATATCAACAAAGCCATCCAGCGTGCACGGCACCCAGGTCCTGAACGAAGCCGACCGCCTGATGACGGTCTGCAATTCCTGCCGCTACTGCGAAGGCCTTTGCGCGGTGTTTCCGGCGATGGAAATGCGCCGCGCCTTCTCCGACGGCGACCTCAACTACTTTGCCAATCTCTGCCACGCCTGCGGCGCCTGCTACACAGACTGCCAGTTCTCGCCGCCGCACGAGTTCGACGTCAATGTGCCGAAAACGCTGGCCGCCGCGCGCGCCGAATCCTGGGCGGCTTACGCCTGGCCGCGCGCCTTTTCCGGCCTGTTCGTTCGCAACGGCCTCGCCATCAGCCTCATTGCGGCGGTGAGCGTCGCCGCCTTCATTTTCGGGTTTGCCGCCTTGACCGATCGTCAGGTGCTGGTCGGCGTTCACACCGGTCCCGGCGCGTTCTATGCGCTGATGCCGCACAATGCGATGGCGGGCTTGTTCGGCGCGGCATTTCTCTACGCCATCATCGCACTCGCGATGGGGCTGCGCGGCTTCTGGCGCGATATCGGCGAACCCAAGGGCACGCTGACCGATCCGCCGTCGCTATGGCAGGCGATGAAGGACGCCGGCCAGTTGCGCTATCTCGATGGCGGCGGCGTCGGCTGTGTCAATGAAGACGAGCGCCCGACCGATCACCGCCGGGCCTATCACCACCTGACCTTCTACGGCTTCCTGCTTTGTTTCGCATCGACCTTGGTGGCGACGCTCTACCATTATCTGCTGGCGCGCGAGGCGCCCTATGCCTGGTGGGACCTGCCGGTGGTGCTGGGTACGCTCGGCGGCATCGGGCTCATGATCGGGCCGATCGGATTGCTCGTCGAAAAATTCAAGCGCGATCCCGCGCTGGTCGACGCCAACAGCTCCGGCATGGATTCAGCGTTCACGCTGATGCTGTTTCTGACCGGCACGACCGGGCTTGCGCTGCTTCTCTGGCGCGAGACGTCGGCGATGGGCCCGTTGCTGGCGCTTCACCTTGGCGTGGTGTTCGCACTGTTCATCACACTGCCTTATGGAAAATTCGTGCACGGCCTCTATCGTTATGCCGCGCTGGTGCGTTACGCGCGCGAACGGCGCATGATGGGTCATGTTTGATCCTGCCGGATCCGGGAGAAGACCATGAAAGACCTCGTCGCGATTGCCGAACAGGTCGCTGCCAGACTGGTCGCGCGGAAGGAAACCGTCGCGGTTGCGGAATCTTCCACCGGCGGGCTTATTTCGGCGAGTCTTCTCGCCGTGCCCGGCGCATCGGCCTATTTTCTTGGCGGCGCGGTGGTCTACACACGCGATGCGCGGCGGCTTCTGGCCGATATTCCTGACGAGGCGATGAAGGGAATCCGCTCGGCGTCCGAACCCTATGCCCAACTACTGGCGAACCGGATCCGGGAGCGTTTTTCGACCGATTGGGGCCTGTCGGAGACCGGCGCCACCGGTCCCACCGGAAACCGCTATGGCGATGCCGCCGGCCATAGCTGCATGGCGGTTGCGGGACGGGCGTCGCTGGTCATCACGCTTGAGACCGGTAGCGCCGACCGGCAAGGCAACATGCACGCCTTCGCCTCGCGTGCGTTGAATCTGCTGCTGGAGAACTTGTCGCGATAGTTGGTGTCGTCCCGGCCAAGCGAAAGCGCGAACCGGGACCCATGGCCACCGGCCTCGGTTGTTACCAAGATTGGGGCAACGCCGTTCTTCGAACCATGAGCGTCTGTGATTATGGGTCCCCGCGTGCGCGGGGACGACGCGACAGGTTCACTTCTCGCGGAACGCGCGCATCAACTGATCGTTCAGCGGCTTGATCAGGTAGGACAGCAAGGTGCGCTCGCCGGTCTGTACGAAAGCCTCGACCGGCATGCCCGGGATCAATTTGACGTCGCCCAGGCGCGCGACCTCCTCCGGAGGCATCGACACGCGGATCGTGTAATAGGACTGTCCGGTGCGCTGATCGGTGGTGACGTCAGGGGAGACGCGGGTGACGACGCCGTTCAATTCCGGCGTGGTGCGCTGGTTGAAGGCCGACAGCCGCAGCAGCGTCTTCTGGCCGACCTGCAATTTGTCGATATCCTGCGGATTGACCTTGGCTTCGACCTGAAGGTCGTCGGCCTGCGGCACGATCAGCATGATGGTGTCGCCGGCGGAGATCACGCCGCCGACCGTATGCACGCGTGGATTGCAGCACCATGCCGTCCTGCGGCGCGCGGATGTCGACCCGCCGCAACTGGTCTTCGGCCGTGACCTTGCGTTCGACGAATTCGCCGATCTTGTCATTGGTCTCGCGCAGATCCTTGGACACGTCGCTGACCATGTCCTTGTCGACCTGGATGATCTGCAACTCGGTTTCGGTGATCTTGCCCTTGGCCTGGGCACGCGAAGCGATGTACTGCGCGCGCTCGCCCGACAGTCGCGCCGCGTCGCGCTCGTAGCGTGGTGAGCCGCGCTCAATCTGCACCAGATGCTTGTCGTAGAGATCGCTCACGCCGGTCAGTTCCTTCTGCACCAGCTCGATTTCCTGATCCTTGGCCTTTTCCTGCGCAGCGAGACCGGCGATTTCTTCGTTCAACTGAACGATGCGTTCGCGCAACTGCGCCTTCTGTCCGGTTCTGCCGTTGACACGCACTTCAAACAGTTTGGCTTCGCTCGCCATCACCGCCTTGACCTCGGGATCGCTGGCGCGATCGGTTAGCATCGGCGGGAATGTGATCTTGTCGAGACCGCGCTGCTCGGCCTCCAGCCGCGCCGCGCGCGCCCACAAACCGTCGAGATTCTTGGTGACGATCGCAAGGCTCGCCTTGGTGACGGTGTCGTCGAGCCGCACCACCACGTCGCCCGCCTTGACGAGATCGCCGTCATGCGCGCGCACCTCGCCGACGACGCCGCCGGTCGGATGCTGCACCTTCTTGACGCTGGATTCGACGACGATCGATCCCGGCGCAATCAAGGCGCCCGAGATTTCCGCGGTCGAAGCCCAGCCGCCGAGCCCTCCGGCGAGCAGAATGACCACCGACAGCCCGACAATCAAATGCCGCTGGATCGAAAAGCGCGTTCCCTTCCCGTGAAAATCGATCATGGCTTTGAAACGCCTCCTTCGGAGACGATCTTGATCGGCGAAGGTCCGGCGACACGCGGTTGCAGCACCTGCGCCAACACGGTTTCCTTCGGCCCGAAGGCCTGCACGCGGCCGTCCTTGAGCACGAGCAACTGATCGACCGCCTCGATCCCGATCGGGCGATGCGCGACCACCACCACGATGGCGCCGCGTTCGCGCGCCCCGCGGATCGCGCGCGTCAGCGCTTCATCGCCTTCGGTATCGAGATTGGAGTTCGGCTCATCCAGCACGATGAGGAAGGGATTGCCATAGAGCGCCCGCGCCAGCGCCACGCGCTGCGCCTGCCCTGCCGAAAGCGCCGTGCCCTGCTCGCCGACCTGAGTGTCGTAGCCTTCGCGCATCTTGATGATCATCTCGTGGACGCCGGCTTCCTTGGCGGCGGCGATGATGCTGTCGGAAGTGGCTTCGGGATCGAAGCGGCAGATATTCTGCGCCACCGAACCGGAAAACAATTCGACGTCCTGCGGCAGATAGCCGATATGGCGGCCAAGCACGTCCGAGGACCACTGGTCGAGCGCCGCGCCGTCGATCCGCACCTTGCCGCGCACCGGCTGCCATACCCCGACCAGCGCGCGCACCAGCGAGGACTTGCCGGACCCACTCGGCCCAATGATGCCAAGGCCGTTTCCGGCCGTCAGCGCGAAGGTGACGTCCTGAACAATGAGCCGTCTGATCGCCGGGCGGCACGATACCGACGGCCTCGATCGACAGACGGCTCGACGGCGTTTGCAGCAAGGTCGGCGTCGCGCGGACCGGCATCGATTCCAGCAAGCCGGGTGAGGCGGTGCCAGCTCTGGCGCGCAGCGATGAAACTCTTCCAATGCGCAATTGCGAGATCGACCGGCGCAAGCGCCCGCGCACTGAGGATCGAGCCGGCGATGATGATGCCGGCGGTCGCCTCCTGATGAATCACCAGATAAGCGCCGACCGCCAGCACAGCCGATTGCAACGTCATCCGCATGACCTTGGCGACAGCACCAAGCCCGCCGGAGACATCGCTGGCGCGCTGGTTGCCATCGAGATAGTTCTGATTGGCTTCGGCCCAGCGCTTGGTCAGCCGGCCGGACATTCCCATCGCGACCAGCACTTCGGCATTGCGCCGGCTGGCCGCGGCCAGATCGTTGCGCCGCGCCGCCAGTCCCAGCGCCTGACGCGCCGGCGCGCGCGACAGAAACTCGGTCATGACGGTGAGCGTCACCAGAATGACCGCGCCGACCAGCGCGGTCACGCCGATCAGCACATGGAAGGCAAAGCAGATCGCCAGGTAAAATGGCAGCCACGGCAGGTCGAAGAACGCGCCCGGTCCCATGCCGCCGAGAAAGCTGCGCACATTGTCGAGGTCGCGCAGCGGCTGAAGGCCCTCGTTGCGGCCGCCAACGGTCAGCGGCAGGCGCACCACGATATCAAACACCCGCGCGTTGAGCGTCTCGTCGAGCGAGGTTCCGACACGGCCGAGGATTCGGCCCCGGATCAGGTCGAGAACGCCCTGGGCCATATAGAGGCCGCCCGCGAGAACGATCAGGCCGACCAGGGTCGGAACGCTGCGGCTCGGCAGCACCCGGTCATAGACCTCGAGCATGAACAACGACCCGGTCAGATAGAGCAGGTTGATCATGCAACTCATGACGCCGACGCCGATAAAGGCGCTGCGGCAGGCGCGCAACGCTTCACCGAGTTCGGAACGCCGGACACCGGGAGCGGCTGCCATATATCCTGATCTCTTCACCTGGGGATCGCGCGCCCTGCTCATCACGGGTCCGCGGTTGCATTATTACCAATTCTTGCGGCCGTCGTCGAATGAAGTCACGTTAACCTAAATGCCTTCAGATCAACGGCTTTTTCTGCCGCCGGGCGGGCAAAACCCGCCCGTTCTGTTAAGTCAGCGCAAGCACGCCGGAAGTTCAAGGCCGGCCGTTCGAAGGCCCGGCCGGCCCTGGCCTATAAAGGCGTCAGAAGCGGCCGCCGGTCCGAACCAGTCTCACGATCAGGAGCAGGATGATGGCGCCGATCGCCGAGTAGATGATTTCTCCCACCAGGCCGCTGCCGAGGTGAAAGCCCAGCCTTGGGAAAATCCAGCTAGCGATGAAAGCGCCGGCGATGCCGACGACGATATCGCCGATGATGCCAAAACCGGTGCCGCGCACGATCTTGCCGGCCAGCCAGCCCGCGACCAGGCCGACGAATAGAATAACGATGAGGCTCTCACTCGATATGTACATGAACAGTCCCCCGGTTGCCGCGCGGCGTTCCTCCCGCGCTGGTTGGAAACCTATCCCATAATTGGCCGACGTGGCCACGCCAATTTGAGGCTGGATGGATCGGACGGGGACGATATGCCCTCGATATTACCTCGGGACGACCTAGACTGTCGCGGCGACCGCGACACGTTCCGCCAGGATGCACCTTGCAATTCGCTCGTTGGCCATTTGCACGTTGGGCGGGAGAGCCTCCAAGCACCGGGCTTCGGCAACACCGCACCGTGGCGCAAACGAGCAATTGGCAGGCGCCTTGTCGAGCGTCGGTGGCGTTCCCGGAATTGTTTCAAGCCGCTCGCCGCGTTTGGCGCCATGGACGGTCGAAGCCAGCAGCCCCTTCGCATAGGGATGAACCGGCGAGCGCACGATCTGGCTGAGCGTGCCCTGCTCCACGATTTCGCCGGCATACATCACCGCCACGCGGTCGCAGATTTCGATGGCGACCCCGATATCGTGGGTCACGAAAATCACCGACATGCCGAACTCGCGCTGCAACTCGCGCAACAGCAAGAGGATCTGGATCTGCACGGTGGCATCGAGCGCCGTCGTCGGCTCGTCCGCGAGCAGGACCTTCGGCCGGCAGGCGAGCGCGAGCGCAATCATCGCGCGCTGGCGCATGCCGCCCGACATCTCATGCGGATAGGTGTCGAGCCGGCGTTTGGCCGAGGGAATGCGCACCACTTCCAGCATTTCCAGCGCGCGCCCCCTCGCCTCGCTCTGGCTCTTGCCCTCATGGCGCATCACGGTCTCAGCGATCTGCTGACCGATCGTATAGACCGGATCGAGCGCCAGCGCCGGCTCCTGGAAAATCATCGAAACGGTCTGGCCGCGGAAGGCCGATAGTTCCTCGTCATCCAGCGCAAGCACGTCGCGGCCGCAAACCCGAATTTGGCCTGCGATATTGGTTCGCTTCCTTGGCAGCAGCCGCATGAGGGCGCGCAAGGTGACGCTCTTGCCGGAACCGGATTCACCCAGCAGCCCCAGCACCTCTCCCTCGCCTACGGAGAAGGAGAGATTGTTCACGGCGTGCACCGTGCGCTCGCCCGAAAAGCGGATGTTGAGATTACTGACGTCGACGAGCGTGGTCATGGCAGGCGCGGCACCTTTTCGTGAAAATCAGTGGCGCGCTGGAACGCCGCGCCGATCCGCAAGATCGTCGCCTCATCGAACGAGCGGCCGACCAGTTGCAATCCCACAGGAAGGCCGCTTTTGGTAAAACCCGACGGAATCGACAGCGACGGCAGGCCGAGATAGTTGATCGGGCGGGTGAAACGCGTCAGCCGCTGGATCACGGCTTCGGCGTTGGGTGCATTGCCGACATCGCTTTCGGCGATGGTCGGGGCCGGAATCGGCGACACCGGCGCGATGACGGCGTCGACGTTTGCCGTGGCCGCGATGTGGGCGGCCAGCGCCGGACCCCGCCAGCGCAACGCCTCGAGATAGGTGACGCCGGAGATCGCGAGCCCGTTCTGAAGCCGCATCAACACCTGCGGGCCATAATCCTGCGGACGTTCGATCATCCAGCGCTTGTGGAATGCCGCCGCTTCGACCGCGAGCACCAGTTGCGAGGCGCTTGCGAGCTGACGCTGGTCGGGCAGATCGACCTGAACGATGTTGGCGCCTTCGCGCTTGAACGTAGCGATCGTCGCATCGAGCGCACTTGCGACTTCAGGATCGAGGTCGTCGACATAAAAGGCGCTGGGCACGCCGATGGTAAGACCCTTCACCGATTGGGCCGTAGCTGCGGCATAGTCCGGCACAGCCAAAGTACTCGCGGTGGGATCGGCGGGATCGGCGCCCGCCATCAAACCCAGAAGCACGGCGCAGTCTTCCGCGGTACGCGCGAGCGGCCCGACGGTGTCGAGCGATTGCGACAACGGCATCGCACCGGCGCGGCTGACGCGGCCCACGGTGGTTTTCAAACCCGTCACGCCGCAAAAATGCGCCGGCATCCGGATCGAACCGCCGGTATCCGAGCCGAGCGCGGCAAATGTCAGCCGCGCGGCAACCGCCGAGCCGGATCCCGACGACGAACCGCCGGTGACATGGGCCAACCCAAAGGGATTATGCACCGCCCCGAAGTGAGCGTTGTGGCCAGTCGGACCGTAAGCAAATTCCGCCATCTGCAGCGAGCCAAGGCGAATCGTGCCAGCGTCTTTGAGGCGTTGCAACGCGGTCGATGTCGCCGTGGCGACGAAGTCGCGGCGAATGCGCGAGCCGCAGGTCACAACTCGGCCCTCCTCGTAATACATATCCTTGTGCGCCAGCGGCACGCCGTGTAACGGCCCGCGGCGGCCACCTTTGGCGAGCGCCGCATCGGCGGCATCGGCTGCCTTCAGCGCTTCATCCGCCTCAATCGCCATGAAGGCGTTCAGATGCGGCTGCCACTTCGCGATCCGCTCAAGACAGGATTGCGTCACTTCGCGGGAGGAAAGGCGCTTGTCGGCAATTGCGCTTGCAACCGCCGTCAGCGACATCAAGGCCGGTTCTGATCTCATCGGGCGGCTTTTTCGGTTTGAACAACCACAAACGTCGAAGGCTCGAGATCGAAGGGCAGCGTGCCGGCAATCGCCGCAAAGCCATCGAACGCGGGCCCGATCGAATTGGCGATGCGCGCGGCAACTTCCATATCGACCGGCACGCCGGCGGCGCTGGCGATCGCGCTGATCTCTTTCTCCGTGGGTCTTGTCATGTGTTTGCCCCTTCTTGTTTTGGCGCCCGGCTATGGCCGGAGCCCGGAATGGCCATGTAACAGGCCGCCTGATGGCCCATTTTATCAAGCGCGGTGAGTTTAGGTGTCGCGCCGGCGCAGAGCGGCTCCGCAAACGGACAACGGGTATGGAAGCGGCAGCCCGATGGTGGATCGATCGGATTGGGCGGATCGCCGGAAATCGGCGGCGTCTCGGTCCTCCGATCGGGGTCGGAAGAGGGCATCGCCGCGAGCAACGCCCGTGTATAGGGATGCGCGGGCGCGTCCCACACCTGATCGACGGGGCCGAGTTCGACGACTTCACCAAGATACATCACCAGCACGCGGTCCGAGATGTAGCGGACCACGTTGAGGTCGTGGCTGATGAAGAGATAGGTCAGGCCGAATTCGCGCTTGAGATCGGCAAGCAGATTGAGCACCTGCGCTTCGACCGATTTGTCGAGCGCCGAGACCGCTTCATCGAGGATGACGAGCCGCGGCGACAGCGCCAAGCGCACGCGCAATGTTGACACGCTGCCGTTGTCCGCCGGAAATTTCGTGCGGATAGCGGCCGGCGAAATTCTCCGGCCTTAAGCCCACCTTGCCCAAAAGCTCGCGCGCCAGCGCCCGCGATGCGCCATCCGCCATGCCGTGCACCTTGGGGCCGAAAGCGATCGATTCCTCGATCGTCAGCCGCGGATTGAGCGAGGCATAGCTGTCCTGAAACACCATCTGCATGCCGCGGCGCAGTTCACGCAGCGACAACGCGCGCCCGACCTGCATGCCGTCATAAATGATCTCGCCGGCGTCGCGCGCCATCAGATGCATCAACAGCCGCGCGGTGGTCGACTTGCCGCAGCCGGATTCACCGACAATGCCGACGGTTTCGCCCTTGGCGATCGAGAACGACACGTCGTCGACGGCGCGCACCGTCTTGCGCGCGCTGAACCAATCGCCGCGCACCGGAAAATGTTTCGTCAGCCCGCTGACCTGCAGCAGCGGCTGCGCAGCGCCGCCGACGTCCTCGATCGGTTCGAGCAGCGTCATGGCTAGTGTCCCGATTCCGAAGTTCGTATCATTTTGCAGATCCACGTTTCGAACTTCGGAATCGAAAGGACACTAGCAAACTTATTAAACTCGTGTGGCTTTCGTTCAGAAGTTCGCATGACGACCCCCGTGGCAGCGCTGATGCGAACTTCTGAACAGCCACACGCTAGTTCCTGATGTCCATGGCCGAGCGCATGCCGTCGCTCAGCAGGTTGAAGCAGATCGAGACCGCAAAGATCATCGCGCCCGGCAAGGCCGCAACCCATGGGTTGACGTAGATCGCGGTGCGCAGCGTGTTGAGCATCAACCCCCATTCCGGCTCCGGCGGCTTGGTGCCGAGACCGAGAAATGAAAGCCCGGCCGCCAAAATCATCGACACCGAGATCAGGCCGGTGGCGTAGACGAAAATCGGTCCCAACACGTTGCCGAGCATATGCACGCGCATGATGGTGAAAGGGCCCGCGCCCGACGCACGCGCAGCTTCGACGAAATCCATGTTGCGAACGCTGGTGGTGACGCTTTCGGCCACGCGGGTGATTTGCGGCATGAAGACGATGGTCAGCGACACGATGGAATTGACGATGCCGGCCCCCAAGGCGCCCGAAATCGCGATCGCGAGCAGCACCGAGGGGAAGGCGTAGAATACGTCGATCGTACGCATGATCGCGGTGTTGATCTTGCCGCCGACATAGCCGGCAACGAGACCGAGCGAGGTTCCGATCACAAAAGCCAGGATCACCGGCAGAATGCCGATGATCAACGACAGCCGGCCGCCATAGACCAGGCGGGCCAGCATGTCACGGCCGAGTTCGTCGGTGCCGAGCGGATAGCCCACCGTGCCGATATGGCGTAGCCGCCGGATCATCGAGCCCTGATAGGGGTCGGCCAGCCCCAGCCATGGCGCGCAAATCGCCGAGAGAAAAATCGCGATCAGGACGATGGCGCAGGCCATGCTGAGCTTGTCGCGGGCGATGCGCCGTCCGACGGTTGCCCAATAGCCGCGCGACTTGGTCGCAGGCGGCGCCTGAAGAGCTACTTCCGTCATCGCGCTCATCGGCCGACTAGCTCCGTTTGATCCGAGGATCGATTGCGGCCTGCGCGATATCGACCAGCAGATTGAGGATGACGAAGAACATGGCCAGCACCAGGATGGTGCCTTGGAGCAGCGGCAGATCGCGCTGGAAAATCGCGGAATTGAGCAGCAACCCGGAGCCCGGCCAGGAAAACACCGTTTCGATCAGGATCGAGCCGCCCAGCATGTAACCCAACTGAAGGCCCATGACGGCCATCGCGGTCGGCGCCGCATTCTTGATGACGTGACGGAACACGTCGGTCTCGTGCAAACCCTTGGCGCGCAGCGCCTCGACAAAATCCTGGCTCAGGATGTCGCCGGTAAGCGCGCGCACCGTGCGGGTGACGATGCCCATCGGAATCACCGAAGTGGTGACTGCGGGCAGGATCAAATAACGGATGTGATCCCAGTCCCAGGCCCAGGCCCCGGAGCCGCCGGGGCCGGCGCCGACCGCCGGTAGCCAACTCAATTGTACCGAGAAGATGATGACCAGCACCATGCCGAGCCAGTAATGCGGCACGGAGACGCCGGCAATCGCGATTGAAGTGGCGACCTTATCGATCCAGGTGTCGCGGAAATAGCCAGCGATCAGGCCGAAGAACAGACCGAGCGTAAACCCGATCAGGGCTGCCGCAATCGCCAACATCACGGTGTTGCTGACCGCGCGCAGGACTTCGCTCAGGACCGGACGGCCGGTCGCAATCGAATTGCCGAGGTCGCCGTTGACGGCCCGCCACAGCCACAGCCCGAACTGCACCGGCAAGGGACGATCGAAGCCGTAGGCCGCACGCATCTGATCGGCAAGTTCTTGCGACGCGTCAGCCGGCAGCACCGCGGCCAGCGGATCGCCGGGCGTGATATGCACAAGCATGAAGCACACCAGCGCTACGCTGAGAAGAATCGGGATCACGTAGACGATGCGGCGGGTGATGTAGATGAACACGAATTACCTTCTTCTTTCCTTCTCCCCTTGTGGGAGAAGGTGCCGCGGACGAAGTCCGCGGCGGATGAGGGGTTCTATTCCCACGGAGACCAATTCCTGAAATGAGAGGTCCCGGTCCGCGGGAGGCAGACCCCTCACCCGTCTTCGCGTCCCGCGACGTCACCCTCTCCCGCACGGGGGAGAGGGGAAGAGTCATTTCATTGCGTCATGGTCATCAGCGACAGATCGACGAACCAGCTTTTCGGCTGCACGAATCCCTTGATCTTCGGGCTCATGGCGCGCGGCGCCACATCGTGGGCAACATAAAGGAACGTCGCATCGTCGACGGAAGCCGCATGCAATTCGGCCAGCGCCTTGTCGCGCTCGGCCGGATCGAAGCTCTGGCGCGCTTTCTTCACCAGTTCGTCGAATTTCGGGTTGTTGATGTAACCCCAATTGTTCGACACCGGCGGCGCCATTCCCGATTGCAGGAAGCGCACCATGGCGAAGAACGGATCCATCGCCGCGTAGGTGACGTTGGTGGCGTTGGCGCCGTTGGCAGAAGGATCCTTGGCGCCGCGCCGCCAGTTCGTGAACAGCGTATTCCACTCGATGACGTCGAGCTGAACGTCGAAATAACATTCGGCAAGCGCCTGTTGCAGATACTCATTCATCGGCAGCGGCAGCATCTGGCCCGAACCGGAGGCCGAAGTCTGAACCTTGACCGTCAATTTCTTGTTCGGACCGAAGCCTGCTTCCTGCATCAGCTTTTGCGCTGCCGGCTTGTCGTATTTAATCTGGAAGGTCGGCTTTCCCCGCCAGGGATGGCCGGGTTCGAACGTGCCGGTCGCCGGCACCATCAATCCACCGAGCAGTCCATCTCTCAGGCCTTCGCGATCGATGCAGAGATTGGCCGCTTTGCGGACGCGGATGTCGTTCCAGGGCGAGCCTTCGACGCGCGAAAACTGCCACGGCCAGACATGCGGCTCTTCATTGGAATAAAGAACAAAGCCGCGCTGCTTGATTTCGGGAAGCGCATCCGGCGCCGGCGCCTCGATCCAGTCGACCTGACCTGAGAGCAGCGCCGCCGTGCGGGCATTCGCCTCGGGCATCGGCAGCAAAACAATCTTGTCGACCTTGGGAACGCGGGCCTTGTCCCAATAATTTGCGTTCTTCACCAGCTCCAGCCGCTCGCGCGGCGTAAAGCTCGACATCTTCCAGGGACCCGTGCCCGAGGGATCTTTCGCGAAGGCGTCCCAGGCAGCCTGCGACTTGGCTTTGGTGTCGGCGCCAGATGCCGCATCGAACAACTTCTGCCATTTCGCCGGGCTCGCCATGAACAGATTGGTGAGATTGATCGGCAGGAAGCTGTCCGGCTCCTTGGTGATCAATTCCACCGTCATGTCGTCGATCTTGCGCGCGGAAGCTAATGTCGGCATCCGCGACGCGGTCACGCCGACCTGGCTGGGATCGAACTGAATTGCGTCCTGCTTGAGGACTTTTTCGACATTCCAGACCACCGCATCGGCGTTGAACGGCGAACCATCATGGAATGTGACACCTGGACGAAGTTTGAATGTCCATTTTTTCTTGTCGGCTTCGTCGACCTTCCATTCGGTCGCAAGGCCGGGAATCACAACGCTTGCCTTGTCGGCCGACGACAGGTCCCACATCGTCAAACCGTCATACATGGTCAGACCGGTGAATCGGTTGCCTTCAAAACCCTGATCGGGCTGGCCCAGCGTGCGCGGAATATCGGCCGCCGTCATGCCGATGCGGACCACCGTTTCAGCGCCGGCCAATTGCGGCAGACCTACGCTCACAACAGCCGCAAGGATAAGCGCGGCGGTTTGGCGCTTTCCCACGATCTCACTCAATTTGGTCATCAATCCCCTCGGTTTTTCGATGACTATTTTCTATGCAATTTTATGCAATGGCTGTGCCAGCAAGAGCAATAGCTCCCTTGAATGTGATGGTGTCACAGCCTTTGTTTACGCTGCCCGGAACTCATTGTCGCAGGTGCATTTTTTGGCATCAACCTTGCACGCCATTCGCCCGTTATTTGTTCAATGGAGACTTCTGTTCATGCGCGTCCGAAATCTGATCTTGGTCCTGTCCCTGGCCCTTGCCGCCTGCTTCGGCCTGAAGGCCAACTCCGCGGAAGCCGAGACCGTGGTGCGCTACGGAATTTCGATGGCGGATATCCCGTTAACCACTGGCCAGCCGGATCGCGGCGCCGGCGCCTATCAGTTCACGGCCTACACGATTTACGATCCGCTGGTCGCCTGGGAAATGGATGTTGCGGACCGGCCCGGCAAACTTGTGCCCGGCCTCGCCACTGAATGGAAGGTTGACGATAAAGACAAAACCAAATGGCGGTTTACCCTTCGCAAGGGCGTCAAATTTCACGACGGCAGCGACTTCAACGCCGACGCGGTGATCTGGAATCTCGACAAGGTCCTTAACGACAAGGCGCCGCAATTCGACAAGCGGCAAAGCGCGCAAGTAAAGACCCGCCTGCCCTCGGTTGCGAGCTATGCCAAGATCGACGACGACACGGTCGAGATCACCACCAAGACGATCGACTCTTTCTTTCCCTACCAGATGCTCTGGTTTTTGGTCTCAAGCCCCACCCAATACGAAAAGCTCGGCAAGGATTGGGACAAATTCGCCAGCCAGCCGTCGGGCACCGGTCCGTTCAAGCTGACCAAGCTGGTGCCGCGCGAGTTGGCGGAGCTTTCGAAGAACCCTGACTATTGGAACAAGAAGCGCATTCCGAAAGTCGACAAGCTGGTTCTGATTCCGATGCCGGAGGCGTTGGCGCGCACCAACGCGCTGCTCTCCGGCCAGGTCGATCTGATCGAGACGCCGGCGCCCGACGCGGTGCCGCAGCTCAAGGCCGCCGGCATGCGGATCGTCGACAACATCACCCCGCATGTCTGGAATTATCATCTGAGCGTACTGCCCGGCTCGCCATGGACCGACATCCGCCTGCGCAAGGCGCTCAACCTCGCAATCGATCGCGACGGCGTGGTCGGACTGATGAACGGGCTGGCGAAGCCCGCCAAGGGTCAGGTCGACCCTTCCAGCCCTTGGTTCGGCAAGCCTTCATTCGACATCAAGTACGATCCGGCGGCCGCGAAAAAGCTCGTCGAGGAGGCCGGCTACTCGAAGGAGAAACCGCTGAAGGCGACGTTCATCATCGCGCAAGGCGGCACCGGACAGATGCTGTCGCTGCCGATGAACGAATTCCTGCAGCAGAGCTTCAAGGAAATCGGCATCGACATCGACTTCAAGGTGGTTGAACTCGAGACGCTCTATACGCATTGGCGCAAGGGCGCGGCCGACGAGATCAACGCCGGCATCACCGCCAACAACATTGCCTATGTGACCTCCGACCCGCTCTATGCGATCGTGCGGTTCTTTGCCTCCGATCAGGTGGCGCCGGTCGGGGTGAACTGGGGCGGATACAAGAATCCGAAGGTCGATGCGCTGATCAGCGAGGCCAAGCAGACGTTCGACATCAAGAAGCAGGATGAGCTGATCGCGCAGGCCCATGCCCTGATCGTCGATGACGCCGCGCTGGTGTGGGTGGTGCACGATACCAATCCCCATGCGCTGTCGCCGAAGATCAAGAAGTTCGTGCAGGCGCAGCACTGGTTTCAGGACCTGACGACGATCGGCGTGGAGTGACGGAGCGTTCTTTCATTCACGCGCCCATCTGCCCTTCCTCGATGCCCGGGCTTGACCCGGGCATCCACGACTTGCTTTCCTTATTCTGAAGACGTGGATGGAGGCTATTTCGTCAACAGCGCGAAGGCGCCGTTCCAGTCGTCAGGCGGCGGATTCTTCTGATAATCGAGAATGCGCGCCTCATAGAGCTTGTACAGATAGCTGAGCCTGCCGGCCTCGTCGGTACGCCGGCCGCGTTCGATCGACATCAGCGCACCTTCCCAATCGCGGCTGCGATAGCGCGCGAGCATCTCGATGGTGAGATTGCGCAAGTTCTGGAACCGTCCTGACATCGCAACATCTTCGCGCCCAGCAATGGCGTAAATGACTTCCGGCTCCTTCTTACCTTTGACCATGATGAAGTCGAGCTCGAGAATGGCGAATTTTTCCTTTGCCGCGAGCGCCGTCTTCGAACCAGCGATGATCGGAAAGCCGTACTCCTTGGATTGGCCTTCCAGCCGTGAGGCCAGATTGACGCTGTCGCCCAGCACCGAATAGTCGAAACGCAAATTCGAACCCATGTTTCCAACAACGCACACGCCGGTGTTGAGACCAACGCCGACATTGATCGGAATATAGACGTGGCCGCCGTGCTGCGCCTCGGCCTCGCGCTCCTTGTTCAGCCCATCGATCTTCTCCAGCATGTCGAGCGCGGCATTGCAGGCATTGATCTGGTGCGCGTTGTCGTCCAGCGGCGCGTTCCAGAACGCCATGATCGCGTCGCCCATATATTTGTCGATGGTGCCCTTGCGCGCCAGAATGGCGTCGGTCAGCGGTGTCAAGAAGCGGTTCATCAGCGCGGTCAGGCCCTGCGGATCGTGCTTGTAGGACTCCGAAATCGTGGTGAAGCCGCGGACGTCGGAGAACATGATCGTCATCTCGCGCTCTTCGCCGCCGAGCTTGAGCTTTTCCGGCGATTGCGCGAGTTGTTCGACCAGCGCCGGCGAAATATATTGGCCGAACGCCGAGCGGATCTGCCGGCGCTGCGCCTGTTCGCGGACGAAGCTTGTGAAGATCAGGGTGAGGTAGATCGCGGTGGTCGACAGCAGCGGATAGGTGAAATCAATCAGCAGCCGTTGCTCCCGGTAAAAATACCAGGACGCCCCGATCAGCACGGAAGCGAACAAGGCGCCGACGATAACCAGCGTGACCGGCCCCAGATTCGGTGCGAAGGCGATGACCAGAAGGCCCAGAACAAACGCGGCGAGGAGTTCAACGCCGACCGCGTAGTTTGGTTGTGACAGCACCGCGTGGGTGAGCGCGGCCTCCAGCACCTGGGCATGGATCTCGACGCCCGGCATTGCATTGGACACCGGTGTGGTCTTGATATCGTTCAAGGTAGCCGCCGAAGTGCCGATCAGAACCAGCTTACCCCTGATCTTGTCGACCGGCGCGGTGCCGTCGAGAACACTGGTCGCCGAGACGTAGATCGAAGGATCCTGGCGCGCAAAATGAACCCAAAGCTCGCCAACCTTGTCGGTTGGAATATCAAGTCCCCTGACAGCAACGCTTTTGACGCCGTTCCGATCGTATTTGGCAAGAATTGTCGAGGTTCCCGTGACGACCCGAAGCATTTCAAGACTCAACGCCGGCATCATGTGACCCTGCGCCTGCAACATCATCGGCACCCGGCGGATGATGCCGTCGCGCTCGGGCACAATCGTCACCAGACCGCGGCCGGCCGCGACCTTTTCGAGAGCCGGGACGTTGCGCAACAGACCGGGAAACTCGAAGAAGCGTGGCTCGGCCCCCGCTTTATCGCCAAGCGTCGCAAACCCCGTAAAGGGAAGGTCATTGTCGATTTCCGAAATCACCTTGTCGAGGCCGGTTTCGCCGAGCACCACGCGGGCGCGCCTGACGGCATCGGCCAGGGTCTGGTCGTTACTCGGCAGTCCGCGCAACCTGCTTCGGGTCAGTTCATCCAGGTAGCGCATGTTATCGGCCAGGATGTCCGGGTTGAGCCGGTCGGGTTCGGAAAATACCACGTCGAACGCAATGACAACCGCGCCGAGATTGGCAAGATTGATGACCATGTCCGCCAGACGCGTGCGTGGCCACGGCCACTGACCGAATTTCTTCAAGCTCGGTTCATCGATGTCAACGATGGTGACGGGGCGCGCCGTCTTCACGCGGGGATCGAAGCGCTGGTAGAAGTCGAAAGTCCTGACGCGAAGTTCTTCGATCGGCGCAAAATCGGCGATGCGCAGCGCCGCGATGCCGATCAGGAGCAGAAGGCAGATCAGCCTCGCATAGCCGAACTTACGCCCGAACCAGCGCTGGAGGAATTTAAGACGTCTCATTGCTGGCAAATCAGGTTGGAGCAGTATCGCAGGTCAGCCATCAATAATGCGACTACCTGGTTCACGGCAAGCATGATCGGCTGCCCGGTGTACGGCAGCAGGCGCGGTTTACACGAAATGGAAGTCGGAGGCGTGAAGCTGTGCCTTGAGAACGCCATTCAATGTGATGCTGTCATGGGAATCGATTACGATGACCGAATTTCCGTGACCATCGTCATGCGCCGCGTTCAAGGCGGCCTGGGCATTCGCGAAGACCGAACTGCTGAACTGAAGCGTATCGGTCGCCGGATGGAAGTTCGCGACCGCGGATTGGCCGACGCCATTGAAACTGAAGACAAAATTGTCGCTCGGAGCAGAACCGCTCAAAACCTGATTCGGACCGCTCGCAGCGACTGTTTGGACCGGGGCCTGCGCGTTCGTGGTGACCGGCGGATCGACAATCAGCGTGCCGCCATTGCCATCGTTCTCGATGGTGAAATTCGCTAGCTGATAGTTGCCGTCGAAATTGGTGCTGTCGAGCGCCTGGCCGCTCGCATTGTATAGCGTCAACGTTCCCGTGCCGTTGCCGTGATCCGTATAGGTCGTCTTGTTCAGCGCGACATCGGCGATGTTGACGTCGGTAGCGTCGATCAAATCCGAATTCGCCGTCGTGCCGTCGCCGGTAAAGCCGACGATGGCTCCGCTGAAATCCTTGGAGTCGGCAAGTACCAGCTCGCCCGTGGTGCCCGTGCTGTTCGCAAAGGTGATTGTCGCTGTACTTGCGGCGCCAATGTCAAGCGTTGTGCCGCTATCGACCGTTACCGCGCCAGAATTCGCCGCCGGATCCGAGAACAGCGTCCCGCCGTTGTGATCGGTTGCAAATTCGATATCCCCTTTGCTGTAGTCGCCGTGCAGGTCGATCGTGAGATTCTTCGTGCCGTTAGTGATGGTGACTGCCGTGACGTCGGTGGCCGAATTGAAGACTGCCGACGTTACCTTCGTTTGAGTGGTGTCTGCAAAACCCTCCAGGTCGATGTAATTCTCATCGGCCTCGGAAGAAGCTTCCACGAGACCTTCGACCACTCCGTGAAAGTCGGATGGATTATCGAGGATCAGCTCCGAATGTCCGTTCGAGACATCGAATTTCACAGTCACGCCGGAAGAGACCGACCCGCCGATCTCGAGTGTTGCGTGGCTGGAGATATCGATCGACGCAGTGCCAGAGAACGTGACGTTCTCGAGCTTGCTCGTGGTGCCCGTGAGCAACAGCGTACCATTGTCGTCGATCGTACCGCCATTGATGGTGGTGTCGAAGAGTGTCAGCGTGGCGTGCGGGTCGATCTGGATAACACCATTGGTGTTGGTGACGACTTCCTGGATAACACTAGTAACACCATGTGAATTGGTCACGACTTCGCCGCTCAACACCAGCGCGGCATTGGCATGCACCTCGATAGTGCCCGTATTTGTCACCGGCGTCGGGTCGATCGTGAGAGTACCACTGACGACATCGATGTGATCAGAATTGACGATCGTGGCGCCACTGATCGTGGTCGGTGCCGGTCGAATCCAGAATTCCGGAAATATCGAGCGTGCCGCCAGAGATGGTAGCGCCATTCAGCGTTACGGTGTCATCAATCGTCAGCGTGCCGAAATTACTGAAGTTGCCCGCCAGCGTCAGGTCGTCCAGGGTCATCGTGCCAAGGGTCAGCGTTCCGCTGGCGACCGTGATGCCGCCGCCGGTGCTGCTAATCGTGCCGGAGAAGGTGGTCGACGCATCCGACAGCGTCAGCGTCTTGCCGCCGAGCGCTACAGCACCGTCGCCCGACAGCGTCACGATCGAGGCGCCCGAGGTCGTCGCCGAAATATCGAAGGTGCCGCCATCGATGACATCGCTGGAGTGCGCGATCGAGCCCGAACCCGACAGCGCCAGCGTACCGCCATTGATCGTGGTGACGCCGCTATAGGTGTTGTTGCCCGTCAGCGTCTCGGTACCGGCTGTCAGCGTCAGCCCGCCGGTGTCGCCGGCAACGCCGATCGTCCCGCTGAACGTGGTCGAGGCATCTGATAGCGTCAGCGTCTTGCTGCCGAGCTTGACGGTGCCATCGCCCGACAGCGTCACAATCGAGGCGCCCGAGGTCGTCGCCGAAATATCGAAGGTGCCGTCATCGACGACATCGCTGGAGCCCGCGATCGAACCCAGGCCCGACAGCTTCAGCGTGCCGCCATTGATCGTGGTCGCACCCGTGTAAAGATTGTCGCCCGAAAGCGTCTCGGTACCGGCCGTCAGCGTCAGACCACCGCTGCCGTCGATCGCCCCGCTGAACGTGGTCGACGCATCCGACAGCGTCAACGTCTTGCTGCCGAGCGTGACGGTGCCATCGCCCGACAGCGTCACGATCGAGGCGCCCGAGGTCGTCGCCGAGATGTCGAACGTGCCGTCATCGACGACATCGCTGGAGCCAGCGATCGAGCCCGAACCCGACAGCGCCAGCGTACCGCCATTGATCGTGGTGACGCCGCTATAGGTGTTGTTGCCCGTCAGCGTCTCGGTGCCGGCTGTCAAAGTCAGGCCGCCGGTGCCGCCGATCGTCCCGGAGAACGTGGTCGAGGCGTCCGACAACGTCAGCGTCTCGGCGCCCAGCTTGATAGTGCCATTGCCGGACAGCGTCACAATCGAGGCGCCAGAGGTCGTCCCCGAGATATCGAACGTGCCGTTGTCAATGACGTCGCTGGAGCCCGCGATCGATCCTGTGCCCGACAGCGCCAGCGTTTCGCCGGAACCGATGGTGGTCGCACCACCGAAGGTGTTGATACCTGAGAGCGTCTCCGTTCCGGTGCCGTCCACCGTCAGGCCGCCGCTGCCACTGATCACGCCCGAGAAGATGTTGTTGGCCTTCGTCAGCGTCAGCGTCTGGCTGCCGAGCTTGACGGCACCGTCGCCGGACAGCGTCACAATCGAGGCGCCCGAAGTCGTCGCCATGATATCGAAGGTGCCGTTGTCAATGACATCGCTGGAATCGGCAATCGAGCCCGAACCCGACAGCGCCAGCGTTCCGCTGATCGTAGTCGTACCGCTATAACTGCTGTCGCCCGTCAGCGTCAGCATGCCGGCCAGCAGCGCCAGGCCGCCGGTGCCGCCAATCGTGCCGGAGAACGTGGTCGAGGCATTCGTCAGCGTCAGCTTCTTGCTGCCGAGCGCGACGGTGCCGTTGCCCGACAGCGTCACGACGGAGGCGCCGGAGGTCGTTGCCGAGATATCAAGCGTGCCATCGTCGACGACATCGCTGGAGCCCGCGATCGAACCCGAGCCCGACAGCACCAGCGTGCCGCCGTCGATCGTGGTCGCACCCGTATAGAGATTGTCGCCCGTCAGCGTCTCGGTGCCGGCCGTCAACGTCAGACCGCCGCTGCCGTCGATCGCGCCCGAGAACGTCGTCGAGGCGTTCGACAGCGTCAGCGTCTTCGTGCCGAGCGCGACAGTGCCATCGCCCGACAGCGTCACGATCGAGGCGCCGGAGGTCGTTGCCGAGATGTCGAAGGTGCCGTCGTCGACGACATCGCTGGAGCCCGCGATCGAACCCGAGCCCGACAGCACCAGCGTGCCGCTGATCGTGGTCACACCCGTATAGAGATTATCGCCCGTCAGCGTCAACGTGCCGCCGGCAAGCGTCAATGCCGTGGCCGCACCTGCACTGCCGTCCTCAACCACACCGGCGAACGAGCCTCCATTATTGATCGTCAATACGGCAGGGCTTGTTCCAGTGCCGCTAAAGCTGCCGACCAACGCCGCCGAGTTCGTGCCGTTGAGTGCCGCAATCGTCTGATCGGTTGTGCCGAGATCGAGTTCGCCGTTGTCGGTGACCGCGCTGCTGGCGCTGAACGCATCGGCAACGCCGGCCGCAAGAACGGCCCCGCTATCGATCGTGGTCACTCCGCTATAGGTGTTGAGGCCCGACAGCGTGAGCGTTCCGCCGCTCGCCGTGAGCACACCCAAGCCGGCAATGACCGAGCTGATCGCTCCATAGCCGGTGATCGCACCGGTATCGTCGATCGTGCCGCCATTGAGGGTGGCGCCGTTGAGCGTCACCGTATCCTTGATCGTCAGCGTGTCCGAATTGGTGAAGCTGCCCGCCAGCGTCACGTCGTCCAGCGTCACCTCGGAGAACGTCAGCGTACCGCTGGTGACCGTGAGGTCGCCGCCACCATTGACCGTGGCGTTCTCGATCTCGCTCGAGGCGCTGACCGAGAGTGTGCCGATGTCGTCGATCGTGCCGCCATTGAGGGTGGCGCCATTGAGCGTCACCGTGTCCTTGACCGTCAGCGTGTCCGCATTGGTGAAGCTGCCCGCCAGCGTCACATTGTCCAGCGTCACCTCGGAGAGGGTCAGCGTTTTACCGCTCGCAACCGTCAGGTCGCCGCCGCCGTTGACCGTGGCGTTTTCGATCTCGCTCGAGGCGCTGACCGAGAGTGTGCCGATGTCGTCGATCGTGCCGCCATTGAGGGTGGCGCCATTGAGCGTCACCGTGTCCTTGACCGTCAGCGTGTCCGCATTGGTGAAGCTGCCCGCCAGCGTCACATTGTCCAGCGTCACCTCGGAGAGGGTCAGCGTTTTACCGCTCGCAACCGTCAGGTCGCCGCCGCCGTTGACCGTGGCGTTTTCGATCTCGCTCGAGGCGCTGACCGAGAGTGTGCCGATGTCGTCGATCGTGCCGCCATTGAGGGTGGCGCCATTGAGCGTCACCGTGTCCTTGACCGTCAGCGTGTCCGAATTGGTGAAGCTGCCGGCCAGCGTCACGCCGTCCAGCGTCACCTCGGAGAACGTCAGCGTACCGCCGGTGACCGTCAGGTCGCCGCCACCATTGACCGTGGCATTCTCGATCTCGCTCGAGGCGCTGACCGAGAGCGTGCCGGTGTCATCGATCGTACCGCCGTTGATCGTGGCGCCGTTGAGCGTCACCGTATCCTTGATCGTCAGCGTGTCCGAATTGGTGAAGCTGCCCGCCAGCGTCACGTCGTCCAGCGTCACTTCGGAAAGCGTCAGCGTACCGCCGGTGACCGTGAGGTCGCCGCCGCCGTTGACGGTGGCGTTCTCGATCTCGCTCGATGCGCTGACCGAGAGTGTGCCGATGTCGTCGATCGTGCCGCCATTGAGGGTGGCGCCATTGAGCGTCACCGTGTCCTTGACCGTCAGCGTGTCCGAATTGGTGAAGCTGCCCGCCAGCGTCACATTGTCCAGCGTCACCTCGGAGAGGGTCAGCGTTTTACCGCTCGCAACCGTCAGGTCGCCGCCGCCGTTGACCGTGGCGTTTTCGATCTCGCTCGAGGCGCTGACCGAGAGTGTGCCGATGTCGTCGATGGTGCCGCCATTGAGGGTGGCGCCATTGAGGGTGACCGTATCCTTGACCGTCAGCGTGTCCGAATTGGTGAAGCTGCCGGCCAGCGTCACGCCGTCCAGCGTCACCTCGGAGAACGTCAGCGTGCCGCCGGTGACCGTGAGGTCGCCGCCGCCGTTGACGGTGGCGTTCTCGATCTCGCTCGAGGCGCTCACCGACAATGTGCCGGTGTCGTCGATCGTGCCGCCGTTGAGGGTGGCGCCGTTGAGCGTCACCGTGTCCTTGACCGTCAGCTTGTCCGAATTGGTGAAGCTGCCCGACAGCGTCACATCGTCCAGCGTCACCTCGGAGAGCGTCAGCGTGCCGCCGGTGACCGTCAGATCACCACCGCCGTTGACCGTGGCATTTTCGATCTCGCTCGAGGCGCCGACCGAGAGCGTGCCGGCATCGTCGATCGTGCCGCCGTTGAGGGTGGCGCCATTTAGCGTCACCGTGTCGTCGATCGTCAGCGTTCCTGAATTGGTCACGCTGCCCGACAGCGTCAGATCGTCCAGGGTTGCCCCCGAAGCATCTACATGGAGACTGCCGCCGGATTCGACCGTCACCGTTCCGCCGGTGATCGTGGTACCGTCCTCCAGCGTCAGCGTCGCCGATGGGCCGATGTCGATCGTCCCGGAATTCATCACATCGACGCCATCCAGCGTCGCACCACCGGCGCTCTCGATGTCGAGCGTGTTGCCGGCATCGATGATCAGGTTGCCGTTGGTGATGGTAGTGCCGTCATCCAGCGTGAGCACCGTTCCGGTCGTCGTCGTGGTCCCGACTTCGATGGTGCTGGCCGCAACCGAGAGCGTCGCATTGGTGCCGGTGACGGTCACGCCATCCAGCGTGGCGCCGCTGGTCGTGACGTCCAACGCGCTGCCGCCACTGATCGTCAGATCACCGTTCTTGATGCTCGTGCCATCATCAAGCAAGAGGGTCGCCGCGCCCGACGCACCGATCTGGATCGCGCTCGGTGCGAGACCGCTCGTCCCGATGACGGTAACGCCGTCAAGCGTTGCATCCGCCGTACCGGCCGGAAGCGAAACCGCGCCCATCTCGACGTCGAGCACACTCAGGCTGCCGAGCGTCACCTCACCTTTGGTGATGGTCGCGCCATCGCTAAGCTTCAGTGTCGCACCACCGTCGACCTGAAGGAGGCCGCCAGCATCGGCGATGCCGACCTGGACATCGAGCGTGTCGCTGACAATCTCGATGGTTCCGGAATTCGTAATGCTGCTTTGATCACCAAAAACGCCGCCCTGGGCGAGCGTCAGCGTGCCGTAGTTGTCCAGCACGCTATGCTTCAAGAGCGTGGCAATGCCGCCGACGCTGAGTGTTCCAAAATTCTTGATGATCGATTCAGCGGTCAGGGGGGAACCGGAATCGGTACTGGTATCCATCTTGAGTGCGCCGGCGATCGTCAGCGTGCCCGTCGACAAGATATCCAGCTCCGGGATCGATGCCCCGAAGTCGGTGAAATAATCCATGGTCAGCGATTTGGCCGCTTCCGCGTCAGTGACCGTAGCCGGAAACACTGGCGTTCCCGGTTGCAGTTGGTCCGTGCCGATGAACACGTCGTCAGTGCCTTGGGTGCTTGGCGCCCTGTCGCCTTCCCAATTCGCAGCATCGCTCCACTGCGCCACACCGCCCGGCGGGATCGGGTTGGTGTTGGTCCAGACCACCGCCGCTTCGTTGTTGCCGCCAATCGTGACAACGATGTCCTGGACGGAGGTCGCGCCTTGCGAATCCGTCACGGTGACGGCGTAAGTGAGGACCAGCGACTCGCCGGCGGGAACGAGGTCCGCCAGATAGACCTGAAGGTTCGCAAGCGTCCAGTCGATCGTTCCAGCGCCAGTTCCGGTGCTATCGTCTCCCTTCGCGATGCTGGCGGTCACCGCCGCTGCAAGTTCATTGATCACAGTTTGCCCGGCCGTCGCCGAGAGCGGCTGTCCATCAAGCAGCGCGCTCGTCATTTGGACGGCGACCGTGTGGGTATCGGTGAGATCGGGATCGGTGAAGGCCAGCGTGCCGTGGGTCACCGTGTTCGGGATCAGGTCGCCGCCTTTTGTATCCGTGCCGGACGCGGCGAAGCTGACGTTTTGCTGCGGGCTGGTGATGACCGGGACATCGTTGGTGCCGGTGATCGTGATCGTGATCGTCTGCGATCCGGTCTGGTCGAGCGGCTGATAATTATTATCGACGGTTGCCGTATAGGTCAGCGTCAGCGTCTCGCCGGCAGCAAGGAAGTCAAAGGCCTTGTCGGTGACGCTATAGTTCCAGGTGGCGCTCCCGAACCCGCCAGACGTTGGGACCGGTATTCCCGGACACCGTGACGGCAGCTTCGACTTTCGCAATGTCCGCAAGCTGCAGGCTGGTCAACGAACCGGTGACATCGTGCCCTTTGGCATCCTGGTAGGTGAAAGAAGAGAACTTCACCGACACCGTGTCATGATCAGTCACGTTGACGTCGTAGTATTGGATTTGGCCCGTTACCTTGTCGACCGCCGTGTTGTTGGTGAGGTGGGGCAGTTCTGTGATCGTGCCGGGGTCAGCAGAGTTGATCTGCGGCGCAATCGGCTGGTGACCGGTGGTTGGGGCAGAAGGCGCGCTTCCCCCAGTGCCCGCCGGCGGAGGCGGCGGCGCGGCAAAAGTCGACAGGTTGCCGTTGACGAGCGCAAAATTGACCTGCCCGAACGCGTTCGGGACGATCGAATCGGTAAAATGCTCAATCGACTTGGTGTTCGTGCTGTCGGAAAATTTCAGCGAGAACACATCCGTGATGAGCTTTTGTATCTCGGGCGACAGCGGAGCCAGCGTCTGGCTCATGACGCCGTTCGAGACGTTGATCTGCATCCCGGCCTTGTCGACCACGGCCAGCGGCGTGAGCGTGGTCTTGTCGAACAGGATGTAGGAGCCCGTCGTGCCGTCCGGCTCGACCAGAACCTGGAATTTCGCGTCCGGTGTGGTGCCGGGCACCGAGAAGTCGATCTCGACCAGCACCGCGGTGCCGCGGATGCCCATGGTCGCAACCGGCGTATCGACTTTCATGTCGCCATGCTTGGCGGTTTCGCCGGCGACGAAGGTGATGGTGCCGGCGACGAGGCTCAGTAACGACGAATTGTTCGACCCGTTGGGGTCGTAGACCATTTCGTTCAGAACCATCCGCGCATTCGACGACAGGCCGAACACGGTGCCGTCGATAAAGGTGATGCCGACCGTCGAATCCGATCCGGAGGCGACCACGTCGCCTTTTTCGACGTTGTCGCCGTTATTGAGGATGATCGAGACACCGTTGCGGATCGCGGTCGCAGTGCCTGCGAGCTTGGTCACATGGCCGATGACCTGGCCGGCCGCCGCATTGCCACCGGCCTGCGCATATTGAACCTGGCCAGCAAGGGCGTCGACGAGATCGCCAGTGAGATGGGCGCCGTCCGGCGAGGCCAGCGGCGCATGCTTCTCGCCCTTGAAGTAATCGTGCAGCACCAACTCGCGGCCGTCGCCGGAGAGAACGAGATCGACACCCGTGCGCTTGAACTCACCGCCAAACAGCAATTGAGCGTCGGGAACAACGATGGCATCCGACGGAGCGTGAGCGGCGTGAACCGTTTCGGAAAAAAGGTGACCGCTGGGGTGCTTGCCCAGCGCATCGGAAATCGTGGCGTCAAATTTGCCGGAGTAATTCACCCGCCCACCGCAATGGTTAATAAATATATAATTTCAAAGGTCTAAGCTTCCTTATCATCAGCGGGCTGATCGCGAAACCATCTCTTGCTTGCAGAAAGACACCTCGAGGCGCGGTTGGCACGGATTTCTGTCGTGCCTATGCTTAACCGGATCCCCACAACTAGTCGAAAGGCTTTGATCGCCCAATATCCGAAGCGTATTTCCGCACGATAAGGAAGTCATCACATGTATTTCCGTGTATAGTCTTCTTTATTTGTACTATGAATAGCTTCCTGAGGCCTGCCATGGCGGGATACTGCGTCAATTCAGGCCCCGGGGATGTGAACTAGATTACAAAATCAACAACTTTCATCGAATTAGTCATATCAGCCATAAAAAGGTTCTACCGCCCGCTGTGCTCCCTTTGCCACAGCATTTTAAGCAAGACGGTAAGACGCCCTTCAGCCTGTTTGGGACAAACCCCGCGCCGGCACGCCGGCTTTAAGCAGAATAAAAGCGGCCCGACCGATCATCCCCGGCAAAACGATCCGGTCACGCGCGGCTGACAAAAGCCCTGCCGATGCCCGGACGAAGGGGTGTCAAATGGGTTATTTCTGTCATAGGCCGAACCGGCGCGCCGCCGTCCTGGCCTTCGTCCTCGCCTGGGGCCTGGCCTGCTTCGGACCGGCGACCAATCTGAACGCCGGTACGCTGATTTCGCCAGGCATGCTGGACGTGATCCGCAAATCCGCCGAGCCGTTCGGGCTGTTCGCGACCCGCCTGTCCGGTGGCGGCCTGCTCGACAAATGGAACGGCGTCGAGCGCAAGCTCGAGGACGAAATGGTGCAACTCGCGCTCTGCGACGGCGATCGCGAGCGCTGCGTATCCCCTGCCGCCCTGCAATTCCTTGCCATCGTGGACGGCGCTCGGGCTCGCGAAGGCCGTGCCCGCTTCGGCGAGATCAACCGTGCAATCAACCTGGCGATCAAGCCGATGAGCGACATGGCTCAATATGGCCAGATCGACGTCTGGAGTACGCCGCTGGCTACTTTTGCCTCCGGCGCAGGCGATTGCGAAGACTATGCGATCGCAAAATTCGCCGCACTGCGCATGGCCGGCGTCGCGCTCGGGGATATCAGGATCGTCGTGTTGCGCGATTTGCTCCACGGCGAGGATCACGCGGCCGTGCTGGCGCGGCTCGACGGCCACTGGTTGATGCTGGACAACCGGCGCATGGCGATGATCGAGGACATCGACGTCAGAAACCACCGGCCGCTGTTCGTCATCGATAACGGCGGCGTCATGCGTTACGACGATCAGTCCCCGTCGGCCAGCGCGGCGCGCCAGGATTCCGCGCCGGCCGTAGCCGTGAATCTGGTCACGCGGGCCGACTTCGCCTCAAACTCCAACTGAGCATCCCGACAATCGCTCCCCAGGACGCCTAAGACGTCCAGGGATTTCGACATCACTTGTCGAGGCATTCGTTGATAAAGGTCACGCGGTCCCTGCGCAGTACCTTGGCCACATCCGCCCTCTTCGAACACTCGTACAGCTTGATTTGTTCGGCGCGGCGCTTCTCGGCCGCCGCGCGGTACTCCGGCGCAACCGTATTCGGGTCGACGAGCTTCTGGGCCATGCTCGCGCCCGGCCACGCCGCAGAAATCAGGACGATACCGAGTTGCAAAACAAATCCCCGCAGCAATACACCAGGCCGCAATGTCATGGCTATAAATCCCGCCCCTTCAAAATGCTCGCATCCAGACGACAAATGCGGGAATGACGGCCCGCAACCCCGGCAATAAAGCACGGTATCATTAGCCGCGGCCTGCATCAAACGGACACCGGCTGCGACGCCACCGCCTAAACAATTTCATTTCGCCGCGACAGCCAAAAAGCTACGATAGCTGCAATCGTCTGGCTTTTCGCTTCGGGGGATCGGGATGCGGGCATTCGCTCTGGCAATCGTGGCTTTGGGAATCGGGCTGACTCCGTCGGCGCATGCCGACAATGCGGCCGATTCCAATCCATCGATGACCGATATCCTGCCCTTGTTCGTCAAAAATCATTGCGAGGAGACCAAGGTCCCGGCGGATCAGATTTTCTGCGGCGATCCCGAACTGAACGCGGCCGGCGTCAAACTCAACAAGGCCATCGCCGACCGCTTGAACAGAATTCCGAACCGGCGCCTCGCCATCGAGGAAAATGCCGAGTGGGTTAGGGACCGGAATTCCAGTTGTGGAATTCTCGGGCGGCAGCCCATCCGGAGTGCGGACATCAAGCCGGTCAGGGACTGTCTGTTGAAGGAGACCGAAGAGCGGATCCTCATCTTGACCGATCCGAATTTCGATTGCCTCGCTGTCAATACGAGCGCCGGCCTGTTGATTTGCAGCGACCCCTCGCTGGCATTGGCCAAGACGGAACTCAATGAGCGGTTGATGGGCGTAATCACCCGACTGAAAGACAACGAGGAGCGGGACGCGTTTGCGGAGTTCGAGCGATGGACCAGGGCGCGCGACCGTAAATGCGGCCTTGAGAACAAGGACAATGTTCCGCTCCAGGAGCTTTCATCTTCCGAGAGTTGCCTGTCCGATTATTTCGACCGGAAAATAGCCGACGTCACCGCCGCGAAAGGCGACCCCAGGAAGCTGTTCGGTACACAGCAGATGTCGCCTGTACCGAACGCGGATGCGGTCGACCTGTGCGTTGCGCAGATCCACTCGACACAAACATGTGGAAATTTCCTCGCGGTAAGCCGGATCTTTCAGATCGACAGCAGGCAGACCGATGAAAGTGCCGAGGTGACCACCGCAATCGAAATGGTCGTCCTTTCGCCGTTCACCGCCTGTAGCCCCATTGCGTCGGGCTGCACCGGCACCTGTTGGGATTTGAAATCGGGGAAGCCGAAGTCTACGCCCGGCAGCCGTGAACAATTGCAGGTCGGTTATCGCTTGCGGATCGAAAAGTCGTTTGCATTTCAGAAAAACGGCAGCAGTTGGCGCTGCAATGCAACGGCCATGCAGCCGGTGGAAGTCGGTATGGCCTTGAGCGGACCGTAACGCAACGAGTGCCCGCTTCCAGCATTCGCTTTGACGATCAAATTTCGAGCAGCGGAATCTTCACGCTTATTTCGTCTGGCGGAAGAAGCCGCGACACAAGTTTCATCTTCCATTCATCAGCTTTGATTGACGACGCGCTTCGCCGAAGCATACGATTGCGGCAGATCCGCTAGAGATCAAATGGGAGGAACAGATGATACGCTGGACGTATACCGACTCTGCTCGCCGTTTTTTCCCCGAAGCCATCGTCAGATTATCCAACCCACAACGCCTGACGCGTGCAGCCGTCGCGATCGGCGTCGGTCTTGCTATTTCGGGCGGCGTCGCGCTCGCCCAGAAGATGGAAAAAGGATCGGCGGATCACATCAAGGCTGCGACTTCCGCTGTTGACGCCAACTTCATCAAGGCCAATACGCCGACGTCGAAGGACTGGCCCACCATCGGACTCGATTACGCCGAGACCCGTTTCAGCAAGCTCAACCAGATCAACGCCGGCAACGTCAAAAATCTCGGCCTGAAGTGGACCTACAATCTTGAATCGGTCCGCGGCGTCGAGGCGACACCGCTGGTGGTCGACGGCATCATGTATGTCAGCGCGTCGTGGAGCGTGGTTCACGCCATCGACGCCCGCACCGGAAAACGGCTCTGGACCTACGATCCCGGCGTCAACCGCGAGATCGGATACAAGGGCTGTTGCGACGTCGTCAATCGCGGCGTCGCTCTTTACAAGGGCAAGGTCTATGTCGGCGCCTATGACGGGCGTCTGGTCGCCATCGACGCCGTGACCGGCAAGAAGGTCTGGGAAAAAGATACTCTCATCGATCACTCACACTCCTACACCATCACCGGCGCACCGCGGGTCGTGAAGGGCAAGGTACTGATCGGCAATGGCGGCGCCGAATATGGCGCGCGCGGCTACGTCACGGCCTATGACGCCGAAACCGGCGAGCAGGCATGGCGCTGGTTCGTGGTGCCCGGCGATCCCTCCAAGCCTTTCGAAGATGAATCGATGGAAAAGGCCGCAAAGACTTGGGATCCCGCCGGCAAGTGGTGGATCAATGGTGGGGGCGGCAATTCGTGGGATTCGATCACCTACGATCCGGACCTGAACCTGATCTATATCGGCACCGGCAACGGCGCGCCGTGGAACCGCAATCTGCGAAGCCCGGCCGGCGGTGACAATCTCTATCTGGCGTCACTGGTGGCGCTGAATGCCGACACCGGCAAATACGTCTGGCATTATCAGGAAACGCCCGGCGATAACTGGGACTACACCTCGACCCAGCCAATGATCCTGGCCGATATCAATATCGAGGGGAAACCGCGCAAGGTGATCCTGCATGCGCCGAAGAACGGCTTCTTCTTCGTCATCGATCGCACCAACGGCAAATTCATTTCGGCAAAGAAGTTCGTCGATGTGAACTGGGCAACCGGTTATGACGCCGACGGGCGGCCGATCGAGGTGACGGCGGCGCGCTCGCCGGACAAACCCTTCGACGCCATACCGGGTCCGTTCGGCGCGCATAATTGGCACCCGATGTCCTATAATCCGCAGACCGGACTTGTTTACCTGCCGGCGCAGGGCGTGCCATTGAACCTGACCGGCGAGAAGACGCTGGCGCAGAATGCGCCCGCCCCCTTCAAGTTCGGCGCCACCACCGGATGGAACGTCGGCTTCACGCTGAACGCTACTCCGCCGAAGAACCCGGCGTTCGGACGGCTGATCGCATGGGATCCGGTGAAACAGAAAGAAGCCTGGCACGCGGACTACGTGGCGCCGTGGAATGGCGGCACGCTCACAACCGCCGGCAACCTTGTGTTCCAGGGCACGGCTGATGCGCGCTTTATCGCCTATAATGCCACGACAGGCGAGAAACTCTGGGAGACGCCGACCGGCACCGGCGCGGTCGCCGCGGCCGCGACCTATCTGATCGACGGCGTGCAATATGTATCGATTGCGGTCGGCTGGGGCGGCGTGTTCGGCATCACCCAGCATGTTGCCGACAAGGAAGGACCGGGCACGGTCTATACCTTTGCCATTGGTGGAACGGCGCCGCTGCCGGAATTCACCAAATACCAGCTCGGTAATCTGCTCACGGGCGTCAAATACGATCCCAAGGATGTTCCGGACGGCACGGCGCTTTACGTCGAGGCCTGCGCCACCTGTCACGGTGTGCCCGGCGTCGACAAGGGCGGCAACGTCAAGAACCTCGGTTATACGACGACCGAGAACATCACCAACTTGAAGGACATCGTCTTCAAGGGCCCCTTCATGAACAAGGGCATGCCGGACTTCACCGGCAAGCTGACCGAAGCCGACGTCGTCAAGATCCAGGCCTTCATCCAGGGAACTGCCGATGCCGTGCGTCCAAAGCCTGCGGATGCTGCGACCCAGGGCGCAAACACGGTGCCGCAGAAGTGACGGCAAGAGATGCGCGCGGGCCGACAAGCTCGCGCGCATCTCGCAATTTTGGCTCCTCGATTCACCCCACCGAAACGGTTTCCAGTTCATGGTCCTTTCGGCTGTAACGAGGATCGCCCGGCATCATGGCTTTCGATCAATCGGCCCTCGAGTTGCGAGGGTTAACAAAGCGTTTTGACCGTCCGGCCGTCGATGCGCTCGATCTCACCGTTCGATCTGGCGAATTCTATGCCCTGCTCGGCCCGAACGGAGCCGGCAAGACGACGACGCTCCGCATGGTGGGCGGCCTGTTGCGGCCCGATGCCGGTTCCATCTCGATCATGGGCATCGATGCGCTCAGCGATCCCGTCGCGGCCAAGCAAGTCACGGCATGGGTATCGGACGAGCCGATGATCTACGACAAGCTGACGCCGCTCGAATATCTCGAATTCGTCGCAGGCCTCTGGGGCGTCGATCCTTCGATCGCCGAGCGCTCGGCGCGCGAACTGCTCGTCTCGCTTGGCCTCGAGACCAACATACACGAGCGCTGCGAAGGATTTTCCAAGGGCATGCGCCAGAAAGTGGCGCTGGCGGGAGCGCTGGTTCACGATCCCCGCCTGATCATTCTCGACGAGCCTCTGACCGGTCTCGACGCTGTGTCCGCCCGCCATGTCAAGGGATTGCTCGGCGAGCGCGTGCGCAACGGATGCACGGTCATCATGACCACGCATATTCTCGAAGTAGCCGAGCGCATGGCCGATCGCATCGGCGTGATCTCTTCGGGGCGGCTTGTCGCCGAAGGGACATTGACCGAACTTCGGCAACAGAACGGGCGAACCGACACCAGCCTCGAAGACGTATTCATCGCGCTTGTCGACAGCGAAGCGGCGGCCGCATGACGACGGCCGCGTTGAGCTGGTTTGCCCGGCACGAAGTCCGGCTGGCCTGGCGCGAATGGCTGGCGATCATGACCGGCGGACGGCGCGGACGCCGTCGCGCCGTGATCATCGGCCTGCTGGTTTTCGGGGCGCTGTTGCATGTGCCGGCCTACGCCGTAATCGGCAAGTACGCGAGGATGGAATCGCCGCTCGACAAGTCGGCGCTGATCGTCATCACGGCGACCATTTTCCTGGCCTGGTCCTTGATGCTGTCGCAGGCGATTGAATCCGTGACACGGGTGTTCTACGCCCGCGCCGACCTCGATCTCATCATGTCCTCGCCGGCCGCGATTACCCAGGTCTTTTCGGTACGGCTTGCCGCCATTGCGCTTTCGATCACCGCGATGGCGACGTTGCTCGCAACACCCTTCATCGATGTTCTGGTGTTTGGCGGCGGCCTCCGCTGGCTCGCGGTCTACGGCGTGGTCTTCGCCATCGGCCTTTCCGCGGCCGCCGTGGCCATCGCCGTCGACCATCCTGCTGTTCCGGACGATCGGCCCGCGGCGAACCCGGCTGGTCGCGCAAGTCGTTGCCGCCGTGATCGGGGCCGGCTTTGTCATCGCGTTGCAGATCGCAGCCATCTTGTCGTACGGCACGCTGTCGCGCTTTGCGATTCTCACCTCGGACGCCGCGGCCGCGTTTGCCCCCGGCCCCGACAGCATGCTCTGGTGGCCGGCGCGCGCGGCGCTGGGCGATGGCGAAGCGCTGCTGCTCCTGCTGGCGGGCGGACTCCTGCTGCTCGGCGCCGTGATGGCGACCTTTTCGGCCAGCTTTGCGGACACGGCCGTCCGCGCCTCGACGGGAGCCGTCGCAGCTCGCCGCAACTCGCGCTCTCGAAGATTCCAGTCCGGATCGCGGCAACAGGCGCTGCGGCGGAAAGAACTCATGCTGCTGCGCCGCGACCCCTGGCTGGTGTCGCAAAGCCTGATGCAACTGCTTTATCTCGTCCCACCCGCCGTGCTGCTATGGCGAAGCTTTAGCGACAGTTCGGTCGCCATCATCCTGATCACCCCCGTGATCGTGATGGCGGCGGGGCAACTCGCCGGCGGCCTCGGATGGCTCACCATCTCCGGTGAAGACGCCCCCGATCTCGTCACCGCCGCACCGATGCTCCCTTCACGACTGATCCGCGCAAAGATCGAAGTGGTGCTGCTTGTGATCGGCGCCTTGTTCGCACCGCTCGTGATCGCGCTGTTGTTTGCCTCGCCGCAACAGGCCGCCGTCACCGCGGTGGGCGTCCTCGTAGCGGCGGCTTCCGCCACCGCGATCCAGCTCTGGTTCCGCGTGCAGGCCCGCCGCAGCCAATTCCGCCGCCGCCAGACATCATCCCGGCTTGCGACGTTTGCAGAAGCCTTTTCGTCGATCGGATGGGCCGCAACCACAGCGCTGGTGCTTTCGCTGCCCATGGCCGCGCTGATCACGGGATTGATGACCATGGCGATCCTCGCCGCCACCTGGAAGTTCAGCCCGCGGCGGGATTAGAGCGCTTTCAAGCGAAGCATGCCCTCGGACTTGATCCGGGGGTGGGCACCGGCTCGCGTAAAGAAAATGCGTCAAAATAAAAATTAGAGCACGGCTGTGGCCCTATCAAAACGAGGCTCCGCCGCTCTACGTCTTGATCAGCTCCATCACGGCGGCCGCAAAGGCTTCCGGCTCTTCCTGCGGAAGGTTATGCCCCGCATGCGGGACCACGTGATGGGCGCGGCGGTTGCTGAATTTCGCCGCAGACGACGAACCATCGGTTGGTGGGGCAACACCATCCGCATCGCCATCGAGCGTGATAGCGGGGACCGTGATCACCGGCTGCGCCGCGAGATGCCGCTCCAGCTCCGCATAACGCGGATCGCCATCGGCGAGACCGTAGCGATGGCGATAACTGTGAACCACGACATCGACATAGTCGGGATTATCGAAGGCCTGTGCGGTCCGCTCGAAGGTCGCATCGTCGAAGTGCCAGTTCGGCGACCACTGCCGCCACAGGATCTTCGCGATCTCGCGCCGGTTGGAAGCTAACCCCGCCCGGCCGCGCTCGATCTGGAAATAATATTGATACCAGTAGGCAACTTCCCGCGGTGGTTTTGCGGGGAGCATCGCATGCGCAATGTCCTGGATCAGATAGCCGTTCACGGTTACAAGGCCGGCGCAGCGATCCGGCCATAGCGCGGCGCCCACGCAGGCCGCACGACCGCCCCAATCATAACCGGCAAAGACCGCGCGTTGGACACCGAGCGCATCGATCAGCGCAATCAGATCGGCACCGACGGCCGCCTGTTCGCCCGAACGCGGCGTCGTGGGATCGAGAAAACGCGTTGGGCCGTAGCCACGCAGATATGGCACGATAACGCGGCAGCCTTTGGCGGCAAGCAGCGGGGCGACATCGACATAGGAGTGAATGTCGTAGGGGAAACCGTGCAGGAGCACGACAGCCGGACCGTCGGCAGGTCCTGCCTCATAATAAGAAATATCGAGGACGCCGGCCTCGATGGACCGAAGCGGCTCCAGACGGCGCGATGAGACTGCGCGCGGCAGCGCCGGAGTTTGTCCTGACCCGCTATCGGCCGCAGCTGCCTGAGCGAATTCCACAGCAAGACCTCCGGTTAAGGCCGCACCGAACGCGAGGACGTGCCGGCGATCGACAAATACTGACATCATGACACCCTGATATCACAGCAGCCGGATCGACAGCCGGACGCGCGGCGATCCGATGAAGTCTAACCAGAAAGCCGGAAGACCGTCATTCAAATCGTCGCACCATCACATGCGGCGTCAGCCCAGACATGCGCGATCGCCGGCATGACGGCTCACGAATTCGGCGATAGAGTGAGACTTCGCGATAAAAGCGTCCGGTCGCATGCCCCTGATGTTGAGAGTTGCTGCCTTCGTTCTTGGCCTTATAGGCCTGCCGATCTCGGCGGCGGTCGCGCAGGAGGCTCCGCGGGGCAGTGAGTGCCTCGCCATGGCGCAGGTGCCGCCGCGCGTCACGCCGGTGTCGCTGCGCCGGCTGTCGGCGAAGGCCGAAGAAGTCACGATCACCTATGCCGGTCATTCGACCTATTACATCGACACACCCGGCGGTGTGCGGATCGCAACCGATTTCAGCGGCGCCTACACCACCGGCCGCCTGCCCGATGTCGTCACCATGAACCGGGCGCACAGCACGCATTACACATTATTTCCCGACCCACGCATTCCCCACGTCCTGCACGGCTGGAACGACGACGGCAGCCCGGCCCGGATCAACGAGCGCATCGGCGACGTACTCATTCGCAACGTGACGACCGACATCCGCCGCTACTTCATGGACGATTCCAGCGGGGAGATGATCAAGGATGGCAACTCGATCTTTATCTTCGAGGTCGCCGGCCTCTGCATCGGCCACCTCGGTCACCTGCATCACAAGCTCGACGACAGCCATTTTGCGGCGATCGGGCGGCTCGATATCGTGATGGTGCCGATCGACGGCGCCTATACGATGTCGCTGGATGGCGTCTCTGAGATTACACGGCGTTTGCGTGCCTCGGTGGTGTTGCCGATGCACCGCTTCGCCACCCCGCTCGACGAGTTCATGCGCAAGATCGGCCAGCAGTTCGAGATCGACGAGCGGACCGAACGCAGCCTGACGATATCGCGGGACACCTTGCCTAAGGCGCCGACGGTCATCATTCTTCGCGGCGTCTAGCCCAAACTAATAAAGTACCCCGGGAGGAATTCGTGGTCGTCAGTACATTGCCTTCCTCCAGAACCGGGCTTTACGCCGACCCACGGCCTGACTGGCTTGCCTTGCACGAAGAGCAAGTGATCGACCCGGCCCGGCGCATTGTCGACCCTCATCATCATTTGTGGGATCGCGGCGGCCAGCGATATCTTCTCGACGAGATGACTTCGGACATCGCCTCCGGCCACAATGTCATTGCAACTGTCTACGTCGAGGCACGTTCGATGTACCGCGCGAAGGGACCGGAAGCATTTCGTCCCGTGGGCGAGGTTGAATTCGCCAACGGCGCGGCCGC
The DNA here is from genome assembly GCA_963795255.1 of uncultured Alphaproteobacteria bacterium. GTDB lineage: Bacteria > Pseudomonadota > Alphaproteobacteria > Rhizobiales > Xanthobacteraceae > Bradyrhizobium. Next base: position 251,001 of record CAWCHC010000018.1, read on the forward strand.
GATGAGCGCCAGCGGCGGCTATGGCACCGCCGCCGTCTGCGCCGGCATTGTCGGCCACGTCAATCTTCTGTTGGGGAACGACGCCCGCCCGGTGCTGGAGGCCGAGATATCAGCGGGCCAAGGACGCTTCCGCGGCATCCGGCATTCGTCGGCCTGGGATGCCGATCCTGACGTCGCACACATGTATGCGACAAGACCGAAGGGCCTGCTGCTCGATCCGACGTTCCGCAAAGGCTTTGCTTGTTTGGCGCCGCTTGGCCTGAGCTTCGATGCGTGGCTGCTTCATCCGCAGATCGGCGAACTCACCGATCTCGCTTGCGCCTTTCCGGACACACGCATCGTGCTCGATCATTGCGGCGGGCCGGCCGGCACCGGCCAATATGCCGGTCGGCGTGACGAAATTTTCGCCGCCTGGAAAGCCTCGATCAAAGAGGCCGCCAGATGTCCCAATGTCGTGGTGAAGCTTGGCGGCCTCGCCATGTGCCTGCTCGGCTATGATTTTCACCAACGCCCGATGCCGCCCTCTTCTGAAGAGCTGGCGACAGCGTGGCGGCCTTACATCGAGACCTGCATCGAGGCCTTTGGTCCCGAACGCGCGATGTTCGAGAGCAATTTCCCACCCGATAAAGGCCAATGCAGCTATCAGGTGATCTTCAATGCGTTCAAACGCATCACGGCCTCCATGAGCGAGGCGGAGAAAGATGCATTGTTTTCGGGAACGGCGGCGAACGTCTATCGGTTGAAGCTCGCCTGACTTTCTCAGGTCGAGGCCAGGCCCGGCGCCACGCGCTTCTCTGACAGAAACACGACGCGCTTGATCTTGTTGAACGCCCGCGCCACGAAGGCCAGCACCATGGGCTGGGTGGTCCGGCAGAAAGCGAGCTTACGGACGCGGCCCTCGACATACCACCGCGCATGCGCGCCGTTCCTGAAGAAGATCACGTCGCCCTGACCGTAGCGGGTCGGGCGCATCGTGTCGTTTTCGAGCACGATCGAGCCTTCCAGGATCAGGATGGTTTCGTCGAAATCGTAATACCAGTTGAACCTGCCTTCGCTGCACTCCCAAACGATGGTGGTGGCGAGGCCATCGGCGCTCTTCGACAGCACGGACCATTGCGCAACCGGGTTGCCTTCGATGATCCAGGACGGCTCGATCGGCTTCGGCGTCAGGTTGACAACGAGGTTGGTCGTTTCGATCAATGCCATCTCTCGCCCCTCAAATTTCCGAAAAAACCTGCTTAAAATTGCAATTAGTTTTCGCCCGGCAACGTTGCGGGAAAAACTAATAACAATCTTTTAAGCTTTCCTTACGCCTGGAGCCCGGCCGGTTCGTGGCGCGATAATTGGCCGCATTCAACGACACGGCACGGCCGATGCGACTTCGTCGGTTATTTTTTTGCAGGGTGATCAGGCCCACTCGCCCTTCCGGAATACCGGTACGCGCCTGCCGTCGGCGTAAAGACCGTCAATATCGATCTCACCCGAACCGATCATCCAGTCGATGTGGATCAGGCTGGAATTGCCGCCTTGCGCCGCGATCTGCTCCGGCGTCAGCTTCGTTCCGTCGACAAAACACTTCGAATAGCATTGGCCGAGCGCAATGTGGCAGGCCGCATTCTCGTCGAACAGGGTATTGAAGAACAACAGCCCGCTATGTGAGATCGGTGACGAGTGCGGCACCAGCGCCACTTCGCCGAGACGGCGGGCGCCTTCATCGGTATCGAGGACCTTGTTGAGGACTTCCTCGCCACGCGTCGCCTTTGCCTCGACAATGCGTCCTTCCTCGAAACGCACCGCGATGCCTTCGATCAACGAGCCCTGATAAGACAGCGGCTTGGTGCTGACGACATGGCCGTCGACCCGCTTGGCATGCGGCGTGGTAAAGACCTCCTCCGTCGGAATATTCGCATTGCAGGTAATGCCGTTCTTGGCCGTGGAGCCGCCACCCTGCCACTCATGTCCGTCGGCAAGACCGACCGTGAGGTCGGTGCCGGGTCCGGAAAAATGCAGCGCGCCGAATCGCTGCCCGTTCAGCCACTCCCTTCGGCCGCGCAATATCTCGTTGTGAGCCTGCCAGGCTGCGACAGCGTCATCCCTGTCGACCCGGGAAGCCGCGAAAATGGCATCGGCGAGCTTTGTGACCGCGGCATCCTCTTCGTCCTGAGGAAACACGAGCTTCGCCCATGACGGCGACGGATAGGCGATGATGTTCCAATTGATGTCGAAATTGACGATCCGCTCGAGCGCCGGTTTGTAGGCAATGGAGTTGGCCTTGCTGGCGCGCGCAACCTTCGTCGGGTCCTCGCCCGAAAGCAGCATCGGATTGTCGGCAACGATGGCAAGCCGCGCCGTATTGGCGGCAAATGCCTTCGACATTCCCTCATAAAGCCAATCGGCCGCGCGATCGAACCCTTCGTCTTGCCCAAACTGGTAACGCAGCAAGGTGATGGCTTCGTCCGACAGGATCGGTGTCACGAGGCCCGCGCCGGCCTTGTAGGCATGTTCGGCGACCATGCGGACCAAGGGCAATGCGACCGTCGGTGCCGTTACGAGGAGATTCTGCCCGCGCTCAAGCCGCAGCCCGACCTTGATGGCGACCTCCGCCAGCCGGTCAAGTTTCACGGGATCGATCGGTGTCGAGGGAGCGGATACGGAATCATTCATGGTGGATCGCCTATCGTTTCTGCACATCCATTATATCAGTTTTTGCAGGCGGCAAGGGCACAATACCGCCGCCGCTCCGACATGGACAGCATACGATATTTATCAATGTAAGAAGGTCGAGTGACGATCAGTTGAACAAGTGCAACATCACTGCGAAATTTCTTCCAGCCGCAGGTTCCGCGTTTCGATCATGCGGGTTGCGGCAATCAGTCCCACGATAGCCACGACGGCGAACATCAAAAAGACCGCATCGACGCCGCCGCCTTTACCCAGCATAAATCCGATCAGGGCCGGACCGATCGCGGAAGCTACCCGAAGCCAGGAGGTCGCGACCCCCGTTCCCACCGCGCGCATCCGCGTCGGATAGATTTCCGGCGTGTAGAGATAGACCACAGCCGCGATCGATCCGATCAGCCCGTAGCTGAGCGTGCTCAGAACGATGAACCACGAGACGTCTTGCGCGCCGCCAAGCCCCAATATGCCGAGCGTTACCGCGCCAAGACCAAAAGCGCCCATCATCCAGTATTTGCGGCCGGTGCGGTCGATCACAAGCGCGCAGATCAGCACCAGAAATACCTGGGCAACGTTGGTCATCGAGGCCGCACGCAGCGCCTGCGGCAGAGCGAGATGATAAACCGTGGTGTAAAGCGTCGGCATCCAGTTGTTGAGGCCGTTGGCGACGAGAAACGCCGAGGCCCACAAAACCCAGGCAATCAGCGTGCGCGCGCGATAGGCGGGCGACAGCAATTCGCTCCACTTGCCGCGCGAGCGCGCCGGCACCTCGACCTGTGTCGGCAGCGGTTCGGCCGGCAACGCAACATCGACTGTGCCGGACTTCGTCGACGCCGCCTCGAGCCGCCTGACGACGGCCTCGGCCTCGGCAAGCCGGCCTTTCCCGATCAGCCAGCGCGGCGATTCCGGCAGCCGCAACAGCATCACCGCAATGACGAGGCCGGGAATGCTGCCGATCAGGAACATAATCTGCCACCCCATCAACGGCACCAGCCATGCGCCGACCTGGCCGGTCACCATCAGTCCGATCGGAAAGATCATCTCATAGAAGAGAAAAAACCGGCCGCGGCCGCGGGCCCTGGAAAGCTCGCTGATATAGGTCGCGGCAACCGGCATTTCGCCACCGACGCCGATGCCTTGAATGAAGCGGAGAGCCAGCAGAATGTTGAAACTCCAGGCCGCGGCACACGCCAGACTCATCACCGCGTAAATGGCGGTGGCGGCGGCAGCGCAGGGAATGCGGCCATAGCGTTCGGCGCCCCAACTGAACGCGAGCGCGCCGATGATCTGGCCGACATAGCTTGCGCCGATCAGAATGCCGATTTCCGGCGGCGTGATGTGCCAGAGCGGCACCAGGATCGGGAGAACAAAGGCAATCGAGAGCGCGTTGAAGGCATCGAAGAAGGTCGCGCTTCCCATCACGATCCGCGCAACGACGAACCAGCGTGACGTCGGCACCTGTTCCATCCGCGCAATCAGATCGGCAGAGGCTTGCTCGGTATCGAAAGCCGGCGAGGATGATGAGACGCCGGCAGCCTCGGACCGCGACGTGGCGCTGACAACTGACAAGGCGTCCTCCGCTCTCTTATTTTTCGGGCCGCTTCGAGCGGCCCATTATTCAGAGACTAATCAGCTATCCTTGGCGCGCCCGACCAGTTCCAGAATTTTTTCGGCAATCACCGCCGGACACTCGATCGGCGTCAGATGGCGGACATTCGGCAATACCGAAAGCGTGGCGCCTGGCACCGCTTTTTGGATTTGCTCCGACATCGCGACCGGCGCGGCGTAGTCTTCCTCGCCGACGATGACACTCAGCGGCATCCGCATGGACGCCTGATAGTGCCTAAGATCGGCGTCACCGAGCATCTCGCACGTCGCCCGGTAGCAATCGACATCGTTGGCGAGAAATACATCCATATGCGCGCGGACGACATCCGGATGCGCTTCGCGAAAGGAATCGCTGACCCATCGCGTGGCCTGAAACGCCGACAACGCCGTAAGCCCCTTGGTCACCGCGGTGGCAGCGCGCTCGCGCCAATCCTTTGGCGCGGTTGGGCCGTACCAGGCGGTGCTGTCGATCACCACAAGACCCCGAGCCCTGTCGGGATAGGCACCCGCAAAGGCTTGCGCGACACAGCCGCCCATCGAGCAGCCTGCAATCACCGCGCTCGGCCAGTTCACATGATCGAGCAGACTGGCGAGATCGCCGGCAAAGAGTTCAGCCGTGTAGGTCATCCTGGCCTTGGCGGATTGGCCGTGACCGCGACAATCATAGGTCAGGACATCCGCATCAGGGATCAACAGCGGCACAACCCCATTCCAAAAGCTGCGATCGAGCGCCAGCGAATGGATCAACGCGATCCGCGGACGGGCGGGCGCTCCATCGCGCGGCCGCGCCGCATGAAGCGTATAGGCGATCGAAGCGCCGTCCGGCGCGGTGGCGCTTCCCGTGGACGACGTCACGAGGTCGTTCATGCCGCAGCCGACTTCGACGACGACCCCGGCGTCGGCGCCGGTTCATCCAGCGAGACGTTCCACGCGTCGTAACCGTAAAGCCAGCTCGGATCGTCGTTACCGCCGCTCATCCAGGTGTTGGCGCTCGAGATCTCCTGAATTTTCGACGTGCGCGGTTTACGATGGGCCTCGAAGCGCTTGAATGCCTCTTCGATGCTATCGACGGACACACCCTTCAGACAACGCGCCAGCACCGCGGCATCCTCGATCGAGGTCGCCGCGCCTTGCGCCATATAAGGTGTCATCGGATGGCAGGCATCGCCGATCAGGACCACCCTGCCCTGGCTCCAGGTCGGCAGCGGATCGCGCTCAAGGATCGCCCATTTGTGGCAATCGGGGCAGGCATCGAGCACCATCCGCACTTCCTGATGAAAGCCCGCATAGGCCTTGCGCAACTCCTGCACATCGCCTTTCGCCGACCATGACTCCTTGGTCATCCAGTCGGATGGCTCCGGCACGCTGGTGACGAAGTAAAGCTGGCTGCGGTCCTTGGTCGTGTAATAGATCACGATGTGGCGGTCCTCGCCCCACCATTTGACCCGCGAGCGCGAGATTTCCTGCGGCAAAAGATTCGAATTGAACACCGCCCGATACGCGATCCGCCCGCGATGGATCGGCTTGTCCGGCCCGATGATAATATCGCGGACGACCGAATGAACCCCGTCGGCGCCGATCACGGCATCGGCCTTGGCTGTCGTCCCGTCGGCAAAGAACAGCGTCACCGGGCCGCCGTTCTGCTCCAGCCGAACCAGCTTCTTGTTCAGGTGGACGATATCGGCCGGGATGACCGAGGTCAGCGCTTCGTGCAGGTCGGCGCGGTGCATGCACAGGAACGGCGCGCCGTAAAGGTCTTCCGGCATCGGCAACTCGCGCTTGAGTTCGCCGGTGTCGCCGACCCGATTGAGATGGGAGAAAGGCGCAAAGGCGCGCTGACGCAGCCGGTCCTCGACGCCGATGCCGCGCAGGACCTTCATCGAATTCGGCAACATCTGAATGCCGGCGCCGATCCGGCCGAACTGATGCGCCTGTTCGTAGACCGCAACGTCAAGGCCTGCCTGCCGAAGCGTGCCGGCAGCCGCCATGCCGCCCATTCCGGCGCCGATGATTGCAATTTTTGGGGAGGCCATGCTTTTTGCCGCTCCTTGATGTTGAAGGTCCCTTTTTGAAAGTCCCTTTTTCAGGGTCTCCTGGCCTTCGCGGTCTTGGGCGCTGCCCTTGTCGGTAGGCGCCGTCATGATCTCTCCATATATCGCCTGCCATCCCGGATCAATCTGGTCGCGATGCGAACGCCCCTGCGGCAGAGGCTGAACTGGTTCACGAACGGGCCGGTAACGGCTCAAAGGCGCCGCTACAAATGCAACAACCGCCCAGAAGGGCGGTCGTGCAATCCATGATCGGCGCAAAGCTATTGGCTGTGAATGCCGTGTAACCCTATCGCCTTACTTCGACGCGACGGTCGCAATGCGCGGCCACTCGTCCATCTGAATGCGGGCACCCGCCCACCCACAAGACTTGCGAGCCATCGATTTTATTCCCTGTCGTCTCCCGCCAGAGCCGGCGTCAATTTCATGCGCGCCGGCATCCGCGGCAACATCCGCTGCAGCACGCCGTCGCGCAACACCAGCCGATGGAACAGTGCGGCTCCGGCGTGAAGACCAATGAGGAGCATCAGCGCCTTGGCGCCGATCGCATGGGCCTGCACGGATATGCTGCGCATCGCCGGGTCAGCTTCCAGCAGCGCCGGCACTTGCCAGACAAATAAATCGAAAGCTTGACCGCGCAGAATTACTCTGGCCAATCCCGTAATCGGCATGGCCAGCAGCAGAATGTAGAGGCCGTATTCATTGGCCTTCGCAACGGTTTGTTGAAGTCTCGGCATGCTCGGCGGAAACGGCGGCAGATAAGCGAAATAACACCGCCAGGAAAGACGCGCCACCACGACGATCCAGATCGACACGCCCGTGCTCCGATGCAGCGTCAGAAGGGCCGCAGCAAGATCGCTCTGGTGATCCACCGCTTCACGCGCCCAGATGCTTGCAAACTGCACGACGATCAGCAGCACCGTTAACCAGTGAAAAGTAATGCTGGTCTGATCGAAGCGAGCATCTTCGCGCGGTATGGCGATGACGGCCACTTCTGTTGATTCTGAATTTTTTGTCATGGCGATCTGCTCCGTCTTGTTGCTCGGCATCATTCGATGCGGAGAAGACCGGAGCGATCGCGACTTTATTCCTTTGGCCTTTTGCTTAACGAGCCCTCCGCTTAACGATCACGGTAAACGGAGACCGGCAGAGAACTCGCGATCACAACATAATGATCTCGCTGCGGCGGCGTTCGGCCGCCTTCGCCACGGCTTCCGTCCTGGTGCGCGCGCCAAGTTTTCGAAACAGCGATTCAACATGAAATTTTACGGTGTGCAGCGAGATGTCCAACCGCCGCGCGATCGCCTTGTTGGTCATGCCTTCGGCCAGCGCCGCGAGCACTTCGAGTTCGCGCGGGGTCAGCAAAGCATGACCTTCGCTTTCGCGCATGGCGCCAAAGCCGTTTTCGCGAGCGGGCGCGCGGACGATCAGGCCTGCGGCGACCGCGCGGATGGCGGCATCGATCTGTCGCGGATCGGCGTCGCGCGGCAACGCGCCACGCAGACGATCGTCCACGATGCCAAGCCCGACGACGTGACGAGCCTCTTCCGGCGGACGACCGCCGTCGGCAAGCACAATGTCGGCTTCGTCCTGCAGGCCGACGACGACGTGGCCGGCCTCGGCGACAATTTTGCAAAGCGCGGTGCGGCGAAGCGGATCATCCGCATGGACTGCGACCCGCAGCCGGTGGGCAAATGCGACGGCGCTGGCCACTTCGCTCACGCAGCCCTCCGTTCCGCAATGGTCGTCTGAACCGTGATGATGGCGCCACCGCGGATCACGCGGACATCTGCTTTGCGTCCAATACTGTCACCGCCGAAATAGCGGGCGATCTTTCGAAACCGACGCGCGGATATGCCGTCGACACTCAGGATGATGTCGCCGGCCACAATGCCGGCTTGCGCTGCCGGGCCGTTCTCCACGACCGACATCACCATCATCCCGCTGCTTTGATCCGCGCCCTCACGCAATGCATCGGGGACGGCGACGGCCTGTAGCGCGACCCCGAGCCAGCCGCGCAAAACATGCCCCTCCTTGACGAGTTGCGGCACCACGCGCGCCAGCGTAGCGTGCGGAATGACAATGACCTGACCGCGCGGCCCGAACGTCGACATGCCGAGGCAACCGCCGGCCGCGTCGAACACAGGTCCGCCCTCCTCGCGATGAGCAAGCCCGATATCGAGGATGATGCGCCGGTCGATCAGGCCGCCGCGGCGGGAATGCCATTCGCCGCCGACCAGATTGACCACGCCCAGTCGGGCGCTTGCTCCACCCTCGCCATCGGCGCCGATGGCCAAAGCGAGCGTACCCATAAGAGCCTCGGCGGCTACGAAAGCCGGAGCAGTAATCGAATCGGCGGTTTTCAGAATTGCGATGTTGGTCGAGGCGTCTCGCCCGGCGAGCTTTGCGACCACGATCGGGCCTCCCGGCGCGACCAGTTCGAATTCGTCCCCGCGCGGCAGCGACTGTTCGGAGACGACGACAACGCCCGATTGCCACACCAATCCGGTCAGATGCCTTGCCTCACCAAGGCGAACCGCAACGACGGCATTTCTGGCGGCTTCCGCCCGCGCCGATATCGCATCCGATAATTGACTGAGTACGTCTGACGAAAAGGACATGATCTACTCCTATCGATGAAGATAGGAACTATTCTGCGAAATGCAGCGCCCTCAAACTATCGGCCGGACGGCCGGGATGATCCCGGCCGTTTGACCGGGCGGCTGTCGGATCGCGCAGTGATCTCAAATCACGACGAAGCCATGCGTGCCGTCGCGCTTGAGCTGTTCGACCAGACCGTATTCCCAATCGAGATAGGCCTGCATCGCCTCTCTCGACGCTTCGGTGCCTTCATAGGGACGCCGGTAGCGATGCTGCGGATCAGGCCTGGGCAAGACTTGCGGCGGTCCGACTTCCACCGCGCCATCGTAGCCGTGGTCGAGCACATAGACTTCCCAACCCATCTGCGCGAGCCAGGACGCCGTCATGTTGGCGCGCGCGCCCAGAATGTCGGCGAGCAGAATGCGCGCCCCGCGCACTGGCGCTGCCATGTCGATTTCCTGGACCAGTTGGCCGCCCGGATAATGGCGAAAGCCGCTGATGTGCCCGGCCGCATACTCCTCCACCGTCGCGAACGTCGAAGCGATAGAGCGTGCGCTTTGTATCCGCTTGCAGCGCGGCGGCCTCGCGCAGGTTCAAGTGCCGGACGCCGGCGCGGTAGGCGACGTCGCGGGCTCTTTCATTCGCGCCTTCGAACGGACCGACATCGCCGTGCCGGTCGGCGCCGTGCTCGAGCGCTTGGTTGGCCAGCGTCCAGCCAATGGTGCCATTACGAAGCGCCACAACCTTGTTGGCTACTCCGGCATTGATCAGCGATTGCGTGCCGATGATCGATCGGGTCCGTCCGGCGCAATTGACGACAATGGTGGTCTCGGCATTTGGTGCAACGTGACCTGCACGAAGCACCAATTCCGCGCCGGGCACGCTGACCGAACCTGGGATGTTCATGGTCGCATATTCGTCCGGCCGACGGACATCCAAAATCTTGACATCCGCATCGCTTGCGATCAGCGCGGCGACTTCTTCCGCCGACAGTGACGGCGTGTGACGGCGGGCCTCGACCAGTTCACCGAACGCTTTGGCGTAGGAATTGACGTCAATAAAAATCTCAAACCCCGCTCGTTGCCAGCCTTCCAGGCCTCCCTTGAGCTGGCGAATGTCGGCATGGCCCAGCGCAGCGAGCCGATCCGCCGCCTCGGCCACGAGGCCTTCGCCGGCATCATAGACAACGATCGGCACATCCTTGCGGGGAAGCCTGACCTCAGCCTCGAGCGTGATCCGGCCGGCCGCCATGTTGGCGGCGAACAAAGGATGACCGGTGGCATAGGCCGCCTCATGGCGCAGATCGAGCAGCGCGATTTCCTCGCGCAGCAGCAACATGTTACGGACTTGCGATGGGATGATGGCCGGGATGTTCATGGATATGTGGCTTGGAGGGACCGAAATTCAGCCTCGCACGGTCGCGCCAGACATTTCAACCGGCGGCGGGCCTCGGGACGGGCCGGTATTTTCGCTCCCGGCCACCGGAACTTCTCCCTAAGTCACGCGTTCGTCTCGGTTATATTGACGCCTTATCTTGGACAGCGGGGAATTTGCGTGGAGCGTACGGAACGGTTCGAGGCCTCGAAATCCAGACGAAGGCCGTTTCCGGATGCTGATCGATGCGATCACCGACTACGCGATCTATATGCTCGACCTGGACGGGACCATCACAAGCTGGAATCCCGGTGCCAAGCGTTCCAAGGGTTACGACGAATCCGAAATCATCGGCGAGAATTTCTCGCGCTTTTACACCGAAGGCGATCGCAAGGCCGGGCTTCCCCAGCGAGCCCTCGAAATCGCCGCACGCGACGGCAGATTCGAAAGCGAAGGCTGGCGCGTCCGCAAGGACGGCACCGAATTCTGGGCCCATGCCGTCATCGATCCGATCCGGGACAACAATGGCAGACTGATCGGCTTCGCCAAGATTACGCGCGACCTCACGGAGCGGCAGAAAGCCGAAGTCGCACTGCGCGAAAATCAGGAGCAATTTCGCCTCCTGGTGCAGGGCGTCACCGATTACGCTATCTTCATGCTGAGCCCCGCAGGGCTTGTTTCGAGCTGGAATGCCGGCGCGCAGCGGATCAAGGGGTACGAGCCGGAAGAAATTATCGGCCAGCATTTCTCGCGCTTCTATACCGAACAGGACCAGCAAGCCGGCCTACCACAGGCAGCACTTGAGGTTGCGGCGCGCGTGGGGCGGTTTGAAAAGGAAGGCTGGCGTGTTCGCAAGGACGGCACGCAGTTCTTTGCCCACGTCATCATAGACGCCATTCACAACCCCGACGGATCGCTGCTCGGCTTTGCAAAAATCACCCGCGATATCACCGAACGAACCAATGCGGCGCGCCAACTGGAGGCGGCGCGCGAAGCGCTGCTCCAGTCACAGAAGATGGAAGCGATCGGGCACCTGACCGGCGGCATCGCCCACGACTTCAACAATTTGCTGATGGCCATTCAGGGCAGTATCGAGCTTTTGCAAAGGCGGCTGCCTGCAAGCGATCCGAAAGTCGCGCAGCTGATCGACAACGCGCTTCAGGGCGCCCGGCGCGGCGCCGCGCTCACCCAACGGATGCTGGCCTTTGCGCGCCGCCAGGAACTCAAGCTGATACCGCTCGACGTGCGCGATGTGGTGCAGCGAATGACAAACCTCTTGCAAAGTTCGCTCGGCCCCTCGGTCCGGGTCGAAACGCATTTCCCGCCCGAACTCCCGAAAATCAATGCCGACGCCAACCAGCTCGAGCTGGCGCTTCTCAACCTGGCGATCAACGGGCGCGACGCGATGCCAAAGGGAGGGACAATCACGATCGGCGCGACAAAGCGAACCGATGTGCCGGGCCTGAAGGCAGGAAATTATCTTTGCGTCAACGTAACCGACACCGGCACCGGCATGGACGAAGAAACGCTCAAGCGTGCGATGGAGCCATTCTTCACGACAAAAGGCGTCGGCAAAGGCACCGGCCTCGGGCTGCCGATGGTTCATGGAATGGCCGAGCAATCCGGCGGCACACTGCTTCTGAAAAGCCGGCTGGGACACGGAACGTCCGCCGAACTCTGTCTCCCGGTTGCGCTCGGCGAGCCGGCTTCCGCGTCGCAAGACGTGACAGACCGTGCCTTCCGGACCGACAGGAAGCTTGCGATCCTCACCGTCGACGATGATCCCCTGGTCGCACTCAACACCTCGGCGCTGCTCGAAGAACTTGGCCATACGGTTTACAGCGCGCCGTCGGCGCTTGCATGCGCTCGACATCCTGCGCAGTGAAAAGAAAATCGATTTGATGATCACCGATCAATTGATGCCAGACATGACCGGCTCTGAACTTGCCACCCGTATCCGGCAAGAGAACGCGCAGATGCCGATTATCCTGGCAACCGGCTATGCCGAACTGGCGCCGGGAGAAGGTGAAGGGCTGCCGCGTCTGGCCAAACCATTCAGTCAGCACGAATTGGCCGAAGCCATCGCCCGCGCCGTCGGGCCTTAGAATCGCGGCCAAACCTGTCCCTTCATCCGGCCGGTGTAGCGGTTCAAATCCGGTTGCGACTTGTCGCCTCGTGCATGCGAAGCGCCTTTCAGCGCCGTTTGAACGCGGCCGATCCGGCGGTAAGATTGCCGGAAAGGGAGAAGAAACATGGAGGACATCGCGGCAAAGCGCGCGGCCGAGTGGCTTTTGGCCGAACATCAGGCCGGACATCGCTTCGAGACGCTCAGCACATCGACTGCGCCCGTCCTAATTTCAGACGCCTATGATATCCAGGATAAATATGTGGCGCTGCTGCGTCGGGGAAACGGAGAGCCGGTCGGCTATAAAGTCGGGCTCACCTCGGCGGCGATGCAGACGTTTTGCGGAATAGATCATCCGATTGCAGGCGTCGTGCTCGCTTCCCGCCTGCATCGGTCGGGAACCCAGGCCCTGTTGAAGGACTTCGGGCGGCTTGGCCTCGAATTCGAAATTGCCGTCCGCATCAAGTCGGACATTCCTGCGGTTGCCAAGACTTTCACGGCCGAGACAATTGCACCTCACATTGACGGCGTTTGCGCCGCGATCGAACTCATCGACGACAGGGCTGCGGATTATGCGAGCCTCGACGTGCGCTCGCTGGTTGCCGATAATTCTTGGAACGTCGGCATTGTGCTTTCGGAATTCAAAACCGCCTGGCCCGATCTCGCGGCCGCGCGCGGTCGCGCCGCCAAGGGCGGCGATTTGATCGGCGAAGGATATGGACGGGATATCCTCGGGCACCCCTTCAATTCGGTGGCCTGGCTTGCCACCCAACTGGCTTCGCGTGGCGCGACACTGAAGGCCGGCCAGGTCGTGATGACCGGAAGCATGATGAAAACCGTCTTTCCCACAGAGGACGGGCATTATCGCTTTGAGATCGAGGGATTGGGCGTCGTTGAGGTGCAAGTCTCTTCCGCCGGTCAATCCAGCTGACGAGAATGCCGCCCCGTTCTGGTCAAGGCTCTGCCGCGGGGCCGGCTGGAAATCTTCGACGGCAGCGGTCACCTTCCGGAAGTCGAACGTCCCGATCTCGTCAACAAGATGCTATGCGACTTTTCGGCTGAATAACCACTTTCGGCCAAATAGCCATATATCAGCCCTGACCATCGGCTCACAACCGGCGAAACGCCTTCGGCCGGACAAGGTTTCGACGCCTAAAATCATCGGGAGGGGTACTGCCCAATGCGGACAGGAGCATTCAATCCGTGATACTTCGAATCAGGCTGTCCCCCTTTACTAGCAGGCTGAAGACATCGTGAGCGTCCCTGGAACCCGCCCGTCAGCGATCGCGCGCATCCGGGCCCTGCTAAGTCAGCCCGCCCATCATTATCGCCCGGCAACCACGGTTTTTCTCGACCTGAACGTCGACCGCGTCGCGGACGAATTCGGACTGGCTACGCTCGGAGGCGAGCGCGGCGCGGAAAATCGGCCGACGTCCGACGCGCAGACGATGGACGATGTCGAACACAAGATCGTCGAGCGCATCGAGGCCCACAAACAGGATGCGAACGTCATCTATCTCGACCAGCTTCACACCTATGACGAGCGGATGAATGCGCTCAGCTTCGAGGAACGCTTTGCGACCATCCAGCAGGCTGCGCCGGAAGCGGTCGGCGATTTTCGTGCCGAAGCCACCGTCGGCCGCGATGAGCTGTTCGTGTTGCGCCGCCGCCTCAACGAATCGGAGATCGAGCGCGAGCAATTTCGCAAACATCACCGCATCGAGCGGCCGGCGCGGCTGGCAAGCCCCGGCAAGATCATCCTAAAGGCAGGCATTCTGGCGATCCTGTTCATCATCGAGGTCGTGATCAACGGCAGCTTTCTCGCCAAGGCCAATCTCGGCGGCCTGCTTGGGGGCGCGGTGCAAGCGGTGACGTTTGCCGCGCTCAACATCATTGCCAGTTTTTTCTGGGGCATGGTGCTGATCCGGCTCGTCAACCGCCGAAACTATTTCTTGAAGCTGATTGGCGTGGTGTCCGCTCTCGCCTACCTCGCCTTTGCGATCGCGCTCAATTTGACGCTGTCGCACTTGCGCGAAATCCCGCCCGCCGTCAGCCTAAGCGACAATGTCGGGCAGGAAGTGCTGCATCGTCTCCTGACCGCGCCCTATGCCCTCACCGACATCAATTCGTGGCTGCTGTTTGCGCTGGGCTTTGTCTTCTCGCTGATCGCGATGGCGGATGGCTTGATGTTTTTCGATCCCTATATGGGCTATGCCGGTCTCGAACGGCGATGGATCGAGGCAACCCGTCAATTCGCCGATACGCGGGGCGAATTGATCGAACGGCTTCGGGATATTCGCGAGGACGCCACGGAAACCATGAACGAGGCCGCCCGCGATCTCTCCGTCCGGCGCAGTGAGTACGATTCGCTGTTGCAGGGCCGGGCACGGCTCGCCCAGCGCTTCGACCAGCATCAAAACCAGATCGAACAAACCGGCCGCGCGCTGCTCGAGATCTACCGCGAGGCCAACCGCAAGACCCGCTCGACGCCTGCTCCTGACTATTTTGCCAGACCCTACGCCATGGAGCGGATCAGCTATGCGGGCGGCGAGCCCAGCACCAGCGCGCGGGAAAATTTGCGCAGCATGATTGCCGAGACGCAGGCACTGTTGAGCCAGCAGATCAAGGCCATCCACGAAGCCTTCGACCAGGCGGTGCGCACCTATCGCGAGATCGACGAGTTGCTGCCGGAGAAGAAGAGTGGCTAGACGTCGCCCCCGGCAGCGCAGTTCGTCAGCGCTCGGCTGGTCGGGCTTCGGCGGCGTACTGCTGCTGCTGATGGCGATCGGGGCAGGCGGCGCACTTGCCTATTTCTATTTCGCGGCCCCCGAGCGGCCGGTCCTCGATCCGCAAACGCTGTGCCCGGTCGACGGTCCGAAGGGAATTACCGTGGTGCTGGTCGACACGTCGGATGACCTGCCGGACACCACGCGGCGTGAAGTGTCTGGGCCAGCTCGATGACATGATCACGACGTTGCCGCCGTTCTACAAACTCGACATCCGGGTTCTCGATATCGCGGGCGTGCGAAGCCGCTCGCTGTTTTCGAAATGCAATCCCGGCGACGGCGCAGGCTTGAGCGAATGGACCGACAATCCGCGGATTGCACGGCTGCGCTGGATCGAGAATTTCCGCAAGCCCGCCGCGGAAGCTGTGAAAAACAGCATCTCCTCCGCGAAGGCCTCTAGTTCGCCGATCATGGCCGCGATCCAGGACATTGCGATTGCGCAATTCTCAAGCGCGGCGAGCGAAAACGCGCGAAAAACACTCTATATTATTTCCGACATGATCGAGTACACCAGGGACTACAGCCAGTATCCGCGGGCCGGCGATTTGTCGTTCCAGCGCTATAAGCAATCTCCGGCGTACTTGAAGTTTCGCACCGACCTTCACGGCGCCACCGTCATTCTCCGTTATGTGACCCGGCAGACCGGCAACCAGCAGATCGTGGATAGCACCAAACACATGGAGTTCTGGAAGGCCTGGATCGAAGACAACCGCGGCTCGTTTGGCGGCGTCAAACGGCTGCAGGGAGCCTAGTGGAGCGCCATGGCGGTTTACGATTTCAAACCGAATTTGCCGCCCGGCCTTTTCAACGGGCTCGTGTTCTTCGCGGTCACCGTCTTCGGCAGCGGCTACATCATCTTCTCGAAACTTCACGACTTCGGCGCGCTGGCGGCGACCGCCGTCCCGGTCCTGGTCATGATCGGCTATGCCGTTTTGCTCGGCGCAAGGCTGTTTCGCCTGCGCGACGACCAATCCGGCGACAATCTCTACTACATGGGATTCCTGTTCACGCTGACCAGCCTTGCCGTCTCGCTCTATCAGTTTTCCGCGGCGGGCTCGGCCGAGCAGATCGTGCAGAATTTCGGCATCGCGATTGCCTCGACGATTGCGGGCATCAGCTTGCGGATCATGTTCAACCAGATGCGGCGCGATCCGGTCGAGACCGAAGCGACTTCCCGGCTGGAACTGGCGGAAGCGTCGCGGCGGGTAAAGCGCGAACTCGAAAGCTCCATTCTCGAATTCGGCTATTTCCGGCGCATGACCCAGCAATCCATCACCGATGCGCTGGACGAGGTACGCGAGAGCATCGGCAAGGCGCATCAGCAATTTGCCGGCGAGTTGCAGAAGCTTGCGACCAGCACAAGCCTGCCGTTCGAGGAATCTTCCAAGGTTTCCGGCGCGACGCTGGCAAGCCTGAACAAACGGACGGTCGAGGTTCTCGAAATATCCAGGCAACTGGTGCAGGAAGGCGAAGAACTCGCCAGGAACACCACGAGCATTGTCCGATCGATCGACGCGCTGTTCGCGCGCCTCACCGCGCACCAGACCTCCGAAGAAGCGATTGGGACCCAACTGGTCCCGATGATCGAGCGCCTGACCGAATCGGTCGATGCGCTGAACGATAACGCTCAAACTCAGGCCAGAAGTGCGGAGATCAACTTGCGGCACGCCCACAGCGTCGTCGTCGCCATGAAGGAGCTGTTGATCGAGATCCAGGCGACAAAACGGGGCATCATCCCGCGCGCCCTGAGCTTCATGATGCCACGATCAAACGACAATCCGAGATAGGGTCAGCTTTCGGTGGAAGGACAGATACTCCAGCAGCGATCATCGTACCGGCGGGGCCTGGTGCTCGGTCTCACCATGGCCGAGATCATGGTGCTGTTGGTATTTTGCCTGTTGATCGCGATGGCGACTTTTCTAAAACGCGAGGAAACCAGGCGCATCGCCGCCGAGCAGGAGCTTAAAGAGGAAAAGGCGCAAAACCAGCACATCCGCGAGGTGGTCGATTCCTTGAGCAAGAGCGCGGCGGTGGCCGAGAAGGTCGAAAGCCTCTCGGGTCTGAGCGATCCCCAGGCGATCGACCAATACTGGCGCGAACTGGTGGATAGCCGCAGCGTCGTCAAGGAAATCGAGAAGAACCTGAGCGTGAAGGAACTTCGCGACAGCCTCGCCAATATCGTGGCGTTACGCGCCAGCGGCATCGATGTCGACAAGGCCATTCACGACGCGGAAATCGTCGGCGCCATCAACCGCGCGATGAGCAAACCGGGCGAGCCGCCGGTGTCGGCGCAAAACGTCCTCGATACATTGGCGCGGGGCATGGCGCCGGGTAACGGCGGCCATCAATGGCCGCCGATTATCCGGATGAGCGAGGCCGACGGCTATTTCTTCAAATCGGGAAGCGCGGAGCTGTCGCCAACCTTCCAGGAAGCGTTGATCACCAAGACCCCGGCCGAGATTCTCAACTACATCCGCAAATACGATGTCGATATCATCGAGGTCGTCGGCCACACCGACGAGCGGCCGATCGGGGTGCGTCAATATTCCAATCTCGATCGCGATTTGTTGCCGGTCTTGAAGAACAATGCCGGGGTCATCAGCCTCATGCCTGCGGATAATGCGGGACTGGGGCTTGCGCGTGCGGTCGCGGTGGTCAGCGTGCTCCGCCAAAGCCCCTTGCTCGCCGGATACAAGCTCATTCCGTTGTCGGGCGCGCAACTCGTGAATACCGATGAGACGCTCGCCATCTCGGGCTCGCCCGGCGACATTCAGCAGCGCCGCCGCATCGAAATACGCTTGCGCAAATCATCAAGCGGGGAAGCGACCGGCAGCGTCCCGGCAGCGGCGGCCGCGGCCGTGCCGCGGTAGTGCGATCGACCGCGTCCGGTCTGGATCAGGGGCGTCCCAAGCGATGTTGCTCGATATCGGCGAGAACGCGGGCGATCTCGCTGGTCGGAACTGGCTTGCTAAAAAAATATCCCTGAACCTCGACACAGCCTTCGAGATTGAGACAACGCATCTGCTCTTCCGTTTCGACACCTTCGGCCGTCGTGGTCATGCCGAAGCTGACTCCAAGCCCGGCGATCGCGCGGACAATTGCAAGGCTGCCTTCGTCAATCGAAAAGGTCGCGCACAAACGATTGATCAATCTTGATCTTGTCGAACGGAAAACTGCGAAATAGCCGATGCTGGAATAGCCGGTACCGAAATCGTCCATCGATATGCGAACGCCGAGTTCCCGCAATTGATTAAGGATCGAAATGTTGCGTTCCGACTTCTCCAACAGGACCAATTCGGTGATCTCGAGCTCAAGCCGCGACGCCGAGAGACCCGAGGAAGCCAAGGGCACTGACGACAGTCGAAACCAGATTGCCCTTGGAGAATTGCAGCGGGCGAAAGGTTGACGCAAACGCGGATATCGTCCGGCCATTCCATCGCTTCTATGCAGGCGCTGCCGCAAGGCCCATTCTCCGAGCTGGACAATGAGGCCCATATCCTCCGCGACCGGGATAAATTCCGACGGCGGCACCGCCCCGCGCTCGGTGTGGTTCCAGCGCATCAGGGCCTCGAAGGCCGTCACGCTGCTTGGTCTGCAGATTGACTAATGGCTGATAGAAGAGCCTCGAACTCGTCCAACGCGAGCGCGGTCCGCATGTCGCGCTCGAGCGAGCGGCGCGCCTGAACGATCGCATCCATTTCGCGGATCGAAGATGCGGTAAGTGCCGCGCCCCTCGGATTTGGCGCTGTACATCGCAAGGTCGGCGCTTTTCAGCAGGTTCTCGGTGCTCATTTCGCCTGGACGGCGCGATCGCAATGCCGACGCTGGCGCCGACGGTGACATCGTGGCCGTCGATATTGTGTGGCTCGGCGACGATCTCGATGATCCGCTCAGCGAGCGACGTGGAAGATGTGGGTTGCGGGCTCGACATCTGCAAGGATGGCAAACTCGTCGCCACCCGAGCCGGGCAATTCGATCCGTGGAAGGAAGCAAATCGCGCAGTTTCACCGCAATTGATTTCAACAGCAAATCGCCGACGGAATGTCCGAGGGTATCGTTGACGGCCTTGAAGCCATCGAGATCGAGGAACAAAACCGCCAACGGATGTGGGGTCACCGAGACGTCCCTGAGAGCCTCGTCGAGCTGTTCCTTGAACAGCAGACGATTGCCTAGCCCGGTCAGGGAATCGTGATAGGCGAGATATTGCGATCTGGCCTGCAATTCTTCGCGGTCGGCGATCTCTTCCTTCAGCCGCTGATTGGCATCGATCAGGCGGTGGGTCCGTTCTTCGACGCGGCGCTCGAGATCCTCATTTGCTTTGCGCAACTCCTCGTTGGCCAAGGCAACCTGTTGCTCCGCCCGCCTGCGGCTGAGCTGCGTATTCACGCGCGCCAACGCGACTGCGAAATCGACCGGCTTGGTGACATAATCGTTTGCACCAAGTTCGAGCGCATCGACAATGTTGTCGCTTTCCGATTTGGCCGTGACCATGATGACCGGCAGAGCGGAGGCGGACTTTCGGCTGCGAATGCGCTTGAGGGTTTCCATTCCGTCGATCCCCGGCATCATCACGTCGAGAAGCACGAGATCGAACTGGCTCCTCTCGATCAAATCGATCGCGATCAGGCCAGACTCCGCTTCGCTGACGTCAAAGCCCCGGCGTTCAAATCGCCGCTTGAGGACGGTACGGTTGTCGCTGATGTCATCGACTATCAGGAGACGTGGCTGCACCTCCTGCCGGCCGTTTGCCGCGTCGGCCACCTGGTTTGGAGGCGAAAAAGCCTCGCGAAGATTAGTGGAGGAATTCGACATTTTTTTATTCTGCTTCTGATTTTTATACCGCTGCTGAATGTGTGAAATTTAGTATGGCGCCGGTGGAATCTTCCGTATCTTGCTGTTCGATCATCCAGGCGAGCACCCGTATCGTGAAGCTCGAGCCCTGGCCGACTTCGCTCTTGACGGAAATGCCGCCGCCCATCAGCGCACACAGCTTCTGACTGAGCGCAAGGCCAAGGCCGGTGCCGCCATACTTGCTGGAAGTCGAGCGGTTGGCCTGACCGAAATTCTGGAACAGCCGCCCGATATCCGACTCCGCGATGCCGATACCGGTGTCCTGCACCTGGATCTCGATCCAGTCTCCCGCCTGCCGCTTCCTGCGCTGTACGCTCAACGTCACCGTTCCATCCTGGGTGAATTTGGCGGCATTGCTCAACAGATTGAGCGCCGCTTGCCTGAGCTTTGTTTGATCGCTCGAGACAACGCCGAGATCCTGCGGACACTTGACGATGAGTTTGTTCTTGTTCTCGATCACCACGGGTTCGACGGTCGCCACGACCTCCCGCACCATCTCGTTGAGATCGAATTTCTGGATATTCAGATCGATATGGTTGGATTCGATTTTCGAGAGATCCAAAACGTCTGTCACCAGCGACAACAGATGCTTTCCGGCCGAATTGATGCGCTGGAGATCAGCCCTCTTCCGGCTGTTCTTGCCGTCAAGTTCGACGTCATCAAGCAGGATCTCGCTGAAACCAATCACGGCGTTCAACGGTGTACGCAGTTCGTGACTCATCTTGGCAAGGAAGATCGACTTCTCACGGTTCGCCTCATCGGCCAAATCCTTGGCCTCGCGCAGCCGGATCGCGGTCTCGCGATGCCGCTCGGCCTCGCGCTCAAGGTCCGATCGCGCCGAAATCATGTTGGCGTAGTAGATCGCCATCCAGGACATGTAGACGGTGGCCGAGAGGATCGAGATCCAGCCGACGATCGACAACTGATCATGAGAGAGCAGTTCGGGAAAGCCATAGGTGAGGTACGCTGCCGCAAAGCCGCCGATGTTGAACGTGAACAACCCGACGACAAGGATCGGCCGCTCCGACAGATAGAAAAATCCGAGCAGCAGACTGACAAGCATCCACGGCAGGAACGGCGAGCTGACGCCACCGTAAAAATAAGCGCCGAACAGCGACGCAAAGGCGAGCAGCTCAACCGACATCGTGGCCGCGAGCCGCAGATTGCCCGTGTATTTGTAAACAAAAGGCAGCGTCCAGAACAGCCAGATGCAGACGATAACGGTCCAGCAGGCAAATCCTGGGTGCGGATCGCTGAGATACAGAAAGACACTGATCGATTGCGAGAGAGCAGGTCCGGCCAGATGCGTGAAGACAAAGTTCTGCGCAAGCCCAAGCTCGGAGCGCTCCAGCTTGGCCTCAGCGGGAATGAACCAGTCGATGAACCTGACGATGTGGCTCCAGATTTGCATTATTCGCCCCCGCCGACTTCTGTCATTGCGGAACTTAGCGCGGCCCGCTTTAAAATTCGGTTTAGTTTCGGCTTTCATGAATTAACGTGGTTTTAAGCCGGGCCTGAAAATGTTAGCTGTGGGCAACTCTGCATGCTTGTCCGTGGTGTGTCGAAGCAGCGACCCACCGATATCATGACAAAATCACTTTGCAGAAGGCGGCGCGACGTTCATGAAAGCGAAACTTGCAACGGCAATTGCCGCCCTCGATCGTCTGGTTAATTATTTCATCCCTGCCAACATCTCGGCCGACCGGGATGCAAGAAACCGGGCGCACGTCTTTCTCGTCAGCCACATCCTTGGCCCATTCATCGGAAGCGTGGTTCCGATCTCGATCTATGTACTGGATCCCGCGCCCGGATACGACGACGCCGTGCTCGCGGTGTCGATCATCGCATTCTGGGTGTTTCCCTTCGTGCTGCGGGCCGGCGTGCCGTATAATCCGCTGGCCCTGGTTTCGATCGAGAATCTGATCTTCTGTATTTTCTGGAGCTGCTATTTTTATGGCGGCGTCACGTCGCCGACGCTCGCCTGGGTTCTCGTCATTCCGCTGCTTGCGTTCTTCTACATCGGCTCTTCGAGCAAGCTGGCCCTGATCGTCCAGGTGATGTTTGCCGCTAACGTGGTAATCTTCAGTTCATTTTATTTCTTTGGTTTCCACGTCAATAACAACCTGCCGGTCGCAGCGATGCAGGGCCTTGGCCTGGTGTCCACCACGGCGGCGGCGCTCTACGTCGCGATGATGGCACTTTATTATGCGCAAATTCAAGCCTCGCACGGCGAATTGGAAAGCGAGATGCGCCAGCATGTGGCGACCGCGACGGCATTGCGCGCGGCGACCGAGGAAGCCGAAAGGGCCAGCGCGGCAAAGGCCGATTTCCTGGCCAAGATGAGCCATGAGCTGCGCACCCCGCTCAATGCGGTCATTGGCTACAGCCAGATCCTGCTTGAAGACGCCGAGATCGAGGACGACAAGGCGAGCGTCGCGGATCTGACCAAGATTCAAACAGCCGGCCAGCACCTCCTGAAGCTCGTCAATGAGATTCTCGATCTGTCGAAGATCGAGGCGGGAAAGATGGAGCTCGATCTGGAAGAAATCGATATTTGCGAACTGCTCGAGGATATCGCGGACAACGCCATGCCTGCCGCGCTAAAGAACGGCAACGAGTTTAACTGCATGATCTCGCCCTACCTGGGCGTGTCGCTCTGCGACGCCGCGAAATTCCGGAACATGGCCGGGCAACTGCTCGATAACGCCGCGAAATTCACCCAAAGCGGCAAGGTCGAGTTCATTGCCAATCGCATGCCCGCCGAAGATGGCGACGATCTGGTGGTTGACGTCATCGATACGGGAATCGGTATTTCACCAGGCCAGATCACGCACCTTTTCGAAAAATTTACCGTCGCCGACAATTCCAGCACGAGCAAGTACGGCGGGACGGGACTGGGGCTGGCCCTCAGCCAGAAGCTCTGCAAACTGATGGGCGGAGAGATTTCGGTCGAAAGCACGCTGGGCGAAGGCAGCCGCTTCACGATTCGCATGCCGTTAACCGCGGGCCGGCGGCGCACCGACGCTCACGTAGCCGCAACGCTTGTACCGGATGCTTCAGACGCCTCGTTCGAGCCGACCGCGGGAGTCTATCATGCATAAGATCCTGCTTGTCGAAGACAACGAAATGAACCGGGACATGCTGACCCGACGTTTGCAACGTCACGGCTTTTCGGTCTGCTGCGCCCACGACGGAGCCGAAGGCGTCGCGATGGCCGCAAGCGAAGATCCAGACCTCATTCTGATGGATGTGGCGCTAGGCGAAATGGACGGCTGGGAGGCAACGCAGCTGATCAAGGCCAATCCGGCGACCTCAGCGATTCCGATCGTTGCGCTCACGGCTCATGCCTTGGCCAGCGACCGGGCGAAGAGCGTGGAAGTCGGCTGCTCGGATTTCGACACCAAGCCTGTCGACCTGCAGCGCCTTCTCGGCAAGATGCGGGCATTGCTGCCTGAAGCCAAACAACCCAGCGCCGCAGTCGCCTAAGACGAGGGCGCCGGAAAAGGCGCTTTATTCCAAAGCCAGCTCAGTATTTCGCTACGACCGGACTAGCCCAGTCGAATCGATAGTTCACGCCGAGAAGAACTTGCTGGCTGCGAAGCCTCAGCGAAACGGTATCGGACAACGCACCGGTGGCGCCGAATCCCAATGACGGATCGGCTAGACCCGTCGAATAAAGATTGCTGCTCCTGGTTCCGAAATCCAGATAGTTGTATTCGCCGAACAGGGACCAGCCGCGCGCAAACTTCCATTCGAGACCAGCGCCGACCGTATAGCCAGTCCGCGTGAAATTCGCGGTCTCTCCGGGCACCGCACCGGGAGCCAAAGATGCCGCGCCGGCATTTGCCCAGGCGGCGCCGCCCTTGACGTAGCCGAGAATTGCGGGAGAGAACGCATAACCAATGCGCGCGGTAAGGTCTTCGGTGTTCTTCAACCGGTACGCCGCGGTAATGCCGGGAACGACGACAACAGGATTAGTCGAACTGATTGCCCCGAAGTCCGCGTTGCCCTGGATGCCGATGACCCAGTTCGATGTGAACTGGTAGTCGCAACCGACCTGTCCACCGCCAATAAAGCCCGCCCCGCTGCTGCTGCCGTAATCGACAGGTGGCACAAACGGCATGCCGGCGAAGGCTAATCCGTCGGTGTGGGTGCTATCCCATCCCGCACCAATATTGCCGCCGAGGTAGCAGCCACTCCAGCTCGGCGGCGCCGGATAGACCGGCGGCGCTTTGGAATAGATCGGCGCGGATAAGTCTGCTGCCAGGACAGAGGCCGTCCCGAATATGGTGCCGATGGCAACCGTTGCGGAAGCGAATCTAACTGACCTGATCATGAGCTACTCACTGTGATTTCGACGGGCCATGGGACGCAGCAACGGGCCTGCGGTCTTAGGATTGTGGCAATCGAGATACAGCCTTTATGGTTAATGTTCCGCTAAACGAAAAATTCTGACATTGAGTGCGCTATGCTTGATGCTGCGCCTGGATTCGTCGATGCCAACCAAAAATTTATAACGTCATCAAAAAGTCCGAAAAAATGCCCGGCGCGGTGCCAAATCCCGCCGGGTTGTTAATCTCGACCCCGCATCGTGCCCCTTTCGGCAAAATAAAAATCTAATTGGCCGAACGGGGATGACGATGAACGGCGATATTTATACCCAAGTGCCTTCTGCTGCCCTGACGGGAAGCATGCGCGATTTCCGCGTGCCAGGCGGTGCGGACCTGTTGGGTCGAACCGAAGGATTCTACCGTTGGCAGGACCTGCGACGGCAAAACGGCCTTTGGCCATTTTCGCGTGCGACTGAAGATGGGCCGAAAACCATCTGCGCGGCGCAAGACGACAGCGGCAACAAGATGCAGGGCGTCAACTTTGCATCGCAGGACTATTTGAGCCTGTCATCACATCCGGAAATCAAGGCGACTGCAATCGAAACGATCGAGCGCTGCGGCGTCCACAGTGCAGGCTCGCCTGCTCTGGTCGGCAACACCTCGCACTCGGTGGCGCTCGAGCGCAAGATCGCCGAATTTCTGAACATGGAACACGTCGTGCTGTATCCGACGGGATGGGGCGCCGGATTCGGCGTCGTGAAGGGGCTGGTTCGTTCCGCCGACCATGTCGTGATGGATATGCTTGCGCATTCCTGCCTTCAGGAAGGCGCGAACGCCGCCACTAACAACATCCATCTGTTCCGCCATCTCGACAACAAGTATTGCCGCGACGTGCTCGCCAAGATCCGCGCCAAGGACAAGGACAACGGCATTCTGGTGCTCACCGAAGGCCTGTTCTCGATGGACTCGGACACGCCCAGGCTTCTCGAACTTCAGACGCTCTGCCACGAGTACAACGCGACGCTCGTTGTCGACGTGGCGCATGATCTGGGTTGCCTCGGCAAGGAAGGCCGCGGCCATATCGGCATTCAGGACATGCTGGGCAAGATCGACGTGGTGATGGGCGCCTTTTCGAAGACATTCGCCTCGAACGGCGGCTTCGTTGCCAGCAAGAGCCGCGCCGTCAAGGAATATCTGCGCTTCTACAGCGCGCCGGCGACGTTCTCCAACGCACTGTCACCGGCGCAGGCAGCGACCATCCTGAAGGCCTTCGATATCGTCGAACTCGCTCGAAGGACGGGTGCTCCGGCTCGAGTTACTCGCCAACGTCATTTCGCTGCGCCGCGAACTCACCGAGGCCGGTCTGGAATATTATGGTGATCCCTCTGCGATCGTCTGCGTCAAGATGGGATCGGAAGGCCTTGCCCGCCTAGTGTCCCGCCGCCTGCCCGATCTTGGCCTGGTTGCCAATCTGGTCGAATTCCCGGCGGTTCCAAAAGGCGCGGCGCGCATTCGCATGCAGGTAATGGCCAACCACACCGAAGAAAATATCACCGATGCCGTCCGCATCATGAAAACAGCGAAGGCGGAAGCTGCACGGGAGCTGGAAAGCCTTAACCGTGAACCAGAACGCACTGATCGCAAGGCGGCTTAAGTTTAAGCTATTCCGCAGTTGGTCTGATTGCGATGAGAGTTTCTTTAACCGCCTTGTGGTCAAATCTTTTTATCAGCGGAGTTGGGTTATGAAAATTTGGTCGTCTGCCAAGCACGCCTTCATGATCTTCTGGTATCCCTACGTCAGAATGCTGAACGTCATTTTGCCGTCGATTGTTGTTCAGAAGAAACGGCTCGTCGTATTTCCTGACGTCTACAAACCGCTGGAAAACGAATATGCTTGTGCCGATTATTGCCGCGCTGGCGACAGGGTACTGGACCTGGGCTGCGGAAGCGGCGTAGGTGCCGTGTTCTGCGCACCCAAGGCAAGTGAACTGCTCGCTGTCGATATCAATCTATCGGCGGTGAAGAATACCGCGGAGAATTGCCGCCTCAACGGCTTGAGCAATGTCACCGTCAAGCAGAGCGACATGTTTTCCGCCGTCGATGGCAAATTCGATCTGATTTTAGCCAACCCGCCCTATCTCGAGGCGGAGTTTGCAGACAACGACAAACAGTTCGCAACGTCAGTGCGCTACTTGCCTATGCTTTTCGCGCAGGTCGGCGAGCACCTCGCCGATAACGGCCGGCTTCTGATTCAGTACCCGATATGGTTCCGCGGACTGATCGAACGGCTCGGCGCAGAGCGAGGCCTGAAGCTGGTTGAGGTCAAGCGCATGCCGCTGAAATCTCCTGCGCTTCTTCTCCTGAGCCTGCTCTACATGCAATTCGGCTTCCGGTCAGCGTTCTACCTGCTCGAGCCGGTGCAAATGCCTGAGACCAAAAAACTCGCCGCCTGAGTTAAAGTTTGACACTTGCCCATGTTGTGAGGTTTGCAGCCATGGCAAATAGCACAACATGACATGCGATTACTTAAATAGAGTCCGACGCGGCGGCAAATCTGCCGTGTTGTCTTCCTCGACAAGCAGACTGCCGCTAAGATTCGCAGACGATCTTTGCTTCAGTGCTGATAGATCAGCCTTGCGCTGATCGTGCCATCGAGCGCGCGAATTTCATTTAGCAATTCGCTGCAGTCGTGGTCGGCGAGATCCACATCCAGCACGACATAGCCGACATCGCTGTCGGTTTCGAGATATTGGGCCGCAATATTGATGTCGCGCTGGAGAAATACCTCGTTCAGGCGCCTCAACATGCCCGGCACGTTGTGATGGACATGGCTGAAGCGCACGCCATGGGCCCGCGAATGAAGCTGCACCTGCGGAAAATTGACCGCGCCCATGGTCGAGCCGTTGATGCAATAATCGATCAGCTTGCGCGCGACTTCTTTGCCGATCCGCTCCTGCGCTTCTTCGGTCGAGCCGCCGATATGGGGGGTCAGGATCACGTTCTTGAGACCCTGAACCGGAGTTTGAAAGCGTTCGGAATTCGATGAAGGCTCAACGGGAAAGACATCGAGTGCCGCGCCGGCCAGATGTCCGTCGCGAAGTGCCGCTGCAAGCGCATCCAGATCGACCACGGTGCCGCGGCTGTTGTTGATCAGGCAGGAGCCGGGCTGCATCAGTCGTAATTCCCGCGCGCCGATCATGTTGTAGGTTTCCGGCGTCTCCGGAACATGCAAACTGACGACGTCGCTTTGTGCCAGCAAAGTCTCCAGCCGATCCACCGGCTCCGTGTTGCCGTGCCGAAGCTTGTCGGTGCGGTCGAAATAGATGACCCGCATCCCCATCGCCTCCGCCAGCGTCGAAAGCTGGGAGCCGATATTGCCATAACCGATGATGCCCAGCGTGCGGCCGCGTACTTCCCGGCTGCCGGCAGCGGACTTGTCCCACCCGCCGTCATGGGCCGCGACGGAACGCGGGAATATCTGCCGAAGCAGCATCACGATTTCGCCGATCACAAGTTCGGCAACGCTCCTGGTGTTTGAGAACGGCGCATTGAAGACGGGAATACCGCGTCGCCGCGCTGCGTTGAGATCGACCTGGTTGGTCCCCACGCTGAAACAGCCCACCGCGACCAGCCGATCGGCTGCGGCGAAGATGTCTTGTGTCAGCGCCGTTCTGGAGCGGATCCCGAGCAGGGAAATGCCTTTGAGGGCTTTGCGAAGCACCTCGCCTTCCAGCGCCTTCGGAAGCCGCTCGATAGCCGAAAAGCCGGAGGTTTCGAGCAATTCAACCGCGCTGTCGTTCACGCCCTCCAACAGCAGGAGCTTGGCCTTTTCAGCGTTTGCGGTTGGCATCGCGCTTTCCCATGAGTGGTTGGCCGGAAGGCCTTTGAGTTCGGCCGTTCTTAGAGATTTGGGCTGATTCGTTCCAGCGGATAACCCCGCCGCAACCTGCGCCGTTCCCGATCAGCCTCACGACGGCATCCGGCGCGCTGGCGGCCGGGCACCGCCTCCGCCCAACAACCATGACGCACAATCGCCTTTAAGATTAACGGCGGGTTTAAGATTTGGTGGCACTTAAGGGTATCTGGATGATCGGAGTTATCGATGGCCAAGTTTGGAATTAGTGCAAAGCTGCTGATGTTCTCTGCGATCATCTTTGCCGGCTACGCTTTTCTTGCCTGGCTCGCGAGCCACAAGATCCACCAGACCATCACCTCCGAACGCATCGAAATGGTCCACCACGTCGACGAGGTCGCCGTGTCCATGGTCAAGACCGCCTATGCGCGCTTTCAGAGCGGCGAACTGACCGAGGAGGCGGCCAAGAAGCTGGTCAAGGACCAGCTGCGGACGGTGAAGTACGGAGCCAGCGGCGAATATTACTACATCCATGATTACGAGGGCACCTGCGTCCTGCATGGAGGAAAGCCGGAACGCGAAGGTAACAACTACTATAACTTCGTCGATCCGAACGGCCGGCAGATCATCAAGGAGCAGATCGAAGCCGGCCGCAGCGGCACGGGCGCCGTCTTTGCCTTGAGCCCCGTCGCGCGCGGCAACTCCAGTGAACCCGTCACGAAGTTAAGCTATGCGATTGCTTTCGAGCCCTGGCATTGGGTGGTCAGCACCAGCATGTTTGTTGACGACATCGATGCGCGCTATGCCGAAATCGCCTGGCAATTCTTCCTGGTCGCGGGCATTGTCGGCCTGTTCATGGCGGTCTGCGCCTACTGGTTGTCGCGCCAGATCACCCGGCCCCTCAACCGTCTCGTGCAGTTTACCGAGCAACCGCTGTCGGCTGCTCCCTCTTCCGAGTTCGAACGCGATCTGCGCCTGAAGGACGAGATCGGCACCCTGGCGCGCGCGCTGCAGGGCTTCAAGGAGAGGTCGGTGGAAGCCGAACGGCTGCGCAGTCAAGTGGATGTTCAGAAGGGTGAGGCTGAAACAGCACGCCGCAAGGCCCTGGCCGACATGGTTGCGACCGTCGAGACGGAAACCGACACCGCCGTGACGGGCATCGACAACCGGATGACGGCGATGACCGAGGCAGCTTCGGTGATGAGCCGGTCGGCCGAATTGGTCGGCGCGAGCGCTCAAACCGTCGCAACCGCCTCGGCACAATCCCTCGCCAACGCGCAGACCGTCGCCAGCGCCACCGAAGAATTGTCAAGCTCGATTCGGGAAATCAGCGCCCAGGTCTCCAATGCGACCAAAGCCACGAGCGTCGCGGTCAGCCGCAGCGAGACCGCCCGCACCACGATCGCAACCCTGGCCGAAGCCGTCACGCGGGTCGGACAGGTGACGACACTGATTTCAGAGATTGCCTCGCAAACCAATCTCCTCGCCCTCAACGCGACCATCGAGGCTGCGCGTGCCGGCGAAGCCGGCAGGGGCTTTGCGGTGGTTGCGAGCGAGGTGAAGTCGCTGGCGACCCAGACCGCGCGGTCGACGGAGGAGATCAACCGCCAGATCAGCGAAATCCAGAGCATCACCCAGGAAACCGTGCGCGGCATGGACGAGGTCAGCAGCACCGTGCGCACGATCGACGAAATTGCGGGCTCGATCGCCGCGGCCGTCGAAGAGCAGCATGCGGCGACCAGCGAGATTTCGCGCAACGTGACCGAGACGGCCAATGGCGCCCGCGAGGTCTCGAACCGGATTACCGAAGTGTCGGGCGAAGCGACACGCCTGAGCGGCGAGGCCGGGCGGGTTCACAACTGCGCCGCCGACGTCAACGAAGCGGTGTCTTCGTTGCGGAAGGTCATCGTGACCGCCGTCCGCAGCTCAGCCGCGGCCTGATAAGAGATCCCGCGCAACCACGCTCGCTCGCTATTACTGCCGGTCACGCACGACCGGCGGGTATGATTGCGGCGCCTCAGCGCGATCGTACATCGTGTAGTCGCGCGTGATCTCGAAGGCTTTGCTGTCCACCGACGTCTCCTGCGCGCCCGGCGCGTGCTCGGAAAGCACAAGAAATTTGCCTTCCCGGTAGACACTTTTGAAGAGCTCGCCGGCGGCAGGCGCCGCCGGTTCGGCATCGTGATAGCCAACCCAAAGGGTACGGGCCGCGGCAGTGGCGCGCGAGGGATCCATGGCGGGGCCGATCCGCAGACGATAATCGCTGAAATGCTGCTCGCGCCCGGCGCGCTGGATCGCACGATGCTGTGTATTCTGGCGCCAGCGGATCAGGGATTCCTCGTCCACCCACCATTGATGCGAGAGAATGACGTCCGGTCTGGAAGTGCTGGTATAGCGGTCGACGAACAGGACGCCACCGCTGCGCTCCAGTTCCGCCTTCAGGCTAGCCGCCAGTTCGAAGTAACGCTGCGCGTGGCCGTCCCGCGGGACGACTTCAAAGAACAATCCAATCATGGGCGCTTCCTTCCGGCCAAATATAGCAGCAGTTCAGGCGCCCTCCATGATTCTTGAGGTCGCTTACCCCTCTGGAAATCGGTGACCACACGGCCAGTGATTTTCCGATGTGGGATCGACGTCACCGATCATTGGCGCGTGCTGGCCGGATCACCGGGCCTCACTGAGGATTAAGCTATTCAAATCGGAAATGGCGCGCCACGGCCGATGAAGACGGGCACTACGCGTTCGCCGTAGCCCTATGATGCAGCGGCCTGGTTGCGCGCTCCGATCGCGAGGACTGTGATAGACCACGATCCGGCACTTCGCCCTCGCCGCCGGTTTTCCCTCGCACGGGTTGGTCACGGGCATTGCCAGGATCAGAATCCGGTTTCATACTCTGGCGCAAGCTGGAGGCGCACCTCGACCAGCCAACCTGACGGTGCGGCCGACCCGAAAAAGGAGACAACGCCGGTTCTCCTGCCGATGCTGGATAGCGGAGAGACAGCGATGCTGTTTCGTCTCGCATTTGCTCTTGTGTCGATGACGGCGCTGCTGGTTGATCCGATCGATGCCGTGTCGCAGGACATGCTGCGCAGCGTCGACCTCAACAGTCCCGAAATGTCGACACCGGAGATGACGCGCGCCGAGGTCGAGGCGCTTCTCGAGGCCGCGCCTCAAGACGCCGCGGGCCAACGCTCTGCGGATTTGCAGGGAAAGCGGCTGTCGCACCTCGATCTCTCGGGCCTCGACTTCTCCGCCAGCAATCTTCGCCTCGTCAAGCTCAACCGGACCAACCTGAAAGGCGCGCGCTTCGATCGGGCCATCCTAAACCAGGCTTGGCTAATCGACGCGGATTTGACGGAGGCGTCCCTCGTCAAGGCATCGCTGCTCGGCACACAGATGCAACGGGCCAGGCTTGGCGGCGCCGATTTGAGCGGCGCTCGGATCACCGCCGATCTTTCCGGTGCCAGCCTGACCGGGGCCAAGCTTGCTGGCGCCGATTTGAGCGCCGACATGCGCAACCAATCGATGGGCATGATGCGTGGCGTGCTCAAATCCGCCGATCTCAGGAATGCGGATCTGAGCGGCGCCAATCTCTCGCGCGCCGATCTCGAATTCGCGAAGCTGCAGAACGCCAATCTGGCGAATTGCAATCTCAGCCACGCTGACCTTGCGGGAGCCGACTTGTCCGACGCCAATCTCGCCGGCGCCGATTTCACCGGGACCGACCTCGCGTCGGCCCTCTTGCCGAGCGCAGCCGCGCTGGCCGAGACCCGCAATCTGGACAAGGCCCGGAACTTGAACCTAGCGCGGCGCCCACGTTAGGGATCGCTTGGGTCGCCGAAAGGCGTATAATTTCGCGGTTCCTCGTTCAACATGATCAACTCATGTGGAGGTAGCCATGAAATATGTGCTCCTTGGTAATCTCAGTCCTGAGTGGGCAAGCAAGCAATCTGAGCGGATCGGCAAGGCTAAGGCAAAGCTCGACAAGCTTGGCATCAAGATCGAGTTGATCCACTACACGCAAGGTTACTACGATTTCGTCGACATCGTGGATGCCCCGAATCCGGAGGCGGTGCTCGCGTTTTCCGTCTGGTACGCGACCCAAGGTCTGGGGCGGGTCCAAACTATGCCCGCCTTCGACACGAAGAGCTTCGAAGCCGCGATCAAGGACGCAGCCAGCTGAGCTTAACCCGTCAGCGCGATAAATTGAGATCGTGAGACACGGAGATAGTGAGACACGCGGTCAGCGGACGCAGCTCGACGGCTTGCATCGGCAGGACGGCGGCGTGCAGCGTCGATCGCGTATCCCGAAGTGGCGCCACGGCCGATGAAGATGGGCACTACTCGTTCGCCGTGGCGCTATGATGCGGCGGCCGGCTGCGGCGCTCCGGCCGCATAATCCGGGATGCCCTGCGATTTTTCGCTACGCCTCGTGCGGCGGTCTTCCCGATTTTGCAGGGTGGTCCGGTTACCCTTCGATCGCGGCCTTCTTGATCAATCCCGGGATCGACGCGATAGGCCAATACCGGACAGTCGTGAAGATGTGGCCGCTTGTGGTGCCGTGCGTTTGTCTCAGCCCGGCTTCATACCTTTGGCCTTGATCACGGCGGTGGCGGCGGGAGTCGTCAGATAGGCGATGAACGCCTTGGCAGCTTCCGCTTCTTTGGTGTCTGCAGCGACGGCTGCCGTGAAAACCACTTCCTGCTGCAATTCGGCGGGAAACGGACCGACCACGTCCAAACCGGGGGCCGTCAGCACGTTGACGAGAAACACGCCAAGCTCAGCCTCGCCTTTGGCAACCGCTTGAACGATCTGTGCCGGACCGGTCTGCACCTTGGTTTTGGCTTTCATCGCCTCACTGATGCCGAGACGCTCGAACACCCGCAATACTTGGGCACCGGCCGCGCTTTCCGGTATGGAGGCGATGGACTGCGCCTTGAGCAGCGTCTGCTTCAGCGCTTCGGGCGTGCTGATGTCGGGCTTGAGGGCACCCGAGCGGACTGCGACGCCGAGGCCTACGCGAGCTATGTCGTTTGTCGGCCCGGACGCGAACCGGGCCTGTGCGGCGGCGTCCTTGAACACCTCCCGGGGCACGACAGCAAGATCGAACGGTCCGCCGGTCGTAGCCAGCTTGATCAGTTCGGGGGTGGTACCGAAGCGAAAGACAAGCTTATGGCCGGACGCGCTCTCAAATTGGGCGCCGAGCTCTTTTAACGGGCCTGTCATGGCGCCGCCCGCCAATATCTTGATTTCAGCGGCCTGCAGGTTGGCAATCGGCGACAGGACAAGCGCCAAGCCCAGTATTGACGCGGCTGCGGTGAGCGAAGGCTTTCTCATGATACCCCGATCAATTCCGGCACCCTAAACTGGGACTCCCTAGCTGACACGTTTATCGGCACTCCTGCAAGACAGACGCGAAGTGCAGACAGACGCGAAGTGCGGACCGCCACCAGCACGTTGGGATTACGGTGACAGTGCATTTGACTGTCATCGCGATTCACGGAGATCGCGAGGGCCGCCTGCAGATATAACCGGATGTGCCGAATTGCGAGATCGGCGGCATTTGGCGCTAATAGCGTATCCCGAAATGGCGCGCCCGGAACGAATTCGAACGTCCGACCCTCAGATTCGTAGTCTGATGCTCTATCCAGCTGAGCTACGGGCGCGTGTTTCGCAAAAGAGCTCGAACCCTAGGGTCCGTCATGGCCGCTGCAAAACCTGTTTGCAGGTCGCGAAAGCGGGCCATTGCTACCGGCTCCGAACCGGCTTGGCAAGGTCTCGGGCAGACCGAAATAAGCGAGAATCGGCCTTTACGCCCGTGCCCGTTCGTTACGGATGCTTAAGAGCTCGACCGGCCGGTCCGGTATGGTGATCCGGAAGGTCGCGCCGATGGTGCCTTCGACCAGGTGAATTTCGCCGCCATGGGCGCGCACCAGTTCAGCGGCGATCGCAAGGCCGAGCCCGCTGCCGCCGGGCCTGCCTGAGGTCTGGAACGCCTCGAACAGGTGCTCGCGGGCTCGCGGGCGGAACGCCCGGGCCGGTGTCGGACACTTCGATGATGGCAACCGCGCCTTCGCGCCGGCCGGTGATCCGGATTTGCGTGGTCGCGATCGCTCGGGCCGGCCCTCCAGCGCCTGCGTCGGCGTTGCGCACCAGATTGAGCAGCACGCGGAACAGCTGGTCGGGATCGGCATCGATCGTCAGCCCGCGCTCGATCGCGCTGATCCAGGTGATCGAGGCGTCGGCGGCAAGCCCTGCGGATTCGCGCACCTCGGCCACGACCGGCTCGATCAGGATCATGCGGCGGTCGGGCGCGGCTTCCTGCGCGCGGCCGTAGGACAGCGTCGACTGGCAGAACGCGATCGCGCGCTCCAGCGAGCGCATCAGCTTCGGCGCAAAACGCTGCACGCGCGGATCGGGCACGCTGGCCAGCTGGTCGGAAAGCAGTTGCGAGGAGGCCAGAAGGTTGCGCAGATCGTGGTTGATCTTCGACACCGCAAGGCCGAGCGCTGCAAGCCGGCTCTTCTGATGCAGCATCGAGACCAGGTCGCGCTGCATGTCGGACAATTCGCGCTCGGCCACGCCGATCTCGTCGCCGCGCTGGCTCGGCACGATGATCCGGGCCGAGCTTTCCGGGTTCTCGTGGAAGCCGACCAGGCTTGCGGTCAGCCGCCGCATCGGCCGCACGAACAGGAAATGCAGCGCGAGATAGACCAGCGCCGCGGTCAGGATTGCGATCCCCAGCGAGACCAGCAGCAGGTTGCGGGAAAACCGGTACATCGCCTGGCGCAACGGCACCTCGTCGACCACCACCTCGATGAATTGCGCGCCGCCCGGCGCCGGTCCGATCACGCGGATCGTCTGGTTGCCGGTCTCGAGCATCATCTCGAAAGACGTCGACGATCGCCGACCAGACCGTCATGTCCGCATGTCGACGTCGTGGTCGATCGCCGGCGGCAGATCGGCGCTGGCGAGCAGCCGGCGCTGCTGGCCGAACTTGATCGCAACCGCGCGCGCGCCGATGCTGTCGAGGATTTGCCGCGCCAGCGAATCCGGAACCATGCCGGAAGGTGCGGCGTCGAGCACCAGCGCGGCGGTGTTGGCCGCCGCCAGCCGGTCGTTAAGCCGGTTCATCCGGAAGTTGGCGATCGCGGGCACGTAGATCAGGATTTCCGCGATCATCACCAGCGGAATGGTCAGCAGCAGCAGCTTGCCGGACAGGCCAAGCCGGCGCGGCGAGCGTGGCCCGCGGCGGCGCCGCTGTTCGGCTGTTCGTCGGTCGTCTGACGCCATAACTGCCTTCGAAGCCTTGCTTTTTGGCTATTTGGGCCCTGCGCGCCGGGCCGTCAAATCAAGGTTTAATAACAGTGGCCGCGGTAATCGATGGGGTCAGATACCGGTTCCCTTGGAAAGCCTCAAGGTGACCGGCACGGCCAAATTGCCGCTGGCCGCCCGCCGCACGATAAAGCCTCAGCTACCGAGATAATACACCGCGACTGTTGAATTATTCGCAACAAATCGCACCGTATCAGGGAACCTTACATCGCCGCTCCCGCGACATTGACGAAAACGGGTCGCTCCCGTATAAGCCGCGCCAATTGTCCGCGATGACCCGGTTCCAGCCGGGAGGCGGCTCATTTGGGCCGGAAACGGCCCGTCTTGGGCCGGCCCGCATCAGCGGACATACCTCAATTCATCAGGCAAATTGTCGCCCAGTTGTCAGCGGAGAACGACCCGTGAAGCGGACTTATCAACCCAGCAAACTGGTGCGCAAGCGCCGTCACGGCTTCCGCGCCCGTCTCGCTACGACCGGCGGCCGCAAGGTCCTCGCCGCGCGCCGCGCGCGGGGCCGCAAGCGCCTGAGCGCCTGAGCCCGGGCTCTCCCGGAGATCTCATCATGGATCGGCTAAGGCAGCGGGCGGACTTCCTCGCCGTTGCCAATGGCGCGCGGGCCAGCAGCTGCCGCTTTTGTCGTGCAGAGCCGCCGCCGCGACGATGAAGGCCCGGTCCGGGTCGGCTTCACCGTTACCAAGAAGAACGGAACCGCGACCGAGCGCAACCGCATCCGGCGCCGGCTTCGCGAATTGGTGAAACGGCTGCCGGTGGTCATGGCGATGCGAGCCGCACCATGATTATGTGCTAGTCGGCCGCCGGGCCGCGCTGACTCGCGACTTCTGCGACCATGCTCGACGATCTCCGCTCGGCGCTGCATCGCCTCGACCGGCAGGCCAAGCGCCATACGTCGCGCAAGCCGCAAACCGAAAAGAATGACGAGACCTTAACGATGACCGACAGATCGCAACACCATCCTCGCCGTCATTCTGTCCGGCGCTCGTGCTGCTCGCCTGGCAATATTTCTTCAACATTCCGCAGATGGAAAAGCAGCGCGCCGCGCAGCTCGCCCAGCAGGCCCAGACGACGACGCCGGCGCAGAATGCCGGCACCGGCAACACCACTACGCCACAGGCCACGTCGCCCGCGCCGTCATCGGCCAACGCGCCCTCGAACGCACAGGCGGGCTCGGCTGCCCCGGTCGAGCCGCGAAACCGCATTGCCGCCAGCCCCCGCGTCAAGATCGACACCCCGCGCCTTGCCGGCAGCATTTCGCTGAAGGGCGCGCGGATCGACGACCTGTCGCTGGTGCAATTCCGCGAGACCGTCGATCCGGCTTCGCCGCCGATCGTGCTGTACTCGCCTTCGGGCACGGCGGCGCCTTATTACGCGGAATTCGGCTGGGTCGCTGCCAGCGGCTCGACGGTGAAAATGCCGGACCAGAACACGATGTGGCAGCAGGAAGGCGAGCGGCAGCCTGACGCCGACCACGCCGGTGACGCTGAAATATGACAATGGCGACGGCCTCACCTTCCGCCGCACCATTTCGATCGACGACCGCTATCTCTTCACCATCAAGGACGAGGTCACCAATGTCGGCAATGCGCCGGTCACGCTCTATCCGTTCGCGCTGATCTCGCGGCACGGCACGCCCGAAGGTCTCCGGCTACTACATCCTGCACGAAGGCCTGATCGGCTATCTCGGCGACCAGGGCCTGCAGGAATATACCTACAAGAAGATCGACGACGCCAAGAACGGTCAACTTCAAGGTCACCGACGGCTGGCTCGGCATCACCGACAAATACTGGGCCTCGGCGCTGTTGCCCGATACCACGGCGCAGCTGCAGGCGCGCTATTCGTCCAATCTTGTCGGCAACGTCCAGACCTACCAGACCGACTATCTGGAGGATCCGCAGACCATCGCGATCGGCGGCACCGGCAGCGCCAACACGCGGCTGTTCGCCGGCGCCAAGGAAGCCGAGCGTGGTCGGCATCAATTTCCCGATCGGCGGGCCTCGGCGGCTACAACAAGCGAGCTCGAGCTCAACCATTTCGATCTTCTGATCGACTGGGGCTGGTTCTACTTCATCACCAAGCCGATGTTCCTGGCGCTCGACTTCTTCTATCAACTGGTCGGCAATTTCGGCATCGCGATCCTGCTGGTGACGGTGATCGTCAAGCTGATGTTCTTCCCGCTCGCCAACAAGTCCTACGCCTCGATGGCGAAGATGAAATCGGTGCAGCCGCAACTCGCCGCGCTGAAGGAGCGCTATCCCGACGACAAGGTGAAGCAGCAGCAGGAGATGATGGAAATCTACAAGAAGGAGAAGATCAACCCGATCGCCGGTTGTCTTCCCGTCGCCTTGCAGATTCCGGTGTTCTTCTCGCTCTACAAGGTGCTGTTCGTCACCATCGAAATGCGGCACGCGCCGTTCTACGGCTGGATCAAGGATCTGTCGGCGCCCGATCCGACCAACCTGTTCACTCTGTTCGGCCTTTTGCACTTCGACCCGACGCAGCTGCCGCGTGTTCGGTCACTACCTCGCGCTCGGCGTCTGGCCGATCATCATGGGCATCACGATGTGGTTCCAGTTGAAGCTCAACCCGACGCCGCCGGATCCGACCCAGCAGATGATCTTCGGCTGGATGCCGCTGATCTTCACCTTCATGCTCGCGGGCTTCCCGGCGGGCTTGGTGATCTACTGGGCGTGGAACAACACACTCTCGGTTTTGCAGCAGAGCTTGATCATGCGCCGCAATGGCGTGAAGGTGGAATTGTTCGACAATCTCAGGGCGACATTCGGTCGAAGAAGGCCGAATCGAAGACCTGATCCTGAGGAGCGCTCTTCGCGCGTCTCGAAGAATGAGGTACACGCCTCATGGTTCTCCTGGCGATGCGATGCATCGTCCAGCGACGGCGTATTACTTTTTCGTGCCGTTCGCTAACAGCCTCGCTTACACTCGGCCTGCTCGAGCAGCGCGCTTCCTCACCAAGAGGAATTCACAAACGGACTCCCTTCGCATGACCGCCGAACCCGATGCGAAGCTGATCGAACAGGGCCGCAAATTATTCGCGGGCGACTGGCAAGTTCATCTGGGCATCACCCTCGATCGAAACGCTGCCGCCGATGGCGGGCGTGGAGGTCGCCTTCGCCGGCCGCTCCAATGTCGGCAAATCGAGCCTGATCAACGCGCTCACCGGCCGCAACGCGCTGGCGCGGACCTCGCACACGCCGGGCCGCACCCAGGAACTGATCTTCTTCGAAGGTCCCGATCATGCCGGCCTGCGGCTCGTCGATATGCCCGGCTATGGCTACGCCTCGGCGCCCAAGGCCAAGGTCGCGTCCTGGACCGCGCTGATCCACAAATATCCTGCAGGGCCGCAGCAACCTCGCGCGCGTCTATGTGCTGATCGATGCCCGGCACGGCCTTAAAGAGGTCGACCTCGACGTGCTCAAGACGCTCGACAAGTCCGCCGTCAGCTATCAGGTGGTGCTGACCAAGGCCGATCAGATCAAGCCGGCCGAACTGGAAAGCCGCATCGGCGACATCAAGACTGCGCTTTCAAGCATCCCGGCCGCTTTTCCCGACGTACTCGCGACGTCTTCGCGAAACGGCTATCGGAATGCCCGGAACTGCGGGCCGCGATGGTGCGCCTGCTTGGAGAGCGCTAGTGTGGCGGTTCAAAAGTCCGCATCATTGATGCCGCGAGTTCATCATGCGGACTTTTGAACCAAAGCCACACTAGATTAATAAGTTTGCTATTGCCCTATCGATTCCGAAGTTCGTAAACAGGGGCCGCACAATGATACGAACCTCGGAATCGGGACGATAGCGATGAGAGCCTTTCGCATCCTTGTCATCCTGGCAGGCATCATGGGCGCCGACGGCGTGATCCTGGCCGCCGTCGCCACCCATCAGGGCGATGCGGCGCGGCTCATGCCGGCCTCCTCGATGCTGCTGTTTCACGCGACCGCCGTGCTCGCCGTCGTCGCACTGACCGAGCGCGGCCTCGTCGCCCACAGAGGCGGCCTTGCCGCCGCGTTCGGCTTTGTGATCGCTTCCGCGCTGTTTGCCGGCGACCTGAGTTTGCGGCAATTTGCCGACCACGCCCTGTTTCCTTTTGCCGCGCCGACCGGCGGCACGCTCCTGATCGTCAGCTGGCTGGTGCTGGCCATTGCCGCTGCATGGCCCCGGCGGAACTGAACGGCAGGCGCCGCATCCGCTTTGCGCCCTGCCCGACAATCGGATAGAACCCGGCTCGAAATCCGCACCCGCGAGACCCGCTTCATGACCGACGCGTCCCCTATCAGTCCGCTCGATCAGGCCCGCATCCTGTCGGAAGCGTTGCCGCACATGCAGGAATATGACGACGAAACCATCGTCATCAAATATGGCGGCCATGCCATGGGCGCCGAGGATGTCGCCAAGGCGTTCGCCCGCGACATCGTGCTGTTGGAGCAGACCGCCATCAATCCGGTAGTGGTGCATGGCGGCGGCCCGCAGATCGCCACCATGCTCAAGCGGCTCGGCATTCAATCGGAATTCGCCGCGGGCCTGCGCATCACCGATGCCGCCACCATCGAGATCGTCGAGATGGTGCTGGCGGGCTCGATCAACAAGCAACTGGTCGGCTACATCAACGAAGCCGGCGGCAAGGCCGTCGGCCTCTGCGGCAAGGACGGCAATATGGTGACGGCGTCGAAGGCGACGCGCACCATGGTCGATCCGGATTCGCATATCGAAAAGGTCGTCGATCTCGGCTTTGTCGGCGAACCCGAGAAGGTCGACCTGACGCTGCTGAACCAGATCATCGGCTACGAGCTGATCCCGGTGCTGGCGCCGCTCGCCACCTCGAAGACCGGCCAGACCTTCAACGTCAATGCCGACACCTTTGCCGGCGCGGTGGCGGGCGCGCTCAAGGCCAAGCGGCTGCTGCTGCTGACCGACGTGCCCGGCGTGCTCGACAAATCGAAGAAGCTGATCCCGGATCTGTCGATCAAGGATGCGCGCAAGCTGATCGCCGACGGCACGATTTCCGGCGGCATGATCCCGAAAGTCGAAACCTGCATCTATGCGCTCGAACAGGGCGTTCAGGGCGTCGTCATCATCGACGGCAAGCAGCCGCACGCGGTCTTGCTCGAACTGTTCACCAATCAGGGCACGGGCACGCTGATCCACAAGTGATGATAAGAACGGCGCCCCCGAAAAAGACCGTCATGGCCGGATTTGTTCCGGCCATCCACGTCTTTTTCTCGCGCCATGGCGAAGACGCTGGATGCCCGGGACAAGGCGAGCGGAAGCGATGCCGTTCTTCGAACGGCTAGGTCCGGGCATGACGAGAAGCTGCCTCGACCCTCACCCCTGCGGTCAATGCTTTTCGCGCTTATTGCTGCTGCTGTGCCGCTGTTTGCATCATCACTTCCCGCGTCGGCCGACCTGAAACTCTGCAACCGCATGAGCTATGTGATCGAGGCGGCGATCGGCATCGACGACAAATCGGCGACCGCGACGCGCGGATGGTTTCGTATCGATCCGGCGGCGTGCCGCGTGGTCCTGCAGGGCACGCTTGACCGCCGACCGTATCCTGCTCAATGCCCGCGCGCTCGGCGTTTACGGCGCCTCGCCGATCCCGCAGAACGGCAGCGACACGCTCTGCGTCGCTCCCGACAATTTCGTCATCGCGGCCGCCCGCCAGTGCCGCGCCCGGCCAGACGCCGGCGCCCTTCACCCAGATCACTCCGACCCGCGCCGACGACGGCAATCTCGTCGCCTATCTCGCCGAAGACAGCGAATATGACGACGATCAGGCGCGTCTCGCCGCCATTCAGCGGCTGTTGGTGATTGCAGGCTTCGACGCCGCGCCGATCGACGGCGTCGACGGCCCGAAAACGCAAGCCGCGCTGGCGGCGTTCCTGAAGAGCCGCGGGCTGGCCGCCGGACTTCGTCCAGTCGCCGAATTTTTTCACGACCATGATCGAGGCGGTGCAGTCGCCGTCCTCCACCGGGCTCACCTGGTGCAACGACACGCCGCACAAGATCATGGCGGCGGTCGCGACAGACGACGGCAAGACCGTGGTCAGCCGCGGCTGGTATCGCATCGAGCCCGGCAAATGCCTGCATCCCGACGTGACCGGCCAGCCCAGGCAGCATCTTCAGCTTTGCCGAAGCGGTCGACGCCGAAAACCGCACCATCACGCTTCAAGGACAAGCCGTTGAACTGGGGCGGCGAAACTCCGCTTTGCACGCGCGAGAGCAAGTTCGAAATCAACGAACAGGGCGAGTGCGGCACCCGCGGCTTCGCCACCACCGGGTTTGCCGCCGTGGACCTGTCGAGCGGCGGCAAGACGCTGCGCTTTGCGATGCCATGATGACCGAAAAACGCGCCTTCACCCATATCGACACCTGGGTGTTCGACCTCGACAACACGCTCTACCCGCATCACGTCAATCTGTGGCAGCAGGTCGATCAGCGGATCGGCGAGTTTATCGGCGCCTGTCTGAAGGTGTCGGCCGAACAGGCGCGGATCATCCAGAAGGACTATTACCGCCGCTACGGCACCACCATGCGCGGCATGATGACCGAGCACGGCGTGCACGCCGACGACTATCTCGCTTACGTTCACCAGATCGACCACTCGCCGCTGGAGCCAAATCCGGCGATGGGCGCTGCGATCGCAAAACTGCCGGGCCGCAAGCTGATCCTGACCAACGGCTCGACCGACCATGCCGAGGCGGTTCTGACGCGGCTTGGCATCGGCGCGCATTTCGAAGCGGTGTTCGACATCATCGCCGCCGAGCTCGAGCCGAAGCCGGCGCCCAGACCTATCACAAGTTCCTGACAGCTTCATGACGTCGATCCGAGCGAAATCGGCGATGTTCGAGGATCTGGCGCGCAATCTGGTGGTGCCGCACCAGCTCGGCATGACCACGGTGCTGGTGGTGCCCGACGGCTCAAGGGAAGTCGTGCGCGAGGACTGGGAGCTCGAAGGCCGCGACGATCGCCTCAGTCGACCACGTCACCGACGATCTGACGGGATTTTTGCAGGGGCTGACGAAACCATAGCCTCTGGTCGCCCCTGCGAAAGCAGAGGCCGATAAACACCGTCTTGAGTTTTGCGACGCGTACCAACCGTCCCTACCAATCGATAGATCCCGCGGTATGGATCCCTGCTTTCGCAGGGACGACAGGCGGTTGGAAGAGGCGTATGCAGAAACAAAGCGCCGCCTTGACTCTCCGCTCTCCAAATCCCGAAAAAGCCGCTTCACAACCGCCCGACCGCTCCAAGGAAATCACGATGTCCGCTGCCGCTCTCGAATCCACCATCAACGCCGCGTTCGACGCCCGTGACGGCATTTCCGGCCGCGACCAAAGGCGAGGTCCGCGACGCCGTCGATCATGCGCTCGACCTGCTCGACAAGGGCGAGGCGCGCGTGGCCGAGCGCGAAGCAAGCGGCAAATGGAAGGTGCATCAGTGGCTGAAGAAGGCGGTGCTGCTGTCGTTCCGGCTCAACGACATGAGCCGCGATTGCCGGCGGCCCGGGCAAGGCGTCCTGGTGGGACAAGGTGCCGTCGAAATTCGATGGCTGGGGCGAAAACCGCTTTCGCGATGCCGGCTTTCGCGCCGTGCCCGGCGCCA
Organism: uncultured Alphaproteobacteria bacterium; assembly: GCA_963795255.1. Taxonomy (GTDB): domain Bacteria; phylum Pseudomonadota; class Alphaproteobacteria; order Rhizobiales; family Xanthobacteraceae; genus Bradyrhizobium. Next base: position 294,226 of record CAWCHC010000018.1, read on the forward strand.
TCGTCCGCCGCTCGGCTTTCATCGCGCGGAACGTGGTGCTGATGCCCTCTTTCGTCAATCTCGGCGCCTATGTCGATGAAGCGACCATGATCGACACCTGGTCCACCGTCGGCTCCTGCGCCCAGATCGGCAAGCGCGTGCATATTTCCGGCGGCGTCGGCATCGGCGGCGTGCTGGAGCCGTTGCAGGCCGAGCCCGTGATCGTCGAGGACGATTGCTTCATCGGCGCGCGATCGGAAGTCGCCGAAGGCGTGATCGTGCGCAAGGGCGCGGTGCTGTCGATGGGCGTGTTTCTCGGCGCCTCCACCAAGATCGTCGATCGCGAAACCGGCGAGATTTTCATCGGCGAGGTGCCGGAATACGCCGTGGTGGTGCCCGGGACGCTACCGGCGAAACCGCTGAAGAATGGCCAGCCGGGCCCGGCGACCGCCTGCGCGGTCATCGTCAAACGGGTCGACGAGCGCACCCGCGCCAAGACCAGCATCAACGAATTGCTGCGCGATTAAAGCGCGATGCGCTTCTCCTTCCCCCAGAAAGGGGGAGGGCCGGGGCGGGGGGTGATCCCTCCCGCCTTGCTCCTCACGGAGCAAAACGACCTCCCCTTTCAAGGGGAGGTTAGGGCGAGCTGATATTTCCTGGCCGCCAATCGATAGCGCTTTCCCTCGAACCCGAGGCGGTCTCTGCACGACTAACTTCCAACCCGCGGGCCTCCCGCCCCGCGGCGCGGAGGCTAATGCCGTCTATTTGAAGTTCCTGCACTGCACGCGGCGAATTCGATCCAGGAACTTCAAATAGTGAAGCGGCACTAGAATTGTAGATTTGCTGATGCCCATGGCTTTCCGAAGTTCGTGAAAGGTGGGCGCTGAGACGTAACACGAACTTCGAAAAGTGAGCACCCGCGATGGATTGGGTCTGGTTTCTGTTCGGATTTGACGGCCGTATCAACCGCGCCAAGATGTGGCTGGCGATACTCGTTATCATTTGTTGGATGATCTTCATCGGCCTGCTGATGCTCGGCATCGACCGGCTGTTCGGCTCTCCCGTCAAATCCATTCATTTCAGCATCAACGACATCTTCGGCATCGTCGATCCGGCCGTGCTGCGCGCCACGTTCGCGCACCTTCGCAGCGGCAAGGAGACCTCGCCGGCCCATCTCATTCTGATGTTCTTTGAAAGTGTCGGTTCGCTGGCATTCGTCTGGGTTTATCTTGCGACCTCGGTCAAACGGCTGCACGATCGTGACAAGGTCGGTTGGTGGATGATTCCCTATTTCGCGATTCCCGGCCTCTATGCTCAGTTCCAGAACCGGCTGCCTCACTCGTATTTGATATTCCCCCTCGCCCTGGCCGTCTGCTTTATGATGATCTGGGGTTTTATCGATATGTATTGCCTGAAGGGGACGCGGTGGACCAACCGGTTCGGACCCAATCCCTTGCCCAAGGTGCAGTCCCGTCCGCGCAGCACCTCGGCATCGCGTTGGGACCAGACCAGCACATACGAATTTGTTCCACGCAGTGCGAGTGGAGTGGATTTGACGTTCGCCAAGTACCCAGCCGCAAATTCTCAAGCGAACGTCAAATCCTAAACTCCACTCGAAATTATATTAGCTAGTGGCCCTTTGATTCTAGCATTCGCTAAAGGGGCCGGCTGCAAAGGCGAGCGAATGTTAGAATCGGGCCACGAGTGGAGTGGATTTGACGTTCGCTAAGTCCCCAGCCGCAAATTCTCAAGCGAACGTCAAATCCTGAACTTCACTCGAAATTATATTAGCTAGTGGCCCTTTGATTTTAACATTCGCAAAAGTGCCCGCTACAAAGGCGAGCGAATGTTAGAATCGGGCCACTAGCCTCCCGGCGGCCACGCGTGTTAATCGGGTCGCATGACTGATGCCCTCTCGATCGCCCGCGATCTCGTCCGCTGCCCCTCGATAACTCCGGCCGATGCCGGGGCGCTCGGCGTTCTGGAAACTCTCCTCAAAGCGGCCGGTTTCGAAACCCACCGGCGTCACCTTCAGCGAACCAGGCACCGCCGATATCGACAATCTCTATGCGCGCATCGGCAACGTCGCGCCGCACATCGCCTTCGCCGGCCATACCGATGTGGTGCCGCCCGGCGATGAGACAGCGTGGACGGTGGGCGCTTTTTCCGGCGAGGTGAAGGACGGCTTTCTCTACGGCCGCGGCACCGTCGACATGAAAGGCGGCATTGCCTGCAGCGTTGCCGCGGCGCTGCAATACCTTGCAGACCATGGCGGCAAGCCAAAAGGCTCGATCTCGTTTCTGATCACGGGCGATGAGGAAGACGTTGCCGTCAACGGCACGGTCAAGCTTTTGCAATGGGCTGCCGCGCGTGGCGAAAAATTCGACCATTGCGTGCTCGGCGAGCCTTCGAACGTCGAGGCGCTCGGCGACTGCATCAAGATCGGCCGCCGCGGCTCGCAGTCCGGCACACTTTACGTCGAAGGCATCCAGGGTCACGTCGCCTACCCGCACCGTGCCTTGAATCCGGTGCCGGATATTTCGCGCCTGATCGTGGCGCTCAGCGACGAACCGCTCGATCACGGCAGCGCGCAGTTCCAGGCCTCGAACCTCGAATTCACCTCCGTCGATGTCGGCAATGCCGCCAGCAATGTGATTCCCGGACAGGCCCGGGCCAGGTTCAACATCCGCTTCAACGATCTGCACACCCAAGCGACGTTGCGCGAACTGGTTGAGGCGCGGCTGGCCAAGGCAGCCGGCAATCGCATCAAGGCGCGCATCGTCTGGGAGCCGTCGAATTCGAACGTGTTCGTGACCAAGCCCGGCGCCTTCACCGATCTTGCGGTGGCGGCGATCGAGAAGGTCACCGGCCGGAAGCCGGAATTGAGCACGAGCGGCGGCACCTCGGATGCCCGCTTCATCTCGAATTATTGCCCGGTGATCGAGTTCGGCCTGGTCGGCCAGACCATGCACCAGATCGACGAGCGAACGCCGGTGTCCGATCTTGAAAAGCTGACCAACATCTATCGCGGGATTTTGGACCGGTATTTCAGGTAAACACCCAGCCGTCATTCCGGGACACGCGTATTCGCGTGGACCCGGAATCTCGAAGTTAGCGGCACAACATTCCGGGTTCGCGTCGTCGCGCGCCCCGGAATGACGGCCATTTGCTTCAATAATCCACCCGCACCAGATAAAGCCCTTCCGGCGGCGCGACCGGGCCGCAGGCGGCGCGGCTGCGCGCGTCCAGCGCGGCGGCGAGATCGTCGGCCGACCAGCGGCCCTCGCCGACCCACACCAAAGAGCCCACCATCGAGCGCACCTGGCTGTGCAGGAACGAGCGCGCCGAGGTCAGGATATCGACCTCCTGGCCGTCCCTGATCACGTCGAGCTGGTCCAGCGTTCGCACCGGCGATTTCGCCTGGCATTCGGTATCGCGAAAGGTCGTGAAATCGTGCTTGCCGAGCAGCCGTTGTGCAGCTTCATGCATCGCATCGGTATCGAGCGGCCGCGGCAGCCGCCAGGCTTTGCCGATGTCGATCGCCAGATTGGCGCGGGTGTTCTTGATCCGGTAGCGGTAGTGGCGTTTTTTCGCGGAGAACCGCGCCTCGAAATCGTCAGGCACGATGTCCGCCGATATGACGCCGATCGGATGCGGCCGCAGATGCGCATTCAGCCCGTCGCGAAACCGGCCCGGCACGAAATGCCTGGCAATATCGCAATGCGCCGACCTGACCGAGCGCATGCACACCGGCATCGGTGCGGCCGGCGCCGTGGACGCGAACTTCCTCGCCGCAGATCGCCTTGACCGCGGCTTCCAGCGCGCCCTGCACCGAGGGGCCGTTGTCCTGAATCTGCCAGCCGGAGAACGGCGCGCCGTCATATTCAATGATGAGTTTGTAGCGGGGCATCAGGTGAGCCGCGCCGGCGGTCTCACAGGCGTGCCGCGCAGGAATTCCTCCGCCTTCATCGGTTGCTTGCCGGCGCGCTGCAAGTCGATGATCCGCAAGGCGCCTTGCGCGCAGGCAATCGTCAGGCGGTCGTCCAGCACGGCGCCGGGTTCACCGGATCCTGAAGCCATTTCACAAAGCAAAATCTTCATCCGTTGGGGCGCGCCTTCGAGGGGTATCTCACACCATGCGCCGGGGAACGGCGACAATCCGTGAATATGACGCAGCACCTGCGTGGGCTGGTCTGTTCCAGTCGATATGCGCTTCGGCTTTGTTGATCTTCGCGGCATAGGTGACGCCTTCGCTGGGCTGCGGCGTCAATTGCAGCGTACCGCGTTCCAGGGCACGCATGGCTTGCCGCATGAGCCTTGCCCCGGCCCCCCCAGATAGCTACGCAACCGTACTTCAGTCGTCTCGTCTGTGATTTCGACAGACTCACCCAAGGCAATGTCGCCGGTGTCGAGGCCGGCATCCATCTTCATCACCATCACGCCGCTCTCGGCATCGCCCTCCATGATGGCGCGGTTGATCGGTGCGGCTCCGCGCCAGCGCGGCAACAGCGAGGCGTGAAGGTTGAAGCAGCCGAGTTTCGGCGCATCCAGGATCGCCTGCGGCAGGATCATGCCATAGGCGACGACGACCGCAGCATCCGCGTTGTGCGCACGAAATTGGTCGAGCGCCTCCGGCGTTTTCAAGGTGCTGGGTGTCAGTACCGGGATGCCAAGGTGATGGGCTTCCTGCCCGACGTGTGTTGGCTGCAATTCCAGGCCCCGACGGCCACCGGGCTTCGGCGCGCGGGTATAGACGGCCACGATTTCATGCTCGTCATGGAGCACGCGCAGCGTCGGCACCGCAAACATCGGCGTGCCCATGAAAATCAGGCGGAGCGACATTGGCCCTATTCCTCGGCGCGCTTGGCGGCCTTGGTAAATTTCTTCAGCACGCGGTCGCGCTTGAGCTTCGACAGATAATCCACGAACAGCACGCCGTTGAGGTGATCGATCTCATGCTGGATGCAGGTGGCATAAAGCCCTTCGGCGTCTTCCTCATGCACCTTGCCGTCGAGATCGGTGAAGCGCACGCGCACCTTCGCCGGCCGCTCGACCTCCTCGTAATATTCGGGGATCGACAGGCAGCCTTCCTCGTAGACCGACGTCTCTTCCGACGACGAAATGATTTCCGGATTGATGAAGACCCGCGGCTGCGGCGTCACCTCACCCTCCTCGGTCTTCTTGGCGAGATCCATGGTGATCAGCCGCAAGGGTTGCGCGACCTGGATCGCGGCAAGCCCGATGCCCGGCGCGTCATACATGGTCTCGAACATGTCGTCGGCCAATTGGCGGATCTCCGCCGTGACTTTCGCGATCGGCTTGGAGACGCAGCCGCAACTGCTTGTCGGGCAGGATGATGATTTCTCTTAATGCCATGATGTCTCTTAAAGCGCTGGCGGGCGATTTAAGCCGCTGATTTGCTGGGGTCAATGCAAGCGAGCGGGCATTTACCCGCGGTTAACCATGATTGTTAGGCAAGCGTTAACCAGGAAAATTTACCCGACATTAACCATAAATGTTCCCCCTTCGTTCGTATTCAAGGCCGAATCGGCTACAAGAGCGGCATGAACGAGATCCTTTTCATGATCGGCGACCCTGCCGGTCCACACCGGCGAGGCGCTGATCGGGTTTGGCGTACTCTCCCTCATCCTCTTGCTGGCCATAGCCATCGTGATCGCGCGCTCCGGCCGCCGCGGCGCGGAGTTGGCGATGGCGCAGGCAATCCGAGCCGACGAGCTTGAGGAGCGCCTGAGCGAAATGCTGCGCGCCCAAAGCGAAGCCACCGGCCGCGTTGACGCGATGGGACAGGCTTTGGCCGGGCGGCAGGCCGAAATGGCCCGCGCGGTCGTCCGAGCGGCTCGATTCGGTGACCCATCGCGTCGGCCAATCGATGGAACAGACCACGCGCAACACCATGGATTCGCTGCGCGTGCTGCACGAGCGGCTCGGCATCATCGACAACGCGCACAAGAATCTCACCGACCTGACGTCACAGGTCACGACGCTCGCGCGACGTACTCGCCAACAAGCAGTCGCGCGGCGCGTTCGGCCAGGCGCGGATGGAAGCGATCGTCCAGGACGGCATGCCGAAAGGCGCTTACGAATTTCAGCTCACGCTTTCGAGCGGAAAGCGGCCGGATTGCGTGGTGTTCCTGCCCGACCAGCGGCCGCTTTGCATCGACGCCAAATTCCCGCTGGAAGCGATCACCGCGCTGCACGACGCGCGCAGTGACGAGGAAAAGAAAATCGCCACGCAACGGCTGCGCGCCGACGTGATGAAGCATGTCAGCGACATCGCCGAAAAATACCTGATCGCCGGCGAGACCCAGGACACCGCGCTGATGTTCGTGCCGTCGGAATCGGTCTACGCCGAAATTCACGACCGCTTCGACGACGTGATCCAGAAGGCCTACCGCGCCCGCGTCGTGCTGGTGTCGCCCTCGCTCCTGATGCTCGCGATCCAGGTGATGCAGCAAATCCTCAAAGACGCGCGGATGCGCGATGCCGCCGACCAGATTCGCACCGAGGTGCTCAATCTCGGCGACGACCTCGGGCGGCTGCGCGAGCGCGTGCTGAAACTGCAAAAGCATTTCGCCGACGCCAACGAGGACGTCCGGCAAATCCTTATTTCCGCCGACAAGATCGAAAAGCGCGCAGGGCGTATCGAGGAACTCGATTTCAGCAAGGAGACGCCGGCCGAACCGCCACGCCTCGTCAAGGCGGGGACGCCCGAGCTGTTTCCGCTGCCGCGCAAGCTCCAGGCCGGGGAGTAGCGGTCAGCCTCCCAAATGTTATTGTCATCGCCCGGCTTGACCGGGCGATCCAGCATTCCAGAGACGGCCCGTGGGGGCACGCAGCCTACGTTTACATTCTCGCCAACCGCATAGGCGGCACGCTCTATGTAGGCATAACCAACGACCTCCTCCGGCGCGTCTACGAACATAAATCCAAGTCGGCCGAAGGCTTCACCGAGAAATATGACGTCGTAAAGCTTGTCTACTTCGAGCAATTTGACGATCCCGAGAATGCGATAAAGCGCGAAAAGCGGCTGAAGAAGTGGTCGCGAGCCTGGAAGATTTCGCTGATCGAGAAAGACAATCCAGATTGGCATGATCTTTATCCAGAGATAGCCGCAGGCGGCGGATAGGCCTCTGGAATACTGGGTCGCCCGGTCAAGCCGGGCGACGACAGGATTTCTTCGAATCTGCTACCAAGGCCTCATGACATCTCCCGACACCGAAACTAAAACAAGCTCGTCTGCTCCGGCTACACGCCATGCTTCCTGGCGCGAGAGCCTTGCGGTCTATCTCAAGCCGCGCGTGCTGATCGTGCTGTTGCTCGGCTTTTCGTCCGGCCTGCCGCTGGCGCTGTCGGGGTCGACGCTCCTGATCTGGATGCGCGAGTCCGGCGTCGACCTCGGCACCATCGGACTTTTCGCGCTGGTCGGCACACCCTACACGCTGAAATTCCTCTGGGCGCCGCTGGTCGATGCGCTGCACGTGCCATTTTTCACGCGGGCCTTCGGCCGCCGCCGCGGCTGGCTCGTATGTTCGCAATTGCTGCTGATCGTATCCATCCTGTTGCTCGCGCTCGCCGACCCCGCACGATCGCCCGCCTTCGTCGCGTTTGGCGCGCTGCTGGTGGCAACGATGTCATCGACGCAGGACATCGTGGTCGACGCGTTTCGCGTCGAAAGCCTGCCCGAAAGCGAACAGGCCGCCGGCATGGCGGCCTATGTCGCGGCCTATCGCATCGGCATGCTGGTCTCGACCGCCGGCGCGTTGTTTCTCGTCAGCGGCTATGAAGGCACCGGCATCGCACGCGCGTCCGCCTGGATGTGGGGCTATGTGACCATGGCAGCGCTGGTCTTGATCGGCACCGCAACCGCGCTCGCCGCCACCGAGCCAGAGCAATCGGGTCGCGCGGAGGCCGCGACCGGCACCGAGACGGCTCTTGCCCGCGTCCTCCATGCCGCGACAGGCGCCTTCTCCGAATTTCTCCTGCGCCCGGATGCGCTGGCGGCGCTGGCATTCGTGGTGCTGTTCAAATTCACCGACGCCTTTTCCGGCACCATGACCGCGCCCTTCGTGATCGACCTCGGCTTTTCCCGCAACGACTATGCCGCCATCGTCAAGGGCGTTGGGCTGGCGGCGACCCTGATCGGCGGCTTTGCCGGCGGCTTCGTGGCGCGGCGCTATTCGCTCGCGGCCAGCCTGTGGATCGGCGGCATCATCCAGGCGGCCGCCAATCTCTCCTTCTCCTGGCTCGCAATAGTCGGCGTCAACCATTGGGCTCTGGTGCTGGCGATCACGGCGGAAAACTTCACCAGCGCGGTCGGCACCGTGATCTTTGTCGCCTACCTCTCGGCGCTGTGCCGAAATCCGCTCCACACCGCGACGCAATATGCGCTGCTCACCGCGCTGGCCGCGGTCGGCCGAACCTATCTTTCATCCGGCGCCGGCTATGTGGCGAAGGCTACCGGATGGCCGCTGTTTTTTGCGATCTGTGTCGCGGTCGCGGTGCCGAGCCTCCTGCTGCTCGCCTGGTTGCAGCGGCGCGGACATTTTGAAGCCCTTGGACCCGTGAAAGTTTAGTGCTTGGTCACCACGCTCCATCTGGAGATCACGGCCTCGCTCATCTGTCCGGCATCTTCAGCGCAGGCGACCTCATCAACGCGCAGTGAAATTTCCTTGCCGACGAAACCCTTCAGCTGCGCCGTTTGCGCGTCGCTATTGGTCACGATCTGAAAGGTCTCAGGGCCTGTTTCGAGCCCGCAGAGGCCGCCGGGCGGCGGCAGCCGGTGCGGCTGGCTGCTGAGCTGGTAAGTCGCCGAGCGCTTGCCCTTCTTGCCCGCGTGGCCGCGCAGGGAGTTGAGCTCTCCAGACAGGACATCACCGGCTTTGATCAGGGTGCCCGGCTTGTTGTCGGCCGCGGGCACCGGCTCATCCTGTTGCGCCCACACCACCGGCACCGCCATGACCGCTGCAATGATCGCACCCAAGACGAGTTGTATGCCGAATCCACGTTTCGTCATTTCAATCGGTTCCGTTTGTTTGGCTAAAACAGGGTCCGCTGCCGCATCGCCGCCGACAACGTGCCCTCGTCGAGATAGTCGAGTTCGCCGCCGACCGGCACGCCATGGGCGAGCCGCGTGACCCGGACATTGGCGTCTTGCAACAGGTCGGTGATGTAATGCGCAGTGGTCTGGCCGTCGACGGTCGCATTCAGCGCCAGGATGATTTCATTCACCTGTGAATCGTGGGCGCGTTTGACCAGCGCATCTATCGTCAGATCCTGCGGGCCGACGCCGTCGAGCGGCGACAGCGTCGCGCCGAGAACGTGATAGAGGCCGCTGGTGGCATTTGCCCGCTCCAGCGCCCAGAGATCGGCGACGTCGGCCACCACCACGATGATCGACTGATCGCGCCTCGGATCGGTGCACACCGTGCAGGGGTTTTGGGTGTCGATATTGCCGCAGGTTTTGCAGACCTGGATCTTGTCGATCGCGACCTGAAGCGCAGTCGTCAACGGCGTCATCAGCGCTTCGCGTTTCTTGATCAGATGCAGCGCCGCGCGCCGCGCCGAGCGCGGCCCCAATCCGGGTAGCCGCGCCAACAGCTGGATCAGGCGTTCGATTTCAGGTCCGGCGACCGCAGTGGCCATTTGCTAGTGGTCCGATTCTAACATTCGCTTCCTGTTGCGGCGAGTACCTTTGCGAATGTTAGAATCAAAGGACCACTAGAAGAAATAGAATATTTGGTGAAGTTAGGGTTTGACATTCGCTTTACGAATTCGCGGCTGGGTAGAGCGCGAATGTCAAACCCACTTCACCAGTCAATATCCACTAGCCGAGACCCAATCCCGGCGGCAGACCTAGACCCCCGGTCAGCGCCTGCATCTTTTCCTGCATCGCAATCTCGGCCTTGCGCCGCGCATCGCCAAGCGCGGTTACCAGCAGGTCCTCGAGGATTTCGCATTCTTCCGCCTTCATCAAAGACGGATCGATCTTGATGGCCTTGACCTCCATCTTCGCGGTCATCCGCACGCTGACCAGACCGCCGCCCGAAATGCCCTCGACCTCGACATTGCCGAGTTCCTCCTGCATCGCCTGCATCTTCGATTGCAGCTGCGCCGCCTGCTTCATCATGCCGAGAAAGTCAGCCATCGACGTTCCTTTTTGAAATCGCTACGCGTCGTCGTTATCGGCGCCGTCGGCGAGATCATCACCATCAGCATGGGATTCCGGCGGCTCGGCGGCAAGCCTGCGCACCTCGACCAGCTTCGCACCGGGAAACCGCGCCAACACTTCCTGCACCCTGGGATCGGATTCGGCTGCGCGCTCGCGTTGATTCTTCACGGCCTCGTTCTGCGCTCGCAGCGTCGGTTGGCCGGCTTCGTTGGACACGATCACGGTCCAGCGCCGTGCCGTCCACTGCTCGAGCTTGCGCGAGAGATCGTTGATCAGCGTCCGTGCGGCGCTGCGCTCCAGCGCCACTTCCAGCCGCCCATCCTCGATGCGAACCAGCCGCACATCGGCTTCCAGCGCCGCCTTGGTCAGCAAATCGCGCTTTTCGCCGGCCAACGCCACCAATTCGGGAAAGCTTGCGATCCGCCGCGCGGGTGCTGCTTGAACGTCGGGCGATGGCGCCGCCATTTGCGGCCGCATCGACGGCTCGGCGCTGGCGCGTGGGGCCGCAACCGATCGTGACGGCGATGACGGCATCGAGGCGACGGGTGACGCCGTCGTCTGCCGTGGCGCGGCGTTTGCCGGCGCCGTCACTGAGGCTCCGCCGTTCTGCTCGATCATCCGGATCGCCTCATCCGGCGTCGGCATATCGGCGACATAGGCGATGCGCACCAGCACCATTTCGGCGGCGGCCGCGGGCCGCGTGGCGCCCTGCACTTCGGCGATGCCCTTGAGCAGCATCTGCCACATCCGCGACAGCACCCGCATCGAAATCTTTGCCGCAAAGTCTCGCGCCCGCTTCCGTTCGGTTTCGCCGAAGGCGACATTGTCGGCGGTCGCCGGCACGATCTTGACGCGGGTGACGAAGTTGACGAATTCGGCGAGGTCCGACAGCACCACGACCGGATCGGCGCCGGTGTCGTATTGCTCGCGAAATTCCTTGAACGCGCTCGCGATGTCGCCGCGGACGAGATGTTCGAACAGGTCGATGACGCGCGTGCGATCGGCAAGCCCGAGCATCTGCCGCACGGCGTCGGCGCGGACCGGACCCGCGGCATGCGCGATCGCCTGATCGAGCAGCGACAGCGAATCGCGCACCGATCCTTCAGCGGCGCGCGCGATAATGCCGAGCGCCTCGGCTTCCGCCTCGACGCCTTCTTTCGCCGCGATATTGGCCAGATGCGTCATCAGCACGTCCGCCTCGACCCGGCGCAAATCGAAACGCTGGCAGCGCGACAGCACCGTAACCGGAACTTTGCGGATTTCGGTGGTCGCGAAAACGAATTTGGCGTGCTCGGGCGGCTCTTCCAACGTTTTCAGGAACGCGTTGAACGCCGCCGTCGAGAGCATATGGACTTCATCGATGATGTAGACCTTGTAGCGCGCGCTCGCTGGCGCATAGCGCACACTGTCGTTGATCTGGCGCACATCGTCGACGCCGGTGTGGGAAGCGGCGTCCATTTCCAGCACATCCATGTGCCGGCTTTCCATGATCGCCTGACAATGCACGCCGAGCTTCGGCATATGGATCGTCGGCCCCTTTACCGATCCATCCGGCAATTCGTAGTTCAAGGCGCGCGCCAGAATCCGCGCCGTGGTGGTCTTGCCGACACCGCGGACGCCGGTCAGGATCCAGGCCTGCGGAATGCGCCCGGTTTCGAACGCGTTCGAGACGGTGCGTACCACCGCCTCCTGGCCGATCAGATCCTCGAAACCGGCGGGCCGGTATTTTCGCGCCAGGACGCGATAGGGCTTGGCGGCCTCCGTCTGTTCGCCGAGGCTAAAGCCGCCTCGGCCGGCGTTTTCGGAATCGTGAGGGGTCAGGGGCGCGCCAGCATCATTCATCGGTCGATCCGCAATTGATCATCTCGCGAAGCTGGCTTTGCGGAACAGGCACTTTGCGGAGCAGCCGCCCGGCGGAATCGGTCGCAGCGCATGCGCTATTCGCCGGAAAAACAGGTAGGAGACTGACGAGCGACCCGATCCGGACCTCGTTAGGGCTGCTTCCTTCCGGACCTGACCCGGTTGGCGAGTGGCTCGTCCACCGCCAATCTCCCAGCCTATATTTGGGGCCAAACGGCCCGGAAAGCAAGCCGGGGCGGGGCGGTTTGCAGGACTTGTGCAGAATCGCGGATAAGGCATTAGTTGCAGGGTTCTAACTAGTTGCAGGGCCCTGGCCAGGCAAAACAGGGAAATATCCATGGCGCCTGAGGAATCCGCCTGGTCGCTCCATACGCGGCTCAAGGAAGACACCATCGACATCGGCGACCTGCCGCTGAGCCGCGTGCTCGTGATCAAGGACGCGCATTACCCGTGGCTGCTGCTGGTGCCGCGCAGGCCGGACATTGTGGAAATCATCGATCTCAACGAGGTCGAGCAGGCGCAGTTGATGACGGAGATTTCCCGCGTTGCGCGTGCATTGAAAGAAATCACCAAATGCGAGAAGCTGAATATCGCCGCGCTCGGCAATGTGGTTCCGCAATTGCACGTGCACATCATCGCGCGACGTTCGAGCGATGCCGCCTGGCCGCGGCCGGTCTGGGGGGTGATGCCGCCGCTCGCGCATGATGCCGAGGAGGTCCAGCGATTTATCAGCGCGCTTCGGCGAAAAATCTGGTTGAACACATGAACGCATTCGATTCATTTCCATTGGGGCAGCCGGGTTTCGTCTCGCATATCCTCGATCGCGCCGCCCATTTGCGCGGCGACGAGACGAAGCTGCTGGCGCTGGAAAACCACCCCGACGCCCGCGCCTATGTCGTCTACCGCAACTCGCTGGTGGTGAGGCGGGGAGCGACCGGGCCTCGCGCGCTATTGAGCATCGAGGAGGCTTTGAAATTCGGCGCCAATCCTGGCACCATTTTTTTAGGACTTCGCGATCAGGCGCCGATCTTCGGCATGGGCATTTCGCCGGCGGCGGTCGAGCAGCTCTTGACGCGCGACGACGCCGCGGTGAGCGAGTTGCGCGGCATGGCGATGCACGGCGCGGTTTCCCCCCATGAGCTGTCGGCGATCGCCATGGCGAAGTCGATGGTGAACTGGCATCAACGGCACGGCTACTGCGCCAATTGCGGCACCCGCTCGGCGATGAAGGAGGGAGGCTGGAAGCGCGACTGCCCCAACTGCAAGGCCGAGCATTTCCCGCGCACCGACCCGGTCGTCATCATGCTGGTGGCTTTGGGGGACAAGGTCCTGCTCGGCCGCCAGAAGCACTTCCTGCCCGGCATGTATTCCTGTCTCGCCGGCTTCGTCGAAGCGGCCGAAACCATCGAGGACGCGGTTCGCCGCGAGATCTTCGAGGAATCCGGCATCCGCTGCACCGACGTCCAATACTATATGACGCAGCCATGGCCTTACCCCTCGTCCCTGATGATCGGATGCACGGCGCGCGCCTTGAACGAGGATATCGTTGTCGATCACGCGGAACTGGAAGATGCGCGCTGGTTCGATCGCGCGGAGGCGACCTTGATGATCAGGCGGGAACATCCCGACGGGCTCGCCGGCCCGCATCCGTTCGCGATCGCGCACCACCTGCTCGGGCGCTGGGTCCGGGATGGGGCGGATCATCCGGCATAGTGGAGTGGATTTGACATTCGCCCCACCCAGCCGCTTGCTCGTCAAGCGAATGTCAAATCCTAAACTCCACTAGAAGCTATATCTGCTAGTGGTCCTATGATTCTAACATTCGCAAAAGTGCCCGCTGCGAAGGAATGCGAATGTTAGAATCGGACCACTAGCCGGAACCCTCGATGGCTACTTTCGTTAGGCCTCCAATCGCCGATACCCCGGAATCAGCATGACCGACGCCACCTCGGCCCCGCAAGTCGCGGGGAAGCACTCTCCGCGGATCCTCTGCATCGGCATGCCGGTGCGCGATCTGACGTTTCGCGTGCACGGACTGCCGGCGCGCGGCTCCAAGGAAAACGCCACCCATTTTGACGAAATCTGCGGCGGCAACGCGCTCAACGGCGCGATCGGGATCGCGCGGCTCGGCGGCCGCGCCTCGATCTGCGGGCCGATGGGGGACGAACGGGAAACGACGTCCCGCTACATCTACGAGAAGATGGCGGAAGAAGGCATCGAGACCAAACACCTCGTGCACATGCCGGGCCTGGTGACGCCGATCTCCAACATCATGATCGACCCGAGCGGCGAGCGCACCATCGTCACCTTCCGCGATCCGGAATTATGGAAGGTTCACTTGCCCGATCCCGATACGCTGCTTGAAGACTGCGATGCCATCCTGACCGAGAGCCGGTGCGCCACCTTCTGCACTGATCTGTGCGCCGAAGCGACGCGGCGCGGCATTCCCGTGATCGTCGATGTGGACCGCGCCATGTCGCTGCGCGAAGGTCTGCTCACGGCGTCATCGCACCTGATTTTCTCCAGCGAGCCGTTGCAGGAGACGGCCGATGTCACCGACGACGGCGAAGCGCTGAAGAAGATCGCCAGGCTGACCCCTTCCTTCCTCGCAGGCACGCGCGGGGCACAGGGGACGATCTGGCTCGACGAGCGGCAGAACCTGCAACAGACGCCGGCCTTCCCGGTGCACACCGTGGATACGCTGGGCGCGGGCGATGTTTTCCACGGCGCGTTTGCGCTGGCGATCACCGAAAAGCAGGATTTGCGCTCCGCACTCACGTTCGCTTCCGCCGCCGCCGCGCTGAAATGCACCCGCTTCGGCGGGGCCTTCGCGGCCCCGCAACGCGCTGAAGTTGAAGCGCTTTTGAGCCAGAAGCGATCGTCCTCCCGATAATCCTGCCGCGATAATGGGCTTGAACTAGAAGAATTTTCTCTATATGAGGTTTTAAAACCTCATATATGGAAGAAAGTTCTTCTAGCATGACCGACCTTGCTGTTCACACCACCACCGAGCCCAACCGCAGGCTCGATGCCATCGACCGCAAAATCCTCACCGTGCTGCAACAGGACGCTTCCCTTTCGGTTGCCGAGATCGGCGACCGGGTCGGGCCTTTCCTCAACACCATGCTGGAAGCGAATCCAGCGGCTGGAGGCCGATGGCGTGATTCTGCGCCGGGTGGCGCTGGTCGATCAAAACAAGATCGGGCTCGGTATCACCGTGTTCGTTTCGGTCGAAAGCGCCGATCACTCCGAGGCCTGGTTGCAGAAATTCGCCGAGGCGGTTTCTGCGATGCCGGAGGTGATGGAATTTTACCGAATGGCAGGAGACGTCGATTACATGTTGCGCGTCGTAACCGCGGACATGCAGAGCTACGACGTCTTCTACAAGAAGCTGATCGGCGCGGTGCCGCTGAAGAATGTGACCTCGCGCTTTGCAATGGAAAAAATCAAGTCAGTGACCGCACTTCCGGTGCCGGCAACCTAAAGCCACGCCACCGCGCCTGCGGCTTCAAATCTTCTGGTTATATTCGCCGACTTCCGGATGCGTGCGCAGCACCGAATCCATTGCCTCGAACATATCGCGCATCCGCTGTTCCGAGACCGGGCTTTCGACGACCACCACAAGCTCCGGCTTGTTGGAGGAAGCCCGCACCAGGCCCCAGCTGCCGTCCTCGACGGTGACGCGCACGCCATTGACGGTGACGAGATCGCGGACCTTTTGCCCTGCGACTTTCTCGCCGCGCTGTTGCAGCCCCTCGAAATGCTTCACCACCTGATCGACGACGCCATATTTGGTCTCGTCGGCGCAATGCGGCGACATGGTCGGCGATGACCAGGTCTTCGGCAGGGCGTTCTTCAGATCGGCCATCGACTTGCCCGTTGCGCGATCGAGCATGTCGCAGACTGCGATCGCCGAAACCAGTCCGTCGTCGTAGCCGCGGCCGTACGGCTTGTTGAAGAAGAAGTGGCCGGACTTCTCGAAGCCCGCCAGCGCACCCAATTCATGGGTGCGGCGCTTCATGTAGGAATGGCCGGTTTTCCAATAGACGGTTTTCGCGCCCTGCTTTTGCAGCACAGGATCCGTGACAAAAAGTCCGGTAGATTTCACATCGACCACGAACTGCGCGTCCTTGTGGATCGCCGACATGTCGCGCGCCAGCATCACGCCGACCTTGTCGGCAAAAATCTCTTCGCCCGTATTGTCGACGACGCCGCAGCGATCGCCATCGCCATCAAAGCCCAGACCTACATCGGCCTTGTGCTGGAGTACCGCGTCGCGGATCGCGTGCAGCATCTCCATGTCTTCGGGGTTGGGATTGTATTTCGGAAACGTATAGTCGAGCTCGGTGTCGAGCGGAATCACCTCGCAACCGATCGCTTCCATCACCTGCGGAGCGAATGCGCCCGCGGTGCCGTTGCCGCAGGCAACCACGGCCTTCAGCTTGCGTTTGAGCTTGGGACGTTTGGTCAGATCGGCGATATAGCGCGCCGGGAAATTCTCGTGAAACTGATAGGAGCCGCCGGCCTTGTTCTTGAACTCGGCGTTGAGAACGATCTCCTTCAGACGGCTCATCTCGTCGGGCCCGAAGGTCAGCGGCCGATTGGCGCCCATCTTGACGCCGGTCCAGCCGTTATCGTTGTGCGAGGCCGTCACCATCGCCACACAGGGAACATCGAGCTCGAATTGCGCAAAATAGGCCATCGGCGTCATCGCAAGGCCAATGTCGTGAACCCGGCAGCCCGCCGCCTGCAGTCCCGAGATCAGCGCGTATTTGATCGACGCCGAATAGCTGCGGAAATCGTGGCCGGTCACGACCTCCTGCTTGACGCCGAGTTCAGCGATCAGCGCGCCCAGCCCCATGCCGAGGGCCTGAATGCCCATCAGGTTGATTTCCTTGCCGAACAGCCAGCGGGCGTCATACTCGCGAAAGCCGGTCGCCTTCACCATCGGCTCCGACTCGAAAGCGTAGGTGTTGGGAACCAGTACGGGTTTTGGTTTTGGAAACATTGACCGGCCTTACAAACATTCAACGATATGGCCGAAGCCATAGCGAATGCGCGGGCCCAACGGAAGGCGGAAACAGCCGCTCCATGAGGTTAATTGCGACAAATTCGGGAAAAGCTTAAAGCACGGCGCCGCGAGAGACGACGATTACTGCTCCAGCACCATCTTGCCGTTGGCGTATTCGAACCGTCTTAACTTCGACAGGAACGACAGGCCGAGCAGATTTTCCGACAGCGCCTCGTCCGGCAGCACCATCGCATCGACGTCGCGCACGATGAGACCGCCGATATCGACCATGGCCAAGCCTTGTCGGCGCCGCCTTCACGGTGCCGTTCGCGGTTGTGACCGTTGCGCGATAGTCGTTGCGTGACGGACGCAAGCCGAACCGCGCCGCCGAGCTTTCATTCAGCGCAATGACGGAAGCGCCGGTATCCACCATGAAGGCGATGCGCTGGCCGTCGATCCGCCCTTCGGTCGCGAAATGACCGCGGCCGTCACGGGGGATGATGAGGCTGCGGAGGCCGGCATCGGACGTCGTGTCAGGCGTCACCGGCCAAACGTGCCGACGGGGTTGCGGAAGCAGGCGTGGGCGCCATCTTGTCGGCTATCTGCGCCATGAAGGTGCCAAGCCCGATCATGATCGCCGCAAAGATCATAATGTTACGCATCACGCCACTCTCGATCGCCGGGTCGCCGCACCGGCCCACTCCATCACGGTCACGACGAAACTTCGACCGGCGGTGCGCCACGCGGACGGCAATTTTGGCGAAAAGGATGAGCGAAGGGTTAACGAGTCCGCGGCCGGCCGTTATGTCCGCTTCTTAAGTTCCCTTGTCACGTCCCTTTGGGCTTGACGCGGCGCGTCGGCATCGCGCTCGCCGGATCCTCCGGCCAGGGATGACGCGGATAGCGCCCGCGCAGATCGGAGCGTACGCCCGCATAGCTGCCGCGCCAGAAACCCGGCAGATCGCGCGTCACCTGCACCGGACGGTGCGCCGGCGACAGCAATTCCAGCACCAGCGGGATCGCGCCTCTGGCAATCGAGGGATGGCTGGTCAACCCGAACAATTCCTGCAAGCGCACCGCAATGGTCGGCCCCTGCTCGGCTTCGTAGTCGATCGCAAGCTGCGTGCCCGTCGGCGCCTCGAAATGCGTCGGCGCTTCCCGCTCGAGCCGCGCGCGCAAGGCCCACGGCAACAGCGGCTTGCAACGCGTCCGACAGATCGCCGGCGGAGAAAGCCTTCAGCGACGTCTTGTCGAGCAGCGCGGGCACCAGCCAGCTCTCGCGTTGCGCGGTGAGCGCGTCATCGGACAAATCCGGCCATGGGTTATCGGAATCTCCGCCCTCGGCAGCGCGCAAGAACATCACGCGGTCGCGCCATTGCTTGATCGGTTTCGACCACGGCAATTGATCGAGGCCGGCGGCGATCAAACCATCGGCGAAAACCTTCGCGGTCTCCTCCGAGGGGTCGAGCGCCATCGGCGCCTCCGACAGCGTGATCGCATGCAGGGTCTTCTTGCGCCGCGCCCGCAACGCCATCGCGCCACGATCGAAGGAAATCTCGTCGGTCATTTCGATCTGGTCGGCGAAATGCGTCTCGATCTCGGCCTGCGTGATCGGCGCCGCCAGCAGGATGCGCCCGTGCATGGCGGTGCCGGTCAGTTCGGCGACCGCAATATACGGCGCCCGCGCCAGCGCGGCGGTCGGTTCGAGTGCGGCGCCGCGCCCGTTGGCGAAAACAAAACTTGCCATTGCCGCGGTTCTTCGCCACACGGTCGGGAAACGCGAGCGCCAGCATGACGCCGGTGGAAGGCTCCTCGTCACGCGTCACGCCGGCTTTATCATCGGCCGCCACCTGGGACGCCCAGCGCTGCGCCTGACCGCGCGCGGCCACGGCACGCTGCGAGCGGTCGCGGCGGAAGCCATCGAGCCGGACATCGAGATCGACATGATCGCCGCCGAGCCCACGCTCGGTCAGGACGGCCGCGATATCGGCGGCGGCGTCGGCCTGCACCGAGACGATGCGAATCCACGATCATCCGCGCCAGCCGCGGCGGCAATGCCAGCGCCCGCAAGCTACGCCCTTCGTCGGTGATCCGGCCTTCGCCATCGAGCGCGCCGAGTTCGCGCAACAGGCTCTCGCGCCTCCTTCAAGCGCAGCCGCGGGAGGGGAATCGAGAAAAGCAAGGCTTGCGGGATCGCTGACGCCCCATTGCGCGAGGTCGAGCACCAGCGACGACAGATCGGCACTCAAAATTTCGGGCTGGGTATAGGCCGCGAGCGAGGCCGTCTGCGGCTCGTCCCACAGCCGGTAACAGACCCCGGGTTCGGTTCGCCCGGCACGGCCGCGGCGCTGATCGACCGCCGCGCGCGAGGCCCGCACGGTCTCAAGCCGGGTCAATGCGATATCCGGCTCGTAGCGCGGCACCCGTGCGAGACCGGAGTCGACCACGATCCGCACGCCCTCGATGGTCAGCGAGGTCTCGGCGATCGAAGTTGCCAGCACGACCTTGCGATGGCCTTTTGGTGGCGGCGCAATGGCGCGGTCCTGTACCGAGGCATCGAGTGCGCCAAACAGCGGCACGATTTCAATCGAAGCGTCGTGGATGCGTTCAGCGAGCAAATTTTGCGTCCGGCGGATTTCCGCCGCCCCCGGCAGGAACGCCAGCACCGAACCGGGATCGGCGCGCAGCGCGGTTGCGATCGCATCCGCCATCTGCCGCTCGAGCGGCGCATCGGCCTTTCGGCCGAGATAGCGCGTCTCGACCGGAAAAGCGCGGCCTTCGCTGGCCACTACGCGGCGCCTCGCCGAGCAGTTTGGCAACCCGCGCGCCGTCGAGCGTCGCCGACATCACCAGGATACGCAGATCCTCGCGCAGGCCGGTTTGCGCATCGCGCGCCAGTGCGAGCCCCAAATCGGCATCGAGCGAGCGTTCGTGGAATTCGTCGAACAGCACCGCGGCGACGCCATTCAATTCCGGATCATCGAGAATCTGGCGGGAGAAAATCCCCTCGGTGACGACTTCGATGCGGGTGGCGCGCGAGATCTTGGAACCGAAACGGACGCGGTAGCCGACGGTTTCGCCGACCCTCTCGCCAAGCGTATGCGCCATCCGCTCGGCGCTGGCGCGCGCCGCGATCCGCCGCGGTTCCAGCACGACGATCTTTTTGCCCCTGGCCCAGGGCGCATCGAGCAGCGCAAGCGGCACCCGCGTGGTCTTGCCAGCGCCGGGCGGCGCGACCAGCACCGCCGCGTTGTGGCCGTCGAGCGTTTGCGCCAGATCGTCCAGCACGGCGTCGATGGGAAGCGGCGTGTCGAAAGTGCGGGGCAATAGCGCAAATCCGTCATCACTCGCGAAAGCGGGTGATCCAGTAAACTCAGACCTCAGAGATCACGAAGATCGAGGATACTGGATACCCCGCATACGCGGGGTATGACAACAGACTCAGCCCTGCTCAGCCGGCCGGCCGACGCTTTCGTAGACAAAGCCGTGCGCCGCCATGTCCTCGGGACGATAGACATTGCGCAGATCGACGACGACGGGATGGGCCAGTTCGCTCTTGAGACGTTCGAGATCGAGCGCCCGATATTGCGTCCATTCGGTCACCACCACCAAAGCATCCGCGCCGCGGGCGCAGAGCATAGGGATCGTCGCAATATTCGATGTCGGGCAGTTCGCGGCGCGCCTGCCTCCATGCCGACCGGATCGTGCGCGCGCACTTTCGCGCCCATGTCGAGCAACCCGGTCACCAGCGGAATCGACGGCGCCTCGCGCATATCGTCGGTGTCGGGCTTGAAGGTGAGGCCAAGCACGGCGATCGTCTTGCCGCGCAGGCTCGCCGCCGACGGCGCTGGAAACCTTGCGCGCCATCGCCCGCTTGCGGTTGTCATTGACCGCAAGCACCGCCTCGACGATGCGCAGCGGGACGTCGTGGTCGAGCGCGATTTTCACCAGCGCGCGAGTGTCTTTCGGGAAGCACGAGCCGCCGAAGCCCGGACCTGCATGGAGGAACTTCGGTTCCGATGCGGTTGTCGAGCCCGATGCCGCGCGCGACCTCCTGCACATTGGCGCCGACTTTTTCGGAGAGATCGGCCATTTCGTTGATGAAGGTGATCTTGGTGGCGAGAAAGGCGTTGGCCGCGTATTTGATCAGTTCGGCGGTGCGCCGCGCGGTGAACATCAGCGGCCCCTGATTCAGCGACAACGGCCGGTAGATATCGCCCATCACCTTGCGGGCCCGCTCGTCCGAGGTGCCGATCACGATACGGTCCGGAAACTTGAAGTCGCGGATCGCGGCGCCCTCGCGCAGGAACTCCGGATTGGAGGCCACCGCGACATCGGCGGAGGGATTGGCCTCGTGGATCAGCCGCTCGACCTCATCGCCGGTGCCGACCGGCACGGTCGACTTGGTGACGACGACGGTAAATCCCTTCAGCGAAAGCGGCGATCTCACGCGCGGCGGCATGCACATAGCTGAGGTCGGCATGACCGTCGCCGCGCCGGGACGGGGTGCCGACCGCGATGAACACGGCGTCGGCTTCGGCCACGGGTGCGGCCAGTTCGGTCGTGAAATTCAGCCGTCCGGCCTTCACATTGGAGGCGACGAGCGCATCGAGCCCGGGCTCGAAAATCGGAATTTCACCACGGAGAAGCGCTGCGATCTTGCCTTCATCCTTGTCGACACAGGTGACTTGATGTCCGAAATCCGCAAAGCAGGCGCCTGACACCAACCCCACATAGCCTGTGCCGATCATGGCGATATGCATTTGGAAACCTGTCGAAAATGGTTAACGGGACGATTCGTGAGAACGTCTTAGAGCATTTGACACAAACAGAAAACCGAAGGAAATCATGACAATGGCATGTCACTTGCGTGAATAAAGGAGAATGAAACGGATACGGCCGATGATGCAACAAAGCCGTTCCGGAAAGGGATTGCAATGACATCAAACGGCACATCTGCCGTTGCCCAAACGGGCGGGGCTGCGCGCTCCGGCCGGGTCGACTGGGTCGACTACGCCAAGGGCATCTGCATCATCATGGTGGTGATGATGCATTCGGTGCTGGGGGTGGAATTGGCCGCCGGCGAGACCGGCTTCATGCACCTCTTTGTCGCCTTCGCCAAGCCGTTCCGGATGCCGGATTTCTTCCTGATCTCCGGTCTGTTCCTGCCGCTTGTCATCGATCGCGACTGGCGCACTTATCTCGACCGCAAGGTGGTGCATTTCGCCTATTTCTACGTGCTCTGGGTGACCATTCAGTTCGGTTTCAAGGCGCCTGGCTTTGCCGCCGAGTCGAGCTGGGCCCATGCCGGATATCTTTATCTGGAATCCTTCATCGAGCCGTTCGGCACGCTGTGGTTCATCTATTTGCTGCCGATCTTCTTCGTGGTCACCAAGGCGACGCGACGCGTTCCGCCACTTCTGGTTTGGGCTATCGCAGCAATGCTGGAGATGGCTCATGTCTCGACCGGCTGGACCGCGATCGACGAATTCGGCGCGCGCTTTGTGTATTTCTATACCGGTTATCTCTTCGCCGATGCGGTATTCGCGCTGTCCAACCGCGCGCGGACGCAACCTGTCCTGGCACTTGCCGCACTGGCGATCTGGGCGATCGCCAACGAAGGCCTCGTAAAAGCCGGCGTCAGCGAGTGGCCCGTGATTTCGCTGATGCTTGGGATTGGCCGGCGCTTGCGCCGTCATCACGGTCGCGACCTTGCTGGCGCGGACGCGATGGATCGGCTTCGTCCGCTTCTGCGGCGAGCATTCGATCGTGATCTACCTCGCCTTCTTCCTGCCGATGGCTGCGACGCGGACGCTTCTCTTGCGCACGGGCATCATCCACGACGTCGGCGCGATGTCGCTGATGGTCACGCTAGTGGCGCTGTTCGGCGCATTGGCGATCTGGCAGATCGCGCTCAGGTGCGGTGCGAACTTCCTGTTCGAGCGCCCCGAAGCGTTCTGGATCGCGCCGAAGAAAGCCAGCGCGACCCTGCAGGCGGCGGAATAGCGCGCAGAAAACTTACGTTCCCTCGATCTTCACGCCGCCCTGCATCTTGGCAAGCTTTTCGCGAAAGCCTTCCGCATCACCGAAATCCGCAAAGCCCTGATAGTGTGGGTGCGGGCCGAGCACCCGACGCGCATGCTTGATTGGACACCAGTAGATCTCGGTACGCGCGGCGACCTCTCGCATGAACGCGACAGCGCCGTTGGTGTAGGAGCAATAAGCGCAATTGATCTTCTCGATGATGTTGAGATAGGCCAGATGATGTCGGTCGAACACGAGATAGTCGCGGCGACGCACTTTCGGAATTTTATAAACCGGAAAGCAGACCGCCTGATATGCCATGATCCAGACATCGAGCAGCACGATCGGGATGATGAGCGAATAGATCACCGGCGAAGTCAGTATCATCAACGGGTTGGCGTCGATCAGATACCGTGTCGCCCGCGTTTTGAGTTCGTGATGAATCCGCAACACCTCGTTCTCGAACACGATCCGACGATTGTCGATTCGGAAACGGAGTTCCTCCCGTCGTCTGGCCAATTCAGACTCGATCTCGGCTTCGACAGATCGCAGCTTTTCCATCAAATCGTCGAGCGCCGCGGTCATGACCTGTCCTTTCGAGTCCACCCTGCCGGCAGAGGGTCACGGAACGGACGTCGATGCAACCTGTTGCCCGACGATCGCCGCCGCCGGGCCGCCGGCCGATCTTAGACCTTTAAAAAAAGTGCACCGGAGGTCACGCCAGCCTCCAGATCGGCGTGGGCGCGCGCGGCTTCGCTCAATGGATAGGATTGTCCGGCCACCTTGAGCACGCCGCTTTCAATGCCGGCAAGCACCGCCTTCGCAGCAGAATGATAGGCCTCGGTCTCGTTTAGATAAGCCATCACACTCGGCCGCGCGAGCGACAGGCTGCGGCGCGGGCCGAGATCACCGACGTCAACAGGCGGAATAGGTCCCGCCGCCTGACCGATGCTCGCCACCACGCCGAACGGCCTTACGCAGGCGAGCGTCTTTGCCAACGTCGTGCCTCCGACACCATCATAGGCGACGTCGACGCCGCGCCCGTCGGTGAGCTCTCCAACGATGCGCGCAAAGTCGGCGTCACGGCCGACGATCACATGCCGCGCGCCGGCCTGCCGCGCGATCTCGGCCTTGGCTTCCGAACCGACGGTGCCAATCACCGTGGCGCCGACCCGGCTCGCCCAGCGCGTCAACAACTGCCCAAGGCCGCCGGCGGCGCTGTGGACCAACAGCACCGTGCCGCGGGCGACCGGATAAGTCCGGTTGAGCAGCATATGCGCGGTGATGCCCTTGACGAAGGACGACGCCACAACCTCGTCGGTAAGGGTATCCGGCAGTTTGACCGCCCGCCATACCGGCAGATTGCGCTCCGACGCATAGGCCCCGACCGGCGCGCCGGCATAGGCGATGCGATCGCCGACCTTGAACCCCCTTACATCCGCGCCGACGGCGCTGATGACACCTACGCCCTCAACGCCGGGAACTTTTGCCTCCGGCAACGCATACAGCCCGAGGCGCTGATAGATGTCGATGAAGTTGACGCCGATCGCGGTCTGGCGAAGCTGAATTTCGCCCGCAGCCGGTGCTGGCAACTCCGTTCGTACCAACTCAAGCTGTTCCGCGCCTCCGGGCGCCTTCAATCTGATGATATCAGCCATAGCAATCGCTCCTTTTTGCCTCGCAAGGACTATGGCGCTGGCCGGCAATATGCGAAATTACCCAAATCGGAATTCCTGTTGTGAGATTTCGCACAATGCTCGACTGGAACGATCTGCACCATTTCGTGGTGCTGGCGCGCGAAGGCACGCTTTCGGCCGCGGCCCGCGCCCTTGGCGTCGACCACGTCACGGTCGCGCGGCGGGTCGCCGCACTGGAGGCCGCAACCGCGCTGAAGCTGGTGGACCGGCGGGCACGAAGTTATGCGCTGACCGAGGACGGAAGGCGGATCGCCGCCGCGGCATCGACGATGGAAGAAGCGGCCTTTGGCGTCGAGCGCGCCATGCAGGCGGCCAAGCCCGGCATCAGCGGCGAAGTTTCGATCAGCGCACCGCCGTCGCTCGCCAATGCGCTGGTAGCGCCAAGGCTGATCACGCTGCGGCGGCAGCATCCGGGCATCATGATCAAGTTGATCGGAGAAAAGCGCAGCGCTTCGCTCAGCCGCCGCGAAGCCGATATTGCGCTACGGCTGTCACGGCCCTCCGAGCCCGGCCTGATTCGCACGCCGGATCGGCCATTTCGGCTTCAGCCTTTATGGAGCGCCGTCTTATCTCAAGGAAACGCCGCCACACGCTTTTACCTTCATCGCCTACGACACCAGCATGGAGGAAGCACCGCAACAGCAATGGCTCAAGACGATCGCCGGAAATCGCGACATCGTGCTGCGAACCAGCGATCTGGAAAATCAGGCGGCGGCGGCGCGTGCGGGTTTGGGTCTGGCGGCATTGCCGCACTTCCTCGGCGACAGCGATCCGCGACTTGAGCGCTACGAGGGCGGCGAGAAGGAGGTCGGCCGCGACGTCTGGCTTGTGGTTCATCGCGACCTTCGCCGCGCGCCCGCGGTTCGCGCCGTCATGGAGTTCCTGGCGATCTGCCTGAAACCACAATAACAAGCAAAAAATCCCGTGTGCGGGATTGCCGAACTGGCTGTCAATGAGGCCAAAAATCCCTACATTGCGGCCATGCCGAAATCCTCGCCGCAAGCCGCCGCCCCCAAGCCCGTTGCCGCCAAAGCCCTCAAGAAGGGCGACCATGTATTTCTGGTCGACGGTTCCTCCTATATTTTTCGCGCCTATCATGCGCTGCCGCCGCTCAACCGCAAATCCGACGGGTTGCAGGTCAACGCCGTGCTCGGCTTCTGCAACATGCTCTGGAAGCTGTTGCGCGACATGCCGCCGGACAACCGGCCGACGCATCTGGCCATCATCTTCGACAAGTCCGAAATCACATTCCGCAACAAGCTGTATCCCGACTACAAGGCGCACCGCCCGCCGGCGCCGGACGATCTGATTCCGCAATTTTCCTCTGATCCGCGATGCGGTGCGCGCCTTCGACCTGCCCTGTCTCGAACAGGTCGGCTTCGAGGCCGACGATCTGATCGCCACCTATGCGAAGGAGGCCGGCGAACGCGGCGCCACCACGACTATTGTTTCCTCGGACAAGGATTTGATGCAGCTCGTCACCGACAAGGTGACGATGTTCGACACCATGAAGGACCGCCGCATCGGGATTCCCGAGGTGATCGAGAAGTTCGGCGTGCCGCCCGAGAAGGTGGTCGAGGTGCAGGCGCTCGCCGGCGATTCCACCGACAACGTGCCGGGCGTTCCCGGCATCGGCATCAAGACCGCGGCGCAACTGATCGTGGAATATGGCGATCTCGAAACGCTGCTGAAACGCGCCGGCGAGATCAAGCAGCCGAAGCGGCGCGAAGCCCTGATCGAGAACGCCGAGAAGGCGCGCATCTCGCGGCAACTGGTGTTGCTCGACGACAAGGTCAAGCTCGATGTACCGCTCGACGATCTAGCGGTGCATGAGCCCGACGCGCGCAAACTGATCGCCTTCCTGAAGGCGATGGAATTCTCCACCCTCACCCGCCGCGTCGGCGAATATTCGCAAGTGGATCCTGCAAACGTTGCGGCCAATGCCGGCGTGTTCTCACCGCTTCCGCTTGCCGAGAAAGTCGACGAATCCGGCAACGCACCGGCTTCCGAACGTAGTGGCGATCTGTTTGCCGACCAGAAACCCGCCTTGCCAAAGGGCCGAGCTCCTTCGAGCAGGCCGGGCGACCGAAGCGACAAGACATCGAGCCTGAAGGGCACGCCGCAGGCGCTTGCGGCGGCGCGCGCCGAGGAAGCGCGCAACACGCCGGTCGATCGCAAGAAATATCGGACCATTCGCAACGTCGCCGAATTGGAGGCCTGGATCGGACGCGCGCGCGATGCCGGGCAGTTCGCGCTTGAAGTCAAGGCAAGTTCGGAAGACCCGATGCAGGCCGAGGTCTGCGGCATCGCGCTTGCGCTCAAGCCCAACGATGCCTGCTACGTTCCGCTCGGCCACAAACAGGCCGGCGACGGCGGCGGGTTGTTCGCCGCCGGCCTGGCGCCGGACCAGATCAAGATGAGCGATGCGCTCGCGGCGTTGAAGCCGCTGTTGGAATCCGCCGGCATCCTCAAGATCGGATTCAACATCAAATTCGGCGCGGTGATGCTGGCGCAGGCCGGCATCACGCTCCGCAACACCGACGATGCGCAGCTCATGAGTTATGCGCTCGACGCCGGCCGCAATGCGCATGGGCTCGACTCGCTTTCGGAGACCTGGCTCGGCCACGCCATCATCACGCATGGCGAGTTGACCGGCAGCGGCAAGGGAAAACTCAGCTTCGATCAGGTCGCGATCGACAAGGCAGCCGAATATTCGGCCGAAGATGCCGACGTGATCTTCAGGCTATGGCGGCTGCTCAAGCCGCGCCTCGTCGCCGAGCACATGAACGTGGTCTACGAGATGCTGGAGCGGCCGCTGGTGGCCGTGCTGGCGCGGATGGAGCGGCGCGGCATCTCGATCGACCGTCAGGTGCTATCGCGCCTGTCGGGCGACTTCGCCCAGACCGCGGCGAGGGTCGAAGCCGAAATCCAGGAGATCGCGGGCGAGCCGGTCAATGTCGGCAGCCCCAAGCAGATCGGCGATATTCTTTTCGGCAAGATGGGAATTCCCGGCGGCACCAAGACCAAGACCGGCGCATGGTCGACCTCGGCGCAAATCCTCGACGAGTTGGCCGAACAAGGCCACGAACTCCCGAAAAAGATTCTGGAATGGCGGCAGGTCTCGAAACTGAAGTCGACCTATACCGACGCGCTGCCGACCTATGTGCACCCCGACACCCATCGCGTGCACACGACCTATGCGCTGGCTGCCACCACAACAGGGAGGCTGTCGTCGAACGAGCCGAACCTGCAAAACATTCCGGTGCGCACCGAGGACGGCCGCAAAATCCGCCGCGCCTTCATCGCTTCCCCCGGCCACAAGCTGGTGTCGGCGGATTATTCGCAGATCGAATTGCGGCTGCTCGCGGAGATCGCCGACATTCCCGTGCTCAAGCAGGCCTTCCGCGACGGGCTCGACATTCACGCCATGACGGCATCGGAAATGTTCGGCGTTCCGGTCAAGGACATGCCGGGCGAGGTGCGCCGCCGCGCCAAGGCGATCAACTTCGGCATCATCTACGGCATCTCGGCATTCGGATTGGCCAACCAGCTCGGCATCGCCCGCGAGGAAGCTTCCGCCTACATCAAGAAGTATTTCGAGCGCTTCCCCGGCATTCGCGCCTACATGGATGCGACGCGCGACTTCTGCCGCACCCACGGTTATGTCGAGACGCTGTTCGGCCGCAAATGCCACTACCCCGACATCAAGGCATCGAATGCCTCGGTCCGCTCCTTCAACGAGCGCGCCGCGATCAATGCGCGGCTTCAGGGCACCGCGGCCGACATCA
Organism: uncultured Alphaproteobacteria bacterium; assembly: GCA_963795255.1. Taxonomy (GTDB): domain Bacteria; phylum Pseudomonadota; class Alphaproteobacteria; order Rhizobiales; family Xanthobacteraceae; genus Bradyrhizobium. The sequence goes on from CAWCHC010000018.1 coordinate 322,774, forward strand.
TCCGCCGCGCGATGATTCACATGGAAGAGGCGCTCACCGAGAAGAAACTCTCGGCGCAAATGCTGCTACAGGTTCACGACGAACTGATCTTCGAGGTGCCTGACGACGAAGTGGCGGCGACGCTGCCGGTGGTCCAGCACGTCATGCAGGACGCGCCGTTCCCGGCCGTGATTTTGTCGCTGCCGCTGCATGTCGATGCCCGCGCGGCGAACAACTGGGACGAGGCGCATTAGTTCTGCGCGTTGTCATTGCGAGCGACAGCGAAGCAATCCAGCCCGGTGATAATCAAGAGTCTGGATCGCTTCGTCGCTTACGCTCCTCGCGATGACGAAGCCTGGATTTACTCCGCCGCGAGCTTGACCTCGGGCGCAGCTGCACGGACGTCGGCATCGACCTTGGCTTCGAACTTGGCAAAGTTCTTCTGGAACATGCCGACCAGCGCTCGCGCGGTCTTGTCGAACTCGGCCTTGTCCTTCCAGGTGTTCACAGGATCGAGAATGTCGTCCGGCACGCCCGGCAGCGCGGTCGGCACCGCAAAGCCGAAATACTTGTCGGTGCGGAATTCGACATTGCGCAAGGAACCGTCGAGCGCGGCCGTGAGCAGCGCGCGCGTCACCTTGATCGGCATCCGCGTGCCGGTGCCGAATTTGCCGCCGGTCCAGCCGGTGTTGACCAGCCAGCAATCGACATCGTGCTTGGCAATCAACTCGCGCAGCATGTTGCCGTAGACCGACGGATCGAGCGGCAGGAACGGCGAGCCGAAGCAGGTCGAAAATTCCGGCTGCGGCTCGTTACCCAAACCACGTTCGGTGCCCGCGACCTTGGCGGTGTAGCCCGACAGGAAGTGATACATCGCCTGCGCCGGCGAAAGCTTGGCGATCGGCGGCAGCACGCCGAAGGCATCGGCCGCCAGCATCACCACGTTCTTCGGGTGACCGGCGCGGCCGGTGCGCGAAGCATTCGGGATGAAATCGAGCGGATAGGCCGAACGGGTGTTTTCCGTCTTCGAGCCATCGTCGAAATCCGGCACGCGGGTGTATTCGTCGAGCACCACATTCTCCAGCACCGCGCCGAAGCGCTTGCTGGCGGCATAGATCTCGGGCTCGGCCTCTTCCGACAGCTTGATGCATTTGGCGTAGCAGCCGCCTTCGAAATTGAAGATGCCGTCGGTGCCCCAGCCGTGCTCGTCGTCGCCGATCAGCGTGCGCTTGGGATCGGCCGAGAGCGTGGTCTTTCCGGTGCCGGAAAGCCCGAAGAAAATCGCGCTGTCGCCGGCCGGGCCCGACATTGGCCGAGCAGTGCATCGGCATCACGCCCTTCGCGGGCAGATAGTAATTGAGCGTCGTGAACACGCTCTTCTTCATCTCGCCGGCATAATAAGACCCGCCGATCAGGACGATCTTGCGGGCGAAATCGATCGCGACCACGTTCTCCGAGCGCACGCCGTGACGTTTCGGATCGGCGCGGAAGCTCGGCAGGTCGATGATGGTGAGTTCGGGCGCAAATCCGGCAAGCTCCGACTGCGCGGGGCGGATCAGCAGCGTGCGAATGAACAGCGAATGCCAGGCGAGCTCGGTGAAGACGCGGGTCTTGATCCGGAACGTCGGATCGGCGCCGCCATAGAGGTCCTGTGCGAACAGCGTCATGCCCTCGGCAGTTTTAAGGAAGTCGGCATAAAGCGTCTCGAACTGCTCGGCGGTGATCGACTGGTTGCCGGCCCACCACATGTTCTTGTCGGTGGTGGCGTCGCGAACCGTGAACTTGTCCTTGGGGCTGCGTCCGGTGAATTCACCGGTGTCCGCGCACAACGCGCCGTCGGCCGAGAGTATGGCCTCGCCTGCCGACAACGCGTGCTGATAAAGCTGCGCCGCGCCGAGGTTCCAATGCACCCCTTTAAGATTTTTCAAGCCGAACTTGTCGGCCCCAAAGGCGCCGTTGCGCTTGCCCGTCTCTTGCACGAAAAACTCCTCCTCGAACCCGCGTATCTCGATCACGCGAATGCCTTGAGCCGCGCGTCTGTCACGGTTTTAGGCTGTTGAATATAGCCGCCCGGCCGAGGCCCGGCGAACGAAAATTTCGGCGATCATTATTGATGAACGCCGGGCTTGCCAAGCCGATCCCGCCGATTTGGTTTATTCCCAAAAGGCGCGAGCGACCCTTTTGGCCGCATGCTGCAACGCAAAGTCGCTACCCTCACTGGCTTTGGCTGTTCGTGGCTACCCTTGCGCGCTGTCTTGGGCGCTATCTTGGGCGCCGTCTGGAGCGCTGCCTTGGGCCCGCGCCTGTTCCGCCAGGCGGACCAGCATCTTCCGCAACTCGCCGGGTCCGGTAATCCGCTCCGGAAAGTCGAGCCGCAAAGTCTTGTTTCCGGCTTGCAGGTCGATGCCATCAGGGTCGATCCCGCTGCAACGCCAGTCGTCCGCTGAGGCGCCCAAAAGGCGTGTGGCATAGAGCCCGAGCGCTTCCTGATGGTCGGTATTCATGTGCTCAACGGCACTTTGTTCGGCTTCCAGAAGCCCGCCGGCGTCCGAAATATCCGTCAAAAACTGCGAAGGTTTCAGGTCCAGAATCCGTCCGAAGCCGGCCACCAGATGCGTTCCGGCGGGACGGATTCGGAAGAATAAAAAGTCCTTGAAGTCCACGAAAACTTCCGCCGTGGGGTGGGCGTTGAGATAACGCTGCCGCACGATGTCGCGGTCGCCGGTGATTTCCTCGGCGTGGCCCGCCAGCATGATCCGCGATCCCTCGAGCGGATCGCCCTCGACGCGCTCGTCCAGCATCAGCGAGATGCGGCCGTCCGCGAGCAGGTTTTTCGTGTGAAGGGCGAGGCGGGAAATCAGCAGGATCGGCGAGCCGTCGGGATGGCTTGCGACATTCACCAGCGAGCAATAGGGATCGCCGCTGCCGGTCATCAAGGTCGCCAGCGCCCCCTGCCGGCTGCGGCGCAAAAGCGATTTAACCGTCTTGGAGGGGTCGAAATCCGGGGTCAATTGCATCGATTATTTCCTCGCATCCTATTGCAATTGGAGCCTTTTTTCGGGTAAACCGGCACTGGTAAGGGACGAAGCGCCTTAGACTTAAGTGGCGCTTTCATGGAACTCGGTCACACTTCAGCCCAGCTTGCATTGCTCGTTGACCGCGTTCGAAGCCCGATTATGCGGCGCACCCACCGATTAGCCGCCGTTTCAGCAACGATAGTGCGAAAGCAGGCTCATGCCCACCATCGCCCTGGTCGATGACGACCGCAACATTCTTACCTCCGTTTCGATTGCGCTCGAAGCCGAAGGCTATCGCATCATGACTTACACGGACGGCGCGTCGGCGCTCGACGGATTCAGGACCAGCCCGCCGGACCTTGCCATCCTCGACATCAAGATGCCGCGCATGGACGGCATGGAGACGCTGCGGCGGTTGCGGCAAAAATCCGATCTGCCGGTGATTTTCCTGACCTCCAAGGACGAGGAAATCGACGAATTGTTCGGCCTCAAAATGGGCGCCGACGATTTCATCCGCAAGCCGTTCTCGCAACGGCTTCTGGTCGAGCGCGTGAAGGCGGTGCTGCGCCGCGCGTCCCCGAAAGACCCGACCGCCGTACCGAAGGAAACCGACGCCAAGGCGCTCGACCGCGGCCTGCTGCGGATGGATCCGGAGCGCCATACCTGCACCTGGAAGAATGAGCCGGTCACCCTCACGGTGACCGAATTTCTGATCCTGCAGGCGCTCGCCACGCGCCCCGGCGTCGTCAAGAGCCGCAATGCGCTGATGGATGCGGCCTATGACGACCAGGTTTATGTCGACGACCGCACCATCGACAGCCACATCAAGCGGCTGCGCAAGAAGTTCAAGGTCGTGGACGACGAATTCGAGATGATCGAAACCCTGTACGGGGTCGGATACCGCTTCAAGGAAGCTTGAGGGGATCGGCGCGTGATACCCGGTTTGCCGACTGACGCGGCCCATGACCTAAGCTAGTGGTCCTTTGATTCTAACATTTGCAAAAGTGCCTACCAAATCGGGATGCAAATGTTAGAATCGGACCGGTAGTATGGCTTGAGACAGAATGCGAACGCGATAGGGCATCGCGGACAACCCATTTGAAACAACCGCCGGTTTTGGCCATTGCTTGATCGAACGCAGCCTGATGCCAGTCTGAGCGCCGACGACACTGCGCCCGTCGTCATGGATACCCTTGCCGCCGAAAATCCGCCGGCCGCCGGTTGGCAGCCGCTCGGATGGCTGCGCCGGGCCGGGCAATTCTTTTTTGCTCTCAGTTTTTCCAGCCTCACGCGGCGCATCGTTTCGCTCAACATCGCCGGCCTGCTGGCGCTGGTGGCGAGCATTCTCTACCTCTCGCAGTTTCGCGCCGGCCTGATCGACGCCCGCGCGCAAAGCCTCTTGGTGCAGGCTGAAATCATTGCGGGTGCGATCGCCGCTTCCGCGACCGTCGAAACCAACACCATCACCATCGATCCGGACCGGTTGCAGGACCTGAAGCCAGGCGAAACCTACGGCGCGCCGGACGAATTTTCCGGGCTGGATTTTCCGATCAATCCGGAGCGCGTGGCGCCCGTGCTGCGCCGGCTGATCTCGCCCACCAAAACCCGCGCCCGGATTTACGACCGCGACGGCTCGCTGATTCTGGACAGCCGCAGCCTCTACGGCCGCGGCGACGTGCTCCGCTTCGAACTGCCGCCGCCCTCGGTGGAAAAGCCCGGCATTGCCGAACGCACGGCGATCGCGATCCGGACCTGGCTCAATCGCGGCGACCTGCCGCTCTATACGCGAACTCGGGCCGGATAACGGCAACGGCTATCCGGAAGTGGCGCAATCGCTTGACCGGCCAGAAGAGCAGCATGGTGCGCGTCAATGACCGCGGCGAGGTGATCGTCTCGGTCGCCGTGCCGGTGCAACGTTTCCGCGCGATCCACGGCTCCCTGATGCTTTCGACCCAGGGCGACGATATCGACCAGATGGTCACCGCCGAACGCCTCGCGATCCTGAAGGTCGGCGGCGTCGCCTCCGCCGTGATGATTGTGTTGTCGCTGGCACTGGCCAGCACCATCGCAGGGCCGGTGCGGCGGCTCGCCGACAGCGCCGAACGGGTCCGCCGCCGGATCCGCACCCGCGTCGAGATTCCCGACTTCACCGGCCGCCGCGACGAAATCGGCCATCTCTCGGGCGCGCTGCGCGACATGACGGGCGCGCTCTATAACCGGATCGAGGCGATCGAGATGTTCGCCGCCGACGTCGCCCACGAATTGAAGAATCCGCTGACCTCGCTGCGCTCGGCGGTCGAAACCTTGCCGCTTGCCCGCAACGACAACAGCCGCTCGCGGCTGCTCGCGGTGATCGAACACGACGTCAAGCGCCTTGACCGGCTGATCTCGGACATTTCCGATGCGAGCCGGCTCGATGCCGAGTTGCAGCGTCAGGACATGGCGCCAGTCGATCTTCGACGCCTTCTCACGGCGCTCGCGTCGGTCGCCAACGAAACTCGGCGTGGCAACAATATCGGCGTCGAGCTGCGCTTCGAAGGCCGGGGCGTCGACACCTTCTCGGTGCCGGGCCACGATTCCCGGCTTGGCCAAGTGGTCTCCAATTTGCTGTCGAATGCCCAGTCGTTCTCCGGAGACCGGCGGCAAGGTGCGGATCGCCTGCCGGCGCGTGCGCTCGAACATCGAAATCGTCGTCGACGACGATGGGCCCGGGATTCGCGAGGACGCGCTCGCGCGGATCTTCGAGCGCTTCTATACCGACCGGCCGCATCAGGGCTTTGGCCAGAATTCCGGGCTGGGCCTTTCGATCTCCAAGCAGATCGTCGAGGCCCATGGCGGCAAGATCTGGGCGGAGAACCGCGTCGGCCCGCTTGCCGCAGACGGCGAAGCCACGGTGGCCGGCGCCCGCTTTGTGGTCCGGCTGCCCGCGCTGGTATGACCGCGGAGACAGGCAGCGAGCATCCACGCATCCGCGGTGCGGGTGGGCGACCGCGCCGTCCTGATCCGCGGGCCATCCGGTTCCGGCAAATCGCGCCTGGCCTTCGAGCTGCATCCTGGCCGGCCGCGCCGGCCAAATCGCCCCCGCGATGCTGGTCGGAGACGACCGCGTCCATGTCTGGCCGCATGAGGCCATGCTGTTGGTTCGCCCGGCGCCTGCACTTGGCCGGCCTGATCGAAGTCAGCGGGCTCGGAATCCGCGGCTGCGATTTCGCATCGTGAGGCTCCGGTCGGCCTGGTCGTGGACCTCGATGCCGCCCGACGCCGAGCGCGCTGCCGCCGCCGGAAGCCCTTCAAGTTCGGATCAAGGGTATTTTGATACCAAGAATTCCCGTTCAGCACGGATTTTCCGGCGCTTCCGCTGGTTGATTGCTGCCCTGACAATGACCGCGAATTCATCTCCCTCAGCGGATTGCTCGAAGGGAATTGGTAACCATATCACCCCCACTATCGCGACCGAATAGACCGGCGCTTGCCCCTTTTTCTTCACCAATTTCCCGGAGAAATGCGGCGATCCCCTCTTGCGTAGGGGCTCTGGATGGTCAAAGTGGCGCGTTCGTGCGGTGCACCAAAGAGCACCCGCGAGGAGTTTCTCGATGATTGGTCTAGTACTTGTGACCCATGGGCGCCTTGCCGACGAATTCAAGGCGGCGCTTGAACATGTCATGGGTCCGCAAAAACAAATCGAAGCCGTCACGATCGGGGCCGAGGATGATTCCGATCTGTGCCGAAGCGACATCATCGAAGCGGTCAACCGCGTCGACAGTGGCGATGGCGTCGCGATCCTCACCGACATGTTCGGTGGCACGCCCTCCAACCTCGCCATCTCCTGCATGAGCCGTCCGAAGGTGGAGGTGCTCGCAGGCATCAATCTTCCCATGCTGGTCAAGCTTGCCAAGGTCCGCGAAGAGCGAACGCTTCCCGATGCCATCGCGATGGCCCAGGAAGCCGGCCGCAAATACGTCACCATCGCAAGCCGGGTGCTCGCCGGCAAATGAGCGACGACGACGCGTCGCCTGAAACACCTTCCGGGCCGAGCGTTCCGGAAGGCGCGCTTTCCCGCGAACTGCCGATCATCAACAAACGCGGACTCCACGCGCGGGCGTCCGCCAAGTTCGTGCAGATGGTCGAGCGCTTCGAAGCCGAAATCTGGGTGACCAAGGGCAGCGAGACGGTCGGCGGCACCTCGATCATGGGCCTGATGATGCTGTCGGCGGGACCCGGCACATCGATCGTCGTCTCCGCGGCCGGACCACAGGCTCAGGCCGCGCTGGATGCGATCAGCGAACTCGTCGCCGCCAAATTCAACGAAGAGAATACCTGACGATCAGCGTCATTCCGAGGCATCGCGACAGCGATGAGCCCGGAATCTCGAGATTCCCAGATGCGCAATTGCGCATCTGAGGTCTGGCCCTAACGCACCATCCCGGAATGACACGTCACTTCGCCGGCGGCTCGATATAGATCTTCCAGGTCGTCGCCGGACCCGGATGGCCCTTGAAAAAGCGCTGCGTGGTCACAGCCACCTGCTCGGCATCCTTGGCGTTCTCGGCCATCCAGGCCTCGCACTCCGGCAGCCGGTTATCCGTGGTATCGCAGATCCCGATGAAACCGAGCCGCTTGGCTTCTTCCAGCGAGGTCAGGCCCGACGACCAGAGTTCGCCCGGCGTCAGCGGCGCCGGATGGTCGGGGCTATAGAACGTCATGGGCTCGCCGATCTCGGTCGTACCGGCGACCACGGCCCAGCGCGAAAAGAAACGGTTGTGCCACAGGCCTCGTCAGCTCGCGCGCCAGCTGCGAGCGTGCGCCGTAGCTGAAGGCCGCATTGGGACTGTCGGTGATGCCGTGTAGCGCGATGGTGGGCGAGGCGGCGAGCGTGGCGAGCGTGAGCACCAGCCAGATCGCCGACGATCCGGAACAGAGCGACGCCGGGCAAGCGCAGCTGCGGGATCGCGACCAGCGCCAGGGGCGTCAGAAAGAACAGCGAGATCCCCCAATCGGTCTTCATATAGACCGACAAGATCAATCCGCCGAGCGGCGGCCCGACCGCGACCACGATCTGGATGATCCAGATGTTGAGCGCCTGCGGCAGGTTCACGCCCGCGTTGGCGCCGCGCGACCAGATGCGCGCCAGCGCGACCTTCGGCCGGCGCAGCAGTCCGGTTCCGGCAATGGCGAGGCCGGCAATCACCACCGGCAAAACCAGCAGCGCCAGATTGTGCTCGACATAACCGAGAACCAGCATCGCGCTTTCGCGCGCGGGTTCGATTCCCGTAGACGTCGCCGGCATAGATCAGCGGCGCGAAGTCCACCTCTTTCAACCACAGAAGATGCGGGATCATCGCCACCACGGCGGCGGCGATCGCGACCCAAGGCGCCGGCGACCGCAGGAATTGCAGCCGATCGGGATGAATAAGCGCGGCAAGCCCGATCGCGCCGATCATGGTCAGCACCCAGTATTTCGTCATCAGCGCCAGCGCAGCGGCAAGACCGAGCCAGAGGCCTGAGAGCGCGCGTGCGTTTCTCAAATGCGTTCAGATAGGCCAGCACCAGCAGCGGCAGCGTGACGAGTTGCAGCAGGTCCGGATTGAATTTGAAGCCCTTGAAATTGAAGATCGGATAGATCGCCAGCATCACCACGACAAAAAACGCCCGGCGATAGTCGACCACGCGCTGATTGCGATCAGCCAGCGAGATCACAAGCCCGATGCCAAGCGTCGTCATCGCCAGCAGATAGGTCGCCCAATCGGTCACCGGGAACATGTCGAACCAGAGACCGGCGATCCAGCCCGCCAGCGGCGGATGCTTGCCGTAACCGAGCTGGAACTTCTGTCCCCAGGCAAACGCCTCGGCGACGTCCATATGGACGTCCTGCGCCGCCTTGAGGTTGATCAGGATCACGGTCCAGAGCAGCACGTGAATCGTGGCAAAGCCGAACACCAACGCCGACGCGCCGTTACGATCGGTTGCCGACGCCATCACCCAGGCCGCGAACCGCCGGAGCTCGAACGCCGGCGTGCCGGCGCCGCGATTGCAAGGTCGCAGAGGCTAGCAAAGTCGTGGCATACGTGTCGTACCCTCATGTCGCACCCGTGTGGGTAGCGCGTTTTCCGACGCCAGTGAAATCAGCTTGGCGTGAAGAAGCCCCGTTAAAATACCGCAATATGGTTGCCGCACCGGGACGCGAATGCTATCCCGCGCCCCATGACCTCAGTCCCGATTTCGAACATCCGCAACTTCGCCATTGTTGCGCATATCGACCATGGCAAATCGACGCTGGCCGACCGCCTGATCCAGACCACCGGCGGGCTTGCAGGCCCGCGAGATGAAGGAGCAGGTGCTCGATTCCATGGATATCGAGCGCGAGCGCGGCATCACGATCAAGGCGCAGACGGTGCGGCTGACCTACGCGGCCAAGGACGGCAAGTCCTACATCCTCAATCTGATCGACACGCCCGGCCATGTCGACTTCGCCTACGAAGTTTCGCGCTCGCTCGCGGCCTGCGAAGGCTCGCTGCTGGTGGTGGATGCGAGCCAGGGCGTCGAGGCGCAGACGCTCGCCAACGTCTATCACGCGCTCGACGCCGGCCATGAGATCGTGCCGGTGCTGAACAAGATCGACCTGCCGGCCGCGGAACCCGAGCAGGTCAAGCAGCAGATCGAGGACGTGATCGGCATCGACGCCTCCGACGCGGTGATGATCTCGGCCAAGACCGGCCTTGGCATCGACGAGGTGCTGGAAGCCATCGTGCACCGGCTGCCGCCGCCGAAAGGCGATCGCGAGGCGCCGCTGAAGGCGCTTCTGGTCGACAGCTGGTACGACGTCTATCTCGGCGTCGTCGTGCTGGTGCGGATCGTCGACGGCGTGATGAAAAAAGGCCAGCGCATCCGGATGATGGGCACCAACGCCGCCTACGACCTCGAGCGGGTCGGCTTCTTCACCCCGAAGATGCACGCAGATCGAGGAACTCGGTCCCGGCGAGATCGGCTTCATCACCGCCGCGATCAAGGAAGTCGCCGATACGCGCGTCGGCGACACCATCACCGACGACCGCAAGCCGGTGACCGAGATGCTGCCCGGCTTCAAGCCGGCGATCCCGGTGGTGTTCTGCGGCCTGTTTCCGGTCGACGCCGACGATTTCGAAACCCTGCGCGCGGCGATGGGAAAATTGCGGCTCAACGACGCCAGCTTTTCGTTCGAGATGGAAACCTCCGCCGCGCTCGGCTTCGGTTTCCGCTGCGGTTTCCTCGGCCTGTTGCATCTGGAAATCATCCAGGAGCGGCTGCAACGCGAATTCGATCTCAACCTGATCGCGACCGCGCCGAGCGTGATCTACCGGATGCATCTGACCGACGGGCAATCGATCGAAATCCACAACCCGATCGACATGCCCGACGTGGTCAAGATCGCCGAGATCGAGGAGCCGTGGATCGAGGCCACGATCCTCACCCCCGACGAATATCTCGGCAGCGTGCTGAAGCTCTGCCAGGACCGGCGCGGCTCGCAGAAAGAACTCACCTATGTCGGCAACCGCGCGATGGTGAAATACGAACTGCCGCTCAACGAGGTGGTGTTCGATTTCTACGACCGCCTGAAGTCGGTCTCGAAGGGCTACGCCTCGTTCGACTATCACCTCACCGACTACAAGCCGGCCGATCTCGTCAAGATGCAGATCCTGGTCAACAACGAGCCGGTGGACGCGCTCTCGATGCTGGTGCACCGTACCCGCGCCGAGGGCCGCGGCCGCGCGATGGTCGAGAAGATGAAGGAACTGATCCCGCCGCACATGTTCCAGATTCCGATCCAGGCCGCGATCGGCGGCAAGGTGATCGCGCGCGAAACCGTGCGGGCGCTGCGCAAGGACGTCACCGCCAAATGCTATGGCGGCGACATCACGCGAAAGCGCAAGCTTCTGGAAAAGCAGAAGGAAGGCAAGAAGAAGATGCGGCAGTTCGGCAAGGTCGACATCCCGCAGGAAGCCTTCATCGCCGCGCTGAAGGTGGATAGCTGACGCCTTAAGCCCTGCGGCCTGCGCTTCTCCCACCCGACAATTCTGCATCGACTTGCCTCGCGTCCATCTTGATCCCGGCCGCGAGTTGGATCAACATGGCCGCTAATTGATCACTCGATAAAGTACAGGGAAACGCCATGAACAAGCGCGAAGCCGGGAGCATCGCCTCGGGCCTCGTCGAACGCGCCAAGGCGCTTGCGCCCCTGATTGAGGCAGAGGCCGACGAAATCGAGCGGACGCGGCGCCTGACCCCGAAAGTGGTTTCGGCCCTGATCGAAAACGGGCTCTATCGCTCGCTTTTGCCCAAAAACGTCGGCGGATTCGAATCCCCGCCGGTGGTTTTCATGGAAATGCTGGAGGAAATCGCCAAGGCCGACGCCTCCACGGCCTGGTGCGTTGGCCAGTGCTCGGTCGTAGCGATGACCGCGGCCTATCTCGATGCGGACGTGGCGCACCAGGTTTTCGGCAAGCCGGACGACATCATGGCCTGGGGCGCGATCGCCCACGACGTTCAGGTCGTTCCCGGCGGCTATACGATCAGCGCGCGCTGGGATTTCGCCAGCGGCTCACGTCAGGCCAACTGGCTCGGCGCGCATGTTCAGGTGCTCGAAGCCGACGGCACGCGGCGGATGAGGCCGAACGGCACGCCTGAAATCCGCACCATCGTTTTTCCCATGTCGAGCGCCACCATGTACGACGTGTGGGACGTGATCGGGTTGAGCGGCACCGGCACCAATTCCTATTCGGTCGAGAACCTGTTCATTCCGGACAACTTTGCCGCGCTGCGCGACGATTTCTCGGCGCTGCGCGAGAAAGGTCCGCTCTACGGCATCACGACCTACAGCATGTTCGGACTGGGCTTTGGCGCGGTCTCCCTCGGGGTCGCCCGCGCGACGCTGGATGCGGCGATCGATCTTGCCCGCAAAAAGCACTCCGTCGGCATCGCGGCGATGAAGGATAACAGCGCCGTTCAAGGCCTGATCGGCCGCACCGAGGCCAAGCTGCGCGCCGCGCGGGCCTATCACTTCTCCACCGCCAGAGAGGCCTGGCAGGAATTGCTGGATACCGGAGAGCTCTCCGAGCGGGGCCGGGCGGCCATTCGTCTTTCCGCGACCTGGACCATCCACCAGGCAACCGAAATCGTCGATACGGCCTATCACATGGCCGGCGCCACGGCGGTTTTCAAATCGAATCCCTTCGAGCGGCGGTTCCGCGACATGCACGCCATCGCGCAACAGATTCAGGCCCGCGACACGCACTATGAAGACGTCGGCAAGATGATCCTGACCAACAGCGTGATCCCGCGCGGGCCGACCATTTAGGCCGGCGTGCCGTTCTTGACAGACGATTGAAAGCGCCAGGCGCGCGTCACAATGGCGTCATCCAGGGATTTGAGGCCGCTGGCGCGATCGGCCGCGCCTGAAAAGGCAATCAGTTATTAAGCACTTTCTGAGAATTTCGGGTCACCCTTTGCAAGGCCTGAAATCCCATGTTCCAGCTTCGGTCGATTGCGGCGCGCCTGATCCTTGCGATTTCGCTGACGGTTGCGGCAGCCTGCGGAATCCTTGGGACGTTTTCGGTGATGCAGGAACGCGCGCTGATGCGCCTGGCGCTCGATCAGCAGCTCAAGCTGCAATATGACAGCGTGATTGCGACCCTCGATTATGAAGGTCGCGCGGGGTTGGCGGTCAGCGCCGTCATTGCCAACCTGCCTCCGGTTGCTGACGCCGTCGCCAAGGGCGATCGCGGAGCACTCGAGCCTTTGCTGAAAGCGCCGTTCGAGGCCCTCAAGGCGCAAGGCATCCCGCTGCTCAGCTTCCACACGCCGCCCGCCACGGCCTTCTACCGGGCCCACGCTCCAAGCAAGTTCGGCGAAGATATCTCGGCCCGGCGCAATACCGTGGTGGAGTCGAACAAGACCGGAAAACCCATCGTCGGCGTCGAAGCCGGCCGGGACTCCCTCAGCATTTTTGCCATGACGCCGATCATGCGCGATGGAAAGAGCATCGCCGTCGCCGATATCGGCGTCTCCTTCAACAAGCAGTTCGTCGACAGCGTCAAGCAGCGTTTCGGCGTCGACCTTGCCGTGCATCGTTTCGACGGCAAGGCCTTTACCACCATCGGATCGACCTTCTCCCAGCAATCGCTGGCCAGCCAGGAAGAATTGAAGAGCGCCTTTGACGGAGGCGCACTTCGTCGCGACACCACACTCAACGGCCATCCGGCCGCGCTCTATCTCGGGCAAATCAAGAACTATGCCGGCCAGCCGGTGGCCGTGATCGAACTGATCAAGGACACCACCGCGTATGAAGAAGCCTCTGCCGGTTCGCAGCGCACGCTGATTTTCGGCACCATCGCCATTCTGATCGCCGCCGCTTTGCTGGCCTTCCTGCTTGGCCGCGGGATGTCGCGCCCGTTGGCCGCGATCACCGCCGTCATGAACCGTCTTTCCAGCGGCGATACCGACGTCGAGATCCCCGGCGGCGACCGCAAGGACGAACTCGGCACCATGGCCGGCGCCGTCGACGTGTTCCGCCGCAACATGATCGAGTCGCGGCTGCTGCGCGAGGAGCAGGAAGCAGCCAAGAAGCAGAGCGAAGCTGAGAAAAGCGCGCTGCAACGGCGCATGGCCGACCGTTTCGAAGCCGACGTCAAGAGCCTCGTCACCGCCGTGGCACGCGCGACCGAAGACATGCAGCGCGTCGCCGCAGAAATCACCACAAGCATCAATGGCACGTCGGCGCAGGCCACGGCTGCCGCGGCGGCGTCCGAGGAAGCTTCCTCGAGCATCAACACGGTCGCAGCCGCCACCGAAGAACTCGCTTCTTCCGTGGCGGAGATCGGCCGGCAGGTCACCCATTCCAGCGACGTCGCGGATGCCGCGGTCGGCAAGGCGGCGAAAACCAACGAGATGGTCGGAGCGCTGGCCGCTTCCGGCGAGAGGATCGGCGACGTGCTTCGCCTGATCAGCGCCATTGCCGGCCAGACCAATCTGCTGGCGCTGAATGCGACCATCGAGGCGGCGCGCGCCGGTGAAGCCGGCAAGGGCTTTGCCGTGGTCGCCTCCGAGGTCAAGGAACTCGCGAGCCAGACCGCCAAGGCCACGGACGAGATCGCCGGACAGGTCGCCGCGATCCAGGCTTCCACCGCGGAGTGCGTTACCGCAATCGGCGGCATCAGCAATACCATCCGCGAAATCAGCGGGATTGCCACCACGATCGCCTCCGCGGTCGAAGAACAGGGGACGGCGACGCGCGAGATCGCCCAAAGCGTCCAGCAGGTCGCGGCCGGCACCAGCGAAGTCGCCGTCAACGTGGCCGGCGCCAGTCAAGCTGCCGAGCAATCGCGCGCGCTCGCCGCCACCGTCCTCTCGGCATCCGGCGACCTCAGCCAGCATGCCTCGGCGTTGTTCAAGAGCGTCGATAGTTTCCTCGCCGGCCTGCGCGAAGCCGCGTAAGCTACGCTCTCAAACGCAGCCTTCGCGGCGAGGGCTCTGTAGATGGGCCGGGAAATCGACATGGCCGGCACATCGAAGAGCAAGCCGAAATCGGCCGCGAAGTCGGCGACGGCCGTCGATGCAGTATTCAAGGCCTATCCGCAACCGGCGAAGGCAAAATTACTGGCGCTGCGCCGCTTGATCCTCGCCACCGCCAAAGCCACTCCTGGCGTCGGCCGAATTGAGGAAGCCTTGAAGTGGGGTCAGCCCAGTTATCTCACGCCGGAAACCAAAAGCGGCAGCACCGTGCGCATCGATCATGTGGCCGGCAAACAAGTCGCGATCTATTTTCATTGCCAGACCGATCTCGTCACGACCTTCCGCGAACTCTATCCCGACCACTGGGGTTATAGCGGCAACCGATGCATTCTTTTGAGCGTCGAGGACAAGGTCGACGAGGTGGCGCTGCGCCATTGTATCGCGCTGGCCTTGACCTATCACCTGGAAAAACGGCACGCGCGAAGACCGGCCGAGCCGCGAAGCAAGCGAGCGGACGCTTAAGTTGTCTTCCCCGATTGGTGAATTCCCTGTCGGCAGCACGTCGGGTAGAGTGCGACCATGAATCGGCGCCCGCTTTTTATCTCGACATTTCTGGCCCTCGTGTTCGCCGCCAGCAGCTCCGTTGCGCTGGCTCAGGACAAAGGCAGTGTCGATCCAAAGCCGCTGCCGCCGCTCGCCAATCCGAACGACCCCAAGCTCGGCGCCAAGGAGTTGTTCGGGCGCAAGGTCCTGCCGGCGGCGATGCCGACGAAGGTGATCGGCTTCTATTCTCATGGCTGCATCGCCGGCGCGCACCCTTTGCCGATCAATGGCCCGACCTGGCAGGTGATGCGGCTGTCGCGCAACCGCAATTGGGCGCATCCGGAGATGGTCGCGTTGCTGGAGCGGTTGTCGGCGAAGGTGCACAAGGACGCCGGCTGGCCGGGCATCCTGGTCGGCGACATGTCGCAACCGCGCGGCGGTCCGATGTTGACCGGTCACGCCAGCCATCAGGTCGGCCTCGATGCCGATGTCTGGCTGACGCCGATGCCGAATCATACCCTATCGCGCAACGAGCGCGAGGAAATGTCGGCCGTGATGATGGTGCGATCCGACCGGCTCGACATCGATCCGAACACATGGACACCGCAGCATCTGATGGTGATCCGCGACGCCGCCCAGGAGCCGAGCGTCCAGCGCATCTTCGTCAATGCGGCGATCAAGAAAGCGCTTTGCCGCGAAGCCAAGGGCGACCGGAGCTGGCTCTCAAAGATCCGGCCGATGTATGGCCACGACTATCACTTCCACATCCGCATCAAATGCCCAGCCGGGCAGCACCGCCTGCGAGAGCCAGCCCGAACCCACGGAGGGCGAAGCCTGCAGCGCAGCCGATCTCGCTTACTGGTTCAAGGACGAAGTGCTCCATCCCAAGCCGTCGCCTGAGCCGGAAAAGCCAAGGCACGGGGCTGACGCTGGCACAACTGCCGGCGGCATGCCGTCAGGTGCTGGCCGCACCGAACGCCAAGCAGTAACATTTGCGAGGCGACCCTATCGCAGACGTGTTGTATGCGGTAATATATATCGCCGTTGATGCCGTAAGCACGGCGGGTTAACCGGGACGACGATCCCATCTTCTATTCAATCAGAAGACCGTCATGCCCGCGGCGGATCGAGCTCGGCTCGACCGTGTGGAGACCCTCATGCGCATCAGTGCACGCAACCAGATCAAGGGAACCGTTCTCGAAGTCAAGAAGGGTGCGACCACCTCCCATGTTCGGGTCGATATCGGCAACGGGCAGATTATCACTTCGTCGATCACCAATGAGGCGGTCGATGAGCTCGGCATCAAGGCCAAGGGTCATGTGACCGTGGTGGTAAAGGCTTCTGACGTCATGATTGCGGTGGATTGATGCGTAAATCCCTCTTCGTTGCTCTCACCTTGCTTGCCGCCGCCCCCGCGATGGCGGCGGAAGAGCCGAGCGGCTGCGACAAGTTCAAATGGAATATCGACCACGCCCGCGCCGCGCTGACCGCGCCGGATCGCGCGAAGCTCAATTCCGGCAGCGAACTAGCCGCGTTGCCGTCAACCGGGGTGACGATTGCCCTTGTCGCGCCGGCCGACGCCAAATTGCCGACACCGCCGGAGCGCGCGCCGAAGGACGGGACCTTTGCCGGCTTCGCGAAATTCCCCGCTGTCCCGAAGGCCGGTAGTTACACGGTCAGCCTTTCCAACGGCGCATGGATCGACCTGGTGCAGGACGGTCATTTTCTAAAGCCGACGGCGTTTAGCGGCGCGACCGATTGCGACGGCATTCGCAAAACCGTGAAGTTCGACCTCTCGGCAACTCCCTTCGTGCTTCAGATCAGCGGCGCCCGGGAGAATGCGCTCTCGATCGCGATCCAGCCGTCGGAATGAGGCCGCCGCCTCGCCCAAGGCGGCATTTGAACACTTTGATCTGAACCACCCGCCTGATATTGTTTTCTTTTAGCGAAGCTCCCATCGGCCGTAAGCCGGCGGGAGCAGCGGAACGGCGCTTTCGCTGGTCGCACCTCACGATGGACCAAGGCCTGATGACGCGCGCCGCGTGGCGGCCAGCGCTCGGGCGCGGAGCGCTGCCATGGACCGGCTTGTCAAACTTCTTTTCGCCCTCGCGATCACTGGGCGGCCTTTCTTTCCCGCCTGCATCCGCCGAGGAAAAAGGCCTGACCGTATTTGCCGCGGCCTCGATGAAGAACGCGCTCGACGATGTCGACGCCGCCTACACCGCCAAGACCGGCGTCAAGGTCGTTGCGAGCTATGCCGCAAGCTCCGTGCTGGCCAAGCAGATCGGCCAGGGCGCGCCCGCCGATATTTTCCTGTCCGCCGATACCGACTGGATGGACTACGCTAGCCAAACAAAAAACCATCAACAAGGACACGCGGACCAACCTGCTCGGCAACAGCATCGTCCTGATCGCGCCGAAGGACTCTTCCATCGGCAACGTGACCATCGGCCAGGGCTTCGACCTCGCCAAGCTCGCCGGCACGGCAGGATTGCCACCGGCGACGTGAGTTCCGTCCCCGTCGGTAAATACGCCAAGGCCGCGCTGGAAAAGCTCGGTGCGTGGGAGACGGCTGCGCCGAAATTCGCAATGGCCGAAAGCGTGCGCGCGGCGCTGACGCTGGTGGCGCGCGGCGAGGCGGTGCTCGGTATCGTCTATGCCACCGATGCCAAGGTCGAACCGGAAGTGAAGATCGTCGGCACCTTCCCGGCCGATTCCCATCCTCCCATCATCTATCCGGTCGCCGCGACCACGACCGCCGGCGCAAACGCCACCGGCTATCTTGCTTTCCTGCATTCACAGGCCGCCAAGACCATGTTTGAAAAATACGGATTCAGCTTCCTGGTCCGCCCCTCATCCTGATCGCATTTTATCAGCGTGTTCGAGATCTCACCCACGGAATGGACGGCGATCCTGCTCTCGCTGCGGGTCGCGACCGTCGCAACGCTGGTAGCGACGCCGATCGCCGTCGCTGTAGCGTGGCTATTGGCGCGCCGGGAGTTCTGGGGCAAGGCCCTGCTCGACGCGGCGATCCACCTGCCGCTGGTGCTGCCGCCTGTCGTCACCGGCTATCTCTTGCTTCTCACCTTTGGCCGCCGCGGCGCGGTCGGAGCGTGGCTCGCCGAATATCTTGGTCTCGTCTTCGCGTTTCGTTGGACCGGAGCCGCACTCGCCTGTGGAATCATGTCGTTCCCGCTGCTTGGTACGGCCGATCCGGCTCTCGATCGAGGCCGTGGACCGGCGGCTCGAACAGGCCGCCGCGACGCTGGGCGCCGCTCCCTGGCAGGTGTTCCTGACGGTGACCTTGCCACTGGCGCTGTCCGGTGTGCTGGCCGGAATGGTGCTCGGATTTGCCAAGGCGCTCGGCGAATTCGGCGCGACGATTACATTTGTGTCGAATATTCCCGGCGAGACCCAAACCATTTCGTCGGCGATCTATTCGCTGATTCAGACCCCGGATGGCGATACGGCGGCGCTGCGGCTGGTGGTGATATCGGTCCTGATCTCGACGGCAGCCCTTGTTGCTTCGGAATGGTTTTCCCGGCGCGCGTTGCAGCGCCTGCACGGGAGTTGACCATGTTGCGTGTCGATGTCTCGAAGCAATTGGGTGAATTTATCGTCGAAGCTGCCTTCGCGAGCGAGGGCCGCGTCACCGGGCTGTTCGGCGCCTCCGGCGCCGGCAAGACGTCGCTGATCAACATGATCGCAGGCCTGCTGCGGCCCGACCGCGGCATTATCGCCATCGATGGCGAGACACTGGATGATACGTCGGCACGAACACACGTCGCCGCTTACCGCCGCCGGATCGGCTATGTCTTCCAGGACGCGCGGCTGTTTCCGCATCTCGACGTGCGCGACAATCTCGACTACGGGCGGCGCATGAACCGACTTACTGAGGATGCCGCGCAATGGCGGCGCGTCACCGAGCTTCTGGATATCGGCGATTTGCTGGATCGCCGTCCCGGAAAATTATCCGGCGGCGAGCGCCAGCGCGTGGCGCTCGGACGGGCGCTGTTGTCGCAGCCGCGACTGCTGCTCTTGGATGAACCGCTCGGATCGCTCGACGAGGAGCGCAAGGAAGAAATCCTGCCCTATCTGGTTCGCCTGCGCGACGAAACGGGAGTCCCGATGGTCTATGTCAGCCACGATCCATCCGAGATGCGGAAACTAGCGACGCAAATCGCGATCATCCGGCGTGGCCGCGTGACGGCGTTTGGCGGAGTTGACGTGTTACCCGCGGTACCGGCACCTCCGTAGCGCGATTCAAGTTGCGTAGACTTCGCCGGAAGCGTCGCATCTCCCGTTAATGATCTCCGTAAAGGTAAATGCGCAACTATCGTTGACGGCGGACATCGCGGGCCTATTGGTGATGACATCGCAAACCCAAAGGCAGCCATAAAATGTTTCGCGTTTATGCCGCATTGATTGTTTCAGCCCTTTCCGTCGCCGCCCTTCCGACCACAGCTTCCGCGGGATGTTACGGCTGCTACGCCCCGCCGCAGCCCTGCGGCACCTGCTATCAGCCGCAAGTTATTCCGCCGCAATATCGTACCGTGCAGGAGACGGTGATGGTCGAGCCCGGCCGGGTCATCGCCCATCGCACGCACGCCCAGTATCGCACCGTGATGGTGCCGCGGACGGTGATGGTCGCGCCCGAGGGCGTTGCGTACGAGCGGGTCGCGCCGCAATACGCGGTTCGTGAGCGCGTCGAGATGATTGCGCCCGCCCGCACCTATTACGCGCCGGTCGTGCCGCGCTGCGGTTCCTGCGGCTACTGATACCAGCAGACTTTTAATCGATCGGTGGCGTGGGTCTGATGCTGCGACCCGAGCCATTTTGTTTTTAAATCCCCGCCACCGACGACCAGAGGCTTGCAAGCTTCTGCTTAAATAAATCAAGCCTCGTCATCTCCGGCACTTCATCGGGATCTTCGGGCAGGCGAAGACCGATAATATTGACCCTCCCGCCGCTGATGCTGCGCGCCACCAGCACGATGGTGTCGAGATCGAGCGTCGCACCTTCCTTCGGCGCATGGTCGAGATGGATGTCGAAATAGTCCGCAAGCGTCAGGCTGGCTTCATCCGCGCCGACCTTGACGCCATAGACTTCCGCCAATTCGCCGAGCGTGTGCTCGCCTGACACGGTGAAATCGCCGAGCAGATGCGGATCGGGCGCCGAACTCGGCGGCATATCGACAAAGAAACGGTCGAGCGCCTCGGCCTTCTCGGGCGGCGCGAGCAGGTAGACGTAATCGCCCGGGCGAACTGGATCGGCCTCCGCCGGCGAGAGAATGTGTTCGCCGCGGATTACCAGTGTCGGCTTCGACCAGGACGGGGTCAGGCCACGGCGGAAGAACAGGCTTTTCGGCCGCACGGGATAGCCGACCAGTTCCTGCTCGAGCTGGCCGGGCAGGTCGAGTTCCACCCGCCGCGGGCCGCGATCGGCGCGCGGCAACGCGACATGCAGCCGCCGCGCCGCTGCCGCAAGCGTCCATCCCTGCAACAGCAGCGAAATGACGACGATGACGAAGGCGACATCGAAATACAGATAGGCCTTCGACAAACCAACCAGCATCGGAATCGATGCCAGGAAGATCGCGACCGCGCCGCGCAAGCCGGTCCATGCGATGAAAATCTTCTCTCGCCAGTTGAAGCGAAACGGCGCCAGGCAAATAAACACCGCGAGCGGGCGCGCCACCAGCATCAGGACCAGAGCGATGACCACCGCCGGTCCAATGCTGCCCACCACACGCTGCGGCGAGGCGAGAAGCCCGAGCAGCACGAACATCACGATCTGCGCCAGCCACGTCGCCGCATCCAGGAACGTCACCACCGCATTATGCGCCCGCGTCGGCTGGTTACCGATGATGATGCCGGCAAGATAGACGGCAAGAAACCCCGAGGCATGCACGATCTGCGCGGCGCTGAATATCACGAGCGCGGCGGTGAGCACGAATGGCGCGTGCAGGCCCTGCGGCAGCGCCACGCGGTTGAGCGAAAATACCACGAGCCTGCCGCCGACGACGCCGGCAACCGCCCCCAGCACCGCCTCACGGCCGAGTTCGACGGCGACATGGGTGAAGGAACTGCCGCCCACGGAAATCAGTTCGACCAGCATCAGTGTGAGAAACACCGCAAACGGATCGTTGGTGCCGGATTCGGCTTCCAGCGTCGCGCCGACGCGCGGACGCAGCCGCAATCCTTGTGCATGCACCAGCAGAAACACCGCTGCCGCGTCGGTCGAGGCCACCACCGCGCCGACCAGCAAGGCTTCGGTCCAGTTCAGATCGAGGGCAAATTTGGCAACCGGCGCGGTGATCAGCGCGGTCAGCAACACGCCGACGGTTGCAAGCACCATCGACGGCGCGATCACGGCGCTGATGTTCTGGAAACGCGTTCGCAGGCCGCCGTCGAACAGGATCAGCGCCAGCGCCACCGATCCCACCAGATAGGTGGTGCGCAAATCGTCGAACTGGAGCTTGCCGGGACCGGACTCCCCGGCCATGACGCCGATCAGAAGAAAGACCAGCAGCAACGGCGCGCCGAAACGCAGCGCTAGCAGGCTCGACAAGATGCCCGCCATCACGAGCACCGAACCGAGCAGAATGGCTATGCTGACCGAGTCGAGAGAGGCCATGGGCTTTACGTAAATCCTTGCGACAGCATCCTTATCGTCGCCACAGTTCGACGCCAACCCATTTCTGCCGTGGTGCGGCCAGCAGGCGCAATCGCTTCTTTATGCCGCCCTGCAATGGCGCCAAAGCCTCGGTTGTGTGAAAATCCTGCCCGCATTCGAATCAGAGCCATCATAACGATCGCCCCGAACCGAGATTTTGACGATGGATTTAAGCGACATCATCGACTACCTGCGAATGGTGGCGCGCTCCGTTGGCGCCGAAATTTCCTCGCCCTTTTTCTATCTGCAATTCGGTTTGATCCTGACCGCGGCCGGGATCGCACTGGCCGCCAATGCTGCGCTTCAGGGGCGCGTCAACACCGACTCGCTCGCCAATCGCTGGCCGCCCCCGCTGCGGCGCCTCGCCCACGTACTGGTGGAAAGCTTCTCCACCGTCGTGTTTGCGATTCTGGTCATTGCCGCGCGTATCGTGATGTTCCATTCGACCTGGCCAAGCCGCAGCTACATGCTGGTGGTCGCAGCCAAACTCGCGCTCGCCTGGCTGATGATCCGGCTTGTGACTTCGGTCATCCGCAACGCATTCCTGGTCAAACTGATATCGCTGTCGGCGTGGGTGATCGCGGCGCTCAGCGTGATCAACCAACTCGATCCGGCGGTCGATGCGCTGGATTCGATTTCGATCGTTTTGGGCGGATTGCGGCTGACGCCGCTCGTCGTGATCAAGCTCGGCCTGCTCTTGATCGCAGCACTCTGGCTCACCAATGTCGCGAGCAATTTTGCCGAAAACCGGATCAATCAGTCGACCGATCTGACGCCGTCAATTCAGGTCCTGCTGGTGAAGATGATCCGGATGGGGCTGCTGATCGTCGCGATCGCGGTCGCGCTCAGTGCGGTCGGAATCAACCTGTCGGCGCTGGCGGTATTTTCGGGCGCCGTCGGCGTCGGCATCGGCATCGGATTGCAGAAGATCGTCGCCAACTTCATCAGCGGCATCATCCTTTTGGCGGACAAGTCGGTCAAACCCGGCGACCTCGTCACCATCGGCGACAGTTCGGGGCGCATCAGCGCGATGAAGACGCGCTACATTTCGGTCGCCGCCGGCGACGGCCGCGAATTCCTGATCCCGAACGAGGATCTGGTGACGCAAAAGGTCACCAACTGGACCTATACCGACAAGAACACGCTGGTGAAGGTGAATTTCGGCACCAACTATAAATCCGACCCGCGGCAGGTTTGCCGGCTGGCGGCCGAAATCGCAGCCTCAGCGCCCCGCGCCATCAAGTCCAGGACGCCGAACTGCATCCTGACCGAATTCGCCGAGACCGGCATGAGGTTCTCGCTGACCTTCTGGATCGCCGACCCCGACGGCATGGATAACGTGAAAAGCGACGTCATGCTGTCGCTGTGGGAGACGTTCAAGCGCGAGGGCATCCGGGTGCCTTACCCGGTACGCGAGATCCGCGTTCGTGGCGGGGCGCTGCCGGTGGATACCACGGTCGAGGTCTCCAATTGACGGCGGTTCCGGGCCTCGCTCCGCCCTCCGGGTCGCTTGCGCGGCGCGCGCCAATCATTAAATTAGACCCTCCAACCCGCCTTCTCACCGAGACACGATCCGCCCATGAGTTATGTTGAGGCCTCCGATACGTCCCTGCGCAAAACCGGGCAGATCAAGCTGCACGGCGCGAGCTCTTTTGCCGGCATGCGCAAGGCGGGCGCGCTGGTGGCGAAATGCCTCGACGAGCTGACCGACATCGTCAAGGCCGGCATGCCGACCTCGAAAATCGACGATTTCGTGCGTGATTTCGCCTTCAGCCATGGCGCCTTTCCGGCAACGCTGATGTATCGGGGCTACCGTTATTCGACCTGTACCTCGATCAACCATGTGGTGTGTCACGGCATGCCCGGCGACCGGGCGCTGAAGGAAGGCGATATCGTCAATATCGACGTCACCTTCATCGTCGACGGCTGGTACGGCGATTCGAGCCGGATGTATGCGATTGCGCCGATCGCGCGAAAGGCCGAGCGGCTGATCGAGGTGACCTATGAGGCCATGATGCGCGGCATTGCCGCCGTGAAGCCCGGCGCTACCACCGGCGACATCGGGCATGCGATCCAGAGCTTCGTCGAACCGCAGGGCATGAGCGTGGTGCGCGATTTCTGCGGCCACGGTCTCGGCCGGCTGTTCCACGATGAGCCGAACATTATCCATGTCGGCCGGCCAGGCGAGGGTGTGCCGCTTCGACCCGGAATGTTCTTCACCATCGAGCCGATGATCAATCTCGGCAAGCCGCATGTGAAGATCCTGTCCGACGGCTGGACGGCGGTGACGCGGGACCGCTCGCTGTCGGCCCAGTTCGAGCACTCGGTCGGCGTCACGGCGACCGGTTTCGAGATCTTCACGCTGTCGGAACGCCATCACGAGAAGCCGCCGGCGCAAGGTTGATTTGCGGCCGACGACCCGCCCCCTCGATCTGCATGGCCCGCTTCAGGCACCGTAGTCCTGAAACAACAGCAATTTTCTCCAAGCGGCGGCTTCGGTCTTTCGCGAGACATCGCAAAGACACGAGACCACCCCAGGAGAATATCAATGGCCAGTGAATCCTCTTCATTCATCGGCGCGCTATGCGGCACCGGCGGCCGAGCGCCCGACCGAGCCGACAAGATGATGCTCTATGGGCAGTTTGTCGGCGCATGGGAAGGAACCGTCACGAGATACGGCTCCAACGGCGAACGCTTTGACTCAAGCGCGGAAGTTCATTTCGGCTGGGCGCTCGAAGGCCGCGCTATTCAAGACGTCTGGATCGTGCCATCGCGGGTTGGGAGGGCTCTCGGGGAAGCCGACAACATGTATGGAACGACCTTTCGGGTCTACGATCCGCGGCACGACAGCTGGGACATTACGTTCATCGATCCGGTCAGGCAGACACATGACCGGATGACCGGCCGGCAAGCTGGCCCCGACATCATCCAGGAGTACCGCAAGGCGGAGGGCACGATCTGCCAATGGTGCTTTCTGGAGGTCGAGCCCGATTCCTTCCATTGGATTAGCCGAGAATCCGCCGATGAGCGCAAGACGTGGCGTCTCACCGGCGAATATTACCTCAAGCGCAGGAAGTCATAACGCGAGGCT
Source organism: uncultured Alphaproteobacteria bacterium (assembly GCA_963795255.1). Taxonomy (GTDB): domain Bacteria; phylum Pseudomonadota; class Alphaproteobacteria; order Rhizobiales; family Xanthobacteraceae; genus Bradyrhizobium. The sequence continues at coordinate 347,563 of CAWCHC010000018.1, forward strand.
GCCACTCATTCCGTTGCGAGATAGATCAGCGCGAGCATCGGCAACAGGCCGCCGATCCATGCCGCCAATGTCCAGCCGCCATGCGCATAGGCCCAGGCGCCGACGAACGAGCCCGCCGCGCCGGCGAGAAAGAATGTCGTCATGTAGAGGCCGTTCAATCGGCTGCGATGTTCACCACCAAGCATGAACAGCGCGCGATAGCCCAGCGTCACATTGCCTTGGGTGCCGGCATCGATCGCGAGCGCTGCACCAACAAACGCGGCGAGCGAGAGGGTTGAACCGGGGGCCGTCAGCAGTGTCAGTGCAAAGCCGCCTGATGTCAGCAGCATGGCCAGCGCCGTCGCGGGCTTGGTCCAGCCGCGATCGGCAAGGCGACCGGCAATGGGGGATACAAGGGCACCCCCGACACCGGCGAGCGCGAAAAGGGCAATCCCGGTCTGCGACATGTGGAAGGCGGGGCCGGCCAATACCAGCGGCACCGTGGTCCAGAACAGGTTGAACGCGCCGAACAGGCCGGCCTGATACAGCGCGCGGCGCTGCAATACCGGCGTGGTCCGCGCGAGGTGCACCATCGAGGCCAGCAACGCGCCATAGCCGAGACGCGCCTGCGGCTTGCGCTCCGGCAACGCAAAGTACAGCACCAGCGCCAGCACGACCGTGACGCCGGCCGACAGCGCATAAACCGCATGCCACGAGGATACCGAGGCAATGAAGCTCGATACCGGCCGGGCCAGCATGATACCGATCATCAGCCCCGTCATGATATTGCCGATCACCCGTCCGCGGATGCGCTCAGGCGCGAGATGGCCCGCGTAAGGCACGAGAATCTGTACGGTGACCGACCCGAAGCCGACGCAAAGCGCCGCCACAAAGAACGGAAGCATGTGGGTCGCGAGGGCCGCCAAGGCCAGTGCGAGCGCGCCGAGCGCCATCACGGACAGCACCAGCCGGCGATTCTCGATGAGATCGCCGAGCGGCACAATCAAAAGCAGCCCCGCCCCATAGCCGATCTGCGTCATGGTCACGATGAGGCCCGCGGCCTGCGGCGACAGGCCAAGTTCGGCTGCGATCGGGCCGACCAGCGGCTGGGCATAATAGACGTTGGCGACCAGCACGCCGCAGGACAACGCAAGCAGGAACGTCATCCAGCTCGAGATCGAGGGTGAATGGTCGGGAAGGTCGGAGGCGATCGCTGTCACGTGTTCTTCCTTGTTTTGGGAATGCCTTATTTTGGGAGCATCCATTCTCTAATTTGCCAAAAAGGTCGGCGAGTGAAAGGTGAATTCATCAGGCGAGAAGTTTCATGGCGATGTCGACGGCGGCGGCCGTATCCTGCGGCGCCCGCCCGGATTTGCCGACCACGCGTAGTCCCTGGGTGAGGCAGACCATGACGCGCGCCGTCTCCTCCGGATCGATCGCGGCCGGAATCGATTTGTCCGCCTGCCCTTGGCGGATCAGATCGGCGAGAAACGCTTCGTTCTTGCCAATGCTGGCGTTGACGCGCGCGGCAACCTCGCGGTCGAGGATCGCCAGTTCAACGGCGCTGCCGACCACCAGGCAGCCGCGCCGGCCTTCGATACCCTTCGACACTTCGACAAAATGGACGAGGACGTCGCGCAGCCGCTCGCGCGCCGGCTTGGAGCTTCGGGCTGCGGCCGCGATCTGCTCCTTGCGCAGCACGATGTGGCGGTCCAGCGCCGCCAGAAACACGGCGCGCTTGTCCCGGAAAGCCTTGTAGATGCTGCCGGAGGCAAGCCCCATGGCGTCGATCAGGTCACCGATCGAGGTAGCGTTGTAGCCCTGCTCGCAAAAAACCCGGATCGCCTGGTCGAGCGCTTCGTCCATGTCGAACTCACGCGGCCGCCCGCGGGCGCGCACGGGTACTTCGGTGGCTTTGGCTGTCCTGCTCATATTGGCGATATAGGGATAGATCATTCTCTAAATAAAATCACGCTTGCGTGGGCAGCATTTTGACCTCGCGCCGCACTTCCCGGTTGCAAAACTTTCCCGCCACGGCACATTGCAGCCGATGGGCAACGAGACCGGCGATCCAGTTAACGAGAAGGCAGCGCGCGAGGAGCCGCCGCATTACCACGGCCATCGGGAACGTCTGCGCGAGCGCTTTCGCCAGGCGGGAGCAGGCGCGCTGAGCGACTACGAACTGCTCGAAATGGTGCTGTTCCGCGTCATCCCGCGCGGCGACGTCAAGCCGCTGGCCAAGACCCTGATCAAGACCTTTGGCTCGTTCGCCGAAACCATCCATGCCCCCGAGACGCGCTTGCGCGAAATCAAGGGCGTCGGCGAGGCGACCACCACCGAGTTCAAGCTGATTGCCGCGGCCGCGCACCGGATCGCCAAAGGCGAACTTCAGCAGCGCGCGCTGCTCTCGTCATGGAACGAGGTGATCGATTATTGCCGCACCAACATGGCTTTCGCCGATAAAGAGCAGTTTCGGATTCTCTTTCTCGACAAGCGCAACCAGCTGATTGCGGACGAGGTGCAGCAGACCGGCACGGTGGACCACACGCCGGTCTATCCCCGCGAGGTGATCAAGCGCGCGCTGGAATTATCCGCAACCGCCTTGATCCTCGTGCACAACCATCCCTCCGGCGATCCCTCGCCCTCGCAGGCCGACATTCAGATGACGAAAGCGATCATCGCCATTGCCTCGCCGCTCGGCATCGCCGTGCACGACCACATCATTGTCGGGAAAAATGGCCATGCGAGTTTGAAAGGGATGAAGCTGATCTAGCTATCGCCTGCATTTACCATTTATTAACTCTCCGCTTCGTGCTTTGGCGATTGCGTGAGAGAGTTGTTCATCGGATGAGAGGGGGTAGCTCATTCTCGAATGAGAGGGGATCGATGACAAATCAGTTAGCAGAGCGGATGAGGGGCGCAGTTCTTTCGATGAGTCCGGGGCACCTGATCGACAAATTTCTCGACTGGCTTGAGGAATTGAGAGGCGCGATGGCACTGGCCGAAATCGACGGATTGGCCCGTAACGAGGTGCGAACCAAGGTGCTGTTCGATTGATTCAGCGACTGAGGCGCGATGGCACGATCGAACCGCCATCGCGCCTTGGCTTGTTATTGGCCGGGTTCAATGACACAAGGCCGTTGAAGCACGTTAGCACCGGCCATCCAGACGCAAAGGGCCGCCTCCAAATGAGGCGGCCCTTTGCGTGTGAGGATCGGTCAGCCGCCGATACTATCGATCGGCGAAAGCGGCCACGCGAGCCTGACGGGGATGAAGCTGATCTAGCAAGCGGCGTGTTGTTCGGACAGCAGCACTGCTATTCAGCGCCCATAAGAAAAAGCAATCCGTGTGAACGAGCTCACATGGGGCGCTTTGGCCTTGTGCTTAGCTGACCTCACTCAACCATTAATAGAATAATTTTCCAAGCGGGAGTGAGGCGTAAGGATGAGCGGCAAACCTCCCGTTCCGAAGCGTGGTGCTTTTCCGACACCCAAAGACGTGCGCGACAAGGCGCTACCCTACATCCCTGACCACGATGCGGCAGGCGATCAGCAAAACGCCAAAAATCGTTCGCCGGATCCCGCTCAACCTGAAGACGATCGGAGTGATACGAAGGACACGGACAAATAATCTGGTTCATTCAAGCAAGGAGCAACACCATGGCTATTGAACTTGGAGGAAGTGGACGAGGCAAAACCCCCAGACGCGGAGCGTCTCCCTCGCTGAGGAGCGCGTTGGCAGCCGCCATGCCGCATACCCCGGTTGAAGGAGCACCGCCGAATTCCCTGACCCTGCCGCATCAGATTTCATCGTGGGGCAATTTCGACCACGGCGATTGCGTCACCGCCGAAGAGGCGTTCGCAAAGGCCTGTCATAAGCCGGAAATCTTCATCACGGACCAGATCGCGATGGCCTGGGCTACAAAGCACAAGGTGCTCGAAGGCGCCAATATCCACCAGGTCATGGAGTGGATGCAGAGCGGTGGTTTTCAGGAGAGCGGAAAGACCTTCGATGACGGCCAGATATTCTCGGTCGACTGGACCAATCCGTCTACGCTCAACAGCGCGATTTCGAAAGGGCCGGTCAAGATCGGCGTCGCCGCAACCCAACTCGAAACGGCATGGAGAACGACCAACGGTCAGACCGGATGGTTTGGCCTAGGTTTCAAGCAAGACAATGCCGAGGACCATTGCGTCAGTCTCTGCGGTTACGGCTCGCTTGCCTGGCTTGCGGGGCAGCTCAAGGCCGCGCTTCCGGCCGGAGTCGACGGCACCAAGCCCGGCTACGCCCTGTTTACGTGGGACTCCGTCGGCATCCTCGATCAACCCTCGATGATCGCAATTACCCACGAGGCATGGCTGAGGTCGCCAACAACGGTGATAAAGCCCGGCCAGATGGCCGAAGGTCACCGCGCCACGGCTTGAGGCGAACTTGAGGCGAACACGATGTGGCGCGCCACAGTTGATCCAAGTGCGCAGAAAAATGCGGGGCGGCCGGCTCGATCGGGACGGATCTGTTCGTATCTCGACAAGTGCTAGATTACCGGCGCTGATCAAAAGCGCTCCGGCATTATTCAGTCGGCGAGACCAACTCATTGGCCGCCTCCGCAGCCCGCCGCTGCAACAAACTACGCTCGCGCTGGTTGCCCGCCCGCGCCGCCGCCGTTTCGAAAGCCGTTTTGGCTTCCTCGAAGCGCTTGAGCTTGTAAAGCAGATCGCCACGCACGCTTTCAAGCAGGTGATAGGACTTGATCGCTGGCTCGCCGACCAGCCGATCCGCGATCGCAAGCCCCGCCGCCGGTCCCTCGGCCATACCGACGGCGACCGCACGGTTGAGTTCGATGACCGGCGAGCTCACCAATCCGGCGAGTTCCGAATAAAGTGCCGAAATCTGCGGCCAGTCGGTCTCTGCGGCCGTCCTGGCCTGCGCATGGCAGGCGATGATTGCTGCCTGAAGTGCATAAAAGCCGCTGGAGCCACCGAGTTCGCGCGCGCGGCCCAGCGCTACTAGTCCGCGCCGTATCTGCAACAGATCCCACAGCGCGCGGTTCTGCTCGAGCATCAGAACAGGCTCGCCCGCGGCATCCGTACGCGCTGCGGTGCGCGAGGCGTTCAACTCCATCAGAGCCATGAGACCGTAGGCCTCGGGTTCGTCGGGCGCGATCGATGTCAGGATGCGGCCGATGCGGAGTGCTTCCTGGCAGAGTTGCGGACGCAGCCAATGCTCACCGCTTGCTGCGGTATAACCTTCGTTGAAGATCAGGTAGACGACTTCGAGCACGGCGGCGAGCCGTTCCGACAGCTCTTCGCCCCGGGGGGTCTCGTAAGCCAGCCCCGACTCTGGAAAGTGTTCGTTTCGCGCGCACGATACGCTGGGCGATGGCCGCATCCGAAGCCAGGAAAGCCCTTGCGATCTCCTGGGTGGTCAGGCCGCAGATCATCCGCAGCGCCAGCGCCACGCGAGCCTCGCGCGGCAATAGCGGATGACACACCGTGAAAATCAGCCGAAGCATCTCGTCGCCAATGTCGTCATCGAGCGCGGCGTCCAGATCAGGCATTGCTTGCTGTTCCGCTTCCAGCTCGAGCGCAACCAGTTCATGTTTGCGCGCGAGCATACGGGCGCGGCGCAAATGATCCAGCGCGCGGCGTTTAGCCGTTGCCATCAGCCACGCGCCAGGCCTTTCGGGAATACCGGTTGAAGGCCAATGCTCGAGCGCCGCCAGCAGGGTATCCTGCGTCAATTCCTCCGCCAGCGGCACATCGCGCAGCATTCTCGCAAGGCCTGTGATCAGCCGGGGCTGCTCGACCCGCCAGGCAGCAAGAATGGCCTGATGGGTCTCCGTGGCCGTCACGGTTGGCGGAGCTGACGGCGAGCCTCGCGCATCACGGACCCGCAAACGCACGAAGCTCGCACGTTCCTTCCCAGCCGGGCATGTGGTCGAGGTGCAGCTGCATGAACTCCCTTGCCATCGTCACTGCCTCCTCCTTGTCGCGAAGCTCGAAAATCGCATACCCGCCGACGACTTCCTTGGCTTCGACGAAGGGGCCGTCGATCACACTGAGCTTGCCGTCCTTGATGCGCACCTGCGCGCCCGTCTGAAGCGGCATCAGCCCGCCATTGTCGAGCATGCGGCCCGCCTTGATCTCCCGGTCGGCAAGCTTGTGCATGGCCCCGAGGAGCTCCGGCGTCGGCCCTCTGTCCGATTGGGGGGATGTGACGATGTACATGAATCGCATTTCGAACTCCTTTTCAGGCGAGCCTCGGGAAACCATACCCGAAACTGTCTCGCTGATGGATCGACGAATATGCCGGCGCCAAATCGACAACGCTTCGAAAAAATAGACGGCGCCTGGTCTGAGCCCTAAATCAGCGAATTCGCCGGTAAATCACTGCCGCATCATGATCAGCGGATCGGGACTGTCGGGTACCATCCGCCACTGCGCGTTGTCGTCGGCCTCGAACTGCCAGGTTTCGCCCTTGTCGGACATCAGGAGCATCTGGCCATGCTCCAGCCGCCACCGCGTCGGCGCGAAGGCTGTAATGGCGGCATCGCATTTCGGCTTCAGGAACACCTGAAAATTGTCCTGACCTGCATCGGTGTTGGTCAGCGTCAGGCCGCAAATGGACTGGCCGTTACCGCGCACCATGGCCCAGTCGCCGATCATCTGGTCCATCGATTTGGCGAGCGAGCGCGCGGCTGCGAGATTTTGCAGGATGTAGACGCCCTCGTTCTGCCGCACGCCTTCGAAGATGCCGCTTTCGACTTCGGTAAAGTCGATCACCGGCTGGCCGCTCGCATCCTGCAAGCGAACGATATCGAGCCCCTTGACGTTCCAGGCGGCAATATCCTTGGCAAACGGCAATGCCTTGGCACAGCCCGGCTCGAGTTCAAGCTTCAAACCCTGTGGCGCCGCGTCGGCTTTCAGCGTGACCACGCAGGTCTTGCTGCGCTCGGTGGTCGAAAGCTCCCACTGGCCGACCATGTCCTTTTTCAAGGTGGCCGCATCCTGCGCGGCGGCCGGATGCGTCAGGGCGAACAACGCCAGCAGCGCCGCTACGATGCGCAGCCGGCCTCGCATTAACGACCCTTCGCCGGGGTTTCCGCGATCGGGGTCAGCGGTCCCTTGCCGCCGAACCAGGCTTTCAGATTGTCGACCACGAGCTGATCCATCGCATTGCGGGTGACGACCGATGCCGAGCCGATATGCGGCAGCAGCACGACATTCTGCATCGCCTTGAGTTCGTCCGGCACGGCGGGCTCGTTGGCGAACACGTCGAGGCCCGCGGCCAGAATGGTGCCAGACTTCAGCGCCGCGATCATCGCCTCTTCATCGACGACCGAGCCGCGCGCGACGTTGATGATGACGCCGCGCGGACCGAGCGCCTTGAGCACATCGGCGTTGATCATTTTCGCAGTCGAAGGGCCGCCGGGCACGATCACCACCAGCGTGTCAACGGCTTTCGCCATCTCGATCAGGTCGGGATAATGCTTGTAATTGAGGCCCGAGACCGGATTGCGCGAATGATAGACCACGGGCACCAGTGATGCATCGAGGCGGCGCCCGATCGCCTGGCCGATCCGGCCCATGCCGACAATTCCGACCTTGCGGTCGCGCAGCGAGCCGACGCTCAAGGGGTATTGCTGCGTGGTCCAGAGCCCGGAGCGCAGATAGCGGTCGGCCTTGACGAACTCACGCAACGTGGCGATCAGAAGACCCATCGCGATATCGGCGACCTCCTCGGTGAGGACGTCGGGCGTGTTGGTCACGATGATGTTATGCTCACGCGCATAATTGGCGTCGACGTGGTCGTAGCCGACGCCGAAGGACGACACGATTTCGAGCTTCGGGAACATCGCCATCACGCCGTTGTCGCAGCGGGCGGTGCTGTAGGTGACCGCGGCGCCGCGGATTTTCGCGGCAACCGCCGGGCTCACGCGATCGAGGTCGGCGCGCGTCTCGACGGGATGGAGCACGAATTGATCGGAAAAGCCCTTGTCGATGATCGGCTTGTTCGGCCCATAGACCAGAAGATCGATCTTCTCCGATGAAATATTTCCGCCGGCCATCTAATTTTCCTTTCCAAGCGCACTTTCGTGCCAGCGCCGCAGCACCAGGTGCGAGGTTAGCGCCAGCAGCCCATAAATGACAATTCCGGCGGCCGAGAGCAACAGTAACGCTGCGAACATTCGGGGAATGTTGAGGCGGTATCCGGATTCCGCAATCCGATAGGCAAGCCCCGATCCTGCGCCGGCCGAGCCGGCCGCAATCTCGGCCACGACGGCGCCGATCAACGACAGGCCGCCGGCAATGCGAAGTCCGCCGAGGATGAACGGCAATGCGGCGGGTAATTTCAGAAACCAGAGGGTTTGCAGCCTCGATGCGCCATAGAGCTGGAACAGGCCGGCGAGGTTACGATCCACCGAATTCAGACCCAGCGTCGTGTTGGACAACACGGGAAAGAACGCGACGATCCAGGCGCAGACCACTACTGCCGTGGGCTGCGACAGGTAAATCAACAATAGTGGCGCAATCGCGATGACCGGCGTGACCTGCAACACCACCGCGTAGGGGAATAGCGAATATTCCAGCCACTTCGACAGGTTGAACAATAACGCCAACCCGACACCACCGATGGCGGCCGCCACAAATCCTTCGAAGGTTGTCAAAAGCGTGGTCAGAAGCGATTGAGAAAGCACGCCCCAATCGCGGATCAGTGTCGTCAGCACTGCCGAAGGCGCCGGCAGAACATAGGGTTTGATATCGTTGAGGCGAACCACGAGCTCCCACAGCCCGACGCTTGCCACCAGCACGACCACAGGCAGCGCGAACCGAACGAGACGTAAAGCGCGAGTGTTGCCGGAGCGCGCTGGAGCGGCGAGCGATGAAGAGATCTCGGGGGCGCTCATGCGGACGGCCCCGAATAAGCGGGCGCCAGCGCGTTCGACACCTTGCGGCAGTAGCCGGCATAATCGGCCGAGGTGCGGAAATCCTCGCCGCGAGGCTCGCTGGTCTCAATGCCGATTTCGGCCGCGATCCGTCCGGGCCGAGCCGTCATCACCAGCACGCGCTGCGACAGATAGACCGACTCGAATACGGAATGCGTGACGAAGATGACGGTCTTGCGCAGATTACGCCACAACGCCAGGAGATCGTTGTTAAGGCGAAAGCGGGTGATTTCATCCAGCGCCGCGAACGGTTCGTCCATCAGAAGAATATCCGGCTTCGTAACCAGCGCGCGCGCCAGCGACACGCGCATCTTCATGCCGCCGGACAATTCGCGGGGGTAAGCGTCCGCAAACTCGGAAAGCCCAACTTGCGCGAGCGCCTCATCCACGCGCGCCTTCGCAGCCGAGGACGGGACATGCGCAAGCTTCAGCGGCAAGCGGACGTTTTCGCGCACGGTCGTCCACGGCATCAAGGTCGGCTCCTGAAACACGAAGCCGACCTGATGCTCGCCGCTCGCCGCCACAGTCGGCCGCGCGACACGGACCATTCCCGAGGAAGGCAGGCTCAGGCCTGCGATCAGACGAAGCGCGGTGGATTTACCGCAACCGGACGGCCCGAGCAGCGACACGAACTCGCCGCGACGGACCTCAAGATCGATCGGGCCGAGCGCAACCACGCCGTTGTCATAGACCTTGGTGGCGTCGCGCAGGCTGACCGCGACTGTCTTTTTCGCCGGATCGGAGTCCGTGTCAGCCGATGCGCCGGAATCAGCCATATCGCCTCAGACCTATTTCTTCGGCCGCAGATCGACGCCAACACCCTTGTTGATGAAACGAAGCGTGTAGGACTTGCGGTAATCGACATCGGGGCGGACGACATGGGCGCGCGCCATCTTGTCGAAAAAACTCGCCATCCGCGCATCGTTCATGGCGCCGATGCCGTCGCGCAGCGAATCGCCGGAATCGACAATGCCATATTCTTTCATCTTGGCGATCGAATAGGCGATCAGCTCATCCGTCATTTCCGGATTGAGCTTCTTGATCATCGCGTTCGCGGCCGCGTTGTCGCCGTAGAGGTAGTGGTACCAGCCGATGATCGAGGCGTTGACGAAGCGCTGTACCAGATCGGGCTTCTTGTCGATCAGGTCGCTGCGCGTCTCGATCAGGGTCGAATAGCTGTTGAAGCCGTAATCGGCGAGCAGGATGATCCCGGGCTTGAACCCGGCCGTCTTCTCGATGGCGTAGGGTTCGGACGTGACATAGCCCTGCATCGCGCTGTGCTTGTCGGCCAGGAACGGCTGCGGATTGAAGGTGTAGGGCCTTACTTTGTCTTCGCTGAATCCATATTCGGACTTCAGCCACTGAAAATAGCTCGAGATACCTTCCTTCGAGACATACAGCGTGAACGGCTTGAGCTCTTCGAGCTTCGTAATCTTGAATTCCGGGTGCGTCAGCAGCACCTGCGGATCTTTCTGGAAGATCGCCGCCACCGTGACCACCGGCACATCGTTGGCGACCGCATCGAACGACATCAGCGTGTTGGCGGCCATGAAGAAGTCGAGCTTGCCGGCAATCAGCAGCATGCGGTTGTTCTCGTTTGGACCGCCGGGCACGATTCTGACGTCGAGGCCGTATTTTTCATAGGTTCCGTCGGCCACGGCCTGAAAGAAACCGCCATGCTCGGCCTCGGCGACCCAGTTGGTGCCGAAAGAGACCTTGTCGAGCGTGGTCTGGGCCCGCCCGGGCGACAGGGCCGCCGCCATGACCAAGAGGAGAGCCGTTAACGCTCGCGGCAAAAGCACCAGTGCCGCCGATCTGAAATCCCCGTACAGCCCGCCGCGAGTTCGTTTGCGGGATTTCAGACCGAAAAGCGGCACTGGAATCATTAATCTGCTGGCGCCCACGGCTTTCCGAAGGTCGCAAAATAATGTCGGTGCGAGGGAATGCGACCTTCGGAAAGTAGGCACCAGCTTCATGATTGGACTCCGCAGGTCATTTTGCCTCATGATGGGGAGAAATAGACGTCTCATACAAACTATCTTTGCGCGATGACTTCAACCCTCCCGCCCCGCGATTGGACCGACATCCGCTGGCCCGAAATGGCCGGTGTCGATCGCGCGCGCTGGATTGCGGTGCTGCCGCTGGCTGCGACCGAGCAACACGGCCCGCATCTGCCGCTTGAAACGGATATCCTGATCGCGCAGGCGTATCTCGCGCAGGTGCGCGAATGGCTCTCTGAGGATTTGCCGGTCACTTTTTTACCGATCGAGCCGGTTGGCATCTCGACCGAACATACAGACTTTCCGGGCACGCTGACGCTTTCACCGGAAACCGCCTTCAGAAACTGGATGGCGCTCGGCGAGAGCGTGGCCCGGGCCGGCCTGAAAAAATTTGTGATGGTCACGAGCCACGGCGGCAACAGCGCTGCCATGAGCCTGGTCGCGCAGGAACTGCGCGCTCGCCATGAGATGCTGGCCGTTACCACCGCGTGGGGACGCCTCTCGGCGGCCGCGACGTTATTTCCCGCCGAAGAGATCGAGCACGGCATTCACGGGGGCGCCATCGAGACCTCGATCATGCTGGCCCGATATGGCGCGCAAGTGAAGCGCGAGGCCATCGCCGATTTTCGGCCCTCGACCATCGCCATGAAAAAGGATTTTCGCTGGCTGTCCGCGCAGCGGCCGGCGCCGTTTGCCTGGCAGACCCAGGACCTCCATCCGAGCGGCGCGGTCGGCGATGCGACGCAGGCAGCGCCGGAGAAAGGCGAACGCCTGATCGCTCAGGGCGCCAAAGCGTTCTGCGAATTGCTCGCCGAGGTCGATCGATTCGACCTGCAACTGTTGTCCAACCGTCCGAAACCCTGACTTCGGTTCTGCGCGCGCCCCCGCATCCCGCCTTCGTGGGCAGCGTTGACATAGTATAGGGGGGTATCCTATATTGAAATGATGTCCCATACCATCAAGGAAAAGAAAAAGCTGGTCGCGCGAGTCGGCCGCATCCGCGGCCAGGTCGAGGCGATCGAGCGGGCGCTGGCGGAAGAGGCCGAATGCGAGCGCATCATGCACATGATCGCCGGCATTCGCGGCAGCGTTGCGGGGCTGATGGCGGAAGTGGTCGAGGACCATATCCGGACGCATTTGGTCGACCCGGAAAAGAATCCCGGCGCGTTGAATGCCGACGCGGCCGACCAACTCATCGATGTGGTTCACACCTATCTGAAGTGAGGCGAACATGACCGATTCAGGCCCGGCCACTCAAGTGTCGCCGCATAGCCACGTATTCCTCGGCCGCGATCATGAGCGGGCGGAGCGGAGGACATGGGCGGTCATCATCCTCTGCACGGTCATGATGATCGCCGAAATCATCGGCGGCGCCCTGTTCGGCTCGCTGGCCCTGATCGCGGATGGCCTGCATATGTCGACCCATGCGGGCGCGCTGCTGCTCGCCGCGCTCGCCTATACCTTTGCCCGCAGATATGCCGAAGATTCCAGCTTCACATTTGGAACCGGCAAGTTCGGCGATCTCGCCGGATATTCCAGCGCCATTGTGCTGGCGATGATCGCGCTTCTGATCGCCTATGAAGCCATATCGCGTTTTCTCGATCCGGTTCCGATCGCCTTCAATGAGGCGATCCCGATCGCGGCGCTCGGGCTTTTGGTCAATATCGCCAGCGCCTGGCTTCTGGCCGGGGGGCATGATCACGGCCACGGGCACTCCCATGGCCACTCTCACGATCATGACCATTCGCACGGCGAGGAGCCGCGTCGCATTGAATTTCGACATGCTACCCTGAAAATCGAAGTCTTCGAAGACAGCGTGCCGCCGCGGTTCCGTGTCAGGGCCGATACCGGTGCAATGCCGACGGCCGCCGATCTCACCATCGAAACCGTCAGGCCGGATGGCAGCCGGCAGCTGTTCTCGTTCGAGGAAGGTCGCGGCTACCTGGAATCGCGCGACGAGATCCCGGAGCCCCACGCCTTCCTTGCCAAAGTTCGCCTGATGCAGGCGGGCCAGGTCGATATCCGCGATCTGGAATTCGAAGAGCACGATCACGGCAACGGTGCGCGCCATCGCGACAACAACATGCGAGCTGCTGTCATCCACGTGATAGCGGATGCCGCCGTCTCGGTGCTGGTCATTGTTGGCCTGCTGCTGGCACGCGCGTTCAACTGGCTCTGGATGGACCCACTGGCCGGCTTCATTGGCGCCTTCGTGATCGCGAGTTGGTCGGTTGGATTGATCCGCGACACCGGCGCTATCCTGCTCGACCGCGTGCCCGACACCGGCATGGCCGAGAAGGTCAGGGCGGTAATCGAAAGTGAAGGCGACCGGGTCACCGACCTGCATCTCTGGCGGCTGGGGCCCGGCCATCTCGGCGCCATCGTTTCAATCGCCACATCACAGCGGCGCGAGGCCCCACATTACAGGCAGAGATTAGCCAGATTTACCCACTTGTCGCACGTCACGGTCGAGGTTTTACACCTCTCGTAAGTCAGCGGTTGACAGCCGATGGAACCGGGCGTAGGTGCCGCGCGTCACTGTTACATTAGTGTCAAACAAATCCTTCAATCCTGACAAAAGAGCCGTATCACCCATCATGGGCAGTACCACCTTCGGCGACGTCACCCCGGCGATGACCGGGCTTACGCAGCCGGCAATATTCAATATCGATCGCGCCGGTTTTCGCCGCGTGAGGATTGGCGGCCCCGCTTAAGGCGACCGTCGCTCACCGGCCTGCCGCGCTATCAGCGGAAGTGGAGGCGAGCGATGAAGACAACAGCAGCAAAGCGCCTTTTCCTCAGCCGTTTCGCCTTGGCGTTGCGCGGCGATTTCGCCGTGGCTGCGATTCACCAAGCTGGATAGGGGTGGGCCATGATCACGTCGATCGAGCAGACCGCGCTCAACCTCGGTTTCGCCACGCTGCTTGGCGCGTGCATCGGCTTCGAACGCCAATGGCGCCAGCGGATGGCGGGACTGAGAACCAATACGCTGGTCGCCATCGGCGCGGCGAGCTTTGTCGTGTTCGAAAGCCTGTTTCCCGACGACGGAAGCCCGACCCGGGTGGCCGCCCAAGTCGTCTCGGGGATCGGCTTCCTCGGCGCCGGCATTATCTTCCGCGAGGGACTTCAGGTGACCGGCCTCAACACGGCGGCGACCCTGTGGTGTTCGGCGGCGGTGGGATTGCTCGCCGGCAGCGGGCACCCCTTGCATGCAGCCACCGCGACGGTGTTCATCGTGCTGGTCAACCTGACGCTGCGGCCGCTGGTTCGCCTCATCAATCAGCAACCGATCGCGCAGGCCGAAACCGACTTCCGCTACAGCGTTCGTGTCGTCTGTCGAAGCCCCGAGGAGGCCCATGTCCGGGCGCTGTTGTTGCAGACCACCGGCAATGGTCACCTCAGCCTGCGGCAGCTCGATAGCACCGACCTCGAAGAGAGCGGACGTGTCGAGGTCAACGCCTTGCTCACCTCGCCGATCAAGAACGACGCGGCGCTCGAACAGGTCGTCGGCCGCCTCAGCCTGGAGCCGACCGTCTCGGCGGCAAGCTGGAGCGTCGGGCCCCTGCTGGAATAACCAAGCGGAAACTTGCAATTGCGAAAACTCGGTGCTCTGTCAGGTCCTCGCGCGACTATAAACCCATCATAAACCCGGCCTATCACTGAACGCCGGGTCACCCTCCTCAAGGCCGGCAGGTCCGGCCAATCGAACCAAGACAGCACGAAGGCAGCACGCATGACGCTGGACGATATTCTGACGCCGAGACTGGGGCAGGCGTTGCGGCCGAACGTCTGGGACCTGGTCGCGCTGGTTCTCGTGATCGGCGCGATGGTGCTGATCGTCTATGGCGGCGAGCAGACCACGCTGCCGCTGTCGGCGCTCGATGCCGCTCCGGTTTCGCTCGATCCGGCCAATTTGCCGCTCTACGCACTGCGAACCACGATGCGCATGCTGCTCGCCATCGTGTGCTCGATCATTTTCACCTTCGTCTACGCCGCGCTTGCCGCCAAAAGCCGGCGGGCGGAGATGGTGCTGATCCCGCTGCTCGACATCCTGCAATCCGTGCCGATCCTCGGTTTCCTGACCTTTACGGTGGTGTTCTTCCTCAATCTGTTTCCCGGCCAGGTGTTCGGCGCCGAGCTGGCTTGCGTGTTCGCGATCTTCACCAGCCAGGCCTGGAACATGACTTTCAGCCTGTACCAGTCGATCCGCAACGTGCCGAAGGATCTCGAAGAAGCCTCGCAAAGTTTTCACCTGTCGGGATGGCAGCGGTTCTGGCGGCTCGACGTGCCCTTCGCCATGCCCGGCCTGATCTGGAACACGATGATGTCGATGTCCGGCGGCTGGTTCTTCGTCGTGGCGTCGGAGGCGATCACCGTCGGCAACACCACGGTCACGCTTGCCCGGCATCGGCTCCTACGTTGCGCTCGGCATCGAAAAACAGAATTTGCCGGCGATCGGCTACGCGATCCTGACCATGCTGCTGGTGATCATTGCCTATGACCAGTTGCTGTTTCGCCCCGTCGTCGCCTGGGCCGACAAGTTTCGGTTCGAACAGACCGCCTCGGCCACGGCGCCGACCTCCTGGATGCTCGACCTGTTCCGCCGCACACGGGCGCTTCGGGCGCTGACGCTTCCGTTCGCTGCCCTCAACAAGGCCATTTCGAACCTGCATTTGGCGATCCCGGGCAGCCTGAAGGTGCCGGTCAGATCCGGTCCGCCCTCGCGCATCGTCGATGGGGCCTGGCTCGCCCTCGTGGTTGCAAGCACCGGATATGCCGGGTTGAGGGCCTATCAATACATGTCGGCCACACTTGGCCCGTCGGACGTCATCGCGGCCATCGGATATGGTCTGCTCACGCTCGCGCGCGTCATCGTGCTGATCGCATTGGCGTCGCTGATCTGGGTGCCGGTCGGCGTCTGGATCGGGCTGCGGCCGAAACTGGCCGAGCGCATCCAGCCGCTCGCGCAATTCCTCGCGGCCTTCCCCGCGAACCTCGCCTTTCCGGTATTCGTGGTGATCATCGTACGCTACGGCCTGAACGCGAATATCTGGCTCAGCCCGCTGATGATCCTCGGCACCCAGTGGTACATCCTGTTCAACGTCATCGCCGGCGCCAGCGCCTTTCCCTCCGATCTGCGCGAAGCGTCCAGCAGTTTTCACCTTCGGGGATGGCGGTGGTGGATCAAGGCGATCCTGCCGGGCATCTTCCCCTATTACATCACCGGCGCGATCACCGCCTCGGGCGGTTCATGGAATGCCTCGATCGTGGCGGAAGTGGCGAGTTGGGGCGACACCCATCTGACGGCCAAGGGCCTCGGTGCCTATATAGCGCAGGCGACCGAAGCCGGGGATTTTCCGCGCGTGGTGCTCGGCATCGCCGTCATGTGCATTCTGGTAACGCTGTTCAATCGCCTGCTCTGGAGGCCGCTCTACGCTTTCGGAGAACGCCGTCTTCGCCTCGGGTAAATCTTAAGGAAAGCCCATGCTCGACACTTCCAAAGAAGCCACCCTGCTCGATATCCGCAGCGTATGCCGCTCGTTTCCGAAGGGCAGCGGCGAGGAACTGCTGGTTCTTGAAAAAGTCGATCTCACCATCCGTTCGGGCGAGATCGTCGGCCTGCTCGGCCGCTCCGGATCGGGCAAGTCCACGCTGCTCCGCATCATCGCCGGGCTGATCGCGCCCACCTCGGGCGACGCCAAATGCCGCGGCGAAACCATCGCGGGACCGCCGAACGGCGTCTCCATGGTGTTCCAGTCGTTTGCGCTGTTTCCGTGGCTGACGGTACTGCAAAACGTCGAGCTCGGCCTCGAGGCGCTTGGCGTCGAAAGTGCGGAGCGCCGCAAGCGCGCGCTGGCGGCGATCGACCTGATCGGCCTTGACGGATTTGAATCCGCCTACCCGAAGGAATTGTCGGGCGGCATGCGCCAGCGCGTCGGCTTTGCCCGGGCGCTTGTCGTGCATCCGGACCTGCTTTTGATGGACGAGCCGTTTTCCGCGCTCGACGTGTTGACCGCCGAAACGCTGCGTACCGACCTGATCGATCTCTGGATCGAAGGCCGGCTGCCGATCAAATCGGTGCTGATGGTGACGCACAATATCGAGGAAGCGGTGCTGATGTGCGACCGCATCCTGGTATTTTCGTCCAATCCCGGCCGCGTCGCCGCCGAGATCAAGGTCGAGCTGGCGCATCCGCGCAACCGCCTCGATCCGACCTTCCGCCAGCTGGTCGACAGCATCTATGCCCGCATGACGCAGCGGCCCGAACCCAGAGCGCCTGCGATCGAAGGCATCCACGGCACCGGCGTCGGCATGATCCTCAATCACGTCTCGTCCAACGTGCTGTCGGGCCTGATCGAGACGCTGGCCGCGCCGCCCTATAACGGGCATGCCGACTTGCCGGTTCTGGCCGGTCACCTGCAACTCGAGGCGGACGAAATCTTCCACCTCGGCGAATCCCTGCAACTCTTGCGCTTCGCCCAGTTGAGCGAAGGCGATCTGATGCTGACCGACGCCGGAAAGCGTTTTGCCAATCTGGAAACCGACGCGCGCAAGCGGCTGTTCGCCGAGCACATGACCAACTACGTGCCGGTCATCGGCCTGATCAAGCGCGTGCTCGATGAGCGGCCCTCGCACACCGCGCCGGAGGCGCGCTTCCGCAACGAGCTCGAGGACTATATGAGCGAGGCCGCGGCCGACGAAACGCTCAAGACGATCATCTCGTGGGGACGTTATGCCGAGCTGTTCGCCTATGACGAGCAGTCGGAGACCTTCAGTCTGGAAAATCCGCACTAACCTCGGCCGTCGTCGCCCGGCTTGACCGGGCGATCCAGCATTCCAGAGACACCGGCGAATATCCGAGTCATCGTAGCGTACTGGATGCCCCGCTTTCGCGGGGCATGACGCCTAATGAAAGCCTAAAGCACCGGCGCAAAGCTATCCACCCGCGCCATCGCCCAGGCTTCGCGGAAGCGGGAATCGCTGGTGCCGTCGATCAATTCGCCCGGCCGCAGCGACGGATAGAGTTTGGCGAAGGTCTGCACTTCGGTGGTCGGACGTCCGCTGCGAGAAATGGATCGGCCGCAATTCCTGCGGATGATCGAGGCCGGCGGCGGCCAGAAGCTCGGCGAGCGCATGCAGCGTGGCGTGGTGATAGTTGTAGACCCGCTCGAGCTTGTGCGGCACGAACAAAGCGCGATTGCGCGAGGGGTCCTGCGTGGTGACCCCGGTCGGGCAGCGATCGGTGTGGCAGCTCAGCGACTGGATGCAGCCGAGCGCAGAACATGAAGCCCCTCGCCGAATTGCACCAGTCGGCGCCGATCGCCATCGCGCGCGCCATGTCGAAAGCGGTCGCGATCTTGCCCGCCGCGCCGATACGGATGCGGTCTGCGCGCATTGATGCCGACCAGCGCGTTATGAACGAAATTGACGCCCTCGCGCATCGGCATGCCCATGATGATCCATGAATTCGAGCGGAGCAGCGCCGGTGCCGCCTTCATTGCCGTCGACCACGATGAAGTCGGGATAAATGCCGGTCTGCAGCATCGCCTTGCAGATCGCCAGAAATTCCCAGGGATGGCCGATGCACAGCTTGAAGCCGGCCGGTTTGCCGCCGGACAGGCGCCGCATCTCGCCGATAAAGGCCATCATCTGCAACGGCGTCGAAAACGCCCGATGCGTCGCCGGCGAGATGCAATCCTCGCCCATGGCGACGCCCCGGATCCGTGAAATCTCCTCGGAGACTTTTGCCGCCGGCAACACGCCGCCATGTCCGGGCTTGGCGCCCTGGCTGACCTTGAGTTCGACCATCTTGATCTGGTCGCTGGCCGCGATCCGGGCGAACTCGTCCGGATTGAAGGTGCCGTCGAGGTTGCGGCAGCCGAAATAGCCGGAGCCGATCTCCCAGATCAGGTCGCCGCCGTTCTCGCGGTGATAGGGGCTGACGCCGCCTTCGCCGGTATCGTGGGCGAAGCCGCCTTTCTTGGCGCCCGCATTGAGCGCGCGCACCGCATTGGGGCTGAGCGCGCCGAAACTCATCGCCGAGATGTTGAAGACCGACGCCGAATAAGGCTTGGTGCAATCCGGCCCGCCGACGGTGACGCGGAAATTCTGGTCGGCATGAACCTTCGGCGCCACCGAATGGTGAATCCATTCATAGCCATCGCGATAGACGTCTTCCTGGGTTCCGAATGGCCGCTTGTCGAGCACCATCTTGGCGCGCTGGTAGATCACCGCGCGGGTATCGCGGGAGAACGGCATGCCGTCCTTCTCGCTCTCGAAGAAATACTGCCGCATTTCCGGGCGGATTTCTTCGAGCAGAAAACGCAAATGCGCCGAGATCGGATAGTTGCGCAGCACCGCGTGGCTCTTCTGCGTCAGATCGCGAATGCCAAGCAGCGTGAGCGCGGCAAAGATCGCCAGTGGAATGACGACCAGCTCGAACACCTTGTGATCGACGATGCCGATGCCAAGCAGCAACGCTGTCACTACAGAGCATATCGTGAGAACGATGAAACGCGGCGAGAACGGCAGCATCAGTGTTTCCATGGGTCCCCTCAGGCCGATTTGCCAGCCCATACGATATCGGCGGCAACAGTCACATATATGACAAATTGCGCCAGGTGATTGCCTGCTCCAAAGCTATCTAATCATCTGCGCGATGATCAATCCATCCTAGTGGAGTGGATTTGACATTCGCTACCCACCTAGCCGCAAACTCGGAAAAGCGAATGTCAAATCCTAAACTCCACTAGAAACATAAGTTTGCTAGTAGTCCTATGCTTCCAACATTCGCAAAGGT
This sequence comes from uncultured Alphaproteobacteria bacterium, assembly GCA_963795255.1. Taxonomy (GTDB): domain Bacteria; phylum Pseudomonadota; class Alphaproteobacteria; order Rhizobiales; family Xanthobacteraceae; genus Bradyrhizobium. The sequence continues at coordinate 367,289 of CAWCHC010000018.1, forward strand.
ACTCGCTGAGCAGGGATGCGAATGTTAGAATCAGACCACTAGTGTCCCGGTTCCAAAGTTCTTATCACGCTAGTGGCCGGGCCCGTCGAGCTCCGCCGATTTCGCACTGCAGCGTGGCGTCTTCAAAAGACAGCGAATGGCGGCCAGAGGCAAGCGCCAAGGCGCTCAGTGGCCATGTGCCCGTAATGCGCCCGGGATGTGCTGCTTCTCCAGGCCATGGTTGGCAAGCCATTCCTCCGTGCTTTGGATCGACCGCTCGATATGCTCCGAGGTGAGCGAGAAATCGTAAGGTGAGCCCACCAGCGGGCATAAAGGCGGCACCACGAAGTATTCGATCTCGGGCGGGAGGTTTTCCAGTTCACTCACCATTTGCCGCGCGATCAGAAGCGTGAGTGCGTGGAGTGCATTGGCGACCGCACCCACCGGTGGCGCGTCGGAGGCACAGGCGTACCCAGTCGGCAGGATGATGAGGCGGCGTGCACCCTTTGCGACGGCGACCCTGATCGGCGTGTTGGCCGAGATCGCGCCGTCCGCAAGATAGCGACCGCGGTACGGCACGGGTGCGAACGCGCCCGGGATGGAGGTAGACGCCACAATCGCCTCCACGGCTGACCCTTCGGAAATCACGATGCTTTCGCCGGTGACGATGTCGGTGGTGACGATATGAACCGGAAGTTGCGCCTCCTGCAAATTGCGGTACGGCAGATGATCCTCGAGCAGCTTGCGCAGGCCGTCATGCGAAATCAGGAAATCCCGGCGCCAGAGGAATCCGAGCATGGTCCGCCAGGTGATCGGGAAGACGTCGTGGCGGGTCAACCCGCGCCAGATGGTTTCGAGCTCCAGAACGCCCTTCAGGTGAGGTGCCCCCGCATAATACGCGCCGTTGATGGCGCCGACGCTGGAGCCGACCACCATATCGGCAGTGACGCCGTTGGCGACGAGCGCGTGCATCATGCCGACCTGAATCGCGCCAAAACTGCCGCCGCCCGCGAAGACGAGCGCCGTCTTCGCCGTCTCGTCTTGAATTGACGCGGACAAGGTCCACCCCCCAGAATCAACGCCGCTTGATAAGCCCGCGTCATTTTCCAAAACTATAGCTAAGGGCCAAATGACCGCATCATCAAGAGTGGGCGTTGCAGCCGGGCCCCTCGGATCGGTCATCCGCCGGAAGATCGTGACAATCGCGCGCCAGTCGATATCGTCTGGCCCGCACACCAGAGCGCGAGGATGCTGCCGAATGAAGATTCCTGCATTGCCTTTCACCGTCACCGACTGGAGCAAAGTAGATGCCACCACGCATCCCGGCGAAAGCGGGAGTGCGTTCTGGCGCACCCTGAACATTGGCGACGTGCGGGTGCGGATGGTGGAGTATACGGCCGGATATCTCGCCGATCACTGGTGCGACCGCGGCCACGTGCTTTACGTGCTGGAGGGCGAACTCATCAGCGAATTGCGCGATGGCCGCAGCTTCACGTTGAAAGCGGGCATGAGCTACCAGGTGTCGGACTTTGGCGATGCCGCGCATCGCTCGTCGACCAAGACCGGCGTGAAGCTTTTTATTGTCGACTGAGAGAAGGCTGCGAAACGCCGCGCGAGCCTAGCGCTCTACAAACGCCTTCTCGATCACGAAGTGACCGGGCTCGCTGTGATTGCCTTCGGCAAAATCGCGGGCGACGAACATCTGGCGCAATTCTTCCAGCATCGCCGGGCTGCCGCACATCATGATGCGGTCGCCTTCGATATTCAGCGGCTCCTGGCCGATATCGTTGAACAACTGCTCCGAGGTGATCAGGTCGGTGATGCGGCCGCGATTGCGGAACGGCTCGCGGGTGACCGTCGGATAATAGACGAGTTTTTCGGCCAGCAGCGGTCCGAACAGTTCGTCGCTCTGCAAGTTCTTGACCACCTCTTCGCCGTAAGCGAGCTCGGATACCTGACGGCAGCCATGCACGAGAACGATGCTTTCGAACTTGTCGTAGACATCCGGGTCCTTGATCAGGCTTGCAAACGGCGCGAGCCCGGTGCCGGTCGACAGCAACAGCAAGCGTTTGCCCGGAAGCAGATTGTCGGCGATCAGCGTGCCCGTCGCCTTGCGGCCGACCAGGATGGTGTCGCCTTCCTTGATCTTTTGCAGGCGCGAGGTGAGCGGACCATCGGCCACCTTGATCGAAAAGAATTCGAGCTCTTCTTCGTGGTTGGCGCTCGCCATCGAATAGGCGCGCAACAGCGGGCGGCCATCGACCTCGAGCCCGATCATCGCGAACTGGCCGTTCTGAAACCGGAAGCCGGCATCGCGGGTGGCGCGGAAGCTGAAGAGCGTGTCGGTCCAGTGGCGGACGGAAAGAACCTTTTCTTTATGAAACGCGCTCATGGGCCTGCTTTTCCGCTTCTCGCTGTTCGAACGGCCGACAGGGTCTCACCGCGCCGGGCGGCGGAAGCCCCTGTGGGGATTGAGGAATTATGGTCGTTGAAGTATCCCAATTTCGGCTGGTGTCAACATGTTGCAGTGCAGGATAAGGGTTCGAAAATCGCAGAGCGGCGCGCCTGAGCCGGCCCTGGCCAAAACCTTCTCCGCCAGGCGCTTTTGGCGCAATTAACTTGCTGAAAACGCGCGCAATTCGCGTGATTAATTGCCGCCCCACACGGCAAGAAATTCGTTAGAGATATTCTTTGAACAAGCCGGAATGGCAGATCACCTGACATTGCATGCGGAACTTGCGGGAATTTCGCGCGGGAAAGCCCGCCTCCTATCCAGACCAGACGGTCTATGCCGCCTATGCTTGCGCCGAACTTGGACTGAGCTTTGAAGATATCGACGGCGGCACAGGCCTCGCCTTTCGCGTCGCCTCACCAACCAAAGCGGTTTATTTCGGCGCCGGCCGCTGCTCCTGGTATCCGCAAAACAATGCGACCGCGGCGACGCTCGCCTCCGACAAGTATTTCGCCAACCGCATTCTTGAAGAGGCCGGCGTCACAACCCTTGGCGGCGACTATTTCTTTTTGAGCGCGCGCCACCGCGCGCTGCGTCCGGAAGGCCACGAACGCGGCGATGCTTTCGACTCCTTCAAAAAGCTGAACGGACGCGCCTTCCTCAAGCCGCTGACCGGATCGCGCGGCGACTTTGCGCAAGTCATCGACAGCGAAGCCGCGCTCGATCGATATCTGGACGACGTCGCGCCACATTACGACGCGGTGTTGGTGCAGCCGGTCGCAAGCGGCCTCGAATACCGCCTCTTTCTGCTCGACGACGAGGTCGTCTATTCCGCGCGTAAATTTCCGCCGGCGCTCGAAGGCGACGGCACGCATCGGGTGCGCGATCTCCTCAGGGCGCACAACGCCTTGCTGGAAAGCCATGCTCTTTCTGTCATCGCCCCCGCCGCGATATCCAAGGCCGATCTCGACCGGGTCTTGCCGGCCGGCGAACGCCTTGAAATTCCTGGCCGCACCAACCTGAGCGCGGGCGGCCGCATGGCGTTCGATACGCCCAACGCCATGGCGCTCACGATGGCGCAGAGGGCCGTCCGCGCGCTCGGCCTGCGGGCCGCCGCCGTCGACCTGTTCGCGGGTCTCGGCGGAAATCCGGATGCGGCCGCGATCATCGAGGTCAATTCCAACCCTTCAATCCGCTTGCTGGAAACATTGCAGCGGCCGGATTTGATCCTGAAAATCTGGCGGCACTCTTTTTCCGCGGCCGGACTGCTGGTGGAATGAATTTGACATTTGACCTCCCGAAATACGGCAAAGGCATTTGCCTCGCGCGAATGGCCACCCTGTTAGAGGCCCTCGCCATCGACCGCGCCAAATTGCGGGAGCGGTCGGTCGCGATCACGGGCTCGAACGGCAAGGGCTCGACAGCCGCGTTTTGCGCCTCGATCGCCCAAAGCTACGGCTTGCGCACCGGTCTCTTCACCTCGCCGCATCTGTTCCGCATCAACGAGCGGTTTCAGATCGATGATGCGCCGATTGCCGATGCCACGATGAACGAGTTGGCCGGCAGGGTCAGAGCCGCCATCGATAGGGTTTCGCGGCAATGCGGCGAACAATTCGGCGCCTTTGAAGCCATGTTCGCGCTGGCGTGTCTGTATTTCCAGGAGAGCGATTGCGAATTCATGGTGTTCGAGGCCGGCATTGGCGGCCGCTACGATCCGGTTCGCCTGCTGGGCAGCCACGTTACAACAGTTACTTCGATCGATTACGAGCACGTCGAATTGCTCGGCAACTCGCTGGAACTGATCGTCTCGGACAAAAGCGATGCCTGCGCATCGGGCGGCGTCATCACCTATGGCGAAAATTGCCGGCCACTGCGGCCGCATATCCTCGAATATAACCGCAACCGGAACGTCCAAAGCCTGTTCATTCGCGACGAAGTCAGGATCGGCGGCGAGACCGCTACGGCCACTGGCCAAACCTTCGATTTGGCTTTCGGCGCTTATGAATTTCGCACGCTGGAGGTGGCCTTGCCCGGCAGTTTCCAGATCAACAATGCCGCCATTGCGATCATGCTTCTGCTTCCCTGGCTGAAGCATGAGCGTCCCTCAGAAAGCGATGCGCATCTGGAGGCCGCCGTTCGGTCCGGCCTGCGGAATACGCGCTGGCCCGGCCGCATCGAAACGATCGCCGAAGATCCTTTGACGGTGATCGACGTCGGTCACACGCCCGACGGGATCAGGCAGGCGCTCGCCGGGTTGAAGCAGTTTCACGGCGAACAAGACTGGATTCTCGTCGCCGGCGTTTCCTCCGACAAGAAGGTAGCCGAGATCGCGGGCGCGCTCGCACCAGACTTCGACACCATCATCTGCACATCCGCGCATCACAAAGGCGGCGATCCGGCCGTGCTTGCCGAGGCGATGCGTAGGTCCAATCCGGATGCCCATGTCGAGATCGCCGCGACCATCGAGCAGGCGCTCAGCTTGAGCCAGACGCTTGCCTCCTCGCCCAAGCGGAGGATTTATGTGGCCGGCGGATTGTTCACCGCGATCGAATTTGCCGCGGTCGCACGCGGGCTGGATCCGAAGCAACTGGCCTTCTTCTGAAGGCTCTCCCAGCTGGTAACGATTCGTTAACCATGTCGGGCCGATGGTTGCCCGCGTATCGGGAGCATCCCATGGCCAGCATCTTACCCGTTCCGACTTCAACGCCGCCCGTTGTCACCAAACCGGCGAACACTCCGAACCAGGCCCAGGCCCAAGCGGCATCCTCGTCGCTGTTCGGCAATCTTCTTCGCAAGACCGAGGTCGCAATTGGAGTGAGGTCACAGACCGGCTTTTCCTCCGGTGCGACTTACGACACCCACACGATCGCGGGACAAACCAAGGCGACACTGAACAGCGCGGTCAACGCGACCAAGAGCTTTCTCCACATCAAGTAAGTCTTGGCGGGCCTGACGTATTGAACTGATCTCGTCATGGCCGGGCTAGTCCCGGCCATCCACGTCTTCATAACTACCAGATAAAGACGTCGATGCCCGGCAGCGCAGACAAGGCCACGCAGTCTGCGCAAGACAGACTGCTTTGGCCGGGCATGACGAAAGCCTTCAGTTGCTCACGCCATCGCTGTCGTCGAGCGCCTTAAAGGCATCCTCAAGCTGTGGCGAGATCGCGACGTTCATGCGCTCGCCGGTCGGCAGGCGGGAAACGAACCACTTGTTGTACAGCGGAACGAGGTCGTGGTTGGTGCCGAGCTTGCGGAACGCTCGTTCCACCACCGACGCCAGTTGCGGCTCGCCCTTGCGGAACATGATGCCGTAGGGGTCGTAGGACAGATAATCGCCGGTAACCTTGAACTTGTCCTGCGACTTGTGCCGCGCGATCAGACCGTAGAGCAGGATGTCGTCGGTCGCGAAAGCATCGGCCTTGCCGTCCACCAGCATCTGATAGGACTGTTCGTGATCGCCGCCGCCACGATATTCAGGCCGAGATTGAACTTCTTGTCCACCGCATGCATGGCCTGCTCGTTGGTCGTGCCTTTGGTGACGACAACGGTCTTGCCTTGCAGATCCTTCGGCGCGGAGATGGTCGAGGCCTTCGGCACCATCAGCTTGGTGCCGGCCACGAACATCAGCGGCGAGAACGCCACCTGTTTTGCGCGTTCGGCGTTGGCCGTGGTCGAGCCGCATTCCAGATCGACCTTGCCCTGCACGACCGCCGGAATGCGGTCGTCGGACGTGACCTTCACATAGTCGATCTTGAGAGCGGGGTCATCGACCTCGACGCCGATCTCGTCGACGACCGCCTCGCATAGCTCGAGGCTGTAGCCGATCGGGCGATTGGCCTGGTCGAGGAAGGAGAACGGCGGCGAGCTTTCACGATAACCAAGATGCACGGCGTGCCGGCTCTTGATCGCAGCGAGCGTCGGGCTGAGCCCTTCGCCGGCGACTTGCGCGCCGGCGGCCGTCGTGAGCAGGCATCCTGCGAGCCATAGCCCGCAGGTCCCAATCGATCTCCTCACCGTTTGGCGCATCGTCCCCTCCCGTCAATGGCCCATCGCGGGGACTTCGCCGGGAATCATGGTCGGCGGCACCACGTCGTCGAGACCGAGCGCGTGCTCGGGCGCAAGTTCGCCCTCCCATTTCGCCACCACGGAGGTCGCAAGCGAGTTGCCGATCACGTTGGTGGCGCTGCGTCCCATGTCGAGGAAGGTATCGATGCCCATGATCATCAAGAGGCCAGCCTCAGGAATGCCGAATTGGCCGAGCGTGGACGCGATCACCACGAGCGAAGCGCGGGGAACGCCGGCAACGCCCTTTGAGGTGATCATCAACGTTGCCAGCATCGCGAACTGGGTGCCGAGCGACATGGGGATTTGGTAGGTCTGCGCGATGAAGATACTGGCGAAGGTGCAGTACATCATCGTGCCGTCGAGGTTGAACGAATAACCGAGCGGCAGCACGAATGCCGAAATCCGCGACGAGGCGCCGAAGCGGTTGAGGCCTTCCAGCGTCTTCGGATAGGCGGCCTCCGACGACGCTGTCGAGAAGGCGATCATCAGGGGTTCGCGGATCAGCCGCAGCAGATGGCTGTATCTTGGCCCGATGACGATGAAGCCGACGATGACCAGAATGCCCCACAGCAGCATCAGCGAGATGTAGAAGCCGCCCATGAACACGATGAGCTTCCACAACACGGCAAGGCCGTTCTTGGACACGGTCGCCGTGATCGCCGCCCACACCGCGATCGGCGCGAACAGCATGACGTAGCCGGTAACCTTGAGCATGATATGGCCGAGGTCATCGATCAGCTCCAGCATCCGCTTGGATCGCTCCGGCATCGCGCCGAGCGCGACCGAGAAGAACACCGCAAACACCACGATCTGAAGAATTTCGTTCTGCGCCATCGCGTCCGCGATCGAGGTCGGGATCAGGTGGGTGAGAAACTTTTCGATCGAGAACGCCGACACCGGCAATCCGGTCGATTGCGCCTTGTCCGGCAGCGTGCCGGGGAAATTGGCGCCGGGCTGCAGCAGATTGACCATGACCAGGCCAAGCAGCAGCGACACGAAGGAGGCGCTGATGAACCATCCCATGGTCTTGGCGAAGATACGCCCGAGTTTGGCGCCAGAGCCCATATGGGCGATGCCGCCGACCAGGGTTGCAAACACAAGCGGCGCAATGATCATCTTGATCAGGCGCAGGAACAGCATGGCAATCAGGTTGACGGTTGAAGCGATATCGGCGCGGCTATCCGGCAGATAATTGAAGACCAGCGTTCCCATCACGATGCCGAGCACCATCGCGATCAGGATGTATTGCGTAAACCTGTTGGACATGTCTTACCCCCGTAAGTTCCTGTTCGTGCGAGTTTGGCAGATTTCGGGGCCGACGCAACACGCTTCCAAGGCCATGAGGTTACCGTTGTGGAACGCGCGCCATCGGATTAGCCTCTTATGCAACGCACAATGTGGGAGTTGCGCATTTCTTGCGCGCTCACTGCATCAAGAACAGCCACAGGGAGAAAGCCATGACCAACGGTGTCAACCGCCAGGTGCTTCTCGTGGAGAAGCCGACCGGTAAGCTCGCGCCCGAGCACTTCAAGATGCGGGACGGAACCATCCCCGAGGTGCGCGATGGCGAGGCCTTGCTGCGGGTGCGCTATATCTCGCTCGACGCTGCCAACCGCGCGTGGATGCATGGCGCCACCTATCGCGCGGCGGTCGAAGCCAACACCGTGATGGCGGGCGGCGGCATCGCCGAGGTCATCTCCTCCAAGGCGCCGGAACTGACTGAGGGCGACATCGTGTTTGGCGATACCGGCTGGCAGGATTACGCCGCCGTGCCCGCCAAGCACCTCGCCAAAATGCCGAAGGTCGAGCCGATGACCTATCTGCTCAGCGTTTACGGCATCGCAGGCCTCACCGCTTATTTCGGGCTGCTCGACGTCGGCAAACCCAAAGTCGGCGAGACCGTGGTGGTCTCGGCCGCCGCAGGCTCGGTCGGTTCGATCGTCGGCCAGATCGCCCGGATCAAGGGCTGCCGCGTCGTCGGCATTGCCGGCGGCAAGGACAAATGCCACTGGCTCACCTCCGAACTCGGCTTCGATGCCGCGGTCGACTACAAGGACGGCGCGGTGTTCAAGGCGCTGAAGGCGGCTGCGCCAAACGGCATCGACGTCTATTTCGACAATGTCGGCGGCGATATTCTCGAGGCGTGCCTGGCGCAGATGAACAATCGCGGCCGTATCGCCTGCTGCGGTGCGATCTCGCAATATGACGGCGCACCGTCCGCGACGGGACCACGCGGCGTGCCCGGCCTGATCGTCGTCAAGCGCCTCACCATGCAGGGCTTCATCGTGACCGACTATATGGAGCGCCGCAATGAGGCGATACGCGACCTCCAGTCCTGGGTCGCCTCAGGCACGCTCAAGGTCCAGGAGGACGTGATTCAAGGCCTTGAGAATACGCCGAAGGCGCTGATCGGGCTGCTCGCTGGCGACAACCGCGGCAAGCGGATGATCAAGGTGTGACGTAAAGCGGCAGCCTGCCGCGATCCATTCGTCGGACAATTGACTTGCGGCGGCAGCGAAAAGCGAAAATGAACCCGCCGCCGGTATTTCACGACCAATTTATTCATAACTTAAATCTGCTGAAGCGACGGCTTGCGGCGGAAACGACAAGGATTATGCAAATGATTGGTATCTTGAGTCGCGCGGCGGCGCTTTGGATGTCTCTGGCGGCCGCGGGTATCGCCATTGCTACGCCCGCTTTTTCGCAAGCCCCGACCGATGCCCAGCGAAGCGCGATCCGGGCCGAATGCCGCTCGGACTATCAAGCCCATTGCGCCAGCGTTCCGCCAGGCGGAATGGCGTCGTTGCAATGCCTGCAGAAAAATATGTCGAGCCTCTCGTCGGGCTGCCAAAGCGCCGTGCGCGCCGTCGGAACTCCATCTGAAGCCAAGGCCGAGCCGCCGGCAGCGCCTGCAAAGACCGAATCCGGGACGGCCGTTGCACCCAAGGCCGAGCCTGCCGCGGCTCCTCCCCGGCCGGCTGCCGAGGGCGCGGCCATCCCCAAGCCAGCCACCGCGACAACGAGCAAGCCAAGCAATGCGAACATTGCCGCAATCCGTAGCGCGTGCCGAAGCGACTATTCGAAGGTTTGCGCCGGCGTACCGACCGGTGGTGCCCCTGCCCTGCAGTGTCTGGAAAAGAACAAGTCGAGAGTCTCGGCCGCTTGCCAGAAGGCGGTCGCTGCCGTCAGCGATAATGCCGCGCCGCCGGCGGCTGGCGGCGCCGCCGCTCCAGCTACCGAGGCGACGGCCAGCCCGGCGGGTGTGCCGGCTGCGCCGGTACTGGTGCTTCGGCCGATGCGACCGCGCGAAGAACTGTTCGTGCTGCGGTCGGCATGCGGCGCCGACGTCCGCGCGCTTTGCGGTGGCGTCGCCCCCGGCGGCGGCCGGCTGTTGCAGTGCCTGGCGGCGCAGTCCGCTTCGCTCTCGCCGGATTGCCGTGGCGTATTGTCCGAATTCGCCGCACAATGAGTTGCAAGCGCGTCGGGCACTTTGTCTGACTGCTTTGCTTCGAGGCGTTTTCTTGCGGATTTTGGATGGCGCCGAAAGCAGGGACCGGATAGGATGGCCCTAATCAACAGTATACTGTCGATCTAGTGGAGTGGATTTGACATTCGCTACCCGTCTAGCCGCAGACCTCGAAAGCGAATGTCAAATCCAAAACTCCACTAGAAATCTATGTTTGCTAGTGGTCCTTTGATTTTAACATTCGCAAAAGTGGCCGCTGAGAAGGGATGCGAATGTTAGAATTGGACCACTAGGGAGGAGGAAGGCGTGCGTATCGCCGTCATCGGCGGAGGCCCCGGCGGCCTCTACTTCAGCTATCTCTGGAAAAAGCGTCACCCCGACGCGCGCATCGATCTGTTCGAACAGAACCCCGCGGGCGCGACCTGGGGCTTTGGCGTGGTGTTCTCCGAACAGGCGCTCGAATTCCTGCGCGCCGACGATCCCGATACGGTGGATGCGATCGCGCCGCGCATGGAGAGCTGGCAGAACATCACGCTCAATCTGCGCGGCGAAAGCGTCGAGATCGACGGCGTCGGCTTTTCCTCGATCGGCCGGCTCGATCTGCTCGGGATCTTGCAGGCGCGCGCCGCTGCCGTTGGCGTCGCCCTGCATTTCGAGACGCAAGCCATCGCTCGACCAATTGAGCGGCTACGACCTGATCGTCGCCGCCGACGGCCTCAACTCCATGGTGCGCCGGACCTTCGAGGGCGACTTCGGCACCTCGTTGTCCTATTCCGCCAACAAGTTCGCCTGGTATGGCACCACCAAGCGTTTCGAGACGCTGTCGCAGACCTTTGTCGCAGACCGACCTCGGCAGCTTCAATGCCCATCATTATCGCTATCGCTTCCGGCATGAGCACGTTCCTGGTCGAATGCGATTTGCCGACCTGGCAGGCTTACGGTTTCGCCGACAAGACGGTCGAGCAATCCAAGGCGATCTGCGAGCAAGTGTTTGCCAAAACCCTCGACGGCCATGGCTTGATCTCGAACAAATCGGTGTGGCGCAATTTTCCCTGGGTCTGGAACGAGCGCTGGTTCTTCAAGAACATGGTGCTGATCGGCGACGCCTTGCACTCGGCGCATTTCTCGATCGGCTCGGGCACGCGGCTTGCGATCGAGGATACGATTGCGCTCACCAAGGCGCTGGAGTCGGAGCGCAACCTCGGCGACGCACTGGCCCGCTATCAGAGCGAGCGCCAGCCGATCGTGAAGAAGCTGGTGACGGCCGCACGCACCAGCGCCGACTGGTACGCAACATTCCCGGAACACATGAAGCTCGATCTGCTGGATTTCGCCTATAGCTACATCACCCGTTCGGGGCGGATCGACGATGCGCGCCTGCGCGCGATGGCGCCTTCGTTCATGGCGCGCTACGAGGCGTCGCGGTCACGCTCCGCCGGCGGAGGCAGATCATGACGCCGTCCGCATCGTTGGGGATTTCCGATCAGGTGCCGACCGACAGCGCTGGCGCGCGGGAGATCGGCTTTTCGATTCCGAGCATTTACAACGCAAGCCGCGTTCTGTTCGACAATCTCGACAGGGGCAACCGCGATCGCCTCGCACTCACCGGCCCGCTCGGCAATGTGACCTATGCCGAGCTGTGCGCGGAAGCCTCGCGCTGGGGTCACGGCTTGATCTCGCTCGGGCTCAAGCGCGGCGATCGCGTCCTGATGTTTCTGGATGATACGCCGGCCTACCCCGCGGCGTTCTTCGGCGCGGTGCGCGCGGGCTTCGTACCGCTGTTGATCAACACGCTGACGCCACCGGACCTGCTGCAATTTTATCTTTCGGATTCCGCTGCGACCGTTGCCGTGGCCGACGCCGAGTTTTGCGCGCGGTTCGACGCGGTCGCGTGCAAGGACACGGCGTTGCGGACGCTGATCGTCGTCAATGGCGAGGCATCTGGTGCTGCCGTCGCGAATGCCCTCGTCGCTCGCTCGTGGCTTGCGGGCTTTCCGGCCGATCTGGCCGAGGCCGGCACCCATCGCAACGAAATGGCGTTCTGGATGTATTCGTCGGGCTCGACAGGAAGACCCAAGGGCATCGTCCATTTGCAGCACGACATGGCCTATAGCGACCAGTCGTACGCGCAAAACTTTTTGAAGCTCACGCCCGGCGACATCTGCTTCTCGGTGCCGAAAATGTTTTTCGCCTATGGCTTCGGCAATTCCGTCACCTTTCCGTTCTCGGTCGGCGCGGCAACGCTGCTGCTGCCGGGCCAGCCCAAACCGCAGGCGATTTTCGAGGCGATTGGACGCTATCGCCCGACGGTCTTCTTCGGCCTGCCGACGCTTTACACCTCTCTCACCAAAGCCGATGGCGCCTCAGTGGCGGATTTTTCTTCGCTGCGACTGGCGGTGTCGGCCGCCGAAGTGCTGTCCGCCGAGGTCTTCCAGGGGTGGAAAGCCTTGACCGGTCTTGAGATCATGGAGGGCCTCGGGTCGACCGAGGTGCTGCACATCTATCTCTCCAACCGGACGGAGACGAAGAAGCTCGGCGCCGCCGGGCTTCGCGTTCCCGGTTACGAAATCGCATTGAAAAACAGCAACGGGCGCGACGTCGGCGACGATGAGGAAGGCATTTTATGGGTGCGCGGCGATTCCAATACGCCATTGTACTGGAACCGGCCCGACAAATCGGCCGAGACCATCCGCGAGGCCGGCTGGATCTATACCGGCGACCGCTTCGTGCGCGACGCGGATGGATTTTATTTCTTCCGTGGCCGCGCCGACGACCTGATCAAGATTTCCGGACAGTGGGTCTATCCGCTTGAGGTCGAACTGTGTCTGGCCGAACATCCCGACGTGCGCGAATGCGCCGTGTTTGCCGCCGAACTGCCGGATCGGCGCATGACGCTCAAGGCGGTCGTCGTCATGAACCACGCCGCGGCTGATGAGGGCGAGACGACAAAACGGCTGCAGGATTTCGTCAAGGCGAAACTCCTGCCTTACAAATATCCGCGCGAGATCAGGTTCACCGACGAATTGCCGAAGACCGGAACCGGCAAGATCGACCGTCAGGCCGTGATGCGAATGTAGTACGACACGGTCCGGCTGGCAGCGGAACCCGGTCCGGGCATCATCCGTTGTTACGGCAGCTTTATGCGAAGGCTTCTTCAGCATGGGTAGGACGACAGTACTAATCTCGGGCACAGGGATCGCCGGGCCGACCCTTGCATATTGGTTGAAGGCGGCCGGATTTGCGCCGACTCTCGTCGAGAGCGCGCCCACCCTGCGTAGCGGTGGCTATGTCGTTGATTTTTGGGGCCTCGGGTACGACATCGCCGAGCGAATGGGTTTGCTGGAGCAGATCAACCGCGCCGGATACCATATTCGCGAGATGCGGATCGTGGACGATCGCGGCGAACGCATCACGGGCTTTGGAACCAATGTCTTTGCCGAACTGACGGGCGGCCGCTATGTGACTTTGGCACGTAGTGATCTTTCGCGATTGCTGTTCAAGGCAATCGAGGACAACACCGAAACGATCTTCGGCGATGAGGTCGTCAGCCTTCAGCAGCAAGCCGATTATGTCGAGGTTCAGTTCAAGCAGGCCGGCCGCCGTCGATTCGACTTAGTCGTCGGCGCCGATGGTTTGCACTCTCAGATTCGAAAGCTGGCGTTTGGGCCGCAAGATCGATTCGAAAAGCACTTGGGCTATGCAGTTGCGGCCCTCGAGGTCCGCGGGTATCGTCCGCGCGACGAGGATGTCTACCTGCTGTATGGACAACCCGGCCGAATGCTCGGGCGCTTTACCGAGCGCGATGATCGGACATTATTCCTGTTCGTCTTTACGAACGAGGACGGCGCGTTGCCTGCGCAGCTCGGCTCGCAAAAAGCCATGCTGCGCGAGAAATTTCGTGACGCCAAGTGGGAGGTCCCTCGCGTCCTCGACGAACTCGATCGGGCGCAGGAACTCTACCTCGATGATGTCAGCCAGATCAGAATGGAAGGCTGGTCGCGCGGCCGCATCGCTCTCGCAGGCGATGCCGCTTTCTGTGTATCGCTGCTGGCCGGACAGGGGACAGCACTCGCGATGATTTCAGCCTATGCGCTGGCAGGCGAGCTCGCGCGCGCCGGTGGACGACACCAAGAAGCCTTCGCGAAATACGAGAGTTTGTTACGCCCTTTCATAGACAGCAAGCAGCGGGGCGCCGAGCGCTTTGCGGCGGTCTTCGCGCCGAAAACCAGATGGGGTCTGCAATTCCGCAATCAGATAATAAAGGCCTTTGCCATTCCGGGGCTGGCCAGACTTGCCGTTGGCAGGGACATCATCGACAGGCTACAGCTTCCTGAATACCGCTGGCCGGCAGCTGGTGGAGTAAGTGCCCGCCACGCCGGGATGCAAATGTTAGAATCGGACCACTAGTTGATGACCTAAGACGTCAACCCCGTCCCGCCATAGAGCCAGGCGAGATCGTCGTGCCATTCACCTTGCGACTTCGCGCTCATGATGGCGTTGCGTAGCCGCGCGTGCTCACCATCGGGGTGATAGATGTGTTCGCCGATGACGCGCGAGAGCATCTGCACCTTTGCGGTGCGCGGAAAGCGAAGCTCGCGGTATTTTTCCAGTGCGGCGGCGTGATCGCTCGCGTGATTGCCCAGCATATGCGACAGACAGACCGCGTCTTCCATCGCCTGGCAGGCGCCTTGCGCGAAATATTGCAGCATCGGATGGGCGGCGTCGCCGAGCAGCACCACCCGGCCGTCGACCCAGCGTTCGGTCGGATCGCGGTCGCACAGCACCCAGAGTTTCCAGTTGGTGCCGTGACGGATGATATCCAGCGCGCGCCTCATGGATGTGCGCGAAGCCTCGCATCACCTCTGCTTCCGGCACCGGCTTGCCGGCCACCGGCTCCGGCGCATCGTTGTGACAGGTGACGACGAGGTTGAACACCTTCCAGCCCGAGAGCGGATAATGCACGAGATGGCATTTCGTCCCGGCCCACAAGGTCGCCGCGTTCCAGCGCAAATCTTCCGGCATCTGGTCGGTCGGAATCACCGAGCGATACGTCGTATGGCCGGAGACGCGCGGCTTGCCGTCGCCGACGACCTGCTTGCGGACGTTCGACCACAGCCCGTCCGCGCCGATCAGGAGCGAGCCGGTGACGCGATCGCCGGAAGCAAGGCGCGCAGTGACCGACGAACCGTCCTGATCGTAGCCCATGACTTCGGAGCTGACGCGCAGATCGATCAACTCGCTGTCACGGCAGGCTTTCAGGAAAACGCCGTGCAGATCGCCGCGATGCACCACCGCATATGGGTTGCCGAAACGGCGACGAAAAGCCTCGCCGAGATCGACATGGCAGATTTCCTGCGCCGTCATCGCATCCATCAGGCGAAGCTGATCGACATAGACCGCCATGTTGCGCGCGGCTTCGCCGACGCCGAGATAATCGAAGGCGTGAAACGCGTTCGGCCCGAGCTGGATGCCGGCGCCGATCTCGCCGAGTGCGGAAGCCTTCTCGAGCAGGATCGAGCGGATGCCTTTCTGCGCGAGACCCACCGCTACGGCGAGGCCGCCGATGCCGCCGCCCGCGATCAGGACCGGTTGTGTGTTTGTCGCCGCCATCAGCTCGACTTTCCCCAAATGCTCCAGCGCGTCTTCGGCGCGCAGCGGCACGCGCGAGGCCTCGTTGTTGAGATCGACAAGCTGTTCGAGCAGCGTCAGCAGTGTCTTGCGGTCGGCGGGCTTGAGCGGCTGCAAGCATCCGCGCCTGGACTCGATCGACCGACGGCATGATCTCGCGCAACAGGTTCATGCCGGCCTTGGTCAGGTGCAGAAGCTTGACGCGCTTGTCTTCGGGAGCAGGTTTGCGCTCGACATAGCTTTTGGCTTCCAGCCGCTCGATCACGCTGCCGAGCGTCGAACGGTCGAACGCGATCACCGCGGAGAGCCGCGTGGCGTCGATGCCGGGATGGGTGCGGATCGCGATCAGGGCTGCGTATTGCACCGGCGTCAGGTCGAAGGCCTTGCATTCTTCGATAAAGATCGCGACCGCGATCTGCTGCATCCGGCGGAACAGATAGCCGGGCGCGGTGTAGACCGCGTCCATGGTCACGGTGTCAGCTTTATTCGGCATCGGGCTGTCGCTCCGGTGCGGCGTCGGCAAACGCCTTGAGTTGTTTCGCGGCCGCTTCCGCCTTGAGCAGGCGCGGAAACGCCGCGACATCGACGCCGAAGCGGCGTGCATTGGCGAGTTGCGGCACCAGACAGAGATCGGCAATCGTCGGCGCATCGCCAAAGCAGAACGGCCCGGCCTCATGCGCGATCAGCTTCTCGCACGCGCTCAAGCCTTCGCGGTTGGCCCATGCCGCCCAGTCCGTGACCTTTTCTTCCGCAAGACCCAATTCGCGCAGGCGGCCCAGTATCTTCAGATTCTGGACCGGATGGGTGTCGCAGGCGAGCGCTTGCGCAAAGGCGCGGACCTGCGCCCGCCGCAACGGCTCTTTCGGCAACAGCGGCGGGACGGGATGGGTTTCATCCAGCCATTCGATGATCGCAAGCGACTGGGTGAGAATGGCGCCGCTGTCGCCTTGCAGGGTGGGAACCAGGCCTTGCGGGTTGATCGCGAGATAAGCGGGAGCGCGCTGCTCGCCCTTGCGCAGATGGTAGCGTCAGCTGTTCGCGCACTTAAACCCTTCAGGTTCAATGCGATTCTGACCCGATAGGACGCGCTGCTGCGGAAATAGCCGTGCAGCTTCATCGTCGAACCTCCCATTTATTTTATAGACTGGCCCTTACAGGCCGTCATTGACGCTAGCCATATTGGAAGTATGCTGTCAATCATCGAAACGACATAAGAATAGATCAGGAGGCTCGCCATGGAAGCCGTAGCGAAGACGCCGGAACGCGAGGCGTTCTACAAGAAGATCGACGGCGAAAATCTTTCCGCGCTGTGGAACGTGATGGGCGATCTGATCACGCCGGAGCCGAAGAGCGCCTGCCGGCCTCATCTGTGGAAATTCGACGCCATCCGCGACTACATGACGGAAGCCGGCAAGCTGATCACCGCCAAGGAAGCCGAGCGGCGGGTGCTGGTCCTGGAAAATCCGGGGCTGCGCGGCCAGTCGAAAGTCACGACCTCGCTGTTTGCCGGCGTCCAGATGGTGATCCCGGGCGACGTCGCGCCGGCGCACCGCCACAGCCAGTCGGCGCTGCGTTTCGTGCTCGAAGGCAAGGGCGCCTTCACCTCGGTCGATGGCGAGCGGACCGCGATGGAGCCGGGCGATTTCGTCATCACGCCGTCGATGACCTGGCACGACCATTCCAACGAAACCTCCGAGCCGATGTTCTGGCTCGACGGGCTCGACATTCCGATGGTGCAAGTTCTTCGACGCCTCGTTCGCCGAAGGCTCTGAAGGAAGACCAGCAGAAGATCACCCGGCCCGCCGGCGACAGCTTTGCGCGCTACGGCCACAACCTGTTGCCGGTCGACGAGAAGCGCAAATCAAAGACCTCGCCGATCTTCAACTATCCCTATTCCTACACCCGCGAGGCGCTGGAGACAGGCCAAGCCGCGCGACGAATGGGACGCCTGCCACGGGCTGAAGCTGAAATTCTCCAATCCCGAGACCGGCGATTTCGCGATGCCGACCATCGGCACCTTCATCCAGCTGCTGCCGAAGGGTTTCAAGACCGCGCGCTATCGTTCGACCGACGCCACCGTGTTCGCGGCGATCGAAGGCAAGGGCCGTACACGGATCGGCGACCAGACCTTCGAATGGGGCCCGCGCGACCTGTTCGTGGTGCCGAGCTGGCAGTGGGTCACCCACGAGGCCGACGCGGACTCGGTGCTGTTCAGCGTTCTCCGACCGCCCGGTGCAGCAGAAGCTCGATCTGTTCCGCGAGGACCGCGGGAACGCGTAATGTTGTGATCCCCGCCATCCTTCGTCATGCCCGGGCATAGCCGTTCGAAGAACGGCGTCGCTTTCGCTTGCCTATGCCGGGCATCCACGTCTTACTTACTTCCTGTGATAAGCGGACGCGATTGGCCGACCGCAGCAGGAACGGAAGCATGATTACCTCCAGGTCGAAAGTTATGGCATCCATCGGCCTTTTTTCTGCTGCCGCCATCGCGCTCACTCTTTTCAGCTCTCCCGCTGTTGCCGTGGAACAATGCCGTTTCATCCAGGCCAAGCCGGAGCGCGAAGCTTGCTATCAGCGGCAGGAGGCTGAGCTTGGCCGCGAAGCGGAAGCCGGCGGAGCCGCGCCGTGACCCGACCATGGAAGCGGTGCAGCAGATGAAGCACGAGGACGAAGCGCTGGACCGCCAGATTCACGGCATTTGCCGCGGCTGCTGAGTTCTCAACCGTCGTCCCTGCGAAAGCAGGGACCCATACGCCGCGGCTTCTCTTTGGGCCACCGTATTGAACGATTTTCGGTCGGTCACAACCACTTGTGGTTATGGGTCCCCGCGCCAGTGCGCAATCGCGCACAAGGCGGGGACGACGACGCCGTTTCAGCGCAGTGACTAACTAGAGCGTGCCGGCCCATCCAGTAAACGCATCGAGAATTTCATTCATCACTTCGCGGTCGTTGCGGCCCGAACGCACCAGCACGTGGAAGGAATGATCGGCGCCTTCTTCCATATGCAACGTCGCCGGCGGTTCCAAGCGCTTCACCACGCCTTCGATCAGCAACACCTCCGCAAGGCCGTCGCGGCTTCCCTGTAGAAACAGCATGGGGACATCGATCCTGGCGAGGTGATCGGCCCGGTCGGTCGAGGGTTTGCCGGCCGGATGCAGCGGGAAGCCGACGAACGCAAGCCCGCGCACGCCCGGCAACGGCGCGGCTGCCTGCGCCTGCGAGGTCATGCGGCCGCCGAAAGACTTTCCGCCCGCGATCAAGGCAACGCCGGGAAAAATCTCTGCGGCCTTTGCGACTGCCGCGCGCACCGTGGCCTGGGCGACCGCCGGCGGGTCCGGCCGCTTGCCGCCCTTTTCCATGTAGGGAAATTGATAGCGCAAGGAGGCAATGCCGCGTTCACAAAGGCCGTTCGCAAAGGCCTCCATGAAGGCATGCGTCATTCCGGCGCCGGCGCCATGGGCAAACACATAGCACGCACGCGGCGCGTCCGGGTGCGAGAGCAGCGCCGAGACTGGACCGGACTTTCCGGACTCGATCGTCAGGTGTTGGCTACTGACTTTCAATGCATCCAAAGCCACTGAAAGAGATGGCGATCCCGGCATGACTCGAACATGCGACCTACGGTTTAGGAAACCGTCGCTCTATCCGGCTGAGCTACGGGACCGGAGCATTCCGCTTTTTGGCAAGCGGCGTCTCGGCTTCCATTTACCAGAGCCAACAATGGATCGCCAGCCTCCCTCAGGAATAGAGTTTACGGGTCGTCGCACTCTTTTCCGTCGCGTCCGGCCCGCGGAACGTCCCGAACACGCCATCCAGCGTCGGGTTGCTGACGCCGAACCAGTGTTTCTCGCTGATGAAGTGATGGCGCAAATGGTACTGCTTGATCCAGCGGCCGAACTTGGTTCGCGGCTGGTAGGGAATGTGGGCGACGTAGTGCACCCATTCATAGTGCAGGATCGCCAGCATCATGCCGAACAGCGCGGACACGGAGGCTCCCGCGCCGAACACCAGCGCGATCAGGGCGGTGGTGACGGCGAGATTGGGCGCCAGAAACCAGATCGGCAGAAACAACAGATCGAGCCGGCTGGGCTCGACATGGTGGTCGTAATGGAGGCGGTGTTGCAGCTTGCGCGCCGGCGGCCAGACAGCGGCGGCGCATGAAAGGCAAAACGGTGCATGCCGTATTCGCTGAGGTAAAACAACAGCGCGCCGAGCAGGATCAAGGCTGGCCTCGGCTCGATCCAGCCGAAGCAAAACGCCAGCCCCGCGACGGCGACACCCGCCAAAAGCGCGGCCACACTGCCGTGACGAAGAAACACGAGGAACATCGTTTGGGCCGTCCTCCAGCAATAGCCCTGTTATTTTTATCCTTTAATTTTTCTTGGGCGATGAAGCGAAAATACAGGAGAAGGCCGCCGGCCGCCAGCGCCTCCTTGCCGGATGCGCGCGGGTTGCACGGCTTATTTCTGTTCCGGGTGCAGCGCCGCTTTCTGCGCTCGCAGTTCGGCGACGAGCGCCGTGATCCCGTCGATGGTCAACTGGTCGGTCATCGCGGACATTACTTTTTTGTAGTGCTCGATCTTTTCGTCGAGTTGATCGCATGTGTCGCACATCCAAAAAGTTCCATTCCCGCTCGCAGCCGGCAAGGTTGCCTGCTGATATGACGGCCAACCCGCGAATTGGTTCACCGTACACATCACCGTCAACGCACCAGTCCCCTCTCGCCGATGTCGTACCCAGCCGATACCTTCAATTTCGACCTCCACGACAAGGTGCCGAACATGAAGCTATCAGCGGCGATAGCGCCCAAGATTTCCAGCGCACAGCCATTCGGTCTTATTCGCCAATTGCTGTTGGCGGGTGCGGGCGTCGTTGCCGCCGCAATTCCTGCCTTGGCCGAATCGGGCCCGCTGACCGGGACGGCGGCGTTCGGCGACTGGCGCGCCGACAAACCAGGTCTACTCCGCCTGATCCGCCCGTCTGATTTGCCGAAACCGGGAGCCACGGCCTCGTCCGCCAACGTCTCGCATGTGGTGCCGCGGCCGGCTTCCGCGATGCCCCAGGTGCCACCTGGATTCAAGGTCGAACTATTGGCCGAGGGATTGAGCGGACCGCGCGAAATGAGGACGGCGCCGAACGGCGATATTTTTGTCTCGGAAACCCGCGCGGGACGAATTCGCGTGCTGCGGCTTTCGGAAGACGGTTCCAAACTCATCAAAAACGAAATCTATGCCAGCGGACTCCGCCAGCCGTTTGGAATTGCCTTTCTTCCCGGCGATCATCCGCAATGGGTTTATGTCGCCAATACCGACAGCGTGGTTCGCTTTCGCTACCGGGACGGCGACCTGAAAGCCGCTGATAGACCTGAGACCGTGGTGGCCGAGTTGCCACGTGGGGGACATTCGACCAGGGACATCGTCTTTATCCAGAGCGGCCAACGGATGCTTGTTTCGGTTGGCTCAGCCAGCAACGACGCGGAAGGAATCAAAGCCAGCCCTTCCGACAATTCGAAACTCGCGCTCGGCGCAAGCTCAGGCTATGAGGCCCGCCGCGCCGACGTGCTTTCCTTCAGGGCGGACGGAACGGACGCGAAAATCTTCGCCACGGGAATCCGCAACTGCGTCGGGCTTGCCGTTCACCCGGCTACGGGCGACGCCTATTGCTCGACCAACGAGCGTGACGGTTTTGGCGACGACCTCGTGCCCGACTACGTCACCCGCGTGCGCGAGGGCGCGTTCTATGGCTGGCCATGGTTCTATATCGGCAATCACGAGGATCCGCGTCATGCCGGCGAGCGGCCGGACCTGAAGGACAAGGTCACCGTTCCCGACGTGCTGATTCAGGCGCACTCGGCCTCGCTCGGGCTCACATTCTACAATGCCAGCGCATTTCCGGCGGAATACCACGGCGACGGCTTTGCCGCCGAGCACGGCTCATGGAATCGTGCGAAGCGCACCGGCTACAAGGTAGTCCGTATCCGCATGAAGGACGGCGTTCCGACCGGTGAATATCAGGACTTCATGACCGGCTTTGTCGCCGGCAATTCCGATGTGTGGGGACGACCGGTCGGCGTCACGGTCACGCACGACGGCGCGCTCCTGGTCTCCGAAGACGGTAACGGCACGATCTGGCGCATCACGCATTAGCGCATGATCCGGAAAAGTGTGGAGCGGTTTTCCGTCGCGACAAACGCGAAAGCGTTTGCGCGGAGATCATGCGCAAAAATATGTACCAAGACGAGCGCGCGCGGACGGCTACTCGCAATATTCCCTGCCGTTGAACACGAAACACTTCGGATTTTCCACAAAAGGAAACGTCCGGTGCACGAAGTGTCGCCGGTGGATGCGCGGACGGGTCTGCTCCGGACGATCTTGCACCATCGGCGACGTGCAGCGCTCGTTGATATCTTTGTCGGCAACCGGCTTCCACGACGTGCGATCGCCATCAGCCGTGCATGTCAGCATCAGCGATTTCTGAACGCAGACAAAAGCCCCCTCGCTATAGGCCTTGCTTTCATAGAGGCAGACCGGGCCGGCATTGGGCTTGGGTTCAGGAGCAGCCCAAGCCGAACCCGTACCCCAGACCGCACCCAGACAGCTTCCACAGGCCAGAAGCCAGATCAAACGGTGCATCATCTCGGCTCTCCCTTCAGGAGCTCGCGCTCGGCGCCCTGAGGTGGCCGCCAGCCATAACGAACCCAGCCCGCACGGCCTCCATCTGTGCGCCAATTCACAGGCGGCGCCAATGGTGCCGGGCCCGAGCTTGCCGGGCAAGGCCCCGATTGATATGAAAAAGCGCAACATATTTTGGGGGCCCGGGGTGAGGTCCGCATTCCTTTTTTTATTCGGATTTTTGTTCTGTCTTTCGACTGATCCAGCGCTCGCTGACAAGCGAGTCGCGCTCGTCATCGGCATGTCCAAGTATCAGCAAGTGCCTCGGCTCGCCAATCCTGCGCGCGATGCCGACGCGGTGGCGGCGCTGTTCAAGCAGGCCGGATTCGACACCATCAACAATCAGCGCGACCTCGGCATTGTCGAGCTGCGCCGCGTCATCCGCGAATTCTCCGAGACCTCGCGCGATGCCGATATCGCGGTGGTGTATTACGCCGGGCACGGTATCGAGGTCGACGGCACCAATTATCTGGTGCCGGCGGACGCCAAGCTCGTCAGCGACTTCGACATCGAGGACGAGACCGTCTCGCTCGACCGTGTGCTCAAGGCGCTTGAGGGCACCAAACGGTTGCGGCTGGTGATCCTCGACGCCTGCCGTGACAATCCTTTCGCCAACACGATGAAGCGAAGCCTCGCCAGCCGTTCGGTCGGCCGCGGCCTCGCCAAGATCGAGCCCACCATGTCGGATACGCTGATTGCCTTCGCGGCCAAAGCGGGCGCGGTGGCCAGCGACGGCGACGGCAACAACAGCCCGTTCGCAATGGCGCTGGTGAAGCACATCGCCGAGCCTGGGCTCGATCTGCGCCTCGCCTTCGGCCGTGTGCGCGACGATGTGCTCAAAAGCACCGGCAACCGTCAGGAGCCGTTCGTCTACGGCTCGCTCGGCGGCCAGACTATGTCGCTGGTTCCACCGCCTGCGGCGAAGCCGGCCGATCCGGAAGCCGAAGCCCGCGTCGATTACGAGCTTGCCGCCCAGGTCGGCACCAGGGAAGCCTGGGATTCCTTCCTCGCCAGCCATCCGAACGGTCTTTATGCGAACCTGGCGCGGGCCCAGACCAGCAAGCTCGCGGCCGCACAGGAGTCCCGCACCAAGGCCGACGATGCGCGGCGGGAGGCCGAAGAGCAGGCCGCCTTGAAGGCGGCAGAATTGCGCAAGCAACTGGAAGAGCAAAGCCAGCGTCAGACCGCCGAGACCAAACAAAAACTGTCCGAGCAGGCGAAGAAAGACCTCGAAGAGGCCCGGCGCCAGGTCGCCGAGCAGGCCAAGAAACAGCTCGATGAGGCGAAGCGGCAGGTCGAGCTGGCGCAGCAGCAGGCCGAGGCCGCCCGGCAACAGGTCGAGGAAGCCAAGCGCCAGGCGATCGCCGAGGCGCAGCGCCAGGTCGAACTCGCCAAAGCCGAGCAGGCCAACCGCGCCGCCAGGGAAGGTACTAACAAGGAAGGCAATAAAAAAGGAGGACGCCGACAAGCTCGCCAGCCTGACGCCAGGCCAGACGGCGCCCAAACCATCGCCGCCGCCGCAAATCGACCAGGCCGACGTCACGCGGCTGTTGCAAGCTCACTTGAAGCGCGTCGGCTGCAATAGCGGCAATATCGACGGCACCTGGGACGACAGTTCGCGCAAGGCGCTGGAGCTGTTCAACAAGAACGCCAATACCAAGTTCGACGTCAAAGTCGCGAGCCTCGACGCGCTGGACGTGGTGCGCAGCAAGACCGAGCGCGTCTGCCCGCTGATCTGCGCCAAGGGCCAGAAGGAGGACGGCGGCCGCTGCGTCCAGATCAGTTGCGGCAGCGGCAGCTTCCTGAATTCGAGCGGCGCCTGTGAGAGGCGCCCCGAGCCGGCGCCGAAGCCGCGCACCGCGACGCAAGAAACGGCGCCGCGGCAGCGGGCGGCCCCTGCCGGCGGCGGCGGAAAATGCTTCTCCTTTAACGGCCGAAGCTACTGCGAATGACCGGCCGCGATCACTTCAGCTCAACATGACTCGATTGAAACTCAAGTCGACGAAATTTCATGCAAATGATTGGAGCCTGACCAACATGACTTACCGTATCCCCGCCGCCATCCTCGGGCTCGCGATGACCACATCGACGGCCTTCGCCGCGCCCGCCCAGCTCTACGGCAAGTCGGTGGTCGTCAGTTGGACCGAAAACCGGATGCAA
This sequence comes from uncultured Alphaproteobacteria bacterium, assembly GCA_963795255.1. Classification (GTDB taxonomy): domain Bacteria; phylum Pseudomonadota; class Alphaproteobacteria; order Rhizobiales; family Xanthobacteraceae; genus Bradyrhizobium. The sequence goes on from CAWCHC010000018.1 coordinate 391,712, forward strand.
ACGACTGACGTCAGCGATACGCCTGTTGCCAAGACGGCCTCGGGGCAGCTTTCGGTGTATGTCAGCGACAAAGGCCGTGCCTTCAGCCGCGTCTCCATGTCGGTAGACCGCAGGCGCGGACCGCGATCGGGGCAGCGCGACGCTGTTCAGGGCGAGGGCTCAGCAAGGAACATCAGCTTTCGCGGCAACTCGATGAACGCGACCATGCCGCGCGGCAACGCCGGCGCGATGATGATCGCGGTCACCTTCGACTCCGGTTTTCAGGGATGCAGCGCGCATGTCGTGACGGGGAAGACTGACGGCGCGCAGTCCACACGCATCACCAGCATGGTCACCGGCCGTCAGTACGATTTCTATTCGGTCAAAACCAGCGGCGAGAGCTGCTCGATACAGAGCGGAAACGTCTTCGGCAACTGATTTTGCACCTCGATCACCAACTCTTTCAGGGTCGACAAGCCCGCCAATAATGGCGACAATCTGCGGTGTATTGGGCCCCTCGTATCCACCGCAGAACAACGCTCTTGACCGCTTCACGTAACCAGATCGGCCTGATGGCCGCGATCATCGGCTGCGCCGTGCTTTCGTCATCGCAGGCGAGCGCGCAGTGGTGGTCGCGCGGGCCGTCCGATTTCGAGGAATGCGCCGACATCGCCGAGAAGGCCGCGAGCAAGGAAGCCAAAAGGACCGGGCTTTCCGAATGCAATGCGAAATTCGCCGGCCGCCGCAAGCTGGGCGGCGGCTATACCTATTTCGATTTCATGCAAAATCGAAGCTTCGATATCGCCGGCCCCAATCCGACGGCGGAAGAGCAAAGGCAGATCGACGAGCAATATGCCGTGTATCTGGAAAATCAGCGGCGTCGAAGCATCGCGGCGGCCTTTGCCGCGAAACAGCAGCAGTTGCAGCAGCAGGCCTCGTTAACGGGCGAGAGCGACCGCGCGGCGCCCGCGACCGGCAGCATCGCCAAGCGGCCAGTGCCTGCAAGCGACCCCCGGCGCGTCAAACAGACCAGCTGTCAGCAGCATTCCTTCTCATGCGAATGGCCGCGGCTTTCCGAAGGCATCAAGGACCTGAAAAAGGCGCTGTTCGGACCTTCGTCGAGCAAGGACAGGCGAAGCTGACGTTCCGGTTTCAGCGTTCTGGAACACCCATCCGAATTTGCTCGACCGTCAGCCGCGGCGAGCCTTGTTTCGCCGCCTCGGCATCCCGGATCAGCGCCACGATGCGGCGCGACAGCGGAACGTTCAATCCGCGGCGGTCGGCGATGTCGGTGATGACGCCCTGAAGGTAATCGATCTCGGTGCGGCGGCGGCGCTCGAGGTCTTCCCACATCGACGAGCGCGCCTGCGGATCGATCTTCATGGCCGGCGCCAGCGCGATCGCAAACAAGGCGTCAGGCAGCCGCAGCAGACGCGGCACCAGGCTCAATGGCGCCGGTGTCGGCGATACCGGCTTGATCCCTTCCGCGCGCACCGCCATCAGGCCCTCGGCGATCTGGTCGGCAAACAATCGCCGCCAGCCGCGCTGCGCGAGCTGTTTGCGGAGCGGCAGGCCGGACAGCGCATTGATCGCGTTATTGAGATTGACGAGCAGCTTGCCCCATTGCATGCCCGCGATGTCGGAGGTCGGCCGCACGAGAAGTCCCGGCACTGAAAGCCGCGCGGCAGTATCGGCCGCATCGCGCTCGATCACGATATCGCCGGAGGTGGCGCGATGAAATCGCCCTTCGCCCGCCGCGATCACGTTGAACGGCACCATGGCCGCGAGCACCGTCCTCCCCGGCAACCGGCTGCGTAGCATCGCCGCGTTGGCGACGCCGTTCTGCAAACTGACGATGACGGCATCCGAAGGTGCGTGAAGCGCAATGGCGTCCGCGATCTCGGCGGTATCGGCGCTCTTGACGGTAACCAGCACCACGCTCGCCTCCGCGAGAGCCTCCGGGTTCTCGGACAGTTTCAACTGCTGAGATGCCACATGCCAGGACGAGCCTTCGAGGCTCGTCAGGGTCAAGCCCGAAACGCTCGATCTCCGCGATCATGCGCGGGCGCGCCAATAGTGACACGCGGCGGCCGGCGCCGGCCAAGAGGCCGCCGACAAAGCAGCCGATGCTGCCGGCGCCCGCCACGACGATCGGCCGATCCCGCTTCATCTGTTGCTCCGCTAAAAAGCTCCGCTAAAAATTTCAGCAAATTACCCGCTTTGCGAACGCCCCTCTGGTAACCGACATCCAAAGACTTGTCGCCTTGTAACCGTCATACCGCGCCGATAATGGTTTCTCCCCGGCGGGGCGGATTATCGCAGATATCGGCAGGAGATGACGATGGGCTTACTCGATGTATTGAACGGAATGCAGAACGGTCCGCGCGGCCCCTCCACGTCCAGCGCGCAATCCGGCGGCGGCATGTCGCCGATGACCATGGCGATCCTGGCGCTGCTTGCCTACAAGGCCGTCAAGCACGTGACTGGCGGCTCGGCCTCAACGCCGGCACCGACGCCAGCGCCAACCACTGGTGGACTTGGCGGCAGTTTGGGCGGCGGAGGTCTTGGCGGCCTCCTCGGCGGCGTGCTTGCCGGAGGCGCGGCGGGCAGCGTTCTCAGCGGCGGACTAGGCGACCTGCTCAAGCAATTTCAGCAAAACGGTCACGGCGACACCGCCAATTCATGGGTGAGCCCGGGGCCGAACAAGCAGATCGCGCCGGGCGATCTGGCCAACGCGCTTGGCGCCGATCAGATCAACGGCCTGATGTCGCAAAGCGGCCTGTCGCGCGAAGACTTGCTGAACGGCCTCAGCCAGCATCTGCCGGATGTGGTCAATCACCTGACGCCGGACGGACGGCTGCCGACCGAAGACGAGTTGGCGGGCCGGATCTGAGAGCATGATCCGGAAAAGTGGGAACCGGTTTTCCCTCGCGACAAACGCGAAGGCGTTTGCGCGGAGACCATGCTCAAATAAGTGCCGAGGTACGAACAATTTTCATACGTGCTTTTTAGGGGAGAAAGACACTCATGATCAGGATCATCATTGTCGGCTTTGTCGCCGGCATTATCGCGCGGTTGCTGTCGCCGGGCCCCAACAATCCGAGCGGTTTTATCCTCACCACCGTGCTCGGCATTGTCGGCGCATTTCTCGCCACCTGGGTCGGCCAGGCCATCGGTCACTATGAACTGGGCCAGGGCGCGGGCATCATCACCTCGACGATCGGCGCGCTGGTGGTCCTGTTCATCTGGAACCGCCTGGTGGCCAGCGGCGTGCTCCGCGACTTCAACAGGTAGCCGTCATTCCGGGCCGCGTGTGCAACGAGCGGACTATCGGCGCGCAAGTGCGCATCTGAGGTCTGGTGCTTACGCACCATCCCGAAATGACCATTGCATTGTTACGCGATGAGATGCGCGCCGGCGTCGATCCGGACGATCTCGCCGGTCATGTTGCCCGACTGCGGCAAAGCGAGGAAGCAGACGACATTGGCGACATCCTCGGCCGTCGAAGCCCGCTTGAGCGGCACCTTGGCGACCACCGCATCGCGGACCTTCGCCGCCCCTTCGACGCCGCGGCCCTTGGTGAACCAGGGCGTGTCGATATAGCCGGGACATACCGTGTTGACGCGGATCAGCGGTGCGAGCGCGCGCGCCAGCGAAAGCGTGATGGTGTTCAGCGCGCCCTTGCTCGCGGCATAGGCGACCGAGGAGCCGACGCCGCTGATGCCCGCCACCGACGAAACATTGACGACCGACGACGCGCGGCCTGATGCCTTCGCGCCGGCTTCCAGCAGCGATCGCGCGGCCCGCACCATCTGGAAAGGTCCGATCGTGTTGACCCCGAACAGGCGTTGAAAATCCTCCGACGACAGGCCGTCCATATCCCCGTGCGGGACGTGCTTGGTGGTGCCGGCATTGTTGATGAGCACATCGAGCCGTCCCCACGGAGCCGCCGCGGCCGCGATCTTGCGGCAATCCTCGTCGCGCGACACGTCGCCCTGAACCACCACCACCTCGCCGCCGGCGCTGCGGCAGAGATCGGCGGTCTGTTCGGCCTCTTTCTGGCTGGAGGAATAGTTGATGACGATGCGCGCACCGCCTTTGGCCAGAATGGCCGCCGTCGCGGCGCCAAGACCCGAGGCAGAGCCGGTAATAACAGCGCACAAACCATCCTTCGACATCGCATGTTCCTCACGTCGTTTTCGAATGTTTGTGGCGATCTACCACACGATCGCACCTTAAAGAAACTCCGTTGCGTGGAATAATCCGCCAAGCTCGGCCTGCATCGCTTCATTCCGCACCCGCAGGGCCCCTTGCGGTCACTAACGCTTGTCAGGTCTATCCCTTTTCCCCATCATGGCCGCAACAAGAGCCTGCCGAGGAACGCCGTGGAAGAAGCCGAGAACATTGTTGCGCAAACCGCCGAGCGGATATTTGCCGATCTGGCCGATGCGCAAACCATCAACAGCGACAAGAAAGGCGGCTGGAAGGCGCCGCTCTGGCGAGCGTTGAGCGAGGCCGGCCTGCCGCTGTCCTGGGTCGCCGAAGAATATGGCGGTTCCGGCGCCTCATTGGCCGAGGGCTTTGGCGTCCTGAGCGCCGCGGGACGTTTTGCGATTGGCGTGCCGCTAACCGAGACCATGCTCGCGGGCTGGCTGTTGTCGCAGGCCAAAATCGCCAGCCCCGAGGGTGAAATGACGCTCGCGCCGGCCGGCCCCAAAGACCGCATCACGCTCAATGCCGACGGCTCGTTGTCGGGCCGCGCGCGCGGCATTCCTTTCGCAAGCGACGCCAAACACATCGCGGTGCTGGCGCAAGGCGGCAACGGAAAGCTGTCGATTGCGCTTGTCGACGCGGCCAAGTGCCGGATTGAATCCGGCCGCAATCTCGGCGGCGACGGCAACGACACCGTGACCTTCGATCGCATCACGCCTGTTGCCGTCAAGCCTGCGCCCGAGGGCTTCGGCCTGACCTCGCTGCTTCTGATGGGCGCGGTCGCCCGCAGCCTGCAGATTGCGGGCAGCCTCGAGACGATGCTCGAGATCAGCGTGCGCTATTCCAACGAACGCGTCGCGTTCGAGAAGAAGATTTCGAAGTTTCAGGCGGTCCAGCACAATCTGGCGAAGCTTGCCGGCGAATCGGCGGCGGCGCTCGCGGCCGCGACCTCGGCGGCGGATGCGCTGGCAACTGGCGCTGCGCCTGACGCGGTCTTTCTGGAAGCCGCGTCGGCAAAAATCCGCTGCTCGGAAGCGGCCGAGAAGGCGGCGGCGATTGCCCATCAGGTTCACGGCGCGATCGGCTTCACCATCGAACACATCCTGCACCGCTATACGCTGCGGGCGCTGGCGTGGCGCGACGATTTCGGCTCCGAGAGCTACTGGGCGGTCGAACTCGGCCAGCGCGTGGCCGCCAACGGCGCCGACGAATTGTGGCCGCTGGTCGCTTCGCGCTAAATTCAACCTCTTTAGATTCCCGGACGTAAACCGATGACCGCAGCCCTTCGTTTCGACCCGATCCGCCTCCCTCCTGAATGCGTCGCGCTGCGCAAGGAAGTGCGCGCGTTTCTCGCCGAGGAAATCGCCGCCGGCACCTTCGGTCCGCACCAGCCCAACCGTGAGGACAGCGACGCCCCGGAATTTTCCCGCCGCGTCGGCGCGCGCGGCTGGCTCGGCATGACCTGGCCGAAGAAATATGGCGGCCACGAGCGCACGTTCCTCGAGCGCTATGTGGTGACCGAGGAGATGCGTGTCGCCAACGCGCCGACGCGGCGTTTCTTTGTCGCCGACCGCCAGAGCGGGCCGGTGCTGCTGAAATACGCGACCGAACGCATCAAGATGGACATCCTGCCGCGCATCTGCCGCGGCGAGGTCTGCTTTGCGATCGGCATGAGCGAACCCAATTCCGGCTCGGACCTGTTCGCAGCCAAGACCAAGGCAACCAAGACCGACGGCGGCTTCCTGATCAACGGCACCAAGATCTGGACCTCGTCGGCGCATATCGCCGACTACATGATCGCGATCTTCCGCACTTCGCCGCCGACCAAAGAGAACCGCCGGCACGGCCTGACGCAGTTTCTGGTCGACATGAAGCAGCCGGGCATCAAGGTCAATCCGATCGGCCAGATCACCGGGCAGTTCGAATTCAACGAGGTGGTGTTCACCGACCACTTCGTGCCCGACGACCAAATGCTGGGCGAAATCGACGGCGCCTGGAAGCAGGCGACATCGCGAACTCGCTTATGAGCGCTCGGGCCCGGAGCGTTTCCTGGAAACTTATTACGTGCTGACCGAACTCGTGCGTGCGGTCGGCCCGTCGCCCGATACGCGCGCCGCCGAAGGCATCGGGCGGCTGGTCGCGCAGCTTCACACCATGCGGCGGATGTCGGTCTCGGTGGCGGGCATGTTGCAGGCCGGCAAGGAGCCGGTGGTGGAGGCCGCGATCGTCAAGGACATCGGCACGATCTGGGAACAGCAATTGCCGCACCGGGTTCGCGACCTCGCTGCCTTCGTCGATGCCGACGCCAGCAATCACGAGACGCTGGAGAAGCAGTTGTCGTTCGCAATGAAGACCGCGCCCAAACTCACCATTCAGGGCGGCACCACCGAGGTGCTGCGCGGCATCATCGCGCGCGGGCTTGGCTTGCGCTAGCCGCGCGGGCTTGGTTCGCGCTAGTTCCAGTTGATTGAATCGAGGATCGCATGAGCAGCTCACAAGGATATCGGCGTCGAGAAGATCGGGCATGTCGGCCTGATCGAAATCCGGCGGCCACCGCTGAATTTTTTCGACATCTCGCTGATCAACCAGATCGCGGACGCGCTGGAGGAATTCGACCGCGACATCGAGATCCGCTCGTCGGTGCTCGCGGCCCAAGGCAAGGCGTTCTGCGCCGGCGCCAATTTCAACGATCCGGCGCGGCAGGAGCAGGAGGCGCGCGCGAAAGCCGATCCGGCCTCGGGACTTGGCCCGATCGCGCACCTTTATATTCAGGCCGTGCGCATTTTCCGCAGCAAGAAGCCGATCGTCGCCGCCGTGCATGGCGCTGCGATCGGCGGCGGGCTGGGATTGGCGGTGTCGGCGGATTTCCGCGTCACCTGCCCCGAGGCGCGCTTTGCCGCCAACTTCACCAAGCTCGGCTTTCATCCCGGCTTCGGGCTGACGGTGACGCTGCCCGAACTGGTCGGCAAGAACAACGCCGAACTGATTTTCTACACGTCGCGCCGGGTGACCGGCGAGGAAGCCTGTCGGATGGGCCTTGCCAATGAATGCGTGCCGCAGGATCAGGTTCGCGAGCGCGCCATGAAGCTGGCGCAGGAAATCGCCGAATGCTCGCCGCTTGGGCTACTCTCAACCCGCGCCACGATGCGCGCCGGGCTCGCCGATCGTGTTTTGGCCGCCACCAATCACGAACTCGCCGAGCAGACCCGGCTGCGCGCCACCGAAGACTTCAAGGAGGGCGTCAAGGCGACCGAGGAGCGGCGGGTCGCCAACTTCAAGGGGCGGTGAGGCGCCGCTATATCGACACGTCGTCCCTGCGGAAGCAGGGACCCATACGCCCCGACCTACCAAAGGTACACTGAGGTAGAGACCATCCGTAACCATCAGCAACTGTGGTTATGGGTCCCCGCGTTCGCGGGGACGACAACTGCTGGATGTTTCGTTTCGATCGTTGTTACTTCAGTGGTTCTGAAACTGCGGCTTGCGTTTTTCGACGAACGCTTTCGCGGCCTCCTTGTGGTCGGCGGTCTCGCCGGCGCGCGAGTGATGGAATGCCTCGGCATCGAAGCAGGTTTCCAGCGGCAATCGCTCGGCATTGTTGATGTTGCGCTTGATATAGCCGAGCGTGATCGTCGGCCCCTGAGCGAGCGACATCGCAAGTTCACGCGCCGCCGCGTCGACTTCGGCGTCGGGAACCACGCGCGTCACCATGCCGAGCGCCAGCGCCTCCTGCGCGGTCAATACCGGCGACATCAGATAAAGCTCGCGCGCTTTCGCGCTGCCGAGCATCTGGGTCAGGAAATAAGTCCCACCGTAATCGCCCGAGAGGCCAACCTTGGCGAAGGCGGTCGTGATTTTCACCGACGTCGACGCTACGCGAAGATCGCAGGCGAGCGCGATCGACAATCCGGCGCCGGCGGCCGCGCCGTCGAGCTGCGCCACCACGGGCTTCGACATCTCGTGCAGGACCCGCGAGACTTCCATGCCGCGTCTCAAGTTGACCATCCTGGCCTCGAACGACAGCGGCGCCCGGCCCTCCGCCATCGACTTGACGTCACCGCCGACGCAGAAAGTGCCGCCGGCGCCTTTCAGCAGAACGGCACGGACTTCGTGATCCTCGGCCGCGCGCCGCGCCGCCGCCACCAGCCCCAGCGTCATGTCCGGATTGAGCGCGTTGCGCCGCTCGGGCCGGTTCATGGTGATCGTCAGCAGGCCGGATTCGAGGTTTTGCAGGACGGTTTCGTTGGTCATGACGTTGGCGCCTTTTGTTGGTCTTGGCTTTATTCCGTCATTCCGGGATGGTGGCGTTAGCACCGGACCTCAGAATGCGCGATTGCGCATCGTAATTCGCGCGGAGCCTGTCATCGGGCCGCGCCTCGCGCGGACCCGTTGGCGCGCTCCGGAATGACGCTCCGCGTCACTTCTTCACCAGCGGGCAACGCGACTCGGAGAGCGACTGGAACGCCTCATTGCCGGGAATGGTCGCCAGCAGCTTGTAATCGTCCCAGCGGCCCTTGGATTCCGAAGGCTTCTTGACCTCGAACAGATACATGTCGTGCACCATGCGGCCGTCCTCGCGAATCCGGCCGTTCCTGGCGAACATGTCGTTGATCGGGGTCTCCTTCATGATCTTCATGACGGGGGCTGCGTCGGTGGTGCCCGCCGCCTTCACCGCCTTCAGATAATGCGTCACCGACGAATAGACGCCGGCCTGCGCGGCGGTCGGCGGCCGGCCAATCCGTTGCATGAAGCGTTTGGAGAAGGCGCGCGTGTCATCGTTGAGGTCCCAGTAGAAGGCTTCCGCTACCAGCAAGCCCTGCGCGGTCTGAAGCCCGACGCCGTCGATATCGGTCACGAAGGCGAGCAAGCGGCGATATCTTCTGGCCGCCCTTCATGATGCCGAATTCGGCCGCCTGCTTGATCGTGTTGATGGTGTCACCGCCCGCATTGGCGAGCCCGATCACCTTGGCTTTGGACGCCTGCGCCTGCAGCAGATAGGATGAGAAATCAGAATTGTTGAGCGGATGCAGAACCTCGCCCAGCACCTTGCCGCCGGCCTTCTTCACGACGTTGGCCGTGTCCTTCTCGAGGTCGTGGCCGAAGGCATAATCGACCGTGATGAAGAACCAGCTATCGAGACCTTGTTTGACGGCCGCAAGGCCGGTGACGTTGGCCTGCGAGTAGGTGTCAAAGACGTAGTGAACCGTGTAGGGGCCGCAGGCTTCGTTGCTCAGGCGGATCGATCCGGGGCCTGAATACATGATGATCTTGTTGCGGGCTTTGGCGATCTCGCCGGCGGCAAGCGCCGTTGCGGACGCGGCGACGTCATAGATCATCTCGACGCCCTGATTGTCGAGCATGTCGCGGGCGATGTTGGCGGCAAGGTCCGCCTTGTTGAGGTGATCGGCCGCGATGATCTCGATCTTGCGGCCCAGCACTTCGCCGCCAAAATCCTCCGCCGCCATTTTTGCGGCCATCTCGGCGCCGGGCCCGGTGATGTCGGCATAAAGCCCGGACATATCGAGGATGCCGCCGAGCTTGAGCGGAGGTTTGCCTTGCGCGAGCGCCGCGGTCGCCATCGCCAGCACACATCACGCCAAGAAAGCCGGAAAAAACCCGTCTCATGAAAATCTCCCTCCCCTGTCGCATTGCGGTAGAACCGCAATTGCCGTTATCGCAATCATGCCGCAAGCATCCGGCAGCGGCAAGCTGGCGGCGAACGTCTTTCCGTCTGGTGGAATGAATAGATGGTCCAAGCCACGCACGGGTACACCCCAACCACGTCAAACCAACTTCGATGGACAGCGACGATCGCGCTGGCTTTGGCGGCGGTCGCAGCCCTGACTTCCGTTTCAGCATCGGCTGCGCCTTGCGCGTTTGAATCGCAAGGCGAGGGCCGCGTGACTGATGTGACCGATGCCCGCAGCTTTCGCCTGGAAGACGGGCGCGACATCCGTCTTGGCGGGATTGAGCTCGCCGTCCCCGCGGAGACAGCCACCGAGCGCCAGCGGGCGCTGACCGCTATCCTCACCGGACATAACGTGCGGCTGCGTGGAGCAGACGACACGCCCGACCGCTATGGCCGCCAGACCGCCTTTGTGTGGCTGTTGCCGGACGAGACCCTGGTGCAGCGCGAGCTTTTGACGCAAGGCGAGGCCATCGTTTCCGCTGATGTGAACGACAAAGAATGTGCCGCCGCGCTTTTCGCCGCCGAGGCCGGCGCGCGTGAGGCCAAAAGAGGCATCTGGGCCGATCCCGCGGTCATAAAAAACACGGAAAGTCCGGGCGATATTCTGGCCGGGATTGGGCGTTATATGCTGGTCGAGGGCAAGGTGTTGTCGGTCCGGCAGGCAGGGGCAACCACCTATCTGAACTTTGGACGGAACTGGACACGGGACTTCGCTGTGACTATTCCAAGGCGCGCGCGCGCCAGCCTGGCGGCCGCCGGCCTTGAGCCTAAGGCGTTGGAATACAAACGTATTCGTGTCCGGGGGGTTGTTGAGGCGCGTACCGGGCCTCGAATTGAGGTGGTGCGGGCGGGACAAATTGAGCTGCTGAAATAGCTCGCCGGAACAATTAGAGTAGCAGCCGTGGTGGACGGTGTGGGACGTCACAAGACAAGCGTGAGTTGCCGGCTATGGGCCTCCCCCATCATGCTGGGCGCTATGCTTTTGCTTGCCGGTTGCGGCGACATTAACCGGTTTCAAACCGCAGCGCCGTCGCTGCCAACGACCACAACCAGGCCCAAAAGCACGTTCGTCCAGAGTCCGGCCGCCGAAAAAGAACATGAGCGCATCCTGTCGTCCTATGGCGGCGCCTATGACGATCCGAAGCTCGAGGCGCTGATCGGCAAGACCGTCGACCGGCTGGTGGCGGCCTCCGACCGGCCTGATCAGGCCTACAAGGTGACGATCCTCAATTCCGGCGCGGTGAACGCCTTCGCGCTACCGACCGGCCAGCTCTACGTGACGCGCGGTCTGATCGCATTGGCCTGCGACACGTCCGAATTGTCCTCGGTGCTGAGCCACGAGATGGCGCACGTGCTGGCCAAGCACGCCGCCAGTCGCGAGGATCAGGCACGGCAGGTGGCTGCGGCTGCCGCGGCGACCCGCGTCGTCACCGAGATGGGCAGCGATCAGGACCCGACGGCACTGGCGCTGGCGAAAACCAAGCTGACGATGGCGAGCTTCTCGCGGCAGCAGGAATTCGATGCGGACAAGATAGGCGTCAGCATCTCGGCCAATGCGCATTTCGATCCCTACGGCGCGGCGCGGTTTCTGACGGCGATGGAACGCAACGCCGAACTGAAGGCGGGCAAGACTTCGGTCGATCTGCGGGCGCAGGACTTCCTGTCTTCCCATCCGGCGACGCCGGAGCGCGTCGCCAACGCCCAGAACACCGCGCGGCAATACACCTCGTCTGAAGCCAACGAGCGCGATCGCGATACCTATCTCGCCGCGATCGACAACATCGTCTACGGCGAGGACCCGAGCGAGGGCTTCGTGCGTGGGCGCAGGTTCCTGCACCCCAAGCTCGGCTTCACCTTCACGGCTCCGGAAAACTTCACGCTCGACAATACCGCGCAGGCCGTGATCGGCGTGCGTGAGGGCGGGGCGCAGGCGATGCGCTTCGACGTCGTGCGGGTGCCGGCCGAGCAGACGCTCGGCGACTACCTCAATTCCGGCTGGATGGAAAACGTCGACAAGGCGTCGACCGAGGACATTACCATCAACGGTTTTCCGGCAGCATCCACCGTTGCCAGCGGCGATCAGTGGCAGTTCAAGGTCTATGCGCTGCGCTTCGGCAGCGACGTCTATCGCTTCATCTTCGCAGCCAAGCAGAAGACGACAGAGAGCGAACGCAACGCGCGGGAAACCGTCAATTCCTTCCGCCGATTGTCGCTCGACGAGATCCAGACGGCGCGGCCGCTGCGCATCAAGGTGATCAACGTGCAGCCCGGCGATACCGTGGAATCGCTGTCGCACCGGATGGCCGGCGTCGACCGTCCGGTGGATCGCTTCCGCATCATCAACGGGCTCGAGGCCCACGCCCAGGTCAAGGCGCGCGACCGCGTCAAGATCGTGGTGGATTGAGCCGGCGCTGCCGAAGCAAATGACACGCTGGATAAAGGTCGCTGCGTTCATCGTCGCGTTTGCGGTTGCGATATATTTGACTTCTTATATTTCGAGACTTTCAGAAGCGAACTGCACAACTGGTCCGATTTCGAGTTTGTGGTCCAGTGACCGCGTGTACAAAGCCACTCTTCTGAAGAAGGACTGCAATCTCTTCGAGACTACTTTTTATTCGGTCAGAATAGACAAGCCAGGTACTTGGTTTGTCAGGCTTGAACTCGAGGAAGACCCATATCCGATTCAAGCTTCCGAACCGGCAATGAAGTGGGATTTGCACAAACTGGAAATTGACATCCCCGCTCGGACGCTGTCCGGCTCGATCGAACGCCGCGAAGACGACCTTACCGTCCTGCGGTCGTATGTCCTTCCCAAGCCCTAAACCTAACTGCTCGTCGTCCCGGCCAAGCAAAGCGCGAGCCGGCTCACGGCGTCATGCGCCAAGGACCCAACGGCTTCCCGCCCACCCCATCATGACAGACCTTCCACACACAGGGACCCATAAGCGTTTGGATTGCCCTCGGCTGGGGCCGCTAGCTTGTTTGTCCTTGAACGGTGGTGGTTATGGGTCCCCGCTTTCGCGGGGACGACGTATTGAGGTTTCGCTAAATCACGACCAAACAAAAAAGCCCGGTCTCTTCGACCGGGCTTTTTCAATTCGCTTGGATCGGAAAAGCTTACGCGGCTTCGTCCGCGACAGCGGCATCGTCGCCATCGGTGTCGGCATCAGCCTCGCCGTCGGTCTCGGCATCCGCCTCAGTATCGGTCTCGGCCTTGGCGCCGCGGCGCGGGCTCTTGGCGAGCTGGCCTTCGATTTCCTTGACCGCTTCGGTCTCGGTCACGTGCTGCACGACGGCGATTTCGCGCGACAGGCGATCAAGCGCTGCTTCATAAAGCTGACGTTCGCTGTAGGACTGCTCGGGCTGCGATTCGGAGCGATAGAGATCGCGCACGACCTCGGCGATCGCAACGATGTCGCCCGAATTGATCTTGGCTTCGTATTCCTGGGCGCGGCGCGACCACATCGTGCGCTTGACGCGGGCACGGCCCTTGAGGGTCTCCAGCGCCTTCTTCACCAGCACCGGCTCGGACAGCTTGCGCATACCGACATTGGCGACTTTCGCGGTCGGCACCCGCAGCGTCATCTTGTCCTTCATGAAATTGATCACGAACAGCTCAAGCTTCGCGCCAGCGATCTCCTGCTCCTCGATGGCGAGAATCTGGCCGACGCCATGGGCCGGATACACCACGAATTCGTGGGTCTTGAAGCCCTGGCGCTGGGTCAACGGCTTCTTTTCCTCGACGCGCGGTGCGGCAGCAGCAGCCACGGGCTTGGCGGCAACGACGGGCTTGGCGGCGACCGGAGCCTTGACGGGCGCCTTGGGCGCAGCCGCCTTCGGCGGCAGGCTTGTGAGTAACAGGCTTGGAAGCGGCAACCTTCGAAGCAGCGGCCTTCGAACCCGTCGCTTTCGCGGCAGTTTTTGCAGTCTTGTTTGGCATTGAGCTTCTTTTGTTTTTGGAGGACTTGGCAGCCGACGCCTTGGTTGTTTTCCGGGAATCCTTCGCGGACGCCGGGGCACGGCCCTTGGTTGCACCCCGGCTGTGGCCGCGGCGGCTTTTCTGGAAGCCTTCGAAGTACTCTTTTTACGCGTTTTTTGTGACACAGCCTGCGCGCGGAACTGCCACGCCCCTGTTCGATGTTTTCACGGGAACCCATGGGGGCCGACAAGCGGGCTGACGGGTTCGGCTAGCTAGTGGGTCAATATAGCACATTTCCCGCAAAAATCAATGATTTATGCCCTCCCAGCGCCGCCTGGACGCGGTTTTGCCACCGAAATCACCAACAGGGTTAAGCTAACAGGCTATCCCCAACCCTTTTTTGGCCTGTGGATAAGGCGGAAAACCCGCCCCTCAGGCGTCAGTCGCCGGTGCCACCATTAGGAGAAAAATATTTCTCGAACTTGCCCTCTTTCCCCTCGAAATCCTTGGCGTCGGGCGGGGATTCCTTCTTTTGGGTAATATTTGGCCAGGATTTGGCATATTCGGTGTTCACTTCGAGCCACTTTTCGAGACCCGGCTCGGTATCCGGCTTGATCGCGTCGGCCGGGCATTCGGGCTCGCACACGCCGCAATCGATGCACTCGTCCGGATGGATGACCAGCATGTTTTCGCCCTCGTAAAAGCAATCCACGGGGCAGACTTCAACGCAGTCGGTATATTTGCACTTGATGCAGGCTTCAGTGACGACGTAAGTCATCCAAGGCTCCGGAACGGGTCAGTTTTTAAGTCAGATTTAAGAGGGTTGCGTAGCGCAGGAACCCCTGCGCTGCAAGGGAAGCCCCTCGCCTGCAGGAGTGCAGATAGTCACTCTGCGCGGCCCTGCAAATCAACATAGAGGGCGCGCGCGGCCGCCGAATCGCCGCGCCGCTCGGCAAATCCAACCACCTTGAGGACGCGCACGGTGCGGTCGAGCCCAACGGTGAGGACGTCGCCCGCTTTGACCGCGTGACCGGGCGAGGTCTCGCGCACGCCGTTGATGCGCACGTGGCCGGCCTCCACCAGCGCGGCGGCGCTGGTGCGGGCTTTCACCAGCCGCGCATGCCACAGCCATTTGTCGAGACGCTGGCGCTCCACGCAACACCCAGGCGAGAAGGTCTTGATCTTTTTCGGCGCATTTCGCCTGAAACCGCCTCGCTTGAAAACGCTTCTCTCGTTTGACGCGTTTTCTCTAACGCGAAAACGCTTAAGGGTCCTTGCGGTTCGCGCTCATCTGTTCCTTGAGCGCGGCAAGCTTGGCAAACGGCGAATTGGGATCGATCGGACGATCACGCTCGCGCGGGTTCGCACTCGACGCATATTGCCGATGCGATGGACCGCTTTCCCGGCCGCCTCGGTCGCGGTCGCGTCCACCCCTATCGCCGCGACCTTGCCCTTGTCGCGTCCACCGTCTTCGCGTTTGCCCTTATTCCGGTCTCCGCTGTGTCCCTTGCCATCGACGCGATCGCGCGGCGGCCGGCCATGTTCGCCATCACGCGATTCCCGTGCGGGCGCGCTATCGGTTGCGGCTGGAGCTGCGACAGTGCCATCCGCTGTCGGCTGACCCGGGCGGAGTTTGTTGAAATCACGGTGACGGTCACGCCGTCCACCCCGATGACGTTCGCGCTTGGCGCCGTCGCCAGCAGCAGCTTCGCCGGCGGCAGCAGGCTGCGTGCCTTCGGCGGCGCGATCAGGGCGACGATGCCGATTGCGATCATGGCGCGGCGGACGCCGCTCCTCGGACCGGCCACCGGGACGCCAGACTTCGACCAGTTCGGGCTCCGCGGGTGCCGCGGCCGTCTCCGTTGGCGAAGCCTCACTCGCGCTTGCTTCTTCAGGAGAGGCTTCCGAACTTGCTTCGACCGGCGTTTCCGCAGCGACAGACGGCGCCATAGTCTCTGGAGTTGAGGCCTCTGGAGTTATGGCTTCTGGAGCCACGGCCTCAGTGGTCTCCGGCGTTTCCGATGTCGGTTTAGATGCGTCGGAACCCTGCGCAAAATCGATCACGGGCAGCAACGTCGATGAAGCCGCGGCCTCTTCGATGACCGGCGCTGACGCCTCAGTCGCCGGCGCGGCATCCGTTGTCGACGCGGCTTCGCTGGCAGCCGCTTTCACAACCGGCTCGGAAGTCGCCTCAGAAGAGACGGCTTCTGAAGACGCTTCGGAAGCGGTCTCTGACGGCGCAGCTTCAACCACAGCTGCGGGTTCAACCACGGCCGGCTTCGGTGGCAACGGCGGACGGCGTTCCATGCGATAGCCGAGCGCGCGCAGGATCGAGGCGAAATCTTCGCCCGCCGAACCCGTGAGCGACGTCATCGCCTGCGTCACCACAAAACTGCGGCCATCGAACGCACCGGCGGGCTTTTCGCCGGGCGAGGTTTCGCGCCAGGAGAGCGCGGGGCGAATGAGATCGGCGAGCCGCTCCAGAATATCGACCCGCACCGCGCGCTCGCCGCATTGGCGATAGCCGAGCACGCGATAGGCGTCGCGCGGCAACGTCTTGTCGATCGGGAACGACGTGCGGCCGCTGGAAGCCAGATGCTGGGCGCCCGACAGCGCGGACAGATCGACATTGGCCTGCTTTTGATGCCCAGAGCAGCGAGGCCAGCGCCCGCGCGGCGGGTTTGAGCAGCGGCGGGACGTAGATGTGATAGGCGCCGAAGCGTACGCCGTATTTGCGCAAGATTGCCCGCGACGGCTGATCGAGGTCCTTCATCTCGGCCGCGATCTTGGCGCGCTCGAGCACGCCCATCGCCTCGACCAACTGGAACGCGATGCCGCGCGCGATTCCAGTAACGTCCTCGGCCTTGCTCAATTCGAACAGCGGCCCGAGCAGCTTTTCGATATGGGTCTTCAGCCACAGATCGAGCCGGGTCTGCACCGCCTCGCGCGGCGCACCGCTCAAGCGCTCGTCGGAGATGATGCGGACGCGCGGATGCAGCGCATCGTCGGCGGCGGTCAGCCGGCCGACCGCATCGCCGGTCCAGCGGATGGTTCCTTCCGAGGTCAGCACGAACTGATCGTCGGGCGCGGCGGAGAGTTTCTCGGCGCGCGCGTCGATTTCGCCGGCCAGCGCCTTTTGCGCGGTCGCCTGCAAGGCCTTGGCCTCTGAGCCGGCTTCCGCCGCATCTGGCGCAAAGGTGAAACCGTCCAGACGGCCAATCACATGGCCTTCTACGATCACTTCGCCGGTCTTGCCGATTTCCGTATTCAACATCGCGTTTTCCCGCAGGCGGCGCATCAATACACTGGTACGACGATCAACGAAACGCTCCGTAAGCCGTTCATGCAGCGCATCGGATAATTTATTTTCGACCTCGCGTGCGATCCCTTGCCAATGTTCGGGGTCGGCGAGCCAGTCCGGACGGTTGGCGACGAAGGTCCAGGTGCGGATTTGCGCGATCCGGCCCGATAACGTGTCGATATCGCCGTCCACCCGGTCCGCCTGATCGACCTGCGCGGCAAACCAGGCATCCGGGATACGCCCTTTTTGCATCAGGAATCGAAACAGGCTCGTGACAAGCTCGGCATGGGCGGCCGGCGCGATCCGGCGGTAATCCGGGATCTGGCAGGCCTCCCACAGCCGTTCCACCGCGTCCGCCCCCTCGCGCCATCTCCCTGATATCGGCGTCGCGCGCGACGTGATCGAGCACGCGCAGGTCTTCGGCGATCGGGGCGCGGGTCAGCGACCTCATGGTTGGGCGAGAGCGCGAGCGACACCTGCGAGCGCGCCGAGCGAGGAGAAATCGAGCTTCGAATTGCGCCATTGCAGCATCCTCACGCTTTCGAAGGTGTGGTTCTGCAACGCATTGACCAGTTCCGGCTCGAACGGCGCGCAGCGGCCGGTGGTGCCGAAGGTGCCGTTTCGGGTGGCGCGGCCGGCGCTGCCTGCGATCTGGGCAAATTCGGCCGGATTCAGCCGGCGGAATTGATAGCCGTCATATTTGCGGTCGGACGCAAACGCGACATGGTCGACGTCGAGATTGAGGCCCATGCCGATCGCATCGGTTGCCACGAGATAATCGACGTCGCCGTTCTGGAACATCTCGACCTGCGCGTTGCGCGTGCGCGGCGAGAGCGAGCCGAGCACGACAGCGGCGCCGCCGTGCTGGCGGCGGATCAATTCGGCGATGGCGTAGACTTCGTCGGCCGAGAAGGCGACGATCGCGGTGCGCCGCGGCTGTCGGGTGATCTTGCGATCGCCGGCGAATTCGAGCTGCGAGAGCCTGGGCCTTGTGACGATGTTGGCTGCCGGGCAACAGCCGCTCCACCATGCCGCGCATGGTGGCAGCGCCCAGCAGCAAGGTCTCGTCGCGGCCGCGCCGGTTCAGGATACGGTCGGTGAACACGTGGCCGCGCTCGAGATCGGCGGCGATCTGGATTTCGTCGACCGCGAGAAACGACACGTCGAGATCGCGCGGCATCGCCTCGACGGTCGAGACCCAGAACCGCGGCCTCGGCGGCTTGATCTTCTCCTCACCGGTGATCAGCGCGACGGATTCCGAACCGGCGCGGTCGACGATCTTGTTATAGACCTCGCGCGCGAGCAGCCGCAGCGGCAGACCGATCACGCCGGAGGAATGCGCCAGCATACGCTCGATGGCGAGATGCGTCTTGCCGGTATTGGTCGGCCCGAGCACGGCGGTGACGCCCGAACCGGGCGTCTTTCCATTATTGACATGGGAGAAGGACGTTGACGAAAGAGCCATGTTTTAAAGGGTTTCTGTGGCTTTCGGCGTTGAGCGCGAGGGCTGCGAAAATCGGTGGCGCCGGGTGAAAGTGTCTCACAATGCGACGCATGTAAGGTCGGGATTTAAGCTTCGGAACGGTTGCGGAACGAATCGCGCCCGAATCGCTGACTCATAACGTCGCCTGTTTCGTTCACCGCAACATATCGCGCAGATAGGCTCTTGGAGCACTAGATCAAGTTTGACGCCGGGCTTCAAGCGACGGTTTGACGACAGAAATCCTTAATGCACGAGTTGAATCAGAAGCGAGCAAGAGTTCAACAGGGATTCGTGTCCTGCTTCGTCATGCGCGGGCTCGACCCGCGCATCCATCCAGAGAAAATCCCGCTCAAGAAGATGGATTGCCGGGTCAAGCCCGGCAATGACGGTAGAACTCGCGGACTGCGCTCCCCGTCAGTTCGTCTTGGCGACGCGGGGCGGGGTTGGCGTCGTGATGAACTGGGTCGCTTCCAGCATCGCGGTGCCAAGCGGCGTCGGGATCACCATGCGGAACGGCACCAGGATGCGGGTCCCCAACACCGGCGCAAAGGCGATCTCCATGTTGCGCGCGGCGGTGAGATATTTGATCACCGGGCGATCGGGAATATAGCCCGCGACGGGCGCGAAATAGACCGCGCAGACCACGACCGGACCCTGATAGCCCTTCTCGGCCCGCACGGTTTCCATGCGCTTGAAATCGAGCTTCAGATCGTAGCGCATGCGGCCATCGAAGATCGCGGCACCGACGCGGCAGGCTTCAGGGCTGAGCGGATCGGCGGTGCCGGGCACGTGCAGCATCGAGCCGGTCATCGGATCGAATACGCCCTTCTTGTGCGCCTCCGTCACCGGAATGCGATCGGGATCGACCGGCGGCTGCGGCTCGATCGCGAATTCCTTGATGGTGCCGTTGTTGAGCGACATGTGGATCGCTTCGGTCTTTTTCGACGTCGTGGTCGACGCGCTGTAGTTGGTCGAGACCAGCGCGCCGTTGACGACGCGCCCTTGCGAGGCGCCCGAACCGGCACCGGATGCGAAGGTCTTCAACAATCCGGCGGTGCCGCCGGAAGCGGCGGCGGAGAACTGGTCGTCGGAAATCTCAATGTTCCAGGCGCCCCTGCCGACGGGAATACCGGCCAACGTCGCCTCATACTGCGCCTCGAGCTTGCCTTGCGCGAAAGCCGGCGTTGCGCCCGAGGCGGCAACCAAAGCCAGCGCCGGAAGCAACCAACGGGCCCGCCGGGGCGACGTCCTGCACAGATCGGTCACGGAAGCGGCAGTCCTCACAACAGAGCGGGATCTTTGTTTCATTTAAACCAAAAAATCCGGCGAACAACGCCTGCATGCGCCTTTAGTTAAATCAGGGGCAGTTGGATCAGTTGCAACTAAGTCAGAGGCCTGGCGCTGGCACAAAACCCGTTAATGGCGTTGGATATCGGCCCGGAATACGCCGTTTATATGATCCCGGAATTCGGCAAAAGCGCGAGAAAACCGGCCTTCCCGGCCCCTCCCAAACCTTGACGCCCTGCCGATCTGCCCCTATACGTCCGCCGCTCCTCAGGAATGGACGAGTTTTTGACCCTTGGCGCCGATCCGCATGATGCGGCGGAGGCCGGGATGGAAGAAGGTTTTTCAAGATGTCGCGGCGCTGTGAACTGACGGCCAAGGGCCCGCAGGTGGGTCACAAGGTGAGCCACTCCAATATCAAGACCAAGCGGCGCTTTCTGCCGAACCTGTGCAACGTGACCTTCATTTCCGATGCACTCGGCCGCAACGTGCGCCTGCGCGTCTCCACCAACGCGATCAAGAGCGTCGATCACAATGGCGGCCTGGACGCCTTCCTGTTGAAGGCCCGCGCCGCCAACCTCTCGCCGCGCGCGCTTGACCTGAAGCGGGCGATCGAGAAGAAGGTCGCCGCTGCGCCGGTCGCCAAAGCGAGCTGATTAAGGCGAGCTGAAGCTTCCGAAAGACGTCTGAAATTGAAACGGCCGGGTCGAAAGACGCGGCCGTTTTGCTTGTGGGGATTTGTCCGGCCTGAAATCGCCTTCGCACGGGCTACTCGGCCGGCTCGTCCGGCGCCAGGCCATCCGGCGCCAAGTCATCCGGCAGCACCGAGAAGTCCTTGGACTTCTGCCCGTCCATGACTTCCGCAAATCCTTCGGCCGCCATGCCGCGCTTGAGCAGTTCCCGAATGGCCGCCGCCCGGCTCGGCATCCGCTTGTTAAAACGCCAGGTATCGACGATCCGCAATTCGTCGTGGGTAAGCATGATCTGGAGCCGTTCGCCTCGATTGAGTGGACCCATCTGACCCTCCCGCAAAAAACTCACTCCATTAACGCAAGAAACCCAAAATACGTTCCTTGCTACTTATACTCATTAAGCTCATTTTTAGGCTTTGGCTGGTAGGTATAAAAAACTCATAAAGACGCTCAATACGCCATCAATACATTGATCTTATTACTGTTTTCTTGATTGCCGGCTGCACAAGGCGCACGTTAACGATCGAAGGAAGCCTAAAATGGCCATTTTGATCGAGCATGATGACATCGGACTGGCCGAGGCCGACCATCGGATCGCCAATAACCTCGCCAGCCTGAGCGGCGCCATTCGCCTGCAGCGCAATGCCGTTTCCAGAAGCGGCAAGAGCCTTGACGCGCGTGAGGTTTGCCTTCTGCTCGACGATATCAGCGCGCGCATCGAGGTGACCGCAAAACTCCACAAATCGCTCGCACTGGCCGTCAACGGCGCAGGCGTCAACCTCGGAAACTTCGTGCGGGACATCGCCGAGATGATCGGCTCGCTCGGCGGGGAAGGAAAGATGAAGTTGACCGTCAATCATACCGGCGAAGGCTTCATCGAGCCGCGTCACGCGCTTCACGCCGGGCTGATCACCGCCGAGCTTCTCACCAACGCCGTCAAGTATGCGCATCCCACAGGGTTGGCTGTCATCGTACAGGTCCACTGCGAGACCAGGGGCGATGGCTCATTCCTGGTCGAAGTGACGGATGACGGCGTCGGCTTCCCGGAAAATTTCGACCCTACCACCGATGGCGGGCTGGGCTTTCAGCTCATGCGGGCCTTGGCCGCCGGGCTTAACGCCGAGCTTCAATTTGAGCACGACTGTCTCGGTGTTTGCGCCCGGCTGGCGAAAGCCGGGACATCTGGCGTCGCAAGCATCGAATTCAGACCAGCAGTGAAGGGAAACTAACGTGGCATCCATTCTGCCGTTTCGCCGAAAAGCCGGTAGCGTCTTTGATGACCGAATAACCGAAATCATGGGCGAGGCCTTCGACAGCGCCTGCAAGGAGCTTCGCGATAGCGGGCAACCGTCGATCGTGTACGAGGTGATCGCCAAGCGCATCATTGATGCGACGTGGAGTGGTGAGCGCGATCCGGTGCGACTGCGCAATGTAGGCCTCGCCGCGCTTGGGAGCCGGGACGACGGCAAGCAGGTGAGCTAGGCGGGCGTGGCCGTTTGCGCCTCGATTGGAATTTCAGGAATTCCGTATCCTTGCCAACGGCGATGACACCGGCGATCCTTTCGCTCCGAAAGCACTGACCTGCCTGGAGTGAGCAAAAGTGCTCACATTTAGATTCGCTCTCCGCCGGTGCAGCCATCGGCACTGTGTTACAAGGGCGGCGCCCATACGGTTTTGACGAGCCTGATTGCGTGTTCGAAGCCACGAGCGAACAGCGGCACGGACTAATATTCAAGTCGCCAGGAAAGCGCCGAGTCCTCCATGGTTTTGCATTCCGTCCCAACACTACCCAAAGTTCTCGTCGTCGAAGACGAGATGCTGCTGCGCATGCGCGCGGTGGATATCGTAGAGGACGCGGGGTTCACCGCGATAGAAGCCATGAATGCCGACGAAGCCCTCGCCATTCTTGAGTCCCGCTCGGACGTCGATCTTCTATTCACGGATATCCAGATGCCCGGAAGTATGGACGGCCTGAAACTGGCGCATGCCGTCTGCGAACGGTGGCCATCTATCAAGATCATCCTCGTTTCCGGTAAATTGACGCCGACCGACAGCGAAAGACCCACCGACAGCCGCTTCTTTGGAAAGCCGCTTGAGGTGAAGCAGATGATCGCGGAAATTCGGGAGATGATCGGTCAGGGCGCACTGAAACTCGTACCCCCCGATATCTCCGGGCTTTTAGCATGGGCCGGCCCCGTTGATGCTCGAAGCCACCGTGCGCCGCGGACGTCGAACGATCATGCCTCCAATGAATTCCTGACGGCTGAAAACGACAGTCTCCGGCTGTTGCTTGAACAGGCAGGTATCGACGCAGAGGTTTTATTGGCCCAGGCGGGCATCGACGCCAAGGAACGTGAAGCTGCCGATAAATTGCAGAAACTCATCCTGGAAGAATTGCACCACCGGATCAAAAATACGCTTGCAACCGTAAGCGCTATCGCGTCGCAGAGCTTGCGGACAGCGACAAGCATTGAGGACGGCCAACATGCTATTGAGGGACGTCTGATCGCGCTCGGTCGGGCACACGATCTGCTGTTGCAGGCCCGATGGGCTAACGCGGACCTCGCCAATACGATTCGGGGCGCGACCGAACCGTATGACAGCGAAGGTGGAGGCCGCTTCTCGATTTCGGGACCCGATATCAAAATCACATCAGGCGCGGTGATCGCGCTGGCAATGACGCTCAATGAGCTTTGCACCAACACGACGAAATTCGGTGCGTTGTCGGTGCCAGGGGGAAGCGTCGACATCGCCTGGAGCGTCGACGAGGCAAAGCAACGGTTGCAGATGACATGGTCCGAAAAAGGTGGCCCCGCGGTATCCGCTCCTTCCCGGCAGAGCTTCGGGACACGCTTGATCGGATCTCT
The DNA here is from genome assembly GCA_963795255.1 of uncultured Alphaproteobacteria bacterium. Lineage (GTDB taxonomy): Bacteria > Pseudomonadota > Alphaproteobacteria > Rhizobiales > Xanthobacteraceae > Bradyrhizobium. The sequence continues at coordinate 415,138 of CAWCHC010000018.1, forward strand.
CGGCCAGCAACTGAAGGGCCAGGTCAAACTGGCCTACGACCCGACCGGCTTTGTGTATGCATTAGACGTCCCAATGACGTCGCTGGTCGCGTCGGCCTGAATCCTCTGGAACCGATGTTGTGGTGGCAGCTTGATGACAGGCGACCGGATGCGCGGTGAACACCAGCATCCGATGAACTGACGGCCTCAGCCCGCCCCCGCGCTGAGGCCGTTTTCTATTTCCGAATGTGAGCAAAATTGACCACTGGCTCAGCACGAAACCGAGCCATGTTTGGTCATCACCGCACCGCACTCGGCCGCTATCGGTGACGAGAGCAAAGCTCTCGCCTGACCCAAAGAGGGCATTATGCCGTCTGAAAACCGAAGGGCGAAGCCCGAAACCGACATCCGCCGCGAGATGGGCTACTTTATCGAGATGCGGCGCAATGTGTTGCGGTACGCCCGGACATTCCCGCCAGGAGGGAAACGTAATCAGCACCGGCAAATTGCGCTATCGCTTCGCAGGCTCTTCAGGAATAAGACATGGCTCGAAAGCCATACGTTGGACGGCTGACGCGAGACAGGTTTTCCTTATAATATTTCGCAAACCGCGAGGCGCGGCCGCTTGCGCAGCCTGCGATTTGACGGCCGTCGTCTGGGCCAAAGGAGGCCTGTTATGAGCAAGCCGCCTAAGGACGTGTTTGACGCAAAGATATTTCTCGCCAAAGTCGGCGATGGAAAAGCGATTCTCGAACTTCACAAGAACCAGAAAATTTTCGAACAGGGCGACGTCGCAGAGACGGTGTTTTACATTCAAAAGGGGAAGGTCAAGCTCACCGTCTTGTCCGAACAGGGCAAGGAAGCCGTCGTAGCGATTCTTGAGCCCGGACATTTCTTCGGCGAAGGCTGCATGAACGGCCACAGACTGCGCATATCGACGACAACGGCGATGGAAGATTGCGTGATCACCTCAATCACCAAAGCCGCGATGATGTCGTCGCTTCACGATGAGCCAAAGTTCTCCGAGCTGTTCATGTCCTATCTGCTGACACGGAACAGCCGGATCGAGGAGGACCTGATCGACCAGCTATTCAATTCGAGCGAGCGGCGTCTTGCCCGGCTGCTTTTGCTGCTCGCGAATTTCGGCAAGGACGGCGAGCCACAGCGGATCAGCCCGAATATCAGCCAGGAAACACTGGCCGAGATGGTCGGCACCACCCGATCCCGGGTCAGCCATTTCATGAACAAGTTTCGCAAGCTGGGGCTCATCAGCTACAATGGCCATATCGAGGTCAACAATTCGCTGCTATCTGCGGTTTTGCACGAGAAGCCCGTGCTCAAAGAGCGTGATTAGAACTATTAAGTTTCGAAGTGTGAGCTGTATTGACCAGCCTCCCGAAACTGAAACGGGCATATTTGTTTTGTCGCCGCACCATATCGGCGACAGAGAGTTCGATAACGCTCCCGCCCTGACGGAGGAGAGCCATGACCTCGCCCCAGCAATTCCTGACCGACATGGAGCGCGCGCGCTGCTCTCGCTGCCAAACGCGGATGATGCTGGAACGCGTTTCCGCGGGGCCAATCGGCTTCGAGCGCCGGCTGTTCGAATGCCCCAGATGCGACCAGGTTGAAATACGCGTTATTGCATCGGATCCCTCCAACTCGAAGGCGGCTGGCTCGGCTGGCGCCGACGGCTGAGAACTCAGGGCGCCGAGCGACTCGAAGGGCCTGAAGTTCCTATAGGTTTGCAGCGATTCAATTCGCCGGTCATCTTCCGAACTTCACGTTTTGGCTGTACGATTAATGTGTCGCTCGCGGCAACAGGTAACGCACGGTCATGCCCACCAGGTGTTCCTGCGTCACTACCATAACGTCACCGGCTTTCATTTCATTTCGCATCACCAAACGACATGAGACCAGCCTATCGTCCGAGTCTGGAAAGTCCCCGAGCGACGAATGCAGCTCGCGTGCGTTGATGAGAATGTGCGACATGCCTCGGGAGGCTGCACGCCCAAACTGCGCGTTCAGTTCCAGACTGTAGTTCTCTGACGAAATCATCGACGTCCCTCCAATGTGCTTTTGTGCTATTCACCCGCATCCCCGCAGGAACTCGCGCGGTGGTTGCAACGGCTCTACGCTCAATCGGCGGGGAAGTCTCCGGCTTTGTTTTGGTCACCTTCCCAAAAATGAACCACTGCTGAATCAAATTCTCAGTCGCGATTCTGTGACGACGCGCGAGACGATGGTTCCCCAGCGATCCTTACCGATCCTTCATCGGAACTTCATTGCAATCGCGCCTCTCACTCATACGTATCCTTCCAGCAGAGGAAGGACACCATGAAGCAATCCGAAATCTTCCGCGAAAATGCCGAGAACTGCGCGCATCTTGCCGAAGCCGCTGACAGCGAGCCTGTCTTCAATCGCTACAAACGGATGGAGGCGGCCTGGCAGGCCCTCGCCGACGAGCAGGACTGGCTCGACGGCGAAGTTTCGCCTTCGCGTATTCCGAGCGCTCAGGCCGGCAACGGCCATGCGCCGGCAGGGTTGGTGCAACTCAATTCCGCTCACGAACGGCCTGCGAAAGGTTTGCGATGAAGATCCTCGAACACTCCGAGAGCCACATTGTCAAAATGCACGACGGATCGGCCTGGCAGATCTTTCCCGCCGATATCGACCAGACGCTGACCTGGTTGCCGACGACGGAGCTTCGGCTGTTCGAGATCAACGACGACATCGCGACCCACGCGCTGATCAACACCGATGACGGCACGCGGGTTCGCGTCCGCGCGCTCGGCGAGCCGTGGCCGGAAACGAAGACGAAGAAGATTCTCAAGCAGGGGTGAGCTTCTTGTCACCTCTCCCCTTGTGGGAGAGGTCGGAGACGAAGCGCAGCGAAGTCTCCGGGAGAGGGGTCACCTTGCCGTAGAGCGATCAGAACCCCTCTCCCCAACCCTCTCCCACAAGGGGAGAGGGAGCGCACTGCCGCTGACGCGGCATTGAAGCCTTGACACCTCTTTCGACGCATCACCTGATTTGCCCGTCGTGCCAATATGCCGCGGGCTTTTTTCTTGTGACGACGGGCAAATCACCGGCACTTTTCCGCGCGTCTTCTGCCCTCATGAGGGGCGTTTCGCGATCGTCACTAAACGTGGGGCGGAGGATGCGGTGGACGCGACGGTGCATAGACGAATGCGCGTGTCGCGGACGGCGAAGTCGTGTGCGTCCTGATACCCCGACGCTGGTATCAAGCTTGCGGTGATCGCCGCAGGCGACGGAGGCAACAGGCCGGCTCTCCGGGGAGAGCACGAAGGAAACCGTTAAAACCAGCCGCGCGGGGAATGCCGGATCGATCCGGCGTGACCGTGGTGACTAACTTGCGTGTTTACTACTTTTGCACGCAAGGCTGCGGGCGCGCCAGTGGAGTGGATTTGACATTCGCAACGGACCCAGCCGCTAGTTCGTAATTCGAATGTCAAATCCCAAACTCCACTGCAATATATAGTTGCTGGTGGTCCTTTTCTTCTAACATTCGCAAAGGTGCCCGCTGAGAAGGGATGCGAATGTTAGAAGCGGACCACCAGGCGCTCCGGCATTCCCTGCGCCCTCCATGAGGGACAACGTTTTGTGATCACCCGGGCGTTTGGCGCCGCGGGGACGCGGAATTGCGCCTTCCGCTGGCAGCACGCATGTGGTGAGATGCAAAAAAATTTCGGGAGAAAACAGTGCTGCACTCCAAAAGCCCCCTGCCCTCACGCCGCCAATTTCTGAAAACCGCGGGTCTAGTGGCAGGCGTCGCCGCAACTCCCATGCTCAGGCCAAAGCGGGCTTGGGCGGCCGGCTACCCGGAGCGGCCGATCAAGATCATCGTGCCGTTTGCGCCGGCAGGCCCGACCGATATCATGGCGCGAATCCTCGGGAAAAATCTCGGCGCTGCATTGCCCGGCAATGTGATCGTGGAAAATCGCTCCGGCGCCGGCGGCAATCTCGGGATCGGCTACGCCGCGCACGCCGAAGCCGATGGCTACACGCTGCTCGTCACCTCGAGCGCCTATGTCGTCAATCCCAGCCTCTATGCGAGCGTGCCGTACGATCCGTTCAAGGATTTCGCGCCGATCGCCGAGCTCGGCACCTCGCCCAATGCGGTCCTGATCGATCCCAAGTTCGGCATCAATTCGATTGCCGAGCTGTTCGCCCGCGCCAAGGCGAAGCCCGACGAATTCAATTATGCGAGCCCGGGCGCCGGCACCACGCCGCATCTCTCCGGCGAACTGCTCAAGATCGTGGGCGGGGTCGAGATCACGCATGTGCCGTTTTCCGGGGCGGGGCCTGCGATCCAGGCGCTGCTCGGCGGCGTCACGCAGATGGCCGTCACCGCGCTGCCGCCGGCCATCCCCTATATCGAGTCCGGCGCGATCAAGGCGCTCGCCCTTACCGGCAGCCGCCGCTGGGTCGATCTGCCTGATGTGCCGACCATGGTCGAACTTGGCTACAAGGACTTCATCGCCGACACTTTCCAGGCCTTCATGGCGCCGGTAAAGACGCCGCCCGATATCGTGACGCGGTTGTCGGCAACATCGGTCGAGACGCTGAAGAAGCCTGAGATCGTCGAGCAATTGCGCGTCAACGGTTTCGAGGTGATCGCCAACGGCTCGGACGGCCTGCGCCGGCGCATCGAAACCGAAGTGCCGAAATGGCACGATATCATCGCCAAGGCCGGGATCAAGCCGGTGTGACGGCACAAAAACAAGAAAGGACCCCCGTGAAGATCGTCGACCTCAGCCGCGAGCTTTATCACCGCACACCGAACTATCCCGGCCATTCCGCCATCATCCATGGCATGTGGAAGACGCACGAAGAATCGTTTGCCGATGGCGGCAAGGTGCATGGGCTCGCCTCGATGTATTTCGCCATGCCCGACCATGGCGGCACCCATATCGACGCTCCCCTACATTTCGACAAGCGCGGCGAGGCGATCGACAAATATCCGCTGGAAAAATGCATCGTGCCGGGCATCTGCATCGATCTGCGCCACATCGCGCCGCGGGCCGAGATCACGCCCGGTGATCTCGAAGCGGCGGTGGAAAAATCAGGCCATCCGGTTCCGAAGGGCGGCACGGTGCTGTTGTGTACCGGTCATCACGAGCGAACCTTTCCGCGCCAGGAATATGCGACGGAAAACTCCGGCGTGAATGTCAAGGCGACCGAATGGCTCGCGCACAAGGGCGTGGTGCATTTCGGCATCGATTCGATGCGGCCGGGCCCCCAAGGCAAGGAAAACCTGCTGGTGCACAAGGCCTGCTTCGAGCTCGGCATCACCCATATTGAAAGCCTGTGCAATCTCGAGACATTATTGGGCGCGGGTCCCTTCACCTTCATCGGCCTGCCGATGAAATGGCGCGGCGGCACCGCCTCGCCGATCCGCGCGGTCGCGGTGTTCGGGATGTGAGGTGCAAGATCAAAAATGCGGATCAACCTGGAGATCGTCATGCCCGGCCTTCGGGCATCCACGTCTAGGATTTTTCCAGCAAGGAAGACGTGGATGGCCGGGACAAGCCCGGCCATGACGGGAACACAGCTCGAGCGCTTGAAAGGTACGTCATGAAACGAGTGATGATCCTCAACGGTCCGAACCTCAATCTGCTCGGCGTGCGCGAGCCGCATATTTACGGCACGACCACGCTCGCGGAGGTCAAGGCGAGCTGCGAGCGCGAGGCGGCTACGCTCGGGCTTACCATCAGCTTTCATCAGTCCAACCACGAGGGCGAACTGGTGGATCTGATTCAATCGGCGCGCGAGAGCGCCGACGCCATCATCATCAATCCGGCCGGCTATTCCTTCACCTCGATCGCGATGGTCGATGCGATCAAGGCGTTCGACGGCGTGGTGCTGGAAGTGCACATCTCCAACATCCACGCCCGCGATGAGCATCACCGTCACTCGAAGATTTCCCATGCCGCAACCGGCGTCATTTGCGGGCTCGGGCCTTATGGCTACGTCGCGGCGTTGCGGGCGCTCGCCGAGATGAAGAAGGCGTGAGTGATAACGGCATCGGCGGTGAGCTCCCTCTCCCCTTGCGGGAGAGGGTTGGGGTGAGGGGTTCAAGTCCCTCAGTAGAGCTTAACCCCTCACCCGGATCGCATCTGTTGATGCGATCCGACCTCTCCCACAAGGGGAGAGGTAGAGTTGAACTCGCCGTTACAGCGTGACGGTCTACGGCGTCACCGGAAAGCCCGCCGGCAGCGTGATGCCCTTCTCGCGGGCCGCCTGGCGCAGCAGATCGGGCCGGTCGGAAATGATTCCGTCGACGTCCATCTCGATCAGGCGCGCCATCTCGGCGGGCTGGTTCACGGTCCAGACCACGACCTTCAGACCCAGCGTGTGAGATTCGGAAACCAGTTCAGGCGTGAGGTCGCGGAGATAAGGCGACCAGATCGCGCCGCCCGCCGCCTTGATGGTGCGCGGGGTCGATCTTCCGTGCTCGGCCGGGTTGAAGCCGGCGGTCCATTCCGACGCCCTGTCGCGAAAAACCGTCGGATCCCTTCCCGATTGCACGGTCAGATACACGGTCGGGATTTCCGGCGCGAGCTTCTGCACCAGTTGCAACGTTCGCCAATCGAACGACTGCACCGTGACGCGGCTTTCGAACTTCTCGGCCCGCAGCAGCTCGAGCAGAGCCGCAACAAAGCGCTCTGGCGAGGGCGATTCGTCCGGGTGATTCGGATCGATCTTGGTTTCGATGTTCAGCCGCACGCGATTGTCGCCGGACCGGCGCACCAGATCGATCAGCTCCTTCAGCGTCGGGATTTTCGCGCCCGGCACCGCGTGCTGGTCGGGGAATTGCGCAGCATAGATGCTGCCGGGACGGATTTGCCCGACATCGTATTGCTTCACCTCGTCCAGCGAGAGCTTGATGAAGGGCGTGCCGGGTTCAGTGACATATTTGCCGTCCGCGCCACGGGCGAGATCGGGATTCAAGCCGCGCTCATGGGAAACCACGAGTACGCCATCGCGCGTCACGCCGATATCGAGTTCCAGCGTGGAGACGCCCATCGAAAGCGCGTTGGCGAATGACGCAAGCGTGTTTTCCGGAAACAGCGCGCGGCCGCCGCGATGGGCTTCGATATCGAACGCAGAGACTTTCACGTCGGTGATGCCCGCTTGTTCTCCGCCCACAGCCTTTGGCACGATCAAGGCCGCGGCCACGAGGACCGCGAAGCACCCAAGGATCGGTCGTCGAGTGACCATTAGCACGATCTTACCGCGCACCGAATCTCGTTTCACCGAACAGCGTCTTGTGCGAAGCCGGCTGCGAGCGCCAATATTGCGGCGGAGCAAACACCTCGCCGCCGAGTTCTGCCGCGGCGTGCCAGGCCCAACGCGGATCGTAGAGCATGCCGCGGGCGAGCGCGACCATATCGGCCTTGCCGGAAGCGACGATTTCTTCGGCATGGCTGGCTTCGGTGATCAGGCCGACGGCCATCGTGGTCACGCCGGTGGCCTCCTTGATCGCCTGCGCGAACGGCAGCTGATAGCCCGGCGACAACGGAATTTTCTGCAGCGGCGATACGCCGCCGGAGGAGACGTCGATCCAGTCGACGCCGCGTTTTTTCAATTCCCTGGCAAACTCGATGGTCTGTTCGAGATCCCAGCCGCCCTCGACCCAGTCGGTTGCGGAGACCTTGATGCCGACCGGCTTTTTCGACGGGAATACCGCACGTATCGCGTCGAACACTTCGAGCGGATAACGCATCCGGTTTTGCAGGGACCCGCCATATTTGTCGGTGCGCTTGTTGGAGATCGGCGACAGGAACTGGTGCAGCAGATAGCCGTGCGCGGCATGCAGTTCGATGGCGTCGATGCCGAGCCGGCTGGCGCGGCGCGCGGATTCGACAAAGGCCTCGCGAACGCGCTTGAGCCCCATGACATCGAGCGCGAGCGGCTTCAGTTCGCCGTCCTTGTGCGCCACTTCGGACGGCCCCACCGTCTGCCATCCGCCCTCGGCGAGCGGTATCTGTTGACCCCCCTCCCAAGGCTTGCGGCTGGATCCCTTGCGGCCCGCATGGGCCAGTTGAATTGCGATCGCGATCGTCGAGTGCCTGCGCACCGAAGCGAGGACCGGCCGCAGCGCCGATTCGGTGGCGTCGTTCCACAGACCGAGGCATCCCGGCGTGATGCGGCCGATGGCCTCGACATGGGTCGCCTCCACGCAGAACATCGCCGCGCCCGACAAGGCAAGATTGTTGATGTGCGTAAAATGCCAGTCGTTCGCCTTGCCGCCCTCCGCCGAGTATTGGCACATCGGCGCGACCATGATGCGGTTTGCAAGTGCCAGGTCACGCAGACGGATCGGAGAAAACAGGGCACTCATCAAACGGTATCCGGCATTGGAAATATTCGTTTACAACGATCTATAATTCACTCCGATGACGGTCGTCGAATGTCGAATGCGTAGAACGGGCTTCCGTAAACGCAACGGTCTTAAGGTTTGATCCCGGCGGCCTTGATCACCTTGAGATTCTCCGCAATCTCGCGCGCCACGAAGGCATCCATCTCCGCCGGCGTCATCGGCAATGGCTCGACGCCAAGTTTTGTCAGGCTTTGCTGCATCGAGGGCTCGGCGAGAGCCTTGGTTCCCGCATCGTGAAACTTGTCGATGATGTCGCGCGGGGTTTTCGCCGGCATGAATACGCCGAGCCAGAACGCGCTTTCCGCGTTTTTCAGGCCCGCTTCGGCCGGTGTCGGCACATCGGGCAATTCGGCCGCGCGCTTCGGCGTCGAGATCACGAGCGCGTGTACACGGCCCTCCTTGATCAAGCGGCAGCGCGGTTGCGAGCGGGCAAAAGTAGAAATCTATACGGCCGCCGAGAATATCGGCGATCACCTCCGCGCCGCCGCGATAGGGCACATGGGTGGCTTCGATTCCGGCCGCGAGACGGAATTTCTCGGCGCTGATATGCACGGCACTGCCAACGCCAACCGAGCCGAATACGATCGAACCGGGCCTTGCCTTGGCATCCGCGATGAAGTCCTGCACGGTTTTCCACGGCCGCGAAACCGGCACGATCATCACATTGGCGCTGATGCCGATCATCAAGGCCGACGTCAGGTCCCTGGTGATATCGAACGGCAGCTTGGGGTAGATCGCCGGCGAAATCGCCAGTGCCGAGGACTGGGCGAGGATGTTGTAGCCGTCCGCATCCGCCTTCACGACGGCCGCGGTGCCGATCGTGCCGCCGGCGCCGGGACGGTTTTCCACGACGATGGCCTGGCCGAGTTGGGCCGCGAGCCGGTCGAACACCATACGCGGCACGACGTCGGCCGCACTTCCCGCGCCAAAGGGGATCGTCGCCTTGATCAGGTGCGAGGGCCAGTTATCGGCGTGCGCCGCGGCCGCAAATGCCAAGATACCCGCCACGAACCCCCAACGCACGACGCCACGCATTCGTCACTCCGGTCCCGCTACCGCCTCGACGAAGATGTCGTGCACAGATTTGCGCGCCGGTGCAAGCGCGCCGGCGACGTCACCAATCGAGCGGCTGGTCCGGGTTGACGGGCTTGAGGCCGATGACGAGATAGTGATCATGACGGTCCAGGACGCAATCGGCCTCGGCGGCGAATTCGACATGGAGCCTGCCGTCGTCGCGCTTCGAGGCTCACTCCACAAGCGTAAATTGCAGCAGCAAGGTGCGTTGGATCATCGAGAAATTATCGTCGGATACCATGGTCAGCACGGTCTCGCCCTCTTCCGTGAGATGGGCGTCGATGCCTTCCATGTTGTCGACCTCATTGCCGAGATCGGCCTCGAAGATCGAGGGACCGTCGATCACCGCCCCGGGCGCCACCGAACCGAGCGGGATGCGCCGGATACGGATGCCGATTCCGGACAGCCAGGAAAATTTCCGTTCCAGGATCAGGAGATCACCGGCCGGCAACAGCACAGCGTCGCTGATATCGAAATCTTCGGTGCGGCGAACGCTGAACTGGCCCGGCATCGGGCCTCCGACCAGAAACCCGATGAGATTTCCGGCGGCATCCAGGCCACGCTCGGAGAGCGCGATCAGCGTTCCCGACAAGCGGCATGGCCCTTCGGCACGAAGACCAGCGCTTCCAGCCCCTTGTTGTAGGGCAGTTTGCTCGCCGCTTTCGGCAGCGGCACCACTTCGCCCCGCGCGCGCGTAAAGCCCTTGCTGAAATCGAAGCGCAGCACTTTGTTGACCCGCTCGAGGCCGATGTAAACGAGCGAGCCGTCCAGCGCGATCAACTCCGAATCGAACCAGCCGCGCGCAGTGATGGGTTTGCCGTCAGAACCCAGCATCGGCGCAGCCTCGACATCGGCGAGCCCCGTCATCGCCGCGGCCTTGATACACGATGCGTCCGGTGAACCAGTGCCCCCTGTCGCTGAATGAAATGAAGCGTTCGCCTTTGACGTCGAGCCGTAGTCCCGACAGTCCGCCGAAGCGCGGGAAAGGCGAGGTCAGCACCAGCCCGCTTCGATATTCCAGCGCGCCAAATCGCACGCGATCATGGTCGTGGCGATCGAACGCAGGGAATCGGTCGGGCTTTGACCTCGATCGAGGTGGCGCGGCATCGGTCGGCGCGTCTTCGCCCGAACCGGGCGCCGGGACAAACTGCGCTTTCGCGATACCGGATGCAGCCGCAGCCGACACGCCCGCCGCCGCCATTTGGAGAAAACGGCGACGCGAGCCACCGAAATACGGCATCGTTCTTCCGCGCGGGCTCACGCCGGGATCAGGAATGCAGCCGGCGTCGCGGTGCGGCTGCGGCCGGCGCGGCCCCATGGGTCTCGCTGAACAGTTCGGCGAGCTTTTCGGTGATGGCGCCGCCAAGCTCCTCGGCATCCACGATCGTGACCGCGCGGCGATAGTAGCGCGTGACGTCGTGGCCGATGCCGATCGCGATCAGTTCGACCGGCGAACGCGTCTCGATTTCCTCGATGACGTGGCGCAGATGCCGCTCGAGGTAGTTGCCGGGATTGACCGACAGCGTGGAGTCGTCGACCGGCGCGCCGTCGGAAATCATCATCAGGATCTTGCGCTGCTCGGTCCGGCCGAGCAGGCGCTTATGCGCCCAGTCGAGCGCCTCGCCGTCGATGTTTTCCTTCAGCAGGCCCTCGCGCATCATCAGGCCAAGATTCTTGCGCGCCCGCCGCCACGGCGCGTCCGCCGATTTGTAGATGATGTGCCGGAGATCGTTGAGGCGGCCGGGGTTGGCCGGCTTGCCCGCGGCCAGCCAGGCTTCGCGCGACTGCCCGCCCTTCCAGGCGCGGGTGGTGAAGCCGAGGATTTCGACCTTCACGCCGCACCGTTCCAGCGTGCGCGCCAGAATATCGGCGCAGGTCGCGGCGACCGTGATCGGGCGGCCGCGCATCGAGCCGGAATTGTCGAGCAGCAGCGTCACCACGGTATCGCGGAAGGTCGCTTCCTTTTCGTGCATGAAGGAGAGCGGGTGATAGGGATCGGTCACGACCCGCGACAGGCGGGCCGGATCGAGAATGCCTTCCTCGAGATCGAACTCCCAGGCACGGTTCTGCTGCGCCATCAATCGACGCTGCAACCGGTTGGCAAGCCGCGCGACGATGCCTTGCAGATGCGCAAGCTGCTTGTCGAGATAGCTGCGCAGCCGCTCGAGCTCGTCATGGTCGCAAAGATCCTCGGCCGCGATCACCTCGTCGAATTTCGGCGCAAAGGCGTGATATTCGGGACCGCGCGGTTCGTTCTGGCCGCGCGAATTCGGCCGCGTCGCTTCGCCCGGCGTCTCGTCATCGCCCAACTCGCCGTCGTCGAACGTATCGGACGTGGACGCCTGCGCGCTTTCCATCGCACTGTCCGACATCTCATCGGTCGTGGCCTGCGCCTGATCGGCGCTCATCTCCTGCGCGGCGTCGGATTCCGGCGAGCCCTCCGCGCCGGACTGGTCGTTTTCGCCGTCGCGGCTTTCGTCCTGGTTCTCGTCCTCGTCGGCCTCCGCGTTGCGGTCGTCGCCCAGTTCAAGCGCAGACAGGAGGTCATGGACCGCGTCGCCGAATTTCAACTGATCCTCGGCAAAGCGATCGAGCTGGTCGAGCCGCGCGCCGATCTTGTCTTCCAGAAATGGACGCCAGAGGTCGACCATCTTGCGCGCCGCGGTCGGCGGCGCGAGCCCGGTCAGCCGCTCGCGCACCAGCATCGCCAGCGCATCGGACAGAGGCGCATCGGCGCGATCGGTGATCTCGTCGAATTTGCCGCGGTGGAAATGATCGTCGAGCATCGCGGTCAGGTTCTTCGCAACACCCGCCATCCGCCGCGAGCCGAGCGCCTCGACACGGGCCTGCTCGATCGCTTCGAACACGCCCCGCGCCTGCGGATTGCCGGGCATCAGCTTGCGGTGCACTTTCGGATCGTGGCAGGCGAGCTTCAGCGCGATCGAATCGGCATGGCCGCGGACGATGGCAGCATCGCGCCTGGTCATCTTGCGCGGCGGCTCCGGCAATCGTGCCTTGCCCGGCGACAATCCCGGCCGCTCAGCGGCGAAACTGACCTCAAGCTCCGGCTTTTTCGCAATCGCGCGCAGGCACGCCGTGACCGAGCGCTTGAACGGCTCGGTCGGCGCTTCCTTCGGTCCGGTGCGGAACTTGCTGTTGGATGTGGTCATCTAGCCCTTTTGCCGGGGCAACATTTTTTACGACAGCGCAACGTTGACCGCGGATTCGGCAAGCTCGGCATTGAAGCAGCGCTGATAGAACTCAGCCACCAGCGACCGTTCCAGTTCGTCGCACTTGTTGAGGAAGGTGACGCGGAAGGCAAAGCCGATATCGCCGAAAATCTCGGCATTTTCGGCCCAGGTGATCACCGTGCGCGGGCTCATCACCGTCGACAGGTCGCCATTGGCAAAGGCGTTGCGGGTGAGATCGGCCAGCCGCACCATCTTGTTGACGATGTCGCGGCCCTGGGTAGTGCGATAATGATGGGCTTTCGCCAGCACGATCTCCACTTCCTCGTCATGCGCCAGATAGTTGAGCGTGGTGACGATCGACCAGCGGTCCATCTGACCCTGGTTGATCTGCTGGGTGCCGTGATAGAGACCGGACGTATCGCCGAGGCCGACGGTGTTCGCGGTCGAGAACAGGCGAAACGCCGGATGCGGCTTGATCACCTTGTTCTGGTCGAGCAGCGTCAGGCGGCCGGAGACTTCCAGCACGCGCTGGATCACGAACATCACGTCCGGGCGGCCGGCATCGTATTCGTCGAACACCAGCGCGATATTGTTTTGCAGTGCCCACGGCAGGATGCCGTCGCGGAATTCGGTAACCTGCTTGCCGTCCCTGATGACGATAGAATCCTTGCCGACCAGATCGATGCGGCTGATGTGGCTGTCGAGGTTGACGCGCACGCACGGCCAGTTGAGCCGTGCTGCGACCTGCTCGATATGGGTCGATTTGCCGGTGCCGTGATAGCCGGTGACCATGACGCGGCGGTTTTTGGCAAAGCCGGCGAGGATGGCCAGCGTCGTGGCGCGATCGAACCGGTAATCCGCATCGACATCCGGCACATGCGGATCGACTTCGGAATAGGCGGGCACTTCAAGATCGGTGTCGATGCCGAATACCTGCCGCACCGACACCTTCATGTCGGGCATTCCGGCGGGTTCCTGAGCTTTGGTCATGGCGGCGGTCGTCATCAATCCTCCGAGGTCCCGGGCGCTCCCGAAACCAGATTTATTGGGTGTGGCTGCGGATGGTTACCTCACGAAACCTATCAGAGAGCTGCGATGGGCAGAAGCCCAGGCCGCAATCAAAGTTCCGTTGAATTTTCATGTAGATAAGTCGGCAGGTGCAGTTTTTGGAAGGCTGCTCTGCAAATCCCGACAAGTTTTAGTCACGTGCTCGCGCGACCAGGTGGGAGCATCTTCCGGCACTATCCAGCCTCCCGGTGAGTTATGGTAGGTCTGCGGCCTGGGCGACCGGCCTCAAATACTAAGGATTTTCGTGACCTCATTGATCGATCCATTGATTTCGTTCGTCTCGACCCATGCCTGGCTCGCCTATTTGACGCTATTTTTGGCAGCGCTGTTGGAGGCGGTTCCGGTCGTCGGCGCCGTCATTCCAGGTTCCACCATCATTTTTGCGCTGAGTGCGCTCGTGCCCGGCGGCCAGCTGCAATTGGCGTGGGTGCTGCTGGTCGCGATCGCCGGCGCTTTGCTCGGCGACGGGTCCGCCTTTTTGCTCGGATACCGCGAGCAGCGCGAAATCCTGAAAACCTGGCCACTTTCCAATTATCCGCGGCTGGTGTCCCAGAGCGAGGCCTTCTTTCATCGCTGGGGGATACTCGCGGTATTTTTTGCGCGCTTCGTGCCGCCGATCCGGGCCTTTGTTCCGATCACCGCGGGCGCGCTCGGGATGAAGCCGGCTATGTTCTATGCGGTCAACATTCCGGCGGTTTTGCTCTGGGCGCCCGCCCACGTGCTGCCGGGGGTGCTCGCGGTTTCAGCCCTGCACCGCTACGGCGGCTTTGCGGCCCACGAAGGAACCGCCAAGCACTACTGGATCCTCGCGGTCGTTGTCGGCGCCCTGATCATTGCCCTGGCAAGTTGGGCGATACGCCGCAGGCGCGGCGGCGGGGCAATAAAGCCGACGACTCAACCAGACCACGGAAAGCCGTGAGGCGACCCGCCTAGCTTACGCGCGGACGACCGTCTTCAGGTAATTGTAGGCCTTGATGATCTCGATCAGGCGGTCTTCCGTGGAACGGTCGCCGCCATTGGCGTCGGGGTGATGTTGTTTCACCAGCGCCTTGTACTTGGCCTTGACGTCCTCGAGCGTGGCTCCGGCACCAAGCCCCATCACCTGCAGCGCCTTGCGCTCGGCGTTGATGACCTTGCGCGTTTCCGGCTTGATCTGCTCCTGCGCGCCCGGACCCGGCCGCCAGCGGCCGCGGCCGTTGAGCTCGCTGAACATGTGGAAGGGATCGGCCGCGCCGTCGAGATCGCCCTCGCCCTTCTTTGCGCCTGCTGTATTGGCGCCCATTTTCCAGGTCGGACGGTGGCCGGTCAGCGCATCCTTCTGGTAGCGCGCGACGTCGTCCGGATTCATGCCCTGGAAAAAATTGTAGGACTGGTTGTACTCGCGGACATGGTCGAGGCAGAAGTGCCAATACTCACGCGAATTCTCGCGGCCCTTCGGGCGCGCGGTGCGCGCCCTTGTTTTTGCACTCCGGCCATTCGCAAGCCACGGCTTCGCTACCGGCCTGCGCCTGACGCTTCGCGCTCAGCTTGTTGGGCTTGATGCGAATGGAATCGAAGAATTTGGATGAATCGATCGGCATGCTGACTTTGACTACGCAATGCCAACGGCTTCAAGTCTTGACATTGCGAAACCCTTCACTCCCCGAAGATGACATTGACGGGAGGCAACCAAAGGACGTATTGCCGCCACCATGAACACCAGAGGCATTATCACAAACAAGTTGATCGAAGCTTTCTCTCCGGAAAGCCTCGACGTGTCGGACGAATCACACCTTCATGAAGGCCATGCGGGCCACAGGCCCGGCGGCGAGACACACTTCAGAGTGTATATTGTGTCGGTGGCCTTCGAAGGAAAGAGCCGGATCGAGCGTCATCGCATGATTAATGCGACGCTGGAAGCGGAACTAAAGGGCGGCGTGCACGCGCTGGCGATCAAGGCACAAGCGCCAGGTGAAGCGGGAAGTGAAGCGGGCTAAGCTTTACCGGATTGCCGGTCAGCCACCGAGATTCTCGTCTCAAAATGCCTTCCCGCTCAAAAGACCTTGCCCGCCCGCTTCGGCTTTTTTTCGCCGACTTCGGACTCGCGCGGCACCGCCACGATCCGAAGCGCCGTGATGCGGTTGCGCTCACGCCGCAGCACACGGAAACGGAAGCCGTGGAAGGTGAAACTCTGGCCCCGATCGGGGATCGAGCGCGCCTCGTGGATCACCAGGCCTGCGACGGTCGTCGCCTCTTCGTCGGGCAGGTGCCAATCCATGGCGCGGTTGAGGTCGCGGATCGGCACCGAGCCGTCGACCACCACCGAGCCGTCAGGCTGGGCGCGGACACCGGCTACCACCACGTCGTGCTCGTCGGAAATATCGCCGACGATTTCCTCCAGAATGTCCTCCAGCGTCACCATGCCTTCGACTTCGCCATATTCGTCGACCACGAGCGCGAAGTGGGTCTTGCGGCGGCGGAAGGCCTTGAGCTGTTCGGAAACGGGACGCATTTCCGGCACGAACCATGGCGGCAGCATGATGGTGGAGACGTCGATCTTGGATGTATCGCCGTCGGCGGCCCGGATCGCGCGCAACAGATCCTTGGCGTGCAAGCACGCCGACGATGTTTTCCGGCTTGTCGCGCCATAGCGGGATTCGCGTGTACTCGGTCGCGAGCACCTCGCGCACCAGCTCTTCCGCCGGCAGGTCGGCGTTGATCATCACCATTTCGGTGCGATGAACCATCACGTCGGAGACCTCAAGCTCGCGCAGGTCCAGAAGCCCGCCGAACATGTCGCGGTCCTGCTTTTCCACCTTGCCTTCGTGATGAAGCAGGTCGACCGCGCCGCGCAGCCGTTCGATCGGCGACAGGATCGGCTGATTGGCGTGCGACCTTGATGCCGAACAACCTCATCAACAGCCGCACCACAGCTTCGATCGACCGTGACCAGCGGCCCGAGCAGGACCATCGTGATCTTCATTGGTCGCGCCACCAGCGAGTGCGACCCGATCCGGCGCATTGATGGCGATCGTCTTCGGCAATACTTCGGCGAAGATCACGACCAGGACCGTCATGAAGGCGGTGGCATAGAGCACGCCGACTTCGCCGAACCATGCCGTAAAGATGCCGGTGGCGAGCGCCGACGCGCCGATATTGGCGATGTTGTTGCCGAGCAACAGCGCGCCGATCAGCCGCTCGCGCATCGCCGAAAAGCCTGAGACGATCTGGGCGTCCTGATTGCCCTGCTTCGACAGCCGCAGCATGCTGGCGCGCGAGGCGCCGGTCAGCGCGGTTTCGCTGGCGGCGAAAAACGCCGACACCAGAAGGCAGACGCAAAACGATGGAAACCGTGATCCAATCCATGCGCGTCTATTTACTCGTCCGCGATCAGCTTGGCTTTCAGAAAATCACGAACCAATGACGGTTCGACGTCAGGGGCGATGACGGCGCGGCCGATCGCCTCAAGCAGGATGAAGGTCAGCCGTCCGCGCTTGACCTTCTTGTCCTGCGCCATCAGCGCCATCAGGGCGTCCGCATCGGCAAGGCCCTCCTGGGCAAATCCGGCGATGTCCTGCAGATGCGGTCGGCAAGCCGACGTCGGCAAGATGGTGCTTGATGCGCGATGGCGTCAGCTTCGGCAATCATCCCAAGCTGCGCCGACAGTTCCGCCGCCAGCACCATGCCGACGGCAACGCCTTCGCCATGAAACAGCCGGTCGGAGAAGCCGGTCGCGGCCTCCAGCGCGTGGCCGAAAGTATGGCCGAGATTGAGCAACGCGCGCTCGCCGTTCTCGCGCTCGTCGCGGGCGACGATCGCGGCCTTGGCGCGGCAGGAGGTCGCGATCGCGTGCTCGCGCGCGGCGCCGCCCGCGAAAATATCGGCGTGATTTTTTTCGAGCCACGCGAAGAAAGCCTCGTCGCCGAGCACGCCATATTTGGCGACTTCGGCGTAGCCGGCGCGGAACTGGCGCGGCGACAGGGTGTCGAGCACGGCGGTGTCGGCGACCACCAGCAGCGGCTGATGAAACGCGCCGAGCAGATTCTTGCCTTGCGGCGAGTTGATGCCGGTCTTGCCGCCGACGGAGGAATCGACCTGCGCCAATAGCGAAGTCGGCACCTGCACGAAATCGACGCCACGCCGCAGGATCGCGGCCGCAAAGCCGGCGAGATCGCCGACCACGCCGCCGCCGAGCGCGACCACGAGATCGTTGCGCTCGATTTTGGCCGATATCAGCGCCTCGCTGACTTGTTCGAGGACCGGCATAGCTTTTGGAGCCCTCGCCCTCGCCGACGATGACACGCGACGTCGCAATTCCGGCCTCCGCCAGCGAAGCTTCGGTCCTGGCGAGCCAATGGCCTGCAACGGTCGCGGTCGGTGACGATGGCGGTGCGCGCTCCCGGCCGCAACGCAGCGATACGCTTGCCGAGCGACGGCAGGACGTCACGGCCGATCACGATGTCATAGGCGCGATCGCCGAGCGCGACATCGACAATGACGGAATCGGTATGTTTCAGCGGTACGGTCATGGTGTGACGCCCAGACTATCGCCGCTTTGTGTGGCGCGGCCGCGCGCAAAGCTTTTCGTACAGTGCGCCGATGCATTCATCGACGATCTTTTCGTGCGGAACGTCGCGCGACCAGACCGTCACGTCGGCTTGGCTGATAGACCGGCTCGCGCTCCCTGATCAGCCGCTCGACGGTGGCTTCGGGATCGGCGGTCTGCAACAGCGGCCGATCGGCGCGCCGCTTGACGCGCCGCATGATCACGTCGGTATCGACCTTGAGCCAGATCGAGACGGCCTTGTCGCGGATACGATCGCGGGTCTCCTGCCGCATCACGGCGCCGCCGCCGGTGGCGATGACAGCCGGTCCGCTGTCCAGAAGCCTCGCGATCACCCGCACCTCGCCGTCCCTGAAATCCGCTTCCCCGCGAGATTCGAAAATGTCGGGGATCGACATGCCGGCCGCGGCCTCGATTTCAGCATCGGCATCGAGGAACGGCAGAGCGAGCCGGACCGACAGCCTGCGTCCAATGGTGGATTTGCCGGCCCCCATCATCCCCACCAGCACGACCGAACGGCCGCCCAGGGCAGCCGCAATCTCGGCGTCCTGGGTCGCGCTGACAGCATTGGGTGACACGATATCGGGCATTTCCTCGATCAATTGTTGGCATGCGGCGATTGGGCCGACCATACTACCGCCGCTCATACTGTTGCTAGTGGTCCTCGTCCAAAGCCCTAACGCTTGCCACGGAATGACGAACATGGTGGTAGTCCGATCAGGCTATCCCAGATGAATTCAATGGTTAATTCGCCGCCTGAGGCCTTCGTATGCCGAGCCTGTTCCGCTTTCTGACCGTCGTGGCGGTCATCGCAGGGGTCGTCTACGGGGCGATTTTTGCATTGGCGAACTTCGTCAATCCGAAGCCGCGGGAGATGACCATCAACGTGCCACCGGACAAGTTCCTCAAGAAATAGAGGCGAAGACGGACGCTCCCAAGAGAGAGTTCGTCAAACATTTGGGAGTTAGGGTTTGCCGATGCGCGCCAAACCGTCTGACGCCAAGCTGATCGACCTTTTCCTCGACATGCTCGCCGCCGAGCAGGGCGCCGGCGACAACACGCTCGATGCTTACCGCCACGACCTGACGGATTTTTCCGCCTTCCTGGCCGCCAGCGGCCAAAGCTTTGTCGGCGCCGAGACGCAATCCTTGCGCGACTATCTCGGCGATCTGGACACCCGCGGATTCAAATCCTCAAGCGTGGCGCGGCGGCTGTCGGCGATGCGGCACCTGTTCCGCTTCCTGCTTAACGAGCGAATTCGCCGCGACGATCCAGCCGCCATTTTGTCGGGACCCAAACGCGGACGCGGCCTGCCGAAGGTGCTGTCGATACCGGATGTCGACCGGCTGCTGACCCGCGCCAAGGCCCTGACCGAGGAAGCCGGCACCTCGCCCCAGCAGCAACTGCGCGCGATACGGCTCTATTGCCTGCTCGAAGTGCTCTACGCCACGGGTTTGCGCGTCTCCGAACTCGTCGCATTGCCGTTATCGGCTGCACGCAGCGACGCGCGGATGATCGTGGTGCGCGGCAAGGGCAATAAGGAGCGGCTGGTGCCGCTGAACGAGGCTTCACGCCGCGCGATGGCCGACTATCTTGCGGCGACGGAGGCGCTGAAGGCCGCGAAAAAGAAAAATGCGGCCGCCTCGAAATGGCTGTTTCCTTCCTTCGGCGAAAGCGGCCATCTGACCCGGCAACATTTTGCGCGCGACCTCAAGGAACTCGCGGCTTCGGCCGGGCTTGCGCCGCGGCTGGTCTCGCCGCACGTGCTGCGCCACGCCTTTGCCAGCCACCTTTTGCACAACGGCGCCGATCTGCGCATCGTGCAAACGCTGCTCGGCCACACCGACATATCGACGACCCAGATCTATACCCATGTGGTCGAAGAGCGCCTGAAAAGTCTGGTGCGCGATCTGCATCCGCTGGCGGAGAGGTAGCTTCGAAGGTCGGACACTCCTTGACTTCAGCGCCTTCTCCCCTGAAAGAGCCCTTCCCGCTCACTCCCGAACCCAATGTCGGCCTAAGGGAGCTCGTGCTGACCTTGGAGCGCGCGCTAAATATCTGAAGATGCGTGCTTTCTTCGTGCAACCCAGGAGCCGCTTCGCTCCTGGGCAGCGTTCGCCCCTATATTGATTTGATGCCGGATCACATGCGCAGCTACCTCGATTTCGAAAAATCCGTCGCCGAACTCGATTCCAAGATCGACGAGTTGCGCGTGCTCGCGGCGTCAGGCAGCGACATCGGCGAGGAGATCGCGCGGATCGAGGAAAAGGCCGCGCAGGCGCTGGGCGACCTCTACGCCAATCTGACGCCGTGGCAAAAGACGCTGGTGGCGCGCCATCCGCAGCGGCCGCATTTGACCGATTTCATCGCCGGGCTGATCTCGGAATTCACGCCGCTCGCGGGCGACCGCAAGTTCGGCGAGGATGAGGCGCTGATCGGCGGCTTTGGTCGCTTCCGGGGCGAGAGCATTTGCGTGATTGGCCAGGAGAAAGGCGCCAGCACCGACTCCCGCATCAAGCATAATTTCGGCATGGCGCGCCCCGAGGGCTATCGCAAGGCGGTGCGGCTGATGGAGATGGCGGATCGCTTCGGCATTCCGGTGCTGTCGATCGTCGATTCCGCCGGCGCCTATCCCGGCATCGGCGCCGAGGAACGCGGGCAGGCGGAAGCCATCGCGCGCTCGACCGATGCCTGCCTGTCGCTTGGCGTGCCGAATATCGCAATCATCACCGGCGAAGGAATGTCCGGCGGCGCCATCGCCATCACGACGGCCAACCGCGTGCTGATGTTCGAGCACGCCATTTACAGCGTGATTTCGCCGGAGGCTGCCTCCTCGATCCTGTGGCGCGACGGCACCAAGGCCCAGGAAGCCGCGACCAATATGAAGATCACCGCCCAGGACATGCTGCGATTCGGCGTGATCGACCAGATCCTCAAAGAGCCGGCCGGGGGCGCCCACCGCGACCCCGCCGCCATGATCGCCTCTACTGGCGAGGCCATCGCCCAGGCGCTTGGCGAGCCTCGCGCAAGCTCGACGCCGACGCCATCCGCAAGCAAAGGCGGCAGAAATTCCTCGATATCGGCCGAAAACTGTTCTGAACGGCTGCTTTTGCCGGAGCCACGCCGGCGGGTCCCGCTGCCCCATTTTTTTCAGATTTCCGCCATTTCGGCCCCAATTGGGCCTTCAGGCCGCATGTTTAAGTTTGATTTACCACGCCCGAGGGGCCACGGGTCGCGAAGCCAGCCGTCGGCTTGCGACGGCGGGGGCTTTAAGGATAATATTTTACTCAATGGCTTCAGGGCGTCGACGCTGGTTTGGGGTGCGAGAATTGCCCGTTGGGTGTGGAGCTTTGCATTGATCGGCCGCTCATTGGTTCGCGCGCTCATGACGTCTGTTGCGCTGTCGGCAGCTGTGCTGCTGGCTGGCTGCAATAGCGACGAGATCGGTTCGCTCGCCACCAACGCCAAGGCCAATCAGCCCGTGCCGCCCAAGCTGATCGCCGCGATGGTCGAGAAGAACATGGATCTGCAATCGCCGATCCTGGTCCGCCTGTTCAAGCAGGAGGCCGAGCTCGAGGTCTGGAAGCAGGACCGCTCCGGCCGCTTCGCGCTGTTGAAAACCTATCCGATCTGCCGCTGGTCGGGCGATCTCGGACCGAAGGTCCGCGAAGGCGACCGCCAGGCGCCGGAAGGCTTCTATGCGATCTCGCCGGCGCAGATGAACCCGACGTCGGCCTATTACCTCTCTTTCAACACCGGCTATCCGAACGCGTATGACCGATCGCTCGGACATACCGGCTCGGAGCTGATGGTCCATGGCGACTGCTCGTCGCGCGGTTGCTACGCGATGACCGACGAACAGATCGCGGAAATTTATTCGCTTGGGCGCGAGTCCTTTTTCGGCGGCCAGAAATCATTCCAGTTCCAGGCCTATCCGTTCCACATGACGGCGCTCAACATGGCGCAGGCATCGTAACAGTCCGAACATGGCGTTCTGGAAGATGATCAAGGAAGGCAACGATCATTTCGAGGTGACGCGGCAGGAGCCGAAGGTCGATTTCTGCGAAAAGAAATACGTGTTCGACGCGGTGATGGCGCCCGACGCCAAGCACGATCCGGTGTTCGAAGCTTCGGCCAAATGCCCCGTCTATGTGGTGCCGGACGAAGTCGCCGACGCCGTACGTGAAAAGCAGCAAGCCGGACGACGCCGAATTCGCCAAGCTGGTCGCGAAGGGAACGCCGGTCGCGCAACTCAATACCGGCATCGACGGCGGCATGCACCAGGTGTTCGCCGCCAGGGTGCCCGGCGGCAGCACCGGCCTTTCGGAAGGCGGTTCGGGCCTTGCGCTGCTCTCAACGGAGAGGGCGCCGGGCACGATTCCCGCCACCGTCAATCCGCCACACGGACCGGTGACCTCGCCGGGCGAACCTTTGGCGGCTTCGCTGGCTCCTTCCTCGACCGCTCCGTCGACACGGCTGGCTACTGCGGCTCCGGCGGCGCAAAGCGGCGAGTCTGAGGGCTTCTTCTCGAGCCTCGCCCGCAAGGTTGGCCTTGGCGGCAGCGCGGCGGCCGATACCACCGCCACCACGACGCAGCCGGCCGCCCCGGCGAAGCCGAAGGTTGCCGACGTCAAGCCCAAACCTGCGAAGACTGAAACCAGACAGGCTTCCGCCAAGCCGGCGCTCAAGCCGGCCGTGATGACCTATACCGCAGCTGATACGCCTGCACCCGCGGCTGTTCCCGCCGCTTCGACCAGCCTTGTGGCCGGCGCCCAGCCGGTCGTGTCGGCGAATTCGTTCGAGAGCCGCTTTTCGGCGTCCAAGTGATCTGACGTTCACGCCACGCCTCGCGCGTTTTCCCACATCCTGAAAGTCATGCGCTTGCAGCGAGCACACTTGCGGCTCGCTCACGGCGATTTCCTCGCTTCGACCTCCGCGATGCAGTAGCTTGGAGAAAAGCTGCGAGCCGCGGATAACACGGCTTTGCAAGAAAAAGCAGGGAGACAAACCATGGTGGAACCGAAAGCCCCGGGCCTGCACCGCCGTCGATTCCTCAAAGGTGTAGTCGCGGCCGGTGGCGCCACGGTAGCCATTCCCCGAACTGCCGGTGCGCAGGCTTCGCAGGCCAGAAAAGCCAATGCTCCGGCGCCGAGCGCGGCGGCGCAGGCCAAAGAGCGCGATAGGCCGCCGGAGGTCGAACGTCTTACGACCGAGAAAACCGGCTCTGATTTCATGGTCGACGTCTGCAAGACGCTCAACCTCGATTACATCGCGTCCTGTCCCGGCTCGACCTTCCGCGCCTTGCAGGAAAGCTTCATCAATTACGGGGCGAACAAGCGCCCGGAATGGCTGACCTGCCTGCACGAGGAAGTGTCGGTCGGAATGGCGCATGGCTACGCCAAGGTGGCGGGCAAGCCGATGGCCGCGATCATGCACGGAGCCGTCGGCACGCAGCACGCCTCGATGGCGATCTACAACGCCTACTGCGACCGTGTTCCGATGCTGCTCTTTACTGGCAATGCTGGCCCGCTCACGGAGCGGCGGCCCGGCGTCGAATGGTTCCACAGCGTGCAGGATGGCGGGGCGACCGTGCGCGACTTCGTCAAGTGGGACGACTATCCCATGTCGTTACAGCATTTCGCGGAATCGACGGTGCGCGGCTATGCGCTCTCTTGCGCGCAACCGCCCGGGCCAGTGTTTATCGTCGCCGACGGTAAGCTTCAGGAAGATCCGCTTGAGGAACGCGAGGCGCGCAAACTCAAAATTCCCCGTCTGACCATGGCCTCGCAAACCGCAGGCGATCCGAACGCGCTGCGCGAAGCCGCCAGAATGCTGGTGGCCGCCAAATCGCCAGTGATCATCGCCGATCGCTACGCGCGTTCGCAAAGCGCCATGGACGATCTGGTACGGCTCGCCGAGCTGTTGCAGGCGCCGGTGATCGACAACCGCGCGCGCATGAACATGCCGAACACGCATTACCTTTGCCAGTCGGAGCGCGCAGGCACCTTGATCGCGCAGGCCGACTGCATCCTGTCGCTCGAGCCGGTCGATCTGTTCGGCCAGCTCAACACCATGCGCGATCAGATCGAACGCACGGACTCGCCGAAGGTAAAGCCGGGCGTGAAAGTCATCAGCATCTCGACGCACGATCTGTTGATGCATGCGAACTACCAGGAGTTTCAGCGTTATGTCGGAGCCGATCTGGCCATCACTGCGGACGCGCAAACGACGCTGCCCTTCCTGATCGAGGCCGTGCAGCGCGAGACTTCCTCCAACGGCAAGAACGCCAACGAGATGCGCGGCGAGAAGCTGCGTCAGGCCTACCGCGGCGCCTTCGAACGCGCGCGAACGGAAGCAACGTTCGCGTGGGACGCAAAGCCGATCTCCACGGCACGGCTTTACATGGAGCTGTGGGGGCAATTGCAAAAGGAAGACTGGGCGCTGGTCGCCGACGGCGACTTCTCGTCCCGCTGGCCGCACCGGCTGTGGCCGCTGGAAAAGCACTATCGTTTCATCGGAGGCTCGGGAGCTTACGGCGTCGGCTATCAGCCGGTCGCAGCGCTCGGCGCAGCACTGGCGCATCGCGACGCCGGCGGCGGCCGCGTCGTGATCAATGTTTGCGGCGACGGCGAATTCAACATGGCGCCGCATACGCTGTGGACCGCCGCGCACCACGGCATCCCTTACCTGACCATCATCCAGAACAACCGCGCCTACCATCAGGAGATCATGCACGTGCAGCGCATGGCGAACCGGCACAATCGCGACATACGCACCGCGCCGATCGGCACGACCATCGACAATCCGAACATCGATTACGCGAAGATCGCGATGGGCTATGGCGCGCTCGGCATCGGGCCGATCGAGGACCCGAATGATCTCGCCGAGGCCTTCCGCAAGGGCATTGCGGCCGTCAAGGCCGGCCAGCCCGTATTGATCGACGTCATCACGCAGCCGCGATAAGGGGCAAGCCATGAAGCATCTCGGCCGCGCCTTGATAATATTGACGCTGACCACTGGGTCGGCATCGGCGCAACAAGCATCAGCACCCTCGGGCAACGCCGAGCACGGCAAGACGATCTATCGCGAGGTCGGCTGCTATCAATGTCACGGCTTGGTGGGTCAGGGGGCGATGATGACCGGCCCGCGGGTGTCGCGCACGGAATTTGCGTTTGACGGTTTCCTCAACCAACTCCGTCATCCCGCCAACCAGATGCCGCCCTATGAGGCCGCTGTGCTTTCCGACAGCGACGCAGCCGACATCTACGCTTACTTGCGGCAGATGCCGGCGCCACGCGATCCGAACAGCATTCCGTTGCTGAAGATAGCGCGTTGAAAACCATCTACTGTCGTCGGTGGATGACGGCGTGAGAGCTTAGGCCCTCATGCGTACTTGCCGTGGCAGTGCTTGTATTTCTTGCCCGAGCCGCACGGGCAATCCTCGTTGCGGCCGACCTTGCCCCAAGTCGCGGGATTCTTCGGATCGCGGTTGGCGGTCGCAGCGGGCACCAGCGAGGCGTTGGCGAACGCCATTTCGTCTTCGCCGGTATTGGGATCGAGCTTGTGGACTTCCATCGCCGGCAGCTCCGGCTGCTGATTTTCAGGCGGGACGATTTCGACGCGCATCAATTGCGCCGTCACCGCCTCACGCAGGTGGGCGATCATGGCTTCAAACAGGCCGAACGCTTCTGATTTGTATTCCTGCAACGGATCGCGCTGGCCGTAGCCGCGCAGGCCGATCACCTGGCGCAGATGATCGAGCATCACGAGGTGCTCGCGCCAGAGATGATCGAGGGTCTGCAACAGAATGGTCTTCTCGACATAGCGCATCACCTCGGGGCCCCACTGCGCCACCTTGGCCGCCATGTGCTGGTCGACGCGATCTTCGATCCGCGTCAGCAGCTCTTCGTCGGCTATGCCTTCTTCCTTGGCCCACTCGTCGACCGGCAGATCGATATCAAGCACGCGCTTGAGTTCTTCCTTGAGGCCGGCGGTGTCCCACTGTTCGGCATAAGCATGTTCCGGCACATGCTTGGTCACGACGTCCTCGACGAAAGCGTGACGCATGTCGGCGACGGTTTCGGCGACGCTTTCGTCTTTCATGAGATCGACGCGCTGGTCGAAAATCACCTTGCGCTGATCGTTCTGGACGTTGTCGAACTTCAGAAGATTCTTGCGGATGTCGAAGTTGCGGGCTTCGACCTTCTGCTGCGCCTTTTCCAGCGCCTTGTTGATCCAGGGATGGATGATGGCTTCGCCTTCCTTCAGGCCGAGCCGCGTCAGCATGCTGTCGAGCCGGTCGGATCCGAAAATCCGCATCAGATCGTCTTCCAGCGACAGGAAGAACTTCGAGCGGCCGGGGTCACCCTGACGGCCGGAACGGCCACGCAGCTGGTTGTCGATGCGGCGGGATTCATGACGCTCGGAGCCGATGATGTAGAGCCCGCCCGGCTTGGTCACCGTCTTTGCCGGCTTCGAACCCTTGGCCGGCTCGATCTCGATGGTTTCCTCAGCCTTCAGCACGAGGTCGCGGAAGCGTTCGACGTCGGCCTTGATCTGTTCGATCTTCGCAGCTTCGTTCGGCTTCGTCGGCAATCCCTCCCGTCTCGTGCTGAACCGCATGTCCAGCGAGCCGCCGAGCTTGATGTCGGTGCCGCGGCCGGCCATGTTGGTGGCGATCGTGATCGCGCCGGGCACGCCGGCTTCGGCCACGATATAGGCTTCCTGCTCGTGGAAGCGCGCATTCAACACCGCAAACAGTTTGGCCGGTTTGCCGGCGCGCGCCGCCGCGTAAAGCTTCTCCATCGCCTTTTCGTTGCCGAAGTCGATCTGCTTGTAGCCGTTCTTCTTGAGGTATTCCGCAAGCACCTCGGACTTTTCGATCGAGGCCGTGCCGACCAGCACCGGTTGCAGGCGTCCATTGGCGCGCTCGATCTCGGCGAGAATGGCGGCGTATTTTTCGTTCTGGGTGCGGTAGACCTCGTCGTCTTCGTCGAGACGCGACAACGGCAGGTTGGTCGGGATTTCCAACACTTCAAGCTGGTAGATGTCGAACAACTCGTCGGCTTCGGTGACCGCGGTGCCGGTCATGCCCGACAGCTTTTCGTACATCCGGAAATAATTCTGGAACGTGATCGAGGCCAGCGTCTGGTTCTCGGGTTGAACCGGCTGGTGCTCCTTGGCCTCCAGCGCCTGATGCAGGCCTTCCGAATAGCGCCGGCCGGGCATCATGCGCCCGGTGAACTCGTCGATGATGATGACTTCGCCGTCACGAACGATGTAATCCTTGTCGCGGGTAAACAGCGTATGGGCACGCAGCGCCTGGTTGACGTGGTGTACGACCGAGACGTTCTCGACGTCGTAGAGCGACTCGCCCTTCAGCTGCCCGGCGTCTCGCAACAGTATTTCCAGCTTCTCCATGCCGCCTTCGGTCAGCGTCACCGTGCGCTGCTTCTCGTCGACGTCGTAATCGCTCTTGTCGAGCTTGGGGAAGAAGGTGTCGATGGTGTTGTAGAAATCCGAGCGGTCGTCGAGCGGGCCGGAAATGATCAGCGGCGTGCGCGCCTCGTCGATCAGGATCGAGTTGACTTCGTCGACGATGGCGTAGAAATGCCCGCGCTGGACCATGTCCTCCAGCCGGTATTTCATGTTGTCGCGCAGATAGTCGAAGCCGTATTCGTTGTTGGTGCCGTAGGTGATGTCGCAGGCATAGGCTTCCTTGCGCTCGGCATCGTCGAGGCCGTGCACGATGACGCCCGTGGTCAGGCCGAGGAAGCTGTAGACTTGCCCCATCCAGGCGGAGTCGCGGCGGGCGAGATAGTCGTTGACGGTAACGACGTGGACACCCTTGCCGGCAAGCGCGTTGAGATAGACCGCAAGCGTCGCCACCAGCGTCTTGCCTTCGCCGGTTTTCATCTCGGCGATATCGCCTTCGTGCAGCACCATGCCGCCGATCAGCTGCACGTCGAAATGCCGCTGGCCGAGGGTGCGCTTGGCCGCCTCCCGCACGGTGGCGAAGGCCGGAACCAGGATGTCGTCGAGCGTCTTGCCGTCGGCGAGTTGCTGGCGAAATTCCACCGTGCGCGCCTTCAGCGCTTCGTCCGAAAGCGCAACAAACTCGGGCTCGAGCGCATTGATGGCATCGACACGGCCCTGGTATCCCTTCACCCGGCGGTCATTTGCGGAACCGAAAAACTTGCGGGCGAGCGCGCCGATCATGCCAAATTCCTGTCCAAAGCTGCCGTGAGGTGGTCCGCCGGGTTGTCTATCAACTCATCGTGACGCGATGCGGACCCGCCCTGACCGGGGATCGATCGTCAAATGAGTGGGAGATCGGCAACCCAGGGTTCAACGGCAAAAACGCAGCAAAATTAACGTCTCGCCGTTGACTCAAGGTTTGGCAGAGATATGGCTGGGCCCAGGGCTTGTCAACGCCGCCCGCAGCCATCGATCGAGGCACCGAGGCGCTCAATCATCCCCCGTTTTCGGATTGTTTCGCAACTGGCCCGAATGGCGTTTTCCGGCGGCGTTACGAGGGCCTGTCCGAACCCTTTTGGGTCACCGGGTCGGCCCGATGGAAGGCCGGAACCCCGGCCTGCCTTTCCGGGATTTCATCATTTTGACAGACTTTTCGCGTTGCCAAGGCCGTGTGATTGGGCGAGTGTCGCGCCGCTTTAGGGCATGATCCGGAAAAGCGGAAACCGGTTTTCCGAAAAGATCATGACCACGTAAAAAAGAGAATGGCTCTGCCACAACAGCCAAATGGCTTTCGATATAAGGATTTTCCATGACTGCTTCGTCATCAGACGCCAAACGTGGCGTGCCTGCCCGCTTTGCCGTCGCCACCGGCGCACTTGCGTTTGCTCTGTTCGCGAGCCTGCCGCTGCGTGCTGAAGACAACCCGGTGCTTGCCAAGGTGAACGGCGCTGAAATCCACCAAAGCGACGTCACACTTGCCGAGGAAGAGCTCGGGCCCAGCCTCGCGCAGATGGATCCCGCGACGAAAAAGGAAAACGTGCTGGCGTTCCTGATCGACATGAAGATCGTCGCCAAGGCCGCGGAAGACAAGAAGGTCGAGGATCGCCCGGACTTCAAGGCCCGGCTCGCCTTCACCCGCAATCGCCTCCTGATGGACAGCCTGCTGGCGACGGAAGGCAAGGCTGCGACCACCGACGAAGCCATGAAGAAGGTTTACGACGAGGCCGCCAAGCAGATTTCCGGCGAGCAGGAGGTCCATGCCCGCCACATCCTGGTCGAGACCGAGGACGAGGCCAAGGCCGTCAAGGCCGAACTCGACAAGGGCGCCGATTTCGCCGAGCTCGCCAAGAAGAAGTCCAAGGATCCCGGCGCTGCCGACGGCGGCGACCTCGGCTTCTTCACCAAGGATCAGATGGTGCCGGAATTCTCCACCGTCGCCTTCGCGCTCGAGCCCGGCAAGATCTCCGATCCGGTGAAATCGCAATTCGGCTGGCACATCATCAAGGTCGAGGAGAAGCGTAACCGCAAGGCGCCCGACTTCGATCAGGTCAAGGCCCAGATCGAAACCTATGTGACGCGCAAGGCGCAGGCCGAATATGTCGCCAAGCTGCGCGAAGGCGCGAAGGTCGAGCGCATGGACCAGGCTTCCAACACGCCAGCGCCGGCGCCCGACGCCGCCAAGCCGCCGGATTCCAAGATGGCGCCCGCGAAGAAGTAAATCGACTTCGCGGCGGAACTTCCGTAATTTGACGTCATGCCCGGGCTAAAGCGCGAAGCGCGTCTTCGCGCAGGTGTCCCGGGCATCCACGTCTCAAGACCTCAATCATGGCGCTGAAGACGTGGATGGCCGGAATAAATCCGGCCATGACGATTGAATTTCCATGTCGAAATAAGGCGCCCCATGTCATCCACCGTCTCCCCGCTTGCCCCGACCGATGTTCCCGAAATGCCTGCCATCGCGGGCGTGACGCTCGCAACGGCGTCTGCCGGCATCCGTTACAAGGGCCGCACCGATGTGCTGCTCGCGGTCCTGGACAAGGGTACGACGGTGGCCGGCGTGTTCACCCGTTCGAAATGCCCGTCCGCGCCGGTCGAATGGTGCCGCGCCAAACTCGGCCGGGGGCAAGCGCGCGCGCTCGTGGTCAACTCCGGCAACGCCAATGCCTTCACCGGCAAGACCGGCCGTCAGGCAACTTCGCTGACCGCTTCGATCGCCGCGAAAGCGGTCGGCTGCCAGGCGAGCGAAATCTTTCTGGCGTCCACCGGCGTGATCGGCGAGCCGCTCGACGCCACGAAGTTCGATGGCGTGCTGGGCGACCTCGCCACGCAGACGACGCCTGATGCGTGGATGGACGCCGCCCGTGCGATCATGACCACCGATACCTTTCCGAAGGTCGCGACCGCAACGGTCAAGCTCGGCAAGGCCAGGGTGACGATCAACGGCATGGCCAAGGGCGCCGGCATGATCGCGCCCGATATGGCGACCATGCTGTCCTTCATCTTTACCGACGCGCCGATCACGGCCGCCGCGCTGCAATCGCTCCTGAAGGCGGGCGTCAAGGACAGTTTCAACGCCGTCACCATCGACGGCGACACCTCGACATCGGATACGCTGCTCGCTTTTGCGACCGGTGCTGCCGCAAGCCATGGCGCGCCGAAAATCAGCCGCGCCAGCGACCCGCGCCTGAAGGCCTTCGCGAAAGCCTTTCACGCCGTGCTGGCCGACCTCGCCGAACAGGTGGCGCGCGACGGCGAAGGCGCCCGCAAGCTGGTCGAGATCATCGTCGAGGGCGCGACGTCGAAAGCTTCGGCGCGGAAAATCGCGATGTCGATCGCCAATTCGCCGCTGGTGAAGACCGCGATCGCCGGCGAGGACGCCAATTGGGGCCGCGTGGTGATGGCGGTCGGCAAGGCAGGCCAACCGGCCGACCGCGACAAGCTTTCGATCTCGTTCAACGGCATCCGCGTCGCCCATCGCGGCGCGCGCGATCCCGCCTACGACGAGGCGGAAGTATCAGCCGCGATGAAGCAGCCGAAGATCCAGATCAAGGTCGCGCTCGGCCTCGGCAAGGGCCGCGACCGCGTTTTGACCTGCGACCTCACCAAGGAATATGTCGCGATCAACGGCGACTACCGGTCGTGACATCGTCACGACCGGCTAAGTTCGCTTTGCGCCCTCAGTTCGTGATGTGAGCGGTGACGAGCGCGTGGTTGAACATTGCCACGATCGCCTTGTTGATCTGGTCCGGCGTGCTCGCCGTGTACATGTAGCTGCCCGATGAATCCGTCGGCGACGCGCACTTCGTAAGGCTGTTCGGAATGTTCGCGATATTGTTGTTGGCGTAATCGTCTTCGTCGTTCGCAAAGTTCGGATTCGGGTCCGCGATCTTCGTATAGGGAATATAGAGCACCGATCATCTTGACGCCACGATTAGTGAGCTGCGCGCAAGGGGATGGGTTTGTCGCGATGGTGGTGGCGTGGTTGCTGCCGGCCCAGCCGCCCGACGAGTTGAGTTGTTTGGTTTGCGGGTCAACCGCGCCGTCTGTGATGAGGAAAACGTAAGGCAGCGTCTTGTTCGACGAACTGCCGTCGCCCGCGGTCGGAACGATGTTATTCATGTCGTTGATCGATCGAGTGATGTTGGTGCCGCCGGAGCCGAGGCTTGAATTGGTATTGGTATCAAGCAGACTGACGAGGTTCGCGGCGGCGTAATTGATCGTCGAGGTATTGGTGGGGCTACCGTTAATGGTAGCGGTCAGCGGAAAATAAGAATAAACATCCTGGATGAAGGGGTAGAGCCCGATCCGGAACTGGTTGGTAAGCACCTCTTTATTGTTGGCAGTCTCGAACAGTCCACTCACGCCATTGGCGGTCTGTGTCGCGTTCAAAGCAAAGCCGACCGCGTCGACGCGCAACTGGATGCAGGGTATGTCGCCGGTTGCGGGGGTCGGATTCGGACAGGATGAAACCGCCGATATGCCGTAAGTCGGATCCGTATTGAGTGAGCCAGGCAAACCGGAAATCATGGAATCCGGGAATCCGAGTGCGGTAGAGTTTCTCACGCCGTTCTTGGTCGCCTTCACATTGAGGAGGTTGGTCAGCGCGGTTTGGTCCACACGCGTATACGCGAAGCCCATGCAGTAGCTATTAGTCTTGTATTTCTGGCCACTATCGGAACACACGTTCTGCACCGAGAAGTGACAGGCGAGAGTGCAGCCAGAAGGATACGCGCTGTAATTGTCGGGATTGACCAAGTTAAGCGCGGCTTGTCCATTGGCGTCCGACGGCAGTCCCATCGAACCGGAAACGTCGAGCATCACGTAAAAGTCGAGATAAAGCGACAGCGACGAAGTCGCGCTTGAACTGCCTGTCACCGTGAGTTGCGTATAGCCGAGCACCTTCATGAAGGTGACCGGCACGTTGGCGCTGAAGGTGACCGTCGAGGTCAGGGTCGGGCCGGTCTTGGTGACGGTGGCTGCGGTGCCTATGGAATTCAAGGTGAAGAGGGAATTGTTGGCCCCTTTGATGTTGCCAGTGAAGATGTTCGTAGCAGCGGTTTCAGCGGCCGTGACTTCGCCATTGCCCGTCATGTTCGACGCCGCCAGCCAGCCCGGGGAATTCTCCGAAATCGACGCGACGGCCGCGGCATCCGCGGCCGATTGCAGCTTGGCCTTCATGCGCGTTGCTTCCGAATAATCGATCGCACATCCGACCGCCGAGATCAGAGGAATGCAGGCAATCGCAAAGATCACGGCGATATTGCCGCGACGATCCTTGCGGAAACGGTTCAACAAGCTGGAAAATGAGCGCATGGTCCCGCCTATATCGAATAAGTCCTCTTCTAATTATGGGCTGGGGATTAACTTCGGCTTATTGCCGGCGCGAAATTGGGGGCCTAATAGAGTTAACAAATCCCTTCTAACCCGCGGCCCTGGTTGTTCTGACGCATCGGTAAAACATGGCTGGAATCAAACTGACCCTGGTGGTCGCCTGTGCCCTGGTCGACGCCGACGGGCGCGTGCTGATCGCGCAGCGGCCGGAAGGCAAGACGCTCGCGGGCTTGTGGGAATTTCCAGGCGGCAAGCTCGAGCCCGGTGAGCGGCCGGAAGCGACCTTGATCCGCGAACTTCACGAGGAAATCGGCATCACCGTGAAAGAGGCGTGTCTCGCACCGCTGACCTTTGCGAGCCACGCCTATGATGACTTCCATCTGTTGATGCCGCTCTACATCTGCCGGCGCTGGGAAGGCGATGCGATCGCGCGCGAGGGCCAGAATCTCGCCTGGGTGCGCGCCAACAAGTTACGCGATTACAAAATGCCGCCAGCCGATATTCCGCTGATCCCGCATCTGATCGATCTGCTGATGTGAAGGACGGCACACGGCTTTAACTCGCTCGTCATGCGCGGGCTTGACAGAAGGGACGGCTCACGCCCCCCGCTTCTTTACCGCTTCGGCGAGGCTTGCTTTCGCCGATCCCGGTTTGAGCGGCTTTTGCTGGCTTTCGTGCGGCGCCCAACCCGACAGCCAGATGATATCGAAGGTCGCGCGAATGCGGCCATCAGGGCCGGCGAAGCGCTCGCTGTAGATTTCCGCCATTCGCAACATCGTGGCGCGGCGGGTCGGCATCCGCCGCCGTTCCACCAAAATATTGGTCGCGCCCATCCGCCGTAAATCGTGCATCAGGCCGAACACGCTGTCGTAACGCACGACGACGCGGTCGACATCGGTGACCGGAAGCGCGAGACCGGCCCGCTGCAACAGCGCGCCGATGTCGCGCAGATCGGCGAACGGCGCGACGCGCGGCGATATTCCGCCCTCCAATTCGGCTTCCGCCGCCGCAAACGACTGCCGCAGTTCGGTGAGCGTGTCGCCGCCGATCATCGCCGCCATCAACAATCCGTCGGGGCGCAACGCCCGGCGGATTTGCGCGAGCACGCCGGGCAGATCGTTGACGAATTGAAAGGCGAGTGCGGAAATCGCAAGATCGATCGACTGCGCCTCAAGAGCAAGCGGCTCGGATTCCCGCACCGGCAAATCGACCCGAGCGTATCGACCAAAGCGCGCCGCCAGGACGCGACCGACCTGGTCGCCGGGCGCTCCGACTTCGGCCACGCTCTTGAAATCCCGCAATACGGCGTTGAGCCGCTCCGCCATATCCTCGGCGACACGGTCGAGCAAGAAGGTCGCAGGCCCAAGCCGTTGCGCCCGGCCAAGGCGGGAACGCAACAAATAGCGGTCAAACAAGACAGGGGCTGAAGTCGGCTCGTAAACCATGCCGGTTGGTAGGCTTGCGATCCAGGGCTGACAAGCCGTCCCTTTCTGGTGTAAATAGACTCTTAATAGATACTTTTCTGAATCCTTTTTAGAGGCTAGCGTTTTTGTATGGCCACAGAAAAAGCCGAAACCGACCGAGTTCCCATCACGTTGGCCCTTTCGACCATCACCTATCTCGAGAAGCTGGTCCGACAGGGTACCCACGGGACAAGCGTGCCGGGCGTTGCGAGGACCTTGATTGAGGAAGGTATTCGTCTCGCCATCAAGGACGGGCTGCTTTCGATCCGCGACAACGGCAAGACTCCGTGAGACGGCATTCGGGACGGATCGGCGACTGTGAGGCCATTGGGGGAGCCGGAGTGACGGCTCATACTTTGGGACTTTCAAATGCCGGACAACACCTGGACCATCGAGCGCGTCGAACTTCTTAAAACCCATTTCGCGGCCGGGCTCTCCTGCCGTGAAATCGCCTGTGAAATCGGGGTGAGCCGCAACGCCGTGATCGGCAAGCTCTCCCGCCTCAGCCTGACCCGCGAAAAAACCTTTAAACCGCGAAGGGACGAGGCCGGGCGAAACCGTCCGAAATCCGTGCCGAGGTTGCAGTACCGGATGCTGCGAAAACTGTTCAACGAGACGCCGCCGGCGGAAGACGACCAGCCTATTCACAGCGAACAGCACTGTTCCCTATTGGAGCTGAGCGAAGAAAAATGCCGCTGGCCGATCAGCCACCCCGGCGAAGACGATTTCTGCTTTTGCGGCAACCGGCCCCTCGACGGCCTGCCCTATTGCGCCGGTCATAGCCGGCTTGCTTATCAGGCAGGCTCGCGCCAGCGCCGCGCGGGATGAGGCGGTCAGGCCAAGCCGCGGCTAAATCGACGCCACGCCCCACCCGAGAAACACGCGGGTGGCCCGCCAGAACCAGACATCGCCGTCATGGGCCGCCTGAAGGCTGAAGATCCGCTTGTTCCAGAGGGGATCATGGGAGAAGCGAATATTCTCGATCTTGAATTCCTGCTGCCGCGCTTTCCATTCGGTCGCCCAGGCCAGATGCGCTTCATTGAGCTGCTGGCGAAGTTTGGAAACTTCGATTTGGTAGGGATGCGGAAAAAGAATTTGAAGCATGGCGATCCGGCCTGATGGTCGGGTGATGCAGATCGTAACCCTGTTCAACTGGCGACGGATAGCCGCTTGGGCAAGATCACCGCAGGCCGCCTCCCGCTATGTTAGCGCTTTCTTGCCGCTTGAGCGTTGGCTGAGCCGACGGTAGCCTGCCAGCCATGGACGCCGAGGCATCACCATCCCGCTCCATCTCCTCGCATCTTTACGGCGCGCTGAGTGCGTGCCGGGGGGCGTGGTCGTATGCAGCCAAACTGGCGCTCGACATCGCGCTGCCGACGCTGTGTGTTTCCTGCCGCGACCCGGTCGACGGCGAAGGCGTCTGCGCCGATTGCTGGGCTAAACTGTCGTTCATCGCGCCGCCGTTTTGCCCGCGGCTCGGCATTCCCTTTGTCTACGATCCCGGACCCGACATGCTGTCGATGGAAGCGATCGCCAATCCGCCGGCCTATGCGCGGGCCCGCGCGACCGTGCGTTATGACGACGTGGCGCGGACACTGGTGCATGCCTTGAAATATCAGGACCGCACGGATTTGGCCCCGGCGATGGGCCGCTGGATGGCGCGGGCCGGACGGGAATTGCTGGATGGCGCCGACGCGCTCGTCCCCGTTCCGTTGCACTGGCGGCGGGGATGGAGCCGCCGCTACAATCAATCGGGCGCGCTGGCGCGGATCATCGAGCGCGCAGAGCGGCGTTAAGGTGGCCGCCGAGGCGCTGCGCCGGATCAGGCCGACCGAACAGCAGATCGGCCTCTCGCGGCCACAACGGGCCAGCAACGTGCAGGGCGCGTTCAAGGTCGCGCCCGACCGGCAACACCTCATCAGCGGCCGCCGCGTGGTCCTGATCGACGACGTGCTGACCTCGGGCGCGACGGTGGACGCCTGCGCGCGGGCGCTTTTGCGTGCGAAGGCAGCAGCCGTCGACGTGCTGGTGTTCGCCCGGGTTGTGGACGGCCACCAAACTCCCATATAATCGGCCATCTCAATCAAGTTGCGAACGTCGAAAACCGGAGCTCAGAGCGCGTCATGGCCGCTGCGATCGAAATCTATACCCGCCCGGGCTGCGGCTATTGCAGCGCCGCCAAGTCAGCTGCTGACGCGCAAAAAAGCCGCGTTCACCGAGCTCGAGCGTCGCCGCCGATCCGAACTTTCGTCAGCAGATGTACGATCGCGCCGGCGCCGGCTCGACCTTCCCGCAGATTTTCATCGGCGAGACCCATGTCGGCGGCTGCAACGAGTTGTACGCACTCGACCGCGCCGGAAAGCTTGACGCATTGCTCGCCGGTGAAAAGGCCAATTCATGAGTGCTGACCGCTCCTTTACCGCCGCCATGGTGCAGATGCGCACCGGCTTGCTGCCCGGGCCAAGC
The DNA here is from genome assembly GCA_963795255.1 of uncultured Alphaproteobacteria bacterium. GTDB lineage: Bacteria > Pseudomonadota > Alphaproteobacteria > Rhizobiales > Xanthobacteraceae > Bradyrhizobium. The sequence goes on from CAWCHC010000018.1 coordinate 452,137, forward strand.
CTTGAGCAGGGCATCAAACTGATCCGGCAGGCGGCCGCGCAAGGCGCCGACTATGTGCTCACGCCGGAGGTGAGCAACATGATGCAGCTGAACCGCAAGGCGCTGTTCGAGCATCTGGCCGACGAGGCGGACGATCTTTCGCTGAAGGCTTATCGCGCGCTGGCCGCCGAGCTGAAAATTCATCTGCATATCGGCTCGCTGGCGCTGCGCGCGTCCTCCGAACGCGCCGTCAACCGCTCGTTCCTGATCGGGCCTGACGGAGGGGTGATCGCCAGTTACGACAAGATCCATATGTTCGACATCGATCTGCCGGGCGGCGAAAGCTATCGCGAGTCGGCCAACTATCAGCCTGGCGAGACCGCCGTGATTGCCGACCTGCCCTGGGGGCGTATCGGGCTTGACGATTTGCTACGACGTCCGCTTCCCGGCACTCTATCGCGCGCTCGCCGAAAGCGGTGCCTCGTTCCTCACCGTGCCTTCCGCCTTCACCCGGAAAACCGGCGAGGCCCATTGGCACACGCTGCTGCGCGCCCGCGCCATCGAGAACGGCTGCTTCGTGTTTGCCGCGGCGCAAGCCGGCCTGCACGAGAACAAGCGCGAGACCTACGGGCATTCGCTGATCATCGCCCCCTGGGGCGAGGTGCTGGCTGAAGGCGGCATCGAGCCCGGTGTTTTCATGGCGAAGATCGATCCCGCGCTGGTTGAGACTGCGCGCAAGACCATGCCGTCGCTGCAACATGGCCGGCGTTTTTCCGTCGCCGATCCCGAGGTCAGGTCCCGACCATCTGCACCTGGTGCGAGGATCGGCATGATCCATTACAATCTGCGCTGCGCCAAGGGCCACGCTTTCGAAAGCTGGTTCCAGAGTTCGTCGGCTTACGAAACCCAGGAAAAGCGCAAACTCGTGAGCTGTCCCGTTTGCGGCTCGACCAAGGTCGAACGCGCCATCATGGCTCCGCAGATCGTCGGCAAGAAGGGCCGCGACGCCAAGCCTTCCGATCACAAGCCTTCCGATCAGTTGCCGGTGCCTTCGCCGGCCACCGAAGTCATCCCGCCTTCTTCGCCCACGCCGCTTTTGATGGCGCAGGAGGCCGAACTGCGCGCCAAGCTCAAGGAATTGCGCGACCATATCGTCAAGAACGCCGATAATGTTGGCGAAACGTTTCCGAACGAAGCGCGCAAGATGCATTACGGCGATATCGAACATCGCCCGATCTACGGCGAGGCCTCGCCGGACGAGGCCAAGGCCTTGATCGAGGAAGGCGTCGAGGTCATGCCGCTGCCGGTGCTGCCCGAGGACAGGAATTAAATCCTCGCCACGGGAACGGCGACATAATTTCCCGCTGAGGCCGCCCGATGAATCCTGAAACCCTGTCGTCCTGGCAAATCTGGGCCGTGCTGTCGGCGGTGTTCGCGGCCTTAACGGCGATCTTTGCCAAGGTCGGCGTCGAAGGCATCAACTCCGATCTGGCAACCCTGATCCGCACCGTGATCGTGCTGATCACGCTGTCGCTGATCCTGTTTGCGACCGGACAGTTGTCCAACCCGGGGGCGATCTCGCCGAAAAGCTGGACTTTTCTCGTGCTCTCCGCGCTCGGCACCGGCGCGTCGTGGCTTTGTTACTTTCGCGCGTTGAAACTCGGACCGGCGACGCTGGTCGCGCCCATCGACAAGCTAAGCGTCGTGCTGGTGGCGTTGTTTGGCGTGACGTTTCTCGGCGAGCGGCCGTCGCCCTATGGCTGGATCGGAATCGTGCTGATTGCCACCGGCGCCGTGCTGATTGCTTTCAAGGGCTAGACCGGGGCGCTTTCGAGCGAAGTGGCCTCTCCGGTTCGCGTCAAGAAACCGCGTCAAACTAACGCTACGCGGCCACCAACAGCCCCACCCCGATCACGATCAACACGATGCCGACAATTTCGCGCGCCGAGATCGGCTGCTTGAACGAGTAGTACGCGACCGCTTGCGCGAACAGCACTTCCACCAGCGCCAGCGTGCGCACATTGGCAGCCGCCGTCAGCGCGAACGCCAGGAACCAGAATTGCGAGGCGAAGGCGCCCATGAAGCCCGCAAGCAAGGACGGCTTCCACAGGCCCAGGATCGCCTTGAGCACGCCGGGCGCGCGCGCCACCAGGTAGATCGTCAGGATCAGCGTCTGCACGAACAGTCCGAACACCAGCGTGTAGGTCGCCGCCGTCACGAAGGAAGCGCCCTCGATCGTGATGATTGCACCGCGATAGCCATTGGCCGAGAGCGCGAAGGCGGCGGCCGAAACCAGACCGATCACGGTCGGCCGCCAATCGGAAAAACCCTTCTCGCCGCCCGGCTGCAGCGCGGTGATGACGACGCCGACGGTTGCGATCAGGATCGCGATCACCTTCAAGTCGGTCAGGTGATCGCCGAGGAAAACGAAGCCGAAGATCGCGGTCTGGATCGCCTCGGTCTTGATATAGGCCGTGGTCACGACGAAGGAGCGCTCGTTCATCGCGAGCAACATCAGCCCGGTGGCGAGGATCTGGCAGAGCGCTCCGAGCAAAAGCCAGGGCCAGAACGCCGGCGTCGGCGACGGCACGGCGTCACCGGTGAAAAACAACACCCCAGCAAAAAACAGAATGGCGAAGGGAAAACCAAACAGGAAGCGGATGTTGGTCGCGCCCCAGGTGCCAAGCGGGCCCGTCAGCTGCCGCTGCATGGCGTTGCGCGCGACCTGGCCCATCGCGGCGGTGATCGTGAAGGGAATCCAGAGCGAGGTAACGGTGAACATTTGCGGGAAAAATCAGAACTGGGAAATAGAAGCGCGCCACCGTGCCGGTCGTGGTTCGCGCGGTCAACCCGAGCCGCGCATGACAGAGCTGCGAATCTCCGTACCTAGTCGTCCCTGCGAACGCAGGGACCCATAACCACAGGGAGAAGTTTTTGGTCACACCAATCAGACAAGCAGGTCACTAAGATCACGCCATTCGAGATTCTCACGCTCGATCAGCTCGATTTTCCAATCGCGTTTCCAACGCTTCAGTTGTTTCTCTCGCGCGATTGCTTCCTCGGCATGAGCATAGGATTCGACATAGACGAGGCGGTAAACCCCGTAGGTTTTGACAAATGATGAGCCTTTACCTTTGCGATGTTCTTCCAGCCGCTTCTGGGTAGAATTCGTCATTCCGATGTAAAGCGTGCCATGGCGTCGACTCGCAAGGATGTAAACGTAATACATTCTTGGAACTCGGATCGAGGTGTCACAGGGGTCGGTGGCTATGGGTCCCTGCGTTCGCAGGGACGACGCCTTATTTGTAGCAGCGACACTGCCAATTCCCTCATTGGCCCTCTTCGCTTGCTACGTGCCCTCCGCCACGACCATGTAGTTCACGTCCATATCTGACGACAAACCCCAGCGATCGGCGAACGGGCTGTAGACTACGCCTGTCTGCTCAGTGATAGTTAGCCGGTTATCGAGGAGGTGACGTGCGAGTTCGTCGGGGGTGACGAACTTCTCCCATTGATGGGTGCCGCGCGGCAGCCAGCGCAGGACATACTCCGCGCCGACGATGGCCAGCGCAAAACTCTTCCAGTTGCGATTGAGCGTGGAAACCACCATCAGCCCGCCGGGCTTGAGCATCGCCGCGCAACGGCCAAGGAATATGCCGACGTCGCTGACATGTTCGACCACTTCCATCGCCAGCACGATGTCGAAGCGCTCGCGAACGTCCATCTCCTCAACGGTGGTGCAGCGATAATCGATCGAGAGGTGGCCGCGGTCGGCGTGAAGCTTCGCTGCGGCAATATTGCTGGCGGAGGGATCGACGCCGATCACCTGCGCGCCCAGCCGGGTCAGCGGCTCGCACAACAGCCCCGCGCCGCACCCGATATCGAGGACGCGCAAGCCCGAAAGACAGTTCAGGCTTTTGACGTTGCGTTCGAACTTGCGGCAGGCCGCATCGCGAATGTAGGTCAACCGCAGCGGGTTGATCTTGTGCAGCGGCGCCATCTTGCCCTTGGGATCCCACCACTGTTCCGACAATTTCGAGAACTTGGCGATCTCCGCGGGATCGACGGTAGAGCCTGCGGCTCCGGAGAGGGCGGCAGGCGGGTTTGATTGCATGGCCATGGCTGCCTGCCGCTCCTAGTGCGCGGTGATGGCGCTGCGAAACGCCAGAGGCGAAGCAATCGTCGCGATTGTTTGCTTGCCCTCGCCAACGCCGAGAATCGTCACGTCACCGTAGTTGAGAATGCGCCCCATCATGCTCTGGTTGACGTCCACGCTCTCGACTTTGTCGAGGCTCATCTCAAAGGTGCGCCGATTGATGAACCCGGTTTTATGCACGACCCGCCGGTCGGTGACGTCCGTTTCGGTCGACAACCGGTGGAACCAGGCCCTGATCGTGAAGTAGACGGCCGCGACAGCGATCACCGCGGCCGCAGCCCAGCATAGCAGAACCAGCGACGGGACAGCGCCGACCGCCGCGGAGGCAATCAGAAGCGCCAAAGCCACGACCCAGGCCGCGATCGCCGGCAGGTAAAAAATCCAGTGAGCATTGGTCGAATACAGCACTTTTTCGCCCGGCTGCAGGATCTCGTCGATATAACGCCCCATACGAACAGCCTCAATTAACTCAATGACCTAGCGCGACCCGGAACCGGTTGCTTGCCCCCGGTCACCTCGCTATGTATACGCGCCTTTGGAGCCGCGCGCTCGCGAACGTTTGCGCCGGCCACATTAATAATCCGCAGGGGAATGCACCAGTCGTATGGGTCGCCTCGTGATGAAATTCGGCGGCACGTCGGTCGCCAACATCGAACGCATCCGCAACGTCGCGCGTCACGTCAAGCGCGAGGTCGATGCCGGCCATGACGTTGCCGTCATCGTCTCGGCGATGGCCGGCAAGACCAATGAACTGGTCGAATGGTGCCGCGAAGCCTCCCCCATGCACGACGCGCGCGAATATGACGCAGTGGTGGCGTCCGGCGAGCAGGTGACAGCCGGGCTGCTGGCGATCGCATTGCAGGCGATCGGCATCCAGGCGCGTTCCTGGCAGGGATGGCAGATTCCGATCAAGACCAGCGACGCCCATGCCTCCGCGCGGATTCTCGACATCGACGGCAGCGAGTTGGTCACCCGCTTCAAGGAGCGCAAGGAGGTCGCCGTTATCGCCGGCTTCCAGGGGGTTTTTCCGCAGACCAACCGGATCACCACGCTGGGACGCGGCGGCTCCGATACGTCCGCCGTGGCGGTCGCCGCCGCCATCCATGCCGACCGCTGCGACATCTATACCGATGTCGACGGTGTCTATACGACCGACCCGCGGGTGGTTCCAAAGGCCCGCCGGCTCGACAGGATCGCTTTCGAAGACATGCTCGAACTGGCTTCCCTGGGCGCCAAGGTGCTTCAGGTGCGGTCGGTGGAACTCGGCATGGTGCACAACATGCCGATCTTTGTCCGCTCCAGTTTCGACAAGCCCGAGGATATCGACCCGCACGCCAACCAGCCGCCGGGCACGCTGATCTGCAGCGAGGAGGAAATCATGGAAAGCCACGTCGTCACCGGCATCGCCTTTTCCAAGGACGAAGCGCAGATTTCCATCCGCCAGATCGAGGATAAACCGGGCGTTGCCGCATCGATCTTCGGCCCGTTGGCGGATGCCAATATCAACGTCGACATGATCGTGCAGAACGTCTCGGAAGACGGCAAGACTACCGATCTTACCTTCACGGTGCCGGCCTCCGACTATACGCGCGCGCGCGACACCATCACTTCCGCCAAGGCCAAGATCGGCTATGCCCGGCTCGACACCGCCACCGATGTCGCCAAGGTCTCGGTCATCGGCAGCGGCATGCGCAGCCACGCCGGCGTCGCCGCCAAGGCGTTTTCGGCGCTCGCGGCACGCAACATCAACATCCGCGCCATCACCACCTCGGAAATCAAGTTTTCGGTGCTGATCGACACCGCCTATACCGAACTTGCCGTGCGCACGCTGCACACGCTCTACGGCCTCGATCAAGTTTAGAAACAATTTTCTCTTAGCGGCTGCAACATAAGTTGACGCAGCCACGTCAGCCACTGTGTACGGATTTTTTGAACCGTCACCTTGGCGGACGCTGGCAGGCGTTTTGCTTGGCAAAACAAGGCTCGAATTCGGTATACGGCCTGAAGATGGGCCCGATTGTGAACTGTGCCACTGTTTTGGCGGTGTGATTCGGCCGATACCACACCGCCGAATGAATAAAATTGTTGCGTTTTGAGTTGAACGCCAGCTCGGGGGCACCCGATAGGCTGGCCTGGCGGGAGAGGATTTAAAGAGATGCGAAGCGCGTCGGGAGGTCCCCGCGTCCTGTTGAGACGGCTTCGCGAAACCATGGCGGAGCAGGTCTCCGCCCAGGAGCGTCTGGACAAGATCGTGGTGCTGATCGCCGCCAACATGGTGGCGGAGGTGTGCTCGGTCTACGTCTTGCGGGTCGACAATACGCTCGAACTCTACGCCACCGAGGGCCTTAATCGCGACGCCGTGCACCGCACCGTGCTGAGCGCGCATGAGGGCCTGGTCGGCCTTGTCGCCAGCGAGGCCACCCCGCTCAACCTCAACGACGCGCAGAGCCACCCGGCGTTCTCGTTCCGGCCCGGAGACCGGCGAAGAAATCTATCACTCGTTCCTCGGCGTGCCGATCCTGCGTGCCGGCAACACACTCGGCGTCTTGGTGGTGCAGAACCGCGCCAAGCGCACCTATGTCGAGGAGGAGGTCGAGGCGCTGCAGACCACCGCGATGGTGCTGGCGGAGATGATCGCTTCCGGCGAGTTGTCGGCGCTGGCGCAGCCGGGCGCCGAGCCCGCGGCGCGGCATTCCCTGCACAAGACCGGCGCGATCCTGTCCGACGGCATCGCGCTCGGCCACGTCGTGCTGCACGAGCCGCGCGTCGTCATCACCAATTACATTGCCGAGGACCTGCCGAAGGAAATCAAGCGGCTGGATACGGCGCTGGCCAAATTGCGGGCCGATCTCGATCGCATGCTGGAGCGCGGCGACGTCGCCGACGGCGGCGAGCACCGCGATGTGCTTGAAGCCTACCGGATGTTCGCCAACGATCACGGCTGGTCGCACAAGCTGCATGAGGCGGTGGCCACGGGCCTCACCGCGGAAGCCGCGGTCGAACGCGTCCAGTCCGATACCCGCGCCCGCATGCTGCGCTCGACCGATCCCTATTTGCGCGATCGGCTGCACGACCTCGAAGACCTCGGCCATCGCCTGATGCGGCAACTGGTCGGACAGGATCACGCGCCATCGCGCGAGCAGTTGCCCGACAACGCCATCCTGATCGCGCGCGCGATGGGGCCGGCGGCGCTGCTCGATTATGACCGCAAGCGCCTGCGCGGACTGGTGCTGGAGGAAGGCACTGCCAACTCGCACGTCTCGATCGTGGCCCGCGCACTCGGCATTCCGGCGGTCGGCGAGGTGCCGAACGCGCCTGGTATAGCCGACCCCGGCGACGCCATCATTGTCGACGGCACCTCAGGCTCGATCTATGTCCGGCCCTCGACCGAGATCGAACAGGCCTATGCGGAGCGGGTGCGGTTTCGCGCCCGCCGGCAGGCGCAATATTCTGCCTTGCGCGACAAGCCTTGCGTTACCAAAGACGGACAGCCGGTCGAGCTCCTGATCAATGCGGGGCTTGCGATCGACTTGCCGCATATCGACGATACAGGCTCATCCGGCATCGGCCTGTTCCGCACCGAATTGCAGTTCATGGTCGGCCAGAGCCTGCCCCGCACGAGCGACCAGCTTGCGTTATACCGCACCGTGCTCGATGCCGCCGGCTCAAAGCCGGTGACGTTCCGCACCCTCGACATCGGCGGCGACAAGGCGCTGCCCTATATGGAGAGCGTGATCGAGGAAAATCCGGCGCTCGGCTGGCGCGCGATCCGGCTCGGGCTCGACCGGCCAGGCTTGCTGCGCGGCCAGATCCGCGCGCTGCTGCGCGCCGGCGGCGGGAGAAGCCTGCGCATCATGTTCCCGATGATCTCGGAAGTGGCCGAATTCGACGCCGCCAAGGGCATCGTCGAGCGCGAACTGACTTATCTGCGTCAACACGGACACGCGTTGCCCGAACGCATCGATGTCGGAACCATGCTGGAAGTACCGGCATTGCTCTATCAGCTTGAAGAGCTTTTGAAGAAAGTCGATTTCATTTCGGTGGGCTCCAACGACCTGTTTCAGTTCCTGTTCGCGGTCGATCGCGGCAATCGCCAAGGTTTCCGAGCGGTTCGACACCTTGTCGGCGCCGATCCTGCGGGTGCTGCGCGAAATCGTGCAAAAGGCCAACGTGGCAAAAAAATCCGCCTCGCTCTGCGGCGAAATGGCGTCGAAGCCGATCGGCGCGCTGGCGCTGATTGCGCTCGGCTACCGATCGTTGTCGCTGTCGGCAACCGGGCACGGCCCGGTCAAGGCGCTGATCCTCGACCTCGATGCCAAAAAAGCCGAGACCCTCATGAACTCGCTGCTCGATGCGCCCTCCGGCAGCGTGTCGATCCGCCAGAAGCTGACCGAATTCGCCGAGGCCGAAGGGCTGTCGTTGTAGCGGGACAATTTTCCGCTCCGCTCCCCATATGCTCAAAACGACGAAATTCGAGACCACACCATGTCGATGCTCCCCGAAGCCAAACTGGACATTCTGCTGGCGCACCACGCCTCGTTGGAGGCGCAGCTGCTGGGCCAGGTGAATTCGGAAGACTATGTCCGGATCACCCGCGAACTCGCCGAGCTCAATCCGCTGATCGATGCCGTCAAAACCTATCGCGCCGCGCGCAGCGAACTCGCCGACACCGACGGCCTGCTCGCCGATCCCGCGACCGATCCTGAAATGCGCAGCATGGCGGAGGCCGAACGCGAGCAGCTTCAGGCTCGTATTGGCGAACTGGAACAGGAAATCCGCGTCGCGCTGTTGCCCAAGGACGCCATGGACGACCGCAACGTGGTGCTGGAAATTCGCGCCGGCACCGGCGGCGATGAAGCCTCCTTGTTCGCCGGCGATCTGTTCCGCATGTACGAGCGCTTCGCCAACTTGCAGGGCTGGAAGGTCGAGGTGATCTCGGCGAGCGAAGGCACCATGGGCGGCTACAAGGAAATCATCGCCGAGGTGCAGGGCCGCGGCGCCTTTGCCAAACTGAAATTCGAATCCGGCGTGCACCGGGTGCAGCGCGTGCCCGACACCGAGACGCAAGGCCGTATCCACACCTCGGCGGCGACGGTCGCCGTGCTGCCGGAGGTCGAGGACGTCGATGTAGATATCAAGCAGGATGATTTGCGGATCGAAACCATGCGGGCGCAGGGTGCCGGCGGCCAACATGTCAACAAGACCGAATCCGCGATCCGCATCACCCATATTCCAACCGGCATTGTCGTGATGATGCAGGACAGCCGGTCGCAACATAAGAACCGTGCGTCGGCGATGAATATTTTGCGCTCGCGCATCTATGACGCCGAGCGCCAGCGCATCGACGCCGCGCGCTCGGCCGACCGCAAGGAGAAGGTTGGCTCCGGCGACCGCAGCGAACGCATCCGCACCTATAATTTCCCGCAAGGCCGCGTCACCGATCACCGCATCAATTTGACGCTCTACAAACTTCCGCAGGTCATCGCGGGCGAAGCGCTTGGCGAATTGACCGACGCATTGACGACCGAGCACCAGGCCGCACAACTTGCAGCCCAAGGCGCTTCGGCGTGACCGAGACCGCCTCTTTCGCTGGGCAGACGGTCGAGGCCGCGCGGCGCGCGCTGGCTGCGAGGTTCAGGGAACGAGGCATCGATTCAGCCGAACTTGACGCGCGCCTGTTGGCTGGCGCGGCACTCGGCCTCGACCTCACCGGCTTGATGACGGCTACAACACGGATCGTCACGCAACACGAATCGGCGCGTCTTGAAAACTTCACGCAGCGTCGTCTGGGGGGTGAGCCGGTCGCCCGCATTCTCGGCGTCAAGGAGTTTTGGGGCCTGCCCTTGCAACTTTCGCCGGCAACGCTGGTGCCAAGGCCGGACACTGAAACCGTCGTCGAACTGGCCCTTGAAATCTGGCGCGATCGAGCGCAGCTCGCGGCCTGCGTATCGCTCGATATCGGCACCGGCTCAGGCGCGATTCTTCTTGCATTACTGTCCGAACTGCCGGATGGGACCGGCGCCGGCACCGACATCAGCCTGGCGGCATTATGTACCGCGCGTGACAACGCCGCCCGTCTCGGCCTGGCCACGCGGGCGGCGTTCATCGCCTGCAACTACACGGCGGCACTGTCGGGAGCGTTCGACCTGATCGTGTCGAACCCGCCCTATATCCGCTCGGCAGACATCCCGCGGCTTCGACCGGGAGGTGCACGCATATGACCCGCCCGGTGCATTGGACGGCGGCGCCGACGGCCTTGATGCCTACCGTGCAATTGTTCCGGAGGCCGCCCGTCTTTTGGCCCCAGGTGGGACGCTCGTCGTGGAGGCCGGATCATGGTCAGAGCGGCGCTATTGCCGAATTGATGTCGGCTTCAGGGTTAACGTCGCAGCGGCCGCCAAAGGCCGATCTGGCGGGCATCCCGCGGGCCGTCAGCGGCCGAAAGGCGCCCCGATAAAGCCCTATTGGGATGCAAAAAAAGCACTTGGAATATTCCCCGGGAGCGACTACGTTCCGGCCAACATCAGTCCAGGGTTACTGGCCCCGTAGGCAGATACGGATCGAGGCCAGAGTTCTCACAGCGAGAGCCCCCGGGTGAAAGGTTCCAAAACGCAGGTCCCTTTGAGCGCGATGGCTTAGGCAAGCTGCGCTGCTTCCGACCGCAAAGCGAACGAAAGCCTGATATTGCGCTTGAAAAATCACGCTCGAAACCTGTGCTTGTTTTGGCAGGCGGAATGACTTGATGTGGCCGGCGACGCGCGCCGGGCTGGTGGGGAACGCGCCTTTGTTGACTGCGGCGTACGGTAAATCTGTGTGCAAACAAGCGGCGGTTTAGGTTCGGCGCGCGCGACGATCGCGCGCTCCGGATCAGGCGGCGCGCGACATTGGACGAAGCGAAATAGCGAACGAAGCGAAACGACAGACAAAGCGAAAACGGGACTCCAGAGCCTTCGACATCACGGCTCTTAGGAGTTTGAGGCAAGGTTATTTCAGGGCTGGATCAAAGGCACGACATGAGAAACGGTCAAAACAACAAGCGAATGCGTAACCGGAACAATAATAACAACAACAATAATAATAACCGGCGTGGTCAGAACCCGATGACGAGGGTGTTCGAATCCAACGGACCGGATATCAAAATCCGCGGGACTGCGTCTCACGTCGCGGAAAAATATGTCCAGCTCGCGCGTGATGCGCGCTCCTCCGGCGACCCGGTCGCTGCGGAAAATTACTACCAGCATGCCGAGCATTACTTCCGCCTGATCGCCGCGGCTCAGGAGCAATTCCGCCAGAACCAGCCGCAGCCCCGGCCCGATGCCGAGATGACCTCGGAGGATGGCGACGAGGACGAGAGCTTTTCGAACTTCGGCCAGGAGCCGGGATTCGTTCCGGTGCAGCAGCAGCCCTATCAGCCCCGCGACACCGGCCAGCGGGATCATCAGCAGTCATATCAACCGCGCGAACAGCACCAGCCGCGAGAGAATCACCGCGAACAGCGCAGCCAGCCGCCATTTCAGCAGCAGCAGCCGCAACCTTCCGTTCCGGATAATGGCGGCGTCGATCGCCTGCCTTCCTTCATCACCGGGCCGCAGCCGCAGATCAATGGTGGCGGCTTCGAGGGCAATAGCGGCGAACGCGAACGATTTCCCCGACGTCGCCGTCGTCCGCACGGGCCGCGTCCGGAAGGCGTGGCCGCAGGCCCTGCTGCGCCCGGCGACGATTTCACTCCGGGAAATGAATAGCCGGCGCCGCGCTTTTATGCGCAGACCGTAACGGCACTTACCCGTCATCCCGCTGGAATGACGACGGCACCAATACCGGCGGCAGCGCCGGTATCAGGCGCGTGCGTTCGCGGTGGGCAGGGATAGCGCGGTAAACCTGTTTGGTCGCTTCCACGATGTGGACGCCGGCAAAGGGCATCGAGATCGCGGCGCCGACGCGCTCCCACGCCGCCGCCGAGCGCAAGAACCAGCCGGCCGCGAGCGGCGGCACGAACAAGGCCTCGCCCCAGCCGATCGGCGTGAACCAGGTCTGCCGCAGCAACTGCGTGATCTGCGAACGCGAATAAGGCCGGCCGTGGCCGAACGGCGTATTGTCGGTGCGGGTCCAAACGCTCCGGCGGTTCGGAATAACCGCCATCATGCGGCCCGACGGTGCCAGCACCCGCCACACCTCGCGCAACAACCCTTCCGGATCGTCGGACATTTCCAGCGCGTGAACCAGCAGGATACGATCGACCGCGGCAGTCCGGCAGCGGCAGCGAAAGCTCATCGACCAGGGTCGCCAATGTCGGCCGCGCCGTCGGCCATTTCAGCACACCCTGTGCCGCCGGCATGAAGGCGATGCAGCGTTCGGAACTGTCGCGAAACAGGCCGAGATAGGGCGTGGGATAGCCGATGCCCAACACCCGTTGTCCCTCGGCTTCCGGCCAGCGGGCGTGAATGCCGCGATTGATCAACCGCCGCGCCACGATACCGAGGCGCTGCGAGTAGAAATCCCTCAAGTCGATCACATCGATGGTCATGGATCCCAATCTACCACGGGCAATGGCCGAATTGGGCACGCAAAGGCGCATTGCTCATTCGGCGTTAACGCCCTATTTCATGCCCAAAGAGTGCTGGAAACCGCTAGTAGAATGCAACGGAGATATCATGGCCGCCGAAATTCGCCTGTTCCCCTGCCTGTCCGACAATTTCGGCTATCTGATTCACGATCCTGCGACGAAGGCGACCGCCTCGATCGACGCGCCGGAAGCCGCGCCCGTGATCGCCGCGCTGGAGCGCGAAGGCTGGCAGTTGACCGACATTCTCATCACCCATCACCACCACGACCATGTCGGCGGCGTCGCCGAGCTGAAGCAGAAATATAACTGCCGCGTCGTCGCGCCTCACGACAAGTCGACCAAGATCGCCGATGTCGATCTTCGCACCAAGCAGGGCGACGTTCTGAAGATCGGAAGCCTGCTGGCGCGGGTGCTGGAAACGCCGGGCCATACGCTCGATCACGTCAGCTACGTCTTCGACAATGAAAAGGCGCTGTTCGCGGCCGACACCCTGTTCTCGATCGGCTGCGGACGGGTGTTCGAAGGCACCTATCCGATGATGTGGGAGTCGCTGCTCAAGCTGCGCGCGCTGCCTGACGATTTCAAACTCTATTGCGGCCATGAATATACCGCCTCCAACATCAAATTTGCGCTGACGATCGAGCCCGACAATGCGGTGTTGAAAGCCCGCGCCGAGGAAGTAAAGCGGCTGCGGGAAGCAAACAAGCCAACGATCCCGACGCTGCTTGGCGAAGAGAAAAAGGCCAACGTGTTTCTGCGCGCGGACGATCCTTCGGTTGCCGCCAGCGTGCGGATGAAGGACCGCGGCGCCGCCGAAATCTTCGGCGAACTGCGCGAACGCAAGAACAAATCCTGATGCAAGAACGATCCTGATGGCCAAGCGGCCTTCCGCCTCCGACATCATCGCTTCGCTTGACCTGAAGCCGCACCCCGAAGGCGGCCATTATCGCGAGACATTTCGCGATTCCAGCGTCGATGCCGTCGGACGTTCGCGTTCCACCGCGATCTATTTTCTGCTGGCGCGCGGCGAGCGCTCGCACTGGCACCGGATCGATGCGGTCGAGGTCTGGCATTATTATGCCGGCGATGCGCTGACCTTGCGGATTGCCGACGATAACGGCACACGCAGCATCACCCTCGGACCAGACCTTGCCGCCGGCGAGGTCCCGCAGGCGATCGTGCCGGCGCATGCCTGGCAGGCAGCAGAAAGTATCGGCGACTGGACGCTGGTCGGCTGCACGGTGGCGCCGGGATTCGATTTCGCGACCTTCGAACTGGCGCCAAAGGACTGGGCGCCGGAATAGGGCCCCTCTAGTCTTTGTTTGACGCGTTTTCTTCATGCGAACCGGTTCCCACTTCGCTCGAAAACGCGCTAGCGCTTGCGAAACATGTCCTTCGCCGCGATCAATCCGCCGCCGGCAATCAGCACCGCAGCGATCGCGATATTGGCGCTGGCTTTGGCAAAGCCCGCCAGGATCAGAAACGCGGTCGAGAGCAGCGGCGTCGCGTAGGACGCCGCGCCCAATACCCGGATATCGCCGCGCTTCATGCCGATATCCCAGGCATAGAACGCAGCCCCCACCGGCCCCAGGCCGAGCGCGACGATGGCTAGCCACTGCGCTGATGTCTCGGGCCATACGGTATTCTCCAGCAGCGCATGCATGAGCGCAGCGAGCAACGCGGTGGCGAGGCAAAACCCCGCGACTGCATCGGTCGGCACGGCCTTCAGCCGCCGCGACATCACCGAATAGCTCGCCCAGACAAACGCCGCGACAAAGGCTGCAAAAAGTCCGGGAAGCTGCCCCGGCGCAAAGCCCGACAGGCCGCCGCCGTCAGCAGCAACACCGTGCCGGCAAGTCCCGCGCAGCGCGCCGATGACGTGATGCGCCGCCAGCCGCTCGCCGGGCAGGAAGGACGAGAACAGAACGATCAATAGCGGCCACAGGTAATTCAGAAGTCCGGCCTCGGCCGGCGGCGCAAAACGCAGCGCCAGAAAATAGAGCGCGTGATAGCCGAACAATCCGCCGACGCCGACGGCCCAGACCAGCGGCGGCTGCCGCAACGCAGAGACCGCCTCGGGCCGTCCGATAAAGGTGGACAACCCGACCATGCCGCCGATCGCAAACGTGATCGCGGCCAATTGAAAGGCCGGAATCTTTCCCGTCGCGACCGTCAGTACAGCCAGCAGCGACCACATCAGGATCGCGGTCAGTCCGATCAAGGTGGCGCTGCGGGGAGTCATATAAGATTCTCGTCATACCCGCGCATAGCCGTTCGAAGAACGGCGTCGCTTCCGCTCGCCTATGACCAAGCATCCACGTCTTATTGGCTAACAATGCATCTACAAAGACGTAGATGGCCGGGACAAGCCCGGCCATGACACCAATACGATTCGGCGAACCGAATCACACCATATATTGACCGCCGTTGATCGTCAGCGTCGAGCCCGTGATGGCGCCGGCGTCGTCAGCGGCGAGAAACACCACGGCGCGGGCGATCTCTTCCGGCTCGCCGAGCCGGTTGATCGGAATCTGCGGCAAGATGCTTTTTTCCAGAACGTCCTTCGGCACCGCCTGCACCATCTCGGTGTTGATATAGCCGGGGCAGATCGCGTTCACGGTGATGCCGCCCCTGGCCGTCTCCAGCGCGAGCGCCTTGGTGAATCCGATGTCACCCGCCTTCGCCGCCGAATAATTGACCTGCCCGAACTGGCCCTTCTGGCCGTTGATCGAGGAAATACTGATGATGCGGCCGAACTTCCTGGCCCGCATGCCCTCGATCACCTGCCGCGTGACGTTGAACAGCGAACCGAGGTTGGTGTTGATCACCGCATTCCACTGTTCGAGCGTCATCTTGTGAAAGGCGCCATCGCGGGTGATGCCGGCATTGTTCACGAGCACCTCGATCGGACCGAGGTCGGATTCGACCTGCTTGACGCCCGCGGCGCAGGCATCGAACGAGCTGACATCCCATTTGTAGACGGGAATGCCGTTCTCGGCCTTGAATTTCTCCGCAGCCGCATCGTTGCCGGCGTAGTTGGCGGCAACCTTGTATCCGGCAGCCTTCAACGCCTTGCTGATCGCAGCGCCGATGCCTCGCGTTCCCCCCGTCACCAATGCCACACGTGCCATGTTGGAACCTCCCTTGGATATATTTTTTATGTAGCGTGGAATTATGCGGGCCGTTTGATGAACATCAAGAATAAAACGCCCAGCTTGCGCCGGGCGTTTCATTTAGTTCAGCACAGTGCGACTGCGAAGGAAATATTATCGGCAGCGGCTGAACCTTTTTTAGACGCGTGCAACGCACACCGTCTGTCGTGTTCCGCCGCGACCGATCGCTTTCAGTCCCGCGCGATGCACATCGCAATTCCCATGCCGCCGCCGATGCACAAGGTGGCGAGGCCCTTCTTGGCGTCGCGCTTCTGCATTTCGTGCAGCAACGTCACCAGCACCCGCGCGCCGGATGCGCCGACGGGATGGCCGATCGCGATCGCACCGCCGTTGACGTTGACCTTGCCGGTATCCCAGCCGAGGTCCTTGTTGACCGCGCAGGCCTGCGCCGCGAAGGCTTCATTGGCCTCGATCAGGTCGAGGTCGCCGATGCTCCAGCCGGCCTTCTTGAGCGCGGCGCGCGAGGCCGGAATCGGCCCCGTGCCCATGATCTTCGGATCGACGCCGGCCTGTCCCCAGGACACGATGCGGGCCAGCACTTTCTTGCCTTCCTTGGCCGCCTGCTTGGCGGTCATCAGCACCACCGCGGCGGCGCCGTCGTTGATGCCCGAGGCGCTGCCGGCGGTGACCGTGCCGTCCTTTTCGAACGCCGGCTTGAGCTTGGCCATGGCCTCCAGCGTGGCGCCGTGGCGCGGATATTCGTCGTCGGATGACGACGACGTCGCCCTTGCGGGTCTTGATCGTGACCGGCACGATCTCGTCCTTGAACTTGCCGGCCTTCTGCGCGGCCTCGGCCTTGTTCTGGGAGTGAACCGCGAACTCGTCCTGCTGGGCGCGGGTGATCTGATATTGCCGCGCGACGTTCTCGGCCGTGTTGCCCATGTGATAGCCGTTGAAGGCATCCCACAGGCCGTCCTTGATCATGGTGTCGATAAATTCCACGCCACCCATCTTGACGCCGCCACGCAGATATTGCGCGTGCGGGGCCATGCTCATGGATTCCTGGCCGCCGGCCACCACGATTTCCGAATCGCCGTTGAGCAGCGCCTGATAGCCGAGCGCCACGGTACGCAGGCCGCTGCCGCAGAGCTGGTTGACGCCCCAGGCCGGACTTTCGACCGGGATACCGGCCGCGATCGAGGCCTGGCGCGCGGGGTTCTGGCCCTGAGCCGCGGTGAGGATCTGGCCCATGATCACTTCCGAAACACGGCCCGGCTCGATTCCGGCCCGCTCCAACGCGGCCTTGATGGCGATGGCGCCGAGATCGTGGGCCGGCAAGGTGGCGAAGGCACCGTTGAAGCTTCCGACCGGGGTGCGGGCGGCGCTGACGATGACGACATCGTCTGACATGGACATCTCCTGAGGCTTGAGGATTCTTGCAAAGGGGGCGGGCCGGACTGGCGGGCCACTCTCATCCTCCATCCTCTTAACGTAGTTGAGGCATGTCAATTGGCCAGAGGGCAGAATTGCGCGGCAGTGCATTCAAATTGACTGACATGGCGCTTTGCTGAGCCGCCTCCGTGCTTTGGAATTAACCGTGCCGCACAAAACGGTAGCCGAACTGCATTGAAAATGCTTACCTTTGCTGCAATGCGTTGACTTCAGCCCTTCGGCGATCCCGTAGGGTTCCCATTTCCCGGTCTTTCTGTGTGAGCCCCCATGGCGAAATCAGACCAACCCACCACGATCAAGAAATACGCGAATAGACGGCTCTATAATACCGGCACCAGCACTTACGTGACCCTTGAGGACCTCGCGGCGATGGTCAAGGAGGGCGAGGACTTCCTCGTCTACGACGCCAAGACCGGCGACGACATCACCCGTTCGGTGCTCGCACAAATCATCTTCGAGCAGGAAAACAAGGCCGGGCAAAATCTGCTGCCGACCACGTTCCTGCGGCAACTGATCCGCTTCTACGGCGACAGCATGCAGATGGTGGTTCCGAAATATCTCGAGCAGTCGATCGATACGCTGACGCGCGAACAGGAAAAATTCCGCAGGCAGCTCACCGATACATTCAGCGGGACGCCCTTTGCGCCGCTGGAAGAACATGTCCGCCGCAACATGGAATTGTTTCAGCAGACGTTCTCGATGTTCAAGCCGTTCGTGCCGCAGCGCACCTCGGCGCTGGGCGAAACCGAAAAGGCGCCGGAGCCGGCGGCGGACGACAACATCGACGATCTGCGCCGCCAGATGAAGGACATGCAGGATCGCCTCGATCGGATGTCGAAGGAACCGAAGACGGAAGAGTAAGCCGCGTTCCCCGGATGCTGCACAGCATGATCGGAGCCGCGCACTACGCGGCCCGATCATATGATGCGCTGCTGATCCGGGGTCCATCATTTCGATTCAAGTAGCAGTCATGCTCCGCGAAAGCGGGGCATCCAGTACGCCGCAGCTTATCGGTTCAAACATCAATGCCTCTGGAATACTGGATCGCCCGCCTTCGCGGGCGATGACGGGTGGGTATAGCTCCGCCTTCTCGCGCCGCGCTTTCGCGTCCGAGTTTTGCAAATGCTTGCTCCCTCTAAAATCAGAGGGCGCAGGGAATGCCGGGCGCCAGTGCACCCGCAGATGGGGTAACGGGCCTCTTGGCCCTTTGGGTGGTCGTCCCTCACATGATGGTGTGACGGAGTCGAGGATTGGCCTCGCTCCAAGCATCGAGGAGAGACGACCATGGAGCATTATGCCGGAATCGACGTGTCATTGGAATGCTCAAGCGTGTGTGTGGTGGACGGGAGTGGCAAGATCATTCGCGAGACGAAGGTCGCGAGCGAGCCGGCGGCATTGATTGGCTGGCTCGGCTCTCTGGGCTTTGGGCTTGGGCGGATCGGGCTGGAGGCGGGGCCGCTGTCGCAATGGCTTTATATGGCAATGAAGCAGGCCGGGCTTGCGGTCGAGCTTTTGGAGACGCGGCACGTGCGTGATGCGTTCAAGGCGATGCCGGTGAAGTCGGACCGCAATGACGCCCGAGGGATCGCGCAATTGATGCGGCTTGGCTGGTTCCGGCCGGTGCACTGCAAGTCGATGGCTGCACAGGAGGTGCGGGCCATACTGACGGCGCGCAAGCTGGTGCAGAGCAAACTTATTGATATCGAGAACAGCCTGCGCGGGATCTTGCGTGGCTTTGGGTTGAAGGTCGGCAAGACAACGCGGACGAACTTTGCCGGGCGGATCAGGGAGTTGGTCAAGGGTCACCCGAACCTGAAGACGGTCGGCGAGGCCCTGCTCTCGGTGCGCGCCGTGTTACTGGGTGAGTTCAACGCGTTTGAGAAAAGGGTGCGTGCGATGTCGCATTCGAATGCAAACGCCAGGCTGTTGATGTCGACACCGGGGGTAGGACAGATCGTGGCGCTGACCTATGTTTCTGCCATCGACGACCCGGCGCGGTTTCGATCGTCAAAGCGGGCAGGACCGCTGTTCGGGCTGACACCAAAGAAATACCAATCCGGCGAGATCCACCGCTCCGGGCGGATCAGCAAGATCGGCGATACCACGGTTCGGGCCGCGCTCTATGAGGCTGCCCACATCATACTAACCAAACCAATCAAGGGATGCTCGCGGCTCAAGAGCTGGGCGATGCGGATCGCCAGGCGCGCCGGCATGAACAAGGCGAAGGTTGCACTGGCGCGCAAGCTCGCGGTCATCCTGCATCGCATGCTCGCCACCGCAACACCATTCAACGACGCTGCCGCGGCAGCCTGATCGGGAGGCGCAACACAGTTTTCGGACGGCCTCTCCACACCAGGCCTTCCCGAAGCGAGGTCCCTGCCGGGACGATGGATCAGGTCAGGCCGACATACGAGTCGTCGACGCCATCTCAAGATGCGATCACGCCCACCGCAGATTGGCCGGCCTATCCTCCACGAACCCCATCAGGCGACGGCCTTTGTGCCGATCCCGGACAGAAGCAAGTCCCCGGCAAGTGGATCACGCAAAAAAGGGATTGACTCATCGAGGCCCGTTACAGAAGCCTCGTGTGCAAAAGTAGAAAGCACACGAGTTAGTCACCACAGGTTCACCGGAATCACCCGGCATTCCCTGCGCAATGGTTTTAACAGCTTCCTTCGTGCTCTCCCTGGTGAACCGGGCTTGTTGTCACCATCCCCGCGCAATACGAAGTATTGTCGCGAGTTGAACGCCAGCGTCGGGGCGTCGGGACCACACGGCTTCGCCGTCCGCCAGACTTCTCGCACGCCATGCGAGGAGACCAGCGTCCACCGCTCCCTGCCCCGCGTTCGTGGCGATCGCGAGCCGCCCCTCTTGGTGGGACAGGATGGCGCAAGTGCGTAAAGGTGATTTGCCCGTCGGCGCAAGACAAAATCTTCCCATTTCTTCGGTCAGACAAAACACTCATTTTAGAGCGATCTGGTGATGTCGGCTCGGGAGAGTACGAGCAGAAACAGACAACCCCTTCAGGCGCGGCCACTTCCGATTTTGAACCGAGCAGTGCTGCTCCGTGTGGTCGCTTCGCGGTGCTGTGATGACCGGTGCAATTTTGGATCTCGTTAGGCACTGGACCGTCGAGTTACAGACAACGGGTCGACGCTCTCATCGGACAGAGTTCGAGTGCGGTTGTCAGCGAAAACAGCACGCGCACGTCGCGTCCAGGGTTGTCCGGAGCGCGATAGCTCAGCGGGAGCGCGACGGAAAGGTCGGCCTGCGTGTTGTTGGTCAGAAAGAAGCGTACGCCGCCACCGACAGAAATCAGAGAAATACCGTCGGTATAGTTGTAGCCGCTGTTCCAGGCGACCCCGCTGTCGATAAAGCTGTAGAGCTGGTAGCCGGTCATAAATCTGGAATTCAGCTTCTGGTCGAATCGTAGCTCGAGCGAACCGGCCATGCCGTTGTCGCCGCTCGTATCGGCCGCGCCATAGCCCCGGCCGAACGCCGCGCCGCCGAGATAGAATTGCTGCGACAGATAGAGTGGTCCGGATGCCACCTGGCCGGCGCCGGAGATCTTGAGCGACCACGTATCCGTCAGGGTCTGATAGCGCGTGAACCAGGCATTAAGCGCCGAGAACGTCGGGGAAGCGCCGAGGTGTGAAACGAAGTCGTCGCCATTGGGTGATGCGCCGAAGATGTTGAGGCCCTGACGCAACGTCACGGTCAGGAAGTTGTTGCCGCCGAAACCGTCCTGCAAACGGGAGTCCGCCGTCAGGCTTATGGTGCGGATGCGATCGCTATAGATCGATCCGAACATGTCGCTTTCGGCAACATTGCTGACGTCGAAGGCCGTCGTCACGGTTAGCGACGAGCGTTGCGACTGCAAAGGAACGAAGCTGGCGCGGAGTTGAAGGGCTTCCGTCGTCGTGTTGTCGGCGTTGGCATGGCGGTAATCGCCAGGCCAGACTTCGCTGTAGACGCCGGAGGCGCCAACTCTCAGGCCGTCATTCCCAATCGGGGTGTCATAGGACAGCCGGCCGAACGCAAGCTCGCGCGGGTCGTTGGGCGTGGTCGAGAGGTTGACTGCCAGCGTATCGCCCTGCACCAGGTAGGAGTTGAAGGCGACGGTGGCATAGCTTTCCCAAGGCCCGACGGCGGAGGCGCCAAGATTGTCGATGCCGAAGGAGGTATAAATGTGCCAAGTCTTGACAAAGACGGTCAGACGAAAACGACCGCTGGCGTTGCCGATCTCCTCGAGCGTGGTGTCTTCGATACGAACGCCCGGGCGGGCGTTGATCAGCAGCAGCTTGCGTTCCAGGGTTGCCAGCCGTGACGGCTGCTCGGCCAGCACCGGCGCCAGCAACTGGCGCACGCCAAATTCATCAGCGCCCTCGCCTTTCAGATCGAGCACCGTGATGCTGCCTTCGATCACTTGAATGCGGACCGATCCGCCGCTGATGTCTTGTGGCGGAACGATCGCACGGCTCAGGTGGAAGCCCGCCGAGCGATAGGCATCGCTGATATTGGCTGCAATCGCGGCCAGATCAGCCTGCGAAACCTTCCTGCCGATGTAGGGTCGATAGGCCGTTGCCAACTGGTCAGGCGGGATGGCGGCCGCGCCGACAATCGAAATCTGATGCAGCACGAATGACGGCGTCGGGTCCGCCGGCGGCGTCGCCGGCCGCGCGAGCCTTGGCAAGCGAGCTGGTTCCACCGGGGTTCGCTCGGTCTGCTCACCGTTGAAGCGCTGGTCGAATTGCCTTGGATCGTAGGCCGGTGCGCTGGCCGGCTCGGCCCGCACGGCTGGTGCGGTGGCCAGCATCAGGAGGGCCGAAAACAGCAAAGCAAAGCACCGCGTCTGCCGATCGGCCCGCTGTTTGGTGACGCCGCAGTATTCAAGATGCGTGTGCGTGAACCACTGCGACATCGTCAGGTGCATGAATTTTCGTAGGATTTTATAGTTAATGAATTGTTAAGAGCGCGGGTAAAACGGGCCGCACCCGCTCATTCAATATTGAGTTTTTTGCCTTATGCCTTGGGGCCGTCGAGGTTCAGCAAAGGATTATCGGGATGGCCCGCAGGCTTCTGGGTTTGATCGCAACGATCTTTGCAGTTGCAGTTGCGTCTGGGGCATGCGCCGCTGAAGGCGGCGCCTGGTCAGTGAGCAAATCATCCGGCGAGGTCTGGATGACGAACGGCAACGTCCAGCAAGCCTCCCTCAAGCCCTCGGACAATCTCAAGCCAGGCGATACCATACGCACAGGCCGCAACGGCCGCGTGCTCCTGATGCGGGGCGAGGAAAGCATTTTGATCGCGCCGAATTCGGTGATCGGGCTGCCTGCCGAACAAAAGGAAGAGCTGTCGACGACAATCGTTCAGCGCGCCGGCTCGATCCTGCTCGATGTCGAGAAGCGCAACGTCAAGCATTTCGAGGTCGAAACCCCTTACCTCGCCGCTGTGGTCAAAGGCACCCAGTTCCGCGTATCAGTGAACGCCACCAGCACCAGCGTCGATGTGATGCGGGGACAGGTCGAAGTCGCCGACTTCAAGTCGGGCCAGATCGCCCAGGTGATGCCGGGCCAGCGCGCGACCACGTTCGAACATGGCAAGTCCGGCCTTTCACTGACCGGTTCGGGAACATTCAATCCGATCGAGCAAGGCAAGCCTCGCCCATCACCGGTAGATCGCGTTCCGGTGCCGAAAGGCGGCCTGTCTTCGCCCCGCGATGCCGCCAGCGGACAGGCAATCCATGCGCTCGCCACCCATGGCCGATTGAGGATCTCGTCGGCGCTGGGGGAAGTGAAGCTGAACTTCCATAAGGTCACGCATGGACTCGCCCGCGGTTCATCCGCGACCAACACAGCCAGCCGGAACCCAGCGAACGACACGGTCTGGAATTCGTCTCCGACGACCAGCGCAAATGCCGTCTCGTCAACAGCCACGGCCACCAACAGCGCATTGAGCAGCACATCGCCCGTCGCGGCGACGGTCGCCGCCGTCACCAACTCCGGAAGCGGCAACAACGGAAACGGAAATGGTAACGGCGCCAACGGAAACGGAAACGGCGCCAACGGCAATGGCGGCGTAGGAAACGGCCGCGGGAATGGGAACCTCAAACACTAGCTGACGACGTGCGCGGACTTGAACGTCCGTTGCAGGGGATGGGGAAGTGAAGCACATCCGGCCACATATTCTGGTCGCGGTCGTTTTGGCCATCGCGCTGGCGTCGGGCTGGCACAGCGGGCTCCGCAACGCGCTCGCTGACATGCGTTTTGCCTGGTTGTCGCAGCCGGCCAGCGGCGACATCGTCGTGATCGCCATCGATGCGCCTTCGATCGAAAAAATCGGCGTCTGGCCCTGGCCGCGCCGGCTCCATGCCGAGTTGCTGGATCAGCTGGAGCGCGCCGGCACCCGAGATGTCGTTTTTGACGTCGACTTCAGCACACCGTCGGACCCTGAATCCGATCGGTTGTTCCTGAATGCTTTGAAGCGCGCCGGAGGCTCCGTCGTGCTGCCTTCATTCAAGCAGCCCGGTCCTGAAGGCACGACGTTCTTCAATCGTCCGCTGCCCCCGTTCAGCGCGCACGCCTGGTCGGCGGTTGTCAATGTTGCGATCGAGCCGGATGGGCTGGTCCGCCGCTACGCCTTCGGCCAGAAGCTCGGCAGCGAATTTCTGCCGTCGATGGGCGCCGTCCTCGCCGGGCAGTACGACGAGAAGCGCGGGCCATTCCTGATCGATTTCGCAATCAAGAATGAGACGATTCCCAAAGTATCCTTCATCGACGTTTTGAATGGCGACCGCGCGACATTAGACGCCCTGAAGGACAAGAAGGTCATTGTCGGAGGCACCGCGCTCGAACTTGGCGATCGCTTCAGTATTCCAAACGGCGGCATCGTCTCGGGGCCGGTGCTGCAAGCGCTCGCGTCAGAATCGATTATCCGCGGCCGTGCATTGCACTGGACTTCGGCAACCACGACGCTGGCGGCGCTCTGTGCCCTCATGCTTGCGATGATTTTGCTCTGGCGCCGGCTTTCCGCCGCAAGGCGCGTTGGCGCTCTCGCCGCGGCCGCAGTAGTGATCGAAGCGTCGGCCTATCTCCTCCAGATGTGGTTTCCGCTCATCGTAGATACAGCGCTTTTGCATGTCGCGATCGCGGTCTATATCGCCGCCATAGGACTTGACGAGATCGACGTCCGCGACCTGCTGGGCCGGGTAGCCGAAAATCGCTTTCAGCGTATCGCGATGTCGCTCGGCGACGGCCTGATCTGTACCAATTCAAATCACGTCATTACGGTATGGAATCCCGGTGCGACGGCCATCTTCGGCTATCGCCCGGACGAAATGATCGGCCGGCCATTCGACACGATCTGCGCGGCGAGCGCGGAAGCGGACACCCCATTCTCGATCCGCAATGAGCGCGAGCTCGGCACCGGCAAGGTGATCGAATTCGAGGCCCGACGCCGCGATGGTGAAGTATTCCCGGTCGAAGCCAGCTTCTCTGGCTGGCAGGGCGCGGACGGATTCCAGTATGGAGCGATCCTGCGCGACATCTCGGTGCGCAAACGCGAAGCCGAGAAGATCCGCTACCTCGCCGAACACGACACGCTCACCGGCCTCGCCAACCGCTATACGCTTGAGACCCGGCTGGCTTCGATGATGGCGGCCGCCAAAGCTGCCGACACCGAAGTGACCCTTCTGATCGTTGGCCTCGACGGCTTCCAGCACATCAACGATCTGCTCGGCCACGCCAATGGCGACCTTGTGTTACGCGCGGTATCCGATCGTTTGACCAGCGAGATCGGTAACGCCGGCGTCGTCGCCCGGCTCAGCGGCGACGAATTTGCGATCGCGATATCCGGTGACGACATGTCGGAAAGCGTCAACCAGTTGGCTAAACGGATCGCGACCAGTTTTGATCGACCGGTGATGACGGGTAGCCGTTCGCACCGCGTCAGGATTTCGATCGGCGCTGCGGTTTTCCCCGCCAGCGGCGCCCATGCGGACGAGTTGCTGTCCAACGGACACCTTGCGCTTTGCCGTGCCAAGGCCAGCAAGCGCGGCGGCTGCGTGCTGTTCGAAGCCGGGATTCGGCAGGAGATCGAAACCCGGCTGACGCTTGAGGCCGAGCTTGCGCTCGCCGCCGAGCGCGGAGAGTTCGAGCTGTTCTACCAGCCACAGGTCAGCCTCGGCAGCGGCGATCTGATCGGCACGGAAGCCCTGATTCGATGGCGCCATCCCGTGCGCGGACTCGTGTCTCCAGGGGAGTTCATACCGGTCGTCAATACATCGTCGATTTCCGAGCGCATTGCAGCCTGGGTATTGGAAACGGCTTGCCGGCAGGCGCGGACCTGGGAGATGGCCGGGCACGCGATGCGCGTCGGCGTCAATCTGTCACCCTCGCAACTCCACTCCGGCGATCTTGCCAAGTCGGTCGCCGATGTACTTGCCACCACCGGCCTGACGCCATCATTGCTCGAGCTGGAGGTGACCGAGGACATCCTGTTGCTCGACGAAAAAAGAGTGCTTGCCACTTTCCAGCGCATTCAAGAACTCGGCGTCCGCGTCGTGTTCGACGATTTTGGCACCGGCTATGCGAGCTTGAGCTATCTCAAGAAATTCCCGCTGGACGGCCTGAAGATCGACCGCTCCTTTGTGTTCAATCTGCTGAGCGATCCTGACGACGCCGCAATCGTGAGCTCGACCATTTTGCTCAGCAAGCAGCTCGGCCTGTCGGTTATCGCCGAAGGCATCGAGAATCGCGCCACGGCCGATCTCCTTGCGACCATGGGCTGCGAAGAAGGCCAGGGCTATTTCTTCGGTCGCCCGCTGCCCGTGGCTGAACTCGAAAGTCAGTTCCTGTCATCCCCCAGCATAGCTGCCCGGATGCTCGCGAGTTAGCCGAGGATATCGATCGGGCTTTACGAGCCTACCCCGCCGCAGGCAACACCGTCTCAGCCGACTTCTGCCAGGGGCGCTCCGAAGAGGCGAGCCCGATCAGCCGTCCCTGGATATAATCGCAGCCCCAGTCGCGCAGCATCAAAGCGGCTTCTTCGTCCTGCACCCACTCGGCGACCGTCTTGATTTGCAGCCGCCGCGCCAGATCGATCAAGGTCTGCACGAAAGCGCGGTCGTCGGGGAGCGCGCGATGTTCTGCACGAAGGCGCCATCGATCTTCACGATGTCGACGCCCAGCTTGCGCAGGTTGCGGAACGAGGTGTAGCCGGCGCCGAAATCGTCGATCGCGATCCGGCTGCCGAAATTCTTCAACCGCGTGACAAAGCCGCGGACATCGTCGACGTCCTGAATGGCGACGGTCTCGGTGATCTCCACGATCAGCCGCTCGCCGACACCGGGATGCGCCCGCATCAGGGATTCGATCGACATCCACCAGTCCGGATCCATCGTGGTGTCCGGCGAAATATTGAGGCTGAGCTCGACGGCAGGCGACGCCGCAAGCTCCGCGACCACGAGTTCGAGCACGCGATGATCGACCAGACGAATCAACCCGAGCTTTTCCGCAACCGGCACGATGTCGGGCGCCAGCAAGATCTGTCCATCGTGCTGCTCCATCCGGATCAGGCACTCATAAAAGGCGGCGTCGCGCGCGCGGGCGTCCACCACCGGCTCGAAGGCCATGGCGATGCGGCGTTCGTTGAGCGCGGTGACGATCTCGTCGGTGACGCGAATATTCACCCGGCGCTGGGCGTCGCGCTCGACATTCGGACGCCACAGCGAGAACGATCCCGCGCGCCGGCTCTTGGAGGCGTCGAGGGTTTCCTGGGCGCGGTTGATCGCTTCATCGGCGCTGCGCGCGTAACGAGGCACGCTGACGGCGCCGATCGACACGGTGATCGAGACCGGTCCGGATTTGGTCGGCACCACCTCGTCGCGGATCGCGGCCAGGAACCGCTCGGCGGCGACGTTCATGTCGTCGACGGTGCAGTTCTTCAGCACCAGCCCGAACTTGTTGCCGGAAAAGCGCCCGAGCACATCGCCGCCGCGCAAGCGCGCGCGAATGCGCCCCGCCACTTCCGAAATCACCGCGTCCGCGACGTCGAAGCCGAACGCGTCATTGATGCGCGCCAGATGATCGATGCCGATCAGCATGAACGCGCATTGATTGCGGAAGCGAACGGCTTCCTCGATGATCTCGGCAAGCGAGGCGATCAGATGGGTGCGATTGAGTTCGCCGGTCAGCGGGTCGTTGCGCGACAATTTGACAAGCTGCTCGTCGCGGGCGTGGCGTTCGTTGATGACCCGGACAATGCCCTGGACGCGAACCGGTTTGCCGTCGCTGCCCGCAAACCAGCAGCCGGTCTCCTCGATCCACTGCACGGCTGCGGACGTATTGGCCCGCACCCCGTATTCGATCCGGTAAGGCGCGCCCTCGCCGCTTTGAGCGGCGGGCGAGACGCCCGAGCGTGTCGGATCGGACCGAGCGCTGCGGCTCGATCAGGTTTGAAAATTCCGCGCCGCTGGCCAACCGCTCGAGCGGAATGTCGGGAAAAACCGCGGCCACATGCTCGCTCCAGACCAGGCTGTCGGTTGCGATATCCCAGACGAAGGCAGCCTGGCCGAGCGAGGCGAGGATGGCTGAGGCCGGGGGAAGAACTGGATTCAAGATCGCCTCGTTTCGGAACAGGCCACGACTAACCCTGATCCCTAGTCTAACGTTCGGGTCTCAAATCTGGGCCAGTTGCGCGCCAACCTTATGTAAAGTTCATAAATATTCTGGAAACCACGTCAGCTTTTCGATCAGGAACAAAAGCGGCCGGAGCGGCATGACCCTTGCGAGGGCGACTGTAGCAGAGGACGAAATGTCCCAAAATGTAACAGTTCAGCCGGGGAGATGTCACCCCAATGCCCACCGATCGAACAAAGCTTAACCTGGATGTGAACGCCGCTTTGGACGCAAAGCCAGCCTGTACGGCACTGGTGCCTCCGGCGTTCACGGAACGGCGGGCGCGCAGGCGCTGGTATCGCTGGGCGCCGGACCCGATCTTCGTGACGCATTTGATCGCAGAAGCCCAGCACGTCCCGCAAGCCAGGGGCTTGCGGCGCGCGAGCGTGGCGGACGCACAGGCTGCTTACCGGCCGCGCGAGAGGCCCGCCCAGGGTATCGGAAGCCGGATGCGGCAGGTCGTCTGAAATGCCCGTCGTCTGAAAGAAGCTAGCGCGAGGCTTCGGGCGGCTCACCCGCGCCGCTTCCGGGTTTAAGTTCCGCGGATGGCACTTCGGATGTGGGCGCAGCCGTCGTCGTCTCAGGATGGGCGATTTCGGGATGGGCGAATTTCGGCTCGACAGGCGCAGGACTTGAGGGTGCAGGGCTTGAAGGTGCGGGACTTGAAGGTGCCGGCTCCGGGTTTCGACGGGCTCGTGCCTGACCTCTGCCGGAGGTACCTGGGCCGGGACGCGACGACCGCCTCGACCAGAGGCCATCGTGGCCGGCGCGCCTCGCTGCACGCGGAGCGCCACGCCGGACAGGAAATCCACCAGCGCCAACAGAGCCAATAGAAAATAGGTCGAGCTCGCGAAGCGCGGCCACAGCAGAAATTCCGCGACCGCGCCGCCAAAAACGATCAGCGACAGCAGATGATCGGTGAGATATTTCGCGCCGGGTCGCGCGCCCTTCATCACCTCGAGCAGCAACATCACGATGCCGAGCGCGAGCAGCACATCGCTCAGCGTTATCGGCCATGGCGCGCCCGACATCAGCGGCAGCGTCACCAGCGGCTCGGCGAAGGAAACGCCGGGCATCAGGAACACGATGATGTTGTAGATCGCGAGCGGGATCAGAAGCAGCGGGAAACCGACCATCGACATCGGCAAGGCCTTTGAAGAGAAACCGGAACATTGCCGGGGCGAAGCGATCAAACGCTCCGCCGCATGCAGCCGTCTTGCCCCTCGTGTCAGCTAATCAAGCCGACAGGCGTTCAGGATCAGGAATCCTTCTTGGCCTTGAGAATCTGCCGGCCCTTGTACATGCCGGTCTTCAGGTCGAGGTGATGCGGACGGCGCAATTCGCCGGAATCCTTGTCTTCGGCATAGGTCGGCTTCTTCAAGGCGTCCGCCGAGCGGCGCATGCCACGCCGCGATGGCGATGTTTTTCTTCTGGGAACGGCCATATCGGTGTCCTCTAGGGGTATTGTCGGTGGGCATCGTCCCGAAACGGGCGGCTAAAGCGCCTCGGCGCAAGCTCAAAATGCCGATGAGGCCGCGCTTATAGAGGATGACGCCGTCCAAAGCTAGTGGTCCGATTCCGGCATTCGCACCCATTCTCGGCAGGCAGTTTTGCGAATGTCAAATCCACCCCACTAGTTTGAAAATAGGTAAAAACGGCTCAAAAACCGCCCCAGCAGCGCTGCAATTCCTGGGCTTGGGCCCGGGCGACGTAAATCCCGGCGAGACGGCGCACGCCGGGAGCGGGGTTCCGGGCGCTGCGTAGATGCGGATTGGGCAGGATCGCCGCCAATAGCGCCGCCTCCCTCGCCGTCAGCATCGAAGCGCCATGACCGAAGGCATAGAGGCTGCCGGTCTGCGCGCCGAACTGACCGCCGGGGCCGAGTTCGGCGATATTGAGATAGATTTCCAGGATCCGGTGTTTGGGCAGGACAAAGTCGATCCATAAAGCGAGCGGCAGTTCCAGCGCCTTGCGGACCACGCTGCGGCCCGGCCACAGGAACAGGTTCTTGGCCACCTGCTGGGTGATGGTCGAACCGCCGCGGGCAGCCTCGCCGTCCTCGGCGTCGTCGATCACCTCGCGAAGCGCGCCCCAGTCGATCCCGCGATGGGTGCAGAATTTGGCGTCTTCGGACGCCACCACCGAACGCGGCAAGGCAGCGCGCCATCCCGGCGAGGTCGACCCACTGCCGTGACACCGGCGCGCCGGTCAGGTAGCGCCAGGCCATCAACGCAGAGGTCGGATGGCCGGTGCGATAGAGCGGCGCCAGCAGATAGGGCAGCAAAAGCACGGCGAGCAGGATCGCCAGCAGGATCGGAAGCAGATTTCGGGCAATGCGCAAAATATGGTTACCAGTGCCCACTTTCCGAAGTTCGTCCATCGTCGCCGCGCTCGCTTTCCACGAACTTCGGAAAGTTATGGGCACGAGCAGACCTATTGATCCCAGTGCCGCTTATCTATTTGAAGTTCCTCGATCGAGTTTGCCGCTTGTGCTGCAGGAACTTCAAATAGGCGGCGCTAGGCTTAAATTGCCGGCTCGACCGTTATCTGCCTGATAATCCCTCGTTTTTTCAACTGTTTTAAGGCACCCCCAGGCCGCAACCGCGCAATTGACGCGGGAAGCGTCATCAACGATTGTCCGCCCGATTTGACCAAAGAGCTTTGCTCGGGGAGCTTTTCTTGATGACGACCGCCACGCCACCTCAGGACTTTGCGAAGCGACTGGACCAGACCGCGGAGGATACCGAGGCGCTGCTCGCAAAACTTCTCGCCGACACGCTTCTGCCCGACGAGATCGCGCGGCCGAAGCGGCTGATGGATGCCATGCGCTATTCGAGCCTTGGCGGGGGCAAGCGCCTGCGGCCGTTTCTGGTGGTGGAAAGTTCGGCGATCTTCGGCGTGCCCCGCGACGCGGCACTGCTGGCCGGCGCGGCGCTCGAATGCATTCACTGCTATTCGCTGATCCACGACGATCTGCCGGCAATGGACAACAGCGATCTCCGCCGCGGCCGGCCGACGCTGCACAAAAAGACCGACGACGCGACCGCGATCCTTGCCGGCGACGGCCTGTTGACGCTCGCCTTCGACATCGTCAGCCGCGACGAAATCCACAAGGACCCGACCGTACGCCTGCTGCTCACCCGCGCGCTGGCGCGCGCCTCCGGCATCGGCGGCATGGTCGGCGGCCAGATGCTGGACCTCGCCGGTGAAGGCCGCTTCGGCGACCGCGAGCCGGTCGACGTCGCGCGCCTGCAACAGATGAAGACCGGCGCGCTTCTGCGCTTCGGCTGCATCGCCGGCGCCATCCTCGGCCAGTCCTCTCGAGGCGAATATCAGGCGCTCGACGACTACGGCCGCGCGCTCGGCGAGGCGTTCCAGATCGCCGACGACCTGCTCGACGTCGAGGGCGACGCCGCCGCGCTCGGCAAGCAGACCGGGCAGGATGCGGCGCTCGGCAAGACCACCTTCGTCACCCAGCTCGGCATCGACGGCGCCAAGCAGCGCGTTCGCGATCTTCTGGCGCGCGCCGATCAGGCGCTGTCGATCTTCGGGGCCCGCGGCGACGTGCTGCGCGCGGCCGCGCGCTTTGTCGCCGAACGGAAAAACTGAGCGGCATGGCAGGCGAAGAATTCGAGCGAGCGGCTTCTTCGTTTCAGGAAGATGCCGAGGCCCATTCGCCTCGTTTACGCGCGACCGCGCACGTTCTTCGCCGTGGCGCTCGGCATTGTCGCGTTCTTCCTGCTGCCCTCTTCGCTGCAGGCTCGTCACGCGGTTGTTGATCGGCTGGGATATCTTCGTCGCGGTCTATATCGGTGCTCGTCTACATCATGATGGGACGCAGCAATCTGAACACGATCCGCCGCATGGCCGCGCTCCAGGACGACGGCCGCTTCCTGATTCCGCTTTTGACCGCGCTTGGCGCCTTCGCAAGCCTGGCCGCGATCGTATTCGAACTCGGCCAAGGCCAGCACAAGCCAACCGAATTGATCTTTGCGACGGTGACGGTCGCGCTGTCATGGGCCGCGGTCCACACCGGCTTCGCGCTGCATTATGCCCATGAATATTATCGCGGCCACAAGCCGGGCGGGCTTCAGTTCCCAAGCGGCGACAAGGAAGATCATGCCGACTATTGGGACTTCGTCTATTTCTCGTTCGTGATCGGCATGACCGCGCAGGTGTCCGATGTCGGCATCACCGACAAGACAATCCGCCGCATCGCCACCGTGCACGGAATCATCTCGTTCGTGTTCAACACCGCGCTGCTCGCGCTGATGGTCAATATCGCCGCAAGCGCGCTGTAGGAACGCCGGACCGCCGTATTGCATCGTGAGAGGCGCTGGCGCTGGCGTTGACCTCGGTCCCTTTTCAGGCAAGCTAGTGCCCTCTTTCCGAAGTTCGTGAGAGATCGCGGCAACCTCTTACGCGAACTTCGGAAAGCAAAGGGCACTAGCAAATTTATAATTCTAGTACCGCTTTCGATCTGGAGTCCCTGGGAAGAACTCGCTGCTTGCAGTGCAGGGACTCCAGATCGGCGGTACTAGCCCGACGAGGATTGAAACGATCGTGGAAGCCGACTTTCAGCTCTTTCTGATCCTGCTCGCGGTGCTCGCCGGAACCGCGCTTCTGGCACGGCGCATCGAGGTTGCCCCGGCAATCCTGTTGCTGCTGGCCGGAACCGCGCTCGCCTTCGTGCCGGGAATGCCGACGCCGGAACTGCCGCCCGAATTGATCCTGCTGCTGGTGCTGCCGCCGCTGATCTATTCGGCTGCCGTCGCGATGAGCTGGCGCGAATTCAAATTCAATCTGCGCCCGATCATTTTGCTGGCGGTAGGTTGCGTGATCTTCACCGCCTCTGCGGTCGCCGTCGCGACCCATTATCTGATCGGGCTGCCCTGGAACGTCGGTTTTCTGCTGGGGGCTATCGTCGCGCCGCCGGACGTCGTTGCGCCACTGGCGATCGCCCGCAAGCTCGCCATCCCCCGCCGTATCATGGTGGTGCTCGAAGGCGAGGGATTGGCCAACGATGCCACCGCCCTGATCCTGTATCGTTTTGCCGTCGTCGCGATTTCGACAGGCGTGTTCTCGCTGCCAAAGGCTGATCGGCGAGTTCTCCGCCATCGTCGCCGGCGAAACGGCGTTCGGAATAGCCGTCGGCTGGCTCTCGTTACGCGCGCGGCATTGGGCACGCGATCCGCAGGTCGAAATCACGCTGTCGCTGATCACGCCCTATGTCGCCTATTGGCTGCCGGAGCATTTCGGAGGTTCCGGCGTCATCGCCACCGTCGCCTGCGGACTCTACATCAGCTGGAACGGACCGTTGTTGATCTCCGCGGCCACGCGTTTGCAGGGCATCTTCTTCTGGAACCTCGTGATCTATCTGATCGAGGGACTGCTGTTTCTGCTGACCGGCTTCCAGATGCGGCTGTTGTTCGAGAAATCGAAGGCGTTCCCGCTCGGCGACATCCTGATCGCAACCGCCCTGGTCACGCTGATGATCGTGATCGCGCGCTTCGCCTGGACCTTTCCTGCCATTTTTCTGCCGAGGCTGATCAGGCGCGTGCGCCTGCGCGATCCGTCGCCGCCATGGCAATGGGCGTTCGTGATCTCCTTTGCGGGCGTCCGCGGCGCGGTTTCGCTGGCGACGGCGCTGGCGCTGCCCTTCGCATTGGCGGACGGCGGCCCATTTCCCGACCGCGACCTGATCCTTTTCGTCGCCTTCGGCGTCATTTTCATCACGCTGGTCGGGTTCGGACTTGGCTTGCCGGCGGTCGTGCGCTGGCTCGGCGTCGCGCAGGCCGGCCGCAGCGAGCGTTCTGCCGAGCTCGAATCCGAGATCACGGCGCGACGCGAGGCCATCGACGCCGCGTTCAAATCGCTCGACGCGATCACCGAACACCGCGACATATCCGATGAGGTAATCCGGCTTTTGCGCGCGCGGCACGAAACCCGTGCCAACCAATTACCCAATTCGCTCGATCCGGATGCGCGTGTCGCTTCCGCGGCCGGCAGTGATTTAACGCGGGAATTGATTGCAACCGAGCGGAAATTCATCCACATCCTGCTGCGCGACGGCAAGATCACCGATGAAACCCGACGGCACATCGAACGCGATCTCGACCTCGAGGAAGCAAGCCTCGCAAACCGCGAATTCCGCGACGATCAGTCGTAGCTGTAGCGCTGTTCCTCATCCCGCCCTCAGCCGAGCTATCGTGTCCCGGACGCGGTGCAGCGTTCTCCCGGCGATGCAGAGCATCGTCCGGTTCGCTGCTCCGCAGATCCGGGACCATGGCCCGGCAGTTTGCGTGGACCCCGGATCGGCAGCGCATCACGTAAGATCGTGCTGCGCTGCGTCCGGGGAACGCCTCAGGTGTGATACTGCCGTCCCAGATGGGTCGCCTGTTCGACACGATCGAATCGTTCCAGCGAGAGAATCGCGTCCGCCAACTGATCGGCGCGGCCGTTGAGCACCGGGCGCGCCAGCGTCAGAAATTTCTGCGCCATCGCCTGCGCGTCCGGGAACGAGTTCGGCTCGCCGGAGGGATCGTCATGGATCCGCTCATGCACGCCGTCATCGGTGGTGATGGCTGACGCGCGCGCCAAAGGGATGCTTGCGGCCGATTTCCAGGCGGTCGTCCTGCACGACGTCGAACTTGTCGGCGAGCGCATCGACGGCGGCATCGCCAAGCCGCCCGTAATCGTCCCAGCCGAAGCCGCCCTGATCGAGCGCCACCGCGCCGGTGAAGAACATCGAGAACTGCCCGCCGACCACCGAGGTCGGATGCCGCTTGGTGGCGGCATCGCCGGTCAGCGTAATGCCGTTGCGGTGCAGCCCGATCTCGACACGCTTGATCTGCTCCGGCGTCAGGTTGTGTTCGCGGCGCATCGCGATCAAGGCATCCAGCGCGGCATGGGTGTAGCGGCAGCTGGGATAGGGTTTCACGCCGATCTTCATGGTCTCGTAGATCTTGCCGAGGCCGGCGACGGCTTTTTCCGGATGCGCGTTATCGCTGTAGCCGACCAGCAGTCCATGCTTGCCCTCGACCGACTGGGTC
The DNA here is from genome assembly GCA_963795255.1 of uncultured Alphaproteobacteria bacterium. Taxonomy (GTDB): domain Bacteria; phylum Pseudomonadota; class Alphaproteobacteria; order Rhizobiales; family Xanthobacteraceae; genus Bradyrhizobium. The sequence goes on from CAWCHC010000018.1 coordinate 487,128, forward strand.
GCGCCGACAAAATCGTTGCGCGCCAAGGTCGCCGCGATCACGCCGTTCATCGCGGAGGCGCCGACCTGGTAGCGCTTGTTCCAGCCGCCATTGACCAGGAATTGCAGCGAGCCGGCCGCCTGGCTGCCGGCAACGCCAAACGCCGCGACGATCTGCTCTTTCGACAGACCAAACAATTTCGCCGCAGCGGCCGCCGCCCCATAGGTTCCGGCGGTCGCGGTGGGATGGAAGCCGCGGGCATAATGCGAGGTCGGATCGAGCGCATTGCCGAGCCGGCAGCAGACCTCATAACCGGCGACGACAGCGGTCAGTACTTCGCGGCCTGACGCGCGTACGAGTTCGCCGACCGCGAACGCGGCCGGCACTACCGGCGCGCTCGGATGCAGCGAGGAATCCGCATGGGTGTCGTCGAAATCGAGCGAGTGGCCGAGCGCGCCGTTGAGCAGCGCGGCGACCGCCGGCGTCCAGGTCCTGTTGTCGCCAAACACGGTCGCCTCGCCGCGCCCGTCGAGCGCAAGCGCCTCCAGCGTCTTGAACAGCGAGGGCGTCGATTCCGCATCACGCCGCGCCCGGATGGCGCTGCCGAGAAAATCGAGCGTCAAGCGCCTTGGCGCGCTCGCGTACTTCTTCGGGGATGTCTTCGAAACGAAGATTGGCGACATAGGCGGCAAGCGTTGCGGTTTCCTCTGCCATTCTTGTTCCCTTTGGTTTCTTTTCGGCTTGTTTTGGCGTGATTGTTCGGCGGATCAAGTCCGCAAGCTTTCGCCAGCCTAAGTCCCGGGGGCGCTTCTTCAATGCCGCCGATCGCATAGCCGCGCAGCGCTTGCCGTCATGGTGAAGCGGGCGTCCGCAAAATCTGCCCGAGCATGGATTTCGCGATCAGCCGGTGAAACGGCAAAATCACCGTGAGGTAGGCGCGTCCGAGCCAGTTATGGGTGAGAACCAGGGTGGTCGCGGTCACTTCCTGGTCCCGGCCGCCGTCCGCCGGCGCTACGTCCACCACGACGCGGAAGTCCAGATGGTGGTCGTTGAACCCGGCGACCAATTGCTCCGGAGTCTCGCTCAAAACCGGAAACATTCCGACCATGCCGGCGGCTTTCGCTTCATGCGCGGCGGAGGTCTTCAAGCCAAATGGCGCCACGATCCTGTTGCGCAGGTCGAGCAGCATTTCGACCCAATGCGGACTGCGCGAGAATATCCGCTCGGCCGCGCTGCGGGCATCCAGCCCCGTGTCAGGGACGGTGACCCGGAAGGCGTCGGCAAACTGCGCGCCAGCCAGCACGCGCTCACGGTCAACGTCGGGTTTGACTTCGCGGATCATCATGGCAGGCAAAAATTTGCGTGTCCCGCAGCCGGAAAGCAACGCGCGAATCCGCGCAGCTGCGTTAACCCCGCGCGCCGGGATGCGGGTAATCCTGGCGCCAAGCGCATTGAGGCGTTGGTCGATCCGCTCATAGCCACGCTCGATCTGATCGGCATTGTTGATGGTCGACGTGCCTTCCGCGCAGGCCGCCGCGAGCAGCATGGCCATCCCGGCGCGAATATCGGGCGAACTCATCAGCGCGCCTTTCAACTGGCTGGGACCTGCAACGATCGCGCGATGGGGATCGCACAATACGATGCGGCCGCCCATGGCGATCAGCTTGTCGACAAAGAACATCCGGGATTCGAACATTTTCTCGAACATCAGGATGACGCCGGCACATTGCGTCGCCGTCACAATCGCAATCGACATCAGATCGGCGGGAAAGGCCGGCCAGGGCTGGTCCTCCAGCTTCGGCACATGGCCGCCGAAATCATCCCTGATCTTCAGCGTCTGACGATCGGAAACGACGAGGTCATCGCCTTCGACCTCGCAGGAAATCCCGAGCCGCTCAAATCCCATCCGGATCGAGCGCAGATGTGTCGAGGCCGGCGCGCGCGATGCGAAGCTGCGAACGCGTCACCGCGGCCAGCCCAATCAGCGAGCCGACCTCGATGTGGTCAGGGCCGATCGCGTAGTTGACCGCGCCGAGCGTGGCCGGACCATGCACCGCCATGGTGTTGGTGCCGATGCCATCGATACGGGCGCCGAGCGCGACCAGAAAATGCGCCAGATCCTGCACATGCGGCTCGGAGGCCGCATTGCGCAAATGGGTGGTGCCATGGGCCGCCACCGCTGCCATCAGCGCATTCTCGGTCGCGGTCACGCTGGGCTCGTCGAGAAAGACATCTGCGCCCTTGAGGCGGGAGCAGCGCAACTCGAGCCTGGCGGATGCGGTGACGGTGGCGCCAAGCTGCTCAAAAGCGAGGAAGTGCGTATCGAGCCGTCGCCGCCCGATCACGTCGCCGCCGGGCGGCGGCAGCACCACCTCGCCGCAGCGTGCCAATAGCGGTCCGGCCAGCAGGATCGAGGCACGAATTCGCGCGCACAGCTCCGGGTCGAGATCGGCGGCGCGAATGTCTTTGGCGTGAATGGCAAGCGTATTGGGCTTTTGCCACTCGGCCGACGCGCCGACCGAGCGGATCAGTTCCACCAGGGTTTCGGTGTCGCGGATGCGCGGGACATTGTCGAGCGTAACGGGGTGCTCGGTCAGAAGTGCTGCGGCGATGATCGGCAACGCGGCGTTCTTGTTGCCGGACGGCTCGATCGTGCCCGTCAGCCGGTGGCCGCCCTCGATGATGTATTGGATCGGCGGTGCGGGCACCGTGGCGCCTCACACGTCCACATTCGCGCTGAGCGAATTATCCTGGATGAATTCGCGGCGCGGCTCGACCACGTCGCCCATCAGCTTGGTGAAGATGTCGTCGGCCTCGTCGACCTCCTTGACCTTCACCTGCAGAAGCGAACGTTCATTGGTGTCGAGCGTGGTCTCCCAGAGCTGACCCGGGTTCATCTCGCCGAGACCTTTGTAACGCTGAAGCTTGACGCCCTCGCGCCCCGCATCGGTCACCGCCTCGAACAGGCTCACCGGTCCGTGGATCGCCGTCTCGTGATCCTTCCGACGCAACATGCCAGGCCGCGGATAGGCTTCCTGCAATCGCGCGGCGTATTCGTCCAGCTTGCGTGCGTCCGCCGAGCCGAGCAACGCATCGTCGATCATGGCGACGTCCTTGACGCCGCGCACGGTGCGCTCGAAGACAAAGCCTTCGCCTTCGCTGAAGCGGCCAACCCAGCCGCGCTCGACCTCGTCGGCGAGGGCATCGAGACGCTTTGCGATATATTCTGCCGCGGCCATTGCCTTCGGCGGATCGCCAAAAACCTGATGGCGCAGCACGCCGGCGATTGCCGCCTGCTCGACCACGCTGCGGTTATAGCGGCTGTGCAGATTGTGCAGCGTGGCGCGGATGATCCGGGCATCTTCCACCAGCGCCTGCAGATCGCGGCCGGAGCGATCTTCGCCCGAAGCAAGCTTGAAGACGCAGTCGTCGAGGCCGGTATCGATCAGGTAATCTTCCAGCGCGCGCTCGTCCTTCAGGTACTGCTCGGACTTGCCGCGGTTCACCTTGTAGAGCGGCGGCTGCGCGATATAGAGGTACCCACCGTCGATCAGCGTCGGCATCTGCCGGAAGAAGAACGTCAACAGCAGCGTGCGGATATGCGCGCCGTCGACATCGGCGTCGGTCATCAGAATGATCTTGTGATAGCGCAGTTTCGACAGGTCGAAGTCGTCGCGGCCGATGCCGGTGCCGAGCGCGGTGATCAGCGTGCCGATCTGCTCGGAGCTCAGCATCTTGTCGAAACGCGCGCGTTCGACATTGAGGATCTTGCCGCGCAGCGGCAGCACTGCCTGAAATTCGCGGTTGCGGCCCTGCTTGGCGCTGCCGCCGGCGCTATCGCCCTCGACGATGAACAGTTCGGACTTGGCGGGATCGCGTTCCTGACAATCGGCGAGTTTGCCCGGCAACGACGCGACGTCGAGCGCGCCCTTGCGCCGCGTCAGCTCGCGCGCCTTGCGGGCGGCTTCGCGCGCCGCGGCGGCTTCCACCACCTTGCCGACGATGACCTTGGCTTCGGAGGGGTGCTCCTCGAACCAGGCCGCCAGGGCCTCGTTGATGACGTTCTCGACCACGGGGCGCACTTCCGAGGACACCAGCTTGTCCTTGGTCTGCGAGGAGAACTTCGGATCGGGGACTTTCACCGAGAGCACAGCCGTCAGACCCTCGCGGCAATCGTCGCCGGTCAGCGCGATCTTTTCACGCTTGGCCATGGCATCGGCATAACCGTTCACCTGACGCGTCAGCGCGCCGCGAAAGCCCGCCAGATGAGTGCCGCCGTCGCGTTGCGGAATGTTGTTGGTGAAGCACAGCACGTTCTCGTGGTAACTGTCGTTCCACCACAAGCGCAGCCTCGACGCCGATCCCGTTCATTTCGGCGTTGACCATGATCGGCGCGGGCACCATCGCCTTCTTGTTGCGATCGAGATATTTCACGAATTCCTCGACGCCGCCTTCGTAATGCATCTCCTCGCGCTTCTCGACCGCGTGGCGCATGTCGGACAGCACGATGTTGACGCCGGAATTGAGGAAAGCGAGCTCGCGCAGGCGATGCTCCAGCGTCGCGAAATCGTATTCGACGTTGGTGAAGGTTTCCTTGGAAGCGAGGAATGTCACCTCGGTGCCACGCTTGCCGTTGGCGTCGCCGACCACCGAAAGCGGGGCGAGGGAATCGCCATGGGCGAATTCGATGAAATGTTCCTTGCCGTCGCGCCACACCCGCAATTGCAATTTGCTCGACAGTGCGTTGACGACGGAAACGCCGACGCCATGCAAGCCGCCGGACACCTTGTAGGAATTCTGGTCGAATTTTCCGCCGGCATGCAGTTGCGTCATGATGACTTCGGCCGCGGAAATGCCTTCGCCCTTGTGAATGTCCACGGGAATGCCGCGGCCATCGTCGCGCACGGTGACCGACCCGTCCGCATTGAGGACGACCTCCACCGCGGTCGCGTGACCGGCAAGCGCTTCGTCGATAGCGTTGTCGACGACTTCGTACACCATGTGGTGCAAGCCGCTGCCATCGTCGGTGTCGCCGATATACATGCCCGGCCGTTTGCGAACGGCATCGAGGCCCTTCAGAACCCGGATCGATTCCGCACCATATTCGACAGGAATCGGACGGTCGTTGTCGGCGATCGGTTGCCGGGCAGGTTCTGTCATGTGAGGCCTTTGAGATATCTTCGAATCAGCGGCGCAATGAGGGGCTGATTAATTGTATTTCTGCCATGAAAGGCGGGGCGCGCCTAGCGCAAAGTCTGGATCTCCAAACTACTGAAAAGATAGAGTTTTTTAAGGATTTTTCAAGCCCCCGGAAAGCCGTTTCGGGGCCCCTGCAAAAGCGCGATTCGGACACTGATTCTGCGCTGCGGTTGGCGAGGTTTTGGTGTCAGTTACGGCTACTGATCTGGCCAGCGTCGACGCCAAAAATCTCGCCGGACGGGCCGATGTCCGCGAACGCGGCAGGATCTGCACCGGTCATCCAAACCTGGGCGCCGAGCTTTGAGAGCTCATCGAACAACGCGGCGCGCCGGCGGGGATCGAGGTGAGCGACCACTTCGTCAAGCAAGAGAAGCGGCGTGATGCCGGTCATTTCCGAAACCAGACCCGCGTGCGCGAGCACAAGACCGATCAGCAGCGCCTTTTGCTCGCCGGTCGAGGCATCGCGCGCCGGCGTGTTTTTCGGGGCGTAAATTACCTGCAAATCCGTCAGATGCGGCCCGTCGAGCGTACGGCCGGCGATGGCATCTCGCGCCCGGCCCGCACGCAGGATCTCCCGGTAACGGTCCTCCACCGCGGTTGCCGGCTCCGACATCAGCGCGTTTTCCATCCAGCCGTCGAGCGCAATCTCTGCGGCGGGAAATGTGGAATCCTGCCCGCGTGCCCGCAGCATCGCGGCCAGTCTGGCTGCGGTCTGGCCGCGCATCGCCGCGACCGCAACCGCCAGTTCGGCGGTTTCGCGCTCGATCGCGTCGCACCAGTGGTCGTCGTAATTGCGCACTTCGAGCAGGCGGTTGCGCGAGCGCAACGAGCGGTCAAGCGCGGAGACCCGCGCCGAATGCTCGCTGTCGATGGCGAGCACGAGGCGGTCGAAAAAGCGCCGCCGCTCCGAGGCCGCGCCCAAAAACAATCCGTCCATCGCAGGCGTCAGCCACACCATGCGCAGGTGGTCGCCGAACGCCGTCGCCGAGGCCACCGGTTCGCGGTCGATACGGCAGCGCCGGCTGCTTGAGGAGGCATCGGCCGCCGGCGCGTCGATGCCGGTGCCGAGCGTGGCCAGTCCCAGCGCGCCTTCGACTTCGGCGGAAACTGCCCACGAGCCGTCGCCCTGATTGTCGGCAACGTCCTCCAGCATCGCGCGGCGCAGCCCGCGGCCCGGCGACAAAAACGAAATCGCCTCGATGCAATTGGTTTTTCCGGCGCCGTTCGGGCCCGCCAGCACCACCACGTCGCCTCGCGTCTGAAGGCTCGCCGCGCGATAGTTGCGGAAATGCGTGAGCGTGAGACGGTGAATGCGGGAAGCGGTCATGCGGGAGAGACGTCGATCTTTCTTCCCTCTCCCTTTGTGGGAGAGGGTGGCGCCTCACGCAGTAAGGCGCCGGGTGAGGGGTTCTTACGGCTCGATCAGCTTTGCGAGAATATCCTCCAGGATGACGGATGGCCGCTGCAAAACATCATTGTTCCAGTAACGCGCGATCTGAAAACCCTCAGCCGCCAAAAAGGCATCTCTATTCACGTCGCGCTCTGACAATGCTTGCTGACTACCGTCGATTTCCACGACGATCCGTTTTTCGAAGCACACGAAATCGAGAATGAAGTTTTGAAATGGGACTTGCCGTCGAAATTTATAGACCGCGAGGCGCCGGCCGCGAAGCTACCTCCACATAGCTGCTTCGGCGTCGGTAGGATCACCACGCATCTTTTTTGCGAAAATGCGGACGCGTTTGGCGGTTGGCCGATGGTGTGGCGTGTGCGGCACGGACCCCTCACCCGACGCCTCACTTCGTTCGGCGTCACCCTCTCCCACAAGGGGAGAGGGAAGAAAAGCCTGCGGATACAAGGGTATCTCCTACACCCGCATTGGCATCAGCACGTAAAGCGCGCCCTTGGAATCCTTGTCCTGCACCAGCGTCGGCGAACCCGGATCGGCCAATTTCAGCACGGCGACTTCGCCCTCGATTTGCGCGGCAATATCGAGCAGATAGCGCGAGTTGAATCCGATATCGAGTGGATCGGAGGCGTATTCGACTTCGAGTTCTTCCGTCGCACTGCCGGAGTCGGGGTTGGTGACCGACAGCACCAGCCGGCCGGCGGACAATGCGAGCTTGACCGCGCGGCCACGTTCGCTCGAGATCGTCGAAACGCGGTCGACCGCGGCCTCGAAATCCTTCTTGTCGACGACGAGTTCCTTGTCGTTGTTTTGCGGGATCACGCGGCCGTAGTCCGGAAAGGTTCCGTCGATCAGCTTCGAGGTCAGCACTACATTTTCGATCGTGAGGCGGATCTTGCCCTGCGACAGTTCGATTTTGACTTCGGCCTCGTTGTCCTCGATCAGGCGCTGCACCTCGCCGACCGTCTTGCGCGGCACGATCACGCCTGGCATGCCGGCAGCGCCTTTCGGCTGCGGCAAATCGATCTGGGCCAGACGATGACCGTCGGTTGCCACCGCGCGCAACGTCGCAGCCTTGGCGGTGCCGGCCGAGTGCAGATAGATGCCGTTGAGATAATAGCGGGTCTCCTCGGTCGAAATCGCAAACTGCGTGCGGTCGATCAGCCGCTTCACGTCGGAAGCTGCCAGCGTGAACGAATGCGTCATCTCGCCGGCGGCCAGATCCGGAAAATCGTTCTCCGGCAGCGTTTGCAGCGTAAAGCGCGAGCGGCCGGCCTTGATCGCCAGCACCGAGCGGTCGCCGTCGCCCTCCAGCACGATTTGCGACCCGTCGGGCAGTTTGCGCACGATGTCGTAAAACATATGCGCCGGAACGGTCGTGGAACCTGCGGTCGCGGTTTCAGCCGCCAGCGTCTCGGTGACTTCGAGATCGAGGTCGGTGGCTTTCAGCGACAGCCGCGCGTTCTCGGCCCGGACCAGCACGTTGCCGAGGATTGGAATGGTGTTGCGCCGCTCGACCACGCGATGCACGTGGCCCAGCGATTTCAGGAGTTGCGCGCGTTCGACGGTAACCTTCATTGCAATACCCGCCTGATCCGAAGAGGGAAAAGCCGGGCGGCTCCGAAAGCGCACCGCGGCGTTTGGACCCGAAAGGCCGATCGAAGCTGGATTCGACCCGTCCGCCCGGGGGGACCCCAAAGTGGCGCGGATGGCGGGCAAGCGCAAGAGATGCGACAGGCCGTTCCCCACTTTTGGGATTTCGCCGGCCTATTGTTTCAGCACCCTGTTTCAGCATCTTGACCCGCCCTCCCGCACCGGGAGGGCAAGGCGTCTTCAAGGGCTATTCGCTCTGCAATTGACGCTTCAGGGATTCGACTTCTTCCGAGAGCGAGACATCCTTGGCGACCAGTGCCTCGATCTTGCGCACGGCATGCAGCACGGTCGTGTGATCGCGCCCGCCGAACCGGCGGCCGATCTCAGGCAAAGACCGCAGGGTGAGGGTTTTGGCCAGATACATCGCCACCTGCCGCGGGCGAACGACGTTGGCCGTGCGGCGCGACGACAACAGATCGGAACGGCTCACATTATACTGCCGCGCTACCACCCGCTGGATGTCCTCGATCTTGATCCGCTTGGGCTCTTGCGGGCGGATCAGGTCGCGCACCTCGCGTTCGGCCATTTCCAGCGTCACCGGCTGGTTGTTCAGCTTCGAATGCGCGAGCAGACGATTGACGGCGCCTTCGAGGTCGCGGCCGTTATGGGTGATGGAACGCGCGAGATATTCCAGCACCTGCTCCGGGACGTCGAAGCTCGCGTGATGGGCGCGGGCGGCCGCAACGCGCGACTTGAGTATGCCGAGCCGCAATTCTTCGCCGAGCGAGCCCATTTCCACGACCAGACCACCGGCGAGCCGCGAGCGCACGCGATCGTCGAGGCTTTCGAGATCGGAAGGCGGGCGATCGGCCGCGATCACGACCTGACGCCCGGCATCGATCAGCGCGTTCAAGGTGTGACAGAACTCGGCCTGGGTGGATTTGCCTTGCAGGAATTGCAAGTCGTCGATGACAAGCACATCGATGCCGCGCAACGCTTCCTTGAAGGCGAGAGCCGTCTGCGTCTTCAATGCCGCGACAAAGCCGTACATGAATTTTTCGGCCGTCAGATACAGCACCTTGCGCTCGCTGCCGGAATTGCCGGCCCAGGTCACCGCCTGCAGCAGATGGGTTTTGCCCAAACCAACGCCGGCATGGATATAGAGCGGGTTGAACATCACGGGATCGCCGCGGCGGCCTTCGGCCACCTGACGCGCGGCGGCGTGCGCCAGCGTATTGGAACGGCCGATGACAAAGCTTGCAAATGTCAGGCGCGGATCGAGCGGCGAACCGCCAAGCGCGTCATGGTTCGCCGAAACCGGCGCGGTCGCAACCGAGCGCAACTCCACCGCGGGCCGGCTGTCCTGCCGTTCGGGACGGCGCGCATCGAGCGGAGCGGCTGAGACGTCCTTGGCACGGCGCCGCACAGCGCATCGCCGTGCGCACGGAAAGATCGACCCGATGCACTTCGGGCATCTCGGCCTGCCAGCAGGACAGAACGCGCTCCGCATAGTGCGCCTGAATCCAGCTCTTGAGGAAGCGCGTCGGAACCGAAAGATGCACGCTTTCACGCTGCACGCTTTCCAGATCCATGCGGGCAAACCAGCTCGTGTAGACGTCTTCGCCCACGCTCGTACGCAACCGACCTTTCACACGCGACCAACGATCCTGTTCCGATATTTGTCATTGCTGGCTGGATATTTGTCATTGCCGAAAAACTTCTCTGGGTCTTGATGGAATTCTTTCGATGGTGGTCCGCCGCGCCCCGCACGGAGGTTGCCTTGCACGAAGCCCGTTTCAGCCATAGCTCGGCCGTTCGGCGAAACGCCGTCGGGCAGGTCTGGGGCTTGAAGGGAAGCTTCGAAAGGCTAGCGCGTACTCGACGGTCTGTCCGGAGCTCGCGCGGAAGGCCGCTTGCGCACGGCCTCCAAAACGTTTGATGAGATATTCGAATACCCGTTCGACACCGCGGCGCTGGCCGCGGGACCGAACGCGCCGTGATGCTTAAATAGACCGGAACCAGGAATTCCAATGATTTCGTAAGACATGCTACCTCCCCCTCTCGCCGCAACCAAATACGGCAAGTCGTCACTCCAAATCTGCTTAAAATCGACCGGCGACGTCTGAAAACCAAAACAACTTTCAGCCGCTACGCCATTCGCTCCGCCCGCCTCGAATTCACCCCGCCCGCGCGCTCCGCTTTCCTTGGCTTGCCGGTTCGACTGTCTCGTATCTCTCTTTTTTAAACGACGAAGCGTGAGCGCTTCGCTTTGAGAAATTTTGACACAGAACTTCCTTACCCATATCGCTATAGGCTCGAACTCAACAATCGCTTGGAAAGCGTCGCCAACGCGCACACCGCCGCCGATTTGCACGTCCGCCCCAGTCCTTAATCCGCGCTGGTCTCAAGAGCCGTGGGCGCTGCGAACGATCTAAGAGATACAGCAAGCCTCGTTTCCCGCAACGAAAATGATTCAGCGCGGCTGCCTGCAAAAACAACTTGGCGTTTCGCCCGACAGCGCACGATTTTCGTGCAAAGCCGCAAGGTTTTGAATCTGTGCGTAGATTCGAAATGTCCCACCACTGTCATATTTCGAGCCACAGCCTAAAATAAATTCACAAATCGTTTAAGTTTGGCCGAGGCGAGAGCGAATTTTCAAACAACCCGCTGTCACTATGCCGATAAGTGACTACGCAAACGCGTTTTTTTTTGCTCGTCGACGAAGGGTAGCCTTCGCATGACGCGATGCGGCAAATCGCCGATATGATTTTTCCAGAAGCGTCATTTGGCACGGCGGCTGCGCTTCCTGCTTTACATAGAAGCACCGCCGCGCAGGCGCACCCTCTTCTTCCGTGAAAACACGGAGAAAAGCTTGTCGTCGAAAATACCGCCGCAAAAAACAAAAGCCCGGCAGAGCCGGGCTTTTGCAGTCGTTGATTTTGGGTCGGCTTATTTCGCCAGCTTCGCAATCTGATGCACAAGCCGCGAAACCTTTCGGCTCGCCGCGTTCTTGTGAATGATGTTGCCCTGCGCCGCCTTCATCAGCTCCGGCTCGGCGCCTGCCATTGCCTTGAGCGCGGCGTCGCGGTCACCGCGCTTGATCGCCTCTTCGACCGATCGGACCGAACCGCGCATCTGGGTGCGGCGCGATTTATTGATGATGGTGCGGCGGGCAATCTTGCGCGTCGCCTTCTTGGCGGAAGTCGTATTGGCCATGTTCTCAAATGTCCTTCGGCAGTGACCGATCGCGGGTGGGCGAAATGCATTGCCCACGGTTTGCCTGATCGACGCTGATTGTTTCGGGTGCCCTGTCGAGAATGCCATACGGGTGGCAACGCTCTAAAGAACAGCGGCGGCGGGATTGCGCCCGCCGCCAATTGGGGGGTCTTATAGAGGCCGGACGTGACAGCGTCAACGCCTTCCGCCTCCCAGCCAGGACACCGGCTGGGCCTTGGGAAGCCGATAAGATGCTGGCAAGGTTGAATTTCCCGCGCCGCGCCGTTAATGGCTGGCAGCGCATATGGGCATGAGAGATGGTGGGTGAGGCATGATTCGCGGCTTTTTCCGTCTGCTGGGACTGTTGCTGCTGGCCGGCGGATTTATCTTCATGGTCTATGACGGGGCACGGTATGTCGCCGACAACACCTTGCGCTTTACCCGGTTCGGCCAGTTCTGGAACGACGTCCACCAATCCAGCCAGCAGGCGTTCCGCATCTGGGTCGAAGGCCTCTCGCCCTGGCTCTGGAACAATGTGGTCCGGATCATCCTGGACCAGCCGGTTTTCGCGGTCATGGCCGTGCTTGGAATCGTGCTGATGCTGCTGTTCCGGCCGAAGAAGCCGCTGATCGGCTATTCCAGAAACTAGAACCGCAAGACGCCGTAACGGGGCTCCCGGCTCTCGCGTAACGGACTATATTCACCGGCAAGGTTGATCGCTGCCGGGACGGATGCGTCTGGCCTAGTGCAGCGAATTTGAAGTTCCTATCAGTTTTGCAGCAAGCTCGTTAAAGGAACTTCAAATTCAAGGCTGCACTAGCATCAATGAGTTGCTAGAGCTCCTTTGATTCTGAAGTTCGCATCAGAGGTCGCCGCAATACCGTGCGAACTTCAGAATCGGAGCTCTAGGAGGTAACCCATGCTTTTCATGCGCAAGACCACCACGCTGCCGAGCGCTACCGAGGCGCTGCCGGGCCGCGCCGAGCCGATGCCGACCGCGACACGGCACTTCGTCAACGGCCACCCGTTGCAGCCGCCTTATCCCGCCGGACTCGAGCAGGCGGTATTCGGGCTCGGCTGCTTCTGGGGCGCGGAGCGCAAGTTCTGGGAACTCGGTGGTGGCGTCTATGTCACCGCGGTGGGATATGCCGGCGGCCATACCCAGAACCCAACGTATGAAGAAGTCTGCTCGGGCCGCACCGGTCACACCGAAGCGGTGCTGGTGGTGTTCGACCCGGCGAAGATTTCTTACGGGACGCTGCTGAAGACGTTTTGGGAAAACCACAACCCGACGCAGGGCATGCGTCAGGGCAACGACGTCGGCACGCAATATCGCTCCGCGATCTATACGTTGAACGACGCGCAGCGTGAGGCCGCCGCCGCCGCGAAAACCGCTTATCAGAAGGCGCTGTCGACCAAGGGGCTCGGCACCATCACGACCGAAATCGCGCCGGCCGGTCCGTTCTATTTCGCCGAGGACTATCACCAGCAATACCTCGCCAAGAATCCGGCGGGCTATTGCGGCCTGGGCGGCACCGGCGTGTCCTGCCCGATACCCACGGGCGTCACAGCCTGATCGCGCTTCGCCTAGGACGAGCGGCCAGAGCTTTCGGCCGTTCTCCAAGAGGTCGGCGGGCAGCGCCCAAAAAACGATTTGTTAACCATACCGAGTGCAAGACTGAGCGGTCTCGCTAAATAGGACAGCTCAGTGCGGCCGAATTTGAAGTTCCTATTGGCTTCGCCGCGGGTAACGCGCGCGCTTTTATTGCCGATCACGACGGCCTTGGCCGCGCTCGCGCTTGCGGGCTGCATGCAGACAACCAATCAGGTGGCGATGGGCCCGCGCAGCGACCTCGACGCCATGGCCTATGGCCAGCCTTCTTATTCTCCGTCATCCGGTAGCCTCCGCCGATTCCGGCGGCGCCATCAGCGCGCTTCGTGCCAGCTTCGCCGCCTCGCCAGGCGGCGCTCCTTACGCGCCGGTCGAAAACGCCTACGCCGCCGCCCGTCTCCGCCCGGCACGATGCGCCCTATCATCTCGATGCCGGCGACAAGCTCCGCGTCGTGGTGTTTGGCCAGGAAGGCCTCACCAATACCTATGCGATCGACGCCGGCGGCGCGATCACCATGCCCTTGATCGGCGCGGTTGCCGCGCGCGGGCGAACGCCGGCGGGACTGGCCACCGAGATCGCCGCCAAACTGCGCAACGGCTATATCCGCGAGCCTTCCGTGGCGGTCGAGGTCGAAGCCTATCGTCCGTTCTTCATCCTCGGCGAAGTCGCCGCTCCCGGCCAATATCCCTACGTGCCCAACATGAGCGTCGAAAGCGCGGTCGCGATCGCCGGCGGCTTTTCGCCCCGCGCCAAGCGCGACAGCGTCACGCTCACCCACACCGAGGCCACAGGCCCCAGCCGCGCCATCGTTCCGCTTGGCACTGCCATCAGCCCCGGCGATACCGTCCTCGTCGGCGAACGCTGGTTCTGACGGTCGAACCTGTCATTGCCGGGCTTGACCCGGCAATCCATCTCAAAGAGATCTCTTGAGAAGGTTGATGGATGCCCGGATCAAGTCCGGGCATGACCAGCCTTTCCTATTTCAGATACTTGGCGAAGAAATCCAGGCTGCGCGGCCAGGCGATGTCCGCGCTCGCCTTGTCGTAGCTTGCTCGTTCGTCGCAGCCAAAGCCGTGCTGTGCGCCCGGATAGATGTGGATTTCGACATCGGGGCGCTTGGCGCGGATCGCCTCCACATCACTCAGCGGAATGCCGGCATCCTTTTCGCCAAAATGCAATTGCGTCGGCACTTTCGGCTTGTCATCGGCAAACCGAACGATCGCCCCGCCGTAATAACCGACCGCGGCTTTCAGGCCGGAGAGCTTCGTCGCCGCCGCATAGGCAATGCTGCCGCCGAGACAGAAGCCGATGATGCCGACCGGGCCGACATCCTTGACGGCATCGATCGCAGCCTGGGTGTCGCGCAGCATCGCAGCCCAGTCCGGGTTGGCGACGAACTTGCGTGCCACAGCGACTTCATCCGGCGAATAGCCCGACTGGAAGTTGGGCTCGACGCGATCGAAGATCGCTGGCGCAACCGCAACATAGCCTTCATGCGCCAGACGATCGCACATCGAACGGATGTGGTGATTGACGCCGAAGATCTCCTGGATCACCACCACCGCCGCCTTTGGCGTGCCTGCGGGGTCGGCGCGGTAGCCGCCCAGTTGAAAATGATCCGATGCCGTCAGTTTGATGTCCTGTCCCACGGGCTGTCCTGTCCTTAAAGTGTGGTTGATTGGTATCGAGAAGCGGTGTGTCGCAGCGCGCGCCAAAAAGCGAACGCTCACGCGACAAGAATTCGTGATTTTGGATGCCACGGCCGTCGGGATGTCCGCCATCGCGCCGTTTTATCCGCCAAACGGAAAATGCACCTCCGATAAGTTCTTCCGGCGATATGACAGCATCGCTGCCGCAACGCACAACCCCTACCGGCGATTGATTTTCATTGCCTCGCGAATGGATCGCTATCATTCTCACGTTGGCACCATCCCGGTGGGTGCCATCTCAACAAGAAAAAAATGAGTTCCGCCGTAAGCGGTTTTCATACACCGGCAGGGAAAGAAACCATGCCTAATCTCAATATCAATGGACGGAATCTGTCCGTCGAGGCGGCAAACGATACGCCGCTACTCTGGGTCATCCGTGAGCAATTGCAGATGACCGGAACGAAATTCGGATGCGGCGCCGGACTGTGTGGAGCTTGCACCGTTCACATCAACGGTGAAGCTGTGCGGTCCTGCCAGACGCAGGTGAGCGACGCCGTCGGCAAGAAAATCACCACCATCGAAGGCCTATCCGCCAAGGGCGACCATCCGCTGCAGAAGGCGTGGATCGCCGAGCAGGTCCCGCAATGCGGCTACTGCCAGTCTGGCCAGATCATGCAGGCCGCCTCGCTGCTGGCGAAAAATTCCAACCCGACCAAGGATGAAGTGGTGGCGCATATGGACGGCAATCTCTGCCGTTGCATGACCTATTCACGCATCCAGAAAGCCATCATGCGCGCGGCTACCGAAATGCGCACCGCCTCCAACTCCGGCAACGAGCGGAGGGCCACATGAATTCGCACATCAAAATCACCCATCACGAGCCGGCCGATCTAAGCCGCCGCTCGTTCCTCGTTGGCTCTGCGGCCACGGGCCTCGTGCTCGGCTATGCCGCGCTTCCAGGTGTGAGCGACGCTTTTGCCGCCGGCAATTTCGATCCGAGCGTGTGGTACTCGATCGCGCCGGACGGAATCGTCACGGTCACCAGCGGCAAGGCCGACATGGGCCAGCACATCGCCTCCACCATGGCGCAGATCGTCTGCGAAGAACTCGGCGCGAATTGGAAGGATATGCGGGTTCAGCTCGCTTCCAACGATCCGAAGTTCAACGATCCCATGCTCGGCGCGCAGATCACCGGCGGCAGCTGGAGCACCATGATGAACTTCGACGCGATGAGCCGCGCAGGTGCTGCGGGGCGTATCGCCTTGACGGAAGCGGCGGCGGCGATGATGGGCGGTATACCCGCCGGTCAGCTGATCGTGAGAGCTTCAACGATCACGGATCCGAAGTCGAAGAAGTCGATGACGTTCGCCGACGTCGTCAAGAGCGGCAAGATCACCAAGACCTTCTCGGCCGACGATCTCAAGGCGATCAAGCTCAAGACGCCCGACCAGTACACCATGATCGGCGTCTCGGTTCCGCAGCTCGACATCCCCGGCAAGACCAACGGCACCACCAAATACGGCATCGACGTCATGCTGCCGGGCATGGTCTACGGCAAGGTCGTGACGCCGCCGGTGCGCTACGGCGCTACCGTCAAGTCGGTCGACGACAGCCGAAGCCAAGAAAGTGCCGGGCTTCATCAAGGCGGTAACCCTTGACGACAAGACCGGGTCGACCACCGGCTGGGTGGTAGCGGTGGCAAATACGTTTGCCGGCGCAACCAAGGCAGCCGAAGCGCTCAAGGTCAGCTATGACGGCGGTCCCAACGCCAAACTGTCGAGCGCATCCTTGGTGGCCGAGGCCAGGCGGCTTCAGGGGCTCGACGACTCCGGGCTGTTCTTCGTCAAGGACGGCGACACGGCGGCGGCCTTTGGCACGGCGGCGAAGGTGTTGGAGGCCGAATACACCACCAGCATCAACATCCATGCGCCGATGGAGCCGATGACGGCTACGGCCGAGCAGAAGGGTGACATCTGGCACGTCTACACCGGCAACCAGTTTGCGACACGCTCCGGCGCGATCGCAGCGGGAGCTGCCGGGGTCGATCCCAAGTTCGTCGTGATGCATCAGCAGTGGCTCGGCGGCGGCTTCGGCCGGCGTCTCGAGGGCGACATGCTGGTCCCGGCGGTGCAGGCGTCGAAAGCCGTCGGCAAGCCGGTCAAGATCATCTACACGCGCGAAAACGACATGACGATGGACTTCTCGCGCCCGCTGACGTTCCAGAAGATCAAGGCTGGCCTTGACGGCGACGGCAAACTGGTCGCGATGAACCATGACGTGGTGGCGGCCTGGCCGACCAAGCGATGGGGCATTCCTGCCTTCCTGTCGCCTTCGGTCGACAAGAAGGGCGCGCTTGACGCGTTCACGGTGAATGGCGCGGACTTCTTCTATTCCGTTCCCAATCACAATGTCCGTGCCATCCTCAACGAGATGGCCCAGACGCGCGACACCGTCCGGTCAGTTGCGGTCGGTGGCACCCGGCTGGACCTTCTGGGCGGTCGAAAGCATGGTCGACGAATTGGCGCACGCGGCGGGCAAGGATCCGGCTCAATTCCGGATCGAAATGCTCGACGGCAAGGGCGCCAACAACGGCGGTGCGCAGCGTCTGCGGAACGCTCTCCTCGCGGCAATGGGCTTGGCCGGCTACGGCACCAAGGAATTGCCGAAGGGCGAAGGCATCGGCGTCGCCTGCGTATCGTCGCAGGAGCGGGCAACGGCAAGCTTCACCGCCTGCGCGGCCCATGTCGCGGTCGCGCCGAGCGGCGAGGTCAAGGTCAAGAAGCTGACGGTCGCCACCGACGTCGGCACGCAGGTGCATCCTGACAATGTCCGCGCCCAGGTCGAAGGCGCGGCGTTGTGGGGGCTGTCGCTGGCGCTGTACGAAAAGGCGACGCTGAAGGATGGCGGTATCGAACAAACCAACTTCGATACCTATACGCCGTTGCGGATGAGCCAGACGCCGGAAGTCGCCGTGAGCGTGATCGCCAATGGCGAGCATGCCACCGGGGTCGGAGAACCGGCGGTGACCGTGATCGCGCCGCGCTCTGGCCAACGCGATCTTCAATGCCTGCGGCGCGCGCGTGCGCTCGCTGCCGATCACCCCGGATGCGATCAAGGCGGCGATGAAGGCGTAAGAGCCTTCAAACCAACGACAAATATCAGCCGCCGGAGGGTTTCCTCCGGCGGCTTTTTTCATGGCTAGCGACCACTTTCCGAAGTTCGTACTGCCTTGCAGCATCCACCGTTTACGAACTTCGGAAAGGCATGGTCGCTAGCAAGAAATAACCTCGGCCAGTGCCGCTTTTCTGTTTGAAGTTCCTGGTCGGAATATGCCGCTTGGGATGCAGGAACTTCAAACATGCGGCACTGTAACCCAGTCAATTCAAATTTTACCTTCCGCGAAAGCTCCGCGTTCACGATCTATCTTAAGCCTCGGGGAATGTCTTCTAGGCTAGGTTGCGGCCCAACCGTCCGCACCGACCAAGAGGGTCCATGTCAGCCCCAGCCCATTCGACCAAGCGCCGCCTGCTGCTGGCTTCCGACAACCACGACAAAAGTCGCGAGTTGGAGCGCATCCTCCAATCGGTCAGCGAGGTGCATACCGTGTCGACGTCGGAGTTACCCGACGCGCCGGCCGATCAGATTTCCGGCATCGTGGTCGATATCAATCTGCGCTCCGCCGAGAGCGTGCAGCGGGTTCGCAACAAGTTGCAGCATGAATCCTATCGCACCATGCCGCGCCTGTTCGTGCTGGCCGACGCGCTGCATCACGGCTCGATGCAGGCATGGGCGTTAGGCGCCACCGACACGATCGCACGCCCCTTCGATGCAGCCGGAATTCTGCAGCGCATCCGCGCCGCCTTCCCGGACAGCGACAGTTATGATGCGAGCGACCGCGGCAAGACCTTGAACCGCGGCGTCGCCGCCGCCCACGAGGTGATGGTCAAGATTTTCCACAAGCTTCCGGCCGGCGAGCCGCTGAAATTCAGCGATGTCGTGCAGGCCGAAAACAGGATCCTCAAGGCGCTCAAACACTCCTCATTGCGGGAATGGCTGACGGCGGTCGGCTGCCATCACGCCGACAGCTTTCGTCACTGCCTGTTCGTGACCGGCTTTGCCGTTGCCTTCGCGCAGCATCTGGGTATGCGCGAGGATGACCAGCGGCGGCTGGTGCGGGCCGCGCTGCTGCATGACGTCGGCAAGGCCTTCATTCCGACGGCCATCCTGGACAAGCCCGGTCTGCTCAACGAAGAGGAAAAGAACGAGATGCGCAAACATCCGCGTCTCGGCTACGATGCGCTGTTAGCCCAGGGCGGCTATCCGCCCGAGATGCTGGACGTCGTGCTGCACCACCATGAATTCCTCGACGGCACCGGCTATCCCGATGGCCTTGGCGCCAACGAGATCAGTGACATCGTGCGGCTGACGACGATCGTCGACATCTACGCGGCGCTGGTGGAATCCCGCCCCTACCGGATTCCCTTTACCCACGCCAGGGCCTTCCAGGTCATGGAGAAGATGGAAGGCAAGCTCGACCAGCATCTTTTGGTCGCCTTCCGCCCGGTCACGCTGGGCGCGTATTGATCGCGCTCTGATGCCTCGGCGTCATTGCGAGCGCCAGCGAAGCAATCCAGGACTGAACAAAGGAAAGGCGTGGATTGCTTCGTCGCTTGCGCTCCTCGCAATGACGAAGCGATAAATCCAGCGTCCTAGATCGCATTATTTCTCATACGACGAAATTTCGATCAGGCTGCCGTCGGGATCGCGGCAATAGACCGACCGCAGCGCGCCGCGGGCGCCCTGCTTGGTTACCGGGCCTTCCTCGATCGCCACGCCACACGTCTTCAGGTGCGCCACCACCTCTTCCGGCGTGCTCTCGGTGAGAAAGCACAGATCGTCGCTGCCCGGCATTTCGTGATCGGCGGTAAACCACTCGACCTTGTCGGCGCCGCGCGGCCGCACATTGATCTTCTGGCCGCCGAACATCAGCGACGTCCGCACCGGCTTGCCATGGCCGGGATCGAACACCTTGACCTCCATGCCCAGCACCTTCCGATACCAGTCGACGCTGCGCGCCACGTCGGCGACATTGATCACGATATGATCGAGCGCGTTGACCTTGACCGTCATATAGCAATCCTTTCGTCGTAGTCGCGCAGCGCTGGCTGCACCCGATTTTGTTTGTTACAAAGCGGATAATTTCTTGTCCAACAAGATCGAAATCCGAAGAAATTCGGACGCTCAGGGAGAAAAACATGATGCTCCGCCGCACCGCGATGGCCTGGTTTGCATTGGGCCTGTGCGCCTTTGTGCTTTCCCTTGGTGTCCTTCCCATCAGCGCGGCTTCCGCCCTCGATTACCCCACGCACCCGATCCGCTTTATCGTCGGATATCCGGCCGGCGGTTCCACCGACATCCTGGCGCGCCTGATCGGACAGCGGCTGTCGGAGCGGCTCGGCCAGCAATTCATCATCGAGAACAAACCCGGCGCCGGCAACAATATCGGCACCGAAGCCGTGACCCGAGCCGATCCCGACGGCTACACCGTGCTGCTGGTCAACCCGGCCAATTTCATCAACGCCTCGCTCTACACCAACCTCAATTTCAACTTCATCCGCGACATCGCGCCGGTCGCATCGTTTCTTCGGGTGCCGAACGTGATGACGGTGCCGAAGGACGTGCCGGCGAAAACCGTCGCCGAGTTCATCGCTTATGTGAAGGCCAATCCCGGCAAGGTGAACCTGGCATCATCGGGCAACGGGACATCGGTGCATCTGTCGGGCGAGCTGTTCATGGCGATGACGGGCGCCAAAATGCTGCATGTGGCCTATAAAGGCGCTGCACCAGCCACCACCGACCTGATCAGCAACCGCGTCCAGGTGATGTTCGACAACATGCCCTCGATCATCGGGCATATCCGCGGCGGCGAGCTGCGGGCGCTGGCCGTGACCACCGAGAAGCGTTCGCCGGAGCTGCCCGACGTGCCGACGGTTGGCGAAACGGTTCCCGGCTATGAAGCCAGTGCGCTGTTCGGGATGGGCGCGCCCGCCAAGACGCCGCCGGAGATCGTCGCCAGGCTGAATAAGGAGATCAACGCGGTGCTGGCCGAACCCGAGGTGAGGAAGCGCCTGATCGAGCTCGGCGGCGAGCCGCTGATCGCCACGTCGGCCGATTTTGGCGCGATGATCAAGGCGGAAACCGAGAAGTGGGAAAAGGTCGTCAAATCCGCCGGCATCAAGATCGAATAAAATCGGCGCCGGATAATCCGGCGCCGATTGGTAGATAGTCAGCGATCCCAATATCAGGTGCCGCCGGGCGCCATCGCTGCGGACGGCGATGGCGACGGCGTGGTGCTCTCCGCGACCGGCGTGCTCGACGGTTCGGGATCAAACCCGAACAGCTCGACCAGAAACTTGTAATACTTCGGCATCTTTTCCTTCAGTTGCGCGCGGGTGCGCGGCTCGGAGATGGTTCCCTTGCCGGCCAGGAAAACGCTCGCGGTCACCGCGAAGAATTCCTGCGGGTTCGTCATCGCGTAATCTTCCTTGGGGAACGCGTTCTTGCTCACGGCTCGCGCGTACATGGCCTTGATGCCGAGATTCTCCAATCCTCCGCCCATCAGCTTGTTGTGATAGGCATGCAGCAGTTCGTGCAGGATAACCGGGTCCTCGGCATATTTCAGCATGTTGGGTCGGAGTTTGATGACGCCGGTTCCGGCGTCCGCTGCGAGGTCAACGAAATTCGGGTTGCTCCAGCTCATGGTGTTGGAATCCCACACCGTGAAGGCGCGGGTCCGCGCCGTCGACGTTTCCGGAGCGACGGAGGTGTAGCAGGCGATCGGCGGACCCATGTCAGTGCACGCCATTTCGCTGGCGACGATCGGAACCGTATGGAAGAACTGCAGCACCTTCGGCGAGAGCCCGACGCTCTCGACGACATCGAGCTGTTTCTTCAGAAGATCGACAATCGCCGCATTGTCCTTGCGGTCCGAGTTTTCCGACAGATCGAAAATATATCCGCGGTAGGTATCAAAGCCCGGCGGCACTTCTGCGGCCGGCTCGACCTGGATCACCCGCGGGCCCGCGCCTGCAAAGCTCGTGGCGAACGAAAGCATCAAGACGACAGATGAAGTCAGAAACAGCCCGCGCATGGTTTTCCCCGGTAAATTGTGTTTGGCGATCGATGAGGTGTTTGCCCACCGTTAGTCAGCCGCATCATACTGAAGCGAACTTGCAACGCCGTTTCGCCGTTCGAAGCAACTTTGCGCGCGGTGTTACGGCGTTGTTAACTAAGCGCGCAGCTCAGCGACGCCTTCGCATGCGCTTTTCGCTGCCTCGAAACTCGACAGACCCCCGCCTGCGCGGCGCAAGTGGGGGAGCTCGCACGGAGCAAGCAGGGGCCTGTATTCTGCGCACGCCGCTGAAAACGGCGCGCCAGAAACTACTTCAATGAGGTGTTGATCGCGGTGAATTTGGCATTGAGTTTCGAGCCCAATCCATTCACCGCCGTGATGATCGCAAGGGAAATACCGGCTGCGATCAGGCCATACTCGATGGCCGTGGCCGCGGTCTCGTCTTTCAAAAATCTGGAGATAATATTCATAGCTGGCGTCCCGTCCCGTTATTCTGTCCAAGCAAACCGTTCTGGATAGATAACGTGCGGGTTTCTCTCGCAGCGTGGCGAGCCATGGATAACGCATAACCTTTTAGGGAAATGCTAAACGGCAAGGTTAAGAGCGGATTACCTTCCGATCGGATATGCCTCGCCGAACTACAATCCTGGCGCGTCGCGGATCTCGACCCGGATCGGGGTCGGATTAAAGCCATTGCAGGGATTGTTCACCTGTGGGCAGTTTGAAATCACGAACAGCACGTCGATTTCCGCCGTGACATCGACATGATTGCCCGGCGCGGAGATTCCATCGACCACCGTGAAATTGCCGGAAGGATCGATCGGCACATTCATGAAGAAATTCAGGTTGGAAACGATATCGCGCTTGGTGAGACCGTGTTTTGACAGTTCGAGAATGAAATTCTCGCGGCAGGCATGCTGGTATTTCGTCGGCTCGCCAAACCGCACCGCATTGCTTTCACAGGAGCAGCAGCCCGCCGACGTATCGTGGCGGCCGCAGGAATCAGCGGTGATGCGCGCCATCACCCGGCCCTTGTTGGAAATCAGCCGGGTTCCGAGTTCGATGTAGGCGGAGCCCTGGACGCGCAAGCGTATCCTGCGAAGAGTAACGCTCGGCCAGATCGTCGGCGCAATACAGCAAGGCGTCGACCGCCTGCTGGCCCTCGCTGTCGATGATCCGCAAGGTCTGCCCTTTCTTCAGCACGCGCGACCACGGCCGTTCGGAAGGGACGTCGAAAGCGTAGGTCAAGATTCGGGATGACGGAATTGGTCATGCGACAATTCTCCGTTAAGCGTATAGCCGGTCCGTAAAGGCGAACGCGCGCATGCCCTCCGGCGAGGCGGTTCGGCACAGGTCGTCATGGCTTGCCGCCGGCACGCGATGCTTGATCAGCGTGGCCGATGCCAGCCACCGGACTGCGTGGGATTGAGCGGGTGTGCGCAATTGGAAGCTACAACGATCAGATTCATTTCCGCGCGCAGGTCGACGAAGTCTCCCGCCCGCTTGCAGCCCTCTTTCCAGAGAAAGCGTCCGGCATCATCGAGCGCAACCGGCGCGAAAAACGTGATGCAGGGTGAAATGTCCTGAACGCCGAGCCCGATCTTGGAGACGGCCGCCAAAAAATTCTCCTGCGTGTTGCGCCCACTGACACCAGACGAGGCCAGCACGGAAGCAGGCGTCGAACCGCCGACCAGAAGATCGTGAGCGCCAGAGCTATCCTCGATCAGCGAAAACGCACACGCGTCCCATATCGGACAGGATCACGCGGCCCTTCGAGATCGCGGCACTCCACTGCACTTTGATGGTGTCGGCGCAATTGATCCGCTCCGACGGATCCTCCTCGCGCCACGCCAGCAGCGATACGCTGGCGTGACCGGCATCATCGATGATCCGCAACGCTTCGCCCCGGCGCAAGCAGCAAGGTGGTGTACCAGCCGAACGGCACCACCTCACGGTGGATGACGGCATCAGGCGCAATCGGCGCGCCGTCGAGCGCGGTCCGCTCCGGCAATCCCTTGGGCGTCAACTCCTGCCCCGCGGCGCGAAGCTCTTCGTAGCGGCGCCGGTTTTCGCCAATTTGCTCAGGGGTCTGGGCCATCGTGATCTGCTCCGAAAATGCTATCCGCTAACCGTGAAGTGAGCCTCGACCGGCTTTCCCGCCTTGCCGTTGATCGGCAGGATATCTTGCGGGCAGGCCGAGAAGGCGATGACGAGATCCATCTCCGCGCGCAGGCGAACATAGCCGCCCGGCACCGGCCGCCGCGGCGCGGCAAACCCGAGCGTCCCCTCCTTGTCCCAGGGAATATTCATGAACAGGTTGAGCGGGCTCGGCACTTCGCCCGGCACCAGGCCAAGTTCGGCCATGCCGGCAAAGAGATTATCCGTGCAATTGTCGTGGTGACCTTCGACACTGAGGAACGCATAGCGATAGCGGTCGCAGGCGGCGATCAGCGTGTCGTGGACGCCGCCCGAGGTGTCTTCGATGAAGGTCAGGATCGGCCGCCGCTTGTTGGTGCGCAGAACATCGCCGGGCTTCGGCACCAGATGCAGGCTGTGGGCGCGGGTGTGCTCGTTCGACATGAACTCGCCCAGGTCCACCCGGTTGAAGGCCCAGGTATCGACGACCTGTTCGCCATGGGTATTGACGACGGTCACGATCTGACCCGCTGCGACGAAGGCGGCCTTGCCCCGCCGCGCGGGAATTTCAATCAGGTTGTCCATCGGTCCCCTCACGGTCTGAACGCAATCAAATCGATCTCGACAATGCCGCCACGGGCGAGATCGGTGACGCCCACCGTGGTCCGGCCGGGGCGGCGGCCGTCGGTGAAATAGCTCGAGAAGATGGCGTTCATGGCCGCATAGTCGCGCTTGAAATCGGTGAGATAGATGCGGACAAAGACAGCGTTGGCAAAGGACATGCCGCACCCCTTCAGCACGCGCGCCAGATTGTCCATCACCTTGCGGGTCTGCGCCTCGATACCGGGCGGAATCGGGGTCTCGTCGTCGTCGGGATCGGTCGCCAACTGGCCTGTCACGAAAACAAAGGGGCCTGCTTCGACCGCGTGACTGTAGGGCGCGACCGGTTTTGGCGCATCGGGCAGAAAGTGAAAAATCGGATCCATGGCGAACTTCGTCCTAGCTTGATTTTATTCAGCGCCTGCCGTTGGCGGTCTCACCCGAGTAGCGCTGAATGAACTGGCGCGCGCGGTCGGTTTCGGGATTGGAGAAGAATTGCTCGGGCGCTCCGGTCTCGACCACGCGCCCATGATCCATAAACAGTACCCGCGTGGCGGCTTCGCGCGCAAAACCCATCTCGTGCGTCACGATCACCATGGTCATGCCTTCGCGGGCCAGTTCCCGCATCACCACCAGCACCTCGCCGACCAATTCCGGATCGAGCGCACTGGTTGGCTCGTCGAACAGCAACAGATCCGGCCGCATCGCCAGCGCCCGCGCAATGCCGACACGCTGTTTCTGACCGCCGGAGAGTTTGGCGGGGAAAACGTCGCGCTTGTCGCTGAGCCCGACCTTGGCCAGCAACGCCAGCGCTTCCTCTTTCACCTCGGCCTTGGGCCGCCTTTGCACCTGGATCGGCGCTTCCATCAGGTTTTGCAGCACGGTCAGATGCGGCCAGAGCGCGAAATGCTGAAATACCATCCCGATATGGGTTCGGATTTGCGACAGCTCTCGGTCGCCCATCACGACGCCGCCTCCGGTAATGCCGACCTCCTTGCCGTTGAGATAGATCTGGCCGGCATCCGGGCGTTCGAGCCAGTTGATACAGCGGAGCAGCGTCGACTTGCCGGAGCCCGACGGGCCCAGCACGCAAACGGTCTCGCCCTTTTGTACCTGGAAACTGATATCGCGCAGTACTTCGAGATCGCCGAAGTGCTTGGATATTCCGACCACATCGAGAACCTTGGGAATGTCTCTCATCGCAGCTCCTGGTGGACCGGTTCCGGCATTCATACTCCTAGCGTCGCGTCGCCGCCATGCGGTCGACCGTACTCACCCCCGCCTCGATGATGAGACACAGGCCCCAATAGAGAAACACCGCGGTGATGAAAGCGGCAAATGGAACGTAGTGCCGCGATTGAATCGAGGCGGCCGCATGGGTCAGTTCGGGCAGCGCGATAATGGTGAGAAAGGCGCTGTCCTTGACGATCTGGATGATCTGATTGCCGATCACCGGCCCCGCCGCCAGCAGCAGTGGCGGCAGGACAATGCGACGAAACAGCGAGAGACTCGAAAAGCCGAAGGCAACTCCGGCCTCGATCGGCTCACGCGGTTGCGCCGCCCAGGCCCCGCGCAGGATTTCCCCCATATAGGCTGCGTTGTAGATCGTCAGCGCCGCAAGCCCGGCGGTCCAGTTGTCCAGCCGGAGGCCGAGCGACGGAAGCCCGTAATAAACGATATAGGCAAGCAGCAGGAACGGCACGCACCGCATGACGTCGACGAAGCTGCGCGCCGTCCAGGCGAGCCAGGCCCGCTTCGACATCAGCGCCGGCGTCAGGATGAAACCGACCAGCAACGCCGCGGCCGCCGACAACACCGACAGAATGGCCGTGTTGGCGAGCCCGCTTAGAAGCAGGCTGCGCTCACCCCAGACGATGCCGAAATCATGAATCACGCGGCCTCGACCCTGATCTGGCGCCGTTCGATCCAGCGCTGCAGCGAAACCAATATAAACACGATCGGCACATAGAGCGCGAGCGCGACCAGGAAAGGCGGCAGCGGCTCGTAGGTCTCGGCGCCGATCCGCACCGCCGCGCGCGTGATATCGACGACCCCGACCACAGCGAGCGCCGGCGTCACCTTGATCAACAACGACATCTCGTTGACGAGGCCGGGAAGGCTGGCGCGTGCGATCTGCGGCAGCAAGATGCGGCGGAATCTGAGCGTAGCGTTCATACCGACCGACTGCGCCGCCTCATATTGATCCTTCGGGAAATTCATCAGCGACGCGCGCCAGACTTCGCAATTGAATGCGGCTGTACTCATGACCAAGGCGAGAATGGCCGCCGAGATCGGGTCAACCGCGATCCCGATATTGGGCAGCGCAAAGAACAGCAGCAGCAACAAGGTCACAAGCGGCGTCGCGCGCAGGATGCTGACATAGACGGCGACGGCGCGCGCCGCGACCGGCACGTCAGCCCAGCGCACGACCGCCAATGCGAGGCCGATCGGCGAGCCGATCAGGATGCCGGCGAATGACAGTGTCACTGTCACGACGGCACCCTGAAGAATGGCCAGCAGATCGCCCCAGCTCATGACCGATCAGCCGGGTCCCGAATCAGAACTCGGGATCCCACTTCGCCGGCAGATTCGGAAACGAATTGCCGAACCACTTCTTCTGCAACTCGGCAAAGCGGCCGCTTTCCTTTTCCTTGGAAATGAAACCGTTCAGGAAACTGAGAAGCTCGGTATTGCCCTTGGCAACGGCCCATGCCGGGTATGATTTGCCGGAGACAGCCTGCCCCAATTCGAACACGCCGGGCTTTTCGGCGACCATCGTCTGCAGGTTGATGACGGTGTTGACGACATAGTCGACGCGGCCGAGCGCGAGGTCCTGATAGGCTTCCGGATAGGAGGTGTATTCGACGACCTTGCCGAGCTTGCCGCCTCCCTTCTCGAGCATGGCGCCAAGTTCCGGCAACCGCGCCAGTAACGCGCTGCCGGCCTGCACACCGACCGTCTTGCCGTTCAGATCCTTGATCGAGGAGATGCTCTTGTCGTCCTTGCGCTTGACGTAATAGTGGGTCGCATCCGCAATTGGGCTCGTGAAGTCGAGCGACGCCGATCTTTCCTTGGTGATGATGACCGCCGTGATCGCGGCGTCGTATTTGCCGGTGCTGACGCCGGCGAGAATGCCGGTCCAGGGCAGGATCTGCTGCTTGATCTCGAACGGCGCAGATTTACGCAAATCGTCGATCATCTCGTTGTCGAAACCGGTCGCCTTTCCGTCCTTGACGAATTCGAAGGGGCGGAAGTCGTCTTCGGTCGCAACGATCAGGCCGCGCTTCTTGATTTCGTCCATGCTTGCGGCCTTGGCACCACCCAACAACGCCGGGGTGACAAGCAAAGCGACAGCCAAGCCCAGCGTCAGACGTCTGGACACTGAATTGCGGGTAATCGAAACGGTCGTCATCCGGGGGTCTCCTTTTGTGGTGGCCAATCAGTCAAACGTAAATCCGTGGGATCGCAGGTAAGGCGGGAACGCCGCGCCTTCCGCCTTGGCGGCCTGGCGGGCTTTGTCTTCGGACCAGCCGTAAAAAGCAGCCTCGCCGAACTCGGCATTGGACCGCTGCTGGTCTTTCGGAATGGCATGGATCGCGTCGCGACGACGGTCGTAGTCGTCGATCGCGACCGCCAACGTGTGATCGTCGTAACGGTCGGTGTGCGTCGTCACCAGGCGCGGCAGGCGCAGGCTGACAAAACCTTCAGCCGGCCGGATAACCCAGGCAAAGTCCGGCAACCGGAAAGACAAGATCAGGCAACGCCAGAATTTCGGCGACCTTGTCGACCTCGTTGCGGATGACGCTGATCGGGCAGACCCCAAGCCCGCTCGATTCCGCACAGAGGATCATGGTCTGCATCGCCAGCGCCGCATCGATGCTGGCGTTGAAGAAGCCTTCCAGCGTCGACGTTGTCGACCGGCTTGCCACGCAGCTCGCCGATACGATTCAGCCGCCTGGCATCGCCAAGAAACACGAAGGAAAACCGGCGCATTTCCGATCCACGGCATGCTTGGAAACAGAGCGCCGATCGCGGCACGCCTCTCGGGATCGAGCAGACGCAGGATAGATGCCTGTTGAAAGTCCGATTTTGCCGATGCGCTCAAGGCGCAAGCGGTCAGAAGATCCAGCAGTTCCTCGCTGGGCATCTTGTCGCTGTAGCGCCGCACCGTCTTGCGGGTGAGAACGCGGCGTATCAGCTCATTGTCTTCGGCGCCCTCCGCCGAGGGACCACCGTCGCCAAAGCGGCGCGCCAACATGTCCGCCGTCCCGGACATCAGCGCAGCCCGTCGAAAAGCTTCGGCACCATCGGTCGAGACCTGAGGCAGTTCATCACCAACTCCACACCGCTTCAAAATCCTGGAAATTGGCACCGACCTGCGCAGCGCCAATCAAGGCTACTGAGGTCTCCCGGGATTTTATCCCGCCGTGATCTGCGCGGATTTCTCCCGCTCAGGCGGCGGCTCTCGGACCAGCCATCGCGAACGCGCGATGCGGAACCCTAGCCGCCAACTCAATGAGGAAATAAGGAGCAAGGGACATGCCAAACTGCGGGCAGCTCAGCGGCTTCAGGCTTTCCTCCCGCACTCACATCGCGCTTCTGGCGCCAAGTGCCTATGTCCGGCGAGGAATCGCCGCCGCGGCGTCCCTGTCATATTTGCGAAAATGCGAAGTATGCTTCGCAATTGTCCTTCGGACCTAAGCCACCCCTGGAGCGCACAGGCCTAAGCGACGGCTTTTCAGGCAGATTGCACAGATTATAGTCGCTTGCTCGCCCGTGTCGGGTCGATCAGCCTGGCACGGCTGCGGTTTCTGCCTCCGAGGTGCGCGCGGCCACGATCTTCTGCATCATCGTGATAAACCGCTTTTGCTCGGCCTTGCTGAGACCTTCCAGCGTCTCATGATGCGCTGCACGTGCCGAAGCCTCGATCTGCCGCAGCAGGCGCACACCGGATTTGGTCAGCCGGCACATTTGTGCCCGGCGATCCCGGCTATGCACGGTTCGTTCGATAAATTTGCGGGATTGCAAACGCTTAAGTGCGCCGGTGGTCGTGGTGCGATCGAGCATGACTTCCGCCGCCAAGGTGGTCTGATCGGCGGTTCCACACCGGGCCAGCGCGGTCAGGAGGCTGTATTGCAGCGGCGTCAGATCGAACGCGGCGCATTTCTTTTGAAACAACGCGACGTGGATCTGGTGCAGCCGCCGGATCAGAAATCCTGGCCGCTTTTCCAGCGGCCAGGCGCCACCGCGGCGATGCCCTGCTATCCTGCTCATCCTTGTCATGGCCTCGCTTTCGCTGCACCCTTTTGATGCAGCCTGTGGTACGAATGTCGTCGTATTCAAAACACCCAGCACGCAAAATACGAAGTATACTTCGCATTCGCCCGGCTCTATAATCGACGATAAAACCAGCTCTGGAAAAGGATATCAGCCATGTCCGTGAACACCAGCTTCGACCTGCTCCTGCGCGGGGGCCGCGTGATCGATCCGGCCGCAGGGATCGATGGCCTGAAAGACGTGGCGATCCGCAACGGCAAAATCGCCGCGGTTCAATCCGATATCCTGCCGACCAGCGCCAGGGAAGTCATCGACGTCACCGACAAGATCGTGTTGCCGGGGCTAATCGATACGCACGCCCATGTCTATCAATATGTCACCGGCCGCTTCGGCGTGAATGCCGATATGGTGGGTGTCCAATCCGGGGTTACCACTCTGGTCGATCAGGGCGGTCCGTCCTGCATGACGCTGCCTGGTTTCCGGCACTTCATTGTCGAGCAGGCCAAGTCGCGCACGCTGGCCTTTCTGTCCGCCTATCTGGTCGGAGGCCTGGAAGGACATTATTACCCCAACCTCTATAGCCCCGACTGCGTCGAAATCGACGCCACGGTGAAAGCGGCCACCGCCAACCGCGACCTCGTTCGCGGCATCAAGGCCCATGCTGAAATCGGTGGCTTCGCCCGCTGGGGCATTCGCGTCATCGAAATGGCCGCCGAGATCGGACGCCGTGCGGACTTGCCGGTTTATGTTCATTTCGGTCAACTCTGGGGACTGCCGGCCAGCGGCACCAACGGCGAAGATGTCGATACCATCCTTGAGCGCGTGATCCCGCTGCTGCGCGCCGGCGATATTCTCGCCCATCCGTTCACGCGTCACCCGGGCGGCTTCGTCAACCGCGAGGGCGAGGTGCATCCGGTCATCCAGGCCGCGCTCGACAAGGGACTGAAAGTCGATGTCGGCCATGGCAGCCACTTCTCCTATCGCCTTGCCCGCAAGGCAATCGCCGCCGGCATCATGCCGACTACGCTTGGCGCCGACATCCACGGCTACAACACCCACATCCCGGCGCCCGCGGGAACACCTGACGAGGCGGCCGATGACGAGAATCATCCGTTCGCGGGACAGGCCAAGTTCAGCCTGGTGCAGGCGATGAGTTCGATGATGGCGCTGGGCCTGACGCTCGAGCAGGTGGTGCCGATGGTGACCGCGCATCCGGCGGAGATGCTGGGGCTTTCCGGCGTGATCGGCACGCTGCGCTCCGGCGTCGATGCCGACGTCACGGTGCTTGACGAGAAGCCTGGCCGGTACATCCTGCGCGACAATGAAAAGACGGAAGTCGTCGCCGACCGCCTGTTGCAGCCCGCGTTCTGCTTGCGGGCGGGCGTCCGTTATGATGCCATCGCCCCGATCCTGCCGCGCGCGGTGGCCGCTTAGCACTGGTGGAGTGGATTTGGCATTCGCTACATGGCTAGCCGCGGGTTCTTAAAGCGAATGTCAAATCCTAAACTCCACCAGAACTTAATATTTGCTAGTGGTCCCATTAACATTCGCAAAAGTGCCTGCCGCGAAGGAATGCGAATGTTAGAATTGGACCGCTAGCGGCTGACTTTAAAGGCAAGGGAACGGCAAAGGGGATGGCACCCGTCGAACGCGGGCTTGCGCCTGCTTCAACCACGGCGGCGGAAACCGGACAGGGCGTTGGCGCCCGGCTGCTCCGCAAGGAGGACGACCGTTTTTTACGCGGTCGGGGCCAGTACGTCGCCGACATCAGGCTGCCCGGCCTCCAGGACGTCGCCTTCGTTCGCAGCCCGCTGGCACATGCCCGCATCAAAGCCATCCATATTCCCGAACGCTATCGTGACGTTGTCTTCACCGCCGACGATCTGACCAATGTGAAGCCGATCCGCGCGGTGACGGCGCTGCCCGGTTTCAAGGTATCCGAGCAGTTCGTACTCGCGACCGGCAAGGTCCGCCATGTCGGCGAGATGGTGGCGATGTGCGTGGCAGAGACGCGGGCCGAAGCCGAGGATATCGCCGCCGCGGTCACGCTCGACCTCGAGCCGCTTCCCGCCGTCTATGACATGCAAAAAGCGCGCGAGCCCGGCAGCGCGCTGGTTCACGAGCACTGGGGCGACAATGTCTTCCTCGAAAGTTTCTTCGAGGTCGATATCACGCAAGCGTTCGATGCGCCGATCAAGGTCAGCCATGAAATTTCGACCGCGCGTCAATGCATGTCGCCCATGGAAGGCCGCGGGGTCGTCGCCACCTTCGATCACAGGCTCGACCAGCTCACGCTCTACACCGGTGCGCAGATGCCGCACATCGTGCGCAACGGGCTCTCCGACACGCTTGGCATCGAGCAGGGCCGCATTCGCGTCGTGTCGCCCGATATCGGCGGCGGCTTCGGACACAAGGGAATTTTGTTGCCGGAAGAAGTCTGCCTTTCCTGGCTCGCTCTGTATAAAGGACTGACCGTCCGCTGGATCGAGGACCGGCGCGAGCATTTGAGCGCCAGCTCCAATTGCCGGGAGCATCACTACAAGATCACCGTCTATGCCGACCGCGACGGCAGACTGCGCGGCATCGATTGCGAGGCAACCGTCGATTCCGGCGCCTACTCGTCCTATCCCTTTTCGGCCTGCCTCGAAGCGGCGCAGGTCGTCAGCATTTTGCCGGGCCCCTATCGAATGCCGGCCTATCGCTGCCGCACCTATTCGGCGGCGACCAACAAGTGTCCGATTTTGCCGTATCGCGGCGTGGCGCGAACCGGCGTCTGCTTTGCGCTTGAGCTCATGTTGGACGCTGTCGCCGTGGAAGCTGGACTTGAGCCTCATGAAATCCGGTCGCGCAACCTGGTTGCTCCGGAGGAAATGCCGTTCGAGAACATCACGAAAAAGCATTTCGACAGCGGCAATTATCCGGAAGCCATGCGGCGTATGCTCGAGGCGGTCGACGTCACGGCGATCCGCAAGCGGCAACACAACAAGGAACCGGACGGGCGGCTGATCGGCTTCGGAATGTCCGTCTATTGCGAACAGGCCGCGCACGGCACGTCGGTTTACGCCGGCTGGGGCATTCCCATGGTGCCCGGACACGAGCAGGCGACCGCACGCATGACGCCCGATGGCGGGCTCGAAATCCGGGTCGGCGTGCATTCGCACGGCCAGAGCATGGAGACGACGTTAGCCCAGGTCGCCCACCAGATCCTCGGCATCGACACCGCGAAGATCCGCGTCATCCACGGCGATACCGCGATGACGCCCTATTCCACCGGAACCTGGGGCTCGCGATCGGCGGTGATGGCCGGTGGTGCGGTCGGCACCGCCTGCGAGATCATTGCAGAGCGCGCCAAACGCATCGGCGCCAAACTGCTGCAACTCGATCCGGCCTCCGTCATCTTGCGCGACGGACGCGTCTGCGGACCGAACAGCAGCATCGGCTTTTCCGAGATCGCACACACCTGGTATCGGCGGCCGCAGGATCTGCCGCCCGATGTCGATCCGGCCGGGCTGGAAGCGATCGGCGGCTACAAGCCGCAGCGCGACAGCGGCACCTTCAGCTATGCGGTGCATGCGGTGACGGTCGCTGTCGATCCCGACCTCGGCGACGTCGAGATACTGGATTACGTGATCGTCGAAGACGGCGGCGTGCTGCTCAATCCCATGGTCGTGGATGGTCAGATCTTCGGCGGCCTCGCCCAAGGCATCGGCACGGCGCTCTACGAAGAGATGCCGTTCGACAGCGCAGGCCAGCCGCTCGCCACGACATTGGCTGACTACCTGCTGCCGGGACCGACGGAGGTCCCCGAACCGCGCCTCGATCACATGGAGACGCCGTCGCCTTACACCATGTTCGGCGTCAAAGGGATCGGCGAAGGCGGCGCGATTGCGCCGCCGGCGGCGATCACCAATGCCGTGAACGATGCGCTGCGGCCGCTCGGCGTCAAACTTCTGCATTCGCCGATTTCGCCACGCCGGCTTGTCGAGGCCGTGCTGGAGGCCCGCGGGCCGGAAGGCCAGCTCGCATGAAAGCCGCCCCCTTCGCCTATGAGCGGCCGGCAAGCCTGGATGCGGCCATCGCCCTGATGGCGGAAGCCCAGGGCGCCGCCAAGATCATGGCCGGCGGACAATCGCTCGGCCCGATGCTCAATCTCCGCCTGGTCCAGCCCGACCTGATCATCGACATTACCGGGCTTGCCGAGCTCAAACATGTTGAACGAAGCGGCGATGAGCTCCTGATCGGCGCCTGCGTCACGCACGGCGATATCGAGGACGGGCGGATTCCCGACGTCACGCGCGATGCGATGCGGCGGGTCGCGAGCGGCATTGCCTACCGCGCCGTTCGGAACCGTGGCACGATCGGCGGCTCGCTCTCTCACGCCGATCCTGCGGCAGATTGGATTTCGGCGTTACCAGCGCTAGGCGCCAGGATTCGCCTGCGAAGTCCGGCCGGGCATCGTGATCTCGCGATCGAAGATTTCATGACGGGGGCGCTGGAATCCGCGCTTTTGGAAAACGAACTGGTCGAGGCCGTGCGCGTTCCCGTCATGCGGGCCTCGGCGCGCTGGGGTTATGTGAAAGCCTGCCGCAAACCCGGCGAATTCGCGCACGCCATTGCCGCCGTGCTGATCGATCCGGACGCGGCCACGGCGCGCGTGGTGATCGGCGCGACCGAAGCGCCGCCGATCGTTCTGACCGACGCATCGCCGCTGTTTGGCGGGAAGATCACCGGCAATTTCAAGCGGGAATTCGTGGCACGTGCGGCCGACGCTCTCCTGATCAACGCCGGCATCACGAACGCCGTCGATCGGCATATCCACATTGCGATCCTGCGCCGGGCGATCGACGAGGCCGCGACATGATGACGATCGGCCTCACCGTCAATGGACGCGCGGTCAACAAGCCGGTCGATCCGCGCACGCATCTGGCGGATTTCCTGCGTGACCAACTCGACCTGACGGGAACGCATCTCGGCTGCGAACACGGCGTGTGCGGGGCGTGCACGCTGCTGCTCGACGACATGCCGGCGCGCTCATGCATCACTTTTGCGGCCGCCTGTGACGGCGCCAACGTCACCACGATCGAGGGCCTCGACAACGACGAGATCGCAACCGAGTTGCGCGCCGCGTTCAGCCGCGAGCACGCCCTTCAGTGCGGCTATTGCACGCCGGGCATGCTGATATCGGCGCGCGATCTTGTTCTGCGTCTCGAAACTTCGGATGAGCGCGCGATTCGCGTCGGCATGAGCGGCAATCTATGCCGCTGCACCGGCTATGTCGGAATTGTGCGCGCGATACGCTCGGTGATCGATGCGCGGCGAGGCCGCGGCATCGCGCCGGTCGCCGGCGCCGGACGCCAGCAACTTGGACCTGTCGGATCGGGCCATGGGGCGTTGCAGAAATCGACCGGCATTGTTGGGCTGAAGGCCGCTGTCGCTGACGAGCCACCGGGCGACAGCGCGGCGTTGCTCGTTCCGGATTTCGTGCCTGATAAAAACTTCGACGAGCATTTTACCGTCGCCTTTCCGCCCGACCAGGTCTTCGACATGTTCGGCGATGTGGCGCGGGTCGCGGCCTGCCTTCCCGGTGCGGCCCTGACTGCTACACCCGCTGCCGACCGGGCCGAGGGACAGATCAACGTCAAGCTCGGCCCAATCTCGGCGAATTTTCGCGGTGCCGTGAGGATCGAGCGCGACGCCGCAACGCTTTCGGGCCGGATCATCGGCATCGGCAACGATCGGCGCAGCCGCTCATCCACGCAAGGCGACATCCGCTATCGGCTATTGCCGCTCGACTATGGAGCCTCGACGCGCGTCGAACTTTCGATCGGCTACAGCCTGCGGGGCTTTCTGGCCCA
Organism: uncultured Alphaproteobacteria bacterium; assembly: GCA_963795255.1. Classification (GTDB taxonomy): domain Bacteria; phylum Pseudomonadota; class Alphaproteobacteria; order Rhizobiales; family Xanthobacteraceae; genus Bradyrhizobium. Next base: position 522,785 of record CAWCHC010000018.1, read on the forward strand.
GATCGCGCGCGAGGGGCTGGTGCGCGATCTCGCCAAACGGCTGACGGCGGAGTTTGCGCGCAACCTGGGCTTAAGCCTGTCGGGTGCCGCGCCGGAGCAGCCGAAGCAGCTCAACGGCCTGGTGCTCGCCTTCGATCTCCTGAAGGGGCTTTTGAAAGGCCTGCGCAAAGGTAAGGACGTCTAAGGCTTACCGGCTTGCGTCATCTGCTGATTGCCCGACGTCACCCGCCACACTGTATTGCCGACGTCATCGGCGACCAATAATGCCCCCGACTTGTCGATCGCGAGGCCCACGGGGCGTCCGCGCGCCTGATTGTCGCCGTTGAGAAATCCGGTCACGACATCCTGCGGCATGCCGCTCGGTTTGCCGTTGCTGAAGGGCACGAATATCACCTTGTAGCCGTTCAGCACCTGCCGGTCCCAGCTGCCATGCTCGCCGACGAATGCACCATTGGCATAGGATTTCGGCAGGCTCGTCCCGGTATTGAATGCGAGCCCGAGCGGCGCGACGTGCGAACTCAGGGCATAATCCGGCGCGATCGCTTTGGCGACGAGGTCCGGACGCTGCGGCCGGACGCGCGGGTCGACGTGCTGTCCATAGTAGCTGTAGGGCCAGCCGTAAAACGCGCCGTCCTTCACCGACGTCATGTAGTCGGGCACGAGGTCCGGACCTAGTTCGTCACGCTCGTTGATCACCGCCCACAGCGCGTGGCTCTGAGGCTCAAACGAGAGCCCGTTGGGATTACGCAAGCCGCTCGCAAAAATGCGGAAGCGGCCGCTGGCACGATCGACTTCCAGGATCGCGGCGCGATTGTGCTCCGCTTCCATGCCGTTCTCCGTGATGTTGCTGTTGGAGCCGACACCGACATACAGCAACGAGCCGTCGGGACTTGCGACCAGGCTCTTGGTCCAGTGATGGTCGATCGGTCCGCCCGGCAACGGCGTCAGCGTCGTGCCCGGCGCCGTGATCTTGGTGTCGCCTTCATGGTAAGGGTACCGCACGATCGCATCGGTGTTGGCGACGTAAAGATCGTTGCCCACAAGCGCGACACCAAAAGGCGAGTTGAGATGATCGAGAAACACACTCCGGGTATCCGGTACGCCATCGCCATTGGTATCCCGCAGCAGCGTGATGCGATTGCTTTCGCCCGTATTGCCGCCCGACGTGGCCCACGATTCGATCCACTTCATCACGAATTCCTTCGGCCGCTTGACAGTGGCGGCCGGCGGCGCCTTGGACTCAACGACCAGGATGTCGCCGTTCGGAAGCACATAGAGCGAGCGCGGGTGCTGCAGTCCGGTCGCGAAAGCGTTGATCTTCAGGCCCTGCGCCGCGGTCGGCGTTTCGTCCTTCTTCCAGCCGACCACGCGGGCGATGTGCATCGGCGGCAAAAGATATTGCTGCTGATCCGGCAAGACCGGATTGGATCCCAACTGGGCCTTCGGATCGCCGCTGCCGTCGTTGCATCCGGCGAGACAAAGCAGGGAACTGCACAGCAGGGCCGAGCGAAGCAACCGAGCATGCGGCAGTATCATCGGGCGACTCCTACACCGTAGCGATAGACCATTTCCCGCCCGAACCAGGCGGTGACCGGCAACACCAGCACCGTGACGATCGAGAGAATAAGTCCGGTCGGCACGACCGACGTCCAGGCATCGCGCGTGTGAATCAAATTGTTGAAGAAGGCCAACACGAGCACCACAAGGTTTCCGATCAGGTGCGGCCATGCCGGGGTCTGCTGGCGTATCAGTCGATTGCCGAGAAAATCAGTCAGGCCAGCAATCGCGGCGAGCACGCCGCCGATGAAACCGACCGCGAGCAGCCACGCAGAGAAATCCGCATACATCATTTCGGCAGTGACCGCATAAGCGATGTCGGTCACCAGGGCTCCGACGAAGCCGACGATCGGAACCGGGATCAGCATCGGATGGATGGGATGTTTTGCGATTTGCGCCATCACGCGCAGGGTCGGTTCGTTTTGCAAGGCGGGCCTCGTAGGTCGTCAGAATCGTCCTGCCCTTTGCTCCAACCCCCACTGACAACCAAGGTTCCTGGGTGGGACGCGCGAGCTCAAAGGAATTTGGACACGGGAAAATTACGGGCGTGAAATCACTCTGTTTGCAATCCGACGCCGTCGTGAGGCCGCCGCCGCAACGCAAGCGCGACATCGCAATCGCCAGAAGCGGCGCGTCTGTCCACTTTTGGACAGAGGAGCGGGCTGGCGGTTCCACTTCGTGCCATTTTTCATCGTACGGGTTAGCGGTTCCGTAGGATGCTCGCTCTATACAGATGCCATAGTGAAAGAAACTCGCGCGCTATCTTTCCGGAACAGATTCTCTGGAACAGCGTCGCAAGGAATACAACCGTGCAAATGATTTTCCGATTTTTGAAGGACGAAACCGCCGCCACCGCCATCGAGTAGGTTGATCGCCGCCGGCATTTCGCTCGCCATCATCGCCGTCGTGAACGGGCTCGGCTCGAAACTCAATACCAAGTTCACCGCGATCAATACCTCGCTGAAGTAGGCTCTTGAAGGGCGTCCGGCAGCGGGAGAAGCCGCCTCAACGCTGCATCTGCATGATCTGATCCATCGGCAGCATGTTCTGGTTCAGATTGGCCATGATCCAAAGCGAACCGCCGACCACCAGGAAAACGATCAATAGGCCAAAGGCCAGCGCCAGGATGTTGTTGGTGTTGTCTGGATCCGTTGTGATGTGGATGAAGAACACCAGATGCACGCCCATTTGCGCTATCGCAAGCACGACGAGCGCCACCGGAATTGACGGCTGCCAGACCAGGCTGGTGCCCGCGACGAAGAACGAAGTCGCAGTGAAAAGGATCGCAAGTCCGAAGCCGGTGCAATAGCCAAGCAGGCGCGGGCCGATGCGGACTTCTTCCTCGTCGCCGGGAGCGAGATCGATGGGATAATGCAGATGTTGATCACTCATGCAGCGCTCCCGAGCAGGTAGACGACGGAGAAGATCGCGACCCAGATGATGTCGAGCGCATGCCAGAACAGCGCAAAGCACAACAGGCGCCGCATGATGTCGGCGCGAAATCCCTTGGCGAAGACCTGCGCCATCATCGTGAGCAGCCAGAGAATGCCCGCCGAGACGTGCATGCCATGGCAGCCGACCAGGGTGAAGAACGCACTGAGAAAGGCGCTGCGCGTGGGTCCCGCGCCGCGGCCAACGAGATCGGCGAATTCACGGAATTCGAGCGCCAGAAAGCCGAGCCCGAGCAGGCAGGTCACGGCCATGCCGATCTGGTACCACAACGTATTCCGGACATCGGCGGCGATCATGGCAAGCCCGCAGGTGAAGCTCGACAGCAACAGCAAGGCGGTTTCCGCCGCGACACTCCTGAGATCGAACAGCTCCGAGCCCTTCGGGCCGCCCGCCGTCCGCCCCAGCAGCACCGCATAGGCGGCGAAGAAACAGGAGAACATCACGATGTCGCTCAGCAGGAAGATCCAGAAGCCGTAGCCGGTCACGATCCGCTTCGGCGCCGGCCCCTCATGCGGCCGCCCGCCGAGGAGATGATGCGGATTCTCACTGCTAACCGAGAGCGCCGCGCCGGTCATGGCGGACTCCCCGCGGGCTGAAGCGTGGCGCGGCGCGCCGCGCGATTGATGCCGTCGATACGCGCGACCTCTGCGGCCGGAATGACGTATTCGTCATGGTCACGCCAGGCAAACACGACGAACGTAGCGAATGCGCCGATACCACCGAGAATAACCATCCACCAGATGTGCCAGATCAGCGCAAAGCCCATCACCGCCGCAAAGAACGCGCAGACGAACCCGGTCGGCGAGTTGCGCGGCATCTCGATATCCTTGTAGTCGGGCTCGGCCGGCGCGAGAACCTGCTCGCGCGCATGTGTCTTCATCAGCCAATAGGCATCCTCGCCGGTCACGTCGGGCGCGATGGCGAAATTGAATACCGGCGGCGGCGAAGCCGTCGCCCATTCCAGCGATCGCCCGTCCCAGGGATCGCCGGTGACATCGCGCAGGGACTCGCGATCGCGGATGCTGACGGCAAGCTGTACGACCTGACAAATCACTCCGATCGAGAGCAGGATCGTGCCGATCCCCGCCACGATCATCCAGGGTCGCCACTCCGCGACATCGTAGTGCTGCATGCGCCGCGTCATGCCGAGAAAGCCCGCCGCATAGAGTGGAATGAAGGTGACGTAAAATCCGGTCAAGGTGAACCAGAACGCGGCCTTGCCCCACCCTTCATGCAGGCGGAAGCCGAAGGCTTTCGGGAACCAGTAGGTGTAGCCGGCGAACGCACCGAACAGCACGCCGCCGATGATGACGTTGTGGAAGTGCGCGATCAGAAACATGCTGTTGTGCAAGAGGAAATCCGCCGGCGGCACGGCGACGAGGACACCGGTCAGACCGCCGATGATGAAGGTCACCATGAAGCCGAGCGACCACATCATCGGCGTCGCGAACCGAATTCGTCCGCCATACATCGTAAACAGCCAGTTGTAGATCTTCACGCCCGTCGGCACCGCGATGATCATGCTGGCGATGCCGAAGATGGCGTTGACGTTGGGGCCGGCGCCCATGGTGAAAAAGTGATGCAGCCAAACGCAGAAGGAGATGATGCAGATTGCCATGGTCGCCATCACCATGGATCGGTAACCGAACAGCGGCTTGCCGGAGAATGTCGGCACCACTTCCGAATAGATGCCGAAGGCGGGCAGCACCAGGATGTAGACCTCGGGATGTCCCCAGGCCCAGATCAGGTTCATGAACATCATGACATTGCCGCCGGCTTCATTGGTGAAGAAATGGAAGCCGATATAGCGGTCGAGAATCAGCATCGCTAGGGTTGCAGTCAGGATAGGAAACGCTGCAATGATCAGGAGGTTCGAGGCGAGCGTGGTCCAGCAGAACATCGGCATGCGCAAGTATGTCATGCCCTTGGTGCGCAGCTTCAGCACGGTGGTGACGAGATTGATCCCCGCCACCAGCGTGCCCACCCCGGAAATCTCGAGCGACCAGAGATAATAGTCAACGCCGACACCAGGCGAATAGGTCATTTCGGACAGCGGCGGATAAGGCAGCCAGCCGGTGCGCGCGAACTCGCCGACCACGAGCGAGATGTTGACGAGCAGCGCACCGGTCGCGGTGAGCCAGAAGCCCACTGAGTTGAGCGTCGGAAACGCCACGTCGCGCACCCCGAGTTGCAGCGGGACGACGAAATTCATCAACCCGATCACGAGCGGCATCCCGACAAAGAAGATCATGATGGTGCCGTGAGCGGAAAATATCTGGTTGTAGTGCTCCGGCGGCAAATAGCCTTGCGAATGGAAGGCGACCGCCTGCTGCGCGCGCATCATGATGGCATCGCTGCCACCGCGCAGCAGCATCACCAGGGCAAGCAGCGTGTACATCACGCCGATCCGCTTGTGATCGACGCTGGTGATCCATTCATGCCAGAGATAGGGCAGATGACCGGCGATGACGACCCAGGCGATCACCGCCAGGATGGCGACCAGCACAACGGCGCCGACGATCAATGGTATCGGCTGATCGAAGGGAATGGCGGCCCAGGTCAGTTTACCTAACACTGGCTGCTCCACTTTCGGGCTTCGGCTTTGCCGGATTGTCGGCGAGCCGCGGTCCGGGACCCGGCGGAATGCGTTGACTCGCTATGTCATCGAACAATCGCGGATCCGGCAGGCGATACGTCGGCCGGCCGGTCTCGACAGATTGCTGCGTCAATTGCCTGTAGGCGTCGGCGGTCAGCACGTTTTCGCTTTTCGCGGTCGCTCCGACCCATTTGGGGAAGTCGAGCGGCGAAATCACGTGGACGTCAAACATCATTCCGGGAAAGCCGTCGCCGGAAAAATGCGCCGAGAGCCCCTGGTAGTCGCCCTCCTGGTCCGCACGCAGATTAAGACGCGTCACCATGCCGTTCATTGTGTAGATCATGCTGCCGAGCTGCGGGATGAAGAAGGCGTTCATCACGCTTGACGATGTAAGCTCCAATTGCAGTGGCGCGCCGACCGGCACTGTCAGCGTGTTGACGGTTGCAACCCGCTGGTCCGGATAGATGAAGAGCCACTTCCAATCGAGTGAGACAACCTGGACCCTGACCGGGCTTCCGGTGCCAGCAACCGGCGCCGCAGGATCAAGTTGATGCGAACCTATCCAGGCGACGCCGCCGAGCAGGATGACGGTGAGCGCGGGGATAGACCAAACGACGAGCTCGATTCGGCCGGAATGGGCGAAATCTGGAAGATAAAACGCCCGGGTGTTCGACTGACGAAAGTAGTAGGCAAAGACGAAGATCGCCGCGATCGTCGGCAGGACGATCGCCAGCATGATCGCGATGGAATCGATCAGAATGACCCTCTCGGCTGCCGCAACCGGACCCTGGGGAGCGAGAATGTTCATCGGCGGGTCCGGTTGAGTGCGCCTATCCCGCGGCAATCCATGCCGGCAGATTAGGTTCCAGCTACCGCCATTTTTCTGACTGAAGAGGCCCGGGGTCAAGGCCGATTTGTCGATCCCGTCAATCGATTGATCGGGCATGCCGCGCTTCAGGTTCTCGCCTGGATCGGCTGGACCGCGTGGTCCAAAGGCGGCAGAGCGACGTCGGCGCGATCCCGCCTTGCGGCGTTGCGCCTTGCAGGCGCGGGTCGCCGATGCCAAACTTGCGGTGAAGTTCGGCCGCAAAGATCAGACAAACTGACATGCGGGGCGTGAGAGGAAACGATGACATTCGCTGCGAAGCTGTTCGCCGCCCTGCTTGCATTGTTCGCGGCCGAGAGCGTGTCGGCGCAACCCAACTATCCGGACCGGCCGGTAAAAATCCTGGTCGGCTTCACGCCCGGCACGGCTCCCGACCTGGTGGCGCGCATGCTTGCCGACCGGTTTGCGGAAATCTGGGGCACGGCGTTCGTGGTCGAGAATATTCCCGGCGCCGGCAGCAACATCGCCACCGAGCGTGTCGCCAAGGCGACCGCGGACGGCTACACGCTGCTGATGGGCGGTAACTCCTCGCTGGTCATCAATCCGAGCCTGTACGAAACGCTGCCGTTCGACCCGCTCAGGGATTTCGCGCCGATCTCGCAGGTGTTCATCGCGGCGAATGTGCTTGCCGTTCCGCCTGAGCTGCCGGTCAAGACCGTGGCGGAACTGGTGGCGCTCGCCAAAGCGCAGCCCGGCAAGCTTTCCTACGGCCACGCCGGCGTCGGCACATCGCAGCATCTCGGCGGCGAATTGTTCAAATACATGGCGCATGTCGACATTGCCCCCGTGGCCTATCGCGGCACGACGGCGCTGATGCCGGATCTGCTCGCCAACCGGGTGAACATGTCGTTCGCCAATATCGTGAATGTAGTGCCGCTCGCGCGCGAAGGGAAATTGCGCGCGCTGGCCATCACCTCGATCAAGCGCTCAAGTCTCGCGCCCGACCTGCCGACCATGGCGGAATCCGGATTCCCCGGCTTTGAGGCCGTGCCTTGGTTCGGCCTGCTCGCACCGGCCGGCACGCCGCAGGATGTTCTGGATAAATTGCATACCGAGACCGTCCAGGCGCTGGCGATGCCGCAGCTGCGCAAGAAGTTCGACGAATTGGGCCTCGAGCCGGTCGGCAACACGCCAGAAGAGTTTACCGCGGTCATCAAAAAAGAAACGCCCGCATGGGCCAAAGTCATCAGGGATGCCGGCATCAAGCTCGGCAACTAGCCTGACAAAGCCGGCTTAAGCCGGATCCATGCCCTTGGACTTGAGAATGGCAGCGCCCGTTGCACCGGTCAGGAGGTCGATCAGCGATTTGGCTGCCGCGGGATTCGCGCTTCCAGATCCAATGCCGACCGCGAATACGATCTCGCTGTTGAGATCACCGGGCAGTGGGCCAACCACCTTGACACCGGGAACAGCGGCCAATTCCGAGGCCTGGGCCACGCCCATTTCGGCCTCGCCTTTGGCGACGAGCTCGCCGGCTTCGGCTCCCGGCACCAGCTCAGTCCTGGATTTCATCTGATCGGCGATGCCGAGACGATCGAGGACCTTGGCGAAATAGACCCCGCTGGCGCCGCCCTTCGCCGGATTGGCGTAGGAGATCGACTTGGTGGCGAGAAGCACTGCCTTCAGTTTTTCCACTGTGCCGATGTCGGGCAGAGGCGCGCCGGCACGTATCCCGACCGCGACATAGGACTTACCTATGTTGGCGATGCTGCCCTGGACAACCTTGCCCTGCGTCTGCAAATCGTCAAGCACCGGACGCGAGAGGATAAAGACGTCGGCGGTTTCGCCCGCGTCAATCCGCTTCTTCAGGCTCGCGATGGTGCCGAAGACGAGGTTCAGCTGATTGCCGCCGTTCTGATACTTCTGTGTGAGTTCGCCGAATGCCGGCGTGAGCGCAACCGTGCTCATGACCTTCACCTCGGCAGCCCGCGCGGCGGGTGCCGACGCTCCCAGAGCCAACAGGACCGCACATCCGGCCAAAGCTGCAACCGCGGCCCGCCGGATAAAAGGTTTTTCAATCATGATTTTCTTGCCCCATCGTTCGGCTCGCCCAAGCTTAGTCGAAGCGCTGTCGGCGCAATAGACATCAGCCTTAGCGCGGAAGCAAATTCGTCTTGGCCAGATCCAACACTTCATCGCCGCGGCCGTTCATGACCGCACGCAAGAACCAGAGGCTGAATCCCTTGACTTCTTCCGCCGTAATGGTGGGAGGCATTGAAAGCTCCTGCTTGGCGGTGATGACATCCAGAACGCCCGGACCGGGATGATTCAGCAACTCTTTCATCGCCGCCGGCAGTTCACCGGGATCCTCGACCCGGCGGCCAAATAGTCCCATCGCGCGGGCCATGGCGCCAAAATCAGGATTTTCGAGATCGACGTTGGTGTCCACAAAACCGGCGGCTTTCATTTCGAGTGCGACAAAGCCGAGAACGCCATTGTTGAAAATGACGACTTTGACCGGCAATTTCATCTGCGTCAGCGTGATCAGATCACCCATCAGCATCGTGAACCCGCCATCGCCCGACAACGTAATGACCTGGCGGCCAGGCTGCGCCGCCTGCACGCCGATTGCCTGCGGCATCGCGTTTGCCATCGAGCCGTGCACGAACGAACCGATCAACCGCCGGCGACCGTTCATTTTGAGATAGCGCGCCGCCCAGACCGTTGGGGTGCCAACGTCGGCTGTAAAGACGGCGTCATCCGATGCGGCCTCGCTGATCACTCTCGCAAGATACTGCGGATGGATCGGCTTGCGGCCGGGGGACCCCTGCGCCAGCGTATCAAGGCCATCCCGCGCTTTCTGATAATGCGCGACCGCGCGGTCGAGATGTTCCCGGTCGCGCTTGACTTCGAGCATCGGCAACAGCGCTCTGATGGTCTGGCCGACGTCTCCGACCATGCCGAGATCGAGCCTGCATCGGCGGCCGAGATTTTCCGGGCGGATGTCGACTTGCACAATCTGGCAATCGGTCGGGAAAAACTGCTTGTACGGAAAATCGGTGCCCAACATCAGCAAGACATCGCAAGCGTGCATGGCGGCATAGCCGGAGGAAAATCCGATAAAGCCGGTCATGCCGACGTCATAGGGATTGTCGTATTCGACGTGGTCCTTGCCGCCAAGCGCGTGCACGATCGGGCTCTTGAGCGTGTCGGCGAGTTTCATCAGAATTTCGTGCGCCCCTTCGCAACCTCGGCCGCAAAAAAGCGTGACCCGCCGGGCCTTGTTGAGCATCGAGGCCAGCGCATTCAGCTGTTCCGGCTTCGGAGCAACGTTGGGGGCGGAAACGCTAAGACCTCGCGGAGTGGACGGCGCACGCTCCGGCGCCTTTCGAAGCGCAACGTCGCCGGGGATGGTAACCACCGAGACCCCTCGCAGGCCCACCGCCGCACGAATCGCGTTCTCCAGGACAAACGGCAACTGGCTGACGTCTGAAACCAGTTCGCAATAGTGGCTGCATTCGCGAAACAGGCTCTGCGGACGGGTTTCCTGGAAATAGCCGCCGCCGATCTCGGCCGACGGAATTTGCGCTGCGATCGCAAGCACCGGCATTCGGCTCCGATGGGCATCGAACAGCCCGTTGATGAGATGCAGGTTGCCCGGCCCGCACGATCCGGCACAGACCGCCAGACTACCGGTGATGTGCGCTTCACCGGCCGCTGCAAACGCAGCCACCTCCTCATGCCGGACATGCACCCATTCGATGGTGCGCCGCTTTCGCAGCGCCTCGGTGAGACCGTTCAAACTGTCTCCGACGATGCCATAAATTCTCTTGACGCCTGCCTGTTCCAGGGTTGTCACGATCAGATCGGCGACGTTGCTGGCCATCATCCATTCTCCCGATCGGGTTTTGCTGAGATTACCGATGAGAGGCTAGCCCCGTTTGCCGGATGCCGCCAATCAAGTTGCCTCGCCTTCGTTCGCACGATCCATCGGATTGAATCATCTGCGCAATTCGCGCGGGGGGCGGGCGGGCCTAGACTAGCATCTGGGTTCACGCATTTGCGTTTGGCGTCCTGCGCGAGCATGGCGCGCATGCTACGCGCGCGCCCACGCCTTCAAATCATTTTATGGAGCGTGGTCATTGGCGCACCCGACTCGGTCCTTCGGGTCCAGCATCGGCATATGACTCCGACCGCCGCGTCAGCCGTCCCTTGGAAAGTCCGTGGGGGAATGCGTGGTCGCTTTGCGTCTGGACTGCCGCCACCCGCTTCCCCAGCGGTATCTCTAAGGGCCTCGGCATGGCAAAAAGGAAACCATGCAGTAGCTACGTTAAAGGGGCCTCGCGAAACAGGGAGGCGTGGGCGGCAAGAAACTCCTGAATGTAAGTGACCGGTTGACGCCTGATCTCGGAGCGCTGCACCGACCGAAGCAGGTTTTTCAACAACTGATCCATTCGCCCCACCTGCTCGACCACCACCTCCAGGGCATCCGTCGATCTGTCCCGTTGGCAAGGGCGTTCTCTGCCTTTAACCGCATCGCTGCAATCGGGTTCCGGATTTCGTGTGCGACGCCGGCGGCGACGCGCCCAAGTGCCGCCAGGCGCTCGCTTTCCGCAATACGCTGCTGCAAACTCTCCGTCCGGCGGCGGGATTCCACCGCCTTGGCTCCCGCGCCGTTGATGGCCTTCACAATGCGGTCGAGGTCGCGCTGTCCCGTCAATTGCAACACCGGCAAATCTTCTGCGCCAGTCGCGAGCGCCGATTCCACGGTCCGCAGCCGCTGCGACCAGCGCCAGAGAACCCGCGCCAACAATGCGGCCGATCCCAGAAGGACGATCAGCAGAAACGCCAAGCCGGTGGTTGCCAGAAGAAAGGGCCGGCCGCCGACCGTGACGGCACGAGTCATGGTCCAGGCAGCTATTCCGGCTTCCCTGTCAGCAACCGGGCAAGCCTCGATCAGCAGAATTTGTGAGCGCGCATCACGTTTCCATTCGACGGGGCGGCGGCCGATGATGACGGTTTCGACGACCTGACGAATGGTCGGTTCTTCGGCCTGTGGGAGGTCGGTCTTCTGACCGCTGCCCTCATAGGTCGGAAACGCATAGGCGAGCGAACCTGTGGAAGCTTTCCAGATGCCGCCCTCCACCCCGGCAAACGGTTCGAGTGCCCGCGTGACGGAAGACAAGTAGTCCGGTTGAGCCGCCACGTTGCTTCCGCTGGATGGTGCCACACGGATCTCCCGAAGAACCTCATCGCAGGCCCGCCCTAGACTTACCGCGGCGCGTTCGGTTCGTTGGCTCGTCGTCTCTTTGTAAAGCGCGACAAGCATCGCGCCGACGACCAAGGCGGCAACGAGGAACAGTCCCCAGCAGACGGCGAACCAGGCAACGATCGAGCGTGGCAGAGGTAAGCTCCAAGGAAAAGAAAGCTTCTTATTAGCACCCGGCGGGATTGAGGGGAAAGTTCCCCCAAGTCCTTTGGGATGGCCGTAAGCATCCGCCGAAGGCCGCAGGGTATGCCGCTTGTTCCAGAACCGGACGCGTAAAGAGGCAACGGTTTAGCTCGAGATCATGCCAGGATAGGATCCGGCCTGGACGCGACAACGTTCAAGCGAGCCGCTTCCTCGGCCGTGAGCGCGTCGTTGGTGATCGCATTGAAAGCTTGCGCCGCCGCTGTCGTGCGCGCCTGCGCTTCGGGATGCGCATCGGCGCCGACCAGCCGGAAAGAGGCGGGCGACAGGGGGCCGAACCACAGCGCGCGCTCTAGCGCCGGCCATTCCGCTGGACGCGGCTCGACTCCGGCATTGCTGGCGAAGAGGACGGCCAGCGCATGCATCGGGATATCGCGCGGACCGCGGCGACGCGAGTGCGCGAGCGCGACTCCCTCTCTCACGACCTCGACGGGTGGCGTCGGGCGCAGCCCCGCCCAGAGATAGGCGAGCCAGCGCGCCTGCAGTTCGAGCACGGGAAAATAAGGTCCGATCAGCGAATAGAGCCCGACGAAGCCCAGCCCGTCGAGATCTGGATGGATGGTATGGTCGTGCAGGTCCAATCCCTGGCCGTCCAGACCGAGCTTCGCTGCGATCTCGTCGCTTATGAAAGGCAGCGAGAGCCTGTAGCCCGTGCCCAGAATGACGCCGTCGAGGCTGTCGTTCGACCCGTCCGCGAAGTGCACGGTGCGGCCATCGATCGCCTCGATCCAAGGCCGAGGACCGATCCGCCCTTCCGCGACGAGGGCCAGGTAGTTTTGCGATTGCGTCAGGCCCGCCGCGAAGATGTTGTCGTCGGGTTTCGGCGCCCCGAATTGCTCGGGGCTGCCGCAGGTCGACAAAACCATCTGCTTCATTCCCTCAGCAACCGCCTCGGGGGGAAGCATCATGCCTGCCTGCGCGGCAAAACGGGTGAAGGCTACGTGATCCGTGGGGACGCCGGCGAGGAGCTTTTGCAGCACGTATCGCTGTCGGCGCATCGCAACCGAGACGGTCGCGCCGGAAGCCGCCAACTCACTAGCAATCTCCAGCGCGCTGATCGAGCAGCCGGCGACCAGCACCGAGAGGCCACGATATGGCTCTGGACCCTTGTACCGGGAACTGTGGATGACGCCGGCGGATCCGGCAAAGCCCTCCAGCCCGGCGATCGCAGGCGCGTCGGGCGTCCTGCAATATCCCGTCGCGACGACGACGCGGGGATAGATCTCCGCCGATACGTTCTCGCCATGACGCGCGCGAACGGTCCAACCCTCGCCGGGCGCGCGTTCGACTGCCTTCACCGGCGTCAGCAGGCGAATCGTGTCGCCGTCGAGACCCGCCAGCTCGGCGTAGCGCTTCAGATAAGCCTGCATGTCGGTCTGGCTCGGGTAGACATTCGTTCCCGCCGCGTGGTCAAGATCGCTAAAGGCCGTCAGGATCCGGCTGGTGTTGGTGCGCATCCCGGGCCAGACCGCGCTTGATGGCGAGGCGGCGTTCCACTGACCGCCGATCTCCGCCGAGGCCTCGAAAACAACCGGAAGGAAGCCGTGCTTCTTCAGATATCGGGCCGAGACAAGGCCGGCCGGACCGGCGCCGATGACCGCGACCGCCTTCTCGGGCATGCGGATGGGTTCGGTGGAGGCGGTCATGGCGGGGTCCTCTGCTCTGGAAAGCCAAACCATGCGCCTTCTTGCAACCCGCCGATCCTAAATGCTTCCTAAGCGGGCGTTTGCTGTTCCTAAAACATTGCTAAGCTCGAAGCATGGAGAAGCCGGCCCGATGGTGATCAACACGGAACTCGCGAGCTTCATGGAAAGCGCTGTGATGATCATCGTCGGCACGTGCGACGACGCTCTCAGGCCGCAGATCGCCCGGGCCGTGGGCGCCATCGTCGACCGGGCGACAGGCGGCCTCGACCTGATCGTTTCGGACTGGCAATGGCCGGAGACGATCGCCAATGTTCGTCGGAACGGCCGGCTCGCCGTGACCTTCGCTCGGCCGTCCGACTATGTCTCCTACCAGGTCAAAGGTCGCGCCACTGTCATCCCGGCATCGGCCGCCCACCTCGCCTGCGCGGCGCGCTATGTTGAAGCGATGACCGCGACCCTGGTCGGGAACGGACTCGACGCCAGGGTCACGGCGCCCTGGCTCGTGGACCGGGAACCCGCGGCGCTGCGTCTGGCGGCCGAGATGATCTTCGTCCAGACCCCGGGCGACAAGGCCGGTCAGAGGCTGGAGCCGTTGCGATGACTGTCCGCTTGCGCGACCTCGGCGCTTGCTTCGAGGGCGTCATTCCGTCGATCCTCGCGACCGCCTCGGCGGCCGGCGTCCCGAACATTTCCTACCTCTCGCACGTCGAATTCGTCGATGACGCGCATGTGGCGCTGTCGAACCAGTTCTTCTCGAAGACGGCCGCAAATCTACAGGCCAACAACCAGGCCACCCTCTTGCTCGTCGACCCGCGTGACGGCGACCAATACAGACTGAATGTCACCTTCGACCGGTCGCTCGAAAACGGCGCGCTGTTCGACGCCATGGCGGCCCAGCTTCGCGCCAGTAGCGCGCAAATCGGCATGCACGGCGTCATGCGGCTACGCGGCGTCGATCTTTATCGCGTAGATCGGGTGGAGGCCGTCCCGTCCCCGACGATCGCCACGGCCGTCCGACCGTCCACAGCGGACCGGCATCTCGCCGCGACCGCCACGCTCGCCATCAGGATCGCCGAAGCGAGCGACATAGCGACGATCATCGACGCGGTCCTCGATGGCGTGCGGGAAGGCTTCGGCTTTTCCAACACGATGCTGTTGCTGAAGGAGCCATCGGGTGCGCGTCTGGTGACTGTGGGCAGCCGCGGCTATGCTTGGAGCGGCATCGGCTCGGAAGTGGCGGTCGGCGAGGCGGTGATCGGGACAGCCGCCGCCGAGCGGTGCGCCGTTCGGATCAGCGACATGAGCCGGATCCGTCGCTTCGGCTCGGCAATCCGCCCCACCTCCGCGGACGAGAACCGCACCCGCACGATCGCGCTGCCGGGACTGGCTGACGCGATGAGCCAAGTGGCGCTGCCCATGATCGCTGGAGGAAGCTTGCGGGGCGTTTTGTTCCTGGAAAGCGCGGAGCGACTTGCGTTTTCAAAAGATGTCGAAGCCGCGCTGTCGATCGCCGCAAGTCAGGCGGCAGCGGCTCTCTCGCTTGCGGATAGTCTTGGAAACGAGCCGTCGCTCATCACATCGGAAGGCAACGGTGCATTGGCGGGGCGGCCCTTCAACATCGTTCACCACACGTTCGACGATAGTGTGTTCATCGACAACGAATACGTGATCAAGGGCGTGCCCGGCCGTCTGCTTGTCCACCTGCTTCGGTTGCATCTGCGGGAGGGACGCGCGGACTTCACCAACCGCGAGATGCGGCTCTCCGACGAACTGCGCCTGCCTGATCTCAAAGACAACCTGGAGACTCGGCTGCTCCTGCTCCGACGGCGGCTTGAGGAAAAGGCTGCGCCGATCCGTTTGCTTCAGACGGGCCGCGGAAAGCTGAGACTGCAACTCGCCGGACCCGCCGTTTTGACCGTCGCCAGGGGAAAGGGCTCCTCGAGCAGGTAGGGTGAGATCGGTGGTCCGCCCTTTCGTGCGGTAATTCGAGGGTTGCTCGGACGGACCGAGCCGAGCCTCACGCATGGTTCACTAGCTCAGCCTTGAGCAAGGGTATCTGCGGCCGGTATCGAAAGTAAGGACGAAAAAGCTTGCGGCGATTACCCTTGCCGAACTGGCAGTAGCCCGAACGCCGCGCCGAAGCTCCGTAGACTTTCTTTCCGTCGATCTCCTGACAGTTGGCGCGGCAATCGGTCGGCCAAGCCATAGGCAGCGGTGGACTCGATGCGAAAGGCAGCTCCGCTATCGCGCCATTCCGACAAAGAGAATCCAAATGCAGGTTTATCGATGCGTTTGTCGGAATGGCCGGCGGCGGATATCAGGAAGCTGTTGGGCGTGCACAACGACAAACACGCGGCCGCCTGAGAGACCGCCCGGTGATCTCTCTGATCGATCCCCAATGAGGCGACCTATTCCTTGTCGCGTCGCAGAACCTTGCCAGTTCTGAGATTGATGAAATGCACGCCTGTGCAGGCGAGACAGGTCACCGACTCGTAATCGTGGTTCGAGGCGGCCTCAAGTCGGTGCTGCACGTTCAGGTTGGTTACCGGGCAGGTGAAAATCATCTGTCTGATTCCGCCCGTCTGGGCATTATCGTTCATCGTATTGCCGGTTTGATCTAGATCAATAGTTCCCAACCCAACCATAAACGAGTTGCTCGCAAAACTCCGGATTTCTACTTAGGACGCCGAGGATTACAGCTACCCGCCGGGTTCCGCCGTAGCCATCCCATCATCTGAGTCACGAGCCACCTGAAAAGGTCCGGCTTACTTTTGCCCAAGCTGACCATCGCTTCGCCGACCGCATTTGCTCCGCCACCGCCGGCGACACAGTTAGATGCAATGCGACCCGTTCGAGGGAAACGATCAGACAATCAGTTTCAATTACTTAGCGTAGGGGTTTGGGAAGAAATCGTTCGGTTGGGTCAACGCTTCCCGGGACGCATGTCGTACCCCGGCTTTTGCAGGAAATGAGCGAACGCTTTCAGCGTCGCTTCGGAAACGTGATGCTCAATTCCCTCGGCGTCGGCCTCGGCAACCTCGGTAGGGACACCCAGCGCGACAAGAAGATTCACGACGATCCTATGACGGGATCGCGTTCTCTCGGCCAGCGCTTGCCCCGTGTCCGTGAGAAACACGCCGCGATAGGGTAATCCCTTGGCCAACCCCTCACGCTTCAACCGGGAGATCGTGTTGATAGCGGTTGCATGGGAGACGCCCAGACGGCGGGCAATATCGGTGGGCCGGGCCTCACCGCCAGTGGCCAGCAGATCCGCAATGAGTTCCACGTAGTCTTCGAGCAGCGCTCTCGATTGCGCCGAACGAGTCTTCCCAAATCGACGCGCTTGCGTGAGTTCAGGCGGAAGCTCGGTGGTATTCCGCTTATCCCTGGCGTTTCGCGACATCGCCCCTCCCGAACCCTTCACGATTGAAATGCACCTTGCGCCGAACCAACGCCATTTTCAATACTCTTATCGAACTTGTCGCCTTACCTACATTGTGTACGTTGACATTCCCGAGGGCGCCGCTATCTTCAGATGTAGCCTAGACTACAAACTGGCGTAGGTGCTTAATGCCCCCGGCGATCTCCGAAGCTCTGCCGAAAAAAGAGTCATTGACCGAACGGACCGTCTCAGCGGGTCGCCAAGTATTGGCGGGCCAGCGCAGCGGGGTGCGCGGCTATCTGGCATTCGTTGGTCCGGCGGTGATTGTCTCAATCGCCTACCAGGACCCCGGTAATTTTGCGACCAATATTCAGGCGGGCGCGAAGTACGGCTATGGACTGCTTTGGGTGGTGCTGCTCGCCAATTTGATCGCGATGCTGTTCCAGGCCCTCTCCGCCAAACTTGGCATTGTCACCGGACGGAACCTGGCGGAGATGTGCCGCGAGCAGTTTCCCCAGCCGATTGTCTGGGCGATGTGGGTGATCAGTGAGGTCGCCGCCATGGCGACCGATCTGGCAGAGTTTCTCGGCGGCGCCATCGGGCTTTCCCTGTTGTTCCAGATGCCGCTGCTTGCAGGGATGGTCGTTACCGGCGGTGGTCACCTACGGCATCTTGATGTTCGAAAGCTCTGGGTTCCGGCCCATCGAACTGATCATCGGTAGCTTGGTCGGCATTATCGGGCTTTGCTACCTTACCGAGATGTTCATTGCTCCGGTTGATTGGAGCGCAGCGGCGCTGCATACGGTGCTGCCGCAGCTTGCCGATGGCGAAGCGCTGCTGCTCGCCGTCGGTATCATCGGCGCAACCGTGATGCCGCACGCCATCTATCTGCATTCCAGCCTGACGCAGACGCGCACGCCGGTCTACGACGACAACGAGCGGCGCAGGGTATTGCGCTTCTCAAATAAAGAAGTCATCGCCGCACTAGTTATTGCCGGCCTGGTCAATATGGCGATGGTGATGATGGCATCGAGCGCATTCCATGCCGGACACAGCGACGTTGCCGAGATCGAAACCGCCTACCACACGTTGACACCGTTGCTGGGTATCGGGGCAGCGGGTGTGTTTTTGGTCTCCCTTATTGCATCGGGAATTTCGAGTTCGGCGGTGGGAACAATGGCCGGCCAAATCATCATGCAAGGATTTATCAGGTTCCGGATCCCGATCCTGGTTCGGCGTCTGGTAACGATGATACCGGCTTTCATTGTCGTCGCTCTTGGTGTGAATGCGACGAATGCGCTGGTCATCAGTCAGGTGGTGCTCAGCATCGCGCTGCCACTCCCAATGATCGCGCTCCTGATGTTCACTCGACGCGCCGACATCATGGGTCAATTCGTCAATAGCCGCCTGACCGATACCACAGCAATGGTTGCGACTGCGGTGGTGTTGCTGCTCAATGCAATTCTGATCCTGCAAACACTCGGCGTGCCAATTCCGGGCTTGTCGGCGTCATGAACAAGCGTTTTGCCGCGGGCAAGTTTTGCCGGGACGCTTCATTGCCCGACGATCTTCAGGGCTTCCTGCGCAAGGCTGGGCTGCGTTCGACCAGACAGCGGGTCGCTGTTGCCAGGCTGCTGCTCAGGGACGCGAATCGGCGCGTCAATGCTGAAATCCTCTACGATGAAGCGCGTGAAGCACGTTGCCCTGTTTCGAGGTCCGCCGTTTGCAACGCGCTACGCCAATTTGAGCAAGCCGGGTTGTTGCGCCGAATTGCGATCGATCGGTCGAAGCAGTCCTGGTTTGTCATTGCGAATGCCGCCGTCGGCTTAGACTAATTCGGGAGACGGAATGGGCATCGTAATTCGCCAAGAACCTGGATTCCACCGCCTTGTTGCGAATGCGAGGCAGTTGAATGAGGTGACGGTGACGGGCAGTCGGGGACGCAAAAGTTGGGGATTCCTTGATTGGTCTCACGCCTTATCCAAAGGCATTTGGCGCGTAGCTGCGCTTGGTCTGGGGGTGGCGCTAACGTCCGCGTTTAACACCGCCGTGCGGGCTGCCGACTTACCCGGCCAGTTGCCGTTGCGAGAGCCGACCTCAGTCACAGCTTCTGTTGATTGGACAGCGGACATGCCGCCAAGACTTCCGGTCAAGGCACCTGTACCCTACGTCTCGACGGCTTACGATTGGAACAGCTGGTATGTCGGCGCGCATTTCGGTGTGATCAGAGGCTCATCGAACTGGTCCGCAACCCAGCCGGGGAGCAGCGCCTCCGGTTTCAACGGGTCATTCAACCTTCCATTCAATTTCGATTTCATGGCCGGAACGGGCAGCTACGTCGCCGGGCTGCAGGGCGGATATAATCATGTTTTTCCGTCTCACTGGATGCTGGGTTTCGAGGCCGACGTCACCGCTCCGAATTCGGACGTGCAGGTGCCCTATTCGGTGCGCGGCAGTCAGACGGTGACCTCGCCCCTCGTCGGTGAGGTGACCTATGGTGAGGCGGTCATTCATTACGGCAGCGCCCGCGTCCGCGTCGGCTATGCCTTCGACCATTTTCTGCTCTACGGCACGGGAGGGTTGGCCTGGACCTATGATCAGGTGACGCGGACCCAGGTCGCCGGTTCTCCCGCTGGTGGCTCCGCCACCGTGGATACGGCGCTGATGTGGCGATTGGGGTGGGCGGCAGGAGCCGGCGTGGAGATCCCAATCGCAGGCAACTGGAGCGCAAAGGCCGAATATCTGTGGACCGGATTTGGCCACTTGGTCGCGGCTTTCCCGGCCGGAGCGCAGCTTTACGAATCCGACCTCGCCATGCAAAGCATCAGGCTAGGCTTAAACTACCGGATCGGCGACGACACCGCCCACATATCGGACTTCCTGACCAAGGGACCGTCCGCGCTGGAGACTGACCGCTTCGCGTTCCATGCCCAAGCCACCTACCTCAACCAGTATGACCCACCGTTCCGGGCACCTTACAGCGGCACCAACAGTCTTGCGCCGAACATCGGCCGCGAGACCGGAGACGTGACCTTGTATGCGGGCGTCCGGCTTTGGCAGGGCGCCGAAGCCTGGGTCAATCCGGAAATCGATCAGGGTTTTGGGCTGAGCGGATCGCTCGGCGTCGCCGGCTTCCCGAGCGGCGAAGCCTACAAGGTCGGCGCGGACTATCCTTATACGCGCCTGGACCGTGCGTTCGTGCGCCAGACCATCGATCTCGGCGGCGACACCCAGAAAGTCGACGCCGGGCAAAACCAGTTTTCCGGATCGCAAACCTCGGATCGGCTGGTGTTCACCGTTGGAAAAATCGGCGTGGTGGATATCTTCGACACCAACAGATACGCCCATGATCCCCGCGGCGATTTCATGAACTGGTCGATTGTCGACACCGCAACGTTCGATTACGCGGCAGACTCGTGGGGCTATACGGTCGGCGCGACGGCGGAGTGGTATCAAGGTCCCTGGACCCTGCGCGGCGGCCTTTTCGACCTCTCCATCGCTCCGAATACGACCAGCTTGGATTCGCGGTTCGGACAGTTCCAGTGGGTCGGTGAAATCGAGCGGCGCTATTCGATCTGGGATCAACCCGGCAAACTGGCGATCACCGGATTTCTGACGCGAGGCCGGATGGGAAGCTTTCAGGACGCCATCCAGCTGGCCGCGCTGACCGGAGGCCCCGCCGACATCAGCGCCGTGCGGCAATACCAGAGCCGGGGCGGCATCAGCCTGAACCTGGAGCAGCAACTGATACCCAATGTCGGCTTCTTTGCCCGTGCCGGCTTCGCCAATGGCGATATCGAACCCTATGAATTCACCGACGTCGACCGCACCGTCGCCGCAGGCCTCTCGGTTTCGGGAAAGCAATGGGGGAGGGATGACGACACCTTCGGCATTGCCGGCGTGGTCAACGGCATCTCCGGAGTCCATCAGGCATATCTCAATGCCGGCGGGCTCGGCATTCTGGTCGGCGACGGACAGCTGCCAAATCCCGGCAGCGAAAGAATCATCGAAGCCTATTACAGCTTTCCAGTGTTTGCTTCGAAGGTCACGCTGGACTATCAGCTCATCGCCAATCCGGCTTACAATCGCGACCGGGGTCCTGTTTCGGTGCTCGGTGTTCGCGTGCATGCGCAGTACTAGTGTGGCGGTTCAGAAGTTCGCATCATTTTCGCCGCGAGTTCGTCATGCGGACTTCTGAACCAAAGCCACACTAGATCAATAAGTTGGCTAGTGTCCTTCATTCCGAAGTTCGTAAATGTGGGGCCGCAGGAGTTACGAACTTCGGATGGCCAGCATGGCCGTGGATTTGCGGCAGAGGCTTGGGCGGTTCGAAGATGTTGCAGGTCGATAAAATGGCGGAGCGTTGCGAGGACGAGTGCTGCACGCCACCTCCGCTGATCCTGTCCTCAAAGCCGACAGTTGACCGTCGCCCGCTTGTTCGGGAGGCATTCCGGCTCGAATGGATCACGATCGGCTGGATGGTTATCGAAGCCGTTGTGGCGATCGGTTCGGGCATTGTGTCCCGTAGCCTCGTTCTGCTTGCCTTTGGGTTGGACAGCGTCATCGAGTTGATTTCGGCCGGCGTGCTCATGTGGCGGCTATCGGTTGAGCTTCGCCATGGCCACGCGTTTTCTGAGGATGCTGAACGGATGGCAGGCCGGATTGGAGGCGCGCTGCTATTTGCGCTGGCAGCCTATGTGGTCGTAGCGGCAGGCTGGAACCTTTGGACGCAGCACCACGGGGAGTTCTCGGCGCCAGGGTTTATCGTCACGCTGCTGGCGATCCCGATCATGAGATATCTGGCGACGAGGAAGATTGATCTGGCTAATCGGCTGGGGAGCCGTGCGCTGAGGGCCGATGCCGTGGAATCCATAACGTGCGGCTGGTTGTCGGTGGTCGCAGTCGTGAGCCTAGGTGCACAGGCAATCTTTGGAGCTTGGTGGATCGACAGTGCGGGCTCGCTAGCGATCCTTTGGTTTCTGATCAAGGAAGGCCGTGAAGCGTGGCGGGGCGAGTGCTCTGACTGCAAATAGACCTTCAACAGCGAATGGCTCAACCGCCTGACCCTTGATGAGTTCGTGGATCGCGGACGATCAATCATTGCTCCGGTGCTCTTCTCTTGTGGGGCCAATATCGATTGCAGCTACGTTCTGCCGGACTGCGGAAGCAGCCCAATACTCGATGCTGGCTGCCACGATAGAACAAGAGTTTCGTTTTCCTCTCATCAGTTCGAGAGTTAACCCACGGAGGACGCAATCATGCGCGTAGTTCCAGGGCACGAGATCACAAGATCCAGAAAAGCAGCAGCCCAACCAATCGGTGAGGGCTTCAAGGCGCCCAACGAACTGACGTTGCCCATTGTAGAAAGTACGATTGCCTTACGAAGGCGACGAGGCTCCACCAAAGCGCCAAAAATTTCACTTCCGAGGCGCTGTGGATGAGTGCTCAAAGCAGCGCAAGGTGGACTTTCCAATGGTGAGTTTCGAGTTTTGCGCGGTTTCGACGGTGCACATAACTTGTTGAATTTAATGGCGCACCCGACACGATTCGAACGTGTGACCTTTGCCTTCGGAGCAAGATAACGTACCCATCCGAAAAATGCGATAGGGCACGCTATTCTACGCTATCTAGCTGTGGCAACTGGATATTCTCAACAACAACAGCGACGTTCCTATCCGAAACCCCGCACCGATTTTCTCCCGCCCGCTTACGCGTTGCTTACTTGGGAGATCGCGCCCGGAACGAAGGAACGTCATGGTCAAGATCACAAAGAGGGTTGTCGAGGCGGCGGATGCCCGAGATAAGGACTACCTGATCTGGGACGACGAACTGCCGGGCTTTGGACTCCGGATTTTCAGTTCCGGAAAGCGCAGCTACGTCATCCAGTATCGAACGAGAGGTCGGTCTCGTCGATACACAATTGGGCTTCACGGAGCCTGGGCACCGGAGACTGCACGCCGAGAGGCAAGGGTGCAACTCGGTCGGGTCGCTGGGGGTGATGATCCCGTCGAAGATCGCCAGCTTGATCACAAGGCGATCACCGTGAAGGAGCTGTGCGCCCGCTATCTCGCCGATCTCCAGGCCGGCCTCATCCTGGGAAAGGGAGGGCGACCGAAGAAGGCCTCAACGATCGTCACCGACACTGGCCGTATCGAGCGTCACATCGTTCCCCTCATAGGAACCCGGCGGGTCAAGAATCTGACGAAGACTGACATCAACAAGGTCCTCAAGGACATCATGGCCGGAAAAACGCGGGCTTCGGTCAAGACCAAGAAGCTGCGCGGAAAGGCCATCGTCCGAGGCGGCGCTGGAACGGCCACGCGTACCGTTGGTCTTCTCGGCGGCATTCTTACCTACGCCGTCGAGGCAGGAATCATCGAGAGCAACCCGGCACATGGCATCCGCAAGCCAAAGGACAATGTCCGAAAGCGTCGGCTCTCGGAGGCAGAGTATCGAATATTGGGTGGGATGCTCCGCGAGGCTGCCAAGCAGGAGAAATACACCACGATCGTCGACATTGTTCGCCAAATTGCGCTGACCGGCTCCCGGCGAAGCGAGATGATCGGCTTGAAATGGACGGAGGCGGACACCGAGGCGAGCTGCTTGCGGTTGGAGGACAGTAAGGAGGGTGAATCCATCCGCCCCATTGGGTTACCTGTCGTCGAATATTTTGAGCGACGACATACCGATGATGTCGGCACATACGTCTTCCCGGGGCAGGGCGAGGACAACGCGTTTGGCAGCTTCCCGAACCATTGGAAGAATATCTTCGAGAACTCCCCGCTATCCGATGTGACGCCGCACGTCCTCCGTCATAGCTTCGCGAGTATTGCCAACGATCTTGGCTTTACCGAAGTGACCATCGCGGCTCTGGTCGGCCACGCCAAAGGCTCGGTGACAAGCAAATACATTCACACCCTTGACACCGCGCTTATCATGGCTGCGGACACGATCTCCGGCTACATTCAAGGGCTCCTTGACGGCATTGAGTTCAAGCAGACTGCCTACGCGTTGGACCGCGAATCACGCAAGGCTGCCCTGGCTCGATTCCTGAAGAGGGCTTCAGGTAGTTACCAAGAGGCGGCCGAGGAGGAGCGCCGCTTAGCTGCATAATCCTGAGCCGCAATGCACGGTCATGGAACGACCGCTCGTGGCGACGCAAACAATGGGACGGAAGCACAGATCTGGAAACGCCGCCCGATATTCAGCCATAAAAAGCCTCGCGTCGGCGTGCCCCGCGCGCGTCCCGTGCAGAGACGAAATTATGTAGATATCGCGAGAGGCGAGTTCGGCGACGACGTCATCATTATAATTCTCTCCCCAGTATTCTTCGAACCAGCGTGTGACGATGATCTTGTTATAATCTTCGCGGAGAATGCACATGCTCGGCCCTAACAGTTCGTTGGTACGGTCCGCGCAATCTAACGGAGCGGTCACCGGCCACACTCCGTTCCCTGCCATCGAATTCGGAGCAGACCCCCAGCACGTCGCCGCTACCAGCCTGGATATAACGCGACGAGGATTCCCCAGTCGGCGAGGATATTGCTTCGTCGCATTTCGCCGACCGCGTCCACGGCATGCCACGTACATGGCACGCGACGGAGCCACCGATTGTCCTTGCCGCCGCGGTAGAGCCATATGATCGTCGCCGCGAACATCTGCTGCGCCGGTGACATCGCCCGGTAGTCGGTCCGCCACTTCTCCATCGCGGCGGCGTCGACCGCATCGACGTAGTAGTTGTAACCGGTCGGTCGGATCGCCTGATGATGCCGCCCCGGTCCGTCATCGCAGAACAGATCTGTCAGGGCGAAGCGGTCGATCGAGGTGCGGAGGTGGTCGTTGAACGGCGTCCCGCCCAGCACGGTCTCCGGAGCGGTCGCTTCCGTCAGATCGATGAAGACCGACGCCTCCACGTCGTCCATGTCGAAACGGGTCAGGACAAGCCGAGTCAGACGGTAGTCTGGAAACCGGTCTCTGGCGCCGACAGGGTCGGAAGATGCCAAGGAGAGCAGCGTTCGGACAGTGTCGTCCCCGGCGCAGCCAGGAAATACGTTCTCTCCGGAGACGACGACTTTCTCGCCCGTTGGGTCGACGGCAGTCATATCAGCAGATCCTGCCGCGGGGGGCGGGCGTGCTGCTCCCGTTCGAGCAGGCTTCGCTTCCGGCGAACACCCCAGCGATAGCCCGAGATGGAGCCGTCTTTCTTGATGACCCGGTGACACGGAATGAGGATCGCGATCGTGTTCGAACCGATTGCCTCGGTGACATCACGGGCATCGCGCGTTCCGAGCTTGGCCGCCAGCGCACCGTAGCTATTCGTCTCTCCAACCGGGATTTCTCGCAGCATGGCCCAGACCTGCTTCTGGTAGTCGCTGCCCCGCATGTCGAGCGCGATCGCCGCATCCTGTCCGGGGTGGTCGACGAGGCGTTCGAGCCTCTCGAGAATGCCCGCCAGGCCGTCCTGGTCGTTCACGACGGAGGCGTCCGGCAGGCGATTTTCCAGCGCATTCAACATGGCCGCCCTGTTGTCGCCGAACTCGAACGCCAGCAGGCCGACGTCGGATACGGCGGCGATGAATTCGCCGAGGGAGCTCTTTCCCCAAGCATAGCGGATTTGCTCTTTCATATCTTTCCCGGCGGTAGTTGACCGATCTCCGTGAGCGTTATTTTGCGTCATGGAAAATGATGCCGACGGTGTGGCGCATCCCGGAGCGGACACGGCTTACGCCATGCCGGAGATTGACCCGGTAGTTGCCCTTGCTGCCCTGAACGGGCCGGTTATGGACGGCAAACGCCACGGCGTCGCCTTGGCGCAGCGGGACTACCTCGGCGCGGCTCTGCATCCGGGGCCGCTGTTCGGTCAGCACGAACTCACCGCCCGTGAAGTCCTTTTCCGGCTCGGAAAGGAGTATCGCTACCTGGAGCGGAAACGCGAGGTCGCCGTAAAGATCCTGATGCAGGCAATTGAAGTCGCCCGGCATGTATTGGAGGAGTAACGGCGTCGGGCGGGTCTGGCCGGCATCATGGCATTGCTTGAGGAACGCGGCATGCTTGTCGGGGTATTGAACCTCGATTCCCATGCGACCGTTCCATTCGTTTGCGATGCTGGCAAGACGCGGATAGAGCGCCGTGCGGAGACCACCCAGGATATCCGGAAGCGGGTACTTGAAGTACTTGTACTCCCCCTTTCCGAATCCGTGGCGCGCCATATGGATGTGGCTGCGGAACGGACCTTCCTCGGGGTAGAGCGCCGCAATCTGCCCGCACTCGTCCGGCGACAGGAGTTGTCGAATGACCGTGCAGCCGAAGCCACTCAATTCGTCGGAGAGATTCTTCCAGTCGTATGCGGAGACGCGCGCCTCCGCGGACTTCACCGCGGAGGTCGGGGTTGCGATTGCCAAGCTGGTCTTCATGCCGTTGCTTCCTTGTCGATCAGGGACCGCTTTAGTTCGACGCCCCAGCGATAGCCGGAGATCGTGCCGTTGCTCCGGATGACGCGATGGCACGGTATGCCGAGAGCGATCGCGTTTGCCGCGCAGGCGCTGGCGACGGCGCGCGCGCCGTTCGGATCACCGATGCGACGAGCGAGCGCCGCGTAGGTGATCGTCGCGCCATATGGAATCGTCAGCAGCGCGTCCCATACGCGGCGCTGAAAAAGCGTTCCGTGTCGCATATCGAGCGGCAACTCGAACCCGTCCGTCGGACGATCGAGATACTGAGCGACCTTCTCAAGTTCTTCGTCCAGTTTCGAGGCGGTCCACGTCAGGACCCGGTCGGGAAAGCGCGCTTCAAGATCGCTCCGGAGCGCATCCTCATCCGCCCCGATCAGGACCGCGCATACGCCGACGACGGTACGCGCGATAAGGATTTTACCCCCGCTGCTGTCTCGGATCGAGAAGACGATATCGTGCGAAGCGACGGCATCAACCTTATTCACCGGCGTGATCGGTTGCGAAAGAGCTTCGGTGTTGACCATGTACATTTTCTTCACTCCATAGTTCGTTGCTGTTTCGAACGTAGGGGCGATGTACGTGCCCTTCACTCCGGTCCTTGCTTTCAAAACCATTCTTGTGCGGACCGCAGCTTCGTGCGCCGAGGCATGACGCAGCAGCCGTTTTGTGCGTAGTCATGTCACATGACGCGCGTGATCGTCGTCTCCGCGAGGAGGAACACCTCGCCCGACACGAAACGCAATTCGACTTCATTGTCTTCGAGCATGCGCCATTCGGCGAATCCGTCGCTGACGAGCTGACCGAGATACGTCATCACCAGCGCCTTCGCGGGGTCGTGACGGAATCGCTCTGGAATCCCGTCCAAAATCGCCGCTGTCCCACACGATTTCACGCGTCGCGTCTTGGCGTTTAGCCCGCCGGTCGCAAACATCGACTGGAAACCTTCATTCTGTCGGCACTATCGGCCTGGATTGTCCTGCGGCCCCAAAGGCGCACAGCGCGGAAATGCACAATCAGGTGAGCTAAGCACGGCACTGATTTGGCGGCACTCCGGATATTGTCTTCAAATCCGGAGCGCACATCGTTCACAGCGCCCCGCGAAAGGTGAGGTTCAGCCGCATCCGTCCAACGATTTCGTGGTCGCCTTCCTTCAATTCAGGAACGCCGTGGTAGCAGAGCCGGGACGGGCCGCCCCACACACCGACATCGCCATGACGCAGAGCGAACTTCCGGACAGGGTCATTGCGCTTTTGGCCCCCGAACTGGAAGGTCGCGGGAAGACCTAATGAAACCGACACGATCGGATTCGCGAA
Source organism: uncultured Alphaproteobacteria bacterium (assembly GCA_963795255.1). Lineage (GTDB taxonomy): Bacteria > Pseudomonadota > Alphaproteobacteria > Rhizobiales > Xanthobacteraceae > Bradyrhizobium. The sequence continues at coordinate 550,479 of CAWCHC010000018.1, forward strand.
ATTGCGCTCGTTCTTGTCCTGATGCAGAGAGAGCCGCGCGCCCGGTTCGTAGCGGTTGATCAGGCAGGCGTCGGGTACGAAGTCCGAATATCCCGCCTCCTTCGCTGAAGCGACCGCGAGATCGAGGAAGCTGGCCGGCATCGGAGGCCACGGCTTTCCGCTCTCTGGATCCAAGGCATCGTACCGATAGCCGCTCCGGTCGGTCACCCAGCCCGCAGCGCCGCAGTTGGTCATGGCGACGGACATGACGAAGCCGCCGGGCGTGACCATGTGCCGGAATGGCGACATGGCCGTGATCGCCTGGATAGCAGTCAGGATATCCGCTTCGAACGGGAGGGCTGCACCGCGCAGCAGCAGCGCGCCCTCAGCCATGACCTCTCGGGGAAGGGTCAACGGAACGATCGGGTCGAAAAGGTCGCTCATCTGTTACTTGTCCTGCATTACCGTCAAACGACGCGTTTCGACAGCGACATTGCCGCGTCCGGATTGGCCACCTTGTGGCCGCTGATCACGTAGAGGTAGACGTCGCGCGGCGCGCCTTCGTGTCCCCCCGGCTCGACGCGCGCCAGACCATCGGGCGATCCGCCCGAGGCCCAGGTCCGGGCTCTCTCGGCCCACATGTCCAAGGCCGCCCCCGGATAGCCCGACGGCTCGCCCTCCGCGCCAAGGCTCATAGGTCCACCCGCCGACGCCCGCCCGAATGATGCCGCTGCTTGTATTCGCCATGTGCCTCTGAGATCCTGATCTTAAATTGCCGTCGGAAAGAGATCGCCCGTCTTCCGATGTCGGGGCTATTTGAGGACGTTGCCGCGATCCCGTGGCATCCGCCAAAGATACCAGGAGGCGACGGTCCGGTGGGGCGCCCACGCTTTGCTGATCTCGCGTAGGGCCTTCGGCTTCGGCTGTTCCTCAAGCGACTTCAAGGCACGATAGCCCTCGCGCACGCCGAAATCGTCGACGGGCAGAATATCCATGCGCTCCAGAGAATACATGAGCAGCATCTCGACGGTCCAACGTCCAATGCCCTTGATGGTGACGATCCGATCGATGAGCTCTTCGTCGCCCATCTCGACGGCGATTTCCCTAGGCGGAACGAGACTCGACAGCGCGCCTTCGGCGATCGCCTTGATGGTCGCGATCTTGCTGGCGGAAAAGCCGCAGGCGCGCAGCGTATCGAAGTCGGCGGCGATGATGTCTTCGGGTCCCGGGAACGGCACGTCAGGGTGCAGCGCCTTGAGCCGGGCGATGATGGCGTCGCCCGCCTTCGCGGTGAGTTGTTGATATCCGATCGCCCTGACCAGCGCTTCGTAGGGTTCGCGGGCGGCCTTCGGATCGTGAAGACATGGACCGACAAGCTTGATCAGTGCGGCCCAGTCGCGGTCGAGTTTGCGAAGAAAGGTGACGGATTTGTCGTAGCGCGCGAAAGTCGTCATGGTTCCCCGTGGAAGACGGTAGATGCAACGGCGAAGCGCAGCCGGTTACCTATCGTGAGTAGAAGCAGGATTGCGAAGAAGGGCAGAACGAAGCGGGCGTTCTCCGGCAAAGGGCCGAGGCATGCGAGCCAGACGCCAATTGCCCCGACGGCTAAGGAACGGTCCACTTTGCCGAACGGACCTTCGATACGGCGGGAGCTACCAAGGACGGGCCCCACGATTCCGGCGATCTCCGTCAGCATCGTCAGGGAGAGGACAAGCGCGATCCAGATCGGCGGGAACGTCGGCAGGAAGGCCAGAGGCACGAACATCGCGATGTCCGAAATGACGTCGCCTACCTCGTTCAAGATGCCCCCAAGCCTGCTCTTTTGACCGAAATCGATCGCAAGCGTGCCGTCGATGGTCGCGAGCGCCATGCGGACCAACGTCCAAACTGGAAGCAAGCCCCAGACGGCACCGCCGTCGGCATGGACCGAAAGTAAGGAGCCGACGATGATGGATCCGACCAGCGATATGATCGTCACTTGGTTCGCGGTGATTCCTGCCCCGGCAAGCCCGCCTGCTAGAGGCCGTAGGGCCCGCTTGAGAGGCGGCTTCAGGAGATTTAGGAACGTCGCCGCCAGGAACGCCGCACGCGGACCGGAATGGCGCTCCGAAGCGAGTGTCATGAGTGAGGGCAACGCCATGGATTCCAACGAACGGGCGACAGGAACGGGAAGAGGTAGGCAGGCGATCGATCGCTGGCTTCAGGCGGCGATCACTGTGTTGGCGGCCTCCCGATCCAGCAGCACGCGCTTGCGTTCGACGCCCCAGGCGTAACCGGAAAGCGAACCGTCGTTCCGCACGACCCGATGGCAGGGAATCGCCACCGCCAGAAGGTTGGCGGCACACGCGCCGGCGACGGCCCGCACCGACTTCGGGGATCCGATCCGCTGCGCGATATCCGCATAGGATACGGTCTGTCCGACGGGTATCTGCTGAAGGGCCTGCCAGACACGCTGCTGGAACGCCGTCCCGCGGACGTCGAGAGGAAGGTCGAGACCGAGTCTCGGGTGTTTCGATAAAGCCGACAACGCGCGCCACAAGGGCTTCGTAGTCCCGGTCGGCGCCGATTAACTGCGCCTTCGGGAAGCGATCCTGAAGATCGCGCACCAGCTTGTCGGGATCATCGCCCAGCAGAATGGATGCCACACCCTTCTTGCTCGATGCCACCAGAATGGCGCCGAGCGACGTCTGTCCAACCGCGAATAGGATCTTTTCGTTGGCGCCGCCGGCGCGATATTGCGTCGGCGTCATGCCGAGCATGTCGGTCGACTTGGCGTAGAACCGCCCGCTCGAATTGAAGCCCGCGTCGTACATGGCCTCGGTAACGCTGTTTCCGGACTCTAGCCCCTGACGGACTTTCGCGGCCCGATGCGCCGCGCCGTAGTCCTTGGGCGTTAGGCCGGTGGCAGCCTTGAATATGCGGTGGAAATAGCTGGCGCTTCGTCCTACCGCGTCGGCCAGGTCGTTCAGCGACGGTTCTTCTTCGCCGTCCTCGATCAGGCGACACGCCTTCGCGACGAGAGCGGCGTTCTCGCATTCGAGCGACCGTCCGTCCGGATTGCAGCGCTTGCACGACCTGAAGCCGGTCGCCCTCGCGCTCTCGAGCGTGTCGTGAAGCTGGACGTTCTTGGGATTAGCGGTTCGCGAGGGACAGGACGGACGGCAATACACGCCGGTGGTCGCGACCGAATACCAGAGATGGCCATCGGCGGTCTTGTCGCGGATCAGAATTCGGGCCCAGCGCGGATCCTCGGCCACGCTCATGGGAGACTTTTTCTGGTGGAGTGTTTGGGTATGGGCCATGTCGTTTCGATTTATTATCGGAGATGTGGATTAAGGATGCCGCGAGGGGGCGGCCGTTGCACTCCGGTCTTTGCTTTCAAATCCGGGGCGACGGAGCCCGTCGCGAAGACTGCAGGACCATAAGCGGCGGGGCCAGCACCGGGCCACCCGATTTCCGTCCAACCGGGGGGCGATGGTTTAGGCGTGAGGCCCGCAAGTCGCTCTGCGGGCCTCACGCAGGATCAAGAGTTTGCCGTCGCTTAGGATATGTCGGCGGCGGCGCTTCTCAATCAGGCGGCCTTGAGCAGGCCGAGCTGCGTGAGAGCCGTGACGCCATCATCGAGGCCGATTTCCTCGACGATCTTTCCATCCACGACCTTGAGAACGGTCGTGCCGGTGAAGCGCATCTTGCGGCCGGTCTTCGCGGGCAGCGAACCGATCAGGAAATCGCTGAACGCCGGTCCGGTGTGCGTGCCGCCGCCTTCCCACTGACCGACGACGTAGTCGCCTTCGGCGATGAGGTCGGCGGTGGCTCCGAACTGCAGATCTGGAAATGCAGCGCGGAAGTCGGTCATGAATGCCTTGATGTCGGCATGGCCACGACGCGGTTCGTGAAGCGAATACTTCAGAAGCATGTCCGGCGACGCGACGTCGTCGACGACGCTAAGATCGACCTTCTCGCCCCAGAAATCGGTGAACCACCGAACGACTACTGCCTTGTTGTCTTCTTCTTTGCTCATTGTTCTCGTCCTGAGTTGATCTCGTTGGGATCATCAACGTCCGTTGATGATCTGCGCAGAGACGTACGCTCGCAGGATCGAGCTAAAACTCCGGTTCTTACCCCGCAATCAAAACCGCATCGATCGGGAAGCGCATCGCTATTTTTTTCTCGGCGATTGATCAGAGCACGATTTGGAGTGTGTGCGAACGCCGCATGCATGAAGACCCATGATGTCGGGTGCTTCGAACGAATCAATTCGCGAATCATTCACGAAACTTCGTGGGACTTCTCCTTATGAAGCACGTGCGAATTTGAAAACAAGAAACGGATAGCCTGCTGTTCGTCCATGACCTTTATCTAGATTTCTAAAGTCGAAGAGATAGAAGGAGTGGAGATCATGAACCAGATCAGTCTTATTCCAAGTGATGTCGCGGAACTCGCCCGCCGTCGCGGACTGGCCGCTGCGCGGCGAACCCGCGAAACCGAGCGGACGTTGTTGCTCCGTAAGCTCTTCCGGATGGAACGGCAAGCCGGCCATTTGCGCGAGTGGATCGCGCAATGGGAAGCAGACGTGGAGGTCTCCCCTGAAATGCGACGCATGGTGGATTGGGTAAAGGTAGAATTGGCAGGATTGGAAGAATTTCTGAATCCATCAAGGCTGTCGCAACTACTTCAAACGCGCAATCTATTCCCGAAAGACGACGATCTCTTCGATCCCCTCGGCGAACCACCACCGAAGCGCCCACTGGGTCGATGACGCGGAAGCTACCGCGACGATCGATAATGACCGATGCCGAGCGCTTCCTTTCACCCAAATCGGCGACCGTCGAGGCTGAGCGAACTGTTCCCCTCTTCCGTTTGACGCAGCTTGTTAGGAGCGCGGACCCAATGACCCTGCAGGTGTCGAAACGTACGTCGGCAGCCGCCGCAACGGCCCCGGACGGAGAGCGTAGTGCGGTGTCCTGTCATCTTGTCACTGAGCCGAACGCAGGCGCGCCGGCAGGCGAGGAGGTGATGCGGGAAATCCTGGGCGACCGGGAAGCCGGTCTGGCGGTGACCACGCGGCTCGAAGCACTAAGCGACGGAACGTTCGCGATTATCATCACGTTGCTGGTGCTTGAAATCCATAGGCCCGGCGCAGCGGTGGGTCACCTGGGAACAGAGCTTGTTCAAGCGTGGCCCTCGTATCTCGCCTATGCGGTCGCCTTCGTGTACGTTGGTGTGATCTGGCTCAATCACCACTACATGATCGAGCGGTTGCGCAAGTTGGATCTGACTTTCAATTGGCTTAACCTATCCATCTTGGGTACAGCGGCTTTGATACCATTTCCGACCGGCGTGTTAGCGAACGCCTTTCGCGACGGCAACCTGATGGACCAGAAGGCGGCGGTAGTGCTGTACGCACTGATTGCAGCTCTGATGTTGGCTGCCTGGCTGCCGACATTTATTCACCTGAATCGTAATCCGAGATTGTTAAAGGCCGGCGTCCCGCCGGGCATGTTCGCAGTCCAGATCGTCCGCCCGGCGATCGGCGTGCTCCTCTATGCCGTTGCCGGCTTGCTCGGATGGTTCCTCCATCCAGCGTTCGCGGTGGTGATTTTCGTATTCATCGTCTGTTATTACGCGGCCACCAGTCGCGGTGTACGCACCGGCCAATGCGCGATTTAAGCAGGCTCACGTGTCGGAATGCCCGCCACCAAGGCGCAGGTCCTGATCAAGGAGCTTGTCATCCATCACGAGGGGGGCCGGTCGCTGACTTCGAAGCTCTGCAGCGTCTCGCCCTCAGGCACTAGTTCGAGGATTCAGCCTATGTCGCCCGTTCCTCCAAAGCACATTCGCACCCTCCAATGCGCCCGCCGCCGCGCCAACGATCAATCGTAGGATCTACGATTGGTCTCACTGGGAGTAAGACAGAATACCTCTCCCAGATCAGCACGGTGGTCGGAGCAGTCCGGGGGGCTTCGGGCCGGTCTGTCCGAATAGCAACTGGCACTTACTGCTTTCACGGACTCGGAAGCGCTGGGATCTCAATGGAAGTCCCGTCTGGATCGATAAGGAAAAGCGGCGGGGAGCCAGGCAAGGGAGCGGGCGGGCCGTCGAGCACGAAGCACGCCATCTGCAAATCCCGCGAGGGGCGGCTTGCTCCGTCGGAAGAAACCAACGTCACGCCAGCTCGGTCTCGCGTCATCACCGAAATTGCGCCGCCAAGGCTTTCGCCAAATTCTGATCTAGGCGCCTCAGCAAATCCTGCGTTCTCGCGGTACCAGCGCACGGACCTTTCGATATCCGATACGAACACAATGACACTCGGTGTCGTCGGAGCGGCGATCGTGCATGGGCCCAGCTCCGCCTCGGCGCGTCGCGTGAAGGTGCATTCGATCAACAGGAACAAGGTCAAAAATAATGCCGACGTTGACGGGTACCCATTTTGGGCAATGGTATCGTGCGGACGGGGCTGTGATTTAAGAATCGGACGAGCAATAACGCAGGTCGGCCGCCGGTAGGCCGAACGCGACCGCACGGGATCGGACACTTCCCCGGCCCCTCGGTACGCAACGCGCCTCACCCTAACGACTCTTGCGACTTCTGCGATTGAAGCTCGGGTGCTCCAGCAGCGGAGTTCTTCGGCACACACGTTAACAACGTCACGTTGCCGCGCGAGGCCGCGGTTTCCGACACGGGGCTCGGTCCGGCCTGGAGCATGCCGTCGTCACGAACCAAGACCTCCGAAGAAGGAGAGGCGGCCGAGCGCACGAACAGGTCGCGAAGTCTCGGATGCAAACCGTCGCCGCGCGCAACAGCAAATTCGTTAAATCGATCGAAAGAGGTCATAGCTCTGTACTCCCGTGCCGTGTCTCGTAACGTGAAACGCCAGGGGAGCGCAGCCACTCCGTTTCTTGCTCTTGAACCAATCTATGTGTATCGGCGCGCTTATTAATATTGGAGTTCAAAGACAAGAAACGGAGTGTGAATCCTGCCAGGACGCTCGAATTTGCCGTCACGCAAAAGTAGGATCCCGTGGCAAACGACATTGACGTCCGCAGATTGATCAACTTCGAGACCGCCACCGACGGTACGGCGGTCAGGTTGGTGATCGAGGACATCGCGGGATGTACAATCGGAATCATCCTCACGATCGAGACATTGTCCGCCTTGCTGATGACACTGCCGACTATCGCGTCCAACGCGGTCAAGCGCGCGCACAATGATCCAGCAATGCGTATCACTTATCCGGCGACGGAGTTTCAGATCGAGCTTAGCCCCGGAAATTTTCGCATTTTGACGATCGGGACTCCTGACGGATTCACCGTCTCTTTCAGTCTGACAGAGGAGCTTTCGCAAGAACTCGGCGAGGCGCACCTCAATGGCGTCGGTCTGCGAGCCAAAACGCACTGACCGAACGCGCCTTCGAAAGACTCAACGGATCGTTCGCACGTTGCTCAACTGGATAACTCGATCAGTAGTTGGGGTTGCTACAGTCCCCCGCCCCGTCGGATCCGGCTGCGTCTCGGCGAATTGGAGTTCGATAGCCTCGCGTCCCGTGGGATCCTGCGAGGTCGCATTCAACTCCCCGATATCGAGACTGTTGATCCTATCCGGCTGACCAGACGACACCTTGAGATCGTCAAGCCGCCGCAGAACGATTTGTGACGAGCCCACAGTCTGTGCCAAGATTGCGAGCCTGCGCAAGCCGGAGCGCGCCATCTTCCAATGCTGGATGAGGGGCGCCCAACTACCATTATCCTTTAGTAGTCCGTTAAGGACGCCGTGAGAGATCGGATCCTCTGGAATCAAGGCTCCGATGCTCGCGATCACGTCGACGACATGCGGACCGGATGAAAGCTCGACCACAAGGCCGGTCTTGTCGTCGTCGAACCGTACTAGCTTCATTATGTCTCTCCGCGATCAAATGATGTCCTGCACGAAGGTAGCCAGGAGCACGCTACTCGAACCTCGATTCTCGCCTTCGAATCAAATTCATTCTGTTCATTTCGAAAATATTGGAAGCAGGAATTGGAGTGCCGTCACGCTCTGCCATCGCGCAAGCTGCGCGTATCCTCAAGCTGGATTTCCCGATGAACTACAATGACGATTCTGCGGCTGACGTATCCGACCGCGAGCCGATGGCCGGGGGCGAAACAGAATGGATTGCCGGTTCGTCAAGGGCGCGCCAGGCCTATGCCACCACGCGACTAGGCCGCGAGGCTGCGATTTTTCCGTCGACGCTGTGCATTCCAAGGACATGGAATCGCGGCGCGCTGACTATCAAAGTATGCATTCCGTCCAGCAGATATTAATAGCTTCGATAATCTGGCCTTGTCGTGGCGGAAAGGCTAATGTTTGGCTGGGCCGAGTACCGTGCACTCGGCCGGCTGCCGAAGCGCTCCAAATATTGCACGAAAGCGGCGCCCTCTGATTGAAGGTGCCTGATCTTCCTGTTTCCTGGCTGGTCAAGACCATCTGCGGATCAGCTTCAATATCAATGCAAAGGCGAGGCCTATTTAAGCTCGCCGCAGCGAGCTTTGCACGTTGCTTCTTCTGATGTACATCTTGCGACGCAAGAACCTGACAGTCCGCAATTCTGCGCACAGGAAAAGTTGGCCGAATTACAATTCGAAACGCATTCCGACGGAGCTCGGATTTGAGCTATTCGGTTCCTGTCCAGTGGCGCGGCGGCATTGCTTGATGCAACTCCGCACGAAAATATGACAAACGCCAAGAAATATTTCATGTCGTGATCTCCCGGAGTGCTCAAGTCGAGAATGCGTGACAAAGGTAACTCAGGAACGCGGTCTTCAAACTGGCACGATGGAAGCGATCTGCACTCCGATTCTTGCTTTCGTATCGATTGTTGCTTCGACACAAAGTATCTCTTGGACGCACTTGAACATCAAATTCGGCGACAAAGCTTGAATTACAGGTCATGAAGCGGAGCGCTCCTCGGCGTATGGATGTCTAAAACTTGCCCAGGACGAAATCTTCGGCAGGTTTAAGGAAATCCACCATCATGATCCGCATCGGATACGCGCCAGGCGCATTTGATCTATTTCACATCGGCCATCTCAACCTGCTTCGCCGAGCCAAGGAGCGCTGCGATTATCTGGTCGCCGGCGTCGTTTCAGACGAAGTTTTGATTGCCCATAAGGGAGTTACACCAGTCGTTCCGCTCGTGGAGCGGATCGAGATCGTGCGAAACTGTCGCTACGTTGACGGGGCGCATGCGGCGATGACGGACGACAAGCTCGAGATCTGGCGGGACCTGCGATTTAACGTCTTCTTCAAGGGAGACGATTGGCGAGGGACGGAGAAAGGTATCTGCCTCGAACGGCAGTTCGCAGAACTCGACGTCGAAGTCGTCTATTTTTCTTATACGCAGGCGACGTCCAGCAGTCGGCTGCGCCTGACTTCTGCAGAACATCGACGAATTGGCGAAAAGTGCGACCGGAAGGCCATTGGTTCGACTTGCGGCCTAAATCGGAATCGGGTGGCTTCTTCGATCCGTGCCTAAGGTGATCCTATTTCAGCGGTGCATTCGAATTTGAAAGCAAAACCCGGAGGCCGTTGCGTGCCGCAAAGCGGTCATTGTGGATGTTAGATGTCGCTAGCTCGTGGTCTAGTCCGAACAACTTCCTCTCGCCTGCTTACTCGCGCGAATGAACCAGAACTGAAGTCTCAGTCTCGAGTTTGCATATCGCGTTGTAAAACAAAGAAAAGTTGGCGCACCCGACACGAA
>CAWCHC010000019.1:0-90000 GCA_963795255.1 uncultured Alphaproteobacteria bacterium
ACGTCGTCTACGAGATCGGCCGCCGCGAGCCATTTCTGGATCAGGTGAAGAAGGGCAAGGATGGCCGGCCGGGCGTGTCGCTCGACTGGTTCAACATGCTCTATCAAGTGCTGCTCGGTCAGGAAAAAGGCCCGCGTTTCGGCTCGTTCGTGGCCGTTTATGGTCTTGCTAGTGCGGTTGCGATGATCGACGGTGCGCTGGCGCGGAGCGCGTGATCGTATTCCGTCGTCGTCCCGGCGAAGGCCGGGACTTATGCTGCGGAATTAATCAAGATCGGCGTGCTGGTTGACGTTCTCCGCAAAACGAAAGCCGGGGGTTATGGGTCCCGGCCTTCGCGGGGACGACGCCGCTCCATCACTGGCCGCTCGCCCAAGTGTCAGCAGCATGCGCAGGAGCGGCGTCGGCACGCGATGGCGCTCGGCGGCTTCCACCACGGCGCCGGTCAGCGCGTCGATCTCAAGGGGCCGGCCGGCCAGCCGATCGAAATACATCGAGGAACCGGCGTCGGGCGGGATGGCGACGCGCCGTCGCCAGGGATTGCGCGGCCTCTTCGCCGGCAAGCTGGGCGCCATCGGCACGTCCGACCGCAACCGCCTCATCGAGCAGCGCGAGGCAGAGCGCCTTAACGTCCTCCCGCCGAAACACTGCGTTCCGCTGCAGGGTGAGCGCGGAGACCGGATTGGCAACCGCGTTGATCAAGAGCTTGCGCCACGCCAGCGTCTTGAAGTCGCCGCTCAGGAGGACCCGCAGCGGCGTGCCGTCGAGCAGCGCCGCGAACGCCCGGCCATCCGCATCGTCGGCTACGGCGAAATCGTAGTCGCCGCCGCGGCGGTAGCGGACCCGGTCCGCCGCCAGCCGCTCGCTGTTGTAATAGACGATGGTCGGGATCACCGTCGCATGACCGACGAGCGGCGCGAGGCGCTCGGCGTGCCCGATACCGTTTTGCAGCGCTGCGACCCGCGTCGCCGGGCCGCACAGCCGCTGCAGCCATGGCACGCTCGAAGCCGATCCTGCGCTTTCGTGCACAGGAGGACCCAGTCCGCGGCTGCGCCTGGGACGGATCGGTCAGTGCCCGCATCGGAGATTCCATAGCGCCTTCCGTCCGCTCGACGGTCATTCCTTCGATAGGGCGTCTGACACACGCGACGATGTCGTGCCGGTTGGCCGCGCCGAGCAGGCCCGCGACCACCCCGCCGATGCTGCCTAGTCCGATGACGGCAATGCGCTTGCGATCGGAATTGGCGGCTGTTGGCGGCATGGGGCCTCGCTGGATTTCTCTCCAGACTACCCGCTGAAATGATGCATCGTCACGCACATTCAAGCGCAGAAGCTGCAAAGCGAGATGGCCGGCCTGCGGCAATTTCAACCGATGACCCCGTCAAACCGGACTATAATGCACGCGAAAATCAGGCTTGGTCGGTCCGCGCAATACGGACCGCCCTCATACCAGGCCATATCAAGCGGGAGAACGCTCATGCAGTTCAGGGTTTCACCGAACAAGCTTGCGGATGGAGTGCCGAGCAGTGGCAGGCGCGAATCGATCTCGCCGCCGCACACGGCTCGCCTACATGCACGGTTTCAACGAAGGCATCTTCAATCACCTGACTTGGTCGTGCCGGGCGACAGCGACCGCTACTATCAGATCCCGTTCGGCATGCACTGGTCGGAAGTCACGGCTTCCTGCTTCATGGAAGTCGGCATCGATGACGGCAAGGTCAAGCGCGGCGAGGGCGAGGTCGAGCGCTCCTGCTATTGCATCCATGCGCCGATCCACAAGGCGCTGCCGCAGGCCAAGGCGGTGTTTCACACCCACATGCCCTATGCGAGCGCGCTGACGCGGCTGGAAGACCCGCGCATCAAGGAAATCGGGCAGACCGAGGTCGGTATGTCCGGCAAGATCGCCTATGACGATGAATATACCGGACCCGCCTTCGATCCGGCCGAAGGCGCGCGCCTCGCCAAAGTCATCGGCGACAAGACCATCCTGTTCATGGCCAATCATGGCATCTCGACGGTGGGCGAAACGATCGCTTCTGCCTATGACAAGCTCTATTACATCGAGCGCGCCGCCCAGGTTCAGATCTATGCGATGTGGACCGGACAGCCGTTGAAGAAGCTGCCGGAGCCGGTGGTGGAAAAGACCAGGCAGGAAATGCGCGGCAATTCCTACTATCTCGGGCTTTCCCCGGCCGAGCGGCACTTCGCGGCCCTCAAGCGCATCCTCGACCGCAAGGAGCCGGATTACGCGACATAAAGAGACCGAGTGCCGCCCCGGCCAAAACAGAAACTTACGGCTTTGCCTCTTTAGAAGCTTCGTTTTATTCAAAAGAGGTGAGCCGCGCCTATCTGGGGCGGCTAAGGGAAACCAGAGACCTTCGTGGGTAAGATCTACAAGATCTGCCCGGCTTCGGCCTGGCGCGAGGCGGAGCGGCAAGGTGTGTTCCGGGGCAGCCCCATCGATGTCAGCGACGGCTTCATTCATTTCTCGACCGCCTCGCAGGTCGAAGAGACCGCACGAAAACATTTTGCCGGCCAGACCGGCCTGTTCCTGATCGCGGTCGATGCGGATGCGCTTGGCGACGCCTTGCGTTGGGAGCGCTCGCGCAACGACGAGCTGTTTCCGCATCTCTACGGCGATCTCGATCTCGGCTCCGTCACGGCCGTCCACTCCATGCGCACGCGATCGGACGGCTTTCACGAACTTCCGGAGCTTGAGCCGTGATCCGCGCCTTTGACGCCGTTTCTCTCCCGTTGCTTCGCTGGCTCGATCCGGAGGATGCGCATCGCCTGGCCGTGCAAGGTCTTAAACTGCTGCCGCCGACGCGGCCGCGGGCCGATGATCCGAAATTGGCGGTGCGGGCCTTCGGCCTGAATTTTCCCAATCCGATAGGCATGGCGGCGGGTTTCGACAAGAACGGCGAGGTGCCGGATGCGCTGCTGCGCCTCGGCTTCGGTTTTGTCGAGATCGGAACGGTAACGCCGAGGCCGCAGGGCGGTAATCCGCGGCCGCGAATTTTCAGGCTCGAGCGCGACGAGGCGGTGATCAACCGTCTCGGGTTCAACGGCGACGGCGCGGAAAACGTGTTGCGGCGGCTTGCCGCGCGCGCCCATCTCGGCGGCATTGTCGGCGTCAATGTCGGGGCGAACAAGGATTCGGCCGATCGCAACGACGACTACGTGAAGCTGATTGAAACCTTTGCGCCGGTGGCGAGCTATTTCACCGTGAACGTGTCCTCGCCCAACACGCCCGGCCTGCGCAGCCTGCAACAGGCGAGCGCGCTCGATGAACTGCTGGCGCGGGTGATCGACGCGCGGGAACGGGTGCGAAAGAACGCCGGCGATTCGCCGATCATCCTGAAAATTGCGCCGGACCTCAGCCTGGCCGAACTCGACGACGTCGTTCAGATCGCGCGCTCTCGCCGTGCCGACGGCATGATCGTGACCAACACGACGCTTGGGCGTCCCTCGACCTTGCGCGAACAAAATCGCGCCAAAGAGGCCGGGGGACTTTCGGGCCGTCCGCTGTACCGGCTGTCGACGCGGATGGTGGCCGAGACCTATGTGAGGGCGGAAGGCGCGTTTCCGCTGATCGGCGTCGGCGGCATCGATTCCGGCGGCGGCGCGCTGACCAAGATCCGCGCCGGCGCCAGCCTGATCCAGCTTTATTCGGCACTGATCTACAAGGGATTGGGACTTGTCGAGGAGATCAAGCGCGATCTTTCCTCGACGCTGCTGCGCACCGGGCGAGACTCACTTTCGGAAATCGTCGGTGCGGACGCGGCCACGATCACGGCCGAGGACTGGCCAGTTAGTTGATCAGTTGATGCGGCCTTCGCCCAAGGCGACCGGTTGGGCCCCCAAGCCGTCGCCGAATGACGCACGCAGGTTGACCGGATAGCGCAGCGCCTGCAATCCGCCGCGCGAGGCGTAAAGCACCAGCATGGCAATCCATAGCCCGGTATTGCCAAGGCCGCGCAGCGCGAACCATGTGGCGAGGAAGCATAACAGCGACAGGATCATCAGGTTGCGCATCTCGCGCGCCCAGGTCGCACCAATGAAGACACCGTCATAGCCGAAGGCAAATACGGCGAGCAATGGTGAGGCCACGACGAACCACAAATAGTCCTGCGCGGCCTGTTGCACGTGGCCGTTCGCGGTCATCATGTGGATCAGCCAGGGTCCGAACAGCGCAAATACTAGCGCCACCACGACGGCAAATCCAAATCCCCACGACAGCACCAGCCGGACGGAGTCGGAAAAGGCGGTCCGGTCCCGCGCGCCATAGGCCTGTCCGCAAAGCTGCTGGGCGGCGTTCGCGAGCCCATCGAGGAAAAACGCGCTGATCAAAAGGAAGTTGTTCAGGACCGCGTTGGCGGCGAGGGTGACGTCGCCCGCGCGCGCGCCCTGCGCCGTGAAGAACAGCAGCGCGGCAATCAGCGCCGCGGTGCGGATCATGATGTCACGGTTGACGGCCAGCATGCGCCACAGCTTGGCGCGGTCGAGCAAAACGGCGCGCGGCACGTCGAGGGGCCGATGGGTGATGGTCCGGGCGACCACAACGCCGAGCACGAGCCCGGCCGCTTCCGCTACCACCGCCGCCACGGCGGCGCCTTCGATTCCCGCGTTCATTCCAATGACCAGCGCGACGGTCGCGGCCATGTTGATGAAGTTGATGACAATCTGGATCGCGAGCGCGAGCCCGGCGCGCGCCTGTCCGATCAGCCAGCCGAGCACGACGAAATTCGCGAGCACAACCGGCGCCGACCAGATTCGGATCGCGAAGTAGGCCCGCGCGGCTTTGGTGACGCCTTCGCTGCCGCCCATGGCGTCGAGCAGAATCAGGCCGAGCGGAATCTGAAGGACGATCAGGGTGAACCCGACCAGCGCGGCGATCACGAGGCCCCGCACCAAGAGCGCGCGGATCTCCTGCATCTCGCCGGCGCCCAGCGCCTGCGCCGTGAAGGCGACGGTGCTGGTGCGCAAAAAGGAAAACAGCCAGAACAGGCAGTCGAAAACCACCGAGGTGATGGCGACGCCGCCAAGCAGCGTGGCATCGCCAAGCCGTCCGATCGCGATCGTCGAGACGACGCCGATCAGCGGCGTCGTGAGGTTCGCCACCATCGCTGGGCCCGCGATGGCGAAAACCCGCGCGCTCGTCACCCTGGAATTCAAAGGAATTGTGGTCCGCAAATTCTATTGTTTGAGCATGATCTTATCGGAAAACCGGTTCCCACTTTTCCGGATCATGCTCTATCGCCCGCGCGGGCTGCCGCCAAACAGCCGCATCAAGAGCCAGAGCGGAATCACGATCACGGCGCCGAGCAGGAAGTAGCGCCACAGCCAGTTGACCGCATCAAAGCCGAGGTCCCAGATCCGCCGAAACAACAGCTCGATGCTGCGCAGGATATTCCAGGGATCGAAACCGATCGCGGCCAGCACGACCCCGACCAGAATCGAGAGCAGGATCAGCCGGAACGCCACGGCCAAAGGCGAGCCGCCCAGAAAGCGATACAGCGCGTCGTTGCTGCTCGCCGGCAATTCTCTCGTCTCGTTCGGCATGGATCGTCTCCCGCGGTTGTTGTCTATTCTAAA
This sequence comes from uncultured Alphaproteobacteria bacterium, assembly GCA_963795255.1. Classification (GTDB taxonomy): domain Bacteria; phylum Pseudomonadota; class Alphaproteobacteria; order Rhizobiales; family Xanthobacteraceae; genus Bradyrhizobium. The sequence goes on from CAWCHC010000019.1 coordinate 5,593, forward strand.
GCATGATCGGCAAGAGTGGGAACCTGTTTTCCCGTTATTTCAGTTGCGGTTTGTCAATCCGTACCGGATTCCGCCGGCTCTGAAACCACGGAGCTTTTCAGCAGTCGCTCCAGCGTCTCCAGCCGGTCGGCTTCGCGCGGCGGCTTGTCCCAGCGCAATCGGTTGATGCGCGGAAACCGCATCGCGACGCCGGATTTATGCCGCGTCGAACGTTGCAGGCCTTCAAACGCCACTTCCAGCACCAGCCCCTGATCGGGCTCGTGCACCACCTGCCGGACAGGACCGAATTTCTCCGTGGTGTTGCGGCGGACAAAACGGTCGATTTGCAGCAGCTCCTCGTCGGTGAAGCCGAAATAGGCCTTGCCGACTGGCACGAGCTGCGCGTCATCTTGCGCGCCGGTCCAGACGCCAAAGGTATAATCGGAATAATAAGACGAGCGTTTGCCGTGGCCGCGCTGCGCATACATCAAAACGGCGTCGATGACATGCGGATCGCGTTTCCATTTCCACCATTGGCCTTTGGGACGTCCGGGCAGATAAAGCGCATCGCGGCGCTTGAGCATCACCCCTTCGACCGCTTCGGCGTCCTCGCCCGCCCCGGCACTCGAAGGGTCGCGCCGCGCCGCGGCAAGCCGCTCCCAGCTGTCGAACGCAATCGTGGGCGACAGGTCGACCCTGGGATCGCCGAGCTTTTTGACGAACGCTTCCAGTCGCTCGCGCCGTTCAGCAAAGCTGAGATCGCGCAGATCGGTCTCATCGTCGGCGAGCAGGTCGTAGGCGCGCAGATGAACAGGATATTCCTTGATCAGTTTTGGCGAGACCACTTTGCGATTGAGGCGTTGTTGCAGCACGTTGAAGCTCTGCACGCGGCCCTCGCGCACCACCAGTAATTCGCCGTCGATGGCGCCCGCCAGATGCAGCGATGGCAGCAAATCGGGAAAGCTTTTGGTGATGTCCTCGCCGCTACGCGAATAAAGCCGGGCGACGATGTGGCCTTGCGGGTCGCGGCCGCTCACGGCCTGGACGCGAATGCCGTCCCACTTCCATTCGGCGATATAGTCGGCAGGATTCAGGTTGGAAAAATCCGTATCCTCGATCGCATGCGCCAGCATCACCGGGCGGAACGGCGCCGGATCGAGATTGACCGGCTTTTCGCCGCGTCCTTCCAGCCAGGCGAACAAATCGAGATAGGGTGGCGTAAGACCGGGCCAGATCAGTTCGACCTCGTGGGCATCCTTGTCGCCGAGCGCGGCCGCCGCGGTCTTGGCAAGCCGCGCAGAAATGCCGATCCGCATCGCGCCGGTCACGAGTTTTAGCAGCGCCCAGCGGCCGGTCTCGTCCAGTTCGTCGAGCCAGCGCGCAAGCTGTTTCGGTATTTCGGTCTTGCCGAGCGTGCGCAGCGTCGTGACCACTTCGGTCAGGGTTGGCGGCGGCGGGTTGTTGTGGAGCCATGGTGCGTGCCGCGGTAGTTCTTCACCTCTCCCGCTTGCGGGGGAGGTCGGGTCGCGTAGCGATCCGGGTGGGGGCTCATTTGTGAGGACTGCCGGCGCCGCTTGCCCCCACCCCAACCCTCCCCCGCAAGCGGGGGAGGGGGCAGACTGTGCCGCAGGGCGAACCTTCGGCCACATCAGTGCCACCGTCTCCGAGAGGTCGCCGACATAGTCATACGACAACGCAAACAGGGTGGGATCGGTGCGTTCCGTGATCAAGTCGCGGATCAGGCCAGGCTTGGCATGTTTGAACGACAGTGCGCCGGTGATGGCCGCAAGCGCATAGCCGCGATCGGGATCTTCGACGCTACGAAAATAGTTCGTGAGCAGGCGCAGCTTGTTGTTGCGGCCGGGCTCATAGGCGAGGCGATCGAGCAGTTCGGCAAGGCGGTTCATGCCTCGCCGCTTTCTGACACTGACATGTCGCCTTCTCCGCTGTCTTCGTCGCCATAGCCGACGAGATCGAGCGGCCGCGCGGCGAGCCCTTCCGTCTTGCACCAATGCACCAGCGCGTCTTCCTGGCCATGGGTGACCCAGATTTCGCCAGCGCCGGTTGCCTGGATGGTCGCGGTCAGGCCGTCCCAGTCGGCGTGGTCGGAAATCACCAGCGGCAGTTCGATGCCGCCCTGGCGGGCACGGGCCCGCACCCGCATCCACCCGGAAGCAAAGGCGGTGACGGGATCGGGAAATCGCCGCGTCCAGACGTCGGAAGTGGCTGAAGGCGGCGCCAGCGTGATGGTGCCGGCGAGATCGGCCTTCTTCATGCCTTTGACCGGCCGGATCTCGCCGAGATCGATGCCGCGGCTTTGATAGTAGGTGGTGATCTTCTCCATCGCGCCATGCAGATAAATCGGCGCGTCATAACCGGCCGCGCGCAACAGCGCGATCACGCGTTGGGCCTTGCCGAGCGAGTACGCCCCGACCAGATGCGCCCGCTCCGGAAACAGCGCCACCGAAGCAAGCAGTTTTTTCACTTGATCCGCCGCGTCGCCGTGACGGAACACCGGCAGGCCGAAGGTCGCTTCGGTGATAAAGACATCGCACGGCACGACCTCGAACGGCGTGCATGTCGGATCGGGCGCATCCTTGTAATCGCCGGAGGCGACCACGCGTGTGTTTTCGCAACTGACGGCGATCTGCGCCGAGCCCAGCACGTGGCCCGCCGGGTGGAACTTGACGGTGACGTCGCCGAGCCGTAGCTCCTCGCCATAGGCGATGGCCTGCGTCGAGCGGGCGAAGTGGTCGCCATAGCGCAGCCGCATCATGTCGAGCGTCTCTTGGGTCGCCAGCACCGCACGATGGCCGGGCCGGGCATGATCCGAGTGGCCATGGGTGATGACCGCGCGCTCCACGGGGCGCACCGGATCGATGTGGAAGCCGCCCGGCTTGCAGCACAGGCCGGCCGGCTGAGGAGTCAGGATGTCCTGCGGACGCATGTTGTTTATATAGGGCGTATTGCTATAGTTTTTTAGCCGTCATGCGCGGGCTTGACCCGCGCATCCATCTTTCGCAAGAATCCTTTTTTCGATGGATTGCCGGGCATAGGCGAGCGGAAGCGACGCCGTTCTTCGAACGGCTATGTCCGGCAATGACGAATGTAGGGACAATGCCCGCGCGCCTATTCCTGTCCTCCGGCGACCTGATTGCCGACCGCCGCTATGAATTCGCGCGCGACCTCCAGCTCAAGGGCGATCTTGCGGCCGCCGCCGATTTGCTGGAGCAGGCGATCGAACTCGCCCCCGCATTCGTGTCGGCCTGGTTCACGCTTGGCGAAATCCGCGAGCAGTTCGGCGAGCGCGATGCAGCGATCGCGGCCTTCAGGAAGGCGCGCGACGCCGATGCCAGCGATCCGCACGGCGCGGGCCTCCGGCTGATGCGGCTCGGCGCGGAAGAAATCTCGGCGATGCCGCCGGCCTATGTGCGGACGCTGTTCGATCAATATGCGCCGCGATTCGACCGCGCGCTGATCGACGATCTCGGTTATCGCGGGCCGTCGCTGTTGTTCAAGGCGGTGCTGGCGGCGCGCCACGCGGTGCGGAAGCCTGCCTTCTTCAAGCGCGCGATCGATCTCGGCTGCGGCACGGGCCTCGCGGCGTCAGCCTTTGCCAAGGAGGTCGATCATCTCGTCGGCATCGATCTGTCGCCAGGCATGATCGAGAAGGCGAAGGCTACCGGGCTTTACGCCGAGCTCGAGGTTGGCGACATGCTGGAGGGTTTGCGAACAAGACCTGAGGCCAGCGCCGATCTGGTTTTGGCCGCCGATGCCATGGTCTACGTTCCCGAACTTGTTCCGGTGCTGACGGAAGTCAACCGCGTCCTCGCCGCAGGCGGTCTTCTGGCGTTCACGCTGGAGCGGCACGCCGGCGACGGTGTCATCCTCGGCGATGGTCTGCGTTACGCCCACAGTCCGCATTATGTCCGCGCCGCGCTCGCGGTCGCAGGCCTGACGTTGTCGCGGATCGAGGAGCAATCGTTCCGCACCGAAATCAACGTTCCCGTGCCGGGGCTTGTCGTGGTTGCGGCCAAGGCGTGATGTAGAGTCGTGACATCTGCCCAACCAGATCTCTTTGCCCACGCGCCGCTGCCCGACATTTTTCTGCGCTGGTTTGCTTCGCGCGGCTGGTCGCCGCGTGAGCATCAACTGGCTCTGCTGGAGAAAGCGCGCGAAGACCGCTCCGCGCTGTTGATCGCGCCGACCGGCGCCGGCAAGACGCTGGCGGGATTTTTGCCGACGCTGGTGGAACTCTCTTCACCTCCTCCCTTGAGGGGGAGGTCGACGCCCCCTGACGCGCAATTGCGCGTCGAGGGGCGGCGGGAGGGGGGTGAATTGCAAGCATCGCGCTCTCCAGCTTACCCCCCTCCCCAACCCTCCCCCTCAAGGGGGGAGGGAGCTGAAGCGAGTTCCACTGCGAAACCTGCGAACAATAAAGAAAGCCTCGTCTCCACCGGGCGCGGTGTCACACGCAGCCGCGGCCTGCACACGCTCTACATTTCGCCGCTCAAGGCGCTCGCAGTCGACATCGCGCGCAACCTGGAAACGCCGATCGCCGAAATGGGGCTGCCGATCAAGGTGGAAACTCGTACCGGCGACACGCCGGTATCGCGGCGGCAGCGGCAGCGGCGTTATCCGCCGGACATCCTGCTCACCACGCCCGAACAATTGGCGCTGTTGTTGTCCTCCGATGATGCGCCGTTCCTGTTTTCGCAGCTCAGGCGCATCGTGCTTGACGAGTTGCATGCGCTGGTAACCTCCAAACGCGGCGACCTGCTGTCGTTGGGGCTCGCACGCTTGTGGCGGCTGGCGCCCCAGCTACGCGCGATCGGCCTGTCGGCGACGGTTGCCGAGCCGGAGCAACTGTCGCGATTTCTGGTGCCGCAACCGAACGGCGAGCGCCAGTCGGCTGACATTGTCGTCGCGGGCGGCGCAGCCGCGCCGGAAGTCGAGATGCTGGATACGCGCGAGCGCCTGCCGTGGGCCGGGCATACCGCGCGGCATGCGCTTGGCGAGATTTACGATCTCATCAAACGCAACAAGACCACGCTCGTGTTCGTCAACACCCGCAGCCAGGCCGAGATGCTGTTTCAGGACCTATGGCGAATGAACGACGACGGGTTGGCGATTGCGCTGCATCACGGGTCGCTTGATGTGGCGCAGCGCCGCAAGGTCGAGGACGCGATGGCCGCGGGAAAACTGCGCGGCGTGGTCTGTACGTCGTCGCTCGACCTTGGCGTCGACTGGGGCGACGTCGATCTCGTCATCAATGTCGGCGCGCCCAAGGGTGCCTCGCGGCTGATGCAACGGATCGGCCGCGCCAACCACCGCATCGACGAAGCCTCGCGCGCGGTGCTGGTGCCGGCCAATCGCTTTGAAGTGCTGGAATGCCGGGTCGCGATCGATGCGGTCGCCGAGAACGCGCAGGACACGCCGCCGCTGCGCACCGGCGGGCTCGACGTACTGGCGCAGCATGTGCTGGGTTGCGCCTGCGGCGAGCCGTTTTTGGCCGATGCGCTTTACGCAGAAGTTCGCACCGCTGCGCCCTATGCCGATCTCAGCCGTGTTGACTTCGACGACGTGGTCGATTTCGTGGCGACCGGCGGCTACGCGCTGAAAACCTATGAGCGCTTTGCGCGGATCAAGCAGGATAAAAACGGCCGCTGGCGCGTCGCCAACCCGAAGGTGCGGCAGAGCTATCGCCTCAATGTCGGCACCATCGTCGAGGAGGCGATGCTGAAAGTGCGGCTGGTGCGTTCGCGCGCCGGGGGTTCCGGCTCGACCGGCGCGATTGCGCGCGGCGGCCGCATGCTCGGTGAGATCGAGGAATATTTCATCGAGGGGCTTTCGGTCGGCGACACCTTCGTATTCGGCGGCGAAGTGGTGCGCTACGAGCAGATGTCGGAAGACCAGGTCTACGTCTCGCGCGCCAATGATTCCGATCCGAAAGTGCCGTCCTATATGGGCGGCAAGTTTCCGCTCTCGACCTACCTCGCCGAGCGGGTGCGCAATCTTCTCGCCGACAAGCGGGCGTGGAACGGCCTTCCCGAACAGGTGCGCGACTGGCTGTCGCTGCAGGCGCATTTCTCGCGCGTGCCGGAGGCGCGGGAACTGGTGGTCGAAACTTTTCCGCGCGGCAACAAGCATTATCTGGTCTGCTATCCCTTCGAGGGACGGCTCGCGCATCAGACGCTCGGCATGCTGCTGACGCGGCGGCTGGAGCGCGCCCGCGCCCGGCCGTTAGGATTTGTCGCCAATGAATATGCGCTGGCGATCTGGGGACTTGGCGACATGTCCTCCATGATCCGGCAGGGACGGCTTGATCTCAACGCGCTGTTCGATCCGGACATGCTGGGCGATGATCTCGAAGCATGGCTCGCTGAATCCGCGCTGATGAAACGCACCTTCCGCACCTGTGCGCTGATCTCGGGGCTGATCGCGCGGCGCTTCACCGACGAAGAAAAAACCCGCCGTCAGGTGCTGTTCTCGACCGACCTGATCTATGACGTTTTGCGCAAGCACCAGCCCGACCACGTGCTGCTGCGCGCCGCCCGCGCCGATGCCGCGACCGGCCTGCTCGATCTCCGCCGATTGAGTGATATGCTGACGCGCATCAAGGGCCGAATCACCCATCGGGAACTCGACCGCGTTTCGCCGCTGGCGGTGCCAGTGATGCTGGAAATCGGCCGCGAAGCGGTCTATGGCGAGGCGTCCGACGAACTTCTGGCGGAAGCCGCCGAGGAATTGGTCAAAGAGGCGACGGGATAGGCTGTGAACGCGGGCGGAAATTTCAGAGAATTTGAGGCGGCCGTCGCGAACGTCGTGAGTCTCGATGTCGCTGGCGTCTCCTTGCTCGCCGACCTCAGCGGCGCCTTGTTCTGGAAAGAGCAAGGCCTGCTCGTCGTTTCCGATCTTCACCTTGAAAAGGGATCGAGTTTTGCCGCCCGCGGCGTGTTGCTGCCGCCCTACGACACGGTCGCGACGCTCAGCCGGCTCGCTTCCGTCATCGCGCGTCATGACCCGAAGACCGTGATTGCGCTCGGCGACAGCTTTCACGACCGCACCTCGCATGAGCGGTTGTCGGCACCGGACCGTGAGGCGATTACTGCGTTGCAGGCGCGGCGCGACTGGATTTGGATTTCCGGCAATCACGATCCGGCCTTGCCGTCCGATCTCGGCGGCACCGTTGCGAGCGAGGTTGCGATCGGCCCGATCGTGTTCCGGCATGAACCGACGGGAGCCGTCGGCGAAATCGCCGGACACCTTCATCCCAAGGCGCGGGTGGCGACGCGGGCGCGCTGGCTGGAACGGCGTTGTTTTGCCAGCGACGGCGAGCGCGCCGTGATGCCGGCCTTCGGTGCCTATACCGGGGGCTTGAGCATTCGTGACGGTGCGTTCTCGAAAATCTTCGCCTCAACCGCTTTCATGGCGCATGTGATCGGCGACGCCCGGCTGCACGCGATTGCCGCGTCGCGGTGCCGTTGATTCACACTTTACGTACCGGCGTTGAGCCGGGACCGATACCACAGCCCTTCCCTTATGCAGGCTCGTGCGTCAGCGAGCCCTGCAACGATCATCGGCGATTCGGGGCTGCCGGTGTGCACCGTGAGCTTGGACGACCCAATTCGCAAAATGCCCATCGCGGAGCGATCGCCAAGGTTCAATTTTTTAAAGGGTTCGTTTACCGCATCTCCAAGTGGCTTCGTAACCCATCGATGAACGGCTGCATCTTGATATCAATAGTGGCACCATCGGGCGAATGGTGGGTCGAGCCGTGTTGATAGCATTTAGACATCTTTGCCTAACGTGCTTCTGCATATTGGGAACTGCCGTTATCCTGGCAATCTTCGAGTTCGTTACACTCCCCATTCTTCTGAAAGCCACTGGGTGCAGTTCGACCGAGGTACTGCCCAGCTTTGCGTGCGGCGAAGGTTGGGTCCGCCGCTCAATCGAAATCTTTTTAAATCTTCCGATTCTGTTCTTCTACGCGGTAGCGTTTACGTTCTCGAAAAATGGGCCACCGAGCCGAGAATTCATGCTTCTGCTGTATGTTTTCGATTTGATACTTATTCTCGCTCTAATCCATCTTCCTCTATCATTTCTCAAGGGCCGCAACTGACGTCAGCTCCGGGTCAAAATGCGACCTGACCGTGCTGACAAAGCACGGCCGCTTCCGCCTTGAACCAGACATGGGATGAGTCCCTCAAGGGGACTTGTCACGGCTGATTTGCGCGCCTGTCCAGCCCCTTTCGCAAAAATAATTCGCTTCGCCATTTGCTAGACACAGCATTACTGATTCCGCCGTCCCGCCTCACAAGAGGGGCGTTTCGCGATCGTCACGGACGTTGGGTGCGGGATGCGATGGATGCTGTCGGTGCGTGAGACGAACGCGCCGACAAGCGGACGGCGAAGTCGTGTGGTCTTGATGCCTCGACGCTGGCGTTAACTCGCGACAATGCTTCGCATTGCGTGGGGATGGTGGCAACAAAGCCCGATCACCAGAGAGAGCACGAAGTAGCCGTTAAAACCATTGCGCAGGGAAGGCCGGGTATTGCGGCGGACCTGTGGTGACTTGCTTGCGTGCTTTTATTTTGCACGCAAGGCTGCGGGTGCGCTTCGGCATCCGGCTTTCCCTGCGCCCTCTGCTTTTGAGGGACACGAATCCGGTATAGCTCGGGCAAGAACTGCCGCGAGAAGGCGGAGGCGCGTCGATGACTCGTCATGCCCGGACTTGCCGCCTTCGCTAAAGCTTCGGCGGCCGGGTGAGCTATTGGCCCGGCGAAGCCTTGGCGGAGACGGGCTCCGGGCATCCATCAATCTTCGTAATAGATTTTTCGAAGAGAGATGGATCACCGGGTCAAGCCCGGTGATGACGAAAACAAAATCGCGACGGCTCGCTCTTGCCGCCTTTTGCGATGCCGCTCGGGCGCGATCTTGTCTTTGATCTCCTCTTCGGACGGAAAATCATCTTCGTCTACTTTGATCGCGTAGCTTTTGCAGAATTCGTCACAGAGGGAACCGCTGGTAAGTTCGTTCTCAAGCTAGGGGGTCAACTCGATCGTGAATAGGCCGGTCTCGAAATACAGATCCCGGGCAGTAAGGCCCGGCGAGGCGCGTCGGTAATTGGATGGGGCCTGATTTTTCGGATGCTCATCGAGTTTCAGGACCCAGAGAATTTGCGTCGTCAGATTGTCGAGATGGTGCAGGACGAGAGGTTCACGCGCTTAGATATTCCCTATTCGCGTAATGAGCAGTCATGGAACGAGCCCAAATGACTACGCATTGGCCAAATTAAGGCGATACCGGGTGTGACGCAGCTCTCCGGTCTTGGTCAATGCGGCCTTCTCGATAAGATCCTGCAAATCTCTTGTCGCTGTGGCGCGGGACGTTCCGGTTATGCTGATATAATTCTCTGCGCTTAAGCCGCCCCTGAAACCGTCGATGCCTTCGCGGAATATCCGGGCGATGACTTTCTCCTGACGCTCGTTGAACGTGCCGCGATGCTTATCGTAGAACTTTGCCTTGGCAACATAGAAATCCACACGCCTGATGGTGTTGTTCTGGGCTTCCAGAACCGTGTGCGCAAAATATTTGAGCCAGCTTGTGATCTCGGTTTCTTTGTTATTGCGCTCCAATGATCCGTAATAATCGCTACGCTTCCGCTCAATCGTGTAGGCGAGCGCAATCAGGCTAGGTTGACCAAGATTTTGCGCGAGAGACTTTTCCGCGAGGGCGCGGCCTATGCGGCCGTTGCCGTCTTCGAACGGATGAACACACACGAAGTACAGATGGGCAATGCCGGCGCGCGTGAGCGGCGACGACGGATTCTTGCCTCCGGGGGCAGTATCGTTGAACCATGTGATGAACTGCTTCATCTCGTCCGCCACGTGGCTGGACGGCGGAGCCTCGAAATGCACGGTGCGTTTATGGATCGGGCCCGAGACGACTTGCATGGCATCGGCGTGCGTCCGGTAGCCGCCAATGGTCTGAATGGCTGTATCGCCGCTCAGCAACATGCGGTGCCAGTCGAACATCGTCCTGTCGGTAAGCGCGTCAGCAAAGCTGCGGTAGAGATCGACCATCATTTTTGCGATGCCACGTTCAGCCGGTGAAATGCCCGGCTTTTCTACTCCCAGCCCAAGCTGATGGCGCAGGGACGACTGAACGCTGTCGCGATTGAGGATCTCGCCCTCGATTTCAGAGGTTTTTACGGCCTCGTCGCTGATAAGCTCGATTTTGAGGGTATCCTGATCGTCGGCCCCGATATGCTTGAAAGCGCCGAGGAATTCCCCTGACCGGAGCAGGAACTGCTTTTCCAGCGGCTCCAAAGCCTTTGAATCATATGTGAAATTCGGCCAATCCGGCTTTTCCCAGTTCCAGCTCATGAGTTATAGATGTCCCTACTATAGCTCATAATATTCGAGATTATGAGTTATAGCAATAAATTCTATAGCTCATTGGTCCCGGTTTAGGCCTCGATGAAATCGGTAGCTTCTGAGCAACTATCGGGTGAAGCAAATTTGCGTCAAGCTGATGTTGGATAACGTTGGCGCAGGCCAATCTTCACGATGACGCAAATGGACGCCAGAATTGCCGAACTGGTGGCGCGGCTCACGGCACTGGAACGCGAGTGCGCGGAGATCGTCGCCGAGATCGACACTCTACGATCGGCGCGGAGTGGGAAGACCGCGGCTATAAGAGTGGTCCCTTCCGCAAAAGCGGGTAATCCCATCGACCGGAATTCATCAATCGAAAAGAAGATTGCCCTGTTTCGCCGGCTTTTCCGTGGCCGCTCAGATGTCTTCCCAGTCCGTTGGGAGAATCGTACCACGGAACGCGCCGGCTACGCACCCGCCTGTGCGAACGAATGGCAGCGTGGGATTTGCGAAAAACCAAAAGTCAAATGTTTGGCATGTCCAAATCAGGCATTCCAGGCTGTAGATGACGTGTCGATCGAACGCCATCTACGCGGGACCGACACGAATGGCGCTCCGTTCGTTATGGGTGTCTATCCGATGCTTGCGGACAATACCTGTTCGTTCCTGGCCGCAGACTTCGACGAAGGGGAATGGCGAAGAGATGTTTTCGCTTTTAGGGAGACCTGTCAGCGTCACAAGATTCCTGTTGCCATTGAGCGGTCGCGATCCGGAAACGGTGCTCACGCCTGGATCTTTTTCGAGGAGCCGATACCGGCAGCGTCGGCGCGCCGTCTCGGGGCATTCCTTATCACCGACACGATGGAACGTGTCCCAGATATCGGATTCGGGTCCTACGATCGGCTCTTTCCAAGCCAGGATACAATGCCGGCGGGTGGGTTCGGCAATTTGATTGCGTTGCCGCTTCAAGGACTCGCGCGAAGCTCTGGTAATAGCGTGTTCATCGACAAGTCTTGTTCGCCATATTCGGATCAGTGGGACTTCCTTTCAGCGATCGAACCTATGGCACGATCGAGGGTGGATCATCTAATCGAGGAAGCGAGTGCATCTGGAAAAATTCTCGGCGTACGTATTCCTCTCGTCGACGAAGACGAAGAGCCGTGGCTTGCCCTGCCGTCGCGCCGACAGCCACCGCCAGCAATAGGTGGGCCACTGCCAAGTGCGATCACTATCGTGCAGGCTGACCAAATTTACATCCCGCGTCACGCGTTGCCGCCCTCGTTGATCGCGCGTCTTATTCGCCTTGCCGCGTTCCAGAATCCCGAATTTTACGCGGCGCAGGCAATGCGCCGATCGACCCATGACAAGCCTCGGATCATCTCTTGCGCAGAATTGACGAGCCATCACGTCGCGCTGCCTCGCGGGTGCTTCGACGCCGTCCGCGATCTCTTTGCATCAGTCGGAATTGCCGTCACGGTCGAAGATTGCCGCACCACCGGTGCGCCGATCCCATTCGCATTCGCCGGGGTGCTACGTCCAAGCCAGGAGCAGGCGGTTGCTGTCCTGTTGCCGCACGATACCGGCGTGCTTGCGGCGTCGACCGCATTCGGCAAGACGGTCTTAGCCATCCGGATGATGGCCGAACGCGGAGTGAATACGTTGATCCTCGTTCATCGCCGTCAACTGATGGATCAATGGATTGAACGGCTCACAACGTTCTCTAGCCTGCCGCACGATGCTATAGGTGTGATAGGCGGTGGTCGTCGCAAACCAAAGGGGCAGGTTGATGTCGCACTGATCCAGAGCCTTGTTCGCAAAGGAGAGGTCAATGATATCGTCGGCAATTATGGGCATCTCATTGTCGATGAATGCCACCATTTGTCGGCGGTGAGCTTTGAACTCGTCGCGCGCCGCAGCAAGGCACGTTACATCCTGGGCCTGTCAGCAACGGTGACCCGAAAAGACGGGCATCACCCGATCATCGTTATGCAATGTGGCCCCATCCGCCATCGCGTAGATGCGCGATCTGAGGCCTTCAAGCGCCCATTCGATCACGTGGTGCGGATCAGGGATACCAGCTTCCAACTTCAAGCCACATTGGACACCCCTTCTCCCTCCATCCAGGATGTTTTCAAGGAAATGGTCGCCGATGATGCGCGTAATGATCTCATATTCGATGATGTCCTGTGGGCGCTGGAAGCGGGCCGTTCGCCTGTCGTGATAACCGAGCGTACCGCACACTTGGAGATCATTGCAAAGCGTCTTGAGCGTTTCGCAAGGCATGTGATCGTATTGCGCGGTGGGCAGAGCGAGAAGCAGCGCCGCGATATCGCCGCGCGGCTCGCAGCAATTCCCCAAGCCGAGGAACGTGTCATAGTCGCGACCGGACGCTACCTCGGCGAGGGTTTCGATGATTCCCGCCTCGATACCCTTTTTCTTACTATGCCGATCGCATGGAAAGGCACGCTTGCTCAATATGCCGGCCGGTTGCATCGTCTCAACGACGCCAAGCGCGAGGTGATCATATATGATTATGTCGACATGAAAGTGCCGGTTCTGGCCCGCATGGCTGCGAAACGCCGCATTGGTTATCAGGCATTTGGTTACAAGATATAGGGTACGCGCGATTTGCTTTCCGGGCGGGTTCTCGCATCGAACCTGCTTGCCGAAGCTACGCGATGATCAAGCAGTCAGCAATTAGATTGCAATCTCAAGACATAGGAGTTCCGCTTCCCTATCTCCCTCGCAAACTCTCCAGCAACGGTCGCAGCTTGTACTTGCGGCGGTGCCGCTCGATCAGTTCGTCGAGGCAGGCCCGCCAGTCGTCCCCGCGCCCCATAACCTCGTGCGATAGCGCAGCCTTCTCCAGCCATTGGGCTGCAAGCGTGTAATGGCCAGCCCGGTTCGCGTCCATGATGCTGTTCGCCTGATGCATCGCGAGACGGACCACCCATTCGGGATGGCTCGCGTGCGCCGCGCTGGCGAGCTGCATCAGGGTTTCGTCGTGAGCGCCGTGCCCAAACCGATCGCCGACGGCGTGTACCGCTTCATCGATTAAGCCTTCGGAGAGGTAGATGCGAATCCTGTCATAGGCATGTAGGGCGCGGGCCAGGTGCGCCAACAAGTCCTTGCGGATCGCATGCCAATTGACGCCGGCCCACGTCTGGACGGCACGAAAAGCCTCCAGCGACAACGAATGTTCGAATGCCACCCGCGCGGCCTTTAGAGCGACCGCCGTCCTGCCGATGCCGCCTGCGTAGTCGCGCAGCCAACATGCCAGCGGGACGACGGAAGAACCTTCCATTTCATTTTCGTCGTCGCCGGCAAGCCCAAGGCCCGCGTCGGCGATCTTCAGCGCATCGTCATGCGCCGCCGCTTCGCGCAGCGCCTTTGCGAGGACCAGCACCTCGTCGGGCCTCTTGAACGATTTCACCGCATAGGCGGTGGCCTCCGGCGTCCGCTCAAGTTTGACAAGCATGCAAGCGTAGCTCGTATGCGCCCGCGCCGCGCGGGCGAGATTCAGATATTCATCCGTCCGGCCGCAAGCCTCAAGAACCCGCAGCCGCACGGCTGTCAGCTGATCCTCCAGCCAGTCGTGAGCGCCCGAGGGCGGCCATGACCTGCCTTGCCCGGCGAGGACAGCGGCGAGCGCGGGATCGTCCCAACCTGTCTGCAGCGCCCGAATGGCAACGTGAAATCCCTCGTCGATACCATACTCCTCAAGGCGGCCCTGCCACTCCTCCAGTGTCTCGGCCAGCGCGTCGCGCTCATCGGCGGCAAGCTCGCTCATCAGCGCCGCCTCTGCTATGAGGCGGCCGAGATCGGCGAAGAGCTCGTACATGTGCTCGTCGGTATCGTAGGCGTGATCGAGCCAGTCGTCGACAAAGGCTTCGCCGATCGGCTCCAGGATTCGTAGCGCATTGGTGCCGTCCCCCATCTCGAGAAACGGCACGGCCTTTTCGACCAGACGCTGCAACTCCTCGATGTCGCCCGAAGACCGATAGCCGTCCCAATAGCGCCCCCGCCGATTGCGCGCGGCGAGCAGGACGCGGGCCTGTTCACGTACCGGCGCTGGGTCGACCTGCGTTCGCCGTCGACCGGCGTCCGGGCGGTGTGACGGTCTCGCCGGAATGGCAGTTGCAAGTTCTGCCTCGATCCAGGTTGCAAGCCCAGGATCGATCTCGGTCCGCTTTTCCAGTAGCTCAATCAACCGCGGCTGATCGAGCTCTGCAAGGAGTTCGGCAATGGGCTTGCGTTCGACGACAGGCGTCTTCTCGTCGGCAAATTTCAGCAAGACGGCGACAATATGTTTGCAATATCCGCCCCAATCGTAGGGGCAGGTGCAATGCGCATCCGTAACGCCATCACCGTGCAGCCGGATTGAAACCTGGTAGGGTTCGAACTCGCTGCCCTCGACTTCTGCGGTCAATCGGTCGCCGCGTCGAAGCAGGTCGGATACAGCGCCGTCGCTAGCGTAGCTCCGACCCCGCGCAAAGGATTCGGCGTTCGCGAGCGCGCAAATCATTTCTTTCGAGATGCGTTGTTTCGCGACTTTGTTGGCGTTCCGGGTCGCGTTCATGCCGATGACAATCTGCAAATAGGTTCAAGTTTTCAGGCCCCGCCTCACGGATTTTTCGCAAATAAATCCCGAAACATCCGCTCGGCCTTCTCCAGCCCTTCGTCTGTCAAAACCACTGATTTGGCGTGCCCGACCGGGTCCGAGATCAACCCCTTCTTGTGAAGCCGATCCATCGCATCCCAGTCGAACGATTTCCAGACGCGCTGGCCATCGTGTCGCCCCAGCAGAAGCAGAGCGAGCACGTAGTCATCGATTCGGTCGGTGTCGATCGCCATGGCGGCACTCGTCGATCGTCGGAGGAGAAGCGCAGTGCATTGCGGGCTCGCGGTCCTCAAGCGGATTGAATTTCGCTCACCATAACGTGAGTCGGCCGGCTCACAAACCGCGGTACCGATGGGTCGGAGAGAGCGGCAATCCTCAGGTTTCCGCGACCAGCTTTCGGTTCGGGAAACGCACGGCCTGACGCCGCGTCCGTTATTCCGTGCGGGCGCCGCGCTGCGTAGGTTGTTCCATGGAGTGCACGCCCTATGCGGTTCGTACGCTTTAGGTTCGACGGACTACCGCCGACCTGGCTGCAACCCGATGGGTTGTACTGTCGCGCGTCGGACGCATATCATTTGCAAAGAGTGCGGATGTCTGAACTCGCAAATGATAACTTTAACTCCGAACGAGTACTTTGCCGATTCGCCCGTCTTTTGAGGTGCGTTCCGGGGCCGAGGGCAGCCAAC
The DNA here is from genome assembly GCA_963795255.1 of uncultured Alphaproteobacteria bacterium. Classification (GTDB taxonomy): domain Bacteria; phylum Pseudomonadota; class Alphaproteobacteria; order Rhizobiales; family Xanthobacteraceae; genus Bradyrhizobium. The sequence continues at coordinate 21,258 of CAWCHC010000019.1, forward strand.
CGGAGATTGCGAGATAAAGCGAACTGGCGTTCGCTGGCTCCCTTCGGTCGCAAAGGCTTGTCTGCACATTGAATTTTGCAAGTTTTTGCGGCGTCAAAACGGCGCGGTGCAAGGTGTGCAGGTGCCGCCCTACGGACTTTCCCGATGAATTTCAATCTTCCGAGCGATGGCGCTCGCAATGTGCGTCGAGGAGGAGCCCCGCTATTTCTTCGCCATCATGCGCGCTAGTGCGATTTGATGCGATCGATGCTCGGAAGCTCTTGTGTCGGCTTTTTCCGAGGCCAATCGTCGCGTCATGGCACGTGATGACAGCGAAAATTTTAAGGTCAGGCCTGGTCGGTCACGCAACGGTGGAGCACGCATCAATCCGCGGACGGATGGGCTCGGCCAGTGGCCGGGAAGGAGGCAGGACGGGTCGGTTCAACGCGCGTGGCCGAGGTGCGAAGGTCGTGGCTTCCTTTCCTCAATCGAGTAAGGAAGGGGGCTGGCAAAGAGATTCCGCGGGCCGTTTTCGAACGCGGCAGGTCGTCATCAAGGCCAGGGTGGTCCGGCTCAATCCGCAGCAGCGGGGCGCGCGAGCTCCGAAGATGCGCGGAACGATGAGCAGGGCCGTGGACGCCCATCTCCGCTATCTCGAGCGGGATGGGGTTACGCGGGACGGAGAACGGGGCAGGGCCTATTCCGCCTTCGAGAACGAGGCCGACGGCAAGGCCTTTGTGGAGCGCGGCCGGGAAGATCGCCATCAGTTTCGCTTCATCGTGGCCCCGGAGGATTCCGCCGAGATGGCTGACCTTCGCGGCTTCACCCGTGACCTCATGCGCCAGATGGAACTGGATCTTAATACCCGGCTCGATTGGATCGCGGTCGACCATCACAACACCGGCCATCCCCACACCCACATCATCGTCCGCGGCGTCCTTGATGATGGCCGCACCCTCAACATCGCCGGGGATTACATCGCTCATGGCATCCGCCACCGGGCAAGCGAACTGGTCACCCGGGAACTTGGTCACCAGAGCGAAATCGAGCTCCAGGCCAAGCTGCAAAACGAGGTCGAGGCCGAGCGCCTGACCCGACTCGACAAGATGCTTTTGAGCGAGCAGCGGGAGCAGGGGATGATCGACCTGCGGCCAGGGGAAGGGGCGACCTGGCTCGTGCGCGAAAACCGCAATCTGATGATCGGTCGGGTCAAGCAACTCGAACGCTACGGCCTTGCCACTGAGCTCGAGCCGGGACGATGGACGGTCTCCGACCGGGCCGAGCTTACGCTAAGAGACCTTGGCGACCGCAGTGAGGTCATCAAGTCCATCCATCGCACGCTCACCGCCAACGGGCTCGTCGAGGAGCGCGGGGTTAGCCAATTCGCCCTTCACGGCGAAGGCTCAGGCCAAAAGATCGTCGGTCGAGTTCTGGCAAAGGGCCTGGCCGGTGACGACATGGGCGAGCGGGTCCACCTGATTGTCGACGGCATCGATGGCCGGGTCCATCACATCGAGTTCAAGGACCCAAGCAGGATCGAAGGGGTGGAGCGGGACATGATCGTCGAAGCCGCTCCCGTTGTCTCGGGTCCAAGACCGGCTGACCACAACATCGCTGCCAATGCGGCCGACAGCGATGGCATCTACCGGCCGAGCCGGCACCTGGAGCGTATCCATGACAACTTCGAACGCCAGGGCAAGGACCCCGAAGCCTTCATCCGCTCCCATGTCCGTCGTCTGGAGGCCCTGCGCCGGGCTGGTCATGTCGAACGGATCGATGCCGATCATTGGAAGGTCCCGAAGGACATCGTTGAACGCGGGCAGGTGTATGACCTCAGCCAAGGCGGCGATGGGCTCAGGGTTCGGACCCTGTCCGCCCTCAATCTCGAGAAGCAGATCGGCAGCCATGGCGCGACCTGGCTCGACCGGGAATTGATCGCCCGCGAGCGTATGGCAATCGCCGACAGCGGGTTTGGCCGACAGGTCAACAACGCACTCAGTCGTCGCGCTCAGCGACTTCTGGAGATGGGCCATGCGACAGCAAAGGATGGCAACATCCACATCTCCGCCAGCACTGTGGCGACCTTGCAGCGACAGGAGGTCGACCGCGTCGGCCATCAGATGGCGAGAGAGCGCGGGCTAACCTACATGCCAGCAAATGCCGGCGAGTATGTCAGTGGCCGCCTTGCCGGGATCGCCAGCCTCGTCAGCGGACGCTTCGCAATGATCGAGAATGGGCTCGGCTTCCAGCTGGTGCCCTGGCAGCCGATCCTCGAGAAGCGCATCGGGCAACACATCAGCGGGCTCCAGCGTGACGATGGTGGCATCGAGTGGACATTGGGAAGGAACAGGGGCCTCAGCCTGTAGCGCCGTGGTCACACAACACAGAAGCCAGGTTTGAATTGCGAAGCCGCCTCACGATGCTCAGGCCCACCAAGGGGATGGGCCACCCCTCTCCGCCGCCGTCACTCGCCAACGCTGCTCGCAGGCGAGCGAGCGACGGCGGCTCCGGGGGAGGCTGGGCGGCCCCATAATCAATTTTGCGGCGCTCGGCCCGACAGAACCATCATATGCTAAAGCCGGCGTGAATGGGGAGCCCAAACCGTTTTCGTGGTCGGGCCCTCTCACAACAAATCGAAGAAAAATTATTTTGCCACCGCTGAGTGTCCGCGACTATCCGAATGACCGTCCACGCGCGCTATCGTACGCGATGGCTCTCGGACGTCCGCATTGACGTTGCACATCGCAAAGACAAGTCTGGCCCTGCTGAGTTTATGTGCGAGCAGGAGACTTCATGAGACACAAGCGGCAAGAGAACAACGAAGCGGAAGAGTTGCAGTTTACTCCATCCGCTCCAGAAGTCGTGAGGACCAAAGGCAGATTCCATTCGCCCAGCGGTTTACCTGTACGATCAACGAAGCATGTGAGGTGACAGGCCTCGGGCGCACGAAGCTCTACGAGCTGATAGGAGACGGACATCTTGCGACGACAACCGTCGGACGCCGGCGACTGGTGGTGAGTACGTTCACTTCTGTCGCTCCTTGAGTTCGAACACCTCGGTGTGACGGTGTGCGACTCAAGTGCGAGTAATTCCGCTTTCCACGTTTTCTTCGTCAGGCGCTCATTTTTATGACGCGGCCGAGCTCTTTCATCCGATCGAGCTCATCCGCCCACCACCGCATCATGCGCACGCGCTCCTGCCAGAACTCGGCGGCATGGGTGTAGGCGCCACGGATTTCATTCGCCTCCTGATGGGCAAGTTGACGTCCGATCGCATCCGCATGCCATTTGCCGCTTTCGTTCAGGAGCGTTGACGCGGTGGATCGCAGACCGTGAATGGTCAATTCGGTCTTGTCGTATCCGAGACGGCGCAAAGCCGCGTTTAGCGTATTGTCGCTGATCGGGCGATGCCAGGATCGCACCGACGGAAACAGATATTTTGATCCACCCGTTATTTGCTGGAGGTCGCGAAGAATGGCGAGCGCTTGATGCGCCAGCGGCACCCGGTGCGGTCGTCTCATCTTCATCTTTTTGGCGGGTATGCGCCATTCCGCGCCAGTCAAGTCGAACTCGGCCCATTCGGCCTGGCGAAGCTCGCCAGGTCGCACAAAAACCAACGGTGCCAGCTTTAGGGCGCATCTCGTTCCGGCGTGCCCCTCAAAGCCATCAATTGCCCGCAGCAGCGCACCGACAGCTTTGGGTTCGACAATCGTCGCGCGGTGAGTAACCGTCGGGGTGATCAGCGCGCCGCGCAGGTCTGCGGTTGGATCCCGTTCAGCGCGACCCGTTGCAATGGCGAAACGGAATACGGCACCAATAGTACCACGCGCGCGAGTGGCTGTTTCGTGCCGCCCGCGCTTCTCGATCTTCCGCAACGCATCAAGGATTTCCGGCGCCTTGATTTCCGCGATCGGCCGCTTGCCGAATTCCTTGTTGGCGAAATCAAGCAGCCACTGTTTCTTCTTCAGCGTTTTCGGGGCGTTGCCCTCTGCCTCGAACTTGTCCATGAGTTCTTTGGCCACGGCTTCAAAAGTGTTGGCCCGCGCCATTCGCGCATTGCGGCGCTCTTCCTTGCGATTGACGGAGGGATCGATGCCCTCGGCAAGCAGCTTCTTGGCATCGTCGCGCTTGATGCGCGCGTCCGCGAGAGAAGTGACAGGATACTGGCCTAACGCGAGCAGCTTCTGCTTGGAGTCAAAGTTGTAGGCGTAGCGCCAGAGCTTTGATCCGGTCTTGGTGACGAGCATGAAGAGGCCGCCACTGTCGGATCGCTTGTAGTCTTTTTCGCCAGCTTTCAGGTGCCGAAAATAGGTGTCGTTTTTGACCGGCATCGGTTCGATTCCACCCAAAAGTCGCGATACCATGACCCCAACGATCTACCATGGAAGATACCATGAAAGTCACCGGATACCATGAAATTTGGGCGAACGGCCGCGAAGCCGAAAATGCGACTTATGCCTGTCGTTATTGAGGAAAGTGAACGTTGGCGAATGATGGCGGACGGTAGGATGGTGCCCCTGGCCGGAATCGAACCAGCACTCCTTGCGGAACTCGATTTTGAGTCGAGCGCGTCTACCAGTTCCGCCACAGGGGCCTTCGGTCCGCCGTTGCCGGCGTCGCGAAGCCGGCGGAATATAGCGGCCGGCCACTGCCGGTCAACCCGCTGTGAAGAAGGATGCCTCGACAGGGCCGCGCCGTCGCGATACGAGGCCGGAAGCGCTATCAAGCGCCAGGAGGCCCATCATGACGTCATCCATGACCGCCGTTTCGCCGATCGGGCGCAGCACCTCCCCGGCGCTGGCCGCTTCATTGGCGATTTTGGTGATTGCCGCGGCGACCCTGGCGGGCGCCTGGTACTTCCAGCTGGTGCTTGGTCTTCAGCCCTGTCCGATGTGCCTCGAGCAGCGCTATGCTTATTACCTGGCGATCCCGCTGGCGGCGCTGATGGCGCTCGCCGCCGGACTTCACGCCCCGCGCGGGCTCTTGATCGGAGGGCTCGTCCTTCTCGCGCTGGCCGCGCTCGCCAACGCCGTGTTCGGCGCCTATCACGCCGGCGTGGAATGGAAGTTCTGGCCGGGGCCGGCGGATTGCACGGGTCCGGTCGGCAATCTCGGCAATGCCGGGACGCTGCTGGACCGGCTCGACACGGTCAAGGTGGTCATGTGCGACCAGGTGCAGTGGAGTTTTCTCGGCCTCTCGCTCGCCGGCTACAACGCGCTGATCTCGCTGTCTGATGGCGGCGATCGGGTCGTGGGGCATCGTGCGGTCAGTGCGGCAGGGCCAAATTCTATTATCTTGAGCGTGATCTTTTCGAAAAACCGGTGCCCACTTTTTCGGATCACGCTCTAGTCATCCACATCTTCCTGCGGACGTCCAAACAGATGGACGATGCCGGGCGTTGCGATCGTGACGAAGATAAATCGCGACAAATGATGGGCCCCGACAAAGATCGGGTCGATATGCAGCGTCAAGGCCAGTGCCAGCATCGCGTCCATGGCGCCGGGCGCGTAGGCCACCATGACGTCGGCAAAGCGCACATTGGTGGTCCAGGCGACGAGGGTGACAAAGATCGCCGAGATCGCAATGGCAATCGCAAAAGAGCCGAGGCCGGCGGTGAGGTGGCGCAACAGCGTGCTCGTCCGCATCCGCGAGAAGCGCGAGCCGATCAGCGTGCCGATGCCGATCAGGGCGATGCTCCGCACCAGCGGCGGCAGGCCGCCGTCGATCAGGCCGGCGCCGTGCAGCACGCTTGAGCCGACCATGGCGCCGAACAGCCAGCTCGCCGGGAATTTCGCCATCCTGAACACCAGCGAAACCGCTACCGACGCGCCGATCAGGCCGACCAGCCCGAGCGGCGAGGCCACCGTCATCGTCAGCGCCGGCGCGGGAGACGACGTCAATCCGGTCGCCACTAGAATGAGCGGCAAAGCGGCGGTGAGAATGATCACCCGCAGCGTCTGCACCACCGCGATGGCCGGCATGTCGGCGCCCTTTTCAATGGCCAGCAGGGCGATTTGCGACAGCGCGCCCGGGCTTGCGGCCAGAAACGCCGAGGTGCGGTCCCAGCCGTGCAGGCGCTGGAGATAGTAGCTGGAGCCGAGGGTGGTGCAGAAGGTAGCGAGCGCCAAAAGGCCGATGGTCACGGGATAGGCACTGACATGTTGCAGCAGCTGCCGCGACATCAGCGAACCCAGCGAAATGCCGAGCATTACCAGCACCGCCTGGGTCAAATGAGCCGGCACGGCCATCGACCGGCCGAGCATCGCGGCGGAGCCGACCGCCAGCATGGCGCCGGTGATCAGGCCGCCCGGCAATCCCGCGACGAGAAACAACAGGCCGCCGATCGTGCCGATCGAAAGCGTTTCAAGATACTGGAGGGTCTTGGTGCGGGTGGGGAGGGCGTCCGCCAACCATGGAGGGATCTGGCTCACGGCGCCTTATGGCAAATCCGCCGGCCACGGACAAATGCGCGGAGATGATCGCTGCAATGCACTCAGTACGAGGTCGGCGAGGAAATGGGGGGCGGCGGGCTTCGCCGCCTTACCGGGACCGGGAGGCAGCGACGAGAGCGCCCGCCCTCCCAGGCAATCAGGAGGGCGGGATCCATCGAAATGAGGTTATTACTTCTTGTCCTTGGCGGCCTTCTTGCACTCCGAGCGGAATTTCTTGCGCTCCTTGCCATGCAGTCCCTTGGCGTCGGCTTCCTTGGAGCACTCGATCGATTCGGGGCTGTGGACCTTTGCGGGCTTGGCCATCGGCGCAGCGGTATCCGACTTGGCGGCCGGCGCCGCGGTGGACTGGGCGAAAACGGGGGTGGCGAAAAGCAGGAGTGACGCGCCGAGAGCGGCGGCCACGCGGGAAGATATGGTCATGAGAAACACCTCAGAGGGTTGAAGAGGGCGCCACGGTTGCGCCGTGATGCTGAACCGCGCATGAATGAGCACGTTGGCCCTGCGTTTTCGCGACGCGATATTTTTGCGCAAGCCGGGATGGCCGTTGTCACATGCCTTGGCTACGTTAGGATGGGGACCTCAGACCAGCCATCCCCCCAAGGAGAGCAAGGATGACCATTAAAGCCAAATTATTGTGTGCCGCCGCGGCGTCGGCTTTTGCCGCGCTCGCGGCAATCGCGCCCGCGCAGGCTCTGACCACGCAGGAATGCAGCGCGAAGTATCAGGCCGCCAAGTCCGGCGGCACCCTCAACGGCATGAAGTGGAATGACTTCCGCAAGGCCCAGTGCGGTGCCGATGCGACGCCGATGGCCACGCCGGCCGCCGCTCCTCCGCCGCCCGTTGCCGAAGCCAAGCCGAAGGCTGCGCCCCCCATGGCGGCGCCGGCATTTCCGAGCGGGCCTGCGAACTTCCCAATCGCGATCAATCCGAAATACGCACAGGAAAGCGCCGGCAAGGCTCGCATGCATACCTGCGTCGACCAATACAACGCCAACAAGGCGACGAATGGTAACGGCGGCCTGAAGTGGATCCAGAAGGGCGGCGGTTACTACAGCGAATGCAACAAGCGTCTGAAGGGGCCGGCTTGATCGATCCATAAGGCCCGGGCCAGATCGGCTCGGGCCTTATCCTGTCTGGCTTGCCCGATCTGACTTGCTCTGTCTGGTTTGTCCGCGTGAAGGACGTGATAGGGTCTTGGCCGCAGGTTTGCGGGAGAAATGATGAGAAAATTTGAAACGGCCGCGACGACGGCACTGACGCTTTTGTCTCAGATGCTCTCGGCCGCGATCGCCGATCCCGCCTCAGTGTTGGTCATCGCGCAGACGCAAGCTCCACCCGCCGCGGCTTCGACGCCGGCGCAGACGCAAGCCCCGCTTGGCGCAACCACCGCGCCGGCGACGGTCGTCGCTCCCGCCGAAAAGTCGGCGCTGTCGACGGTCGCGTGTTCGGTGAAATATCTGGAAGCAAAAGTCGCCAGCAAGCTGAATGGCCGCAAATGGGTCGACTTCCGCCGCGACGAGTGCGGCAAGCGCGAGACCACGGCCGTATTCCCGGCGGCGATTTCGCCGAAATACGAGAACGAAAAAAATCTCGACAAAGCCCGCACCAAGACCTGCGCCGATCAGTTCACGGCCAACAAGGCGACCAATGCCAATGGCGGCCTTGTGTGGGTCGAAAAGGACGGCGGCTATTATGCCGAATGCGTCATCCGCCTGAAGGGGTGAGTGCGGTGGCCGCACGGCCTGTGAATCCATGATCGCGAGCCTCAGTCTCATCCTGCTGTGTCAGTTGGCCGGCGAGGCGCTCGTGCGCGGGATTGGCGTGCCGGTGCCGGGGCCTGTCATCGGCCTGATGATTCTATTGCTGCTGCTTCTGCTGCGCGATCGCTTCGTCATGCTGGCGCGCGGGCCGCTGCAAGGCGAGGGCGTCGAATCAACCAGCCGCGGCCTGCTCGCTAATCTCTCCTTGCTGTTTGTTCCGGCCGGCGTCGGCGTGGTTCAGAAGCTCGATCTCATCGTCGATCACGGTGTTGCCTTTCTGGGTGTGCTGGCAATTTCGGTGCTGATCACGCTGTTGGTGACGGTCGGGACGTTTATTGTCGCGAGCCGGGTGATGACGCGCGGAGAGGGCGATCGATGAGTAGCGATCCATTCTCGCTCTGGGTCTATCTCTCTCAGTCGCCGCTATTGTGGCTGACGGTGACGCTCTTGGTCTATGCGATCGCGGACGCGATATCGATCTGGACCCACCGGCATCCGTTGGCCAATCCCGTGCTGCATTCGATGTGGATCATCGGCGCGTTTCTGAAGCTGACGAACACGTCCTATACGACCTATTTCGGCGGCGCGCAGTTCGTGCATTTCCTGCTTGGGCCCGCAACCGTCGCGCTGGCGGTGCCGCTCTACGAAAACCGCAAGGTCGTGGCCTCTGCCATCCTGCCGATGCTGGTGGCGCTCGCCGCAGGCTCGGTGACGGCGGTTGCTTCGGTCGTATTGCTCGCGGAAGCCGCGGGCCTGCCGCGCGAGGTGGTATTGTCGATGGCGCCGAAGTCCGTCACCGCGGGCGTTGCGATGGGCATCAGCGAATCGCTGCATGCCGATCCGTCGTTGACGGCGGTCGCCGTGATCCTGACCGGGATCATGGGCGCGATCACCGTGACGCCGCTGATGAACCGGATGGGCATTACCGATTTTCGTGCCCGCGGCTTTGCCGTCGGCATCGCCGCGCACGGTATCGGCACCGCACGCGCCTTTCAGGTCGATGCGGTGGCCGGCGTGTTCGCCGGTATCGCGATGAGTCTCAATGCACTTGTAACGTCGCTTTTGGTGCCGCTGGCGGTTACGTTCCTGCTGCGGTAACAGGGTTGCCATTCAAGGCCCCGTTGAGAGGCCAACTAGTGTCCCGATTCCGAAGTTCGCATCATTGTGCGGCGCCCGGCTTACGAACTTCGGAATCGAAAGGACACTAGCGGCTTATTGATCTAGTGTGGCTTTGGTTCAGAAGTCCGTATGAAGAATGCGCGGCGACAATGATACGGACTTCTGAACCGCCACACTAGGGAGCTGGTTTTTTGATAATCTTCGCGATGCAAGCAGGCCTCGGGATCGCATCGGGAGCGCTGGTTGGATTTTCGCTGGGCCTGATCGGCGGCGGCGGCTCGATCCTGGCGGTGCCGCTGATGGTCTATGTGGTCGGCGTCACGGATGCCCATATCGCGATCGGCACCAGCGCCATTGCGGTCGCGGTCAATGCCGCCATCAATCTGTGGAATCACGCCCGCGGCGGGACGGTGCGGTGGTCGTGTGCGCTTCCGTTTGCGGCGGCCGGAATTGCCGGTGCCTTGGTGGGCACGGTTTTCGGCAAGCTGCTCGACGGCAGAAAACTGCTGGAGCTGTTCGCGCTTCTGATGCTGGTGATCGCGGTGTTGATGCTCAAGACGCGCGCGCGTGTCGGTTTGCCGGACGTACGCATGAGCTGGGACAATATGCCCGCGATCCTCGGGCTTGGCCTTGCAACCGGTACGCTGTCCGGATTCTTCGGCATCGGCGGTGGTTTCCTGATCGTGCCGGCCCTGATGCTGGCGACGGGAATGCCGATCATCAACGCGGTCTCCTCGTCGCTGGTCGCGGTGACGGCATTCGGCCTGTCAACGGCTGCGAGCTATGCATGGTCGGGGCTGATTTCCTGGGAGCTGGCAGGCTTGTTCATCGCGGGCGGATTGGCCGGCGGCCTGATCGGCACCGGCCTGGCGCGGTCGCTATCGGTCGCAGCGCGGCGCGCTCAATATCGTATTCGCCACTGTCATTATTGTGGTAGCGCTCTATATGCTCACGCGTAACTTATTCGCGTTCTGATCGTAGATCAGGCAATGAAATGACGGAAAGCAGCCGGAGACAGCAAATGAGCGAAGCGATGGATATGATCCGGCTGAACCGGCGGCGTTTGTTGGGCTCGCTCGGAGTTACCGCGCTTGGCATGAGCGCGTTGTCTGTACCGGCGCGTGCCGAGAGCGAGAATGTCCTCACCGAAGCGCTGGTGTTGCGCGATCCGGACATCCCGGTGGCGGGGAACGCTGACGGCAACATCTCGATCGTCGAATATTTCGACTATCAATGCCCGTATTGCCGCAAGGTCGAACCGGAATTGCGGCAGGTGATCCATGAAGACGGCAAGGTGAGGCTGGTCTGGAAAGACTGGCCGATCCTGGGGCCGATGTCGGTGACGGCGGCGCGGATGGCGCAGGCGAGCAAGTACCAGAACAAATTTGCTGAAGCCCACGATGCGCTGATCGCGATCAACGCCAAGCTCACCGAGCCCAAAATTCGCGAGGCGCTTGCGGCCGGCGGTGTCGATATCGACCGGATGGATCACGATCTCGCAAGCAACGAAAGCGCCATCAACACCACACTGACCCGCAACAACGATCAGGCGACCGCGTTCGAATTCCGCGGCACGCCTGCGTTCATCGTCGGCAAATTCCGCGTGCCGGGTGTTCTGACCATGGCGCAGTTCACCCAGGTAATTGCCGACGCAAGAAAAGCGGCCGCGGCAAAGAAATAGCCGCGAGCCGTTATGCTAGTGGAGTGGATTTGACATTCGCTGCCGTATTAGCCGCGAGCGCTTAGAGCGAATGTCAAATCCAAAACTCCACTAGAAACTTATGCTTGCTAGTGGTCCTTTGATTCTAACATTTGCAAACGCGCCTGCCAGATCGGGGTGCAAATGTTAGAATCGGACCACTAGTGTCCCGATTCCGAAGTTCGTAGCATTTTTCGGAGCCACGTTTCGAACTTCGGAATCGAAAGGACACCAGCTAATTTATGGATCTAGTGTGGCTTTGGTTCAGAAGTCCGCCTGACGAACCCGCGGCAACAATGATGCGGACTTCTGATCCGCCACACTAGTGTCAAGTGCGCATTACTTCGACGACAGGCGGATCCAGTCCTCGTGGGCGCGTATCTTCACCGCGTTCCAATCGGCGGAGGCGACATCCCAGTTGACGATGGTCCGGTTGACGGACGCGCCCTGGCCGTTGGCGACGGTCGAAGTCGCTTGCGAATCATAGACATAGACGCCGGCGACAAGCAGCACCGCGCCCAATATCATCCCTAGAAAAACCTGCATCGCTTTGCTCCCACTTTGCTGGCGCGACAACGGGCCGCGTCGGGATTGGTTCCCGGTGTTTCCTCACCTAATCTTTGCGTCAGGTTTTTGGGCGCAGGTGCGCGATTATGGGGAAATGATATGACCGATAACAACAAGAAGGTCGCGATTGTGACGGGGGCTTCACGTGGCATCGGCGCAGCCGTGGCCGAGCGCCTCGCCGCTGACGGCTTTGCTGTCGTTGTCAATTATGCGGCCAGTGCCGGACCTGCCGAGATTCTCGTTCGCGCCATCGAGGCGCGTGGGCAACGGGCGCTCGCTGCCAAGGCTGACGTCAGCGATGCCGGCGCGGTGCGTGCTATGTTCGAGGCGACTGAGAAGGCCTTCGGCGGCGTCGATGTGCTCGTCAACAACGCCGGCATCATGAAGCTTGCGAAAGTCGCCGATTGCGATGACGCAGCGTTCGACGAGCAAATCGCGATCAATCTCAAAGGTACCTTCAACGGGATGCGGGAGGCGGCGAGGCGCCTGCGCGATGGCGGCCGCATCATCAATTTCTCGACCAGCGTCGTCGGCACCAAGCTCGAGACCTACAGCGTTTACGCTGCGACCAAGGCTGCGGTGGAGACGATGACCGCCATTCTTTCGAAAGAATTGCGCGGCCGTCACATCACGGTCAACGCGGTGGCGCCCGGCCCGGTCTCGACCGAGCTTTTCCTGACCGGCAAATCGCCCGAACTGATCGAGCGCATGGCAAAGATGCCGCCGCTGGAGCGGCTCGGCACCACGGAGGACATCGCGTCCGTCGTTTCCTTTCTTGCAGGATCCGATGGCGGATGGGTCAACGGCCAGGTGCTGCGTGCCAATGGCGGCCTGGTTTAGAGTCCCTAATTGCTGCCGGCCAGCCACTGAAGGATCTCCGCGTTGATCTCGCGCGGATAACAATGGCTGAGATTGTCGATTTCGCGGTAGGTGACGTCGGCGCCGGCCGCGGTAAGCAAGTCGCGGGTTTGCCGCGCGGTCTGCACCGGAAACATCCAGTCGAGCGCGCCGTGGACGATGTGGATCGGCAAGTCCCGCAGCCTGTCGGCGTCGGCGATCTCGGCCATCAGCGGATGAAACGTCGCGGCGACCGGCGCCAGATGGGTGAAGGGCGAGGTGCTTTCCAGCCCCGTGACATAGCTGAACGTGCCGCCATCGCTCATTCCCGTGAGCAGCAATCGTCTGGGATCGACGTTAAAGCGGCTGCGCACGGAATCGAGAATGCGTGACAGATTCTGTGTATCGACGTCTTCGCCCATCAACGCCCAGGTGCTTCCCATCGCTGTGGGCGTGACGAGGATGGCGCCGAGGCTGCGGGCATCGCGCAGCCAGCGCCACAGGAAGCCGCGGCCGTTGCCGCTGCCGCCATGCAGCGCCATCACCAGCGGCCAGGTACGGTCGGCCGTGTAATATTCCGGAACGTAAAGCGAAAAGCCGCCGCGGCTCTTCGGCTCGTTGTGGTCGTGGGTGATGCCGGTCGTCTCATTGGCCGGTACAGCCAGCCGCGCCAGCAGGTCGGCATCCTCGCAAAGTTCGGGATTGAGAAAAAAGCTGCTCACCGGCGGAAATTTTGCGGCGAGCGGATAGAGCGCCTCTTCCGCGCGGGGCAACTGGCGCAGCGCGCGAAAGGCGAGTGTGATGTCGCCCTGGCCGGCCTGTACCGCACGCAGCCCGGAAAACGCTGATAGCGCCGCGTCGCTTGCGGTTTCAAGTGAGCTCTTGAGGTCGGCAAACTCCGCAGGCCAGTTGGCCAATCTGGGGCGGAGCGCGCTCAATTCCTCGTCCGGCCGGCCGGCGGCTTGCATGACGCGGTCAAAGGAGGGCGGATGAAAATGCCGCGCGACAAAACCGAGCGCTTCCAGCGATTGCAATAACGGTGGCAGCACCGCCACGACGTCGTCGATCACGGCCTCGCTCATTAATGGAGACGCGGCGCCTTCAGGAGCCGCGCCCGGTCGGTCGATGCCAGCACGACATCAAAGGTGACGCCCTCATGGTGCACCGTCAGCGGCACGTCGACGCCGGCGGTCCCGAGCGCCCAGAGCTTGCGGTAGAAGCCCGCTTGGCTGGCAATTTTGTCGCCATCGATGGCGAGGATCACATCGCCCGATTTGAGTTCGGCGCGGGCCGCCGGTCCTTTCGCGGAGACGCCAACGATAACGACCCGATTGTCGATCTCGGTCGTGTACATCCCAAGCCAGGGGCGCGCCGGCTTGTTGACCCGGCCGAATTTGCGCAGGTCGTCGAGTACCGGCTTCAGGAGATCGATCGGCACCACCATGTTGACGTGCTCGGGCTTGTTGTCCCGCTCGCGCTCGAGCTGAAGCGAACCGATGCCGATGAGTTCGCCGCGCGCCGAAATCAGCCCGGTGCCGCCCCAATTGGGATGGGCGGGGTGGGTGAAGATCGCTTCATCCAGCATGTATTCCCAATAGCCGGCAAACTCCTGTTTGGCGGCGATCTGGCTTGCCACCGACCGCGTGCGTCCGCCGACGCCGCCCATCACCACACGATCGCCGACGGTGGCGGTCGCGGACGAGCCGATCGGCAAGGGATCGAGATCAAGGTGGCCGAGCGCTTGCACCAGTCCGAAACCCGTCACCGCATCGAATCCCAGCGCGTGGCCCTGCACGACGCGGCCATCACCCATATGCAGCCAGACGGCCTCGGCCTCGGTGATGAGATACCCGATCGTCAGCACCAGGCCGTCATCGATGATGACGCCGTTACCGGCACGCTCGGTGCCGAGCGTGTCGGCGGTGAACGCATCGGGCGGAACGATCGAATGCACGCCGACGATCGAGGCGAGTGTATGGTCGAGGTCGAAGGCGTAATCGGCGCTGCGGGGTTGGTTCGCCGGTGGCACTTTCCATTCTGTGAGGGCTGGCATGGAAAATCTCCCAAACGGCATCCGCAGCTTCGCCCCGGCGGCGATTTGGAGTCTGCAAAGAACTGGTAACGATATTATGCCGCAAATTTTCTCCGGGAAAGGCCTTGCGCGGCTGGATTGCAGGTCGTGCTCGGCATTCATGTGTATCGGACCGCGAACGGAAATTCGGCGACGAGCGGCCTCGATATGAGCCCTGGCTTTTTCTGATCGCATCTACGCGGCTTTATCAAACTTAGCGCGGTGCGGGGCTTGTCGCCCCCGTGCCCCGGCGCGCACTCTTATGTGTCGCGCTACAGTCCACCGGCGACGTGTGTCTTACGGATCGAGCTCGGTATCCCAATAGAGATAATCGAGCCAGCTATCGTGCAGATAGTTCGGCGGGAACAGCCGGCCGTTGCGGTGAAGCTGATGCACCGTCGGCGCAAACGGGTGCTGCTTGGGAAACATCCGCGCCTGCTGCGGCGTCAGGTTGCCCTTGCGCAGGTTACATGGCGAGCACGCCGCCACCACGTTTTCCCAGGTGGTCTGGCCGCCTTTGCTGCGCGGAATGATGTGATCGAAGGTAAGATCGTCGGCAGACAAGCAATATTGGCAGACGAAGCGATCGCGCAGGAAGACGTTGAACCGCGTGAAGGCGGGATGCGTGGTCGGCTTGACGAACGATTTCAGCGACACGACGCTGGGCAGTTGAATTTCGAATGTCGGGCTGCGAACCGCGCGATCGTAGTGCTCGACGATGTTGACGCGATCGAGGAACACGGCCTTGATCGCGTCCTGCCACGACCACAGCGACAGCGGATAATAACTCAGCGGCCGGAAATCCGCGTTCAACACCAATACCGGCCAACCGCCTTGTGAGACATGTGCGTTCAAGTAACGCTCCCGGCCTCCATATAGCTGCGAAGCAGCCTGAGTTGACATACTACATGCAGCGTGACGGGATTGTGAAGAGCGTAGGCGAAGCTTATCCGCCCGGTCCGTTCGCTGGTTACGGATTGCGAGGGCACCGCCGAGGCCGTTACAAGACCGTTAGAAGGCCGCCAGAAGGCCGTTAAACGGAGCGGACGGCATGAGGGCCGGGATGGACACGGCAAAATGATCACCACGTCCCCTTATCTTGAGGCGCCCCGGCGGCTCCGGGCCTTCGTCCGGGCCCACGAGACGAGCCTGGTGATTTTGGCTGCGATCGTTGGCGCCATCGGCGGATTGGTGGTGGCCGCGATGAGTGCCGCCGTCGATATGCTCCACATGGCGTTCTTCGATCTGAGGGCCGGCGACCGCCTCTCAAGCCAGGTCGCGGTCGATCCCGTTCGCGCTTTGCTGGTTCCATGCCTCGGAGGGTTCCTCCTCGGGATAGCTTTTCTGCTGCTGTTACGCTGGCGGCCGGCGCGCGAAGTCGATCCGATCGAGGCCAATGCGCTGCATGGCGGTCGGATGTCGTTTCGTGGCAGCGTGATCGTGGCGCTGGAGACGGTCTGGTCCAGCGGGGTCGGCGCATCGGTCGGGCTTGAGGCCGGATATACTCAGCTTTCGAGCGGGCTCGGCGCTTCGCTCGGTCGGGGATTTCATCTGCGCCGTGCCGATCAGCGGCTGATGGTGGGGTGCGGCACCGCGGCTGCGATCGCGGGCGCCTTCAGCGCGCCGCTGGCGGGCGCATTCTACGCCTTTGAACTCGTGATCGGCGGCTATACGCCCGCAAACCTGACGCCGGTCGGGGTCGCTTCCGTCGTCGGCTATTTTGTCGCTAATGTCTTTGCGCCTCTGTCGCTGGGCGTCGGCGCCGGCCCGATGGGCGATGTGCTCGGGCGCGATCTTGCGGTGGCGGCGCTGCTCGGCGTCTTCGCTGCGCTGTTCGGGATCGCGATCATGCGTGGCGCCGGGCTGTGCGAGCAGCTGTTGTCGAAGATCGTGCCCTGGTCACCACTGCGCCCCGCTCTGGGCGGCCTTGCCGTGGGGTTGTTGGCGCTGCAGACGCCGCAGGTCCTGTCGTCGGGACATGGTGCTCTGCATTTCAATGGCATCGTCACGATGCCGTTGGCGTTTATCGGCCTGGTGTTCGTGCTGAAGACGACGGCGTCCGTGATCTCGCTCGGGGCCGGCTTTCGCGGCGGTCTGTTTTTCGCAACACTTTTTCTGGGTGCGATCGGTGGCCGTCTTTTTGCAGCCGGCGTCGACGCCCTCTGGCCGGCGCTTCACCTCGACCCCAATGTCTATGCGATCATCGGCATGAGCGCGCTGTCGGCCTCCGTCATCGGCGGGCCGCTGACGATGTCGTTCATTGCGCTGGAATCGACCGGCGACCTCTGGCTCACCACGGCCGTGCTGGTTGCGGTGATCATCTCGACCCAGATCACCCGCGAGCTGTTCGGCTATTCTTTCGCCACCTGGCGGCTGCACCTGCGCGGCGAAACGATCCGCAGCGCCGCCGATGTCGGCTGGATTCGCGACCTCACCGTGCGGCGGCTGATGCGGCCGGATGTGCTGACCGTGAATGCCGCGACCCCGATCGCCGAATTCCGCGCGAAATTTCCGCCGGGCTCGAAGACGCAAGTGGTCGCGGTGGACGATGCCGGGCATTATGCGGGAATGGTATTTGTATCGGATGCGCATGCGGCAGATCTCGACACGAAAAAGCCCCTGAACAGTATCCTGCATTATCCCCGCGTCGTGTTGCATCCCGGCATGAATATCCGCGAAGCCATCGCCGCCTTCGATGTGACGGAGGCTGAATCGCTCACCGTGGTCGAAACCGGCGATCAGCGGCCGATCGGAATTCTGACCGAGGCGCATGCGATGCGGCGTTATGCCGAAGAATCCGAACGGCGGCGGCGCGACGTGGTGGGCGATGTTTGATTTGTTCATTCATCGATTTTTCGCGTCGCTGGTCGTGGCCGTCGTGGCTTTCGGATGGGCTGGAGCGTCGGCGGCGCAACCCTATCCGGTCCGGCCGATCACCATGATCGTTCCATTTCCCGCGGGTGGTGCGACCGACACGCTGGCGCGGTTCCTCGCCGAGAAGATGCGGGAAGTGCTCGGTCAGCCCATCATCATCGAGAACGTGGGCGGTGCTGCGGGCACCATCGGTGTCGGCCGCGCGGTTCGCTCGGCCGCCGACGGCTATACGCTCTCCATCGGCACCTCGACGACGCACATGCTCACCGGCGGTCTCTACGCGCTGCCGTTCGATCTTTTGAAGGCTCTCGAGCCGGTCATCTATATCGGCGCCGAACCGCTGCTGCTCGCGGCACGGAAAGATTTTCCCGCCAGCGATCTCAAAGGACTGATCGCCTATCTCAAGGCCAACCCCGACAAGGTCTCGGTTGGAATCGCCGGCGTCGGCGCGGCCGGGCATCTCGCCGGCATCGCGTTCCAGAAACAGACCGGCACGAAATTTCAGTTCGTGCCTTATCGCGGCAATGCGCCGGCGATGCAGGATCTGTTGGCGGGACAGATCGATTTCATGATGGAGCCGTCGTCCAATTTCAGGTCGCTGATTGCAACCGGCAGCATCAAGCCGATTGCGGTCACCGGCAAAACCCGGCTGCCGTCATCACCCACTATTCCGACCGTCGAGCAAGCCGGCCTGCCCGGCTTTACCGCCTCGCTCTGGTACGGGCTCTGGGTGCCGAAAGATACGCCGCAGGACATCGTCGAGAAGCTCAATGCCACCTTGCGGGGCGTGCTTGCCGATCCCCTGGTGAAAAAGCGGATGGACGATCTCGGCATCGAGATTTCGCCGCGCGACCAGCAGTCGCCGCAAGCCTTGGCCGCGTTTCAGAAGGCTGAGGCAGAACGCTGGTGGCCGATCATCAAGGCGTCGAACCTGAAGGCGGAATGAGACGCTACTGAATCTTCTCCAGCTTTTGCAGGCAGCGTGCCACACCAACTTCTGCCGGCATCGGCGTGTCCGCAAAGCTGGTCTTCCAGTTGGTGACGCCGACCTCACCGACATAGATGTCGCCATTCGAATCCAGCGCCACGCCGTGCGGGGCGAGGAACTTGCCGGCCTCGAGCCCGGGGCCGTTCTCGCCGCCGAGCCGTGCAACGCGCTGGCCTTTTGAATCGACGATGGTCAGGCGAGGGCCGAGATTGGGCGCTCCCCGATTGACCGCAAGGCCCGGACCCAATTCGCCGATGATAAAATTAGGCGATTTGCCGCCGCAGCAATGCAGCGCGCACGGCCGGTGCAGATTGTTCCATTGCGCCTCATATTTGCCGTTGCCATCGAAAACCTGGACGCGGTGGTTCTCGCGGTCGGCGACGTACACCCAGCCGTCGGCGTCGGTTGAAATGTTGTGAACGATATTGAACTGGCCGGGGTCGCTGCCCGGCTCGCCCCAGCTTTTGATGAGTTTGCCGTCGGGGGTATATTTGTGCACGCGAGCGTTACCATAGCCGTCCGACACATAGATTTCGCCTGCGGGCGACAGCGCCGTGTGGGTGCAGCGATGGAAAGGCTCGCCGCTCATGAACGGCGCCGGCTTGTTGGGGATGCCAATCGTCAGCAGCACCTTGCCGTCGATCGAGCACTTGCGCACCGTATGGTCGCCATCATCGGTGCAATACAAATGATCATGCGCGTCGATGTGCAGCCCGTGTGCGCGGCCGAACAGGCCTTCGCCCCAGCTCTTGATGAAATTGCCCGCGCGATCGAACACGATCATCGGGTGAGCGCCCCGATTGAAAACATAGACGCGGTCTTTGCTGTCGACGGCGACGGAGGCGACGTCGGTCAGCGACCAGCCGTCCGGCAGCTTTGCCCAGTTCTCCACCACGCGATAGCGGTGCTCACCTGAGCCGAGAGTGATCGGCATGTGTTTTTCTCCTTTGGTGAATGTTGTCAGACGATGGTCAGCGAATCCGCGGCAGCAGCCCTTCCTCGATCGCCTTGATCTGAAGCGCGAGGAATTTCGAGTTGATGCGGCATTGCGCGAGACTGCCGGCGATGAACCAAAGCCCGTCCTGGCCGGTGCGCATATACATGTTGCGCAGTTCCTGCCCGTCGCCAAATCCCCAGATCGGGCCGGCGCGTGTGGCGATTTGTTCGCCGAACAGTTGCTTCACCTGCACTTCCTGCGGCTGGTAGCCGGTCGCGAGCACGATGAGATCGGCGGCAAGCGTTTCGCCGTTCTTCATTCGCGCGCCTTCGGGGATAAAGGATTCGATATCGGCAAATTGCCGAAGCGCGATCTCGCGACGTGCCACCAGATCCGAGCAGCCGACGTTGAAATAATAGCCGCCGCCGCGCGTGAGATATTTGAACTGCCAGCCGGTATCGTCCTCGCCATAGTCGAGCTTGAAACCGACCGCCTCCAAGCCGTCGAGCAATGCCTTGTCGAACTGTCTGGATTGTTCGGTGATCATCTGGTGGGTGCGCTTCGCCAGCCGCAGCGGCATCGAAGCCGCGATCAGGTCGTTATCCTCGAGCGTGCCTTCGTTGTAGGTCGCATAAGCGAGCTGTGCGGACGGTTCGATATTGGTGATCAGGGTCGGGCTGCGCTGAACCAGCGTCACCTTGGCGCCGCTCGAATAGAGATCCTGCGCAATATCGTGGCCGCTGTTGCCGGTGCCGATCACCACAGTGCGTTTGTCGGCCCACGCCTCGCCGTCGTGATATTGGCTGGAATGCAGCACCGTGCCTGCGAAATTCTTCAGCGTCGGAATATCCGGCAGGTTCGCGATGCCGCTGACGCCGGTCGCCATTACGAGGTGGCGCGGATGCATGGTACGCGTCGTGCCTTCGCCACGGCGCAGCACCACGGTCCAGCGGCCTTGAGCGGCGTCATAGTCGCCGTGCGCCAGGGCCGTATCGGTCCAGAAGTTCAGCTCCATGGCATCGACGTAGGATTCGAACCAGTTGGCGAGCTTGTCCTTGGGGATATAGACCGGCCAGCTCAGTGGGAACGGCATGTAGGGAAGGTGGTTGACCTGCACCTGGTTGTGCAGCGTCAGCGCGTGATAGCGCTTGCGCCAATTGTCGCCGATGCGGCTCTCCCGGTCGACGATCAGCGTGTCGATCGAGAGCTGCTTCAGCCGTGCGGCGATCGAAAGACCGGCCTGTCCGCCGCCGACCACGAGCACGGTGGGATCGCGGTCGGCATAGGCGGCGGATGCCTGGCGCTGGTCGAGCCAGTTGGGTCCGCGAAAATCGCGCGAATAGGATTGGCCACGCGGCCGCGCCATCCCGATCGCCTCCTCAAACCCCTTCAACTCTTCGAGCGAGGTGAAAAGCGTCCAGGCCTTGGGCCGGCCGTCGTCATTGGTGTCCGGGATCAGCCGGATAATGCCGTGGCCGCGGCCTTGGTTGGTCTCGAACTTGAATATCGCCTCGATGGTCTCGGTGCCGGCGCGCCTCACGCGGCGCGGCGGTGCGCGCTCGGGATCGATCTTGAAACCAGACGGTGAGACTTGGCTGGCATGATGCGCGAGTTCCCCTTGAATCGCATCGGCGCCGTTGATGGTTTGCAGGTTCCAGCTCAGCGCGAGCGCATCGCGCCAATAACTCTCGGGATGAAAGAGGGACCGAAGTGCGCCGTCTTCAGGGTGCTCGAGCGCGCGTTCGAATTCCGTCAGCCAGTTTTCCACTGACGCGGCGATATCGTCGGTTCGATCGAGCATGCATTGGCCTCGTTGGGCCGTCTTGACGACGTTTCCTGATGTCGAGGCTATACCGTTTGAGACCGGGTCAAAAGCCGCTTAGCCGGGAAGTGACAGAATGTGGCCCTGCGCGGGGGGAATATGCCCATTGAGCGTGTCCAGATAGACTTGCCTGACCGCCGTGGGGCCGCGGCCTTCGACCACTGTCAGCCGCTTCGACAATGTCGGCGCAAACGTCGACCATGCAGCGCCAAATCGCCGATCGATGCCGCCCGGCCCCCATTCTCTGGCGCGCTTTCGAATCTGGTCGGGCGCGAAAAACCAGGCAGGCTTGGCGCCCGGCAATTCCGGCTCGTCCGGCGATAAGCTTTGGTGCGTGAGCCCGATCTGGCCGGAATATTTCATCGCGTCGCGGAAATGATGGTGCAGCCGTGCCCGCAGCGCGCTGTTGCCGGCCATATCGACAAAGGCGACCGGTGAATCCGGTGGCAGCGATTCGATGCGGTCGTAGGTCACGACATCGTCGTAGCAGCCGAGCGATCGGACAAAGTCGGCATTCCCGGCCGAGGTCAGTCCGATCACGGGGGTCGGCTCGGAATGCGAGTGCAGAAGGTGCGCGAGGCCGAACGCGGTTTTGCTGGAGGCGCTCGAAAGCAGCACGCTCCGTGCACCGAAGAAATCATGCTCGCGCAAGAAGTCGTCGACCAGAAAAGACAGCATGAACAGCGGTCGCAGCAGCGCCTGATAGTCACCGTTGAGACCTTCGAAGGCGACATCGCCGCTGACGCGCGCATAGGCGTTATAGACCGGCGCTCACGCCTTGGCGATGCGCTGCCGCGTCGCGCAAGCCGCGTTTGCTTACGTCACCCGCTTCGATCACGAGATGGGTCGCCATCGGAAAATAGCCGAACAGCCGCTCGCCAATTTCGATAGACGGATGGCGGGAAGCGATCACCTCGCCAAATCCCCATACCGGAATGTTGCCGAAACCTTCCGGCGCCGGGAACAGCTGCCAATATTTCAACTGCTCGCCGAGCGTGGCGTAAGTGATGTTGTTGGCCGTGAAGGCGAAGCGATCGACCTTGACCAGCAGCGCTTCATCCGGAAGCGTCTCCGCATCAGGCAGTCGCGTTTCGATGAATTTGCATTCTTGAAAGGCGTCACGTGCAACGATGAAGGCGGTGGCGTTCATGGCTCGACCCCCGGCAGTTGGGCTGCCGTCATCTTTGCGTCCGCTCACGAACGTTTTGCAACAGGGACATTGTTTGAAACGGCGTTCGCTTTCTCAACTCCTGCGATGACGCCTTCACGTTTCTTGAGCGCGCGGTAGTACGACCACCACAAATGCGCCGCCGCGCCCCGCATCGGACGCCAGGGTTCGGCAAGAGGCGCCATCTCCTTTACGGTCGGGCGCGTCTTCAATCCCAGTCCGATCTTGACCGCCTCCTGCACGGCGAGATCGCCGGCCGGCCAGGCATCGCCATGGCCGAGGCAAAACAACAGGTAGACGTCGGCGGTCCATGGACCGATGCCGTGCAGCGAAACCAGCGTGTGGTGGGCCACATCGGCGTCCTCATTGGCGAGCACGTCGAGATTCAACCGTCCGGCGGCGATTTCGCGCGCGAGATTCTTCAAGGTCTTGATCTTCGCGGCCGATAGCCCAAGCCGGCCCAGGCGATCGGCGCGAGCGCGGCGGATCGCATCAGGGCCGAACGGATCGAAGGCGGTGCTCAGGCGGGCCCAGATCGCTGCCGCGCTCGCGGTAGAGAGCTGCTGGCCGCAGACAATATGCGCAAGGCCCTGAAATCCGGGCTCACGCCGCCGCAGCGCCGGCATGCCGGCCACCGCAAATACCGGCTGAAGCCGCGGGTCCAGCTTCAGAAGCGCGTGCATCGCGGCTTCGAGGTCGGCCTGGCTGTTGAGGTGGAGGGTCATTCGAAGGATCAGCTTGCCGAGTTTGTCATGCGCGGGCATAGCCGCTCGAAGAACGGCGTCGCTTCCGCTCGCCTATGACCCGCGCATCCATCTCATATCGTAAAAGATACTCATAAGGGATGGATTTCCGGGAGCGCTGACAAGTTTACGTAGTCTGCGCCAAGCAAACTACTATGCCCGGCAATGACAAGGGTAAGAATTCAATGCCGCCACCCGTTTTCCGCTTTGCGCCGTCTCCGAACGGTTACCTGCATCTCGGTCACGCCTATTCGGCGATGCTGAATTTCGATCTGGCGCGGCAAGCAGGCGGCCGTTTCCTGCTGCGCATCGAGGACATCGATCCGACCCGCTGCCGGAGCGAATTCGAAGCCGCGATTGATGAGGACCTCATTTGGCTCGGCCTTTCCTGGGAAAAACCGGTGCTCCGCCAATCCGAGCATTTTGCGGAATATCGTACTGCGCTCGAAAAGCTCATGGCGCTCGGGCTTGTCTATCCCGCGTTCGAAAGCCGTGCCGAGATTGTCCGTCTCATCGCGGAGCGAGAAAAACAGGCGCCATGGCCGCGCGATCCCGACGGCGCGCCGCTTTATCCCGGCTCGGCGCCCGCACTCCCGCCTGAGGAGCGGGCGCGGCTGATGCAGGCAGGCGCGCCTTACGCGCTGCGGCTCGATGTCGCCGCGGCTTGCGCGCGCGTCGGCCAATTGAGCTGGATCGAGCGTGGGGAGGGCCCCAACGGCGAAACCGGGACGGTCGCCGCCGATCCTGCCGCCTGGGGCGACGTCATCATCGCGCGCAAGGAGACGCCGACCAGCTATCACCTCGCCGTGGTGGTCGACGACGCGTTGCAAGGTGTCAGCGAGGTGGTGCGGGGCCAGGACCTGTTCTGGTCGACCAGCGTCCATCGGCTGTTGCAGCAGCTTCTCGGGCTTCCGCAAGCCACCTATCGGCATCACCGTCTCATTCGCGACGCCGCCGGGCAAAAGCTGTCGAAATCGACGGAGGCCACGGGCTTGCGCGAATTAAGGGCGGCGGGCGTAAGCCCGGCTGAGGTTCGCCGCCGCGTTGGCCTCGCTTGAAAGCTATTCACCTTGCCAACATTCTGTTCGTGGCTCGATTGCGCTTCGGCGTGACTCCATCCACCCAGTGGAGTGGATTTGACATTCGCTAAACACCTGGCCGCGGGCTCGCTAAGCGAATGTCAAATCCGAACTCCACTGGAAAACATATGTTTGCTAGTGGTCCTTTTGATTCTAACATTCGCAAAGAGGCCGCTGCAAAGGGATGCGAATGTTAGAATCGGACCACTAGACGTGCCATGGTGAGGCTGGCCAGGGTTGGGGGAATCATGGCGTCGAGTTCGCGCCCACGGCGTAGTCAGCGGCGGCTGAAAAAAGCACCGCCGAAAAAGCGTAGAGCAGGCGTTGCAGCCGGCAAGCCGCGCACGGCTAGCACTAACAGGGCTGGCACTAAGAAGGCTGGCACCAACAAGGCTGGCACCAACAAGGCTGGCACCAACAAGGCTGCCGGCAAAACGGCTGGCAAGACGATTGCTCCCGGCATTGTCGAAACGGTGCTCGCCACCTTTGCGCATGAGGTGCGCACGCCGCTGACCGGCATTCTCGCGATCAGCGACCTTCTGGCGACGTCCGACCTCGACGAGCGGGAGCGGCGCTGGGTCGATACCATCAAGGCCGGCGCCGAACATCTGGCGAGCCTTGCAACCCTGTTCGTCGACGCCGCCAGAAGCGGACGCTCTGGCTTTGGCGTCCGGCACGACTTCTTCGATCTGCGGACGCTCGCCCACAGCGTCGGCGACTCGCTTGCCGGCAGGGCCACCGCGAAAGGTTTGCAGTCGCGGGTCGAGATTTCCGAGAAACTGCCCGCCTTCGTCACCGGCGACCCCGTTCGCCTGCGGGCGGCACTCGAAAACCTGATCGACAACGCCACCAAATTCACCGAACAGGGCGGCGTCGCGCTGACCGTGCGGCCGACCGGTGAGGCAAAAGGCAAGAGTAAAGACCCGGGAAGGGCAAGGTCGGCGTGGCCTTTGCGGTTTCCGACAGCGGCATCGGCCTCACGTTGCAGGAGATCAAGCGGCTGTTCCGCCCGTTTTCGCAGGCCAATGTGAAAATTGCCGCCCGCTTCGGTGGTGCCGGGCTCGGACTGTCGTCGGTGAAACAACTCGCCCGCGCGATGGGCGGCGATATCGCGGTGACGCCGCGGCGCGGCGGAGGGACGACGTTCACGCTGACGGTGGTGTTGGACCGCGCCGAGGCTTCTCCGGCGGGTTCAACTCAGGACGATCACCCGCGGGAGTACGCGCGGGGCCTGCACGTTCTCAGCGTCGAGGATAATCCGTTCGGCCGTGTCGTGCTCAACGCGGTTTTGACCGAACTCGGCCATCAGGCGGAATTCGTCGGTCGCGGCGAAGACGCCGCCGATCGGATCACGCAAGGCAGTTTCGATGCGGTGTTGATGGACATGGTGCTCCCGGGCATCGACGGCATTGAAGCGATCCGGCGAATTCGCGCATTGGGTCCGCCGTTCGGCGCCATCGCGGTCATCGGCGTATCCGGCCGCAGCGATGACGAGGCGGCCGCGCGCGGCGCGGGCGCCGACGCCTTCCTGGTCAAGCCTGTGTCTCCGAGGGCTTTAGCGATTGTGCTGCTTGAAGCGACACGCCGTGCGGCAGCCGCGACTTGATGATCGCCGCGTTGAGCTCCCCGCCGTAGACGAAGATCGCCGCCAGGAAGTAAAGAAACACCAGCGCGATGATGACCGATGCGAGACCGGCATACATCGTCACATAGTTGTTGGCGAAGCGCGCCAGATATTGTCCGAACAGGGTGCCCGATATCATCGAAGCCAGCAGGGTAAAGATAATGCCCGGCAGGATCTGCGAGAAACCCCTGCGCCCCGCCGGAAGCCAGGCATGCAGGACAAACAGCGCCACCACCATCGCCAGGATCGTGACGCTGTAACGGGCGATGTTGAGCAGATTCTCGTTGCTTTCGACGATCAGCGGAATGTGGCGCCGCGCCGCTTCCAGTGATCAGCGGGCCGAGCACGATCAGGAACGCCATCGCCAGCGCGGTGAAGGCCGCGACCAGCGTATAGCCGATCAACTCCAGCCGCAGCCAATACCATCGGCGCGGCTCGATCACCGCATAGGCGCGGTTGAGCGCGACGCGAAGCGCCTCGACGCCGTTCGATGCGAAATAGACCGCCAGCACCGCGCCGATGGTCAGGACGTCGCCGCGGGTCGTGGTCAGGACGTCGTGGATTTCGCCCGACAGCGAATCGGCGACCTGCCTCGGCCAGACCTGAAGCAACAGGCTCGCGGCCTGGTCGGCGAGTTCCTTCGAGCCGAAGAAGCCGGCAAGCGAGGTCAGCACGATCAGAAACGGAAACAGCGCCATCAAGGTCGACAGCGCGATGTGGCTGGCGATCGCCCAGCCGTCATCGGCGAGAAACGTGTAGAAGGCGTCGAGGCTGACGTGAAAGATGTAGCGAATCTGCCGCACAGCGCACCCTGATGTGGAGCGCAGGCGAGCCTGCCTTCTGATCGAGGTTACCTTCGGATATTATTCCGCCAAAAGCCAGTGCGGCGGTTCAGAAGTCCGCAACATAGCTGCCGCGAGTCCGCATCGTTGCTGCTGCGCTGATGCCCGGCGATGGCGGATCGGCAATCTTGGTGTTATGTAGAAAAGATGGCCTCATTTCTTGGTACTTTCATCGTTCCCATCGCGGTGGCCGCGGTTGCGTTGGTGCTGCTGCTCGGCCTCATCAACATGATGAGGGGCGGATCGCCGAATTACTCGCAGAAATTGATGCGGATGCGGGTGCTGCTTCAGTTCGTCGCCATCGTCATCATCATGATCACGGTCTGGGCGATGGGCCATCGTTAGAAGGAGGAGATAAGGCATGGTCGTTCTCAACCGTATCTATACGCGAACCGGCGATGACGGCACCACCGCGCTTGGCAGCGGCGAGCGCCGCCCGAAATACGACTTGCGTATCGCAGCCTACGGAACGATCGACGAGACCAATGCCGTCATCGGCGTTGTGCGTTTGCACCTCGCCGCGACGCCGGCGCTCGATGCGATGCTGGGGCTCATTCAGAACGACCTGTTCGATCTCGGCGCCGACCTCGCGGTGCCCCAGCGCGAGGGCAAGGCCGAGCGCTTGCGCGTGCTGTCGAGCCAGGTCGAGCGCCTGGAACGCGACATCGACCGGTTGAATGCGGATCTCGCGCCCCTTGAACTCGTTTGTGCTGCCCGGCGGCACGCCTGCGGCCGCCCATCTGCATCTGGCGCGCACCGTGTGCCGCAGAGCGGAACGAATCATGGTGGAACTGGCGGCCAAGCCGAATGAACCCGTCGGTGATGCGGCGATCCAGTATGTGAACCGGCTGTCGGATTTCCTGTTTATTGCCAGCCGCGCGGCCAATCAACAACGGCGCCGGGGACGTGCTGTGGGTGCCCGGCCAGAACCGCTGATCCGAAAGGGTAATTTTTGGCCCTTAGTGGTCCGATTTTAACGTTCGCATCCCATCTCAGCGGCCGCCTTTGCCACTAGCAAATATAGGTTTCTAGTGGCGTTTTGGATTTGACACTCGCCTGACGAACCCGCGGCCGGGTAGGTAGCGAATGTCAAATCCACTCCACTAGCGTTGACCGGGGTGGGCGGGCGCTTTAGGTTCCGCGCCCTAAGCTTTAAAATCAAGGTGTTCCAGCGAAAGAGGGGCGATGAAGGTTCTGGTGCCGGTCAAGCGAGTGGTCGATTACAACGTCAAGGTCCGCGTCAAGAGCGATGGAACCGGCGTTGAACTGTCCAACGTCAAAATGTCGATGAATCCGTTCGACGAAATCGCCGTCGAGGAGGCCCTGCGCCTGAAAGAGGCCGGCAAGGCAACCGAAGTCGTGGTGGTTTCGATCGGGCCGGCCCAGGCCGCCGAAACCATCCGCACCGGTCTTGCCATGGGCGCCGACCGCGGCATCCTGGTCAAGGCCGAGGGCAATGTCGAACCGCTGGCGGTGGCAAAGATTCTGAAAGCCGTAGCCGACGAGGAAAAGCCCGGGCTTGTGATCCTCGGCAAACAGGCGATCGACGACGACTCCAACCAGACCGGACAGATGCTGGCGGCCCTGCTCGGGTGGTCGCAGGCGACGTTTGCCTCCAAGCTCGAGGTCGATGGTTCCGATTTCAAGGTCACGCGCGAGGTTGATGGCGGATTGCAGACCGTGAAACTGAAGGGGCCGGCGATCGTCACTACCGACCTGCGGTTGAACGAGCCGCGCTATGCGAGCCTGCCGAACATCATGAAGGCCAAGAAAAAGCCGATCGCCGACAAGGGCGCATCGGACTATGGTGTCGATCTGACGCCGCGCCTCGAGATTCTCAAGACGTCCGAACCGCCGGGCCGCAAGGGCGGCGTCAAGGTCAAGGATGTCGCCGAGTTGGTGTCCAAGCTGAAGACCGAAGCGGGGGTTCTTTAGAGATGACCACGCTGTTGATGGCCGAACACGACAATGCATCGATCAAGGATGCGACGAACAAGGCGCTGACGGCGGCCGCAGCGCTCGGCGGTGACGTGCATGTGCTGGTCGCCGGTGAAAACGCCAAGGCGGCAGCCGAGGCGGCAGCCAAACTGTCGGGCGTCAAGAAAGTCTTGCTCGCCGAGAATGCCGCCTATGCACATGATCTGGCCGAGCCCCTCGCGGCTCTGATCGTCGGCCTTGCCGGCGGCTACGACGCCTTCGTTGCGCCGGCGACCTCGCGCTTCAAGAACGTGATGCCGCGCGTGGCCGCATTGCTCGACGTGATGCAGGTGTCGGAAATCATCAAGGTGATATCGCCCGACACGTTCGAGCGGCCGATCTATGCCGGCAACGCCATCCAGACCGTCAAATCAAAGGACGCCAAGAAGGTCATCACCGTGCGGACCTCGACCTTTGCGGCCGCCGGCGATGGCGGCAGCGCGGCGGTGGAGAATGCGGCGGCCGCAGGCCGATCCCGGTCTTTCCAGCTTCGTCGGCGAGGAAGTCGCCAAGAGCGATCGCCCCGAACTGACCTCGGCGAAGATCATCGTGTCCGGCGGCCGCGCCATGCAAAGCCGCGAGAATTTCGCCAAATATATCGAGCCGCTCGCCGATAAACTGGGCGCCGCCGTCGGCGCCTCGCGCGCCGCGGTCGATGCCGGCTACGCGCCGAACGACTGGCAGGTCGGCCAGACCGGCAAGGTGGTGGCGCCGGAGCTTTATGTCGCGATCGGCATTTCCGGCGCGATCCAGCACCTCGCCGGCATGAAGGATTCCAAGGTCATCGTAGCGATCAACAAGGACGAGGATGCGCCGATCTTCCAGGTTGCCGATTACGGCCTGGTCGCGGATTTGTATCAGGCGGTTCCGGAATTGACCGAGGCGCTCGGCAAGCTCGGTAAATAGGGTGTCACTCCGGCAAGGTGACGAGAGTGGCTAAGATGACAAGATGGCGGTCATGATAAAGAAAGTCGGCGTGATCGGTTCGGGCCAGATGGGCAATGGCATCGCTCACGTCGCGGCCTTGGCCGGGTTCGACGTGGTGCTCAATGACGTCACTGCCGACCGCCTGAAGTCGGGCATGGCGACCATCAATGGCAACCTGTCGCGGCAGGTCACCAAGAAATTCATCACCGAGGATGCCCGCAAGCAGGCAATGGCGCGGATCGCGCTCGCCGATTCCATGGAGGGGCTCGCCGATTGCGATCTCGTGATCGAGAGCGCGGTCGAGAAGGAAGACGTCAAGCGCAAGATCTTTCATGAGGTCTGCGCGCTGTTGAAACCCGACCGCCATCGTCGCCTCCAATACGTCATCGATTTCGATCACGCGGCTGGCGGCCTCGACCGACCGGCCCGAGCGCTTCATCGGCATCCACTTCATGAATCCGGTGCCGCTGATGGAGTTGGTCGAACTGATCCGCGGCATCGCCACCGATGACACGACCTTCGATGCCGCCAAGGAATTCGTCACCAAGCTCGGCAAGCACATCGCGGTGTCGGAAGATTTCCCGGCCTTCATCGTCAACCGCATTCTGCTGCCGATGATCAACGAGGCGATCTACACGCTCTATGAAGGCGTCGGGAACGTCGAGGCGATCGATGCGGCGATGAAGCTTGGCGCCCATCATCCGATGGGGCCGCTGGAGCTCGCCGATTTCATCGGTCTCGATACCTGCCTGTCGATCATGCAGGTTCTGCATGAGGGGCTCGCCGACTCCAAATACCGTCCCTGTCCGCTGCTCGTGAAATATGTCGAGGCCGGCTGGCTGGGGCGCAAAACCCAGCGCGGTTTCTACGACTATCGCGGCGACAAGCCGGTTCCGACGCGTTAAATCCTGACCTCGCCAGCGCCCATTTCCAGCATTTGTTAACGTCTTCCCGGATAATCTGCCGGCGATGGGGGGAGTGTGCGTATGGACGTAGCGAGTTTGGCAGCCAGTTTGCTTGCGGCGCAGGCCGGCAATACCCAACAGCAGATCGCAACCTCTGTCCTTAAATCGAACATCGATGCCGAGAAATCCTCGGTCCTGACCATCCTGGGATCGGGATCACAGCCGTCGCTCGCCAATGTCGGCGCCGGCATTGGCGGCAATCTCAACGTAGCGGCCTGACATCCTTCTCTGGCCTGACGCGCTGCGCGTCTCAGCGGGCCTGATGCGCCAATTTCGCGGCCGTGGCGGCATTGCCCGCCGTCGCCGCATGCGATAGCGAGGAGCCGGCCTCACGCTATCCCCAAGGACATCCCATGAAGTTCGCAAGTTTCAAGATCAACGGCGCCACGAGCTGGGGCCTCATCGACGGCAATGAAGCGGTCGATCTCGGCGCGGTCTTGCGCGACCGTTTTCCCGATTTGAAATCCGCCATTGCCGCTGGCGCCCTGCTTGATGCCGCGAGCGCCGCGGCCAAGGCCGCGCGGCATCCGCTTGCCAGCATCGCCTGGCTGCCGGTGATCCCGAACCCCGACAAGATCCTCTGCATCGGTCTCAACTACGAGAACCACCGCAAGGAGACCGGCCGCACCGAGGTCGAAAACCCGACCGTGTTCGGGCGGTTCGCCAACAGCCAGACCGGCCATCTCACCAACATCATCCGCCCGAAAGTATCGACCGACCTCGACTATGAGGGCGAACTGGCGCTCATCATCGGCAAGCCCGGCCGCTACATCTCGCGCAAGGATTCGTGGGGCCATATCGCCGGATATGCCTGCTACAACGAAGGCAGCGTCCGTAACTATCAGCGCCATACCCACCAGTTTACGCCGGGCAAGAATTTTCCGAATACCGGCGCGTTCGGCCCCTGGATGGTTACGCCGGACGAAGCGGGCGATCTCGGCCCGTTGCGGCTGCAAACCCGCCTCAACGGCGAGGTCGTTCAGGATACGACCATCAGCCAGATGATCTTCGATATCCCGCGTCAGATCGAATATTGCTCGGAGTTTACGCGGCTCGAGCCGGGCGATGTGATCGTGACGGGTACGCCGGGCGGCGTCGGCTCCCGCCGCACCCCGCCTTTGTGGATGAAGCCGGGCGATGTGGTCGAGGTCGAGATCGACCGGATCGGGCTGTTGCGTAACGGCGTCGCGGACGAGGGATAGCGTCTTTGCGGCAGGGAGCGCGCCCCGGCGCGGGCGAGTTTAAGAGCCTCTCGCCGTCGCCGCCGTGATCAGCTTGACCGCGTCCTCGCTGTCCCATTCGGCGGGTCCCGCGATGGTCGCGATCTCGCAGCCCTGGCCATCGACAAGCACCGAGGTCGGCATGCCCAATGCCCGGCCTATGGCTTTAAGATCCTGAAAGACCTTAGCTTTTTCGTCGCTAAAGTAGTCGAGCCGGGAAAGCTTCGCCTCTTTCAGGAAATTCTTCGGCTTTTCCGGGTTGCGGGTGTCGATGTTGATCGCCACCACCTCGAAATCCTTGCCGCCTAGCCTGGTCTGGAGCCGGTCAAGCGCGGGCATTTCCTTGCGGCAGGGCACGCACCAGGTCGCCCACAGGTTCACCAGCACGGTGCGTCCGCGCCAGTCGGAAAGCTTCTTCGGCTTGCCAGAGGCATCCTCAAAAGTGAGGTCGGGCAGCCGCAACGGCGTGGTAGCCATGGTCAGCGCGGCCACCTCGCCATGGGCGAGCGGCGCGATCTTGCGCGAAAGGCTAACCGCGGGCGCGCAGGCCGAATCGCCGGATGCATTGCGCTTGAGCCCGCCAAGCCCGTATACCCCGCCAAATCCGATCGCAGCGCCAATCAGCACCGCCCCGATCACATAGGGGATACGGCGGGTTGGAGCTGGCACAGGCTGTGGGCTTTCGGGCATATCGTTTGTCATCCTGGTTCAGATACGGCTATTTGAGGGCCTTCGGTTGCACCCGCCACAGGTTTTGCGCAACAAGCCTTTTGCGCAACAACTTGGGGCGCGGCGAATATGAGTAGATGGTCATGAGCAACAAGATGTGGGGCGGCCGGTTCACCGAACGTCCTGATGCGATCATGGAGGAAATCAACGTCTCCATCGACGTCGATCGTCACCTTTATGCCCAGGACATCGCCGCGTCCAAGGCCCATGCCGCGATGCTGTCCGCGCAAGGCATTATCACGGCAAACGATGCGAAAAATATCGCCAGGGGTCTAGACACGATTTTGTCAGAAATCGGCAACGGATCGTTCGATTTCAAGCGCGCGCTCGAAGATATCCATATGAACGTCGAGAGTAGGCTAAGCGAGCTGATCGGCCCTGCCGCCGGGCGCTTGCACACCGCGCGGTCGCGAAACGATCAGGTGGCAACTGATTTTCGCCTGTTCGTCCGTGACACCATCGACGAGACCGATCGCGCGCTCGCATTGTTTCAGCAGGCGCTGGCGGAGCGCGCGCTGGAACACGCCGCAACCGTGATGCCGGGCTTTACCCATCTGCAAACCGCCCAGCCCGTCACGTTCGGGCATCATCTGCTCGCTTATGTCGAGATGGCAGCGCGTGATCGGGGCCGGTTCGCGGATGCGCGCAAGCGTCTCAACGAATCGCCGCTGGGCGCGGCCGCGCTCGCCGGCACCTCGTTTCCGATCGACCGGGCGGCAACCGCGAAAGCACTTGGCTTCGACCGGCCGATGGCCAATTCGCTCGACGCGGTCTCCGATCGCGACTTCGTCATCGAAACGCTGTCGGCGGCGGCGATCGCCGCGGTGCATCTGTCGCGCTTTGCCGAGGAGATCGTGATCTGGACCTCGCCGCTGGTGGGGCTGGTGCGGCTTTCCGACAAGTTCACCACCGGCTCCTCGATCATGCCGCAGAAGCGCAATCCGGACGCGGCCGAACTGGTGCGCGCCAAAACCGGCCGGGTGATCGGTGCGCTGAGCGCGATGTTGATCGTCATGAAGGGTCTGCCGCTCGCCTATCAAAAGGACATGCAGGAGGACAAGCAGGGCGCCATGGAAGCGTTCGGCGCGCTGTCGCTGGCGATCCGGGCGATGACGGGCATGGTTCTCGACATGGTGCCGGACGAGGCGCGCATGAAGATTGCGGCCGGAGACGGTTATGCCACGGCGACGGATCTTGCGGACTGGCTGGTGCGGACGCTAAAAATGCCGTTCCGCGACGCCCACCATGTCACCGGGCGAATCGTGGCCAAGGCAGCAAGCGATGGCGTCGCCTTGCATGAAATGCCGTTGAAAGCGATGCAGGCGATCGAGCCGAAGATTACCAAGGATGCGCTTTCGGTATTGTCGGTCGAGGCCTCCGTCAAAAGCCGCACAAGTTTTGGCGGAACTGCGCCGAAGAATGTGGCGGCGCAGGCCAAGGCCTGGCTCAAACGGCTGGAAAAAGAGCGAAAGTTGGGCTGAGCGCCGATTTATTTACGGAAATTCGACACTCGCCAGAACAGATCAATCTTTGTATGGTGCCGCCCGCATTGGGGATTTTGACGTGACTCGCGACATCAGCCGAAACCATCGACGATGGGCCCTCATCCTGTTGGGGACCGCTGCGCTGGCGCTTTCCGGTTGCGGCCGCAAGGGGCCGCTCGATCTGCCGCCGACCGCCTCGGGACAGCCGCCGGCTGCCGCCGTGCAGCCCGATCCGACCGCAACCGCCGATGCGAGCAAGCCGAGCCTGTTCAATCCGAACTACGGCAGCGATCAGTTGCCGGTCGCCGGCAAAGGTCCGAAACGACCGTTCACCCTCGATCCGCTTCTCAATAGCAACTAGGCGTGGTGCGGCGGATGTGACGCTCACTACCGCTGATTACAACCGGAAAAGCCAGTCATGAATCACTTCGATTATCGCAACGGCGTGCTCCACGCCGAGGCGGTTAGTCTGGTGGAACTCGCCGGCGCGGTCGGCACGCCGTTTTATTGCTATTCGACCGCGACGCTGGAGCGCCACTATCGGGTATTTGCCGAGGCCTTCGCCGGCGAGAAGGCGCTGATCTGTTACGCCATGAAGGCGAACTCCAACCAGTCCGTGCTGCGCACGCTTGCAAAACTCGGCGCCGGCGCCGACGTGGTATCGGGCGGAGAGTTGAAGCGCGCACTCGCCGCGGGTATTCCGCCCGAGCGGATCGTGTTTTCCGGCGTCGGCAAGTCTGAGGCCGAATTGCGTGCTGCGCTTGCCGCCGACATCCTCTGCATCAACGTCGAGTCCGAACCCGAACTGGAATTGCTGTCGGCTCTCGCAAGCGGGCAGGGTAAGACGGCGCGGATTTCGGTCCGCGTCAATCCCGATGTCGATTCCGGATCGCATGCGAAAATCTCGACCGGCAAGTCTGAAAACAAGTTCGGCATTCCGCTGGCGCAGGCGCGTGCGGTTTACGCGCGAGCCGCGAAATTGCCCGGGATTCGCGTGACCGGCGTCGACATGCATATCGGCAGCCAGATCACGGACCTGGTGCCGCTAGAGGCCGCCTTCCGCCTGCTCGCCGAATTCGTGCAGACGCTGCGCGCCGACGGCCACACCGTTTCGCATGTCGATTTCGGCGGCGGTCTTGGCATTCCCTATCACATGGACCGTGAAGCGCCGCCCTTGCCGTCCGCCTATGCCGCGATGGTCAAGCGCGTGACGCACAATCTCGGCTGTACGCTATTGTTCGAGCCCGGCCGGATGATCGTCGGCAACGCCGGAATCCTCGTCACACGCGTGATCTATGTGAAGCAGGGCGAGGCCAAGAAGTTCGTCATCATCGATGCCGCGATGAACGATCTGATCCGCCCGACTTTGTATGAAGCGCACCATGATATCCTGCCGGTGCGGGCGTTTCCCAAAGGCGCGCCGGAAATCACTGCGGATGTGGTCGGACCGGTCTGCGAAAGCGGCGACTATCTCGCGCTCGGCCGCAAAATGCCGGAGCCGAACGCGGGCGACCTGCTCGCCATCATGACCGCCGGCGCCTATGGCGCGGTGCAATCCGGATTTTACAACACGCGCGCGCTGGTGCCGGAAGTGCTCGTCAAGGACGATCAGTACGCGGTGGTGCGCCCGCGCGTCGAGGTCGATGCGTTGATCGCGATGGACAGACCGGCACCGTGGTTGTGATGTTCCAACAGCAGTTGTCGTCCCCGCGACCCGTCTACGCCAAGGCTTCGCCGGGGTTCGGTCCGTAGGGCGCCGAAGCTTTAGCGAAGGCGGCAAGCGGGGACCCATAGCCACCGGCTGTTGTTATTGAGATGCTGGGACCACAGCGAGTTTCAGCACGAAGAGTTGTGGTGATGGGTCCGGCTCAAGGCCGGGACGACCGAACAATTATTTTCCCGCAAGCCCGCCTTTGGGCCCGCCGACCACCACGCCGGCCTTCTTCTCGATCGGCTTGATCGCGGAGGTGAAGTCGGAATCCGCGCCGGTTTCGCGGATCACCACTTCCCATAGTCGGCCAACCGCTTCGGCGACTTCCATCGACAGGCCGAGCGACTTCATCTCATCCAGCGCCAGCCGCACATCCTTGACCATCAACCCGGTGGCAAAACCGAAGTCGAAGCTGCGCGGCAGGATCGCGCGGGGAAACTTGTCGCGGCTTGCGGTGTTCATGCCCGAACCCGAATTGAGCACGTCGACCATGACGGCCGGATCGAGGCCGGCTTTGACGCCCATGACCACGGCTTCCGAGGTGGCCACCATGGCGGTCGCCGACAACAGATTGTTGGCGAGTTTCATGGTCTGCCCGGAGCCGGGTTTTTCGCCGATGAAGAACACCTTGCCGATCACGTCGAGCGCCGGCTTGATCGTTTCGAAATCGGCGCGCGGGCCGGAGACCATGACCGCGAGCGTACCCTTCTCGGCGCCGCCGACACCGCCGGAGACTGGGCTGTCGATCTGGACGATGTCGTGCTTGGCCAGAATGTCGTGAATCCGCACCGCCATTTGCGAGCCAACGGTGGAAAGATCGACGAAGCGCTTCACGCGCTTGCCTTCGATCACGCCGTCCTTGCCGGTTGCGACCTCAAGCGAAGCCTGAAGCGAGGGCAGGCTCGCCATCACGGTCTCGGTGTGGTCGGCAACATCCCTGGGCGAGGAGGCGGCCTTCGCGCCAAGCGCAACCAGCCTGTCGATGACCTGCTTGCGCCGGTCGAAGATGAAAAGCTGGTGCTTGGCCTCGATCAGGCGCCGCGCCATCGGGAAGCCCATGTTGCCGAGGCCGATGAATCCGATGTCCATGATATGATCCTGAGAATGCTTGGAGACGTCCTCGCAGGCGGTCGCTGCCGTCTTGTGCCGCCCATTTGAAATTCCTGCAGCACGGGCGGCGAACTCTACACAGGAATTTCAAATGGAGAGCGGCACAAGCATGAATAATTAGCTGGTGCCCACGACTTTTCGAAGTTCGTAGGAGGTGGGTGCGGCGGCGGGATACGAACTTCGAAAACTGGGCACCAGTCACGCCTTCGTGTTATGCGTTAATCTGGGTGTGGGTTACCCCGCTTGCGTGGGTGCCTCACCGCTGCCGTTGTGTTAGGCTTTTGTCCCAGGGAACCTGGAGAGATTGTTGAACGGACCCACCCCCGATTCGCCGGAGCCGGAACGCAGCCCCGATGCGGCCTCGCGGCTGCGGATCGCACAAGCGTTGCGGCGAGCCGAATTTGCGATCGCCTGGGAACGAAGCTGGCCGCATCTGGCGCGGCTTTTGACAGTCGCCGGGCTGTTTCTGGTGCTGTCCTGGGCCGGACTTTGGCTGGTCCTCCCCTTCGCCGCCCGCGCCGTGGGACTTGGTATTTTTCTGGCTGTGGCGCTCGTAGCCCTGTTCCCCTTGTTCCGGTTTCGCTGGCCAAGCCGGCAGGACGCGCTGACGCGGCTCGATCGCGGCACCGGCATCCGCCATCGTCCGGCGACAACCCTGACCGATACGCTGAAGACGCAGGACCCGGTCGCGCTGGCGCTGTGGCAGGCGCAGCGCGAGCGCACTTTGGCTTCGATCAAGCGCATCCGCGCCGGCCTGCCTTCGCCGCGGCTGGCGATCCACGATCCCTGGGCGCTTCGCGCGCTGATCGTCGTGCTGATGGTCGCGACCTATATCGCGGCCGGTGACGAAAGAAGGATTCGCATCGCCGCCGCCTTCGACTGGAACGGGGTGTTCGCGGCCGACAATGTCAGGGTCGATGCCTGGGTGACGCCGCCGCTTTATACCGGAAAGCCGCCGGTCATCCTGTCGGCGGCGAACAAGGAGGCAGCGCTTCCGCCTTCGGGTCCGTTGGCGGTGCCGGCCGGCAGCAAGCTGACCGTGCGCGCCAGCGGCGGTGCGCTCGACGTCGTCGTCGGTGGCGGGGTCGCCGAGGCCACGCCCGCCGAGCAGGCGCCCAAGGGCACGAGCGAAAAGCATTTCACCATCACCGGCGACGGCACCGCGCATGTCCGTGCGCCGTCCGGACAGCCGCAATGGCGCTTCAGCGCGTTGGCTGACCATCCCCCGACCATTGCGCTCGCCAAGGATCCGGAACGACAGGCGCGCGGTTCGTTGCAACTTTCCTACAAGATCGAGGACGATTACGGCGTCACCGAAGCGCATGCGCAGTTTGCGCCCCGCAAGGCGGCCGACGGCGCCGAGGCACGGCCGCTGTTCGATCCGCCGCAATTCCCGCTGGTACTGCCGAATGTGCGGACCCGCAACGGTGTCGGTCAGACCGTCAAGGACCTCAGTGAGGATCCCTATGCCGGCGCCGACGTAACGCTCACGCTGACGGCCAAAGATCAGGCCGGCAACGAGGGAAGCAGTGCGCCGTTCAACATGCACTTGCCGGAACGGCTGTTCACCAAGCCTCTGGCGCGCGCGCTGATCGAGCAACGCCGCGCCCTCGCGCTCGATGCCAATCAGCGCCCGCAGGTCAGCGACGCGCTGGAAGCGCTGTTGATCGCGCCGGAGCTGTTCATGCCGGATACCGGTCACTATCTCGGCCTGCGCAGCGTAGCGCGGGAACTTGATCTGGCCCGAACCGACGATGCGATGCGCGAGACGGTGGCGAGCCTGTGGGCGCTCGCGGTCACGATCGAGGATGGCAACATCACCGATGTCGACAAGGCGCTTCGTGCGG
This sequence comes from uncultured Alphaproteobacteria bacterium, assembly GCA_963795255.1. Classification (GTDB taxonomy): domain Bacteria; phylum Pseudomonadota; class Alphaproteobacteria; order Rhizobiales; family Xanthobacteraceae; genus Bradyrhizobium. The sequence goes on from CAWCHC010000019.1 coordinate 59,788, forward strand.
CCCAGGACGCGCTCAAGGAGGCCCTGGAGCGCGGCGCCAGCGACGAGGAAATCCGGAAGCTCACCCAGGATCTGCGCGCGGCGCTTGATAACTTCATGCGCCAGCTGGCCGAGCAGTTTCGCAACAATCCGCAAGCCCTGGCTCGGCCGCTCGATCCCAACGCCAAGGTCATGCGTCAGCAGGACCTCAACAACATGCTCGACCGCCTGGAGCGGCTGTCGCGCTCCGGCGACAAGGATGCGGCGAAGCAATTGCTCGATCAGTTGCAGCAGATGCTGGAGGGCCTGCAACTCGCCCAGCCCGGCCAGTCCGGCGATGACGACATGGAGCAGGCGCTGAACGAACTCGGCGACATGATCCGCAAGCAGCAGCAGTTGCGCGACAAGACGTTCAAGCAGGGCCAGGATTCGCGGCGCGACCGCCAGCGCGGCAAGCAGGGCGATCAGGCCATGGGCGATCTCCAGCAGGACCAGCAGGGCCTGCGCGATCGGCTGAAGAAATTGCAGGAAGATCTGGCCAAGCGCGGCATGGGACCAAACCAGCGCGGCCAGAACGGTCAAAAGGGCCAGCAGCCAGGTCAGGATGGCGACCCGCAAGCCGGCGACGACGAGGATGGGCTTGGCGCCGCCGATAACGCGATGGGCGATGCCGGCGGCAAGCTCGGCGAGGGCAACGCCGATGGCGCGGTCAATTCGCAGGGCAAAGCGCTGGATGCCTTGCGCAAGGGGGCGCAGAGCCTTGCCCAGGCCATGCAGCAGCAGGACGGCGAAGGCCAGGGCAACGGCCCCGGGGGCACCCGCGCCGGCCGTCAGGCGGGCGATGGCACCCAGAGCGACCCCTTGGGAAGGCCGTTGCATGGGAAGGATTTCGGCGACGATCTGACGGTGAAGATTCCCGGCGAGATCGATGTGCAGCGGGTGCGCCGGATTCTCGAAGAGCTTCGCCGGCGCCTGGCCGATCCGCAGCGTCCCCAGATCGAGCTCGACTACATCGAGCGGCTGCTGAAAGACTACTGAGGTCTTTAGTCGTTATTTGAGCATGATCTCCGCGCAAACGTTGTCACGTTTGTCGCGAGGGAAAACCGGGTCCCACTTTTCCGGATCATGCTAGCTTACTTTGCGTGAAGCGAGAGCATCCGCGACCGCGGTACGGATGTCGGCCACCGAAAACGGTTTGCTGACGACGTCGTAGGCGATGGCATTGAGGCCGGAAGCCCGCTCGCGCTGATCGGCAAATCCGGTCATCAGCAAAATCGTCAACTCCGGAAAATCGCGCGCGGCCGTCAGCGCGAGTGCAATCCCGTCCATCACCGGCATCTGGATGTCGGTCAACAGCAGGTCGAACAAGCCGTCTTTGCCGCTCAAGATGTCGAGTGCCTCGGCGCCGTCGGCGGCGGTGGTGATGTCGTGACCGTCCATCGCGATCGCGCGCGCGACCAGAAGACGCATCGGCTCCTCATCGTCGACGATCAGCACGCGTGACATGGTAACCTCTTGAAACCTGCGAAAGCGATTTGCGCGGCTAGTGGTCCGATTCTAACATTCGCATCCTTTTCCAGCAGGCACTTTTGCGAATGTTAGAATCAAAGGACCACTACCTCAGGCGTGGCCGCCCGTGATATCCCGCCTGTTGAAGAAGCGCACGTCGATGTTGCGGCCTTCCGGCGGCGGAGAAGCGAGACGCGACTTGAACTGGGCCCTCTCGCCCGGCCTCAACACGGATTGCTCAAGCAAGGCATTCCAGGCGTAGATTTCTGCGCCTTGTGCATCGCGTACGCTAAAGCGCAGCCGGGGAATCTCCATCGGCTTGTTGGATTCCCCGGTGATCGAGCCCTCGATCACTAGCACCGGCTTGCCTTCGACCATTTCGGAAGAGACCTTGACGTCCTTGAAGCGGAGCCCGCGCAAATTGACGTCGAGGCCCACCAATTTGTAGAAGGCGGCCGTTTGCGGCAGCAGGCGCACCAGGTCGGCGCGCCAGATCACCAGTGCCAACACCAAAGCCCCCATCGCGGCGCATGCGGTGGGAAGGCTGAAAGGCGCCCTGAACCGGGACATGCGAGGGAAGGCATTGGCGAGGTTGCCGGGCCGCGGGAAGCGTTCGGAGTGTGAGCCTTCCGGGCCGCGTTCACCGTCCTGCTCCGCCGGCCAGTCGGCTGAGTTCCGCCAGTCGCCGGCAATCGAGGGGCTGTCGACATGCGGGGCTGTGCCGTCGGCTCCATCCTCGCGAGCAAGCGCTTCCCATTCGGCGGCGGCGTCCTGACCTTCGCTTTCCGCGCCTGCTCCCGCCATCATTGGCGTCTGAGGTGCGAATTCGACCGCGTCTTCGGGCCGCGCCAGCCAGACTTCCTTGCAGCGCGAGCAGCGCACGCTGCGGCCAGCCTCGCCCAGTTTTGCCGGATCGATGCCATAGGACGTTGAGCAATGAGGACAAATGATCTGCATGGAGCCGTCTCCGCAAGAACGCTGGCCGGTGCCGGAAGTCTGGGGTTGCCGGTGCCGCTCGTTTCCGCCGTCCGTGCCTGAAGGGAATGACCCGGCGGCAATTGACTTCGGAAGCGGGGCCCCCGAATGCTACAAGGCGACCGTTAACGAATCGGAAACCATAAACGAAGCAAAACGTCTTTCGTTTGGTTCCCGGCAGCAACCGGGCCCGTGGGCCGGGGCCGCCGGTTTTCGGGGCTTTCCGGTCGTGCCCTTTACCGAACGGAGCTGAACTTGGTTCGGTTCGAAAATGTCGGATTGCGCTACGGGCTCGGCCCGGAGATTTTGCGCGACCTCAGTTTCGCCATTCCCGCCCATTCCTTCCAGTTTCTCACCGGCCCTTCGGGGGCCGGCAAGACCTCGCTGTTGAGGCTGTTGTTCCTTTCGCTGCGGCCGACCCGGGGCCTCGTCAACCTGTTCGGCAACGACGTCTCGCTGCTCAGCAAGGATCAGATCGCGGATCTGCGCAAGCGGATCGGAATCGTGTTGCAGGATTTTCGCCTGCTGGATCACATGACGACCTATGAAAACGTCGCCTTGCCGTTCCGCGTGATGGGCCGGGAGGAATCGAGCTATCGCAAGGAAGTCATCGATCTCCTGAAATGGGTGGGCCTGGGCGAGCGTATGGACGCCCTGCCGCCGGTTTTGTCGGGTGGAGAGAAGCAGCGGGCGGCGATCGCGCGCGCGGTCATCTCGCGGCCGCTTTTGCTGCTGGCCGACGAGCCGACCGGCAACGTCGATCCGACGCTCGGGCGGCGCTTGCTGCGGCTGTTCATCGAATTGAACAAGTCGGGGACTGCGGTCGTGATCGCCACCCATGATATGACCTTGATGGACCAGTATGACGCCCGGCGGCTGGTGCTGCACGAGGGACGGTTGCACATCTATGAGTAGGACGGATCATCAACTCGGACCACTGGTCGATCTCGGGCGCGAGCGCCCGCAGGTCCCGGCGCGGGCGCGCAACATGTCACCGATCGTGCCGCGCGGCTCGATCGCCGGCAGCGCGCTGGTCGCGGTCGTCGCCATCATGGCGTTTCTGGCCTCGATGACGACCGGCACCGTGTTGCTGGTGAGCGCCTCCGCGGCCGAATGGCAATCGGACGTCGCGAGCGAAATCACGATCCAGGTCCGACCGACGCCCGCGCGTGATCTCGATCGCGACGCAGCGGCTGTAGCCGACGCGGTGCGGGCGCAGTCCGGTATTCTGGATGTCAGGCCTTTTTCGCGGGAAGAATCCGCCAAATTGCTGGAACCCTGGCTTGGCAGCGGGCTGTCGCTCGACGACCTGCCGGTGCCGCGCGTCCTTGTCGCCCGCGTCCAGCCGGGATCGACGATCGATCTCGACATGCTGCGCCGGCGCGTGACGCAGGCCGCGCCGACCGCAAGCGTCGACGACCACCGGGCCTGGATCGAGCGGATGCGTTCGATGACCGGCGCCACCGTGATCGCGGGTATCGGCATTCTGATGCTGGTGATCGTCGCCACCATCATCTCGGTTTCATTCGCCACCCGCGGCGCGATGGCCGCGAACCGCCCGATCGTGGAGGTGCTGCATTTTGTCGGCGCTGGCGACCGCTACATCGCCAACCGCTTCCTTCGGCATTTCCTCAGGCTTGGTCTTGAAGGCGGGGTGATCGGCGGCGGCATCGCGATGCTTGTTTTCGGATTTTCGGAGTTGATCGCGAACTGGTTTTCGGGCACCCCGGTCGGAGATCAGTTCGCCGCCTTGCTGGGGACGTTTTCGCTGCGTCCCTCGGGTTACCTGATACTGGCGGTGCAAGCGGTGGTGATCGCCGCGATCACGGCCTGGGCGTCGCGGCGGACGTTGTTTGCGACCCTCAACGATATCGAATGAGGCGGCGAAGGTTCGCCGGGACGTGAAAACCGGTTCCTGTTTCTCCGGATCATGCCTTAGAATAAATTATGTGAAGGAGAGACAACCCGATCGTCATGAGCTCGACGCCTGCTAATCAACCGAACGCCTCCGCTTCCGCCGCACCGCGGAAGAAGTGGCGTGCTGTGGTCGTGGGCGTGCTCGCGGTCGTTATCGCGGTTGCGGCCGGGTTCGTCGGATTTCTTTCGCAGTTGCGCGGGACCGAGGCCAAGCCGTCGCGCACCGCCGACGGCATCGTCGTGCTCACCGGCGGTTCGTCGCGGGTGTCCGATGCGATGGAGCTGCTGGCGGACGGTTATGGCCGGCGGCTTCTGATTTCCGGCGTGCATCCGGCGAGCGGTGCCAGCGACATCTCGCGTTCGCTGACCGACAATCAATCGTTGCTCAGCTGCTGCGTCGATCTCGACCGTTCGGCGGTCAATACCCGCAGCAACGCGGCCGAGACCCGGCGCTGGGCGCATGAACGGGGTTTCAAATCGCTGATCGTCGTGACGTCGAATTATCACATGCCGCGGGCGATCGTCGAATTGTCCCACGCGATGCCCGACATCACCCTCATTCCATTCGCGGTGGTCGGCGACAAATGGCGCGAGGAACCCTGGTGGAGCAATGGCGCAACGGTGCGGCTCCTGCTATCGGAGTATGTCAAATATGTCGCCGCCGAGGTGCGGGTGCGTCTGGCGGATGCTGGTCTGGATATCATGCGCGAAACCACCGATTCCGATTCTCTCGCGCCGCGCCGGCCGGCAACGGCGCAAGCCAACTAGACAGCCGAAGCCAACTGACCGGTTCCATGATGTTTTCTATTTTTTTGCGCTCGCTGATCTACAACGTGCTGTTCTATCTCCTGTTGATCTGCTGGCTCCTCGCGATTGTCCCCACCTTCCTGATGCCGCGCACAGCGATCATGAGGGTCGCTCAGCTGTGGTCGCGGCAAAACACCTGGCTGTTGCGCGTGGTGTGCAACGTGAAGGTGGAATATCGTGGGCTTGAGAAAATCCCGAAAGGACCGTTGCTCGTCGCCTCCAAGCATCAGTCGATGTGGGAAACCTTCGCGCTGCTGCAATGCTTCGATCAGCCGCTCTACATTCTCAAGCGCGAACTGACGCTGATTCCGTTTTTCGGCTGGTATTTGATCAAGGCAGGCATGATCGCCGTCGACCGCCGCGCCGGCGGCCGCGCGCTTCTGAAGATGGTGCGGCAGGCCAGCGAGGAAGTGCGGCATGGTGGCCGACAGCTGATCATTTTTCCCGAGGGCACCCGCAGGCCGGTCGGTGCGCCGCCGCAATATAAGCCCGGCGTCGCGCAGCTCTATGCGAGTTGCCGCGTCGACTGTCTGCCGGTGGCGCTCAATTCGGGCTTGTTCTGGCCGCGCCGGACCTTCATGCGCTATCCCGGCACGCTCGTGGTGGAGTTCCTCGATCCAGTGCCGCCGGGGCTGGCGCGCGATGAGTTCCTGACGCGTATTTCCACGGGAATCGAAGATGCGACGGCGCGGCTCGTCGAAGTGGCGCGGCGCGAACAGGAGCAGTTGTTCGGCCGCGTCCGGAATTCTGCCTCGGCCAACGCATAAAGTTTCTGGTTCAGCGGTGCAGCGGCGCCTCGCCGTGCAGCATCAGCGCGAGTTGATGCAACTGGGCATCGCGAAATCCCTGCGCCTCGATTGACCGCACGGTCTCAAGCACATAGTCGCGATTGTTGCCGGAACGGCCGTGGCCTTGTCGCACGTAACGCAATTGTTCCTGCAGCGAAAGACGCCCGGCATATTGGACATGGCCGCGGTCGACGACATAAGTGAGCGCCGAGACCCGCTCGCGCGCTTCGTTTTCCAGCCACACCGAGCGCATGACTTCGCGGTAGACGTGGGTAGTTTGTTCGCGGCCGCGCAGATAATTGATGACCTCGTCGCGTTGTGTTGCCGCGACGCGGAACGCGATGCCGCGGCAGGCGCCGCCACGGTCGAGGCCAAGCACGAGGCCGGGCTTTTCCGGCGTTCCGCGATGGTCGAACGAGTAGACGCACAACGCGCGGTGTTCGCCGATCAGCCGTGCGGGGACCTGTTCGATGAATGTAAATCCAGGCCGCCACATCAGCGAGCCATAGCCGAAGACCCACAGGTCTTCGTGAGAGGGCGCGGGCGTAGAAGTTTCTTGGTCTGCCATCCGCTAGACGGCTACCAGAACATAATTGCGAAACGAAGCGCAAATTCTTCAAATATCTTTCCCGCAAGTGGCTGCTTATATTTGACAAAATTGCCAGCCAATGGTCGGTCTATGACCACCATGACCTTGCCCTCAGCTACTCCGCGCCACCGCTCGCGCTGGCCGCTCTTCGTGATGCCGATCCTGCTCCTGATTGCCGCCGCGGCATGGAGTGCGTTCTGGTTTTATGCCGTCTCGCAGGCCGAAGTGAAGGCCGATGCCTGGCGTGCACAGGAGGCCAGATCCGGCCGAAGCTATGACTGTGCAAAACAGTCGATCGCCGGCTTTCCGTTCCGCCTCGAAGTCCGCTGCGACGGCGCGCGCGTCATGCTGACCTCGCAAACGGCAGGTGCTACGCCCGCGCCGGTCACGATCAATCTCGGCGAGATACTGGCGGTCGCGCAGATATACGATCCGAAATTACTGATCGCCGAATTCAAGGCGCCCGCGACCATTTCCGACACGCCGAGCGCGCCGGCGATGCAGGTGAACTGGAGCACGGCGCGCGCGAGCGTTGTCGGGCTACCCGCCGTTCCGCAGCGCGCCTCGATCGTGTTCGACGACGTCGCGATCGATCGCAGCAACAACGCAGTGCAGGTGCCGGTGGCCCGCGCCAAGCATGTCGAACTGCATGGCCGCTTGGCCGAAGGCTCGACGCTCAAGGATCCCGTTATCGAAAGCGTGTTGCGGATCGAACTCCGGCAGCGTGCAGGACGTCCATCCTATCTTGGCGCGGCCATTCGGCGCGGAGATCCGTGCAAAACTAACTGGCCTCAAGGACCTTTCGCCAAAGCCATGGCCGGAACGGTTCCGCGAATTGCAGGCGATTGGCGGCCATGTCGAAATCGTTCAGTCGCGTATTCAACAGGACGATCTGATCGCGGTCGCCGCGGGCACCCTCGCGCTGAATGCACAAGGCCGTATCGATGGCGAGCTTCAGATGACGGTGACGGGGATCGAGAAGATCATTCCGGCGCTCGGCATCGAAAAGATGCTGGAAGAGGGCGTGCCGCAGTCCGCGCTCGACCGTGTCGCGCCGGGCGTCAAAACGCAGGATGTCAATAATCTGCTCGGGGCGCTCGACAGGGCGATTCCCGGTCTCGGCAAGGTGGTCAAGCAGAACGCCAATATCGGCGTCGCCGCGGGCATCAACGCGCTCGGCAAGGAGGCGACGCTGGAAGGCAAGCCGGCGCGGACCTTCCCGCTGCGCTTTGCCGATGGTGCGGTCTATCTCGGCCCGTTGAAAGTAGGCCAGGTCCCGCCGTTGTTTTGAAGATGGATTGCCGGATCAGTCCGGCAATGACAGTCAGGATTTCTTCGTCAGTTGCTCGTGCGGGCGGCCGAAATCGGGTGCCGCCGAATCCTGGCCCGTCTCGACGATGCCGCGCCGGATCGCGCGGGTGCGGGTGAAATGCTCGAACAGCGCCTCGCCGTCGTTGCGCCGGATCGCGCGGGTGAGTTTCGAGAGATCCTCGTTGAAGGTGCCGAGCATTTCCAGCACCGCCTCCTTGTTGGCGAGAAACACGTCGCGCCACATGGTCGGGTCGGACGCGGCGATACGGGTGAAGTCGCGAAAGCCGCCGGCCGAGAACTTGATCACCTCGGAGGAGGTGACCTGCGCGAGTTCGTCGGCGGTGCCGACGATCGTATAGGCGATCAAATGCGGCAGGTGGCTCGTGATCGCGAGCACAAGATCATGATGCTCCGGCGTCATGATCTCGACCTTGGCGCCAAGCGCTGCCCAGAACGCGCGCAATTTCTCGGTTGCATTCGCATCGGTGCCCTCGGGTGGGGTGAGGATGCACCAGCGGTTGATGAAGAGTTCGGCGAAACCCGAATCGGGGCCGGAATGTTCGGTGCCCGCCACCGGGTGCGCCGGCACGAAATGCACGTTTCCGGGCAGATGCGGCGCCATCTCCTTGACCACCGCACCCTTGACCGAGCCGACATCAGAGATAATCGCGCCCGGCTTGAGATGACCTGCGATTTCGGCCGCGACCGGGCCACAGGCGCCGACCGGAATGCACAGGATCACGAGGTCGGCGCCTTGAGCCGCTTCCGCATTGGTTTCGACGACGCGGTCGACGATGCCGAGTTCCATCACGCGGGCGCGGGTCTTGGCCGAGCGAGCGGTGGTGACGATTTCCTTCGCCAGCCCCTGCTCGCGGGCGGCGCGCGCGATCGAACCGCCGATCAGCCCGAAACCGATCAGCGCGATCCGATCGAAATGCGGTGCGGTACTCACTTCAACCTCATGAAATCGCGCAAGCCGTCGACCACCAGCCGGTTGGCTTCCTCGGTGCCGATCGTCAGCCGCAGGGCATGCGGAAGTTTGTAGTTTTTCAGCCCCCGCAGCACGAGGCCTCGGTTGGTGAGGAAGGCGTCCGCATCCGCTGCCGTCTTGCCCGCTTGAAGCGGGAAATGGATCAGCACGAAATTGGCAACGCTCGGCGTCACCTTCAGGCCGAGCTTGGTCAGCTCTTCGGTGAGCCAGTTGCGCCACGTCACGGTGTGGGTCCTCGACATCTCCTGATGCGCGGTGTCTTCGATTGCCGCGATCGCGGCGAGCATGGCCGGCGTCGAGACGTTGAACGGCCCGCGGATGCGGTTGACCGCATCCACAATGTGAGCCGGTCCGAACATCCACCCCACACGCAACGCCGCTAGCCCATGGATTTTGGAAAAAGTGTGCGTCATCACGGTATTTTCGGTGGTCGCCACCAGTTCGATGCCCATCTCGTAATCGTTGCGTGAGACGTAATCGGCATAGGCGGCGTCCAGTACCAGCAGCACATGTCCCGGCAATCCGGCGCGCAGCCGCTTCACTTCGTCGAACGGCAGATAAGTTCCGGTCGGGTTGTTCGGATTCGCAAGCCAGACGAGCTTGGTCCGCGGCGTGACGAGCTTGAGGATCGCATCGACATCGGCGGTGAACTCGGTCTCGGGCGCGACCACGTTGACGGCGCCGTTCGCCATCGTCGCGATCGGATAGACCAGAAAACCGTGGGTGGTCGAAATCGCCTCGTCGCCCCGGCCGAGATAGACGTGCGCCAGCAGATTGAGAATTTCATCGGAGCCCGCGCCGCAGATGATGCGGTCGGGGTCGAGCCCGAAGGCGCGCCCGATCGCCTCGCGCAGAATCCGCGAGGTGCCTTCCGGGTAGTCCTCCAGATGCGCGGCGACATTCTTGTAGGCTTCGATCGCCTTCGGCGAGGGGCCGAACGGCGTCTCGTTGGCCGACAGCTTGAACACCTTGCGGCCGGCTTCCGCCTTCGGGCTTTTGCCGGGCGTGTAGGGCGCAATATCGAGGATGCCGGGATTCGGCACGGGTCGGGACATTTTTAGCTCCGGAATGGCGGGGGCGGCTATTTGGCCGCCGAGCCGTTAGGCACCGTATAGCGCGTTGCGTGGCTGCCGACGAGGGCCGACGAGCGCACCGAGGCGCCGGCCTCGACCAGCGCCGCCTTGATTTTCTCGAGGTTTCCGCCGGCCACCGATACCAGAAGGGCCGCACCGTCGAAGGCGGTGTCGGGCACCGCGACGATCTCGGCCAGCGGCGACAGCGCGCGGGCAATGTCGGCGTTCCAGCCGGAGACGCGCACGCTCCACATTTCGACCTCGGTCACCCTGGCGCTGTCGGCAACCCGCGACGCCACGAAAACCGGCAGTGCCGCCGGATGGTCGGCGCGTTCGACAAAGGGCAGCCGCGCGATGATCTTCGGCGCGCCTTCGGCCTCGAGCGCAATCCACCACGGCGTGGTGCTGGAGGTCGCCGACACCAGCGCCAGATCGCCCTTGGATTTGGCAACCGCCTCGACGGCGGCCGGGGCGCTGAAATGCGAGACGTAAGGCACCGTGAAGCCGAAATGAAACCGCGCCGAATCCCGCATCGGAGATTCACCGATCGAGATATCGGCATGGACCGAGAACGGCGCCTGGACGTAGGTGAAGGTCGAGATGATGACCCGCCAGATGCTCTCGACGGTGTCGAGCGGCAGGATGCCGCGATGGCGCTGCACCAGGCGGCGCATCATGTCGGCCTCGCGCGCCGGACGGAAAGCCGAGCCGACTTCCTGGGTCTGCTTCACCTGAATCAGGCGATCGATGATGTCGCCGCGCTGCATCAAAAGGCTGTGCATCTGGGCATCGATTGAATCGATTTCCTGACGCAGTTCGGCGAGCGAGGGCGGCGAAGGGGGCGGCTTGGACATTTGTTGAAACCTGAAGAATATTTCGCCTTATCCGAAAGGAGGGCAAAAAACGCGTCTCGAAGGAAGCAGGCCGTTCTTCTCCCTCATGGTTCGAGGCGGCGCAAGAGGGCCTTCCACTGGCCCTATTAACCAAGGGCTTGCCTTGACGATGCGGGGGCAAGCGACTAATTTTATGTCGTTCCGTGGTCATTTGAGCCGGCCGGCTTGCAGCCACGTTAAACAACTCGCTAAACAGGCCGGGGACAAATTGGATCCCGGCCGAACTTATCGTTCAGGCCGGATTTTTTATGGCCTGATTTCCGGGTGTTTTCGATAAGAACCTCCCGAGGGATCGGTATCACGATGGTCAAAGTACAGTCAGTACCCAGTGTCGCGGTCCACGCCGAGGAACGCTCGCAGGAAGCGGATCATCCCAGCTCCAAGGTCGCGCAGTTCGGCGCCGACCAGCCGCTGCGGCTCGATTGCGGCATCGATCTCGCGCCGTTCCAGATCGCCTACCAGACCTACGGCGATCTCAATGCCGAGCGCTCCAACGCCATCCTGGTCTGCCATGCGCTGACCGGCGATCAGCATGTCGCCAACATCCATCCGGTGACCGGCAAGCCCGGCTGGTGGGAAACGCTCGTCGGTCCCGGCCGTCCCCTGGATACCGAGCGCTATTTCATTATCTGTTCGAACGTGATCGGCGGCTGCATGGGATCGACGGGACCGGCCTCGACCAATCCCGCGACCGGCAAATTGTGGGGGCTGGATTTCCCGATCATCACCATTCCCGACATGGTGCGGGCGCAGGCGATGCTGCTCGATCGTCTGGGCATCGAGACGCTGTTCTGCGTGGTCGGCGGTTCGATGGGCGGCATGCAGGCGCTGCAATGGACCGCGGCCTTTCCCAAGCGCGTGTTCTCGACGCTGGCGATTGCCTGTTCGACGCGGCACTCGGCGCAGAACATCGCCTTCCACGAACTCGGCCGTCAGGCGGTGATGGCCGATCCCGAATGGCACAATGGCCGCTATTTCGAGAAGGGCACCCATCCGCATCGCGGCCTCGGCGTCGCCCGCATGGCCGCGCACATCACGTACCTGTCGGACGCCGCACTTCACCGCAAGTTCGGCCGCCGGATGCAGGATCGCGAGTTGCCGACCTTCTCGTTTGACGCTGATTTCCAGGTCGAGAGTTATCTGCGTTATCAGGGCTCCTCCTTTGTCGAGCGGTTCGACGCCAACAGCTATCTCTATCTGACGCGCGCGATGGACTATTTCGACATCGCCGCCGATCATGATGGCGTGCTGGCGCAGGCGTTCCGCGGCATCCAGACCCGCTTCTGCGTGGTCTCCTTCACCAGCGACTGGCTGTTTCCGACCTCGGAGTCGCGCGCGCTGGTTCATGCGCTCAATGCCTCCAGCGCGCGGGTGTCGTTCGCGGAAATCGAAACCGATCGCGGGCATGATGCCTTCCTGCTCGACGTGCCGGAATTCTTCGACATCTCCCGTGCTTTCCTGCAATCGGCGGCCAAGGCACGAGGGCTTTCGGGGGTGGGCGACGTATGACCCTCCAGCAGCAGGTGCTGCCGCTGACCCCGGCCAACAAACACGATGGCATAAGTCATCGCGGTGACCATCTTCTGGTCGCGGAAATGGTCGCGCCCGGCTCGAAGGTGCTCGACGTCGGCTGCGGCGACGGCGATCTGTTGCAACTGCTGGAGGGCCGGGGGATCGACGGCCGCGGCATCGAATTGTCGCGCGAGGGCGTCAACCGCTGCGTCGCCAAGGGGCTCGCGGTAGTGCAGGGCGACGCCGACACCGACCTCGTCAATTATCCGGACGACGCCTTCGACTATGTGATCCTGTCGCAGACCTTGCAGGCGACGCGGCAGCCGAGGGTGGTGCTGGAAAACCTGCTGCGGATCGGCCGCCGCGCCATCGTGTCGTTTCCGAATTTCGGCTTCTGGCGGATGCGGCTTCAGCTTCTGATCGGCGGCCACATGCCGCGCACGGAGAACCTGCCGGCGACCTGGTACGACACGCCGAACATTCATTTCTGCACCATCAAGGATTTCGTGCAGCTCTGCGACGAGATCAACGTCAAGATGGAGCGCGCGGTCGCGCTCGATCTTTACGGGCGGCCGTTGCGGCTGAGCGCGCCCTGGTGGTTCTGGAACATGTTCGGCGAGCAGGGCGTGTTTCTGCTGAGCCGGGCGGAGAAGGGACGCTAAATCTGATTGCGCATGATCTTTTCGGAAAACCGCTTCACACTTTTCCGGATCATGCTTTAGCGGTTGAGCTTCACGACTGCGCCGGACCCGCAGTCCATGATGTGACGATGTTTGGCTCACTAAGTCGTCCCGGCGAACCGCGCCCGCCGCTGTATCAATTCAACTTTTCAAACAGCCAGTACGCGATCTTCCCTGTCGTCCCTGCTACGCCAAGGCTTCGCCGGGTCGCAGGGACGACCGTGTTGAGTAAAACGCACGCCTTCACATCCCCGCGACGCATGACGCCCGGGTTGTCGATGTATCCTTCGCCCGAAGAGGGCGTGGGGAATGCCGGGTGGCAAGCGCACCCGCAGCCTCGCGTGGAAAATAGAAAACACGCGAGTTAGTCACCGCAGGTACACGCCGGATCACCCGGCATTCCCGCACGCGAATGGTTTTAACGGTTTCCTTCGCGCTCGCCCCGGAGACCGGGCTTTGTTGTCTCCGTCGCAGGCCACGATGCGGAAGCATCATCGCCAACTTGACATCAGCGTCGGGATGTCAGGCCCACGCGACTTCGCCGTCCGCAAATCCGCGCTCTCGTCAGTAGCGCAGCCTACGTCCACCGCATCCCGCACCCAACGTTCGTGACGATCGCGAAAGGCCCCTGTTCAAGGGCGCGGGACGGCGGGGTTTATGGATGTGATTTGGGCAAAACGCGAAGCGATTTATTTTTGCAGTAGCGGCTGGACAGGTAGCATCAGCCTGATCGGAAACGAGAAAATTCGCCGTTTGGCGCAAGGGTTGTTTTTCGAGTTGAAACCATCATTTGCGAGCCCGTTGCAGCGGATAGATCGCGGCGCCGAACGATCGCCGTATGGTCCGTTAATAGGACCTTAATAACAAGGATTTGGCGGGTCTTTTCAGTCGCCAGAGGGCCGCGGTTAAATGGATTTTCAGGGCAGGGAATGTTATATTGCGGGTAAGGACAAGCCATGACCGCACGCCCTGAGACAGTGACGAGGAGCTCCACCGCCGCCTATATCCGTGGGCTCGCGGCGCAGCATCGCGTCACCTACGTTCAGACTTCTTCCGATCAGCTTGCCTTGCACATGACGCGGCTTGCAGACGACGCCATCCGGCCCGACGAGATCGAAGGCCTGCTATTTGCGTTGCAGCGGGCCGGCCATCTGAGCCGCCAGCAGCTCGTCCATCTTCAAGTGCAGTACCTGCGCGAAGCAAAGCCGTGACCTTCGATCCGTTCGGCGATTTCGCCACCGAAGGCTATTTACGCAACTTTGAAAAAGAGAAGAACCTCGCGATCATCAAGCGGGCGGAGCACGCGTCGTTCGTGACGGGTCTCGATGAGGCTTTTGCGCATCTCGCCAAGTCCGAGGTGCTTGCCTACGATGACGTGCTCAAAGTTCACGGCATTCTGTTTGGCGCCGTCTATCCATGGGCCGGGCAGGACCGAACCCACACCGCACCGAAACTTACTATCAAGAAAGGTGCCGTTATTTTTGCGAATGCATCGGAGATCATCGCCGCAGTTGAGTTCGCCTTACGCAAGGGACAAGACAAGGACTATATGAAGGCAAGACCCGGCGAGATCATGGGATATCTCGCCTACGCGCATCCGTTTCTCGACGGCAACGGCCGCACCATCATGACCGTTCATTCCGTGCTGGCGCAGCGAGCCGGCTTCAGCATCGACTGGTCGGCCACGAAGAAGGACGCCTATCTCGATGCGCTCACCAGAGAAATCGAAAATCCCTCCAAGGGCCATCTCGACGCTTACCTGACGTCGCTCATGCGCGATCCTGTCACTCACGAACACCTTGCTACTGCGGTCGTGCAGGCGCCCGGATTGGATGGAAGCGTCCGGGGCGCTGAGCTCAACGAGGTTCTGGGTGATGCCGACGAGCCAGCCGTCAAGGCGCAATACGAGGCCATGCTGACGAAACGGAAATCCGACTAAGACCTCCTGTTCTTAGATCAAGCACCTGCTTTAAGCCCATGACAAAGACACAAGCAAAACAACTGGTCGTCTGCGTGGAAAACGACGGTTATGCGGTCTCGCTGGAGAAGCGCAAAATCTATGTCGCGCTGCGCGATGCGGCTGCCGAAAAACACAACATGCTGCGGATTGTCGATGAATCCGGCGAGGACTATCTCTATCCGAAGGGATTCTTCCGTTCGATTGCGCTTCCGCAAGCTGTCAAAAGGGCTGTGCTGGCGGCGTAGCAGTCTCTGTTAGAGCGGGTTAGCCAAGTTGT
This sequence comes from uncultured Alphaproteobacteria bacterium, assembly GCA_963795255.1. Classification (GTDB taxonomy): domain Bacteria; phylum Pseudomonadota; class Alphaproteobacteria; order Rhizobiales; family Xanthobacteraceae; genus Bradyrhizobium. The sequence continues at coordinate 75,048 of CAWCHC010000019.1, forward strand.
AACCCGCCGTTTTGCCACCCGCGTCCACCGCATCCCGCGCCCAACGTTCGTGACGATCGCGAAACGCCCCTCTGTTCAAGGGCACGGGACGGCGGGGCTTATGGATGTGATTTGGGCGAATCGAGAAGGGATTTATTTTTGTTGGTAAGACTGGACAGGTAGCATCAGCTTGATCGGGCTCGATAAATTCGCCGTTTGGTGCAAGGAAGCGAGCCGCTCTACGGTACGTGCTCAAAAGCCAAATTCCACCTTGAAGGCCAGAGACCAGTTCGGCTGGCGGGATGAGTACCAACCGCCGCTTAAGGCCTACGCCTTGGCCTGTTCCTTCCCAGCGGCTTGCTCTTTCGCAAAGAGAGATGGCTCGGATGCTGGATGCAACTTAGGAGGCTTTAGGTTTTTTGGAAAAGTTCGGGGCACGTGGAGCATCGTTTCTTGCAGAAGGCCGATGCGGTCAGCTAGGCGGTTCAAATGCAAAGGGGTCCAAGAGACAGGTTGTCCGGAAAGCCTCGCCGATTCGGAAAAGGTAAGGAGATCGAATTTTCCTTTTTGAACGCCATAAAAACTATGGGCTAGCTCATTGCGTCGCGAGGCCGCGTGTTCAATATCTCTCATCAGGTATTTGAACCATCGGTGGGTTTCTTTGTCTTTTTCGCCGTATTCTCTGTAGAGTGTGCGCAGCAACGAAACCTTGTTGGATATGCTCATTGGAAAAATGAGCGACCTTTCTTGTAGCCGAGTCGAGCTTCAAAATCGTTACCAGCGTGAAACCAAAAGCATGCTCCAACAGAGCGAATGCGATGATTACGCGACCGACACCGTGCGTAAGATCACGTACAAATTCTGGCGAGAGGTTCTTTGGTCTTTTCATGTCGGACAACAAGCCAAGGTTGATGAAAACACACGGCGAACAATGCAAGAAGCTACGGCAACCGCCGAAGCCGCTCGCTGAAATGAAACTGGGCAAGCCTAGAAACAAAAAGGCCGCGGGTCGCGGCGAAAATCGAAGTCTAGCCTTTGAGCGAGAATTTCTTTCTTAGCTCGACGGCGATTTGTTGCGCCACCTGATTGAGTGTACCGATACGGGCACTGTCTCCACTGCCTGAAACGGTGACGTGCCATCCTGAGGCAGGATCGGGGTCTACGCTCATGAAGATGCCTTCCGGATGACCCATTTTCTCTGCGATCATATCGTGAAGGTCTTTTGCTGCTCTTGCTTCCATTGTTGAATATCCGAGGGTGCATTGCCGGTACCCGGTCGAGAATTGTAGGATTCGCGCTAGGCCGTAGTGACGATTTAAGGATATGGGATTCCCAAACGAGGGCAAATCAGATTCAACGCTGATTTTGGGGATCGGCGATGGATAGCGACGCACTTCGGGATGACCAGTGGGAACGAATGAGGGGCTTCGTGCCTGGCGGGACCAAGGGTAAGCGCGGGCCTCGTACCGACAACCGTCGGTTTCTGGATGCGCTGTTGTGGATGGCGCGTTCTGGTGGGCGTTGGCGTGATCTGCCGGAGCGGCTGGGCAACTATCAATCTGTGAAACGGCGCTACTATCGCTGGATTGAGATGGGCGTTCTCGATGACGTGCTGGCGGCTCTTTCGCGCGAAGCCGATCTGGAATGGCTGATGATCGATTCGACTATCGTGCGGGCGCATCAGCATGCCGCTGGCGCGCGCACGGAAAAAGGGGGGCGGATGCCCAGGGCCTGGGCCGGTCTCGAGGTGGGCTGAGCACCAAGATCCACGCCGCGGGTGATGCGCTCGGCAATCCGCTCCGCCTGATTGGGACGCCGGGGCAGCGCAACGATATTGCCCTTGCCCATGAGCTTGTCGACGGCTTCACTGCGAACGCCACGATCGGCGACAAAGGCTATGACGCCGATCATCTGTGCCAGAAGATCGCCGAGACCGGAGCCGAGGTCGTCATCCCGCCCAAGCGAAACCGCAAGATCCAGCGCGCCTACGACGTCGATCTCTATAAGGAGCGCAACATCATCGAGCGCTTCTTCAACAAGCTCAAACAGTTCCGCCGGGTCGCGACGCGATATGACAAACTGCTTGTCAACTTCATGGGCTTCGTCAAACTTGCCGCTATCGCCATCTGGCTCAAATGACTAATTCGTCACCACGCCCTAGGCCGGGACAAGCCCGCCATGACGGAGTAAACGGCGGCTACGCCAACACCGACCTCGGATCGCGCACGCCCCAGCGGTTGGCTTCCACCAGCCCGATGAAGCGCTCGACCGTTTCGTTGAACAGCGCCGGTTCTTCCAGATTGAGCACATGGCCCGATTTGGGAAAGAACGTAAGCCCGGATGCCGGAAGATGTTTCTTCAGGAATAGACTCGGCTCGACGCAGGCGTCGTCCTCGTCGCCGCAGATGATCAGTGCCGGCGTCTTCGCCTTCGCGATCGCTTCCGTCAGCGTGTAGATCGAGGGCCGGCCGCCCTGAAAGCCGCGCATGGTGTTGGCCGAGCCCTTTGAATCGTGCCGGGCGAGCGCGGCATAGAAATCTGCATGGCCGCGCGGGTCCTTGACCAGAAAGGGAATCCGCCCCGGTGCCTCGCGGGTGACTTTCGCCACCTCCACTGAACCGACTTTTTCGAACTGGTCGGCGGTCTCGCGGCAATTCTTGCGGAACGCGTCCAGGTTCTCGAGGCTCGACCCTGAGCCGACGCCGGCCAGCGTCATCGACAGCAGGCGCTCCGGCGCATTCAGCGCCACTTGCAGCGAGGAATAGGAGCCCATCGACAGGCCGACGAAATGCGCTTTGGCGATAGAGAGATGATCGAGCACCGCGAGCGCGTCGGTATAGAAATGCTTGTAGCTGTAATCCTCCGCTGAGGCCGGCACGTCCGACGGCGTATAGCCGCGCGCCGAATAGGCGATGACCCGATGGCCGCGCGAGAAGTAGCGCATCTGCGGCTCCCAGTTGGTGTAGTCGGCCGCGAATTCGTGCAGGAACAGGATCGGCGTGCCGCTGCCCGCTTCCTCGAAATAGAGCTTGATCTTGTCGTTGGTGACGGCGTGGGGCATGCGAGCTTCCTTCCATTGTTCTTTTTTGGAGCGTCCGTCCGAATGACTGGCGGTAGCAACCTTGGCGGCAAGATTCGCAGTTAATGCTCACGGCCGCAATGAGGCAAAGTCGGTTTCTTTTGGCCATGGAATCTTCGCGGAATCACCCCGGAAGTGATCGGGCATCGCCGCATCTCGTCTTGCTCTCGTCACACCGCGATTTTCATAACGCGCCGGATGCCGGTTGCATCAAAACCGGTGGGGAACAATTGGGGGTGGTAAAAATAAAAAGGATCAGTTGCGTATGCTTGACTTATCTACGTTTCGCCGCTCGCTTGTCGCGTTGGCTTTGTGTTCGACGGCTTTCGCTTTTTCTGTCACGCCCGCTGCGGCACGGTCGCATCACTTCTCACGGCGGTTTGCCCATGCCCATGATGCCGGCCATCACACGCGGCGCCACTTCGCCACTCATCGCTTTCGCCATCTGGCGCGCCGGTCGCGGTTGGGATGCCGGCGTTGCTGCACTGAGGGCGCCTCGCTTCAGGAACGCCTATGCCAGCGTTGGGCCGGATGAATTCTCCAGCGGCGCGGCGATGCAGAGTGGATTCGGCTCATCGGGCTCATCCGACCTGGTCTCTGAAGCGCGCCGTTACCTCGGCGGCAATCCGACCGGTCGCGCCAGCCTGTGGTGCGCGCGCTTCATGAACATGGTGCTCCAGCGCACCGGTCATCGCGGCACCGGCTCGGACATGGCGAGCTCGTTCGCCAGCTACGGTCAGCGCGTGTCCGGGCCGCAGGTCGGTGCCATCGCGGTGATGGGCCGGCGCGGCGGCGGCCATGTCGGCATCATCACCGGCATCGACGCATCAGGCAATCCGATCATGATCTCCGGCAATAACGGCAACCGAGTCAAGGAAGCGCCGATCTCGCGCGGCCGGATTTACGCCTACGTCATGCCGAATTGAGGGGCTTGACCCTCTCCCCTTGCGGGAGAGGGTGGTTTCGAGCGTTAGCGAGAAACCGGGTGAGGGGTCGCGCTCCGTCAATGACACCCCTCACCCGCCTCGCTCAGGCGCGCAATTGCGCTGCCGAGCTCGGCACCCTCTCCCGCAAGGGGAGAGGGAAAACAGGCACCTGTCTTCGAATTCCAAAACGGCGCACTCCTCCGCCTGCGGGAGCGGTTAACGGCCTAAGGATACGAGCGGATCAACCACCGCACACGAATTTGTGAAATTGCCTCTTCCGTTTCCGCAAACCCCTTCCCACATTTGCCCCAAGCCGACGCGAGTGTCCCCCACGAGCGTTGGCGACGGCTGCGCCCGGTTGAGGAATGTCAATGCGGCGCGCGGAACCCCAATGAAGATGCCGTGGCTATGCTTTCCGCGTGATCCGCGAAAGTGTGGGCGGTTTCGCGACCAGATCACGCGCCAACCTAAAATTGGAGGCGCGATCGGACGCAAAACCGGTGCCCACTTTTGCTGATCGCGCCTACGGGTAGCGCGGCAGGCTGAGGGAATGGCATGAACATTGAAAAATATACCGAGCGCGCGAGGGGTTTTATCCAGTCGGCGCAATCGCTCGCGGTGCGTGAGGGGCATCAGCAGTTCTCGTCGCTGCATATGTTGAAAGTTCTGCTGGACGACAGCGAAGGCCTGGCGGGCGGTCTGATCGACCGCGCCGGGGGCAACTCCCGCGCGATCCTCAAAGCGACCGAGGAAGCCCTGGAAAAATTACCGAAGGTGTCGGGCAGTGGCGCTGGACAGGTCTACCTGGCGCCGGATCTGGCACGCGCCTTCGATGCGGCCGAGAAGGCCGCGGAAAAAGCCGGCGACAGCTTTGTCACCGTCGAGCGGCTGTTGCTGGGGTTGGCGCTCACCAAGGACGGTGAGGCAGGCAATCTCCTGCGCAAAGGCGGCCTGACGCCGCAAAACCTCAATACGGCGATCGAGACCTTGCGCAAGGGCCGCACGGCCGACAGCGCCACGGCCGAGAATGCCTATGATGCCCTGAAGAAATATTCGCGCGACCTCACGCAGGCGGCGCGCGACGGCAAGCTCGACCCCGTGATCGGCCGCGATGAGGAAATCCGGCGCACCATCCAGGTGCTTTCCCGCCGCACCAAGAACAATCCGGTCCTGATTGGCGAGCCCGGCGTCGGCAAAACCGCGATCGTCGAGGGACTTGCGCTGCGCATCCTCAACGGCGACGTGCCGGAGAGCCTGAAGGACAAGAAGCTGTTGTCGCTCGACATGGGGGCACTGATCGCAGGTGCCAAATACCGTGGCGAATTCGAGGAACGGCTAAAGGCCGTGCTGTCCGAGGTCACCTCGGCCGAAGGCTCGATCATCCTGTTCATCGACGAGATGCACACCCTGATCGGCGCCGGCAAGGCCGACGGCGCGATGGATGCGTCCAACCTGCTGAAACCTGCGCTGGCGCGGGGCGAATTGCATTGCATCGGCGCGACCACGCTCGATGAATACCGCAAGCATGTCGAAAAGGACGCCGCGCTGGCGCGGCGGTTCCAGCCGATTTTCGTCTCCGAGCCCACGGTCGAGGACACGATCTCGATTTTGCGCGGCCTGAAGGACAAATACGAACAGCATCACGGCGTACGGATCACCGATTCGGCGCTGGTGGCCGCGACCACGCTGTCGAACCGCTACATCACCGATCGCTTCCTGCCCGACAAGGCCATCGACCTGATGGACGAGGCGGCGGCGCGGTTGAAGATGCAGGTCGATTCCAAGCCGGAAGAGCTCGATTCGATGGACCGGGAAATCATCCGGCTCAAGATCGAACAGGAAGCCCTGAAAAAGGAAAGCGACGCCGGCTCCAAGAGCCGCCTGAAGACGCTGGAGAAGGAGCTTGCCGAACTCGAGGAGAAGTCGGCGGCGCTGACCTCGCGCTGGAGCGCGGAAAAGAACAAGCTGTCGAACGCGCAAAAGCTCAAGAGCGAGCTCGACGCGCTTCGCATCGAACTCGCCAACGCCCAGCGCCGCGGCGAATTCCAGCGCGCCGGCGAACTGGCCTATGGCCGGATCCCCGAGCTTGAGAAAAAGCTCGTCGACATCGAGGCCAAGGAGAATGCCGGCGAGATGATGGAGGAGGCGGTCACCGCCAACCACATCGCGCAGGTGGTCTCGCGCTGGACCGGCGTGCCCGTCGACAAGATGCTGGAAGGCGAAAAGGACAAGCTCCTGAAGATGGAGGCAAGCCTTGGCCAGCGCGTGGTCGGACAGGCGGAAGCCGTGCATGCGGTCGCAACCGCGGTGCGGCGGTCGCGTGCAGGCTTGCAGGATCCGAACCGGCCGATGGGCTCGTTCATGTTCTTAGGCCCCACCGGCGTCGGCAAGACCGAACTGACCAAAGCGCTCGCCGAATATCTCTTCAACGACGAAACCGCGATGGTGCGCCTCGACATGTCGGAATACATGGAGAAGCACTCCGTGTCGCGGCTGATCGGCGCGCCACCGGGCTATGTCGGCTATGACGAGGGCGGGGCGCTCACCGAAGCGGTGCGGCGAAGGCCTTATCAAGTCGTGCTGTTCGACGAGATCGAAAAGGCGCATCCGGATGTCTTCAACGTGCTGTTGCAGGTCCTCGATGACGGCCGCCTGACCGATGGTCAGGGCCGCACTGTGGACTTCCGCAACACGCTGATCATCATGACGTCGAATCTCGGCTCGGAATTCCTGGTCAACCAGCCGGAGGGCGAGGATACCTCGGCCGTTCGCGAACTGGTGATGGGCACGGTGCGTGCGCATTTCCGTCCCGAATTCCTCAACCGCGTCGACGAGATCATCCTGTTCCATCGGCTGCAAAAGAGCGAGATGGGACGGATCGTGGAGATCCAGTTCACCCGGCTGTCGAAGCTTCTGGAGGAGCGCAAGATCACGCTCACGCTCGATGCAGCGGCGCGCGACTGGCTTGCGGCCAAGGGATGGGACCCCGCCTATGGCGCACGTCCGCTGAAGCGGGTGATCCAGCGCAATCTGCAGGATCCGCTCGCCGAGATGATCCTGGCCGGCGAGGTCCATGACGGCGATCACGTCGCGATCTCGGCGGAAGGCAATGTCCTGACCTTCAACGGCAAGGCGCGCCAGACCGCGGAGATCGCCCAGTTCGAGACGCCGGTGGCCAAGCGAAAGCTGAATTGAGGATGCGCGAGGCGTCGCGAAGGCTCAAGGCGAAAAAGGCGCGGCCCGGATCGGCCGCGTCTTTTTTGCGTCAGATCTTCGCGCTGGTCACGGCATCGTCTTCCTCGTTGTCGGCGGCCTTGAGTTCCGCGAGCATGTCGACGAGCTCACCGACGCGGCCGTTCGGCAGCGGCCTGCCCGCATTCATCAAGGCTTCGTCACTGTCGATCCAGGCCTGGGCCTCGGTCATCTCTTCGACGGTCGCCCCGGTTCCGATGATTTCCGCGATCAGCGCATCGTCAATATCGCCGAAAGTTCTGATCACGTCCTCACGCGCGATACGTGTCATCGCCTTTCTCCGCTTGCCGGCTAAAAAGCCCAACCGCTGGCGATTTAGGCGGCGAGGCGCCAGAGCCCGGTTCTGATTGAACCGGACTCCAGCCTTTTTTTGGACGCGTTTGCTTCACGCGAACCGGCTTCCACTTCGCTTCGAAAACGCTTAGCGGCTCGTGGTGAGGCGAGGCGGATTCTGCGACATCAGCCAGAGTTCAACCGCGGCCAGGATCGCAACTGCCGCACCGACGATCACGTGGACCGTGGTTGCGGTATGGTTGCCCTGGAAATGCAGCACCCAGGGTGAAACCAGGACCCACACGCCAACGATCAGGTTGAGCCATTCTTCCCAGACCGCAAAGGCGGCCAGGGCCGCAATTGCCAGTACGGCGATCACGATACCGGCGATGGTCGCATTCTGGGTCATTTTTCCAGCATCGAAGTGGAAAATCCAGGGCGAGAAGAACAGAAACGCGCCGAGGATCAGATTCGCTACGTCACATAGTTTTGTATTTGACCAATTCTCCATGGCACCCTCCAACGAAGGTCTCTCTTACTTATCAACGTGGATTCGCCCCCAGGGTTGCGAGGCGGCCCGACAAAAATTTAATGAAAACAAAAATTTAATGAAACCGGCCCACGCGCGGCCGGTTTTACCTAAGGAATCGCCAGCCGGGTCGCAGCCGCTACCAAGCGCTCCCCAGTCGCGGCGCCGCAGCAAATTGCCAGATTCCACTTTCAAGCCAAGGGGAGAGAAGTCCAAGGAGAGAAGTCCATGGCCAGGGATATCGTCGACCACAACAGGCCTGTTTTCGACCAGCTTCATTCACGCATCTACGGGGCGGCCGCCTGCCTTGTCGCCTGGTTCGTGATCAGCGCCTGGGTGCTTTTCGATCGCGGTGGTTACACCAGCCTTTCGCTGGCATTTGTAAGCCTATTGCTGCTGATAGCCGTCGGGCTGCCGTGGGTGCTGTCGGAAGTCTGGCGAAAGTACCGGAAGCCCTATGAGGGGCATTCGCAGAAGACGCCATTCCGCGATTGGCGGGCCGGGGATTTCTCGGTCTGGGGCGCCAGGCTTCACGGCTCGCATGCCGCAATCGACGTCTTGTTGCCGCTCGCGGCAGTAGCCTTCGGCTTGACGGCGATCGGCATCGTTTTTGTGATTGTGAGCGCTTCGTCGTAAGGACGAGGATGATCTTTTGCGGGATCAGCGGTTGCTGAGCTGCACGGGGCTGTTGTTTGCATTCGAGATGCGAGCGCCGCGGCCGGTCATCATCACGTCCAGCCGGTCGCGCTCTTTCTCGAAGCCCGCCAGCATCGGTCCCTCCAGCGAGCGGCCGCGCGGCAGCTTGATGCGCATCGGGTCGACGAAGCGGCCGTTGACCAGGATTTCGTAATGGACATGGGCGCCGGTCGACTGCCCGGTCGAACCGACGAAGCCGATGACCTGGCCCTGGCGAACCCGCTTGCCGACTTCCAGGCCCTTGGCGAAGGCCGACATATGGCCGTAGGCGGTCTCGTAGCCGTTGTTGTGCTTGAGCTTGACGTATTTGCCGTAGCCGCCTTCCCAGCCCGCGACTTCAACCACGCCGTTGCCGGAAGCGAAGATCGGCGTGCCGTAGGCGGTGGCCCAATCGACGCCGGTGTGCATCTTGACGTAGCCGAGGATCGGATGGCGGCGGCTGCCGAAGCCGGATCGCATGATCGCGTTGTTGACGGGTTTGCGGACCAGGAACTTCTTCGCGCTCTTGCCGGTCTCGTCGTAGAAATCGACCACCGCATCGTCCGGGGTCTGGAAACGATAATACTTCTTGGTCTCGCCGCCGACCGTGAGCGAGGCAAACAGCACTTCGGGCTTTTCGCTGGAGGCTGTGCCTTCATCCTCGCCGGCAAAGAACACGTCGAAGGAATCGCCGGGCTGCACCTTGCGCTGGAAGTCGACGTCGTAGGAATAGATGCGGATCATGTCCTCGATGACGTTCGCCGGCACCTTGTTGCGCAGCGCGGTCTCGTAAATGCTCTGATAGAGGCGGACCCCGGTTCCGTCGTCATCGTCATCGTCGTCTTTGCTGCTGTTGTCGGCGGTGTCGGTGACGGTGTTGATGCTGGTGACGTCGACGGCGACGTATTTGCCGAGGTCGGAAAGTGCTGCGACCGCTTCGACGGCGGAATCGTTGGCGACGATCACGCGGGAGGGCTGAAGCCGTTGGCCGGGGCCGGCCGGCGCCATCAGGATACGAAGCTTCTCGCCTTCCTTCAGGCCGCCGTCGCGGCCGCGGGCGCCGAGCGTAATGGCGATCGCCCTGGCCTCTTCGGGCGTGGCGCCCTGATCGCGCATGATCGTGCTGACGCTGTCGCCCTTCTTGACGACGTGGACGCGCTCGCCGGTCGGGTTGCCGCCGGTGATCTGGTCCTTGGTCTTCGGCAGCAGGGTGACGTTTTCAGGCACGACCCGGGTTTCAAAACCGGCATAGGGGTCGGACACGTTGCCTTCCGTGGCGTAGGCCAGCTTGAGGCCGCCGGTGGTGCCGCTGACATCGGCGGTGGCATTGGCGAGCGCGGCATATTTCACGCCGCCATTGCCGTGCCAGTTCGAGGCGTCGCGCACCCGCAGCAGGATCTCGTCAAGCGGAATGACCGTGGCGAGCTTGGCCTTGGGCAGGATCGGCCCGAGATCCTTGGTGACGAAGGAGACCTCGGCGTCGGGTTCGGCGGCGTCGGGATTGTTCGGATCGTCCGCAGCCGCCGGCGCGCTGGTGCCGACGTCGCTCAGCATGCGCTGGGCGTTGAAGGGCGGGATCTTGGCGGAGAGGTCGCTGGTGGTCATCGACAGGTTGCCGGAGATGCGGACGAACGGCCGCACCCGCATCACGTCGCGATTGCCGACCCGCGTGACCGTCGAAACCCGCACCACATTGCGCGCCGCGCTGGATTCGCCGGGCGGCGGCAGGCGGTCGCTCTTGTGCAGGGTTGCCGTGCGGTCGTTGGCGCCGAAAGCCCCGCGGAGCGCGCCCTCGACCCGTTCCGGAACCTTGGCGAAGGTCATTTCGCCGTCGAGCGACGCAAAAACGGCGCCGCCGATCAGGGCCGCGCCGCATAAACCAGTCAGAATGGTGCCGCTAAACCACTGCACGGAGACACGGCGGCGGTCGATCACCGCAGCCTCAGAACCGTCGACCGAAAGCGGCGGCTCGTGACCGAGGTCAATGACCCCGGTGTCGCGCCCGTATCCGCCCCCGCGTGACGTTCTGTGGTTCAAACCACCATCCCCCCAAATTCCATCGACATTCGACGAGGTCCTGCGCCGTCCTTGAAACCCGTATTCCCTAAGTTCAAGGAACGGGGAGCGCGGGATGCCGCACCGATGTCCGTGATAAAGTGCCGAAAGCGCGGCCCAAAATCACGGCTGTTGATAGCGTGGAAATCTCTTCGAAATCTTCCGTCCGCGTGAAAGAGGCCACTGGCTCACAAGTGAACTTCGCCTCTCTGCTGGTATTTCACCGCCTGCGACCCCCACTGGCATCAAGCGATTCAGTACCTAAGTATGCCAGAACGTCGCAGGATTGTGGCTCAAGTACGGCGTGTTGTCCCTAAAAATCGGGGCTTGCAGGCCGACTCAAAATTCTCGACGCGATGCGACGATTTGTTGACATCAGCCGTTGACAACGCCGATTGGGCGGGCTTATAAACCGCCCACTGAGCGCGGCGCTGCATTGGCCCACGGCCAAGGCAGGTTTTCGTGCCAGCGAAGCTCCTCACTGAGATGAGTGAATTCAACAGCCGGTAGCAACCGGTTGTCATTCGCCGTCGGATGGGGATGTTCGAAGGCTTCCTTGGAAGATTTCGGACTGAAGGCTCCCCGACAAAGGGAGAGGGGTTCTCGGACCCCGGGCTGTTTGACAAGTGAAGATGAAGAAAGAGAAACGTGGACGGCGGAGTCCTTGCGGAGTCTCGGAATGTTTGAAGACTTCGGTTTTCAGGGTTTCGGGGCCGGACGAAAGACTTCGGCGGTACACGTTTTAAAGGTTACACCATCGTTGCCCGCGATGTGAATCGCAGGCGGCTGTCAGCTTCGGCTGACAAAAAATGGTGGGACCTCGTCAAACGTTGTGATCAGCCGGTTTGAAGTTTCAAGTCCAACTTGAGAGTTTGATCCTGGCTCAGAGCGAACGCTGGCGGCAGGCTTAACACATGCAAGTCGAGCGGGCGTAGCAATACGTCAGCGGCAGACGGGTGAGTAACGCGTGGGAACGTACCTTTTGGTTCGGAACAACACAGGGAAACTTGTGCTAATACCGGATAAGCCCTTACGGGGAAAGATTTATCGCCGAAAGATCGGCCCGCGTCTGATTAGCTAGTTGGTGAGGTAACGGCTCACCAAGGCGACGATCAGTAGCTGGTCTGAGAGGATGATCAGCCACATTGGGACTGAGACACGGCCCAAACTCCTACGGGAGGCAGCAGTGGGGAATATTGGACAATGGGCGCAAGCCTGATCCAGCCATGCCGCGTGAGTGATGAAGGCCCTAGGGTTGTAAAGCTCTTTTGTGCGGGAAGATAATGACGGTACCGCAAGAATAAGCCCCGGCTAACTTCGTGCCAGCAGCCGCGGTAATACGAAGGGGGCTAGCGTTGCTCGGAATCACTGGGCGTAAAGGGTGCGTAGGCGGGTCTTTAAGTCAGGGGTGAAATCCTGGAGCTCAACTCCAGAACTGCCTTTGATACTGAGGATCTTGAGTTCGGGAGAGGTGAGTGGAACTGCGAGTGTAGAGGTGAAATTCGTAGATATTCGCAAGAACACCAGTGGCGAAGGCGGCTCACTGGCCCGATACTGACGCTGAGGCACGAAAGCGTGGGGAGCAAACAGGATTAGATACCCTGGTAGTCCACGCCGTAAACGATGAATGCCAGCCGTTAGTGGGTTTACTCACTAGTGGCGCAGCTAACGCTTTAAGCATTCCGCCTGGGGAGTACGGTCGCAAGATTAAAACTCAAAGGAATTGACGGGGGCCCGCACAAGCGGTGGAGCATGTGGTTTAATTCGACGCAACGCGCAGAACCTTACCAGCCCTTGACATCCCGGTCGCGGACTCCAGAGACGGAGTTCTTCAGTTCGGCTGGACCGGAGACAGGTGCTGCATGGCTGTCGTCAGCTCGTGTCGTGAGATGTTGGGTTAAGTCCCGCAACGAGCGCAACCCCCGTCCTTAGTTGCTACCATTTAGTTGAGCACTCTAAGGAGACTGCCGGTGATAAGCCGCGAGGAAGGTGGGGATGACGTCAAGTCCTCATGGCCCTTACGGGCTGGGCTACACACGTGCTACAATGGCGGTGACAATGGGACGCTAAGGGGCAACCCTTCGCAAATCTCAAAAAGCCGTCTCAGTTCGGATTGGGCTCTGCAACTCGAGCCCATGAAGTTGGAATCGCTAGTAATCGTGGATCAGCACGCCACGGTGAATACGTTCCCGGGCCTTGTACACACCGCCCGTCACACCATGGGAGTTGGTTTTACCTGAAGACGGTGCGCTAACCAGCAAGGAGGCAGCCGGCCACGGTAGGGTCAGCGACTGGGGTGAAGTCGTAACAAGGTAGCCGTAGGGGAACCTGCGGCTGGATCACCTCCTTTCTAAGGATGATCCTTCAGCGAGCTCACGCTCACTATCGGATCGTTTTAGAAACATCAGGGGCCAGCAATTTCAGGATTGTTGAGCTCCATTGGCGGGATTTCGCCGTCTTCGTTTCTCTTTCTTCGCGGACGAACACGCGCCAGTGGGCTTGCGCTTGTGCGATGCATCTGGCGCTGTCGCCGGCTGTGCGCGAGCAGGACCCGATCCTCTTCATGGAGGATAAGCGTTAGGGGCTTGTAGCTCAGTTGGTTAGAGCGCGCGCTTGATAAGCGTGAGGTCGGAAGTTCAAGTCTTCCCAGGCCCACCATTTGATCGAGTGCGTTTTCCAGTTTGTGGCTGCTCTTCCCTGATTGACGTGAAGCATTCGTCTTCTGGTACGGGGCCATAGCTCAGCTGGGAGAGCGCGTGCTTTGCAAGCATGAGGTCGTCGGTTCGATCCCGTCTGGCTCCACCACGACTGGCAATTCGAAGAGTCGATGCCTGCTCTCAAGGCGGCTGCTTCGATACTTACGTCGTCCGCGAAAACATCACTTCGCATGCGTTGTCCTTAACTGGACGCGTCATGCGGGATTTCTGACATCGTAAAGAGGAGATCGATCCGAGTTGGATCTGCAAAGCAATTGCGGAGTCCAATTCACAATCTCCAGGTCATTTCGGCGCTCGCGCTTTTTGTGGGTAACATCGCAAGATGACGCGGGTTGTAAATGATCTTGTTAGTGAAGCTTGACCGCCTCACTATCGGTTCGATCTTACGAAGCAAGCTGGTCTTTCTAATCAGTGTCCGGCCGCATAGCAGCATTCATCGAGGGTGCGCGCCTTTGAGACTTCGGTCTTGAGGCAAGTGTGCGGACATACATTCTGCCGAGTGTGTGGACATTGATAATGAGAGCAATCAAGTGCCTTAAGGGTGTTCGGTGGATGCCTTGGCGCTGAGAGGCGATGAAGGACGTGCTACGCTGCGATAAGCCGTGGGGAGCTGCGAAGAAGCTTTGATCCACGGATTTCCGAATGGGGAAACCCACCTTCGATAGCCGGAACTCCAAGACCTTGTGTCTTGGGGTTCGAACAGAAATGTTTGAGAACCAAGCCGTCAAGGTTTTGGATTTCCGGTTATCAAGTGAAGGTATGAGACTTCCGAATAAAATAGGAGGTTTTAAGCAAACCCAGGGAACTGAAACATCTAAGTACCTGGAGGAAAGGACATCAACAGAGACTCCGTTAGTAGTGGCGAGCGAACGCGGACCAGGCCAGTGACACATCAAAGACAACCGGAACCTGTCAGGAAAGCAGGGCCTTAGAGGGTGATAGCCCCGTACGGGTAATGCGATGATGTGTCCTCGAGTAAGGCGGAACACGTGCAATTCTGTCTGAACGCGGGGGGACCACCCTCCAAGCCTAAGTACTCCTCAGCGACCGATAGTGAACCAGTACCGTGAGGGAAAGGTGAAAAGCACCCCGACGAGGGGAGTGAAATAGACCTGAAACCGGACACCTACAAACAGACGGAGCCCAAGATACGTTCTGGGTGACGTCGTACCTTTTGTATTATGGGCCAGCGACTTAATTTAACGAGCAAGCTTAAGCCGATAGGCGTAGGCGTAGCGAAAGCGAGTCTGAATAGGGCGTCAAGTTCGTTGTATTAGACCCGAAACCTAGTGATCTAGCCATGAGCAGGTTGAAGGTGAGGTAACACTCACTGGAGGACCGAACGGGTGTCTGTTGAAAAAGACTCCGATGACTTGTGGTTAGGGGTGAAAGGCCAATCAAACTGGGAAATAGCTGGTTCTCCGCGAAAGATATTTAGGTATCGCCTCGCATGAATGCTTCGGGGGGT
>CAWCHC010000019.1:92500-364771 GCA_963795255.1 uncultured Alphaproteobacteria bacterium
GGTCCTGTCCACCGATAGCGCGCTGGCGCAGGCCACGCAGAAGATGGCCCCGGCGCAGGCCGCCCCGCCCGCCGGCCAGCCGCCGGAAGTGAAGCAGATCGCGCTGACCGACAAGCAGGTCGAGGGCGTGATCGCCGCGGCCAAGGACATGGACGCGCTTTCCGAGAAGATGCCTGAAAACGGCAAGCCGGATCCCAAGCTCACCGCGCAACTCGAAGCGACCGCCAAGAAGTACGGCTTTGCCAGCTACGACGACTACAACAGCGTCGTCGACAATATCGGCCTCATCATGAGCGGCATCGATCCGGCGACCAAGAAGTATGTCGGCGGCGCCGCCGTCATCAAGGCCCAGATCGCGCAGGTCCAGGCCGACAAGAAGATGTCCGCCAAGGACAAAAAGGAAGCGCTGGAGGACCTCAATCAGGCCGCGAAGGCGCCGGAGCCGACGATCCAGAACAAGGGTAACATCGACCTCGTCGTGAAGAACTTCGACAAGCTCGCCGCCATCATGGGCGACGATCAGAACTGATCTTCAGGCCTCTGCTCTATGTCATGCCCCGCGAAAGCGGGGTATCCAGTACGCCGCAGCCTCCGAGTTCGGACTCTGAGGCCTCTGGAATACTGAATCGCCCGCTGGAGCCTGTCATCGGGCTCGCCGAAGGCGAGACCCGGTGGCGGGCGATGACAAATGAGGAGGTTTGCTCAGCCGGCGACTAACGCAACCCGCCGCCAAATCTCACCTCCATCGCTCGCCGCGTCTTGACGGTCTCGTTGTCGGCGTCAGCCTCGACGTCGTCCCAGCGCACCACGCGCCATGGGCGACGTCGCTCTTCAGTTTGAGGTGATGCGCCAGCCCGATCGGCAACGCGCCGGCCGCAAGGCTTAGCGAGGCCGGCATCAGCTTGCCCCACACCGTATAGCCGCCCTCGCCGTCGAGCATTTCGCCCGCGCGCAAATCGCGCTTGGCCACTGCGGCGACGTCGCCGCGGAAGCCGTGCGGCTGCCCGGTCGGCTCCTTGCGCAGCGCCGCCGACAGGATCGAGATGTTCAGCTCGAGCCCGATCAGGTGATACGGCTTGTACATCGCGGCATAACGGCCGCTGGCGTCGGTCTTCAGCCCATATTGTTTGAAGCAGTCGGCGGCATAGTCGTTCGGCGCTTCCAGCACGACATAGACGCCCCAGCGCAGATCGCGGAACACCGGCCGGCCGTCGCGCTCCAGCGACGACACCACTTCCACCACGCCTGATTTTTCCAGCACGCCGCCGTGCTCGCGCGGCCGCATCACATGCGGCAGATCATCGACGCCGCAGGGCGGAAACAACAGTCCACCGGAGGGGACGTCGAGCCCGGTGGCGTTCGCAATCGCCGCCATCTCGATCGCGGACTTGGTGCCGTCGAGAAACGAATTGAACATTTGCGGGTTCATCCCGGCCGATTGCGCCTCATCGGCCGACAGCCCGTAATGGCCCCAGACGCCCGCCGGCGTCACGTCGTGATAGGCGGGCAGATATTTGGTGCCCTTGCCGGCCGCAACCACGCGAAAGCCGGTGGCGCGCGCCCAGTCGACCATCTCGGCGGTCAGCGCCGGCTGGTCGCCATAGGCGAGCGAATAGACCACGCCCGCTTTGCGCGCTTCCTCCGCCAGCAGCGGGCCGGCCAGCACATCGGCCTCGACATTGACCATCACGATATGCTTGCCGTTCGCAATCGCGGCGCGGGCATGGTGGATGCCGACGGCGGGATTGCCGGTCGCTTCCACGACCACCTCGATCATCGCCGGACATCGCTTTGGCGCTGTCAGCGGTGAAGGTCGTTGCCGCGATCCGGTCTTGCGTCCCAGCCGACGGTGCGGCAGGCCTCGCGCGCGCGCTCCGGATCGAGATCGACGATCACGGGCACTTCAAGCCCCGGCGTATGCGGCACCTGCGACAAGAACATCGAGCCGAATTTGCCGGCGCCGATCAGCGCGACGCGAACGGGTTTGCCGGCGGCGCGGCGGGCGGCGAGGAGGGAGGAGAGGTTCATGGGATTGGGTCCGGAAGACTATCGTGTCCCGGACGCGGTGCAGCGCGCAGTGCTGCTCCGCAGAGCCGGGATCCAGGGTTAGTTAGCAAAGGCCCCGGCTCAGCAGCGCGTCGTTTCGCGCTGCGCTGCGCCCGGGGCACGAGAAGTTACTCCGCTGCCTGCCGGGGCGCGCGCGCGAGGCGAAGCAGCGCATCGTCATCGACGGTCTCGATCGGGGTGAAATCGCGATGGGCGATATATTCCGGCCGCGTGGGGTTTCGGATGTGGTTCGAGACCGCGTTGAGCGTCAGATACACGATCTTGCGCGGATAGGGCGTGATGTTGCCGGCCGAGCCGTGCACCAGATTGCCGTGGAACATCAACAAGCCGCCGGCCTTGCCGGTCGGCGCGACAATGCCGCCTTCCTTGACCAGCCGCGTCACGGTCTCCTCGTCCAGCGTCCACAGCGGATAGGAGGTGGTCTGAAGATCGTGCGAGGCCTTGAGGTCGCCGGCATGCTGGCTGCGCGGCACCAGCATCAAAGGTCCATTGATCGGCATCACCTCGTCAAGAAAGATCGCGATGTTCATCGCACGCGGTTCCGGCATGCCGTCGTCGCGCTTCCAGGTGCCGTAGTCCTGATGCCATTGCCAGACGTCGCCGGTGAATGCCGCCTTGGCGTTGATCTTGAACTGATGCATGTAGACCTTCTCGCCGAACACCTGCTCGATCGGTTCGATCATGCGCGGATGGGCGCCGAGCAGCCGGAACGCTTCGTTGTAGAGATGGGCGGCAAAGGCCGTGCGCGGCGCGCCGCTTTTCTCGCGCCATACCTCCGGCCTGTTGGCGTCGTAGATGTTGACGGCCTCGCGTGCGAGCAGGGCGATCTCCTCGGGGCTGAACAGTTCCGGCAGAAACAGCCAGCCTTCGCGGTTAAAATCCTCGATCTGCTGCTGAGTAAGTTTCATGGCGGTTCCTCTCGCGTTCTTTCGGGCGACGCCCATATTGTTGTTTGGGACGAAGGATAACACTTGGCGGCAGGGTTTCCAGCCGTGTTGTCGGGGTATTGCGACGCAGAAATCGGGTGGATCGCAACAATCTCCAAGCCTAGATTCCGCAATCGAGAGCTAGGTGGGGCATAGATTTGGAGTGAGCCATGACTGACCAGCATTTTGCCCTGTTCGAGACGCCGATCGGCATTTGCGGTATCGAGTGGGGCCCGCGCGGCATCAACGGCCTGCAACTGCCGATGGGCAGCGACGAGAAGACCCGTGCGCGCATCCGGCAGCGCCGCGGCGAGATCAGCGAGACCGCGCCGACGGAAGACGTGCAACGCGCGATCGAACGCATCCTCAAATTATTGGCGGGCGAACCCGATGATCTCAGGGACATCGCGCTCGATCTCGACGGCGTGCCCGACTTCAACCGCGGCGTCTACGACATCGCCCGCAGCATTCCACCCGGCCAGACCATGACCTATGGCGATATTGCGAAGCGGCTGGGTGGCGTCGAACTATCGCGCGATGTCGGCCAGGCGCTCGGCCGCAACCCCTGTCCGATCGTGGTGCCGTGTCATCGCGTGCTGGCCGCGGGCCAGAAGCCCGGCGGGTTTTCCGCCAGGGGAGGCGTTGATACGAAACTAAAAATGCTCGCGATCGAAGGCGCGGCGGTCAATCACACGCCGAGCCTGTTCGATTGAGGTGCCGCTTCGAGGTCGGTAGCTTCATCCTTCGAGACGGCGCGGAGCCTGTCATCGGGCCGCGCTTCGCACGGACCGCCCGAGCAGGCCGAGCGCTGGCTCGGCCGGTAGCGAACGGCGCAACCAAACGCCGGCGCGTCTCGAACCATGCGGCCAGAGTTTAAGCCTACACCATCTCGCAGCTAAATCCATTGCCGCTGCGGCGGATCTTTCCGGTCGAGGGCGAGGGGAAATGCGCGGTGCAGCACAGCGTGTCGGTGTCGCAATAGCGTTCCAGAAAGTCTTTTCGCGTCACCGCAGCCTGCGCGCGATCGACGTCAAATCTCGGCGACAACTCCGGATGCCGCGACTGAAGCGGCGTGTGCATCATATCGCCGACAAAGACCGCATCGTCCTTGGCCCGGCCGAAGGCAAAAGCGACATGTCCGGGCGTGTGGCCCGGCGTCGGCAAAATACGCAGGTGATCGCCGACGGCAAAATCATCGCCGACGATGTCAGCCCGCTTCGCTTCGACCACCGGCAGCACGCTGTCGCCGAACGGCGGCACCGGCGCCTTGGCGTTCTGTTCGCTCCAATAGTCGAATTCGGTCTTGCCGAAAATATAACGTGCCTTGGGGAAGGTCGGCACCCAGCGGCCGCCTTCCATCCGCGTATTCCAGCCGACGTGATCGACATGCAGATGCGTGCACATCACGAAATCGATGTCTTCGACCGAAACGCCGGCGGCCTTAAGGCCGCTCATATAGGTGTCGTCGGTCTTCATGTTCCATTTCGGACGCTGCGGCCGCGGCTTGTCGTTGCCGATGCAGCTATCGATCAGGATGGTGTGGTGCGGCGTGCGCACGACATAGGACTGAAAGCACAGGATCAGCGTGTCGGTTTCATCGATCGCGCCTGCTCTTACGCATCCAGTCCCGGTTTTGCGCCAAGCAGATCGGGCGTGAGCTGGGGAAAAAGATCGAGCACCGGCAGGAACGTGGTTTCCTGCTCGATGATGCGGTGGATGGTGAGATCGCCGGCGGTGAATTTCAGGCTCATGGCGGCTCTCGCTTCGTTTACGCTTTCGGTGGGACCGAAATCTTGATCGAGGGCCGCTCCAGCATCCGCTCGTTAAAGGCGGCGAGGTTGGGATAGGCCTTGCGCCAGCCGCAGTCGGCATAACGGAAATCGGCGTAGCCGAGCACGCAAGCAAGCGAGATCTGCACGATGTCGAGCGGACGCGACAACACCTCTGTTTTCTCGTTGAAGCGCGCCATGCCTTTCCAGGCCCGGTTCCAGTGGTCGTCGGCCCACGCCTGCCACTTCAGTTCCTTCGGCCGCACCATGTTCTCGTAACGGCAGAGCAGCATGGAATCGAGCATGCCTTGCAGCATGGAATGGTCGCTCTTGACCTTCCACCGGTCGGGACCATCAGAGGGAATCAATTTTCCGCCGCCTGCGAGCTCGTCGAGATATTCGACGATGACATAGGAATCGAGGATCACACTGCCATCGTCGAGGATCAGCACCGGCAGCTTCTTCAGCGGCGTGATCTTCATGTACTCGTCATTGGCTTGCGCCGGCACGACCGACGTCGGCACGAATTCGATTTTGTCGATCAGGCCGAGTTCGATGGCGGCGATGCGGACCTTGCGGGCGAAGGGGGAAGCGGCCGAGTAGGTGAGTTTCATGGACGTGTCTTTCACAAAGAGACATTTTCGTCATGGCCGGGCATAGCCGTTTGAAGAACGGCGTCGCTTCCGCTCGCCTATGACCCGGCCATCCACGTCTTTTCCTCACTTACAAGAAAGCTAGACGTGGATCACCGGGGCAAGCCCGGTGATGACGGCGGTGAGAGCCATCACGCCGCGACGATTTCCTGACGCTGCTCGCCGAGGCCTTCGATGCCGAGCGTGACGACGTCGCCGACATTGAGAAATTTCGGCGGCTTCATGCCCATGCCGACGCCGGGCGGGGTGCCGGTCGCGATAACGTCGCCCGGCATCAGCGTCATGATCTCGGACAGGTAGGAGACGATCTTCTTGATGCCGAAGATCATGGTCGCGGTCGATCCGGTCTGGCAGCGCTTGCCGTTGACATCGGTCCACATCGGCAGCTTCTGCACGTCGGCGATTTCGTCCTTGGTGACCACCCATGGGCCAAGCGGGCCAAAGGTGTCGTGCGACTTGCCCTTGGTCCATTGCCCCAGCCGTTCGATCTGGAAGAAGCGCTCGGAGACGTCGTTGCAGACGCTGTAGCCGGCGACGTAATTGAGCGCGTCAGCTTCGGAGACATATTTGGCGCGACTGCCGATGATGATCGCAATCTCGACTTCCCAGTCGAGCTTGGTCGAGCCGCGCGGCTTTTCGACCTTGTCGTTGGGTCCGCACAGGCTGTTGTTGCCCTTCATGAAGACGATCGGCTCGGCCGGGATCGCCATGCCGACTTCGTTCGCATGATCGGAATAGTTGAGGCCGATGGCGATGAATTTCGGCAAGCCGCCGACGGCAGCCCCAATGCGCGGCTTGCCGCCGACAGCCGGGAGCGAGGCGGGATCAAGCGCGGCAATTTTGGCCAGCGAGGCCGGTGAAAAGGCCTCTCCGGCGAGATCCGGAATATGCGCCGACAGGTCCCGGATCTGGCCGGATTTATCGACCAGGCCGGGCTTTTCCTTGCCAACTTCCCCATAACGAACAAGCTTCATTTCTTATCACTCCCTAGGTGGTTTCATGGCTTGCGACGCTTCATGGAACAGGGAGCGGCCAAATTCAACTGTCGCCGGCGCAGCCCCGCATGTCCAAGATAGCGGTTGGGCGCTCATTTAGCGGGAAAGTTCGGCCTGGCATCGGCCCTTAGCCCCGCCCGCCGCGATGAATTTGAAGGCATCGCCGTCGCGCTGGATATGGCCGGCGTCGAAATGCCCGCCAATGACCAGCACCGGCCGGTCGGCAAAGCGTGAAAACAGCGCGCGCCGGGTCTCGGCCGATTGTCGGGGGTCGGAATCGGCGGTCGAGGACCAGTCGAGATGGGCCATCTGGCAGGGGTGGTGGGCGACATCGCCGGTCAGAAGCCCTTCTTCGCCTTCCGAGCGGATATGAAGGCTGACATGGCCCGGGCTGTGGCCGGGGGTCGGGATCAGGGTGATCTCTTCACAAATGCGCGCGTCGCTGGCGACAAAATCGGCCTGGCCGGCCGCGACGACCGGCGCCACGGAATCCTCAAAGATCGCCGCCTTGTCCGGCGCCGTGCTGTGGTCGCGCCAGTAGGCATATTCGCTCATCCCGAACAGATAACGCGCCTTCTCGAAGGTCGGCACCCAACGCCCACCCTCAAGCCGCGTATTCCAGCCGACGTGATCGACGTGGAGATGCGTGCACAGCACGGTGTCGATGCTGTCCGGCGGAAAACCGGCCGCGGTGAGGTCGTCGAGGAACGGTCCCTTTCGGTCGTTCCAGGTCGGAACGGTGCGATGTTGTTTGTCGTTGCCAAGCCCGGTGTCGACCACGATCCGCCGCGCCGGTGTTTCGACCACCAGCGCGTGGATCGACATCTTCAGGCGGCCGTCTTCGGTGGCGAAGTGCGGAATCAGCCACGGCAGTCGTTGGATTTCCTCGCGGCCGGCGAGCGGCAAAATGAAACGGGTGTGGCCGACCGTTTCCAGCTCGACCACTTTGGTGATCGCGACCCGGCCGATCGTCCATCGCATTCGGCATTTCCTACAGCGTGCCGGGGAAGGCGCCGCCGTCGAGCAGGATGTTCTGTCCGGTGATGAAGCCGGATTTGGCCCCGCACAGAAACGCGCAGGCTAGGCCGAATTCCTCGGGGTCGCCGAAGCGACCGGCGGGATTGGCCTTGCCGCGCTCGGCGATCATCTGCTCCACCGAGACGCCGCGCTTCTCGGCTTCGGCCTTGGCGACGGCGCCGCGCAGCCGGTCGGTGTCGAACGGACCCGGCAACAGCCCGTTGATGGTGACGTTGTTGATCACGGTCTTGCGCGCGAGGCCGGCGACAAAGCCGGTGAGGCCGGCGCGCGCGCCGTTGGACAGGCCGAGCACCTCGATCGGCGCCTTCACCGCGGCCGAGGTGATGTTGACGATGCGGCCGAACTTGCGCGCCATCATGCCGTCCACCGTCGCCTTGATCAGTTCGATCGGGGTCAGCATGTTGGCGTCGATCGCCTTGATCCAGTCGTCGCGGGTCCAGTTGCGGAAATCGCCGGGCGGCGGACCGCCGGCATTGTTGATCAGGATATCCGGCTCCGGGCAGGCCTTCAGCACCGCCTCGCGCCCCGCCGGCGTCGTGATGTCGCCGACGATCTCGGTCACGGTGACGCCGGGATTAGCTTTGCGGATTTCGTCCGCGGTCTTTTTCAGCGCTTCCGCGCCGCGCGCGGTCAGCGTGACATGCACGCCCTCGTTGGCGAGCGCGATGGCGCAGGCGCGTCCCAGTCCCTTGCTCGATGCGCAGACGATGGCGCGGCGGCCCTTGATGCCTAAATCCACTGTTTCACTCCCGTCATTCCCGATGATTTTCGATCTGCGGCCAGTCTAGCCGTTTGAAGCAGCCCTGATAAGGGACAAGCCGCCGACTAGTGGTCCGATTCTAACATTCGCATCCCTTCTCAGCGGTCACTTTGCGAATGTTAGAATCAAAGGACCACTAGCAAATATATGTTTCTAGTGGAGTTTAGGATTTGGCATTCGCTTTCGAGTTTGTGGCTAGGCGGGTAGCGAATGTCAAATCCACTCCACTAGACGCATAGCAGAACGAGAGACGGCTTCAAATCCGCCGGTCTTTTTTCAGGCGGTCGACATAGGCCGCAATGTCCGGCGGCAGGGATTTCAGCCCCATCTGTCCGGCAGCCGAAAATATCGGCCGCAGCCGCGAGCCTGTGAGATAGGACGGCTGGCGATCCACTGGGACGAGTTGGTCGAAGATCACGACCAGTGAAACCGCGACGAGGCCGACGCGCACCGCGCCGAGCGCGCTACCTGCGAGGCGGTCGGCGATGCCGGCTTCCGGTCCAATCGCCTCGTCGATCAGGAGGCGCATGAGTTTTCCGAGCACGATGCCCGCGACCAGAAACGTCCCGAAAAATGGCAAGGGATTTTGCATCAACGCCAAGCCGCCGGCGTCGTGGGACATCAACGATGTAGCCCAGACCGCGATCGGCATCGCGACCAGATAGGCCAGTGCGGCGAATTTGAAGTTCCTATCGGCGCGGCGGCAAGTTCGTTATAGGAACTTCAAATTCAAGGCCGCACTGGAATAATGGTTTGCTAGAGCTCCTGTGATTCCGAAGTTCGCATCAGAGGTCGCCGCGATTTCATGCGAACTTCGGAATCGGACAGGATCGTGACGGCGCTGCGCAAGAGGCCGGCGTTGAAGCCCATCGTGACAGCGGCAACCGTCGCCACGCCAACCACGGCATCGAAACTGTTCATGAAGCACCGCTCCGGGCCTGTACGATGGGTTGAGACCTTGGTGAACGAATTCGGTTTGCGGTGGCGAAAATCGTCTGTATCAATGCGCCCGTGCGGCGAATTCGAAGTTCCTATCAGTGTTGCGGGAGGTTCTTCATAGGAACTTCGAATTCAAAGCCGCACTGGAAACAATAGGTTGCTAGAGCTCCTTTGATTCCGAAGTTCGCATCAGAGGTTGCCGCGATCGTTTGCGAACTTCGGGATCGGAGCTCTAGTGACGTTTTCGGAAGTTCCTCATGCCCGGTCTATTCGACGTCAGTAAAGAAACCATTCTGGTCACCGGCGCCTCTCAAGGGCTTGGGCGGCAGTTCGCGCGCGTGCTGTCTGCCCATGGTGCGGCCGTGGCGCTGGCGGCGCGGCAGACCGGCAAGCTGAAGGGGCTGGAACAAGAGATCAAGGCGAACGGCGGCCGGGCTGCTGCGGTCGCGATGGACGTCACCGACCATGCCTCGATCGTTGGCGCCATCGACGCGGCGGAGGCAGCCCTTGGCCCGATCACCGTGCTGATCAACAATGCCGGGATCGCGATCGAGAAACCGGCGGTCGAGCAGACCGAAGCGGACTGGGACGCCGTGATCGGCGCCAACCTCAAGGGCGCTTATTTCACCGCGACCGAAATGGCGCGGCGGATGATCGCGCGCAAGCAGGAGGGCAACATCGTCAATGTCGCCTCCGTGCTCGGCTTCGGCGTGATGAAGTTTCTATCGCCCTACACGATTTCCAAGGCCGGCATCGTGCAGGCCACCAAAGCGATGGCGCTCGAGCTGGGCTGGCAATCATATCCGCGTCAATGCGATCGCCCCCGGCTATATCGATACCGAGATCAACCACCATTTCTGGTCGACGGCGGGCGGCGAAAAACTGATCAAGCGGATTCCGCAGCGGCGGGTCGGCACCGAATCCGATCTCGACGGCGCGATCCTGCTGCTGGCTTCCTCCGCCTCGCGCTACATGACCGGCAGCGTGGTGACGGTGGATGGCGGCTTCCTGCTGACGTGAGGCTGTATGGAATTCTCAGCCCTAGTGCCGCCTATTTGAAGTTCCTGCACCACAAGCGGCGAATTCGATCCAGGAACTTCAAATAGAAAAGCGGCACTAGAATCAATAAGTTTTCTAGTGCCCATGACTTTCCGAAGTTCGTGGAAGTGGGGGCAGCGATGGAGCACGAACTTCGGAAAGTGGGCACTAGCGTCTTTTCCGGCCGATTTGACGAAAAAAGCCACGATTTCTATGATTTTTGCTGTCACAAAATCCTCAAAAGTGGCCCCGCGCCTCTTTCCAAAGCAGGCCGGCGTTGGTACATACCGCCCGCGACCTCAAGGCCTTCGGGGCCAAGGGTTGCCTTCTCAGGAAGCCTCTGGACGGAAGCGGCGCCCCCGGGCGTTGTCCCGGCCGTTTCGGCTTTTCGAAGAAGTGCCACGGATTTATCGCGGGGTGGAGCAGCCCGGTAGCTCGTCAGGCTCATAACCTGAAGGTCACAGGTTCAAATCCTGTCCCCGCAACCAAATCGAAAACCCCGCAATCGCCAGATTGCGGGGTTTTGGTTTTTGAGCTGGAATCAACCGCAACAACGTCAACAACTTGGCTTGCAGGCTCAGATCACCCCGCAACGACATAACGCAATCGTTCGGAAGCTTTCGCGGCGCCGACTATCTCATCGCGTTCAATCGGCAAAAGGCTCCTCCGGCGTCGTTGTCTGTGATGTTCGAATCGAAGTCTGGCGGCGAGTCGAGCCAGGCAACTCGTCGAGTGCAGCGTGACCGGCGAATGCAAGTGCGGCACCCGTGCGCACGAAAAATCGTTCAGATTTTACTCAGCTAACGCCGACGTATGCGAAACAGCGAAACCTGCGTTGAATGCAGAGGTGTGGAGCGGAGCATTGCCGTCACCATTGCCACTACGTGCCGTGATCTTGCGCGATCGACACAGCAAGGCTGCGACAGGGCAATCGTCTAGTGAAACCCATTCTTGATTGCCGCCATTTTCGGGACATCGCCATGACAAAGACAGAATAAATGCGAAGACTTTACAGAGAAAATGCGAAGATTTGTTGCTGTTCTGGCGGGCGAAGATTGGTTGCTACACCGGCGGATTTGGGTAGGCTATTCCGGCGCCATCTGATGGCGGCTGCAATTTGAAGCACTGATTTGACGCACGAGAGGTGACCATGAATCGTATCACTTCGTCGCAACCATCTCGGCGTTTACTGCTGACCTCAGCTACTGCATTTGTTTTCGCTGGCACAACTCTGGCGCGGGCCCGTACCCTTGCCGGCGGCCTGCCGTGGGAGCCGGGAACGGCGACGCCTCCGGTTGTGGTTCGTCCAGGTCCCTGGATGTTTTTCACCGCGGACGAAGCCGCGACGATCGAAGCCGCGGTTGACCGTCTGATCCCTCCGGACAGCCGCGGGCCCG
Source organism: uncultured Alphaproteobacteria bacterium (assembly GCA_963795255.1). Taxonomy (GTDB): domain Bacteria; phylum Pseudomonadota; class Alphaproteobacteria; order Rhizobiales; family Xanthobacteraceae; genus Bradyrhizobium. The sequence continues at coordinate 104,083 of CAWCHC010000019.1, forward strand.
GAGGCAAAGACGCTGGATGCGCCGTCTTTATCGACCGGCAACTCGCGGGCCCATATGGCCGGGCTGAGGGTCTTTACACGAGGCCGCCTTTCATGCCCGGTGCAGCGACGCAGGGCTATCAGCTTCCTGGCTCTCCCGCGGCGCGCTATCGCACAGGCTTGAGAGCGCTGGCGGATTACATCAAGAGCAATTTCGCCGGAAAATCTTTTAACAATCTCGCGCCCGGCGATCAGGACACCGTGCTCAAGGGGCTAGAGTCCGGCGCGATCGTCTTGAAGGACGTCAAGAGCGCGGAGTTTTTCGCGCTGTTGCTTGCCAACACGCAGGAAGGTTTCTTTGCCGATCCAATCTACGGCGGCAATCGTGACATGGCGAGCTGGAAGCTTATCGGCTTTCCCGGCGCGCGTTACGATTATCGTGATTGGGTTGAACGTCACAACGAGGCCTATCCGTTGCCACCCGTCAGCATCATGGGTCGCTCCGACTGGACAGTGAGGGAATAGCCATGGCCCGCAAACTCCCCACCAAGGATGTCGTCATCATCGGGTTGGGCTGGACCGGCGCCATCCTCGCCTACGAACTCGCAAAGACCGGACTGAACGTCGTTGCGATCGAACGCGGCCCCTGGCGTGACACAGCGACCGATTTTCCACCCGCGTATGCGCAGGACGAACTTCGCTACGCGGTTCGGCTGGATCTGTTTTTGCGTCCCGACCAGCAAACGCTGACGTTTCGCAACAATGCGAGCCAAACGGCGCTGCCGATCCGCAGTTTTTCAGGCTTCCTTCCAGGCAATGGCGTCGGCGGGGCCGGGATCCACTGGAACGGACAGACCTGGCGCTTTTTGCCGACGGACTTTCAGCTGCGCAGCCATCTCGAAGAACGCTACGGTAAGGACGCATTGCCGGCTGACATGACAATTCAGGATTGGCCCGTCAGTTATGATGAGCTTGAGCCCTATTACGACCGGTTCGAAAAGCTCTGCGGCACTTCGGGCAAGGCCGGCAATATTCGCGGACAAAAGCAGGCGGGTGGCAACCCGTTCGAAGGCTGGCGCTCGTCGGAATATCCGACGCCGCCGTTGAAGCAGGGGTTGGGGGCGACGCTGTTCGCCGAAGCGGCACGCAAGACCGGTCATTCTCCGTTTCCGCAGCCGGCCTCAAATCTCAGCGAAGCCTATGTCAATCCGCTCGGCGTGAAACTCGGACAATGCACCTATTGTGGATTCTGCGAACGGTTCGGCTGCGGCAATTATGCCAAGGCCAGCCCGCAGACCTGCGTGCTGCCGGCGTTGTTGCGATTTCCCAATTTCAGCGCGCAAACCGAGTCCGAAGTCACGAAAATCAATCTGGACTCGACCGGCAAGCGCGCCACCGGCGTGACTTATGTTGATACGTCGGGCGAAGAGTGGGAACAGCCCGCCGATATCGTGCTGATGTGCGCCTTTTCGTTCTTCAATGTCCAACTGATGTTGCTGTCGGGCATTGGCAAACCTTACGATCCGCAAACCGATGCGGGCGTTGTCGGCCGTAACTACGCCTATCAGACCACCTCCAGCGTGAGCCTGATCCTCAAGGAAAAGATCCTCAATCCGTTCATCGCGACCGGCGCGCACGGCATGATCATCGACGATTACAACGGCGACAATTTCGATCACACGGGCCTGGGCTTTTTCGGCGGCGGCTACATGGGCGCGGGACAAACCGGCGCGCGTCCGATCCAGACCCGGCCGGTGCCGAAGGGCACCCCGAAGTGGGGCGCGGAATGGAAGAAAGCGACCGCGGAAACCTATCAACGCGCGTTCAGCCTGGCGACCCACGGCAGTTCGTACAGCTACAAGGACTGCTATCTTGATCTGGATCCGACCTACAAGGACCGGTTCGGCCGTCCGCTGCTGCGGATGACGTTCGATTTTCATGACAACGAATTGAAGATGTCGGCTTTCCTGACCGATCGTCTCGCCGAGATCGCCAAAGCGATGGACCCCGCCGAGATGACGGCAAGCCCGCGCAAGGGTCCTTATGACAGCACCATCTATCAGACCACCCACAATACCGGCGGTACGGTCATGGGCGCCGATCCCGCGACCAGCGTCCTTAATCGTTATTGTCAGAGCTGGGACGTGCACAATGTTTTTGTGCCGGGCGGTGCGTCGGTGTTTCCGCAAAATCACGGCTACAACCCGACTGACACGGTTGGCGCGCTTGCGTATTGGACCGCCGACGCAATCCGCAATCGCTATCTGAAAAACCCCGGTCCGTTGGTCTAGGAGCGAATGATGCGCCGCTCTCTCATTGCCGCCGTTCTGTTTGTCAGCCTGACGGGCGCGGCATTTGCGCAAGACACCCAGAGTTTCGACCGCATCGAGCGCGGACGCTATCTTGCGGTGCTCGGCGATTGTGCGGGATGTCATTCCGCGCCGGGAGGAGCGCCGTTCGCCGGTGGCGTGGCGCTGCAGACGCCGTTTGGCACGCTGGTCGCGCCGAACATCACGTCCGATCCCGACACCGGCATCGGCAACATGACCAACGACGAATTCTTGGCAATACTGCATGAGGGCCGCGGACATAACGGCAAACGGCTTTACCCCGCGATGCCATATCCGGCCTATACCAAAATGACCGACGACGACGTGCTGGCGATGCGCGCTTATTTCGCGACGGTCGCGCCGGTCAACAACCGGGTCGTATCCAACCAGTTGCCGTTCCCGCTGAACATTCGGTTTGCGATGGTGTTTTGGAACGCGCTCAATTTTGCCCCCGGCCGCTATCAACCCGATCCGCAAAAATCCGCCGCGTGGAATCGCGGCGCCTATATCGTCGAGGGGCCTGCGCATTGCGGCACCTGCCACACGCCGAAGACGCTCCTCGGCGGCGACAAGAACGCTGCGGCCTTGACCGGAGCTACGCTTCAGGGCTGGTTTGCACCCGATATCACCAGCGATCCGCGCAAGGGTATCGGTGGATGGTCCAGGGACGACCTTGTCCAGTACCTCAAGACCGGCGCCAACAAGTGGACGCTGGCTTCCGGGCCGATGGCCGAAGCCGTGTCGCATTCCACATCGCGGATGAGCGACGAAGATATCCTGGCCATTGCGACCTATCTGAAGAACAGCGGCGAGGCCGGAACGAGCGCGAGGCCCGAGCCGGTTGCCGCCAACGACAATGCGATGCGCGCGGGTGCGGCGATCTACAAGGACAGTTGTGCCGCCTGCCACAAAGATTCAGGTGAGGGCGAGGTCAACCTCTTTCCGCGATTGGCCGGTAGCGCGCTGGTGCAGTCGGACGATCCAACCACGCTGGCACGAGTTGTTCTGCATGGGACGCGAGCGGTTTCCACGTCTGGCGCGCCGACGGCTCCCGCGATGCCCGCTTTCGATTGGCGGCTCGGCGACGCGCAAGTCGCGGCTGTTCTAACCTACATCCGGAATAACTGGGGAAATGCGGCGGGATCGGTCTCGGCAGGTGCAGTGGCAGGTCAGCGCGCCGCGCTGGCCAAATCGCCGTGAGAAACTTCCATGTACCGTGCTCGAATTGCCCCCCGCGGAGCCGGGTTGTGGCAGCCAACCGCAACCGGCCGAGCCGTTGCGGGGCCGGTCGGAGAGCGCACCCGAGCCGCTAGATGGTCGGTCTCGATCGGAACGCAAGTCAGCCTGCCAAAAATATGCTTCGATCTTAACGCAGACCAGCGTGTTATAGTATCATAATCATATCAACCGGCGGGGTCTTGGAGAATTCAACAACGGACGAAGTCCGTGATCGCAGTATTGGAGGAGTTGCCATGGCCACGACCCTGACGATCAACGGCGAACAGAAATCCTTCGATGCGCCTGCCGATATGCCGCTGCTCTGGGTTCTGCGCGATGTGCTCGGCATGACCGGAACGAAATTCGGCTGCGGCATCGCCCAGTGCGGCGCCTGTACGGTTCATATCGACGGCAAGCCGGTGCGGTCCTGCATGCTGACGGTTGGCGCGGTGCGCGATCGCGCGGTCACCACCATCGAGGGCATTGGGGCGTCGCCGATCGGCGCAAAGGTGCAGAAAGCCTGGCTCGATCTCGAAGTGATCCAGTGCGGTTATTGCCAATCGGGCCAGATCATGTCGGCGGCAGCACTGCTCGCGGCCACGCCCAATCCCGATGATTCCGACATCGACGCCGCCATGGCGGGAAATATCTGCCGCTGCGGCACTTACGTGCGCATTCGCGCGGCAATCAAGCAGGCCGCTTCCCAACGCCAGTCGTAGGAGCCCGTCATGGCAATTGCGCAGAAGCTTTCCGAAAGAGTGTCGCGCCGTTCCCTGCTGACCAGCGGTCTGGCGGGCGGATTTCTGCTTTCGTTCCGTCTTCCCGTGCGCGCGGGCAACGAGCCGGTGCAGCCAACGGACAACACGGATGGCAAGTTTGCGCCGAACGCCTTCATCCGTATCGATCAGTCCGGCAGGACCATGCTGGTGATGCCGCAGGTCGAGATGGGGCAGGGCGTCTATACCTCGATATCGATGATTCTGGCCGAAGAGCTCGACGCCGATTTTTCGCAGGTGACGCTCGAGCATGCACCGCCGAGCGACAAGCTCTATGGCAATCCGATGTTCGGCATTCAGGCCACCGGCAACTCCAATTCGATTCGGGCATGGTGGAAGCCGTTGCGCACGGCCGGTGCCGGCGCCCGCGCCATGCTGGTCCAGGCCGCCGCGCAGCAGTGGCAGGTCGATCCTTCAAGCTGCACAACGGCGAATAGCGAAGTCATCCACAAAGCGAGCGGGCGGCGGCTTTCCTATGGCGCGCTGGCGCTTGCGGCGAGCAGCGAAGTGCCGCCAAAGGACGTTCGGCTCAAGGATCCCGAGGATTTCGTGCTGATCGGCAAGCCGCTGAAGCGGCTCGATACCCCCGACAAGGTCAACGGCAAGGCCGTGTACGGCATCGACGCGATGCTGCCCGACATGAAATTCGCAACCGTCAAGGCCTGTCCGGTGTTCGGCGGCAAGGTCGCCAGGGTCGACGACAGCGCCGCCCAGAAAAATCCCGGGCGTGCGCAAGATCGTGGTGCTCGACGACATGGTCGCGGTGGTGGGCGATCACATGTGGGCGGCCAAGAAAGGCGTCGATGCACTCGTGATCGACTGGGACGAAGGCCCGAACGCCGGCGTCAGTTCGAACGACATCTGGCGGGATCTGCGCGCGGCCAGCGAAAAGGACGGCGGGGTCGCCAAGTCCGTAGGCGATATCAAAAAAGGCCTCGCCACCGGCGACCGGCTGGAGGCGGCCTACGAACTGCCGTTTCTCGCGCACGCGACGATGGAACCGGTCAACGCCACGGTTCACGTCACGTCTGATGCTTGCGAGATCTGGACCGGCACGCAGATCATGACCCGCGTGCAGTCGGCGGCGGCGAAGGCGGCGGGGCTGCCGATCGAGAAGGTAATCGTCAACAACCACCTGCTCGGCGGCGGTTTTGGCCGCAAGCTCGAGCCCGACATGGTGATCGCGGCCGTGCGCGTGGCCAAGCAGGTCGATGGCCCCGTCAAGGTCGTCTGGACCCGCGAAGAGGACATCCAGCACGATATTTTTCGCCCGGTTTATCGCGACACCATCGCCGCGACCCTGTCCGACGGCAAAATCGTCGGCTGGAAGTACAAGGTCAGCGGCTCGTCGGTCATGGCGCGCTGGTTTCCGCCAGGGTTCCAGAATGGCGTCGACATCGACGGCGTCGATAGCGCCATCGACATCCCCTACGACATCCCCAACTTGCACGTCGAGTTTGTCCGGGCCGAACCGCCGGCGGTGCCGACCGGGTTCTGGCGCGGCGTCGGTCCCAACAACAACGTGTTCGCGATCGAATGCTTCATGGACGAGCTGGCGCGAAAGGCCGGCAAGGATCCGGTCGACTTCCGCCGGTCGATGCTTGGAAACCAGCCGCGCTTTCTCGCCGCGCTCAATCTGGCTGCGGAAAAATCCAACTGGGGCCAGCCGCTGCCGCCGCGCGTCGGGCGCGGAGTTTGCGTGCAGCCGTCGTTCGCGAGCTTCATCGCAACCGTAGTGGAAGCGGAAGTTGACGAACAGGGTGAGGTTCATCTGCGGCGCGTCACGTCAGCGGTCGATACCGGCATCGCCGTCAATCCCGATACGGTCGTGGCCCAGCTCGAAGGAGGGCTGATCTTCGGCCTGACCGCAGCGCTCTACGGCGAGATCACCATCGACAAGGGGCGGGTGCAGCAATCCAACTTCAACGACTATCGCATGCTCCGCATCGACCAGGCGCCGAAGATCGATATTCACGTCATCAAGAGCGGTGAGGCGCCCGGCGGCATCGGCGAGACCGGCGCGACGGCGGGGCCACCCGCGTTGCGCAACGCGATTCTTGCCGCGACCGGCGTCGCGCTTGCGGCGGCTTCCGATCGATCGGTCCCTGATCGCAGCGGGGAATAAATCATGAGCGCCGGCCGCCGCATCGGCTTCAGCATTGTCGCGATCGCCGTGGTTGCGGCAGCGGCGGCAATTTGGATCGTCCGGGGTCCCGGCCCGATGGCGTTTGCGGACGGCACGAAAGTAGCGCTGGCGGACTACAGGGGCGGCGACCCTACTGGGGTCCCGGCTTCGCTCGCCAAGGCAAGCCTCGTCGAACGCGGGGCTTATCTCGCCCGGGCGGCAGATTGCATGGTCTGTCACACCACGCAGGGCGGCAAGCAATATGCGGGCGGCCTGGGCTTCAAACTGCCGTTCGGCGTGCTCTATTCCACCAATATCACCCCGGACAAAGAGACAGGCATCGGCAATTATACCGATCAGGACTTCCTCAACGCGGTCCATCGCGGAATCCGCCGCGACGGTGCGCGGCTTTATCCGGCGATGCCGTTCACGTCCTACACCTACATATCGGATGCTGACGCGTTGGCGATCAAGGCCTATCTGTTCAGCCTGCCGCCGGTACATGCTGGTGCTCGAGAGAACACGCTGATGTTTCCGTTCAATCAGCGCTGGGCCATGAGTTTCTGGTCGGTACTGTTCAATCCGGACACGCGCTTCGAGCCCGACACGTCGAAAAGTCCGGAATGGAACAGAGGCGCATATCTTGCAGAGGCGCTGGCCCATTGCGGCGAATGCCATACGCCGCGAAATCTGGCGTTCGCGCTGAACAACCGCAAGAAATTCGCCGGCGCGCTGACAGCGGGCTGGCGCGCCTTCAATATCAGCTCGGACAAGGCCACCGGTGTCGGCTCGTGGAGCGATGCAGATCTGACTTCCTATCTGTCGATTGGACATGCGGCGGGTCATGGCACCGCTTCCGGACCGATGGGTGAGGCAGTCGATCAAAGCTTCAGCCAGTTGGCGCCGGAAGACATCCGCGCCGTGGTAACCTATCTGCGCAGCATCCCCGCTATCACTTCAACCGATTTGCCGGCGACGCTGGCGCCGCCTGCGCCGGCTTCGCACAGAAATGGCGGCGGCACGTCGGATCCGCGCGGCAAGATCGTGTTCGAAGGCGCCTGCGTCAGTTGCCACGGCTGGAGTGGCGAGAGTCCGATTACATCTTTCGCCACGTTCACCGGAGCCTGGGCGGTCAACGATCCCGGCGCGACCAATGTCGCCCAGATCGTCATTTCCGGGACCAAGCGAGATGCGCCGGCGGACGCCGTCTCGATGCCTGCGTTCGGAAATGCTTATTCTGATGCTGAGATCGCCGCGGTTGCCAATTACGTCACTTCGCGCTTCGGCAGCAAGGGATCTCAGATCACCGCCCAGGACGTAGCGGAGTTAAGGAAGCAAACGTCGCAGTAGAACAGGACGACGGCGGACTCCGTCGGGTTGCTTTTGGGATTGGGCCAGGACCATTTCCGGAGCCGCACGTCGTGTTTCCAGGAACACCGCGATTAACTGGATGATGAGCCTGCCGAGCAAGATAAATCAATAATTTATAAAGATGCTGATTGCGCCTGGGACCTAAAGCGCGATGAGATTTGATTGAATCATCATCGCGCTTTAGTTCTTTGATGAAGCATGATCTTTTAGGAAAACCGCTTCACACTTTTCCGGATCATGCTTTAGAGGAATGTCACCTGATGGCAACGATCAGCGAGTGTCGGTTTCGGTGGTTGCGCGTCCCCGCTACCAAATCGAAAACCCCGCAATCGCCAGATTGCGGGGTTTCGGTTTTTGAGGCGACGGCGCAGCCAAAAATAACGAGGGCTTCTTGAGCGACATGACGGAAGACCGAAGGCAGTTGTTTATCGAGGGACCGATCGGGTCTGCGTTGCTCCGGCTCGCGGTTCCCATCATTCTCGGCAACGTGTTGCAGACCGGATACCAACTGACCGATGCGTTTTGGGTCGGGCGATTGGGGGGACCTGCGGTGGCCGCTGTTGCCGTCAGTTTCCCGATCACCTTCCTCGTGATTGCGCTCGGGGCCGGCCTTGCGATCGCCGGCGCAACCTTGTCGGCGCAATACATGGGCGCCGGGCGGCAGGACATGGTCAATCATGTTGCCGCTCAAACGATGCTGATGGTGGCCATCACGTCGGTGTTCATGGGTGCGGCAGGCTATGTGCTGTCGCCTTACCTGCTCAGGCTGATCGGAGTGGCTCCTGATGTGTATCAGGGCGCGCTCGGTTTCATGCGCGTCTCGTTCATCGGCATCATTTTTGTCTTCCTGTACGGAATGTTCCAGGCGCTGATGCGCGGGGTCGGCGAAACCAGGATGCCGCTGATCATTGTTCTCGGCACAGTGATCCTGAATTTCCTGTTCGATCCGCTGTTTATTTTCGGGTGGGGATGGTTTCCAGGCCATGGCGTGATGGGAGCCGCCCTCGCAACGTTGGCAACGCAAGGGCTTGCCGCCGTGCTCGGCATGGTCATTTTCCTGCGGGGCCGGCATGGCATCCAGCTTGGATGGCGGGATTTCCGGCCCGATCCTCAATATATCAAGCGCGCTTTTTTACTGGGGCTGCCGGGTTCGATCGAGCTTTCGACGCGAGGGCTCGGGCCCTTGCTGATGACATTTCTGGTGACGGGCTTCGGAACCGTGACCCTGGCGGCCTATGGTATCGGGTCGAACATCCTGCAATTCATCGTCATTCCGGCGATGGGGCTGTCGATGGCGGTGTCGACGTTGGTCAGCCAGAATATCGGCGCAGGGAATATCCTCAGGGCCTCCCGCGTGACGTTGCTTGGCGCGGTCTGGGGTTTCATCGTTCTTACAGCAGTCGGTCTGATGGCCTTCCTGTTCGCAGCCCCTTTAGTAGCTTTCTTTGTCCCCAACGATGCCGCGGTCATTGCCGGGGGTGCGAGCTTCATTCGCGTGATGTGCCTGTCCTGGGGCGCCATCGGCGTGCAGCTTTGCATCGTGTCGGCGTTCCGGGCCTCCGGTAACCTGCTCGTTGCAATGGTGATCGCGATTGTCTCGCAGTTCATGCTGCAGTTTCCGCTGGCTTACGTGCTTTCCAAGCACACCGAGCTTCAGGCGGCAGGCCTATGGTGGTCGTTTCCGATCGCCAACATTGTATCCGCTTTGGTGTCGATATGCTGGTTTGCGCAAGGCGGCTGGAAGAAAACCCAGCTCACCGAGGAAGACAAAGAGGTCGCCAAGGTAACCGAGGAGACCGTGACCGAAGACGGAATTCGCTAACGCCTTCGGCCATCGGTTCGGTCGCGGGCCGGAGAGCACGCAAGCCGCCAAACGCATGATCGACATTTTGATCGCCGGAATCCGCAACCCGGCGCAAGCCGTATCGGCGCGTTCGATTTGAATAAAACCCGCGGGCTTTTCATCCCGTGCAAATCGCTGAACATGCTTGTTTTCGATCACGTCTCGATCACAGCGGAGATCACGAAAAACGGCGTCGTGATTGAGCATGACTCACGCTCGTTTGAATCAACGCTACGGAACGTGTTTCGCTCGTTACGGGTTGTGGATGTAAGGAAATGTCACGAGGAGGGGTTCACCACGTAAAGATGGAAAAACCCTATGACCATTAAAGCACTCACGGCTGTTGCTATCGTGACAGCAGCACTTGCAAGCCCGGCCTTCGCCCAGGACGAGTCCGCCCCGCAAAAGCCGGCCCACGCTCTCCGGCACTATCGCTCGACCTATAATCAGGTCCAGGGGCCTGCGTTCGTCGTGCCGCGCGAGGCAATCGGCACGTACCTCGGCAACGAGAGCTTCGACCGTTCGCGTATCGGCAGCCACGATCCGGATTTCAATCCGTCCGGCAGCTAAGCTTCCCGATCGTCCGTTCTGGGATAGAACAACAACAATGGGATGGCGCAACGGCGGCTCGGCTTCGTGCTGGGCCGCTGTCGCGTGTTTTGGCGTTCAGGTCTGTGCGGTCTCGCGTACCACGCCGAACGTGCCTGCTCATGGAGATCCGACAAGGCCAGCCGGTCTGGACTCCGCATCAAACCCGCCCCCAGCCTGAAAAACGCTGAGGCCTACTTCTTGTAGGCTTACTTCTTCAGTGACATGACGAACGCGGCGACGTCACGGGCATCGTTCCGGTTCATTGGCAGGCCGGCCATTGTCACGTGCGGCATCAACAAGAAGGAAGCGATTATGTCGTCGCTCATGCCCGGCTTCGCCGCGATGGCCGGAAAGGCGACGGCGCGGCCGGCTTTGCCGGCAGACATATCGATCCGGTGGCAGGCGGCACAGGAGCGCTCCGCTATCCGCCGTCCGTTATCGACCTCCTGCCCAAGCGCGCTATTTCCGATCAACAGAGCCAGCACGGCGGGACCAATCACGAAATAACGCATCCGAACGCTCCGGTTGGATCTGATAGGCTCAGAGTGGCGAGGCGCGCGGGCGGTACTAGCGCAGGGCGAGCTGAAGAATTTGATTCGGATCAATCGAGGTGCCGCGCTGCGCTGGCAACCGCGCGCCAGGATCCGGCCCGATCCGGCCGCCGGGATCAGAGGTTCTCGGAGGCTTCCACCTTCCGACGCGCGATGACGCCCGCGGCAATCTGCGAGGTCGCGCCGACCGCCCAGGCGAGACAGATCAGAAGCGCGGAAGTGGCATGCGCGGTTTCATCCAGCACGATGCTGGATACCGAGACTACGGCTGCGACCGCGGCGAGAAACGTGCCGGCTGCGCTAAATAGCTCGACCGCATCCATCTTGGTGCCGAGCCCGTGGCGCAGCGGCAGATGCATATTGTGATCAGGCGGCACGTGCGGCAGGTCGATGCCGAGATAGAAACCGGCTGCGCCGTAAATCATCATGGCAAAGACGGCGGCGGCCGAGCCGATCAGGTCGATGTCGGCCCGTCCGACATGGGCGGCCACGAACAGGCCGCAGGAAGCCCCTGTCAGCGCGAGGCCAATCCGCTCAAGCACATGCGCCGACCTCGAGATGGTCGAGCGGGCGTCCCATGGGGCTCTGCGTCTGATCATATGTGATCCCGATACCAAGCTAGTGCTCTCGCATCGTTGACAAGGATCAAGATAGTCCGGAGTTCCGTTGCTGGCCACCCGAGAAAGGAGCCAGCGTCATTCTTTCTTTTGACCGGAAAGCTCCACAACCTTGCGCCATCGCCCGATTTCGGTCGTGAGCATGCCGCCGAAGGCGCCGGCGTTGCCGGTGATGGGAATAGCGCCGAGTTCGGCAAATCGCCGCTTGATGAGGGGATCGCCGAACGCCGCGTTGATTTCCTTGTTCAGGAGATCGATGACGTCCTTTGGCGTGCCGCGCGGAGCGCCGACACCGTAGAACGAGCTCGTTTCGAATCCGGGAAGCGTATCTGCGATCGGCGGCACGTCGGGCAGGGTTTCCGAGCGCTCCCTTGTCGTGACGCCGAGCGCACGCAATTTCCCCGACCGCACCAGTTCGAACGAAGACGTGACGTTGTCGAACATGCCCTGGATCTGTCCGGCCATCACATCCGCCAGTCCCGGCGCCGAACCGCGATAGGGCACATGAACAAATTGAATGTGCGCCATCGCCTTGAACAACTCGCCGGAGAGATGCAGCGAAGTGCCGATGCCCGACGAAGCGATGCTGAGCTTGCCGGGATTGGCCTTGGCGTAGGCGATGAAATCCGCCACGCTGTGAACCGGAAGCTCGTTGTTGACGACGAGCACCAGCGGAATACGTGCCAGGCCCGCCACCGGCGCGATACCGGCCTCGAAGTCATACGGCAGCGTCGGATCGAACGACGCGTTGATCGCGTTGGCGGTGCTTGTCAGCAGCAGCGTGTATCCGTCCGGCGGCGAATTGATCACGGCCTGCGTGCCGATATTGCTGCCGGCACCCGGCTTGTTCTCCACGACAAAGCTCTGGCCGAGCCGGTCCGACAAACGCTGGCAGATCAGGCGGGACAACACGTCGGTCGCGCCGCCGGCCGTATAGGGAACGATCCAGCGCACGGGACGAGACGGATAGATCGCGTCGGTTGCCGACGCCATCGATTCGAGGCCGAACCAGGCGATGCAAGTCGAGGCGGAATGAAGGAATCGCCGTCTGTCGATCAAGGCAGCCTCGTCAAGATAAAAAGGCCGACACCGTAAGAATCCGGGGCGCGGTCGCATGGAACTTCCATCATCGCGAGAAAATTTATGCGCGTCCATAGAGACTTAACGCAACGACCGGCGCGATTTTGGTCACGGGCCGCTCTCAGTTTGACCAAAGTCGTGCCTCCTTTACTTAAGAACCGTTAACGAGTTTGCGGGAGAATCACGCATAAGATTCCCGAAAAGGAACATGCGATGTCGAAATTTGCGATTGGCGAACGGGTTGAACAGGCGACCGACGACCATAAAGACGGTGTCGTCATTGCGGTCTTCCCCACCACGGACGGCAACTTTCGTTACGCCGTGGATATGGAGGGTTACGGTGCGCTCCAGTTTTTCACCGAGGAAAAACTGGTTGTTTGCGCTGGATAAATGAATCCTTGTGCCGTGTGAGTTCATTTCGCGCGGCGGGAGTCATATGACCTGAAAGGTGCGGTGCACGAGCGACGCCCCGCCATAATGAATTATGCATTGTTCCCTTCGCTCAATTTTAATCAGTTAACCGCAATGTTCCGCCTGTCAGCCCGAGTAACGTTGCTGAAACAACGCGACGGTATTGATCCAATAACTTCAGGATACCCTTCAGGACACTTGCGGTCGATTTTGGCGGTCGATTTCTCCGTTCTCAGCGGAAAGCCGACGAACCCGTCCGCAATCTTGCGGGCGGGTTTCGCGTTGCCTCCGTGCGAAGCCTTAAGCCTGATGCGCGCCGCGCCGCTTTAACCCTGCCGATTAACACCCGGTCAGGTCGAGGCGGTTATAGATAGCGATCCCGCAAGAAGTGGTCAGCCATGAGTGCAGGCGCCGTTCCGCACACGACAGGTGAGCAGCCCTCGGGCGCATCGCGGCCGCACGGCAAGCCGTCCACCGCCAAGAGCTGGCTGAAAGCGATCGAGCTTACCTCTCGTATCGAAGCCAATCCGAGCCGGTTGTTCGCCGACATTGTCGCGGATTGGGCGGCGCGTCAGCCAGACCGGCCCGCGCTGATGTCGGATCATGCGACCCTCAGCTACCGCGAATTGAACGAACGGATCCATCGCTATGCGCGCTGGGCGCTGGCTGCTGACATCGGCAAGGGCGACACCGTGGGTCTGTTTTTATCGGCGCAACCCGATTACCTCGCCGCCTGGCTCGGCCTCACCAGCGTCGGCGCCGTCGCCGCACTGATCAACACCAAGCTTGTCGGATCGTCGCTGGCGCATTGCATCGATGTGGCCGAAGCAGATCACGTCATTGTCGGGCAGGAACTTGAAATAGCCTTCGAGGAGGTTCGTCCGCGTCTGAAGCGCGCGCCGAAAATCTGGTGGCACGGCGGGAATGCGAGCCAGTCCGATCTTCGATCCGCATTGGCCGGTATGGATACGGCCCCGCTGAATTCGAGCGAGCGGGCGGGCGTCGGAATCGATGATCGTGCGCTGTTGATCTACACCTCCGGCACGACCGGCTTGCCGAAAGCAGCCAGCATCAGTCACCGCCGCATTCTGAACTGGGGCGGCTGGTTCGCCGGGCTGACCAATGCTTCGCCTGAAGACCGGTTGTTCGATTGCCTGCCGCTGTTTCACAGCGTCGGCGGCGTGGTCGCGCCGTGCAGCATGCTGGCCGCGGGCGCCTCCGTTGTTCTTACCGACAAATTTTCGGCCGGCAACTTCTGGCGCGACGTGGCGCGCTGGGACTGCACGCTGTTCCAGTATATCGGTGAGCTTTGCCGCTATCTTCTGAAAGCCCCGGCATCTGAATTCGAGACGCAACATCGGTTGCGTCTGGCCTGCGGCAACGGCCTGCGCGGCGATATCTGGCAAGATTTTCAGGCGCGGTTTTCGATTCCGCAAATCCTGGAGTTTTACGCGGCGACCGAGGGCAATTTCTCGCTCTACAATGTCGAGGGTAAGCCCGGTGCGATCGGCCGAATTCCGCCGCTTCTGGCGCATCGCTTTCCGGCTTCGATCGTCCGGGTCGACGCGGAAACCTTTACGCCGTTGCGCACGATCGACGGCCTCTGCATGGCCTGTGCGATCGGCGAAGCCGGCGAGGCCGTGGGGCGGATCGGGACGGCGGACGGTGCGGGCGGCCGCTTCGAGGGTTACACCAATGCCGGCGAGACCGAGAAGAAAATCCTGCGCGACGTATTCGCCAAGGGCGACGCCTGGTTCCGGACCGGCGATCTGATGAAAATCGATGATGGCGGCTTCTTTCATTTCGTCGATCGGCTCGGCGACACCTTCCGCTGGAAGGGCGAGAATGTCGCAACATCGGAGGTGAACGAAGCCATTCTGGAATGTCCGGGAGTGATCGACGCCACGACCTATGGCGTTGCGGTGCCCGGCGCCGACGGCCGCGCCGGAATGGCCGCGATCGTCACCGATGCGAACTTTGATTTCACCGCGTTCCGGGATCACCTTGCGCAAAGGCTGCCGGCTTACGCCTGCCCGGTCTTTGTCCGCTTGAGCGCGACGCTGGAGGCCACCGAAACCTTCAAACAGAAGAAGCAGGAATCTGATCCGCGCCGGCTTCGATCCGCGCAACGTCGCCGATCCGCTCTTCTTCCGTGACCCGAAATCCGGTGATTTCCTGCCGCTCGATACGGATCAACGCGCGCGGCTGCTGAAAGGCGTCGTCAGGCTGTAGGCGACGCCAGCGTGGCGCACTCGCACTCACATGCCGAAAATCGCCAACTCCGTGTCGGCGAGATCACCCAGTCTCGGCCGGCCGGGGCCCTTGAAATATTTGCGGCCGCGCGCCTCGCTGTAGACCCCCGCAAGGCCTGTGATCGGGCCATTGGCGTCGAGGATAACAACGGGACTGCCACGCCACAGCAAATAGCGCCCGATCGCGCTTGCGCATCTGACGTAATCGGCGATCTCGTGGCAGAAGCCGAGTTGAAGCCCCGGCAGGGGAATGATTCCGCGCCGCTTGCGCAACGGGAAGAAAACGAAGGGAAGAACGTCGTCCGCCGTGCGGCAAACGAGGCTGAGGCAGCCGTAGCCCGCATGGCGCTTGAGCATCGACAGTTCGTCGTCCGATAGACCTGCGACAGAAACCGTATCCGGAGTCACGGCCTCGACGCGCATGCCGCGCCCGTTCCGCGACAGGACAGGAAACGAGAAATAGAGACCGCGGCAGTACACCTGGAAACCCTGCGCCTCGAGAATCGGCCATGTCGGCGCCGCCGGCGTGACGTTGAAGTAGGTGATGTTCTTGCGCTTCTGCGTCATCGACGCAAACAGCGCGGCGTAGTTGCGGAACTCCGGATCGACATACCAGCTCGAAACGTTGCAGCAGATGGTAGCCTGGCCGTCGATCGTCCTGGTGGAATAGATCAGGAGCAAACATCCGACCGGCTTGCCGTCGCTTTCCATCAGATAGCCGTAACGCGGCGCATCCGGCGGCAGCGATCGGGCGCCCTGCCGGCGCAGGCCGAGCATCCAGTAATCGCGGCTGCGATGCACGAAGCCCCTCGTCAGGAGATCGGCGGTCGCCTCAACATCACTTTGCTGTATCTCGCGGAACCGCGGCTTGACGGCAGGCATGGTGTTTACCAACGGACCTAAAAGATCGAGCAACGATGGGTGTTAGTTCACCTTTTCGCTCTATCATGGACTTTCAAAATTTTATGAGAATGCGGAGCAATCCATGTCGGTAAGGTTAAAGATTATCACAGCGATCGAGCAGATCGCCGCCGAGCAGCATGTCGTTCTTCCGCCGCTGGAAGATAATCTGTCGCTGCATGAGACCGGCTTCAACTCGCTCGCGTTTGCCATACTGGTAGCACGTCTGGAAGATGATCTTGGCGTCGATCCGTTTACCATATCGGCGGATGCAAGCTTCCCTCTTACGATAGGCGACTTCATCAGGGCCTATGAAAATGTCCCCGCGTGAAACCTTCGCGCTGCGTGACTATCTCGATCCCGGCCTGAAGGGCCGTACCCTTTCGGACGCGCGGCACGCAGCGTCCCTGACTGACATATCGGATCAGACCTGCCTGAAAGGCCGCTTGGCGGAACTCTCCGGCCGCTCCGTGTTGCTGGCTGTTTCCAGCCAATTTCTGGCGGCCCTCGTCATGCTCGAGATCGATGGCATCGCGCGGCGCATGCTGCTGCGTCCGCCTGATCTCAACACCGACCATCTTCAGGCGCTGATCGAGGATGCCGAGATCGACGCTGTCGTTACCGATCAGCCCGATCGTTTCGCGTCTCTGGGAATTGCACTGGTCGTCACCGCGAGTGAAGAATTGATGGCCGCGCCCCGCGCCCAGACCGAGCGCGCGACCGAGTGGCTGATGCTCACTTCAGGCACATTGGGTTTGCCGAAAATCGTCGGCCACACGCTCGAAGGTCTGACCGGCGCGATTGCGGCCGATGCTCCCGCCCGCGGCTCGCGGCCGATCTGGGCGACGTTCTACGACATCCGCCGTTATGGCGGTTTGCAGATTTTCCTGCGCGCGATCATCGGCGGCGGTTCGCTGGTGCTGTCGGAGCCCGGCGAAGCTCTTGCCGACCACGTCGCCCGCTTGAACGAAAAAGCCGTCACGCATATTTCCGGAACGCCCTCGCACTGGCGCAAGCTGTTGATGAGCGGCGCGGCCTCGGCTTTTTCACCAGGCTACGTCCGCCTCTCCGGCGAAATCGCCGACCAGGCGGTCCTCGACGGCCTGCGTCAGGCTTTTCCCGACGCTTCGATCGGCCATGCCTATGCATCGACCGAAGCCGGCGTCGGCTTCGCCGTCAATGACGGGCGTGAGGGTTTTCCCGCCGATATGATCGGAGTGAGCCGCGACGGCGTCGAGATGAAGGTGGTCGACGGTTGCCTTCGGATACGTTCGCGGCGCGCGGCGCATGCCTATGTCGGCCGTCGTGCCGGTGCGCTGACGGACGAAGACGGCTTCGTCGACACCGGCGACATGGTCGAGCTGCGTGGCGACCGTTATCACTTTGTCGGCCGCCGCGGCGGCATCATCAATATCGGCGGCTTGAAGGTTCACCCCGAGGAAATCGAGGCGGTGATCAATCGCGATGGCGCGGTGCGCATGTCGCGGGTCAAGGCGCGCAAAAGTCCGATCACCGGCGCCATCGTGATCGCCGACGTCGTTCTTGCCGACGGCAGCGATTCGAGCCGTAGCGACGAAATTAAAAGCCGCATCATCGCCGATTGCCGGGCCAGCCTCGCGCCCCACAAGGTGCCTGCCATGATCAAGTTTGTCGAAAAGCTTGAGATCACCGCGGCCGGAAAGCTCGCTCGCACCGATGCATAATATTCTCGTGACAGGCGGCAGCCGCGGCATCGGGCTTGCGATCGCGCAAAGGCTCGCCGGCAGCGGCTACAACGTGATCGCGGTCGCGCGCCGCGAAAGCGAAGAGTTGCGCGAAGCAGCCGCGAAACGGAGTAGTGGCCGCATTCATTTCCGCGCCTTCGACCTCAGCGAGGTCGACGCTATTCCCAACTTCGTGAAAAGCCTGCGCGACGAATTCGGCGCGATCTACGGTCTTGTCAACAATGCCGGCCTTGGCACCGAAGGCTTGCTCGCCACGATGCACAACAGCGAGATCGAAGCGTTGATGCGTCTCAACGTGCTCTCGCCGATCATTCTGACCAAATATGTCGTGCGCCACATGATGGCGGATGGCGCCGGCGGCCGCATCGTCAACATGTCCTCGATCATCGCTTCCACCGGCTATAACGGTCTGTCGGTCTATGGCGCAACCAAAGCCGCCGCCACCGGCTTCACCCGTTCGCTGGCGCGCGAGGTCGGCAAGCTCGGCATCACGGTGAACGCCATCGCTCCGGGCTTTATCGACACCGAATTGACGCACAGCCTCGGTGCGGAGCAGCGTCAACGCATCGCGGGCCGCAGCGCGCTGCGCCGCCTGCCGGAAACCGATGACGTGGCCAGCATGGTGGAATATCTGTTGGGCGAGGGTGGCCGCAACGTCACCGGCACGGTCCTGACGGTGGACGCCGGGAATACGGCTTAAGCCAACTTTATAAATCTAGCCCGACAACGCCTGCTACGCGCTTGATTTGGGTCAAACGCATTCGCAGCAATTCGGTCAAGTTACAAACGGCTGGACCGGGAAGGTGTCGATGTCGTTTGAGCGAGCGATCCGATGGTCTCTTGTCGCGGTTGCAGTAGCGGGACTGACCTCCGGCACCGCCGCCAGTTTTATCGGACGGGCAAATCTCGCCGATTTGTTCTGGACGCTGGCGACTGCGCCGGTGCTGGCGGGACTTGCCTTCTCAATTTTACGCGATTTCGTTGCCGGTCGATTAGGCGTCGATGCCATTGCCTTGGTTTCGATGAGCGCGGCGCTCGCACTCGGCCAGCCGCTTGCAGGCGCGGTAGTTGCGTTGATGTATTCCGGCGGCAACGTGCTGGAGGATGTCGCCGTTGCCCGTGCCGAGCATGACCTGCGCTCGCTCGTGGATCGTGCACCGCGCGAGGCGCATCGGCGGACCGGCGACCAGATCGAGGAGGTGCCGGTTTCCGAGGTCGCGGTCGGCGAAAGGCTCTTGGTTCGGGCCGGCGAAATTATTCCGGTCAACGGTATCGTCTTTTCCCCTGCTGCGACCGTCGACGAATCGGCTTTGACCGGTGAGTCGATTCCCGTGACGATGGCGCAGGGTGCCGCGATCCTGTCGGGCTCATTGAATGCCGGCGAAACATTCGAAATGACGGTGTCGGCTACCGCCGGCGAAAGTACTTATGCAGGCATCGTACGGATGGTAACCGCGGCGCAGGCCGCTAAAGCGCCGTTCATTCGGTTGGCCGATCGCTACTCGTTAATCCTCCTGCCGATGACTCTCGTGTTGGCCTTCGCCGCGTGGCTGATCTCGGGCGACGTGATCCGCAGCCTCGCCGTGCTGGTCGCGGCGACCCCGTGTCCGTTAATTCTCGCCGCTCCGGTCGCCTTCATCGCCGGGGTCGCGCAGGCGGCCCGGCGCGGCATTCTGGTCAAAGGCGGCGGTCCGCTGGAAGCACTAGCTCGAGTACACACCGTGCTGTTCGACAAGACCGGAACCCTGACGGTCGGCGGTGCGCGTCTGCTTTCTGTCGAAGCAGCGCCGGGCGAGTCGGCGGACGAGGTGCTGCTGCTCGGTGCCTCGCTGGAACAGGCGTCGCACCACATTATTGCAAACGCCATCGTCCAGGCCGCGGTCGAACGTGGCTTGAGCCTCAAGGTGCCGGAGCGCGTCCAGGAATCCATGGGCTCGGGCCTGCATGGCATTATCGATGGCCGGCAAGTCATGGCTGGGTCCCGTGACATGATCTACGGCGCCGCGCGTGCGGCTGACTGGGCCTTGCGGGCCAGTCGACACGCTTCCTGGCGATCGGCGCTTGTCGTCTATGTCGCTGTAGAGAAGCGGCCGATCGGTGCGTTGTTGCTCGCCGACGAACTTCGACCGGATACGCCGCGTGCCATCCGTATGCTCCGCGAGGCTGGTGTTGCGCGCATGGTTATGGTCACAGGAGATCGTGCCGCGGCTGCGCAAGCGATCGGAGCGGCCCTCGATCTCGACGCGGTGCTGGCCGACCGGGACCCCGCGGACAAGGTCGAGGCTGTACGATCCGAACAGCGAATCAACCCGACCGTTATGGTCGGTGACGGCATCAACGACGCGCCGGCACTGGCGTCGGCAGACGTCGGAATTGCGCTTGGTGCTCGAGGCGCAAGCGCATCGTCAGAAGCCGCCGGCGTGGTGATCCTTGCCGATCGGCTCGACCGGGTCGCTGAGGTGGTCGTGATCGCGCAGCGGGCACGGCAAATCGCGATCCAGAGCATCGTCGCAGGAATGGGGCTTTCGATACTTGCCATGCTGGCAGCGGCAATCGGCTGGCTGTTGCCGGTGCCGGCGGCGATTATCCAGGAAGTGATCGACGTTGCCGTGATTCTAAACGCCCTACGCGCGCTGACGCCGCGCCATGGTCGCGGCGGCCGGCGAATGACGGAAGCAGATGGTGAAGAATTGCGCCGCAACCATCAGGCGTTGCTCGGCAGTCTTGACCGGCTGCGTTCGATCGTCGATTCGCTTGACGACGCGCTTCCAGCAAATGCTGCGGCGCTGATCGTCGAGGCCAACCGGCTGGTGCAGGACCGCGTCGTGGTGCACGAGCGCGATGATGAGGGGAACGTCTATCCGCAGCTTGCCGGGATTTTACACGAAACGCACGGCCTTTCGGCGATGAGCCGGGCACACCGCGAGATCATGCATCTCTCGCGCCTGCTCGCCCGAATGGTCGAAGATTTGCCCACGGAGGAAATTGATCTCTATTTCATGCGAGACGCTCAGCGTGTAGTCCAGGCCATCGAGATCCTGGCGCGGATGCATACCGCCCAGGAGGACGACATCTATGAAGCCGTTGCTGCGCGTGCAGCGGCATAGCCCGGTGCCGGACGAACCGAAGCTTCGCCTACTCCCTCGGTCGCGGCAGGTCGATGCGCTCTGTGGAGAATTCGGGAGGGCCCTCGACAAGCCTGCGGATTTGCCGTTCGCGCTCTTCGGAAGGAAGCGATGGATCGAGCAATTGCTCGATTTGCATGGTGGCAAGATTTGCAAGCTCAGAGGGATTGCTCGGCGCCGCCGAACCGATCTTGTCGCTTGTCGGAGAGCCTAGTCCGATTTCGATGAGCCTTCGGATGGCATCCGAGCGAGATATGCCATGAATTTCGGCCCAAAGGTCGATTTCCGCCGTCAGACCTTCCGATATTTTCACGGCGCTGACGGCTTCGCAGGCCGAAGTGGGGCGGCGAATTCTCTGGCCTGTACGCTCGTTGCTGGAGTGCGACACCTTACAAATCCGCCGATCGACGCTATAGAGTAAGTTCAACCCATTTTTATGCCGAAGATTTGATCTCGATCAATCTCCGCATGCGGTTCGTCCGGAGCACATGAAACCAGATTTCAGGTTGGGCGTATCGGTATTGCCAGCATCAGACCATGGTGCGCCATGACCGCACCCAACGGCAGCGACAAGTTTTACGGCACCGTTTCGGTGTTTCGTGGGTTCGCGCGGCTGATGGACCCGTCGCTCTACGCGCCGTTGCCGTCCGACTGGAGCATCGGGGTCGCCGATATCGTCGAGTCGACCAAGGCGATTGCGCAAGCGCGCTACAAGGCGGTCAATATGGCGGGCGCCGCCGTTATTGCGGCCGTGACCAACGCCCTCGAAGGCCGCGAATTCCCGTTCGTGTTCGGGGGCGATGGCGCAAGTTTCGCGGTCGCGCCGGATGATCTGGAGCGCGCGCGGCAAGCGCTCGCCGCAACGGCCGCATGGGTCAAGAAAGACCTCGACCTCGAGATGCGGGTAGCGCTGGTTCCGATCACCGCGATACGCGCGCAGGGGCTGGATGTTCGCGTCGCGCGTTTCGGGCCGTCGCCCAATCTTTCCTATGCGATGTTTTCCGGCGGCGGTCTCGGCTTTGCCGAAACCGCCATGAAGCGTGGCGAATTTGCGGTCACCATGGCGCCGCCCGGAACACAACCGGACCTGACCGGGCTGTCGTGCCGGTTCGAGGAGATACCGGCGGTGCGCGGCCTGATCCTCGCGGTACTCGTCATGCCGGTCCAGGGTGGCGATCCCGCTGCCTATCGCCGGCTGATCGAGGACATCGTCGCGCTGGTCGAGCACAGCCCCAATTCCGGGCGGCCGGTGCCGCCGGGCGGTCCGCCGCTGCGCTGGCCGCCGGCAGGTGTCGAATTCGAGGCGCGGGCGCGCCGCGGAGGCGCCTTGTTGACGAGACGGGTGAAAGTGTTCGCTTGGACCTTGTTGTATTATTTTATCATGCGTTTCGGCATCAAGATCGGTGGCTTTGTACCGAGAACCTATACACGGCAGGTCGTCGAGAATTCCGATTTCCGGAAATACGACGACGGCCTGCGGATGGTTGTCGACTGCACACCTGATCTCGAAGGCGAGCTAAGCGCGCGCCTGGCTGCGGCGTCCTCGGCCGGCATCGCACGATATGGCCTTCACCGGCAGGACGCGGCAATGATGACCTGCTTTACCCCATCGGCGATACGCAGCGACCACGTCCATTTCATCGACGGCGCGCGAGGCGGTTACGCCTCGGCCGCGACCGCATTGAAGGCGACGCTAACGCGAGAATCCTGAATTTCGCTTCAGCGCGAGCTTCGGCTCCAGTCTTCGCCGCCGCAGAGCGCGGCGCCGACGCAGCCTTCGACCTTCAGCGTCGCCGGCCCGGTCACTGAGATCTTGCTTGCATAGGTCTTGCCGTCGTCGGCGTTATAGATCTGGCCTGACCATTGGTTGGGTCCAGCCGGCCGCATACCGGAGAACAGCGAAAGCCCGATGATAGGCCGCTTGGCGAGCGAGGGATTTGGGTTCTTGTCGTCGATTTGCGGCTTTCCGGTCAGGGGATCGATCGGCTCCTTCAGCCAGACCACGACCCCGCAAACCCCCGAGCCGCATTTCGAGACACGTACTTTTGCATCTCCGGCCTGGGTCAGCCAAATACCGTCCGGGCTGCCGGCGGCCGCGTTTTGCGCCTTCGTGGGGGTTGCGGCCAGCAACGCGGCCAACGCGACAATCACAAGTCCAAATCTGCAAGACATTCATCTCTCCGACGACAGGGCGGGACTGCATAGCAACAAATGGCATTCGCGCAACCCCGTCGCGCGCATCCGTCACCAGGGCAGCCCGCACAGGTCAAGCGTACCCAGCGTTGGCGCGCGCCGCTTCAGATCCAGCACCATCGGCGCCATGACTTCAAAGCGGATTCGCCCCTCCGGCTGTTCGGCGTAGACGGCTCCGGTAAAAGGATGCCAGCTACGCGACTGATAAAACTCGCTCATGTACGGTTCGCAGAACAACAACGCGAATTGCGCCGTGTCGTGGTCGCGCATGGTGTGGACGGCCGCCTCAAGCGCGATGCTGGCATAGCCGCGGCGCCGGCAATCCGCGCGGGTGGCGACGCCGCCAATGCCGCCGATATGCACTTTCTGGCCGTTCCAGGTCGCGGTCCTGAAGAAAATACCGGTATGGCAGGCGAGCGCGCCGTCATCCGTCTCGATCAGCACACGCAAATCAGCATTCGCCCATTTGACGTGGCCCCACGCCAATTTGTCCATCTCGGCCGGCGGCCACACCGCATCCAATAGCTCATCGGCCCGCGGCCCGGATTCCCCTCCGGTCACAATTTCGATTTCAATACTCATGAAGTCTGCCTGTTGCCTTTCAGCCCCGATGCGCATCACGCGCCCGGCAAATTACCGGAGCTGACATGGAAACGACAGAATTCGCTAAGTTCACGGCGAAATGATCCGTGGGTGAGGGCAGGCGCATGGATATGGCCGAGGGGTTGGTCCGGGCAAATTCAGTATGTCTAAGCCGGATTGGAACCTTCTATAAGGGGTTCCCGTTAGAGATTGTCTCCCACCATTTTCGGACATGACCCCATGACCTTCACGCTCCCCGACCTTCCTTATGCCCATGACGCGCTTGCGCCATATATGTCGAAGGAAACGCTGGAATTCCACCACGACAAGCATCACCAGGCCTATGTGACCAATGGCAACAATTTGCTGAAAGGGACCGAATTCGAGGGCAAGTCCCTGGAGGAAATCGTCAAGGGCTCGTTCGGCAAGAATGCTCCGCTCTTCAACAATGCCGGTCAGCATTACAACCACATCCATTTCTGGAAATGGATGAAGCCCAATGGCGGCGGCAGCAAATTGCCCGGCCGTCTGGAAAAGAAGATCACCGAGGACCTCGGCGGTCTCGAGAAATTCAAGACCGATTTTGCCGCCGCCGGCGCCGGCCAGTTCGGATCGGGCTGGGCTTGGCTCTCGGTGAAGGGCGGCAAGCTCGAAATCTCCAAGACGCCCAACGGTGAAAATCCGCTGGTGCATGGCGCCACGCCGATCCTCGGCGTCGACGTCTGGGAGCATTCCTACTACATCGATTATCGCAATCGCCGCCCGGACTATCTGAAGGCGTTCGTCGATCATCTCGTGAACTGGGAATATGTCGACGAGCTGTTCGGCAAGGCCTGATCGGCATCGCACAGGCTTCATGAAAAGCGGCAGCTTCAGGCTGCCGCTTTTTCGTTGGCTTTGGTGCGGTCGATGGCCTGAGGGGCCTTCAGGGCCACTGCGGTGGACTCATCAAATGTTATATTATAACATTTGATGATGGTAACTTCCCACTCCCACGATCACGCCCACCCGCACTCCCATGCCCATAGCCATGGTCCCGCGGCGCCGCATCCGGCCCAGCCGGTCACCTGGTCGATTTTGCGCATGACGGTGCTTTCCCGGTTTACGGCTGCGGTCGCGGTCAGCGCCGCGCTCTGGGCGTTCGTCTGTTCTGGCGATGAAGTGACGATGCCGGCGCAACTGCAATTTCGGGATGTCACGCTGGGCTATGACCGCCACCCGGCCGTCCATCACTTGAGCGGAGAGGTCCCAACCGGCGCGCTGCTCGCCGTCGTCGGTCCCAATGGCGCCGGCAAGTCGACGCTGTTTCGAGGCGTAGTTGGCATCCTCAAGCCGCTGGCGGGCACCATCCTGACCGGCGGCGTTGTCGCGAAGGATATCGCCTATTTGCCGCAAACCGCCGATATCGACCGCAGCTTTCCGATTTCGGTGTTCGACTTCGTCGGCACCGGGCTGTGGCGCCAGACCGGCTTTTTCGGCGGCGTCGGCAGAGAGGCCCGCGGTGGAATCGCGCGAGCGCTGGCCGCAGTGGGCCTGAGCGGTTTCGAAAATCGCGGCATCGGCACGCTGTCGGGCGGCCAGATGCAGCGCATGCTGTTTGCGCGGGTGTTGTTGCAGGATGCGCGGCTGATCGTGCTCGACGAGCCCTTCAACGCCATCGATACCAAAACCTCGGCCGACCTGATGGCGCTGGTCCAGCAATGGCATGCCGAGAAGCGCACCGTGCTGGCGGCGCTGCACGACATGGATCTCGTGCGCGCTCATTTCCCGGAGACCTTGCTGCTGGCGCGCGGCGAGGTGGCCTGGGGCGCCACGGATGAAGTATTGACCGCCGAAAATCTCACCGAAGCGCGGCGGATGTGCGAGGCCTTTGACGATAGCGCCGCCGCCTGCGTCGTCGATGCCGACGCCTCAAAGGCGGCCTAAGCCATGATCTACGACGCGCTGATCGCGCCCTTTCATCGAATTCGAATTCATGCGCCGGGCGCTCGCGGCCGTGGTGGCGCTCTCGCTTGGCGCGGCGCCGATCGGGGTGTTCCTGATGCTGCGGCGGATGAGCCTCGTGGGTGACGCGATGGCGCATGCCATCCTGCCGGGGGCAGCGGTCGGTTTCCTGCTCTCGGGCCTCAATCTGTTTGCGATGACAGCGGGCGGGCTGATCGCGGGGTTCGCGGTGGCGCTTCTGGCGGGCGTGGTGGCGCGCACCACTGATCTGAAGGAAGACGCTTCGCTCGCGACCTTCTATCTGGCGTCGCTGGCGCTCGGCGTGACCATCGTTTCGGTGAAGGGCACCAATATCGACCTGTTGCATGTGTTGTTCGGCAATATCCTCGCGATGGATGACCAGACGCTGCTCGTGGTCGCCTTCAACGCCACCCTTACGCTGATCGTGCTCGCGGTGATCTACCGTCCGCTGGTGATCGAAAGCGTCGATCCGTTGTTTCTGCGCACCGTCAGCCGTGCCGGGGCGCTGGCGCATTTGACGTTTCTGGCGCTCGTGGTCGTCAACCTCGTCAACGGCTTTCAGGCGCTCGGCACGCTATTGGCCGTCGGGCTGATGATCCTGCCGGCGGGCACCGCGCGGTTCTGGTCGCGCGAATTGACCGGCATGATTTCGATCGCGGTCGCAAGCGCGATCATCTCCGGCTATGCCGGATTGGTGCTGTCGTTCCAGACCCGCATTCCCTCAGGGCCCGCGATCATCCTGGTATCGGCCGGGCTCTATATCGCCTCGATCCTGTTCGGCAATGTCCGCGGCGTGGTCAGGCAGCTATTTCCAGCTCCTCATCTCGAAGCGTGAGGCGCTCGATGCAAGGTTGGCGCGGTCTTTGGCTGGTATTGGCGATATCGCTCGGTGCGAACCCGCTGCACGCGCAAACGCGCCTGAACGTGGTCGCGAGTTTTTCCATCCTCGGCGATTTCGTGAAGAACGTCGGCGGCGATCGGGTCGCAGTCACGACGCTGGTCGGTCCCGACGGCGACGTGCATGTCTACACGCCCACGCCATCGGACGTACGCAAGATTGCCGACGCGAAATTGCTGGTCATCAACGGCTTTGGGCTCGAGGGCTGGCTGCCGCGGCTGCTTCAGGCCGCCGGCAACAGGGCCTCGATCGTCACGGCCACATCAGGCATTACGCCGCTCAAGGCCGGCTCCGACGCCGATCCGCATGCCTGGCAATCGGTGGCCAATGCCGAAAAATACGTCGCCAATATCCGCGATGCGCTTATCGCCGCCGACCCGCCGGATGCGGATATTTTTCGGCAAAATGCGCAGGCCTATCTCGCCAAACTCGAGGCGCTTGATAGCGAGGTGCGGCAGGCGGTTGCTCAAATTCCGGAAAATCGTCGCAGGGTGATATCGACCCACGACGCCTTTGGCTATTTTGCCGCCCGCTATGGCCTTGCATTCATCGCGCCGATCGGCGTTTCGACCGAAGCCGAGGCCAGCGCGCGCGATATCGCCAAAATCATCGCCCAGGTCAAAGCCGAGCATATCCCGGCCGTCTTCCTGGAGCGGATCAGCGACCCCCGGCTGATGCGCCGGATCTCGGCGGAGACCGGCGCCCGTATCGGCGGGACGCTTTATTCCGATGCCCTGACCGATGAAAAGGGCGATTCCCCCACTTACATTGATATGGTCAGGCACAATATAAGGACGCTGACGAGCGCGCTGGCCAACTAGCGGCCCAACGAGTGCCTTCGCTGGAGCCTGATCATGCTCCGAAGTGATCAGTCCCAAAAAATCTCCCGTCCCAAAAAATCCCTGTAACCGTGCTGACGGGCTATCTCGGCGCCGGCAAGACCACGCTGCTCAACCGCATCCTGTCGGAAAACCACGGCAAGAAATACGCCGTGATCGTCAACGAATTCGGCGAGATCGGCATCGACAACGACCTCATCATCGGCGCCGACGAAGAAGTCTTCGAGATGAATAATGGCTGCGTCTGCTGCACGGTCCGTGGCGACCTCGTGCGCATCCTCGACGGGCTGATGAAGCGCAAAGGCAAGTTCGACGCCATCATCGTCGAGACCACCGGTCTCGCCGATCCTGCGCCGGTGGCGCAGACCTTCTTCGTCGATGAAGACGTGCAGAAGAACGCCCGCCTCGACGCGGTCGTGACGGTGGCGGACGCGAAATGGTTGAGCGACCGCCTGAAGGACGCGCCGGAAGCCAAGAACCAGATTGCCTTTGCCGACGTCATCGTGCTCAACAAGACCGATCTCGTCTCCAAGGCCGAATTGGCCGAGGTCGAGGCGCGGATCAGGGGCATCAACCCCTACGCCAAACTGCACCGTACCGAGCGCTGCAAGGTCGCGCTGTCGGATGTGCTCGAGCGGGGCGCGTTCGATCTCGATCGTATCCTGGAGATTGAGCCGGAGTTCCTCGAAGCCGGGGACGATCATCATCACCACGATCATGACCACCATCATGATCACGATCATCACCACCATGGGCATGGCCTGAAGCACTATCACGACGAGGACATGCAATCGTTGTCCTTGAGCACCGAAAAGCCGCTCGATCCGGCCCGGTTCATGCCGTGGCTGCAAGGCCTGGTGGCGAGCGAGGGTCAGAAGATCCTGCGCTCGAAGGGAATCCTCGCCTTCAGCGACGACGACGAGCGTTACGTCTTCCAGGGCGTGCACATGATGCTGGAGGGCGACCACCAGCGGCCGTGGAAGGACGGCGAGCCGCGCCTGAGCCGGCTCGTCTTCATCGGCCGCGAATTGCCGGAAGCGATGATCCGCGAAGGTTTTGAGCGCTGTATCGTTACGCAATGACCGATTTCGAGCCGGGCGAATCCGCCTCCATCATTTCCGTGACCGACAAGGTACGCAGCCTTGCGATCGGCGCGCCCGTAAGCGCCGTGCATTTTCTTGGGCCGAGCGCGGCCTTCGTCGGGGCCGAGGAAAATATCTTCGTCGTCACGGGCGAG
This sequence comes from uncultured Alphaproteobacteria bacterium, assembly GCA_963795255.1. Taxonomy (GTDB): domain Bacteria; phylum Pseudomonadota; class Alphaproteobacteria; order Rhizobiales; family Xanthobacteraceae; genus Bradyrhizobium. Next base: position 132,689 of record CAWCHC010000019.1, read on the forward strand.
GCAGATCCGGTTGCGGTCTCCGTGCATGGCGGCGGCATCCTGTGCGCCACTTCCGACGGGACGCGTGTCATCACCGGCGGCGATGACGGCAAGGTTGCAAGCCTCAATGCCAAAGGCGAGACCAGCGTGATCGCGACCGATTCAAAGCGGCGATGGATCGACAATGTCGCGCTGCATCCGGACGGTGCCGTCGCCTGGTCGGCGGGCAAGACCGCCTTTATCCGTGGAGCCAAGGATCAGGAAAAATCGCTCGATGTGCCGACAACGGTCGGCGGGCTCGCTTTCGCACCGAAGGGCCTGCGGCTCGCGGTCGCGCATTATAACGGCGTGACGCTGTGGTTTCCCAACATGGCCGCGAAGCCGGAATTTCTGGCATGGGCGGGTTCGCATCTGGCGGTGACCTTCAGTCCCGACAATAAATTCCTGGTGACCGCGATGCATGAGCCGGCGCTGCACGGCTGGCGGCTCGCCGATAACCGGCATATGCGCATGACCGGTTATCCCGGCCGCGTGCGTTCGATCGCGTGGAGCGCGGGCGGCAAGGCGCTTGCGACCTCGGGCGCCGACAGCGTGATCATTTGGCCGTTCGCCAGCAAGGACGGGCCGATGGGCAAGGAGCCCGCGATGCTGGCGCCGCTGAAAGCGCGCGTCACGGCGGTCGCCTGTCATCCCGATCAGGCTATTTTCGCCGCGGGTTATGACGATGGCACCGTATTGATGGTGCGCATGGCGGATGGCGCGGAAATCCTGGTTCACCGCAATGGAGGTGCCGCGATTGCGGCGCTGGCCTGGAATGCCAAGGGCACTTTGCTCGCTTTCGCGGCGGAAGACGGCGAAGCCGGCCTTTTGACGCTCTAGCAGACCCCGAGAGCACACCGAAGTTCCCGGGAACAACGCTTTCCCGCACCCGTTAACGCTCACGAACCATCCGTGGGTGAAAGCGATGTTGTCGAACGACCGAAAGCGCCGGAGAGAATTTTTCCTCGCCTCAGCCATGCTGGCGGCGGGACTGATGCTCACCGGTTTCTCGCTCGTGGCAACGACGCGCGCCAGCGTTAAGCTCGCGCAGGCGACCCCACCCTTGCAGGGCTCGCCTTCCACCACGACCAGCGATAAGCCCGCTGAGTCAAAGCCGGGCGGGACACGTCCGACGACACCGGCGCCTGAACCGGCAACGCCGACGACGGAAGCCCAGAAGGAAGGCGCGAAGGCAGCCCTTCCTCCCGCGCCGCCGGAAAAGATGGCGCCGCCGATCGAAAAGAAGAAGCCATGACAGCGATCACCCGGGCGTGACTCGACTCGGTGCGTGAGTGTCTGACATCGCCTGGTCTTGAGGACCTCCGGCCTCGAGGACCGGCGATGCCGCTTCTTTGGTCTCGTTTGTGTCACCTTGTTGTTCCATGCTCGGTTCACCCGCGGGAAGGCGCGGGTGACAAGGGCAGATGACACAAGGCAGAGGACAAAAGGGGCGATCATGAAAATCGAGGATGTCCGGCGAAACGCCTATTCCATGCCGCTGACGAGCCCGTCTTTTCCGCCGGGGCCCTATCGCTTCTTCAACCGCGAATATTTCGTCATCACCTACCGCACCGATCCCGAGGCACTTGCGGCTGTGGTGCCCGAACCGCTCGAAGTCGTTGAGCCGATCGTCAAATACGAATTCATTCGCATGCCTGACTCAACGGGGTTCGGTGACTACACCGAAACCGGGCAGGTCATCCCGGTTCGCCTCAACGGCGAGGAAGGTGCCTATACCCACGCGATGTATCTCGATGACGACGCGCCGATCGCCGGCGGCCGCGAGCTCTGGGGATTTCCGAAAAAGCTCGCCAAGCCGAAGATCGAAGTGGAGAGTGACGTGCTGGTCGGCACGCTGCATTATGGCTCGGTGCTCTGTGTATCGGCCACGATGGGCTACAAGCATCGCGCCGTAGACCATGAGAGCGTGCTGAAGGGGATGAAAGCGCCGAATTTCATTCTGAAGATCATTCCCCATGTCGACGGCAGCGCCCGCATCTGCGAACTGGTGCGCTTTCAACTCCAGGAAATCACGCTGAAGGAGGCCTGGACCGGTCCGTCCGCGCTCGGCCTGTTTCCGCACGCGCTTGCGGACGTCGCACGGTTGCCGGTGCGCGAGGTAATCTCGGCTTTGCATTTCAAGGCCGATCTGACGCTGGGGCTCGGAAGCGTCGCGTTCGACTATATGGCGAAGTGACTCCGTCATGCCCCGCGCAGGCGGGGCATCCAGTACGCCGCGGCCTATCCGTATTTACTGCCGGTCTCTGGAATGCTGGATCACCTGCTTTCGCGGGCGATGACAGCGGCGCATGTTTTCGCGTCTCGACCTCACCGCACCAGGACGTTCCTGAACTGCCACGGATCGGAGGTGTCAATGTCTTCCGGGAACAAGCCGGGACGGTCGGTCAGCGGCGTCCAGTCGGTGTAGTAACCCTTCACCGGGCCAAGATACGGCATCTGGATTTCGAGCAGGCGGTCGTAATCCATCTCGTCGGCTTCGACGATGCCTTCCTTCGGGTTTTCCAGCGCCCATACCATGCCGCCGAGCACGGCAGAGGTCACTTGCAGGCCGGTGGCGTTCTGATAAGGCGCGAGTTTGCGGGTTTCCTCGATGGAGAGCTGCGAGCCGTACCAGTAGGCATTGTTGTCATGGCCGAACAGCAGCACGCCGAGTTCGTCGATGCCATCGACGATTTCGTTCTCATCGAGGATGTGGTGCTTTTCCTGCATCTTCGCTGCGCGGCCGAACATTTCATGCAGCGACAGCACGGCATCGTCAGCAGGATGATAGGCATAGTGGCAGGTCGGCCGATAGATCGCCGTGCCGGACGCGTCACGCACGGTGAAGTAATCGGAGATCGAGATCAACTCGTTATGGGTGACGAGGAAGCCATACTGCGCACCGCGGGTCGGGCACCAGGTGCGCACGCGCGTGTTGGCGCCGGGCTGCATCAGATAGATGGCTGCGCCGCAGCCAGCTTCATGGGTATGCGCATTCTCGGGCATCCATTTTTCATGAGTGCCCCAACCGAGTTCGGACGGCTGCACGCCCTCCGACAGGAAGCCCTCCACTGACCAGGTGTTGACGAAGACGTCCGGCTCTTTCGGCGACTTGGAGCGCTGGGTGTCGCGCTCGGCGATGTGGATGCCCTTGATGCCAGCCTGTCGCATCAGGTCCGCCCATTCGGCTCTGGTCTTCGGCTTCGGGGCATTGAGCTTCAGATCAGCGGCGACATTGAGAAGCGCCTGCTTGACGAAAAAGGAGACCATGCCGGGATTGGCGCCGCAGCAGGAGACTGCCGTCGTCGAGCCCGCGGGGCGCGCCTTCTTGGCGGCCAGCGTCACTTCGCGAAGGGCATAGTTGGAGCGAGCTTCCGGACCCTTCGACGAATCGAAGTAGAAGCCCAGCCAAGGCTCGTTGACGGTGTCGATATATAGGGCACCGAGTTCGTTGCAGAGCTCCATGATGTCCGTAGAGCCGGTATCGACCGAGAGATTGACGCAAAAGCCCTGGCCGCCGCCTTCGGTGAGCAGCGGGGTCAGTAATTCGCGGTAATTGTCCTTGGTCACGCCCTTCTGGATGAAGCGTACATTGTGCTTCTCGCAATGCGCCTTGCGCCCCTCGTCCCTGGGATCGATCACGGTAATCCGCGATTTATCGTAATCTAGATGCCGCTCGATCATCGGCAGCGTGCCTTTGCCGATCGAGCCGAAGCCGATCATGACAATGGGGCCGGAAATCTTCGCGTGGATCTGCGGGGCGGGGCTCATGGGAATGGTGTCTCCGAAAAAAGTGCTGGCGGACAAGGAGTGAATTTCAGGCGATACGCCGCTTTATGGGCCGCGCCGCTTGGCGGTGACTTCGATCTCGACCTTCATCTCGGGCTTCAGAAGGCCCGCGACCACCAGCATCGTGGCGGCTGGCCGGATATCGCCGAGGACTTCGCCGCAGACGGCAAAATGGGCGTCCGCGTCCTTGACGTCGATGAGGTAGTAGGTCGCGCGGACAATGTCGGCCATTGCGAAACCGGCCTCCTTCAAGGCGACTTCGATGGTCCTGAAGCAGTTTCGTGTCTGGCTTGTGACATCCGCGGGCATGGTCATGGTGGCGTAGTCGTAGCCGGTGGTGCCCGCGACGAAGGCAAAATCGCCGTCGACGACCGCGCGGCTATAGCCGGCAGCCTTTTCGAAAGGCGAACCGGTCGAGATCAAATGGCGCGACATATCGGGGCCTCGGCTCAAGATCTGAGGGACAATTGGATTGGACCACTAACTCAGGGCAGACGGCGTGTCACGTCGGGAGCGGGCGGTGGGGAGCCCCACCGCCGCACTAGTATGTCCCGGACGATCAAGAGGCTCAGCGCCATCACCAGCATTGTCGTGACGATGCTGCGATAACGCAGACGCGCGACGGCATGCGCCGTAAATCGGCTCTTCGGCATGATCGTGACCGTTACGCCGCGCGGGCGCGCGGCGCCCGCTTGGCAAGAGGTGCCTTCGCGCCGGTCGGAACGATCGTCCCGGAGGCGCCGTCGAGCGCACCGGCGGCCAGTTCCACGCCGAGCAGGCGGTCACGCTCGAACGGGCCCGGCAGCGACAGTGCGGCCATCTTCTCGGCCGAGAAGCCGAAGCGGACATAGTAGGGCGCATCGCCGAGCAAAATCACCGCGCGATGGCCACGCGCCGCCGCCGCGAGCGCGTGGTCCATCAGCGCGGTCCCGACGCCAAACTTGCGGGAGGATGCCTCTACCGCGAGCGGGCCGAGCATGAGCGCCGGGATGCCCCCGGCGCTGACGTGCCACAACCGCAGCGTCCCGACCATTCTGCCTTCGCGCACGGCCGAGAAGGCAAGGCCTTCGGCGGGCGCGCGTCCGTCGCGCAGGCGCTGGCAAGTGCGCAGATGGCGGTTCTCGCCAAAGCAGGCATCGAGCAGCGCTTCACGGGCGGCGACGTCCGAAGCCTTCTCCGCACGGATCGCGAACGGAGCGGCACTCGGGGAGAGGGCAATGTTGGTCTTGCGCAAAGCAGTCATGGCACGTCAGTCCCCACAGCTCACGGGCGGTAAGGCCCGTGGGCAGCGTTGTCCAAATCGGCAATGTCAGGGAGGCAGCCGGTAAACCGGCTCCCGATGATGTCAGGCCTCTAAATAGGAGGCAGGATCAGATGTGGTAGGTCTTGAGCGGCGGAATGCCGTTAAAGGCCACCGACGAGTACGTCGACGTATAGGCCCCGGTTCCCTCGATCAGCACCTTGTCGCCGATCTCGAGCGTTACCGGAAGCGGATACGGCAGCTTCTCGTACATGACGTCGGCGGAATCGCAGGTCGGACCTGCGAGCACGCACGGCGTCATCTCTGCCCCGTCATGCGGGGTGCTGATCGCGTAGCGGATCGACTCGTCCATGGTCTCGGCGAGACCACCGAACTTGCCGATGTCCAGGTACACCCAGCGCACCTCGTCCTCGTCGCTCTTCCTGGAGATCAGGACGACTTCGGACTCGATGATGCCAGCATTGCCGACCATGCCGCGTCCCGGTTCGATGATGGTTTCCGGGATCTGGTTGCCGAAATGCTTGCGCAGCGCACGGAAGATCGACCGGCCGTACGTCACGACCGGAGGAACATCCTTGAGGTACTTGGTCGGGAATCCACCGCCCATGTTGACCATGGACAGGTTGATCCCCCGCTCGGCGCAGTCGCGAAACACCTGGGAGGCCATCGCCAAAGCGCGGTCCCAAGCCTTCACCTTGCGCTGCTGCGAGCCGACGTGGAAGGAGATGCCGCACGGCTCCAGGCCCAGACGCTTGGCGAGGTCGAGCACGTCGACCGCCATTTCCGGGTCGCAGCCGAACTTCCGCGACAGCGGCCATTCGGCGCCGGCGCAGTCGTAGAGAATGCGGCAGAACACCTTCGCAGCCGGAGCCGCACGGGCAACCTTTTCGACCTCGGCGGCGCAATCGACTGCGAACAGCCGAATGCCGAGCGCGAAGGCACGCGCGATGTCGCGCTCCTTCTTGATCGTGTTGCCGAACGAGATGCGATCCGCCGTAGCGCCCGCGGCCAGTGCCATTTCGATCTCCGCAACGGTGGCGGTATCGAAGCACGAGCCGAGGGAAGCAAGCAGCGACAGCACTTCCGGGGCCGGGTTTGCCTTGACCGCGTAGAACACGCGGCTGTCGGGCAGCGCCTTTGAGAAGCTCTGATAGTTGTCGCGCACGACGTCGAGGTCGACGACGAGGCACGGCTCGACGTCCTGGCCCTCGTTACGACGGTTGCGCAGGAATTCCCGAATACGTTCGGTCATAGCACCCTCCAAACGGCCCTTGCGACGGGGCCCGTTCAAAATGATCTCGGTCGTAGGTGCCGTGGCCGCCGTCGCACGATGGAGACGCGACGAGGCCAAGAACCTCAAACCGAATTGTGCTGCCGTGGATTGGTTGGGAATGCTCCCGCCCGCTCACCTGGCAATGAAGGACAAGCCTTTTCAGTAGCCCGCGCCGGCGGTGGAATGCCGGTAGAGACCAAAAAAGCCCGATCCGTCGTTGCTTTAAGTCGCGTCCCCCGTTGAGAACGAGGTGCGCCGGTTCGCCTCCGGCTGCCAGTCACGGTTGCAAAGGAAGAAGAGACCTTCAACGGCATCTCTGGAGAGAGATGCTGGCCTCTCAAGTCTTCGACTTAGCAAAGTCTGGACTTGAGCGACCCTCGGCTTCTTCAACCCTTGGCGGCTGTCCGGCCTCTTGTCCGGATACCTACCGACTGACACACGACCACAGGCACGTGCGAAATTGGGCAAAGACGCAAATAATCTTTTTGAATCCGCTTCGCAACATTTTTTTTAGGCTAAGGGCAAATTTCCCTAACACCTGATTACGTCGCCGCACCTGAGGCGGCGCGAGCGTTACGAAAATGAATGGAAGTTAAGTTTCTTTAACGAAGCGTAGCGTTCAACGCGAAGCAGCGCGCGTCTTCGTCAAAGGATAGTCTCACGCGCGGCGTGTGAACGGCTCGACGCGCTGCGCGGCGCGGATGAACGCGATCATGATCAGGACGCCGAGCGCAAACAGCACGGCTTGCAGGATGTGCGCGCCGGTGTCGTCGAGCCCAAACAGGATCGCGAGCGCCCAGCCGCCGGCAAAAGCCGCCCCGAACACTTCGGCGCCGATCAGGATCGCCGCGCTGATGACGGTGACGACGCTGGGCCAGGCGATCTGGCGGCTTCGGCTCGGAGTAGGTTGCGCGTTCATGGTGCTTAGGTCCTGTTTCGGGCCGCAATCTCTCTGAAAAGGCGGGCTCTATCAAGCGCAAAAGGCCCAAAAAAGCCCCAGCGCGTGATATAGCCTGAAGCCTGAAATAGGTACTCACGACGGGATTTTCGATGTCCGACACTCACGACAACAACCAGGCTCTCGCCGCCTCCGCCAATCCGCTGCTGAAGCCATGGCTGACGCCGTTCGAGACCCCGCCGTTTGCCGAGATCGCGCCGGACCAGTTCCTGCCGGCGTTCGAACAGGCCTTTGCCGACCATGCGGCCGAGATCGCGGCGATCACCCACGATCCCGCGCAAGCAGACTTCGACAACACGATCACGGCGCTGGAGCGCTCGGGCAAGCTGCTCTCCAAGGTCGCCTCCGTCTTCTACGCGCTGGTGTCGGCGCATTCCAATCCGGCGCTGCTGGAGACCGACAAGGAAGTGTCCTTGCGGATGGCGCGGCACTGGAACCCGATCATGATGAACGCGGTGCTGTTCGGCCGGATAGCCCAGCTTCATGAGAACCGCGCGGCGCTTGGCCTCTCAGGCGAGCAGCTGCGGCTGCTGGAGCGCACCTATACGCGCTTCCACCGCTGCCGGCGCCGGGCTCGATGAGGCCGCCAAAGCGCGGATGGCCGAGATCAACGAGCATCTGGCCCATCTTGGGACCACCTTCAGCCACCATCTGCTCGGCGACGAGCAGGAGTGGTTCATGGAGCTCACTGAGGCCGATTGCGAGGGGCTTTCGGACAGTTTTGTCGCGGCCGCCAGGGCGGCGGCGGAGGAGCGCGGGCTCGCCGGCAAGGCGATCGTGACCCTGTCGCGCTCGTTCGTGGAGCCGTTCCTGAAGACCTCGTCCCGCCGCGACCTGCGCGAGAAGCTCTACAAGGCCTTCATCGCCCGGGGCGACAACGCCAATGCCAACGACAACAGCGCGACCATTGTCGAGATCTTGGCGCTTCGCGAGGAGAGCGCCAGGCTGCTGGGCTATCCGACCTTCGCCGCCTATCGGCTGGAAGATTCCATGGCCAAGACGCCAGAGGCTGTCCGCGGACTGCTGGAACGGGTCTGGAAGCCGGCGCGCGAGCGGACGCTGCGGGATCGCGACGCGCTCCAGGGCCTGATCGTGGAGGAGGGCGGCAATTTCGCGTTAGCCGCCTGGGACTGGCGCTACTACGCCGAAAAGCTGCGGCAGGTCCGGGCCAATTTCGACGATGCCGCGATCAAGCCCTATCTCTCGCTCGACCACATGATCGAGGCGGCGTTCGATTGCGCCACCCGGCTGTTCGGCCTCTCCTTCGCCGAGCGCAAGGATGTCCCGGTCTGGCATCCGGACGTGCGGGTCTGGGAGGTCCGGGATCGCGCCGGAAAGCACCAGGCGCTGTTCTATGGCGACTACTTCGCCCGGCCCTCCAAGCGCTCCGGCGCCTGGATGACGTCGCTGCGCGACCAGCAGAAGCTCGACGGCGAGGTGGCGCCCCTGATCCTCAATGTCTGCAACTTCTCCAAGGGAGCCGACGGCGAGCCCTCGCTGCTGTCGCCGGACGACGCCCGCACCCTGTTCCACGAGTTCGGCCACGGCCTGCACGGCATGCTGTCGGACGTCTTCTATCCCTCGCTGTCCGGAACCAGTGTTTTTACGGACTTCGTCGAACTGCCCTCGCAGCTTTACGAGCACTGGCAGGAGCAGCCGCAGGTGCTGCGGCAGTTTGCCCGCCATTACCAGACCGGCGAGCCGCTGCCGGACGACCTGCTGCAGCGCTTCATCGCCGCGCGCAAGTTCAACCAGGGCTTTGCCACCGTCGAGTTCGTGGCGTCCGCGCTGCTCGATCTCGAGTTCCACACGCAAGCCGCGGCCGCGAGCGCCGACGTGCGCGCCTTCGAGCGGCGGGAACTGGAGAAGATCGGCATGCCCGCCGAAATCTCGATGCGCCACCGGCCCCAGCAATTCGGCCACATCTTCTCCGGCGATCATTATGCCTCCGCCTATTACAGCTACATGTGGTCGGAGGTGATGGACGCCGATGCCTTTGGCGCCTTTGAAGAGGCCGGCGACATCTTCGATCCAGCCGTCGCCAAACGCCTGCACGACGACATCTATGCCTCCGGCGGTTCGCGCGATCCGGAAGACGCCTATATCGCCTTCCGTGGCCGCGAGCCCGAGCCGGATGCGCTGTTGCGCCGCCGCGGCCTGTTGGAAACCCCAGAGGCGGCATGATTGGTCAGCGCCGCCTTCGCGGGGACGGCGTGTTGCGAGGACTGCTCAGATTATTGGGCATGCTCGCCGCGTTGTCGCTTGGGACGGCGACAGCCGAGGCCCATCCGCATGTCTGGATCACGTCCACGAGCGAGTTGATGTATGCGCCCGACGGCTCGATCACGGGTGTGCGTCACGCCTGGACCTTCGACGACATGTTCTCGACCTATGCGCTGCAGGGAATCGAGAGCAAGAAGAAGGGCGTCTACACCCATGAGGAACTGGCGCCGCTGGCCCAGACCAATGTCGAGTTGCTGAAGGAATTCGGCTTCTTCACCTTTGCCAAGGCCGACGGCAAGAAGCAGAAGTTCGAGGAGCCGGTCGACTATTTCCTGGAATATAAAGGCGGCTTTCTGGTGCTGCATTTCACCTTGCCGCTGAAGACGCCGGTGAAACCCAAGCTCCTCGCGCTCGAAGTGTTCGATCCGACGTTCTTTGTCGACTTCAAACTCGCCGACAAGGACCCGGTGCGGCTGGTGGGTGCGCCCGAGGGCTGCAAATTCGACTTCCAGCGGCCGAATGACGGCGCGGCCAGCGCGCAGACGCTGGGCGAGCAGAATTTCACCGACGGCGGCAACCTCAACTTCGGCGCGATGTTCGCCAACAAGATCACGGTGACTTGTCCATGAGGCCGCAGCTTTACCGTACACTTGCGCTCGGCGCGCTGGCCGTGACCGCGATGCTGGCGATCGATAGCGTGATGCATGTGCTCGCGGCGCAGACGGCGTTCGGCGGTCCGCGTCCACAGGTCGCCGCGCAGGCCGGCGGCCTGATCGGATGGCTGCTGGCCAAGCAATCGGAATTCTACCGTGAAATGTCGTCCACCATTCGCGCCGCCAAGTCGGATGGCAGCGCGGTCTGGGCGCTGCTCGCGATCTCGTTTGCTTACGGGATTTTTCATGCCGCCGGTCCCGGCCACGGCAAGGCGGTGATTTCGTCCTATCTCGTCGCCAACCGGGAAACCGCGCGGCGCGGCATCGCGCTTTCCTTTGTCTCCGCCATGTTGCAGTCGCTCGTCGCCGTCCTGATCGTTGCGATCGGCGCCTGGCTGCTCAACATCACCGCCAGGACCATGTGCGGGGCGGAGAGGATCATCGCGATTGCGAGCTACGGCCTGATCGCGGCATTCGGCGCCCGACTGGTCTGGACCAAGGGCGCGAACTTCATCCGGGCGTTGCAGGCTCACGCGCCGGCCCCCGCGCTGGCGCTGGCGTCAGCCTCGGCGTCCCACAGTCATGCAATTCACGATCATACAAGCCATGATCATCACCATCACGATCATTCCCATGCCCATCACGAGCATTCGCACGACGATCACGGGCAAGATCACGTCCACGCCCATGATCATGACGACCACATCCATGACGAGCATTGCGGGCACTCCCACGGCCCGTTGCCGAGCGAACTGGCCGGCCCCGGCGGATGGCGCCGCGGTCTCGGCGCGATTTTCGCGGTGGGCTTGCGGCCGTGCTCGGGGGCCATTCTGGTTCTGGTGTTCGCGCTGGCGCAGGGTCTGTTCTGGGCCGGCATCGCCGCGACCTTCGCGATGGGGCTCGGCACCGCGATCACCGTCGCAGCGATTGCGGTGCTGGCGGCATCGGCCGGCGGCATCGCGCGCCGTTTGAGCGGAGCAAGCGACGGCAGCGGCGCGCTGATCATGCGCGGCATCGAATTCGCGGCCGCAGCTCTGGTGCTGCTGTTCGGCCTCGGCCTGCTGACTGGCTATCTCTTTGCCGAACCGCTGACCTGTCTGCAGTCGATTCTATAGCGGCAGAAGCCGGCCGAGGTCCGCTTTGGTGCGCATCACGGACTAAGTCGGACGTCGCGCCAAGCCCGAAAAGTGCCAACGGGCGACATACCGGTTGCAATGTAAGAGGCTCGCCTAAACCAAAAAAATTATCCTACGACATTTTATTTATTAACTCGCGTTGTAAGAACCGAGCAACATTCTGGCAGGATTTTTCGGACGTCGCGGTGGCATCACGGGGATACCAACCAAAAAGCGTCAGCATCGGCGGGAACGCGGGCAGCCGGTTATCAGCTGCATAGGTAACGGCAACTAGCTGTCTCTTGTTCAAACCTACGCTGTAAATTTCAATGCTCGGATCGGTAACGCTGGCTGAGATACGATCCGCGAGGAATTGGGATCGGCGAGGAAAATGAATGAGTAAATAATCTTCTGGCGGACTATCAATCGGTCGGCCCTCGTCTACCGGGGACTTGGCGGTCTCCTGTGTAAATTTGAGATATTGACCCTCTTTAATTTGGCCGCGCGTCAGAACGTCTGCAAAGTTGTGGTTGCTGGTAAGGATCAAGTGCCGCGCGCAGTTGATCGCGCCCCCGTTATCACCATCAATGACGATGCCGTTGACGTTTTTAGGAAAGCCCGCTTTCGGAAGGGCTGCAATCGCGGCCTGCTCTGTTGCCCTTTGTGACAACCCGAAGATAAGGCCTGTAGCCCAAAAGCTGAACGGTATCAAAGCTGCAAGGAGAACGGCTCCTGCGGCAGCATCTGGTTTTGCCTTAAGCCGAAGAAGCGACGCGACGAGAGCCGTATAAACAAAAAATGTCGGTACGAAGTATGGCAACAAAACAAGGAACAATCCGAGCGGCGAGTTTTCGAGATCTGCTCGCAAGGACCAAACCAGTACAACGAAAGCGACTATGCCACCAATAATTGCTGCTCGCGTCGGCTGCCAATGATTTTGCGTGTTGGAGGTGTGGGTTTCATTTTTGGTGGACCCTGAAGCGGCAATGGGGGCATCCACGGGAATAAGCGGTGCGTCTACGACTAGCGCTGTAACAGTACCAGATGTGGGCTGAGTTTGAGGCGAGTACCTGCGGATTCCGATGATTACGAGCCAAACGATTAAACCTACGCCTCCGACTGGAGAATAAATAAAGGGAAGAAGCCAAATATCGCCTTCGCCACGAGAGCATTGATGTCCAAAGCCCGGGAAGATCGAACAATTGAATTGGGCAAATGCGATTAGCAACAGCCAGCAAGCCGCAATACAACCGGAAATAACCTGCAAAACTCGCATCACTGTGGTCAGATGTTTGTTATCGAGAATTGTACTGGATAGTTCAAACGTCTTAACGTGTATTATCATTTGCATTTCAGAGTTTATCTTTATCTTGTGGAGGCCAGTTATCGCTGCGATCTCTCTTGTGGGTCATTCGCGTCGTTTTGACCGCCTATCCGTCACTTTCGGTCTACCCCGATCAACGGACATCGTTAGACCGTTCCCGCTGTTCCGGTTGGTGCCAACTTGCGACATTGAAATGCCAGTTGTCCCGTTTTGCCGGTAAAAAGGGCGGCGTCTTCCTTTTCTCGGCATCGCACCGCTTGCGCCAAAACGCGATTTTTCCAAGGGCCTTCAACGTGATTTGCCCTGTCCAGTCCTCGCTTCAAAAATATTTCGCTTAACCTGTCGGGCAAATCATCTTTAAGACCTCGCGCCATCTCGCCCGAAAGAGGGGCGTTGGCCATCGTCACGAACGTTGGGCGGGATGCGGTGGACGCGAAGGCGCCGAAAGACGAACGGCGCCTTTGCCCGGCGAAGCCTTTTGGCGAAGACGGGTGATGCGGACGGCGAAGTCGTGTGGTCCTGATGCCCCGACGCTGGCGTCAAGTTGGCGGAAGTAACTCCGCAGCCGATGACAGTGGCAAAAAAGCCCGGTCACTGGGGAGAGCGCGAAGGAAACCGTTAAAACCATCGCGCAGGGAAGGCCGGGTGATTTCCGGTGAACCTGTGGTGACTAACTCGTGTGCTTTTTTACTTTTGCACACGAGGCTTCTGTAACGGGCCTCGATGAGTTAATCCCTTTTTTGCGTGATCCACTTGCCGGGGACTTGCTTCTGTCCGGGATCGGCACAAAGGCCGTCGCCTGATGGGGTTCGTGGAGGATAGGCCGGCCAATCTGCGGTGGGCGTGATCGCATCTTGAGATGGCGTCGACGACTCGTATGTCGGCCTGACCTGATCCATCGTCCCGGCAGGGACCTCGCTTCGGGAAGGCCTGGTGTGGAGAGGCCGTCCGAAAACTGTGTTGCGCCTCCCGATCAGGCTGCCGCGGCAGCGTCGTTGAATGGTGTTGCGGTGGCGAGCATGCGATGCAGGATGACCGCGAGCTTGCGCGCCAGTGCAACCTTCGCCTTGTTCATGCCGGCGCGCCTGGCGATCCGCATCGCCCAGCTCTTGAGCCGCGAGCATCCCTTGATTGGTTTGGTTAGTATGATGTGGGCAGCCTCATAGAGCGCGGCCCGAACCGTGGTATCGCCGATCTTGCTGATCCGCCCGGAGCGGTGGATCTCGCCGGATTGGTATTTCTTTGGTGTCAGCCCGAACAGCGGTCCTGCCCGCTTTGACGATCGAAACCGCGCCGGGTCGTCGATGGCAGAAACATAGGTCAGCGCCACGATCTGTCCTACCCCCGGTGTCGACATCAACAGCCTGGCGTTTGCATTCGAATGCGACATCGCACGCACCCTTTTCTCAAACGCGTTGAACTCACCCAGTAACACGGCGCGCACCGAGAGCAGGGCCTCGCCGACCGTCTTCAGGTTCGGGTGACCCTTGACCAACTCCCTGATCCGCCCGGCAAAGTTCGTCCGCGTTGTCTTGCCGACCTTCAACCCAAAGCCACGCAAGATCCCGCGCAGGCTGTTCTCGATATCAATAAGTTTGCTCTGCACCAGCTTGCGCGCCGTCAGTATGGCCCGCACCTCCTGTGCAGCCATCGACTTGCAGTGCACCGGCCGGAACCAGCCAAGCCGCATCAATTGCGCGATCCCTCGGGCGTCATTGCGGTCCGACTTCACCGGCATCGCCTTGAACGCATCACGCACGTGCCGCGTCTCCAAAAGCTCGACCGCAAGCCCGGCCTGCTTCATTGCCATATAAAGCCATTGCGACAGCGGCCCCGCCTCCAGCCCGATCCGCCCAAGCCCAAAGCCCAGAGAGCCGAGCCAGCCAATCAATGCCGCCGGCTCGCTCGCGACCTTCGTCTCGCGAATGATCTTGCCACTCCCGTCCACCACACACACGCTTGAGCATTCCAATGACACGTCGATTCCGGCATAATGCTCCATGGTCGTCTCTCCTCGATGCTTGGAGCGAGGCCAATCCTCGACTCCGTCACACCATCATGTGAGGGACGACCACCCAAAGGGCCAAGAGGCCCGTTACCCCATCTGCGGGCGCAACGGGCGCCCGGCATTCCCTGCGCCCTCTGTCTTTCGAGGGACGATGTCAGTGCAAAACCTCGGGCTCATTCTGTGCCGCGGGAATGCAATTGTTTGAAAAGTTGAGCGCGAGACATATCGAGTGTGGACACACCGGATAGTCGTCCCTGCGAACGCAGGGACCCATACGCTGCGGCCTTGCGTTTTGGCAGGGTGGTCAACGGCTTTTGCTTCAATCAACAACGGTGGTTATGGGTCCCTGCGTTCGCAGGGACGACGCGTTGCGATGCTTGCCGTTCTTACCCCTCGCTCTCCAGGGGAGGCTAAAGCGAGCATGACTTTACATCGGCAAATAGCCCCGCCACGCCGGCAGGAAGAAGATCGCGATATTGATCGCAAAGCCGATGCTCCACAGGATCGAGCGCAGCGTCGGCCGGTTGCCGACATAAGTGAACACATACGCGATCCGCACGATCACAAACAGCACGGCGAGTTCATTGATCAGGTTTTGCGGACAGGCGCGGAATTCGGCGAGCAGGACGGCCGCGGCGAAGAACGGAAACGCCTCGATGCCGTTCTGGTGCGCGCCGAGCGCGCGGGCGGCGAGCGGACTTTCATAGAAGGCCGGATCGCGCGGCCTGGAATTGTCGAAACGGCCAAACCGGAGCCATTTTACCGAGGCAATGCTGAGCAGCGTGAGCATCAGGCTCGCAAAAACGCACCATTCGGCGACTGTCATGGTTCCTCCAACGCGCGACGCCCGACGATGCCCGGATCGTCTAGTGTGGCGGTTCAGAAGTCCGCATCATTCTTGCCTCAAGTTCTTCATGCGGACTTCTGAACCAAAGCCACACTAGATCAATAGGTTTGCTAGGGTCCTTTCGATTCCGAAGTTCGTAAAGAGGGGCCGCGCAGGGATACGAACTTCGGAATCGGGACACTAGCGACGTGGCCTTGCGTCTCCTCAAGACTATCGAAACTGCCGTTATCTTGACAAGGATGGTCCGACGCGCGAAGCCAGCGCCATGAGCGTGGCCTCTCCTATCGATCAATCGAAGCTCGCGCCCGGCATCGCGCCGGAGCGCGTCGGGGTTCTCCTGGTCAATCTCGGCACGCCCGATACGGCGGATGCGCCCGGCGTGCGGGTTTACCTCAAGGAGTTTCTGTCCGATCCCCGCGTGATCGAAAATCAGGGCCTGCTGTGGAAGCTGGCGCTCAATGGTATCATTCTGCGCACGCGTCCCCGCCGCAAGGCCCGCGACTATCGCAAGATATGGAACACCGAGAAGAACGAGTTGCCGCTCAAGACCATCACGCGCGCGCAGGCCGAAAAGCTGGCCGCGGATATCGCAAGCCAGGATCATGTCGTGGTCGATTGGGCGATGCGCTATGGCAATCCCTCGATCGCTTCCCGGATCAATGCGCTGACCGCGCAGGGCTGCGACCGCCTCCTGGTCGTGCCGCTCTATCCGCAATATTCGGCGGCGACGTCGGCGACCGTCTGCGACGAGGTGTTTCGCGTGCTCGCCGAAATGCGCGCCCAGCCGACGCTGCGGGTGACGCCGCCTTATTACGACGATCCTGCCTATATCGAGGCGCTCGCGGTGTCGATCGAGACGCATCTGAAGGGGCTATCGTTTCAGCCGGAAGTCATCGTGGCGTCGTTTCACGGCATGCCGCAAAAATACGTCGACAAGGGCGATCCCTATGCGCGCCAGTGCGTGGCGACGACGGACGCCCTTCGCACGCGCCTCGGCCTCGATCCAATGAGGCTGCTTCTGACCTTTCAGTCGCGTTTCGGCTTCGACGCGTGGCTCCAGCCCTATACCGACAAGACCGTGGAAAAACTGGCCAAAGACGGCGTGCGGCGCGTTGCCGTCGTCACGCCCGGCTTTTCGGCCGATTGCCTGGAAACGCTGGAAGAAATTGCGCAGGAAAATGCTGAAATCTTCCAACACAACGGCGGCGAGCAATTTTCCTTCATTCCCTGCCTGAACGACAGCGAAGGCGGCATGGACATGATCCGCCAGCTGGTCTTGCGCGAACTTCAGGGCTGGATTTGAAGGCTGGATCTAACCGCTCGCTTTTCTCCTCGCCGAACCCTACATCGTGCTGCGGCGACCAAGTATAAGGTTTGCCGTGCCGCAACGATACCGTTGTAGGATGGCTTCTCGTGCTTTGGGGGCACTTCGCCACTAGTGTCCCGGTTCTGACATTCGTATCATGTCGCGGCAGGTTCGTTTACGAATGTCAGAACCAAAGGGACACTAGCAAATATTCGATTGCAGTGTGGTTTTGGATTTGACATTCGCCCGGAGAACTCGCGGCGCTACTGTAGCGAATGTCAAATCCACCACACTAGGAGACTTGTATGACCGGTTTCGACATCTTCGCCATCGCGCTTGTCCTCCTGGTGATTTTCACGCTGTTCGCCGGCGTCAAGACGGTGGGACAAGGTTATAACTGGACCGTCGAGCGTTTCGGCAAATTCACCCGTATTTTGTCGCCGGGGTTAAACATCATCGTTCCGTATTTCGACCGGGTCGGCCGCAAGATGAACATGATGGAGCAGGTGATCAACATTCCCGAGCAGGAGGTGATCACCAAGGACAACGCCACGGTGACCGCCGACGGCGTCGCGTTCTTCCAGGTGTTCGATGCGGCGAAAGCGAGCTACGAGGTCTCCAATCTCGAACAGGCGATCATCGTGCTGACGATGACCAATATCCGCTCGGTGATGGGCGCGATGGATCTCGACCAGGTGCTGTCGCATCGCGACGAGATCAACGAGCGGCTGCTGCGGGTGGTTGATGCGGCGGTCTCGCCGTGGGGGCTCAAGGTCAATCGCATCGAGATCAAGGACATCGTGCCGCCGGCCGATCTGGTCGAGGCGATGGGTCGGCAGATGAAGGCCGAGCGCGTCAAGCGCGCCGACATTCTGCAGGCCGAAGGTCAGCGTCAGTCGGAAATTCTGCGCGCGGAAGGCGCCAAGCAGGGCCAGATCCTGCAGGCCGAGGGCCGCAAGGAGGCTGCGTTCCGCGACGCCGAGGCGCGCGAACGCTCCGCCGAAGCCGAAGCCAAGGCGACCCAGATGGTGTCGGAAGCCATTGCCAAGGGCGACGTCGCCGCGCTGAACTATTTCATCGCCGACAAATACATCAAGGCATTCGGGCAACTGGCGGATTCGCCGAACCAGAAGATCATCATGCTGCCGGTGGAAGCGATGAGTATTTTGGGATCGCTCGCCGGCATCGGCGAAATTGCGAAGGCGACCTTCGGCGAGAGCGCGCTATCGGCGCAGGCCGCCGCGCGCCGCGGTTCGGTGCCGGCATCCGGCAATCCGCCGCCGGTGCCGCCGGTGGGGTAAGAGCGGTGAGGGCACGGCCATGAACGAGATGTTCGTCACGCTCGGCACCTGGAACTGGCTGATCTTCGGCGTCATCCTGATGGCGCTGGAATTGATTGCACCCGGCGTCTTCCTGTTCTGGCTCGGACTGGCGGCGTTACTGGTCGGGCTGCTTTCGTTCGCGTTCAATCCGTCCTGGCAGGTCCAGATTCTGATGTTCGCCGTCTTCGCTGCCGCCGCGGTGCCGGTGTGGCGGCGTTTGGCGCGCAGCCATGCAGCCGGCAGCGTCAACAGCCCGTTTCTGAACAAGCGCGCGGACGCGCTGGTCGGGCGCGTGTTCACACTGGAAAAGCCGATCGTTGACGGCGCCGGCACGGTGCGGATCGATGACACGATCTGGCGGGTGGCCGGCCCCGACGCGCCGGCCGGCAGCCGGGTAAGAATCGTTCAGGCCGATGGCGCCAGCCTGACGGTGGCGGTGGCTTAACTGCTACAATACTGCTGATGGTGCAGCAGAGGAGTTTGCACATGTCGCGCATCGCCCCGCTCGAGCCGCCCTATGAGGCCGAAATCCAGAGCCAGTTCGACCGCATCATGCGCGGCGCGCCGCCCTTGATGCTGTTTCGCGTGATGGCGTCCAATCCGCGCGCCTGGGAAAAATTCCGCGCCGGGAGCCTGCTCGATCGCGGTCCGCTCAGTTTAAGGGAACGCGAGATCGTCATCGACCGCACCTGCGCGTTGGCGGGCTGCGAATACGAATGGGGCGTGCATGTCGCGACATTTGCGAAAAGCCGCCGGTCTCACCGAGGCCGAGATTCGTGCCACCGTGCGTGAAAGGGCCGATGCGCCATGCTGGTCGGCGGCCGAGCAGGCGCTGATTGCGGCCGTGGACGCGCTACATGCGCGGGCGACGCTGAGCGACGATGAGTTTGCCGCGCTGTCGTCACATTACGACGATGCGAAGATCTTCGAGATTATCCTGCTCTGCGGATTTTACCGGACCGTATCGTATCTGGCGAACGGGCTGCGCCTGCCGCTGGAGGAAAAGGCGGCGCGGTTTCCGAAGTAGTAGTCATTGCGAAAGACGAGCGCGCACGAAGATTTTTTCGTCATGGCCGGGCTTGACCCGGCCATCCACGTCTTCGTTCTCAGAGAAGAAAAACAAGACGTGGATCACCGGGGTAGGCTAGCGGAAGCGACGCCGTTCTTCAAACGGCTATGCCCGGTGATGACAAGCGGTGAGATGGTGGCCTAAACCACACCCGCACGAAGCAGATCGTGCAGGTGCACGATGCCAACCGGCTTGTTGGCTTCGGTCACGATCAGGGCGGTGATCTTCGAGGCGTTGAGGATTTCCAGTGCTTCGCTGGCCAATAGACTGCCGCGGATCGTCTTCGGATTTTTCGTCATGACGTCGTCAACCAGCGCCGTCATCAGGTCGGGCCGCATGTGACGGCGCAGGTCACCGTCGGTAACGATGCCGGCAATCGCGCCGCGCGGGTCGACAATGCCGACGCAGCCAAAACCTTTCGAGGTCATTTCGACCAGCGCTTCCGACATGCTGGTGCCGAGCGGCTTCAGCGGCACGGCCGCGCCCGTATGCATGATGTCGCTGATGTGCTTCAGCATGGCGCCGAGCTTGCCGCCCGGATGCAGCACGCTGAAGTCGACCGAGGTGAAGCCGCGGCCCTCCAAAAGCGCGATCGCGAGCGCATCGCCGAGCGCCAGCAGCATCAGCGAGGAGGTGGTGGGCGCCAGATTATGCGGACAGGCCTCGCGCGCTTTCGGCAGGGTCAGCGCGACGTCGGCCGCCTGGCTCAGGGTGGAGTCGCCCTCCGCCGTCATCGCGATCAGCGCGATCCGGAAGCGCTTGGCATAGGTGATCAGCGCCTTCATCTCCGCCTGCTCGCCGGACCACGACAGCGCCAGGATGACGTCATCGGTGGTGATCATGCCGAGATCGCCGTGGCCGGCTTCGGCGGCGTGCACGAAGAAGGCGGGCGTGCCGGTGGAGGCAAACGTCGCCGCGATCTTGCGGGCGATATGGCCGGATTTGCCGAGCCCGGTGACGATGACGCGGCCCTTGGCGTCGCGGATGAGGTCGGTGGCCTTCGCAAAGGCTTCGCCGAGATCGGACCGCAGCGCCGCTTCGATCGCGGCGATGCCGCTGCCTTCGGCCTCCAGGGTGCGCAAGGCCGACTGGACGGCGGCGTTGGCGGGTGTGGTGCCGGGTGGATTGGCCATCAGCGGTTTCGAAGCAGGCATGCGTGGTTCCGAAAGGGTAGCTCGACGGGCCGTCTTCCTAACACGGTAAAGCCGCCGAGGCGACGCAAGCCGCCGTTCTCAACGCCTCATTAACCATAATTGTTTTAACTCCGTTAACGACGTTTTCCGAACCGGCTGCCAAGGCCACTCGGGGGCGGGGTGTCAAGCGTATGAATTCGTTGAGGTATTTTTATCGTGATGCCGAGGCCTGCCACCGGCCGTCGCAAGCGCGTGACCCTGTTGCGTGCCGCCTTGCCATGCCTCGGCCCGTTCTTCCTGATTGCCACGCCGCTTCACGCCCAAACGCTCACCTCTGACCTCCTGCGGCCCACCCGCGACAGCTTTCTCGCGCCGCAGGATTCATTTTTGCGCAAAACCAGCGACAACACCGGCGATAACCCGGACGATCCCGGCACCGATGAGCAGCGCAAGGACAACAACCAGCCCGCGCCCTCACGGATCGGAAATATTCCCAAATACGGCCTGCCAGCGGCGAGCGGTGCGGCGGATGCCGGTTTCGATTCCCTCAATCGCAAGCGAAAGTCGCCCAAGTTTTATCCAGGACAGGTCAAGCCAAAGCCCTCGCCAGGGCCGGGTACGCCAGCGCCGCCCGAGGCCAAGGGGCCGACCAATCCGAACGCGCGCGTGCGCATCGCGCCGCCGCCATCGATATCAGCGAACCGGCCGCCGGTGGCGCCCGCGATGGCCGGCATCGCCGACGGCCAGCCGGCGCGCAAGCCATTGCCGGTCGATACCGATCCGTTCGGCGCGGTCGGCGATTATGCCGGCAGCTTCCTGATCAAGTCCGCGGTCGAATTGCGCGGCGGCTACGATACCAACCCCGGCCGCACCATCACGCCGCAGGGCTCGCCGTTCTGGGTGGTGGCGCCGGAATTCCTGGCGGTCTCCAACTGGGATCGGCATGCGCTGGTCGCCGACCTGCGCGGCTCCTTCACCGGCTATGGCAACAGCCTGTCGCCGATCGTCGATGGCGGGATTTCGTCGGCGCCGACCGATATCAACCGGCCGGACTTCACCGGCCATATCGATGGCCGCCTCGATGTCACGGACTTTACCCACATCACTTCGGAAGTGCGCCTGCGCGTGGCGACCGACAATCCCGGCAGCCCCAACGTCGAGGCCGGGCTGGCCAAATACCCGGTCTACGCGACCTTCGGCAGCACGATCGGGATCGATCAGCAATTCAACCGGCTGGATGTTGCGGCGGGCGCCACCTTCGATCGCACCGTCTATCAGAATTCCGTGCTCACCGACGGTACCATCGCCAGCAACGCCGACCGCGCCTTCAACCAGTATGGCGGTGTCGGCCGCGTCAGTTATGATTTGACGCCCGGCGTGAAACCCTTCGTCGAGGTCGAGGGCGACAGCCGCTTCCACGATCAGCAGATCGACAATTCCGGCTATGCGCGCAACTCGAACGGCGGCTATGCCAAGGCCGGCACCTCGTTCGAATTCTCCCGGCTTCTCACCGGCGAAATCGCGGTCGGCTTTGCCGAGCGCAATTATGCCGATCCGCGGCTTGGCCAGCTCTCGGGGCTCTTGACCTCGTCTTCGCTGACCTGGACCGCGACGCCGCTGACCACGGCGAAATTCTACTCCACCACCTCGATCGACGAGACCATCGTGCCCGGCGTCTCCGGCGTGTTGACCCACACCTATACGTTCGAGGTCGATCACGATTTCCGCCGCTGGCTGACCGCGGTCGGCAAATTCACCTACGGCACCTACGACTATCAGGGCGACGGCCGCTTCGACAAAACCTATTCGCTCGAGGGCGATCTCATCTACAAGATGACCCGCAACTTCTGGATCACGGGCACGCTGCGGCGGGACATCCTGGATTCCAACGTGCCCTTGGCAAGCTCGGCCTCGACCGTGGTGATGCTCGGCGTGCGGGTGCAGAACTGACGCTAGCTGTCATACCCCGCGAAAGCGGGGTATCCAGTACGCTGCGGCCGCTCGATGAAACACCAGCATCTCTGGAATACTGGATCACCCGCTTTCGCGGGTGATGACGACTTTACCGCTTGCAAAGACAACTACCGCGGCAACCCCGTCGATCCCATCAGGAAGGTGTCGATCGACCGCGCACACAGTCGCCCCTCGCGGATCGCCCAGACGACCAGCGACTGCCCACGGCGCATGTCGCCGGCCGAAAACACCTTCGACAGCGAGGTCTGGTAGTCGGCGGTGTTGGCGCGCACATTGCCGCGCGGGTCGAGTTCGACGCCGAGCGTCTTCAACAGCCCCTCATGCACCGGATGCACGAAGCCCATCGCGAGCAGCACGAGCTGGGCGTCGAGTTCGAACTCGGTGCCGGCGATCGGCTTGAACTTGTCATCGACCTGCACGCAATGCAGTTTTGCCACCTTGCCGTCGGCGCCGGAAAATTTCTGCGTCAACACCGCGTATTCGCGCTTGCGCGCCCTCGGCCTGGCTCGACGACGTCCGCATCTTCAGCGGCCAGTTCGGCCAGGTCAGGCCCTTGTTCTCGTGCTCGGGCGGCGCCGGCATGATCTCGAGCTGCGTCACCGACAGCGCGCCCTGCCGGAACGAAGTGCCGATGCAGTCACTGCCGGTATCGCCGCCGCCGATCACGACCACATGCTTGCCGCCGGCGAGAATCTCGCGCACGCCGCCAAGCGGTTCGTTGCCGACGCGGCGGTTTTGTTGCGGCAGGAAATCCATCGCAAAGTGGATGCCGTCAAGATCGCGGCCGGGAATCAGCAGGTCGCGCGGGGCTTCCGCGCCGCCGGTCAGCGCCAGCGCGTCGTATTCCTCCGCCAGTTGGCGCGGATCGGTGCCGCCGTGCGCCGACATGCGCGCCATAGTGGAAGGTGACGCCCTCGGCCTCCATCTGCGTGACGCGGCGGTCGATGACGCCCTTTTCCATCTTGAAGTCGGGAATGCCGTAGCGCAGAAGGCCGCCGGCCTTGGCGAATTTCTCGAACACATGGACGTCGTGTCCGGCGCGCGCGAGCTGCTGCGCGCAGGCCAGTCCTGCCGGACCTGCGCCGACGACCGCGACCTTCTTGCCGGTCTTGGCCGTAGCGATCTCCGGCTTGACCCAGCCATTCTCCCAGGCGCGGTCGACGATCGCGCATTCGATGGTCTTGATCGTGACCGGGTTGTCGTCGATGTTGAGCGTGCAGGAGGCTTCGCACGGCGCCGGGCAGATGCGGCCGGTGAATTCCGGGAAATTGTTGGTCGAGTGCAGGTTGCGCGCGGCTTCCTGCCAGTTGTCTTGATAGACCAGATCGTTGAAGTCGGGGATCTGGTTGTTGACCGGGCAGCCCGAGCGTGCCCGGCGCCACCGAGCCGGTGCCGTGGCAATAGGGAATGCCGCAATTCATGCAGCGCGCGGCCTGGTCGCGCGTTTCCTTCTCCGTCAGGGGAATGACGAATTCGTTGAAAATTCTTCAGCGCGCTCGGCGACCGGCGCATATTTGCGGTCGTGCCGTTCGATTTCCAGAAAACCGGTTACCTTGCCCATTTAAACCTGAAGCCCCTGCAACTTTACTTCTGTCGTCATTCCGGGATCGTTCTTCGCCGTCATTCGCGAGGAGCCGGTAGCGACGACGCAATGCGCATCGTCAGCGACGGCGCCCTTATGGTATTGCGTTCGCTGCGCTCGCAATGCCGCTCGGCACGACGCTCTCATGAGTCTTCGTTCTACCTACGCCCCGATCGCGATCTTCGGCTCGGCGTCGGCGTTCGCCTTCAATTCCTTCAGCGCGCGGCGGTACTCGACCGGCATCACCTTGCGGAATTTCGGCAGCCACGTCTTCCAGTTCGCCGAGGATGTCGGCCGCGCGTTTGGAGCCCGTCAGCTTGGCGTGACGGGTGATCAGGATGTGCAGCCGCTCGACGTCGGATTCCAGCAGGTTCTCGAACACGTCGACCCGGCCATGCGCTTCGAGATCGCCCGACTGGTGGTAGGCGTTCTCGTTGATCATCTCTTCCGACAGCACCGGCTCGAGCTCGACCATCGCCATGTTGCAGAGTTTGCCGAAGTCGCCCGCCTCGTCCAGCACATAGGCGATGCCGCCCGACATGCCGGCCGCGAAGTTGCGCCCGGTCTTGCCGAGCACCACGACGATGCCGCCGGTCATGTATTCGCAGCAATGATCGCCGGCGCCCTCGACCACGGCGACCGCGCCGGAGTTGCGCACCGCGAAGCGCTCGCCGGCGATGCCGCGGAAATAGCATTCGCCCTCGATCGCGCCGTACATCACGGTGTTGCCGACGATGATGGATTCTTCCGGCACGATGCCGGAATTGTGCGGCGGCTTGACGATGATGCGGCCGCCGGACAGGCCCTTGCCGACATAGTCGTTGGCTTCGCCTTCGAGATCGAAGGTGATGCCGCTGCGCGAGCCAGGCGCCGAACGCCTGGCCGGCGGTGCCTTTGAAGCTCACGTTGATGGTGTCGTGCGGCAGGCCGGCATGGCCGTAGATCTTGGCGACCGCGCCCGACAGCATCGCGCCGGCGGAACGGTTGGTGTTGTTGATCTCGGTCTCGATCTTCACCGGCGCGCCGCGGTCGAGCGCGGCCTGCGCCTGTTCGATCAGTCTGCGGTCGAGCACGGCCTCCAGATGATGGTTCTGGGACTCCGAGTGATAGATCTTCTGGCCCTTATCTTCCTTCTGCCGAACGAACAGCTTCGAGAAGTCGAGACCCTTGGCCTTCCAGTGCGCGACCAGCTTGGTCTGGTCGAGCATCTGGGTCTGGCCGATCATCTCGTTGAAGCTGCGATAGCCGAGGCCCGCCATGATCTCGCGGACTTCCTCGGCGACGAAGAAGAAGTAGTTGATGACGTGCTCGGGCTGGCCGGTGAAGCGCTTGCGCAGCACCGGGTCCTGCGTCGCAACGCCGACAGGGCAGGTGTTGAGATGGCACTTGCGCATCATGATGCAGCCGGCCGCGATCAACGGCGCGGTGGCAAAGCCGAATTCATCGGCGCCCAGCAGCGCGCCGATCACGACGTCGCGCCCGGTGCGGAAGCCGCCATCGACCTGCACCACGATGCGGCTGCGCAGCCGCTCGCGCACCAGCGTCTGGTGGGTTTCGGCAAGGCCAATCTCCCACGGCGAACCGGCGTGCTTGATCGAGGTCAGCGGGGAAGCGCCGGTGCCGCCTTCAAAGCCGGCGATGGTGACGTGGTCGGCGCGCGCTTTCGCAACGCCCGCGGCCACCGTGCCGACGCCGATTTCGGAGACGAGTTTCACCGACACCAGCCCGTCCGGATTGACGTTCTTCAGGTCGTAGATCAGCTGCGCCAGATCCTCGATCGAATAGATGTCGTGGTGCGGCGGCGGCGAGATCAGGCCGACGCCGGGCGTCGAATGCCGCACCTTGGCAATCGTCGCATCGACCTTGTGGCCGGGCAACTGGCCGCCTTCGCCGGGCTTGGCGCCCTGCGCCATCTTGATCTGCATCATGTCGGCGTTGACGAGATATTCCGTCGTGACGCCGAAGCGGCCCGAAGCCACCTGCTTGATCGCCGAGCGCATGGAATTGCCGTTCGGCAGCGGCTTGAAGCGGTCGGATTCCTCGCCGCCTTCGCCGGTGTTGGACTTGCCGCCGATCCGGTTCATCGCGATCGCCAGCGTCGTATGCGCCTCGCGCGAGATCGAGCCGAACGACATCGCCCCGGTCGCAAAACGCTTGACGATGTCCTTGGCCGGCTCGACCTGGTCGAGCGGAATCGGCTTGCGCTTCTCGTCCTCGGCGGACTTGATCTTGAACAGGCCGCGCAGCGTCAACAGCCGCTCGGACTGCTCGTTGAGGATTTTCGCAAAGGCGCGGTAGCGCTCCAGCGAGTTGCCGCGCGCTGCGTGCTGCAGGAGTCGAAACCGATTCGGCCGTCCAGGCGTGATCCTCGCCGCGGGTGCGGTAGGCGTATTCGCCGCCGACATCGAGCGCAGTCTTGTAGACGAGCTGCGTCGCCGAACGCGTCGGAATGGCGGCGCGCGGTTTCTTCCGCGATTTCGGCCAGCCCCACGCCCTCGATGCGGGTGTGGGTGCCGGCGAAATATTTCGCGACGAAATCGGCCTTCAGCCCGACGGCGTCGAAGATCTGCGCGCCGCAATAGGACTGATAGGTCGAGATGCCCATCTTCGACATCACCTTCAGCAGGCCCTTGCCGATCGACTTGATGTAGCGCTTGACGATTTCGTAGTCGTCGAGCGACGCCGGCAGACGGTCCTTCATGGCGATGATGGTCTCGAACGCCAGATAAGGATTGATCGCCTCGGCGCCGTAGCCGGCGAGGCAAGCGAAATGGTGCACCTCGCGCGGCTCGCCGGATTCGACGACGAGACCCACCGAGGTACGCAGGCCGGTGCGGATCAGGTGGTGATGCACGGCGGCGCAGGCGAGCAGCGAGGGAATCGGAATCCGGTCGGTGCCCGCCATGCGGTCGGACAGGATGACGATGTTGATGCCCTCGCGCACCGCGGCTTCGGCGCGCGCGCAGAGTTCGTCGAGCACCTGCTCCAGTCCCGCCGCGCCGAGGCCGGCATGGAAGGTGGTGTCGAGCGTGCGCGACTTGAAATGCGTGTCCGCAATCTCGGAGATCGAGCGGATCTTCTCGAGATCGGCGTCGGTCAGGATCGGCTGGCGCACTTCGAGGCGCTTGCTCGCGGCCACGCCTTCGAGGTCGAACAGGTTCGGCCGCGGCCCGATGATCGAGACGAGGCTCATCACCAGCTCTTCGCGGATCGGGTCGATCGGCGGGTTGGTGACCTGGGCGAAGTTCTGCTTGAAGTAGGTGAACAGCGGCTTGGGCTTGTCCGACAGCGCCGAGATCGGCGTGTCGTTGCCCATCGAGCCGTGCGCCTCTTCGCCGGTGGAGGCCATCGGCGTCATCAGGATGGTGATGTCTTCCTGGCTGTAGCCGAACGCCTGCTGCCGGTCGAGCAGCGGCAGGTTCGAGCGCATGCCCTTGGTCGGCGCTTCCGGCAATTCCTCGAGCACGATCTGCGAGCCGTCGAGCCACTTGCGATAGGGATGGCTCTTGGCGAGCGCCGCCTTGATCTCGTCGTCCGGGATCAGCCGGCCCTGTTCGAGGTCGACGAGCAGCATCTTGCCCGGTTGCAGCCGCCACTTGGTGACGATCTGATCCTCGGGGATGCTCAGGACACCCATTTCGGAGGCCATCACGATGCGGTCGTCTTTGGTGACGAGATAGCGCGCCGGACGCAGGCCGTTGCGGTCGAGCGTCGCACCGATCTGACGGCCGTCGGTAAACGCGATCGCGGCGGGGCCGTCCCACGGCTCCATCATGGCGGCATGATATTCGTAGAAGGACCGGCGCTCTTCATCCATCAGCGGATTGCCGGCCCAGGCCTCCGGAATCATCATCATCACCGCATGCGGCAGCGAGTAGCCGCCCTGCACCAGGAATTCGAGCGCGTTGTCGAAGCAGGCGGTGTCGGACTGGCCTTCATAGGAGATCGGCCACAGCCGGTTGATGTCCTTGCCGTAGAGCTCCGAATGCACCGAGGCCTGGCGCGCGGCCATCCAGTTGACGTTGCCGCGCAGCGTGTTGATCTCGCCGTTATGGGCGACCATGCGGTAGGGATGCGCCAGCGACCAGGTCGGGAAGGTGTTGGTGGAGAAGCGCTGATGCACCAGCGCCAGCGCGCTCTCGAAATCTGGCTCGTGCAGGTCGGGATAATAGCTGCCGAGCTGGTCGGCGAGGAACATGCCCTTGTAGATCACGGTGCGGCACGACATCGAGCACGGGTAGTAGCCGGCCATGCCGCGGTCGCGGCGCTGATAGATCGCCTGCGAAATCGACTTGCGCAAAATATAAAGCCGCCGCTCGAATTCGACCTCGTCCTTGATATTCGTGCCGCGGCCGATGAACACCTGCATGTTGGCAGGCTCGGTCGGCTTGACGGTTTCGCCGAGCGAGGCATTGTCGGTCGGCACGTCGCGCCAGCCGAGCAGCGTCAATTGCTCGGCCTTGATCTGGTCGGCGATAATGCTCTGGATCACCTTTCGCCAGGCCTTTTCCTTCGGCATGAACAGCGCGCCGACGGCGTAGCTGCCTGGCGCAGGCAGCGCGAAACCAAGTTCCTTGGCCTTGCGCGCAAAGAAGGCGTGCGGAATCTGCACCAGAATGCCGGCGCCGTCGCCGGCGCGCGGGTCGGCGCCGACCGCGCCGCGGTGCTCGAGGTTGCAGAGAATGCTGATCGCGTCGGAGACGATCTGATGCGACTTCTTGCCCTTGATGTTGGCGATGAAGCCGACGCCGCAGGAATCCTTCTCAAGCGAAGGATCGTACAGGCCGTAAGCTTCCGGCCGGAACGTGTGTTTTTCGACCACGTGCGACGAATCGACGGATTTCGAGGCTGCGACCGGCAGCCCAGAGGCCACGATGTTTTCGCGCTCGATTTCCGACCGGCTCATTCTCTGCGTCCTCTCACTCAATAAGGCGTTGGCCTCACCGTCGTCGGCGCACCTTCGGCGTTGCGGCACCCACCGGGCCACCGCTCGTCCTTCGCGAGCCGCAATTTCTTAATTTTAGGCTAGTGCGGTGGATTTGACATTCGCCCGGTGGCCCCGCGAATCATAGTAGCGAATGTCAAATCCAAAACCGCACTAGAAAAATTCAGTCGCTGGCGTCCCTTCGGTTCTCACATTCACAACCAAATTCGCCGCAACGGCATGCGAATGTCAGAACCGGGACGCCAGACGGTCCTCGACGAACGACCTTGCCTTCAATTCCGGGCGTCTCGACACCCTGCTTGCGCTGCAAACCCTGTGCCGGGAATACGACGCAAAATTGAGACAGTGCTGCTGTCCTAACTCAGACCATGCCAAATTTCTATCTACCATACAAGCACGTGAAAGTCGCTCGTCATGCTGGTCGGCCATGCTCTCGACGTGGATGTCCTGCCTCGGATTTGCGGCAAGCGCGCCGCGATCCCGCCCAAGGACCGCCGAAATCGGTGATGAAATTCGGCCCTCGGGATAAGGGCTGACTGGGCTTTCCAGACGAGAGCATCACAGGAGCTTCGAAAATGAAGGCGTTCAAACGGTGGACCATCTCGGTCGGAGTGCTGTTGGCGGCCACCGCCGCCAACGCTCAAGGCGCGGCGCCTCAAGATTCGAGCCGGCCGCGTTATTTGGCGGCGTCCGATTTCAGCGGGCCTTATGGCGATGTGCCGCCGGGCCCGGCGGTTCCAGCGCCGGCTTACGGCCCGCGGGGGTACGGCCCACAAGCGTACGGCGCCGGGCCGTCAGAATACGGTGCGCCGCTGCTGCCGCCGACGGAAGTCTATGCCGTGTTGCGCGAAAACGGGTTCTCCCCACTCGGGGCGCCGCGACTGCGCGGTCTTTTCTATTCGATCTCCGCCATCGACCGCCGGGGAGACGACGGCCGGCTGGTGATCGATGCCCGAGACGGACGTATCGTGCGCTTCGTGCCGGCCGACCGCTTTAGCGGTTATGGCGGCTACGGTGACGGCTATTATGGAGCTGGGCGGCGGCCGTCCTACGGACCGCTGGAGCCCATGACTCGTCTTGAGGGGACGCGCCTCGACGGCTCGCCGCGCCCGCCGGGCGCGGTGCCCCCGAAGATCGCGAGCCGCATGCCGCAGTCGGTCCCCACGCCGAAGGCTGCTCCGGTAAGGCCCGCCGACGCGAAACCGTTGGCTGACAAACTGGCACCCGCGCCCGCGCCGATGCAGCAATCGGCCGCCGTCCAGGCCAAGCCCGCCGATATCGCGCCAGGCCTTCAGCGACCCCCGCACAGGCCAAGCCGGCCGCGCCCGCCATTCAGCCGACGCAGCCGATGCCGAAGGTTCAGGGGCTGGAATAAAAACGTCATTCCGGGATGGTGCGTCAGCACCAGACCTCAGGTGCGCAATTGCGCACCAGCTCGCTCTTTCAGAGCGCCCCGGAATGACAAGCGAATAAAAACGCCCCGGCAAAACCGGGGCGTTTTCGCTTCAGCCAATACCAGCCAAAGACTCAACTAACTCAGGCGGCGGCCTTCTGGGTCGAGCCCTCGATCACGGTCGCGCTCTGCACGCTGCCGGAGATCGGAATGTTACGGGGCTTCTTGGCCTCCGGGATCTCGCGCACGAGATCGACATGCAGCAATCCGTTCTCGAGCGAAGCGTTCTTCACCACGACGAAATCGGCGAGCTGGAATGCGCGCTCGAACGCGCGCGCCGCAATGCCGCGGTAAAGCACTTCGGCTTTTTCCTTGTCGTTCTCGTTGGCGACTTTCTCGCCCTTGATCGTCAGGGTGTTTTCCTTGGCGACGATCGAAAGCTCGGCGAGCGCGAAGCCGGAAACCGCCACGCTGATGCGATAGGCGTTCTCGCCGGTGCGCTCGATATTGTAGGGCGGATAGCCGGGGCTGCCGTCGGCGGTGGCCTGGTCGAGCAGCGAAAAGAAGCGGTCGAAGCCGACGGTGGAACGATAAAACGGGGTGAGATCAAAGGTACGCATGGTTAGTCCTCCATTGAGCGACTGTTTAAAGTGAACCCGCCCGCCATCGGGCCGGGCCTGTTGTTGTGCATCCTTTAAAGCGTCCTCCGGGTTCTGATCGGAAACGCTGGTCGTGGCCTGCACGAAGGTGATATGGGAGGGAACCGAACGCGTTCAAGCCTGCACGCAGCGAGCCTTTTTGACGCCTCGGATCCTTGATTTCCGGCGCTTCCTGCCTAACCGGTCGGCCTCCATGACGCTCGTCTCGATTCCCGCCAATCCCGTTCCCGAAGACGTTGTATCCGGCACGATCAAGACGCCCGATGGCGCCGAATTGCGCTTCGCGCGATGGGCGCCGCCGGCCAACCGCAAGGGGACCGTCTGCGTCTTCACCGGCCGCAGCGAGTACATCGAAAAATATTTCGAGACGGTGCGGGACTTGCGCGACCGCGGTTTTGCGGTGGCGATGATCGACTGGCGCGGGCAGGGGCACTCGTCGCGGCGCTTGCGCGATCCGCGCAAGGGCTATGTGCGCGATTTTTCCGACTACGAAGTCGACGTCGAGACTTTCGTGCAGCAGGTGGTGCTGCCGGATTGCCCGCCGCCGTTCTTCGCGCTTGCCCATTCAATGGGCGGCGCGGTGATGCTGCAGGATCGCGCATGCGGGAAAACGCTGGTTCGACCGCATGGTGTTGTCGGCGCCGATGATCGATCTGCCGGGACATGCGACTTCGCTGCCGGCGCGCGTGCTGTTGCGCACCTTGCGGTTTGCCGGGCTCGGCGGCCGCTACATCCCGGGCGGCGGCGACGCGCTGACCGGCACCGAGTCGTTCGTCAACAACCCGCTGACCAGCGATCCCGTCCGCTACGCCCGCAACGCCGCCATCCTGGCCGAAGATCCGACGCTTGGCCTGGGATCGCCGACGGTCGCCTGGGCCGATACCGCCGTCCGCGCCATGAACGGTTTCCGCGCCGCGACCTATCCGTTGGAGATTCGCCAGCCGATCCTGATGCTCGCCGCCAGCAACGACACCGTCGTTTCCACCTCGGCGATCGAGGAGTTCGCCTATCATTTGCGGGCCGGCTCGCATCTGGTCATCGCCGGCTCCAAGCACGAAATCCTTCAGGAGCAGGATCGCTACCGGTCGCAATTCTGGGCGGCGTTCGATGCCTTCGTGCCCGGCACGCCGCTGTTCGGGTGAGGGGTGATGTTCGGCATTCACGATTTCGGGCTGTTCTTCGTTTCCGCGCTTTTGCTCAACATCGCGCCCGGGCCTGACACCGCCTATGTCGCCGGACGCAGCGTGCAACTGGGGTGGCGCGGCGGCGTTGCGGCCGCGCTTGGAATCAGCACGGGCTGCCTTGCCCATGTGCTTGCGGTCGCGGTCGGGCTATCGGCGCTGCTGGTCGCATTCGCAACTGCTTTCACCGCGGTGAAATGGCTGGGCGCGGCCTATCTCTGTTACATCGGTATGACGATGCTGTTCTCGCGGCAGGCCAAACCGAGCGAACCGGCGGTGGGTGACGGCCGCGCGGTTTCACTGTCGCGGGTGTTCTGGCAGGGCGCGCTGACGGACGTGCTCAATCCGAAAGTGGCAATGTTCTTCCTCGCCTTCCTGCCGCAATTCGTCGACGCCGATGCGCCGCACAAGCCGCTGGCGTTTTTGCTGCTCGGTCTGATCTTCATTTTCAACGGCACGCTGTGGTGCCTCGGCGTTGCCATCGTGACCGCGCGCGCGGCCGGCCGTGTGCGAAACTCCAGCCGTGCGATGGCCCTGATCAATCGTTCCCTCGGCGCGTTGTTTGTCTATCTCGGGGTCCGAATTGCGCTAGTGGAGCGGATTTGACATTCGCTACCCAAGTTGCTGCGGGCTCGCGAAGCGAATGTCAAATCCTAAGCTCCACTAGAAATATAATTTGCTAGTGGTCCTTTGATTCTAACATTCGCAAAAGCGATCGCCGCAACGGGATGCGAATGTTAGAATCGAACCACTAGTTCAGGCGAAATGAATTTCGTAACTCGCGACGACAGCCAGATAGATCCCGAGCACGATCATCGAAACCAGAAACCAGCGGCGGAAGGTGTCGGGCTCGAGCCGCGTGCGCACCATCTGCCCGATCGCCATGCCGGTGAATGAACCGGCGAGCGCGATCACGCCGGGCAGGGCAGTCGATTCATTCAGCAATCCTGCGGCGGAGAGGTTGAAGGCCTGCACCAGCGTGGCGATCGTGAAGAACACGCCGAGCGCCTGGATCAGTTCGTCCTTCTTCATGCCCAGTGCCTGCATGAAAGGCATTGATGGAACGACCTGCACGCCGGTGACGCCGGAGATCACCCCGGTCGTCAGCCCGATGACGCCGCCGACCCACTTCTCGTCCTGCGGACGCACAGTGACGGTGAATTTGCGGAGACTGACGATCGCGTACGTCACCAGCAGGACACCGATCAGAACCGTGCCATAGCGCGCGTAAGGGCCGGTCATCATGTCGCCATCGAGCCGGATGCCGATCGCAAGCCCGAGCAGTAATGGCCACAGCCGCTTGACGATCCCGAGGAAATAAGGTCCGGCAAAAGTCTGCCAGATGTTGGTGAGAATGCCCGGCGCGATCACGATGGCGAGCGCATGCGCGGGCGGCATCGCCACCGCGAGCAGCCCCATCGATACCGTCGGCAGGCCAAGCCCGATCACGCCTTTGACGAAGCCCGCCAGAAGGAACACCACGGCAATGAAAATCAGGAGGGTGAGGGTCATGGCTAGTGGTCCGATTCTAACATTCGCATCACTTCTCAGCGGCCACTTTTGCGAATGTTAGAATCAAAGGACCACTAGCAGATATCGGTTCTAGTGTCCCGATTCCGAAGTTCGTCGTATCTTGCGGGGCCACGTTTCGAACTTCGGAATCGAAAGGACACTAGCTAATTTATTGATCTAGTGTGGCTGTGGTTCAGAAGTCCGCATGAAGAAACCGCGGCGAAAATGATGCGGACTTCTGAACCGCCACACTAGTGGAGTTTAGGATTTGACATTCGCTTTCCTGACTCGCGGCTGGGTGGGAGCGAATGTCAAATCCACTCCACTAGCACATTGACCGATCGGCCGGACCGGCACAATCTGGAGCTTATTGAATGAGCCTTCGGCTATGACGAAGGCAGATGGTTTGTGGGTTTGCCATGCGTTTTGATCTGGTCGATCTTCAGCTTTTCGTCGCGGTAGCGGATTCAGGCAGCATCACCCATGGCGCGGAGCGCGCCCATCTGGCTCTCGCATCCGCGAGCGCGCGGATCAAGGGGCTTGAAGCCGATCTCGGCGTGACGCTGGTGAGGCGGCGCCGCCGCGGCGTCGAGCTGACCGCCGCCGGCGAAAGCCTGCGTGATCACGCGCGAGCGATCATGCACGAGGTCGCGATGATGCAGGGCGACATTGCCAGCTTTGCGAGCGGCGTCCGGGCCAGCGTCCATCTGCTTGCCAACACGTCCGGGCTGTCGGAGCATCTGCCGAAGGCGCTTGCCGCTTTCTTGCGCGAATATCCCGACATCAGCATCGACGTCGAGGAACGCGAGAGCGCCGATATCGTCGGCGCCATTGCCGGCGGCGCGGCCGACCTTGGTTTTGCCGCCGAACACGCGCTGCCGGAGCACTTCGAGCGATTTTCCTTCGGCGAAGACCGTCTGATGCTGGTGGCGCCCAGGCGCGGCGAGTTCGCAACCCGCCGCCAGATCGATTTCATCGAGGTGACGGATTGCGACTTTGTCGGACTGACGAGCGCGACTGCGCTCGCGGTTCATATCGGCAGGCATGCCGCCCGGCTCGGCGTGCGCTTGCGGGTCCGGGCGCGGTTGCGGGATTTCGATGCGATTTGCCGCATGGTGGCCGCCGGCGTCGGGGTCGCGGTGGTGCCGGAGGCGGCCGCGAAGCGCTGCGCGCAAACGATGCCGGTTGCCTTGCTGGCGATCCGCGATTCCTGGGCCAACCGGCAGTTGGCGATTTGCGCCCGCAGCTTCAAAAGCCTGCCGAAGCCGGCCAAGCTTCTCGTCGATCACCTGCGCAAGGCCGCGCGGTAGGGTGTTTCACTTCTCGACGGCGACGCCGGCATCCTTGATCACCTTCGCCCATCGGGTGATCTCGCTCTCCACGAAGGCGTGAAAGTGCTCCG
This sequence comes from uncultured Alphaproteobacteria bacterium, assembly GCA_963795255.1. Lineage (GTDB taxonomy): Bacteria > Pseudomonadota > Alphaproteobacteria > Rhizobiales > Xanthobacteraceae > Bradyrhizobium. The sequence continues at coordinate 167,636 of CAWCHC010000019.1, forward strand.
GGCTGTCGCCGATCAGTTCGGCGCCCTGGACCGCGAGCTTTTCCTTCACCGCGGGATCGCGCATGGCTTCGGTCGCGATCTGGTTCAGCTTCTCGACGATCGGCGCCGGGGTGCCGGCAGGCGCCACCATGCCGTACCAGTTTTCGGCCTGAACTTCCGGCAATCCGACCTCGGTCGTGGTCGGCACGTCCATCGCTGTCGGCGCGCGCTTCGGCGCCCCGAGCGCAATCGCGCGAACGCCGCCGGACTGGATCTGCGGCAACAGGATCGGCAGATCGAGGAATACCATCTGCACCTGCTGTCCGAGCAGGTCGTTCAGCGCCGGCGCAGCGCCGCGATAGGGCACATGCACGATGTCGATCTTGGCCGTCTGCTTGAGGAGTTCACCGGCGAGATGCGGCAGGCTGCCGGGTCCGGATGAAGCGAAGTTGAGCTTTCCGGGCTTCGCCTTGGCGAGCGCGATCAGCTCGGCCATGTTCCTGGCGGGAACGTCGTTTGCCACCACCAGCATCTCCGGCACCTTCGCCACCAAAGTGATGGCTTGCAGATCCTTCAGCGGATCGTAGGCGACGTTTTCCATCGTCGGGCTGATGGCGAGCGCGCCCGCGCTCGAAAGCGCGATGGTGTAGCCGTCCGGCTTTGACTTTGCGAGCACGTCGGTGCCGAGCACGCCGCCTTGCCCGCCGCGGTTGTCGATGATCACAGGCTGTTTGGCGATTTCCGACATGCGCTGACCGATCACGCGCGCGATGATGTCGCTGGGGCCGCCGGCCGGGAACGGCACGATCAGCCGGATTTGCCGTGCCGGAAAATCCTCCGCGCCGGCCGATGCCGCCGAGAGCAGCAGGGACAGTCCGGTGACGAGCGCGCGTGCTGTTCTCATGGAAACATGGCCTTAACCGTTGAGCAGCTTGAGGGCTGCTTCATGAATACGTGCATCGCCGGCCGCAACGATGCGGCCGCCGCCCTGCGCGGGTTCGCCTTCCCAGGTCGTCACGATGCCGCCCGCGCCGGTGATGATCGGAATCAACGCGGCAATGTCGTAAGGTTTCAGCTCCGTCTCGATGACGAGATCGAGATGGCCGGCCGCGAGCATGCAATACGAATAGCAGTCGCCGCCGTAGCGGGTCAGCCGCACCATATCGGCAGCGCGGCCGAAGGTGGCGCGATCGGCCTCATTCATCAGAAGCGGGCTGGTGGTATACAATGTCGCGTCGGCCAGCTGCGCGCAGCGGCGCACCGCCAAGCGCCGCTGACCGGCCGATCCGGAATAGGTCGCCGAGCCGTTGTCGCCGGAAAAGCGTTCGCCGATATAGGGCTGATGCATCATGCCGATATACCGGCGTTTTCCGGTGCATCAGCGCGATCAGCGTGCCCCAGGTCGGAAAGCCTGAAATAAAGGATTTGGTGCCGTCGATCGGATCCAGCACCCAGACATATTCGGCATCCTCGCGCTCGTTGCCGAATTCCTCGCCGACAATGCCATGCTGCGGGAAATTGGACTGGATCAGCCGGCGCATCACGGCTTCGGCGGCGCGGTCGGCTTCCGTCACGGGATCGAAATCGCGGATGCCTTTATTGTCGACGCCAAGCGACGTCCGGAAGAACGGCAGGATGGTTTCGCCGGAGGCAGTCGCAAGGCGGCCAATGAAGGCGGTGAAATCGATGACCGTCACGATGGCTCCCTAGTGGTCCGATTCTAACATTCGCATTCCATCTCGGCGGCCACTTTTGCGAATGTTAGAATCAAAAAGGACCACCAGCGATGTATGTTTCTAGTGGAGTTTCGGATTTGACATTCGCTTTATGGACCCGCGGCCCAACGGTAGCGAATGTCAAATCCACTCCACTAGGCTCACGGCTCTTGCGGCATCTGATGGCTCTAGCGCAATCCCGTGAATTCCGCACGGTCAACGCGAGGCGGGCTCATGGAGCATGCCTGGCTTTATTTCTGCTGCGAATCGGTGGGCGCAAAGGGGTAAATTTCCGATAACCGGGCTCGATCACGAGTTCGAGAGCAAATTTACAATCCCCGTTATCCACATGTGAAGGGTCAAGGATTTCTAATATAACCGATTGATTTCATTGTATAATTAATCGAAACCGCCCGCGCGGCAGGACTACAACATCTACCGGATATGCACCGGAAATGATGGAAAAGCTCTTGCACTTTGTGCAGCGCGGTCGCATATTGTTGCGGTGCGGTAGCGCCTCGCGCTATCGCTGCCCTCCTTGGGCGTTTCCTCCCTAGACTTGGGCCGCTTGTTCATTCAGGCGGCCCTTTTTTCTTGGGTAACGCTCTTTTCTTGAAGACGTCATGGAGTTCTTGAAGACGTCATGGAGCCATCCGGTGCGGTCATGCCGCAGCGCGGAGGGAGATTATTCCGCCGCCGACGCGAACGGCTCAAGTCCATCCAGTGGAAGCGCCGCAAGCACCTCGGCCAGAACAATGAAATCGCTCGCCACCTGCTCAAACCGCTCACCGCGGGCGCGCCGCCGCTCATCCATATAGATGGCGCGGTTGAGTTCGAGCTGGATCGTATGCAGCCCGGAGGCCGGGTTGCCGTAATGCTCGGTGATGAACCCGCCCGCATAGGGCTTGTTGCGGCCGACCGAATAGCCGAGCCGGCCCATGGTTTCCTCGACCATGTCGGCCAGCACGGCGGCGCAACTGGTGCCGTAGCGGTCGCCGATCACCACGTCCGGCCGCCGCGGCTCCTCGCGCGACACGCCGACCGAGGGCATCGAGTGACAATCGACGACAATAGCGGTGCCGAAGGCGCGGTGGGCCTTGTTGATCAGCCGCCGCAGCGCGCGGTGATAGGGCTTGTAGAGCTGTTCGATCCTGGCCAGCCCGTCATCGACCGCGATGCGTTCGCTGTAGATTTCCTGGCCGTCGCCGACCACGCGCGGAATGGTGCCGAGCCCGCCGGCGACCCGCATCGAGCGCGTATTGGCAAAGCTCGGCAGCCGTCCTGAAAACATCCGCGGATCGAGCTCATAGGGCTCGCGGTTGACGTCGACATAGGAGCGGGGAAAGTTGACGCTGACGGTCGGAAAGCCGAGGTCGCTGAGGCCCGCGATCAACTCGTCCATGAACGAGTCTTCCGAACGGCGCAAGGCCGCCAGGTCGATGCGCGAGGCCTTCAAAAATTCGTCCGGATAGGCCGAGCCGGAATGCGGCGAATTGAAGATGATCGGCGCCCGCCAGGCAGCCGGCTCGACAATCTCGAACGGCGGCGGCAGTTCTTCGTCAAGCTGAGTCATCGTCCGGCGCCGTCCCTGGAATCCGCCCGTCTGAGGAGTAGCATTTCCGCCAAAAGGCGCGGCTTTTAGGGCCGCATTGTCCGTAATCGCGGCCGCTCTGCCAAGCGAAAAAACTCTAAACTGGAGAAAACGAAAGACTTGCAGCGGGAATTGGCCGCCTCGTGCCCACTTTCCGAAGTTCGTACCCGCCTCAGCACTCACCTTCTACGAACTTCGGAAAGTTACGGGCACTGGCAAACTTTATGATTCTAGGGCCGTTTTTCCATTTGACGTTCCTGGACGAAATTGCCGCTTGCGGGGCAGGAACGTCAAATGGGCGGCGCTAGATTGATTCGTGCCGCATTCAGGTCCAGAAATACTGGCACGAGAGTTCGCTCGCGCCGTCCCCTTCACCCGAAATTTACTCTCTGCGGGCTTAGTGGACGGACTGATCCTCCAAACCGGATTCGACGATTCCTGCCATGCACAAGATTCTCCTCGCCGAAGACGACAACGACATGCGCCGCTTTCTGGTCAAGGCGCTGGAAAATGCCGGCTTCCAGGTCTCGCCGCATGACAATGGCATGTCGGCCTATCAGCGGTTGCGCGAGGAGCCGTTCGAGATGCTGCTCACCGATATCGTGATGCCCGAAATGGACGGTATCGAACTGGCGCGCCGGGCTTCGGAACTCGATCCCGACATCAAGATCATGTTCATCACCGGCTTTGCCGCCGTGGCGCTGAATGCCGACTCCGAGGCGCCCAAGAATGCCAAGGTGCTGTCGAAGCCGGTCCACTTCGCGAACTGGTCAGCGAAGTGAACAAGATGCTGGCGGCCTGATATCGGGCTGCAAAAGACCTCCGGGGGCGCCAAAAACGGCTTTCGGTAACCTTGCCTGCCCCCCACGGAGCCGTTATACGGACCCCCACCCAATACGACTTTCGGGCACGTAGCTCAGCGGGAGAGCACTACCTTGACATGGTAGGGGTCACAGGTTCGATCCCTGTCGTGCCCACCATCTAACCGCGATCGTTAACATCCGAAGTCACGGCGTCACATCGGCGCGTGACACCGCTTTCGGCGCGGTCGCCTGTTTCCAGGTCGAATTCGCGACGTGAATGGGCGAGAACGCCGGCCGCTCGACATATTTCCCATCGCCTTTTTCGGCGCGGAGTTCGCCTTTCGCGAAGGCGATCCTGCCGCCCGACAATGTTACGGCGGGCACGCCGGTACAGCTAAAGCCTTCGAACACGTTGTAGTCGATCCGGCTGATCTGGCTTTTGGCGCTGATGGTTTTGCTTTGCGCTGGATCCCACACCACGATGTCGGCGTCGGAGCCGATGCCGATCCGGCCCTTGCGCGGATAGACATTGAGGATGCGGGCGATATTGGCCGACGTCACCGCGACGAATTCTTCCTTCGTCAGCCGGCCGGTGTCGACGCCCGCGGTCCAGAGCAGCGGCATGCGATCCTCAAGCCCTCCGGTGCCGTTCGGGATCTTGCGAAAGTCGCTGGCGCCCTGCCGCTTCTGTTCGGTCGTGAAGGCGCAGTGATCGGTCGCGACCACCTGCAACGATCCCGATTGCAGCCCGGCCCACAAGCTCTCCTGATGGCTTTTGTCGCGGAACGGCGGCGACATCACGCGCTGTGCGGCGTGATCCCAGCTGCTGTTTTCATATTCGCCGGCATCGAGCAGCAGATGCTGGATCAGCGGCTCGCCGAACACGCGTTTTCCGGCGGCGCGGGCCCGCGCGATCGCCTCATGCGCTTCCCGGCAACTCGTGTGCACGATGTAGACCGGCGAGCCCGTCATATCGGCGATCATGATGGCGCGATTGGTCGCCTCGGCTTCGACCAGAGGCGGCCGCGAATAGGCGTGACCTTCGGGACCGGTGATGCCGCGCTCAAGCAGGGCCTCCTGCATCCGCGCCACGACGTCTCCATTTTCGGCATGCACCAGCGGGATCGCGCCGAGATGGGCGCAGCGCGCGAACGAGTTGTAGAGCTCGTCGTCATTGACCATCAACGCGCCCTTGTAGGCCATGAAGTGCTTGAAGGTGTTGATGCCGTAGGTTTTGACCACGGTCTCCATCTCGTCGAACACCTGGCGAGACCAGGAGGTCACCGCCATGTGGAAGCCGTAGTCGCACGCCGCCTTCTCGGATTTGCGGCGCCAGTCCTGATACGCCGCCAGCATCGATTGCCCGGGATCGGGAATGCAGAAGTCCACGACCATCGTGGTGCCGCCGGCAACGGCGGCCTTGGTGCCCCACTCGAAATCGTCCGCGGTTACGCCGCCCATGAAGCCGAGTTCGAGATGGGTATGCGGATCGATGCCGCCCGGCATCACGTAGCCGCCGCCGGCGTCGATCACCTCAGTGCCGGTGGGCGCGTCGAGCGAAGGACCGACCGCGACGATCGCGCCGCTGTCGACCAGAACGTCAGCGCGCCAGGAATGATCGTGGTTCACCACCGTGCCGCCGCGGATCAGGATCATCAGGGTATCTCCGGGAGATTGGAACACTGTTGAGGCGATCGCCTTGCTGCCATTATGGCTTGCAACGGGCATGCCATACCAAGAAACTTTGCATGGCTGAAATCGCCGGATGCCTCAATCACCCCTTGCGCGGTTGCAGCCGTGGCGGCACATTTAAGCGTAAGGGCGCGCCCCGAATGTGACGCCCAAGAAAGACGCCGAAGAAAATAAGTTCGAGGAACGGCACCCAAGGGACGGAACATGGCGGCGATAAGGATCGACTGCGATATCCATCCGGCCGTCGGTGGCACGCGCACCACGCTGTTGCCTTATCTCGATGATCACTGGAAAGAGCAGGTGGTGAGCCGGGCGATCGATGGTCTCGATCTCAATAGCTATCCGCCGAACATGCCGCTCTCCGGCCGCGCCGACTGGCGGCCCGCTAAAGGCAAACCCGGCAGTGACCTCGCGATGGTTCAGCGCGGCGCGTTCGAGCAGCTCGGTGCGAGCCACGCGATCTGCAACGTGCTGTACGGCGCGCAAGCGGTTTACGATCCCTATATGGCTTCCGCCTTCTGCAAGGCGATCAACGACTGGATTGCGGCCGAATGGCTGCGATCGTGACCCCCGTCTGCGCGCCTCGATCGTGATCCCGTTGCAGGCGCCGGATCTGGCGATCGAGGAAATCGAGCGCCGCGCCGGCGACAACAGGTTCGTCTCCGTGCTGGTGCTGGCGCAGGGCGAAAGCCTGCTCGGCCGGCGGCACTATTGGCCGGTGTGGCAGGCCGCCGAGAAACACAAACTGCCGATCGCGATCCATGCCGGCAGCGCCTACCGGCAGGCGCCGAGTTCGGTCGGCTGGCCGTCCTACCGCTACGAATTTTATCTCGCCGAGGCGCAGGCGTTTCAGGCCCAGGTGCTCAGCCTGATCTACGAGGGCGTGTTCCTGAAATTTCCCGGCCTCAAGGTAGTGCTGATGGAGTCGGGCATCACCTGGCTGCCGGCCTTCATGTGGCGGGCGAACAAGACCTGGCGCGGCGTTCGCGTCGAAGTGCCGTGGGTCGATCGCGAGCCGGCCGCGATCATGCGCGACCATGTCCGCCTGACCACGCAGCCGTTCGACAGTCCACCCGACGCCAAGAGCGTGGCCGAGATCATCGACATGATCGGTTCGGACAAGATGTTCCTGTTCTCGTCCGATTATCCGCACTGGCAGTTCGACGGGGATGACGCGATCCCGCCGCATCTGCCGCCTGATCTCGTTTCGCGCATGTGTGCCGACAACCCGCTTGAAACCTTTCCGCGGCTTTCGCTCGCCGCATAGATCATGATCCGGAAAAGCGAGAACCGGTTGTCCGATAAGATCATGATCAAGAAATAAAAGGAGGATCGCATGAGTGATGTCATCGACCGCCCGCTGCTCGATCAGGAAGTCGCCGCCAGGACCCGGTTCCGGATCGTCGACTGCGACGTCCATCCGAGCCTGCATGCGAAAAGCGACCTCAATCCGTTTCTCGCGAAACGCTGGCAGGAGCATCTGAAGACCTACGGCGATCACCTGCGCACGCCCTATATGGGCACCACGCCCTATCCGCGCTCCTCGCCGCTGATCGCGCGCCGCGATGCCTGGCCGCCGACCGGCGGCCCGCCGGGATCGGATCTCGACTTCATGCGCAAGCAGTATCTGGATCCGCTACGATGTCGAGTTCGGCGTGTTGCAGGTGCTCGACATGTTCATCTTCTCGCAGCAGAACCTGGAATGCGGCGCCGCGATCCAGCGCGCCGTCAACGAGTGGCAGCTGGCGCACTGGACAAGCCGCGATCCGCGACTGAAGGCCTCCATCCTGGTCGGCCAGGACGGCACCGATTTGGCGATGGCCGAGATCGAACGTTGCGCCAAAGTCGGCCAATATGTGCAGATCAATATCTCGCCGCGGGCCAATGAGCCGATCGGCCGCCGCCGCTATTGGCCGATCTATGCGCGCGCCGAGGAACTGGGTCTGCCGCTCGGCATTCACACCGGCGGCTATGGCGGTCATCCGCCGGCCGGCGGCGGCTGGCCGTCTTATTATGCCGAAGAGCATCAGTCGAACGCGCATACCATGGCGGCGGCACTGACAAGCCTCGTGCTCGAAGGCGTGCTGGAGCGCTTCCCGCGCCTCAAGATCGTGTTCATCGAAGGCGGCTTCGGCTGGATTTCATCTGCCATGTGGCGCATGGATCAGCACTTCGCGCGGTTCCGCGACGAGGTGCCCCATCTCAAGCGCCGGCCCTCGGAATATGTGCGGGAGCATTTCTGGTTCACGACCCAGCCGGTCGACGAGCCCGATGAAGCGAGGCATCTGCGTTCCCTGATGGAATGGGTCGGCATCGATCGCCTGCTATTTTCGTCCGATTACCCGCATTGGGATTTCGACGATCCGCGCTTCGCCTTCAAGACGCCGCTCAGCGAGGCCGAAAGGATCAAGATCTTCCAGACCAACGCGCGCGCTGTCTACAAACTCTGATCGCAAAGTACTGATCGTTCGCCATGGCCCGTCATATCGTCGCCCGTAGTACCGACATCCCGCCCGGCGGTAACAAGGTGGTCACGCTCGAGGGCCGCGACGTGGTCGTGTTCCACGCCAATGGCGAGTTCTTCGCTTTGCTCAATCGCTGCCCGCATGCCGGTGCGCCGCTCGATCAGGCGGCCTGCGTGGCGCGGCTGACCTCGCCGGAACCCGGCGTGTATCAGCGCTCGCGCGTCGGCGAATTGCTCCGTTGCGCCTGGCATGGCTGGGAATTCGACATGCGCAACGGCCAGTCCTGGTTCGATCCGAAGCGCGTGAAGGTGAGGACCTATCCGGTTGTCGTCGAGGACGGCGAGACGCTCGCCAAGGGACCCTATGTGGCGGAAACCTTTCCGGTTCATGTTGAAGACAACTACGTGATCGTCGAGACGTAGTGGTCCAATTCTAACATTCGCACTCCGTCTCGGCAGGCACTTTTGCGAATGTTAGAATCAGAGGACCACTAGCAATTATATGTTTCTAGTGGAGTTTTGGATTTGACATTCGCATCGCGAACTCGCGGCGCATTGGGTTGCGAATGTCAAATCCACTCCACTAAACTCTTTTGCTCGCAAGATACGAAGGCAATGCTATAAGGCCGCCATCTGCGGGTCAGGACAGGTGTGAGCCGATGTCGAAACAGTCAATGCGTGAAGAGGCCGAGCGGCTGATCCGCGAAGCCATGGCGCGCAAGCCGCTGGTGGTCAAAGAGGGTAACACCCGGATCGAGGCGGTTTGCGGAAAATGCGGCGCGCCGAACCGCGTCTCCGCCGAACGCGGCGTGACGCGGGTGAAGTTCACCTGCAAGCAGTGCGGACACAAGCAGGAGACGCTGTAACCCGCTTTGAGGTTAAGGAAATGGATGCAGCGGACGGAATGGAGCCGATCGAGACTGCAAGCGCCGACCAACTACGCTCACTCCAGCTTGCGCGCCTGAAAGAGACGGTCAGCCGCGCGTATGAAAAGGTGCCGCATTACAGGCGCGCCTTCGACGCCGCTGGCGTCCATCCGCACGATCTCCAACAGCTTTCCGATATTTCGAAATTTCCGTTCACGACCAAGCAGCATCTGCGCGACAATTATCCGTTCGGGATGCTTGCGGTTCCGATGGACGACATCATCCGGATTCACGCATCCAGCGGCACGACAGGCAAGCCCACCGTCGTCGCCTATACCAGGAGCGATATTCAAATCTGGTCGCAACTGATGGCGCGCTCAATTCGCGCCGCCGGGGGCCGCTCGACGGACAAGATCCAGGTTGCGTATGGATACGGTCTCTTCACCGGCGGGCTCGGCGCGCATTATGGCGGCGAATGTCTCGGTGCGGCGGTCATTCCCGTCAGCGGCGGGATGACCGAACGGCAGGTGCAGATCATCTGTGATTTCCAGCCGGAGATCATCATGGTAACGCCGTCCTACATGCTGGCGATCGCCGACGAATTTGACCGGCAAGGGATCAAGGCCGCGACGTGCTCCTTGCAAATCGGCATTTTCGGCGCGGAGCCGTGGACGGCAAGCATGCGGTCGGAAATCGAATCCCGCATGGGGTTGCAGGCGCTCGATATCTACGGGCTGTCCGAAATCATGGGGCCCGGCGTGGCGCAGGAATGCATCGAGACCAAGGACGGCCTGACGATCTGGGAAGATCATTTCTATCCCGAGATCATCGATCCGGATTCGGGAATGCCGCTGGCTGACGGTGAGCCGGGCGAACTCGTGTTCACCACCCTGACCAAGGAAGGCATGCCGCTCATTCGCTACCGCACCCGCGATCTCACACGCCTGTTGCCGGGCACGGCGCGAACGATGCGCCGGATGGAGCGGGTCAAAGGCCGCAGCGACGACATGCTGATCGTTCGCGGGGTCAACGTCTTTCCATCCCAGATCGAGGCGGCGCTGTCCGGTGAAGAGAAACTGGCGCCGCATTACGTGCTGGAGTTGCGCCGTTCCGGGCGTCTTGATGAACTCGATGTCGTGGTCGAGACGCGGCGGTTATTGGGCGGCGAAGCAATGGGCGAACGCGAGACGTTGCGGCTGCGTGCCGAGCATCTGATCAAGGCGTCGGTCGGCGTGACCTCGCGGGTTCGCATCGTCGATCCCGGCGCGATTGAGCGTTCGCAAGGCAAGGCAAAGCGCGTCGTCGATCTCAGGCCGAAAGACTGATCAAGCACTGATCGAGGATCGATGACGTACTGATGTGGAGTCGAATATGGTTTCTCTTGGCCTTCTGCCGTCCGCAATCCTCCAGACCTGGCAAGCTGCCGAACCGGATTCGGCGAAAGATTTCGCTGGGGGCGATTTCGCCGGCGATTGCCGCCGCTATACCGCCTACTGGAAGCTCTCGCGCGAGCTTCTTGGAAACTTGCCGGCCAGGCCGGCCCGCAATGATGCACAGGCAAAGGCTGCCGAAACCATCCGAGAGAAAGCGCGTGCCGCGCGGCAGCGATTCCTGGCGCGGCATGCGGCGTCCGTCTACGAGAGGCTCACGCAAAATTATTCCAGGTTTATCCGGGTGGAGACTTTGGTTCAGGCCGCGGCCGACGCCTTTCCGGGCCTCGTGCCCGGAGCTGACGAGATCGCTGAAGATGCAGGCCGACTGCAATGCGACAAGGAAGGCGTCGAAATCGACCAGGGGATATTTCTGTCGCATATGTTAGGCCAGGAACGCGCGGGCACGCATCTTTGCCATGCGATGCTGCTGCCGAGAGCAGATACCGAGCCATACCTTGAAAAGTTCATCGCCGACGGTTTCGTGGACCTTGGCGCGGTAACGGTCGAGCGTCGCGGAGATGCGGTCCATGTCACCTTGAAGAACCCGCGTTTTCTCAATGCGGAGGACCAGACCACGATCGATGCGACCGAAATTGCCATCGATCTGGCGACGCTCGACCCGATGAGCAACATCGCCGTGCTCAGGGGCGGCGAGGTCGAACATGTCAAATACCGCGGCCGCCGGATACTCGGCAGCGGGATCAATCTCACGCATCTCTACCGGGGAAAAATTCCATTCCTCTGGTTCATCCAGCGCGAGTTGGGCTTCGTGCATAAATTGATGCGTGGCGTGGCAGGGCCCGAGACGCTTCCGGACGATGTCCATGGAACGGGTGCCGAAAAGCCATGGATCGCCGTGGTCGAAAGTTTTGCGATCGGTGGTCATTGCCAGCTTCTCCTGACACAGGATTACGTGCTGGCGGCAAACGATGCTTTCATGACGTTGCCGGCCCGAAAAGAGGGCATCGTTCCCGGTGCGTCGAATTTACGGCTGCATCGTTTTGTCGGTGACCGGCTGGCCCGTCAGCTTGTCCAATATGAGCGCAAGTTGTTCTGCGACAGTCCGGAAGGACGCCTGATCTGCGATGAGATTGTCGAAGCCGCTGGGATGGAGGCGGCGATCGAGCGGGTGGTTCGGAATTTGGCCAGCTCCGGCGCCGTCGGCGCGATCGGCAATCGCCGGGCGTTCAGGGTCGCGGCCGAACCGCTCGATCTGTTCCGCCGTTATATGGCCGTCTACGCACGTGAACAGGCCTATTGCCACTTCAGCCCGGCTTTGATCGCCAATCTCGAGCGATACTGGAACGCACAAAACAGAGCGGATTAGGGTCTCAACTCTGTTTCACGAAGCTGGCAAAGGCTTCCGCGTAGTCCGGATGCCAGCGCGACAGGGGCGGGCGATTTTCAACAATGTCCCCCATCGCCCAGAGAATGCGCCGCTCGTCGAGCCGTCGCGGCACGTCGTTGTCCGGGCAAAGAATGTAGAAATCGCCCGCCTCCAGCCGTTCGATCATGAAGTCGACGGTTTGCTCCGCGGTCCACGCGCCGGCCGGCTTTTCGGTGCGGCCTTTGGCGGTCAACCCGGTGAATACGAAGCCGGGAATCAGCAGATGCGCGGTGATGCGGCCGCCTTTGGCGTTTCGCAACTCGTGTTGGAGCGCCTCGGTGAAGGCTTTCACGCCGGCTTTCGAGACGTTATAGGCGGGATCGCCGGGCGGCGTGGTGATGCCCTGCTTGGAGCCCGTGTTGATAATGAGCCCAGGCCGTCCGCGTTCGATCATGCGGGGGGCAAAAATCTGCGTGCCGTGGATCACGCCCCACAGATTGACGGCGAGAATCCGCTGCCAGTTCTCCGCGGGGCCGAACATCGCGCTGCCCGGCTGAATGCCGGCATTGTTCATCAAAAGATCCGTGCCGCCGAAGCGCCCGCGCACGGCGGCTTCCAGGCTCAAAACCTCCTCGGCCCGGCTGACATCGACCGACATGGTCATGACATTGGCGGCCCCGCCGGGTGAGGCCGACGCCAGTTCGGCCTCAGCGGCCCTAAGACGATCGGCGCCGAGATCGGCGACGCACACCTTCATGCCGAGGGATGCGAACTTTTTGGCGGCGGCAAAACCTATTCCGCTCGCGCCTCCGGTGATGACGGCGACATGATCGGGTGACAGTACAGGATGGGGCATGGGTTTATCTCAACGATGGATGAGGATTGTTACGAACTTCGGAAAAAGGGCGCCAAGCCTGTTGCGATGACAGCATCTTGATCGCAAATTGTGGCGGACACATTCCAGGGGGCGCGCATCACATGATCTTTCCATATCTGTTTTCTCCGCTTCAGGTCGGTCCCTATCGGCTCGCCCACCGGGTCGTGATGGCGCCGCTAACGAGAATGCGCGCGGATCGTTCGAGTTTCGTGCCGCGGGCGCTGAACGCGGAATATTATGCGCAGCGCGCCACGCCAGGCGGCCTGCTGATTGCCGAAGCTACGCCGGTCATGATGGCCGGCCGTGGCAATCCCGGCGTTCCCGGCATCTATTCGCAGGCGCAGATCGAAGGATGGCGCGGCGTAGTCGATGCCGTGCACTCCAAAGGCGGGTTGATCTTTCTCCAGCTCTGGCATGTCGGCCGCGTCTCGCATTCGTCGCATCAGCCCGGTGGGGCGCTACCGGTCGCGCCGTCCGCCGTGCCGATCACCGGCGAGGGGATGCTGGCGATGACATCAGACGGCAAGATGGTGCCGTACGAGACGCCACGGGCGCTGGAGACCGAGGAGGTCGGACACGTCGTCGAGGCGTTCCGGCAGGCGGCGGTGAACGCCAAGCAAGCCGGTTTCGACGGCGTCGAAATCCACGGCGCCAACGGCTATCTGCTCGAGCAGTTCCTGCAATCGCATACCAATTTACGAACCGACCAATACGGCGGATCGATCGAAAATCGCGCGCGGTTGTTGCTGGAGATCACGCAAGCCGCGATCGGTGTGTGGGGCGCCAACCGCGTCGGCGTTCGCCTGTCGCCCTATGGCGTCGCCAACGGCAGCGGCGAGGCCGAGCCGATGCCGCTCTATAGCCATGTCGTCAAGGCGCTCGATCCGTTGGGGCTCGCTTACCTGCATTTCATCGAGCCGCGCTCGAGCGGGGCGGGCCGGGCCGAAGTGAACTGGCAGAACGTGCCGTCAGCGATGGTGCTGTTCCGCCCGCTCTGGCGCGGGGTTTTGATTGCGGCCGGCGGCTTCACCGGCGAGGCGGCGGAAGCGGCGATCGCGCAAGGCCATGCCGATGCGATCGCCTTCGGCCGCATCTTCATTTCCAATCCGGACCTGCCGCACCGTCTGCAACATGGCTTCCCGCTCACACGTTATAACCGCGCGACCTTCTATGGCGGCGAGGCAGCCGGCTACACGGATTATCCCGTTCACGACGAGATGGCGACGGCGTAAGTTCTTCGCCATTGCGAGCGTTAGCGAAGCAATCTGGACTCCGTCATTCCGGGATGGTGCGTTAGCACCAGACCTCAGATGCGCAATTGCGCATCGGGAATCTCGAGATTCCGGATTCGATGCTGACGCATCGCTCCGGAATGACGGGAGACAATGGATGACAAAGCCAACCAAAGCCGCAGGCATCGCCAAAGGCCAATGTCTCTGCGGCAAGGTCGCTTTCGAGATCGACGTGCCGGCGCGCTGGGCCTGGCACGATCATTCCAAGGCAAGCAGGCAGGCGCATGGCGCGGCCTATGCGACCTATGTCGGAAGCTGGCGCAAGCGTTTTCGTATCACGAGCGGCGAGAGCCAGATCGCGCGTTTCGAAGATACGACGACCAAAACGGGGCGCAGCTTCTGCAAGCGTTGCGGCACGCCCTTGATGTACGAACGCGCGCGCTCGCCGCATATGGTGAACATTCCGCGCGCGCTATTCTCGGACCGCACCGGCCGCCAGCCGCTCTATCACATCGCGATCGAGGAGTTGCAGGAATGGACCTATGCCGGCGAGCCGCTGGTGCCGTTGAAAGGCTTTCCAGGCGTGGTCTGGCATCGCGGGAAGAAGAAACCTCGTGGTGAATGGGAAGGAATGTTTTAGTTCTAGGGGGACTTTCGTCGCGCCTGATTGGGCGGCGTGTGCTTCTTGGTGCGCTTTGCCTTTGTCGCTGGACGCTTGGCCTTGGCCGCTTTGCCTGGGAGCGTGGCCGCGAAATCGACGCCGCGTGTCAGCCATTTTTTCAGCATGCCTTCGGTGCGGTAACCCTCCGGCGCGACCCGCACATAGCCCTTCATGATGCGGCTGCCCATTTCCATCGGTCCGCTATGTGGTTCACGCACCATCTGCGCATGCGCGTCGGGCCCGACCCGGACCAGCAGGCCGCCGCGTCCGGAGACCGCGCAGCACATGTTGCCGTTCACCATGAAGCAGATGCCGCCCATCAGCGGTTGCTCGGTCACATTTTTTCGGCCGCTCAGCAGCAGCCGGACGCGTTCGGCGGTCTTCTCGTCATAAGCCATCAATTTCTCCCCTGATGCGCTTGATCATAGCAGCCTTGCTTCAAAAGGAGATTGCGCAATGCAGCCATGATCGCACTTCCTTGCATCCCGAACTCAAGTTTGCTCATGATGCACACCGCTTGAGAACACAAGAACACAAGCCAGAGGGAACATGAAAAATCGTATCACCGGGCGTTCGGCGTTCCTCGCTTTGCTCAAGGACGAGGGCATCACGCATCTGTTCGGCAATCCCGGCACCACCGAACTTGCCGATCATGCACGCGCTGAAGGACCATCCCGATCTCACCTATGTGATGGCGATGCAGGAGAGCCTCGTCGTCGCGATCGCCGACGGTTACAGCCGCGCGTCGGGCCGCCTCGTCGCCTGCAACGTCCATGTTGCGCCCGGATTGGGCAATGCGATGGGCTCGCTCTACAACGCGCAGTTCACCGGCACGCCGATGATCCTGACCGCCGGCCAGCAGGAGCAGGGCCACGGCCTGATGGAGCCGTTGCTGTACGGCCCGCTGGTGCGGATGGCCGAGCCGCTGGTGAAATGGGCGGTCGAGGTGACGCGGCTGGAAGATCTGCCGCGGATCGTGCGCCGCGCCGCCAAGATCGCGACCACGCCGCCGACCGGGCCCGTTTTCATTTCGCTGCCGGGCGATATCCTCAATTCCGAAGCCGGCATCGACCTCGGCCGCTCGACCCGCGTCGATACCCGCGTCAAACCCTCCGACGAGGCCTTGCAGGCGCTGGTCACGCGCATCCTCAAAGCCGAGCGGCCGGTCATCGTCGCCGGCGACGAGATCGTGAAGAGCGATGCGCTGCAGGAGGCGGCTGCGCTTGCGGAAGCGCTCGGCTGTCCCGCGTATCAGCAATCGACGCCGTACGGCGCGCATTTCCTGTCGGAAAGCCCGTGCTTCATGGGCGCGCTGTCGCGCTCGCAGCAGCAGGTGCGCGACGTTCTCGCGCCATACGATCTCCTGATCGTGCTCGGCGCCGATCCCTTGCGAATGTCGGTGCACAGCGAGGTCGATCCGTTGCCGGAGGGATTGTCGATTCTGCAGGTCGGTCTCGTCGAATGGGACCTCGCCAAGAATTACGGCGCGGAGATCGCGCTGAAGGCCGATGTGAGGGAGACATTGCGCGCGCTGATTCCGGCGCTTGAAGGCCACAGGCGGGGCGGCGCTCGAGACGCGCGCCAAACAGGGCATTGCCGCGCTGGCATCGAAGAACTGGACCGCGCGCCGCGCCGCGCTGATCGAACAGATTGCAGAAGCGCAGCGAGCGCTCGCCGATCGATCCGGACTATCTGACCTTGCAGATGGTCGAGGCGATGCCGGAGAACGCCATCGTGGTCGACGAAGGGCTGACCTCCTCGCGGCAGATGCTTGCGTTGCGGCCGCATCGCGATCGCTACGGCTATCATGCGCTGGCCTCGGGCGGCATCGGCTGGGGATTGCCGGCGTCCGTCGGCGTCAGCATCGCCAATCCCGACCGGCCGGTGGTGTG
This sequence comes from uncultured Alphaproteobacteria bacterium, assembly GCA_963795255.1. Lineage (GTDB taxonomy): Bacteria > Pseudomonadota > Alphaproteobacteria > Rhizobiales > Xanthobacteraceae > Bradyrhizobium. The sequence continues at coordinate 184,168 of CAWCHC010000019.1, forward strand.
CTTTTCCGGCGACGGCAGCGCGATGTATTCGATCCAGGCGCTGTGGACCGCGGCGCATCACAAACTGCCTCTGAATGTCGTGATCGCCAACAACGGCGGCTATCGCATCATCAAGCAGCGGCTGCTCGCCTTCCACGGCGACGATAATTACATCGGCATGGATTTCGCCGATCCGCCGGTGGATTTTTCCGGCATCGCCAAATCGCTCGGGCGTCGAGGCGATACGGATCACTGATCCCAAGGAGCTGAAGTCCACGCTCGCCGTCGGCGTTCAAGCGGCCCGGCGCGAAACTGATCGAGGTGATGGTCGACGGGACGGTGTAATCAACCTGTCATGCGCGGGCATAGCCGTTCGAAGAACGGCGTCGCTTCCGCTCGCCTATGACCCGCGCATCCATCAAATTTTTAAAGAAGTTATTGCGAAGATCGATGGATTGCCGGGTCAAGCCCGGCAATGACGAATTGGGGATAAGTCACTCCGCCACTTTCGGCCTGAACTGCGCAGCCGTATGCGTCGCGTCGAGCCGCGCGCGGCCGGCGCCGAACAGTTTTTCGCGCAGCGTGCCGGGCTGATAGGCTTTCTTGTAACGCCCGCGCCGCGTCAATTCCGGCACCAGCATGTCGGTGATGTCCTCGAAATCGCCGGGCGAAATCGCAAACGGCATGTTCAGGCCGTCGACGTCGGTCTGATCGAACCACGCCTCGATCGCGTCGGCGACTTTTTCCGGCGTGCCGACCACCACCGGCCCGATGCCGCCAATGCCAACATGTTGTGCGACCTCGCGCACGGTCCAGACCCGGTCCGGATCGGCGCGGGTGATGTTGTCCATCGCGCGAGCGGCCGGCATCGTTCTCGACATGGCGCACCTGCTGGTCGAGGTCGTAGGTCGAGAAATCGACGCCGGTCCAGCCCGACATCAGCGTCAGCGCGCCTTCCGGGCTGACATGGCTGCGATAGTCCTGCATATTTGGCCTTGGCCTCGGCGTCGGTGCGGCCGAGGATGACGGTGAACATGCTGAACATCAGGATTTCGCGCCGGGTTGCGCCCGGCTTTGGCGGCGAGTTCGCGGATCGCCGCCACGCGCGGCGCGATGATTTTCGCCGACGGCCCCGACATGAACACGCATTCGGCATGCTGCGGCGGCGAATTGCCGCCCGCGCGGCGAGGTGCCGGCCTGATAGAGCACCGGCGTGCGTTGCGGCGAGGGCTCGCAGAGATGGATGGCGTCGAGCCGGTAGTTCGTTGCCCTCATGCTGGACCCGATGCACCTTCGCGGGGTCGGCAAAGATGCCGCGCGCGCGGTCGCGCAGCGCCGCGTCGTCTTCCCAGCTGCCTTCCCAGAGCTTGTAGACCACTTCCATATATTCGTCGGCGATGTCGTAGCGGTCGTCATGCGCGGTCTGCTTGTCCTTGCCGGCGCCTTGCGCGGCGCTGTCGAGATAGCCGGTCACGACGTTCCAGCCGACCCGTCCTTCGGTGAGATGGTCGAGCGTCGACATCCGCCGGGCAAACGTGTAGGGCGGCTCGTAGGACAGATTGGAGGTCACGCCGAAGCCGAGATGTTCGGTCACCGCGGCCATCGCCGGGATCAGCAGCAGCGGATCGTTGGCCGGGCGTCTGCGCGGCGTTGCGCAGCGCCGCATCCGGGCTGTTGCCGAACACGTCGTAGACGCCGAGCACATCGGCCAGAAACAGGCCGTCGAACCGGCCGCGCTCCAGCGTTTTGGCGAGATCGATCCAGTAGGGCAGGCGGTTATATTCGGCGGTGCGGTCGCGCGGATGGGTCCACAGCCCCGGCGATTGATGCGCGACGCAGTTCATCGCGAAGGCGTTGAGCCGGATTTCTTTCTTCATGCAAGGTGACTTTCGAGCACGTTGGCGCAGTGCCATCGCTGAAGTTACTGGCCGGCCTGCTTGAACGGCATCTCGGCCTCGGCTGGCGGTTTGACGCGGGCGACGTTGAGCGTCATCGAGACCACATCGTAATAGCCGTTGACCGCGACCAGATCGATGATGCCTTGTTCGCCGAATTTCTCCAGCGCGCGTGGCATAGATCGCGTCGTCGACGCTGTGGTCGCGGCGCAATTGCGTGGTGAATTCCCAGACGATGGCCTCGTCGTCCTTCATGTTGTCGGGTTTGCGACCGGCGCCGATCGCCGCGAGCGACGGCGGGATCGAGGCCCGCCTTCAGCGCCAGCGGCGCGTGGGCGTACCATTCATATTGCGCGCCCCAGGCTTGCGCGGTCATCAGGATCGCCATTTCGTTGATGCGTTTGTCGAGCGAGGTGTTGAAGCGGACATATTCGCCGACTTTTTGCAGCCGGTCCGCGAGTACGGGGCTGCGCAGCCAGGCGTTGAAGGGACCGCTCATCCGGCCCCGGGGGCCGTTCATGATGGCCTCGGCAACGCTGCGCTGCGCCGGCGTCATGTTTTCCAGCGTCATTTCCGGCATGCGCTCGCCCGTCAGGGCAAATGCGGAACCTGCAAATAAAACGCTGATCGTTGCAAGGCGGAAGATGGCTTTCATGGAGCGCTCCCTTTCATCGGGCGTTTCCTGTGCTGGCCCGTTGCCTGAATTCTCGCATCCCCCACGCGATAAGCAAAGAGCTTCCAGCCCGCGGCCGATCCGGCTAACGTGACCATTGAACCGCCAATGCTAGCGACTTTCCGAATAACCAGCGAAAAAAATGCCATGACCAGAGCCGATGCCGTCGCCCGCGCCCAAACCATGCTGCGTTCCGGAGAATTTCTTGAGGAACTCGACCGCAGGGTGGCCTACCAGACGGAAAGCCAGAACCCCGATAAGCGCGACGCTTTGAGGGCCTATCTCGATCGACGACCTTCAGCCGGCATTCGCCAGCATGGATTTCTCGACGAAATTGATCGAGTCGCCGGCCGGCAAGGGTCCCTATCTTCTGGCTGAGTACCGCGAAAGCGCATCCGCGCCGACCGTCCTGATCTATGGCCATGGCGATGTCGTCGACGGCATGGCGGGCGAATGGCGGGACAACCTCGATCCCTGGCGCACGACGCAGGTCGGCAACCGCGTCTATGGCCGGGGCACGGCCGACAACAAAGGCCAGCACAGCATCAACATGGCGGCGTTGCGCGCCGTGCAGGAGGCGCGCGGCGGCAAGCTCGGCTTCAATGTCAAATTCATCATCGAGACCGGCGAGGAAATCGGCTCGCCGGATTTGCCGGAAGTGTGCCGAGCAACTGCGCGATGAGTTGAAAGCCGATCTGCTGCTCGCCTCCGACGGCCCGCGGCTGTCGGCCGAGCGCCCGACGCTGTTTCTCGGCTGCCGCGGCGGCATTCGTATCCATCTCGATGTGAACTTGCGCGAGGGCGGCCATCATTCCGGCAACTGGGGTGGCGTGCTGGCCAATCCTGCGACCATTCTGGCTAATGCGATCTCAAGCCTCGTCGATAGCCATGGCCGCTTGCTGCTCGATCAGCTGAAGCCGCCGCGATTGTCTAACCAGGTCCGCGCTGCGCTCGCCGACGTCGAGGTCAGGCCTACGGCGGATGAACCGGCGCTGTCGGAGAACTGGGGTGAGGAGGGGTTGTCGGCGGCCGAGCGGCTGTATGCGTGGAACACGCTCGAAGTGCTGGCGATGTCGTCCGGCAATATCGAAAAACCCGCCAACGCGATTCCCGGCCGCGCTTCCGCCGTCCTGCAACTGCGCTTTGTCGTCGGCACCAAGGTCGACAATATCGCCGAGGTGATCCGTTCGCATCTGCACGCCCGCGGCTTTACGATGGTCGGGAGTTGAGGCGACGCAGCGCTTTGCGGCCTCGCGCACCGATTTCGACAGCCCCTGGGTGAACTGGACCGCGGAATCGATCCGCAAGACATCCGGCAAGGCGCCGGCCGTGTTGCCGAATTTCGGCGGCTCGCTGCCCAACGACGTCTTTACCGATATTCTCAAGCTGCCGACGATGTGGGTGCCGCACTCCTATCCCGGTTGCTCGCAGCACGCGCCCGACGAACACATCCTGTTGTCGGTCACGGAAGAGGCGCTCGGCATCATGGCCGGCCTGTTCTGGGATCTCGGCGAGATGAAACAACCTTTGACGCGCAGTTGAGAAAGACCAGGCATGAGCGTTTCGGCACCGGCGGAAATATCCGACGCGACGAAGTCCAGCAGCGAAAAGAGCATCGTCCGGCTTATTGTCGCGACGTCGATCGGCAACGCGCTCGAATGGTACGACATCACGATCTACGGCTATTTCGCCATCTACGTGTCCAAGGCGTTCTTTCCGAACCAGGACCAGACGACGTCGCTGCTTCTGACGTTCGGCACGTTCGGGCTCGCCTACCTGGCCCGTCCGGTCGGCGGCGTTCTGCTCGGCGCCTATGCCGACCGTCACGGCCGAAAAGCCTCGCTGCTGATTTCCATCGTCCTGATGACGCTGGGCACGCTCACGGTCGCTGTGATGCCGAGCTACGGTACCATCGGCATTCTGGCGCCGATCGCAGTCTTGCTGGCGCGCCTGGTGCAGGGATTTTCGGCCGGCGGCGAGTTCGGAAGCTCGACGGCGTTTCTGGTCGAACATCGCCCCGAGCAACGCGGCTTTGTCGCGAGCTGGCAATTTGCCAGCCAGGGCTTGAGCAACCTGCTGGCGTCCGCTTTCGGTGTCGGCCTCACCGCCTGGATGGCGCCGGCGGACCTGACGTCGTGGGGCTGGCGCATTCCGTTTTTGTTTGGTGTGCTGATTGGCCCGATCGGCATCTACATCCGCAATCACCTGGAAGACGCCACCGCGCCGCCCGCTGCACAGATTTCGCCGGTAAGAGAAGTTTTCTTGTACCAGAAATCGCGGGTGCTGCTCGGCATTGGCGCGCTCGCGATCTCGACCGCGGTCAACTACCTGATCATCTACATGCCGACCTATGTGGTGAAAAACTTCCATTTGCCGCCGATCACCGGTTACACCGCGACCTTCGTCGGCGGCATCATGGTCACGCTGCTGACGCCCTTTGCCGGAATGATTTCCGACCGGATCGGCCGGACACGGCATATGATTACGGCCAATATCCTGCTTCTGCTGTCGATCTTTCCGGTGTTCCTTCTGATCACGAAATATCCGACGCCGGCCGTCATCATCTTTGCGGTGTTTTTGTTGTCGACGCTGAAGGCGCTCTATTACGGCCCGCTCGCGGCGTTGATGTCGGAACTGTTGCCGCCGGCGACACGGGCCACCGGGCTCGGGCTCGGCTATAATATCGGTGTCACGTTGTTCGGCGGCATGGGGCCGGCCACCATGACCTGGCTCGGCGGCTTTGCCCTGATCGGCGATCTCGCGCCCGGTTATTACCTGACGACCGTCGGCATCCTCAGCCTGGGGACACTGTTAACCATCCATGCCACACGGGCCGCCTCGCGCGAGGCGTGACGCTTGGCCGCCTCTATCGCCAAAGGTCGGCTTGCGACCGCCTGACGTTCAGACCATAAGATAGGGGTAAGAAGACAGGGGGAGGCGCGCCCGTCATGGATCGGGCCGCAACAGTTTCACGTCGGACAAAGGAGTATTTTCATGAAACGGACGCTTATCGCAGGCGCAGCATTGGCCCTGGCGCTCTCGGCGTGCCCGGCATCAGCACAGGAATTGACGGGGACGCTGAAGAACATCAAGGAGACCGGCACGATCACGCTCGGCTACCGCGATTCCTCGATTCCGTTTTCCTATCTCGACGACAACCAGAAGCCCGTCGGCTACGCCATGGACATCTGCTACAAGATCGCGGATGCCGTGAAGAAGGAGCTCAAGCTCGACAAGCTCGAGGTCAAGCTCAATCCGGTCACTTCCTCTACCCGTATCCCGCTGATGGCCAATGGCACCATCGACCTCGAATGCGGTTCGACCACCAATAACGCCGAGCGGCAGAAGCAGGTCTGGTTCACCAACACCCACTTCCTCACCGCCAGCCGCTTCGTCTCCAAGAAGGCGAACAACATCAAGTCGATCGACGACCTCAAGGGCAAGTCGGTGGTTTCGACCTCCGGTACCACCAACATCAAGCAGCTCAACGAAGCCAATGCCGCGCGCAGTCTCGGCATCAACATCATTCCGGCGAAGGATCACGCCGAAGCGTTCCTGATGGTGGAAAGCGATCGCGCGGTCGCCTTCGTGATGGATGACATTCTGCTGGCGAGCTTTGTCGCGAGCTCCAAGGATCCGGACGCCTACGTCATTTCCACCGACGCCTTCTCCAAGCCCGAGCCCTACGGCATCATGGTGCGCAAGGACGACGTCCCCTTCAAGAAGGTGGTCGATGCGGCGACCGCGGCGCTCTATCAGAGCGGCGAAGGCGCCAAGATCTACGCCAAGTGGTTCATGGAAAAGATTCCGCCGAAGGGCCTTAACCTCAAGGTGCCGCTCGGGCCGGAGTTGAAGAACGAATTCGCTCACCCGTCGGATTCGCCCGATCCGGCTTCCTACAAGGCGATGTGAACTGGCGATTGTTCGCGCATGGTCTTTTTCGGAAAGCCGCTACACACTTTTCCGGATCATGCGCCGCGACGCTTGCGCGGAACAGGCTTTGCCCTTGCGGCAGCTTTGTTCGCCGCGCAAGCGGTTCTGGGCGCCGCCCCGGCCCAGGCTGAAGAGCTTTCGGGCACGCTGAAGAAAATCAAGGAAACCGGGTCGATCGCACTCGGCTTTCGCGATTCCTCAATTCCGTTTTCCTATCTCGACGACAACCAGAAGCCCATCGGCTACGCCATGGACATCTGCTACGCGATCGTGGGTGCCGTGAAAAAGGAGTTGAAGCTCGACAGACTCGCGATCGAACTGGTCCCGGTGTCGTCGTCGACCCGCATTCCGCTGCTCGCCAACGGCACGATCGACCTGGAATGCGGATCGACCACCAACAACCCGGAACGGCAAAGGCAGATTGCCTTTAGCAATACTCATTTCCTCACGGCGACGCGTTTCATCTCGAAGAAAGCGAACAAGCTCAATTCGATCGAAGATTTGAAGGGCAAGCCGGTGGTCGCGACCTCCGGCACCAGCAACATCAAGCAGCTGATCGAGACCAATGCGGCGCGCCATCTCGGCATCAATGTCATTCACGCCAAGGATCACGCCGAGGCGTTTCTGATGGTCGAGAATGACCGCGCGGTGGCCTTCGTGATGGACGATATTCTGCTGGCGGCTTTCGCCGTCGGTTCAAAGGACCCCGAGGCGTACGTGATTTCGTCAGACGCGTTCTCCAAGCCGGAGCCCTGTGGCATCATGCTGCGAAAGGACGATCCGGCCTTCAAGAAGGTGGTGGATGGCGCCACGGCGGCGCTCTATCAGAGCCCGGAGGGCCCCAAGCTTTATGACAAGTGGTTCATGCAGAAGATTCCCCCGAAAGGCCTGAACCTCAACGTGCCGATGGGGGCCGAACTTAAGGCTGAATTCGCCAAACCATCCGACTCCTCCGACCCCGATGCCTATAAAGTCATGTAAGGTTCGATGCGGGGTCCGATCGGGCGCGGGCGGCCCGGTCCTTGCATAAGTTGCGGGCATTGAGCGCGGGTGAGCCGCGGCTGAAAACCGCGGGCAAACGTATTGGGTTGAGAGAGTGTTCTTGTCGAACGTCGTTGGAGCCAGAAAAATGCGAATGAAGTGCCTGCGTATCACGGGGCTGGCGCTCGCCGCGGTTCTCTATGTCGGGGCGGCAGATGCCGACGAACTCACAGGCACGCTGAAGAAGATCAAGGAAACCGGCATCATCAATATCGGCTACCGCGATTCCTCGATTCCGTTCTCCTATCTCGACGACAATCAGAAGCCGGTCGGTTTTGCGATCGACATCTGCATGAAGATCGTGGACGCCGTGAAGAAAGAGCTCAAGCTCGACAAGCTCACGGTTGAATTCAATCCCGTGACGTCATCGGGCCGCATTCCCTTGCTCGCCAACGGCACGGTCGATCTTGAATGCGGTTCGACCACCAACAATCCCGACCGGCTGAAGCAGGTCGCCTTCACCAACACCCACTTTCTCACCGCGACGCGTTTCATCTCGAAAAAATCGAGCCATCTTGGTTCGATCGACGATCTCAAGGGCAAGACGGTCGCTTCCACCTCCGGCACCACCAATATCAAGCAGCTCACCGAGGCCAATGCCGCGCGCAATCTCGGCATCAACATCGTGCCGGCCAAGGAGCATGCCGAGTCGTTCCTGATGGTCGAGACCGACCGCGCCGTCGCCGCGGTGCTGGATGACATTTTGCTGGCAAGCTTTGCCGCCGGCGCCAAGGACCCCGGCGCCTACGTGATCTCATCAGACGCTTTCTCGAAGCCCGAGCCCTATGGCATCATGCTGCGCAAGGACGATCCGGCTTTCAAGAAGGTTGCGGACGATGCAACCGCCGCGCTCTATCAGAGCGCGGAAGGTCAAAAGCTCTACGCGAAATGGTTCCTGCAGAAAATCCCGCCGAAGGGCTTGAACCTCAATGTGCCGATAGGGGCCGAGTTGAAGAAGGCATTTGCCAAGCCTACGGATTCGCCCGATCCGGATTCCTACAAGGTCATGTGAGGGGGCGGTCTTGAACTATCACTGGAACTGGCACGTTTTCTTCGAGCCGTCGCCGAACGGCACCGGCACCTATCTCGACATGCTGTTGTCCGGGCTTGTGGTGACGATCGTCACCGCACTCACGGCCTGGGTGATTGCGCTTGTGACCGGCACTGTCGTCGGCGTGATGCGAACGCTGCCGTCGAAAGCCGCCAACCTGTTCGGCTTTTGCTATGTCGAGTTCTTCCGCAACATGCCGCTGTTGGTGCAGCTGTTTCTCTGGTTCTTCGTGCTGCCGGAGCTGCTTCCGGCTTCCTGGGGACTGTGGCTGAAACAACTTCCTAACGCGCCGTTTTATACGGCGGCGATCGGGACGGGACTGTTCATGTCGGCGCGCGTCGCCGAACAAACGCGCGCCGGCATCAATTCGCTGCCGCGCGGCCAGAGGTTTGCGGCCACTGCATTGGGCCTGCGGCCGTCGCAGGTCTATCGCTACGTGCTGCTGCCGATCGCGTTCCGTATCATCCTGCCGCCGCTGACATCCGAATTTCTATCGACCATCAAGAATACCTCGGTTGCGCTCACCATCGGCCTGATCGAACTGACCGCGGAAGCTCGCGCGATGCAGGAATTCTCGTTTCAGGTGTTCGAGGCTTTCACCGCCGCGACGGTGCTCTATCTCCTGATCAATATCGTCGTCGTCATCGCCATGCACTTCGTCGAGCGCGGCGTGGCGATCCCCGGCTACATCACCGGGAAATAGCCGATGTTCGCCAATTTCGATTTCGACGTCATCCGCCGCTCGCTCGGTTATCTGTTTTTCGACGGCATGACGTTCACGCTGACGCTGACGGCGTTGGCGACTCTGGGCGGCGTCGTGTTCGGCACGCTGATCGCGATGATGCGGCTGTCGAGTCTCTGGCTGGTATCGCGCTTCGCCCGGCTTTACGTCGATCTGATGCGCTCGCTGCCGCTGGTGCTGGTGATTTTCTGGTTCTATTTCCTGGTCCCCTATATCGGGCAATGGTTGACAGGCTCGTCGCGACCGATCCGCGTCGGCGCCTTTGCTTCCTCGCTCATCACCTTCACGCTGTTTGAGGCGGCGTATTTCGCCGAGATCATGCGCGCCGGCATCCAGTCGATCTCAAAAGGCCAGCCATCTGCTGCCTCCGCGCTCGGCCTGACCTACGGGCAGACCATGCGTTACGTCGTGCTGCCGCAGGCGTTTCGTAACATGCTGCCGGTTCTGCTGACGCAGACCATCGTGCTGTTTCAGGACACCTCGCTGGTCTACGTGCTGTCGATCCCCGATTTTCTCGGCGCCGCCAGCAAGGTCGCGCAGCGCGACGGCCGGCTGGTCGAGATGTATCTGTTCGCGGCCGTCGTCTACTTCGCCGTTTCCAGTATTGCATCCTTCGGGGTGCGGCGCCTGCAGGCGCGCATAGCCATCGTTCGTTAAAGCGTGATCCGGAAAAGTGGGAACCGGTTTTCCGAATGAGATCATGCTAAAACAGTTGAGAGGTCGCCGATGATCGAGATCAGCCACGTCGACAAATGGTACAACCCGACCTTCCAGGCTCTGAAGGATTGCACCACGAGCGTCGCCAAGGGCGAAGTGGTGGTGGTCTGCGGCCCGTCAGGCTCGGGAAAGTCGACGCTGATCAAATGTGTCAACGCGCTGGAGGCGTTCCAGAAGGGACAGATCGTCGTTGACGGGATTTCCGTCGGCGATCCCAAGACCAATTTGCCGAAGCTGCGCGCCCGCGTCGGCATGGTGTTTCAGCATTTCGAACTATTTCCGCATTTGCGCATCATCGACAATCTTTGCCTCGCACAGGAAAAGGTGCTGGGGCGGCCGCATGCGGAGGCGCTGGCGAAAGGCTCGAAGCTGCTCGACCGCGTCGGCCTCAAGGTCCAGGCGCAGAAATATCCGGCCGAATTGTCCGGCGGCCAGCAGCAGCGCGTGGCGATCGCGCGCGCCTTGGCGATGGACCCGATCGCCATGCTGTTCGACGAGCCGACCTCGGCGCTCGATCCCGAAATGATCAGCGAGGTGTTGGATGTGATGGTCGATCTGGCGCGCGACGGCATGACCATGATGGTCGTGACCCACGAAATGGGCTTTGCCCGCAAAGTCGCCAACCGGGTCATCTTCATGGACCAGGGTGAAATCGTCGAGGACGCGCTGAAGGAGGATTTCTTCGGCAAGCCGCGCAGCGACCGCGCGCAGAAGTTTTTGTCGAAGATTTTGTCGCATTAGCGCGGCTGCGATAGACCCTCGTCATTGCCTGCGACAAACGCAAGGCGTTTGCGCAAGGGAGTGCAACCGACGAAGCAATCCAGCTCTTCGACAGCTCTGGATTGCTTCGCTGGCGCTCGCAATGACGGATGGGCCGGTATATGATGACCAAAGAGTTGCTTGCCCGACAGGAGAATTGTTTTGGACCCGATCGCCTACGTCAACGGCGCCTTCGTGCCGCTCAGCGAAGCCAAAGTCTCGGTTTTGGATCGCGGATTTTTGTTCGCCGACGGCATCTACGAAGTCTCCGCTGTGCTCGACGGAAAACTGATCGACAACGAGTCGCACCTTGCCCGTCTGGAGCGCTCGGTCGGCGAGATCAAGCTGCCGTTGCCGGAAACCGTTGCGCGCATCAAGGAGATCCAGCACGAACTGATTGCCCGCAACCAGCTCAAGAATGGCCTGGTTTACATTCAAGTCACCCGCGGCGCCGACGTGGGACGCGATTTCGCGTTCCCGAAAGGCGTCAAGCCGACCCTGATGATGTTCACCTCGGTGAAGGACATCGTCAACGCCGCATCTGCCAAAACCGGCATTGGCGTCATCACCGTGCCCGACATCCGCTGGTCGCGGCGCGACATCAAGAGCGTGGCGCTGCTCGCGCAGGTGCTGGCCAAGCAGGCGGCGGCCGAAGCGGGCGCCGGCGAGGCCTGGATGATCGAGGACGGCAAGGTGACCGAGGGCGGATCGTCCTCGGCCTTTATCCTGACCAAGGACGATGTGCTGGTGACGCGCGAGAACTCATCCGCGATCCTGCCGGGCTGTACGCGCAAGGCGGTGGTCAAGCTCGCCGAGGAGCGTCAGCTGCGCGTCGAGGAACGGGCCTTCACGGTCGAGGAAGCGCTGAAAGCCAAGGAAGCTTTCATCACCAGCGCGTCGTCCTTCGTGCAGCCGGTGGTGAAGATCGACGGCAAGGCCGTGGCCGACGGCAAGCCCGGGCCGATGGCCACGCGCCTGCGCGAAATCTATATCGATTTCGCCCGCGCCACGGGGACGTAGGTTCTATCGTCATTGCCTGCGACAAACGCAAAGCGTTTGCGCAAGGGAGCGTAAGCGACGGAGCAATCCAGCTTTCGAGAACTGGATCGCTTCGCTAACGCTCGCGATGACGTCGGGGTCAAGGCTTCAAAATCAGCTTCTGCACGCGCCAGTTCAGAAGCTCGGCGACATAGAGCACGTTTTCCGACGGACACGCCATCGCGTGAATCCAGCCGAACTGCTTTAGCTGCTTGCCGGACTGGCCGAGTACGCCCAGCACCTTGCCGTCGAGGCTGAGCTTGTAGACCCGGCCCGGCCAGGCGTCCGAGCTGTAGAGCACCTGATGCGGCGGCGGCGTGATGCAGATCGCCCACGGCGAGCCCGGTGCAAACGTGCCCCTGGCCTTCACCGCTTCGTCCGGAATCTTGCCGATTGCGGGTTTCGCGTCCGGCGGCACCGGCACGTCGATCACGATCTGCCGCTCGAACTTGCCGTCCTTGTCGAACACCTGGATGCGATGGTTGCCGCGGTCGGCGACATAGACATTGTCATTGGCGTCGGTCGCGATCGAGTGCGGCGTATTGAACTGGCCCGGTCCGTTGCCCGGCTCGCCCCACGACTTCAGCCAGTTGCCGTCCTTGTCCACCTTGGCGACGCGCGAGTTGATGTAGCCGTCGCTGATGAAGGTGTCGCCGGCCTTGTCCCAGGCGACGTCCGTGACTTGGCGGAAACGGCCGTCATCCGGCGGCAGCGGCGGCTTCGGATGCTTCAGCGGCTCGGTATCTTCGTCGGAGGCCTCTTGCTTGCGGCCGAACACCATCAGCACGCGGCCGTCGGGATCGAACTTGATCACCATGTCCGAGCCCTTGTCGGTCACCCAGATATTGTCGCTGGGGTCGACTTTGACGGTGTGGGCGAATGACCACGCGTAGAGGTTCTTGCCGATCTCGCGGATGAATTTGCCGGTGCTGTCGAACTCGAGCAGTTGCGTGGCAGCGGCGGCGTAAGCCGGACCGCTCGTATTGCCGCGCGACAGCGCGAAGACATGTCCCTTGGAATTGACGGCGACGCCGGAGACTTCGCCAAAATACATGTTGGTTGGCAGCTTCAGCGGATTGGGTACGGATTCGAAATTGATGGTCGGAACCGCCTGCTGCGCGAAAGCCTGTGACCCGATTAGAAGCGGCAAAACAAGGAGCCAGCGCCTCATGAATTCCTCCCGACTGTTTTTCGTTGGCGCGGACACTAATTAACAGCGCCTCATCCGTCCATATGACCGCGCTCGTCCGATGTCATATCGGCACATCGCTCCACGCATGGCATGTTTCATGGGATGAAATCTGTTAGGCTGCCTGCAAAAATCGGGTCTTTAAAAATCCGTATCGGAGGCAAATGCCCGTGGTTGATGCCCGCATCTGGAAACGACCTTTTCCGCTGCTTGCGGTCGCGCTTTTCGTTCTCGCCGTTGTTCCGAACCGGCCTGCGCTGGCGATCTATCCAGAGAGAATGGTGAAGATCGTCGTGCCGTTTGCGCCGGGCGGCGGCACCGACGTGGTCGCGCGCACGCTCGCGCAGGAGATGGCGAAAGACCTGGGCGTTTCCGTCATCATCGAGAACAGGCCGGGGGCGGGGACGATCGTCGGAACCCAGGCTGTCGCGGTCAGCGCCGCAGACGGCTACACGCTGCTGATGGGGACGTTTGCGAACGCGGTCAATCCCAGCCTGAATGCGAAATTGCCCTACGATCCGCACAGGGATTTTGCGCCCGTGGCGCTGATCGCGCGGTCTTTCAACATCGTCGTCGTCAATCCGAAATCTTCGATACGAACTGATCGCGGACCTGATCGCGGCGGCAAAGGCCAATCCGGACAAGATGACGTTCGGGACTTTTGGCGCCGGCACGTCAGCGCATCTGGCCGGCGAATTGTTCAAGGACTTGGCCAAGGTCGATTTGACGGCGGTGCCTTACAAGGGGGCGGCTCCCGGGATCACCGACCTGATCGGCGGCCAGATCGATGTGATGTTTACCACGGTTGCGAGCGCGGCTTCGCTGGTCGAAAGCGGACAGTTGCGCGCGATCGCGGTGACGTCGGCGGAGCGCTCGCCGGCCTTTCCGCAGGTGCCGACCGTGGCCGAGGGTGGCGTTGGCGGCTATGCCGCCGAAAGCTGGTACGGCTTGTTTGCGCCGGCCGGAACACCGCCTGAGGTGATCGACCGGCTCAATCGATCGGCAGCCGCGGGTGTCCAGGCCGAGGCCTTCAGGAAGCTGAGCGTCAATGAGGGGCTCGTGACCGTCGCACTGCCGCCGCAGGCGCTCGACCGATATTTTCGCGCTGAAGAGGAGCGCTGGCGCCGCGTCATCAGCGAGGCCGGGATCAAGGTCGAGTAGCGCCCTGTTGCAGTGCGATGATTGCGCATTAACCGCGCTGTTAAGGAATATTCCAACCCGGCGGGGGTTGCAGAGGAGGCGTGTTTCAGGCACTTGGCCGGAACCGCCTTCTGCCCGAGTTCTGGCCATTCAGACCCCATGGAGGATCAACATGTTTAGTACGCTCCAGCGCACACTCGCTGCTGCGATGTTCGTCATGACCTGTTTCGCATGGCCGGCATCCGCGCAGGAAACGCTGCGCATTCGCGGCACGATCGAAAGCGTCGACGGCTCCGTCTACGTCATCAAAAATCGTGACGGCGCCGAGGTGAAGCTCACCGTCATCGATCCCAAGCTTTACGTCGCGATCGTGAAGGCGTCGATGGCAGACATCAAGCCCGGCCAGTTCGTCGGTGCGACCGGCATGACCCAGCCCGACGGCAGCCAGAAGGCCATCGAGGTGCATATCTTCCCGGAATCGATGCGCGGCACCGGCGAAGGCCATTACGACTGGGATCTCAGGCCCAATACCAAGATGACCAACGCGAACGTCGAGCAGACGGTCGGTGGCGTCGATGGGCCGGTGCTGACCGTGAAATACAAGGACGGTGAGAAGAAGGTGTTCGTGACGCCGGAGACGCAGGTCGTCACCTATGTGATCGGCGACAAGGCCGATCTCAAGCCGGGCATCAAGATCTTCGTTGGTGCTGCGAAGAAAGGCGCTGACGGCACCTGGCAAACGCCGCGCGTCACCTACGGCAAGGATGGATTGACCCCGCCGATGTGAGGCCGATCAGATTTTCTACGGACTGCTGCAAATAGCAACTTCAACAGGGAGAGTATAATGCGTTCGATGATTTCATTGGCGTTGGCGGCGTGTGCCGCTGTGGCGATCAACTCGCAGGCATTGGCACAAGCACCGGCGCCGGCCACTCCTCCGGCACCGGCGGCGGTGCCCGAGAAGATGCCTTTCGATATTCCCTACGGCATGTCGATCGGTCTCGATCACGCCAGGCAGGTGATGGCGGCGGCCGAGGCGGAAGCCAAGAAGCATAATTGGAAGATGAACATCGCCGTCGTCGATACCAACGGGGAGCCGGTGCTGTTCGAGCGGATGGAAGGCGCGCAGATCGCCTCTGGTGCGATCTCGATCGGCAAGGCTCGCACCGCTGCGCGCTTTCGTCGTGAAAGCCGGGTGTTCTTCAATGCCTTCGAGAGCGGCCACGGCTACGTCTCCACTCTCGATCCGACGCTGGTGGCGAGCCCCGGCGGCTTCCCGCTGGTCGAAGGCGGCAAGCTGATCGGCGCCATCGGCTGCAGCGGCGGAACTGGCGATCAGGACGCGGCGACCTGCAAGGTCGGCGCCGAGCTGATGAAGTAGACGCCCGCGCGGCTGTCTAGCGCTTTAGTTTAGGCCTGAAAGTCTGGGCACAGCAGTTAACGACGCCGCGGCGGTAATCCTGTCGCGGCGTTTTTGCGTTGGAGCGTTGCGTCGCTGCAATGCGGCAAAGCAAAATGCTGGACGCAGTAACGATCCAGTCGTAGATAGCGAAAAGATCGCTGGCCTCGGATACCAAGGCCGAGGAAGCCGCTTATTAGAGGATGCCCGTCATGTGGGTGCTGTTGCTGCTGCCGTTCGCCGGCCTGTTGTGGGTGCCTTTCTATAATTTCCACGACCCGGCGCTGTTCGGTTTTCCGTTCTTCTACTGGTATCAGCTCGCCTGGGTGCCGATCACGTCGCTCCTGATCTGGCTGGTGTACCGCTCCCGCACGCCCGACGACGAAACGCGTTGAAATTTTGCCGGCTCGCTGAGGCCGCTTCACTGAAGCAAGGCTCGCTATGTCCGCTGATATCGACTGGGTCGCACTCGCCGTCTTCATCTTCTTCTTTGCCCTCGTCACGGTGATGGGGTTCTTCGCCGCGCGCTGGAAATCCGGCCCGGTCAGCGAACATCTCGACGAATGGGGCCTGGGCGGACGTCAGTTCGGCACCTGGATCACCTGGTTTCTGGTCGGCGGCGATTTCTACACCGCCTATACCGTGATCGCGGTGCCGGCGCTGGTCTATGCGGTCGGCGCTTACGGCTTCTTCGCGCTTCCCTATACGATCATCGTCTATCCCTTCGTGTTCGCGGTGATGCCGCTGCTCTGGAAGGTGGCGCATGCCAAGGGGCATGTGACCGCGGCCGACGTGGTTCACGGCACCTATAGCTCGCGTGGCCTCGAGTTTGCGGTCGCGGTCACCGGCATCGTTGCGACCATGCCCTACATCGCGCTGCAACTGATCGGCATGGGCGTGGTGATCAAGGCGATCGGTCTGACCGGCGAATTGCCGATCGTCGCCGCCTTCGTCATCCTGGCGCTCTACACTTACAGCTCCGGCCTGCGCGCGCCGGCACTGATCGCCTTCGTCAAGGACATCATGATCTATATCGTGGTGCTTGTCGCGGTCGTCGTCGTGCCCGCAAAACTTGGCGGCTATGGTGCGGTGTTTGCTGCGGCCAACGATGCCTTTACCGCCAAGGGCGGCGCCACCGGCCTGACCCTGAAGTCGCCGCAGATGCTGGCTTATGCAAGCCTTGCGTTCGGTTCGGCGCTCGCCGCCTTCATGTATCCGCATACGCTGACCGGCATCTTCGCATCAAAATCCGCCGACACCATCCGCAAGAATGCGATCCTGCTGCCGGCCTATACGCTGCTGCTCGGGCTGATCGCGCTGCTCGGCTACATGGCCTATGCCGCCCACATCAAGGTCGCGTCGAACAACGACGTCGTGCCGATGCTGTTCAAGGTGCTGTTCCCGTCCTGGTTCGCAGGCTTTGCGTTTTCGGCAATCGCCATCGGCGCGCTGGTGCCGGCCGCGGTGATGAGCATCGGCGCGGCCAACCTGTTCACGCGCAATATCTGGAAGTCCTACGTCAATCCGGATATCAGCCATGCTGGTGAGGCGTCAGTCGCCAAGATCGCCTCCCTCGTCGTCAAGCTCGGCGCACTGGCCTTCACCATCTTCCTGCCGACGCAATATGCGCTCGATCTGCAATTGCTCGGCGGACTGTGGATCCTGCAAACCTTCCCGGCGCTGGTGTTCGGTTTGTTCACGCGCTGGTTCCGCGCCGAGGGACTTCTGCTCGGCTGGGCGGCGGGCATCCTGTGGGGAACCTGGACGGCGTGGAGCAATGGGCTGAAGCCGCTGGCGACCCTCAGTATCGGAGGGACGAGCTACGTGTTCTATGTCGGCCTCGGCGCGCTGATTCTCAACGTGGCCTTTGCCGTCGTCGGCACGCTCGCCGTCGGCCTGATTTCGCCGCGGAGCGCTACGGCTCGATCCTGAAAGTTTAGTCCTGATAATGCCGGCGCCTCAGGAAGACTGAAGCGCCGGCTGCTTTGCGGTTTATGCCCGCGAAAAGCCGGCTATTTCTCGGCGACGAACCGGTTGCGCAGCGTGCCGATGCCGGTGATCTCGATCTCGACCACGTCGCCGGCCTTGATGTTCGGCGAGGCGCCGTCGGTTCCCATCCAGATCACGTCGCCCGGCCACAGGGTGAAATACTTCGTCATCTCGACGATGAATTCCCTGATCCCGAAAATCATCTCGCAGGTCCGGAAGCGATTGCTCTCCTGGCCGTTCAGCCGCACGACGGTTTCCATCGCCTCGAGATCGACCGAAGTTTCGATCCACGGCCCCATCGGCTTGAAGGTGTCGGCGTTCTTGGAGCGCCACAGGCCGCGATCGGCCTTTTGCCAGCTGCGCTCGCTGACGTCGTTGCCGATGGTGTAACCGAACACGCAATCCATCGCCTCGCGCCCGGAAAGATGCTTGGCCTTCTTGCCGATCACGACGACGAGTTCGCCTTCGTAATGGATTTGCTCGGTGGCACTTGCCGGAATGACGACATCCTCGTCATGCGCGATCAGCGCATTCTGGGCGCGATAGCCGACCTCGGGCCGGTCGGGAATTTTGGGCACTTCGCCGCGTTTGTCGGCGGCTTCCTTGAGGTGTTTGAGATAATTGAGGCCCACGCAATAGAACGTGCGCGGGATCAGCGGCAGCTCGATCTTGACTTCGGAAAGCGCATGCGACCGCGGCGTGCGTTGCCATTCCCCAAAGGGATCGCCGTCGACCGCGATGACGCGGTCGCCTTCGGCGATGCCCCAGGAGGAGATCTGGTCTGCCGTGAATCTAAGCCAGCGCATGGATCACCCGTGCGAGGGATAAGTTCGATCCTGGTTACTTTTCTTCCGCCGATGTCGCGGTCGCCGGACCTTCGCCCATGATCAGGAGCACGGCGTCCTCATCCTTGGCGCCGTCCCAATGCACTTGCTTGCCGAAATGGGTCACGAAGCTGCCGGCTGGCATCGGGACGGTGGTGCTGGGATCGAATTTCTTGCTGGTCGAAACCCACCAGGTGCCTTGCAGCACGACGATGTAGCGATCGTTGGGATGGAAATGGGGATGGCTGAAATGATTGCCCTTGGTCCACTTGTTATAGACCATGTAGAAACCGGGTTTGGTGGGATCGCCGACCACGACCGCGGTTTGTGCGCCGCGGGCGTCGACCGGACCCCAGGGAATCTGGTCCGGCAGCTTGTAGACCAAAGCGGCGGTGTTGAGTTCGGCGGCCGAACTCATGCTCAGCATGCCGGCGAACGCCAGCGGCATCAGCAGAAATCGCCAGAGCCGGTTTGTGATTTTCATGTTTTTTCCTCCCTTGAAAACGGCCTTACGCTTTGGTTGATCGATGCTAGCCGGTCTGGCTGTGAGGGAGCAAGGGGCGCGCCCGCATGCGAGGCATTTCATGCCGTCAACATTTCGCAAACCCTGAATTCCGTTTACCGAACCCGATAAGCAATTGAAAACCCGCCGCGGCCAAATTCGCACCCGGTCGAATGAATCGGGGAAGGGCCGGTCGATGAGCGGGAAAGCAATTCTGGAGAACGTGCGGCGATATCGCGCCATTGCGTCATTGTATCGTCAAACGGCGGCGTTTCGCCCCAATCAGCGGCAATCGCTGCTCGAGCAGGCCTACGAATGGGAAATTCGCGCGTTATCCGAACTCGAAGGCTACTTCGAGCCGCACGAAGCCGGGTCAAGCCCGTTGCAGACCTGGATGGTCCAGACGGCCAGCTGGCCGATGCTTAACGCCGCGTAAGTTTTTGCCGTAGGCGCCTCAGGCCCGCATGCCAACTGCGGGTTGAAATGGCGGGTCGTCGTCGTTGGGGTCCACTGGCGCGTAGTGGTCGAACAGCATGGTGAAGGTGGCGCGGCCCATCGATTTTGGACGCAAGGCATTGACATAGCCGAACATGTTCATGAGCGGCACCATCGCGTTGACGATCACAACGCCATCGCGGGTATCCTGCCCAATCAACCGAGACCTTCGCAATTTCAGATCACCAATGACTGCGCGGGCGCAATCCTCTGGCGTCGCCACTTCCACCTTCATGATCGGTTCGAGTAGAACCGGCCCTGCTTTTCGCAAGGCCTCGCGGAAACAGGCGCGGGCTGCGATCTCGAAAGCCAGCGCTGACGAATTGATGTCGTGGTACTTGCCGTCAACGAGCTTCACCTTGACGTCAACCACAGGAAAACCTGCGACCACGCCGGAGGATAACACGCTCTCCAGACCCTTTTTGACGCCGGGGATATATTTCTCCGGTACTGCGCTTCCGGTAATTCCGGACACGAAAGCATTGCCCTTGCCGGGTTCGTTCGGCTCGACCACGATCGTGATCGCGGCAAACTGGCCGGTGCCGCCGGTCTGCCTCTTGTGGGTGTAGCTGTGCTCGACCCGCTCGGTGATGCGCTCAAGGAACGCCACCTGAGGCGCGCCGATGTTGGCGTTTATTCCATCGCGTTTCAGGAATCCGACTTTTGCATTGAGGTGCTCTTCGCTCGTTCCTTTCAAAATGGTTTGGCCGGATTCGCGATCGGTTGAGACGTGGAACGACGGGTCTTCCGCGGCGAGCTTCGCCAAGGCCACGCCCAGCTTTTCCTGGTCGGCCTTCGACTTCGGCTCGATGGCGATTTCGATTAGAGATAATTGAGCGACGACGTCGTCTGACATGGCTGTATTCCAACGTGCACAAAGGCTATGCACGCTTATACCATAGGTTGCCGTCGTGACCATCAAGCGGCCTTTCCCGCCCGGTCGCAGCCGTCGTGATTGCCTCCGCTTGTCGCATCTTCTAAAAGTCTTGCCATGGCGGATTTCCACGGTGTCTTTCCTTACCTTGTCTCTCCGATCGATCCCGACGGCGCCATTCGCCGCGACGTGCTGGCGCGCCTCTGCGACGATCTCATCGCTGCGGGCATACATGGGCTGACGCCGCTCGGCTCGACCGGCGAGTTCGCCTATCTCAACAACGCGCAACGTCTGGCCGTGGTGCAGACGACGATCGAAGCCGCGCGCGGCCGCGTGCCAGTCGTGGCCGGCGTCGCCTCGACCTCGACGCTGGACGCAGTGGCGCAGGCGAAAGCGTATCAAAAATGCGGCGCCGACGGCATCCTGGCGATTCTGGAGGCGTATTTCCCGCTGTCCGATGCGCAGGTCGAATCTTATTTCCGCGCCATCGCGGATGCGGTCGATATTCCCGTCGTGATCTATACCAATCCGCAATTCCAGCGCTCGGACCTCTCGCTCGATTGCATTGCGCGTCTGTCCGCCCATCCGCGCATCCAGTACATCAAGGACGCCTCCACCAATACCGGGCGGCTGCTGTCGATCATGAATCGCTGCGGCGATTCCATCCGGGTGTTCTCGGCGTCCGCGCATATCCCGGCAGCGGTGATGCTGATCGGCGGCGTCGGCTGGATGGCCGGGCCGGCCTGCATCATCCCGCGGCAGAGCGTTGCGCTTTATGATCTCTGCAAGGCCAAACGCTGGGACGAGGCGCTGGTGCTTCAGCGAAAGCTGTGGCGGGTCAACGAGGCCTTCGCGCGCTACAATCTCGCCGCCTGCATCAAGGCCGGCACTGGCGATCCAGGGCTATGACGTCGGCGATCCCGTCGCCCCGCAAAAGGCGCTGACCCCCGAAGAGCGCCAGGCGGTCGAGGCGGTGTTGCGGGAGGTCGGGTGACTGAACGCTGTCGTCGCCCGGCTCATAGCCGTCATTCCGGGGCAGCCCGGTAGTCTGCGCTGAGCCCGGAATCCATCGCTGCCGCAGTAATCGTGAGGCGTCATGGAGTCCGGAGCGCGCCTTGACGGCGATCCCGGAATGACAACAGCGTTAAGGGCTTGGCCTGTTCCTTGCCTGTCGGCTACATTGGCAGCCTGACGAACCCTTAAGGAAAGCGCGATGAACATTCTTCCCGGCAATCTACGTTTCGGTGCGGGCCAACCGGTCAAGCGTCTGGAAGACCAGCGGCTGCTCACCGGCAAGGGCCATTTCATCGACGACAAGCCGGAAGACGGCGCGCTGTGGCTTTATATGCTGCGCTCGCCGCATGCCCATGCGAAGATCGTCTCGATCGACACCAAGGCGGCGGCCGGGATGCCGGGCGTGGAAGCCATCTATACCGGCGCCGACCTGATTGCCGAGGACATCGGCACGCTGCCGACGCTGTTGATTTTCCCGCGCCCCGACGGCTCGCCGATGACGGTGCCGCCACGGCGTCTGCTCGCCCATGATCTGGTGCGTTATGTCGGCGAGACGGTTGCGGCGGTCGTGGCAACCTCGCGGTTTGCCGCGCAGAGCGCCGCCGAAGCGATCGCGGTGGAATATCAAGAATTGCCTTCCGTGGTCGACCCGTTGGAAGCGATCAAGCCGGGCGCGCCGCTGGTGTGGTCCGAGGTGCCCGACAACATCGTGGCCGCGAATGAGCTATGGCGATGCGGCCGTGGTGGAAGCCGCCTTCGCCAAGGCCGACCACGTCGTCTCGCTCGATCTCGTCAATCAGCGCCTGGTGCCTTCCGCGATGGAGCCGCGCTCGGCCATTGCCGAAGTCGAAAAGAAAACCGGCCGGCTGATCCTGCATGTGCAGTCGCAGACGCCGGCCTCGACCCGCGACATTCTCGCCGAAGCCGTGTTGAAGCGGCCGAAGGAAAGCATCCAGGTTCTGGTCGGCGATATCGGCGGCGGTTTCGGCCACAAGACCAATCTCTATCCGGAAGACGGCATGGTCGCCTATGCCGCCGTCAAGCTGAACAGGAAGGTGCGCTGGCGCGGCGAGCGCATCGGACGATTTTCTCGGTGGCACCCATGGCCGCGATCTGACCTCGACGGCTGAATTCGCGCTCGATGCCAAGGGCCGCGTACAGGCCTTCCGCGTGCGGTCGGTCGGCGGCACCGGCGCCTATATCTCCGGCACCGGCGCGCTGATCCCGCTGATCCTCGGGCCGTTCGTGCAGACGGGGGTCTATGACCTGCCGCTGGTTCATTACGACCTCAAGGCGGTGATGACCCACACCGCGCCGGTCGCCGCCTATCGCGGTGCGGGCCGGCCGGAGGCTGTCTTCATCGTCGAGCGATTGATGGACGCGGCCGCGCGGCAATTGAAGATGGATCCGCGCGCGATTCGCAAAGTGAATTACGTCAAGCCGGCGCAACTGCCTTACACCAACGCGGTCGGCCAAGTGTACGACTCCGGCGCGTTTGCGCACATGCTGGAGCGCGCCGTGAAACAATCGGACTGGGACGGCTTTGCCGCGCGCAAGAAGGCTGCAAAGAAAAAAGGCCTGCTCTATGGCCGTGGTCTCACCAGCTATATCGAATGGACCGGCGGCACCGTGCATAATGAGCGGGTCAACCTGCATGCGACCGCCGAAGGACGCATCGTGCTCAATGCCGGCACCCAGGCGATGGGGCAGGGGCTGCAGACCACCTTCGCCCAGATGATCGCGGAGGCGCTCGGCGTCTCCATCGACAAGGTCGATGTGGTGCAGGGCAATACCGATTTGGCCATCGGCTTCGGCAGCGTCGGCTCGCGCTCACTGTTTGTCGGCGGCACCGCGGCGGTGGTCTCGGCGGTGGATTTGATCGCAAAAGCCCGCGAGAAGGCATCGCAGATGCTGGAGGCCTCCGTCGAGGATATCGAATACCGCGACGGCACGCTCACCGTGGTCGGCACCGACAAGCATGTCAGCCTGTTCGATATCGCCAAAAAGGAAGCGGGCGCGCGGCTTTCCGTCGACAGCGAAGGCCAGACCGACGGCCCGAGCTGGCCGAACGGCACCCATATCTGCGAGGTCGAGATCGATCCGGAGACCGGCGTCACGCGCGTGGTGCGCTACACCACGGTGGACGATGTCGGTGTCGCCATCAACCCGATGCTGGTGACCGGACAAGTTCACGGCGGCGTCGCGCAGGGCATCGGCCAGGCGCTGTATGAAGGCGTCACCTACAGCGCCGAAGGCCAATTGATCACCGCGAGCTATCAGGACTACTGCATTCCGCGCGCCGACGACGTGCCGCCGATCGAGGTGACGCTGGATGGCTCCGCGCCGTGCCGCACCAATCCGTTGGGCGCCAAGGGCTGCGGCGAGTCCGGTGCGATCGGAGGCCCGCCCTGCATCGCCAACGGCGTGATGGACGCGCTTTCCGATCTCGGCATTACCTCGATCCAGACCCCGATCTCGCCGATGAAGATCTGGGAAGCGATCCGGGACGCCAAGACCAAGGCGGCTTGAATACCGCCGTCGACAACGGATGCGTTGTCATTCCGGGATGGTGCCAACGGGTCGCGCGAACGCGCGCCCGACGGCAGGCTCCGAACCAGACCCGGAATCTGGAGATTCTCCAATGTGCAATTGCACATTTTAGTTCGATGCTCGCCCTGGAATGACATTGGTCCCTGTCACACCGTTCTGCTAATTTAGCAACATTACGGCAGGGAGAGATTCGATGCGCAAGATATTGACGATGCTCGCGGCGCTGGCGACGCTGAGCCTCACCAATTGCGGCTATAACGCGATTCAGACCAACGACGAGCAGGTCAAATCGGCCTGGTCCGAGGTGCTCAACCAGTACCAGCGCCGCGCCGATCTTGTGCCCAACCTCGTCAATTCGGTGAAGGGCTTTGCGCAGCAGGAAAAGGACGTGCTTCTGGGCGTGACAAATGCGCGCGCCAAGGTCGGCAGCATCCAGGCGACGCCGGAGCTCGTCAACGATCCCGGCGCGTTCGCGAAATTCCAGGCCGCCCAGGGTGAACTCACCAGCGCGCTGTCGAAGCTTCTGGTGGTGACCGAGAATTATCCGCAGCTCAAATCGGATGCGCTGTTTCACGATTTGATGTCGCAGCTCGAAGGCACCGAGAACCGCATCACGGTGGCGCGCAACCGCTACATCAAGGCGGTGCAGGACTATAACGTCGGCATCCGCACCTTCCCGAACAATCTCACCGCGATGGCGTTCGGCTACAAGGAAAAGGCCAATTTCACGGTCGACAACGAGAAGGAAATCTCGACCGCGCCAAAGGTCGATTTCAACCCGGCACCGGCGCCGGCGAAGTAGCCTTGCGCACCGATGATCGCAAGGGCTCTCCTCGTTGCGCTTCTGCTGTGCTGGCCGTTCGCTGCCGCGGCCGATGTCGCGGTGCCGCCCTTGTCCGGGCGCGTGGTCGACCAGACCGGCACACTATCGGCCTCCGACGCCGCCGCATTGACGCAACGGCTGAAAGACCTCGAGACCCGCAAGGGAAGCCAGGTCGCGGTGCTGATCGTGCCGACCACGCAGCCTGAGACGATCGAGCAGTTTTCGATCCGGGTCGCGGAAGCCTGGAAGATTGGGCGCAAGAAGATCGACGACGGTGCGCTTCTCGTCATCGCCAAGAACGACCACAAGCTCCGGATCGAGGTCGGCTACGGCCTGGAGGGCGCGCTCACGGACGTCACCGCGCGGCGCATCATCGACGAAATCATCACGCCGCGCTTCAAGACCGGCGATTTTGCCGGCGGAATTTCGGCCGGCGTCGACCGCATCATCCGCGTCATCGATGGCGAGCCGCTGCCGGCGCCAAAGCCCGAAGCGTCGCACGGCGCCGACCCGGACATGTTCTTTGACATCGTTTTCAGCCCGTTTGGTTTTCTCGGCTATGCGGCGATCGCCGCCATCCTGCGCGGGTTGATGGGGCGACTGGTCGGCTCCGGTGTCACCGCCGGCGTGGTCGGCGCGATCGTCTGGTTTCTTCTCGGTTCGGCCATCGTCTCCGGCATCTTCGGCGTGATCGCCTTCTTCCTCACGATGTTCGGCGACAGCATTCTGGCCGCGAGCCAGGAGGCCAGCCGCAATGCGGGCCGCGGTCGTGGCGGCGGTTGGTCGACAGGCTCCTCCGGAAGTTCCTGGTCCGGCGGTTCAAGCTCGGGCTCCAGCGACAGCGGGTTTTCCGGCGGTGGCGGCAGTTTTGGCGGCGGCGGCGCGTCGGGGAGCTGGTAGGCCAGTGAAGTGGATTTGACATTCGCAACAGAACTGGCCGCAAACGCGCAACGCGAATGTCAAATCCGAAACTTCACTGGAAACATATATTCGCTAGTGGTCCTTTTGATTCTAACATTCGCAAAAGTGGCCGCTGAGAAGGGATGCGAATGTTAGAATCGGACCACTAGATCATGGGCATCAAGCGCATCGGCAAGCATCTGATCGAGCACCAGTGGCGGGTGCGGCTGGTTTTCCCGCAAGCGGCGCTCGACCTGATTGAGCAGGCGATCAAGGCGGGCGAGGCGACGCATTCCGGGCAGGTGCGTTTTGTCGTCGAAGGCGCACTCGACGGCAAACCATTGTTCTCGGGCCAATCCGGCCGCGAGCGCGCGCTCGATATTTTCTCGCACCTGCGGATCTGGGATACCGCGCACAATAACGGCGTGCTGATCTATCTCTTGCTGGCCGACCGTGATGTCGAGATCGTCGCCGACCGCGGCATCGACGCCAAGGTCGGCGCGGCCGGATGGGACAAAATCTGCAAGGCGATGGAAGCCGATTTCAGGGGTGGCAATTTCTCGGGCGGCGTGATCAAGGGAATTGGCGCGGTGTCGCAACAACTGGCGACGTATTTCCCCAGACAGGGGGCCGGGCCGAACGAACTGCCGGATAAGCCGATCGTAATGTGAGAGCGCCTTCCCCGGATGCTGCGCAGCGCGTCAGCGGTGCGCTGCGGAGCCGGGGCCCATTCGTATCGAGGCGTGGGTCCCTGTGTCTTGGAAGCCTGTCATTATGGATGTGGGCGGGAAGCCGTTGGGTCCCTGGCGCTTGACGCCGTGAGCCGGCTCGGTCTCCCGCCCGTTCCATCTATCAACCTGAACAGTTGCACGAGGCTGCGCCAACAGACCTCGCATCACAGGGACAGGCCCCATGATCATACCCCTTCGCTGCGTCGGAATCGACGTCTCCAAACATCATCTTGATATCTTCGATGAGACCATCGGTGCGTCGGAGCGCATCGCCAACGCGCCACATGCCATCACAGAGCTGGTGGCGCGTTGGCGATGCGATGCATTTGTCGTTTTTGAAGCCACCGGTGTCTATGACCGCGAACTCCGCGAGGCCCTGCGTCAGGCTGGCATCAGGTTCAGCCGGATCAATCCGGCCCGCGCCCGCGACTTCGCGCGCGCCAGCGGCCGGCTCGCCAAGACTGATCCGATCGATGCTTGTATGCTTGCCGCCTTTGCGCGCGCCATGCGGCCCGCGACCGAACCGGTCGCCACGCCAGCCCGAGACGCCTTGGCACGGCTGGCCAAACGGCGCGATCAGCTGGTCCTCATGCGCAGCCAGGAGAAGAACCGCCGCAGCGAGGCCGATGACCATGCCATGGCTGAACGCATCAGCCGCCTCATCGAGGTCCTCGATCGCGAGATCATCGAGATCGAGGCCGAGATCAGCGCTCTCACCAAAGCCGACCCGGAGATCTGCGAGGAGGCACAGCTGATGCGCTCGGTGCCCGGCGTCGGACCTGTGACTTGCATACAGCTCATCGCCCAGATGCCGGAACTCGGTCACATCGGGGCCAAGCAGGTGGCGGCTCTTGCCGGCCTAGCTCCGTTCAATGTCGACAGCGGCGCCTATCGCGGCAAGCGCAAGATTGGCGGCGGCCGAAAGCGTGTCCGTGACGCCCTCTACATGGCAGCTCTCAACGCTGTCCGCCGCGCGCACCCATTCAAGGCTTTCTACGCAAAGTTGAGGCAGGCCGGAAAGCCGGCCAAACTCGCCCTCATTGCCGTCGCCAGAAAGCTCCTGACCATCCTCAACGCCATGCTCCGCGACAGAAAACCCTACATGCCCGCCCAGACCACATAACAGTTGCCGGATCTGCGGAGCAGCGTTGCACGCTGCTGCCGCGTCCGGGACACGATGACGCTTTGTCGCGTGCGTTCACGCCTTCTTGGCCCCGGCGGGAGGGGCCACAGGGTCGGCCTTGAGCGAAGGCCGCTGGGCGATGCGATCGAACCAGGCCTTGATGTTGGTATTGGCGGGATCGATCGTTTGGCCGACCAGGGCACCGAAATCGAGCCAGCAATACAGCAGGATGTCGGCGAGCGTGAAGCGTTTGCCGCAAAGATATTCCCGCCCGTCCGCCATCTGGCCGTTGAGCCATTGCAGGCGGTTGGCGGCGACCATCTTCAACCCCGGCGAGGCTTCGGGGACCACTGGAATGCGCTTTTCGAAAAATCTCAGGGCTTCGCCGAAGCGATAACCGTTGGCGAGCGGCTCGCAGATGTTGAGATCGACGCGCCGCGTCCACATCCGGCATTCGGCGCGTTCTTTTGGCGTCGATCCGATCATCGGCGGCTCCGGCTTGATTTCTTCAAGATATTCGCAGATCGCGGTGATCTCGGAGAGGTAGCTGCCGTCGTCGAGTTCGAGCGTCGGCATCTGGCCGTGCGGGTTGCGCGTGAGGTGTTCGGCTTGACGGTTTTCTCCGCTGCGCAGATCGACCGTCTGCTTCGGCATCTCGATGGCTTTTTCTGCCATGAAGATGCGGACAATGCGCGGATTGGGTCCGATCGAGTTGTAAAATTTCACGGCGTTCTCCCCCTCTGTTTTTCAGCGGCAGGATGAACAGACCGAAGTGGACCTGTCAAATAGTAGAGATGTCTAGCCGTCGTCGAGCTTGTTGAGGTCGCGCACCGATTGCATGATCGGCTCGAAGTTCGATCGCGCATCCAGCGCGTCGAACAGTTGCGCGGTGTCCGACAACAGCGCGTGCGAGCGCTGGATTGCGATCCGCACGTCTTCCTGCGGCGTATCGGAGAGCCGCCCGTGACCGGACAGCAGGATTTTCGAATCGAGGCCCTTCAGCCGCTCCAGCGACTGGATGTAGTCGCTGATACTGCCGGAGCCGAACACCCCGCCCATTACGCCGCCGGGCATCAGCGTATCGGCGGCAAACAACAGTCCCTTGTCCTGGTCGAACAGGCTGATGCAGGCCGAGGTGTGGCCCGGCGTGTACATCACGTTCAGGCGAAAATCGCCGAGGTCGAACAGGTTGCCTTCCTCTAGCCAGATGTCGACATTGATCGGCACGTTCGGCTCGTTGAACATCTTGCGCAGCATCGAGAAGTCGTCGCGCAGCATGATCTTGTTGGCCGCGAGCCGATGCGCCGCGATGACGGTGCGGCTTTCGTTGAAATGCCAGGCCGCGCCGATGTGATCGAGATGCTCGTGGCTCAGGATCACCATGTCGATCTTGCCCGGCGGGCAGTCGAGATGGTTCAGGCATTCCAGCAGAGCGGGATAGTTCGACGACAGCCCGACGTCGATCATGATCGTGCGGTGTTTGCCGCGCACCAGATAGGCGTTGGCCGCGCGGTTCTTGAAACGGATCTGGTAGACATTCTCGGCGGCCTGGATCAGCGAGCAGACGTCGTTGTTGAGCAGCACGGGAAACGGGCTTGGCTTGCGGTCGCTCATGGGTTGCTCGCCCTGAACGTGACGGCATTGGAGGCGCGCAAGCGTTTGGATAGCGCATCCATCACCATCAGCGCGAATGCCGGCTGCTGGCTGACCAGATAGACGAAGCGGGCGTGGTTGATCCGCATCACGCGGGTGTTGGGCGCGGCCGCGATCGCGGTCGCCGAACGCGACGAGCCGTCGATAACCGCCATCTCGCCGAAAAATTCACCCTTGCCGAGGGTAACGATCACGGTCTTGCGCCCGCCGGTCACTTTGGCGATCTCGACCTGGCCGTCGAGTACGACGAACAGTTCGCGACCCGTCGAGCCCTCCTCGAAAATGACCTGATCGACATCAAACTCGTTGATGCATTTCTCGATGGCCATGAGCTCCCCCGTCCACCTTTTGAGCCATGTTAGTCGGGAAAGCGGGCGCTGCAAACCGGTCGCTAGTGTGGCGGTTCAGAAGTCCGCATCATTTCTGCCGCAAGTTCGTCATGCGGACTTCTCCGCAAAACGCGACGAACTTCGGAATCGGGACACTAGCCCGGGGCGGTTCCTGGCGGAGGGGTGCGGGAAGGCGGCTTCCCGTCAAAACCAGCCTCCCAAAACCGGTCTGCTATTTCCTAAATTTTCGGTAAGTCCGCGGCCAGGTAAGGATTTGGCAAGATATGAAAGTTACCAAATGGTCAATCTTTAATGGAGAATTGACCGTGAGCGACCAGCAACCCGAGCCAATTGGCGGCGAATCCGGTTCCCTCAACCCAGGCGCCTCCCCTTCAGCCGGCGGGTCCAGCGAGCCGGTGACGGCTTCTGCGACTGAGACCGGCGAAGCGGTGGCCGTGCCGGTGTCCGAGCCTTCCATGCCGGAGCCTTCCATGTCCGAGCCGTCGATGCTTGGGCCGCCGGCGCCGGAGCTTCCAAAAGCCGAGGCCCCAAAAGTCGAGGCCAAGGCCGAGGCGGGCGCGCAAGCCGCCCAGCCGGAAGTGGCCGCCGACAAGGTTTCACCCATCCCGGGCAAGGTCATTGTCATGTCGCGTGGCGATCGGGCCTGGGCTGATCATGGCATCGATGCCGAGCCCGAGGCAGCCGAGCGCCAAAGCGTCTTCGGCAAGCGCCGGATCGCGGCGCTCGCCGCCGTGGTGGCGCTGGCGATTGCGGCCGGTGCGCTGGGTGGCGGGTTCGCGACCGCGACCTTCATGCATGGCGGCGGCGACGTCGCCACGGGCAGCAGCCCGACCTCGCTCGAGGCCTCGCTGTCGCGGATCGACGCTGACATCCAGGCGCTGAAGACCGGCCTCGATCACACCGCCAAGCTCGGCATGAACCAGTTCAACAAGACCAGCGAGCGCCTCGACAAGCTCGAGCGTGCGCAGGCCGAGCCGGCGGCCAAAATTGCCAAGCTCAGCGAAACCGTCGACAAGCTCCGCGCTACGCCCGCCGCGGCGCCTGCGGCTGCTGCCGCGTCGTCTGCCTCGAAAGAGACGACCGGTTCGATCGCGCCAGCCCAGCAAGCCGCGGCAATGCGGCCTAAAATCGATGCCAAAGTCGACGCGAAGACCGAAGTCGGCCGGTTGCCGACGCTGGAAGGCTGGGCGCTGCGCGATGTCGCCTATGGCGGCGCTTTGATCGACGGTCGCCGCGGCACCTACGAAGTCTATGCCGGCGACATGGTTCCGGGCCTTGGCCGCGTTGATGCCATCCGCCGCCAGGACGGCCGCTGGGTGGTCGTGACCAGCCGCGGCCTGATTGTGGCGCGCTAAGCTTTTCACCAGGACGTGAAGCAACGGCGGTTGTCGCAAGGCAGTCGCCGTTTTTCTGTCTATTTCCTGGACCAATGCCGCGCTAAACCCCTGAGGAATGCAGGCTTTGACGCGGTGTTTGTCAGGATATGGGTCTTCCGTTGCGTTTCCTCTTCATCGCCTTCGCGCTCGTCTCCGGCTCGCTCTCCCTGAGCGCTGCGCAAAGCGCGCCATTGCTGGAGCGTGGCGCGGCGGTTACCGACCCCGCTGCTTTACGCGAACTCGATCACGGGGCGTTCAGCCTCGCGCGGATGCTCTCCGCATCGCCGCCATCAGGTGGGCCACTCGATAACGCCGCGCTGTTTATGTTGCCGGCGATCGCGCCGATCCGAAAATCGCTCGACGAGGAATTCGAACGATACGTCGAGCGGCACAGGGCCGAGTTGCCGAACGAGACGATCGGCGTCGGGCCGCAGTTCGACTTTCAGCTGTTCGACCGCGACCAGCTTTATTCACGGGCCAACCGCTTCGTGCTCGCCGGTATCGTCAACCGGATGGACCGCGCCTATGTGGCGCCAGACAGCTGCGGTGAAATCCGCCTGATCTATCGCCTTACCGAGATCGATGCGCCGCCGGTCGGCGATCACGGCGCATCAGCTCGGCTGCCGATGACGCTCAATCTGGTCTTGAAGGCGAAAGCCGACAAGGCCACCGATGCCAAAGGCGCGGCGCTGACTTGCGCGACCATTGCCCGCCGTTGGCTGGAATCGAGCGAATGGTCGTTCACGGGCTCGGCGTTGGTGGAAAAACTGACATCCGATGGTGGTCCATTGGCTCTGGTCGGGCCCGAGAATATCGAGCGCATCGAAACCAACCTTCAGATCGCGCATGTATCGCAGTCGCCGGGTCATGAATTCCGTACCGACTATCTGCTGAAGGTGTTCGACTATATTCCGAATGCGAAGACATTCGAGGAAGCGACGCTGGAGGACCAGATCGATCGCGAGCGGTTATTGTCGGATGAAAAGCTGAGGCGCGATTTCAAGGCATGGCTGCTCGATCCTGCGCACCTCAAAGAATTCGATCGCGGCACGGTTCTCATCCCGAGAGAGTTTCTCGCGATCCGCGCGATCGCGCCGACCCCGATCGGCTTTGCGGCCTCTGCTTCGCAACCGGCTTTCGGTCTTGTGCAAGGCGAGGGGAAAAATCCTGTCTTCTCGACAGAAGATGTCGTGACGGCGCTGCAAAGGGCTGCCGCGAGCGGAATCGAGTTACAAAACATCCGCTCCGTCGCGGGCTTCGAGCGCCGCCTCAACGACATCACCTGTGCCGGATGCCACCAGACCCGCGGCATCGGCGGCTTTCATTTCCCCGGCGTCGACTGGATGGCGACCAATCCATCCAACACGCTGATCGTGCCGGCCTCGCCGCATTTCTTCGGCGACCAGGTTCGTCGCCGCGATATTCTGACTGAGACCCGCGACGGCAAACCGGTCGACTACAGCCGCGGCTTTTCCGAACGGCCGCAACTGCGCGGCAGCGGTGAGCTGGCCGGAACCGAATATGACGACGGCTGGGGCGCGCATTGCTACGCCACTCGGGTGAACGCCGCCGACAACGACCGCAGCTTTGTGTCATGGAGTTGCGCCAAGGGTCTTGCGTGCCAAGTCATGAGCGAGGCCTCGCGCATGGGAATGTGCTTCGTCGGCAATCGATAAACCGTGGGCTCTGTCGTTCTGCATTTGATTGACAGTAAGCTCACTAATCGTGTTTCATCGCGCTAACGCGACCACCAAGGGATGCGGGAGGAAACATGGACGACATCCTGATCGTCGGTGGCGGCATCGGCGGCCTGACCTTGGGCCTGGCGCTGCATGCGGCCAACATTCCCTGCCGCATCTTCGAAACCGCGCCGGAAATCCGCGCGGTCGGCGTCGGCATCAATCTGCTCCCGCACGCCACCAAGGAACTTGCCGCGCTTGGTCTTGAGGCCGATCTGGCGCGGGTTGCGATTGAGACCAAGGACGCATCCTTCTTCAACCGCTTCGGACAATTGATTTATGAAGAGCCGCTCGGGCGCGCGGCCGGTTACGACTATCCGCAATTCTCAATTCATCGCGGCGACCTGCAAATGGTGCTGCTGGAAACCTTCAAGAGCCGCGCCGGCGCCGACCGCATCCTCACCAACCATCACTGCGTCGGCGTGGAGCAGGACGACCACGGCGTCACCCTGCATTTTGCGGTCGGCTCCAGCGATGCCGTCGGCAAGAGCGTACGCGGACGCGCCGCAATCGCCTGCGACGGCATCAATTCGGTCATTCGCAAGCAGTTTTTCCCCGATGAGGGCGAGCCGCGCTATTCCGGCGTCAACATGTGGCGCGGCGTCACGCGATGGAAGCCGATTTTGTCGGGCGCGAGCCTGACCCGCGCGGGCTGGCTGTCGCATGGCAAGATGGTGATCTATCCGATCCGTGAGGCCGGCAACGACGGTCTGCAACTCGTCAACTGGGTCGCCGAGATCGAGACTCCCAACTATCGCCGGCGCGACTGGAATCGCGCCGGCTCGCTCGACGATTTCATCGGCGCCTTCGCCGACTGGCATTTCGACTGGCTCGATGTTCCCGCCTTCATCCGCGCCGCCGACAGCGTGCTGGAATTCCCGATGGTCGATCAGGACCCGCTGCCGCGCTGGAGTTTCGGCCGCGTCACGCTGCTCGGCGATGCGGCCCACCCGATGGTGCCGCGCGGCTCCAACGGGGCGGGCCAGGCGATCCTGGACACGCGGGCGATGACGTCGGCGTTACTGGCCAACGACGATCCCGTCGCGGCGTTTGCGGCCTACGAGAAGCAGCGGCTGGAGGCGACCACGCGCGTGGTTCTCACCAACCGCACCAATCCGCCGGACGCGATCCTGCGCGAGGTCTATCAACGCACCAACGACCGGCCGTTCAAGGCGATCGGCGACGTCATCAGCCATGACGAACTGGTCGCGCTGTCCGACAGCTACAAGCAGATTGCGGGCTTTTCAAAAGAAGCGTTGCGCGCGTGACGGGCGCATCGACAACAGATGCCTCGACCGTCGACGTCGCCGCATTCATCGACGCCCAGCCGGTCGGTGCCTTTCAGGTCAAGCTGCTTTTGATCTGTGCGACGGTGCTGTTTCTCGACGGCTTCGATACCACTGCGATCGGCTATGTAGCGCCGGCGCTCGCGAAAGAATGGAATGTCGGCAAGGCCGCGCTCGGTCCCGTGTTCAGCGCGGGCCTGTTCGGACTGATGATCGGCGCATTGCTGTTCGGCCCGCTGGCGGATCGCATCGGGCGCAAGAAGATCATCATCTTCTCCACGCTCGCATTCGGCATTGGCACGCTGCTTACCTCGCTCGTCAACGACGTGAATAGTTTGCTTGCGATCCGCCTTCTGACTGGGCTTGGCCTCGGCGGCGCGATGCCGAACACGATTGCGCTCACTTCCGAATTCAGCCCGCATCGCCGCCGCGCCACCATGGTGATGGTGATGTTCGTCGGCTTTTCGATCGGGGCCGCGCTCGGTGGCCTTCTCGCAGCGGCGCTCATTCCGCAATTCGGCTGGCGGTCGGTGTTTGTCGTCGGCGGCGCCGCGCCGCTGTTTCTGGTGCCGATGCTGGCATGGCGGCTGCCCGAATCCGTTCGGTTCCTGACGCTGACCGGCCGCGCCCATGCGCGCGTCGCGGAACTGCTGGCGCTCGTCAACGCAAAGGCCGTCTTCGCCGCCGGCACCCGCTTTGTCGTGGACGAGCCGGCGTTGAAGGGCATTCCGGTCCAGCATCTCTTCAGGGGCGGAAGAACGCTGGCCACGCTCTTGCTGTGGGTGGTGTTCTTCATGAGCCTCCTCGACATCTACTTCCTGTCGAACTGGCTGCCGACGGTGCTCAACGATCTCGGCGCTTCGATTTCGCAAGCCGCGGCGATCGGATCGATGTTGCAGGTCGGCGGTGTGGTCGGCACCTTTGCGCTCGGCAGTATCATCGACCGCTTCTCGTTTCGTGCGCTGGCGCTGGTCTATTTCGTCGCGGTGTTTGCGGTCGGTGCGATTGGCCAGCTCGGACATTCGGCCGTGCTCGTCACGATTGTGATTTTCGTCGCCGGCTTTTGCATTGTCGGGGGCCAGATCGCCGCCAACGCGCTCGCCGCCGGCTTCTATCCCACTTCAGTCAGGGCGACCGGCGTCGGCTGGGCGTTGGGAATCGGGCGCGTCGGCTCGATCGTCGGTCCGCTGGTCGGCGGCGTTCTGCTCAGCCTGAAATGGAGTGCGGGCGAGGTGTTCGTGGCGGCAGCCACGGCTGCGCTGTGCGCGGCGCTGGCGGCGTTTTCGCTGGGCAGGCTGGCCGGATTGGGCGGCAGCGGCAAGACTGTTCGCGCTTCCGCGCCGCCGCTGGAGGCGGTGACGCGGGGTTAAGCATAGGGTAGCTTAACGAGCCATAGTCGTTGCAGGAGCTGCGCTGTGACTGACCCGACCGGAGAAAGCAAAGAGCGCAACCGCCAGATCGCCGCCAACGAAAGCGAGCGGCAGAGCACCAGTTCCATTCGCGTTAGCGTCTGGGCGATTGGAGTTGCCGTGATCATCGGGCTGGCTGCGTTTGGCTGGGTATTTCTTCATAACCGATAGGCCGCGCGCCGAGCATCAGCGCCAGCTTATAGCTGTTGCCGGACTCCGGGAAGTAATGCAGCCGGTAGCTCGGCATTCTCGTCACCCTCACGCCACGGCGCCGGACGCCTTCAAACTTCGGATCGAAGCCTCGTCGTAGCCGGCCTCGCGCAGAATTTCCTCGCTGTGCTCGCCGACGCGGGGCGGATGCCTCGGCTTGACCTTCGCGCTGCCATCGACCCAGATCGGGCTGTTGATCGTGAGCAGGCTGTCGTCCTCAAACGGCACCAGCGCTCCGGTTTCGATCATCTGGCGATCTCCGGGAATATCGTCGAGAATGCCGACCACCCCGAACACCAGGCCGTTGCCGTCGAGACGTTGGCGCCATTCGGCAAGGTCTTTTGTCGCGAAGATCTGATCGAAGATCGCGATCAGTTCGATCGAGCGCGCATGGCGGTCGGCCCTGGTGGCAAATCTGGCGTCATTGATCAGGTCTTCGCGGCCGAGGCAGCGGGCGAGCGCCGGCCATTGCCGCTCTTCATTGAGCAGCGACAGGATCAGCCAGCGGCCGTCCTTGCAGCGATAGTGATTGGTCGCGGCGTTCAGCGCCCGTTCGCGCGGCCGCCGCTCCTGGAACTCCGCGCCGCATAATTTGGCCTGCGCCAGCACGCCCGCCGCCCACAGGCCGTTCGCCATCAGGTTCGATGACACATGCGAACCTTCGCCTGACCGTTCGCGCTTGTAGAGCGCGGTCACGATCGCCCCATAGAGCGCCATCGCGCAAGGGTGGTCGCCCATCCCGGGGATGGAACGCGCCGGCGTCGTATTCTCGTCTGCCCGCACGAGGTCCATCAGGCCCGATCGCGCCCAATAGGCGTTGCTGTCGAAGCCGGGCTTGTCGGCCTCCGCGCCCGTCTCGCCATAGCCGGTGAAGGAGGCATAGATCAGGCGCGCGTTGAGCGGCTTGATGTCTTCGTAGGTGATGCCGAGGCGCTTGCGCACACCAGGCGGAAAATTGGTGATGAAGACGTCGGCCTCGGCGGCCAGCCGATAAAGCACCTCCCGTCCTTCCGGTTTGGCGAGGTCGAGCGCCAGGCTTCGTTTGTTCCGCCCTTCCAGAAGCCAGGCGAAATTATGCGGGCTGACCGGATATCCAGGCAGTTTCGGCAGGAGCCGGTAGGGATCGCCGGTTCCCGGCGGCTCGATCTTGATCACTTCGGCGCCGAAATCCGACAGCACGGTGGCGGCTGCGGGCGCCGCGATGAAGCTCGCGCAATCCAGAACCTTCAGCCCTTCGAAGATGCCCTTGTCCATAGGTTCCATAGGTGGTGTCGCTCCGCACTCTTTTAGATTGTCCAGATCGCTGCATTTGGACCGATGCCGGCGGCCGATGCAACAAGTCCCGCCGGGGATGGTTCAGTTACAAAATTCTCAACCCTTTGATCACAAGGGCGGACCTTATCATCGACAGCGGCAGCAAATCTGGCAATGTGCTCGCGACGGTTGTGAATCGGAGATAAGCTGCCGCCTCGCGCCGAAAGACGCGAGAATCGGAAAAAGCGGGTTTGAAAGATGTTGTGCTTTCGTTTGCCGTTGCTGGCGTTGATCGCCTTGTGCTGGGGAGCGGGGCAAGCTCGCGCCGGTGAGCTCGAGGATTGCACCGGGCCATTCTCCGACAAGACCGAGCCCGCCTGCACAGCGATCTTGAATGATGCGCAGCGGCCGGCCGAGGATCGTCTCAAGGCCTATGCAGCCCGCTCGCGTTTCTTCGCCAGAGGCGGCAAGTCTGATGCGGCGCTGGCGGATGCGGAAGCTGCTGTTCAGCTCAATCAGCAGTCCTCCAACGCATTCTCGGCCCGTGCCTATGCGCATCAACGCGCCGGCCAAATCGATGCCGCACTCGCCGACTATAACCGGGCGGCCGAACTCGAACCGAAGAATTCGAGCGTGCTGACCCTGCGCGGGTTCTTGCGGGCCGATCAGAAGGCCTGGACCGAAGCTCTTGCCGATTTCGACGGGGCGCTCGCGCTGCGCCAGGACGCCCTGGCCTATGTCGGACGCGGGCGCGTCTATATCGAGACCGGCCGGCTTGATCAGGCGCTGAGTGACCTCAACGCGGCGCTGGCGATCAGCACGACGGTGCAGGGTGGGTTTTACTGGCGAGGGCAGGCCTATCGCCGCAAGGGCGACATCGACCGCGCGATCGATGATTTTTCCCGCGCGATCGCGCAAGCGCCGCAGACCGAGCGCGCTGCTTATAATGCCCGCGCGCAGCTCTTCGTCGCCAAAGGCGACTACGCCCGCGCGATCGCCGATTTCGACAAGTTGCTGGCGT
This sequence comes from uncultured Alphaproteobacteria bacterium, assembly GCA_963795255.1. Classification (GTDB taxonomy): domain Bacteria; phylum Pseudomonadota; class Alphaproteobacteria; order Rhizobiales; family Xanthobacteraceae; genus Bradyrhizobium. The sequence continues at coordinate 221,847 of CAWCHC010000019.1, forward strand.
TGGTGCCGGGCAACAAGACCGTGCAGCAGGAGCGCCAGGCCGCTGTGGCGATGCAGGCGGAATTGACCAAGGTGCATGGCGCACAATCTGCGCCGGCTGCTTCTCCCAACGTCACTGTCTCCCCGCCGGCGGCGCCCGCGACATCATCTGTGCCAGCCGCGCCCGGTACGCCATCCTCGTCGCCCGCAAGTCCCCAGATCAAGCTGGCCGCACAACTAGTAGGCCAGAAGAAATTTGCCGAGGCGGTGGGGGTTCTCACTCAAGCCATTGGAGCCAATCCCAACGATGAAGCCGCGCTCCGGCTTCGGGCCCTTCTGCTCGGCGCGCTCGGCCGATTTGCCGAAAGCCGTGCGGATTACGATGCCCTGCTCAAGTTGAAGCCGAACGATGCGCCATTGCTGACAAGCCGGGCACTTGCATTCCTCGGCTTACGGCAGTTCAACGAAGGCTTGGCCGATGCAAACCATGCGATTGACGTCAATCCGACGGGTTCATCGGGCTATGCCGCCCGCGGTTCGATCTATCGCATGATGGGAAAACAGCAGGAGGCGCTGGCCGATTTCGACCATTCGATTTCGCTCAATCCAAAAGACAGCAGAGCCTTCACCGAGCGTGGGCAGACCTATATGGGGCTTAACCAACTCGACAAGGCGCTGGTGGACTTCGATCAGGCGCTTGCGCTCAACCCCAACCATGACATCGCGCGTGCGGCGAGAGGGTTGGCATTGCTGATGAAGGGCAACAACGCTGAGGGCATGCTCGACATCAGGAACGCGCTTGATCACAACCCGAATAATCAGATTGCCGAACTCGGGCAGGGGCTGGCGATGCTGGTTTCCGGCCAGAACGACCGCGCTTTGCTGGCGCTCAATCAGGTTATCGGAAAAAATGCGGCCCTTGATGGCCTGGCCCGGACGCTTCGGGCCCGGGCATTGCTCGCAAAGAACGACACGGCCGACGCCCTGGCTGACCTCAACACTGCGCTCGGCAAGGCCCCGAATGATCAGGGCGCTCTGTTGTTGCGGAGCCTGGTTTGGCTCGCCATGCACTCCTACGACAACGCGCTGGACGATATCAACAAGGTGATCGCGCAGCGCGAGACGGTCGAGGCCTATTTTACGCGCGCCAAGCTATATGAAGCGCAGAACAAATTCGACAAGGCAGCGGACGATTATCGCCGGGCGACCCAGCTGCCCGCTGCCAGTGTATTCGACGTGCTGGCGCAGACCACCGCAAAGCAGAAAGCCGAGCAGCTTTCGAAAAAAGTGCCGTGCGGCAATTCTTCCGGAAACGGCACTTGTCTGTGACGATTATTCTTCGCCCGACAGCAGCGCGGCATTGCCGCCGGCCGCGGCGGTGTTGATCGTCACCGTCTGTTCGGTGGCAAAGCGCGCCAGGTAATGCGGGCCCCCGGCCTTGGGCCCGGTGCCGGACAGGCCGGAACCTCCGAATGGCTGCACGCCGACCACCGCGCCGATCATGTTGCGATTGACGTAGACATTGCCCACCGCCAGCCGCTCAATCACCGTATCGACCACATCGTCGATCCGCGAGTGAATCCCAAGCGTCAGTCCGTAGCCGCTACGTTCGATCGACGCCAGCACGCCCTCGATGTTACCGGAGGCGTAGCGCACCACATGCAGGATCGGGCCGAACACTTCGTCGGTCAGTTGACCGGCATTTGCCAGTTCAAAGATATGTGGCGCGACATATTGGCCCTCCGGCGCATAGCCTGCAAAATGCACGCGCGACTCGCGCTTCATCCGTGCGATATGCGCGTCGAGCCGCGTTTTGGCCTCAGCGTCGATCACCGGGCCGATATGGATAGCGGTGTCGGCGGGGTTACCGATCGTCAACTCACGCGCGGCGCCGGAAATCATCTCGATCATGCGATTCGCAACGTCTTCCTGCACGAACAGAATCCGCAACGCCGAGCAGCGCTGGCCGGCCGACCGGAACGCGGAGGTGAGGACGTCATCGGCGACCTGCTCGGGCAGCGCGGTCGCGTCCACGATCATGGCGTTGATGCCGCCGGTCTCCGCAATCAGTGGCACGATTGGGCCATCCTTGGCCGCTAACGCGCGATTGATAGCGTGCGCGACTTCGGTCGAGCCGGTGAAGACGACGCCAGCCACGTCCGGATGGGCTACGAGCGAAGCGCCGATGCGGCCATCGCCCGGCACCAGATGCAGCGCGGAAGCCGGTACGCCGGCCTCGTGCAGCAGGCGAACCGCTTCAAACGCGATCAACGGCGTCTGCTCGGCGGGCTTTGCCACCACGGTATTGCCGGCCATCAAGGCCGCGGTGATTTGCCCGGTAAAAATCGCGAGTGGAAAATTCCACGGCGAAATCGCGACGAAAACGCCGCGGCCACGCAGGCCCAGCACATTGCTCTCGCCGGTCGGCCCCGGCATGGTTTCGCCCCTCCCAAACAGCTCGCGGCCAAGGCTTGCGTAATAACGGCAAAAATCCGTGGCCTCGCGAACTTCCGAGATGGCGTCGTCGAGCGTCTTGCCGCCCTCGCGTTGTAGAAGCGCGATGAAACGCGCGGCGCGTTGCTCCAGAAGATAGGCGGCGCGATCGAGATGGCGCGCGCGGACGGCCGCCGGCGTGCGGCTCCAGTGTGAGAAGCCGGCGCGCGCCATCGTTATGGCAGTACTCGCACCGTCCATCGTCGGCTCCATCACGCTTCCGATCGGCGTGGCCAAATCTGCTGGCCCGCAAAGCTGTCGCGCTATCCCAGTGCCGGCCTTGCCGCCGATCACGGACGTCGCGGTGACCGGCGCTGTTGCGGCGTTGACCGCGGCGAGCATGGCCTGGAGCGCCGCACGGTCGCCGAATTCGAGGCCGCATGAATTTTGGCGCTGCGGCCGATAGAGATCGACCGGCAACGGAATGTTGGGATGGCGGGCGTTGTCGGCTTTACCGATGATGTCGGCCGGACGCCGCAGCAGCGTTTTGACAGGCACGGCATCGTCGGCGGCGAGCGCGACAAAGGAGGAGTTGGCGCCGTTTTCCAGCAGGCGCCGCACCAGATAAGCGAGGAGATCGCGGTGGCTGCCGACCGGAGCGTAGGTGCGGCAGGCCAAAGTAGGACGATCGGCGGTCAGTTGCGCGTAAAGGGCTTCGCCCATGCCGTGCAGGCGCTGCAATTCGAAGCCGCCTTCGTCACCCGCGCGTTCGAGAACGGTTGCGACCGTCAGCGCATTGTGGGTGGCGAATTGCGGAAACAGCCGTGGCCGCAGCTTCAGAAGTTTTTCGGCGCAGGCGACATAGTTCAGATCGGTCATCGCCTTGCGGGTGAAGACAGGATAGCCGGCGATTCCGCGCTCTTGCGCGCGCTTGATCTCGCTGTCCCAATAGGCGCCCTTGACGAGCCGTACCATCATGCGCCGGTTCAGTTTGGCGGCCAGTTCGCTGGCGTAGTCGATCACTGCGGCGGCGCGCTTCTGATAGGCCTGAATGGCGAGGCCGAAGCCGTCCCAGCCCGCGAGCGATGCGTCGGAAAAGCTCGCCGCAATCACTTCCAGCGAGAGCTCGAGCCGGTCGGCCTCTTCAGCGTCAACGGTAAGGTTGAGATTGAAGGATTTCGCGCGCTGCGCCAGATCGATCAGCCGTGGCACCAGCTCGTCCAGCACACGTTGCCGGCTCAGGGCCTCGAAGCGTGGATGCAGCGCCGAGAGTTTGATCGAAATGCCGGGCCGGTCGGGCAGGGGACGCGTGCCGGCGCTGGCGCCGATCGCATCAATCGCGCTTGCATAGGCATTGAAATAACGCTCCGCATCGGCTGCGGTCCGCGCGCCTTCGCCAAGCATGTCGAAGGAGTAGCGTGGCGCGGCGCCTGATTTTGCCCGCGCCAGCGCGGCTTCGATGGTTTCGCCGAGCACGAAATGGCTGCCCATCAGCCGCATCGCCTGCCGTGTGGCGGCGCGGACCGCCGGTGCGCCGAGGCGCTTCACCAGCCGGCCGATGGTCCCATCGGGAGTTTCGCCGGGCTGAATGACCCGCGCCGACATTCCGAGCGCCCAGGCCGAGGCATTGACCAGGAACGCGCTCGATCGGGTCTCGTGGTGGATGAAGTCGCCTTCGCCGAGCTTGTCCTCGATGAAGCGGTCGGCGGTGCGGGCATCCGGAACGCGCAACAGCGCTTCCGCCAGCACCATCAGCGCGAGGCCCTCTTTGGTGGAGAGCGCGAATTCGCGCAGCATGTCCTCGACGCCGCCCAGCGGATCGTCGTTGGAGCGGATGGCCTCGATCAGGCGGGTCGCGGTCTGGTCGATCCTCGCCTCGCGTTCTCTGCTCAGGCGGGAAGTGCCCAGGAGCCCGCTTGCGATGGCGACATCGTCGGCAGCGTAAGGCGCCGTGAACGCGGGCAGCGTCAAAGTGGAGAGGTTAGCGGGTTCGGAATGCATCGCAGGCTCCGACGCGAATATTCGTCGAAGCATACATGATAAGCCGCACTCAAAGGAATCGGCTTTGCACAAGCGCCGGGTAGTTCTAGCCGGTCCTCAGCGAAGCACTGTAGCGGATCGGCGCGAGAGACGGCCCGTCCTGGCGTTTGGACCACGACACATAGCTTGCAACCAGCGTCATGATCGCGATACCGGAAAGACTGACCAGGATCTGTTGTACCAGCGATCCCGAACTCGTCACCAAGACAAAGTGTCCGGCGAGGGAGAGCAGCACGCCGGCACAAAACACCGACAGCGCCTGCTCGCCGCAAACGACCAGCGGCTTGAGGATCGGCGAGTTCAAGGCGTGCCACCGCTTCGGAATCAGCCGCGTGGCAAACAGCGCCAGAACGATGAAATGCAGGATGCGGTAAGGCGCGAGGTTGACCCGATCGTTCGGAATGAACGCATCGTGCAGCCACATCGGCAGCATATCGCCCAGCGCGGGGAAGTGCCCGGCTAGCGTCATGGCGTAGGCGAAGACGAGGTAGGCGAGCCCAAGATACGCCCATACGGGCTTGCGGAAACGGGCGCGAAACCGGCTGATGCCGCCAAGCGCGCACCAGGCGCCGAGTACAAACAGCAATTGCCAGCAGAACGGGTTGAAAAACCAGGTGCCGTCCGGAAACGTCGACAACGTCCATTCGAACTGGCGCGCGGCGACATAGAGCGCGAACGATGCGGCGAGCGTGAAATTGGGTGCGCGCAGCATCAGCCACAGCACCGGCGGAAAACCCGCTATCAGCACGACGAAAAGCTGAAGCAAGTCGAGATTGGCGGCCCTGGATTGCAGCAGCAGGCCGTGGGCGACGGTGCGGACCGGGTCTTCCAGCAGGCCGGCGACGTTGAATTCATAGATGATGTCAGGGGCGGCATAGCGCGTCGCCACGTCGCCGATCGACACCGCGTAGATCGCAAACAGCACGATGAAGGCGGCATAGAGTTGCCAGGCGCGCCGCAACAACCGCGTGGCCCCGACGATGCTGCCGCGCTCCAGCATGATGGGCGCATAGGCGAGCGCGGCGTTGTAGCCGATGATGAATACAAACAGCTCCGCGGCGCCCGAAAAACCGAAGTTCCGCAGCGTGAGCGAGCTCACCAGGTTGTTCGGGATGTGGTCCAGAAAGATGAACCAGTTCGCCAAACCCAGGAACAGATAGAGCCTCGTGTCGCCCGCATGACGGGCGAGGGCGGTATTGGTATTCATAATATTAATTCGCGTGGGGGCGTTCTGCCGGCGTGACAATGGACGCAGGACGTAAGGCGCTTCGGCCGCGCTTGCAAGGCGGCTCGCCGTCATGTGAGTCAGAGGTGATATGCCCCTGCATCAATGGTAAAGCGGACGACGGAACACGAAGCCGTGAGCTCCGGGAATATTTTAGAATACGTTAAGCGAATCGGGCCGGCGCTACGGCCGTTTCGTTAACGCGCGGCCAGGCTGCGCATGCAACCTCGATCCGTCGAATCGAGCGCTAATAGGTCGCGGCGAGATATTCGACGATTTTTGGAATGTCGGCATCGGCGACGGGGGCGCCATAGACCTTGATCATCTTGGTTACTTCGGCACGCCAAAAATCCTGGCCGAATTTTGGTCCGCGCGGTTGCGTGGAAATGTAATCCGCCGAATGGCAGCCGGTGCAATTGTTCATCACGTCATCGAGATGGGGGCCGGGTTTGAAGGCTGCGGTTTCCGGCGGCAGGTTGTAGACGACCGGAGCCGCGTTCGCCGAGCCGTACTTGATGATCAGGGCGAGGACGATGATGAGCAGAATTGCGAAAAGAAGCCGTCGTTTCATGATCGTTTTCCTCAGGCGGCGGTAACGCGGACAGTTTCGACGACGTTACGCAGGTAGCCGGCCGGATTCCAGTTCGGCTGCATCGGCTGCGTATCGCCCGCATTGTTGGTGGCGCGAACCCTCAGATTGTAGATGCCGGGGACGAGTGTCACCGGCAGTTTCCATTCGCGAAACGAATATTTTCCGAGATCGCGGCCGAGCTTTGCGGGGGTCCATGTCACGCCGTCGTCGGCGGAGAACACGACATCCTTGATGCCTTTGCCGCCATCAAAGGCGATTCCTCTTAAGGTCGTCGTCTTGCGGGCCTTCAGTCGGGCGTCATTGGGCACATTGGTGATGAAGGAGCGAACCGTGAAGCGGTCAATCGGGATGGTCGCCTTCGGCGCGGTGCCGGGCTCCACGCATCCGCAAGGCGTATCCGGAATCCGGTAGGCGGTCTTCATCCAGAATCCGTCGAATGTGCTGTCGATCACCGTGATTTCGTTCAGATGCTTGACCCAATAGGTGCCGTAATAGCCGGGTACCACAAGGCGCAGAGGAAAGCCGTTGAGAACCGGCAGATCCTCGCCATTCATCCCATAGGCGAGCATCACCTCGCCGTCGCGGGCGTGGTCGATGTCGAGCGCCTTGACGAAGTCGGGTGTCGTATCCATCACCGGCTCGTCCATGCCGTTGAAGGTGACCTGCCGCGCGGTGGCCTGCACCCCGGCCATGTCGAGCACGGTCTTGAGCGGCACGCCGCGCCATCGCGCGTTGCCCATCGCGCCATTGCCCAATTGGCCTCCGGCGACGCGCGGGTCAAAAAAGCCACGGCTATTGCCGGAGCACTGGTTGACCGCGACAAGATCAACCGCCGGCAGCTTTCTGAGGTCCTTCAAGGAAAGCTTGAGTGGATGATCGACCTTGCCCTTGATCTCCAGCGTGAACCGGTCGGGATCGATGTTAAGCGGCACGCCGGCCAGATGATACCGGACAAAGAAAGCGTTGTTCGGCGTAATCGGACCGTCGTCAAAAATCGAGAACGGCGTTTCGAGTTGCGGCGGCCGGCTGGTCAGGCCGATCATCGGCCGTTTCTGCGGATATTTGACCAACGGCCGCTTGCCGTTGTCAAACGGCAGCACCACCTCGTCGAGCGCGAAAGCTCGAGACGATGTCAGGCCGCTCGCAAGTGCCGCGAGCCCGGCGCGTTTGAGAAACTCCCGCCTGTCGACCATAACGCTTCCTCCACAAGGCCGTTTGTCGCCTTCTGTCGCGATAGTGACATCGGAAGTCGCCAAGTCAATTCCCGGCCTGCGGGTCGGTACCATACATGCGGCGCTCCGGCCGCCATGAGCAGCCGGAGCGCTTCAACGATTTGTACAAGCCGGTCAGTACGAACAGACGTTCACGGTGCGGAAGCGGTAACCATACGGCGTCGGCACGCGGCGCGTCACGTAACATCCGTCGTCGACATAGCCGACGCCGAGGCCGAAACCGCCGAAGTGGTGATGATAGACACCCCAGCCCCAGCCGCCGAACGGCTTGGCCGATGCGGTGGAGGGAGCCAAAGCTGCGGCGCTGAGAGAAGCCGCAGCAGCAAGTATGATCGTCAGTTTGCGTAGCATGGTCGTTCTCCTCGAGTTGCGCAGGTAGCGCGCGGGTTGCTGTTTCTGTCAGTTTGCAGTCTCACCCCTTGGCCATCAGTCGCGCCGTTTCGAAACGGGGTTCGAGAGAGCCCCGTTCGGTTCAAGAAATTTTTTCTGAATGCCTGTTCAGCTTCGGCCGATCGTTCAGGCCGCAACCGGCTTTTCGTCGTCAACGAGTGTGGACAGAGCATTGGCCTTGGCGACGACGCACACGCTCATCGGCCCGACGCGTCCGCGGATTTCAACGTCCTGCCGCGGCAGGGCGTCGTCGGCAACGCCCGCCGTCGCGCGCACGTCGTCCGAGAAGATGGCCTCGCAGCCGAGGCTTTTGGTCATGTCCTGCAACCGCGCTGCGACGTTGACGGCGTCACCGAGCGCGGTGAACACCATGTGATCGCGATAACCGATGTCGCCGACGATCACTTCGCCGCCGTGAATGCCGATGCCGAAGCGGATCGGCTCGCGCAGGTCGTTCTTGAGGAACTGATTGAGTTCCTCGACGTGGACCGAAATCCGCGCCGCTGCCGTCAGCGCCTGGCGGCAGGCGGTTTCCCGGTTGGTCGCCAGTCCAAACAAAGCGAGCTGCCCGTCGCCGAGAAACTGGTTCGGCTGGCCGCCGCAATCGATCACGGCCTTCGAGACCGCGCCGAGAAACCGGTTGACGACGAAAACCGTGTCGAACGGCAGGCGGTTTTCGGCCAGGCGGGTCGAGCCGCGCATATCCACGAACATGCTGACGAGGTAACGCTCCTCGCCGATATGCGAGGGCCCGTGACGGGTCGGCGCGGCCTGCGGCGTGAAGATCTGGAAGAAGGAAAGGTCGCTCTCGGGGCGGAGCTGACAGGCGAGCCGGATCGCCGGGTCCGCATCGCTGCCGACCCGGTTGAGCACGAAGGCTTCGCGGTTGGAGGGTCGCGGCAAAGACGCGCAGTCGCCGATCACGCGAATGCGGCAGGTCGAACAGCGGGCGCGGCCGCCGCACACGCTCGCATGCGGGACCTGATAGCGCAGGCTCGCCTCGAGCACGGAAAGGCCTCTCGGCACCCGGATGGTGCGGCCATTGCCGTAGGAAAGGCTGATCATGCCGCCACGCCGCTCTTGGAGGGTGCGGAAGCCGCGTGCGGCCAGTACCACAACGAGCAGGCCGAGATAGCCGATGATGAAGCCGCCCGTGATGTTTTCGAGTGTATCGGTCTGGGCCGGCGTGCCCATCTTTGCCGGAGAGAGATTGGCCGCGCGCCACTCGGCGTCAGCGCTTTCTTTCACGATGGTGCGGCCGCTCTGGTAGAGGCCGAGCAAAGCGAGTGTCGGCACCAGCACGGCTGCGGCCAGCAGGAACGGGGCGGCGTATCTGAAGAACGCCTTCATCCGCAGCCAGAAGTAAAGGCCGATACTGCCATGGATCCAGGCGATGATCAAAACCGCCAGCGTCATCCACATCCGGTTCGACGCCGTCGCCCAATAGCCGTGAAGCACCTGCGGATAGAGCTTGGAGGTCCCGAACAGCGTGAAGCCGAGCCTTGTGCTGATGACGTGGGCGGCGATAAGCACCGGAATGCTGAGGCCGAGCACAAGCTGCAACGGTTCGATCGCCCTCCAGCGGAACTGCCGCCGCTCGTAAAGCGCCCAGATTCCGAGGCCGCCATGAACCAGGACCGCGCCGTAAAACACGATCGCGACCGGCAAGAATTGCCAGAACAGGAGATGGTAATGCATGCCCCAGGCCAGCGCCTCCAGCGAGATATTGCCGAGCGCATGGTTGAGGAAATGGCTGATCAGGTAGCTAAACAGGATCAGCCCGCAGACCATGCGGATCTGGCGGACGCTGACGCCGCGCAGGAGATTTCCGATTTGGGGGTGAGTTGGTTCGCTCATGCCGGTTCACTGATTCCTAAACCGCGAAACTAGCGTTTAATTCCACGAGTCGGTACCGGTACGAGTGGCGTCCCGTGAATTAAGGCGGTTGTAGGCAATCCCGGGACGTTGACACCCCCGCCGGAGTTGGGGAGAAAGCGCCGTGACGATGGCGCCCCCAGACAGCTTCCGGAGCGAAGCCAAACATTCCGCGCTCAAGCCCTGGCTTGGCGTCATCGCGCTGATCGTGGCGATGACGGTCATGCGCGCCGTCTATGCGAGCCTCATCGATCTGCGGACCGACGAGGCTTATTACTGGACCTGGTCGAAGGAAAGCGTGCTTTCCTTCCTCGACCATCCGCCCATGGTGGCCTGGTTCGTTCGCTTCGGCACCGCGATCTTTGGCGACACCAATTTCGGCGCCCGCTTCGCCGGTCTCGTCGCCATGTTCGCCGCGCAAATGTTGCTCGCCGATATCGTCTGGCGTGTCACGCGCGATCTTCGGGTCGCCGTCATCGCGGTACTGATGATGGAGGCATCGCTCTATTACGGCCTGCTGATGACCAAGATCGCGCCGGATGTCCCGCTGGTCCTGTTCGTCACGGCGATGGCCTGGGCGCTGGTCCGTCTGGCCGAAAGCGGCGACGGGCGGTGGTGGCTCGCGGCCGGCCTTTTTGCCGGACTTGCTGCATTGTCGAAATTCACGGTTGCATTGCTGATCCCGGCGGTGCTCGCCTTCATGTGGGTGCCGAACTGGCGCGGCCGCTGGCTGCGCAGTCCCTATCCATGGACGGCTGCCGCACTCGCACTGCTGCTGTTCATGCCGGTGGTGATCTGGAACATGCAGCACGACTGGGCCTCGTTTCGCTTTCAGGCGGTGCGGGCGACCGCGGCGCATCAATGGTCGCTTCGTACCTTCGGCGAGTTTCTGGGCTTGCAATTCGGCCTCGTCGGTTTTGTGCTGTTGCCGGTCGTCTTGACCGGCGTCGTGTTGACGGCGTGGCGCGGGTATCGCCGCGGCGAAGCGGTCGCGATCCTGCTGTCGACCGCCGTGCTCGTTCCCTTTGTCTACTTTTTGTGGAAGTCGCTGAGCCTGCGGGTCGGCGACACCTGGCCGACCTTCATCTGGCCGTTCGGTTTTGCGGCCGCCGCCATCAATCTGTCGATGCTGCGAAAGGAAGGATGGTCTGTCTCCTTTGTCGCGATGTCGTTTCGCTGGGTCAGGATCGCGATCGTCTCCGGCATCGCCTTTGTGGTTGCCGTTTGCTTCTACTATCTGGCGGTGCCGTTCAATTTCATCGGCCGCACCGATCCGGTCGGCGGCGAGGCCGGTTACGAGGCGATCGTCGAGCGGACCGAGGCCGAACTGCAAAAGACCGGCGCGACCTGGATCGTCACGACCGACTACCGCACCTATGCGATGCTGAGGTGGTTTTTCAACAACCGCGTGCCGGTGGTGCAAATCAACGAGCGCGGGCGGTATCAGGGTTTTCGCGCGCCTGACATGAGCCTGGTCGCAGGCCACACCGGCATCTATGTCGGGCGCGAACCCGACAACAGTTCCTCGGCTGCTTTGTGGGCTTCAATTCCAGCCAAACGCGAACCGCTCGAGAGGGTCGATCGCGTCTGGCGCGGGATCGTCATGGATAGCTATTCGATCGAAAAGTTCACCGGCTGGACGCCGCTTCTATCGCCGCCGCCGACGTCGCCGCTGTTCGACTGGCGCTGGCTGGCGTAGCGGCGTCGTAAAAATCACGCCTCTTCCTCGCGCTTGCGCAGGAGATCCTTCGCCAGATCGGTCAGCGAGGGACGCGGCAGCGCCGCAAACGGCAGCGGCCGGGTGACGTCGATCGCGGCCAGTCCCAGCCGCGCGGTCAGAAGGCCGTTGAGGAAACCTTCGCCGAGCCGTTGCGACAGTTTGGCGGTCAGCCCGTGGCCGAGGATCTGCTGGATCACGCTGTCGCTCGCCGCCATGCCGCCGGTGATGGCGAGATGCGCCAGCACATGACGCATCAGCCTTATCATGCCAAGCGTGCCGGGCCTTCCGCCGTAAAGCCGCGCCAACTGCCGGATCAGGCGCAGCGAAGCCGCAAACACGAAAACCACGTCAAACAGCGCGCGCGGGCTGATCGCCGTGACGAGCGAGACGCGTTGTGCGGCGGCGGAAATCAGCAGACGGGCCTCCTGATCGAGCGGGCTCATCAGTTCGCGTTCGGCCAAGCGGATCATGTCCGCACCGTCAATGATGTCGCCGGCATGATCGCTCAGCATGGCGCGGGCGCGCGCCAGATGCGGGTTCTGATGCGCGATCTTCAACAGATCGCGCAACACATCGCGGCTTTGGCTACGATCGTCGCTCGCGATCACCAAAGCCGCGCGCCGGTGCAACTCTTCGATCGTGGAAAGCCGCATCAGGCCGATCGCCTCGCGCGCGGTCACCACGGTCAATGAGAGCGTGGCGGCAAAGGTCAGCACCAGTCCCAGCACGCCGAGACTTTCGCTGCGCGCAAACAGATCCTCGATCAGATGCGTCACGCCGAGGCCGGCGCCGAGCAGCACCAGACCGCCGAGCGCGCTCCAGAACAGCGTGCCCCAGCGAAATCGCGGCTCGGCGGGAGCGATGGTCGGCTCCAGCGCCACCGGCAACTGCGGCGCGTCATTTTCCGGCGTGATGTGAACCGTGCCGCGCGCGGGGCGGCTCTCTTCGTTAGGATCGGTCACGACGACGTTGGCGTCGTCCAGCTTGAAGGTCGCGGGCTTGCGGTTGCGGGGGCGCTCGCTCATTGCAGCCTGTCTCCGATCAAAAACTGCAGCGCCCGGTCAAGGCGGATGTGAGGCAGCGCCGCTTCATTCTCGCCCTCCGGCGCCAGGCGGGGCGGGCGGAAGCGCAGGAAGCGGAAGTCGGTGCCTTCGCCTTGCCCATTGGCGAGGCCGGAAAACGCGGTCTCGCTCTCGAACATGGCTTGCGGATCCTCAGGCAATTCGCCGGGAAAGGTCGCGACTTCGGTGTTGCCGTCGAAGATTTCGCCATTCGCGCTTTCGCCCGCAATCGGCGTTCCCAGGATCGAGGGCAGGCTCTCGCGGTCGCGCGTGACCTGAGCCTCCCGCGTGGCGCGGAGGGCGGCGAGCGCCACGACATCGATGGTGGCGCCGGTATCCTCGGCCCGCATCACGGCGTGGGCGACAGCACGCCGCAGCACGGCCTCCAGCCGGTCGTGGCTCGTATGATGCAGGTGATCGGCCTTGGTCGCGGCGAAAAGAATGCGGTCGATCTTGGGGCGGAACAGCGCGTTGAGGAAGCTGCCGCGGCCGATGTGGAAGCAGTCGAGAATTCCGGCCAGCGCCGCCTCCAGGTCAAACAGCGCGTTCGGCCCCGAGTTGAATGCGGCGAGCGCGTCGACCAGAACCACCTGGCGATCGAGCCGCGCGAAATGGTCGCGGAAGAACGGCCGCACCACGACGTCCTTGTAGGACTGATAGCGCCTTCGCATCATCGCCCACAGCGATCCGTCCGGCGGGTTGCCGTCTCCGGGCACGTCGAGCGGCGCAAAGGTCAGCGCCGGCGAGCCTGCGAGATTGCCCGGCATCAGGAAGCGGCCCGGCGGCAGCAGGCTCATGGCGAAACGCTCGTCGCGGCAGGCGCGCAAATAATCGGTGAAGAGTTTGGCGGAGGCGAGCGCGGCCTGTTCGTCCGCCGGGGCTTCGGCGTTCAGGCCGCGACAGATACGCGTGCCATTCGCGACGCCAGCGCGGCGCGGGCGCTGCCGCGCGACAGCGCCAGGCTCTCGCTCGACCATTGCTCGTAGCTCTTGTTGAGCAGCGGCAGATCGAGCAGCCATTCGCCGGGATAGTCGACAATGTCGAGCGTCAGCGTCCGCTCGGCGCCGTTCTGGCGCTGGTAGTCGATCACCAGCCGCAATTCGCTGATGTCGACGGTCGACTTCGGCCAGGCCCGCTCATCGATCAAGGTGTGGACGTGGCGCTCGTAATCGAATCGCGGCACGGCGTCGTCGGGCTGCGGCGCGAGGTGGGCGCGGGCGATCCGGCCCGAGGCGAACGGCTCGAACACCGGAAAGCGTCCGCCGCGGGTGAGGCCGTTAATCAGCGCCGTGATGAACACGGTCTTGCCGGCCCGCGAAAGTCCGGTGATGCCGAGCCGCAGCGTCGGATTGAAAAGGCCCTCGCTGAAATCCTTCAGCGCGCGCGCCGAAATGCGCGCCTCCTCCACCATGTCGGAAAAATCAAAGGTCAAAGGGGAAAACCGGCTTTCGGAAAGGTAATTTGGTAAACCAATCACAAAGTGGCGATTAGCCGTCTAAAATCAAGTTTCACATTTCAGACGCCATTTCCGCTTAATTTCCGCCTACGGGCTTAGGGGATCGTTGACGCTCCGGAATTATGCTCTGTTTCATCCTGAAGAAGTGCAGTATTGAATTATATGACCGTCTTCCAACTGAAACAGCTCGCTTCGACCTCGGCCCATGCGGCGGCCGATGCCATTCGCTGGAATTATGACCGCGCTGAGCTGATCGCCGACGGCATCGTTCATGGCATCGGCGTGTTCGGCGGCGTGGTCGCGGCGACCGTCCTGATCGTGCTCGCCGCGGTCTTTGCCTCCGCCTATGAGATCGTCACCGTGTCGGTCTATGCCGCCGGCCTGCTGGCCATGCTCGGATTTTCAGCCGCCTATAACCTCTGGCCGGTGTCGCAGCGCAAATGGCTGCTGCGGCGTTTTGATCATTCGGCGATCTATGTCTTGATCGCCGCGACCTACACGCCGGTCTTCGCGCAGTTGCAGGACCGCGTTTTCGCGATGTCGCTTTTGGCAGGCGTCTGGGGCGTGGCGGCGGTCGGCATTGCGGTGAAGCTGATGTTTCCCGGACGGTTCGACCGGCTGGCGGTCGGGCTTTACCTCGCGATGGGCTGGAGCGGCATCGTCGCCTATGACGCCGGCCTTTCCTCGCTGCCGAAGCTGGCGTTCTGGTTTATTATGGCCGGTGGCCTGCTCTACAGTTTCGGGGTAGTCTTCCACGCATGGCGACGGCTACGCTTCCAGAACGCGATCTGGCATTGTTTCGTGCTTCTCGGCGCGGCGTGCCACTATACGGCCGTGCTCGATCTGGTTCTGGCCTAACGCCTTCCACCATCATTCAGGTTCAGCGATGCAGGTGAACGGCAAGATCGTCGTCGTCACCGGCGGCGCCAACGGCATCGGCCGCGCGCTGTGCGAGGCTTTTCATCGCGCCGGCGCTGCCAAGGTGATCGTCGCCGATCTCGATATCGCGACCGCGCGGACGGTCGCGGCCTCGCTCGATGGCGCGGCGTTCAAATGCGACGTCGCGCAGGAAAAAGACATCCTGCATGTGATCGACGAGACCGAGCGCCTGTTCGGGCCGATTGGGCTGTTTTGTTCGAATGCCGGCATCGGCGCCGGCTTTGACCCTCTTTCCATGAATGCCGGCGGCACGTCGGACGAGCCGTTCATGCGAAGCTTTGCCGTTCACGTCATGGCACACGTCTATGCGGCGCGGCATCTCGTGCCGCGCTTCAAAGCGCGCGGCGGTGGCTATTTCCTCAACACGATTTCCGCCGCAGGTCTGTTGTCGCAGATCGGAAGCCCGGCCTACTCGACCACTAAACATGCCGCGGTCGGCTTCGCGGAAAATCTCGCGATTTCCCACAAGGCCGACGGCATCAAGGTCTCGATCCTGTGTCCGCAGGGCGTCGATACCGACATGCTGCGTTCGATCCCGAAGGGCCCGCAATCCGGCGACGGCGATCTGTCGCCGGCACAGGTGGCGAAGGATGCGCTGGAGGGAATCGAGCGCGAGACGTTCCTGATTTTGCCGCACCCGCAGGTGCTCGACTACATGCGAAAGAAGACCGAGAACTACGACCGCTGGATATCAGGCATGGCCAAGATCCAGGCGAAGTTGCGGGACGAGTTCGGGAAGTAGGAGGCCCCAAGATGCAAAGTCTGCCCGATCTCCGGGACGAATGGGTTATCCGCGATGGAAAGGTAATTGCTGAGGGCAATTCAACGTCCATCAACACTCTGCTAGTCGATCTTGAGCGGATTGCGGACAAGGACGGCGGCTGGACGGTCTTGTACCGGCATCGCGAGACCCATGAGTTCTGGGAGCTCAGCTATCCGCAGGGGGAAATGCAAGGTGGCGGTCCTAGGCGACTAAGACGAGTGAATATCGCAGGACCCGGCAATTGGTCTGAAGATTAGGATTCTCATCCCTTCCGCGCGCAAAGCACCGGCTCGGTATCATGGTTGGAGCGCGGGCGAGAGCGTCTCGCCAAAAGGAGTCCTTGTTCCATCCTCACCCCGAGGCACTCCGAAGCGGCGTCTCGAAGGATGAGGATGCCAGCCTGTCTGCTTTCAATGCGCGGGCGTACAGCGCCAGACCTTCGCACACCGTCCGCTGTTCAGATTCGCTCAGATGGCCGAGCGCGCCCAGCACCTGACGCCGGCCGAAATCATGAAGCGCGGCCAGCGTACGGCGTCCTTTGGTGGTGAGCGCAAGCTGCTTGCTGCGTGCGTCCATCGGATCTGTCGTCTCCTTCAGTTCGCCGGCTTCGATCAGTTTGCGAACCATGCGGCTGACGCTCGACTTTTCCAGATGCAGGAACTCGGCGAGCTGCATCGCGGTCATCGGGCCGCGTAGGCCGATCTCGATGACGGTGTGGACCGCCGATGGCGGATAGTCCGTGGCCGCCAGTGTTGCTTCCATGAAGCCAAACTCGCGGACCATCTGCCGGGAGGCAGAGCGGATTTCGTCGACGAGGGCCACGTTGAGGCCGGGCATCTTGACTCCCCGATATAGTTGTATAATACAACTATATCGGATTGTGAAGTTCCGTGCAATCCGAACGAGCCTTTCTTGGTGGTGGGTCGGGTGTCATGGATGAGACTTTGCCGGGTGACGGTCAGCAGGTGAAATCTCCGGTTCGGATGCTGGGGAAGGTCTGCCTGGTGACGGGCGGCGGTAGCGGCATCGGCCGCGCCACCGCGCTGAAGATGGCGGAGGAGGGCGCCGCCGCCGTGCTGATTGCCGGCCGGCGGCAATCGGAAATCGAAGATGCGGCAAAGGCGTGCGAAGATCTGGGAACCGAAGCCTATGCGCTCAAAACCGACGTTACGCGCGAGGACGAGGTTGAGCGTCTGATTGCGACCGCGATCGAGCGTTATGGCAGGCTGGATGTCGCCTTCAACAACGCAGGTTTCCAGGAAAGACGCGCGGCCCTGGAGGGGCAAGGCAGCGCCGTCTACGACACGGTATTCGACACCAACGTCCGGGGCGTCTTCCTTTGCCTGCGCCATCAGTTGCCGGTGATGTTTGCGCGCGGCGCGGGGCGGATCGTCGTCAATGCCTCGGTAAGCGGTGTCCGCAACCCAAATCCGGGTCTTGCGCTTTATTCCGCCTCCAAGGCCGCGGTGATCTCGCTCGTCCGTTCGGCTGCGATGGAGGCCGCGCCGCGTGGCGTCTCTGTCAATGCCGTCGCGCCGGGCCGCGTCGTTACCGACATGATGCTGCGTTCCGGCGTCGGCGACATGGCAAGCGTGGCGGCCGGTTTGCCGCTGCGGCGGATGGGGACGGCGGAGGAGGTTGCGGAGGTCGCGGTCTGGCTGCTTTCCGATGCGTCTTCCTATGTGGTCGGTCACATCCTGGCTGCCGACGGCGGTTTCCTGGCTTCCTGAAGCGACAGGCTGTGGCTATCCCCGCCGCGCGTAAAGCACCGGCACGGCGGAATCGACCATCACCTCGATGACGCTCGTTCCCTGATGCGCCAGGCCGCGCTTGGAGCGCGCCCGCCAGTTCGGATGATTTCGTCACCCGCAAGGCCATGCAGCCCATGCCTTCGGCGATCTTCGTAAAGTCGATGCCGGGCACGTTGAGACCGGGCACGTTGCGCACCTGCATCACCTGGCTGAAAGCGCGCATCGCGCCATAGCCTTCGTTGTTGATGACGACGACGGTCAGCGGCAACTTCCGCTGCGCCGCCGTCCACAGTGCCTGGATCGAATACATCGCCGAACCGTCGCCGATCAGGCAGACAGTGCGGACGTTCGGGCGGCCAAGCGCGATGCCGACCGCGGCCGGCAGGCTGTGGCCCAAGCCGCCGCTCGCCATGGTGTAAAAACTGTCCGCACCACGCATCGGCATGAATTTCTGCATCGCCGGACGGTGCGAGGGCGCTTCTTCGACCAGCGCGGCATCCCGAGGCATGGCGCCTGCGAGGCTGTGCAGCAGAAATTCCGCCGGAATCGGATCGGCGGCTTTCGGTGGCGGCGGCAAGATGCGGCCTTTCGGCATGGTGCGCGTGGTTTCAGCCGTCATCTCGATCAGCGCTGCCAATGCCGGTTTCATGGTTGCGATGATGCTGGTGCCGGCCGGGGTCACCGCGGCAGATTCAGGATCGTCAGTGATCTGGAAAAGCTGCGTCGCGCCGTCGAAAATCGAGGCATGGCCTTCGACATGAAAAGTAAATACGGGGGCGCCGATCACGACGACGAGATCATGAGCGCGCAGCGCTTCCGAGAGTTGACCGGGCGAGGCGTGCAGAAAGCCTGCGAATTGCGGATGCGCTTCCGGAAAACTGCATCGCGCCGAGAAAGGGCTGACCCAGACGGAAGCGCGGGTCTTCTCGGCGAGCCGTACCATGAGATCGACGGCTTGCGCGCGATCGACAGCCGGGTCCGACCACGAAGGCAGGGCTTTTGGCTGGCGGCGATGGCGCTGTGCGAGGCGCCCTGATGGCATCGGGATCGGGGCCCAGTTCGCGCGTCACGCTGCGCGCCTCAACGGCCTGCGCGGGCTTGGTCCAGTCGTCGATCGGCACCGAGACGAAAGTCGGCCCGCACGGCGGCTGCATCGCCGTGTAAAAAGCGCGCGCGATCGCGGCCGGCACGTCTTCAGCGCGCGCCGGCTCGACCGCGAATTTCACATAAGGCCGTGGGAATTCGGAGGCGCGTTCGGCGAACAGAAACGGTTGCAAAGGCAGGATCGAGCGCGCCTGCTGGCCCGCGGTGATCACGAGCGGCGTCTGGTTGCGGTACGCTGTAAAGATATTGCCGAGCGCGTTGCCGACACCGGCTGCCGAATGCAGATTGACGAAGCCGGCGTTGCGGGTTGCCTGCGCATAGCCGTCCGCCATGCCGATCACGGACGCCTCCTGAAGGCCCAGCACGTAGTCGATGTCGTCGGGCCAGTCGCTCAGAAACGGCAATTCGGTCGAGCCGGGATTGCCGAACACCTTGCGGATGCCGAAGGCGCGCAACAGGTCGAAGGTGGCCTGTTTGACGGTGAGGGGGGTGGCGGAGGGTTTGCGGGGCACTGTCTACTCCGTCGGTGTGCGACCCGTAGGAAGTATCTCGTCATGGCCGGGCTCATCCCGGCCATCCACGTCTTTATTGCCTCCGGCCAGGTAAGACGTGGATGCCCGGCCATAGGCGAGCGGAAGCGACGCCGTTCTTCGAACGGCTATGGCCGGGCATGACGAAGAGTAAGTCTGGCGTGCCGGACGCCTCACCACGTCGCGTTGCCCTTCATGGTCGGCTGTCCCGCAGAATTCGCGGTCCACGTCTCCATGCCGTCAGTCGTCTCGTGGGCATTGACCGAGAACTCAGAGCCTTCGAACAACGGCTGCACGCCGCGATAGCCGAATTTCTTCGGAACAACCGCCACGCAATTTGGCGGCGAACTCGATCTGCAAGGCCGCCTGCATCGGCCCGTGGAAGATCAGGCCGGGATAGCCCTCGACCTTGGTGACGTAGTCGCGGTCATAGTGGATGCGATGGCCGTTGAACGTCAGCGCCGAGTAGCGAAACAGCAGCACGGGATCGGCCATATGGGTTTCGCGGTGCTTTGCTACCGGCGGCGGCGCGGCAGGCTTGGCGGGCGAGGCGGAAGCAGGCGTAACATCGCGATAGACGATGTCGTGCCGCTCGCGGATTGCGATGCCGCGTGGCGTGGTCAGCTCATGGTCGACAGAGACAAAGCACAGCGTGCCGGTCGAGCCGCTCTTCAAGCTCACGTCCTTGATGCGCGAGGTCCGCGTTACCTCGTCGCCGACGCGCAAGGTGTCGATGAATTCCAGTTCGCCGCCCGCCCACATCCGCCGCGGCAGCGGAACCGGCGGCAGGAATCCGCCGCGCGCCGGGTGGCCGTCGGGACCAAGCTCCGAAGCAGCAACCACCGGCGGCGCCAGGCACCAATGCACGGTGAACGGCGCGGCATCGCCGGTCTTCGGCTCGCCGAGGGGGAGAAACAACGTCGCCCGCAATCCCTTGACCAGTTGCGCGGTCACGATGTCGGAGGCTTCGGTGCTGCGGCCGATCCATTGCCGCAAATGATCGAGGTCGAGGCTTTTCGGTCATGACGCTTTCCGCGTGGAAGACTTCTTGGTGGATGCAGATTTCTCGCCGATCGCAGGCACCGCTCCGTAGGTTCGCGGCTCATCGACGAAGATCACAGCCGGCGCCGGATAGCTCACCACGCCGTTCGGCGTATTGACCTCGATCCGCCGCAGATGCGGGTGTTGCGCCAGATCGGCCATGGTGTTGACCTCGGCAAACGCGATGTCGGCATCCGCCAGCCGCTTCAGCAGCTCGTCGCGCGTCATGGACCCAAAACTGTCGCCGACAAGGCCGTCGGTCAGCGGGCGGTTCTTCACGCGCTCGACCATATTCGACAAACGCGGATCATTCGGCAAGTCCGGCTGGCCGAGCACATCGGCGCAGAGTTTTTTCCATTCGCGCTCGCTCTGGATCGAGATCAGGATGTCCTTGCCGTCTTTGGAACGGAATACGCCGTAGGGCGCGATCGAGGGGTGGGCGAGGCCGATGCGTTTCGGCGGCTGGCCGGCTTCCGAGTTGAGCAGCGGCACGGCCATCCAGTCGGCCATCACGTCGAACATCGAGATCCGGATGTCGGCGCCCTTGCCGGTGCGCGAGCGCGCGATCAGCGCTTCCAGGATCGAGGCATGCGCGGTGGCGCCGGTCGCGATATCGACGATCGACAAGCCCGACGCGCGAGGGGCCTTCCGGTCCGCCGGTGATCGAGGCCAGCCCGCTTTCGGCCTGGATCAGGAGATCGTAGGCCTTGCGATGCGCGTAGGGGCCGTCGTCGCCGTAGCCGGTGATGGTGCAGCAGATCAGCGCCGGATAATCCTTTTTCAGCCTCTCAATGCGAAAAGCCGAGCTTGTCCATCGAGCCCGGCTTGAGGTTCTGCAACAGCACGTCGGCGCGGGCGATCAGCGTCTCAAGGCTCAGCGCGGCCTTCTTTGGTGGCGAGGTCGATCACCGCCGAATCCTTGCCGCGGTTGAGCCAGACGAAATAGCTGCTTTGCCCCTTGGCGGCGGCGTCATAGCCGCGGGCGAAATCGCCTTCGGGCCGCTCCACCTTGATGACATGGGCGCCGGCATCGGCAAGCCGCGACAGCAGAACGGCGCGGCAACGGCCTGTTCGACGGCGATGACGGTTATTCCTTCAAGCGGCAGCATGTTGGTTTCTCAGTAGGAGCGCGGCATGCCGAGCACATGCTCGGCGATATAGGACAACACCAGATTGGTCGAGATCGGCGCCACCTGATAGAGCCGCGTCTCGCGGAATTTGCGCTCGACATCGTATTCTTCGGCAAAGCCGAAGCCGCCATGGGTCTGCACGCAGGCATTCGCCGCTTCCCAGGAAGCATCGGCCGCCAGCATCTTGGCCATGTTGGCTTCGGCGCCGCAATCGAGCCCCGCTTCATATTTGCGGGTCGCTTCCTTCACCATCAGTTCGGCCGCGCGCATCGCGGCATAGGCCTTTGCGATCGGAAACTGGATGCCTTGATTCTGGCCGATCGGGCGGCCGAACACCGCTGCGCTCCTTGGCGTAGGTCGAGGCCTTGTCGATGAACCATTTGGCGTCGCCGATGCATTCGGCCGCAATCAAGATGCGCTCGGTGTTCATGCCGGAAAGGATGTAGCGAAAGCCCTTGCCTTCCTCGCCGATCAGGTTTTCCGCCGGCACCTTCATGTCGGTGAAGAACACTTCGGTCGTGGAGTGGTTCATCATGGTGCGGATCGGGCGGATCGAAAGCCCGGCGTTCTTGGCCTCGCGCATGTCGACGATGAAAACCGACAGGCCGTCGGTGCGCTTCTTGTCGCCTGCTCCTTCGGCGTGGTGCGCGCCAGCAGGATCATCAGGTCGGAATATTCGGCGCGGCTGGTCCAGATCTTCTGGCCGTTGACGACATAGCTGTCATTGCCTTCGCGCCTGGCAAAGGTCTTCAGCGAGGAGGTATCGGTGCCGCTGGTCGGTTCCGTGACGCCAAAAGCCTGCAACCGCAATTCGCCGCTCGCGACCTTCGGCAGCCATTGGGCCTTCTGCGCTTCGCTGCCGTGCCGCAGCACCGTGCCCATGGTGTACATCTGGGCGTGGCAGGCGCCTGCGTTGCAGCCGGCGCGATGAATTTCTTCCAGGATCGCGGTCGCGGCCGAGAGTTTCAGGCCCGCGCCGCCATATTCTTCCGGGATCAGCACCGAGAGATAGCCGGACTCCGTGAGTGCATCGACAAAGGCTGTGGGGTAGGCCATCTCGCGATCGAGCTTGCGCCAGTATTCGCCGGGAAATTGCGCGCAGAGTTTGGCGACGGCGTCGCGGATGTCGGCATGTTCGTCGTGGTCGGGTGTGGTCATCGGTTCTC
This sequence comes from uncultured Alphaproteobacteria bacterium, assembly GCA_963795255.1. Lineage (GTDB taxonomy): Bacteria > Pseudomonadota > Alphaproteobacteria > Rhizobiales > Xanthobacteraceae > Bradyrhizobium. Next base: position 244,273 of record CAWCHC010000019.1, read on the forward strand.
GGCTCGGAGGTCAATTTGTCCCACGGGACGCCGCCCGCGATGCTTCCTCCTCGGGATAGGCGGGTCCGGAGCCGCGTTCAAGAGGGTACAGGGGCGTCTATGCAGGTATGCGCACCGGCAGGGACTCGATGCCGCGCACAAAGCTGGAATAGACCCGCTTCGGCTCGCCGACCACCTCGATCCGCTCGAACCGCTTCAGGATCTCCTGCCAGACGATCTTCAGTTGCAGTTCGGCGAGCCGCATGCCGACGCAGCGGTGGATGCCGAAGCCGAACGACAGGTGGGTGCGCGGCCGCGCGCGGTCGATGATGAACTCGTTGGGCCGCTCGATGACCTCCTCGTCGCGGTTGCCGGAGACGTACCACATCACGACGCGGTCGCCTTTGCTGATCTTCTTGCCGCTGAGCTCGGTGTCGACCAGCGCGGTGCGCCGCATATGCGCCAGCGGCGTCTGCCAGCGAATCACTTCCGGCACCATGGAATCGATCAGCGCCGGATTGTCGCGCAGCTTCTGGTACTGCTCGGGATTTTCGTTCAGCGCCAGCACCGAGCCGCTCATGGTGTTGCGGGTGGTGTCGTTGCCGCCGACGATCAGCAGGATGATGTTGCCCAACAGATTGTCGGGCTCCATGTGGCGCGTGGCCTCGCTGTGCGCCATCATCGAGATCAGGTCGTTGCGCGGCTCGGCATTGACGCGCTCGTTCCAGAGTTTGGTGAAATAGGCCGCGCATTCGTCCATCTCGGCGCGGCGCTGTTCTTCGGAATCGACGATGCCGCCCTTCGGCAGCGCGGTCGAGACGTCCGACCAGCGGGTCAGCTTGCGCCGCTCCTCGAACGGAAAATCGAACAGCGTCGCCAGCATCTGCGTGGTCAGTTCGATCGAAACCAGGTCGACGAAATTGAAGGTCTCGTTGCGCGGCAGCGAGTCCAGCACCTTGCCAGTGCGCTGCGCGGATCAGGATCGCGAGTTGGTCCAGATGCGTCGGCGTGAACATCGGCGACACCGTCTTGCGCTGCGCCGAATGCCGCGGCTGGTCCATGGCGATGAAGCTTGGCCAGTCATAGCCTGCTGGAACGTCGCGGATCGAGATGCCGCCCAGCGACGACATCGGATGAGAAGATGCCGTGGTTGGTATCGACATGCATGATGTCGTTGTATTTGGTGACCGACCAATAGGGTTCGATCGGCGACTTGGTGCAGTAATGCACCGGCTCTTCCTTGCGCAGCCGCTCGAAATAGGGCCACAGCGTATCGTTGCGGAACAATTGCGGCGCGCCGGGATGGAAATCCTCCAGCGGCGTGGAATAGGCGGCCTCGCGCGCTGCGCGCAGAAGTTCTTGCTGGCCGGGCGATGTCTGGATGTTCATGGTCGTTTTTCCCTCGACTAGCGGTCCAATTCCAACATTCGCGTCCCTTCTCAGCAGGTGCTTGGCGAATGTTGGAATTAGAAGGACCACTAGCAAATATATGTTTCCAGTAGAGTTCCGGATTTGACATTCGCCCGACGAACTCGCGGCTAGGCGAAGCGCGAATGTCAAATCCACTCCACTGGCCCCCGCCGTTGGTTCGGGAGGTGGTAGCGTTATGGCCAAATTACATCCCCTTGCGCAGCTTTGGGCAAGAGACAGTTTCGACGGATTTGGCGTCGAGGCGCCATGGCATACCAGCCGCGATGCCTTCCTCACCTCTGTCGCCCGTGACAAGGTGAGGTTCGAGGATTAAGGCATAGTTTGAAACAACGTTTGATTTCCCCGGAGGCCGCCCGACATGATTCCCAACGCGTACCGGATGTTCAATTTCGATCTTGGCGAAACCGCCGATGCGCTGCGCGAGACTGTTCACGATTTCTCGAACAACGAGATCGCGCCGCGCGCCGCCGAGATCGACAAGAGCAATCAATTTCCGATGGATCTCTGGCCGAAACTCGGCGCGCTCGGTGTGCACGGCATTACGGTCGAGGAGGAATATGGCGGCTCGGGCCTCGGCTATCTCGAACATTGCGTGGCGATGGAAGAGATTTCGCGGGCGTCGGCCTCGGTCGGTCTTTCCTATGGGGCGCATTCAAATCTTTGCGTCAATCAGCTCCGGCGCAACGGCAGCACGGCACAGAAGCAGAAATACCTGCCGAAGCTGATTTCCGGCGAACATGTCGGCGCGCTCGCGATGTCGGAGCCGGGTTCCGGCTCCGACGTGGTGTCGATGATGACGCGCGCCGAGAAGAAGGGCGATCGTTATGTGCTCAACGGTTCCAAGATGTGGATCACCAACGGTCCGGTCGCCGAGACGCTGGTGGTTTACGCCAAGACCGATCCGGCCGCGGGCGCGCGCGGCATCACCGCCTTCATCATCGAAAAGGGCATGAAGGGATTTTCCACCGCGCAGAAGCTCGACAAGCTCGGCATGCGCGGCTCGGATACGGCCGAACTGGTGTTCGACAATTGCGAGGTGCCGGAGGAAAACGTGCTCGGCCAGGTCGGCCGCGGCGTCAACGTGCTGATGTCGGGCCTCGACTACGAGCGCGCGGTGCTGGCGGCGGGGCCGCTCGGCATCATGCAGGCCTGCATGGACGTGGTGCTGCCTTACGTGCACGAGCGCAAGCAGTTCGGTCAGCCGATCGGCAGCTTTCAGTTGGTGCAGGGCAAGATCGCCGACATGTACACGACGATGAATGCGTCGCGCGCTTATGTCTATGCGGTGGCGAAGGCCTGCGACCGCGGCGAGACCACGCGCGAGGATGCCGCCGGCGCCATCCTTTATGCCGCCGAGAAGGCGACGCAATGCGCGCTCGATGCGATCCAGTTGCTCGGCGGCAACGGCTATATCAACGACTATCCGACCGGGCGGCTGCTGCGCGACGCCAAGCTTTACGAAATCGGCGCCGGCACCACCGAAATCCGCCGCATGCTGATCGGCCGCGAGCTTTTCGAGAAGTCGGCTTAAAGGCGGATTAACCGGGAATAGCGCGCGAGCATTGACATCGGCTCAATCCAAGGTTTCACTAGTACCGTCGATCTGAAGTCCCTGCACTGCGAGCGGCGGGTTCTCCCCCAGGGACTTCAGATCGAAAGCGGTACTAGAATCATATCTTTGCCAGTGCCCTTGCTTTCCGAAGTTCGTGTAAGGGGGCGCCGCGATGTCTCACGAACTTCGGAAAGAGGGCACTGGCGCCCGCTTTTCCTTGGGGGGCGCCTTCCGTGAACGAGATGAGTTCGGTGCCGCATTTTCCACCGCCGCCGCCGCCCTTGCCGGCCTCGTCGGTGAAGGCGATTTTCTCCGGAGATCGCGGCGAATTCCGTGGATTGGTGGAGCGCGGCACCGGGTTGGAGCTGATTACCTTCGGCTTCTACCGGTTCTGGCTCGCCACCGACATCCGCCGTCATCTGTGGTCGCATACCTCGCTCGATGGCGACGCGCCGGAATACACCGGACGTGGCCGGGAATTGCTGATCGGATTTTTGTTCGCGCTCGCGATCCTTGTGCCGATCTATCTCGCCTACTTCCTCGTCGGCATCGAGGCGGAACGCTACAAGGCCTTTGCGAGCGTCCCGCTGTTCCTGTTCTTCTATCTGTTCGGCCAGTTCGCGATCTATCGCGCGCGGCGCTACCGTCTCACCCGCACCGTGTGGCGCGGGGTGCGTTTCTGGATGGACGGGTCGGGCTGGGCCTATGCGATGCGGGCCGCGGGGTGGGGCCTGCTGACGATTTTTTCGCTCGGTTTCGCGTTGCCGTGGCGTGAGGCCGCACTCGAGCGCTACAAGATGCGGCATTGTCATTATGGCGATCTCCGAGGCAGCTTCGAAGGGCGCGGGTCGGAGCTCTTCAAGCGCGGCTGGAAATTGTGGCTGATAGCACTTTCCCCGGTCATCGTCGCGCTCGCGCTATTCGTTATGAACGCCGGTCATAGATTGCCTGCTGCGCAAAGCCGCATGTTCGGTCTGGTGATCCTTATCTGGATGGTCGCTTTGCCGTTCGTCTACGGGGCCTTCAAAGCGATCGAATGGCGCTGGTGGATTTCGGGCATCCGCTTTGGTGATGTTTCGTTTGAATCGGATCTCTCGTCAGGTGCACTGTACGGCCTCTACTGGAAAGTAATCGGCTGGTTCGTTCTTATTCTCCTGCTATTCGCCGCTTTTATTGTCGCTTGCAGCTTCTGGATTTTCGGCGTTCGGCGATCTATCTCATCTTGGCGATCGGCTCCGTGCGAGCACGGCGATGACGGTGGTTCTTGGCATCGGCTATCTCGGATTCATTCTGGCCATGAATATCGTGCTTCGGGTTTATCTCCTGCGCGACGTCTGGGCGAGGGTAGCAGCGTCCGCGACCGCCTTCCGCCTGGAAGCGGCCACCAACGTGGCCGCCAAAGGCGAACTCGCCGATGCACTGGGTGAGGGTTTTGCCAACGGTCTCGATGTCGTCGGATTCTAGCGAGATGACGGACCGTGGACCGGAAACCATTCCGGCAACGCCCCAGCCAGAGGTCGCCTCTATCTTTTACGACGGGGCATCGAGCCGCCGTCATCAGGTGCAGTTTGCGTTCAAGGACGGGCTCGAAATTATCGAGAACGGGACGACGCTTGCGACCTGGCCGTTCGCGGACATCCGCCGCGCCGACGGGGTTGCCGGCATCTTGCGCTTGAGTTGTGTGACCGCGCCGTCGCTGGCACGGCTTGAAATTCGCGATTCCGCGCTCGGCGCGGTTTTGATCTCCCGGTGTCCGCATCTGAACGACGATGCGGTCGGCCGGCGCGGCGTCTCCACGATCGTCGGCTGGTCGGTGGCCGCGACCGTATCGATCGTCGCCGTGATCTGGTTCGGGCTGCCGTTGGCCGCGGATCGTCTCGCGCCGCTGGTCCCGCCCGCCCTGGAACGCCGCATCGGCGATGCCGCTGAGGGCCAGATGGGGGTCATGTTCGGCGGCAAGACCTGCAGCAATGCCGCCGGAAGCATCGCCTTCAACAAGTTGATGAAGAAAATCTCGATCGCTGCGGGCTTCGACACGCCGGTGCGGGCCACCGTTCTGAATACGCCGGTTCCGAATGCTTTCGCGCTCCCGGGCGGCAAGGTCTATTTGTTCAACGGATTATTGGCCCGGGCGAACGATCCGGATGAAATCGCAGGCGTGCTTGCGCATGAGCTCGGTCATGTCAGCCATCGCGACAATACACGCAACATGATCTATAGCGGCGGCACCTCGTTCCTGATCGGTCTGTTGTTCGGCGATGTCACCGGCTCCGGCGCCCTGATTTTCGCCTCGCGCTCGCTCTTCACCGCGTCCTACTCGCGCGAGGCCGAACAAAACGCCGACAATTTTTCGATTGAAGTGATGCACCAGCTCGGCCGCCCGACCAAGCCGATGGGCGACCTGATTTTCCGCGTCACCGGAAACCAGGGGGACAACACCCTGTCGATCCTGGCCAACCATCCGCTCACCGAAGACCGGCTGAAACACCTCAGCGACGAAAATCGCCCCCCAAGCGGCCCCTCGCTGCTCAGCGAGCCGGAATGGACCGCGCTGAAGGCGATCTGCAAGTCGGGAAGTTGAGATAATATCCGCAGATTGATTTGGCCGGATATCAGGTGTGGCGAACGGGGCTACTATATCGGCCGGCCGCAGCGATGGTGGTGTTACTTCTCATCGATGGCGCTCTCCACAGCGTCTGACCATCGATCGCCGGCATAACCTCCCAACCTGTCACGCTGCTTCATCAGCAATGCCGTGACCGTGGATCTTCCCGATATGAGTAACCGCCGCAGCATCGATCGGCGGCGATTGCGATAGGCGTGCCGGATTCTGTTTCTCAGGATCAAGGCAACGGTGAGCATGCTGGGGGCCGGTCGCGTTGCGCAGCGGCGCTGCGTCGAAGCTGGTGCCGACGTTCCAAGGATGAGTGCGCGAAAGAAGATGCTGCGCGACCGCTGGGCATTCGCCCAGATTTCACTGAAAGGCGTGTCCGAAGCAATTGAGTTTTCCTGGCTGCGCATGGCTTGAACCCCATCTGATGCGTGACTCGATGCGTCGCGAGTATCGAAGGGGGCGCACGGCTGCGCTTTACGGCGGTCTTACTTTACCCTTATCGTTTCCTTGATTTTTCACCTGCGCGCAGGTGAAATGGGGCATAGGTCCCCGCTGGGATGACAATAACTTGTTGTACTTATTCGACAATTACGTCCTGGACGCCGATCAACGGGAGTTGCGCCGGGGCCAAGATACGATCGCGCTACAGCCGCAGGTCTTTGATCTGCTGGAATACCTGATCCGCAAGCGCGACCGGCTGGTGACCAAGGATGATCTGATTGCCGCGATCTGGGGTGGGCGCATCGTCTCGGAGTCCGCGCTCACGACGCGTATCAACGCCGCACGGACAGCGATTGGCGATTCCGGCGAGGAGCAACGCCTGATCAAGACCTTGCCGCGCAAAGGTATCCGCTTCGTCGGCACGGTGCGCGAGGAGGGGAGAACTGCGGGCGAAACGATCCTGACCATGGCGCAACCGGTGCCCCGTCTGTCCATTGTCGTATTGCCATTCGCTAATTTCAGCGGCGACCCCGCGCAGGACTATTTCGTCGATGGAATCACGGAGAGCCTGACTACGGATCTGTCGCGGATATCAGGCTCGTTTGTGATCGCCCGCAACACGGCGTTTACGTTCAAAGGGAAGCCGCCGTGGGCGCACAGAAGCTCGGGCAGGAGCTGAACGTCCGCTATGTGCTTGAAGGCTCGGTGCAGCGCGGGGGCAACCGGCTCCGAGTCAATGCGCAGCTGATCGACGCTGAAACGGGCAGCCATCTTTGGGCCGAGCGCTTCGACAAACCCATCGCCGATCTCTTCGACGTGCAGGACGAAATCGTTTCCAGCCTCGCCAATACACTGAATGCCCAGCTCATCGAGGCGGAGGCGCGGCGCGCGGCGCGTTCACACCATCCGGATGCAATGGACTTGTACTTTCAGGGCACCAGCTGCTGGAACAAGGGGATGACGCCCGGCTACATGGCGCAGGCCAAGGCGTTTTTCGAGCGCGCTTTGACGCTCGATCCCGGCCATGTCGAGGCGTTGGTCGCCATAGCAGCCGTGGATTCCTCTGTCGGAGGAAATTTCATGGTCGATGACCGCGACGCGCGCTTTGCGGCAGCCGAGGCAACGGTAAACAAGGCTCTTACAATATCTCCGCAGCACCCCCGGGGGCACCTGGTATTGGGGTCCGTGCTGAACGCAACCAGGCGAGCGGCGCAAGGCATTCGGGAATGCGAGCTGGCGTTGGCGCTGGATCGAAACTTCGCCGACGCCCATGGTCTCATCGGTCTGGCGAAGGCCTTTATTGGCCGCGGCGCGGAAACCGAAGCTCACATCAAGGAAGCGTTTCGGCTCTCTCCCCGCGATATCTTTGCCTTTCGCTGGCTGCACTATGTCGGCATTGCCAAGCAGATGCTCGGCGATAACGCCAGGGCGGTTGTGTGGCTACGCCGGTCGCTTGAGGCCAATCGGAATTATCCGCTTGCGCATTTTCAGCTTGCGGCCTCGCTTGCGCAGCTCGACCAGCTGGAGGAGGCGCGGGCGGTGGTGCGAGCCGGGCTCGCGCTCGATCCGGCTTTCACCCTTCGTCGCACGCGAGGCAGAATGAGCGACGATCCAGCCTATCGCGCGGGAAGCAAGCGCATTTATGAAGGCATGCGTCTCGCCGGCGTACCGGAGGAATGAAAGCCTCCGGTCTTCAAGTCACGTCTGTGATTGCGCAGTCTTATTGCACCACCACGACGGTGCCGACCGAGACGCGGTTATAGAGATCGGTGACGTCCTCGTTGGTCATGCGGAAGCAGCCGGAGGAGACGGCGTGACCGATCGTTTCCGGTTCGTTGGAGCCGTGGATGCGATAGAGCGTCGAGCCGAGATAGATCGCACGCGCGCCGAGCGGGTTTTCGATGCCGCCGGCCATGAAACGCGGCAGGTCGGGCCGCCGGGCCCGCATCTGCGAGGGCGGGGTCCAGCTCGGCCATTCCTTCTTCGCGCTGATGCGGTGGGTGCCGGTCCAGCGGAAGCCGTCGCGGCCGACGCCGATGCCGTAGCGCAGCGCCTCGCCGTTGCCCAGGATCAGATAAAGCCTGCGCTCCGAGGTCGAGATGTAGATGGTGCCCGGCGCTTGCGCGACCGGCGCGCTGACCCGTTCGCGCGGGATCGGACCTGAACCACCGCCGCCGAAATAGTCGGAGCCGGGGCCATAATAGGGCACGCCGCGCTGCTGCATCCCCGGCTGCATCATCGGCTGCTGCTGGCGGCCACGGAAATTGAAAAAATCGTCGTCCATGGTGGCTCGGGCGGAGGAGGTGCCGGCCAGTATCGTCAACGCCACGATCAGATAGGCAAATATCCGGGTCATCGGGTTCCTCGCTATTCAAGCTTGACAAGCAAGCAGGCCATATCAGGCCTATTTTCGCAAGCAAACGTGACGGATTTCAAATGGTGCGGTTAAAATTGCGCTTGGCCCCGGCTATCGATGGCAGCCATGCGCCCAAAATCCCCCGTGCCCCATCCGGCCCCCTTTGACGAACGGCCTAAAACGAGTGATTGATCTGGCCAAGAGCTGCTTCGAACCCCAACGGGAGTTTAGGAATGAACGGTGCGGAAAGTCTGGTGCGGACCCTGGTCGCGGGCGGGGTCGACGTCTGTTTCACCAATCCCGGCACCTCGGAAATGCACTTCGTCGCGGCGCTGGATCGCGTGGAGGGCATGCGCTGCGTGCTCGGCCTGTTCGAGGGCGTGGTGACGGGCGCGGCCGACGGCTATTTCCGCATGAAGGGCACGCCGGCCTCGACGCTGCTGCATCTCGGGCCCGGTCTCGCCAATGGCCTTGCCAATCTGCACAACGCCAAGAAGGCGCATTCCGGCATCGTCAATATCGTCGGCCAGCATGCGACCTATCACATCGGCCTTAATGCGCCGCTGACCTCGGATATCGAGGGGCTGGCGCGGCCGATGTCGGAATGGGTGCGCACCTCGCCGGATGCAAAGTCTGTCGCCGCCGATGGCGCCGCCGCCATTGCCGCCGCCAAAAGCGCCCCGCCGCAGATCGCCACGCTTATTTTGCCCGCCGATACCGCCTGGAACGAAGCCGACGGCATCGCGCAGGTCCAGCCGCCCAAACAGCAACCGGGCTTTTCCGCGGACGCGGTCGAGAAGGCGGCGAAGATCTTGCATTCGGGCGGCACGCAGAATCTGCTTGCTCATCACCGGCAATGCGCTGACCGAGCGCGGGCTGGCGCTGGCGCAGCAGATCGCCGGCAAGACCGGCTGCAAGGTGATGGGCCAGACCTATCACCCGCGGATGGCGCGCGGCCGCGGCCGTTTCTCGATCGACCGCATTCCCTATGTGATCGAGCAGGCGCTGCCGCTCCTCAAGGATTTCAAGAATATCATTCTGGTCGAGGCCAACGATCCGATCGCCTTCTTCGCCTATCCGAACAAGCCGAGCCATCTCAAGCCAGACGGCTGCGAGGTTCACCGCATGACCGCCTGGGGCGAAAACTCGGTCGCAGCACTCGAAGCGCTCGCGCGATGCGCTTCAAGCCAAGCCGTCCGACGTCAAGCCGCAAAAGCTCGCCGAACTCAACAAGCCGACCGGGCCGCTCAACCATGCTTCGATCGCGCAGGCGATTGCGTGCGCTATTCCGGAGAACGCGATCATCGTCGATGAATCCATCACCACCGGGCGCGGCTTCTTTCCGCCGACGGCGGCGGCAGCCCCGCATGACTGGCTGCAGAACATGGGCGGCTCGATCGGATTTTCGACGCCGGTGGCAACGGGTGCGGCGGTAGCATGCCCCGACCGCAAGGTGATCTGCATGGTCGGCGACGGCAGTGCGATGTACACGCTCCAGTCCCTGTGGACGCAGGCGCGCGAGGGCCTTAACGTCGTCACGATCGTGTTCGCCAATCGCATCTATCAAATCCTGCGCGGCGAATTCGACGGGGTCGGCGCCGGCGCGCCCGGCCAACGCGCCATGGACATGCTGAAGATCGACAACCCGACGCTGGACTTCGTCGCGCTTGCCAAGGGCATGGGCGTTGCGGGGCGCGCGGTGACCACGGCGGACGAGTTCAACAAGGCGCTGGCGGAAGCGATCGCCGAGCCCGGGCCGCGGCTGATCGAAGTGAAGTTCTGAGGGGCGAGGTACAGGTTTTTGTTCCGTCATGCCCGCATAGCCGTTCGAAGAACGGCGTCGCGTCCGCTCGCCTACGTCCCGGGCATCCACGTCTTAAGCATCAGCAGGAAGAAAGGCGTGGATGGCCGGGACAAGCCCGGCCATGACGAGATAGCATCAATCGGCCGAAAAATTGTTGTTGAAGCGAAATCGCCGCGCTTCGTGAGACTTGCGGGGGCCAGATGCACACCGAGCTGGACAAGGTCGTCGCCGCACTGAAAGAGTTTTACGCGCGCGAGGCCTTCCTGTTTGAGCACGATCTCGGCGAGCGTGCCCTGACGCACCGGCTGGCGGTGCATGTCGAACGGCAGTTTCCGGATTTCGAGGTCGATTGCGATTTCGACCGGCTCGGCCCGCGAACCCTGAACCTGCCGCACGGCTCGATCGTGTCGACCGACGACCATCTCGGCAAATCGATCTATCCCGATATCGTCGTGCACCAGCGCGGCGTTCCCAACAATCTGATCGCGATCGAGGTTCGCAAGGCCTCCAATCATCAGCCGGTGGAGCACGACCGGCAGAAACTGCGCGCCCTGACCGATCCGCACATCTGGTTCGCCTACTGGATCGGCGTGCTGCTGACGCTCGGGAAGAACCATGTCACGTCAACGGAAGTCTATGCGTCGGGCAAGCACGACGTCGCCATGTCCGGCGTTCTGGCAGAGCGGCTGAGAGAGGCTGATATCGGCGCTGCGTGAGCCGCGCGCGGACGCGTCATTGCGGCGGACGGCTGGCCTTTTCCCGCATCCGGTAGAATTTGAGCGCGGTTCGCGCGGTCGCCGGTTGCAGCCGGTAGAAATTGGCGAAGGTCACGTCGAGCTGCTGGCGGGATGAGCCGTTGACGCCGGCATGCATCAACAACAGTTTCATCGTCGTCGCCCAGGAGATTTCGAGCGCGCGGGCGAGAACGACGATCTGCTCGGTCTGGTTCTGCACCAGCGCCCGTTCCACGAGGCCGACCGGCAGGTCGCACATCAGAGCGAGTGTGGCGACCACTCTGTCGAAATTTCCTTCATCGGCGAAGGCCAGTAGCTGCGCCTCGTTCAATTTTCCGGCGGCGTTCAGCTCACGCACCTGGTCGGAGGCGAGTGCAAAGTCGTTGGAGCCGGCGCGCGCCTTGGTCTGGATGTCGTCGGTCGCCTGCGCGACCATCGACTTGATCAGTTCGGCGCGGCGCGGATCGGCTTCCACCAGCTGGTTCTTGACCGCTTCAGAGGCATCGACGAACAGCTTGACCAGGTTTTGCCGTGGAATATCCGGGCGCGACCAGACGCACAGAGCCAGGTCGCCGTCGTTGCGCGCCTTGCGGACCAGCGTGGACATCCCGAATTCGGAGAATTTCGCGCCGGCATTTTGCGCGGTCGAGGAGACCACGGCGCTGTTGCCACGGTCCACCAGCACGTCCGTCACGGCTTCGACCAGAACCTTGCGGGTCGAGATCGCCAGCAGATGGTCCTGGCTCCTGGTCTTGGCGGTGTCGACCAGCGTGTCGACGTCGAGGCGTTCGCTATGGGCGAGGAGGGGGCCGGCGACCTCGATCGCGGTATCCTGCGCCAGCACGCGGACGACCCCGCGCGGCGCGTCGGGGAGTTTCGCGATGCGGCTGCCGAACTGCGCGCGGGCAGCACTTTCGATGTTGTCGACGAGCTTGCCCATCACGACATCGAACAGCTCGATCTGATCGTCGGAAAACGACCCGGACTGAAGCACGAAAAGGTCGGTCACCCGGCGCAGGACTTCGGCGCGGCGCGCCAGATCCTTGCTGCCGAGCGCCGTTTCGAGCTGATCGATCAAACCGCCTAGCTGCGCGCTCATCTTCGAATCCGAAAAATCCCGCTTCTAAGCCACCATATTTTGCTTAACCGACGGATAACGGACGGTGAAATCGAGTTCGGAAACCGGCACCGGCCGGCTGAAAAGGTAGCCCTGGGCGAGGTCGACGCCTGCGATGCGCATATATTCGAACTGCTCCTCGGTCTCGATGCCCTCGACGGTCGTGATCTTGTCGAGGCCTTGCGCGAGCGCGAGCACCGAGGACACCACCGCGGCGTAGTCGCGGCGTTGCAGCACCTCGTGGGTGAAAGTCCGGTCGATCTTGATCTTGTCGAACGGAAAATTCGTCAAATAGGTCACGGAGGAATAGCCGGTGCCGAAGTCGTCCAGCGCCAGCGAGATGCCGAGGTTCTTGAGCTGGCGGATCGTCGCCAGATGCGCTTCCTGATTGTCCAGGAGCCAGGTTTCGGTGATCTCGAGTTCCAGCCGCTCGGGTGAGAGGCCGCTCTCGACCAGCGCGCACAGGATGACCTCAAACAGGTTGCCCCGTTTGAACTGCACGGCCGAAATATTGATCGCGAGCTTGATATGCGAAGGCCATGCTGCTGCGTCGTTACAGGCCCGCTGCAAAACCCACTCGCCGATCGGCACGATCAGGCCGCTCGATTCGGCGAGCGGAATGAACTCGTCGGGTCCAATCAGTCCCTTGAGCGGATGCCGCCAGCGGATCAGCGCCTCGACGCCGCAGATTTGCCGGGTCCTGACGTCGACCACCGGCTGGTAGTGCAGCTCGAATTGATCGTAGGCGATGGCGTCGCGCAATTCGCTTTCCGCCAATTGCTGCGAGGTTGCGCTTTCCAGCATGCCGGGCTGATAGATGCGGTAATCGCTCCGCCCTTGCGCCTTGGCGGCGTAAAGCGCGAGATCAGCGCTCTTGAGCAGTCCCTCCGGCTCGGTGCCGTGTTCGGGCGCCATCGCAATGCCGATGCTGGTGCCGATATTGACCTCAAAGCCGCCGAGGTTGAACGGTTCGGCGATCGCGTTGTTGATCCGCAATGCCAGCGCGATCGCCCCCTCGTGCTGGCTGGGGCCGCCTTCCTGGATAATGGCGAATTCGTCGCCGCCGAGCCGCGCCAGCAGGTCGGTTTCCCGCAGCGCGGATTTCAGCCGGCGGCCGACTTCGACCAGAAGTTCGTCGCCGGCGGGATGGCCGAACATGTCGTTGACCGCCTTGAAGCGATCGAGATCGAGCATCATGACGGTGATGGCGCCGCCGCCGCGCTTCAGCCGCTTGCCGGCCTCTTCGAGCTTCTCGTTGAATTGCGCGCGATTGGCCAGCCCCGTCAAAACGTCGTGCCGCGCCAGGTGAACGATCGCCGCTTCCGCGCGCTTTCGCTCGGTGATATCCTCCATCACGCAGAGCCAGCCGCCGCCCGGCATCGGCTGCCGGGAAAGCAACACAAAGCGGCCGTCCGCGTGCTCTTCGACCCGCTGCGAATCCAGCGGAAGTTCGGACAGTTCAGCGACCCTCGCGGTGACCGCGTCGGCGCCGGGATATCCCTTGATCAACCCGCGGGAGTGCTCATCGGTCACGATGACCTCAAAGGGTGTTCCGACCTTAAGCAATTCCTGCGGCACGCCGCGCAACTCGACATAGCGCTTGTTCCAGACCACGAGCCGCTTGCGCTCGTCGAACATGCACAGCCCCTGCGTCATGTGGCTGAGCGCGGCGTCGAACCGCAGGTTGATGCGCGCCAACTCCGCGGCCTGGTTGAAAAGCGCTTCCTCATCGCCGACGCGCTCGCTGATGTCTTCGTGGATCGCGATCCATCCGCCGCCGGCGATCGCCGTATTGGTGACCGACATCACGCGCCCGTCGTTCAGGCGCGAGATTTTTACACTTCTGCCGTCCCTGTTTAGTTCGTTGCGGAATTCGTTGACATAGGCTCTCGCGTCCATATCGAGGCCGCTGGTCTGTTTGCGGTGGGCGACGATGTCGTAGATGTTCGCGCCGCGTTTGACGAGGTCGGCTGACATTCCGTAAAGCTCGATATAGCGCTCGTTGCAGACCATCAAGCTGCCGTCGGCATCGAACATGCTCAGGCCCGTCGGCATGTTGGCAAGCGCGGCGTCGAAGCGGGCATTGGTCTTGCGAAGCTCGATCGAATTTCCGGCGAGATTTTTCGTGGCGCGCCAGACGAAGGCGCCCATCAGCAGGATGAAGCAGGCGATTGCCGCGGTTTCGATCAGCCGGCGAATGGCGTTGGCCTTCCACGGCGCCAGCAACTCATCCATGTTCTGCGCGACGGCGACGAAAATCGGATAGGTGTGTCCCTGCTCGTAGCTGTTGAAGCGCGTCACGCCGTCAATCGAAGCCTTGATTTCGAGGCTTCCCGAGGGCGCTTGTTTCAACTCCGCAAAGATCTTGCTGTTGGTCATGTCGCGGCCGACGTTGGCCTCGACGAACGGCCGCCGCACCAGAAGCGTTCCATCCGTCGAGACGAGAATGACGGCGCTGTTGTCGACGAGTTCGAGGCGATCGTAGAAGTCCTGGAAGTACCGCGGATTGATCGCGGCCAGCGCGACGCCGCCGAAGGTCCCGTCCGGCTTGTTGAAGCGGCGCGTCACCGGAATGAGCCATCCATTGGATTGGCTATGCACCGGACGGCCGATGCGAAGGGCGTCGTCGCTGTGCGAGCGGTGGTAGAGGAAATATTCCCGATCGGCGAATTGCGTCGGGGCGTTCTCTCCCAGCAGGTTCACGACCATCGTGCCGCGCTCATCGAGGACGCCAAAGGCGGTGAATTGCGCGGAGTTTTTCACCTCCCTGGCAAACCACGCCTTCAGCCGTCCGCGGGCTTCGTCATCCATCTTCTCATGTTCAAGCCTTTCGACGACGCCGATCAGGATCGCGTCTGCCGTCCGGAAGGTCAGTTCGGCGTGCTGAAGCAGGGATCTTGTGAGATTGGCCGTCTGCAATCGCGCATTGGCCATGACTTGGGAACGCTGGGTGACGATGCGGGAGACTTCCAGGCCGATCAGCACGGTGCAGGCCAGCGCGACAAACCACGCGATCCCCCATGTCGCGAGAAGATGCGTGGTGCCGCCGCCGGACCGCTTGGCTTTCATCCATGCCTTTACTCCGAACATGACGGCGGCAGTTCCAAGAGCTTTGCGGGAAATGATAAGGAATTCAGCCGCAAAGGTTAGATTTAAGGGGTTAAAAAAGTGGCGCGGCGACCCATCAAAAGTTCTGCGCAGGATCGAGGCAGACGGCTCGCAACAGAAGCGAAAATTCTCTCATCTGTTGCTTCGTTGAATTCCTGCACGCGTTGCGTGCGCACCGGTTCCGTAGTCCTACGGAACATCTCGGGAGGAAATGGATGGTTCACGGGAACCGTCACCTCGCGGCGCATTCACGCGGCGTTATCCGTGACGATGAGATTGAATCGCTCCTTCAATGAGAGCGGGGCCAAGGCGCTCGTGAACCGATCGCCAGTCGACAGAGATCAGCGAATGGCGAGCGTGTCGCGGCGGCGCGCTCTTGCATGTCTTCCTGGGCGGCGTCCAGTTCTTCCGGGCTTGCGTTTTCGATCGCCGCGATCTTGTTGTTGGCAGGTTCCCTATGGTTCCATCGGTGAGGGAGGCGCGGGCCGTCAATTCGCCGATGCGCGAGAGTGCTTCGCAGGCTTGGCGCGCCGGCCTGACCGCTGGCGCGGATTTGCCGTGCCCTTACCAGCGCTGGTCTGTCCATTGACCAGTGCGATCAGAGCCTCCCGGATCCAGCGGTGGCCGCTGTGTCCGTGGCTGCGCTCGTGCCACACCATCCCGACCGCGAAGCCTTCGACCGGAAAGGGACTTTCGATCAGCTTCAGGCTGTCGGTGCGATCACGCACCAGTCGCTCCGGGACCAGCGCCACGAAGTCCGAGCGGGACACGATGTCGGGAACGAAGAGAAAGGATGCCGCGGATAGCACCACCTTGCGCCGAAGCCCGAGCGCCGTGAGAGAGCTGTCCACCGGCGTTACGAAATCGCCGCCGCGAATCGAGACGATGACATGTTCCAGTTCCATCAATTGCCTGGCCGTTATCCTGCTTCGCAGGCGGGGATGGTCGCGCCGCCCGATCAGGACGTATCGCTCGTTGAAGAGATGCCGTGTGCGAAGACCAGGCGAAGCATCGCTGGGCGACATCAGCGCCAGATCGACATCGCCGCGCGCCATTTGCGCTTCCAGCTGCTGTAGATCCAGGTTGCGAATGGCAATCCGCGACCCAGGGGCGGTTTTCCTCAAGCGCACGGCGAGCGGCTCGATCAGCGCCGCCTGCAAATAGTCCGTCGAGGCGATCGCAACGGTCAGCTCGGCCCTGGCGGGGTCGAAGTTCTGGTGGGTCGAAACGGTGCCGCGAACCTGGTCGAGCGATTGACGCAGCGGCCCGAGCAGCTCGAGGGCCTTGACGGTCGGCGTCATTCCCCGTTGCGCCGGGATCAGCAGCAAGTCATCGAAGACTTTCCGGAGCCGGTTCAGTTGAGCGCTGACCGCCGGTTGACTGAGATGGAGGCGCGCGGCGGCCCGCGTCACGTTCTGCTCCACCAGCAGGGCCTCCAGCGTCACCAGCAGATTGAGATCGAGCCGCTTGCTATCCATAAAATGGATAGTAGCCCAATCATTCCAAGATTTCCAATATAGCTCGGCATTCCATAGCCTGAAGGAAACTCGTTGATGCCTGGGAGAACTCCATGAAAGTTCTGCTCGTCTTCGCCCACCCTGAGTCAAAATCGCTGAACGGCGCGCTTCGCGACGTTGCCGTCAAAGAGCTTCGCGCCGAGGGCCACGAGGTTCGCATCTCGGACCTCTACGCCGATGACTGGAAATCCGCCGTGGACCGAGCGGACTTTCCGTCCTGGCCGACCGACGAGCGCTTTCTTCCGGCCTATGCGTCTCAAAAAGCCTTCCTCGGTGGCACGCTGACAGCGGACGTGAAGTCGGAAATCGACAAGCTGCTGTGGGCCGACATGCTGATCCTGCAATTTCCGCTCTGGTGGTACACGATGCCGGCCATCCTCAAGGGGTGGGTCGATCGCGTGTACGCCTATGGGTTCGCTTACGGCGTTGGCGAACACAGCGACCAGCGTTGGGGCGATCGCTTCGGCGAGGGCGCGCTGGCCGGCAAACGCGCCATGCTGATCGTCACCACGGGCGGCTGGGAGGAGCACTACTCGGCGCGCGGCGTCAACGGTCCGATCGACGACCTGCTGTTTCCGATCAACCATGGCATCCTTTATTATCCGGGTTACGATGTCCTGCCGCCCTTCCTGGTCCATAGGGTCGATCGCTTCACGGAAGCCGATTTCGAGCCTGCCGCGGCGCGGCTGCGTGAGCGGATGCGGACCCTGGAGACGACGGCACCGATTCCCTACCGGCAACAAAACGGCGGTGATTATCTCATCCCGAGCATGACGTTGAAGCCGGGGCTGGAAGATGCGGGCGCCTCCGGGTTTTCGCTGCACGTCGGCCGCTCGAAGGTGAAGGAGGACAAAAAGCTGCGAATGCCGGCGTTAGCCGGAGGGGGACGATTGACCGGCCCGGACGACACCGGCATAAAGTAAGTCATGCGTCTCGCGGTGATTGCCGACATTCACGGCAATGTTCTTGCTCTCGAACGGGTCGTGGCTGATCTTCGCCAGCGCGAGGTCGATCGCGTCGTAAATCTCGGAGATTGCGTCTCAGGCCCCCTTTGGCCGGCGGAAACCGCCGAACTCCTGATGACGCTGGGGTGGCCGACCATTCGTGGCAATCACGACCGATGGGTGACCGATCGGCCAAAGGACAGGCAATCCGCCGGCGATGCTTACGCATTTTCGGCCCTCGGGCCGACGGGCCTGGACTGGCTGAAGTCATTGCCGCCCTCGCTCGAACTGAGCGATGACGTCTTCGCTTTTCACGGTCGTCCCGACGACGACAACGCCTATCTGCTCGAAAATGTCGAACATGGCCGACTCGTTCAAGCATCGGCCGACGAAATTCGCGACAGAATGGCTTCGGTTCGCGCCAGGATAATTCTCTGCGCGCACAGCCATATTCCTCGCCAGGTTTCGGTGGACGGCAAGATCGTCGTCAATCCGGGTAGCGTGGGACAGCCTGCCTACGTCGATCCGACGCCGCCCGCGCATGTCTCGGAGGCGGGAAGCCCTCTCGCCCGCTATTCGATCGTCGATCTCGACGCCGGGAACACAAAGATCGAGAGCATCGCGGTTCAGTACGACCATGCCGCGGCCGCGGAGAGGGCGGCGCAGAACGAAAGTCCATCATGGGCTCGCTTCCTCATGACCGGCTTCGCGCGCTAGCCGAGGCGCCTGCTCCGTCAGTGTGAGTGCGGCTTTCGCGCGCGTTTGCTCGAGACGTGTTTTGGCGCGGGGATCGTGATCACGCGGCCATATTTGACCCCTCGCTCGGCGATGACGTGATCGGCGAAGTGTTGCACGTCCTTGGTCGGCCCGCGGAGCGCCGTCAGCTCCATGCAGTTCTCGTCATCGAGATGGACGTGCAGCGTCGCCAGCGAAAGATCATGATGGCCGTGAAAATTCTGGACCAGTCGTCTGGAGAGATCGCGCGACGCATGATCGTAGACGTAGACCAGCGCCGCTACACAGTCGCCGCCGTCGGCGCCATGCGTTGATTGCTGAAGACCCGCTCGCGTCAGATCGCGGAAAATTTCGGAGCGATTCTGATAGCCGCGTGCGCTTGCTGCTGCATCGATCTCGGCCAGGAGGTCGTCATCGATCGTAATGGTCACTCGTTGCATCCCGTGATTTCTCCCGTCTGATTTCTGGATTAGTATGATGTTTATATTGAAGCATCATACCAGGTCCGCTAGGCTTTCCGGTGCTGGGTTTAAGGCGATCTGCTGCGCGGAATCGATTGTAGTAGCTTTCGCGCTGGGGATAGGGCGTGGGTAAAGCGTGTGGGTGGTGGCGTGGATTGGGATTTGGCTTGCTGGCCATGTCCGCACCCCACCACCCGGCGATAGCTCAAGCACCGCCCGATTCTGCGCCCGCACCCCGTCAAACAACCGATGCGCCGACAGCACCGCACACGTTGCCGCCGGTCAGAGTCTCGGCCCCCAGTTCGCCGTCGCGACATGTTCTCAAACGCAAGCCGCCCGTGCGTGCAGCGGTCAATCGTCCGGCAGCGCCCATTGTCAAACCCTCAGGTGCGCCAAACGTCGGCTCCGGACCGACCAGCGGGGCAGAGACCGCGAGCCAGACCCAGGCCACGGGCGAGGAATTGAACGCCAGGCCGGTCACGCGTCCCGGCGAAATCCTCGAAGCCACGCCCGGCCTGATCGTGACCCAGCACTCGGGCGAGGGCAAAGCCAATCAATATTTCCTGCGTGGCTACAATCTCGACCACGGCACAGATTTGGCGATCTGGGTGGACGACGTGCCGATCAACATGCGCACGCACGCGCACGGCCAGGGCTATGCGGACCTCAACTGGCTGATGCCCGAAACGGTCAATTCGCTCGACATTCGCAAGGGTCCTTATTTCGCCGACGAAGGCGACTTCGGCTCGGCGGGAAACCTCCATATCGGCCTCATCGACAGCGTGCCGAAGGCCGTCGCCGAAGTGACCGCCAGCAGTTTCGGTTATGAGAGATTCTTTGGCATGGATTCGGCCAAGGCCGGCAACGGCAATGTGCTGATCGCAGGCGAGGTCGGCACCTATAACGGGCCTTGGACCAACCCGGACGACATGCGCAAGTACAACGGCATGGTCCGTTACACCCAGGGCACCGCGACCGACGGCTTCTCGATCACCGGCATGGCCTATTCGAACAAGTGGAATTCGACAGACCAGGTGCCGGAGCGTGCGATCGCCTCGGGGCAGATCGGACTCTTCGGCTCGGAGGACCCGACCGACGGCGGCAACACCAACCGTTTCGCGCTGTCGTCGCGCATCTCTGAGACCGACGACATCGGGTCCTGGAAGGCCAATGCTTACGTGGTGAAAAGTCAGCTCGATCTGTTCAACGATTTCACCTATTTCCTGAGCAACCCCGTGCTGGGCGATCAATTTCACCAGCACGACGATCGCGTCATGGTCGGCGGCAATGCGTCACGAACCCTGAATGGTTCGTTGGCGGGCCTGCCGATGGAGACCACCATCGGGGCGCAGACGCGCTACGACGATATCAGCCTGGCGCTGAGCGATACCTTCCAGCGCGGCTTCCTCAGCAATGTCCGAAGCGACGATGTGGGCGAGGGCAGCATCGGTGTCTATGGGCAGAACACCGTGAAATGGAACGACTGGCTGAAGACCACGGTCGGTTTGCGCGGCGACTTCTATCAGGCCCACGTCTATTCCATTTTCGACGGCAACAACTCCGGCAATGTGAGCGCCGGTATCGCCAGTCCCAAATTCACGATGGTGCTGGGGCCATTCAACAAGACCGAGTTTTTTGTCGGCGCGGGCTATGGCATGCACAGCAACGATGCCCGCGGTGCCACCATCACCGAGGAACCGACCGACCCTTCGACCAAGGTTTCTGCATCTCCGCTGCTGGTGAGGACGAAGGGCGTCGAAACAGGTGTCCGGACCAAGATCCTGCCGGGCCTTGATTCCTCGCTCAGCCTGTTCGCGCTCGATCAGGATTCGGAGATCATCTTCAATGGCGATGCCGGCGACACCTCGGCGAGCCGGCCGAGCCAGCGCTACGGCGTCGAGTGGACCAACCGTTATCGCCCGTTGTCCTGGATCGATCTCGATGCCGATCTGGCGCTGACCCACGCGCGTTTCGTCGACTTCGACAGCGATCAGGCGGCGCTCTATGCTTCGCTCGCCGGCTTTCCGCAGGCACAGATCGGCAACGCGCCGGGCGACTATATTCCCAATGCGCCCGCGATGGTGGCGTCCGCGGGAATCACGCTTGGCGAAAAGACCGGACCATTCGGAACACTGCGCTGGCGCTATCTCGGAACGAGCCCGTTGACCGAAGACAATGCTTTCCGTTCGCCGCCGACCAGCATCTTCAACGCGCGCATCGGCTATCGCTTCGACAACGGATGGCGCATCCAGCTTGACGCACTCAATTTGTTCAACAGCCAGGCCAATCAGATTACCTATGCCTATGGCTCACTGATCAAGACCGACAGCCTCTATAACCTCTGCTTCCCGACGCCAATCGCGCCCGCTTCCGTCTGTCAGAATGGCGTGATGGATTATGTGCTGCACCCGATGGAGCCATTGTCGATCAGGCTGACGGTCGCCGGCGCCTTTTGATCGCTTTGGGTCGTCATCGATCGAGTCTGTGGGCGGCGCGTCCTTGCAAGCAGGCCGAGGTCAGCGCGTTCCCGCCCACCGTTTCCCGAATTCGGGCGTGTCGGCCTTGTCGACCTGCCAATCGAAGAAATCGTAGTTGCCGGACCACGCATGGACCAGGCCACCGCACACTTCGCAGGCGAAGCTGCCGGAACGCCGGGTTGGCTGCTCTTCCTTTGTCGCGCTGTAGGGCAGCGCGCAACTGGGACAGCTGTAATATTCGATGGTGAAAAGACTGCCTGCCATCCCGCCATGATGCTGCGCGCGGCGGGTTTGTCCAGTTCGACCGGTTGCGATAGTCAACGACCTGCTACCTGGACCGTCGAGGCTGGTGGAGTGCGAGATAGGGATTTTTTAACCCGGTGAATTTTTCGGCAAGCGTGATCACAGGCATGTATCGTTCAGCATCAATCGGCAGGGCTTCTCCCTGCCTTTCGCGCCCTTGCTCACTCTGCGCTCTGGTTCTGGCCCGGCAATCACCATCGCCCAGTAGATCTCACCGCTCTTGCTTCTGGCGCTGGCGATGCCGACGCGCGTACCCTCGTGCATCAACAGGTTGCTGCGGTGGCCATACGATCCGATCCATTGATCCAGGGCCTTCGCAAAAGTGGCATCCCCTTGCGCAAGATTTTCCGCAGCCCGCTCAGCGTTAAGATTTGCGACGCGATCGGCGAATGGTTTCAGCCACGGCATGATCCATTCTGTCCCTTGCGGCCATCGCACCGGCTTGCTCCTGCGCGATGCGACTGAGAGCCGGATCGGTCGCGACTTTCCCTTCGCCGTGCTGATGACGAAAGCTCGAAATCAGCTCCGCGGGGGATGCCGCCCCTGCGGCCGACGGGTAAGCAAAGGCGAATAGAGCGACAGCCAAAGCGACGCGCCATCGCGCGAATGAATCTCGCCGGAATCGGCGATGCAGGAAGCCCGTGACCAGGAACGAGTTGCCGGATTGTTCGCGTCTGTTCATGCCGCCCTGTGCCGCTGCTGTTTCGATCTTGTCAAAAAACGAAAAGCCCCGATTTGGGGCTTTTTTGGGCGGGCTGCGCCATGCGGAGCCCGAAGGGCGAAGCATGGTGGCGCACAAGGGATCGAACCTTGGGCCTCTCCCGTGTGAACCACAATCCGTAGACCTTAGCCGGCCTATCCAGCCATGCTATGGTAGCAAAAATCCTTGCAGCGCAGGTGGTTGTGGCCATATCGCCCCGTAGTGGGTCATAGCTGGACTTGCCACATTTTGTATGCCCGCGCTGTGCCCTTCGTGAATTTTCCCGTGGGACAACGAGCCCGGACAGCCGCTGAACGGTCTTTCTCTTGGTTTGGAAGTGTTGGCCGGCTCGTTGACGGTCATGGGCGTCGGGCCTCAAGACGCGTGATCACGATCCACCCGTGCCGGCGGCCGCGGAATTTAGTGCGGACGGCCGTTCCAGATGGTTGAGCGAAGCCGTGAGCTGCGCGTCTCGACTTGTTCCGATCAACTGTTCCTGGATCGGCGGCGACGCCGATTGAACAGATGCGGGCTTGGCGTTTGATTGGCTTTTGGATTTATCGAGCGGTCCCGGATTTGCAAAAGCGCCACTAAGTTGGCCTTCGCGCCAGACCAGGGAATTTGCGACTTGTTCGTCCTTCGGCGCCGGGACAACGATGTCGGGCGTGATGCCGTCTTCCTGAATGGAGCGGCCCGACGGGGTATAATACAGGGCCGTCGTCAGCCGAACGGCGCCATGACCCTTGATCGTGATGATGGTTTGAACAGACCCTTTGCCGAAACTCTGGGTCCCCATCACGGTCGCGCGGTGGCGGTCCTGCAATGCTCCCGCAACGATTTCGGACGCCGATGCCGAAGCGCCGTTGATGAGAACCACCATCGGGGTTTTCGGCAATATCGCACCCGTCGCGGCGGCCTTATACGATCGATCGTCGGTGTCGTTTCGCCCGTGAATGGAGACGACGGGACCGCCGTTCAGGAAGTCACCGGACACATCGACCGCCGAGGCGAGAAGGCCGCCGGGGTCATTTCTCAAATCGAGGACGAGGCCTGCGAGTTTTCCGCCGGCGTTCTGCTTTAATATCGAGATTGCCTGCTGAAGTTCGCCTGGCGTGTCTTCGCCGAATTCGTTGATTCGCACGTAGCCGATGTCATTAGGCTCCAACTTTGACACGACGCTGTGGATTTTAATGACTTGCCGGGTGACGGGCACCACGAAAGGCGTCTTGTCGCCGCGGGCAATCGTCAATTTGACCGTCGTTTCAGGCTTTCCGCGGATCTTTCTGACGACCTCCATCAGATCCGCGCCATGCGTGGTTTGGCCGTCTACCGAGACGATCACGTCGCCCGGTTGTATGCCTGCGCGGGCCGCCGGGGCGCCGTCGATGGGTGAGATGACGGTAGGCAACCCGTTATGATCTGACACCTTCAGTCCGATACCGCCGAATTTTCCGTTCACGTCCTCCATGGTTTCGTGGAATTCCCCCTCGGTCATATAGGAGGAATGCGGATCGAGGCGGGAAAGCATGCCCTTTAGGGCGTCGTCGGTGAGCTGTCCTGAGTCGACTGGATGCACATAATCGCGCTGCACGAGTTGCATCACGCCGGCGACGAGTCCAAGGTCGACTTTCGATGGACCCGCAGTAACCTCGGACGCCAGACCAAGGCAAGCGACTGTGGCGGACACCGCGCACGCGATTCCCATGGCGCGCAAATACGATTTCTTCATGTGGTCCTCCCGTCTTTCTGCTTGGCCTTCTCGTTCGACGTCGGCCGCTGCTTGGCGATCTGTTCCCCTTCCCGCCACCAAAGCGTTGGAAAAGCTGCCAGGCCATATTTTGGCATATGTTCTGGATGTCCAAAACGGTCCCAGCGGGCGGTGCGCTCGCTGAAGAGCGTCCACTGCGGCACGACGAAATGATTCCACAACAGTACCCGATCGAGCGCTCTGGTGGCGGCGACCAGTTCGTCCCTGGTATCGGCGAAGATGATGCGTTCGATAAGCGCGTCGACCGCAGGGTCCCTGATGCCGATCAGATTGCGCGATCCATGCTGACTAGCCGCGTGCGAACCCCAATAGTCTCGCTGTTCGTTGCCGGGCGTGAGCGATTCCTGCCAGTTGGAGACGATGATGTCGAAGTCCCACTCGCGCAGACGGTTGATGTATTGCACATCGTCGACCAGGCGGACGGCGACCTTCATCCCTATCCGCTCCAGCGCCGGCTGATAGAACAGGATCACCCGCTCAAGGTCCTTGTCTCCGATCAGGAACTCGACGGTCATCTGCTTTCCGGTGCGCGGGTCGATCAGAACAAGATCCTTTATCTCGAACCCCGCCTGCGATAGCAGATCGATTGCTTTCAGGAGATTGTCGCGCTCTGCGTTGTTGTCCGGTGTCAGCGGGTTCCAGTAGGGCGTCGTGAACACCTCGGGCGGGACTTGGAAACGAACGGACTGCAACAGCTCCAGCTCGCGCCCTTGCGGCAGGCCCGAACTCGCCAGTTCCGTTCCGTCGAAATAGCTTTTGATGCGCGAATATTCGCCGTAGAACAGTTCCTGATTCAGCCTCTCGAAATTGAAAGCGAAGTTGAAGGCTCTTCGCACGCGCCGATCCCTGAATTTGGCGCACCTCAGATTGATAGCGAACGCCTGCATCATTCCGACGCTACGGATCGGAAATTCCTCCAATACGACGCGCCTTTCGCTGACCGCCGGAAAACCGTATCCGGTAGCCCAGTTCTTGGCGGCATTTTCGGTGCGCCAGTCGAGCGCGCCGGCCTTGAACGCCTCGAATGCGACATTCGGATCACGGAAGTAGTCGAATCGCAATTCCTGGAAGTTGTTGGTCCCGACATTAACGGGGACCGCATTGGCCCAGTAGTCCGATGCGCGTTCGTAGAGCACGAACCGGCCGGCTTCGAATTGCTTGATCCGGTAAGCCCCTGAGCCGAGGGGAGGTTCGAGCGTGGTCTTTGAAATATCGCGCTGCTTGCGCGACTTGTCTGTCCCTTCCCACCAATGCTTCGGCAAAACGAGGAGCTGCCCCATGACCTGCGGCAACTCCCGGATCCCAGGGACATCGAACTGGAATTTGACCTCGCGATCGCCGATTTTTTCGGCATGCACGACATGGCGGTAATAAACCGACAATTGCGGGTGATACTTCCTGAACGCGGCCAGAGAAAACAGTACGTCCTCGGGCAGGATCGGCCGGCCGTCATGCCACTTCGCGGCGGCTCTCAGCCGGAAGCTCACCCATGAGAAGTCTGGCGGGTAACACGCAGCCTCGGCGATGAGCCCGTAAACGCTTGCGGCTTCGTCAAGCGACGGCGCCATCAAAGGATCGTGGATGAGATCGATCCCTTCAACCAGGTCGCCCTTTACCCCGGCGACCACCATATTGAAGCTGTCGAAAGTCCCCAGCGCGGCTTGGCGAACCAGGCCGCCACGCTTGGCGTTTGCATTGACGTAATCAAACTGCCGGAAGCTCGGCGGATATTTCAGGTCGCCCAGCAGACATACGCCATGCTTCCAGGGAAGAGCTTGAGACGCTTTCACCTGCTGTCCCGCTTTCAGATGAGGAGCGAAAGCGGAAAAAGCAGTGGCCCGAAGAAAATCTCGTCGACTGAGAATCACGAGCGAGGTTCCCGCCTTCAGGTCTGGGAAGCCATGGCTTCCAGAGGGGTTTTCGTGGTGTCAGGCGTGCGTAGCGTCGCAAGGATGGCGAGCGCCACGTACACCATGATCAACAGACCAGCAGGCAAGTTGGTTCCAATGAGACAGCTTGAGGCGCGATTCATGTCTGCCCATTTACCTCATCGCCTGTGACTCCGGAGCGGAGGCAATCTACGAAAGTTCCAGGTGATATCCACGGGTATGCCGGTGATCAATGCGCGCGCAATCCGTGCGTCCAAACGCCCTCATTGGTTGATTGAATGCCGCTCAACGAGGTTCTGCGGGATGGGTCTCACCGGCGCGTTCGCGCCTTGCTTATCCGTAGCAGCAGGTCGGCCGACGTCTGCAACGCCGGTTGGCTCAAGCTTTGCGAGCTCGAGCCAGATCGTACATTTTAGACCGTCGGGCGCGAATAGTTGATCCACGCGGCCATTGAATTGCGCGCTCGCCGACCGGAGCAGCTTGCTGCCAAACCCCCTTCTGTCTGGTACGTGCAAATTGAAAACGCCTTCTTCTCGCCAATCGATGCGGAGTCTGCCATCAGCGGCGATCGACCACTCGATCGTAAGTTTGCCGGTAGGAGTGGCTAACGCGCCGTACTTTGCGGCATTTGTTGCGAGTTCATGGAAGACCAGCGACAGAAATAGACTTGCGCTCTCACCGCAGGAAAAATCGGGGCCGGATCTCGTCACCCTGGTTGTTCCAAAATGCTCGAGTTCCGAGCTCAGTAGTGTGCTGAACAACATGGGTCCTCCTCGCGTGCGAAGAACCCGCTCATTTGTCCTGGCCAACGCAGCCAGTCGCGAAGAGACCTTGTCGCGAACAAGCGGATCTTCTGGAAGGGAATGCCAAACTATTGTTTGAGCGACGGTCAGGATGTTCTTTATGCGATGTGCCATCTCATTCGATAGCAGCTTTGTATATTGCTCCTGGGCTCGTACATGGACGAGAAGCTTTCGATAGCTCTCTGCGGCCGAGATGATCACGATCGAGGAGGCGCCGTAGAGGCACAGGCTGACGACAGCAGTTGCTTTCGCGCCAAGGAGGCCTATTTCCGGCAGGACAAAGAGAACAAAGGCACAGAAGCCCCCTGCTGTCGCGCCGGCCAACGCTGCACGCCAGCCACATAACAGGCTGATGATCAGGGTTGCCGCGTAATATGGACCAAAGGCACTACCCTCGAAGGCGACATAGCCCAGGGCGAGACGTATCATCGTCGCGATCAAGACGCAGCCGGCCGCGAACACAAAGGCTGACGCCGAGGTCGGAGGAAGGCCGTTGCGCCAGAATTTTCGCGCATGTTCGACGACACTGACTGGAACGTCGTCTGCCATCACACTTCAGCTTTGAAAAGAGAGGCATCGAAATCGTGGGCAGGTGCACAATATAAGCGGCCGCGGTTTGAGGCGTTAACGTTTTCGTGAATGCACCCTCGCTTTCGCGCGCAATCAAACCGACCATCCGCGAATCCGGTATCCAGGTCAGCGTTCGTATTCTGCGGCAGGCCAACATTGCGTTTTCGAACGTCGTTTCAAATGCAGATGGCGTTCAGGTTCGCGTTCAGAACGCCGGCGACGTCGGCAGGGCGCGGTCGGCGCTACGTCAGCTGGCGCAACCGATTCGGTTGAACGGTGCAGCAAGGGTTCTGCCTTCGGGTTGGAACCCCTGGGCTACGTGCTGCGTTTATTCTCCACTACTTCTCGTCCTGACGCGTTTGCCTGCACGGAAGGCGGTTGTCGCTTTGCGATAGTCGGTGTGGAAGCGAGTATATCTCGCCGCCATTTCTGCCTCCATCACACCTGCGAGTGTCGGCTCATTCGATTGCCGACTATTGGCGTGAGTCTGGAGTGTTCGAGCCGGATGCGCTGGTTGTTCGGTTGAAAAATCAGAGTTCGGAATGAAAATCAGATTTCCGCAGCGAATAGGACTTTTTCGACTATCGCTCATTGCGCTCGCGCTGGGCCTCGCCGCTGGAATAGGAGCGGTCGTTTTTCGAGCACTCATCGGTCTCATTCATAACCTCGCCTTTCTCGGTATTTTCTCAATCCATTACGACGCCAGAATTTTAACGCCGCCCAGTCCATGGGGTGCATTGGTTATCGTTGTTCCGTTGATTGGCAGTGTGGTTGTGACGTTTCTGATTACCAAGTTTGCGCCTGAGGCACGCGGCCACGGTGTGCCGGAGGTGATGGACGCCATCTACTACAATGACGGTGTGATCCGACCGATCGTCGCGGTTATCAAATCGCTCGCTTCGGCAATTTCCATCGGCACGGGTGCGGCAATCGGGCGCGAGGGACCGATCATTCAAATCGGCGCGGCTCTCGGCTCAACTCTGGGGCAAGTCATTCACCTTGCGCCGTGGCAACGCATCACTCTGGTTGCGGCTGGGGCAGGCGCAGGCATTGCTGCAACGTTCAACACGCCGATCGGCGGAGTGATGTTCGCGATTGAGCTGATGATGCCCGAACTGAGCGCCCGCACCTTTCTGCCCGTTGCCCTGGCGACAGGTGCCGCGACCTTCGTCGGCCGTATTTTTTTCGGTGTCTATCCTGCGTTTACGGTTCCGGCAACGCTGCTGTCGTCTGCGCACCCCTCAACGCTGGCAGCGCTGCTGCTGTTTGCGCTGCTCGGGGCTTTAGCCGGACTTGCAGCTACCGCCTTCGTTCAGGGCCTTAGCCGGGCCGAGGACCTGTTCGATCTCATCGAGAACGCGTATCTGCGCCATGCGGCAGGCATGCTTGCGCTAGGGGTCCTGATCTACGTGCTGCTCGTGGCGGCGGGTCACTACTATGTTGAGGGTGTGGGCTACGCCACCATCCAGGACATTATCACCGGAAAACTCGATTTGCCGGGACTGCTGTTGCTCCTATTTGCCGCAAAGCTCGCTGCGACCCTGATGAGTCTCGGCTCCGGCGCATCCGGCGGAATCTTTTCGCCTTCATTGTTCATGGGGGCATCCATCGGCGGAGCGCTGGGGGCGCTGGTCAGCTCGGCTCACCCCGTGGACGGGTTCGGTGTTACCACAGGCGCCATTGTCGGCATGGCGGCCATGGTCGGCGGCGGCACCGGCGCTGCAATGACGGCTGTCACCATGATTTTCGAAATGACGCGCGATTATGATTTGGTGATGCCCAGCATCATCGCGGTCGCGGTCGCGATCGGCGTCAGACGGCTGTTGTCGCAGGAGAATATCTATACCGTGAAGCTGGTCGGCCGCGGGCACAAGGTGCCGAAGGCCATGCACGCCAATCTCTTTCTTGTCCGTTCTGCTGCCGAGGTCATGGAGCCTGACATTGTTATCGCGCCAGCAGATTCTGGTTTCGACGATTTCGTCCGCCAGCATGGGAGCAACGGTGGCATGAAGCACGTGGTCGTAATCCGCGGCAATCACATCGCCGGCGTCCTGCGCGTCAACACTACATTCAGGCGGCGCCTTGAGGCAGACTACGCCGGCGTGAAGCTCGGTGATATCGCGCAGCGCAACTTCACGCTCGCTCGGGAAAATGACGTGGTGTTCAACGTGGTTCACCGGATGGCTCGCCACCGCGCGATCATGGCGGTGGTGTCCAAGACGTCCGGTAACTGGCGGCCGTCAGCGATCGTCGGAATCATCTCCAAGGAACATATCGCCGATTCCGTTTCGGAGAGCATCAAGCCGTTTGGGGATTGGATTCGGCCATCGCCTCGTCGGCTGCGCGCTCGTCTGCGGGCGGGGCAGGTCGATCGCTCGGGATCTCGCAAAAGGATCAACTCACCAGACGCGGCTGGATAGCTCTTGTCCGATCAAACGATGAACATATCACCGGAATATTTTTACCGGCAAAGTTCCGGGTCTGTTTTGCCGGGGGCCAGGCCACCGACGGCGCTGCGCCCGTTAGTGCAGCGGCAGATCGGTGGCGTTATCTTGGACCGGAAATCATGACGGCGGCAGGCGAAACACGACGCGAGCATCGCTCCCTGGAGACGTTAAAGACCATCATTGAAGCTGCTTTGATCGCAATAGTCATCCGTACATTTTTGTTTCAACCGTTTGATATTCCGTCCAGTTCGATGATGCCGACGCTCCGCGTCGGTGACTATCTGTTTGTATCGAAGTACAACTATGGGTACAGTCGATATTCGTTTCTCTTGTCGCCCCCGCTTTTCAGCGGCCGAATCTTTGCCACGCAGCCTCATCGCGGCGATGTGGTCGTGTTCCGGCATGGCTCGGTCGACTTCATCAAGCGTCTGATCGGTCTCCCGTGTTGGCCTGAGCCGCAGCAAAGGCTGCTTGGGCTTGGAGAAGATTGGCCGTGTACTGCTCTCCCTGTTCGACGGTGACCGCCCCGTTCTTGACCAGGCGCTGGTATCTTTGGTCCTGCTGCTCGGCGAAGGTCAGCGCCGCCTGTGATTGGGCGGCCCGCTTTTCAGCCTGGTCGATGCGCGCCTGCTGCGCACTGAATTCGGCGTCGGCATGGCCGATATTTGCTCTATCTTGATCGATCTGCGCTTTGACTTCATCGACCTGGGCCTTGTAATCGCGGTCGTCCAGGCGAGCCAGCACAGTTCCTTTCGCAACGAGCTCATTGTCGCTTACTGGAACTTCGACAATGGCCGCCTTCACCTGCGAGCTGATCGGAACCGGACGGGTGTCGATGAAGGCGTCATCGGTCGATACGGAGCCGCTGACGCGGATCCACCAGACTGCAGTCGCGCCGATGCCGACAATCACGAGTCCGATGAGGGCGAAAAACAAGGTTCTGTGCGAGCGGAGCGTACCGATCCATTGCGGGCGGCTAAGTTCCGGAGACCCTGCGGGTTCGCCAGAATTCTGGCGCCCCCTGTTTTCTGTAGCTTGATCCATAATAGATTGAACGCATGGCTAGGCGAATGGTTTGCCGCAGTTGAGCATCGCTCAATTCGGCGACCCCGATAGTTGGTGATCGAGCGCGCCCATGGCATTGCCAAATTCCCCCCAATTGCCCTGCTGCAACGCCTTCTTCACACGGTTGAATTCTTCCCTCGCTTGATCGAGGTCCAATTGCGCTCGCTCGTTTCCCGCTTGGCTCGTCGTGAGCGGTGGCCCCGTCGCTGCTTGCCGGGGCCCAAATAGATCGGCGAGTGCGGTGTTGAGCGTAGTAGCCATCGTAACTTTGCTGTCGGCGACGACAATGACTCGCTTGAGCTGAGGCAGGGAAACGCCCGTGGACGTCAGGTAGAGCGGCACCACATAAAGGAACGAATTCTCGATCGGAGTGACGATCTGCTTTCCGCGAATAACATGTGAGCCGCGCTGGTCCCACAGGGTCAGTTGTCGGGAGATGTCGGTATTCTGATCGATCATGGCCTCGACCTGGCTTGGACCGTAGATCAGCTTCTCCTTCGGCAGCGTGAAGACCATGGTCTTGCCGTAGTCGGGAAAGTCGCATTTGGTCGCCATCCAAGCGATCATGTTGTCGCGTCCCGGCGGCGTGAACGGAGTCAAGAGCAAGTATTCGAGCCTGGCACTGCCGGGCAATTTCATCAGGACGTAGTACGGCCGCATGAAATGCGTCGAACCTTCGTAGCGTTCGATCGGAAATTGCCAGAGGTCTTCCTGATTGTAGAAGACCTGGGGATCGGTCATGTGGAAGAGCCTGTATTGATCGGCCCGAACCTGGAATAGGCCTTGGGGATAACGCAAGTGGCTCTTTAGATCCTCCGGAAGCTGCGAGAGGTCGGCGAACGCACCTGGGAATGCCCGGCGATAGGCGGCCAGCACGGGATCGGAAGGATCCATCACATAAAATCGGACCGTCCCGTCATACATGTCGATCACAGCCTTCACGGAATTGCGGAGGTAGTTCAAACCGCTGGCCAGCTCGGTGTCCGCCTCTGCCGCAGTCGTTGAAGGCGGGACTATGCCGTCTCTCGGATTGATCCCGAAGCCGGTCGTTCTGGCCCGATCTTGCTGCAGGACCGCGCGCGAAGGGTTTGAATACGGGAAATAGTCGGAAAACGTATAAGCGTCTTCAATCCAGTACAGCTTTCCGTTGCTGACAACGGGATAAGGGTCATCGTCAAAGCGCAGAAAGGGAGCGATCTGCGCGACTCGCTCGCGAGCCCGGCGCCAGATCTGAATCCGGCTCTGCGGGTTGACATAGGACGTCAGGAGAATGTTGACATCGCCTTGGGTCCAGGCGAACAGCATCCGCTTCCAGAAACGATCCAAGGGTATGCCACCGCTGCCGGCATAACCGGTGTAAACATTGTCATCGCCCTTCGGGTAATCAAATTCCTTCAGGCGGGTTGCGACAATTCGATATCCCCGCATGGACTTGCCGTAGTAGATCTCGGGTCGCGCAATCTGAATTCCGTAGCTTGATCGCGCGGGGATATTGTCGAGGATGTATTGTGGGATACCGGCTCCCGCGATCTTCGAAACGAAGTTCATGACAACGCCATAGCCATGCGTGAACTGCAACCGTTCATTGACCCAGGTTTGAGCCTTTGGCGGAAGCTCCGGCGACAGCTCCCGGGTCGCAAGCATGACCTGATGGTAACCGTCGGCAAGGCTATAGCGGTCCGTGTCGACGTCGTAGAAATCATAATACAGGCGAATTGCCTGCGTCTGGCGATAAGTCTGGAGCAGCGGACGATCGTCCCATAGCCGAATATTGTCGATTGTATCCTGGTTCCTGGCAACCGCATCGGGCGTTAGAACGGCTAGCGCCGGATACGCGGTGTCCTTGACCTTATCGAGTGCGTAGGCCTTCCGAGTGAACTTGATATATCTCTGAAGATAGGGAGTCTCGAGCGCCAGCTCGTTGGGCTGAACGAAATAGTGCTGAAACAGTGGCGGCAGCATCAGTACGCTGAGCGAATACAGGCCGGCGTATGCGCCGACGCCCACGATCACGGCCTGCATTCGCGGTCGAAAGAGACTGAGGGCCAGCAACACGCAGGACGCAATCGATGCGCCGAGCATGAACCGAAGTGAGATCCGCAGGACATGGTCGGCGGCATAGCCGGCGCCGTGGACGATGCCGAGCGTTGAATAAACCAGATTGTAGAGGTCAAGGTAGAATTGCCAGCCGGCTAATGCGACCAGAACAAGGAGCAACGCGGAGCTGTGCCTGATCGCATTTCGGATGGTACCCGGTGTAAGGCCGCCGATGATCACTTCGAATGATGAGCCAAGGGCATAGACCCCGACGACGGCAGCGAGTGTGACGAAAGTCAGGTAGCCGAGAAAATGCTGTTCCAGTTCGTAGAAGGGTAGATAGAAGAGATAGAATCCGACGTCAGCGTCGAACAGAGGGTCACGCAATCCGTAGTCGCCGCCGTAACGAAAGCGCAGGTAAGTATCCCAATTCGCGCTAAAGGCGAGGGCAAAGGCCCAGGCTATGATTACGCTAATTCCGATTTCAGCCGGCCTAATCCAGCCAAATCCGTGCGACGTGGCGCGTGGATCGTGAGCTGTGGTCCGCCATGGGCCCCTGAACTCCTCCGCCACGGCGGGTTCGCCACGCGATCGAAGACAGCTACGGATCGCCTGTCGGAAGTTGGACCAGAAGAACAGAAACGCGAACGCGAAGCCGAGGAGAAACATTCCCCATTGCACCGACAGAAGTTTCCAGAAGACCTCGAGATAGCCGAGCTGCCGCATCCAAAGCCATTTTTGAAGATAGCTCGGAATCCCAAGAAAAAGGACGCCGATCAGGACCGCTGAGACCAGCTGCAAGATCCGTCGTCGCGAGAAGGGCCCTTGACTCGCGGGGCCGAAATCCCCGCCTTTTGTCGCTTCGGGCCATTCCAAGCGTAGCGGCTGCTTCGCCATTTTTTGATCGCTTCCCAGCGAAGCCGGCCAGGACAAGGCTGCTCGCTGAGTTTACTAAAAAGGGACTCGTCTGCTGCGCGCGATAAGCAGGCCGGGCCAGCTGACGTGCCACGAACCAGAGACCCAACCAAATCGAATTGCTTTGCGAACCCAATCCCGCCGTCGGGAGAGCGGCTCGGATGGTCACGCCGTCAGCAGGCATAACCGAGGATTCGCAGGAAGGTTCCCGGCAGGTGCTGTTCGCGAAAGTCCCGGCGCGTGAAAGCCGGAACGCGACGGCGGCCGCATCGAGGGGCTGCTTGACACGAGCAGCCGTCAAACCTCACGTGGATCACCGATCGGCCATCGCGCGCCAAAGAACTTCGAACAGTGTCGTCATGATGAACAACGATGTCGAAGATAACAGGACGCCTATCGTGAACTGGTGATACGGGGTGCCCTCACTGAGCCAAAATCCGAGCAGGGCCGCGGCGATCAGTAACGCCCAGCCACAAAGCGCCTGAGTCAACTCCGACGCCGGCCACATCAGCCAGCGGGGGTGCGCTTCATTTGCCCCGGAACCCTCTTTCAATCGAAAACCTCTCGTTATTGAATTGACGATCAAGGAGCAAATGCGCGGTTATACGACTTTCAACCCGCTTACCCGGTCGTCCGAGCTTGGCCGAGACGGGCTCTAGATCTAGAGCCAGATACGTCCGCTTGTTGCTTCGACGGACGCGTGAAGTTCACCGTCGCGCGTTGCCTCATCCCGCTTCGTCCGCAGCGCCTGCTGCCTCAGATCGGCTGGAACAGGCTTGGCGGCAGGCCGCCCTTGACCGACCTACCGCTGCTTGCCTGTTCGCCTCGTCGCGATTGTGCTAAGCGCGGCGATTGATCACATCGACGATCTTCTTGTCGGTGGGATTGACGATCAGAAGCTCGTGCTTCAGCAACGCGTAGTCATAGGGTTTCAACGTGCTGACCTGACGTGCGAGATTGGTTGGCACGGGCTTGATTGCTAGGTCATTCGGTACCGTCGTGCCAACCGTCGGCGTGAAATTTGCCGGCTGGTTCTCTGTCGTGCCGGTTCGTCCGATATCTTTCAAGGCCAGCCGTTGCTGCGCAGTTGTCAGCGAAAGCCCTTCTCTACCCATCGAATGCATCGCCGAAGGCTGGGAAGAGTTGGACATCGTATTTGACGTCGTCGAGGAGTGCTCGGCTGCCGAGGCTGCAACGGAGCCAGCTAAAAGGACAGCTGCTGCAACAGTAGCGAAGAGTTGAGTTTTCATCGGAATCTTCCAAGGTTGGGACCGCCCCACTCGCATAGATGAATCCACGGGACCAAAAACGTTCCGTTCGTGAACGATGATGTGATGAGACCAAGTTGTCGCAAGCAAGTCGGCAGGTGGAACAGATTTCGGCCGCGACCGCTGAAGGAGCACGAGAGAACGAACCTGTTAAGACGGATGCCGCAAGATGAGCTAGACTAATGAACTAGCCAGAGGGGGAGCCGAATCTAGAAACCTTTGCGCGCCGCACGCGTTCCGTGCTCGGATCTTCGAGGGTTTCTGAGCGGACTAATCGTTAGACGGGCCGTGCGTCCCACATACGACCCTGCGTCGACGCCAACAAGCTAGGTTGCGCGAATGCATGTCAAGCCATTACCGGAAATGCGGCGTCCGCGGGGAAATTCTCCATGAGCGAGCGCCCCGCGGATGGCCAGGGTCCGGTCCCCCATCTTCCTCCCAGTTCAAGACTTCGCTATGCGGTTGCGGCCGCTTTGATCGCGCTTGTCTGTATCTCAGGCTCGGTGTCATGGCTTCTGGCCAGCACTCACTTCCCTTCCGTCGCCGCGCTGACGTCGCGACGCGTCATTGTGCTGAAATCGGCTGATGGCCAAGCTCTGTTGCATCAGGGCAGCTTGCAGCTGGCGGCAATTGACGCGAAGGACATGCCCGCCAAGGTCATCGACGCGGTCCTTAGCATAGAAGACCGGCGCTTTTACAGGCATGGCGGTGTCGATTGGCTCTCCGTGCTTCGGGCACTGAGGCAAAACATCAAAGCTGGCAAGATTATTGCTGGCGGCAGCACAATCACTCAGCAGTTGGTCAAGATTCTCTTTCTCGGTCCGGAAAGAACCTATGATCGCAAGGTCCATGAAGCGGCGATCGCGATCTGGCTCGAACACCACGTGACCAAGGATCAGATCCTGACGAGCTACCTCAACAACGTCTACCTCGGCTCTGGGGCGGTCGGGTTTCCAGCCGCAGCGAAGCGTTATTTTGGCAAGAAGGTTTCCGATCTGAGTCTGCCCGAAGCGGCAATGCTGGCGGGAATGATCAATGCGCCCGGCCAGGACGACCCACTCCAGAATCTAGGCACTGCGCGCCGTCGAGCCGGAACTGTGCTTGATGCAATGGTTGAAAACGGAAAATTGAGTGAGGAAGCCGCCTTGATTGCAAAGTTGCATCCGGCGACGCCAAGTCCCGCCGACATCTCCCCGCCATCTGCCGGGTGGTTTGCGGATTGGGTCTACAACAAGGTGGCCGCCGTTGTACCAACGCTGGGTGGCACCGTTCGCATACGTACGACACTCGATCTCGGGCTGCAGGAGATTGCGGCAAACGCCGTGAGGTCGACGCTCGCCAAATACGGAAGTGAGAAACATGTGAGTCAGGCTGCGCTGGTCGCGATGCGACCTGATGGCGCGGTTGTCGCCATGATCGGAGGGCGCGACTACACCCGCAGCAAGTACAATCGCGCGGTCCAGGCTGAGCGGCAACCCGGCTCGGCGTTCAAGCTGTTCGACTACTACGCCGCCCTCCGCGGCGGCTTTACGCCCGAGAACGAAGTCCTGGACGAGCCGATCGACATACATGGCTGGCAGCCTGAAAATTATGGCCACCGCCATCGTGGCGAGGTTACGCTCGCGGAAGCGTTTGCCGATTCGTTGAACGATGCGAGCGTGCGGCTGTCGCAAGAGGTCGGAATAGATCAAGTGATTGCAGCCGCGCGCGACCTCGGCCTGCGCGGGCAGCTCGAGCACAACGCAAGTCTCGCTCTCGGTACAAGCGAGCTCACTCTGCTCGATATTACGTCAGCGTACGCGGCGGTGCGGGCGGGCAAGGCGCCAGTCAGCCCGCGGGGTATTTCCTCAATCAGGATGCCGAACGAGCAGCAATATGTATCGGCCGATCAACCGGGCATATCCCAACATAGTCTGGGACAGTACCAGGCGGAGCTTATCGATTTGCTTCAGGGCGTCGTCCAACACGGAACCGGCCGGCTTGCCGCCTTGAACGGTTTTGCGGCCGGCAAGACCGGAACCACCCAGGATTATCGCGATGCCTGGTTTATAGGGTTCAACGACTTCCTCGTTGTCGGCGTCTGGGTCGGCAATGACGACCACAGCCCAACGAAGGGTGTCGTCGGCGGCTCTCTCCCGGCGATGATCTGGAAGCAGTTCATGGAGCAGGCGGGCGCATCCATGCTCGCCCAAGCCAAGCCGACCCCACCGCCGCTGCCAACCGCGGAAGATGCGCAAGAACCTCGCGCGTCGGCCGATCAGAACACCGCTCCGCCTCTTGCCGAGACACAGAGTGCTCAGTGCGACGTCCCGGTATGCGAGCAATACTATCATTCGTTTCGACTATCCGATTGCAGCTACCAGCCGTATTGGGGACCTCGGCAATACTGCGATCGATGACCGTATCCCGAGAACCGGCGGTAGCAGCGATCTCAACGTCGTTTAACGTCGTTTGTTGAGCGCGATTTCGGAGGTCGGCGGGCAGACCCGCGCGATATCAATGAGACGATCCGGATTGGCGAGGATCCTCCGATTCAACCTGGAATTTCGAATCGATTGCCCGGATCTGAGTTTTTGTGCGGCGCGCAGGCGACGTCTGGCAACAGGCGCATGCTGAGAGTCTGGAAAGGGTATGCTGAAAAGTCTTCCGCGGCGGTGCCGCGGAAGATTCGAATTCCGGCGCGCTGCGGCTGCACAATATCCTGACACAGGAATCAGGCACCGCTCGCTTCGCCGCTCATGACAGGTCCGAACCGCTTCCAGCTGGTGCCCTCAAAGCGCGTAAGCTGCAGCTGCTGGATCGGAGCAAAGTTTGTGGCGCTTGTGTTGATCTTAATTCCGGGCAACAGCAGGCCGGGATCGTAGTTCTTCAGGTTTGCCGCCTGCTTCATGACGTTCGCCCGGGTCAAGTCATTGCCACACTGCTCAAGCACCTGAACCATGGTGCGCGCCACCGAGTAAGCGTAGACGGTCGATGCATCCGACCTGTCAGCGTCGGGAGCGTACTTGTTCATGAAGGCGTTCCACTCCTTCATGTCCTTGTCATTCCTCCATTCAGGATCGGTCGCATCCTTTAAATATGCAGCGGAGATGATCCCCTGGGAGGCGTCGAGACCTGCGGGCTTCAACACACTGCCGACGGACGCGCTGACATTGTTCAGAATGAACATCGGATGCCATCCGACCTCGTGGGTTTTCCTGATGGATTGTGCAGCAAACTTGGGTGTCGCTATGTCGACGAAAACGTCGGCTCCTGAGGCTTGAAGGTTGACGATCTGCGAAT
This sequence comes from uncultured Alphaproteobacteria bacterium, assembly GCA_963795255.1. Lineage (GTDB taxonomy): Bacteria > Pseudomonadota > Alphaproteobacteria > Rhizobiales > Xanthobacteraceae > Bradyrhizobium. The sequence continues at coordinate 282,590 of CAWCHC010000019.1, forward strand.
CAACGGTCGGCTCCGATACGTCATAGCTTTGCTCGGCGACGATCATGCTCTTGGCCTTGCTGCCGAGGCCATCTGTCAGGCCCTTGAGATAATCCTTGCCGTAGTCATCGTTCTGGTAGAGGACGGCGATCTTGGCGTTAGGTTTCTCCTTCAGGATATAGCTGGCGTAGATTCGCCCCTCGGTCTGGTAACTGGGCTGCCATCCCATGGTCCATGGGAATCCCTTCGGATTATTCCATTTCGTTGCCCCAGTAGCCACAAACAGCTGAGGCACCTTCTCTTCGTTCATGTAGTGCTCGATCGCCGTGTTCGTCGGCGTGCCGAGCGAATTGAAGATGAATAGCACCTGGTCGTCTTCTACCAGCTTGCGGGCTTGTTCGACGGTCTTGGGCGGGCTGTAGCCGTCATCGTAGGAAATAAAATCAATCTTGCGGCCATTGATTCCGCCTTCGTCGTTGATCTTGCGGAAATAGGCCGCCTCAACGCGGCCAATCACGCCATAGGCGGAAGCGGGACCGCTGTAAGGCATGATATTGCCGATCTTGATCTCCTTGTCTGTTGCTCCGGTGTCGTAGCGACTAGCGGCCAGCGCTACTCCGGCAGTAACCACCAGAGCGGCGGCTGAGGCCGTCGCGGCTCGCCAAAGGGCAGGGCGCATCGTCCTTCTCCTGGATTTTTGACCTTCGAAAAGGAAGGTCAGAAGCTCCCCACTGCGAAACTCACTCGCTTGGAACGGGTTCCGTAATCACATCGTCTAGCTGATGGGGCTGATCGCTTCTTGGCGGGCGCGACGATAATGTATCGAGCTCAACCCTGGGTGAGCTGTGACGTATCGGCGATTGTCACCTTCACGGTACGGGTTTGGCCGTCACGTTCGATCGTCAAGGTGACCTGTTTGCCGATTCCCGTATCCTCAAGGTTCGACGCCAGCTCTTGCATGCTGTGGATCGGCTTGCCATCGGCTTCGGTGATGACGTCTCGGATCACTCCAGCGGAGGTTGCGCCTTCAATCCCGGCCTTCGCGGCGGGGGAGCCGGGCAATGTCCGCACAACGATGACGCCGTCAATTCCGAGGCTTGTTGCCTCGCCTTGCTTTGCAGCAACAATCCCGATACCCGGCAACGGGACGCGACCGCTGCGGATCAACTCGCTCACAACGCGGTTGACGATATCGACGGGAATTGCAAATCCAATCCCCGCCGACGCGCCCGAGCCGGAGAGAATAGCGGTGTTCACGCCGATCAACCGCCCGGCGCTGTCAAGCAGTGGTCCGCCCGAATTCCCTGGATTGATGGGCGCATCGGTTTGAATCATGCCTTTAACCTCATCTGCGGTGCCGGTTGGCAGTCTCCTGTCGAGCGCGCTCACGATCCCGGAGGTCAAGGTCTGGTCGAGACCATAGGGATTGCCGATCGCGAATGTGCTCTGTCCCACCTGTAGATTGGCGGAATCGCCAATTGCGATTGGATGCAGGACGGATTTTGGCCGCATCAGCTGCAGAACTGCGAGATCGTAAGTGGGTGCAGCGCCGACCACGCGTGCCCCGACAAATTCGCCTGAGGTGAGACGAACTCCAATCTGGGCAGTGCCGTTAATGACGTGATTATTCGTAATTACGTGCCCGGCGGCATCCCATACGATGCCGGAGCCCGATTGCACGACGCTCTCCTCTTCGTCGGAAAACAGCGAAATGGTCGGTGCGGCCCTTGCGAACACATGCACGACGGATGGAGACGCGTTCTTGAAAATCGCGATGGTCGCTTGCTCACTCGCAGAAAGGCTGCCTCGGGGAGTGACCATGCGGGGGGTGGGGGCGGAAAACCACAGAGCGGATAGGTAGGGCTCCATCACCCAGAGGGTTGCCAGTAGCAGCAGCCAGATCGCTGTAAAGCGTAGCAAACGAGACGGCACGTTCTACTCTCCTTGCCGTCTCTCAATCCCAGCTGCCATCCAAGGTTCCTTCCCGAATGAACCTCGGTAAGCATAGGCGATCGGCCGTTAGTGATATGCCCGCGTGCCGCGCGATGTCTCTGCCGCCGCGCTCACAAGACCGCTGTAGTCACACGTCGAGACCTCCTCGGCATAGCCTGGCGGTTTTGACTACTTAATTCTCGCCGGTGTCGCTTGTTCCCGAACGAGGTCGTTCGATTTGCAGGTTCCGCTGTGATCTTTGTCGGACAGCGATGGTTCTAGAGGCAGGACGCAAGGACGCAGCGCTGCAAAAAATCCCGGTGGCCAGCGCGGATGGAGATTACCCTCGGCGACGGCGGTCTATCCTGAGTAACTGGACCCGGAGCCCCTGGCCGGTCGGGTGTTTCTCTTGGGAGAAGCGCACATCACGCGAAATTTCCCGCCGATACCGAACGATGTGCCAATCCAGAACGTTTCAAAATCGGCTCCGCGATCTGTCGCGTCGAGCACAGTCGAGCCCGCTGCGATGATCCGTTCCGCCATTGTAAAAATTGTCACCGTCTCTGCCCGCTTTCGGTCGCTGGTGATGATCGCGGGCACCATGGTGATGGTGGGAGCTGCGCTGTTCGACGTTGAATACTTCTCGATCAATACCGATGTCGAAACATTGATTTCCCCGGATTTGCCCTGGCACCAACGTCAGGTCGCCTTGACCCGGGCGTTTCCTCAGAGAGGAATTTCGGCCGTCGTCACAGCGCCGACTTCCGAAAACGCCGGGCAGGCAGTGAATAAGCTTGCGCAGGCACTGGCCAAAAATCCCAAGCTCTTTCCCACGGTCGCGCAACCCGACAGCGGGGAGTTCTTTGATCGCGATGGATTGCTGTTAGCGCCGACGTCCGACGTCAGGCAGACCGTCGCAGGCTTGACAAAGGCGGAGCCTATCCTGTCCCAGCTCTCGAACGATCCCAGCCTTCGGGGGATCATGAGAGTCGTATCGTTCGCCGCAGGAGAAGCCAGGCAAGGGCGAATAAAACTCGGCCAATTGAACTGGTCGCTGTCGCTGGCGAGCAAGACGCTGGACGACGTGCTTTCCGGCAAGCCGGCTGCATTTTCCTGGAAGGAGTTGCTTCAAGGCCATCCTTCATCGACGCGCGAACGCCAGCATTTCCTCGAGATACAGCCAGCCCTTGACTTCAGCAAGCTACAACCCGGGCACGCCGCAGAAGAAGCCATTCAGAAGGCGGCCTCGCAACTGAACCTCAAGCGAAGTTTGAGTGCCGCCGTCAACCTGACGGGTCAAGTCCCCATGGATGACCAGCAGTTTTCGGTCATCCGCCATAGCGCGCTAGCGGACACGCTCACCGCAACGCTTGGTGTCGTGATTGTTCTGTGGCTGGCGCTGCGATCGTGGAAGATAATCGTTGCGGTGTGCTTCAGTCTGGCGGTGGGCCTCGCGGCGACGGCGGCCCTCGGACTCGCCATGGTCGGCTCGTTCAATCTTATTTCAATCGCGTTCTTCGTGCTGTTCGTGGGTCTTGGCGTCGACTTCGGCATTCAGTTCAGCGTGCGCTACCGCGCTGAGCGTCATGAGCAGGACAATTTGCACTTTGCGCTGCAAAGCGCCGCAAAAAAGGCCGGAAAGCCGCTTGCTCTGGCCGCGGCAGCAACCGCAGTCGGCTTCTTTGCCTTCCTGCCGACCAGCTATCGCGGCCTTTCCGAACTCGGGCTGATCGCGGGCTGCGGCATGTTGATCGCATTCGCCTGCAGTATCACGCTGGTTCCTGCAGCGCTTGCTTTGCTGAATCCTCCGGGCGAAGCGGCGCCTCTCGGCTTCAGCCGTCTTGCACCGCTCGACGCCTTGCTCCAGCGCCACCGTATCGCGATCATTGCCGTGACCATCGGGCTGGTATTGGCGGGCACACCCTTGCTGCTGCGTTTGCCGTTCGATTTCAATCCGATCAATTTGCAGAATCCAGAACTCTCCTGCGGTTATAACCTATCGCCAATTGCAGAAATATCCCGAAACCAGCGCCAGCGACGCGGAGCTGTTGGCGCCGTCCGTCGAGCAGGCAGATGCGGCGGCGAGCCGCTTGGCCGCTCTTCCTCAGGTGTCGCGCACCATCACGATCGGCAACTACGTCCCGAGCGACCAGGATACGAAGATCGCCAAATTGAAATCTGCGTCCGCCCGGCTCGGCACAGCGCTCGGCTCCAAAACGCAGCCTCCTCCTACGGATGAAGAAACTGTCGCTTCCATCAAGGCCGCAGCAAACTCCCTCTCGGCCGCCGCAGACAATCAAACGGGCGCGGGCGCGGATGCGGCTAGAAACGTAGCGGGCCAACTGTCGCGTCTCGCCAACGCTGACCCCGCTGTGCGGCAGAAGGCCGAGAACGCCTTCGTCTCGCCACTGCGCTACGATCTCGGCCAACTGCGCCAGAGCCTTTCCCCGCGGCCGATCAGCATCGCGACTCTGCCGCCAGATCTGGTCCGCGACTGGGTATTGCCCGATGGCAGGGCGCGCGTTGAGGTTTTACCCAAAGGCGACCCCGACGATACGGCCGTACTGCAGAGATTTGCGGCAGCGGTCTTGCTAGCCGAACCATCCGCCAGCGGTCCTGCGATCAGCTACTACGAGTCCGGAAGGACCGTTACCGCAGCATTCATCGAAGCCGGCATCCTCGCCCTTGTCGCGATTTCCACTCTGCTCTTCTTGGCTCTTCGTCGCGTGGTCGACGTACTGCTCACCCTTGTACCCTTGCTGCTCGCCGGCGCGGTGACGCTCGAGATCTGCGTTATTGACAACCTTGCACTGAACTTCGCGAACGTTGTCGCCCTTCCGCTGCTGCTAGGCGTCGGAGTCGCGTTCAAAATCTACTACATCATGGCATGGCGATCTGGAAAGACCGGTCTGCTGCAGTCAGCCCTTACCCGCGCTGTGGTTTTCAGCGCGATGACAAACGCAATTGCGTTCGGCAGCATGTGGGCGTCGAGCTACCCTGGCATGTCCAGCATGGGAAAGCTGATGGCGCTGGCGCTGTTGTGCACCATGGCGGCCGCCGTGTTATTCCAGCCCGTCCTGATGGGCCGCCCCCGTCAGCTCAATGTCGAAGGAACAACCTCTGACTTGACCCAGGCCGCGGAGTAACTGGGCCCCAGAAGGGCCTTACCCGTCCAGTGAAACGCTCGGGTCCGCCGCGGAATCATGGACGACAAAGTGATAGTACAACGCGTAGAGCGCAAAACCGATAGCAACCAGAATGGACAAGAAACGATCGGCAACCGGGCCACGCGGCAGGCCACGAACCTTAGCTATAGTAGTGCCAAGCGAGTGCAATCGCGGATACCGTGAGACAAGCGCTCAACGCCAAAACTATAAGATAGAAGCCCTTGCCACTCGAAGTTTCCGGGGGCTTTCGCCAGTGCATGGCAGCCTCCAAAACTGGCCGCCTCCCGTTCAACCGTTATCAGTTTGACAAAATGAGGTCCAATTAAACCGCGTTCACGTCTGTTTGCACTTGGGATCGCCGAGCGGGCCAACCAAACAAATGTAACGCGACGGACTGACATCGTCCGATGGGGCTCAGTCCCTTTAAGTCATCCGAAACGGACCCTGACGTGAGCGAATCCCGCCCATAGCAATTGCGACGGCCTTGCCGACTGCGGAATGGACCGTCGGTTGGGCTTCGGTCGACGCGGTCACGGCATAGCTCCCGATTCGATTTCGCAAACTCGAGCATCAAGGTGCCGGCCGGATGAATAAGCCGGCTTCTGCCCTGCCTAGTCCGTTAGTTTCCTCAACAGACAGCCTTCCCAGAAGCTTCCCTAATGCAAGTCGACCGGCCGACAGCGCAGCGCCCTGCGACGGATAACCTGTTTCTACTATCTTCGCACCAAGTGGCGGATCTCTTCGCCCGATCGTCCAGCTCCACTGCTCTGGATTGTCGTCGATACGCGTTACGACAACACAAAAGCCAAGATCCGTCTTTCTGAGCATTTCAAGCGGCATCGGAAATCTCAACCGCATTTTTCAGGTAGGTCCTTACGTATGCGACAGCGCGACGCTTGCAAGCTGCAATACAGCCAGCTCGGCCAACCCCGCGATCTTACTCTGTCACAGCGCAATCCTACGCCCGTTAAATGGAGATCATAGATTAAGGCTTCCTGTCCGCCAGATTAAATATGCGAGGCGTACATTCGCGCGGGGTCCTCGGTGCAATTTGGCATCCGCCACGTGCGCGCCGCCTTATCTCCTCGTCCCACGAGATCGATCCTTTAAATCGGGGAGCGTCTTCGGCATTCGAACGCTCTCGATGTGTCTTGCGATGTGTTGAGCTTCGGCTCCGGAATTACCGGTTTGCGGCTCGCCGCGTCGGCATCTGTGTCGTCCATAGTTTAATGGCCGCCAGTGCGGCCACAATTATACCTACTGCAATGTCGACGCGCATCGCCCTGGTTCCTTGAAATTTCAACAACCACGGCGAAACGATCAACCACAGGCCGATGATCAGGTTGAGGCATTCTTCCCAGACAGCGAACGCAGCCAGTGCGGCGATCGAAAGCGCAACGATAACGGCGCCGCTCGCGAACGCATTCCAGGATTGGACGCCCGTGGGGTAACTGAAAAGCCAAGGAGAGATGAACAGGATGCTGCCCAAAACCAAATTGCCGGCATCGCACAACTTCGCATAAGTCCATTGATTCATGGTGTCCTCCATCGAAAGACACCAGCCGTCGCCACCGCCGACCGGTGGACAGCTACACAACGCGGCAAAGGAATTGAAGTTCCCGCGATGAAACCAATTTCTGAGGATCAAAACAGGTTTTTCGTACGCCATAGGTTCGTACGCCATGGAAATGCAACAGCGCAATTTACGCGTCAGATTTTTCGTGGCCAACGAGAGTTACGGGACCACCGGATCGGCAAGATCATCCATCTGACGTGCACCACGTGCCTTGGCAACTTTATGCCCCAAGTCAAATTGACGCGCTGTCAGCACAACGTGATTGTCTGCGGGTGTTCGAGTGATTATGTCTGAAAGCATGAAGCCAACGTCGATACGTTGCTCACTATCTAGCGATATCGCGGCTGGCGCAGTTGGAGGGAGGGTACGCAATGAAGCTGGCGGACGTGCTTGTTTACGTTGGTCAGACCGATGGTGCAGCCGCTCGCTTGCGCCTTGCAAGCGACCTAGCACGCCTCCATGGGGCCAGGTTGACAGCTCTTTACGTCAGGGAGCGCACGCCTGCCGAATTGCACGAGCGCAGCATCGCAGAACTCGGCCTCGTCTCTCCACGCCAAATCGAAGGTGTGGATCTGCATATCCGGTCGTTGATCGCTGGCGCGGAAGAACGACTGCAAACGCTGCTTCGCGCTCTGGAGCACGAAGATGGCATACAGACGGAATGGCGTTCCGTTGACGGTCTGGCGTCGAACGTCGTGTCTCAGCACGCGCGCTGCGCGGACCTCTGCATCGTCGGGTGCGATTTTCCGGGAGACGAGAATTCGGTCGCCAATACCTTTGCAGAGAAGCTTTTATTCGTGACCGGGCGGCCCGTGCTGTTCGTTCCCGCCGGCGCCGCGCCCGGAACGTTGGGGCGGCGAATCGTGTTGGCCTGGAATTCCAGTCGTGCCGCGACCCGCGCGCTCAATGACGCATTGCCGCTTGTTGAACGTGCCGAGAAGACGACAATCCTGATAATCAATCCTGAAGATTATACTGAAAAGCACAGAGCTCTTCCCGTTGAGCAGATGGTCGCTCACGTGAAAAGACACGGTCTTTCTGTCGACGTTGTACAGCGGCGGGATGTTCCGTCCGGCTCGATTGCCGACACAATCCAGGCCGAGGCGTTGGTTCTTGGAGCGGATCTTCTGGTAGCGGGTGCCTTTGGTCCCCCGAAGTTTTGGGAAGACCTGTTCGGTGGTGTCACGCGAGATCTGCTCGCGCGCATGAAGCTGCCGATCCTGATGTCGCACTAAGCTCCGCTGAGAGAGCGTGGCCGCCAGTCCCGGCGGCGCAGATCGAGCGGGGGCTTCGCAATGCGTGAGAAGATCTACGCGTGAGAAGATCTACGATCCGCCGGATTAATCGACCTCGGATACGGTGAACCAACAACTCGCGGCTTCGACTCGCTTTACCAGCTACACACCCGCAGCGCGCCGGCCCGGGACGCTGCCGGCCAATTCGTCATCGCTTTTTGCAGCGTCGCGCGCTGGAGCAATCTCGGCGCGCAGGCTCCTGATGTCGTCCTCCTCAAGGGTCTCCTTTTGCAGAAGCACCTCGGCGGTCCTCTCATGCAGGGATCGATGTACGCCCAGAATTTCGATGGCCCGGTCGAAGGCATGTCCCACGAGCGCCCGGATCGCGTGGTCCATCAGCCGTTCGGTCTCGTCGGAAAACTCCCGTGCATGCCCGCCGGTCATCGCGGCCGGACCGAGAACGGGCTGGCGTTCGCGCTCATAGGCGACGTGACCGAGTTCCTTGTCCATCCCATATCGCAGCACCATGCTACGCGCGATATCGGTTGCCTTCACAAGATCGTCCGAGGCGCCGGTCGAAAGATGGTTGAAGAAGATAAATTCAGCCGCGCGGCCGCCGAGCAAAACGGCCATGCGGTTTTCCAGCTCTTCGCGGGTCATGAGAAAGCGGTCTTCGGTCGGCCGCTGGATGGTGTAGCCGAGCGCGCCGATCCCGCGCGGGATGATCGATATCTTGTGCACCGGATCTTGCCCGGGCAAGGCGATGGCCACGATCGCATGTCCCAGCTCATGATAGGCGACGATGCGGCGTTCCTTCGGAATCAGAAGCCGGTTCTTCTTCTCCAAACCGGCGACGATCCGTTCCACCGCGGCGGTGAAATCGGTCAGGTGCACACTGTCGGCCCCTCGCCGGGTCGCCAATAACGCAGCCTCGTTGACGAGATTGGCCAGGTCCGCGCCCGTGAAGCCGGGGGTCAATTCAGCAACCTGCTTCGGATCGACGTCGGCAGCCAGCTTCGCCTTTTTCAAATGCACGTTCAGGATCGCGATCCGATCCTTCTTGTCGGGGCGATCTACCAGGACCTGGCGGTCAAAACGGCCGGCGCGCAAAAGTGCGGGGTCCAATATCTCCGGCCGATTGGTCGCGGCCAGCAGGATGACCCCTGTCGTCGGATCGAAACCATCCAGCTCCACCAGCAGCTGATTCAGCGTCTGCTCCTTCTCGTCGTGGCCGCCAAAGGGATGAGCGCCACGAGCGCCGCCCAAGGCGTCCAGTTCGTCGATGAAGATAATCGCGGGCGCCTCCTTTCTGGCCTGCTCGAACAGGTCGCGCACCCGGGCGGCACCGACGCCGACAAACATCTCGACGAACTCGGAGCCTGAAATCGAGAAGAACTTGACGCCCGCCTCACCGGCGACCGCGCGCGCCAGCAACGTCTTGCCCGTGCCGGGTGGGCCAACCAGGAGGATGCCCTTGGGGATACGCGCGCCGAGCCGCCCGTAGGCCTTCGGATCGCGCAGAAAGTCGACGATCTCCTTTAGTTCGTCCTTGGCTTCTTCCACGCCGGCGACGTCGGCGAAAGTGACCTTGGTGTCCTTCTCGACGTAGATTTTCGCTCGGCTCTTGCCGATCGACATCAGGCCGCCACCCATGCCCTGTTGTCCGAAGCGCCGGACGACGAACATCCAGACCCCGAAGAACAGCAGCGTCGGCAATATCCAGGACAGCAGATCCGGCAGCCATGTGCTTGGCACCTCGCCGAAATAGGTGACGTGGTGCTGGTCGAGCCGGGCCGCGAGATCGGGAGTAACCCGCGTTGTCACGAACTGCGTGAGGCCATCTTTCTCCGGCTTCTTGAGCGTCCCCTGAATCGTGTTCTGCTCGATCCAGAGCTTGTCGATCTTGTCCTGATCGAGCAGCGTCTCGAACTGGCTATAGGGGATCGTCGTGTACTGCTTGCTGGATTGATAGAAACCTTGCAGAAGCGAAAGCCCGATGAAGGCGGCCACGAAGTACCAGACATTGATCTGCGTCTTGCGATCCATGCTACTCTCCGCTTGGCAAGCTATTGAGCGTTTCCGGTTAATTGAAGCAGGGTTTCAATGAGAAAGTGGCTGGAGGTTGCCAGGACTTGCGAGACGAAACTGAAGTCCAGACCAAGCCGAGAACCGAGGAGCGGCAGGATAAACAGCAACCCGATCAAAATTGCAAAGCCATATGGCTCGAGCCTGGAAAGAGGCGTTGCCAACTCCCTTGGAAGCAACCCTACCGCTATTCGCCCTCCATCCAGCGGCGGCAACGGGAACAAGTTGAACACCGCCAATACAATATTGATCAGGATGGCATTTTCCAGGTTGAGCAACAGCCATTGCGCGGCTGCCGCGGGAACAAATCCGACCATATGAAGGGCCAGCGCGGCCAGCGTCGCGAGAAGAAAGTTCATGCCCGGGCCCGCGGCAGCTACCAGAACCATGCCGAAACGCGGGTTGTTCAGCGCCCGAAAGTTGACGGGTACCGGTTTCGCATAACCGAACAGAAACGGCGCGCGCAGGAGCAACAGCAGGGCTGGCAGCAGCACCGTTCCAACCGGATCGATATGCTTCAGCGGATTGAAACTGACCCTTCCCAGCCGCCACGCGGTGTCGTCGCCGAGAACATGGGCGACAAATCCGTGCGCCGCTTCGTGAAAGGTGACCGCAATCAGGACCGGCAGCAGCCAGATCGATATTTCGTAAGCCATCGTTCAACCCCCAAGGGAGTTGGACCGGCGCCATGCTTTAGTCGTCCACAACATGAAAACCCAGGTTCTCTCGACGCGGCGTTTGAAATCTCTTTCTTACGGGTTGCTTGCTTACGGGTTGCCTGCCGGCGATGTCGGCGACGGAAGTAAGCGGCAAAAGCCGCCGCCGTGAGATTATTCCTGAACGCAGGGAACGGCCGGATTTACCAGCCGTTACGCCCAGACTCTTGGAACTCGACTTCAACGCGCCCTTTCGTAATCTTTAGTGAGCCGACATTACGGACTCCTTTCGGGCGGATTAATTCGAAGAAATCATTCCCGGAAAGACGCGCGGAATCTGCGAGCGTTTTTGCGGAGACAATATCTACGGCGAGAAAACGTCTACCGCGAGAAAACGTTTCCCAGTCGCGATGATTATCGTCGCGGCCTTCTCGGGGGGACCAGTCCAGAAGAAGCAGGCAAGGCGAAGGAATGCATGGCCGCAGGTTGCCTTTCACGGTTTGAGAATTATCTTCAAGCCGGTGGGACCACGAATGTCGGGGTAACGATCCGGGGCGGCGGAGGATTGGCCGATGGATGGTCTCAGTATTTGGCACTGGCTGGTCGTCATCATCGTTGTTCTATTGCTGTTTGGACGCGGCAAGGTCAGTGGTTTGATGGGGGACGTCGCGCAGGGAATCAAGGCGTTCCGAAAAGGTATGTCGGAGGACGAAAAAGCGCCTGATGCGCCGACCAAGCCATATGAAAAAATCGACTGATGGGCGCGGGTGCCCGCTTTGCGCAAATTTTTTGGCGGCGGCGGAGCGATCTCGCGCTCGGCATCGAGCGGATCGGCCTCGTGTCCCTGCGATTCCCGACCCTTGTCGGCGCGTTGGCGATGATTCTCGCGGTCATGGCGGGCATCGGCGTCGCACGTATCAAGATCGACGACTCCCTTAGTCAGCTGTTTCGATCCGATACACCCGAATTCAAACTGTACCAGCGAGAGACGCGCCTCTTCCCGTCGAGCGAATTCGACGTGCTGGTCGTCGTCGACGGCAAGAATTTGCTGGAGCGCTCCTCGATTGCAAAACTGCGCAACCTCGCCACCGACCTGCAACTGGTCGACGGAACGCGCGGCATCATCTCCCTGTTTTCGGCGCGCCAGCCGCCGGAGAACGGGCAACTGCCGGCGCCTCTGATCCCCGAAAATCTTCCGAGCGGCGCCGCCTATCAACAGCTCGTCCAGCGGATAACCTCGAACGAAATCATCCGCGGCAAGCTGCTCTCGACCGACGGTAAACTGACGCTGATTGTGCTTGCGCTCGATCCCGATGCCGTCCAGAGCAACCGCCTGACCGGCATCGTGCGGAATATCCGTCAGACGGCTGAGACGGATCTGGCCGGATCCGGCCTCAAAACCAGCCTCACCGGCATCCCCGTCATGCAGCTCGAGATACGCAACGCCGTAGAGCGCGACCGGGTCATTTATAATGCCGTCGGATTCGCGGCCGGCTGCCTGATTGCGATCGTGTTCTTCAGGCGGGTGTCATTCATGGTCATTGCTGCCGGACCTCCGCTAATTGCCATCCTGTTGGGACTGGGGGCGCTCGGCTGGCTGGACTTTCGCCTTAACCTGTTTCTCAACATCATGACGCCGCTGATCATGGTGATCAGCTTTTCCGACAGCATGCAGCTCACCTTCGCGGCACGCGATCGCCTGATTGCGGGTGAGAACCGCCGCGAGGCTTTCCGAAATGCCCAGCTGGTCGTGGGGCCCGCATGCATTTTGACCCACGGCACCGCGGGTCTCTCATTCATCGCCCTGCAGTTTTCTCAATCCGATCTGATCCGCTCCTTTGGCGAGGCGGGCTTGATCGCGACGCTGATCGCGCTCGTGACCGTGCTCACTCTGGTGCCGCTGCTGGGAATCATGCTGGTCCGTCACGAAACGAAATTTGCCGCCGACGCCAGACAGACCGACCGTGCCGTGCAATTTCTTCGCGACGCGTGTGGCTGGATTGCCGGCCGGATGGTCCGGCGGCCGGGCATATACAGCCTGGTCGGCCTTGTCGTCGTGGCCCTATTCGGGGGCATATATTGGCAACTACAGCCGCGCTACCGTCTCGCCGACGAGGTGCCGGATCGGGGCCAGGCGGTCGCGGCAGCGAGCCGGCTGGATTCCGAACTGACGGGATCGAGTCCAATCAATGTCATGATCCAGTTTCCGCACGGAGAATCCCTCTATTCGCAGCAGACGCTACAGGTGATCGCCGAGGTTCACGATATCATGCAGCACCAGTCCGGCATCGGAAACGTCTGGTCGCTGGAGACATTGCGGCGCTGGCTGGCGGAGAAAGCGGGCAAATCCGACGTCGCGACGCTCAAGCAATATGTAGACATTCTTCCGCAATATCTGGTGCGGCGCTTTATCTCGGCCGATCAGCATGCCGTGGTCGTTGCCGGACGCGTGCCCGATATCGACGCCAGCAGGATACGTCCGATCGTTTCATCCCTGGACCGCGCACTCGCCCCCCTGCGGGCGCAGCATCCCGGTTATTCCATCTCCGTCACAAGCCTTTCGGCGATCGCGGCACGCAACAGCGCCGTCATGATCGAAAAACTGAATCGCGGCCTGACGGTCGAGGTCGTGTTTGTCGCAGCGTTTATCGGCCTTGCGTTCCGTTCGTTGGTGGTGATGGGTGCCTGCGTGTTGCCGGCAATTTTCCCCATCGTCGTGTCGGGATCGTTGCTGTGGACGCTCGGTGACGGATTGCAGTTTGCCAGCGTGATCGCGCTGACCGTCTCCTTTGGGCTTGGAATGAGCGCCACCATCCATTTCCTCAATCGGATGCGCCAGGAAGAACGGGCGGGCGATGGCGCCGCGGCAAGCGTTCAGCGCGCCACTATCCTCGTCGGTCCGGCGCTGATCCTGACGTCGGTTGTATTATCCTGCGGACTTGTCGTGACCGTATTTTCAAACCTTCCCTCACTGCGCCTGTTTGGGTGGTTGAGCACGCTCGCCATGATGCTGGCGCTCGTCGCCGACCTGACTATTCTGCGACCAGTCATCACGTTTCTGCGTTCGAATATTTTTTTGCGGGCCCCGGATTCCGATCGCGTCAATTAGGCCGACGCAACCTGACTGCTACCTCCCGGACATCCGCGCCCTGTGGAACGAGCGTCGCGGCAAGCCGGTTTCGCCTTGCAGCGAGGGTTACATCGGCGACAAACGGACCGGCTTCGATGCGTCGACTTAGGCAACGGCCCCGGCTCGCATCGGTCGGACGAACAGCGAGGGGCCGAGGCCATTCTGCCGCATCAACCTCATGAGGAGAAGGACTGAGGGAGAGACAGGCCTGGGATTTATGCGGGAAGACTCGGGGCGCAAGACAAACCGATGCCGACAACAATTATTTAATTGGCAGCCGGCGTAGATTTCCTGCTGGCGTGAAATCTTCGGCGCAGCCCTGAATCCAACCACGGCGCGATCCCGATGCGGCAATGCATCGTTTGCGGGTGAGCGAATCCAAGAACTGTGATTGTGGTGAAATGACCGGCCAAATTCCGGCAAGAGATTGCCCGAGCCTTCCAAACTTAGAGGTCCAAACCGACGGAACTTTTTACGCTCTTCTGTGTTCCTAGATTCTGATCGGTCCGGAGTCCCATCCGCGATCCCACCAGAAAGTTGCAAGGACGCCTCTCAATGAGCGTTCGCCTCTTTTTTCCGGGTCAACCTTTAGTCGTATCCCCATTCGACTTCTGCGACCTGGCAGTGCGGATCGCCGCAAGTCGTCGAAACGTCAGAACAAAGGAGCGAAAGTTCGCTCCGTCGGGGGCGTGTCCTAATCTCAGGAGCCCCCCACATGCTAAACCATCCCTTTGCTCATCCCATTCGTCGCCGTACCATTCTCCAGACGGGCCTTGCGCTCGGCGCCATGCAATTGGCGAGTCCGTTTATCGTCAGGGCGCGGGCTGAAGAGCCCATCAAGTTCGGTCTCGATGATCCATTCACCGGCACCTACGCCGAGCTCGGGAAGAACGAGAAGATCGGATGCGAACTGGCGATTGAGGAAATCAACGCCAAGGGCGGCATTCTTGGTCGACAGACCATGCTGGTATCGGAGGACTCGACCAGCACCGACACCGGAACGGCCGTACAAAAAGCCCACAAGCTGATCGAACGCGACAAGGTCGATTTCCTGCTCGGCAACGTCAATTCGGCGATGGCGCTGGCGATCGGCGAGGTATCGAACCAAGCCAAGGTTCTGCACATCGTTACCGGCGGCCACACCGACGCGGTGACGGGAAGCGACTGTCACTGGAACGTCTTTCGCGTCTGCAACACGACCCGGATGGAGACCAACTCGGTCGCGAAGCTCTTGTTCGATAAATTCGGCAAGAAGTGGTATTTCATTACGCCGGACTACGCCTTCGGCCACACGCTACAGCAGGGCTTTGAGGCCAGCCTGAAGAAATTCGGCGGCACTGAAGTCGGCGCCTCCCTCACTCCCCTCGGCGCAACCGACTTCTCGCCCTTCCTGATTAAGGCGCAGGCGGCGGATCCCGATGTCATCCTCTTCCTCACCGCCGGCCAGGACGCGGTCAACTCGCTGAAGCAGGCGGTGCAATTCGGCCTCGACAAGAAGTTTCATATCGCGGGCGCCCAACAGGAACTGGAGGTGCTTGAGGGATTGCCGCCGGAAGCGAGGATCGGCACCTGGGTGTTCGAGTGGTACTGGAACCAGCCGAATGTGCCGCACGTCAAGGAATTCGTCGACGCGATCAAGAAGCGGACCGGCGGCAGGGTGCCGACCGCGCGTCACTGGTTTGGCTATGCTTCGGTTTGGACCTGCGCACTTATCGCGAACGAGAAGAAGACGCTCGACGCCGACAAGCTCGCCAAGGGCCTTGAAGGCTTCCAGCTGCCACCGGAAGTCGCGCTGATGCCCGACAAGGTATTTTATCGGGCCGGCGACAATCAGCTGATGCCAGACCTCTACGTCGGTCACGCCGTTGAAAAGGGCTCGACGCCCGAAGACCTGTTCCACGTCGATTCAATCGTCAAGGGCGTCGATGCAGCGCTGCCCGTCGCAGAGACAGGATGCCATCTGCAGTGGCCGGCATAGTTGCGATCGGGAGGGGCGCTGTCGAAGCGCCCCTTCGTCGTAACGAGTGGATTTCTCCCCGAACCTTGGCCGAAGCGGCGCCGGCTGTCGATGCTAACCATGACGTCCTGTAATGACCCAACTCGTTCTCTTTGATGCGTTCAACGGCCTGATCGTCGGTGCGTTCTACGCGCTCATGGCGCTTGGCCTCTCCCTCATCCTCAACCTGACCGGAGTCATCAACTTCGCCCATGGCGGATTCCTTGCGCTCGGCGCCTACCTTGCCTTCACCCTGATGCCCTATGTCGGCTTCTGGGGCGCGTTGGCGCTCGCGCCGATCTTGACAGCGCTGTTTGGACTTGTGATCGAGCGCGTTTTGATCCAGCGGCTTTATGGCCGGGATCCGCTCTACAGCCTGCTGATGACTTTTGGCCTTGCCTTCATGTTCGAGGATGGAGCGCGGTATATCTGGGGACCTCAGACCCTTCCGTTCTCCGTGCCGGGCTGGCTCATGTCGCCGCTCAGCAGCACCTATTTCTTTCTGACCGGCTATCGGCTTTTCATGGTTGCGCTGGTGGGCCTGGCGGTAGCGGCGCTGTTTCTGATCCTGAACTACACCCGTCTCGGCGTTCGCATCCGGGCGGGAACGCTTGATCTCGAGACCGTGTCGGTGCTCGGCGTCAACGTCCGCTTGCTGCGCAGCCTCAATTTCGCTCTCGGAATTTACCTTGCCGGTCTCGCCGGTGTCCTCGCTGCCGGAATGCTGGGCCTGCAGCCCACCATCGGCAGCGACCTGATCATGCCGAGCTTCGTCGCGATCATCATTGGAGGTCTCGGCAGCCTGCCCGGCACGCTGCTCGGAGGCCTCCTGATCGGCGTCGCCTCCGGAGTCGTCAGCGCGTTCTATCCGTCGGCCAGCGAGGCCATCATCTACATCATGATGGGGCTCGTGCTGCTGATCAGGCCGCGCGGGCTGTTCGGCGAGGAAGGACGGTTCTAGTGAGTACAACGGACAAACGGCTGGCCGATCTGGCGGTGTGGGCGCTGCTTCTGACGATGCCCTATTGGCTTGATGCCGTCGGCGGCTACACCTCGCTGGGGACGCGGGTGCTGGTTCTTGCCCTGGCGGCGATGTCGCTGAATTTCCTGCTCGGGTTTACGGGCGTGTTGTCCTTTGGGCACGCCGCCTATTTCGGATTGGGTGCCTACGGCGCCGGCATGACGATCAAGTATCTCGTGCCTGATACCCTCATCGGCATCGCGGTCGGCGTCATGGTCGGCACGGCGGCTGCCGCTCTGATCGGCCCGCTGATCGTCCGACTGCGGGGCATTTACTTCGCAATGGCGACCATCGCGTTTGGTCAGGTCTTCTACTTTATCGCATACCGGTGGAATTCCATGACCGGTGGTGACGACGGCCTGTCGGGATGGCGGCGCCTGCCGATCAATCTGGGCTTCGTCCGCATCGACATCCTGAACAACGACAAGGCATTCTACTATCTCGTGCTCCTGTGTTTCGCGATTGCGGTCGGGATCATGGCTGGCTTGCTGCGATCGCCTTTCGGCCGCACGCTGCTTGCCATCCGCGAAAACGAGCGCCGTACCCGTTTTCTCGGCGTCCTCGTCGATCGCCACATCTGGCTCTCCTGGGTAATATCCTGCTTTTTTGTAAGTCTCGCCGGGGCGCTCTACGCCTTGCTCAACAACTTTGCCGACCCGCACGATTTACGTTGGGATCAGTCCGGCACATTCGTCATCATGGCTGTGCTGGGCGGCATGCGCTCTTTCTGGGGTCCGCTGATCGGCGCCGCCATCTTTGTCGCCTTGCAGGATTATATCTCCAGCCAGACCGACAACTGGATGTCCTTCATCGGATTGTTTTTTGTGCTCGTGGTCATGTTCTTTCCACGGGGTGTCCTTGGTCTGGTTCGTCGAAGAGCCGCGTCATGAGCCTGCTTGAGGTAGAGAACGTCACGCGCCACTTTGGAAGCCTGGTTGCTGTCGGCGGTGTTTCGATGAACGTCGCTGCCGGTGAACTGCGCGCCGTCATCGGTCCGAACGGTGCGGGCAAGACCACTTTTTTCAATCTGGTGAGCGGTTTCTTGCCACCCAGTTCCGGGCGCATCGTCTTCAACGGCGAGGATGTCACCCGCTTGACGCAGGAGCGACGGGTCTGGCGAGGCATGGCCCGCACTTTTCAGATCACGGAGATATTTCCCGAACTCACCGCGCGCGAAAACATTCGCATTTCCGTCGAAATTGCCTCCGGCTACAAATGGCGTCCCTGGATCTCAAAGGGCGCCGACATCAGGGTGCGCAAACGCGTCGCCGAGCTTCTGGCAATGGGGGCGATCGGCAACAAGGCAGATCGCCTGGTCGGTGAATTGAGTCATGGCGATCAGCGGACCGTCGAAATCATGATGGCGCTGGCTCTTAATCCGAAACTGTTGCTCCTCGACGAGCCCACGGCTGGCATGGGGGAGCAGGAGACTTACGAAATCACGCAACTCATCCAGAAATTGCATCGGGAGCAGATGCTAACGATCGTCCTGATCGAGCACGACATGAGAGTTGTCTTCCACCTCGCCGACCGCATTCTGGTCCTTGCCGAAGGAAGGCCCCTGGCGGAAGGTTCACCCGATGAGATCGCAGCCAACGAGGCTGTGCAGGAAGCCTATCTGGGGAAACCGACATGAGCCATATCGTCCTGCAAGCTCGCGGCCTTCAGACATTTTACGGCAAAAGCCATATCCTGCACGGCGTCGACCTCGAAGTCAGGGAGGGAGAAATCGTGACTCTGCTCGGGCGCAACGGCGCCGGCAAGACCACGACGCTGCGAAGCCTGGTCGGCCTTACTCGCCCGCGCGAGGGATCGATACAGATTTTCGACCGCAATACGACGAGCCTGCCGCCGTATCGAATAGCGGGGTTGGGCGTCGGATACGTCCCGGAAGGGCGGCGCATCTTCGCGAACCTGACGATCGAGGAAAACCTCATGGTGCCGTCGGCGCGCCCCGGTCCATGGACAGAAGACCGGGTCTATGAGTTGTTCCCGAGACTTAATGAGCGACGATCCAACAAGGGTCGCCAACTGTCGGGCGGCGAGCAGGAAATGCTTGCGATCGCCCGTGTGCTGCTTTTGAATCCAAAGCTTCTCCTGCTCGACGAGCCGTCTCAGGGTCTTGCACCGCTGATCGTTCGAGACGTCTTCAGTATCGTTCGTCGCGCGCGCGAGTCGGGAATTTCCGTGCTGCTGGTCGAACAGAACGTTCGCGCTGCCGTCGCATTCGCCGACCGGGCTTATGTGCTGGATGACGGCCGCGTGGTTTACGAAGGTTTGGCTGCCGAGCTTGCGATGGACGAAGAGCGCGTGCGCGCGCTCGCCGGCGCGAGCGCCAAGGAGTGGGCCTAGCAATCGCTGCCGGCGAGCGGCTATCGCCTGCGCATGTGCGGGGCGGGAACTTCCTTGACGGTTCGCGAGTTCGGATCGGATTGGTTATAGCAACGATCTTGGGCCGCAATCTTCAGACCGATCAATCGGAGCAGCATTTGGGCCGGCCGGTGAACAAATCTTCGAACGGCATTTGGCCTTTGCAGGCGCTCAACTTCTTCATGGCCGACTTTCAGGCCGGCATCGGCCCGTTCCTGGGCGTGTTCCTGCTCGCCCATGGCTGGGAGAGCGGCCTGATCGGCACCGTCATGACAATTGGCGGTGTGGCCGGCATGCTGATGACGACACCGGCCGGGGCGATGATCGACGCCACCACGCACAAGCGCGCCTATGTCATCATTCCCGGCATCTGTACCATCGCCGCCTCCGCCCTGATCCTCCTCTCGCAGAGTTTTTGGGTGGTGGCTGCATCACAGGTCGCGACCGCGATCGCGGGTGCCGCGATCGTACCTGCCGTCATCGGCATGACGCTGGGGATCGTACATCAGGCCGGCTTCAACCGGCAGAACGGTCGCAATCAGGCTTTCAACCACGCCGGCAACATGGTCGGTGCGGCCTTGTCCGGTTATCTTGGCTGGAAGTTCGGTTTCGCCGCCGTGTTCGTTCTGGCTGCCTTGTTCGGCGTGCTTTCGATCGTCTCGGTGCTGGCCATCCCGCGCGACGCAATCGACGATCACATCGCCCGTGGCGCCGACGCCGACAGCAGCAAGCAGCCTGCGAGCGCCTGGCAGGTGCTTTTCGAATGCAAGCCGCTGTTGGTACTGGCCGCCGCGTTGGCGCTGTTTCATCTCGGCAATGCGGCGATGCTGCCGCTCTACGGTCTGGCGGTGGTTTCCGGACAGCAAGGTAACGGCGCCGGCTTTGTCGCCATGACTATCGTCGTCGCGCAGGGCGTGATGATCGTTGCTTCCATTGCCGCGATGCGCATGGCAGAGAAAGAGGGCTATTGGCTGGTGCTTCTGATCTCCTTTATCGCCTTGCCGCTGCGTGGCCTGATAGCGGCCTCGGTCATCAAATATTGGGGGGTATTTCCAGTGCAGGCGCTCGACGGCATTGGTGCTGGCTTGCAGAGTGTGGCCGTCCCCGGTCTGGTCGCCCGCATTCTCAATGGCACCGGGCGGGTCAATGTAGGGCAAGGCGCAGTCATGACGGTGCAGGGAATCGGTGCTGCCCTTAGTCCGGCAATTGGCGGCTGGCTGGCGCAGGAATTGACGTATCCCAGTGCGTTCGTGATCCTGGGCTGCTTCGCGGTCGGCTCGATCGTGATCTGGCTTTCATGTGCCGCTCTGCTCAAGCCGGCCTGCGCCGGCAAGCTGATCGGCGCCGCTTCAACTCCCGCGTCCTAGCCAGTGAACACCACCACCTTGATCCTGGCTATCGCCGGCCTATCGACACTTGGGGTGATCGCGCGTCCGTTGCGCATGCCCGAATATGTGTGGGCGGTGACAGGTGCGGCCATCCTGGTCGCATTCGGTCTGCTGTCGTGGCGCGATGCTATAGCCGCGGCGGCCAGGGGTACCGATGTCTATTTCTTTCTGATCGGCATGATGCTGCTTTCGGAAGTGGCGCGCCAGGAGGGCTTGTTTGACTGGCTCGCGGTGCATGCCGTGCGTCACGCGAAAGGTTCGGCCAAGCGGCTGTTTCTGATCGTCTACGGCGTCGGGATATTGGTAACGGTATTTCTGTCCAACGACGCTACGGCCGTTGTGCTGACGCCCGCCGTCTATGCCGCCGCGACCGCTGCTCGCGTCGAGCCGTTGCCCTATTTGTTGATCTGCGCGTTCATCGCCAACGCAGCGAGCTTCGTGCTGCCAATATCCAACCCGGCCAACCTGATCATTTTCGGCGCGCATATGCCGCCGCTGAGTCACTGGCTTTATCAGTTCCTGTTGCCGTCGATAGCCTCGATCCTGGTCACCTACGCGGCGCTACGCTTCACGCAGCGCCTTGCATTGAATCAGAAGATTGCCGAAGACCTGGCAGCGAAGCCACTGTCGGCCGGCGGAAAGTGCGTCGCCATCGGAATCGGCCTGACGGCGGTGGCACTGCTGGCGGCCTCGGCGCTCGACTGGCAGCTTGGATTGCCGACTTTCATCGCCGGCACGGCTGTGACTGTCGTGGTCCTCCTGATCGCCCGGCAGTCGCCATGGCCGGTGTTGCGGGATGTTTCCTGGGGCGTGCTGCCGCTGGTTGCGGGGTTGTTCATTCTGGTGGAGAGCGTCGAACAGACCGGCATTTTGTATGGGATAACGCGGATGCTGCATGAACGAGCTACGGCGTCGCCTCACGAAACTGCCGTCGGCGTGGGGGCCATCGTCGCCCTGGCCTCGAATCTGCTCAACAACTTGCCGACCGGACTCGTTGCCGCAACGGTCGGCCAGAATGCGGACGTTCCACTTCAAGTCAGCAGCGGATTGGTGATCGGGGTGGATCTCGGGCCCAATCTTTCGGTGACCGGCTCGCTTGCGACGATTCTCTGGCTGGTCGCGCTCCGGCGAGAAGGCGAGGCGGTGACGGCGTGGCAGTTTCTGAAACTCGGGATCATCATTATGCCGCCGGCGTTGCTGGCCGCCCTCGCATCAATGGCGGCGATCGGATAGGGGCCGACGCGTGACGCCGGATCGTGGCCAAGACGATACGAGACGACAGGGTCGTCAGCGTCGCCGCGATGACCGGCTTCTCCGCCTCAGGATCGGAATCTTGCGCTGAAGGTCGTCCCGTTACTCTCACCGGAAGCGACGATGGCGTCGCTATGGATCAGCACGTCTTTTGATGGGTGCCGCGATCGTGGCTGCAGCTGAGGCTGGGCATGGGAGGCAACCGCCAAATCTGATGTGCCCCTATTGTGCCCCAACTTTTTTGGGGCACGCCCCAAGGCAATCAGGGCGCTGAGTTATTGAATTTGACGGCTCATTGGTGGGCGCACAAGGGATCGAACCTTGGACCTCTCCCGTGTGAAGGGAACGCTCTCCCGCTGAGCTATGCGCCCGGCCGTCGCGTAGAGGGCCAGAAGGGTGCGATTTACGAAGCGGGGGGCAGGGGTGTCAAGCGGAGACTCGGCTATCTGCGACGGTATCGTTCCCCGGATGCTGCGCAATGCGCTGCGAAAACCGTCGGGCAGCCTGCCTCAAGAGAAGCTGCGGCGTATGGGTCCCCGCGTGCGCGGGGACGACACCTGATTTGGTTACACGCAAGCAATTGCTCGTCATTTGACACGATTTCCGCCCGCGCACCTGATTTGCCCGTCGTGTTAATCGGCCGCAGGGCGAGGCGGTTGATTGCCTTCCCAAATCACCGGCAGAATCCGGCCCATCCTGTGCCCTCACACGAGGGGCGTTTCGCGATCGTCACGAACGTTGGGCGCGGGAGGCGGTGGACGCTTCAGGCGCGAAAAGACGAACGCGCGTGAGGCGGACGCGAAGCCACGTGGTCCTGATGTCTCGACGCTGACATCAACCGGCCGATGATGCTGACGCATCACGGCGGGGACGGTGACAAAGAGCCCGATCGCCGGGGAGAGCGTGGAATAAGCGTTAAAACCATTCGCGCAGGGAGTGCCGGGAAAGTCCGGCGAACCTGTGGTGACGACTCGTGTGTTTTCTTTCACACGAAACTGCGGGTGCGCATCTGGCGCCCGGCATTCCCTGCGCCCTCTGATGTTTAGAGGGAGGTTGTTTGGCAAAGACTCGGGCGCGTAGGCGTTGCGGGCGTAAAAGTATGCGCGGGATCGAGGTGTCGGTGCAAACACGCTCGTCATGCCCGGACTTGATCCGGGCATCCATCGAACTTCACAAAAACATTTCGAAAGAAGATGGATTGCCGGTCAAGCCCGGCAATGACAAGGATAAAGTGGCCGCGCTACGCGTCCGGAACGAAGGAAGCTCACGCCCCTTGCTGGCGGGCGCGGGAAGCGTGGGATTGCAGCGCGCGAATCCGCTCGGCGAGTGTGCCGCCGCCCTCAGCCGGGCTGCCATGGGGCGCGGTGCCATTGACCGCGCCGTTGGCGGGTTTGGCGGGCTCGGCCGCAAGCAGCGCCTCGATCGGCGAGTTCGGGCCTTCGAGCTGGATCGCGAGCTTGGCGACTTCGGCGGCGATGTCGTTGATGCGTTCCCGCAACAGCGCATTTTCCATGCGCTCGGTGGCCCAGGAGCTTTCCGCCTGCTGCTGGATCGCGTTGATGTCGCGTTGTAGCTTGGAGCGTTCGTCGCGCGCGGCGCGAAGCTGCTCCTCGACCGCGGCCTTCTCCGATTTCAACTTGTCGATCGCCGGCCACGAACCGGAATTGGTCAGCGCAAGCTCTTCGCGCAATTCCTTGATGGTGCGTTCGCTGGCGTCCCTGGCCTGACGCAACTGATTGGCCTCATAGTCGCGCTCGGCGAGCAGCTTTCCTTGTGTCGACAACCGCGCTTCGAGATCGTTGACTCGATTACCGAGTAATTCCGCTTCCTTGACCTGAACGATCAGTTGGCGATCCAAATCCGTGACCCGCTGGCTCAGGTTCTCGACCCGGCTGCGCGCGTCGGTCAGTTCGCGGCTTGCGGTCTCCGAGGCGTTGCGTTCCTGTTCGAGCCGCGTTTGCGTCGCAGAGAATTCCTTCTCGGCATCGCCGACGCGGTTCTTGAGCGCGTCGATCTGGGCGTGCACGGCTACCAGCTCGACCTGGCAACTCTCCGCCATCACCGAACGGTCGTTCAGTTCGGTATTGATCCTGCCGAGTTCGCTCTGCTTGTCGGTCAGCGCCTTCTCGGCCTGGCGCAGCGCCGCGGTCTTGGCGGCGAATTCCTCTTCGGTGGCGCGAAGCTGTTCCTTCACCGCCTTCTCGCGCGCTTCCAGCGAAAAGATCGTCGCGTTCTTCTCGCCGAGCTCGAGCTTCATGCGGTTGATCGCGTCGGTTTTCTTGCCGAGTTCGGCGAGCTGGCTGGTAGTCTTGTGCTTGAGCTGGTCGACGCTCATTTCGAGCCGCCGCGCCGACATGGCAAATTCCGCGCGCAACTGGTCCTTGTCGGCCTGGATCTCGGCCATCGACAGCGGCGTTGCCGCCTCCATGCGCCGCGTGGTCAGCCGCACCGCGCGGTTATGCACCAGCGGCACGATCGTCAGACCGAGCAGCATCGCGACCAGAAAACCGATCGCCAGATACATGATCGGCTCGACCATGGGACCTCCACACAACTAAACCGTTGATTAACAATGCCACGGCGCACGGGCGAAAGGCCAGCCCCAAGAAAGTACCAAGCGCAATTCGAGCGCAATTCGAGCACCGTTAACGTTGGTCGGCGAACTCGCCTGTTCCAATTTCCGTCCGCCACTTGGGCGGCAAGCTCAGAACGGATTCCAGGTCGCGCGCGGGGTGTATTTCAGATAGCCGATATTGGCTCCCAGCCGTAAGCCGAGGCCGGAGCGGATCGGAACCAGCACGATGTTGTTGGCGGTGAGCGCCGTCATGCCGAAGCCGCCGATGATGTAGGCGGAACCGTCGATGCCGGCGAAGCGCTGATAGATCGCGGCTGTCGCCGGCAGGTTGTAGACGAGCGTCATGGTGCGCGCGCCGTCACCGCCCCAGTCGAAGCCGACCGACGGACCCTGCCAGTAGACCCGCAAGTCGCCAGCGTTTTTGGTGTAGAGGGTTCCCTCGCCGTAACGCAAGCCGGCGACAAACGCGCCCGAGCCTTCTTCGCCGAGGATGTAGCCGTTCGGCAGGCCCCATTGGCTGACCGCGCGCTCGATCACTGAAGCCAGACCCCGCGAGACGTTGCCGAAGAACTTGTGGCCGGCGCCGACCAGCTCTTCCGGTCCGTAATGATTGGGGTCCGGCTGACGCTGCGGCGGCGGCAGGTCCGGTGGCGGGGCCCCCTGCTGCGGCCCCGGCGGCTGCGCCTGAATCGGTGGCGGCAGCGGCGGCGCCGCTTGCTGCGCGGAAACCGGCACGGCAAGACACATCAGCGCGGTGAGAGTCATCGCGGCAAGGCGGGCGAAAGTCATTAAAGTCCCCTGGGTACCGAAATCCGGGCTACGGCCTTAACCCAATACTGACCAGCATGAATTTAAGCTGAACTTCCCCCGACTCGGATGTTATCCGGTTCAACTATGACGCTACAACGGCAGGAAGCAAACCGGATGGCGACCCAACCTCATTTTCGTCGGGGTTTGGCCCTGATTGCGCTCCGCCTTCTGGCGGGATTGGGCGCAACTGTGGCGTTGGGATCCATGGCGGGCTCCCTGGCGCTGGCCCAAACGACGGAGCGCGTCATCACCAACCGCTATAGCGGTCTGGCCATCGGGGGCTATGACGTCCTGGCCTATTTCATCGATGCCCGCCCGGAGCTCGGCCTGCCGGACTTCGAGGCCGCACAAGGCGGCGCCGTCTGGCGTTTTCGCAACGAGGGCAACCGCAACTCCTTTATCGCGCATCCCGAAATTTATGGCCCCCAATTCGGCGGTTATGACCCCGTGGACCTGGCGCGTGGAATTACGGTCGCCGGAAGCCCGCTGTTCTGGCGCATCTCCGGCGAGCGGCTTTATCTGTTCGCCCACGAGGATGCCCGCGACGCCTTTGCCGCCAACCCGGCGCCCTATCTGAAGGAGGCGAAGGCGCGTTGGCCGGCGCTTGAAGACCAACTGGCGCAGTAGACGCCTTGCTTCCCTCATCCTGAGGAGCCGCGCAAGCGGCGTCTCGAAGGATGGGGCCTCATGGTTCTCCCGGCGATGCAACGCATCGTCCGGCGGCGCGCTCATTTTGTTGTGCCGTTCGCTAACGGCCTCGCTCACGCTCGGCCTGCTCGGGCACCTGTCGGATCGCCCCAGGCGATGAAGGCCGGCACGATAAAATCCCTCGCGCCTTTTTGGAGACCTTGGCCGAAACGCAAATCGCCTCCGGCCGCATCCGTGACTTTGCCGCCGGCGGCCGTGACGATGGCGTGACCGGCCGCGATGTCCCACTCGCTGGTCGGCGCCAGCCGCGGATAGATATCGACCGCGCCCTCCGCGACTTTCGCCAGTTTCACGGCCGAGCCGAGCTTCTCGCGGATCGCACCGGGCCGGGCGTCAATAAAGGCTTCCGTCGCGGCGTCGCCATGCGAACGGCTCACCGCCGCGATCCAGGGTTTTCCGGGGGACGGGAAAGGCCGGGTGCGGATCGGTTGCGCAAGTCCAGTCCGATGCCCGATTCCGTTTTTTGCGCCAACCCCGTCTTGTCCGGTCACGAGCCGTTCGGCACCCCGGCCGACCAGGCCGCGCCAGATCAGCCCGAGCGCCGGCGCGCCGATAATGCCGAGCAGCGGCGTTCCATCGACCACCAAAGCGAGGTTGACGGTGAATTCGTTGCGGCCGGCGACGAATTCCTTGGTGCCGTCCAGGGGATCGATCAGGAAGAACTCCCTTGGACAGCCGGCCGGGCCGCCGGCGCTTCCAGGCGCCACGCGCTCTTCCGACAGCGCGGGAATATCAGGCGCCAGCCGATTGAGGCCGTCGGCGATGATGCGGTCGGCGGCTAGATCCGCTTCGGTCACCGGCGAGCCGTCGGCCTTGCCATCAATGCGCATCCGCGTGCGATCCACTTTCAGGATCGCGGCTCCGGCCAGCGCAACGAGCTCGGTCAGGGGCGCCATCAGGCGGGCCGCGGCCCCACGGTCGATCGTGGCGGGCAAAACGGGTCGGTTGGTTGGCAAGCCCATCAAAAGCCTTATCTCTAGTGTCCACTTTCCGAAGTTCGTGCTCCATCGCAGCACCCACCTTCACGAACTTCGGAAAGCCATGGGCTACTCACAAACTTACTGAAACTAGTACCGCTTTATCGATCTGAAGTCCCTGATCGAACTCGCCGCTTGCGGTGCAGGGACTTCAGATCGGCGGTACTAGCGTAACGAATTGTCGCACCTCGCGGGGCCGGGCTGCAACGGTTGCGGGCGGAAAGACCGAGAGGGGCCTGCGTCCGGCCGTGTTGGCACTACAGGGCTCCGCAGTGTATCAAGCCTGCCAGCTTGATAGTGGTTCGATTCGCGCTGTCATCGATTTTTCAGGAACGCTTTATGTCCGACGCCCCGTCCTCCAGTCCCGCCCCCGATGCCCTTGAACTGGCGGCGCTGCTCTGTTCGCGGGTTTGCCACGACCTGATCAGCCCGGTGGGCGCCATCGTCAACGGGCTGGAAGTGCTGGACGATAATCCCAAGCCCGAAGACCGCGACTTTGCGCTGGACTTGATCCGCAAGAGCGCCAAGACCGCGTCGGCCCGTTTGCAGTTCTGCCGCCTGGCGTTTGGCGCTGCCGGATCCGCGGGCGCCCAGATCGATCTCGGCGACGCGCAGAACATGGCCCGCGGCCATATCGAGGACGGCAAGATCACCATTGCCTGGAATCTGCCGCGGCTGTTGCTGCCCAAGAATCGCGTCAAGCTGCTCTTGAACATGATGGTGATCGCCCAGCAGACCATTCCGCGCGGCGGCACGCTCACGGTCGATCCGATCGGCGAAGGCGAGGCGCTCAGTTTCCGCGTCACGGCCAACGGATTGAATGCCCGCCTGCCGCAGAATATTGCCGATATCTTGGGTTCGGAGCGGCCCCCGGCGGGCGATGCGCATTCGGTGCAGCCTTATTATACGCGCCTGCTCGCCCAGTCCTGCGGCTTAAAGGTCAGCCTCGTGCCCGAAGGCGAGGCCGTGGTGGTCACCGCCTCCTGAAGACGCGCCGAGGTTTGAAATGACGGTGCTTTTGGGCCGCCGTGCCTGTCGTGCCGCTTCGCGATTCGCTGCGGGCGGCGGGAAAACCTTAATCAAAGGTTGATCGGTCATTACCCCGGTGTTTTACGGGATTGGCTTATCTCTTTGTTGAGCCCGTTCTTTTCCATTTGCTCAACCAATATTAAACGCTTTGCATAGAAGCTGGTCACACTCGGAAAGCGCGTCGAACGCGCGCGCGTGGGTGAAGGCCAAATTTCATGGACGATCTTTTGAGAGAGTTTTTGACGGAGACCAGTGAAAGTCTGGACACCGTCGACAATCAGCTGGTGCGGTTCGAACAGGAACCGAACAACGCCAAGATTTTGGACAACATCTTTCGTTTAGTGCACACCATCAAGGGAACCTGCGGTTTCCTCGGCCTGCCGCGCCTCGAAGCGCTGGCGCATGCCGGCGAAACCCTGATGGGCAAATTCCGCGACGGCATGCCGGTTACGGCCGAGGCGGTGACGCTGATTCTGGGCAGCATCGACCGCATCAAGGAAATCCTTGGCGGGCTAGAGGCGACCGAGGCCGAACCCGAGGGCAACGATCAGGATCTGATCGTGCAGCTTCATCAGATGGTCGAGCGCGGCATGGCTGCGATGGCAACTTCTCCGGAGGTGGCGGCGCCTCCGCTTGCGCCGGTCGCACCGGCGCCGGAAAAGCCTGCCCCCACCGCAGGCACGTTGACTTACCAGATATTGGAGCGCGAGTTGCGACCAGGCGAAGTATCACTCGACGAACTTGAGCGCGCCTTCCGTGAAACCGCCGCTGAGCCTGCTCCGCCGGCGCCCACGCCCGCCCCGGCACCTGCGCCGGTCGCAAAGGCGGTCGCGCCGAAGGCCGAGGTCAGCGCCGCACCGGCTCCCAAGGCTCCGGCTCCCAAAGCTGAAGCCGATCCACCTGCGGCGCCCGAGAAGGCATCGAAGCCCGCAGCCAAGAAGGCCAAGACGGCGATCGAGGTTGACCCGGCCGCAACCGATGCCGATCGCGTCGCCAACCAGTCGATCCGCGTCAATGTCGACACGCTGGAACACCTGATGACGATGGTGTCCGAGCTCGTGCTGACGCGCAACCAGCTGCTGGAAATATCGCGGCGTAACGAGGATACCGAATTCAAGGTGCCGTTGCAGCGGCTGTCGAACGTAACGGCCGAGCTGCAGGAAGGCGTCATGAAGACGCGGATGCAGCCGATCGGCAATGCGTGGCAGAAGCTGCCGCGTATCGTCCGCGATCTCTCGAGCGAATTGCACAAGCAGATCGAACTCGAGATGCACGGCGCCGATACCGAACTCGACCGCCAGGTGCTGGACCTGATCAAGGACCCCCTGACCCATATGGTGCGCAATTCGGCCGACCACGGGCTTGAGACCCCGGCCGAGCGGGCCGCCGCGGGCAAGCCGGAGACGGGTACGATCCGCCTGTCCGCCTATCACGAAGGCGGCCACATCATCATCTGCATCGCCGACAATGGCCGCGGTCTCAACACCGAGCGGATCAAGGCCAAGGCGCTTCAGAACGGCCTCGTCACCGAAGCCGAACTCGATAAGTTGACCGAAGCGCAGATCCACAAGTTCATCTTCGCGCCGGGCTTCTCGACCGCTGCTGCCGTCACCAGCGTGTCGGGCCGCGGCGTCGGCATGGATGTGGTGCGTACCAATATCGACCAGATCGGCGGCACCATCGACATCAAGTCGGTGGCCGGCGAGGGGTCCTCCGTCACCATCAAGATTCCGTTGACGCTTGCGATCGTCTCGGCCCTGATCGTCGAAGCCGGCGGTGACCGCTTTGCCATTCCGCAGCTTTCGGTGGTCGAACTGGTGCGGGCCCGCGCCAACTCCGAACATCGCATCGAGCGCATCAAGGATACCGCGGTGCTGCGTCTGCGCAACAAGCTGTTGCCGCTGATGCACCTGAAGAAGCTGCTCAAGATCGACGACGGTTCGTCCTCCGATCCGGAAAACGGCTTCATCGTCGTCACGCAAGTCGGCAGCCAGACCTTCGGCATCGTGGTCGACGGCGTGTTCCACACCGAGGAAATCGTGGTCAAGCCGATGTCGACCAAGCTGCGTCACATCGCCATGTTCTCCGGCAACACCATTCTGGGCGATGGCGCCGTCATCATGATCATCGACCCGAACGGCATTGCCAAGGCGCTCGGCGCTTCCGCCAGTGCGACCCACGAGATCAACGACGAGAACGCGGCGCATCGCGCCGCCAGTGCCGAGCAACTCACCTCGCTTCTGGTGTTCCGCGCCGGCTCGAACCAGCCCAAGGCCGTGCCGCTCGGTCTCGTCACGCGCCTGGAAGAAATCGCCGCCGAGAAGATCGAGCTCTCCAACGGCCGCTCGATGGTCCAGTACCGCGAGCAGCTGATGCCGCTCGTGCAGATGAACGGCGTGACTATCCGTACCTCCGGCTCGCAGCCGATCCTGGTGTTTGCCGACGACGGCCGCTCGATGGGGCTCGTGGTCGACGAAATCATCGACATCGTCGAGGAGCGCCTCCACATCGAGGTGGCAGGATCGAGCGAAGGCATTCTCGGCTCCGCCGTCATCAAGGGACAGGCAACGGAAGTGATCGACGTCGGCCACTTCCTGCCGATGGCGTTCGCCGACTGGTTCCACCGCAAGGAAATGCGGCCCTCGCTGTCGGCGCAGCAGGTGCTTCTGGTCGACGACTCCGCGTTCTTCCGCAACATGCTGGCGCCGGTGCTGAAGGCGGCGGGCTACAAGGTTCGCGTCGCGCCAAACGCCCAGGAAGGCCTTGCGGCATTGCGTTCCGGCCAGACCTTCGATGCGGTGCTGACCGATATCGAAATGCCCGACATGAACGGTTTCGAATTTGCGGAGACGATCCGGGCCGACGCGCATTTTGCTTCGATGCCGATCATCGCGCTGTCCTCGCTGGTGTCGCCGGCGGCGATCGAGCGCGGACGTCAGGCCGGGTTCCACGATTACGTTGCGAAGTTCGATCGTCCCGGGCTGATCGCGGCGCTCAAGGAGCAGACCGCCGAGATGAACCGGACGGCGGCATGAGTTCAGGCATAGGGATTACAGCATGACCAGCAAAACCGAAAACGTCGAAGGCTCCGTGGCCGAATACGTCACCGCCATGATCGGTGGCCAACTGTTCGGCCTGCCGATCTCGCGGGTGCAGGACGTGTTCATGCCGGAACGCGTGACCCGCGTCCCGCTGTCCTCGCGCGAAATTGCCGGCGTTCTCAATCTGCGTGGCCGTATCGTCACCGTGATCGACATGCGCGCCCGTCTCGGCTTGCCGAAGAACGACGACGGCAAGCCGCCGATGGCGGTTGGCGTCGATCTGCGCGGCGAATCCTATGGCCTGTTGATCGATCAGATCGGCGAAGTGCTCAGGCTTGCCGACGAAAGCCGTGAAGAAAATCCGGTCAACCTCGACCCTCGCATGACCAAGCTCGCCGGCGGCGTGCACCGCCTCGACGGTCAATTGATGGTCGTGCTGGATGTCGATCGCGTGCTCGAAATTCTGCCCGACATGATGGCGGCTTGAGATATGAGGAACGTGCAATCGAAGTACCTGGTTCAGGAACAAAGGCAACAACAATGAAAACATGTCTGGTCGTGGATGACTCCAGCGTCATCCGAAAGGTCGCAAGGCGCATTCTGGAAGGCCTGGATTTCCAGATCGTGGAAGCCGAAGACGGCGAGAAGGCGCTCGAGGTCTGCAAGCGCGGATTGCCCGAGGCCATCCTTCTGGACTGGAATATGCCGGTCATGGACGGCTACGAATTCCTCGGCAATCTCCGCCGCATGCCCGGCGGCGACCAGCCCAAGGTGGTGTTCTGCACGACGGAAAACGACGTGGCCCACATCGCACGTGCGCTTCACGCCGGCGCCAACGAGTACATCATGAAGCCGTTCGACAAGGACATCGTCACGGCCAAGTTCCAGGAAGTCGGCCTGATCTGATTTTTCGGGCCTGCCCGGTGGCTCGCTGGCCCCGGCGATATTGCTGAAGAGTGCGTTTGAGTACGGCCATTGTGCTGCGTTCGGCTGCTGATTTGAGTTTGGGTGAGTATGAGTGTTGCGTTGACAAATCCCGTGGCTCACAGCCCGGTGCACCAGGAACCGCTGCGGGTCATGCTGGTCGACGACTCCGTCGTCATCAGGGGCATGATTTCCCGCTGGCTCAACGCCGAGCCCGATATCGTCGTCGCGGCATCGCTGCGTACCGGCCTTGAGGCGGTCAACCAGGTTGAGCGCATCAATCCCGACATCGCGGTGCTTGATATCGAAATGCCGGAGCTCGACGGCATTTCCGCGCTGCCGCAACTGCTCGCCAAGAAGCGCAACCTGATCGTCATCATGGCGTCGACGCTGACCCGCCGCAATGCGGAGATCAGCTTCAAGGCGCTGTCACTCGGCGCATCGGACTATATCCCGAAGCCGGAAAGCACCCGCGAACCCTCCGCCGCCGAGATCTTCCGCCACGATCTCGTGCAAAAGATCCGCCATCTGGGCGCCAAGGTTCGCCGCTCGTCTTCCGTTACCCATGCACACCCGCATGCGGCTGTACCCGCGCTTCGCGCACCGGCAATCCCGGTTGCGGCCGCACCGATCGTGCGCCGCAACTTCTCGACGCAAAATCCCCGCGTGCTGCTGATCGGTTCGTCGACGGGCGGCCCGCAGGCGCTGATGAGCGTCGTTGCCGAAATCGGCCCGGTGATCGACCGCTTCCCCGTGCTCATTACCCAGCACATGCCGCCGACGTTTACGACAATTCTGGGCGAGCATCTGGCACGCGCCAGCCATCGGCCGGCCCGGGAAGCCATCGACGGCGAAGCCGTCAAGGCGGGTCATATCTATCTCGCGCCGGGCGGCCGCCATATGCGCGTGGTGCGTCACGGCCCCGAGACGGTGATCGCCCTTGATGACGGCGCGCCGATCAACTTCTGCAAGCCCGCGGTCGATCCCCTGTTTACGTCCGCGATCGACGTCTGGCAGGGCGGCATTATGGCGCTGGTCCTGACGGGAATGGGGTCGGACGGAATGCGCGGCGGCAAGGACATCGTTGCGGCCGGCGGCAGCGTAATCGCGCAGGACGAAGCGACAAGCGTGGTGTGGGGCATGCCGGGCGCGGCCGCCCATGCCGGCATTTGTTCGGCTGTGCTGCCGCTCAATCAGATCGCACCAAAATTGGTCAGGTTGTTTTCAGGAGATCGCTCGTGACGCCGTTGGATTATGAGTTCTTGCGGAAGCTCCTGAAGGAGCGTTCCGGACTCGATCTGTCTCCCGACAAGCAATATCTGGTCGAAAGCCGGCTGGTGCCGCTCGCGCGCAAGGCGGGCCTTCCGGGCATTACCGAACTCGTGGTGAAATTGAAGGCGGGATTTGCCGAGGCGCTGACGGCGGAAGTCGTCGAGGCCATGACCACCAACGAAACCTTCTTTTTCCGCGACAAGGTCCCCTTCGATCATTTGAAGGACACCATGTTGCCGGCGCTGTTGCAGGCGCGTGGCGCGCCGGCGCGCCTTGCGCATCTGGTGCGCGGCCTCGTCCACCGGACAGGAGCCATATTCGATCGCGATGTGTCTGAAGGGCCTGGGCCCCGCCTTTGCCGGCTGGAAGATCGACATCGTGGCGACCGATCTGTCGCAGGGCGTTCTGGAAAAATCGAAGGCCGGCATTTTCAGCCAGTTCGAGGTTCAGCGCGGGTTGCCGATTCAACTGCTGGTCAAGCATTTCACGCAAATCGGCGACATGTGGCAGCTCAATGCCGATATCCGCTCGATGGTGCAGCATCGCCAGCTCAACCTGTTGCAGGATTTCGGTCATCTCGGAACGTTCGACGTGATCTTCTGCCGCAACGTCCTGATCTATTTCGACCAGGACACCAAGGCCGGCATCTTCGAGCGTCTTTCCAGGATGGTCGAATCCGACGGCTTCATGGTGCTGGGCGCGGCTGAATCCGTGGTCGGGCATCTCCGATGCGTTCAAGCCCTATCCCGAGCGGCGCGGGCTCTATCGCCCGAACGGCACCCGCAACGCAAAGCCCAGCTTTGCCGGCATGATGCCGCAAAAGGTCGCCGCCCTGGCCGCGCGGTAGACCCGGCTTGGTTCAAAGGATCGCGTGCGGCAAAAACCGCGATGTGTTGCCTGTGATCGGATTTTCATCCTCACGGATCGACAGCCCGCAAGGCACGTGAGCGACAAGCCAGCTTCCAAGCACCGGATATTGGCCGGGAAAATTCGGCAGCGGCGCGAGCGCCTGGCGAATGAAACCCTCAGCCCCGTATGGACCCTGCTGTTCGGCAACGACGTCGCCGTGACGCACGATCGCGATATTGGCGCCCTCGCGCGATAGCAGCGGCTTGCGGACGAAAGAAGAGGGGAGGGTTTTTGCGCTCGGCTCATCCTCGAAGAAGGCCGGCAGCAGATTCGGGTGTCCCGGAAACATCTCCCACAGCAGGGCCAGCAGTCCTTTGTTGGACAGGATCGCTTTCCACGGCGGCTCGATCCAGCGGGTAGGGGCACCTGCGATTTTTTCACCGAACGCGTCGTGAAACATCCATTCCCAGGGATAGAGCTTGAAGGCGAGGGCGATCTTCTCATCGTCGAGATCGACGAAGCCGCTGGCTTCGCGCCAACCGATGCTCTCGATGGCAAGCAAAGTGGTGGTGAGGCCGGCTTGTTTCGCGGTGTCTTCGAGATAAGCGAGCGTGGTAGCGTCTTCCGGGTTGTCGAGCATTCCCGCCAGATGCAGGTGGGTTGTGGCGCCGAGCTTTTTCCAGGCCTCGATCAGCCGCTCATGCAGCGAATTGAACTGGTCCGCGCCTGCCTCAAGCAGGCGCCGCTCGATCCCCTGTTCGAGCCATGTCCATTGAAACACCGCGGCCTCGAAGATCGAGGTCGGCGTGTCGGCGTTATATTCCAGAAGTTTTGCATCCCCACTGCCGCCATAGCTGAGATCGAGGCGGCCATAGAGGCTGCCGTCGTGGCGGCGCCAGGAGTCGCGGATCAACGGCCAGAACGCCTCGGGTATCCGCAGCCGCCTCAGATGCCGATCGTCCTCGACCACGGAACCGCAGAGCTCGCGGCACATCGCGTCGATCTCGCCGGTCGGCGCCTCGATTCCCCCTTCGATTTCGGCGAGCGTGAAGGCGTAAAAGGCGCGCTCGTCCCAGTAGCGCACGCCGTCGACGGTATGAAAATCGAAGCCGCAGGCTTCTGCCGTCGCCTGCCAGTCATCGCGTTCGCGGCACGAGATACGCTGCATGAGGATAGCTCAACCGCCGCCGGAAAAATGCGCCGAAATGGCCCGTGCGAAGCCGCCAAATCCGCCGCGCGTCGTTTCGCTGGACCCTGAAGAGGTCGATGGTCCTGATGATGAGCTGTAGAAATTGCTGTGCGACCACCATCCGCTCGAACCGCCATGGGAGGACGAACGCGATGCGCAGGCGGCGGCCGCTTCCGGCGCTGCCATGCCCGGGCTGGTCGGCTGGCAATTTTGGCGCGGCATCAGCGCAAAGGCGCCCCCGCCGACCGCCATCGTGCCCATCACCAGAAGCGCCACATGGCCGGAGCGTTTCACGGGCGGCGATGCTACCGGCGGCATCGCCGGCTTGCGCTTTCCGAATTCCTTGAGCGCTTCCTTGGGCGGCGGGCTTGCCATGTTGGCCGGCCGCCGTCAGTAGATCATCGAGGCGGCATTGAGCGCGCCGGCGGCAAGCGACGACAGGCCGAGCCAGATCGCCGGCGCCAGTTCGCCCGCTGCGATCTTGGCCGACAGGTTCGGCACCGGAATCTTGATCACAAAATAGACCACGATCTGGACGATCAGCGCGATCAGGCTCCAGATCAGGCAGTCCACGATATTGGCGGAATGGGCAATGGCGCTGACCAGCGGCAGGGTAAAACCGAGCAGGCTCAGGCCCAGCGCAACCGCGGCTGCCGGATCGTTGTCGCGGATCAGCTTGAACTCGTCGTGCGGCGTGATGCGGGTATAGACGAAGAGATAGACCACGACCGCAAAGATCGCCGTGCAGAAGTAGACCAGAAAGGCCGGCAAACCGGCGAGCGATTGCAGGATCATCTTCAGCCTTCCTGGGCGCAAGGCATGAAGACTTGCATAACCCATCGGTCGCGACACGCTGGTGGAGTGGATTTGACATTCGCTGCCCACCTGGCCGCGCGTTCGTCAAGCGAATGTCAAATCCCAAACTCCACTAGAAAATTTGAATTTGCTAGTGGTCCCTTGATTCTAACATTCGCAAAGGTGCCTGCTGAGAAGGGATGCGAATGTTAGTATCGGACCACTAGCAGCCGGTTCAATCCCCAAATAAAAACCCCGCCATTTGCGGCGGGGTCGAGTCTTGGGAGGAGTGGGCCGACGGGCCCACTTACGAAAAGATCAGGCGGGAATGCGCTCTTCATGCTCGTGCGGCTCGCGCAGCACGTAGCCGCGGCCCCACACGGTTTCGATGAAGTTGCGGCCTTCGGAAGCGTTCGCAAGCTTCTTGCGCAGCTTGCAGATGAAGACGTCGATGATCTTCAGTTCGGGCTCGTCCATCCCGCCATAGAGGTGGTTGAGGAACATTTCCTTGGTGAGCGTGGTGCCCTTGCGGAGCGAAAGCAGCTCCAGCATCTGGTATTCCTTGCCCGTCAGGTGCACGCGCTGGCCGCCGACCTCGACCGTCTTGGTGTCGAGATTGACCACGAGATCGCCGGTCTGGATCACCGACTGGGCGTGGCCCTTGGACCGGCGCACGATCGCATGGATGCGGGCAACCAGCTCGTCCTTGTGGAAGGGCTTGGTCATGTAGTCGTCGGCGCCGACGCCGAGACCCTTGACCTTGTCCTCGATGCCGGCGAGGCCGGAGAGGATCAGAATGGGTGTCTTGATCTTCGACACCCGAAGCTGCTTGAGCACGTCGTAACCGGACATGTCGGGCAGGTTGAGGTCGAGAAGGATAATGTCGTAATCGTAAAGTTTCCCGAGATCGACGCCTTCTTCACCGAGATCCGTCGTATAGACGTTAAAGCTCTCGGATTTCAGCATCAATTCGATCGACTGCGCGACGGCGCTGTCATCTTCTATCAGCAATACGCGCATGCCAGTCCCCTATAGTCGCCGCTCCGGGCGTCAGGTCGGCCGCACTTGCGGCACTCAAAACGCCTTTGAACAACTGATTCGGATCCTGACGAGATATGGTTAACAAAATCTGATTCCGTTTCGCAAGATACTTAAGTGCAATTTTTTTCGAATCGCCCTAAGATATTGCGTCGAAGCAGCTTTTCGTATCCGATCTCGCTCAAGTTCCACATTAAGAGGCGGGTCTAACCGACTCTCGCAGACTCGCCCTTCCTTCTGAACAGGTCGAGCGGCTCTCAGTCACCAAAGACAGTGACGTAATGATTAACGATGCGGGTAAACACGAAGTTAAGGGCACGGCTCTAAGTCGCGAAAACTTAAGGTTTTCGCAATGAAGGCGCTTGCCGAACAGATCGGCGATATCGACGGCATCAACATCTATGGCCGTGTCGTTGGCGTTCGCGGCCTGATGGTGGAGATCGCAGGTCCCATCCACGCCATGAGCGTCGGCGCGCGTATCGTGATCGATACCGGCGGCAACCGCTTCATCCCCTGCGAGGTCATCGGCTTTACCGGCAACAATGCGGTGGTGATGCCGTTTGCCGGCCTCGACGGGCGTGAGGCGCGGCTGCCGCGCCGTGATCGGCAATTCCGGCAACCAGGTGCGGCCGTCACCGCTATGGCTCGGGCGCGTTCTCAACGCCATGGGCGAGCCGATCGACGGCAAGGGGCCGTTGGCGCAAGGGCGCTTCCCCCGATGCCCTACCGCAACACGCCGCCGCCGGCGCATTCGCGCAAGCGGGTCGGCCAACCGCTCGACCTCGGGGTGCGGGCGCTCAATACATTCCTGACCTGTTGCCGCGGCCAGCGGCTCGGCATTTTCGCCGGCTCCGGCGTCGGCAAATCGGTGTTGCTGTCGATGCTGGCGCGCAACGTCGATGCCGATATCACGGTGATTGGTCTGGTCGGCGAACGCGGCCGCGAGGTGCAGGAATTTCTGCAGGACGATCTCGGCGACGAGGGATTGGCGCGTTCGGTGGTGGTGGTGGCGACCTCCGACGAGCCCGCCTTGATGCGGCGGCAGGCGGCCTATCTGACGCTCGCGATCGCGGAACACTTTCGCGACGAGGACAAGGATGTCCTGTGCCTGATGGATTCGGTGACGCGTTTCGCGATGGCCCAGCGCGAGATCGGCCTTTCGGCCGGCGAGCCGCCGACCGCCAAGGGTTACACGCCGACCGTGTTCACCGAACTGCCGAAGCTGCTCGAGCGAGCAGGTCCCGGCGCCGGCGGGGGCACCATCACCGGCATTTTCACGGTGCTGGTCGACGGCGACGACCATAATGAGCCGATTGCGGATGCGGTTCGCGGCATCCTCGATGGCCATATCGTGATGGAGCGGCGGATTGCCGAGCGCGGCAGGTTCCCGGCGGTTAACATCCTCAAGTCGGTCTCGCGCACGATGCCGAAATCGGCCGATCCGGCCTTTCTCCCTGTCATCACCAAGGCCCGCCAGGTGATGTCGACCTATTCCGATATGGAGGAGTTGATCCGGCTTGGCGCCTATAAAGCGGGCTCAAGCCCGGAGGTCGACGAGGCGATCCGCCTGCACGAGCCGCTGGAGGGCTTTTTGCGCCAGGCCAAGGACGAGATCGACTGGCCTTAAAGACGGTTATGGGCGGTTACAGCAAATCCTTCAGGGTTTGGAAACGGAACGCTAACTTTGTCAGGCCATCATCCGCGCCACAGTTGTAATGCCGGCGGGGCCCCGATGGGGAGCCGGCACTGTCCCGCGAGCAAATCGGGACTTCTGGGGAGTATGAGTCGATGAAGTCACGTGAAACGCTGATCCGTCTGAAGAAGTTTCAGGTCGATGAAAAGCGCCGTCGGGTCTCGCAGATCGAAGGCATGATCGCTGATTTTCAGCGCATGTCGGTCGACCTCGAACGCGAAATCCAGAGCGAACAGGAACGCGCCGGAATCAACGATCCTTCGCACTTTGCGTATCCGACCTATGCCAAGGCCGCGATCCAGCGCCGGGAAAATCTCACCCGTTCGGCTGAGGAACTGCGCGTTCAGCTCGAAGACGCCCGCGGTCTTCTGGCCGAAGCGTTCGATGAACTGAAGAAGGTCCAACTGCTCGACGAGCGCGATCAGGCGCGTGAGCGCGCCGAAGAGAGCGCCCGCGAACAGGCCGATCTCGACAGCATCGGTTTGATGCGTGCGCGCATCGGGGCGATCGCTTAAGGCGTTTCGCCGCTCGCAACGCCGTTTTGAATTGTCGAAACCCGGACCTATCAAGGTCCGGGTTTTTCCGTTGGGCGTTTATTCTTTGGTGCTGCGAGCCCCTGTCCACAGGGCTCGCGATCGCTTTCCCGATGGACGGTTTTGGCCCAAGATGTGATACGACACGCTGATGCAGCGGAGAACCACGGGCATCGCGATTTGGGGGACGCTAAATGCTGACGCCAGCTGAGCTGGTCTGGCTGATTGCCGCGGTGGCGAAGCGCGATGAGGCTGCTTTCGAGCGGCTCTATGCCGCCACGCGGGCGAAACTCTTCGGCGTCGTGCTCCGTATCTTGCGGCGACAGGATCTTGCCGAGGAGGTCATACAGGAAGCTTACGTCAAGATCTGGAACAGCGCCGGATCGTTCAATCCTGGGCAGTCTTCGCCGATCACATGGATGGCATCGATTGCGCGCAATCGGGCGATCGATGTCGTGCGCAAGCGCGGTGAGGCGTCGATCGAAGACGAGCCGTCCGCCATGGAAGTGGCGGCCGACACGCCCGATCCGCTGGCGCGGCGGGAGATGACGGAAGACCTGAAGCGGCTTCTGGAGTGTGTCGGCCGGCTGGAGCCGGATCGTCAAAAGCTCGTGCTGCTCGCCTATTACAACGGCTGGAGTCGCGATCAACTGGCGGAGAAATTCGCGGCGCCGGTGAACACGGTGAAGACATGGCTGCGCCGTAGCATGATGGACATCAGGGAGTGTCTCGGACTTTAGAGCGTTTTCGAGCGAAGTCGCCTTCGCTAAAGCTTCGGCGGCCGGGTGAACTAGTGGCCCGGCGAAGCCCTGGCGGAGACGGGTGGCACCGGTTCGCGTGAAGAAAACGCGTCAAAACAGAAGAGTAGAGCCAGTTCTGATTTCGTGAGACCGAACGGGCTCTAGGACGAAGACAGTTTGGATTTTGGATGATGGCCTATAGCGAAGACCATATCGCGCTCGCCGCGGAATACGCACTCGGCACCCTCGATGCCGACGAGCGGGCGCAGGTCGAATCCATGATGTCCGCCGACAAGGACTTCACGGCGGTCGTTGTCGCATGGGAACACAAGCTCGGCGCCCTCAACCAGATGGTCGGTTCGGTCGAGCCGCGGCCGGAATTGTGGGAGAAGATCAGAGCCGCCATCGGTCACGCCGGACCGCAATCGCCGGTCGTGCTTCCGGAATCTGTGTCGTTATCTGCCATAGCCGAGGCTCTGGCGGCGCACGGCGTTGTCGGCACTTCCGCCGTCGATACCCCCGCTGTGGTCGATACACCAAGCGTCGGTACTCCAAGCGTCGAAACCTCTGCTGTCGATACCTTCCAACGTGATCCGCCTGGCCAGAAGTGCCCGCCGCTGGCGCATGATTGCAACAGCGACCTCGGCCATTGCCGCGGCGCTGGTCGTGATGATCGGGATCGGGGTCTCAAAGCCGGACCTGCTTCCCGATAGCCTGCGGCCGAAGCCAAAGACGCAAGTGGCGGAGACCAAGGCGCCGTCACCGGCGCCGAGAGCGTCGGGACAATATGTGGCCGTGCTTCAGAAGGACGGCGGCGGACCGGCCTTCATCCTCACGGTGGATGCCGCGACAAGGAATTTTACGGTGCGCAGGGTCGGTGCGGCCGCCGAACCCGGTTCGAGTTTCGAACTGTGGCTGATCTCCGACAAGCTGCCGAAGCCGCGCTCGCTCGGCGTGATCGGCGCCAGCGACTTCACCTCGCGTCGGGTGCTTGACTCGTATGATCCCGACCTGGTCAAGGGGGCGACTTACGCCGTGACGGTCGAGCAGGCCGGCGGATCGCCCGACGGCAATCCGCATTCGGCGCCGGTCTTTGCCGGCAAGCTGATCGAAACGGTCCCGCCGCCGCGCTGAGCTACTCCGTCACCTCTCCCAAGGGGAGATGTCGATTTGCTCCTGGCGATGCGAAACATCGTCCAGTGCAAATCGGGAGGGGGGCGACTTCCGTCGGGGTGACAGTATCCCACAAAAAGAAAACGCCCGTGGGGGGCGGGCGTTTTCGTGGGGCCAACTTGGGGGACAGTTGGGTCTTCCATTATCCACGCTGCGCTTTGGGGGGCTGGTAAAGCGCCGCGTGAATTCGCAAAAAACTGTTATCTCACCATCATCGCGTCTGAACTCGTTACTACAACCGGCTTGCCTGCTTTGATGACGCGCGCGGTCTGCGTCGAGCCATCGTTTGAGAACGTGCGAGCCGAAATTCCAAAACCTGCCACTGCGATACCGGCGACGAGCGCCATCACGACGATTTTGAGGTGCGTCGAGCGATCAGCGCTGTAAATCGAGTAGTTCATCACAAGCCTCCTGCCGCCTGCCCTTTTGTCGGATTCGTCGCAATCATCCGCCGTCGGGTTCATCACCTCGTGTCAATAAACGTAAGAATGGGCCCGTTGTTTCTTTAGGGGCGATCACAAAGCAGTGATAATACGTGATCTTTCGAGAGCCATTTTGCGCCGAAAGGCCGTAGAAGAAGAAATATCGCATCAATTACAGTTATTTAGTAATTTTTACATGGTGAAACGAAAAAGCGCGCAGATTACGGAAAATCAAGAAATCAGTTGCCTGTGGCTAAAAAACAAGCGCTGCGCCGCGCTGATTTGCGGACCCAGGCGCTTTTCCGGAGCCTTTAAAGCTCGCGCAAGGGCTGCAGAGCCTAGACGCTGCCGACCGTTTTCAGCCGGGCGCGGGGGTGAATTTCCGCCTGCGACAGCACGGTGGTCTGGGCGCGGAAACGCTCGACCAGCGAACGCACGAAGGGCCGGATCGAGGCGGATGTGACCAGCACCGGCGCTTCGCCCTCGCGCGCGGCCTGTTCGAACCGCTCGCGCACGATCGTCATGAATTCCGACAGGCGCGAGGGCTGCATGGCGAGGCTGCGCTCCTCGCCCTGGCCGATCAGCGATTCCGCAAACGCCTGCTCCCATTTCGCCGACAGCGCGATCAGCGGCAGATAGCCGTTGATCGTGGTGTTCTGCGCGCAGATCTGGCGTGCCAGGCGGGCGCGGACATGTTCGACCACGGTCGCCGGGTTGCGCGAGAAGGCAAGCGCGTCGGCGACGCCTTCCAGGATGGTGGAGAGATCGCGGATCGAGATGCGTTCGGCCAACAGAAGCTGGAGCACGCGCTGGAGGCCGGAGATCGTGATCTGGGCCGGCACGATGTCCTTGACCAGTTCGCCTTGCTCCTTCGGCAGTTCCTTCAGAAGCTTCTGCACTTCGCCATAGGACAGCAGGTCCGACATGTTGTTCTTGAGCAGCTCGGTGAGATGGGTCGACAGCACGGTGGCGGCATCGACCACGGTGTAGCCCTTGAGCGAGGCTTCTTCCTTCAGGCTGGCATCGACCCAGGTCGCCGGCAGGCCAAAGGTCGGCTCGGTGGTGTGGATGCCCGGTACGTCGACCTGGCTTCCGCCCGGGTCCATCGCCATGAACTGATTGGGCCAGATCCGCCCCGAGCCGGCATCCACTTCCTTGATCTTGATGATGTAGGTGTTGGCCTCGAGCTGCACATTGTCGAGGATGCGCACCGACGGCATCACAAAGCCCATCTCGATCGCCAGCGACCGGCGCAGCGCCTTGATCTGTTCGGTCAGCCGGTCGGTGCCGTCGGGACCGTTCACCAGCGGCAGCAGCGCGTAACCGAGTTCGATCTTGAGATCGTCGATCTTCAGCGCCGCCGAGATCGGCTCTTCGGCCGCAGCCGCCGCGGCGGCCGCCGCAGCCGGAGTCGCTGCCGCCGCGCTGGCGGCCTCGGCGGTCGCCGCGCGCTTGACCTTGCGCGCCGACAACGCCAGCGCCGCCGCGCCGCCGCCGAGCGCCAGGAACGGCAGCATCGGAATGCCCGGCAGAAGCGAGAGCACGATCATGACGCCAGCCGACATGCCGAGCGCCTGCGGATAGCCGGAGAGCTGCTTCATCAGCGCCTTGTCGGCCGCGCCGGAGACGCCGGCCTTGGAGACCAGAAGGCCCGCCGCGGTCGAGACGATCAGCGCCGGAATTTGCGTGACCAGGCCGTCGCCGACGGTGAGCAGCGTATAGGTGTGGCCCGCTTCGGAAAAACTCAGGCCCTGTTGCGCGACACCGATGATGATGCCGCCGACCACGTTGATGAACACGACGAGCAAGCCCGCCACCGCGTCGCCGCGCACGAATTTCGAGGCACCGTCCATGGCGCCGAAAAATCCGCTTTCGTCTTCCAGTTCCTTGCGCCGCGCCTTGGCGACCTTCTCGTCGATCAGGCCGGCCGAGAGGTCGGCGTCGATCGCCATCTGCTTGCCGGGCATGGAGTCGAGGTGGAAGCGGGCGGCGACTTCCGCGATACGGCCCGAGCCTTTGGTGATGACGACGAAATTCACGATCACCAGGATCGCAAAAACGATGATGCCGATAACGAAATTGCCGCCCATCACGAAACTGCCGAAGGCCTCGATGACATGGCCGGCCGCGTCCGTGCCCTCATGGCCGCGCGAGAGGATCAACCGCGTCGAGGCGAGGTTGAGCGACAGCCGCAGCATCGTCGAGATCAGAAGGATGGTCGGAAATGACGAGAATTCCAGCGGCGCCTGGATGAACAGCGACGTCATCAGGATCAGGATCGACAGCGTGATCGAGATCGCCAGGAACAGGTCGAGCACGATCGAGGGCAGGGGCAGGATCAGCACCACCAGAATGGTGAGAATGCCGAAGGCGAGCGCGAGATCGCCGCGTTTGAGGATGGCGCCGATTTCACTGAAGCTCGGGAAGTTGGTCGAGGGAGCGGCTACGCCCTGACCTGCCGTGACGTCAACCATGGAGCCTACATCCTCTCGCGAGTGCCGTTCACGGCGGCCAAACGTCTGCGCGGCGGCCGCAGGACCACCGTTTCGAAAGTGAGGCACCGCACTGGCGTCCACGGAGTACTCCCCCGTTTTACGCGGCTGACGACACTCGACTTCGCAACTGGGCAATTTTTGCCCGGTGTATGGTTAGCAAAGGGTTAACTTCGCGATTTCGCCGATGAGAAACTGGCCTCATGGTTCGAGACGGCGCGAGAAGCGCGCCTCCTCACCATGAGGGGCACCACCTCATCCCGAGGAGGCGCGAAAGCGCCGTCTCGAAGGATGTGACAACGGGTGGTGCCCGGTTGCGGTGCATCTGCATGCCCAATATCGCGCCATTGTGGGTTGACCATCACGCCATCGCCGACCAAGTTGCCCGCGCCGTGGACACTTCCGTTGATCTGAGCCGACATTCGCCGCTGTTCATTCCCGATTCGCGCCGGGCCTGGATCCGGCTTGCCGTGGCGGTGCTGATCGGCGCGCTCGGCAGCGTCGGCATGTGGTCGATCGTGGTGGCGCTGCCGGCGGTTCAGACCGAATTCGGCGTGACGCGCGGCACCGCCTCGCTCGCCTTCACCCTGGTCATGCTCGGCTTCGGCTC
The DNA here is from genome assembly GCA_963795255.1 of uncultured Alphaproteobacteria bacterium. GTDB lineage: Bacteria > Pseudomonadota > Alphaproteobacteria > Rhizobiales > Xanthobacteraceae > Bradyrhizobium. The sequence continues at coordinate 327,246 of CAWCHC010000019.1, forward strand.
TGGCGGGGTGCTGACCGGAAAAATCACCGACCGCTACGGCATCGTCGCCGCGATCGGCGTCGGTGTCGGCATTCTCGGTCTCGGTTACGTCGGCGCCGGCTTCTCATCGTCGATCTGGCAATTCATCCTGGTGCATTTCCTGATCGGCTTGAGTTCGTCGGCGACCTTCGGGCCGCTGATGGCGGAAGCCTCGCACTGGTTCGACCGCTATCGCGGCCTCGCGGTCGCGATTGCCGCCAGCGGCAACTACATCGGCGGCACGATCTGGCCGCCGCTGGTCAATTGGGGTATGGAGCAGGCCGGCTGGCGCACCACCCATATCGCCATCGGTATCTTCACGGCGGTCGCGATGACGCTGGCGCTGATCCTGCTGCGCCTCTTGATAGGCGCGGAAACGCGGCGCAGCCACGTCAACGCGCCGCCGCCGCGCCTCGACTTGCGGCTTTCCACCAACGCCCTGACCGCATGCCTGTCGCTGGCCAGCATCGCCTGCTGCGTGGCGATGGCGATGCCGCAAGTTCACATCGTCGCCTATTGCGGCGATCTCGGCTACGGCGTGGCGCGCGGCGCGCAGATGCTGTCGCTGATGCTGGGCTTCGGCATCGTCAGCCGGATCGGCTCGGGTTTTCTCGCCGACAGGATCGGCGGCATCCGCACGCTTCTGATCGGCTCGATCGCGCAAGGCTCGGCGCTGTTGATGTATCTGTTCTTCGACGGCCTGACCTCGCTCTACGTCATCTCCGCGATGTTCGGCCTGTTCCAGGGCGGCATCGTGCCGAGCTATGCCATTATCGTGCGCGAGGCGATGCCGGCGCAGGAGGCCGCGACCCGCGTCGGCATCGTGATCTTTGCCTCCGTGTTCGGGATGTCGTTCGGCGGTTGGGTGTCGGGCGTGATCTTCGATGCCACCGGCTCTTATGGCGCCGCCTTCCTCAACGGGCTTGCCTGGAACGCGCTCAACATCACCATCATGGTCGGCCTGTTGATCAGGTCCCGGCAGCGGCTGGCGAGGGCGAGGCCGTTAGCGAACGCCGCAAATTAAACGCCCGAGCAGGCCGAGCGAGGGCGAGGCCGTTAGCGAACGGCGCAAATCAATCGCTGCCCGAGCAGGTCGAGCGAGAACGAGGCCGTTATCGCGCGGCCTTCCGCGAGGGTTCTTCAAAGACCAACTCGTCGGATTCCCGAAAGACCAACTCATCAGCTTCGAACGATACGCGCTCCACGACGAGCCGGAAGATGTCCTTGCAGTCGGGACATTCGTAACTGCGCACGTCGTGCCGGTTTCTGCCGGGCTGGATGCTGATCAGCGTTCTTTCGAGATTGCAGGTAATGCAGATGGGTGCCGCCACCATGTCCGTCGCCACTTCCCGTGATGGTTGTTTGATTCGCGCGCACACTATCGCTGCTGCTCGCGACGCCGGTTAATTTGATGAGCCGTAGGAATACGGGCCGGATGAATACGGGTTTGGCCGCGGGTTACCGCGCTGCCTGATGCCGAAATAGACGGGATAAGTGGCCGGATCGGGCGGTGACCAGCGCTCGCTCGCCGGGCAACTCTTGTATGTTTATTGTCAACTGGGTGTCATTGACAGGCTTTATTTCGGCGTGATTCGCCCCGGCTATTGAAGCTTTTTTTGCGTTCAGCTTTTTGGATTTCATGACCGAACTCATTTCAACTTTGCCGGCGGCGAACGAAACAGCGGATAGTTTGCGGTTCTTGCGCAGGTTTGCCGACCTGATGTCGACCGGCAGCAATTCGGACAATCTGCTCCGCGCGGCCACGACGCTCGAAGCGCAGGCCGACCTCTTGAAGGAGACGAGGGAGCTGCTCGGGGTCGAGCGCATCCGGGGCGATGCGAATGCCGAGACGCGCAAGGCGCTCGAGGCCAGGATCGGTGAGCTCGATCGCGAAATCCTGGCGCTGAAATCCAGGCTCGCCGACCAGCAGTCGCACGCCGATCAAATCGTTGCCGAGATGGAGCAGCGGCAAGGCGAATTTCTGCGGCGCGCCGAGGCGGCCGAGGCTCATCTGGCCGCAATCGAGGAAGCGCCTCCCGCCGTTCCCTCAGGCTCCATCGCCGTGCCGTTGTCGACCTTGCGGGTGGCGAAAGCCCAGTTTGAATCGCTCGCGGCGGCGTTCGAACAGTCAGGCAACATCATCTCGCAGGTGAGGTGCGAAGCCAGCGCCTCGCACCTCGATCGCGTCATTGCGGATTCAGGCGCGGCTGAAGACGCGGAAGATCGCTCCCAGCACGCGGCGTAACCGGTCATTGGCTTAAAAAAGTACGGCTTGTCCTTTTTTCACTTGATTCATCGGCTTGTGATGGAGACAAGTCGGCCATGGACAACGCCACTCGCTCCGAACGATCCCGCAACGTCGCGCTCGACGCGGCCCTGGTTATCATTGCTCGCGACGGACCGGGCAGGCTGACGCTCGACGCTATTGCGCGCGAGAGCGGCTTGAGCAAAGGCGGCGTGATGCACCAGTTCCGCACCAAGGAGGGCGTGCTCAAGGCGCTCCTGGAGCGGCAGATAGCGCACTTCGGCGAGTTCTCGACCCGATACCGAGCCAAAGCAGGCGTAGAGTTGGCAAATCCTGAACTAGTCACGGACATCGCCACGGTGCGCGAAGCCACCAACACGCAGAATTCAACGGCGCTCGCGCTGCTGGCCGCGATGGTCGAGAGCCCGGATTTGATGGCTGTTACGCGTGAGAGCGACCTCAAGCACATAGCCGCCATCAAGGCGGAGGCCGCCGATCCGGATCTGGCGATGCTGCGCTGGGCCGCGGCGAGGGGCTTGTTGCTGGGTGCGCTGTTTGGAACGTCTCCGATCGGTAAGCCGGAGCGCGATCGTCTGTTCGCGCGTCTTTTGGATGACAGCCAGTGGAGCGCACTTGAAAAGTCCACCAAGCCGCGCGTGGCGAAGGCCGTCACGGCGCGCAAACGCGCCTGATTCGCCTTGAGGATTCCGAAAAAGCGGCCGCATTAACCACGGCCCCGCGACCAAATGCAGCGCTGGCGTTTTCGCACTTTACAAACCGTCTAGTCGGTTTTATAATTCATGACACTGAGGCTTTGCTCGAGGCGCCCGGAGGGACCTTGGGCCGGCAATGGTGTTGACCGCAGCCGCGCTTAGTCCCGGACGCGGCTGCGGTCGTGCGCCGCCATTGCAGTTACGCCGCCGTTGAAGGAGTTCTGGAATGGATAGCTCGATCGCTCTGCGCGGTCTGGGAACGCTCTTGCTTTGCGCGGCCGCGGCCGGATGCGCGAGCATTGCGCCCGTGCCCTATTCGGAGATGGCGTCCTCGGCCTACCTGGCGCCGGACGCGTCGGATGCGTCAGGTCGCGTACCCTACCGCTATTCGACCGCCGTCAACTGGCGCGCCTACAACAAGGTCATTCTCGAACCGGTGGTGATCTATCGCGGGAAGGATCACCAGTTTGGCGACATGTCCGACAAGGACAGGGCGACGCTCGCCGCTTACATGCAGAACAGTTTCGTCGACCGGCTGCGCAGCCGGTTCACCCTTGTCAATGTCCGCGGCCCGAACACGCTTCGTGTGCGGCTGACCCTGACCGGCGCCGTCGCCAACACGCCGGTGCTCGGCACGCTGTCGCGCTTCGATCTGGCGGGTGCCGTCTACAACGGCGTGCAAGCCGCGCGCGACGGTGAAGGCATGATGACAGGCTCGGTCATCTACGGCGTCGAGATCTTCGATGCACCGAGCTCGCGGCTGATCGGTGCCTACGTCACCAAGCAATACCCCAACGCCTACGACATCAAGGCCAGCGTCGGCGCGCTCACTGCGGCCACCGCAGGCATCGACAAGGGCGCCGACGCCCTCGTGGCGCAACTGAACTGATGCAGGCATGCCCCAACCACTGAACCGAAAGTTGCCGTTGATGAAGATTATCGTTCGCGTGATCCTGCGCACCCTGATCACAATCATCTTGATGAGTTCGGCCGGCGGCCACGCCGAAGTCGCCGCTCCCGCTGATCTCGGCGGCACCTGGCTCGTCGAAGACGGGCGTGCCCGCATCCGCATCGAGCGTTGTGGGCCGACGCGGGACCGCATCTGCGGCTATATCGTCTGGATGAAGGATACCGTCGACGCCCGCGGCCAGCCCTATCGCGACAGCCTGAATCCGGATCCGGACAAGCGGGCGCGTGCATTGCTCGGCCACCAACTGCTGATGGGCTTGCAGGTAACGCCCGACGAGCGCTTTGCCGGCGACATCTACAATGCCGAAGACGGAAAATTCTATTCGGTCTGGCTGTGGCGCGAGTCGTCCGGCCGGCTGAAGCTCAAGGGCTGTCTGATCAAACTGTTCTGCCAGACCCAGACCTGGCAGCGGACGTTCGACGTCCAGCCCGGACAACTCGTTGGCCTCACCGGCGATCTGAACGGCCCGCGCGCCGACAAGGAATGGGCGGCCGTGCCCGGTCCGAAGGCGATGCAGGTGAAGAAGAAGTAGCTGCGCGCAAGTAACACCGGACTTCTTGGTCCAAACACAACCTCATTTGGATGTTCGAGGAGAAACTTCATGAATGCCTTGCAGATCGTTCCGCGGAAGCCTGCGGCCAGGGTTGGTAGATCGGTGCTTCTTTTCCATATTTCAGGCGCAATCCTCTTCCTCGCCCTTGCCGGAGGCATCAGCATCTCGCGAGGAGAAGACGAGTTTGTTTTAGAGCCGGACGCGGCCGTTGAGATGGGAGACAGCCCAGACAAAGTTGATAGCAACGACAACTCTCGATCAATCATCCAGCCTGCCGCTGCCCCGGCCGCCGCAACAACGGAAGACTCTCACGGCAGCCAAGACGAAACAGGGTCCTTGTCTGCGAAACCAATTGCGCCGTCGTCTGCATCCACGGCTGCCGGCGTCAAGGATGATCCGAAGGTCGGTAGCGAAGCAGGAAAGCCAGCCGCGGCAGAAGCGAAATCCAACGCGGCATCAGGCACGACAGCCGACGATCGCAACACACGCGATCAAAATAATAGCCGTGCTCTCGCGAAGTTGCCGGTCCGGCGGGTCGTCCAACCCAGAGGCAAGGTTGACTACCGAAGCTGGAAGTCGGCCGATCGGGCGCCCGTTTGGGTCGGTCCGCCCCCGGTCATCTATGGACCCACTCCGGAAGCGATGGCCTCGTATGCCATCAATCCTGCCGACGCAGCGAAGAGACAGGACCGGATGTCTTCGTCATCGGCGAGAGCCGTGTGGCGGCGGGTGTTGGAAGCCCCCGGCGCCGTACTGGATGGCGGAAAGCAGGCGCTGTACGGCGTCCTCAATTCGATCTGGTGATCTGAATCCCAAGCCGCTGCCGATCGATGTACCTGAGCGCGCTGTTCGCGTCGGTGCTGTCGCTTGCGGGTTGCGCAACGGAGGCCGGCACAGGGAACCTGTTCGATGCGCAAGCATCGATGATAGCGAAGGATCGTGGCCACTACCTGCCAGTCCACGACATGCCGCCGGAACGCACCGAGCCGTTGATGTCCCAAGCGGAAGAGGCCAAGGTCAGAGGTGAGTTGAGTGCCGCGCGCGGCCTTACAGAACGGCGCGTGAAAGAACGGCCGTGACCGAACGCTTTACGCAAATACTTTCCCTGGCGCGAGCCTGATCGCCCAATATTTTGGCCACTGAGATGATAGGATGGACGGCGTCGCCGATATCGTCGACCTTAACGCCGTCCGAGACTTGATCGCCATGACTGAAGCACGAAAGCCCCCTCGACAAAATTGCCGGTCACCCTCCGCGACGTCGAGGCCGCCGCAGTGACGCTGGCCGGTTTCGTCAAGCGGACGAATTTCGACCATAGCCGCACGCTGTCCGAGATCACCGGCGCCGACATCTGGCTCAAATTCGAGAATTTGCAGTTCACGGCGACGTTCAAGGAGCGCGGTGCGCTGAATCGGCTTTCCGCCTTGTCCGCCGATCAGCGCCAGCAGGGCGTGGTCGCGGCGTCCGCCGGCAACCACGCGCAGGGCGTCGCCTATCACGCCGCGCGCCTTTCAATCCCGGCGACTATTTTCGTTCCCGTCGGCACGCCAACGGTGAAAATCGAGAACACCCGCCGGCACGGCGCCACCGTCATCGAAGGCGGCGCGACGCTGGAAGAGGCCGCCAATTTGGCAAAAGAGCATGGCGCGAGCTGCGGTCTGACCTACATCCACCCCTATGACGATCCTCTGATCATCGCCGGTCAGGGAACGATCGCACTCGAGATGCTGGCGTCAGTGAGTGATCTCGACATGCTGATCGTGCCGATCGGCGGCGGCGGTCTGATTTCCGGCATGGCGGTCGCGGCCAAATCGCTCAAGCCGAACATCGAGATCATCGGCGTGCAGGCGACGCTCTACCCATCGATGTACAATTTGATCAAGGCGCAATCGCTGCCGATGCGCGGCGATACGCTGGCGGAAGGCATTGCGGTCAAGGCGCCGGGCTCGATCACTTCCGAAATTGTGCGGGCACTGGTCGACGACATCGTTCTGGTCACCGAGCAGCATATCGAGCATGCGCTGAGCCTTTTGCTGACGATCGAGAAGTCGGTCACGGAAGGTGCCGGCGCGGCCGGTCTCGCCGCCGTGCTTGCCGATCCCGATCGCTTCAGGGGCCGCAAGCTTGGGCTGGTGCTGAGCGGCGGCAATATCGACACGCGGCTATTGTCAGGCGTGCTGACCCGCCAACTCGCGCGCGAAGGCCGCCTGTCGCGGCTTCGGTTCGACATCGTCGACCGGCCGGGTCAGCTCGCTGCGGTCGTCGCGGTCTTGAGCAATGCCGGGGCGAATATCGTGGAAGTCTCGCACCAGCGAATCTTCACCGATCTGCCGGCCAAGGCCGTGGTTCTCGAAGTGGTCATCGAGACGCGCGATCGGTCGCACCTCTCTGCGACGATCGAGGCTTTGAAGGCGGCCGGCATTCAGGTTGATGTGTGACAGGGGGTTACAAAAGTATCAGCTGATGGTGGATCGCAACGATGGCGATGTCCGCCGTGCTCTTTTTCGAGCATCCAGAGTACGCTTCGAGGTTGCTTTGCCGTGCGCGGCGGCGATAAATTCCAGGCGCTGCTCCCGATCCTCGGAGGCGCGCGCCACACCGCGCACCAAACGCTGGAAAACGTTGGACATCACGAGCCGCCAAAGCCAGCCGCTTCCCCGATACTTTGGATAAAACGAGCAACGCCACGTAATTTTGGTTCCGCCGCCTTCAATAGGGTCGAGGAGCGTTTCAGCGCGGTATTCGTTCATAGGAAAGCCGCTCAAGAGGGTGTACGCGGTCAGGCGATTGGGTACGAGCTCGACGACCTCCTCATGCATGACGAGGCGGCTTGTTCGGAATATGCGCTGCGAGCCTACGCCATGCGGCTCGTCCTTGCCGGGCCTTACCAATTCGAATTCGTCTATCATCGACCAGAACGGATACGTCGCCGAATTCTTGACAAGCGAATAGATGGCCTCAGGGTCTGCTGACGACACGAAGCTTGCCTGAGCACAACTTTTCTTCATTCGTCCTTATCCTCTACGATCGCGCGATAGGTTCGTGCGATCAGCTCATCGACGAGTGGTGGCGGCGCTTCACGTCTCGCGAGGTGCCCTTTGACCGCGGCGACCGGTACTTCCAGCAAAACGAATCTGGATCGGAGAATTTGAGCCGCGCCGGCGCGGCCGAAGACTTCCCTCGAAAATCTGGCGACGCACTCCTCAAGCCGCTCCGCCTGTTCACGCACCCCTTTCTTGAGCTCGTCCGGCCAATCGCCCTGAACGAAATCATGGCGGCTGTACAGCGACAGCAGTCGCGTATCTTCCAAATGCGCACGGGACCAGCGCGGCAAATGCAGCGCGGCAGCGAGGCCATCGCCTGCCTGAATTGCTGCGACAAAGCCTTCCTGAAACTCCAGCACCAGTTTCAACCACAGTTGGCCAAGCAGCACATCGCGGGACGCGAAGCGGTGATAGAAAGATCCCTTCGGGGCCTTGAGACGGTTCGCGACCGAATCCACAGTAACGGCGGCAGGCCCGCCCTCGGATGCCAGGATTCTTGCAGCTTCAAGAAAGCCAGCGTTGTCGTAAAGCGCACGTCCCATGATTTTCCTATGCGCAGAGCCATGTGCCATCGAGTTCGCGCGTCATTATCGTTGGGCGAACGCCGAACGGTTCGGGCGTTAATCCGCGGACCCAAAGCTCCATACGAGTGATCTCCACCTCGATGAAAGCTGCATGCGCCCGATCTTCGTTTGTCGGAAAGTACCGGCCGTAGGATCCCTTCCAGAGGGATTGAACATATTCCTTCGTTTCGTTCAGCCGCGCGGTTCCGTCCAACGAGACGTATGCGTCTTCAGCTTCCTTTTGAAAAATGAGCGTAACATTTTGCGAGCGCCGGATATCTGCCGCCTTTTGCGATCGCCCGTCGGTCAAAAAGCGGATGGTCAACTCGTCCTCGCCCGGCTGCGCCAAGATACGCCCCATCGGGCGTGCGCGAATTCCGCCTTCGGCGCGGCTTATAAGCCAGCAATACTCAACGGCCCCGATGATCTTCTCGACGCCCGCCACCAGCCTACAAGCGGCGTACTCCGTTTCGGGTCTCATGTCGGACATAAGGCTTCTCCCGATTATGAACGAGAGCGACAGGTATCATTTTTAGACTTATCAGTCTAGACTTTATAGTCTATATCCTTAGGTAGGGGGCTCCGCAAACGCGTGGCCTTGCGACCCCGTTCGCCTTCGATGTCGGCTTCCTGCTGATGCGTCAAATACTGAAGCTGGAGGCGCGAAGCGGTGCCTACCTACTTGTAGATCAAGCCGCTTCGCAGCCCTAACCACCGCCCGTAAACGTCTCGCTGCGAACCGCCCAGCCGGTGACCCTGCCTTCGATCAGCGAAAAGCCGGCATAGAGCGCGACGCCGAGCGCGGCGAGGATGAACAGGCCGGCGAACACCAGCGGCACGTCGAAGCTCGAGCTTGCGATCATCATCAGATTGCCGATGCCGCGGTTGGACGCCACAGTCTCGGAAATCACCGCGCCGACGAACGCCAACGTAGCGGCGACTTTGAGCGAGGCAAAGAAATAAGGCATGGTGCGCGGCAGGCCGATATTCCACAGGATTTCCCACTTCGTTGCTCGCAAGGTGCGCATCACGTCCTGCAATTCCGGTTCGGTGGCAGCTAATCCCGTGGCGACATTCACGACGATCGGAAAGATGCACATGATCATCGCGGTCAGCACTGCCGGCACGGTGCCGGCGCCGAACCACAACACGAAGATCGGCACCACCGCGACCTTCGGGATCGAGGAAAATCCGACCAGCAGCGGATAGGCGACGTCATAGGCAAGACGCGACGAGCCGATCAGGATTCCGAGCAGCACGCCGATGATGATTCCAAACGCGAACCCGACCAGCGTCGTGTAGAGCGTCTGCACTGCGTGCGGCCAGATCGCCGGAAAGCGGGTCCAGAGCGTGATCAGGATCTCGCTAGGCCGCGGCAACACGATGTCGGAGACATTGAAGATCAGGCACAACACCTCCCAGGCCACGAAGAAGCCGAGGATGCAGGCGATCGACAGGATGCGGCGGCGGGTGGTCTCGTTCATGGGGTGACCTCCTATAGCGTTTTCGAGCGAAGTGGAAACCGGTTCGCGTGAAGAAAACGCGTCAAGACAAAAGACCAGAGCCCGGTTCTGATTCAATCAGAACCGGGCTTTGGACGGCGCGCGCGGCCATAATGCGTTCGCGAAGCCGCTGGGTGAGCGAGACGAAGTCGGGCTGGAAGGAAATGTCGATGATGCGCGGCCGCGCGAACGGCACCACGGAATCATCGACAATACGTCCGGGCCTTGCCTGCATCACGCAGATGCGGCTGGCGAGATAGGCGGCTTCCTTGAGATCGTGCGTCACCAGCAGAACGGTGGGACGTTTGTCGATCCACAGCTGTTGCATGATTTCCCACAATTCCTCGCGGGTGAACTGGTCGAGCGCGCCGAAGGGCTCATCGAGCAACAGCAGCGTCGGATCGTGGATCAGCGCCCGGCACAGCGAGGCGCGCTGCTGCATGCCGCCGGACAACTGCCAGGGAAACTTGTCGCCGAATCCGGCAAGGCCTACCCTTGCCAACGATTGCTCGGCGCGGTCGCGATATTCGGTCCGCTTCTTGCGGGAAAAATCCTTCTTGAATGGCGGCACGATCTTAAGCGGCATCATGACGTTGTCGCGGATGTTGAGCCACGGCAGCAGCGTCGGGTTCTGGAACGCCATGCCGACCCGCGCGCTGTCGGCACCCACCTCGCGCCCCGCCACGAACACGTTGCCTTCGGTGGCCGCAAGCGTGCCGGCGACGAGTTTGAGGATCGTCGACTTGCCGCAACCGGAAGGCCCGACCAGGGCTACGAATTCGCCGTGGCTGATGCGCAAGGAGGTTTCTGCCAGCGCCGTGACCTGGTTCTTGGCGCCGCCGAACGTCACCCGGACTTTTTCGAGGTCGATGACGTTCCCCACCGGCAGCGCGACAGCATCGGACATTGGTGCTAGCCTTTTTTGACGGCGGTAATCGCGGCCATGGTGGCGTCGGTATTTTTGGGCGCAGGTGGTGCCATCCGCTGAATGGCGTGGACCGAGCGGCCGGTGCCACGGGCTTGCTGGTTCAGTACGCGGTTCTTCATGGCAAAGCGCCCACGTACAATGGTGTGGATCGGCAGTGCCGTGCATGGCCAGCCCTGCCAGGGCGAGATTTTCGAGCGCGACTGGATCCTGGCGTCGTCGATGGTCCAGCGGCGGTTCATGTCGACGATGGCGATGTCGGCGTCGGACCCGACCGTCAGCGTGCCCTTGCGCGGGTAAAGTCCAAATTGTTTCGCCGGGTTTTCCGCGCTCCAGCGCACGTAGTCGCGGATGGTGGCGCGGCCGCGATTGATCTCTGTCAGCATCAGCGGCATCTGGGTTTCGACGCCGGGAAAGCCGCAATCGACAGTCCAGATGTCGTTGCGCGTTTTCTCTTCCGGCGTATGCGGGGCGTGGTCGGTCGCGATCATATCGACGGTGCCGTCCATCAGCGCGTTCCACAGCGGCTGTTGATTGGGCGTCTCGCGCACCGGCGGATTGACCCGCACCACGCCACCGGATTTTTCGTAGTCCTTCTCCGACAGCAGCAGATAATGCGGGCAGGTCTCGCCGGTGATCTCGACGCCGCGCGCCTTGGCTTCCGCGAGCGGGCGCAACTCGGCGGCCGATGAGATGTGAAGCACATGGATGCGGGCGCCGGTCCATTCGGCCAGGATCGCCGCGCGAGCGACGGCCTCGACGGCGACGACCGCTGGACGCGACGCCAGATGCGCGATCGGTTCGGTCCGGCCGGCGGCACGCAGTCGTTGCTCCCGCCGCTCCATGATCGAGTTGGTTTCCGCATGCAGCGAAATGCGCTTTCCGGTCGGAGCCACGAGCTCGAACAATTCAAGCATCGCGCCGGTCGAAGGAGAGGGGATGCGGCCGAATGTGTTTCCCATGTAGCACTTGAAGCCGATGATGCCGCCTTCGACCAGCGAAGGGATATGTTCGAGGCTTTCCTCGCCGAGCACCGCGTAGAGGCCATAGTCGACGTAGGCTTTTTCCGAAGCGATCTTGTGCTTGGCCGCCAGCGCCTCGGCGTTGGCAATCGTCGGCAGCGTGTTCGGCATGTCGAACACGGTGGTGACGCCGCCGAACGCGGCGGCGGCGGTGCCGCTGCCGAAGTCTTCCTTGTGCGGGTATCCGGGGTCGCGGAAATGCACGTGGACGTCGATTGCGCCGGGCAGGATGTGCATGCCGGTCGCATCCAGCGTTTCGGTTGCCGCCGGCATTGCTTCGGCAGCGCCGATCGCGTGAATTTTCCCGTCCTTGATCGCGATGCTGGCGCGAACTTCCGCATCCGGCGAGACGAGGATGCCGCCGTTGATGACGAGATCGACTTTGTCAGGACTTGTCATGTTTGCCTCTGGTCACAGCATCGCCCAACCGCCGTCGACCGGCAAGTCAACACCCGTGATCTGACGCGACACGTCGCTGGCAAAGAAAAGACAGGCGTTGGCGACGTCGTCATCGACCGTGATGCGCTTCAACGCGTAATCGGCGGCGTGCCGCTCGGCCGCCTCTTCTTCTGTTATGCCGAGCTTTTGCGCCATGTCGCGGCAGACTTTTTCGCGGAAACGGGGGCCGTCGACCATGCCGGGGGCGACGCAGTTGACGTTGATGTTGTGCTGGCCGACTTCGAGCGCAAAACTCTTGGTGATACCGCGCAGCCCCCATTTGGAGGCCGAATAAGCCACGCGTCCGGCGCGGCCGCGCATGCCGAAGGTGCCCCCGACATTGACGATCTTGCCATAGCGTTGATCGATCATGGTCGGCAGCACCGCGCGCATGGTGTGGAAGCAGCCGTTCATGTTGAGCGTCACGATCTCGTCGAACTCCTCCGGCGTCGTCTGCACGCCGGTCTTGCCGATGGGACCCGAGCCGCCGGCGATATTGACGAGCACATCGATACGTCCACCGAACGCTTCTTTTGTGGCCGCGGCCGCCGCGTCGCATTGCCTGGCATCGGTGAGGTCGCAGGCGATCACGATGGCGTTGCCGTTGTGGGATCTGACCTCTTTGGCAACGGGTTTGATCGCGTCGGTGTCGCGGCCGATCAGCGCCAGTTTGCAGCCTTCGCGCGCGAAGGCGTGGGTGACGGCCGCGCCCATGCCTTTGGCGGGACCCGTGATCATGACGACGCGATCTTCAAGGGAGAGTTCCATGGCTTCGATCCGTTTGTAAGATATGCTTGCGTCAGGTGGCCGGCCGGACCGAGGTCGGGCGTTCGGCGGCCGGCGGCAGGAATCTGCGGTCGAAGATTTCGGTGACGGTCGGCGTACGCGGCAGTTCCTTGGCCTTGACCAGGATGTCGATCGCCTTCGCCATGCGTTCGTCGCTGATGTCGCCGATGCCGATCTTGGCGATTTCCGGATGGCTCATCTCGTCGGCCATCGTCGCATCGAGCCGGGCGCGCTCGATCGCCGGCTTGATCAGCGGCTCGCGCTTGGCGACGGCATCGATCGCGGCTTGCGGATCGGCGATCGCATCCTTGATGCCGTGATTGATCGCCTTCAGGAAGCCTTTCACGGCTTCGGGATGTTCCTTGGCAAGCTTGCGCGAAACGATGATGGCGTTGGAATAAAGATCCATGCCGTAGTCTTCGAACTTGATGAAGCGGATCTGCTTGTCGGGATCGATGCCGGTGAGCTTGGCGCTGAAGCGGATGGTGGTGACGTAGCCGAACACGCCGTCGACCTGGCCCTGCATCAGCATCTGCTCGCGCAGGTTCGGCTGAAAGTTGACGATCTCGACCTTGCTGCAATCGATCTTGGTCGCCGCACACAGCGCCGGGAACAGTTTCAGCGCGCCGTCATTGGCGGCGCCGCCGAGCTTGCGTCCGACAAAATCCGCGGGCGTCTTGATCGGGCTGTCGGCCTTTACGGCAACGGTGAACGGCGGCCGGTTGTAGAGCATGAACACGCCGACCGGCGCGTCCTCGGGCTTTTTCGCAGCAAGCTCCACCAGCGCGTTGATGTCGCCGAAACCTGCGTCATAGGCGCCATTGGCGACTTGGGGGACCGCGGCGCCGGAGCCGTTGCCCTGGTCGAAGGAGACCTCGAGGCCCTCTTGCTTGAAATAGCCGCGGTCGTCCGCCAGGAAGAACATTCCCTGCGGCCCCTCATATTTCCAGTTCAGCACCATCCTGATTTTGGTTTGCGCCTCGGCGGTTGCCGCAAAACCTGCGCTGAGAGCGAGGCCAAGAACGAGGGTGAGAGCGAGGTTGAGCGCGCGCGCCTGCATTCCACAAAATGCGTGGGTCCTGATCATCGGATTTTCCCCTGTGGCTGAAGCAAATATTTTCAGGCTTCGCTGGTTTGCCGTTCGAAGCCGCCTTGATGCAAAGACTACGGTGCAAAAACTACGCCTTTCCAGTGAGCAAATCTGTTGCTATCTTTTGACTTGAGCGGTGCAAAAAAGGCATCACTGGAGCCTCACCAAACCATGCGCCATCTGAGACTGCTGAGCCATGTCGTGGAAGTCGCCCGGACCGGCTCGATCCGGAAAGCCGCGGAGCAGTTGAATCTGACGCCGTCGGCCATGAACCGGCGCATTCAGGATCTGGAGGCCGAAGTCGGCACGCCGTTGTTCGAGCGGCGTCCGCGCGGGGTGAAGTTGACGACCGCCGGCGAAATGTTCGTCCGCTACGCGCGAAGCCAGATTGCCGATGCGGATCGGATGAAGTCGCAGGTCGAGGATTTGCGCGGGCTTCGACGGGGCCCGGTGCTGATGGCGTGCAGCCAGGCGCTGGCGCTCGACTTCCTCGCCTCGCGAATCGCGAGCTTTCAAAAGCAGCATCCGCGCGTGACGTTCGACCTGAAGACCATCGACCACGAACGGGCTTTGGCCGCGCTCGCGGCTTACGAGGTCGATCTGGCGCTGATCTTCCGTCCCTCGATGCGGCCGACGCTGCGGGTCATCGCCAGCATCCCGCAGCGTCTGGTCGCGGTCGTTCGCGCCGATCATCCGCTCGCATCGAAAAAATCCGTGAGGCTCTCCGAATGCGCCGAATACCCGGCGGCGCTGCCGGACCGTTCGCTCGGCGGGCGGCAAATTCTCGACGAGGTCTCGGCGCGGCGCGATCTGCGCTTCAACGTGATCGCCGAATCCAATTCATTCGAGATGCTGAGGGGATTGGTGCATCGCTGCAACGCGATTTCGTTTCAAATCGAGATCGGCGCGCCGTCCGGCGATCTCGGCATGAGCCTGGTCGGACGTCCGATCGACACAAGGGACGTGCCGACCGCCGAACTGGTGCTGTGCCAATTGCGCGGGCGCGTGCTTCCCATCGCCGCCGCGGCTTTCTCGGAAACCCTGTCCAAGAGCCTGCACGACATCAGGGCTTCCTAAATTTAGCTTAAGAGACGAATATATTGGGCCGGCGCGGGTTTATCCTTCGATTGGGAGGAAAACGCATGAGCCAGTTTGCGATCCGGCTTTCGATGCTGACCGTTTGCGCGACCGCGCTGGTGGTGATTCCGGCTGGCACGCCGGCCGAGGCGGCCGGAAAGCATATGCATGTCAAGAAGCACAAGTGGCACAGCCAGCACTTCGGCGCGGCCTGGTCGGTTGGTCCGGCGCCGCCGACTGCCAGATACTACGCTCCGTCCGAGCCGGTTTGCCCGGCCATTGGCAAGAGCTTCGACTGCAAGATATGGCCGCCGCCGTTTGCCGACGATCCCGATCGGAAAACGTCGCGGTACTGAAGGCCGCAAGCTGAGCGGGAGTGTCGCCATGAGCGCGGGATCGTTGATCTCGGGCTCATGGCTTGGCGTTTTGTTTCCGCGAGAGTTTCGCAAGCGTCATCTCTGCATAGCGCGTCAGCCTTCGCGCTCTGGACACAAAGCTCCGGCGACGTCAAAACTCGCTCAAAATAGAGGAGCGTCCGGATGCCGATTATCGATTCCCAGGTCCATGCCTACGAGGCCAACACGCCGAAGCGGCCCTGGCACACCGTGCCGAACTGGCCCGACCACGTCACGGGCGACGAGATGGTGGCGGCGATGGACAAGGTCGGCGTCGACGGCGCGATCTTCATTTCGGCTTTTTCCATGTACCGCTACGACGCGAGCTATGCGGTCGAGGTGGCGCGCGCCCATCCCGATCGTATGGCCATCGTCAAGCCGGTCGATCCGGATGATCCGGCGGTCGATGACGTCATCGCCGAGTGGAAGAAGACGCCGGGCACGGTCGGCATCCGGATCATGCTGACCAAGGAGGCCAAGCGCGATCCCAACGATCCCGGCCTCGACCGGATCGCGCGATCCGCCGTTCGCCACGACTTTCCCGTCAACGTGTTGAGCTGGGACAATCTGGAAGCCGGCACGGCGCTGTTCGATCGCAATCCCGACACCCGCTTCATCCTCGACCATCTCGGTATTCTTCAGCCGCGCGTGCCGCCGGCGCCGGCAGCTCCTTGGGCCGATCTGCCCAAGGTGCTCGATCTTGCCAAGCGCAAGAACGTGGTGATCAAGGTCTCGGGCGCCTGCACGCTTTCGAAACAGCCCTATCCTTATCCGGACATCTGGGATCCGCTCGCGCGTGTGTTCGATGCCTGGGGTTTCGAGCGCTGCCTGTGGGGCACCGACTGGACGCGCGCGTTTGCGGTCGTCAATTACGAACAGGGCGTCAAACCGTTCCTGGAGACCGACCGCCTGAGCGCCACCGAGCGGGCGATGCTGATGGGCGGCGCCTGCGCCAAGGCCTATGGCTGGTCGCCGAAGAAGGGGTAGCTTCGCCTGCATTCGCTGCGCAAGATGTCGTTCCTAGTCGTTCTTGGGCTGTGGCCAATTGCATGAACCAGGAAGCCGCGCCTCCCGAAGCACGATCATCGCTCGCCCGGTTGCCGGGCGGGATATGGGCGCTCGGCACCGTCAGCATGTTCATGGACATCTCGTCCGAGATGATCCATGGCCTGTTGCCGGTGTTTCTCACCTCTGTGATGGGCGCAAGCACCGAAATGATCGGCCTCATCGAAGGCCTCGGGGAGGCCACGGCATCGATCTCCAAGCTTTTTTCCGGCTGGCTCAGCGACAGGCTCGGCAAGCGCAAGACGCTCGCCGTCATCGGGTATGGTCTGGCCGCCTTGTCCAAGCCTCTGTTCGCCCTCGCACCGACGCCGTCATTTGTGCTCGCCGCCCGGTTTTCGGATCGAGTCGGCAAAGGCATACGCGGCGCGCCGCGCGATGCCATGGTGGGAGACATGGTGCCGGCTGGCTTGCGCGGAGCCGCCTACGGTCTGCGGCAGGCGCTCGATACCGTCGGCGCGTTCGCCGGACCGCTGATTGCCATAGCCCTGATGGCGATGCTGCACGATAATTTCCGCCTGATCTTCTGGCTCGCACTCATTCCCGGTGTGATTTCGGTGCTTGTGCTGCTGATCGCGGTGCGCGAGCCGCCGCACGACGAGGCTGCGGCGCAGGCGCCTTTGAAATTCGGCGGCCTCAAAACGCTGCCGATCTCGTACTGGATCGTGGTCGGCATCAGCGCAGTGCTTACGCTCGCGCGGTTTTCCGAAGCCTTTCTGATCCTGCGCGCCCAGGGCCTCGGACTCTCGCTCGCGCTGGCACCGCTCGTCTTGGTCGTCATGAATATCGTCTATTCGCTCTCCGCCTATCCGCTGGGCGCGCTGTCGGACAAGGTCGACCGCAAAGCGATGCTTGCTGGCGGCTTTGTGATCCTGATCGTAGCGGACGTCATCCTTGCGACCGCGCCGAATCTGCCGGTAGTCATGGCCGGCGTAGCCCTCTGGGGCCTCCACATGGGGATGACGCAAGGTCTGCTGGCGGCGTTGGTCGCCGACGTAGCGCCGTCAATCCTGCGCGCGACGTCGTTTGGCGTGTTCAATTTTGTCAGCGGGATTGCGCTATTGCTGGCGAGCCTGGTTGCGGGCGTCTTGTGGGAAATTTTCGGTCCCTACGCGACCTTCATGGCGGGCGCGGCGTTCACGGCGGCCGGGCTTGCCGCGACGATGTTGGTCGTGCGAAGGGCTCCGCCGCGCGGCGCAGGACCAGCGTTACGCTAGTTACCACTTTCCGGATTTCGCGCTCCATCGCAGCACCCGCTTCCGCGAACTTCGGAAAGTTATGGGCACTAGCAAACCTATTGATCCCAGTGCCGCTTTCCTATTTGAAGTTCCTGAATCGAATTCGCCGCTTGTGGTGCAGGAACTTCAAATAGGCGGCACTAGTTGCCACTTTCCCAATTTCGCCGAAGATCGCGCGCGAACGCTCGGTTTTATTCGCGATAGAGGCGAATTCAGCTGGGCTTTTAAGCGTCTGATCGCTGCCTGATGGTTCGGTCGCAATTGTTCCCCGCGCGGCGAGCCGCCGGGCGCCTAGCGAGGACATGGCCGCCCTCGTGTGGCGGCCACGATCTGCCGCATGTCAATGTTCGCTCGCTCCGGCGCGTCAGCGAGGAACTGGTGATCTCGCTGCAAGCCGCCTCCGCCAAGCTCGGATTGCACCGGCCCACGCTGGAGGCTCAATCGCGATGAGCCTTCGTCGGTGGAGCGGCATCGCTGTCGCAATCGGTTTCCTGATAATGGGCTTGCACGAACGTGTGCTGGCATTCCCGGTGGACGGTGACCAGGCGGCGTTGCCGGCGAAGACCGAATTGAACGAGGACGCGCTGCGCCGGCCGCGCGAGGTCTTCCACTCCGAAATCACCGGCCGCAGGTCGGAGCTGATCAAGCTTGGCAATCTGGCTTTCTCATCGCCCTCGATCCTCGGCAATGTCGCGCAGCAGGCCGGCCTCAGTTGCGAGACCTGCCATGTCAACGGCGCCGGCAACGCCAGGCTCTTCGTGCCCAAGATGTCGACGCGCCCGGGAAATTTCGACACCACGGGCCCGCTGTTCAATCCCAAGGCCGACAACGGCGTGCTCGATCCGGTCCGGATTCCGAGCCTGCGCGGCGCGCGCTATCTCGCGCCCTATGGCGCCGACGGCCGTATGGCGTCGCTCCGCGACTTCGTGCGCAACGTCATCGTCAACGAGTTCGCAGGAGCCGAGCCGCCGCCGGCCATTCTCGACGCCATCGTCGCCTACATCCAGGACATCGATTTCCTTCCGAACCAGAGTCTTGGTCCCACAGGCCGGCTGGTCGGCAGGATCAGCGACGCAGAACGCCGCGGCGAAGCGCTGTTCGCAAAGCCGTTCCCGCATGATCCCGGCTTGAGCTGCGCTGCTTGCCATGTTCCTTCCGCGGCCTTCGTCGATCATCGGCAGCATGACGTAGGCTCGGGCGGATTGTTCAAGACGCCGACGCTTCGCAACGCCGATTTCAACGCGCCCTATTTTCATGACGGCCGCTTCGACAGCTACGATCAGGTGGTGACGCATTTCGACCGCGTGTTCGAGCTCGGCCTGAGCGCACAGGATCAAAAGGATCTGGTGGCGTATCTCACCGCCGTTGGCGACGCGGCGATGCCCTATGAGCAGGGCGCCGGCGCCGCGCTGAAGGAGGTCGACGACTTCGCGAGCCTGCTGGCGACAGCGATCCCCGCCGGAGACAAGGAGGTCGTTGCGCTCGCCGTCGACACCATCGGCGGAGAATTGCGTGAAATGACCGAGCACTATCCCGATCGCAAGGACACCAGCGTGCCGGGCGGCAAGGACGAACGCGCCATGGCGCGCGCGGCGCTGAAGGAAGTCGTGCTGCTGCTCCGGCGAATCGACATGGCGGTCGGCGAAGGCCGCACCGCGGACGCGGCCGACGACTACCGGAATTATCGCTCGCTGATGGTCGCCGCCGTTCCGTCGATACTGGCCCATGCCGATCGATGGTCGCTCTTCAACGCGGATGTCCACGACCGGCACTACGAGGCTCTTCGTCAAGTCATGCAGTCGAAGCACATGCAGCAGTAAGGCGTACTACCCAACGCTGAAACGTGACCGGCGCGTTTTTTTCTCAGGTACCGCCGCCGAAAAATCCCGTGCCGGCACCGGCGCGGAACGAGTTGGCTCTCGTGCCGTCTTTCAGACGGTGCGAGTAATCAGCGTTGTTGACGCGGTGTCGCTAATTCGACGAATAAAATTCTGATCGTCATACAAAAGAAGCGTCAGAAAAGTTTTTGGAATTATTCTGATCTTTTCATGTCCATTCACAGCGCTGATACGCGTGCGTCACGTTGATGCACTACCTAGCGCGTCGTTACCAAACCACTCTTTGGAGTCGATGATGCCTTTCAATTTCAAAACTAGCTGGCGAACGACGACTGCGCTGTGCATCGTTTCGACGATTGCGCTCGCGAGCACGGCCTACGCTGCCAACCACGGCGGCCTCAGCGATTGGGACAAGCGTTTCCATCTCAATCGCTTCCTCAAGCTCTTCGCCGAAGCCGAAGCCGGCAAGAACAACAACAAGGACAAGGATCCCGCCAACGGCGTCAAGACCGCGTCTCCGATCAAGCATGTTATCGTCCTGATCGGCGAGAACCGCGGCCTCGATCACACCTTTGGCGTCTACAAGCCGAAGGGCAAGGGCGAGACCATCTCCAACCTGCTGTCCAAGGGCATCGTCAACGAAGACGGCACACCGGGTCCGAACTTCAGCCTGTCGCAGCAGTTCTCGGTCGCGGCGCAGTCGTCGTACTATATCGGTGCTCCGACGGTGGCGAAGTCGCCCTACAACACCGTCAACACGATGCCGCAGCCGAACACCAACGGCGCGCCATCGGCTCAGAGCGATACCTCGCCTCCCTTCAAGAATGTTACCGAAGCAGCCGTCGAGAAGGACATCAATCCGGCCGATCTCGACATCCTGACCACCGGCTTCACCGGTCTTCCGGGCGGCAGCCTCGACACCCGCATCCCGGGCGCCGGCAGCCTGAAGGGGCCGTTCCCGTTGCAGGGCGCGTCCATCAACGATGACGACTATACCGGCGACACGACTCACCGCTTCTACCAGGATTGGCAGCAGGACGATTGCAGCGTCGGCAACGCGACGAAGAGCAATACGTCGGGCTGCCTGGCCGACCTGTTCCCGTTCGTGATGGCAACCTATGCCAAGAACAACAGCCAGGGCAGTTCCATGGGCTTCTACAATGCGGAGCAAGGCGAAGCTCCGATCCTGAAGCAGTTGGCTGACCGCTTCACCCTGAGTGACAACTACCACCAGGCGTTCCATGGCGGCACCGGCGCCAACCACTTCATGCTCGGCACCGGCGATGCGGCGTTCTGGAGCGACGGCAACGGCAATCCGACCACCCCGCCCACGAACATGATTGCCAACCCTAACCCGGTATCAGGCACGGTCAACCAGTATACCGCCGATCAAAACTTCACCGCCTGCGCCGACTTCACGCAGCCCGGCGTCGGTCCGATCGTCAGCTATCTGGAAAATCTGCCCTACGCGGCGGAACCGAACTGCCAGCCCAACCACTACTACATGCTCGACAACACCAACCCCGGCTATTTGCCGAACGGTGCGCTGTCGGGTGGTAGCAACCTGCCGCCGTCTCCGGTTCGCACCATTGGCGATGCTCTGATCGAAAAGAACATCACCTGGGCCTATTACGGCGGTGCGTTTAACGCCGCCGTCGACCTCTCGAATGATGCCGTCAAGGCGGGCTCGACCAACTTTACCGCGTTTGCGGTGAGCGATCCGGCCAACGCGGTCGGCGTCGCCTACTGCCAGATCTGCAACCCGTTCCAGTATGCCACGTCGATCATGGCCAACCCGGCTGTGCGGACGGCGCATATGAAGGACACCAGCGATCTGATCACGGCGATCCAGAACAACACCCTGCCTTCGGTGTCGTTCGGCAAGCCGGACGGCCTGCTCGATGGTCATCCCTCGAGCTCGAAGGTCGACCTGTTCGAAGCCTACGTTCTCAACATCCTTCAGGCGCTGGATGCCAATCCGCAGCTGAAGGCTGAGACCGCGGTGTTCGTCACCTGGGACGAGGCGGGTGGATACTGGGACTCGGGCTTCATTCAGTCGATCGACTATTTCGGCGATGGACCGCGTGTCCCGATGCTGATCCTCTCGCCGTATTCGACCGGCGGCAAGATCTACCACAACTACGGCGACCACGTTTCGATCCTGAAGTTCATCGAGCGCAACTGGAAGCTCCAGCCGCTCACGAACCGCAGCCGCGACAACCTGCCGAACCCGACGTTCAAGAAGACCAACGCGTATGTGCCGACCAACAGCCCGGCGCTCGCGGACCTGTTCGACGCGTTCGATTTCGACAACGCTGTCAATATCTCCTACACCGAGTGATCCGTAACTGGATCACGACGTGACGTGATATCAGAAAATGGCGCCGATCGAGCCCGCGCGGTTCGGTCGGCACTGCCTTGTCCAGCTGCGTGATACGGATGTTGAAGATGATCAGAGAGGCGATGTTGGCAAGTATGGGTAAAACGCCATGGCGCCTGCTTGTGTTGGCCGCGCTTGTTGGATGGCCCGGTCTTTTGGCCTCTGACGCCGTTGCCGCGCAGGCCCAGTCATTTTACGCGGACATTATCGCTCGGCACGGCGACGTGTCGGCGCCCGCGGGACGGCTGAGCGTGCTCGACGGCAGAGTGAGGATCGAGACCACGGAACACCCGGACGGTTTTTTCCTGGTCGACACAACAAAACCGTCGGCCACCTTCGTGCGGCCCGCTACGCGCCTTTATATGGAGGCTCGACAGTCAAGCCAATTGACCCGGCTGTTCATTCCCGTCGATCCGGAGGCGCCGTGCCGGCAATGGCAGGCGATGGCGCGCCTCGCGGGCGTGACTGGGCCGGGCGATTGGCGTTGCGAGCGAGCGAGCGAAGAGACGATCGACGGCCATAGTACGGTCGTCTTCCGGGCCGTGCCTGGAGAGGGTGAGGTGTTTTTCGGCTGGATCGATCGCGAGCGCCGGTTCCCGCTACAGATCAGAACCGAAGACGGTGTCCTCTTCAAACTCGAACAGATCAAGGACGAGCCTCAGCCGGCATCCTCCTTCGAGCTTCCGGCAAATTATCGAAAATTCAGTCCGGAAGCGCTGATCGAGCGGATCAAGCAAAGCGACGTGTGGGTGGCAAAGCCCGGCGATGCCGAGGCTTCGCGGCCGCTAAAATGATCGCCTGCTGCGCCGGTCGAAACAATCGGGCGTCCAAATCGGGCTACGCGATCTCGCGTATTGGTGCAGCCGGGATGAGGACGTAGCGTGGCAAGTGCCGGTGGGTTGATATTGATCACCGGCTGGACATCGTCTAGTATTTTTCTGTCCAAGGGGATGGGGTTCCCCAAAACCGCCTGATGAGGGCTGATGACTCCTGCCGCGTCGAGAATGCGGGGGTTAAGCCACGGCGATGTGCCGCTCAGGCATCCTTCTTGATCTCAACGCAAAGCCAGGTAACTGCGTCGCGCGCCATCCAGAGATGTGGCGCACTAGCGGATATGTCTGTTCGCGAGGGGAAAATTACCGGCCTCCTCAAGGAGGCGAATCCAATGCGGGTGGTGCGGGAAATGCACCGCGTTGGGCGTTACGGTATAGGATCGAGCAGCAGGTAACTTGATAACAAGTAACTTGATAACAGGTAACTTGATAAAACGTCGAGGCATGCGGTGGATACGATCAACGGAGCAATCTGGGTTTCTCTTGGCGGCGTTCTCGGGGGGATGACCCGATTCTGGCTGTCGGGCTTTGTTGCGCGGCGCGTCGGTGAGACTTTCCCCTGGGGAACGATGGTCATCAATGTCAGCGGGGCGTTTTTGATCGGCCTGGTTGCCGCATCGGCCGCAGGCCACGGGACCTTCGCCGCCGTCAGACCCTGGCAGTTTGCCGTCACCGGATTCCTGGGATGCTACACCACCGTATCTTCCTTCAGCCTCCAGACGTTGTCGCTCGCGCGCGACAGCGAGATGTCGCGCGCGGTCTGGAATCTGGTGCTTTCGGTGTCTCTTTGTCTTCTGGCCGTTGCTGCCGGCTTCTCCGCCGGCCACCACGCTTTCGGGTAGAGGGAAGCCCGGCAATGCAGGACAAGGTTTCATCGAACCCGCCGGCAGCCAAACAGGTCGAGGACCGTCGATCTTCCCGCGCGCGCCGTCCCGCCTGGTGGCAAAAATTCTGGGATACGGCGGGTTCCTATATTGCCGTCGCACTCGGCAGCATTGTGGGAGGCGTGGCGCGCTATCTGGTGTCCGTCCTGTTCGTGAGTCAAATCGGCGATGGCTTTCCCTGGGCCACCATGTTCGTCAACGTGACGGGCTCATTCATGATCGGGTTTTATGCCGCGCTGACCGGTCCGGACGGCAGGCTGTTCGTCAGTCCGCGGCAGAGACAGTTCGTCATGGTCGGGATTTGCGGAGGCTACACCACGTTCTCGGCGTTCAGTCTCGAGACGTTCCGGTTAGCGCAGTCCGGTAACATCCAGGCCGCATCGCTGAATTTATTCATCTCGGTCGTGGGCTGGCTGACAGCCGTCTGGCTTGGCTATGCGCTGGCAGCCCGCCTCAATCGTCTGTAAGGAGGCCAAAAAATGCAAATACCGAAACAAGCCGTGCTGCTGCGGATCTTCATCGGGGAAAATGACAAATTTGACGATCGGCCGCTTTATGAAGCGGTCGTGATGAAGGCGCGCGAAATGCAGCTTGCCGGCGCCACCGTGTTGCGCGGTCCGATGGGCTTCGGCAAATCGAGCCTCA
Organism: uncultured Alphaproteobacteria bacterium; assembly: GCA_963795255.1. GTDB lineage: Bacteria > Pseudomonadota > Alphaproteobacteria > Rhizobiales > Xanthobacteraceae > Bradyrhizobium. The sequence goes on from CAWCHC010000019.1 coordinate 351,467, forward strand.
TCCACACCGACAAGATTCTGCGGCTTTCGATGGATCTGCCGCTGGTCATTGAGATGGTGGACTCCGAGGAGAAGATCAATGCGTTTCTGCCGGTTCTCGACGGCATGATGGATAGCGGTCTCGTCACGCTTGAGAAATTGCAGGTGTTGCAGTACGGCAGCGAAAAGACGGTTTGATGCCTGGAGAAGCGTAAGGTTGCCAGGCCGCGGCCGATCGGCGCCTTGCTGGAAATGACCTGCGTCGGTACAATGCGTCGCAGCATAGTTAATTTTCCATGAATGGATCAGCTAAAATGACCGCAGTTCGGAGCTTGGAGCCGGAGGAAAGTGTCGGAAGACTGCCGCCAGGCGTCATCGTCGGAGGTCCGGTGGTAGAGGCCAAGCTGCGCGAATCCTATGCCGTGTTCGGCATTCTTTACGCCGGTTCGATCGCCGCGGTGATCTGGACGATCATGCAAGGCATCGGTTGGGTGGAGATTGCGGTCTTCGCCGGCATGTTCTGGCTGACCATGTTCGGGATGGGCGCAGGCATGCATCGCCTGTTCGTGCACCGGAGCTTTCGCTGCGGTCCGGTCATGAGGGCGTTCTTCGCTGCGATCGCCACGATGGCGGTGCAGGGCTCGGTGCTCAAATGGGTCGCCAATCACCGCCGGCATCATCTTTACGCCGACAAGCCCGGCGATGTGCACAGCCCTCACTATGACGGCGTCGGCAACCGCTATGTCAGCTTCGTCAAGGGCATGTTGCACGCGCAAGGCAGCTGGGTGTTCGACCATGTCTCTACCGACGGCGAATACTACGCCAGGGATATTCTGGCCGACCCAATCGCCATGTTCTTCGTCAGAACGCGCTGGGTCTGGTACGCCCTGTCGGCGGTTTTCATTCCGGGCGCCATCGGCTACGCGGTCGGCGGATTCCACACCATGATGGGCTGCGTGCTGTTCTCCGGGCTGCTGCGCGCCTACCTCATGGTGCTCGCCACCTCGCTGGTCAACTCGTTCTGCCATAGCGACGGTCGCTACGGTTACCGTCGCTTCGAGCTCGATGATGGCACGACCAACGAGCTGGTGATTTCGATCATCACCCTCGGTGAAGGGCTGCACAACAACCATCACCGGTTTCCGCGGGACGCCTATATCTCGCACGCTTGGTACGAAATCGACATCAATGGCCTGATCATTCGGGGGCTTGAGAAAGTCGGGCTCGTGCGCGACGTTTTCGACGGCGGGCGCGCGTCGACGGTCCCGGCCGGGCAGGCTTCACGAGCCGTGTGATCTTGAATCCGGCGAACTCCCGGACCTCACGCTCGGGTCCTTTCGCCGGCATCGAGCCGTCGCTGTCCGACCTCTTTCCAGAGTGACGCAGGGACCGTCGAGCCGGACCGCATTGAGCTTCGCGCGCTTGGGTCTGCGTAGTACCTAGAACGGCCACCGTTGGCGGATGAAGCTGGAATTTTCCGCCATGCCAACTGGTGCAATATCTGGCTGCGCCATCGGCGGGACGATAATTGCTGTGAAGGATTGACTGGCGCCGGATTGGCCCAGCAGCGACGAAGAGACCTCAAATCGATGGCTGACGAAACGGCGGGCCAACAGCGCAGTACTGGCGGCCACTTTGATGCAAGCCTCGTCTTCGTCAAAGCACAATGCCGCCCATCCCTTTCCGAGAAGGGCCGAGTCGAGCGTTGACCCGGTGTTTGGGTCGACCAGAGGCCTCTCGTAAAGCGGATGATCAGGGCTGTAGAAAGCGACCGCAAAGGCCAAGTCATCGTCGCCGCCAACCGCCGGAAGCATTTTGTCGGAATGCAGGTGCCATCGGAGAGTCAATTCTGCCGCCGCCTTCCGATAGAAGTTGCGTCCCTCATGCAACGGATAGCTATTTCGATATAGAGCATGACCGGGCGCCACCACGACGACCGAGAGGACCGCTGTGGCGAATGTCGCGGCGGCTAGTTTGACCGTATGGAGGCGCTCAATAGGATAGCTGGCACCGCAAACGACCAGAATTGCGAACAAGAAAAGACCCTGCAACGCCCAAATCGGCTGCAAGTCGCTTTTCAGGGCTAACGCGGCGATCGGCGGGAAAATGATTGTCCCGACGCTGACGAGGAACAGCAGCCATAAGCCCTCCTCCAGCGCCAAAAAATCCTGTCGAAACCTCCTAAGCCGATCTCCAGCAATCAAGACCCATGCGACCGCGGGTAGCGCAAGCACCATCGCAGCACCAGGAGCGAAGAGAAGCGCGTCGATGAGCGATCGATCAAATGGTTTTCCCGCGTGCGTCGCAAGCGCATAGCTAAAGGGTTTTGCTCCTGTTGTTGCCAGCCAATGCAAATGCGGTCCGAGCGCCGCAAGGCCTGTGATCATCGATATCCAGGGAGCTGCCGAACCAAAATAAGCGCGTCGTCCTTGATGAAGGGTTGCGGCGAACACGAAGCTGACGATCAAGAACACGGAGTAGTATTTGCCCAGCATTGCCAACGCTGCGGCTGCGCCGGCAGCGACGGCCCATCCAGGCCGGCGTGTTTCGAACGACCGGAGAAAGCAATACGTGGCAAGTGGCCAGGTCGCCAGTAGAATTGAATTCGCGTTGAAGCGTTGAGCGTGAAACTGGTAGATCGGCGTCAACATGAGAAGGAGCAGGACGATCAGCCTCTTGTCGCCCTGCACGAAACGGCGAGAGATCAGATCGACGATCCATAGCGCAGTCGCCGAGTTGGTCAGGGCCAACAACTGAAACGACCAGTTCGCGAGTGGAAAAACCGATGTCCAGGCCCTTGCGACCCACGCCATCAACGGCGGATGTTTGGCAGAACCCCATTCGATGCTGCGTCCGAGCGTCCACGTTTCCAGGACATCGGGATGCAGATCGCCGCCGATATAAGCTATCGACAGGAATGCCTGCCAGCTGATGACGAATCCGCAGAGCAGAAGCGGAACAGCCCACCCCGCATCGACCTCGGCAATTCCGCTCAGAAAGGACTGTCGCCGATTTGGGAATGGGAAAATGGTCTCGGCGACCTCGGCTTGGACACAAGAGTGAAACAATTTCCTGTTCTCCGTTTCAGTCATGAAGCCGAGGCAAGACGTGTTTTCAGCGCTGATGACCGTTCGCTTAAAGGACGCTCGTGTCTGAAATCGAAAGTATCGATGGAGAAATAGAGATTTTTTGCGTTCAAAAACGCATCGCGTGCTGGCTGCTCTCGTCCAGCAGGCGGGACCTGAATTTGCAGTTGGTTATGATTGCTCCACGGGGGCGGCGATCCGCCGCTGCCGGCAGCGAATACTACGCCAGGGATATTCTGGCCGACCCGATCGCCATGTTCTTCGTTAGAACATAGCGGCGGCGAAACTCAGGCTCGTGCATGGCATTTTTGACGGCGGGCGCGCGTCGACGGTCCCGGCCGGGCAGACTTCGCGAGCCATGTGATCTTGTATACGGCGAGTTCCCGGACCCGACGTCTTTCCAGAGCGACGCAGGAACCGTAAGCGCGCAACTGTCGTTCCGTAGCTTCCAGAACTTCTACGAGCGCCAAGTTGCCCACCACAATCCCATGGTCGCTAAAAATAGCAACCACTCGCCGTATTTCACCCCGAGTAATTCTCCGTGTAAGCTTTCCTTTGACGGCATATGCAAAAGAGGAAGACCAACGAAGAACCAAATCGCAAAGGCGATTAGCGTGACTGGGCACTCCAAAACCTGCCGCTTTTGCGCAAGAGGCGCCGACCATCGTGCGCGGGGAGCACGTCTCTTCGATGGGGCTCGCAGCGGATGCGTTCCCGAAGCTCATGGAATTTTTTATGCGATCTCAAGTTGAGGGGATGATGACCGGCTCTCCAGTCGTCGGTGCAATGAAGACTATTATTTCGACGAATTCACCAGTTGGAGAAGCATTATTTGAAACGCCACTGGGATGCGAGTGTTTCTGCGGCGCACTGAGTTGTCGAGGACTTCAGCTACTTCAGTTTTCGAAATCTCACCCGTCGAAAATTTTGCAATTGCATCTTGCCACATCGCAGAGAGAGATTTTCCGGCGTGAAACGAACGCTGGATAACTTTTCCCCTTGTTTGCGCCCATTTGATAATCTCTGCGGTGGTTTGAGGACCGCAGTTCCGGGCGGTTGAGAGATGTTTGAAAGTTAGTCTCTGTAACAGCAGATCGGACGGGAGCCATCTGCCCAGCGGTGGATTCTCTCCTGCCAACTCCACCGCCAATTCCTTTAAAACATTTTCAGCGCGAACGCTCAGGTCGCGGGGCGGCGCCGTTTGTTCGGCTGAAACGCGCGACAAACTCGGGGAGTCGGTTTTCGATACGACGTTGAAATGAGCCCCGGGGGCCGCAGCCGGGTCCTCATCCCGGGCCGGCGTATTTGCGAGGCTGACTGGAACGTCATCGCCACTTTCCGCAGCCATCCCGGCCTTGTCTTGCCAGGATTGCCGTGGTCCTGCATTTGTAGCTTTCATGGACTGGCCCATCGATTGTCCGCAAACGAGGAAACGCATTCTAGGGTAAACGTATTCTTCCTCAAGATGAGGGGTACTTCGGCCTAAGAGCAAAATATAGGCAGTACATTGTGAGACGATATATCCATTGCTTTCGATCAGTTCAACGAAAGTCACATTGACAGAAAGGTCTTGAATGAAACTCTTGGGGGTGATGCACCGTCGCCGACCGTGGCCTCCGGTTGGCGCCAAGTTGCGCACGGCAACGGAAAAAGTGCACGGCAACAGAAATTCCCAGGGAGGATGATTGATGACCAAAAAATTGTTCGAAAAAGGCATGAGTTCGTCTGTGTCGCGCCGTTCGCTCCTGCAGGGTACCGCGGGCCTGATTGGTGGAACGATGCTATCAGGCGGCATGACCCTCCCGGCGATGGCAGCCGATCAGCCACCGATCGGTACCTGGCCTGCCGGCTCGCTGGGTGACAAGGTATTCATCGGCGCGTCGGTCCCGCGCACCGGCACTTATGCCGTGCAGGGTGAAGACGAACTCAAGGGCTATCAGCTCGCAGTCGAACACATCAACGAAGGCAATGAATTGGTCCAGAAGATCTCTCCCAAGACCAAGAAGGGTGTGCTCGGCAAGCAGTTGGAGCTCGGCGTCGCCGACTCGGCCGCCAAGCCGAACGAAGCGGTGCAGGCGCAGCAGCGCTTCATCTCCGAGAACAAGGCGGTGATGATCACCGGCGGCACTTCGAGTGCAGTCGCGGTCGCGCTCAACAAGCTAGCGCAGCGCGAAAAGGTGCTTTTCGTCTGCGGTATCTCAGGTTCGAACGACACCACCGGCAAAGACTGCGTGCGCTACGGTGTCCGCCAGAATTTCTTCGGCCAGACTGCCGCGGCGGCAATTACTCCGGTTCTTGTTAAGCAGTTCGGCAAGAACAAGAAAGTGGCCTATATGACGCCGGACTATACCTATGGTCACACCGTAACCAAGTCGATGCAGGACAACACCAAAGATGACGGGTGGACGACCGTGACCAACCAGGTCTCGCCGCTTGGTGCGCCGGACTTCTCGTCCTATCTGGTTAACGTCGCCAATTCCGGCGCTGACATTCTCATCAACGTCAACTGGGGCCACGACGCGGTGCTCTCGATCCAGCAGGCCAAGCAATTCGGCGTGCTCGACAAGATGAAACTCGTCGTGCCCTACCAAGTGCCGTTCCTAGCGCGCGAAACCGGCGGCCTGATGCAGGGCGTTTATGCGGCCACCGACTATTGGTGGACACTCGAGGACAAGTTCCCGCTGGCCAAGATGTTCAACGCGGCCTTCGAGAAGAAATACGGCTACAAGCCGGAGTGGGGTGCGGAAAACGCCTATATCAGCTTTGTGCACTGGGCGCGCATGGTCGAGGAGGCCGGCAGCTTCTATCCACCGGACGTCATCAAGGTCTATGAAAAGGAAGAAACCATTCCGTCTCTGGTAGGCGACGTGCACTACCGAAAGGAGGATCATCAGTGCGTTCGCCCGGTGATCATCGTCAAAGGCAAGCTTGAGAAGGACATGAAGGGCAAGGAAGACTACTACGACATCGTCGAAATCGTGCCCGGCGAGGGTCTGATGCAGAAGCCGGACGCTTTCGGCTGCAACCTCGGCGACTATACCTGAGATTGACTGTACCATGGCGCCGCGGGCGGACTTTGCCGCCCGCGGCGCCTCTCTTATGATGCTATATGTTCATCGCAGGATGTTCTAAAAGGCCGCGGTTTCGCGACAAATAGACATGGTCAATTGGGCTAATTTCGTATCGCAGGTTTTCAACGGGCTGGCGCTTGGCGCGTTGTTGGCGCTGATCTCGTCGGGCCTCACCATCATCTACGGCACGCTCGGCGTTCTGAATCTGGCGCACGGCGCGATGTTCATGCTCGGCGGTTACGCCGGCTATGTCGCGTATAGCTACACCGGGTCTTTTGTCGTCGCGGTCCTTGCGGGCTCACTGTTTGTGGCGATCGTCGGCATTCTGATGGAGCGTGTCATTATCCGGCGCTTCTACAGCAGGCCGCATGAAGATCAGCTTCTCGTAACATTTGGTCTCAGCATCGTTTTCGTCGAGCTCGTACGCCTGATTTTCGGCAGCCAATCGCAACTTGTGCCGGCGCCGCCCCTGTTCGCCGGCATTACCTCGCTCGGCTTCATGTTCTATCCGACCTATCGGCTGGCCGTGGTGGGGATCATCGCCTTGGCGCTGAGCGCACTGTTTCTCGTTCTCTACCGTACGCGGATCGGCATGATCGTGCGAGCCGGGATCGAGGACTCGACCATGGTCGATGCGCTTGGCATCAACGTATATCGCGTGTTCATGATCGTGTTCGGCATCGGAGCGATGGCCGCGGGCTTTGCCGGCATCGTCAATGCGCCGGTGGTATCTCTCACGCCCGGTATAGGCGACGACATCCTGGTTCAGACCTTTGTGGTCGTTGTGATCGGTGGCGTTGGTTCGTTTCCTGGCGCCATTCTCGGCGGCTTGATTGCGGGCGAGATCATCAGCATCACCTCAATGTTCAACCCCGGGTACGCTTACGTGATGTTGTTTGCGGCCATGACTCTTGTTCTGGTCCTGCGGCCCTATGGGTTGCTTGGCACCAGAGGCCGCGAATGAAGGTGGCCGTCTGATGCCCATGCGACGCCGGTATCTGGTCGAGTTATTGACGGCTTTGGGATTGATCGTGGCGCCGTTCATCCTTCCGCATCTCGACTTCGCGCCCAACACCGTCAACCGCATATTGGTCTGGGGCCTGTTCGGGATCGGGTTCGATATTCTGTTCGGCTATACCGGACTATTGTCGTTCGGCCAGTCGGCGTTCTACGGCACCGGCGGTTTCGTCGCCGCTTATCTTCTGACCCGCGGGCTTTCCGAACGTGTTCCTGGCGCTGATCATCGGCATGATCTCGGCCGCCGCCGTCGGGTATCTGGTCGGACTGATCGCGCTGCGCCGCACCGGGATCTATTTCGCTATGATCACGGTGGCGATCGCAGAGATGTTCTTCTTCGTCGAGTTCAATCCGCTGGCGGATTGGACCGGCGGCGAGAACGGCCTGCCCGGCGTGCCTACGCCGAGCTTCAACCTCGGCTTCACCACCTGCACTTCACCAGCGGCTGGTCGCTCTATCCAGTTCCTTGCGTTGTGCTATTTCGTCGGCATAGTCATTGCGCTGCGCATCGTGCGCTCGCCGGTCGGCGCCGATCCTTACCGCGATCCGCGAGAATCCGCTGCGGCCGCGGCGGTCGGCCACAACATCCAGTGGCTACAAGCTCACGGCGTTCGTGATCGCGGCGGCGTACGCCGGTTTTGCGGGCGGCCTGCTCGGCGTGCTGCAGGCTTTCATGCCGCCCGACGCCTTCATGTTCGAGACGTCGGGCCAGTTGATCATGCAGACCGCGATCGGCGGCATCGGCACGCTGTTCGGGCCGCTGGTCGGCGCGGCGGTTTGGTTGTTTCTTCAGGACTTCTTGCAGTCGGCGCTGGACTGGGCGCCGCCTGGAAACTGGTGCTGGGCGTCGTGTTCGTACTGCTGGTTGCTTTCCTGCGCCAGCGGCATCATCGGCGGCACTCGAGGATTTCTATGCATTGGCAACCAGCCGGAAAAGGCCGGCGGCGACGGCGAGCGGAATGCCGCGTCGACTGACTTCGAGCACGGCCTTTTCCACGCCGGCAGCCGAGGACGAGGAGCCGGACCCGGCACACACCGGCCCGCACGGCTGTGCCGGTGCGACATGCCGTGTCCAGCGACTGCAAGGGCCCATCCTGCAGGCAAGCGGCCTGACCAAGCATTACGGCGGCGCTTCTCGCCAACAGCAGACATCGACTTCACGGTCAATCAGGGCGAATTGCGCGGCATCATCGGTCCGAACGGCGCGGGCAAGTCGACCTTCTTCAAGATGCTGACCTGTGAAGTCGCCGCCGACGTCGGGCAAGATAATGTTCGAGGGACGCGACATTACCGGCAAGAGCGTCACCGACGTCTGCCAGCTCGGCCTGACCAAGAGTTACCAGGTAAACCAGCTGTTCACCCAATTGACGGTGCGCCAGAACCTGACCATCGCCGCGCTGGCCGAACTGCGCGGCAAGTTCAGGCTGGATCTGTTGCGCAAGCCTGTCGAATGATCCCCGGCCTCAACGAGCAGGTCGAGCATACGCTGGAGCTGGTGCGGCTCGCCGGGCGGCCCGACACGCAGGTATCGGATCTGGCCTATGGCGAGAAGCGGCGCCTGGAAATCGGTCTCGCGCTAGCGACGTCGCCAAGTCTGTTGCTGCTCGACGAGCCACTCGCCGGGAATGAGCCCGCAGGAGCGCGTGGAGACCGTCAAGCTGTTGAAGTCGATCAGCCAGGGCCGCACCATGATCGTGATCGATCACGACATGGATGCGCTATTCGAACTGGCGGAGCGCGTCACGGTTCTGCAGGAAGGCCGCGTACTGGTCGAAGGGACGCCCGAAGAAATCAAGGCCAACGCCGCGGTGCAGGAAGCCTATCTCGGTGGCATTCATGAAGAGCTCGTGATGAGCCTGCTCGAGGTCTAGGGCTTGAACACCTATTACGGGGATTCCCACATTCTCTTCGACGTCGCAATGCGCGTCGAACGCAACGAGGTCGTCGCGCTGCTCGGACGCAACGGCGCCGGCAAGAGACGACACTCAAGAGCCTGATGGGCGTGGTGACGCCGAGGGCGGGCAAGGTGGCGCTTGACGGTGTCGATCTCGCCGGGAAGAAGAGCCACGTCATCGCCCAGGCCGGCATGCAGCTTGTGCCGAAGACCGCCGCATTTTCGGCAGCCTCAACGTCGAGGAGAACATGATCCTTGCCGGGCTGACGGCGCCTGAAAAAATGGCCGCTCGACCGTATCTACGAAATGTTTCCGCGGCTGAAAGAGCGGCGCGGCAGCCGCGGCACCGATCTGTCGGGCGGCGAGCAGCAGATGCTGGCGATCGCTCGCGCACTGATGCGCGACCCCAAGATCATCCTGCTCGACGAGCCGTTCGAGGGCTTGGCGCCCGTGATCGTGCGCGATCTGGTGAAGGCCTGCCGCGAGCTCGCCGCCGCCGGGCAGACCATCGTGCTGGTGGAGCAAAATCTGGCCGCGACGCTGGCGCTGGCGCAGCCGTGTCTACATCATCAACAACGGCCATATCGTTCACGAGGGACCCGCGCAGGAAATCAAGGCGCAACCTGAGATATTGCAGCGATACCTCGGCGTTTAGCTCCCGGACATATGTGCTAAATTCAAATCTGGCCGCAGTTTTGTACTCGCGGGAATTTGTCTTGATGAAGTGCCGCAAGAGTGAGCGCGCTATCGAAAGTTTCGAGCAAGTAACGAGGCTAAGTCCTTCTTGCCTCCTCTCAGAAGCAGACCCAGCCAGTCGATGAGGCCGCTAAGCGCCAACCCACGGTCCCGATTCCCCTGCGCCTGCTAGTCTAGCGCATCTGCGGCACACGGCGGCGACTTGGCTGATGCAGAAAGGTGCGGATCCGTGGCAGGCCGCCGGCTATCTCGGAATGTCGCTGGAGGTTCTGCTCAACACCTACGGCCACCATCACCCTGACTATTTGTCGGATGCAGTCGAGAAAATCGCGATGCGCACGCCCAGTCACGAACGAAAGGCGCACGTATCTGGTGCGGTGATCCCGCTGCGGCGAAATAACCCTCACTAAGCGATTGATTTGACTGGTGGGCCCGGCAGCCGCCATATGAAGCTGCTTTTTTTGAGGGATTTCTTGGTCTTATTAAGACGTCAATTCGATGAGTACCAACAAAAATACCAACAAAGTTGCCAAGGGAAGAAGACGCGGGATTCGCCGTCCGGACGGAGCGAAGAATCGACTGGTCGTTCGACGAGGGTTTGATTGAGGATGGATTCGCCTATCAGGACGGCGAAGTAATCGCTCTCGAAGTCGGTAGAATACTCCTTCAAGAGCCTGAGATGATCAATCTTGCATTTCGGCGACAATATCTAGCGAGGCCCGTGATTGGCCCGGGTCTCATCCGTTTCGCTTAGGTGCCGGAGCCGTGTCAGAAACGCGGCGAGGTCGGCTGCGTAAAACAATGTCTTCTTGCCGAACTTGACGCGTTTGAGGTCGCCTCGTTTTACCGCTGCGTACAGCGCGGTGCGGCCGATACTGAGCAACTCAAGTGTCTCGTCGACCGCGTACGCTACTTTCGTAAAACCGAGGGCGGAAGGGTCGTTCAGATCAACTCCGGCGCTCTTATCGTCGTCCACACTCGACGTGGCCTTGCTCATTGAAACCTGGTTACGGGATTTGCGAGGGTGAGCCATGGTACGCATTGTGTCACGCGTCTTGGCGTAAATGAACAGGCCGCGTTTGCGCTATGGTGCGCCATAGTTCTCCTCAGGAGGCGGTGAGACTGTCCTGCTTGGCTTCCAGCCCGGTCAGCCGATAGGACAGGGCGCGATGCCGTCGACACTCACCGGACCTCATCGAACTCGCGTTTCGGACGCCATGAGACGGGATCGGCGATCCAGCGGTTGATGTCGGATTCATGCCAGCCGGTCCCGTTGGTGCTGATTTTGAGCTGAGCCGGGAACGTGCCCTCGGCGATCTTGCGGTAGATGGTGGACCGGGACAGCCCGGTCCGGGAAAGGACAGTTTTCAGACGGATGATACGGTCTGGTTCGCGCATGGCCGCGCTGCCTCCTGCTGGCTGTTTCTGACGACTGCTGAGACCAGACAGGGCAGGCAGTTGCAGGGCACGCAAGAGGGTTTTACGCGTCGCCGTACTCTGGCGTAGAGTCGGCGGAAAATCGGATGGGTCAAATTTCGATTCCCCGGCCTCTGCCAAGGTCGATGCCGTGGCTGAAGGCGAGTTCGAGGCCAAGCCGGCGGCCTGATTCGAACGCGATGCCGAGCTCGCGCTTGCGGTTGGCGAGGAGCGATTCCAGTTGCGGATCGCGTTCGAGGCTTCTCGCCATGTCGCCCATCGCCGAGCGTGCGGACCTGTAGCCGGAGATGTCGCCCGCCTGATACCGGCGCAGACTGGCCTGGTCGAGCTTCTGCCAGTCGTCCACGAAGCGGTCGGCGCGACGGCCCGGATTGATGCGCAGTTCGGTCTCAAGCTGGAGCGCGCGGATGGCGCGGTTGAGCCGGCCGCCAGCCGCCTCGCGGGCAAGGTCCGGGTTCTTCTTGTAGGCGGCTTCAGCATCGTGCGAGCCATAGGGCCGCACCTCCTCGAAGACCTTACGGGCCTGCTGCAATTCCTTCACCTGCTCGGGACTTGCATCGAAGCCCAGCTCCTGCATATCGAAGATCGCATCCACGGCGCGGGCATGGCGCACGAGCGCCCGGGTACGCAACCGGCGCATTTCCTTTTCCGGCTCTTCCGCCACCTTCCTTTCCGGCGATTCGGTTTCGCGCCGCTCGGCTCCCGTACCGCTCCTTTCCCTTTCCGGCGTTTCCCGCTCCGGCCTCCGTCCGCTATCCGGGCCGGGCACATCTGAAGGAGAGCGAAGGCCGTCGAACATGTTGCGCACCTTCTCCGGCACGACCTTGCGCACGATCTCGGCGACGCGCTCGCGGAAGGTGATCCCACGCCGCTCGGCATAGCTCTGCACCGGATCGCGCTGCTCGTAGTCCGAGGCCATGTCCTTGGCCCGGTCGCGCGACAGGGTTCGGGTAAGCCGGTCCGGATTGGCAAAATCGTCGCGGCCATAATGCAGCTCCATGCCGTCGCGGTGCCGTGACAGGGCGACATAGCTGGAATGAGCGTCCATCCCAGGCGTCGCCAGCACATGGGTGCGGTCCACCGTCATGCCCTGCGCCTTGTGGATGGTCGCGGCATAGCCATGGTCGATCCGGTTGTAATCCTTGAGGTCGAAGCTGCACGGATCGGCCGTCGTCGGTCTGCACGGTCATGGATTGCGCGCTCACCTGTTCGATGGTCCCGAGCGTGCCGTTCTTGACGCCAAGGCCGCGCTCGTTCTGCAGGAACATGACGCGATCCCCGCTGGCGAAGTTTCTCGCGCCGCGCTCGACCGTCACACGCACCTCATCGCCCAGATCGCCGGCGGCCCGCATCCGCATCCGCGCAGCCTCGTTCAGCGCGCGCACCTCGTCATTGGTATGGGTGAGGATGATCCGGCTCCGATCCGGTGATGCCTGCCGGTCGCGGTCCCAGCGCTCGATCAGATCGTCGCGCGCCTGCTCGCGTGTTTGGGCCTCATGCACCATGCCGTGGGAGCGATAGGCTTGCAGCGCATGGCCGGTTCTGCCCGTCGCCAGATAGCGCGTGGCATTCCGTTGCCAGTCCTCGCGCTGGCGGCGCACCTCGCCGATTTCCGCGCCGCCGTGGCGCTCATGGATCGAGCGGAACGCCGCGCCCGCTTCGATGGCTTGCAGTTGTTGGGGATCGCCGACCAGCACGACCTTGGCGCCGGCCTCTGCCGCATGGGACAGGACGCGTTCCAACTGGCGGGTGCCGACCATGCCGGCCTCGTCGATCACCAGCACATCGCGGGTCGTGAGCAGGTCGCGGCCCTGTCCCCAGCCATGCTCCAGGCTGGCGATGGTGCGTGACGCAATGCCCGATCCGCTTTCGAGGTTTTCCGCCGCGATGCCGGACAGCGCCACGCCCCGGACCTCGTAGCCCGCCGCTTCCCAGGCCTCCCGCGCCACGCCCAGCATCGCGCTCTTGCCGGTGCCGGCATGGCCGACCACGACGCCCAAATCGCGCCCGTCCGTGACATGCGCCAGCGCGTCGGCCTGCTCGCCCGAAAGGACAAGACCGCGCGCTTCCGCACGCGCCAGCGCCGCCTGCCTGTCGGCGTCGTTCACCTCATGGCGTTCCCGTTC
>CAWCHC010000020.1:0-274438 GCA_963795255.1 uncultured Alphaproteobacteria bacterium
CACGCTTGGCGCGCCCCGAGGAGATCGCCGCCGCAGCTTTATTCCTCGCCTCCGATCAGAGCAGCTACGTCGCCGGCATCGACCTGCCGGTCGATGGCGGCTTAACGGCTGTCTAGCCCGAAGGATTTAACACGACGCCGAACGTAATCTTCCGACCCAGAGTAAGGATTAAGCGATCATGGCGAGGCCCCGGTCACAAGGAAAGTATGCTGAACCAATGGGGCGGTCGCGGCGACGGCCCCCAAAAACATTTTGCCAATGAGGAGCTTCTGATGACACACACAGCGAGCCATCTGGTACCGGTTCAGGGGAAACTTCGTCGCGCGCTCGCGGTCTTCTTCGCCTGGATAGAAGCGATGGATTACACCAGCTTTGACTACACTCTCGATCGCATCGAACTCTTGGAACGGGAGGTGGGACAACTAAAGGAGGAACTGCGCCAAAGCCGCGATACGGGGCCCGTCGATGCTGACTGCGCTGGTGGCGTGAACAACGCTCGCAATGATTCAGTTGACGTTCCGGGTTGCCGCTGACGTCGGCCTCTTGCTATATGCCGTGTCCGATAATCCGCGGGTCGCTTCTGTCGGAGGCGACCGTTCAAGGACCTTGCTTCGACCATGACCCTCTATCTGACGAGCTTTAGCACCGGACAGACCCAATCGTATTGACGATTGGAGTGTGTCCGCATGCGAGAGATGCGTCAGTGCCCGAGCGGTTAAAGGGGTCGCGCTGTAAACGCGATGATCTTCGGATCTTCGGTGGTTCAAATCCATCCTGACGCACCAACTCTCGCTCACCTCTTCGCCGAGGTAGCTCAGTTGGTAGAGCGCTGCGTTGAAGGCGCAGGCGTCGGCGGTTCGAGCCCGTCCCTCGGCACCATCTTTCTTGCGGTTCAGGTCCGGTCATGGGCGCGGCCTCTAGTTACACGCCCTTCTGCTCTTTCCGCTCCGGCGGCATCGGCGATATTGCTCAATCCGTTTTTCAAACATTTCCCTGGCCGCCGCGCTGGGAAGCCGGGCCAGTTGCTCCGCCATATCCCGAGCGAGTTGGAAGTGTTGATAGTCGACAGGGTCGTGCCAATCGCCGCCCCAGATCAGAAACCCACTATCGGCAAAGACATCGATCACCGTCTCGGCCATACCGGGCCTGAGATCCTTTCGATCCAGATACTTCCCGCCGCCACTGGGTGAGACACGACGCCTCGCGCCTGCGCCTTCCAAAAACGGATTCTGCACCGGGTTCAAATCGATCGCCAGACCATAGGCATGCATCGACAGGCTGGTTCCGCCCGCAACCGGCCGATCGTTGAAGGAGGAGGTGTTGTTGTCCGCCATTGAAGCGTCATCGTCGCCATCGTACTGGTTGATCGGCCGCGCTTGCTTCAGCGGAAAACGAAGCTGCAGAAGCCTGTCAAAAATCCTGCCAACGCGTGCGGCGACGGCATCCAGTACGATAATCTCGCCATCTTCGTGCACGCGTCCGTCGAAACCAAAATAGCTGAATTTGACGCTGGCGAGCCGATCGCAACCCACCGGGCCGTGGTCGGTCAACGTCTTGTGGTTCTTCATTTCCTCGCAAAGATCTTTTGAAATCGGACTTGCGTCGGCCGCGTTCGCCGCAACCGGCATGTCGATAAGCAGCGCAAGGAGAGCAAAAAGAAAAGCAAAGACGATCGAACGGCGCTTGAACAGGTTGAGGGACATTCGGCGAGCTTCACCCCTTTTGCAGGCCAAAATCCATCGCTATTTTAGCCGGGCGAATCCTGAAGGAGGGTGAGATGCCATCCGACGATTCCCGTTACTGGTTTCCCGCAAAGCGCTATGGCTGGGGCTGGGGCATTCCTGCCACCTGGGAAGGCTGGGTTGTGCTGACCGCCTTTGTTGCATTGGTGATCGCCGGCGTCGTCCTGGTGCCGCCGCATCGCTCACCCGCCGCATTCGTGGCCTATATCATCGCGCTGTCGGCGGTCCTGACCGCGATCTGCTGGTGGAAGGGCGAGCCGCCGAGATGGCGCTGGGGTGACGATCGTTGATCGGCGCGCGCGCCGAAGTTCACCGCGCTGGTCGCATGAACTTTACGCATTCTCCCCGAACCGCCCCGTCGCGCCAAGGCGGCAGTCAGTTCATTTAATTCTAGCAGGGGAACCCGCGCTGGATTTGATTTGGCTCAAGGCCATATTTTGGCGGTAGCGATAAAAATTATTCTCATGTTTGAAGTGGTCCTAAATCGCAGGCGCTATAAGTGGGAGTGGCAACTGTGCGACCGTGAAGGCAATGTCATACTTGGCGGCACCGAGAAGACTCGCCAAGCTGCCAAATACGCTGGCGAGCGAGCATTGTTTTTCTTCTTGTTGATCAGGCCCGGCCTTCATGACCGCCAGACGCCCTAGTGACCGCACCAGTTAGCCAAGTCGAACCGACATGGCGACCGACCAGAAAGCTCGCCAAAGGCGAGCCCAGTTGACCAAGCGAATTATTTCAAACGGACCCACGATCCCGGCCGCCATTGGCGTTGCTCTCCGCGCGGTCTCACGGACGCTTCGAAATCAGAACTGGCCGGGCTGGGCGGGCGGCGGCGGATAATCGTGGCGCAGATTGTTCGGGATTGCGCCGATCGAACAGGTCCTGCCTCAGCACGCCCGGCGCCACGACATCCCACGGCGCGGGCATCTTTCGAGCGATCACCACCCGCTTTGGATGCCGATCCTGGGCAACCGCGACCATCGGAACCAACGCGCACAGGATGGTCAGGATACGAATTGCTCTCATTCACGTAGCTCCTTGAAGATCGGCTGATTTGCTGGATCACTAATAGCCGCAAACGGACGAAAAGCCGAGACAAAACCATTTGACCGGGTATCAGCTTTTCGTCCCCCGAAACTTCAGTTCATCGAGCTTCGACAGCAGAAATTGCAGAAGCGGCGACCTGTTCGCCTCGTTGTAGCCGAGGACGAGGTCGATCGCCGGCGGCATGCCCTGGATCGGCCGGGTGACGACCGTTTTCGGCAGCAGGTTTTGCGCATAGCGCGGCAGCAGGCAGACACCGCCGGTCGACGCCACCAGCGAAATCGCCATCGCGATATTCTCGGCCTGATGCTGCGCCTTGAGCGCCATGCCATGATCGCGGGCGTAATCCTCGATCACGGCGCGCAGGGTCGGCGCGCGGACGGCCGATACGCCGATGAAGCTCTCGCCTTCGATGTCCCGCGGGCGAATCGAGGTCCGTGCCGCCAAAGCGTGACCGCGCGGCATCAGCACCACCAGCGGATCCTTGCGCAGGAGTTTGAATTTCAAGCCGGGCGTCTGCTTCTCCGGCCGCAGGAAGGCGATATCGATCTTGCCGCGAACCAGCGCCGTGGCGAGTTCCGGCGAATCCTGGCTGTGAATCACGACTTCGGTCGCGGCGAGTTCCGGACGGAGGATTTCCATCACCGCCGGCAGCCAGTCGAGCTCATAGCCGGTCAGGAACCCGAGCGCGAACGAGGTCCGCGGCGGATCGGCCGCGCGTCGCGCGGCTTCCGTGGCCGCCTCGACCTGCAACAACGCCACGCGGGCGTGGTCGAGAAACACACGGCCGGCGGTGGTCAGTTCGATGCCACGGGGACCGCGGATCAACAGTTGAACACCAAGTTCGTGTTCGAGGTCCTGGATTTGCCGGCTCAACGACGGCTGCGCGGTGTGCAGCCGCTTCTCGGCCGCGACCGTGAGGCTGCCTTCCTCGGCCACCGCGACGAAGTACCGGAGGTGTCGAAGCTCCATCGGGAAATCCCTCAAAGCGAGCCATCTCTGAAAAGTATGGCTTCGACCTTACAAAGTCTTTCCGCCGGGCGCCAGCGCGACCTATTTATGCTTCCAAGGCAGCGACTACCCGCCAAAAGGACAAGGCGGCCTTCGGAAAACAGGCTCACCGCAGAAAGTCCCAAAAGGCATAACGAAGGAGAACTCCCATGACCAACCCAATCGTCCTCGTCACCGGCGCCCTGACCGGCATTGGCCGCGCCACCGCGCTTGCTTTCGCCAAACAAGGCGCGCGCATTGTCGTTTCCGGCCGCAAGGAAGAACTCGGCCTCGCTTTGGCCAAGGAACTGCGCGCGCTCGGCACGGAAGCCGAATTCGTCGCCGCCGATGTGCGCCATGAAAGCGACGTGCAAAGACTGATCGACAAGACCGTCGCCCAGTTCGGCCGCCTCGACGTCGCCGTCAACAATGCCGGCACCGAGGGCACGGCGGGCCCGATCACCGCGCAGACCGCCGAAAGCTATGCGGCGACCTTCGACACCAACGTGCTCGGCGTGCTGCTCAGCATGAAGCACGAATTGCGGATCATGCAGGCGCAAGGTTCAGGCAGCATCATCAACGTGTCCTCGACCATGGGCCATCGCGGCGCGCCGAACGCCGCGCTCTATACCGCGAGCAAGCATGCGGTGGAGGGATTGACCAAATCGGCCGCGCTCGAAGGAGCGGCCTTCGGCACCCGCGTCAATGCGGTGGCGCCCGGCCCGATCGAGACCGCGATGCTCGATCGCTTCACCGGCAGCGCGGACCGCAAGGCCGGCCTTGTCGCCGGCGTGCCGATGAAGCGCGCAGGCTTGCCGGAAGAAATTGCGGATACGATCCTGTTCGTGGCTTCCGACAAGGCGTCGTTCATCACCGGCCAGATCATCGACGTCAACGGCGGCAAGACGGCAACGTGACACAGGACTGTCGGCGAAGCCGGTCTCATCCCTCCCCTCAAAGGGGGAGGGTCAGGGGGGCAAGTTTTAACTTCGCCCAACCCTCCGGCCCGCTCCCGCTTTGCTGAAGCAGCAAAGCGACCTCCCCTTTCAAGAGGAGGTTTCAATCAGCAGCGCTCTCTAATTCAGCGGCAGCCAGACGATCTCGCAGGCGATGTTGCAGGTGTTGCAGTGCGCCGGCTGGGCAAAGGTGTCGGCCAGCTCCCACTCCTGCTTTTCGTTGCTCCACTGCGCGGTCGCCTTGGAGAGGATGTCGTCGGAGCGGCAATGGCCGCAGACCGGCGTTGCCCGCGTGGACAAGGCCGCGCGGTGCCGCGTCTCTTGTGCGCGCTCCTGCCCCTGTTCTTGTTTCGAATGAAACGGGTTGAAGAGAAGCGGATGTGTCATTTTCAAAGAATTCCCAGCCCGGTAACAATTTCCCCGGTTACCGAATGTAGCGTAGCCGCCGCTGATGTCTGTAGCCGAGATGAATCGCGGCCTTAATTGCTGTGGATTGTGTTCGCCGGGCCACGCAACATGCGCGATCGGCTTCGTCATTCCGCTTCGCCCGAAAGTCTAGTGGGGCAGTCCGAGTCAAAGCGGAACCGGCGCCGTCTTCCCGCATTTCTCCATGACAAGATTCGGCCGCTCCAGCCAAGCCCGGTCTTTTACGGAGAGAGGGCAATGCAACAATCACGAATAAAGTCGATCCTCAACTTCACCAACGAATTGGTCCTCGACCTCTACAATCTCCTGCTCGCGGTGGTGCTGTTTACCTCGCCCTGGTTTTTCGCCCATGCGAGCCGGACCGCCGGCCTCGATCTGCGGCTGAGCGCCGTGGCGGTCATCATTCTGTCGATCGCGGCGATGATCGCCTTCTCAACCTGGGAGGAATGGATCAACCTGGCGCTTGGCCTGTGGCTCGTGGTCTCGCCCTGGCTGCTCGGCTTTGCCCATACGCGGGCGATGCACTTCAGCATCGGCATTGGCGCCGCGATTGCGTTTTTCGCCGGCCTTGAACTGTGGCTGCGTTACGAGGCCGCGCACCGGAACGAGATGCCGGGTGCGCCGTCAAAGAACTAAAAGCGTCAAAGAACTAAACGGCGATCACCATCCGCGCGTCCCGCCGCACGCTTTGCTGGCCAACAAAAACCCCGCTGGAAGCAAAGCTTCCTGCGGGGTCATGCACCAAGGTGTCATCTTAGACCGCCCCCTCTGAGCAGGGGAATTCGATTATTTCAGCGACGAGTTGATGTTGCTGAAGGTGGTGTTCAACGTGACGCCGAGACCGTTGACTGCCGCGATGATGGCAAGTGCGATCCCGGCCGCGATCAGGCCGTATTCAATCGCGGTCGCGCCGGATTGATCCGCCCAGAACTTCAGAAAGATGTTCCGCAAAGTCCGCCTCCGTGGTGAGCAAGAGATGTCCGCACGTCGGCATTTCTGCAGCCGCCAGCGCGCGCGCCCGTAGATCTACGGTGCGCTCTCTAAGGTTGTATTAAGGGGCGGATGCACAATTTTAATCGAAAGTGTGTTTCACGCAGGCGCAAGCGGCGCGTGTAAACGTCACCCCGTAACAAATCTCGGGAAACGCTGAGCAATTTGGAACCGATTAATCCACGCGGTTCCATAGCCCGCCGTATCGCGATTTCAGGTCCGAAGGCTCGGTTTCGAAAAAATGGTTACTGGCTGGCTAATTGCGCGGGCTGCGCGTGGAACAGGCCGGCACCCGATACCTGCGAGGCGATCAAAAAGGCCGCAACCACGGCCGGCACGCTGATAAGTCTCAGGAATTGATCAACGGAAAGCATGTTCGACGTCCCCCAAGGATTAAGTCGACACCCGCCAAACGCGCCCAACAAATCGGCAAGTGTCAGAAACGCGCCGCTACAGTCTGCTGGCTTGCAAGATCTTGGCTTGTCAGGATCTGATCGGAGATCACCGCTCCGGAGATCGTCAGCAGTGCCAAGATGGTTATGACCGTAATGGTTTTCATTTGGTTAACGTCACGCCGGATTGTGGCCGAAAACGTCAGAGTTCTGTCCCTTTTCGGGACAAAGCCGCGATATGACTGTGGCCGGCCGCGGAAATCGCGGCAGACGCCGACGGTCCCCTGCTCCTTCCCCAGCGAAGCGTGGGGAGGGTGGATCAGCGTGAGCTTTAGCGAACCATGAGGCCCCGATATCGGCCTCATCCTTCGAGACGCCGCTTACGCAGCTCTTCAGGATGAGGAAAAGACCGATCCACGCATGCAGCAGGTCTAATGCCCGCCGCGCGCGATAAAGATCTGCCAAAAGCCGATCACGATCTCGAAGCCGATCAGGAGCACGACGATGATCTCGAGCCGCAGCGAGCGGCGCGTGTCGATGATGTCGGCGAGCGTATCGGCGGTGTCCGCCACCACCGCTAACTTGCGGTTGAGCGTCTCGACCCGCCCGATCAGCTCATATTCATCCTCGAGCCGCGCATAAAGCCGCTCCAGGTCGGGGCGGTCCCATAGTACGTCGGGCTTGTCGGTGATCGCCACGCGGCCGGAGACGTTGTGCTGCACCAACAGCGCCTCGCCGATCAGCCGCAGGATGCCGCGCCGGTTGCGGAAGAACTTTCCGGAAGACGCCAGTTCCCGCACAAAGGGCTCGATGGTCTCGAACACTTTCGCAACCTCGCGCTCGTCATGGGCGAGCACGACGCTTTTCGCCAGCACGTCGGACACCACCAGCAACCGCGCCATCGACATGTCGCGCACATGGATCGGGCCGCCCGAACCGACCTGATCGTCGGTCTCGCCCAGCAGTTCGACCGTGGCGGATTCTTCTTCCGGCGGGGTTAAGCTTGCCGCCGATCCGAGGTAGCAGCCGATCGAGAAACGCCGCCTCCTCTTCCATCGTCATGTTGAGGAAAACCACCGCGCCATAACGAAACAGCACCGCGATGCCGTCGCCGCCGGCGCGCAGCGCCAGCGGCACCGCCGACAGCGCTTCCTTCTCGAAACCGGCCGTATTGATCCGGTCGCCGACATGGAGCGCATGCGCGGTGACGCGAGGCGGCTGGCTGCGGAAGGCGGAATTCGTCATCTTGGAGGAGGCCTGAACGATCGCGCGAGAACCGCCAGAGCCTAGCAGCACGTCCGCGGGGTTGCACCCCTTCGCCGCCGTCACGCGCGGGGCGTGATCCGCAATTCGACCAGCGCGATGCGTTCGAGCACGCCGACATCGCGCTCGCCACGGCCGGCGCTGTGCAGGATCGATTCAGCAAGATAATGCACTTGAGTGGCGGATACCGGCTCCGGCAGGCTCTCGATGGAGGCCGCCAAAGCCGCGGACATGATCTCGATCACCTCGGGAGAATACACCACGTCGCAACCCGAAAGTTCAGTATCGTCGCCGTCACGCGCCACCCCCTTTGGTGCCATCGGCCGGCACGATTCAAAAAGCCCTCGATGCGATAAGTCGCGCGCAAGCTGTGAGGTTCCTCCGACAACGTATGATTTGTAACTTAGGAACCCGTTGTATCTTCTGGGCCTGACGGATTCCGGCATCCAGCACTGTGCTACAACCGCAACAGCGACGCTGTGTCACGCAAACGCTGGCGTTTTCGACTCCATTCCTTCATCCACGCTAGATATGATGGTCGACATCCGGGGCTGAGCGAATTTCATCCTTATCCCTTATTTCTGCCCGGAAGGCCGCCGGCTTTTATCGCCGGCGGCCTTTTTGTTGGAAGTTGCAAAGCCGTAAATCAGAGCCAGGCGATCGAGGCATTCGCGAAAGCGTTTGGCGAAATAATCCATCCAGCGCTGGCCGCGCAGTCCCCGCCGCTGGCCGATCTGTTCCATGGTCAGCCCCTGCACCAACACCTCATGCACCAGCATGATGCCGTCGGCGCCGAGTTCGCGCTCGACACGATTGAGCCGCAGCACCGCGCGGCGCTGCCGCTCGGTGATCGGCTCACGCGCTTGCCCGCCATCGACATATTCGCGGGTCGGATCGACCGCGCGCGGGCCACGCTCGGCTTTCTCCCAATCGTCCTGGAAGGCGCGCCCGCCCCGATATTGCGCCTCGTCGATCTGATGATGGCTGTGCAGCCGCCCCAACGGATCGTTGCGGATCGAACGAAGCGCTGTGATCTTTTCGCCGGGTTCGAGCGCGAGCGGATCGTCGATCTCGACTGCCGCAACTTGCGCATTCAACGGAAGATCCTGCGCCCGGCGGTCGTGAATCTTGGTGCTTTTTCGAATCCGGGTGCGTTTGGCGCGGGACATGGTTGTTAGACTCCTTTGCAGAGATCGCGACAAACGCGAGGTGCGTTTGCGCGGGGATCATCGAGAACGCCCTTGCCGGGATCGCGACAAACGCGAAGTGCGTTTGCGCGGGGATCATCGAGAACGCCCTTGCCGGGATCGCGACAAACGCGAAGTGCGTTTGCGCGGGGATCATCGAGAACGCCCTTGCCGGGATCGCGACAAACGCGAAGTGCGTTTGCGCGGGACATCGTCGAGAACGCCCTTGCCGGGATCGCGACAAACGCGAAGTGCGTTTGCGCGGGGATCATGCGCTCAAGACTTTCGCGCGACATAGGCCGCAAGCTCCGCGCTGACGGCAATCGTCCTGCTTTCTTTCGTTACGGGAGACGCTGCCTCAGCCTTCGCACGCCCCAAGTCGCCGGAAGAAGAAAGATTCTGATGTGAGTGTGGGTGTGAGTGGTCGGCGCCCGCCTGAGCTTCGCTCGACATGCGAGAAGCAATTGCTGGCGGCAAGGAGCGGCCGCGCGAGGCATTTTCGAGCTTCATGCGGGCGAGCGCCGAACCGAGCCCGCCCTTCTGGCCGGCGATGGCGCGCTTCTCCGACAGGCGCACCATGCGTTCGAGTTCGGCATCGATCCGCTTGTGCCTCCAGCCATCGTGGAAGAAATCCTGCAGGATCGGCCGGTAGTCACACCAGGTCTTCAGCGGCAGTTTGGTGATCTTCGACAGCTGGCGATCGTCGTCGGGCAATTCGCCCTTGCGCCAGTAATGCATCATCAAGAGCAGATAGGCGCCATGCTGCGCCGTGGTCAGATGACCGGTATCGCCGAGATAGTCGCCGACATAAAGCGGCATCCACGGTCGCTTCATCCCGCGCGGCCGCCATCGGTGAGCGTTGGTTTCGCGAGATCGGCACTTAATCCCTCCCCCCGCGGAGCGGTGGGGAGGGTCGATGCGAATGAAATGAGCATCGGGGTGAGGGGTGCAGGGAAAAGGCCCCCCACCCTGGCCTCAGCTTCGCTTCGGCCTTCCCTCCCCGCCACTCGCTCACGCTCGCGGGGGGAGGGATAAGACTGAGCCCGCGCGATCGCTTGGCGCTCGTGCCGGATCAGCGCGGCGAGATGCGCGATGCGAAGCCGCGGCGGCAGCCGATTCAACCTTGCGAGCATGGGATCGGCCGCTATGTGACGGGCTTTGGTGTTCATGCCGCCTCCACCAGCCGCAGCGGTGTCCTGGCGGGTGCGCGCTTCTCCAGAAGCTCCGGCGCGCTCGTCAGGTGAAAATGCGCAAGGCAATAGCTGGCACCCTCCCGGCGCGGATGGCCGCAAAACGTAATGGGCTCGCCTTCGACGTCGCCGCCATAGGGATAGCGGCAATCGCTTAGCTCCAAATCGACCAGCGCCAGGTGACGCGGCGTGATCGCGACGCACCGAAGCTGAAGGGTGGCGGCGCGCTCGACCGTGGTGGGTTTGGGGGCGGCTTTCACGACTTTGCGGGCACGTAATTCGCGGATCCGCCGGGCATCGGCTTGCTTCGGCTTGTTCAGGGCGCGTGCGGCGCGCTCGCGCATCGGCACCGAAAGCCCCAGGCGACGGGCGCGGCCGATCGCGGCGTTGCGGGTATAGGCCGTTCCGAACCGCTCATTGAGCGCGCGGGCGATCTCCGCAAACGACATTCCTTTTTCCAGATAGTCGCGCAGCGCCACGGAGTGCGCTTCCTCCCACGTTGATTGCATTGTTTATTTCCTGAAGTTTCACGTTGCGTTCTCTTTATTTCGGATATTCCGAAATAAGTCAAGCTTGATTTCGGATAATCGGAATTGCTAGGGTGCGCACAGAATCAGTGGCGACGGGAGGCGGCCATGCTGGACGTCAAGATGATCGAGCGGGGGTTGGCGAAGCCTGGCAAGACCAAGGGCGGGCTTGCGGCCGCCATGGGCGTGCGGCCGGGCGCCGTGTCCGAGATCCTGTCCGAGGCGCGGCTGATCAAGGCATCCGAACTCCAGCCAATCATCGATTATCTCGAACTCAACGCGGTGCCGATCATGGGACGGGTCGGCGCCGGCGCCTCGATCGGCCCGGAGCTGGAGCAGATGCCGCCGGAGGGCCTCGGCGAAGTCGAACTGCCGTTCCCGATCGCGGAGGAAACCATTGCGTTTGAGGTGGTCGGCGACTCGATGCTGCCGAAATACGAAAATGGCGATATCATCGTGGTTTATCGCAACCAGCGGCATCCGCTGACGAGCTTCTATGGCGAGGAAGCGGCGGTGCGCCTCACGAGCGGCGAGCGCTATCTGAAGACGATCGAGCGCGGCAAGACCGGCCATGTCGTCAACCTGACGAGCTTCAACGCCAAGCCGATATCGGGCGTCAAGCTGGAATGGATCGGGGAAATCTGCGTCACTCTACCGAGGGGCCAGATCGAACGCCTGCGGGCCCGCGCTGCCGGCCGCTCGCGGCGGAAGCTGGCGGGCGCGGGAAACCGGGACGGCAAGGCGGCGAAGTGACCGTCATTCCGGGGCGATCCGAAGGATCGAGCCCGGAATTTATGGCACCACCTGAATGCCAGAACGAATGGATTCCGGGTCTGCCCGTGCGGGTCATCCCGAATGACGCAATTTCTGATTTTCAGAATTACAGGTTGTAAAGTCTCTGATTTTCAGAAATAATGGAACCGCGCATCACAAGGTGATTCCATCCCGCATGCAATATTTCGTCGTCATGATCGATTACGGGAGGCGCGGCCGCGAGGCCATCGTCGATCCCGAAATCACCCGCCGCGAGGTTATCTCGCGCATTACATCCGGCGAATACGCCAATATCAGCTTTATCCACGAGATCGCGGATGATGCCGTCGAGGACGTCACCGAGGATATCCTGGCCGAAGCAGCCCTGCCCGAGATCGCAACCTCAGGCGCCGAGCTTCAGGCGGCGTGTTTCGACCATGTACGCGATTTGCGCAAGCACGAGGTGGTGTGACGAGAAGACGGCCGTAAGAAATAGAGGAGTCTCGATTGCCGTTTTTTCACGAAATTTAGCGGATTGACACGCCTATTTTCCAGCGAATGTGATAAGGAAATTGTACTCCGAATTCAGAAAGCGATCGAACCAAAGCGCGTGTAGAAAACTAACCGATTAGGAACGGATAGAAATCGGCCGACGCGCGGCACGTATAAGGTGGGAAAGATGAGTACAGTAATTCAAGACCGGCAAACGGAAATCGAGGAGAACCTAGATTTTTTCGTCAAGGAACTCCCCAAAATCTCTTCTAACCACCTCGGAAAATTTGCACTTATTCGTCATAAATCCATTGCTGGTTATTTTGACACGGTGGCGGACGCAGTAGGAACTGGCAACAAGCTATATTCCGATAAGTTGTTCAGTGTCCAACAGGTCACCGACATCCCAGTTGATCTTGGATTCTTTTCACATGCCAGTCGTTTAGGGAAACCACAATAATTCCGACGTTTACATGAACGTTGGTATTCTCGACGCGTCTACGTTCAATATTGCTGTTGGACCGATTTCGGCTACGCCGATAGCGCCGCCTACAATGTTTAAGGCTCTGATAGATACTGGCGCTCAAAAGACGATGATATCAACCAACGTAATTAACACGTTGAGCCTACCTCCATTGGGAAAAATATTGATTGGCGGCGTTGGCCCTCAATCTCACTACCATAACGCTTATCTCTTCTACGTTGCGTTTGTGATGGCTATGGTTCAGCCTGGCCAAACGACCGTGCCCGGCCAGCCCGTGCAGGCTGTCGTCAACGTTGCAAACACGCCAATCTACGGCGCTGAAATTCCAACCTCCTCTACTGGAGGCCAATTTGATGTACTTCTCGGGATGGACATCCTATCGACTGGTTGCCTAATCGTCGGGAACGGCATTTACAGTTTTTCTTGGTAGACTTGAAATTTCAGACTGCAAGATGGCTGGTCACTCCCACCGCAGCGCCCTCCTTCAGCGCCACGCCATGGCCGGCTTCATCGATCGAGGCGTTGCGGGGCAAGAGTTGCACCAGCAGCGCGCCCAGCACCATCGCGGCCGCCATCAGGTAGAGGCCATAATCCGTGCGGCCGGTGGCTTGCTTGGCGAGACCCACGACATAGGGCGCGACGTAGCCGCCGAGATTGCCGATCGTTGCCATCAGCGCCAGCCCCCCGGCGTTGGCCGCGCCTGTGAGCAGCGCGCTGGGCAAAACCCACAGCACGACGATCGAGGCCAAGGCGCCGCCGAGTGCGAGCGAGAGACTGGCGAGCGCCAAGACCGGCGTCGCTGCCAGCGTCGCGCCGCCGACGAGTCCGAGCGCGCCGACGAACGCCGACAGCATGATGTGCCACTTGCGCTCGCGCATGCGATCGGAAGAACGGCCGACCACAATCATCGCGACGCAGGCGACCGCAAAGGGAATGCTGGTGACGAGCCCGTTGAGGAACACATCCTGCACGCCGAGATCCTTGACGATCTGTGGCATCCAGAACGAGATGCCATAGATGCCGCCGAGCAGCGTGAAGTTGGTGACCGCGAGCAGCCAGACCTTGCCGCTCAACAGCGCATCGATCAGCCGGTGGCCGTGCCCCATGGCGCGATGGGTGGCGTCCTCGGCCGCAAGCGCCGGCACGATGATGTCGCGATCGCGCAGGCCAAGCCACTTCGCATCCTTCGGCCCGTTGGAGAGATAGAAGAAGGTGACGATGCCGCCGATGATCGCGGGCGCGCCTTCGAGCAGGAACAGCCATTGCCATCCCGAGAAGCCGGAGACGCCGGCCATCGTCTTCATGATGAAGCCGCTCAGGGGACCGCCGACGAAGCCGGCAATGGGAATGCCGACGAAAAACAGTGCGCAGACCTGCGAGCGCAGCTTTCCGGGAAACCAGTAGGTCAGATACAGCACGATGCCCGGATAGAAGCCGGCCTCCGCAATGCCGAGCAGAAAACGCAGCGTGAGAAACTGCGCCGGCGTGGTGACGAACATGAAGCAGACCGAAATGATGCCCCACACCACCAGGATGCGCGAAATCCAGAACCGCGCGCCGAAACGCTGCAGCAACAGGTTGCTCGGAATCTCGCAGGCCGCATAGCCGACAAAGAAAATGCCGGCGCCGAGCCCGAACACCGCATCGGACAGCCCGATATCCGTGCTCATCTGCAGCTTCGCAAAGCCGACGTTGACACGATCCAGGAACGAAATGATGTAGAGAATGAGCAGAAACGGAATGAGCTTCCAGGCGGCGCGATTGTAAGCCGCCGCCTCGTCATCCGAATCGAACGACACGCGCGTAAAGAACTGAGCCATCTTGAGCCCTCCCTGGGCTTCCCTGATTGAACGGCGACGTTGCGCCAGCGGGCCGTTACCGGCTCTCGCGATGTTAAGTTTGTTAGTGCGCGGCCGGCATCGGATAGTCTGATGCGTTGAGCACAAAGCCTTCCCTCGACGAGAAATCCATCCGCGGCGGGCCGAACACATCGACCAGCCAGGTCGTGCCCTGGCCTACGTCCTGCGTGGTGTGAAGCACGCGCGCCGGGATCACCAGCACCGACGGGCTCGCCTCGTAGCGCGCATGTTCGTCCTCGCGCCAGCGCGTCTTGTCGGGCGACCATGGATAACGCAGGTGGTGAACGAAGGCGCCCTGCATGCTGAGCGATATCTGCTCGAAATCATCGTGGCTGTGCGGTGAGAGCTTGGTCTCGTCGCGGCGCTTCTGCCACGGCATGAAGATATTGACCATCAGATTGGTCGAGCGAAATACGCGCATCTTCAACGGGCTCGGATCGGGACTTTCGGCCTTGGCCAGATCGTAATGGCGCAGACGAAACCCGCCGGTTGGATCGGGCCAGGGCTTTAAGTCGGCGACTTCAGGCGCGCCGTCGGCATAGGTCGCCGCATTCACGGCCTTGGCGGCGAGATCCTCGGCGCGCTTGGAAAACACCCGCGCGACCATGCCCGCCTTGCGAACGACGACGCGGCTTTGGCCCGGCGGCACGATGATCAGGCCGTCGCCATGGCTTTCGATCCGCTCGCTGCCCGCCTCGACCGTGGCTTCGGTCCCCGGCGGCAGCAGCACCATGTATTCGTCCGGATTGTTGCGCCCAAGGACTGCGCCCTCCTTCGCTTGCGAGACAGCGGTGACGAAATTGGCGGCGCGCGTGATCCAGTGGCGCGTCCCGTCGGCATCGGTTGATTGCGGCGGTTCGGCGTAATGGCGGGCATGGGTCGCAGCGCGCATGGCTTCGCTCATCTGAATATCCTCCAGCGAGGCCGCGATTTTTGGAAATACCGGATTGTTTGTTGTTCGCGACCGTGATACAGTGTTCTGTATATCGATACGCGTTGGGACGTCAACACGAATCTTCGAATGCCCCGAATTGGCTCCTCGACCGATCGGCGCGGCCGCCAAGCAAAAGGGTTTTGCCTTTGAAAACCAAACAAGAATTGCCGTCGCTGCCGGAGGAACGCGGGGATGGCGGGGTGCGCTCGGTGCAGGTCGCGCTCGACGTCCTGGAGGCGGTCGCCTTCTCCGATGAGGAGCTCGGCGTCACCCAGATCGCCGAACGGCTCGGCCTCACCAAAGGCTCCGTGCACCGTCATCTGCTGACGCTGGTCGAGCGCGGTTATCTCGTGCAGAATCCAGTGACGACGCGTTATTCGCGCGGGCCGCGCAGCCGCTTGCTGGCTCATTACGCGCCCGGGACCGATCTCATTCAACTGGCCGCGGGGCCGATGCGCGAGTTGCGCGATCTGCTTGGTCACTCTGTCGTGCTGTCGGAATCCGCGCCGCGCGGCGCGCTGGTGCTGAGCATGGTGGTCGGCACCGCCGCAATCGAGATCGGCGTGCGGCCGGGCAGCGAACTGCCGTTTCATTCTTCCGCACAGGGCAAGGTGCTGCTGGCGTTCGCGCCACGCCCGCAGCGAGATCGCGTACTGGCAAAATCCCTGCCCGCTTCTACCCCACATACGCTGACGGATTTCAGCATCGCTCGAACAAGAACTGACCCGCGTCGCGCAACAAGGCTTCGCCACCGCGCCGGAGCAGGCGATGCTTGGCATCAACGCGGTGGCAGCACCGATCTTCGATGCGAAGGATTCCTGCGCCGGGGCGCTCGCGCTGGTCGGCTCGATCCAGTTCCTGCCCGCCGAGCTCGACGCTAAAAGCATCGCGGCCTTGAAAGCGGCGGCGGCACAAATCTCACGAACCCTCGGTCACGGCCGCATGGGCCATTCCGAGATGCGCGCGGCGAGAGCGCGAACGGCATAAACAAGATCGGCGCGGCAAGCGCTTATCCAAAAAGTAAAAAGGGAGAACGTCATGAGTGAAACAAAAGCTGCCGACAAGGCAAGCACAACCGCGCGGGAAGCGCGCATCGACAAGATTTTAAAGGGCGCGGTCGATCCGCATGTTCACAGCGGACCTTCGATTGCGCCCCGCGCCATCGATCATCTCGATCTGGTGCGCGAGTTGTCGGAAGCGGGCTTTGCCGCCGTCCTCACCAAGGATCACGACTACGCCGGGGTTGCGACCGCGCAACTGATCACCAGGCATTATCCGGAACTGCGCACGAAAATCTTCTCCGGCATCGTGCTGAATAACGTGGTCGGCGGCATCAACCCTTATGCGGTCGAGCACACCGCGGCGATGGGCGGCAAGACGGTATGGATGCCGACCTTGGCGGCCGAAAATCACTTGCGCTGGGAAAAGAACGCGAGCTTCGCCCATCCGGCCTCGACCTCGAAGATGCGCCACGCCACCGCCGTGCCGGTGCTGGACGCCAACAAGAAGGTATTGGATTCGGTCAAGGAAGTGCTGGATGTGATCGCCAAAAACGACATGCTGCTGGCAAGCGGCCATCTGCATGTCAGCGAGACCTGGATCATCTTCGAGGAAGCCCAGCGCCGCGGCGTCAAGCGCCTCGCCTTCACCCATCCCGAAGAGATCGTCGGCGCCAGCCTCAACGACGTCAAGGGCATCGCCGCGATGGGTGCTTTTGTTGAACACTCGATCTGCATGTTCCTGGAAGGCTCGAAGTTCAAGGTCGCGACCGGCGAAGACCTGCGTCACCACATCGAGGCCGCCGGCATCGACCAGACGGTGATCTGCTCGGATCTGGGCCAGGTCGGCGTGTTCTCACCGCTCGAAGGCTTTCGTCGGGGCGTCGCGCTGTGCATGGACCTCGGCTACAGCGATGACGACATCCATAAAATGGTGGCGACGAATGCCGCCCGGATGCTCGGACTCGACCAGCAGGCGGCGTGAACGAATATGTCTGGCATAACTGGTGTTACGATAGGTTCACTTCGTTTGAAGAACCCGTTGATCGCAGGCGCGGCCGAACATCTGATCGAGGAAACCGGCGTGCGGCGCGCGCTGGCCGCTGGCGCTGCCGTGGTCGTGATGAAATCGACCAACGAAGTCGAGGCCGCAAAGGCGCAGCTCGATGCCGCGGAATACGCCGTGTTCGACGAGCGCTGGCGGCGATGCGAATGGAATGCATCGGCTCCTGCGTCCGCCTTCATCGCCTGCCGCTCCGGGCTTTATCCCGGCAGCTTCGCTTCCTGGCTCGAGAGTGTGTCCCGGCTCGACCGTGAGGCGGCCAAAAGCGACGCCTATGTCGCCGCGAGCCTCATCCTCGGCGACCTCGATCACGCCAAGCGCATGGCAATCCAAGTCGAGGCGGCCGGGCTTCGCCTGCTCGAACTCAACATCGGCACGCCCTACGCCTCCCAAGCTGCAAAGGGCGCGGTCGCGACCGAGCTGTTACCCGAGCGCGTCTCATTGATCGTGCGATCCGTTCGCGCCGCGGTCTCGATGCCGCTGTGGGTCAAAATATCAGGCCAGAGCGAGCGCGTGCCGGAACTGGCGCGCGCGGCGTTCGAGGCCGGCGCCGACAGCGTCGTGATGGCAGGCCGCCTGCTCGGGCTGATCCCTGATCTCGAAACCATGGCCCCTCACCTCGGGACGACATTGGGCGTCGGCGGCTACTGGAACCTGCCGCTGACCTGTCATTGGCTGGCGCTGTCGCGCAGCCTTGTCGGCCGCGATAAGCCGTTGATCGCCACCAACGGCATTCAAAACGGCCTCGATATCGCGCGCGTCATGCTGGCCGGCGCCAGCGCGGCCGAGATGTCATCGCCGGTGATGCTTCGTGGTTTTGAGCTAATCGAACGCTCGCTTGAAGAGTTCAAGGACTATCTGAACCGCAAGGAAATCGTGGCGAAGGATTTGATCGGTCGCGCCGCGGATGCGCGCAAGACGTTTGCCGAGATGCCATCTCTGCAAGCAAACTGGCGCAATTACGTGCCGCGAGATATTCGCTGAATTCAAAAGACTGAACAAGCCGATCACGGCTGACAGACGGGGGAAGCTACAATGGATCGCGTCGTCGACGAGGCAAAGCTGATGTCGCGGATCATCGCCCGCGTGATGCCGATCCTGATGCTGGTCTATCTGGTCGCGGTGATCGATCGCAGCAATATCGGCTTTGCCAAGCTGCAAATGGCGCGCGAGCTGAAAATGTCCGAACAGGCGTTCGGGCTGGCATCGTCGCTGTTCTTTATCGGCTACTTGTTCTGCGAAATTCCGAGCACGCTCGCGATCCATCGCTTTGGGGCGCGCGCCTGGCTCACCCGCATTCTCGTGAGCTGGGGCGCGGTCACGGTGGCGATGGCCTTCGTGTCATCCGACTGGACGTTTACCGCGATGCGTTTTTTGCTCGGCATTGCCGAAGCCGGCGCCTATCCCGGCATCATCTACGTGACCTCGATCTGGTTTCCTCAAGGCTATCGGGTGCGCGTGATGGGCATCATCACGCTGGGCAGCGCGTTCGGCAACATGTTCGGCGCGCTCGCCTCGGGTCCCCTGCTCGACCTGCATGGACTTCTAGGTCTCTCCGGCTGGCAATGGGTTTTCATCGCCACCGGCGCGCCGGCGGTGCTGCTCGGCCTTCTCGTCTTCACGCTGTTGCCGAACCGGCCGGATGAAGCGGCGTTTCTAGACGACACTGAAAAAACCTGGCTGACGCGACGGCTCAACGAGGAGAGCGAAGCCAAGCGCGAGAGCCATTCGATCTGGCAGGTGCTGTGGGATGGCCGGGTGTGGTTTCTGTCGGCGGTCTATGCGCTGATCCTGACCTCGCTCTATGGCGTCATCTACTGGACACCGACCGTGATCAAGGCGTTCGGCGCCAGCGGCACCGAGAATGGCCTCCTGACCGCGCTGCCCTGGCTGGTAACCGTGCCAATGCTGCTGATCCTGCCGAAGCGGCTGCGCGAACATCGCTCGGTCATCATCGCGATGGTCGTGCTTGCGAGCATCGGCGTGGTGGCTTTCCTTCTTAGCACCGTCGTCCCGGAAAACTGGATGCGACTCTCGGCGATGATCGTCGGCACGCCCTGCATCTCACTCTTGTTGCCGTGCTTCTGGTCGTTGCCGTCGCGCTTCCTGACCGGACAGCGCGCGGCGGCCGGGATCGGCGCGATCTCGATGCTCGGTAGTTTCGGCGGCTTTGCCGCGCAAAACCTGATGCCGATGGTGGCGGGGATCGGCGGCAGCGCGGCAGCCGCGATGCTGGTGCCGGCCGTCTGTCTGGGACTGCTCGGATTGGGTGCCGTCTCGCAGCTGGTCGCGGGCCACGCCAAGCCCGCGATGCGGCCCGCAGCTTAGTCCCATAAAAAATCTCCCCGCGCGTCATGCGGGGAGAGGCAGAGCATACGCGTCTGGCGTAGCCGCCAAACGCGCCGGTCTTGATTGACCTTAGTGGCCGCGGCAGTCGTCGCGGTCGAACAAGCAGTTGAACGCGTGACGATCATCGTGATCAAAGTCGGTGCCGGGCGTGAACGAGATGCCACGGAGCGCCTCGCCGAAGGCCGCCGTGCGGATCGTCTTGAAGCTTTCGCCTCCCGGCAGCGTGGTCGCCGAGAGCTTGTCGGTGATCATCACGAGCTTGTTCGGATCGGCGCCCTGGTCGCCGCTGCCGCTCACCGTGGAGGTGATCGCCCAGATGCTGACCGTACCGTCGTGGTTGACGCGGCCGGTGAGGTTGCGCAAGCCGTCGGTCGCGGGCGACCACGGCAATCCCGCCGGCACCTTCTTGGTGATGGTCACGGGGTTGATGCCGGTCGGGTAGCCGCTGACGGTGTAGGGCACGCCGAGGTTAAGGCCAGCCTGCAAGGTGTAGGCGAGCGACCAGGTATTGGTCGTGGTGTCCAGCACCCACTTCTGCAATCCGGCGGTGGCCGATGCGGCGGCCGCTGTGTAGGTGTTGGACGACGCGCTATACGCGGCATCGCCGGCTCCCTCGTCGGCGACGTAGAGCGTGTGGTCATTAGCGAACCAGACACCGAACGGATACAGCGACGCGTCGGTTGCGTTCTTGGCCGGGCTGGTCGGGAAACCGTTCAGCACGCACATGTTGTAGGGCGTCACGCCGTCGGCCGCGAGGTTCGCTGCCGAATAAGCGATCGGCGTGGTCGGCAATGTGGCTCCTGGAGCCGGTACTCCGGAGCCATTCGGGCAGGCGTTCGGATTGCCGACCGGGTTGCCGTTGGCGTTGGCGGTGTTACCGGAGGTGTCGATGAAATACACCGTGTTGACGCCGTTGCCGCCAGAACCCTTGGTCAGGTAGATCGCGTCGTGGAATACCCGAAGACCGCGGAAATTGGTGTCCTTGCCGATCTTGTCGGCCTTGTTGCCAACTTCGGTGGTGTTGAAGCTGCCGACCGGCGTCGGCAGACCGGGATCGGGCTGCAGGGAAAGCCGCAGGTTCGACGGCGTCGTGATCTGCGCGCCCGCACCGACGACAATACCTGTCGGCTGCGGGTTGGCGCCGTTGCCGGCGTTGCCGGACATGTAATAGACGTTGGCGCCGTTGGTGTTATTGAGGATTGCGGAGCGGCCGTTATTGCCGCTGTAGGCGTTGGTCTTGGTGAACCGGAAGTGGCCGAACTGGTCGACGTCGGCAATGAGGCGGTAAACCTGCTCGGACACCGGATTGGTCGAATCGATCACGCCGGGCGTGTTGGAGTTGGACACGTCGATCTGGCCGACGGTCGAGGCATAGCCCATGAACGTCACGTTCCGATGATCGCTCGACAGGTTGAGCGCGATTTCGGACTTGGACGAAAAGCTCGTGACCATCTGGTCCTTGTTCGCCGCGCCGGGCTCCGTGTTGTTCGGAACCTCGAGCGAGTGCATGAGATCGCCATCGCTGTCGGGGCGCAGCTCGTCGAGCACGATCTTCGTGGTGACGCCGAAGGAGCCGTCGACCGTGGCGTTGTCGAACACGGTCGGATAGGCCCCCCCCGCGATCGCGGTGACGCAGGGCGTACCTGACGCGGTTGCCGTGGCTGACGTGCAGCCCGGTGGAAGCACGGTGGTGCCTGACGTGATGTTCGGATTGGCGTTATAAACGGCCTTGCTCAGCAAGAGATTGCCAGGCTGGAAGAAAAAGAAGTCATCATCGGCATAGGCGAGCGTGCCGCCCAGCGCGGTGGTGGCGAGCAGAGCAAGCGCAAAGCGCGTGTTCGAGAGCGACCGTCCGCAGAGCGAACGCGTTTCCTTGGCTATCATTTTTATTTCCCAAAAGGTGAGAGGCCTCGCGATACAAAACGCCGCGAAGACAAAGGTGAGCTAAGGCCGCGCAATCTGCTCAGCGCCTGTTACGGGAATGCGAAGGGTTTGCGATACTTTCTTATTTTTCCCGTAAAATTCGGGAAAACCACAGCAAGATAACTGCTCAATCGTTCCGAAAGGCACGGCCGGCCATTTGCTAATGCAAATCGCTTTCGATCGAGTGCTTGTTCGCGCAGGCTTTTATTCGCGCGAGATGAAGAGCTTCAGCGACATCGCAGCCAGCGTGGCCGCGACCATGATGGCGGCGACCGCGAGCAGGCCGAAGAGGTAGGAGCCGGAGACATCCTTCAGCCAGCCCATCATCGAGGGGCCGACAAAGCCGCCGACGGTGGCGATGCAGTTGATAAAGGCGAGCCCGCCCGCGGCCGCCACGCCGGTGAGGAAACGCGTCGGGATGGTCCAGAAGATCGCCCGCGCCGCGGTCACGCCGATCAGAGCGAGGCTGAATCCAATGACCGCCGGCACCAGCGAGTTCGAGAGGATCGGCAGCAAAAGCCCGAGCGCACCGAGCAGACAGGCGATCGCGAGATTGGCGATGCGCCGGCCCTTGTGGTCGACATAGCGCGCCCACAGGATCATGCCGACGGTGGCAAAGAGATAGGGAATCGCGGCGATCCAGCCGATCGCGCTATTGGAGAGATGGAATTCCTTCAGCATCAAGGGCAGCCAGATGCCGACGCCGTAGGAGCCAAGGGTAAAGCCGAACTGGATCGCGGTGCAGATCAGCACCCGCGGATCCATCAGCGCCGCCAACAGCGAGGCGTGTGGCCGTTCGCGCACTTCGGAAGCCAGCACGCCGTCGAGCCTATTGCGTTCTTCGGCTGTGAGCCAGGACGCAGTTTGCGGCCGGTCGGCGAGCAGGAAAAGCGTGAGAATGCCGAGCGGCACGCAAGGCAGGCTCACCAGGAAAAACATCCATTGCCAGCCGGCAAAACCCCAGATGCCATCCATCCGGAGCAACTGGGTGCAAACCGGCGTGCCGATCAGCGAGGACAAGGGAATGCCGACCAGAAACCAGGCCAGCATCCGCGTGCGGTATTGCGCCGGAAACCACGCGGCGAGGAAGAACGTCACGCCCGGAAAGAAACCGGCTTCCATGACCCCGAGCAGAAATCGCAAGCCGTAAAAGCTGTGCGGCCCGACCACGAAGGCGGTCGCCGCCGACACCAGCCCCCAACTGACCATGATGCGCGCCAGCCAGCGCCGGGCGCCCACTTTATAGAGCAGGAGATTGCTCGGGATCTCGAACACGGAATAGCCGAGAAAGAAGATGCCGGCGGCGAACCCGAACTGGGACGCGGTCAGCCCCAGCTGCCCCTTCATGGTCAGCGCCGCGACACCAAGGCTGGTGCGATCCAGGTAATTAAAGAGATAGGCGACGGTGAGCAGCGGCACGAACCGCATCGCGGCCTTTTTGACCGCGCTTTGCAGCACGGCATCCGCCGGCTCCGATGTCTCGAGATCGCCGGGAGCGCCCTGCTGTAAAACCGTCATCCGCCCTGCCCTAGCCCGTGATGGCTTTTGTTGTTGATCTTCACGGACTTGGCTTTAGCAGAACGATCCCTCCCCCTGAAAGGGGGAGGCTTGGGGCGGGGGTCAATTAGAGCGTGGAGGTCAATTAGAGCGTGGGGTGAACTAGCGCCCCCTCATGGTGAGGAGGCGCAACGCGCCGTCTCGAACCATGAGGCCCCGATATCGGCCTCACCCTTCGAGACGCCGCTTGCGCGGCTCCTCTGGATGAGGGGAAAGGGCGACCTAGCGTTGCCTCAAACGCGTCGCCGGCAGCCTTTCGGCCACCTGCGACGGACATCGCGATTTGGCTTTTGAGTTAAGCGAGCGTTCAGAGACTGATTTGGAATTGATTGGCTTGGAGTAGAGTGGCTTGGAGTTTCAATATTGCATTCCCGGAAGTGGAACGCGATCTCGTCGAGCGCGTGCTGCTCCCAGATTTCGGCCTCCGCGAGCCAGAACGACTTACGCTCGGAATCAAATAACGCACGCTCACGGCAAAAATGCTCCTGGCGGCGAATTTCAACGAGCCTGTTCATGAACTCCACTCCTTCTGTGTGAAGCCAAGTAACGGCTTTACCGTAGCAGACTTCATGAGTTCCGTGTGTTGCTTTTTGCCGCGGTGGAAAAGAATAAATCCAGTTTTCCACCGCTTGCATCGCAACGCAGCATGTCATGCTCAAGAGGTTAGCAGGCGCGACGTTTCTTTTTATTTCTTACTTTACCGTAATCGTGATCGGCTCCGACATCACCGGAGGCGAATGCGGAATGTGCGACCAGTCGGCGAGCACCAGTTGCAGCGTGTGCTTGCCGGGCGGCAGCGTCACCATCGCTTCGGTCTGGCCACCGCCGAAATGCTTGTGGGTATCGTCGGCGGGAATTGGCTCTTTCATCTGCTCGGCGGTCAGTTGGGTGTCGATCAGAAGATGATGATGTCCGGTGTTGGGTTTTTCGACTCCGGCCGGCGCGACGCCCATGCCCGAAAGACCGAACTGTACCAGGAACGGGCTCGTCACTTCCGCGCCGTCCTTCAGGTTGATGATGTAAACTTTCGCGCCGTCGGGCGACGGCGTTTGCGCCGCGACCGGCGAGACACCCATCGCCGCGAAAGCCGCGAGCACCAACAATCCTCTTACGATCGACGCCATCACTTAATTTCTCCCGTCAAAACCCGATTTTGCGATGCGGCCGAAACCGCCCCTCTCGGCGTAACCTCGAACACGCCGGATTATTCCCTTTAGCTCTCAACGAGGTGGCCTGGGGCCCTATTGTCTGCCGCGGCAACATAGCTAAGGTGTGACCGTTTCGATCAAGAAGTCCTGAACGGACCGCTAAAGGGAGATGACTTCATGAATCAACAAGATGGGGGTCAAAATGGGCGCGAGGGCAACAGGCGCCTATCAATGCGCAGTTGCGCCTGCGGATGCGACAACACGCTATCGCTGACCGACGGCGGCTTGAGCCGGCGCACATTCATGGCGGGCGCTGTCGGCGCGGCCACGCTTGCAGCAACCGGCTTTGGCCGCGCCGGACAGGCATGGGCGCAAAGTGCCGATGCCAAGCCTTACCGGATCGATGTTCACCATCATCTGTCGCCGCCGACCTATATTCAGGCGGCGGTCGCCAATCATTTCGGCGACGGCCTGATGCGCGGCTGGACGCCTGAGAAATCCCTCGCCGACATGGACCAGGCCGGCATTGCGGTCTCCATGCTGTCGGTGACGCAGCCCGGCGTCAACTTCACCTCTGGCGAGGCGGCGCGCAAACTGGTGCGCGAATGCAACGAATATAACGCCAAGCTGATATCAGATCATCCGGGCCGCTTCGGCGGCTGGGCGATGCTGCCGCTCACCGACACCGAGGGCTCGTTGAAGGAAATCGCCTACGCGCTCGACACGCTCAAGCTCGACGGCATCGGACTGATGACGAATTACCGCGACAAGTGGCTCGGCCATCCCGCGTTCCTGCCGGTCATGGAAGAGCTCAACCGGCGCAAATGCGTGGTCTACACCCACCCCTCGACCGCCGACTGCTGCGTCAATCTGCTCCCCAACGAGCCGCCGACGCTGGTCGAATGGGGCACCGACACCACGCGCACCATCGGCGACATCGTGTTTTCCGGCAACGCGCAAAAATTCCGCGACATCAAATGGATCTTCTCGCATGCTGGCGGCACCATGCCGTTCCTGATCGAACGCTTCATCCGCCAGCCGATGATCGAGGCGAAGTACAAGCCGATGGTGCCGGACGGCACGCTCGCCGAGCTGACGCGGTTCTATTACGACACCGCGCAAACCTCAAACAAGGCGTCGATGTCGGCGCTGACGGCGATCATCCCGACCTCGCAAATCCTGTTGGGCACGGATTTTCCCTATCGCACCGGCATCGATCACGTGAAGGGCTTGCGAAGCTCCGGCGTCTTCACCGACGCGCAGATCATGGACATCGAGCGCGGCAACGCGCTGAAACTGCTGCCGCGACTGAATGCG
The DNA here is from genome assembly GCA_963795255.1 of uncultured Alphaproteobacteria bacterium. Taxonomy (GTDB): domain Bacteria; phylum Pseudomonadota; class Alphaproteobacteria; order Rhizobiales; family Xanthobacteraceae; genus Bradyrhizobium. The sequence continues at coordinate 25,585 of CAWCHC010000020.1, forward strand.
TAGCGACTTAATGCTTTAGACTTCTGTCGTCCCTGCTTTCGTTCGCAGAGACGACAAAGGCGCAATTACTTCACCGATCCGTCGGCTGCCCAACGGCCTGGTCCAGCCATGAAGTAGATCAGGAAGATGAAGCAGTAGAGAATGGCGCCGTCGCCGCCATTGAGCATCGGGAAGAACCCCTTCGACGCATGCGCCATGAAATAAGCGACCGCCATGTCGCCGGCCAGAATGAACGCAACCGGGCGCGTCAGAAAGCCGACGGCAAACAGCGCGCCGCCGACCACTTCGATGACGCCTTGAACCCATATGAGCGAGCCCATCGTGGGTTGAACTGGCCCATGCGGAAAGTCGAACAGCTTCGAGGTGCCGTGCTCCAGGAACAACAGCCCGACCAGCAGACGGACGATACTGAGCAACTCGGGCATATACTTACTGACGCGATCCATCGATCAAACTCCCCCTCGCTTTAGGAAAAATGGGCCGATCCCCATAATCGGCTACCATGGCCGGCACAGTCAGCCATGGAGAACTGGGGCGCGCAAGCGCGACAACGCAAGCAAGTGATTGATTCCCAACGTCTTGGCTCCGATGTCACGTCGTTGTGACGAAAACACGGGTGCGGCGAATTTGAAGTTCCTATCAGCGTTCCGGCAAGTTCGTCGTAGGAACTTCAAATTCAGAGCCGCACTAGAATCATATAGTTGCTAGTGTCCCTTTGGTTCTGACATTCGTAAAAGTGCTCGCCGCGACATGATACGAATGTCAGAACCGGGACACTAGATGTTACGCCGCTGTGACGAAAGCGCGGGACAATACACCTCACGATTTTTCAACCTTTCATTTAACCATTCAAGAGAGCCCGTCATGAAACGCGGAATGGCAATTCTGCTGTCGGTTTGCGTGCTGGCGACGGTTGGTTATTTCACCGCCAGCAAGTGGGCAATCCGTCACAAGACGCTGACGTTCTACGATCCCCAGCGGACCGACCGTCCGGTCGAGGTCGATATCGCGGTCCGGCGCGACCGGGAAGTGGAATCCATGGCCGAAATGATCACGCTGCCGGCGGCGATCCTCAACCACGGCAACACGGTCAAGTTCACCAAGTATTCCTTCCTCGCAAACGTGTTTGCGATGCGCGGCTATCTGGTCGTCAGCGTCCAGCACGATCTCGATTCCGACGGACCGATGGTGACGCTAGTGGAGTGAATTTGACATTCGCTAGGTGCTAGCCGGGAGTTCGCAAAGCGAATGTCAAATCCAAAACTCCACTAGAAACCTATATTTTCTAGTGGTCCTTTGATTCTAACATTTGCAAAAGTGCCAGCCATATAGGGATGCAAATGTTAGAATCGGACCACTAGTCGGCGAGGAATATGTCGGCCGCCGCGCGCACTATAACCGCGGCATCGCCAACATCATGTTCGTGATCGACGAGCTGAAGCAGAGTTATCCCGAAGCCGATTACCGCCATTTGACCATGGTCGGCCATTCCAACGGCGGCGATATCTCGATGTACTTCGCCAAGCGCTACCCCGACATGATCAAGAAGGTGGTGACGCTCGACAACCTGCGCGTCCCCTTCATCACCGACGGCAAGTTCAAGATCCTGTCGTTCCGTTCCAGGGATCCGGTGTTCAAGGCCGATTCCGGCGTCGTTCCCGACGAGGAGATGTGCCAGAAGGCCGGCATCACCGTGGTCAAGACCACCTACCAGCACAACGATCTCAGCGACCGCGGCCCGGACGGGGTCAAGAACACGATCCAGTCCATTCTCGACCGCTTCCTCAACGACGACACGCCGTCCGGACAGGTGGAGGCCGAAAAACTGCAAAGCAACCCAGGCCTGCTCGCGGCTTCGGCCGCTCCGCAGTAGCCGTAGCGTCGCGCAGTCCGCGCAGCCTGGACCGACCGGGAATGGATTTGACATTCGCTTCCCATCGCTAAAAAGGGGATGCCAATGTTGGAATCTACTAGTATTTGATTGAGACGAACGTGGCCCCATTGTCCTCGGGAGACCAGGTCTAGGAAGATTTGGTCTAGGAAGATTTGGTTTCAGGGAGATTTGCTTGATCTGGCGTGCGCTTGTTGTTCTTGTTTTCCTTCCCACCTGTGCGATGGCACAGCCCTTCACGAATTACGACGAAACGACGCTCGATGCGGTCTTCGAGAGGTGGAACGACATCACCAAAGAGGATGGGCCGGGCGTCTCCTATACCGACCTGGAAAAGATCAAGTTCGTCGCGACCTTGAAGTCGGCTCCTGCGCCCTGCAACAACGCGGAGCTCGAGATGGCGTTGCGACTGACCGGGTACGACAACATCCTCAAGCAGGTCAGCGTGACCCACTGCATCACGCTCGCGTCGAAAACGCGGACGCTTACCGTATACGTTCAGGACGTTTTGGTCCCCGGCCTGAAGGCCGATGCCAAGCTCGGCAGCCCCGTGGAAATCTACGGCTTGCTCTACGCCTACATGGTGGAGGCAGACCGGTCTCGCAATTATCCGATCGTGATGGTTGCCCGGTTCGAGCCGTAGTGAAGACGGCGCCCTCAAGCTGCAAACCAGCGACGCCGGACTGATCGCCGTCGCGGCTCCGCAGGTAGCGTCAGTGGCACCGCTGGACGCCGGGCGCCCTCAAAAGACGCACCGCCCGGCGGTTGTTATCGGACATGCCAGTCCCCATATGCAGGATTAGTTCCCACTTTCCGCAATTTGGTGCCCCATCGCGGCACACGTCCACGAATTTCGGAAAGCACTAGCATGATCGGTTCTTGCAGCAGTTCTGCTTGAAAACACGACGCCGCAGCTAAGCGAAAAATCACCAACGATATCAGCCAACGGCACGTCGGCCCGACGTGCGCGTCATGGATCGGGACAATTTATGCCTACCGAGCTTGCCGCCGTGCGGGCCGTTCACAAGCCGTGGGGGGTCCGCGATCTGCAACCCTGGAGCAGCCTTGACGGCTCTGATGATGCCATCGGCGAACTGTGGTTCGAACGGGAGGGCACGTATGCCGACACCCCGGCGCTGCTCCTCAAACTTCTGTTCACCAGCGAACCATTGTCGATCCAGGTTCATCCGGACGACACTTTTGCCCGCGCGATGGGACTGCCGAACGGCAAGAGCGAGGCATGGTATATCCTTGCGGCCGGGCCTGACGCGAAGGTAGGCGTCGGATTGAAGCATCAGGTCACGCTCCAGCAATTACGGGCTTCGATCCAGAACGGCTCGATCACCGAGTTGGTGGACTGGCGCCCGGTCGCGAAGGACGACGTCATCTACATCCCGGCCGGCACCATCCACTCCATCGGCGCCGGCATCGTGCTTGCTGAAATTCAGCAGCGTAGCGACGCGACATTCCGTCTGTTCGACTTTGGACGGCAGCGCGAGCTGGACGAAGACAACGGCGTCGCGGTTGCCCACCCGTGGCCGCTTCGAGCGCGCTCCAATCCGACCCGTCTCACGGCGGCCCGAACGGCTCTCATCGCGAGCCGGCATTTCGTCCTGGAGCGGGTTGAGTTGCCCGAAGGCTCAAGCTGGGCGCTGCTTGCCGAGGCCGAGACCTGGATTCTCGTTCTCGGTGGCCACGCGGCGATCGGATTGTCCGCCGTATCGATCGGACAGGCCATCTTCGTCAATGGCGGCCGCACCAGTATTGAGGTGGGCTCTAGCGGATTGATTGCGCTGATCGCGTATCCGGCAAGCCGCCCGATCGATTCGCTGTTGCAGATGCTCGGTGAGCATCCCGCAAGCCCGGTAGAATCTCCCGCCCTTTCCCCATTCGCAGGCCCCGCCAGGACTCAAGCATGACGCCGCATCTGCGCATCGCCGTGATCGGCAATTCGTTGCCTCGCCGCTGCGGTATCGCAACCTTCACGACCGACCTGGTACGCGCGATCGCAAATTCACGGCCAACCGTCGAGACCTGCATCGTCGCCATGAACGACCACGGTCAAACCTACGACTATCCCGCTTCGGTCGCCTTTCAGATCAGGGATGACACGATCGAAGACTATGCGCGCGCCGCGGCATTCCTGAACGCCGGCCGTTTTGACCTCGTCTGTCTGCAGCACGAGTTCGGAATATTTGGCGGCGAAGCCGGCAGCCACATTCTCGAGCTGATTTCGCGGTTGAGCATGCCCGTCGTCACGACACTGCACACGGTGCTGGCCAAACCGAATGCGGCCCAACGTGCGGTGATGGAACGCCTCGTCGAGGCGTCTTCGAAGATCGTCGTGATGGCCAGCAAGGGACGGGAGATGTTACGCAACGTCTATGACGTCGCGGATGACAAAATCGAGGTCATCCCTCATGGAATCCCCGAGTTTCCGTTTGCGGAGCCTGACGCGGCAAAAGCCAAACTCGGATTCGGCGGCCGTGCTGTCATTCTGACCTTCGGCTTGCTCTCCCCCAGCAAGGGCATCGAGGTCATGATCGACGCGATGCCTGCGATCTTGCAGCATCGGCCCGACGCGGTCTACGTCGTGCTTGGCGCGACGCATCCCAATCTGGTGCGCGACCAGGGCGAGGCCTATCGCGACAGCCTGGTGACGCGCGTGCACGAACTTGGGGTCGAGAACCACGTCGTGTTCCTCGACCAGTTCGTCGATCAGGCGACATTGCTGGAATTTATTTCGATGTGCGACGTCTATGTCACGCCCTATCTCAATGAGGCGCAAATGACGTCGGGCACGCTGGCTTACAGCTTTGGACTGGGCAAGCCGGTAGTTTCGACGCCTTACTGGCATGCGCTGGAGCTGTTGGATGACGGTCGCGGTGTCATCGTGCCGTTCGGCAATGCGGCCGCGATCGGCAAGGAAATTGCGCTGTTGCTCACCGATGCGCCTCGCCGGCAGGCGATGCGCGAGCGCGCCTACGCCATCAGCCGATCGATGACGTGGGAGCGCACAGCCGAGCGTTACATCGCCGCATTTCAGAGCGCACGCCATGGCGACTGGCTCAAGGTGATCGCGCGGACCGGGCCGGTCCCGATTGCACACAGCCCTGCGGCGTCGGACATGCAATTGGGCCACTTTCTTTCGATGTGCGACGATACCGGGTTGTTCCAGCACGCGGTGCATTCGGTGCCGGATCGTTCGCACGGCTATTGTGTGGATGACAATGCGCGCGCCTTGCTTTTGGCCTGTGCTCTCAACAACCCAGGTGAAAAACGCCTGCCCGAGGTTTTGACGGCCCGGTTTGCGGCGTTTGTGCAGCATGCGTGGAATCCCGACACAAAACGATTTCGCAATTTCATGGGTTTCAATCGAACCTGGCTTGAAGATCGCGGTTCCGAAGACAGCCATGGCCGAACCTTGTGGGCACTCGGCGAGTGTGCCCGCAAGGATGCGAGCCCATCGCGGCGGCGGTGGGCCGCCGCTCTGTTTGCCGAGGCCCTTCCAACCGTGATGACCTTTCATTCGCCTCGGGCATTGGCCTTCACGCTCCTGGGGCTGGACGGTTATTGCGCTGTCGTACCCGATCTTCGCGCCCGGGAAGTCAGGCATTTTCTCGCCGACAGACTGATGTCCGGCCTCGCATCGGTCGAGACACCGGGCTGGTCGTGGTTCGAGGAAGGCCTGGCCTATGACAACGCGCGGCTGCCGCAGGCCTTGATGCAGACGGGCATCGCCACACAGACGCCCGGCTACGTCGATGCCGGACTGAGATCCTTGCGCTGGCTGATGACACAACAGACAACACCGACAGGTCAGTTCCGCCCCGTCGGCACCTCAGGCTTCGGCGAACTGCGCCAACCACCCCGTGCGTTCGATCAGCAGCCGGTGGAAGCAACGGCCACGATCGCCGCCTGCCTGACCGCGTGGCGGGCTGACGGCGACGTCGAATGGAAAGCGATTGCAGCCAACGTTTTCGCCTGGTTTCTCGGCCGCAACGATTTGTCGGTCGCGCTCGTCGATCCCGAGACCGGCGGCTGTCGCGATGGATTGCATCCCGACCGCGCCAACGAAAACCGCGGCGGCGAGTCGGTCGTCTCCTATCTGCTCGGCCTTGCCGATATTCGTCAGCTTGCGCGCGTCAATGTCAGCGTGACACCCCCCACGGCGCTTCGTTCCATCAGCGCCTGATTTCAGTTCACCACCAGCGAACCGCGAGGATACTTTGTCGCAAGCCTCTTTCCTGCATCGCCAGGCACTTTACCTGCGTCCTGACCCCGCGCGCGTGATCGTGCGACCTTTCAAGCCGGCGACCGAACCCCGCGATCTGAACCCGACCGACAAGACGCGCGCCAACCATATCGTCGCACGTATTCTCGCGCTTGAGGCGAAGGCCGCGGCCAGCATGCTGGCGGATGTGCTGGAAAATTTTCAGGGCCGGCATCGCAATCTGCTCGAGACCTTTGAGCTTCGCGCCGACGAAATGGAAGACGCACTCACAAGGCACGACAGCTTTTCCGAAATCCAGCGCCAGCTTCTCGGCGCTTACTTCCTGAACGAATATTCGTTCGAGGCGTCGGCGCTGTTCAATCCAAGCATCGTTCCGCACCCCGACCAGCGAGGTGCGCCGGAAGGCGGCCTGCGCTTTATTCTCAGCCTCCGGGCCGTCGGCGAAGGGCACGTGTCTTCGCTGACGTTTCGCACCGGAACCATCGCCGCCGACGGCAGCCTGACGGTCGATCCGACCGCCCGGCTCGCCTCAAGTCCGAAGGTCGGATATCGGGTATCGGGGCCACTTGGCGACGATATTGAAGTGACTTTCAAGGAGAGCCCCGACATCAGCGAACGCGTCATATTCCCGGTTACGGAATCCCAGTCGCAGGGCATCGAAGACGCGCGCTTCGTCGAATTCATCGACGGCGGCCGGAAGACCTATTATGCAACCTATACCGCCTATACAGGCCGGGCGATCCGATCGGAGTTGCTCGAGACCAGCGACTTCCAGTCATTTCGAATGACCCCGTTGCAGGGAACTGCCGCGCAGAACAAAGGCATGGCGCTGTTCCCGCGCCGGATCGACGGCAAATACGCCATGATCGCACGACAGGACAACGAGAATCTTTACCTGATCTACTCGAACGATTTGTACCGGTGGGACGGCGGTCAGGCGATCCTGAAGCCGCAATTTCCCTGGGAGTTCGTGCAGATCGGGAACTGCGGTTCACCAATCGAACTCGATGAAGGCTGGCTGTTGCTCACGCACGGCGTCGGTCCGGTCCGAAGATATTCGATCGGCGCGGCGCTGCTCGACAAGAACGATCCCGCCAAGGTGCTGGCGCGTTCGGTCGAACCGTTACTGCGGCCGGAGCCGTCGGAGCGTGAAGGCTACGTCCCCAACGTGGTCTATACCTGCGGGGCGATGCGGCACAACGATCAGATCATTTTGCCGTACGCCATATCCGATACCTACTCCAACTTTGCGACCATCGAGATTGCAGCCCTGATGCAGGCATTGTCCTGAATTCGCATGCATCGCGATCGTCGGGCAGACGGCTGGATCACGCGAGTTTCGTCGCGCTTCACTACGCCTTCTTGTTCATCACGCCTTGTTCGTTAAGCTTTGGCGCGGGCCTTGATAATTCGCAGCGCCCGCTCGTCGCCCCGCGCATAGGCATCGTCGACAAAGGCGATCAGCAGATCGGCGAGCGTGGCGTAGTCCCACAATTTCAGCTCGGCCGGATCGATCCAGCCCTCGAAATAGTCGTCGAGATAGCCGCGCGAGGCGTCGTTGGCTTCGGTCCAGGTCGGACCCGCAAGGCCGGGCGGATCGCGATCCCAGTGGCAGATCACAAAGCCGTCGGCGGATTTCGCCAGAATCCAGCGCCCGTCCTTCGGCGCCTCACTGATCGGGCGCAAGGATTGACCAATCTTCCGTAACACAAGTTCGACCTGGCCAGACATTCGACGCTTCCACCGACTTACGACAACGGCCCGAGATATCGCCGGGCCTTCTTTCCTGTTCCACAGGCTGATGGTTCAAGTGTGGCAGTGGAACAGGCAATCGATCCCTTCTTTATGACGCCATCAGCGAAATATTTGTGCGTGCGCTCGCGGAACGGCGCCACGTCCGTGACGTTGACCCGCTATAAACAAAAGGAGAATGCAATGAGGAAGATTTTGTTGGCGGCCGCTGCCACCTGTGCTTTGGCCGCGCCGGCTTTCGCCGACGATGTCGGCGTTCGCGTCGGCCCCGTAGGTGCCGGCGTGACCGTCGGCGAAAGCCATCACGATTACGACCGTGACCGGGTCCGGGAAAAAACCGTGATCAGGCAACACGAGCCCAGTGACCGCACCACGGTCATCAAGAAGGAACGCGGTGACGGCGTCGAAAGCAAGACCGTCATCCATCACGACGACTAGCGTTTGATAAAAAAATCGCCCGCGGCTCCTGATCGGGAGCGCGCGGGCGATTTCGCTTCTCCCAAAGGAAAAGGGAGCACACCTTGATCGTGGCTTCAGTCCGACTGCACTACACGAGCTTGACGTTCTTCAGCGGCAGGCTGCGTACCGGCTTGCCGGTGGCGGCAAAAATGGCGTTCAGCACTGAAGGCGTGACCACGCAGATGGTCGGCTCGCCGATGCCGCCCCAGAAATCATAAGTCGGCACGATCACCACTTCGACCTTCGGCATTTCGGCCAGCCGCATGATCTCATAGCTGTCGAAATTGAGACTGGTCATGCGGCCGTTCACGACCGGCATTTCACCATAGAGGGCTGCGGTGAGGCCGAACGCCACCGAACCCTGCGCCTGCGCTTCGATCTGCTGCGGGTTCACCGCATGGCCGGAATTCACCGCCAGCACGATGCGATGAACCTTCAGCTTGCCTTGCGGGCTCACCGAGACTTCCGACACCGCCGCCGAGTAGCTGCCATAGCCCATGAACTGCGCGAGGCCGCGATGGACGCCCGGAGGCAACGGCTTGCCCCAATCGCCCTTCTCGGCCGCCGCGTTGAGCACGGCGAGATGCTTGGGATGGTTCTGCATGAGCGCACGGCGGAATTCGAGCGAGTCCTTGCCGGCCGCGCGCGCCACCTCTTCCATGAAGCATTCCATGTAGACGGCGTTCTGGTTGGTATTGACGCCGCGCCACGGGCCGACCGGCACATGGCTGTTGCGCATGGCATATTCGATCAACAGGTTGGGCACGTCGTAACCCAGCTGCGCGTCGCCGGGCGTTGTCGTAATAGCCCTGCAACTGCCGCATGTCCTTGCCGTCGACGATGGCGTTCGGGTTGGCGATCGCGTTGATCGACTGGCCGGAGACGCGGACATGCAGTCCGACCAGATTGCCGTCATTGTCGAGACCCGCCGACAGCTTGCATTGCGAGATCGGGCGGTAGAAGTCGTGCGCCTGATCTTCCTCGCGGGTCCAGATCATCTTGATCGGCGTATCCGGGAAAGATTTCGCGATCTCGGCCGCCTGGTGCACGAAGTCCTGCGTGCCGCCGCGCCGGCCGAAACCGCCGCCGAGGTCGAGGCGATGGATTTCGCACTTGCCGAGCGGAACGCCTGAGGATTCCGACAAGCGCCGCGAGCGACGCTTCGAGGTTCTGCGTCGGCACCCAGGCATCCGCCCGGTCTGCCGAAAGCTTCACCGTGCAGTTCATCATTTCGAGCGGCGCGTGCGCCAAAAAGGGCGTCGCATAGACCGCCTCGAGCTTCTTCGGCGCGTCCGCGATTGCCTTCAAGGCGTCGCCGTTCTGGCGGTCGCCATTGGTCGCGGTCGCGGTGAGCCCTTCGCTGAGCAGCGCCGCGATGGTGGCGCTGGATTGGGTGGCGTTCGGCCCTTCGTCCCAGACGATCGGCAACGCATCGAGCGCCTTCTTCGCCCGCCACCAGGTGTCGGCGACAACCGCAACGGCGGTCTCCTTCACCCGCACCACTTTCTTGACCCCGGGCATGCCGAGAATTTTGGCTTCGTCGTAGCTCTTCAGCTTGCCGCCGTAGACCGGGCAATCCTTGATCGCCGCGCACAGCATGCCCGGCAGCTTGACATCGATCGCAAAGATCTTGCTGCCGTCGAGCTTGTCGGCGGTATCGAGCCGCTTCAACGGTTTGCCGGCGATGGTCCAGGTCTTCGGGTCCTTGAGCGTGATGGTCTTGGCATCCGGCGGCGTCAGCTTGCCGGCCGCTGCCGCGACGTCGCCATAACGCAGCGAGCGTTGGCTGGCGGCATGGGTGATGACGCCCTTGGACACTTTGAGTTCACCGGCCGGAACGTTCCATTGCTCGGCCGCCGCCTGCATCAGCATGATGCGCGCGGCCGCACCGCCGCGACGAACGTAATCCTGCGAGGTGCGGATGCCGCGGCTGCCGCCGGTGCCCATTTCACCCCAGGCGCGCTTGGAGGCGAGGTTCTCGCCCGGCGTGACGCCTTGCGTCGTCACCTTGCTCCAGTCGCATTCGAGCTCTTCGGCGACAAGCTGGGCGAAGCCCGTGAGCGTGCCCTGCCCCATCTCGGAGCGCGCGACGCGAATGACGCAGGTATCATCCGGCTTGATCGCGACCCAGAGGTTGACCTGGGCGGCGCCCTCGGGCGTGCCTTCGGCATAAGCCGCGCTGAGCGGCAGGCTCAGGCCGAGCGCGAGGCCGCCGCCGGCGATCGCCGCCGAGCCGACGATGAAGCTGCGGCGCGAGAGTTTGATATCCTTTTCAAAGACAGGTTTGTTCATTTCTAACCTCCCTGTCCGGTGGTGCCGCCATCGGCCGCCATGTGCACGGCCTCGCGGATGCGCTGATAGGTGCCGCACCGGCAGATGTTGGTCATCGCATCGTCGATGTCCTTGTCGGTCGGCTTCGGGGTCTTCTTCAGCAGCGCTGCCGCGGCCATGATCTGGCCGGACTGGCAATAACCGCATTGCGGCACGTCGACCGCCGCCCAGGCTTTTTGCACCGGGTGCGAGCGGCCTTCCGACAATCCCTCGATGGTGACGATCACATCGCTTTCGGTGATCTGGCCGAGCGGGATCTGGCAGGAGCGCTGGACTTCGCCGTTGAAGTGAACCGAGCAGGCGCCGCACTGGGCGATGCCGCAACCATATTTGGTGCCGGTGAGACCGACATGTTCGCGAATAACCCACAGCAAGGGGGTGTCGGCCTCCGCCGATACTTCTCTCACTGTGCCGTTGATATTGAGTTTTGCCATATGCATTCCTCCCAATCAGGCGGGCGGAGCATAAGGGCGGCGCAGAATATTACCTATACGTTTTGCGCGCAGGGCAGGCCTGAGAAGCCTGCGCAGACTTGCTGCTTCTCGCTACTGCGTCATAGGTCGCACTCCCTCATCCTGAGGGCCGCGCAAGCGGTGTCTCGAAGGATGAGGCCAATACCGGCTATTCGACCGTGCCACTATTTGCGTCATTGAGCCGGGCGAGCGTGGCGTGCACGCTGTTCTGTACTTCGGCCAGCGCCTTCAATAATTGCGCGACCTCGCCGCGGGACAGATTTTGCACTGCGGTATCGACGACCTCCCGGGCCAGCGGAACGAGCTTGCTCTTCAGCGCGCGTCCCCTGGGCGCCAGATGAATATGCCATTTACGGCGGTCGTCCCGGTTGCGAACCCGGCGGACCAACCCCTTTTTTTCCATGATCAGGATGGCGCTCAGCGTGGTCGGCTCCATGGTGCCGGCGCGGTTCGACAGCTCGCGCTGGGTCAGGCCGTCCTCATGCCAGAGCGCGCGCAGGAAATACCACATGCCGAGCGTGATGCCGTGCGGCGCGATCTTGGACTGGAGGAAGCGCTGCATCGCCCGATGGGTGGTGCGGATCTGGTAGCCGACGCTCTCGGCGAACGGCAGATCGGCCACAGCGGCGCCCGCGCCCTGTCTTTTGGGCTTGCCGGGCGCGCTCCGTTGCCGCGGCTTGGCGGTTTTCATGTTGGCGGATTTCTTGCCGGATGCTGGCTTCACGCTGGTCAACGGCGTCCCCTTGTCCTCGCCCGGTGGTGATTGCACATTCGCAAGGCCCAGGCAAACATCGCGTTCACACGCTGGCGGGGGTTGCGCGATTTGCTTAGGTCGCTAAGTATCTGTCGAAGATGCCACCTGAGGACACCATGACGCCCGACTCCGAGATGCGGGAACTGACCCTCAAAGTCCGCCAAAAGTCGGAAATCGCCGACGGCGTGTTCCTGTTCGAGTTCGCGGGGCAAGACGGCGGCGAATTGCCGCCGTTCACGCCGGGCTCCCATATCACCGTGACCGCGCCATCAGGGCAAAAGCGCCGCTACTCGCTTTGCAACGATCCGGCCGAACGCGACCGCTACCTGATTGCGGTGAAACAAGAGACAACAGGCCGCGGCGGCTCGCTGAGCTTCACGAAAGAGGTCGGGGAAGGCGACGAGGTCACGGTCGAGCCGCCCGCCAACGAATTCGAGATGGCCAAGGCCGAGCCGAAGCGCCTGATCTTCATTGCGGGGGGTATCGGCATCACGCCGATCCGCGCCATGATCCTGCACTGCCTTCGTCAGGGCAGAACCAGCTTCATGCTGTATTATTTCACGCGGACGCCCTCGGCGATGGCGTTTCGCGACGAATTTGCGTCAAGCGCCTTCGAAGGCAAGGTCGTGCTACATCACGACAATGGCGATCCCGACCAGGCCTACGACCTGTGGCCGGTGCTGGAGGAACAATGCGGCGCGCATCTTTATTGCTGCGGCCCGCGCGGCCTGATGGACGCGGTGCGCGACATGACCGGCCACTGGCCGGATTCGGCGGTGCATTTCGAGGATTTTGTCGGCGCCTCGGCGCTGCATGCCGACGACAAACCATTCGAGGTTCGCTTAACGAAAAGCGGCGCGGCTTACGAAGTTGCCGCCAACGTCTCGATCCTGGACACGCTTCGGAGCCACGGCCATGTGCTGGCGAGTTCCTGCGAAAGCGGCACCTGCGGCACCTGCCGTTGCCGTTTCATCGAAGGCGAGCCGGACCATCGCGACCTCGTGCTCTCCGACGATGAAAAGAGACATGACATCATGATTTGCGTGTCGCGCGCGAAATCGCCGACCCTGACGCTGGATATCTAGAGTGTACGCGACCGCATATGACGGCACGCTTATCCCTCCCCCGCGGAACGCGCGGGGAGGGTGGCCGGCGCGAAGCGGCGGTCGGGTGGGGGTGCTGGCTTTATTGCAAAAGCCTTTGTGGTGGGAGACGACTGTCACCCCCACCCCGACGCTCGTTACACTCCCGTCGACCCTCCCCGCTACTCGCTTCGCTCGTTGGGGGAGGGAAAAGAAAGCGCCTCACGATCGGAAAAACCAATGAGCGAACCGTTGAAACTCGGCGTCATCGGCCTCGGCCGCGCCTTCACGCTGATGCTGCCGACCTTCGTGGCCGATCCCCGCATCCGGATGGTCGCCGCACACGATCCGCGCGCGGACGCCCGCGAGCGTTTTGCGCAAGAATTCGGTGCGAACGTGTTCGAGGATGCGGAAACTCTGTGCGCCGACGCGGACGTAAAAGCCGTCTACATCGCTTCGCCGCATCAATTCCACCTCGCGCATGTGAAATGCGCGGCGAAACACGGCAAGCACGTGCTGGTCGAAAAGCCGATGGCGCTGTCGGTCGACGACTGCAAAGAAATGATCGCGGCGGCGAACGAAGGCGGCGTCAAGCTATTGGTCGGCCACAGCCACAGCTATGACCTGCCCTATTTGCGGGCGCGTGCGATGATCCGAAGCGGCGCTTACGGCCATGTTCGCATGATCAACGCCCTCAACTTCACGGACTTTCTCTATCGCCCGCGCCGGCCCGAAGAACTCGACACGCGTCAAGGCGGCGGCGTGGTGTTCAGCCAGGCCGCGCACCAGGTCGATATCGTGCGTCTGTTAGCCGGCGCCAAGGCCACCTCCGTGCACGCCTTCACCGGCAACTGGGATGCTGCGCGCAACACCGAAGGGGCCTATTCGGCGCAGATCAAATTCGAGGACGGCAGCTTTGCGTCGCTGACCTATAGCGGCTACGCGCATTTCGATACCGACGAATTCATGGGCTGGTGGGGCGAACTCGGACAACGCCGCGATGGCGATACATCATATGGCCGCGCCCGGCTCAATTTGCAGAAAGCAACCAGCGCGGCCGACGAGATCGCGATGAAAAACGCCCGCGCCTATGGGCCGTCGGGCCGCGATGCGTTTCACGTCACCGGCGCGCAGGCACATAACCATTTCGGGCTGGTGGTCGCAAGCTGCGAGCGCGCCGATCTGCGCCCGCTGCCGCACGGCGTCATGGTCTATGGCGACAAGACCCGCCATCTCGACGAGATCCCGCCGCCGAAAATCCCGCGCGCCGAGGTCGTCGATGAATTCTATGCCGCGGCGATGACGGGCGTCCCACCGTTGCATTCCGGCGAATGGGGCCTGGCGACGCTGGAGATTTGCCTGGCGATACTGGAGTCGGCCAGGACGAGACGCGAGGTGGAGTTGAGGTGGCAGGTGTAGCACGTCGTCATGGCCGGTATACGGCCGTCATTGCCGGGCTTGACCCGGCAATCCATCCACTAAAGAGCTTTTGATTAAAGCGATGGATGCGCGGGTCAAGCCCGCGCATGACGAAAGTCAAGAGGTCGCACCATTCGCCCGCGAAGCAATAATCGCGATCACGTCGTTCTCGGCGGCGGCCGCGGTTTTGTAACGCGGCTCAGTGGTGACGAACGGCTGCTCGGCCTCGGCGGGATGGAATATCTCGACGTAATAGAGACCGGATGCAGCGTCCAGTTTCGGTTCGATACGGATCACGGCCATATACTATCTTCTCCTCAGGCTAAATTGCTGGCGGGACCGTATCCCGCTGTCATTGCCGGGCGTAGCCGTTCGAAGAACGGCGTCGCTTCCGCTCGCCTATGCCCGGCAATCCATCAACTTCGCAAAACATTCTTCGCTAGCAAGATGGATGCGCGGGTCAAGCCGGCGCATGACGGAACAATTCAAACTGATCCATGCGTATTCTTCTCCGGAAACAACACGCCCCGCAATTTCTCCGCCAGCGAAGCCGCCGCCGCGTCCGACGTCTCGGCGGTTCCGCTCATGCCGAGATAGCGCTCGGCGATTTCCTTTGAATTCAGCAAATCCTTCGCCGCGCCCGACAGCGTGATCCGGCCGTTTTCGAAGACATAGCCGCGGTCGGCGATCGACAGCGCCTGCCGCGCATTCTGTTCGGCGAGCAGGATAGTGATGCCTTGTTGGCGCAACGCCACGATCAGCCGGAAGATTTCGGCCACGAGCAACGGCGCGACGCCGAGCGAAGGTTCATCGAGCACGAGAATTTTGGGCTTGGCCATCAATCCACGCGCGATGGCCAACATTTGTTGTTGCCCGCCGGAGAAATTGCCGGCGATATCGTTCATGCGTTCGCGCAGCACAGGAAACAGCACCCTCACCGCCTCCAGCTGCGCCGCGGTGTCCTTCTCTGACATGGCGTAGGCGCCGAGCGCGAGATTTTCCGCAACCGTCATGCCGGCGAAAATCTGCCGCCCCTCCGGAACATGCGCGATGCCCCGGCGCAACCGCTCGGCCGGCGGCAGTGCCTCGATCGGCACG
The DNA here is from genome assembly GCA_963795255.1 of uncultured Alphaproteobacteria bacterium. Lineage (GTDB taxonomy): Bacteria > Pseudomonadota > Alphaproteobacteria > Rhizobiales > Xanthobacteraceae > Bradyrhizobium. Next base: position 41,078 of record CAWCHC010000020.1, read on the forward strand.
CCATCGAGCAGAATGGCGCCGGCCTGAGGGGACGCAGCAATCCGGAGACGGCTTTCGCCAGCGTCGATTTTCCGGCGCCATTCGCGCCCAGCAGCGTGACGATCTCGCCGCGTTCCAGCGTGAGGTTGACATCCTCCAGCACGCGGTGGTGGCCGTATCCGATCGCGACCGATCTGAGCTCAAGAAGCGCCATGGCCCCCCTCGCGTCCCAAATAGGCTTCGATCACACGGCTGTTGTTCTGGACTTCCGAAGGCGTGCCGGCGGCGATGATCGCGCCGGAATCGATCACGACGACGCGGTCGGCGACATTCATCACCAGCGACATGTTGTGCTCGACGACAAGCACGGGAATGCCCAGCTTTCGGATCGCGCGCAAGAGGTTTGCGAGTTCTTGCGTTTCGGTGTCGTTGAGCCCGGCCGCCGGCTCGTCGAGAAGCAGCAATTTCGGCTGCGCCATCAACGCGCGTACGACTTCCAGCAACTTTTGCGCGCCCATCGGCAATTCGGTCGCGTGCGTCTCGGCGAAGCTTGACAGGCCCACCAGCTCCAGCATCTCCTCGGCGCGATGGCGCAGCCGCCGCTCTTCGTCACGCGCTCCGCCGAGCCACAGCGTCTGGCTCGGAAACGAGTGGCGGCCAAGGCGATGGCCGCCGACCATCGCATTCTCGATTGCGGTCATGCCGGGAAACACCCGCGCCGACTGGAAGGTGCGGATCAGACCCAGGCCTGCGATCTTTACCGCCGACAAGCTACCGAGGTCGCGGCCCGCAAAGACGACTTTCCCTGCGTCGCGCGACATGATGTTGGTGATGAGGTTGAAGACGGTGGTTTTGCCGGCGCCGTTCGGACCGATCAGCGCGGTGACCTGATACGCCTGCGCATCGAACGACACGTCGTTGATGGCTTTGAGGCCGCCAAAGCTTTTGACAAGGCCGCGCACGCTCAGGATCGCGCTTTCAATTGGGCGGGCTTGCGGGTCGATCGCCGTCATGATGCCCGCACCTCCGTCTTGATCGCGTTCGCCTTCGTCGGCATAGCAGCGTGCGGTCGCAGGAGCCGTGTCAGGATCTGGATCAACGCGCCGTAAATGCCCTGCGGCAGATAAAGGAAGCTCGAGACCAGCAGCGCGCCGGAGGCAAAGGTCTTGTAGATCGCGAGCGGCGCGAAGATCGTTGGCAGCAGCGTCAACAGCAGCGCACCGAACGAGCCCCCGACCAGCGTGCTCTCGCCGCCGATGATCAGCATCGCGACCAGTTCGAGCGAACGCGAGGTGCCGACCATTTCCGGCGCCAGGAAGTTGAAAAAGAACGCATACAAACTGCCCGCGAGCGAAGCCAGCGTCACGCTGATCAGAAAGGCCGCGAGTTTATAGCGCACGGTATTGATGCCGAGCGCGGCGGCCGCCATCTGGTCGGAGCGGATCGCCTTCAGTGCGCGGCCGAAGCCGGAGCGCATCGCGCCGACGAGGCCGATCAGGATGATCAGATCGAGCACGAGCACGAGATAGTACATCGCACGCGGCGTGCCGAACGTGAAACTACCGACCGAGAAAGAGGGAATGCCGACCAGCCCGGAAGGCCCGCCGGTGATGTCAAGAAAACCGACCGCGCAGGAATTGATCAGCAGCCCGAAGGCGAGCGTGGCCAGTGCGAGATAAAGCCCGCGCAAGCGTAATGTCACCACCGAGAGCACCAGCGCGCAGAGAACCGAAACGCCGATGCCGGCGAGGATCGAAAGCACCGGCGCAATATTGGTATTGATCGCGAGATAGCCTGAGGTGTAGCCGCCGATCGCCATGAAGCCGGCCTGGCCAAGGCTGACCTGCCCGGCATAGCCCATCAGCACGTCGAGCCCCATCAACGTCATGAACAGGATCGCGGCAATCACCAACCCGCTCATGATGCCGTTGTCGGTGATGACGAATGGAATGAAAACGGCCACGATCACCGCGAGCACAGCCAGCGGCCATCCGACCGACGCCGGCAGTTTGGCGGCATGACCCGACGCTTTCACCTCGTCGCGGGTATCCTGTCGCCGCCCCACGCCCACCGAGACCAGACCTTGCGGCCGCAAGATCAGCACCACCAATAGAATGACAAGCGAAATCGCGCTCGAAAACAGCGAGGAGATGTAGGCGGTCGAGAGCTGCGTCACCAGCCCGAGAAAGAGCCCGCCGATCACCGCGCCGGGAAACGAGGCGATGCCGCCGATCGCCGCCGCAACGAATCCGGAAATCGTGAACAAGCGCCCGGTGTCGAATTGCAGCGAGGTGGTCGGCGCGACGATGACGCCCGAGATCGCCGCGATCAGCGTCGCCAGGCCAAAGCTAAACAGCGTCATCCGCGGCACGTCGATGCCCATCAGGCTCGCGGCGGAAGGATTCTCGGCGCAGGCGCGAAGACCCTTGCCGAGTTTGGTTCGGGCGATGAGAAACCAGAGCCCGACAATGCATAAGGCGGTCGCGCCAAACACCCAGAACGCTTGCGTCGGAATCAGGATCGCGCCGAACGCCAGCGGTTGCTCGCCCGAGAACGGTGGCATCGCATAAGGCTGGCTGCCCCAGACCGCGAGCGAAAATCCCTCGATCATGGTGAGGATGCCGGCGGTCAGCATCAGCACGTTGGCATTGGAGAGGCGCGTCAGCGCCGGGACGAACGTGAAGGCCGCGAGACAGACGCCGATGATCACGGTCGCGATCACCGCGGCCGGAATCGCCACCGCCAGCGGCCAGCCCCAGGCGACGCCGAAGGTATAGCCGATCATCGCGGCGACCAGCGCAAAGCCTCCCTGCGAGAGGTTGATCGCGCCGGTGACGCGATAGACCAGCGAAAAGCCCAGTGCGATCGCGGCATAGACGCTGCCGACGACGAGCCCGCCGATCGCGATCTGCGCAAACTCAAGCACGCGCTATGCCCATTCGCTTCATTGCGCGCGGGGAATGCCGAGGGGATCGCTGACCACGGCCCAGGTCTGCGCCGCCGCATCCCAGCGCGTGACGACGACGTTCAACTCGTCCAGTCCGCGATTGGGCACCGCCTTGAAATCGTAGAAGCCGTTGATGCCGGCGACGCCCTTGAGCTCGCGGAAATAGCCGCGCAGATCTTCCGCCGTCGCATCCGGCTTCAGTTTGCGCAAGGCGCCGACGACAAGGAGCGCGGGGTCCCAGGCATAGGTCGACGGACCGTCCGGCTTGATGTCGGTGCCATCGAACGCCTTGTAGAAGGCTTCCTTCGCTGCGGAGGCCTCATTGGCCGGCGCTGGCTTGGTGGATTTGAGAAAATCCGCCGCCGGGATGTAAAGCTCCTTGGGCAGGAAGGCCGCATATTGCGCCATCTGCGCATAGGTCTGGTTGCCGTTGGTGGTCGCGACCGGCAATTCGATGCCGGCATCATGGATAGCCTTGAACACGGTGCCGATCGGGCCTCCGGTCGACCACGCCACCAGCACGTCGGGGTTGGCGCCTTTCAGCCGCTGAATCTGCGCCGCCGCGCTGACATCGGTCGGATTGAGCTGGGCTTCGGCGACCAGCTCGACGTCTTTATGATCGTCGTCGCCGACCAGCGATTTGAAATTCTTGTAGGCGTCCTGCCCGCTCGCATCCGTCGAGGTGATCAGCGCGATCTTCTTCCAGCCCTTAGCCCCGAAATATCGCAGCAGCGCCGCCGCGAGTTCCTTGGTCGAGATGCTTGAACTATAGACGAAGCCGCCATTCACCGGATGGATGCCAGGCGAGAAGCAATAAAGCAGCGGCCCGTCTTTCATCAGCGGCGCCATCGCATTGCAGAGCGCGACCAGCGCCGAGCCGAGGATCACAGGCGGATTGGAGGCCTTGACCTGGTTGGCGAGTTGCACCGCGACCTGCGGGCTCGACTGGTCGTCGTGAAATACGAATTTCAGCGGCTGGCCATGGATGCCGCCGTCCGCATTGGCCGCCTTCTCGAATTGGATCAGCGCCTGTTGTTCGGCTTTGCCAAGGAAGGCGCCGCCGCCGGTGAGCGGCAGGATGACATTGATCTCCCGATCAGCGGCTTGCGCCACGTTGAGTCCGCAGACAAGCGCTGCGGCAACAAGAATGATGCGGACGCGCAATCGATCCTCCCGATACCTGACGTTGACGTTTTAGGCTTTGTAATGAGTTATCGGCGGAAACGCCATTGTCCAGGCTCCGACATTCGTATCATGTCGCCGAGAATTCAGTTACGAATGTCGTAGTGTGGTTTTGGATTTGACATTCGCTATAGCGAATTCCCAGCGATACGGTAGTGAATGTCCAATTCACCACACTATGCCGCCGCGCCCGCCATTTCCTTCTCCGTCTCATCCTCCTCGATGCCGGAGAGAACCTTCACCTCTTCGTCGCAAGCGCCCAGCGTCCGCCAAGGCACCGTCTTTTCCACCACGCCCTGGTAGGAGCGCAGTTTCGCCTGCGGCAGATGCGGCTGGATCTGGCCGATCACCCGCCCCTCCTGCTCAAACGCCCGTGCCGCGTCGATCATCAGGCGGCGGAACTGCACGATCGCGATGTCGCTGGCGCCGAGACGTTCCTGCGTGCGGTCGGCAATCGGCCCCATCGATTCCCACATCGCGATGTCTTGATTCGGAATGCCGGGAATGCCGGTGAAGCTGTCTCCATCAGCCATCGCCGCGCGGTCCTGCAGATAGTCGTTATGGGCGTGGCGCTTGATCGGGCGAAACTGCGCGTCGACGTCCACGCCCACTTCGAGCACGCAGAACTTCCGCCAGGCTTCCGTGCCGATGCCGGCCTGTTCGCCTTCGGCCCAGGCGATGAAGTGGAAGGTGCTCGACGTGTCGCTGCGCGGCACGATCACGCTCGTGACATTATAGGTGCTGTTCGGCGGGATCAGCGCGGTGAAGGGCGCGACATAGGTGGTGATGCGCACGTAATCATGCGAGTTCGGCATTCGCGATCGGACGGCGGATCGCGGCATAGCGCATGCCGTAGTTGGTGAGCTGAACTTGTATGCGCGGATTCTTGTCGGTCGAGGGCCGAACCCAGTGATCGCCTTTGGCGGCGGCGTCGCCCTTGGCGGGGCGCATGTCGGTCGAATGCAGCGTGGAGGAATGCGCCGAGTCGATCTGGCCTTCCATGATCTGCGCCCAGTTGCAGGGCAATTCCACTTTGGCAATCGCGACGCGCGCATCAATGTGCGGCGCCCAGGGAGGAGCTTCGAATTCCGGCATCGCATCCGGCGGGCCCATATAGGTCCAGACAAAGCCGCCGGCCTCGCGCGTGGGGTAAGCGAGGTGCCTCGCTTTTTCCGGCAGCGCGCTCGCCTTTGGCTCCGACGGCATGTCGATGACGTTGCCGTCGGCGTCGAACTTCCAGCCGTGATAGAGGCAGCGCAGGCCGCATTCCTCGTTGCGGCCGAAGGCGAGCGAGGCCTTGCGGTGCGGACAGGCTTCGCCGAGCAGCCCGAGCTTGCCACTACTGTCACGGAACGCGACGAGCTTTTCGCCGAACAGCTGCACGCGCACCGGCGCGCCGTCCGGCTCTGCCACCTGTTCGGACAACAGCGCCGGCACCCAGTGGCGGCGCATCAGCCGTCCCATCGGCGCATCGCCCTCGACCCGACATAGCAACTCGTTTTCCGCTTGCGTCAGCATGGCCGTTTCTCCCGAAAAACCTTAGTCTCCTAAGTATATAATCGACGAGCGGCCACCCCGTCCAGAGCAGGCAGTCCTGGCGGGCTCAAATATCCGGACTTTTGGCGGGCAAAACGCATAACGGCCGCCCTTGCAGGCAGCCGTTCGGCAAACGCTGGCATTTTGGCTGTCGATGAGAGAGCGCCGGAGTGGCGGGCTAAATCCCGAATACCCAGAGGGCGACAATGGCGCCGAGAACAGCCAGACCGGAGACGGTCCATCCGGCTGCATAAGCGCCGTCATCGGTTTCGGGCTGGTCCACCATGTCGTCACGCCATCCGGTCATGAGAGCCTCCTTGAGAAGACTTTCTCTTGAATTGCCTCTTGCTCTTGAATTGCCTCTTGGCGATATGTCGCGCCGGAACGCACAAGGTTCAATCCGGCGAACCAATGCGCGAGCGGGCGGCGGGTTCCAAAGAGTGTCGTCACCGCAGCGCAAGGCGGAGACTCCCTCTCCCCGCACGCGGGGAGAGGTGAAGGAAAGCTAGGCCAGCCCGCCCCTCTAAACCCGCTTCTTCAGCGCCGCCACAAAGCGATCAACATCTTCCTCGTCGTTGAAGACATGCGGCGAGATGCGCATGCGCGACAACCGCGGTGCAACATAAACCCCTTCCCCGGCCAAGTCCCTCGACAAGCCCGGCCGGCAGGCCGCCGGGAAAGCCAAGGCTCAAAATGTGCGGCGCACGAAACCGCGTCTCCATCAGGCGGACCTGGCCGCCGCTCAGGCCTTCCGCGATCCGTGCCGTGAGCATCGAGAGGCGCGCGGCAATCGCCTGCGTCCCCCATTCGGCCATCATCTCCATGCCGATCGCGGCCATTTCCATCGAGATGAAATGATCGCGTTCGCCCATGTCGAAACGCCGTGCACCCGGCAACATAGCTGCATATCGGCGAAATAAATCTCGGCATCCGAGCGGATCTCGCGGCGGCCGAAGCCGGTCTGCTCCAGCGGAATGCCGTCCTGATGACGCTTGGCGATATAGATAAAGGCCCGGCCATAGGGCCCGAGCAGCCATTTATAGGTCGGGAAGATCACGAAATCCGGATCGAGGCTTTTGACGTCCATCGCCAGCACGCCGACCGCATGCGTCGCATCGATCAAAAACAGCGCGCCGTGCCGCTTCAGCGCCGCACCGACTTTCGCAACATCGATCAGACCGCCGTCCGACCAGTGCACCGAGGAGATCGAGGCCAGCGCGAGCCGCGCCGCGCCCGGCCGCTCGATCGCAGCCAGCACCGCCGAGGTCCAGTCGCCGTCAGGCGGCTGGCGCACGGTCTCGATGGTGAAGCCGGCCGCAGCGGCTCGCGTCTGCCATTCCAGGATCGGCGAGGAATGGTCGTTTTCCAGAACCAGCACCCGCATGCCGGCCGGGATCGCCAGGATCTTTCCGACGGTTGCGACGCCATAACTCACCGAGGAAATCAGCGCGACGTCGCTGGCCTCGGCATTGATCAGGCGCGCGGCGGCGGCTCTGGCGCGTTCGTGCTGGCGGTTGGCAAAGGCGGCATCGAGCGTCCATGGCGCGCCCTTGCGGCCGATTGCGGCGCGGGCGGCTTCCTGCGTGCGCAGCGGCAACGGGCTATAGGAGGCCGAATTCAGATAACAGATGTCGCGCGGTATATCGAAGAGTTCGCGTTGGGAAGCCAGCATGGTGTGCTCTTCGTTGGAAGCGCAACCTTAGCGGCTTGGAATTGAACCGGCCACCCCGACATTCGCATGACAGGGGCGCCACGGCACGCGCACATTGCGCCGGTGCATTGCAACCTTTGCCAATCGAGATGCGACGAGAAGCTTAGTGACCCTGCGCCGAGCGCAGCTGTTCAGGCTCGGCCGGGCTCCAGTGCGACTGATAGACTTCCAGGATGCCGCGCGACATCCGGACATCGGCACGCTTGAACTCGGCTTTCAGATCGTCGAGTTCGCTTGAGGCAATGCGGTGATTTTCCGCCCCCAAAAACAGCAGCGCCATCGCGGTGTCCCAGGAAAATTCGAGCGCCTTCGACAGCACCAGGATCATATCGCGGTTGTTGAGCGAGAGCGCCTCTTCGACGACCTCCGGCGGCAACGAGCAGAGCAGCGACAGTCCAATGATCGCTTCCTCGACCTTGTGCGCGAGCGCATAGGTAAGAATGCTCTTCTCGTTCAGCCGGCCGGCCTTGTGCGCCGCGGTCACCGCCTGCTTGAGCGCCAGATAACTTTCCTGCCCGGAGGCAAACTTGGAATACAGCTCGCCGGATGCCTTCGTCACCGAAGCCTGAATCGCCGCGGTGAGCCCCGGGCGTTCGCGCTCAAGCTTGCGGCGGACGTCGGCGGATGCTTTCGCGACCAACTGGCGGAACATCTGCGGCGGAATTTCCTTGCGCAAGCCCACTTGTTCGGCGAGAACGGCATCAGTTTCCGCGCGCTTGATCATCTGGCGGAAAGCGAAGTCGGAGAAGCGGGCGCCATCGTTGGCGGCGACCGACTGAACGACTTCCTGATTGCCGCGCGTGACGAGTTCATCCGTCACCTCGACCGGCACCGACGGACGGCGCGCAATCGCCAGCAGATGCGGCTGGCTCTTGGTGCGGATATTGGCAATCAGCGACTTGACGTCGAGGCGCGGCGAAAATTGCAGCACGGGACCTGCAACCTCGATCGAATCGTCGAAGGCCAGCATCTGCACGACCTTGTCCGGCGCATTGTTGGAATGGGCCAGCCGGCGCGACAGTTCGGCCCGCGACACCTGTTCGATTTCATCGGCCAGCCGGCCGATTACCTCGCCGAAAATGCGGATCTGCTCTTCGCTGAACTCGCCTTCGACCAGAACATCGGTCGCATGCCACAACGCCTTCGCACGGCTCTCGGCCGAGCCACGCGTAATCGCGTCGTTGAGGTCTTCCAAAGCGGGACCGACTTCAGTCATTGGGCAATCCGGTGACAGGTAATCAAAATGTCTGGCGCCAGCCATAGACGGCAATTTTTAATGGTGCGGTTTCACTTTCCCCGAGTTTTCGCACCTTGCGGTGAGCCTTCATTAACTCTGGCTGCGGTGCGCGGCCTTTACTCGCCGGGTAACGCGCCGCAAGCGGCAAAAATGCCGCGAAAAGCCCGCGCGGCGGGCGGCGATTTGACAGCGCGTTTACCGATCGCTTACCTCTTTTGACGAATGGCGAAAGCTGCGATCCCGCGGGACAAATCCGTGCGGAAACCTGCCAAAAGGCAGGGAATGAAGGGCGACACGATGGATCAGGCTGCAACGCCTCCGAGTATCGAGGCGACGTCACGCACGACAGATAGTGCTATCGCGATTGCCGCCATCGCGGTGCTGATCGTCTCCTACGCCGTCAACGCGATGGACCGCACGCTGTTTCCGCTGATGCTGACGGACGTGCGGCGCGAATATGGCTTCAACCTGCCGCAGGCAGGCCTGATGTCGACGATCTTCACGCTCGGCATGACGCTCGCCGGGCTTCCGACCGGCTATCTGATGTCGCGCTATTCCCGCAAGACGGTGATCCAGGTCGGCATCCTCATCTATTCGGCGGCGACCGTCATTACAGTCACCGCGATCGGCTTTGCCGACATGCTGTTCTATCGCGCCGTCACCGGCATCGGCGAAGCGATGCAGCTCACGGCGTTGCTCGCGGTGTTCTCCAGTTACTTCTCGCGCCACCGCGCCGCCGGCGTCGGTCTGCTCAACTATGCCTATGCCGGAGGGGCCGCGGTCGGGCCGTGGCTCGGCGCCAGGCTACTGGTCGATTATGGCACCTGGCGCGCACCCATGATCATCTACGGCGTCATCGGGCTTGCCATGATGGTGCTGATCGCCGCTGTCGTCCGGCCGTATCTGTCCGAAACCAACACCGCCGGCCAGGAGAACACGGACATCGCGGCCGGTGGCGCGGCCTCGCTCAACAACCGCAACACCATTGTGCTTGCGATCCTCAGCATTCTGTTTGGCCTCGCGCTCTACGGTTACCTCGGCATGTATCCGACGTTCCTGCGCGAACAGCTCCACTACGCGCCTGCGGACGCCGGCCGCGTGATGAGCACTTACGGGCTCGGCGTGCTGGTGTCGCTGTTCGCGGGCTGGCTCGGCGACCGCTTTTCGCCGCGGCTGGTGCTGGGCCTGAGTTTTCTGCTGGCGAGCGCCATCGCGGCCCTTTTGTTCAACGGCCCGGCCGACTTTGCAACGCAAGCGGCGTTGTCCTTCGTGCTCGGCGCCACCTTCTCTGGCACGATCTTCGTCAACCTCGCCGCCTATCACGTCAAGTCGGTGGCGGCATCGCTTGCCGGCCGCGCTTCGGGCCTGTTCGTCACTTGCGTCTACGGTTCGGCAACCGTTGCCGGCTACGTCATCGGCTGGATCGTCGGCCTTTCCGGCTGGACGATCGCCGGCAATATCCAGCTTGTTGCGCTGTGTCTCATAGGCGCGGTCGTCACGCTATTGGTGCGGCCGGAACTGATGTCAAGGCAAGCCAGGCAGGCCGGATGACGCCGATGGCGCAGGATAATCTTCGCTTAGATCTTCCTTTGGTTTCCGTGAACGTCTTTCCCGGCGGCTTCAACTGGGGCGTCTATGTCGGGCAGGACAAAGGCTTCTTCGCAGATACAGGAATTGCGGTCGAAGTCCAAAGCACGCCCAACTCCGTCACCCAGATGACGGACTTCTCGCAGGGTAAATTCGATATCGCGATGACCGCGGTCGACAATATCGTCGCCTATGTCGAGGGCCAGGGCGAAGCGCCGATCGGCCCGCAAGGCGATTTCACGGCAGTCATGGGCAGCGACAGCGGTTTTCTTAGTCTCGTCGCCTCGCCTTCTGTTTCGAAGATCGAAGACCTCGCCGGGAAAACCCTGTCGGTCGATGCGATGACGACCGGATACGCCTTTGTCCTTTACGAGATCATGCGTCGCCACGGTCTCGACAAAGACAAAGGCGACTACGAGATCGTACGCGCTGGCGGCATGGTGCAGCGCTGGAACGCGTTGCGCGAGGGCCAGCACGCTGCTACGCTGTTGTCGGCGCCCTATAACATCATCGCGCAAAATGCCGGCTTTACCGAACTCGTAAAGGCGACCGACGTGATCGGCCCCTATCAGGGCAATGTCGCCGCTGTGCGCCGGCCGTGGGCGCAACAAAACCGCCGCAAGGTCGAGGCCTATATCCGCGCCTATCGCCGGTCAATTGCGTGGTTATATGAACCCGAGAATCGCGCCGAGGCGATCGCGATCCTTAGGTCTCATTTGCCGCAAATGCCGCCGGAGATCGCGGAAGCGGGTTATGGAGAGTTGCTCGATCCCAAGCGCGGCTTTTTCCGCAACTGCGAAATCGATCGCACCGGCCTCGACTGCGTGCTGGAGTTGCGCAGCCGCTACGGCCTTCCGGCGAAACAACTGAATGAGCCGGCGAAATATTGCGATCTGGGTTTTGGCTAAGAGCCTGACCGAATAGTTCGTCATGGCCGGGCATAGCCGTTTGAAGAACGGCGTCGCTTCCGCTAGCCTATGCCCGGCCATCCACGTCTTTCCTGCCAGTGGCGACCAAAGACGTGGATGCCCGGCACGAGGCCGGGCATGGCGGATGCGGATGCTCACGGCCTAAAACTCACCATCGAAATTGCAACATAATGTTGCACTATCTGGTCACCTCAATTGACTAACATTCGCGCAACCGCGAGCAGATAGGTCTACGTAAGCCAGGGGAGGTTCCGATGGCCGTCAGCGTCCGAAGCGATGGTGCACGCAAGATGGACATCGGGCCGCTCGTGATTCCGACCGGCGCCGTACTCGGTGCCGAAGTAAGAGGTGTCGACCTCAAGGAGCTCGACGAAATCCAGTTCGCCGCACTCAAGCGCGCCTGGCACGACCGTGAAGTCGTTCTGGTGCGCGGGCAAACGCTTGATGATCAGGACCTGATCGCGTTCAGCCGGCGCTTCGGCGATCTCGATTGGGCGCCGATCCAGGAAACCGGCCGGCGTTTCGTCGAAGGGCTGCCCGAGATCTACATCGTTTCAAACGTGACGATCGACGGACAGCCGATCGGCAGCCTCGGCGCCGGAGAGGCCGTCTGGCACACCGACATGTCGTATCTCGACGTGCCGCCGATGGCGAGCATGCTGTTCGCGATGGAAGTGCCGCCTGCCGGCGGCAACACCTCGTTTTGCAGCATGTACGCGGTTTACGACGCGTTGCCGGACGAATTGAAGCGCCGGATCGTGAACCTGAAGATCAAGCACGACGGCACCTATAACAGCGGCGGCTATCTGCGCCAGGGCGTCACCGCAACCGACGATCCGCGCACCTCGCCCGGCGCCGTGCATCCGCTGGTCTGCACCCATCCGGACACCGGCCGGCAAATGCTCTATCTTGGCCGCCGGCGCAATGCCTATCTGATGGGATTAGAGCTTGCCGAATCCGAGGCGCTGCTGGACGAATTGTGGAGTTTCGCGGAGCGACCGGAATTCGCCTGGGAGCATGTCTGGCAGGTCGGCGATCTCGTGCTGTGGGACAACCGTTGCACCATGCATCGGCGCGACCCGTTCGATGCCTCGTCCCGCCGGATCATGCATCGCACGCAAATCAAGGGCAGCGCGGCGCCGGTTTGACGCGCGGATTCACACCGCCGCGATCGTCTGCACTTCGACCAGAAACTGTTCCTTCACCAGCCGGTCGACGATCAATAGCGTGTTCGGCGGGTATTTCCCGCTCGGAAACATCTTCGGGAATTCGCGCAAGCGGAACGCCATGAATTTCGCAATGTCCTGGGAGTGCACGAGATAGGTCGTGAACTGCACGACATTGGCCCAGGACGCGCCGGCCGATTTCAGCGCCGCCTCGACATTGCGAAACACCTGGGCGGTCTGGGCGTCGAAATCGCCGTCGCCGATCACGTTGCCTGCGGAATCGCCCGACAGCATGCCGGCAATGAAGAGGAATTCGTTCGCCTTCACCCGCGTCACATGGGTGTACTGCCCCATCGGCGGGCCGAGTTCGTCCGGATTGTAAATGTTGAGTTCTGCTGACATGATTTTTCTACCCTGACGCGATTAGCCGGCGATTGCCGTCATCCGTCAGTATTACCGTCATCCCAAAGTTGGCCGCAAGCACGAGAGCGCGGTATTGCTGCCATGCGGCACGCGCGCTAGTGTCCTGAATCCGAAGTTCGCCATCTCTTGCGGCGCGCACCTAGCGAACTTCGGATTTTAAAGGACACTAGCAATCTAGGATTCTAGTGTGGTTTGGGTTCAGAAGTTCTCTTGAAGGACTCGCGGATACTCCGAAGAGAACTTCTGGACCACCACACTAGGCTTGCTCGGACATTTTGGCAGGAGGGGCACGTGACGCCATCGGACGAACACAAGTCGGACGAACAAAAGATTTCTGAGGACCGCCGCGAAGCGCTGCGCTACGCGCTGGCGCTCGGCAGCGGGGCTGCGATCGCGTCCTCGCTCATAAGCAGTCCCGCCTCGGCACAAACCGCCGCCGACAATACCCTCGATAAGATTCGTTCCACCAAAGTGCTGCGCATCGCGGTGCTGCCGGGCGAACTGCCCTACTTCAACAAGGACCTCGCCACCGGCACATGGTCCGGCTTCTCGATCGAGATGGCCAACGACATCGCGAAATTGCTCGACGTCAAGCTCGAATATACCGAATCGACTTACGGCAATTCGATCCTCGATCTTCAAGCCAACAAGATCGATCTCGGTTTTGCGCTGAACCCGACGCCGCAACGGGCGCTGGTCGTCGATTTCACCAACCTCGTTTTCCCTCATCCGTTCGGCGCGATGCTGAAGAAAGGGCTCGAGGCCAAGACCTGGGCCGACATCAACAAGCCCGAAGTGAAAATCGCGGTCGACGTCGGCTCGGCGAACGAGGCGGTGGCGCGGCGTTTCGCGCCGAACGCCACGATCAAGTCCATGAAGTCGCGCGACGAGGTGATGCTGGAGATGGCGTCGGGCCGCGTCGATTGCGTGGTCAACGCGCTGGTGCTGGGCTTGACCGCGATTGCCAAGAACCCGAGCCTCGGCACCTACAAGATCCTGCAATCGCCGTCCGTGACGGTGGCGAGCGGCTGCGCGGTGCGCCGCGAGAGCGACAAGCGCTGGCGCGATTTCCTCTCGGTGTGGATCGATTATAACCGCGGCATCGGCCAGATGCGCGAATGGTTCGTCAAGGGATTGGCGTTGTCCGGCGTGAAGCCGGAGGACGTGCCGGTGGAGCTGAGTATTTGATCGGCGCCCGCAAACGGGCCTCATAGTTCGAGACGCCGCGCCTATAAGCGCGGCTCCTCACTATGAGGGTCCGAGTTCATTCCCGGAACGATAACCTCATCCCGAGGAGGCGCGTAAGCGCCGTCTCGAGGGATGGAGAAAAAACATCTACGCCTTGTCGTACGTCATGCCGCGTTCGAGTTGGCGCGCGATCAGCGTGGCGGGAAACAGGATCGCGAAATAGATCAGCGCGACGACGGTATAGACCTCGAGCGGCCGGTAAGTGTCGGCGTTGATCAGCGTGGCGTTGTAGACGAGGTCGGGCACGGCGATCACCGATACCAGCGAGGTGTTCTTCAACTGCGTGACCGACTGATTGACGTAAGGCGCGAGCATGGGTTTCAGCGCCTGCGGCAGGATCACGAGCCGCAACAATCGCCACGGCCTTAAACCCAGCGCGCGCGCGGCGTCCCATTGTCCGCGATGGATGCTCTCGATGCTGCCGCGCACGATCTCGGCATAAAATGCCCCGCCATAGAGCGACAGCACGGTCATCGCCGCGACGTGCGCCGGGATGTTGACGCCGATCACCACCGGAAACGCGTAATAGAACCAGATGATCTGCACCAGCAGCGGCGTACAACGAAACAGCTCGATATAGGCCACCAGCAGCCAGTCGATCACGGGATAACGCCGCAGGCGAAGGATACCTACGACAAGGCCGATCAACGTGCCGAGCAGGATGGTACCAATCGTGTAGGCCATGGTCCAGCCGAGGCCGACCCAGAACAGATGGCTGTATTTGGTGAGGATGCCGAAATCCCAGACGTAATTCATGCCGGCCCCTCAGCGCCCTGCATGTCGCGCCGATCGCCCATCATACGTATCGGCTCGGCGCAAACGCGCTCGCATCGAAACTCGGCGCATCGCCCGCGATCATCGCGGCGATCGCAGCACCTGTCGCAGGTCCCGTGGTGAAGCCGATATGCTGGTTGCCGAAGGCGAGCCACAGGCCCTGATGCCGCGGCGCCGATCCAATCATCGGCAAACTGTCCGGCAAGGTCGGCCGCGCCCCGCGCCAGGGTTCGGCCACGGCCGAGCCGAATTCGACCACGCCGCGCGCCATCGGCACCACCATATCGAGCTGCGAAAACGACGACGGCGCGTCACGGTCGGTCAATTCGACGCCGGATGTGACACGAATGCCATTTTCCATCGGCGACATCAGGAAACTGCCTTCAGCATCATGGATCGGACGTTGCAAGGCGCGTGCCGGATTGGGCGTGAATTCCTGATGATAGCCGCGCTCGACCGCAAGCGGCACGCGATAGCCGAGCGGCCGCAGCAGATCGGCCGACCACGGGCCGAGCGCAACCACGACATGGCGCGCGGTGACGGCGCCATCGCCGAGCACGACGCGCCAGCCGCTGTCCTTGGGTTCAATCGCCTTGACGTCGGACTGGCGGACCTCGCCACCGAGGCCCTTCAGCATCTGCGCATAGGCCTTGACCACCGCGCCCGGCGAATCCACGGACGCGGTCTGGGTGTGCAGAAGGCCGGTCTTGTAGACCGGCAGGATGTTCGGCTCCAGCGCCGAGATCGCCTGACGGTCGAGCAACTGGCTCTTGATGCCGAACTCGGCGAGGAATGCCTGCTCCTGTTTAGCCGCCTCTGTCGCATCGCTGCGCCAGGCCTTGAGCCAGCCGGTCTCGCGGATGCGATTGCCGGCATTGGCTTTCACGATCCATTCGCGGTGCAGCTTCAGCGACGCGCCGATCAACCCATGCAGCGCGATCGCGCGCGGCCGCGTGCGTGACGGCACGGCGTTGCCGAGAAAGCGCGCGACCCAGTCGAGGTTGCGCATCACCCACATCGGATTCCAGCGCAAGGCCGCACTGGTGTTGCCGAGATAACCCGGCAACGCGCGCCACAACGAGGGCTTGTTGAGCGGCAGGATCGAGCCGCTACTCAGGATTCCGGCATTGCCATAGGAGGTCTCGCTGCCGGGCTCGCGGCGGTCGATGACAACAACCGAAAGCCCGCGTTGCCGCGCTGCGATGCCGGCGGATATGCCGACGATCCCTGCGCCGAGCACGGCGACATCGATTTGTTGGCCCGTCCCATTCTCAGACATTCACTTGAACCTCTACATTAAGGTGAGCCCGCCATCGACCGGCAGCGAGGCGCCCGTCACATGCGAGGCTTCTTTCGACAATAAAAACGCAACGACGGCGGCGACCTCGTCGGGCGCGGCCAGCCGCGACATCGGATTGGCCCTGGCGACCGCCTGCCACGCCGCAGCGTCGAGCGCACCCGTGAGGCCTGTGTCCTTGCGCGTAAAGCCGGGCACGACGACATTGGCGGTCGCGCCGGAGCCGGCGAGTTCAATGGCGAGACATTTCACCAGCACTTCGAGCGCGGCCTTCGCCGATCCCGATCCCGGATAGGTTGAATCCGGCGTGAAGCGATGCGCGGCGAAACTGGAAACCGCGACGACCCGGCCATGCGGGCTTCGCTGCAAATCCGCCAGTGCAGCGCTTGCCATCTCGTGAAAGGCGGCCGCCATCACCGCAAAGGCGCGTTCGAGGTTGTCACGCCGCAACTCTTTAAAACCGCGCCGGTCGGCAAAGCCCGCCGCATGCACGATCGCATCGATGCTGCCGAACTTCTCGCGCGCCGCGTCGACAAGCCGGGATCCGGCGCCTGCCTTGGCGAGATCGCCCGTCGAAAAAGCCACCTTGGCGCCGGAGCGTTCGCATTCCGCCACCACGCCTCTCAAGCGCGCGAACCCCGCCGCATCGCTGCCCTGCCCATGCAGCATCAGGCAGGCATCCGATTTGGCCAGGCGGCGCGCCACCGCCGCGCCAATTCCGGACCCTGCTCCCGTGATAACCGTAACGCTCAACACGTCCCCCGATTTAACCCCGGGGCGACTATAGGTCCTGCAATCCGGAATGCCAACGATCGCGGGTTCCGCTGATACCTACGGCAAGATCAAAAGCGCGCCCGCCACCAGCATCGCCGCGAGCGATGATAACGCCAGCGACCAGTGAATCCCGATCAGGCTGCCGATCAGGCCGACCGAGATGCCGCTGAACGTCTTCAAGCCCAGGCTTGCCATGTTGAACAGGCCGATCACGCGCCCGCGCTTGTCGGGCGGCGCGTCGAGCTGCACGAGGCTCTGCGCCATGGCATTGAACGACAATTCAAGGAAGCCGGCGGCGAGCAGGAAGCTGACCGCGAGCCAATAGACATTCGACAGCGAGAACACCGCCAGCGCCACGCCCCATAACAGTGCCAGGATCATCGCGGTGCGCGGCTTCGGCGGCAACAAGCCGCCGCCCTCCAGAATCAGACCCGCCAGCAGTCCACCGGCGGCATCCGCCGCCAGCAGCGTGCTGTAGGCCAGGCCGGGATCGCCGTGCTGAAGGTCGCTTGCGAAGTTCGGCATTTGCGAACTGTAGGCGTTGCCGACAAAGAACGACGCGGCGCCAGCGAGCAGCACCATCGACACGATGGTCGGATGCCCCTTGATGTCGCGGATGGTCGAAATGATGTCGTTAAGTCCGCGCACCGCGCGGCGTGGCGCGGGCTTGTCTTTGCGAAAACGCGGACCATAGGGCGCCGCGATCAGCCACAGCACCAACGGCAGATAGAACACGGTGTTGATGATGATGCCCCAGGCAGGACCGAACGCGAGCAGAATGGCCGCGCCCACTGCGGGCCCCGCCAGCACCGCAAGATAACGCGCCATCGCGTTCAGCCGCACGCCGCTTTCCAGTTCCGCCGGACCGACGATGTCGTAGAGCAGCATCTGGTTCGGCGTTTGCCACAGCACGCCGGCGCAGCCGTGCACGACCAGGATCGCCATCGCCTGCCACATCTGCAAACTGCCGGTGAAGAAGAAATAGCCCCAGCTCAAGGACGCAATGATGAACAGCGCCATGCCGCACTGGATGACGCGGCGCGGATCGAAGCGCTCGGCGAGCGCGCCGGATGCCACCGAGAACATCAGGAACGGCAACCAGTGCGAGACCACCGCAAAGCCGCCCAAGGCCGGCGAATGGAATTTCTGGAACACCACCCAGTAGCTGATCACGTGCTCGATGTTGTCGGCCATCATCGCGAGCACGTAGGTGGTGAACTGCGCGCGAAAGCCGGGATGTCGCATGGCGGCAAAGGAACGCATTTTGGCCGGCGGGGGTGGGCCCCCTGTTGTTGCATCGTTCATGGCGATGGGATTTCCGTGATGAGGATGGCAGTTAGGTCAGTGTCCAGGACTTCTAACAGAGCCGTCTTCTAGCAGAGCTTCACGCCGATCCCATCCAAGTCAGCGATGCGCGGCAGCTATGCCAAAACTCTTCCGACCGTAACCCGGACTGAGAGGTCTTCGACCCACAGGGTTTTATGCATGCCCTGTGCCGCAGCAGGCACACCCCGCGCCGCTGCGGATGGATCCAAAGGCTCGACTGGATATATGAAGAAAACCTTTGTAGTTTACATTCATATATGCCATGATGGCTGAATGAAGCCAAAGCCCGCCGATTCCGAAAGCGCTGAAGCCTCCGCCCTGGCCGCTGAGCTTCACCTCGTGCTCGGCGCGCTGAAGCGGCGCCTCCGCGAACAGGGTGACGTCGCCGACCTGACCTCGGCGCAAAAATCCGTGCTGCTGCGGCTGGAGCGCGACGGGCCCGCAACCGGCAGTGCGCTGGCACGGGCCGAGGCGATGCGGCCGCAATCGATGGGCGCGATCATCGCGGTACTCGAGCAAGCCGGATATGTGACGGGCACACCCGATCCCTCTGACGGGCGCCAGACCATCATCGCGCTCACCGATCATTTCCGCGACTGGGTGAGCAAGGCTCGCGCGGCCCGGCAGGACTGGCTGCTTCGCAGCCTGCAAACGCGGCTGACCGCGCCGGAACAACGCCAGCTCGCCGCCGCCGTCGAACTGCTCAAACGTCTGCTCGATCCCTAGTGTGGCGGTTCAGAAGTTCGCATCATTTTCGCCGCGAGTTCCTCATGCGAACTTCTGAACCAAAGCCACACTAGATCAATAAGTTGGCTAGTGTCCTTTCGATTCCGAAGTTCGTAAATGTGGGGCCGCAGGATGTTACGAACTTCGGAATCGGGACACTCGCAACCACAAGGCTCACTTTTATGACCGTCACCACGCTTGACCCGAACACCGCGCTCATCGTCATCGACTTGCAGAAGGGCATCGTCGCCTATCCCACCGTGCATCCCATCGGCGAAGTCGTGGAACGCTCTCGCTCACTGGCTGATGCATTTCGTCAACGCGGCCTGCCGGTGGTGCTCGTCAACGTCGCCGGGGGCGCACCGGGCCGAACGGAGCAGCAACGCCCTGGCGGGCCATTTCCCGAAGGATGGACCGACCTCATCCCCGAAATGGATCGACAAGCGAGCGACATTGTCGTGACCAAGCGGACATGGGGTGCGTTCGCGAGCACCCCTCTCGAAGAACGGCTGAAAGCGCTTGATGTCACGCAAGTCGTCATCGCCGGCGTTGCCACCGCGACCGGTGTCGAGTTCGACCGCGCGGCAGGCCTATGAGCAGGGGTTCAACGTCACCCTCGCCATCGACGCCATGACCGACATGCGCCGTGAAGCTCACGACAACAGCATCGCGCATGTGTTCCCGCGGCTGGGCGAAACCGGCACGACCCGGGAGATCATCGATCTGCTCGGAAAGAGGAACTGACAATGGAATGGCTCGACTACGTCTCCTACTTCTTTGGCGGTGCTTTTCTCACCAATGCCGTTCCGCATTTCGTCAGCGGCGTGATGGGGCGTCCTTTTCAAAGCCCTTTTGCGAAACCGCCCGGTGAGGGGCTTTCGTCGTCAACGGTCAATGTCCTTTGGGGCTTTTTCAACCTGGCCGTTGGCTATGTTCTGACGTGCCGCGTTGGAAACTTTGATCTGCGTTCGACGGCGCATGTTGTTGCGCTTGGGTTGGGCGCTCTTCTCCTCGGCCTGATGGGCGCGCGCCTGTTCGGACGGTTTCACGGCGGCAATTCGCCGGAGCGTTCATGAGGCGCCTCGCGATCGCCGGCACAGCCCTGCTCGATCGCGCATGAATCCGTCGAAGGATACCGACGCAGCGTTGGCCGGCGGCGACGATCAAACCGATCGGCTCGCTCCCGGCATCTGGAAAGTGGTCTGTGTCGCGGCCATTGGCTCCTTCATGGCGCAACTCGACGCTACCGTGGTCAATGTATCGCTCGCGAGCCTCGCCACCGATCTGAGCGTCAGCCTTTCGACCATTCAGTGGGTGACGAGCGGATATTTGCTGGCGCTGGCGCTGATGCTTCCCCTGAGCGGCTGGCTGGTCGATCGCATCGGCGCCAGGGCCCTTTATCTCTGGTGCTTCGCAGCCTTCACCCTCTCCTCGACCCTGTGCGGGCTCGCATGGTCGGCGACTTCGCTGATCGCCTTCCGTATCTTTCAGGGGATGAGCGGCGGGTTGCTCGCGCCGATGGCGCAAATGATGGTTGCCCGCGCCGCAGGCAAACACATGGCGCAAGTGGTCAGCATCGCCGCGCTCCCGATCCTGCTCGCGCCGCTGCTCGGTCCCGTCATCGCCGGCGCCATCCTCCAGTTCTCATCCTGGCGCTGGCTCTTTCTAATCAACCTGCCGGTCGGAATCCTGGCGCTTGCGCTTGCGGCGGCATTCCTGCCCAACGATCGCGAGGAGACCAAGCCGCGCGGTCTCGACCTGCTCGGACTGGCGCTGATATCGCCGGGACTCGTGCTGTTCCTCTACGGCTCGGACCATCTGGATCGATGGATCGGCCTTGCGGCGCTGGCTGTCTCGATCGTCATGTTCGCGCTATTCCTGCGCATCGCGAAGGCCAAGGGCGACGCCGCCCTGATCGACCTTCGGCTGCTCCGGGGCAAGGGATTCTCCGCTTCGATCGCCGCGATGTTCATGGTCAACGGCGTCTCCTTTGCCGGCCAGATGCTGATTCCGATTTATTTGGTCCGCGCCTGCGGAATGTCGCCAAGCCGGACCGGCTGGCTGCTGGCGCCGCTGGGGCTCGGCATGATGTGCACCTATCCGTTGATGGGCCCGCTCACGAAGCGGTTCGGCATCCGCAAGCTCGCCGCGTGTGGCGCGCTTCTGGCTCTCGCAGGGACTCTGCCGCTGGTTTTTTTGGCCCAGCACGGCCTCATCGTCGCTGTTCTGGCCGCGAGCCTGTTCGTTCGAGGCGTCGGCGTCAGCGCCATCGGCATTCCGTCGATCACCTCGGGCTATGCATCGGTCAAGCGCCAGGACCTGCCGATGGCGACGACTGCCATGAATATCGTTCAGCGCCTCGGCGGCCCGACATTGACGACGCTCTGCGCGACCTTCCTGGGGTGGCGCCTGTCGGCGATGGCAGATCTCGCGTCGATGTCAGGCGCCTTCATCGCGGCATTCGGTCTGCTCTGCGCCCTGCACGCGCTATTGTTCCTCGCCACGCTGCGGCTACCCTGGCTGGCTCCTCACGCTGCAGCGGTGGGCGGTTGACGGCCGAGCAAGCAACACCGCCACTGGCGTCTTCTTAACTATCGCGGCCGTCATCGCGCTTGAGTGGGACTTGAGCAGGCTGCCGGATTTTTCGGCCAAGTCAGGGCTCTCACACCTTTCGAAGGCACCGTGGCAGAGATGTCATGAAACTGTCACTCGACTTTCTAATTGCGCTCTTATGCAGTGGGCATTGCATCATGTGGTTTAACATCGAAGGGGTATACGATGCCGGCAGGTAACGGACAGGCTTCATTTTCTGAAGATATGACCCCTCCATCGGAAGCTCACGAAGAAGGCGTGGTGGGCAAGGCGGTTGCCGCGGTTGCGGTGGTCGCGGTCGGCGCCGCCCTGTTCGAAGTGGCCCTGCTGCCGGGCATCGCGCTCGGCGCGGCCGCGGTTGCGGCTCCGAAATACCTCCCCAAGCTCACGAGCGCCTTGAACCCGCTGTTCAAGTCCACCGTTCGCGGCACCTACAAGCTGGCCCAGAAGTCCAAGGAAATGTTCCACGAAGCGCGCGAGCACGTGCACGACGCCGTGGCCGAAGTGAAGGCTGAGGCCGAGACGGCTGCCAAAGACGCGGACCGCCACGCGGCCTGATCAAGTTCGTGACTGGTTTGGAGGGCCGGCCCGACGGCAAGTTCGTGAACCATCGGCGGCCGAACCTTTGACCGGCTTTCGGACTACTCACGCTTTGACTGATGTTTGCTTGAACGATTGCTTGAACGATTGCTTGGACCGAAGCTTGCTTGGATTTTAGCTAATCGAACTTAAGGCGTTTGGACTTGAGAAATCTGGACTAAACGAGACCTGAGATCAGCAATGACCACGATGATGAACGTGCAAGTCGCCCATCAGGTCCCCGGCCGCATTCGCCTGAAGGTGCCGAATGTGAAAGAGAACCCGGAGCTGGTCGACCAGATCAAGCAGATGTTCCACGTGATCCCGGGCATCGAGGACGTCACGGTCAATCCGACCACCGGCAGCGTGGTGCTGTGCTACGACACCGACAAGCACGACGAATTCCACGGTCACCTCGAGCATCACACCGGCGGCCACGAGCGGCCGCCGACCAACGAGATCGACGCCCTCGCCAACAAGATTGGGCAAGAGGCCGAATTCCTGGCCGAGCATTCCCATACCGCCCGCATCATCGTCGATTACTTCAAGCATTTCGACGAGCAGATCAAACTGGCGACCGGAAACGTCGTCGACCTGAAGATCGTGCTCGCTTTGGGCATTGCCGGCTTCACCATTTTCGAGGTCGGCGCCAGCGCCGCCACGCCCGTCTGGGTCACGATTTCGATCTTTGCGCTTAATCACATGATCCAGGCCGGCATGGCCGAGGCCGCCGCGCGCGCGGCGCAAGATTCTGAAGAAGAAGAGGAGATTCTCGCACCGGCCTGATCGCACTTGATAAATCGGACCTGAAAACGCTGGCCGCGAGATCACAACTCCATGGAATGTTCGATCCGACATTTGATGCCGGGCCGCGCCAGGCTCAATGTTCCGGCGCTTCGAAATCGCCGTCTCGGCGAAAAATTTCTCTCCTGGCTGGAGGCGCAACCTGGCATCCGCAGCGCGCGGATCAATTACGATTGCGCCAGCCTGGTGATGGAATACGACCCGGCGCATGAGCCGTTCCTCATGGCGCTGCTCGAACGTTTCAAGGGCGCAAGCCTCCAGGACATCAAGGCGCTCTGCGCCCGGGCAACGTCCGACGCCACGCCGAAGAAGACCGTGTTGCAGGTCTCAAGGGATTCTCCGCTGGCACTGCCGACGATCTCGCTGTTGATGGCCTTCAGCGCCAATCCGGTCGTCATGGCGGTCAATGTGCCGCTGATGCTGTGGAACGCGATCCCGATCGCCAGGCGCGCCTGGAAGGTGTGGTCCAACGAAAGCCGGCTCAACATCGACGTGCTCGACACGCTCGCGATCTCAGCCTCGATGTTGCAGGGCACCCCGCTTGCCGGCTGCATCGTGACCTGGCTGATCAAGCTCGGCGACTGGATCCGCGACCTGACCGCGGCGGGACAAAAACGCGCAATCTCTGAACTTTTGGAATTCCAGACCAAGACCGCGTGGCTGTTGCGCGACGGCGAGGTCATCTCGGTGCCGGCGACTGACCTCAAGGTCGAGGACCTCGTCGTGGTCTATCCCGGCGAGATGATCCCGGTTGACGGCGAAATCATCGACGGTCAGGCCACCATCGACCAGAAGACCATCACCGGCGAAGGCTTGCCCGTCACGCGGGCCAAGGGCGAAGCGGCCTTTGCGGCGACCGTGATCCGCGAGGGCCAGATCACGGTGCGGGCGCTGCGCGTCGGCACCGCCACCACCGCAGGCCAAATCGTTCGCCTGGTCGAAAGCGCGCCGATCGGCGACACCCGAATGCAAAACCATGCCGAGCGCTTTGCCGACCGGCTGGTGACGCCGACGCTGGCGCTCGCCGCCGGCACCGCGGCCGTAAGTGGCGACTTTAACCGTTTCCTGTCGCTCGTGATCGTCGACTTCGGCACCGGCATCCGCGTCGCCGCGCCCACTTCCGTGCTGGCCTCGATGACCCATGCCGCGCGCGCCGGCATCATCATCAAGAGCGGCGGCCATATGGAAAAGCTCGCCGCCGTCGACACCGTGGTGTTCGACAAAACGGGAACGCTGACCCACGGCACGCCGGCCGTGATCGACATCGTGCCCTATCAAAACCATATCACGCCGAACCACCTGCTGGGGCTGGCGGCAGCGGCCGAAACCAAGCTTCAGCATCCGGTCGCCGAAGCGCTGCGCAGCAAGGCGCGGCAGTTGGGCGTCAATGTTCCGCCCTGCAACGAAACCCAGTACCGGCTCGGGCTCGGGGTCGAGGGCCAGGTCAACGGCTACTACGTCCATGTCGGCAACGAGCGCTTCATGCGCCAGTGCAATATCTCGACCGATAAATCTGTGATCGACCGCGCCAGCCTCGATGAAAAAGGCTTCTCCAGCCTCTATATATCGGTGGATGGCGAACTCGCAGGCCTCGTTCCCTATTCGGACAAGATTCGCGACGAGAGCCGGCCGGTGATCAGGAAGCTGCATGAGATGGGTATCAAGAACACCATCATGCTGACCGGCGACAACGCCGTGGTGGCGCGTGCGGTCTGCAACGACATCGGCCTTGCGCGCCACTTCGCCGACATGCTGCCGGCCGACAAGGCCGGCGTGATCCAGGATTTGCAGCGCCAGGGCCGCCGGGTGGCGATGGTCGGCGACGGCATCAACGACTCTCCTGCCTTAAGTTTTGCCGATGTCGGCATCGCCATGAAGTACGGCGCCGAAGTGACGCATGAATCCGCCGACGTCGTGCTGATGGAAGACTCGCTGTGGAAGCTCGTGCAGGCGGTCGAGATTTCCAGAGGCGCCGTCAGCCTGATCCGACAGAATTACGCGATCGTGGCCACGCTCAACGCGATCGCGCTGGGCCTGGCGCTGCCGGGCGGACTGGTCTCGCCGGAAGTCACCGCGCTGATCTCTAACGGCTCGGCGATCCTGGCCAGCGCCAATGGCGTTCGCCCGATGCTGCGATACCAATGAACGGTCAAGTCGTTACCGCCCCCTCCATCGCACCGGCGGACCACGCCGCCCTGACAAACGCGGTCAAAACTCTCGAAGGCCGAAATTTTGCGGCGCGACTCGCCGACTATGCCGGCGTGCCGATCAACCGCGTGCTTGGCGTTCTGCCCAAAGCCATCAACAAGCAGCTTGCGGGGATGGTGCGCAACGCCGTGATGAAGGGGCTGGAGGTCGCGGTCGATACGCTCGACGACACGCCGCCGCGCTCGCCCGCGACGGGCTTTTCCTCGTTTCTGGCCGGCGTCACCGGCGGCGTCAGCGGATTGTTCGGCTTCGGCGCGCTCGCGTTCGAATTGCCACTCACCACCACCCTGATGCTGCGCGCGATTGCCGAAATCGCGCAGCACCAGGGCGAGGACCTCTCCACCTTAGAGGCGCGTCTGGCCTGCCTCGAAGTCTTCGCCTACAGCGCCAGGCAGAACGAAGACAATCTCGACGTCGGCTATTACGCCGCCCGCACGCTGATCAGTAAATATACCCACGACATCGCCGCACTGGCACTGGAACGCGGCGCGATCGATGCGTCCGCACCGGTGGTGGCGAGCCTCGTCAGCGAGATCGTCTCACGCTTTGGTCTGGTGGTTTCCGACAAGGTGGCCGCCGGCGCGCTGCCGATTCTCGGTGCGGTGGGCGGCGCCACCGTCAATATCGTCTTCATGGACCATTTCCAGCGGGTCGCTCATGCGCACTTTACGTTGCGCCGTTTGGAACGTACCTATGGCAGCTCTCGCATCAAAGAGCGCTATGCTGAACTCGTCTCCTGATCTCGCACCCCCGAAGCCGAAGCCCAGGCTGAGCCGAGCCGCGATTGCGGGTGGCAGCGTGGAAGAACGACGCCGCGCGCTGCGCCGGGCACGGACCTTCGCGACCTCGCTGCTCGTGTTGATGCTCGTGATCTTCATCGCGACCTCGATCGAGATGACGCAGTGGCCGTGGCTGGCTTATGTCCGCGCCTTTGCCGAAGCCGGCATGATCGGCGCCTGCGCCGACTGGTTCGCCGTGGTCGCCTTGTTCCGCCACCCGCTGGGAATACCCATTCCGCACACGGCCATTGTCGCCAGCAGCAAGGAACGCATCGGCATTGCGATCGGCCGCTTCACGGCCAACAATTTCCTCTCGCCCAAAGTCCTCGCCGAACGCATGCGCGACGCCGACATTTCGGGCTGGGCGGCGCGCTGGATCCTGCGCGGCGACAATGCGACCAACATCGCTCAGCGCGTCACCTCATCCCTGAACCAAGCGCTCGGCGCGTTGCCGCGCGAAGACCTGAATGCCTTTCTGAGCGGCGCGGTGCGCGGCGGCATCGAGAGCGTTCCAGCTTCGCCATTTGCCTCACGGCTCTTGTCGCTGCTCTGGGCCCATGGCGAGATGCAAGCGCTCGCCGAAAAGCTTCTGGACTGGGCCTCCACGACGCTCGCCAAGAACCGCGAGACGCTGCGCGCCAAGGTGTCCAAGCGCACTTCCCGCCTGATCCCGAAATGGATCGACGGCATGGTCGCCGACAAGATCATCGACGGCGTGGCGCGGATTCTCGAGGAAATGCGCGAACCGAGCCATCCCTGGCGGGTGGAGATGACTTCCACCGTCGAACAGCTGATCGGCGATCTCGCGACCAAGCCCGAGCTGATCGAAAAGGGCGAGGAGCTGAAAACGAGACTGCTGGCGACATCAGCGATGACCGGGCAGATCGACGCGCTCTGGATCTCGATCGAGAACCGGATCGAGGCGCCCGAGACGCAGGCGCAGCTGACGCGGATGATCGAGCGTCTGCTGATCAACATCGGCAAGCGCGTTCAGGACGACGAGCGCTTACGCGGTGGCATCAACCGCTGGCTCCGCGTCGCGGTATTGCGCACGGTGGCGCCGCGGCGCGCCGAGATCGCGGACTTCATCCGCAACGTCGTCGAGAACTGGGACACCGACACGCTGACCGAGCGGATCGAGCTCACGGTCGGCCGCGACCTGCAATATATCCGCATCAACGGCACCATCGTCGGCGGATTGGTCGGGCTGATTATCTTTGCGGTGACGCAGCTGTTTTAGTAGGCCCGCAACCGAAACAGCGGCATCCGCCAGGCCGAGCGCGCGGCGCTTGCAGCTTTCATGGCGATGAGACCGCGGAAGCACATCAGAAAAAGACGTCGGTCCAAAATATCCTCCTATCGAATAGCTTAAATCGCCACGACGTCTGAACTCACCTCTCCCATGGGGAGAGGGAGCAAACCTTCGTCGCGGCCTTGGTCGAACGGAAAGGTGCCGAAATGCTGGGCGATCACGATGACAGGATAGCCCTGGCTTTCGTCCGAGCAAAATGCCCGCGACGGCAACATGCGATGGCGCTCAAAGCCTAAGGAACGGCACAGGTTGTAAAGACGGGGGACAAACTGGCTATAGCGCATCGCATAGGGACCGACCTTCAGGTTTTCGATCATCCGCTGCTGCATCGATGTCCTCGCCCGTCAGGCGCCAATAAATCGGTCCAGCGTGACACTTATATGAATGCCGCAGGGCGCCAAGGACTTAGGCTTCTCCCCGGTACAACTCCCGCCGGCTGTCATACCTCCGTCAAAGGACGCGGGAATTTTAGGGGGCGACACTTTGCGACAAAACTCGTAGCGGCAAGATTCATAACGGCAAAGACTCGGCAAAACAGGGGATCTCGATGACCGATGCGGCCAACGGCGCCAACATGCGCAAACTGATTGACGCCGACCTTCAGGACACGCTCGACGAAGAAATCGAGATGGAGCTCGACGACCACCGGCTCCAGACGCTGCAAGATGGCACCCACGACCGCGACGCCGACGACGGGCTCGACCGCCAGCATTACTTCAAGGAGCTGTTCCGCCTGCAGGGCGAGCTGGTGAAGCTGCAGGACTGGGTGCAGCATCGAGAAGCTCAAGGTGGTCGTGATCTTCGAGGGCCGCGACTCCGCCGGCAAGGGCGGCGTCATCAAGCGCATCACCCAGCGCCTCAATCCGCGCGTCTGCCGCGTCGCGGCGCTGCCCGCGCCGAGCGAGCGCGAGCGCACGCAATGGTACTTCCAGCGCTACGTCGCGCATCTGCCGGCCGGCGGCGAGATCGTGCTGTTCGACCGCTCCTGGTACAACCGCGCCGGCGTCGAGCGCGTCATGGGTTTTTGCACCGAGATGCAGATCGAGGAGTTCTTCCGCTCGGTGCCCGAGTTCGAGCGCATGCTGGTGCGCTCCGGCATCATCCTGGTCAAGTACTGGTTCTCGATCACCGACGAGGAGCAGCAATTCCGCTTCCTGATGCGCATCCACGATCCGCTCAAGCAATGGAAGCTGAGCCCGATGGACCTGCAGTCGCGCGCGCCGCTGGGAGCAGTACACCAAGGCCAAGGAAGACGATGCTGCGAGCGCACCCACATTCCGGAGGCGCCGTGGTGGGTGGTCGAGGCCGTCGACAAGAAGCGCGCGCGGCTTAATTGTATTTCGCATCTATTGACGCAGGTGCCGTATAACGAGGTGATGCATCAATCGGTGGTGCTGCCGGAGCGGATTCACGATCCGGCCTATCAGCGCGACCACATTCCGGAGGAGATGTTCGTGCCGAAGGTTTACTGAGGGGCCGCTTCATCGAAAACGCATCCCGTCACGTTCAGCGTGACGGGATTTGGTCGCTGACGGCTTCGACGAATCCGATGGTCAGATCGATGAGGCGCTTGTCCAGCGGCGGAGCCTGGGACGAAACCTTGGCCACGACAATTTCGTTCGCCCGATCGACGAAGACGTTCTGGCCGTAAACGCCAAGTCCGAAAGCGATGGCGCGATCACGCAAGACGTACCACTTGTTGCGATAGTGCATGGGACGGTCGCCCAGATACGAGATCATGTCGCCATCGCTCCAGGCTTTCGGATCGCCATTGTCGAACACGTCCGCGATCCAGGCCGCCGGGATGATCGCTTTGCCGTTTCGGCGGCCGCCTTGCACGATCAGTTGACCGACCCTCGCCAGGTCGAGGAGGGTGATGCATATGCCGCCGGCGCAGCGGGGCGCGCCGAGACGGTCGACCGTGATATACGCAGACGCCTGAGCACCGATCGGTTGCCAGACTAAATTGCTGATGAGATCGGCAAACCGCGCGCCTGCTGAACGCTCCAATATCCATCCCAACAGATCGGTATTGGTCGACACGTAGTGGAACGGTCCGCCGTCGGGACCTGCTTTGTCCTTCAAGCTCGCAAGAAAACTTCGGAGATCGGTCGCCCGCTCGCCGGCCGCGAGCGGATTCCAGTTGGTCGATTTGCGGTATTCAATGATCGGCCCTGAGGTCGCGAGGTAGTCTTCATCAAAATCGAGACCGACGCGCATGTCCAACACGTGGCGCACCGTCGCATCGGAATAAGCCCAATCCTTCAGCTCCGGAAGGATCGATACGACTGTTTGCTCGGGGTTCAGAGCGCCCTTGTCGATGAGGATACCTGCAACGATCGCGGTCAGCGACTTGGATACGGACATTAGAATGTGAGGCGTGTTCGACGTCATTCCGTTGGCGTAGTGCTGATAGATCACCTTGCCTCGATGCAGGATTGCGAGGCCGTCGGTGTCGGTGTCCGCAATAAACCGATCGATCGAATAGGTCTCGCCGCCGTGCTGGAACGAGAACGACGACCAATCCTCACGCGCGGATTCCAATTGCCAGATATTGTTGGGCGAATTCGCGATGTCCGCCGACGGAACGATTTCCCGCACGTGCTGAAAGGCCCATTTGATGTACGGAGCGGTGCGCCAATTTGCCAGTGTCACCTGATCGGATTCGACCGGAGGGAAGCCCGACATAATTGAGGACGGCGACATGAACGAATTCCTCCATAGAGTTGGCCAAACGCCCGTTCAGCCGCCCGTGGCGGCCAATTGTTTACTCCATGAAGGCTGTTTACTCCATGAATCGCGAAACGGCACTTCGATAAGTGCCGCTACGCGATCTTGACGATCTAGGCCGCTTTCTTGATGAGGCCGAGCTGTGTCAAGGCTGCGACGCCGTCGTCGAGACCGATTTCCTCGACGATTTTGCCGTTCTGAAGTTTCAGCACGGTCGTTCCCGTGAACTTCATCTTGCGGCCGGTGTTGGCCGGCAGGCCTCCGATCAGGAAGTCATCGAACGCGGGACCGGTGTGCGTGCCACCTCCCTCCCAACGGCCGACGACGTAGTCGCCTTCCGCGATCAGGTCGGCCGCGCCCCAGAAGTTGAGATCCGGGAACGCCTTCCGAAAGTCGGTCATGAAGGCCTTGATGTCATCGCGGCCGCGGCGAGGTTCGTGCAGCGAGTACTGCAACAGCATGTCGGGCGCTGCGAGTTCGTCCACGATATTCAGGTTGCAGGTCTTGCCCCAGAAATCCGTGAACCAGCGACCGACGATGGCCTTGTTGTCATCTTCCTTCGACATGTTTTGGTCTCTCTGTTTGTTGCCATGTGTCAGAAGCATCAAGCTTCCGGTGTCGACGCTAGACAAACGACATCGCGGCAGCGCTCCGTTTCGTGCTTCTGAATCGAAAGATTGGCTTCCGCCTCGTCAGGAACTCACCAGTTCGGCGGTGCGCGACCTGGCGATGTCCGGCATCCGGTAGATTTCCTCCGGAATCTTGGCCAGGGTCGAATTCATGAACTTCCTCGCCGAGGCCGTAGTATCGCTGGAAGCTCATCATCAGCGGCCGCCACTTGTCGGGGTCGACCCGGTTGGGCAAGCCGTCCATCGCGATATCCGGATGGATGTGAACGCGCGTTACGCGGACTTCGAAGCTGACGATCTTGCCGCGGGTGACATCGTCGTCTTGCATGAGGTCGTGTTTCGCGGCGACGACGGCTTCCATCTGGACCGGACATTCCAGGGCGCGCGGCGCCGCCACCGTCAGTGACGGGATCGGCGTCAACCCGGCCGTCTCGAACTTGCGCTTTTCGTAGGTATAGCCCCTGGCCAGCTTCGCGGGAGGAACCGGATTGCTGCCGGTGAGGCATGCCAGGCGGTTGACCGCCGCGACGTTGTCTACCGACGGCAAGTTCAGAACGCACTGGCCGGTGCGGATCATGTTCAATGTGGTCTTGGAGGCAGCGTTCAAACCGAGGATGCAACGCCAGCCAAGCCAGAATGCCGACGACATGGGGGCGAGATTGGCCGATCCGTCCTCGTTTAGACTGCTGATCAACACGACCGGCGTGCCGAAATAGAGGATGGACGGCTCGCTGACGATGTGGGGGGCATTCATTTTTCAGTCTCTCCTTCGTGTGAAGAAAGAAGATTGACTTGAATGCCTGAGTGAGAAACTCCGCTTTTTGCTTTGAAATCGAAAAGGCTGGCGGACGAACGCCGCGGCTTTTCCGAATAGAGCTGTGGTTACGCCTGAGCAGCCTCGCAGGCGATTTCGAAACAGGAGCACGTTTGCCCGACTGGGATATTTTGCAGAGCTTGCCACACCCGCCGCTGAAACGCGGTGCCGCGCACGTCGAGGGGAAGGTTCAGACCGATTCCCGGCGCCTCGACGAAGCTGACGACCCGGGCGACCATCGACTTATATTCCTTGTCGCCGCCCTTTAGCCGCGCCTTCGGAAAACGATCCTGAAGATCCCGCACGAGTTCGTCCGGATCGTCGCCGATCAGAATCGACGCCACACCCTTGTCACTTGAAGCCACCAGGATGGCCCCTAACGAGGATTGCCCCACCGCGAAACGTATGTCTTCGTTCGCCCCTCCAGAGCGATACTGCGTGGGCGTCATGCCGAGCATGTTCCTGGATTTTTCATAGAACCGGCCGCTCGAATTGAAGCCGGCGTCGTACATGGCTTCGGTGACGCTATTCCCTTTTGCGAGTTCATCGCGGACGCGGGAAGCCTGATGGGCCTCGGCGTAATCCTTCGGCGTCAGGCCCGTGACGTTTTTGAACACGCGATGGAAGTGGCTGGTGCTTAAGTTCGCCGCCTTCGCAAGACCCGTCAATGACGGGACTTCTTCGCTTTGTTCGATCAAACGGCACGCCTTGGCGACGATCGCCGCATTCTCGACGTCGGCTGACGGGCCATCGGGATTGCAGCGCTTGCAGGGGCGAAAACCCGTCGCTTTCGCTTCAGTCAGCGAGCCGTAAAGGCTGACGTTCCTGGGGTTGGCGGTTCTTGAAGGACACGATGGCCGGCAATAGACCCCCGTGGTCGCAACCGCGTACCAAAATTGCCCGTCAGCCGAACGGTCGCGCGCGAGGACACGTCGCCAGCGTGGATCGGCTTCAACCGCCGCCTTCTCGACCGTCGCTCTGGGCCGAATAGATACAACTCGCGATTTCGTACTCATGTCAGCTTCTTTCGTGGGTCTTGAGCCTGACGGCGTCTGACCCTCCGATCGCGCTTTTTTGCAGCCTGAACCACCCGCTTTCCGCCTCGGGCGAAGGCAAGCGGAAACGCGCCGCGAACCGCCGGAGAAGCAGCGTCTATTGCCGGTTTTTTTTGAGTCGCAGGGCGCAACCATCGGCCGGAAAGCCGGCTAACCCCTGGGAAACGGGATAAAGGGCCAAGCTCCGTCATCATTGTCGTTGGCGGGGTCGCTCGCTGGCTGTTGTTTGGCGGCGACGCTTTCGGGCGGCTCGGAAGTATCCCGCGAACCTGTTTCTGGCGGTCGATCCATATCTCGACGCCGTCGAATAATGATTTCGAGTGACATGTAATGCCTCCGAAATGGACGTCTCAAAAACGGCGTCTCAAATTCTTATAAATAATGTCAAATATGGCGGCCGGCCGATCGCCCGAACATTAGCTCCGGGTGATGGCCTTAGCATGAACGATTGTTGTTTAGACCAAGTCAGGCGCTGGGCACATTCTTGGCACGATCAGGGGACGCGATGAAGAGGCAGATCGGCTTAATCACAACCTTTGCGATTGCAGCTTTTGCAAGCTCGCTGCCACGACTTCTGCAGCGCGCGGCGTAAGCCCAATTGAAAAACCGAGAAATCGCCGTTCTTCGAACGGCGATGCCTCGGCGAGACCAGCCGTAGACCTACCGCTCTGCGTTCACAAGCTGATAGGTGCCGCGTTCGAACGCGCGGTAAACCGCGAGCGCCTTGGCGTCCGCAAACGGCAAATACTGCATCATGATCGTGCCGGCGACGCCGCGCGCCGGATCGATCCAGAAGTAGGTATTGTTGATGCCACCCCAGCTCAGGCTGCCGGGAGAACGCATGCCAGCGACGTGATCGACCGTGATCAGGAAACCGTAGCCCCACTTGTCGCGGCCATCGGCGATGAAGGTAAAGTCGGCGCTGCGCGGCAGCGCGCTCTTGAGCGCAGGCACTGTGACCGCGCCGATGTGGTTCTGCTCCATCAGCTTGACCGTCTCGGCCTTGAGCACGCGGGCTCCGTCGAGCTCGCCGCCGTTGAGGATCATGCGCATGAAGCGGCCGTAGTCGTCGGCGGTCGAGGCCAGCCCGCCGCCGCCGATCGGTTGCGCGACGGTGAGGCCTGCCTGCGGATTTTGCAGCACCACGGCGCCGTCCATCTTGGCGCCGTCGCGCTGCTGCTGCGCGACGAGGCGCGGTCCCTTGGCCTCCGCCACGTTGTAAGACGTGTCGTTCATCTTGAGCGGGACAAAGATGTGGTCGTGGAAATAATCCTCGAGCTTCTGGCCGGACACCACCTCGACCAGCCGGCCGACGACATCGGTGGAGGTCGAGTAATGCCAGCGTTCGCCGGGATCGAACAGTAGCGGGCCGCCGAAGGGGTAACTCTCGCCGGCGTGCGGCTTGAAATCGCGCCAGATCGCGCTGGTGAAGGGATAAGCCAGTCCGGACGTATGGGTCAGGAAATGCCTGACCAGCGGCGGGCTCGATGCCGGACGAAGCTTGTAATCCCCGGTCGCGGCGTTGAAGGATTCGATGACCTTCGGATTCTTCAGCTCCGGCAAATATTTTTCGGCCGGATCGTCGAGGCCGATCTTGCCCTGCTCGACCAGCTGCATCAGCGCCGTCGACGTGATCGGCTTGGTCATCGAGGCGATGCGAAACAGCGCATCGGACTTGAGCGGACGCCCGGTCGCGACATCGGCTACGCCGAATGCGTTTTCATAGAGCACGCCCTTGCGATCGGTGACCAGCGCCACCACGCCCGGTATGTCCTTGCGCTCGACCGCGCCACGCAGGCTGGTGTCGATGGCGGACTGGGCCTGCGAATTCTGTGCGCTCGCGGTGCCCGCGAACGCCACAACCGCAACGCCTGCGGCGAATGCGATTTCAGCGGTCTTGTTCATGGAAGCCTCCCTGTTGTCGTTCATGGCCGGGTATATCCCTGCTCTCCCGTTGCTCGAATTTCGTTCGACGCCGTTTCGGCTTTGCCGCCAGGATGACATTAACATCTGCCATTCGTGGCGTCTCGCGGCTGACGCCGCATGGCGGCGATCTGCGGCCGCCCCGAAAGCCGCCTTCGCCTTAACGGCCACCATCCACGGTAATGATGCCGCTTCGCGGGCAAAGCAGGCCCTCGCCCGGGATCGGGACAAACTTGACACCCTTCTGATCGATCTTCCATGCGGTCTTCACCGGCAAGGGATCGGTTAAGCGATCCGATTTTTTCTCGGATTCGACACCGGCCCGTTCGATGAGCGCTTGCCGATCAGGGTCTTGGGAATGTCAGTGCCGCATTTCAGGTTTTGAAATTCATCGGCGAACGCGGGTTGTCCCCACGCAAGGAAGATCGCAAAGCCCTGCCCGCGCCAAACTTGAGGCGACCGTTCTAGGTATTTGCTATTATTAATGAATTTTCATTTGCGGCTTTGGCACTTCGCTTTAGCCTTGACTTCACAATGCCTGCATCTTGTGAACGTTTACCGCCGCTGCTAACCCCCTTCGTGGGTGACAAGGGATAGTCCGTCCCGCCCAAAGGGATCATCGCATTGACGGACGATTTTTCGGAAATCGAAGTGGTCGCCACCAACTTCAACTGGCGCCAATCCGGCGGCACGACGGCGGTCGTGCAACTGGTTCCGGAACAGGCCAAGACGCTGAAGATCGCGGCGCTCGGCTTCGATCTGCCGGAGCGGGTGCCGCGCATGCGCTGGCGCGATGTTCCGAAGCTGTTTCGCCAGCCGGCGAGCCGTCCGTTTCGAATCTACCATTGCCGCCGCAACAACGAGATGATCGTGGGACTTCTGCTGAGGGACGTGCTGCGCGCGCCGCTCCGGCTGATCTTCAACTCCGCCGGCCAGCGCCGGCACAAGCCGCTGACGCGCTGGATGTTGAAACGAATGGACGCGGTGATCGCAACCAGCGAACGCTCCGGCAGTTTTCTCGACGTCCCCTATACCGTCGTGCCGCATGGAACGGATTTTGACCACTTCCATCCACCGCGCGGCAGCGAGGACGACTACGCCGCGACCGGGCTTCCCGGCAAATATGCCGTCGGCTGCACCGGGCGCATCCGGCACCAGAAGGGCACGGATCTGTTCGTTGAGGCAATGGTGCGGCTGTTGCCGCAATATCCGGACTGGACGGCGGTGATCACCGGCCGCACCACCTCGGACAATCTCGCCTTCGAGCGCGAGTTGAAGTCGGAGATATCGGCCGCGGGCCTCACGCAACGCATTATCTTCTTAGGCGATGTCGATGATATCTCGGTCTGGTATCGGCGCTTCACGTTGTTCGTGGCGCCATCGCGCCAGGAGGGTTTCGGCCTGACCCCGCTCGAGGCGATGGCCTCGCAAACCGCCGTCGTCACGTCGGACGCCGGATCGTTTCCGTCGATGATCCGGCCGGGGATCAACGGCGCCATCGTGCCGGCGGGCGACGCCGACGCGCTGGCCGCCGCGATCGAACCCTATTTCCGCGAGCCCGATTTGGCTAAAGAACAGGGCCGGGCGGCGCTGGAATTCGTGCACGCCAACTTCTCGCTTGCAGCCGAGGCGCGCCGTATCCGCAGCGTCTATGACCGGTTGTGGACCGAAGGACAAAGCCCGCTCAGCTTGCCGGAAAAAGGGCAACCGAACGCGGGCGACACCAAACCCGCGAGCTATCCGGATGGGACCGGGTACAGGAGGAACCATGCTTAGACTTGACACGCTTCGCTCGACGCCGTTGCAACGCGATCCCTTCGAATATCTCATCGTGCGGGATTTCGTCGAGCGCGAGAAGCTGAAGCAGGTTCTCTCCGACTATCCCGAGGTGCCCGGCCCCGGCTCGCATCCGCCGGCTGGCCTGAAGATTGCCGGGCATTTCAAGGAGATGATCGACGAACTTCTTGCAAATTCCTTCCGGCAAGCGGTCGAGGAAAAGTTCGACATCGATCTCACCGGCAGGCCGACGATGTACACGGTGCGCGGATTCTGCCGGGCACGCGACGGCAAGATCCACACTGACTCAAAGACCAAGATCATCACCGTCCTGCTCTACATGAACGACGATTCCTGGGAGAGTTCGACCGGCCGCCTGCGCATTTTGCGCAACGGCACCGACCTCGAAAATTACGCCGCCGAGGTCGAGCCGGCCGGCGGGACGCTCCTGGTCTTCAAGCGCTCCGACACTTCATGGCACGGCCATCACCCGTTTGCGGGCAAGCGTCGCGCGATCCAGCTCAATTGGGTGACCGAGCAATCCGTCGTCGACCGCGAACAAGGCCGTCACGGTTTTTCGTCAATGATCAAGCGCCTGTTCCAGCCGGCGACTGCGTGACGGAAGCGAGTTTCGCCGCCCGCGCTTTTTCTCACGCTGACCGTATCAGGCTTGCCGCTCTTGAAGAGCGATCGCTCTAATACGGTGCGGGATGGAGATACGGGTCTTCGCCGCCGATTCTCGACGGGTCTCTCCCGCTGAAGCCAAAGTCCTCCCTGTTGCGCTGGAACTCGAGATCGTAGTGCCCGCTCCTCGGATCCAGGTAGCCTGAATAATCGCGGTAACCGCGGTAATGATGAATTCGGCCATAGCGGCTGAACGCCCCGGCGTCCCGAGCGAAACCCGGCGTCGCCATGAGAACCGGCGCCGCGATCACGCAGGCGATGATGGGAACAGCAAACGTGGAACGCATGATGGTCTCTTTCTAATCTGGTTGAGAGACCAACGCGTCGCGCCAATGAGCGTTCCCGGAGCGTCGACAATCCCGACGACACCTAGAGGCAACCGAAGCGGCCGCCGCCTTTTTCCCGTCCTGCGCGAGTTTGAGCACGAGAGCGGGATCTAATAATCCCGCTCGCGGTGCACGTCGTGGACGACGATGCCTTCGGCCGGCATCGCGAGCCAGTCGCGGCGCAGTAACGTGCGGCGGGTATCTTCCAGGCCGCTCATCCAGTGCTCGCGCATCGAGGTCGAGGAGAAGTCGTAGTCCTTCGAGTCGCCCTCGTAGGCCCTCTGCTGATAGATCAATTGCAGAATGGTGATGGCGGAAAGGTGCGCGAGGCTATCGCGCATCGTGCGCTCCTCATTGCTCAGTTCCGCCTCCGGCACCTTCAACAGTGCCTTGTAAAGCGAAGCCTTGAGATTGTTCACTCGCTTGTAGACGTCGGTGTTGTGGCGCGTGCGCGAGGAATAGACGATGTCCTTGTGGCGCGAGGTGACCTCGTGGATATCGCGCGGCAATTGCCCGCGCGCGCTGAACAGGTCTACCTGGAACACCAGCGAGTTCTTG
Organism: uncultured Alphaproteobacteria bacterium; assembly: GCA_963795255.1. Classification (GTDB taxonomy): domain Bacteria; phylum Pseudomonadota; class Alphaproteobacteria; order Rhizobiales; family Xanthobacteraceae; genus Bradyrhizobium. Next base: position 78,689 of record CAWCHC010000020.1, read on the forward strand.
CCGTCTTCCTGATCAAGCAGATGCTGCAACGGCGTGTTCGAAACGATGCCGCCGTCCCAGAAATGGTCGGTGCCGATCCGAACCATCGGCAGTGCCGGCGGCAGCGCGCCGCTCGCCATCACATGCTCGGGCTCGATCACTTCCTTCTTGTTGTCGAAATAGAGGAAGTTGCCGGTGAGCACGTTCACCGCGCCGACGGCAAAATGCATGTGGCGCGCATTGATGCGGTCGAAATCGACGAGCTCCAGCAGCGTTTCGCGCAACGGCGTGGTGTCGTAATAGCTGGTGGCGGTTTTCGCGCCGGCCGGGCTTAACCACGGATTGACCTCGTGCGGCTTGAAAAAGCCGGGCTGGCCGAGCGTCGAAGTCATGAACGAGCTCGTGAGATTGCGCGCCTTGCGATAGACGTCGCCGTCGGGCGTATAGTGCCAGACCTTGCGCGCGGTGATGCGATCCCAGAAGGTCCGCAGCTTGTCCAGCCGCTGCTCCGGCGGATTGCCGGCGATGATGGCTGAATTGATCGCACCGATCGACACGCCGCAAACCCAGTCCGGCTCCATGCCGGCTTCGTGCAGCGCCTGATAAACGCCGGCCTGATAGGCGCCGAGCGCGCCGCCGCCTTGCAACACCAGGGCGGTGCGATGGCAGCCTTCGGGGCGCCAGGGCGCAGGCGCTTCAGTTTCGGATCTCAGCAGTCGTTGGTCGCCAGCGAATTGATCCATGACACCGATCCCAGCCGTTGCGTCAGGGGACCAGAGTGAAAAATGGCGGTGACGCTGGTGTGACACGGCTTACGTCTCGCGGCCGTTTCATCCGGCCGTCAAACAGCTTGGTTACCGTACCGCAAAAGTAATTCCGGTAATCCGATCCGGCTCGCGAACTCGCGCGTGACGGCATAGGCGTCAACCTGTTTTCAAAAATAACTCACTCCAGAAAGATAACCTGCTCCAGAAGATAAAGGGTTTTCGATGCGCAAGGCAGATGTCCTGAAGCTTCCGTCCATGCCGCTGGCCGGTCCGAGCTATCCCGCTGGACCTTACCGTTTCATCGACCGCGAATTTCTCGTGATCAGTTATGAGACCGATCCCGATTTGATCCGCGCCGGCCTGCCCGAGCCGCTGGAGCCGATCGAAACGCCGATCGTGCATTATGAATGGATCAAGATGCCGGACTCTTCCGGCTTCGGCAGCTACACCGAATCCGGCCTCGTGATCCCGGCGCGGCTGAACGGCGAAGAGGTCAACTTCGTCTCGCAGATGTATCTCGACGATGATCCGCCGATCGTGGCGGGGCGCGAGATCTGGGGTTTTCCGAAGAAGTACGCCCATCCCAAGCTTGAGATCGTCAAGGACACGCTGACCGGCACGCTGGAATATGCCGGCCAACTCGTGGCCATGGGCACCATGGGCTACAAGCACGAGGCGATGGCCGGCGACGGCTCGCTGACCCGCGCCACGCTGTCGAAGACCCAGATCAATCTGAAACTGATCCCGGGCGTCGATGGCCACGCGGAAGTCTGCCAGCTGGTCGCGATCAACCTGATCGACATTGTCGTGAAGGGATCGTGGCTCGGGCCCGGCCGTCTGCATCTGGTTCCACACGTCAACGCGCCGGTCGCCGACTTCCCGGTCCGCCGCGTCATCGGCGCCCACCACTACATCGCCGATCTCACCTTGCCTTACGGCCGCGTTGTGTTCGACTATAACAAGGAGGTCGACGCCGTCGCCCAACAGGCGGCAGAATAAGGCCCGACTCCGAGCGATGAACGAAGGCGCGACGAGTCCGTCTCCCTGGACGGCCTCGTAGCACCGGAATGGGACGGGGAAGCATGGCTGCGTTCAGCACCACCGGCACCTGGCTCGGCGTCTTCGCCTGCATCATCCAGTCGGCGCTGTTTGCCGGCCTCAACCTCGCGGTCTTCAGCCTCAGCCTGCTCCGGCTTCAGGTCGAAGCCGATGGCGGCAATAAAGACGCCATCAAGGTGCTGGAGCTGCGCCACAACGCCAACCAGGTTCTGGCAACCGTGATCTGGGGCAACGTCACGACCAACGTTCTTTTGACGCTGCTGTCGGATTCGGTCCTGACCGGCGTGGCGGCGTTTTTCTTTTCGGCCTTCGCCATCACCATGCTCGGCGAAATCATCCCGCAGGCGTATTTTTCGCGCAACGCGCTAAAGGTGACCTCGCGCTTTCTGCCGTTTCTGAACTTCTACCGCGTTGTGCTGTACCCGCTTGCGAAACCGACCGCGATGCTGCTGGACGCCTGGCTCGGACCTGAAGGGCCGGCCTATATGAAGGAGAAGGACTTGCGCTCGATGCTTGCGCGCCACTCGACGAGCGAAGGCACGATCGGAAGATTGGAAGCGACCGGCGCGCAGAATTTCCTCGACCTCGACGACATTTCCGTCTGCGACGAGGGCGAGTTCGTCGATGTCAAAAGCATCATCAGCCTGCCGCTGTCCAATCAGCGCTGCGTGCTGCCGTCATTCCAGCGCTCGCCGGACGATCCGTTCCTGCGGCAAGTCGATGCGTCCGGGATGAAATGGGTGATCATCACCGACTCCGCGACGGGCGAACCCGTCTTCGTGCTCGACGCCCATCATTTCCTGCGCGATGCGCTGTTCAACCAGCTTGAAACGGATACCTCAGCTTATTGGCATCGGCCGATCGTCGTCCGCGACACCAAGGCCAAGCTTGGCGACGTGATCGGGCAGATGCGGGTGGTTCAGGAAACGCCCGACGATGACGTGATCGAGAACGACCTCATCCTGGTCTGGAGCACGCAAAAGCGGATCATCACCGGCTCCGACTTGCTCGGCCGTCTCTTGCGCGGCATCGCGACTGTCGAGCCGGTGAAGCAGCCGGTTCCAGAGGCGCAAAGGGCGTACGTAGCGTTTTCGAGCGAAGTGGGCACCGGTTAGCGTGAAAAAAACGCGTCGATGTAAAGCGCGCGCTTGATGAGTTTTGGTCGAGCTGGAACCGCGATTTGCTCCCTCTCCCCGTGCTGACGGGGCGCGACGAGCAAAGCTCGCGCTGTCAGTAATGGTGGTGCTGGCACCGATCGCGATGACTATTATCGGCGCGATGTAACGCCGAAATCTAGGTTTCCTTCAGACGACGCGCACAATCCTTGGCCCTCACGATCAGCTGCGTCGCCAAGCGTCCAATGATGGCATTGTCTAATCCATCTTTTTTCGCTTGCATCTGCACTGCGGTAACGAAGTCAGGAAGCTGCTCGGCCATTTGGGTTAGTCCGGCACGCACTTTGTCCGCGTCAAATCGCATTTCGCGCGCGAATTTCTGCCATTGGCGCAAGCCGATTTTGCTGAGTTTGTACTCATCTCCGATCTTCATCGCGAGCTTGATCTTTTGAGCATCGACCTCGTCGTAGGGAAGAATGCTGGCGATGTCGTAAAGTGGTGCAAGCCTTATTTCGGGACCCCCGGCAAGCAGCAGCGAGTAATTTTTGGCGTGCGCATCGGTGCCGGCAATAAGCCAGTTGAAGGCGAGGGCGTCGACAAAGGTGTCAACATCAACTTCGCGATCTGTAGAGTAGGTACGCAATAGCTCGATAATATCGGAAGGACTTGGTCCCCCTTCGTTTTGATATCTTTTGGTCGGCAACGTGCCACGTGCCTGGCAAATATCTTCCTGATGGATACGGACGATATCGTTTCCGACGATCTGTCTGTCGTAGCGTTCGATCACGATAGCTATCTCTTTTCCGAACCGCGTGACTTTAGTTTCTGCGACAGGGAAGCCGAGATGGCGTGCGAGCTGTAGGCAGATGTGCTCATTTTCAGCATGACCATCAAAATGGCCCGTTGGCGGTTTAAGGATATGCGTCGTTGGAATCCGTCCCGAAGGAACACCCCAACGGCTCTTTTGCAGAAGAAGGGCGGTTTTCGGCTGGGCGCCGGCAAGACTGAACTGCCCTGTGTCGCGTGGCAAACGCCAGGCGGCATGATCTTCGCGTAAGGCTTGGAGGCGCTTTGCGATTGCCAATTCGTCGAGCCATTCGACCTTGTCTTCTTTCCCGCTCTTCAAGGCTTCCAAACGATCAGGCCTGACAAACTGAACAGCGCCCGCGCAATCTTCGCCGACGTGAGAGATGAGGGCAAAGACGTTGCGCGCCGACACCTGAAATTTCTTGGCCCACCGATCAAGCACGCGCTCATTGTCCGGGAGAAGTCCCCATAGGAAGGCTTGAACGACGGCAGGACCGTGCTCTTCGGCTGCGAGCGGCATCGAAAGCGACAGGGGATAGGCTCCGCCTGTGTCGCGCCACTTGCTGTCATAGACGAAGGTTAACCGGCCACGTGCGCCATTACGCACGCGGCCAACTTCGTTGCCATCCAACAGAGCGACAAGCTCGTCGGTCATGTTTTGCCCTTTTTGGCTTTGGCCAGGATGGCATTAATGTTGACAGCGGATTTGGCCGAGCTGCGGTCCTTCGCGAGTTCGCTGCTCGCATCGAAACGGATGCCCAAAGCGTCTAGAGCACGCAGTACGAGTCCCAGTTCGGCGCGCGGGTGCCCATGCTCGACCTCGATCACCCATTGACGGCTAGCGCCGATGCGTTTGGCCAGGGTGGATTGATCGATCTTGAGGCGCTTGCGCTTATCGCGAATGATTGCGCCGAGATCGGCAGGTGAACGTATGAGCATGGCGTATCCCTAATGTCAGCGTTCGCTAACATTAGCATATGTTGGCGTTCGGTGACATAGAGAAATGTCGTCGTTCGCCGACAATCTAAAATGTTAGCGTTCGATTACATTAATAAAATATGAACTTGTTAAGGTGGGTAGCGAGCGCGGCGCGAAGTGATTGAGCCCAGCGCCTAAATTCATCATGCTCTCGCGATGTAATCCCAATCCCTGGGCGGCGTCCTCAACGGGCCCGCGCGCAGCTCACCAGCACGACATAATCCGGCAGGCTGGAGGTGATGCCGTAGATCTCGGTGTTGACGGTGTCTTCGCCGACGACATGGCCCCTCGGGCACCCGCCGCGGACGAGATCGAGCGCCATGCGGTTGCGATCCTGCCTTACCAGCGGATTATATTTGATGTCCGGAATATTTCGGACGTGCACCACGAAGTCATAAGGCTTGTCCGGCGCGGCGGCTTCGACGCGCACCATTCCGCGGGTGTCGGTCCAGCCCGGCAGGATCGCGAGCAATAGTATCGCCGTCAAAAATCGCGCCATGACGCACCTTCGCCTCCGTGTAACGGAGCGAAAATGGCAGCAATCCGCTATTCCGGCAATGGCCGGGTTGAAGCCCGCGCGTAGCTTTTTCGTATCTCTAGGCCGCGCGCACCTTGGCGAGGAAGCCGTCGACTGCGACGCGCAGCATGCCGGATTGCGTATCGAGCTGGCGCGCATTCTCCAGCACCTCGGAGGCCGCGGTCCCGGTGGCTGCCGCCGCCGTGGTGACGCCGCCGATATGGGTGTTGATCTCGCTGGAGCCGGCCGCCGCCGACTGGATGTTGCGGGCGATCTCGCGCGTTGCCTCGCCCTGCTGCTCCATCGCGGTGGAGATCGAGGTGGTGATCTCGCTCATCTGCGCGATCGTCCGCGAGATGCCGTTGATGGCGGTGACCGCGTCGTTGGTCGATTGCTGCATCGCCTCGACCTGGCTGGAGATTTCTTCGGTGGCTTTCGCGGTCTGGTTGGCTAGCGCCTTCACTTCGGAAGCGACCACCGCAAAGCCGCGGCCGGATTCGCCGGCGCGTGCCGCTTCGATGGTGGCATTGAGCGCGAGCAGATTGGTTTGGGCTGCGATCGAGTGAATCAGCTTCACCACCTCGCCAATTTTTTCCGCGCCGGTTGAAAGCACCTGCACGGTCGCATTGGTGCGCTCGGCATCGGTCACCGCTTGGCTTGCGATTTCGGTGGAGCGGCCGACCTGGCGCGAGATTTCCGCGACCGAGCTCGACAGTTCCTCGGCGGCGGCGGCAACGGTGCCGACATTGCCGGAGGCGCTTTGCGAGGCCGCGCTGACATTGGCCGCCCGCGCGCTGGCGTCGCTTGCGGTCGCCGTCATCGACTGCGCCGTGGTCTGCATGCTGGTAGCGGCCGTGGAGACCGAACGGACGATGCCGTTGACGCTGCGTTCGAAGTCGCCCGCAAGGCTCTCCATCGCCGTGCGGCGTTCGGCTGCCGACCGCTCGCGGGTCTCGGTCTCCGACTTTTCAAGCTCGCGCATGCGCAGCGCATTGTCCTTGAAGATCTGCACGGTCTTGGCCATCTTGCCGACTTCGTCGCCGCGGCCGGCGCCGGGAATGTCGCTGTCGAGTTCGCCATTGGCGATCCCTTCCATGCGGGCGCCGAGCGAATTGAGCGGACGGCTGATGCCGCGGCCGATGAACCAGGCGATGCAGCCCGAGAACAGGCCGATCCCGACGGTGGAAAGGCCGAGCGTCCATACGATCGGCCTCAGCTTGGCGTCGAGGTCTTCGAGATAGGCGCCGGTGCCCAGATACATGTCGAATTCGGGAATAGCCACGGCGTAGCCGATTTTGCGGATCGGCGTCTCCCGGCCGGGTTTGACATATTCGTAAGGCAACAGGATCTCGCCGTTGGCGCGAACGCCATTCAGCAGTTCCTGCGACAGCTTTCGGCCGTTGGTCACGACGTCCATACGATTGGTGCCAACCTGCTTGGGATCTGGCGCCATCTGGGTGATGCCGTCATAGCTCGTCGCGAACAGATAGCCGGAGCCGTTGTCATAGGTCATGGCGTTGCCGAGCTTGCGCAGCATCGCCATCGCCTGGTCCTTGGTCATTTCGCCGGCATCGACCTGCCGCTTCAACTCGCCCGCCATGTTCCTGGCGATGGTGACGATGGCCTTGGTCTGGTCGACCCGCGCGTTGAACATTTCCTGCTGCATCAGGTAGCTGGCGATGGCGCAGGCCACGCAAAGACCGAGCAACGTAGCGCCCACCAGAATCGCAAGCTTGGGGGCAATGGTCATATTGCGCAGCATCGAGAGTTCTCCGGAATCAAAACAAAAAAATGCGACGAACTGAATGGCTTTGCTCACGATAGCTTGAAATTCCTTAGCGCCGCCTTAACCATGGCCTTGCGCGCATGCGCAGATAGAGTCCCGGCACGCGAAATTCGCTCGCAAAAATGGTGCAAGCATTTTTGAAAACCCAAAGGTGCATTGGCGGGGCGAAAACGATTTCCCACGCCGCTTCGAGAGGCGCGAAAGCCGCGGCCTCAGGCGAGCTTGGGGTAGCTCGCCTTGTCGAAGAAGCTGGAGCCGGCGACGTATTTGCGTCCGGCCGACACATCGGGCTTCTCTTCGCCCTCACCGCCGGACTCGAACGTCAGTTCGAGTTGCACACCGGAGGGGTCGTAGACGAACAACTGCCACAGCGACGTGCCGGGCACGATGAACTCGCGCCAGTCGAGACCGGCCGCCTTGAAGCGTGCCACATAAGAGCGATAGCCGGAGCAGGACAGCGACACATGATCGATCGCCGCCGTGCCCGCCTCCGCCTTGCCGGTCGGTCCCATGGCCGGTCCGCCGGCATAGACGTGGATGATGGCAAGCCCGCCGGGCTGCGTGCAGCCGAGCCACGCGCCGGGATAGCCGAAATCCGGCCGCGGAAATTCGCGCAACCCGATGATGTCGATCCAGAACTTGCGCGTCGCCGCCAGATTGTCGGTCTTGATCGCGATATGAAAAAGCCCATGCACGGTGGCGAGCGGCAGCGTCTTGCTTTCGACGGTCTTGATGGCTTCAGCAGTGGCGGTCATGGCGTCTCTCCTCTTCAATCTTAAGTCTTATTTCAGCGGCAATCCGACGTCGTTGTAAAGCGCCTTGAGGTGATTGATGAACGGCGCCTCTGCCTTATGCCGTGCGCCTTCGACGGGATCAGCGCCCTCGAGCATGGTGTCGGTCGCCGCAAGCGACAACTCCATCACAAAGCGCATCCGCTGTTCCCGCAAGGCCGCGATGTCCTCGAGCCACGAGGTGACATCAAGCTGGCCGCGGGCGTGGCGCTGTGCAGTCAGCGTGGCGGCGACGGATGCATCCTCGATCGCCTGCGTCGCCCCCTGCCCGAGCGTCGGCACCATGCCATGCGCGGCATCGCCGAGATAAAGCACGTTGCAATCGGCCGCGTGATAGAGCGCGTCATGTTCCTGCATGCGCGCCCAGTGGGTGTCGTCGACATTGGCGCAGACCTGGTCGATCATCCATGCGGCTTGCGCGCTGGGCGCGGCGCTCAGTGGCGTATAGGCCGCGCGCAACGCCTCCGGCGTCTTCATATCCGGCGGAATGTCCGCTTCCGGCGAAATCGGAAAGGCGCAGGCGATGTAGATATGGCCGGGCGGCACGCGGAAGGCGAGCAACCGATTTGGTCCGTTGAACCATTGCTCGTAATCGTCAATCAGCCCGTTCGAAGTATCCGGAACCAGCACGCGCGAAATCGCCACGCCGGTCTGCCGGATAGGAGGCTCGCCCGACATCGCGCGGCGAACGCGGGAGTAACGGCCGTCGGCCGCAATCAGGAGGTCGATGTCGTCGATGCGCTGCGTCTTGCCGTCTTGCGTCCACGTCATCGTGGTCTTGCGCGGATGATTGGCGTCGCGGCCGATGTCCGAAATCTCGCAAGCATATTGCACGTTGTCCCCTGCCGCGTCCCGCAGCACACGATAGAGCTCCGACCAGCGGATACGCCAGCCCGGCCCGTCGGCGACATCTTTTAGTTTCAGATTGAACAGCTCGGTGCCGTCGGTGAGCGAAATCCGCCACGTCGTCCAAGGGAAGCTTGCCTGGGTGATCGCATCGGCAAGCTTCGGATCGGCGAACCTCAAGGCCTTCACCGCGTTAGGTCCGACATTGAGGCCGGTGCCGGCTTCCGAATGATCGTCGCGGGCGACGCGCTCAAGGCAAATGACCTCGACGCCGGCAAGCTGCGACAATTTTCGCGCCATCACGCAACCTGCGACGCCGGCACCGACAATCACGATACGCATCAGGCACCACCGTGATTTTGCGAGGCGATGACCGCGATCAGGCCGCCGCCGTCCGGGCCCTGATGTTCGGCGCCGCCGGAAACGAAGATGCGCCCGTCGCCGACCACACCGGCGACGAGTCCGGCGACCGCGCCGCGGATATGGCGTTGCGCGTTGATGTCGGTATCGTCCAGCATGGTGTGGCGATGGCCGCGAACTTGACCGCGCCGGTCAGGCTCGCATTTTACCAGCACGCAGGCGATGCGCGAGGCATCGTGCGGCGAGACCTGCGGTGACGCCGCGATGCCGAGATCGGCGAGCACATCGACGATGCCGCCGATATCGAGCGCATCGTTCATGGATGCGTGCGCAATCTTCAAATTGCCGCCCCAGGCCGGGCTGTTGCCAAGCACGATCACCTCGTTGCTCTCGACCTCGACCCCGGAAGAAATGCTGGCGCGCGGCGACTGGACCGTAAAGTCACTGAGCAGCGAATCATCGTTGAAGCTATCCACTTTGATCTCGTCGAGCGCGAGCGCGACACCGAAGGCGCCGGCGGCGCGGGCAAAGGCCATCGAGCGGTTAGGGTCTGAGGTGCGCGGCGGCTTTCCCGCGGCGATCGCGGCGGAAGCGCGCGCCACCGTGACGCAGGGGCATTTGACCTGCACGAAATGCACGTCCTCGGGTTTCTCGATGCCAGCGTTTGCGATCGCCTGCCGCACGGCGGTCGCAACACTGTCCACATGGGCGCGGCGGCCGACATCTTCGGTCGCGACCGGCGCAAACGCGGTTCCGATCGCAAGCGCCGAGGAATATTGCCGCGTGGTTGACGGTTCGTCGCTGATGCAGAACACGCTGTAATGCGGGCTCATCACGCCCTCGGTGCCGCCCGACAGCACGCAGGGAATTTCCTTGATCAGTTGCGACGCAGGTTTTCCCAAATGCGACGACAGCAGCGCCATCAGCGTTTGCGTGAAATAACCGCGGGTAAAGTCGTTGACGCCGCCATTGCCCTCGGTCTTGCCGATGATCGCCACGACGTCGCCTGCGCGGATCGTGCCACCGGATGATCAGCGCCTCAAGTGCGGAAAGATCGCCGGGATGCGCCATCGACAGTCTGAATACCTGCGCGCGTTTCATGCCTTGCTGCCTTCGCCAATCAGTTCGAACACGCGGCTCGGACTTAACGGGATTTCCAGAAGCTCGATGCCGCGATCTTTGAGCTGAAGTGCATTCTCGATCGCCTGCGCGAATAGCGGTCCGACCGGAATGGCGCCGGCCTCGCCCGCGCCCTTGATGCCGAGCGGATTGAGCGGCGACGGCGTCACGGTGTGATCGAGTACCATCCGCGGCACGTCAAGCGAGGTCGGCAAGAGATAGTCGGCGAGCGAGGCGTTGAGCAACTGCCCGTGCTCGTCGAACGACAGCTTCTCGAAGAAGGCGTTGCCAATGCCTTGCGCGACGCCGCCGTGAATCTGGCCCTCCAGGATCATCGGATTGATCACGGTGCCGCAATCATGCACCACGACATATTTCTTGATCTGCAAATCGAACGTCTCGGGATCGATCTCGACGATCATCGCGTGCACGCCGTTCGCCGTGGAGCCGCTCGGCGGTCCGAAATATTGCGTGGATTCCAGTCCCGGCTCGGTGCCGGGCTTGACCGCGCCGCGCATCGGATTGGCGCGCTGCGCAAGTTCGCCGAGCCGGATGAATTTTTCGGGGATGCCGGCGATCGAGACCTTGCCGTCGGCGAGCACAAGGTCTTCTTCGGAACACTCAAAGGCGTCGCTGGCGAGTTTCAGGGCTTTCTTGCGCACCGCGAGCGAGGCTTCATTCACGGCATTGCCCGCCACCACCGCGCCGCGGCTGGCAAAGGTACCGGCGCCCCAATAGAAGCGATCGGTATCGCCGGTGACGATATCGACGTCGGTGACCTCGACGCCAAGCTGATCCGCAACAATCTGCGCGAAGCTCGTGAAATGCCCCTGCCCCTGCGTGCCGATGCCGGTCGCGACGCTGACCTTGCCGTTGGCCCGGACCTGAACCTTGGCGCCCTCGTAAGGACCGATGCCGGTGCCCTCGACATAGCAGGCGAGGCCGATGCCGACGCAGCGCCCTTGCGCGCGCAGCTTCGGCTGCTCTTCCCGGATGAAGTTGTCGTAGCCGATCGCCGCGAGCGCCTTGTCGAGCACCGGCTCGTAATTGCCGCTGTCATATTCGAGCGGCGCGAAATCCTGGTAGATGATTTCGTTCTTGTACGGGAACGCATCCGTCGGAATGAGATTGCGGCGGCGGATTTCGGCCGGATCGATCCCGAGCTCATGCGCGGCCAGATCAAGCAGGCGCTCGATCACGAACACGCCGTGCTGACGGCCCGCGCCGCGATAGGGCGTGACGATCGTGAGATTGGTGAAGATCGAGGTGAACGTGCTGTCATAGGCCGGGATCACATAGGGACCAAGCAGCGTGCACTGGCTGTTGATCGGCACCGTCAGCCCGTAAGGATTGTAGGCGCCATTGTCGTGCAGGAAGACATCCTTGACGCCGAGGATGCGGCCGTCGCTGTCGAGCGCAATCTCGGCGTCGTGGATTTGCCCGCGCTCATGCGTGGTCGCGACAAAATGCTCGAAGCGGTCCTCGATCCATTTGATCGGGCGGTTGAGCTGCATCGACATCCACGGCAGCGTGGCTTCTTCCGGATAGAGCATCATGATCTTCGGGCCGAAGCCGCCGCCGACGAACGGCGCGATCACCCGCACCTGGCCTTCGCCGAGACCGAGCGCGCCCGCCAGCACGTTGCGCACGAATACCGGCGCCTGCGTGGTGTCCCATACCGTCATGTGCTCGGCGCGCTCGTCCCATTGCGCCACCACGCCGCGGGTCTCGATCGGCGAGGAGATGCCGTGCTCATAACGAAAGCGCCGCTTCAGCGTGAGATGCGCTTTCGCAGCGGCGCGCCTGTAATCGCCCTTGGTTTGACGCACATGGGCGGCGACATTGTTGCCGAGATCGGCGTGAACGCATGTCGAGCCTTTTTCGAGCGCCTGCTCGAGATCGACCACCGCGGGCAGAATCTCCAGGTCCACCGCGATATCGTCGAGCGCGTCCTCGGCGATATAGCGGCTTTCCGCCACGACGATCGCGATCGGCTCGCCGGCACAACGGATGGTGTCTTTCGCCAGCGGCACATGGGTGCGTGTGTTGAAGACGCTGCCCGGAATCGGCGGCGGCGGCACCAGCAGCGGGCCGGGCTTCCAATACGGTCCGAGGTCTTCGGCGGTATAGACCGCAACGACGCCGGGACGCTTCAACGCCTCGGAAACATCGATTGAGTTGATCCTGGCATGCGCGACCTGGCTACGCAGGAACGCGGCGTGCAGCAGGCCGGGCAGTTCGACATCGTCGATGAACAGCGCCCGCCCGGTGAGGAGTTTTCGGTCTTCATTGCGTTTAACAGGCGCGCCAAAGAAACGCGTGGTCATGGCGCCGCCGCCCGTAACGTCTCGGCCGCCTTCAGCACGGCATCGACGATGTTCTGATACCCGGTGCAGCGGCAGAGATTGCCGGATAGTGCTTCACGCACCTCGTCTTCCGAAGGCTCGTGGTGCTCGCGCAGGAACGCGGTCATGGTAATCAGGATGCCCGGCGTGCAGTAGCCGCATTGCAAACCGTGATGCTCATGCATCGCCGCCTGCAACGGGCTGAGATCGCCGGACAGGCGTCGCCAGCCCCTCGATGGTGGCAAGCTCGCGGCCGTTGGCTTGGACGGCGAACATCAGGCAGGAGCGGACCGGCGCACCGTCGAGCAGCACGGTGCAGGCGCCGCAAACGCCGTGTTCGCAGCCAACATGGGTGCCGGCGAGCTTGAGCTCATGGCGCAGGAAATCGCTGAGCAGCATCCGCGCTTCGATGCTGCCTGTATAAGACGTGCCGTTGACGTGAAGCGCGATGTCGTGAGCCTCGTCAGGCATGAGCGACCCGTTGATGGGCCGAGTTAAGGGCGCGCCGGGTCAGCACGCCCGCAATGTGGCGCTGGTAATCGGCGCTCGCATGGACATTGCCCGACGGCGCGATCGTGCTTTGCACCTCCGTGGCGACCGCCTCGATCGTTTTGTCCGTGCAGCGTTGCCCGATCAGGGAAGCGGCGGCTTCGCTCGCATCGACCGGCGTTTCGCCGACGCCGCAGAGTGCGAGTCGCACCTCCGCGACTTGGCCGTCTTCATCCAGCGAAACGATCGCCGCTACGCCCGCCAGCGCAAAGTCGCCGCGCCGCCGCGCCACTTCCATAAAGCAGCTTCCCGAACGCGGCTGGGAAGCGGGAAAGGCGATCTCGACCAGCATTTCTTCCGGCTCAAGGCATGTGGTCAGCAAATCGACGAAAAATTCGGATGCGGCCAGCTCCCGCTCGCCTTGGCTGGACCTGATCTTCATGCGCGCCTGCATCGCGGTTGCCACCGCCGGCAATTCGGAAGCAGGGTCCGCATGCGAGAGGTTGCCGCCGATGGTGCCGCGGTTGCGGATCTGCGGATGGGCGATATGGGGCAGCGCGTCGGCAAAGAGTGGACAGGCGTTCAGGAAAGCTTGGTCCCGTTCCAGCGCCCGATATCGCGTCACGGCGCCAACCCTTATAGTCTCGCCATCCGACCGGTCGATCCCGGCCAGTTCGGACAGGGGGTTGATGTCGATCAGCACGGCCGGGCGGGCCAGGCGAAAATTCATCGCCGGTATCAAGCTCTGCCCACCGGCCAGAAAACGCGCCTCATCGCCATATTCGGCTTTGAGGGCAAGCGCTTGGTCGAGGGACGAGGCGGCGATGTATTTGAATGGAGCAGGCTTCATGATGCGCGCCGGGCGACAGGGCATTCGCGCCCGCTTCGCGGACGCAACATGGGCGATTATCTGTCGCGAAGTCGGGCAAGTCAAAAGCAGGACCCGGACATCGGCGGGCAAACTGCGTCGAAACGCAGCGAAATGCTGCTCAACTTTCTATCGGGCTGCGCAAACATTGTGCGCGCCTCCAGTGGACGCATTTGCCACTATTCGGATATGGCATCGCCAAAACAGAGCATTTCGGGCCTCTAGCGACCCACTGGCGGCCCCTTCCCCGAGTGAACAAATGTCGCGGCCCGCATCCGTCAAGAATGTTGACGTAATGTCCACCGAGCCGGCGTCCAAACGGCTGGTGGTCGAGGCGAAGGCGATTTCGCTGACGTTCGAGACCGCGGACGGCCGGGTCGACGCCTTGTCCGATGTTTCCTTGCAAATCGCCGAAGGCGAGTTTGTTTCCTTCATCGGTCCGTCTGGTTGCGGCAAGACCACGATGCTGCGGGTGATCGCGGATTTGCAGCAGCCGACCTCGGGCTCGTTGTTGGTCAACGGCATGACGGGCTTGTCGGCTTCCGGCCATATCGAGCGCGACCTGATGCGTTCCTATGCCGCAAGCCCGACGCAGAGCCTGACCGGGCTTTAGTTCGTCAAGGCGTCGATGAAGGGCTGGGACTATGCCAAGACCCACGTCGATGAAGCCGTGAAGATCATTCTCGCCGCCGACACCACCGGCGCCAAGACCGAGAAGGACCAGAAGCGGATGACGGGCGAGATTGCCAAATTGCTCTCAACCGGCGACGGCAAGCTCGACGTCAAGGACTACGACCGCACGGTCGCGGAGTTGATGGCGGGCGGCTCCGACCCCGTCATCACCAAGAAACCGGAAGGCGCCTACTCCTTCGCCGTCTATGACGCGATGAAGTAACGCGGCCCTCTCGTATCCTAAAAAGGACGGGGCGCCATTCAGGCGCCCCGTTTTTTATGGCTCCTACTCCGCGATATCCTCGTTCCAGATATCCGGCCGCTCACGGATAAACCGCCCCATCAGATCGATGCAACGCGGATCGTTGAGATCGATCACGTTGACGCCGTGATCCCTGAGCAACTGCTCGTTGCCTCCGAAATTGACGCACTCGCCGATCACGACCGTCGGGATCTTGAACAGGATGATGGTGCCCGTGCACATCATGCAGGGCGACAGCGTCGTGTAGATCACGGTGTCACGGTAGCTGCGCTGCCGGCCGGCCTTGCGCAGGCAATCCATCTCGCCATGCGCGATCGGGTCCGACTGCTGGACGCGCTGATTGTGTCCCTGCCCGATAATCTCACCACCGCGAACCAGAACGCTGCCGACCGGCACGCCGCCGCTTTTGTAGCTTTCGAAAGCCTGATCGTAGGCCTTGGCCATGAAGGATGCGTGATCGGTCATCGGTGCCTCAATTGTTGTCCGCTCTGCCTGCGATCCCAAACGAAAGAAGAAGCAGAGACCATGCCAATGAAATGAGAATCAATATCGGACGGCGCGCGTGAATCGATAACAGGCTTGCTGCATCAAGTTTAATCCGAAGAACAGATTCTTCGCGCCTCAAGACGAGAAAGCTGAGGCTTTTCAGCGGCCGATCGCTGGCACGCATCTTGCTGATAAAAATCCATAATAAAAATGCAGCGTTGAAATGCGATGCTTGATGCGCTGGCCGCGTCGAGTGCAGCCGATTTTTTGTTCGCGAGATTTTCGCGAAGGTTTTGTAGCAACGTTAAGTGATTTTGTAACAATCGAGAATTTGCCGGCGTGTGAACGAGTTCATATTCGTTGTCACGGCAGAAGCGTACCCAGTAGCCAGCAACAATATTGTTTGGTGAGTCATTCGCTTTCGAATTTTTCAGGTCTTTCCTTTGCACGGGGTTCTAGCATGCCGACTTATATCCGGGTTTCCGAACCAAAATCATTTGCGTCGAAGTATCTCGTCTTGGGCGTTCCGTTGGCCATTTGGGCCATGGCGCTGCTGTTGATCGCCGTATCCGCACGCTTCAATACGCCGGTCATTTCCTTCGACCCGCAAGAGCTGTTGGCGGCGTTCTGATTTCCGGCGGCTTCGAAAATATTTCGGGAGCATTGGTCATGGGCCCTTCACAGAGGCAATTGCGGCTGTTGTCGCCGGAAGATCGTATCCTGTACAAGAAATGGTTTCGCCGTGGCTTGTTGCTTTACAGCTCGCTCATGGCGGCTCTCGTCTTTGCAGCCGTCGCGAATCGTATCTCGTCAGATATGGCGGACGAACCGATGCATACGGCTGCGATGACCGCGAAGAAATAAGCGAGAAAAAATCAACGCGACGGAAGAGTGCGCGACCTTCTCCCCGCACGCGGGGAGAAGGAGTTCGGTTTGATGGACGGCGGCAACCCGTCCGGTTTCATCGAGCGTGTGACGCGGCCACCTCGTTCTCACGGCGCTTCTCGTTCAGATTTTGCGCCATTTCGAGGTGATGTTGCAGCGTCGGCAGCGTCTTGCCCGCCCAATCCTTCAGCTTCGGATTGTCGCCGGATTTGGCGTAACGCTCGAACAGCGATACCGCGTCCTTGTGCGCGCTGACCTGCATCGGATCGTAGTAGCCGGCGAAATCACCCGGCTTGGCGTCGCTCAATTCGTCGAGCTTCTTTTGTCCGGCTGAATCCAGCTTGACCGGGATCGTGGCCTTGACGTCGCCGCTATCGACCAGCCCCTTGAGGTCCTTGCTCGTCTGGGTGTGGTCGGTAATCATCTGTTCGGCGAATTTCTTTTCGTCGGCGTTGCCTTTGCTCTCGGCGAGCTTTGCCGCCGCCAGTTCCAGGATATCGCTGTTGGCAGCTTCAGTAACGAAGTCCTGCGTCGTCGGACTGATGCCGAGCGTGGAATTGACGCCGGTCTTTTCTCCCACCGATTGGGCAAACGCCAAAGGCATCAGCAGCAAAGCGGCGCAAGCGGATGAAACGATCCATTTATTCATGTGAGCCTCCAGGCATTGTTCTCTTTCTCAATCCGAGAACGATGACGAAGTTCCTGTTGGCCCAGGAGCTGTCTGAGGAACCGTGGTGGAGGGTGGCTGGTTGACTCCTGAGCGCGCAGCTACCGCGTGCGGCCTGTTCGCCGCGCGCCGAATTCCGCCAAAAACATCGACACCGCGGCTTTGACGTGGCGGTCGATTTCGCTTTTTGTCGGCGGCTTCCAGCTGGACTGAACCAGGCGACACAAATGAAATTGCGCGACCACCGCGCCGAGATAGAGCCGCGCTGCCACGACCGGGTCGTCGCAATGCAGATCGCCTTTTTCGGTGGCGTCCGCCAGATATTGAGTTAGCCGCG
The DNA here is from genome assembly GCA_963795255.1 of uncultured Alphaproteobacteria bacterium. Taxonomy (GTDB): domain Bacteria; phylum Pseudomonadota; class Alphaproteobacteria; order Rhizobiales; family Xanthobacteraceae; genus Bradyrhizobium. The sequence goes on from CAWCHC010000020.1 coordinate 95,824, forward strand.
TGACCGTTAACCCGGGACCGCGCTCATAGAAGAGATCGCCAAGTTCCGGTGTCCACACCGCTTCGGCAACGACGGTTCGAAACAGAAATGATGATTGCCCGGTGCTGATCGCCCGCAAGAGATTGGTGCCCAGTTCCGACAGCACCGCCTCCGGCGCTCCGCCGCGCGTGATGCCGGTGCCGGGCCCGGAAATCATCTGCGCCTTGCGGCCGACGATTTCGGCAAACAAAAGCTCCTTGCTTTCGAAGTGCCGGTACAGCGTTTCCTTGGAAGCGCCGGCCGCTTCCGCGATCACCTGCATCGTGGTCTCGGCATAGCCGCGCTCAAGAAACATTTTTTCTGCGACGTCAATGAGTTCCAGCCGCCGCCGGTCGCCGCGTGGAACTATTCTATTGACCGCATCTTTAGGCATGCTGGGGGTGCCTTACAGAGGTGTCTGGCGGGGAGCAACCCTTGTCTCTAACCGAACCATCGGGTACGGTTATAACCGAGGCTAAACGCAAGTAGCAAGGCTGCAAGTGTCAAGGCTGCAAGTGACAAGGCTGATGGTTTCGGTGGTTCAAAGGGACGCACCCTATGGCGGTTGACGAGGTTGAGGCAACGAACCGTTCGTCCGAGGTGACACGGGCCGAACGGCGGGGTCAGGAAGGCCAAGGTCCGAACCAAGCACCGGACGAGGCGAAGCCCGACGCCGGCAAACCCGTTACGCCTGCCGACAGCGGCAAGGCGGCGGCTGCCGCCCGCGAGGAAACCAGAAAGAAGCGACGGCCGACCGTCGTCATCATCGGCGTCGTGGTGCTGGCGCTGCTTGCCATCGGCAGTCTTTATTACTGGATCACGACGCGCGGCATCGAGGACACCGACGATGCCTATACCGACGGCCGCGCGATCACGATCGCGCCGCAAGTCTCGGGCGTGGTGGTCTCGCTCGACGTCAACGACAACCAGTTCGTCAAACAAGGCCAGCCGCTCATCCATATCGACCCGCGGCAATATCAGATCGACCGCGAGCAGGCCGAAGGCGCGCTCGCGACTGCCAAAGCACAATATCGCGGGCAGCAATATGGGCTGGAGGTCGCAAAGAAGAATTTCCCGGCCCAACTCGAACAGGCCAAGGCCCAACTCGAAAACGCCAAGGCGACCAGGGCCAGGACGCAAGCCGACTACGACCGGCAAAAAGCGCTGCCGAAGGCAGCGACCTCGCAACAGGATGTCGATGCCGCGGAGGCTGCGTTGAAGCAGGCCGAAGCGCAGGTAGCGCTGGCCGACGCCCAGGTGACACAAAACTCCCCGGTCACCGAGCGCGTCGGCGAAACGGATGCAGCCGTCGGCCAGCTCAAGGGCCAGGTCGAACAGGCGCAGGCCAAGCTCGATCAGGCGGATTTGAATCTGTCCTGGACCGTGGTCAAGGCGCCGCAGGACGGCTGGATTACCAAGCGCAACGTCGAAAAGGGCAATTACGTCGCGCCGGGACAGCAGATCTTTTCGATCGTCTCGACGGAAGTCTGGGTCACCGCCAACTTCAAGGAGAGCCAGCTCGTCAACATGCGGCCCGGCCAGCACGTCAGCATTCGGGTCGATGCCTATCCGCAGTTGCGGCTTGAGGGGCATGTCGACAGCATCCAGCTTGGTTCGGGCTCGAAGTTCACGGCCTTCCCGCCCGAAAACGCCACCGGCAACTTCATCAAGATCGTTCAGCGCGTGCCGGTGAAGATCGTCATCGACAAGGGGCTCGATCCCAACATTCCGCTGCCGCTCGGGATTTCCGTCGAGCCGAAGGTGACGGTGCAATGAGCGAGGCCGCGCCAGCGGCGCCCAAACCCGAAGAACCATGGAAGCCGCAGTATAATCCATGGCTGATCGCGGTGATCGTCACGTCCGCCGCGTTCATGGAGATTCTCGACACCACGATCGTCAACGTGGCGTTGCCGCATATTGCCGGAAGCCTCTCCTCCAGCAACGACGAAGCCACCTGGGCGCTCACCTCCTACCTCGTCGCCAATGGCATCGTGCTGACGATCTCCGGATGGCTCGGCGACCTGCTCGGGCGCAAGCGCTACTTCATCATCTGCATCATCATGTTCACGGTCTGCTCGTTTCTGTGCGGTATCGCGCAGAGCCTCAGCCAGCTCATCATCTTCCGCCTGATGCAGGGATTCTTCGGCGGCGGCCTGCAACCGAATCAGCAATCCATCATTCTGGATTATTTTCCCCCCGCACGCCGCGGCGCGGCCTTCGGCGTCACGGCGATCGCCACCATCGTGGCGCCGGTACTGGGTCCGACGCTCGGCGGCTTCATTACTGATCAAGTATCGTGGCGCTGGATCTTCTTCCTCAACGTGCCCGTCGGCGCCATCGCCGCCTTCTTCGTTTCGGTCATGGTCGAAGACCCGCCCTGGGAAAAGAACCGCCGCAGCCGCGGCATGGACTATATCGGCCTGTCCCTGATCGCCATGGGGCTCGGCTGTCTCGAAATCATGCTGGACCGCGGCGAGGATGCCGACTGGTTCCAGTCCAATTTCATCTGCCTGATGGCGCTGCTCGCTTTCCTTGGGATATTGGGAGCGATCGGCTGGCTGTTGATCGCCAGGAAGCCTATCGTCGATCTGTCGGTGTTCGCCGATCGAAACTTCGCCGGCGGCTGCATCATGATCGGAGCCACCGGCGCCATCTTGTACGCGAGCGCCGTATTGATCCCGCAACTCGCCCAGACCGTGCTGCTGTATACCGCCACCTGGGCGGGGCTGATATTGTCGCCAGGAGGCATCGCGGTGATCATTCTGATCCCGTTCGTCGGCCGGCTGATGACCAAGGTGCAGATTCGCTTCATCATCGCGACCGGCTTCACCATCATCGGCTGCGCGCTGGTTTATTCGAGCACGCTGGTACCGGACATCGACTTCAAGACGCTGGTCTTCATGCGAACCTTCCAGACCGCCGGACTGGCGTTTCTGTTCGTGCCGATCTCGACCATCGCCTATATGACGTTGCCGCGGGAACTCAACGGCGACGGCGCGGCGCTGTTTGCGATGTTCCGGAATATCTTCGGTTCGATCGGAATCGCGCTCGCGACCTCGCAGGTCACGGAGCGTTCCCAGGTCCATCAGAGTTATCTCGCGCAATGGGCCTCGCCGCTCAACCAGCCCTACCAGGCGCTGGTCGCCCAATACGAACAGACGCTGCGGGGACTGGGCCGCGTCGGCGCCGCGGCGCATGATGCGGCCGTCGGTCGTGTCTATCAGGTGTTCAGAACACAGGCCGCCATCCTCGGCTATCGGGACGTGTTCTTTTACTGCGCGATCGTGGCGTTTCTGATTGTACCCCTGTGCTTCCTGCTTTCGCCGAAGACCGGGGGCATGCGACCCGGGGGAGGCCACTGATGTCCAGTTTCCACCGCCGCCGCCACGGCGTTTTCGCCGCGATGATGGTCGTGCTGCTCTCCGGCTGCACGCTTTCCGGTTGTACCCTTGGGCCTGACTTCAGCGAGCCGAATCCGCATTTGCCCGACAATGCGACCTTCAACGGTCAGAAGGTCTCGGATGCCCATCTGCCGAAACCGACCGATCCGAACTGGTGGAGGATCTTCAGCGATCCCATCCTGACCAATCTCGAAAGCCGCGTCGCCGAGGCCAATCTGGATGTGCGGACCGCCGCGATCCGCATCGCCGAAAGCCGCTACCAGCGCGGCGTCGCCGCCGCCGCGGAATTGCCCTCGATCAACGGCGACGGCAAGTATCAGCGCGAACTCTACAGCAAGAACGGCATCATCAGTCTTTTGTCGCCCCTGCTCGGCCCGGGCAACTCGGGCGGCATCCCCATTACACCGATCAACGAATATACGGTCGGTCTCGACATGTCCTGGGAGCTCGACCTGTGGGGCCGCGTGCGCCGTCAGGTCGAGGCCGCCGACGCGCAGGTGGACCAGGCGGAGGATCGACGGCGGGACGCGCTGGTCTCGAGCCTTGCGGAGCTGGCGCGCAACTACATCCAGCTTCGCGGCACGCAGGATCAGATCCGGATTGCCGAAAACAATCTCCGGGTCGATCGCGATATTCTTCAGCTCGCCCAGCAGCTCCAGCAAAAGGGCGTGCGCAGCGGCCTGGATGCCGAAAATGCGGCCGCGCAAGTCGAAGGCATTCGCGCGCAACTGCCGGCCTTGCAGCAGCAGCAGATCCAGTATCAGAATGCGATTGCGCTGCTGCTCGACCTGCCGCCGTCTTCGCTCAACGGCGAGCTCGGCTCGGGGCGCGCCGCGCTGCGGTTGCCGGCGCATGTTCCGCTCGGTCTGCCGTCGGAACTGGCTCGCCGCCGGCCCGACATCCGCGAGGCCGAAGATCAGTTGCATACGGCCACCGCCAATATCGGCGTTGCGATCGCCTCGTTCTATCCGAAATTCCAGCTTAACGGTCAGGTCGAGCTGGACTCGCTTCAGTTCTCTAGCCTGTACAATGCAAGTTCTCTGCAATATACGGCCGGCCCGAGTGTGACGATACCGCTCTTTGACGGCTTTCGGCTGCAAAGCTCGCTCTATCTGAGCGAGGTCCAGCAGGCCGAGGCCGCCATCACCTATCACAAGACGGTGCTGCAAGCCTGGCATGAGGTCGTCAACGCGATCGCTTCGCTGCGGCTCGAACAAGTCCGCCGCACTCGGCTGCGGGCCCAGCTCGATCACACCCGCGCCGCGCTCGACCTCGGCCGCTCGCGCTACAATGACGGCGTTGCCGACTTCCTGACTGTGCTCGATGCCGAGCGAAGCCTGTTGCAGAACGAACAGCAGCTGTCGCAGAGCACCACCAATGTCGCGCTCGACCTCGTCACGCTGTTCAAGGCGCTCGGTGGCGGCTGGGAACAGACCTTGCCCGACCCGCCGAAGCCGATGGTGGTTCAGGTCAAGGAGACCGTGACTGAACCTGCGCCCAAATAACGGCGCGTCGCCACCGCTTCGCATCACAGATGCGAGAACATCGGCTTGCCCGGCACGTCGAGTTGCGCCGTCAGGATCGAGCCACTGCCGGATTCGGTGATGAACAGCGTTGTGTTGTCCGCGCCGCCGAACGCCATGTTCGTTGTATGAGGCTCGGCGCAAGTTCGGATACGGTAGACCGGCTCGCCCAGCGCATCGACCACCCACACCGCGCCCATCCCGACATGCGCGATGAACAGCCGGCCTTGCGCGTCGAGCGCGAGCCCATCCGGTCCACCCCAGCCGCCGGACAACTGGATGTAGATCCCGACCTTGGCGACACCGCCGTCGGGGCTGAGCGGCACCCGCCAGATGCAGTTGCCGCGCGTCACCGCGAGATAGACCATGTTCTCGGCGAGATTCATCACGAGGCCATTCGGGCTCGGCACATTGTCGAGCAGACAATCGAGCTGGCCTCGTTCGGTCAGCCGGAACAACCGTCCGGTCGGATCGTGCAGACCCGTGAGGCCCTGATCGGTGAAATAAAGATCGCCATTGGCCGCGAAGAACAGATCATTGCAGCCCTTGAACGGCGCGAGGCTCGCGCGCGTCAGGTACGGCTTCACCTTGCCGTTGACCGGGTCCATTTCCATGATCCCGTTCTTGTAGTCGGCAATGAAGATGCGGCCGTCGCTGTGAAACTTCAGCCCGTTGGGCCAGCCGTCATATTCGGCGACAACGTGAAACTGGCCGTCCGGCGTGATCCTGTAAATGCGGCCGTTGGGCAGATCGACGCACCAGAGATGGCCGTTGCGGTCGAACGACGGTCCTTCGAGCAGCGAGCGCGCCGGACTTCCTTTCGGCTGATAGCGCGCCCACTCGTTGTTGGGATCGGCTTTGCGGAACTCCTCCGGCAGCCGCGCGAACACGCTGGTCGAGAGGTCCTTGGGCGGATGGAAGAACACGATCGCGTCTCCTCAGGCCGTCCGGACCGCCAACGCCGCCTCGCTCTCGCTCGGCCCGATCGGCGTTCGCGCCAGCAGGAACACGGTCGCAGCGCCAAACGCCAGCAACGCACCGGCAACGACGAAGGCCGTGTTGAAACTGCCGGTCGATTGAACGACATAGCCGGTCACAATCGGCGCCATGATGCCAAAGATATTGCCGCCGAGAATGAGCAACCCAGTCGCCCGGCCGCAATCGGCTGAGGTCCGCAGGAGATCGCCGACCATCGCGATATTAAGCGCGACGGCCGAGGCCACGCCGCCGAGCGCAATCGTGATCAGCACCAGCACGAGATAGACGTTGTCGACCAGCGGCGTCAGCAGGATCACCGAGCCGAACAACATGCACAGCGCGGCAAGGCGCCTGCGGCCGCCCAACCGCGCGCTTTCCTCGTCCAGCAGGTTGTCGCTCAATTTGCCGAGCAGCACGGTCAGGATCACCGCGCCGATGAACGGCAGCGACATCAGTGCGCCGCTCTTCAGGATCGACATGCCGCGCTCGGTCTGAAGATAATTCGGCAGCCAGGTCAGGAAGAAATATTGCGTATATACCGCGCAGCCCTGCGTCACCATCAGGCCGAGCATGGAAGGCGAGCCGAGCAGGCCGCGCAGACCGATCGAATGTCCGTCTGATCGCGTTGCCCCGGCGCTGCCGTTGCGCTCGCGCACAATGAACGCGCGCTCTTCGTCAGAGAGCCAGCTCACCTCTTCCGGCTTGCGGAACCAGACCAGCCAGGCGAGCAGCCAGACGAAGCCGATGGCCGCACAGATCAGAAATGTCATGCGCCAGCCGACCGCGCCGACCAGTCCGGCGAGAACGAGGCCGCCGACCGCCGGGCCGAAATAAGCGCCGCCATTGAAGATGGCCGTGAACAGCGCGCGCTCCTTCAAAGGAATCCATTCTCTGATAACGCGGCCCGCCGCCGGATAGGTGGTGGATTCGCCGACGCCCATGACGACGCGGGTCGCGATCAGCATGCCGAAGCCGGTCGCCAATCCCGTCAAGGCGGTCGCGATCGACCAGAGGCCGATGCCGGCCGCGTTGACCGTTCGGGTGCCGAGCTTGTCGACGATCATGCCCATCGGCACCAGGCAGACGACATAAAGCCAGAGAAAGGAGGAGAAGAGATAGCCGAGTTCGACCTTGCTGATGCCGAACTCTGCGGCGATCGGCGTCGAGGACACCGAAAGCGCGACCCGGTCGACGTAATTGATCGTCGCCAGCAGAAACATGAAAACGAAAATCCAGTACCGGCGATGCTTCATGTTCTTCCCCCATTTTTGCGCCCACTGACGGGGCGCTGATTTATTTGTTGATCCAGCAGTATGTCAGGGATTGCGGGCACGCAAGTTGCCCGGCAGTACGCCGATACTCTCCGGCGTGATCAGGCCGAGGCCGCCGGCAATATGCCACCAGCCGTGATCAGCCTGTCGGACGATCATGCACTCCGCGCTGACGCCCATGTGCAAACCTTCGAAGGAGTGACCGACCGCGATATGCGCGACCTCTTCCGGCAGGCCGACCGTGAGGCAGACATGCATGCCGAACACCGAATGGCGAAACGTCGGCTCGCCACTGTCGGCCGGATCGGCCTGCCACCGGGCGCGGTTGCTCGGATCGAACTCGTAGGGTTTGCCGACGTCGTGACACACCGCGCCGGCGATCAGGACGTCCCAATCGATGCGCGCTTGCGGATAGGAATGCTCGAACTCTTCCGCCATCGCCTTGGTCATGCGCACCACCCCGCGCAGATGATCGGTCTGGGTTCCCTTGGTCAGGATAGGACCATTGGGATTGCCCCAAGGCGGAATATCCCTGATCCGCTGGAAGTCGGAACAGCACAGCGAATAACTCCAGGCCTCGACACAGCGCGTGCCCAGCGCCTTGTCCGGCACCAGCTCGATCTCGGGAAAATCCTCGATCACGCCTGCGCGCGTCTCGTCGGTAATGGGGCGGCGCAGGCCGGCATAGTGGTGCTTCATCTTTTTTGTCATTTCGTTTTCTCCCGAAACGTCTAGTGCTCCGATTCCGAAGTTCGTATCATATCGCGGCTCCACGTTTACGAACTTCGGAATCAAAGGAGCACTAGCTAACTATATGATCTAGTGCGGTTTCGAATTTGAAGTTCCTATGAAGAGATTGCCGCGAAACTGATAGGAACTTCAAATTCACCGCACTAGGCGTGCTGCGGTTCGATCGGCCGACGCGTCAAGGTGAGCGTCGCCAGACACCCGCAGAATAGCAACACAGCCGCGATACGAAACGCCCACGTATAGCCGCCGGTACCGGCGACGACGTAGCCGGTGATGATCGGCGCGATGAGGCCGAACAGATTGCCGCCGAACGCGGTGATCGCGACCACGCGCGAGACATCGCGGGGATTGCGCAGGAGGTCGCTCGCCAACGTGAAGTTCAATCCCGCGCCGGTCGTCGACCCCGTCAGCACCAGCGTCAGCACACACAACAACTGGAAGAGACCATCGACATGCGGCGCAAGCACGATCAGCATCGCCAGGATCGCCATGGCGGCGATGAAGTTGCGGCGGCGGCCAGCCTGGACGTCCTTCGACGAAAGCCAGTGATCGCTGATGCGGGCAATCGAGACGCCGAATACGACCGTGATCAGATACGGGATCGCAGTGAGATAGCCGGTGTTCATGGTCGAGAGTTCGCGGGTCGACTGCAAATAAGTCGGCAGCCACGTCAAAAAGAGATAAGCGGTGTAGACCAGACACGCCTGGGTCAGCACCAGGCCCCAGACGCTGCGCTGGCTCAGGAGATAACCGAGCGAGGACGGCGGCGGGCCTTGCGAGGTCTGAGCTCCCGTGCCGTTGCGCTCGGCGAGAATTTTCGTCCGCTCGACTTCGTCGAGCCAAGGGGCCTTCTCGGGCGAACCGTACCAGATCCACCACGCGGCAAGCCAAATGAAGCCGATCGCACCCAGCACGAGGAAAGCCATGCGCCAACTGAACGAACTCACCAGCGCTGCCGTAAGGATGGCGCCGACCGCGGGCCCTGCGGAAGAGCCGCCGTTGAACAAGGTCGTGACGAATCCGCGCTCGCGCTCCGGAAACCACTGACGGATTGCGCCGCCGCAGGCCGGGAACGTCGTCGCTTCGCTCGCGCCCATCACGAGCCGCGCCGCGAGAATGGTGACAAAGCTGCCGGCTGCGGCCGTCAGCGCCGTTGCGGTCGACCAGATGGCGATGCCGCCGCCGACCATGTTCTTGATGCCGATCCGCTCGACGAGAAGCCCGAGCGGAACCAGGCAGACCACGTAGGTCCACAGGAAGCCGGAAAACAGATAGCCCATCTGCACCGGCGAGAAACCGAACTCGGCGACAATGGGTCTGGCGGCAACCGACAATGCAATGCGGTCGATATAGTTGATGATCACGACCGTAAAAATCAGTAGCGCGATCCATCCCCGGCGATATGTCACATCATCCCCCACGGTAGCGGCGTTCGAGTTCATCAAATTTCGGCTTCGAGACAGTTTGCTGGCGAACGGCGAAGCCGGCGAGTTGATCGGCGACCGAAGCCAGCGAACCCTCCTGCTTCAAGGCCATCAGCACGTCGTGCGATGCCTTCAGCGCCGCCTGCAACGCCGCATTCGCATAGAGCACGCAGCCGAAGCCGAGCTCTGCGAATTTTTGCTGCCCCAGTTCCGGCGTGCGGCCACCGAACACGATGTTGGCGACCTGGGGGACGATGAGGCTCTTGGCGATCTGCGCCAGCTCCTCGGCCGAGGTCGGCGCTTCCACGAAGGTGACGTCGGCACCAGCCTCGATCATGGCGCCGGCGCGATCGATCGCGGCGGAAAGACCGAGGATGGCACGCGCATCGGTGCGCGCCACGATCTGGAGATCGCCGTCTTTGCGGGTATCGACGGCGGCCTTGATCTTCGCCAGCATCTCTTCCAGCGGTACGACTTCCTTACCGTCGAAATGGCCGCACTTCTTCGGAAAGACCTGATCCTCGATCTGGAGCCCGGCCGCGCCGGCCCGTTCCAATACTTTTACAGTACGCACCATGTTGACCGCATTTCCAAAGCCGGTGTCGGCATCGACCAGCAGGGGAACGGCGACCGCATCGGAAATCGCCGCGACGTGGCCCGCGATCTCCGTCAGGGTGGTCAAACCGATATCGGGCGCGCCGAGATACATGTTGGCGACACCAGCGCCCGTGACATAGACGGCCTGGTAGCCGAGATCCTCGATGATCCGCGCGAACAGGCCGTTGGCGGCGCCGGGAAGAATCGTTCCCTCGCGGCGGTTGAATAGGGTCTTCAAGATCGTCGTCGGCCTTGTCATGCCCTTCTCCTGTCGCGGCTCATCTCGCCGCAGCGTCCGGTCGCCGCGCGAACCGTCTCCCGGCGCGCAGCATCAGCGTGTTGGCCAAAATCGCAATCGCAACGATCACGGTCACGATGGCGGTCGACAGCGGCACGTTGTTTTGCGCCATGCCGTTGACCAGCAGAAAGCCGAGGCCGCGCTGCGATGAAAACATTTCTCCGATCAAGACGCCAAGCAGGCTCAGCGAAAAACTAATGCGCAGGCCGTTGACGATATCAGGCAAACAGGCCGGCACCAGCACCCAGCGCATGGTGCGGCCGGGCGAAAGCCGCAGCACCTTTGCCGTGCGGACCAGCACCGGCGGCAGGTTGCGCACCGCACCCAGCGTGAACAGCGTCACCGGCACCAGTCCGTGCATGACGCCGAAGGCGACCTTGGCGGACATGCCGAGGCCGAACAGCAGCAACACGACCGGATAGAGCGTCACTTTCGGGATAGTATAGAAGCCTGCCAGAATTGGCTCGGCGACTTCTCCAGCAAACCGCCTGACGCCAAAGATAAGACCGAGCGCGAGCCCGATCAGCGCCGACAACACGAAGGCCAGACAAAACGCTTCCAGCGTCGCGGCCGCATGATCCCAGAACATCCAGGTACGGAGCAGCCCGAAGAGATACACCAGCGTTTGCAACGGTGGCGAAACGGCCACGCCTCGTGTCCAGCTTCCGATCGCCTGCCAGAGCGCAAGCATCACCAGCGTGAGCACGATGGCGTCAAGAGCTCGCAAGCGGCGGCGCACCGCGATTGTCGCCTGCTGGTTTTCGAGTGAGAGGTCGCTCATCCCCGTGAACGGCGGCGCGCCAGCCGCCCCTCCCATACATAGAGAATGCCGTTGGCGGTCACCGCGACCAGCAGCACGAACAGCATCGCGCCGTACATGGTTCTGTTGTCGAAGCTCTGATAGGCGAACGAAATCGCGTAGCCGAGCCCGGTGCCGGAAAGAATGAACTCGCCGGCGATGACGCCGATCAGGGCATAACTCAGCGCCAGCTTGAACCCGGTGAACAGATGCGGCAGCGCCGCCGGCAACACGATCCACCACAGCGTCTGCGCCGGCGTCAGCCGTTGCACGCGGGAAAGCTTCATCAAGACCGGCGCCACGCTATCAAGCCCGGATAGCGTTGAGATCACGACCGCCGGTGCGGCGGAGAGAATGCCGAGCACCACCAGCGGCGCCTTGCCGAGCCCGAGCAGCGCCACCAGCAGCGGATAGAAGATGAAAGTGGGCACCGAATAGTAAGATGCGAGCAGCGGATCGACGACGTCGCGCAGCCGCGGCCAGCGGTGGATCAGCGCGCCGATGGCCGTACCAAGGACGACGGCCAGCAGAAAGGCGATGAAAATCGTCGAAAACGTCGTCGCGATGCTGGCGTCGAGTTCGCCGGAGCGAATCTGATCGATCATCGAACCGATCATTTCGCTCGGCGGGATGACCGTCAGGGAATCGATGACACCTGTGCGGCAACAAAGTTCGAGCAAAACGATCAACGACGCCAGGATGGCGGTACGCACGATGAGGGCGGCGTGCCGCCACCTCATGCCGCCCGGCCCATGGTCTTGAGTGATTCTTCGCGCAGCGAAGACCACAGGCGCGCGGTCAGTGCCCCGAATTTCGCATCGGAGACGATGCGGCTGTCGCGATCGCGCGGCCATTCGGTGTCGATCATATCGATGAATCGGCCGGGCCGCGCGCTCATGACGCCCACACGATCCGACAGCATCGCCGCTTCATCAAGCGCATGCGTGATGAGCAGCACGGTCGCGCCGGTCTCGCGCCAGAGCCGCAACAGTTCGTCGCCCATCAGTAACCGCGTCTGCTGATCCAGCGCGCCGAAGGGTTCGTCGAGCAGGATCAACCGGGGACGCAACACCAGCGTCCGCGCGATGCACACGCGCTGCCGCATGCCGCCGGACAATTGCGCCGGATAATGACCGGCGAATTGCGCGAGCCCCATGAAGCTAATGGCGTGATCGACGCGATCGGCCACTTCTTTTTTCGGCAAGCCTGACGTACGCAAGCCGAACGCGACGTTGTCGCGCACGCTCAACCACGGCATGCTCGAATCTTCCTGGAACACGACGCCGATCCCGTCTGGAACCTCGCCGCGCAACTCCTTACCCTCGAAGCACACGCTGCCGCTGGTCGGATGAACCAGGCCCGCGGCGACATCGAGCAAAGTCGACTTGCCGCAACCGGATGGGCCGACGATGGAGAAGAACTCGCCGCTGCGGATCTCGAGGTTGACCGGGCCCAGCGCATGCAAGCCGGACGGCCCGCCATAACGGCGAACCACCTCGCTCAGCGATACCTGCGCCTGTCCACTCACCGTCAAACCCTCATTGCGTCGGACGCAAGTCCGCCGGCAGATAGGACGTGTCGACGTATTTCGACCAGTCGAGGTCGCCCTTGATCTGCCCGGTGATTTGAAGGCCCTCGACCATGTGGTTCATACTGGGATAATCGAGCCGGCCATCGCTCCAGTAATTTACGCTGATCAGTTCGCGGATGTGATCGCGGAAGAGATCGGTGTGCGGGTTGTTGTAGGCTTTCGCCGTGATATCGGCGGCTTCCTCCGGATGATCGAACATATAGGCAAGCCCCTCGCGACGCGCGTTGATTAGGCCCTTGATGATGTCAGTATGGGCCTTGGCGTATTCCGCCGTGGTGATCATCACGGTCTGCATCATGCGCGGGTCGAGCACATCACGCACCATGAATAACGGTTTCACCAGTTCCTTGTTCTGGGCGTAGATCAGTTCGTCCGAGAAGCCGGCATCGACCGCGCCGCTGCCGACGGCGGAGATATTGGCGCCGAGATCGCCGGCCGGCACCAGCTTGACCTGTTGCGGCGTCATGCCGTTGGCCTTCAGCGCCATCAGGATCAGCATGTTGCTCACCGAACCCGGCGCGGTATAAGCGATCTGCTTGCCGGCGAGATCCTTGATGCTCTTGAGCGTCGAATTCTTTTTCACCAGCCACATCTGGTCGGCCACCGACCAGGAACCGGCGCCGATGATGATGAGCTTCTGGCCGGAATTGATCGCCTGAACGGCGGCCGCGAGCGACACCTCGCCGAAGGGAATGCCGCCCGCCAGCGTGTTACGCACGGCAGTTCCGCCGCCGGCCGCGGTAAGGATGCCCGTGACGTCGACGCCGTTCTTCTTGAAGAAGCCCTTGTCCATGGCGACCGCATAGGGAACGCCATAAAACTGCCCGCCCCAATGCGTCACCGTGATCGTTTCGGCCCGCGCGCCCGCGAATTCCCAGGCGAGGATGACCGCGGCCATACTCAAGAGAAGACCAAGGCGCCCAAAAATCCGCCGAAGCCGGAAAAACGATCTTCCCTGTGTCATGGCGTCATCCTTCTTTAAGCGTTCGGCGGAAGATTTCCTGATTGAGACACGCGACGATTTAGGCCTCTTAATGCTCGCTCCCGCCGAGACCATGGCGCTTTTCGAAAGCATGCACGGCGGGAAAGCCCATCAATTGATTCATCTCGGAGAACGGCAGCATCGGCGCGTTGCTGCCGGTGCCGATCCCATCCGTCTTCAGATGGCGGTAAACCAGTTGCAAGGCGCCCGCCGCCGTCAAAAAGCCGGAGCCGGGATAAAGCGCGATCTTGAAGCCCATGGCCGCAAGCTCGCTGGTCGACAGATACGGCGTGCGGCCGCCCTCGACCATGTTCGCCAAGAGCGCCGCGCCCTTGAAGGTTTCGGCAACGCGGCGCAATTCCTCGAGGCTCTCGGGGCTCTCGACGAACAGCACGTCGGCGCCGGCTTCCAGGAATTGCTCCGCCCGGCGCAAGGCGGCATCGAGCCCCTCGGCGTAACGCGCATCCGTCCGCGCCACGATGAGAAAGTCGCGGCTTGGCCTTGCATCGACCGCAACGCGAATCTTGGCTACCGCATCGTCAGCCGGAATGACGCGGCGAAACTCCGTGTGGCCGCATTTCTTGGGGAATTCCTGATCCTCGAGCTGGATGCCGGAGGCGCCGGCGGCGGCATAGCCACGCACCGTGCGATCGACATTCAACAGTCCGCCATAGCCGGTGTCGCCGTCAGCCAGAAACGGAAGATTGGTCGCGCCTGCGATGCAGCGCACACGGTCGAGCATTTCGGTGAAGGTTGCGGTGCCGGCATCGGCCACGCCCAGCGCCGAGGCGACGACGCCATATCCGGTCATGTAAAGCGCATCGAAGCCGATGCTCGCCGCCATTCGCGCCGAGATGCCGTCAAAGACGCCTGGAAGCGTCAGGCACCCATCGCGTTGCAGCAGCGCACGAAGCGGTGTTGCCCCAGCCAAGCCGTCCTCCCGTCGTTTCCTTCGGCGGCCGCTCCTTATTTAAGGGCTTCCGCCATTATTCTTTTTTCAAGACTTGGTCTTTTCGACCCGAAACTCCAGCGCCACGTTGCGCCAAGCTCAGCCCCTCCGATTCCTAGGGGTTATCTGGCAAAAAGCAATATCAGTGTCCCGGTTCTGACATTCGTATGGTATCGCGGCAGGCACTTTTACGAATGTCAGAACCTTGGGGACACTGACAACTACATGATTTTAGTGTGGCTTTGACTTTGACGTTCCTTTGAAGATGCGGCTCGCAAAACTGAAAGGAACGTCAGTGTCGCCACACTAGCCAACCGGGTCCAGGGAGCGGATGACGCGCTTGAAACCTGAGGTAATCGAATGTTGCGATGCGTAGCAGCAATTGAAAACGGCCGATCGGAATTGGACGCGGGCCGCGCCGCGGACTTTAGCATCGAACGCGCCTCTCGCCTCCTTCATTTTTCACCATGTGAGAAGCGGAAGATGCGGCCCGGAGTTCCTCGACAAGGAGGAAACTTTGGTCGAAATAGCTGCGATGATCGATCGTGTGCCATAACAGGTGCCAACACGGCCGGTTGCGAAATGGCTGCCTAATGGGGAAACAAGTGATGAAGCTGAATCAATTGATCGTGGCGGGCGTAAGCGCTTTCGCTTTGATGCACGGTGGCGCCGTCGTCGCGGCCAAGATCGATATCTCCGCCCATGACATTGGCGGCCAGGTCACCGGCGAGAAAGGGCCGGAGGCCGGCGTCTGGATCATCGCCGAGACGAAAGACCTGCCGACCAAATATGCGAAGATCGTCGTCACCGACGATCAGGGCCGTTTCGTCATTCCCGAACTGCCTGACGCGAACTACAAGGTCTGGGTTCGCGGCTATGGCCTGACCGACAGCGCCGCCATCGAGTCGCGGCCGGGCAAGCTCGTCGATTTCAAGGTCAAGCCGACCGCCTCGCCTGCCGCCGACGCGCAGCTTTATCCCGGCATGTACTGGTATTCGCTGCTCGACATTCCCGCGCCAAGCGAATTTCCCGGCACCGGCGCCAAGGGCAACAAGATGCCCGACACGATGAAGAGCCAGGCGCAGTTCGTCGATACCGTGAAGAACATGTGCCAGTCCTGCCATGCCATCGGCACGCGCGGCATCCGCGAAATACCGAAGATGTTCATGGAACAGGCCCATGACTCCGAGACGGCCTGGGCGATGCGCACGCAAGCCGGTCAAGCCATGGAATATATGGCGACCGCGATCAACAGCATCGGGCCCGACAGGGTCTATGAGACGTTCTCCAAATGGACCGACAAGATCGCAGCCGGCGCCTTGCCGTTCGACAAACCTTCACGCCCGAAGGGCATCGAGCGCAATGTCGTCTTCACGCTGTGGGATTGGGCCTCGCCCACGCACTACCAGCATGACGCGATCTCGACCGACAAGCGTAATCCGCATGTCAATGCCAACGGACTGATCTACGGATCGCCGGAAGAGAGCACGGATTTGATTCCGACGCTTGATCCGATCAAGAACATCGCCTCGACCATCAAGGAGCCTTACCTCGATCCCAACATGACGGGCTCGGCGGACGCGCCGCATGGCACTTCGGCCTATTGGGGCGACGACACAATCTGGGACGGCCACACCTCGATCCACAACGTGATGATGGACGAGAAGGGCAAGGTCTGGTTCACCGCCAAACTGCGCCCGCCGGCCAATCCCGACTACTGCAAGCAGGGCTCGGAGCTTCCTTCCGCCAAGGCCGATCCGCAGGCGACCGCGGTGCGCGAACTGTCGCACTTCGATCCCACGACCGGCAAATGGGATATGATCAACACCTGCTTCACGACCCATCACCTTTATTTCGGGCACGATGCCAACAACACCTTGTGGATGAGCGCGGGCGGTCCGGGTACCGGCGGCGGCATGGTCGGCTGGCTCAACACCAAGCAGTTCCTCGAGACGCATGACGGCGTCGCCTCGCAGGGGTGGACCGCGCTCGTCATCGACACCAACGGCAACGGCAAGCGCGATGCCTATGTCGGTGCCAAGGACCCCGTCGATCCGACCAAGGACAAGCGCATCGCCGCTTCGTTCTACGGCATCATGCCAAGTCCGGTCGACGATTCCATCTGGGGCCAGGCGATGGATCGCGGATTCTCCCGCATCGACCAGCCCGGCTACATCATTCGCCTGACGCCGGGGCCCGATCCCGTCAACACCGCGTTGGCTGAAGTGTATCAGCCGCCGGAGGGCACGTTCGGTCCGCGCGGCATCGATATCGGCCTGGACGGCGTGGTGTGGACGGCGCTCTCGAGCGGCCATCTCGGAAGCTTCGACCGAAGGCTGTGCAAGGGGCCGCTCAACGGCCCGACCACCGCCGACGGCAAGCAGTGTCCGGAAGGCTGGCACGTCTATCGGCTGCCGGGGCCGCAGTTCAAGGGACTCGATCCCAAGGGCAGCGCCAACCACTCTTATTATGTGTGGGTCGATCGCTACAATGTGCTGGGGCTTGGGGCCAACGTGCCGATCGCCGAAGCCAATGGCGCGGAAGCGCTGATGGCGCTCGTCAACGGCAAGTTCGTCACCTTGCGCATGCCCTACCCGCAGGGCTTCTTCACCAAGAATGTCGATGGCCGAATCGACGACGACACCAAGGGCTGGAAAGGCCGCGGCATCTGGACTACGTCCGGCACGCGCGCCAACTTCCATGGCGAAGGCGGCAAGGACGCCTATCCGAAAGTGTTCAAGGTGCAGATGCGGCCCGACCCGCTGGCGCACTGAACGCTCCAATAGCTCTTGAATATCCCGGGCTCCGTACGGAATAGCGTGCGGAGCCCGATTTGCATTCCCGACTGACATTGTTTTCACGCGGAAGCTGGCCTAAACCGGGATTCCCTCCTCCCAGTGTCGAGCCGGATGTCCTCTAACGAAACCCGCGCCGCCAGTGCGGTGAATTTGAAGTTCCTATCGGTTTCGCGGTAGTTTCTTCATAGGAACTTCAAATTCTAAACCGCACTGGATCATAAAATTAGCTAGTGCGCCTTTGATTCCGAAGTTCGTAAACGTGGAGCCGCAATATGATACGAACTTCGGAATCGGAGCACTAGCCTGCTGACCTCGGCCCGCACCTGGATTCGCCGTTACCGGCTGCAACTGATCCTGGCGCTTCGGGTGACGGTCGGCGCGTTGTTAGCCTTTGCGGCGGCGCAGGTTCTGCACCTGCATCTGCCGCTCTGGGCGGTTCTGACCTCGGTCATCGTGACCCAGATGAGTCTCGGCCGCTCGGTAAAGGTGGCAAAAGACTATCTGATCGGCACCTTCGCAGGCGTCGCCTATGGCGGCGCGATTGCGATCCTGATCCCGCACGACAGCGAATGGGCCCTGCTCGCGGTGCTGGCGCTTGCGATCGCGCCGCTTGCCTTCATCGCTTCGTTTCGCGCCAATTTCAACGTGCTGCCGGTGACCGCGATCATCGTGCTGCTGGTCCCGAGCATGCAGCATGTCAGCCCGGCGGCGTCCGCGCTCGATCGCGTGCTGGAGGTGACCGTCGGTGGCGCCATCGGCTTCGTCGTCTCCTTTCTGCTGTTTCCGTCCCGCGCGCATGCGATCACCATTCAAGCCGCGGCCGATATGCTCGACCTGATGGCCGTTGCGCTCTCGAAGTTTCTGGAAGACCACACCCGCGAGCTCGATCCGATGGAACGCCGGCGGATTCAGGACGGGATCGCCGCGGCGCTGACGCGGCTGAACATGACCGGCGCCGAAGCCGAGCACGAACGCAATGCGCGCCTCACGTCCGGCCCTGACACAGGGCCTCTCCTGCGCACGCTGTTGCGGTTGCGCCATGACATCGTATTGCTGGGCCGCGTCGTCGGCTGCGAATTGCCCGAGGAAGTCGCAGAACGTCTAACGACGCCCCTCGAACAAATCGAGGCCTCGGGGCGAGATTTCCTCCGCGCCTGCGGAACTGCGTTGCGCGACCAAAAACCACCGCCACCGCTGGATGCCGTCGAGCACGCCTTCCGCGATTACATCGAGGAATTCGGCGCAGTGCGCTACGAGGGACTGACGCGCGACATGAAGAGCGAAGCGGCGGAACGGTTCTTTGCGCTCGGCTTCGCGCTTGAGCAGCTTCGCGAGCACATGTTCGAAGTGCACCGCGTGGTCGGCGAATGGGCGAACGGGTAGTGCCGCAATACCTCGTCGCTCACATTCCTTTGATATGTGAGTTGCCTCACAGGTGATCTCGACGAAAAGCGGCATGATCCATGCATTGATCACGCAAGCAGCAGAGCTTACCCCATGAGCGATGCGTCATTGCCTAAAAATGAGATTTTCCGTTCCGAAATAGTTTCATCACAACCTCAGTCATCTCAGCGTCAAACAAATCACGGTCAGACGAAGCGAAAAGGATTTTGGGCCGCCCTGCTCGAGGCCCTGCATCATTCAAGACGTCTGGAGGCGCAACGTGTTCTTCGGCGGTATCAGCACCTTATTGACAACGCCGGTCAACATCAGACCGGCAAATCAGATATTGAAAGGAATTGACGATGTCGCTCAGTGAACGGCGCCCTGAACGCAAATTTTCGTTGGCCGAGCTGAGCGGGTACGCCATGCTGGTGACGATCGTACTCGGCTTCCTCGCTTTGCACATTCTGGCCGGCCGGATTGTGTGGCCAGCTTCCAAAGATGCCGCCGCAACCACTGAACCGGCCAAATTGTTATCCGGTGATTAGCGCGCGTTATCCGCGGCTCAGGTGCCACACGGTCAAATCCACGAACGCCGCCAATCGGCCGGACAAGCCTGTGGCAAAGCCGACGAAACGTCACGAAACGTGTCTCGTCGGCTTTCCGGTCGAAGAAAATCAGGCGCGGTCAAAACGCGGCAACTGGTTGCCGCCAGTCGCTGGCTGACGCGAATGCGAAACGGTCTGCAAAACCGGGCGCTCGAATTGGCGGAGTTTGGCCAGCCACTGGCCGAACAGGGCCCGCAGCAAGCTGGAGACTTCCTCGGTGCGCCGGGATTCCGCTTCCAGCCGCACCTCGGCCTGGGTTGAAAAATCAATGGGTGGCAATTCGCGCTGCATAATTGTCTCCGGATGGAAGGGGCGATGAATTGAACGCAGCGACTTGGCAACTACCTTGCGCCTACTTGGTCGAGACAACGAACCGGTGGGCGTTAACGGGCTTTGGGGTATGCGGCGGCGGCCCTGCGACAAGCCAGATGGCTATTCCGGTAAAAGCCGCCGCGACAAAGGTGGGGATCGCGATCGTTTTGTGCCGAGGCATTTGGGAGACCGCTTTAGAGATACCTGATGTGCAGGAAGCAGGCCCGGCAATATTCGCGATAGATGAAGCGAAGAATGAAGGTCATGGAATCAACTCCGTTGTTGATCGCGTGACCGGAAGATTGCAGCCCTTGTGTTGCAGGCCGATTTCGTCGCCGGCGAAATCGATGTCGTCGGGCCCGGAAAATGGTTTCCGCCGGACGGCTTCCGGAGGTCGCGGGCGAAGCGGATATTCCCGCCTTCCGGAGGGCTCCGAGGCCCGTCCGAGCCTGATTTACCCGGCAAAACGTCACATTTGGCCCCGCCAGGCGTGGCCGGGGGAATGATCGGCCGGATGGAGGAATCAACTGGGGTTCGGTGAAACCGCTGTATTTCCCAGCCTGTCCCCGCCCCCAATGCCAGTGTCTTACGCGCTGATTACAGGCGCTTACGCCACGCGTTCCTTCGGCAGTTCTTCTTCGTCGTGCGCGCGCAGCAACTCCAGCAGGCGCTTGCGCATGATCATGCCGGGCCGGTCGGAGGGCATGTGCATCTCGATCTTCCGGCCCATGTCGACGATGGCGTCGGGATCGGTGGATTCCAGCATGTCGCGATCCTCGGCGATGATCGCGGCATCCCAGTCGATCAGTTCCTTTGCCGAACAATCCGCTTCAGTGTCGTTGCGGAACAGTATTTGAACGACCTGGATCTGGCCGTCCGTGATCGGCGTCGCGCAGTTGAAGATGATGTGGCGGATACCGGACGGATATTCCATGTCGAGGCGCCGGCAGAACGGGATGAACCATTTGTTGCGCTGGTGACGCTTGGTGGTCGGCTCCGTCGTGCCGGTGATGCGATAGGCGCCGGGCGGATTGCGCACCGTGATGATCGTCTCGGCATCGAATCCGTCATCGTTCTCGATGATCTCGTATTTCTCGGGCTTGGGCTGGTTGATATCGCCGAACGTGCCCTTGTGGACGAAAGCGAAGTGCGCGTTGTCGAAGGAGTTCTCCATCAGCCGGAGCGCGGCGGTGTTCCATTTTTCGTAGAACTGGTTGACGCGCCGATAGCCCGGCATGCCGTCTTCGGGAATCGCCGGAATGTCGCTCAGGGGCTCATCGAGCGCGACCCAGACATAGCCATAGCGGGTCCTGGCGCGGAAAGAGCGCGCCTTCGCGTCAGGGATCGCCTGCTCAAATGGAAACTGCGGGATCATCACCAGCTTGCCGTCGCGGTCATATTCCCAGCCGTGATAGCCGCAGACGATGTTGCCGTTGTTGCACCAGCCCTTCGAGAGTTTCGCGGTGCGGTGACAGCAGCGATCCTCCAGCGCGGCCGGTTCGCCGTTGGCATCGAGAAACAGCACGATCGGCTCGCCCAGAAGCGTGAAGGGCTTGGGGCCGTCCTTCAGATGCTCGATCGGCATCAGCGCGTACCAGAAACGGCGTAGCACGGGTTGCTTGGTGTTGAGCATGGTGTTCCTCCGCGTTCGTTTAGGCTGCCAGACGCGTCACGACACGCGCGGCATCCGATTTCAGTTTTTGCAGGTCAAGCCCGGGGATAGCGCCGTCTTCGACGACGATCCGTCCTCCGATTAAAAGATATCGCAGCTTCGCCGAGCCTCCGCAGGTCACCGGCGCGATCAGGGGATCGTGCATGCCGAAATGCCGGGGTTCGTCGAGATGGAAGATGGCGATATCGGCCTGCTGCCCTACCGCCAACGTCCCGACATGGGGCATGCCGAGCACGCGCGCGCCGCCGGCGGTGGCCCAGTGCACGACGTCTTCCGCCGTCACTGCGCCTGCGCCCTTCACCGCGCGATGGGTGTGCCAGGCACTGTGCATTTCGCAGAGCATGTCGGCCGCTTCGTTCGAGGCCGCGCCATCGACGCCGAGCGAGACCGCGCCGCCGAGCCGCGCCATCGCATCCGCAGGCGCGATGCCCGAGCCGAGGCGGCAGTTGGATTGCGGACAATGCGCCATGCCGGTGCCGGTGCTTGCGAGAATCCGCACTTCATCATCGTCGAGGTGAACCAGATGCGCAAACCACACGTCGTCGCCGAGCCAGTCATGCTCGGCCAGCCAATGCACCGGACGCTTGCCGTGAACCGACAGGCAGAAATCAACATAGTCGGTGCTTTCGGAGAGATGGCTGTGCAGGCGGATACCCATCCGGCGCGCGGCCGCGATCACTTCCTTGAGTTCGCCGGGATCGAGCGACCAGGTCGGCGTGGTCGGCGCCAGCGCGACCCGCGACAAGCCGCCAGGCGAAGCGTCGTGAAAACGCTGGGCGCAGGCTTCGACCGATTGCAGCATGCGGTCGAGCGGTTCAACCGGTTGCACCGGGTTCTGATCGTTCATGACCTGGCGCGCCTTGGTGGCGCCGCCGCGGCAGAACACAAGACGAAGCCCAAGGCTGCGCGCGACCTCGAAGATCACCTGCGCCGGGTCGTAGCGGAAGGTATCGCTGAAAAGATAATGGTGGTCGGCGACCGTCGTCGTGCCCGAGAGCAACAGTTCGGCAAGCCCGATCCGTGCCGCAACCGCCAGCGCCTCCTCGTCGAATTTCGACCAATAGCTATAAGGCACCGCGTGCAGCCAGCCGGCGAGCGGCAGGTCGATGCCGGACTTGCACGCCTTTCAGCACGCTCTGGAACAGATGGTGGTGGGTCGAGATCAGGCCGGGATAGACCACCCCACCGCGGGCATCGAGCCTGAGTTCGCCGGGCATGGGCTTGAGCGCGCCGATCTCGACGATCAGGCCGTCGCGGATCCGGATTTGACCGGAGCTGCGCATCGCGGCGCCCGGAAGGCCGGTGAAGATGCCGGCTGCGTTATCGATCAGCATCGCGCTCATGTTTCAGTCCTTGTCTCGCTTTCGTGCCAGTTCGACAAGGCAAGCTGCGACAGCGCCACCATGGCCGCAAACAGCGCCACACCGGTCAACGTGATCAGAAACAGTGCTGCGAACATGCGGGGAATGTCGAGCGTAAATCCGGCATCCAATATTTCGTAGGCAAGGCCCGACGAGCGTCCGCCGGTTCCCGCGACGAATTCCGCGACCACCGCACCGATCAGCGCCAGTCCGCTCGAGATGCGCAGGCCGCCAAAAAAATACGGCAGCGCGCCGGGGATGCGAAGCTTGATCAGCGTCTTCAGCCGGCTGGCGCGATTCATCCGGAAGTAATTGGCAAGTCCGGGATCGACGCTGCGCAGGCCAAGCGTGGTGTTGGAGATGATCGGAAACAGCGCCACAAGCGTCGCGCAAATCGTAAGCGAGAGCTGGGTGTTCTTGACGAGGATGATGATGAGCGGTGCAATCGCCACGACCGGCGTCACCTGCAGCAGCACCGCATAGGGAAACAGACTGACCTCGATCGCCCGGCTCTGCACGAACATGAAGGCGATCAGCGTGCCGAGCACGACCGCCGCGACGAACGCCTGCAACGTCACGCGCAAGGTCACCAAAAGCGCGCGCATCAGCGAGGGACCGTTCTGCATGAGGCTTGCGAAGATGTCGCTCGGCTTGGGAAAGAGATAGACCGGAACCGACGCCAGCCGGAAGCCCCCCTCCCACAACCCACACAGCACGATGCCGACCGCGACGGGCGCGGCGATGCGGACAAAGGTTTCGGATTCGAGCAGCGGCTTCACGATACACTTCCAGGCGCAGCGGTCCCGGCGGACGGCAGTGAGGCCTCGGCGAGCCAGGTCGACAATTCGCGGCAATAGGCAGCGAATTTCGGGCTGTCGCGAAATCCCTGATCGCGCGGCTGCGGCTGGTCGATGGTCATGGTGCGGAAGATGCGGCCGGGATTGGCCGCCATGACGATGATCCGGGTCGAGAGGAACACCGCCTCGTAGATCGAATGCGTGACGAAGACCGTGGTCAGCTTGCGCTCCCACCACAGCTTGACGAGGTCGTCGTCGAGCTTGTTGCGGGTGAATTCATCCAGCGCACCGAATGGCTCGTCCATCAGAAGCAGATTGGGGTTCGTCACCAATGCGCGCGCGATCGAGACGCGCATCTTCATGCCGCCGGAAAGCTGCCGCGGAAAATGCCGGTTGAATGCGGAAAGGCCCACATGCGCAATCGCATCTTTCACGAGCGGATCGGCCTTGGCGTTCGGCATGCCTGCGAGTTCGAGCGGCAGCCGCACATTGGCCTCGACCCGCGCCCAGGGCATCAAGGTCGGCTCCTGGAATACGAACGCGAGCCGGCGCCCCTCTTGCCCCACATGCGCGAAGTCGCCGCGCCACCACAACAGGCGGCCGTCGGAGGGTTCGATCAGACTGGCGATCAGCTTGAGCAGCGTGCTCTTGCCGCAGCCGGATGGGCCGATCAATGTCAGGAATTCGCCGTCGGCAATCGTAAGATCGATCGGCGCCAGCCCGCGCGTGCCGTTGCTGAAAACCTTCTCGGCCGACAGCACCTCCACGGCCGGCGGCCGCTCGCCGGTCGCCGTCATTGGCCTGGTGTTTTCATCGAACGGCTCAGCGGGCAACAGCGCGTTCATGCCCGTCCCTCAATTCATGATCTTCAGGTCCTTGACGAAGCGGTCATCGAAAGCCTTGTGCCAATCGACCTTGGCGTCAAGCAGGCCGCCTGCGACCATGAAGTCGTAGATCTGCTTGTAGCGATCCGCGGTGATGATGCCGACGCCGAGCTTGGCCGCATCGCCCCGATCGATCGCCTTCATCTCCTTCATTTTAGCCAGCGCAAACTCGATCTGCCCGTCGGTCATCTTGGGATTGTCGGCCTTGATCAGCGCGTTTCCGGGGCCCGGATTCTTCATGTAGTCGCGCCAGCCTTCGAGCGATGCCTTGACGAAGCGTGCCACCACGTCAGGCTTCTCGGCGATCATCTTCTCGGTGGTGACGATGGTCGAGCCATAAGGCGGATAGCCGCCATCGGCGAACAGGAAGAACTTCACCTTCTCGTGCTGCTGCTCGGCCTGATACGGCTCGGACGACGGGTAGGCCTGCTGGGCCATGGTCTTGTCGGCGAAGAACGGTTGCAGGTTGAAGGTGTAGGGGCGGATCTGGTCGTCGGTGTAGCCGTATTTGGCGCGCAGCCACGGCCAGAACGTCGAACGCGACGATCCCGCGATCAGGATCGGCCGGCCCTTGAGCGCGGCGAGATCCGCCACGTCGTCATGGGCCATGATCCCCTGCAAGTCGAACTGGAACGAGGACGCCACCGTCACCAGCGGCAGATTATGCTCGCGGCCGTTGAGTACTTGAATGTCGTAGCCCATGATGAAGTCGGCCTCGCCACCGAGCAGAAGCTGCGTTCCGTTCACCTGCGGACCGCCCATCTTGATGGTCACGTCGAGGCCGGCCTTGTCGTAGAGCCCGGTCGCCTTGGCCTGGTAGAAGCCGCCATGCTCGGCCTGCGCGAACCAGCTGGTCAGGAACGTCACCTTGTCGGCGGCGAGCGCCGGCGTGAGGGTTGCGGCCACGGCCACAGTCCCCACCAGCGCGGTTGCAATCATGCGGGACAGGATTTTCATCGCCATGCTGGGCACCTCGTGTTGCACCGGCTTTATCCGGCGAGCGCTGGGCTGGGAAACGTTTGGAAACGGCTGTCAAAGACGACTGCCGTCCTCGCGAGATGCGAGGATGCACAGGCTGGCTGTCGCCTCAAAGCATTTTTTTTCGAGCAACACGTTGCCTTTCAGGCAACGCCTGTTTCGTGGGCAATGGGTGCAAAAACTCCTCGCTTGTGCGCGAGATGTCGCGCCAAATTTTCCGATGACGCAGGCGCCGAGGTCGCCTACCATTTCGCACCAATTTTGCGGAGCGATCCCTTCTTGCGCGCCCTCTCCCCGCCTTCGATCCCAAAGCCCCTCGCCCGATATAGCCACGGCATCGCGGTGCCGGCCGGGTACAGGCTGGTGGTCACGTCAGGGCAACTCGGCATCGGTGCCGACGCGCAAGTGCCTGCCGATTGCGAAGCCCAGGCCCAGCTGTGTTTTGCCAATATCGCAGCCATCCTCGCCGAGGATGGTATGACGCTGGCCGATGTGGTTCGCCTCAACGCCTATGTCACCGGCCGCGAACACATGGCCGGCTATATGCGCGTGCGCGACCGGCAGTTTCCGGGAACCCCGCCCGCCTCGACCTTGATGATCGTTTCCGGCTTCACACGGCCGGAGTTTGTGGTCGAAATCGAGGCCATCGCGGCCGCGGCCGACCACGAATAGCTAGAACCGGCTCATTTCTCGCCGCACCTTGACGAGAAAACGGCCGCGCTTTTCAGCCGTGGCGATGTTCATGTGATAGAGCGCGTAGTAACGCACGCGCGTCTTTCCGCCGGTGAACCACGGCAGATAGCGCTTGATGATCCTGCGCGGCGGATCGGACATGCCGATCGCCTGCCAGCGCGGCCGGCCATAGGTCACGATCCCGCTGATGCGTTCGATATGTTGCAGCATCGGCCTCGCATGGCCGGGATCGGAAAGGTCGAGCGCGATGCCGGGCCCGAACATGCGGTCGAACCAGCCTTTGAGCATCGCGGGTGGCCCGAACGACCAGGTCGGGAACTGCGCCACCAGGGCGTTCGCAGCCATCAGCCGGTCGGCATAGGCTTCGTTGTTGCGCCGGTTGCGCGCGGGGTCGTGGTAATCCCGGCGGCGCTCGGCAGTCAAAACCGGATCGAAACCCTCGGCATAGAGATCGAGCAGGTCGACCTCATGGCCGGCCTCCGCCAGTCCGGCCAAGGCCTCTTTTCGGATCGCGGCGTGAAAACTGTCGTCGAGCGGATGGCAGTAGACGTAGAGCACCCGCATCGCTGGTTTCCCGGTTCTGACATTCGTATCCCATCGCGGCAGGCACTTTACGAATGTCAGAACCAAAGGGACACCAGAAAATATCGGTTTTCTAGTGTGGCTTTGACTCTGACGTTCCTTTGAAGAGATCGTTGCAAAACTGAAAGGAACGTCAGAGTGCCACACTAGGGCTTCTCGCTCACAAAACTCCGCATCTTGCCGGGGTTGAGCAGACCATGCGGATCGACCTCGTGCTTGAATCCGAGTTGATCGGCGTCCGCTCGCTTGTAACGGCTGCCATCCTCGACCGTATAGACGTGCGGGTTGGCGATATGGACCCCGCGCTGTTCGTGCAGCGAAATGATCTCGTTGAGGCGATCGGCGCTCGTGAAGCGCACGACCGGCAATCCACTACAGGTGACGCGGCCGCCAAAGCGAATGAACTCCAGATGCTGCAACACCTCGTCCGGAAACAGCTCGCGCATCTCGGCGACCTTCTCGAGCAGCCGATCCTGCGGATAAAGGCATTGCAGATAGGTCACGGAACGGTCGGACTTCAGCACTTGAAGCGTGGTGTGGTTCCAGGTGTATTCGTAAAGCGGGACCTGACCGGCGCTGTCGTCGGTCGGCATTTCCAGCGTGATGGTGCCGCGATTACCCAGCAGCGCCTTGAAGCTTTCCAGCGAAGCCTCCGCGATCATCGCGATCAGGATGCTCTTGCCATCCGGACAACAGGGCTTCAGCGCTCCGAAATAGGACGGCAGCGGCCAGGTGACCGGCGCCAGCAGCTTCTTGACGATGCCGTCGGCGAGCGCGGCCTCATAGCCGAACGCGGCGGCGTCGATGAAATCGTCGAACGCGACGACGACATCGATCCATTTCCAGGCGGGCGCGAGCGGCATTTCCAGTGCCGTGATGATGCCGGTCGTGCCATAAGCGCGGTTGATCTTCTGCGCGGCGTCGCCGCGCAGCTCGATCACCCGCGGTTTCTCCTCGATGGTAACGACGCGCGCCGCAAGGATATTACCGTGCTCGCGCAAACCGCCATAGGTAACGGAGCCGATGCCGCCCGATCCGCCTGCGACAAAGCCGCCGATGGTGGCCGTGCGCTTGGTGGAGGGATGCATCCGCAGCTCAAATCCGGATGATTGCGTTTCGGCGTCGATCGCATTCATTTTGGCGCCCGCGCCGACGCGAAGCATTCCAGGCTTGATCCATTCGATATCGGTCAAAGCCGAGATGTCGAGCAGCACGCCGCCGTTCAGCGGTACGGCCTGACCGTAATTGCCGGTGCCCCCTGCCCGCACCGTGATCGGCACGCGATGCCGCGCGCAGGCGGCCGCGGTGCGAATGACATCGGCCTCATTGCGCGGCGCAACGATCAGATCGGCCGATTTGCCGTCGAGCTGTTCGTTGAGGATCGGACTGTACCAGAAGAAATCACGCGAGCGCCGCCGCACGACCTTGGATTCGGTGACGACGGGAATGTCGCCGAGATCGGCGATCAACCTGTCGAGCGTATTCAATTGGACATCACTCACGTGGCGTCTCCGCTTGCGCAAGCGCTGAAACAATCGCGTCCGATCCGACGACGAAGCCAAAGCACTGCTGGACGTTATAGAGGGTCGCGGCCATGCAGTAATCCGGCGAGGTCGTTGCGGCGCAGTCCTCCAGCAGCAGACAGTCATAGCCGCGAAAATTCGCCTCTTGCAGCGTGCACAGCACGCACTGATCGGCGTTGACGCCGGCGAACAGCAAGGTGGTCACCGCGAGGTTGCGCAGGATGCTGTCGAGTTCGGTATCCTGGAAACCCGACATCCGGTACTTGGCGACATGGATGTCTGACGGATCGATCGCCAGTTCATCCACGATCGCCGCCGACCAGCTGCCGCGTTCGAGCACCTTGGCGCCCGAGCCCGGCAGCGCGTCGCCGAGGCCGACGCCGGCGCCGCTCGGCTTGTAGACGTGCAACAGCGCCGGGCTGAGATTGAGCCGATCCGGCCGGTTACCCCAGTTGAGCCAGATGACCGGGACGTCGTGGCCGCGCAGCGCAGGCAGCAAGCGCTGCAACGGCGCAATCGGCGTTCGCGCCGGCGTGACATCGACGCCGATATGCGCCAACCAGCCCTGCGGGTGGCAGAAATCATTCTGCATATCGACGACGATGATGGCGGTGTGCGACAGGTCGAAGGTGATCTGCTTGGTTGCCGTGGGCACCACAAGCGGCCGCGGCTCTACCGTCCGCCGCACCAGATCGGCCGTCGCCTCCGAGACCATCCAGCGGTTGCGTGCGCTCGGGCCGAGCGGCCGCAAGCGTTCATTGTGCTGGCTGGGATTTGGCCGGGCGTCCATCGCCTACAGTCCCCCAAGGATGCGGATGTCCTCCGCATCGAGTTCAACGGGATCGCCGCCCCTGATCAATTCCGAAAAGCCCTCGTTCGGCGTCATCACCGTCAAGGTGTAGAGCTTGCCCGCGCCGGTGTTCTCGATCACATGCTCCGACCCCGGATGCAGCAGCAGCGAGTCGCCCTTGCGGATCGGCACCGTCTTGCCGTCGCAGCGCGCGATGCCTTCGCCATGCAGCACATGAAAGAACTCGTGCGCGGCCGCATGCTCGTTCGGTGGCGTCGCGCCGCCCGGCCTGAAAATCTCGACCACGAAGATATTGTCGATCGCATCGCTCGCCGGATCGAACAGCATCACGAAATAATTGGTGTCCTTTGGCGAAATCCGGAACGCCTTGGCTTTCTCGAGCGCAGCGACACTGAACGACATGCGACTGTTCCTTTTGAACGTGGTCCGCTCACGCGCCGTCGAACGCGGTGCGCGTCCGCAACCGCGACAACGGATAGTTGCTGATCTCCTCGACGAGCTTCACCAGTCCCGTGGCGGCGCGCTCGACCAATTCCTTGCCAAGCTCCGCCGTCGCTCTGGCGGCGTTGCCGCTGGCGCCCGAGAGATGCAGATCCTGCGCCTGCCAGCCGAAATAAGCCGCACCGCGACCAAGCAATTCAGCCTCGCGCTCGACCTCGACCGTGACGGGTGTGAAATTCTCCGCACGCGCCATGTCGACGAGCTGGGGCTGGAGATGCAGCATCATGCTGGTCTCGATCTGGCCGCCGTGGATGCCGTGCTTGATTTCGGCCGCGTCGAACAGATCGCCCATATCGATCAGTTGCGGCCACATTGCGCTCGCGGCGAACATGCCAAGCTTGACCCGCAGCTCGCGGCAGACGATTTCCGCCACTTGCGGCTGGCCGCCGTGCGAGTTGAAGAACAGGATCTTGCGCAGGCCCGCGCGGTGCACGCTGGCGCCGAGCTCATACCAGACCCGGCCCAGCGTCTCATGCGACAGCGTGAGCGTGCCCGGAAATAAGAGATGTTCGTCCGACTTGCCGACTGGCGTCATCGGAAGCACGAGTGCCGGACAGTCTTGCGGCATCAGTTCGATCCCGCGGGCGACGATGCCGGCATTGATCGCGGCATCGACCCCCACCGGCAGATGCGGTCCGTGCTGTTCGACGGCGCCGACGGGAAGGATCGCCACCATCCGCGCGGCATCGAGCGCGGCGAAGTCACGGGTCGTTAAATCCCACCACCAGCGAGATGTGAGAGCCATCCGTAAACCGAAATCTTTCAGCGGGTTTTCCCCGCAAGCTGTCCTGATGGGAGGCGATGTTGCACGCCTCCCTCATCGCTTGAAAGCGCTTTAATTCGGCAGATACGTTGCCTTTTAGGCAACGCCAAGTCATCCTGACGGGCAAGGATTGGCAAGCGAAAACCGGGACGACCATGCTGCACGGCCGGCTGTTGAACTATATCGATGAAGTTGCCCGCACCGGCTCGATCCGCAAGGCGGCCAATCATCTCAATGTCGCAGCATCCGCGATCAGCCGGCAGATTCTGGCGCTGGAAACACAACTAGGCACGCCGATCTTTCAACGGCTTCCGAAAAAGCTGATCCTGACCGCAGCGGGCGAAGTCCTGATCGGCCACATCCGTCAAACGCTGAAGGAGTTGACGCGGGCGCAGAGCAAGATCGAAGAACTGAAGGGTTTAAGAAGGGGAGAGATTACGGTCGCGATGATGAGCGGACTGGCCTCGAACCTGGTCCCGGGCACGGTGAAGGAGTTTCGCCTCGCCAATCCGCGCGTGAAGCTCAGCCTGACGCTGTTCAACACCGGTGAAGAAATCCAGTCCGCCGTCGCCAATGGCGAGGCCGACCTCGGCATCGGCTTCGACTTCACCAAGGACAGCAATCTGAAGGTGCTGGCGCGCGCGGTCGGCCGGCTCGGGGCGGTGATGGCGCCGAACCATCCGCTGGCCAAGCGCAGCAGTATTCGCCTTTCCGATTGCATCGACTATCCGCTCGTCATCGCCGACAGCAGCAGCGCGATCAGGCCCTATCTCAACGCCGCCTTCACCCGCGCAGCCATCGACCTGCAACCCGTCATCGAGACCAATGCCATCGAGATCATGCGTCATGCCGCCATGCTCAATAACGGCATCACGTTCCTCACGCCGTTCGATATCGAGTTCGAGCGCCGCGCGGGACGGCTCGTCTATGTAACGGTCCGGGAACTTGCCCATGATGCGCAAGCCTTGATGCTGATCGGCCACGAGCGCGGCAGCAGCGCCATCGCGAGCGTGCTCGCCGAAATGCTCAAGGTCATGATGCGCGACGCTGTGGGATGAAGATGCGTGTGTCTTGTTCTTATGCTGGATGCTGGCCATGCGACTGGAAATTCCGCGCGTTGCATTTGGGCAACACCGCCGTTGTAAATGGAAGTTCCAGCGAATTCGCCATTGCTTGTCTCAATAGTGACTCGAAAATGGCCGGCATGACACGTGGTATCCGACTCGATAGGAAACGGTGATCATGCACCCGCGGTTGGCAGTAATGGCCACATTGGGTCGAGAGATAGCGATGCCGGCTTCGGTTCTCGTCTGCCTCGCCGCGTTTGGTTCTGCCGACATCGGCAACACCGGCGCCTCGGTCGCCGAGCGCGTTGCGCCGCCTCCGACCACCGACACGGCGTTGGTCATTCGACCACCGGCGATCGCATTCGCCGCCGCCGACGTTGGAGCCGTCAGCCGAAAGGTGACGGAAATGGTGACGGAGGAGTCCGCCAAAGCACCGGTTGAACCCGAGCCGGACCCGATCGTCACTGCTGCGTTGACGAATTCACCGGAAGTGTTGCCGGCCGAATCTCCGCCGAAGCCGGCAGATGAAACGAGCGTGGCGTCTCTGGAGCCTGGGGACGTTGATCGCGCCACTGGTTCGCCCGCCGCCAGTTCGCCTGACGTTCGCGATCAGTGTTCAACTGAAGATGGCTGCATCGACCGTTATCTCTGGGAGCTTTACCAGCGTACGCCCAAGGAAGACGCCATCAGGGTCCAGGAACAGAGGAAAGTCTCCGTCAAACGAAAAGGCCGGATGGTGACGGTCACGAGAACCTTCACGACCGTGACTGATGAAGACTTTTCGTGGAAGGACCCCAAAGCCGCCGACAAAGCCGGCATGCCCCCGGCGGACTACGTGATCGGCGGCATCGATCGGGATTTCAGGCTGAAGCTGTTTCAGATGCTGCGCGCCGCCGACAGAGCCGGCCTGTCGCCGGGAATCACAAGCGGCTTCCGCGACGACTATCGCCAATCGATCGCAAGCGGCCTCAAGGCGGCCAACGACAGGTCATACCACGGCGGCAGCTCCCACGGCGGCTACGGTCACGGGCTTGCGGCCGATATCGTCAGCGTCAATGGCGTCACGCGGGCGCAGCGGCTTGTTGCCAGCGAGATGCTCTGGAAATGGGTCGATGACCACGGCAAGGAGTTTGGGATCGGCCGGCCCTATCTCGATCGAGATCCCCCGCATGTGGCGCCGATCGACGGCAAGGAATATGCCGATCATCACCCCGGAATGAAATCTCGGCAGGAAAAATCGGCGGCCAAGCCACATGCCAAGCCACATAACGTGCTCGCTTCGCGAGAGCATCGCGGCGCGGCAAAACGGACACGAACCGCAAGCTAGCTCTACATCGTGCGTGCTCAGCACAGCCCGCCATGAGTCGACGGCTAACGGCTCGCGCTTGTCAGCTCCGCGTGCGCGTGGGTTGAGCCGCTCTGCGGCGTGACGTAAGCGTCCGCCATGAACGACCCGACGAGCGGCGCTGAAGTTTTGGCCGAGGAATCTAATCCAAAGCCGGCCCTGCTCGGGGTCGCATGCGGACTTGGCGCGGCGCTGTGCTGGGCGCTCGGTTTCGTAGCCACGCGCCATGGCCTGAAAGTCGGCTTCACGCCGGCAGACCTGCTGATGCACCGCTTTCTGTGGTCGGGCCTGGCGTTCCTGCCGCTCGTCCTTCGCACCGGCATCGGCCATCTCTGCGGCATCGGATGGGGCCGCGGCATGGCGCTGATGGTGCTCGGCGGACCGGTAATGTCGATCATCAGCTATACCGGATTCCTGTTCGTGCCACTGGGGCACGGCAGCGTCATCCAGCCTTCCTGCGCCACCTTAGGCGGCCTGTTTCTCGCGACCGTCCTGCTTCGGGAGCGAATTTCGTTCTCACGCATTCTCGGAGCGTTCGTTATCGTCGGAGGCCTCGTCGTGATCGGCAGCGAGTCGATCGGCCACATCGGTACGAGCGGCGTGCAAGGCGATTTGATCTTCGTTCTGACCGGCTTCATGTTTGCCGGCTTCGGCACGTTGCTGCGACACTGGCGTGTCTCCGCCTTCTCGGCCGCCGCCGTCATCAGCGTGCTGTCGCTATCGCTGTTTCCGGTTTACGCCGCATCCGGTGCGCTGGCGCGGGTCACGGCGATCGGCTTCAGTGAGAACGCGTTGCAAGCCTTCGGCCAAGGAATCCTCGCCGGCCCCGCAGCGATGTATCTATTCGTATTCTCGATTCAGCGTCTCGGCGTCGCGCGTGCGGCGGTTTTCCCGGCCATCGTGCCGGCACTGACGTTGCTGGCCGGTTGGCTATTGCTCGGCGAGCCGCCGACCGCCTTGCAAACGGCGGGACTGGCTACGGTGCTGTCCGGCTTTTATCTGGCGCAGCGGCAGCGGTAGCCACGGCGTAACTTGCTTCAAGCCACCTTGGTGGAATCTTTGATCGAGGACTTGTAGCGTTGCAGCGCAAAGGCCTTGTCGCTCGAGGCAATCAGACCTTCGAGAATGCGGGACATGGTTTGAAAATCTTCGCGCGTCAGCGATCCGAATTCGACGTCGTTGATTTCACGCTGATAGGGCGCAAGCTTCCGCAACAGCGCCCGGCCTTTTTCGGTGATGGCGAGCGAGATCCGTCTGCGGTCGACACTGTCAGGCTTTTTTTCCGCCAGACCCAATGTCTGCAGTTTGCTGGTGACAGTGGTGACAAAGGCGCCGCTCATATGCAGATGATCGGCGACCGTCTTGACGTTG
This sequence comes from uncultured Alphaproteobacteria bacterium, assembly GCA_963795255.1. GTDB lineage: Bacteria > Pseudomonadota > Alphaproteobacteria > Rhizobiales > Xanthobacteraceae > Bradyrhizobium. Next base: position 129,854 of record CAWCHC010000020.1, read on the forward strand.
ACGTCGCCGTCGAGACCGAGATGGCCGATCGAGATCAGAATCGTATATTCGATGCCGGCGAGTCCGATTTGCTTGGCATGACCGTCCCGGATCGCCTCATGGCGCGCCATGAAGGCAAAGATGTTGTGCACGAGCTTGCGAAAGTCGCGGTCGGTGCCGTCGTTCAGGAGTTCGGGACGGGTGACCGTCAACGGCAACCCGCTCCGCGATTGGAGCGGCTCGGCGCGACGTGGCGCCTGGCTGCGTTCAGGTTTTGCTTTTTGGCGCGACAAGGATGTTCTCCAGCTGGTCGGCAGGTCCCGAAATCAGTAGGCGCAAATCGTCATCGAAAGAAATCAGTACGATGTCCTGCAGCCGCCGATCAACTCACGACTGGCAGCGCATCGATGTCGTAAGCATGACGCAAGGTGCGGCCAAGCACGGGATCTTCCAATTCCACCTCAAAGCGGCTGGCAGGGCGAATCCCACCGATCGCGGCCAGCGTACCGCAAAACATCACGGTGCCGGGTGACAAAGGTTTACCCGAACGCGCGATCAGGTCGGCCGGCGTCCGCATGCCTGCCAGCGTGCCGTCCTGATACGCGACGCGGCGGCCGTCGATGGTGGCAAACGCGCGCAGCTTGATCTGGTCCCAATGGCCGGCGACATCGTCCAATAGCCAGAGTTCGCGGCAGACAGGCTTGCCGCAAAGCTGCTTGGACAGCGCGATCCCCATCGTCTCCGCCTTGCGATCGGTGTGATCGGACCCGACGGTCAGCCAAAGGTGCCCGCCATGCGCAACCACCACCGGCTCGGCCTCGCCTGAGGTGTCGGGACCAAGCACCTGAAGGCGCGAAGTTTGAGTCACATTCAGCGTCGCGTTTCGGTAGAATACCGGGACCGAAGACGGCCGCGGCACGCCGATGGCGGCAAGCTCCTCGATATGGTGGCGCAGGGCTGCCTCGTCGCGGCCGGTCCAGCCGGCGACGATCAGCGTCGTGACGTCGAAGCCGAATTCGTTCGCTTTCGCCCTGTCGCGGGAGCAAGTGGAAATCGAGCATGCCGTAAGACGCCTCCTTCGCGCAGTCCCAGAAAATACTTTGAAAACTAGCTAAGTTATGGAGTATATAACCCAAGGCCGTTCCGGAGACCAGTGCCCACTTTCCAAAGTTCGTGCGCCATCGCAGCACCCAGCTTTCACGAACTTTGGAAAGTTATGGGCACTGGCAGACTTATTGATTCTGGTATCGCTTTTCTATTTGAAGTTCCTGGATAGAATTCGCGGCTTGTAGTGCAGGAACTTCAAATAGGCGATACCAGCATGGATTCCCGCCAATTCCGCAATGCGCTTGGACAGTTTCCGACGGGCGTCGTGGTCGCGACGGCACGCACGCCAACCGGCGAACTGATCGGGATGACCATGAGTTCGTTCAATTCGGTCTCGCTCGATCCGCCGCTGATCCTGTTCAGCGTGCATCGGGGGACGCTGAGCTTTGCGGCCTGGCAATCGATTCCGCGCTACGCCATCAACGTGCTGAACGAGGATCAGGAACAGGTGTCCAACCAGTTCGCGCGCGCCGGCGGCAACAAATGGGAAGACATGCCCGTGCTCACCTCGCCCGGTGGCGTGCCGATGCTGCCGAATGCGGCTGTGGTGTTCGAATGCGCGAGCCACGCCAGATACGACGGCGGCGACCACGAGATCTTCGTCGGCCGGGTCGAGGCCATGCACGAACATGCCTTCACACGGGGCCGGCCGCTCGTATTCTTCGAAGGACGCTACCGCCAGCTTGCGAGCGCGGCGACCGCCCACGCGCCGCCGCCGGAAGCCGAGCTTCTGCACGGCTGGTGATGCAGCTATTTCCGCTATTTTGATCAAGGAAGGAACGACCGGATGGCCATCAACAAGGAACACAAGGAATTTCACGCCCTCGATATGTCGAGCGGCTGGGAGACGCCGGCCGGTTATCCCGCGGGCATTCAGCAGAAGATCCTGTCGGGCGCACTGGACGAAAAAAACAAGAAGGGCTCGCGCTCGCGGCTGTTGCGCTTCGAGCCCGGCGTGTTCACGACCAAACCCTTCGTGCACGAATATTGGGAAGAAGTGTATCTCGTTTCGGGCGATCTTACGGTCGGCAACGACGAACAGGGCAAGGGCGGCGAGTCCTATAAACCCAACACCTATGCCTCACGGCCGCCCGGCGCCTGGCACGGACCGTTCAAGTCGGAAAAAGGCTGCCTGCTATTCGAAATCCACTATTTCGATCCAGCGTGAGCAGAGGTCACGCGGCAGGCTTGTTGTTTTTTCCGTCATGCCCGGCCCTGTGCCGGGCATCCACGTCTTACCGGTCGTGTGACGAGCAAAGTCGTGGATGGCCGGGTCAAGCCCGGCCATGACGAAGAGTAGCTGGCTCAATGCGCCGCCGCGGCAAAATCCTGCATCACCGTGGATTTCGTAACCCGCGCTTTGCGCGTGGTGGCCGGCGTATTGCGGCTGCGGCCGACGAAGCGGGGAATGCCGGCTGTGACGACCGCGCCGATCGCGGCGATATCACCGTGGCGGATCGCATCGAGCGCGTTATCCTGGGTGCCACCATCAGGCGCATCCAAGAGCACGATATCGGCGGCGTGGCCTGTCTTCAACAATCCGCTGTCGAGCCGGTAGACCCGCGCATTGTTGCCGCTCGCAGCGCAGATCGCCTGCTCTGGCGTCATCGCGGTCAAGCTCGCCAGATGCGCCATCGTGTAGAGAATGCCGAGCGGCATGATGCCGCTGCCGGTCGGCGTGTCGGTGGCGATGATGAAGCGGTCGAAGGCATTGAGTTCGAGCGCCAGCTTTCCGCATAGCAGCGTCGTACGCAGGTTGCCTGCGGTGCAGACCTGAAGCGCCATCTCGCTTTCGCGGATCACGCGCTCGAAGTCGCGGTCCGGCATCGCGGTCGGTCCGCCGTTGATGTGGAACGAGACGTGCGGATGCATCTTCAACAGATGATCGCCGGTGATCGCGCCGGAGCCGGGGATGGACGAGCCGCCGGTGTGGCAGGTGGTGATCATGCCTGCCGCCTTGGCCGCAGCGACCAGCGGCACGTAATCGTAGGCGGCCTTCACCGCGCCGAAGCCGGCCTTGGCGAGCCCGACGCCTTTGGCGGCAAGCTCGATGAAATCCTCGTCCCTTAATCCCGGCTCGAGAATGACCGAGCCCGCGATCACGCGCATGCCGCCGGGACGATAATCCGCGAAACAGCGCTGCGCCGCCAATGCCAGCGCTTTCACACCTTCGGGATCGCGCGGCCGGCCGGGCACATGGACTTCAGACGCCGAGATCGACGTGGTCACGCCGCCATGCAGATAGCTTTCGAGATAACCGATCGTGCGCTGGCGCGGCGTGTAGTCCCCGAAGGTGATATGAACGTGGGAGTCGATCAGGCCCGGGATCGCGGTCATGCCGCCGGCATCGATCACGACGTCGCAGGCATCGACCTCGGCCGCGCTTGCGGTGCCGACATGGGCGAACTTTCCGTCATGGGCGATGACGGTGTCGCCTTCAACGAACGGCGCGCGCCAGTCGCCGGAAACGATGGTGCCGAGATTGGTGATCGCGACTTTCATGTGCTTTCCCTCACCGTCGTCATGCCCAGCCCTGTGCCGGGCATGACGACGTCCTTTAGTGTTTCACCCCGCCGAGTTCATCGCCCAGACTGTAAGAGGCCAGGAGATTCTCAACCAGCGCGGTGGCGGCGTTCCAGTCATAGGTGCGGAAGCTGTGGCCCGCCGTGACGAAGCGCGCGCCGGCATAGAACATCTCGTATTGCTGGTGGCGTGAACCGAATTCCGAGCCGACGGCATCCCAGCAGGCCTTGAGGAATTTGACCTTGTCTTCCGGCTCGAGATTTGCGGCCCTTTGCGTCGTCTGGATGATCTTGTTGACCAGCGGATCATTAAAATCCTTGATCGAGGACGGCAGCATGATCAGGGCGCCGCCGGAAAGATCGCGGATCGCGTTGACGAATTGCGGATAGAGATCCTGCGTCAGCACCTGCGCCGAATACATGAAATGCTTGTTCGGCACCCAGTACTCCCCGGCCTTGGAGCCGCTCGCCTCCATGCCCGACAGCATCGCCTCCACCATGCTGGCTTGCGCCGCCATGTAGCCGAGCTTCTCGCTGACGGAAGGAATGTTGGTGGTGCCGATGGCCTCGGTCAGCCGGCGCGCTAGACCTGCAAGGAAGCGGATCTTTACCGAGAGGCGGATCTGCGCCTGATAATTCTGGTACGAATGGCCCCAGGTCTCGTGGAACTGCTGGCGGCAGACATTGGTGTCACGATAGACGAACAGGCGGTCCCACGGCACCTTGACGTCGTCGAAATAGATCAGCGCATCGTTCTCGTCGAAGCGCGACGAGAGCGGATTGTCGAACACGGATACCGCCGACGCCTCGTAGGACTTGCGCGATAACACGCGGATGCCCTTGGCGTTCATCGGCAACGCGCAGGAAAAGGCGAGGTCTTCCTCGCCCTCCTTCAGCGGCTGCAAATTGGCGACCAGCACCTCATTGGCCATGATCGAGGACGTGCCAAGCATCTTCGCGCCGCGGATGGTGATGCCGGTGGAATCCTCGTCCACAATGCGGGCGACGAGGTCCTGGGTCTGGTCGCCCCAGTTCTTGGCGCGCTCGGCCTGCGGGTTGATGATCACGTAGGTCAGGAACAGATCGCTCTTGGTGGCGTAGTCGACGTAGTCTTCCAGCGCCTTGGCGCGCTGCGGACCGTGCTTACGAAACACCTCGATGCCCATGCGCTGACCGATCAGGGCCGAGGCGACGTGGTCCGGCGAGCGGCCCATAAAGCCGTAATGCACCCGCGCCCAGGCTTGCAGCGCCTTGCGGCGCGTCACCATTTCCTCATAGCTCTTCGGCATTTGCCAGCCGCGATTGACGCGGCGGTTGGAGCCTTCGGGCATGAAGGTCAGGAGTTCGATATTTTCCGGCTTCGCCTGAAAATCATACAGCGAAGCCGAAGACTGCACCGCATTCCTGAATGCGGGATGCGTGGTGACGTCCTCGACAAGGGCGCCGTCGATATAGACCGTGCGGCCGTCCCGCAGCGAGGCAATGTGCTCCGCACCCGTCTTGGCAACTGTCATGTTGTGCTCCGCTTGGTGTTCTCGTTTTCACAGGCGACGCGATCGCCGTCAGTTAAACCAGTCCGTCCTGCCCCTTGATCTCGCCTGCCGACAGGCCGCCCACGCGCTGGTTCGGCCGGCCGCGCGTGGCATAGACCGCAATGATCGCGATCTCGTTCGGCTGCGGCGCATCCGGCAGCATCACCGTCATGCCATCGTAATGCGAACGCACGTAAAGCGCATCTTTGTGCGCGAGCGGAATGTCGATCACCGCGCCCGGCGCGGCGCGCTTGGTCATCGAAGAAATCCAGGCCTTGCCGCCGCCGGCCGCCTCGCGCATGACGTTGCCGAACACGGTGGTGAGCATGGCGTTGCCGTGCTCTTGCTCGCCATTGATGCCGACCACCGCGGCCTTGCCATAACTGACTGCCTGATCCGGCGCCAGCAGCCGCACAGCAATTGCGCAGATTTCGCAGCCGATCGCTTCGCTGGCGCGCGTCAACAGCGATAGGTCTTCGACAAAACGCCCGGCAAACGGATTGTCAATGATCGCGACCGCGGCAGCTTTTCGGAGCGGCGGCGCGACGTCGCGCCCGTCGGCACTTCTGATTTCGTCGAGAAAAGTGAGGACCCGCTTGATCGGCATTTTGGTGCCCGTATCAGTCATCGCTCTCCCTCCCCTGAAAACTATCTTCTAAGATTACATAACTAACGAAGCTTTTCAAGCTCGCTTTCTGGTGCTAGCTTCCCGCAAGGTAAGCCCGGAGGGAAGATGCTTGGGGACCTCCAGGGCTAGTGGTCCCAGCAAAGATCGCGACCAGCGAGGTAACGAGGAGTTTCCGCATGATGTCGAAATCAATAAGTGTGTTGATGGCCGCCGGTCTGATGGTGGCGGGAGCAATCGCAAGCGGTCCGGCGAAAGCGGCCGACGCCGAGATCGTGCTGGGCGCGATCGTGCCGTCGAGCGGTCCGTTCGCCGAATGGGGACGCACCAACACCGCGACGCTGCAAATGCTGGAAAAACAGGTCAACGATGCCGGCGGCATCAACGGCGCCAAGCTGCGCATTGTCATTCTCGACGATGCCACCAAGCCGGCGCAGGCGACCAACAACCTTCGCAAGCTCGCGGGCGACGACCATGTGCTCGCGGTTGCGGGGCCGCTGACATCGAGCGCCGCGGAAGTCACCTTCCCCGTCGCCAACGAGATGAAGGTCGTCGCGACCTCGCAGGCCTCGTCAAAGCCCGGTGTGGCCAAGCTCAACCGTCCCTGGGCCTTCCGCAACACCATCGATGAAGGTGTGCTCGGCCGCATCACGGTGCCATATTACAAGCAGGCGTTCGGCATCAAGACGGTTGCGATCATCTTCGACGCCAAGGACGCGACTGCCGCGACCGTCGGCGGCAAGATCATGCCCGGGCTGATGAAGAACAACGGCATCGAGGTCGCCAACGCCAACGACCCGCTCTCCTTCAACACCGGCGATCTCGACGTCAGCGCCCAGGTCACCAAGATCAAAGCGCTGAACCCGGACGGCGTCGTGATCAGCGCCGACTACAGCCAGGCCGTCACGGTCATCCGCGAGATGAAGCGGCAGGGCGTCATCAAGCCGGTGGTCGGCTCGACGCAGCTGATTTCGTCGGCGATCCTGAAAGCCGCGCCCGAAATTCCGATCGTGGCGCCGGCGACCTTCTACGCCAGCATGCCCGGCGACAAGCCGGAGAAATTCGTCAAGGAGCTGACGCCGATCCTTCGCAAGATTTCGGGCCTGCCGCCGGAGATCGAGCCGAGCATGTACGACGCCAATATCTATGAGATCGGCAGCATCTATATCGAGGCGATCAAAAAGGCCGGCGTCACCGGCAAGCCGGAAGACCTCGAAGCCGATCGCACCAAAATCCGCGACTACATGGCCAAGCTTTCAGGCTTCGCCGGGCTCGGCGGCCCGATCGGCTTCAACGCAGACGGCGATGCCATCAAGGCCTTCTATATCGTGCAGGGCCAGAACGGCGCCTGGCAATCGAAGGTGCGCGGTTGCAGCGCGCCGGATGGAAAGCAGGGATGCTGAAGCCCGCCTGTCGTCGCGCGGCTTGACCAGGCGACCCAGTAACCACAAGCGTCGAGAGAAGCCGACCAGGCGCCTCAAACACGGAATATTCCATTGAAGCTGCGCACTACTGGATCGCCCGGTCTAGCCGGGCGATGACTGCGAAGACAAACGACACAACCCTCAACCTCTCCTCTAGGGGACCCTGAAGTGCTGATCCAGCAACTCGTGAACGGCTTGACGCTTGGGGCGGTCTACACCCTGATCGCCCTCTCCTATTCGCTGGTCATGGGAATCCTGGGCGTCCTGAATCTCGCGATCGCCGAGCTCTTCATGCTCGGCGGTTATTTCGGGTTCGCGGTGGTGCTCGCGCAACTGCCGCTGCCCTTGGCCTTGATCGCCGGCATGGCGGGTGCGGCACTGGTCGCGGCCATCATCGAACGCATCGGCTACCAGCCATTCCGCACCGCGCCCGTGGTCACGCCGATGCTGTCGACGCTTGGCTTTTCGATCATCCTGCAAAATGTCGCGACCAACATCTGGGGTTCCGATCCGCTGCAACTGACCGAGGAGGTCTTTGCCGAGCGCTTCAACATCGGAGCGGTGAGCATCAGCGCCATCCAGCTCACGGTGCTCGGCGTTACCATTGTGCTGGTCGCGCTGCTTGCATTTCTCGTACAGCGTACTTCGATCGGACGTGCACTGCGGGCCGTCGCCGAAAACCGCGACGTCGCGCGCCTGCTCGGCGTTTCCGCAGGCCGCATCACGCTCGTGGCCTTCATGCTTTCCGGCGCGCTCGCCGGTGCGGCCGGGGTCCTGATCGGCGTGCATTATGCTGCGATCACGCCCTATATCGGCGTCGAAATCGGGCTCAAGGCAATCGCGGTGATGGTGGTCGGAGGCACGACGCGGATCTGGGGCGCGTTGATCGCGGGCCCCCTGATGGGCGTGGTCGAGGTGATGACGGTCGCCTATGGCGGATCGCAGATCCGCGACTTCGTGGTTTACGGTTTCATGATTTTGATCCTGCTGCTTCGTCCGCAAGGATTGCTCGGCGGTAACAGCCGCAATCAAGATCAGCGGGTGTGACGATGTCGATGTATTACGCAGGGATTCTTGCGGATGTCGGCATTCTCGTGCTCGGCGCGCTCAGCGTCTACATCATCCTTTCGACCGGACAATTGTCGCTCGGCAATGCCGGCTTCATGGGGATCGGCGCCTATCTCACCTCCTGGCTGACCGTCAAAACCGGTTTGCCGTTGACGCCGTCGCTCCTGATCGCAGCGCTGGTGTCCGGCGTGATCGGCGTGATCGTTGGCTTTCCGGCGCTGCGGCTGAAAGGCATTTATCTCGCCATGGCGACGCTCGGTTTCGGCGAGATGGTGCGCAGCTTCTTCCTGAATTTTTCCGCCATGGGCGGGCCGGAAGGCTTTCACGGCATGCAGCACGTCTCCACCGGCACGATCTGGATCTGGGCGATTCTGGTGCTCGCCCTCGTCATGGTGCTCGAGACCTCGCAAATCTGGCTCGAGATTCGCGCGGTGCGCGATGACGAAACCGCTGCCGGTCTCGTCGGCCTCAACGCCACCCGGATCAAGGTCGGCGCCTTCGGCTTCGGTGCCGCGGTAGCGGCGATCGCCGGCGGGCTGTTCGCGCATCATCACGTCTACATCGAGCCCGGAAACTTTTCGTTCGAGCGCTCGATCGACTTCGTGCTCGCCGTCATCCTCGGCGGCTCGACGGTGGCGCCCGGTGCACTCGTCGGCGCGGTGATCCTGGTGGTGCTGCCCGAATACTTGCGGTTTCTCGCCGACTGGCGTTTTGCTGCATTCGGCGCGCTCCTGATCGCCATGCTGGTGGTGCGCCGCCAGGGCCTGCTCGACCGCTCGCTGTTGCGCTTTTCGTTGCCTTCATCCTCGGCATCAGCGCGATGATGGAAACGCCGCCTCGTCTGAAGCTTGACCATGTCTCCAAGCTGTTTGGTGGCGTCCACGCCTTGACCGACCTTTCGCTTCAAGTTGCACCGCGCCAGATCGTCGGCGTGATCGGTCCTAATGGCGCGGGCAAGACCACGACCTTCAACGTTATCACGGGGGCCTATCGCGCCTCTTCCGGCGCGATCATGCTCGACGGCCATGCGGTGACCGACGAGCCGTCGCACCGGATCGCGCGGGCCGGAATCATGCGCACCTTTCAGAACATCCGGCTGTTCGCTGACATGACGGTGTGGGAACATCTGCTGGTCGCGCAGCCGCCCACCGGCTCGCCGTTGCAAAGGCTGTTGCCGACGCGCCTTGCCAATCCGCAGGCGATCGAACGCGCGCAGGAGGTGCTGGAGTTCTTCGAACTGGGCGATGTCCGCAACCGCCTCGCCCGCTCCCTGCCCTACGGGCTGCAACGCAAAGTCGAGATGGCGCGAGCGGTCACGGGGCGGCCCAGGCTGCTGCTGCTCGACGAACCCGTCGCCGGCATGAATCACGACGAGGCCGAGACCATCCGGAACCTGATGCTCAAGCTTCGGGACGACGGCCTGAGCATTCTCCTGATCGAACACGACATGGCCTTTGTCATGAACCTCTGCGACTATCTTTACGTGCTCGACTTCGGCGTTCTGATCGCGCAAGGCCGGCCGGATGAAATACGGGTCAATCCCGCCGTGCTCGACGCTTATTTGGGACAGGCCGACTGATGCTGACCGTCCATAACCTCAGCGTTCGCTACGGCGCCATTCAGGCGGTACGCGGCATCGACCTCGACGTTGCCAAAGGCGAGATCGTGGCGCTGATCGGCGCCAACGGCGCCGGCAAGACAACCGTCGCCCGCGCGGTGGCCGGGCTGTTGCCTTACCAGGGCGAGATTGCGTTCGAGAACGAAACCTTGAAGCCCAACAGCGCCGAACGCAATCTCAGGCGCGGCATCGCGCTGGTGCCCGAGGGGCGCGGCATTCTCGGCTCCATGAGCGTGGAGGAGAATTTGCTGATGGGCCTCTACATCAGAACCGACAAGGCGCAAGGCGCGCTGGACCTCGCGGCGATGTTCGAACGATTTCCAATTCTTGCCGAGCGCCGTCACCTGCTTGCGAGCCTCCTGAGCGGCGGCGAACAACAGATGCTGGCGATCGCCCGCGCGCTTCTATCGAAGCCTCGGCTGTTGCTGCTCGACGAGCCCTCGCTCGGGCTCGCGCCGAGAATGACCGTAGCCGTGTTCCAGATGATTCAGGATCTGCGGCGCGAAGGGCTCACCGTATTATTGGTCGAGCAAAAGGCCCGCCAGACGCTGAAGATCGCCGATCGCGCCTATCTGATGGAGACCGGCCGCGTCGTCACTTCGGGCGCCGCCGAAACGCTGATCGGCGATCCCGTGGTGTCGGAAACGTTCCTCGGCGGCCGGGTCGCAAACTGAGGCTAGTGCCGCCTATTTGAAGTTCCTGCACCACAAGCGGCGAATTCGATCCAGGAACTTCAAATAGAAAAGCGGCACTAGGATCAATAGGTTTGCTAGTGCCCATAACATTCCGAAGTTCGCGGAAGCGGGTGCTGCAATGGAGCACGAACTTCGGAAAGTGGGCACTAGGCATTTGCGGCGTTGCGAACGGGTTCGCATCCTTGACAGAGCAGCGTCACCTCTAATTCACTTGCCATCGCGGCAACATGACCCAATGATCCGCCGGAAGGATATTTTTCGCGAGGCAAACCCGATGGCCATTGCAGCGTTGTCCGGCTGGACCACTGAACAAAAGCACGTCGTCGCGGCAAGCTTTCTCGGATGGTCGCTCGACGCCTTCGATTTTTTCCTGCTGGTGTTTGTGCTGAAGGATATTGCTGAAGAATTCCACACCGACATTTCGAACGTTACCCTTGCGATCCTGCTGACGCTGGCGATGCGTCCCATCGGCGCCTTTATTTTCGGCCGCGCCGCGGATCGTTGGGGCCGCCGGCCAACCCTGATGATCGACATTCTCCTGTATTCGATCCTCGAATTCGCGTCCGGCTTTGCGCCCAGCCTGACGGTATTGATCATCCTGCGCGCTCTTTACGGTGTCGCGATGGGCGGCGAATGGGGCGTCGGCGCCTCGCTCACGATGGAAACCATCCCGCCTCATGCCCGTGGATTCGTCTCGGGCCTGCTGCAATCGGGCTACCCCGCCGGCTATTTCATGGCTTCGATCGTGTACGCGTTGCTGTTTCCCTACATCGGCTGGCGCGGCATGTTCATGGTCGGCGTGATTCCGGCTCTGCTCGTATTGTATATCCGTCGCAACGTTCCGGAATCGCCAAGCTGGAGCAAGGAGCGGGCTGTCGAGAGCGGCGGCACCTTGGCGGTCCTGAAATCGCACTGGCGGCTCGGCATCTATGCGGTCGTGCTGATGACGGCGTTCAATTTCTTCAGCCATGGCACCCAGGATCTCTATCCGACATTCCTGGAGGTAGAACACAAGCTATCGCCGCACGCCGTCGGCATCATCGCGGTGATCTACAATATCGGTGCCATCTGCGGCGGCATTATCTTCGGCACACTCTCCGAGCGTTTCGGAAGACGGCGATGCATTGTCATCGCGTCTCTGCTCTGTTTGCCGATCATTCCGCTCTGGGCGTTCGCGAACAGTCCGGAGTTGCTTGCGATCGGCGCGTTCCTGATGCAGTTCGCCGTGCAAGGCGCATGGGGCGTCGTGCCCGTGCATCTGAACGAGCTGTCGCCGGACAATGCGCGAGGAACGTTTCCCGGCTTCGTTTATCAATTGGGCAACCTGATCGCGTCCGTGAACGCGACGCTTCAGGCCGGCATCGCCGCGCATTACAACGGAAACTACGGGCTGGCGTTGGCTGTCGTGGCTGGATCGGTTGCGATCATCATCGCCGTGCTGACGGCGGTCGGCACCGAGGCCAAAGGCGTTGTCTTTACCAACGCAAAAACAGCGCCATCGTAGGCAGCCAGGAGGGCTATCTCGCAACGGTGCCGAAGCGAAGGCCTTTTTCCTTGATCCAGCGGCGGTAGACGATCGACGCACTGTCGGCACGGGTGGGAGTTTCCGAACGAGGCTCCAGAGGCAACAGCAACGGGCGCTGGTTCTCCAGGATAATCCGGTCCTGCAGGAAAATGACCTGCTCGAAATTCAACAGCGACGTATGGTCCGAGATCGCATCGACCAGATACATCACCGGCTGGGCGCGGCAGAGATCTTCTTCCATCGGCTGGATGAACAGTGCGATGGCATCTAGGCGGTCCGGCGCCGTCGGGCAGACGCGATACAGCATCACGACAAAGGGCGTCGGCACCCGGTAGGTCAGATGCACGAAGGCTCCTGCCGTCTCGGTCGCCGCAATTCTCGGCTGGAAAAAGCTGCAATTGCTGGCCCAGACCTCATCGACGTCCCGGCGCAGTTCGCTTGAGTATTGTGGGACCTCAGCGTGATCTTCCGAGCCGAGGATATCCTTGTGCACGAAGGGAAAATGCGCCATGTCGAGAAAATTCTCGACGACGCGCAGGCCCGAAGCGCGCATCTTCACCCAGCCGCAGGGCACGAAGCGGCGATCGGATTCGCTTGCTTCCGGAATATCGAAAATTTCGCGCTCGGGTTCTCCCAGCGTGGTCCAGACGCAACCATAGTGCTCGCGAAACGGCAGTGCCGGTCCGCGCTGACCGTCTTCCAAAGTTTCCGTGATATTAGGCAATCCGCTGCCATCGCGGAACAACTCGATATCCTGCCCGAGCAGCCGCGTGCGGATGATTTCGCTGCCGAGATCGGTACTGGTCTCGACCGCGTACCACTGATCGAGCGCGGCTTTATCCGATGTCTTCGTCATGCGTCTTCAATCCGGATTCGATCAGTCGCTCTTCTGGGTCCATTGCACCGTCCCACCGGCATTTTTCGCCAGAAAGTCGGCGCGGCGGGCAAAGTGCCCGGGCGCCATGCCGTGAATGCGGGCGATGATCGCATCAAGGTCGGCGGTTTTCAAAATGCCGTCGTCGACCAAAATTTTGCCGTCGACCATCGTCATGGCGACGTCGCCGCCACGCACCGCATGCACGAGATTATGTTGCAGGTTGAAATAAGGTCCATCGCCGAACAGCGGCGTCATCCGCGGCGTGTCGGTGCGGACCGCAATGATGTCGGCGCGCTTGCCGGCCTCGATCGATCCGATCTCGTGATCCAGGCCGATCGCTTTGGCCCCGGTGATCGTCGCCATACGCAAGACCTGCCAGCTGTCCAGCGCGGCTGCGTCCAGGTCCTTCAGCTTGCCCAGCAGTGAAGCGACTTTCATTTCCTCGAACATGTCGAAGTTGTTGTTTTCCTTTTCGCCATCAGTCCCGATGCCGACGGGAACACCTGCCGCAAGCATCTCGACCACGCGTGCGATGCCGCTCGCAAGTTTCATGTTGCTGACCGGATTATGCGCCACCGACACCCGCCGGCTGGCAATCAGTTCAATTTCGCTGGCGTCGAGCCAGACGCCGTGTGCGATCATCGTTCGCGGCGTCTCGAAGAAGCCGAGATCATCGAGCGCGAACATCGGCCGCTTGCCGTAGCGGGTTGCAAATTCGGCAAGCTCGATTTCCGCCTCGCTGCAATGGGTGTGGAATCCAGTGCCGTGCTTTTTCGCAAGTTCGATGGCGCGACGCTGTCCGGCCTCATCCGCGTAGAACAGATGCTCCAGTCCGACCCAGACATTGATACGGCCGCCGGCCTTGCGGTGCCACGTCTCGATCAGGGCCTCGTTCATGTCGAGCGTGTCGAAATAGTTGTAGTCCGGATGCTCACCGACATAGGGCACCGCGACCAGCCGATTGCCGATCGCTTCCGCCGCCTTGGCGCTGCCTTCCATGAAACGCCACATGTCGACCACGGTCGTGGTGCCGCCGAGCACGGATTCGGCATAACACAGCCATGAGGCGGCCTCGGCTTCCTCGGGACGCAATACCCGGTGCATCGGATTGATGTGCAGCGTCAGCCAGTCCCACACCGGGAGATGTTCAGCCGTGCCACGCAGAAAACCGGAATGGGCGTGGGCGTTGATCAGGCCCGGCATCAGCACCGAATTTCTGATGCGTTTGACCAGCGTCGAAGGAGAGGCCGCCGCAAGCGCGTGCAGCGTATCGACGGTGAGGATGCGCCCATCCGCGATGTGAACGGCGCCGCCGGGAATAACGCGATTTTGCCCGTCCATGGTGAGCAGAAAGTCGCCGGCGAGAATGAACCCGGAATCGGTCATGTCAAGCCTCACCTTTCGATCCTGGTCTCGCTCACACCGGTCGCCGAATGCAGAATAAAGTCCGCCGCGCGCTCGCCGATCATGGTGACGGGCGCGTGGGTGTTGCAGCTCGGGATGATCGGGATCACGGACGCGTCCGCGATGCGCAGACCCTCGACGCCGCACACCACCAGCCGCTCGTCGACCACCGACATGTCGTCGTTGCCCATCTTGGCGGTGCCGCAGGTGTGAAAGAAGGTCGAGCACGCGGTGCGGATGAAGCTTACGGTCTCGGTGCGATTGAGTTTCCGTTCCGGCGCGATAAACCCTGCGAACCAATCGGAATAGGCCCGACTCGCCCCGAGCTCCATCACAGCACCGACCGCCTCGACGAGGTCGCTGACATCCTCGGGTTCGCTGAGAAAATTGGGCTGGATTTCGATCGGCGAGCCCGGCTCCGTCCCCAACAGGCGCAGATAACCGCGGCTGCGCGAGCGCATCAGGCCGGTGCCGATCGCAAAGACGTCGCCGCTGAGATCGTAACCGCTCGCGACCTCGGCGGTGGCGCTGCGGCCCTGGACCGGAAACGCGTGAACATTGGGCTGCGCGAGATTGCTGCGGGTCTTCCAGTTGATCATCGATCCGCCGCCGTTGTCGCTGACCGGACCAAGCGGCCGTTTGGCTCTGAAATTGACGGCACGCACCAACGGATGATCTTGCAGATTCTGGCCGACGCCGGGGAGTGCAGTCCTCACCGCAATGCCGAGCCGCGTCAGTTCGGCGGGATCGCCGATGCCGGAGAGCATCAGGAGGCGCGGCGTATCGATCGCCCCCAGCGCCAGAATGATTTCGACTGCGGCGCGGGTTTCGACTTCTTCGCCATCGACGAGATGCCTTACCGCAACGCAGCGCCGGTCTTCGAAACCAAGCCTTGTTGTCAGCGAATGCGGCATCACAGTGAGATTGTCGCGCTCCAGCACCGGCCAGAGATAACCCCGCGCCGAGCTGAAACGCTTTCCGTCGGAGATGTTGAAATTGGACGGCGCCGCGCCTTCATTGGTCGCGCCGTTCGGATCGTCGATCACGGGAATGCCGAGTTCAGCCGCGCCCTCGATCAACGCCGTTGCAATGGGATGAAGCGCGCGGCTTCGTTCGATCCGCAGCGGGCCACCGGCGCCGCGCCATTCGCTCATTCCGCCTTCCCAATCCTCGCACCGCTTGAAGTACGGCAGCACATCCTTGAAAGCCCAGCCTTTCGCGCCCGAAGCGTCCCAGGCATCGTAGTCGGCGGGATGGCCGCGATACCACATCATGGCGTTGATCGCCGAAGAGCCGCCGAGCACTTTTCCGCGCGGTATGCCGATGATGCGGCCGCCAACATGATGCGTCGGCGCGTAGTCGTAGCCCCAGTCATAGGCGCTGCGCCCAAGCGAAACCCATTTGCTGGGATCATCGATTTCGGCAATGCCGATGCCGGGCGGGCCGGCCTCGATCAACAACACCTCCGCACCCGCATCGACCAGACGCCGCGTCACGGCCGCGCCGCCGGATCCGGCGCCGACCACGATGAAATCATAGGAGGCCTTCCGCTGGCGGCGAGGAATCGCCGCCGTCTCTGGCCGAGTTATCGGGTCAGTTGTGTTCACTGGGCCCCATGATCACGATGTTCTCGGTCGCTTCAACATGACGAACGAAGATGTATTTGTCTTCCCGGCCGTCGCTGTGCTTGCGCTTGATGTCGGGCTGAACGGTTCCGGCAACCTTGGCGACGACGACATAAGGCACATCGCTGGCTAATCCCTTGGCGCAATGCGCGTCGAATTCCTCGACGGTGCGGACCGTAAACGCCTGCTCGACACCGGCCCCGCGCGCAATCGCCGCGAGATCGACCCGCCCCGATGCGGTATGCGTCGGCGGCCCGCCGATCGACTGGTAGCACTCGTTGTCCCAGACCACGACGAACAGGTTTTTCGGCTGCTCATTGCCGAGGGTCGCCAGAATGCCGAGGTTGAACATCATCCCGCCATCGGTATCGAGCGACACGATGCGACGGTGCGGCAACCCGACCGCGAGCCCAAAGGCCTCGGGCGTGACGCAGCCGAGCTGTTGCTGAAACAGACTGGCGCTTCGCATATGCGGAGCCGCATTGTACCATTCGTCGACACTGGCCCCGAGCGACAGGATCACGAGCTCGTCCTTGAGACGCGCGGCGAGCGCCTTCATGCAGTCGAAGCGTTTCATCGCACCACCCCGCCGCCAAGCGCCACCGCCGAGTGGTAATAGGAAGCATACGACCACGCATAGGCGTCAGCGATCGCGCGCTCGATCTTGTCCTCCTCGCGCACCACCTGGTAGGGAATGCGAAGCGCCTCCAGCACCGGCTCCATGGTGATACCGTGCGGAACGGCCCACCAGTTGTTTTCACCGAGTTCGCCGCGATAGCTCATCAGCATCACGACCGGAATTCCGGCGCCCAACCCCATCCGCGCCAGCGGCTCGACGGAGGCGCGCAGGCCGGAATTCTCCATCACCAGTGCTGCCTTCTTGCCGGACAGGAACACGCCGCCGCAAATCGCCGCGCCCTCGCCTTCGTTGGTGACGCGGATGGTTCGGAGTTCCGGATCGGCGTCGAGCGCCGGGTATAATTCCTTGAACAGCGAATCCGGCAGATAGCAGACAACGCTGACGCCTGCCTTCTTCAACCCGCGTATGACGGCCTTGACCGCGCTTTGCTTCATTGCATCCTCATTTTCATCGGACCACTAGCTCGCAATTCCCTGCCTGTTCCGGATAGACCCTTTTTTCCGATCGAAACGATGCGCGGGACGCAACACCGGTCTCCCCTACTCCCTATCAGTCGCGCAAGCCCTCGACGGCCTCCGCGAGCAAGGCGCCGAACGCCAGCGCCGCATCCGACATTTCCTTCTCCGGCCTTGCCAGCAGCATCAGCCGCCGCGGGCTGATCTTGGGATCGCGCAACGGCACAAACATCAGCGCGCCGTTCTCGATCTCGCATTCGATGCCGACGCGGGTCTGCAACACGATGCCGAGATCCATGTTGGCCATGTCGATCATCAGGCTGATGGAATTGGTGCGCGACCGGCAGGTTAATTCGATCAACGAGCGGTTGAAGGCTTCCTCGACCGAGATACCGAGCATCAGACTGTTGTCGGACAGGATCACGCGTTCGCCGGAGAGGTTGAACAGTTTCAGTTCCTTCTTGCCGGCGAACCGGCCGCCGGGTTTGGCCAGCACGCCGAGCGACAGGCTGGTGGTCGCGATCCGGCGCACATTTCGCGGCACTTGGACATCGAACGCAACGGCCAGATCGCAATCGCCTTCCGCAACGGCATCACAGGCCTGCCGCGATCCGATCACCTTGATGTCGACGTTGATGTCGGGATGTTGCGCCCAGAATTTGGCCAGGATGCGCGGCAACAGCCCGCGGGCGGCGCTTTCGATTACCGCGACCGAAACCGTGCCGCGAAACAATCCGTGGAGCTCATTGATCTTCGACGACGCCCGGCTGAGCTCGGCGGTACTGATGCGGGAATGATAGAGCAGCAATTCGCCGGCGCTGGTCAGCTTGCGGCGCTGCCGCTGGCGTTCGAACAGCGGCGTCCCGAATTCTTCTTCAAGCTGCTTGATGACCCGACTGATCGAAGACGGAGCAACCCTCAGAACCAGAGCCGCTCGCCGGATCGATCCGAGCCGGGCAACCAGCTGGAAATAATGGATACGCGTCGCGACAAGCCCCAGCCGGTAGGGATCCATCGGCTGGCTCAGGCTGGCTTGAGCGGCCGCAGGATTTTCATGTCTCGGATTGTTGCGCTGTGCGGAGGCTTTCGGTGGCATCAGTGATAATCCGGGATGCCCGGCATCGTCCTGAAGCCGGGCAGCGCGCGAAATCGCCGCCCCCATCGGCGAAGCGCCGGATACTCGTCATGGTCGATGCCGAAGTCACGGCTCAACGCAAAAGCCGGAAACAGCGCGATGTCTGCAATGGTCGGATGTCCCGCGGCAAACCATTCGGCTTGCACAAATCCGCGCGCCGTCATGTGATCGTCCATGATGCGGATCGCCCGAAGCGATGCGGTGCGCAGCGATGTCTCGTTGCCGGATGTGCCGAACAGCGAATGCTGGCGCGCAGCGATCGTAACGCCGAGATCATGCGCCGAGAAAATCAGCCACTGCATCACCTCGGCGAATTCTTTGCCCTGCGCCGGAAGCCATTTGCCGGAGGGATCGTGCGCACGCGCCAGATGCGCCAGGATGGCTTCCGTGCCGTGCAAGACGAGATCGCCATCGCGCAGGATCGGCAGCCGGCCGGAAGGATTCATCGCCAGGAAAGGCGGCGAAAGATGTTCCTTGCCGGGAAAGACATCGACGGCCACCGCCTGCCATGTGAGGCCGAGCAACGACAGAGCAAGCCTGACCCTGTAGCAGCTGTCGTCGAGTTCATAGTTGTAGAGAACGAGTCCGCTTCCCATCAGGCGACATCCTGATCAAGTCGTGGTTCCGCCACCCGCGCCTGCTCCACCGCGTGACGCCACTGCCAAGCCCAGCCGTTGAAATGGCTCTGACCCGCGCCTTGGTAACGCTCGGCCGGCCCGCTGATCGACAGATGAAGCGCGGTGCGCGTCTTCGAGATGGCCTGAACGCCGACCAGAAGCCGGTCCTGCGCGCAGGAAATCGCAAACAGCGTTTCGCTCACACGGCTGACGATCGTGTCGGCCGGGGTATCCGTTGCGAATGGAACAAGTTGAATGGAGTTCAAGGCCGCGACCGCGGCCTCAAAGCCGCAGCAGAGATAAAGACTCCGCAAAGGCACCGCGGGCTCGTCGCCTTCCGGCACAAGAGGCGGATTTTCCGACAGCGTGGTCCAGACCATTCCACCTCGTTCATGAACGGGATAGACCGGCACCTTGATGGTCTTCGGCACGTCGAGCGCGGGGTGGGCCGGAATATATTGGCAGTGGCCGCCGCTATTATATTGCCAGCCGTGATAGAGGCAGGCGATGTGATCGCCGCGCACGAAGCCGAAGCTGAGCTTCATGCCCCGATGCGGACAACGATCTTCCCAGACATGCGCGACGCCGTTGTTGTCGCGCCAAACCACCAATTCCTGGTCGAACAGACGCGTACCGGCCGAACTGCCGGCCTCGATGGAATGGGACAGACCGACGGGATGCCAATTGTCCTCGACGTTCATTTCAAACTCCCCTCAGGCTGCCAAATCGACGTCATGGCGCACCACGTCGAGCACAAAGCAATCAAAGGGACCGAGGCTGCACGCCATCTCGAACGCGTCGACCAGTTCGGCCGGGCCCGACACATTCAAGGCGACGGCCTCCCCGCTGGCCTGCCCGAACTGAAGCTCGAGACCCAGTCGATCGGCGCGATGCCGCGCGAACTCGATGAAGCTTTGGGTGCGGAACGTGCCTTTGAAGACGAAACGCGCGTGTTCATGGGTCATCGTCGTTTGATCCGATCAAGCGTTCGGGCACCGGATCGTAGCGGAATTACGGATGGCCCAGCGCCGAAAAAAGTGTCGTTACCCGCAGCTCTCTGCCCATAAATCGATCAAATGGCGCCAGACGCCGCCTAGTACGGCAGCACCTTGGCAACACTAGACTTTTTCTTTTTAGGCAGCTGAAAAACGGCCCGTCAGGTGTTGCGTTTGGCGCATCTGGAGCAACAGCTATTGCGCTCTAGGCGGAACAGGGCGCGTCTGAAACAATTTTTCGCATCGTGCCGCCTTGGCACAAGAGTTGCCTGACTTTGAACGACTTGAACAAACCCATTTCGTTCGCGCAGCCCCATCAGAAAGGTCCGAACATGATCGATTTGCGTAACCTCTCCCGCCGCGGACTTTTGAATCTTGGCGCCGGAGCCGGCACATCGCTGATGCTGCCGGGGTTGATCCGCCCGGCGAGCGCCGCCGCGCCGCTGCCGGCCGTGCCGGAAGAAAAAGCCGTCATCGCCTTTGGCCACACCGGACCGGTGGCCGACGAGGGATGGACCTGGAGCCACGACCAGGGAATGAAGGCCGTGCAGGCCGCGTTCCCCAAGTTGAAAACCTTGTTCGTCGAGAGCATTCCTTACTCCGCCGATGCGTCACGCACCTTCCGCCAGTTCGTTTCGCAAGGCGCCAACATGGTATTCGCCACCTCGAACTACGGCGACTTCCTATATGATGTCGCCAAGAAATCACCTGACGTCGCCTTCTACGAATGCGATGGCAGAAACCCGCTCAGCAATCTCAGCACCTATTATGTCGCCCACTGGTATCCGACCTATGTCACGGGCGTCGCGGCAGGCCTGATGAGCAAGACCGGCAAGCTCGGCTATGTCGGTTCGTTCCCGGTGCCTTCGGTGTTCTCCGGCACCAACGCTTTTCTGATGGGCGCGCGCAGCGTCAACCCCAACGCGACGATGCAAGTCATCGCGATCAATTCATGGTTCGATCCGCAGGCCGCGACGCAAGCCGGCACGGCCTTGATCGACAACGGTGCGGACCTTTTGTTCGGCATCATGGATGAAGCCGGCTATCTGCAAGTGGCGGAAAAGCGCGGCGCCAAAGCGGTGATGTGGAACACCGACATCCGCCGCTTCGGACCCAAGGCCTATGTCTCCTCGATCATCGTCGACTTCAAGAAGTTCTATGTCGATCAGGTTCGCGCCAGGCTCGAAGGAAAATGGGTGCCGACGCAGACCATCCTGCCGATGGGCGGCGGCATCGACCGCGACGCCTGGGGCGAAACGGTGCCCGAAGCGGTTCGCAAGCAGGCCGATGCCGTTCGCGAGAAAATCGCCGGCGGCTGGAGCCCGTTTGTCGGCGAGATCAAGGACTCCAAGGGCAACGTGAAAGTCGCCGCCGGCAAGAAGATGACCGAATCCGAGCTCTACAATTGGGATTGGTCGATTGATGGTGTGAGAGGCATCTGATCGTCAGCCCGGCGCAGCACCGCGCCAAGTGTGGCGACTTTGACGTTCCTTTCAGTTTCGCCGCGGGTTCTTCGAAGGAACGTCAGAGTCAAAGCCACACTTGAATCATATGATTGCTAGTGTCCCTTTGGTTCTGACATTCGTAAAAGTGGCCGCTGCGATGGGGTACGAATGTCAGAACCGGGACACTAGCACCAGAGACGGCCGATGAGTGCAGCAACCAACACCGCCGCGGGGCGACCTCCGGGAACGCCCCCGATCGTGCTTCTGAAGGGTATCTGCAAGTATTTTCCGGGCGTCGTCGCCAATCAAGACATCGATCTCGAGGTGCAAAGCGGCGAGATTCATGCGCTGCTTGGCGAAAACGGCGCCGGCAAATCCACGCTGATGAACATTCTGACCGGCATTTACCAGCCCGATGCCGGTGAGATCATCGTCGACGGCTATGCGAAGGCCTTTGCCTCTCCCGTCGAGGCGATCGCTGCCGGAATCGGCATGGTGCACCAGCATTTCAAGCTGGTGCATGCGTTTACGGTCGCCGAAAACATCCATCTCGGTTGGGAGCAAACGCCGGCAAGGATCAGCGCCGAGACGCTGGAGGCGCGCACCGCCGAACTCGCCAGCGCATTGAATCTTGCGGTGAAGCCGGACGCGCGGGTCGAGGATCTGTCGACCGGCGAGCAGCAGCGGGTCGAAATCCTGCGGGTGCTGGCGCGTCAGGCGAGGCTTCTGATCCTGGACGAGCCGACCGCGGTGCTGACGCCCTCTGAAGCGCGCGAATTGTTCAAGGCGCTGCGGGAATTCGTCTCCCGCGGCAATGCCGTGGTGTTCATCAGCCACAAGCTCGACGAAGTGCTGGAAATTTCCGATCGCATCACCGTGCTTCGCGGCGGACGCAAGGTGGCCACCGAAGAAACCGGCAATTGCACCCACAAGAGTTTGGCAAAACTGATGGTCGGTCACGAGATCGTTCTCAACGACCTGCGCGGACGCGCGGCGGGCGCGGCCGCGCTGTCCCCGCAGGCCGTGCTGAGCCTGCATGAGATTTCGGCGCATGACGATCTCGGCAATGTCGCGCTGAATAGCGTGTCGCTGGAAGTGAGAGCCGGCGAAATCCTCGGCATCGCCGGCGTGGCCGGGAACGGCCAGAAGGAACTGAGCCAGGTGCTGACGGGAATGCGGCCGGCCACATCCGGCCGAATCAAAGTCGGCGAAAAGGACTTCACCGGCCAAAGCGCCGAACAATTCGCTTCGTTCGGCGTCGGCCATATTCCGGAAGATCGCCTTCACAGCGGGCTAGCGCCCGCGCTCAGCGTCACCGACAACGCGGTGATGCGCGAATACAAGAAGCCGCCGGTTTCGGTCGGAAGCTGGTTCCGGCCGCGCGCCGCAACCGAGCTCGCCGAGACCATCGCCGCTGCGGCATCGGTCGCGGTCCCCGATTTCGCCATGCCGGTGCGCAATCTGTCGGGCGGCAACCAGCAGAGGCTGGTCGCCCGCCGCGAAATGCGCATCGCCGGCAAGGTGCTGATCGCGGCCTATCCGAGCCGCGGCCTCGATGTCGGCGCGATCAACACCATGATGCGCTACTTCGTCGAATTGCGCGACGCCGGTTGCGCCGTCGTCCTGATTTCGGAGGAGTTGGAGGAACTGCTCAACCTCTCCGACCGCATTGCGGTGATGTTCCACGGCCGCATCATGGGCATTGTCGAGGGCACATCAACGGATATCGAGGAAATCGGACTGTTGATGGGCGGCCAGCGGACAACGAATCCTTCCCTCTCAGTTGCGGCGAATTAAGCTTGGCCGTCCGTCTCCAATATTTTCCCTCGCCGCAGCCCGCCGTCGCCTTGCTGGCCCGCGGCATGGCCATCGTGCTGGCGCTGGTCTGCGCCGGCCTGGTGCTCGCAGCCTTCGGGGCCAATCCGATTCAACTCGCCGCAAAGGTCATCCAGTCGACCTTCGGCTCGAGTTTCGGGTTGCAGGATGTCAGCCTGCTGGTCACGCCGCTCATCCTGACGGGTCTGGCGGTTGCCGTCGCGCTCAAGGTCGGCGCATGGAATATCGGCGCCGAAGGCCAGTTCTACGCCGGCGCCTTTGCCGCGACCGGCATCGGGCTCTTTATTCCCGGCCCCACGATCGTGATTTTGCCGCTGATGTTCGTCGGCGGCGCGCTCTGCGGCGTTCTCTGGATCTTGATCCCGACGCTGGCGCGCGCCTATGCCGGCGTCAGCGAACTCATCACGACGCTGTTGTTGAATTTCGTCGGCACGCTGCTCGCTTATTATGTCTCGACCGGGCCGTGGCTCGATCCGGGCGGCCACGCGCTTGGAACCACCGCGCGCGTTCGACACAACGTGCCTGAAATCTGGGGCGACGTTCACTGGGGATTTCCGCTGGCGATCGTGCTGACATTGCTCGTCGCCGGCGTCCTGAATTTTACCCGCTGGGGATATGAAGTGCGCCTTGCCGGTTCTAACGCGCAGGCAGCACTTTACGCGGGCATCCCGTTTCGCCGTCACCTCATCACTGTCATGCTGCTGTCCGGCGCGATCGCCGGCATCGCGGGCATGCTGGAGGTGGCGGGCACCGTGCACAGGCTGCAGGGCGGCATCTCCAACAATTTCGGCTATCTTGGCATCATGGTTGCCGTGCTGGCGCGAGGCTCGGCGATCGGCGTATTGGCGGGCGCGGCCCTGATGGCGGTGATCCTCAATTCCGGAATCATTCTGCAGACACAAGGGGTGAACACGTCGACGGTGCTGGCAATCACCGGATTGATTTTGTTCTTCACCGCGATCGGCGACGAATTGGCGCATTATCGTATCGTCCCGATCGAGACGGCGAAGAAATGACGACCAGGAAATGACGGCCAAAAAGTAAAGGCCAAGGAATCAAAGGCTTCGCATGGACATCATCGCAGGACTTTTGCAGACCTCGATCCTTGCCGGTGGCGTGCTGGCGCTGGCCGCGCTCGGCGAGGTGCTGTCCGAACGCGTCGGGGTCGTCAATCTCGGCGTCGAAGGCCTGATGGCGCTCGGCGCCATCACGGCGATCGCGATCGTCACCGCGTCGCCCAATCCCGTGCTTGGCCTGATCGGCGCGCTCGCTGTAGGTTTTGCCGTCGGCATGATCTTTGCCGGCGCGACCGTCGTCTTGCGGGCCAATCAGGTGCTTTGCGGTCTGGCGCTGACGCTGATGGGAACTGGCCTGGCCGCCACCATCGGCAAGGCCTATTCCGGCATGCCGGCGCGGGCCACCTTCGCGCCGATAGAAATCCCCTATCTGAGCGAACTTCCGTTGCTCGGCCGTGCGCTCTTCACGCAAAATATTCTGGTGTACCTGATCTATATCGTGCTGCCCGTCGCGCTGCATTTCATCATGTTCCGCACCCGTCACGGCTTGAACCTGCGCGCGGTCGGAGAAAATCCCGCCGCGGCGGACGCGGCCGGCATCTCCGTGCAGAAATTCCGCTTCTGGTATGTCGCTGCGGGTTCTTCGCTCGCGGCCGGCGCTGGTGCTTACCTTACGCTGGCGTTCGTTCCGTCATGGTCTGAAGGCGTCGTCGCCGGCCGCGGCTGGATCGCGGTGGCGCTCGTGATCTTTGCCGGCTACCGGCCCATCAACGCGGTCCTGGCTGCGCTATTGTTCGGCGCCATCACTTCACTCGGCTTCGTCGGACAGGCGCGCAACTGGCCGATCGCAGCGCCAATCCTGTCGATGCTGCCTTATCTCGGCACCATCGCGCTGATCATCATGCCCGTGCTGGCCTGGCACCGCGTGCGACGGCTGATGGCCGCGCCCGCCGCGCTCGGCGAACCCTACTACAGAGATGTCCGCTAATGAGCACGCTTCTTGTCAAGAATATCGAACTGCTCGCTACGTTCGACGACGAACGCCGTGAGATCAAGGACGGCGCGATTTTCGTCCGTGACAACGTCATCGAGGCGGTCGGCTCATCTGCCGACATCGGCGCGAGACAAGCGGACGAGACGCTCGATCTTTCAGGGCATGTCGTGATGCCGGGCATGGTCAACATCCACCATCACATGTATCAGACCCTGACGCGGGTAATGGTGCAGGACGACGAGCTTCTGGTCTGGCTCAAGACGCTTTATCCGATCTGGGCCAAGCTCGACGACGATGCGATGCGGATATCGGCCGGCGTCGCCATGGCCGAGCTGATTCACTCCGGCTGCACCACGACCTCCGACCACCTCTATATTCTTCCCAACAACTCGACGCTCGACAGCACGATCGAGGCGTCGCGGGCGATCGGCATGCGTTTCCACGCCGCGCGCGGCGCGATGTCACGCGGCGAGAGCCAGGGCGGCCTGCCGCCCGACAGTTGCGTCGAGAAGGAAGACGCGATCCTGAAGGACTCCGAGCGGCTGATCCATCGCTATCATGACAACTCGCGGCACGCGATGAACCGGATCGTGCTGGCGCCCTGCTCGCCGTTCTCGGTGACGCCGAACCTGATGCGGGAGGCGGCCGCGCTGGCGCGCCAGCATGCCGGCGTGCATTTGCACTCACATCTCGCTGAGGAGCTGTTCGAGGAGAAATATTGTCTCGACGTCTACGGCATGCGGTCGATCGAATTTGCCGAATCCGTCGGCTGGCTCGGGCCCGACGTCTGGTTCGCGCACTCGATCTTCATGACGTCGGATGAAATCAGGCGTTTCGCCGAGACCGGAACCGGCGTGGCGCATTGTCCCTCCGCCAACATGCGCTGCGGCCAGGGCATCGCCAAGATCCGCGAGATGCTCGATACCGGCGTCAAGGTCGGCCTCGGGGTCGACGGCTCGGCCTCCAACGACACCTCCAATCTGTTCATGGAGGCACGGCTTGCGATGATGCTGCAACGCGTGGCGCCGCATCATTATCTGTCGGAGAAGCCGGGCGGCCGCGGCGGTTTTGGCGGCACGCCGAAAGCACTCTCCGCACGCGAAGCGTACGAGATGGCCACCCGAGGCGGTGCAGCAATTCTCGGCCGCGACGATATCGGTCATCTTGCGCCCGGCATGAGCGCCGACTTCATCGCCGTGAGGCTGAACCAGCTCGGCCTGTCGGGCACGCAACGCGATCCGCTGGCGGCGCTCTTGATGTGCGGACCGTTCCGGGTGGATTATTCCTTTATCAACGGCAAGGAGATCATCCGCAAGGGTGAGTTCCGCGCCTTCGACGTCGAGGCGGCGATGGCCGATCATGCCGGTGTGATGAAACGGATCTACGCCGACGCCTGATCGACGCCCTCTTTCGAGGAGGAGACTTTCGCATGCAAGGAACGGCTGAAAAGGCGACGCTCGACCAGTGGTACTGCATCGAAGAATTGCAGGATATCGCCGTTGGCCGGTCGGCCGGCCGCCTGCTCGGCACTGACCTTTCGATCGTTCGCCATGGGGACGGTGACATCACCGTGACGATCGCAGGACTCGATAATCCGCTACCGACCCGGCAGCGTTATGGCTGTCTGTGGACCACGCTCGGAACGCCGGAAACGGACGTGCTGCGAATTCCGGAAGCGGATGAGACCGATCGGCGCGTCATCGTTTGCGGCGCTATTTCAGTGAAGTCTTCCGGTCTTCGCATCGTCGAGAACTTTCTCGACATGGCGCATTTCCCGTTCGTCCACACCGACATTCTCGGCGCCGAACCCCACACCGAAGTCACGCAGTATACCACCGAGATTCGCCGCGACGTCGACGAGGTCTGGGCGACGAATTGCCAGTTCTTCCAGCCGCAGGCCGCACTATCGGCGACCGGCGGCATCATGACCCAATATATGTACCGCGTCGCCAATCCGTTCGCGACGATACTTTACAAGACCTGCCCCAATGCCGCCAACCGCTGGGACGTGATCTGCCTGTTCGTGCAGCCGCTCGATCCGGACCGCTGCCGCGCGCATCCCATCATGTTCCTGATCGACGACACGTCGGCGCTGACGGATCTCGTTCATTTCCAGCAACTGATATTCCTGCAAGACCGCATCATTCTCGAAAACCAGCGGCCGAGACTGCTGCCACTCGAACCCCGCGCCGAAATTCCAACCCGCGCCGACGCGACGTCGATCGCCTACCGGCGCTGGCTCAAGGAAAAAGGCGTCATCTACGGCGCCCAAGTCCGAGCGCAATGAGGTCAGAGCGGAATGAATTATCAATACATCGTCGACAACCGAGCGAGGACGAATCCATGAGCTCCATTCCCTTGATTGACGTCGCTCCGCTGCTGAATGGCTCGCCCAAGGAGGCGCAAGCCGTTGCCGATGCCCTCGGCCATGCTTGCCGTGACGTCGGCTTCTTCTACATCACCGGACATAGCGTTCCCGCTTCCTTGATGGCCAAAGTCTTCGAAGACTCGACCAAATTGTTTTCGGCACCGGCAAAGGTGCGCGAGGCAGCGATGTTTAGCGGCGCCAGCGGAAACCGCGGCTACATCCGGCTTGGCGGCGAAACGCTGGATCCCAGCAAACCTGCCGACGTCAAGGAGGCCTTCAATATCGGCCTCGAACTCGCCCCCGATGATCCCGAACTGCTGGCGCGCGCGCCGTTTCGGTCCACCAATCTGTGGCCGGACCTGCCGGGCTTTCGTGACACCATGCTCGACTACTTCAATCGAGTCTGGCGACTGGGCTGCGATCTGCATCGCGGTTTCGCGCTCGATCTTGGACTGGACCGCGATTTCTTCGAGACCAGTCTCGACAAACCGATCGCAACGCTGCGCCTGCTTCATTATCCGCCGGTCGAAGGCCCCCTGCCCGACGGTCAGCTTGGCGCCGGCGAGCATACGGATTACGGCAACGTCACACTGCTCGCGACCGACGCCGTCGGAGGCCTGATGGTCCGCGATCGGTCGGGCCGCTGGCTGGATGCGCCGGTCGTGCCCGGCGCCTTTGTCTGTAACATCGGCGATTGCCTGATGCGCTGGTCGAACGACGTCTACGTTTCGACCCCGCACAAGGTGGTGAGCCCGCCGAACAAGGATCGCTATTCGATCGCATTTTTTCTCGATCCCAATCCGGACGCCATGGTGGCGTGTCTGCCGACCTGCATCACGCCGGACCGGCCGGCCAAATATGCGCCGATCACCGGGGCCGATTTCCTGCGCTCGCGGCTTGAACCCACTTACGCATCGAAAGCAAGTTGAGTTCCTATCCGGGATCGCTCGGCCATCAGCGCGTCAACTCGACTTTGGCGGTCGCGTAAAGCTCGACGCATTCCGCGGTTCTGATCCCCTCGATCACCTTCAAATTCCATCCGGTCATTTCGGCGAAACGCTCGACCGTATAGTCCTTGAAATTGAACGCGATCTTGGCGAGTTGTTTGATGTCCCGGTTGCGGGCACCGAGCACAAGGGTGTTGAACCCGCCGTTGAGAATAGCGCCCAGGCACATTGGACAGGGTTCGCAGGTTGCATAGAACGTGCAATCCGGCAGCATGCGCCGGCCAAGCTTCTGGGTCGCGTATTTGACGGCCAGCGTCTCCGAATGAGCGGTGGCGTCGCATGCCGATACCTTGAGGCTGCGGCTGCGCACGACCAACTCGCCGTCGCCATCGACCACGACCGCGCCAAACGGCTGTTCGCCTTGGGCTGCGCCGGCTTTCGCTTCCTCGATGGCGATCGCCATGAAGCGGTTATGATCGAGTTCCAATGTCATTCTCCGTTGTTTGCTTTTGGATCGCGCTAGTGTGGCGGTTCAGAAGTCCGCATCATTCTTGCTGCGAGTTCTTCATGCGGACTTCTGAACCAAAGCCACACTAGATCAATAGGTTTTCTAGTGTCCTTTCGATTCCGAAGTTCGTAAAGAGGGGCCGCGCGGGGATACGAACTTCGGAGCCGGGACACCAGTCCGGCGATCGATTTCGGTTAGTGGCCCACAGGCAAAATGCGATCGGCCTTTGGCGGCAGGAAGGCGCGGCTGAAGACTTCGTCGATCGCGGGCGTGCGGCTCAGCGCATAAGCATCCACAACCGTCTTGATCGCCGCGTTGAGCCTGGTGTCGTCGAGATCGCCGAGCCCGAGCTTTGCGACTTCCTCGGTCCGCAATTGCTGATCGACGGTGTAGATCAGCCGCTGCTTCTCAAGGTCGAAATTGGTGAGCGGTTCGACTTTTTGCAACGTCGTGATCCCGATATCGGGATTGGCCGCAACCTGAATAATCGCTCGGTTCAGAGCCTTCACGAGGCCGCGAACGGCTTCAGGTTTTTCCTTGAGCAGCTTCTGGGAAACCAGGATGCCGTTGGAATAAAGATCCAGTCCGTTTTCGCTGTAAAAGAACCAGCGGAAATCCTTCTCCGGCGATTTTTTCATGGCGAGAAAATTCATGTAGCTGGTCGGCGCAAACTGCGCGATCGCGTCGGCCTGCCCATTGACCAGCAGTTGCTCGATCAGGTTGGGCGCGGCATTCAAGACCTTGACCGTGGAGGCATCGACACCGTTCTTGAGCGCGAGCGGCTTGAACATGCGTTCTGTTGCTGAACCGGCCGGCGCCGCCAGAATGTGGCCCTCGACATCCTTCAAGGTTTTGATCGGGCCATCCGCCTTGACGATCAAGGCGTAGGGCGCCCGGTTGTACAGCATATAGACCATCAGCGGCTGTTCGCCCGGATGCAAGGCGGCGTTCTGGATCACGGCATTGATGTCGCCAAACCCTGCGTCATAGGTGCCTGTCATGATATGACTGACGGCGGCGGCCGATCCATCGCCCTGGTCGATCGTGACATCCAGCCCTTCAGCCGCGAAATAACCGTTGTCGCGGGCGACATAGAACCATGCGCCCGGTCCTTGCGCCTTCCAGTCCAGGATGAAGCGGATCTTGACCGGCTCGGCATTCGCCGCCCCGGCGATCGCCGCGATAGCGAGGCAGGCCAGGGCCCAAACGAACAAACGCTTCATGCTGATAACTCCGGTGGTGGATCTCCTTCCACGCTCATGCACTTTTCGGACCATTGTCGGCTGTGCCGGACCCCACTGCTGCGACCGATCAGCGGCGTTGACCGGCCGGGCGAACCGCCGCACCATAGGGGCGTTCTCGTTGCTCTTACTGGCTTCCGGGTGCAGGGTTGACCGATCTTTCAAACCGCCAGACCGAGATCTTGAATATCGCGCGCGGCCAGGGCCGCGTGATGGTGGAGGATCTTGCCCGGCGCTTCGAGGTTTCGGCGCAGACCATCCGGAAAGATCTCAACGATCTCTGCGACCATCACGTGCTGACGCGCATTCATGGCGGCGCCATCGTTGCTTCCGGCGTCGAAAACCTCGCCTATGAGGCGCGCCGCTTTGTCGCCGCCGAAGAGAAGAAGGCGATTGGCGCCGCTGCCGCCGCCCTGATCCCCAACGGCTGTTCGCTGTTCATCAACATCGGCACCACCACTGAAGAAGTGGCCAGCGCGCTGACCTCGCATGAAGATTTGCTGGTCATCACCAACAACCTCAATGTCGCGATGATGCTGTATCGCTACCCGCGGATCGAAGTGATCGTGGCCGGTGGCGCGGTGCGCCGCGCCGACGGCGCTGTGATCGGATCGACCGCGACCAGCCTGATCGGACAGTTCAAGGTCGACTATGCCATCATCGGCGCGTCCGCGATCGACGAGGACGGCACGCTGCTTGATTTCGACTATCGCGAAGTGCAGGCGGCACAGGCCATCATCTCCAATGCGCGGAGCGTGATGCTGGTCGCGGACTCCACCAAGTTCCGCCGCAGCGCGCCGGTTCGCATCGCCGGTATCAACCAGATCAATACCTTTGTGACCGATGTGGCCCTGCCGGCGCGGATCGCCGATATCTGCCGGACGCGTGGCATCCAGGTGATCGAGGCGCTGCCCGGATCTCTCGATACTGAAGAGTCCGACACCGAGTTTCCCCCGGCCGTGACGTCCGTGCGCTGATTTCTCGGGGAGAGCTGACGGAAAACGGGCCGCCAGTGTTGCTTTCGCATTTGGTTGTGATTTAATCGAAAACGAAAGTAAAATCGCCAATCACAATGGGCGAGCCGGGGAAGCGCTTGGACCGAATTTTCGACCTCTTGATCATCGGAGGCGGCGTCAACGGCTGCGGAATTGCGCGCGACGCTGTGGGGCGGGGTAATTCTGTTTTTCTTTGCGAAATGAACGACTTGGCGAGCGGAACGTCGTCCTGGTCGACCAAACTCGTGCATGGCGGACTGCGCTATCTCGAATATTACGAGTTTCGCCTGGTCCGCGAGGCGCTGATCGAGCGCGAGATCCTCTGGGGCATCGCGCCCCACATCATCCGCCCGCTGCGTTTCGTTCTGCCCCATCACGATGGACTTCGGCCGGCGTGGCTGTTGCGGCTCGGCCTCTTTCTCTATGACCACATCGGCGGCCGGCATCGGCTGCCGCCGACGCGCTCGGTCGATCTGAGCCGGGACGAGGTCGGAAAGCCGCTGGTCCCGAACCGTTACACCAAAGGGTTCGAATATTCCGATTGCTTCGTCGACGATGCGCGGCTGGTGGTGCTCACGGCGCGCGATGCCGCCAACCGCGGCGCCGAAATTCGCACCCGCACGCGCGCGGCCGAAATCCGCCAGCTCGACGGCATCTGGGAAGTCACGCTTGAGAATGCCTTGAGCGGCGAGCACTCGACGGTTCGCGGCCGCGTGCTGGTCAATGCCGGCGGGCCATGGGTCGAGCAGGTGCTGGCGGCGGGATCGGGCGTCAATGCGCGGGCCAAGGTGCGGCTGGTGCAGGGCTCGCACATCGTGGTGCGCAAACTCTACGACCACGATCGCGCCTACATGTTCCAGAACAGCGACGGCCGCATCGTTTTCGTCATTCCCTATCAGGACGACTTCACGCTGATCGGCACCACCGATCGCGACTATCACGGCGATCCGTCCAAGGTGAAGGCGACAACCGAAGAGATCGAATATCTCTGTGCCTCCGTCAGCGAATATCTGGCAAAACCGGTCAAGCCGGAGGACGTGGTGTGGGACTATGCCGGTGTTCGTCCGCTCTACGATGACGGCGCAAGCGAAGCCAAGGCCGCGACCCGCGAATATGTGTTCGAACTTGACCTGCCCGGCGGCGCGCCGCTGCTCTCGATCTACGGCGGCAAGATCACGACCCATCGGCGCCTCGCCGAAGAGGCGCTGGAAAAACTCAGCCCCTATCTGAAAGGCGACAAGGCCCGCGAAGGATGGACGGGCAAGGCGCCGCTACCGGGCGGCGATATGGACGTCTCGGCAATCCCGGCGCTGTCCGCGGAACTGATGCGCGACTATCCATTCCTCGCCGCGGCCCATGCCAATCGGTTGGCGCACGCCTATGGCACCCGCGCCATCAAAATTTTGAGCACTGCAAAATCGATTGACGATCTCGGCCGGTCCTTCGGTGCAACCTTGACGGAGGCCGAAGTCAGATACCTGCTGGCGCACGAATGGGCTTGCACCGCCGAAGACATCGTGTGGCGGCGATCCAAACTTGGATTGCGACTGACGCCGCAGGAGATCGCCACCCTTGAGAGCTGGATTGCCGCCCATCGTGCCTCCCCTGCGACTCCCCTGGCCAGGACGGGAGCGCAGCCATGAGCGTTGAGCTCGTCAACGTCTCGCGGTCGATCGATGGCGTCCCCGCCATACGCGACGTCAGCATGAGGCTCGAACGCGGCACGTTGAGCGTTCTGTTGGGCCCGACGCTGTCCGGCAAGACCTCGATCATGCGATTGCTCGCCGGTCTGGACAAGCCGACCTCAGGCCGCGTCCTCGTCGACGGCAAGGACGTCACCGGTACCGACGTGCGGCAGCGTTCGGTCGCGATGGTCTATCAGCAATTCATCAATTACCCCTCGCTGACGGTCTACGAGAATATCGCTTCGCCGCTGCGGGTACAGCGCCAGCCGAAAAGCGAGATCGAAACGCGCGTCAAGGAAGCCGCGCGGCTTCTGAAGCTCGAACCGTATCTCGATCGCACACCCTTGCAGCTCTCCGGCGGCCAGCAGCAGCGCACCGCGATCGCCCGCGCGCTGGTCAAGGGCGCCGATCTGGTATTGCTGGACGAGCCGCTCGCCAATCTCGACTACAAGCTGCGCGAGGAACTGCGCACGGAATTGCCGCGCATCTTCGAGGCTTCGGGCGCGATCTTTGTCTATGCGACGACCGAACCATCGGAAGCCCTTCTGCTCGGCGGGCGCACAATCTGCATGTGGGAGGGTGAGGTGTTGCAGACGGGCGAGACGCCTTTGGTCTATCGCCACCCTGAAACCTTGCGCGTTGCGCAGGTGTTCTCCGATCCGCCGCTCAACATCGTCGGCATCGAAAAGAAAAACGGGCAGGTCGCATATGCCGGCGGCATCACGGCGCCCGCGGCCGGACTTTACGCGAACCTTGGCGACGGCGCTTACCGGGTCGGCTTCCGCGCGCATCAACTCGAGATCGCCAACGGCACACCCGGCCGCCACGCCTTTCATGCCAGCGTGACGGTCACGGAAATCACAGGCTCGGAGAGTTTCGTGCATCTCAACCGCGACGCCTCCAACTGGGTCGCCGTGCTGCCGGGTGTGCATGAATATAAGCCGGGCGATGTGCTCGACGCCGTGCTCGACCCCGACAACGTCTTTGTGTTCGATGCGGCCGGCCGCCTGGTCGCATCTCCAAGCGCCGTAGCGTTTTCAAGCGAAGTGCCCAGCGGTTCGCGTGAAGAAAACGCGTCAACGAAAAATCGATGAGGAGGATGCAGCATGGCTCGCATTGACCTCGTTGACCTCGCGCATTCCTACGCGGGCAATGATGCGCCCGCGGAATCCTTTGCACTTAAGCCGATCACGATGACCTGGCGGCGCGGCGGAGCTTATGCGCTGCTCGGGCCATCCGGCTGCGGCAAGACCACGCTGTTGAACCTCATCTCCGGCATCGTCACGCCCTCACGCGGGCAGATCTTGTTCGACGGCGTCGATATCACTGCGCAATCGACGCAAAAGCGCAACATCGCGCAGGTGTTCCAGTTTCCGGTGATCTACGACACCATGACGGTCGGGCAGAACCTCGCCTTCCCGCTCAAGAACCGTGGCATGCCGAAGAAGGAGATCGACGCCCGCGTCGCCGAGATCGCGGCCCTTCTCGATCTCACGCCGTATCTTTCGCGAAAGGCGCAGCGCCTCACCGCCGACGCCAAGCAGAAAATCTCGCTCGGCCGCGGCCTCGTACGTTCCGACGTCGCCGCCGTGCTGTTCGACGAGCCGCTGACGGTGATCGATCCCGAGCTGAAATGGCAATTGCGCTCGAAGCTGAAAGCGCTGCACCGCGATCTCGACCTGACAATGATCTATGTGACCCACGACCAGACCGAGGCGCTGACCTTTGCAGACACCGTGGTGGTGATGCATGACGGCCGCGTGGTGCAGAGCGGAACGCCGGCCGAGTTATTTGACCGGCCGGCGCACACCTTCGTCGGTTATTTCATCGGCTCGCCCGGCATGAACATCGTGCCGGCCGAGGTCAGGGGGCGCGAAGCCCGGATCAGCGGTCACCCGATCACGCTGGACCGCAACTACGATGGTTTGTCGACCAGTGCGAAGATCGAATTGGGCGTGCGGCCGGAGTTTGTCGAGATAGCGCCCCCTGCTCCCAATCTGTTGGCCGCGAACATCGAGCGGATCGACGATCTCGGCCGCGTCCGCTTCGCGCGCCTGCGCCTCGGCGACATCAAATTTGTAGCAAGGGTGCCGCCGGGCGTCTCGATTCCCGGTGAGGTCGCCGGCCTGAAATTCGATCCAGCGCGTGTGCATGTCTATGCCGATGGCTTGCTCGTCGAGGGGGTGGCGTGATGAGAAAGACCATCAACAATCATGCGTGGCTGTTGGTCGCTCCGGTGATGATAGTCGTGTTGTTCTCGTCCCTCCTGCCGATGATGACCGTCGTCAATTATTCGGTTCAGGACGCCATGGCGGAGAATCATTTCTTTTGGAACGGCGATACCTGGTTCCGCGACCTTCTGGATCCGAGCACGGAAATTGGCAGCCGCTTCTCAGGCGCTCTTGAACGAAATCTGATCTTCTCGTTCGTGGTTCTCCTGATCGAGGTGCCGCTCGGTATCGCGCTCTCGCTGACGTTGCCGCGACGTGGCTGGGCAGTCGGGCCAAGTCTTGTGCTGATTGCGCTGCCTATGTTGATTCCATGGAACGTCGTCGGAACCATGTGGCAGATTTTTGCACGTGCCGACATTGGTCTGTTCGGCGCGGCGCTGAACGGCTTGGGTCTGCATTACAACGATACCCAGGATCCGGTGTCGGCGTGGTTCACGATCCTCTTGATCGATGTCTGGCATTGGACGCCGCTCGTCATCCTTCTGAGTTATGCCGGGTTGCGTGCGATTCCGGACGCGTTTTATCAGGCGGCGCGCATTGATGCCGCCAGCCGCTGGTCGGTCTTTCTCAAGATCGAATTGCCGAAACTGCAGCGCGTGCTCGTTCTCGCGATTCTGTTGCGCTTCATGCAGAGCTTCATGATCTATACCGAGCCATTCGTCGTGACCGGCGGCGGACCGGGCGATGCGACGACGTTCCTGTCGATCGACCTGGTCAAGATCGCGCTCGGACAAGTCGACCTCGGCAGTGCGGCCGCAATGTCGCTCGTCTACTTCCTCATCACGATAGCCCTGTGCTGGATCTTCTTCACCGCGATGAACCAACTCGATCTGTTGAAGGAGGAGTGAGATGAATCGCGGCATTCTCCCGAAACTTGGCCTTGTGGTCTATCTTCTCTGTTTGTTGCTGCCGATCTACTGGCTCATCAATATGAGCTTGCGGACCAACGAAGACATTATGTCGGGCCTTTCGATTTTGCCGCGACATCCCTCGCTAGTGAAGTATTTCTTCATTCTTCACGATCCGACCTGGGTGCACGGATTTCTGGTGTCCCTGAGCTACGTTGTCATCAACACGGTGATCTCCGTAACTGTAGCGCTACCGGCAGCTTATGCCTTCAGCCGCTATCGCTTCGTCGGCGACAAGCACCTGTTCTTCTGGCTGCTTACCAACCTGATGGCGCCCACCGCCGTATTCGCGCTGCCGTTCTTCAATCTGTATTACGCGGTCGGCCTGTTCGACACGGTATGGGCCGTCGCGCTGGCGCATTGCCTGTTTAACGTTCCGCTCGCGGTCTGGATTCTCGAAGGGTTCATCAGCGGCGTGCCGCGTGAGATCGACGAAACCGCTGCGATCGACGGCTACTCCTTTCCGAGCTTCTTCGTGCGCATCTTCCTACCCTTGATCGCCAATGGCGTCGGCGTCACCGCGTTCTTCTGCTTCATGTTCTCCTGGGTCGAACAACTGCTCGCCACCACCCTAACCGCGACGAATGCGCTGCCGTTTGCTGCCGTGATGTCGCGCACCTATTCGGCCTCCGGAATGGACTGGTCGCTGCTCGCCGCCGCAGGCGTGATTACGATGATTCCGGGCGCTCTCGTCATCTGGTTCGTACGGAACCACATCGCCAAGGGCTTCGCCCTGGGCCGCGTTTAGGAGGCAGACATGGCATTTGCATGGATGGCCTGGACGCCGCAGACGGCGATCTTCTTTTCCTTCATTGCACTGTCGCTCGTCATTCTGACCTTGCTCGCGATCTACCGTCCGGAGACGCCACGCAAAGGCATTCTCGGGTTTCCGACCACCCGGGGCGATCGCTTCTTCGTCTCCCTGCTCGGCTCCGCGTTCATTTTCATCCTGTGGATCCGGCTCGGCGGTGGCGAGCTTTGGTATGCGTTCGCGATCTGTATTCCGTTCGCCGTCGCCATGTTTCGTTTTGCGTGACTGAAACTGCCTTGCGCGTTGTGTGCGGGGGAAAAAAAGGGAGGAAAGGGAAGATGGATATCAAACGTCGTGACGTTCTGAAGGGCGTAGGCACGGCCGCCGTAGCGACCGCAGTCGGCGCACCAGCGTTGCTCACGCCAACCGTGAGCTATGCGCAACAGGTCGATGCCGCCAAGAAGTGGATCGACAACGAGTTTCAACCGTCGACGCTGAGCAAGGATCAGCAGATGGCTGAAATGGAATGGTTCATCAAGGCATCGGCACCCTTTAAGGGGATGCAGGTCAGCACGGCTTCGGAGATTCTCGGCATTCACGAGTACGAGTTGAAGACGCTGACCAAGGCATTTGCCGAGATTACCGGCATTCAAGTCAACCACGAGATGATGGATGAAGGCTTGATTGTCGACAAAATCTCGACGGAAATTCAATCCGGAAAGCCGATTTACGACTTCTGGATGAATGACTCGGACTTCATCGGCACTCATCCCCGTTATAACGACATCATCGGCGGCTCGTTGACCGATTTCATGGCGGGAGACGGCAAGGAAATTACAAATCCCAATCTCGACCTTAACGACTTCATCGGGTTGTCGTTCGCGACATTTACCGATGGCAAGCTGTATCAGCTGCCGGACCAGCAGTTCGCGAACCTCTACTGGTTTAGGTACGACTGGTTCAAGCGTCCCGACCTTAAAGCCGCATTCAAGAACAAATTCGGCTACGAGCTCGGCGTTCCCGTCAACTGGTCTGCCTACGAAGACATCGCCGACTTCTTTACCAACACGGTGAAGGAAATCGACGGCCAGCGCGTCTACGGCCACATGGATTATGGCAAGAAGGATCCCTCGCTCGGCTGGCGATTCACCGACGCCTGGTTGTCGATGGCCGGCAATGGTGACAAGGGTCTGCCGAACGGCAGGCCGGTCGACGAGTGGGGCATCCGCGCGGAGGACGGTATTCCGCGGGGCTCTTCGTTGACCCGCGGCGGTGACGCCAACGGACCGGCCGCAGTGTATGCGCTCGCCAAGTTCGTCGAATGGCTCAAGAAGTATGCGCCGCCGGAAGCCGCGGGAATGGACTTCCTCGAAGCAGGAGCAGTCCCGGGGCAAGGGCATATCGCCCAGCAGATCTTCTGGTACAGCGCGTTCACAGCGGCGCTCTCAAAACCCGAGTTGCCCGTGATGAACTCGGATGGCACGCCGAAGTGGCGAATGGCGCCGAGCCCGCACGGGGCGTACTGGAAGGAAGGCATGAAGCTGGGCTACCAGGATGTCGGCTGCTGGACGCTCTTGAAGTATGCCAAGCCCGAGAAGGTAAAGGCGGGGTGGCTTTACGCGCAGTTCTGCGTGTCAAAGACGGTCTCGCTCAAGAAGTCGATCAAGTTCCTGCACGTGATCCGCGAGAGCGACATCTGGGCGGACGCAATGACTGAGCTTGCGCCAAAAGTAGGCGGTTTCGTCGAGTTCTACCGCAGCCCGGCGCGCAAGTTGTGGACGCCCACTGGCGTCAACGTGCCGGAATACGGCAAGCTGGCACAGGTCTGGTGGCAGAATGTCTCGAAGGCCATATCCGGCGAGGCGACGCCGCAGCAAGCGATGGACGGGCTGGCACGCGATCAGGATGCCATCATGGCGCGCCTGGAGAAGTCCGGCGTGCAAGGCAAGCTCGGGCCGAAGCTCAATGAAGAGAAGACCGCTGACTACTGGTACGCCAAGGCCGAGAAGGATGGCAATCTCGCCCCGCAGCGCAAGCTCGCTAACGAGAAGCCGCAAGGCGTCACGCAGGACTACGATGAGCTCATCAAGAGCTGGAAAGCGGAAGTTCCGCACAAGAGAACTTAAGCCGATTGACGCTTGACGAACGGGGTGGGAAGCTCCTTTGGGTGGTTCCTGCCCCTTTTTCTTTAACGCGGTAGAACGGTTCGAACATTTCCGGGCATGTCTGGCACCGAAGTCAAAGTAAACGGGTTGTTTGCTACGCCGGTGGCCGCAGTAATGCTGCCGGACGCGGAAGAACGCAACGCGGAGTTGACCGAAATCATCCTGCGGCGCCGCGCCGAGCAGCCCTCGATCGGTGCGTCGAGCATTGGCGGCTGGCATTCGACGCGCGACATCGTGGAATGGGGCGGCAAGGGCATTCGGGAGGTGCTGACCGTCGGTCAGTCTGTCGCGACGGAACTCACCGCCGACCGCCTGGGCAACCCGATCAAGCCTGACTGGAAGGTCGAAGCTTGGGCCAACGTCATCGGACCTGGCGGTTCGAACGCGTGCCACTACCATCCAGGCTCGTTCTGGTCCGGTACTTATTATGTCGCCGACGGCGGTTGCACCGATGACGCTTCGCTCGGCGGTGAGTTCGAAATGTTCGATCCGCGCGGTCCGTCGCCGATGATGCATGCGCCGTTGCTGAAGTTTGCGGGCGAGGATGGCCGCTCCGCGGGAAGCGCGCAGACGATTCGGCCGCGTGCGGGGCTATTGTTTCTGTTTCCTTCGTTCCTGTTACACGCAGTACGCCCCTACACCGGCAATTCCTTGCGTATATCGATCGCTTTCAATCTGGGCCTTTATCCGAACTCATGAAGATCGGGAAGAACGGCAAGCGGGTGGTCTCATGCGGATGACGTTTCGCTGCGATCCGGCATTGGCCGATCATCTGCCGCGGCCTGTTCCGGCGCGCAGCGCCTTGCCCGACTGGTTGCGCGAGATGCCGGCAAAGGCCCGCTCGGAAATCCACGGACGGGAGATCCGCACCGTCAAGCAGTGTCCACCCTTTGTCGATGCCATGGCCTATGGCGTTCTGATTCCGCTTCCCTGTGACGTGAAGGTCGAGCGCGGTTCGTTTTCGTGGGACTGGGATATTCCGGAGCCTTCGACCTCGGGACACCCCCGCGCTCCCTTAAGCTTTCATGTCGCCCCGCAGTTTGAAGCCGCGCCCTTTGCGCGCAACGGACAGGCCGCGATCAAGTTCAACAGTTTCTGGACCATCGAGGTCGAGCGCGGGTGGTCGTTATTCGCGACCCATCCCGTCAATCGCGATGATCTTCCGTTTCGTCTGATCACGGGACTGGTGGATGCCGATCTCTTCCATGACGGCGGCATCAATTTTCCGGCCGTATGGACGAGAGACGATTTCTCCGGCGTGCTGCCGAAGGGAACTCCGGTGGCCCAGGTGTTTGCGGTGCCGCGCTCGGCGCCGGAACTGGAATTTGCAAGCTTTGATGATCGGCACAAGCAGGCTTACGAGAAGACCGTCGCCGAGGTTCTCAGCCGCCCCAACGTCTACCGGAAGTATTTTCGCGCGCGGCGAGGACGGGCGTGATCGAGCTTCGCAACTCAAACCGCACATAAGCCGCACAAATAATCGGCAGATACAAAATTTTTCAAAGGTGTTGCGCGATCGCTACAGACTCTTCCCGCCTAAGTTTATCAAATAGAGGTTGTATTTTACTCTTTTATCACTTGGCGAACTTTTTTATGGGGATTTCAAATGGGCAAGAAGGCCAAGGCAAAAAAAGCACCTGCCGCGAAGAACGCGCACGCAGCTGCCGTCAACGAAAATATAGCGGCTATTAAACGTCATACCAAACAGCTCAATGTGTCTTCTGCTGCCCTAGCCACGCACGCCGCCGTAATGACCGGCGTCAGTGCGAAGCAGCTTGTCTACAGCGTGCTCGACGAGCCTCAGACGCTTCCGGACACGACCAAGCTAAGCGATTTGGATTACGATTTTGGGGCGTTGGCGGGCCTCGCTTCCGCTATCCAGGCACGTGGTATTGACGTCGACACCGGTCTGATCCAGGCCTGCAAGACAATCGCAGACGTTGTGAGGGTCGTCTCGGCCACCATGTCGAAGGGTTAAAGAGGTGCGCAGCATTATACGGGTCGGATTGACCATCACTATCGTAGCAGGTGCCTCTTCTGCAGTCTTGGCCAAGCCGCTGAGCCCCGAACTCGTTGCAGAGTTGACGGCCGCGATCAAGGACGACCCGGAAGCACGGCAGCAGCTCCAGTCGCTGGTCGGGTCGAAGCCCCAGACCAAGTCGGCCCAAACGACGAAGGCCAAGGCCAAAGACACAGCTGAAGCGCCGGCCAGCCCGCCGGCGAAACAACCGGACGCTGTCACAAAGCTCATTCAGAGTAACCTGAACAAGGCCCCGTCCGACAGGCAATACAGTCCATGTGCGGGATGGCAATTCATCCTGCGCCAGAGCTGGAAAGACCTCGGCAACGCCGCGGGCGCGGCATGTCCCGACGGTGCGGACAAGGCACAAGGCGCCACGATCTCGTTTGCCGACGACCTTGTCGCGAAAAACAAAATCGTTACCATCAATGGGACAGCGGCGGTTATCTACAATACGATCACTGGCGACGTACCGCCTCCGACTCCCTATGCGGTCAGTCTCGGCGCCTACACGACTGTGAACGACGTATCGAATACTGCATCATCAGCCGCGAAATCAAACGTCGATACCCTGGCCTATGGCGGACTGATCAATCTCGGTTACCATAACTTCGCTGGCGCCACCAATTACTTCATGCTACGGGCCGGAATGACTGAGGACCACATCAAGAACACCACCGCGGGCAGCGTCGTGCTGGATTGGTCGCCAGTGATTGGTCCCTATATTCACGTTCCATACCACCTGTGGTCCTTCGGGATTCCCATCATCACACGGCTCGATACCGATCTCGTTGCGCGATACGATAGCGCGACTGGAGCGGGCCAGCTCCTAGCGTTCAACGGCAAACGCAATTCGCTCCGGCTCGGGCCTGAACTCGCGCTCAACGTACTACCGGATCCAGGACGCGTATCCGGACCTATCACGCGCCTCAGCGCACTATTCGGCTATGACATCTGGTACGAAACATTTACCGGAAGGCGGCTGAATTGGTTCACAAGCTCGGTAAACTACAATATCGACGAAGCCGGTAATTTCGGTATCAAAGGCACATACAACAACGGTCAGGACGAACTGACTGGAAAGACCACCAGCATTTACACCGTAGGCCTTAGCGGAAAAATTTGATTCCGATCCTGTAACACCCGGCGAAGCGAGGCTTCGTTGAGCCATAGCTTGCCACGCGACGCCGAGGTCAGCGCCATCGCAATGTTGCCGAAGCTTGCGGGACGCAGACGATAGGCTTCCGCGTAAGCGCGCATCGCCTCGTCGAGAGCGCCTGTTTCCTGAAGTACGACGCCTAAGTTGAACGTCGCTTCGGCATGATCGCCCTTCAGCGCGATCGCCTTGCGATAGGCGGCGGCCGCACCCGCATAATCGCGCAGATCCTGCCTGACAAGGCCAAGGTCGAACCAGACGGAGGCCGGCGCCTCCAATTGCGCGGCGCGCTCCAGAAGTCGCGCCGCAAGCGCGATCTCGCCATCCTCCCATGCGAGCCGGCCGAGCCTTGCAGCCGCTTCGACGTGATCCGGAATGGCGTCCAGGATCGCTTTCCAGGCTTGCCGCGCCTGCGGCCGAAGGCCGGCCTGATCGAGCGTTCGCGCTTTTTCGATAAAAGCTTCGCGTTGCGGCGCGATCGCAATTGCACGATCCAGATGCGACAGGGCGCGGTCGAAATCCCTGGCCGTTCTGGCGAGACGCGCGGCGAGCAGCCGCGCGGCGACATTATCCGGCCGCTTGACGAGGCTGGTCTCGACGTGCCCCCGCGCCGCCTCGGTCTCGCCCGAGGCAAACAGCACGGCTGCCAATAGATGACTCATCATCGGCTCGCCCGGCGAACGCTTAAGGCCTTCCTCACAAAGTCCCCTAGCCTCGTCGCGACCGCCCGCATTGAAGGCTGCGGTCGCACGGCGAACGATGTCCTCTGGAGACTGGGTCATACGAACAGATTAGAACAAAAGGCAGGCCATTGCGAAGCGGCCTTCGGCCCGATAAGTCACCTGGGAAAGCGACGGCCCCCCACAAGGAAGAGAGAGCTGTGACTGATATTCTTGAACTCGGTCTCGACACGTTCGGCGACGTAACGTCAGGCGAGAATGGAACGGCCAAGACCCACGCGCAGGTTATCCGCGACGTGATCGACGAAGCGGTGCTGGCCGACGAACTCGGCGTCGATTTTATCGGGCTCGGCGAGCATCATCGCGCCGATTTCGCGATATCTTCGCCGGAGATCATACTTGCCGCGATCGCGGGACGAACGAGAGGTATCAGGCTGGGCTCGGCCGTGACCGTGCTCAGTTCGGACGATCCGATCCGCGTCTTTCAGCGATTTGCGACGCTTGATGCCGCATCCGATGGGCGCGCCGAGGTCATTCTCGGGCGAGGCTCCTTCACCGAGTCCTTTCCGTTGTTTGGATACGAACTCAGTCAATATGAGACGCTGTTCGAAGAGAAACTCGATCTGTTTGCAGCATTGGTCAGACAGCAGCC
This sequence comes from uncultured Alphaproteobacteria bacterium, assembly GCA_963795255.1. Taxonomy (GTDB): domain Bacteria; phylum Pseudomonadota; class Alphaproteobacteria; order Rhizobiales; family Xanthobacteraceae; genus Bradyrhizobium. The sequence goes on from CAWCHC010000020.1 coordinate 173,295, forward strand.
GATAGACTGGAAGGGCACGACGCGGCCGCCGCTGAAGGACCAGCGCGTGTTTCCGCCGGTTGATACAGGACGTCTGAAAACCTGGGTCGGGGTCGGCGGAAGCCCGCAATCGGTGATCCGCGCGGCTAAATACGGCATGCCGCTGATGCTTGCGATCATCGGCGGAGATCCCAACCGTTTCAGACCTTACGTTGATCTCTATCTTCAGGCCCTGAGCCAGCTTGGCAAACAGGTGCTGCCCATTGGCGTCCACTCACATGGGTATGTTTCCAATTCGGACGAACAGGCGCGGGACGAGCTTTGGCCCGATTATAAAGTGATGCGCGACCGGATCGGCGCCGAACGCGGCTGGCCGCCGATGCAGCGGGCCGAGTTCGACCGCGAGATCGAACATGGATCGCTGTATGTCGGATCGCCGGAGACGGTGTCGCGGAAGATCGTCGCGACCGTGAAGACGCTCGGTCTTTCCAGATTCGATATGAAATACAGCGCGGGAGGGTTGTCCCACGAACGGATCATGCGCTGTATTTCGCTCTACGGGGAAAAGGTTATTCCTCGTGTGCGTGAAATACTGGCCTCCTGAGAGGCTTGCAACGCAACAAGCCCTTCTTGGCCCCGGGCGGAGCGTCGCCTGCGTTGATCTCCGTCAGATTGTCTGTCAATATGATCGCCGACGGCAGAGATCCTCGGCGCTCGCAAATGCGACTGAGGAGAATGGCCCAAGAAATGGTCCAAGAAAATCAAAGGGAGCCTGACGCATGGAATTGGGATTTATCGGTCTCGGCCAGATGGGCAGCCGCATGGCCATACGGCTATTGGACGCTGGCCACAGCCTCACGGTGTTCGACCGTGACGAAGCGGCGATGGCGAAGGTGGTCGCGCGCGGCGCGCGGCGGGCTTCCAGCGCAGCCGAGGTCGCGGCCGCTTCGGAAACCGTGCTGATGAGCCTGCCGACGCCCGACATCGTCCGCAATGTCGTATTCGGCCCCGATGGCGTTACCGATTCCAACCGCACGACCAAGCTGGTCGACCTCTCGACCACCGGCCCAAAGATGGCAACTCAAATTGCCGCCGAGCTGGACAAGGCCGGACGCATCACCTTGATCGACGCACCGGTCAGCGGCGGCACGAACGGCGCGGAGAAAGGCACCCTTGCGGTCATGGTCTCCGGCGAACAACAGGCCGTTGAGACGCTGCGTCCCGTATTGAGCGTGTTCGGCAAGGTGTTCGTATGCGGCGACAAGCCCGGCATGGGACAAACCTTAAAACTCGCCAACAACATCATTGCGGTGGCGGCGCTTGCGATCTCGTCGGAAGCGATGGCGATGGGCGCCAAGGCCGGTCTCGATCCTCAAATCATGATCGATACCATCATGGCCTCGAGCGGCGGCAACGTCGCGCTGCGCGACAAATTCCCGAAGGCCGTGCTGACCGGCACATTCGATTTCGGTTTTACCACCGGCCTTTCCTACAAGGACGTGCGCCTTTGCGTCGATGAGGCAGAAGCTATGGGGGTACCGATGGTGGTCGGTGCAGCGGTGCGGCAGCTGATGGCCGTGACCAACGCGACCTTCGGCGCGGACAGCGACTTTACTTCGGTGGCGCGGGTCTTGGAGGGATGGGCCGGCGTGAAGATACGCTCGCGACACTGATCAAGTTAAAGCGATACGAAAACTTATAAAAATAAAAATCCGTAACGGGAGGGGCGTCGCGGCGAATAGCGCTCTCGATATCGGCTGGCGGCTCGATCGCCTGACAGCGTTCGCTGGAGGAAATCGCAAGCGCCTAGCGTTTAGCACCTAAATAAATACCGGCCGCAGTCGCCCGCGGCCGGCACGTCCGCTGCTCGGCGAATAGCCAAGGCTATCCGCTCTACCGCGCGGTCACTTTCCTTCCTGCACTTCCTTCAGGGCTTCGCGCGCGTTACGGAACGCGTCGATACCGGAAGGCACGCCGCAATAGACCGCAACCTGAAGGAAAATTTCCTTGATCTCTTCAACGGTGAGCCCGTTCTTCAAGGCGCCTTTGACATGGAGTTTCAGTTCGTGCGGCCGGCCGAGCGCTCCCAGCATGGCCAGATTGATGATGCTGCGCGTGCGCCGGTCGAGCCCCGGCCGTGTCCACAGCGCGCCCCAGCAGAATTCGGTCGACCATTCCGCCATCGTGCGGGTGAATTCGTCCGCGCCCGCGATCGACTTGTTGACGTAGTCTTCGCCGAGCACCTCTTTGCGGACTTTGAGGCCCTTTTCGAACAGTTCGGTCTTGCTCATGACTAACCTTCCTTGGTTGAGCTGATTTTTGCGCATTCGGAAATGCGTCGCGCGAATATCGTTCTCCCAGCGATGCGATTTCCTCGAATTGCTGCCCGTGATCCTAGTCCGGGGTGCGACCGACTGTCGACCGCAAATTCTCCTGCTTGACAGATTGACAGACAATCTCAACAGTCAGAAGCGACGGCCATCAATAGCGCCGTGAAAAAAGGCGCCTCGACACAAGGGGACGCCATCAGGAGTGAAACCGGCTGGACAGCGCGCGGGACTTGGATGAAGCACCAAAGTGCATTGCAACCTGAGTGCGACGATTGCCGGCCAAACCAGGAGGCCCCAGGCCGCCGATGAGCCAATTCATCGAAAGCTTTCTGCAAGCCATGACCGCCGGGCTGTTGATCGGCGCGGTCTATGGCCTGATGTGCGTCGGGCTCGGGCTCATCTTCGGCGTCATGCGCGTCATCAATTTCGCTCACGGCGATTTCATGATGCTCGGCATGTACACCGCGTTCTATCTGTTCACTTTGGCCGGCGTGCAGGCCGTCTTCGGCAACACGATCGGACCGTTCATCTCGATCCTGCTCGCTGGCCCCGTCCTTGCAGTGTTCGGCTATGCCATCCATGCCCTGTTGATTTCGCGCGTATCCGGGACGCGAACCGCCTCGCTCGAAGGCGAAGGGCATTATGCGCAACTCATGCTGACGCTCGGGATCGCTTTGATCCTGCAAAACGGCGGGCTGATCGTGTTCGGCTCGGTGCTGGCCTCGATCCGAACCCCCTTGTCGAGTTCGGCCTGGGAACTCGGCCCGTTCTTCGACATCAGCATTTTCGTCAACAAGGCGCGCGGGATCGACGCCGTCATTTCCTTCGTGACAATGATATTGTTGACCTTGCTGATCACCCGCTCGCGCATCGGCAAGTCGTTGCGTGCGGCCGCCGACAATCCGACGGCCGCGACCTATATGGGGATCGACGTCGATCGCGCGCACCGCATCGCCTTTGCCATCGGCACCGGCATCACTGCCATCGCCGGTGGCCTGCTTGCCACGAACTATCCGTTTCACCCCTTTGTCGGCCTCGATTATGTGATCGTGATGTATGCCGGCGTTGTGCTCGGCGGCATGGGCAGCATCATCGGCGCGTTCTGGGGAGGCATGACCATCGGCCTCGTGCAGCAGATGTCGACCATCGTGCTGCCGACTCAGTTGCAGAATGCCGCGATCTTCGTTGTCTTTCTCCTGATCATTTTTTTCCGCCCGCAAGGTTTCTTCGGGCGGATGGTCGAGAGGACGTAAGCGATGTCGTTGCTCCAGCGCCCGATCGTCGCCATAGCCGCCTTCGCCGTGATCTATGCCGCGGTCTCGCTGACAATCACGAATTCCTACTATCAGCTGATCATGACGCTGGTCCTGGTCTGGGCCGTATTTGGCCTCTCCTGGAATCTGCTCAGCGGTTACACCGGGCTGATCTCGTTCGGCCATGCCGCCTTCTTCGGCATCGGCGCCTATACCACCGCGCTCGGCCAGATCTATTTCGACCTGTCGCCCTGGCTCTCGATCCCGATCGCCGCCATGCTCGGCGGCCTTGCCGGACTCCTGGTCGGCTTTCCGACATTCCGCTTGCAGGGGCACTACTTTGCACTGGCGATGCTCGCCTACCCGCTCGCTATCCTCTATGTCTTCGAGTGGCTCGGCTTTCAGGAAGTCACGCTGCCGATCAAGCGCGACAACCCAATCGCCTATATGCAGTTCAGCGATCCCCGGCTCTATACCCTGCTGGCGCTGGTGATGCTGATCGGCACGATCCTGCTGACGCGCGCTGTCGAGCGCGGCCGGTTCGGCATGGCGTTGCTCGCGATCAAGCAGAACCAGGCGGCGGCGGAAGCGGCCGGCATCAACACGCTGGCCTGGAAGCTGCGCGCGATCAGCCTCAGCGGCGCGATTGCCGGTGCGATCGGCGCCTTCTATGCGGTCGTGCTTCTGGTGGTCACGCCGCAGTCTGTGTTCGGCATGCTGGTTTCCGCACAGGCCTTGACGGTCGCGATGTTCGGTGGCGTCGGCACGGTGTGGGGACCGGTGATTGGAAGTGTCATCCTGATTCCGCTGGCCGAGACGCTCAACGCGGAAGCGGGAACGCGCTTCCCTGGTATTCAGGGCGTTATCTTCGGGCTCGCGATTGTCTGCGTGATCCTGCTCGCACCCGAAGGCCTGTTCTGGAAAGTCCGCGATCTCTGGCGCCGGCGTCAGCTGTCACAACCGTCATCCGAGCCGCTGGATGCACCAGCGACGGCAACGATCACGCAATTGCCTGTGTCGATGCGGCGTGATCGGCCGGCCGCGCCGGAGGATGTCATCCTCGAAGTCCGGAATCTGTCGCGCTCGTTCGGCGGCCTCAAGGCGGTCCAGAACGTCAGCTTCAAGCTTCAGCGCAACGAAATTCTCGGCATCATCGGCCCCAACGGCGCCGGCAAGACCACGTTGTTCAACCTGCTGAACGGCTTCCTGCGGCCCGATGCCGGCGAAGTCCTGCTCGAGGGCCGCAACGTGTTCGCCCGCAAGCCGCACGAACTTTGCGAAGCAGGCGTAGCGCGGACATTCCAGATCATGCGCCCGTTTCAGCGCATGTCGATATCAGACAATGTCGTGGTCGGCGCCTACGTTCGCTCCAGGACCGATACGGAAGCAAGAGCACTTGCGGCCGATGCGATCGCACGCGTCGGCCTTTCGCCGATTGCGGACCGCATCGCCGGCGAACTCTCGACCAAGGAGCTGCGGCTGATGGAGCTTGCCCGCGCGCTCGCGGGCCAGCCGAAAATTCTCCTGCTCGATGAAACTCTCGCCGGTCTCGGCCACGATGAGGCCGATGAGGTCGTCGCGGTGATTCAGCGGCTGTCGCGGGACAACATGACCATCGCAATCATCGAGCATACGATGCAGGCGATGGTCCGTCTGGTCGATAACTTCCTGGTGCTGGATCACGGCGCGGTGCTGGTCGAGGGCAAACCCGAGGCCGTGACGCGCGACACCAGAGTGATCGAAGCCTATCTCGGCAAAAAATGGGTGGCCCATGCTGCACATTGAGGGGCTCTCGACCGGCTATTCCGCGCGCCCCGTTCTGAGTGGCGTATCGATCAATGTCGAGACCGGGCAGTTCGTCGCCATTGTCGGCCCCAACGGCGCCGGCAAGACCACGCTCTTCAAGACCATCTCCGGAATCCTCAAACCAAGCGCCGGGACCATCACCTTCGAGGGCCATGACCTCCTGTCGACTCCACCCTCCCGCCGCCCGCATCTTGGCATCGCGCATGTGCCGGAGGGACGGCAGGTGTTTCCGTCGCTCACCGTGATGGAAAACCTCGAAATGGGTGCGATGACCGAAGCCGGACGGCGCGACTGGAAAAGCAACATCGAGCGCATCTTTGAATGGCTTCCGGTGCTGGCCGAACGCCGCGCCCAGTTTGCCGGAACGCTGTCCGGCGGGCAGCAACAGATGCTCGCGATCGGCCGCGGGCTCGCCTCCTCTCCGAAACTTCTGATGCTGGATGAGCCGTCGATGGGGCTCGCTCCGACCACTGCCGATCTCATTTTCGACCGGCTGATCGAAATCCGCCGGCAAACCAAATTGACCATCCTTTTGGTCGAGCAGCGCGTGGCCGAAGCGCTTGAATCCGCTGACCACGGTTATGTGCTGGAAGCCGGCCGCGTCGCGCTCGAGGGCGACAAGCAGACGTTGCGCGCGGACGACCGCGTCAGGCGGGCTTATCTCGGGATGTAGAAAAAATTCAGCAAAGAAATTCGGGAGGATAATCATGAAGAACAAGACATCGAAGGGTTTGGTGACGCGGCGTACGGTGCTCTCGGGCGCTGCCGCGATCGGCCTGTCGGGCGTGGCGCGCGCGCAAGCCCCCGCCGAGGTGAAGGTTGGCCTGATCGTGCCGCTGTCCGGCATTTACACCCGGCCCGGCCAGGTGATGCGCATGGGCGCCGAAATGGGGATCGAGCATATCAACGCGCAAGGTGGTGTGAAGGCGCTCGGTGGCGCCAAGCTCAAGCTCGTCATCATCGATTGCGGCGACACCACCGAAAAGGCCAAGAACGCCGCGCAGCGCATGGTGGCGCAGGAAACCGATCTCGTCGCGGCAACCGGCTCCTATCTGAGCTCCTTTACGCTCGCGACCACCGAGGTGACCGAGCGCGCGCAGTTGCCGATGCTGACGCTGTCCTATTCGGACCTGATCACCGACCGAGGCTTCAAGTTCATTTTCCAGACGGCAGCGACCGCGAGCCGGCAATCGGAACTCGGACTGCCGCAATTGATGAAACTGGCGGAGACCGCAGCCGGCAAGCGACCGAAGACGGCCGCCATGATCATGGACAACACCGCGACATCGGTTGCGACCGCCAAGGCGCTCAAGGACAAGCTTTTGGCGCAGGAGGGCCTCCAGCTCGTGGTCGATGAAGTCTGGACGCCGCCGCTGTCGGACGCCACGCCGCTGATCCAGAAAGTGCGATCGGCTCGCCCGGATCTGTTGCTGTTCATGCCCAACGCCGTATCCGACGCCAAACTTGGTCTCGAAAAGATCAACGAGTTCGGCATCGGCCAGGGCAAGATTCCGACCGTCTCTTTCAGCATCACGATCGCCGAGCCGGACATGCTGCAAAGCGTTACGCCTGAGGCCGTGCAAGGCATCATGACCATCGTGGCCAATTGGGGCTGCAGGGGCCACGAAGATCTCATCGCGGAGCTGAAGGCAAAATACAAGGAACCGTGGATGACGCAGAACGTGATCTCCACCTATGGCGACATGTGGCTGATGAAGGAAGCGCTGGAGAAGGCCGGCAAAGCCGACCGCATCGCGGTTGCCGACGCCTTCCGCGCTATGGATGGGGGACCGGCCAAATACTATCCGGGCGGTGAATTGAAGTTCGACGAAAAAGGCCGGCGCGTCGGCGCGGGCGTCGTGATCGTACAGTGGCAAAACGGCGTCCCGGTGACGGTGTATCCGTCGGACCTCGCACTGGCGCAGCCGTTCTGGCCCAAAAAAACCTAATCACGCAATCCGGGAGGGATTTATCATGCAAGAGATCAAGAAAGGCGTTCTGACACGACGTACCTTGCTCGCCGGGACATCAGCGAGTCTTGTTGCGTCCCGCGCATGGGCCGAGACGCCAGCCGAAGTGAAGGTCGGGCTTTTGGTGCCGATCTCCGGCATGTATGCGCGGCCCGGCACCGTGATGCGCGAGGGCGCCGAAATGGCCGTCGACCATATCAACGCGCAAGGGGGCGTGAAGGCGCTCGGTGGCGCCAAGCTCAAGCTTGTGGTGCTCGATTCCGGCGACAGCACCGAGAAAGCCAAGAGCGCAGCTCAGCGCATGGTCGCGCAGGAGCCGGATCTTGTCGCCGCGAGCGCGGCCTATCTGTCGTCGTTCACGCTGGCGGTCACCGAGGTGACCGAACGGGCGAACCTTCCCGTGCTCACCCTCTCCTATTCCGATCTGATCACCGAGCGTGGTTTCAAATATATATTCCAGACCTCGGCCACGGCCGGATCGCAGGCAAAACAGGCGCTGCCGCAAATCGTCGCGCTTGCGGAAAGCGCCTCCGGCAAGAAGCCGAAGACGGTCGCGATCATCACCGACAATACCGGCGCGTCTGTCGCCTCTGCCAAATCGATGCGCGAGGGCCTGCTGGCCGCCAATGGCCTGCAGCTGGTCATGGACGAGACCTTCACCCCGCCGCTCGCCGATGCGACGTCGCTGGTGCAGAAAGTCCGTGCCGCCAAGCCGGATCTCTTGTTCTTCCTGCCGACGGTTATTTCCGACGCCAAGCTCGTGCTGGAAAAGATGAACGAATTCGGCATGGGCCAGGGCAAGGTGCCGACCATCTCCTTTGGCATTGCGATCGCTGAACCCGATATGTTGCAGACGGTCAGCCCCGAACTGCTCCAGGGTGTTCTGACCTGTGTCGCAAGCTGGGGTGCCAAGGGCCACGAAGCGTTGATTGCCGAGTTGAAGAAGCGCTACAACGAGCCTTGGATGACGCAGAACGCGATTTCCACCTATGGCGACATGTGGGTGATCAAGGACGCGCTGGAAAAAGCCGGCAAGGCCGATCGCGCCGCGGTCGCCGACGCGCTTCGAACGATGGACGCCGGACCCTCGAAATATTATCCGCTCGGCGAAATCAAGTTCGACGACAAGGGCCGCAGGATTGGCGCCGGCATGACCATCGTGCAATGGCAGTCCGGCGTCCCCGTTACGGTGTTTCCGCCGGAACTCGCTTTGGCCCAACCAATATGGCCGAAGGCCTAGGCGGTGCACCGCTTTCACGGAGGATGGATATCGACTTGAGCAGGCAAATAGGCTCTTGTTGCCGTAAATTGCGGAAATGCCGATCTGCCGGTAAAGCGTAGGTGAGACTGGAACAGACCGAAGGCGCCTCGCCAATGGACCGACCCACCGAACTGAAGTCGACGCTTCGCATCGAAGACGTCCCGACCGTGCGGGCGATCGTCGCGCAGAAGCTGCGTGAGGCCATCATGTCCGGCAACCTTAAGCCCGGGCAGCGGCTGGTCGAGCGCGAGCTGTGCGAGATGATGGGCGTCAGCCGGCCTTCGATCCGCGAAGCCTTGCGCCTGCTGGAAGCCGACGGGCTGGTCAATACCGTCCCCCATCGCGGCCCCATGGTCTCTACCATCAGCCTGGAGGAAGCCCGGCAACTCTATGCCGCCCGCGCCGTATTGGAAGGATTTGCGGGGCGCGAATGCGCCCGCCTGCACGATCCCGCCGTCGTGCGCCGAATCGGAAATGCCCTTACCCGCTTGAGAGCCGCCCTTTCCGAGTCCGACATGATCGCGATCCTGGAGTCCAAGACGGACTTCTACGCCGCACTGATCGGCGGCTGCCAGAATGCCTTCATCGAGCGCATGCTGAAGCCGCTGCATGACAGGATCACGCTGCTGCGGATCACGTCGATGTCGCAACCCAAACGGGTCAACAAGACCCTGCGTGAGGTGACGGCGATCTGGCGCGCGATCCAGAGCGGCGATGCGGACCTCGCCGAACGCTGCTGTGTCGATCACGTGAAAGCCGCCGCGGTTGCGGCCCTCGACATGATCGAGCGATCGATGGCCAAGGAGAAAGCATAACCACCTCGGGACTGAACGCCCGAACCGTCCTAACCTATTTTTTCGGACGCCTCGGTCTTGAGACGGCCCTTGCCGCATTTCCTGCATGGAGCAGGATAGACCGGCGGTGCAGCGGGAGGCGCCCGCCGCCGATAGTCGTGCAATCTGCGCTGCCGAATCAATATTCGATCAGCCGAGCCGGCAACAGTCTTGTCAAGAATTGACGTGCTCACTTGGCAATGCATGCTGCGCGCAATGTCGCGTTTCACAAATATCAGGCTGGCTCGAATGAGCAGCGGAAAGCGCTGCCTGATCCGGGACCTCGGATTGGTCAAGGGCGGCAAGGGTCTCCGGCATCACGAAGTGGTTCTGGAGCTGTCATTCCGAGGCCTGGCCGGATTTGCGATATCCAGGATCCGGACCGGCCGCAAGCGGTCCACGGCGCCGGCGAGCCGAAGGTCATCCAACAGACCCTGTCTTGATAATCCACACTCCGCATTGACGGCGCGGCCGGTCCTCATTTTCGCATCGCGAAGAAGGCGCCGATATCAGGCGCCGGCGACTTGATCTCGACCACAACGGAGTCTTCGATGGCCTCCAACCCGTGGAGGACGCCTTTGGGGTGCCGGCAAACATCGCCGGGTCCCATGATGAATTCCTCCGAGCCGACAGTCGATTTCACCTTGCCCTTCACTACATAGGCAATCGATTCGTGCGTGTGGGTGTGAAGCGGGGCGCCGACTCCCGCCGCATAGTGGATCTCGAGGAATGTCATCTCTTCACCCTTGATAAGCGGCTTGACGAGCATATTGCCGCCATACATCGGCTTGCCCTCGACGGCGCTTACCGCCACCGCCTCAACGTCAGCATTTCTCGATTTGATCACACTGGCCTCCCTTGGGTAACAACCCCAATCCATTGGAAACGACGAGAGCCGGAAACCTCGCCTCAACTCCCTGCAACCTTTTAACGGGCAAAATTCTTAGCCTTGCAAGTTGCCCCATTGGTTCATGTCAAGAACGACGGGCCGCGACCCCCCGCAGCACCGGCCTTGGTGGGATAACCCGTCAGGCGTTTTGTTTGGAAATCGATGCCCAGTAGTTCGGGTTTTTAGGCGTCTGGATGCGCACCCATCGATAACCCGTGCGAGACCAGGGCATGATCTGGTCGGTCAGATTGTCGAGCACCAAATCGCCGCCGTTGGTACGGACAATCGTAACAAGGTGATGCTCGCCCGAGACGGTCACAACCTCGCTCAACAAAACGGTGCGAGCGGGCCAGCCTCTGGCGATCAACCGGTGACGCTTTGTCACGGCGTAATCATTGCAGTCGCCGCGAACCGGGCTCAGCAGCCATTTTTCACCGGCGAGGCCGTCTTGATTTCGCTCAGGATAGATCGATGAATTGACGTTGCGATTGATGTTCTCAAGCTCTGACCAGCGCGTTTTGTCCAACTCGATCCGGTCGCCGGCGGATAACAACCGCTGCGGTTTGCAGTCACTGGGGTATTTCAGGCAGAACTGCGTAAACGCCATCGGAGCCAGGGTGGGTACGTCAAACCTGATGAATTGAATGCCTTGCTGCACTTCGTCGGGGACTCTCGCCAGACCGGCGGTCATGGCATTCCGGAAATAGTTCCGCAGCAGCGGTTGCGCGCTTGAGAAACGGGATTCAAAACTGATGAATTGAAAACCTTGCTGCACCCCATCGGGGACACTCGCAAGACCGGCGGTCGCGGCATTCCGGAGGTCGCTCAGCAGCACTGGTTGCCGGCTTGGGAGACGGGATTCTCCATAGTGGTGGTCGCTGATCTTGAGAGCGATGGAGAAGACAGTCAGGGAGGAAAAGCATATCAGCGGCACGGCCGCACACACGGTTGCAACGCCCGTGATGATGAGGGGAACAATCACCAGGACTCTGAAGCTAGGAGTGACTGAGGTTCGTGACCTGACCATTCGAGGTACCCCAAGCTACGAATTCTCGCCTCGGGATTCTAAAAATAGCTTAAGTTTTGGCTTTTCCCAGCCCATTTTGCTCCTAATAAGGCGGTTCGGACCCAGCACGCCTGTCCGGTTGGGGTCGTGAAAGTCGAGAAACGCCCTGTCCTCGCCCGCGCCCTGCCCGAAGCCCGCCGATCAATAGCAGGCCGTCATCAGGCCCAGCTGCGGATAAAGCCGGTCGATCGCCGACACTTCGTTCCGCATCTGCTCGACGATCCAGTCCTTGATCTCGGCGGCGAGCGGCCGCATCGAGCGGTTGCGCGGCGGAAGAAACTCGCAAACCCGCCGCGTCGCGGAGAGTGCATCGGAGGCGGGAACGAGCGCGCCGGTCAATAGCCAGTGCGAAGCCACCGTCAGCCAGCCGAGCGCGATCCCCTGTCCGAGAAGTGCGGCCTGCACTACGACCGCATAGTCGGGGAAGCTGAGTATTTTTGTCGCCCCGGACCTGTTGGTGAGAAAGCGCGGATATTCTTTCGCCCAGTCGCCGGGCCTGTCGGCGAGCTCGATGATGGTGTTTCCGTCCGGCAGATCGACTTCATCCGCGTTCCGGTAGCCGGGACTGCAAATCGGCAGCATGACTTCCTTCATCACCAGCGTGCCGCCGGCGTCGGGCTCATCTCGATCGCGAAAACGCATGCCGATATCGACATTCTCGACCGGACCTCGCAGCGAGCCGGAAATCAGCTGGAAGCGAAGATCGATGCTCGGAAATTGCCGTTGCAGTTTGTCGATGCGCGGCATCAGCCAATGCGTCGTAAAAGCCGAGGAGACCGAGAGCGTGACGGTTTCGCTGCCATGGCGCCGCCGCTCGATCTCGATCAGCCCGCTCTCGATGCTGCGGAAGCCGTCGACGACCCGCCGATAGAGCAGTTCGCCTTCTTCCGTCAGAACGGCACGGCCCGCGGCCCTGTCAAACAACCGGACGCCGAGATGCTCCTCGAACTGTCCAAGCATCCGGCTCACTGCCGGCTGGGTGACATTCAATTCCGCCGCGGCAGCCGTGAAGCTGCCGTTGCGCGCGGCGGCATCGAAAACGAACAGCGCATTGCCCGAAGGCAACATCCGACGAAGGTCATTCATAACATCAGGTTATGCCCCCGGTAAGAATTTGGCAATTGCCTGAGTTAGCCAACTCTGATTGCATTGAAAAACAGCTCGGCAGGAAAGGCCCAAGCGCAAGCGTCGGGTGGCCTGCGGATCGCATCCTGACCGTTGCGAGGGCTGGCCGATCTATAAGACGAGATCATGCCGGTTGAAGTGTCGCCTCCACCCAAAAAGGGGACGGATGACGGGTCGATCACCGAACGAGCGGGCGGAAAACGTCGAAATCCGGCGCGCGAGCAAGCATTACGGCGCGGTGCGCGCGCTTGATGACGTCTCGCTGAACGTCGCACCAGGTGAGTTCGTCTCGCTGCTGGGTCCATCGGGCTCCGGCAAGACCACGCTTCTCGGCATCCTCGGCGGCTTCATCCAGCCCTCGTCCGGCTCGATTCATTTTGGAGATCTCGACGTCACCTTCATGCCGCCGCATCGGCGCGACATCGGCGTCGTGTTCCAGAACTACGCGCTGTTTCCGCACATGAGCGTCGGCGAAAACGTCGCGTTCCCGCTGCGTGCGCGCCGCCTGTCCAAGTCGCAGTGGCCGGACAAAGTGCGCGCCGCGCTCGCGATGGTCGGCCTCGGCGGCTACGAGCAACGCGGCATAACGCAACTATCCGGCGGCCAGCGTCAGCGCGTGGCGCTTGCGCGGGCGATCATCTTCGAACCGCGCCTGATCCTGATGGATGAACCGCTCTCGGCGCTCGACAAGCAGTTGCGAGAATCCATGCAAATCGAGTTGCGCGACCTGCACAAGCGCATCGGGGCTACGATCATCTACGTCACCCACGATCAGCGCGAGGCGCTGACGATGAGCGACCGCGTCGCCATCCTGAAGGACGGCAAGCTGGTTCAGATCGACCAGCCGAAACGCCTGCATGATGTTCCAGCGAATTCCTTTGTCGCGAGCTTCATCGGAGAGGCGAGCCTGCTGCCGGTTCGCCGTGTCGATTCCTCACGCGTGGCGCTCGGTTCGACGATGCTACGCAGCACGCGGGCGATCCCGAACGAAGATGCGCTGATACTGGCCGTGCACAGCGAAAAACTGCTGATCGATGACGGAAGCTGCGATCCCGCATCGAACCGCCTCACCGGCACCGTCACCGATGTCGTCTACCAGGGGGAGAGTTTGCGGGTCTTCCTCGCGCTTGAGGACGGCACACAGCTCAGCCTTCGCCAGCCAAGCCATCACGATGCGTATCGGCGCATCCCTCCGCCCGGCGACACCATCACCGTCGTTCTCCATCCCGAAGATACGATCGTGGTGCCAAAGGCCGCCGAATGAACATCCGTCAACCTAACCCTGAAGAGAAGTAGCTCCCATGTCTTTCAGTCCAACGTCATTCAGCCATTTCAAGGTTCTCACCTTTGACGTCGTCGGCACCTTGATCGATTTCGAGGCCGGCGTCCTGAACGCGGTCCGCAAGCTGTCCGGCAAGGCGCCGGCCGAGCTCAGCGACGATCAGATCTTCGCCGCCTACAAACGCGGCCGCGACGCCCACCCCGAGCGATCAAGCGAAGTGATGTTCAACGTCTATAAATTCCTGGCCAAGGAGCTCGGACTTACCGCAGACGATACGATCTGCGACGCTTTTCAGCTCGCGGTGCTGCGGTGGCAGCCGTTTTTCGATTCCGTCGAAGCGCTGAAGCGCTTGCGGACACGATTCCGGCTGGTCGCGATGACCAACGCCGATCGCGTCGCGCTGTCGGCTTACGCGCACGCGCTGGGCAATCCGTTCAACGATACCGTCTGCGCCGACGACACCGGCGTCGCCAAACCGAACCCGGAGTTTTTCGCCTATAACAAGGGCAGGCAATCGGCGTTCGGCTACAAGCAGTCCGACATCCTGCATGTGGCGCAGAGCCAGTACCACGATATCGGGATCGCGCGGAAACTCGGCTACAAAGTCTGCTGGATCGAGCGCCGTCAGGGCCAGGCGGGATTTGGCGGAACGCCCGAAGTGGCCAATCTCACCAAGCCCGATTTTCATTTCCCGACGATGAAGGCTTTTGCGGACGCAGCCGTCGGGAGCGGCCGCATAACATGAACGTGCGCCCGCAACAGGCTTGGGATACTGCGCTGGCGCCGGCGCCATCGCTGTGGGCGCATACGGCGGAGCCCGCGACCCAGCTTCCATCGCTGTCGGGCGAACATCAGGCCGATGTCGTGATCATCGGCGCGGGCTATACGGGCTTGTCAGCGGCCCATCACATCGCCAAGAGCGGACTTCAGCCGATCGTGCTCGAAGCCAACCAGCCGGGCTGGGGCGCGAGCGGCCGAAATGGCGGGGTGGTCACCGCCAAGTTTCGCCTGTCGTTCCGCGACATCGATGCCGCCCATGGCCGCGCCATGGCAAGGCGCATGTATGAGATCGCGCATGAGTCGGTCGACATCGTCGAGGAATTGGTGTCGGAGTTTGGCATCACCGCCGCACGCTTGACCCGCTCGGGCCAGGTCAAGGCCGCGCATAGCCATGCTGCGCTTCAGGCGGCCATCGACGAAGCCCAATGGATGAAGCGCGAGATCGGCGATGACGGAAGTTCGTATCCTCGATGCCCATCAGGTGCGCGATGAAACCGGCTCGCAAGCGCATTCGTCGGCGGCGCGCTCAATCCGGGCTCCGGCGGCATCCATCCGCTGAACTACCTGCGTGGCCTCGTCGAGGGCCTGACACGCCGCGGCGTAGCGATCTTTCAGGATACGCCGGTGCTCAGGCTTCGGCGCGAAAACGGCAAGGTCGTCGCCGAGACCCCTTCAGGGGTGGTGCGGGCGCGGCAGGCGATCATCGCCACCAACAGCTATTCCGATTTGACGCCGGCAACCCGTCACATGCAGCGAACCTTGATACCGTTTCGCAGCGCCATCATCGCAACCGACGTGCTGCCGCGCAATCTCGCCGGCCGCCTGATGCCGACGGGTCGGACATACACCGAGACCAAGCGCATGATGCGCTGGTTTCGCATGGTCGATAATCGCGTCGTCTTCGGCGGCCGTGGCGCATTTGGAAAACAGGACTCGGACGCCGCCTTTGGCGCGTTGCGCAAGGCGATGGCCGGCATTTTCCCTGAACTTTCCGAGGTGCCGCTTGCTTTCAAATGGTCCGGGCTGGTCGGCATGACGCTCGATTCCGTGCCGCATATCGGGCGCCTCGACGAGCAGACGCTGTTTTCGATGGGTTACAACGGCGCGGGCGTCGCGATGTCGAGCCTGATGGGGCGCTATCTCGCCGCCTTTGTCCGCGGCGAAAGGCCCGATGTCGGCCTGCTCGACGCCAGCCGCCTCAAGGCCATTCCACTTTATCCGCTGCGCGAACCGGCCGTGCGAATGGTCGCCGGATGGTATCAATTTCTGGACGCGATCGGAAAATAGCAATCATTTTTGTCGTTCAACGAGAGGAACAGGCCATGGCAGTCGTATCGAGCTCTCCATTTTCCGCACCGATGCTGTTGGGCGCCAGTCTGGCACTTTTTGCTCTCACGGGTGTCGCGGCAGAGGCCGCCGATCAGGTCACCTTCGTCTCGCAAGGCGGCGCGTATCAAAAGGCGCAGACGGTGGCGATCCTGGATCCCGCAGCCAAGAAGCTCGGCATCACCATCAACCAGGACAGCGCGCCCGACGCCTGGCCGGTGATCAAAACCCAGGTCGCCAGCGGCAAGCCGACCTGGGACGTCGTCGACACGCCAACGGGCTATTGCCTGCGCGGCGGCGAGCAAGGCCTGATCGAGAAGCTCGACTTCTCCAAGCTACCCAACGCGGCGGCGATGCCCGCGGAATTTCGCAGCGACTATTCGGTCGCCTACGAGTTCTATTCGAGCGTGCTTGCCTATAGCGAGAAGAAATTCGCGGCCGGCGCCGCACCGAACAGCTGGGCCGATTTCTGGGACGTCAAGAAATTCCCCGGCCGCCGTGCACTCCGCAACCATCCGATCGCAACACTCGAAGCCGCACTGATGGCGGATGGCGTTGCTCCCGACAAGCTATATCCTCTCGATGTCGACCGGGCCTTCAAGAAGCTCGACGAAATCAAGCCTAACATCACCGTGTGGTGGACCTCCGGCGCCCAATCGGCGCAATTGCTGAACGACGGCGAGGTCGACATGGTGATGGCGTGGAACGGCCGCGTCAGCGCGCTCGCCAGCGAAGGCGCCAAGGTCGCCTTTACCTACAACCAGGGCATCCTGCAAAGCACCTCGCTTTGTATCCTTAAGGGTGCCCCCAACCTTTCAACCGCCGTGCGCTTTCTCAACGAGGCCGTCGACCCCGTCAATCAGGCCAATCTGCCGCTGCACATCGATTACGGGCCTGCCAATCCGAAGGCGTTCGATACCGGCGTGATCAAGCCCGAACGCGCCGCCCAACTGCCGAGTTCGCCGGACAACATTCGCAAGCAGGCGCTGATGTCCTATGCCTGGTGGTCGTCTGCGGAAGGAGAAGCGGCCGAAAAGCGCTGGGCTTCGTTCATGCAGAAGTGAAGATGATGCGAGCCGCGTTGCCACATCTCGAACAGACCGGACGGCGGCGCTGATGTCGGCTGCGCCAGATCCGTCCCTGCGCCATCATCGCCGCGAACAAGGCATGATGCTGGCGCTGGCGTTGCCGGCGTTGCTCGTGGTGCTGCTCTTGCTCGTGCTTCCGGTCGGATGGCTTGCCTGGCAGTCGATCTACCACGACGGCTTTACGCTCGAGAACTATCGGCGCATCCTGAGCGAGGATATCTACTGGCGCAGCTTTCTCCTGACCTTCGAGGTCAGCCTGCTCGTCACGCTATTGGCGCTCCTGCTCGGCTATCCGCTCGCCTATGCGGCTCACATTGCCCCGAAGGGTTGGAGCGTGATCATCCTTGCGCTGGTGATTCTGCCTTTCTGGACCAGCGTACTCGTGCGCGCCTATGCATGGCTGGCGCTGCTGCAACGGACCGGTGTCATCAACCAGCTGCTGCAATATCTCGGCATCGTCGAGGAGCCCCTGGCGCTCGTCCACAATACCTTCGGCACCGTCGTCGCCACGTTGCATATCCTGTTGCCCTTCATGGTGTTGCCGCTCTACGCCGCGATGGGAAAAATTCCGGCGGACCTGATGCAGGCCGGAGCGAGCCTGGGCGCCGGTCCGGCGCACGCCTTCCGCCGAATTTTCCTGCCGCTGTCGCTGCCCGGCGTTCTCGCAGGATCGACCCTGGTGTTCGTGCTGTGCCTGGGCTTTTACATCACGCCCGAACTGCTGGGCGGCGGCCGCACGCTCATGGTGTCGATGCTGGTCAGCCGCAACGTCGAACTCTACGACCAGTGGGGCGCCGCAAGCGCCGTCGGCGTCGTCCTGCTCGTCAGCGTGTCGATCATCTTCTTTGTCGTCAGCCGGTTCATTCCGCTCGATCGCGTGCTGGAGACGAGATGAAACGCTTCTCGCCACGCCGGATCATCTTCGTGCTGCTTTGCGCGGCCGTCTTGCTATATCTGGTGCTGCCGATCCTGATCGTCGTACCGATGTCGTTTTCGAGCGCGAGATTCCTCACCTTTCCGCCGCCCTCGCTTTCGTTACGCTGGTATCGGGAATACATCGGCAGCCCGGCCTGGATGCAAGCGACGCTGGTTACGTTGACGGTGGCGGTGTGCACCGTTGCGATCGCGACGCCGCTCGGCGTCTCCGCCGCCTACGCCATCAGCCAGTCAAAGCTCCGCATCATGCGCATCATTCACGCCGCTTTGTTGCTGCCGCTGATGGTGCCGATCATCATTACGGCAGTCGGCATCTTCTTTGTCTATGCGAAGGTTGGCCTCATCGCCACGATGTCCGGCCTCGTGCTCGCCAATGTCATGCTTGGCCTGCCCTACGTGATCATTTCCGTTGTCGCCGGCCTGCAAAGCTTCGACATGACACAGGAAATGGTCGCGCGCAGCCTCGGCATGAATCGCCTGAGGAGCTTTTTCGCGGTGACGCTGCCGCAGATCAGGGCCAGCGTGATTGCGGGAGCAATTTTCGCCTTCATCTCGGCGATGGACGAGACCATCGTCGCGATTTTCATTTCCGGCGGCCAGTATCAACCGCTCACCAAGCGGATGTTCACCGCGTTACGCGATGAAATCGATCCGACCATTGCGGCGATCAGCACGCTGATGACAGCGACCTCTTTCATGCTGGTGTTGATCGCCAGCACGCGAAAGAGGAAAAGCGCCTGACGTGGGAGGAAAACGGCGCGCTCTATTGACCGTAAGACAGCTCGTCTTCCGTCACGACACGCTCTACCTTGTCGGACTTGATGCGGTATCGGAGACGTCCGTCTGCCTCGACCGGCATGCATTGAACGATGGTGTAAATCTTCGGTACCTCGACATGCACCCGCCCCTGCGGCCCTTGACCGCGATGGAGGACTTCGTCGTTTAGCTGGTAGGCGTGTGACATTCTGCGTCCCTTTGGATCATTGTACTACGAAACGAATGACGGCGGTGGAAACCCGCAAATCTCGGCCTCGACTGTCCCAGGTCTGCCGCCCGGAATGAAATTTCGGGACCCCGAGACGGGAGGCCATAACCCCCCATAGAAAGCGCCCCAACGAGGGTTGTCTTGAAAGGGCACGGTTTGCGAAGGGTGTTTGGTGGCGGATTTAGTCCCGCGAAACCCGTCTCCACCGTCATGCTCTTATTTACCACAGAATTTGACCGGGAAAACCTCAATTTTCAGCTTTACGGCACAAAAGTCAGGGCAAAACTGGCCTATATTTCAGCTAGTTGCGGGGCAATTTCCCAGGAAAGCGAACCGGAAATGGCGGCTGTCCAAACCGGGAGTTTCGGTTTGGAAAAACAGAAGCGGTCGGCTCTTGCCGCAACTTGGTCCAAGCTTTCTGAGAAACTAAGGCTTTCTGAGGAACCAAGGCTTTCTGAGAAACCAACGCCTTCGGAGGAACCAAGCCCCGGCCGGGTAGCAAACGAAACCGATCAACTCGGCTCGCTTGCAGCCCGACGCTCGGTAGCTCGTTTGAGTCAAGCAGCCAACGCGACGCTCGAACGGCGGTCCGTGGCGATCGCGCGCAAGACCTCGGCAACTTGCGCGATCTTCGCAGGCTCGAGGTCGCGCAATGGCAGCCTCACCGAGCCGCCGTCGAATCCGCGCAGGTTCATCGCGGCCTTGGTGGTCTGAGGCTGACCGAAATCCCGCGCCAGCGCACGGAACGAATACCAGAGCCGATGAAGGTCGCGTGCGGTCGCGGCATCTCCCTTCTCCAACGCCCGATAGGTGCCGAGGATGAGTTCAGGCAGCGCGCAGCTGTTGGTGGAGCTGATACCGTCGAACCCGCACATCATCGGGCCAAGGAAGGCGAGATCGGAAGCACAGAACAGGCGAATGCGTCCGCCGATCCGATTGGCAATCTGGTCGATTGCAGTCGGCGACAGGTCGCCCTGCTTGACGCCGACCACACCGCGAATGCCCGCGAGCTGCTCCAGGGTGGTGGGCGACAGCGTGATGCCGATGCCCGGCGCGTTGTAGACCAGCACGCCGGTGCGCGAGAGCGGGACCATGTCGCGAAAGAAGGCTACAATCTGCGCATCCGTCACCTCGGAGACGAAGGGCGGCGTCACCATCGGAAGACCGCCGAGCTGTCCCGCGAGGGTCGTCAATTCGCGAACGACGCGGACGTCCGAGCCCGCGGTACACAGCATCACCGGCACCCGATCGCCGACGATGTCCATCACCCGGCGGAATAGCTCGGCGCGCTCATCGGTCGACATCGCCGGAAACTCGCCATAGGTGCCGCCGATCAGAATGCCGTCGAAGCCGAGGCTGATCACCCGCTCCACGTTGCGGGCAAGGCCCGCATAGTCAAAGCTGCCGTCGGCCTTGAACGGCGTCACCGTGATATTGAACAGGCCACGCAGCCGCGCCTGACACTCGTTGATATCCTTCATGATCTCTTGTCCTCGTGTGCGTAATGGGTGATCAGGCGGCGAGCCGCAGCATCGGACGGTCGAGCTCGCCGAGCGCGCGGCATCCCTTCTCGGTGACAACGACGGTCTCGCTGACGCCCACCGTGAACTGGCCGTAGATGCGCACGGCCACCGGAATGTGGAACGTCATGCCCGGCCGCAGCTCGGTGGTGACGCCGGTATAGAGGCTGAGAATGCCGCCCTCGCCCCAATCGGGCGCAAACGAAATGCCGATGCTGTAGCCGGCGCGCTTCTTGAAATTCTCGGTGTAGCCCGCGCGATCGATCACCGCCTGGCAGGCCAGATGCGGGGCTGCGCAGGGCTCGCCGGGCTTGATCGCCTCCATTGCTGCCTGCAAGCCATCCTGACAGGTTTGCTCCATGTCGATCGCAATTTGAGGCGCGTTGCCGAGCCAGGCGCAGCGCATCAGTGCCGCATGGTAGCGATCGTGACACGCCGCCATTTCGAGAAACACGGGATCGTTGACGGCGATTTTGCTGCGACGCCAGGTTCCGTGCGGGACGCCCGAGCGGCGGCCGACGGAAACCAGAGGCTCCATGCCGACATATTCCGAACCCGCGGCGATCGCCTGTCCCATCATGGCCGCGACCAGATCATTGTCGCTCGCGCCGGCCTTGATCGCGGCCATTCCTGCGCGCATGCCGGTATCGACATAGCTCGCGGCCGTTGCGATCTTCTCGAGTTCGGCGGGAGACTTGACGATGCGCAATTGTTCGATGATGCCGGCGCCATCGCGGATTTCGCCGAGTTGATCGCGCAGCGCTTCATAGGTCGCAACGGGCAAGAACCAGCCGCGCTTGTCGATGGCGATACGCTTTGAAGCCCAGCCGCGCGACTTGATGACGTTGACCAGGAAATTCACCGGCTGATCGCCGTCCTGATAGACCTGCGCGCCGGCGATAAAAGTGTTGGCGATGAAATTGAAATATTCGAGCTGACGAACGACGAAGGCCGGCTCGCCGTCGACCGGCAGCACCAGCGCCTGGAAAGTGTAGTAGCCGGGCGTTTGCTGACCGGTGAGATAGAAGATGTTCTCCGGTCCGGTCACGATCATGGCGTCGATCCCGGCCGCTTCGAGCAACCGGCGCGCGCGCGCGACCCGTTGTTCATATTCCGCTTTGGGAAAAGCCAATTCCGCACCTTGCAGGACGCCTGCACTATCCATTTCCATAGTCTCCGATGAAGTGTGTGATCGCGGGATTGAAAGCGACGCCGAAACCGGGCGCGTCATTCGCCCGTACCGTGCCGTTATCGTAAGAAATGCCTGAAACCGGATCGTCGATCAGTCCGTCGGCGCCGTAGAGTTCCGCAAAGGCGGGCGACGTCGCGCAGGCGACGTGAAGCGTGGCGGCCGTCGCGGCGCCGCCTTCATTCATCTGCCCGATCATGAAGGGTACGTTCGATCGGGCAAGCTGCCTCGCCGCGGATATCGTCGGGGCGATGCCGCCGAGTTTCACGAGCTTCAGATGCGCATAGACCTTGCCGCCGTAGCCGCAGATCCTGGTGACATCGTCGAGACCGGCAACACCCTCGTCCAGCATTATCGGAACCGGACTTTGCGCGGCCAGGCGATCGATGACCATCCAGTCGCCGGCCGGAACGGGCTGTTCGACATAGACGAGGCCAAAGAGAGCGAGCGCCTTGAGATTGTCGAGCGCCTCAGATTCGGACCAGCGGCCGTTTGCGTCCGCAGCGATCTTGATCTGGTCGCCGAATTTGACCCGCAACGCGGCGATCCGATGCATATCCTCGGAAAAGTGACCGGCGGCGACGCGCACCTTCAGATCCCGGAAGCCGCGATCGACATAGCTCTGCGCCTGCGCGAGAAACGTCTCCTCCGGCGAGATGAACAGCGATTGATTGGTTGGCCAGACAGCCGCCTGCGCAATTTCACCCAGCGAAGCCGCAACGCTCACACCTGTACGCCGGGCGACCAGGTCGTGCAGCGCGCAATCGATCAGCGTTCGCACGGGCGCAATGAGGCGTGCGGCCCACTCCGGCATCGTCGCCAGCAGGTCGGCCGGATCACGCGCCCAGTCGATGGTGCCGACAGCGGCAACCGCAGCTTGCGTCACGGTTTCCGGCGCATAACCGTTGAGATAGGCGATGTTGGCCCTGACTTCGCCGATCCCAACGGTCGTGCCATCGTCGAGGCGGAGATAGATTTCCGAAAGATGCGAGATGCTGCCGGACGAAGCCGTGTGCAGCACCAGATTGCCGCCATAATGGAGATCTGCCGAATAAAGCGACGCGCGCACGGACTTCAGGCTCCGTTCTTGAGCATGGCCAGGGCCACGTCGCGGTAGATCAGGCTTGAGGTGATGAATTCATCCAACGGCACGAACTCATCCGGCTTGTGGGCGACGGCGAGATCGCCCGGGCCGATGACGGTTCCTTCAGCGCCGACGCTGGAAAAATGCACGAGGTCGCAGCCGCCCTGGAAGCCATAGGGACCCGGCTTGGAAACGCCATGGGCGCGGCTTGCGGCGAGGCTCGCTTGAACGATCGGACGGTCGATCGGCGTCTCGGTGGCGCCGCCGGTCGTTGCCTTGTAGTCGATGATCTCGGCGCGCAGGCCAAAGCGCTGATGGGCGAGCTGAAGCAGATCGCCGAGTTCGCGCTTGACCACATCCTCCTTCTCGCCCGGCACCATGCGGCGGTCGAGTAGCAGATCGCAGCCAGCCGGCAGCACGTTGTCGGCGTGACCGCCATTGATCCGCGTCACCGTGAGGCTCGCCGCGCCAACCAGCGGATGGCTGCGATGACGCACGACCTTCGCATGATGCTCCGCGATGAGGCCGAGCAATTCGCCGGCACGATAGATCGCATTCTCGCCGAGATGTGGCGTGCCGGAATGCGCGGCCACGCCATGCACGCGCACGACGGGACGCAGACTGCCTTTATGAGCCGAAAACGTCGCATTCGAGGTCGGCTCGCCGATCACAGCGGCATCGATCTTCGGGCGGCCCGCGGCGTAGAACTTGGCGCCTTCGCTGGCGATTTCTTCATCGGCGACGAAAACACCCAGCAGCGTGCCCGACCATGCGGCGCGATCGGCTGCGAGCATGCGCATGGCCTCCAGCATCGAGGCCAGCGGCCCCTTGCAATCGCAGGCGCCGCGGCCGTAAAGCTTTCCGCCCGCCTCCTTCAGGAAAAATGGATCCGACGACCAGCCTTCGCCCACCGGGACGACGTCCATGTGGGTGTTGAACGCGAAAACAGGGCCGGCGCCGTTCTCCATCCGCGCGACCACGTTGATGCGTCCCGGCTTGTATTCCTGGAATGAGGCGTCGAATCCTTCCACCGCCAGAAGATCGCGCACATATTGCGCGGCCTCGGCTTCATTTCCCGGAGGATTTTGCGTGTCGATCGCAACGAGGGCTGCAAGCTCTCGCTTCATGCGGGCGACGTCTGGAGAAGTGGCCATCTGGCGGGTTCCGAATGTTTTAATGGAGGATCTGGTCGAGGAAGCGCCGTGCGCGCTCGTTGACCGTCCCGTCGAAGAATTGGTCGCTCTTGGCGCTTTCGATGATCTCGCCGCGCTCCATGAATACGATCCGATCCGCCGCGCGGCGCGCAAAGCCCATTTCGTGCGTGACCACGACGCTGGTCATGCCTTCAGCACTCAGCGCCGTCATGACGTCGAGCACCTCGCGGATCATTTCGGGATCGAGCGCCGATGTCGGTTCATCGTACAGCATTAATTTCGGTTTCATGGCGAGCGCGCGCGCTATCGCGACGCGTTGCTGCTGGCCGCCGGACAATTCGTCCGGGAAAGAATCCGCTTTTTCCGGAATCTGAACCTTGCGCAGAAGATCGGTGGCGATGTCGTGGGCATCATTGCGGCTGAGGCCGAGAATCTTGACCGGCGCCAGCATGATGTTCTCGATGGCAGAGAGGTGGCCGAACAACTCGAAATTCTGGAACACCATGCCGATCTCCCGGCGCAGCAGATGCGCCGGCCGGCGGCTCTTCGTCACGTTCTCGCCTTCGAAGAAGATGTCACCGCTATCGAGCGTTTCCAGCAGATTGACACAGCGCAGCAGCGTCGATTTGCCGGAGCCCGACGGCCCGATCATGACAACGGTCTCTGAGGGATCGACAGTGAGGCTGCAGTTCTTCAACACCTGTGTGGCGCCAAAGCTCTTGTTGATTCCAACGATCTCGAGAAGATGCTGCATAACCGCCAATCGTCCTCGTCCCTAGCGAACCGCAAAGGATTCGGAGATCCCGAGCATCCGCTCGGTCAATGAAACCTTCCGCATCCGCTGGCGCTTCTTGGGATCGAGCGCGGTCTCGATCAGGACCTGAACGGCCATAAAGGCCGTCGTCATGGCGAGGTAATAGATGCCGGCCGCGGTCAGCGCCTCGAAATAACGAAAGTCGGCGCTCGCTGCCTGATTGGCGACGAGAAGCAGCTCTTCGACCGCGATCACCGAGACGAGCGCGCTGAGCTTCAGCATGCCGATCATCTGGTTGCCGATCGGCGGCAGCACGATTCGCGCTGCCTGGGGAATGACGACGAGGCGCATCATCTGGCCGGTGGTCATGCCGAGTGCGAGACCCGCAGTACGCTGGCCCTTCTTCACGGCCTGCAAACCCGAACGCAGGATTTCCGCCATATAGGCGCCTTCGTTCAGGGACAGCGCCAGCACGGCGCAAACGAACGCCGACAGCCTGATTCCGAACGAGGGCAGCACGTTATAGATAAAGATGATCTGGAACAGCACCGGCGTCCCGCGAAATAGCCAGAGATAGGCGAGCGTGAAGAGGCGCCCTATCCGCGTCCGGCTTTCCTGAATCAGCGCCAGAACGAGGCCGATGAGGACGCCGAAGAAAAGCGACGCCACCGTCAGGAGCAGCGTCATTCCCGCGCCATGGATGAAGTTCGGTGAAGCCAGATAATGGAAGACGAGGTCGGCCGACATGGGAACTCCTCTTCAGTCGAACAGCGACACGGACGACGGAAATTTCCATGTTTCGATCAGCTTTTTGTAGGAGCCGTCGGCGACAATTTCCCTCAGCGCCGCGTCGATGGCCGCCTTCATGGCTGCGTCGCCTTTGCGAACCGCCATGCCGATGCGGGTGGTCGTTTCAAACTCGGAGCCCGCCACCGCGTAGACGCCTGGCACCTTGTCCATCAATTCGACCGCGCCGGGCGTGGAATTGTAGAAGGCATCGGCGCGACCCTGCCGAACCGTCAGCGCCGAATCCTGCGCGGTCGGCATCGTCATCACGGTGATGCCGGCAAGCCCCCGCTCGTGGCAATGCGCATCGTCGGCGCGGGCGTAACTTTCCTGAATGCCGCCCAGCGTGACCGCAACGGTCTTGCCGCAAAGTGACTCGTCGCGGCCGGTGATCTTGGCAGGATTGGACGCCTGCACGATAACGAGGCTGCCCAATTTGAGATAGGGGACGAAGTCCACCTGGCTTGCACGCTGCTCGTTGATGTACATCGCCGAATTGATGATATCGAGGCGGCCGCCTTGCAGCGCCACGATCAGCCCCTTGAACTCCATGTTCATCGGACTGGTCGTAACTCCGAGCTTTTTGCTCAGCAGACCGATCATGTCGATGTCGAAGCCCGACAGCTTTCCATCCTTGGTGAATTCGAACGGCGAAAAGGTCGCGGCAACGCCGTAGGTCAGGGTGCCTTTTTCGACCAGGGTGACAGCGGAGAGATCGGAGGCGAGCGCGGGGCCAGCCAAGAAAAACGAGAGAAACGACAGGATTCCGCAGACAAGGCGCAAGCGTGACATGGCAATTCCCCGTCGGTTGGATTGTTTTATTGTATTATAATGTGCAATCTCGACCAGCGGACCGTCAAGCCTTTTTACGCGCCACCGGCCGATTAAACCCTAATCACCGCCGCTTTCTTTCGGCTTTTCCGAGACCCACCTTAATAATCATTGTATTAAATGGAAAAATTATACTATCTGAGAAGAACGCACGGCTTGCGACGCATGGTTCGATCAACCCAACAAACCCGCTTTCGGCTGGCAAATCAGATTCTGGACGTCATTCGAGACGCGCGGATGGAGCCCGGCCATCACCTGCGCGAGCAGCAGCTTGCCGATCTTGTCGGCGTTTCGCGAACGCCGATCCGTTCGGCGCTGGATCTTCTCGCCGAACGCGGCATCGTGGAAACACGAAAGAACCAGGGGTTCTTTCTGCGGCAGGCGTTCGACACCTTGCATCGTATCGAGATCGAGATTCCCTCGACGATCGAGGAAGAACTCTATTCGAAGCTCGTTCGCGACCGACTAGAAAACCGCATGCCGAATTCCGTCACCCAAAGCGAGGTCGCGCGCCGCTACGACATCGACCGTGTCGCGGTGGCGCGCACGCTGTCCCGGCTGGCCGAGGACGGCCTGATCATACGCAACCACGGCCATGGCTGGACCTTTGCGCCGACGCTTGATTCTCTCATCTCGCTCCGGGCGAGCTACGAGTTCCGGCTGACCCTTGAACCGGCCGGCTTCCTGCTGCCCACGTTCAAGCCGGATCACGCGGCGATCGAACGGATGAGGCTCCAGCATCTCTATCTCGCCTCGCACCCTGACATCTCTTCGGTCAACAGCATGCAGCTGTTTGAGACCGATGCGGCGTTTCACGAAATGTGCGCCGAAGCCAGCGGCAACGCATTCTTCGCCCAGGCGGTCCAGTCGCAGAACCGCTTGCGACGACTCCTGGAGTTCGGCAGCTATTTCGATAGCCGCCGCGTGCGCGAATGGTGTCGCGAGCATCTCGGGATCATCGAAGCGGTCGCTTCCGGTAACTTTGCGCAAGCCTCCATCCGTATGCGCGCCCACCTCGAACAGGCGCTGGCTTCCGCTCAGGTCGCAGCGAAACAGACAAACGCGACTGCGGGAAATCAGGCCCATTGAACGTTGCAAGATGCCTGCGCCCAGGATGCCCGCCACGGCCTCGCTGGACCGAGCTGCCGGGGACTTTCAATTGGAATTCCTTTTGTCGGAGTGGCGCTTCGCCGGCGCAGGGCCCAATTCGCGCGTGCACGGCTCGTCTGTCGACGCACACTTTTTGTCTTTGAGTAAGCCTACACTGGTTTCCTGCGCCGCGGAGGCGCTTTCCAGCCCATCACTGCCTCGGCGCTCCACCGCGCGTCGGCCAGCTCAGAAATCAAGAAGTCGGCCAGGGCGGAGACCTTTGCGGGACGTGCGCGAGCAGTCGGCGTCACAAAGTACAATCCGCCTCCCGGAAGACTCCAATCGGTCAGTATCGGCTCAAGCTGTTTCTCTGGAAAATACTCTGTCGCGACAAACTCCGGCAGTTCGGTGATCGCCAGCCCCTCCAGTACGGTCGGCAACAACGCCTCGATGCTCGTTCCCCTCAGCTGACCCGTTGGGGTAATCGAGCATTCTTCGCCGGTTTTCAGATGAGCGAAGCGCCAGATGTCGGGCTTCGCCCGGTTGGCGTAGCTCAGACACTGATGGGCGCTCAAATCACGGGGGTGCCGCGGACGGCCATATCGGGCCATGTAGCCTGGCGAGGCGACGACAAAGCGCCGGACAGCCACGATCTTTCGCGCGACAAGCGATGAATCCTCCATCGCGGCGATGCGCAGTGCGGCGTCAAAGCCATCGCCGATAAGATCGGTCTGCGCATCGGTGAGATGAAGATCGACGGCGATGTCGGGATACCGTCGAAAAAACTCGGGCAACAAGGGCGCGACCCAGCGCACGCCAAAGGACAGGGGTGCTGCGAGTTTGACGAGGCCGCCCGGGCGACTGGAGGCTTTGCGGGCGAAGTCCTCGGTTTCCTCTGCATCCGCGTAGATCCTGGAGGCGCGATCGGCCAGCGTGCGGCCATAGTCCGTCAACGCGAGCCGCCGCGAAGTGCGATTGAAGAGGCGTCCGCCAAGGCGCTCTTCCAGGCGGGTGACGGCCCGCGAAACGGTGGCTACGGAGACCCCCATGGCCTGGGCTGCCGCAGCAAACGATCGCTCCTCCGCCACTTTGGCGAACATCGCGATCCCCTCAAAATCCGGCAATTTCGACATCGACAATTCTGCAACGATGGATTTCGATCATTTCTATTTCGAAAATGCTTCCTTGGCCACAGATTTATTGCAGCCCGCCCCGAGAGGCGGAAACCCGTTTCAAGGAGAACTTCAATGAGCACGACCCGTTACCTTCCCTTCGTTGGCAGACTGATGATTGGTCTTCCTTTCGCTATGAGCGGCTTTGGCAAGCTCGCCGCCTACGGCGCCACCACCGCGATGATCAGCGCGGCCGGATTGCCCGTCCCGCCGCTGGCCTTCGCCTTTGCTGTCGCTGTCGAACTCGGAGGCGGCTTGCTTCTCGTCGCTGGTTATCGCACTCGGTTTGTTGCGGGTGCTCTGGCGATCTTCGCGCTGGCGACGGCAGTTTCGTTCCACAGCAACTTCGCCGACCAGAACCAGATGATCCACTTCCTCAAGAACGTGATGATGGCGGGCGGACTCCTTCAGATCGTGGCCTTCGGGGCTGGCGCACTGAGTGTCGACAACCGGCGCAACACGGGCGAGCTGCATTCGCGTCCGGCTGTCGCTTGAACAGCCACTTGCAGGAATACGCCGTCCCTCGGCTTGGCGATGACCAACGGTACGCGACCCGGACAGCCTCTGGGCCGCGCACCGCTTTGCAGCGAAAATACCCAGACGCCGAGGACGCCGGGTTGGCGTCATTTCTTGGAAAGATCCAAATAAGCAATCCACGCCGCGCTGGCCAAGAGTTGAGTCGGGCTGCTCGCGCACACCTTCTCAACCGCGGCTATGAGGGCCGTCTCGCCGGCGCTTGGCTGGGCCTGCTCGCTTGCCGCGGCAACGTAGTTGAGGCCAGTCCAAAATCCTAAAATCCAAATGACACCTTCGGTTCGCGTTGCTCGTGTGGACCGCCAATGAGAGCAGGTTTGGCTACCGATCCCTTCCATCTGCACCGCAACCCTGGCCTCTTCCGCATTGGAGATCGAACACAGCAAGCCTGCACACAGACCAATGATCACCGATCGTCCAGGCATCACATTTCCAGCAGGGTTACGATTGTGACAACACTCTTCCGTTCAATTTGCGGATGATATCCTTCCGGCTGATGCATCGCCTAGGCCGCACCTTCTTTTGCGCTGGCGCCTCAACGGAGCGCTAAGGATATGGTCGATTACCGCCGTCATTCGCAACCTGGATTGTCATAGACGCTCGATCCGCTAGCGGAAGGACTTTACCGAGAGCGCGGAGCGATCGTAAAGGACATCGTCACGGCCGCCGGCATATCGAGCCGAAATTGTCGATTTACCTCGTTCCGCTATGGCGGCTTTGCCGAGGGCGCCGACAGCGATCTCACCGACGCTGAGCGCCGCGCTAGTCAAGATCATTGACGCGCTGCACGCCGGCCGTATTCATCTCCGCCCATGCAACCTCGAGCGAACCCGCCAAATCGATGGGCCGGCACCCGGCCTCAATCAATACGGTGGTGAAGCCGAGCCGGCGCGCGTCAATGGCCGAGTAATGGACGCAAAAGTCGGTCGCGAGTCCGGCCAGGAAGATTCGTCCCAGGCTACGTTCGCGCAAATAACCGGCCAGGCCAGTGGGCGTGTGCCGATCGTTTTCATAGAACGCGGAATAGGAATCGATTGTCGGCCGGAAGCCCTTGCGGATGACGAGCTCGGCCAGATCCGTCGCCAATTGGGGATGAAAGGCCGCCCCCGAGGTGCCTTGAACGCAATGATCGGGCCAGAGGGTTTGCCGGCCATACGGCATGTCAATCGCTTCGAAAACTGCAGAACCTGGATGCGACGTGGCGAAGGAGCTGTGGCCCGCCGGGTGCCAGTCCTGGGTCAGGACCACGTGATCAAAGCGTTCGGCCAGGCGATTAATGACCGGCACCACCGCATCGCCGTCGGGAACCGCAAGGGCTCCGCCGGGACAGAAATCGTTCTGCACGTCAATAATAAGCAGTAAATCATTGTCGTCGGGCTGGATTCGCATTTTTCTTAACCCGGGCTGATGGATCGCCTTGCTGTGGCGACCTCGTCAAAGACAAGAGCTAGTCAATGACGTAACATTGACTGTTTCCTGCCAGCCGTGCCGCTTCTTCGAGATCGCCTTGCGCGCTGGCATGAATGACGAAAAGCGGTTCTCCGCACTCGACCGTGTCGCCAACATTGCGCAGGATATCCACTCCTGCTGCCTTGTCGAGAGGCGCTCCCGCGCGGCGCGCAATTTCTGTTACCGCCCAGCCGTCGATCTCGCTGATTACGCCAGTACGGTCCGCATGAAAGGTGTGTATCAGGCGCCCTGGCATTACCGGTGGCGACCTTCGGCCCTGTGCGTCGATGATGCCTTCGAATGCCTTGCGCGCGGCACCCGAGTGCAGCAATTTCTCTGCGCGATTTCGCCCGGCTTCGACTGACCCGATCGCAGGATCCCATGCCAGGATACGGCTGGCGAAAAATAGTGCTTTCTCGACCAGATCGGTTGGAGCTTCAGGATGACTATCGAGCGCCCAAATAACATCGCGCGCTTCCAGCGCCGGACCGATACCGCGGCCGACTGGTTTGCTGCCGTCGGTGGCAAAAGCCTGCACAGTTAACCCGAGGCCGCGGCCGACACTTTCGAACAGCGCTGCGAGTTCGAGCGCATCCCGCTCGGTCTTGAGCTTAGCTCTTTTCCCGAAGGGAAGATCGACAATGACGTGGGTTGAACCGGCGGTTAATTTCTTTGACAAGATCGAAGCCACGGACCAGCGGTTGGAATCGATGCCCAGCGGGCGCGTGATCGCATTCATCACATCGTCGACCGCGGAGTGGTTGAGCCGGCCATTCCAGGCGATACAAGCGCGTGCACGTTCCAGGCAAAGGCGAAGCTCGGCCGGACCCAGTTCGACATTCGCGAGCGTTTCCATTGCATCGGCGGTACCGGCAGCCGAAGTGATCGCACGTGAGGACGTCTTCGGCATAAGAAAGCCGCCATGGGCGGCGACGATTGGAACGACGATCAACGTGATACGACTGCCCGGAATGCCGCCCATAGAATGTTTATCGACAACTATTTTGTCCGGCCACGTTATTCGCTGGGTAAACCGCGTGCGCACCTGGGCCAGCGAAACGACTTCGTCATCGCTCAGATTCTGCGTTGCTGCGACAAGGAAGGCCGCGACCTCGCCTTCCGGATAGCGCGACTCGACGATGTCACGAATGAGCGTATGGTACTGCTCCTCGGACAGTTGGCCGCCTTGAATCTTGTGCGTCAGCGCCGCGCGGCTTTCCGGTGAGGGCGTACGCCGAATTGTCACCTCGGCCCCTTCCGGAAGGCCTAGCTCGGCAAAGGCTTCGCTGGACAAACCAATGGCACCCGAATCCAGAAAATCGGGCATATCAATAACCTGAACCCGGGTGCGGATACTGGCGGCGCCTGCACTGATCTCAAGTTTGGCGGAGCCCAGATAATCAAATGCGCTAACGATCTCGCTGTTGGCCGGCAAGTAAGCGCAGTAATCCCGGCCGCCGAAGATCGGTATCCGTCGCAGATGCATGTAGTTCGCGCAGGATTCCAGTGCCGCCAAAAAGCGCTCGATCCCGACTGCAATGGTTCCGTCGTTGCGGACGGTCACGGTCTTCACGGAAGACGGCCATTGCTCGACATTGCGCGCAACGCGTTGGTCAATTGCGACGCCCGTCTCTCGACCACGCCCAGCTATACGAGCGGCAAGAAGTTCGGGAGGCGCCACCACCTCGACAACGACGAGCCGCGGCACACGCTCAGCCAATTCAGCGATTACGGCGCGCGATCCATTGGCTATGACATTCTGCCCGTGCTCGAGCGCCTCCATCAAACCGGCAGGTAACCCGTAGCGCAGGCCATGCGCATTCCAGGAGATCAGAAAGTTTCCAAGAGCGAAACGACGAGCGAATTCTTCTTCTGTCGCAGACTCATGATCTTCGCCGAGAGAGCCCGCCGGACGCGTAATCACCCGCCGGGCAAAGACGTATCGACCGCTTGGTTCCAGGACCGCTTTTGCGCCGTCGATAAGTGAATCTTTTCCGCTACCACTCGGCCCGACAACGAAAAAAAGGGTGCCGACCCGCAAGTCACGCCTCATCTAGACCAATATCAACCGCGGACGCCGCCTGTGTGATTTTGCTCGTCGAGATATAGTCGACGCCTGTCTCGGCAATCGGGCGGATTGTCTCAAGCCGAATTCCGCCGGAGGCCTCGACCTTCGCCCTGCCTTCTATGAGGCCTACGGCCTTGGTCATATCCGCGACCGACATGTTGTCGAGCATGATGACGTCGACGGAGGCTCTAATGGCCTCCTGGACCTGGTCCAAGCTATCACATTCGACTTCGAGCTTCGTCAGCACTGGCAATTTCTTGCGGGCCCGTTCCACTGCGGCAGCGATGCTGCCGCAGACCACGATGTGATTGTCCTTGATCATCACGCCGTTATCAAGGCCAAGGCGGTGATTCAGGCCTCCGCCGCTGGTAACGGCATGCTTTTCCAGCACTCGTAGGCCCGGCGTCGTCTTGCGCGTGTCAATCAGCCGAGCCTTGGTGCCGGCAATCGCCTCGACGTAGCGAGCTGTCTCATTGGCGATACCGGACATCCGCTGCGCGATGTTGAGGGCGGTGCGCTCCGCCGTCAACACGCTCCGCGCGCGACCCTTGACCTTAAGCAAGGTGGCGCCTCTCTCGACCTTGTCGCCATCTTTGGCGCATAACACAACATCAAGTGTGGGATCATAGCGTTTGAAGACGCGCATCGCGACCTCGATGCCCGAAACGATCATGGGCTCGCGGGCGTTCATCAAGAAGTTGCCAACCTCATCGGGTTCGATCATGACCTGAACGGTAAGATCGCAATACCCTATATCCTCCGTAAGCCAGAGGTCGACAAGACGATCAACGACAAAAGCATCGTACATCGAGGCTGACTCCCGAATATTTTCGCCCGATCACGGACCCATTGCACTCGCCACGCGCCCGGAAATACGTTTGTATACGAATGATATAAGATATGCTGGCTCTGTCAATACGGCTGACGCCAACCGCGGCAGGTCGATCACGCTTCTGCTGAAGTCCGTCGCCGCTCTTAAATACTCGGCGTGTAAAGTCACGGGCACATCTTCTAGGAAAGTTCATCAAGCGGTATGGCGCGTTCGCTATCTGCGCCGACTGCCGATCCGAGACAGCGGCTCCGAGCACATTGCAGGTTTGGACGGCCGCAGGACAGTTTGAAACACATGAAGGTGCGTCGGCGGGCTTTGCGGTGAAGCGCTACGACGCTATCTAGCTTTTGACGCAAATCTATCAACGCACGAGGCATCCCGGTGTATGAAATCGTCGAGGTTACCAGTTGGCAACAACTTCAGGCAGAAGTCTTCGGAGACTCGTGGGATCCAAGCCTTCGACGGCACCGCTCAAAGGCCCTTTTTCGCGGCACGGGCCAAGCTCATCTTGATACTCGCACTTCGCTCGCGAGGCTTGGCGGACAATATTGGGAACTGGAGTATCACGTTCTCAGGGCGTTTCGGAAATATGCAACCCGAGAACAGGTCCCCTTCGACGACGATTGGAACTGGATCGCGCTCGGTCAGCACCACGGGCTCCCGACCCGTCTCCTCGATTGGACCTATTCGCCATATGTTGCCATGCACTTCGCAACGGCTGAACTTTCACACTACGACAGCGACGGCGCGATAATCATCGTCAACTATCATGAAGCAGCGCGAACACTTCCAGTTCGCCTCAAATCGATCCTATCCGATGCAGGTTCGCATGTATTCACGACAGAGATGCTGCGTCAGTACGCTTCAACGTTGAAGGAGTTCGACAAGCTCAACGGAACCGAAGCGTTCATGCTTTTTTTTGAACCTCCGTCCCTCGACGAGCGCATTACCAACCAGTTTGCTGTTTTCTCGCTGATGTCGAATGCCAGACTCTCGTTTGATTCCTGGCTCGCCGACGAGCCGACAATCGGTCGCAAGCTGATTTTGAAAGCCGGCCTGAAGTGGGAAATACGCGACAAGCTCGATCAGGCAAACATGACCGAGCGCGTCCTGTTCCCGGGGCTTGACGGCTTAAGCCGCTGGCTCGGCCGCCATTACGTCAATCCAGATAACGTTCATCTGCGAGTTCAAGACGATCGATGGAGTGCGCAGCAGGAAATTCCACCGACACAGGACTAAAGCATGATCCGGAAAAGTGTGAAGCGGTTTTACGAAAAGATCATGCTTCGTCAAAGAACTGAAGCGCGATGATGATTCAATCAAATCTCATCACGCTTTGGGTTGGACGCTTGGCTTCATAAATCCGCCCTGCGCAAATAGCGATCAACGTCGCCCGGAAAAGCAGCACCTGACGCTCGCACGTGGCGGCCGCGCATCTTCGGATTCGTCTTGACAAGAACCATCCTCGTTGAAACTATCATTCGTATACAAATGAAGCTGCTTATCTTGACCCGACCATAAGCAAAGGCAATCGTTATCGCTCGATAGCAAAGGGCTCTGATGATGGTTTCGGTTAGGCTTAAGTTTTTCGGCCGCGCGGTGGCTTTCGCCGCGACGGCGCTGATGTCAATTCATGCGCCGGTGCGGGCCGAGGAGATTTCGGTCACGCAATGGGGCGCGAGCTTGTATGGAGCGCCCTATGCCGTCGCGATGGAGAAAGGGCTCTTCAAGCAGGCGGGCATCGACATCACAGGAATTCTCGGTTCCGGCGGCGGTGGTACGACCGTACGCAATATTCTCGCCAGTCCCACACCTTATGGCGAAGTGGCGATCGGCGCGGCTCTGGCGGCCAAAGCGCAGGGACTCGATCTCGTTGTCGTGAACGTTGGGACCCACAGCGTCGCCGAAGCCTCGATGGTCGCGATGCCAAATTCCAACATCAAGAGTGTTGAGGATTTGGTGGGCAAGAAAATTGCGATCACCTCACCCCGATCTGTTTCCGAAATGTTGTTCCTGCTCGTACTCCGCGAGAAAGGCATCGACGCAAGCAAGATTACCCGTGTGGCGGCTGGCGGTTACATGCCAGGTCTAACGATGCTCGAAAACGGCGGTGTGTCAGCTTCGGTGATTATCGAGCCTCTTTCGATCATCCGAAAAGCCAAATATCGCACCGTCTACAACGCCAGCGATGTCCTGAAGCCGATGACGACCTCAGTTGGTATCACTACCCGGGAGTTCGCCACGGAACACCCGGACAAGCTGCGCGCCATCATTGCCGGTCGACGAGCTGGCGTGCAAGCCATCTACAGGGATCCGGCGGAAGCTGGCCGTATTCTGGAGAAGACGTATCATTTGAAATCCGATATTGCGGCCGAGGCTGTAAACAACATGATCGCCCCACAAATGTGGAGTGAGGGCGGGTTCAATCAGACTGAACTCGACCGCATGGTGGACGCTCTCAAGTTGACGGGAGAAATCAAGGCGGACGTGGACTGGTCGAAGTTGATCGACAAATCCTTTTTGCCGGCCGATTTGCAGGCTGAGCAATGATCCCAGCGGCGTCCGAGATCGCGGCGAAGGCCGCCGCTATGAAGCCCGCGTCCGTCGAACAGGCACATGCGGCACTTCATGGGGTCACGTGCGTCTATCATTCGCGAGGCCGCAGCCTGCATGCGCTCGGTCCGGTCGATCTTTCCCTGGCCAGAGGGGAATTCTTTTCCGTTGTCGGTCCCTCCGGTTGCGGCAAGTCCACCCTGCTCGACATTCTGGCCGGCCTGAGTCCTCCCCAAACGGGAACGGCTCATTTCGAGGGAAAGCCAATCCTGGGCGTGCCTCACGGCGTGGGCGTCGTCTTTCAGGAGGACGCATCCTTTCCCTGGCTCAATGTTCGAGACAACGTGGCATTCGGCCTTCGCCGCGCCGGCGTCGACCCAGCCGAGATCAAGCGACGGGTCGACTACGCCATCGGATTCATGGGATTGAAGGATTTCGCGGCGTCCCATCCTGCGCAATTGTCGGGTGGTATGCGCCAGCGTGTTTGCATCGCGCGTACGCTCGTGTTGCAACCCCGCCTGATAATGCTTGATGAGCCTTTTGGAGCGCTGGATCAGCAGACCAGGCTGATAATGGGCGATGAGTTGCTTCGTCTCTGGCGGGAGACGTCAGCCACCGTCTTGTTGATCACGCATGCGCTGGACGAGGCCGCGATGCTTTCGGACCGCGTTGGCGTGATGTCGACCCGGCCTGGAACATTCATCGATATCATCGAGACCGGCTGGGAAAGGAATTGCGACAGCCGCGTGGTATCCACGCCGCATTTCGGTGACATTACCGCGAGACTTTGGGAGAAACTTCGCGTCGAGGCCCTGAAGATGATGTCTACCAGCGAGTTGTGATCGCCATGAGATCAGAGGCTGTTCTCAGGTTTGGCGTCGTGGCGCTCCTCGTCGCCGCCGTCGAGATCGTGTGCCGGCTTCACATCATTCCAGTCGACGTCATGATCGCACCGTCGCAGATGGCGGAGGAGCTGATGAAAATACTCGTCTCCGGCGAGTATTCGGCTGACATCATCTCGAGCATCGCCAACGTGCTGATCTCCACACTGTTGTCGGTGACGCTGGGGTTTGTGGCCGGGCTGATCATATATTCGGCTCAAAGCCTTAGAGCTGCGCTGGAGCCTCTGCTGGCCAGCTATTATGCCGTACCGACCTTCATTTTTTATCCGGTTTTCATCAGTCTTTTCGGCGTTGGTTCCGGCGCAATCATCGCCATAGCCGTGCTGCTTGCCATTGTATCGATGATTACGGCGACACTAAACGGACTCGATCGCATTCCGCGCGTGCTGCGCAAGACAGGACGGATATACCGCATGTCGCGCATCAAAACGGCGCTGATGATCGAACTGCCCTCGGCAGCGCCCTCCCTTTTTACGGGGGTAAAGCTTTCTGTCGCGTATTCCTTTATCGGCGTGATCGCGTCGGAATTCATCCTCTCGGGATCCGGCATTGGCTATGCCATCGCTTACGCATACAACAATTTTGAGAATCGTCATATGTATGCGCTCATGCTGCTGGTCATCCTGCTGGTTACGGGAGTGAACACGCTGCTTAACGGTATCGACAGGCGACTGCAGTCGCAGCGACATCGGTGAGATAAATGCCCAGATTTGGCGGAACCGCGATCGTCATCCTGGCCTGCGTTGCCATCTGGCAATCACTCTATCTTTACGTCGGAGACTCAGCGCTCGCTTCGCCGCTGCAGACCGTTGAAAAGCTTTCCGTACTTTTGCAAGAGGGCGATTTCTGGGGTCATGCCTCCGAAACCGGTCGCGCATTTGTCTTGGCCTTATCGATTGCTGTTCTCGGCGGGATTTCTCTTGGGGTGACACTCGGCCTCGGCCGGCTGGCTGGCGACGTCGCGGAGCCTATTCTCGTCACACTCTATTCAATTCCCAAAATCGTTCTCTATCCCTTGATACTTCTCTGCTTTGGTCTTGGCATTTCAGCCAAAGTCGCCTTTGGCGTCATGCATGAACTCATTCCCATTGCGCTGTTTTCCATGAACGCGATCCGCCAGATGAAGCCCGTCTACCGGCGCACCTCGCAGGTCCTGCGACTAACCACTTTGCAGACAGCGCTGACGGTCATCGTACCGGCGATCTTGCCTGAGATCATTTCGGGCGTGCGGCTCGGCTTCTCGCTGACGTTGCTCGGCGTACTGATCGGCGAAATGTTCGCTTCGCAGCGCGGACTGGGTTTTCTCCTAACCAGCGCAATTAATCTTGGCCAGATTGATACGATCATGGCCATCGCTTTGCTGCTGACCGTTTTCGCAGTTGCCTGCAACGCCTTGCTGATGATGTTCGACCGTCACTTGACGCATCAGATTCGATAGCCGCGTGGCCAAAATATTGGGACCTGCACGATGACATGCCGGGACCGCGTGAGCGCTGCCGACATCGACGTTGGCGCTTTGGCACCTCGACGCCAATACTAGCTCTACCTCAGAAAATTGTTCCCTTCAGGTGCCGTAGCTTCGCCTGTACATTTCGGCGATGTGTTCCGACACCGTGCAGGATTCGTATTTGGGCGGATTGTCCACGGTCGTACAGGTGTGAACACATTCAACGCGAGCGTTGAAATTCGGGTTGAAGAAAAACGGTACTGAGTATCTTGACCGCCCCGTTCGATTGTTCAGGACGCGGTGTCGGTTCGATTTGTACATTCCGTTGGTCCATCGCTCCATCATGTCGGCGATATTGACGACAAATGAATTCGGAATGGGTTTAGCGTTGACCCATACGCCGTCACGTGTCTCGACCTCAAGTCCACCTGAATTATCCTGCAGGAGGAGCGTGACGGCTCCCCAATCGGTGTGAACACCGGCGCCAAGCTGATTCGGTTGGGCGTTCCTCGGATGCGCGGGGTAGTGGACCAGCCTGAGTAAAGGCCCGGAGTTGGCGCAGGCATCATCGAAATAGGTTTCTTCGAGATCGAGCGACAACGCAATAACTCGCATGATATGAAGCGAGAGGTTTTGCATCGCACTGAAATAGTCGGTCATTTGCTCGCGGAAACCTGGAAGGTGCTCGGGCCATTGATTTGGCCCGTGGTTTGGTATTCCTGCAATGACCAGGGGGTCTCGCGGACCACGATCAACGCCGATGTAAAATCCTTCTTTGAGGTCGGGCGGGGCGCCAGGATCCAGAACTTGCTGAGCAAGAGCTTCGTATCCGTGAGCAGCTTTTGATTGCCGCATGTCGACCTTCAATTTTTCTTCCAGCGGCAACTCAAAATAGCGCTTCGACCAGGCCAATTGAGCGGCGCAAAGGTCTTCCGAAACGCCGTGATTAATCGCATAGAAGAAACCGACACTGCGGCAAGTGGAGTGAATCTCTTTCGCGACGCGCCGTCTATCTTCCAAAGAGGAAGAGAAGCTCGGTGCGAAGTCGATTACAGGAATCGTATCGAGGTCCGTCACCGATGCGTGCGGCGCCCGCGGGGGCTTGACGGCATTAGTTAACTCGTTGCCGGATTGTGCAGTCGTGATCATGACGTGGGTCTCCGCGTTTGACTCACGACATATATGCAAACCGTATACCAGTTAGAATTGTAAAGAGGCCGACGTTTCCGATGCCCTGCATCTGTATGCCAAAGTGCTTACAGACCAAGTTTTCGGTGCTTTTTCGTCAACTAACACCACTTGATGCTACTGGGGGTGGCTCCAAAGTGTCATTTGATATGCGTGTTTAATGATATGCGCGTTTAGAAGTTCCGAAGCTCACCTGCCCGCCGCAGCGGCAATTCGCACAACAATTGCGCCCGACTTGGCTGCGCCAAACAGCCGGCCCGTGAGCTTCGCGCGCCTCTATCCCCGGAGGGCCGTTTCTGATCTGCTCGCGGGCGCCACAAAATAATCTTCCTGCTGTGCATGCTGGATCAGGCACTGGAGCGCGACATGATCCGGCCGGAAAAACTAAATCGGAAATTCCCGAGCTGTGCGCAGCAACCTGGCATCGGATCCGCGCTGACCGATTATCGAAAGGCCGATCGGACAGCCGTTCACCGAACCGGTTGGAATTGTTACTTGTGGTACGCCGGCGTGGCCGGCGGCAGAGTTCAATGTGAGTGCTTTTGAATAGAAATCGCCAATCTCGTCGCTGCCTGCGGATTTCATCAACGCGATGCACGGAGCTGTAGGTATCAGGATTCCGGTTCCGTCCGCCGTCAGCTTTCGGATTGTTTCGGCAAAAGCTTCGCGAAGCGGTCGGTAATTTGCTGCATCCGATGCGGTTATCGACGCAGCGTCCTCAAATCGCTTTCCAATCGAAGCCCCAAAAACCGGCCGAACGGACTTTACCCAACCGCCTAACTGCTGCCAGATCTCGACACCCTGCATTACCCGATAGCACTCGCGCCATTCGGCTTCTTGTCCGGCAAAGAGCGTCACTTCTTCTAGGATATGCAGACGCCTGCAGTAACTTCGGAGAACTTCGGCAATCTCGGGAGCCGCAACATCAAACGCATCGGACGCTATCCGAAGCCTGGTAATGGGCGCGTCCGTCGCGGCCGGCAAAATAGCTTTGCCAACTTTCTCCAGTAATTCGGCGTCGCGCGCGAACCATCCGACGGTATCGTAGGAAGGAGCAAACGGCACGACACCAACCAGGGAAGACCGCTCGTGAGAGGGCCGGAACCCGAAGACGCCGACAAAGCTTGCCGGCACCCGGACTGATCCGCCCGTATCGGTTCCCAGCGCGAAATCGACCATACCGGCAGCGACGGCAACTGCAGAACCGCTTGATGATCCTCCCGGTAATCTGTCCCGGCAGGCGGGATTTACCGGGGTTCCGTAGTGACAATTGCTCCCCTCGAGACTGAAAGCGAGTTCGTCGGTTATGGTTTTTCCTTCAAGCCGGGCGCCCGCCAGAAGCAAGCGTTCGACCACGGGAGCGGAAGCCGACGCCGGCTTCTGGCCTTCAAGCCAATCTGGATTTCCGGCACCGGTTCG
This sequence comes from uncultured Alphaproteobacteria bacterium, assembly GCA_963795255.1. Taxonomy (GTDB): domain Bacteria; phylum Pseudomonadota; class Alphaproteobacteria; order Rhizobiales; family Xanthobacteraceae; genus Bradyrhizobium. The sequence continues at coordinate 214,175 of CAWCHC010000020.1, forward strand.
CGTCCCGACGACGTCGATAAGGTCTTTGACCGCAAAACTAAGGCCCGAAAGAATACCAGCCCGTTGAGACATAAGGCGCACGCGTTCCCCGGGGACGAACGCGTTGAAGCCATCGTCGGGGCCAGAAGGTTGCGCTTCGATGCCTCCAGGGACGCCCGGTACTGTCATTCAAACGCTTTCCAGGTCCTTCGAGCGTGAACTTCGGCGGCGGCTTTGGTTGCCCGACGCGGCAGACTTCACGCCTTCGCCTGCCGAAGCGAATAGTTCTTCGAGAAGCGGTTTGGTAACAATAAGGTCTTGAAGCGAGTACTCATCCAAGATCTGGTGAAAGGCGGCCACCGCCCGCTGCAAAGCGGAGCGCAGCAAGCACGCTGAACTTATCCTGCAGAACTCGGCTCGCGGCTCGAAGCAGCCGACGATCGAAAAGTCGCTTTCGATTTTTCGAACGACGTCTCCGACGTTTATATCTGACGGGTGCTTGGCAAGCTTCAAACCTCCGCCATTTCCCCGAACCGTCTTGACGAATCCCTCAAGACAAAGGCGATGAGCAACCTTCATCATATGATTTTTAGACACGCCGTAGGTTCGTGCGGTCTCGCTGACTGTGACAAGGCGATCATTATTTACGCCGAGTTGAATCAATAGCCGCAAGGCGTAGTCGGTATGCATGGTGAGGCGCATCTGCGTTTCCCTACCTAAATGTTTGTTGCGTGCCCAGTAAAATGTGGAAAAGGTGTCCAGCTAGGTCGAGGAGTTGCCGATCGGAGCCTTCGGGCCCCAGTAGCGAAACACCAACCGGTGCGCCTTCGCATTCGATCACGGGAAGAGTAATTTGCGGACAGCCGGCAAGGCCGGCAATTGAGGTCAAGCGTTGGGCGCGCTGCCTGAATAACTCGACCTCCTCTCCGCGGGCATCCAACTTCGGTGCGGGTCCGGGAGCGGTGGGTAAGAAAAGTACGGAGTTGCTACCGAGCACGGCGCGAAGTTTGTCGCGAATTTGCGACTGAGCATCGCGCGCACGCGTAGCCTGCTCATCCGAAACGCTCGCAGCGAATGCAAACCTTTCTCTGATCGGCGGAGCAAGTGAACCGCCCTCGGCAGTTACCCACGCACCATGAATTTTCCAGGTCTCATATGCTGAAGCCAGGCGGAATATTTGCCGCCACTCTTCCAGTCCCTGGACGTCTGAAATGACAATTTCTTCGACCTGGGCAAAGTGCCCGGCGATCGTCCTGAGAACACTCCCGATCGGTCCGACCAATTCAGGATCCAAAATCGAAAGAGCGTCCGCGGCTACAATCAATTTCAGGAATTGCGGCTGCGATGCCGCGTACTTTGGAAGAAGCACGTCCCCTACGCGGGCGAATACTTCCAGATTTCGCGCAAACCAGCCAACCGTATCAAAGCTCGGCATCAGGGGGACCACGCCTTCGGCAGACACGACCCCATGGGTTGTGCGAATGCCCAGGATTCCACAGTAACTCGCGGGTATCCTGACTGAACCTCCGGTATCCGTACCCAGGGCGAAATCACAAAGAGCGGCTGCGACGGCGGCGGCCGACCCGCTCGATGATCCGCCTGGTACTCGGCCGGGAGCTCTGATGTTCCTTGGCGTGCCGTAGTGAATGTTGTCTCCGTTCAAGCTGTAAGCCAATTCGTCCGTGATGGTCTTGCCGATCATACGCGCGCCCGCATCCAGGAGCGCAGTGACAACGGGCGCAGTTGCCGATGCTGAAGTGTGCGTGTCGAGCCAACGAGGATTGCCCGCACCCGTCACTCGCCCCGCGATATCAAACAGATCCTTGACTGCGAAGGTCAGGCCTTGCAGTGGCCCGGTCGGACTTCCTTCGATTTCGAATCTCCCATGGGGGACAAACCCGCCTACGGTGTCCAAAAATGGCGGCGTGTTTTCGTCAACCGGTGGCGACATGTGAGTCCGACAATTTAGTTTGACGGTAACCGAGCCGTTCTGCTTGCGCCCGATATCTTACGGCAAGCCATCGATTGAATTGACTGAGTGTTTCTTCCAGTGGCGCCAGCCGTCCCCGCGGTGCGAACTGCGAGTACTTCGACCGCTGCATGGCAAGGTTGACCTCCGTGTCCTGCGCACCCAGTTGTCGTGAACCTTCCATCATTCTGGCCGCCCTATCGGCAAAGTCGGGAAGGCTTGCAGTCGACTTCGGCAGGCACCATCCGCCGGCGGTGAAGAGCCCTCCCCCAACGGTTACGCTGGTCGGGCCGACGGGATAGATCAGGCCGTAGCAAAGCATGTCAGGAGTGAAAATAATATTCATTGTAGGCGGCACCATCCCGAAGCCCACGCGGTGTCGCTGCTTGGCGCTCAACGACTCGATCGGAGGAAAAACCGCTGGCGCTGCCCAACCCTTCTCTGTCAAGCCGCCGTCGGGGGCCAGAAACGGAACGTACCTTACGATGACGTTGTCATCGTCTCCGCGCCAGGGATCAAACTCCACGCCGGTGCTGGGCGCGAAGTCATGTATTACGGGATGGACGTATTCCGTGTGATATGGCTCGATGTAATTCTCCAGTAGGACCTTCCAGTTCCATGGAAAAGGCTCCTTGGTGAAGCTCGGCGGCATGGTAATCATTGAATCGAGATCGTAGCCTTCCAAATACGGCTCGAGTTTCCGCAAGGTTGGTGCAAGCGCGCTCGCCGACGGGTCGAAATTGACGAATATGAAACCGTGCCACAACTCGCATTTGAGGCGCGGCAGCGCGCTCTCTTCGCGAAGTTTCCTGACATTGACAGCATCCTTCATTCGCGGGGCGCCGATCAATTCTCCTTCGACCGTGTATGACCACCGGTGATAGGGGCAAACAAAGCGTTTTGCGTTTCCGGAACAGTTCTCGGCCAGGGCGTGCCCCCGATGCCGGCAAAGCGCTGACATCGCGTGGACCTCACCATCATTTCCATGCACAATCAGAAGCGCTTCGCCAAGAAGCGTTATGGCCATGTAATCTCCAGGCTTGGCGATCTGCTGGATACGGCCGACGCAGAGCCAGGAGTGCATGAAGACAGCGTCCCTTTCAAATTGATGAAAAGCTTCTGATCCGTAGGCTTGAGCCGGAAGCACACGAGCTCCTGCCGCGTGATTTATCGGGCGGTCACTGTTGGGAAGCTGTTCAAGTACAGCGACGACATCCGGGTGAATTTCAGAGTTGGAATTGTGCATGGCAATCTCCGGCCTTCAACTAAAGCGCATTTACGAAAGGCTTTTCAGCGCCGTGATGATGCTTTCGGCCGCTGTCGTGAAGCCAAAGCATTTCTTCACGTTCCAGACTGTGGCCTCGGTGCAGAACGCTGGCGATGTCGTGGCGCAGCAGTCTTCGATCATGATGCATCCGTAGCCAAGGAAGTTCGCGTCGGTGAGTGTACAGAAGACGCATTGATCGGTATTGACGCCGGCGAACAAAAGCGTACGGACCCCAAGGTTTCTCAGGATGCTATCGAGCGGCGTATCCCAGAAGCCGCTGATACGGTATTTGTCGACCATGACGTCGCCGGGCAGCGGCTTTAATTCATCGACTACGGCCGCAGCCCAGCTATCCTTCTCCAGTACCGGAGCGCGATTTCCAGGAAGCGGTTCGCCGAGGCCTATGCCGGTTCCGAACGGCTTATAGAGGTGAATCTGGTTCGGCGGCATGTTCAGTAGATCCGGGCGGTTGCCCCAATTGACCCAGATCACCGGGACTCTGGCTAACCGAAGCTCCGGTAGCAGCTTTTGAAGCGGCGCAATTGGAGCACGGTCCGGCGTGTAATCGAGACCGAGGTGGTCAACCCAGCCACCCTTTGCACAAAAGTCGTTCTGCATATCTATCACGACTATCGCCGTCCGGTTGAGGTCGAGTTTCACGGACTGAGGTGCGCAAGCGATCGTCACCTCTCGCGGCGCCGGCAGCGGCATGGACATATCAACCAAGGAGGTGCTGACAGTCCATCGATAGCTTTCGCTCTTTCCAAGCGGGTGTAATTCCGCTTCAGGCGTCTCGACTTCCTTTGCAGGGGTATTCATTGGACCTCCATGCCGTGATGAGCCAGCGCCATAGATGCAAGCTGCATTCCACTTTGGATTTTTCGAAAAGAGCCGCCTTCTCGGTGAGTTGCAGCGCTCACGGTGCTCAAAATCGGCGCATGCTTGATTAGTTCTTGAGCGTTACCGCGCGCGAAACATCGACAGAATCTTTTCTGGACGGCATTGGCCGCTGCTGTGATGAAACCCGAAATTACGGCCAAGGTGCTTTCACCTCGGATGCAACAGCTCGTGTTTGTGGATTAAAATGAGCGTCGTTGCAGGAAACGGGACAAGCCCGGGCTCGATCTCATAGTGGCATACAACTTGCTAGTTTGAGACGGTATCGAGCAACAGGAGCCTGTCATGATTACACGTCGCACTGTCATTTGGTCTCTACTAATCGGCGTTGCTGCAGCTGTGGGCTTCGGTCCCCGGCCCGGCAACACAGCTTCGCCGATGAGGGTCGGAGTACTAATTCCGGGGTCGAAGTCGGATAAAGGCTGGATGGAGTTTGGGTATGATGGCCTTGCCGCTTCGATCAAGAAACATGGAGACGCCATCAAAACGCAGATGATCGAGAATGTGAAGGACGCCGACATGGAGCAGGCCCTCACAAACCTTGCTTCTTCAAACCAATTGGTGATCGGGGTGGGCGGTCAGACCCAGGCTGGTATTGTGAAAGTGGCCAAAAAGTTTCCGAAAGTGAAATTTTCGATTGTCGGCGGCTCACTCGGCGACAAAATCGCAAATGTTGCCCAATACGACGTGAAGCAGGCCGAAATCGCGTTCCTCGCCGGCGCCGCTGGCGCGATGCTTTCGAAGAACGGCGCGGTGAGTTACGTTGGAGGTCTGGAAATTCCCTCGATCGTCAACGCTGGCAAGGAATTCGGCAACGGTGCGAGATACATCAAGCCGGATATCAAGTATTTCGAAAGCTATGCAGGAAATTTCGATGACGTGGCCAAATCAAAAGAAGCCACCCTTGCCGCTATCTCACAAGGTGCCGACGTCCACTATCACATCCTGAATCTCGGACTGCGCGGGATGGAGCAGGCGGCCCGAGAAAAGGGCACCCACCTCATTGGCGGTTACACCAACCGTTGCGGCGGCGATCCACTCTATATTGCCTACTCCGTGACCGGCGTCGGTTTTCAGGTTCAGTACGCGATAGACCAGCTTGTGGCTGGGACGTGGGAGCCGGGCTATAAGCCGTTCGGCTTGGCGATGGGGCCCGCCGCCTCGGATATCATATTGTGCAACGGAACCGCCGAGCAGAAGGCAAAGCTCGAGGAAATCAAGAAAGACATACTGTCGGGCAAGATCAAGACGCTTAATGGCTAAGCGAGAATGATTTCCGCAGAGTTCGCTGGTCATCTGCCCGTATCAGAGCATGCTTCGCCGCCGCGAAGCATGCTCTCGATGGAACGCGTCTCCAAGCAGTTCGGCAGCGTTCGCGCGGTCAGCGATGTGTCCTTGACGTTTTGCGCAGGGGAAATCCACTGTCTGCTCGGTGAGAACGGGGCGGGAAAATCCACCCTTTGTAACCTGATATTTGGTGTCCATCACCCTGACTCGGGTTCTATGGAGTTCAACGGAACTGCGTATGCGCCAAGCGGACCTGCTGACGCACTCAAAGCAGGCATCGCAATGGTGCACCAGCACTTCAGTCTGGTGCCGGACATGACTGTTGTGGAGAACATCCTTCTTGGGCGACCTGGTCAGATTCTGGACCGGAACTCCTACGCCTCGAAGATAATCGCGCTGCAAAAGGAATACGGGCTTGCAGTGGATCCACAGGCAAAAATTGAGGATCTGTCGGTCAGCGAGCGCCAGCGAGTCGAGATAGTCAAATGTCTGATCAGAAAACCTCGGTTGCTGATTCTTGATGAGCCGACCGCGGTCCTGCTTCCCGACGAGATCTCGAAGCTGATGAGTGTTTGTCGCAGCGTTGCCGACAGTGGCTGCGCGATAGTCCTCGTGACCCACAAGCTCGCCGAGATAAAGCAGATTGCCGATAAGGTCACGGTTCTGAGACAAGGTCGAACCGTTGCCGTTTCAACGCAACCGGCAAACGAGATTGGGCGGCTGGTGAGCGCGATGATACAGCGGGACCTGGAGACGCTGGATGTTGCACTGGCGGGGTCCATCGGACTTGACGAAAGCAACGCAGAGGTTCGCAAGAAGGCGGATCGCCATGCCAATCGGACCGAGGCCCTTCAATTGGACGGAATAACGATCCGCGACAAGAACGCTACAATTCGGATTGAGAACGTGACGTTGACGGTTGACCGCGGCGAGATTGTCGGGGTCGCGGGTGTAGAGGGCAACGGCCAGACGGAAATGGGCCTCATGCTCGCGGGTCTTCTTCCACCATTCGGCGGTCGGTTCTTCGTGGGTGGTAAGGAGGCGACTTGGAGCTCGCCCGCCGAAATCACCAGAATGGGCGTAGGTATCATTCCCGAGGACCGTCACGCCGTCGGATGTATTACGTCGATGAGTGTCGCCGAAAACATGTTCCTGAACAGCCTTGATGACTTCAGGCGGTTCGGCCTGATGCAGCGCGGTCGCCTTGAGGCGGAGACAGCCGCCCTGATGAAGCAATACGACGTCCGCGCCGATGGGCCCCGCGCTACCTTTTCGAGTCTGTCGGGAGGCAATCAGCAAAAGGCCGTTCTCGCCAGAGAGCTGACTACCAAGAACTTGAATTTTCTGCTGGCCGCTCAACCTACCCGAGGTCTCGATGTGGGCGCGGTAGAAGCCGTTTACAGGGCCATCCGAAAATCAAGCGACGATGGGGTGGGCGTCCTGCTGATATCCTCGGAACTCGACGAGCTGATTGCGGTAGCCGATCGCATCGTCGTGCTCTATCGGGGGCGCATCATAGGAGAACGCGCAGCACTGCCGCAATTTCGCGAGGAAATCGGGTCGCTGATGGCAGGGCACGATAGCGCCGGAGCGATCCCATGAGTACAACTACCGAGAGCCCTGCTTTGCGTTCTCTGGGTTTTATCGCCGATCCCAGGATCATGATGCCTCTGGCGTCTATTGTTGGATCAGTCCTCGCTGGACTGATCTTGATAGCATTGACTGGAGCACAGCTGTCGGAGGCGCTGGGCGCCTTTTTCGATGGGGCATTCGGCTCCGCCTATGCCATTTCCGCTTCCATCAACCGCGCGGTCGTTTTCACTGCCATTGGACTTGGATTTATTTTTGCAAACCAGGCGAACCTCACCAACGTAGGGGGAGAGGGACAGATTGCCGTCGCGGGAATAGCGTCAGCCGCGGTGGCCCTCAAGACCCCTGTTGGCTTGCTTCCATTCGGACTCGCTTTCTTGCTTCCGCTGCTTGCAGGGATTGCTGCCGGTGCGCTTTGGGGCGGAATCTGCGGCTTCCTCAAAGTTCGGGTCGGTACGAACGAGGTGATAAGCTCGCTCTTGCTGTCATTCATTGGAGTATGGCTCCTGTACTGGAGCATACAATCCGTTGAACTGTTGCGCCAACCGATGACAAATACAGCGACGTTGCCGGAAACGCTTGAGATACCGGATCCGACAAAGCTTCTCTCAATCGGCGATTCGGGCCCTCTGAATATCGGTCTTGTGATCGTCGTGATACTGGCCGTACTGGTCCAGCTTTCCCTAAAACGAAGCGTGTTCGGCGTACGGCTTCGGGCGATCGGCCTCAATGAGCTCGCCTCAAGGAGAGCCGGCATCCCCTATAACCGGTTTGTCATTCTGGCGATGGCGGTCTCCGGAGCTTTTGCCGGCCTGGCGGGGACAATTATGTTGCAGGGTGATCAATATGTTCTGAAGGATGGTTTCACCTCAGGATATGGTTTCGACGGTCTGGTCGTTGGACTGCTCGCGCGCGGCTCCGCGTTCGGCGTAGTTGCTGGCGCGCTCTTCTTCGGTTTTCTCCGTTCTGGAGGTCTCAACATGGAAATGGTGGCTCATGTCCCCTCAGCGGTGATCGTGGTCATGCAAGGCGTGCTGATCGTGTCGATCGCCGCATCCGGCTACGCAGGAAGCAAGGCCCAAACGCCATGACTCTGGAGCAATTTGCCGTCTTTGCCGGATCGTCCCTGAGATTAGCGACGCCATTGCTGCTGGGCGCCACGGGCGAGATCGTCAGCGAAAAGGCCGGCGTGTTAAACATGAGCGTCGAGGGAATGATGCTGACCGCTGCGCTGGGTAGCGCGCTGGGATCCTTGTTCACCGGCAGCGCCGGCATCGGAATGCTCTGCGGCGTGCTCGCGGTAGTCCCGGTCGCGGCGTTGCAAGCCTTTCTAAGCAATTCCCTTCGCGTAAATCAGATCGTAAGTGGAATTGGCATAAACATCCTCGCGCTTGGCGCCACGACTCTGATTTACCGAGAAGTTTTCGGCCCGCTTGACGACCAATTGGTCGCGGGGCTTTCGAACTGGACCCCACCGCTATTGGGCAGCATCCCCGTCATAGGACATCCGCTTTTCGAGCAAGTCTGGATAGTCTATCTCGCAATTGCTCTTGCGATAATGGTCGCTCTATTTATGAATTACACGCCGTTCGGACTTGCCGTGCGGGCTACGGGCGTTGATCCGGTCGCTGCGGACCACGCGGGCATATCCGTTGTTGCGGTCCGTTACGCAGCCGTCATGTTCGCTGGGCTGTGTTCTGCTCTGGCCGGAGTTTTTATCTCCTTAGGTAACATCCATACCTTCACGGAAGGCATGACTAGCGGCGCCGGCTACCTTGCAATTACGGCCGTCATATTCGGGAACTGGCGCGTGTGGCGTATGGTTGGCGCCTGCCTGCTTTTTGGAGCTGCTACCGCCCTTCAATTCCAGCTACCGGCGATGGGAATCATTGTTCCGACAGCCTTGCTGATCATGTCACCATATCTGTTGGCCTTTTTAGCAGTGGCTGGTCTTGTCGGCCGCCAGTCGCCGCCTGCCGCACTGACGCTTCCTTTTTATAAACATTAGTTGACCTTGAGCTTCGGTAAATATCCGCCGCACGTTAGGAGCGAAGATTTGCTACGCGGGCATCCTGTTCCTCTGCACGCTGCCGTCCACGGTCCAATCCTCAATCGCTTTTACGGCCATCGCGAAGGGTAACGTCCCGGCGGCGATCTGCAGGGAAGATCAAGGGCCTGATCAGTCAGGGCGTGCTGACTGGTCCGGCCGTTCCTTACGTGACCAATTCCCTGACGATCATGGTGCCGGCGGACAATCCGGGCCATGTCAAAGGTCTCTCCGAAACAGGGGAGCATCGCAAAAGTCTCCTAAATGAATCAAGCGATTAGACCAGGGTTCATTTTGCTACGAAGATAGCGATTACAAATCCGTTGTTATCGTGCTCTTATTCGCGCCAAACGAATAAAACCTTTGGGAGGATTGAGCGTGTCCAGCATCAAACTGACGGTGAATGGCAAACCAATTTCGGCCGAGGTCGAAGACCGCACGCTATTGGTACATCTGCTGCGCGATCACCTGGGACTGACGGGAACTCACATTGGCTGTGATACGAGCCAATGCGGGGCCTGCACGGTTCATATCGACGGACGATCGGTGAAATCCTGCACCGTGCTGGTGGGACAGGCCAACGGTTCCAGCGTCACGACCATCGAGGGAATATCGAAAGGTGACGAGCTGCATCCGATGCAAGCGGCCTTCCGTGACAATCACGGGCTACAATGCGGTTATTGCACGCCGGGCATGATCATGGCCTCGATCGATATCGTCAACCGCCATGGCTCGGACCTCGATGAGGCTACCCTGCGCCAGGAGCTTGAGGGCAATATCTGCCGCTGCACGGGCTACCACAACATCGTGAAATCGGTGCTCGACGCCGCCAACCGCATGAAGGTCGCGCAGGCCGCCGAATAGCGTGTCTGCGACCCGGCTTCGACACCGGCAAGATCGGTATCGACCGCAGAATGTCCAGAGAAGAAACCAAATAGCCGCCGGCGTGCCAGTCAAGTTCTCGCGCTCGGACGGAGACAGGGAGACCACATCATGGGAATCGAAGGCATCGGCGCACGAGTTGTTCGCAAGGAGGACAAGCGTTTCATCACCGGCAAGGGCCGCTATGTAGATGACATCCGCCTCCACGGCATGACCTATGCCGCGTTTGTCCGCAGCCCCCATGCCCACGCCAAGGTCAAGGGCATCGACTCGTCCGAGGCGATGAAGATGCCAGGCGTGGTGGACGTGCTGACCGGACGGCAGATCGTAGATGACAAGATCGGCAATCTGATCTGCGGCTGGATGATCCATTCCAAGGACGGCTCGGCGATGAAGATGGGGGCGTGGCCGGCGATGGCGCCCGAGACCGTGCGCTTTGTCGGCCAGGCCGTCGCCGTAGTGATCGCCGAGACCCGCAATCAGGCCCGCGATGCCGCCGAGGCCGTCGCGGTCGACTACGAAGAATTGCCAGCGGTGGTCGATATGCTCGATGCCGTCGCAAGCGGAGCGCCGCAACTTCACCCAGAGGCACCCAGCAACATCATTTACGACTGGACCATCGGCGATGAGGCCGCAACGGACGCTGCGTTCAAGAGCGCGGCCAACGTAATCGAGCTCGACATCACCAACAACCGGCTGGTCCCAAACGCGATGGAACCGCGCGCAGCGATCGCGGACTACGACGCGGCGGAAGAACACTTTACGCTCTACACCACCTCGCAGAATCCGCATGTGGCACGTCTGGTGCTGTCGGCTTTCTACAACGTCGCCCCGGAACATAAATTGCGGGTAATCGCACCAGACGTCGGAGGCGGCTTCGGCTCGAAGATTTTCATCTATCCGGAAGAAATAGTGGCACTGTGGGCTTCAAAGCGCACGGGCCGGCCTGTGAAGTGGACCAGCGATCGGACCGAGGCGTTCCTCACCGACGCGCATGGCCGCGATCATCTGACCAAGGCCGAGATGGCCTTTGACAAGGACAACAAGGTCACCGGCCTGCGGGTCAAGACCTACGCCAATCTCGGCGCCTATATGTCGCTGTTCTCGTCGTCGGTGCCGACCTATCTCTACGCGACATTGCTGTCGGGCCAATACAATATTCCGAACATCTTCGCCGAGGTGATCAGCGTCTATACCAACACCACACCGGTGGACGCCTATCGCGGCGCCGGACGGCCCGAGGCGAGCTTCGTGGTCGAACGACTGATGGAGACAGCGGCTCGGCAATTGAAGGTCGATCCGGCGGAGCTTCGCCGCAAGAACTTCATCACCCAGTTTCCACATCAAACGCCGGTTATCATGGCTTACGACATCGGTGACTTCAACGCGTCGCTGGACGCCGCGATGAAAGCGATTGATTATGCTGGCTTCCCGGCCCGCAAGGCGAAAGCCAAATCTGAAGGCAAACTGCGCGGCATCGGCGTATCCTGTTATATCGAAGCCTGCGGTATCGCGCCTTCGAAAGCGGTAGGCAGCCTCGGCGCCGGCGTCGGCCTGTGGGAATCCGCCGAGGTGCGGGTCAATCCGGTCGGCACCATCGAAATCCTCACCGGCTCACACAGCCACGGCCAAGGTCATGAGACTTCCTTTGCACAGGTGGTCGCCGCGCGGCTCGGCATCTCTATCGACCAGGTCCAGATCATACATGGCGACACCGACAAGGTTCAGTTCGGCATGGGCACCTACGGGTCACGCTCTGCGGCTGTCGGGCTGACCGCCGTCGTCAAGGCAATGGAGAAAATGGAGGCAAAAGCCAGGAAGATCGTAGCGCATCAACTTGAGGCCTCGGAAGGCGACATCGTCATCGAGAATGGCGAGTTCAAGGTCGCCGGCACTGACAAGTCGATCGCGTTTCCGATGATCGCGTTAGCGGCCTATACCGCGCACAACCTCCCCGACGGCATGGAGCCCGGCCTTAAGGAAAGTGCATTCTACGATCCCACAAATTTCACCTTCCCGGCAGGTTCCTACATCTGCGAAGTCGAAGTCGATACCGGCACCGGCAAGACCGATTTTATCAACTTTGTCGCCGCTGACGATTTCGGGCGGCTGATCAACCCGCTGATCGTCGAAGGTCAGGTCCATGGCGGCCTTGCCCAGGGCATCGGTCAGGCGTTGCTAGAAAATTGCGTCTACGACAAGAGCGGCCAGCTACTCACCGCAAGTCTTCATGGATTATGCCATGCCGCGCGCCGAGGATCTGCCCTCATTCAAAGTTCAACACACGACGACACTGTGTCCGGGCAATCCGCTCGGCGTCAAAGGCTGTGGCGAGGCCGGCGCGATCGGAGCAGCCGCGGCCGTTATCAACGCTATCACCGACGCCATCGGTTCCAACAAACTGGAAATGCCGGCATCGCCCGATCGCGTCTGGCACGCGATCCACGGTTGAGCGCAAGGAAAGAGGAACGCATTATGTACCAGACCACCTATCACCGCGCCTCAAGCATCGACGAGGCGGCCGCGCTGTTCGCCAAGGCCACCGAGGCCAAATATCTGGCCGGCGGCCAGACCCTGCTTCCCGTTATGAAGCAGCGACTGGCAGCGCCATCCGAAGTAATCGATCTTGCCAGGATCAAGGATCTTGTCGGGATCGAATTATCGGGCGATACGCTGACCATTAAGGCTGCGACAACCTATTACGACATCATGAGCAATGCCGACGTCAAAAAGGCGATTCCAGCGATCGTGTATCTCACCTCGGTATTGGGTGATCCGGCGGTGCGCTACCGCGGTACGATTGGAGGATCGATCGCCAACAACGACCCGGCCGCGGATTATCCGGCGGCAGTGCTAGCACTGGGCGCGACCGTGAAGACCAACAAGCGGTCGATCGCGGTCGAAGATTTTTTCCAGGGCATGTTTGCGACGGCATTGGAGGACGGTGAGATTATTACGCAGATCGCGTTCCCGATTCCGGCCAAGGCGGGGTATTCGAAAATGCGACATCCGGCCTCGCGCTTCGCGCTGACCGGGGTATTCGTGGTCAAGACCAAGGCAGGCGACATTCGTGTAGCCGCCACGGGCGCTTCGCAGGGCGGCGTGATGCGGGTGCCGGCGATCGAGACGGCCCTGAAGGCCAACTGGTCGGCGATGGCGCTCGATGGCGTCAAGATATCGAGCGACGGGCTATTGTCGGACATCCACGGATCGGCTGCCTATCGCGCCAATCTCGTCAAAGTGATGGCGCAGCGCGCGGTGACCGCGGCAGGGTGAGGCGCGCGGCCGATTGGATTCTCTATTGACCGTTCGTCGGAAGGCGAGGATCGCCGTTGCTGGATTCAGGTGAACTACCGGTCGGGCCCCTGCTTGCATTCGAACTTAGAGCCTAAGGCGTGAGCAATGCGGATCTGTGCCGAAATCTCGCGTCGTCGGCAATCTCCTCCGTCGTGTAGTGATCATGCCTGACCGCTTTCCTCTTGCCTTCGGTGCGCTTAGTGAAGGACTAAGGTGCATCCGGCATCAACCGCTTTTTCTGTCACCGGGAACTCGCACGGCCTCCCGCCCCTCCTCCATTAGGCCGCTTACCACACATTGCCGCGTGCAAAAGACCGGTCCCAACTCCAGCTGCGATGCCTTTCGGTTTTAGCGATGTCGCCGGCGCCGTTAACCGGGCGCCGACATCGGGCGATGCCAATGCCATGGCCGGCTCTCCCTTTACTCGTTCGTGTCCGACTTCGCGGCGCGGCCAGACAAAATCATCGGCGCGACCGGCCGGCGCCGACCGTTCCGTTACTACCGGCTCTTTTTGGCAAGGCGCTCGTTGAACGAACGAAGATCGATCACAATTCGCTGGTGCGTTCCGCTGCCGATCTCCTCGTTGGAGTCGCTTGCCGACACTTTGAAATCAACTCGTTTTCCCTCGACGTTGACTACCTCGGCCGTCGCCCGCACCTCGTGGCCTACAGGCGTGGCAGCGAAGTGCTTTACATCTACTGCTGTGCCGACCGCGCTTTCACCTGCGTCCAAAAACGGTCTGATTGCATTGAGCGCGGCATTTTCCATAATCAGAATCATCACGGGCGTCGCAAGCACTTGCGGTAACATGGCGTCCTTGAATCGGTTGGCAAGATGTTCGGGTTGCACCCGCAATGCCGATGTACCTCTGGCTCCCAACGGAATCTGCCGCATTTCATTCGCCCTATATTCAACGTAGACGCATAGACCGCTTCGCCCAACCGCAGCACAAAGGCGGACATCTGGCTAGGACAGAGTTGGGGTCAAGCTCGGACCTCATGCGATGTCTGATCAACGTCCGTTCATCCCCCAGCAGCCTAATGGCCCACCGGTTCGTTCAGTGCCGGAGTTCGATTTGCCTCAGGTTCATAAAGGTCGCTCCACGGCAACTGCTTTTCAAGACCGTTAACATCCAGCAACTGGCGAACTTCACGGCATGGTTCGCAAACGAAGCAACGTCGCCCAAACGTTGCGACCTTCATTTCCTTTAAGCTGTGCAGAGCGACTCTCCCGGTACTTCGCTGTGCCGCACGCTGCGACCTTTCAGGTGGCGGCCCTCGGGCTTATGTCATCCACCGCCATGCGAGGTCGGTGGAAGCCGCATATGACCGTCCTGAGCGTCAATTAGCGTCAGCTGCAGGATGCGCGAAAGATCGACCCAGTGCTGGCCTTCTCGCTGGTCGTGAGTTTCAAAATCATTGCGATAACGCCGTGGTTGCGCCAGAGGTAACCGCCAGCGGCCCTTACAGTCGTGATGCCTTTGAGCGGAATATCGTTTCGGGAAGGTCTTGTACGCCCCCTACGCCGGCTTACTTGCAAGGTGGTTAGCACTCGCTAGCCTCGACTGCTATTTAGTCCAAGCAACAACAATCAGAAAATAGGAGGACAGCATGAAATTCCGTCCGCTTCACGACCGCGTCGTGGTCAAGCGTATCGACGCCGAAGAGAAGACCACTGGCGGCATCATCATTCCGGACACTGCCAAGGAAAAGCCCTCGCAGGGTGAAATCACCGCCGTCGGTCCCGGTGGCCGCGACGAAGCCGGCAAGCTGATCCCGATTGACCTCAAGGTTGGCGACCGCGTGTTGTTCGGCAAGTGGTCAGGCACCGAGGTCAAGCTCGATGGTCAGGAACTGCTGATCATGAAGGAAAGCGACATTATGGGCGTTCTCACCGATCTGCCCGCCACCAAGAAGAAAGCCGCGTAAGCGCGCCAGTCAGTTTACCTCATCCTGAGGGGTCGGCGCAGCCGGCGTCTCGAAGGATGCGGCCCGCAGGTTCAAATCTCATCCCCGAAGAACCCGACTATCTCAGCGGCATGGGATCGATTGAAAACGGAGACCATTATGTCAGCCAAAGAAGTGAAATTCGGCGTCGACGCCCGCGACAGGATGTTGCGCGGCGTTGAAATTCTCAACAATGCGGTAAAAGTGACGCTCGGCCCCAAGGGCCGCAACGTCGTGCTCGACAAGTCGTTCGGCGCGCCCCGCATCACCAAGGACGGCGTCACCGTCGCCAAGGAAATCGAGCTTGAGGACAAGTTCGAGAACATGGGCGCCCAGATGGTGCGCGAAGTCGCCTCCAAGTCGGCCGATGCGGCCGGCGACGGCACCACCACCGCCACCGTTCTTGCGGCTGCGATCGTGCGCGAAGGCGCCAAGTCGGTTGCCGCCGGCATGAACCCGATGGATCTGAAGCGCGGTATCGATCTGGCGGTGGAAGCCGTGGTCGCCGACCTCGTCAAGAACTCCAAGAAGGTCACCTCGAACGAGGAAATCGCCCAGGTCGGCACCATTTCGGCCAATGGCGACGCCGAGATTGGAAAATTCCTCTCCGACGCCATGAAGAAGGTCGGCAATGAAGGCGTTATCACGGTTGAGGAAGCCAAGTCGCTCGAAACCGAACTCGAGGTCGTCGAAGGCATGCAGTTCGACCGCGGCTACATCTCGCCCTACTTCGTCACCAACGCCGACAAGATGCGCGTTGAAATGGAAGATGCCTACGTCCTCATCAGTGAAAAGAAGCTGTCTCAGTTAAATGAATTGCTTCCCTTGCTGGAAGCCGTAGCGCAGAGCGGTAAGCCGCTTGTGATTATCGCGGAAGACGTCGAAGGCGAGGCCTTGGCCACGCTTGTGGTGAACCGTCTCCGCGGTGGCCTCAAGGTCGCTGCCGTCAAGGCACCGGGATTCGGCGATCGCCGCAAGGCCATGCTGCAGGACATCGCAGTCCTGACCGGCGGCCAGGCGGTCTCGGAAGATCTCGGCATCAAGCTTGAGAACGTCACCCTGAACATGCTTGGCCGCGCCAAGAAGGTGATGATCGACAAGGAGAACACCACGATCGTCAACGGCGCCGGCAAGAAGCAAGACATCGAGGCGCGCGTCAACCAGATCAAGGCGCAGATCGAGGAGACCACCTCGGACTACGATCGCGAGAAGCTCCAGGAGCGTCTGGCCAAGCTCGCCGGCGGCGTCGCGGTGATCCGCGTCGGCGGCGCGACCGAAGTCGAGGTCAAGGAGCGCAAGGATCGCGTTGATGATGCGATGCATGCGACCCGCGCGGCCGTGGAAGAAGGCATCGTGCCGGGCGGCGGTGTCGCGTTGCTGCGTGCTTCCGAGCACCTGAAGGGCCTGCGCACCAAGAACGACGACCAGAAGACCGGCGTCGAGATTGTGCGAAAGGCACTATCCTATCCGGCCCGCCAAATTGCGATCAACGCAGGCGAAGACGGTTCTGTCATCGTCGGTAAGATCCTCGAAAAGGATCAATATTCGTACGGTTTCGACTCGCAGACCGGCGAATACGTCAACCTGATCTCCAAGGGCATCATTGACCCGACCAAGGTTGTCCGTGTGGCGATCCAGAACGCGGCTTCGGTTGCGGCTCTCCTGATCACCACCGAAGCCATGGTAGCCGAAGTTCCAAAGAAGAACGCCGGTGCCGGCGGCATGCCTCAGGGCGGCGGCGGAATGGGCGGTATGGGCGGTATGGATTTCTAAGGCCAACCGTTTGCCGCTCAACAATATGAAAGGCCCGGCTTTTGCCGGGTCTTTTTTCGCAGTCGCGAGCTAGACACAAGACGCGATCAGACTCGATGTCGGTTGTGGGTCCAGACTGTGTGAAAACACTCTCGATGATATGATTCTCCAGCGATTGGCCGGAGGATTCGATGACGCGCTTTGTCGTTGGCGATGACCGCAGTCAGAGCACTTTGTTTCCCGAGCGGCTGGAAGACTATTTGTCCGAGGATAATCCGGTTCGGGCAATCGATGTCTTTGTCGATGAGCTTGATCTGGCCAAGCTGGGCTTTGGCGGCGTTGAGCCGGAAGCAACAGGGAGGCCGGCCTATCATCCGAGGACGCTGCTGAAGATTTACGTCTACGGATACCTCAATCGGGTACAGTCGAGCCGGCGTCTGGAGCGGGAGTGCCAGCGCAATATCGAGTTGGTTTGGCTGACCGGTCGCCTGATGCCGGACTTCAAGACAATAGCCGACTTCCGGAAGGACAATGGCGAGGCCATCCGAAAGGTCTGCCGTGAGTTCGTGGTACTATGCCGACGCCTCGAGCTGTTCAGCGAAGCGAGCGTTGCGATCGACGGCAGCAAGTTCAAGGCCGTCAATACGCGGGATCGGAACTTCACCCAGGCCAAGATGCAGCGCCGTCTGGCGCAGATCGACGAGAGCATTGCCCGTTATATCTCGCAGCTCGACAGCGCCGATCGTCAGGGGGAAGCGGTACCGGAGGCCAAGATCACCCGGCTCAACGAGAAGATTGCAACGCTGCGTGAGGAGATTAAACGCCTGAACGGTCTGAACACCCTGATGATGCAAACCGAGGACAAGCAGATATCCCTGACTGACCCCGATGCTCGCTCGATGGCTACAAGTGGCCGAGGTAGTGGGATGGTTGGGTACAATGTTCAAAGTGCCGTCGACACCAAGCATCATCTCATTGTTACCCATGAGGTGACCAACGTTGGGTCTGACCGGAGCCAGCTGTCCAGCATGTCCGAGCAGGCACGCGCAGCGATTGGTTCCGAGGCCATCGAGGCTGTAGCCGATCGCGGGTATTATAGCGGCGAGGAAATTGTTGCCTGTGAGCAAGCCGGCGTCACTGTCTATCTGCCGAAGCCGATAACCTCGGGCCTCAACGTCAAAGGACGCTTCGGCAAGCAGGACTTCGTCTACGTCGCGGCGGACGACGTTTATCTTTGTCCCGCCGGTGAGCAGCTAATCTATCACTACACCAACGAAGAGGATGGCAGGACACTGCGGCGCTATTGGACTAACGCATGCCAAGGCTGCGCACTGAAGGGCCAGTGCACGACAGGCAAAGAACGACGGATCTCACGTTGGGAGCACGAAGCCGTCCTTGAGGCCGTGCAAGCGAGGCTCGACCGAAACCCGGGCAAAATGCGCCTTCGCCGCCAAACCGTCGAGCATCCATTCGGTACGATAAAGTCGTGGATGGGATCGACGCACTTCCAGATGAAAACACTCAAGCACGTCGGCACCGAAATGGCGCTACACGTCCTGGCCTACAACATGAAACGGGTCATGAGCATTCTCGGCGTTGGCGGACTAATAGAAGCGATCCGAGCATAGGCTCGGCTTCATGAGCCAGCCGGCCGCGCCTGCAAACCCCAACATCCGCGTTTTTACACAGTCTGGGTCAAACTGCGACGTTTGCCCGCCGTCGCGGCAGGTCCGTTCCGCCTCCAGGAGCAGACATGCCCGTAAACGGCCGCTTTGCGCGCCAGAAGCGGTCGTTCGCCAATCGATTGTTATGGAAGGCCGGTTCGACCCGACGCTCGTCCTGTTGTTCCTAGCGAACTTTGTCAGTCGGCCTCGCGCTAAGCGCCCTGTCCGATGTGATGCCCGGCAGCTTGCCCTCCATCGACGTGAAGGATCTCCCCGGTCACAAACTCCGCACCATCCAGGTAGAGCACCGCCCCTACAATGTCCGACACCTCTCCCATCCGGCCCATTGGATGGAGCGCCGCCAGCGCTTGATGGGCTTGCGGCGGGTGCATCGGAGTCTTGATGATTCCTGGTGACACGGCGTTAATGCGAACGCCGGTCTTTGCATATTCGATTGCAAGCGACTTCGTCGCGGCGTTCAGCGCTCCTTTCGTGAGAGACGCCAACGCGGAAGGGACGCTGCTCATCGGCTGGTCGGCAAGGCTCGTTGTAATCGTGACGACGTGGCCGCGTCCCTGTTTGCTCATGAATTCCAGCGCACGCTGAGTCATGTGAAAGAAGCTCGCTACGTTCGTCGACATGTATAGCGCATAGTCATCAGGCGTATACATCGTGAACGGCTTTGCCATGAACATGCCGGCGTTGTTAACCAGCGTGTCGACGCGGCCGAAACGCTCGAAAGCCGTTTTGAAAACTCTCTCGGCCGTGTCCGCGGCGACGATGTCGCCTTGCACGGTCACGACGTCCGAACCAGTAACCGGCTTGATCGACCGCGATGTTCCGACAACCCGGTAGTTGCGGTCCCTGAAGGCCTGGAGGATGCCCGCACCGATCCCCTGAGATGCTCCGGTTACAATGGCTACTTTCTGCTCTGTGCTCATGGTCTCATCCTTTCAATCGAAAACTCCGCGCGCCGGCGCGTTCTTGCAATGAAGGTCAGACTTCGACCTCGCTGACGGCAGCCAGCGGATCGTATTCAGGCCGTTTCATGATCGCGTGGAGTTGCCGGCGGCGGACGCCGATGTTGCCACCGCCAAAGACAGGGAGTGCCAGCGCATCCCGCAGCAGCCGTCCTAACGGGAGGGCATGATCGTAGCTCTCTATCCCGACAACTCGCATGAGATCCGTCACCACCCGCACGGCCGTTTCCGAGCCGTGGATTTTTGCTTCGATCGCCAGTTCCTGCGCGCTACGGGATTGCGCGTCGACCGCCTGACACGCCCGCCAGCACAAGGAGCGGGTCGCCTCGATGGCCGTCTTTGCGTCCGCCAATGCGTATCCGACTGCTTGATGCTCGATGATGGGATCAACGCCGCCTCGCCGTTCGGTACGCGCGAAGTCCAGCGCGAACTCGAACGCTGCCCGCATCAAGGCCACCGCGAAAATTCCGACCAACGCGGCAGCGCCAGTGAAGCAAGCCGCGGTGAGCGCCAAACCACCGCCGAGGCTACCCAAAACATTCTCTCTCGAGACGCTAACTTCCTTGAGATTGAACTGGGGCAAGAGGTGCGCACGGTGCCCAACCGCGTCGATCGCGCGCTCAAAGATCAGCCCCGGTGCGGGACGCTCCACGACCATAACTGAAATACCCCGCTCGGGAGGAGCGCCAGGGTCTGTTCGGCAAAGCACCGATAGAACGTCTGCGCCCTTGCGATCCCAACCCGTAGCCGAGGAAACCCAGCTTTTTCGACCTTCGATGATCCACCGGTCCCCCCGAAGCACGGCCGTGGTGCGAACGCCCTCGCCCGGCAGCGGCGATGCGGCATTCGCGCTGCCGCCCGGCTCGGTGGCGCAAAAGCCGGCCAAGGGTGCCCCGGTCTGTCTGAGGAATGGACGCAGCAGCCGTCCCCGCTGCTCCTCCGTGCCGCCGATCAAGAGCGGCAACAGTCCAAGGACGGTTCCAATCAACGTAAGCGTGACGCTGGCGTTCATCGCGTAGAGCTCTTCGGCCATGATCGCGGTATCGGTCAGACCGGCGTTCTCTCCCCCGGCCGAAAGCGGAATACATTTCCGCAAGAATCCAGCCGAAATCATCGCCTCATAAGCGGGCTTCGTCGCGGCAAACCGCTCTTCCGGAGAGGACAGAGCCTCGGCGTCCAGGGCCTGCGAAAGCACCTCCCTTGCGAACGCACGGGATTGACGCTGAAGTTCGCGTTGGCGCGCGGTAAGCCGGAAATCAATGGCCATCAATATTCCTCTCGCCGCAATATCGCCGGCAGCGCTATGCCGCTCCACTCGCAGCAAGCGGATCGTAGTCGTTTCGCTTGAGCATCTTGTGCAGCTGCCGCCGTCGGATGCCCATATTGCCGCCATCGAAGATCGGCAGCGCGAGTGCGTCCTGCAGCAGGCGGCCAAGCGGCGCCCCATGATCATAGCTGTCGATCCCGACCACGCGCATGAGATCCGTAATCACGCGCACCGCGGCCTCGGACCCGAAAATCTTGGCCTGGACTGCCAGCTCTTCAGCCGACGGCGACTGAGTGTCGAGCGCATGGCAGGCGCGCCAGTTGAGACAGCGCGCCGCTTCGATCGTGGTCTTTGCATCCGCTAACGCGTATCCGACCGCCTGATGCTCGATGATCGCGTGAACGCCACCGCGCTTTTCTGTGCAGGCAAAATGAAGCGAAAACTCGAACGCGGCGCGCATCAAGGCGACACCGAAGACACCGACGAGCGCGGCAGTTGCCGTGAACGCTCCGGCCGTCAGCGCAAGCCCCGCACCCTCCTGGCCGAGCAGGTTGCGATGCGGTGTCGCGACATTCTTCAGGCTGAACTGCGGCACGAGATGCGCGCGATGCCCGATCGTGTCGATCGCGCGTTCGAACACAAGGCCCGCCACCGGTCCTTCTACTGCAATGATGGAGATCGCGGCATCGGGCGGCGCCGCGGAGTCGGTTCGGCAAACGACACAGAGAACATCGGCGCCTTCTCGGTTCCAACCCGTAGCCGAGGACACCCATTTCTTGCGTCCATTGATGATCCAGTTGCCGCCCTCTCGTTTGGCCGTCGTACGGACGCCCTCGCCGGGTGGAGGGGAGGCAGCATTGGCGCTGCCGCCGGGTTCGCTGAAACAGAAGCCGGCAAGCGGCGCGCCGCGCGTTTTCAAAAACGGTCCGAGCAGGCGCATGCACTGGTCCGGAGTGCCGCCGAGCAGAACCGGCAACAGGCCGAGCACTGTGCCGAGCATCGTGAGCGTTACGCTGGGGTTCACGCTGTAAAATTCTTCTGCCAGGATCGCCATATCGATCATGCCGGCATTGTCACCGCCGGCAGGCGTCGGGATACATTTCCGCAAATAACCGGCTGCCACCATCGCTTCGTAGGTCGGTCTGGTCGCACGGAAGCGCTCTTCCGGTGTCGGCAACAACTCGGCCGCCCTGGCCTCCTTGAGCACCTCTTTCGCGAATTTTCGGCAAGTCAGCTGCAGATCGCGCTGTTGCGCCGTGAGCGTGAAATCAATCACCGTGAAGCTTCCTCGATCTTCGGCAACCTCTCGCCGCGTTCAATCGAGGACTAGCTTTCCGGGGAGAGAAAGTCTTGGACGGTAGTGAACCGATTTCTTGGCCTATTGTGTACCGTCGGTTGTCCCTTGACTCATGGCGCGCCGAAACTCCCGGGGCGCCAAACCGGTGCTGCGCTTGAACAGCCTGTTGAAATGCGAAATGTCGCGGAAACCGGCATCAAATGCGATTTCCGCGACGGTTGCGCGTTGGCGCGCGTGATCCAGCAAATTCCGGGTACAAAGAAGGATCCTTTGGCCGTTGATGTGTTCTCCGACCGAACGGCCCGTGGTGGAAAAAAGCTTGTGCACGTACCGTTGCGAACAATGGAATTTCAGTGCGAGCACGTCCGCGCCCAGATCGGGGTCATCCGCGTGGCGATCGATGTAGTCGAGCATCATCGATAGCAGGACAGACCGGCCGGCCCGCTCCAGCGGTTGTTCCTCCAAAATGCCAGGCGCGTGGGATATCAGGTCAACGACATGTTGAGCGCCGAAGGCGGAGATTCCCGAGCTCGGTACGGAACGAAGACACAGGTCTGCATGTCCCGCGAGCGTCCGGGATAGCGCGCGGCCGGCCTCGGTCGCGGACAGCCTCAGCCGCGGCCGCTCCGCGAGAGCGCTTGGCAAAAGCTGCCGCGGCACCGCAAAGCAAAACAAGCTGAAATTCCGGCAATTTTCGATTTCGAACGGCTCGGTCGTGTCGACGACGGCAAGGTCACCGGGGCCGCAGATCTGCTCGTGGCCGCGCTGAGTGTAGCGGCCAACGCCGTCGAGTTGGAGATTGACAAAGTACACATCGCCGATGCTTCGCGCGATGTGCGAGCGCAGACGAAGGACCACGTGCTTTGTCGCTTCAACACGAGAAATCTTGATTGCCGCGACGTCGGTTCGCGAGATCATTCCTTGGAACGGTTGCTCGGTGATTTTCCGTGGCTCGAGCTGAACGAAAGCGTCGGCCAAATCCTCAGCCCAACTTCCGAAGGGCCGGGCCGCCTCGATCGCTTTTGTCGACCACTCCATACGACCACCTAAAATTCACTGGTGCAAATTTCACGGTTTGGCCTCACCGGATGATACATCAGGAGCCAACGAGGTCAAATCGGCTACTGCGATGCAACCGGACTAATCAAGGCCCAGATATGCGGCTCTCACCTTTGGATCGGAAAGCAATTCCTTGCCGCTACCTTCAAGGACAATTCTGCCCAACTCAAGGACGTAACCCCGATCGGAGATTTCCAATGCGGCATTTGCATTCTGCTCTATGAACAGGATGTTCACGCCGTCGGCTTTGTGCCCTTCTTCATTCGACCGCAGGCTTCGCGAGGATCGTGTTTCGGACGACGCGCGCCAGCGCTAAGTTTGGCGATTTGCCGGTCGCCGCACTTGCCGACCGCCGTGTGCGGGGCGAGTTCAAAGCGTGGCGCGACTCGTTTGCTGAGACACCCCGCAAGGCGGACTACGCCTGGACGACGTTGGCGCGGATCATGTCGTTCGCTAAAGACCGTGGCATCATCTCGACTAATCCCTGCGAACGCGGTGGCCGTCTCTACGTTGCAGACCGTAGGGACAAGATATGGACCGAGCAGGACATTGCGGCGATGTTTGCCGTCGCGTCCCGCGAACTGCAGTTGGCCTTAGTCTTGGCCTTGCGGACGGGGCAACGGCAGGGCGACCTCTTGCGGTTGCCGTGGTCTGCCTACGAAAGCCCGTACATTCGCCTTCGCCAATCCAAGGGCCGCCGCCGTGTAGCGATGCCCGCCGGCGCGCCTCTGAGAGTTCTATTGGACGGTGCCGCGCGTCAGGGGCCACTGATCTTGACGAACACCCGCGGCCTGGCCTGGACGTCGGACGGATTTCGCGCCTCATGGGCGACCACTTGCGATCGTGCCAGCGTCTCCGGCCTTACGTTTCACGACCTGAGGGGGACCGCCGTCGTGCGATTGGCTATTGCCGGCGCGACCGTACCGCAGATCGCCGCCGTGACCGGCCACTCGTTAAAGGACGTCGAGGCGATCCTGGACGCGCACTATCTCGGCCGCGACATTCAGCTCGCGGAAGAGGCGGTGCTCAAGCTCGAAGCGCGAACAAAACTGTAAACGGTGGTGTAAACGGCAGCCTGTCCGTTCTCGTTACGGTCTGGCTAAGTCTTTGAAAACCTTGGTGGGCGCACCAGGGCTCGAACCTGGGACCCGCTGATTAAGAGACAGCCTCGGGATAAGAAAAATCAATGGCTTGCAGGTCGCACCGGTGGGCTTATCCGGCAGAAAATGGGCATTCGTCGCACGAGCGTTTGCCTGGCCTATTAGAGGCGCGGTCAGAATAGACGCGCCCATCTAGCCGGCGGCTGGCGGGTTCAAATCGGGTATGCGCAACCACCGAGCCCGACACTCGCTGGCAGCGGCCATCCGGAGGTGGTCATTCTTCTAGGTCCCCAAGCCCAGTTGATTCGGCTCAACTGATGGGCTCTTCGACCATAACCTCAAAAGGAGTTACGTAAAAACAATGCCTTGCCGCATTGCAACAATTTTTCTATCTTTAAGCGTTGGACTAATATATGTTTCCGGTCATCGCAGGCGATCAGCAAAGGGATTTTTCTAATGACCGATATGACCGCGATCCAGGATCAAATGAAGGCAATTGCCACGGCTCACACCGACTACGCAAAATCATCCTTCGAAGCCAACAAGTCCTACCTCGAACAGCTCGCAACCTCGAAAGCGCCTGATCAAGCGATGCAGCTGATGACCGACCACATGAAGACCAGTTATGAAACGTTCGTCGCCGAGGCGCAAAAAATCGGCGATATGTATAAGAGCCTTTTCAGCACTGCGTTGCTGCCGGTGACGGAAGCTATGCCAAAGCTTAAGGTTGTCAGCTAGGACCGCGATAGGGCTCGACACGAAATCCCCGCCTGAACGGCAGGTTTTTCTTGATAGACCTCGTTCAGGCCGCCA
Organism: uncultured Alphaproteobacteria bacterium; assembly: GCA_963795255.1. Taxonomy (GTDB): domain Bacteria; phylum Pseudomonadota; class Alphaproteobacteria; order Rhizobiales; family Xanthobacteraceae; genus Bradyrhizobium. Next base: position 239,268 of record CAWCHC010000020.1, read on the forward strand.
GCGATGCTGCCTGCACGGACCTGCACCTAGCTGTGCAACATCTTCTGATTGTTTGGGATCCCTCCGCCCGATTTCGGGAGCTGTTGCACAAACACTAGTCAGCATCGGGGGCACCTAGACAAAAAGTGCAATATCAACAATGATGGTGCTGCTCAACGGATCGGCTTGACCGGTTTGTTTTCAGAACTACTCTCCTGATAGTTCCGGCTGCAATGGGTGAATGCCTGGCGTCGGATTCCGGTATGCTTCTCGGAGTCCTTCATGGCCAAAGACGGAAAAGCCTATCTTTCGAGCCTGCGCGACAATCGCACGATCTACATCGACGGGCGTAAAGTAACTGACGTAACGACCGACAGCAGTTTTCGCGGTGCGATCGCCAGCGCAGCAGGCCTTTACGATTATCAGGCCGCGCCGGAAAATCTCGAGCAAATGACGTTCCCTTCGCCCACCAGCGGCGAGCGGGTAAACTTGGCTTGGCAGCTCCCCAAAACGTTCGGCGAACTGGTCAAACGACGGCAAGCGATCGAAACATGGTCGACCCTGTCCTGCGGCATGATCGGCCGGTCGCCAGACCATGTCGCCTCGACGCTGGCAGGCTTTCGGATGGGCCTTGCTGCGTTCCGCAACTATGACACCGCGCGTGCGGCCGCACTGGAATCCTACTTTCAATACGCAAGAGACAACGATCTCTTTCTTTCCTACGTGATTATCAACCCGCAATCTGACAAGGCGAAGTCTGCGGGCGGACAGCCGGACCCTCACCTTGTCGCATCCGTAGTCGACGAGGACAGTGCAGGGATTACCATCCGTGGCGCAAAGATGCTCGCCACGAGCGGCGTTATGGCGAATGAATTACTGGTCTCAGGCTTTCAGGCGTTGCAGGCCGGCGATGAAGCCTATGCTTTCACCGCAGTGACACCACTCGACGCGAAGGGCCTCAGCCTGCTGTCCCGGCGCAGCTATGAACGAAGCGCAACGTCTACCTTCGATTATCCGCTGTCGTCTCGATTCGATGAAAACGATGCGGTCGTATGTTTCGATGACGTGAAGATACCGTGGGATCGGGTCTTCGTCTTCAAGGACCTGAAGATGGCGCAGGCGCAGTGGCACGATACCCGCGCCCACGTTTTTCAGAACTATCAGTGCATTGTCCGCCTGACGGTCAAGCTCCGCTTCCTGCTCGGGCTCGCGCGCAAGATTGCCGAGACCAACAACATCATCAACTATCCGCAGGTCCGCGAAACGCTCGGGTTGCTGGCTGCCAAGGTCAGCAACATCGAGGCGCTGGTGATCGCGATGGAACTCAAGGGCGAAAGCTTCAACGGCTTTTACGTGCCAGATCGGAGTCTGCTGTGTACCGCCCAGGTCATCGCGCAGACGACCTATCCGGAGGTGGTCGAAGCGATTCGCTCGCTGTCCGGCGGCGGCATGATCATGGTCCCCTCCTCTTACGCCGATTTTGCGACGCCGGAGACAAACGCCATTATCCACAAGACCCAGCGATCTCCGATCGTGAATTCGGAACAGCGCGTCAAGTTGATGAAGCTGGCGTGGGACGCCGTCGGCTCCGAATTCGGCTCGCGTCACCTGCAATACGAAATGTTCTACTCCGGCGCGCCGTTGGTTACGCGTGGAAACTCGTTCCGGTTTTTCGACTGGGACACTCCCAAAGGCGCGGTCGAGCGATTTATGGGCAGTTACGGCCTGCCCGGCGATCCGAACGTTTCCGAAGCCGCCGAGTAAACCTGCGTGTACAGCCTCGAAGACATCGGCCGGCATGGTTTTGTGGAGCATGGTCCTGCCTCGCTCAAATTGACGCAGGATGGACGGCTCTCGGATCTGTCCTTTGCGGCGAAGGATCTGATGGACGTCGCCGGCTTCAAATCAGGCTGGGGCAATCCGGATCGATTGCGGGACGCAGCTCCAGCGGTTGCGACTGCTCCCACCGTGCTTTCCGTGCTAATGGCGGGCGCGCGCCTCGTGGGCAAGACTCACACAGACGAACTGGCATGCGGGATGTTCGGGATGAATCCGCATTTCGGCACCCCGATCAATCCGAAGGCGCCGAGCCGCGTGCCCGGTGGATCGTCAAGCGGCTCCGCTTCGGTGGTGGCGGCTGGCCTCTGCGATTTCGCACTCGGCACCGATACCGGCGGATCAGTCCGCGTTCCCGCAAGTTTTTGCGGGCTTTACGGCTTGCGAACTACGTTTGGCCGCCTTTCAGTTGCCGGCATCATGGCGATGGCGCCGAGTTTCGACACCGTCGGTTGGTTAGCACGTGACGCCAGAACGCTGAGGCGCGTCGGTGAGGTCTATTTCGGTCCGATCGGAGAGTCCGGCGCAACACGCTTTCTGCTTGCGCGCGATGCGTTCAATATCCCGGTCAGGTCGGTCGGCGAGGCGCTGCTGCCCGCGGCACGATCACTCGGTGCTGCAAACGAGGTCACGCTATTTGTCGAAGGCGTCGATTTCTGGCTCGACACGTTCCGGCCGCTGCAGCTCTACGATCTGTGGTCGACGCTGGGTGCCTGGAGCAAGGCTCCGGGCCGGAGGCTCAGCCAGGCGGTCGCGGAACGCATTGAACTGTCCTCGCATGTCGATCCAATAAAATTCGCAGCCGCCGTGGTGAAGCGAGAGGCGCTTACCGATCGGTTGGTTACTCTGCTTGGTGACGACGGCGTATTGGTGTTGCCGACGGCGCATGACCTTCCGCCACATCGCGATGCACCGGTGTCCGCCCAGATCGAATTCCGCGAAAAGACGTTGGCGCTGACCTGCGTGGCAAGCCTTTGCCGGTTACCACAGATCAACATTCCCGCCACCACGATCGATGGTTGTCCCGTCGGCCTGTCGCTGATCGCTGGGCCACGCGGCGATCAGCGGTTACTGAGTTCTTGCCGAGAAAACTGGGGATGCTTTGGCTGTCGCCGGACGCACGCAATGAAAGTTGATGGCGAGCGGGATTTCGTTGGCTACGGCACGACCCCGCCCAAAGCCGGCTGGCCAAACGACGCGCGACTTGCGCTGGTGCTTGTTCTCAATGTCGAGGAAGGCGCGGAGCCGTCGATACCGGATGGCGATGCCGCGACGGAGACGGCCCTGACCGACGCCGTCCCCGGTGAAGTTGCCGCCGGCACGCGCGATTTCGTCGCGGAATCACTATTTGAGTATGGCTCGCGCGTCGGCTTCTGGCGGATCACTGACCTCATGGCCGAGCGCGGGATTCCGCTCACGATCAACGTCTGCGCGCAGGCATTGGTGCGCAATCCCGCTATTGCGGCTATGATCCGACATTCCAGTTTCGATCTCTGCTGCCATGGCGATCGCTTTGTCCGCCACTTCCGGCTCGGCAAAGACGAGGAACGGCAAATCGTGGCTCGGGCCGTCACCGACATCGAACGAGCGACCGGCCGCCGCCCGCTCGGCTGGCAAAGCCGTTACTCGGCGAGCCCGAACACCCGCGCGCTGCTCGTCGAGCACGGCGGCTTCCTTTACGATTCCGACAGTTATGCAGATGACTGGCCCTATTGGGTCAAGGTCGGCGATCAGCCGCATCTGGTGGTTCCGCACAGCTTTACGAACAACGACAATCGCCTGGCTACTGCCAAGCTCGGCACAGCCGAGGACTTCTACTATCACCTCGCATCGACCTTGCGCGTACTCTATGCCGAGGGCGCCCGTCATCCGCGCATGATGACCGTTAGCCTGCACAGCCGCATTTCGGGGCAGCCCGCCCGGTTCGAGGCGATCACGCGGTTTCTCGATTTTGCCGGCCAGCATCAGGGACTTTGGTTCGCCGGCCGTTCGGAAATCGCGCGTCATTGGATCGAAACCCACCCTCGGGGGATAGGCCCATGAGCGGAAGCGAACGCCTGCTTGTCAGCGGCGGCCTCGTGGTCGATTCCCAATCTGGCAGAACTGATCAGAAGGACCTGCTGATCGAGGACGGACAGATCGTCGCGATCGGCGCACCGGGCACGGTCAATGGCGCCGACGCCCCCCGGCACGACGCACGTGATCGCTTGATCATGCCCGGCCTCATCAACGCGCATACCCATGGTCACGCCAACTTGGTGAAAGGCGTCGCGGAAGCCTGGACGCTCGAGGCATCACTGACCAACGGTCCATGGCTTGCCGGGACCCGCGATCCCGAAACGATGTATCTGTCGACGCTGCTTGGTGCCATCGACATGCTGTCCAAGGGCTGCACCGCCTGTTTCGACCTAGTCTACGAATTCCCGCGTCCGACCAAACAAGGCTTCATGGCGGTCGCACGAGCCTACGCCGACGCCGGCATGCGGGCGGTGCTTGCGCCGATGGTGGCGGACAAGAGCCTGTTTCAATCCATTCCGGGCCTGATCGAGGCGTTGCCGCAGGATCTCCGCGATACCGTGCTCAGATTTGACCTTGCCGGCCCTGAACAGGTCATCGCTGCGGTGGAATCGATCGTCGCGGTCCGGGACGACTTGCCCGATGGCATCACGCTCGCTATCGCGCCGACCATTCCGCATCACTGCTCGGAGCGCTTCCTGCGCGAATGCGTGGACATCGCTGACCGCCATACGCTTCCGATTCACATGCACATTGCGGAATCTCGCTTGCAGGCGATCGTCGCCCGCAAGATCTACGGCAGATCGGCGGTCCGGTATTTGGCGGACTTCGGCGCGTTGCGGCCACGCTTCACCGCTGCACATGGTGTCTGGCTCGACGATGATGATCTTGATCTGCTCGCCGCGCACGACTGCTCCGTCGCGCACATTCCAGCCAGCAACTATCGTCTTGGGTCGGGTGTCGCACACGTCAGGCCTATGCTTGCGCGCGGCATCAATGTCGGACTGGCGACCGATGGCGCCAATTCGTCCGACTCGCTCAGCATGTTGCAAGCCATGCGGCTTGCGTCCTTCAGCGCACGGATATTCGATCGCCCGCGCGAGGAGTGGCTGACCTCAGGCGAGGTGATCAGGCTGGCGACGCTTGGTGGCGCGAAAATTCTTGGGCTTGAGAGATGTGGCCGGCTGGAACAGGATGCCTGCGCTGACCTGGTGCTTGTCGATCTGGGCCATGTCGATTTCATTCCCGATACCGACCTCGTCAATCAGCTTGTGACCTGCGCCAACTCGGCCGCCATCACCGACGTGATGGTCGGCGGCGTCTTCAAGATGCGCGACCGGAAGATCGTTTCGGTTGACACCACAAATTTCCGGGAGCGGGTCCGCGAAAGCGTTGCGCGGCTTGCGACGGCGACCGGTACTGCGCGCGCCTTCGCCGAACGACTCGAATCTCACGTCGTCGCCTTTGCTCAATCCATGTCGTCCGAACGGCTTTCGTTCGATCGGCGCATCCAGCCTGGACGGGGCTAAGCGATGGATGCTGCGGGCAATGAAGTTGAACTCGGCGACCTCGAGAGGCGCGTTCGCTTCGAAATGGACTGCCTTGGCTATCCGTCCCGGCAGTGGTCCATCGGCAAGAGCCGAAACGGCATTCCTGTGCACGACGTGATCATCGTCGGCGGCGGCCAGAGTGGCGTCTCGATTGCTTTCCGTCTGTTGCGGGAACGTGTCACCAACCTGCGCATACTGGACCGCAATCCGGCAGGCGCCGAAGGTCCCTGGACCACTTTTGCCCGGATGCACACGCTGCGCACGCCGAAAGCAGTCACGGGACCGGACCTCGGCATTCCAAGTCTTACTCCCCGCGCCTGGTGGGAGGCACAATTCGGCACCCAATCCTGGCAAAGTCTGAACAAAATTCCACGCGAGGCCTGGCAGGCCTATTTGATGTGGGTCCGGAAGATCGTGGGCATCGATGTCAGCAACGAGACCGAGGTTACCGACATCGAGCCACTAAGCGATGGCCTGTTGGCGGTGCATGCCATGGTCGGCGGCGGCGCCCCTCAGCGCATCTTTGCGCGTCAGGTCGTTCTGGCGACAGGGATCGAAGGCTGCGGCCGCTGGGCAGTGCCCGCGACGATCGCCCAAGCGTTGCCAAAGGAATGCTATGCCCACACCGCCGATCAGATTGATTTTCGCAAGCTTGCCGGCAAGGCGGTCGCCGTGGTTGGCGCCGGAGCTTCCGCGTTCGACAATGCCGCGATGGCGCTTGAATCCGGCGCGGCATCGGTCCAGTTGTTCGTGCGCCGCCAGCGGCTCCCGAGCGTCAACCCGAACCGTTGGATGGAGTTCGCCGGCTTCCTGCGCCATTTTGGGGATCTCGATGACGCGTATAAATGGGGGTTCATGAAGTTCATTTTCGACATGAACCAGCCGCCTCCGCAAGACACCTTCGAGCGCTGCGCCTGCCATGCGACCTTCTCCATGCACTTGGGCCACCCGATCGATCATGTCCGTTTCGAGGACGACAGGATCAAGCTGACCTCGCCGCAGGGAACGCATGCCGCCGATTTTCTGATCGCCGGTACGGGATTCGTCGTCGATCTCGCCCGACGCCCCGAGCTTGCGCGGTTTCACGATCAGATCGCCTGCTGGTCCGATCGCTATCGTCCGCCCGCCGGTGAAGACCATCCGTTGCTGGGTGCTTATCCCTATCTGTCTCCGAATTTCCAGTTCACGGAAAAGAACCCCGGCTCGGCCCCGTTCCTCAAGCACATCTTCAGCTACACCTTTGCGGCGATGCCGAGCCTGGCCTGTTCCGCCGGCATTTCCGCACTGAAATTCGGCGTCGACCGGATCGCAAATGGAATTACTAGATCGCTGTTCGTCGAGGACGCCGATCTGCATCTCCAATCGCTCCGCCAATATGACGAAGTGGAGCTGGATATCGCTGCGATGCCGCGGACAGCGTGAGACTTGTGCAAATTGGAAGAAATCGGGAGCTGACCGGCCATGGTGACCGTTGATAATCGATCCAAGCGTATCCTGGAGTCGAGGCTGAAGATCGAGAAGCCGTTCCAGCTCGACGAGACGCTGTGCCTCTACAGTCCGCAGGATAATGTCAATTCCCTCACCCACCCGCGCATTGCCGAATGGCTCGACTACATTCAGAACGATTATGAGCCGGAACTGCCCGAGACCGAGCATCGGGTGCTGTTGTTCATGCCCTGCACGAAGACCAAGCCCTATCCCTTTTCCACCGAGCACATGGCGATCAATCAACGGCTGCTGGATGAAGAATACAAACCAATTCGCCCGAACTATCTGCCGCAGGAGTTGCAGGCACGTCTCGACCCGCAGTTCTCGCCTGGTGTGCTGAACCTGTCGCCGCTGGCGGATGGCCGCGGCACCGTTGTGCATCGAATGGTGATCTCCGAGCCGATGGCGGTTGTGCCCTATGAGAATATCGTCGAATTTGACGGCAAGCCGTCACCGGCTGTTGCTTACGACGATCCCGGCCTGTTCGAGAACCGGGGTAATGCAGTGTCGCCATGGCGCGCGGATTCGACGGCGGTCCGAATGTCGGCGACGCGCTGGAAGTGGGGCGACGAGGAACGCCGCCAATATGTCACCATGCATAACGAAATGGCGCGCATCCTGGCCAACGTCGTTGCCCGACTGGCGACCAACTACACCGATGTGATTTCCTGGGTGGCGCCGGGACTGACCCACAGAAGCTTTGTCATCGGCCGCGACGAGCGCTCGCTCCATCATGTCGCCACATCGCGGATGGTTGGAGGCAGGCGAATGGAGCTGATCGGCGCGAATGACCATCTGCCGCCAAAACACAGGATCGACTGCCTGCCGCTGTCTAACGACTGCAAGCGCGCCATCGAGCGGCTGTCGCACCGCCTGAACGTCGATATCCCGAAGGCAACCGCGATCTACGCCCGCGGTGGCAACAACGCGACCCCGTTGGCGCTCCCCGAACTGCTCGATGTCCTGGTTCGGCGGCTGGCCGGCGCGCACGCCAACGACAAACGAAAGAAAACCCATGACAGCACTGCGACTGAAAATCGGGGTTAGCGACTCCGATCGGACGCGCCCGATCGCAACCGGCGAGGTGCCAATCGCCGGCGTCGAGGCCCAGGTGGCGCTGATGGGCGTGCAGGCGCTTTTCAACAAGCAACTGACCGAACATACCTTCGACTGCTGCGAATTTCCGATCGCCTCCTATTTACGGTCGATGGAGCAAGCTGACCGACGCTATGTCGCTATTCCGGTATTTCCCTCGCGGCACTTCCGTCTGTCCTGTGTCTTCATCAATACCTCGAAGGGCATCAAGACACCTGCTGACCTCGCGGGCAAGCGTATCGGCGTGCCCGTGTTCGACATGGCGGCTGCGGTCTGGCTTCGCGGCATATTCCAGGATCACTTCGGATTGCCTCGCACAGCGCCGATCTACGTTGCCGGCGGATTGGAAGCCCCCCGCGCCGGGGATGAGCATCCGCAATTCTATCCGGACCGGTTCACCCATGAACACAGAAGCGACAAGAGTTTGGCCGCTCTGCTCGCCGACGGCGAGATCGACGCCTTGTACACGGCACGGGCGCCGAGCACCTGGTCTTCGCCTTCGGTCAGCCGTCTGTTCGAGGCACCGATCGAAGCCGAGCTCGACTATTTCACCAAGACCGGGATCTTCCCGCCCATGCACCTCATCGCCGTGAAGCGCGCGATCGCGGAAACCAATCCCGGGCTGATGCGCGCCATTTTCGATGCCTTTGCACAGGCGCAGAAGATTGCACGGGAAAGGCTGTTCGATTCGGCTGCGCTCGGCACGATGTTGCCGTGGCAGCTTGAGGGCCTGATATTTGCGGAGCGGCGTCTCGGATACGACTATTGGCCGGCGGGGTTTGCGAAGAACCGCGACATGCTCAAGGTCATCATTCGCTACATGGTCGAGGACGGCCTGATCACAACTGCGTTTTCGCCCGAGCAGATGTTTCCCGATTCCGACATTCTGAAAACCTGAAGCCGGGACATACAGCGGCGAGCCTCGCGCCCTGGCGCCAGCCGGCAGTCGTTTTGATGGGATACAAGACATAATCAACCGCGAACAGTTGTTACGCTCGACTGGGCGCCAAGCCCGCGCTTTGTCTGACGGCCCTCGCCGCAGCGGAGCCGGCGTTTGAGCGAACTTTATCCTGAGTAGAGTACGTTGATCCCGAATCCAGCGCGAAATTGACGTTCCAGAACGTCCGGTGGAAATCGATCCATTCGGCGGCACTTGCAAGCGCCTCGCGCCTGAGGTGGCACAAGCCGTATTTTCCTCGCTGCTCATTGGTGACGATCAGCGCATCCTGAAGCACTTTTAAATGCTTGAGGAGCGCGGGTAGCGAAATTCCAAGTGGCGCGGCGAGTTCAACAACTGTTGCATCTCCGCGGACCAAGCGTGCCACGATAGCCCGACGCTTGGCGTTTGCGAGGGCGGCGAATGCATGATCCAGATTCATCATTCACAAGACATTCAAATTGGTCATTTGCAGTTCAACAACCGGGCCCGATCAGCTTTCGCCGAAACGCTCGCCGCGAGAAAATGTGTGACCGCTTTCGCCATGTCAGCGGGCGCTCGCCGACATTCGGCGACAGTCTGGCGGTCGATCAACGAGCTTGATGAAAAGCCAATGATGTCGATCGCCGGCAGCGCCGAATTCGAAACACGGATTGCTTCGAGCGTGGATGTCATGGGCGCCTCGTTTGCAAACCGTGAAGCCACGACAAGCTCGTTTCATCGCGAAGGAATTATCTCTCGCTGTAGGAAGCCCAATCGCTCGACGTGCCGGCATCTCATCGCAGAGATGCCGGCACGGATCAGGTATTTGAAGCTAGATACGGCTCATTTGGGAACGCTGCCGTCAATGCCCTCGACGTACCAGTTGAGCGAGTTGAAGGTCGCCTCAGGCATAACGGCGCCAGCAGCCACCATTTCTTTCCCGCTATTGTCCTTGATCGGTCCGGCGAAGGGGTTTAGCGCGCCGGAGACAATCGCAGCTTTCTTTTCTTCGAAAACCTTGACGGCGGCCGGCGGGATATCCGGATTGAGCGGCGCCATCACCACCATTCCCTCTTTGATACCCCAACGGGTGTGGCGGTTGCCGGTCCAGGTGCCATCCAACACTTTCTTGGTTTCAGCAATATAATAGCCGCTCCAATCTTCGGTCGTGCCTGAGAGCTGCGCCTTCTTGCCGAAGCTGGACATGTCGGCATCAATGCTGAACGCGTAGGTGCCCTTTTCCTGGGCCGCCTGAATCGACGCCGGCGAGTCCGTATTTTGCGCGACGTTATCAGCGCCCTGCGCGATAAGAGTATCAGCCGCCTGGCGCTCTTTACCCGGGTCGTACCATGTGTTCACCCAGATCGCCTTGGTCTTGACCTTGGGATTGACCGCCTGTGCGCCGAGAGTCATGGAGTCGATGTCGCGAACCACGCTGGGAATCGGGAACGAGCCGATGAAGCCGAGCGTATTCGATTTCGTCATCTGTCCGGCGAGCACGCCGATCAGATAGAAGCCTTCCTCAAAGCGCGGTTCGTAGACGGAAATGTTCGCCGCAGTTTTGAAGCCGTTGACATGCTCGAACTTGACCTTCGGAAACAGCTTGGCAACCTTCTGCAGCGGCTCCATGTAGCCGAACGAGGTCGCGAAAATCAGCGTGTAGCCGTCGGACGCAAGTTGACGAAACACGCGTTCGGAATCGGCGGTCTCGGGAACATTTTCGACGAAGGTGGTCTTGATCTTGTCGCCCATCGCCTTTTCCAGGCCGAGACGGCCCATATCATGCTGTTGCGTCCAGCCGCCATCACTGCGCGGGCCTAAATAGACGAAGGCGACCTTGAGAGGGTCGGCCGCGAAAGCGCCTATCGGCACCATCGCCGTCAGCCCCACTGCAACGCACAGCGGTAAAGATTTCAAAGTTTTGCTTAGCTTCATGACGCTTACCTTTTGTTTAGGGCTGGAAAACGATTGCGGTGAGATAAAAGAGACCTGCGAGAGATTTGTTAATGAGGCTCGTCGAAAGATATCTGGCCACCAGTCCTCAAGCGGTTGAGTGGAAGCTGTGGCCGAGAGATGCGGGTTGGTTCAGCAAGATCGTCTTGGGATCGCGACAGATGATTACAAGAACGATAATCGTCGCTGCATAGGGCAGCATCGACAGAAACTCGGTGGGGATCGGCAGACCGAACCCTTGAGCGAAAAGCTGGAATTGCGTCACGCCCCCGAACAAATAGGCGCCGATGACAACACGGGCTGGCTTCCACGTTCCGAAGACGACGAGAGCGAGCGCGATCCACCCTTTGCCGGCCGACATGCCTTCCACCCACATAGGCGTCTGCACCAACGACAGATAGGCGCCAGCGATTCCGGCGCTCGCGCCGCCAAACGCCACTGCCAGATAGCGGGTCTTCAACACCGACTTTCCGATGGCGTGAGCAACTGCCGGGGATTCACCGATGGCGCGCAGGGTCAGGCCAGAACGGGACTTCGTCAGGAACCACTGCACAGCAATGAACAGAGCAATCGAAAGATAGACCATGACGTCGTAGTGAAACAAAAGGTCTCCCAGGACGGGAATGTCGGACAGAACTGGAATCTTGATTGGCGCCAGCCGATCCACCGGCAACCCGGCCAGATTGTGCCCGACGAAGGCCGACAAACCAATTCCGAACAAAGTCAGCGCGAGGCCGGTCGCCACCTGGTTTGTCTGTAGGTTAAGCGTCAGAAAACCGAACACCAGGGACAATGCGACGCCCGCCGCAGCCGCCGCCATAAACCCGACCGTGTCGCTTCCGGATCCGCGGGTAGCAGCAAAACCGGCCACCGCACCGATCAGCATCATGCCTTCAATTCCGAGATTGAGTACGCCTGATCTTTCGACGACGGTTTCGCCAAGCGCCGCATAGATCAATGGGGTGGCTGCCACCACGGTGCTGGCAATCATCGGGATAAGGGGATTCATGCTGCGCTCTCAATGCTTGCTGCTGGTTTCGTCAGCGTGGGTTCGACCACGGCTACCACGCGCTTCAGCCGGAACGTGATGAACAGGTCCGCAGCTAGCAGGTAGAAAAGCAACAACCCCTGAAACAAGCCGGTTATAGCGGACGGTAAACCCATGCCCATCTGCGCCAACTCGCCACCGAGATAGAGCAGCGACATCAGCAACGCACCGAACACGACTCCAATCGGATGCAGCCGCCCGATCCATGCGACGATGATCGCGGCAAAGCCATAACCCGGCGAAATTTCCTGCTGCAGCCTTCCGATAGGTCCGGCTACTTCGCAAATTCCGGCGAGACCGGCGGTGGCACCGCACAGCATCAGTGCGATCCAAATATTGCGCTTCTCCGAAAACCCGGCATAGGCGGCGGCAGCGGGCGCCATTCCGGCCACCTGCATTCGAAATCCAGCGAAGGTCTTCTGCGAGAACACCCACGCCATCACCGCAAGTATAAGGGCGTAGACGATGCCCCAGGTCACACGGGTCCCCTCAATCAGAACAGACATCGTTTCGGCATCGCCAAAACCTTGGGATTGCGGGTAGTTTTGGCCCTGAGGATCGCGCCACGGCCCGTGCACCAGCCAGGACAGCACCAGCTGGGCGATGTACACCAGCATCAGCGTTACAAGAATTTCGTTGGTGTTGAATCGGGTTCGCAGGAAGGCCGGAATGGCGGCCCAGGCCATCCCGCCGAGCACGCCGGCCAACAGCATCAGCGGCATCGCGAAAAATGAATCGCTGTCGCCGAACCAGAGCGCAACACCGCCCCCGGCGATCGCGCCCATGGTGAGTTGCCCTTCGGCGCCGATGTTCCAGACGTTGGCGCGAAAGCCCAGGGCCAGACCCAACCCGCAAAGTAGCAACGGCGTCGTCTTGAGAAGCAATTCGCCAATGCCGTAGCTAGTCGACAGCGGCTTGATAAAGAAAAGGTAGAACGCCTCCACCGGGTCCTTGCCCAGCGCGCTGAATAACAAAAAGCCGGTCACCAGCATCCCGGCTGCCGCCAACAAAGGCGACACGACACTCATAGTGGACGAAGGCGTGGCACGTCGCTCAAGCCTGAGCATCAGCAGTCTCCAATTGCGCTACTGCGGAAGCTGGCCCCTCGCCTGCCTTGTCGCCGAATTTGCCGCTCATCCATACCCCGATTTGTTCGATCGATGTTTCGGCAGGCTTGACCGAAGGCGAAAGGCGTCCTGCCGCGAGCACCGATAGCCGATCGCTGATCGTGAATAGCTCGTCGAGTTCTTCGGATATGACGAGAATTGCGACGCCCGCGTCACGCAGATCAATCAGTGCTTGCCGGATAAGCTGCGCGGCGCCGACATCCACCCCCCACGTCGGCTGTGCCACGATCATCATTTTGGGCTGCAGCATCGTCTCTCTCCCAACGATGAATTTCTGCAGATTGCCGCCCGACAGGCTGGAGGCGACAGATTGCTCGCCGCCGCATTTAACTTTGAAGCGCTCAATGACGTGCTTGGAAAACGTCCGCATTACGCTCGGGTGGATCATGCCGTTCAGTACCATGCCCTTTCGCGCACCGGTCAGCAGCGCGTTATAGGCGAGACTCATCGGCGGCACCGCCCCTCGCCCGAGCCGCTCTTCGGGAACGAAGGTCAGCCCAAGCGCGCGGCGCTTTGCGGGGTTGAGCGCCCCGACAGGTTGTCCGAACAGCTTGATCATCGAGCCGCTGGTACTCAGCCGCTCGCCCGACAGCGCCGTCATCAACTCCTTTTGACCGTTTCCGGAAACACCGGCGATCCCAAGTATCTCGCCACTTCGTACCTGCAGGCTGATGTCCTTGAGCGATGTCCCGAACGGATCGGGCGACTGCAGCGACAAATGCTGGACATCGAGCCGTACTTCCTTTGCCTCGCGGGGAGTGAGATGGCACTCGGCCAACTCTCCGCCGATCATCAACCGTGCGAGACTCTCGTTAGTTTCGTTCCGAGGAATGGCATCGCCGCTGACTTTTCCGCCACGAAGCACCGTGGCGGTGTCGCAGAGCGCCCGAATTTCATCGAGCTTATGGCTGATATACAGGATGCTGCAGCCTTCCGACGCCAGGCGACGGAGCGTCTTGAACAAGATCAGGACGGCCTGCGGCGTCAGCACTGAGGTTGGCTCGTCCATGATCAGAAGCTTGGGCTCCTGAAGCAGGCAGCGCACGATCTCGACGCGCTGCCTCTCGCCCACGGACATGCTGTGAACAAGACGATACGGATCGATCGGAAGTCCGTATTTTTCGGAAACCTCGGTAATCTGTGCCGCCAGTCGCGCGGTCGGAACCGGTTCATCCAGCGCCAGCGCGATATTTTCCCATACGGTGAGCGTCTCGAATAAAGAAAAATGCTGAAACACCATGCCGATGCCCATACGCCGCGCCTGTGAAGGAGCTACGATGGTTTCGTACTGACCGTTCCACATGATCGTGCCGGCATCCGGCTTGGTGACGCCATAGATGATCTTCATCAGCGTGCTTTTGCCGGCACCGTTCTCGCCAAGCACGGCGTGAATTTCACCGGGGCGGACACGCAACGAGACGTCCTCATTGGCCACAACGCTCGGATAGCGCTTGGTAATGCCGGTAAGCACCAGCCGCGGCTTTAAATCTGCAAATTTGTCCATGTTTTCAATGAGCCTAGGCTAAAGTAGTGCAGCAACACGCCGTCTTTGAAAGACCCAAGCAATCTGCGCGCCAAGTCGGCTAAGTCGGCCCGATTTAAGGATTAAACCTTGGTAGTTGGGTCAACTAAGCCCGAAAATCAGAGACCGGCGGAGGATGGCGCCTTGCACCGCCACGTAGTTTTCCGGTGGGCTAATCGACCGCTATGATCGATTTGCGGTGGCCGGTTCTCAAGCGAAATCAGCCAGAGTTACCGGCGGTGAACGGGCCCCTTGGTTGCCCAGAGGAAACGATTTAGAGGGATTGCGTTCATTGTGGCAGGGTCACGCGCCATTCCTCTGGTGAGAAAGCCGAACGCAGAACCTATGAAGACCTGGATTCGCGATCCGATCGCAATGCTAGCCGAAGGAGGCAAGCGAGGACTTGTCGTCGAGGGCAGCAGGATCGTCGAACTGGTCGGGCAGGATGGCCCTGCCGTGCCTTGCGACAATGTTTTCGATGCCCGACGCCACGTGATCATTCCGGGCTTGGTCAACGCTCATCACCATTTTTTCCAAACGCTGACGCGCGCCCATCCGAAAGCCATCAACAAGAACCTGTTTCCGTGGCTGCAGCAGCTCTATCCGATCTGGGGGGCACATCTTGATCGCGACTGCTTCCGTTTGGCCGTACGTGTCGCGCTGACCGAACTGCTGATGTCGGGCTGCAGCACGGCGTCGGATCACTTGTTTGTCTTTCCCGATGACATGGCCGACGCCGTCGACATCGAGGCGGAAGAAGCGTCGAAACTGGGAATGCGTATGACGCTGACGCGCGGCGCCATCAACCTTGGCTTCGCCGAAGGAGGTATTGCGGACGAACGGTTGATGCAGAGCTATGATACAGTTATCGCGGATTGCGAGCGGGTTCTCGCGAAATATCACGATCCGAGCGACGGTTCTTTCCTGCGCGTCGCGTTGGCGCCATGTGCGCCCTTCAACGTGACCCGCGAGCTCATGATCGATACCGCCGCTCTCGCAGAGAAGCACAATTGTCTTCTCCATACCCATTTGGGAGAAACCCGCGATGAGGACGATTACTGTCTTCATCACTACGGCTGTCGGCCGCTCGATTACCTGGAACAGGTAGGCTGGCTCAACGAGCGCGTCTGGCTGGCGCACGGCATTCACTTCAACGATACAGAGATCGCACGGCTCGCGAAACACGGAATGGGAATCTGCCACTGTCCCACATCGAACATGATGCTGTCTTCAGGTATCTGCCGAACCAGGGATTTGGAGACAGCCGGGGTGACTGTCGGCCTTGGCGTCGATGGCTCGGCCTCAAATGATAGCTCGAACCTGATGGAGTCGATCCGCCACGCGTTGCTCCTCGGACGACTGGCCTACGACGCAACTTCAGTCACCCATCTTGATGCTTTTCGGTGGGCGACCGAAGGATCTGCCAAGTGCCTTGGACGCAACGATATCGGCAGGATTGCGGTAGGACGCGAGGCTGACCTCGCTTTATTCACCTTGGACGACTTGCGGTTTTCCGGCGCCGGTGATCCGGTTGCCGCGCTAGCTCTCTGCGGCGCTCACCGTGCTGACCGGATGATGATCGGCGGCGAATGGCGGGTTACGGATGGTTTACCGGTCGGGGTCGATCTGGCGCGGCTTCGTGACGAGCATGGTCGGGCGGCTTTGGCGTTTTTGGCCAATGCTTAGATCCATGCGTCCACGGACACCACGGCGGCATCGAAGCGCATGTGGCGCGAAATTGTACAAACCCGACGCCTTTGTGCACAACGGCTGATCATCGCGTTAAATTTGTGCAAAAAGGTGGACTATTCCCAAATAAGATGCAGGCAGCCGGTAATCGCCAAGGAGGCACTCACTGCCAAAACTGCACAACCCGCGTTAGCTTCTACGACTTCAAAGAAACGTTCTAGTGTCCTTAGCATAAAATGCCCTTGAAGTACTGACGACGCCGCGCCGCCATAAAAATTATAAACACTAAGGCAATTTTTGATCCCGCCGGGAGCTCCAACAGACTCTGCGTGGCGGCGAGTCTCTATCTTGGAGAGAATGGCGAACAACCATTGCCGAATGGTTTATGAAAGGAAAAGCAACGAGCACAGCAGCGCGCAAGTTTTTCTACTACGCCTGTCTTCGTCGAATTACGCCAGGTTACGAATGAGCTCGAAGAAGCGCACCCATATTCGATCCTCGCCGACGGCATCCCAACAAGATCGATGTTTTCTTTTGTCGTCGTACGAGTCAGTATTGCTTGCGCACCGAATTCGCGTGCTTGATGTTGAGGACGCTGACGTCGAAAAGAACAGGAAGACAACCGCCCGTTCAGAATGAAAATCGGCCAGATTCAATAAGCGCCTGATCTTACTGGCCTCAAACCTTGGCTGGGGCGGGAGGATTCGAACCTCCGCATGGTGGAATAAAAATCCGACTACTTCATCAATGATTTCAACGAATTTTCTGACGAAACAGCGGATTCCGTCCCTTGATTAATCAATCGGTTATAGGCGCAGTCAGAATGGACACGCCCCGTTTATCCCGCACCTTGTTCAAATCGGGGATGCGCAACTCCCGATTCTTGCGATTGGTTGAGAGACATATCCCGTGGTTGGCCGCGTGACGCCGAAAGCGTACTGAGAATATCGATCGATACTTGCATTGCGAAAGTCGGTCGGACCGGTGTCGATCTGAGTTCTCCCTTTTCGTTTTGAGGCGCCGCTTCAAACCGCGGTGTTGGAGACTTGAGGCAGAGTCGGCATCACAACTTCCCTGCGGCAATATCGCGAATAGCGGCGCGCAACCATATTTGCAGAGGGTCGGCATCGGTGCGGCGATGCCAGAACATTTGCGGACTTACTTCGACGCCCGGCAACGGCGGGTTCAGTACGCGGATATTCGGTACCGGGCACAGACCCTTCACAATTCGACTCGGCAAGGTGGCGATAAGGTCGGTTTCCGCGACCACGAACGGAATGCCGGCAGAACTGGGCAACACAAGCACGATCCGCCGCCGCAAACCCCGTGCAGTCAGAATTGCGTCGACGACACTGGTGCCGACACCGTCCGGAGATACCTGGACGTGTCCAGCGTCCACCACGTGCTCGGCTGCGGCATAGGCCTCGAGGCTCATGGAATCCGGCATCCGGTTGTTTGGTCCCACTAGTGTTACCAGCCGATCGCTCCACAGGGGTTCGGCGGTCAGATCGCCGGTTTTATTTCCGAGCGGCGCAAATGCGAGGTCGATCTCACCGTTGGCAAGTCTTTCGCGCAACGACGAGCAGTCATTGGCTCTCACCTGCATGTCGACGCCGGGCGCATATCGGCGCAGGTGTCGCACCAGTGCCGGCAACAGGTTCATATGATAGAGATCAATAGTGGCGATCTTGACGATGGCGCTAGCGGTGGCTGGATCGAAGGCTGTCGGCAACGTCAGCGTCCGCGATATAGCGGCTAGCGCGCCGTGAATAGGCCCCGCCAGTTCGAGCGCCCGCACGGTAGGTTCCATGGCGCGATCGCGGCGGATGAACAGCGGGTCATCGAACAAATAGCGCAAACGGTTGAGCGCCTTGCTGACCGCCGGCTGAGTCAGACCATTGCGCTCAGCCGCTCGCGTGACATTTCGCTCGGCCATCAGCGAGTCGAAAGCCACCAGCAGATTTAGGTCAATCGAGCTCAAATTCCGTTCTGATATGACGTGCATATCGCTTTATCATTTCCCCCAAAGGTCTCGTTACGGCACCATCGGCGGAGATGGCGCGCGCCTCCATGCCATTCCCTTCAGGCATACGAGGGGCGCCAGTATAACCGAGCAAAATACATGCCAGGTAGCCACACTACAGAATGGGGTCAGTTGGTCGCCAATACCAGCCCTACCGGCGGGCCGCTCCTGGAAGCCTACGGGATCGTCAAGCGGTTCGGCAGCCTCCTGGCCAACGATATCGCCTCTTTTGACATCCGGCCGGGCGAGGTGATTGCCCTGCTGGGCGAGAACGGCGCCGGCAAGAGCACCTTCGCGAAAATACTCTATGGCTTCTATGCCGCCGATGCCGGCGAAATCCTGGTCCGCGGCGTGCGCCAGGAGATTTCCTCGCCCCGCGACGCCCGTGCCCTCGGCATCGGTATGGTATTCCAGAATTTCACGCTCATTCCGGCCTTGAGCGTGTTTGAAAACATCGCCCTGTTCCAGAACGACCTGCCTGTAGTGATCCGGCGCGGCGATCTGCTGACCCGCATCCGCATCTATTCCGAACGATTTCAGATTGCCGCCGGCCCGTGGCAGCCGGTGCGCCAGCTTGCGGTCGGCGAGCAGCAGAAGGTGGAAATACTCAAACAGATTCTTGCCGGCGCCCGCGTCCTGATTCTGGACGAGCCGACAAAGGTGCTGGCTCCGCAGGAATGTGACGCCTTGTTCCGAACCATCGCGGACCTGCGCGCCGAAGGCTTTGGCATTGTGTTGATCACGCACAAGCTGCGTGAGGTGCTCACCTGCGCCGATCGCATCGCGGTGATGCGGCAGGGCCATATTGTCGACATCGTCAATCGCGGCCAAGCTTCGCAGGAAAGCTTGCTCGGTCTGATGTTCGAAGGCGCGCCTGCCGCGCCGCCCCAACCGATCAACATCCCGACCCGACGGAGCGGCGCCGCCACGCTGACGCTTGAGGGAGTTTCGACGTCGGCGGGCGCCGGGGACACGGCGCTGCGCGATTTGTCGATCAGCGTCCGTCCGGGTGAAATCGTTGGCATAGCCGGCATCTCCGGCAATGGTCAGCGCGAACTCGGAGAACTCATCCTGGGCCTGCGCCAGCCGCGAACCGGAACCAAGCTGTTGTGGGGCGAAGACGCTTCACGGTGGTCCACTGCGGCGGTTCGCGAAAAAGGCGTCGCCTCCATTCCGGACGATCCGCTTGCGCTTGCCTGCGTGCCGGGATTGACAGTGCGGGAAAATCTCGCGCTCGGCACGGGCAGGCGCTATCGAGCCGGATGGGCACTGGATTGGGATGCGCTCAACGGCGACATGGCTCGCAGCTTTGCCAAACTCGGCTTTCCGCGCCCCGACTTCGAGACACGCGCGGCGACCCTATCCGGAGGAAATCTGCAGCGTGTAGTGCTGGCGCGTGAATTGGCCCACGACCCCAAACTGATCGTCGCCCTCTATCCGACCCGCGGACTAGACGCGCGCAGCACCATGATGGTGCGCGCGCTGCTTGCCGCCGCCCGGAACGATGGCGCCGCGGTGCTGCTGATGTCGGAAGATCTCGACGAACTCTTCGCCATGAGCGATCGGCTGCTGGTGATCTATCGTGGTGCCATTGCTGGAGAGTTCGCTCGGCCGGATTTTCGCCCCGAAACGGTGGGCCCGCCGATGGTGGGAGCGGGGAAGCATTCTCATGCAGCGTAGCGCCGCACTCTGTCTGGAAACCACGCTCGCCGCTGTCTCGCGCTTCGTGTTGGTGGCGCTTATCGCATTCGTTGCCTTTGCCGCATTGTTGACAGCGGCCGGTATGGACCCGCTCAAGGCCTACCTCGATACGATCCGTTACGTTTTCGGCAACGCTTACGGGTTTTCCGAACTGCTGGTGCGCATGATCCCGTTGCTGCTCACCGCCGTCGCCGCGGCGCTGCCGAGTCGGATGGGCCTGATCAATGTAGGCGGCGAGGGCCAACTCTATATGGGAGCCTGGCTCGCCACAGCCGGCGCGCTCGCGCTCGCCGATCAGCCCGTGTTCATTCTGCTGCCGGCCTTGACACTGCTCGGTTTTATCGGGGGTGGGCTGTGGGCGCTGATCGCGGGCGCGCTCCGGGCGTTGCGTCTTGTCAACGAGACCATCTCGACATTGCTGCTCAACTACATCGCACCCATGATTGTCAGCTTCTTCATCTTCGGTCCATGGCGCGACCCGCAGAGTTCTTCCTATCCGCAGTCACCAGCGTTTGCCGAAGCGGCGCGGCTCCCAAACTTTATGCATACGCGCATCAATGCCGGACTGGCTTATGCACTGGTCTGCCTCATTCTCTACTGGTGGCTAATGACTCGTACCCGTTGGGGCCTGGACATGCGGGCGATTGGCGGCAATCCGGAGGCCGCACGCCAGCTTGGCCTGCCCACGTTTGGCTACGTCCTTGTGGTGATGTTCGCCGCCGGAGGCGTTGCCGGCCTCGCGGGGATGGTCGAGGTAAGCGCAATCCAGGGCCGGCTGGTGTCAGAGCTCTCGCCAGGTTACGGCTTTATGGGCTTCCTTGTCGCATGGCTTGCCGGCACCAGCGCCAGCGGCATCATGGTGATGGCGTTCCTTTTTGCCTTCATCAGCTCGGTCGGCGACATCTTACAGATCACACAGGGACTGCCTTTCGCGGTCATCAACATACTGATGGCAGCCATCCTGTTCATCGTTCTCGGCCGGCAGTCAGCGGGAGGGTCACCGCGATGAACATAGCTCTTATCGTCGGAGTTGTAGCCAGTTCGATCCTGTCGGGCACGTCGCTGCTCTATGCAACTCTCGGCGAATTGGTCGGCGAGCGCGCCGGCATTGTCAATCTCGGGCTCGAAGGCATCCTATTGATCGGCGCCTCCACCGGCTATGCGGTGAGCGCAGTGACCGGCAATCCGTATATCGGATTGATCGCTGCCGCGTTCACTGGTGCGGCGGTCAATCTGGTTTTTGCCTATCTGGTTGTCGAACGCCGGGCTAATCAGCTCGCCACCGGCCTCTGCCTGATGTTCTTCGGGTTGGGTCTGAGTGCGTTGATCGGCCGCCCATTCGTCGGAGTACTCATCGGTGGATTGCCGCGGCTGCATTTTCCCGGTCTCGCCGCCAATGGACTCGGGATGCGATTATCGAGTTACGACATCCTCGTCTATCTCGCGGTGCCGACCGCAGGGTTGATCTGGTGGCTGTTGTTCCGTACCCGCTGGGGTCTGGTGTTGCGTGCCGTGGGTGAAAACCCGGCGTCCGCTTTCGCCGCCGGCTACCGGCCGGCATCCCTGCAGTACCAGGCATTGGCACTGGCCGGTCTCCTGGGCGGGATCGCCGGTGCGCATATTTCGATCGCAGTCACGCAGACCTGGGCCGAAGGAATGACCGGCGGCCGCGGCTTCATCGCCATCGCGCTGGTTATTTTCGCGAGATGGAATCCCTTCCTGGCAATTGCCGGCGCGCTGCTGTTCGGGGGTGCCGAAGCGTTGCAATTGCAGCTTCAGGCGGCTGGCGCCGATGTCTCGCCGTTCATGATGAACATGGTGCCCTACCTGCTCACGCTTCTGGTCCTCGTTGTATGGGGATGGAACCGTCAAGCGGTTGCACCGGCAGCATTGGGAAGAACTTTCTTCGGTGTGGAGTAGCACGAAGTTGAACGCGTCTGAGACGGCGAAATGCCGATGCAGCCAGAACGGAGGGTAAGATGAATCGATTAATGGCATTGCTGACCGCATGCGTGGCTCTCGCAGGCTCGTTCGCCACGGGGCCTGCCGGGGCTGAGGACGTGCCGCTTACGGTCGGCGCGATCTATGTCGGTAGCGTCAACGACTACGGTTACAACAGGGCCATGAAGGACGGCCTTGAGGAGATGAAGAAAAACATTCCCGGGCTCAAGCTGATAGAGGCGGAGAACGTTCCCGAGACGGCCGAATCGGAACGGATCATGGAAGGAATGATTCAGCAAGGCGCCAAACTGATCTTTGCCACGAGCTTTGGTCATCAGCAATTCGCCTTCAATCTTGCCAAGACTCATCCGGATGTCGTGTTCGAACATGCCGGCGGCTGGATGCAGGCGCCGAATTTCGGCAATTTTTTCGGAGCGACGCAGTCGGCCTGGTATCCGATGGGCGTCGCGGCCGGAAAGATGACCAAGTCGAACACGCTCGGCTTCGTGGTTGGCGTCCCGATCGGCTATGCAGTCGGTAACATCAACGCCTTCGAAATGGGTGCGCGGTCGGTTAATCCGAAGGCGGTGACGCGCGTCGTCGTCACCGGCGGCTGGTCCGACAAGGCAAAGGAAGCTGTCGCCGCCAACGCCTTAATTGATCAGGGCGCTGATGTCTTGACCATGCATGTGGATTCGCCGGCGACCATTATCCAGACCGCCGAAGGCCGTGGCGTCTACTCGATCGGATTTCAATCAACCGAGGCCCGGACACTGGCGCCGAAGGGCTGGCTCACCGGCCTGGGATTCACCTGGGGCCAGTTTATGACGGCGACGGCAAAGAGCGTGATCGCTGGGACATTCAAGCCGGCGATGGTTCGGCTGGGGTTGGGTCAAGGCATGATGACCGTTGCGCCTTACGGGCCTGCGGTCCCCCCCGATGTGCAAGCGCTTGTCACGGCCTCGGCCGAGAAAATCGGCGCGGGTTTCAATCCCTTTACCGGCCCGGTTACCGACAACAGCGGCGTGGTGCGCATCAAGGACGGGGAATCCTGGGGCGGTGACAAGATGGGGAGTTTCGACTGGTACGTGGCGGGCGTGATCGGCAAGGCGAAATAATCGATATTGGCCCGAACAATGGAGCGCATCATGACTGATCCGTCGACATCTCCCATCCATCTGCAACGCTACGTAGAGGAAACCGCAGCTGCGATCGGACTTTCGATCGCGCCCGAGGACATGCCCGCAGTCGTCGGCATTTTTTCAAATCTGGCGCGCGTTGCGGGGCCGCTGATGGAGTTTCCGCTGCCTGCGGATGCCGGGCCGTCGCCGATTTTCGTGGCCGGCGGAACGCGACGGTGATCGAGTTTATGGCCAGCGTCATCGACATTGCTGCTGCTGTTCGCGCCGGACGGCAAACGGCGGTGGACATCACACACGCCAATCTCGATCTAATTGCCGCGCGTGACGGTTCGATCAACGCCTTTACCGCTGTGGTCGCGGATCGCGCCCTTGCCGCGGCGGCGGGCGTCGACGATCTGGTCCGAGCAGGCCGCGACCCTGGCCCGCTCGCCGGTGTGTGTTTCGCCGTCAAGAATTTTTTCGACGTTGAAGGCCTCACGACATTGGCCGGCTCCCGCATCGATGCGGAGCTGCCACCAGCAATACGCGACGCGACATTAGTCGCGCGCCTGGAAAGCACCGGCGCGATCCTGGTCGGCGCGCTGAACATGGACGAATATGCCTTCGGCTTCTCGACCCAGAACAGCCACTATGGACCGACACACAATCCGCACGATTTGTCACGCATCGCCGGGGGCTCTTCCGGCGGTTCAGCGGCGGCCGTTGCCGCCGGTTTGGTGCCGATGAGTCTGGGCTCAGATACGAATGGTTCCATTCGCGTACCGGCGGCATTGTGTGGCGTCTTCGGTCTCAAACCCACCTATGGCCGCTTAAGCCGGGCAGGCACACGCCTGTTCGCGGCCAGCTTCGACCACGTCGGTGCGTTCGCTCGCTCGGTCGGCGACGTCGCCGCGGTTTACGATGCGCTGCAGGGCCCTGATCCGACCGATCCAGCCTGTGCGGGCCGGCCGGTCGAGCCGGTCGCCTCGATTCTCGATCAAGGGATGGACGGTCTAAGGGTTGCTCTCGCGGTCGGATACTTTGCCAGCGCCGGGCATCCGGAAGTCTTCGCCGCAACGGAAAGGGCCGCCTCCGCTCTCGGCGTCACTCGGCGCGTTAACTTGCCTGAGCCCGCACTGGCGCGGGCTGCGGCAATGATCATCACGGCGAGCGAGGGCGGCGAATTGCATCTTGCGGATCTCAAGACTCAAGCGGCCAGCTTCGATCCGATGACAAGGCCACTGTTCCTGTCGGGAACAGTGGTGCCCGCCGCCTGGTATGCGCGGGCCCAGCGCTTTCGCCGCTGGTATTGTGGTGAGCTTGAAGTACTGTTTCGCGACGTCGATGTGATCGTCGCGCCCACCACGCCTTATCCAGCATTTCCGATCGGGCAACGCATGATGGAGGTGGATGGGCGGGAACTGCCGGCGGCGGGCTATCTTGGTGTCTTCACGCAGCCGCTGTCCTTCGCCGGGCTGCCGGTCCTGGCCGCGCCGGTTGCAGGCTCGAGTCCATTGCCGTTAGGAATCCAGATAATCGCGGCGCCATGGCGCGAAGATCTGGTGTTCAGGGTTGCCGCGGCAGCGGAGGCAGCGGGCATACTTGCGCCACCGCCGGTGCGGTTCTGATTTTGGAGATACTGGCATGCTAGAGATCAATCTTCCCGAAGTTGTCGCCGAAGTAACATCGGCTTTCGCGCGCTACGAACAGGCCCTCGTTGCCAATGATGTTGAGGTTTTGGATCAGCTCTTTTGGGCGAGCCCCTGCACACTCCGCTATGGCGTGGCGGAAAACCTCTACGGATATGACGCCATCGCCAATTTCCGCGCGACCCGCCCGCCGATCGACATGACGCGCTGCCTGATGAATACGGTCATCACCGCCTACGGCCGGGATTTTGCGACCGCTAATACCGAATTTCAACGCGTCGGTTCGTCGTTAACCGGGCGGCAAAGCCATGTGTGGCTGCGGACGCCAGTCGGCTGGCGCATCGCCGCCGCGCATGTCAGCCTAATGCCGAAGCAAGCGGGGATTTGACGTGCGACGTATGTTTTTTCGGCGAATTCCCGGATTGCTTCGAAGCCTTCGCAAATCGAACGTATGGCATATCGGATAGGCGATGTTTCACTTGATGCGAAGTGAAACATCGACAATTTTCTGCGTACCGGATTGCTTCAAGAGCTTTCAGATAACAATCGTCATCTCGTCGCACGGTGTGCGACGTCCGACCACGAAAAGCGTCGCACCAGACCCGTTTTGTTCTCGGCCACGATCCCGCGAAGATATTGGAAAGGAAGGATTTTTCTTGGTGGGCGCACCAGGGCTCGAACCTGGGACCCGCTGATTAAGAGTCAGCTGCTCTACCAACTGAGCTATGCGCCCGGAACCGATCCGGAAAACGGCCACCGCAAGAGGGCGTCGTTTAGCAAAGCGACCCAGCGATGTCCAGCAAGCCTGTGGGCTTTTCGCAGGCCCAGGAGGCCGCCACAACTAGCGGAAAATGCGCCCGATTTCGGCTTTCAGGCATGGCCGGCCAGCCTTGAGGGAGCCGAAATGCGGCGCCCACGAAAAAGCCGCCGGAGATTTCCGGCGGCTTTCCCTTCAGTAACGATGATGCCGATCGACGAATTGAGATTAAGTTAGAGGCGCTCGGGCTCGGAGTCCGGTCCGCGGTCGCGGTCGCGGCCGAAGCCGTGCTGGAGGCGGCCGCGCCAACCTTCACCGTCACCGCCGTGCCGGTTGTGATAGGTCAGCATTGCAAGCCGGCGCTTCTGGCCGTCATCGAGCGTCTTGTAGAGCGGGTCGGCCGCGTCCGCGACCTTCTTCAGCGCGGCAGCGGAGGCCATCATGTTCTCGGCGCGCTGGCGCAGGCGCGCGACCGGATCGGGCTTCGCCTGATCGTCGGCGGGCTTGGCGCTAGCTGCCTGACGCGCCGCAGCGCGATCAAGCTTGATCTTGACGAGCTCGCGCACCGCGCCCTCGACCGGCGGCCACAGTTTTTCCTGATCGGCCGAAAGCTTCAACCCGGCGTGCACCGCCGCAATCCTGGCGTCGGCCATCGCCGCGCGATCTTCCGGGCTCATCCTTGTGTGCCGCCCCATCATGTGATCGTGGAACCAGCTGTGCTGGGCATAAACCGCCGTCGAAGCGGCGATAGCGAGCGCGGCAACGCCGGCGATTGCAAACTTCCTCATGTCAACCTCCCTTGAAGCTCGCGGGAGAATGGGCATACGCGCCTCCGCAATCAACTTACAGTTCGGCAACAGACCCTTCCCTTACCAAGATTTAATTCCGTTCACGATTGGAAACACTCAAATCATGACATCCGTGGAGTGGGTCCGACGTTCGCTAACCAAGACTACTGGACCATGCCGAGCAGCCGCGGCAGCCACAGCGAAATCTCCGGCACGTAGGTGATCAGCCCTAGGAAAACCAGCATTGCGGCGAGCCACGGCAACACCGCCATGGTGATCTCGCTGATGCCCATCTTGGCAATGCCGCTGGCGATATAAAGGTTAAGACCGACCGGCGGATGGCAAAGCCCGACCTCGGTATTGACGATCATCAACACGCCGAGATGCACCGGATGGATGCCGATCTTGGTCGCCAGCGGAAACAGGATCGGCGCCATGATCAGAAGGATCGATGACGGATCCATGACATTGCCGGCGGCGAGCAGGATGACGTTAACCACGAGCAGGAAGGTCCAGACGCCGAAATTCTTGTCGATGATCCAGGCCGCCATCTCCTGCGGGATCTGTTCGTGGGTCATCAGGAACGAGAACAGCACCGCGTTGGTGATGATGTAAAGCAGCATCGAGCTCATGCTGGCGGCCTGCAACAGCACCTTGCCGACCTGATTGAGCTTCAACTCCTTGTAGACGAACACGGTGATGAAGAACGCGTAGGTCGCGGCCACGGCGGCGGCTTCGGTCGGCGTGAAGATGCCGCCATAGATGCCGCCCAGCACGATGACGATCAGAGCCAGGCCCCAGAAGCTTTCGCGGAACGCGGTCACTTGCTGCTTCAACGTCGCCCGCGGCATCTTCGGGTAGTTGTTGCGGTAGGCGATGAACCAGGTCACCGCCGCCAGCATCGAAGCGAGCAGAATGCCGGGCACGATGCCGGCCATGAACAGCGCGCCGATCGAGGTGTTGGTGGAAACGCCGTACAGCACCAGGATGATCGAGGGCGGCACCAGAATGCCGAGCGCGCCGGAGGTCGAGATCACGCCGACGCCGAAGCGCTTGGGATAGCCGTGCTCCACCATCGCCGGCATCATGATCGAGCCGATCGCCACCACGGTCGCCACGCTGGAGCCGGAGATCGCGGCGAACATCGCGCACGCCGCCACGCCCGCCAAGCCCGAGCCCGCCCGGCAGGTGGCCGACCAGCGAGGTCGTGAACGCGATCATGCGCCGCGCTACGCCTCCGCGGGTCAAGAAAGTGCCGGCGAGAATGAAGAACGGGATCGCCATGATGCCGAAATTGTCGAGGCCGGAAAACAGCTTCAGGCCGACGCTTTCGATCGGCACTTCCGTCATCGTGAACAGGAAGGTCAAGACGGTGAGGCCGAGCGAAATCGAGATCGGCATGCCCGTCAGCATCAGCGCAAACAGCAGTCCGAAAATGAGAGCGGCGCTCATTTACGCTTCTCCCATCGCGATCGGCGCTTCCTTGGAAACCTCGATGCCGTCGACATTGGTCGCATCGTGATGCGGCAATTCGCTGGTCCAGAAGTAATGCCAGCACACCTGAAGGAAGCGGAAGCACATCAGATAGGAGCCGAGCGGGATGCAGCCGTAGACGATCCAGCTCGGAATCTCGAGGTCAGGCGAAACCTGATCGGTGTGCATCAGTTCGAACACGAACTTCGCGCCCATGGTGCCGACGATCGCGGTAAACAGCGCGCCGCCGAACAGGCCGAACAGGATGACGCCCTTGCGCCAGCGGTCGTTGAGCCGCTTGATCAAGACGTCGACGCCGACATGGATGCCGGTGCGCACGCCATAGGCGGCGCCGAACTTCGCCATCCAGATGAACATGTAGATGCACAGTTCCTGCGACCAGGAAAGGTTGATCCAGAACAGGTAGGGATAGAGAACCGGCACATCGACGAGGTAGCGATGCACGACGGTAACGAACGTGATCAGCGTCGCCGCGCCCATCAGGCTCGCGATGATGATCTCCTCGAGCCTGTCGAGAATGCGTAGACAACATCAGATTGCCCCCGTCACGGCCGTGAAGTCTGAGGCCATGTTCTTCGTACCTCTCCCGCTTGCGGGCGAGGTCGTATCGCATCGAAGATGCGATACGGGTGGCGGGTACTCTCCGCACGAAGCGTGCGATTGGCGCCCCCTCGCCGACCCTCCCCCGCAAGCGGGAGAGGGAGCTCAGCGTCTTCGCAGCAATCACCGCCTCAGTTCATCGGGCCGCGGCCGGTCTCCTTCAGGAATTCGTCGATCAAGGGCTGACCGACCCGCGAGGCCACTTCCTTGTAGACCGGCATCATCGCCTTGCGCATCGCCTCGTCCTGCTCCGGCGTCAGCGTGACGATCTCGGTCTTGCCGGCCTTCTTGATCTCCGCCAGCGCGTCGTCGTTTTCCTTGGCCGACTGGTTGTTGCCGAACTCGGTGGCTTCCTTCATCGCCTTTGGCGCAGGCCTCGCGAATATCCGGCGGCAGACCGTCCCAGAACTTCTTGTTCACGACCACGACGTAGCCGATGTAGCCGTGGTTGGTGACGGTGGCGTATTTCTGCACTTCATGCATTTTCTGGGTGTACATGTTCGACCAGGTGTTCTCCTGGCCGTCGACCACGCCGGTCTGCAGCGCCTGATACACGTCGGAGAACGCCATCACCTGCGGGATCGCGCCGAGCGTGCGGAACTGCGCTTCCAGCACCTTCGAGGACTGGATGCGGAATTTCAGGCCCTTGTAGTCGGCCGGCGCGACCAGCTTCTTGTTGGCCGATCATCTGCTTGAAGCCGTTGTCCCAGTAGGCGAGACCGGTCATGCCCTTGGCATCGAGCAGCTTGAGCAGCCTGGCGCCGAGCGGGCCGTCGGTCACTTTGCGCAGCGTCTTCAGGTCCGGGCAGGATGTAAGGCAGATCGAACACCTCGAACTCGCGGATCCCGATCGGGCCGAATTTGGAGTTCGACGGCGCCAGCATCTGCACCGCGCCGAGCTGCAGGGCTTCCAGCTCTTCCTTGTCCTTGTAGAGCGTCGAGTTCGGATAGACTTCGACCTTGACCTTGCCGCCCGTGTACTTCTCGGCGAGTTCCTTGAACTTTTCGGCGGCCTTGCCCTTGGGCGTGTCGGCGGCCACGACGTGGCTGAACTTGATGACGATCGGCGATTGCGCCGCAGCCGGTGCAACAAACGCCAATGCCGCGACGGATGCCGCCGCCCAAACCAGTTTACGCATGTTTCCTCCCAGCTCACCTTTGAGGGGGAGCGCGCTAGTCCGGCCCGCTTCCCGGTCTTCTTGTTACGTGGGCGAACCTTTACAGAGAAGGCGGCCGAAAGGCCATTGCCCGTTAGCAGGGTGGTGAATGCGGCCATTGTTGCGGTGCAATATGTGCCACGGGCGCATTCTTCCCTTCCGTCATTCCGGACGCTGCGAAGCGGCGATCCGGAAATCTCGGAAGATTCCCCGATGCACAATTGTGCATCTGAGGTCTGGTGCTAGCGCACCATCCCGGAATGACACCGCCAATTGCAGACATGCAGCCTCACCCTCGCGACATACTCTGCCCGAGCTTTGAGCATTCATGCCCTCAACGAGAGGGCGCAGGGAAAGCCGGGTGCCCAGTGCACCCGCAGCCTCGCGTGTAAAAGTAGAAAACACGCAAGTTAGTCACCACAGGTTCACCGGAAATCCCCGGCCTTCCCTGCGCAATGGTTTTAACGGTTTCCTCCGCGCTCTCCCTGGTGATCGGGCTTTTTGTCACCATCCCCGGCGCAATGCGCGAGCATTGTCGGCCGGCTTGATATCAGCGTCGAGATATCAGGACCACGCGGCTTCGCCGTCCGCGTTCGATGCATTCGTCGTGGCATCACCCGCGTCCATCGCATCCCGCTCCCAACGTCCGTGACGACCGCGAAGCGCCCCTCTTTCGAGAACGGGACGCGGGAAATGTGCTTTTGATTTGCCCGACGTCACAAGCAAAAATGCCTGCGGCACGTTGGCACGACGGGCAAATCAGTTGCGGCGGGTAAAGTCGGTGTCAACCGTGAATTAGTGGCGTGTGAGCAACGACAGGCACGGTCCCAACGTCATGCCCGCGCTTGGCACGGGCATCCACGTCTTGTTTTCTTTCTAAACTGATCTCGCGCGCACTGGACGATGAGCACACTTAGCTGCGGCGCAACAAGATCACAAATTCAGGTTGTCGGTCCTTGTGTTCACCTTCCGGTTGCGAAACAATCGCGATGGGCAGGGGGATCATACAAATGCGTATTCTGGGAATTGTGGCGTTAGGCGCCACGTTGGGCGGTTGCGCGTCGAGCTCGGAAGATATCATGCCAGCGTACGTCTCGCCGGTGGCCTATCAGAGCTACACTTGTCCGCAACTGGCGCTCGAGGCGCAATCAATTTCGACCAGGGCTGGGACGTTATCGGGCGTGCAGGATAGCCAGCGCACAAAAGACGGCTGGGCTACCGCAGCGGCCGTAGTGGTCTTCTGGCCGGCGGCTTTTTTCGTTGGCGGCGACAAGCAGGCGGCGGGCGAGCTCGCGCAGATGAAAGGGCAGATGGTCGCCGTCGAGCAGGCCTCTATCGCAAAGAAGTGCAACATTCAATTTCAGGGGCAGCGACCGCCGGGAACGTGAAAAGAAAGCCCGAAGAAGTCGTATTATTGCCGGAGCAAGCTATCATGCAGGGGAACGAGGCAGCAGATTTAATTCGTCGTATAATTCGCAATGAGCTGGATGATTGCGAACGCGCGATTGACGCGAAAGAATACGACAAAGCAAAGAACGAATTGGATGACGCCGTTCGCAAGCTCAAGAGAATCGCGGACTGATTGTCATAAATGGCTTGGGGCTGATCTGAAACGAGTTCAGCCAACGATCCCCCTTCAAAAGCTCTGTCCACGGCGGCCCTAGCCTCTACGGAAAATAGAATCCGTTCATCGACATATAGCTGATGGCGGTGGTGCAAAATGTTGTGGCCGCGCAAATCCAAAGGGGTTTCGTGCTGTGCTCAGGCCAATTGTGAAGCAAACTCAATGTCAGCACGACGGTGAGGGCTATGTTTAACCACAACCAAGGTAGAAAATTCACGCCGAATCCAAGGCAGACGAAAATCCACAGAGAGTTGACGGCCAAGAGGGCGAGAAGGAACCCGTAGAAGCGACGCCAGTGGCTCTCCGAAAGAGAACGCGAGAGCACAAAGAATAAGCCGGCGAGCGTCATGAAAATCAAACCGTCAAACATCACGTGACCCGCGACTGGCCCAAGCTTTGGCTCCGGATGCGACAGATAGATAGAGTAGAAGTACCTGCTCATTCCATGGAAGAACGGAAAAATCATAAAAAGGAACGCAAATAGTAACGGGAGTCGGTCTCTCCTAATCGGCTGGTCGCCGTCAGGGACGAATTGCTTTAAGGCCTCACCAAGCGCCAAGCCCAGCAGTATTGTGTAAGCCGTTTGCAAGAATTGAACGAGATGGGTCAGATCGTTCGTCATTTATCTACCTCCCGCCCTAGTAGCGGGATGCTATTATCTCGCGTGTCTAGTCGTCAATCGACGCTCGATTGGACCGAGGTCATCAACTTCAACGAGGCATATCGTGAAGAAACAAGCGGAGCCGAAGCCGTGGGACCCTAGGCCTCCCAGCCCGGTGGGCGACTCAAGGGAGGATGCGATTTTTAGCACGGTCGGCCAAGCTCTTACGGAGTGGGAGCAGATGGAAAACGCCTGCGCTCAACTATTTGCCGTGCTCGTGTCAGCTAATCATAAACGCGTCTATCTTGCGCCAGCCATTAGGGCCTACGGCACGATCACCAGTGCAGCAACGCGCCAACAAATGTTGGCCAATGCTGGCGATGCTTACTTTTCAAAACGCAAAGCCAAAGCACTGAAGCACGGAGCCGAATTCAACGAACTGATCAAAGCCTACAAAGAGTTCGCCAGCAGACGAAATGAGATCGCGCATGGGTTGGTGCAACGTGTGTTTCTTACGAAGCGAGGCAGCAGACCAGATGCAAGGGGAATGTATCTGACTCCGTCTTTCTACAACCCCCGAAAGTTCAAAGACGAAGTGCTATCTTATCTTTACACATCTACCGATCTGATTTTCTATCGGCAGGAATTTACCAAGCTGGCTTTGCGGATCGGCGGGTTGAAAGACAAGCTGCAGAGCCCGAAAAGGACCGCTTCGTGAAGAAGCTCTTGCTCGTGCTGATAGAGGTGACCGCCGCAATTTATCCATGCGACGATTAAAGTTCTCGACAAGAGAAGGATCGACCATGATAGCAATCGAGGTCTCTTGAGGATCAAAGATGCAATTTCCGAAATGGGCGATCGTTCTCTGCCTCTTGCCGACTGCCGCCATCGGCGGTTTGACGAGCAGCGAACGGAAATCTCAATTTGAGAAGGCCATGGCGTCGATCATCGCGGCAAATACGCCCACTGTTTCCAACGAAATACGCGCAATGCTGGTCAACGACTATGTTGGCTGCAAGCCGAACAAGGGGCAAGCCGTGGAGCTTACAGGCTCCAAGTATTTCCGGTCCTGCGTGCACGAGGACGCCTCGCTCACCGGAGACCGTACGCTGGAAGCGTGCCAATTGCGCTACGGCAAACCCTGCGCACTGCTCGCTGTGAACGAAGAAATCGCCATCGAAGGCAAACCAGTATCAAGGGACATGCCGCGTCTGCATTACGCAGGGAAATACGACCTGTCGCAAATTCCGATCATTCGCGAGGCAACCAAAAAACGGAATGACGTTCAGGTCTACGATCGGGCCATGGAGCCGAAGGCCATGGCCATTCACCCCTGGGGCAGGCTGTTCATATCTGCGGGTGATCCTACCCTGAAGGATGCTCAAGCATCGGCCCTAGCCAAGTGCAACGGCGACCCTGATCGCAAGGGAAAAGACGGCGGGTGCTTTATCTACGCAGTCAACAATGACGTCCTCATTGGCGAAAGGCGAATGTCACCAAAGTGAGTTTGCTTGCTTATGCTTTCGGTCGACCCCAACGAAGCCCCGCCGGTTCGAGGCAGCAGCATGCCCCAGCGCATCATTGCCAGTTCGGTGCCGACGTCGTCCTGCTTAATCTGGTTCTCCTCGACGAAGCAGGCGCGCACGTCCTTGACGAACGCGCGGGCTATGCGGGAGGAAGATCAAGGCGGCTCATTAGTTCGCGATGTCAGGAAATCGATCCCGATAGAGCCTGAAGAGATCGTTCACACGATCCCGCCTCATCGTAAACATGCAGTCTGCGTAGATCGTCAGTTCGCCAGTTCCGCCCAGCATATATCCGGATCTGTGGTCGCATTCCGCATCCCGATAGACGATCCATGCGCGCTCCGAAGCGATCAACCGTTTCAAGAGTTCGCCTCTCTCCTTGGCATCGTGGTCGTTGCTGGCCGGTTCCTTGAGTTTCGCGACGATCCGGCCGTACAGTTTGTTCAGCAGAGCATCGACAACCTTGCCTGCTTCCGTTGTGCAGAGCCTTTCGGGGATATCGCCCGGCGTCGCATCTTTGCAGTGATCGAGATTGGCTTGAATGGCGGCGAGCGCCGGGTGCGGCGGATCCGACTGGTCTTCGGCCTGACAAGGAAGCGGCGCGATGGCGATAAGAAGCGCACAAATCAGGACCCGCATTTTGGTCTCCAACACCGAGAGGACGGAGGGGCTCCAATATCACGCAGCAATTTTATCTTCTTTGTCCGCCCCCCTCATGACAATTCTGAGCGCATCGTCGGGCAGCGGACGTTGAAGCGCCCTTCGCCTCGGCGATAAGATTTCGAGGCGGAGAGGTATCTCAAGCATCGCTTCACGGCAGGTACGGTCAGGCAATATGCCGAGCGCCTCCGCGAGAAAATGGATCGCAGGCGATTGATTTACGCGGCGATCAAATGGGATGATCTCGTCACGCCCGATCCTTCATCCGACGAAATATCGCGTTAACGTCCGACAGACGAAGCGCCTTTTCGCGCGGTCCCCGGCGGGGCGGCTTCTCAATACCCCCTCGCCTTGTTGAAATCGATGATTTCGCTCCAGTCGGCCCGGGTGTCCACCCAACCTACCGCGCCGCACTCGGTACACTTCAGGTGCGCGGAGATATCGTACCAGTCCCAATCGGGAAGGTCGGCAAGCCGCAAGCGGCCGTTGTGATGACAGCGGCAGCCCTGCGCACCAAGGCAATAGACCAGGACCGTCTTGAAACCGTCGTCCCGCTTTACGGGGCCGGACCAATAGCGGAGGAAACATGCGGGCTTGCGGCGCCAGGGCATCCCCCATGATTCCGCTGATTTGCGGTTCCGAAAAGCCGCTAGGAATTGGGGCTGGGGACAGGTCGCCCCCCGCGGGTCGAAAAAGGCCGCCCGGCGCCGGTGCTTTATGAGCACACACCTGCCGGTTTTCCTTGCGAGCCCATGGGGCGACGAAGTAGGTTAGGCCCGTTGCTTTTTGGAGAACGGGATAATGGCTACCGGTACGGTGAAGTGGTTCAACGCGACCAAGGGTTACGGATTTATTCAGCCCGACAGCGGCGGCAAGGATGTGTTTGTACACATCTCGGCGGTCGAACGAGCCGGCCTGAGCACCCTCAATGAGGGTGCCAAGGTAAGCTACGAAGAGACGGAAAATCGGGGCAAAACCTCGGCGGAAAATCTGAGGGTCGGCTGACAACAGCCGCTACCTGATCGCCTCGGATGTTTGCGCCTTTTGCGCAAACATTTTCTTCACGTCGCTGAGCCCAAGCGGTTTCTCCCGCGGTCCCCGTAGGTTTTTCAGCGCGTGTAACTGCTTGACTGCGATGACGTCACGCTTGATCGCGTCGTTCTCCGCGGAGCGCTGGCGCATGTCCTTGACGGAGGCGACGGCAACCGCAACCGCCGATCGAGAAGCGCCCTGCCCTCATTCGCCTTGGCCCAAGCGTGGATCTCATCGAACCTATGCCTTGCCCTGCCCTCATCGTGAGGCTGGCG
>CAWCHC010000021.1:0-18901 GCA_963795255.1 uncultured Alphaproteobacteria bacterium
ATGGCGTCACGTGAGCCGCGGCAAGCTGTTTAACACGGAATGCGGCGCACAGCGCTGCAAACCGCCCGATCGTGAAGGCCTGGACGGTCCTGACGGCAGCGCTTCCGTGAGAGAAATCACACGGAAGGGCTGTGCGGCCTCGCCGTTGCGAGCGTTTTCTGCATCGCTGTGGCCGCGAGGTCCATCTGCTCGGAGATGTAGGGCGCGATCTCGTTCGGCAGCACGTCGACAATCCAGATGATCCGGCTCTGGCCTTCGCCATCGCCGACCACCTGCACAGACCCGTTATAGTGACTGACGCGCTCGCGGCCGGTGATCGCATAAGCCAGACGCCGCCGCGCGTCGTCGCAATCGACGAAGTCCTCTCGCACCACATTGCCGTTGTGGAAGGTCACGATGCGGGCGTTGCCGTCGAGGCGGCAGTCGGTGACAAAACCCGGATTCAGCCGTCGGTGCACGGCGCCGAAATCACGCACCGCATCCCAGACCGTATCGGGATGCGCGTCGATCGGAATGTCCTTGTAGATCGAAGCCATGGATGAGTTCCTTATGTGCAGACCGCTTCGACATTGTTGCCGTCGGGATCGATGAGGAACGCGGCGAAATAGGTTGGGCTATAGTCCTTGCGTGGACCGGGCTCGCCATTGTCGCGGCCGCCGGCTTTGACGCCTTCGCTGTGGAATTTCCCGATCGCGGCGTGGTCGGGGGCGCGAAACGCGATATGCGCGCCGGTGCCGGCCTCCCCTTTGTGCAGATACAGCCATAGCGCCGGCTCGCCCTTGGGCCCAAACCCGGCGCCGCTCGCATCTTTCGAGCACAGGACATAACCGAGCGGGGCTAATGCCGCGACATAGAAGCGGATGCTGGCGTCGAGGTTGGTTACTCTAATTCCGACGTGATCATACATGATCGTCTCCATTCATTTCTTGCAGGGCAAGCCTGCCAAGGATGAAGGCGACCTTAGTTAGTGCAGCGCGGCGCTCGCTTGGAAAATCTTGCGCTTTCCCCGCGCGGCCTCGCGGAAGACTCTCGGCGAGACGCCGGCGGCGCGGTGGAAGGTGCGCACGAAATTGGAGAGATCAGCGAATCCGACATCGTAGGCGATATCGGTGATGGCGGTCTCTTCACTGGTCAACAGGCGCGCCGCATGGCGCAGCCGCGAGCGCACCAGATATTGGTGCGGTGTGACGCCGAGTACCTTGGCAAACAGGCGCAGAAAATGGAAAGGGCTGATGCCGGCCTGGTTTGCGGTGGCGTCGAGGTCGATCTCTTGATGCGAATTCGTCTCGATCCAGTGTGCGGCTTCGACCGCCCGGCGGCGATCGCGGGCCTTGACCTCGACCGGCTTGCGCGTCCGCCCCGATACCGCGTCGACAAAGCGGCTGGCAAAGAGATGCCCGACTTCGTCGAGGCCGATATCGCTGCGGCCGTCGGCTGCGGCCTGCGCCAACTCGCCGAGCACCATCAATTCGGGCAATGGCGGCGCGGCGCCGACCCGCCATGCCTCACGCCGGTCGCCGATCGTCTCGACCAGTTCCGGCTCCAGAAAGAACGACAGGCACTCGTCGCCGCAGACGTGGTGGTCGTGGGTACAGACATATTCGTCGCCGGGAAAGCCGACCAGCACGGACCCCGTCACCAGTTCGAACGTCCGGCCGCGGGTTTGGCAGCCGAAGCTGCCCTTGCGCACATATGAAACGGAATGGCAGCCAAACTGCTCCGTGAACGGCTTCTCGCCGGGGCTCGCGGTGCAACGGAAATCCGACACCGAGATCGAGCGGTGCTTCAGCAGGGGCGTCCTGATCATCTAGTGGTCCAATTCTAACATTTGCATCCCCGTCCGGCACGCACTTTTGCAAATGTTAGAATCAAAGGGCCACTAGCGAATATAGGTTTCTAGTGGAGCTTTGGATTTGGCATTCGCTTTACGAGCTCGCGGTCAATACGGCAGCGAATGTCAAATCCGCTCCACTAGTAAAATTAGCCGGGCAGGCGTGGCGGGGCAACCGGAAGCAGCACGTCGAGCAGCGTCTTGCTGCTGGAACTGATCGCCCCCTCGATCGACAACAGCCGCCGTTTGGAGATCAACCCGCCATGGGGCGACATCCGGTCGGCATAGCCGCCCGCCTCCAGCACGCGATGACAGGGAACGATGACGACAAAGGGGTTGTGGATAAGGGCATGGGCGACCGAGCGCACCGCGCTCGGCGTTCCGAGCCTCGTGGCGACCTCGTTGTAGGTGCGGGTCTCGCCGTGGGGAATCCGCCGGATGAGCTGATAGACGCGCTGGTCAAAAACGGAAATGCCGCCCATATCGAGCAGGACGTCGGCAAAGTCGGCGATCTCTCCGCGCAACAGCGCGACGATGCCTTCGATCGTGGCTTCGACATTGGACGTTGGCCGCGTTTGGCGGGCTTCGGGATAAAGGCGGAAAAGCCGCCTGTGGGTTTCGATCTCGCGGGCCTCGGGAAGCTGCACCCCGACAATGCCCGCCTCGCCCCACGCGATCGCGCATCGGCCGATCGCCGTGTCGAAAAAAGTGTACGCCCGCCCCAACATGCCCCAGTCCCCAACGCCATCATACCACCGTCATAAACGGCTGCACATGAAAAATGCGGTTTCGACTAAAAACGGCGGGGATAGCGTGACGCGGCCGCCTGCTTGAAACGCGCATTCATCGCTCTGGCGCGGAACACGGCTTGCCGGCAATCGAGCGGAATGCCAGGCGATGGAAAGAATCCACAAGTTTCGCTTGCGCGTGACCGCGGTACACACGGCTATCAACTTCTTTTCAGTTCTTGCGTGACCGCGGCTTTGCTAGAGGTCCCGCACCGGACTCCCCCGTCCGGGACAACCCGGCAAGGCCGTCGAGCGCATCATCCTGCTCGGCGGCCTTGCTGTTTGCGGACGCAAGCAACGCGCGGGTGTCCTCAGCCGGCTCGTTCAACAAGATGCGAGCGCGTGGGGGAGGGGTCAAATCGGTCGGCGAAATATTGCGTTTCGTGAACGACCTGTCCGTCGTGGAACTCCATGATGCTCACCGTGTAAGATGGCTTGCCGTCATAGCTGAGGATGAATTCGGTGACCCAGAGATTGCCGCTGCCGATCATGCGCTGGACCGTAAAACGCTTCTTGTTCGGCTGGACGGTGCGGCTCTCCTGAATGTTGTGCCGGCCGCGGATCCGCTCGCCCGATTGCGGATAATCAAGCACCGCATCCTCGCGGTAGATTTCATGTTCGACATTGAAATCGTTGGCGTCCGAGGCGGCCCAATGGCGTTCCAGTGCAAGGCGCATGGTTCGATCGTCCATCTCACCCTCCTTCTCTCGATTAACCTGACGAAATTATACCGGACATTTCGTCCTCAATCGCGTTCGCGATGACACCAATAGCTTGATATGATCGGCTCTGGCCGAGGGTTGCCGCCGAGGGACCGCCATGAGCAATCGAATCCTTATTTTTTATGGCTCGTATCGCTCCGACCGGATGGGCATTCGTCTCGCCGAATTCGTGGTTGAGCGGTTTCGCCGCCGCGGCGATGACGTCGAACTGATCGACGCCAAGGCGGTCAACCTTCCGATGCTCGACAGAATGTACAAGGAATATCCGCACGGAAAAGCTCCCGAGCCGCTCGAGCGCCTGGCAAGCCAAATTCGCGATGCCGATGGCTTCGTATTCATCACCGGCGAATATAATTGGGGTATTCAGTCCGGACTGAAAAACCTGACGGATCATTTTCTCGAGGAATGGTTCTGGCGCCCGGCCGCGATCGCGAGCTATTCGGCGGGGCGCTTGTCCGGCGCGCGGGCCTCGACGGCGTGGCACGGCACGCTCTCCGAGATGGGGATGGTGGTGATTTCAAGCACGATCGCCGTTGGTCCCATTGGACACACCCTCGACGCTGACGGCGCGCCCACGGGCGAAGCCGGCAAGGCGCTCGAAGGCGCGTTTCCGCGCTTTGCCGACGATCTGACGTGGTGGATGGAAGCGGTAAAGCTGCAACGGCAGCGCAAGCCGCCGCCGTATTGATCGAGCTTGCCGCATAGGCTTCGAGCGGCATATAAAGCGCGTTCGGGACCAGTCACCCGACATACGCGGGCGTAGTTCAATGGTAGAACGGCAGCTTCCCAAGCTGCATACGAGGGTTCGATTCCCTTCGCCCGCTCCAAGCCCTCAAGTGGACGCCACGTTCAATCCGCTCCGTGTTCACGAGGGCTTGGGTCCGGCAACGCCGGATTGAAAGACGCGCGGATACGCACCCGGTGATTTCGCGTTTGTGAAGAAGGCCGCGCGTAACAATGCGCGTCCTCCTTGCGAAATGGCATTGAACCTACCCAAAGGAGGATCACCATGTTGTCGCGCCTGGTTTTATCGCTCGGATTGCTTGCCGGCCTTGCGCCGGTGGTGGCCAATGCCGCTGAACGGCCCGTCGTCGTCGAACTCTTCACCTCGCAGGGCTGCTCGTCCTGTCCGCCGGCCAATGCCTATTTGAACGAACTGTCGCGGGGCCGCCGCGATGTGCTGGCGCTCGCCTTCCACGTCACCTATTGGGATCGCCTCGGCTGGAAGGATCCGTTCTCGATCGAGGCTGCCACCGATCGGCAGGGCATCTACGGCCGCCGTTTTGGCGACGGGTCCTATACGCCGGAGATCGTCGTCGACGGCGTGGCCAGCATGGTCGGCTCCGACCGTAGCGCGGTGGGACCGGCGATCGAGAAAGCCAAGCGCGCTGGATCGACCGCCGCCGCGGTCAATGTCACCAAAAACGGCGAACAGGTGTCGATCGAAGTCGGCGCCGGCT
Source organism: uncultured Alphaproteobacteria bacterium (assembly GCA_963795255.1). Taxonomy (GTDB): domain Bacteria; phylum Pseudomonadota; class Alphaproteobacteria; order Rhizobiales; family Xanthobacteraceae; genus Bradyrhizobium. The sequence continues at coordinate 4,802 of CAWCHC010000021.1, forward strand.
CAGGCAACGGAAGAATCCTGCTGATCGGCTTCGATCACGAGCACACCACCGCTATACCCCGCGGCGAAAATGGCGGCCGTACGCTGACCGAAGCCAATGTGGTCCGTTCGATCCGCATCGTCGGTCAATGGTCGGGCGGGGCGCTGCGCCTCAACGAGCGTTTTCCGGAAGGCCAGGACGTCGCTGTCGTGCTCGAGGCGCCCGATGGCCGGATCATCGGCGCCAGCCGGCTTGGGGCAGGCAGCTCGACCTGACCAGTGATCTTCGCCTCGCCCCGCTTGCGGGGAGAGGTCGCCCGGCGAAGCGCAGCGAAACCGGGCGGGTGAGGGGGATTTTCCGATTGCTCGTATCTACGTTGGCTCCCCCTCATCCCGACCTTTTCCCCGCGAGCGGGGAGAAGGGGCTCACCTTCATCGCGATTACTTCGCCGCCGTCACCATGATCTCGACATTGAATTTCGGCGCGGCGAGTTGAACCTCGACGGTGGCGCGCGCCGGCGTATTGCCCGGCGAGACCCAGGCGTCCCACACCGCGTTCATCTCGGGAAACGTCTTCATGTCGGTGATATAGATCGTGGTGGTCAGGAGCTTCGATTTGTCGGTCCCTGCTTTCTTCAGGTGGCCGTCGATGATCGAGAGGATTTCCTGCGTCTGCTTGGTCACGCTTTCGCCGGCGGTGGTGTTGGCCACGATGCCCGCGAGATAAACGGTGTCGCCATGAACGACGACCTGGCTCATGCGCGGTCCGGCTTCGATACGTTGAATGGTCATTTTTTTGATCTCCCGTGGATGGTGCTGCCACTTAGCACCACCGAGCCGCGACTGCATATATCCGCTACCGCCTATATTGCAGCGGAGGCCTGCCGAGAGCCGTTTACAGGACTAGTCTCTTGCTTACAAAACAGCTTTGGCCGCCGCGCGGCCCGCATTGCGGCCCGAGAACAGGCAGCCGCCGAGAAAAGTCCCTTCCAGCGCGCGGTAGCCGTGCATGCCGCCGCCGCCGAAACCGGCGGCTTCGCCGGCCGCATAGAGCCCAGCCATGATCTTGCCGTCCTGGCCGAACACGCGGGAATCGAGATCGGTCTCGAAGCCGCCCAGCGTCTTGCGGGTCAGAATGTTGAGTTTCACCGCAATCAGCGGACCATGCGCGGAATCGAGAATCCGGTGCGGCCTGGCGGTGCGGATCAACCGGTCGCCGATATAACGCCGCGCATTGTGGATGTTGATGACCTGCGTGTCCTTGGCATAGGCGTTGGTGATTTCGCGGTCGCGCGCCTCGATCTGGGCCGTGATCGCCTCTAGCTTCAGAAGATCGTTGCCGACAAGCGCATTCATGGCGCTGACGAGATCGGCGAGGTTGTCGCGCACGATGAAGTCGGCGCCGTGGGTCTTGAAGGCTTCGACGGGTGCCGGCGCGCCCTTGTTGGTGGCGCGGCGCGCGGTCATCAGCCAGCTCTTGCCGGTGAGATCGGGGTTTTGTTCGGAGCCGGAGAGCGCGAATTCCTTTTTGATGATGCTCTGGGTCAGCACGAACCACGAATAATCGTGGCCGGTTGAAAGGATGTATTCGAGTTGGCCGAGCGTGTCGGAGCCCGGAAACAGCGGCGAAGGCAGCCGTTTGCCGGATGCGTCGAACCACATCGACGAGGGTCCCGGCAGGATGCGGATGCCGTGGCGCGGCCAGATCGGCGACCAGTTCCTGATGCCCTCGACATAGTGCCACATCCGGTCGCGGTTGATCAGCCGCGCGCCGGCTTTCTCGGTAATGCCGATCATACGGCCGTCGACGTGTTCGGGCACGCCGGAGATCATGTTGGCGGGCGGCTTGCCGAGGCGCGCGGGCCAGTTCTGCCGCACCAGGTCGTGGTTGCCACCGATGCCGCCGGAGGCGACGATGACGGCCTGCGCCGCGCAGCGTGAACTCGCCGACGACCTTGCGCGAACTGCTTTGGCCTCGTTCCACCGGATCGGGCTCCAGGATCGCACCGGAAATTCCATCGACGCTGCCGTTATGGGTGGTGAAGCCATCGACACGGTGGCGGAATTTGAACGTCAGCAATCCCGATTTTTCCGCCTCGCGGGCAAGCCGTTCGAACGGTTCGACGATGCCGGGCCCTGTGCCCCAGGTCACGTGGAACCTCGGCACCGAATTGCCGTGGCCCATGGCGTCATAGCCGCCGCGTTCGGCCCAGCCGACTACCGGAAAAATACGGTGTCCGATCCCCCGCAGCCAGCTGCGTTTTTCGCCGGCGGCGAAGGCGAGATAGGCCTCCGCCCAACGCCGCGGCCAGAGGTCTTCGTCGCGGTCGAAACCGGCCGTGCCCATCCAGTCCTGATGCGCCAGGTCGTAACTGTCCTTGATGCCAAGCCGGCGCTGCTCGGGCGAATCGATCAGAAACAGCCCGCCGAACGACCAGAAGGCCTGGCCGCCAAGGCTTTGTTCACCTTCCTGATCGACCACAATGACCCGCTTGCCGGCCGCCGCGATCTCGGTCGCGGCAACAAGGCCGGCGAGCCCCGCGCCCACCACGATGACGTCAGCTTCGCCTGCCATCGCGCTTCCCCCATATTTTCGATCAATGAAGCCCCCAACGGCTGGGATGGTCAACCGTAAGGCAGATGGCCGATAAAATGGGCCACCGGCCGATCCGCGCCATCAGGAAGCCTTGTTCCAGTCCGGGACCCGCTTTCAGGACTTGGCTTCGGACCTGGCCGGTGCAGCGTGCCGGCAACACTCGATGTGAATTTAATTTGAACTGTACCGGGTATCTGGACAAAATACCGAACTGGCAACACGCTCTCGCGACGCATCACACAACGCCGCCGACCCTTGGTCCGGCAGGTAGGACTGGGGCTGGACAATGAAGTTCATGATGGGGCTGCTCGCTGCGGTTGTCTTGCTGGCGAGCACGGGGGCAAGCCATGCGGTCGTGCGTATCGGCGAGGACCGCGGCGGCCGGATCGGCACCTATGTCGACAAGTACCAGGAAGTGCGCACATCGGGCGAGATGGTGATCATCGACGGCCTCTGCGCCTCGGCCTGCACCATCGTGCTCGGCGCCATCCCCCACGACAAGATCTGCGTGACCTCGCATGCGGCGCTCGGCTTCCACGCGGCCTGGGATATGGATGACGAGGGGCACGCCATCACCAATCCCGAAGCCACCCACATGCTGTACTCGATGTATCCCTCGCCGGTGAAAAAGTGGATCAACCAGCGCGGCGGACTGACCCCGCGCATGATCTATCTGCGCGGCAAGGAACTGACGAGCATGTACCACGCCTGCTTCCTCGACGCCCGGGCCTCGGCGACCCATTAACGGCCACTTCCAGAACCACCACTTCCAGATCAGCATGACGTGATGGCTGCCTTGGTTCCGGCGCTTGCCGGGGCCGGCGGCAGGCTCTATCTGAACGGGTGAGGGCTTCGCGGCCCCCCTTCGGGCAATAGATCAGTCACGGTCACAGATGGCGCATCTTCTTCCCACACCGCAGACTGTTCCGCAGACTCTTGGGCCAACGGGCCGGGTTACGCGCGTCGTGGTGGTCGGCGGAGCGGTGCTTGGCGTGGCGCTTTTGCTCGCGGCTGCCGTCCTGTGGCTGCATTACGGAAGCACGGTCTTCTTCGAGATGATCGCTTCCGGCTTCGCCGCTTGTTTCTGAGGAGATTTTGCTGATGGATCGGACCACCCGCCCGCTGGTCGTCATTGGAGCGTTCTCGGCCAGCCTGGTCGTCGGCCTCGTCCTGATGTTGTGGGTCATGGGCGGGCTGCGCCACGTGACAGCCCCCGCCGCGATCGGCGGCCCGTTCCAGCTCACCGACCAGACCGGTCAGACCGTGACCGATAAATCCATGCAGGGGCGACCCTCGCTGATCTTCTTCGGCTTTACCCACTGTCCCGATGTCTGTCCGACGACGCTGTTTGAGATTTCCGAAGTGCTGAAGGCGATGGGCAAGGACGCCGATCGCGTCAATGCCTATTACATCTCGGTCGATCCGGAACGGGACACCCAGGCTGCGATGAAGGAGTATTTGTCGAGTTTCGATCCGCGCCTGAAGGGTCTGACCGGCAACACGGAAGAGATTGCGAAGGTGCTTTCCGAATACCGGGTCTACGCCAAGAAAGTTCCATTAAAGGACGGCGACTACACCATGGATCATACCGCGCTGGTCTATTTGATGGACCGCGACGGCAAATTCGTTTCCCCGTTCAACATGAATCGGAAGCCCGAGGACGCCGCTTCCGACCTCGAACACTATCTTTGAGCCCAAACGCCGCTCGCCCGTGCCAATCTGCTTGGCTCGCCCTGGGGAGCGAATGCTGGAACAGCACCACCGGATGGGTCTATAAGGCCTCCGATTTCCAATAAATCGGCGAGCGATGCAGGTTAACCACACCAGTTTTACCGGACCAGGGTCATTTGGCTTGGCGCAAGCGGCCCGCAAAGCCTGCCGGCTGGCTTTGGCGGCTGCCCTGACGCTCGCGGGCGGTTTTGTGCAGGCCCAGAGCCCGAAACCGTCCTCGTCTGCACCAAGCCAGGCCGCACCGGCTCAAGCTGCGCCGGTTCAGTCATCACCTGGTCAAGCCGCGCCCAATCCAAATGCGGCCCGTCCGCTCGTCGAAGCCGCGCCCCAGGCGGTGCCGGGCTTCTGGGACCCGCGACGGCGGCCGGACCGGCCGGATCTGTCACGCCTGACCGTGATCCGGTTTCTGACCGAGACCGATTATCCGCCCTTCAACTTCACCGGCCCCGACGGCAATCCCGCAGGCTTCAATGTCGATCTGGCGCGGATGATCTGCGACGAAATTAAAGTCACCTGCACGGTCCAGATGCGGCGCTTCGAGACGCTCCTGGATGCGATTTCCTGCTAACCGGGGCGATGCCATCATCGCCTCGCTCGCGGTGACGCCGCAGTTGCGCGCGCGGCTGGATTTCAGCGATCCCTATTACCGCGTTCCGGCACGCTTCGTGTCGCGGCGGGATTCGGTGATGCGGGAAATCAGGCCTGAACTTGTCGAGGGCCGGAAGGTCGGCGTGATCGCGGGCACCTCGCATGAGGCCTATCTGAAGGCGATGTTCACGGACGTGGAATTGCACGCCTATCCGAACGACGAGGCGCTGCGGGCGGCGTTGCGGCGCGGCGAGGTCGATTTCATTTTTGGCGACGCGATCTCGCTGGCGTTCTGGATCAACGGCACCGACTCCGGCGACTGCTGCGCGTTCTCGGGCGGGCCTTTCGTCGAGAGCCGCTATTTCGGTGAAGGCATCGGGATTGGCGTGCGCAAGGGCAACGACCTGTTGCGGCAGGCGCTGAACTGGGCGCTGTTCCGGCTCTGGGAAAAGGGCCGCTATACCGATCTGTGGCTGCGCTATTTCTCGGTCAGCCCGTTTTAGGGCCGGTCTATAATTCGACGTCGTCCCCGCGAAAGCGGGGACCCATAACCACGGGCGTCGTTATTGCGAAAGCTGGTGCTCCAGCCGTAGCAAAATTACTCCACCTGTGGTTATGGGTCCCGGCTCAGCGTTCGCTTCGCTCACTTGGCCGGGACGACGCAGCAATGGCGATCTTTTTGCATTTGAACGCGATCCCGCTTAGTTTTCGCGACCCTGGAGAGCCTCGATAGATGTCCACGATCGACCTCACCACCAGCCCGAGCGACCTGCGCGCGCTCGCCGAACAATCCAACGCCTGGCCGTTCGAGCAGGCGAAAGCGATTGTGGCGCGGCTGAAAAAGAAGCCGAAGGACGAGGTGCTGTTCGAGACCGGCTATGGTCCGTCGGGCCTGCCGCATATCGGCACCTTCGGCGAGGTCGCGCGCACCACCATGGTGCGTCACGCCTTTCGTGTGCTGACCGAGGACAAGATCAAGACCCGCCTGCTGGCGTTCTCCGACGACATGGACGGCCTGCGCAAGGTGCCGGACAACGTGCCGAACAAGGAGCTGCTCGAAGCGAATCTCGGCAAGCCGCTGACCAAGGTGCCGGACCCGTTCGGTACCCATTCCGAGTTTCGGCGCGCATAACAATGCGCGGCTGCGTGCGTTCCTCGACACGTTCGGCTTCGACTATGAATTCGCCAGCTCGACCGACTACTACACTTCGGGAAAATTCGACGCGACGCTCCTGCAAGATGCTGGAGCGGATCGAGAAGGTGATGGCGATCATGCTGCCGTCCTTGCGCGAAGAGCGCGCGGCCAGCTATTCGCCGTTCCTGCCGATCTGCCCGCGCACCGGGGTGGTGCTGCAGGTGCCGATCGTCGCCCATGACGTCAAAGCCGGCACGATCTCCTATGACGATCCCGAGACCAGGGAGCGCGTCACGCTTCCGGTGACCGGCGGGCATTGCAAGCTGCAATGGAAGCCGGACTGGGCGATGCGCTGGGTTGCGCTCGGCGTCGACTATGAAATGGCCGGCAAGGACCTGATCGATTCGGTCAAGCTCTCGGGAAAAATCTGCGCGGCGCTCGACGGCACGCCGCCGGAAGGATTCAACTACGAACTGTTTCTGGACGAGAAGGGCCAGAAGATTTCGAAGTCGAAGGGCAATGGCCTCACCATCGACGAATGGCTGCGCTATGCGTCGCCGGAATCGCTGTCGCTGTTCATGTACCGCGAGCCGAAGGCGGCGAAGCGGCTCTACTTCGACGTGATCCCGCGCAATGTCGACGACTACCAGCAGTTCCTCGAAGGCTTTCCGCGTCAGGACGCGCGCCAGCAGCTCGGCAATCCGGTCTGGCACGTTCACGCCGGGCATCCGCCGAAGGCCGACATGCCGGTCACGTTCCAGTTGTTGCTGACGCTGGTGTCGTCGTCCAATGCCGAGAACGCCTCGACGCTGTGGGGCTTCATCGGCCGCTATCGGCCGGGCGTGACGCCAGAAACCCATCCCAAACTCGATGCGATGGTCGGCTACGCCATCAACTACTATCGCGACTTCGTGGCGCCGACGAAAAAATTCCGCGAGCCGACGGATGGCGAGCGCGCCGCGTTGCAGGATTTGCGCGACGCGCTGGCGAACATGCCGGAGGGCTCGAGCGCCGAGGATATCCAGAACGTCGTCTACGAGATCGGCCGCCGCGAGCCGTTCCTCGATCAGGTGAAGAAGGGCAAGGATGGCCGGCCGGGCGTGTCGCTCGACTGGTTCAACATGCTCTATCAGGTGCTGCTCGGTCAGGAAAAAGGCCCGCGTTTCGGCTCGTTCGTGGCCGTTTATGGTCTTGCTAATGCGGTTGCGATGATCGACGGTGCGCTGGCGCGGAGCGCGTGATCGTATTCCGTCGTCGTCCCGGCGAAGGCCGGGACTCATGCTGCGGAATCTATCAATATCGCGTGCTGGTTGACGTTCTCCGCAAAACGAAAGCCGGGGGTTATGGGTCCCGGCCTTCGCGGGGACGACCTGACCCATCACTCGCCGCGCGCGCAAGCGTCAGCAGCATGCGCAGGAGCGGCGTCGGCACGCGATGGCGCTCGGCGGCTTCCACCACGGCGCCGGTCAGCGCGTCGATCTCGAGCGGCCGGCCGGCCAGCCGATCGAAATACATCGAGGAACCGGCGTCGGGCGGGATGGCGACGAGCCGTGCCATGGATTGCGCGGCCTCTTCGCCGGCAAGCTGGGCGCCATCGGCACGTCCGACCGCAACCGCCTCATCGAGCAGCGCGAGGCAGAGCGCCTTAACGTCCTCCCGCCGAAACACTGCGTTCCGCTGCAGGGTGAGCGCGGAGACCGGATTGGCAACCGCGTTGATCAAGAGCTTGCGCCACGCCAGCGTCTTGAAGTCGCCGCTCAGGAGGACCCGCAGCGGCGTGCCGTCGAGCAGCGCCGCGAACGCCCGGCCATCCGCATTGTCGGCTACGGCGAAATCGTAGTCGCCGCCGCGGCGGTAGCGAACCCGGTCCGCCGCCAGCCGCTCGCTGTTGTAATAGACGATGGTCGGGATCACCGTCGCATGACCGACGAGCGGCGCGAGGCGCTCGGCGTGCCCGATACCGTTTTGCAGCGCTGCGACCCGCGTCGCCGGGCCGCACAGCCGCTGCAGCCATGGCACGCTCGAAGCCGTGTCCTGCGCTTTCGTGCACAGGAGGACCCAGTCCTGCGGCTGCGCCTGGGACGGATCGGTCAGTGCCCGCATCGGAGATTCCACAGCGCCTTCCGTCCGCTCGACGGTCATTCCTTCGATAGGGCGTCTGACACACGCGACGATGTCGTGCCGGTTGGCCGCGCCGAGCAGGCCCGCGACCACCCCGCCGATGCTGCCTAGTCCGATGACGGCAATGCGCTTGCGATCGGAATTGGCGGCTGTTGGCGGCATGGGGCCTCGCTGGATTTCTCTCCAGACTACCCGCTGAAATGATGCATCGCCACGCACATTCAAGCGAAGAAGCTGCAAAGCGAGATGGCCGGCCTGCGGCAATTTCAACCGATGACCCCGTCAAACCGGACTATAATGCACGCGAAAATCAGGCTTGGTCGGTCCGCGCAATACGGACCGCCCTCATACCAGGCCATATCAAGCGGGAGAACGCTCATGCAGTTCAGGGTTTCACCGGACAAGCTTGCGGATGTGAGTGCCGAGCAGTGGCAGGCGCGAATCGATCTCGCCGCCGCACACCGGCTCGCCTGCATGCACGGTTTCAACGAAGGCATCTTCAATCACCTGACTTATGTCGTGCCGGGCGACAGCAGCCGCTACTATCAAATCCCGTTCGGCACCCACTGGTCGGAAGTCACGGCTTCCTGCTTCATGGAAGTCGGCATCGATGACGGCGAGGTCAAGCGCGGCGAGGGCGACGTCGAGCGCTCCTGCTATTGCATCCATGCGCCGATCCACAAGGCGCTGCCGCAGGCCAAGGCGGTGTTTCACACCCACATGCCCTATGCGAGCGCGCTGACGCGGCTGGAAGACCCGCGCATCATGGAAATCGGGCAAACTGAAGTGGGTATGTCCGGCAAGATCGCCTATGACGATGAATATACCGGACCCGCCTTCGATCCGGCCGAAGGCGCGCGCCTCGCCAAAGTCATCGGCGACAAGACCATCCTGTTCATGGCCAATCATGGCATCTCGACGGTGGGCGAAACCATCGCTTCTGCCTATGACAAGCTCTATTACATCGAGCGCGCCGCCCAGGTTCAGATCTATGCGATGTGGACCGGACAGCCGTTGAAGAAGCTGCCGGAGCCGGTGGTGGAAAAGACCAGGCAGGAAATGCGCGGCAATTCCTACTATCTCGGGCTTTCCCCGGCCGAGCGGCACTTCGCGGCCCTCAAGCGCATCCTCGACCGCAAGGAGCCGGATTACGCGACATAAAAAGACTGGCATTTGATGCCGCCCCGGCCAAAACAGAAGCTTACGGCTTTGCCTCTTTAGAAGCTTCGTTTATTCAAAAGAGGTGAGCCGCGCCTATCTGGGGCGGCTAAGGGAAACCAGAGACCTTCGTGGTTAAGATCTACAAGATCTGCCCGGCTTCGGCCTGGCGCGAGGCGGAGCGGCAAGGTGTGTTCCGGGGCAGCCCCATCGATGTCAGCGACGGCTTCATTCATTTCTCGACCGCCTCGCAGGTCGAAGAGACCGCACGAAAACATTTTGCCGGCCAGACCGGCCTGTTCCTGATCGCAGTCGATGCGGATGCGCTTGGCGACGCCTTGCGTTGGGAGCGCTCGCGCAACGACGAGCTGTTTCCGCATCTCTACGGCGATCTCGATCTCGGCTCCGTCACGGCCGTCCACTCCATGCGCACGCGATCGGACGGCTTTCACGAACTTCCGGAGCTTGAGCCGTGATCCGCGCCTTTGACGCCGTTTCTCTCCCGTTGCTTCGCTGGCTCGATCCGGAGGATGCGCATCGCCTGGCCGTGCAAGGTCTTAAACTGCTGCCGCCGACGCGGCCGCGGGCCGATGATCCGAAATTGGCGGTGCGGGCCTTCGGCCTGAATTTTCCCAATCCGATAGGCATGGCGGCGGGTTTCGACAAGAACGGCGAGGTGCCGGATGCGCTGCTGCGCCTCGGCTTCGGTTTTGTCGAGATCGGAACGGTAACGCCGAGGCCGCAGGGCGGTAATCCGCGGCCGCGAATTTTCAGGCTCGAGCGCGACGAGGCGGTGATCAACCGTCTCGGGTTCAACGGCGACGGCGCGGAAAACGTGTTGCGGCGGCTTGCCGCGCGCGCCCATCTCGGCGGCATTGTCGGCGTCAATGTCGGGGCGAACAAGGATTCGGCCGATCGCAACGACGACTACGTGAAGCTGATTGAAACCTTTGCGCCGGTGGCGAGCTATTTCACCGTGAACGTGTCCTCGCCCAACACGCCCGGCCTGCGCAGCCTGCAACAGGCGAGCGCGCTCGATGAACTGCTGGCGCGGGTGATCGACGCGCGGGAACGGGTGCGAAAGAACGCCGGCGATTCGCCGATCATCCTGAAAATTGCGCCGGACCTCAGCCTGGCCGAACTCGACGACGTCGTTCAGATCGCGCGCTCTCGCCGTGCCGACGGCATGATCGTGACCAACACGACGCTTGGGCGTCCCTCGACCTTGCGCGAACAAAATCGCGCCAAAGAGGCCGGGGGACTCTCGGGCCGTCCGCTGTACCGGCTGTCGACGCGGATGGTGGCCGAGACCTATGTGAGGGCGGAAGGCGCGTTTCCGCTGATCGGCGTCGGCGGCATCGATTCCGGCGGCGGCGCGCTGACCAAGATCCGCGCCGGCGCCAGCCTGATCCAGCTTTATTCGGCACTGATCTACAAGGGATTGGGACTTGTCGAGGAGATCAAGCGCGATCTTTCCTCGACGCTGCTGCGCACCGGGCGAGACTCACTTTCGGAAATCGTCGGTGCGGACGCGGCCACGATCACGGCCGAGGACTGGCCAGTTAGTTGATCAGTTGATGCGGCCTTCGCCCAAGGCGACCGGTTGGGCCCCCAAGCCGTCGCCGAATGACGCACGCAGGTTGACCGGATAGCGCAGCGCCTGCAATCCGCCGCGCGAGGCGTAAAGCACCAGCATGGCAATCCATAGCCCGGTATTGCCAAGGCCGCGCAGCGCGAACCATGTGGCGAGGAAGCATAACAGCGACAGGATCATCAGGTTGCGCATCTCGCGCGCCCAGGTCGCACCAATGAAGACACCGTCATAGCCGAAGGCAAATACGGCGAGCAATGGTGAGGCCACGACGAACCACAAATAGTCCTGCGCGGCCTGTTGCACGTGGCCGTTCGCGGTCATCATGTGGATCAGCCAGGGTCCGAACAGCGCAAATACTAGCGCCACCACGACGGCAAATCCAAATCCCCACGACAGCACCAGCCGGACGGAGTCGGAAAAGGCGGTCCGGTCCCGCGCGCCATAGGCCTGTCCGCAAAGCTGCTGGGCGGCGTTCGCGAGCCCATCGAGGAAAAACGCGCTGATCAAAAGGAAGTTGTTCAGGACCGCGTTGGCGGCGAGGGTGACGTCGCCGGCGCGCGCGCCCTGCGCCGTGAAGAACAGCAGCGCGGCAATCAGCGCCGCGGTGCGGATCATGATGTCACGGTTGACGGCCAGCATGCGCCACAGCTTGGCGCGGTCGAGCAAAACGGCGCGCGGCACGTCGAGGGGCCGATGGGTGATGGTCCGGGCGACCACAACGCCGAGCACGAGCCCGGCCGCTTCCGCTACCACCGCCGCCACGGCGGCGCCTTCGATTCCCGCGTTCATTCCAATGACCAGCGCGACGGTCGCGGCCATGTTGATGAAGTTGATGACAATCTGGATCGCGAGCGCGAGCCCGGCGCGCGCCTGTCCGATCAGCCAGCCGAGCACGACGAAATTCGCGAGCACAACCGGCGCCGACCAGATTCGGATCGCGAAGTAGGCCCGCGCGGCTTTGGTGACGCCTTCGCTGCCGCCCATGGCGTCGAGCAGAATCAGGCCGAGCGGAATCTGAAGGACGATCAGGGTGAACCCGACCAGCGCGGCGATCACGAGGCCCCGCACCAAGAGCGCGCGGATCTCCTGCATCTCGCCGGCGCCCAGCGCCTGCGCCGTGAAGGCGACGGTGCTGGTGCGCAAAAAGGAAAACAGCCAGAACAGGCAGTCGAAAACCACCGAGGTGATGGCGACGCCGCCAAGCAGCGTGGCATCGCCAAGCCGTCCGATCGCGATCGTCGAGACGACGCCGATCAGCGGCGTCGTGAGGTTCGCCACCATCGCTGGGCCCGCGATGGCGAAAACCCGCGCGCTCGTCACCCTGGAATTCAAAGGAATTGTGGTCCGCAAATTCTATGGTTTGAGCATGATCTTATCGGAAAACCGGTTCCCACTTTTCCGGATCATGCTCTATCGCCCGCGCGGGCTGCCGCCAAACAGCCGCATCAAGAGCCAGAGCGGAATCACGATCACGGCGCCGAGCAGGAAGTAGCGCCACAGCCAGTTGACCGCATCAAAGCCGAGGTCCCAGATCCGCCGAAACAACAGCTCGATGCTGCGCAGGATATTCCAGGGATCGAAACCGATCGCGGCCAGCACGACGCCGACCAGGATCGAGAGCAGGATCAGCCGGAACGCCACGGCCAAAGGCGAGCCGCCGAGAAAGCGGGAGAGCGCGTCGTTGCTGCTCGCCGGCAATTCTCTCGTCTCGTTCGGCATGGATCGTCTCCCGCGGTTGTTGTCTATTCTAAAGCATGTCGGCAAGAGTGGGAACCTGTTTTCCCGTTATTTCAGTTGCGGTTTGTCAATCCGTACCGGATTCCGCCGGCTCTGAAACCACGGAGCTTTTCAGCAGTCGCTCCAGCGTCTCCAGCCGGTCGGCTTCGCGCGGCGGCTTGTCCCAGCGCAATCGGTTGATGCGCGGAAACCGCATCGCGACGCCGGATTTGTGCCGCGTCGAGCGTTGCAGGCCCTCAAAGGCCACTTCCAGCACCAGCCCCTGATCGGGCTCGTGCACCACCTGGCGGACAGGGCCGAATTTCTCCGTGGTGTTGCGGCGGACAAAACGGTCGATCTGCAACAGCTCCTCGTCGGTGAAGCCGAAATAGGCCTTGCCGACCGGCACCAGCTGCTCGCCGTCTTCGCCCGGTCCAGACCCCAAAGGTATAGTCGGAATAATAGGACGAGCGTTTGCCGTGGCCGCGCTGCGCATACATCAGAACGGCGTCGATGATATGCGGGTCGCGCTTCCATTTCCACCATTGGCCCTTCGGACGGCCCGGCAGATAAAGCGCATCGCGGCGCTTCAGCATCACGCCTTCGACCGCTTCGGCGTCCTCGCCGGCGCCGGCGCTCGACGGGATCGCGCCGCGCCGCGGTCAGCGCGTCCCAGCTGTCGAAGGCAATGGTCGGCGACAGGTCGATCCGGGGATCGTCGAGCTTTTTGACGAAGGCTTCCAGCCGCTCGCGGCGCTCGGCAAAGCGTGAGCTCGCGCAGATCGGTCTCATCGTCGCCGAGCAGGTCGTAGGCGCGCAGATGGATCGGATAGTCCTTGATCAGTTTTGGCGAGACCACTTTGCGGTTGAGCCGTTGCTGCAGCACGTTGAAGCTCTGCACGCGGCCCTCGCGCAGCACCAGCAGCTCGCCGTCGATGGCGCCTGGCAGATGCAGCGACGGCAGCAGATCCGGAAAGCTCTTGGTGATGTCCTCGCCGCTGCGCGAATAAAGCCGCGCCACGATGTGGCCGCGCGCGTCGCGGCCGCTGACCGCCTGCACGCGAATGCCGTCCCACTTCCATTCGGCGATGAAGTCGGCACGCTTCGATGTTGGCGAAATCCGTATCCTCGATCGCATGCGCCAGCATCACCGGGCGGAACGGCGCGGGATCGAGATTGACCGGCTTTTCGCCGCGGCCCTCCAGCCAGGCGAACAGGTCGAGATAGGGCGGCGTCAGCCCCGGCCATATCAATTCGATCTCGTGCGGCATCCTTGTCGCCGAGCGCGGCGGCCGCGGTCTTGGCCAGCCGCGCCGAGATGCCGATCCGCATCGCGCCGGTGACGAGTTTCAACAGCGCCCAGCGGCCGGTCTCGTCGAGCTCGTCGAGCCAGCGCGCAAGCTGCCCCGGCAATTCGGTCTTGCCCAGCGTGCGAAGCGTGGTGACGACTTCGGTCAGCGTCGGCGGCGGAGGGTTGTTGTGG
>CAWCHC010000022.1:0-117172 GCA_963795255.1 uncultured Alphaproteobacteria bacterium
CGCTTTTCACAGATGAGTTCAAACTTCACCTTCCAGGGGGACCCTATGATTTCCCGGCGCCGGCGGTGATGGCTTTCCTTTCTGGCTGCGGCGAGATCGGATTTCCTGTGCTGCTTGTACTTGGGCTCGGTACCCGATTTGCCGCAACCGGCCTTCTGTTTATGACATTGATCGTCGAACTGACCGTCCCCGATGGTTGGCCCATTCATATTACCTGGGCTGCTATGGCGCTTGCGATCATGGCTTGGGGACCAGGACGGGTCTCTGCAGATCAGATCCTCGAATCGACGGGATCTACCTTCCTTGCGATCGGCAAGCAGCGTTGATGCGGCTGCTTTGAACGATCGGAGCAACCCGGTCGCCTGTGACTTGCCGAGTTCCTTCGTTAGAGCCTTGCGATCGCCGCCAGACAGCGGAATGGGGTGATGCTTCGGACTGTCTGGCATCCAAGCGCTCAGAAAAATAGATCGGTGGCCCCCTGACGGACCTATAGGTCAATCAAGCCGCCGTCGACGAATAGTTCGGCGCCGGTGGTGTAGGTGGCATCGGCGGCAAGGTAGAGGGCTGCGGCGGCAACTTCGGCGACGGTGCCGGTGCGGCCAAGCGGAATGCGGGTCTTGGCGCCTTCGATAAAGTTGTCCTTCTGGGCCGCTGTGAGGCCACCTTTATCAAGTATTGGAGTGACAATTGGACCCGGGCTGATGGTGTTGACCCTGATGCCGCGCGGCGTCAGCTCCTTGGCGATCGTGCGGCCGAACGAGCGCAGCGCCGCTTTGGTCGAACCGTAGACTGTGCTGCCTCCCAGGCCGCCGCTCGCGCCGGCCACTGAGGCAGTCAGGATGATCGCGCCGCCGTCCGGAATGACCGGGATTGCGTGCTTGATCAGGAAGAACGCGCCCTTCACATTGATGTTGAAGTGGCTATCATAAAACGCTTCAGGCCGACATCGAGGCGCGCGTCAACCAGATCAAGGCGCAGATCGAGGAAACCACCTCGGACTACGACCGTGAGAAGCTCCAGGAGCGTCTGGCCAAGCTCGCCGGCGGCGTCGCGGTGATCCGCGTCGGCGGCGCGACCGAGGTTGAGGTGAAGGAGCGTAAGGATCGCGTGGATGACGCGATGCATGCGACCCGCGCGGCCGTGGAAGAAGGCATCGTGCCGGGCGGCGGTGTCGCGCTGCTGCGTGCTTCCGAGCACCTGAAGGGCCTGCGCACCAAGAACGACGACCAGAAGACCGGCGTCGAGATTGTGCGAAAGGCACTATCCTATCCGGCCCGCCAAATTGCGATCAACGCAGGCGAAGACGGTTCGGTCATCGTCGGTAAGATCCTCGAAAAGGATCAGTATTCGTACGGTTTCGACTCGCAGACCGGCGAATACGTCAACCTGATCTCCAAGGGCATCATTGACCCGACCAAGGTTGTCCGTGTGGCGATCCAGAACGCGGCTTCGGTTGCGGCTCTCCTGATCACCACCGAAGCCATGGTAGCCGAAGTTCCAAAGAAGAACGCCGGTGCCGGCGGCATGGGCGGCATGGGCGGTATGGATTTCTAAGGCCAACTGTTTATCGCTCAACAATATGAAAGGCCCGGCTTTTGCCGGGCCTTTTTTCACAGTCGCGAGCTAGATCCAAGACGTGATCAGGCTCGATGTCGGTTGTGGGTCCAATCGCGTCCATTTTGGCATGTCGGCTGTGAGGCCGCTTCACCCTCACGAACCGACATCATCAGTTAGACCGACCACGTCGGAAAAGTGCCACAAGTGGTCATGGCGCGAATTAGCTTTTGTTTAGTTGCCTCTGCCCTGCGATGTGTTAGTACGCGGCCTCATCAAATAAGGAGCCAACAAGTTGAAAGTTACGAAGGCAAAGAAGAACGGCAAAGCAGTGCGTCGCGAATGGACGAAGGCTGACATCAAGGAACTCAAGGCACATTCGAAAGCGAAGACACCGGTCGCCAAACTATCTAAAGAGACAAAACGCACAATTGGTTCGCTACGCCAGAAGGCACTACATCTCGGGATTGGGCTCGGGCATCAGCGGTAAACGCGGATGCTGCGTATCGTATGGACCTTGCACGGGTCTATGAGTTTCGCGGCCTGATAGATCATTCATCGTCGCCAGATCACGGTCCCCAATCTGCCGGCGATGAACATGCTGTCGCAGTAACCGACATCGGCGCGAAGCAAATTATCGATCTCGCCCGCAAGATACGGAGCCTTCGGAAGGATGATCAATCGACCGAGACGTGAACGGCACCGGATCATCATTCCGAGTGCACGCGCGGCACTTACCGACATATCGATAACCCTACCTCTCACGAATGGTCCGCGATCATTGACACGGCACCGAATTGAATGACCGGCATGCGTCACGGTGACCATGGTTCCGAAAGGACGGGTTCGATGAGCAGGTCAACTCGCCCTTGTGGCCACGCCCGCCGCAGTAAGAAGCAAGGCCGCTTTCAGCCTTTGCCGAATGGGCTATGGAAACCAATGCGACTGCGATAAAACCATACCGATACAATAGCGCGAACTCTCTGTTGGCTTCGGCTTAGGCGAAATGCTCGAAGCGGCCTACTTGAACGGGCCAACGAGCCGAGAGTTCCGGTGCGAAAGGGACGGGAAGCAGACCCCAGTTGGCGGACTTGCCGACCGCTACTCCGGTTAAGTGCTATGGAATGCCTGCATCCCCTTGGGAAGCGGACGTCGGAGCTAACAACGGCGGCGCCGAGTTGGCCTCCTGCAAGCTACTTGGGCGTTGGTCGGACTTCGAAATCAGCGAACCGCCGTTCTCAAATCGGACGCGATAGACCTGCAGATTCTCGATAACGCGCTGGACATAGTTGCGCGTCTCGGAGAGCGGAATGCGCTCCACCCAGTCGATCGCGTCCACGTCAGGATTGCGTGGGTCGCCGTACAACTTTACCCAGTCGCGAACACGACCCCGGCCTGCGTTATAGCCAGCAAAGGCCATGATGTGAGAGCCGGCATATTCCTTCAACAATGCGCTGAGTTCAGCGGCGCCCATTTGCGTATTGTAAACGGGATCAGAGATCATCCTGTCCCAGTCGTAGGTCACGCCGAATCGCCGGGCGGTGTCGCGTCCGGCTTCCGGCGTCACCTGCATCAGGCCGACCGCATTGGCCGACGACTTATCGCGCTGGTTGAACGCGCTTTCGGTACGTGCGACCGAATAGATAACGCTGCGCTCGATCTCGGGACCGATTGGGCTAGCTTTCGGAATTCCGATGGTCGGGAATGCGTAAGCGTCCAGCGGGAGACCGCGGGCGAGCGCCAGCTTGCCGATCTGCAACATCGCCCGCGCGTCATTGCGGCGGTTGGTCAGCTCAGCGAGCGCGACCAGCAACCCTACGTCGGTGCTCTCTTCTGCGAGGTCCGCAACAAAATATACGACGACGTCGCGTTCGCCGAGCTCATACAGCATGTTCGCGGCGCGCACGCGTTCGTCCACGGGCGCCACATCGTCGGCCGGGTTAACCGCTACCGGCGCCCGCAGCACAATTCTGTCAAGCCCGAGCCTGGCGCGCGCAAGCTGCCCGTAATAGGCGGTGGGATAGCCGGCAGCCGCCTTATAGCCGGCGCGCATCGCGTCCTTGTCGCCGATCGCTTCGGCAACGCGGGCGCGCCAGTAGTTCGCCCGAGCCAGCACAATCGGATTGGCCGAGCCGTCGTCGATATGAGCAAAATACGCCCGCGCCGTCGCGGGATCATTGAGATAGCGCAAGGCGATCCAGCCGCACATGAAATGGAAGTCCGCCCGGTAATGTTCGCCCGCCGGCAGGGCGGCATCGCGTACCACCTGGTAGGCGGTCTCAAATTTGCGCTGATCGAGCAGCTTGCGGGCGAGAAAGCGCCGCTCGCGCCACCATTCGTCGGTATCCTGAAGCGCCATAGTCTCCGGTCGGGCTGCCAGCATCAGACGGGTTGCTTCGTCGATCCGGTCGTGATGCGCCATCCAGCGGATACGGCAAAGGGCGTATCCCAGATCACTGCGGGCCTCAGCCGCAACGTCGTTGAGTAAATCGAGCGCCTCGTCCGTGTTTCCGGCCGCACAGGCCTTCACGATCGAAAGCTCGTCGCTGCCGAGGCGCTGCGCAGCGCGCTTGGCGCCTGAAAGATCCTTGGCGCCGATGCGCTTGTCCATGCGGGCACGATGGTCCTCGCGCGTGAGCAGGTCGTGGAGCAGCTCGAACGCCTCGGTTTCGGAGCGCTCCAACAACTCATCCGACCTCCAGGCACGGCGAACCACACGTCCGGCATCGTCACGGTTGCCTTCGGCGAACAGGACCCGCGCAAGCGCGAAGCGGCCCTTGGCGCTTGTCGGGTGATCCCCTACGAAGCCGCGAACGGTGGCGGCGTCGCTGTGTTCCTGCCACAGGCGCGCCTCCGCCCGCTTGCGCATGAGTCCCATACTCGGCCAACCCGGACTATCGGCAATGAACGCTGCGTATCGGCTGAAGTTCGCTTCAGCGTCCGGATGGCGCAGAATGAACCATTCAACGAGTTTCCGAGCCGCCGGATCAGCGATCGTCCTTTGTATGGCGGTAGCCTCGGTTGTCTTTGCCTTGCGCGCGAGATCGATCGCATTCTTCACCGCCGCGAGATCCGCCGAGAGCGGAGAAGCGTCCGCACCGGCGGACGGCGCGGCGACGGGTCGCGCCGACTCGCGCTCCTCCGCCGCGACATGCTTTGCATGTCCAGCTTTCTCGTGCGCCGCATTGCGGTGGTGCCGCGCTCCGCTCGCTTCATGCGGCTTCCCGGCGTGCGGAGACTTATGGTCGGCCCGTGCCATGGCGGCAGTCGAACACACGGCGAGCAAAGCCGAAATAAGGAAACAGGACAGCGGACGTGAGCGCTGGTTCATCCCATAGCCCCCAAAACCAACCGGACGAACCATGCCGTACGGCTGGAGCCGCCCGGAGGGTATCACGGCGTCCGTTCGCAACTGTCGCGTTTCAGCAACAGCGCATGAAAACCTCCGCAAGATGGGACTCAAACGTCGTGACGCACAACCGATGGGCCGCACCGCTGAAAGGCAGCCGTACCAGTTTGAATGCTGCCAGGATTGACGACCTCAGCTCCGTGCCTAAATGATCGAGGATGGTCAAAGCATTCTTGTTCGCGGCGCTGGTCTTCGTGGTTTCGGGCTACCCCGCTTTAGGTGTTTAGTCCCGGCATTTTCTGGAGCGGATTGAGGATGAATTGTTCTGGCTGAGAAGTCCAGCACTTGCAGATGTATTCGTAAGGCGTGAGGCCTTTCAGGGTCTTCAGCCGCCGAGCGTAGTTGTAGGCGTTGATGAAGTCGGCTAGGTGAGCTTCGAACTGATCGTGTCGATCGTAATGGTAGCGTTGAACAGTCGCTTCCTTGATCGTCCGATTCATGCGCTCGACCTGACCATTGGTCCAGGGGTGCTTGATCTTGGTCAGCCGATGTTCGATGCCATTTTCCCGACAGCGCATATCGAACATATGCGTCATGTATCTTGCCGTCGGGCCATCCGCGTAGCGCGGCGGGAAAGTGAACTGGATCCCATTGTCGGTGAGAACCGTGTGGATATTGTAGGGGACAGCCGCGATCAGAGCTTCGAGGAAGGCCGAGGCGGAGGTCCTTCCTGTCTTCTTGACCAGTTGCACGAAGGCGAACTTGCTGGTGCGATCAATGGCTACATAGAGGTAGAGCTTGCCTTCAGCGGTCTGGACCTCAGCGATGTCGATGTGGAAATAGCCAATCGGATAAGCCTTGAACTTTTTCTTCGAAGGCTTGCTACCTTCGACCTCCGGCAATCGGCTGATACCGTGGCGCTGAAGGCAGCGATGCAGGGATGACCTCGTCAGATGCGGAACGGTCGGCTGTAGCGCATAGAGGCAATCATCGAGCGGCAGCAGCGTATGCCGCCGGAAAGCGACGATGATCGCCTCCTCCTCGATGGAAAGGACGGTCGACTTGGCTTCTTTGGGGCCCGTTGGGCGATCGGCGACGGTCTCGCGTTGCTTCCACTTGGCGACAGTCTTCTGGTTGATCCCGTAGCGCCTGGCGAGCGCTCTCAGGCTCTCTTGACTATTTTGTATTGCTCGACGGACTGCCTCCGTCGTGGTGGCGCAGCCGTGTAAAACTTGTCCCATAGCGCATCCTTCGAATTGTGCGATAAGAATGCACCATCAAAGTTCGGGACTAAACACCTAGCGCAGGATACGAAAATTTCCGTCGGCATGACGGGAATAGGAGGAATGAGTTGCGCTCACTGGAGGACCACCAAAGAGCATCTTTCAGAGGGAACGGTCTGGATTTATGGCTTTTGGACAGGACTTAATTACGTTGCTGCCGCGAGCGATCAAGCGCAATCGGGAACTGACACGGCCGTGATAGTGGCTGAGGTCAAAAAAACATGTGCGCAGGTGCCGTCGCAGTCATTAGCCAGTGCCGTCTGGACCACTTATCTTGAGTTTAAAAAGAGGTAGGAGCCACGTTTAAGCTGGATCATTCGCATCACTTTGCTCCCGCGACATTTCCGGTCTCCCCGATGAACGAACCCCATGACCAGCCGCGAGCTCCGGCTCATGGCGTGTTCGTCTAGTTCCTCGATAACCGCATTTGGAAGAATGCAAGCGCAGGGAACGCCTTCCATTCCATAACCGCATCACGCGAGACGCGAGCGAGGTCTACTCTTACCTCAACAACGGACATGCATTGCGCGAATCGTAGGCGCGTCCGCTTTTGTGCCAATAGCAGCCTTCGCGGGCTATTTAGTGTAAAGGATACCTGAGAGGCCGCCTATCTGTGCGTTTACAGCGGTTAGTTGGCCAGCGGTAAAGCCAATAGCAAGGTGGACTATGTTGAAGCACTGGCTCTTTGACCTCATTGGCCACGTTTCCGGTCTCAACGATGCACAACTTAGACAAATTGAGAAATCGTTGCCGGCGAGCAAGGCGCTGATCGATCTTCTCAATAGGGCGGAGCCGATGATCGAACAGGCACAAAAGCTCTACGCAGAAGCTGAGCCGCTGATCGATGACGCAATGAAAGAGTTGCAGACTGTCGGCCCCGCAGTACAAATTTTGATCGATGTTATCGGGCATCATGTCAACAAAGGTAGTTCGCCGGCAGAGGCTGCTGAGGCAGTCCGCACGGCGCTTAACGGTTCAATCAAGAGCGTCGCCCATGATCATTCGACCGATCTGCAAATGAGCCGCGTAACCGTGTTTGGAGGAACTGGCTTTATTGGCCGTCGCATCGTGCGCTATTTGTCCGAGGCCGGCGTCACGGTGCGCGTCGCATCGCGGCATCCTGGGGAGGCTGAGGGCGACCACGTCGAACAGATCGCCGCCGATGCACACGACGAGCGTTCGGTAGAAGACGCCGTTGCGGGTGCCGATGGCGTGGTCAACGCGATCAGCCTGTACGTCGAGCACGGAAGCGATACGTTCCATTCGGTGCATGTCGAAGCGGCCGCTAGGATCGCGAGCGTCGCGCGGCGGGTCGGGGCCAAACGGCTTGTTCACCTGTCAGGAATTGGCGCCGACGCGGCCTCGCCTTCTCCATATATTCGCAGTCGCGGCGAAGGCGAGGCGGCGGTGCAGGCCGCATTCCCTGGTGTGGTCACTATCCGCCCAGCGGTGATGTTTGCGTCGGACGACGGCTTTCTCACTACAATTCTCAAGCTGCTACGGGTCCTACCGGCTTATCCAATATTCGGCGACGGCAGAACGAGGCTCCAGCCGGCGTACGCGGATGATGTTGCTGCGGCGATTGCACAGGTTCTGCGGCAGAACAAAAAGCCGTATCCTATCTACGAACTGGCCGGCCCACGCGTCTATTCATACGAGGAATTGTTGCGGACCGTTGCCCGTGCCGCAGGTTTGCGGCCCGTGCTGATGCGCATGCCGTTTGCCTTGTGGGAGGCAGTTGCCGGCGTCGCTGAAATCTTGCCGCACCCACCCCTCACCCGCAATCAGGTCGAGCTTATGCAGATCGACACGACAGCCTCAGACAACTTGCCGGGTTTTCGCGTGCTGGGCATTTCGCCGCGATTGCTCGAAAACGAATTCGAAGCGATGCTCAAGCAGAGCAAATGAAGAAACTCAGCAAAATTGCGACCGGACAGCGAGGAAAAATATCGCTGACCGACACCCGATACTCCGGGGCGATGTTCGGGTTGGTCATCAGCAGTAGTCGGACAGCGCGGCTGTATTCATCCGCTTTGGCCTCCAAACAAACATTCGCTAACAGAAGCATAACGTCCGTTAAGTGCCAACAAGAGACGTCGGTCGTGCGCGATGAACTCTGCTTCGGCCGATAATGAAGTCGGACGAGCTTATCTTTCGTGAGCCAAAATGGATGTCGAACTGTAAACATAATAACGACGCAACATTCCTAGACGTCGAATATCTTGTTTCTGCTCCGGGCGGTGGCGGCGTCAACCGGAACACCCGCATCGAATTCTGTGCCGGATGTGTCGCTTCCGTCGGTCCCGGGATAACGCATGCCGCTAAGGGACTGTTGGCGATGCCCGCGCTGGTGGATGCGCACGATCACGTCCGGGGGCTACATCATCTTGCCTTCGGTGCCCGCGACCAAACTTTCGAGATTTGGCGCGCGGCGCTTTACGCTCAGCCGCCGCTTGACCTCTATTGCAATTGCGCGTTGGCATTCGGCCGCCTAGCCCAGGCCGGGGTCGGGTCCGTGATGCACGTTTACTCCTCGATCAACGCCGATCGAATGGCAGAAGACGCCGAGATCATCTGTCGGGCGGCTGGCGATGTGGGAGTCCGCCTCGCTTTGGTGGTGCCACTGCGCGATATGCAAACGCTCGGCTATGCAGATGATGAAGCGCTGCTCGCGTTGCACGATCCACGCGACCGCGATTTCATTCGCAAGACCTGGCTGTATCCGTTTCCGTCACCGGAGACATATATGCAACTGGTTTCCGACATCGCACGGCGCGTTGAGGGGCCGATGGTATCCGTGCAGTACGGTCCAAATAGTCCGCAAGCCTGTTCGGACGCGCTCCTGCAACGAATTGCTGAAGCTTCCGAGCGCGATGGTCGCCGTGTCACCACGCATCTTTTGGAGACGTCGATCCAGCGTCGCTGGGCAGATACAAAGTATCCGCAAGGCTTTGTTCGCCACCTTGCCGATCTGGGACTCATCAGTCCGCGATTTGCTGGTGCCCACGGCGTGTGGCTGACGCGCGGCGAAATCGGCTTGATTGCGAACAAAGGTGCGCAGATCGTGATCAATGCTAGCTCAAACCTGCGGTTGCGCTCAGGCATCGCCCCGGTTGCGGACTACATAAAGGCCGGTATGACGTTTTCGTTCGGTATCGATTCATTCTCCATCGACGATGATGAGGACGCGTTTCGTGAATTGCGTGTCGGCCACTGGCTGTTCTCGCAGGACAATAGTCCAGCACCGCTAACAAGGGAGTTGCTGTTTGCCGGCTGGCATCGCAACGGATACCTCGCAGTCAATAACTGCAACGGTTACGGCGAAATTGCCGTTGGCGCTCCGGCCGACATTGTCGTTTTGGACTATGACGCGATGGCGTATGATCTGATCGTGGGAATGGCTGAGCCTGTCGAGGTGGTTCTGACGCGCGCAACAACACGTCACGTAAAGGGTCTGTTTGTAGCCGGCCGCGAGGTCGTCCGTAATGGCAAGGTCCTCGGCGTGGACCTCGACCTGATCGAAGCCGAGGTGGTCAAGATGGCGCGAGCGCAAGGTGATCGCATGAGAAACCTGAAGCCGGTTTTGGAACGATCGCAGCAAACGCTAAGGACGTTCTACGATCGATTGTGAAGCGGTCAGTACCCGAAAAAGCAGCGGGAATGGCCGTTGCGCTGAGTGAGACAGTGCTGCATTGTGGCAGTAGCACGATTTTTCGAATCCCTACTTGGGTTGTGCCCTGCCGGGAAACCTTGCGCCGGACTTGCCGTGAAATCGCCGAAGACCGCATCAATCCCAAATGACGCAACCGAGAAGCGCCCGCGCGCGATTGGGGCGAAAGGCCGCAAGCAGATCGTGCGAGGCAACTTGCACGACGAAGTCGCTTCAGTGCTCCGCGACATGATCATGCAAGATGAGCTTCCTCCAGGCACGCGCATTCCGGAGAGTGATCTGTGTGCGCAGCTCGGCATTTCGCGCACACCCTTGCGGGAAGCCATTCGAGTTTTGGCCTCGGAGGGGCTGGTGAAGCCGCTGCCGCGACGTGGCGCCGTTGTGGCGGTGCCAGACCCGGACGAAATCCAGGGTCTGTTTTACGCGATCGGGGCGATTGAATCTTTTTCCGCCCGTTTGGCCTGCGTCAATCTCACGTCCGCCGAGATCGACGGTATCCTCAAACTACACAATCGGCTTGTCCAGTTGCACAGCCACGACAAGGGCAACAAGGAGTACTTCCGCGTCAATCTGGCAATTCATCAGGCGATCGTGCGCGGCGCTGGAAATAAATTCCTTGCCGAGCTGCATGAATTGCTCAGCGTGCGAATTCTTCGCGCGCGCTTCTTCGTCAACATGCCGCAAGCGGCGTGGAACCGCGCGATCAAGGAACACGAGCAGATTGCAGCCGCGGTCAAGAAGCGGGATGCATCGCGGCTGTCCGAACTGCTGGTGCAGCACATGGCCGGCTCGTGGCGAGACTATGACCTGACGCTCAACCGCTCGGGCTTCGCGCAATCCTTCATGAGCAGGTAGACGCGTCGAAGCTCGCGTCTCGGCAAGCAGCCTCAGCGGATCGGAGAAAACGGCGCGGGAACGAGAATGCGCAACTCCATCTCGACGATAATGTCAGGCGACTGCTCCAGATAGGCAAGCCAGTCAGCATCGACGGCAAGCGCCGCGCGGCGCTTTTCGCGCTCGGCCAGGCTGTCATATCCCCACAGGTGCACGATCTTGTTCAACTGGCCGATCTCGGTGTGAAAATACCCGATCAGGTTGCCCAAAATGCGCTTCTGAATCTCGAGCCCGCGCGGGTTATAGTCCTTGTAGTACAGATGGACCGTGCCCGGCTTGACGGTGTAGGTGCGTTCTTCAACGATCATTTTGTAATTCCCTTGTTATTGCTTCGCCGTTGCTGCGCCGGACGGTGTCCGGCGTTAAACCATGACGTCGCCGCCGGCGGGGCACAGCGTCTGCCCGGTGAAGAAGTCGGAATCCTTGGCCGCGAGGAACATGGCGGTGGCAGCAACGTCCTCGACCTCGCCGACGCGGCCGAGTGGATAGGCTCCGACGATTTCGTCGCGAACATTGTCGGGCATGAAATTGTAGAGATCGGTACGTATGATCGCCGGGCAAATCGAGTTGACGTTGATGCCCTGTTTGCCGACTTCTCGCGCCAGAGCACGGGTAAATCCGATCATTCCAGCCTTTGCCGCCGAAAGATGGGTGAAATCGGCGCCGCCGATGACGCCAAACGTGCCGGTAACGTTGATGACCTTGCCGCTCTTTTGCTTGATCATGTGGGGGATCACGAACCGCGTGCACAGGAACATGCCGCGCATGTGGGTCCGGATCATCTGATCCCAGGTGTCGATCGACATCTCCGCGAGCGGCACCGCATTCAAAAGGCCGGCATTGTTGACCAGAATGTCGATCTTTCCGAACTTGGCGAGACCGCTATCGACCATCGCCTGAACGGCATGCTCGTCGCCGACATCGGCCTTCACCGCGATGGCCTCGCTGCCGAGGGACTTGATATGCGCAACCACGGCATCGGCCGCAGCCGCGTCCTTGACGTAATTCACCACCACTTTGGCGCCCTCGCTGGCAAAACTTTCGGCGATGCCACGGCCCAAACCGCGGCTGCCACCGGTAACCAACGCAACTTTTCCAGCAAGACGCTTTGTCATAATCGAGTTACTCCCCTGATGAGATGGCGGATTGGGTACGATTCCAAAGGCCGTTGCCGACCGACGAGAAGAAATGATCTATCATGGCGTTGAAGGCTTCGGGCTCTTCAAGATTGGGTAGATGGCCGGTGCGCGGCATGATGTTCAGCGCGCAATTGGACAGCGTTTTTTTAAGAAAAAGATTGGGCTCGAGGCACGGCGCATCTTCGTCGCCGATCGCGAGAAGCACGGGTTTGTCGATACTTTTCAGTTGCAGCTCCAGTTGCCATAACGACGGCCGGCGGGCGAGGACGCCGCGCAACGTCATGGCCATCCCTTTTGCCGAATGCACCGTCAGTTGTCGTTTGAATTCGGACCAGGCTTGCGGGTTTTTGGCACGCAGCAATTGGGCATAGCCGCTATTGGCGAGCTCGGTGGCATAGGCGTCCATGCCGATGGCTTCGGCATGGTCCGCTTCGCGGTTCATGGCGGTGAAGTAAGCGCTCTGCTCCGACGGCTGCGAGCCGTAGCCGCAGCCGGCCACCACCAGCGCACGCACCATTTCCGGATTTTGAATGGCGACGTGCAAGGCGGCGAACCCGCCCATCGAAAGTCCGACGAAATAGGCGCTCTCGACATTCAGCGCGGCCATCACATCGACGGCGTCAGCGGCGGCGCGCGCCTGGGCGTAGCTGCCGATCAATTCCGGCACCTGCGACGGCGGATAGCCCCGGGCGTTGTAGCAAATGCAGCGATAGCGGTCGCTCAATGCCGCGACCTGTCTCTCCCAACCGAGCAGGTCACCGGAAAATTCGTGCAGAAAGACGATCGGATCGCCTTTTCCAACGGCGGAAACCGCCAGCAAAACGCCGTCGTTCGCCTTCACCTCAATCAGCGCAGGATTATTCATGACATCAGGTCGCGCAACTTTTGAGTGGGCCGCCTTCACGATAGACTATTGCATAAAAAATTAAAAGTACGTAGTGTGCAGGCACAATCGGAATATCAGGCCCGGCAGCACACTTGTCGCCGCCGCGGTTTATTCGGCAGTTAGCTTGTCGAATTCGTGCAACCCATGGCGGCGTCAATCGATGGAGCCGTTTTGTCGATGTCCGTTTTGCCCGGTGCCGTGCGGCGGGAGACGTAGAACGTATCAGGACGTCAGATGCTCTCAAATTCCATAGAGTTGGTAGACCTACACCTCGCCCAGAACGTATCGATCGATATCACGCAGCAGATGGTGCGCATCGACAGCACCAACGGCAAGGAAGCCGACCTGGGAAACAGACTGGCCGCGCAACTCGAATTGATCGGGGTCGGGCGGGTCTGGGTCGATGAAGTGTTCGATGGCCGGGTCAATACGTTTTGGGAAATCGACAGCGGCAAACCGGGTCCGCATTTGCTGTTTACCGGCCACTTGGACACCAAGCCGGTCTGCGAGGGGTGGACCCGCGACCCGTTCGATGCCGCGATCGAGCACAGCCGCCTGTTCGGACACGGCGTGATGGATATGAAGGCCGGTCTCGGTTGCCAGATCGGCGCAATGAAAACCTTGATCGATGCCGGGATGACGTTTAACGGCAAGATCACGTTCTGCGCCGTTTGCGATCATATGGGCGACCAAACCGGCGCCATCGACCTCTTCAAGCGTCACAAGTTCGACTATTGCATCCTCGGTGAACTGACCGACATGCAGATCTACGTGGCCCATCGCGGCCGCTATTATTTCGACATCTCGACGATCGGACGCTCGGCGCACACCTGCCACAAGTACCGCGCCATCAATGCGATCGAGAAGATGCTCCCGGTCGCGGAAGAGCTTTCCAAGCTGAAGTATTTTCCGAAGATATCCGATGAATTGAAAGAACTCGTCGGCCCGGAATTATTCACCGCCGTCGGCCGGATTTACGGTGGCCTGTTTCCAGGCGGCCCGTCGATGATCCCCGATCGTTGCACCATCCGGGTCGACACCCGGCCACAGCCCGGAGTTCTGTTGGAAGAGGTTCGGGCGCTTCTGGACGGCGCGATCGAAAAGGCCAAGGCACGCGATCCGGACATCCGGGTTGAGGTCGTGGTTGCGGACGTCAAGAACTCGTTCATGGTGCCGACCGACGCCAAAGTCGTCACATGCCTGCGCGAAGCGTGGGAGACGGTGATGGGCCGCCCGGCGCAATTTCGCGGTGGCTCCTGGCTTGCTGATACAGCAAGCGTCGGTCACTTGTGCGAAACGGTGATTTTCGGGCCTGGCGGCGATCCTGTTTACCAGCCCGATAAATCGCTGGCTCTCAGCGACATGGAGGCCGCAACACGCATCAATACGCTAACGGCGTTGAAGCTGTTGGCGTAGCGGCTTGCCGGGCTCTCACGGGCCCGCTTGTGGAGGCGACCGTTCCGGCAAACTGTTGTCCGTTTGATAAAAGATGCACTCGGCTTGATCGACACCGAGTGCGCGCGCGATTTGCTTGATCGGCGTTCCGTCTCGGACGGATTTTAGAGACATCCGCGGCGCGTTGATTGCGGTCGCATCGATGACAACGAGACTCAAAGTTTGAGGACGGATTCTTTTCATCTGCTTAAATCGTCGGCAGCCGAAGGGCAGTCTGTGTGCACTCTCTAGTGACTTGTATCGTTATGTTTTCTTTCAGTTTGAATACTGTATAATTTATCTGTAAAAGGGCTTCAGGGTGAGGGAATCCGGGCACGCCGTCATGACCGAATTCTGCGCGTCGCCCTTTCGCGACACACTTAGCAGCTCGGCGACTGAAGTCGCGCTGCATCGGCGCGATCGTTGCCTGCCACTTGGCCCGGAATCTGCTTTGCTTAGGCGGAAGTGATTGCATCAACTCCTGTGGGTGGGTCGGCGCCGATGCGTGAAAATGCAAATTCGAACCCGAACCTTCGGCAAGTTCCCGCTACCGCCAAGATCGAATTCCGAAATGTGATGAAGACGTTTGGCTCCGGCGCCAAACGCATGCTTGCGCTCAACGGAATCAATCTGACGATCGAGGACGGCGAATTTGTCTCGATCCTTGGTGAAAGCGGTTGCGGCAAGACAACGCTGTTGCGCATTGCCGCCGGCTTGATCCCTCCGAGCAGCGGCAGCGTTTTAATGGACGGCTTCGCGGTGAACAAACCCGGACGGGATATGGGCTTTGTCTTTCAGCAATCGGTTCTGTTGGAATGGCGGACGATCCTCGAAAACATTTTGCTCCCGGTTGAGATATTCAAGCTTGATACGAAAGCATACCGCCAGAAGGCACTCGATCTTCTGAATATGCTTGGCCTCGCCGGCTTCGAGAGCCACTATCCCATTCAGCTTTCCGGCGGCATGCAACAGCGCGTATCGATAGCCCGCGCCTTGATTCTTTCGCCGACCGTCTTGTTGATGGACGAACCGTTCGGAGCGCTCGACGCGATTACCCGCGAACAGATGAACGGCGAACTATTGCGTATCTGGAGCCTCAGCAAAACGACCGCGGTGTTCATCACCCACGATATCGGTGAGGCCGTGTTCTTGTCCGACCGGGTCGTGCTGCTCGGAAGCCGCCCCGGCCGGGTCAAGGAGGTGTTCGATATCCCGCTGCCGCGTCCACGCACCCCCGAGCACCGATACGATGCCCGCTTCATTCGCCTGTGCCGCGATATGAAACACGCGATGACGGCTTAGGAGGACCGGATGACCGCAACGGAAATTGTGCCCGTTGAAGCCGACCCGGCCGACCGTCCGGTCTGGTACACGACGCGGCTGGGTCAGGCGTTGCTGACGGTCGCAATCTTTGGGGCCATCATCGCGATCTGGGATCTTTATGTTCGGTTGCTGGGACTTTCAGCGCTCGTGCTGCCATCGCCATATCAGGTGTGGCTGTCGCTGGTCGAAAACACGTTAAGCGGCCGGCTAATCGATCATATGTGGGTCACTTTGAGCGAGGTCCTGCTGGGCTTCCTGTTGGGAAGCGTGGTCGGCGTCGCGCTGGGGACCTTGACCGCACAGAGTCCACTGATGCGGACAATTATCGGACCCTATATTCTCGCGTCCCAGGCCATGCCGAAGCTGGCATTGGCGCCGATTATCGTGATCTGGCTCGGCTTCGGCATTGCGCCGAAGGTCGTGATCACCGCACTGATCTGCTTCTTTCCTCTGCTCGAAAACACTATCATCGGCCTGACCTCGACCGACCCGCATCAAGTCGAACTGTTCCAGGTTTTGACGGCGAGCCGGTGGCAGACATTCATCAAACTGAGGGTGCCGAATGCGTTGCCGGTTATTTTCGCCGGCCTTCGCGTCGCGATTACGCTTGCGGTCGTCGGTGCCGTGGTCGGCGAATATGTCGGCGCCAATCGCGGCCTCGGAGCGTTGGTCATCGCCGCGCAAGGCAGCTTCGATACGCCACTGATGTTCGCCATCTTCGTCTATCTGACGGTCGTTGGCATCGTCCTCTACAAACTAATGGAACTATTCGAGCAAACGGCCTTCTCGTGGCGACACATCAAGCGCGGCGACTAGCGAAAATCAACCTGGCCTCCGATCCTCTTCAGGATGGCTTCCAACAAAGCGGAGCAACTCATGACGACCAAATCCGGAAAAATCGCAAATGGGTTCGATCGACGGCAACTCCTGCTGGGGACAGCGCTTGCTGCCGCGACAACGGTGGGCGCGCCGTGGGTTCGGAAGGCCGGCGCGGCCGCGCTCGAAAAAGTCAAGCTGTGCTCCTGGTCACCGCGATTGGCCGAGGAAGGAAACATCTTTGTCTCCGAGGAGAAGGGGTACTTCAAGGATGAGGGCCTCGAAATCGAATGGATTCCGGGCGCGGGTTCAGGTGTTGCGCTCACCAACATGATTGCGGGTAGCGGAGACGTCGCCTTCGTCGGCCCTGAAGCGCTGTACTTGGCAACGGACAAGGGTAGCAAGTTGAAGGCCATCTACGACCTCTACCCGAATAATGCCTTCAATGTATTCGCGCTCAAAAACAAGCAGATCATCACGCCCTATGATCTCAAGGGCAAGAAGATCGGCGTCATCAGCATGGGCAGCGGCACCCGCTACAATCTCGCGACGATTCTCGCTCTGCACGGCATGACCGAGCGGGACGTGGAACTGGTTGCGCTTGGATTGAACGCCGCTCCGGCGATTACGGAAGGCAAGGTCGATGCGATGGCCTCTACCGACACAATCTTATATGGCATGCAAGCGAGCGGCCTCGGGGCAGTGGATGTGCTTTGGGCGCGTGACTATCTCAATTCATCGACCGATCTCTTCGTGATCGAAGAGAAGAACTATGAGCCCAAGAAAGATTTCTACACCCGCTTCTTGCGCGGCTATCGCAAGGGAATGGAATATACCATCAAGAATCCTCAGGAGGCCGCTGAGATCACGGCAAAGGTCGCGATCGACGGCAAGGACCCGGTCAAGGTCATGGGAAGCCTCAAGCTGCGCATTCTTACATCGCAGAATGCGGCAACGCGCGAGCATGGCCTGGGATGGATCGACACCGGCCCGCTAAAGGCATGCGCAAAAATCTACAAGGACGCTGGCTTCATCAACAATGATGTCGATGTCCCCGCACTCGTGACGAACGATCTGGTGATGAAGCTTTGAGTCTGCCTGTTTCCCGCCGGTCTTTCGGGGCTTTCGTTGTCCATGAAAAAGAAAATTCATCTAGGCTACGACTTATCCTGGACTCACCTGGACGGCCGCTGGCGCAGCACCGGGTCCTGGAGCCACGTGAATTATCCGGACATCCGACTCTACGAAGAGATAGCGCAGATCGCGGAACGGGGATTGCTGGACTTCATCTTCTTCGGCGACGGCACCGGAATTCCCAATACTTGGGAAGGGTCGATCGAACCCGCGGTAAAATGGGGTATTGGGTGGCCACGTCAGGACATGAGCCCCTTCATCGCCGCAATGTCGCGGATGACTCAACATATCGGATTCGGATTAACATATTCGTCCACGTTTATGCATCCGTTCTACGTTGCGCGGCTGCTTAACTCGCTCGATCATGTCACCGGCGGCCGAATGGCGTTCAACGTCATCACATCGACACGCAGAGCCGATGCCGCAAATTATGGCTTCGACGAACTCATGGAGCACGCCGAACGCTACGATCGCATGGACGAGTTTATCCACGTATGTAAGGCCCTTTGGTCAAGCGTGGCACCTAACGCGTTCCAATGGGATCGCGAGACAGGGCTGGTCGCCGATCCTAGCAAAGTCAAGGCAATCCACCACACCGGCAAATTTTTCAAGGTAGAAGGCCCCCTCGCCTGTGTGCCGTCGCCGCAAGGGCGGCCAGTGATCGTCCAGGCCGGCGCATCACCACGCGGCATCAAGACATCCGCTCACATCGCCGACTATGTTTTTGCGCTTAGTTCGGGTCTTGAACGCCAAATCAAGCACCGCAATGAGCTAGATAAAGCTTTGGTCGCCGAAGGTCGCGATCCAAAAACGGTTGGCGTGTTTTGGGATGTGGTATTGATCGTCGAAGAAACGGAGCAGGAGGCTCGACGCAGGTATGAAAGGCTTCTCCACGCCATTCCCGTTGAAGGCATCGGAGCCTTCTTGTCGCACCAGATCGGATACGATCTTTCAAAACTTCCGGAGCGCTTCACAATCGAGGAGATTAACGCGCAGATAACGGCGTCCAACGCTTCTCCAGTCGGCTTCATGCACATCACGCGGGCGCTGGACCCAAGGCGAGAAATGTCCCGCGACGAATTCTATGAGAAGATGACGCACCATACTGCATCATATGATCAGGTCGTCTATGGCACTCCCAAGAAGATTGCTGATTATCTCGAGGAGATTTTCGTCGCAACGGGCGAAAATGGTGGCTTCATGATCGCGCATCCGCCAGCCACGCCGCGCGATTTGCTCAATGTCGTGGATTTCCTGGTACCGGAACTGCAACGGCGTGGACGTTTCCGTACGAAGTATACCGGTCAAACGCTTAAGGAGAATTTGAGGGCGTGAGCATTATCTCACCTCGGCACGGTCCTGACGACAATTGCTATTCGAAGCGCGGCAGGACGCGGCCGAGAACCACTTTCAACAGGGCAGACTAGGTTTGTTATTTCCGGCATCGCTGAAGCGCTCTAACACCTCCGTTGCCACCGCCGACAAAAATGGTAGGCCCTGGATGATCAGGATCGCGGCGAATAAATCGGTCCCCAGAATCCGGTAAATATTCGTCACAAGCGCCGTGATGCCACCCGCGAGGAGCAGTGAACCAAGCACCGCTTCTGGTATCGTCGTAAAGCGGGTGTACTTGATGCCACCCCTCCCCTTGCGGGTACGATGGAAATACTTTCTCTGCGCCGGAAGCGCCGCGTTAAAGGCCGCGCTTGCGACCGTCCATTGGACCGACATGAACACCACCATCGCGCCAAGCATCTGCCGGTATGGAACTGCGACACGCGTCCGATAGGCGCTAACGAAATGGAGCAGCGATACCAGAAAGGCCGCAACGCTCGGCAGCAGCAAGAGCGGATCCGGAATGGCGACAACCTGGAAAACAACAAAGGGCACCCAGATCAGATTAAGTAACGCTGCGCCGACGGCAATGATTTCGACCCCGAACCAGCTGAGCCAGCCGAACGCGAACTCGCGCTTCTGATCATGATCGAGCTGGCTCTGACCTGGCAGGAACCTGCGCCAATGCTTCTTCACGATCTGCACGGCACCGCCGGCCCAACGCGCCCGCTGAGTTCTGAATGCCAGATAGTCCTGCGGCAGCAGTCCCCAGCCGTAACGGCGATTGGTGTAGAGGGCACGCCAACCCAGCTCCAGGATTGTCAACCCGAGATCGCTGTCCTCGCAAATCGTGTCGCTCGACCAGCCGCCGGCGGCGTCCATCGCGGTGCGACGGATCAAACACATGGTTCCGTGGACGATAATTGCATTCACCTCGTTGCGCTCGACCATACCGATATCAAAGAAACCCGCGTACTCCGCGTTCATGGCGGCGTGAACGGAGCTACGACAGAAGTCCCGATGATCCTGAGGAGCCTGGATCAACCCGACCTCGGGGTCGGCGAAGCCGGGGACAAGATCCTTGAGCCATCGCGGATCAACCACATAGTCGGCGTCGATAACGCCGATGATCTCGGCATCGGCTGCGGTCTTTGTCATCCCGACGCGCAGCGCGGCAGCCTTGAATCCCTGAAGGTTCTGGACGCAGACGAATTTGAAGCGCGGGCCAAGCTCAAGGCAGCGTCTCTCGATCGGCTCCCAGAATGCCGGATCCGGCGTGTTATTGATGACGACCACACATTCGAAATCCGGGTAGTCGAGCTGTGCCACCGAGTCGATGGTACGCAGCAGCATATCCGGAGGCTCCCGATAGGCGGGAATGTGGATCGACACTTTCGGCAAGCGCACGTCCTGTCCCGGCGGCGGCAATTTCAACAGCCGTGTGGGTTTGCTCCCCAAAGCGACTTTCGTCATCTCGTTCACCCGAAACAGAACGATCGGCGCCAGCAGAGCCAGGAGCGGAAGTGCGATCGCAAACGTGATCACCTCGCCATGCAGGAGGTAGTGGTCGTGCCAGTACACCTGCACGCCTGCGCACCAGTCGCCGATCAAATGATCAGCGGCGGCAAGTACTGTTGCCTGGCTAATGGTCGCTCCCGGGAGCGCCAGAATCGACATCGACAAAAGCGAGCCAACGAGAACGGCGAGCGCAGCCGCCTTCCAATAGTCTGCGTCAACAAGCGGTCCCGTCCACGCAAATTTGGGCCGCAACGAGGCGTCGAGGATGCCCCAATAGGGACCGACGTTGCCCTCGAAAAGCTTTTCCGGTTGATCGATCGCCTCAACAATATTGAAGTCGATGCCGAGCGTACTGGCCTTCGCAACGAAGTCGCGCAGCAGGCGGGCCTGGCTGAGCGGACCCGGGACGGCCCGCTCAAAATTGTGCCCCGCACTCGGCCAGCCATACTCCCCGATGACGATCTTCTTGCCCGGATAGGCTGCACGCAGCCTGTCATAGAGCGCGAGCGAGCCCTCGACGGCGCTTTTCCGGGAGTAGCCTTCCCAATAAGGAATGATATGGGCGAAGACCTGGTCTACAGCGTCGACGAGCTCGGGACTGTCAAGAAATGTCTTCCAGTGGTCAGCGGTTGCCACCGGTACCGGACTGTCTCGTTTTACGCGGCGGACGATTTCGGCAATTTCGGCAGCGGTGCGTTCGTGCCGGAAGACCGTCTCGTTGCCCACGACCAGCCGGGTGACATTGGGATAGCGCCGCGCCAGGTCGAGGGCGGTCTCGATCTCGCGCTCGTTTCGGGCTTCGTCCTTGTCGATCCAGATGCCGAGCGTGACCGTCAACCCGAGTTCGGCCGCGACCTTTGGAACGCGTTCGAGACCTCGCGTCGAAGCATAAGTGCGTACCGCGTTTGCCAGCTTGGCAATCGCAGTCAGGTCAACGCGGATCTGCGCCTCGGACACTGTCAAATTCCCGGAAGATGGTCTGGCAAACCGGTTGTACGAGACGCTTGGCAGCTTGCGTTCAACCGGTGCCGCAGCCGTGCGCGGCTCTGCCAAACCCCATAACGCCAAATGCATGCCCGCGACTAAGCAAAGGATGAGGGCGACAGTGACAATCCGCATGTTCTGACGGCGGCCACTCGCCGCGCCGAACCGTCCTCCGTGATTTGCATCCTCGTCCGGCGTCGTCATTTACTTGCGCTCCGCCACGACTCGCACTCGCGTTCGCTTGCGCACAAGGTGCACTATAGCAGTGCGTGAGCGTCCCCGAACCCTGGCCATGAGCCATTTTTAAACTCAGCGCCCTACGGGGTTGCCAGCGCGCTCGACCTCATTTTGAGGTGAAGGCGTCATAAACCAGCTTACGGAACGCGACCCTTATCTGGACCGGCTGCTCGCGAGGAGGCCGGAGGGCCTATTCGTGAAACCGTTCCAGCGCGGCGAGATCGGTCCTGATCTATTTCCGAGCGGCCTGCCGGATGGGATTGGAAGGGCGGGTGTCCTAGCGGCGAGATCGCCCGTATCACCCGCTTTGGTTGAGTAACCTCTGCGGGCTGAAGAAAAGGAAATGACGATGGGGTTTTTATTCATTCTCGCCGCCGATTGAATAAGTTATTCGGCATAATATAACCGAAGTCGCAAGCGCGGAAGTTCGCTCGGCGGGCGGTAGCGTTCAAAAGCGTGCCTATTCGTACAAAATCGCAGAGTGGCGTACAAAATCGGAGCGGGTGAAGCGCTCCGACTCAAATTCTTCTTTCGATTTCTGTCAACGACACCAATTACTTACGCCTTCGACCTACTTTCGTGTTGGACGTATTGTTGGACGTTTCGTTCGACGCTCGACTTGGCTCGCCTGCCACCCAAAACTCGTTCTGACTATGGAAATCCGTGAAGGACCGGTGGTAACGCCATTATAAGCAACACGGCGCTTCCCCCAACACGCTGGCACCCACGACGAGCAGGGACAGGACGCGCTCCTAAAGCATCGGTCCAATCACTCGATTGCCGCCCACCGAGATCGGCTCGAGGGCGCTAGGCGGTCGCAGTTTGGTCGGTCTTCACCCATCTTGCCGCAGCGTCGGACGTCGATTTCAGAAGTCTTGCACCAGCGGCAAAATAACTCAAAGCGATCGCGCTTGCGGTGCAGACTATTAGAAACCCTGCCCATTCTTCGTCTGTCCGGTCGGCTCATAGGCGGAGATTGAACGATGCTTGTGACATGTGCGGTGCTTATTCGCAACATGGCGTCGCTTCCAATCTGCCGTGTGAGGCTCACGGCTCGCTCAAAGCGAAGGTCGCAGATGTGGCCGTCACCCAACGGGCTAGCGCCGACCTCAATCTGACGCGAAATGTTGTCCGCGCGCTTGGTGGATTTGGCGTTGTGCCGGCCCTTATGGAGATTGCAGCCAAGCCGACCCATCGCATTAGCGGGATGTCTGCTCGAGCGCAGCCAAGCCAACTCGCCGCCAGGTTGCCAACGATATTGACGACGGACATAGAGTGCGCAAATCGATGGAACAATTCGCTCGGTCGGCTGCGCGACGAAAGAAGCGATACAGCCCCTTCAGGATCACTTCAGAATGTGACGGGCCCCTGATCGCGAATTAACTGCATGGTGTTGCAGCGAATACCACCTCCATATTTGTGCACTTCGCTGTAATCTACCGCAATCACCTCGACACCATGCTTTTCTAGCAGCGCCGTGGTCTTCGTTGCGGCGGCGTTCATAATGATGCGGCGCGGCTCAATCGTAAGACCATTGGTTGGAAAAAGATCGATCTCTTCACGCGGGCATTCAATCAGCTCATAGCCGATCTGATCCAGCCTACGAATAGTCTCGTAATCGCACCACGGCGGGTAAATCATAGCCAGCTTCGCGTCGAGCGGAACAACCCACATGTCAGAATGCATCCAACCCGGCACTTCTTCATGATACGCATAGAGGGGACCTGGACTGTATGCCAAATGAACCCTCTTTATAGCCGGCCCGCTTGAGTATCGGGATGACTTGCTCCGCGCCATCGCGATTACAGTCCGTCGACAGCATCAGAATGATGAAATCGTCGCTCATTCGCGTCGAAGCTCCGATTTCGCAAACGCCGTGCCCATGCACCGTGTAGAGGATAGGGCAACCGAGATTCATCAAAAACTGCGAGACATATCGTGAGCGACCTCGCCAGTAGGGCGTTGCTTCTCGTGGAATGATTGCGCCACCGTTGATGACAAAGCCCGCAGCTGCCGAAATGCTCCGCTTCATCGGTCCGTACGCCGACCGAGGCGCTTCGTCGGACCAAGATGAATAATGCACTTTAATATCGAGCTTCTCGTAAACCTTGGCCAGATTGACATGTTGCTCTTGCATCAACGTCAGATCTGGCGTCGTTCCATTGAATACGAAAAATGCTGAGTCTTTCTCGTACAATTTTCGGACCTCGGTTTCCGTGGGCCGCACCATCGCGACCTCTCGCAATCGGCCGATGCCCTGATCTCCCAACCGCTTTCCCCAGATGAGCTCGATCTCGTCGAGAAAGGAAACGCCGGCATGGTACTTGTGATATTGCGGTACTCTGCCCTCCTCATAGAAGGGGAAACGCTCTAAATCGTCCGCTTTTGCCATGGGAAGCTCCTGATTGGCGCGATACTCACCTTCGGAGGCGCGAACATTCGATGGGTTGAGAGCGGGATCGCTTTGGAATACGACGCTCGAGCGCGCAACCGAGAACGCCATTCCTTCAGAGCGGGAAATTCATCGAACAGATCGCCGCGTCCGAGATACTCCGTTCGATCGACCAGCGAAACAAATGAACACTCCGCCAACGACACATCCGATCCGCCGAGCCAAGGACGGCCATCCTCGAGTACCATGTCCAGCTTCTTCATCACCACTTGTAAATCATTGAAGGAGGAGTTGACCAACGCCGTATCGACCGGAGACCTGATTGTTTTCCGCCAATACTCGCCGATCCATTTCTGCGGATGCGTCGCGGCAACCCGGTCTATTTCCTCGTCGCTGGCGTTCTCAAACATGGGCTTGATCATCAAGTTGAATGTCGGCGCTCGAAATGCGTCGTGCATCTTACCGTCTTCGATACGAACAAGAGCACGAATTGCGGCTCGCCTCACGGGGTCATCAGGCAGCAGGGGAATTTCCGAAAATACTTCCTCGATATATTCGTTGATCACCGTGGATTCGATGATCGGTTTTCCATCGTGAACGATGGCAGGGACAACGGCGTTGGGATTGACGCTCAGGTATTCCGGCTTCAACTGATCGAATGCAAGCAGATCGACAAATTTCTTTTCGTGAACGATTCCCTTTTCTTCAAGGCAGAACCTGACCTTCATGCTGCAGGTCGAATCCCAATAGTGGTAAAGCGTCAGGGTCACGGCGTACACTCCATCAATCGCTTGCGTTAAAATCACAACAACGTAGGCCCTTATCTTGGCGCATAAGAGCAAGGTGAGCCGCCTTCTTGAGCTACAATCCCAGATAACTTTCTCTTACGCGCGGCGAACTCAATAACTCGGGCGTCGGACCCTCTGCTACGATTTGTCCATCTTCGAGAACATACGCATAGTCTGATATTTCCAATGTGGAATGCACATCCTGCTCCACCAGACAGACAGTGATACCGCGTCGACGAACTTCAACAATAATTTCGAACAGCATCTCCGCTATGGATGGAGCTAGTCCGAGGCTGGGTTCGTCCAGCAATAGCAATCGGGGCGCGGACATGAGTCCGCGTGCGATTGCAAGCATCTGCTGCTCGCCACCGGACAAGGAGCCCGCGCGGACACTCCGGCGCTCGCGCAATCGCGGAAAGAGTTCATACATTTCCGCAGAACGCGCATCGGCGTCGACATGGGCACGTGGAGAGTAAGCCCCGATCCGCAATGTTTCTTCGACTGTAAAATCGGGGAACACCAGGCGCCCCTCCGGCACGAGGGTGAGTCCACTTGCGACGCGCACATTCGTAGGTGTAAATGTAATATCTTCGCCCGCGAAAGTAATTCGCCCGTTGCTGGGCGTCAAAAGGCCGGCGAGGGTCCGCATCGTCGTTGTCTTGCCTGCGCCGTTGCTTCCTATCATAGCTGTGATCGAGTCTTCGCGGACTGACAGCTGCACTCGCTTGAGCACCTGAACCGGCCCATAGCCTGCGTCGAGATCGCTGACGTCAAGTAGAGTTGTCACGATGCGCGCTTTCCGAAGTAGGCGGATATCACGCGCTGGTCGACAACGATTTCGTTCGGCGTTCCCTCGGCAAGTTTCTCGCCGTGGTGCAGCACGACAATTCGGCTGCATAATTTCATCAGCGCGCGCATCACGTGTTCTATGACCACCAGCGTGAGATGATAGCGCTGATGGAGATGCCGTATCATATCGAGCGCGGCAGCGACCTCGGTTGCGGTAAGGCCGGCCAGCACCTCATCCAGCAGCAACAACCGCGGCGCGGTTGCGATCGCGCGGGCGATCTCAAGGCGCTTGCGGCCTGCGAGCGTCAGCGTTCCAGCCAGATGATCCGCCTGATCGACGAGATCCACTTCCTGCAAAATTGCCTGGGACCTCGCCTCCGCAGCCGCGCGAGCGGTCTCGGATCGATGGCCATGCATCGCGGCGACCACGAGGTTTTCGAGCACGGTCAAGCCTGCAAAAGGTCTTACGATTTGAAACGTCCGCGCGATCCCGAGGCGGTTGATCTGGTAAGCGGGCCTCTGATCGATCCGCTCGCCGGCAAACCAGATCTGACCGGCGGTCACGGGCTGCGTGCCGGCGATGAGGCTGAACGCAGTGGTCTTTCCCGCACCATTGGCGCCCATCAAGCCGACGATCTCGCCTTCGGCGACCTCCAGACTGAAATTGCGGACCGCGGAAACGCCCCCGTAGGATTTGCTGACGTCATCAAGGCGCAAAAGGATCACCGTGCGCCTCCCCTGCCCCAGGACCGAAACTTTCCGTAGATGCCTTCCGGCGCAAACAGCACAAAGCCGACCAGAAGCACTCCCAGAATGATCATGTAAAGTTCGGGTGCTCTCGCCCAGAGCAATTCCGATAATGCCACCAGAAACGCCGCTCCTAAAAGCGGTCCGGGAACATCATCACTGCCACCGAGAACCGCAATCGTCACAATTGTAAACGACGTGACCGGACTGAAGGATTGCATCGGCTCGAAATAGGTGAAGCGAAGGCTCATCAACGCGCCAACCATCCCTGGAATGATGGC
Organism: uncultured Alphaproteobacteria bacterium; assembly: GCA_963795255.1. Taxonomy (GTDB): domain Bacteria; phylum Pseudomonadota; class Alphaproteobacteria; order Rhizobiales; family Xanthobacteraceae; genus Bradyrhizobium. Next base: position 26,554 of record CAWCHC010000022.1, read on the forward strand.
CGACAGACCGAAGATAACCAGCTTGGTCCTGGCTGTATTGACGCCGACAGCTTCAGCCGCGATTTCATCTTCGCGAATGGCGATGAGTTCGGTTCCGAGCCTAGACCGGCGCAACGCATATAGAATTGTCGTGCTGAGCACAGCCAGGACAAGCATGGCAACAAACAGCTCGCGCAGGCTTGGCGTGCCGATCAACAGCCGCCCGCTCCGCCCAAGCGCGGCCTCGATACTGACGACGATATATTTGACGAACTCGGCGAGGCCGAACGTCAAAATCACAAAGTAAGGCCCACGCACACGCAATGAAGGCCAGCCAAGCAGCAAGGCGATTGCGCCGGCTGCAAGACCGGCAGCAATAACAGCGAGCCAAATTGGAAGTATTTGCCAGCCGGCAACCATGACATAGGCGCCGACGCCATAAAATACAGCGTGCCCCAGCGAGATATAGCCGGACAGGCCGGAAAAGGCGGCCCAGCTTTGCACGAGCGCAATCCACATCACCAGCGTCAATCCGACGCCGACGGCGTATTCGTCGCCCCAGATCATGAGCATCGCGCCGGAGGCGATGGCCACAACCAACGCGCCGATGAACGGCCGATGCCGACGTGTTTCCCCTCGCATCATCTGGCTACAACCGCGCGGCCAAGCAGCCCCTCCGGCTTGACGAGAAGGACCGCGATAAACACCCCGTAGACAAGGATCGATCGAAAGCTCGATGAGATGATCGCCGTGCCATAGACTTCCACCGCAGCGAGCAGCAGCGCGCCCAGCAGCGAGCCGAACAGATTGCCCAGACCACCGAGGGTAATGATGACAAACGCGGAAATCGTGAACGGAAAGCCGATAAATGGAGTGATCTCCTGCACCATGCTCACCAAGACGCCGGCGAGCGCGGCCAACGCAAAGCCAAGGGCGAACACCATGATGTTCAATCGATCGATGTCGATTCCCACCAGAGCGGCGGCGTCGCGCTGCTGGATCACGGCCCGCACCGCGCTTCCCGCGCGGGTGTACCGGAAAAAGGCCAGACACAGAAGGCAGGCTGACGAGGACACACCAAACAGGATCAGACGGTTGGCCGTCATCGCCACGTTACCGATATTGATCACCTGATCCATGTATACGTAACCTCGCTGGGTCGACGTAAACAACAGCGCCATCACGTTCTGAAAAATAACCGAGACGCCAAAGAAGATCAGAAGCGAATTTGCCTCGACACGCGCTGCGAGCTTCGGCGACCGCAGCAGGCGCCGAAACAGGACCACGTAAATGAGGATCCCCAGACACGCCCCAAGGGCGGGCGCGATCACCATTGACAGCAGCGGGCTGATTCCGAGACGCGTGAAGCACCAATAGGTGACATAGCCGCCCAGCATCACGAATTCGCCATGAGCGATATTGAGCAACCGCATCGTGCCATAGACGAGATTGAGGCCCATCGCGACGAGCGCATAGAGAGAGGCGAGTGCCAAGGCGGCCGCGAGCAGCTGGCCAGACAGCAGCACGCTCATGCTTGGCACTCGCTACGCATTCAGTTCTGCGACCACGCGGGTTTCTTGATCATCTTTGCGGTCTCCTCGGATGCCGGCCAGATGATCTGCGCCTCGCCTTTCTGGAACTGCAGATACATCGTGGGCGTGGTGACATTTTCGACGCCATTGAACTTCACAGGACCGTTGATGGTGTCGAAGGTATCCGAAGCGATTTCCTGTCTCAACTTGTCCTTGTCGAGACCGACCTTCTTGACGGCCTGTTCGAGGACCTCGATCGACATCCATGCCAGAGCCGAATCCAGATAATCCGGCGGCTCGTTGAATTTTTTGAAGTAAGCATCATAAAACGGCTTTGCTTTCGGCCACTTTGCCTGCGCCGGCGACCAGTGGCCCATGGTGATGATGCCGTCGAGATTGGAGCCGAAGATCTTCGAAAAGAAGTTGTCGGTTGGCCCGATCAAGACCAGCTGAAATGGCGAATTCACGCCGAGCTCGCGTTCCTGCTTCATGAACAGAACCGAATCGGGCGGATAAGAAAGCGACAGAATTGCGTCCGGAGCCGCCTGTTTGATCTTGGTAATGGTCGCCGTCATATCCTTCGTGTCCGGCGCATATTCCTCGTTGACGACGACCTTGAAGCCACCGTCCTTCTCGATCGCGGGCATCAGGAATTTCTTGAATTCCTGCGAAAACGGCAGTTGCAGGGTGTTGATCGCAACCGTCTTGACGCCTGCGGACTTCATCATCTTGACGAGTTCACTCGCAAGATGATCCGGAATGGCCGAAGTCGTAAACCAGATATTGCCCGGCTTGACGTCACGGATCGTGGTGGATGCAGCGGAATTGCCCACGACCGGAAAATGGTACTTCTCCAGAATGCCGACGATCGAAAAATGAAACGGCGTGCCCCACGGCGCGAGCAGCAGATCGACCTTGTCGCTGGTGATCAGCTTCTCATATATCGCAGGCTCTTTGCCAAAATCCGATTGATCGTCGTAGACGACAAATTGAACCGGCCGCTTCACGCCGCCGACATCGATGCCGCCCTCGGCTGCGACCTTGTCCGCCCAGAGCTGATAAGCGTTGAGCTGGGTTTGCGCGGCGGGCGCAAAGGGCCCGGTTTTTGAGATCGCATAGCCGATCTTGATAGGATCCTCGGCCCAGGCCAAGTGGGGTAGTGCTGCCGCAAGTATAGCGGCGAGGAGAAGTCTTTTCATCCGGATACCCTCTCGCTTTGGTCGTTAGTGCCGCAAAATCCACTCGACAGCCCGCGGCACCCAAGGCCCCTTCGATTCGCCACCGGCATAGCTTGCCGTAAAATGATCCCGCCCCTGGAGTACGAGACGCTCGACTTCGCCGCCTGCGGCGCGCAGCGCGTCCTCCATACGGACCGACTGGCTCATGAGATGAGGAAAATCTTCACTACCATGGGCGATGAAGAAGGAACCGGGTTTGCCCCTGATATTCGTGATTGGACTGGCTGGCCCTTCGTTGCCGGACTCAAGGGGTCCGAGGAAGCGTGGCCGCATCTTCAGCTCGGACTGCGAACCGAAGTCGAACACACCCGAGATCGGCAGACAGCCGCGCAGAGTAAGGTCGGAGCGCGTCAGCGCCATCAGCGCTGCATAGTGTCCACCGGCCGAATGGCCGCCGACAAAAACCCGCGACGGGTCGCCGCCAAACGAAAGCGCGTGCTTGATCACCAAAGCGACACCCGCGCAGGCGTCGTCAAAGCCGGCTGGAAACACGTGCTGCGGAGCCAGCCTGTAGCCAATGCTGGCAAATGTGATCCCGGCGTCCAGGAAGGCCGGCGCCATGAAAGCCATCCATTCCTTGTAACCGTTGGTCCATCCGCCTCCGTGAATGAACGCAAGCACCGCACCATTTGGCTTTTGCGCGTTCCAGATCGTCACGCTCTGGTAGGGATCGGGTCCATACGAAAATTCTTTGCCCTCGACGACTGAGGCACCGCGCTTCATCGCCTCGTCATGATAGAGACGTGCGGGCGGCGAAAACGGCTCTTGCGCGGGATAATCTTCAGGACGCATGCGGTTCTCCTGCGTCGAGCATCGCAAAAAGCACTCGTTCGGGAGTGGCCGGGAGCCGGCGCAGACGACGGCCACATGCGCCGGCTATGCCGTTCAAGACGGCCGGCGCGACGGCGCAGATCGGAATCTCTCCAATGCCTTTGGCGCCAAACGGGCCGTCCGGTTCCGGATCTTCAATGAGAAGCGCATGTACCTTGGGCGGTACATCGAGTGTCGTTGGCACCTTATAGTCCATCAGGCTGGGGTTGGCGATTTTGGCTCCATCCCACACGACCTCCTCGCAGAGCGCGAAGCCTAAGCCCTGGACAAAACCGCCCTGTATCTGTCCCTCGACAGACCCCGGATTGATGGCCTTTCCGACGTCGCAAGCCGACCACGCTTCGTTGACGGTGACCTTGCCCGTCGCTTCATCAATCTCGACGTCACAAACGATTGCCGAAAATGAGAACACACCGATCTGGGGGAATGGCAATCCGGTTGCAACGGTACGCTTGGGATCGACCGTCTGCAGGTCGTACATCACGCTGGCCGATCCCATGATGGGACCGCCAACCGCCCAGTGCGCCCGCAATGACAGATCTTGGAAGCTCAATTCACGTTCCGGAATGCCGACGATGCCGATTTTTCCGCCTGGACGCAGCGCGAGGTCCGCCGTCGAGCACTCGAAGATATCGGCGGCGTGCGCTTTGAGTTTTTCTTCCACTTCGGCCGCAGCCGCAACGATGGCGCGGCCGACCATGTAGGTCACCCGGCTCGCGGTGGTTCCCCAATTGTAAGGCGAACTGTCGGTGTCGGGACTGCCAATGACAACGCGATCGACTGGAATTTCCAGCGAGTCCGCGCAAATCTGGGTCAGGACGGTGTCAGAACCCTGCCCGATATCGACCGCACCGGTATTCAGTACAATCGTGCCGTCTTCTAGGACGCGGATGATCGCCGCTGTCGCCAGCAAGCCGCTGATATGAGAGGAACAGGCCAAACCGAGACTGCGACGTTTGCCGGGCGCCGCCCGCAACTTGTCACGACGATCCCATCCGGAGGATTCCCGAACGGCTTCCAGGCAACCGACAAAGCCGTCGGAGTGGACAGGCCCGCCGCCGACCCAGCTGTCGCCTTTGCGCGTGGCGTTCTTCAACCGAAGCTCGAGGGGGTCCATGCCGATTTTTTCGGCGATCTCGTCGATCTGGATTTCTGTCGCGAACGACACCTGCGGATTGCCGAAACCCCTGAAGGCTCCAAAACGGATTTTGTTGGTGTAATACAGCCGCCCTGCTGCACGCACGTTGGGAATCCGGTATGGGCCCCGCGCCATCAGCAACGAAAAGCCCATCACGCCTGGGCTGTCGTCGCCATAGGCTCCGCAATCGACGACAATGTCCACTTCCCTCGCCACCAGCGTGCCGTCGCGCTTTGCGCCGGTTTTTGCCCGGATCCGATAGGGATGCCGGTGGCGAACGATTTCGAAATCCTCTTCCCTGCTGAGGATGAGCTTGACCGGCCGCCCGCTGTCGATTGCCAGCGCCGCCGTCATCGCCTGAACATGCATCTCCATCTTGTTGCCGAAGCCGCCCCCCACCCGAGGCGTCACGCATCGCACCTTTGCCATCGAAAGGCTGAGCGCCTCGCAGACGTTGGCCTGCACTCGAAACACCGACTGGTTGGCCGACCACAGCGTCACCCTTCCGGTCGAAATCGATTTCCGCAAGCGCCCCGCACGGTTCGATAGCCACGTGTGCTTGCGCTTGGGTGTCGAACTCGCCCTCGACAATGACGTCGCACTGCGACCAGGCTCGCTCAATATCGCCTTCCACGAAAGAGGTCGACCAAGCGAGATTTGCGCCGCAGTCGGTGTGGTGCACCCGAAAATAAAATTCGTTATCTTCATGAATGATGGGCGCGGACGGCGCCATCGCTTCATCCGGCGTCAGGACCGCAGGCAGTTCCTCGTATTCCACCTCGATCATGCGGGCGGCGCGACGGGCCGTCTTTTCATCTTCAGCCGCAACAATGCAAACGGGCTCGCCGACGTAGCGAACTTTTCCGCCCGCCACGACAGTTTCATCCTTGATAAAGGGACCGAACTTCCCGCCCTTGAAATCCGAACCGGTCAGGACACTGACCACGCCGGGGAGTTTCTTGGCGGCGCGCACGTCGTAGGACTTAATTCGCGCGTGAGCGTAGGGACTCCCGAGGATGGCGCCATAAAGCATGCCGGGACGATAGAGGTCGGCGATGTAATGCGCCCTGCCCGACACCTTCTCGCGGCTATCCAGCCGGGGAATGCTCTGTCCGACCACGCTCAAGGCTGCATTCCTTCGTTCGCGCGGCAGACAGCCTCGACAATCTTGCTGTAGCCGGAGCAGCGACACAGATTGCCGGAAAGTGCCGACCTGACTTCATCCGAGGTCGGATGCGGATTTTCGGCAAGCAGCGCATGGGCGACCATCAACATTCCACTTGTGCAAAATCCGCACTGAACGGCACCGTAATCGATGATCGCATTTTGCAAAGGCGTCAGTGTTTTTCCTTTCGCCAGCCCCTCGACCGTGGTGATCGACCTGTTCTGGGTCAGGACCGCCAGCGAAAGGCATGAGCGGACCGGCTGATTATCGACCAGCACCGTACAGGCCCCGCAAACTCCCTGGTTACAGCCTCGCTTGGGTCCGGTGAGATGGAGTTCGTCGCGCAGCACCTCAAGCAGCGTCTGATCCGAACCGCCGCGAGCTGTCCGCTGCGAGCCGTTTACAAATAGCTCGACGAGCTGCGGCCTGCTCATGCGACCTCGGCTTTTTCTGTGTGTTGAACCTGTGAAATCGCCTTCACAAGCAATCGCGGCAGCACGGTGCGGCGGTATTCGGCCGACGCGCGCACATCGTCGACAGGGTCGCTGATGGAAATCAGCATACGGCCGGCTTCTGAAATCAGCGCAGGACTCAAGGGTCTTCCTTCGAGCAAAGCTTCGGCTTCGCGCAGCCGTAGCGGCGCCGGTCCGCACCCACCCACCGCGATGCGAACGAACGTACAGACCTCGCCTTCGAACTTCGCCATGATCGCAACCGAAACGATGGCGAAGTCACCAGAAACGCGCGCCAGTTTCTCGTAATGTCCTATCGACCCCGGTGGCACGGGCGGCACAACGATCGACGTGACAATTTCGTCCTGCGCAAGTGCCGTGGTGTACCAATCCGTCACGAAAGCCGCTATGGGAAGCGATCGGCTACCTTCAGGCGAGGCGATGTCGATGACAGCTTCCGCGGCCGTAAGCGCCGCGAGATAGTCGGCTGCAGGGTCTGCAAACGAAATCGACCCGCCCATCGTGCCCATATTGCGGACCACGCGGTTGGCAATGCGCACGGCCGCATAAGGCACGACGCGTTGTCCATCTTCGAAGCATCTGGAAGTCGCGGTGTCGACGTGACGTGTCATTGCGCCGATTCGAACCCGGCCATCGCCTTCGCGCACGATCCCGGACATCCCCGAAATCTGCCGCAAACTGATCAGGGCGGTCGGTTCGACCAAACCCGCATTCATCATCGCGACAAGGGTGGCGCCCCCGGAGATACAGCGTGCACCGTCGTGCTGGACCAGAAGTCCAACGGCCTCTTCGATCGTTTGTGGAAGGAAGAGGTCCATCGCTGCTACTTGTCTACCGCGACATGTTCGATTTTTTGCCTGAAGGCGACCGCAAAGTCGTGGCCGAGGCTTTCCGCCTTTTTCTTCATGACACCGAGGCCAAATTTGCCAAGGCGGCCAACCACTGCGACATCGGATGAGTAGTGCAGTTCGGTGGTCACGGCATCGAGCGCCGATAACCGCAGCACATTTTCCGAGGATAGCGAACTCGCCCTCCCCCCTTCCTCGCCGCGGGAGCGAGAACGCACTTCCTCGAATTCGATTTCCGAGATCACATCGATATCGATGGCGAAGTCCGCCCTGATAGGTCCGAGTTGCACCCTGATCTTGGCCTTGTAACTGGTGGGGCTGATGACTTCGACGTCGTGGCAGCCAGGCAAACACGAAGCCACGATGTCCGGGCTGCGGATGGCCTGCCAGACACGGTCGCGAGGGGCAGCAATTGAAAAGCGATCCTCGATACGCATATTCGACCTGTGTCCTAGCGCGCTTCCCGCTCGACAACCATAGCCGGGTCCACCAGCCGGCCTTTCTCGATCACCACCTGGTTGTCGAGAATAACGGTGCAATCCCTCATCGGCACATCGTAATGCCCGCGGGTATTCCGCTTGCCGCCGCCCTGGGTATTCGGGCCGGTGGAGAACAGGAAGTTGCCGGGGAAGGTGCGCGCCGCGGCGCGGCTGCGTTCGGGCTCGTCGCCGTTGAGAGCAATCCCGTACCACAGGGATTGCGGATTCAGGCCCCAGCCCAGATGCGACACCGCAAAGGGATCGCGGTCGTCTGGCGAGGACTTGTTGTCGTTTAACCAGTCCCGCATCAACTTCGCGTCCAGACCACCTTCGATGTTGGTAACGAAGCCATCGCGAATATCGAGCCGAACCGGATCCTGCACATACCGGCAATAAGGAAGGATAATGATGTCGCCGGGCTGGAAAACCACCGTTCCGTTCGCGGTCCCTTCGTTGGGGAACGTGTGAACGTGCCCCGCGCCCCAATGATCGAAATGACCGGGTTCGTCGGCATAACCCCACTGACTCATCACCGGATATTCGCCGCACGTATACGTAAAATCGGTACCGGCATCGCTGACGACATGGACCTTCTTGGTCTGGCTCAGCCTTTTGTGCGCATGTTTGACGGCGTCCTTCAGGCCCTTCGGCGACATCAGATGATCGAGATCGTCCGGCGCATCGATTATCATTAGCACGCGGGTGCCGCCATCCATGACTTCCTTGAGCCACTTCGTGAACAACGGGACGTGAAAGATAACGATGATATCGGCGGCGCGAACCGCTTCCAGCGTTCCCTTACACTTGCCGATAGTGGGTACACCGACCTTGGTCCAGGACGGGACGGCGTTGACGCACATTTCGTAGACGTCGGCGCCCAGTTCATCCGCGGCGGCAAAGGCGGCCTGGATATATTCGCGCCGGGTCGTCAGGTCACTCACCAGCGCGATCGTTTCGCCGCGCTGCACCTTGCAAAGTTCGAATTGCCGCCGGTAAAGAAAGGCCAAGCCTGCAGGATTTCCCTCGGGCGTGCGAATAGCAGCCTGCAACATCGGTGACCTCCATTGTCCCAACTTGAAAATGTCATTGATCCAGATCAAAAGCCTTGTGATAACGACTGTCAATACCAAATAGCATTCGCTAAACGCCCATTCCTTGACCAACGAGCGGAACCGGGTCTGCGAAAGCGCAGGATTTAGTGATGGCTCAAGTTAAAAAGCCGGCCGTACGTGAGGCAATCCTTGGCGCAGCACATCGGCTTTTCCGCGAGCAGAGTTACAACGGCACAACTCTCAGCCAAATCGCCACTGAAGCTGAAATATCCACGGCGAACCTGTATTCGTATTTTCCTTCGAAATTCGACATTCTCTATTCGATTTATGACCCCTGGCTTCGAGAACGCCTCAAACGTCTCGAACTGGAGCTGGCGGCGATACGTCATCCCCGGAAGAGTCTCAGACATCTCATCGCGGTGATCTGGCGCGATATCCCCGCGGAAGAAAACGCCTTCGCCAACAACATTATTCAGGCGGTCTCGGGAGCGAGCCGCGAGGGGTATGACCCCTCTCTGCTGAAAACGGCCGAGAAGTCCGTGGCCAAGATGCTTCGCGACATGCTGCCGCCCGATCGACTGGAGGCCGTGGACGTAAAGTCCATCTCGCATGTCATCTTTATGGCGTTCGACGGCTTCGCAATGGGTGCTCACGTCAATCGAGGCGCCGCGTGCAGCGACAAGGAAATAGAACTCCTGTGCAACCTGATTTTGGGAAATGATCGGCAGCGATCTCAGGCCCGGCAAGCCTTATGGAAAGGCTAAGACCTGGTCGGCCGCGCTGCTAACTTTTTGGCGAAACCACAGCCCGATAGAACCCGACCCTTGAGCAAAATGTGACGTCGTTGCGCGACAAGATAAGGGCCGCTTACCGTTAAGTGACATTAAATCCACGGGATTACCCAGAAGAAAGGCGATTGCCAGGGCAACGACCTCTTCGCGTCCAGTACGCAAGCGAACGCGAAGCGGTTGATGGATGTTGATCTGCGCTTCATGCTCCAGTTCAACGGCAACGGCAAAACGTCCGGATCGATTGTATCGTTTCCTGGGAGCGACAGCAGTACCAAAGAACATCACATGCACATCGACCGACCGCAACGAATTCCGGAGCCCGTTGAACAAGTTATCCGGCAAAAAATATCCAAAGTCGCAAGCGCGGTAGTTCGCTCGACGGGCGGCGACTGAGGGCAGCGTTCAAAAGAGTGCCAGATCGCACAAAGTCGTAGAGTGGCGTACAAAATCGGAGCGGGTGAAGGGAATCGAACCCTCGTATTCGGCTTGGAAGTCGTAAAATTTCGTAATCTTTACAACGCCCATTCTACATTTTGCAGCCCCTCAGGGTGATTGAGACTATTACAGAATTTTCCGTTGTCGGAATGGAAATAAGGACGGCTGACCAGAATTAGCCAGCGGTCACTGCGAACAGATCGATCTCGATGAGAAAATCAGGATGCGACAAGCGTGTCACGCCGACAAGGGTGCTCGGCGGCGGGCGATCCGGGTGCCATGGAAATGTCATCGTGGGATCGGTCTGGATTTTGATAAATGCATCCATGTCCAGCACGTAGAGGCGACGAAAAACGACATCATCCCAGGTCGCACCGGCCGATTTTAGCTGGATGGTCAGCGCCTCCATGACCCGACGGTGCTGGCCACGCAAGTCGCCGACAAACATCGGCCTATAGTTTTCGTCCGATGCCGTCTGCCCCGCAATAAAGATCATCTTGCTGGGGCCAGTGACAGTGACGACGCGGCTGTAGGCCGGATGTTTGAACAACTCCGGCGGGTGAATGAATTGTTTGTCCAACGTTATACTTTCCTTTCGCTTAGTCCGTTGCAGATAGATCGAAAGCCGCCAAGGTGATCAGCGGTCTAGAATGTCGGTGGCGTGTTCAGCCAGAGAATACGTGCGAGCTTCTTTCGATTATTAATGTAGGAATGCGGCCTTTCCGACCTGAAATAGAAGCTATCTCCGGGGCGCAGCTGATACTTTTTCTTGTCGACGGTCAGTTCGAGCTCGCCATCTAGCACGTATCCGAACTCTTCGCCCTCGTGCGTAATCACTCCTTCGCTGCCACTGCCGGGCTCGATATCGTTGATATAGCCCGAGAGCAGATTTCCTCGACGGCTCGGTATCAGTGCCTCAAGTCTATGGCCCTTACGCTGTCCGGCCTGGACCGTCGGGCGTTCGCCTTCGCGGAGCACGACGCTTGAATCATCGTCGCCACCGTCCTGAAACAACCCCGATACAGGCATTTCGAGCGCCAGTGCGACGCGGTGCATCGTCTTGATCGATGGGTTCGCGTTTCCGTTTTCGATCCGGGACAAAAGGGATTCCGAACATTCGGCTAATTCGGCAACCTTCTTCAACGTCAACCCTTTGAGTAAACGCGTGTGCCGCATCCTGAGCCCGAGGCGGCTCTCGGGCATCGATCCTATCTTGTCTTTCTTGCGTGCCCTGGCAATCATTGTTCGCTTCCCATTAAGTTTTGTTGGACGGAGGGCCGGCGCGCCCGATATGTCGCCGTCAGCTTCTCTTCCGCCCTTCGGCTTCTATAAGTTGTCAGTGTCCATAAGTAAGCCGGCGTTTCCCAGAGAAGCGAGTCTTTGGGTCCGTTTTACTCCTTCGGGACGTGCTTGGGGCCGCGCATGAACTCACCGATCCACCATGTAAAGAATACGTACCGCAGGACGTCGGCGTCGCTGTTGCCATACTTGCCGGTTTTGGCGAGTTCCGAGAGCAAGCCCATCTCTTCGGCGCTTAGTTCGATCTCGAGATCGGCGATCTGGATCGGCACGTTGGTGAAGTCCGGCTCGTAGGCGACATCCTTGCAAAGCTCGCGATCGGCCTTGATGTTCTTGACCTTGAAATGAATTGGGTTGCGCTGACTGCGCATTTTCGGAGGCTCGGTGACACGGGCCCAGTCCGCTGCCGTACCTTCATAAAGGCTCAGCTTCAACGGCTTGAGTTCGAAATCGCTGGTCATCATGACGTCGGCACCGCAGACATTGGGCACCGCAAGCACGTCGATCATCGCGAGTAGTTCGACATAGTCGCCAGGCCCCGCGGCGTTTTTCGCGATGAAGGGGTGGCCATCCTGGCCGACACCGGTATGCATGAAGAAGTTGAACGAGTCGTGCACATCGTCCGGAGTCAGCCCGTATTCACGCTGCGCTTCGGCCTGGATGTCGTGGCAATTCGTGTGCACCGGCAGACCGTACTGATATTCGAACAGAAATGCGCTGCAGCGCGGATAGAGAACGTCGTTGGTGCCGACTGTGTCCTCGATGATCGCCATCATCGGACGCTCGCGCGGCGGTGCCGACCACAGGAAATCGCCCGTGGTCGGATGTAGGCCGTGAAGATGACGCGTCCGGCCGGTGTGGAAGAACTCCTTGTAGTCGTGCAGGTTGAAACAGTTGAAGTCAGCGCATTGCCGGCCGCTGGTTTGAGCAATCCGCAGAACCTGCCCGCGCCGCATTTCTAGCGCCTTGCCCGTTCCGGGCTGGATGATGTGCTCGTAAAGTTGCTTGCGGTCGGACGATGTCATTTGTCTTTTTCCGGATGCGGAAGGTTGGCTTTGACGAATTCGCGCAAGGCGCGGCGGACAAGATCCTCGCGACTATTACTCTCACCGGCCCTGACCGTGTTGTCGATCAGCTCGAGTTGCTGTTGATTGAGACGTAGCTTGATCTTGGTCGTTGTCATGATGTTCATCCTGCGGACGGTCATTCCCGCACTGCGAGTGGCGCGGGAATGGGTGTGACGGCGCGTTACGGGGTCCAACCTTTGGGCGCCTGCATACCGGTCTTGTCGATTGAGTTCAGGTTCGCCATCGTCACGGGCACGAGCGGCACTTCGACTTTCTTGGCCGGGAGTGGCTTGCCCTTGACAAGCGCATCCATCATCTGGACGGCCGTCCGGCCGATCACCACGGGTTGCTGCGCCACGACGTAATCCGCACAGCCGGCCCGCATCATTTCTTCGGCGGCCTCGCCCAGCACTGCGAACAGCACTTTCACCTTGCCGCATTTTTGCGCCCCTTGTGCTGCGCGCGCCGCGCCGACTCCGTATGTATCATCGGCGCCATACAGCATATCGACCTGGGGAAACCGCTGCAGGAAGTCACTGGCCAACGAAAGCGCAACTGCAGGGTCCTGCTCGCTCGTTTGTTCAGCGACGATCTTGATATTGCCGCCGGCAAGATCTTCCTTGAAGCAGCGGAGGCGGTCGGACGCCCAGAATGCTCCGGCCGGTCCGGCAAGCACAGCGAGGGTACCGCCGTTCGGCAATAGAGTTTTAGCGCCCTTGGCAAGTTCGTGCCCGATGTTGCAGTGGCTTGAAGACGCTGCCGCGTCAGCTTCGACATCGCTGGCCACGATCGGGCTTCCGGCACCAATTACGGGAATTTTATCGGCCTTCGCCTCTTTCACCGCTCCATTGAAGGAAGCCGGGTTTGCAGGATCTATCAGGATGGCGGCAACCTTCTGCACAACAAGGTTGGAGAACTGGCTCACCTGCTTATCGACGTTCGCATATCCGCCGGCGTCCTGGATGGTGACGTCGTAACCGAGCTTCTTTGCCTCATCCGAGATTCCGTAAAGCACAGGCGTGAACCATGGGCCCTTGATATTGGGCATCGACACGCCGATTTTCTCGGCGGCGGAGGCCGGATTTGCGGCCAAGAGCGCCAGGGCGCCGGCAGCGGCGAATGTGGCCAGACGTGACTTGGCAGGTAAGCGAGACTGCATTTGATTTCTCCTGTTTGGGTTCAATATGACAGATGCATCAACTTCGTTTGCCGACTCGGGAACCAATAAAGGTCTGATCGAGAGACACAGCGAGGATCAGAGCGCCGCCGATCACCATCATCTGCGTGTAAGAGGGGACATTCAGCAGGTTGAGACCGTTCGAGAGAATACTGATGAACAGCACACCGAATGCGACACCGATCACCGAACCACGCCCGCCGAACAATGAAACACCGCCGAGCACGACGGCTGCGACCGATTCCAGCGGAAGCGTCGCGCCAAGCGAAGGCTGTCCCGATGCGACCCGGGCGGTCAGGATGAGAGAGCCGACCGCGGCGCAGAGGCCGCTGAGGACGTAAGCCGCGATCTTGACTGCGCCTACGGCGATGCCGGAAAGCCGCGCCGCTTCTTCATTGCCGCCAGTCGCATAGATTCGTCGGCCCAATTTGGTGTATCTCAACACGACAATGCAGATGGCCAGCACCGCCAGGGCGATAACGACCGGGATCGGAATGCCGAAGATGCGTGCGTAGGCCAAACTGGAGAAGGCTTCAGGCACGCCCGTGACCGCCACGCCACCGCTGAGGCTCAGTGCGAGGCCGGAAACGACGGACATCATCGCCAAAGTCGCGATGAACGGAAAGACCTTGAAGCGTGTAATGACGATTCCGTTGACGAGGCCGACGGTGGCCCCGGCCAGGAGGGAGGCGGCAAGCCCCGCCGCGACGCCATGATCACGCATGATCAGCGCCCCGATGATGCTGACCAGAGCGACAATCGCGCCGACGGAAAGATCCAGACCTGCAGTCAGGATCGCGAAAGTCTGGCCAAAGGAAACCGCTGCGAGCGCGGCCGCCGAAATCCCGATATTCCTGAAATTCGACAGCGAAAGAAAAACGTTCGAGTCAATTGAAAAGAAAATCGCCATCACGATGACGATGACGGGCAGCCCGACCTCGCGTCCGTAGCGCTGAAGGAACGCGACCGGCGTCGAGCGGCCATCATCTTGGCCGGGCACGACGCCGGCTTTCTCGGAGATGCCAACGATCATGGCGCTGCCACGGTATTCGGAATTACAAGCGGCGCCATATGCCCAGCGAAGGCACCCGCCAGAATTCGCTTCTCATCGAATTCGGCGAGCTCGAGTTCGTCGCGGATACGGCCGTCCGACATGACGTAGATTTCTGTGACAGGTGCCCATGAGTTCGGGTAACTCGGACGAAACGATGATGACCGCAGCGCCGTCCGCAGCCAGAAGATGAATAAGCCGGTAGATTTCGGCCTTGGCGCCGACATCGATGCCGCGCGTCGGTTCGTCGAAAATCAATATTTGCGCGCCCGTCAGGATCGATTTGCCAATTACCAGCTTTTGCTGATTACCACCCGATGCCGTTTCCGCCGGGGCGTCGAGTTGCCCTTTGAAGTGCAACCTTGCGCCGATGGTCTCCGCTATCCTGCGGATCGTTGAAGCAGAGACGAAGCCGGCGACCGATGACCTTTCGAGCGAGGCCATCACGACGTTCTCGGCACCCGACATCGAGAGCACAAGGCCCTGGTGTTTGCGGTCTTCCGGCAGATAGGCGATGCCCTGGGCAATGGCGTCTCGCGGATTGCGGATCGTGAGAACCCGGCCGTTCTTGCGGATCTCGCCCGAATCGAGCGCATCGGCACCGAACAGCGCCCGCATGACTTCCGTCCGGCCGGCGCCGACAAGCCCGGCGAAGCCGACAACCTCCCCGGCTCGCACATTGAAATTGATGTCGTCGAAGACACCGCGACGGCAGAGCCCTGATACGCTCAAGGCCACCTCACCGATTTTCTCGTTGCGCGACGGAAAAAGTTCGGAGATCGGACGCCCGACCATCAGGCCGATCAGTTCGGACGTCCCGCCGATGGACGACGCATCCATCGTCACGACGCGCTCCCCGCCGCGGAGTACGGTAACGCGATCGGCGATCTCCATAACTTCGTCGAGCCGGTGCGACACATAGAGAATGCAGGTGCCTTCGGCTTTCATCCGCACGATCAACCGACGCAGTGCCGCCGCTTCATTTTCCGACAAGGCCGCAGTCGGCTCATCCATAACGATGACAGGCGCGCGCAGCACCAGCGCACGAGCAATTTCAATGAGCTGTCTCTGGGCCGTCGAGAGATTGCCAGCCAGTTCGGATGGTCGCATTTGAGAGCCGCCACCAAGGGAAGTCAGAACCTCGGCAGCCCTGCGCTCCGCTTTTGAGCGCGAGTAAAATAGCGAGCCCGGCTCGTTGCCGAGGAAGATATTTTCCGCGACGCTCAGATCCGGCGCGATCGTCAATTCCTGAAAGATCGTCACGATGCCACGACGCCGCGCGTCGCGCGGCCCATCGAAAACGACGGGTTCCCCGTCGATCGATATCGATCCGCCGTCAGGCCGAACGTCGCCGGACAGAATTCGGATCAACGTCGATTTGCCGGCGCCGTTTTCCCCGATGAGGGCATGGACCTCGCCACGACGCAAATCGAGAGAGACACCCCGTAGCGCACGCACGCCGGGATAGTCCTTAGCAAGGTTCTTGAGCACGACGAGCGGGGCGCCATCCATGCTGTGGACTGAATGTGCCGGCTCTGGCTGGCGGGAGGCCACGGCTACCGCCCGTCACCGCGCGCGAGCGGAATGTGTGCGACCGCTTCAACCTCGAGCAAGGTTTCGGGCGTTGGCAGCAATTCGGAGACCTGGACCACCGTACTTGCCGGCGGTGATTCAAAGAACGTGGCGCGGATGCGGTTGTATATCGGGAAGTCGCGCAAAGTTCGGAAGAATTGCGTGAGCTTGACGACGTCATTCAGCGTACCGCCCGCCGCCTCAACCGTCAGACGCAGGCTGTTCAATATCCACCACGACTGCGCAGCGATCGGCCCGTCCTTCAAGTCTGACGACATCTCGCCGATCTCGCCGGCCAGCTTGCGGGCTTCCAGGGGCAAGTCCGAATAGCCCTTGATTATCCTCATCGTGGCCGGGTCTGCGGCGATAATGCCGGAGAAATAGACGACATCCCCCGCGCGCCGGAACGGCGCGTAACGAGAAAGCGGCGCTGCCACGGTCCCAGAAGCGAGATCCTTCATGCACCCTCCTCCATCCACCAGCGTAGCCAAGATACGGGAGAATGCATGCCATGCAAGTTACTTTAATATGCAGCAACAGACTATAATTTAATCAGCTGGGGTCTCGTTCCATGCAGCCAAAGAGAAAGCCGTCCGAAGGCGGCTTTCTCTTCAACCAAGGGAATTGATTTCAGGCCGGTTCTCATAATCTGCCGGGAAATTCAGGTGATGCTCGCTTATCGCTGGTTCTACAGACTGGGCGATCAGCACAAAGCCCTGTCGCTATGCTTAGGCGCCGCCGAGTCGACCAGACGTCTTATTTGAAGATCGATAGATCTAGCAGTCGATAACGAATGGCCTATCCGTCGAAAATTTGGTCGAAATTAATCGAGGTGTCCCGTCAGTGACCAGGATCAAGTCCTGCAGATGCCAGTGCAGGCGCTGCGGCTCGATTGCCAGTATCATGCCCTTTTCGAGTGCTATGTCGCCATTCCGGCGAAGCACGGGTTCTTGCTGGTGAAACCAGGGTCCCATTCCATGTCCAACAAGTGACGCCGTATAGCCGATACCCTTCTTGCGAAATTCGGAAGCTACGAATTCATAGATCTCGCCCGCGGTCACTCCCGGCCGGCATTTGTCTATCGTCTTGCGATGGACTTCGAACGTAAGGTCGTAACCTGCCTCCTGTTCCGGACTAGGATTACCCAGGATAGCGAGCCTGGACTGGTGTCCGGGACAGCCATTGAAATAAGCCAAGTAGTCGTTCCGAACGAAGTCGCCCCGACGAAATGCGACGTCGCTTTCACCGCCATACATCACCACGTTGGAACTTGAATTCAGTATTCCGTGGACGAAACCCGCGCCTTTTCGGGTGAGGGCGGCGATCATGCGGGCATGCACGTCGCGTTCAGTATCGCCCGGACGAATCGTTGGAAACACCTCGCCGAGAGCTTCATCAAGAAGATCGGCCGCTTGTTTCTGCTGATCGATCTCGGCTTGCGTCTTGATCCAGCGGACCTCATCCATCATGCGCGAACAGTCGAACATGTCGAGTTCCGGGAGAGCGGCGCGGATCTGGTCCCAGTGGAGTGCCGCGAGACCGTCTCGCTCAAATCCTATTCTTGCCTTTGCTAAGCCCGCCTCTTCAATCAATTCGGCGACCCGACCGTACAAAGATTCCTCGTAGGCTTGATAGACCTCAACGCGCTCGATCCAGGACTCACGCTCCACGAGCTTCTGCGCAAACGCGTCGACGACGACGATTGGCTCCTTTGAGCGCGGCCAGATCACCATGAAGCCACGCACAGTACTTGCAATGTCCATGTGGCGCGACAATGTACCCGGCATCGCCATGCCCGCGAGATAGGTGAAATTGACACCTGTGCGAACGGCCACGGCAGCCAACCCGTTCCTGTCCATATAGGAATTCAGGCGATCGATATTGGCAGTTACGGGTCGGCTGCTGCGTAGCATCTTAGTGTCCGTCAGGCTGCATGATTAACGGGCATATCTCACTTCGAACGTCACGACCCCCTCTTCGGTGCGATAAGGGCCGTGCTTCATGCCGGGCGGTCGGCAGGCATACATGCCCTTCTTGAAAAACTGATCGCCGTCCCATTGACTGCCTTCGAGGATGTAAACTTCTTCCCAGAAGTCGTGCACAAACGTCTCCGTGCTGGAGCATCCGGGATCCACTTTCAGCATCCGGGTGACGAACATTCGCTCCGGATCTTCGGTTAGGATTTTCTGATAGTGCCCGGGAGGCGCTCCCTCGACGGGAACCCACGGAATATCGTCTGCAGGGAAGAATTCGAGTTCAGGCTTCGGCATTTTGGTCTCCCTTTTCAAACTTCAAATTAGAAAGCAACATCCGGTGATTGCGCCCGTCAATGTTCCGCCGTGGCTAACCCATGAAGAAAAGACAAAGGCCTCATGCATCTACTCGATGACGTAATCTGCCAGGTTGAGTTCGCGCGTTCGCTGCCATAGCTCGGCTGTACTGAAAGGAAAATTCTGGGTCGTTCGTCCCTTGCTGTTCTTGTACCAGCTGTTGACCTTTGAGAAGCCCCAAGCGCGTAGCCGGTTGGCTCTGTCGATGCGCTCCATGTACCTACGAAATACCTCCGGCCTGACGTCCATGGCCTTCGCATCCCGCTCCAGCAGAACGCGTATCGCGTCCAATACGTAAGAGACGCTGAACTCGGTCCACATAATCGCGCTGCCGCCGTGAACTACCTGGTTTGTATTCGGCCCGTAAAGTATGAACAGGTTTGGAAAGTTCGGAACAGTCATTCCTAAATACGCGCCGGCATCGTCGTCATTCCAGATCTCACGAAGGCGAACCCCTTTTCTTCCCGTTATCTCCATCGGGAACAAGAATCTTGCCGCCTGGAAACCTGTGCCATAGATGAGAATATCGAACTCGCAATAAGTTTGATCTTCGAAGACAACGCCACGCTCATTGATACTATCGATCGGTGTCCTGACAACCTGAACGTTGTTCCGCTTCAACGCCTTGACCCATGCGCCGTTGTCTCGAATAATCCGCTTCGCCCCCAGGGGAGATGACGGCAATACAGCCGGCCGAAGATCAGGCCGGTCTTCGATCTGCGGTTCCAGCCAATCGAGGATTGCTTTTCTTGCGGCATCGTTCTTCGCCGATATGGCCGTCTCCGTCGGTGGAAAGTCCGGCTCGACGATGGCGCCGTCCAACATTCCGATCGACCCCGGGAGCACGAGCGTGGCGCGATACCACATCGCATAGCCGGGCACATTGTCGAGCAGCCACCGCTGACCGGTCGAGACCGGCTCTTGCAATAGCGGCGTGGGAAGTAGCCAAGATACCGTGCGAGCCATCACCGTGACTTTGGCTGCCTCTCGCGCGATTTGAGGGATGAACTGCGCAGCACTCGCACCAGTGCCAATGACCCCGACGCGCTTACCAGCGACATCGACCGAATGATCCCACCGCGCCGAATGAAATTTGGGTCCATCGAAAGTCTCGCGTCCTGCTATATCGGGGTAGAGCGGTCGGTTTAGTTGACCAACAGCGCTTATCAGAATGTTGTGAGTGCGAAAGACAACGCCACTCGTTCCGGTGCAGGTTAGTTCCCAGACGCCGGAATCCTCACGCCACGACGCATGATTGACTTCCGTTCCGAATTCAATGTTGCGCCAAATTCCCGAGTTTTTCGCGACCGAGGCAAGATACTCTTGCACGTCTTTCGCATGACCGTAGTAGTCATTCCAGACGGTTCGGGCGAAGGCGTAGCTGTAGAAAAAGCTGTTACAGTCGACGCGGCAGCCGGGATAATGATTTTCCAGCCACGTTCCTCCCACGCCAACGTTCTTTTCATAAATGATAAAGGCAATGCCGGCTTGGCGAAGGCGTATTGCCGTCAGAATACCGCTCTCCCCCGCACCGATGATGCCGACTGAAAACGGCCGGCCATCGCTGATGCTGGTTTTCGACCAGCGAGGCTGTCGATGATCGTGGCCAGGAACAACCATTTCCTCCAGCGTCAGCTGCAGCGAGTGCTCAACGGCTTCGTCCATAAGCCAGCAACCGACGTTCTGAACGTCATCGTACGTCGGTGCCGGAGGCGCCGTCATCCCGGAATCGCGAAAATCTCGCAAACGATCGAGACAGTAATCTCGGACACGTTGTTCTTCGTCTGGCGTCAACCCGCTCACGACAACGCCGAACTCAAGTTTCGGCTTCCACTCAGGTCTTAGAGCCGCGATATCCCTGGTGAGATAATAGACAGTCGCCAGCAACGCAGACAGATCAGCGTCCGGAATGTTTTGGCGCAAGCTCATGTCGTCGGCAGTGATGGTGGAAAGCGCACTGTCGCGGGGTTGATCCAGTTTCATGTTGGGTCCATCTGGAATCGCCTCATCGCAACTACTTCTCACACGGCATCGTCGATCGTATTCGTCACGACTCTTCGGGGCTATTCGCGACGGATTGGCCCTCACCGCTCTTCGCGGACGTAAGGGATGGCGAGTGCCTCTGGCGCCCCTACCCGCTGCTTCATGGCTCGCCGTCCCATAACGGCAAGCACGACGATGGCCATCAGATAGGGAAACATCTGCATTACATAAGTCGAGATCAGGTAGAACACGCCGCCCAGAACCTGGGACTGCGCGATCAGGATGTAGGCAAAGCCGAACAGGTAAGCGCCACCCAAGAGCTTAATCGGATGCCATCCAGCAAATATAACCAGAGCCAGCGCTACCCAGCCGCGGCCTGCTGTCATACCCTCCGCCCATGTGCTGAGATATGCGACCGATAAAAATGCCCCCGCCAGTCCAGCCATGCCCGCGCCAAACAGGACCGCGAGATAACGAATACGGAATACGTTCCAGCCAACGACATCGACGGCGCTCGGCTTCTCTCCTGCGGCGCGCAAGGCAAGACCTGGGCGCGTCCGGTAGAGAAAATACCAAACCACCGCGACCATCAAATACGAGAAATACACCAGCGCATTCTGACGGAAGAAAATCCGCCCCAGGGCCGGAATGTCCGAAATCCATGGCAGAGCCAATAGCGGAACATTCTGACCGATATCAATGCCGACTAGTCCATGTCCGGCGAAACTGGACAGCCCGTCGCCGAGCAGTACCATCGCAAGGCCGGCCACGACATGATCGGCGCGAATGGTGACAGTCAGGAAAGCGAATAAAAGCCCGAGCAACATGCCGGCGGCAATTGCGCAGGTAATACCGACTAAAACCGAACCGGATCCAAGCGTCGCTGCGACCGCAGTGAGGGCACCCACGAGCATGATACCTTCTATACCCAGGTTGAGCACACCGCTGCGTTCGACCACCAATTCGCCAAGGGCAGCCAACAACAGCGGGCTGGCTGCAGCCACGCTCGTCGCCAACATGCTGACAAGCACAGTAGCGTTCATGTTCGATCGACCTTGCTGACATGCAGGCGTGATTGAGAGCGCCGCGCCAAAGTCAGGCCTGCCAGGGCGAAAAAAATGATTGCCGCCTGTATGATGCGAACAAGTGATGGATCGATCTGCGCGATTTGCAGGGCGGCGCCGCCTTGCATCAAAACCCCATAAAATACCGCCATCACCAGCACCAGCAATGGATCGTGACCTGCAAGCCAAGAGACCAAAATGCCTAGATAACCGTATCCTGGCGTGAGGACGTAAAGCCTGCCGGCGGAGCCGCTGACTTGCTGGATTCCGGCTATACCTGCGAGAGCACCACTGACGAGCATGACCAGGATCGTAATTCGCGTCACGCTGATCGCGGCATAGCGCGCCGCCTCGTGCGAGTGGCCGACAACCGTGATCTCAAAGCCCCAACGGCTGAATCGAAGCAGTGCACTCAACGCTAGAGCAATCAGAGGCGCGAAGATGACGCAGATGTCGAGCTCGGACCCGAGTGTCGGCAATCTTGCCTCGTCTGGAAAATACGCGGAGTACGGCCAGCCGCCTCCTGGCTCCCGCCACGGACCATAGACCAGCGATTGCACCCACAGAATGGCGACGTAATTAAGCATCAGGCTTGAGAGCACTTCGTTCACACCAAGCCATACTTTCAATGCCGCCGATATAAATGCCCAGACCGCTGCGCACGCCATACCGCAGGCCACGACCGCCAATAACATCAGCGGACCAGGCAACGAGGTGTTGAGCGCGATAAGGCCCGCGCCGATGGCGCCCATAACCATCTGGCCTTCACCTCCAATATTCCAGACGCGGGCGCGGAACGCGACGGCGGCAGCCAGTCCCGTAAATGCAATCGGCTCGGCGAATACGAGCGAACTCTCAAGCGCGCTCCAGGAACCGACCGCCCCATCGAAGATGGCAAAGAACGTCTCGAGTACGGGCGCATGAACAGCTACGAGGACAACCGAAGAGGCGGCCAACCCCAGCAATACCGACAAAACGAAGGCGCCGGGCAACCGCAGCCAGAAGGGAATAGCCATATCAAGCTGCGTCCAATAGATGGCCGCCCATCACCGCGCCTAAGGCGCTCCGATCGGCTTGATCGCGCGACCACATTCCCCGGACAGTTCCTTCGAAGAGGACAGCGACGCGGTCGGAGAGCTGGAGGATTTCATCGAGGTCTTCAGAAATGAGGATAATTCCGACGCCATCCTCGCGCAAATGGAGCAATCGGTCGTGCACCGCTCTCGCCGCTGCAATATCCAACCCCCGCGTTGGCTGAGCCACGATAAAAACCACGGGCTTTGCAAGTATTTCGCGGCCAATCAGTATCTTCTGTTGATTGCCGCCGGACAACGCGCGCACCGCAGTATTGACGCCCGGCGTGCGCACATCATAATCACGAACAAGCTTTTCCGCACGTTCGGCAGCCAGCCGCCGGTCTATCCAAACCCCCTTAGCCAAAGGTGGCTCTCGATAGTCACGCAGCAGCATATTGTCGACGATGTCGAACTGAGGAACGAGGCCCATGCCTAACCGATCCTCCGGCACGAAACGCAGGCCGTCCCGGAGCCGCGAACGCGCATCGGATGCGGTGACATCTTTCCCATCCAGCCAGATCTTTCCCTGCTGAAGAGGACGAATGCCAGCCAGACATTCCGCAAGCTCTACCTGGCCATTTCCAGCCACCCCCGCGATACCAAGGATTTCGCCCGTCTTTACATCGAGCGTGACACCGTTCAGTCCGCTCGTGCCTCGATCCGCTTTTGTTTGGGCGCCTTCGGCCTTCAACGCAATCTCGCCCGCCTTGCTGCTGCCCTTTGAGCGTAAGTCAGGCATTGACGCGCCTACCATGAGCGAACCAAGCCTCTCTATCGAGGCTTCTGAACGTTCAAGCGACGCGACGACACGTCCACGCCTAAGCACTGTCACCCGATCGGCCGCAGCCATCACCTCATGAAGCTTGTGAGTAATGAAGACGACGTATTTTCCGGCATCCGCAAGCCGGCGCAAGGCCAAATACAGGTCCGACGCTTCGCTCGGCGTCAGCACCGAGGTCGGCTCATCGAGCAGAAGCAACTCCGCGCCCCGGTAAAGCAGTTTCAGAATCTCGACTTTCTGCCGCTGGCCTACAGTCAACTGCCAAATCGACGCGTGCGGATCGACATGCAATCCGTGCTCGCGTCCAACTGCCGCGACGCGATCTGCTGCTTCCCGCCTATGAAGGTGCAGTGAAGCGTCGGTCGCCCCAAGCAAGATGTTGTCGAGAACAGAAAACGCATTCACCAACTGGAAGTGCTGATGAACCATGCCAATGCCGCGGCGAACCGCATCCCACGGCGAACGAAATCTGACTTTTTCACCTTCGATAAATATCTCACCACTATCGGGCAAATATACGCCTGAAAGAATATTCATCAAAGTGGACTTGCCGGCACCGTTCTCTCCAAGCAGCGCATGGATTTCTCCCCGCTTCAATACGAGATCGACGCAATCGTTAGCGACAATGGCACCAAAACGCTTGCAAATCGACGACAGCAAAACGCCTTGTTCATATTGCGCCATTGGAACTTCCTCGGGATAGATTTATTTCGCGGCGCCCTTTACTCCAGCAACGAGCCAATTCATTTTCGTGGCAGCATCTTCGGAACTCAGCTCGGTCCCGGCCGGGACGCGCACCTTGCCCTCATTGTCCTCGATCGGTCCGGCAAACACCTTCAACTCGCCCGAAATGATTTTCTGCTTCGCGGCTTCGACCGCCGTTTTGGCTTCGTCGGTCACCATCGGCCCATAGGGCAGCAACACCACGATGCCGCTCTTCAGGTCCCCGAGATCTCGTGTCGATTCGAATTTGTTGGCCTTAACGGCCTCCACTTCCTTGACGTAAAACGGCCCCCAATTCCACGCGCTGCCGCTAAGAAAGGCCTGGGGCGAAGCAAACGACCAGTCGGCATTGCTCGTCATGCCCCATTTGCCCTGTGCAGCCGCAGCCTGCAGCGTCGCCGCCGAGTTAAGGTGATTGGCGATGATGTCAGCACCGGCGCTGAGCAGGGCATCGGCGCTTTCCTTTTCCTTCGGCGGATCGTACCAGCTGTTGACCCAGTTGGTGACCACCGTGGCGTTGGGATTGACCGACTTTACACCGAGCGCAAATGCATTCGCGCCGGAGACAACCGCAGCGTACGGAAACGCGCCGGCAAATCCGACGATGTTAGTCTTGGTCATCTTTCCAGCGAGAACGCCTTCCAGATAACGAACCTGTTCAAGCTTGCCGTAATAGGAGGCCACGTTTTTCGGCCCCTTCGGATCGGCCATCTGGACTATGAAAAAGACCTCGGGATGTTTTTTTGCGATCTCCGGAATGAACGTTCCATAGCCGTAGCTGTTTGCAAAAATGACCTTATTGCCCTTGGCGATAAGATTATTGATGACGGGCACAACGCCCGGACCGTCAGGAACCGACTCGACACGCGTGACATCGAGGTCGGGTACGTGATCTTGCAAATACTTAGTCGCCTCGGCGTTTGCCCGAACCCACGACGCTCCCGAGGCTTGGGCGAATTCAACGAAGGCGACTTTCAGCTTCTCGTCGGCCGATGCCTGAGTTGCAAAAAACAATCCACAGAGCAGAGCCGATGCTGCGACACGAATTCGTTTCACCGCGAGTCTCCCTTCAATGAGTTCAAAAACAGCGGCCAGGCCATAACCGCGGCTTCAGGCCCAATTAGTGGAATGCCAAGCAAGTCACGTGCCATCAAAAATCTGCGGCATTCATAAAACTCGCCACCATCTTGCTTAAAGAATAAGCATATTTCGCGGCTCGTCGCCAAAATTACTTTCATGCCATGCAACCGAAATCTTGGTACGTTCAAACGAGGTCGCGCAACGGTTGAGTCAGAGGGTGAGCTTGAAAAAGTCGGCGTTATCATATGCGCAGCGTGCGAGCGAAGCCTCGTCGCAGGATGAGCTATCCGCTCTGGGACTCAAGCTCCGGCACGCCAGAACCGTAAGGGGCATGCGGCTGTCGGATCTCGCCACGGTTTCCTGTTGCTCGGAAAGTCTTCTGTCCAAGATCGAGAATGGAAAGACGATTCCCTCTCTCAATACCTTGCATAACCTTGCCAAAGGACTGGGCCTGACCATTGCCAAACTCCTGAGCGACGAAGCGGTGCCAACCGGTATCGTCATGCGAGAGGGCCAGCGGCCGGTGCTCAGCCGCATGGGACTTGGAGGCTATGGGGTCGACGGCGTCGAAACCGAGCTCTTGATTCCCTTTGGCGCGGAGTCCGCCCTACAGGCAACCTTGCTTCATGTTCAGCCCGGCGCGCGGAGCGACGGACTGAGACAACATGAAGGCGACGAGGTCGGCTATATCATCAGCGGACAGATCACGCTGACGGTCGAAGGCGACAGCTATTTCCTGAAGACGGGCGACGCCTTCTTCTTTCCATCCATGCGACCACACGGCATTGCGAATCCCGGCAATTCGCCGGCCGTCGTCATATGGGTAAACACACCTCCAACGCTGTGAGAACATACAACGTCCCGAGATGCTCGATGATCGTTCAGTTCCGCAGCTTAACTTTATATCGCACGCCATTCTTTCTTACGAGGAGACACGCCAATGACTGACTACGCCATTTCTGAGAAGCTGGTTGCAGCTGCGATAGCGGATCGTGGGAAAGCCCATCCCTGGGACAGGTTTCCGATCGCTAAAACCGCTCTCGTCGTCGTTGACATGCAAAATTACTTTGTAGCGCCGGACTCCCAGGGTGAGCCAAACCCGGCGCAAGGCATTGTACCGTCGATCAATCGGTTAGCAGCGGCGATGCGGGCGCTTGGGGGAAAAGTCATATGGATTTAAAACACCACGACCAACACCCGCCAAGCCTGGTCGGTGCGGCACGAACTGCTTTCTCATGCAAAGGCAGAATATCGCCTCGCGGCCATGGAAATCGGGGCTGAAGGCTACCAGCTGTGGCCGACACTCGACGTCCGGGCTGACGATACGATGCTCGTTAAACAATTCTACTCGGCTTTTGCTCAGGGATCGTCGGACATTGTCGCTACTCTGAGAGCCAAGGGAATCGAATTCGTATTGATTGCCGGAACCTATACCAATGTTTGCTGCCAGGCTTCTGCGCAGGATGCCATGATGCTCAACTTTCGAACGATCATGGTGTCCGACTGCAACGCCGGATCGACTCCCGAAACCCATGCAGCGGCTTTGGACAATTTCTTTGAGTTCTTCGGCGACGTATTATCGGTAGACGAGGTGCTAGAGCGACTCGAGGCGCCTACGCAAACTGCGGCTGCTTGAGGTCAAGTTCAATGTCGACAAAACATGCCGACAAATGCGCTCTGGTCGTCGTCGACATGCAGAACGACTACTGCCATACCCGCGGCGTGTACTCGCGTAATGACCTGAAGTGCTTCGACATACAAAACGTGGTCACCGCCACGGCAAGGGCCGTTACTGAGTGCAAGCGGCGCGGGATCCCGGTCATCTATTTACGCATGGCATGGAATACGGATGCTTCCGGGCTTCCGGTCGATGCCGGACTGATCGTCGAGCAGTCGCGACCATTCATTCGCACGGAGGGACTTCGCCGAGGCACCTGGGGTGTCGAAGTATTGGAAGGGTTGCCAGCCCCCGACTATGTGGTCGACAAAACGCGCTATAGCGGGTTTCATAACACCGGACTGGAGGCCCTGCTGCGCGGACTTCAGATCGAAACGATCTTCCTGGCAGGCGTGATCACCAATATGTGCGTCGAGGCCACGGCGCGCGACGCCTTCCATCGCGACTTTCGATTTGTCGTGATGTCCGACTGCGTATCAGGTTTTAACCGCAAGCTGCACGACGCCAGCCTGGAGACCTTGCAGATCTTCGGCAAGGTAAAACGGTCTGACGATCTTCTTGGGGAGATCCAGCATTCACGTTAGTTGTTTGCCTCTACGGGAAAAACCCGACGCCAATGCTCTGCAATATCGACACCGCGACAAAACCAGACATCGTCGAACTTGCGCATATATTCCAGAAGCCGGATCAGCCCGATGCACCGTCCCGGCCGTCCGATTAGACGGTCATGCAATCCGATCGACAGCAGCTTCGGGGAACCGTTCTTGCCCTCGCGATAGAGGACGTCAAAGGCGTCCCGCATATAGCTGAAAAAGTCATCCGCCGTCGAAAACCCACTGTTTTCATTGAAGCGGTTGTCATTGGCTTCATAGGAATAAGGGATAACCAGGTGCGGCGTTTCCCCCACGCGCAGCCAATACGGTAGTTCGTCGGCGAGGGAATCTCGGTCATAAAGGAAACCACCGGCCTCGACGATGAGACGCCGCGTATTGGGGCCTGGCCGTCCAGTCATCCAACCGACGGGTCTCGCCCCTGTCAGCCCCGTGAGCAGATCAATTGCACGCCTGATGTGCTCGCGCTCGACCTCTTCGCTTACATCGCCGTAATCGATCCAGCGATAGCCGTGACTAACGATCTCGTGTCCCCGCTGAACGCACCCTTTGGCGAGTTCCGGATTTTGTTCCAGTGCGCGTGCGACGCCCAGAATGCTGACTTGAATTGAGAAGTCGCGGAAGGCATCGAGTACGCGCCAAACACCGCGTCGGCTGCCGAATTCGAACACTGATTTAACAAGCGGAGATCGCTTTCCGATTACCGAAGCAACCCCGATATCGTTCAGCATGCCCTCGGATCGATCGTCTCCATTAAAGAGAGTTGCCTCGCCTCCTCCCTCCACATTGAGATTGAAATTGACCGCAATTGCCGCTCCCTGCGGCCAGGCTGGGTGTGGCGGAAATTCGCCATAACCCACAAGATCGCGAGCAATCATGGGATCTGACTTGGTTTCGTACATGGTTGGCGTGCTCACAACATTGCTGATCAACTCGGCGGCGTAAGCGGCGCCGCGCAGGGGTCATAGCAGTAAAACCAATCGGTTTCCGTCGGTCCTCGCATCCAGCTGTTCTCGGCAGAAATCCGTTGCACGTCGGCTACGCGAGGGATGCGGGTGGCGGCGTACCAGGCAAATGCCTCATGATAATCATCAAATTTTTCGAGGCAGCGGCTAAGGATTGCTCCGTCCTCGACCGCCATCGCACCGCCAGCCGCCATATATGGGCGCATAGGATGACAGGCGTCACCCAGGAGTACAATGCGCCCGCCACTCCAGCGATCGTTTCTCTCACGATCGTAAATCGGCCAGAGGCTCACTTCTTCGGCGACTTCAAGGACCTTGCGCAAATCGGCATGAAATCCCGAAAATGCCTCTAGCATTTCGTCTCGACTACATGGCAAAGACGATACATCGCTTTCCCATTCCCGGGCCGGAAGAACTCCGATCACATAAATCTCGTCACGCCGATTGGTCATGAAATAGGGAAGAGCGTGCCGATCCGGTCCCCACCATTTGGTGCAGTCTGGAATCTCGAAGCCACCCAGATGCGTGGTGGAAAAAATGGCGCGCTGCGCCACAGCGCCGGCGAATCGTGGCGGTGCAGAGCCGAGCAAATACTCACGGACTTTGGAACGAATACCGTCCGCACCAATCACAATATCGGCTTCGATCCGAGAACCATTATCGAATGTAAGAAGGACGGTGTCACTGGTCTCATCCAGCCCGACTAACCGATGGTTGAAGACGATGGTGTTTGGTGCAACAACTTTCTCCAGCACGCCATGCAGATCGCCACGATGAATGTTTAAGTATGGCCCACCATATCGGGCTTCGCTCGCTGCATCGAACGATATCTCATACATGGTATCGCCCGTATTCCAGGCGCGGCTCACATATGACTTGGGCTTAATTCCTGTCTCGATCAGGGATTGTTCTATCCCGAGACGGCGAAATGCCTTGATGGCGTTCGCGCTGAGGATAATGCCTGCTCCAATACGGGAGAACGAAGGCGCCTGTTCGTATACTATCACTGGGAAACCGGCGCGCTGCAAAAAGCCTGCGACCGTCAAACCGCCAAGCCCTGCGCCTACGACAGCTACTCGTTTCATAGCATTCATCCCACCGGCCTCTGCAACACAGGTTACAAAAAAAGCGACCTTCCCAGGCAAGCAATTCGTGCGCCAGTCCTTGAAGGTCCGCCTTCGAGGCTAGCGCCTTTTAACGGCGGATTGTGGTGACCCTTTCGCAAATGTATGCAGCGCCTTCACCGACAGAATGGCTTTCGGGAACCGAAAACTCCCGAAAACTGGAAATTCCGCACCTTCGAGCACTGCCGCAAGCGCTTTTCATCATGGTCGAACTCAATCGAAATAGAAGCCGCCGTTCACCTCGACGACTTCGCCGGTGACAAATTTGGATTTCTCAGAAGCCAGAAAGCACGCGACGCCGGCAATATCGTAAGGTTCTGCAAGCCGGCCAAGCGGTGTGAGTTCAATCGCCTTGGCTTTGACAGCTGCCCGCCATGAGGTCGTCATCGCCGTCTGAACCACACCGGGATTGACCGCATTGACGCGGATACCCTTGGGTCCCAGCGCCTTGGCCAACGAATGCGTCAATCCGATTACCGCCCCTTTCGAACTGACATAGGCCGGCCCGCCGGCAACGCCGCGGGCGGCGACGGCCACGGGGCGCTAGGTGGGCTTTGGCATCAGGCCGAGCGGGACAGGAAGGGCGTTACGCCGATTCCACCAGTGACAAAGATATAGCGCTTCGCCGGAATATCGATTGCGATCCCGCCGCGCGGTGGCGACACGCCGATCGTGTCGCCGACCGAAAGCTTGTCGTGAAGCGCAATTGACCACCGCGCCCGTGCACCTCGCGCTTGACGGCAACCACATAACGCGCGTTGTCGGCGGGCTTGCACAGCGAATAGTTGCGCACAAAACCGTCCGGCAAACGCAAGTTATTGTGCGCGTCAGGTTTAAACGATGAAAATTCCCAACAGTCGGGGTCGACCAGAGTGAAGACCTTGATGCCGGCCCCTCCGTCCTTGATCGCATTAACGACGGTTTTGACCGTGGTGATTGCCTTCTTCATTCTGCGTTCGGGACGATGTCTCCGACTTTGACGACGCCTCCTTGAAGGATGCGGCAGTTTAAGCCCGAGCGGTTTATCAGGGGATCGAAGCTAGCTTTCCCGGTGACCTCCTCGATGTGACGGCAGGGAGTTGACAGGCGCGTTGCTTCCAGAAGAGTTGGGAACTGACCGGGTAACGTGGAGATGACGGGAAACCCGCCCGCGCTCGCTACCCAGTTTTGAGCTATCTCGCCGGGCATTTCGGTGCCCTGAAACTGACAACCTCCGCTTATTTCCCCGGCGGAAATGCCGCAATCATGTCGAGTTCGATGCGGGCGCCAGGCGTCGAGAGTTGATTGATGCATATCGTCGTGCTGGCCGGCGTCCACGATCCGAAATATTCCTTGAGCACGGCGACCATGCCGTCCTGGTCGCGGATATCGGTCAGGTATTTCGTCACCTTCACCACATCGGTCCAAGTCAGCCCCTCATGTTCCAGAATGGTCTTGATCGTCTCCATCGCGCGGCGGGTCTGATCTTCGATCCGGTTCGGATGATCGTGTTCGGAGATCACATGCGGGTGCTTGTGATAGAGCGGCGATGGCGTGGCGCCTGAAATAAACAACAATCCGCAAGGGCTTTCCACCCGCATCGCCGGCGCGTACGGCATGTCCACCCGCCGCTCCGGCTCGGTCTGGATTTCCTGGAGGTTCGGATTGGTGGGCGAAGCCTGAAAAGCGGGTTTCCTGGTCATGATAACTCCAAGCGATTAAACGGCTGATGCCGGCGGCACGGCGCCCGACTTCGAAACGCGCGGACGCGGTCGGCCCCCATCCGCAAGCGCGACGATCACTACGATCTCGTCGGGCCGGGGCGCATTGGGAACCATGACGCTCAGCGTGTCAATTTGATCGAACGACCAGACGTCGTCCTTGTGGCCCAAGGGAATATCGATCACCGAACCTACGCTACCGATCTTCACGTTGGACGGAATGATCGCCTGCCCGCCTCCGATGGCGTCGCGCATCGGCTTGCCCATCCGCGGATGCAGAATCGCGGCGGCATGCTCGATATCGCCCGACGCACCCACGATCGCAGCCTTGCCATAGGAAATAGCCGGCCCCGGCAGTAAAGCCTGCGCCTCCTTCACCAGCCGCGCGCCGAGATCGGCCCCCATGCCAACAAGCTCGGAAAGATCGTCCAGCGCCTGATGGGCGAGCGGGTTGGCGATCACCGCGCAGGCCGCGACCCGCGTGACGGGTTTGAGCGCGGGCAAACCGCCTTCGGCAAACACGACGTCCTTGCAGCAGCCAGATACGTCTGATGTCCATGTCAGCCTCCTGTCAGCCGCTCGAAATTGCTTTCCAGCACCAGTTTCGTTTGCTCGGCCGGCAAGGCATTGCGTACGAAGGTCACCGGATGGGGTTCACCGAGCGGGAACGGCGCATCGCTCCCGAGCATGATCTGCTCCGGCGGAATTACCTCTGTGACATAGCGCAACATCGCCGGCTCAAAGCAGATCGAATCCACATAAAGCTGGCGCAGATAATCGCCGACCGGCTTGGTCAGAGTCCGTTGAAGCTGAGCGTTGGTATCGACCTCGCGCTGCATCCGCGCCCGCAAGGCCGGGCTGAACGCACCGCCATGGGCGCAAACGAGCTTGAGCGTTGGCCAGCGGTCGAGAAAGCCCGAACAGATCATCTTCAGGATGTTGATGGTGCTGTCGAACAGATAGCCCGCGACGATCGTGAGTTCGTAGTCGCGCGTCCTGTCCTTGCCCAGCGGATCGGCCGGGTGCACGAACAAGGGAACGCCGAGATCGACCGCGGCCTGGAAGATCGGCGTAAACTGGCTGTCGTTCAAATAAAGGCCGCGAACGTTGGAGGCGATATGGCCGCCGATGAAACGGTGATCGCGGACACAGCGGCGCAATTCGCGCGCGGCCGCTTCCGGATCCTGCATCGGCAGCAAAGCCCAGCCGCCAAAGCGGTTACGATCCGGCGCGATCGCCGCCGCCAATCCGTCGTTGAAGACCACGGCTGCCTCGACAGCAAGCGCGGCGTCTAAATGATAGTCGATGAACGGCGTCGCCAGTGACAGCATCGCGCGTTCGACGCCGTCGCGTTGCATCCGTTCGACCTGCTTTTCCATATCAAAGAAGGTCGTGTTCAGGCCAAAGTGCATGCCGCGAATATCAAGATCGACCGCCTCGCCCTCCTGGCGCTTGATCGTGATCGCGAATTCGGGACGCGATTGCGCGAACTTGAAAAAGGAATCTGGAACGTAATGGCAGTGGATATCGGTGATCATGACTAAAGTCCCAAATAGGCTGTTTTGAGCCGGCTCGTCGTTAAGGAGTGCAGGGCCCTTCGCCCTCCATGACGATCCGCCCGTTCTCGAGCACATAGGCGCGGTCCGCCGTCCGCAGCACATGGTGGACGTTCTGTTCGACGATCAGGACGGTGAGGCCCCTGCGGCGCAGATCGATGATCAAATCGAACAGAAGTTTTACATAGATCGGTGCGAGCCCTTCGGTCGGCTCGTCGAGCAATAACACTTGCGGCTGCGCCATCAGCGCCCGGCCGATCGCAAGCATCTGCTGTTCGCCGCCGCTCATCGAGCCCGCGACCTGGCCGCGCCGCTCGTAAAGCGTCGGCAACAGCGCGAACACCGCCTCGAGGGATTGCGAAATTAAGGCTCGCGCCGCGGGCGCATAAGCACCGACTTCGAGATTTTCGAGCACGGTCATGAAGGGAAACAGCCGCCGCCGCTCCGGCACCAGCACCAGACCCTTGGACGGCCGCTCCCAGGGAGCGAACTCCTGAATGGAAGCGCCATCCAGCAGCACCTCGCCGCGGCAGGTGGTTCGCAAGCCGGCAAGCGAGAACATCAGCGAGCTCTTGCCGGCAGCATTGGCGCCGACCAGGCCGACGATCTCGCCGGTGTTCACGACCATGTTGACGCCGTGCAGCACCTGCACCGCGCCATAGAACGCATCGAGGTTCTTGACCTCAAGCAAGCTGCATCTCCTCGCCGAGATAGGCTTTGACCACGGCCGGATCGCGAGCCACTTCCGCCGGCGCGCCTTGAGCGATCACACTGCCACGGTTGATCACGACCATCCGCGTCGCGGTCTTCATGATCGCATAGAGAACATGTTCGACCCAGATCACGGTAATTCCCCGCGCCGGCAGACTCGGCGACAATCTCGGTCATCGCACCGACTTCTGTCGGGGTCAGGCCCGCCATGATCTCATCGAACAGCACGAGCTTCGGCTGCATCGCGAGCGCGCGCGCCACTT
This sequence comes from uncultured Alphaproteobacteria bacterium, assembly GCA_963795255.1. Classification (GTDB taxonomy): domain Bacteria; phylum Pseudomonadota; class Alphaproteobacteria; order Rhizobiales; family Xanthobacteraceae; genus Bradyrhizobium. The sequence continues at coordinate 60,326 of CAWCHC010000022.1, forward strand.
CCAGCCGCTTCAACAGCCCGACCGTCAATTCACTCGCCGGCCGGTCGCGATAAGACGCCAATCCAAGGTCGCTCAGCGTCAAATCCGCCAGTTCGCGCGCGCCGGCCATCGACTGCTCGCGGAGAAAGGCTGAGATCATCACGTTCTCGATAACGGATAATTGCCGGTAAGGCTTTGGAATCTGGAAGGTGCGGGCGACGCCGGCCCGCGCCATGTCATACGACTTCCATCCGGTCACGTCCGCGCCGTCGATCGTGATCTTCCCGCCGGACGGCGGCATGACGCCGGCGATCAGGTTGAACAGCGTGCTTTTTCCAGCGCCGTTCGGCCCGATCAGTCCCAGCAATTCCCCCGGCTGAACGGCAAAGGACACGTTGTCGACGGCGCGGGTGACGCCGAAGCTGCGGCTGACCCCTTGCACTTCCAGCAGCGCACTCATGGTCGCCGCTTTCGTGACTTTAGCTTTTCGAGTGCGCCGGCAATGCCGGTTGGGAAATACAGCATCACGACGATAAGCCCGGCGCTGTAGATCACGAGATGCAGTCCCGCCGCCGCATTGCCGAGATTGGCGCGCAACAGCTCCGACAATGGCGTAATGAGGAAGGAGCCGAGGATCGGGCCGATAGCGGTCCCGAGCCCGCCGACCGCGGGTAGAAGCGCAAACTGAAACGACAGTTCAGGCGAGATCACATAGGTCGGATCGAGATAAAGGAAGTATTGCGCAAAAAGCGTGCCCCCTACCCCAGTCAGCGCAGCGCTCAGTGCCATTGCCGAGGAACGAACCATTAGCGGATTGATACCAGCGGCAGCGGCCGCGTCGTCATTGTCACGAACCGCGAACAGATAGAATCCGAAGCGCGACGCTTCGAGCCAGCGCATGATGGCATAGGCCAAAATCAGATAGATCAGGGTCAAGGTCTCATAGGCGGGCTTCGAACCGAGCACCATATTGGCAGGGTCCGGCACCGGCGGGATCGACAGGCCCTCGGCGCCGCCGGTCACCGACGACCAGTTCAGCGCAATGATGCGCACCACTTCCGCGAACGCCAGCGACGAAAGAATGAAGAACGGCCCCTTGAGCCGCGCGCAGATCAGCGAGAGCACCGCGCCGGCAATGGCCGCGGCCGCGGCCCCGACGAAGATGCCAAGCCATGGCGTGACATTATAGCTCTGAAACAGAATGGTCGACGTATAGGCCCCGATTCCAAAAAACGCGGCGTGGCCGAACGAGATCAATCCGGCGCAACCGCCCGCGATATTCCAGGCGAGCGCAAGGCCGGCAAAAAGGAAAGAGAGAACGATGACGTCCTGCAAAGTTGGCGCAAGACCCAAGCCGACCCAGGCGGCGCAACCTGTGAGCAACACAATCTCAAACCATGAGAGCTTTCCGCGTTTCGGCATTGCGGAAATTCGCGACCACCCGTTCGTTCTGGCCGGCATCGCCGTCATGCGTTACTCGTTCATCCCAAGGGTCGCCGCGCCCCTTTGGCCGAACAAGCCGTTCGGCCGAAAAATCATCACCAGCAGGAACAGCAGGAAAAAGAACAGCTGCCCAAAAGCAGGCGCGACATAATAAGAACTCACCGATTGCACCACGCCGACGCAGAAGCCGCCGAGCAGCGCGCCCTCGATGCTTCCCATGCCGCCCAGCACTACAATCACGAAGGCAATCAACACGAAGTTCAGCCCGACGGTCGGAAACACTGAAAACAGCGGCAGCATCACGCAGGCCGCAAGCCCGACCAGCGCCGAACCGGCAGCAAACGTGATCAGGAATATCTTCGGGACCGCAATCCCCATCAGTTTTGCCGCTTCGCCGTCCTGCACGGTGGCGCGGATCGCCTTGCCGAGGAACGTGTACTTGATCACCCATTGCAGGACGACGGTGCAAGCGAGCGTGACGACAAAACCGAGCAGCAGTTCGCCCTTGATGAAGATATGCCCGATCGAAATCGAGCGGCCGAAGATCGGAGGCACGTCGCGAAGGTCGGCGGTCATCGCCATCAGCGCGGCGTTTTGCAGGAAGATCGACATGCCCATGGTGGCGAACACCACGACCAGGTGCGGCTTCTCCAGCGCCGAACCGATGACAAGCCGATAGATCAGCGCGCCGAACAGGAACATCGCGGGCACGACGGCGACCGCCGCAACATACGGATTGAGGCCGAGCAATTTGCTGAACGCCCAGGCGCCATACATCGCGATCATCAGAAATTCGCCATGAGCGAAGTTGACGACGCGCAAGACGCCGAAAATCAGCGTGAGACCGATGCTCATCAGCGCGTAGATGCTGCCGATCAGAAGGCCGGAAATAACGAGTTGGATGATCGTGTTCATCGGCGCGTTCCGACGGCCGGATAAAGCACGGCAACCGCTCGAGTCGGGATCAACGCTTACTCCAATCCGGCAGCGGCACCATGATCGGCGGCTGGGTCGCGAGTTCTCGCGGATAGACTTCCTCATTGCCCGCCTTGGTCCACTGCCAGACGCCGATCGAGGCGCGCAGATTCTGGCCGGCATCCTTGGGATCGTCGGGCCAGTCGAAATTGGTGAACTTGATGCCGCTGCCGTTGACCAGCGAACCCGCCGGCAGATCGAGTTTCAGCGCGATCTCGCGCAATTCGTCCGGCTCGAACGTCTTGGCCTTCGGCAAGACTTCGGTGAACAACGCCCAGATCGCCGAGAAGCCCGCGGCGGCGTGCCCGGCGGGCGGGCGCTTCAGCTTGGCCTCATAGCGCTTGTAGAACTCGTCGGCGACCTTCCTGGTTTCAGGCGTCAGCACCGCGGCGTTCACCTTCGGCGGAAAATCGGCGACGAAGATCCCGCTCACGGCATCGCCGATCGATTCCCTCAAGTCAGGCGACGAGTAGCCGGCGGAAACGCCGATGAACGCCGCCGTGTTGAAATCCAGCTCCTTGGCCTTGCGCTGGAACAGGATTGCATCGTTGGGAAACGAGATCGCGATCACGATATCGGGCGCGACGTCTTTCAGTTTCTGCACGATCGGCGTCATGTCGGTCGAGGTCTGATCATAGCCCTCGTCATAGGCGAGCTTGATGCCTTTTCCTTGCGTGTAGGCACGAATGCCGTCGCCGACGGATTTTCCGAACGCGCGGTTCTCCCACAACAGGGCGATCTTCAGCGCGTCGACCGGCTTGTTCAGCCGCTTGGCGAGGTCGTCGATAATGAAATCGACCGCGGCCTGTCCGTATTTGCGTGCCGGCGCGCCGACCTGGAAGGTGTGCTTGAAGCCGCGGCGCGTGATGATTTCGGCCGCTCCCGTCGTCTCCCAATGAAACACGCCATGGCGCTCGGCCGCCTGGCTCACCGCGATCGCGATCGGCGAGGCGAACGAGCCGGTCGTGATCTTGATGCCATCCTTGGTGATCAGCCGTTCGGTCTCGCTAATCGCTGCATTCGGCGTGTTGGCGTCGCCCTGGAGGTATTCGACCTTGCGGCCGTTGATCCCGCCGCGCTCGTTGATCATGTCGCGCGCGATCTGCATCGCCTCCCAGTTTTCGAGACCGTTCTTGGCGAGCGGCCCGGTCAGCGGCAGCAGTACACCGATCCGGATATTTTCCTGTGCCTTCGCCGGCAGCTGCGCAGCGAGACACAGGGACGCCAAGGTGATGCAGACTAGCTTGAGGCCCCTCATGAACGGCTCCGCCCACGCGTTATTAGTGAAAAACAAAAGCCTAACAACGGCTCCCGCATGCATCAATCGAATTCTTGCGAACCAACGGACGCGCGCTCCTGCTGCGACAACTTGGACGTTTGCGCCGCACCCGCGGATCGTTGCAATCAGGTCGAAAGCGCGACTTCGCCGGGGACGTAACCGATCAGGTCGATCGCCACCATCGCGTCCTTGACGGGAAGCCCGCTGGTTTCGACCGTGGTGCGCGCCGGCGGCGTCTTGAAGAACTCCTTCCACACCTCGTCAAAAGCGCTGAAATTATTCAAATCGTCGAGGAAGACCTGCGCCTTGATGACATGGTCCAGAGAACTACCGGCCGCCTCGAACGTCTTCGCCAGTTTGTTCAATACGTAACGCGTCCGCAGCTTGATGTCCGAACCGTAGAACGGAAAGTTCGGGTCCTTCTTGGCTTCCACCGGAATGCCCGAAGTGAAATCCGTCGGCAACGCGCCTTCGGCGAACACCAGCCCGCCGGCGACGACCGCCTCCGTATAGCTCGCCGCACCTTTGGGATTCGACGTCTTCACCGTGCGCGCGTTGACCTTGCCAGGGATGTAGCCGATCAGGTCGATCTCGATATGCGCATCCTTCACCAGCAGCCCTTTAGTCTCGATCCCGCTGGTCCCGACCACGGTGGTCGGCGGCGGCATCTTGAAATATTCGCGCCACACCTCTTGAAAGGCGTCATGATCCGCAATGTCCTCCAGAAACACTTGCGCCTTGCAAATGTGCTCAAGCGAGCTGCCCGCGGCCTCGAAGGTGCGCGCGAGATTCTTCATCACATAATGGGTGCGCTTCTTGATATCGGAGCCATAGAACGGAAAGTTCGGATCCTTCTTCGCCTCAGCCGGAACGCCGGTCTTGAAATCCGACGGCAGCTGACCGGCGGCAAATATCAGCCCACCGACCGTAAACGCTTCGGTATAATGCGCGATCGGCCGGACATTTTCAGACTTGATCAGTTGGCTTTTGAGCTTGCCCGGTACGTAGCCGATCAGATCGATTTCGATCTGCGCGTCCTTGACCAGCAAGCCTGTCGTCCCAACGGTCGTACGCGCGGGCGGGATCTTGAAATATTCCTTCCACACCTCGTCGAAGGCATGGAAGTCGCGCAGGTCCTCCAGAAACACCTGCGCCTTGACAATGTGATCGAGCGAACCTCCCGCGGCCTCGAAGGTACGCGCGAGATTCTTCATGATGTAATGCGTGCGCTTCTTGATATCCGAGCCGTAGAACGGAAAGTTCGGGTCTTTCTTGGCCTCAGCCGGAATGCCGGTCTTGAAATCGGTCGGCAGTTGACCGGCCGCGAAGATTAAGCCGCCAACGTCAAAGGCCTCGGTGTAGACCGCCAGCGGCTGCGGATTGTCCGACTTGATGATCCTGGCTTGCATCTTTCAACTCCACGCAAGAGCCCGCGACTAGTTCTGAACCGGCATATTACGCGCGTTGGTCTCCTTGCCGTCCACGATCTTCACGACATGGGTCACGAGCAGCGGATCGCCCTTGTCATCGAACTTGAACGGACCGCGGCTACTTTCGAAGCTGACCCTGGCCAGCGCATCGCGAACCGAGGCGCGATCGGGCTTGCCGGCCGCTTCGACCGCCATGATGGCCATGGTTGCAGCGTCATAGGCTTCGGCCGCATAGGAGTCCGGATTGCGGCCATAGGCCTTTTTGAATTTGGCGATGAAGTCCTTGGCGACCGGAATATCCGACGCCGTCGCGACACTGAAATGCGCGGTGAAATAAATGTCGTCCGAAGCCGGCCCCGCGAGCTCGATGAATTTGGGCGAGGCGATGCCGTCGGAACCGAAGCGTATCAGATTCAACCCGGTCTGAACGAATTGTTTGGCGACCAGCGCGCCTTCGGTGTAGCGCGACCACTCGACCATGGCCTGGGCCGGGCTCGCCTTGATGTGCCCGAGTTGTGCCGTGAAGTCGATGTCCCCGCGGGTATAGCGCTCTTCATCGACGATTTCGAAACCGTATTTGGCGCCAGCTGCCTTGAACGCCTCGAAGCCACCGCGGCCGAAATCGTCATTGACGTAAAGGAACGCGAACTTTGTCACCTTCGGAAATTTCTCATGAATAAAATCCACGAGGTCGGCAACGAGCTTCGTATCAGGCACCGGTGAACGGAACACCCATTTGTTACCCGAGGTGGTGATCTTTTGCGCGGTGCCGCCGACCACGATCTGAGCGGTCTCCGACTGACGGCTGACTTGCGACGCCGCGAGACTCGCAGGACTGGAGATGCTTCCGATATTGAGAAGAACGTCGTCACGCGAAATCAGCCGTTTGACCGTATTGACGGCTTCCTCAGGCTTGCCGCCGTCGTCCGCGTAGACCGGCTCGATTTGCTGGCCGTGGATGCCGCCGGCAGCGTTCTTTTCCTGAAAGACGAGGCTGACCGCGTCCTTCTCGCTGCCGCCCATGGCGGCGGCATCTCCGGAAAATGGACCGAACACGCCGATCTTGATGGTTTCTGCGGCCGACGGCTGGACGAAGGCCGCGATTATGAAGGCGGCGGCGATAGCGCCGCGGGCATTTAGGAAACGCATGGTTCAAACTCCCTTGTTGGCAGAAAACTCGTTCGCTGGGGCCTGCGCAACTTCCGCGGTTTCGAATTCCCAATCCTGTTCGCCGAGGTAGCTCGCCCAGACCTTTGGATTTTCGAGAAGTCGCTGGCTGGTATCGGCGAGTACGATGGAGCCAGTTTCGATCACGTAGCCGCGCGTGGCGAGTTCGAGAGCGAGCTCGGCGTTCTGCTCGACCAGAAGAATGGTGACGCCATTTTGGCGGAAATAGTCGATCGCGCGCGCGACCTCCTCGACCATGATGGGCGCGAGCCCAAGCGAGGGCTCGTCGAGCATCAAGAGAACGGGCTGCGCCATCATGGCCCGGCCAAAGGCCAGCATCTGCTGTTCGCCACCACTTAGAGAGCCGGCCAGTTGCTGGCGGCGCTCATAGAGCCGCGGAAATAGCTCGAAGACGCGCTCGCGCGTTTCGTTTTTCCTGGCGTGGGCGCGGGAGGAATAGGCACCGACGGTCAAATTCTGATGGACCGACAGCCGCGGAAACACGTGACGCCCCTCCGGCACGTGAATGATGCCCCTATCGACGATCTGTTCGGGCGAAAAGTCGGTGATCGCTTCGCCCTGAAATTCGATTTTCCCGGTGTTGGGGCGAACCAGCCCGGAAATCGTTCGCAATGTCGTCGATTTTCCGGCGCCGTTCGAACCGATCAGCGCGACCACTTCGCCGGCTTCCACGACCATGTCGACGTTGCGTAAAGCGCTTACCGCGCCGTAGCCAGCGCTGATATTTTCAAGGCGCAGCATGGAGAAGCTCCGCCAGTTGTTTCGGTGCGCCGGTTTCCCGCCGCTTGAGCCCGCCGCCGAGGTAGGCCTTGATCACCTCCGGATGGGCGCGGATTTCCGCTGGCGCGCCGTTGGCGAGCCGCTGACCGTAGTTGAGCACCGTGATGCAGTCACAGGACGGCATCACCACATCCATGTGATGCTCGACCAGGAGGATTGTCGTGCCGCCCCTGCGAATGGCCCGGATCAGGTCGACAAGACGCCGGCTTTCAACCCCGTTCAGGCCTGCTGCCGGCTCGTCCAGCAGGAGTAGCTTCGGCCGCGCCACGGTCGCCCGTGCAATTTCGACAAGCCGCTGCGAGCCGTAGGGTAAGTCATCTGCCCGCGTGTCGGCCAGATTGAGAAGGCCGACGAAATCGAGCGCCTCGCGGGCGCGCTCGGCAATGGCTGCTTCCTCGGCCTGTTGTGCGCGCGTGCGCAACAGCGCGCGCCAGATTTCGCAATGGGTCTCGCCGTGCATTCCGACCATGACGTTTTCGAGTACGGTCATGTCACGAAACAGTTTCAGGTTCTGGAAGGTCCGCCGGATGCCGGCGCGTGCCCGGCGATCGACTGACCAGCGCGTGATCTCACTGCCGGCAAAGCCGATCCGACCGCCGCTCGACAGAATGTGACCGGAGATCAGATTAAGCAGCGTGGTTTTGCCGGCGCCGTTGGGACCGATCAGCCCCTGAACCGATCCCGATGCGACCTCCATCGCAACGTCGCGGACCGCGACGAGACCGCCAAAACGGCGAGTAAGCCCATCAATTTTCAACAGAGCGGACATTACAGCCTCACCGCACCCGGCTTCTGCAAGATCGGCCACAGCCGAGGCGAGGCGAGGCGCCTGAAAAGATCAACCAGAATGCCGCTCAGGCCGCGGCTGCCGGCTCCCGCGAGCAAAATGACCATGAGCCCGAAAAGAATCAGCCGGAATTCTCCGGACGCGCGCAGCAGTTCCGGAATCAAAACGACAATGGCGGCGCCAAGCGCCGCGCCGGGCAAGCTGCTGATGCCGCCGATCACGACCATGATCAGGATATCGATCGATTTTTGGAAATCGAAATCGTTCGGATTGAGGTAGCGCGAATGGTAGGCGTACAGTCCGCCGGCGATGCCCGATACGATCGCAGCCAACAGGAAGCATTTGCTCTTGTAGAGCGAGATGGCGATTCCGCTGGCGCGCGCGGCTTCCTCATCCTGCGACATCGCGGTCAATGCGCGTCCGAACCGCGAATGCGTGATCCTGTCGAGCGCCAGAAATACGCCGGCAGCGACAATCAGACAGACATAGTAAAATCGCGTCTCGCCGCCGAGCGACAGGCCAAACAAGGTTGGAGCCGGAATATCCATCATTCCGATGCTGCCGCCGGTCAGCCAATCCTCGTTAAGCATCACGAGATGGACTATGATCGCAAAGCCAAGTGTCGCCACCGCAAGGCTCGAGCCCTTGAGGCGAACGATCGGGATCAGCAGCAGGCTGGATATTCCGGCAACCAGACCACCAGCCACAATCACCAGCATGAACGGCGAGCCGAACGAAACCGAAAGCGAGGCGGCGCAGTAGGCGCCAATGCCAAAGAACGCGCCCTGCCCCAGCGAAATGATACCGGCCGATCCAACCAGCAATTGCTGGGAAAATGCTAGAACGACACTGATTAGCGCCAAACTAAACACATGCACCCAATAGGCATTGGACTGCACGAACGGCAATGCGGCAAGCAGGAGCAGAAGGGCCAATCGGGCGAGCGGCACCGTACGCATTTCACACGGCCCGGCCATCCCGGGCAAACAGCCCGGACGGCATGAACAGAAGAATCGCGATGAGCACAACCATGCCGACCGCGTCCTTGTAGGCGGTCGAAATCAGCATTCCGGAAAATGTCTCGATGATTCCGAAAATCAGGCCACCGATCATCGCGCCCGCGACGCTTCCAAGACCACCGAGCGTCGCGGCGACAAACGCCTTGATGCCGGTCATAAAACCCATATTGAACGACGCGAAGAACAGCGATCCCAGCAATACCCCGGCGGCGCCGGCCATCATGCCGGACAACGCGAAGGTGTAGGTTGTCGTCCGATCGACATTGACGCCCATCAACCGGGCGACATCCGGATCCTGCGCCGCCGCCTGCATGGCGATGCCAAGGCGGGTGTAACGAAAGAAGACGATCAAGGCGCCCATGATCAGGCCGCTGAGAACCACGATCCAGACGAGCTGCGGCGAGACTACAAAGCCCGCGACGACGATTCTGCTCGAGGCGAACAGCGTCGGATAACGCAGCGGCTCCGAACCCCACACCAGGCGCGCGACGTTCTGCAAGACGATCGAGACACCGAGCGTCGCGATCATGATGTTGATCAGCGAAACCCGGCGCAGCCGCAGCCTTCGATAGATGAAAAATTCGATGGCCATCGAAACCATGCCGCCGCCGATTGTGCCGGCCAGCAGCACCAGCACAAACGGCATGCCATGCAACCAATAGGCGCTCAGCCCGATCATCGAGCCGATCATCAACATTTCGCCCTGCGCGAAATGAAGAATATCGGTGGCGCGGATGATCATCGAGATTCCGAGCGCGATCAGACTGTAGATGCAGCCGATCGCTAGCCCGCCAAGCGTGGTCTGAACAAATTGATCGAGTGTCATCTGCGCGTTCTCTCTTCATCAGAGCTAACGCTCGCTCGGCAAAAGCGGCAAGATCAAATTGCATGCGAATGCAAAGGCAATTGGCCTATGTTTTGTGCAGCTTTTCAGCGGTATCCGCGCGCAGGTGGAATCGAACAATGCCGCACTTAAAGCTTATGCATACGTATTCATTAAAAACAGGCACTTTCGCGGATGTAGCGACAAAACAGCGGTTCACGGGCCGCTTTCCCGGGCCGTTGGCATCAAGCGTGCAAGGAGCACCTGCTGCCGATTCTGATGCCAAATCTGCTGCCAAGTCTCAAATCGCGCCGGTTGGAGCCACCACATGAAAAAGAGAATTCACCTCGCCTTCGATTTTTCCTGGACCCATGTCGAGACGCAGTGGCGCCTCCCCGGCTCCTGGCTCGACCGGCAGCACCCCAATATCGGCATGTTCGAGGAAGTCGCCCGCGTTGCCGAACGCGGCGGGCTCGACATGATCTTCTTCGGCGACAGCACCGGGATTCCCTCGACCTGGCAGGATTCGATCGAGGATGCCGTCAGCTACGGCGTCGCCTGGCCGCGTTTCGAGATGAGCCCATGGATCACGGCGATGTCACGCGTGACGCATCACCTTGGTTTCGGGCTGACTTACGCCTCGACCTTCATGCACCCGTTTTACACCGCGCGGCTGCTCAACTCGCTGGACCACATCACCAACGGCCGCATCGCCTTCAACGTGATAACCTCGCAGCGTAAAGCCGACTACGCGAATTACGGCTACGACGAGCTGGTCGATCACAACGAGCGCTACGAGCGTCTGGAGGAGTTCATCGACGTCTGCCACCGGCTGTGGGACAGCGTAGCGCCGGATGCCTTTGTCTGGGATCGCAAGACCGGCATGGTCGCCGACCCCACCAAGGTGAAAGCAATCAATCACGCGGGCAAGTTCTTCAAGGTCAAGGGACCGTTGAGCGTCGTTCCCTCGCCCCAGATCCATCCCGTAATCATCCAGGCGGGCGGCTCGCCCCGAGGCACTCGCGCGGCCGCCCACGTCGCCGATCACGTCTTCGGCCTAACCAAGAGCATTCCGCTGATGCAGCAACAGCGCAGCGATCTCGACAAGGCGCTGGTCGCGGAGGCCCGCGATCCGCAGAAGGTCGGAATCCTCTGGTCGAGCCGGGCGATTGTCGGCGAAACCGAAGCCGAAGCGCAGGCGCTGCGCGAAACCATGATCGCGGATGTCCCGCTGGGCGCGGTCGGCGCCTGGCTGTCGCACAATACCGGTTATGACATGTCGCAGCTTCCGCCGCGATTTTCACTGAAAGAGTTGAACGAACGCATCGTTGCCGCCAACGCCTCGCCGGTCGGCTTTGTCAGCCTGCTTGCCAAGCAGCATGGCGAAACGGCCGAGATCGATCGCGACGAATTCTTCCAATACGCCCTCCGCGCATCGACCGGCTACAACATCACTTTCGCAGGAACCGCCAGTAAACTGGCGGACCAGATGGAGGAGATGTTCGAGGCCACCGGCAGCCGCGGCGGGTTCATGCTCTCGATCGCACCGGGATCGCCGCGGGCGATCATGCTGAACATCGTCGACCAGCTAGTCCCGGAACTAAGGCGCCGCGGACGTTACCGGACGACCTACGAAGGAAAAACCTTGCGAGACAACCTGGCGGAATGAGGCGATCGCGCCTCGTTCACGCGGCGCTTGGCGAACGCACCTGATATTGGCCGTCGAGGTACAAAAGCGCGTCAATCTCGCTTTGCCATAGCTTGAGGTCGCGCACCACGCCGACAAATATGCTGTGGGAATGAACCGGGACAACGTGCGTAACCTCGCAATCGAAACTTGCCAACGCGCTGGGGAGCGCCGGCGCCCCCGTCACCAGAGAGACCCAGGAACCTTGCTCAAAACGGCTGGCGCGAAATTCCGGCAGACTGAAGCGCTGGGCCAGTTCGACATCGCCGGCACTGAGGACGTTGGCGCAGAAAATCTTTGTGCGGTGGATGACGTCGTGAATACTCGAATTGTGGTTGACGCAAACCAGCAGCGACGGCTCCGGCTCGGCGCAGACGGAACTGACCGACGTCGCCACTAGTCCATGCGGCAACGCCTCCTCGATCGCGGTGACGATGCAAACACCGGCGGCGAGCCGCCGCATTCCGCGCTTGAACAACCCACCATCGATCACGGCAGATAACCGCCGCGAAAATGCACCAGGGGCGACGCATCGGGATTACTGGAGGTCGCCACAACGCGCCCTAGGATGATAACGACTTCATATCGCTCGATAGTTTCGACCAGTTCGCAATCGATAACGCCGACCGCATCGGCAAGGGTCGGCGCGCCCGTTGCCAAGCTGCTCCAGGAGGCCGTCGTAAAGCGGTCGGCGCCTTTCAGGTCGGATTTCCCGCCAAAAATATCCGCAAGCTGCCGCTGTGCCGAGCAAAGATAGTTGAGGGCGAAATGCCGGGCCTGAAGGATTGCCGGCAACGCGGAAGTCCGCTTGTCGACGGAGACCATCATGGTGGGCGGATCCGCGCAAACATGCGTCGCCGAAAGACCCAGCAGGCCGGCAGGCCCGCTATCGGCGCGCGCCGTCACGATCGTGCTTCCGGTCGCGCGTTGGCCGATCGCCTGCCAAAACTGTTTTACGTCGATCATTACAGAATTATCCAGCTTCCCTTCCATCGCAGGCCGGCTTTTTGCCCTGCGACGCAGCGATTTGCCGACGTTGAGACGAGAGTGCTCGCGGGGCAAGACCAAATTGCATGCGTATGCAAGACTCAATTGCCAAAGTTTTGAGCAAACGAAACGGCCGGTTGCACCCTATAGTATTGATAGTATTGAAGCTGACGCGCAAACTTCTTGAGACCCTTAGACGATGGCCAAACGAGTGACCCCGAGAACCGGCGCCCAAGTGACTGCCCAGGATGTTGCCCGTACGCTGGGCGTCTCGCAATCGACGATTTCGCGCGCGTTTTCGGTGACCGCAAGCATCTCCGAGGAAATGAAACTTCGCGTCATCAAGGCGGCCAACAAGCTTGGTTACCAGCCCAATGTCATCGCGCGCAGTCTCATCACCCGGCGAACCAACATGGTCGCGATCGTGATGGCGAACCTCGTCGACCCGTTTTACCCGGTGGTGCTGGATGAACTCGTCCAACACGTTCAGGCGGGCGGTTTTCAGACCTTGCTGTTCGTTCCGTCGGCCGAGCAAAAGGTCGACGACATCATGCCGAACCTGCTGCAATACCAGGTGGACGCAATCATCCTGACCTCGGCGACGATCTCGTCGGCCATGGCCCGCATTTGCGCGGCGCGCGACACGCCCGTGGTCTCGTTCAATCGTTATGTGCCGGGTCTCAAGATCCACGCGGTATCGAGCGACAACGTCGCCGGGGGCCGGCAAGTCGCGGACTATCTCGTCGCCACCGGGCATGAGCGCCTTGCGTTCATCTCCGCGCAGCGCGACGCCACGACCAATCGCGACAGACGTTCGGGTTTTCTGACTCGCCTCAAGCAGCTGAAGATAACGTCCTGCGTGCAGGAAGATGGCGGCGAATTCAGCTATGAGGCCGGATATGCCGCCGCCAAGCGGTTGTTGCGGCAAGCCGTGCGTCCGGATGCTCTTTTCTTCGCCAGTGACGTGATGGCCTTCGGTGGCATGGACGCGGCACGCGAAATCGGCTTGAGCGTTCCCGGTGATGTCTCCATCATCGGTTATGACGATGTGCCGATGGCCGCGCTGCCGAGCTACGGGCTGACCACCATCCGCCAGCCAGTTCGTGAAATGGCGCAAACCGCCATGGACTTACTCGGGCTCGCGGGCGAGCGCGGCACGCGATCCGAAACGACGACGCGCCTTATTCCAGGCACCCTGATCAGCCGTTCATCGACCATGAACCGCCGCGCCGTCAGCCATTTGAAAGAGACTGCAGCTTAAATGCCGGATTCGTGACTGCGTACCAGGATATTTGCTTGCTGCGATTTGCAGGATTTTGACCGGTCGCTTCCCCCGCGGAGACGGTATCCCAGAACTAGACCGCAGCCCCGGAGAAGCAGCTCATGGATATTGGCACCCCGCACTTGGCCTCGATCGGCATCGGCTGGTAAGGAAATCTGCCATATCGTCGGTTTTAGCGCGGACGGAAAGATCGCTTTTCGCCAGAGGCAAGCGACTTGCGCTCATCAAGACCTCGCAGCTTGGTCATGAGCCTGGAATAATTCCGGCAATCTATGTGAAGCAGTTCTTGAAGGGGCACCGTTGCAAACATAACAGCATCTCTTCTTCCGGCTCTGCGAAAAATCAATCGCAGCTCGGTTTCAGCGGGGCCAAGCTTAACCCTATTGTGCCGGGGACCTCTGTTCCAACAAGGTTTTACGAATTTTAGCGCGCAGCGACTTATCCCAATTGGGTCGATTTGAAAGTTCCGGCAGAGTGAGAGCGTGGTCGAAAACCTTAGTCGCCTCCGCAATTTCGCCCTCACGGTAGAGAAAATCGCCGTAGAAATAGTTCACATCTAATGCGTCCGGTGCGTTTCTTATTGCTTCTTGAAAATATTGCCGGGCCTTTGTCTTGTCACCAAAGCCAATCGGAAATCCGGGTACCTGAGCGTAGAGAAGACCGAGGGTCGTCGGAGCTCCAGCATCTACGCTCGCGGGATCGATCTTTTCAACTCTCTCTAGGAGATCGCGCGCTCGATTCGCCAATTCCCATGCTTTCAAAGGGCTACCGTTTTCGTTCGCCAACGCAGCTTGCTCACTCATGAGCATTCCAAGCCAAACAACCGGATCAGGGCTATTTTCGTATTGCTTAGAAATGTTTTCGGCGCGCTGCACCAGGCTGGCCATCTGGCTTTCCCGATCGTTGCGATCGGTGACGCGGAGTTTCACGTGCTCCCAGTCGTGAGCGAGGCGCATGAGCTCGGCTTGAGGGGATTTGTCTTCACCGGCTTGGGCGCTCATGGACGCTGAGAGAATCCGCAGCGTAGAGACGACGATAATAGCTGCAGCGCGCTTTGACATCGGCTTTCTCAAAGGGCTTCTGGAAATCTATTTTGCGGAAAACTATCAACTTCGGCGTTGTTGATGGGAGGCGGTGGGAACGGGAACGAACTGGCTTCAGTCGTCCGTTGGCGCTGCACGCCGCTGACGTGAAGATCGAGCAAGCGTGAAAAAACATGCGGGTGAGCGCCCAATCCGCGAAGCACAGTTCGTCGCAACCTGTCGTTCCCGTCGAGGAGCAGGAGACCGCGTGCAAATAGCCGCGGCAGGCGTCCGATCTGCCGGTGGCCGGCGTCGTAATGATTGAGATTTTCTCCAGCGAGCGCCGTCGCAAGCGAATTCGCCTGCCTGAACGCCAAAGCAAGCCCCTCCCCTGTGACTGCATCGACCGCCCCCGAGGCGTCGCCGATAAGAGCGATACGACCGGAGATTACAGACGGTAGCTTTGTAGACATTGAAATGGCGCCGCGCGGTCGGCCGATCGGTTCTGCGCCACGAAGGTGACTTGAAAGGGCGGGAAACATTTCGGGCATATCGGCAACCCGGAAATCTCCTGTTCCGACCAAGGCCACACACACTTCGTCCTTCCCGACGGGTGTCACATATGCCTGACAGTTCTTTCGCCAGTAGACTTCAACGAAGTCGGTCCATGGAGATGAGCGAAAGTGCTGCCGCAGTCCGATCCTGCGCGTACCAGTCCAGACTGGCGCAAGGCCAGCCCAACGACGCACGCTTGAATTAAAGCCGTCAGCGCCCACGATCCACCGGCATCGGATGCTTTTGCAGTCGACGACGACCCCGGAAGCGGTAATCGCTTCTATTCTCTTGCCCCACAATGCAATGACGCCGGCGTCCTTTGCGCGTTCGGCCAGTATCCGGTGAAGTTCGGTTCTGCGAACTCCTAGGCCGAAGCTATGACCTGCAAACGAGGCTTCTGCTTTGAACTTCTCGTCCAGGAACCGTATTCCACGGAAGCAGGCTCCATGTCCGCTCCCCAGATTCACCCCGATCTGACGCAGCGCTTCAAGCGCATCGGGCATGAGTCCCTCGCCGCAAGCCTTGTCAATCTGCGGCTGCGCATGATCCGCGACCACAACATCAAGCCCGATTTGACGAGCGGCCAGCGCGGCAGCAATTCCAGCTGGACCGCCGCCAATGACGAATACATCTGTCTCCGATGGTGCAACGACAGAAGTCACCATTTCAACAGGATCATTTCCAGACAGAATCCCGGTCCCATGGCCATCAGCACACCAAAGGTTCCTTCCGGAGGCCTGTCGTTCATCAAGACCTCCTCCAGAACGAGGAGAACCGAAGCGGATGAAAGGTTGCCGAACTGTCTTAGGCAATTCCACGATCGATCCAGGTCGCTATCCTTCAAGTCCAGCGTGCTCTGAATTGAGTCCAATACTTTGGGGCCACCGGTGTGAATCACCCAATTGCCAATATCTGAACGACGAAGCTGGTACTTGCCAAGGAACGCTTCGATATCCCCGGCGAGTCGGCCCTTGATGAGTTCCGGCAATTGCGGCGAAAGCACAATCTTGAAGCCAGCCTCAGAGATGTCCCAGCCCATGATTTCTTCTGTGTCAGGGAAGAACACCGAACCGGTACCGAGGATCTGCGGGCCGGGACCTGAGGATTGGGTAGAGCCATTGGAGCTCCGATCTGCCGTCTTCGCCCCCCTGACAATGACCGCCGCAGCACCGTCGCCGAAGAGCCCTGATGCAATCAAATTAGTCGTTGAAAAATCCTCAGGCTGCATCGTCAGCGAGCATATTTCAACGCATAGAACTGCCGCTGTGTGATCCGGATAAGCAAGGACATAGTCCGCAACCCGCGTTAATCCCATCGCACCACCCACGCAGCCGATGCCGAAAATCGGTGTGCGCTTGATATCTGGTCGTAGCGTCATTCGGTTGATCAAGCGCGCATCTAGTGAAGGGCTCGCAATACCCGTTATCGAAACCACAATGAGGGAGTTCAAGTCTTGCCGCGACATCCCCGCGCGATCGAGTGCCGTGTCGATGGCACGCTCACCGAGTTCTTCTGCCGCCTCCAGCCACGCGGCATTAGCCTCACCCCAGGTAGAGAACTTAGGATATCTGTCTAACGGAAATGCCAGATGGCGGAAGTCCACCCCAACACGTGTATGTAGCCAATCGAGCTTTTCTGGCTCTTGCAGTTTGGCGTTCCAGTAACCCTTGAACGCCGCTGTGATCACCTCTTGAGGGTACCGGTGCCTCGGAACTGCGCTCGCCACGCTGGCTATCCTCACCGTACTCGCTTCTTGTTTTTGCGACGCTGTTCCCGCCACCTCAATCGCTCTTCCAAGGACGCTTTCGATTTTTCCCACTTCTTGATCTTTCCACTAACCTGATAAGCTTTGCTCGCATAAACCTGTTGAACGAATTACATCGATCGAAACAGACGCTGTCCGACCTTGATCGGTTCAACCCAGAAGCTGCTGGAATTGTGAACTGCATCCAGGGTCTGATCGAGAGCGGCCACCAACCATTCAAGCTGCGCGTCAGAAATTGTAAGCGGCGGCGAGATCTTCAACGCCATGAAGTCGTTGCCACAAACCTAACTCAATATCCCATGATCCCGGAATAAGTGCATGACGAGTACTTGGCCGAACAACGCCGGATGAATCAGCGAAAGAGTTTCAAAGCCTGCCCGAAGCTTTAGCGATTTCGGCGCTTTCAATTGAACGGCGTTGAGCAGACCCAGGCCGCGGACCTCATCGAACATCTCATATTTGGCCAAACGATCGGCCAGGGCCGCTCGGAGCCGCTCACCCGCTAACGCCGAACGCGCTCCAAGCTGTTCTTCTTCAAGAATGTCGATCGTGGTCAAGCCGGCACGCATCGCCAGTCCATTTTCACTAAAGGTCGATGTGTGAACCAGCGAACGCTGCAATGAACTATAAACCGATCGGCATATATCATCTGACATCAGGACCGCACTGCATGGAATCAGTCCGCCGCTGATCGCCTTTGCCAACACCACCATATCGGGCTCGACACCAAACTGATGAGCCGCGATAAACGAACCAGTTCGGTAGAAGCCGGTCTGGACTTCGTCCAACACAAGGAGCGTCTTATATTTTCGGCAAAGCTGCTGCACCCTCGCGAGATATCCCTCCGGCGGCAAAATCACGCCGGCCTCGCTTTGAATGGGCTCTAAAATGAACGCAGCAAACGAACGGGTAGCCAGCTTGATTTCGAGGTCGGGTAGGTTGCCGTATGGAACGAATTCGGTGTCTGGTAATAATCGTCCAAACCCTTTTTTCCAAAAATCATTGGTCATCAAGGATAGCGCACCGCAAGTGAGCCCATGAAATCCGCCCGAAGCGCCCAAAATCCCGGAGCGCCCGGTATGGGCACGGGCGAATTTTATCGCGGCTTCGACGCCCTCGCTGCCTGAACTGCCGAAGAAGACCTTGCCGAGTTTACCTCCGGCGAGTTCGCAAAGCTTCTCGGCAAGCTGGCCCGCCAGGATCGGCACGTGGCTCTGCAGCATCGCAGGCCCTTCCCTAGCAAGCTCATCGGTCAGTGACTTGATGATCCGGGGGTGGTTGTGCCCGATGTTATGAACGCAGTACCCCGAATTGAAATCGGTAATTGTCCTTCCATCTGCCGTATGAAGCTCAGTTCCGGTGCAGCGGACATAGGTTACGTTCATCTGCAGCGCATCGAGCAGTCTCACCCATTGAGGGTTGACGAACTGCGCGTAAGGATTGTCGTGAATTTCGGTTTTCGGCGTAACTTGAAGCATGAGAACCTCTTAGGCCAAGACTTTTCAGAAAAGGCCGGCCGTTATCGAATTAATCTGATCAGGTGGGACGCAGCAGATTTTTCCGCGATTGCCAGCAACCCGCATATGCCGAGCGGCAGCGTCAAGTTTTGAATTTTGATATCTGTTCGCTCAAATCCAGCGGCTTCGAGAAGTGATCGCAATTCAGCCAAATCATAGGTTCGGTGGGTATCCGGGCCCGCAAAGGGCCATTTGTCCATTGTTTCGCGCGCGGTTGCGTAAACCACAGCGCGCCCGCCCGGCTTAAGAACGCGAAACGCCTCGGCGGCATCTTTACCTTCGAGGTCAAAAAAATATGCCGCATTTACAATTAGAACCTTGTCGAAGGTGCAATCAATCCAGGGTAGCGGGTTGAATTTTCCTTGAACAAGGTGCACACGGCCTGCCGCTATTGCCGCCTGATTCATATTGGCGGCTTGCTTGAGCATTCGATGCGATTGGTCCAATCCAAACACTCGCCCGCGTAGTGTACGCGCAGCGATTGTTCGAAGCGCCCAGCCTGGCCCACATCCTAGTTCGAGAATCTGATCCTTGGATCCAGGCGCCAGCGCGTCAATTGCGATCCGATTTGGCTTGTCGTTCGCGAATGCCATCAGCCATCCCGTCAGCGACCCGAAGACACCGGTGGGATGTTGCAATTGTTTACCGAATCGGTGCCACATCCGATCAAGTAACCGATCGACACTCAAGGTGATGCTACCAGCCGCCGGCGGGATTCGAGAATGGTCGGTCACTGCTTTGCTGCAATGCTGGAAAGCTTCTCTTCGATCACGAGTCGCCGGTTTTTATCCCATGCGGGCCGGTCTGGATGTTGCGGCAAGCCGAGTGCGTGGCGAAATGCTTCAGCTGCTTTGGAATATTCCTTCTGCTCAAAGAGGAAATCGCCGTAAAAATACCACGCATCTAGACCGGTCGGCGCAAGCTTGACCGCCTGCTCCAGGAGATGTCGGGCTCTTTCCTTGTCACCGAATCCGACCGGAAACCGGGGCACGCGATAATAGAGAACGCCGAGGCTTGTCGGAGCACCTGCGTCGAGCTTTGCAGGAGACGTCTTGTAAGCCTGTTCAAGAATGTCGCGGGCACGCTTTGCAAGGCCAAGGGCAGAAAACATGCTGGCCATCGAGGCTCGTTCGCTGGTGATGATACCGTCCCAGATCTGTATCTCAACGCTATCGGGAAACCGCGCGGCGACTGCATCGGCGTCTTCTCCAAGAGCGTTCATTTTGTTCGTCTGCTCCTCACCCTCCGGAATACCGAACTTGATTGCTTCCCATGTCGTTTGCAGACGACGCATCTCGTTGGCGGCGGCGTCCGCTGCTTGCACGGGGGCGACGTCTAAGTCCGCGATCGCCAGAACGATACAAGATAGAAATGCACGACGTGAGACCGAACTCATAAGTAGATGCCTTTGTTCTTGGTTCTTGGTTTGAACTAAACGAATTACGCAGACGGGCCGGATAGCGAACGATCTATGATTCTCGGAAAGAGGCGCTGGATCAGGACGTAGATCCATTCGGGTGCTGGCGCGTAGACAAAGTCGCGCCCCCGCGCAATGGCCTGCCAGATCCGTTGCGCAACCTCGTCGGGTGGATCCAAATTCATTTTGGTCTTGGCAATGAGTTCTCCGAACGCAACGGCCGCGTCGGTTCGGGTCGCGCGCGGCGCAGCATAGGTGACGCTGATCCCTTTCTGCTTCCATTCTCGGCGCAGTGCGATCGAGAAACCACGAAGTGCAAATTTTGTTGCGGAATAGCAAGTGAACTGGGGATATCCAATATCGCCGAAGATCGAACCCACATTGACCACACGGGAGGGCTTCGCAGCGATCAGTAAGGACATAAGATCTCGCGTCAGCGCCATTGGAGCCAGGACATTTGTCTGAAATGCGCGCATCATTGCATCATCGGCGGACAACTCCAGCGGACCGCCTTCGACCACGCCGGCATTGTTGACGAGGATGTCGAGCGCCCCTCGTTCATTTCCGATCCGATCGACAATTCTTCGACGGTCCTCGGCACGCGTAACGTCGGCTTGAATAATCAAATGTGGCACCGAGGATCCGAGAAGCGCGGAGGTCTCTTCCAACATGTCCAGGCGGCGACCACATAATGCCACCGCCATTCCGCGGCGGGCCGCCTCGATGGATAATTCGCGGCCGATCCCCGAGCCCGCGCCTGTGATCAGGACAAGTTTTTGCTCAGGCCGCACTGATCAGCTCCGCGCGGGCACCGAGTTCCAGAAAGATCGCTCCATACAAGCGATAAAATATCTTGGAATTATCGATGATGATCCGTTGGGTGCCTGCGTCATCGAAGCCATCGACGAGTTTACGGAAGAACGCGACATGATCGGTGTCCAGGGACCCGTGCGTGCGAAGGTAAGTGAAACCGGCATCGCTTGCGAGACCGAGGGACGCCTTCATGGCATTGGCAAGCTTATCCGCCAGAAGTACGGAGATTCCTTCAAGGACGTGGACGCTGCCTAAAAAGGCATAAGGGCTGATGTGCTCGATCGCATAGTAGGCGTATCCCACCATGATCTGACATGGTGCGCCCGGAGTGCTCGTTCGAACCGCATCCGGATTTCCGCCTACCGCTTGAATGTCTTCCAAAATCCATTTTTCGTGACCACGCTCTTCCTTCATATATTCTACCAGCGCATCTTGATATCTCTCATCAGCAGTGCGCGAGGCGGCCAGCGCGAGTAGTGGAAACGTATGTTTTACATGATGGTAGGCTTCGGTAAGGAAATCGATGTAAAGGCTGCGGGACGCGCCGTTTTGGATTGCATGCTTCACAATCGGTATTGCGAGAAATGACTCGCGGTCGTTCGC
This sequence comes from uncultured Alphaproteobacteria bacterium, assembly GCA_963795255.1. Lineage (GTDB taxonomy): Bacteria > Pseudomonadota > Alphaproteobacteria > Rhizobiales > Xanthobacteraceae > Bradyrhizobium. Next base: position 81,677 of record CAWCHC010000022.1, read on the forward strand.
GGTTTCACGCATTAGACGTTCGTAGAAGCTCATATCTCGGCCTTTCCGTTTTCGAAAGATGGCGCCGACTGGGCCTTCGCAGCGACAAACTTTGCGATTTGTGGGCGGGCCGGCCGACCGTTGGTCAGGAGTTGATTATCGATCGCCTCCTGGAGTGACGTGACCACCACAGCGCGCGGCACCGCATATTCGGGCGCGCCCGAGCAGCAATCCGAGATCAAACGCAGCACCTCATCATGGCTTGCATGAGCAAACCATGATTCACCGGGACCGGACGGCACGATGACGGCGGAAAGATGTGGTTCGCCGTGCCCAACCACAGCGCAAAATGCAATGCGAAGATCCCCGAGCAGCATCGTCTCGATCCATTCCGGGCTGATATTCCGGCCGTAGGAAGTGACGATAAGACTGTCCTTGCGACCCCTTATTTTAAGAAAACCTTCTGAATCGAACGCGCCAAGATCGCCCGTTCGCCACGGCCGCTCCGCAGGACCCTGACCCAAATAGCCGTCAGTGATCGAGGGCCCGTTGACGACGACCTCTTGGTCTTCGATCGACACATCGAGCCCGCTAAGCGGTCGCCCGACGGTATCCGAGCGGCGGTCGCCAAGCCGGTTAAGCGAGACAACAGAACAGCACTCGGAAAGGCCATAGCCTTCATGGACAGGTATTCCTAGCTCCCACGCAGCGCTCGCAACCTGGTGAGGCACGGGCGCTCCGCCTACCGCAACGAATCGCAACGAGTTCGGTGCCCGCGTATTCGCTGCCCGAAGCTCTCCTACCCATTGCTTTAACAACTGAGGCACGACCACACTGATCGTCGGTTGTCTCAAATCAAATACCTTTGAAATTCCCCTTGCGTTACCACGGCCGACCCGTTCAGCAATATCCGAGTCAAAATGAACGCGAGCTCCAATCAAGGTTGGAATAAAGATCGAACAAATCGCTTCTAGTAGAAGCGGCAACGGCAATACCGAGAGATAGACGTCCTCCGAGGTCGCGCCGATCGCATTTGCCAGAGCTTCGGCCGACCAAGCGATCTGCCCACTCTCATGTCGAACACCCTTCGGCTGCCCGGTGCTTCCGGAAGTAAAAATAATCTGGCCAAACCCGTCTAATGGCTCTGGCGAGCCCATTAGCGGGGATTGATCCTCAATCAGGAGTGTCCTTACTCCCGACTCACGCGCCATTTTCACTGTTTGATCAGTGGTGAGAATCAACCCAACAGACGCCGCACGCACGACATGCCCAAGTTGGGCTGAGCTGAAAAAGGTCGGCAGGGGTACGGCAATCTTGCCAGCGATCATACAAGCGAGTTGAGCAATGACCCAATGGATGCCGTTCGGCGCCAATATTCCCACTGCGCCGGGGTGGCCTTTGATGGTGGCGGCCAAACCGTTTACTTTACCGACGAGCTCACCGCGACGAATGGCACCGGAGCCATCGCTCATAGCGATTTTGTCGCCGCCCTCGAAAGCATGGCGATGCAACGCGTTAAAGAGTTTTCGCATTAATCGGTCCCAGGCCTTGCGCGCCGCTCCGGCCGGACGCAAACGCACCGCTTTCGACCGCGAAAGTCTCTGCATCCGAATTGCTGGAGCTGAGCTTCATGGCTCGCTGCCATCGCTTTCCCGCATCGGCGCGAAACGACCGGAGCGGCAGCAGTCCACCGACTCGGTCGCAAAATTCAGCCGTCTCAGGAGAGCGGAAACGGCCGTCGACTTCGATGCTAGCGATGATTAACGTCAATTTTGTTCGACCCAGTCGGCGCGGCTACGCCATGAGTTGGCAGGGGTGCGCCGCCAGACTTACCTCTTCCTTACGGGCTCAAGGCTGCTTCGTGGCTTATGTATGGCTAATTTGCGGCGCTTCTGATGGGGTTGATGCGCTCATTGATAGCCAGAAACCGCATGGTGACGAGGGCCCCGTCTGAATGATTCGCAATTAACAATTCACCCATATGAGCAAGCATGGTGCGCCGAACGATCGACAATCCCAAACCGACGCCGCCCGGTCGCCCGCTGCTAAATTGTTCACGCGGCTGACATTGCGAGGCAAGCATTGCGTCCGAAAAGCCAGGACCGTGATCCAGCACTGCAATCGAGGGGACGTCGTCAACGATCACCGAGACGGTGGATTCCGGCGGCGCGTGGTCTATCCCATTCTCGACGAGATTGCGAAGCGCCCTAAAGATATAGTCGTGTGCCCCGACAATTCGGACCGGCTTTTCGCCGCCCAGAACTTCAACCGAACGCCCCTTGGCGATAGCGATAGGAGCAAGAAAGCTAGTCACTTCCCTCGCTACTTCCCCAAGATCGAGCAGGTCGTCATCTTCAAAACGAATGCCGTTTAATCGCATTCGATCGAGCAGTTGCAGAACCAGGCGCTCCATACCAAGAAAATCTTGCTCCAATATACGGGCAAGCGGTGTCTGGGAGACTGCAAGCTGCGCTTTGATGACGGCAAGTGGTGTCCGCAACTCGTGAGCTACGTCAGCAACAAACGCTTCTAGCGATCGGAAACCACTCTGCAGCCGGTCGAGCGCTCGATTCACGGCACGCACAAGAACAAGAATATCTTCGGGAATTTTTCCTTCGGCGAGCCGCAGGGTAACGCTTCCGGGTCCAATCCGTTCGACCTGCCTCACGGCTTCGCCTAGTGGTTTCAGAGCGATACGCGCGACGACAAGATTGGTCGCCAAAATTAGCAGGAGGAACACGAACCAGATCCATGCAATGTCCTGGATGAATTCCTCCAAGACAGAATCATAGACGACCGAACTTGACGGAAAGGCTACCTGGACGAAGAACGGCTGAGCTTGATCGAGAACCCTGAGAGAAAGACCGTAAACAGGCCTTTTGTTTCTTAATGTTCTTGGCAGCGCGAACAGGCGCTGATCGACTTGGTCGAGCGGGAACAATGCTGAAGCTATTCCATTCGAAGCGGCAATCACGTCTTGTGTCGGCGAGACTATCGCAAATGTACCCCCCGCTTCAGAAATACGCGCGGCTGTTGCTTCAATAGCGACCGGAATCGCCTCTTTCGAAGACCGAATATCTCGTACCAAGCTTTCAGCAAAGCTGCGTAGGGTGTCGTCACGGAAGCGGGTATCGAGCGAGTTCGAACCGGAAATAAAGGAAGGCCGCCGTAGCAGCCATCGCCAACACGCTAACGCCCGCCAAGCCCACCACGAGACGCCAAAAGACTGTGCCCCTAATGCGCATCGTTAAGCCTTATGGGAGAGCACGTAGCCCACCCCACGTAAATTATGAATTTCAAACGAAGCCCCAGCGGTCGAAAGCTTCTTGCGAAGCCGGTGGATCAAAACCTCGACGGCATTTGATTCCACTTCTTCGCCGAAGCTATAGAGGGAATCCTCGAATTCGGTCTTCGTGATCAATCGATGGCCACGGCGCATGAACTGCTCCAATGCGGTCAATTCCCGACGACTAAACGAGACTTCAGCTCCGTTGATCCGAACTCGACGCTCGATCGTATCAAACTCAACATTTTGCTCGGCCAGCGTTCCGCTCAACGCTTGGCCGGGTCGCCGTAGCAGCACGCGAATTCGCGCAATCAATTCATCCATGTCGAAGGGCTTCGTGAGATAATCGTCGGCTCCCTGGTTTAATCCATCGATCACCGCCTGCTTGCCGTCGCGCGACGTGAGCACGAGCACGGGCACGGTTAGTCCTCTGTTGCGAATAAACGAAAGAACGGTCATCCCGTCTCGGTCGGGCAATCCAAGATCGAGTATTATCGCAAGGTAGGCAGTGGTCTCGATCGCTGCCTCGGCGTCGACAGCGGATGCTGCTGTATCCACGGCAAAACCATTGCCGGAAAAGGCATGGCTAATGATCGCCCTGAGGCGAGCATTGTCTTCTACCAGCAGGATTCTGCATCAACTAGCCAAGAGTTCGCTGCGACGATCAGACTTGGCACTGTCCCCCATGCTAGTCCGGTCGCAGACATTTACTGGAGTGGTGGCTTTTCGCATCAAACAATTGCTGCATATGGCAATTCGACACCTCGAACCTGATCTAGATCAAGGTCTAGACGAGCGCTCGGCATAGCGAAAACCTTGGGGGATGAAGCGTAATACGTTCCCCACCTTGTGGGATCAGGAATCCGGCGATGATCGGCGTCAGCGAGATGAGCTAAGGGATGCCCCATACGCTGTATCAAACGGTGCAACCGGGAGGTCAGCGTAAAAAAAGACCAAAGGTAACCGTTTGCTTCGCCGAACCGACAAATCGATTCAATAAATCCAGCCGTGGCACGCGGCGACTTGCTTGCAAACGTTGTAACTTCAAAAATGTCCTCAGGCCTAATGACTCGCCCGGATATGTCGCTCAGCATTTGTTCGATGGGAGACGTCAGGTACGCGCCAGAGAAAAACCCATCATCGTGAAATCGCAGTCCGGCCGCGCAAATGACCTCGCCGCTATCATCTTGAAGAGCAAGCAGTCTTGGAGGAAGCGACTGCAGACGCGCTCCGTATTCCGCTGTATAACTATTCCGGATCAACGTTTCAGCGTGATCACGGAAGGCATCTCCCTCCCGGATGACGCTTAGCTTGTCCATGGAGAGTTTTTGCTGTGTCACGAAACACCAATGTCTTTGCCGATGAACGTAGCAAGTTTAGAACCATTCTAATAGAACTTTGTTCTAAGTTTGGCGACTTTCTTGGAAAGCCGTTCGGGCGACGGCCAAAATGGATTCCAACATCGGGATCTGCGAGCTTCTGAACAGGCCGCAGAACACCCTATTTGCGCGGTTTGGTTTGTTGGCTCATGAACGTCGCCGGCGGAATAGGCCATACGCTTCCCTACCTAATTTCGAACTTCTACACAGCGACCGTATTGGCCGCGGCGGTGGTAGTCCTTGAACTGCTGGCAATCGCATTTATCCAATGGCGCTACATGGAAACCCCGCCTGTCTCGGCAGCAGCGAAGGTAATGCTCGGCGGTGGCCTCGTCTTAGGAACAGGTATTCTTATCGGCAGAAGTTGATGCTCGGGACCGCCGGATTTTGGAATTGAAAATTACCGACGATGGCCGTGAACCATACACGGTCTGCGTGCGGCAATCGCTTTTTGAAGGACTTTGACGATCGAGTAATAATCGGTTCCACTGAAAAGCCGGTCGCTCCTGAGATAACTGGCTTGCCCCATGCTTTGCTATCTCCACACTTTTTTTGCGATGGGCGGCGATTGCGCAATTCATCTCTGCGCACCCAGCAAAACGGAATTCGAGACGCTTGCAGAGGCTGCTGAGGCCGAAATCGTTCGAATCGAAAAGCGCTATTCGCGCTACAGGGCAGACAGCGAACTATCGCGGATCAATGCGGCGGCTGCACGAGGCCAGTGTATCCGCCTCGACGAGGAAGCCAGCGGCTTGGTCGAATATGCAAAGGCTTGCTTCGCCAAAAGCGATGGGGCTTTCGACATCACCTCGGGAATACTTCGCGCCGCCTGGGATTTTTCGGCATCTCGGCCGCCGGACCAAGCGTCAATCGATCGGCTACTTCCACTGATCGGTCTTGATAAGATCGAGATTTTAGACGGCAACCTTCATTTTTCACAACCGGGCCAAGAGCTGGATTTTGGCGGTCTCGGCAAGGAATTTGCCGCCGACCGTGCTGCCGAAGTCTGCTCGGTGCTCGGGGCAAAGTGTGGCTTCATAGACCTCGCGGGAGACATCCGCGTGATTGGACCCCAGCCAGACGGAACGCCTTGGATCATCGGCATTCGTCACCCACGGGAGCCAAGCCTCGTGATTGCGCAGGTTGCGCTAAAGAGCGGCGCACTCGCGACCAGCGGCGACTATGAACGCTATTTCGAATACGAAGGGCGACGTTACTGCCACATCCTCGACCCGCGTACCGGCTGGCCGGTACAGGGCCTTTCCTCCGTGACGGTGATTTCCGACCGCTGCCTCGTCGCAGGCAGTCTCTCTACCATCGCCATGCTGAAAGGAAGAGAGGGGCTGGATTGGCTTAGGCGCCTTAGCATCCGGCACGTCGCCGTCACCGACGAAGGGGAATACAGCGGAACCGAGCCGATCGAGTTCAGGCGCTATAGTTGATCAGGCTGCCCGGCGGGCTGTTGGCCGAAACCGTCGTGGGATCAATCTGGCTCAGGGACTGAAGGCTTGCGGACAAAGAAGCCGAACCGCCCTGCGTCGTTCCTTCCGCTCGCAACGACACCATCAAATTGGACATGGTCGAGACGAAATCCTGCTTGGAGACTGCTCCACTCCCGGACGGATCCAAAGCCGACCAAATTCCATCTGCTCCCTGTTTCTGGAAGACAGCAGGTGGGCTTTTGGTCTGAAAGGCCTGATCGAATTGGGCCTGGGTAATCGAACCGGAGCCGGTTGTATCGATCGAGTTGAACAAACTCGACATCTTTTGCTGCGGCGGGGCGCTGTAGCTCGCGCCGGAAACTGCATTTAACCCGGAAACCGATCCGATACCTGAAACGTTCATTGCTGAATTCCCGCCGATCTCAAATCGAATCAGATTTTCGATCCAAAAGGTAAAATCTCATTAAAATTCCTTATCGGAATGTTGCATCTTGTTTCCGGCATGCGTTGAACGAGGCTGAGATGGACGAAGTGCGCTTGCAACGGTGTCGGGCGGCATCAGCCGCTCAAATCGGGGGCGGACAAGCTCCGTTATCGATCCGCGAGTTCGTGAATGATCGGCTGTCTTCGCCCGCTTCTCGCCCTCGATCGGCATTAGCATTTCCTTTTGACCGGCTGATGCCTTCCTCGACCGCTTTGCGGCGTTTTGAGGGGCAGCAGCCTTCGGCGCCGACCCGCCTACACTACGTCGCAACGCCTCCATGAGGTCGACGACGTTATCGCCGTTAGGCCTTTCCTTCGGCTGGATCGTCTTGCCGGCTCGCTTCCATGACGCCCTCACTCTCTCGCTGGTAATCTTCTAGTCACTCAAGCCGAGCTTCTGCGCGGCCGCAGCGATCCGATCGCGCTGCTCTGCATCGTCGGCAAAGGCGCCGATCCCACCGGCGAGCGCCTGCTTTGCAAGTTCGGTTTCGCCAAGCACCATGCGCGACTGAATAAGCTTGATCCAGCCGTCTGCGTCGTGCGGTGATTGTTCCAGGCGCCGCGCAAGGCGATCGACCATGCCTCTAATCATGGCGGAGCGGTCCGCTGGCGTCATAGCCTCAGCAGCCTGCACGTCCCGGGGACTTGGCCCCTTTTCGATCATCGCAGACTCTTGTGATCCAGTTGGCGCTTGCGATGTTGGTGGCGAGCCCGCAACCGAGGCAGCCATCGATCCGGTCGGACGAGTCGAGGCCTCCCTGCCCGGATCCCCCTCGAGCGCGCCGATCCTGTTCTTGAGATCGGGGATCCACGGTGCATTGGGATCGATGCGACGAATGGGCTTTCACAAATTTGCCCGGGCATCGCGCCCGGGCTTCAAGTTTGGGAAAGGTCTCTGCTCCTATCAAGCTGTGTACTCAAACGACTTGAAGCTCATATGCCTTACGCCTTCAGGCGCGTCTGCGAGTTTGCGGACATCAGCCCAAGTCTGCTTATAGTTCGGGATGATCAACTCGTTCACCCCGGGTGATACGACATTGCCCTGCACGCCGTTTGCTTGCGCGAACAGCATGAAGGTCTGCCTGGGCTTGGCCGTGAGCGTCGGATACGCGACCGCCTGGGTCGAGCCGTTATCATTGTAGACCTCCACCAAATCGCCGGCCTTGAGCTTCAGGTCTTCCATATCCTTCGGGTTCATCTGAATGAACGGATACGGCGACCGGTCTGTGACAAATTCATTGTCTTGGTCGAGATAGCCGTTCTGCCAACTGATGTTGGAACGGCCGTTATTGATGAGGAAGGCAAACTTCTTCATCTCCGCACCCTTGCCAGCGGCCTGCAAGCCGCGCCATTGCGTTTCCATGAATTTCGCTTTGCCGTCCTTGGTGCCGAACTTGCCGTCGGTGAACAGGCGCTTGGTGCCGACAATCTTGCCGTCCTTGAAATCGGCCGCCGGTTCCTGGAAACCATTGGTGCCCATCGCACGCAGGCGTTCGTAGGTCACAAACTGGCCGCCCTTCTCATGGTTGTGGTAGCCATCCATGAAGGCGTCTTCCTCCGTCTTCCAGTCGAAGCCTTTGAACTGGTCGGCGTACTGACCCTTGCCTTGCCCGCGCAGCACCCGCTCCATGTTGTTGGCAATGCGGGCGGCGATCAGGCTGTCGGGCATCGCTTGCCCCGGCGGGTCCATGTACTTTTCAGTAAGCCGCATGCGGCGCTCACCATTCATGGACGTAAGATTAGCTTCGCCCGACGTCGCCCCCGGGAGCCAGACGTGACACGCTTCGCCGATCTTGGTCGGTATGATGTCGACGTCAACCGCAAACAGCCCACCCTTCTTGATCGCGCCAACAATTGCGTTGACCATGGCGGTACGATCGCCATAGGGCACGGTCATCATGGCATCCTTCACCATGTCGGTGCGCTTCTTGTAGTTCTGCTTAAACTTGAAGGCATTCAGCGTCGTCTTGTAATGATCGCATCCCCAGATGTGATGCACGCCTCCCTTGCCTTCCATCAACAGCTTGTCGACGTAAGCTGCTGGCCGTCCGACGTGCGCGTCCGATGGCCGGGAATAGCCTTCCTGATGACCGCCCATGCGAACGCAGCCGCCACCCGGACGACCGATATTGCCGGTGGCAAGCGCCACATTCACCAACGCGCCGTTGGTGCGGTAGTTGTCGTTGCCCCAGATCAATCCCTTCTCATATGCAAACATGGTGCGGCGCCGCGCGTTGCCGGCCTTAGGCTGCGCGATCCACTCAGCGGACTTGCGGATTTCATCAACCGAGAGGCCGGTGATCTTGGCTGCGTCTTCGAGGCTGGTCTTGTTGGCCGCTTTCATCTTGTCGAAGTCGATCGTCGACGCATCGATGAAGGCTTTGTCGACCCAGCCTTTGTCCGCGATGTAGGTCATCCAGCCATTGAAGAGCGCAAGGTCGGTACCTGAATTGATTGCAAGATGCATGACGTTGTCTTTGCCGGCTTCGACTTCGCAGGCATTGACAGTGACCGTACGGCGTGGATCGACGATGACAATGCGCGCCTTCGCCACCGGCTCGGAGCCAAACTCGGTTTTCTTCTTGTCGAGCGAAGCGCCGCGCAGGTTTGGGACCCAGTGGTTGAGGAAGTAATTGGTCTGGGTTTCGAGCGCGTTAGTGCCGACCGCCACGATGGTATCGGCCAGTTCGGCATCCTCGTAGCAATTGTTGAGTTCTCCGACGCCCATATCGCGGGTGGCGTGGACTTCGGAATTGTAGGCTGGGCGGTTATGGATCCGGATGTTTTTGATCTTCATCGCTCCAAAATAGAGCTTGCCGGTACCCCAGGTATTTTCGTAGCCGCCGCCGGCGCCACCATGATCGTAGGCTGAGACGAAGAGACCGTCCTCGCCCATGTCATTGATGACGGCGACCGTGACACGCGCAACGAGATCCAGCGCATCATCCCAACTGGTCGGCTGCATCTGGCCGTAGCGCCAGACCATCGGATCCGTCAGGCGTTGGAGCTGCGTGTTGCGTTGCTGCGAGTAGCTCATCTCCGCCATGCGCGCGCCGCGGACGGAGCCGAGTCCCGAATTAACGACGCAATCATGGTCCGGTTTTACGACGATGTGAACGTCCTGCCCGTTCTGGCGCACAATGTTGTACATCGACGGCGCGTACCAGGCGTCAGTTTCCGGCGGCTGCTGCTTTGAAAGATCGGCGTTAAGTTTATTGTCGCCGGCGGCCGTCCCACCCTGCTTGTTGGTGGGCCAAGTGTAGGCCTTGTAGCCACACCCCACGATGCAGTAGTGGCAAGTGACATTGAATTCCTTGGCGTCCTTAGGAATGATCGGAAGCCGGTCAATCTGGCGCTTGTAAGCCATAGTCGTTTCTCCCCTTAGAGCACGTTAGACAGGCGTCCGTAGAGCAGTTCATCGACGCCCTCGGCGAAGATGTCGCCCTTGTCATCGACGCGCAGGACGTATTGCGGGAGATTTTGCGTTGCATGTCCCCAGGTCTGCTGTCCTCCTGCTTCGCAATCGAACCTGGAATAGTGGCCAGGGCAGTTCATGGTCTTGTCCGCCGCGCTATAATTGAGCGGAAAACCCTTGTGCGGACAGGTGGTCGTGAAGCCGACGATGTCGCCATCGGCGCCGACCCCGCCCGGAACTCGTTTCCCGAGCTTCAAGAGCACGCCCGGCGCGTCATCGTCCGGATAAGCGACGTTCTTCGGCTCGTTGAGCTTCAGTTCGCTGACACTGCCGAGACGATTCGAAGGATACTCGACACGAGCAGCAGCCGGAGCGGCTTTCGACTGGTTGGGAACGATGGTGGAAGCCGCAACGCCTGCGGCGGCAAAACCTGCGCCGCCCAGGAATTTTCGGCGGCCGGCATCAACCATGCGATCGCATCGCGGCATGGATCTCTCCTCGGATGCGCCGATACGCCTATCGGCGGGATTTCCTCAGTTCAGCCGGTACGCCTACCGACCCGATATGCCTGCGGTCTTTTTCTTATTCTGAGCCGCTGCTCAAAAATTGACCTGTCGAGACATCTCGACATATTTAATAATGGAAATATTCTGGCTTGTCACCTGAGCGACAGGTAAAAAGTACAAGAATTTGAATTGATCGAAGGTCAGACCATGCGCAAATCCATGCTGGCGGTAACCAGCCACGCCAGTTCTGTTTCCCCGGGCAATAAGCTTTCAGAAGCCCACGCAATCTCGGCACTCGCGGCACTCGCGCAGCCGACGCGGCTTGCGATCTTCAAGCTCTTAATCAAGCATGAGCCGGTCGGAATCACAGCTGGAGTTATTGCCGATACAGTCGGGGCACCTCACAATACGCTTTCGTCACATCTTGCGATCCTGGTGCGCGCTGGGCTCCTGAGGGCAGCCCGCGACGGACGCACAATCATCTATCGTTCAGATGTGGAGGGTATGCAGTCGCTGCTTCAATTCCTGGTCGACGATTGCTGCGACGGGCATCCCGAACTCTGCAACCTCTTGAGTGGTAAAGCAGACGCCTGTTGTGCGCCTTCCCCCACGAAGGTGACTGCTTCGAGCCGGCCGCGGGGCAGTGCTCGCTCGGCACGTAAGCGCTAGCGGCTTTTGCACCATTGATTTGTGACTCGTAGTTGACCCCGGTTTGTTATTCGTCCGCTTTCGTCCATCAGAGACGATGGGTTGGGGAGAGAGTTGTCCATGACTATTCACCGGGCCGGCCAACTAACCCTCTGGGGATTTAGTGTTCTCTACGTCGGCGTCATGGGGATGTTGGTCGCCGTGAATGCTCCGGCCATTTCCTCTTTCTGGAAGCCGGCGGTTCTCACCCTCACTGCCATAGCATTAGCGGGATTGGTCGCCATGTTGATTGGGATGCTCATCCGAGTTGACGAACGTGACCGTGCATGAGGCTCCATCAAGGCGGCTCAGAAGTCAGTGTTTCAGTTTGAATTCTTTGTCTGTGGGCGATCATAGGCGAGGATCACAGGATGTGTCCGCAGCACGTAAAGGATCACCGGCGCACCAATCATCGTAGGCAAAATCCAAAAGGCGATTTGCGGCAACTCTCGCCATAGCGGTAGGTTCCTGCCGTTATCGACGTAGAATGCTGTGATCATCAGGATGTAGGACGCCGACATGCAGGTTAGATGTAGCCGGGGCCATTGGTGCCAGCGGCGACGCAAGATGGTGCGTCCTAGCCAGGCTCCGCCAAATGAAAGCGCTCCCAGGACGAATAGGTCGTAATCTTCCCGCCAACGAGTGAATGCTAAGGTGCTCATAGTAACGAATACGCCGCACAGGCACCAAAAATAGATCGTGCCGAAATTTGAGTGTTTGCCCCGCCCTTTGGCGTTGATCATCGCGAGCGCTCCGGCAATAACCGCCGCCGATCCAAATAGCACATGGATGCCCACGAAACTTAAGAACAAGGGACTATCTGACGGGATTGGGATGCCGAAGATCAACGTTGTTTGCACTGGCATATTGCTCTACTTCCTTGCGAAGCTTACCGGCCAATATTTTGGTCAAACTCTTCCCTTGACGGATAATATGTCCTAATGTCTCGAAATGTCGAGACGATCAGATGAGACCGACGCAGTCATAACCCGGCTTGGTGCCCTGGGTCAGACCACGCGATTTGCGGTGGTCGGGAGCCTTTTGAAGGCGCATCCGGATGGCATGAACGCGGGCGACATTGCCCGGCTTTGCGACGTTGCCCACAACACGCTATCCGCGCACCTCAACGTGCTGACCAACGCTGGGCTTCTCACGGTCGAGCGGCGCGGCCGCGAAATGTATTACCGCGTCGACCTCAAGAAATTCCGTAGCCTTGTGAAGTTTCTCGCCAAGAACTGCGGCGACAGCGTCGATGACTTTATAGACGACGCCAAGAGCCCAAGTACCCCAAGCACAATGGAGCTTTTCATGACTCCCCCTTTCAACGTGCTGTTCCTCTGCACCCAAAATTCAGCCCGCTCCATCATGGCTGAAGCTCTGCTTGAAAAACTGGGCCGCGGGCGTTTTCGGGCGTATTCGGCCGGAGCTGAACCAGCTCAGAAGCCGCTTCCCGAAGTAATCGAACGGCTGAAAGCCCTCGGCCATGACACGAATGAACTTCGATGCAAATCCTGGAACGAGTTCAAGGGGCCCGATGCGCCGCGAATGGACTTCATCATCGCGTTGTGCGACGTGCCGCACGGGCAATTCTGTCCGGATCTCGCTGGCCAGTACGTCAGCGCCGCCTGGCCCCTCCCCGATCCGGCACAATTCAAAGGCTCCGCGACCGAACGCACGACCTTGCTAAATGAACTGTACGCAATGATCCGTCGGCGTATCGAGATCTTCACCAGTCTTCCATTTCCGTCGCTGGACCGAATGGCCCTTAAAGCGCGGTTGGATGAAATTGGCGATACGACCAAGGTTTCCCCCTAACAGGAATGAACGATGAGAGTTGGAATAAATGGCATGGGCCGTATTGGAAGGCTGGCCTTGCGATCCGCATTTGGCGGGATCTTTCGGCCGAGCAGCGATCCACGTGCCGGTAACCGGCTCGATGTCGTTCACGTCAATGAGGTCAAGGGTGGAATTGAAGCGACGGCTCATCTGCTTGAGTTCGATAGTTTGCATGGCCGCTGGAACACGCCGATTGGCCTCGATACCGGGAAGGCCATCAGGATCGCCAACAAACGGCTTGGCTTTACGGAGGCAGCTTCGCCAGGCGAGGTCCCGTGGGGCGATCTCGGGTGCGATATCGTTCTCGAATGCACGGGTAAATTCCTCAAGCAGGAAAAGTTACAGGCCTACTTCGATCGTGGAGTAAAGCGCGTCATTGTGGCGGCTCCCGTGAAGGACGGCAGCGCTCTCAACATCGTGGTCGGTGTCAACGATGGCCTTTATGAGCCGTCAAAGCATAGACTGTTAACAGCAGCTTCCTGCACCACCAACTGTCTCGCGCCAGTGGTGAAGGTAATTCACGAAAAGATTGGCATCCGTCACGGCCAGATCACCACCATCCATGATCCGACCAACACAAATGTGGTGGTGGATGCGCCACATAAGGACTTGCGGCGCGCACGTTCCGCGATGCTTTCCTTGCAACCGACAACGACCGGCAGCGCCACGGCAATCGCGCTGATCTATCCGGAGCTGAAGGGAAAGCTGAACGGTCATGCCGTACGTGCGCCGGTGCTCAACGCGAGTTTGACCGATTGCGTTTTTGAGGTTGCCCGCAAAACTACAGCCGAAGAGGTCAATCTCCTCTTCAAAGCGGCAGCGGACGGTGAATTGGCAGGCGTACTCGGTTTTGAGACTCGTCCTTTGGTGTCGGCCGATTTTAACAACGATTCGCGCAGTTCGATCGTCGACGCTGCAAGCACAATGGTAACCGACGAAACGCTTCTGAAGATTTATGCCTGGTATGACAACGAGGTTGGCTATGCCTGCCGCATGGTGGACCTCGCCAATATCGTGGAGGAGCGCGGACTATGACCTCGATGGCGCGCAACTACCTGATCGTCACCGCTTCCTACTGGGGCTTCACGCTGACCGACGGCGCCTTGCGCATGCTGGTGCTGTTTCACTTCTTCCGCCTGGGCTATACCCCCTTCACTCTCGCCTTCATGTTCTTGCTCTACGAAGCAGCGGGCATCGGCGCAAATTTGGCGGGCGGCTATTTCGCTTCGCGGTTTGGCATTCCGCGAATGTTGGCGATCGGCCAGCTTCTACAGGTCGCGGGCCTTCTGATGCTGTCGCTGTTGAGCCCAGGTTGGGGAGCCGCGATGTCGGTTGCATGGGTCGTCGTGGCGCAAGGGATTGCCGGCGTCGCCAAGGACATCACCAAGACCGCCTCAAAGTCTGCGATCAAGGCAACGTCGGCGGATGGCAGCGGTCAGCTGTTTAAATGGGTAGCATGGTTCACCGGCTCCAAAAACGCCATGAAGGGGCTCGGATTTTTTCTCGGCGGTCTGTTGCTCGATCTTGTCGGTTTCAGCCCGGCGCTTTGGCTCATGGCCGCTCTGATTGCCGTTATATTCATTGCCGGAATGCTCTTGCTGCCGCGCGAACTAGGCAAGGCTAAGTCGTCTAAGACCATACGCGAATTGTTCAGTAAGTCGCGGGGCGTCAATCTCTTGGCCGCGGCGCGGGTCTTCATGTTCGGCGCGCGCGATGTCTGGTTTGTAGTTGGGCTGCCGGTTTTCCTTTACGCCCACGGCTGGTGGTTCTTGCAGGTAGGCGGTTTTCTTGCGGCTTGGACCGTGGTGTATGGCGGCATCCAGGCCGTTGCCCCTTCGCTCGTCACGCGCAGCTCCGACGGATTGAGCCGCGAGATTCCCGCCGCGCGCCTGTGGGCAGCGATTTTGGCTGCCGTGCCCATCGTACTCGCAGTTCTGATGCAGACGGCGGAGCTACCCCGTCCAGATCTCGTGCTGGTGACGGGATTGGCGCTGTTCGGCTTGCCCTTTGCCGTGAACTCGTCGCTGCATTCCTACTTGATCCTGGCCTATGCCGGTTCGGAGAAGGCGGCTGAAGATGTCGGCTTCTATTACGCGGCGAACGCCGCTGGGCGCCTTCTTGGCATCATCCTTTCGGGTCTGCTTTATCAGCTGGCGGGCATCGAAGGCTGTCTAATCGGTTCGGCGGCCATGCTGGTGCTTTGCTCGGCCATCACCTTCGTCTTGCCCACTGAACCCGAACGTCTCGGACTTCAGCAAAGCACGGTTTGACGGCCCTCGCGGGCGCCGCGGTTTGACTCTGGAGGGGACAGCTTCGAAGAGAAACCCGATGCCTCTCACGGCCTTGAGCGGGTTCTTGCCATAGCTAAAACCGAGAGCGTGCCGCAGCCGGGCCACTTCGGACGCGACGGTGCCGTCTTCAATGGCTGAGTTGCTTCCCCAAACGGCGAGCCGCAGTTCCTCAAACGAAAACGGCGTGTCCGGCCGCCGCATGAACAGATCGAGCAGGCGGAACTGCCTCATCGAGAGCTGAAGCGGCTTATCCTTCCGCCATACGCGGATGGTTTCACGATCCAAACGGAACTCGCCAACAATGGTCAGTGTTGGCAGGCCGCTCGGCGGGGATACTACGAAATCATCCATTGGCCTTCAGTTTATGATTCCACCTTCGCGAAGCGATCGTCGAGCGCATAGCCGGCGCCGCGCACGGTGCGGATCGGGTCCTGCTCGCGGCCTGGATTGAGCAACTTGCGCAAGCGGCCGATGTGCACGTCCACAGTGCGCTCGTCGATATAGATGTCGCGGCCCCAGACGCTGTCGAGCAGCTGCTCACGGCTGAACACGCGGCCCGGATGCTCCAGGAAGAATTCGAGCAAGCGGTACTCGGTCGGCCCGAGATCGACGGGACGGCCAGAGCGGGCGACGCGGCGCTTCTCGCGGTCCAGTTCGATATCGCCATAGGTGAGCACGGTGGCGAGCCGCTCGGGGCTCGCACGGCGCAACAGGCCGCGGACGCGCGCCAGCAATTCCGGCACCGAGAACGGCTTGACGATGTAATCGTCGGCACCCGTTGCAAGGCCCCGCACCCGCTCGCTTTCCTCCCCGCGCGCAGTCAGCATGATGATCGGGAGCTGCTTGGTCTCGGGCCGTGCCCGCAGACGGCGACACAGTTCAATGCCGGAGAATCCTGGCAGCATCCAATCGAGCACGATCAAATCGGGCACGCGTTCCTTCAAACGCGTGTCGGCATCATCTCCACGCGCGACCGTTTCGACCTCATAGCCCTCGGCGTCGAGATTGTAGCGCAACAGCGTGGTGAGTGCTTCCTCGTCTTCCACCACCAGAATGCGCGCGTTCATAGCTTTACCTTCTCTTTTTGATGGGAATAGTCTTGTTCACGCGGAACCAAATTGCATTTCGCTCGATTTGTTGTCTTAGTTTCCCGGAGCGGTCGTGGCAAATGTCGTCATGTCACCCTTCGGACGCTTGTCGAGGATCTGCTGACCCTCAATAATGTAAAACACGGTTTCTGCGATATTGGTAGCGTGGTCGCCGATCCGTTCGATGTTCTTGGCGCAGAACATCAGATGGATGCAAAAGCTGATGTTGCGCGGATCTTCCATCATGTAGGTCAACAGCTCGCGAAACAGCGAGGTACAGATCGCGTCGACTTCTTCGTCGTTCTTCCAGACGTTCATCGCCGCCGGCAGATCATGCGCGGTATAGGCATCGAGGACTGACTTCACCTGGGCCTGCACGAGGTCGGTCATGTGCTCCAGGCCGCGGATCAGCTTCAGCGGCTGAAAGTCACTCTCGAGCGCGGCGACCCTTTTGCCCATGTTCTTGGCGAGGTCGCCGATCCGCTCAAGATCGATGGCGACTCGCATTGCGCCAACGATTTCGCGCAAATCCACCGCCATCGGCTGACGCCGCGCAATCGTCAGCACCGCACGCTCTTCGATCAGGCGTTGCAGGTTGTCGATCTCGGCATCGGCTTCAACCACCCGACGGCCGACCGCGACATCGCGGCGGATCAGCGCATCGACGGAATCCACGATCATCCGTTCGGCCAGACCGCCCATTTCGGCTACCAGCCGCGTCAATTCCTGAAGATCGCTGTCGAACGCCTTCGCGGTATGTTCTGAGGCCATTCTCGCTCTCCTTAGATCATCTTCCGCAATCGGAAACTGATCTCATTTTCCAAACTGGAGCATCACTCGAAAAAATATTCGTCACTCTTTCGGATGATGTCGCTCCTAGCCGAACCGGCCGGTGATGTAGTCTTGGGTTCGCCGGTCGTTCGGCGAGGTGAAGATCTTGTTAGTTTCGTCGAATTCGATCAATTCACCGAGATACATGAAGGCCGTATGATCGGATACGCGTGCTGCCTGCTGCATGTTGTGGGTAACGATGACAATCGTATAATCGCGCTTTAGCTCGTCGATCAACTCCTCGATCTTGGCAGTTGAGATCGGATCGAGCGCCGAGCACGGTTCATCGAACAAGATCACTTCGGGGCGTACCGCGACCGTGCGCGCGATGCACAGCCGCTGCTGCTGTCCGCCGGACAAACTGAGACCATTGGCATTAAGCTTGTCCTTGACTTCGTTCCACAACGCTCCCCGGCTCAGCGCCTGCTCTACCCGTCCGTCGAGCTCACTCTTCGGCAGCTTTTCATACAAACGAATTCCGAAGGCGATGTTTTCGTAGATCGTCATCGGGAACGGCGTTGGCTTCTGAAACACCATACCGACCCGTGCACGCAGCAGGTTCAAGTCCAGGCCGGGCTCAAGAACGTTCATGCCATCAAGGATGACCTGCCCCTCGGCGCGCTGACCCGGGTAGAGGTCATACATCCGGTTGAGAACCCGCAGAAGCGTCGACTTGCCACAACCGGACGGTCCGATGAAAGCCGTGGCTTGATTGGCGTACAACGGGAGACTGACATTCTTGAGCGCCTTTGTCTCGCCGTAGTAAAAATTGAGATTTCGGATCGCGATCTTGTCTTTGGGTGCCGCATTGGCGGCAGCCCGCGGCTTGAGATCGGACGCTTGTGGCGCGACGGCATTCATGTTGGTTTCCTCACGGAGGTCAACGCACGGGCGATGATACTCATGGCAAGCACGGCGAGCGTAATGATAAGAGCGCCCGTCCAAGCCAAGTCCTGCCATTCCTTGTAGGGGCTGAGCGCAAACTGAAATATGACAGACGGCAGGCTCGCCATAGGCGCGTTGAGATTGGTGCTGTAGAATTGATTGTTGAGTGCGGTGAAAAGCAACGGCGCCGTTTCGCCACTGATGCGAGCGATGGCCAACAAAAGTCCAGTGACAATACCGGCTTTCGCGGCGCGATAGGCTATCTGGCGTATCATGAGGGATCGCGGCAATCCGATCGAAGCCGCCGCCTCGCGCAAACCGTTCGGAACCAACGTCAACATGTCTTCGGTCGTCCGAACCATCACTGGTATCACCAGAACGGCGAGCACGACTGCACCGGCAATTCCGGAGAAGTGCCCCATCGGCCGAACCATGACCTCGTAAATGAAAAGCCCGACCACGATGGACGGCGCGCTCAGGAGGATGTCATTGATGAAGCGAACAATGCTTGTTAGCTTCGCGTGACGGCCATATTCCGCCATGTAGGTCCCCGCAAGAACACCGATGGGTCCTCCTATCACCAGGGCCAGCGCTGTCATAATCAGACTGCCGACGATGGCATTAAGCAAGCCTCCCGCGGCGCCGGGAGGCGGCGTCATTTCGGTAAACACGCGTATCGATAGCCCGCTAAACCCCTGCCAAAATAACACGCCGAGAATGAGCGCCAACCAGGTGAGGCCGACAAGGGTCGCTACATAAGACGCGGCCTTGGCCAGCCCGTTGCGTCGACGACGGGCAGAATAGATCCCTGTGACCTTCATCAGGCGACCCTCCTCTCTATCCGAAGCAACAAGTAGCGGGCGGCGGCGAGCACAATGAAGGTTATCACGAACAGGATGAGGCCCAACGCAATCAGCGACGAGGTGTAGAGATCGCCGACGGCTTCGGTGAATTCGTTGGCGATGGTGGCCGAGATGGTGGTCCCGGGCGCGAACAATGAAGTTGCTATCTTATGGGCGTTCCCGATGACGAAGGTGACTGCCATGGTCTCGCCAAGCGCGCGGCCGAGCCCAAGCATCACACCACCGATTACGCCGATGCGGGTGAAGGGCAGCACGACATAGCGCCAAACTTCCCATTGGGTCCAGCCGAGCCCGTAGGCGGCCTCCTTCAGAACCGGCGGCACAGCGTCGAACACATCTCGCGAGACCGAAGTGATGAACGGCAATACCATGATCGCCAGGATGAGGCTGGCGGTCAGAATACCAATGCCGAAGGGGGGCCCGGCGAACAGTGTCGAGAGGACCGGTATGTTCTCGAACGCCGCGATCACCGGCGGTTGGATGTGGGCCTGCACGAAAGGCGCGAACACGAACAGACCCCAGATGCCGTAAATAATACTGGGAATGCCCGCGAGGAGTTCAATCGCGATGCCGATCGGGCGCCGCAGGAACATCGGGCAAAGCTCGGTCAGAAACATCGCGATCATAAGGCCGAATGGCACCGCGATCAGCATGGCAATGAAGGAGGTAATGATCGTGCCGTAGATCGGGGCAAGCGCGCCAAACTTATCCGTCACCGGATTCCAGCTTGTTGTGGTCAGAAAGCCGAAGCCAAATTCCTGCAGAGCCGGCAACGCTCCGAGAAAGAGCGACAAGATGACACCGCCAAGGACCACGAGCACCAGAATGGCGGAACCCTTGGTGAGTTGGTGGAAGACGATATCACCGATCCTGAGTTTATTTAGGACCCGCGCCCGCTCTGCTATGTCTTGGGCCTCCAAATCCGTCCCTTCCCAAGCCGCTTCAACCACGACCGCTCCTCCCGACAAGTTCATAGGACTTCTTGGATTTGGTCGTTCGCTATGCGCTCTAGCGAGAAAGGCGGGGCTAAAGTTTCCCCGCCTTCCATTCCGTCTTCTAGTTTGCCGCGGCAAACAGCGGCTTGCCGCTGCTATCCTTGATGTCCGAGGCCCACATCTTTTGGATGGAGGTCACGACCTTGTCCGGCATCGGGACGTAGTCGAGGTCCTCGGCCATTTTGTCGCCCTTCTTGTAGGCCCAGGCGAAGAACTTCAATGCCTCGGCGGCAGCAGCCGGATCCTGCGGTTGGGTGTGGATCAGGATGAAGGTCGCTCCGGCGATCGGCCACGACGTCGCGCCCGGCTGGTTGGTCAGGATGACGTAGTAATGATCCGATTTCTCCCAATCAGCGTTCGCGGCTGCAGCCTGAAACCCGGCGGCGCTGGGTTCAACGACCTTGCCGTCCTTGTTGATCATAGAGACAGAGGTCATCTTGTTTTGTTTGGCGTAGGCATATTCAACGTAGCCAATCGCACCCTTCGTATTGGAAACGTTATTGGCGACACCTTCATTGCCCTTTGCGCCGATGCCAGCCGGCCATTCGACCGAGGTGTTGGCGCCGACTTGGGACTTCCAGGTCGCGCTCACCTTCGAAAGATAATCGGTCCAGATAAAGGTGGTGCCCGATCCATCTGAGCGATGCACAACCACGATGGCCTGTTTCGGAAGTTTTGCTGATGGATTGAGCTTCGCAATCGCAGCATCATCCCAAGACTTAATCTCGCCCAGGAAGATCTTGGCCAGAGTATCGCCGTCCAGCTTCAGGTCGCCTGGCTTCACGCCGTCCAAGTTAACAACCGGGACGTCGCCACCCACCACTGTCGGAAACTGAACAAGCCCCGACTTCGTCAGCTCTTCCGGTTTCAGCGGCATGTCCGAAGCACCAAACGTCACAGTCTTGGACTGGATTTGCTTGATTCCCCCACCGGAACCTATCGACTGGTAGTTCATGCCGTTGCCGGTCTCTTTCTTATAGGCGTCGGCCCATTTGGCGTAGATCGGGTATGGGAACGTCGCGCCCGCGCCGGAAATATCCAGGGCGAGAGCCGGCAGCGTTGATGCAGCGACGGCGCCAGCGGCAGCGATCAATCTGAGGAATTTCACAGGATTTCTCCATCTTCGAGTGTGAGCGCGAAGGGGTTAACGCGCTCTGCCCGGACTCTCTACGGGCCAGCGTTACAGCTTTTATGGAGGTTATATGACAGTCGGATGACAGTGGATATTAACCGACCAAACTCAGTTAAGCATCTGTCTTGCAAAACTAAATCAAAACAAATCGGCACGCAGCGTGAACGTTTCCGGCCTCGCTTAGGCTGGATTGCGACCATACAAGCCATGCGGTCGATCGCCGCGGGTTTGATCAGGATGCAAAAGGCAAACTAGTTCGTAAAACCTAGCCTCTCGAGTTCCTTCACTTGTATTTCGCTCGGCAGTGGGTAGAAGCCGCTTTTTTCAGTTAGTGCTTGGCCATCCTTGGAAAGCACATATTTGATGAATTCGCCGCGCAGCGGATCGATCTGCTCTTTCGGCTTCTTATTAAAATAGATGTAGAGGAACCGCGCGATAGGATATCCACCCGAATAGGTCGCCTCCGGCGAAGTATCGTAGCATTCTCGGCCTGAAACTATGGACAGCGGGACAGCACGCACACCCTCCGTCTTGTAGCCGATGCCGGAATAACCGATCGCGAACTTATCACTTGCAACGTTGTGGACGACTGCCTCCGAACCGGGTTGCTGCTTTACCTTGGGCTTATAGTCCCCACCATAGAGAGCGATTTCTCTGAAAAACTCGTAAGTTCCCGAAATGTCGTTGCGTCCATACATTGAGATCGGCTTTGTCGCCCAATCGCCAGCTAGACCGACGTCGCCCCACGTATCGATGCTCCTGCCGCCACTGCCCCAACGTGTTGACGAGAAAATCCTGTCGACTTGCTCCATCGACAAACATTTAATCGGATTATCCTTGTTCACGTAGACCGCAAGCGCATCAACCGCGACTGCCAGACCCGAGGCCTTATAGCCAAATTTCTTCTCAAAGGCCTCAGATTCGGCATTCGTCATCAGCCGCGACATCGGCCCAAACTGCGCAGACCCCTCTAGGATTGCGGGCGGCGCAGTAGCCGACCCCTTGTCCTCGATCGTGATCTTGACGTCTGGATAGAGCTCACGAAAGCCCTTGGCCCACAATTCCATCGGGTTTCCGAGTGTGTCGGAGCCGACCGATTTCAACTGACCACTCACGCCGCTTACCGGTGTGTACGCCGGAAGATTCTGATCCAGCGCAATGGCCGCGGGCGACGCCAGCAAGCAAATCCCAACCGCAATCAAAGTTACTCGCTTCATCGCTCTTCCTCCCCCGACGAATCCGCTATTTTCGCACTGTCCATATGTCGCGAAGTATGGACATGCCGAAGATTTCAGATATTCATGACGCTCTTGCGACGGAGGTCACCTCATGGATTGGACAACGGGCCTGATCGTTCAGATTGTTGCGGGCTTCATCGGTGCCCATGTGGCGGCAGCCGCCCTGCATGAACATCACTTTGGCTGGATAGGACACAGCTTTGTGGGGTTGCTAGCCGGCGCCTTAAGCGGCTTTTTCCTTCAGACGATGGCCCTCACGATGGTAACCGCCGGCGGCACCATGACCCCGCCGACCGCGGTCGAAGCGGCTGTGATCGAGGGATTGACCGGCGCTGTCGTGGGAGCCATCGCGATGGCTGCGGTCGGATTTCTGATCAACGCAAACTCGACCAAGGTCTGATCGGCGCACACCGGATATTTCTGCTTGTTTCTTTCTAATCTCTTTGCCTCTTCTCTGCTGCATGGTAGCGAAGCAAGAGATTCACGCCCTCATCACTTCCGTTCAAGGTGGAAAGTATGTATCGTTCGGCTATGGCATGCGCCGGCATTCTCGTCTCCATTTCGCTTTCATCGCCGGTATTTGCGCAATCGGGCAAGTCTTCTGGCGAGATCGCGGCCACCAGCAGACTTCTTGCCGAGAAATTAGAGCACTGCCGAGGTGAAGCGAAGCAGCAGCATTTGCACCTTTTGAAACGACACCGGTTCATGCGCGCCTGCATGAAAAGCAGGTCCTAACTTGGTCGAACGACAGATTTCGGCTACGCGGCGCGAACCGTTGCCAGGAATTGCTCGACTGCGACCCTGAGCTGCTGGCTTTCGCCCGACAATGAGCGAGCCGATTGCAGCACCTGGGTCGATGCCGATCCTGTCTCGACCGCGCCAAGACTAACTTTGGCGATGTTCGAGGCGACCTCCGACGTTCCTGTTGCGGCTTGCGTTATGTTACTGGCTATCCCTTCCGTCATCGTGCCCTGCGCTTTGACGGCCGCTGAAATTTCTTCCGCTATCGTCGATATCTGAGCGATCGTCGTGCCGACATCCTTGATGGCGCTGACCGACTCCGCAGTGGCGAGTTGCATGCCCTGGATTTGAGTATCGATTTCCTCAGTTGCCTTGGCAGTTTGAGCCGCAAGCGCCTTGACCTCTTGCGCAACGATCGCGAAGCCTCGGCCGGCATCGCCAGCACGGGCGGCTTCAATCGTTGCGTTCAAGGCCAGGAGATTGGTTTGCGCCGCCACCGATGTAATCAACTGAACGACATCGCCAATTCTTGCGGCGGCCTGCGTGAGATCGGCGATCCGTGCGTCAGCTTTACTCGCGCGGGCAACGGCTTCGTTGGAAATCCGCCGCGATTGATCGACCTGTTCAGCGATTTTAAGAACCGACGAAGTAATCTCAGACGCAGCACTCGCGACCGAATTGACGTTGATAGAAGCTTCCTCCGAGGAAGCTGCGACCGTCGTAGACAGCGTCTGTGTATTTTCCGCGGTCGCAGTCAGCTTGATCGCAGCGCTTTCGAGCGTCGTTGCGTTTGACGATACGGCGCCAATGATGTTGCCGACCGCACTTTCAAATTCGGTGGCAAGCCGTTGCATGCCGCGCTTGCGCTCGTTCGCCGCCTGCTCATCTAGCTTGCGCCTTTCCCCCTGTTCGGCCTGAGCCTTTTCGACCGCCACGATCTTGAAGTTTTCGACGGCCTTGGCAATATCACCGATCTCGTCGCGGCGGTTCAGTCCCGGAAGAACCACATCCAGATTTCCAGTCGCCAGCTCTCGCATCGCCGCGGCGAGCCGCAGCAGTTGACGCGTCGCCATATGTGCGCCGAAGAACGCAAGGGGAAGGATGACAAGTAGGGCCGCGAGGCATTTCCACCCGAGCGACCGAGCGAACTCAGATTTTTCGGCCTCAACCTGAGAGAGGCTGGAGATAAAGCCGATCGTCATTCCCTCGCCCACGTCGCTTGGAAGATAGACTAAGCGCGCTCGATAGGGATTGTCGGCAAATGCGAAGTCAGTGGTTGATGGCGTCCCGCCTACGGCAGTTCTGATGGCGTCAGGCGCGATCGGAAGTTGGGCATCCTTTCCGAAGGTGGACGCCATAATCCTTCCACCGTGCAAAAAGACGACCTGAAAGCCGGTTCGTTCCTTTAACTCGGAAGCAGTCGCTTGGCCGAAATAGGATCCGGCCTTGAGCGTTCCGATGACCTTGCCGCTGGCATAAATCGGCTTAACGCTGTCTTCGGCAGCTTCGCCCGTACTTGGTGAGACCGTCAGGCCCCTCGCCGACTTTCCTTCAAGGGCCGCATGAACCTGTGGCTGCGCTGATTTGTTGTCGCCGCGCTTGGCAGGGTTATGGCCTCGCTGGATGACAATGCCCTTTAGGTCGCTGACCTCAAGCGTTGCCAATGCCGGATCCACGGCGTAAATCGCCTTAAACTCCTGAACAGAAAACGCCTCAAGGCCGGCCGCGTCCGCTCGTTGCACCGCTGCGACGAGATCTGGGTGACGTGCGACGATTTCCGAGTAGACGTTCATGCGGTCGCCAACCCCGTTCAGAGCCTGGAGACCAACACTGGCGCCTGCAAGCAGTCGCTGATTGTGCGCCTCGTCAAGCGTCCGGCTCATCGCCCCATAGGACAGAAGGCCTGCCGCAAGCACGCCCGCCGCAAACATGATTGCCGCGGCTATTCCGGCTCGCACTTTCAAGGATCGAATCGAGAAAGCCATTATTTAATCCTAAGGTAATAGAAATTTGACCAATCTTGGCATCGACTTGTTAAGAAAATCATTAGATGTCGACCCGTCGGACAGTGTCGACATAACGCAATCACCGCCGATCTCGCACGCTGCGATCGCACTGTCCTTCTGCAAAAACCAGAAGTGGCGTCGGGCCACAACTTACCTCGGGATAGGCCAGCGCCTGTCGGGTTGTTATCGAAAGAGGATATTCAAGAAAGGGCATCGATCGAGACGGGGGTAAACAGACCATCTAATCCTCAGCTAGAGCGTTTCCGTAACTCAGCTTCGTTGATTCAGTGCGGTTCCCTTGCCTTCATTACGCGAATCGATCGGAACGGACTATCCGTGAGCTTCCTTACGCAGCTTTCGTGACCGAACAAACGCTCGATCTGTTGCCATGAATCGCGCGAGCATTAGCGGAATCAGTTTGTTGGGCTCGCTGATCGACTGCCCACTTTGCGCTGCGAGAATTTCGGCGTAGGCGACAAGATCGCGGTGAACGCTCCCGGGCAACTCGACGGTGACTTTTACACGCTTATCCACGGAGAGCTCCGCTATTTTCAACTTCGCCATCTTCGTCACCCCCGGTAAGGCTCCAGCACGAGATCGCGATTGACGATCACCCGCACCGGAAATCCCGGCCGGATCGTCAACGTCGGCTGGATGTTCAGATTGCGCTGAACAACCTTCTGCCCAGTTTGATTGAGCGAATTCGCCGCGCTTAAGCGGAGCGCCTGAATAATATCCGTATTACTGCCACTATCTGCGCCAGAGCCAAGCTCCGCTCCCACACCGAGGATCGTCGACAGCAGCGCGGCTTTGAACAACTCTGCCCAATGATTATCGACCTCATCCTCCAGGCCAGAATAACCACCGACATCCGCTCCCTGCTGCCGTTCCAATACGATCGAGCGGCCGTTCGGCATGATCAGACGCGTCCACACCAACAAGTACCCGCGATTGTCCGAACGCGACCTGGCTGTCATAAACACCAATCAGTCTCGCTCCTTGCGGAATTAGCCGGGCGCGGCCGGTTGGCGTATCAAAAATGTTTTCGGTTACTTGCGCCGTGATTTGCCCCGGAAGATCGGATCGGATGCCCGTAATGAGAGCAGCAGGAATGATCGTGCCCGCTTGCACGACAAAGGGGGACGCTGGACGTGAGAGCCGATCGGGCGCTGTAGTCCGCCGATCAACCGGGGCATTGACGAAGAGGAGTTTGCTGTCCTGCCCGTTCTGAGTGAAGGTTTCATCAGAAGATGACGTAGTCTTGGTCGTCGTTTCCTGAGATGCGGCATGCGGTGGCGCCAACAGGCGCGGTGGTCGACGCAAATACTTTGCTCGTCCGCGCCGCCTCGGTTTCCTGGTTGGCGCGCTGTTGCTCGGCGTCAAGACCGATCGGCGCTGACTGGCCTTCCGCCGCGACGATGGGATGTCCAAGGTCCCCGGGCAATGGAGGCCCGAGCCGGGGGACGTCGCGGGGAATCCCGGCATAATCCTGCGGCAACGTTGTCAGGCCATCTGCAACGTTGTGATGATCGGTGCTGTAGAGTTCGTCCGGCGCGGGACCATGTGGACGGTTGCTCCTTAGCGCCCACAGTACCGCGCCAGAGATGAGCAGCAAAGCCAATGCGCTGCCACCCGCAAGGACTTTGCGGGAGAGCCTTGTGATCCTTGGGCGTTCTGCACGCAGACGCAGAGCCTGCGCGTTATCGTCAGATGGTGTGTCCCGATGCGGGACTGGCGCTCTCGTTTGACCCGTTGCTCGTCATGATCGCCTCCCGTCGGCTCTCGACAATACGCACCTTCTGCTGCTTCTCTCCGCCAAGCCGAAGCTCAGCCGCGGCGAACAGACGATCGACGATCAGTACATTTTTGTAGGCGCGATAGTTGACGAGTTCGGGCTTGCCGTCCTGGCCGATGACGAACAGCGGCGGCATTTCGCCTTGGGCGATGCCCGGCGAGAACTCGATATAGACCTTGCGGCCGTCATCGTAGGCATTGACCGGACGCCATGGCGGGCTGTCGCCCTCGATGACGTAACGGTAGCGGCGCTGATCCACTTCCGGGATGATGGGAGTTGGCGGCAAAGCCCTGGAGCGGCCGGACCGGTCTTCCGGATAGAACCAGGCAACCGACGGCATGTATGGCTTTTCGCGGGAGCGCAGCTCGATCAGGTAGGTCCGCCGATCGGTGTTGACGACGAGGTTCGTCTCGATGGCGGGCCGTGTCGGCTTCACCATGATGTGGACGCGCCTGGTATCGCCGTTGCCGCTTTCGGTGTCGCCGACGATCCAGCGCACAGTGTCGCCGGCGGCGAGCGGCCCCGAACCTGTTAGCTGTTCGCCCGGCTCGAGCGCAATATCCGTGATCTGCCCCGGTGAAGCGTAGATCTGATACAGAGCACCGGGACTGTACGGAAAGACCTGGACTGCGTTGAAATATCCTGCCCGCCGCGGCTCGACCCGGGCAACGTCGTTGGCCGTCCCAATTCGGTCTGTCGGCTCCTTGGCTTCTTGATCACCCTTCTTGCCGCCGCGGGTCGGCGTCCAGGATGGGGGGACATGCAACGGACGCGCATGGTCGTCTGCCAGCATCGGAAGATCGGGAGACGGCGGCACGTCGTCATCATAACTGATCTGCGGCGGCTTGAAGGTCGTGCAGCCGGAGAGCGCAAGAACCAAAAGCAGGGCCAGACTTGCAGGCGTCCCATTGCAGTTTGAACCAATCGACCTCGATACAGGATTTCTCACTAGCCGAGCTCCTTCGACCAGTTGATGGAATGGACATAGACGCCGAGCGGATTCTTGCGCAGGCGGTCGGCATCGCGCGGGGTTTCGATCACGACGGAAAGGATCGCGGTCCAGCGCTCGGTCGCCGCGAGCTGGCCGCTGTCGTAGCGTCGCTCGGTCCACGCCACTCGAAAGCTCTCCGGCGATGCACGGATGACGCTTGAGACGTCGATGGAGATTTGCGCGGTGCCGAGCTTGGCGAAAGGATCGTCGTGGCGTGCGTAATCGTTCAGCGCAGCGGCCCCGCGATCTGTCGTAAAGTCGTAGGCACGCAGCCAGTTCTGGCGCAGCACAATGGCGTCGGCCGGAAGACCCCGCACATCCTCGATAAATCTCGCGAGATGAAACGCAATCTGCGGATCGGTCGGCTGATAGAAAGCACTCGCCGGCGCCACTGCCTGGGCCTGACCGAGATGATCAACTTCCACCACCCACGGCGTGATGGTACCCTGGGTGGATTGCCAGACGAGGCTTGCGGCAAGACCACCGGACAACAACAGGCATCCGAACGCCATCAGCCGCCAGTTCCTGGCCTGGACCCGGGCCGAGCCGATGCGTTCGTCCCAGACCTGCGCCGCCTTCTGATAAGGAGTCACCGCCTCCGGCGTACGGCCGTAATGCACGGATGGTCGCTTGAACATCAGCGCCCTCCCTCGGACAGATCAACGGAGGAACCCCCACCGGCACTATCACCGCTGCGAACCGCGTGGGTGGCAGCGGACACACCCTGGTTCACGGTTTGCGCGCGCTTCATGCCGCGCGCCCAGGCCGGTGGCGAGTCCGTCGTTGATGAACCGCCACCAAACCCGGCAGCCATACGGCGCAGCGGGCTTACGATCGCAGAGCCACCTGTCTTGGCGACGCCACTCAATCCTCCGGCGCGGTAAGCGCTCGCGGTTCCGCCCGCTATCGTGGCCGCGCCGCGGGCGCCACCTGCGAGTGCGCCACCCGCTAGCCCGGCGCCGCCGGCTGCGAGACCTGCGCCAGCCACGATGACGCCGCCTGCCGCCAAGCCCGTACCAACAGCGGCCCCAGCGCCGAGTTGCGGTCCACCGGATACGATGCCGTTGGCAATGCCGGGCCCGAAGATGCCGAGGCCAAGCAGGGAGAGCGCGCCAAGCACGAGCGCCATGGCGTTATCGATCGTCGGCTGGTTGCCGCCGAAACCCGCCGTGAATTGTGAGAACAGCGTCGAGCCGATGCCGACGATAACGGCCAGCACCAGGACCTTGACGCCAGATGAGATCACGTTGCCGAGGACGCGCTCGGCGGCAAAGGCGGTCTTACCGAAGAGCCCGAACGGGATCAGCACAAATCCAGCAAGCGTCGTCAGCTTGAACTCGATCAGGGTGATAAAGAGCTGGATGGCCAGAATAAAGAAGGCCAGCAGCACCACGATCCAGGCGAACAGCAGAACCGCGATCTGGATGAAATTCTCGAAGAAGCTGACATAGCCCATCAGGCCCGAGATCGAATTGAGGATCGGTCGACCAGCATCAAGCCCGACCTGCGCGATCTTTCCGGGCCTCAAGAAGTCGGCTGAGGAAAGCCCGGTGCCGGAAGCTTTCAGACCCAAACCTGCAAAGCTCTCGAAGATGATGCGAGCCAAGCTGTTCCAGTTGCCGATCAGGAAAGCGAAGACCCCGACAAACAACGTCTTCTTGACAAGACGAATTAGGATGTCCTCGTCGGCTCCCCATGACCAGAACAGACCCGCCAGCGTAACGTCGATCGCCGCCAGCGTGGTGGCGAGATATCCGACTTCGCCTCCGAGTAGCCCGAACCCGGAATCGATGTACTGGGTGAACGTCGCCAGGAACTGATCGATAATGCCCGTGCCGCCCATGGGTCACTCCTTCCCTGACTGCTGAATCTGGAGGATAACTTAGGTGACAGGCGGCTCCCATCCTTGGGTGGCACAAACAACGAGGAGCCCTCTTTGGCAGCCTCGTCGTCGGACGATGCTGATGGAGCCTTATCCTGTCCGAGGAATTGACGGCGCTTCTCAGCCCAAGCCTTCCGGCACTCGGTCAGAGCGTCCTTCTGCTCATAAGTCACGGAGCGACACTCCGCGAGCTTTGCTGCCAGCGGATCGGAAGCCTGATCTGCGGACGCAGCTGATTTCGGTTTGGTCTTCGTCGCCGCGCAGCTGAATTGCACAGGCCGCAACAACCAGAACCATGAGCACCGTGGCTGCCACAGACGGGAGCTGATCGAGTATTTTCGTGTTCATCAGTGAAACATCTGCACGGTTGTGGGTTGATAGCCGGCGCCTTGCGTCAGGAAGCGACGCAGTTGCTCCCTGCCCTGGTCCTGAGCGGCCGCGTGCTGGGCGGACTCCAGGTTTTGCGCGCGCCCATGAGCCGCAACGACTGCCGTGAGATCCGCAAGTTGCTGGGCCTGCAGAGCCAGGAGCTGATTGCCGGCCTGACTCGCCTGCAACGCGCCGGTCGCCCCCTGGCTCGAGGTGACGAGGGCCGACATCTGCGTATGGTTGGTGTTGAGATTGCCGACGACCGTGGCCTGCGTCCGCATGGCGTCCTGCATGCCGGCCATCGCATTCTGCCAACGCGTTTGCGCGTTCGCGATCAACGCTTGGTTCGAGAGACTGGACGACGACGCTGACGCATAGGTCGTCGAGAATGCACGATCGATCTGCTGGATGTCGTAGGCGATACGCTGGGCCTGGGCGAGCAGTTGCTGGGTACGCAGGATCGACTGTTCCAGTTGCAACAACGACGAGAACGGCAGCGTCGCCAAATTTCTCGCCTGGTTGATCAGCATCTGCGCTTGATTCTGCAGAGACACGATTTGGTTGTTGATCTGCTGCAGAGATCGAGCAGCGGTCAGCACGTTTTGTGCATAGTTGTTGGGATCGAACACAACCAACTGCGCGGAGGCCGGTTTAGGGCCGACAGTAACGACAAGCGCAATCACGCTGGCGCCGGCGATGACGACGGAGGCGGTTCATTTGGATGCTTCCAGTTCAGCAAGATGCGGGATGAGATCGGTCGCCCAGGCGACATCGCGCGCCTTCAGCCATCCGGGCACAAAGTTGTCGCGGCCATTTTCGGCAAGCACCTGCTCGATCAAGCGCCTGGTCGGCCTTGGAGGAAGCGGCGGTGAAGGCGAGCGCGACCTCGCCAAGACCGAGTTCGAACAGGCGATTGCCGCGGCGCGATTGGCAGTAGTAGTCGCGCTTCGGCGTCGCCCGGGCCAGGATTTCGATCTGGCGGTCGTTAAGTCCGAAAGCGCCGGTAGATCGTCATGATCTGCGGCTCGATGGCGCGGTCGTTGGGCAGCAGGATCCGTGTCGGACAGCTCTCGATGATGGCCGGCGCGATCGCGGAGCCGTCGATATCTGCGAGCGATTGGGTAGCGAAGATGACGGAAGCGTTCTTCTTGCGAAGGGTTTTCAGCCACTCACGCAGTCGTCCGGCGAAGTCCGCGTCATCGAGCGCGAGCCAACCCTCGTCGATGATGAGCAGGGTCGGCCGCCCATCAAAGCGGGCCTCAATCCGGTGAAACAGATAGGCAAGAACAGCCGGCGCAACCGCGGTGCCAATCAGCCCATCGGTCTCGAAGACCTGGACTGACGAGTCTTCCCGAGGCGTTCGACTCTCGGCATCGAGCAACCGATCGTAGGGACCGCCGAGGCAATAGGGCTGCAGGGCTCGCTTCAGGACATTCGATTGAAGCAGGACGGAGAGGCCCGTAAGCGTACGCTCCTCGACCGGAGCGGACGCTAGCGAACTCAAGGCCGACCAAATGTGCTCCTTGGCTTCCGGGGTGACCTCGATCCGCTCGCGGCTTAGGATCGAGCTGATCCATTCGGCCGCCCAGCCGCGTTCCGCGACATCATCAATTCCGGCGAGCGGCTGAAGAGAAACGAACTCAGAGGTCTCTCCGGCGAGCGCGCCACCGAGATCATGCCAATCGCCGCCCATGGCAATCGCGGCCGCCCGGATCGAACCGCCGAAATCAAAGGCGAAGATTTGAGATTCGGGATACCGACGGAACTGGAGCGCCATCAACGCCAACAGCACCGATTTGCCGGCGCCGGTCGGTCCGACCACCAGCGTATGTCCGACATCACCGACGTGAAGCGAGAAGCGAAATGGAGTGGATCCCTCCGTCCTGGCCAGGAACAAAGGCGGCGCCTTGAAATGATGGTCCCTCGCCTCCCCGGCCCATACCGCCGACAGCGGGATCATGTGCGCCAGGTTCAAAGTCGAGATCGGCGGCTGCCGCACATTGGCGTAAACATGTCCCGGCAGGCTGCCGAGCCAGGCCTCGATCGCGTTCACCGTCTCGATCATGCAGGTGAAATCCCGCCCCTGGATCACCTTTTCGACGAGGCGGAGTTTTTCGTCGGCCGTAGCGGGATCGCCTGTCCCATACCGTGATCGTCGCTGTAACAAAGGCCTCTCCAATCTGGTCGGAGCCCAGTTCCTGCAAGGCAGCGTCGGCATCCATAGCCTTGTTATGCGCGTCGGTATCAAGAAGGGCCGAAGCCTCGTTGGTCATCACTTCCTTCAGGATCGCGGCCACCGACTTGCGCTTGGCAAACCATTGCCGCCGGATCCTGGTCAGAAGTTTTGTGGCATCGGTCTTGTCCAGCATGATCGCGCGGGTCGACCAGCGATAGGCGAAGGCGAGGCGGTTCAGGTCGTCGAGAATCCCGGGCGTGGTCGCCGTCGGGAACCCGACGACCGTCAGGACGCGCAAATGCGCTTCGCCGAGCATCGGCTCGAGCCCGCCCGTCAGTGGTTGATCGGCGAGCAGCGCGTCAAGATACATCGGGATCTCGGGCACCCTGACGCGATGCCGCTTGGTCGAGACCGTCGAATGCAGGTAAGTCAGGGTTTCCTGGTCGTCCAGCCAGGCGCACTCCGGCATGAAGCCTTCGACGAGCTGCAGCACGCGGCTGGTCCGGTCGACAAACCCGCGGAGGACCTCACGCGCATCGGCGTCGACGGTGCGGTTGCTACCTTCATAAAGCAGCCGTTCTGCTTTCGCCGTGCCCTCGGCCGGCGGCAGATAGAGAAACGTCAGGAAATAGCTCGAACTCGTAATGGGCGCCGGCTTCTTCGAACTGTGCCCTCCGCTCGGCATCGACCAGGGCGGACGCCGTGTCCGGAAATGTGTTGGGTGGATAGCTGCCTGCGGAATGGCGCTGCGCTTCGACAAAAATCGCCCAACCGGATTCGAGACGGCGCAGCGCATTGTTCAGACGGCCGGCAATGGCGACAAGTTCGGCTGGCACGGCGCTATCGAGATCAGGCCCCCGGAACTTTGCCGTCCGTTGAAACGAGCCGTCCTTGTTGAGGATGATGCCCTCATCGACGAGGGCAGCCCACGGCAGAAAGTCCGCGAGACGCGTATTCGACCGGCGATATTCGGCGAGGTTCATCATGCGAGAGCTCACGAGTTGAGATGACCGGGGATGCGGAGATGTCGACGCACGACCTCGACGAAGTCAGGATCGCGCTTGGCGGCCCAGACGGCGGCCATGTGGCCGACGAACCAAAGGAGGAGGCCCGCGATCCAAAGGCGCAGACCGATGCCGAGTGCAGCCGCGAGCGTGCCGTTGAGAATCGCGATGGAGCGCGGCGCACCGCCCATCAGGATCGGTTCGGTCAGCGCGCGATGCACGGGCGTGACGAAGCCTGGGATTTCTGCATCCATCAGATCACCACTCCCCCGCCGAACGAGAAGAACGACAAAAAGAAGCTCGACGCTGCGAACGCGATCGATAGGCCGAACACGATCTGGATGAGCCTGCGGAATCCGCCCGAGGTATCGCCGAACGCCAGCGATAGCCCTGTGACGATGATGATGATGACCGCGATGATCTTCGCGACCGGACCTTCGACCGATTGCAGGATCTGATTGAGCGGCTGCTCCCACGGCATGTTAGAGCCAGCCGCGAAGGCTGGGCCGACGGTCAGTGAGGTAGTCGCGAACACGGTCGTCGAAATGACGCATCGTTCCAGCGAAGATGTAACACTCATGATTGGTCCCCCAATGTTGCAAGGCTGTAATCACCGGAAGGTCCGAGCCCCGTGACGCTGGCGAGCTCGGCCAGGCGGCGATCGGCACCGCGACCGGAAAGAACGGCAATAACGTTGATGGTCTCCGCGATCAGGGCGCGGGGGACCGTGACGACGGCTTCCTGGATCAGCTGCTCGAGTCGACGCAACGCTCCGAGCGCGGTGCCCGCGTGGATGGTACCGATACCGCCGGGATGACCCGTGCCCCAGGCCTTGAGCAGATCGAGAGCCTCTGCACCGCGGACCTCCCCGATCGGAATGCGATCGGGCCGCAGGCGCAGCGATGAACGGACCAAATCCGATAGCGAGATCACGCCGTCCTTGGTACGTAACGCCACGAGATTCGGGGCCTTGCACTGAAGCTCCCGCGTATCTTCGATAAGAACAACCCGATCCGACGTCTTGGCGACTTCGGCCAACAGCGCATTGGTGAGCGTCGTCTTGCCACTGGACGTGCCGCCAGCCACGAGTATGTTCTTGCGTCCTTCGACCGCGACCTTCAAAGCGCTGGCTTGGCCCGAGGTCATGATCCCGGCGGCCACGTAGTCGTCCAGCGTGAAAACGGCGACCGCCGGCTTTCGGATCGCGAAGGCCGGGGCCGCGACCACTGGCGGCAACAGTCCCTCGAAGCGCTCACCCGTCTCGGGTAACTCAGCCGAGACCCGCGGGCTGCCTGCGTGAACCTCAGCGCCAACGTGATGGGCGACTAATCGAACGATGCGTTCGCCGTCAGGAGCGGACAGGCGTTCGGTTGTCTCCGCCAGGCCTCCCGACAGCCGGTCAATCCATAACCGACCATCTGGGTTGAGCATCACCTCAATGATCGCGGGATCTTCGAGAAACCGTGCAATCGCAGGACCGAATGCCGTGCGCAGCATGCGCGCACCGCGCGAGATTGCTTCCGACTGAAAGGAATGGATTGACACCGCTGCCCCCAACTGCCGAGGTCGCTTCAGGCGGCCTCGGATGGGGATGATTAGAAGAGGCAGGAGACGGTCCATTGCAACAAGTGGGCTGCTGGGTTCGCAGCCTGGCGCTTAAAAAGAAAGGAAAGAGCGAGCAATGTCTGGAATAGCCACGGGATGGTCGCGCTTTCCTGGAGCGGGGGCCGCGAGGACCGCCATCGGTTCCGCTTCATCATCTCGGCCGAGAGCGGCGCGGAGCTGGCCGACCCGCGCAAGACTACCCGCGATCTGATACAGAGATGGAAACTGACCTCGGGACGAAGCTCGACTGGATCGCGGTCGATCACCACAATACCGGCCACCCGCACACCCATATCCTTGTGCGTGGCGTCACCGACAACGGCAACACCCTCAACATCGCCGGCGAAGGAGGAGGAAAAGAAGAGGCTTTGCCCGGCCAACGACAATATACTGCGCTCCGGTCCGCCGCTTGACCCACGCATCCTGCGAATTGCGCAAGCCATCGGTCGACAAATCGCGCGCGGCGAAAAAACGGGGCAAAAGCCGCGCCATCCTTCGCGGTGAACTGATGGTTATTCTCGATCTTGCCACCGGCCGTCGGATGTCTCCCAGACCCGAAATTATAGCAAACGAACTCGCGAGTCCGGGATT
>CAWCHC010000023.1:0-351027 GCA_963795255.1 uncultured Alphaproteobacteria bacterium
GGAGTCAAGGCCACGTCCGAAAAGTGCCACAAAGAGACGAAAATCGAGGAAAATCCGCGATTCTGAAGCGGACATTTCGCGGCCCGGGAACAGAAATTGCGGCTTCGCGCACGAAGTAGCCGGCGATAATCAGCAGCAACGAATGCCGGCGGTTGCCTATCGCTACGCATTTGGTGGCGGTGTTGCCAGCGCATTCTAATGAGCGGACGCCTCCCGCCGGCGCACCGGCACACAGACAGTTATCCAATTAGAAAACTATTGTTGACAGATGCTCGTCGCGCATCTATTGTTAGCTATATGGCTAACCATTCTCCTCATCTCGACAACGTGTTCAGCGCGCTCGCCGATCCAACGCGGCGCGCAATCATTGCGCGGCTCTCGCAAGGTGAGGCTTCCGTGGGCGAACTCGCTCAGCCATTCGACATGGCTCTGCCGAGCCTGATGAAACACATACGTGTGTTGGAAACCGGTGGCCTCGTCGAGTCGGAGAAGCATGGCCGCATCCGCACATGCCGCCTGATGCCAGGCTCCATGAAGAGGGCCGAGAACTGGCTCGTCGAGCAGCGCGCCATCTGGGAAGCCCGCCTTGACCGGCTCGAGTTCTTATGTTGCGACGCTTGAGAAGAAGCCGCCAAAGAGAAGGCGTCGTGACTGATGCACCACACTACATCCTCAAGAGCACAGGAAATCGCCATGACCTCAACTCCGGACGCCGCCCTCGCACACTGGGATATCGAGCGCGAGATCGTTCTCTCGCGTGTCATCAAGGCAAAGCGTGATATCGTCTTTGCTGCCTGGACAGAACCGGAGCATTTGCCGAACTGGTTCGGGCCGGCGGGGTTCAAGATCGAAACC
Source organism: uncultured Alphaproteobacteria bacterium (assembly GCA_963795255.1). GTDB lineage: Bacteria > Pseudomonadota > Alphaproteobacteria > Rhizobiales > Xanthobacteraceae > Bradyrhizobium. The sequence continues at coordinate 856 of CAWCHC010000023.1, forward strand.
AAGGAAATCGACATTCGCGTCGGCGGCGTGTGGCGCTTCGACATGCTTGCCCCAAACGGCCAGCGATTTACGAATCGAATGCGCTTTCGGCGCATCGAGCCGCCGCACCTGATCGAGATTGATCACGGTTCGGACATGGATGACGATCCAGCCCGTTTTCGCTCCACGATTACGTTCGATGAGCAGAGCGACGGCAAGACCGTGATCACGCTGCGGCAACTGCATCCGACCAAAGCACAGCGCGACAGGACGATCGGCTTCGGCGCCGTCGAGTTCGGCTACCAGACCCTGGATAAATTGGCTCGGCATGTCGAGACAGCGACTGGCTGATGACTTCGAATGGAACCCTGTAAGACGGGTGTGATGAGCGACATGATGTCCGGTTCCGAAAGCGCTGGCGATGTCTCTTGCGGGTCCAGACTGTGTGAAAACACTCTCGATGATATGATTCTCCAGCGATTCGGCCGGAGGATTCGATGACGCGCTTTGTCGTTGGCGATGACCGCAGTCAGAGCACTTTGTTTCCCGAGCGGCTGGAAGACTATTTGTCCGAGGATAATCCGGTTCGGGCAATCGATGTCTTTGTCGATGAGCTTGATCTGGCCAAGCTGGGCTTTGGCGGCGTTGAGCCGGAAGCAACAGGGAGGCCGGCCTACCATCCGAGGACGCTGCTGAAGATTTACGTCTACGGATACCTCAATCGGGTACAGTCGAGCCGGCGTCTGGAGCGGGAGTGCCAGCGCAATATCGAGTTGGTTTGGCTGACCGGTCGCCTGATGCCGGACTTCAAGACAATAGCCGACTTCCGGAAGGACAATGGCGAGGCCATCCGCAAGGTCTGCCGTGAGTTCGTGGTACTATGCCGACGCCTCGAGCTGTTCAGCGAAGCGAGCGTTGCGATCGACGGCAGCAAGTTCAAGGCCGTCAATACGCGGGATCGGAACTTCACCCAGGCCAAGATGCAGCGCCGTCTGGCGCAGATCGACGAGAGCATTGCCCGTTATCTGTCGCAGCTCGACAGCGCCGATCGTCAGGGGGAAGCGGTACCGGAGGCCAAGATCACCCGGCTCAACGAGAAGATTGCAACGCTGCGTGAGGAGATTAAACGCCTGAACGGTCTGAACACCCTGATGATGCAAACCGAGGACAAGCAGATATCCCTGACTGACCCCGATGCTCGCTCGATGGCTACAAGTGGCCGAGGTAGTGGGATGGTTGGGTACAATGTTCAAAGTGCCGTCGACACCAAGCATCATCTCATTGTTACCCATGAGGTGACCAACGTTGGGTCTGACCGGAGCCAGCTGTCCAGCATGTCCGAGCAGGCACGCGCAGCGATTGGTTCCGAGGCCATCGAGGCTGTAGCCGATCGCGGGTATTATAGCGGCGAGGAAATTGTTGCCTGTGAGCAAGCCGGCGTCACTGTCTATCTGCCGAAGCCGATAACCTCGGGCCTCAACGTCAAAGGACGCTTCGGCAAGCAGGACTTCGTCTACGTCGCGGCGGACGACGTTTATCTTTGTCCCGCCGGTGAGCAGCTAATCTATCACTACACCAACGAAGAGGATGGCAGGACACTGCGGCGCTATTGGACTAACGCATGCCAAGACTGCGCACTGAAGGGCCAGTGCACGACAGGCAAAGAACGACGGATCTCACGTTGGGAGCACGAAGCCGTCCTTGAGGCCGTGCAAGCGAGGCTCGACCGAAACCCGGGCAAAATGCGCCTTCGCCGCCAAACCGTCGAGCATCCATTCGGTACGATAAAGTCGTGGATGGGATCGACGCACTTCCAGATGAAAACACTCAAGCACGTCGGCACCGAAATGGCGCTACACGTCCTGGCCTACAACATGAAACGGGTCATGAGCATTCTCGGCGTTGGCGGACTAATAGAAGCGATCCGAGCATAGGCTCGGCTTCATGAGCCAGCCGGCCGCGCCTGCAAACCCCAACATCCGCGTTTTTACACAGTCTGGGTCATTCGCGTCATTTCGGCGTGTCCGGGATATGTCCGGTTACGAGGTAATCTCGGAACTAGCAATTGTCCGATTTTGCTGGTTGAAGGCGTCGGTTTGGACCGCAGATTGATTTCGGATTTTCCGAAAATCGCTTGACGGTCCGGTAGAAACAGAAATATAGCAATTCGCATCCCGTCTCCTCTCGAGGGGCGTTTCGCGATCGTCACAAAACGTTGGGCGCGGGATGCGGTGGACGCTTTGGCGCGAAAGACGAACGCGTTTGAGGCGGACGGCGAAATCGTGTGGTCCTGACGCCCCGATGCTGGCGTCAACTCGCGACAATGCTTTGCATTGCGCGGGGACGGTGACAAGAAAGCCCGGTCGCCGGGGAGAGCGCGAAGGAAACCGTTAAAACCATTGCGCAGGGAATGCCGGGTGAATCCGGCGTGACCTGTGGTGACTAACTCGCGTGTTTTCTACATTACACGCGAGGCTTCTGTAACGGGCCTCGATGAGTCAATCCCTTTTTGCGTGGTCCGCTCGCCGGGGACTTGCTTCTGTCCGGGATCGGCACAAGGCCGTCGCCTGATGGGGTTCGTGGAGGATAGGTCGGCCAATCTGCGGTGGGCGTGATCGCATCTTGAGAATGGCGTCGACAACTCGCGTGGCGGCCTGACCTGATCCATCGTCCCGGCAGGGACTTCGCTTCGGGAAGGCCTGGTGTGGTGAGGCCGTCCGAAAACTGTGTTGCGCCTCCCGATCAGGCTGCTGCGGCAGCGTCGTTGAATGGTGTTGCGGTAACGAGCATGCGATGCAGAATGACCGCGAGCTTGCGCGCCAGTGCAACCTTCGCTTTGTTCATGCCGGCGCGCCTGGCGATCCGCATCGCCCAGCTCTTGAGCCGCGAGCATCCCTTGATTGGTTTGGTCAGTATGATGTGGGCGGCCTCATAGAGCGCTGCCCGAACCGCGGCATCGCCGATCTTGCTGATCCGCCCTGAGCGGTCGGTCTCGCCGGATTGGTATTTCTTTGGTGTCAGCCCGAACAGCGGTCCCGCCCGCTTTGACGATCGAAACCGCGCCGGGTCGTCGATCGCAGAAGCATAGGTCAGCGCCACGATCTGTCCTACCCCCGGTGTTGACATCAATAGCCTGGCGTTTGCATTCAAACGCGACATCGCGCGTACCTGCTTCTCAAACGCATTGAACTCATCCAGTAACACGGCGCGCACCGAGAGCAGGGCCTCCCCGATTGTCTTCAGGTTCGGGTGACCCTTGACCAGATATCTAATCCGCCCGGCAAAGTTCGTCCGCGTTGTCTTGCCGACCTTCAACCCAAAGCCACGCAAGATCCCGCGCAGGCTATTCTCGACGTCGAGAAGCTTGCTCTGCACCAGCTTGCGCGCCGTTAATATAGCCCGCACTTCCTGTGCAGCCATCGACTTGCAGTGCACCGGCCGGAACCAGCCAAGCCGCATCAATTGCGCGATCCCCCGCGCGTCATTGCGATCCGACTTCACCGGCATCGCCTTGAACGCATCACGCACGTGCCGCGTCTCTAAAAGTTCGACCGCAAGCCCGGCCTGCTTCATTGCCATATAGAGCCATTGCGACAGCGGTCCTGCTTCCAGTCCGATCCGCGCAAGTCCAAAGCCCAGGGAACCAAGCCAGCCGATCAATGCCGCCGGCTCGCTCGCCACCTTCGTCTCGCGAACGATCTTGCCACTCCCGTCAACAACACACACGCTTGAGCATTCCAATGACACATCGATTCCGGCATAATGCTCCATGGTCGTCTCTCCTCGATGCTTGGAGCGAGGGCAATCCTCGACTCCGTCACACCATCATGTGAGGGACGACCGCCCGCTCGGCCAAGAGGCCCGTTACCCCATCTGCGGGCGCTCCGGGGCGCCCGGCATTCCCTGCGCCCTCTGGTTTTGGGGCACCAAGGTTCATGCACGACTCGGGCGCTAACCGCGCCGCGAGGAGGAGAAGGTGTGTTTGAAATAGCCCATCGCGGTCGTCCCTGCCTAGTGCGCAATTGCGCACAGGAGCAGGGACCCCCGCGTGAGCGCAATTGAGCTCATCGCGTAGCCGTGTCGGTTGTGTTGAGAGACGCTTGTCGGAGGCTTTCGCCCAACAACGGAGGTCTGTGGTTATGGGTCCCTGCTTTCGCAGGGACGACATAGCAGGCTGTTTGAAATTCAAATTAGTTCGCCAGGCTACCGAGCTTGGCGCCGATCGCGATCACCAGCATCACCCCGCCGGCATAGGCCAGATATTCGGGGTTATGGCAGAAGGTCGACGACAGCGAGCAGACGTCGCTCGCCCATTGTGTCCCGATAGAAATCTGGTCGGCCGCCTCCCAGAACAGGAATGCGGCGCCGCCGAGCAAAAGCGCAATCAGAAAACAGATTCCAGCCATGTGAAGGCCCGCAGACTTCGCCCATCCACGACAAATCGATTCTCGATTTGCCGCCGCTGCCGCGAACTATGCGCGCGTATTTCCCAAAAGTAATTTCCGGGAAACTACGTGGTGGGACCGATTGGTCCCACCACCAACAGAAACCTATTCCTCGTCCGGCTTCTTGCCGCCGATGGTCTTCAGCTTGGCGAAGACCGCATCGACGTTGAGGTCGTCGCGTTGTTTCTCCGTCGGCTCGTACTCCGGCTCCTTGCGGGTGGTCTCGGAGGCCGGCAGCAGCGTCGGGCCGCCATGGCCGATGTCGGTCGGCTTCTCCTTGGCCGCGCGCTGCACCTCGAAATCGAGCTCGATCTGCGAGCAGAGGCCGAGCGTCACCGGGTCCATCGGGGTCAGGGTCGAGGCATTCCAGTGGGTGCGGTCGCGGACGCTGGCGATCGTGGTCTTGGTGGTGCCGACCAGACGCATGATCTGCGCGTCCTTCAATTCGGGGTGGTTGCGCACCAGCCACAGGATCGCGCTCGGCCGCTCGTGCCGGCGCGATACCGGGGTATAGCGCGGGCCCTTTTTCTTGGCCTGGGGCGGCAACGTGACCTTGCTCTCGGCGATTCTCGAGCCGGTAGTTCGGGTCGCCTTCGCCTTTTTCGATCTCGTCCCGGGTCAACTGGCCGGTCGAAATCGGGTCCATGCCTTTGATGCCCTGGGCGGCGTCGCCGTCGGCGATGGCGCGGACCTCGAGCGGGTGCATTTTGGTGAAATCCGCCACCTGATCGAAGGTCAGGGCGGTATTATCGACCAGCCACACGGCAGTTGCCTTCGGCATCAGCGGTGCATTGCTCATGGCAAATCTCCTTTGCGCTTCGCCCACCTCCGGGAGGCGAAGCCATAGTCATCAGCGATGACGGGAATTGCGCCCCTTATAAGCCTTCCCGGGCCGGCTTGCGCAATGGGTCGCCCTTGACAGCGCCCAAAAGCCGTCCCAAGTCCTTGGGCGGATTAATCCCTTTGAATCGACCGTTCCCGGCCCCTTAACGATTGGGGCCGATCCGGTCCGAGGCCGCCTGATGCCAGCCAAACCACCCCTGAAAATCGTGCTTTGTTCTCCGCGCGGCTTCTGCGCCGGCGTGGTGCGGGCGATCGATACCGTCGAGCGGGCGCTCACGATCTATGGCGCCCCGGTCTATGTCCGCCACGAGATCGTCCACAACCGCTATGTGGTGGACAGCCTGAAGACCAAAGGGGCGATTTTCGTCGAGGAACTGGCCGAAATCCCCGACAATACCAACGCGCCGGTGGTGTTCTCGGCCCACGGGGTTCCGAAGTCGGTCCCGGCCGACGCCCGCGCCCGCAATTTCTTTTCGCTGGATGCCACCTGTCCGCTGGTCACCAAGGTGCACCGGGAAGCGGCGATCCATTTCAAGCGCGGCCGCGAAATCCTCCTGATCGGCCATTCCCATCACCCGGAGGTGGTCGGCACGCTCGGCCAATTGCCGCAAGGGGCGGTGACGCTGATCGAGACCGCGGAAGATGCGGCGACCTTCACCCCGAAGGACCCCAACAATCTCGCCTTTGTGACCCAGACCACGCTGTCGATCGACGACACCGCCGGGAATCGTCGCGATCCTGAAGGGGCGGTTTCCGAACATTTCCGGTCCGCACAAGGAAGACATCTGCTACGCCACCACCAACCGCCAGCTCGCGGTGAAGAAGGTGGCGCCCGTGGTCGACGCCTTGATCGTGGTCGGCGCGCCGAACTCCTCGAATTCGCAGCGCCTGCGCGAAGTCGCCGAGCGCGAAGGCTGCCGAATCGCGATCCTGGCGCAGCGCGCCAGCGACCTCGACTGGGCGCGGTTTGACGGCATCAAGAGCCTCGGCATCACCGCGGGCGCTTCGGCTCCGGAAGTGATCGTCGAGGAGATCATGGGCGCCTTCGCCGAGCGTTACGAACTGCACGTCGAGACGGTGTCGGCCGCGGAAGAAAACGAATTCTTCCCGCTGCCGCGCTCGCTGCGGCCTGACGCTGCGGAATAACTTTAGATCAGGGTATCGCTCATGGCGGTCTACACCGACGTCGCCGCCGACGAGCTTGCGGACTTCCTGAAAAATTACGAGATCGGCGAACTCTTGTCCTACAAGGGCATCGCCGAGGGCGTCGAGAATTCCAACTTCCTGCTGCACACGACGTCTGGTTCTTTCATCCTGACGCTGTACGAAAAGCGGGTCGCCAAGGGCGACCTGCCGTTTTTCCTTGAGCTGATGACGCACCTCGCCTCGCGCGGGGTGAATTGTCCGCAGCCGGTGCAGGACAAAAGCGGCGAGGCGCTGCGCACCCTGGCCGGCCGCCCGGCGGCGATCATCACCTTTCTCGAAGGCATCTGGCCGCGCAAGCCCAACGCCGCCCATTGCGCCGGCGTCGGCAAGGTTCTGGCCGAAATGCATCTGGCGGGCGCCGATTTCAAGATGTCGCGCGCCAATGCGCTGTCGGTGTCGGGATGGCGGCCGCTGTTTGAGCAGGCGGCGTCTCGCGCCGACGGCGTCCAGCCCGGCCTGCGCGCATTTCTTTCGGACGAACTCGACTATCTCGAAAGCAATATCTGGCCGAAGCATTTGCCCGTCGGCGTTATCCACGCCGATCTGTTTCCGGACAACGTCTTCTTCCTCGACGACCGGGTGTCCGGGATCATCGACTTCACCTTCGCCTGCACCGACATGCTCGCTTATGACGTCGCGATCTGTCTTAACGCCTGGTGCTTCGAAAGCGATTGCTCGTTCAACGTCACCAAGGCGCGCGCGCTGTTGTCGGCCTATGGCCGCGAGCGGCAACTGTCAAAGGACGAAGAGGATGCGCTGCCGCTATTGGCGCGGGGCTCGGCGCTGCGCTTCTTGCTGACGCGTCTGGTCGATTTTCTCAACGTGCCGAAGGGCGCGCTGGTGCGCCCGAAAGATCCGCTCGAATACGTCCGCAAGCTGCGCTTTCATCAAAGCGTGTCGTCGATCCGCGACTACGGCGTGCTTGCTTAAGGGAATATAAAGTGAGTTCGCTGCCCTTCCGTCATCATCCACACCGACGGCGCCTGCTCGGGCAATCCCGGCCCAGGCGGCTGGGGCGCCATTCTCAAATTCGGCGACGTCGAAAAAGAGATGAAGGGCGGCGAGGCCCACACCACCAACAACCGCATGGAGTTGATGGCGGCGATCTCGGCACTGGAGGCGCTGAAAAAGCCCTGTTCGGTCGACCTCTACACCGACAGCCAGTATGTCCGTCAGGGCATCACCGGCTGGATCCATGGCTGGAAAAAGAACGGCTGGCGTACCGCCGACAAGAAGCCGGTCAAGAATGCGGAACTGTGGCAACGCCTCGACGAAGCGCTAAAGCCGCACGAAGTGCGCTGGCACTGGGTCAAGGGCCATGCCGGCCACGACGAGAACGAGCGTGCCGACCAACTGGCGCGCGACGGCGTGGCGATGGCAAGGTTGAAGGGGTAGGCGACTACTTCTGTTGTCATCGCCCGGCTTGACCGGGCGATCCAGTAGGCCGCGGCTTCTCAATCCATTCCGGCGACTCCGGAATACTGGATTGCCCGCTTTCGCGGGGAATGACAGTTGTGGATGCTGTGTCGTTAGCTTACAGCTGCCCCAACAGCGTATCGCCGCCGGACACCTCGACCTTGCCGGGCGCGGCCTCGAGGTTGAATTTCTTGACCACGCCATCTTCCACCACCATCGAGTAGCGCTTGGAGCGAATGCCGAGCCCGTTGCCGGAAGCATCGAGCTCCATGCCGATCGCCTTGGTGAATTCGGCGTTGCCGTCGGCGAGGAAAATGGCTTCGTCGCGCTCGTCGGTGTCGCGCTTCCAGGCGCTCATGACGAAGGCGTCGTTGACGGAAACGATCGCGATCGTGTTGACGCCCTTGTCCTTCAAGGCATAGGCGTTGAGGAAAATGCTCGGCAGATGCATCTTGTGGCAGGTGCCGGTATAGGCGCCGGGCACGGCGAACAGCGCGACCTTCTTGCCCTTGAAGATGTCGTCGGTGGTCTTGACCTGAACGCCGTCCGCCGTCATCACGCGAAACTTGGCCTCGGGCAGTTTGTCGCCAACTTTGATCGTCATCGTCAGTTCTCCTCAAATGATGCGGATGTTTGGTAGACCGGCGTATTTCGCGGCACAATATTCGCAAGCTCACCGCAACGGCAACAGGCTGGCCCGTTCACCGTTCCGTCATCGCCCTTAGAGCCTATTCGGTTCTGATTGAATCAGAACCGGGCTCTAATCTTCTGTTTGACGCGTTTTCTTCACGCGAACCGGTTTCCACTTCGCTCGAAAACGCGTCTGGCCGGTACTAGCCGGAAAATCCGCCGCCGTCGAGAAAGGCCTGCTCCTCGGGCGCCGCGGCGCGGCCAAGAACCCGGTTTCGATGCGGAAAGCGCCCGAACCGGCGGATGATCTCGGCATGTTCCTCGGCATATCGGAGGTTTTCCGTATCGTTGGTCGCGCCGAACAGGTCGACGCAGCGCAACTGGTCGCCCAGATCCTCCGAATGCATGAATGGCAAATACAGGAATTGCAAAAGCGGCGCCCCGATGCGTTTGTCGGCGCCGCGGGCAAGCGCGCGGTGTGCAACGTCGCGTGCGAGAGCGTCGCTTGAATAGGCCTTGGGGTCGTCGCGAAACATGTTGCGCGGGAATTGATCGAGTACGATGACCAGCGCTAGCGCGCCGTCATCCGTCCTCTCCCAGGACGACAAGTCGCCTGCGGCAGCCTTTTGCCACAACGCGAGAAATCGCTCGCGCACGCTGGCGTCGAAGGCATCGTCGCGCTTGTACCAGCGCTCGTCTCCCGCCGTGCGCCAGAAGGCAAGGACGTCGTCCGGCACAAACACCTGAGCGTCACTCATCACACGATGCGCGGACTTGTCGCCTTACGCCGCCGCGGCCTTGGTCTCCTCGCGCAGCTCGCGGCGCAGGATCTTGCCGACATTGGTTTTCGGCAGTGATGTTCTGAACTCGATCTGCTTCGGCACCTTGTAGGCGGTGAGCTGCGTGGCGCAGAACTTGGTCACGTCCTCGGCGGTCAGGCTCGGGTCTTTCCTGACGATAAAGGCCTTCACCGCCTCGCCGGACTTGGCGTCCTGCACGCCGATCACGGCGCATTCCAGCACGCCCGGATGGCTTGCGATCACTTCCTCGATCTCGTTCGGATAGACGTTGAAGCCGGAGACCAGGATCATGTCCTTCTTGCGGTCGACGATCTTGGTGTAGCCGTCGGCGCTCATCACGCCGATGTCGCCGGTGCGGAAATAACCGTCCGCCGTCATCACTTTCGCGGTCTCGTCGGGCCGGTTCCAGTAACCGGCCATCACCTGTGGCCCCTTGGCGCAGATTTCACCGGGCTGGCCGAGTGGCACTTCGTTGCCGTCGTCGTCGCGGATCGACAGCCAGGTGGAGGGCACGGGAATGCCGATCGAGCCGGAGAAGCGGTCGGCGTCGGCCGGGTTGCAGGTCAGCGTCGGCGAGGTCTCCGACAGGCCGTAGCCTTCCGACAGCGCGCAGCCGGTCACCGCCAGCCACTTTTCGGCAACGGGCTTTTGGGTCGCCATGCCGCCGCCGAACGAGGTCTTGAGCTTGGAGAAGTCGATCTTGTCGAAGCCGGGCGTATTCAAAAGCGCATTGTAAAGCGTATTGACGGCCGGGAAGCTGTTGATCTGGTATTTCGACAGCTCCTTGATGAAGCCGGGCATGTCGCGCGGATTGGGGATCAAGAGATTGACGCCGCCGGCGCGCACCGCCAGCAGGTAACAGGCGGTCAGCGCAAAGATGTGATAGAGCGGCAATGCGCAGACGATAAAGAGCTGATCGACATGCGGCGGCTTTTTCAGCGCCGGCTGCAGCCACGCGTCGTTCTGCAGCACATTGGCGAGGATGTTGCGATGGAGCAGCGTCGCGCCCTTGGAGACGCCGGTGGTGCCGCCGGTATATTGCAGAAAGGCGACGTCGTCGGGCATGAGTCTTCGGCTTGTCTGAAACGTCATGGTGCGCCCCGCGGCGACCGCATCGTTGAAGCTGACGGCGCGCGGAATCGAATAGGCCGGCACCATCTTCTTCACCCGCCGCACCACGAGATTGACGATGCACGCCCTTGAGGCCGAGCAGGTCGCCCATGCTGCCGACGATGACATGCTTGAGCTGGGTCTTGCCCATCACCTGCTGCACGGTGGTGGCGAAGTTCTCCAGCACGATGATGGCTTCGGCGCCGGAATCCTTTAGCTGATGCTCAAGCTCGCGCGGCGTATAGAGCGGATTGACGTTGACGGCTGCATAGCCCGCGCGCAGCACGGCGGCGGTCGCAATCGGATATTGCAGCACGTTCGGCATCATCAGCGCGACGCGGGCGCCCTTTTGCAGGCCCTTGCTCTGGAGATAGGCGCCAAGCGCCAGCGACATCTCGTCGAGGTCGCGGTAGGTGATGGACTTGTCCATGCAGATGAAAGCCTTGCGTTCCCTGAACTTCGCAAAGCTTTCTTCCAATAATTCAACCAGGGATGAATATTGGGTCACATCGATATCGGCGGGCACGCCGGCCGGATATTGTTTGAGCCAGATGCGCTCCATGTCACTTCCCCTCTCGCTTCGCTTCCCTTGGATTGTGCCCGTTTGTTATGACGGGTCATCTTGATTTTCGGGCGATATTGAGCGTTGCGGCCGCCGATGGCAAGCTGCCGTCATACCGAACAAGACGGGTCACGAAAAAGTTGGCAGCCCGGAAGGGCGCGCCGGACCAGACGCTTAGCTGTTTTTGGCGTCGCTGCCTTTAACGTCAGGCTTGGGCCTGGCGGGCTTGGCGACCGCCTTCGGCTTGGCCGACCTGTCGGCTGTCGCAGGTTTGTCCGTGGTCTTGGCTGTCGCACTCGCATGCTTGGCCGGCTTGGCGGCGTCGCCGGCTCCCGCCTCGGGGGGCCTCTTGGCCGCGACATGCGTTTTCTTTCCGCGATGCTTCGCCGCCGCCTGTTCTTCGGCGGTATCGGCCGCAACCGCAGCAATCAACGCCGCTCCGGTGCGGGTCGGTCCGGTATAGACGGGGATCGGTTCGGAGGGCGCAGGTGCAGCCGCGAGCAATTCCGACGGCTTCAAGGCCGGCCCCTGGCCACCGGTCGCGAAGAAGGCGAGGGCAGGTGAGCTGCCCGAGACGCCGTTGCTGACCGTCGTGTCCTCGTCTTCATCACTCGCCGGCTTGTGCCGTTTGCCGCTGCACATCTCGTCACGCAGGTTCGGCGGCGAGGCATCGATCGGCACGAGATTATCCACGGTGCCCAGCGAAGGTTTCAGCCACGACAGCGCATCGTTGGAGAAGCCGCGTTCCAGCATCTGGACCGCCTTGACGGCGCGCGCCTGGCTCGAGGAAGCGCCGAGCACGACCGCAATCAGCCGCCGGCCGTTGCGGGTCGCGGACGCCACGAGATTATAGCCGGCCGCGCAGATGAAACCGGTCTTGAAGCCGTCGGCGCCGGGATAGCGTCCGATCAGCTTGTTGAAATTCTGGGTGACCCTGCGGCCGTAGCGGATCGAGGGAATGTGGACGAAATATTCGTATTCGGGCAGGTCGTGGATGATCGCCCGCGCCAGGATCGCAAGATCCCGCGCCGAGGTGATCTGGCCATCGGCCGGCAGGCCGTTCGGATTGACGTAACTGGTCTGCGTCATGCCGAGTCGCTGCGCGTTCTGGTTCATCAATTCGGAAAAGCCGTCGATCGAGCCGCCGACGCCTTCGGCCAGCACCACGGCCATGTCGTTGGCCGACTTCACCAGCATCATCTTGAGCGCGTTATCGACGGTCACTTGCGTGCCCGGCCGGAATCCCATTTTCGAGGGCGACTGCGAGGCCGCTGTCGGAGACACCGTGAACAGCGTATCGAGGGTGATGCGTCCTTCCTTGACCGCCTTCAGCGTCACATAGGCCGTCATCAACTTGGTCACCGAGGCCGGATACCAGGGATTGGTCGCATTCTCCGCTTGCAGCACCTTGCCGCTATCGGCTTCCACGAGCAGCAGCGCTTCAGCGTTCGCCACGCCGATGGTGGCGAGCGTGAATGCCGATACAGCAGCGATCAAACGCAGCGGCGATTTGAAAAGCGACGGGCGATGAAATTGCACTATCCGATTCCGGTCCTTTGAGACCCGCCTTTGGATAAAGGAGGTCCTCACCATGTGACGTCAGGGTTTCAAGCGCGTCCGGCGGCAGTCGCCAACCTATCCGGCTCGCTGCGGGGGCTCAATAACTAATTCGACACCGAAATAGGCCGAATTTCGACAGTGCTTCAATCTTGACGCCGACGTGAAGCGGAGTTCGTGGTTTGTACGGTAGCGAATATTAAATCCGCTCCACCTTTCACGGCGCTTCGAGGCTCGCGCGAGCGCTCTCCTGCACCATGAATTGGGCGCGAGCCAATTCGGCGAAACGGCCGCCTTTCGCCACCAGTTCCTCGAAAGTTCCGCTTTCGATCACGCGCCCGCCGTCAAACACCAAAATGAGCGTGGCATTGCGAATCGTCGAGAGGCGGTGGGCGATGACGAAGGTGGTGCGCCCTTTCATCACCTCGTCAAGCGCGGCGTTGACCTTGGCCTCGGTGACGGCATCGAGCGCGCTGGTGGCCTCGTCGAGAATCAGGATCGGCGGATCCTTCAATAGCGCGCGCGCAATCGACAACCGCTGCCGCTCGCCGCCGGACAGCATTCGCCCGCGCTCGCCGACGTTGGAGTCGAAGCCGCGCTCGCTGCGTTCGATGAATTCCAGCGCTTGCGCGCGGCTAGCTGCCAGCCGCAATTCTTCGTCTGTGGCGTCCGGCTTGCCGACCCTCAAGTTGTCGGCGATCGTCCGGTCGAACAACAGTGCTTCCTGAAACACCACGCCGATGTTCCGCCGCAACGCCGTCAGCGTCAGGCCGCGCACGTCCATGCCGTCGATCCTGATGAAGCCGGACTGCGGATCGAAGGCGCGATGCAATAGCGCAATCGCGGTGGATTTGCCGGCGCCGGTCGGGCCGACCAGCGCGATGGTCTGGCCGGGCAGCGCGGTGAAGGAAAGGTCTTCGACCGCCGGCCGCTTGCCGTCATAGGAGAACGAAACGTCGTTGAATTCGACCAGTCCCGACAGGCGTCCGGTATCGATCGCGTCCGGCCGGTCGCGGACGGCCGGCACCGCATCGAGCACGTTGAAGAATTCGGCAAGGCGCGGCGCCTCCATGAAGACGTTGTTGATGAAGCTGACCACCTGCTCGAGTTTCTGGATCAGCATGGTGGCGAAAGAGACGAACATCACGATCTCGCCGACCGAGGTCTGGCCCCGCTCGTGCAGCACGATGCCGACCGTGAAGATCGCCAGAATCGTGATCGTGGTCGATGCCCGCGTGATCACGGTGACCAGCGCCCACCACGACAGCACCGGCATCTGCGCCGCCAGCAATTTGTTGACGACGAAACGCACGCCCTGCACCTCGGCATCGACGCGCACGAAGCTCTGCACCAGCGCGACGTTGCCGAGCGCGTCGGAAGCGCGCGCCGAAAGATCGCCGTAATAGGTCTCGACCTCGCTCTGCATGCCGTAGGTCTTGCGCACCACCATCGTCGTCAGGACGGTGAACACCACGCAGAGTCCGAACAAAAGGATCGCCAGCCGCCAGTTGATGTAAAACGCCAGCGGCAGCAGCACGACCAGCGACAGGATCGCGGCGAAATGCTCGCGGAAAAATCCGAGCCACAGCCGCCACAGCGCATCGGTGCCGTTGATCATCACCTTCATCAGCCGCCCCGAATGGGTGCCGGTGTGGTAGGTGAGCGGCAGCTGCATGATATGTTCGAAATAGTTCGTCAGCACCGCCTGACGCTGGCGATGCGCCAGCCGGTCGGCGTGCAGCGCGACCGCGGCGCTGCACAGGATCGTGAACAGGCCGAACGCGGCCCAGGCCAGAAGCAGTGGCCAGGCCGGGGACGAGCCGAGTGAGCCGCCGGCCGGCTTGCCGGAGAGTAAATCGACGATGTTGCCGAACAGCACCGGCTCGGCGAACTGGGCGGCCGCGAGCAACAGGTTGGCGCCGGCCAGGATCCAGCCGAGCCGCGCTTCCTTGCCGAGCAGCTGGAGCACGCGCAGATAAAGGCGAGGCAGAGACATGCGATTTCAGCACCAGGCGAGGGACGATGACGATCGTCCGACCGGCGCATCTTAATCAGGGAGTGGTGCGAAGATATAGCCTCCTAGTGGTCCGATTCTAACATTCGCATCTGGTGGAGTTTGGATTTGACATTCGCTTTCGAGATCTGCGGCCAGGTGGGTTGCGAATGTGAAATCCACTCCACTAGGAGGCTTTTGCTCAGTTGATCAGGCGATCGGCGCGTGCGGGTAAGAAGCGGTCGTCGAAAATATCCGCGGCCTTGGGATGCTTTTCAAAATGGAAGCCTTCGCCGACCTGATCGATCGCGTGTTCGAGCCGGGCCGGATCGACGCCGCCGAGACCGTTGCGGTTTACTTCGTTGGTCAGGATGTTGTCGCGGACCACCGCGTGCAGCCGTTCCAGCTCAAGCTCGCGCGAGCCTTCCTCCATCCGGGTCAGAACCTGGTCGACCGCATGGCCTTCGTCGCGGATGGTCAGGTTGGTGCCGGCTATCACGGCGCGCACAAAGCCCTTCACGGCGTCCGGCCGTTTGGCGGCGAAGTCGGGATTGACGATCACCGCAAAGCCGTAGGCCTCGCAGCCGTAATCGGCAAAGCGCAGCACCGCAAGGTCGTCGGCCGGAACGCCGCGATCCCTCAGGTTTATGGCGGACTGGTAGGAAAATCCGGTGACGGCGTCGACCTGGCCGGCCGACAGCATCGGCTCACGCACCGCAGCGCTGATCCGGCTTTGCTTGACGTGATTGAGATTGATCCCGTTCTGGCGCGCCAGTGCCGGCCACAGCCCGGCCGACAGGTCGCGGTCGGCAATGCCGAGCGTCTTGCCTTCGATGTCCGAGAGCACATGGATGCCCCGGCTTTTGCGGGCCACGATGGCATAGGGCGCTTTATTGAACAGGACGAATACTGCCTTGACCGGGGCCGCCGCCTGGCTGCGAAAGCGGATCAGCGCGTTGATGTCGACGACGGCAAACTCGCTGGCCCCGGAGGCAACGTTCGCGATCGCCTCGGGCGATCCGGCGGCGATTTTGGATATGACGGCCAACCCTTCGGAGGAAAACAGGCCGTCGGTCATGGCGACGACGAGCGGCGCGGCGCTAGCGTTGATCGGGCGATCGAATGAGAGCGCGACCGTGAGCAGGTGAGGGTTCTCCGCGGCATGCACGCCCAGGCCGGCAAGACAGACTGCCGAAAGCCAACAGGCAAAAAGGGTCTGAATGACGCGCATTGGAAGCCAGTTGCTGCGCCGGATATGTCGGTTTCATGACACCTTTTCCGGCCTTTGTTTCATTCTGCCAAGGCCAACATTAACCGCAGATGAGCGGCGATGGTTACCGCTTGGTCGCGAGCGGCCGCGCAATCCGCGAGGTCTTCACATCTGCGAGATAAGCGCTCCGACCGTAATATTACGGCCGTGACGCGGCCGATCGAAGCCGATATGGCTTGGCCTTGCAAGACAAGCAGGCCGCCTGGTTACGCCGCTTGCCATTTTGCCGCACCCTTTAAAATCTCGCGACCGAGTTAAGCCACTGGTCACCGTGGCCCGTGGTTTTCCGTTAATTGTGAGGCCGTTAACACGCCGGCGTGGCGTTTGGATTATCTTAGGCACATGAGTGATTCGCTCGAACGGCTTTATCAGGCGGTAATCGCGGCCAAGGATCTCGATCCTTCGGTTTCGCGGACGGCCCGGCTGTTTCAGCGCGGCCCCGACCAGATGGCCAAGAAGCTCGCCGAAGAAGCCATCGAGGTCGTCATCGATGCCGTCAACGGCAAGACCGATGCCGTGATCCGCGAAAGCGCCGACTTGCTTTATAATCTGACGGTGCTGTGGGCGGCGGCCGGCGTGCGTCCCGAAGATGTGTGGCGCGAGATGGAGCGCCGCGAGCATCTGCTCGGCATCGCCGAGAAGATGCCGAAGGCGCCGGTCAAGGTTCCCTCCGCGCGGCGGCCAATTGTCGCGCTCGAGGGCCGGGCGCTGCGCAAGCGCCACTAATTCCCCGCTTTTCCGGCATGGACAAACGCACGCCGTGATGCTTCATCGCGGCATGCTCAGACGTATCTACGATTGGTGTATCGCCGCCGCCGACAAGCCCTACGCCCTCTGGATTTTAGGTGCGGTCGCTTTCGCGGAAAGCTCCTTCTTTCCGATTCCTCCCGACATCATGCTGCTGCCGATGTCATTGGCGCGGCCGGCCCGGGCGTGGCTGTTTGCAACGCTTTGCACGGTTGCCTCCGTTGCCGGTGGTGTGCTCGGCTACGCCATCGGAGCGCTCCTCTATGACTCGGTCGGGAATTGGCTGATCAATCTTTATCATCTCGGCGACAAGGTCGAAGCCTTTCGCGCCTCCTATGCCGAATGGGGCAGCGTCATCATCCTGCTGAAGGGATTGACGCCAATCCCCTACAAGCTCGTCACCATCACTTCGGGCTTCGCCGGCTACAATATCTGGCTGTTCATCCTGTGCTCGATCATCGCCAGGGGCGGCCGCTTTTTCATCGTTGCGGTTGTGCTCAATCGCTACGGCGACGTGATCCGCGCCGAAATCGAAAAGCGCCTGGGCCTGTGGTTGACCGCGTTCGTGATCCTGCTCGCCAGTGGGTTCGTCATCGCCATCAAGCTGATCTGACGCTTTGCCGTCCGATCGGCCCGGGCTATCCTGCCCCCATGCGTGATCGATCCGGCCCTTTCCGGGCGTTGCCGCGCCCGCACCAGTGTCCCGGTTCTGACATTCGTATCCTGTCGCGGTGAGTTCGTTTACGAATGTCAGGAACAAAGGGACACTAGCAAACACGGGATTTGAGTGTGGTCTTAGATTTGACATTCGCCTTGAGGACTCGCGGCAATGCCGAGGCGAATATCAAATCGACCACACTCACAAGGATCGCGGTAGCCGCAACGGTATGGATGGTCGCTGCCACCGCCGGCTGGTCGCAGACGGCCGCTCCACCGCCGATCCCGCCGCCATCGCCGGAGCAGACAGCGCCGCCGGCGGGAGGGCCGCCGCCAAGTGGGGCTCCGGCTGGACCCGCGGCCCCGGAAAATCCGGGCCTGTTCAACGAAATGGGCAAGGTACTGGAAAAATCCCTGTCGATCCTGCCGACGCTGAAAAGCACAAGCGAGACGCTCGACGATCTCAACGCCCGCGCCAAGGACGCGGCCAGGAATGCGGGCGAAGGCCTGTCGCGCCTCACCACGCCGTCTTCCGTGGCCGAGGGCCGCATCAAGTGTCCGGTGTCGGCCAACGGCGCCTCCGATTGCAAGGTGGCGGCCGACAAGCTCTGCCAGGCCAAGGGCCTCAAGGAAGGCAAAAGCCTGTCGACGGATTCGGTCGAAGCCTGTTCGGCAAAAGTCTTGATTCCGGGCCGGGCCCGCAAGCCGGACGATTGCCGGACCGATAATTTCGTCACCCGCGCATTGTGCCAGTAGGGCCGCAACAAGACTGTCATTCCCCGCAAAAGCGGGGAATCCAGTATTCCAGAGCTGTCGAGGCAATCGAGAAGTCACAGCGTACTGGATCGCCCGGTCAAGCCGGGCGATGACAAAGAACCGCGATTGCCTTCTTGATGTAAGGTCGGGCATCATCCTTTAATTCGTGGGCACGATTTCCCGCCGCCCAGAATACGAGGATTTTGCTGATGTCGATGCCTGCTTTGTTCAAGGGCCGTCTTTCGCTTCCCGCGATCGGGGCGCCGCTGTTCATCGTCTCGGTGCCCGATCTCGTGATTGCCCAATGCAAGGCGGGCATCGTCGGTGCGTTTCCGGCCTTGAATGCGCGGCCGCCCGAATTGCTCGACGAGTGGCTGACGCGCATCAGGCAAGAGCTTGCCGCCCATGATGCGGCGCATCCGGAGCGGCCATCGGCGCCGTTTGCCGTCAATCAGATCGTGCACCGGTCGAACAACCGGCTCGAACACGATCTGGCGCTCTGCGAGAAGCACAAGGTGCCGATCATCATCACGTCGCTGGGCGCGCGCGAGGAGGTCAACCAGGCCGCGCATCGCTGGGGCGGCATCGTGTTTCACGATGTGATCAACCAGAAATTTGCCCACAAGGCGATCGAGAAGGGCGCCGATGGCCTGATCCTCGTCGCGGCCGGCGCCGGCGGTCATGCCGGCGTGATTTCGCCGTTCGCCTTCGTGGCGGAGACGCGGCGATGGTTCGACGGTCCGATCGCGCTGTCGGGCGCCATCGCCAACGGCCGCGCGATTCGCGCGGCGCGTCTGCTGGGCGCGGACTTCGCCTATATCGGTTCGGCCTTCATCGCCACCAAGGAGGCGAATGCCGTCGAACGCTACAAGGAGATGATCGCGACCTCGAACGCGGAAGACATCGTTTATTCCAACCTCTTCACCGGCGTGCATGGCAACTACTTGAAGCCATCGATCCTGGCCGCCGGCATGGACCCGGAAAATCTGCCGCAATCGGATGCCTCGAAGATGAGTTTCGGGACCGACGATTCCGGCGAGCGCGTCAGGCCAAAGGCCTGGAAGGAGATCTGGGGCTCAGGTCAGGGTATCGGCAGCCTCGATGAGATCGTGCCGGCCGCCGAACTGATCGCGCGCTTGAAAAGGGAATACGACGAGGCCATCGACCCGCCGCTGTAACGCTCACACGTCGCCGCCAAAACCCTCTCAAGTCTGATCGCGCCCCGATCATTCGCGGCGCTAGTGGAGTGGATTTGACACTCGCAAAGGTGCCAGCTGAGAAGGGATGCGAATGTTAAAATCGGACCACTAGCGGCCATTTAACCGGCCATTAACCACGCTCCCCCAAGATTCATGTCCAGGGCCGTCGCCGCAAGGTTTGCGCGGGCAGCCGAAGCGGCAGTTGCGGGTGGAGTGACATGGATTTCGAGACGCTTTTTGCTAAGACGCCGGCGACCATCGACGAGATCAAGCGCCGGGTCGCTTACGCCCTTGAGCGTCATCCGCTCTGCCGCCATGTGAAATTCGACGTCGTCGGCATGCCCCGCTCGACCAGGGGCGGAAACTGGACCATCACCTGGCAGACAGTCGCGCCCGATGCGCTGTGGGAGGCCTCCGATATCGTCGCCGATATCCAGGAGGCCTACGAACTCGTCGTCGCCGCCGCCTGATCCTTTGACCGGCCGCCGGGCGGCAGATAGTCACCGCGGCGGCACGGTTAAGCCTTATTTCCTCCCCCGTTGTCGGGAAAATCAGACCGGTAAGCGGCCAAACCCACCGTGAATGTCAGGTCCAAGTCGTTCGAAAATCAAGTCATTCGAAAATCAGGTCGTTCGTAAATCGCGCCGTTCGTACATGGAGAGTTACCTGTCGAAAGCCATCACTATTATTGCCCTGACCGGCTTTCTGGTTGTCGGCGCCGCCGCAGCCGCCATTCTGGGCCGTGAGAGCGTACCCGCGGCGGGCGTTGCTGCGATGGTGGAACCGGCCGCCATGTTGCAACGGGTCGTATCCAACCGTGACAGCAAGGGCGACAAGCTGACCGTGGCCTCGGCCACGCCCGATTCCGTGGAACCCGCGCAAACCGATTCGATCCCGAACGAATCGCTACGGCAGGCTTTTGCGGCGACGCCGCCAGCCGAAATCGAGGGGCTCAAGATGACCAATCCGGCAGCGCCATCGGTGCCGCCGAAGCCGAAAGTCGTCGCCAAGCCGCCGGTGCAGAAATCCTACGCCCTGTTGAGCGACACGCAGATCGCCGGCATCAAGGAACGGCTGAAGTTGTCGCCGTCCCAGGAATATTATTGGCCGGCGGTGGAGAATGCGCTGCGCGCGGTGGCCCACAAGATTCATACCTCGCGGCAGGCTGATCCCACTAACGCTGCCGCCGTGCCGATCGACCCTGAAGCGGCGGAAGTCCAGCAATTGAAATCGGCGGCGATGCCGCTGTTGTTTCAGTTGCGCGAAGACCAGAAGCGCGAGGTGCGCTCGCTTGCCCGCCTGATCGGACTGGAGAAGGTTGCCGCCGCGATCTGAAGCTGCGTCCGCTAGTCGAAAAGACTTATAGCGAAAAGACCTGGAAACCTCAGGCCGCGATCTCTTCCTCGACCGAGGCTTCCTTGATCGTGCGATTGCGGCCCGAACGCTTGGCCTGATAGAGCGCACGATCGCACCGCTCGATCAT
The DNA here is from genome assembly GCA_963795255.1 of uncultured Alphaproteobacteria bacterium. Classification (GTDB taxonomy): domain Bacteria; phylum Pseudomonadota; class Alphaproteobacteria; order Rhizobiales; family Xanthobacteraceae; genus Bradyrhizobium. The sequence continues at coordinate 21,509 of CAWCHC010000023.1, forward strand.
GCCGTCGGCCGACTCCGCCATGCGGAATTGCGCCACCCCGATCGAGACAGTGACGCTCGATATTTCCTCGCCGGTGGCGCGGCGGGTCAGCCGCGCTTCGCCGATGCGGCGACGGATGCGCTCGGCGACCTCGACGCAGGCATCCAGCGTTGCGCCCGGCAGCACCGCGATCAGTTCTTCGCCGCCGTAACGCGCGGCAAGATCGCAATCGCGGACGCTCTCATGCAAGACCCTGGCGACCAGCCGAAGAACCTGATCGCCGACCTGATGGCCGTAGCTGTCGTTGAACTTCTTGAAGTGGTCGATATCGATCATCAGGATGCTGAGCGGCGTTCCAGCCTCCATCGCCGTGATCTGGCCTGCACGCAGGAATGCCTCGAGCGATCGGCGGTTGGCGAGCCCGGTGAGCGGGTCGGTGTTGGAGTGTTGCTCGGCAAGTTTCAGCGAGTCCCTGATCTGATCGAGGTCTTTCGTGGTGCTGAGGAAATTCGCCTCGAGCGCCGAGGAACGCGACGTCGCGTTCGACAGCTCTTTCAGGAGCTTTTCGATGATCGGCCGCGGATCAGCGGTGGTCTGACACTCCGATCTGACTTCTCCCAGGCTTTCCATGTGCGAACGATTGTCGGAAATGGCGGTGGCCAGGAAATCCTGCGCGCTGGCGATCACGCCGCGCATTTGCTCGGGGAATTCCTCGACCGCGCTGAGATCGTGCTGCGGTTTGATGTAGGTGACGTAGAGATCGCGATTGACGATGGAATCGAACTTCCGCTTGTTGGCGATCAGGATGTCGATGGTTTTTTTCAGCGTGAGCGAGCCGCCCATCGTGTAGTGAAACCAGACGGAAAAATTATCCGGGGTCGGCGGCACGCGGTGCTGCGCCATGAAGCCGTTGGCCCGATCCGCAATTGTCGTCGCGTAATCGAAGTCAATCTCGTCAGGCGCGCTGGTCATTCCTTCGGTCCACCCGCCCCCTGATCGCCGCGGTTTAAATCGTGGAAGCTTGTTTGTTAATTTTGGGTAAGGGATTTTGGATCAGGGCAATTGCCATGAAAGCGTAGCCCTTACATCTAAAGGATGGTTTAAACATAACTCTCGCAGCGCGTTAGCGTCGATTAAACACGCCGAAAAGCGGCCAATAACGGTGAAAACCGCAGTTTGCGGCAGTGATTCGACCCTCGCAGCGCCTACTGCAACCAAAAAGAGAAGACTGCAAATAAACTACCGCAGCGCAACAAATACCGGCTTGGAAAAGAGGCCGCACCCTGTTTTTATCGCGCTTCTCTCGCGCAACTGATTGAGGCCTCCATGAGCATGCGACGCGAACACGATCTGCTGGGCGACCGGGATGTTCCGGCCGAGGCCTATTACGGTGTCCATACCTTGAGGGCAGTGGAGAATTTCCCGATCACCTCAACGCCGATCTCGATCTATCCCAACCTGATTTCGGCGCTGGCCTCGATCAAAATTGCGGCGGCGCGAAGTAACCGCGACCTCGGCCTGCTCGATGCGAAGCGGGCTGACGCCATCATCGCCGCCGCCGAGGAAATCAGGGCCGGACGGCTGCATGAGCAGTTCGTGGTAGACGTCATTCAAGGCGGCGCCGGCACCTCGACCAATATGAATGCCAACGAGGTGATCGCCAACCGCGCGCTGGAATTGCTCGGCCGGGCAGAGGGGCGACTACAAGTTTCTGCATCCCAACGAGCACGTCAACATGAGCCAGAGCACCAACGACGTCTATCCGACGGCGCTGAAGCTCGCAGCCTATTCCGGCATCATGCGTCTGGTCGATGCCATGGCGGCGCTGCGCCAGGCGTTCGAGGCGAAGTCCGAGGAGTTTAAGGATATCATCAAGATGGGCCGCACCCAGTTGCAGGATGCCGTCCCGATGACGCTCGGCCAGGAGTTCTCGACCTATGCGGTGATGCTCGGCGAGGACGAATTGCGGCTGAAGGAAGCAGTCCTGCTGGTGTGCGAGATCAACATGGGCGCGACCGCGATTGGCACCGGCATCAATGCCCACCCCGACTATGCGCGTCTGGTTTGCCAGCATTTGCGGGACGTTACCGGCATTCCCGTGGTCACCGCCTCGAATCTGATCGAGGCGACGCAGGATTGCGGCTCCTTCGTGCAACTGTCCGGCGTCCTGAAGCGCGTTGCGGTCAAGCTGTCGAAGACCTGCAACGATCTGCGTCTGTTGTCGTCGGGCCCGCGCGTCGGGTTGAACGAGATCAACCTGCCGCCGATGCAGGCCGGCTCCAGCATCATGCCGGGCAAGGTCAATCCGGTGATCCCCGAGGTCGTCAACCAGATTGCTTTCGAAGTCATCGGTAACGACGTCACGGTGAGCTTTGCCGCCGAGGCCGGTCAGTTGCAGCTCAACGCCTTCGAGCCGATCATCGCGCACAGCCTGTTCAAGAGCGTCAACCATCTGCGCGCTGGCTGCCTGACGCTGGCCGAGCGATGCGTGAAGGGCATCACCGCCAACCGCGAGCATCTGCGCCGCGGCGTCGAGCGCTCGATCGGTATCGTCACCGCGCTCAATCCCTATATCGGCTACGCCAATGCGACCGAGATCGCGCAGCAGGCGCTTTTGACCGATCAAAGCGTCTACGATCTGGTGCTCGCCAAGAAACTTCTGACCCGCGAGCAGCTCGACCAGATCCTTCAGCCGGAAATCCTGACCCAGCCGCACTCGTTCGGCACCGCCACGGCGACCGCGCAAACCCACCCGCTCAGCGTCCGCCGTGATCAGACCGACTGATTAATTTGTCACCTGATGAAAATTTGGACTGGCGCGCCGGCCGATTTCGGCCGAGGTCAACGGCTTCCGGATTTGCGGTCGCGCCCGCAGCGCGATAGGCTGATAGCCAATCAAGACCAAAAAGCCATGGATAGCCAAAGCCATGGCGGGCTCAGAATAATGGATCGAGGGAGGTATCTATGCAGGAGTTGACGCCGGAAACCATCACGCAAGCCGTGCTTGACCAGATGGCCACAACGCCCAATCCGCGCATGAAGCAGATTATGGCTTCCGCCGTGAAGCATCTGCATGCCTTCGCCAAGGATGTGAACCTGACGCCGGCGGAATGGATCAAGGGCATCGCTTTCATGACCGCGGTCGGGAAAATCTGCACGCCGGCGCGGCAGGAATTCATCCTGTTGTCCGATACGCTGGGTCTGTCGGCGCTGGTCAACGGCCTGCATGACGAGACCGCCATGGAAGAGGGGACGAACACCAGTCTGCTCGGCCCGTTTTATCGCGAAACCACGCCGCATCTCGCCGCCGGCAGCCAGATCGCCAAGCATGCCGATCCGAGCACGGAAATCATTCTTTACGGTCGTGTAACGGACGTGAATGGCAAGCCGCTGGCCGGCGCCACCGTCTCGCTCTGGCAGACCAGCGCCACCGGCCTTTATGACATTCAGGAAGATCCCACGTCTGTCGACTATCGCGGCATCTTCACTACCGACGCCAACGGCCTGTTTCTGGTGCGCACGGTGAAGCCGCTCGGCTATTCGATTCCGATGGATGGACCGGTCGGCGAAATGATCACGGCGCAGAGGCGTCACGGCATGCGGCCGGCGCATATTCATTTCCTGGTCGGCGCGCCCGGCTATCGCGAACTGGTGACGGCGCTTTATCTGCGCGACGACCCGCATCTGGCCGACGACGTCGTGTTCGGCTCGTCGGGCGATCTGGCGGTCGACATCAATCCGAAGGACCCGGAATGCCCAATTCCGGGCCTGCCGAGCATCCGTTTCGACATGCGCCTGTCGCGTGAAACCGCGGCGGACCGGGCCGGCGGACGCGTCGGCGCCGATCCGGCGGCGATCCTGAAGCAGCCGGCTTGACCAAGGTCGACCTCATGCGACCAGAGTCGGGTTGTGGCCGGGCGCGCCCCGGCCTTAAACCTTGGGTGACATCTTGATATCCGCGGATACCGGACAAAGAAACCGGCGCGGGCAATCGAAAAATATAACAACAGGATAAAGGGGAGGAACGATGAAACGCAGAACATTTCTTGGCGCGGCTGTCACCGGCATTGGCGTCTCGCTGATTTCGAAAGCTGGCGCCGATCAGCCGCCGATCAAGATCGGCATGTCGATGGCGCAGACCGGCGGCCTTGCAGGCGGCGGCAAGCCCGCGCTGCTCGGCCACGAAATCTGGCGCGACGACATCAATGCCAAAGGAGGCCTGCTCGGCCGCAAGATCGAACTCGTGGTCTACGACGACAAGTCGAGCGCTTCCGAGACGCCGGCGATCTATTCCAAACTGCTCGACGTCGACAAGGTCGATCTGCTGTTCGCGCCCTACGCCACCGTGCCGACCGCGCCGATCATGCCGATGGTCAAGCAGCGCGGCATGGTGCTGATCGGGAACTTCTCGTTCCAGGTCAACAGCAAGATTGGCCACGACATGTATTTCAACAACGCCCCGTGGGGACCGGCCGATGCCTGGGCCTCGGCATTTCTCGATATCGGCCAGAAGGCCGGCGGCAAGACGGTGGCGCTGCTCACCGCCGACCAGGAATTCGCGCAAAATCTGGCGACGACCGCGCGCGAAGTCGCCACCAAGCGCAACATGCCGGTCGTGTTCGATCAGGCCTATCCGCCGAATACGGTGGAATTCTCCGGCATCATTCGCTCGCTGACGGCCGCCAAGCCCGATATCGTCTACGTCGCGTCCTATCCGCCGGACTCGGCCGGCATCCTGCGCGCCATCAACGAGATCGGGATCGGCGACAACGTCAAGCTGTTCGGCGGCGGCATGGTCGGCCTGCAATTCGGCCCGGTCATGGCGAATCTGGGTTCGCTGCTCAACGGCGTCGTCAACTTCAACACCTGGCTGCCGGAACCGGCCATGTATTACGACGGTACCAAAGCGTTCTTCGAGACCTATTCGAAGCGCGCGGTCGAAGCCAAGGTCGATCCGCTCGGCTACTATCTGGCGCCGTTCGGCTATGCCTCTGGCCAGCTCATCGAAGCGGCCGTCAAATCGGTCGGCTCGCTCGACCAGAAGGCCATTGCCAAATATCTGCACGAGCATGAAGTCCCGACCATCGTCGGTCCGATCGCGTTCTCGGCGGACGGCGAGCGCAAGGAGACCGCGACGCTGCAGGCCCAGTTCCAGGGCATCGTCGACAAGAACATGGATCAGTTCAAGAAGCCCGGCAAACAGGTGATCCTGTTCCCGGCGAAATTGAAGTCCGGAAATCTCATCACGCCTTTCGAGGCTGCGCGGAAGTAGGCCTTGAAGGACGACTAAGGGGCAGGGGGACCTCGCTTGTTTTCAATGGACCTGCTGCTCGATGCAGTCGTGACCGGCGTGCTGCTCGGCTGCTTTTATGCAGCCGTCAGCATCGGGCTGTCGGTCTCGTTCGGCCTGCTCGACGTCCCCCATGTGGCGCATCCCGCCTTTCTGGTGCTGGCGTCCTATGGGGTCTTTTTCCTCAACGACAGCTATGACATCGATCCGCTGGTGGCGGGACTTCTGATCACGCCGCTTCTGTTCGTGTTCGGGCTCGTCGCCTACCGGATTTATTACGAGACCTTCGAGCGCCGCGGCAGCGATGCCGCGGTACGCGGCATCGCGTTCTTCTTCGGCGTCGCCTTCATCATCGAGGTGCTGATCATCCTGCATTTCGGCGTCGATCAGCGTTCGGTCACCGCATCCTACATCGGCAAGTCCTGGCGCTTCGGCGACATGCGGATTCCGCTTCGCCTGATGGTGGCGTTTGCGGTCGCGACCGGGTTGACGGTGCTGCTCGCAACCTATCTGTCGCGGACCTTCATGGGGCGCGCGATCCGTGCGGTGGCGCAGGATGAAGAAGCGGTGCGGCTGATGGGCGCCAACCCGGTTCGCATCAAGCAATGGGCATTCGGGATTGCGACCGCGGTGCTCGGCATCGCCGGCGCGCTGCTCATCATCGTCGCACCGGTCGAGCCGACGCTCGACCGCGCCTATATCGGACGCACCTTCTGTGTCGTGGTGATGGCGGGACTGGGCAGCATGACCGGCACGCTGATCGCCGCCATCATCCTTGGCGTTGCCGAAACCATCGTGCTGACGATGTTCGGCGCGTCCTGGGCGCCGGCGATTTCCTTTGCGCTGTTGCTGGGCGTTCTGGCCGTGCGGCCGCAGGGTCTGTTGGGCAGGCGATGATGAAACGCAGCGCCATCGCTTTCTGGGGCAGCGCCCTGCTGTTTCTCGTTGCCGTGCTCGCGTCGACGCAACTCGTCGCCAACGAATATCCATTTTTCGCGGGCTACGTGATCCTGCAATTTATCGTGCTGTCGGTGGCCTGGAGCATTCTCGGCGGCTATGCCGGCTACGTGAATTTCGGCACCAGCGCGTTTTTCGGCGTCGGCGTCTACACCGGCATTCTGTTGTTCAAGGCGGCGGGCGCGCCGCTGTTCGTGCAGATCGCCGCCGCCGCCCTGGTCGGGGCTTTCCTCGGCTTTGCGGTCGGTCTGTTGACCCTGCGCATGCAGGGCATCTTCTTCTCGATCGCAACGATTGCGCTGACCATCGTGATCGAGACGACGGTGACGAACTGGCGGTTTCTCGGCGGCGCCGCCGGCATCCAGATTCAGCGGCCGCCGGTGACGGCGCCGTTCCACAGCTATGTGCAGATGCTGGTGTTCGTTCAGGCCATTCTCGTTGTTCTGGCGGTCGCGATCGCGCGCTATATCCAGAATTCCTGGATCGGCCGCGGCCTTCAGGCGCTCAGGGACGACGAACTCGCCGCCGAATGCACCGGCGTGCCGACGCTGCGATTGAAGATGGTGGCCTGTGTGATTTCCGGGGCGCTGATGTGCGCGGCGGGCGCGCCGGCGGCGATGTATCTGCAATATGCCGATCCGGCGTCGGCCTTTAATCTGAACTATTCGGTCTCGGTGCTGGCGATGGCGCTGATCGGCGGCACCTCGCACTGGATCGGGCCGGTGATCGGCGCCATCCTGCTCGGCGTCACGCAACAACTCCTTGCCGTCACCATTTCTTCGGAAGTGAATGTGCTTGTGCTCGGCGTCATGCTGGTACTGTTCGTGGTGGCCGCGCCCGAGGGTATTATCGGGCTGTTCCGCAAAAGCCGCCGCGCGGAGGACAAGACATGACCTCCGCTGCCGAACTCCCGCTGCTGCGGATCGAGGGACTGACCAAGCGCTTCGGCGGCTTCACCGCGCTCGACAATGTCAGCGTCGATATCAAGGCCGGTGAGCGCTTCGGCCTGATCGGTCCCAATGGCTCCGGCAAGACCACGCTGATCAACTGCATTTCCGGCGCCTTCCGCACCGAGCCCTCGACCGTCATCTTCGGTGGCGAGGATATCACCCGGCTGGCGCCGCACGTGCGCACGCGGCGGGGGATCGCGCGCAGCTTCCAGATTCCGCGCCCGTTTCGAAGCATGACGGTGATCGAGAATCTGATGGTCGCCGCGGATTTCACCAGCGCCACCCATCTTCGTCTCTCGGCCGACGATCATCGCGACAGCGCGATGGCCATCCTTCAACAGATGGGCCTTGCGGCAAAGGCGGATGCGCGGGTTACGGGCCTGAGCCAGGTTGAACTGCGCAAGATGGAGCTGGCGCGTGCGCTGGCGACGCGCCCGAAACTCCTGATCTCGGACGAGGCGATGGCCGGGCTTTCCGGCTCCGAGGTCGACGAAGTGCTCGATCTCCTCATCAAGCTCGCCGGCGAGTCCATCACCATCATCATGATCGAACACATCATGCAGGCGGTGATGCGGTTCTCGCAACGCATCATGTGCCTCGATGCCGGCAAGATCATCGCGATCGGCCAGCCCTCGGACGTCATGGCGAACGCGCGGGTGCAGGAGGCCTATCTTGGCACTTAGCCTCGCGATCCGCGATCTCGATGCCGGTTACGGCGCGGTGAAGGCGCTGCGCGGCGTTTCGCTTGACGTTGCAACCGGCGAGACCGTGGCGCTGCTCGGCACCAACGGCAACGGCAAGAGCACGCTGATGAAGTGCATCATGGGCCTGGTGCGGCCGTGGCGGGGCAGCGTTTCGCTTACCCTCGACGGCACCACACATGATCTCGGCAAATTATCGCCGGAGGCGATCGTCGATCTCGGCGTGGCGCTGGTGCCCGAGGGGCGGCGATTGTTTCCGCGGCTCACGGTTTCCGAAAATCTGATGCTCGGCGCTTTCCGCCGCGCGGCGCGGCGCGACATCAAGCGCAATCTGGCGCTCGCCTTTGACGCGTTTCCGGTGCTGAAGGAACGCACGAATCAACTTGCCGGCACCATGTCGGGCGGACAGCAACAGATGCTGGCGATTGCCCGCGCCATGATGTCCTCGCCGCGGCTATTGCTGATCGACGAGCCTTCCGTGGGCCTGTCGCCGCTCCTGGTCTCGCAGATGATCACCAAGATCGGCGAGCTCGGCGAGCAGTTCGGGCTGACCGTGATGTTGGCCGAGCAGAACTTCAACCAGGCGGTGCGCATCGCCGATCGCGGCTATATCATCGTCCACGGCGAGATCGTGGTCGCGGCCAATGTCGACGAGTTGCATGGCAACGACATCGTCAAGCGGCTTTATCTCGGCGGCAGTGTGTGACAACGGAGACGGTATGACCGCAAAACTTTTGCCCACCACGGTTGTCGGCAGCTATCCGCAGCCGGACTGGCTGGTCGACCGTCAGTTGCTGTCGAAGGGCGTAGCGCGCGTGCGCCTCGATCTGTGGCGCGTCGCCGAGCCGTGGCTGGAGCAAGCGCAGGACGATGCGACGCTGCTCGCGATCCGCGACATGGAGCGCGCCGGCATTGACATCATCACCGATGGCGAGGTACGGCGCGAAAGCTACTCCAACCGCTTTGCGACCGCGCTCGAAGGCATTGCATCCGGCAGGCCGGGCGAGGTGGTCTCAAAAGCCGGTCTCGCCACCGCCGTGCCACGTGTGGTCGGCCCGATCCGCCGCACGCACGCGGTCGAAACGCGTGATATGGAATTCTTGCGCCGTAACACCGAGCGCGTTGCAAAAATCACGCTGCCGGGGCCGTTCACGATGAGCCGGCAGGCGGTCAACGAATATTATAAAGACGACGACGAGATGGTGATGGACTTTGCCGCCGCGGTGAATGCCGAGGCGCGCGATCTCGAAAAAGCCGGCGCTGATGTGATCCAGCTCGACGAGCCGTGGCTGCGTCAGGACCCGCCTGCGGCAAAACGCATCGCGGTCAAGGCGATCGATCGCGCGCTGGAGGGCCTCAAGGCGACGACGGTAATACATCTCTGTTTCGGCTATGCCGCGGTCGTCAAGGGCGAGAAGCCGGTCGGCTATTCGTTCCTCGGCGAACTCGGCGCCTGCAAGGCAGACCAGATATCGATCGAGGCGGCGCAGCCCAAACTCGATCTCGGCGTGCTTGGGGATCTTGCGCCAAAGAAGATCATGCTGGGCGTGATTGATCTCGCCACGCCGGAGGCCGAGACGCCGGCCATCGTCGCAGATCGCATTCGCGCGGCGTTGAAATTTCTTAACCCCGACCGGCTGGTGCCGGCGCCGGATTGCGGCATGAAGTACCTTTCGCGCGAACTCGCGTTTGCCAAACTGAAGGCGCTTGCCGACGGGGCGGCGATGGTGCGGGCGGAGCTGGCTTAAGGGCGCAAGCTTATTCGCCGGGCGCCAGGCGGCGCTCTCTTCGCCGCTGGCGCCAGTGTCTGGCGCGGTCGAGATAGAGATAGACGACCGGGGTGGTGTAGAGCGTCAGGATCTGGCTGACGATCAGCCCGCCGAAGATGGCAATGCCGAGCGGCTGGCGGAATTCACTGCCTTCGCCGAGCCCGACCATCAGCGGCACCGCGCCGAACAGCGCGGCCATGGTGGTCATCATGATCGGCCGGAAACGCATCACGCAGGCCTCGAAGATGGCCTCGGCCGACGACAGCCCGCGCCGACGTTCGGCGTCGACCGCGAAGTCGATCATCATGATGGCGTTCTTCTTCACGATGCCGATCAGGAGGATTACGCCGATCATCGCAATGATGTCGAATTGGGTGTGAAACAGCATGAGCGCCAGCACCGCGCCGACGCCCGCCGACGGCAGGGTGGACAGGATCGTAAGCGGGTGGACGTAGCTCTCATAGAGCATGCCGAGCGAAATGTAGATCGTCGCCAGCGCCGCCAGTACGAGGAACGGCTCGTTCGCCAGCGATTGCTGGAAGATCTTGGCGGCCCCCGCAAAACTGCCGTGCATGCTGGCAGGCATGCCGATCTGGCTCATGGTCTTCTCGATCGCGGTGACGGCGGTGCTCAGCGAGACTCCCGGCGGGAGGTTGTAGGAGACGGTGGTGGCGACGAAGAGATCCTGATGGCTGACGGTCAGCGGCGTCTGGCCTTGCGTAAATTGGGCGACGCTCGATAGCGGAATCATCGTCTCCGAGCTGGTCGAGACGGCCGTTCCGGTCGATGACGCCGCCTTGCCGGAGGCGCCAATCGAGTTGGTCGCGAGATTGCGCACTGCATTGGCCGCGACCGCGCTGATCGAATTCTTCTGCGACGGCGAGGTGATCGTTCCGGCCACCGCGTTGGTGGTTTGTGAGCCGGTCGCGGGCCCGCCCGCGGTGCTGACATAGACATCCCGCAAGGTTTGCGGATTTTGCCAATAGGCTGGCTCGACCTCCATGATCACATGATACTGGTTGCGCGCGACATAGATCGTCGAGACCTGCCGCTGCCCGAACGCATCATAGAGCGTGTTGTCGATCTGGCTGACCGTGATTCCAAGCTGGGCGGCCAGATCGCGGTCGATCACCAGATTGGATTGCAGGGCCTTGTTTTGCTGATCGCTGCTGACGTCGGCGAGCGCCGGATTGGATTGCAGGGCTGCGACCAGCTTTGGCGTCCATTCGTTCAATTCGTCGAAGCTCGCGCCTTGCAGCGTGTATTGATAGGCCGCATTGCCCGAACGGCCTCCGGCCCCGAGGTCGCCGACCGATTGCAGGAACAGCGTGGCGCCGGCTACCGCGGCGAGGTTGTCCCGCAGCCGCTCGATCACCCGATCGGCCGGCATTTGGCGTTCGCCAATCGGCTTCAGCGACGCGAACACCGTGCCGGTGTTGGTTGCGCCGCCGGGGCCTGGACCGCTGCCGCCGGTAAAACCGACGGCGGTGTCGACCGCCGGATCGCTTTTGACGATGTCGATGAACTGGGTCAGCTTCTGCCGCATCAGTTGAAACGAGGTGCTTTGGTCGGCCCGGATCGACCCGATCAACAATCCGGTGTCCTGCTGCGGCACAAAACCTTTGGGAACGACGCCGTAGAGATGGAAGTTCAGGCCCAGCGTCGCGGCCAGGATCAGCATCACCGAGAGCGGGTGACGCAGCGCGATCGCCAGCGTCCAGCGATAGCCGTTCAACATCGCCTCGAAGATGCGCTCGCTGATTTGATAGACGCGCCCGTGTGCCTCGCCGCGATTCCGGCGCAACAATACCGCGCACATCATCGGCGTCGTCGTCAGCGAGACCACCAGCGAGATTGCAATTGCAATCGTGATCGTCATGGCGAATTCGCGAAACAGGCGGCCGACCAGGCCGCCCATCAGAAGGATCGGGACAAAGACCGCGACCAGCGACACGCTCATCGACACGACGGTAAAGCCGACCTCGCGGGCGCCAATCAGCGTCGCATCCAGCCGCGACATCCCTGCATCCAGGTGGCGGGTGATGTTTTCCAGAACGACGATGGCGTCGTCGACCACGAATCCGGTTGCGACCGTCAACGCCATCAAAGAGAAGATGTCGAGGCTATAGCCCAAGAGATACATCACGGCGAATGTCGCGACCAGCGACACCGAGACCGCCACGACCGGCACCAGCGTCGCCCGCGCATCGCGCAGGAACGCGAACACCACGAGAATCACCAGCGCGACGGTGATGAGCAGCGTGATCTCGACGTCCCGCAGCGAGGCGCGGATCGTCTTGGAGCGATCGACGGCGAGGTTGATGTCGATGGCGGGCGAGACTGAAGCGCGCAATTGCGGCATCAGCGACTTCACGCGGTCGACCATCTGGACGATGTTGGCGCCAGACTGCCGGTACACGATCATCATGACCGCGGGCTTGCCGTTGGCAAGTCCCACGGTACGCACGTTTTCGACCGAGTTCGATGACGTCGCCGACATCGGCCAGGCGCACTGGCGCGCCGTTGCGATAGGCGACGATCAGCGAACGGTAGTCCGCGGCCTTGTTGGCCTGGTCGTTGGAATAGATCTGGTAGCGCTGGTTCTCGACGTCGATGCCGCCCTTCGGGCTGTGGGCGTTGGTGCTGCCGAGCGCCGCGCGGATGTCTTCCAGCCCAATGCCGTATTTGTAGAGTGCCGGCGGCAGCAGCTCGACGCGCACGGCGGGTAGCGAGCCGCCGCTGACGGCGACTTCGCCGACGCCTTCGATCTGCGACAGCTTCTGGGCCAGCACGGTCGAGGCGGCGTCATAGAGTTCGGCCGGCACCAGCGTGTCCGAGGTCAAGGTGTAGATCAGGATCGGCGCCGAGGCGGGATTGAACTTGCGGTAGGTCGGATTGCTTCGCAGGCTCGACGGCAGGTCGGCGCGCGCCGCATTGATGGCGGCCTGCACGTCGCGTGCGGCGCCGTTGATGTCGCGGCCGATGTCGAATTGCAGATTGACGCGGGCAGAGCCCAGCGTGCTCGTCGACGTCATTTCCGTGACATTGGCGATCTGGCCGAGGTGACGCTCGAGCGGGCTCGCGACCGTCGTCGCCACGTCCACCGGGCTCGCGCCCGGCAAGGTCGCCTGCACCGAAATGGTCGGGATATCGACGTCCGGCAGCGGCGAGACCGGCAGCTTGAAAAACGCGATCGTGCCCGCCACCACAAGCCCAAGCGACAACAGCGTGGTGGCGACCGGACGGCGGATAAAAGGCGCGGAGAGATTCATAAAGATGCGATCGAAGCCGTTGCGGATCAGCTTCTATCTGGCAACGCCTCCATAAAAAAGGTTACAAATGTAACATAATGTCACACGGCCTCGCCACACGGCTGCCCTAAACCAAGACGCCGAAAAAAGCGGCTTTCGTTGATATCCATCGTACTTGCGCGGGGGGTGACGAACTTGATAGGAGGCCGTCATGGCGCGAAATCACGAAATGGCCCGATGAGCCGCAACCGATACAGGCCGCCTGTCATGTTGTGCTTGAGCGCGGCTTTTGCTTTGCTCTTCGTGGCGTACGCGAAGGCCACCGACTTGCCGGCACGCAAGCCGGGTCTGTGGGAGGTCAAGACCACGATCGAGGGCCACGGGCGCGGGGTCACGGTGCAGCAATGCATCGATGCGGCGACCGATCAGATGCTGCAATCGAGCGCCGGTCCGTTCTCTGCGCCGGCTTGCCCCGAGCGTGAGGTGAAGAAGTCGGACACCGGGATGACGATCAACTCGCGCTGCAACTTCAACGGCAAAGCTGCGAGTGCGCATGCCGATATCACCGGCAGTTTCGACAGCACCTACACCATGACGGTGACAGCGGAAGGGGCGGATTTGCCGCATACCAAGATGACGAGCGAAGGCAAGTGGCTCGGGGCCTGTACCGCCGATCAGCAGCCGGGCGATGTCGTCATGGCCAACGGTGTCAAGGTCAACATTCCGGAGTTGCAGAAGCGCGCGCTGGCGCCGGATCCCTCGCAGCCGGGCAAGTAGGTTTGTCGCCGGCAACCGAAGATGTAACATTCTCCGGCGCGATTTGATCATCGGGGATCCGGATGGATCGGCTCACCAGCCTGACGGCGTTTGTCCGGGTCGTGGACAGCGGTGGATTTTCCGCCGCCGGCCGTCGCCTTAACATGTCCACGGCAATGATCAGCAACCATGTGCATGCGCTCGAGGAGCGTTTGGGCGTGCGGCTTCTGAACCGCACCACGCGCAAGGTCAGCCTGACCGAGGCCGGCAAGGCCTATTACGACCGTTGCACCCATATCCTCGCCGATCTGGAACAGGCGGACGACATCGTGGGCGCGTTGCACTCGACACCGAAAGGCACGCTACGCGTCCATACGTCGACCAGCATGGTCCCGCTTGTTTCGTCGGTCGTCACCGAATTCCTGACAAGCTATCCGGAGGTCAGTGTCGAGCTGACGATGGGCGAACGGTCCGTCGATCTCATCGACGAGGGATATGATGTCGCTATCCGCCTGACGCCGCCGCCGGATTCCAGCCTGATCGTCCGCGGCCTTGCCCACTGGCGTCACGTCCTGTGCTGTTCGCCTGGCTATCTTGAAAAGCATGGGCGGCCGGAACAGCTTTCCGATCTGTCCAGCCATAATTGCCTGCGCCACGTGCTTTATCCTTTCGAGGATGGGTGGCATTTCACGGATCGCAAAGGCGCTTTGGCTGCCGTGAAAGTATCGGGCAATCTGGTTACGAACAGCGGCGAGACGCTGCGGGTGGCCGTTCTTCAGGGCGTCGGCATTTGTCTCGCCGCGGGATTCCTGGTTCATGACGATCTCGAAGCCAACAGGCTGGTGCGCCTGTTGCCGGAATATCGGCCCGTCGAGCTGTCCATGAATGCGGTCTATCCGCATCGCCATCAACTATCTGTGAAAGTCAGAACCTTCATCGATCTTCTTGTGCGGCGCAGCGCGGAGCGGAAGAAGTTAATCGATCCTTTTTCCTGAAAATCAGAATTGCCTGAACCCGCACGCGCGGGCGTTTTTTCAAGGTGCCGATTATCAAGCCTGACGGAACAATCTGTTTCGCCTTTTGCATATTATCGCGCCGCTCGGCCATGACTACGTTTAGTCGACGCGAAGCGATTGTGCTTCGTCAACGACAAGCCGGGAGATACCACCATGAACAAGATGAGCAAGCGGATCGCTCTGTCAGCCGTTTCAACGTTGATCGCTGTGTCGATGATCCAGAGCGCCACCGCCGCAGAACGCACCAAGAAACACCACGTCGCCGCGACCACGAACGAACAGATTCGTAACGCCAACGCGTCGGCCGTGCCGTTCTATGTCAACAGGGGCGAAGACTTCGGACGTGTCCCGGACGAGGCTCTGTCCGCTCCCGCCGGCCGCTAACGTCTGAACTCTCAGTGCCAAAGAAGCAGCGGCCGGTCATGGACCGGCCGCTGCTTTGTTTATCCGAATTTGCCCAGCCTCGTCGGGCAAATCACCTTTAGGGCTCTTGGCGTCTCGCGCCCGATCGAGGGGCGTTTCGCGATCGTCACGATACGTTGGGCGCGGGATGCGATGGACGCCTGCAGCGCGCCGGACGAGCGCGCCGTCAAGCGGACGGTGAAGTCGTGTGGTCCTGATGCCGCGATGCTGGCATCAAGCTCTTAAGAAGCTGACGCTTCTCAGGGGTGACGGTGGCAACCAAGCCGTTCGCCGGGGAGATCACGAAGGAAACCGTTAAAACCATCGCGCAGGGAAGGCCGGGGATTTCCGGTGAACCTGTGGTGACGAACTTGCGTGTTTTCTATTTTTACACGCAAGGCTGCGGGTGCAACGGGCACCCGGCTTTCCCTGCGCCCTTCGTTTTTGGAGGGGCGATATTTTGGCAGAACCCGGGTGAATCCCGCCGCGGGAACAACGGTGTGTGGCTGTTGGAAATTTGAAACGGAATTATTCAAGGCCGTCATGGCCGGGCTTGTCCGGTCAAGCCCGGCCATGACGAGAGGAGACAGGAAAACCTACCCCGCGCCGACCTTTTTCTTGCGATACGCCAGATGCACCGCGCAATTGCAGCCCGGCGGATGCGACGACAATTCTTTCGCCTCGACATCGTTGGCGGGCTTTGCGGCGAAAGGCGCCGATGCCGATGTCGCTTCCTTGACGCTGCGATCCTGCGCAGATTGGTCCTGTGCCGGAATGTAATTCAGGACCGGCGCCAGCCAGCGTTCGGTCTCCTCGACGCTAAAACCCTTGCGCGCGGCATAGTCCTCGACCTGATCGCGCTCGATCTTGCCGACGCCGAAATAGAAGCTTTCGGGATGGCTGAAATAGAGCCCGGATACGGACGAGCCCGGCCACATCGCAAAGCTTTCGGTGAGTGTCACGCCGCAGGTCGTTCTCGGCATCGAGCAGCTTGAACAGCGTCGCCTTCTCGGTGTGATCGGGTTGCGCCGGATAGCCCGGCGCGGGGCGAATGCCCTGGTACTTCTCGAGGATGAGATCGTCGGCCGCGAGGTTCTCATCCGGCGCATAACCCCAGAACTCGCGGCGTACCCGCGCATGCATGCGCTCGGCAAAGGCTTCCGCGAGGCGATCGGCCAGCGCCTTGCACAGGATCGAGGAGTAATCGTCATTGGCATTCTTGAAGCGATCGGCCACCACGTCTTCGCCGATGCCGGCGGTGACCACGAAGGCGCCGATGTAATCGGGTACACCCGAGGAAGCCGGCGCGATGAAATCGGACAAAGCCGAGTTGAAACGCCCCTCACGCTTTTCAAGCTGCTGGCGCAGGGTGTGCAGGGTCGCGATCGGCTTGTCGCGCGCCTCATCCGCATAAACCAGGATGTCATCGCCTTGCGCATTGGCCGGCCAGAAGCCGATCGTGGCCTGCGCCGTGAACCATTTCTCACTGGATGATGCGATCGAGCATCTTGCGCGCATCGTCATACAGCGAACGGGCGACTTCGCCGACGTTGGCGTCGTCGAGAATGGCGGGAAAGCGCCCGGTCAGTTCCCAGGTCTGGAAGAACGGCGTCCAGTCGATGTATTCCGCCAGTTCGGCGAGGTCGTATTCGCGAAACGTCTTGATGCCGAAGAACGCCGGCCGTTTCGGCGGCGTCTTGGCAAAATCGATTCGCGTCGCGTTGGCGCGGGCGTCCGCAAGCTTCAATCGCTTCTTGTCGGCCTGCGCGCGGAAATGCGCCGCGGAAATCTTGGCATATTCGGCTCGCACGTCGGCGGCATAGGCCGAGCGCCTTTCCGGCGACAACAGCGAAGAGGCGACGCCGACGGCGCGGCTCGCGTCATTGACATGCACCACCGGTCCGGAGCGGTAATTCGGATCGATCTTGACGGCGGTATGGACGCGGCTCGTGGTGGCGCCGCCGATCAGAAGCGGAATTTCGAGACCTTCGCGCTGCATTTCGCCGGCCAGAAAGCTCATCTCGTCGAGCGAAGGCGTGATCAGGCCGGAAAGGCCGATGATGTCGGCGCCTTCGCGCTTGGCGGTCTCGATGATCTTGGCCGCCGGCACCATCACGCCGAGGTCGATCACCTCGAAATTATTACATTGCAGCACGATGCCGACGATGTTCTTGCCGATGTCGTGGACGTCGCCCTTGACGGTGGCGAGCACGATCTTGCCGGCGGCGTTGCGGCCATCACTCGCAACGCCGTTGGCACGGTTTCGCGCCTTCTCTTCTTCCATGAACGGCATGAGATAAGCGACCGCCTGCTTCATGACGCGGGCGGATTTCACGACCTGGGGCAGGAACATCTTTCCGTCACCGAAGAGATCGCCGACAATGTTCATGCCGGCCATCAGCGGCCCCTCGATCACATCGAGCGGACGCTTGGAAAGCTTGCGCGCATCTTCGGTGTCGGTATCGATATATTCGGTGATGCCGTGCACCAGCGCATGGCTAAGTCGCTTGTCGACCGGCCATTCGCGCCAGGCGAGATCCTGCTCCTGGGTCTTGCGCTCCTTGCCGCGGAATTTTTCGGCGAGCGCGAGCAGGCGTTCGGATGCGTTCGCGTCGCGGTTGAGGATGACGTCTTCGCAGGTCTGGCGCAGCTCGGGATCGATGTCGTCATAGACGATCATCTGCCCGGCATTGACGATGCCCATATCCATGCCGGCCTTGATGGCGTGGTACAGAAACACCGAGTGCATCGCTTCGCGCACCGGTTCGTTGCCGCGGAACGAAAACGACAGATTGGAGACGCCGCCGGAAATGTGCGCATGCGGCAGGTTCTCGCGGATCCAGCGCGTCGCTTCGATGAAATCGACGCCGTAATTATTGTGCTCCTCGAGGCCGGTGGCGATCGCAAAGATATTCGGATCGAAGATGATGTCTTCCGGCGGAAAGCCGAGGCGGTCGACGAGAATGTCGTAGGCGCGCCGGCAGATCTCGGTCTTGCGCGCGAAGGTATCGGCCTGACCCTTTTCGTCGAACGCCATCACCACCACGGCCGCGCCATGGCGTCTGGCGATATTGGCCTCGTGGATGAATTTCTCCTCGCCCTCTTTCATCGAGATCGAGTTCACCACCGGCTTGCCCTGCACGCATTTCAGGCCGGCCTCGATCACATGGAATTTCGAGGAGTCGACCATGACCGGCACGCGGGCGATGTCGGGTTCGGCGGCGACGAGGTTGAGGAAGGTCACCATCGCCGCTTCGGAATCGAGCAGCCCTTCGTCCATATTGACGTCGATGATCTGCGCGCCGTTCTCGACCTGGTCGCGCGCGACCTGCAACGCGGCGGTGTAATCGCCGGCGGTGATCAGCTTGCGGAATTGTCGCCGAGCCCGTGACGTTGGTGCGCTCGCCGACATTGACGAAGGGGATAGCCGGCGTCAGCTCGAAGGGTTCGAGGCCGGAAAGCCGCAAACGCGGTGTGATGTCCGGGACGACGCGCGGCTTGTGCGGCTGCGACCGCCGCTGCGATCGCGGCAATATGGTCGGGCGTGGTGCCGCAGCAGCCACCGACGACGTTGACGAGGCCGGCGGAGGCAAATTCGCCGATCAGGCGCGCCATATATTCCGGGCTCTCGTCGTACTGGCCGAACTCGTTGGGCAGGCCGGCATTCGGATAGGCGCAGACCAGCGTATCGGCGACCCGGCCGATATCGGCGATATGGGCGCGCAGGTCCTCGGCGCCGAGCGCGCAGTTGAAGCCGATCGTGATTGGCCTCGCGTGACGCACCGAATTCCAGAACGCTTCGGGAAGTTGTCCCGACAGCAGGCGGCCGGATTTGTCGGTAATCGTGCCGGAAATCATCACCGGCACGTCGACGCCGCGCTCTTCCGTGATCTCGGCGATCGCGTAAAGCGCGGCCTTGGCGTTGAGCGTGTCGAAAATGGTTTCGACCAGCAGCAGATCGGCGCCGCCGTCGAGCAGACCGTTGATCTGTTCGCCGTAGGCCTTGCGCAAATCGTCGAAGGTGACGGCGCGGTAGCCGGGATTGGACACGTCGGGAGAAATCGAGGCGGTGCGGTTGGTCGGGCCGATGGCGCCGGCGACAAAGCGCGGCTTGCCGTCTTCGGCGCTGACGCGCACCGCAGCAGCGCGCGCAAGCTTCGCGCCCTCGAGGTTGAGCTCGTAGGCGAGGTCCGACATCTCGTAGTCGGCCTGCGCGATCGAGGTCGAGGAAAAGGTGTTGGTGGCGACGATGTCGGCGCCGGCACGCAAATAAGCGGCGTGGATGTCCTCGATCGCCTTTGGCTGGGTCAGGATCAACAGGTCGTTGTTGCCCTTGACGTCGCGATGGAAGTCGGCGAACCGCGCGCTGCGAAAGGCGGCTTCGTCAAATTGCAACGCCTGGATCATGGTGCCCATGGCGCCGTCGAGCACGAGGATGCGCTTCCTGGCGGCGGCGAGCAACGCGGTGCGTTTCGGGGAGACGGGCAGGACCATCGTTCAGGCCGCCTTCTGCGCGCCTGCGGGGCGGATGCCGAGCAGATGGCAGATCGCGAAGACGAGATCGGCGCGGTTCATGGTGTAGAAATGAAAGGTATCGACGCCGTGCTTGCGAGCTTCTGCACCTGCCCCGCGGCAACGGTTGCGGCCACCAGCTTGCGGGTCTCGGCGTCGTCGTCGAGCCCGTCGAATTTTTCCGCGAGCCAATCCGGCACCGTGGTGCCGGCGCGGGTGACGAAGTTTCTCGCCTGCTTGAAATTGTGCATCGGCATGATGCCGGGCACGATCGGGATATCGATGCCGCGAGCGCGGACGCGGTCGAGGTAGCGGAAGTAAAGGTCGTTATCGAAGAACACCTGGGTGATGGCGCGCGTGGCGCCGGCATCGACCTTGGCTTTGAGCCCATCGATGTCGGCGTCGAAGCTGGCGGCTTTCGGGATGCTTTTCCGGATAGGCCGAAACCGAGACCTCGATATCCGGAAATCGCTTCTTGATGCCGGCGACGAGTTCGGAAGAGGTTTGATAGCCGTCGGGATGGGTCGCAAACGGCGTGCCGATGCCGCCCGGCGGGTCGCCGCGCAGCGCCACGATGTGGCGGACGCCGGTCTCGTGATAGCGGGCGACGATGTCGTCGATCTCGCCGCGCGCCGCGCCCACGCAGGTCAGATGCGCGGCCGGCAACAACTCAGTCTCACCGAGGATGCGGGCGATGGTGGAATGGGTGCGCTCACGGGTCGATCCGCCGGCGCCATAGGTCACGGAGACGAAGCTTGGCGCGAGCGGGGCCAGGCGATTGATGGTCTCCCACAGGTTGCTCTCCATCTCCTCGGTCTTGGGCGGGAAGAATTCGAACGAGATCGCCGGCTGTTTGGCCGCGCGGGGTCCGCCGGAGGCAACAGGGGTAGCTTCGCTCATGGTACTCAATCATCTCCGCGGCAGACCTCACACCTCGCATGGCGCTGGTTCTGGAACCGCTAAAATAGGCGAAAAGGCTTGAGCCAAACAGCCCACCGAATATGGGAAATTGCCCACTTATGTTATATAAATCGAGATATTATTCCAAATCATACTAGGATGGGCAATTGTCGGTATGGCGTATATAACTGTATTTAATGTATAAAATGTCATATCCCATATTGACTATGGCGGTGGGCAAGACGAAGATATTAAGAAATATAAAGTTATCTGCCCACCGGATTTTGGCCGGTGCGGGCGCGGGGCGGACCTGCAAAGGCCCGGCATGAGCAGCGGTTGTACCCTCGGGCCGCCGCATTAGGTTTAAGGCCATGATCCCGCTCTCCGTCCTCGACCTTTCGGTCGTCACTCAGCCACCAAACCCGCCGCGGCGCTGCGCAACAGCATCGATCTGGCGCGCCATGCCGATGCGCTCGGCTATGTCCGCTACTGGCTCGCCGAACATCACAATCTGGCTTCGGTGGCGAGCCCCGCGCCCGACCTCATGATCGGCCAGATCGCGGCGGTGACGAAGAACATCCGCGTCGGCTCCGGCGGGGTGATGCTGCCGAACCATGCGCCGCTGGTGGTGGCCGAGCGTTTCAAGATGCTGGAGGCGCTGTTTCCCGGTCGGATCGATCTCGGGCTCGGCCGCGCGCCCGGCACCGATGGCGCCGACCGCGTATGCGTTGCGCAGCCGGCTCGATCGCCGCGAAGGCGATGACTTCCTCGAACGGCTGCAGGAATTGACGTTGTGGGAGACCCGCGATTTCCCGCCCAATCATCCCTTCAATCAGGTCGTGGCGATGCCGGACGACACGCCGCTGCCGCCGATCTGGCTGCTCGGCTCGAGCGACTACAGTTCGGAACTGGCCGCCCAGGTCGGCATGGGCTTCGCGTTCGCGCATCATTTTGCGACCTATGACGCCATCGCCGCGATGACGAACTACCGCGCCCATTTCAAGCCGACCGGCTGGCGGGAGACGCCCTATGCGATTCTCGCGGTCGCGGTCGTGGCCGCCGAGACCGATGCCGAGGCCGAACGGCTCGCTACGTCGATGGATCTCAACCGGCTGCGGCGCGACCGCGGGCAATATCGTGCCGCTGCCGAGCATCGAGGAGGCGCTGGCCTATCCCTATACGGACAGCGAGCGGGCCGTCATTGCGCGCAACCGCTCGCGTCTGTTTGTCGGCAGCCCCGCAACACTGATGCAGAAGCTGCGAGCCGATGATCGACGGCGAGCCAGGCCGACGAGCTGATGGTGATCACGGCGGTCTACGATCACGAGGCGCGCAAGAAATCGTACAGCCTGCTGGCGGACGCGTTCGGGTTGCGCGCCCAGGCGGCGGCGTAAGCCGGTCAGTCCTGCTGCTCGCTGAAAGTGGCGCGGAACGGATGGGCCGGATAGACGCCGACAATGCGGAATTCGCGCGAGAAGAATTGCAGTTCCTCGAGCGCAAAGGCGAGGCCCTTGTCGTCGGGGTGGCCGTCGACATCG
The DNA here is from genome assembly GCA_963795255.1 of uncultured Alphaproteobacteria bacterium. Taxonomy (GTDB): domain Bacteria; phylum Pseudomonadota; class Alphaproteobacteria; order Rhizobiales; family Xanthobacteraceae; genus Bradyrhizobium. Next base: position 43,530 of record CAWCHC010000023.1, read on the forward strand.
GCGTAGAACTGCGTGGCAAAGAAATTGCCGTCGACCATGTAGCTTTCGAGCTTGGTCATGTTGACGCCGTTGGTGGCAAAGCCACCCAGCGCCTTGTAGAGCGCTGCGGGGAGGTTGCGCACCCGGAAGACAAAGGTGGTGACCAGCGGTCCCGAGCCTGGTTTGGCCCAGTCGGCTTGCCGCGCGAGCACCACGAAGCGGGTGGTGTTGTGGGCTTCGTCCTCGACATCCTCGGCCAGGATATCCAGGCCGTAAATTTCGGCCGCGAGTTTCGAGGCGATCGCGGCGCAGGTCTTGTCGCCGCGATCCGCGATGATATGCGCGCTGCCGGCGGTGTCGCCCGCCACGATCGGCTTGATGCCGAGCTTGCGGATGATGCGCCGGCATTGTCCGAGCGCGTGGACGTGGCTTTCGACCGTCTTGATGTCGCCGATTTTCGCGCCACGCGGCGCCATCAATTGATGATGCACCGGCAGGAACCACTCGCCGACGATGAAGAGGCCGGATTGCGGCAATAGATGGTGGATGTCGGCGACGCGGCCGGCGACCGAGTTCTCGATCGGGATCATGCCGAGATCGGCCTCGCCCGAGGAGATCGCGGCCAGCGCGTCCTCGAAGGTCGGGCAGGGCAGCGCTTCGGCGTCGGGATAGGCCTCGGCAATGGCGATATGGGAGTTGGCGCCCGGCTCGCCCTGGAATGCGATTTTCATGATCTTGGTCGTCTTGGTCATGGCGCCTTGTACCAGCCGCTCAGCTTTTCGCTAGTAGTTGCCGCGTGGCTTCGAGGTCGGCAGGGGTATCGACGCCGCGCGGCACGGCATCGACGATTGTGATGTCGATCCGCATTCCCGCCTCCAGCGCCCGCAACTGCTCCAGCTTTTCCTGCTGCTCGAGTGGCGAGGGGGGGAGGCGGACGAAGCGCTCAAGGGCGTCTCGGCGGTAGGCATAGAGACCGATATGATGGTAGCGCGGTCCCTCGCCATGGGGGGCGGTCGCGCGGGTGAAATAGAGCGCGCGCAGCCGCCCAGGGCCGATCGCCGAGCCGACCGCCTTCACGACGTTGGGGTTGAGCGCTTCTTCCTCGGTGTGGATTTCCGCGGCCAAGGTCGCGATATCGACCGCGGGGTCGTCCAGTGGCGCCAGCACATCGCGGATATTGGCGGGGCTGATGGTCGGAAAATCGCCCTGCAGATTGACGACGATCTCGGCCTTGCCGCGGGGATCGAGCGAACCGAGCGCCTCGAAAATCCGGTCCGAGCCGGAGGGGTGATCGGCGCGGGTCATGACGGCCTCTCCGCCATGCGCTTTGACCGCCGCCGCGATCTCGGCCGTGTCGGTTGCGACCGCCACCCGGCCAATTCCGGCGGCCTCCGCGCGGCGCAGCACATGGACGATCATCGGCAGGCCGGCGATCTCCAATAGCGGCTTGCCGGGCAGGCGGGTGGCGGCCATGCGGGCAGGAATCAGCACCAAAATGCGGGGGTTGGTCATCAGAATGCGGTCTGGTGCCCCTTGGAGAAGAGGGCCGGAAATGATGGGGATGGGTCAAAAGCCAAGGCGTTTATACGGGTTGCCAGAGCACGGGCAAACCGATATCTCATCTGCGCTCAGGGTGCGGCGCGAAAGCCCGATTCCTGGCGCTATCCGCGGCCGTTTCTCGCCGGCCAAAAGTCGACATTTCCGGCCTGGAGCCTGATCCACAATGGACTCCTTCGAACTCAATAAAATTCTCGGTGCCGTTCTTGGCACCTGCCTCATTTTGCTGGTGACGAGCTTTGCGGCCAGCGCGCTTTTCGCTCCCAACAAGCCGGAAAAGCCCGGTTTCGCGATCGCCGTGAAGGAAGAAGCCGCAGGGCGGCGAAAAAGCCGCGCCGCTGCGCCGGCCGAGCCGATCGAGAAACTGCTGCAGACCGCCTCCGTCGAGAAGGGCGAACAAGCTCGCCAAGAAGTGCGCCGCCTGCCACGACCTTCACCAAGGGCGGGCCCAACAGGGTCGGTCCGAATCTTTTCGGCATCGTCGGCGACAAGAAGGGTGAGGGTCGCGGGTTCAATTTCTCGGCAGCCATGAAGGCCAAGGGCGGCACCTGGACCATCGATGACCTCAACAAGTTCATCGACAATCCGAAGGGCTTCGTTCCCGGCACCGCGATGGGCTTTGCCGGTATCCAGAAGGACAGCGAGCGCGCCGACGTGATCGCGTATCTGAACTCGCTTTCCGATAACCCGAAGCCTTTGCCGACCGCGGCAAAGTAACTGCAAATTATTCGGGCATTTTTCAACGGCCGGGTTCAACCCCGGCCGTTTCGCGTTCTGCCATGGGTTCCTCTTCTGGTTCAGCCGGAGTCAGCGCCGGTCTCGCTATTGTTACCGCGGCCTTTCGCCCCAGAAGGGGTGTAATCATGAGCAAAAAGCAACTTAATCGGCCGAAACCTTGCCCTATACTGCGCTCGGGACAGCGCGAACCAAACAGAGGATTCTCCTTTGGCATTGAACCGACGACATCTCTTGCAGGGCGGCGCGGTGGCCGCGATTGCGCCTGCGCTTGGCACCGCTTCCGGATTTTCGCTCATCAGTTCCGCCGAGGCACAGACTGCAGCTAGCGAGCCGGTATGGCGGCACGGGTTGTCGCTATTTGGCAAGCCTCAAATATTCTGCCGACTTTAAGCGATTTCGACTACGTCAATCCCGACGCGCCCAAAGGCGGCATCGCGCGGCAGATTTCGCTCGGCACGTTCGACAATTTCAATATCGCGGTGTCGGTCGTCAAAGGTTCGCTCGCGCCGGCCGTCGGACTGATCTACGAAACACTGATGTCGCATGCGCAGGACGAGGTTGCGACCGAATATGGCCTGCTCGCGGAAGCGGCGCAGCATCCCGACGATTTTGCCTGGGCGACCTATCGTCTTCGAAAGGAAGCGCGATGGCACGATGGCAAGCCGGTGACGCCAGAAGATGTCATCTATCTCACTCGAGCAGCTGAAAAAGCTCAGCCCGATGTATTCCTCCTATTATCGTCACGTCGCGAAGGTCGAAAAGATCGGCGATCGCGAAATCAAGTTCACCTTCGATTCGCCGGGAAACCGCGAACTGCCGCATATCGTCGGCGAGCTTATGGTGCTCCCCAAGCATTATTGGGAAGGCACCGACGGTCAGGGCCGCAAGCGCGACATCTCGCAGACGACGCTGGAGCCGCCGTTGGGTTCCGGTCCCTATCGCATCAAGGAATTTGTTGCCGGCCGCTCGGTGAGTGCTCGAGCGCGTGAAGGATTATTGGGGCGCCAATCTTCCCGTTCAAGTCGGCCAGAATAATTTCGACGAATTGCGCTTCGAGTTCTTTCGCGACAACACCGTCGCACTCGAAGCCTTCAAGGCGGATCAGGCCGACTGGATTGCCGAGAACTCGGCCAAGCAATGGGCGACGGCCTACGACTTTCCGGCGGTGACAGAGAAGCGCGTGGTCAAGGAAGAATTCCCGATCAACGATTCCGGCCGCATGCAGGCCTTCGTGCTCAACCTGCGCCGCGATCAGTTCAAGGATGTGCGCCTGCGCCGCGCCTTTAATTTCGCCTTCGACTTCGAGGAAATGAACAAGCAATTGTTCTTCGGACAATACAAGCGCATCAACAGCTATTTCTACGGGACCGAGCTTGCCTCATCCGGCGTGCCGGAAGGAGAGGAACTCGCAGATCCTTGAGACCGTGCGCGACAAGGTGCCGGCCGAGGTCTTTACGACGCCATACCAGAATCCGGTCGGTGGCAATCCGGAGGCCGTGCGCGCCAATTTGCGGGAAAGCATGCGGCTGCTGAAGGAAGCTGGCTACGAGATCAAGGATCGCAAGCTGGTCGGTGCGAACGGGAAACCGATCTCGGTCGAAATTCTGGTTCAGGAGCCAGCTTACGAACGGATCGCGTTGTTCTACAAGCCGTCGCTGGAGCGGATCGGGGTAGCGACCTCGATCCGGATCGTCGATAGCGCGCAGTATGAAAATCGGGAGCGGAGCTTCGACTACGACATTATTTTCGATACCTGGGGTGAGTCGCTTTCTCCCGGTAACGAACAGCGCGAATATTGGGGATCGCAGGCCGCGGACGTAACGGGTTCGCGAAATACCGTCGGCATTAAAAATCCGGCAATCGACAACCTGATCGACAGGGTTATCTTCGCCAAGAGCCGCTCCGAGCTGGTGGCAGCGACCAAGGCGCTTGATCGCGTGTTGCTTTGGAATTTTTACGTCGTGCCGCAATATACCTACCCATATGCGCGCTATGCCCGGTGGGATCGTTTCGGCCATGCCGAGTTGCCGAAATACGCCCGTTCAGGCCTTCCGTCCTTGTGGTGGTTCGATGCCGACAAGGCGGCCAGGATAGGCAAGAGATCTTGAGGGATTTTTCGCGCATGGCGTGTCTCTCTCGCCGGCATGTGCTCGGTCTTGGCGGCAGCGCACTCGGCGCCGGGGTTTTTAACGCATCCTGGCTGCGGCCGGCGTTGTCGGCGGATGCGGGCGCCGAGGCCCACGGGCTTTCGGTATTCGGCGACCTGAAATATCCGGCGGATTTTCAGCGCTTCGACTACGTCAATCCGGCCGCGCCGAAAGGCGGCACGTTTTCGCTGATCCCGTCGGTTCGTTCCTACAACCAGTCCTATCAGACCTTCAACTCCTTCAACGCCTATATTCTCAAAGGCGAGGGCGCGCAGGGCATGGACATGACGTTTGCGCCGTTGATGGTGCGTGCCGGTGATGAACCCGATGCGATGTACGGCCTGGTCGCGAAATCAGTGCAGATTTCGCCGGACAAGCTGACCTATCGTTTCACGATGCGCCCCGAGGCCCGATTCCACGATGGTTCCAAACTGACCGCGCAGGATGCTGCGTTCTCGCTGATGACGCTTAAGACCAAAGGGCATCCGCTGATCCTTCAGCAAATGCGCGACATGGTGAAGGCGGAGGCCACGGACGATGCGACGCTGGTCGTTACCTTCGCCGAAAAGCGCGCGCGCGACGTGCCGCTCTATATCGCAAGCCTGCCGATCTTCTCGAAGACCTATTACGCCACGCGGCCGTTCGAAGAATCGACGCTCGATATCCCGCTCGGCTCCGGTCCCTACAAGGTTGGAAAATTCGAGGTCAATCGCTTCGTCGAGTTCGAACGGGTCAAGGATTGGTGGGGCCGCCGATCTTGCCGTCGCCCGCGGCAGCTATAATTTCGATGTCGTGCGCTACGAATTCTACCGGGACCGCGACGTCGCCTTCGAGGGATTTACCGGGCGAGAATTATCTGTATCGCGAGGAATTCACCTCGCGGGTATGGGCGACGCGTTACGACTTCCCGGCGGTGCGCGACGGCCGCGTCAAGCGCGAAACCTTGCCGGACGAAACGCCGTCCGGAGCGCAAGGCTGGTTCATCAATACCCGCCGCGACAAATTCAAGGACGCGCGCGTGCGCGAGGCGCTGATCCAGGCGTTCGATTTCGAATGGACCAACAAGACCATCATGTACGGCGCCTATGCGCGTACCCATTCGCCGTTCCAGAATTCCGACATGGTGGCGAACGGTCCGCCGTCGCCGGAAGAGCTCAAGCTGCTCGAGCCGTTTCGCGGTCAGGTGCCGGACGAGGTATTCGGCGTGCCGTTCGTGCCGCCGGTCTCGGACGGGTCGGGACAGGACCGCGCGCTTTTGCGTAAAGCCCAGCAATTGCTGCAAGACGCGGGTCTACCGATCAAGGACGGCAAGCGGCTGTTGCCGAATGGTGAAATCTTCCGGATCGAATTTCTGATCGACGAGCCCTCGATCGAGCCGCACCATGCGCCCTACATCAAGAATCTCGGCGACACTCGGGATCGAGGCGAGCTTGCGCCTCGTCGATCCGGTCCAGTACCGCGCCCGCGTCGAGGATTTCGATTTCGACATGACGATCGAACGCTTCAGCATGTCGGCGACGCCGGGCGACGGCATGCGGCCGTTCTTTACCTCGCAGGCGGCAAAGACCAAGGGTTCCTACAATCTCGCCGGCATTGCCGACCCCGTTATCGACGCGTTGATCGAAAAGATTCTGGCCGCCGACAGCCGCGCCGATCTGACGGTCGCCTGCCGGGCGTTCGACCGCGTGTTTCGCGCCGGGCGTTACTGGGTGCCGCAGTGGTACGCCAATACGCATCAGCTCGCTTATTGGGATTTGTTCGCTCACCCCGAAAAGCCGCCGCGTTACGCCTCGGGCGTCGGCGCGCCGGAAAACTGGTGGCAGGACGCCGGCAAGGCGGCCGAAGCCGAGCAGGCGAAATAACGCATGAGCGCCTATATCGCCCGCCGCATTTTGTTGATGGTTCCCGACGCTGTTGGGAATCCTGTTCGTGTCCTTTGTGGTGGTGCAATTCGCGCCGGGCGGCCCGGTCGAGCGGGTGATCGCGCAGCTTTCCGGCGCCGATACCGGCGGCACGTCGCGGATCTCGGGCTCATCGGGCGGCGATTTCGGCGCGCGCAGCCAGGTCGGCGTTTCGTCGGATGCGGTCGGCTCCAAATATCGCGGCGCGCAGGGGCTCGATCCGGATTTCATCAAGAGCCTGGAGAAGCAGTTCGGCTTCGACAAGCCGGCGCCGGAGCGATTTCTCGCTGATGGTGTGGAATTTCTCGCGGTTCGATTTCGGCAAGAGCTATTTCCGCGACGTCAGCGTGCTGCAACTGATCAAGGAGAAGCTGCCGGTCTCGATGTCGCTCGGCATCTGGATGACGCTTTTGACGTATCTGATCTCGATTCCGCTCGGTATCCGCAAGGCGGTGATGGACGGTTCGAAATTCGATACCTGGACCTCGGCGGTGATCATTGTCGGCTTTGCGATACCGGGATTCCTGTTCGCGATCCTCCTGATCATCCTGTTTGCCGGCGGCTCCTTCTTCAACATCTTTCCGTTGCGCGGCCTGACATCGGACGGCTGGTCGCAATTTCCCTGGTACTGGAAAATCATCGACTACTTCTGGCACATCACCTTGCCGCTGATCTCGATGGCGCTCGGCGCCTTCGCCACCATGACATTGTTGACCAAGAATTCCTTTCTCGACGAAATCCGCAAGCAATATGTGATGACCGCGCGCGCCAAGGGCTGCAGCCAGAACCAGGTGCTCTACGACCACATCTTCCGCAACGCGATGTTGATCGTGATCGCCGGCTTCCCCGGCGCTTTCATCCATGCCTTCTTCTCCGGCTCGCTCCTGATCGAGACCATCTTCTCGCTCGACGGGCTCGGCCTGCTCGGTTTCGAGAGCGTGCTCAACCGCGACTACCCCGTGGTGTTCGGAACGCTGTTCATCTTTTCGTTGGTCGGTCTCGTCGTCAATTTGATCTCCGATCTCGCTTACATGTGGGTCGATCCGCGGATCGATTTCGAGGCGCGGGAGGTCTGATGACTTACGAGCTCCAGAAAGAGCGCCGCGCCCGCACCGCCTCCGGTCGAAACCACCACGCAGTCGCCGCTGGGCGCGGCGGTTCCGGTCGACGAGCCACGGGCTCGGCATTTCGCCGCTTAACCGCCGGCGCTGGCAGAATTTCAAATCGAACCGCAGGGGCTTTTGGTCGCTGTGGATATTCCTGTTCCTGTTCTTCGTGTCGCTGTTCGCCGAGCTGATTGCCAATGACCGGCCCTTTCTCATCAGGTTCGACGGGCATTTGTATTGGCCCGCTTTCGTCAGCTATTCCGAGACGACTTTCGGCGGCGATTTCGAAACCGCGGCCGACTATCGCGATCCCTATCTGCAGAAATTGATCGCCGCGAAGGGCGGCACCATCATCTGGCCGCTGATCCGCTATTCCTACGACACCCACAATCTCGATCTTCCGACGCCCGCGCCGTCGCCGCCGACCTGGATGCTGACGGAGGCGCAATGCAAGGAGGTCGTGGAAAGAAAAGGCCTCAAAAGCTGCCGCGATCTCGAATATAACTGGCTCGGCACCGACGATCAGGGCCGCGACGTCGTTGCGCGCCTGATCTATGGCTTTCGCATCTCCGTGCTGTTCGGCCTCAGCCTGACCATCATCTCCTCGATCATCGGCGTCGCCGCGGGCGGGGTGCAGGGTTATTTCGGCGGCTGGATCGATCTGACGTTCCAGCGTCTGATCGAGGTCTGGACCGCGATTCCCTCGCTCTATCTGTTGCTGATCCTGTCGTCGGTGCTGGTGCCCGGCTTCTTCGTGTTGCTCGGCATTCTCCTGCTGTTTTCATGGGTGTCGCTGGTCGGTCTGGTGCGCGCGGAATTCCTGCGCGGCCGAAATTTCGAGTACATCCAGGCGGCGCGAGCGCTCGGCGTCTCCAACGCCGTGATCATGTTCCGCCATCTGTTGCCGAACGCGATGGTGGCGACCATGACGTTCCTGCCGTTCATCGTCTCGTCGTCGGTGATGACGCTGACCGCGCTCGATTTCCTCGGCTTCGGGTTGCCGCCAGGATCGCCCTCGCTCGGCGAACTGCTGTCGCAGGGCAAGGCCAATGTTCAGGCGCCCTGGCTCGGATTCACCGGATTCTTTGCGGTCGCGATCATGCTGTCGCTGCTGATCTTCATTGGTGAAGCCGTGCGCGATGCTTTCGATCCGCGCAAGACGTTCAGGTGAGCCCCGCGATGGACGCCATCAACCAGCCCTTGCTCGATGTGCGCGACCTGTCGGTGGCGTTTCACCAGCCGAGCGGCGATACGATTGCGGTCGACCACGTTTCATTTTCGATTCAGCGTGGACGAATGCGTGGCGCTGGTTGGCAAATCCGGCTCCGGCAAATCGGTCAGCGCGCTGTCGGTTTTGAAGCTGCTGCCGTATCCGACCGCTTCGCATCCTTCCGGCAGCATTTTGTTCAAGGGCCGCGAACTTGCTGACGACTGTCGGAGCGCGAAATGCGGGGCATTCGCGGCAACGACATTTCGATTATCTTCCAGGAGCCGATGACCTCGCTCAATCCGTTGCACACGATTGAGTCCCAGATCGGCGAAATCCTGCAACTGCATCAGCGGCGTCGGCGGCCAGATGGCGCGCTCGCGCACGCTTGAGCTATTGACCCAGGTCGGCATTCCCGATCCGCAAACGCGGCTCAATAGCTATCCGCATCAGCTATCCGGCGGCCAGCGCCAGCGGGTGATGATTGCGATGGCGCTCGCCAACGAACCGGATCTCTTGATTGCGGATGAACCGACCACGGCGCTCGACGTCACGGTGCAAGCGCAGATTCTGGCGCTGCTTGCGGAAATCCGCAAACGGCTCGGCATGAGCCTTTTGTTCATCACCCATGATCTCGGCATCGTGCGCCGGATCGCGGACGTGGTCTGTGTCATGAACGGCGGCAAGATCGTCGAGCAGGGGCCGGTCGAAGACGTCTTCACCGCGCCGAAACATCCCTACACCCGCGCGCTGCTCGCCGCCGAACCCAAGCCCGATCCTGCGCCGCCGCGGCCTGAATCTCCCGTTGTGATGTCAACCGATGATCTGAAGGTCTGGTTTCCGATCAAGCGCGGCCTGTTGCGTTCGACGGTCGGTCACATCAAGGCGGTGGACGGCGTCAGCCTGTCGGTGCGTAAGGGCGAAACGCTCGGCGTCGTCGGCAAATCCGGTTCCGGCAAAACCACGCTCGGCCTTGCGCTGTTGCGCCTGATCTCCTCCGATGGGCCGATCGTCTTCTTAGGAAGCCAAATCCAGGGCCTGCGCTTTCAGGAAATGCGCCCGTTTCGTCGCGACATGCAGATCGTCTTTCAGGACCCGTTCGGCGCCCTGAGCCCGCGAATGTCGGTCGGCGATATCGTCGCCGAGGGGTTGAGCGTGCACCAGAAATCGCTCTCGCAAACCGAACGGGAAGCGCGCGTGATCCAGGCGTTGCGCGACGTCGGTCTCGATCCGGCGACGCGGTTCCGCTATCCGCACGAATTCTCCGGCGGCCAGCGCCAGCGCATCAGCATCGCGCGGGCCGTGGTGCTGGAGCCAAATTTCGTCGTGCTGGACGAGCCAACCAGCGCGCTCGATATGCTGTTTCAGGCCCAGATGGTCGATCTGTTGCGCGAACTGCAGCGCCGGCGCGACCTGACCTACATGTTCATCTCGCACGACCTGCGCGTGGTGGCTTCGCTCGCGAGCCACCTGATCGTGATGCGCGACGGCAAGATAGTGGAAGAAGGTGCTGCGGCGGATTTGTTCAAACGACCGAAAACCGACTATACCCGCGCCTTGTTCGCCGCCGCCTTCCGTCTGGAAGCCGCCGCTGATGGCGCCGTCAGGGAGTGAGAGGCGTTATCCTTCAGCGCGAAGCTGCTCGACCCGCGCGTGTCCGTTCACTGGCACGTTCCAGATATCCTCGGCATATTCGGCGATGGTGCGATCGGACGAGAACCAGGCCATCCGGGCGACGTTGAGAATCGAGGCGCGCGTCCAGGCGGCCTGCGTCTGCCAGCGCGCGTCGATGCCACGCTGCGCGGCGTAGTAGGAATCGAAATCCGCGCTGACCATGTAGTGGTCGAGATGGCGCAGCGCATGGGCGATCGATTCGAAGCGGCTGGGATCGTCCGGCGAGAATTCACCGCTGCCGATGGCGTTGATTGCGCGCGAGAGCGCCGGCGAAGCCCGGATCACGTCGGTGGCGTCCAGCCCTTGCTTGCGCCGCACCACCACGTCCATCGCCTCCATGCCGAAGATCGCGATGTTCTCCGCGCCCACATGATCGCGGATTTCGATATTGGCGCCGTCGAGCGTACCGATGGTGATGGCGCCGTTGAGCGCCAGCTTCATGTTGCCGGTGCCCGAGGCTTCCATGCCCGCGGTCGAAATCTGTTCGGAGAGATCGGCGGCCGGAATGATCACTTCCGCCAGGCTCACATTGTAGTCGGGCAGGAACGCGACCTTCAGGCGTCCGGCGACCACGGGATCATTGTTGACGACTTCGGCGACGTCGTTGATCAGTTTGATGATCAGCTTGGCATAGCGATAGCTCGCCGCCGCCTTGCCGGCAAAAATCTTGACGCGCGGCACCCAATTGCCTTGCGGATCGTCCTTGATCGCGTGGTAAAGCGCGATCGCCTCCAGGATATTCAGCAGTTGGCGCTTGTATTCGTGGATGCGCTTGATCTGCACGTCGAACAACGCGGCCGGATCGACCTTGATGTTGATCTTTTCGCCGATCAGGCGCGCCAACGCGATCTTGTTGTGATGCTTGACGTTGCGGAATTGTTGCTGAAACGCGTTGTCGCCGGCGCTCTTTTCAAGCAGTTGCAGCCGGCTCGGATCGTCGAGCACGGCTTCGCCGCAAGCCTCGCGCAACAGATCGGTCAGCTTCGGATTGGCCAGCATCAGCCAGCGGCGGAAGGTGATGCCGTTGGTCTTGTTGGTGATGCGGCCGGGATAGAGATGGTTGAGATCGTGGAACACGGTCTCCTTCATCAGATCGGAATGCATCGCCGAGACGCCGTTGATGCGATGGGAGCCGACGAAAGCCAGTTGCCCCATCCGCACGCGCCTGCCGGATTTCTCGTCGATCAGCGAGACGGAGGCGCGGAAATCGACATCGCCGGGACAGCGCTCCTCGGCGAGCGCAAGATGAGCGACATTGATGCGATAGATGATTTCCAGATGCCGCGGCAGCAGCCGCTGGAACAGCTCGACCGGCCAGGTCTCGAGCGCTTCCGGCAACAGCGTGTGGTTGGTGTAGGACAGCGTCTCGACCGTGATCTTCCACGCGTCGTCCCAGCGGATGTTGTGCAGGTCGACGAGAATGCGCATCAACTCGGTGACGGCAAGACTCGGATGGGTATCGTTGAGTTGCACCGCGACTTTCGCCGCGAGACCGCGTATTTGCCCGTCCGCAGCCAAATGACGCTTGACCAGATCCTGCAAGCGACGCCGAGACGAAGAAATATTCCTGGCGCAGTCGGAGTTCGCGCCCGGCCGGGCTTTCGTCGTTGGGATAGAGGAATTTGCAGATCGATTCCGCGCGTGTCTCCTCGGCGACGGCGCCGACATAATCGCCGGAGTTGAAGACGTCGAGCCGGAGCGGATCGGGCGAGCGCGCCGACCACAGGCGGAGCGCGTTGACGTTCTGGCCGCGCCAGCCGACGATCGGGGTGTCGTAGGCGACCGCCTGCACGGTTTCCGCCGGATGCCAGATCGCGCGGTCGCGTCCCCTGGCATCGACATGTTCGACGCCGCCGCCGAAATGCACGTGATAGACCACCTCCGGCCGCTGGAATTCCCAGGGGTTGCCGAAGCTCAGCCACTCGTCCGGATATTCCTTCTGCCAGCCATTATCGATGATCTGGCGGAACAGGCCGAAATCGTAGCGGATGCCGTAGCCGATCGCGGGAATGCCGAGCGTCGCCATGCTTTCCATGAAGCATGCGGCCAGCCGCCCGAGACCGCCATTGCCGAGCGCGGCGTCCGGCTCGCACTTGCGCAGGTCCGACAGGCCGACGCCGAGATCGCCGAGCGCCGCGTCGAACAGCGCCAGCAGTCCCATATTGTTCAGGGCATCGGTGAACAGACGGCCGATCAGGAATTCGAGGCGAGAGGTAATAGACGCGCTTGCGGCCGGCGTCGTAGCTCATGCTTCTCGGCCGTGAGCCAGCGGTGCACGATGCGGTCGCGCAGCGCCAGCGCCGCCGCCTTGTACCAGTCGTGCCTGGTCGCCATGCCGGCGTCCTTGCCGATCGCAAGTCGGAGCTTGGCAAGAATGGCGCTCTTGATTTCGGCCAGCGCCAACTCATCGATGGGATCCGGCACCGAGAAAACTGGGATTGATGGCTCTGACAAATTAAATCCCCTGCAGCGGCCCCCACGATACCGCACCTTGCGCCGGGATCGAAACCCGGGACTTTACTGTGCGACGTTTGCATGAATTTCATGCAAAGACTGGGCCGATTCAATAGCTGATGCCTAATCCGGGCTATGGTCCCTCGTCTTCAACAACGTTTATTCCCTCATCACTTAAATCCGCCAGCACGGCCTCGACGTCTTTTGGGTCAGTCATGTTGGAGGGCCATAGCTCGTTGAGCTCGTCGAAGGTCACGAAGCCCTTGTCGCGACCTAGCTCGATGGCTTTCCGGACGATGTCGCCTCTCGGCATTTCTCGCTCCTTCCAAAACTAACCTCTACTAAAGCGCAGAGTCTCGCTTTGGCTCGGAACAAATTAAGAACACTTTAGCAAGTCTTTGATATATCATAGTGATTCGAGACGTCTCCGACACAATATCTATGGTCTATTCGAGATTTCGAGGACTACATGTCCACCATCGCCTTCGATCAATTCGCGCTCACCCGCATCGCCGACTTCGCCCGTTCGCTGTCGCGGCTGCATAAAACCTCCCGCCGTCAGCTCGTGGATGATGACGCGATCGACCGGGAATTCAACGCCGTCTGCCAGTCGGTCTGGGGCTACACCACCGACGACTTCAGCGACGATCTGTTTTCGGATGCCGACCACGTCTTTCTGGATTCGCTCGATGAGGCGCAAGCGCGCCTGTTCGCCGCCGAACAAGGCTACGACCTCGTCGACGACGAGGGCATGCTGACGGACTGGTGGGGCTATTGCTGGATGATCCTCGCCGAGAAACGCGGCCTGCTCACGCCGGACAACCGCGCCGCCGCGCGGGCCCAGATCGAGGAGAAATACCGCGCGGCGCCGAATGTCATCGGCGTCATTGTCGGGCGGTGAATTTTACAGGTCCTCATCCTGGGGAGGCGCGCGCACCCGAGCAGGCCGAGCGGCAGCAAGGCTGTCGCGAATGGTGCAAATGAAGCGCCGTCTCGAAGGATGGCCGCATTTCCGCTTGGCCATGGTTCGAGACGCACGCCTTCGGCGCGCTCCTCACCATGAGGCTGAGCTAGCTATTCAGTTCGATTCCGCGCGCTTGGCTCGCAAGACAGGTTTCGGTGTGGGTGTGATGGACGCCGTCACGTCGCCGCTCATATCCCCCCTCGGGGACTCATTGTCGATCGCATCTGCCGCGACCGGCGCCACCTTCATCCCCACGAGACGGGCGCGGACCTCAGCCGTCAGGCCGGGATAGGAGGCAACCGGTGTGAAATCCGGACTCTGGTTGTTGCCGACCTTGATGCCGGAATAGGCCACCAGCCCATCCGTGGTGGCGATCACGTCGCCTGCGCGCAGCGAAGCATCCAGCGTCAGATCGACCGGCGCAAGGCCGGCGGCATCGCGGCCATTGCAGGTGCAGTCGGCGCGCAGCGCCTTTCGATAGGCAAAGGCGTTTTCGCTGTCGGCATAACGCTCGCCGTTCGCGCTCGTGGCGCCATCGATGTTGCTGCCAAAGAAGACCTTGGTCGGGCTGGCCGGACAGAAGGCCTGGCACATCTGGATCGGCGAAGCGTTGCTGCGCGTCAGCGGAAAATACTTGCCGTCGCAGCTTCGCACGCAAAAAGCGGGACCGCCGCCGGAGGCCACTTGTCGTGGCGCGGGTGCAGGCGGCTGGTTCTGCTGGAAAGGGTCGGCGAAGAAATTCGCCTGGGGCGGCGGCGCCTGGCGCTGCTGCTGTTTCTGGAGCCCGCCGAAAAACATGTCGAACAGGCCTTCGGCGGACACCTCGTGCGGCGCAAGAAAGGCGCCGGCAAGGAGGATGGCGGCCACGGGCATCTTGCGACGCCGCAAGCGCTGATCGGTCAACTCTGTACGCAACGCTTACTCCACCCAACGCCAGGATATTAAGCCGGCAGTAACTCACTGCCCGGCGTCGTCGACATTAGTGCGGGATGGTAAACGAGCTATGAGCAAGGGCTGCGAAGCGACAAAGAAAGTGCTTTATTCCCAGCTTCGCCGCGCGAGAGCAGGGAACAGCGAGAGCAGGAACTTCAGTCTTTCAGATATTCGCTCGCCCGGAACAGCCAGCGGAAGGCGAGGCCGGCTTGCGCAAAGTTTTCGACCGCGCCTTCCTCGCGGTCCACCATGGTCAGCACGAGAACGACTTCGCCGCCTGCATCGCGCACCGCGTCGACCGCCTTCAGCGCCGATTCGCCGGTCGTGGTGACGTCCTCGACGATCACCACGCGCTTGCCGTGCAGGCTCTCGTTCTTGGTCAGGCCCTCAACCGCTAGCCTTGCGCCATGCTCCTTCGGCTTCTTGCGCACAAAGAAGGCCGCGATCGGATGGCCCTTGAGCCAGGAGAGCTGCGCGACGGCACCGGCCAGCGGGACCGCGCCCATCTCCAGCCCGCCGATATAGTCGAGGCCGTCGTCCTTCAGCGCTTCATAGGTCAATTCGGCCAGCAAGGCGGCGCCTTCCGGATCCAGCATGGTCGGCTTGAGGTTGAAATAGAAATTGCTCTTGCGCCCGGAAGCCAGGGTAATTTCGCCGCGCCCGAAGGAGCGCTTGCGAATGATCTCGACGAGGCGGGCGCGGGACGCGGATTTGGACAAACGTGATCTCCCGTACGGGTGGCGCAATTTATGCGTGGACGGGCGCCAATTCCAGTGCCCCGGCTCTGACATTCGTAGCATGTCGCGGCAGGTTCATTTACGAATGTCCGAGCCGAAAGGGCACCGGCAAATGCAGTTTTCCAGTGCAGTTTTGGATTTGACATTCGCCCCGGGGACTTGGGGGGTGCTGAAGCGAATATCAAATCCGCTGCGCTGGTGCGGAACCCCCACCGTCAGCAGGGCAGGCCCCGCGCGCGAGGCCATTTGCGAGCCTGTCGGGTGATGCTACAGACGCTTTCCTCCCGCCAACGCTCGATCAATGCCGCTTAAGGATCCGTCATGACCATCGAACTGCACACCTGGAATACGCCGAACGGCCGCAAGATCAGCGTTGCGCTCGAGGAAATGGGGCTGCCTTACAAGGTCGTTCCGGTCAATATCGGCAAGGGCGAACAGATGGCGCCCTCGTTTCTGGCGATCAGCCCCAACAACAAGATTCCCGCGATCGTCGATCCCGACGGTCCTGGCGGCAAGCCTGTCAGCGTGTTCGAGTCCGGCGCGATCCTGCTGTATCTCGGGGAGAAGACCGGCAAATTCCTACCTTCGCCCTTGGCCGAGCGCATTCCGGTCTATGAATGGCTGATGTGGCAGATGGGCGGCTTTGGGCCGATGCCGGGGCAGGTGCACCATTTCATCGCGCTGGAGAACGAGCAGGATCGTGCCTATGGCCTGAAGCGCTATATGGCCGAGACGCGCCGGCTCTATGGCGTGCTGGACCGGCGCCTGGAGACTCGCGAATTCGTCGCGGGCGCGCTGTCGGTTGCGGACTTCGCGATCCTCGGCTGGGCCTGGCGGCACGAACGCCACAAGGTGTCTTTCTCGGATTTTCCAAATGTCGGCCGTTGGTACGACGCCATGATGGCGCGGCCTGCCGTCAAGCGCGGCATGGAAGCGAAGCTGGATTGATTGATCTTCCGTCTCCTCTCCCCGCAGGCGGGGAGAGGAGGCGCAGCAGTCCTATGCCCGCCGCGTTTCGAGCGCCATTCGCACTGCCAGTCCCGCGAGCACCGTGCCCATCAGCCAACGCTGCGCCAACAGCCAGCTCGGGCGCGTGCCGAGGAAGCGCGCGATCGATCCGGCGGCGAGCGCGATCATGGCGTTGACGCTGACACTGATCACGATCTGGATCGATCCCAGCACAACCGACTGCATCAGGACGCTTCCGGCGCAAGGGATCGATGAATTGCGGCAGCAGCGCCAGATACAGCATCGCGATCTTCGGGTTGAGCAGATTGGTGACGAACCCCATCGCGAATAATTTGCGCGGACCGTCGACCTTGAGCGTCTTCACCTGAAACGGCGAGCGGCCGCCGGGCTTCAAGGCTTGCCAGGCCAGCCACAGCAAATACGCAGCACCCGCAAAGCGCAGCGCGTCGTAAGCGTAAGGCACGGCGAACAACAGCGCGGTGATGCCGAACGCCGCGCACAGCATGTAGAACACAAAGCCGAGCGCGACGCCGCCGAGCGACACGATGCCGGCCGCAGGTCCCTGCGTCAGCGAGCGCGAAATCAGATAGATCATGTTCGGTCCGGGCGTCAGCACCATGCCGAAAGAGACAAGGGCAAAGCCGAGCAAAGCGGTCAAATGAGGCATCATGGACTCGTGGGGTTATCGACGCGTCAGATAGCGCGCATCCGCCCACGATACCAGTTCGTAAATGGCATGGATGATGGTCGGGTTTTTCACAGCGCCGTATCGGCAGCCCGCTCGACTGAGCTTTGATCGCGCCGTGCGTCAGGAGCTAGCGGCCCGCCGCTGCCGGTGGCTTGCTCTTATCAAGATTTCTCGCTTGGGAAAACGCCCCGCGCCTAATCCAGCCGCTTGATCGCCGCGACCTCGCTGCCGGAAGCCTTGATCCGCGCAATCGCTTCCTGCGCGGGCTCGATGGTCGTGGCCATATGATGCGCATTGGCGTGGACGATGGTCTCGGCATCGCGGGCAATCGCGACATGGCCTTTCCAGAAAATCAGATCGCCGCGTTTCAGTTTCTTTGTGTCGCGCGGATTGAGTTCGCGGCCGAGCCCCTCCTGCTGCATGTCGCTGTCGCGCGGACAGCCGGTGCCTGCGGCGGTGAGCGAAACCTGGACCAGCCCCGAACAATCGATTCCTAAACTGCTCTTGCCGCCCCACAGATAAGGCGTGCCGACAAATGCTTCCGCGACCACGACAAAATCGGGGACATGGTGATCGATCAGATCGAGATGCTGCCGCGGCAGGTGCCAGCCCTCGCGCGTTATCGCAAACGAACCTTCGTCGCGCAGCACCGTCAGCAAACTCCCCATCACGAGCGTCTCGGCCGGCGGCAGCTTGATCGAGGGGCCCGGAAACGCAAAGGTCCGCAAGGCCGTCACCTTGTGGGTTGGTTGGCCGGCTGGCTTTTTCAGCGCCTGATCAGGCAACCAGCCGACATAACCGTCGCTGTTGAGCTGGCCCCAGGCCCAGCCTTCGTCATTGCGGTCATAGATGGTTACACGCTCGCCCTTGAGCGCCTGCGTCGAGAGCTCCGCGTCGGGAGACGGTGCGCGACGCAGCGGCGCCAGCGCATCCGAGATTTCGAATTCCTCGCCGGTGACAAAACGCTTTGCCTCGACCTTGCCTTCGAGATATTTCGCGGCGAGGTCGGCCCTCGCTGGCGTGAGACGCGGATCATCATCCATAGCGGTTGCTCAAGAGGCGATAGATCGCGCGCGCGGCCTGGCACTCGCCGCCCTCGGGGCGCCCCGGTTTGGCGGTTGGCGTCCATCCATAGATATCGACATGCAGCCAACTCTTGGCTGCTTCGACGAACCGCTGAAGGAACAACGCGCAGGTGATCGAGCCGGCAAAGCCGCCGGACGGCGCATTGTTGATGTTGGCGACTTTCGAATCGAGCCAGCTATCGTATGGCGGCCACAACGGCAGCCGCCATAGCGGGTCGTGCTCCTGTTTCGCGCAAGCCGAAAGAGTTTCGGCCAGCGTTTCGTCGTCGGTGTAAAATGGCGGCAAATCGGGGCCGAGCGCCACCCGCGCCGCACCCGTCAGCGTGCCGAGATCGATCAACAGATCGGGTTTCTCCTCGTCGGCAAGCGCCAGCGCATCGGCCAGCACCAGCCGTCCTTCCGCGTCGGTATTGCCGATCTCCACGGTGAGGCCCTTGCGCGAGGTGAAGATATCGAGCGGACGGAAAGCGTTGCCGGCGACCGCATTCTCCACCGCCGGAATCAAGACCCGCAGCCGCACCTTGAGTTGGGCGTCCATCACCATCTGCGCCAAAGCGAGCACGTTGGCGGCTCCGCCCATGTCCTTCTTCATGATCAGCATGCTGCTGGAAGGTTTCAAATCTAACCCGCCGGTATCGAAACACACGCCCTTGCCGACCAGCGTCACCTTGGGATGGGACGGATCGCCCCAGGTAAAATCGATCAGGCGCGGGGCGCGCGGCGACGCCATGCCGACGGCGTCGATCAGCGGAAAGTTCTGCCGCGTCAGCTCGTCGCCGACGATGCAGTCGAATTTGGCGTCAAAACGTTGCGCAAGCTGTTGTGCCGCCTGCGCCAGTTCCTCCGGTCCCATATCATTGGCCGGCGTATTGATGAGATCGCGGGCAAGCGCGGCGGCATTCGCCATCCGCGTAATGTCGGCGATGTCGATGCCGTCAGGAGGCACCAGCCTGACCTCGGGCGGTTCTGACTTCCGGTATCGGCCAAAACGATAACAGCCGAGTGCGAAAGCGAGCGTCGCCAGATGAGCCTGATCGGGGGCGATATTGGCGAAACGATAGACGCCCGGCGGCAACAAACCCGGCAATTGGCCTGGCCGGAACGGATCGCGGAATTTGGCGGTCTCATTGTCCAGCCCGAAGACCACCTGTGCGATCTCACCATTGGCGTCGGGCAGCGCCAGATATGCGCCCGGCTTGGCCGTAAATCCGTTGGCGCGGGCAAATTGCCGGCAGGGTGCGGGAAGAGCGGCGGAGACTGCATCCCAAGTCGCCGTTGTGGCAAACGTAATGGAAATGGCCGGTGTCGCGGTTAAGGTCTCGAACACGGAGGGCATGCTTTGATCTTCAGTTGAAACGGATGGCGGCAAGAGCTGCTTGCGCGTTTTCGAAATTCTACAATGGCAGATGATGTCAAGCCAGTGCCCACTTTCCGAAGCTCGCCGCGTGCAGCGCAGGGACTCCAGATCGGCTGCGACGGCGTGACCGGCCGCGCCGTCTACGCGTTTCCGCGCCACCGTGATAGCCTGCACGAATTGGATCAGCAGGGGATGTCAGATGGCTAAGAAGATGGCTGGGAAAAGTTTGGACGGCCGGCATCGCGATACAACTGGCCGCATCGACAAGAAGCACGGCAACACCCGCATCGGCAGCCTTCGCAAGACCTATGGCGAGCACTTCGCCAAAGGCCGGCGCAAGGACATGATGCTGAAGAACTTGCTGGCGGAAACCGGCACGGACTCGCTGCACGCCTATTTGCGCAAGCACCACAAGTAACCGCGGGCGCCGGAACTGTCCCGGTTGGCCTTCAGGCGGGTGCAGGCCTTTTTCAGGCTGCGCCCTTTTTCGGGCTGCGCTGCCTGAAGCCTCGGCCACGACGAGGCGGATTTGCGGAAATCACGGGACCAAATGGGGGTGATCCTGGGGCGGCGTTAACTCCGCATTAGGGTTAACAGACTATTGCTGGGCGAAATTCGGCTCGGTCTGACGCCGATATCCATGAGTCCCGTGCATGCGTCAGCAGTCCATCCGTCTTCTTGCATCCGTTGCCATGACGGCGATTTTGGCCGCCGGTCTGGGCGGCTGCCAAACCATGTCCGATATCACGGGTTCGATATCGCCGAAGAGTTCGGCGAGCGCCGAGACCGACTCGCGTCAGGCGGTCGAAGTCACCGGGGAACGTTACCGCGCCGATCCCAAGAATGCCGAAGCTGCCCTTGCCTATGGCCAGGCGCTGCGCGCCTCCGGGCAGCGCAGCCAGGCGGCGGCCGTGCTGGAGCAGGCCACGATTGCCCATCCTACCGACAAGGCGCTGTTGGCGGGCTACGGCCGGGCGTTGGCGGACAATGGAAACTTTCAGCAGGCTTTCGACGTCCTGAACCGCGCCCACTCGCCCGATAATCCCGATTGGCGGCTGCTGTCGGTGCAGGGTACTACGCTCGATCAACTCGGCCGCCATGACGAGGCGCGGCGCTATTATGAGAGCGCGCTGAAGATCGTGCCCGGCGAGCCGTCGGTGCTGTCAAATCTCGGCCTGTCCTACATGCTGTCGAAGGATCTGCCGAAGGCCGAGGAGGCGCTTCGCCAGGCCTATGCCAGCGGCCGGGCCGATGCGCGGGTGCGGCAGAACCTGGCGCTGGTGGTCGGCCTGCAAGGCCGTTTCGCCGAGGCCGAGCAGATCGTCGCGCCGATCTTCCCGCCGACGAGGCGGCGGCCAACGTCGCCTATCTCAAGCAGATGCTGAATCGGAAGGACGATCCGCGTCTCGGCAATGCGGGAAAAATGCCCGTTGCTTCGCTGAACCGTCCGGAGTGACGGCGTCTGAGGCGTCGTCATTCCGGGGCGAGTGAAGCTCGAACCCGGAATCTCGAGATTCCGGGTCCGGTCCTTCGGACCATCCCGGAATGACGAGTTGTGATTGCAGCCCGCGTCTTCAGCGCGCTATTGCATGGCCGCGATCTTGATGCCGGTCGGCCCAAGGATGACGACGAACAACACCGGCAGGAAGAACAGGATCATCGGCACGGTCAGTTTCGGCGGCAGTGCCGCGGCCTTCTTCTCGGCCTCGTTCATGCGCATGTCGCGGTTTTCCTGCGCCATGACGCGCAGGCTCTGGCCGAGCGGCGTGCCGTAGCGTTCGGACTGCTGAAGCGCGAGACAGACCGACTTGACACCGTCGAGCGCCGGTGCGCTTGGCGAGGTTTTCATAGGCAACCTTGCGGTCCTGCAAATAGGACAGCTCGGCGGTGGTCAGCGTAAATTCCTCCGACAGCGCGACCGACTGCGTCACGATCTCGACGGCGACCTTGCGGAAAGCGGCTTCGATCGACATGCCGGATTCGATACAGATCAGGAGCAGGTCGAGCGCAGTCCGGGAAGGCGCGGCGGATCGAGAGCTGGCGCTTTGAGATCGCATTTTTCAAAAACAGCATCGGCGCCTGCAAGCCGAGATAGGCGGCTCCGATGCAGATGCCGACCTTGACCGGAAACGACTTCTGAAGATGCGAGATCACAAACACGTACAGCACCGCCGAAACGAAAAACACGATCGGCGTTACCAGCCCGGAAGAACAGGAACGTGATATAGGGCGCCTGGCCGCGATAACCGGCCTGGGTCAGCTTGTCGCGCGCGGCTTCCTGCGCCAGCCATTTTCCGAGATTGAAGTCCTCCACCACCTTGGAGACGATCTGTTTCGGCGTCTGCCGCAGCGACACTTTTTCGGTCTTGTTGAGACGCTCGCGTTCCCGCGCCCGGATCCGCTCACGCTCGCTGGCGACCGCCTTCATGCGTTTGGCCAGCCCTTCGCCCGCGAACAGCGGCATGATCAGCGTATAGGCCGTGGCGCTGACCGCGATAGCGGCGAGCAGCATGGTCATGAAATGGGGGTCGTGGATCTTGTCGACCAGAAAACTCAATCATGTTGCACCGTCAGAAGTCGAAGTTGATCATTTTTTTCATCACGAGGATGCCGATCGACATCCAGATCACGCAGCCGACCAGCATCAGCTGGCCGGTCGGATGCGTCCACAATAGCGAAATGTAGTCGGGCGTCGTGAGGTAGACGAGGATCATGACGATCGGCGGCAGCGCGCCGATAATGCCGGCGGATGCCTTGGCTTCCATCGACATCGCCTGAATCTTCTCGGCCATCTTCTTGCGGTCGCGCAGCACCTTGGAGAGGTTGCCGAGCGCTTCGGAGAGATTGCCGCCCGACTTTTGCTGGATCGCGATGACAATGCCGAAGAAGTTCGCTTCCGGCACCGGCATCCGCTCGAACAGGCGGCCGCAGGCTTCGCCAAGCGGCATGCCGATCGCCTGGGTTTCGATAATGGCGGAGAATTCGGCGCGCAGCGGCTCCGGCGAGTCGGCCGCGACCACCTTCATGCGATTCAAACAGCGGCAGGCCGGCCTTGATGCCGCGAACGATGACGTCCACGGCATCCGGCAGCGCGCGCAGAAAGGCTTTCTCGCGACGCTTCTTCAGGAAGCTCAGCATCCAGCGCGGCAGGCCGAACCCGGCGGCGAAAGCCAGTCCGACCGCGCCGAGCGGTCCGCCGCCTCCCAGCATCGCCGCCGCAAAGGCCGCGGCGGCCAGAATGCCCGAAACGATCATGAACTTCCGCGGCTCCCAGTCGAGCCCGGCCTGGGTCAGGCGGGTGGTCAACGTGACCTTTGCGTCTTTCGCGCGTCTGGCTTCGACTTCCTTGAGCGATCCTTCGACCTGCTCGCGGCGGGTTCGCTGGTCCTTTTGCGTCTGCCGGGCCGCCACCGGCTCCGACTTGGCGATGGAAGCGCGGCGGCCCTCCGCTTTTTTCTCTCCCGAAAGCAGCGGATAAAGGAAGACCCAGGCGAGGCCGCCGATCGCGGCGGTAGCGAGAAAGGCCAAAGCGAGTACTTGCATCTTCATCGCGGCTCTCCTCAGTTCTCGTTCGCGACTTCGGCGGCGTCGATGGCGGCGGCAAGCCGCTTTTCTTCACCGTAGTAACGCGCGCGTTCCCAGAAACGCGGCCGGCCGATGCCGGTCGAGCGGTGACGGCCGATGATCTTGCCGTTGGCGTCCTCACCGATCATGTCGTACAGGAAGACATCCTGGGTGATGATGGTGTCGCCTTCCATGCCCATCACCTCGGTGATGTGGGTGATGCGCCGCGAGCCGTCGCGCAGACGCGCAGCCTGGACGATCACGTCGATCGAGGCGCAGATCATCTCGCGGATGGTTCGCGAGGGCAGCGAAAAGCCGCCCATGGTGATCATCGATTCGCAGCGCGACAGCGCTTCGCGCGGGTTGTTGGCGTGCAGCGTGCCCATCGATCCGTCGTGGCCTGTGTTCATGGCCTGCAGCAGGTCGAACGCTTCCGGTCCGCGGACTTCGCCGACGATGATGCGTTCGGGGCGCATACGCAGGCAGTTGCGGACCAGTTCGCGCATCGTGATCTGGCCCTCGCCCTCGATATTGGGCGGGCGGGTTTCGAGCCGAACCACATGCGGCTGCTGCAATTGAAGCTCGGCGGCGTCTTCGCAGGTGATGATGCGTTCTTCTTCATCGATGTAGTTGGTGAGGCAATTGAGAAGCGTCGTCTTGCCGGAGCCGGTGCCGCCGGAAATCAGCACATTGCACCGGCAGCGGCCGATGATTTGCAGGATTTCCGCGCCTTCCTTCGAAATCGCGCCGAATTTGACCAGCTGATCAAGCGTCAGCTTGTCCTTTTTGAATTTGCGGATCGTCAGCGCGGGGCCGTCGAGGGACAGCGGCGGAACGATGGCGTTGACGCGCGAGCCATCGGCAAGACGGGCGTCGCAGATCGGCGACGATTCGTCGACACGCCGGCCAACCTGGCTGACGATGCGCTGGCAGATGTTGAGTAGTTGCTGGTTGTCGCGAAAACGGATGCCGGTACGCTGGATCTTGCCGGCAACTTCGATATAGACCGTGCCGGCGCCATTGACCATGATATCGGCGATGTCGTCGCGGGCCAGCAGCGGCTCGAGCGGGCCATAGCCGAGGACGTCGTTGCAGATATCGTCGAGCAGCTCTTCCTGCTCGGCAATCGACATCACGATGTTCTTGATCGCGATGATCTCGTTGACGATGTCGCGGATTTCCTCCCGCGCCGATTCGCCGTCGAGCTTGGCCAGCTGGGCGAGGTCGATCGCCTCGATCAGCGCCCCGAAGATCGTCGCCTTGACCTGGTAATAGCTGTCGGAGCGCCGCGCTTCCGCGGGCGGCGGCGGAGCGGGCGCTTTGGCCGGCGCCAGCGGAGGCGACGCAACGGCAGGCGGAGCCGGGGCGCGCGGAGGCGACCGCTCCGGCAGGCGGCTCCGGTGCCGCAGCCGGCGGCCGCAGGGTCCTTGAATCGCCTTCTGTTCCGCTACGCTTACCAAACACGACTACACTCCCGACGGGTCAGCTTACTTTGCCCGCAGCTTCTCGATCAGTGGTGACAGGAACGAACCCCGCGGCTTTTTGGTCTCGCCGCGGCCGGTGAGCCGCTGCGCGATCTGCAGGAACATTTCGGTGCTGCGGTGATTTTCGGAAATCTCCGCGATCATCTGGCCGTTGTTGGCCGCCGCGCCAAACATCTGCGGATCGAAAGGTATCGACACGATCGGCTGGCACTCGATGGCTTTGGCGAATTCGCTCGCGTTGATTTCCGGCCGCTTGGGAACGCCGACCTGGTTGAGGCAGTAGAGCGGCATCCGGTCGTTGGGCCGCGCCGACTTCAACAGGTCGAAGATGTTCTTGGTGTTGCGCAGGTTGGCGAGGTCGGGCGCAGCCACGATCAGGATGTCGTCGGCGGCCACCAGCGCCCGCTTGGTCCAGCCCGACCATTGATGCGGAATATCGAGCACGATGCACGGCATCGTGGTGCGAAGCGTGTCGAAGATCGCATCGAAGGCGTCGGCGCCGAAATCGTAGACCCGATCGAGCGTCGCCGGCGCAGCCAGCAGGCTGAGGTGATCGGTGCATTTCGACAGCAGGCGATCGATAAAGGCGGTATCGACCCGGTCGGGCGAGAACACCGCGTCGGCGATGCCCTGCGGCGGGTCCTGATTGTAGTCGAGGCCCGCGGTGCCGAAAGCGAGGTCGAGATCGGCTACCACCGAATCCAGCGTCAGGTCGCGTGCGATCGCCCAGGCGACGTTATGGGCAACGGTGGAGGCGCCGACGCCGCCCTTGGCGCCGACGATGGCGATGATGCGGCCGACCGCCTTTGCTTCCGGGGAGGAGAACAGCCCGCAGATCGAGCGCACCACGTCCAGCGTATTGATCGGGGCGATCACGTAGTCGCTGACCCCCCTGCGCACCAGTTCGCGATACAGCGTGACGTCGTTGATACGGCCGATCACGATCACCCGCGTGCCGGAGTCGCATACGGTGGCAAGCTGGTCGAGGCCGGTCAGGATGTCGTTGCGGCCTTCGGTCTCCAGAATGATGACATTCGGCGTGGGCGCGGTTCGATAGGCCTCGATCGCAGCAGCCATGCCGCCCATCTGGATTTTCAGATGCGCCTTGGCAAGCCGGCGGTCTTCGCCAGCCGACTGCACGGCCGCGGCCGTTTCGACCGTCTCGCAAAAGGCCTGCACCGACACCCGTGGGGCGGGTGCGATGTGATCTTCTGCCGCCGGCGAAGCCCCGTCCGGCTGCTCTTCTGAATTCTGACGCGCGTAACTGATCATTTTCCTGTATCGCTGAGTTTGGCCTTGTCGGCTTCGGGATAGTTGGTCGTGGTGGTCGTGCCCTTGCGATATTTCTCGAAGCCTTCGGTGCGCCGCGTGGTGTAGGCCGGGGTCTCGGGACGCGGCTGCACGAGGTCTGCAGGGTTATCGACCATCGCCGCCATATTGTGCTGATAGGAGCAGCCGAAGTTGTAGTACGGCTTGTTCTCCAAATAGCCCTTGTCCTTGATCGAAGGACCGAGGTCATCGGGCCACAATCCGCACGGGCCGGCCACCGCCGAGATTTTCGGATAGCTCAGCCGCAGCGTCGCGAGCTGGCGCGGATCATCCGGATGATAGTGACGTAAGGTGACGCCGCGCGCCGGGACGCCGGCCGCGGTGAGCAAGGATTGGGCTTCCCGGAAGGCGTCGGCGGCTGCGCGTGCGTTGGGAGTGCCAACCGGAACGTCGGCCACGATCGCGCCGGTGCCCTCTTGCAGCCAGACCTGCGCGAGCCCCATCACGTCGGCGCGTTGCTCCGCCGACAGGCCGCCGCGCGCCTGGCCAACGAAGATCACGACGGAGCGATTGGATTCCTGGATCGCGATCGGGTGCCGCAGGCGATAGTCGTCGGGAATGCTCGACGTCGTCGCTACTTCGTCGGTATGCGTGCAGGCGCCGAGCGCGGTGGCAAGGCCGACAAGCGCCCCCGCGATGCGGAGGGCGCGCCGGTATTCGACGGGTGTCCTGGCTCTCATGGTCTTCGTCCTTGTCCCGTCTTAGTCCGTAATAAAGCCATAGGTGCCGCGATAGCTCCGGGCCGCGGGATCGGTGCGGCCGGGAACGCCGTAGATGCGGTTGATGTTGCCGAGCAGATCGGATTGCGGATCGGAGGCCGAGGCGAAGCCGTCGTCCGGTCGCGACAGATCCTTTTGCGCGACCGCGCGGACGATATAGGGCGTCACGATCACCATCAGCTCGGTCTTGTTGTCCTGAGAAATCGCGGCTGCGAAACAAGCGTGCCGAGGACGGGCAGCTGCGACAGGCCGGGAAGGCCGTTGATCGCCGCCTTGGTCTGGTCCTGAATCAAACCGGCCATCGCCATCGAACCGCCCGAGGGAATTTCGAGGGTCGTTTCCGCGCGACGGGTCTTGATTGAGGGAACCTGGACCCCTGTGATGTTGATCGAATTGTCGTTGGAGACTTCCGACACTTCCGTCATCACCCGCAGGCTGATGCGGCCTTCGGTCAGCACCACCGGCGTGAAGTTGAGCGAGATGCCGAATTTCTTGAAGGCGATCGAGGGCGCGCACTGCCCGACCGAGCCAGCCGCCGTGGTTTGGCAGGTCACGCCGGTCGAAATCGGGAATTCGCCGCCGGAAATGAAGGTCGCCGACTCGCCGGAAATGGCGGTCAGGTTCGGCTCAGCCAGCGTTCGCGTCACGCCGGCGCTCTCCATCGCCCGCAAGGTAGCCTTGACCGACGGGGTGGCGCCGAACGAGGTGGTGATGGCATTGCCGCTGACCAGCGGCTGGCCCGTAGCGGTGAACGGATTGGAGTTGTTGAAGTTCACGACCGCGGTGCCGTAATTGAGCTGGCCGCTGAGATCGATGCCGAGCTGCTTGATGATCGAGCGCTGGACTTCAGCCACCGTTACTTTCAGCATCACCTGGTCGCGGCCGCGGACCGTGATGGAATTGACGACTTTATCGGTGCCGCCCGCCAGCCGCGCGGCGAGATCCCCCGCCTGCTGCGCCTCAAGCGGGTTCGCCGCGGTCCCGGTGAGGACGACGCTGTCGCCCAGGCCATCAATCTGGATGTCGGAATTCGGCAGAAGTTGCTTGAGCGCGGCGCGGGCGCCGTTGAGATCACGTTTGACGGCGATGTCATAGGCCGCGATCTGCTGGCCCGCCGCATCGAAGAACACGATATTGGTCTGCCCGATGGCCGCCCCGATGATGTAGGCGCGCTGCGCCGAGCGCACGACCGCGTTGGCAATTTTCGGATCGGCGACCAGCACGTCCTTGATGTCGCGGGGCAGGTCGATCACGATCGACTTGCCGATGCCGAGCGAGAGAAACCGCGCGTTCATCTGCCCGTCGGTGGAAACCTGCGGGACCGGACGGTAGTCGGCGGCCACCGCCGGCACCAGAGCGGGATTGAGCACCATCGCAGTCGCAGCCGAAAACGACAGGGCGCGGACCCAGAAGGCCCGCATTGGAAGCTGATTTTCCCTGCATTTCATGTCGTAGAGTCCTCTGGTCACTTTTGAACCGCCGTCGGGTTGTTCACCCCGTAGCGAACCACATTGATGCTGCCGACCTGGCGGGATCGATCCTCAACGGCGACTTCGACCTGGTTGATGTCGGCGATGCTGCGTAACGCCAGCGACAGCACGCCGGCTTGGCGTGCAGCCGACAGGACAGGCACCTGTTCGGGCTTCAGCTCGAGCGTCACGGTCTTGCCGATCACGGTATTCTGGCCGTCCTTTTCCTTTGGAGCCTGATCGATCGCGAGCACGCGAATATTCCGAAGGAGGACGACGGAAACCGAGATATCGGGGTTGGTGGCTTTCGGATCCGGGTTCTTTTCGCGCCTGGTCAGGATGACATCCACCCGGTCGTTGGGCAGGATGAAACCGCCGGCGCCGGTCTCAGGTGAGATTTCCGTCGAAATCGCGCGCATTCCCTGCGGAAGGATCGCGGCCATGAAGCCGGATCCATTGGCCTTGATCAGCTTCGGCTCGCGGATCGGTTCGCCCGCGATAAAGGGCGAGCGCGCAATCGAG
Organism: uncultured Alphaproteobacteria bacterium; assembly: GCA_963795255.1. Lineage (GTDB taxonomy): Bacteria > Pseudomonadota > Alphaproteobacteria > Rhizobiales > Xanthobacteraceae > Bradyrhizobium. Next base: position 72,113 of record CAWCHC010000023.1, read on the forward strand.
CCGGTAATCTCCTTGGTGGCATCCGGGCGTTCGCTGCGGCGAATGAAAGAGTTGCTGGCGGCAGCCGCCGGCCAGGTCTGCCACAGCATGTCGTTGGGCGTGACCGTTTGGCCGAGGCCAATATCGGCTTTAGCCACGAGAACGTCGACAGTCTGTAGCTGCGCGACCGGCTCGGCCGGTGGGGGTTTGCTATCCGATCCACTTGCGAGATAGGCAGCAACACCGCCAGCACCGAGAGCGACGGCCAGGACGACAATGCGTGCCCTATTCATACGCTTCACTTTCCACATTACGCTGCGACGCTTCCGCCGCCGTAACGGGAGTTGACCAGTTATTCGTCAAAGCATGGTTAATGAGGCGTATCTAAATCGCCTTAACGAGAGTTTACCTCTCTGGTGCCGCCTATTTGAAGTTCCTGCGCCGCAGGCGGCTACACCCGTTCAACTTCAAATGGAGGTGCCCATAACTTTCCGAAGTTCGTAAAAGGTATGTGCTGAGGCACAGTATGAACTTCGGAAAATGGGCGCCAGCGAGCTCAACCGATCATCAGGCGCGTCAGATCGACGGCCTTGATCCATTCGGTTTCCGGATAGATCATCAGCGCACCGACGGCGAGTGCGATGCCGTAGGGAATCCCGCTCTCCTTGGCGTGCAGTTTGAGCAGCCAGGGTTGGCCCGCTAGCGCATAGGGCAGCGGCCATTGCCGGAACTGGAGCAACAGCAGCGTCAGCACACCGCCGAACAGCGAGGCATAGACCAGATAATTGAGCAGATGGGCAAAGCCGAACCAAAGCGCGGCGCCGGCCGCCACCTTCGCATCTCCGCCGCCGATCCATCCAAATGCAAAGCACGCGAAAGCGCCGACCAGCACGACGCTGCCTGCCGCCAGGTGCATCAGAATATCGATCGGGGCCATGCCGCTCGCGAACGCCAAAGCGAGAAAGCCTGCCGCGAGCGCCAGCGATACCCGATTTGAAATCGTCATCGTGAAAAGGTCGCTCGCCGCTGCGAACGCCATCAGGGCCGGGAAAAACAACAGGCGCGCAACATCAAGAATCATGAGAGAGGGCCGCTCACATGGATCAGAGGGGACAGCTGTCTTTGACGCTATCGCCGATAGATGAACAATCGGGAAATGGAGGTGCCCGCAAAACGCTTGCGATTTGGAACGCGAGAAAGACGAGCGCAAGCATCAAGGCGGCGCATATGATCGCCGTCGGCGACGCCTGCCCGTCGCCGTCCGGAACTGGCAGCGGCCTCGCCGGAACCGGCGCAATCGGAACAATACGCATGACGCTACGCTACGGGTTATCGGACGAAAAAAAGGCCCCGGATCAACCGGGGCCTTGATGTCAAAACGTCAACCGACGCTTACTTCAGCGAGGTGTTGATCGAGGTGAACTTGGCGTTCAGGTTGCTGCCGAGGCCGTTGACGACGGCGATAATGGCAAGCGAGATGCCAGCGGCGATGAGGCCGTATTCGATGGCGGTGGCGCCGGACTCGTTCTTCACAAAACGCGCAATCAGATTCTTCATAGATAACTCCATGTGACACGTGGCTGGTCGAACTAACTGTGGTCTCGCCGGCGTTCTCAGCACCGTGACCATGGCGAACCCTACGTGCGGACAAATTTCGGCACGGTTAATTCGACCGCGGAAAAAGCCTGAAATCGCGCTGTTCTTGCGCAGAGTAAATTTGGATTTAACCCGCTTCTTAAAGTTCAATCGTTGCGGCCCGTAATATTCCGCTCCTATCGATAAGGAATGTACGAAACCGGCATGACGCCCTGTTTATAGCGCCTTGTTTTACGGCTCCTTAAGCGGCGAGGCGTACCTCTCTGGGCAATCGTTCAAATGAGGCCGCCATGTCCAGCTTAACTTTGGAAGTCGTCGAAATGCTCGGTCAGACGATTGCCAAGGTGGTGCCGATCACAATCGTGCTGGCGGTGGCGTTTTCGGTACTGACGCATTTCTGGGCCTGCAATCCCGGAACGCCGTGGTGGCGCAAGCGGGAGCTCATCACCGATGTCTGCTACTGGTTCTTTGTTCCGCTATTTGCCCGCGTGCTGCGGATCGGCCTGCTCGTGCTTGGCGCACAAGTGGTCTTCAACATTCATGATGCCGACGAGCTGATCGCATTTTACGACAACGGGCACGGTCCGCTCTCGCAGCTGCCGCTCTGGCTTCAGGCGTTGTTGTTTCTCGTGCTTTCCGACTTCATGTTGTACTGGCTGCACCGGCTGTTTCATGGCGGCGGCTTCTGGAAATACCACGCGATCCATCATTCATCGGAAGAGCTGGACTGGATTTCGGCGGCACGTTTCCATCCGGTCAATCTGTTCCTGGGAACGATTGGCGTGGATGTTGTCCTGCTGATGGCCGGGATCTCGCCGAACATCATGCTTTGGGTCGGGCCCTTCACCACCTTCCACTCCGCCTTCGTGCACGCCAATCTGAACTGGGCGCTCGGGCCGTTCAAATACGTGCTGGCAACGCCCGTGTTTCATCGCTGGCATCACACCTCGCTCGAGGAAGGCGGCGATACCAACTTCGCAGGCACGTTTCCGATCTGGGACATTCTGTTTGGGACGTTCCGGATGCCGGAAGGCCGGCTGCCGCAAGACTACGGCACCGACGATCCGCGCATTCCTAATGAAATTGTTGGGCAACTTGCTTACCCTTTTCGTCGGTAGGGTTGCCGCGGCCCGCGAATCCGCCCCTCATTTGCAGTTCATTCACTAATTGACGGCAAATTCGCCTCGTCGGGCGCCGGTTCCGCTGCGTATCGCTTAAGCCGGCTTGTCAACGCCCCGGGGTATCGTATGTCGCTTCAATCCTTGTGCTCTTTCCGAAGCCTGCGCTTCGCGCTTCACTCGCTCGTCGCCGGGGTGCTGATGTGGCCGATCGCGGTCAACGCGGAGCCCTCCGCCAACACCATCGCGGTGAACGTCGACCAGGCAAGGCTCGTGAAGCTGCCGGCTCGCGTCGCCACCATCGTTGTCGGCAATCCTCTGATCGCGGACGTCGCGCTGCAGGCCGGCGGGGTGCTTGTCGTGACCGGGAAAGGCTACGGCGCCACCAATTTCATTGCGATGGATCGTTCGGGCGAGATCCTCGTGGACCGCCTGATCCAGGTCGAGGGTCCGAGCGATCAGCTCATCACGGTCTATCGCGGCGTGGACCGCGAGTCCTATAGCTGCATGCCGATCTGTCAGCGCCGCGTCACGCTTGGCGACGGCGACACCTTCTTCAAAACGACGATGGATCAGGCCGGAAACCTGAGCGGCTCGGCCGCTGGCGCGGCAGCACCCAAGTAATAGCGGCGGAGCGGCGTTTCGGCGTCGCCTGGCGCGACACGGCGATTTTGCGAGTTTGGCTAACGCGCGGTTAAAAAAAGATGCGGTCCCACGCTGGTTGGTCGAACACTTCGACAATCACTTTGCGCTATTGCTCGTTAATCGGCCAATTGCCACCTGCGTGAGTTCTCCGATGTCATCGCCCGCTGCGCCAACAGCATCCACCCGAAATATCTTTCGCCGGTTTGGCCGCAATCGCCGGGGATCGGCGATCATCGAGTTCGCGCTGGTCGCACCAGTCTTTATCGCGCTGCTGTTTGCGATCCTCGAAACGGCGATCATGTTTTTTGCCAGCCAGGTGCTCGAAACCGTCACGCAGAATTCCGCGCGCCAGGTTCTGACGGGGCAGGCGCAGGGCGCGAGCTATCAGAACTGGTCGAATTTCAGGGACAACGTTGTCTGTCCCCAGATCCCGGCCCTGCTCACCTGCGCCAACATCTACGTCGACGTGGAGAGCACGACGCAGTTCTCGACCGCGACCGTCAGCAACCCGATCAACAACTGCAATTTCGACTCGAGCGGCTTCGGTTATAACCCCGGCGGACCTGGTGCCACCGTCACGGTGACGCTCTACTACCAATGGCCGCTGTTCGTCACCGGGCTCGGCTACAACATGTCGAATTTGTGCGGCTCCAGCACGCGGGTTCTGCAGGCCACGGCTGCCTTCCAGACGGAGCCTTATCAATGAAGAAGGCGTCGATGTTCAAGCCCTTCATGCCGCGCGCTGTCACGGAGCTGTTCAGGGATTGCCGCGGCATTGCCGCGACCGAGTTTGCCGTGATCGTTCCCCTCATGCTCGTGCTGTTCTTTGGCACGGTGGAGTTTTCGTCCGCGGTAGCGGTCGATCGGAAGATCACGATTTTTGCAAGGGCGGTCTCCGATATTACGTCCCAGGCGCAGGCAACGACACCCAAATACGCGGTGGCAACCGATACCTTGCTGCAGAACGCCTTTACCGCGGGCCTCAAGATTTTGATGCCCTATTTGCAGAATTCGTCGCCTTCGGCGAACGCCACCGTTTCGGAAATCTATGTCGACTCCAGCGGTGTTGCGAGGATTGTGTGGAGCAAGGCCGCGACACTTGCCCCGGCCGGCACGCAGGCTACGCTGGTCACGTCAACCCGCAATGCGGGCGATGTCGTCACAACGATCGTGCCGCCGACGCTTTTGCAGAAGCAGACCTACCTGATCTTCAGCGAGACAAATTATCTCTTTACGCCCGCGGTCGATTTCGGGGGTCTTATGGCCAAGGCCGGTGTGACGTTGTCTGATTTCGCCTATAGCGCTCCGCGTCAGGCAACGTGCGTCGTCTACAACAACGTCCCGGTGCTGGTCGCAGGCCTTTGCCCGCAGAGTTGAGGCTGATCGGGGCCGTTATGGCATAATGAAAAAAGGCCGCGCAGGACGCGGCCTTTTTGTTTGCATAACGATATTGTCGGCACAGGGCCGAAAATCACGGCGGTCGAAATTCGCGCCGCCCTGATTTCCTGCGCGACGCCGAGCTTAGCCGGCTGCGCGCAGATTGTCGGCGGAGGATTTGCCAGAGCGGCGATCGGCGACGATTTCGTAGCTGATCTTTTGGCCTTCACGCAGCGTTCCAAGGCCGGCGCGTTCGACGGCGCTGATGTGTACGAATACGTCGTTGCCACCGTCATCCGGTTGGATAAAGCCGTAGCCCTTGGTCGCGTTAAACCACTTTACGGTTCCCATGCTCACGGGATAGCCCCTTCTCAAGATAGATATAACGAAGCCTACTCTCGCAGGCAGGTGAGATCGAATTTTTGGAAGGGTCGTCAGCGCCTAAACCGGCTGTACCGGTGGATAGCTAATGTCGTCCGGCCGAAAATCGATAAGGTCATATTATTCCAAAGTAGCGCCTCAAACAATCCTGAGGGCGCGATTTTTTGATCGCGCCGAAAGGCGGCGTCAGATGGCGCAAGACGCCCGACACGATCCTGTCACGCGGCCAACCGTGTCGTGAGGTTTATCTACGGCGGAATTGGCCGCGCTGCGGCGCACCGCGTTGGGCGCCAGGAGCGCCGCTTCCTCCACCCGGACGTTCATCCTTGTGACGGAAGATCAATCGGCCTTTTTCCAGATCGTAGGGCGACATTTCGATCGTTACCCGGTCGCCCGCCAGGGTCTTGATCCGGTTTTTCTTCATCTTGCCTGCGGTATAGGCAACGATCTCGTGCCCTGCGTCGAGCTGGACGCGGTAGCGGGCATCAGGGAGGATTTCGGTGACCAGTCCTTCGAACTGGATCAGCTCTTCTTTAGCCATGGTTATCTCCAGATCGACCGGCGCTTAACGTGGCCGACGAGTGCGGTTGGGTTGGGTGTTCGGACGGCTTTCGCGGTAGAGAAAGGCGACCCCCTGCAATCCTTCGGCCTCACCGCCACCTTGCGAGGGGCGGTTTGGCTTCTGCCGATTGACCTCGTTGTTCCGGTTCGGTTTTGAAGCGCCATTATTACCACCACCACGGCGGTGTCGGCGAGGGCCTTTCGATCCCTCTCCAGCGTCATTTGCGCGGGCCGCATGTGCGCGGGGCGCGGCCCGTCCGCCGCGATGCGGTGCGGAAGCCGGCGCGGTGTCGCGATGGCCCGGGGTGCGGCGGTCTTCTCGCGGCAAGCGCGATGCGGATCAGCTTCTCGATGTCGCGCAAATAGGACAGCTCTTCAGCGCCTGCGACCAGCGAAATCGCAACGCCTTCGGCGCCGGCGCGCGCGGTGCGGCCGATGCGATGGACGTAAGTTTCAGGAACGTTGGGCAGGTCGAAGTTCACCACATGACTGACGCCGTCGACATCGATGCCGCGGGCGGCAATGTCGGTTGCGACGAGAGTGCGGATTTCACCGGAGCGGAATGCCGCAAGCACCCGCTCGCGGTGATTTTGCGACTTGTTGCCGTGGATGGCGTCGGCGGTGATGCCGGCCCGCGCGAGGCCCTTCACCACCTTGTCGGCGCCGTGTTTGGTCCGGGTAAAGACCAGCGCCCGATCGACTGGTTCTTGCTTGAGAAGCTGCGCCAGAAATGCGGGCTTGGCCGAATGATCGACCTGGATGATGCGTTGGGTGATGCGTTCGACGGTGGAGGCCACCGGCGTCACGGCTACCCGCGCCGGGTCGCGCAGCATCGCTTCGGCGAGCTCGGCGATATCCTTCGGCATCGTCGCCGAGAAGAACAGCGTCTGCCGCTGGATCGGCAACTTGGCGACGATTTTGCGGATGTCGTTGATGAAGCCCATGTCCAGCATGCGGTCGGCCTCGTCAAGCACGAGGAATTCGACCTGGCCGAGCTTCAGCCCGTTGCTTTGCACGAGGTCGAGCAGGCGGCCGGGCGTGGCTACCAGGACCTCGACGCCCGGCATCACCGAGCGGACCTGGCGTCCCATCGGAACGCCGCCGATCGCCAGTGCCGAGGTCAGGCGAAGGTGGCGGCCATAGGCGTTGAAGCTGTCGAGAATTTGCCCGGACAGTTCGCGCGTCGGACTGAGCACCAGCACGCGGCAGCTCTTGGGCTGCGGTTTGATGCGGTTGGCCAGGATGCGATGCAGGATCGGCAGCGCGAAGGCGGCGGTCTTGCCGGTGCCGGTCTGGGCGATGCCGACGACGTCACGGCCGGCGAATGCGAGGGGAATGGTTTGAGCCTGGATGGGCGTGGGCGTCAGGTAATTTTCTTCCTGAGCGCACGCGAGATGGGATCGGCGAGGCCGAAATCCTGAAAGGAGGTCAAAATGGGGGTACTTTCCATGATAAAGCGTTGGCGCCCGGTCCTGTCGGGACCAGCAGCGCACGGGGTGCCTGAGACACCCGCGTGTATGGGGCGTCGATTTTGGTTTGCTGAAAGGGCAAGCCAGAAGCCGGTGCAAACCTGCAGGGCTAAAGAACACGCAGCTCGCGATGACCCGATGATTCCGGGTTGCATTGCGCTCATATGGAACACGAACACGGCACTTTCAAGGTCAAACTCGTTGTCGACGGCCGGAGCCGCCCGAAACGCCTGCGAATACCTAACGGCGACTGCCAAAATTTTGGGCCGACACCCCGTTGTGATGACAAACCTGGCTAAGGAATGGTCGGTTTGTAGAAAAGCATACCATTTTTTCTGCATAAAAAGTAGGCGATGCAGCATTTTCAGCAAGTCGCCAAGTCAAATTCTTACAATAGATACATAAGCTTACCTACGGAAGCGGGCGTGGCATGGTTCTTGCGATTCCGTTAACGCAGGCGGCCGTGGGGCCGTTCGCAGCGTTTAACGCCTGCGTCAGGGAGATGACATTTCATGCTTACAAAACTTACTCATGAGAAAGCGACTTTGAGCCGTCGTCGCTGGCTGGCGGCGACCGCGGGTTTGGCGCTGGGCTTGTCGGCGTTCTCGACCGCAAAAGCCGCCGACGACACCATCAAGATCGGCGTTCTTCATTCGCTCTCCGGCACCATGGCCATCAGCGAAACCACGCTGAAGGATACCGTCCTGTTCATGATCGACGAGCAGAACAAGAAGGGCGGCGTGCTCGGCAAGAAGCTTGAGGCCGTGGTCGTCGACCCCGCCTCGAACTGGCCGCTGTTCGCCGAAAAGGCCCGTGAGTTGATCACCAAGGACAAGGTCGCGCGTGGTGTTCGGCTGCTGGACCTCGGTGTCGCGCAAATCCGTGCTGCCGGTGTTCAAGGAATTGAACATCGATCCTGTTCTACCCGGTCCAGTACGAGGGCGAGGAGAGCGAGCGTAACGTGTTCTACACCGGTGCGGCGCCGAACCAGCAGGCGATCCCGGCGGTCGACTATTTGATGAAGGACGAGAAGGTGAAGCGCTGGGTGCTGGCCGGCACCGACTACGTCTATCCGCGCACCACCAACAAGATCCTCGAAGCCTATCTGAAGTCCAAGGGCGTCAAGGATGAAGACATCATGATCAACTACACGCCGTTCGGTCATTCCGACTGGCAGACGATCGTCGCCGACATCAAGAAGTTCGGCTCGGCCGGCAAGAAGACCGCCGTGGTCTCGACCATCAACGGCGATGCCAACGTTCCCTTCTACAAGGAACTCGGCAACCAGGGCATCAAGGCGACCGATATTCCGGTTGTCGCGTTCTCGGTCGGTGAAGAAGAACTCGCCGGCATCGACACCAAGCCGCTGCTCGGCCATCTCGCCGCCTGGAACTACTTCGAATCGATCAAGACGCCGGCCAACGAGAAGTTCATCAAGGAGTGGCAGGCCTACACCAAGAATCCGAAGCGCACCACCAACGATCCGATGGAGGCCACCTATATCGGCTTCAACATGTGGGTGAAGGCGGTGGAGAAGGCGAAGTCGGTCGACGCCGACAAGGTGATCGATGCGCTCCCGGGCACCAAGACACCGAACCTGACCGGCGGCATCGCCGAAGTGCTGCCGAACCATCACATCACCAAGCCGGTGTTCATTGGCGAGATCAAGGCCAATGGCCAGTTCGACGTGGTGTGGAAGACCCCGGGTCTGGTCGCCGGCGATGCATGGTCAAAGGAACTGCCGGATTCAAAGGACCTGATCGGCGATTGGGTCGGCAAGAAATGCGGCAACTACAACACCAAGACCAACAAGTGCGGCGGTCAGGGCTCCTGATCTCCGACGAGGGTTGATCCCAGCGGGCAAACGGCTTTGTCGTAAGACAGGCGCAGAGTCTTTGCCCGCAGGATCATGCTAAAAGTCTGCCTGCAAGACGGGAAGGCGGTGATGTCGCCGCCTTCCCATTTACTTCTGCCGGGGTCGTCCAGTGGTCGCCAATGTCCTTGACCGTCTTCGTTCGCTTGTTGTTGCCTTTTTCCTGATCGCCACGCTGGTCGTGCCGGCATTCGCCGGCGCCTTTGAGGATGCGGTCGCCAAATTCGCCAACGACGAATTTTCCGATACCGAAGAAGCGATCGACACGGTTGCGAGCTCCGGCAATCCGCTCGCGTTTCCCATCATCAGCGCGCTTCAGGACGGCCGGCTGTCGGCCGATCCCGACACCAAGAAGGTCTTTATCACCCAGGATGACGGCAAGGTCATCGACGCGGCAACGGGTGCGGCCGTCGACAAATTGCCGGAAAATGCCGCCGCTGTTCGTCTCAACAACCGTCTGCGCCGTAGCGTCGAGGCGGCGCTTGGCGGCCTGACCTTGTTGTCGCCCGATCCCGCCAAGCGGATCTCGGCGGCGCAATCCGTTTTCAAGTCACATGAAGAAAGCGTGCTCCCCGTGATCGACGGCGCGCTTGCCAAGGAAACCAACGCGGCTGCCAAGGCCGCCTTTACCGAAGCGCGCGCGGCCGTGCTGCTCTATAAATCCGATGCCACCGATGTCCAAAAGCTCGAGGCCATCGCCACCGTCAAGGCGAGGGGCGATCAGGAAGCGCTGGCGCTCCTGACCGGTCTGACCGACCAGTCTCCCCTGGTTACGAAGGCGGTCGCAAGCGCGATCGCCTCGATCCAGAGCACGCTCGCTGTCTGGTCGGCGGTGCAGAACGCCTGGTACGGGCTCTCGCTCGGTTCGGTGCTTTTGCTGGCGGCGATTGGGCTCGCGATTACCTTCGGGGTCATGGGGGTCATCAACATGGCCCATGGCGAAATGGTGATGCTCGGGGCCTACACCACCTTCGTGGTGCAGGAGATCATCCGCACCAGCTATCCCGGCCTGTTCGATTATTCGTTGCTGATCGCCGTGCCGCTCGCCTTCCTCGTCGCGGGCGCGATCGGCGTCCTGATCGAGCGGACCATCATTCGCTTCCTCTATGGCCGGCCGCTGGAGACGTTGCTGGCGACCTGGGGCATCTCGCTGGTGCTGCAACAGGCGGTGCGCACCGTGTTCGGCCCGACCAACCGCGAAGTCGGCAATCCCTCCTGGATGAGCGGCGCCTTCGAACTTGGGCAGATCACGATCACCTATAACCGGCTGTGGATTCTCTGCTTCACGCTGGCGGTGTTCGCGATCCTGCTGGCGATGCTGCGCTATACCGCGCTGGGGCTCGAGATGCGGGCGGTGACGCAGAACCGCCGCATGGCGGCCTCGATGGGGATTGCGACCTCGCGGGTTGATGCGCTGACCTTCGGGCTCGGTTCGGGGATTGCGGGGATCGCCGGCGTCGCGCTGTCGCAGATCGATAACGTCAGCCCCAATCTCGGCCAGAGCTACATCATCGACTCCTTCATGGTCGTGGTGTTCGGCGGCGTCGGCAATTTGTGGGGCACGCTGGTCGGCGCCTTCACGCTCGGCATCGCCAACAAATTCCTCGAGCCGGTCGCGGGCGCCGTGCTTGGCAAGATCGCCATCCTGGTCCTGATCATCCTGTTCATCCAGAAGCGGCCACGCGGCCTGTTCGCGCTCAAGGGACGGGCGGTGGAAGCATGAGGCCGCACCTGCTCACGCGTTCGCTGGATCGCGGCGCGGCACTTTTCGTGCTGGTGGTGGCCGCGCTCGGTGTGCTGATCCCGCTGTCGAACCTGTTGTTGCCGTCGGGTTCGATGTTGCAGGTGCCGACCTATCTGGTGGCGCTGTTCGGCAAATATGCCTGTTACGCGGTGCTCGCGCTCTCGATCGACCTGATCTGGGGCTATTGCGGCATTCTCTCGCTCGGCCACGGCGCTTTCTTCGCGCTCGGCGGCTACGCCATGGGCATGTATCTGATGCGCCAGATCGGCAGCCGCGGCGTCTACGGCAATCCGATCCTGCCCGACTTCATGGTGTTCCTGAACTACCCGAAATTGCCGTGGTACTGGTACGGCTTCGATATGTTCTGGTTCGCCGCGTTGATGGCGATCGTGGTGCCGGGACTGCTCGCCTTCTGCTTCGGATGGCTGGCGTTCCGCTCCCGCGTCACCGGCGTGTATCTGTCGATCATCACGCAGGCGATGACCTACGCCTTGCTGCTGGCGTTTTTCCGCAACGACTTCGGGTTCGGCGGCAACAACGGCCTGACCGACTTCAAGGACATCCTCGGCTTCAACGTCCAGGCGGACGGCACCCGCGCCGCCTTGTTTGCGCTCAGTTGTGCGGCCATCATCGTGGCGTTCCTGATCTGCCGGGCCGTCGTCTCCTCCAAGCTCGGCAAGGTGCTGATTGCAGTGCGCGATGCGGAGTCCCGCACACGCTTCCTCGGCTACCGCGTCGAATCCTACAAGCTGTTCGTGTTTACCCTGTCGGCCTGCATGGCCGGCGTGGCCGGCGCGTTGTACGTGCCTCAGGTCGGCATCATCAATCCCGGTGAATTTGCGCCGGGAAATTCCATCGAGGCCGTGATCTGGGTCGCCGTCGGCGGCCGTGGCACGCTGATCGGCGCGGCGCTCGGCGCGGTCGTTGTCAACTACGCCAAGACCTACTTTACCTCGGGCGTGCTTGCGCCGTACTGGCTGTTCATGCTCGGCGCGATGTTTATCCTGGTGACGCTGCTCTTGCCCAAGGGCATCGTCGGCACCTTCAATGCATGGTGGGACCCGTGGAGAGCCAGGCGCTTGACGGCCAATGTCGAGAGCGCGGCGGCCGAAGACGGTGTCAGCGAACCCCATATGGCGGAGTAGGCCGATGAACGTCATGGATACCCGTGCCACCTCCGCGCTGCTCTATCTCGATGGCGTGCATGTCTCCTTCGACGGCTTTCACGCCATCAATAACCTGTCGCTGATGCTCGAGCCCGGCGAAATGCGTGCGATCATCGGCCCGAACGGCGCCGGCAAGACCACGATGATGGACATCATCACCGGCAAGACCAAGCCGGACGAAGGCACGGTGTTGTTCGACGGCGTCACCGACCTGACGCGGCTCGATGAGACCCGGATTGCCGAGTTGGGGATCGGCCGCAAATTCCAGAAGCCGACGGTGTTCGAGAGCCAGACCATCGAGGACAACCTGCTGCTGGCGCTCAATGTCGACCATAGCGTCAAGGGCACGCTGTTCTGGCGCGGCAGCAATGCCGAGGCCGAGCGCATCGAGCGCGTGTTGGAGACCATCCGCTTGAAGGATGCACGCAACCGCCTGGCGGGAAGTCTGTCGCATGGCCAGAAGCAGTGGCTCGAGATCGGCATGCTGCTGGCCCAGGATCCGAAATTGCTGCTGGTGGACGAGCCGGTCGCCGGCATGACCGATGTCGAAACCCATCAGACGGCCGAGCTTCTGAAGGAAATCAACAAGGACAAGACCGTGATGGTCGTCGAGCACGACATGACCTTTGTCCGCGAACTCGGCGTCAAGGTGACCTGTCTGCATGAAGGCACGGTGTTGGCCGAGGGCACCATCGACCAGGTGTCGGCGAATGAGCGGGTGGTTGAGGTGTACCTTGGAAGATAGGCGAACAGTGAGTAGCGAATAAGCAAGATTTGGAACGAACATGATTGAAACTGACACCATTCGCTATTCGCTATTCGCTGCTCGCCACTTCGCGACCGGAGGCCGCTGATGCTGAAGGTCGACAATATCAGCCTCTATTACGGCGCGGCCCAGGCGCTGCGCGGCGTCTCGATCTCGGCCGAGCCGGGCAAGGTGACCTGCGTGCTCGGCCGCAACGGCGTCGGCAAGACCAGCCTGTTGCGCGCGATGGTCGGGCAATATCCGATTTCCAACGGATCGATCACTTTCGACGGCGCCGACATCACCGGCCTCAGGCCCTATGAACGGGCGCGCAAAGGCATCGGCTTTGTGCCGCAGGGGCGTGAGATTTTCCCGCTGTTGACGGTCGAGGAGAACCTCAAAACCGGCTTTGGCCCGTTGAAGCGCCAGGATCGCAACATTCCAGCGGACGTGTTTACGCTCTTCCCGGTGTTGCAATCGATGCTCGGCCGCCGCGGCGGCGATCTTTCCGGCGGGCAGCAGCAGCAACTGGCGATCGGGCGGGCGCTGGTGATGCGGCCGAAATTGTTGCTGCTCGACGAGCCGACAGAAGGCATCCAGCCCTCGATTATCAAGGACATCGGCCGCGCGATCACCTACCTTCGCAGCCTCGGCAATATCGCGATCGTCCTGGTCGAGCAGTATCTCGACTTTGCCTGCGAGCTCGGCGACAATTTCGCGGTGATGGACCGGGGCGCCGTGAAATATGCCTGCGATCGAGGCAATCTCGATCCGGGCGAAATCAGCCGTCAAATGGCCTTGTGAGAGGCATCTGGCGCGGCAAGCGGCGCGTCCGATTGGGGTAGGGGATGCAGACCGATACCGCACGTCAGAATGCTGCGATTTTCGCCGCCAACCGCGCCAGGGGCGCGGTGCGGTTCGATGTGAGCGGTATCGACGGTGTGACGCGCCGCCGCGAGCTGCACGAATCGGGATCGCTCCGGGTGCGTTTTCCCTCGCCGGAGGATGCGGGGCTTTCGGCGGTGCTGGTCAATACCGCGGGCGGGATCGCCGGTGGCGACCGCTTCGACATCGATATTGCAGCTACCTGCGATGCGCGGCTGACCGTCACGACAGCGGCGGCGGAGAAAATCTACCGCGCCGACGGTGCACCGGCGGAATTGAATGTCACGCTCAAGGCCGAAGGCCGTTCGCATTTATCGTGGTTGCCGCAGGAGACCATCCTGTTCGACCGCACGCGGATCCATCGCCGCTTCGAGATCGACCTGGCCGAAACCGCCTCACTCCTGCTCTGCGAAATCGTGGTGTTCGGCCGGCTTGCGATGGGCGAGCGAATTCTGACCGGCGAATTTGTCGATCGCTGGCGGCTTCGCCGCGGCGGCCGGCTGGTTTTTGCCGAAAACATCCGGCTCGACGGCGACATCGGCAGCAAACTGGCAAGCCCGGCGATCGCCAAAGGCGGCGTCGCGATCGGCACCGCGCTGATCGTGCCCGGCGATGACGCGCTGGTGGAGCGGATTCGCGAGCTTGCGCCAACGTTCGGCGGCGAGGTCGGCATCTCCGCATGGAATGGATTTGCAATGGCCCGCTTCTGTGCCCAAGATGCGGCGCGGCTACGGGCCGATATGATGGCGGTGCTGGGCCGTGCCAGCGGTTCGGCATTGCCGCGGTTGTGGCTTAACTGAGCATGATCCCGAAAAGTGGATACCGGTTTTCGGAAAAGATCATGCTCAAACGAAAAGATCGATTTTTCAACACCAGAGTGCTCGCATGAATCTCTCTCCCCGCGAAAAGGACAAGCTCCTGATTTCAATGGCCGCCATGGTGGCGCGGCGGCGTCTGGAGCGCGGCGTCAAGCTCAATCACCCGGAGGCGATCGCCATCATCTCCGATTTCATCGTCGAAGGCGCGCGCGACGGCCGCACGGTGGCCGAACTGATGCAGGCCGGCGCGCAGGTGATTACCCGTGCGCAGGTGATGGATGGCATCGCCGAGATGATCCATGACATTCAGGTCGAAGCGACGTTCCCGGACGGCACCAAGCTTGTCACCGTGCACGAGCCGATCCGGTGACGCCATTCATTCCAGGATGCCGCGAAGCAACAGACCCGGAATCCAGAGGTTGAAGGAGATAAAATGATCCCCGGTGAACTCTTCATCAAGGACGGCGACATCGAGCTCAATGCCGGCCGCAAGACGGTAACGCTCTCGGTCGCCAATACCGGCGACCGCCCGATCCAGGTCGGCTCGCACTATCATTTCTTCGAGACCAATCCGGCGCTGAAATTCGAGCGCAAGAAGCGCGCGCGGCATGCGGCTCGATATCGCCGCCGGCACCGCCGTGCGGTTCGAGCCCGGCCAGACCCGCGACGTGCATCTCGTCGCGCTTGCCGGAAAGCGCACCATCTACGGCTTTCGTGGCGACGTGATGGGGAAGCTGTGATGATGCACTGTGAGATAGGCACAGTGTCGGAGCTCCCTCCCCCCTTGCGGGGGAGGGTTGGGGAGGGGGGTATGCCGCATACTCGGGTCGACGAGAATCATCGAGGTCATGCCAAACGCCTTAGGCGAACGATGACTTGCGCCGAGACGCTATTGTGGCGCCATCTGAAAGCGCACCGGCCTGCCGCGCTTGGATTTCGTCGTCAGGCCCCGATGGGTAACTACATCGCGGACTTCGTTGCGCACTCATGCAAGCTCATTATCGAAATTGATGGTGAGAGTCACGATTTCGTTGAGCGCGTGCGGCATGACGAACGACGTGATCGATGGTTTGGCTTGCGCGGATATCGTGTACTCCGTTTTTCCAACGATGATGTATTGAAAAACCTCGAAGGTGTTGTAACCGCAATTGGTCTTGCAGCTGCGCAAGCGGCACCCCCCTCCCTAACCCTCCCCCGCAAGGGGGGAGGGAACGAGTCCGCCGGTGGAGCGCAGCCATGTCCGTGAAAATCAAACGTTCCGTTTATGCCGACATGTTCGGCCCGACCACGGGCGACAAGGTGCGGCTCGCCGACACCGATCTCATCATCGAGGTCGAGAAGGATTTCACGACCTATGGCGAGGAAGTGAAGTTCGGCGGCGGCAAGGTGATCCGCGATGGCATGGGGCAGTCGCAGGTGACCAACAAGCAGGGTGCGGCCGACACCGTCATCACCAACGCGCTGATCGTCGATCACTGGGGCATCGTGAAGGCCGATGTCGCGATCAAGGAGGGCATGATTTCGGCGATCGGCAAGGCCGGCAATCCCGACATCCAGCCCGGCGTGACTATCGTGATCGGGCCTGGCACGGATGTCATTGCCGGCGAAGGCAAGATCCTCACCGCCGGCGGCTTCGACAGCCATATCCATTTCATCTGTCCGCAGCAGATCGAGCACGCGCTGATGAGCGGCGTCACCTCGATGCTCGGCGGCGGCACCGGGCCTTCGCACGGCACCTATGCCACGACCTGCACGCCCGGCCCCTGGCACATGGGACGGATGATCCAGTCGTTCGATGCGTTTCCGGTCAATCTCGGCATCTCCGGCAAGGGCAATGCATCGCGGCCGGCCGCGCTCGTGGAAATGATCAAGGCCGGCGCCTGTGCGCTCAAGCTGCATGAGGACTGGGGGACGACGCCGGCGGCGATCGACAACTGCCTGAGCGTCGCTGACGATTACGACGTCCAGGTGATGCTGCATTCCGATACGCTGAATGAATCCGGATTCGTCGAGGATACCGTGAAAGCGTTCAAGGGCCGCACCATCCACGCCTTCCATACCGAGGGCGCCGGCGGCGGCCATGCGCCGGACATCATCAAGATCGCCGGGCTGAAGAACGTGCTGCCGTCTTCGACCAACCCGACGCGCCCCTTCACCCGCAACACCATCGACGAGCATCTCGACATGCTGATGGTGTGTCACCACCTCGATCCATCGATCGCGGAGGATCTCGCCTTTGCCGAAAGCCGCATCCGCAAGGAAACCATCGCGGCCGAAGACATCCTGCATGATCTTGGCGCGCTCTCGATGATGTCGTCGGACTCGCAGGCGATGGGCCGGCTCGGCGAAGTCATCATCCGCACCTGGCAGACCGCCGACAAGATGAAGAAGCAGCGCGGCTCGCTTCCGCAGGACAAGGGCAACGACAACGACAATTTCCGCGTCAAGCGTTACATCGCCAAATACACCATCAACCCCGCAATCGCGCACGGCGTCTCGAAACTGATCGGCTCGGTCGAGAAGGGCAAGCTCGCCGATCTCGTGCTGTGGTCGCCGGCGTTCTTCGGCGTCAAGCCCGAATGCATCATCAAGGGTGGTTCGATAGTGGCGGCGCCGATGGGCGATCCCAACGCGTCCATTCCCACGCCGCAGCCGGTGCATTACCAGCCGATGTTTGCCGCCTTCGGCAAGTCGCTGACCGCTTCCTCCGTGGTGTTTACCTCGAAGGCCGCCGTCACTTCGGGGCTTGGCGCGTAAGCTCGGCATCGCCAAACAGCTTTATGGCGTGCAGAACACGCGAGGCAGGATTTCCAAGAAGAGCATGATCCACAACGACGCCACGCCCAAGATCGAGGTCGATCCGGAAACCTATGAGGTGCGCGCGGACGGCGAACTTCTCACCTGCGCGCCCGCCGAAGTGCTGCCGATGGCGCAGCGCTATTTCATGTACTAGTGTCCTGATTCCGAAGTTCGTACGATTTCGCGGCCCCACGTTTACGAACTTCGGAATCGAAAGGACACTAGCAAACTTATTGTTCTAGTGTGGCTTCTGGTTCAGAAGTCCGCATGATGAACTTGTGGGCCACAATGATGCGGACTTCTGAACCGCCACACTAGGACGCCACCCATGGTCGTTAGCCTATGATCCGCGCGACGCAGGTTCGCGGCCAACATCGCTGGGACGAGCCGCCGGCCGATACCGTCGTGCTTGATTTCGACGATCGTCACCGGCGGCGAATGGCGATGACGGCTACGCGCGGGCTTGAGTTCCTGCTGGATCTCGAAAATGCGGTGGCGTTGCGCGGCGGCGATGCGCTGGTGCTCGAGGACGGCCGGTTGGTGGAGGTCGTGGCGGCACCGGAACCGCTGGTGGAAATCCGCGGCAGCGATCCGCAGCACCTGGTTCGCGTCGCCTGGCATCTCGGCAATCGTCATCTGCCGACGCAGATCACGGGACGCGGCTTGCGTATCCGGCGCGACCATGTGATCGAAGCGATGGTGAAGGGGCTCGGTGCGCGCCTGGTCGAGATCGAAGCGCCGTTCGATCCGGAAGGTGGTGCCTATGCCGGTGACGGCCACGCACACGCGGCCGGCGAAACGCACGACCACGCGTCACACGATCATTCGTCATGATCACGATCATCGCATGCATCACGACCACGGCCACCATCATCACCACGACGAGCATTGCGAGCATGACCATCACCACGGCCATTCCCATGCTCATGAAGACAAATAAACTGCTCGGGAAGCGGCGGAGCGTGGTGCCGGAAGCGGTGGGTTCAAGCGCGGCGCCGGTATCTGGCCGAGCCGATCTTGGCCGGGCCGATATGCCGGAAAGCGAAGCGGCCGCACTTTATCGCTTGATGACGTGGCTCTCACCGTCATTTCCGGTCGGCGCATTCTCTTATTCAAGCGGCATCGAGTGGGCGGTAGAGGCCGGCGACATCACGAATGCAGCCTCCTTGCGGCGATGGCTCGCTTCCATGCTGACGGACGGCGCTGGGATTTGCGACGGTATCTTTCTGGCGCACACCTATCGGGCTGCGTCGTCCGGCGATGATGCATTGCTGGCGGATATCGCCGAGCTTGCTTCCGCCTTTGCGCCCTCGCGCGAGCGCCATCTCGAGACCACGGCGCAGGGCAGGGCGTTCATCGAGATTGCGTGTGCCGCATGGAGTAACGCGCTGCTGGATCGGCTGATCGCCTCATGCGAGGCGGCTATCGTCTATCCGGTTGCGGTCGGCCTCGTCAGCGCTGCGCACGCAATTCCGCTCGCGCCGACGGTTCACGCCTTCCTGCATGCGGTGACGTCGAACTGGATCTCGGCCGGCGCGCGCCTGGTGCCGCTGGGCCAAACCGACAGCCAGCGCGTGCTGGCTCAGCTCGAACCGGACGTGGTTGCGACAGCCAAGCGTGCGCTTTCGGCCTCGCTTGACGACCTCGGCAGCGCTACCTTCCGTGCCGATCTCGCCAGCATGCGGCATGAAACGCAGTATACGCGGTTGTTCCGGTCATGACGCACTATTCTGCTGTCGTCCCGGCCAAGCGAGCCAACGGGTCGCGCGAATGCGCGCCCGATGACAGGCTCCGCCGAGCGCGAGCCGGGACCCATAACGACAACTGCGTGTGGTTATGCAGGCTGGGGACCCACCGTGCTCTGGGAATTGAATTCGGTGGTTATGGGTCCCCGCTTTCGCGGGGACGACGGTGGAGAGGTATTCGACATGGCTAATTCGCACGGCCCGCTTCGCGTCGGCATCGGAGGTCCGGTTGGATCGGGAAAAACCGCGCTGATGGATCTGTTGTGCAAGTCGATGCGCCAGCGCTACGACATCGCCGCGATCACCAACGACATCTATACCAAATGGGACGCCGAATTCCTGGTTCGTTCGGGATCGCTGACCGCGGACCGGATCGCGGGTGTCGAGACCGGCGGTTGCCCGCATACTGCCATTCGCGAGGACGCTTCGATGAATCTGGCGGCTGTCGCGGACATGCGCGCCAAATTTCCTGGTCTCGACGTGATCCTGATCGAGTCCGGCGGCGATAATCTCGCCGCGACCTTTTCGCCGGAGCTCGCGGATCTGACGATCTATGTGATCGATGTGGCGGCCGGCGACAAAATTCCTTCCAAAGGCGGCCCGGGCATCACCCGCTCGGACCTTCTGGTGATCAACAAGATCGATCTGGCGCCCTATGTCGGCGCCTCGCTGGAAAAGATGGATACCGATGCCAGGCGGATGCGCGGCGAGCGGCCGTTCGTCATGACCAACCTGAAAAAGAGCGAAGGCCTCGATCGCATCATCGGCTTCATCGAAACCAAAGGTGGTCTGGGCCCAGCCAAGCCCGCCGGCAAGCTCGGAGCCGGGCGGCGCTGACGCCCGTCTCGGTTACACTTGCTTCACCAATTCACTGGATGGCCGGAGCCTGTTGGGAACAAAATTGGCCTGCGTCCGTTGATATCCTTCGACGCCGTTAACCTATTTTGCGTGGTAGTTACTTTGCCCGCCGTGTTAGATTACCTTCCGCTAACCGCCGTTCCGATCGACTATGACAGCCGTCCGATGTGGGATGGTTGGTTGTCACTGCATTCCGATTTATGGCCGTCCAGGCCGTTATCAGAGGTAGTTCGATCAATTCGCCAACGCCTTTTATTTGAGTGAACGAGTGGTTCGGCTGGGTCTCATCATCGGTTTTATCGCCCTGATCGGAGTTCTGCTCTCCGGTCTTGCGGCCTATCGCGTTCATGATCAGGAACTGACGGTCGATGGTATTGCGCTCGCGCGCGCGATCGACGTTCATGCCAGCCTGGTTCAGGACCGCCTGACCGAGCGCGAACTGCTGGCAAGAGTGGCATCCGGCCTTTTCCGTTCACCGTCGGTGATCAAGGCCAACATGCTGGAGCCTTTGCGTTCCTCGATCTACGCCTTCAAGACTGATTTCGTGGTGGCAAGCTGGATCGCGCGGCTTCGTCCCGAAGAGTTGGCGGGCGCGCGCACGGAGCTTGCAAATGCCGGATTTCCCAATCCGTCCATCCGAAATTACGACGGCACTCCGCTGCAGGCGGCCGCTCTTTCCCAACCGGTCGACGTGTTGATGGATGTTGAACCCCGCAACGCGGAGACCATGGACTTTCCGGGCCGCTGTTTGGATCAGCATCCCATTCTGGGGCCGATGCTGGCGCGGGCGATGTCGGAGATGAAGCCGGTGGCGTCCGATCCACTTCCGCTGTTGCGTCGTGATGGACCGATCGGCCTCGTCCTTGCAGCACCGGTCTTGCAGAGCAACGGAGCGCAGCCGGCCGGCTTCGTGACCTTCTCTTACGAACTCGCGCCGCTGATGCTGACCAACGACGACCTGTCGCTGTTCTCGGTGGCGCTGAAAGATCCGCGCGACGAACATGGCGAGCTGGTTGCAACCGACGGCGGCACCGTTGTTTCGCGACCGGCCAACCCGCAAAGCCCGACTCCGATCGTGAGCCGAACGGTTTCATTTGGCGGGCGCGACTGGACGCTGACCTATTACGCCAAGACCAATGCGATGAACCGCGCCCGGCAGACGGCGGCGATTGTGGCGGCCATTGGCTTCGCTCTGACCACCATCGTCTGCGGTCTGTTCGGGTATGTGGCCTATAATAACCTGCGCCTCAGCCGCGAAATCCAGGTGCGGATCGGCTTCGAGCGGCGTCTGACCGCGGTCATCGACGAGCTCAACCATCGCGTCAAGAACATCCTGGCGGTGATTCAGTCGATCGTGACACGCACGCTGCGCCACGGGGCGGATATCGATATTGCCCGCGAACTCTTGATCGGCCGGATTCATGCGATGTCCAACGTGGTTTCGCTGCTCAGCGAAAGCCAGTGGCAGGGCGTCAACCTGAAGGGATTGTTCGAAGCGCGCGCGATACCGCATGCCGACCGCATTGCCGTTAGTGGCCCCGATATCATCGTGAGCGCCCGGGCGGCGCAATCGTTGTCGCTGTTGTTTTTTGAGCTGGCCTCACATTCCGACGAAGGACTTTCGCTGGTCGGCAAGCATCCGCATATCGTCGCGCACTGGGAAATGTCCGGGGAAGAACCGAACACGATCTTTCAGTTTCGCTGGGAGGAATTCAACACCAGCGCCGCGACCCGCCGCGCCGACAGCGATTTCAGCCTCATTTTGCTCGACCGCGTCGCACCCGAGGCGCTCGGGGGCACGTCGAAGCGGTATTTCACCGATGTCAGCTACGTCTACGAACTGACAGCCCCGATGGAGACCGTCGTCGACATGTCGGAACGAGACCGGACCGAACAATTTTCGGCGCCGCTCAAGCCTGTTTGATAGACCTGAGGTCCCTAACCGTTGCCGCCGATCACGGCGCGCACGGTCTCATCGGGACCGAAATCCTCGGCACCGTCGACATAGAGCAGCGCGGAGAGCTTGGATCGCGCCCGGTTGACGCGGCTCTTGATGGTGCCGACCGCACAGCCGCAGATCGCCGCCGCATCCTCATAGGAAAATCCGGAAGCACCCACTAGGATCAGCGCCTCACGTTGATCCTGCGGCAGCTTGTCGAGCGCGGTGCGAAACTCCTCGAACTCCAGATGCGCATTCTGCGCTGGCTGGGCTTTCAAGGTCTTGGCGTAGCTGCCGTCGGCATCCTCAACCTCGCGACGCCGCTTGCGATAATCCGAGCGGAACAGGTTTCGCAGGATCGTGAACAGCCAGGCCGGCAGGTTTGAACCCGGCTGGAAGGAGTCGATGTTGGCGAGTGCGCGCAACAACGTCTCCTGCACCAGATCGTCGGCGCGATCGCCGCTACCCGAAAGCGAAATTGCAAAAGCGCGTAAGCTCGGCACCGACGCCAAGATATCGTCGCGCAATGAATCGGTGAGAGGCATTATTCCCCTCCGTCTTTTTTGCCCGCATCTTTTAGTTGGGGACTGGTCTCGGGGACATCAAGCTTGCGGATCAACTCGACGAACCGATCGGGAACGCCCTGCCGGACAACATCGTCGTACATGGCGCGCAACTGATGGCCGATTCTGGACTGGATCTCGGCATTCAGGCCGCCCTGCTTTTTTGCTTCCTTCATGTCCTGTCCCACGCTTCCCCGGGGGTTAAGCTTTTGTATTTTCACGGTTAATCCTCAAAATGTCCCATGCCTCGGCTCCTTCCGTTCGAAGGCCTAATTCGAAGTTAGGATAAAAGTTCCGCGAACCGTTGGAACTTTTCCTCCACTCGGACGTAAATCCCCCATGTTGGGGAGTGTCGGGTCAGCCCCCATTTCGATGGTTCGACCCAGAAAAGAGATATGGAGTGGGGATGTCCCGATCACAGCTCGTTGCCGAACACTTGCCGTTGTTGCGCCGTTATGCCCGCGCATTGACCGGAAACCAGTCCTCGGGCGATGCCTATGTCGGAGCCATGCTTGAGGCATTGCTTCAGGATCCGTCGCTGCTCGACGAAGACCACGGCCCCCGCGCCGGCCTTTTCCGGCTGTTCACCCAGATCTGGAATTCGGTTTCGATCAACGACGATCCTGATGTCGCGACATTGCCGATGCCGCCGGAGCGCAGGCTGTCGAATATCACCCCGCTGCCGCGTCAGGCCTTTCTGCTGTTGTCGCTTGAAGGTTTTTCGGAAGAGGAAGTCGCCTTCATTCTCGGCGTCGATGTGCCGGAGGCCCGCAAGCTTGCGGACACGGCCGGGCGCGAGATGGCCGCGGAGATCGCCACCGATGTTCTCATCATCGAGGACGAAACTTTCATCGCGATGGATCTCGAGAGCCTGGTCAAGAACCTCGGCCACAACGTGATTGGCGTCGCGCGCACGCATACCGATGCGGTAGCGCTCGCCAAGAACAAGAGGCCCGGCCTGATCCTCGCCGACATTCAGCTGGCCGACGGAAGCTCCGGTCTCGACGCCGTGAACGAACTGTTGCGGACCTTCGAGGTGCCGGTGGTGTTCATCACCGCCTATCCCGAACGCTTCCTGACCGGCGAGCGTCCGGAGCCCGCGTTCCTGATCTCAAAGCCGTTCCAGCCCGCGATGGTATCGGCGGTGGCGAGCCAGGCGCTGTTCTTCCAGCGCAATTCGCGCAACCGCTCGCCCAAGGTGGCGTGATAGAACCTGATAAATCGTCCAAGGAAGCCAACAAACGGACGCGCGGAAAGCGCGTCCGTTCTCTATTGTAAATCCGGTCTATGGCGCGAATGGCGTCCGACCAGAAGCAGTATCCCGCCGATTTGCGGCAGCAATGCCAGCAAGACCAGCCGGAGCATGGCGAAGTCCTCCAGCGTCGGCCGCAGCAAGCCGTGGGACGCCCAGATGACAAGCTTGATGGCTGCGTCACTCTGAGGATCCGCGGTCTGCCCGACGGCTGTCATGGCGGAGTCGAGGATCTGGCGACGTTCCACGACAGCTGCTTCGCGTTCCCTGCAGAATTTCCCGACGCCGCCTTTGCATTCCCGGTCACGGGCAGCCATCGCGTCCGTCAGCGCGGCCTGCGCGTTGGCGACAGCCGGCGTAACGCGCGAGGCACGCGCGACCGCCACGTCGCTGATATTGGTGGAGGCGAAGCCGATACCCGCCGTCACCGCGAACACGAATGTCATGAGCCAGACGCCCCAGCCAACCAGCGCAGTCGCGCGCTGGCCCGTCCGCCACAGTCCGGCGGCGCAGGACGGCATCACGAGGGCGACGAGATCGGCGGCCACGCCAACCGCAAGGAAAAGCCATCCCGCGATATCGCTTGATCCCAGTGATCGGGCAAACCAGCCGTTGATCGTGATGCCGACGGCGGCAAGGGAAAGCGCGGCGATCGATAAAAGCACCGAGGCCACGTGGTCGCGCGAGCGCGGGGTGGTTTCGTTCGGATGCGACCTTACGGCCGATGGCGGCGTGAACGGCGGTTCCGGGATTGCCTCTTCTGCCGGCAAAAACTCCGGCGGGATCAAAAATTCCGACGATGTTGATGTTAATGATTCAGAAGATGAAGATTCAGGCTCCGCAGAAGCGGCGGGCTTCGCCTTTCTTTTGCGTGGGCGGGGGGGCCTGGCTCGCTCGGTCCCTCTTTTATCCCTCTTCTTCAGCGGGATCTGATGAAGGGGAATAACCGAGGCAATGGTGTCGTCAGCCATGGAACCGCTCCTGCCGGTTGCGATGGATACGCGTAGCGGCAGGTGCAACCATGCCGGCGCGACGACACGTAAGATCAAGGGCCATGCGTCGTCTAGGAACGACGCGCAACACTCGCGGATTCATTTTCGCAGTTGCTTCCATGGCGCAGTTTCGCGGGTCCCGTGGCGGCAAAAAACGGTGGAAAACATATCTGATGCTCGGCAAGGTGCGTCGCTGCCATCCGCGGTGCTCGGAATGAGGTGACGGTTCAGCGGCTATACAAATTGAACTGGGTTTGATGTCGACTAGGCCCAAAATCAGGGCACCGTGCGCGGGAACGCGCCAGTTACCGGCTACGCCTGTAAGGGAGTTCGAAATTGAGTGTTGCCTTCACCAAGGAAGAGAGCGCCGAGACGGCGTCCGAGACGCTGCTGCCCGATCGCCCGATCTCGCCTCATCCCAATCTGGTTACCAAACAAGGATTGAAGGCCCTGGAATCTCAGCTTCAACAAGCTCGCGAAGCCTACGAGGCAGCCCAGCGAATTGAGGATGTGAATGAACGCAGACGCGAAGCCGCGGTTCCCTTGCGGGACGCACGTTACTTCTCGGAAAGGGTGAGAACGGCCCAGGTCATCGCCGATCCGATATCGTGCGACGTTGTTGCTTTTGGCAGCACGGTAACATTCAGCCGTCATGACGGCCGTGTGCAAAAATTTCGTATCGTTGGCGAAGACGAAGCCGATCCCAAAGGCGGGTCAATCTCGTTCACATCGCCGGCAGCAAAGTCTTTGATGGGTAAGGTTGTGGGCGATGTCGTAGGCTCGGGAAGTCAGGAGCTCGAAATCGTGGCGATTTCGTAGGCTTGCCGTTCAGGGTTGCGGATATGCTTGGACAAGGCCGCTGTGGGCCTGCTCACAGTTGAGCCGCGTAACGCCTCCTATTGTCCCCCATTTCGGCGCGAAGTAACTGGCGAGAATCGGAACATCGAGGCAACATCGGCAAAGCCTGCTGACTTCGAGGTCTCATGAAGCACTCCGCCGCCCTCGCAGCCTTGGCTCTCGTGTTGGGTGCTTGCTCCCCCGACAGCGACACAACCGGCTCTATCAGCAGTTGCGCAAGAGAGCTTTACCCGGCGTATAATCCGAGGGCTTTGGACCAGTGCGTTGCAGCGTGCAAGAAATGCGACCACGGTGTCACGACCACCTGCGCCACCTCTTGTACGCTAAAGGGCGCCCGATAAGGCCAGAGCGTTGACCTTGGGCCGGCTGTTCAGGCCCGGTCGCTTCGAAAGCAAAAGCTCTGAAGGAAGCGATCGAGAGCACAACGGAGCTAAAAGTATCCCTGGACAAGCCGACTGGACCTGACGTTGACCTAGTGTACCTTTCGTCGGCATCAATTCGCCAGATACAAATTAGCCAAGCTATCACGGCCGCTTTCGCGCGCCATTTGACTCTTTCAGCACCAAAAGTTGTAATCTCTTAAATGCGAGGTGGATCGTGGCCGATGCGCGGGTGACCTGTATCAAAAGCAGCCACGCGACAATCCGTACGAAGGCATTTCGAACTTGGGTGGCAGAAACTGGAGATGGCTGCGCTCCAAGTCATCCGGTCGATCGAGGACGGCACGAACACATTTCACACGCTGGCAGACGGGAAAAGAGCAGAAGTCGGCGTCGTCGACGGACCGAACGGAAAGTACGTTCGAACCCATGCGGACGGCTTTTACAACGATGATCTTTTGGCGCTGCCAGAGTGTCCTTAAGTCGGCCCCGCAACGCGCCGGATGAAGGCGCCCGAGCCCCCCGTATCCTAATAATCCCCGGGTGAGAGGGTGGGCGTGGCGGTCGCTTGGGCTCGCGTCAACGCCTCGCGGCTGATCTTTTGGATGCCATCATCGCGGACGGCAGTGTGATCGAAGTCCATACTGAACAGAACGATAGAGCCAACGATGGCGACTATCAGGGCCACAATCGGTGGCACAGGAGAACGGCCTGGCTGCATCTCATCCTCTCGATAACTGGCCATAGGATCGAGACATATTGCCGGGTATTGGTGCGTCAAGCTCGCATTGATCACGGTGTAGTGGGTCCGGAACCCGGCGAGATCGATGAGGGCCGCCACGGACAGGCGTTCTGTTTCGCGCGACCAATCAGACCGTTGGCAATGTCGACAATACCGGCCTCGATGTCGCGGATTTGCAGGCGATCTCAACATCTGCACGACAGCAAGCGGCCCGCGGAACCATAGCATTGATGTAGTGGTTGCTGGCTATCTGTCCTGACTTCGCGCCCGCTAGGATGGGGATCCCGCTTGACGGCGTTTGGAGAACCGTATGAAATATTTCTTATTTCAGCATCACCTTTATTGCTGCCGCTGGCACCGGCTTTGTCTGCCTTCTTGCTCTTCAGAGAATTGTTGGATGATTTGGCATGCCGCAAGAGTCCTACGTAATAGAAAAGTTCACCCGAGAGCACAGCGCCGCCCGCCGATTGGCCCGGCTGTATTTTGAGAAATTTCCAAAGGATTTATATCTAACCGAGATCGAAAGCTGGCGGCATTTGCAGTCGCAAAATTACGAGTTCATTTTTAAACGGCTGCGAGAGCCGATCGGTGACTAAGCGACATGACGTAATTGCGGAGCCGCATCCTCACTGGCTGATGTCAAGCACGGCCCCGCACGACGGACGGGGGCGGTTTTGCGGGGCCGTGCCCGCCCGAAGCCGCTCGTGCCGCTATGTTTCCGGCCACAAAAAATTACGCCGCCGGGCTCGAAATATCGTGTCCCGCCGGCGCGTGTTTACTGAGCCCCTGAAATCCTCAGCATTAACAAGCTAGCAGGCGTCCCCGCCGATCAGATATGAGCTAGTTCACAATCGGCTCATTCTTCCCGAACGGGTGGCAGGCTTGGGTCGTTTGGCGCTTACGCCTAATCGAGGCAGGCGAGCATGAAAGCGGCGGAGCGTCGTCTCAAGAGCAAGCTTTGCACCCTGCCCCCACAACGCCCGAGGCAGAGCGCGTCGCGGAAGCACCCCAGGCGGCTCGCATCACGAAATTTCAAGTGCCTCAAGCGAGGTGCTGGCGTGCTGGTTCCGTCTTCAAAGGTGGGGCGGTTGGTGGGGCGGAAGGAGAAGTTTGGCTCGATTTCCGCAGAAAAATTCGGGGCGCGGCTGGCATCACCACAGCCGCGCCCCGCATCGCCGGTCAATGGGGCAGGGGGGATAACCGGCTGCCGAAATGACGCGCGGGCCTTTGGATCGTTCCAGGCGGGTCTGGCTTTTTTTTAGATTTTTTCGCGGCCACTTTTTTGTCGGAAACGGCTTATTTCGAGAAACCTTCGGGTTCCGACCGCGTTGATGCCTAGCCAACAGGTCTCAGACCGCGGGACAAGAAATGTCACGGCTCACAACGGGGATATCAGGCGCCATCGCCCTCGTGCTGATTTCCGGCGCGGCGCAGTTTGCCTTGGGTCGGGATTTGGGACTGTCCCCTGCCTCCAGCAGGCTTTCGCTCACCGATCAATCATCGCCATCGTCCAGCTCTCTCCCAGCAGGTGCAACTGGGGTCAATCGCGGCGCCAAGGCGGATCGGACGACGGGGCCGGTGGGCGCGCCCGCTCTCACGCGAACGGTTTCGCTGAAGCTGAATGGCTTTTCGGAAACCACCTTCCTGGTTCGTGTCCCCGTCGCCGCCAGCACTCCCACCGCGTCGTCGCCGGCCAGGCCCGTCGTGCGCAAGCCGGTGGTGGCATGCGAGCCCATGGTCAGCGTGTTGACCGAAGTTGCCAAACAACTTCAGCCGGGCCGCTGCGTCACCTGACCGGCGCATCCGATAAATTATTCGGCCGGCGCTTCGTTTGAGGAAGGGCGGCTGGCGAGCAATCCCAAAGCCAATCCGCCGACGGCCAGAATCGGGACCAGCTTTTTGACGCCAATGGCGCGGACCACCTGAAGGGCGGTGGCGACCATGACCGGATCGGCGAGCGCCGTGTGCAAGGCGGACTTCGCCGTTTCCTTGGCCTCTTGCCGGGCCTGCCGCTTCCGGACGGCGTAAACGAGGATTCCGATCACTGCGATCAGGAAGAAAATTCCCGCGCCGGTCAGGCAGGCTTCGATCGGGCCGTAATTTTGCAGGACGTAGACAAAGGCGGCGGCGGCAAGGAATGCGATCGTGACCAAAAAAGCCAGCGCGATCGCGGCGGCGAGCGAGGTCATTCTGATGGCCACACCCGTCGAGTCCTTGATGTCGTCGATCATGCGCCTCAACATCTGGCCGCCTCGCCGGTTACGCTTCTGTCGATGCTAGTTCTTGCCTGCGCCAATTCTTACCTGCGCCACGTCCTATCGGCGCCAAGTCTTATGACGCCAAGTCTTATGACGCCAAGTCTTATCGGCGCCATGTCACGCCGATCAGGAAGCCCAATCCAAGCGCGAGGCCAACGGTCGCAAGCGGACGCTCGGTGATGACATTTTCCAGCGTTTCTTCCACCGATGCGGCCGCGTCCTGGGCGGCGCCCATCATGGCGCTTGAGCGTTCCGAAAGATCATCGACGACCGAATCGACATTGGCACGGGCATTCTTGTAGCCGCGGCGCGCCTGCTTGCTCGCCGTGCCTGCGAGCGTGTTCAGTGCGTCGGTGATTTGATCGGCGAGGGCGCTGATATCGTTTTTCACGTTGGCCACATCCTTCTCCAGCCGTTCATAGGTTGCTTTGTCTGTCATGTCCTGCATTCCCATTTCGCCGTTGATACTCGACATCAAAAGCTCCCGGTGTTTGGATCATATCAAGAGAAACGTTTCCGACTTCGGTAAGTTCCTGATGTGAAACCGACAGCCGTCGAAATGGTTTAGGGTGGTTGCGGTGCGGTCGATGTCGACAAATGATCGCGCAGGATCAGCGCCACGATCAAAAGCGGCGACGACAAAAAGCCGCCCATCGGACCCCACAGCCAGGTCCAGAACGCCAGCGAGATAAAGACCGCGAGCGCGTTCAACTCCAGCCGGCGTCCGATGATGGTCGGCGTAACGAAATGGCCTTCGAGAAACGTCAGCCCGACGAAGGCGAGCGGCGCGATCGAGGCCGCCCCGATCGTTGAAAATGCAATCAGCCCGACCAGGGCCAGGATTGCAAACATCGCGACCGGCCCGATGATGGGCAGATAATTCAGCGTGGCGGCAAGTGCGCCGAGTCCGGCCGGGTTCGGCATGCCCGCGGCCCAGCAGATCAGCCCGGTCGCCGTTCCCACGCCCATATTGATCAGCGTCACCGTCAGCAGGTACGAACCGAGCTGTTCTTCGATCGCGTTGAGGCTTCGCAACGCCCGCAGCCGCGAATCGTGACCGGTAAAGGTCATGATCAGGGCGCGCCGCAGGTCGCGCCAGCTTGCAATGAACAAAACGAGCGTA
Organism: uncultured Alphaproteobacteria bacterium; assembly: GCA_963795255.1. Taxonomy (GTDB): domain Bacteria; phylum Pseudomonadota; class Alphaproteobacteria; order Rhizobiales; family Xanthobacteraceae; genus Bradyrhizobium. The sequence goes on from CAWCHC010000023.1 coordinate 101,979, forward strand.
GCAAAGAACAGCAGGAATTCGGTGAAGGTCGGCGACAGGAATTCCAGTGTCGGCTGCACCCATTCGAGTTTTGGTATCTGAAACGGCGCGGGCGGCAGCGCGTCGGGGCCACCGATCATGCCCTGTAGATCCCGCCACAGTGCAAGCGGCCGGTCGAATATATGGAGCTTGTCTTTCAGGTGGGCGCCGAGTTCGGGCAGCCGCGTGCTCCAATCCATCAGCGGCGAGGAAATGAGACCGATGATGAAGGTGACGCCGGCACCGACCGCGCTCACGATCAGCACGGCCGAAAGCGCGCGGGGAATTCGGCGGCGCTCAAGAAATCCTGCCGCTGGCGACAACATGGTGCCGACCACGAACGCCGCCACGATCGGCAGGAAGAAAGCCTTGGCGACATAAAGAACGGCAACAACGCTGATGACCAGAAGTGAAATCAGCGCGAAGGCGACGAACTCGGAGCGGCGAATGGCTGACGCCGACTGCACGCCATCATCAAAAGATCGAGTATCGGCACCGTCCCTTGCCAGCGCACGCTCGTTGGGTAACACGCGCAAACAACTCTCCCCGCGGCTTGCCGCGGTGTTGCGACCAAAGGGTTTGATGCAGTCACAAAGCGCCGCACCGCCAAAAGTTCCGTCGCGCAGATGTGAATTATCGAATTCTTGACAGCGACAAATTAGCCGCGTCCGGACGAGGAACCGGGCGCGCGTCCCGGCGTTTGCTTACGTAACTCGCATCTCCCGATGCGCAGCAAAGCGGGGCAAGTCATGTCACAGCGAACCGAGCAAACGGATCGGCCGGCGCGCAAGCAACGGGCGATGGCGGTTCATGCGCTCTTGGTCACCGGCATGCTTTCCCTGGCGCCGCTGGCTTTTTCAAGTCCGGCAAGCGCGCAAGCGCTCGGCTATGCGTCGGGGCCGCTGTCCGCGTTTCCGTCCGATGACGCCGCAATCACGCCGGATGATTCCGCTGAAGCGGCGGCGGGCTCCAACGTGCTTCCGGAGCGGCTGCGCCGAACGACGGTCGCGCTCAATACCAATGAGGCGCCAGGCACCATCATCATCGATACCGGCAACACCGTGCTCTACTACGTGCTGGGTCAGGGCCGCGCGATCCGCTATGGCGTCGGCGTCGGCCGCGAAGGTTTCACCTGGTCGGGCGTGCAAACCATCACCAACAAGGCGGAATGGCCCGACTGGCATCCGCCGGCGCAAATGATCGCGCGCCAGCCCTATCTGCCGCGCTTCATGGCGGGTGGCCCCGGCAATCCGCTCGGCGCACGCGCCATGTATCTGGGCTCCAGCGACTACCGCATTCACGGCACCAACGATCCCACGACGATCGGCAAATTCGTCTCCAGCGGATGTATCCGGCTGACCAACGAAGACGTGACCGACCTGTTCAGCCGCGTCAGCGTCGGGACGAAGGTGGTGGTGTTGCCGAAAAATGCCGCTCACATCGCGGCGCGGCCGATTGCCGGAGGCGATGTGGCTTCCGTCGCGCCACGGCCTCGCGCCGAGGTGACGACGCTTCCCTCGGGACGTCGGGCGGTGAACCTTTCAATGTCCTCGCTGTACTGAGGAAAAGAGCCTGGCCTTGGACTGAGCTTGGAGGCGAAGCGGCATGGGCATAGCTAAGAGCAAGATGGCATGGGGCGGGGTTGCCGCGCTGGTCGTGGCGGCGACGTCGCCGTCGGCGCAAGCCGAGGATTTCCTGTCCACTCTTTTTGGCGCGTTCGGCGTTCACCGGCCGCAGCCGGCGTCGATGACGCGGCTGCCTTACGGCGGCGAAGAAAACACGGCTTTTCCCCCGCAAGGCGTGGTATCGCGCCCGCGGGCCTATGGCGGTGGCCAGGCCTATTGCGTTCGCACCTGCGACGGGCGCTATTTTCCGATTTCAAGCGCCGGAAATCAAAGCCGCGCTGCGTCCTGCAACAGTTTTTGCCCGGCCAGCGAAACCAAGGTGGTCTATGGCGACAATATCGACAACGCGGTCACCGAGAGCGGCAAATCCTATTCCGAACTGCCCAACGCCTTTCGCTATCGCGATGAACTCGTCGCCGGCTGCACGTGCAACGGCAAGGACCCGGTCGGTCTTGCGAAAGTGAAAATCGACGACGATCCGACGTTGCGCCGGGGCGATATCGTCGCCGGGCCCAACGGGCTGATGGTCGCTGGTCGCAGTGCCGATCGGCGCGGCACCTCGCTCGATCTTTCCCCCGCGCCGGATTCGATACGCTCGCATTACCGGCGCGTGCCGGTCGTCGCGTCGCAGTAGCGACAGCGCGCGGTTCAGGCCGCGCGGATTTTCCGCAGGAATTCAGTGACCTGATTGCTCAGCTCGAGACCCTGCGTCTCCAGCGTTTCCGAGGCGTGCTTGACGTTTTGCGCAACATTAGCCGCCGCATCGGCGTCGGCTTTGACGCCCGCGATGTTTTCGGAAACGTTTCGGGTGCCTTGCGCGGCGTACTGAGTGTTGCGCGAGATCTCCTGGGTCGCGGCGCCTTGCTCTTCGACCGCGGCGGCAATGGCGGTTGCGACCTCGTTGACCTCGCCGATGATGCCACCGATTCCCTTGATCGCCTCGATGGCCTCATTGGCCACTTTCTGAATGTCGGCGATCTGCCCGGAGATTTCCTCGGTCGCCTTGGCGGTCTGGCTCGCTAGCGATTTGACCTCGGAAGCCACGACGGCAAAGCCCCGGCCGGCTTCGCCGGCACGTGCGGCTTCGATGGTCGCGTTCAGCGCCAGCAAGTTCGTCTGGGAGGCGATGGAGTTGATCAGACCGACCACTTCGCCGATTCCGGCGGCGGTCTTTGCCAATCCCTGCACCGTGTTGTCGGTTTCCCGCGCGCTGGAGACGGCGCGGCTGGCGATTCCGGCGGCATGCGAGGCCTGGCGGCTGATGTCGCCGATCGAAGCGCTCAACTCATGCGACGCCGAGGCGACGCTCTCGACGTTCATCGATGCCTCGCCGGAGGCTTTCTCGGCGATCTTCACCCGCGAATTGGTCTGCTCCGAAACCTTCGACAGGTCCGAGGAAGTCACCCGCATCCCGTTGGAGGCGTCGTTCATGCGGTCCAGCGTCTGGTGCACCTGACTTTCGAATTCGCCGACATAACCCTCGATCGCCCGTTGCCGTGTGGCTGCGCCGGCATTGCGCTCACGCTCCTGATGCTCGATCCTGAGCTTGTCCGTGGCTTGCTGCTTGAAGGTTTCAAGCGCGCCGGCCAGCGCCCCGATCTCGTCGCGGCGCTGCGCGTAGCCGGTATCGACGGTCAGATCGCCGGACGCCACGCCCAGCATCGCATCGCGCATGATGTGCAGCGGACGGATAATGCGGCGCGTCACGGCGATCATGGTGCCACAGGTCAAAGCAATCGCGGCCGCGAGCAGGACGAGCTGGAGCACCAGCAGGCGCTGGGCTCCGGCGTGCTGAGCCGCGGCGTAATTCCTGGCCGTGTCCAGCGCGCGTTCGGCGATGGTGACCGCGCTGCTCATATGTTCGACCGAGAACGGGCTCCACTCGTTGCCCTTCATTTCGGCTTTCTCGCCGGCGACCAGCGCGTTCACCAATCGATCGCGAAGCGCCAGGAAATCAGGGGCAAAATAGGCCGTTTTCGCCTCGGCCATCGCCTCGACGAGACCTTGCGGCAACTCGCTTTCCACCGCTACGGTCTGCAGCGCGTTCCACGCCGCTTCGATGCCGCCGACGAGCTTGGTGTAGGCTTGTCGCAGATCGGGCGCCACGCGGCCGGACGACAGGCCATTCGAAATCAGCAGCGAAGCTTCGCCTGCCGTATTGCGCATCAGCCACGCGAGTTGCTTGACCATCAGCAACTGATCGATCACCGGATCGCTGTGATTCACGGCCGCAGTGATCCGTATCGACATCTTGTCGAGGATCGCGAGCAACGCCACGGTGTTTTCCAGATATTCCTTGCCAAGCGCCGGTCGGCGCGAGGCCTTCGGCTTGCTCATGCGCGTCCCACAACTCCGCTTCCAGCGCAGTAAATGCCTGGATCAGCCGGCTCGAGTTCGGGAACCAATGTCTTCTGATCGGCAAATTCGATTGAGGCGAGCGCTGCGGCCGCCGATCGCATCGCCGACAGTTCGGCGTCGCGATGGGAGCGGAGATATTTCTGCATCGTCCGGCTGCAGTGTCCGCATCTTCGTTCAGATTGCGGCTGGTGGTCGATCGGTCGCTGCGAAGATTGTGCATCGCCTTGAAAAGATTCGATGAGGCATCCGCGACCACCAGGATCCGGCTCGGTCATCGCCAATCGCCCCCAGGAATTCCAGGCGCTGAAGCTGAGTAACCCCGTCATGCAGAGGGCCATCAAAACGATGACCGACTTGATCAGTGAAGACACCGTAAAGCGATCGAGCATGACACCCCCCAAGGCAAGCCTGTCCCACATAGCCAAAAAAGGGTAAATTTTTAGACAGCGGCACTGCCGTTGTCGGGGGTGAAAGCGCTGATGCTGCTGGCATATTGCAAGGGTTCCGTACAAGGAACCAGAGGCGAGGTCTGTGCGTTGAGGCTGCACCGCCGACGCTCTTTCGCTCTCTTCTCGCGTGTATCAGGGGGAAATTACATGCTCATCAGTGCGCTTGTGACCTTTTTGGTCGTCATTCTGATTTTATATCTCGTTAACCTTTTGCCGCTCGATGGTCGCGCCAAACAGATCGTTCGCGTTATCGTGATCATTCTGGGCGTGTTGTCGCTGCTCAAATATATCGCGGTATTCTAGCGGCCCCGTCTCATCTCACAAAAAAGCCCCGGCGATGGCCGGGGCTTTTTTTACTGGGAAACGTTCGATCCGAAGTTTTCAAACCGTCTTACTTGAGCGTTACTTGAGCGTCCTGAACCAGTCATCCACGTCCTTGTGAATCTGGTCTTTGGCAAAACCGTAACGCTGCTGCAACTTGCCTTCGAGTTGTTCACGGCGGCCTTCGATCACGTTGAGATCGTCATCGGTGAGCTTGCCCCACTTCTCTTTCGCCTTCCCCTTGATCTGTTTCCAGTTACCTTCGACCTGGTTCCAATCCATCGTCCTCTCCTGTGTTGGGAAGACGATGTAACAATTGCAATGTCTGATCGTTCCAGCGACGGCTGCGGCAGTTCAGCCCGCCGCCTTGGCCTCGCGGCGCCGTGCGGTGAGAATGTATTCGGTGTAGCCGTTCGGCTGCTCGCGTCCCTTGAAGACCAGATCGCAGGCCGCCTTGAAGGCTGTGCCGTCAAAGGCGGGCGCCATCGGCCGGTACAAGGAATCGCCCTTGTTCTGGCCGTCTACCACCACGGCCATGCGCTTGAGCGAATCCATCACCTGCTCCTGGGTGACGACGCCATGAAGCAGCCAGTTCGCCAGATGCTGGCTCGAGATGCGCAAGGTCGCGCGGTCTTCCATCAGGCCGATATCGTGAATGTCCGGCACCTTCGAACAACCGACGCCCTGATCGATCCAGCGTACGACGTAGCCGAGAATGCCCTGGCAGTTGTTGTCGATCTCCTGGCGCACGTCATCGGGCGCCCAGTTCGACTTGGAGACCGGGATGGTGAGGATGTCGGACAGTTTGGCGCGCGGACCACCCTTGGTGAGTTCCTGCTGACGCGCCAGCACGTTGACCTGATGGTAGTGCAGCGCATGAAGCGTCGCCGCGGTCGGCGACGGCACCCATGCCGTGGTGGCCCCGGCCTGCGGATGCGCGATCTTCTGCGTCAGCATATCCGCCATCATGTCGGGTGCGGCCCACATGCCCTTGCCGATCTGCGCGTGGCCCGGCAGGCTGTCGATCAGGCCCATATCGACGTTCCAGTCCTCATAGGCCTTGATCCATGGCTGCGCCCTCATGTCGTTCTTGCGGATCATGGGGCCCGCTTCGATCGACGTGTGGATCTCGTCGCCGGTGCGGTCGAGGAAGCCGGTGTTGATGAAAAAGATACGCTTCAGGGCTTGCTGAATGCAGGCCTTGAGATTGACGGTGGTGCGGCGTTCCTCGTCCATGATGCCGACCTTCAGGGTATTTTCCGGCAAGGACAGCATTTTCTCGACGCGCGCGAACAGCTCGCAGGTCAGCGCCACTTCATCCGGTCCGTGCATCTTCGGCTTGACGATGTAGACCGAGCCGGTGCGGCTGTTGCGCAGTTTGGAATGGCCTTTCAGATCGTGGATCGCGAGCAGGCCGGTGACGGCTGCGTCCAGAATGCCTTCCGGAATTTCTTCGCCGGAGGCATCGAGCACCGCATCGGTAAACATGTGGTGGCCGACATTGCGGATCAACAACAGGCTGCGGCCGTGCAGCTTGAGCTCTTTGCCTTCCGGCGTCGTATAGACGCGATCCGGGTTGAGCGCGCGCTTCAACGTCTTGCCGCCCTTTTCGAAGTCGGCGGACAACGTGCCGTTCATCAGGCCGAGCGTGTTGCGATAGACAAGCACCTTGTCCTCGGCATCGACCGTCGCAACGCTGTCTTCCATGTCGAGGATGGTGCTGACGGCGGCTTCCAGGATCACGTCGGCAACGCCGGCGGAATCGTCCTTGCCGATCATGTGGCTGCGGTCGATCCTGATCTCGATATGCAGTCCGTTGTTGACGAGAAGAATAGCGGACGGCGAAGCGGCGTCGCCAACAAAGCCTGCGAACTGATCGCTGGATTTCAACGCCGTGGCGTTGCCGCTCTTGAGTTTGACCGCGAGCTTGCCGCTGGTGACGCTGTAGGAAGCCACATCGGTGTGGCTGCCGGTGGCGAGCGGAACGGCGGAATCGAGGAAGGTCTTGGCCTTCGCCACCACCTTGTCGCCGCGCGCCTTGTTAAAACCCTTGCCGCCTTCGCTCGGGTCATGCGGGATCGCATCGGTGCCGTAAAATGCGTCGTACAGGCTGCCCCAGCGTGCGTTCGCGGCATTCAGCGCATAGCGCGCATTGGTCAGCGGCACCACCAGCTGAGGTCCGCAAATCTTGCCGATCTCCTCGTCGACATTGACGGTCTCGACCTTGTGGGTCGCCGGCTCCGGCAGGAGATAGCCGATCTCTTTCAGAAAGGCGGTGTACGCCCCGAGGTCGAGCGGCTTGCCCTTGTTGGCGCGGTGCCAGCCATCGATCTTGGCCTGCAAAGTGTCGCGGTACGTCAGGAGTTCGCGGTTCTTCGGCGCCAGGTCGCGCACAATGCCGGCAAGTCCCGCCCAAAACGCGTCCGGCGCAATCCCGGTTTTCGCCGCCGCCTCTTTGGCGATGAAATCAAACAGGACGGGGGCAATCTTCAAGCCGTGGGCATCGATACAATTCATGATGGATTTTTCTCGCAAGAGGCAGCGCCGGGGGCGCCGTCTTTAAGGGATTTTCGAGGCAAAAAACGCGCCAGCAGGGCGCGAAGGTTCGACGGCCTTTTAGCGCCAAAGCGCACCGCAAGAAAAGCCCTTGAATCGCTTAGGACGCCGTCAGGCGCGGCTCAAATATTGGCAGCCAGATCAATGGCTTCGTCGAACAGAACGCCGGTCGTCACCAGCATGTGTTCGATTGCCCCGGCCGCATCGCTGACCGAGCTTGTCGAGGTATCGATGACAAGCTCGCTCTCGAGCGGCGGTTCGTAGTCGTTGCCGATGCCGGTGAAGGCCGGCAGGCTGCCCGCGCGCGCTCTGGCGTAATGCCCCTTCGGATCGCGGCCCTCGCAGATTTCGGCCGGTGTCGCGACGTAGATTTCGCGAAATGCGGTGTCGGCGATCTGGCGGGCGCTGGCGCGGTCTGCGCGCGAGGGCGATACCGCGGCGACGATCGCGATGTGGCCGTTGCGCGCCAGATGGGCGGCAACTTCGGCAAGCCTTCGAATATTCTCGCTGCGGTCGCTCGCCGAGAAGCCAAGGTCGCGGTTGAGGCCGGCGCGCAAGGTGTCGCCGTCGAGCAGGATCGGTGAACCGCCTTTGCTGAATACGGCGCGTTCCAGCGCGCGCGCCAGCGTCGATTTGCCGGAGCCCGGCAATCCTGTCAGCCAGACCACGGCGCCGTGATGGCGGTAGCGTGCCGAGCGTTCATCCGGACGGAGCGCCGATTCCACCGGCACGATATCGAGCGGAATCGCGCGTTGTCCGGCATCCACCGACAGCACCAGCCCGCCGCCGGCGATCCGGCCGTTGACCTCGATGACCAGCCGTCCGGTCCTGGGATTATCGGCATAGGCATCGGCGGCGATCGGCTGCGCCAGCGCGATATCGATCTCGCCGACATGGTTGCGGGCGATTGACCGGGTCTCGACGCTCGCCAGTTCACCGGGGTCGACCGCCTTCTCGATCGCCACGACGCTGGCGCGGCTTTCGCGGGTGCCAAGCCGCACCAGGATCTGCTCGCCTTTGCCGAGCGGCTTGTCGTGAAGCCAGAAAATGCGGGCGTGGATCCGTCTGGTTTCGCGCGGGACCGATCCGGTGTGGGCGATGACATCGCCGCGTTCGATAAACAGCTCGCGATCGAGCGTGATGCCGACCGAGCGGCCCGCGGTCTGGGTGCCTTCGAGCGGCGTCATCGGCCAGCTTTCGACGCTCTTGATTTTCGCGATCTTGCCAGCGGGCATCACGACGATCTCATCGCCGCTCGCAAGGTTGCCGGATTCGATCCGGCCGGCGACGATGCGGCGATCGTCGAATTTGTAGATCGCCTGCACCGGCAGCCGCAGGGCGAGCTGTTCCGGCGGCCGTGCCGGCTCGAGCTGATCGAGCGCATCGATCACCGTCGGGCCGTCGTACCATCGAATCCGCGGCGACAGCGCGGCGACGCCGTCACCGTCGCGGGCCGAGATCGGGATCACCGCGAGCGGCGTGACGCCAAGACCGGTCAGGTGCGTGGAAATCTCGTCACGAATTTCTGCAAAGCGCGCGGCGCTGAAATCGACCCGGTCCATCTTGTTGACGACGACCGCGACCTGTTTGACGCCGAGAAGATGCAGCAGATAGCCATGGCGCCGGGTCTGGTCGCGCACGCCCTCCAGCGCATCGACGATCAGAAGCGCGCCGTCGGCCTGGGATGCGCCGGTGATCATGTTGCGCAGGAATTCGGCATGGCCCGGCGCATCGATCAGCACCACCTCGCGCGAACGGGTGCGGAAACGAATTTGCGTCGTGTCGATGGTGATGCCCTGGTCGCGTTCGGTTTGCAGCGCATCGAGCAGGAACGACCACTCGAACGGCATGCCGCGGCGTGCGCTGACCGCTTTCAGCATCTCCAGCTTGCCTTCGGGCAGGCTGCCGGTTTCATGCAGCAACCGGCCGACCAGCGTCGATTTGCCGTGATCGACATGGCCGACGATGACGATGCGCACCTGTGGGCGGGTCGTTCCGTTTGGCGTCGTCGACGGCTCAGCGGGGATAATCATGTTCATGGCGGGGCTCGACGCAGTATTGTTTACAGATAGCCGGCAGCGCGCAGCCGCTCGAAGGCGTCTTCGGTCTCGTGGTCGAGTGCGCGCCCCGAGCGCTCCGGCACCTGGGTGCGCGCAAGCTCGATCAGGATTTCTTCGATGCTCGCGGCGGTCGAATCGACCGGAAACGTGATGTCGGAATCGCCGAGCGATCGATAGCGCTTGCCGTCCCTGGCGAGATAAAGCGGAATGATCGGTATGTTTTCGCGCTTCGTATAGGCCCAGATGTCGGCTTCGGTCCAATGCAGGATCGGGTGAACGCGCAAATGCGCGCCCTGGGGCGGCGAGGCGTTGAACTGGTCCCAGAATTCCGGCGGCTGGTCGCGAACGTCCCATCCGCCCTCAGTGCCGCGCGGCGAGAACACCCGCTCCTTGGCGCGCGTGGCCTCTTCGTCGCGGCGAATGCCGGCGATCAATCCGTCGAAGCCATATTTGGCGAGCGCAAGCTTGAGGCCTTCGGTCTTGCGCGCGGCCGAGCGCGCCGCCGGCGGCAAGGTCGGATCGATGGCCTCGATCGGCGGGCAGGGTTCGACCTTCAGATCGAGCTCCCATTCCTTGCCGAAGCGTGTCGCGAAACGCATACATCTCCGGAAATTTCTTGCCGGTATCGACATGCAAGGCCGGAAACGGCACGCGGCCGAAGAACGCCTTGCGCGCGAGCCAGATCATCACGTTGGAGTCCTTGCCGAGCGACCACAGCAGCGCCAGCTTCTTCAGCCGCGCGAAGGCTTCACGGAAAATGTAGATGCTCTGCGCCTCGAGGGCGTCGAGGTGGTCCATCGAGGGGACTTGCGGCCCCGTCTGGCTTGAATTTTGCGTGACCGAGACGACGTTATTCGGGATGTCGCGATGCACCCTGTTATGCGCGTAACCTTGTTCAAGAAGATGCATCTACCGACCCTTGGCCTTGCGAAACGAAAATTCTATATTCGTGCCGCTCAAGAGAAGAAATAATTTTCTCTTGGCGGGTATGTAGTGACACATATATAGAAAATAATTCCAGTCAACTCGGAAGTTCCGGAGACGACGGTCGGATGCGGTTTCTGCCGGTATTCCTCGATCTGCAACGCGGCGTGGTGATGCTTGTTGGCTCGGGCGAACTCGTCCGCGCCAAGCTGCGTTTGCTCGCGTCCGCCGGTGCGAGCGTTCGTTTGTTTGCGACCGACGGCAACCACGATCTCGCGGGTCTCGGTGAGGATGAAACGTCGCGGATCGAACTCGCGGCGGGCGACCCGCTGACGGCTGAATTGAACGGCGTGATCGCGGTTCTATGCGCGGGGGCCGGCGACCTCGGCCCGGCGATGTCGGCGCGCGCGCGCGCTGTGGGTCTGCCCGTCAATGTGATGGACGATCTCGAACATTCCACCTTCATCTTTCCGGCCATCGTCGATCGCGGCGATGTCGTGGTCGCGGTCGGCACCGGTGGCGCCTCGCCGGTGGTGGCACGGCGCCTGCGGGAGCGCATCGAAGCGATGCTGCCTGCACGGATCGGCGAACTCGCCGGTTTCATCGGCCGCTGGCGCAAGCCGATCCACGATCAGATTCCGGAATTTGCGCTGCGCCGCCGTTTCTGGGAGCGCGTGGTCGATGGTCCGATCGGCGCGCTGGTATTGGCCGGACGCGCGGACGAGGCCGAAACGGCCTTGAAGGATATCAGCGATGCCTCCGCCTTCGCAGGCAGCACGCCGTCGGGCGAAGCGGAGGGCAGGGTCACGCTCGTCGGCGCTGGCCCCGGCGATCCGGATCTGCTCACGGTCAAGGCGTTGCGCGCGTTGCAGGATGCCGACGTGATTTTCTACGATGAGCTTGTGGCGGGCAGAAATTCTCGACCGCGCGCGCCGCGATGCGGCCCGCATCCCCGTTGGCCGGCGTGTCGGCAAGCCCGGCATCGGTCAGGACGCCATCAACGACCTGTTGATCGAAGCCGCGCGGGCCGGCCGGCGTGCGGTGCGGCTCAAGGGCGGCGATCCCTTCATCTTCGGCCGCGGCGGCGAGGAAATCGAAGCGCTGCGCCAGGCGGGCGTCGCCTATTCGGTCATTCCCGGAATCACCGCAGGCTTAGGCGCCGCCGCCCAATTCGAGGTGCCGCTCACCTTCCGCCACGAGGCGCTGCGCATCACCTTCCTGACCGCGCACAAGGCCAGGGATGCCGACGCTGTCGATTGGTCGACCCTGACCGACGTCAAGATGACGATCGTGGTCTATATGGGGATGACCGCGGCACCGTCGGTGCGCGCCGGGCTTGCTGGCCGCGGGGCGTTCGCCGCAAACGCCCGTCGGCGTGTTCGCGCGCGTCACGCGAAAAGACGCATCGGCCGCGATCGGCACCCTTGATGAACTGCCGGATCTCGTCGAAAAGATCGCCGGCGGTCCCGCCGTTCTCATTATCGGTGACGTGGTCGCGCATGCCGCGCCTTCGCGTCATCAAGAACTCACCCAACTTGCCTCTTATTTTCAGGTCGCTGCCGAATGACATCGCCGCTGCAACAAAAGATCAGGATCGCGGGTCCATCGATCGTCACCGCCAACCGCACCATCGATGGCGCGGTGGTTTATCGCAATAGCGCCCAGGGCTGGTCGACCGAACTGGCGGAAGCCGCGGTCGTTCGCAACGCCGAGGAGGCGCGCGCGCTTCTGGCGGAGGCGGTCGCCGACGATGTCGGCGCCGTCGGCCCTTATATTGCGCCGGTCGAAATCGCCGATGACGGCAAGATCAGGCCGGGCAATCTGCGCGAACACATTCGCCTCAAGGGCGTCACCATCGATCTTCTTCCGGTTCCGGCATAAGGCCAATCTGCCATGTACGCGTATGACGAACTCGATCGAACGCTCATCAACGAACGCGTTGAGGAGTTTCGCGACCAGGTGAAGCGCCGGCTGTCCGGTGAGCTCACCGAAGACGAATTCAAGATGCTGCGGTTGCAGAACGGCGTCTATCTGCAACTGCACGCCTATATGTTCCGCGTCGCGATTCCCTACGGCACGCTGTCCTCACCAGCAATTGCGGCGCCTGGCGCATGTGGCGCGAAAATACGATCGCGGCTACGGGCATTTCACCACACGGCAGAACATCCAGTTCAACTGGATCAAGCTCGCCGAACTGCCGGATGCGCTCGGCGATCTCGCCGAAGTCGGCATCCACGCCATGCAGACGTCAGGCAACAACACGCGCAACGTCACGTCCGATCAATGGGCGGGCGTGGCGCCGGGCGAGGTCGAGGATCCCCGCATCTGGTCGGAATTGCTGCGGCAATACACGACGCTGCATCCGGAGTTTTCGTTCCTGCCGCGCAAGTTCAAATTCGCGATCACGGCTTCCGCGCACGACCGCGCCGCGATCAAGATTCACGATATCGGGCTGCGTCTGCACAAGAACGCGCAAGGCGAAATCGGCTTTGAGGTCCTGGTCGGCGGCGGGCTGGGCCGCACGCCCTTTATCGGCAAGACCATCAAGCCGTTCGTCCATGGCCGCGACCTCCTGAGTTATGTCGAGGCGATCCTGCGCGTCTACAACCAGTACGGCCGCCGCGACAACATCTACAAAGCGCGTATCAAGATCCTGGTGCACGAACTCGGCATCGAGAAATTCGCCGCCGAGGTCGAGGAAGAATGGCGCGCCATGGGCGACAGCGCGCTCACGGTCGATGACGGCGTCATCGAGGACATTCGCTCGCGCTTCACCTATCCCGCTTACGAAAAGCTGCCGCATTTGCCGGACGAACTGAAGAAGGCGGCGCACGATCCGCTGTTCGAGCGCTGGCGCCGCAACTCGGTTTTCACGCACAAGGTGCAGGGCTATGCGATCGTGACGCTGTCGCTCAAGCCGGTCGGTGGACCGCCCGGCGATGCCACCGCCGACCAGATGGATGCGCTCGCCGATCTCGCCGACAAATATTCCTTCGGCGAAATCCGCGTCGGCCATGAGCAAAATCTCGCGCTGCCCCATGTCGCCAGGCGTGACCTGCCGGCACTGTGGAAGGCGCTCGACAAACTTGGATTGGCAACGCCCAACGTCAACCTGGTCTCCGACATCATCGCCTGTCCCGGTCTGGATTATTGTTCGCTGGCGAATGCGCGCTCGATTCCGATCGCGCAGGAGTTGACGCGCCGTTTTGCCAACCACGACACCGCCGAACTGATCGGCCGGCTGCACATCAACATTTCCGGCTGCATCAACGCCTGCGGTCACCACCATGTCGGCCATATCGGCATTCTCGGCGTCGAGAAGAACGGCGAGGAATTTTATCAGATCACGATCGGCGGCCGCGCCGACGAGAATGCCGAGCTTGGTGTCCTGATCGGGCCCGCCGTGGCTTACGGCGAAGTCGCCGACGTGGTCGAGGATATCGTTGAAGCCTACCTCGCGCTGCGCGAGCGTCCCGACGAACTCTTCGTCGATACGGTGAAGCGGCTTGGCGTCGAACCTTTCAGGGAGCGGGTCTATGCCACTCGTTAAGAACGGCAAGATCGCCGCCGACAGCTTCGTTCACGTGACGGACGATGCCGAATTGCCGGACGGAGCCAGCGTGCTGGTTTCGGCCGCGCGCTTCCTCGAAAACCCGGAAAGCCTGCTGGCGCAAGACCGCAAAGCTCGGTGTGATCTGGCCGAATAATCGCGATCTCGACGATCTCCTGCCGTATCTCGACCGGCTTGCAGCGGTTGCGCTGGTGTTTCCGAGTTTTCGCGACGGTCGCGCCTATAGCCAGGCGCGGCTGTTGCGCGAGCGGCACGGCTATCGCGGCGAATTGCGCGCCACCGGACAGGTGTTGCGCGACCAGTTCCTGTTCATGCTTCGCGCGGGCTTTGACGCACTCGAAGTCAGGAAGGAAAGCGACGCGGAAGCTTTCGCTCTCACCGCCAGGCGCTATTCGGTGTTCTATCAGCCGACCGGCGATGGCCGGATCACCGCGCTTCACCGGCGGATGCAGCAACGCCATTCGGAGAGCGCGCGCTAGTGAAACCTCTTGCTGAGCAGATACGCGAGGATTTTCCCGCGACCGAAAAAGCCGAAGCGCTCGACGCGACGCTTCGTCACGCGGCCCCATCGGAAGTGATCGAGGGCGCCTTGCGCGTGATTGGTCGCGAGCGGCTGGCGCTGGTTTCTTCCTTCGGCACCGAATCCGCGGCACTGCTCAAGGTTATGGCTGATGTCGATCCGGCGATCCCCGTGATCTTTCTCGACACCGGCTGGCTGTTTGAGGAGACGCTCGCCTATCGCGATACGCTGATCGCAAGATTGGGCTTGCGCGACGTGCGCACGGTCACGCCGGAGGAAGAGACGCTGCGCCGCGAGGATGCGAATCGCGAATTGTGGTTCTCCGATCCCGACGCGTGTTGCCGGATTCGTAAAGTAGAACCGTTGAAGCGGGCGCTCGCGCCATTTGACGGCTGGATCAACGGGCGCAAACGCTTCCAGGGCGGTTTGCGTACGCAAATTCCAATCGTCGAAGCTGACGGCGTCAGGCTGAAATTCAATCCGTTTGCAAAGATCACGCGAACCGAGATCGAGGCGATCCATGCGGAGGCGAAGCTGCCGTCACACCCGCTCGTGACATCGGGCTTTCTGTCGGTCGGCTGCATGCCTTGCAGCAGCCGCGCCGAACCCGGCGAGGACGCCCGCGACGGCCGCTGGCGCGGCCGATCCAAGACCGAATGCGGAATCCATCTGGTTAAGGCCCCCTAGCGTGCCGCAACCCAGCCAGCCCGAAAAAAGCCACCCCGTTCACCTTTCAGCCACGGTTGGCGTGCAACAACCGCGCCTCAGACCTGTTGGGGGATGTTCCATTGATGCGCGTTCGGGTCGCGATGATCGGGCTATTGGTGCTGGGCGGTTGCGCGTCGGAAGCGCCGATCGAACAGCCCACCATGTATTTGAATATGGCTGAGGGCGCCAAGCTCGATTCCCAGGCTGCGGCCTCGATGATCTCGCTCTACCGCAAGAATAACGGCCTCGGCGCCGTGGTGATCGACCCCGAATTGATGAGGGTCGCGGAGGGCCAGTCCCAGGCCATGGCGAGCCGCAACAAGCTCGACCACGACGTGAAGGCCCCACTGCCCAAGCGCCTGCAAGCGGCCGGATACAAGGCAACGATGGCGGTCGAGAACGTGTCAGCCGGATACCATACCCTTGCCGAGGCGTTTTCCGGCTGGCGGGACTCGCCGCCGCACCGGGCAAATATGCTTCAAATGGGTGTCACAAAAATGGGCATCGCAGCGAGCTATGCTCCCAATACCAAGTACAAGGTATTCTGGACGCTTATTCTCGCATCGACCGAACCGCGTGAACAAATTGGCATACCAATCCCTACCGGCCTCGCCGATTGACGCGACCGCGAACTAGTGTCCTAGTTCCGACGCCCGCAATCAAATATCCCAGGCGATGATGGCAACGACGCCCGCAAAAGCACAGCGCGTACTCGTCCTTCAGGGCGGCGGTGCGCTTGGTTCCTATCAGGCCGGCGCATACCAGGCGCTCTGCCACTTCGATTTCGAACCGGAATGGATTGCGGGGATCTCGATCGGCGCGATCAATGCCGCGCTCATTGCCGGCAATGAGCCGTCGAAGCGCGTCGACCGGCTGAAAGAATTCTGGCAGATGGTCTCTTCGGTGGCGCCGTGGATTCCGGCTCCGATCACCAAAGGAGATCGGGAGCGCTCGCTCTATAACGAAACCAGCGCAGCGATGGTTGCGACCTTCGGCACGCCCGGCTTCTTCACGCCGCGGGTTCCGCCGGCGCCGTTGTGGCCGAAGGGCAGCCCGCAGGCGCAGAGTTTTTACGACACCGCTCCGTTGCGCAAGACGCTGGAGCGGCTCGTCGACTTCGACCGTATCAACGATCTGAAGTCCCGGCTCAGCGTGGGGGCGGTGGGTGTGACCACGGGCAACTTCAAATATTTCGACAATGTCGAATTCAACAAGCTCGGCAAGCTGTTCGGCCCCGAGCACGTCATGGCGTCGGGCGCGCTCCCGCCCGGCTTTCCTTCAGTTGTCATCGACGGCGAGCATTATTGGGATGGCGGCATCGCCTCCAATACGCCGCTCGATTATGTGCTGGATATGGAAACCATCAACGACCTCCTGATTTTCCAGGTCGATCTCTTCAGTGCCCGCGGGCCGCTGCCGGAGTCCATGCTGGAGGCGGCCGAACGCGAGAAGGATATTCGCTTCTCCAGCCGCACGCGCATGAATACCGACAAGAACCGGCAGATTCACAATGCCCGCAAGGCGGTCCGCGACCTGATCGATAAATTGCCCGACCATCTCAAGAACGATCCTTCGGCGGTTTTTTTGCGCGAGGCGGCAAAGGAGAACACCGTCACGGTGGTGCATTTGATTTACCGAAGCAAAAATTACGAGACGTCCTCGAAGGATTACGACTTTTCCCACGTTGCATGGTCGAACATTGGGAAGCGGGCGTGCGCGACGTCCACCGCTCGATGCAGCACAAGGAATGGCTGGAGCGGCCGCAATCCGGCGAGACCATGGTGACCTACGATCTCTCGGGCGAAGAAAATCCCCCTACAAAGGAGTAACCGAAATGACTGATCTGAAAGGCAAGACGGCGGTAGTGACCGGTTCGACCTCCGGCATCGGGCTGGCCTATGCCCGGGCCTTCGCCGGCGCCGGCGCCAACGTCGTGATCAACGGCTTCGGGCGCGCCCGCCGATATCGAAAAGGAGCGTTCGGCCATCGAGACCGACTACAAGGTCAAGGCGGCCTATTCGCCGGCCGACATGACCAAGCCCGCCGAGATCGCCGACATGGTCGCGCTCGGCGAAAAGACCTTCGGCTCGGTCGACATCCTCGTCAACAACGCCGGCATCCAGTTCGTTTCGCCGATCGAGGAATTTCCGATCGAGAAATGGGATGCGATCATCGCGATCAACCTGTCGTCGGCGTTCCACGGCATTCGCGCCGCCATTCCCGGCATGAAGAAGCGCGGCTGGGGCCGCATCATCAATACCGCTTCGGCCCACTCGCTGGTGGCCTCGCCCTTCAAGTCGGCCTACGTCTCGGCCAAGCACGGCATCGCCGGCCTCACCAAGACCGCGGCGCTTGAGCTTGCGACCTTCAAGATCACCTGCAACTGCATCAGCCCCGGCTATGTCTGGACGCCGCTGGTCGAGCACCAGATTCCGGAGACCATGAAGGCGCGCAACATGACCAAGGAACAGGTCATCAAGGACGTGCTGCTGGACGCGCAGCCGACCAAGGAGTTCGTGACCTCGGAGCAGGTCGCAGCGCTCGCGCTTGTTCCTGTGCAGCGACGATGCATCGCAGATCACCGGCGCCAATCTCTCGATCGACGGCGGCTGGACCGCGGAGTGACCTTCCTGTCATGCCCGGACTTGATCCGGGCATCCGTCCCATTGAAGAGTTTTTCGATCGGATTACCGGGTCAAGCCCGGCAATGACGGGGTCAGCCGCGTTTGCCGAACGCGAGCACGTGCAGCCCGAGCCGCTGGCGGACGATGTAGAACAGCAGCACGGTCTCGAAGATCAGCGAGATCGAGGTCGCGGCCGCCGCGCCATGGCCGCCGAAGCGCGGCACCAGCGCGATGCAGAGCGCCACATTCAGGGCAAATGACAGCCCGTAGGCCAGCGCGCAGATATATTGATGGCCGAGCATGTTGAGCAGCCGCTCGACCGGGCCGACCGCCGCACGCACCACAAGGCCGATCGCAGCCACGAACATGATGTCGTAGCCGACGACGAATTGCGGCCCGAACAGCCAGAGCAATGGCTTGCCAAGGGCGAGCAACAGGATGGTCGCCGCCAGCGAGGGCCAGAACGTCCATTTGATCGCATGCGCAACATAGGCCGAGAGCCGCGCCTGATCGCCGAGCGCGTGGTATTCGGCAAAGCGATGGGCGGTAGTGGCCGACATCGCGTAGTGAATGAAGGAAACCAGCGCCAGCGTCTTCACGACCGCGAAGTAGACGCCGACTTCCTGCGAGGAACGGTATTGTTGCAGCACCAGCACGTCGGTGTAGGACAATAGCAGGTAAAAGCCCTCGACCATCAAAATCGGCAGCGAAATCGAAAGCCAGAAGCCGACGTCATAGGCTTTCGGGCCGGGCGCGATGTGACCGGCGAGGCGGCGATTGAGCGCCAGCATCTGCCCGATCATGGCGATCCAGACCGCGGCCGCGCTCGCCAGCATCGCCGCGGTGGCCCCGAGATGGAAGCCGAGGATGAACAGGCCGGCGGTGACGCCGATGATCAGGGCCTGGCGGATGACGAATTGCGGCATCAATCCGAGCCGCATCCAGTCATGGGATCGCGCGATGCCGTCCTGGGTGTTGGCGACGACGAAGGCAGGCAGTGTGGCGCAGCCGATGTACAGCGGAACGATCTCGCCGGGTCCGATCCAGGGCGAGAGTAATTTAACGACGCCGGCCAGCGACGCCGATACGATCGCCGAGACCACGAACGTCATCCAGCGGCTGCCGGAAAGAAAGCCGCGCAACAGCGCGTGCTCGTTGCGGGTGCGATATTCCGGAATGATCTTCTGCGCCGAAGAGGAAATGCCGAAATCCATCATGCTGCCGAGCAGCAGCACCCAGGTCCAGACATAGACATAGATGCCGTAGTCGGAGCCGCCCATCCAGCGCGCGAGCAGCACCTGCGAGAAATAGGCAAGCGCTGCGCTGAACACGCGGATGATGAAGATCGTGCCTGCCAGACGCCTGGTGACCGAGGCTTCGCTGGAGCCTTCACCACCCAGCATCGATCGCAGGCGCGCGGCGAGCCCAGACGGCTGAGTGGTGGCGGATTGAGCGTCCATGACGGCCAAGCAGGAAGTCCTCACGCCGCAGGCGTCGCGGCCAAGGCTTTGGCTATCAACAATTCGTTAAGATTCGGTTGGAAGCGCTTATTCCAGATTGATGTTGAACTCGTAGGAGCGGTCGCCGCCGACCAGCGTCAATTTAAGGGCGGCGCCCTCGGGGTTGACGCCCGGCGGCACGCCGTCGAGTTCAAAGGAAAAGCGTTTGATGCCGGGCGGGCCGTGCTCGACAAGTTTCGGAACCGGCAGCGCCCAGTCCGGGGTCGGACCTTCGACAAATAAATTGACCGTTCTCGCATCGGGCGAGAGCACGTCGATCACAACCGCAGACTTGCCCTCGCGCTTGACGTCGCGAATGGTGAGCGGATTGGGATCGCCGACCGAGGCCGGCTTCGGCACGGTATCGAGCGCGGCGAACAGCGACGCTGTCTTCGGTGCTCGCGACGCTTGTGAATGTCAGCTCCGTGCTCGCTTCGACCGGAATGCAGATTTTTTCGCACACCGCGTAGTTAATGTTGGCGCGAAGCGTCACCGGCTTGTCGTTGACCTTCGGCACGATCCGCAGCGGCAGCACCACTTGATCGTGATAGCCGAGCGAGAAGCCGCCGGCGCCATCGTCGAATTTCGTCGGCGCCGGCCACAGAACGGTCACGGCCTCGACATTATCGGATTTGGAGAAATCAAAGCGCGGCGGAACGCCGGAATCGCCGGAGGTACGCCAGTAAGTTTTCCAGCCCGGGTCGAGTTGAACAGCGACGCCACCGAGCAGCACAGGTCCGCTGCGCGATCCCGCAAGAAGCCGCACCGCGGCATGCGATCCCTTCTGCCATGGCGAGGCATCCTGCGCCTGCGCATCCATCGACGAAAACGAGGTCAGCGTGGCCAGGGCAAACAGAGCCACAGACCGTGCGCCGCGCAACGTCGGTACGCGCTCGTGAGAGGGGGGAACCATTGCGTTCATAAGCGTCCTTAACTCCAAGCGAGATTGCAAGCTATTGAATTGCTTGTGATGCACGCGGAAACAAAGCCCAAGTGCCCCCTTTTTGTAGTTCGCATCCCGTCTCAGCAACACGTTTTTGCGAACTTCACTAGCAAATTAATAGATCTAGTACCGCTTATCGATCTGAAGTTCCTGGGAAGAACTCGCCGCTTGCACTGCAGGGATTTCAGATCGGCGATACTAGTGTGGCGGTTCAGAAGTCCGCATCATTACTGCCGCGAGCTTCGTCATGCGGGCTTCTGAACCAAAGCCGCACTAGACCAATAATTTTGCTAATGTCCCTGGCATTCCGAAGTTCGCAAATGTGGGGCCGCGAGGTGATACGAACTTCGGAATCGGGACATTGGTCTTGATTGACAGAACTTAAGCCCAATATCAGGATAGATCATCTAAGCGAGTCTTTGGCGATGGGCTCTGAAGGCAAAAGACCGGGAACGGGTCGCCGCGAAATTGCCGGCGCCGGCGACAAGCGAAAGCCATCGCTATCTCGATGGCCAGCTGCTGATCGCCATGCCGGTCATGGGTGACCCCCGCTTCGAACGCTCGGTGATTTATCTCTGCGCGCATTCGGCCGAAGGCGCCATGGGAATCATCGTCAACCGCCCGGCGGGCAGCATCGATTTTCCAGGCCTGCTGGTCCAGCTCGACATCATCAAGAAGGCCGACCAGATCAAGCTGCCGGAAAACGCCGAAACCATGAAGGTGCTGCAAGGGCGGCCCGGTCGAGACCGGCCGCGGCTTCGTGCTGCATTCGAGCGATTTCTTCATTCAAGATGCGACATTGCGGATCGACCACGAGATATGCCTGACCGCAACGGTCGATATTCTGAAAGCCATCGCCAAGGGTTCCGGGCCGAAGCACGCGATCCTGGCGCTGGGCTATGCCGGCTGGGCCGCAGGGCAGCTCGAAAGCGAAATCCAGGATAATGGCTGGCTGCATTGCGACGCCGATCCGGATCTGATCTTCGGCGGCGATGTCGAGGAAAAATATTCCCGTGCGCTGCGCAAGATCGGGATCGATCGTCGGTATGCTCTCGAACGAAGCTGGACACGCATAGCCACCGGCGCGACATCTTCTCCTGTCGTCCCGCGAAGGCGGGGACCCATAACCACAAAACCCAGTTGTTAGACTGGGCTGGGGCGGTAGCCTTCGCAGCAATGCATTCTCGTGGTTATGGATCCCGGCTCGCGCGGAGCCTGTCGTCGGGCGCGCGTTCGCGCGACCCGTTGGCTTGGCCGGGACGACAGGGAAAGCTACTCCGCGGCCTGCTGCGCGACGGTGGGTTCGGTGCCGGCCACCGTGGCGCGTCGCATGTCGCGCGGCTGCGACTGGTCGTAGCGGCGGACGCGATGCATGGTCTGGCGGTTGTCCCACATCACGAGATCATGCAGCGTCCATTTGTGGACGTAGACGAATTCGGGCCGGGTGGCGTGCTCGGTGAGGTCGCGCAGCAACAGCCGCGCTTCCGGCATGCTCATGCCGAGGATCGCGCCGGCATGTGACGACAGATACAGCGATTTGCGGCCGATGAACCGGATGGGTGCGGACCAGCCGTTGCCGCACCGGCTTGAACATCTGCTTTTCTTCCTCGGTGTAATCGAGGAAGCCGAGCGAGCCGCGCGAATACATCAGCGAGTGCTCGCAGATCAGGTCCTCGATTTCGGCCTTGGTGTCGTCGTCGAGCGCGTCATAGGCCGCGCGCATGTCGGCAAACTCGGTGTTGCCGCCCTTCGGATTCACCACCCGCGCCGACAGCAGCGAGAACTTGGCCGGGATCGGCCGAAATGAGCTGTCGGAATGCCACAGGCAGTTGCCGAGATTGAACAGATGGGTGCGGTGGTCGCGCGGCAACGGCTTGCCGTCCTTGCCGAGGTTGGAGACGTCGTTGAGTCCGGAGGTGAGGCGGTAATCTTCGCGCTTGGTGACCGTGCCGCCGCGCGCGCTCTCGCGCTCGCCGAAATTCCGGGCAAAAACCAGTTGCTGTTCGTCTGTGATGTCCTGATTGGGGAACAGCAGCACGGCGTATTTGTCCATGCCGGCTTCGATGTCTCCGGCTTCTTCCGCCGTGAGCGGCTTTCGCAAATCGACGCCGGAGACTTCACCGAAAAAATGCGGGTGAAGTTGGCGAATTGTCACGGCCATCGCGGGCCTCCCTGATTTTCAGCGGTTATCCGCCGTCTTTTCAGGTAAAAGCTACTACCGGTTGCCGTGAAGTCAACGGATCGAGACACGCGTTGACCGCGCGCTCGGTATTCAGACGCGTCAGATCTATTGCGCGATGTTACCCGGCGGCACCGACGCCGATCGACCGACATAGGCCGGTGGCCGCGGCACATTGGGGCCGGGCGCGGGTCGGGGCGGCGGCTGAAGCTGTCGCGGCGGCGGTGGGGGCGGAGGAGCGCCAAAGCCGAACAGGTTCCGGAACGCATGCGGAACTGCCTGAGATGGCGGTGGGTTGGACTGTCCGGCGGTGGGCCGCCTCGGCTTTTGCGGCGCCGCGGGCGCAGCAGGGGCCGGCGTTCCGTCCGGAGATACCGAGGCCACCGGCGTATCGCCTCTTGCCTGTTCGCGTCCGACTTCCCGGCGCGGCCAGGCGAAATCGTCGGCGCGCCCGGCCGGCGGCGTCAGTGGCTCGCCTTTCACCAGCGTGCGTGCGGCGAGTGCATCGACTGCGGCGGGGCGCGATCCCGGACCGCCGAGCAACTGGTCGGTGCCGACGGAGGACGCTACCAGCGGCAGGATCGGTCCGGCCAGCGGCCGCGGCGCCGGCTGACCGGGCTGCGCACTGACGTCGGGCGTGGCGGGTTCGCTCGGCAGCGCGATCGGCCCGGAACGGGAAGCCAACAGCCGCGTGATTTCGCGCTCGACATAGTGCGCCAGCTTGCGCGCGCCGGCCTTGGTGAAATAGACGCCGTCATAGGAACGCAAGCGCCGGATCTGGCCCTCGAAGTCGGGGCCCTGTTGCAGGAAGCGTCCGGCTTCGTCGACGAAGCCGTCCCAGACGTCGACATAGGTGATGCCGGCCTTGGCGGAGGCTTCGCGGTAGAGCGAATCGAGAAACAGCATGTCAGCGGTGGCCCTGGCGCCGCGCACGGCGGGCAAGCCCGACCCAGATGATCGGCACGCCCTTCGATTTCAGGACGGCGATCATCTCGTCGATTTTCTTGTTGTAGAGTTCGACCCAGCGATCGTCGTGGAATTCGAACACGCCGTTCGGGCTGCGACCGCCTCTTTCCTGCGTCATGACCTGAGGGATGTCGCCGTTTTCAGCGGCATCGTCGGGCGGCAGTTCGGCATCGAGCACCTTCTCTTGGGGTTTGCCGGCCGCTGTCGCATCGCCGCTCTTCGTATCGCCGGGCTTGCTCTCAGGCTTGCCGCGGGCGTCTTTCTTGTCGCTCTTTTTGTCGCCTGTCTTGTCACCCGCCTTGTCGGAAGTCTTGGCGTCGGATTTTTCCACAGCAGGCTCGCGTAGCGAAACGCGATCGCTCAGGCCGAGCATGACGACGATCACATCGGGCTTCTCGGCGGGAAGGATGGTTTTCGCCGCCGCCGCCCAGTCGGCGGGGTCGCCCTTGGGCTGATACCGGATCAGGCCGGAGACGGTCTTGTGCCGGCGGATCACGCCCATGTCCGGTTGCTCGGCATAGGCGTCCTCGAGGCCGTAGGCGAGCCAGTCGGCCATGGCATCACCCAGCACCAGTACGTTGCGCTCGGCGACGGTCTCATGTTTTTCCGGCGGCGGCGCCTTGGAGTAATTCTCGATCACGCGGCGGCGCTTGCTGCTGGAAAGGAGCAAAGAGGTCACCACCGAACCAGCCGCCGGGTCCGCGCTGCGGCCCCGGTTGTGGCCGGGGCGGGCCACCGAAATTGAAGAACTGCGCGGACGCCGGAGCCGCGATCCCGATCAGCAACGCGACCGCAACAGGCGACCAGTGGTCCGGTCTCCGTGAACAGGCGCAAAAAGGATCGTGTCTTTGGCATGCGGCTCGGTCGCAATGGGTCGCTACAAGCGACAATAGTAACAAAATCGGGCTGCAAACGGGCGGATAAAAGCCCGTTCCAGGCGGACACAATAGGTTACCGTTAAAGTCTATAAGCCCTGCCGTAGAGCACGATCCAGGCCGACTTGGAACCGGCTTTTCCGCTGCAGGCTGGGATAAGGACCAAACAGGGTCACTTACCGGTCGGAATCACTGCCCTCTCAGCCGGTCGAGCATTTCCGAAGAGGCAAATCCGTCCGCGGGCGCGCCGATCGAGGCCTGGAAGCTGCGTAGCGCCTCCCGGGTCTCGCCGCCGAACTGGCCGTCCGGGGTGCTGCGATAAAACCCGCGCTGCACCAGCAATTGTTGCAGTTCCAGCCGCTCGGCGCGCGACAATTCGCGTTCCTGCCGCGGCCAGGCCTGCACGAAGGGCTGCCCGCCACGCAAGCGGTCGGCGAAATGGCCGATCGCGAGCGCATAGGCCTCCGCCGGGTTGTATTTCATGATCACGCGGAAATTCTGCAACATCAGAAAGCCGGGTCCCTCGGCGCCCGCCGGCGCCAGCAGATAGGCCTTGTCGCTTGTCGTGTGGAAATGGCTGGCCGTTGGCGCGCCTGAGACCGAGATGCTCCCACTGCGCAAAGGTCATGACCTTGGCGCGGTCCGCCAGCATGTAGTTGAAGTCCTTGGGCACCACGACCTCGTAGCCCCAGCTCTGGCCGCTCTGCCAGCCGTCCTTTTTCAGATTGTTGGCGGTCGAGGCAATCAGGTCGGCCGGATCGTCGACGACGTTGCGGCGGCCATCGCCATCGGCGTCGACCGCATAGCGCTTGAACGCCGTCGGCATGAATTGGGTCGGGCCGAAAGCGCCGGCCCATGAGCCGCGCATCTGTTCGGGGTTGAGGTCGCCGTGGTGGAGGATTTCCAGCGCCGAGAGAAACTCGTCGCGGAAATATTTCTGGCGGCGGCCGATGCAGGCAAGCGTTGCGGTCGATTGCAGGACGCTGCGATCGCCCATTTGCGTCGAATAGTTCGATTCGATGCCCCAGATCGCAGCAATAGTATAGCGGTCGACGCCGTACGCCTTCTCGGTCGCGTCGAATTGCGGCTTGTACCTGGCGAGAACCTCGCGGCCTTTGGCCAGACGGTTATCGTTGACCAGGATGTCGAGATAATCCCAGATCGATTTGGTGAATTCCGGCTGCGAGTCGAGCAGGTCCATGATGCGCAGATCGGGGGTGAGGCCCGCCGTGAAGCGCTGAAAGCTCTCCTGGGAAATGTTGCGACGTGCGGCATCCGGCCACATCGAGGCGACACAACTGTCGAAATTTGCCGCCGCTTCGCGGATGGCGCTCGCCGTCATCAAGGGATGACCCGAGGCGCCGTCCTCGCCGCTCCAGGCCGTCGAGCCGCCGATCGAGGCCGGCTGGGCCGACGGCGCGGATTTACCGCCAAAAATGTTGCCGAGAAAGTCGAGTGGGCCACTGGCCGACTGGGCGGCCACCGGCGCCGACCAAAGAAGCGCGGCCGCGACCACCGCCGCGCCGCTCCATCTGTTTGGTAGTTTCGTTTGCCGCCTCATATCCCCACGTCCACCTGTACAGACCGACCTTCAGGAAGCCTCGCCGAGGTTGCCAGTAACTTAACAAAAGCGGGTCTTTGGCGTTAGGGATTTGCTGAAAAAGGGCGCATCCGTTGGAACTGCGGGCCCAATTGGCCTTTGTTCCCGGTTGCAAACCCGCTACCAAATATCGTTTTCAATCGAGCTTCTGCAAGGCAGTGCCACCCCATGAAAATCCGCAAAGCCGTCTTCCCGGTCGCCGGTCTCGGCACCCGGGTGTTGCCCGCCACCAAGGCGATGCCGAAGGAGATGCTGACCATCGTCGACAAGCCGCTGATCCAATACGTGGTCGACGAAGCCAAGGAAGCCGGCATCGAGCATTTCATCTTTGTCACCGGCCGCAACAAGGGCGTGATCGAGGATCATTTCGACCGGATGTATGAACTGGACGCCACGCTCGAAGCGCGGGGCAAGAAGGCGGAGATCGATATTCTCGCCCGTGACCAGCCGGTGGCCGGCGCCGTGAGCTTTACGCGCCAGCAGGCGCCGCTCGGACTTGGCCATGCGGTGTGGTGCGCGCGGGATATTGTCGGCGATGAGCCTTTCGCCGTGGTGCTGCCTGACGAACTTGTGCTTCATACGCCCGGATGTCTGGCGCAGATGATCGAGGCGGCAGGCAAGCTAAGCGAGAAATCGAACTTGATTGCGGTGGAAGCGGTGCCTGATCACCTGACGCACCAATACGGCATTTGCGGCGTGGGAAAACGCCACGGCAAGGTCTTCGAGGTCGATGGAATGGTCGAAAAGCCGGCAAAGGGGACGGCGCCGTCGAACCTCTCGATCACCGGGCGATATATTCTTCAGCCGGAAATCTTCAAAATCCTGGAAACCCAGGAACGCGGCGCCGGCGGCGAGATTCAGCTCACCGACGCGATGATTGGTCTGGCGAAAACCCAAAAATTCTACGGCGTCGAGTTTGCCGGCGAGCGTCACGACTGCGGCTCAAAGCCCGGCTTTCTGCGCGCCAACATCGCCTTCGGCATGGCGCGCCCCGAACTGCGCGAGGGCCTGCTTGCGGAGATGAAGAAATATTCCGGAAAATGACGTGATCGTTGTTCAAGCGACCAGCGACAGCTTCGGGCCGGCGGCAAGCACGGCGCGATTGCGGCCGCTCGCTTTCGCTGCATAGAGGGCTTCGTCGGCCGCTCTGACCATCGCCGTCCATTCGATATTGGCGTTCGGCACCAGGCTTGCAACGCCGATGCTGACCGTCGTGGTCGCCGTTTCACCGCACCATTGCTCGACCTTGAGGCGGATCGTCTCGGCGACGACAAACGCCTCCGCCGGTGACAGGTCCGGCAGCAGCACGGCGAATTCCTCGCCGCCATAGCGGGCTGCACAGTCGCCGGCCCGCTTCACCGAATCCGAAATGCAAATCGCGATGCCGACCAACACCTCGTCGCCGGCCTGATGCCCGAAGGTGTCGTTGAAGGTCTTGAAGTGATCGGCGTCGATCATCAGGAGCGCGAGCGGCCGCTTCAGCCGCGATGCACGCCGCCACTCGATCTCGATCGAGGCGTCGAACTTGCGACGGTTGCGCAAGCCGGTGAGGGCGTCGGTGGTGGCAAGCTCCTCGAGTTTTTCTTCGGCTGCCGCACGGCGGCTGATTTCGCGCGCCAGAAACAGCGTAGCACCGAGCACGAACACCGCGAGCGCTGCCAAGATCGAGCCGATGCGCGTCGCTTCGACGCGCCACAGCCTGTAGATATCGGCCCATCGTTTGCCGATCAGGACGACGAGCGGCCGCGTGCCGTCGCGCCAGACATAGAGACGCGGCGAGTGGGTCGCGGAAGCGACCCCTGAATAGGAACCGCTCGGCTCGGAAAGCGCCCGCCGCACCCCCGGCAGGTCACCGAGGTTCTTGCCGATCACATCGAGATCGAAGGGCGTGCGCATGATCACGGTGCCATCGCGCCGGAACACCGTGATGACGTCATTGGGATCAAGACGCAGCCGGCCGAACAGGTCGTGAAAATAGGAAAACCGGATCGAGCCGGCGACCACGCCGAGGAAGCGGCCATCTTCGCCCGTGATGCGGCGGCTGAGCACGATGGCGTAGGCGCCGTGATGCAGCATCGGCCGGCTGATGAACAGGCCCACATCCGGTTGATCGCGGTGAACCGTGAAATACTCCTCGCTGCCGCGGTCTTCCGGCAGCGGATCGAGCGTCGAAGCATCGACGACCAGTTTTCCTTTGGAATCGAATACCTGGATCGCGCCAAAATGCCGGGCCGTCGCGGCATGGTCGAACAGAATCAGTTGCCGCAGCGGCTTGGTGACCTGGTTGATCTCCGGCGCCACCATGTTGGTTGCGACCGAACGCAGCGAAAGATCGAACAGTTCGACGTTGCGGCTGATGTCGGAATCGATGCCGGAGGCAAGATTTTCGAGGGTTTGACGCGCCAGCTCTTCTTCGCTGCGGCGCATGTCGACCATCACGCTGACGCAGACCGCCGAGAAGCCGATCACCGTAACGACAGAGGAGACGATCAGCAGTTTTGCTGATAGCCGCCATGGCCGGCTGGCCTTGTCCTTGCGCCGTCCAGATCCCATCACCACTTCGCTCCCGGAAGCATGGAAATGCGCCGCGAATGGTTGCTGCCGGCTTAAATGTGCCGGCGGAGAGCTGTAATACGTTAATGTTTCGTTGCCGCCGGACCAGCGGTC
Organism: uncultured Alphaproteobacteria bacterium; assembly: GCA_963795255.1. GTDB lineage: Bacteria > Pseudomonadota > Alphaproteobacteria > Rhizobiales > Xanthobacteraceae > Bradyrhizobium. Next base: position 130,442 of record CAWCHC010000023.1, read on the forward strand.
TGATGCGTCTGGCGCTTTGAAGGACGCCCTGAAGCGATTAAAACGGCGCCTGACGTTGCCGAATCTGTTCGGCGAACGGTGCCTGTCCGTGAGAGCCGCTGTGACCGATTATGATGCGCTGCGCGACTATCTGAAGCAACAGAAGCCTGCGGAATTCGTGCTGAGCTTCGACCAGATCGAGGAGATCCTCGATGCGGCATTGCCGCGTGCAGCCCATCGCGCTTCCTGGTGGGAGACGCTGCGCAGCCCACAGGAAAAGATGCCGCAGCGCGAAGCCTGTCTCGAGGCCGGCTTTATCGCGACCAGGCTGCCGGACGGCAAAAGCGTGCGGTTCACGAAAATTTCTAACCGTCGTCCCGGCTAACGCCGGGACCCATAACCACAGGGCGTTATTGTTGGAAGGCAATTAATCCCAGCGCGTCATGGATAGATCACGCGGTATGGGTCCCTGCTTTCGCAGGGACGACGGTGTCATCGAGCTAGCTCGCCGCCTCCAGGCGGACCTCGGTCAATAGCCGCATCGCGGCATCCGCGTCCATCGGCTCGCCGAAGGCAAATCCTTGCGCATATTCGCAGCCCAATTGATAGAGCTCGACGGCGTCGGAATCGGTCTCGGCGCCTTCGGCCACCACGTCCATGCCGAGGTCGTGGGCGAGCGCAATGATCGATTTGAGGATCACCGGGCGGGTGCCGCGGCTCGTGGTGCGAACGAAAGACTGGTCGATCTTGATGGTGTCGAACGGAAAGCGTTGCAGGTAGGCCAGCGACGAGTGACCGGTGCCGAAATCGTCCAGCGACAGGCCGGTGCCGAGTTCGCGGATGCGCGTCAGCATCTGGGCTGCGTGCTCCGGATTTTCCATCACCAGCGATTCCGTCAATTCGAGCTTCAGCGTGCCGCGCGCCACCGAGGAGCGTGACAACACGGTGCGGATGTCGTGAATGAGATCGTGCCGCAGCAATTGTCGCGAGGAGACGTTGACGCTGGCAAAGATCGGCTCGCGCGAGCGCATCGCGCGCTGCCAGATCGCCAGTTGCCTCGCCGTACGGTCGAGCACGAAGGTGCCGAGATCGACGATGAGGCCGATCTCCTCGGCGATGCTGATGAATTCGACCGGCGACATCCGCCCGAGCTTCGGATGATCCCAGCGCGCCAGCGCCTCGAAGCCGGCGATCGAACGGTCTTCCAGCCGCACGATCGGCTGATAGAGGATCGTGATCTCCTCGCGCTCGATCGCGCGGCGCAATTCGCTCTCCAGCGTCAGGCGGTCGGTCTTTCGCGCGCGCATCGCGGGTTTGTAGACGTCGATGCGATCGCCGCCGATCCGCTTGGAGTGATACATCGCAAGCTCGGCGTCCTTGATGATCTCGTCGGAGAGCTGCGTGTGCGGGTCGGAGAGCGCGAGCCCGATCGATGCGGTCAGGAAAATCTCGCGGTCGTTGAAGGCGATCGGCGCGCGGATGGTCTTGCGAATGGTTTCGGCGAACGCCGTGATGCGCGCGGGATCCTGTTCCGACATCAGGATCAGGCCGAACTGGTCGCCGGCCAGCCGCGCCAGCGTATCCTGCGGCTTGAGAATGCGGGTGAGGCGGCGCGCTAGCGTCAGCAGGATGGAATCGCCGACCGCGATGCCGACGAAGTCGTTGACCTGCTTGAAGCGGTCGAGATCGATCACCATCAGCGTCGGCCGCAGGTTCGGCATGGTCTTGGCGAAATTGGCGACCGCGTCCAGGCGGTCGATGAAGAGTTTGCGGTTCGGCAGCCCCGTGAGGTTGTCGTGCACGGAGTCGTGCAGCATGCGCTCCTCGGCGTTCTTGGCCTCGGTGACGTCGGTCAGCGTGCCGATCACGCGGGAGACCTCGCCGTCGGAGCCGACGACGGGGCGGGCCTTCAGCGCGAACCACATGAAGTGTCCGTCCGGCGTGCGCAGGCGGAAGTCCTGCACCAGGCGGCCGCGGCGCTGGTCGAGCACGCTGTCGAGCGCGGCACGGAAACGATCCTGATCGAGCGGGTGCAGCACTTCCAGCCATTTCGCCGCCGGGCCTTCCAGCGTGCCGCGCTTGAGGCCGAGCAGCGATTTCGGTCTCGGGGCTGGTGAAGACCTTGTCGGAGGAGACATCCCAGTCCCAGATCAGATCGCCGGATCCGGCCAATGCCAGCGCCCGTCGCTCGACGTCGGAAACGATGCCGGTTGAGGCGCCGCCGCCGGCGAATGCGTGCTGCATCACGGTGAAGCCGATCAGCATCACGATCAGCACCAGGCCGCCGAGCAATGCGGGGCCGACGATATCGTTGGTGACGCTGCCTGCAATCGTCATGCCGGCCGCGATCACCCAGACCACCAGCAGGAACCAGGTCGGGATCAGCAGCACCGCGCGATCGAACCCGTGCGTGGAGAGATAAACGATCAGCGCAAAGCCTGCGATCGCGATCAGGACCAGCGACATTCGCGCGATGCCGGAAGCGACGGCCGGATCGAACAGCGCAAGCGCGACCAGCGAGCCCAGAAATACCAGCCAGCCGACGGTGATGTGGGAGTAACGCACATGCCAGCGGTGAAAGATTGAGATAGGCGAACAGGAACACCAGAAGCGTGGCGGCAAGGATCGCTTCGCCGCCGGCGCGCCATACCCGCTCGGCGTTGTTCGACATGTCGAGGACCTTGCCCCAGAAGCCGAAGTCGACGCCGATATAGACCAGCACCGCCCAGGCGAGCGCGGCGGCTGCCGGAAACATGATGCTGCCCTTGACCACGAACAGGATGGTCAGAACCAGCGCCAACAGTCCGGAGATGCCGATCACGATGCCCTGGTAGAGCGTGAACGAGTTGACCTTGTCCTTGTAGGCGTCGGGCTCCCACAGATAGAGCTGCGGCAATTTGTCGGTACGCAGCTCCGCGACAAAGGTGACGACCGAACCCGGATCGAGCGTGATGCGGAAAATATCAGCAGTCGCACTCTCCTGCCGTTCGGGACGATCGCCGGTCGAAGGCGTGATGGTCGCGATGCGTGACAGCCCAAGATCGGGCCACAACAAGCCGGACGAAACGATGCGGTAGTGAGGCGCGACAATCAGGCGGTCGAGCTGGTCGTCGGTGTTGTTGGCGAGCGCGAACACCACCCAGTTCTGGCCGCCCTCGCGGGCGCGGACTTCAATGCGGCGGACAATGCCGTCGGTGCCGGGCGCCGTCGAAACCTGGATGCGGTCGGTATCGCTGTGCTGATGTTCGAGCACGGCGGTCAGGTCGATCGCAGACACGTCGCCGCGGACGCTGACGGCGTCGATGGCCCACGCCGGCGTGGCCGCAACAATCATGAGGCCCAGCGCTAACGCTGCCAGGCACCTGATCAGGCGCAATGTCGGTTCTCCGCGGTCAACACCATTCGCGGGCGTCGATCACAGCCCGGCGTGTTCGGATAGATGACATGAATGCGAAGGAAATCAAAGGGTTTCCGGCCTCTGATCGGCCGCGATCGTTAAAGCGCCAACACAATTTTGCCAATATGTTCGCTCGTCTCCATGCGCCGATGCGCCTCCGCTGCTTTTTCCAGCGGGAAAGTGCTGTCCATCAGGGGTTTGATGCGCCCTTCACGCAATAGCGGCATCACCTTGGCCTCGATCGCGGCGACCATCGCCGCTTTATCCGCATTACTACGGGGTCTCAGTGTCGAGCCGGTGTGGTGCAGCCGCTTCACCATGAGCCTTGCGATATTGGCTGATATCTTGGCGCCGCCAAGCGTCGCGATCTGCACGATTCGTCCGTCGGTTGCGGCGGCCTCATAGTTGCGTTCGACATAGTCGCCGCCCACCATATCGAGAATGACGTTGGGGCCTTTGCCCTCTGTCATCGGCTTGACGGCGGTGACGAAGTCGTCGGTCTTGTAGTTGATGGCATGATCGGCGCCGAGCTTGAGACACGCATCGGCCTTGTCTTTCGATCCGACGGTGACGATCACCTTGGCGCCGAAAGCCTTGGCGAGCTGGATCGCCATGGTGCCGATGCCCGACGAGCCGCCATGGATCAGGATGGTCTCGCCGGCTTTCAATTGGCCGCGCTCGAACACATTGTGCCAGACGGTCATCAATGTTTCCGGTGTGGCGCCGGCCTCAAGTATCGACAGTGAAGCCGGCACCGCCATCGCCTGCGCGTCCTGGGCGATGCAATATTGGGCGTAGCCGCCGCCGGCGACCAGCGACATCACCTTGTCGCCAAGCTTGTGCTTGTGGGCGCCCTCGCCAAGCGCGACCACTTCGCCTGCGATCTCAAGGCCGGGCAAATCGCTGGCTCCAGGCGGCGGCGGATAAACGCCGGCGCGTTGAGCCACGTCGGGCCGGTTGACGCCGGCGGCCATCACCTTGATCAGGATTTCGCCTGGCCCGGGCACCGGCACGGCCCGCGTTTCCGGCAGAAGCACCTCCGGACCGCCGGGCTTGCTGATGCCGATGACGGTCATTTGCGAAGGGATTTTTTCCATGATTTGTCCTCGGCCAAACGCTAGAATTTTACATCTGATGAGCCAGTGTGGAGGTTCAGAAGTCCGCATCATTATCGCCGCGAGTTCGTCATGCGGACTTCTGAACCAAAGCCACACTAGATCAATAGGTTTGCTAGTGTCCTTTCGATTCCGAAGTTCGAAACGTGGCTCCGCAAAATGCTACGAACTTCGGAATTGGGACACTAGTCCCAATTGATTAGCTAGTCCCACTCCCTTTGTCGATCAGGAGCAGCGCGCATGGCCATCGAGGACGACGACAAGCCAAGACGGAAAATCAGCCACGAGATCGGGCAGGATCTCTCGCTGCTTTCGGTCGAAGAACTCAACGAGCGCATTTCACTGCTGACGTCCGAGATCGAGCGCTTGCAGGCGGCGGCGACCAAGAAGCGCGCCTCGAAGGAAGCGGCGAACAATTTCTTCAAGTCGTGAGATGATGGGTCGCTCGGCCAATGACCGACATGGCAAACAAAGTCTGAAAAAAATCGCTCGTTTACGGTTGATTAAGCTTTCTCAGGTATGACTGTCGCTGTCCTCTTTGGACACCGAGTGGCTCCTGTCCACTCTGTTTGACGCCTCCCTGTTATCAACTTTAAAGCCGCCGGAAACGGCGGCTCTTTTTTGCCCTTTTTCGCCGTACCTTCGGCACAAGTCTGAAGTTCTCACGGCATTCGTACGAGCTTTGCGGAGGGCGTTGGAAACCATAATTTCGCTTGCGGCTGGACTCTCGGGTCCGCACGCGCAATGATTTGTTCATCATAATAATCCCGGCCCCCTTCAGTGCCGCCTATTTGGCGCTAGCCGGCGATGAACAGTCGCGTGAGGCGTTAAGATGTCGGACCGGTCGCAAGGCGAAACCCCGCTTGTCCAATTCAGCGAGCGACTGACCAACTCGGCGGCGTTCGGCACTTTGTTCCGGGAAGGCATGGACCTGGTCGAGGAGACCGCCGCTTATCTCGACGGCGCCGGCCGCACTGAAGCCAAGGCGCTCGAGCGTTCCGTCAGCCTGACTTACGCCACCGAGAGCATGCGGCTGACCACCCGCCTGATGCAGTTGGCCTCGTGGTTACTGCTGCACCGCGCGGTCAAGGAAGGCGAAATGACCTTGACCCAGGCCAATCGCGAAAAAACCAAGGTCAAGCTTTCGGCCGCCGATCCTGGCCCTGACGAGATGATCGAAAAGCTGCCTCAGCAGTTGCAGGATTTGATCGGCCGCTCGATGGCGCTGCAGGGCAAGGTGCGCCGTCTCGATGCCACGATCCACGCGGCTCCCACCACCGAACGCGCCCCGATCGGAAATCCCCTGGTGCCGCAGCTCAATCGCCTGAAGGCTGCGTTCGAACAATAACGGCGCGCCGGTCGAAGCCCGCACAAAAATAAAAACGCCCCCGGATGACGCGGGGGCGTTTTTATTTGTCGCAAAGCGAGACCGAGAGGCCTCAATCTTTCTTGAGAAAGCCCGAGAATTTTTTCTGGAAACGCGAAACGCGGCCGCCGCGATCCATCAGCTGCTGGGCGCCACCGGTCCAGGCGGGGTGCGACTTGGGATCGATATCGAGGTTCAGCTTGTCGCCTTCCTTGCCCCAGGTGGAACGCGTCTGATACTCGGTTCCATCGGTCATGACGACCGTAATCGTATGATAATTCGGGTGAATTTCCGCTTTCATAGCAGGTCCTTCGGCGCGCCGGCGCCCGTGTTTCGGTTGTGCGGTGTCGGATTTGGCCGGGTCTATAACGCAAGCGGCGCGCCAAAACAAGCTTGTGGCGCCGATTTGAGGCCGTCGGCCGCCCCGCAGGACGCCGATTTGCCAGCGTAGATGATGGAGCCTATCTGGGGGTGGCAAAACCAGTGGTTTGAAATTCATGAGCGCAGTCGAAGGGCTTGAAGACGGTCGTGATCCAGCGATGCCATCTGGCGATGGGTTGGCCGGGCAGTCCGCCACCGGCGAGGTGGCCTCGCCGCTCGATGTGGCGCTGAATCCGGCTCCCGCCGCGCGCACCGCAAGGCTGCGTCCGCTGCTTGCGCTCGCGCCCTACATGGCGCGCTACCGTGGCCGGGTCACGCTTGCCTTCATTGCGCTGACGGTCGCCGCGATCACCACCCTGGTCGTGCCGGTCGCGGTGCGGCGGATGATCGATTTCGGCTTCACGCCGGAAGGCATCGCCCGCATCAACAGCTATTTCAGCGTCATGATTGCAGTGGTCGGCGTGTTGGCGCTCGCCAGCGCGTCGCGCTTCTATCTCGTGATGACCATCGGCGAGCGGATCGTCGCCGATCTCCGGCGCGACGTGTTTGCGCATTTGATGCAGCTGTCGCCCGCATTCTTTGATTCCTCGCACAGCGGAGAATTGGTCTCGCGCCTGACGGCCGATACCACCCAGATCAAATCGGCCGTCGGCGCCTCGGTTTCGATTGCGCTGCGCAACATGATGCTGTTCATCGGCGCTACTGCGATGATGGTGATCACGAGCCCGCGGCTTTCCGGCCTGGTGCTGCTCGCGATTCCCCTGATCGTGCTGCCGCTGATGGCGTTTGGGCGCTGGGTGCGGCGGCTGTCGCGCAACGCCCAGGATACGCTCGCCGACGCCAGCGCCTATGCCTCCGAACTGGTGGGCGCGATCCGCACCGTGCAGGCCTATACCGGCGAGCGGCTTGCCAATGCGCGCTTCGGCGGTGAAGTCGAACAGGCCTACGCGGCCGCCCGCAGTTCGAGCCGGGCCCGCGCCGTGCTCACCGCTATCGTGATCTTCATCGTCTTCACCAGCGTCGTGGTCATCCTTTGGATCGGGTCGAACGATGTCGAAGCCGGCCTGATCAGTCCGGGCCGGCTCGGCCAGTTCGTTCTCTATACGGCGTTTGCCGCCACCGGCCTCGGTCAGCTCAGCGAGGTCTGGGGCGAGATTTCGGCGGCCTCCGGCGCCGCAGAACGGCTGTTTGAAATCCTGCGGGTGAAGTCTGAGATCGCACCACCCCTGTCGCCGCTTTCGTTGCCGGAGCCCCCACGCGGCGATATCAGCTTTGACAACGTCCGCTTCGCCTATCCGACGCGTCCCAAGGCGCTGGCCGTCGACGGCGTTTCATTTTCGGTGCGTGCCAGTGAAAAGGTCGCCATCGTCGGTCCCTCTGGCGCGGGCAAGAGCACGCTGTTTCATCTGCTGTTGCGGTTCTACGATCCGGCCTCCGGCGCCATTTCAGTCGACGGCGTGCCGATTCCTGCCGCCGATCCGACCGACGTGCGCCGGCGCATTGCGCTGGTGCCGCAGGATCCGGTGGTGTTTGCGGCAAGCGCCCGCGACAATATCCGCTTCGGCCGGCCCGAAGCCAGCGACGCCGACGTCGAACGCGCGGCGGATCTGGCGCATGCAACCGAGTTTCTCCGCCGGCTGCCCGGTGGCCTCGACACGCCGCTCGGCGAGCGCGGTGTCACGCTCTCGGGCGGGCAGCGCCAGCGCATCGCAATCGCGCGCGCGATCCTGCGCGACGCACCGCTGCTCTTGCTCGATGAAGCGACGTCAGCGCTCGATGCCGAATCCGAGACGCTGGTGCAAACCGCGCTGGAAGAACTGATGAAGCCATCGCACGACGCTCGTGATTGCCCATCGCCTCGCCACGGTCCTGTCGTGTGACCGCATTCTGGTGATGGATCAGGGCAGGATCGTCGAGCAGGGCACCCATGCTTCGCTGGTCGCGGAAGGCGGACTCTATGCGCGGCTGGCGCGGTTGCAGTTCGAAGGGGTGTGAGGCCCCATCAGGGCTTCCATTCCATCCTCAATACCGGCCGGCCCGACGTCGGGTTGACGTCTTGTCCGGCGTGAACGAAGCCATTGCGTTGGTAGAAGCGGATCGCGCGGGCATTGTCCTGGTTGACAAGCAACGTAATGGAATCGGGCGACAACCGTTTGGCTTCATCGACCAGCGCGTCCGCAAGCTTCGAGCCCCACAGGCCGGGCGCGACCACCAGCTGGTCGAGATAAGCGTGTATGTCGATGGTCACGAATCCGACCAGCGCGCTTGATTGTTCCGCGACGATGATCGCCGCCTTCGGCACCAGCTCGCTGCGCCAGCGTTCGCGCCACCACGGCACACGCGCCGCAAAGTCGATGTGCGGATAGGCTTGCTGCCAGGTCTCACACCACAGCGCGATGGCAGCGTCTTCGTCAGACTCTTTGTAGGGCCGAAGCAGGAATGGCGGCGTCAAATGTTCACCGTCATGCCCGCGCTTGTCGCGGGCACCCGCGTCTTTCTTTCCAGTGTCGCCACAAGACGTGGATGGCCGGGACAAGCCCGGCCACGACGACGTTGTGGTCTTGGCCGGGACACGAGTGTCACCGCTCCGTCAGCTTCAGTTCGATGCGGCGGTTACGTTTGTAGGCCTCTTCGGTGTTGCCGGTGTCCAACGGCTGAAATTCGGCAAAGCCCGCGGCCACCAGCCGCTGCGCCGGCACACCGAGCGAGATCAGATATTGCACCACCGAGATCGCGCGCGCCGACGACAGTTCCCAGTTCGATTTGAACAGCGGGCTGTTGGTGATCGGACGAACGTCGGTGTGGCCGTCCACCCGCAATACCCAGGCGATTTCGCTCGGGATTTGCTTATCGAGTTCGGTCAGCGCGGCGGCAACCTTGTCGAGTTCGGCGCGGCCTTCGGGCAATAGTTGCGCCTGTCCGGTGTCGAAGAATACCTCGGACTGGAACACGAAACGGTCGCCGACGATCCGCACATCCGGCCGGTTGCCGAGAATGGCGCGCAGCCGCCCGAAAAATTCCGAGCGGTAGCGCGACAATTCCTGGACCCGCTGCGCCAGCGCGACGTTCAGCCGCTGTCCGAGATCGGCGATGCGGCCCTGCGATTCCTGGTCGCGTTTTTCGGAAGCCTGTAAGGCCTCTTCGAGCGCGGCGAGCTGGCGGCGCAGGGCGCTGATCTGCTGGTTCAGCACCTCGATCTGCGCCAGCGCTCGCGCCGAGACCTGTTTCTCGGAATCGAGTGCCTTGTTGAGCTCGCCGGCACGGCTGGCGGCATCGCCGCCGGCGCCGGCAAGACCCTCATAGAGACCCTTGACGCGGTCGCGCTCCGCTTCGGCCGAGACAAGTCCGGCGCGCACCTGCGTGAGCTGGTCCTCGATATTGATCTTGCCGAGCTTTTCCAGCGACAGAAGATCGTTCAACTCGGCGATCTTGGCGTTGAGCTGTTCCAGCGCCTTGTCCTTGCCGGTGACCTCCTGGGACAGGAAGAACTGCACCACCAGAAAGACCGAGAGCAGGAATACGATCGACAGCACGAGCGTCGACAGCGCATCGACAAAGCCCGGCCAATAGTTGAAGGCACTTTCGCTGCGGCGTGCTCGGGCAAGGGCCATGCAGTTTCTCCGATCTGGTGTCCCGGTCGCGGGTAGCAGCGTTATTCACGCTGCTACCCGCAGGGCCGGGACCTATGTTTTGGACCCCGGATCGGCGGCGCACCGTTTTACGCTGCGTCGCGTCCGGGGCACGAATAAGCTAACGCTTCTCCTGCAGACGGCAAACGGCCTCGACATTGTGGCCGTCGGGATCGAACACGAACGCGCCGCAGTAGTTTGGATCATAGTGCGGACGAATCCCGGGCGGTCCGTTGTCCTTGCCGCCGGCTGCGATCGCCGCCGCGTAAAATCGATCGACCGTGGCGCGGTCATCGGCTGCAAACGCGATATGTGCGCCGGTTTGCCGGGTATTGCGCATTCCGATCCAGAAGAAGGCCTTCGGGTCGATTCCGTAGCCTGCGAAACGATGGCCGTCGCCATAGAGCCGCGCGATCTGCAAGCGGCCGCAGCGCAGAATCGTAGAACCGTTGGGACCGCTCGATATCTTCAACCCCGATGGTGACGTGATCCAGCATGGCCCGGTCCTGCGCTAACTCTTCTCCGGCTGACGCGCCAACCGCTCCAGCAGCTTCTTGATCTCGCGGTTCTGCTCACCCTGGCCATCGGCCCATTCGCGGATCATCTGCTGCTCGGTGCGCATATGGGTGACGAGGCCCTGGATGGCTTCGGCCAGATTGGCCATCGCCGTCGTCGTGCTCTTGTTGCTGCCGCCTTCTTCAAGCGCCACGCGCAGGCGGTCGACGGCGGCCTGAAGGTCGCCGCTGGGTCCGGTCTCGCCGGAATAGTTGCCCACTGTGGAGGCGAGCCAGTCCTCAAGGTCGGTATAGAATCGGTTTTGCGCCTGGCTCGATTGCAGGTCGAGGAAGCCCAGGATCAGCGAGCCGGCAAGGCCGAACAGCGAGGACGAAAACGAAATGCCCATGCCGCCGAGCGGCGCGGCGAGGCCCTCTTTCAGGGTATCGAACAGGGCCCCGGCATCGCCGCCGACCTTCAGCCCGTCGATCACATGGCCGACCGAGCCGACGGTCTCGATCAGGCCCCAGAATGTGCCGAGCAGGCCGAGAAACACCAGAAGGCCGGTCATATAGCGGGAAATGTCGCGCGCCTCGTCGAGGCGGGTGGCGATGGAATCGAGCAGATGCCGCATGGTCTGCTGCGAAATGGTGATGCGCCCGGATCGCTCGCCGCCGAGAATGGCCGCCATGGGCGCAAGCAGCGTCGGATGCCGGGCGATCGCCAGCCCGGGGTCGGCGATACGGAAATTATTGACCCAGGCCACTTCCGGATAAAGCCGGATCACCTGCCGGAAAGACAGGACGATGCCGATCGAGAGCACCAGGCCGATCAGCGCATTCAGGCCGGGATTGGCGAAGAAAGCGGTGATGATCTGCTTGTAGAGCACGACCATGATCAGCGTGCACAGCACCAGAAACACCAGCATCCGCACCAGGAAGATCCGCGGCGGAGCGAGCTTCGTGAATTCAAGTTCCATCGCGGAGCGGGAAGAAGAGGGCATTGCCGGGCTCATCTGTTGCGGCTTTTTTCGAGGCACCAATATGGCACAGCGAGCCCGAGATAAAAGGCCGCTTGGGGCGGGTGGGAACGATCGGATGGGAACTTCCGCGTGAAACCCGGCGGTATCTCGTCCGCATTTAGGCAAAGCCCTGAAAGCTCAGGCGTTTAGGCAGGAATTTTCGATGATCTCATACTTAAAGCTTGATGTCGGCCTGGACCAGCACGCGATGCTTCGGGCCGAAGTGTTCCGCCAAGGCTTTGAGCGCCGCGACACCGCAAGCCGTATCCTGCTCGCCATTGCCGCCGCTCAAGCCGACACCGCCGACGACCTCGCCGTCGACCACAATCGGGAAGCCGCCGACAAAGACCGCAAAGCGGCCTTCAAAGCTCCATTGGATCCCGAAAGCCTCGTTGCCCGGCAGTGCGGGACCATTCGGCGTCTGATTGAACAGATGGGTCGAGCGTTTGTGGCCGGCGGCGGTGAAGGCCTTGTTCCAGGCGATCTGAGGACCGGTAATTCGCGCGCCGTCCATACGCTCGATCAGGAGGGGATGGCCGCCGTCGTCTGCGACGCAGACGGTCTCGAAAACCTTGATCTCCTCGGCCTTCGCGGTCGCCGCCGCCACCATCAGCCTCGCCTCGGCGCGCTCTAGCTTGAATGTCTGTCGCATGTCGTTGTCCCGTCTGCCTTTCAGGTTGGATACCGCGATAGATGGTCTTGATCCGGGTGTAAAACTCAAGTCGGGTGCGCCCGGGCCGGCGCAAAAGGCTCATCGGTTCAGCTCCAGAACAGCACGGCACAGACGGTCGCGACGAACAGACCGGCGAGGACCGGCAGCAGCAGCGCGCGCACCGTCTCAAGCACGGATACGCGAGCAAAACCGGCGACCGCAATCAGGGAAGACCAGGCGATCAGCGTCCCGCCGCCGGTCCAGACCGCGCCCATCTGACCGACCGCGCAGAGGGTTGCGACATCGAGGCCGACGGAAGGCCCGAGTGCACCCGAGAGGGAGCCAGTCAGCGGCAGGCCGGCGAAGCCCGAACCGTCGATGCCCGTGATCATGCCGACCAGGAGCACGCCGAATGCAACCAGGTAATGGTTGTGAGGGATGAACGCTTGCGCGGTTTGGACGAGATCGAACAACAGCGGCGGCGCCTGTGCGGCCGGCACGTTCAATATCCCGGCGGCAAGGTCGCCGCCCGCACCGAGGAAGAAGAAGCCGGCGATCGGCAGCACCGATCCCATGGCTTTGAAGGCGAAGACGAAGCCATCGGTGATATGATCGGCGCAGACATCGAGGCTCTTGCGGGGGCCCTCGGCTGCGATCGTGGCCAGAATCATCAACACCGTGCCCATGCCGCCGACGAGCGCGGCGGCGTCGCCGCCCTTCAGTTCGGTGAAAATCCCGTGAAAGCCGAGCTTTGGCGCCACCATCACCGCGATCACGGCGGCAAAGCCGAGTGGGGTCAGAATGGCGAACATCTTGGACCAGCCGGCGTGGCGCTTGTCGATCAGCGGTAAATGGTGGCGCAACTTGTCGTCGATCGCCATCGGCTCGTCGTAGGCCGTCCCCCGCGCAATCTCGGCCTTGTCGAACGTGCCCTGGGCTTCCAGCCGCTTGGTATCGCCATTACCCGACTGACGCTGCCATTGATCGAGCAGCGCTTCGCTTCCTGGCTGAATCAGCTTGCGTTTGCGGATCGAGATATAGGCGAGCAGCAACGCTACGCTGCCTGTGATCAGCGAGAGCGCGAGCGCACGGTCGGCAACGGCCGCCGCGCTCACAGTCACTCCGGCCGCCTTGGCGCTGATGGCGGGCGCGACGCCGATCACATAGTCCGAGGAAAGCGCCATGCCCTGGCCCGCGATGGCAATCGCCATCGCGCCTGCCAGCGGCGACAGCCCGACCGCAATCGCGGCCGGCAGCAGCACGGCCGAAACCAGCGGCACCGCCGGCGTCGGCCAGAAGAACATCGAAATGACGTAGGTGACCGCGGCGAGGATGAAGAAGGCCTGGTGGCCGTTGCCCATGATCGCGCGGAACGGCTGCACCATCAGCACGTCGGAGCGTAGCGTCTTCAGGGCGTTCAGGAGTGCCGTGATCAGTGCGATCACCAGGAAAATGTTGAACAGCTCCTTGGCGGCGACGAAGCTCGCGTTGAAAATGCTCGCCACCGCGCCAACCGGACTTGCCGTCCAGGCGAGAGCCACGACGAAGGTCGCGACGATCGACGGCAGCACGACGTTAGCGCGCAGCACCATGGTCAGGACGATAGCAACGATGCCGGCTACATAGGCCCAATGGGCAGCCGTTATTACGATAGGGTGAGTCATCCGGCGCCGCCCATTTAATTTGTATACAAAATTCCATTTGGCTAGCCTTTTATCGGCCGGCTCGTTCCCTCGTTGATGCTTCCAATGTCAAAAACAGCGACCTTTCCGGCCGCGTTGACATGGATCAAGATTGTATACTATATACTAAATGAAATGCAACCGGATCGCAGCTCGCGATCCTCGCGATCCTCACGACCTCGCCAAAGGGAGTGCCGACGATGCCCGAATTGATGAACCACGTGGACTTTCGCACCGCGCTTGAGAACGCCATCAAGGGTAAGAGCGCCAACAAGGCGCCGTTCAGCATCGCCTGGGCAGGCGGCAAGCTCAGCCGCACGCATCTTGCGCGCTGGGCGGAGAACCATTTTCACTATGTCGGTCCGTTCGCGGACTATCTCGCTTACGTCTATGCCCGCATGCCCGAGCGCTACACCGAAGCGAAGGACTTTCTGCTCGCCAACATGTATGAGGAAGAAATCGGCGGCGATCGCCACACCGACCTTCTGATCCGCTTCGCCGAGGCCTGCGGCACCACCCGCGAGCGCGTCATCGATCCGGACAATATGTCGCCGACCACGCGCGGCTTGCAAAGCTGGTGCTATGCGGTAGCGATGCGCGAGGATCCGATCGTCGCCGTGGCGGGCCTCGTCGTCGGCCTGGAATCGCAGGTGCCCTCGATCTATCGCCGGCAGACCCCGACGCTCCGCGACAAGTACAAGTTCACCGACGAGGAGGTGGAGTTCTTCGACCTCCATATCGTCTCGGACGAAATCCACGGCGAACGCGGCTATCAGATCGTGCTTGAACATGCCAATACGGTCGAGTTGCAGCAGCGCTGCCTGAAGATCTGCGAAGTCGGCGCGCAGATGCGGCTGCTCTACACCACGGCGCTGTACTGGGATTACGTCGCCAAGGAAGTTCCGATCGAGCAGCTCGAAATGACCGAGCGCAAAGTGGCGTGACGAGTGCGGCGAATTTGAAGTTCCTATCAGTTTTGCGGCAAGTTCATTATAGGAACGTCAAATTCAAAGCCGCTACTCAAATCAATAAATTGCTAAAGCTCCTTTGATTCCGAAGTTCGCATCAGAGGTGCCGCGGATAGCTTGCGAACTTCGGAATCGGAGCTCTAGTGCCGCTCGTCATCCTGCATCGCGAGGGCCAGACCTATCAAGGCGAGGTTGCCGGCAACAGCAATCTCGTCGTCAAGGCAGGCATCAGACAGTTTCCATATCCGCATCTGCGCTACGGCTGCGGGATGGGAAAATGCGCCAAGTGCGCCTGCCGCGTTTTGAAGGGTGCCGAGCATCTGCCCGAGCCCAACTGGAAGGAAAAGCAGAGGTTGGGCCCGCATCTCGAACAGGGCTATCGCCTGATCTGCCAGCTCTGGCTCAACCAGGACGTCGAACTCGAGCAGCCCAAGGAGCCGCTTCAGCCGCTGAAAGCCGAGGCGCCGAAAGCCGAAGCGTCAACGACCCAACAGCCGTAACGGCCGGATTATGCAAGCCGACAGCGAGGGTGCCATGTATGTGATCCTGACCAGCAAGCCCGGCCAATTCAGGACCGAGATCACTGACGGCTTGAGGCCACTCGAGGCCTATGACTATCTGTTCTACGGCCAGAAGAAGGCGCACTTCGTCATCGCCGAACTCGTCAAACACGATACCCGCATCCGGGTCGTCGAGGAGGTCAGCGAAATCGTCAATAACGTGCCGTGCAAATTCCTGGAGAAATTCGACTCGCGCGATCGGGCCTTCGAGGAACTCGAGCATCTGACGACCTTCGGTCACATGGAGACGAGCTTGCGCAAGACGGCCACTGCCGCAGCTGCCTGATGCTCCTGCCGAGCGAGCGATGATCAAGGTCACCTTCATTACCAATAACGGAAAGACGGTCGAAGCGCCGGAGAACAGCAATCTGCTGCGCGTCTCGTTGCGCGAACAGGGCGGCATTCCGTTCAAATGCGGCGGGGGTTTGTGCGGCACCTGCCGGTGCCGGATCGAAACCGGGCTGGAGAACACGGATGCGCTCAAGCCGAAGGAACGCAAGCATCTGACCGAGGAAGATTTCCGGGCGGGCTATCGGATGGCGTGCCAGACCTTTTTGAACGGCGATGTCGGAGTGTCGTGGATACCCTTGTCGGAGCGTGGCGGGAATTCGCCGCGGAGCACCGAAGGCGCGGCGGCGACGGCAGCTTCAGCAGTCGATGGCCAGACCGGTTCGTAAGCTCTTGCCGGAGGGCTTTCTCGAACGGGCGCGGTCGCCATGGCTCGATGGCGGGTGGACGGCAAAATGATCCAGGTCGATCGCCTCGGTGCGGTGGATCGGCAAAGCTTGTAATATCAACACTGATCGCCACTTCTGATTCGTTGCGCCCGATATAATCGAGACGTCTCCACAAAGGACTCAGGTAAGGCAGGCAAATACCCATGGCCGTTGGTTCGGGATCGTTCAAGCGCCGGCTTGGTGAGGAGCATGCTTCGTTGCATGGCCAGGTCATCGCCGAACTGCGCCATGCAATTCTGACCGGCCGTCTCAAGGGCGGCGAACGCCTTGTGGAGGGAAAGCTTGCCGATGAACTTGGCGTTTCACGCAATCCGGTGCGCGAAGCCATCCGTGTGCTGGCTTCCGAAGGATTGGTCGATGTTGCCGCGCGTCGTGGCGCTTCGGTCGCGGTGATGTCCGATCAGGAGGCGCGGGAAACCATCGAGGTGCGTGCTCTCCTGGAAGGACAAAATGCGCGGCTCGCCGCGCGGCGCCACGACAAGGAATTAATCAAGCGCGTCGAAACCGTCCTGAAAAAGGGAACGGCGGCGGTCGCGGCCAGCCGTTTCGATCAACTATTCGAGCTGAACCAGCAATTCCACGACGCGCTGGCCGCCGCCGGCCAGAACAGGGTGCTTAGCGAGTTGCTGCAGAAGCTACGCGACCGCACCGCCACGCTGTTTGCGCCGATGTCGCCGTCCCGGCAATCGCGGTCCTGGAATGAGCATGCGCAGATCCTGCGTGCCATTATTGACGGCGACGAACGGGCGGCTGCGGCGCTGGCCGCCGAGCATGTGATGCGGGCGGGTACGGACTTTTTGGCCGGGCTCGACGAAGTAGGCGAACTGCCGCAATCTTCATCCCGACGTGCAACCCGTCCGAACAAATCCGTCGCACGGGATAAATCCGGTGTGGCTCCTCGTGTGGCGCCGCTTGCCTTGCGCGATTGAGACCTCCCGCCCCCTAGAAGTTCTCGGGCACCCGCCCGATCCGGCCTTGCGCTCGCTCAAGGCGAGATCGCTCCCAATGGCCAAGATTGGCGCCGGCCTCATACGTACTTTGCAAGAAGGCCAAGAGCGCTGCGTCCGGATCCGCGCTGGAGCGAACCGCGTCGTAAGGCAACAGGAATTCTCCAAGTTGCGGGTCGAACCTCGCAGCCTCCGGCGCAACCTTGGCAAGGTTGAAGCCGTCTGGCACCGGATAGGCATAGCTGTAGAAGGCGGGATGATCGATACCGGGCCAAAAGCCTGCGCTTGAAACTTCCCGGCAATACGCCTCGCGAGCCACGGCGTCCGCCACGTGAGGCATCCCGCCTGGATGCGGCGGAGCATCGCGTCCCGAGAAGCGGCTCACCGCCAAGTCAAAGCTGCCCCAGAACAGATGGATGGGGCTGCATTTGCCGACAAAGCGCGAGCGAAAAAGCAAAAAGACCCGCTGCACCTGCAGCATAGCGCGCCAATACGCTCTTGCTGCATCAGGGTCGTAGGTGCGGGGCGCATGATCCTCGGGGAAGGCGACTGCGTCGGGAATTTCACAGGGCATTGGATTGATCTTCACCGCCACCCCAAGCTCGGTGAGCGCCGTCATTGTCGCCTCGTAGAACGCGGCAACACTCTGCACTTCCAGTTTCACACGCCTGGCCTCGCCCTCTGCGGTATCGATCCGCAGCAGGTCGCTCAATAAATCGAACTCCATTTCAAAGGCGCGCCCGTCCTCCGCATAGATCGGTCCGGTCGAAAAGCCGCGGCCCGACAGGTAAAAGGTTGCCTGCCAGCTATGATTGATCCAGGGAGTCAGCGTCAGCCTCACCTTGCCGGCCACCTGGCTCCAGAGATGGAGAGCATCGGTCGTTGGCCGAAGATTAGAGATCGCCAGATCAGGCCACGGATTGTTGGACGTTCTGGACATCACCAATACCTCCTTGCAGCGGCATTTCGGTCAACCGAGGTAGATCATGCGCCGGGTTGCTATCGCGGCTATCCTTGCGCGATCAGGCTGTAGCGGGGCTCGAAAAATTTCTGGGCTGGATCCGAAAAGCGACCAGTTAAGCTTCGTCACGGTCGGCTCTATCGGCTTAACGCGACGATGATCAGTAGCTACCCCAGCGGCTTCAAGATCTTCACGAGTTCGCCGTGCACGAACTCGTTGCCGCAGATCACATGACCGGAGAGCAGCGGATCGTCGTCGCCGGCCATGCCGCTGACCACGCCGCCGGCCTCGCGCACCAGGATCTGACCCGCCGCCATGTCCCAGGGCTGAAGGTTGCGTTCCCAATAGCCGTCGAGACGCCCGGCGGCGACAAAGGCCATATCGAGCGAAGCCGCGCCAAACCGGCGCAGGCCTGCCACGCGGTTCTGGATTTCGCTCATCTCGGCGCGTGACAGTTCATGGTCGCCCCGCCCGATATGCGGCAATCCGCAGGCGATCACGCATTCGTTGAGCTTGCGCCGGCCGGCGACACGAATGCGCTGGTCGTTGAGGAAGGCGCCCTTGCCGCGTTCGGCGGTGTAGAGCTCGTCATTGGCGGGATTGTAGATCACCCCGGCAATGATCGTTCCCTCCCGCTGAAGCCCGATCGAGATCGCAAATTGCGGAATGCCGTGCAGGAAGTTGGTGGTGCCGTCGAGCGGATCGACGATCCAGGTGTGGGTCTTGTCGTCGCCCGGGCGCGAGCCGCCTTCTTCGCCGATAAAGCCGTAGCCCGGGCGCGCCTTGGCGAGGTCCTCGTACAGCATCTCCTCGGCGCGGCGATCCGCCAGGCTGACGAAGTTGGCAGGTCCCTTCAGCGATACCTGAAGATTTTCGATTTCGCCGAGGTCGCGCTTGAGGCTGCGGCCGGCGCGGCGCGCCGCCTTGATCATGACGTTGAGGAGGGCTGATTGCAGCATGATTCAAGGCAACTTTTCTTCGGCGGAAAGATCAAGGTCCGTCCCTGCGAGCGGATCGGCAAGGATGTGGGTGCCCTGTGGCGCCAGCGCCGTCAAGCTCATTTGGCGCCGAGCCATTTACGCACCGCGGCGTCCGCCTTGGCCTTGTCTTCCGGGCTCATCGTCGAGAGGGCCTGGTCGAGATCGGGATCGCCCTTGCCGGCGGTCTTGGCGATGGTGTGCCATTTCAGCGCCTCGACCTTGTCGACTGGAACGCCCTGGCCGCTGGCGAGCACCCGCGCCAGCCGGTTTTGCGCGATCGGATTGTTTTGTTTTGCCGCCTTGCGCAGCAGCGTAATTGCCGCAGCCTCGTTCTTGGAGGTGCCGGTGCCGTTGAACAGCGCGATGGCATATTCAACCTCGGCATCGACATTGCCCGCGAGTGAGGCCGCCTGGAGCAGGCGCGCCGCCTTTTCGGTGTCCTTGGGCACGCCCGTGCCCTCCTTGTAGAAGGTCGCGAGCGCGTATTGGGCCTCCGCGCTGCCGGCATCCGCCGCGACCCGCATCAGTTCCGCCGCGTGTTTCAAGTCCTGCGGCAGTACATCCCCGCCGAGAAACAGCAAAGCGAGATTGTAAGTCGCCTTGGAATTGCCGAGCTTGGCCGAGGACGCCAGCAATTTTGCCGCCTCCTCGCGATTCACCGGCCCACCGCGGCCGGCAAGCCGCAGCATCGCGAGCTCGAACATCGCCTCGCGGTCGCCGGCATCGGCGCCGCGCTTGTACCAGGCGACCGCCTTGGCATCGTCGCGCTTGAGGCCGAACCCGTTGGCGTAGAGCTCGCCGAGCATGGTCATCGCCTTGGGATCGCCGTTCTCCTGCGCGCGCTTGATCGCCAGATCGAACGCCGTCTTGTAGAAGCCGCGCTGATAGGCGCCGTACACCAGATCGGCATTGGGATCGTCGGGCGGCTGGGCGGGCGTGGGCGTCGTCGCGACTGCGGGCTGCGGGGCGGGCGGTGTTGCGGGCTTTTTGGCCGCGGGCCTGATGACCTTCGATTTTGCAGTGGGGGCCGGCTTTGCTTCCGGCGCCGCCGCTTTGTCCGGTGCGGCTGCTGGCGGGGCGAGCGAAACCTGTGCCGAGGCGCAAGCTGTCCACATCACGGCAGCGAGGATCAGAAGTGAACGCGCGCTCTTCATTGTCTCGCTCTACCCTTGCGGCGCCGCGGCTTTCGCCGGCATCGCGGCGTGGGCCTTGCGGATTGCATCCGTGGCCGCGCGCAAGGCGGCTGCCGAGCCTTCGGACGCGGTCCAGATGAAATTGCCGGGGAGAATAAAGTCCGCGCCCGCAGCAGTGAACGCGCCGACTTCTTCCAACGTGCCGGCGAAGCCGACCGAGGGCAGTTCGAACACTTCGTCCCACCATTGCAGGCGCTCGCAGATCGCCTGCGGCGACGGGCGCTGACCTTTTTCATCCGGCTCGCCGAACAACACGTAATCCGCACCCCGTTCGCCCGCTGTCATCGAGTCGTGGCGCGTCGCCAATCCGCCGACGCCGGCGATGCGGTCGGGCTTGAGCGTCGGCAAGGCTTCCTCGAACGCCTCGAGCCCTGAGAGATGCGCACCATCGGCCCCGGCGCGCGCTACGAGGTCGGGATGGCCGTCGAGCAGCAGTGCCGCGTCCTGGTCCTGGATCACGGGCGCGAGCGCCTTGATGCGCGAGATCAGGGTGCGCGGATCGGATGGATTCAGCCGCAGCAGCACGGCCGCGATATCGGCCGCTTTCAGCAGCTCCGCAAGAACGCCGAGCAAAGCCTGCGGGTCGTCGACAGGCGGTGTCGCCAGATAAAGGCGCGGAAGCGGGCGTGGTGGAACAGGCTTTGCGGTCAACTTTCAAGCCGCCTTTTTTTCAAGATCGGCCGTCCATCGGCCGGTGCTGGCGAGCCCGTTCATATGCGCGCGGTGGCTGAAGGCGCGCTGTCCGGCCGCGACGTTTTCGGACTTGCCTGACCATGCTTTCTGCGGCGCCGCCTGTAGCGCCCGGCCATAGGAGAAAGTGACCTTCCAAGGTAGGTTGCCGATGGCGTTGATGGCGTTGAGGTGCGCGGTCGCTTCTTCGTCGGACTGTCCGCCGGACAGAAACGCGATGCCGGGCACGGCCGCGGGCACGCAAGCCTTCAACAGGCGGATGGTCTTTTCGGCGACTTCCTGCACGGAAGCCTGCTTTGGCGATTTCTTGCCTGATATCGCCATGTTGGGTTTGAGGATCATGCCTTCGAGCGCGACGCGCTGCACGCGCAATTCCTGGAACGTCTTGTTGAGGACGCGTTGCGTCACCTCGTAGCAGCGGTCGATATCGTGATCGCCGTCCATCAGCACCTCCGGCTCGACGATCGGCACGATCTGCGCTGCCTGGCACAGCGCGGCGTAGCGCGCCAGCGCATGCGCGTTGACGCGGATCGCGGTCATCGAGGGGATGCCGCTGCCGATATCGATCACCGCGCGCCATTTCGCAAAGCGCGCGCCGCGCTCGTAATATTTCTTCAGGCGCTCGGCGAGCTTGTCGAGGCCGACGGTGACGAGTTCGCCCGGGCAATTCGGCAAGGCTTGCGTTCCCTCGTCGACCTTGATCCCGGGAATCGAGCCGGCTTGCTCGATCAGCGTGACCAGCGGCGTGCCGTCTTTGGCATTCTGCCAGATGGTCTCGTCATAGAGGATGACGCCGGAGATGTATTGGCTCATCGCTTCCCGCGAGCGGAACAGCATCTCGCGATAGTCGCGGCGATTGTCCTCGGTCGATTCCACCTTGATGGCGTCGAAGCGCTTCTTGATGGTGCCGGACGATTCATCGGCGGCCAGCAGGCCTTTGCCCGGCGCGACCATGGCGGTGGCGATTTTGTTGAGGTCGGCGAGATTCATCGGGAACTTCCTCCGGCTGGTGGTCTGGTTCTAACATTCGCATCCCGTCTCAGCAGCCACTTTTGCGAATGTTAAAATCGAAGGACCACCAGAAAATCTATGTTCGCAGTGGAGCTTGGGATTTGACATTCGCCTTCCGAGCGAGCGGCGCGCGTGTAACGAATGTCAAATCCACTCCACTGCCGCGCGATTTTGGCGGTCAAAATAGACCGTTCTCGGGCAAAAGAGGAGTTTGACGTTCGTCGCAGGGGGTGGGGCCTCGGCGTGTTCCCCTTGGATCGTCATCGTCCGCGAAAGTGGGCGATCCAGTACGCCGCAGCCTCTCCGCCCCGGCGTTGCGGTCTCTGGAATACTGTCATCGTCCGGTCCCGTCTACGCCAATGCTTCGACCGGCGAGCGAGTCCAGGGCGCGCCGAAGCTTCAGCGGAGGCGGCAAGCCGGACGTTGACAGCGGAGAAGAGCTGTTTCCACTCACGCCACCTTGGCGATCGCTACGCGACCCGGGGATCGAGATCGCCCTTGGCGTAGCGCTTGGCCATTTCGGCCGTGGTCAGCACCTTCTTGATCTTGCTCGCTTGCCCTGCGGTATTGAATTCCTGCAGCCGCTGCTTGCACAGCTTGGCCATCGCTTCCATCGCGGGCTTGAGATATTTGCGCGGATCGAACTCTTCCGGATTGTCCTTGAAGACTTTGCGGATCTGCCCGGTCATCGCCATCCGGTTGTCGGTGTCGATGTTGATCTTGCGGACGCCGTTCTTGATGCCGCGCTGGATTTCGGAAACCGGCACGCCCCAGGTCGGCTTCATCTTGCCGCCGTTGGCGTTGATGATGTCCTGCAGATCCTGCGGCACCGAGGACGAGCCGTGCATGACCAGATGCGTGTTCGGCAGCTTGCGGTGGATTTCCTCGATCACGTTCATGGCGAGGATATCGCCGTCCGGCTTGCGGGTGAATTTGTAGGCGCCGTGCGAGGTGCCCATCGCGATCGCCAGCGCGTCGACCTTGGTCTCCTTGACGAACTTCACCGCCTCGTCCGGATTGGTGAGAAGCTGGTCGTGCGAGAGCTTGCCCTCCGCGCCGTGGCCGTCTTCCTTGTCGCCCATGCCGGTCTCGAGCGAGCCGAGCACGCCGAGTTCGCCTTCCACCGAAATGCCGCCGAGATGCGCCATGTCGGTGACGGTCCTGGTGACGCCGACATTGTAGTCCCAGTCGCCGGGGGTCTTGCCGTCGGCCTTCAGCGAGCCGTCCATCATGACCGAGGTGAAGCCGGCCTGGATCGCGGTCATGCAGGTGGCGGGCTCGTTGCCGTGGTCGAGATGCACGCAGACCGGAATCTGCGGGGTAGATCTCGGTGACCGCGTCCATCATGTGGCGGAGCATGATGTCGTTGGCATAGGAGCGCGCGCCGCGCGAGGCCTGGATGATGACGGGCGCGTCCAGGCTGGAGGCGGCGTCCATGATCGCGAGCGCCTGCTCCATGTTGTTGATGTTGAAGGCCGGCACGCCGTAGTCGTGCTCCGCCGCGTGGTCGAGCAATTGACGCAACGTGATCCGAGCCATCGGTCCTGTTCTCCGCGTTGGGGCTGATCGCCCGAAATAACTTATCGTGCCTTTAAAACTTCGACGCCGGGCAGGGGTTTCCCCTCCATCCATTCAGGAACGCGCCGCCCGCGGTCGAAACATAACTGAAATCGCCGGCGACGCCTGCCTGATTAAGCGCCGCCACGGTGTCGCCGCCGCCGGCGACCGAAACCAGCTTCTTCGCCTTGGTCCGCTCGGCCGCATGCTTGGCGGCGACCATGGTGCCGCGGTCGAACGGCGTCATCTCGAAGGCGCCGAGCGGGCCGTTCCAGACCAACGTCTTGGCGTCATCGATCGCGGCATGAATCCGTGCCACCGATTGCGGGCCGACGTCGAGGATCATGCCGTCGGAGGGAATGGCATCGAGGCCGTAGGCATGGGACGGCGAATTGGCGGCGAAATGAAATGCCACCACGGCGTCCACCGGCAGGATGATCGCGCAGTTGGCGGCTTCAGCCTTTTCGAGGATCCGCAATGCGGTCGCGGCGAGGTCCTTTTCGGCCAGCGACTTGCCGATGCCGACGCCTTGCGCGTGCAGGAAGGTGTTGGCCATGCCGCCGCCGATCACCAGCGCATCGACCTTGCTGACGAGGTTCTCCAACAGATCGATCTTGGTGGAAACCTTGGCGCCGCCGATGATCGCGATCACCGGCCGCGCCGGGGCTTCCAGCGCCTTACCCAGCGCATCGAGTTCGGCCTGCATGGTGCGGCCGGCATAGGCCGGCAGTTTGTGGCCGAGGCCTTCGGTCGAAGCATGCGCGCGATGCGCGGCCGAGAACGCGTCGTTGACCCAGATGTCGCCGAGCTTTGCCAGTTCAGCGACGAAGGCCGGATCGTTCTTTTCCTCTTCCTTGTGGAAACGGGTGTTCTCCAGACAGAGAATGTCGCCGTCCTTCATCGCCGCGACCGCCTTGGCGGCGACATCGCCGACGCAGTCATCGGCGAAAGCAACCGGCTTTTGGATCACCTGCGACAGCGCCGCCGCGACAGGCTTGAGCGAATCCTTTGGATCGCGGCCCTTGGGCCGGCCGAAATGCGCGAGCAGGATCACCTTGCCGCCCTTGGCGGAAATCTCGGTGATGGTGGGAGCGACGCGTTCGAGCCGGGTGGCGTCGGTGACGCGGCCGTTGTCGGTGGGAACGTTGAGGTCGACGCGGAGCAGCACGCGCTTGCCCTTCACGTCGACGTCATCGAGGGTGCGGAATGGTTTTGTCATTGACGCTCTCTTGTCCCGGGCGCGCTGCGGCGCGAAGTGCCGCCGCGCAGAACCGGGACCTATGCTGACGATCGGTCCCGGCTCAGCGACGCACCGCTAACGCGCTGCATCGCGTCCGGGACACGAAGCGTGACCTACAGCAGTTTCCCCATCGCCACGGCAGTATCGGCCATGCGGTTGGAGAAGCCCCATTCATTGTCGTACCAGGACATCACCCGCACAAGCGTGCCGTTCTGCACCTTGGTCTGGTCCATATGGAACGTGGAGGAATGCGGGTCGTGGTTGAAGTCGATCGAGACATTGGGTGCCGTGGTGTAGCCGAGGATGCCCTTGAGCTGTTGCTCGGCCGCCCGCTTCATCGCCTCGTTGATCTCTTCCTTGCTGGTCTTGCGCGAGGCGACGATCTTGAGATCGATCACCGAGACGTTCGGCGTCGGCACCCGGATCGAGACGCCGTCGAGCTTGCCGTTGAGTTCCGGCAGCACCAGGCCGATCGCCTTGGCGGCGCCCGTTGACGTCGGGATCATCGACATCGCCGCGGCGCGGCCGCGATAGAGATCCTTGTGCAGGGTATCGAGCGTCGGCTGGTCGCCGGTATAGGCGTGGATCGTGGTCATGAAGCCGGTTTCGATGCCGACGGTGTCGTTGAGCACCTTGGCGACCGGCGCCAGGCAGTTGGTGGTGCAGGAGCCATTGGAGACCACGAGATGCTCCTTGGTCAGCTTGTCGTGGTTGACGCCGTAGACGATCGTGGCATCGGCATTCTCGGCCGGCGCCGACACCAGCACGCGCTTGGCGCCGGCGGTGAGGTGCAGCGCCGCCTTTTCCTTGGCGGTGAAGATGCCGGTGCATTCCAGCGCGATGTCGACGCCGAGCTGCCTTCCACGGCAGTTTTGCCGGATCGCGTTCGGCCGAAACCTTGATCTTGCCGTTGCCGAGGCTGATCGAGTCGCCCTCGACCGTCACCGTGCCGGGAAAGCGGCCGTGCACGCTATCGAAGCGCAACAGATGCGCGTTGGTCTCGACCGGGCCGAGATCGTTGATGCCGACCACCTCGATATCCTTGCGGCCGGACTCGGCGATGGCGCGCAGCACGTTGCGGCCGATGCGGCCAAACCCGTTGATAGCGACCCGGACTGCCATGCGTGTTTCTCCTCTAAAGCTGGTGCCATCCCCAAAAGGACGCGGAAAACGCACCCCTTTCGGAGATTCGGACGGCGGCTCACCCGGTTCTGCCGGGCGAAAACGGACTAGATGGTTCCTAGCTAGTCCTTTTTTCCAACAATCTCAACGCCCGGCAGCCGTTACGAGACGCGTTTCAGAACTGCGTTAACGGTGGCCTCGGCGGTAATGCCGAAGTGCTTGTAAAGGTCCTTGGCCGGACCGCTTTCACCGAAACTGTGCATGCCGATAAAAACGCCATCGTGGCCGATCACGGCATCCCAGCCCCAGCGAACCGCGGCCTCGATCGCGACTTTCACAGGCGCGTTGCCGATCACGGCCTTTTGCTTGTCGTCCGGCTGCGACAGCAGCAGTTCCAGCGAGGGCACCGAGACCACCCGCGTCGCGATGCCGCGCCCGGCGAGATCCTTTTGAGCGGCGACCGCGATCTCGACCTCGGAGCCCGAGGCAAACAGCGTCACTTTGGCCTCGCCGTCGGCCGCGACCAGTTCGTAGGCGCCGTGGCTGCAAGGATTATCCGACGGTGCCGAGGTGCGCAGCTGCGGCAGGTTCTGGCGGGTCAGCGCCAGCACGGTCGGGCCGTTGGTGCGGTTGAGCGCCAGTTCCCAGCACTCGGCGACCTCGACCGCGTCGCAGGGGCGGAACACCCGCATGTTGGGAATGGCGCGCAGCGCTGCGAGATGTTCGACCGGCTGATGGGTCGGGCCGTCTTCGCCAAGCCCGATCGAATCATGGGTCATCACATAGACCACGCCCGTTCCCATCAGCGCAGCGAGCCGCATCGCGGGCCGCGCATAGTCGGTGAACACCAGGAAAGTCGCGCCGTTCGGCGCAAAGCCGCCATGCAGGAAGATGCCGTTGATGGCCGCGCACATGCCGTGCTCGCGGATGCCGTAATGGATGAAACGGCCTTTCGGATTTTTCGCCGAAAAGCCCACCGCCGATTTCGCCTTGTTGTTGTTGGAGCCGGTGAGATCGGCGGAGCCTGCCAGAAACTCCATCGGCATCGCTTCCGCGATCACATCGATCACGGCTTCGGAGGATTTGCGCGTCGCGATGTTGAGCGGGCTTTCCAGCAGCTTCTTTTTGAAATCGCGTATCGCCTTGGCGAGCGATGCTGGCCGCTCATGCCGCAACCGCCGTTCGAATTCGGCGCGCTTGCGCGGGCCCAACTCGGCAAAGCGCGCTTCCCATTCCGTCCGCGCCGCGGCGCCGCGGCTGCCCGCCTCGCGCCAGGCTTTGAGCACGTCGTCCGGCACCGAGAACGGCTCGAGCGAAATGCCGAGTTTTTCCTTGGCGCCTTTTAGCTCTTCGGCGCCGAGCGCCTCGCCATGGGCTTTCGCGGTACCGGCCTTGGTCGGCGCGCCATAGCCGATGGTCGTCTTGCAGGCGATCAGCGAGGGTTTGTTGGATTTCTGCGCGCGGGTGATCGCGGCCGCGATCGCCGTCTGGTCCTGGCCGTCGATCAGTTCGGCCGCCCAGCCGGCCGACTTGAAGCGCTTGATCTGATCGACCGAGTCGGAAATCGAGGTCGGGCCGTCGATCGAAATGCCGTTGTCGTCGTAGAGCACGATCATCTTGTTGAGCCGCCAAACTCCGGCGAGCGCGATCGCTTCCTGCGAGACGCCTTCCATCAGGTCGCCGTCGGAGACCAGTACATAGGTATGGTGGTCGACGATCTTCTTGCCGAATTCCGCGGCCAGCATCTTCTCCGCCAGCGCCATGCCGACCGCGGTCGCAATGCCCTGGCCGAGCGGGCCGGTGGTGGTCTCGATGCCCTTGGTGCGGAAATTTTCCGGATGGCCGGGGGTGATCGAATCCACCTGGCGAAAACGCTTGATCTGATCGAGCGTCATCTCCTTGTCGCCGGTGAGATAAAGCAGCGCATAAAGCAGCATCGAGCCGTGGCCGGCCGACAGCACGAAACGGTCGCGGTCGGGCCAGGCGAGGTTGGCGGCGTCGAACTTCAAAAACTGCGTGAACAAAACGGTCGCCATGTCGGCGGCGCCCATCGGCAAGCCCGGATGGCCGGATTTTGCCTTCTCGACCGCATCCATCGCGAGTCCGCGGATCGCGTTGGCCATGCGGACGTGATCGACCTGCGTCATGTTGAAATTCCGTCAGATAATGAGGTGCTTGGGTGGGTCTTATGCAAGAGGCCAATGCCTCGGATGGAACCTGAATTCGAGGGCTGGATAGCACCTCATCTGCCAAAGTCAAAAGGAAGCGGAACATTTCAACCTGCTTTGCGGTGCATAGTTCCGTTGCAGCGTTGCGCTGGCCTTGTTCGTTACGTAAGTTTCTCCCTCCAAGCGCTTGATTTTGCGAAAAGCGTCCGCCTGTCATGAGCGATGCCATGGACGATCACACGGTCAACGGTTCAGGCCAATCCGAACAGGCTTTCGCCGATATCGATGCCGCCACGCGCCGGCTGATGGCGGCGCTGGATGCGCTGGAGCGGGCCGTCGAACGCCGGCGCGACGCCGACCGGGACGAGGATGAACTGGCGGCGCGGATCCAGGCGCTGGGAGCCGATCGGGCCCGGTTGGCCGACGAACTCGACGGATCGCTGGTGCGCTCGAAACGGCTCGAGCGCTCCAACCGCGAGATCGCCGAAAAGCTCGATGCGGCGATCGGCACCATTCGCGAGGTGCTGGAAGCCGGGGAGATGCCATGAGCCACATCAACGTCACCATCAATGGCCGGCAATACCGCATGGCCTGCGAGGAAGGGCAGGAGGTGCGGCTGCTGAAGCTCGCCGAGGCCCTGGAGTTGCGGATCGAAAGTCTGCGCGGCAAGTTCGGCGAGATCGGCGACGCGCGGCTGACCGTGATGGCGGCGCTCACCGTCTGCGACGAATTGCAGGATGCCGGCAACCGCATCCGCGCGCTCGAGGAAGAACTGGTGGCGCTGCGCGACGTGCGCGCGGTCGCGGCCGACCGCGCCAAGGCCACGCAAGTTGCGGTCGCCAATGCGCTCAACGCCGCGGCCGATCGCATCGAGAAAACCACGCAGGTGCTCAACCGTACCGTCGGCGGCGGCGTCGCGATCGGGTGACCTCACGTCGTCCCGGACAAGCGAGGCTAACGCCGAGCGCGATCCGGGACCCATAACCACCAGCCGCTGTGATTTGAAACGCTGGGGCCACAACTCTTCACAAAATCAGTGTCATAGGGTTATGGGTCCCTGCGTGCGCCGGGACTACATCGCATGTTGTAGGGTGAGAATGTAGAGTGGGCAAAGCGAAGCGTGCCACCTGCTTTCGGAAGCGTACGGCCGCTAGAAGTCGAGCGGTGCATTGTCGACCACTTCCTTCATGACAAAGAACGTGCGGGTCTGCCGGACGCCCGGCAGGGCGATCAACTGCTCGCCGTGCAGCCGATTGAAATCGGCAATGTCCTTCACGCGAATCTTGAGAAAGAAATCGAAGTCGCCAGCCACCAGATGGCAGTCGAGCACGAGCGGCAGTTTCCTGATCGCCGCTTCAAAGGCGGAGAAACTCTCCTGCGTCGAGCGATCGAGCACCACGCCGACGATGACAAGTGCTCCACGCTCGACCTTGGCCGGAGAAATATCGGCGCGCACGGAACGAATATAGCCGTCGTCGAACAGCCGCTGGGTCCGCCGATGGCACGTGGCCGGGCTGACGTTGGCAGCCTTGGCCAGATCGGCATTCGTCATCCGTCCGTCGCGTTGCAGCCGGCGAAGGATGCGGAGGTCGATACGGTCGAGCCCGGGGGGGATGAATGAATCTTTCATATTTTGTCGATTTATCCGAATAATCTCATACCATACTGATGCATTGTAGGAAGTTAGCGTAAAAAAGAGAACAAAATTCGAGAGCACCTTTTCCGGGATTTTCGCTACATCTGCGCCGACCGCGTGACCCGGAGATCAACATGCTCAGGCTCGACAAGTTTGAACGTTATCCGCTGACCTTTGGTCCGACCCCGATCGAATACCTGCCGCGGATGACCGAAGCCCTTGGCGGCAAGGTGCAGATCTACGCCAAGCGCGACGATTGCAATTCCGGGCTCGCGATGGGCGGAAACAAGCTGCGCAAGCTTGAATACATCGTGCCCGACGCCATCGCGTCGAATGCCGACACGCTCGTCTCGATTGGCGGAGTGCAGTCGAACCACACGCGCATGGTTGCGGCGACCGCGGCCAAGATCGGCATGAAGTGCGTGGTCGTGCAGGAAAGCTGGGTGCCGCACGAAGACGCGGTGTACGACCGTGTCGGGAATATACTGCTGACCCGGTTGATGGGAGCCGAGAGTTCGAATTGTCCCTGACGGGTTCGATATCGGCATCCGCAAGAGCTGGGAAGACGCGATCCAGTCCGTGAAGGACTCCGGCGGCAAACCCTACGGCATTCCGGCCGGCGCATCGGTGCATAAATACGGTGGCCTCGGCTATGTCGGCTTCGCCGAGGAGGTCCGCGCTCAGGAGAAGCAGATGGGCATCACCTTCGACTACATCATCGTCTGTGTCGTCACCGGTTCGACGCAAGGCGGCATGATCGTCGGCTTTGCGGCGGACGATCGCGCAAACCGTGTCATCGGCATCGATGCATCCGGCACGCTTGCGCAGACGCGCGCGCAGGTCCGCCAGATCGTCGACCAGACCGCCGAACTGGTCGAACTCGGACGCAAGGTGCGCGACGACGAAATCGTCATTCTGGAAGACTACGCCTATCCCGCCTATGGCGTGCCCAGCCAGGAGACCAATGATGCCATCCGGTTCGCCGCGCGGACCGAGGCCATGATCACGGACCCGGTCTATGAAGGCAAGTCCATGCAAGGGATGATCGATCTGGTCAAAAAGGGTTTCTTTCCAGATGGAGCCAAGGTGCTTTACGCGCATCTCGGCGGAGCGCCGGCGCTCAACGGTTACAGCTACACCTACCGGAACGGGTAGAGCGCGCGCATCGCGATCGGGTGAGGTGCTGCCGACGTCACCAGCGAGCGCTAGCGAGGCAATCCGGAATCTTTCCGCGGATGCCGTCTCGCCGGTTTCGGCAGCAGGCCCTTCAACCGATGCGACCTTTCCGATCCCAGCGAGATCAATTCCTGAATGAAGAGATCCAGGATTGATGACGATCGCTTTTCGGCTCTGGTGGCCAGGAAGAATTTGGAGAGGATGCGGGGGATTTTCGGCGAAAGTGATCGCATTTCGCCCGTCTTTACCCAGGCCTTCGCATAGTGTTCGGGCAGGTAGCTGAGATAGAGCCCGCTGAGCACCAGCATGGCCTGGGCTTCCATGCTTGAGACGGCGGTTTTGGCAATCGCGCCGGGGACGTGCTGCAATTCAAAACCTTTCGCATAGGGCCGGATCGCAAACGGATATTGTGCCACTGCCTTCGCATCGATCTTCGAGGGGCTTGCGCGAAACAACGGGTGCGACGCGCCGCAGTACAGGGATTGCGGCTCTTCTCTCAAAGGGGAAAAGCGCAGACCCGGATAAGTTTGCGTCTCGGGAACGATCGCGACGTCGATTCCGCCGTTGCCGAGTTCCGAGATCAAAAGCTCAGGCGGTTTGATCTCGATCTTGACGATGACTTCGGGCGCCTTTCGGCTGGCGGCGGCGATGACGCGATAGATCGGCATCTCGGGGTCGGTCACCGTGTTGTCGACCAGGCCCAGCCGCAATGTTCCGACCAGCCGGTCTCTCAGCCCGCCGACAGCGTTTTCAAATGCGCCCAGGCCCAGGACGAGCAGTTTCGACTGGTCGTAGACGATCGCTCCCCGATCGGTCAGTTCGAAGCCGCTTCGTCCGCGCCTGCAAAGCCGGAAGCCGAGCCGCTGTTCGAGGCCCTTGATGTGGAAGCTCACCGCGGACTGGCTGAGCCCGAGCGCGACCTGCGCGCCGAGGAAGCCCCGATGTTCGACGACGGATCGAAAGACCGCAAGCGACGTCAGATCTGAATTCGAAATCTGCATGATTTATATCAGTATTTCTGATGTGAACTCTCATACATTACTATTTTTCGAAACTGAATGGGATGGTTCAAGCAAAGGTCCGCCGGGTGACGGCCAGTAAACAGAAGGGAAAGCAGGATGGCGTCCGCTCAAAATCCGATCATTCGCCGCGAAACCGTCGAAGCGAAGGGACGATGGTCCGCGCGTCTGGAGCCCGGTCAGACCTTGAAGCTGATCGACACCATGGGGCAGCAGGCGATCGACTTTCTCTGCTACAGCGCCGAACTCCCGCTCGACCGGATCAATATCCCGACCACGGTGAGGCTGAACAAGTCGCTCTACATCACCAAAGGCTCGAAGATCTATTCGGATAGGGCGCGCGCCATGATGTCGGTGCTCGAGGACACCTGCGGCTACCATGACACGCTGGCCGGCTGCTGTAGTTGCGAGATCGACAAGGTTCGCTACGGGGTCGACAAGACGGAGAGCTGCCGGACCAATTTTATCGCCGAACTGGCCGAGTGGTCGATGTCGCCGTCGGAAATCGTCTCGAACATCAACTTCTTCATGAGGGTGAAGTTTGCCGCCGACGGCGAGGTGACGATATCAGAGGGAATTTCAAAGCCGGGCGATTACGTGGTGTTGCGGGCGGAAATGCCCGTCATCGTCGTGATCTCGAACTGTCCGCAGCAAAACAACCCTGCGGCCGGATTTGCGCCCACGCCCGTCGATGTCGTCGTCAGCCGGGCGGAGTAAAGGAAAAGCGTTACCAGCGATGCTTTCGCACCTACGCCGCTGGTTATTCGGTCGCTTCGTTGTTACATTGGTTCCGCGAGGCTGCGTCGTGCGTCAGGAGCCATATATCCCCGGGGCCTTATCGATCCTTTAGGGAACTGTCCCTGGCCGGGTCCGTGGATCCGGTCATATGGTGCCCACCTACTTTCGTAGGGAACTCCGGGATCGAGCGCTTCAACGGCGACCGCGGCTTCGCACTTTCTTTTTCTTACGTACTTGATTTCCAGCGTGCTTCCCCAGCGACAGAGCACGGCCGCATGACCGCAACTCCATCGAAAGGTGACTTGCGCAAAATCGCGCTTGATGCGCGCGACGCGCTGGCCGCGGCTGCGCGCTCGACAGCGAGCGAAAAGCTCGCCGCGCGTGGGCTGCCGTTCGAAATCGCTGCCGGCACCGTCGTCTCCGGCTATTCACCGATCCGAAGCGAACTCGATCCTGTCCCGCTGATGCGCGCGCTCGCCGCGCAAGGCGCCAAACTCGCGCTCCCGGCGGTGATGGCGCGCGGCAAGTCGCTGGTGTTCCGCGCCTGGTCGCCGGACGATCGCCTCACGCTCGGCCCGCTCGGCATTCTCGAGCCGTCGCCGGCGATGGCCGAACTCATCCCCGACATCATGCTGGTGCCCCTGGCCGCCTTCGACCGCCTCGGCCACCGCATCGGCTACGGCGCCGGTCATTACGATTTCACCCTGGCGCATCTGCGCAAAGCAAAGCCGATTACGGCGATCGGGCTCGCCTTTGCCGCGCAGGAAATCAAGGCTGTCCCCGCGCTCGCGCACGACGTTGCGCTCGATTATGTGCTAACGGAAAAGAAAGCGTTCGATTTTCGGAGTTTATAAGTGAGGATTCTTTTCGTCGGTGACGTCGTCGGCCGATCCGGCCGTACCGCGCTCGCCGAGCAGCTGCCCGGGATGATCCGCAACTGGTCGCTCGATCTCGTCGTCGTCAACGGCGAGAATGCGGCCGGCGGCTTCGGAATCACGGAGGCCATCTATCAGGAATTTGTCGATGCCGGCGCGGATGCGGTCACGCTCGGCAATCATGCCTGGGATCAGCGCGAGGCGCTGGTGTTCATCGAGCGCGCCCCGCGGCTCATTCGCCCGGCGAATTTTCCACCGGGCACGCCCGGCCGCGGTGCAGCCCTGATCGACACCAAAAGCGGCAAGCGCGCGCTGGTGATCAACGCCATCGGCCGCGTCTTCATGACGCCGTTCGACGATCCCTTTGCGGCTTTGGCCCGCGAACTCGCGGCATGTCCGTTGCGCGAAGCGGTGGACGCGGTGGTGGTCGATTTCCACGGCGAGGCGTCGAGCGAAAAGCAGGCGGTCGGCTATTTTTGCGACGGCCGCGCCAGCCTTGTGGTTGGCACCCACACCCATGTGCCGACGGCCGACCATCAGATTTTGCCCGCCGGCACCGCCTATATGACCGACGCCGGCATGACCGGCGATTACGACTCGATCATCGGCATGCAGAAGGACGAGCCGATGCGGCGTTTCACGTCCGGCATTCCGGCGGCGCGCTTCGAGCCGGCGCTGGGGGTAGCGACATTGAGCGGCATCGCGGTCGAGACCGATGATGCGACCGGGCTCGCGGTGAAAGTCGCGCCGGTGCGCGTCGGCGGAAGGCTTGAGCCGGCGTTGCCGGGGTTTTGGGTGGGGTAGGACAGGCTGATTTGCCGTCGGTCCAATAGGTCGACGTAACCGTCGTCATTCCGGGGCGCCTGAAAGGCGATCTATGGTGCGCAATTGTGCGCACCTGAGAATCCATTTCAGCACTAGTCGTCTTGACAAATGGATTCCGGATAGCCGCTGCGCGGCTTCCGGAATGACGAGGTGATTTGCCCGTCGTGCCAATGTGTCGCAGGCGTTTTCACTTTTGCCGACGGGCAAATCATCTTTATGACTTCGCGCCGTCCCGCCTCACATGAGGGGCGTATCGCGATCGTCACGGACGTTGGGTGCGGGATGCGGTGGACGCGGCGGCGCTGAGAGACGAACGGCGCATTCGCGGACGGCAAAGCCGTGTGGTCCTGACGCCCCGACGCTGGCGTCAAGTTGGCGACAATGCTGGCGCATTGCGCTGACGATGGTGACAACAAAGCCCGGCTCACCAAGGAGAGCGCGGAATAAGCCGTTAAAACCATTGCGCAGGGAATGCCGGATGTTTCGGCGTGCCTGTGGTGACTAACTTGCGTGTTTTCTATTTTTACACGCAAGGCTGCGGGTGCGTTTCGTGCACCGGCATTCCCTGTGCCCTCTATTGTCAGAGGGGAAGGTCATGCACAACTCGGGCAGATCATGCCGCGAGAATGAGAAAGTGTACCCGACTGTCATCACCGGGCCTAGCCGTTCGAAGAACGGCGTCGCTTCCGCTTGCCCATGCCCGGTGATCCACGTCTTGCTTTCTTGAGACGAAGACGTGGATGGCCGGGACGAAGCCCGGCCATGACGAAAAGAGCGCTTGCTTCGTGGGCGTGCGCCCTGGCTGTTTGACAGTTGAATCAGAACGAAGAGGCTGGCGCGCGCTAGAACCCGAAGAACTTTTCGCGCAGCGCGTCTTCGTATTTCGCCTTGGCGTCCTTCACGGCGCTGCGCATCTCGTCTTCCTCGAAATGCGCCTGCTCCCATTTGTCGACTTCGGCCACCGAGTGGTGGACCGTCACAAGCACCTCTTCGTTGCGAATGGCGGCAATCCAGGCTTCCACCGCGGCCTTGTAGTTGGCCTGCATTTCGTCGAGTTCGGGATGCTCTCCGGCCATCGCAATGTCCTCCGCTGGAGCATGATCCGGAAAAGTGTGCAGCGGTTTTCCGAAAAGATCATGCCGAAACAAAACAAGCCGGCTTATAGGACGCGCAGATGAATAGACGACGACAGGAGGATACAAGTTTCCTTGGGGGACGATGCCGGCTCCGAAGGCGGCGTCCGCAACACCGCGCCGGCTCAGGATTGCCGGAATCCCATGCGGAAAGCGCCCCAGCGGCGGCCGCGCACGTAAATCGGGGAGGAGACGTCCTTCATCAGGACGAAATTGCCGCCGCCCATATCGCGCCGGTAAGTTTGCAGAAGAAACGGCTTGGTGTTGGCGGCCACCTTCTTCACCGCCCGATCCTTGAACAGGCGCCGGTTGCGGCAGTTGGCATTATTCCAGACCGGGTCCGGCCCCTGCGGCCGGCGGTAATTCGGGTTGTGGGTCGGGAGATAGCCGCTATTGGCCCAAGCCACGCAGAAGACGATACGGGGATCGGTCTTCTGCAACGGGTCCTGGATCGGCGGGAGGATGCGGTCGGTGAATTCGACATAGTCGGTGAAGTATTGCTTGGGATCGGTGCCCGGAATTTCGCGATAGTTCTCGTCCATCAATTGATCGAGGCGGATTTCGCCGCGTTCGATTGCAGCCTCGAACGCCGCCGAAATCTGCTTGGCGGTTTCGATAGCGGCGCTGATCAATGGCGTATCGGAAGTTTCCACTCCGCTGTCGGAGATCAGCGTGATCAGATTTTCGGAAAGGTCGAGCAGCTTGGCGACGCGATCATCGGCGTTTTTGAGGTCGGTCGAAGACAGGTCAACATCCTTTGCGAGGATGACGCAGCTCTTCGATCACCATATCGCAATGTCCGAGATTGGAAGTTGGCGCCATGGCGACGCCGTCGATCTCCTGGCCGACCGAGGTGAAGCCGTCCTGGACGCGAGCGATGATGCCCTTGATCTGCTCGGCGCCTTCGCCGGCATTCTTGGCCCGCAACGAAGCGTCACCGCTCTCGCCGATCAGGTTGCCGACCTGGCCGTCGAGATCGCGCACGGTATCGCCGATCTGGTGCGTTGCCTGGCGGGTTGCTTCGGCAAGGTTCTTGACCTCGCTGGCAACGATGGCAAAGCCCTTGCCTGCCGCTCCGGCGCTTGCCGCCTCGATCGTGGCGTTGAGCGCCAGCAGGTTGGTTTGCTTGGCGATCGCTTCGATCGAGCCGGAAACTTTGGCGACCTGCGCCAGCGCAGCGCTGACCGGCGCCAAGGCGGCTTTCGATGCGGCCGACGGCGGCGATCAGTTCGGCGATGTGCTGCACCGCCGTCTCTACCGACTGCGCGCGATTGGCTGATCTCGCCTACGGCAGCGGAGGTCGCCGTTTGCACCGCGCTGCGAGGCGGCCGCGATGTCGTGGTTGGCGGAGACCATCGTCTCGGCGGTCTTTTGCAAATGATCCGAAACGATCGGCCTGCGTGGAGACGCGGCCGGCAACTTCCTTGAGATTGCCCGCAACATCCGCAAGCTCGACCCCGAGGCCGCCGATCCGGCCGGCAAGCTGGTCGACCAGGCGTTCGATGGTCCGGCCGGCCCGCTGCGATATCATCTTGTTTAACGGCTGCTGCTGTAATCGGCATGGCTGTTCGTCGTCACAGCTTATAGGCGGTGCGGAATCCGCCCCAGTGCCGGCCCTGGACGCGGATCGGCACATCGATCTCGCGCATCATCACGGTGTTGCCGTTGCCCATGTCGCGGGCATAGCTCTGGATCAGATAGGCGCGCTGGTTGCGGCCCGCGGCAAGCCCGGCCGTGATCGTTGAAAATGCGGCGGTTGCGGCTGTTGGCGGTGTTCCAGGCGACATCGCCGGGGCGCTGCGGATGCGAATAGATCTTGTTGTGCACCGGCAGATAGCCGTTGCGGTCGATCATGACGCAGAACACCATGCGCGGGTCCTTGGCAAGAAAGGCTTCCTGGAACGGCGGCAAAGCGCGATCCGCCCAGTCGAGAATGCGGGTGCGGTGCTGGAGCGGATTGCTGCCGGGAATTTCGACATAATCAGTATCGAACATGAGCATCGATCGAGATCGCGCCGCTTGCGACGGCCTGTTCGAAAATCTGGTCGGAGCTGAACGCCGGCTTCCATCGCGCGCGTGACGAGATTCGGTGTTCTCGTCGTGGATCGACCAGAGCTTGTCTTCGATCTTCTCGACGAACGCGGCATCACTTGTCATCGAAACTCGCGTGAACGCCCGCCTTCGAGCGCTCGCCGATGCGAATCTTGCAGTCTCCGATGCCTTCCAGCGTGACGTTGAGGATTTGGCCGAGCGGCAGCTTGGCGGCTTCCGGTCCGCCGATCAGGATGCTCTCGATGGAAATTTCGTAGACCTGTGCGGCGATACGGCCTTGCGCGGTCTCGATCTCGATCTTGAGGTTGCACGGCAGCGGTTCGCGCTTGCGGCGGTCGGAGCCCATGTCCTTGCCGAGCAGGACCGCGCAACGGGACTTGAGCTTCTGCGCGAAGATCGTGACAGCCTTGCCGGCATTGGCGACATGCTCGCCATGCGCTTCCGCTTCGCGGGCGGCGTGGTCGATCTCGGCGGCACTGTCGCCGACCGAAGCAATGAAATTCGAGGCGGTCGCGACGTTCTCGGTCATCTCGCTGGTGGTCTGGTTCTGCTCGGCCACCGCGCCGTTGACGTTTTCGAATACCGGGCGGATCGCCTCGATCGCCAGCGAAATCCGGTGCACCGCCTCGACCGACCCGGCGGCGTCGCTTTTGCAGCGCGTCGATCTTCTTCTTGATCTCCTCGGTGGCGTCCTGGGTTTGCACCGCAAGCGCCTTGACCTCGGAAGCGACCACCGCGAAGCCGCGCCCGGCGGCGCCGGCGCGTGCCGCCTCGATGGTCGAGTTGAGCGCCAGCAGCGTGGTCTGCCGGGCAATCTGCGCGATCAGGTTGACGACATTGCCGATCGCGGCGGAAGATTCCTCGAGCCGGTCGACATTGGCAGGCTCGCGTCATGGGCGGCGGCGCTGGCCTGGTCGGCGAGCTTGCCGGCGTCGCGGACCTGCGATCCGATGCCTTCGGCGGAATGGGTGAACTTGTCGGCGGCCTGCGAGAAGGTGGTCGCGGTGCTCTGGGCGGCGCTGAGCGCCGGCTGAGCGCGTCGGTGCGCTGGCGGATCGTGGACAAGCGTGGCGGCCGTGGCTTCGGCGCCGCCGGCGACGGAATTCGCCGCGCGCTCCAACTGGCGGATCATGCCGCCAAGCTCGAGTTCAAGCAGTTCGAGGATTTGCCGGCTGGAATTCGGCTTCCGAGTTATCCGTAACCGCAGCCACAACAGCCGGCTTGGCCTCGGCTTCGGGGCCAGGCGCGGCCGGTTCGGGCACGGATTTCCGGAACAATCCAACGGCCATTCGGTTTCTCGGCACGGGAGTATGATGGTGTCATCCTCCCACCGCGCCATGAAGTCATGGTTAACAAATGCCTGATTTGGAGGCAAGCTCCTCTACCTGCATACCGAAAACCTCCCAAATCTTTGATTTTGGCGGGCCTCCGGCTTATAAGGCCGCCTTTCCCATCCAGATCACCCCCGCACGGATCCCGAAAAGACGCATGGCCGGACATTCCCAGTTCAAGAACATCATGCACCGCAAGGGCCGCCAGGACGCCCAGAAGTCGAAGCTGTTCGGCAAGCTGGCGCGGGAAATCACGGTCGCCGCGAAATTGGGAACGCCCGATCCGGCGATGAATCCGCGGCTGCGCGCGGCTGTGATCGCCGCGCGGCAGGAAAACATGCCGAAGGACAATATCGAGCGTGCGATCAAGAAGGCGATCGGCGGCGAGAGCGAGAACTACGACGAGATCCGTTACGAAGGCTACGGTCCGGGCGGCGTCGCGGTGATCGTCGAGGTGCTGACCGACAACCGCAACCGCACCGCCTCCGACATCCGCTCCTATTTCACCAAATCGGGCGGCAATCTCGGCGAAACCGGCTCGGTTTCCTTCATGTTCGATCGCACCGGCATCGTCGAATATGACGCCAAGGCGGCGTCCGACGATGCGATGCTGGAAGCTGCGATCGACGCCGGCGCCGACGATGTGGTTTCCAGCGAAAACGGCCATGAAATCTACGCCTCGCAGGAAACCTTCCGCGATGTCGCCAAGGCGCTGGAAGTGAAATTCGGCGAGGCGCGGAAAGCCGCGCTGATCTGGAAGCCGCAAAATACCATCGCGGTGGACGACGAAACCGGCGAGAAGCTGTTGAAGCTGATGGACCTTCTCAACGAGCATGACGACGTCCAGAACGTCTATGCCAATTTCGAAATCTCCGACGCGCTGGTCGCCAGGATGGGCGGGTAGCACCTGTCCCGGACGCGGTGCAGCGTTCCTACGATGCACCGCTGAGCCGGGACCCACCAGTAAAATAGGCCCCGGCGCAGCAGCGCATCACTTCGCGCTGCGCAGCGTCCGGGGCACGAAATTCGTCCCGCAGTCGTTGATGGCGCATTCCCTTCGCTAGGCGCGACTCTGCAGCATGGGGTATAAAATGCCCATGTCATCGCCGCCGATTCGCTCACCCGTCCGTATTCTCGGCATCGACCCCGGTCTGCGCCGCACCGGTTGGGGCGTGATCGAGATCGAGGGCAACCGTCTCATTTATCTGGGCTGCGGTTCGGTCGAGCCGCCGGACACTTTGCCGCTGGCAAGCCGTCTGCTTGCCATTCACGAGGGGCTCGCCGCCGTGCTCGGCGATTTCCGCCCCGCGGAGGCCGCGGTCGAACAGACCTTCGTCAACAAGGACGGCGTTGCCACCCTCAAGCTCGGCCAGGCCCGCGGTGTGGCGATGCTGGCGCCGGCGATGTTTGGAATTTCGGTTTCGGAATATGCGCCCAATCAGGTGAAGAAGACGGTGGTCGGCGCCGGCCACGCCGACAAGAACCAGATCCTGGTGATGCTGAAGGTGCTGTTGCCCAAGGCCGAGCCGAAATCCCCTGATGCCGCCGACGCGCTCGCCATCGCGATCACGCATGCGCATCACCGCGGCAGCGCCACGATGCGGCTCAAGGTGGTCGGCCTATGATCGGCAAGCTCAAGGGGCTGATCGATTCCTACGGTGAGGATTTCGTCATCCTCGATGTCGGCGGCGTCGGCTATCAGGTACATTGTTCCTCGCGCACCTTGCAGGCCTTGCCCGCGCCGGGCGAGGCGGC
Source organism: uncultured Alphaproteobacteria bacterium (assembly GCA_963795255.1). Taxonomy (GTDB): domain Bacteria; phylum Pseudomonadota; class Alphaproteobacteria; order Rhizobiales; family Xanthobacteraceae; genus Bradyrhizobium. The sequence continues at coordinate 170,833 of CAWCHC010000023.1, forward strand.
GGTGCTCGCAATCGAGACCTATGTTCGCGAAGACCAGATCAAGCTGTTCGGTTTCAAGAGCGATATCGAACGCGAATGGTTTCGCCTGCTGCAAACAGTACAGGGCGTCGGCGCCAAGGTCGCGCTCGCCGTGCTCGGCACGCTGACGCCATCGGATTTGGCAAATGCGATCGCGCTGCGCGACAAGGCGGCGGTGGTGCGCACGCCGGGCGTCGGTCCTAAGGTCGCCGAGCGCATCGTCACCGAATTGAAGGACAAGGCGCCCGCCTTCGCCAATGTCGACCCGGCGGTGGTCAGCCTTTCGGGCGCGATCGACGATTCCCGCAGCCCCCGCCCGGTGACGGATGCGATCTCGGCCTTGGTCAATCTCGGTTATGGCCAGCCGCAGGCGGCAGCCGCGATCGCTGCTGCCTCGCGCAGCGCCGGCGAAAAAGCCGAGACGGCGCAACTCATCCGGCTGGGCCTGAAGGAATTGGCGAAGTAGGCTAGTGGAGTGGATTTGACATTCGCAACCCACCTAACCGCAAACTCGGAGGGCGAATGTCAAATCCTAAACTCCACTAGAAATATATGTTCGCTAGTGGTCCTTTGATTCTAACATTCGCAAAGGTGACTGCTGAGAAGGTATGCGAATGTTAAAATCGGACCACTAGTGTTGCCGGCCGCTATCTAAGGAATGCACCACCCGCCATGCTGAGCAAGAAAGACAAGGAACTGATCGTCGCTGCCACCAAGGCGATCAGCCAGCGATATCGCAACGACTGGCAGGAAGTGGGAGCGGCGATGCGCACCCGCGACGGCCGCATCATCACTGGCGTGAATATCGACGCCTATATCGGCCGGATCGCGGTCTGCGCCGAAGCGATTGCGATCGGCCGCGCCATCACCGAAAGCGGCGATCACGGCATCGAGACCATTGTCGCCGTGCGTCATCCGAAACCCGACGAGCCCGGCAAGATCGCGGTGGTCTCGCCCTGTGGCATCTGCCGCGAACTGATTCACGATTACGACGCCAAGGCGCGCGTGATCGTTCCGGACAACGGCCGTACGCCGAAGGTCGTAAAGATCGGCGAACTGTTGCCGAACAAATACCGCCGGGGTAACGAATGAACCCGCCGACCCGCATCGTGACGCCGGAACGCCGCACCGACGATGTCGGCGACACCGCGTTGCGACCTCAACTGCTGTCCGAATTCGTCGGCCAGGCGCAGGCGCGCAAGAACCTTTCGATTTTCATCGAAGCTGCGCGCAAGCGCGGCGAAGCACTCGATCACGTGCTGTTCGTCGGCCCGCCTGGGCTCGGCAAGACCACGCTGGCGCAGATCGTCGCGCGCGAACTCGGCGTCGGCTTTCGTGCGACCTCCGGTCCCGTGATCGCCAAGGCCGGCGATCTTGCCGCCCTTCTGACCAATCTCGAAGAACGCGACGTTCTGTTCATCGATGAAATCCATCGTCTGAGCCCGGCGGTCGAGGAAGTGCTCTATCCCGCGATGGAGGATTTTCAGCTCGACCTGATCATCGGCGAGGGGCCGGCGGCCCGATCGGTCAAGATCGAACTCGCCAAGTTCACGCTGGTCGGCGCCACCACACGCGCGGGACTTTTGACCAATCCGCTGCGTGACCGTTTCGGCATTCCGGTGCGGCTGAATTTCTACACTGAAGATGAGCTGGAAAAGATCGTCACCCGCGGTGCCCGCGTGCTTCAGATCGGCATGACCAGCGATGGCGCCAACGAAATCGCCCGCCGGGCCCGCGGCACGCCGCGCATCGCGGGGCGGCTGTTGCGCCGCGTGCGGGATTTTGCTTCCGCGGCGGATGCGGATTCGATCGACCGCAAAATCGCCGACCATGCGCTCAGCGCGCTCGAAGTCGATGCCGCCGGCCTCGATGCGATGGATCGCCGCTATCTCATGACGATTGCGATGAACTATGGCGGCGGCCCGGTCGGTGTCGAGACGTTGGCCGCGGCCTTGTCGGAGCCGCGCGATGCGATCGAAGACATCATCGAGCCGTTTCTGATTCAGTGCGGCTATCTGCAACGCACCCCGCGCGGGCGGTTGTTGACCTCGCACGCCTTCCGTCACCTCGGTCTGGCCGAGCCGACGCGCGATCCGTCGCAGTTTGGCTTGTTCGGTAGCGACAGCGAGGACGAATGACGGCTGGTGGTACGATCAAGATCGTGGCTGCGTTGATACGCGATCATGCGGGGCGCGTGTTGCTGGTGCGCAAGCGCGGCACGAAGGCCTTCATGCAGCCGGGTGGCAAGCTTGACGCCGGCGAAGACGACATCACCGCGCTCTCGCGCGAAATCTCGGAAGAACTCGGCTGCGTTCTCGATCCCGCCTCGGTTTTGCCTCTTGGGGCGTTCGATGCGGTGGCCGCGAACGAACCCGGCTTTCGCGTTAAAGCCAATCTCTATCGCGTCGATGTGACCGGAGAGATTTCGCCGAGCCGGGAGATTGATGAGGCGATCTGGGTCGATCCGGCCTCGCCACCCGACATTCATCTGGCGCCCCTGACGCGCGATCATGTACTGCCGCTGGCGTCACAGGGTTAAGGTTACTGCTCGATATCTGCACGAGCGCTCCCCAATTCAGCTGTATTTGCTGGTCAGAAAGGAAGTTGCATCACAACTGAGTTGCCATGCTCTCGCGCCGTCATTTCCTGCGTACATTTTCCGGCCTCGGCGTTGCCGGCGTTTCGACGGCCGCCTATGGCTTCAGCGAACCCGAGCTGCAGCTTCAGGTCACGCGCTATCAGGTTTCGCCGCCGCAATGGCCGGCCGATCTGAAACTCAAGATCGCCATCATCGCCGATGTTCATGCCTGCGATCCCTGGATGTCGCTGCAGCGTATCCAGACGATCGTCGAACACACCAACGCGCTCGGCGCTGACATCACCGTCCTGCTTGGCGATTACGTCGCCGGTCACCGGAATGTCACGCGATTCATTCCGGCCGATGAATGGGCGTCCGTGCTCGCCGGTCTCAAGGCGCCGCTCGGGGTGCACGCCATCCTTGGCAATCACGATTATTGGGATGACCGAACCGTGCAGCGCGTGGGCGTGGGAACGCCAGTTGCTCGCCGCGCGCTCGAAGCCGCCGGCATCCCGGTCTATGAGAATGACGTCCAGCGCTTGAGCAAGGCCGGCCATCCGTTCTGGCTTGCGGGTCTCGGCGATCAACTGGCTTACGCGCCGGCGCGGCGACACGGTATCGTCAGACGAATTGGCGTCGACGATCTCGGCGCCACGCTCGGCAAGGTGACCGACGATGCGCCGGTCATTCTGCTCGCGCATGAGCCGGATGTGGCTCGCCGCGTGCCCTCACGCGTCGCGCTTCAGCTTTCGGGCCATACGCATGGGGGACAGGTGCGCTTGCTCGGCTGGTCGCCGGTTGCGCCCTCGGGACAGCTTCTGGCCTACGGTCACATCCGGATGAACTGCGATGTCGTGGTGTCCGGAGGACTTGGTTGCAGCTTCGTGCCGTTCCGGCTCGGCGTTCCTCCGGAGATCGTGCTGGTGACGGTGGGCAAGCCAAATCTGTTCTTATCTTAGGTTTCCGATCGTATCATAGCCGACTAATCGTAATAGCGCGCGCTTGCACGGCGCGCCGATTTTGCGCAAAACGGTCGTCTGGAAGACCGATCGAGGGCCGCACGTGACCTTACCTCATCTTGATGGCGAAATACGTGACGGCCGCCACCACATGCAGATCCGAGCCTTCGCACGAGGCTTTGCGAACGAAAATGGTCGAAGTTATCATTGTTCCACTGAAGCGAGTGCGTTTCCGGTCAGCCAGAGCGCATTCTTTTTTTGCAACCGATGGCGAGACCGCGGCAGGTTCGTGAATTGACGGCACGCCCTGGCCCCGATCAGCCCATCAGCCAAGCCATGCGATGCGGAGGGATGCTTGTCCGCCGATCACACGCCAATAAGACCGTGTCGTTGGTGAGTTTGTGGTGAGTTTGGTCGTCGCGCGTTCATCGACGATCTCGCCATCAACGGGACACCTCGCGGATAGCGCCGCCAGGCAGTAATTCCCCGCCTACGGAGCGGGCCGTCTGCGAGGGAGTCTGCGAGCATTCTAGCTGCGCAGCGCGATCGGTTGTCGTGAAGCTTGTACGCATGGACTCGAATCGAGAACGTCTGCCAAGGTCGCGGCACTCTCTTTCCGAGGTCGCTTGCGGTACGAAGCGTAACCCCCGGCATGGTAGATGGCAGTTTATTGCGTTCGATCAGAGCTTCGCTGACATGCCGCAACAATCGTGGCTGCTCGGCATTGCCGGCGACCGCCCCGTGGCCTGCGAATTGAACCACATCAGCGAACACCTGATTGCCGCGCGGGCCGGGGTGGGTGTCGCCGGCTTGCCCTGCTTTCTCGGGGAGAGGGACCACGATCTCGTCCGGATCCATGAGGACGTCCCGTCCTTCGCGCGCGATATCTGGCTCGTGGTTCACCGCGACCTGCGCAAAACCCCTACGGTACGCGCAGTGATGGATTTCGTGGCAGTCGTGATTTCTGAGAATCGAGATCTGTCTATCCGATAGATGGACTTGGATCCGCAAGCCGTCATATCGTTGATCGATGTCGACCGGTTATCGTCTCCGCAAACAAACCGCGCTATGGCTCTATCATGACGTCGATCGCCGACGAAAATTGAAGGGCTGGGCCAGAATCTGGATGAGCCACTATCAGATCCCGCGACTGGATTGCGCCACCCGGCGGTTAACGGACTGGGTCGCATGAGTCAGGACCGCGCAGTGAACGGGACGCTTCCCGCGCCATTTCTGCCCGCCCAGCCGTACACGATTGGAGAGCTGAGGCGGCCGGCCGCCGCGACCCTGCAACAGCGGCAACGCGACCCAGCGCTGTCGGCCGGGCTTCGCACACAGTTGGCGCTTGCCCAGAAAAGCGCCTCTGTGCAAGACAATTGGTTCTCGGAACCGCAATGATGGGAATCGCACTTTGACAGCTTCTCTCGACGGCGAAATTCGTGATGGGCGCCATCAGATGCAGGTCCGCGTCTATTTTGAAGATACGGACTCCGGCCAAATTGTTTATCACGCGAATTTTTTGCGCTTCATGGAACGCGGCAGAACGAATTACTTGCGCCTTCTCGGGACCAATCAGCACGCGCTGCTCCAAGAAGCGCGGAACGATGCGCCCGGCTTCACCTTCGTTGTACGTTCGATGACAATCGATTTTCTAAAGCCGGCGGTATTGGACGACGTGCTTGACGTCGTTACGCTCCCGCAAGAGGTGAGAGGCGCGTCGGTTACCTTGCTGCAAGAATGCAGGCGCGCAGACGATCTCTTAGTCACGGCGCGTGTACGCGTGGCGTTTATCTCAGGCGGGAAAGCGCAGCGCATCCCGAAGGCGCTGCGCCTTGCTATGGAAGGGCATAGATAAATAATCTGCTGCGCATTCACGCCTTAGCCGTCCAGCGACCCAATGAGAGCAACCCGTTAGGCTTCTGTTGCGACATCGTCAAACCAGTGTTCTCCGGCATCGTCTACCACGCCAACTATCTGCGCTTCATGGAGCGCGGCAGGACCAATCATTTGCGGCTGATGGGCGCCGAGCAGCATGCTTTGTTTGCCGAAGCACAGACCGAGACGCCCAGCTTTGCATTCGTCGTGCGCTCGATGAAGCTCGATTTCCTGAAGCCGGCGCGGATGGACGATGTGCTGGATGTTGTGACCTGGCCGGCGCGGTGAAGGGGGCCTCGATCACGCTGGCGCAGGAAGTGCGGCGCGGCGCCGACGTCTTGGTCACCGCTGAGGTGCGTGTCGCCTTCATCAGCGAGGGGCGGGCGCAGCCGATTCCGAAATCGCTTCGCGTGTTGATGAAGGCCGATCTCGAATAGACGAGATGTTTCGGACCATCCTCGATTGGTTATCGCAATCGACCAATAGAAACACGGCCCTCGACTTCCTCGATTGAGGCGATAGTCTCGCGGCAATCCATAAGCCGGGAGGTCATCATGTCGCGTCCACCGTTACCGCCGTTCACGAGAGACACCGCCGCGCAGAAGGCGCGTATGGCGGAAGACACCTGGAATTCGCGCGACCCCGAACGCGTCGCGCTCGCCTATACCGAGAACAGCCGCTGGCGCAACCGCGCCGAGGTTTTCGAAGGACGTCCCGCGATCATCGCATTCCTCACGCGCAAATGGGCGAAAGAACTCGATTATCGGCTGATCAAGGATCTCTGGGCCTTCGACGACAACCGTATCGCGGTGCGCTTTCAATATGAATGGCGCGATGCTACCGGCCAATGGCATCGCTCTTACGGCAACGAGCAGTGGGAGTTCGACGAGCAGGGCCTGATGCGCCGGCGCGAGGCCAGCATCAACGACATCGCAATTGCCGAAAAAGACCGGCGCTTCCACTGGGCCGCGCCCGGACCGCGGCCTGCCGATATCCCGGGCTTGGGCGAAAGCCCGTTCTGACGGTGTCGCGATGCGTCAATATCCCCGCGCCGGATCGACGAGATTTTCAAGCCGCTCTCCGGCCTCGAACCGCTCGATCTGGCGTGCGATATATTTCGAAATCTCGTCGGTGTCGGTGTCGGCGGCATTATGCGGCGTCAGCAGGACCTTTGGATGGGTCCAGAATGGACTGTCCGGCGGCAGCGGCTCGATCGTGTAGACGTCGAGCGAGACCGCACCGAGCGTGCCGTCGTCAAGACAGGACAGAATATCGGCTTCATTCTGCAAGCCGCCGCGGCCGGCATTGATCACAACCGGCGCACCCATCGGGCTTGATCGGTTCAGTTTGGCGAACAGGTCGCGGTTGAGAATACCGCGTGTGTCGGGCGTGAGGGGCAAAAGGCAGACCAGAATGTCGACGCGGCGCAGAAACGCATCGAGCTGTGTTTTGCCGTGAAAGCATTCGACGCCTTCGATGGTCTTCGGGCTGTTGCTCCAGCCGACGACCTGGAAGCCGAGCCGCACCAGAACTTCCGCCGCATCCGATCCCAACGTGCCGAGCCCCATGATCCCGACGGTCAGGGCGCCGGCCGACCACTGGTATTTCGGCTGCCACCGCTTTTCGCGCTGGCTGTCGCGTAAATAGAGTTCCTGGCGGTGATGCATCAAGACATGCAGCACGACATATTCGGTCATCCGGCCGGTGAGATCGCCGACGGAGACGCGCACCAGCGGCACTTTCGGCAGGGTTTTGTCCGCCATCAGCGCATCGACGCCGGCCCCGAGGTTAAAGATCACCCGAAGATTCGGAAAAGAGGCCAACTCGCCCGGCGCGGGTTTCCAGACTGCGGCATAGTGAACGTCGGCCGGATTGCCGCCTTGTTCCGACACCACCCAAACCGGGCGGTCGGCGCACACGTCGCTGAACCGGTGCTTCCAGCGCTCCGGCGACCAGTTCTCGGTGCCGCCATGGATCAGCAGCGCCAGCGTTCCTTTTTTCATCGTTATTTTGCCTCTCGCATGCGACCTTATCGGGGGGTGTTTTCATCGCAATTTTTTTCATAAGCAGTGTCGGGACGTCCCTTTCCGGTTCGTCCTTGTATCGCCGACTAAATCCACAAAGGAGCCTCTGCCCATGCTCTATGCCATACTTTGTTATCACGATGAGGATTTCGTCGGCTCCTGGAGTAAGGAACAGGACGCCGCCGTCATGTCGAAACTCTCGGTCGTCCAGGACAGGCTGAAAAAGGAGGGCCGGCTCGGTCCGGTCGCGCGGCTGTTGCCGACCACCGCGGCGACGACGCTGCGCAAGGACGATCCGCCGCTGGTGCTGGATGGTCCCTATGCCGAAACCAAGGAACAGTTGCTCGGCTTCTACATCATCGACTGCGAGAATCTCGATGCCGCCGTCGACGTCGCGCGCGAACTCGGCGCGGCCAATCCTGGCGGGGCCTATGAGATTCGTCCGGTCGGCCTGTTCGAGCCTGGAGCAAGCGCGAAATGACCGACACCGCCTGGATCGATGCGGCCCTGAGTTCGGCGCGTCCCCAGGCTGTCGGTGCCTTGCTGCGCTATTTTCGCAATCTCGATACCGCGGAAGAAGCATTCCAGAACGCCTGCCTGCGCGCCTTGAAGAGCTGGCCGCAAAACGGTCCGCCGCGCGATCCGGCGGCCTGGCTCATCATGGTCGGCCGCAATGCCGCGATCGACGAGGTACGGCGGTCCCATAAACAGGAAGCGTTACCCGACGATGCCGTCATTTCCGATCTGGATGATGCGGAGGAGGAGCTGGCCGATCGGCTCGACGGTTCGCATTACCGCGACGACATCCTGCGGCTACTATTCATCTGCTGCCATCCGGATTTGCCGGCGACGCAGCAGATTGCGCTGGCGCTCCGCATCGTCTCCGGCCTTTCCGTGAAGCAGATCGCGCGAGCCTTCCTGGTCTCGGAGCCGGCGATGGAGCAGCGCATCACCCGTGCCAAGGCGAAGGTCGCCAATGCGGGTGTGCCGTTCGAGACACCCGGCGCGATCGAGCGCTCCGAGCGGCTCGCCGGTGTTGCCGCAATGATCTACTTGATCTTCAACGAAGGCTATTCGGCCAGCGGTGAGACCTCCGAAATCCGCAAGCCGTTGTGCGAGGAGGCGATCCGGCTGGCGCGGCTGTTGCTTCGGCTGTTTCAGAGTGAGCCGGAGATCATGGGACTGACTGCGCTATTGTTGCTGCAACATGCGCGCGCAGCGGCGCGGTTCGATGCGAGCGGCGAAATGATATTGCTCGACGATCAGGACCGCACGCTGTGGAATCAGAAACTGATCGCGGAGGGCGTGGCGCTGATCGACAAGGCGATGCGGCATCACCGCTCGGGTCCGTATCAGGTGCAGGCGGCGATCGCGGCGTTGCATTCCCGCGCCGCCAAACCTGAAGATACCGATTGGGCGCAGATCGATCTGCTCTACGGCGCGCTCGAGCTCATGCAGCCGTCGCCGGTGGTCACGCTCAATCGTGCGGTGGCGGCATCCAAGGTGCGCGGGCCCGAGGCCGCCTTGCAGATGATCGAGCCGCTCGCTGAACGGCTGTCGAACTATTTTCATTATTTCGGCGTGCGCGGTGCATTCCTGATGCAGCTCGGCCGTAACGAAGAGGCGCGCGTGGCGTTCGATCGCGCCATTGCGCTCGCCAACACGTCGGCGGAAGCGGCTCACATCCGCATGCATCTCGACCGGCTGATCCGCGACAGCCAGCCGTCCGGAACCACGGCGACAAAAAAATAATTCGGCGCCTGTCGGTCCACGTCTCCTCCGTTCGTCTTTAGGGCAGAGAGCCTATTGAAGAGGGACGCGTGAGATGAACATGCAAGCCATCCAAATCATGATCCTGTTGCTGGACAGCTTCATCAAGCTGGCGCCGTGGCGGATCGTCACGGAGGCGATGGATCGGATCGGTTGTAGTGCAAGTGAAAGTCTTGCGCGGAGCCTTGTCGTGATCGCGGCGGCTTGCGCCGGTCTCTGCGCGCTCCCGACGGCCTCGATCTTTGGACCCGTGCTTCTGATCGGTTACGTCGGTGCAGCAATTTCATTGCATATACGAACGGGCAGTCCGCTGTTCAGCCAAATCCAGTTCGGATTTTGCCTTGGCGCGACGGTGTGGAGCGGGCTCGGGCTACGCAACCGTAAATTGCGATCATTATTGCAGCTATCGGGCCGGTTTGTCGGATAGACGTCGGGAAACGGAGGGGAACGTCCCATGCTTGAGCTCATCACTATCGCTGCCATCGTGCTGGCGGTCGCCATTCTCATCGTTCTCGGTCTTGCTTCGGCCAAGCCGGATACCTTCAGTGTCCGGCGGTCAGCGATAGTGCAGGCGCCTGCCGAAGAAATTTTCCCACTGGTCAGCAATTTTCATCAATGGGCGAAGTGGTCGCCCTGGGAGAACAAGGATCCCGCGATGAAGCGCGACTATGGTGGCGCCGAAAGCGGCAAGGGCGCGGCCTATGCGTGGGACGGCAACAAAAATATCGGTTCCGGCCGCATGGAAATTCTCGATGCCTCATCGCCGTCAAAAATCACGATCAAGCTCGACTTCTTCAAACCGTTTGAAGGTCATAACACGGCCGAGTTCTCTTTCGTGCCCGAGCGCGAGGCTGCCGCGACCAACGTCATCTGGGTGATGCAAGGCCCGTCATCCTTCATGTCCAAAGTGATGCAGGTGTTCATGGATTTCGACAAGATGATCGGCAGGGATTTCGAGGCCGGCCTCGCCAATCTGAAGACGTTGACCGAAAAATAGACCGAAGAGACATTCATCAAGCAAGGAGGAAGTGTGATGCAGCTCAGTCCCTATCTGTTCTACAACGATAATTGCGAAGCCGCCTTCAGGTTTTACGAGAAGGTGCTGGGCGGCAAAATCGAGATGATGCTGCGTGCCGAGGAGGCGCCGGCGGATATGAAACCGGGGCCCGGTCGGGAGAAGCTGATCATGCATGCACGCATGTCGATCGGCAGCCAGGTCTTGATGGCGTCGGATTCACCGCCCGAGCATTTCCACATGCCGCAGGGATTTTCAGTCTCGCTGACGATCAACGATACCGCCGAAGCAGAACGCAAGTTCAATGCGCTGGCGGAGGGCGGCAGCCTCAACATGCCCTTTGGCAAGACCTTCTTCTCCAAAGGCTTCGGCATGTGCGTCGATCAGTTCGGTATTCCCTGGATGGTGAACTCTCCGCTGGAAGGGATGTAGCACTTCTTGGGGGCCGGTCAGCGGCAGATGGGATAGAACGCGGCGAGTTCGCGGCCTCGCAACAGCAGCAGGTGCGAGGTCAAACCGCCGCGTTGCGTAATCCAGCTGCGTACACCTGACGGATAGGTCTGGAGCACTATAGCGGAGGCCTCGGGCTCCGCATACATCCGGCCGCGCCGGTCCATCGAACGTGCGGCATGAAATCCCAGCACGGCGCGTCGCGTCACGCAGATGCGGTCGTGCGGCACCATGCTCAGCACCAGCGTGCAGGCGGAAAGGCAGGGGCCATCGATGACGACGCGTTCACCGGAAGCGCGAACCTTTTCGAACAGGTCGAGGAAGGGGCCGACTTGTCCGCCCCGGCTGCCGAGGATTCGGACTTCGGCTTGTGCCGGCGCTGAGGCAAGCGCGCATAACGTCACCGCGACTGCACAAATTCTGGCGAAAGATGTCTGCATGTTTCCGACACTCCCTCTGCCGAGACAGCTCACCTCGGCGATGGGAAGCCTCTCATATCGGAGGTAATTGCAAAACCTGCGCCAGGGTTCCGCATATTCGACGATCTGCTGAGAGTTGCGATCGGAAAAGCGCCGTATTATTCGCTGCGTCTTGCTGCGTGCAAACGTCGGCAATCCGTCGCAAGCAACATGCTTCGCGCGCCCGAAGCAAGGCGCGCGTTCTCTGGCGATCAAGCCCAGTCAGTCGATCAGGTCGTCCGCCGATCAGGCCGCGCGGTTCTTGATCGCGCCGACGATCGCGGTGAGGACAGCGCCGGCAACGCCGCCGCCGGCCGCCTGGCCGATGATGGCGCCGATATCCGGCGTGGATGCGGAATTGGCCAGCAGCGGAATCAGCATACCGAGAAGCTGGCCGCCGGCGCCGCCACCGATCGCCCCAGCGAGGGTATTTCCAATTGTTCCGAGATCGATGTTCTTGGCGGCGCCCGCCGCGACGTTTCCGCCGACGGCGCCAGCGATGACCTGGATAAGAAGGTTGATAAGCATGCCCGACATGATGCGAAACTCCCCCGATCTGGTGTTCAGTTTCAGCTTGTCGACGGCGCCGGACCATCGCCGCGCCTTCCAACCTTAGGTGGTTGATTCATGAAGGTCACGCTGCGCCAGCGAAGGAAATGGAAAAATAGGCAAGGTGGCATCAAGGGAGATGGGGCGTTATCCGTTGCGCCTCTTGCCGCGCAGCGTCGGCAGTCCAATTCCGGCCGCATCGAAGCCGCCATCGACGGCGAGAACCTGTCCGGTGATGTAGCTTGCCCGGTCGCTGCACAGGAAAAATACCGCTTCCGCCAGTTCTTCCTCAAGGCCATAGCGGTTGAGCGGGATCGCATCGTGATAATCGGCGCGGATTTCCGCGCTGTGAACCGCCATCGCCATCGCGGTGTCGACCGGTCCCGGAGCCACGCCGTTGACGCGGATACCAAGCTCGGCCAGTTCGACCGCGAGTTGCTTGGTCAGGTGCGCAAGTCCGGCCTTGCTGGTGCCGTAGGCCGAGCGCAGCGTCGAGGCGCGCAACCCCGAGATCGAGGTAATGTTGACGATCGCGCCGCCGCCATGATTGCGCATCAGCGGCACCGCGGCCTTCGTGCACAAAAAAGGCCCGGTCAGGTTGACCGCGAGCACGCGGTTCCAGTCGGCATCGGACGTTTCCATCAAAGGGGCAAACACGGCAACGCCTGCGTTGTTGACCAGCGCGTCAAGTCTTCCGAAGTGATGTTCGATTTGAGCGAAGGCCGCAGCAACCGCATTCGCGTCGGAGACGTCGCAGGTCACGGCCAGCGTGGCATCACGCCTCGCCAGCGCCGTCACGCTTTTCTCCAGAAGTCCAGCCTCTATATCGAGAAGCGCCACGCGCCAGCCGTCGGCGAGGAAGCGTTTGGCCACGGCAAGGCCGATGCCGCGCGCGGCACCCGTGATCAAAGCGACTTTTTGTGAAGGCTCGGTCATGTGGATTTCATTATGGAATGCAGATTGCCTGTTTTCCAGCATCGCGCAAAGACCGAAAGTCGGATGCGATGAAGGTCAGCTACCCGATGTGCCGAAGAAAGCCTATTCGGCCGAGACCAACTTCCGCACCTCAGTCTTCACCCGGTCGAGCACGCTCGCATAGTCTCGCGCCTCGGGCGGCCGCTCGGCGTTGATGGCAATTCATCGCAGATTGCACATGGGCATCACAGCACCTGTTAGACGATTCTCCCCCTCCCAAAAAGCTGTTTGGCGCTACAATGTCGGCGCTAAAGGGCTCGGCATCCCCGGTCTTTCGGGGCATTCCAACAAGGCAAAGGGATCGAGGCGATGAAGGTCATCAGCGCCGGAGATATCGAGTCGTGGCGGCCGGGTGTGGAAACCCGCATGCTGATCTCGGCCCGGAACGGCGCCACGCAATTGTGCCTGTTCGAGCAATGGATCGCGCCCGGAAATGGCGCGCCGACCCATTCGCATCCGGTCGAGGAAGTGCTGACGGTGCGCGCGGGCCAAGCCGAGATGTGGCTCGACCAGGAAAAGATGACCGTCAAGGCCGGTCAGTCCCTGATTGTGCCCGCCGGGCGCCTTCATGGGTTTCGTAATTCCGGCAACATGACGCTGCATCTTCACGCCGTGCTGGCATCGCCGATTTTCGAATCTTTGCCGGAGGGCGCGACCGACATGGTGCGGCGATGGGTTCGGGTGTAAGCAGGCGGCCGCTGAAATAGCTGAACCCTAAAAAGGGGCAGCAGGTTCGAAAGAAAAAGGAAACGATGCAATGACGGGTCACGGCGGGCTGTCGAAAGCCGGGTTTGATCGTCTTCGTGGCGTGATGGCCGGTCATGTCGAACGCGGCGATCTGCCGGGCCTGGTGATGCTGGTGAGCCGCCATGGCGAAGTCCAGGTCGATGCGATCGGGCGGCTCGCTTTCGAAGGCTCGTCGATGACTCGCGATGCGATTTTCCGCATCACCTCGATGACCAAGCCGGTCACCGCCGCGGCCGCGATGATCCTGGTCGAGGAGGGCCGGTTGCAGCTCGACGATCCCGTCGACCGATGGCTGCCGGAACTGGCCAACCGCAAGGTGCTGCTCACGATCGATGCGATGGTTCATCAAACCGTGCCGGCGCGGCGCGCGATCACCTTGCGCGATCTGCTGACGTTCCGCTGCGGCTACGGCATCATTCCGATTTTTCCCGAACGCCTCCCGATCCAGCGCGCGTATGCGGAAGCGGGTCTTGCGCCCGGGCCGGTGTTTCCGTCCTTTCCGCCGGACGAATTGATGCGGCGATATGGCAGCCTGCCGCTGGTGTTCCAGCCGGGCGAGCGATGGCTCTACAACGCCGGCAGCGAAATCCTCAGCGTGCTGATCGCGCGGGTGGCGGGCACGACGTTCGGGGAATTCCTGGGCGAGCGCATTTTTGCGCCGCTCGGAATGAAAGACACCGCGTTCTATGCTTCCAAGGACAAGCAGTATCGATTCACGACAGCCTATATGAACAATTCCGCGGCGCGACAGTTGAAGGTGTTCGATCCTCCGGTCACCGGCCGGTTTTCCAGCCCGCCCGCCTTCGAAAACGGCGCTGCGGGTCTGGTCTCCACCGTGGACGATTTCAACGCCTTCGCCCAGATGCTGCTCAATGCCGGCAGCCTTGGAAGTGCGCACGTGCTGTCGCCGGAATCCGTGGCGTTGATGACGACGAACCAGATTGTCGCGGACGAGAAGCGTGAGTCGCAATTGTTCCTGGGCAGCACCAGGGGCTGGGGATTTGGCCTGTCCGTTTTCACCGGGTTCGACGATCCGCAGGCCAAGCCCGGCCGGTTCGGCTGGGATGGCGGTTACGGAACGTCCTGGTATTCCGATCCGCAGGCCCGACTCACCGGCATTCTGTTGACCCAGCGGGTGATGGATTCGCCAAAACCGCCGCCGGTCTTCACTGATTTCTGGACCACGCTCAACGAGGTCGGGGCGGATTGAGCCTGCAAACGGCCATCCGACCCATTTCGCCATCGCTTCCAAAATAATTGCCCCGGCCATGTCGGGACCGCCCGGGGCCAATCGTCTTATCGGAGAGCGCCGGCCTGATCAGGCCTTTTGAAGCAAAACGGAGAATACGATGCGATTCATGATGCTGATGATTCCGCGGGGTTATGAGGCCGCGGCGCCCGGAGCCACGCCACCTGCCGAAGCGGTCGCCGCGATGATGAAATACAATGAAGCGCTGAAGGAAGCCGGCGTCCTGATCACGCTCGACGGTCTGCACCCGCCATCAATGGGCGTTCGGGTCTCGTTTGAAAGCGGCAAGCCGGTCGTGACCGACGGCCCCTTCACCGAATCGAAGGAAGTGATCGGCGGCTACTGGATGATCGACGTGAAGTCGCGCGACGAGGCGATCGCCTGGGCCAAACGTTGCCCGGCCGCCAACAACGAAACCATCGAGATCCGTCAGGTCTTCGAAATGGCGGACTTCCCGTCTGACGTTCAGAAAGCGGCGGCGGGGTTCACCGAAATGCAGGCCAGGCGCTGAACCGTTCTACCAGCCAACCACCAACCAGGAGAATTCGATGAGCACGAACGATACGTATCTCGCTGTCTTCCTCGGCAGCAAAAACAGCGCGAAATGGACGGCCTGGAATGCGCTTTCAGAAACCGAACGCAAGGCAAGGGAGATCCGCGGCATCTCGGCCTGGAAGGGATGGGTGGAGAAGCACCAGGCGGCCATCGTCGCGATGGGCGGCCCGCTCGGCAAGACCAAGAAAGTCGACGGGCAAGGGATTGCCGACGTCACCAACCCGATGGGCGCCTTCACGGTGGTTCGCGCCGCTTCGCATGAGGCGGCGGCGAAGATGTTCGAAGATCATCCGCATTTTTCGATCTTCCCGGGTGAGTCCGTCGAGATCATGCCGGTTCTTCCGATCCCCGGCGGTTAGCGAACCGCTGTCGTCATGGCCGGGCAAAGCCGTTCGAAGAACGGCGACGCTTCCGCTCGCCTATGCCGGCCATCCACGTTTCTCAATAATAGCGGAAAGACGTGGATGCCCGGCACTGCAGACAAGTTTACGCAGTCTGCACAAGGCAGACTGCTATCGCCGGGCATGACAGATAGGCTTGTCTCATGTAAAAGCCTTTAACATGAGCTGGCGCAAGGAACAGGGCCGCGCCGAACGCGGCTATCACCACGGCAATCTGAAAGAGGCGCTACTGCAGGCAGCCCTTGATCTGATTGCGACGAAAGGCGCGGCCGGCTTCACCTTTGCCGACGCCGCGCGCATCGCCGGCGTTAGTCCGGCTGCGCCCTACCGGCATTTTCGCGACCGTGACGAGTTGCTGTCGAACATCGCGCAGCGCGGTTTCGAACAGTTCGAGTCCGCATTGTCGGAAGCCTGGGACGATGGAAGGCCCGACACGGTCTCGGCGTTCGAGCGGGTCGGCAAGGCCTATCTCGCCTTCGCGCGCGAGAAGCCGGCGTTCTACTCCGCGATGTTTGAATCCGGCCTTCCGGCCGATGCCAGCGCCGGCCTGCATGCTGCGGCCGAACGTGCCTTTGCCGTGATTCGCGCGGCGGCTGAGCGGCTCGCCGCGCTGGCGCCGCCAGGCTCGCCGCGGCCGCCGGCCTTGATGATGGCGCTGCATATCTGGTCGATGTCGCACGGCGTGGCCTCGCTGTTTGCACGTGGCGATGCGGCGCGGCGCAAGCTGCCGATGTCGGCGGAGGAACTTCTGGAAGCCGAAGTGCTGATCTATCTGCGCGGCCTGGGTTTTCTCGCCGACCGCAGAGCCTCGGCTTCCGATGCGGCCGATCCGAAACCGTCGAGCCGGCCATCGGGTCCCTGGGGCAGTCCAAAATAATTTAATCGGGCCGGCTTGCGCCCAGCTTGACAAAAATCAGGAAGAGTTTAGGTATGTAAATGTTATTTACATTCACAACGGCATGTTGCCGTGATGGAGAGGCAGATGGCCTACACCGCAGATGTCAATCGATGGCGCGGCCCCACCGAAGAGTACGACCACCCCCGCATGCTGCATTCGCCCTGGCATCCCGGTTGGATTGCCGTGACGATCCTCGGCTTCCTGATCTGGTGGCCGATCGGTCTTGGCCTTCTCTTTTTCACACTCGGGAGCAGAAAAATGGGTTGCTGGAGTCACCACGATTATAACGGCCGCTGGGCGAACAAGATGGAGCGGATGCAGTACAAGATGGAGCGGATGCGCAACCGCATGGAGCGTCATGGCTTCCCCTTCGGGTCGCCTTCGAGCGGCAATCGCGCCTTCGACGAGTACCGTTCCGATACACTGCGGCGGCTTGAAGAGGAGCAGGTCGAGTTCAAGAATTTCCTCGATCGCCTGCGTCATGCCAAGGACAAGGAAGAGTTCGATGCGTTCATGGCGCAACACCGTACCCGTCCGACGCCGCCGCCGTCCGACGAGCATCCTCAGAACTGAGATCGGAACCAGGACTTAAGGCGTAATGCCCCTATGACCTTAAGGCCCAGAGCCGCCCGCCTGCTGAACGCAGGCGGGCGTTTTGCGTTTTGGCCCCTAAAGTGGCGGTTTACAGGCAGTTTTAAGCCCTTGGCCGGGCGGTATTTCCCTTGACCGAAATCCCCTTTGGTAACCGGACGTTAACCACGATTGTCGTCTGGTGAGAGGCGAAAAGACGCGCGGAAAGCCCTTGTTTTGACACGTTGGCAGGGGAAGCCAGCCCCGGCTTTGGACGGGCCTCCCATATGACACATCACGGCTTTTCGCGCCGGTGTTGATCGCTCGCGTTTTTTTCGCGGCCGTTGGACCGATCGCCATCCTTAAACAGGCGGCGATCGAAAGATTAGGGCACTCGCGTTGAGAGGACATCGCTTATGAATCCGGCCGACGTGGCGCAGTCCGCCTTGCCGTTGCCATCCGCTGACGTCTCGCTGATTGCCCTGTTCTTTCAGGCTCACTGGATCGTGAAATGCGTCATGCTGGGGCTGTTATCCTGCTCGGTCTGGGTTTGGGCGATCGCGATCGACAAGATCATTCTCTATTCGCGCACCCGCCGGGCGATGGATCGTTTCGAGCAGGCGTTCTGGTCCGGCCAGTCGATTGAGGAACTCTACCGCACGCTGGCGGCCAAGCCGACGCAATCGATGGCGGCCTGTTTCGTCGCCGCGATGCGCGAGTGGAAACGCTCATTTGAAAGCCAGGCGCGGTCCTTTGCCGGCCTTCAGATGCGGATCGAAAAGGTCATGAATGTCTCGATCGCACGCGAAATCGAACGGCTGGAACGCAGGCTTCTGGTGCTTGCCACCGTCGGCTCGGCGGGACCGTTTGTCGGCCTGTTCGGCACCGTCTGGGGCATCATGTCGAGCTTCCAGTCGATCGCGGCCTCGAAGAACACCTCGCTGGCGGTGGTTGCCCCGGGCATTGCGGAAGCGCTTTTTGCCACAGCCATCGGCCTTATCGCCGCCATTCCGGCGACGATTTTCTACAACAAGTTCACCTCCGAGGTGAACCGGCAGGCCCAGCGGCTGGAAGGGTTCGCGGACGAGTTTTCCGCTATCCTGTCACGTCAGATCGACGAGCGTGGATGAAGGTCAATGCCGAAATCGTGTGAGCTTATTGTGAGCACCGAAACATGGCGATGAACATGGCTCGCTCGTCCGGTGGCGGGCGCCGCGGCGGCCGCCGTGCCGCCGTGATGGCGGAAATCAACGTCACGCCGATGGTGGACGTGATGCTGGTGCTGCTGATCATCTTCATGGTCGCAGCGCCGTTGATGACCTCGAACATTGACATCGACCTGCCGGTCGCCTCGGGCGGCAAATCGATCGCTGCCAACACGCCGCCGCTGACGCTGTCGGTGAAACGCACCAACGGCGGCTGCAACTCGAATGTCGAGCTTTATCTTGGCGATGCACCGGTTGCGGCCGCCGATTTGTTGCCTAAAATCAAGGCGATCCGTGAAACGCGGTCGGAGGCCGAAAGTGTGGTTTATCTGCGCGGCGACAAGGATGTCTGCTACATGGATATGATGAAATTGCTAGGGCAGATCCGGACCGCCGGATTCAAGGCTAATATCGTCATCATACCCGAGCAGGGCTCCTGAGAGAGTGACGGGCGAAGCGACGTCTGGATCGAAACGGAAGACCTGACTTGAAGGGCAAAATCGAAAAGACACTGATTGCGTCGATTGTCCTGCACGTCCTCGTGCTCGGGTGGATGATGCTTTCGTTTTCGACCAAGGCCTTTGTGATGCCGGAGGAGGATGTGGTCGCCGTCGACGTGATCTCCGCCGATCAGCTTTCGCATGCCATGGCCGGCACGAAGACCGGCAAGAAGGAAAATCCCAAGCCGCTGGTGGAGAAGGTCGCCGAGGCCAAGCCGCCGGTCGACGACGCTGTCGGCAAGATCACCGAGAAGCCGCCGGTCGTCACAGACACTACACCGCCGCCGCAACCCAAGCCCGTCGAAAAGCCGGTCGAGAAGAAGCCCGATCCGCCGAAGCCGGTGGCCGAGGCAAAGCCCAAGGAAGAGCCGAAGCCGGTCGAGAAAAAACCTGAAACTCCCGACCCGATCGCTGAAGCGATCAAGAAGGAAGAGAAGAAGCCGCCGAAGCCACAGGTCGAGGCAGCCAAGCCGCCGCCGCAACCGCCGAAGCCGAAGGAACGTACCTTCGATCAAACCAAGATCGCAGCGTTGCTCGACAAGCGTGACCCGTCGCGCCAGGCCGTCACAGGCGAAACGCTCAATTCCAACGCGGCGCTCGGAACATCCAGGGGAAAGGCCGCGGATAATTCGGCGAGTTGGGGCGCGATGTTCCAGCAACAGGTCGAGCGTTGCTGGAAGAAGCCGTTTGGCGGAATCGAGAGCCAAAATCCGGAAGCCGCCTTCTCGCTCCGGCTGAAGCGCGATGGCACGCTGGAAGCAGCACCGATTCCGGAAGGCTCGCCGGCGACGCCTTATCTGCGCGTCTATCAGGAGAGTGCGCTCCGCGCGATCATTGAATGCCAGCCGTATAACCTTCCTGCCGCCTGGTTCGATGAATGGAAGTTTTTTGCGCCGGTGTTCACCGAACGAAAGAGCTGAAACCTAGTGGAGCGGATTTGATATTCGCCAGTCACCCAGCCGCGAGTCCGAAAGCGAATGTCAAATCCGACACTCCACTAAAATCAAATATTTACTAGTGGTCTTTTGATTTTAACATTCGCTAACGTGCCTGCTGAAGAGGGAGGCGAATGTTAGAATCGGACCACTAGACGTTAGGTTCCGCGTATATGAAATGAAGCCCAGCACATGATCGAGCACATGATCGAGAAAGAACCATTGCGCCAGATGCCGTTTCGCTTAAGCCGCCGGCAACTCGTTTCCGGCATGGCCTCGCTCGGCGTGCTCGCCGGAGTTTCCATGGGCCCCGTCCGGGCACAGAAGCGCATTATCGTCCCCGAGGGCGATTTCTCGCCGTTGCCGATCGCGATCCCCAACTTCGTCGCTGGCACGCCGTCCGACGGCGACGTCGGTGTCGGGGTGACCCAGGTCATCACCAATAATCTCAAGCGCAGCGGGTTGTTCGCGCCGATCGACCAGGCCGCCTACCTCGAAAAGATCGTCGACATCGACGTGGTGCCGCAATTCAACAATTGGAAGAGCATCAGCGCCCAGGCCTTGGTGACCGGCCGGATGACGCGGCAGGGGGATGGACGTCTGAAGGCGGAATTCCGTCTCTGGGACGTCGCGACCGGCAAGCCGCTAGCCGGCCAGCAATATTTCACCCAGCCGGAAAACTGGCGGCGGATCGCCCATATTATTTCCGACCAGATTTACGAGCGTCTGACCGGCGAGAAGGGCTATTTCGACAGCCGCGTCGTGTTCGTCGACGAGACCGGCGCCAAGGAGCGGCGTATCAAGCGGCTGGCGCTGATGGATCAGGATGGCGCCAATGTCCGTTACCTGACCCGCGGCAGCGATCTGGTGTTGACGCCGCGCTTTTCGCCCTCCACTCAGGAAATCACCTATATGGAGTTCGGTCAGGGCGACCCGCGCGTCTATCTTCTCAATATCGAAACCGGGCAGCGTGAAATCGTCGGCAATTTTCCAGGCATGAGTTTCTCACCGCGCTTTTCGCCGGATGGGCAGCGCGTGATCATGAGCTTGCAGCAGGGCGGCAATTCGAACCTTTTCGTGATGGACCTGCGGTCGAAATCGACGACGCGTCTCACCGATACGCCGGCGATCGATACCTCGCCGTCCTACGCACCCGATGGCGGTCAAATCTGTTTCGAGTCCGACCGTGGCGGAAAGCCGCAGATTTATGTGATGCCGGCAGGCGGCGGCCAGGCCCAGCGGATATCTTTCGGCGACGGCAGTTACTCGACGCCCGTTTGGTCGCCGCGCGGCGACTACATCGCATTCACCAAGCAGGGCGGCGGGCAGTTCTCCATCGGCATCATGAAGCCCGATGGATCGGGCGAACGGATTCTCACCTCGGGCTTCCACAATGAAGGACCGACCTTTGCACCGAACGGTCGGGTCGTGATGTTCTTCCGCGATCCCGGCGGCAACAGCGGGCCGTCCTTGTTCACGGTGGATATTTCCGGACGCTTCGAGCAGCGGGTGCCGACGCCGGGATTTGCCTCCGATCCGGCCTGGTCGCCGCTCCTGTCCTGAAGGTTAACGCGGGAATTGCCGGCGCGGCGGGCAGGGCAATCGGCAAACCTTGCCTACCTTGCTGATTTCGTAGTCAAATTCGTGAAGAAGGGGCAAAAAACAACGTCCCGGTAACGATGTTCCCTCAGAAAGACTTCACCGGCGGCGGGTAAGACTTCGCTGGCCAACGACGTCCGCGGTCCGCGCCCAGCATGCAATTGTACGACCAGAAAAAGCGAAGCAATCGAGAAGAGCTGCCGCCGTCGATCTATGCGGCGCTCGTCGATTCGCTGTTTCAAAATTTCGTTCCGACGTTGGTCGGCACGTTGTGTGCGACAATTGTCGCCGTCATGACGGCGCTGAAGACCGGCAATCAGATGGTCTGGCCGTGTGCGATCTGGATCTCGATCGTCGGCGTCGCGCGCGCAATGCAGATGCGCAAGTACGAGCGTGAGCGGCGTGTTTCCCCGCTCACGCCGGAGCGCGCCCCATGGTGGGAAAACAGCTACAAGATCTGGCGGACCTTTACGCCAGTTCGCTCGGCCTGTGGTGCTTTGTCGTGGTGCTCGGCAGCGACGACGCCATCGCTCACATGCTGTGCACCGCCGTCACGATCGGGTACACGGCTGCGAGTGCCGGGCGCAACTATGCCCGCCCGTGGATCATTCAGCGTCATATCGTGTTTGCCTGCGCGCCGCTGGCGCTGGCGCTGGTCCTGCACGGCGACGCCTACTACAGCGGGCTCGGGCTCTTGCTGGCGTTGTTCTTCATCGGATTGAAGTATATCAACCTCAGTCTGCAATGCCATTTTCGTCGATGCCCTGACCTCCAGCAAGAGGGAGGCGGCGCTGGCCACGCGCGTTCGACACCGCGCTGAACAACATGCCGCACGGCCTGTGCATGTTCACCAGCCGACGGGCATCTGGCGGTGATGAATCATTGCTTCAGCGAGATGATGAAGCTGCCGTCCGATCTGGCGCATTTGCGGCCCAGCGCTTCCGGTATTCTTTCGGCCTGCGTCGATGCCGGATCGATCTCGGATGCGAGCGGAAAGATGATCCTCGCCGAAATCGAAAATCCGCAGGCCAAAGGCATCATCACGACCGATCCCGATGTGGCGCGTGGCCGCTCGCTGTCGTGGGCGTTCCAGCCGATGGCCGATGGGGGCGCTGTCGTCCTGCTGGAAGACATCACCGAACGGCGCAACGCCGAGGCCAGGATTACGCCATCTGGCGCGTTACGACGAACTGACGGGATTGCCGAACCGGGTCAATTTCCGGGACGAGATCGAGCATCTTTTGGCGGTGCCGCACGCGCAGCGGTCAAATGTCGGCGCTGCTGTTCATCGATCTCGACCAGTTCAAGCAGGTCAACGACACGCTCGGCCATCCCTGCGGCGATCAGTTGTTGTGCGCGGTTGCCGACCGTCTGCGCGCCATGTTGCGCCCGGAGGATTTCGTGGCGCGGTTCGGCGGCGACGAGTTCGTCGTGTTCCAGCAGAACATCAAGTCGCCGGACGAGGCGGCAGCGCTGGCCCGCCGTATCGTCGACCACCTGAGTGAGCGGTACAAGATCGACAATCACCTGGTCGAGATCGGCGCCAGCATCGGCATCGCGATGACCGCAGGTGTCAGCGCCGACACGCTTTTGAAGAACGCGGACATGGCGCTCTACCGTGCCAAGGCGGACGGCCGCGGCACCTTCTGTTTCTTCCGCGAAGAAATGGCGCAAACCGTCGAGGCGCGCCGCATTCTCGAACTCGATCTGCGCCGGGCGCTGGCGAACGAGGAGTTCGAGCTGTTCTATCAGCCGCTCGTCAATCTGCAAGTCGGCAAGATATCGACCTGCGAGGCGTTGCTGCGCTGGAATCATCCGCTGCGCGGCACGGTGTCACCGATCGATATCATTCCGGTCGCCGAAGACATGGGCATGATCGTCGATCTCGGCCGCTGGATCCTGCGCAAGGCCTGCCTGGAGTGCATGCAATGGCCCGAGGCGGTCAGTGTCGCGGTCAATTTCTCGCCGCAGCAGTTCCATCAGCGCGACCTGCTGAGCGAGGTTCGCTACGCGCTCGACGTTTCCGGCCTGCCGGCCCAGCGCCTCGAAATCGAAATCACCGAATCTTCCCTGCTGCGCAATACCCAGCATGACCCATGACGTTGCTTGGGCAGTTGCGCGAACTCGGCGTGCGGATTTCGCTCGACGATTTCGGCACCGGCTATTCGAGCCTTAGCTATCTGCACAATTTCCCGCTTGCAGAAGGTCAAGATCGATCGCTCCTTCCTGGAAGGCATCGACACCGATCGTCCGTTGACGGCTGTTGCGGGGTGTGGCGCGGCTGAGTGCCGATCTCGGCATGTCGGTCGTGGTCGAGGGCATCGAGACCAACGAGCAGCTCGAACTGTCAATGCCGATGGCACCGTCAGCGAGGCCCAGGGCTATCTCTTCAGCCGGCCAGTGCCGGCGGTGCGGGTGCGCCAGCTCTTGAACGCCTCCCACGGCCGGCGGCCTGACGAGGAATCTCTCTCCTCCCGATCGACCGCCTGACCCTCCTGATCGGCCGCGAGGACATCCATCCCGAGGCTTAAGTCCTGATTTCAGCGGGTTTATTCCCGCTGGCCTGAACTTTTCTCTACGGCCGGGTTAACCCTAACAGGCCCTTTCGTTTGCACTTGCGGTAATAAACAATTAACCTTCGGTTGTACGTGGCTAGTTGGCCGCTGCAGGAGGCCCGATTGAGTTTAGTGCAAGAAACCAGACGCGGGCCCGACCGGCGAAAGGCCGATCTGCTTGATCAAGTCGAATACCGGCTAGCAGAAGCAGAAGTTGAAAAGGAAGAAATATACAACTTACGGTATCGCGCCTACCTAAACGAAGGAGCCATCGAAGCGCGGTCCGATCAACGCCTGAAAGATCGTTTCGACGATCTGCCGAGTTCATGGACTTTCGGCATTTACCTCGGCGGCGAGTTGATGAGTTCGGTTCGCATCAGCGTCGCGACGCCGGATCGCCACGATACGCCAGCCGTCGACGCCTTTCCGGACCTGCTCGAGCCTGAATTGGCAAAGGGCAAAATTATCGTCGATCCCAATCGCTTCGTCGCCGATCCCGTTCGCAGAACCAAATTTCCGCAACTTCCATACATCACGCTGCGGCTCGCTTACGTCGCATGCGAGCATTTCGGCGCCGATATCGGCACCGCGACCGTGCGCAAGGAGCATCAGGCGTTTTATCGCCGGGTGTTCCTGCACCAGCCTTTGTGCCTGCCGCGTCCGTACCCGACACTTACAAAGCCGCTTTGCCTGATGGCCGTCGACTATCCGAAACTGCGCGAGAAGGTGTTCCAGCGTTATCCGCTATTCCGCTCGACCAAGTCGGAGCGGCAGATGTTGTTCGAACGCCGCGGCGACAGCCTGCTGCCGGTGGTCGATCTTCCCGAGTTCCCGCTCGGACAAGCATCCATCGCGCCGACCCGCTGAAGCGGCGTTCCGGGCGCTCCGCAAGGCTAGCCGGCCTAAATCGGCCCCCGAGTTCGAACTAGGTTCGGTACACTTCAATCTGGAATCCGGCCCGGCGGTCCAATTCCGGCTTTTGCGGGCAAATCCCAGCCGATAGCCTTGAAAAGCCGATATATTTGGGTGAAACGCCTTGCCTTCACCCTCGTGCCACATTTACAACCCATTAACCATACCGGTTGCTTTTCGCCGACTGGGGGCATTTGAGCGGGTTTGGCAACATCCCATCAAGGTTGACGGAACGTTCGCTTAACCATCGCCCTGTAGACCGGATAGAAGTCGAAAACGTGAGCGTGGAGGCTCCCGAATGAAACATCCTATGCGTATCCTCCAGGGTTTGAAGCTCGCTGCCGCTGCTAGCGGTTGCGCTGTCGATGGGCGCCTGCGCGAAGAATCCGCTGACCGACGGTGCGATGGCCAGCGCCGCAACGCCGGGCAGCCAGCAGGACTTCGTGGTCAATGTCGGCGATCGCGTCTTCTTCGAGAGCGACCAGACCGAACTGTCGCCGCAGGCGATCGCGACGCTGGATAAGCAGGCGCAGTGGCTGCAAACCTACAACCGCTACAGCTTCACCATTGAAGGTCATGCCGACGAACGCGGCACCCGCGAGTACAATATTGCGCTCGGCGCGCGGCGCGCTCAGTCGGTGCGCACCTTCCTCGCCTCGCGTGGCATCGATCCTTCGCGGATGCGGACCATCTCCTACGGCAAGGAGCGTCCCGTCGCGGTTTGCAACGACATCTCCTGCTGGTCGCAGAATCGACGCGCGGTCACGGTGTTGAACGCAAGCTCCTGAAGCGGCCGAATTTTAACGAGCGATTTCATCGGCGCCTTGAGGGCGCCGGTTCTCGTTTGGAAGATCGTGTAATACGGGCGCCATTTGTCTCAGTCACATTTTTGGCGTAGTCCCACTCTCAAGGTGATCCGTCTTCGCGCTCACGCTGGTTCCGTCCGCAAGGCCAAAATGTCGTCCAGATTACATAAAGTTACCCGTGCCGCGGCGTTGGCCGCGGTGGTCGTTTTGTGTCCGCTCGCATGGCATTCCCCGGCGCTGGCGCAATCCGACGATGTCGATCCCGAGGTGCGGATCGAGCAACTCGAAAATCAGTTGCGGCAACTCACCGGGCAGAACGAGGAATTGCAGTACCGCAACCGGCAGCTGGAAGAGCGCCTGAAGATGCTTCAGGGCGGTGCCCAAGCGGCGCCCCAAGGCGCCGCTTCCGGTCAGCCCGGCGCTCCCCTGGCCAATACGGCTGCGCTACCGCCCGCACAGCCGCCGCCCGTCTACCAGCAGCCGCCTGGAGGCTATCAGTCTCAGGTCGCCGCTCCGGCGCCCATCCTTCAGGAGCCTGCGGGCGTGCCGCCGACAGGCCGCCGGCGTGGCGATGCCTTTGACCCCAGCCAGAATCCCAGCGCACCCGGAGCGCCGCGGGCGCTCGGCGGCGGCCAACTGCCGGTGTCCGCCGAGCCGCTCAACCTCGCCAATACCAGCGGGGCCCCGGCAGGCGCGCTGCCGCCCCCGCCGCCGCGTAACACCAACGCCACCGGCGCGCTCACCACCTTGCCGCCCTCGGCAACGCCCAGGGACGAGTTCGATCTCGGCGTCGGTTATATCGAGCGCAAGGATTACGCGCTGGCCGAAGAAACCATGCGCAACTTTCAACGGAAATATCCCAGCGATCCGTTGACGGCGGAGGCGCAATTCTGGCTCGGCGAGAGCTTATTCCAGCGCCAGCAATATCGCGACGCAGCCGAAGCCTTCCTGGCGGTGACCACCAAATTCGATCGGTCGACGAAAGCCCCGGATGCCCTGCTGCGGCTCGGCCAGTCATTGGCTGCGTTGAAGGAAAAGGAAGCGGCCTGCGCCGCATTCGGCGAGGTGAAGCGGAAATATCCGCACGCCGCCGGCGGCATCAAACAGGCCGTCGACCGCGAGCAAAAGCGGGTAAAGTGCTAGTGTGGCTTTGGTTCAAAAGTCCGCATCATTTCTGCCGCAGGTCTGGTCATGTGGTCTTCTGAACCAAAGCCACACTAGATCAATAAGTTCGCTAGTGTCCTTATCGATTCCGAAGTTCGAAACGTGGCTCCGCAAAAGGCTACGAACTTCGGAATTGCGACACTAGTCTAGAGCGCATGGACCAGTGCTTTGGCCTTCAGGGGCTTTGGCCTTCATCAGCCGGCAACGTCATGCCAGAGGACGACAAATCTCCGATCTCGGCGCAGCAGGCAAAAAGCCTGTTCGCGGAGTGGAAGCACGCGAGCGGGCTTGTCCTTGCCGTTTCCGGGGGCCCTGATTCCATCGCCTTGATGTGGCTCGCGGCGCGGTGGCGGAAAGCGCTTTCGCGCGGGCCTCATCTCCTGGCGGTGACGGTCGATCACGGCCTTAGGCCTGAGTCCGCGCGCGAAGCACGTGACGTCAAGCGGCTGGCGCGCACGCTTGATGTGCCACATCGCACGCTGCGCTGGACCGGCGAAAAGCCGAAATCGGGCGTGCCGGCCGCAGCCAGGGCGGCACGTTATCGTCTGCTTGCCGGCGCTGCGCACAAGCGTGGTGCCAGCCATATCCTCACCGCCCATACCCGTGACGATCAGGCCGAAACGCTGTTGATGCGGCTCCTCCGCGGCAGCGGCATCAGCGGTCTTGCGGCGATGGCGCGCGAGAGCGAGCGGGAAGGGGTGTTCACTGGCCCGGCCGTTTCTGAACATTTCGAAATCGCGGCTGGTCGCGACGCTGGCAAAAGCCAACATCGGCTATCGCCGACGATCCGACCAACCGCGACGTCAGCTTTACCCGGCCGCGGATCCGTTCCGTCATGGAGGGGCTTGCCGCTGAAGGCGGCGATGCGCGCAACCTGGCGAGGCTGGCCTCGCGGCTGGCGCGGGCCAATGCGGCGATCGAAGTTCTCGTCGATGGTGCCGCGCGTTATCTGGCGCTTCGGGATCGCACGGCCCCATCGCCGCCGGCATCTGGCGCCCGGTCCCAAAATGCCGCTTTTGAGGCTGAGGCTTTCGCCCGCATGCCGGAGGAGATCAGGTTGCGGCTCTTGCTGCGCGCGATCGACCGGTTCGGCCACGAAGGGCCGGCGGAACTTGGCAAGGTAGAAGCCTTGCTTGCGGTTTTCGACCGGGCGCTGCGAACGGTCACTGAAAAACATCAGGTAAAACGCCAAGTGCGGCTGAAACAGACGCTGGCCGGTGCCGTTATCAGCCTCAGCGGAGGGCGAATCGTCATCGGGCCGGCGCCGCCGCGTCGCCGTCGGAGCAGTTGAGGGGGCGGAGGGCCGTGTTTTGCGCCCCTTAACCACCCCCGAAATCACCTTATTTTCAGGCCACGATTTGAACCGTAATAGCCCCGGGATAGGCTAAATAGTCCCATGTGGTTCCCTTGGCAGCGAGCGCCTTGGCACCTAGATTGTAACGCGCAGTCGCTTTAGGGGATTCCCTGGCGCTGGCCCAAGGACCAAGGCCGCGATCCGCGCGACCACGAAGGAAAATCGATGAACGCCAATCTGCGCAATTTCGCCCTGTGGGTCATTATTGTTTTGCTGTTATTGGCCTTGTTCACGCTTTTCCAGAACCCTGGTCAGCGCGCCTCCTCGCAGGACATCTCCTTCTCGCAGCTTCTGACCGAGGTCGACGCCGAATCATGTGCGCGACGTCGTCATCCAGGGGCCGGAAATCCACGGCACCTTCACCAATGGCTCGAGCTTCCAGACCTATGCGCCGAACGATCCGACGCTGGTGTCGCGCCTGTATAACGGCAAGGTCTCGATCACCGCGAAGCCGCCGGGCGACAACGTGCCGTGGTTCGTCTCGCTGCTCGTCTCGTGGCTGCCCTTCATTGCGCTGATCGGCGTGTGGATCTTCCTGTCGCGGCAGATGCAGGGCGGCGCCGGCAAGGCGATGGGCTTTGGCAAGTCGCGCGCCAAGATGCTGACCGAAGCGCATGGCCGCGTGACGTTCGAGGACGTGGCCGGCGTCGATGAGGCCAAGCAGGACTTGCAGGAGATCGTCGAATTCCTGCGCGACCCCGGAAAATATCAGCGGCTCGGCGGGCGGATTCCGCGCGGCGTGCTTTTGGTCGGCCCTCCCGGCACCGGCAAGACGCTGATCGCGCGCGCGGTCGCCGGCGAAGCCAACGTGCCCTTCTTCACCATTTCCGGTTCGGACTTCGTCGAGATGTTCGTCGGCGTCGGCGCAAGCCGCGTCCGCGACATGTTCGAGCAGGCCAAGAAGAATGCGCCGTGCATCATCTTCATCGACGAAATCGACGCGGTCGGCCGCCATCGCGGCGCCGGTCTCGGCGGCGGCAATGACGAGCGCGAGCAGACGCTGAACCAGTTGCTGGTCGAGATGGACGGCTTTGAAGCCAACGAGGGCGTGATCCTCATTGCAGCCACCAACCGTCCCGACGTGCTCGATCCCGCGCTGCTGCGGCCCGGCCGCTTCGACCGCCAGGTCGTGGTGCCCAATCCGGACGTCGTCGGCCGCGAGCAGATCCTCAAGGTTCACGTCCGCAAGGTGCCGCTGGCGCCCGATATCAACCTCAAGACCATCGCCCGCGGCACGCCCGGTTTCTCCGGCGCCGACCTGATGAACCTCGTCAACGAGGCGGCGCTGACCGCCGCACGGCGCAACAAGCGCATGGTGACGCAGGCCGAGTTCGAAGAGGCCAAGGACAAGGTCATGATGGGCGCCGAGCGCAAGTCGCTGGTCATGACCGAGGAAGAGAAGATGCTGACCGCCTATCACGAAGGCGGCCATGCCATCGTCGGCCTCAACGTCATCGCCACCGATCCGATCCACAAGGCGACGATCATTCCGCGCGGCCGCGCGCTCGGCATGGTGATGCAGTTGCCGGAGCGCGACAAGCTGTCGATGTCGCTGGAGCAGATGACCTCGCGGCTCGCCATCATGATGGGCGGCCGTGTTGCGGAAGAGCTGGTGTTCGGCACGCGAGAAGGTCACTTCCGGAGCCTCTTCCGACATCGAGCAGGCGACGCGGCTGGCGCGCATGATGGTGACCCGCTGGGGCCTCTCTGAAGAACTCGGCACCGTGTCCTATGGCGAGAACCAGGACGAGGTGTTTTTGGGCATGTCGGTATCGCGCACGCAGAACGCGTCCGAGGCGACGGTGCAGAAGATCGACACCGAGATCCGGCGGTTCGTCGAGGAGGGCTACAATCAGGCCACCAAGATTCTGACCGAGAAGCGCGCCGATCTGGAGGCGCTCGCCAAGGGCCTTCTGGAATACGAGACGCTGACCGGCGACGAGATCATCGATCTCCTGAAGGGCAAGAAGCCGAACCGCGAGTCGGTGCTCGAACCGACGACCCCGCGTGCTTCGGCGGTGCCGCCGGCTGGCAAGCCGCGCCCGCGTCCCGATCCGGATCCCGGATTGGAGCCGCAGCCGCAGGCCTAGTCGCGTTCGGTCATCGATAACTGACTACCGCTGAAAGCCCGGCATCGTGCCGGGCTTTTATTTTGAGGGGAGCGCCTTCCAGTGCCTTGCCGTCCTTGGCTCGGGACTTGCTTAAAATAATCTGTCAGTCTGGCACCAGTACAGGAGCTGCCGATGTCAGGTAACACGAGCGCCTCTCCCGTCATCGCCGTGCCCAATGCCGACGCCAAGCTCTACAATCATGATCTGGCGCCGATTGCGCCTGCGGGACGCACCTGGGGTGTCTTCAGCATCTTCGCGATGTGGATGTCGGACGTGCATTCGGTCGGCGGCTATACCTTCGCGGCGAGTCTTTTCTTTCTCGGTCTGACCGGGTGGGAGGTGCTGCTGGCGATGGTGGTGGGCATAACCATCGTCTACTTCCTGATGAACCTGATCGGACGCCCGTCGTTGAAATACGGCACGCCGTTTCCAGTCGTGGCGCGGATGGCGTTCGGCGTGATGGGCGCCAACATTGCCGCCGGCTTGCGCGGCATTGTCGGCATCGTCTGGTACGGCGTGCAGACCTACTTTGCCTCCAAGGCCGTCCAGGCGCTGGTGTTGACGTTCTATCCGAGCGCGGAAGCGTGGACGCATTCCGGCTTTGCAGGCCTCACGGCGCTGGGCTGGGCCAGCTTCCTGTTCATGTGGCTGTTCCAGCTTCTGATCTTCCTCAACGGCATGGAGACGATCCGCAAGTTCATCGATTTCTGCGGGCCCGTGGTCTACATCGTGATGTTTGCGCTCGCGATCTGGATCGTGACGCAAACCGGTGCTTCGAGCCTGTCGTTGCAGCTGAGCCCGCGGGCCGAGGGATCCGCGATCGGGCATATGGCCAATGCGACGATGTTGATCGTTGCCTACTTCGCCGCGCTGCTGCTCAACTTCGGCGACTTCTCCCGTTTTGCGAAAGACGAACGATCGATGAAGGTGGGTAATTTCCTCGGCCTGCCCGTCAACTTCATTGTTTTTGCGATCATCACGGTGATCGTCACCGCGGGCACCGTCAAGGTATTCGGCGAAGCGATCATGGATCCCGTCGCCATTGTCGAACGGATCGGCAATCCCTGGGTCGTGGCGATCGGTTCGATCACCTTCATCGTCGCCACCATGGGCATCAACATCGTCGCCAATTTTGTCTCGCCGGCCTACGACATCTCCAACCTCTATCCCGGCAAGATCGATTTCCGCCGCGGCGGACTGATCACCTCGATCCTCTCGGTCATGGTGTGTCCGTGGATTTTCGTCTCGAGCCCGCAGGCGATCACGATCTTCGTCAGCATCTTCGGTGCCGCGTTGGGGCCGATGTTCGGGATCATGGTGGCAGACTATTATCTCGTGAAGCGCCAGCAGATCGTCCTCAACGATCTCTACACGATGTCGCCGCAGGGCACGCTGCATTTCGACAATGGCTGGAACACGCGGGCGCTGCTGGCGCTGGCCGGCTCGGCCACAATCGCGATCGGGCTGTCGCTCGCCGGCGCCTATGGCCTGATGACCAATCTCGGGGACTGGGGCTGGCTGATCGGCGCGGCCCTCGGCGCCTTGTTCTACATCGCATTGATGCGCGGCCGCGAGGTGCTAGTGGAGCGGATTTTGCATTCGCGATCCACCTAGCCGCGAGTTCGTCAAGCGAATGCAAAATCCAAGACTCCACTAGAACTTATATTTGCCAGTGATCCTTTGATCCTAACATTCGCAAAAGTGGCCGCTGAGAAGGGGTGCGAATGTTAGATCGGACCACTGCCGCCATCGGCGGCCGTCGCCTGAACGGTCAAATCCCGCGACAGACCGGCAAGTCTTAAGATTTCGGCAAGCCGGCCGGCCTAAAGCTGGGGGGTGGCGCGCGCTTTGAGCGCCGGGACCCTGCATGGCTGTGCTGACATCCGACATCACTATGCCCGCAACGAGGAGCGCGATCCCGCCCGCGCTCCTCGTCGCCTGCCTTGTGCTTTGCGCGATCAACGCGGCGATGCTGCAAAACGGGGTCACCGCCCATTGGTGGATCTTCGATGGAAACGGGCTCGGCATTCCAACCGATTTCGTCAATGTCTGGTCCGCCGGGCGCCTGGTGCTCGATGGGCATCCCGCGCTCGCCTATGACTGGGACATCCAGAAAGCGGTTCAGGTCGCGGTCCTCGGCCAGAGCTATGAAGGCAATTTCGCCTGGCATTACCCGCCGCCGTTTCTGTTCGTCGCCGCGGTGCTGGCACATTTTCCGTACGCTGTGGCCTACGCCGGCTGGGCGCTCGTAAGCTTCCTGCCTTATCTGGCCGCGATGCGCGCCATCGTCGGCCGCTGGTTCGGCTTGCTGCTCGCGGCCGCGTTTCCGGTGGTGTTCACCAATACGCTGGTCGGACAGAACGGATTTCTCACGGCCTCGCTGATCGGCGGCACGCTGGTTCTGATGCCGAGATGGCCGGTGCTTTCCGGCATCTGCCTCGGGCTTTTGAGCTACAAGCCGCAATATGGATTGCTGTTTCCGCTGGTCCTGATCGCGGCGGCGCAATGGCGGGTGTTTTTCACCGCGGCTGTGGTTGCGATCTTGATGGCGATGCTGTCATGGCTCGCCTTCGGCACCGAGAGCTGGCAAGCGTTCGTCCACTGGATGCCGATGTTCAACAAGGCCTTCCTTGTCGAGGGCCGCGCGCCATGGGGCAAGATGCAAAGCATCTTCGCGCTGACCCGCTATTTCGGCGGCCCCGAGACGTTCGCCTGGATGTTGCAATGGATCATGAGCGTCACGGTGGCGGTCCTGCTCGCGCTTCTATGGCGCAGCCGCAAGGTCCAATACCCGTTGAAAGCCGCGGCGCTCGCGGCCGGTACGCTGTTGGTGACGCCCTATCTGTTTCTCTACGACGAAATGGTGCTTGCGATTGCGGTGGCGTTTCTCGTCCGCATCGGACTGGATGAGGGGTTTGCGCGCCACGAACTGCCGGCGCTCGGCCTCGTCGCCGCGCTCCCGATGATCTACCCGCTGCTCGGCGCGCCGACCGGCTTCGGGGCGACACTCGTCGTCGCCGCCCTGGTCGGCTGGCGCGTGGGTCCGTGGTGGCGCGAGCCGGGCGCGCGATCGCCCGCCATGGCGCCCGCCGAATAGGCCTGCATCCAAAACCGGCTTGTCTTCGCGTCTGAATTATTGTTCACTTCTTGAAGCGATCGGTCGTCCATCGCCAAAAAACTGAATGCGCACTTCGGCGGGCTTTTCACCCGTCAGGCGCATGGGAACGGGAAACGCAGCATGGTTTATCGGCGGACCCATCAGGTCGTGAAACGCCTCGCGGCGCGCCGCAGCGCCATCCTGACTGCTGCCAGAAACGCCGCCGCCGAGGGCGGTATGGCTGCCGTACAGATCGCGCCGATCGCGGTCCGGGCCAATGTCGCCGCCGGCACCGTCTACCGCTATTTCCCCTCCAAGGCCGACCTGATTTCCGAACTGATCGCCGAGGTCTCCCGCGACGAACTGTCGGCTATCCGTCGGGCCGCGGAGGCCGCCCCTGGTCCGTCATCGGCGCTGGCGGCTGCCGTCACCACGGTCGCGGTGCATGCGCTGTCGCAGCGCAAGCTCACCTGGGGCATTCTGGCCGAACCCGTTGATGTCGATGTCACGGCATCGCGGCTTGCCAGCCGCCGCGCGGTCGTTGGTGAAATCGCAGGCCGGATCGATGCGGCGGTCCGTGCCGGACATCTGCCGGCGCAGGACACAAGCCTGGCTGCGATCGCGCTGCTCGGTGCCCTCAACGAGTCGCTCGTTGGGCCGCTCGCAGCGGAGAACACGGACGATCCGGGAAAGCTCCGCGATGCCGTTCAGACCGTGACGCTGCTTGCGTTGCGCGCAGTCGGTGTGATGGATGCCCGCGCTCGTGGCCTCGTGGTACAGGCGGTCTTGCCCGCCAAGACGTTGGTCGGCGCGTAAGCCACGGCGACAGCCTTCGGCCGCCGACAAGGTTTTATTTACCTTGTGGTCACGCCAATCCTTGCCTGCAAAGATTTTGATACCTCTCCCCTCTATTTGCGTAGGGCTTCAAAAGCACGCGGAAGCCCTTTCATCCATGGTCGCACGCAGACATTTTGGTTCGCTGGCGATCGTGATCGTTGCATCGCTTGTTGCCGGAGCGCTTTACGCGTGGTTCAGCGGCGAAGACATCAACTGGGATTGGCAGAACTATCACGAGTATGGCGCCTTTGCGCTGCTCAACGGCCGGTTCGACACCGATGTCATACCGGGTGGTTTTCAGAGCTTCCTGAACCCGCTCGTTTACGTTCCCGCCTATCTGCTGCGGCATGGCGTCGGTGCGCCGTTCTGGGGAATTCTGATTGGGGCCATCCACGGCCTCAACCTCGCTCTTGTTTGGTGGCTCTCGCGGGTATTGCTCGGAACTTCCGCTTCGGCGTGGGCCGTTCTGGCATCGGTCGTTATCGCCGCGTTCGGTCCAATGACGCTGTCCGAAGTCGGCACCAGCTTCTCCGACATCCTTACCGCGCTGCCGGTGATCGCGGGTCTTGGCCTGATCTTGTCGGCCGGCGAGCGGCACGCGGTTCGTCTTGTCGCGGCCGGCCTTTTGATGGGTGCAGCGGTTGGGTTGAAGCTGACCAACGCCACGTTCCTGTTTGGCGCTGTGACTGCGCTGGTCGTGGCCGATCGTCCATTCCCGAAAATCGGCGCCTTTGCAGTGGGAAGTGCGGCAGGCGGGCTTGCGACCGGAGGCGCCTGGGCCTGGAAGCTGTGGCAGCAATTCGGCAGTCCGGTGTTTCCGTACTTCAATACGATTTTCCGATCTCCCGAAGCGCCGCTCGAACCGATCACCGACGTGCGCTTCATGCCCCATGGCGTGCTGGACGCCCTGGCTTATCCTTTCTACTGGCTGATCGGCGATCATCGCTCATCGGAATTTGCGTTCCGGGATCCGCGTTTTGCCGTGGTGATCGTTCTATTGGCGATGACAGTTGGAATGGGCTTGCTGCGCCAAGCGCCGATCTTTCGGCAGCGCGACAAGCAATTCCTGCTGTTCTTCGCCGTCTCCTACGCATTGTGGCTGCAGATGTTTGCGATCCACCGTTATGCGATTGCGCTCGAATTGATGGCCGCGCCGCTGATCGTGCTGCTGTTGTCGCGGTTTATCGAAACGCTAGGCGGTCCCGCACAATCCCGGACTTCGTTTGTCCCGGCTGCGTCTGCTGTGATCGTCGCCTTGGCCATCGTTGTCTGGACACGGCCTGCGGAATGGTCGCGGCGCCCGTGGTCCGATCCGTATCAGCCGCAGCTCACCGGCGCGTTGCTGACGCCGGCGACCTATATGCTGCTCGAGAAGCCGACGGGGTATGTCATTCCGCTGCTTCCACTCGCTTCAAGGGCGTATCAAGTGTCCGACATCGTGCTGCCGATCGCGCCGGGCGGCGTGCTTGATCGGCGCATTCGCTTCGGGCTGGCTCATCCGCTGCCAGGAGGCGTGCGGGCACTGTTCTTTGCCGGAACCCCGCCGCGAACCGATCTACTCGCCGCCTATGATCTGGAAATTGACAGATCGCGCAACTGTGAGCGTATCCCCGCCGCCGACCACCGGGAGATCGCGGCATGTCCGCTGGTCCGCAAATCACGGACCGTGCAAGAGCCGTCCTGAGGCTTGCTGAAATGCGCGAGCCTCGAAAAATTCTGCCGCATTGATGATCCAGGATATGATCATGGTTCACCTCAAGCCAGCGGAGCTCACATGACGACCACATCTGGATCTGCCAAATGGCAGGGCGGTATCAAGGACGGCAAGGGCGCGATTTCGACCAAGAGCGGCGCCTTGAAAGATTACCCTTACGGCTTCGCCAGCCGTTTCGAGGGCAAACCAGGTTCCAACCCCGAGGAACTGATCGGAGCCGCACACGCCGCTTGTTTCACCATGGCGCTGTCGCTGATCCTCGGCGAGGCCAAGCTCACTGCCGAACAGATGGAAACCAAGGCAGATGTCACGCTTGAAAAGGTCGGCGAGGGCTTTGCCATCACCTCGGTCCATCTTTCGCTTCAAGCGAAAGTCCCCGGCGCCGACAACGCGAAATTTCAGGAACTGGCCGGCATGGCCAAGGCCGGATGTCCGGTGTCGAAACTTCTCAACACCAAGATTTCGCTGGAAGCGAAGCTGGTCTGAGGCGAGGGCGGCGATGCCGCTTAGATTTCCGCGTCGCCGTCCGATCCTACCGAGGCGATGCGCAGCATGTTGGTGGTGCCGGGCGAGCGCAGCGGCACGCCGGCCACGATAATGACGCGTTGCCCGGCCCGCGAAAAACCGTCGCGAAAGGCGATGCTGCTGGCACGTTTCACCATGTCGTCGAGGTTTTGTGCATCTTCGGCGACGACGCAATGCACGCCCCACACCACCGACAGCTTGCGGCCGGTGACGAGATTGGGCGTGATCGCCACCACCGGCGGTTTGGGCCGTTCGCGAGCGACGCGCAGCGCCGTCGATCCTGAGCTGGTCCAGCAAATGATCGCGGAAAGATCGAGCGTCTCGGCGATCTGCCGCGCCGCGTCCGCGATGGCATCGCCCACGGTCGGTTCGGGTTCGGCGCGTTGCGCATTGACGACGCCGCGATAGGTCGGATCGCGCTCGACCTCCTCGCCGATGCGATTCATGGTCGAGACCGCCTCGACCGGAAATTTGCCGGCCGCCGATTCCGCCGAGAGCATGATGGCGTCGGCGCCTTCATAGACCGCGGTGGCGACGTCGGAGACCTCGGCGCGGGTCGGCACCGGGGACTGGATCATCGATTCCAGCATTTGGGTTGCGACTACTACCGGCTTGCCGGCGCGGCGCGCCAGCCGCGTCATCTGCTTCTGCAGGCTCGGCACGCGCTCCAGCGGAAGTTCGACGCCGAGGTCGCCGCGCGCCACCATCAGCGCGTCGGATGCTTCGATGATTTCGGGCAGGCGATCGATCGCCTGCGGTTTTTCGATCTTGGCCATCACGGCGGCGCGGCCGCGGATCAGTTTCTTGGCCTCGACGACATCCTCGGCGCGCTGCACGAAGGAGAGCGCGATCCAGTCGACGCCGGTCACGAGCGCAGCTTCGAGATCGGCGCGGTCCTTTGGCGTCATCGCGGAGACCGGAAGGTCGGTGTCGGGCAGGCTGACGCCCTTGCGGTCCGACATCCGCCCGCCGATCACGACGCGGGTGACGGCATGATCGGGAGAGGTTTCCTCGGCGATCAGCCGCACCTTGCCGTCGTCGAGCAAAAGCGCGTGGCCCGGTCTGAGTGCGGCGAGAATTTCCGGATGCGGCAGCTGAACGCGGGTGTTGTCGCCCGGCGTCTTGTCCGAATCTGAGCGTAAAGCTCTGGCCGTTGTTGAGCTGCACCGCGCCTTCGGCAAACGAGCCGAGCCGCAGCTTCGGGCCCTGCAAATCGACGAGAATGCCGATCGGCCGCCCGTAACTGCTCTCGACATTGCGAATGGTCGCGACCAGCTCCCGCATCTTGTCGTGCGGGGTGTGGCTCATATTGATCCGGAAAACGTCGGCGCCGGCCTCGAACAGCTTCCGGATCATGGTGCCGTCGGACGAGGCTGGGCCAAGCGTTGCCAGGATTTTGATGCGGCGCATACGCCTCATGGCTTGGTCCCGGGTGCTGCGGCTGGCGGCAGACCCGTCGCGCCCGGGGGCAATCCGCCCGGCGGGTTGGAGATGCCTGGAATATTTCCGGAACCACCCGGGCCAATCGTGCCGGGAATCCCCGGCACGCGCTGCGCCGGTTGCTGCTCGCTGGATTCGGTGAGCTGCACCGTCCAGGCCCGCTGATCGCCGGTATCGACTTCAAAGAAGCCGGTCCGGTCGAAGCCGCGCGCCAAACAATTGTCCGCACCGCGGATGGTGAATTCCTTGTCGCGCGAGCACATGAAAGCCTGTCCCGACCATTCGCCGCCGCGATCGTAATCGAGCGCATAGATATAATAATACCGTGCAACAAGCGTACCGCGCAGCAGCGTCTCACAGCTTCGCGAGGATACGTTCCACCAGCCTTCAGTGGTCCAGCCCTCGACATCCTTATAGCCGAGCGCGATACCAACCCGGCTCGAGGTGTTATTGCACAGACGAAAGTCCGCCGCTGCCGATCCGTTCCACAGGCAGACCAGCACAAACAGCAGAGCTGGTGCCAGGGCGGCGCGGAAGCGTTTTGCTGTTTGGGGCAGGGGAAGCGAATCTCTTTGGATCATCAAGGCCAAGTTATATCAAGATATTGACGGTTTCGCGTGAGGGTCCATCGACGGTCAAGCGGAATTCGCTGACATTCCGGCCCTTCGGATCGGTCCGGATGCCATAAATGCCGTCTGAATGTTTGCGTCGCGATGTGGAAAAATATGTGACAGTTTCCTACCTACGGTGAGAGCATGGCCCTTCTGGGCCATGCATGGAAGGGCGGAATTGGCCATGGCGATCGACGACAAAACCAGAACAGAACTTGAAGCCGCGGTCTTTCGGCGGCTGGTTGAGCATCTGCGCGGTCGTACCGACGTTCAGAACATCGATCTGATGAACCTGGCGGGCTTCTGCCGCAACTGCCTGTCCAACTGGCTCAAGGAAGAAGCCGACGCCAAGGGCGCTGCGATGAGCAAGGATGAGAGCCGCGAGGCCGTCTACGGCATGCCCTACGAGACCTGGAAGGAGAAATTTCAGGGAACAGCATCGCCGCAACAACTCGCGGCGATGAACAAAGTCAATCCCGGCCATTGACCAGGTGGACCGAAGCGAGACGACTGAGCGCCTTCCTGTGGGCGCGCTGTGGATGAGCACGCAAGTCGCCTTGACGTGAGCAGCCTTACTCTTGAGGGTCGTTTTGAGAACTGCGCTTTCGCGCTTCGAGACGTGCAGCGCTTTCTTTCATCAAACCGCCAGTTTATTCAGGAGTACCATCGATGGCCACCTCTGCTGCCGTCAAGGAAGACGAAGCCCCGGCGACGCGATTTGCCAAGGATCAGCTCAAGGCCATCATCGAGCGCATCGAGCGGCTGGAAGAGGAAAAGAAGACCATCTCCGACGACATCCGCGATGTCTATGCGGAGGCCAAGGGCAATGGCTTCGACGTCAAGGCGCTGCGCACCATCGTGCGTCTGCGCAAGCAGGACGCAAACGAGCGCGCCGAGCACGAGACGATCCTGGAAACCTATATGCAGGCGTTGGGAATGCTGTGAGCTTCTCCTCGTCCTGAGGAGATGATGCTAGTGGTCCGATTCCAACATTCGCACCCCTTCTCAGCGGCCACTTTTGCGAATGTTGGAATCAAAGGACCACTAGCGAATATAGGTTTCTAGTGGAGTTTCGGATTTGACATTCGCATCGCCAATGCGCGGCTACGGGGTAGCGAATGTCAAATCCACTCCACTAGTGCAGCGACGCCGTCCGCAATACGAAGGACTGCGTCGCAAGCGTAGCAGTGGCCGAGCCGCTGAAGCGGTCGGCGGTGAGGCCCGCTTGCGGATCGTCCGAGAAGCCCATCACGACCACCGCTTGCGGCTTGACGAACAGCGCGCTCAGCAGCGTCATGTTGGCATCGCCGAGCACGGTGACCGACATCGATGTGCTCGCGCTCGGCGCCAGCGTCATGATGCGCATCCAGCTATCGCCGGCCTTCGAGGCGACGATCCGCGTCGAGGCGGCCACTACGCCGTCCTGGCCCTTGGCGGCGACGGGCGTGTCGTTCGCGGCCACCGGATTGCGGTTGGCTGAAGCCGGGTGCGCGCTGCGGGTCGCGCGCGCGCTGGCGCGATCAACAGGTGGGGACGCCGCGGGTGCGTAAGCCAGCGCCTGATAGGCGGCTGGAACACTCGAGGTCGATTGCGGATCGGTTGACGCCAACGCCCGACGGGCGCTGATGGCCGCGACCTGTGCAGGCGTGGCCTGATTCGGCGTCGTGGGCATGTTGTCCCAGAAACCGCGCGCGTTGATGATATCGGCCGGCGTTTCCGGCTTTGCCTCAGATCTGTCCGATGCGGCGGGCTGTTTCGGTTTGGCAGGCTGCACGATCTGCATGTCGGCCGAGGCCAGTTGCAGCATCGTGGCCGCAGGCTTCCCACGCGGCATGGGCACGGTGTCGGCCGGCTTGGCCGCGGCAAGCTGGGTGGCGGGAGCGGTCTTGTCCTGGACGGGAGCGGAAGCTTCCTCATCGTCGTCGTTCGACTTGCCACCGAACAGACGGGTCAACAGGTTGGGCTTGCTTACCGTCGCCGGGCCATCATCCTCGCCGCGACGCTCGATCTCGGCGCGGGCCAATTCATATCCCTTCAGCGGCGTGCCGTCGGAGGGGACATGGACGGTCCGCCCGTCGGGGAAGACGCGGGCGAGCTGGTCGTGGGTCATGCGCGGCCAGTGGCGGATGTTGCCGGTATCGAGATGCACGAACGGCGATCCCGAGGTCGGGTAGAAGCCGACGCCGCCGCGCTGCAGGCGCAGGCCGGCGTAACGGATCTGCTCAAGCTGCACATCCGGGATGTAGAAATCCATCGCATGGCCGAGCATATGCTGGCTGAAGCGCGCCACGCCGGTATGGGCGGAGCGGCGGCGGAGCATGGCGTTGGTTTCGGGGGAACGGTAGGCGGAGATGATCTGGATCGGCTTCTTGCCGTCAACGTCGCGGTAGACTTCCCAGAGGATATCGAACAGATGGCGATCCATCGTCGTCTGTTCCTGGGTACGCCAGTCGCGCAGGAAATGGTTGAGCTGCTTCAAGGCCTCTTCGTCGTAGCGGCCGTCGCGCTTGAAGGTGACGGTGAGGTCTTCGCCCGAATGGGTGTGGTGGAATGACAGCGTGCGGGTTTCGTTGATGGCGCTCGCATCGTGGACCGAGCCGATGCCTGCCAACAGCAGCACCGAGGTCACGCCGAGCTGATATCCGGCCTTCGGCAGAGACGACAAATTGAATTGGCGTGCGAAACCAGTCAGCACGTAATGAGCCCACCCCGACAGACGATCATGGTTGAACTCTTTCGCGACCCCGTGTGGCGAAAGAGGGTAAATGCACTCTTAACGCGGTAGGGTTAAGGAAGATTTAACCCTTTCCCCCAAATCCACCTCGAACTAACCCGTTCAGTGTGGCGAAAAAGAGCCATTGGTTAAACCTGGATGGAGAATGGTTAACGTTAAAAGGCCCCGCCTGAGGGCGAGGCCTTTGATCTAGCTGGGTAAATTTAGCTGACCGAGTCAGCGTTGATAATACGACTGCCCCTGCTGCGGCAGGAGCCGCCGCCGTCCGGGAGGGGCGGGCTGGGGCTGGCTGGAGCCGCCGAACAGCCGCTCGAAGAACGACGGTCCTGACGGCGACCACGAATTCTCGCTGGCCAGGTGCACATCGCCGACCGGCCGGACGTAGTTCGGCTGGGAGTGGGCGACCACCGCCTCCAGGTCCTTGTTTCGGCCCGACCGGAGCAGCGACAGCATGATCGCATCGCGGCCATAGACGTCCTTGCGGAACTGAAGATTGCCGGCGTCATCCACGAAGGCGGTCTGGTAGGTGATGTTGACCGGGATCGGCGTCGGGAATTTCAGGTCGATCTCGCTCTGCCCGTACATG
The DNA here is from genome assembly GCA_963795255.1 of uncultured Alphaproteobacteria bacterium. Classification (GTDB taxonomy): domain Bacteria; phylum Pseudomonadota; class Alphaproteobacteria; order Rhizobiales; family Xanthobacteraceae; genus Bradyrhizobium. Next base: position 212,609 of record CAWCHC010000023.1, read on the forward strand.
CTGCGGATTTTTTCCGGCGTGTAGTGCGCGTTCGGCTCGGTGATGTTGAGCAGGACCGAGGCGTATTGGTCCGGATTCTGAACCCGCATGCAGCCGTGGCTGAAGGCGCGGTCTTCCTTGGCGAACAGGTTCTTGTCCGGGGTGTCGTGCTGATACACCAGGAACTTGTTCGGGAAATTGAAGCGGATGCGGCCGAGCGCGTTTCTTTCGCCGGGCGGCTGCGAGATGTGGATGCTGCCGTCGCGGCTGTGCTCGAGCTTCAGTCCCATGCGCTCAAGCACCGTCGGGTCCTGCTGCAGCGCCGGCAGATATTCGTTGTAGATGATCGACGGCGGCACGTTCCAGGTCGGATTGACCGTGATGAACTTCATCGTCTCGGTCAGAAGCGGCGTGGCATGAATGCCGGGCTGGCCGGTCACGACCCGGGTGGTCCAGACCTGCGCGCCGTTCTGCATCACCTTGAGCGTATAGTCGGGGATGTTGAGAATGACATAGGCGTCGCCGATCGCAGGCGCGCCGAGGTCGCGCGGCAGCCAGCGCCAGCGCTCCATGTTGACGATCACGGTGTCGATCTGGCGGTCGCGCTTCGGGCTGTTGATGGCCTTGATGGTCCTGTCGTCGAGCACGCCGGTCGGCTTGAGCTCGGCGGTTGCCTGGAATTTGCGGACGGCTTCCGCAACCTTGGCGTCGTAATGACGGTCGTCAGGCGTTTTCGCTGATGCCGAGCTTGGCGCGCAGTTGCGGCACGCGATCATCTTCCACTTCAACCGCGGGCTGGTTCTTCCGCGCCGGGGTGAACTTGAGCATCGGGCCATCGGCGATCTGGATCACCGGTCCGTCGCCCTGGCCGCGCAATTCGGCGAGCTTCTTCTTCAAGGCGAGATAGAGCTTGTGCGGCGGGTTATAGCTGTCGAGCGCAAGCGAAGCGTCCTTCGCCGAGGTCACGTTGGCGAGCACTTCCGCCGGGTCGATCGGATGCTCCGGATATTGGATGTCGCCGGAGACCTGCGACCAGTGCATCCGGCCGCTCTGGGCATGGCGCGCATAGTCGAGCATGCTGGCGGTCAGCTTCAGTTCGGCATCGGCCAGCGCATCGGGCGAGGTCGCCGCGGCAAAATCGGGAACCGGATAGTCGGAGGGATTCAGGCCGTCGGAGGCGGCGTCCTTCAGCCGGGCAACGACGCCCTTGGCGTTGTCGGTCAGCTTGCCGCCTTGCGTCCACACCGGCGCGAAATCGCGCGCGGTATAGAATTTTTCGACCGCCGCCCGCTCTGCCTTGCGGTCGAAATAGCGCTGCGCTTTGGCGCCGAACGCCTCGCGCAGCTTGTCGGCAACCGGCTGATCCGTCGGCTGCGACATTGCTGGCGGCCTTGACGGGGTCCTTGGCCGGTTCGGGCGAAGCAGCAGTGGCAGCAGGTGCCGGCGCCTGCGCGGGGGCTACGACGGCCGTATCGGCCTTGGCAGCGTCGTTCTTGGCAGCGTCGGACTTGGCAGCGTCGGTCTTGGCATCGTCGGTCTTGCCGGGCTCGGTCTTGGTCGCCTCTTGCTTGGTAGCTTCAGGCTTGGCGGTCTCGACCTTGGCGGGTTCGGAAATCGGAGCCGTGGCGACATCGGCGGGCTTGGTCGCCGGCGCCGCTTGCTCGGCTGACTTGGTCGGGTCGGCGGATGGGGTGTCGAGCTTGAAATCGTTGGCCGTCGGCGGCGGGACGTTGGCCGGCTCGGGGCGGGGGACTCGCCGCATCGATCGCCAGCTCGGCGGCGGAGTTGCGCGCGGGCAACGTCTTGCGCGAATGCCGAAGTCGCCGACACCGTGAGGAAGGTCGCCGCGACCGTCATCAAGACGCGGTCAAATCCACCACGGTTCTTCCAACAGTCACGCATCATCACACCCCTTGGGTGAAGCTGCCCCGCTCGTGGAGCAGCCTTGGTTTATCCGTCAAAGCTTTCGCGAAAGCGCCGGGCCTGATCGGTTTCTGAAGCTTTTTCTAGGTGAAATTATGCTCCAGAGTTCCTGGTTTGGCATGGCTGCCGCAACGATTCATACGCAGACGATACACGGGCCCCCCTCATGCAGCCAGCGCCACGAGAGGCAACTCACGACAAACTGACTTCATCATGCTCCTGTTGCATCGCCTTCAACAGGATTCTTGCCACGCGAGCTGCCGTTTGTCTGTCACTTGCAGGCAACGGTTCAAATTGTTCCGGCATCCCTGGACTTTCAGTCGCTTCGTCCGTGCGTTACGCGCCGAGCTGTTCCTATAAGCCTATCCTGTCTGATCCGTTCCGCCCGCGGTCGTCCGCCGCGGCTTCGTCGAGCTTGCGATAAAGCGTCGAGCGGCCGATTTTCAGGCGGCGCGCGACTTCCGACATCTGTCCGCGGTAATGCGAGATCGCGAAGCGGATGATCTCGCTCTCCAATCTCCTCCAGCGGCCGCACTTCGCCGCTATTCGTCAGCATCGATAGCGTGCCCGACGCCGGCAGCGGTGCGATAGGTATTTCATTACCGATTTATGGCCGGCGCGGTCGCGTGGAAGCCGTGCTCGACGATCAGCGGCTCGCCGTGGGCCGCCGTCGGCGGCGACGGCATTGCGCCGCGGCTTGCGGGAAATCCGACAGACCAAGCTGATCGCTCTCGCTCATCACGACGGCGCGGTAGACGGCGTTCTCGAGCTGACGGATATTGCCGGGCCAATCCAGTTGCGAAAGATGCGCCATCGCTTCGCCGCTGATGCCGGTGATGTGGCGGTTTTCCTCGGCGCAGAAACGCGCGAGGAAATGCCGCACCAGATGCGGGATATCCTCGCGGCGCGTGCGCAACGGATGGAACGGTCAGCGGCAGCACGTGCAGGCGATAGAACAGGTCCTCGCGGAAGTGCCCGCTTTTGACGCGGTCGAGCAATTTGCGGTTGGTCGCGGACACGATGCGCACGTCAACCTTTACCGGCTTGCGCGCCGCCGACCGCCTCGACCGCGCCTTCCTGCAGCGCGCGCAACAGTTTGACCTGGGCGGCCAGCGGCAAGTTCCGAGACTTCGTCGAGGAACAGCGTGCCGCCGGAGGCTTCGACGAATTTGCCGGTGTGGCGTTCGGTCGCGCCGGTGAAGGCGCCCTTTTCGTGGCCGAACAAAATCGACTCCACGAGATTGTCGGGGATCGCGCCGCAATTGACGGCGACGAACGGCTTCGATTTGCGCTCGCCGCTGCCATGGATGGCGCGCGCGAACAATTCCTTGCCGACGCCGGATTCGCCCTCGATCAGCACCGGAATGGTCGAGGCCGCTGCCTTCTTGCGCCGTCCGCATCACGCCCGCCATCGCCTCGCTGCGGGTGATGATGTCGGCAAAGGTCAGCCGGCCTTCGCGGCTGTGGCGAATGCGCTGCAATTCGCCCTTCAGCGCGCTGGTGTTCAGTGCGTTGCGCAGGCTTACCTGCAGCCGTTCCATGCCGACCGGCTTGACGACAAAATCCTGGGCGCCGGCGCGCATCGCCGACACCACATTGTCGATGCCGCCATGGGCGGTCTGCACGATGACAGGGATGGAAAGACCGGCTTCGCGAATTTTGGCGAGAACGCCCATGCCGTCGAGGCCGGGCATCACAAGGTCGAGCACGAGGGCATCGATCACGGGTGCATCGGGAGCGGTCAATAGCGCGATCGCGGCGTCGCCGGAATCGACCACGACGGCCTCGTAGCCGCATTTTTGCACCATGTTCTCGACCAGGCGGCGCTGCACGGCATCGTCATCGGCGATCAAAATGGTGGCAGCCATGGTGTTCCTCATACGCAACAACTATCTGTCTCGAATCGGGGCACTCTGGCCGACGCCGATTAACGCCTGCTTAAACCTTGCCCTCCCGCCGTTATGATCGAATACAGGTTTCGAACAAGATGACCTCGCGCTACCGCCTCAGCCCTTCGCAAATCGACCTCCGCCACGCAAGACCAATTCCAGGAAAGCCTCCTCGTCGAAAGCGGACAAGCTGCCGGAATGGAACCTGGCCGACCTCTATTCCGGCGATCGACGCGCCGGAAGTGACGCACGACCTCGACAGGATGGATTCCGAATGCGTCGCGTTTGAGACCGACTACAAAGGCAAGCTTGCGGAGCGGACGACGGGAGAGGGCGGTGGCCGCTGGCTTGCGGGAGCCGTAAAGCGCTATGAGGCGATCGACGATCTCGCCGGCCGGCTCGGCTCCTATGCCGGACTGGTTCATGCCGGCGACAGCGTCGATCCCGCGATCTCGAAATTCTACGGCGATGTCTCCGAACGGCTGACCAACGGCCTCGGTGCATCTGTTGTTCTTCGCGCTCGAGCTCAACCGCATCGACGATGCGGTGATCGAGAACGCGATGCAGACGCGGCGGAGCTCGCACATTACCGGCCGTGGATCGAGGATCTGCGCAAGGACAAGCCGTATCAGCTGGAGGACCGCGTCGAGCAGTTGTTTCACGAAAAATCCCAGAGCGGCTACGCCGCCTGGAACCGGCTGTTCGACCAGACCATCTCTTCGTTGCGCTTCAAGGTGTCGGCCAAGGAGCTTGCGATCGAGCCGACGCTCAATCTGTTGCAGGACCGCGATGGTCTGAAGCGCAAGGCGGCGGCCGAAGCTCTGGCCAAGACCTTCAAGGCCAATGAGCGGACGTTTGCGCTGATCACCAATACCCTGGCCAAGGACAAGGAAATTTCCGACCGCTGGCGCGGCTTCAAGGATGTCGCGGATTCGCGCCATCTGAACAACCGCGTCGAGCGCGAGGTGGTCGATGCGCTGGTCAGCTGCGGTGCGCGCGGCCTATCCGACGCTCTCGCACCGCTATTATCGGCTCAAGGCCGGCTGGTTCAAAAAGAAGAAGCTGCGCGCATTGGGATCGCAATGCGCCGCTGCCGTTTGCCGCCATCGGGCGCGATCGCCTGGCCCGATGCCAAGAACATGGTGTTGACGGCCTATCGCGGCTTCTCGCCGGAAATGGCCGGCATCGCCGAGCGGTTTTTCACCGATCGCTGGATCGATGCACCGGTGCGGCCCGGCAAGGCGCCGGGCGCGTTCTCGCATCCGACCACGCCGTCGGCGCATCCCTATGTGTTGATGAACTACCAGGGCAAGCCGCGCGACGTGATGACGCTCGCCCACGAACTCGGCCACGGCGTGCACCAGGTGCTGGCCGCCGGGAACGGCGCGCTGATGGCGCCGACGCCGCTGACCTTGGCGGAAACCGCAAGCGTGTTCGGCGAAATGCTGACCTTTCAGCCGGCTGCTCGGCGAGACCAAGAGCGCCAAGCAGCGCCAGGCGCTGCTCGCCGGCAAGGTCGAGGACATGATCAACACGGTGGTGCGGCAGATCGCGTTCTATACCTTCGAACGCGCCGTTCACACCGAGCGCAAGAACGGCGAACTGACGGCGGAGCGCATCGGGGAAATCTGGCTCAGCGTCCAGGGCGAGAGCCTCGGCCCTGCGATCGATATCCGGCCTGGCTATGAGAATTTCTGGATGTACATCCCGCACTTCATCCATTCGCCGTTCTATGTTTACGCCTATGCCTTCGGCGATTGCCTCGTGAACTCGCTCTATGGCGCTTACGAACACGCGCAGGCCGGTTTTGCCGAGCGCTACCTGGCAATGCTGTCGGCCGGCGGCACCAAGCACTATTCCGAACTCCTCAAGCCTTTCGGGCTCGACGCCAAGGACCCGGAGTTCTGGAACGGGGGGCTGTCGGTCATCTCGGGCATGATCGATGAGCTGGAAGCGATGGGCTAAAAGAGGCGTAAAACATTTGTTGAACGCAGCTTCCGGACGTGTTATACATTTGTATAACGGAGTAGGTCCGGGAGCGAGAAGGTGAGCGAAAATCAGAAAGAATTTCAGTCCGGCGCGGGCACCCTGCAGGTCCGGAAAATCGGCAATTCCATCGGCTTCATCCTGCCAAAGGACACGGCGGCCCGGCTCGATCTGAAGGAGGGCGACCGGCTGTTTCTGCTCGAGCAGCCCGGTGGCGGCTTCGTCCTGACCCCGCACGATCCGGATTTCGAGCGGACCATGGAGATCGCCGGCGAGATCATGGACAAATACCGCGACACCCTTGCAGCATTGGCCAAATGAGCGAGGCGCCGGAGCCGCTCTGGATCACTTACGAACAAGCCATCGCCATCCACAGCCGGCAACTCCGCCGCTTCGGCGGGGCGCCGCGGCTTGCGTGACGAGGGGATGTTGCGCTCAGCCCTGGAACGTCCCGTCAACAAATGGACCTGCGAACAGTCGCCGCTGGCCGAGCTTGCGGCGGCGTACGCCTTCGGGCTTGCGAAGAACCATGCTTTTATCGACGGCAACAAGCGGATCGCCTTCATGGCGATGATGACATTTCTGCGTAAAAATGGCGTGGCTTTCGCGCCCGATCCGGCGCAGGCGACGAAAATTATTCTTGCCCTTGCTGCCGGCGAGGTCAGTGAGGAAAGCCTGACCCGCTGGATCAGGGACAACTGGCCTTCCGAATGAGCCGTCAAGCCGGCACAAAAGCTGTCCTAGTGGTCCGATTTTAACATTCGCATCCCTTCTCAGCAGTCACTTTTGCGAATGTTAGAATCAAGGGACCACTAGCAAATATAGGCTTCTGGTGGAGTTTTGGATCTGACATTCGCTTGGCAAATCCGCGGCTAAGGGGTAGCGAATGTCAAATCTACTCCACTAGCGGCGTTGCCCTGCCTTGCGCTTTACGGTAATTCGACGGCTAATTGACTGACGCTGAGATTCACTGGGGATAGAGATGGCAGACCATAGCGAAGTGGCCTACACGACGGCTGACGGCAACGACTACGTGGCTCATGAACAGACCTATGAGGGCTTCATCAAGCTGGTGAAGTACGGCACCTTCGCCGTCATCTTCATTGTTGCCATGATGGCGATCTTCCTGACCTGATGCAAATGCTCGCGCCGCCAAAGGGTGGCGCGATTTCGAGACAAAGCTCGCCGTGAACCGGCGCTTGGTGGTTGCAAGGCCGGTGTCGGATTTGCAAAGCTAGCGCGGCAAATGACGCCTGCGAGTTTTCCGCGCCGCCGGAGGCCCCATGAAGATTGCCGTCGCCAAGGAAATCGACCCCGCCGAACCGCGGGTCGCCGCTTCGCCCGACACGATAAAAAAATTCAAGGCGCTGGGGGCCGAGGTTGCGGTCGAGCCGGGCGCCGGGATCAAGTCCGGCCTGCCGGATTCGGAGTTCACAGCCGTCGGCGCCACCGTGGCCGCGGATGCGCTCAAGGACGCCGACATCGTCATCAAGGTGAAACGGCCGGAAGCTTCCGAACTGGCCAACTATAAGCGCGGGGCGCTGGTCGTCGCCATCATGGATCCTTATGGCAACGATTCCGCGCTGAAGGCGATGGCGGATGCCGGCGTTTCGGCTTTTGCGATGGAATTGATGCCGCGCATCACCCGCGCCCAGGTGATGGACGTGTTGTCCTCGCAGGCCAACCTCGCCGGTTATCGCGCGGTGATCGAGGGCGCCGAAGCCTTTGGCCGCGCCTTCCCGATGATGATGACGGCAGCCGGCACCGTGCCGGCGGCGAAAGTGTTCGTGATGGGCGTCGGCGTCGCCGGCCTCCAGGCGATCGCGACCGCGCGGCGTCTCGGCGCCGTCGTCACCGCCACCGACGTGCGTCCGGCCACCAAGGAGCAGGTCGAAAGTCTTGGTGCGAAATTCCTCGCGGTCGAAGACGAAGAATTCAAGAACGCGCAGACGGCCGGCGGCTACGCCAAGGAGATGTCGAAGGAGTATCAGGCCAAGCAGGCCGCGCTCACCGCCGAGCACATCAAGAAGCAGGATATCGTGATCACGACCGCGCTGATCCCCGGCCGTCCGGCGCCAAAGCTGGTTTCGAGCGAGATGGTCAAATCGATGAAGCCGGGCTCGGTGCTGGTCGATCTTGCGGTCGAGCGCGGCGGCAACGTTGAAGGCGCGAAAGCCGGGGAAGTCGCCGAGGTCGATGGCATCAAGATCGTCGGCTATACCAATGTCGCCGGCCGTGTTGCGGCCTCGGCCTCCGCTCTTTATGCGCGCAACCTGTTCAACTTCATCGAGACCATGATCGACAAGGCGAACAAGACGCTGGCCGTGAATTGGGACGACGAACTGGTCAAGGCGACCGCGCTGACCAAAGACGGCGCCGTCATCCATCCGAACTTCCAGCCGAAATAGGAGGAGAAGCCATGGAGCATCTCGCGCAGGCCGTCGACCCCTTCGTGTTCCGGCTGTCGATTTTCGTGCTTGCCGTGTTCGTCGGCTATTTCGTGGTGTGGTCGGTGACGCCGGCGCTGCATACGCCGCTGATGAGCGTGACCAACGCGATCTCCTCGGTGATCGTGGTCGGCGCGCTGCTCGCCGTCGGCGTCGGGATGATTTCCTCGGGCTCGGGCTGGGCGCGCGGCTTCGGTTTCGTTGCGCTGATCTTCGCGTGCGTGAATATTTTCGGCGGCTTCCTGGTCACCCAGCGAATGCTCGCGATGTACAAGAAGAAGTCGAAATGAGCGGCAATCAACTCGGGGTGAAGCGGCAAACGGGGGACCTGAGATGAGCGCCAATCTCTCTGCGGTATTGTATCTTGTGGCAGGCGTGCTGTTCATCCTGTCGCTGCGCGGGCTGTCGAGCCCGGCGACCTCGCGCCGGGGCAATTTCTTCGGCATGATCGGCATGGGTATCGCGGTGGCGACCACACTCGCGTCCCATCCGCCGGCCGATGGCGTCGCCTGGTTATTGGTGATCCTTGCGGTCGCGATCGGCGGCGGCGTCGGCGCGGTGATTGCGCGCAAAGTCCCGATGACCTCGATGCCCGAACTGGTCGCGGCCTTCCACTCGCTGGTCGGCATGGCCGCGGTGCTGGTCGCCGCCGGTGCCTTCTATGCGCCGGAAGCCTTCGACATCGGCACGCCCGGCCACATCCATGCGCAAAGTCTGGTTGAAATGTCGCTCGGGGTCGCGATCGGCGCCTTGACCTTCACCGGGTCGGTGATTGCGTTTCTGAAACTGTCGGCGCGGATGAGCGGTGCGCCGATCATCCTGCCGTTCCGTCACGTCATCAACATCGTGCTGGCCTTGGCGCTGGTGTTCTTCATCGTCGGCCTCGTGACGAGTGGCAGCGCGCTCGACTTCTGGCTGATCACGATCCTTGCGCTTACCCTCGGCGTGCTCATGATCATTCCGATCGGCGGCGCCGACATGCCGGTCGTGATCTCGATGCTGAACTCCTATTCGGGCTGGGCGGCGGCCGGCATCGGCTTCACGCTCGGCAACTCGGCGCTGATCATCACCGGCGCGCTGGTCGGCTCGTCCGGCGCGATCCTGTCCTACATCATGTGTCACGCGATGAATCGCTCGTTCATCTCGGTGATCCTCGGCGGCTTCGGCGGCGAGACCGTGGCGGCTGCAGGCGGCGGCGGCGAGCAGAAGCCGGCCAAGCTCGGCTCGGCGGACGATGCCGCCTTCATCATGAAGAACGCTTCCAAGGTCATCATCGTGCCTGGCTACGGCATGGCGGTGGCCCAGGCACAACACGCGTTACGTGAAATGGCCGACATCCTCAAGAAAGAGGGCGTCGAGGTGAAGTACGCCATTCACCCGGTTGCGGGCCGCATGCCCGGCCACATGAACGTGCTGCTCGCCGAGGCCAACGTGCCCTATGACGAGGTGTTCGAGCTTGAGGATATCAATTCCGAATTCGCGCAGGCCGACATCGCCTTCGTCATCGGCGCCAATGACGTCACCAACCCGGCCGCCGAGGACGACAAGACATCGCCGATCTACGGCATGCCGGTGCTTCAGGTGTGGAAGGCCGGCACGGTGATGTTCATCAAGCGCTCGCTGGCGTCGGGTTATGCCGGCATCGACAATCCTTTGTTCTATCGCGACAACACCATGATGCTGCTCGGCGACGCCAAGAAGGTCACCGAGAATATCGTCAAGGCGATGTGAGGTCGCCGCTCTTGCAAGATTGCGGCACATGAGCACCTACGGACCGATGCCGAAATCGGCATGGATATTTCCGGCGCTCGCGGTTCTGTTGTTCGCGGCCGTGACCGCGACCGGCTACAGTTTTACGCCATCGGCGGCCGGACTTGCGTTCGCCGCTGTACTGCTCGTGATTTTGTTCGGTACGGTCTTTGCGGCCGTGCATCACGCCGAAGTCGTCGCGGAGCGGATCGGCGAGCCCTTCGGTACGCTGCTGCTGACGCTCTCCGTCACCATCATCGAGGTCGCGCTGATCGCAACCATCATGCTCGGCGAGCAAACCGTAACCACGCTGGCGCGCGATACGGTGTTTGCGGTGGTCATGATCGTCTGCAACGGGCTGGTCGGGCTCTGCATCCTGGCCGGCGGCTTGCGCTACCGCGAGCAGGATATCCAGGTGAGCGGATCGAACCTCTATCTCAGCGTTCTCAGTGTACTCGCCACGATTACGCTGATCATGCCCAACTACACGCTGACCACGCCGGGTCCGGTTTTTTCAACGGGGCAACTCGGCTTTGTCAGTGCCGCCACCATCCTGCTCTATGGCGTGTTCCTCTATACCCAGACCGTGCGGCACCGGGACTATTTCGTCGCGCAGTCGGGCGATGCCGCGCATGACGGCCCGCAAGCCTCGAACCGGACGATCGTGCTCAGCGCTGTCCTGTTGCTGATTTCACTTTTGGCCGTGGTGCTGCTGGCGAAGAAATTCTCACAAGTGGTCGATGCCGGCGCCGCCCTGATCGGCGCTCCGCCGGCCTTTGCCGGCATTCTGGTGGCGCTACTGATCCTGATGCCGGAGGGGGTCGCCGCGGTTGGCGCGGCGCGCAAGAACGATTTGCAAAAGAGCATCAACCTCGCGCTCGGTTCGTCCCTCGCCACCATCGGCCTGACGATTCCGGCCGTGGCGGTGGCCGCCTATGAACTCGACAAGCAACTCGTGCTGGGACTTTCCCCCCAGGACATGGTGCTGCTGGCGCTGACACTGCTGCTCAGCCTGCTGACACTGGGCAGCGGCCGCACCAATATCCTTTTCGGGCTGGTCCACCTTGTGGTATTTGCGGTATTCATGTTCCTGGTGTTCGTTCCCTGAGCGGAAGAAGAGCCGAAAATGATGAGCGCTGCGTCCGATGTCCAGGTCGATACGCCGGAGGTTCGCGTCACCCGGTGGCGGCTGGCCCCTGGAACCGCCACGGGGCCCCACATTCACGGGATGGATTATGTCATCGTTCCCGTGACCGCCGGCGAGATGACCATCGTTGCGCCCGATGGCGAGCGCTCCAAGGCCCAGCTAGGGGTCGGACAGTCATATTTCCGTAAAGCCGGTGTTGAACACGATGTGCTCAATGAGAGCGCGTCCGAGATCGTCTTTCTGGAAGTGGAGTTGAAACCATAAACCCGCCGTTTACCGAATTGCCACCGATATGCCTCAAAGCTCGGGCATCTGGGCCCGCGCGGGAGTTGTCGGCATGCTGAAATTGGCTTCAAAATTTGCGATGGACATCTTTCCGTCGGTGATTGCGACCATCCTCGGCGCCTATATCGTCAATCATTACATCAATACCAAGCCGCCGGCCGATGCTGCCGCCGTGTCGTTGGCCGGCCCGAAAAAGGCGGCCTCGAAGGCCGATTCGAAGGCCGCCGAGCGATCGGCCGATCTCGGCAACCTCCCGGAGCCCGGCGTCCGGGCGAAGGGTATTTCGGAAAAGTCCATTATCGACAAATCTGCTGACAAATCGGTGATCGAAAAGCCCGCCGATAAAGCCACCGACAAGGCCGATCGGCCCTCGGAAACCGCCAGCATTCCCCCGACCGCGCCAGCGGAGCCGCGCCACCACCAGCCAACGCCGCGCGAGAAGGCCGCTTCGAAGCCTACTCCGGCCCCGGCTGCGGAGCCTGTGGTTGCAGTCCCCGTTACCACCCCGTCGGCTGAACCCTCCGCCGGGCCGGACGCCAATGATTTAGCCCGTGCGGCGATCGAGCGCTTGCGCGGTACTGAACCTGCTCCCCGGGTGCAGGAGAGCGCCCGAGTGCCGGAACCGCCCAAAGCAACTGAGCCGCCTCGCGTTGTGGCCGCACCGCCAGCACCCGCCTCGGTGCCGGTTGCCACCGCCCCGTCGCTTCAGCCGTTGCCGCCGCCGATCATGGTGTCGACGCCGCCGCTCGATAACAAGCCGTCTACCGTGCGGGTCGACGATCCGCTCCGCCCGACGCCGCCGGCCGATATTCCCGATCCGCGTGCTCCGCTGGATTTGCGCGCCGATGCCGCGGATCGTCCTGCGAAACGGCCATCGGTTGCCGACGACGTGCTCTCGGCCGCGAAGTCGATGTTCAACTCGGTGCTGCCGAAGCAACAACAGTGATTCGGCCGCCGATCGGCCACGCGGCCTAAACCGGCGTCGGGCGCAGCTTGTTTGCGCATGATCTCCGCGCAAACGCTTTGCGTTTGTCGCGAGGGAAAACCGCTTCACACTTTTCCGGATCATGCTTTAGCAAATTATTTCAGAACGTTTCGTAACTCTGGCCGGCCCTGCCGCCGACGCGGGCGAAGGCGGATCGCGCAGCTTCGTCCTTCGGGCGCAGATTAATGGCGCGGCCGTAGGAGCCGGCGGCCTTGGTCTTGTCGCCCAGACGTTCATAGGCGAGCCCACGGGTCATCCAGGCTTGTACGTTTTGCGGATCGTCCTGTACCGCCTCGTCGAGATCACTGGCTGCCTCCTTGGCTTTGCCGAGCGCCAGATAGCTCAGTGCGCGGCCGAGCAACGGCTCGAGCTGTTGCGGCACCAGGCCGTTGGCCGCGGTGAAGTCCTCGATCGCGAACGGGTGCTGCTTTTCGCTCTGATAGAGCAGGCCGCGATTGTAATAAGCCTCGGCGTCGTCGGGGCGCAGCGCGATCGCCTTGTTGAAGTCCTCGAGCGCCTGGGCCGCTTCGCCGCGCGCCTTGTGGACCAGGCCCCGGCCAAGCCACGCCGGCGCGTAATTGGCATCGAGCGCCAGCGCCCGTTCATAATCGGACATCGCCTGGTCAAGCCGTTTGGTCTTGCGGAGGATCTGGCCGCGGTTGGCGAAGGCCTGTCCGTAATCGGGATCGAGGCTGATCGCCTTGTTGAAATCAACCAGCGCTTCCTCGGTCTTTCCGGCCTGCGCCAGCACCGATCCGCGCATGTTGTAGGTCTGCGGATTATCGGGGTTGTTCTTGATGGTCTCGGTGAGCGACGCGATGTTGGCCGAAGAGGTGATTTGCGCCGGCTCTTCCTTGGGTTCGGGGGAGTTCGTCAGCGATCCCAGCGTCATCGAACAGCCGCCGAGCACGATCGCGGCCGATGCGATCGCCGCCAGCGCAATCGCCGCAGGCGCGCGCGGTACGTGGCGCAAATTTCCGGAAAAGGGAACCGGCACAGTCATCGAACGGGATACTCACGCGCTCACCTGTCAAGTGGTAGCGCGCTCCGTTGCGAAATGCATCGGTCAAATCGCCAGTACGTTTACGGGTTGAGGGCATATAAACAACAACGCGGACCACTGGGTCCGCATTGCGAGATTTTAATCCCGAAAGTTGATCGATCAGCGCGGCCCGCGGGGTCCGCCCGGACCGCTACGGCCGCCGCCCGGACCACTGCGCTCGGCGCCAGGACCGGCGCCAAACACCGGCTTCGGCTTCATCGGCAGCAGGCCTTCACGCTGCAACTTCTTGCGGGCCAGCTTGCGCGCGCGGCGCACGGCTTCGGCCTTTTCACGGGCCTTCTTCTCGGAAGGCTTTTCGTAATGACCGCGGAGTTTCATCTCGCGGAAAATACCCTCACGCTGCATCTTCTTCTTCAGCGCCTTGAGGGCTTGATCGACGTTGTTATCGCGAACGAGAACCTGCACGCGGCATCCTCTTTCAATTGATCGGTTTGGATTCTGATAAGGTCAGAGGGCCAACAAAAAGCCAAGCACCTGACCTTTGAGCGCGCGGATGTATCAGACAAAGGTCCTAATGTCCACCACCGCAAGCAAAAATAGACGGGTCGATCGTGCTGAAACCCGCCCCCCGGGAGTACCGCTCACGCGGTTTTCGGTGGTGTTTCAGGCGGGGTTACCTGGGTGACATGTCCCATTTTGCGCCCGGGCCTGGGTGTGCCCTTGCCATAGAGGTGGACGGTTGCGCCGGGAACGGCGAGCCATTCCCCATAGCTGTTGATCTCGTCTCCGATCAGGTTGGTCATGGTGACCTCGCCATGGCGGAGCGGCTTGCCGAGCGGCCACCCGGCAATGGCGCGGATGTGCTGCTCGAATTGCGAGATCGACGCACCGTCCAGCGTCCAGTGCCCTGAGTTGTGCACGCGCGGTGCGATTTCATTGACCAAAATCTGCGGTCCGTGATCGCCCGACACCACGAACATCTCGACCGCCAGCACGCCGACATAGTCGAGTGCGTCCGCAATCCGCTGAGCCGTGTCGCGGGCCTCTGCCGCCAACTCGTCCGATATGGCGGCGGGCACGCGCGAGACCTTGAGGATGTGGTCCCTGTGCTCGTTTTCCGTGACGTCAAAACATTCGACGCGACCGTCACTGGAGCGGGCGGCGATCACGGAAATTTCGCGCTCGAACGGAATGAAGGCCTCGAGGATCGCCGATTTGGTGCCGAGGTCGTCCCACACACGATCCGGATCGTCGTTGGCGCGGATCATCGTCTGGCCCTTGCCGTCATAGCCGAAGCGGCGGGTCTTGAGCACCGCGGGCAGGCCGATCTTGGCGATCGCGGCGTGCAGCGTCTGGGGCGAGGAGACGTCGGCATAGCCGGCGGTCTTGATGCCCAGACGTGTGACGAAATCCTTCTCGACCAGACGATCCTGCGTCGTTTCGAGAATCTTGCGATCGGGCAGCACCGGCCGCCGCGCCGCCAGGATCATCGCGGACGCCGCCGGTACATTTTCGAATTCATAGGTGATGACGTCGACGTCGCCTGCGAACAGCTCAAGCGCCTCGACATCGGCATATTCGGCGCAGGTCGCATTGGCCACGACGTCGAAGGCCGGCGAATCCGGATCGGGCGAAAACACCCTGCAGCGCAGGCCAAGCCGGCCGCGGCCATGGCCAGCATCCGGCCGAGCTGTCCGCCGCCGACAATTCCGATGGTATCGCCCGGCTTCAGCTTCACCGGTGATAGCGCCGTCACGCCGACCCCTCCGGGCGCTCCGCGACGGCGTCCGTCCGCTGCTTGCGCCAGGCGGAGAGCCTTTCCGCCAGCGCCTTGTCGTTCAGCGCCAGCATGCTCGCGGCCAGGAGCGCCGCGTTGATCGCGCCGGCTTTGCCGATCGCCAGCGTTCCGACGGGAACGCCAGCGGGCATCTGGACGATGGAATAGAGCGAATCGATGCCTGACAGCGCCTTCGATTCGATCGGCACGCCGAGGACCGGAAGTTCCGTCAGCGATGCGGTCATGCCCGGCAGATGTGCGGCGCCGCCCGCGCCGGCAATGATGATCTTGAAGCCGGCCGCCTTTGCACCCTTGGCGAAAGCATAGAGCCGCTCCGGCGTGCGATGGGCGGAGACGATGAGTTTCTCGCAGGCAACTCCCAGCGCACCAAGTGTTTCGGCGGCGTGGCGCATGGTGTCCCAGTCCGACTGGCTTCCCATGATGATGGCGATCGGCGCGGGCATGTCGTTAATACTTCTGATGGAATCCAAAAACTTAGGGCCGGATTATAGGATCGGCCCTCTGATCGGCAAGGCTGGTCGGCAAGGCTGGTCGACAAGACTGGTCAACGAGGCTGGCCGATGCGGCTCGCAAGGGACTATCCTGTCCCGGTGCAAACGGGCAAGCCTTCTTAAGTGCAGAAGTAGCCAGCGAGGTTAAGATTAAGGCGGTTTGTAAGGCGGTTTCGGTGCCGAAATCCGCGCCTTTCGGGAAAAGCGATGAAGAAAAAAGCCAGAGCTGGCGCCGCGCGAACTGCGAAACGGCGCGAGAGCGCATCGGCAAGCGGCAAGGCGCTGGTGCGCCGCGCCGCGCCGGTCGCGCGGCTTCCGGCAGGGAAGGACGCGAAGGCCGAAATCCGCCGGCTCAAAATGCAGCTCACCAAGGCAAAAGCGCGCATCGAGGCGTTGCAGGCGGCGGCCGAGACGGATTTCCTGCTCGGGATTCCCAATCGGCGCGGTTTCGAGCGTGAACTCGGCCGCGCCATCGCCTATATCCAGCGTTATCAGGCCAGCGGCGCGCTGATCGTGATCGACGTCGATCGGCTCAAACCGATCAACGACAATTTCGGCCACGCGGCGGGCGACGAGGTGCTGAAGGCGATCATTGCCGTGCTGTCGCGGCAGATCCGTTCCTCCGACGTGATCGGGCGGCTCGGCGGCGACGAGTTTGCGTTGCTGCTGTGGAATCTCAGCGAAACCGATGCCCACGCCAAGGCGGCGGCGTTTGAAGAGGACATCGACCGCCTTAGTTTTACCTTCGAAGGCCACACGGTTGCGACCGGCGTCTCCGCGGGCGTCGCGATTCTCGGGCCGCATTCGGAAGCCTCGAAGGCGTTGGCGGACGCCGATTGCGCGATGTACGTCCGCAAGGCGCAGCGGCGCCACGAAGCCTGACACGAACGTTTCGAAAAGGCCTTCACACCCTCCAACCAGCCGAGTGGCATCATGACCGCACCCAAGCCGTTTGAGCTTCACGTTGCTGACGCTGACATCGCCGATCTAAAGGAGCGTCTGGCCCGCTCGCGCTTTCCTGATTCAGTCCCCGGCGATCCTTCGTGCGATCCTTCGCGCGATCCTTGGGCCTACGGCACCGACGTCGCCTATTTGCGCACCCTCGTGGAATACTGGCGCGACGGGTTTGACTGGCGCGCGGAAGAAGCGGCCCTCAACGCGTTCCCGCAATTCCGCGTCGCTCTCGACGGCATCGACCTGCACTATCTGCACGTGCCAGGCGTCGGTGAAAACCCGATGCCGCTGTTGCTGTTGCATGGCTGGCCGGGCTCGGTGTTCGAATTTCTCGACATCATCCCGCGCCTGACCGACCCAGTTCGCTTCGGCGGCGATTCGCGCGATGCCTTTACGGTGATCGCGCCTTCGTTGCCGGGCTACGGGCTTTCGTTCAAACCCGGTCAAAAAAGATATGGCGTGCCTGAAATGGCGGACTGTGTCGCCGCGCTGATGCACGATGTGCTCGGCTTCTCGCGTTTCGCCGCGCAAGGCGGCGATTGGGGCGCGGCCATCACCAGCCGGCTCGCTTACGCCCATGCCGGGAAAATGATCGGTATCCACGTCAATTTCATGATGGCGGCAGGCCGCGATCCCGATGCATTTCAAGACCCGACCGAAGAGGAAAAGCGTTATCTCGGCGAGCTCGCGCATTGGCTGCGCGAAGAAACCGGCTATCAATGGATTCAGGGCACGCGGCCGCAGACGCTTTCCTTTGCGCTGACAGATTCGCCGGCCGGCCTCGCGGCCTGGATCGTGGAGAAATTCCGTGCCTGGTCGGATTGCGGAGGCGACGTCGAGCGCGCAATCAGCCGCGACCGCATGCTCGCCGATATCTCGCTCTACTGGTTCACCGGCGCGATCGGTTCTTCATTCTGGCCCTATTACGCCAGGCTGCATGGCTCCGCCATCCTGCCGCCCGGTGAAGTCATCACGGTTCCGACCGGCTATGCGCAATTCCCGCGCGAAATCCTCAAACCCCCGCGCAGCACCGCCGAGCGCGTATTCAGGAACATCCGGCGCTGGAGCGTCATGGAGAAGGGCGGCCATTTCGCCGCACTCGAACAACCCGATCTATTGGCGGGCGAGGTCCGTGCGTTCTTTCGCGAGTTGCGGTGAAATGTCAGAAACAGGACACCAGATCGTCCGGCACCTGTCCGAATTTCTGCAGCACACGCGCATCGCTAAATTCGCCGGCCATCGGATCGCCGCTGCGGCAGAAGGCTACCGCGCCGATGCTGCCGACAGCGCGCGACATTGCTTCGGCGCGGCGCAATGCGGCGCTCGAATGCTGACATTCTTCCGCAGCGCCTGCGACCGGCAAGCCGGTCTCGTCCTGCAAAAACGGCATCGCGACGTAATACGTGACGTTGGCCATTGACGCGTCTCCTACCTTCCGATGGATCAGGCTGTGTCTCTTCTGGCGCGCGCCTGTCGGGCCGACGCGCCCAGGTGTGAAGCCTTGGTTCGCAATTCGCTCAGTTCGATTTCCAGATACTCGTTCGCCAGGATCAGGGCCTTGATGGTGCTGCGCGCATCGCCATTGCACATTGCGATCAGCCGATCGCAGGCCTGTTCATAGCTCGGGCTGTAGGGAAACGAAGCAGGTTCGGGCATGGCGTCATTCCTCGGGGCGCGAAGTCGTCAGTGCGCAAATGTTCTTCTTTTGTTCTAAAAAGTCAAGTGCTGTTTTGCGCGGAGTGCGTTCGGCGGGGCGCCTCAGGCGATGATGTCGGGCGTAATCTGGTCTTCGATGAAAGCGATACGGTCGCGCAACTGCAACTTGCGTTTCTTCAGCCGTTGCAGCCGCAACAGGTCGGGCGCCGGCGACTGGTGCAGCGCATCAATCGCCGCGTCGAGATCGCGGTGTTCCTGTTGCAACCTCGCGAGCTCGGATTGGAGTTCCCGCTCATCTTCGTCGGTCATGGTTTACTTAATCGAAAACGCGGATGAGATTTGCGAAAAGTTCAAGCCGAACACGAATATCCTCCGAGGCAAGGTGCTCCGCAAGCAGCTTCGAAGGCGACCCGCGAAGGGTGCGAAAGCGCGCAAACCATGGTGAGCGGCGGAGCCGCCCTGGCCGGCGGCCGGTGTTGCCACCTCCGTGGCAGTTCCTTGGCTATCGGGTTCCCGCGCCAAAGGCTAACCCGTGCGGCGCGACATTACAGGCGTGATGCTCACGATTCGTTACAGATACCGGTGAAATATGAGGATGACGTCCTGCAAAGCCATCGACAAATTCAAGCCGTGGTGTAGACTTTGCTGTCCGGATCGAATCTGAGGTCTTAATCCAACCGAGGAGGTTTCGAATGGCAATTCACGCGCATCTCGTTGAACTGGAACGCAAACACAAGGTTCTCGAAAACGAATTGCACGATGCTCTTCTACACCTTTCAACAGATGATTTGCAGATTGTCGAACTGAAGCGCCGGAAATTGATGGTCAAGGACGAGATTGAGCGCTTGAGGCATTCCGCCAGCGCCACGTTGCATTAATCAGCGCAGCCAAGTCCTGATATTTGCTTTGATCGCGGCGGCCGGTCGGCATTGTCGATGCCGGGCGGTTGCGGTTTTGCGGTTGCGATAAACGTTCTCACGCTTCCGCCAGTGTGGTGGATTTGACATTCGCTTCAGCGGCGCATCGAGTTCTCCGAGCGAATGTCAAATCCAAAACCACTGGAATACGATATTCGCCAGTGCCCCTTTGGTTCTGACATTCGCAAACGAACCTGCCGCGACATGATACGAATGTCAGAACCGGGACACTCAGAGCTCCGATTCCGAAGTTCGCAAGCAATCGCGGCAACCTCGGATGCGAACTTCGGAATCAAAGGAGCTCTAGAAAATGTGGGTTTTGAGTAGCGGCTTTGAATTTGAAGTTCCTATGACGTACTTGCAGCGAAACCGATAGGAACTTCAAATTCGCCGCACTAGTTCGCCGACGTAATCCGCGATCGCCAACGACGATGTCAGGCCGGGCAATTCAATGCCGAACAGGTTGATCAGCCCGTCGATGCCGTGGTCGTTCGGGCCCTGGATCAGGAAATCCTGAACGGCAACCGCTGGCGGCACGATCTTCGGCCGCATGCCCGAATAGCTCGGCATCAGCGCGCCATCCGGCAGTGCCGGCCAGTAGCGTCGGATCGCCGGATAGAACCGCTCCGCCCGCGCGGGATCGACCGCATAGTCGATGTGATCGACCCATTCCACGTCGGGGCCGAACCGCGCCTGTCCTGCCATATCAAGCGTGAGATGCACGCCGAGGCCGCCGGGCTCAGGCACCGGGTAAATCAGATGCGAAAACGGCGCCCGCGCCGAGCAACTGAAATAGTTGCCCTTGGCAAGGTAAGCCGGCGGAATCATTTCGACCGGCATGCCGTCGATGCCGCGCGCCACCGATGTGGCGCCGAGGCCTGCGGCGTTGACCAGAAGCCGGCACTCCAGCGACATCGGCGTGGCGCCGCCGGCGTCAATCTCGATGCCGCCGCCGCGGGCGCGCGCGCCGATTAGCGGGGTGTGGAAGGCAAAGGCTGCGCCCGCATCTTCGGCGTTGCCGCGCAGCGCCAGCATATAGGCGTGGCTGTCGATGATGCCGGTGGAGGGCGACAGCAAGGCCGCCTCGCAATGAAGTTCCGGCTCCAGTGCGCGCGCAGCGTCGCCCGTCAGCGTCTGCAAGTCGGCCACGCCGTTGGCCTCGGCATGGGCCCTGATCGATTGCAGCTTTTCGCTTTCCTTGGGCGTCGTTGCGACGATCAGCTTGCCGCAATTGCGATGCGCAATGCCCTGGTCGCGGCAGTAGCGGTAGAGCGCCTGCTTGCCGCTGACGCACATCCGCGCCATCAGGCTGCCCGCGCGATAGTAGATGCCGGCGTGGATCACCTCGCTGTTGCGTGAGGAGGTGACGGTGCCGATTCCCTCGGCCGCCTCCAGCACGATCACCTCGCGGCCGCTTTGTGCCAGCCGTCGCGCTACGGCAAGGCCGATCACTCCCGCACCGACGACGACGCATTCGACCTTTTCCATGGAAGAAATTCTGATCCGGATATGTTTGGCTCAAAGGGGATAGCGGGTGAGCCGGCTGATGCAACTCCCGCGTTTAGTGACCCGCTTGGCCGGGGGTTTTGGTTGTAGTCTGCATATTTACGCAACTCTTTGGATTTGTTCCAGAACTTGGTCGAGCCCAACTCGTTAGCGATCCATTAATCATGTCCCGGCAATTGGCGCAATTTCGCATGGCAAAAGAGCCAGGTCGGGGTACGCGTTTACCTGATCCAAACCCGTGAAGCCAGAAAGTCAGCCGCAGAAATCCGCGGGTGACCGATGGCTGACGAGAACTGGCAGGCAGGCGGCAGGATCATGATTCCGGCAGGAATCGTGGTGTGTCTGGTTGCGTCCGTCTGGGCTGCAATTGCGTCGGGTGCGGAATCCAACCTTGTCGGGTATTTCAATACGGCCGATCCGGAGATTGTCTCGGATGCGGTGCTCGGCGGCCTGGTCGTCTGCTGCTTTCTGGTCGCTGTCGGGTTATCGGTCATGTCCACGCTGCGGCGGGTCAAGCAATCGAAACAGCGCCGCAATGCGTTTGTCAGCTCCGCCCTGAATAATCTCAAGCAGGGTGTCGTGATCACCAACGCGCGGCAACGGATTGTTTTCCTTAACGACCGTTACCTCGAGATTTACGGCCTCTCGCGTTCCGACATCACGCCGACCATGACCGGCAGGGATATCCTCGAACTGCGGCGTGAGCGCGGTGTGCTCGATATCAGCGTCGACGAGTTCTATGCCCAGGCGGGCAACCCCGAGGGC
Organism: uncultured Alphaproteobacteria bacterium; assembly: GCA_963795255.1. GTDB lineage: Bacteria > Pseudomonadota > Alphaproteobacteria > Rhizobiales > Xanthobacteraceae > Bradyrhizobium. The sequence goes on from CAWCHC010000023.1 coordinate 234,089, forward strand.
CTTGTTACCGAGTTGCCGAACGGGCAGTCCATTCACGTCAAATTCTTTCCATTGTCGAACGGCGGATCGATCGCGACGCACGAGGATTGCAGCGAGCAGCGCGAGCTTTCGCGGCAGCTCGCTTCCACCAAGCAGTTTCTCGAATCCGTGCTGGAAAACATTCCGGTCTGCGTGGCTGCCAAAAACATCGAGGACGGCCGCTACATCTTCGCCAACCGCGCGTTCGAGCGCTTCTCGCGTTTCTCGCGAGACTCCATCATCGGCAAGCGCGCCGACGAGATTTTCACGCCCGATACGGCGGCCGGCATCGAGGCGGCCGACCGCGCTGCGCTGAACGCGACGGAAGGTCAGTTCAGAAACGAATTCGTCGTCGAGCGTGGTTCGCAGAAGCGGATCCTCGCCTCCAGCCGCGTGATTGCCCGCAACGACAGAGGCGAGCCGGAATTCCTGATCGCGCTGTTCGACGATGTGACCGACCGCAATGTGCTTTCCCACGAGTTGGAGAACACCAAGAAGTTCCTCGAATTGGTCGTCGACAACATTCCGGTCTCGCTGACGGTCGAACGGGCGAGCGACGGGCGATACCTTCTGGCAAACCGCAGCGCGGAAATCATCCTCAACCGCCGTCGCGAAGAGGTCGCAGGGCTGACGGCGGCGGAAATCTTCAATGAACGCGAAGCCAAGCTCATCATGGCGCGCGACGAGGCGGCACTCAAAAAGCGCCGGCCTCTCACCGAGGAGCACCCGATCAGCACCAAGGATGGCCTGCGGCTGTTCCTGACGCGCCGGGTGACCGTGCTCGACGATGCCGGCGAGCCGCAATATCTGATCAAGACCCACGAGGATGTCACCGACCGTCGTCAGACCGAGTCGCGCATGGCCCATATGGCCTATCACGACGGGCTGACCGATCTGCCGAACCGCGCCGCATTCCTGCAGGCGCTGACGCAGATGATCGAGGCTTGCAGCGAAGCGGAAGAGCAATTCGCCGTCCTGTCGATCGATCTCGACGGTCTGACGGAAGTCAACGATGTGTTCGGCCATGACACCGGCGACAAGCTCTTGATCGAAGTGGCGCAGCGGTTGCAGGCGTCCGCGCGCGGCGGTGTCGTGGCGCGGCTTTCCGGCGACGAGTTCGGGTTGATCATCGACGGCAAGCAGCCGATTGCCGGCATGTTGCTGGCCGAGCAACTGGCCGAGACGATGGCCAAGGAAATCATGATCGACGGCAAATCGGTCCGCACCGGCGTGACGACCGGCATTGCGATATTTCCCTATAATGGCGCGGACGCCGCGTCTCTGCTTGCCAATGCCGGAGCGGCGCTGTCGCGCGCCAAGGCGAAATCGCGCGGTACGATCAGCATCTATGAACCGGAGATGGATCAGCAGATCCGCGACCGGCGCGTGCTGCACCAGGATCTTTCGATCGCGATCAAGAACGAGGAAATCTCGCTTTATTACCAGCCGCAGGCGTCGTCGCTTCAGTCGGGTAAAAGCGAGATCATCGGCTTTGAGGCGCTGGCGCGCTGGCGTCACCCCGTGCGCGGTTTCGTGCCGCCGTCCGATTTCATTCCGCTGGCGGAAGAAAGCGGCCTGATCTTCGAGATGGGCCAGTGGATTCTCCGTGAGGCCTGCCGCGAGGCCGCCTCATGGCCGGTGCCGCTGCAAGTCGCGGTCAACCTGTCGCCGGCGCAATTCATGCACGGCGACGTCGTCAGTCTCGTGCATTCGATCCTGCTCGAAACCGGGCTTGCGCCGGGGCGGCTGGAACTTGAAATCACCGAGGGCGTGCTGATCGAGGATTTCGATCGCGGCCTGGCGCTATTGCGCCGCCTCAAGGGACTGGGCGTACGAATCTCGATGGACGATTTCGGCAGCGGCTACTCCTCGCTGAGCTATTTGCAGGCGTTCCCGTTCGACAAGATCAAGATCGACCGCGCCTTTGTCATGAATCTCGGACGCAACCCGCAATCGGCGGCGATCGTGCGCGCGGTGATTGGCCTCGGTCACGGTCTTGAAATGTCGATCGTCGCCGAGGGCGTGGAAACCGAGGAACAACTCAGTTTCCTCGCCGAACAGGGATGCGACGCCGTGCAGGGTTATTTCATCGGCAAACCGCTCCCGATCGAGCAATACGACACGCTGGTTGGCCGTGCGGCCGGCGATCCCGCCGAGCCGGCCCGCAAGACCGGCTAACTCTTGCGCCATTTCCGTCAAGCGATGAACAAGTGAAGACGCTATAGATACTAGCGCGGCGGATTTGACATTCGCTACAGGGTGCCCGCGAGTCCTCGAAAGGCGAATGTCAAATCCAAAGCCGCCCTAGCAACTGATATTTGCTAGTGTCCCTTTGGTTCTGACATTCGTAAACGAACCCGCTGCGACAAGATACGAATGTCAGAACCGGGACACTAGTATGGCGGATTACGATCTTGCGATCATCGGCGGCGGGTTGAATGGCGTCAGCGTGGCGCGGGACGCCGCCGGACGCGGCTTGAGGGTTATTCTGATCGAGCAGGGGGATCTTGGCGGCGCGGCGTCGGCGGCCGGCGGGCGGCTGATTCAGGGCGATCTTTCGGTACTGGAGCGAAGGGCGTTCCGGCGGACGCGCACGGCGCTGACGGAGCGCGAGGCCTGGATGCGGATCGCGCCGCATCTGGTGCGGCCCGCGCATTTCGTGATTCCCGCGCATTCCGACGAGCGTCCGCCATGGTTGCTGCGCCTGGGGTTGTACCTCTACGACCGCCTGGCCCCGCCCGGCAGCCTGCCGCGCTCGGCTACCATCGACATTACCCATCATCCGATCGGCGATGCGTTGCAACGGCCGTTCGGCACCGCCTTCGGATATTCGGATTGCCTGGTGGACGATTCGCGGCTGGTGGTGACGACCGCCATCGACGCCGCCGAGCGGGGCGCGGCGATCCGCACCGGCGCCCGCTGCGTGCGCGCCGACCGGAGCGATATCTGGCGGCTGGTGGTGATCGATCGCGGGCAGCGTCAGGTGATCACCACGAGGTCGCTAATCAACGCTTCAGGCGCCTGGACCGCGACGGTTGCGGAGACGGTGTTGCGGGTGCCGCCGCCGCGCACGGCCGCGGTCAAGCTGGGTCAGATCATCGTCAGGCGCCTGTTTGAGACCGATAACGTCTACGTCTTGCAGAATTCGGACCGGCGGCTGGTTTTCGCCAGCCCCTATCAGCGCGATTTCACCATGATCGGCACCGTCGCACGAAATTTCAGGGGCGACCCGGCGGCGGTCGCGATGACTGCGGAGGAGGTCGCCTATCTCTGCGACGCGGCCAACCGGTATTTCCGCGAGCGGATTGATACCTCCGACGTGATCAGGTCGGTGGCCGGCGTCAATCTTGTCACGGTGCGTCCCGGCAAACGATTTGCCCGCGAGGGTACGGTGACGTTCGAGGCGCGAAGGCGCAGGGCGCCGCTTCTGACTATTTTCGGTGGTGACGTCACAACGGCGCGGCTGCGCGCCGAGCGCGCCGTCTCTTGTCTCCTGCCATTCTATCCGATGTCGCCGCGCTGGAGCGCGCAGGCGCCGTTGCCTGGTGGCGATTTTCCCGCGGAGCGGTTCGAGATGGAGGTCGAGGCCGCGCGCGAGCGTTGGAAGTTTTTGACTTCCGATCAGGCGTTGCGCCTGGTTTCGGCCTACGGTTTGCGGCTTCATCAGGTGCTCGGCGAGGCCAGAGAAAAGGCCGATCTCGGCCAAAGCTTCGGGCCGGACCTGACGGAAGCCGAAGTACGCCATCTCATGACAAAGGAATGGGCGCGGTTCCCGGACGACATCCTCTGGCGGCGCACCAAGCTCGGCCTGACCATCGCGCAAGAGGATCGCGAACGTCTGGCGGTTTTCATGGCCACGGTAGTGCCACGGGTCGATTCTCCAACCGCTGTCCACAGCGCTGCGGTTGAGCCGGGGCGACAGCAGGGCTAGCGTGCTCCTTCCATGGGGTAGGCTGGCAGCATGACCGAAGAACCCGCGAAGGCCGCGCGAGAAGCGGATTCGCCGCAACTCATTCCGCGGGCGGCATCCGGCATGCCGCTCCTGCGCATCGATGCGGTGGTCAAGAGGTTCGGTCAATTCCGCGCGGTCGACGCCCTGTCGCTCGATATTCAAGCGGGCGAATTCTTCGCGCTGCTCGGCCCGAGCGGCTGCGGCAAGACCACGTTGTTACGCATGCTGGCCGGTTTCGAGACGCCCGACGCGGGCCGCATCCTGCTCGACGGCAAGGATATCGCGCAGGTCCCGCCGCATCAGCGGCCCGTCAACATGATGTTCCAGAACTATGCTCTGTTTCCGCATCTGAACGTGCGGGACAATATCGCGTTCGGATTGAAGCGCGCCCGCATGTCGAAATCCGGGATCGATGCGCGCGTCCGCGAAATGGTCGCGCTGGTCAAGCTCGATGGGCTGGAAAAACGCAAACCCGACCAGCTCTCCGGCGGCCAACGGCAACGCGTCGCCCTGGCGCGGTCGCTGGCGCGCCGCCCAAAACTGCTGCTGCTCGATGAGCCGCTGGCCGCGCTCGACAAAAAGCTGCGCGAAAGCACCCAACTCGAATTGACGGAATTGCAGCGGCGGCTCGGCCTCACTTTCATTATTGTGACCCACGATCAGCAAGAGGCGATGACGATGGCGGGCCGGATCGGCGTGATGGATGCCGGCCGTCTCGAACAGGTCGCGGCCCCGCGCGAACTTTATGAGGCGCCGCGCTCGCGCTGGATCGCCGAATTCGTCGGCGACATCAATCTGTTCGAGGGCAAGCTCGAGACCGGCGATGGAAGCTACCCGACGATGGCGCGCCGGATCGCCATCGCAACCGGCGAGGCCGGAACGGTCTACGTCGCCGAGCCGCGCGAGCCGTTTGCGATAACCAATATTTGCGTCGCGATCCGTCCCGAAAAGGTCAAGCTGTCGCGGCGTGCACCTGCGTCTGACGACACGCGAGCCATCAACCGGCTCGAAGGGGTGGTGACCGATGTCAGTTACCTTGGCGGCATGACGAGCTACAAGGTCAAGCTCGACAGTGGTGCAGTGTTGCGCTCCTCAATGGCCAACACCGCGCGGCTTGATCTCGACGCCTACAGCGCGAACCAGCGCGTAGTAGCGTGGTTCTCGCCGGAGGATTGCGTGGTGCTGGAGCAATGAGCACGCCATCGATCTTTACGCGGCCGGCGCGGCTTGCGGCCATCGCGCCCTATTTGTGGATGGCGTTGTTCTTTCTCGTGCCGTTTCTGTTCGTGCTGAAAATCAGCCTGTCGCAGACCGCCATTGCGCGGCCGCCCTATACGCCGGTGTTCGATCTGGGCGAAGGATGGGAGGCGATCAAAGCCGCTTTTGCCGCGTTGTCGTTCGATAATTTCCGGCTGCTGGTTTCCGACGATCTCTATGTTCTGTCATATCTGCGCAGCCTCACGGTCGCCGCGATTTCGACCTCGATCCTGCTTCTGATCGGCTATCCCATCGCCTACGGCATGGCGCAGCTGCAGCAGCGTTGGCAGGCGATTGCGATGATGCTGGTGATCGTCCCGTTCTGGACCTCGTTTCTGATCCGCATCTACGCCTGGATCAACATTTTGCAGCACGATGGTTTGCTGAATCAAATCCTGCTCGCGCTGCATGTGGTTTCCACGCCGGTAGTGTGGCTCTCGACCGATGGCGCGATGTATCTTGGCATCGTCTATTCCTATCTGCCGTTCATGATCCTGCCGCTGTACGCGACGCTATCCAAAATGGACCCGGCACTGCTGGAAGCCGCCAACGATCTCGGTGCCTCGCCCCGCGAAGCTTTCTGGCGTGTGACGTTTCCACTGTCATTGCCGGGCATCGGCGCGGGTGTCCTCTTGTGTTTCATTCCGATCGTCGGCGAATTCGTGATTCCCGATCTGCTGGCGGGCTCCGACGCGTTGATGATCGGGCAGACGCTGTGGCTGGAATTTTTCACCAACAAGGACTGGCCGGTGGCGTCGGCCACGGCCGTCGTGCTTCTGCTTCTGCTGCTCGCGCCGCTGTTGCTGTACGACCGCCTGCAACGTCGGCAATTGGAGCGGACGTGATGGCGGTCGCCTCGAACAAGCTTTCGCGTTTCAACATCGCCGCGCTCGCGCTGGGACTGGCATTTCTGTATCTGCCGATCGTGATCCTCATCATCTATTCGTTCAACGCCTCGCGGCTGGTGACGGTGTGGGGCGGCTGGTCGCTGCGCTGGTACACGGAGTTCTTCAACGACAGTGCCATGATCGATGCCGCCTGGATGAGCCTGCGTGTCGGGGCGACATCCGCGACGCTGGCGACTTTGCTCGGTACCCTCGCGGCAATCGCGCTCTCGCGTGGCGCGGGCTTCAGGGGACGGACGCTGTTCTCCGGTATGCTCTACGCACCGCTGGTGATGCCCGAAGTGATCACCGGCCTTTCGCTGCTGCTGCTGTTCGTCGCCGTCAACGCCGAGCGCGGCTTCTGGACCGTCGTCGTCGCCCACACCACGCTTACCATGTGCTTTGTCGCGGTGGTGGTGCAGGCGCGTCTTGGCGCGCTCGACCGGAGCCTCGAGGAAGCGGCGATGGATCTCGGCTGTGATCCCTCGCGCGCGTTCGTGGCCGTCACCTTGCCACTGATCGTCCCATCGGTCGCGGCCGGGTGGATGCTGGCCTTCACGTTGTCGCTCGACGATCTCGTGATCGCGAGCTTCACCACCGGCCCCGGTTCGGCGACGCTGCCGATTCGGATATATTCGGAAGTGCGGCTCGGCGTGAAACCTGAAATCAACGCGATCTGCACGCTGGTGGTAGCGCTGATCGCGGCGGTGATCGTCGTCGCCTCGCTTGCCTCGAAACTCTCGGACGCTCGCGGCAAAAGCGCCGCGCCGTTGTGAGCTGATTACGATTTCACCGCGCCCGCGGTCAGGCCGCCGACCATGTAGCGGCGGAAAGCGTAATAGATCGCGGCCGGCGGCAGCGCATAGATGAAGCCGGTCGTCATCAATAACTCCCATGGCGAGTCATCGGCGGCGAGGAAGTTACCAAGCGCCACCGGCAAGGTGATGTCGCGATCGTTCGAGAGCAAAAGGAACGCATAGAGATATTCGTTCCAGGCGAGCAAGACGGCATAGGTGCCGATCGCCACCAGCGACGGCATCATCAAGGGCACATAGACCAGGCGGAAAATCTGTAGCGGCGTCGCGCCGTCCATCACCGCGGCCTCATCGAGCTCGACCGGCAATTTGTCGGACGCCTGCTTCAATACCCAGATCGCGTAGGGTGAGGCGATCGTCACCATCGCAAGGATCAGCGCCCAGCTGGTGTTGAGAAGGCCGTAATTGCCCATGGTTCGGTACATCGGGACTGCGAGGAATGCGGCCGGAATGAAATAGGTGAACAGCGCGAGATTGAGCACGAGGCGCCCGCCCGGCACGCGCAGCCGTGAAATCGAAAACGCGGCCGCGGTTGCGATTGCCAGCGTCAGCGCGCCGACGGCCGCCGCGATCACCACCGAATTGCCGAACTGCACCCAGAAATCGCGCAGGAAGTAATGCTGCTGATGAAACACGATACTGAAATTGTGCAGGGTCGGATGGTCCGGCCACAATTTGCCGGAGAAGGCATCTTCCTTTGGCGAGATCGCGAATACGAACATGTGGTAGATCGGGATCATCGTCCAGATCAGGACGGGAATGCCGATCAGCAGCAGCCGCGCTTCGGTCGCCGTGTCGCGTAGGGAGGGAAGCTTCATCGCGACAACCGTTTCATCATGAAATAGACCAGCGGCAGCACCAGCGGCATCGCGCAGACGATCGAGGCCATCGCGAGGTTGAGCTGGTCCAGTCTCAGATAACGAATGCCGAGCGTCGAGAGCACGTGCGTCAGATCGGCCGGGCCGCCGCCGGTCAACAGATACACGCTGTTGAAATCCCCCAGCGTCCAGATCATCGAGAGCAGCGTGCAGGTGAGATAGAGTGCCTGCATCGACGGCCAGGTGATGAAGCGGAATTTCTGCCACCAGTTCGCGCCGTCCACGTCAGCGGCCTCGAACAGGTCCTGCGAGATCGCAAGCCGCCCCGTCATCAGGATCAGCGTCCAGAACGGCAGCGATTTCCAGATGTGCACACCGATCGCCATCGAAAGCGCTACGGTGGGGTCGTTGAGCCAGTTCGGCCCGTCATCGCCGGTGAACTTGAAGATCAGCTGGTTGACCATGCCCCATTCCGGATTGAGCATGAAGCGCACCGACAGAATGGTCGGGATCGACGGCACCGCCCAGGGCAGGATGAAGATCACCGACAGCCAGCGAATCCAGTGTCGCTGCTGCACGAAGAAGCCGGACAGAAACAGCGCGATCAGCATTTTGATATTGATGCCGATGAGAAGAAAGATCAGCGTGTTGACGGCGGCGCGCGCGAAGATCGGGTCATTATAGAGCGCGACGTAATTCGACGGCGCCCGCGCCAGCCAGAAGCCGTAAGCCACCGGGTAGACGACGAAGGCCGCAAATACGAGCAGATAGGGCGCGATCAGCACGATGCCCCAGACCTGCGGCGTCGACAGCCGCGGCGCGAGCGGCGCGCCGGATACGGCTTGGTCGGAGGCTGAGATCGTGATCGCCATATGCGTTACTCTTGGATGGATATTGCAGCCGTGGTCTCAAATCGCGTTCCCCGGACGCAGCGCAGCGTGAAACGGTGCGTTGCTGATCCGGGGTCCATTCTTTACCCTGCATCACTCTAGGTCCCGGCTCTGCGGCGCACCGTGAAGGACGTTGCGTCGCGTCCGGGACACGGGAAATGCTTACCTCCCCGACACTACCCCGCGACCTCCTTGATGCGGGCGATCAGCTCGTCGACCGCCTTCTCGACCGGCACCTTCTCGCTGACGACGCGGTTCATCGCTTTGGCCCACACATTCTCGTTGTTGAGAATCGTGAACTTGTAGTTCTTGGTGAAATCAAATGGCTGGGTGCCGCCGGTGAACTGGGCGTAGACCGCTCGTCGATGGCGGTCGCTCTGCCAGAAGGGACTCTTCTGGCCTTCGATCGTTGCCGGGAACCAGCGGCCGAGCGCGCCCTCGACATAGGGGCCGAGATTTTCTTCCTGAAGCAGGAAGGCGACGAACTCTTTCGCTTTCGCCTTGTTCTTCGCAGCCGTAAAGATCACGCCGGTCTTGACATCGGAGCGATACTTGATCGGCTGACCGTCCGGTTTGTTCGGAAAGGACGCCGTGATGATGTCCTCCCCATAGGCTTTCTTGCCGGCGGCGCGCTGTTCGTCGGTCAGCGCCGGATTGGTGGAATCCTCGAACCACTTCGCCGCGATCGAGATCGTGAAGTTGTGGGTCATCACGATCGTCTTGTTGTGGAAGGCGACGTTGTTGTCCGGGTCTTTCCAGGTGGTGGAGGAGGGCGGCGTGCAGCCCTTGATGTAGGTGTCGGTATAGTCCTTCAGTGCGTGGATCAGCCCGTCGCGCGTCTTGTCGTCGATGGTGAGCTTGCCGTCGTCGTCGACCAGATGGACATTATAGGCGTCCATGAAAGTGTAGAACGATTGCAGGGAGTCAGTGGATTCCACACCCATCGGCTGGCCGACGCCGTAGATGCGCTGTCCTGTCGCCTTGCGGATCGCCGGCTGCACCTTGTCGCACCAGAACGACCAGTAGTCGTTCCATTGGGTCGGAATGTCGCTTGGCTTGTAGCCGGCCTTTTCGAGCAAATCCTTCCAGATCTGCACATGCATGCTCTGCTGCTTCAGCGGAAAGCCGTAATAGCCCTTCTTCTTGGTCACGCCGTTGTAGAGGAAGGCGGTCTCCAGCGTGTTCGGCGCGAACTTCGATTTGATCGGCACCAGAATGTCGGAGAGGTCTTCGAGCTTGCCCTCGAAGGCCCATTTGCCGCCCGCCTGCACGTCATAGGTGTCGGAATAGGCCACGTCTGGCACGGTGCCGGAATCCAGCGCCGCGACCGTTTTCGGGATCATGTCCTGGATCGCGTATTGCGATAGCTCGACCTTGGTCCCGGTCTTTTCCTCGAATTTCTTGACGACCTTGAGCAGCGCGTCGTCTTCGGACTTGTAAAAGCCCTTGCCCCACCAGACCGTGATGGTGTCCTGCGCTGCGACAGGGTGTGTGGCGACCAGTAACGTGGCTGCGGCGGCGAAAAGCCGGATTCCTGCCCGAATTCTCAACATCTTCCTCCCTCATTGGCGCCGGCTTTATTGTTAACCGGTCGGGTGAAAGACTAGCGCAGGGCTGCGGGGCGGGCTAGCGGCATCTTGTCCGACCAAGGTAGCGCTGGAGGTACGCCTCCCTGTCGTCCTTGCGAAAGCAGGGACCCATAACCACAGGCCCTAATTGTCGCACGAAGGCCGTCTAACAGCGTCTCTCAATACGACCGACCCGGCGTCGCGATGAGCTACGCTCACACGGGGGTCCCCGCCCCCCGTGCGCAATCGCGCACTAGGCGGGGACGACGATGTGGGGGCAGGTGGGGCACGCCCCGTGCGGCTCATCGGCTCGTCGAGGTGGTCACCCGCCCTGCGCCGCCTGAACGAGCGTTTGCAACGTGGAGCGGGTCGGCGCGAAGAACGTCGTCCCGGTATGCGGCGTCGAAAAATCGAGCAGCCGGTCGTAGGCGCCCGGCGGATCGCCGATATACATTCGTTGCAACATCTTCTCGATTACCCAGAGATACCGGCAATAGCCGATAAAATAGGTTCCGAATTCCAGTTTGCCCGGCCGGCCGAAGGGCATGTTGTCGCGCAGGATGTCATATTCGTTTCCATCGGCATCCACGATCGTGGCCAGCGACTTGTGCGATTTGCGCGGCGCATCGTCGTCATCGATTTCGATATTGTCGATCTTGGTGCGGCCGATGATCTCCTCCTGGAGGTGCGTTGGAGTCCGCGTCCAGGCGTTGAGATCGTGCAGATACTTCTGAACGACGACATAGCTGCCTCCGGCGAAGTCGGTGTCCTCGTCGCCGACCAGCGCCGATGCAGGCAAATCGAGGCCGGTCGGATTGGCCGTGCCGTCGACAAAGCCAAGAAGGTCACGCGCATCGAAATATCGAAAGCCGGAAACTTCGTCGACGACGGTCACGCCGTCGCCAAGGTTGTCGAGCAGGATCCGCTCAAATTCAAAGCACAGGTCGGGGCGTTCGGATCGGATGTGGAAGAGGAGGTCGCCCGGGGTCGACGGCGCCGCATGGGCCGTTCCCTTGATTGCGGTAAACGGTCTCAGCTCCTTCGGCCGCCTGCCCGAATCGAGACGGTCCCAGAGATCGCGGCCGATCCCGGCGATGCACGACAGGCGGCCGGAAAGATCGCGGAACCCGACCGTTTTGACGAGATCGTCCAGCCCATCCAGTACCGAGCAGACCTTGGCGAGAGCGGCCTGTTCGCTCGCGACGGTGACCACGAGAAATACCGCCGCCAGCGACAGCGGAGCGTCGATGCTCTGCGCGTCGATCGGTACTCTGTCCCAATTCTTTCCCGACATCCCGAACTTTCCGCTTTCTGCCGGAATTTATATCAGATCACCACGAACCGGCCGCGGGCCGGCCTTCCTCCTGCGCGGGCTGTCATATATGAGAGATTTGTCGTCGGATAGTCTACAGAGGGGACGGCGTGGATGGTGGCGGCGGCCAGTTAATCCAAAAGACACGATCTCGCGCTTGATTGAAGGAAGCGCGGATAAGCATTTCAACCGGGACATGACATGGTAATTCGATGTGAGACGGCGCGATCCACCGCGGCGGTACGGCGTTTTCGGCCTTTGGCTCTGGTGACGCTGGCGGGGATAGTCGCACTGACGGTACTGGCCACCGGTACCGAAGCAAGACAGGCGCGGCCGGCGGCACCGACCGAGGCGACGGCGCCGCGCGAGGCGGGCGAGCCGATCATGGCGATCGTGTCGATCAAGTCCCAGCAGGTCACCTTCTACGACGCCGACGGCTGGATCTTCCGCGCGCCGGTCTCGACCGGCACCACCGGCCGCGAGACGCCGGCCGGCGTCTTCGCCCTCGTCGAGAAGGACAAGGACCACCACTCGACCATGTATGACGATGCCTGGATGCCGAACATGCAGCGCATCACCTGGAACGGCATCGCGCTGCATGGCGGGCCGCTGCCCGGCTATGCCGCCTCCCACGGCTGCGTTCGAATGCCCTACGACTTCGCGGAGAAGATGTTCGACAGGACGTCGATCGGAATGCGGGTGATCATCTCACCGAACGACGCGGCCCCGGTCGAGTTTACCCACCCGGCACTGTTCGCGCCGAAGGCGGAAGCCCTCGCGGCTGCTCCCGCGCGGGCCGAGAAGCTCAGCCTCGAGGCCGCGGATGCCGCCAGGACGGCCGAGGAAACAAAGGTAGCCGCCGCGTCGGCGGCGCGCGAGACCGCAACGCTTAACGCCTCGCTGCGCAAACTGGAACAGCTCAATGCCCGCGCCCAGGCCGAGCTCGCCTACGCCGACAAGATGCTCGCCAACGCCAAGACGGACCAGGCCAAGGCTAAGGCCGAAGAACTGAAGCAGAAGGTTGAGCCCAAGGCCGCGGAAGCGCAGATCCAACTCGATGCTGCCAAGGCCGACGTGAAACCGAAACTTGATGCGGCGGCTGGCGCCAAGGATGTTGCGAAGGCGGCCGCGGCCAAAAAGGCCGAAACCGCCAAGGCGGCAAGCGAAGCCAAGCTCGCGCTGGAGCCCGTGTCGATCTACATCAGCCGCGCGACACAAAAGCTTTACGTAAGGCGCAACACCCACAAGGCGTGGCCGGATGGCGGCGAGGTGTTCGATTTCAGCATCGAGGTTCCGGTGACGATCCGTAATCCCGACCAGCGGATCGGCACGCACATCTTTACGGCGATGGCGCGCAACGATTCGGGCCTGCGCTGGAGCGCAGTGACGATCGACGATTCCGACGACGCCAAGGACGCCCTCGACCGCATCACCTTCCCGCAGGACGTGCTCGATCGCATCGCGCCGACCGCCATGCCGCGATCCTCGATCATCATCTCGGACGAGCCGCTGAGCAAAGAGACCAACTACCGTACCGAGTTCGTTGCGGTGCTGAGCAACCAGCCGCAAGGAGGCTTCATCACGCGCAAGCCGACGACGACGGAGATTCCCGTCGCGAGCGGCGACGATGGAAACTTCTTCGGTTCCTTTTTCCAGCGCAGCTGGGATCCGCAAGGCAATCCCCAACCCGGCAATCCCCAGGCCGCCAACACGCGTCTGCGCGGTCAGCGTTATCCTGATGGCCGCCTCTATCCGCCTCAGGCGCAGCAGGGCTGGGGCTGGTAGGACGCGGCGCGCCGACTTAAGCCGCAGGCCCGCGTTGGCAAGTACAGTTCAACGCTCGATGAGGGAGGGTATCCCATGGCTGAACCTGTCGATGGTCAGGCCAGCGCCCAGCAGGCCGGGTTTAACGGCGTCACCCGCAGGATTCTCGAACGTCTTCCCGTGCCCGGGGATCATCGGGAACTTGTCGTGGTTGAAGTAACCTATCCGCCCGGTGGCTCGGCACCGCTTCACCGGCATCCTGTCGGCGGAGCGATCTACATCGTCGAGGGCGTTGCCGAGTCCGCTTATGGCAGCGACGAGCCGCGCCAGTATCGAGCGGGCGAAACCTTGCAGGATCGGGCTGATATTCCACACACACTCTTTCGTAATTGTGATCCGGAACGTCCGCTCCGCTTTCTCACCATCTACGTGCTCGAACCTGGACGCTCCTACACCATGGAGCCGTGAGACGTTGCTTGCGACGCGAGCCGGCGTAGATATGATTGCAGCACATGCCGAGCCAGCCTGGATGTCGGCTATTGACGCATCATTTCAAGCCAACATAGCTTTCAGACAGATCAGAACCCGCAACGGTAAGTCGTGTTCAGAAGTCCACTCATATCGTTTACCGTCACGTTATGGACCTTGGCGTTCGTCCTGCCTGTTACCGCAGGCGAACTCGAGGACGCGCAGGCGGCGATCGGTACTGGCGACTACGTGACCGCCCTGCGATTACTTGGGACCTTGGCGGATCAAGACAACCCCTATGCTGAACGCCTTCTCGGGATCATGTACGTCAAGGGCCTCGGCGTCCCGCAGGACTACGCTGTGGCAATGAGGTGGCTGCGACTTGCAGCGGACAAAGGGTTGCCGGACGCGCAGAACGAGGTTGGGGTTTTGTATCGACAAGGCCAGGGTGTCGAGCGAAACGAAGCCGAGGCGGTGAAATGGTTTCGCCTTGCTGCGGACCGGGGAGGCTTGGTCGTCGCCCAAAACAACCTCGCGGACAGCTATGTTCTGGGGCTCGGCGTGGCGCAAGACTTTGGCGAAGCCTTCAAGTGGTATCGCATCGCTGCGGATCAAAGCTCTTCCTATGCGGAAAATGTTCTTGGCGTCGCTTACGAACACGGCTTTAACGTTGCACAGGACGATGCCGAGGCATTTCGATGGTACCGGCGTGCGGCGAACAAGATTTACGACCGGCCCGGTAACACCTGGATACACAGTCCGCAGTATAATATCGCAGCCATGTATGCGTCAGGTCGCGGCACGGCTCAGGACTATGTCCGGGCACTCATGTGGTTCAGTTTGGCCATAGCGTTTGGCGATACAAAGCCGCCGGCGCCGCTTGGCGTCAAGCTGGTCGATACGTCGAAATACACAGCGTTGGAACAGCGAGACAAGCTTGTGGCGCTTATGACGAGCGCGCAAATCGCGGAGGCGGAAAAGATGGCGAACGAGTGGAGGCCGCATCCCATCGTGACAATTGAACGCATGGAAAAATAGATTCGCTGCCGCCCATAGCTGGAGATCATGGCTCGGGATCACGGCTGGAGATCGCGCCGAATTCGGCGGCCGCAAGCGGAATGGTAAACGAGGCGTTATCGCGATCGATGGAATCCAGATGCTGGCCTCAAAGCTTGCTTATCGGGCATCTGCGTTAGGTGTGGCTCGACACTCCTAGAAGAGTCCGTGATGAGCAGCATCTCGACGATTGCCCTGTCCGGCCTGAACGCGGCGGCGAGCCGCCTTCAGGTCTCCGCCTCGAACGTCGCCAATGCCTTTACGACGGGCGCGCTGCCGAATGCCGATGGCACCGTGCCGGCCGGGGCGCCGCAGGTCTATTCGCCGCTTGCACTGGTCCAGACCGAGAGCGCCAGTGGCGGCGTCCAGACCTCCGTCACCACGGTCACCCCGCCCACGACCGCGGTCTACGATCCGCAGGCTTCCTTTGCGAACCAGGACGGCCTTGTCGCCGCGCCCAATGTCGACCTCGCCCAGGAGTTCGTCGGCCAACTCCTCGCCAGCTACAGCTTTGCGGCCAATGCGGCGGTGCTGAAGGCGGACGATCAGAACAGCAAGGCGCTGCTCGACATCACGGTGTGAGGCCGCGTGCTTCACGGGCGGGCGTTACAGCGCAAAATAAGCCGCCATCGACAGCACTACAAATCCCAGGATCACGGCGAGCACGAACTCGACCTTGATGCCGCCGGCGGGATGAGATTGCTGATCGCCGATCATTCGGCTGGTGCTGACGAAGCACACGAGCGACAGGACGATGATGGTCATTCCAATGAGGATCAGCGCGAAGCCGTCATAGTGGCTGAACGAGCCTGAGAAGCGTTCCAGCCGCAGCCGGGTCGCGCCGTCCTCTTGAACGGCTGTCGCCGGGGATCAGGCCGCGGCGTCTTGTGGCTCGGGCCTCGGTGGTTCGCTTTTCAGCGTCAACGACGCCTCCGCCAGGTGCTCCCACCGCTCGGCTTGCGCGAGCCATTTCCAGTTTTCTTCGGGGTGCAGGTAAGACTGCTGGCGACAGAGGAGCGCTATGGCGCGACACCGTTGAGCGTTGTCCATGATTTTCCTCCCACTCACTTCCCGGATTTAGCTTCGGGATATTAGCGGTCGCTTGCAACGCGATCTTTGCCGAAATGTTACAGCTGTTAGTTTGTCGGATCAAAGGCAATCATCAATGGCAAAAAAGCGAGAGCAAAAAAGAAAGGCCGCCAGTGGGGTGGCCTTGTTTTGATGATAGCGAATTTAAGGGGAACTCGGAGACGTTATGTTACGAAGGTCAGCTGTTACCAGCCGCGCCACCCCCAGCCAAAACCCCAGGGCCGGTAGTAGCCGTAATACCCGTAATAGGGATAGGGCCGGTAATATCCCGGCGGGCGGGCATAAACCGGGCCTTCGACGACTTCTTCCTCGTCGTACACCTGGGGGGCGCCACGCGGCGTCGTCCGCGGGCCCATGCCGACGTTGCGGCCGATGACGAAGCCGTCCTTGCCGTCCACCGAGGCCTCGCACCAGCCGTTGGTGCATTTGCCGAGCTCGACGGTCGTGCCCTTCGGGATCAGCGTGACAACCTCGCCGTTGGTGCCGGGCGATTTCCTTAAATTCGTTTCGGCTGTGGTGGCGACCGGCTTGGCGGTCGCGCCTATGGCCGACAGCAGGGCGATGATGGCGGCGGATGCCGCGGCTTGAACAAAGCGCATGGCTAAAGGCCCCTGTTCGTGATGGTCCTTGCAAAGATTGCCGAGGGAAGCGGGCTTTGTCTTGTAAAATTCTGTAAGCGCTGGGGGCGGCGGCGCTCTCGTGATTGAAGCATATTAGCGCCGCTCGCCGACAGCAATCTTGCGACCGCCTAGTTCGACTTCACACCCCCTGCCGTCGCCGGCGCATTGACCGGCGCGGCCTCGTCGGGCGCGGTGCGTTTGGCGCCGCCGCCGGTGAGCTGTTCGATCACGGAGCGCACGCTATCGCGGGCCTTGGGGTTCTTCAGCGCATCGAGCAGAGGTGCCGCCCCCGGCGAGCGGCGGATCAGGCTGTCGGGATCGGGAAAGATCAGGGGATCGTCCCACGGGCCCTGCACCACGAAGGGCAGCTCGAAGCCGGGCGTGGCATTGGCCGAGGCAAGGCTCGCGACCCCCTTCATGTCGAATTCGCGGCCAGGCACCGAGGCCGTGCCGGTCAGCGTGATACGTGCAGGCCCCTCGATGCGGACATCGTCGAGCGTGGCAACGCCGTCGGAAAATTTCACGCCGATGGTGAGGTTGTCGTAAGGCGTCGAGCCCGAGCGGAAATTGCCGACGCCCGAGAGCGGCCGGCGCTCCAGGCGCTTGAGCAGTTGTTCGGCATTGAAGCCCGAGATCGCGCCGTCATGGCCGGTGAGCGTCGCCGTACCGTCAAGCGATTGCGCCAGCGCAAACGGGCTCGAGCCGAAGGCGGCGAGCGCGACACCAAGATTGCCGCGGCCGGATAGCTTGTTGAAGCCGAACAGCTCGCTGGCGCAGGCCTGCAAGTCGACATCGGTGAACTGGAACTGCGCCTTCACATCGGCGTCCGCGTCGATCCGCGACAGCGCGAACGAACCCTTGGCGATGCCGCCATAGATCTGGGCTTCGCCCACCGAAAGCGCCAGCGCGCCGTTGCGCAAGTTGGCGCCGAGCGCGGTGCGGCCGAGTTTGGACGGGCCGACGGTCAGCCGCGCCGCCGAAAGGCGGATATCGAGATCGGTCATCGACAGCGAATTGAGATCGAACAGCTGCCGGTTCCAGTCGTGCGCGCCGCTGGCGAGCAGGCGGAAGGTCGAGATATAGGGTGTGAAGTCGAGCGCGTCGGCCGCGAGCGTCGCCTGCAGAGACTGCCGGCCGTTATTGGCATAGGTCATCACGCCCTCGGCGACATTGCCGTCGAGCTCAACATTGACGTTGGTGAGCGCCACCGAAGCGCCGACCGCATTGGCGCGGGCCTTCAGCGCAAAGCGGCCGAAGCCGCCGCTGCCGGGCGGCTCCTGCCCGGTCCAGTGCAGCGCATTGCGCAGCGACGGCGTATCGACGGTCAGCGTGCCTTCCATCATCAGGCTGGTGCGGTTGGCGGCGGTGCCGTCGAAAGCGAGCTTGAGCGGCGCGCTTGCCAAGCGCGCCTTCAAACCGGAGCGGTCGCCCGAGAGGGCGGCGAGGAAATCGCTGATCGAAACGCTGCCGTCGACGCGCTGGCCGCGCCAGTCGAATTGCCCGGTCGCGGCGAACGAGCGCGAGATCGACGGCCAGGCGAGCGACAGATCGATATCGTCGAGCGCCTCTTTGACCTGACGGACGGGGTCTTCGTAGGACAGCGTGCCGTCCTGAATGCGGATTTCCGAGAACGACAGCTGATTGTCGGCGCCGGGCTTCATGGTGTGGGCGATGGTGCCGACAAAGGGCGTCCAGTTGCTGTCGCCGTTGATGTCGCGGACCACGCGGATGTGCGGCCGCAGCATCATCACATCCGCAATCTCGAAACGTTGCAGTAATAGCGGGAGCAGGCGCAGGTTCGCCGTCAGCACATCGACGGTGAGTGCGGGATCGGCCGCAGCCCCACCCCGCAAGCCCACGTCATGGAAGGAGACGTAGCTGCCGGGGAATACCGAAATGTCGGTCCCGCCCTTGATGACCAGGTCGAGCCCGGTCACGGCGCGGATTTGCGCCTCAACCGCCGCGCGAAGTGCGTCGCGGTTGAGCAGCCAGCTCGAAGCGATCAGGGCGACCAGCGCCGCGCCGAGCAGCGCCACGACCGGCATCGCGAGGCGCCTTGTTCCCTGGGCCATCGTCAATGGAAAATCCTGGTAATAT
This sequence comes from uncultured Alphaproteobacteria bacterium, assembly GCA_963795255.1. Classification (GTDB taxonomy): domain Bacteria; phylum Pseudomonadota; class Alphaproteobacteria; order Rhizobiales; family Xanthobacteraceae; genus Bradyrhizobium. The sequence goes on from CAWCHC010000023.1 coordinate 252,697, forward strand.
CCAAGTCTGGTTTGCCTTGCCGGATGCGCGCATCGGCTTTGAGGCCGCACGGTTGCTGCCGAAAGTGGGGGCAGGGGATCAGGGTCCGCCTGCCCCGTTCCAACTTGCGGCAACTTGCTGGTTTTTCTTGACGCTTTCAAGGCCGACGAGGGGCGGTGCGCCTTGGAGAAGCGTCATGGCCGGGCTTGTCCCGGCCATCCACGGCTTCCTTCTTCAACGGTAGTCGTAGACGTGGATGCCCGGGCGTAGGCGAGCGGAAGCGACGCCGTCCTTCGGACGGCTATGCCCGGGCATGACGACCTTGCGCCGGACCGCCCCATCATTGACGCATCGCGAAGATTTCGCCTAATAGTTGGCAAGCGGTTTACGCATTTTCTCCATCAGGTCGCTATTCGCATGAAAAAGGTCTATCCCGACGCCAAAACGGCCCTCGACGGCATCCTCAAGGACGGCATGATGATCATGTCGGGCGGCTTCGGCCTCTGCGGCATCGCCGAGACCCTGTCGGACGCGATCCGCGATTCTGGCGTCAAGAACCTGACGGTGGTGTCCAACAACGCCGGCGTCGACGGCATCGGGCTCTCCCGCCTGCTCGAGACCCGCCAGATCAAGAAGATGATCTCGTCTTATGTCGGCGAGAACAAGCTGTTCGCCCAGCAATATCTCGCCGGCGAACTCGAACTCGAATTCAATCCGCAAGGCACGCTCGCCGAGCGCATTCGCGCCGGTGGCGCCGGTATTCCCGCCTTCTACACCAAGACCGGCGTCGGCACGCTGATCGCCGAGGGCAAGGAAGAAAAGGTGTTCGACGGCGAGAAGTACATCATGGAGCGCGGGCTGTTCGCGGACCTCGCCATCGTCCACGCCTGGAAGGGCGATACCGCCGGCAATCTGGTTTACCGCAAGACCGCACGGAATTTTAACCCGATGATGGCGACCGCCGCCAAGGTCACCGTCGCCGAGGTCGAGCATCTGGTGCCGGCCGGCGAGATCGATCCGGACCACATCCATACGCCCGGCATCTTCGTCAAGCGCATGATCGAGGTCGGCAGCGCCAAGAAGCGCATCGAATTCCGCAATACCCGCCCGCGCCCCGCTCACGCGCCGGCCGCCGCAACGGGGAGTGAAGTCTGATGGCCTGGACCCGCGAACAGATGGCCGCCCGCGCCGCGAAGGAATTGCGTGACGGCTTTTATGTCAATCTCGGCATCGGTATTCCGACGCTGGTCTCCAACTACATTCCCGACGGCATCGACGTCTCGCTGCAAAGCGAGAACGGCATGCTCGGCATGGGGCCGTTTCCGTATGAAGGCGAGGAAGACCCCGATCTCATCAATGCCGGCAAGCAGACGGTGAGCGAACTGCCGGACACGAGTTATTTCTCGTCCGCCGAATCCTTCGGCATGGTGCGCGGCGGCCATATCGATCTGTCGATTTTGGGCGCGATGCAGGTCGCCGAGAATGGCGATCTCGCCAACTGGATGATCCCCGGCAAGATGGTGAAGGGGATGGGCGGCGCGATGGACCTCGTTGCCGGCGTCAAGCGCGTCGTCGTGGTGATGGAGCATTCCGCCAAGGACGGCGCGAAGCTGTTGAAGAAGTGCACGCTGCCGCTGACCGGTGAGCGCGTCGTCGACATGGTGGTGACGGATCTCGCCGTCTTCACCATCGACAAGCACGGCAAGGACGGCATGGCCCTGATCGAGCTCGCCGATGGCGTGACGCTCGATGAGGTGAAGTCGAAGACCGAGGCTGAGTTCCGGGTCGCACTGAAGAACGCGTGAGTTCAATTCCTATCCGACGTCGTCATTCCGGGATGGTCCGAAGGACCAGACCCGGAATCTCGAGATTCCGGGCTCGCGCTTTGCGCGCCCCGGAATGACGAAAATCCTCACGCGCTCCCCTTGGCGGCGACATCCTCAAGCCCGCGGTTGCGCGGTTCGACGCCCCAGGCCCACACCACGAGGATCTGCACCACCACGAGCCCGATCATCAGCCAGACCACGCCCGGCAGCTTGTAGGACGCCATCAGGCTGCCGACGATGAACGGCGAAATCACGGTGGCGCCGCGGCCGAAGAAGTTGCAGATGCCGTTCGCCCTGAGGCGGATCTCGGTCGGAAACAATTCCGGCGTATAGACGCCGTAGAGGATCGCGGTCTGCACGTAGATCGCGACGACCAGGATGAAGCCGACCGAGAGCACGATCGCCGGATCGGCTGTGGCGTCAAACCGGGCGTAGATATAGCCGCTGACGATGGTGACGATGGAGGCGCCGATGATGCTCATGCGCCGCCCGATTGCGTCCGACAGATAAGCCCCCAACGCGCAGCCGACCAGCGAACCCGCTGACAGCACCAGCGTATAGGCGAGCGAATTGGTAATCGTCAGTCCCTGGCGCAGAAAGAACTGCGGCAGGAAGATCACAAAGCCGAAGATCAGCGTGTTGATCGTGATCAGCACCCAGGAACCGACGACCATCCGCTGCAACAGCGGCGGCTTGATCATGTCGATCGCAGCCGCAGGCTTGACGGCCGGAAGAATGACCACCAGCGGCAGCGGGTTGCCGCCAGATGCTTCTTTTTCGATCGCCTGCATCAAGGCTTCGGCCTCTTCGTCACGGCCTTCCGATTCAAGCCAGCGCGGCAATTCCGGCAAGTTCTTGCGCAGATACCAGACGATGAGTGAACCAATGCCGGCGATAACGAACATCGGCCGCCAGCCGAAATTGGGGATCACGAGATAGCCGAGCAGCGAGGTCGCCGGAAATCCCGCAACCACGATAAAGGCCATCATCGACAGCCAGCGACCGCGCGTCTTCGGCGGCACGAATTCGGTCAAGGTCGAATAGCCGACCACGATTTCGGCGCCCAAGCCCAACCCTTGCACGAAGCGGCAGGCGATGAGCTGGGGCATGTCCTGTGCGAAGGCGGCGGCGAGCGAGGCCAGCCCGAAGATCAGGAGATTGATCTGGTAGGTGAAGCGGCGGCCGAACCTGTCGCCGATAAAGCCGGTGATCAGCGCGCCCGCCGTCATGCCGACGAATGTCAGCGAGATGAATTGCGGGATTTGCGCCAGCGTCGAAAACTTGGACTGGGCTACCGAGGCCAGCACGCCGCCCGCGACATAGAGGTCGTAGCCGTCGAAGAACATGCCGGCGCCGACCAGCCAGAAGATGCGGTAGTGAAACGGCGAGATCGGCAGCCGGTCGAGGCGCGCGCCGGCGTTTACTGCAAGAGCCATGAAATTCCCCCCTTTAAAAGAAACCGAGGCCGCCGCTTTTTCGGTCGGCCTCAAACATTCAGTTGAGCCGTCGCTGTCCCGCCGTGTCGCGATACCAGTCGAACGGCGCGTCGCCGGTTGCGACCATCACGCTCTTGACGTTGAAATGATCGTCGAAGCTTTCAGTGCCGCATTCTCGTCCGACGCCGGAATCGCCGACGCCGCCCCAGGGCGAAGCCGGATCGAGCCGGTGGTGATCGTTGATCCAGACGATGCCGCATTTCACGCTCGCAGCGACGCGATGGGCGCGCGCGACGTCGCGGGTGCGGATCGCCGCCGCCAGCCCAAACGGTAAGTCGTTCGCAAGCCGCAACGCCTCCGCCTCGTCCTTGAATGGAGTAACCGAGGTGAAGGGGCCGAACACTTCTTCCTGGAAGATGCGCATGTCGGCTTTCACGTCCGCAAACACCGTCGGTTCGACGAAATAGCCGTTCTCGAACCCTGCGATCCTTGCCGGCACGCCGCCGGCGACAAGCCGCGCGCCGTCTTCGTGGCCGAAGTTGCAATAGGACAGCACGCGGTCGCGCTGGCGCGCCGAGATCACCGGACCAAGCTGCGTGGAGGGATCGGAAGGATCGCCGATCTTGATGGTCTCGGTCTTCGCTTTCAGCTTGGCCACGAACTCATCATAGATCGAAGCCTGCACGAGATGGCGCGAGGCGCAGATGCAGGTTTGCCCCGCGCCGATGAAGGCGCCGAACACGGCGTAATTGACGGCGCGGTCGACGTCGAAATCGTCGAACACCATCACCGGCGTCTTGCCACCGAGCTCCATGGTCTGATGCGCGAACACTTTCGCAGCCGCACTTCCGGCGATGCGGCCGGCTTCGGTGCCGCCGGTCAGCACGAGTTTATCGATGTCGCCATGCTCGGCGAGCATCTTGCCGGCGCTTTGCCCCAAGCCCAGCACGACATTGAACACGCCCGGCGGCAGGCCGGCCTCAGTGAAGATTTTGGCGAGCCGCAACGTCGTCAGCGGCGTGTATTCCGACGGCTTGACCACGGTGACGCAGCCCGACGCCAGCACCGCGGCGAGCGACTTGCACAGGATCATCAGCGGATGGTTGAACGGCGTGCAGTTGGCGACGACGCCGATCGGCGTGCGCAGCGTGTAATTCAGATAGGCGCCCTCGACCGGGATCACCGCGTCGCGCCGCGCCAGCGCCAGTCCTGCAAAGTAACGAAAGAAATCCGGCAGCCGCGACAGCTGCGCGCGGGTCTCGTTGACCGGGCGGCCGTTATTGAGCGTCTCGAGCCTGTAGAGTTGGTCGAGATTGGCCTCGAACGCATCCGCGAGCTTGTTGACGAGGCGGGCACGGGCGCGAATGTCCATGCCGCCCCACGCCTTGCCTTCGAAGGCCGCACGTGCGCTTCGCATGGCGCGGTCGATATCGTCCGCGGTCGAGTTCGGGATTTGCGCAATCACCTCGCCGGTCGCGGGGTTGCGCACGTCGAGCATCGCGCCGTGGCCGGCTTCGATCTCGCGGCCGTCGACGAAATTGCCGTGAATTTCAATGGAGGAAGAGCCCGGTTTGGCTGGAATATTCATGAGCTTCGTTCCTCCACGATGACGGCGTTGCGCTTGAGTGCCGGCAGCACGCGCTTTTCGGTTTGCTGGATATGAGCCTTGATGAGATGCAACGCGCGCCGCCGGTCGCGCCGCTGCATCGCTTCGATCAGTTCGCCATGCTCAGTGACCAATTGCGTCGGATCGTGGTCCCTGACATTGGCGAGGCTGACGCGCACCAGGCGGTCGGCCTGTCCGATCAGGTCGCACAGCGAGCCTGCCATGCGGCGGTTGCCCGAGGCGTGGGCAAGCGCGCAGTGGAAGGCGCGGTTATAGGTGATGAAGTCCTCGCGATCGCCGGAAAAGTCTCTGAAGTTGTCGAGCGCGTTGAGGGTCTTTTCCGGCGCGTATTCGATTGCTTCGGCGACACAGGCCGGCTCCAGCGCGAGGCGAAACCGCAACAGATCGCGCGCATCCGACAGCGAGATTGGATTGACCCGGTAGCCCTGGCGCGGCTGCACGGTGACGAGATGCTCACGCTCCAGCCGCAGCAAGGCCTCGCGGACCGGCTGGCGGCTGACGGCATAGCGTTCGGCGAGCTCCTGCTCGCGCATGTCGTCGCCCGGCGCGAGGCGACAGCTCAAAATATCAGCGCGCAGGTTTTCGTAGACGTTGTCGCGCAAGAGCATGGGTTATTCCGCCTAATTTCTGCTCTATCTTGCATCCGTGAAATATCACGTCAAGCGCTCAGGGCTTGAAAAGCCCGCGGTTTGATTTATCAATCGGTTCCATCGCAGCGGTTTTCGCCGCTTTTCGCTGCATCAGATGAAGAGAGACCTGCATGGATCGATTGTTTGCTCAGGGCAACGTGAATGCGGCGGTTTCGGGTGAGGGGCCTGCGCTGTTTCTGTTTCACTCTTTGCTGTCGGACCGGGCGAGTTTCGATGCCATCGCGCCGCAGCTTTCAAAGACGCATCGGGTAATCGTTCCGGAGTTGCCGGGTTTCGGCGGCTCGAAGGTGGTCAGCGGTGGGCTTGCGGCAACTGCCGACCGGATGGCGGAAGCCGTAAGCGAGACCGGAGGCGGTGACGCGATCGTGCTCGGCAACGGCTATGGCGGTTTTGTCGCGCTGCAAATGGCGATCCGGCATCCCTCGATCGCCAGCAAACTGATCCTCGCCGATTGCGGCGCCGCGTTCTCGGAAGCCGGGCGCGAAGCGTTCCGCAACATGGCCGCGGCCTCAAAGGCCAAGGGACTGGCCGCGATCACCGACGTCGCGATGCGCCGGCTGTTCGCGCCGGAGTTTCAAACGGCCCATCCCGACCTGATGCGCGACCGCCGCGAAGCTTTTTCAAAAACCGATCCGGTCGTTTTGCAGGAGGCCTGCGCGCAACTCGCCGAACTCGATCTTCGCCCCGACTTGTCTGACGTCAAAATGCCCGTGCTGGTCCTGGTCGGCGAACATGACGAGGCGACGCCGCCGCCGATGTCGCATGAACTGGCGGCGCTATTGCCGAATGCGCGGCTGAAAGTTCTGACCGGTTGCGCGCATGTGCCGCAATTGCAAGCGCCGCAGGCCTTTCTCGACGCGATTGCGGATTTTCTGCCCGAAGGCCATTCCGCGTCGGCCTGAGGGCACAACCCCCGAGCGTCGCGTAAAATAGACGCATGGCGTCACAACCAAAGCTTGTAAGTTTAAATAAGTCTTCCTAGGCTGAGCCCGCGCGCATTTCACGTTTGGGGCATTTGGTCATGGCGTTTTTCAGGGCCTACAAGGCCGAGATCGATAAATTGAGAGTACCGATTTATTTCATCGAAAGCACGGCGCCGGATAACGTCGACGACACCGAATTTGTCGATCCCGTGAAGGAGATTCCGGCAAATCTCCAGAAATATCTGAATTACATCGAAAACGCCGACGATGCCGTGAAGGAGATCGCAAGCCATCTTGCGAAGGGCAAAAATCCGAACCTGGTGGTGATGGTTCACGGCTTCAACAATCCCGAGCCGGCCGTTCTGGAGATGTATGCGCAGGCGGCACTCGCCGTTAACGAGGATACCAAAATTCCAGGCGGTGACGGTCTGGTGTGTGTCGGCTACCGCTGGCCCTCGGAGAAAATGTTTCAGCCGAGGCGCAGTTGGTGGAGCGCCCTGCCGCTGCTGCCGCGTTGGGTCGTCTTTGCCGGCCTCGGCATTCTCGCGCTGGCGGCGTGGCTTTTCTCCAGAGCCACCGGAAGCACGCTCGGGCACGTCCTGGTCCTGGCCGGCTTGATCCTCATCAGCCTGATCGGGATGGCAGCGCTGCTGCGCCTCATCGTCTATTTCCGCGACAACTATCGCGCAGCTAATTTCGGCGTTCCGGATCTTATTCACATCATCCGGGCGATCCATGACGAGATCAAGGAGCAACACGAGGCCCCCGGCGTGACGGAAGATCCCGATTGGAAGGTCGATCTGTCCTTTATCGGCCACAGCATGGGCGGCTTTGTCGTTACCAATACCATCCGCACGCTCACGGACGTGTTCAAGACGAGGGTCTCCGGCCTGAGCGACTTCGGTGCCGCTGCACCAAAGCCGGTCGAAAATCTGCACAACATCGGTGATTTTTTCGAGCTCAAACGCTTCGTGTTGGCCTCGCCTGATATTCCCGCAGAAACCCTGCTGTCGGATCGCGGCAACTTTCTTGCTTCCGCGCTGACGCGTTTCCACGAAGCCTATCTGTTCAGCAACGAAGGTGATGAGGTCCTGCGCCAGATTTCAACGCTGGCGAATTACTTCACGTTTCCGACCAAGACCAATAACTACGGCTTCCGGCTCGGCAATGTCGAAATCCTTTCGAGCGATTTCGGGCTGATCGAGCCGTCGCATGATCAGTTTCTCGATACCTTGCGGGTCGGCGATCTGACTCTCCGGGAGCTCGATCACAAACTGCGAAATTTCAGGGCCTCGCGCGAGGCAGCGCGACAACGGACAGAGGCGCATCTACTGGAGCGGACGGAGCTGCATCCGCACGAGCGGAAGAAACCGCCGCTGCCGGAGGTCTTCACTTATTTCGACTGCACTGACTACGACGATCTGGACAACAACGGCGTCAAGCGGCCGCTCCTCACCTTTGCGAAGTGCGAGAAGCGCCACAACCCGAAGGCAAAACTTTCGTTCCTCGCGCATCTCCACCTTCTATGGGCTTATCTGACCACGCCGCTTCGGCCGAACGTGCATGGCGGCTACTTCGAAGGGCGATTGTCCCAGCAATTGATTTATCGCCTGGCCTGTCTCGGCTTTGACGGGACGGTCGCCGCCTATGGCGGCAAGGCCGCGCTCGGAAACGAATGCAAAAGCAAGCAAATCCGTGTGCTGGTGTCGCCGCAACTGAATGAGCCGCAAAACGATCCAGCTCTGGCTGCCAACACCTAGTTCGGTCCGGAAGCTATTTTTACGGCGCTGATTTCGCAGCCGTCTCGATCATTGCCAACTGCTCGGCGGCGACGAGATCGAAAGGCTCGAAACTTCGTTCGGCACGGGCGAGGATCACGCCGCCCTCGCAAGCCGCTACCAGGCTCGCGGCAAGGCTGCGGGCTTTTTTCTTCGGGAGTCCACTGGCGACAAGCAGTGTGGCGAGCTTTTCGCGCCAACTGCGAAGGATTTCGGCCGCGCGCGCCCTCAAGTCTTCCGATTCCGCCGCCACTGTCACGGCGACGACCGCGCAGCCTGCTGAAAAATCCGATCGCGCCAGCACCGAGCGCCATAACAACAAGAAGCCTTCCGCGACCTCGCGCGCCGGTTTGCCGGAAAGACGATCGAGCACGCCGAGCGCCTGGTGGCCGGCATGTTCGAGTGCGGCCAGAACCAGTTCGTCCTTGCCGCCGGGGAAATGGTGATAGAGCGAGCCGCGCGGCGCGCCGGAGGCCTCCAGGATCTCGCTAAAGGACGCGCCTTGCAGGCCTTTTTTGGCGAGCAGCACCGCGGTGCGCTCGATCATCGTTTGTTTGATGTTGCCAGCCAATCGTCTCGCCTCTTGATAAGCCTTGACTATGACGATCGTCATAGTAGGTTATGATGGTCATCATAGCCCCAGCCAAGTTCCCAAGTAAGATCCAGGTTAAGGAGCCCCGTCGATGCCGATGATCGATATCTACGCCACCGCAGGCACCTTTAGCGACCCGCACACTCTGGCAAAAGACGCCGCTGCCACCGTCAAGTCGATCGAGCAGGTGCCGGACATTCCGATGTTCCGCAAGAACACCGCAGGCTTCGTGCACGAACTTGCAGAGCGGCGCGCTCTCGAACGTGGACGGCGACACCAATTACGTTCGCGTTCAGATCCTCACCAATGCGGGCGCGCTCGACCGGACAAAACAAATTGAGGTGGTGCGCCAATTGACCGACCTTGTCGCCAAGGCCGCGGGCGACGACAGCCTCAAAGAGCGGACATGGGTTCTGCTCACCGAAGCGGTGCAAGGCGGCTGGGGCCTTTGGGGCCACGCCCACAACAATGACGAGATCGTCACCGCCGCCAAGAACGAGATCGTAAAGCTCAAGGGATGATCCGGCTCCGAAGGCGAATGGCAGCTACTTAGAGACAGGTTTTTGATCTAACGTGCCTCAGCGACGGCAGGTTTGCCGGTTGCGTGGCTGGTGTTGAGCAAAGCACCCCGTCACATCCAAGTCGAAATCGCAAAGCCGCTTTCGATCGGCCTTGCGTCTACGATTAACGGAGCGGGCACCGTGTACATTTCAGAAATTGCTTTTGCCGTCATTTTCGGTGGCGCTTTGCTGGGGATATTGCTTCGGCTCGTTTTGCCGGAGCCTCACTTGAGCTCCGATACCAAGGACGTGGTGAAATTGAGTACCGGACTGATCGCCACGCTTTCCGCGCTCGTTCTGGGACTCATGGTCGCTTCCGCACAGGGGGCTTACCAAACCCAAAGTAATCAAATCAAACAGATCACCGCCAATGTCGTTCTACTCGACAACATCCTGGCACGGGCCGGTCCCGATGCTCGGCCGGTTCGTGTTTTGCTGAGAAGCGGAGTAAGGACGCTGGTCGAACGGATTTGGGGCAGAGGAGGTGCTGCGACCAGCCCCGCTGAACCTTTCCGGGCCAGCGCTCAATCCGATCTGTTCTTTGATAAGCTGCTTGCGTTGACGCCGCAGAATGACGCTCAGCGCCTGATGCAATCCAAGGCCGTTCAGATCGGGATCGATTTGGGACAAACGCGCATCCTTTTCGCCCAAGCCGGAAATGTCATTCCGACACCATTCCTGATCGTGCTCGTGTTTTGGATAACGTTGATCTTCGTCAGCTTCGGCCTCCTTGCGCGCCCCAACCTGACCATCGTGGCAGCATTATTCTTTTGTGCGATTTCAGCGTCGTCCGCAATTTTTCTGATACTCGACTTGAGCCATCCATTCTCCGGACTCATCACGATTTCGAGTGAACCGTTGAGCAACGCCCTGGTGCCGCTGGGCTCGTAAGACATCGCAGCTTGGACAGTCGACACGCTCGTCAGAGACGCGGGAACGGCTTTACAATTCTTTTGCTGGGTAACTCATTGCTTTGCAGGCCGCCTATCGATTGATTGAGCGGACGACCGCATTTTTTGCCCCACGATCGGAACCTCGGCCTCAGGTTTTCGCCATCGCCTGCGAGAATACCACTTCGACCAGGGTGCCGGAGCGCGTGCCGGTCTTGATGTTGAATTGCGCGCGGTTGGCTTCGACCAGGGCTTTCGTCAGTGACAGGCTGACGGCGGCCTCCGGCGATTGATCCAGCGCGGCTTGCTGGCGGAACGGCTCCATCGCGGCTGCCACCTCATTGTCGTTGAGTCCCGGGCCGCTGTCGCGGATCCGCAGCGCCACTTCGCCAAAGTCCGTCAACGCGGTGGAAACGATCACCTGACCGCCGGCATTGGTGAGATGGATCGAGTTGCCGATCAGGTTCATGGTGATCTGGCGCAGCGCCGGGCCGTCCGCCACGACCGGCGGCAACATCTGCGCCAGCGAGGTGCGGATGATAATGCGTTCGCGGTTGGCCTGCGGCTGCATCATCGCGACACAGCTTTCGACGAGGTCGTTGAGGTTCTGGCTGGTGAAGGCGAGGTCGAGCTTGCCAGTCTCGATGCGGCTGAGATCGGTAAGATCGTCGAGGACCGCAACCACCCGCTGGCCGGAGGTGCGAACATCCCTCATGTACTCGATATAACGTTCGTTGCCGAGTGCGCCAAAACGTTCGCTGATCATCACGTCGGCAAATCCGATGATGGCGTTTAGCGGCGTGCGGATTTCATGGCTGATTTTCGACAGCAGGTCGGCCTTCGCATTGGCGGCGCGGTCGGCGAGCCGCCGTGCCTCGCGCAATTCGTTTTCGCCGTTCTTGAGCTGTGACAGATCGCGGAACACCGCAAATAAATTCGGACTGTTCGCCTGCGTCCGTCCCATGGTCATCGACAGCGGAACGAGACCGCCGCCGCGAGCGCGGCCGAGAATCTCGCGGCCGTGTTCCAAAAGGCTCGCAACGCCGATGCCGTTGAGGTTTTCGAGATATTGCTTGACGGTGTTCTCGCTTTCCGGGGCAAACAAAGTGGCGAGGTTCTGCTGCGTCAATTCAGTGCCGGCGCAGCCGAACAGGGCCTCGGCGCTGTGGTTGCAGGAATTGATGTTTCCCAGCGCATCGAACATCAAGATGCCGTCAGTGGTGGTGTCGAGGATCGCGGCGAGTTCTTCCGCATTGGCATGGCCGACGGCGGACGGCTCTGGTGCGGCGGGGATTGGCAGTTCGGCCACCGCAGCCGGCGCCGCGTTTTCCGCAAATGCGCCGGCAAACATCAAGGCAAGCGCGCTGTCGTTGTCCCAGCTGACAGTATGGAGCCGGGCGTCGATGGCGCCGGCCGATGGGGCTTCCGGAGAAGAAATCCTGACCGGCGTGCCGGTATCCGACGTGCTGCTGGCGCTCGAGACGCTCGGTTCGACATAAAGCGCATCGACGCCGCCGGCCTGCTCCAGCGCGTGCAGACTCGGATACCCCATGCGCTCGAGGAACGCCGGGTTGGCATAGAGCAAGCGGTCGAGCCGGTAGATCATCACGCCGGTCGGCAAAAGATCGAACAGCATCTTGTCGCGTTTACTTTCGGCGCGCGCCGGAGGCTCGGGTTCGGCCAGCCAGCTCGGCGGCTTGACGGGGGTCGCGATCGTTTCCGCGGCCACCGGCGGCGCTGTGACGGCCTGCGGCGCGTCGGACGGCTCGGAGGTTTCGTCCTCGCTCTCCAGCCGCGCCGACAATTGCCGGGCGAGCTCGTTGAAGGCGCTGTTTTCGACCGGAGTCAGCGCCGGTGCGCGCGCTTCGCCGAGGGGGCGGAACGGGACGACGTTCGGCGAGGCGGGCACTTCCTGAAGGATGTCGTTGGGCGTTTCCACCGGCGTTTCCAGATCGGTTGGTTGGGATGTGTCGGATGGAGCAGATGCAGTCAAAGAGGCAGGTGCAGTCACATCAACGCTGGGGTCGGGAACGTGGGGCGAGGGCGCAGCCGCTGCCCAAGTTCCCGCGACGGCGCGGCCAATTTCGGGCGACATCATGTCCGCAGATGGCGGATCGTTGAAGAATTCCTGACTGCGCAGGCCATCGAGCCGTGTCAGGCCTTCGAGATCGCGGCAGACGCCAAAGCCCCGGTAGCCGACAAAGTTTCGCTGCGCATCGTGGATCGGCAGTCCGGACAATTCGACGGCCAGGCGGCTGCCATTATCGGCGGGCCAATTCACGATAATGCCGCTCCAGGCCTCGCGCGTGGCGACCGCCTTGACCACAAGCCCTTCCGGATCGAGCCCGAAAACATCCGCGACTTCCTGCCACGGCCGGCCGAAACCGGCAGCGGTGTTCACCCCGATCAAACGGGTGAAGGCGTCGGAGCCGAGCGAGAAACGGCCATCGGCATCCATCTGCCACATGAAGCGCAGCGGATTCCTACGCGGCTGCGGTGTGGTTGGCTCGATCAGATTAGGATCGGCCATCGGCGCTTCGGGGGCGGCCGGCTCGGAAGCCTCACCTTGCGGGGTGGCGTTTTCGGGCGTGCCGTCCGGCATCTGCCCGACTTCGGCCAGAGCTTCGTCTGATATCGCCTGCTCGCCAAATTCGCCGATCGTCCCGGCTGGGGAGTCGTCGTGGGCGGCGGCCGTCTCGGCGGGCGCGATCAAGGCGAGAAGGCCAAGATCGGCGCGGCTGCCGAGGCGCAGCAGCGTGATGCGGCCGGAGCCGAATGACGTTTCGGCGCGGCCGTCCTTCAAAGCGATTTGGCGCGCTTCCTCGAGGCCGGCCTCGGTGAGGTGATGGACGCCTTTGAGATCTGCGTTGCGGCTTGCGGCAACGAGCGTGCCGTCGGCCTCAAAGGTTGCGAGCGGGGTATCGGTGTCGTTGACCAGCCGTTGCAGCCGTTCGGTCAGCGGCATCAAGCGGCCGGCCGGCTCGACGGGGGCGATCAGAACGCCTTCGTTGCCGTCGGCAAACTCAAGCCGTGTGCAGGCGCAGGTGACGAGCGTGCCGAGACGCGCGCCGAAGCCGCGCAACCGCTCCAGCCGAAGGGCGCCGTTTGGCAACAGCCGGTGCGCGAGCTGCGCGACCTGACGGCGCTGCGGGTCGGCCGGGCCGAAGATCTTGCTGGCGAGACGGGCGTTGTTCGCCGCACCAAACGTCAGCGCGCCGACCGGATTGGCCCACAGCACCCGCGTGCCATCGGCCGACCATAACCAGGCGGGAAGGGGGCTTGTTGCATGCACCGCCAGCCGCGGATCGTCGGGGCCGTGCAGCTTGAATTCCGTATTTGGCATCGTCTCCCGGCACAGGCTTTTCCGGCTGCCGAACACGACAGCGTTAACGGACCGTTAGTATTGCCTTCCGGCTCTGGCAGGTCCACGGCCAGGGCGTAAGATTGGGCGTCGAAAGGCTGGATAACCTTAATCGGGATGGACCTTGTCGCGCGCCGCCGCGTTGGCGTTAAATTGGGACGGCAAAGTGGGAGGTGAACCATGGCGGAAGCAGAACGGGATCGTTTCGAGATTCCGAAAGACATGCGATCGATGACGGAAGCGAGCTTCGAGCAGGCGCGCAAAAGCTTCGAAAAATTCATCGCTGGCGCGCAAGCAGCCGCCGATTCGCTCTCTGCGCGAACGGCGACCGTCGGTGCGGGCGCCAAGGACGTCAGCACGATGGCGTTTTCCTACGCCGAAAAGAACGTTCAGGCCTCGCTCGATTATGCGCAGGCGCTGGTGCATGCCAAAGATCTGAGCGAGGTGATGCGGCTGCACCGCGAATATGTTCAGGCCCAGATGCGCTCGGTCGCCGAACAGGCCAGCGAAATGGGCCAGATCATGAGCCGCACGGCCATGGATGCGGCAAAGCCGAAAAAGTAATTTTTACAGATGCTTAAGACAAAAACAGGCCGGCCTTCGGGAACCTGGAGGCCGCACTCTAAGGATTATTTTATGGCATCGCACCCGAGATTTGGTTGCGTTGCACAAAATTGCCATGATAGTGTGCTGATATCTTAGGCGCCCAAGCGGGCATTTCCGTCTCAGTGATCCGTGTCGACGTTTTCCGGAAGTCTGCCGGGCGCGCAAGGGGTCACACCCTGTCTACCCCCTCTCCCAAAGGATGCATGCCATGGCCAACTCAACCGATCCCTTCTCTGCCTCGATCATCCCGTTCGAGGTCCCCGAGCAAGTCCGCGCTTTCGCCGAGAAAGGCGTTTCGCAGGCGCGCGACAACTATGCCCGTTTCAAAGACGTCGCCGAGAGCAACAACTCGACGATGGAAGCCGTATTCTCCAGCGCCAGCAAGGGCGCCAGCGAGTATTCCGCCAAGCTGATGGAAATCCTCAAGGTCAACACCAGCGCTTCGCTCGACTTCGCGCAGGAACTGGTTGCCGTGAAAACGCCGGCCGAGGCGCTTGAGCTGTGGACCGGGCACGCCAAGAGGCAGTTCGAGGCGTTCACCGCCTGGAGCAAGGAGCTCACCGAGCTGTCGCAGAAGGTTGCGTCTGAGACCGTCGAGCCGCTCAAGGCCAACGCCAACAAGCTGTTCAAGCCCGCCGCCTGAGTTAACGGCTGAGTTCGAAAAAACCCGGGCCGGCGGCCCGGGTTTTTTATTGGCCGGCGCGCGCCGGAGTGAGATCGGTGAACCGCTTATGATGCCTGGTCCGGGCGGGGCGGCCTTGCCAAATGGCACGCTTGCATCTAAAGCGCGCGGTATCCGCGAAAAACGGGCAATCGCGCTTTGGATTGTTGTTTGAGCACGATCCCCGGGTCGAGCCCAAGGGCAGGCTTTTCGGAAAACCGGCTTCCACTTTTCCGGATCATGCTCTAGTTTCCGGCCCATCTCGGAACCCCCTTTTGAGGGCCCGATCAGGATGCAGTTGTAGCTCAGTTGGTTAGAGCGCCTGTCTGTGGAACAGGAGGTCGGTGGTTCGAGCCCACCCAACTGTACCAGATAAATCAAGCGGTTAAAGAAATCTCCGTAGTTTTAAATAGCCCCATAGCTACCAACTAGCTACCGCGACGACGGTGATCTTGGGCGACTGGACGTCACTCGTTTGTGAGTGACTTCGCGCTATCGCCCGCCTGCGCTTTGCCGTCGCCCTCACAAGGCCGAAACAGGAGTTCGATTCCCCTAGGGAGCGCCACCAGTACTCATCTGCGAACCCGGAGTGACCCCATTCCGGCTCGCCAGGACCGCTCTTTCGAGTACGTCTTTGCTGCCTTTGATGCGGATTTGGGTATCGTCGACTTCGATTACGTCGATCAGGGACTGCAGATAGGCCTTGCGAAACGGAATCGATCCGGAGGTAAAGTTCTCTCGCATGGTGCGGCCGAAGCGCTCAAGTACTGCTGGGTCGATCTGGATGGCCTGCGATGAATGCGATTTGGCCCGTTCGAGTGCGGCCTTGGCGTGGTCCCGGTCGGCCTTCAGCGAGTTCAGGCGATCCTTCAGCACATCGTCCATTTCCGTCATGCCGTCCTCGATCAGCCGATAGAGCCGCTTGAGCTTGTCGTCGGCGTCGGTGACCTCGCGCTGTAACGCGGTTACGCGGGCATTGACTGAGTCCGCCTTTTCCGAACGCCGTGACGAGAGCGAGGACAAGATGATGGCCAGCCGCTCCGGCTGAAACAGCCGTTCGTTCATATGGGTGGTGACGAGGGTGTCCAGCTTTGCCATCGGGATCGACCGGCCCATGCAGACCGTTTTGCCCTTTCGGGCGCAGGTCGAGCACGTGTAATAACGATGGACGGCGCCGGTCTTCGAGGTGCCGGTCCGCAGCGTCATTCCTCCGTTACAGGTTGCGCACACGGCCAGGCCGGTCAGCAGGATCGGCCCCGTCGTCACGCGCGGCGCGGCGACCTTCGGACTGCGAGCATGAAGCTGGCGCTGGACCTGCTCAAACAGGTGAGGCTCGATGATGGAGGGAACCTTGGACGTGACAACCTCTTCGTCCGGCTTCCACTTTCCGGTGCGGGACGACATCCGGTTGAACTTCCACTCACCCATATCAGTCGTGCTGGTGAGTATCTTGTAAATGGTGCCGACGCCAAAGGTCTTGCATCATTCTTCAAGAGATATTGAGAAGGAAGCAGAATTGTGCAGAGCAAGCACTTGTGCAGCTGGCGGATGCCGCTGCCAGTCGTGCACATCTCGACTAAGTGAGGGACCAATTCGGGACGGAGTTGTTCGGTCGTGACTGGTGGAAGCACGCGACCACGCTGCCGTTGCAACCGTCCGCCTCCTGTGAAACATAGAGTATTAGTCTCTAAGCACCGCGGACGCTGCTACATGCAGGATTTCACTTGCCACTGATGGCCCGACCGGGGCACTGGCGCGCGGTCTGCGGCTGTTAGCGGCGCTGAACGATCTGGAAACGGCCACCGTCTCGGGCCTTGTCAAGGAGACGAACTTGCCCAAGCCGACCGTGATCCGGCTGCTCCACGCCCTCCAAGCCGAAGGCTATGCCGCTCAGGATCCTGAGACGCTTACCTATCGGGCCACGCCGAAAGTCGCCTCTTTGTCGCGTTCGTTGATCGGCAAGAATAAAAGCGAGGGACTAATCCAAGTGGCCCTGGATCTCCTGGCGGATGAACTCAAATGGCCGGCCGAATATCTCGTCCAGGACGGGGGGGCGATGTTGATCCAGGCGAACAATCGCGAACGCGCGCCCATCAAGCTGAAGCTGTTCGAGCGGCGACGGTTTCCAATTCTGGATAGCGCGGCCGGAGTGGCTTACCTGTCCAGCTTGAGCGACCTCGAGCGGGGCAAATGGCTTAAGCGGCTCCTCAAGCACCAGTCGCAGATCGCGTCGACGAAGCGGCGGATCGAGGCAGCGGCCCAGGCAGGTTACGCCACGCGCTCGCTTCCCGAGTTGGGTCCGAACATGCGGGTTGCCGCGGTGCCCGTCCCTGGAGGCGGCGGCGCTATTTCCATGATCTATTTCGACGATGTAGTCCCCCAGAAGCACCTGGAGGCCGTTTTGTTGCCACTCGTCAAGAAGACCGCGATGAACGTCGCCGGCGCCCTGCAAGGCAAATATCCCTCGTAAGTCCTCTCCCGGCAGACCTACACCATCCCGCCGTACCAAGCCTCGATTCCCCTTGCGCAGCGACGCCTTCGCTAGTCGCACGTTGCCGTCTCTCCGACGATCATAGGCCGCCCGCGCCACGGCGCGCTGCCGCCCGTTTCGAGCCAGTGAACCCGTCGGCTCAGGACATCGGATTTGCGTGCTGCGGGGCCGGCAAGCTGTGGTCCGAAATACGGACCTTGGTCCATTTTTCGTTGACATGCCTGCTTGGAGGTGCGACTAAGGTCAAAATCATCTTGGGAGGAACCCTCGTTGCGTACTCAGGTTGCCATCATCGGCGGTGGGCCTTCGGGGCTGCTTCTGTCCCATATCCTTGATCTCAACGGGATCGGCAGTGTCGTCCTCGAGCGCAAATCCAAAGCCTACGTGCTTGAGCGCATTCGCGCGGGCGTGCTGGAGGCAGGGACGGTAGAGTTATTGAGGCAATACGGTCTCGGAGCGCGGATGGACCGGGAAGGTCACGTCCATGACGGGATTCGCATCGAGTGGCCCGGATACGAAACCTTTCTGATCGACGGACATCGTTACACGGGCAAAACGATGATGGCGTACGGCCAGACACAGATCACCGAAGACCTGTATGCCGCTCGTGAGAAAGCTGCCGGCCAGATCGTGGAGGAGGCCGAGCGCGTTGTGTTGCACGACCTGAAGTCCGGCCGCCCTTACGTGACCTATGCCAAGGCGGGCAAAGCGCACCGCTTGGATTGCGACTTCATTGCCGGCTGTGACGGTTTCCACGGCGTGTCGAGGCAGTCCATACCGGCGGAAGCTCGCCGAACTTACGAGCGGGTCTACCCGTTCGGCTGGCTCGGAATCATGTCCGAGACGCCGCCTCTCAACGACATCATCTACGCATATAGTGAGCGCGGCTTCGCTCTTGCATCGCAGCGCGGGCCCAAGCTCAGCCGATACTACGTGCAGTGCCCTACCGCAAACTCCCCCGAGGATTGGCCTGACGAACGATTTTGGCGCGAATTGAAGGCGCGCTTTCCTGCGGATATCGCGGACCAAATCGTCACGGGTCCGTCGATCGAGAAGTCGATCGCGCCGCTACGCTCGTTCGTTTCCGAGCCTATGCAGTACGGCGCGCTTTACCTCGCGGGTGACGCGGCGCACATCGTGCCGCCTACCGGCGCAAAAGGATTGAACCTGGCAGTCTCTGACGTCTTTTACCTGTCTCGGGCATTGTGCGCATTCTATGCCGATCGGCATTCCGATCTGCTGGAGTTTATTCGGAGACCGCGCTCAGACGTGTATGGAGCGCGGCCCGGCTGTCCTGGTGGCTCACTACGCTCCTGCACGTCTTCCCGGGTGAAGATCCTTTCCTGGCTAAGATCCGCTGTAACGAGTTCGACTACCTCACGCGGTCGGAGCGCGCCCAGGCCTCGCTTGCCGAGCAGTTCGTTGGGCTTCCATTCTAGCAATCGGAGACGACAATGGCCGACGAGGTATCAGCACGGATTGAGTACGACAAGGAGATGGCGCGCTCGCTGCAGGGTACCTATCTTTTCGATGGCACGAGAGCCGCCAAGAACTATGCACTCAACAAGATGTGCATGTCGTTGACGAAACCCGAAAACCGCGCCGCCTTCGCGGCTGACGAGCGGAGCTATTGTCGCAAGTTCGCGCTGGATGACGATAGCGTGAAGTTGGTCATGTCGAGAGATTGGATCGGCATGATTCGCTCCGGTGGCAACATCTACTACGTCTTCAAAATCACGGCCATAGATCACGTTTCGATGCAGCATGTCGGTGCGCAGCAGAATGCGATGACGTTGGAGCAATTTCGAGAAAAACTCAATTTGCACAAGGAGCGCGACAATGGCTGAAATCATCGGAGCGGTGACCACGTCCCATGTGCCGTCAATCGGCATCGCCATGGATCAGGGGCTGACGCAGGACGCCTATTGGAAGCCGTTATTCGATGGATATCTTCCCGCGAAGGAATTCGTGAGGAAGCTCGCGCCTGACGTGACGATCGTTGTCTACAACGATCATGGGCTCGAGGTGTTCCTCGACCGAGTTACCACCTTTGCCATCGGAGCGGCCGCGGAATATCGCTCGGGTGACGAAGGTTGGGGGCCACGCCCGATCCTCCCTTCGAGGGCGATCCTGAATTTTCGTGGCACTTGATCGAGCACCTGGTCGCGCAGGAATTCGACGTCACGATGTATCAGGAGATGGGAGTTGACCACGGCTTTTCCGTCCCGATGAGTATCGCGTTCGGAGGACCCGCCGGCGAAATCGAGGCCTGGCCAACCAAGGTCATACCCGTCGCGGTCAATACCATTCAGTTTCCGCTGCCGCTGCCTGGTCGCTGCTTCAAGCTCGGTCAGGCGATACGAAGGGCTGTCGATGCCTATCCCAAGGACACGCGCGTGCTGATCCTGGGGACTGGCGGCATGTCGCATCAGCTTCAAGGCGAACGCGCGGGCTTCATGAAGCCCGCTTTTGACCGCATGTTTCTCAAGGAGCTGGTCGACGATCCGATCGCCCTGACCAATATTCCGCTGGGGGAGTACATGAGGGAGGCCGGACACGAAGGCGCTGAGCTCATCATGTGGCTCGTGGCGCGCGGCGCTCTGAATGCGAAGGTTCGGGAAGTGTACCAACACTATCACGTGTCTGCTTCGATGACTGCCGCGGGGCTCGGCTGCTACGTCAACGCCTGATACCGCCAATGGATTACCCAGCCGAAAGAAGGGGACCGAAATTGAATCGCTTGATCGCCACGGTAGTCGTCGCTCTCGTTTTAGCCGGCAGTGGTTCATTGGCCATTGCACAAGAATGGGCCGCAGAAGTGCAGAACAAGAAGATCGTTCTGGATTTTTACGAAAAGGTGCTCAACGGGAAAAATCCGGAGGCCGTAACCGACTATTTAGGCTCGCGCTACATTCAGCATAATCCGGGAGTTGCCGATGGTGTCGGGGGCTTTCGAAAGTTCATCGAGTTTCTTCGGCAAAACTATCCTCAGGCACATTCAGAACCAAAGCGCGTCTTCGTGGATGGAGATTACGTGATCATCCATTCGCATGCGGTTCGAGAGCCGGGGACACGGGGAACGGCCATTGTCGATATCTTTCGACTGGAAGAGCAGAAAATCGTGGAACATTGGGACATCATTCAGCCCGTTCCTGAAACGGCGGCGAACAGCAATGGAATGTTTTGAAGGCATCGCTGCAATGAATGGCTGCAATGAATGGTTTGCTCGCCAGGAGCGAAGCCAGGTCGTGCCGCGAACAAGTGACCAGCCCACGTCACCATCTCGCAGGACGCGCGGCCAGTTGCCGCAGCTCCTCGAGGAGCTTCGATGCCGGTCCGGGCAATATGCCCTGCCGGCGTTTGAAAGCAGTCAGTGTTCTGGCGCTAGCGGCCCCCGGGATGTTCAAGGCGTCCACCAGGTGAGCGAGCCGTTCGGCATCGTAGATCGACTCCGGCATCCAGCCGAGAAAGCCCGAGTGAGCGACCAGGCTCTTCAAGACGATAATCGACCTTGTCTCGACGACAATATTGGGCAGCCCGAGACCATGCGCGCGGAACACCTGCTGCATGTGCTCGTAAGGAGCGGTGCCTCGCGGCGTGATCGCCCACTGTTCCTTCATCGTAGTCAGCGATACGACCCGAGATATGGCGGCGAGTGATCTGGAAGACCGAGACCGGATGCAGGGATTTCCAACTGACCAACAAGTAGCGTTCTATCTCCGAATAGGTCCGGGGCTTCAGCCTTTGTTTGGCGTTCCGGAGATATTGATCCGCGATTGCCCGGAGAGTGTCGGCCGCCTGCAGGCGCGCCTTGGCTTTCTCGTCCGCCGGATCTTTGCCATTCGCAACCAGGCCCAAGAGCCGCTTGGCCTCCTTGCGTGCAAGCTCTGGTGTCCAAGGGGCGCCGTGAGGACCGATGGTCACGGAGCGCTGCCGACCTAACACTCGGTACTTGAGAACGTAGGTCGCTTGGTCGCGTTGACGCCGAACGCCAAAGCCCCGCACCGCTTCGCGGTGGTCTGCGTCCCAAATAGTCTCGCCCCGGCTTGAGTGCTTGCACCGCGCGGATCGTGATACTCGAAACCGCCATCGATCACCTCTGTAGCTACGCTACCACATAACACCAATTGCAGCGTAGGTAAGGCGGGAGTTGGCGGGCTTATTCGTTGATAATACTACGATTTTCGCACGAAAGGCGGGATTGGCGTAGTACCGGCGAAGCCCTCGCGGTGTCTGTGGAACAGGAGGTCGGTGGTTCGAGCCCACCCAACTGTACCACTTTCCAATGACTTAGCCGGATGACAAGGCTCTGGGCGGAAGGCATCGTGCATGATCGAGAGTGCCGTAGGCGCGACCTCGCATCTTGTGCTAACGCACCGCTCCGGACCGCCTTTCAGCCGCGCGCTGCACGTGAGGGAACCAGTGATGTTCGATAGTCTCAGGCTAGGCCTGTTGCCGGTATTTGGGCTGCTGTTGGCCGGCTGTTTATTGATCTCGCCACGCTCTGCACACGCCCAATTTCCGGAGGGCGCCAACAAATGGGCCGAGATTGACGTCACCAATGCGATCAATCGCGCCATTGACGAAAGCAATGCGGGCGCCGACCTGCGTGAAAAGCTCGTGCGCCGCTTCTCCGAATGCTCGCTGATGTATGGGGGGCTTTCGACGCTGACGTCCAATGCCGAAGCCAAAAAGGATTACGTTCAAGCTCAACTCGCCACCATGGAAATTGAATCGACGGTTGCCAAGCCATTGCAATCGGAAAAGAGACTGGAAATTGAAGAATCCGCCCGAAAATCAGTGGCGATGATGTTGCGTGCCCTGAAGGCGCAAAACGACAACAAGGAAGTGGGTCCGCTTCTCAAGAGCTGCAAATCGTTGAACGACACGAGAGAAATCAACAATGCCGTGCGGGAGATTTCTCGCCAGTAAAGCCGGATGCCAGCGCCTCGCGCGGTGAGCACGAGATCGTCGTCGATGTCACGGCGATTGAAAAGTCTGGTGGCGTCGCTTGCGCCTATGGTTTGTCGAGGAACGCGCGAGAGTTGAGCTCTGCTCAATCATTCCCTGCGCCCGCCAGAGGTCGAGGCGGCTGGAACTTTAGCCCTTTTGGTGTTCCGGCAACACGGCCGGAGCCGCCGGTCGAAAAAATTTCATCTGATAGCCGCGATGGAATCCCCGCCGGCATGATCAAGCCGCCAGGTTACGTCGTGATGTCCACCGTATCGCCGGTCGTCGAGGAAGCCGTTGTCCGTCGATGATGTCGACGCATTGGTCGATGCTGTGTCGGCACTGACACCCCTGCCGTGATGGCCGTGATGGTGATGACCGCCCTGGGCCTGTCGGGTCTGCTGAAGGAATGACAATGCCTGTTGCGCGCGGGGCGCACTTGAATGCGGTGCTGAGCGTCGCTCGCGGTTCCATGTGGGCAATTGCTCTTCGGGCTGCAAAGCGCGCGCGCATCTGCTTGCCAACACCATGTCGCTCACCCAGAATTTGAGCCTGGGGTGATTTGGGGGATGACATGAGTGCTTTTGCGCTTGGAAGAGAACGACTTAGGAGTGGACTTGGCATTGGAATCATACTGGCTGCCGCGTTGTCGGTCTGGCCTGCGGCCGGGTGGGCCTACACCGCCGATCAACAGCAGGCCTGCATGGGCGATGCGTTCAGCCTGTGCGGTTCTGAGATTCCGGACGTGCAGCGGGTGACCGCCTGCATGGTCAGAAAGCAGGCTGAGCTCAGCCCAGGCTGCCGGGTTTACTTCAGGGCCGAGCATACGGCCACCAAGCCGGTAAGACTTCACAGGATACGCAGACGCGTCGCCTCAGACGCGGCCGAGGAGTGATCGGCGGGCGGCCAGTTCACCCGCGGATACCTTTGAAGGCTCATCGGGGTCGGCAAAACGGGGTATGTCTCAAAAACAACCCCGCCGACTATTCGTGGGCATCGCCACAATTGACGCTAAATTCTTCTTCCACGAATCAGCGCGCTGATTCATTTTTCTCATCCTGGGGTCAATCTGGAGGCGAAGAGTATGAACGTCATTGTTTTTGCGTCGCGTAAAGGTGGCTCGGGAAAGAGTACCCTGGCTGCCCATCTCGCTGCGCATGTCCATAAGACAACCAAGCCGTGCCTGTTGGTCGATGCCGACCCGCAGGGATCGCTGACGTTGTGGCACAAACTGCGTGGTACTAACGAACCGGCGATCAAGACCGCCGTCAATTCGGTCAGCGGGATTGTCGCCGCTGCCAAGCGCGACGGCTACGAATGGGTGTTCATCGATACGCCGCCAAATCTGTCGGCCGTGGTCGATGATGCGATCAAGAACGCCACGATGGTCGTGATTCCGGCGCGGCCGGGCGTCTTTGACGTCAATGCCGTGCAGGAAACGATTCAGATGTGCCGTTCGGCGCGCAAGCCCTATGCGGTGGTGCTCAACGGTGCGCCTGCCCGGCGCGACGAGGTGGAAAGCCGCATCGTCACCATCGCACGCGAAGCGTTGACCAAGTTCCGCGCGCCGGTATGGGGCGGGCAGATCACCAACCGTGCCGATCTGCTGATGGCGCTCGGCAAGGGCGAAGGTGCCCGCGAATATTTTGCCGAAGGCCGTGCGGCGGCGGAAATCGGCCGGCTGTGGGCGGCGATCGAACGTTCGGTAAAAGCGATCCGTGGCACTGCGTCGGCGAGCGGCACGATGCACAAGCAGGCGGCCTAGTTATCGGGCCGGCGGTTTACGGAAACGGTGCGGCGCCGATTCCGTTACGTCGGTTGTCGGGGCGCTTGCAAGGCAACATCATCCCGCGTGGGCTGGCGGCGCTCACGCGGGATGATGTTGCGTGAATGCTAGTTCACCATCAGCACGTAGAACATCACGACCGGCGACAAGGTCAGGATCACCGACCAGATGCCGACCGCCCAGAGAATGTCCTGGATGCAAAAGCCGCCCAATTCGGGGTTTGAGTTGTCCTGACTGTCCATAACGCCCCCGCGTTTTTTTGTTTTAGTTCAACAAAGATGCGACACGCCGTCAGCTTCCAACCAGAAAGCGAACGGCCAGTACCGGCGAGAAGCCGAGCAGCATCGCCCACAGCCCGAACGAGGAAACGATCAGGAAATCCTGCTTCCTCTCAGCCCATTTGGAATTCGCAAAACGCTTGTTTGGGATCGCAGTGGTCATGGCTTGCCCCCCGGCTTCTTGGTGATTGGGACAATTCATACCGGCAAAGTCCTAAAAATACGGACCCGCCCACGACGCAGAGTTTAACGGGGCATTTTAGCGCCCGTTAACCAAGGGCTCGCGCGGCATATCGTTTGCGCATGATCTCCGTGCAAACGCCTTCGCGTTTGTCGCGCGGGAAAACCGCTGCCCACTTTTTCCGGATCATACGGCTCACCGGTCGGCGCGGCTGACCACATCCATCAATTCGGCGATCTTGCGGCGCTGATCGGCCTTGTCGCCGGACACGATGGCGTGCTCGACGCAATGGGCGACATGGTCGCGCAGGATCTCCTCCTCGACGCGGCGCAAAGCCGCCTTCGCCGCTGCGATTTGCGTGACGACGTCGATGCAATAGCGATCGTCCTCGACCATGCCCGCAAGTCCGCGGATCTGGCCCTCGATTCGTTTCAGCCTTTTCAGGCAGGACGTCTTGATCTCCTGGCGCATAGGCGTCATATACCCCCCTAGGGTATAGTTTTCAAGAGAGACGGAATCGAAGGATGGCGCAGGGCGAACCAACACACGGCGCGGAAGCAGCGGCTGCCTACCGTCACCACGACCATGATCACGCCAGCCACGATCATGCGAAGCCGGCCGCCGGCTCGTGCTGCGGCGGCAAGCACGGCGGCGCAGCCAATCAGGATGCCGAGGTTGCGATCGATCCGGTCTGCGGCATGAAGGTCAAGCGCGAGACCGCCAGGCATCGCTTTGAATACCAGGGCCAGGAATATCTGTTTTGCGGCGCGCGTTGCCGCGAACGCTTCCAGGCCGACCCGGAAAAATTTCTCAAGCCCAAAGCCGAGCAGGCGCCGGCCACGCCGAAGCGGCAGGAGCCTGCGGGCACGATCTACACCTGCCCGATGCATCCGGAAATCCGGCAGGTCGGTCCGGGGACCTGCCCGATCTGCGGCATGGCGCTCGAGCCGGAGCAGGTTTCGCTCGACCAGGGGCCTGATCCCGAATTGATCGATATGACAAAGCGCTTCTGGATCGCATTGGTGCTGACCGCGCCGGTGTTTGCGATCGAGATGGGCCGCCATTTCGGCCTGATGCACCTTGTTCCGCCGCCATGGTCGAACTGGATTTCGTTGGCGCTGTCGACGCCGGTGGTGCTGTGGGCCGGCGCGCCGTTTTTCGCCCGCGGCTGGCGCTCGGTCGTCTCACGCCATCTCAACATGTTCACGCTGATCGCGATGGGCACCGGCGTTGCGTATCTCTATAGCGTGATCGGCACGCTGTTCCCGCAAATCTTTCCGGCCGGTTTCCGCGACGCTCACGGCGCGGTCGCGGTCTATTTCGAGGCGGCCGCCGTGATCACGGTGCTGGTGCTGCTCGGTCAGGTGCTGGAATTGCGGGCCCGCGAACGAACCTCGGGCGCGATCCGCGCATTGCTGGGTCTGGCGCCAAAAACCGCACGTCGCATCACCGATCACGGTGACGAGGATGTCGCCATCGATGCGATCGCGGTCGGCGATCGCCTGCGGGTGCGGCCCGGCGAGAAAATTCCGGTCGACGGCGTTGTCACCGACGGACATTCGTTCGTCGATGAATCCATGGTGACGGGTGAGCCGATGCCGGTTGCCAAGGCTGACGGCGCGCGGGTCGTTGGGGGCACGGTCAATCAAAGCGGCGCGCTGGTGCTGCGCGCCGAACAGGTCGGCCGAGACACCATGCTGGCGCGGATCGTCGACCTGGTGGCGCGGGCGCAACGGTCGCGGGCGCCGGTTCAGCGTCTCGCCGATCGCGTCGCCGGCTGGTTCGTACCGGCGGTGCTGGCTTCCGCTCTTGTCGCTTTTGCCGCCTGGGTCATTTTCGGACCCGAACCGCGCTTCGCCTTTGGCCTGGTGGCGGCAGTGACCGTGTTGATCATCGCCTGCCCCTGCGCGCTCGGCCTCGCCACGCCGATGTCGATCATGGTGGGGGTGGGACGCGGCGCGCGGGCCGGCATCTTGATCCGCGACGCCGAAGCGTTGGAGGCGTTCGAACGGATCGACACCATCGTCATCGACAAAACCGGCACGCTCACCGAAGGCAAGCCGAAGCTCGCCTCGATCGTGACCGCCCCCGACGTCGAGGAAAACACGCTGCTGCGGTTTGCCGCGAGCGTCGAGCAGGCCAGCGAGCATCCGCTGGCGCGCGCGATCATCGAGGCCGCGAAGGCCCGCGGCTTGTCGCTTGGTGGCATGTCCAACTTTGTCGCCCATCCGGGCAAGGGAGCTACCGGTAGCGTCGAGGGCAAAACGGTTGGGCTCGGCAATACCGCGTTGATGGGTGATCTGAATATCGCCGTGTCCGAGTTCGATACCGCGGCTGAAGCCGCGCGCGCGTCCGGCGCAACCACGGTCTATATCGCGATCGACGGCAGGCCTGCGGGCATCATCGCGGTCGCCGATCCGATCAAGGCCTCGGCAAAAGCCGCCATCGCCGCATTGCGGTCGGAAGGTCTGCGGATCGTGATGTTGACCGGCGACAACGCGACCACGGCGCGCGCGGTGGCCTCACAGCTTGACATCACGGAAATCGAGGCAGGGGTTTTGCCCGAACGCAAGGGTGATGTGGTGCAGCGCCTGCGCCGAGAGGGGCGCAGTGTCGCCATGGTCGGCGACGGCGTCAACGATGCGCCGGCGCTGGCTTCGGCCAACGTCGGCATCGCCATGGGCGGCGGCACGGATGTCGCGATCGAAAGCGCAGGGCTTACGCTTCTGACCGGCGATCTGGCCGGGCTGGTGCGGGCGCGGCGGCTGTCGGCCGCGACCATGCGCAATATCCGGCAAAACCTCGCCTTCGCTTTTGTCTACAATGCCGCCGGCGTGCCGATCGCCGCAGGCGTGCTCTATCCCGTGTTCGGCATCTTGCTGTCGCCGATGCTGGGCGCGGCGGCGATGGCGCTGTCGTCGGTGAGCGTGATCGGCAACGCGCTGCGGCTGGCGCGCGCCAGGCTTTAGTCGGCTCGTTTCGAGGTATTGGCGCCGATGAAACGCTCCAGCGCCGCACCGATTTCGTCGGGGCAATCTTCCTGAAGGAAATGCAAGCCGGAAACCGTGATTTCCTGCTGGTTCGGAAAGCGCCGGCAGAAATCACGCGAACGGCCAATCAGCATCGAACCGGGCTCGGCGTTGATGAACAATTTCGGCAACGGGCTTTCGAGCAGCCATTGGCCGTAACGCTCGACGATCGCCACGACATCGGCAGGCTCGCCGCCGATCGGCAGCTCCCGTGGCCACACAAGCGTCGGCAACCGCGATGATGGGTTAAGAAACGGGCGCCGATACGCGTTCATTTCCATTTCACCAAGCGGGCGGATGACGAGCTTCGGCAGCAGCACCTCGATGAAGAAGTTTTGCTCGAGGATCATCGCTTCGCCCTTCGCGGAGCGCAGGTGCCGAAATAGCGGCGCCCGGCTTGGCGGCAGGTCTTCCCATTCGCGTGGCCGCACGATCAATTCCATATAGGCGATGGCGCGGATACGTTCGGGATGCCGCGCCGCCCAGTGAAAACCCAGTGCCGATCCCCAATCGTGCAGCACCAGCGTCACGTTTTCGCGCAAATCGAGCGCGTCAAACCAGGCATCGAGGTAGCGCGCATGATCGCGAAATCGATATGCGCCGCGCGGCGAAGGGCCCGACTGTCCCATGCCGACGAGGTCCGGCGCCAGGCACCGGCCGAGATCGCTGACATGGGGAATGACGCTGCGCCAAAGATAGGATGACGTCGGATTCCCGTGCAGGAATACGATCGGATCACCCTGACCGGCGGTCACGTAACTCATCTCGGTATCGAGGATAATGACTCGCCGCCGGGGAAGATGGTCTTCGGGAGATACGGTGATTTTGTTCATGTCGCCGCGCTCTCGCGATTTCGACCGATGAATTCGACCTATTAAGTCGCGCAGCCTGACTTTGTGCCATGCCAAATCGTCTCATAATTTTTGCGAGGCTCAGGCGTCAAATTCCTGACCCGTCGCAAGCTTGAGCCCGGACAGCGCCATGTCGCGGTGTGCAGCATGGCCAAGCAACCGATTGATCGCGAGCCAGGCGCCGCCCGGCACGATGCCGTGGCGGCTTGCAAATTCGCGTGCCTCGCTGCAACGCGTCCCATCCTGGCGTAGCAGGCAGCAAGGAACCAGCCGGTGAGGGGGTAGGTCGGCAGTTCTTGAAACGAAGCTTCCAGAATGTGGGCCGCGTCGTCGAACCGTCGTTCGAAGAAATGGCACATGCCCACGCCGGTCAGGTGAAATGCCTTGCGCGTTGCGCGGGGATCAAGCCGCAAGGATGTCTTGAAATGCGTGATCGCCAGCTCGGATTCGCCGGAAACCGTACGCATCCAGCCGCTCCAGAGCCATGCAAAGGCGTGGCTCGGATTACGGGCGAGCGCGCCGTCGACCAGCCGCTTCAGGATTTCTACGTCTTCACCGGTGTTCAACAGCGCGCCTGCCGCCGAGGTGACGGCGGAGGGATCGTCGGGCGCGGCGTCCAATGCCCGGCGTGCCCAAACGATGCTCTGCTCGCTTTCACGCGCGATATCGTCAGCCCATCCGCTCGAGACGTTCTGCGAATGACACAGCGCCAGCGAGGCCAGCGCCATTCCATATCGCGGGTCGCATTCGACCGCCTGTTCGAGCAGCGCAATCGCCCGCAGATTGTCTTCGCGCGACCAGGCGCGAAGGTGCGGTAATGCGCGCAGATAAAAGTGATAGGCGGTCAGATCGGTCGTGGGGTGCTCCGACGCCCGCCTG
Organism: uncultured Alphaproteobacteria bacterium; assembly: GCA_963795255.1. GTDB lineage: Bacteria > Pseudomonadota > Alphaproteobacteria > Rhizobiales > Xanthobacteraceae > Bradyrhizobium. Next base: position 282,031 of record CAWCHC010000023.1, read on the forward strand.
ATCTCGCTGTCCAGCAGCAGAGGATCGATCACACCGGCGACGTGGGAGGCGACTTTGTCCTGAAGCGCGAACACATCCGCCATCGGACCGTCGAACGTCTCGGCCCACAAATGCACCCCCGTTGCGGCATCGATCAGTTGCCCGGTAATCCGCAGCCGCGAATCTGCCTTTCGCACACTGCCTTCCAGCAGATAGCGCACGCCGAGCTCGCGCCCGACCTGCTTGATGTCGACCGGCTTGCCTTTGTAGGCGAAGGAGGAATTTCGCGCGATGACGAACAGCGACTTGAAGCGCGACAACGCCGTGATGATGTCTTCGACCAGACCGTCGGCAAAATAGTCCTGCTCGGGATCGTCGCTCAGGTTCGTAAACGGCAGCACCGCGACCGAGGGTTTTGCGGGAAGCTCGAGAGCCGGCAGCCCGCTCGTCTGCAAGGGAGCCGGGATTTGCGCGGCTCCTTCTCTTATGAAATGTTTTTCTTCGCCAAGCGCGACCCGCCAGGCCCGTATCGGCTCGGCGATGTTCTTGAGCCGCTGCGGGCCAAGGTCGCGGCAGGGCAATTCGAATTTGCCGCGAATCTGCCGGTAGGCGTCATCAGAAAGGCAGATGCCGCCGGGCTCGGCCAACCCATAAAGGCGCACGGCGATGTTGACGCAGTCGCCGAAAATATCGTTCTCGTCGATCATGATGTCGCCGACATGCATGCCGATCCGAAACTCGATTTTGGCTTCCTTTGCCTGGCCGCCGTTTTGCACGGCCATCGCGCGTTGCATCTCGACGGCGCTGCGCGCCGCATCCACCGTGCTTGCGAACTCCGCCAGCATGCTGTCGCCGGACGTTTTCACGATCCGACCGCGATGGGATGCGATGACGGGCGCGAGGAGCGTGTTTCGGATGGCCTTGAGCCGGGTCACGACGGCTTCTTCGTCGGCGCGCATCAGGCGGCCGTAATCTTCGACCGCCCCCGCCAACACCGCCGCCAGTCGTCGTTCCACGCGCTCGCCGGTCACGAAACCTCCAATGTCGCTTTCACGTCGGCGGCCATATCAAAGCATTTCGGCGGCCGGCGTTCCATCTTCCGTCAGGCCGATGGTTGTAGGCGGGAGGCCGGAACTTGCCGCCGCGCGATCTCGGCATCGAGCCGAGCGGCGAGGTCGCGGCTCACCTCGACCATCGGCAAGCGAACCTCGGCGCTGTCGATCAGGCCGGTGCGCGCCAGCCAATACTTGGCCGGCGCCGGGCTCGGCTCGGCGAACAGCAACCGCGTGAGGGCGGACACGCTTTCCCAGCGCTCGCGCGCGTCGTCGGTTCGGCCTTCCCGGAAAAGCTTGCGTATCGCGGCAAACGTCGATGTCTCGATGTGGGCCGACAACAGGATGGCACCGTCGGCGCCATCGGTCAGCGCCTCGAAATACAGCGCGTCCTCGCCGGTCAGGATGCGAAAGCCGGCTGGCCGGCGCCGCAACAGGTCGATCGATTGCGCACGGTTGGCGCCGCAGTCCTTCATGCCGATGATGTTGGGATGTTCAGCGAGTTCAAGCAGCGTCTCGGTCTCGAGCGCGACCGACGAGCGGTAGGGGATGTTGTAAAGCACGATCGGCCATGACGCATGGTCGGCAAGCGCTGTGAAATGTTGCAAGAGGCCGCGTTGCGAGGGGCGCGAATAATAAGGGCTCGAGATCAGATAGCCGTCGATCGGCCATCCGGCCGTCTCATCCAGCGTGTGACAGAGCTTCCTGGTGTAGCTGCCGGAAAGCCCAAGGCAGATCGGGAGATAGCGCCGCACTTCGGCGATTGCCTCCCGCGTCACCGCGACGATCCATTCGAGCTCGGACATTCCCAGCGTCAACCCTTCGCCGGAGGTCGCGGCCAGGATCAATCCGTCGATCGGCAGGCCAGCGTAGTGGCGCACCAGCCGCCGCAGTGAGGTCTCATCGATCACCCCGTCGCGGAACGGCGTGATGAGCGGCAGCCAGAGGCCGCCGAGGCACGAGCGAAGGCTGAAAGATTCCGGATCTGACGTCATGGTCCATCTCCTGATTGGCCGGAGAGGGGACACAAAAAACCCCACCTCGCGGCGGGGGTTTCAAAGATCGGGCGTGAATTAGAAGTCTATCGCGCGCGTCGATCCGAAGCCCCCGAAAGGGAGGCTTTTTTCACAGCGGTTGCGCACGCATTCGTGATCATGGACGCCATGATGCGGTGCGTCAGTTCCGCTGTCAACGGAGGAGCATCTTTCTCATGATGAAAAATGCTTCGGGATTGAAAACGCGAACAGAAAAAAAGCCGGGCTCAGGAGAGCCCGGCTTTAAGTATTGGCCACGTTGGGCCGACACAATCACCTTCCAAGAGGGATAACCGAACACCCGCGCCACTGGAGGAGGGGGACATGTGCGCAACGCGAAAGCTCAGTGTCCAGACACTATGGGCTTCCCAAGTGCCTTGCAGCAACGGGGTGGACCGCATGTCAGACATGCGGGGACCGGGGCTTATCGACCGATAATTAGGACGGCCAGCGCTGCGCCTTGCTCACCACGAAGTCGCGAAACACCTGGACGCGCGCGACCGTTTTCAATTCCTCGGGATAGACGAAATAGGTGTCGAGCTGGATCGAATCCGATTCGCCAAACAGCTGGACCAGACGGTTGTTATCTTCCACGAGATAGTCCGGCAGCGCCGCGATCCCGAGGCCCTGCTGGCAGGCGCGGACCAGGCCAAGGATGTTGTTGACCCTGAAATAGGCCTCGCGCGGGCCGGTGCCGTTGCGGCCGGCCTCGACCAGCCAGTTGCGGTTTTGCAGATGCGGCGGCGACCTGTCCGTCGGCCAGCGTGATGATGCGATGCGCGTCGAGCTCGTCGAGCGTGCGCGGCGTGCCGAATCGCTTGACGTATTCCGGCGAGCAATAGGCATGAAAGCCCATCGCAGAACAGCTTGCGCTGGATCAGGTCCGGCTGGGTCGGCTTGCGGGTCCGGATCGCGACGTCGGCCTCGCGCATCGAGAGGTCGAGTTCTTCGTCGGTGACGATCAGCGAAATCCGGATTTCCGGATAGAGCGCGGTGAATTCGCCGAGCCGGGGAATCAGCCAGTTGATGCCGACACCGGGCGTCGTGGTGATCTTGAGATCGCCGCTCGGGCGTTCGCGGCTGTCGGTGAGTTTGGCGCGGGCGGCCTGCAACTGCATGAACACGTCATGCGCGGTGCGAAACAGCAGGTCGCCTTGCTCGGTCAGGATCAGGCCGCGCGCATGGCGATGGAATAGCGACACCGACAATTCCTGTTCCAGCGCCGAGACCTGGCGCGAAACCGCCGATTGCGACAGACCGAGTTGCTCGCCGGCATGCGTGAAGCTTCCTGCTTCGGCCGCCGCGTGAAACACCTTCAGTTTGTCCCAATCCATATTCGTAAATCCGTCTCGGGTTCGATGAAAATTCATTCCGCTGCCGCGCGGTCATTCGCGCGGAGCGCCAGAAAACGTTCGGCTTCGAGGGCGGCCATGCAGCCAAGGCCAGCGGCCGTGACCGCCTGCCGGTAGGTTTCGTCGGCCACGTCGCCGGCGGCAAACAGGCCCGGCACGGAAGTCGCGGTCGAGTTCGGTGCGACCTCGACATAGCCGGACGGTTTCAGCTTGATCTGCCCAGCCACAAGGTCGGTCGCCGGCGCGTGACCGATCGCGATGAAGACACCATCGGCCGAAAGTTCGGTGAGTGCGCCGGTCTTGACGTTCTTCAGCCGGACATGGGTGACCTTGGCGGGGCCTTCGTTCCCGCGAATTTCGTCGATCGCGCTGTCCCACACCACCTTGATCTTGGGATGCTTGAACAGGCGGTCTTGCAGGATGCGCTCGGCGCGGAAGTGGTCGCGGCGATGCACGACGGTCACCTGCGAGGCAAAGTTGGTGAGGAAGAGCGCTTCCTCGACCGCGGTGTTGCCGCCGCCGACCACGATGACTTCCTTGCCGCGATAGAAGAATCCATCGCAGGTCGCGCAGGCCGAGACGCCAAAGCCCTTGAATTGCTCTTCCGACGGCAAGCCCCAGCCAGCGCGCCTGCGCGCCGGTGGCGAGGATGACGGTTTCGGCGAGATAGACATCGCCGGAGTCGCAGGTCAGGCGGAACGGCCGCTGGGCGAGTTCAAGCTTGTTGACGAGATCGGTGACGATCTTGGTGCCGACATGGGCGGCCTGCTTTTCCATCTGCTCCATCAGCCACGGGCCCTGGATCACGTCGGCAAAGCCCGGATAGTTCTCGACGTCGGTCGTGATGGTGAGCTGGCCGCCGGGCTGGATGCCCTGGATCAGCACCGGTTCGAGCATGGCGCGCGCCGCGTAGATCGCCGCGGTGTATCCGGCCGGGCCGGAACCGATGATGACGACCTTGGCGTGAATAGGTGCAGGCATGGACAGATCCCGTTCCGAGGGGAATTTGGTCGAGGGCTTAAGCGGATTTCGCCCGGGAAAGGCGTCGCGATGACGCCGAAAGTGTCAAATGCAAGTCTAAGGCATCTGGCGAGCTATGCAAGAATTGCAATTCAAATGAGCAAAATTTCCCGTGAGCGACGAAATTGGCGCAGCGCACGCGTAATAAAATTGCGCGTTGTGGCCAAGCTGCGCTAAGAGTGTTGCCGCAGGCGGCCTCAAAAAATCGGCAGCCAACCGCTAAAGCACCCTTACCCCGTGGAACCCGGACCTCGTGTCGAAGAATCTTGACGAAATCGATCTCAAAATCCTCAGCGAAATCCAGGCTGACGGCCGAATCACCAATGTGGAGTTGGCCAAGCGGGTCGGCATTTCTCCGCCGCCGTGCCTGCGACGGGTCCGCACGCTGGAGGAGGCCGGCTACATCCAGGGCTACCGCGGGCTGCTCGATCCGCGAAGGCTCGGTTTCGACGTCACCGTGTTTGCCTCGGTGCACCTGTCGAGCCAGGCCGATGCCGACTTGCGCGCGTTTGAGAATTTCGTTCGCGCCGAGCCATTGGTGCGGGAATGCTGGATGCTGTCAGGCGAAGTCGATTTCGTTCTGAAATGCGTGGCGCCCGACATGGCGACATTCCAGGATTTCGTCACCCACCTGACCGCCGCGCCGCATGTAAGAAACGTGCGGACGTCGCTGGTGCTGCACAATTCGAAATACGAGGCGGCCGTGCCGCTGGAAGTGAAGGCGCGGGGCTGAGGCTGTCATTCCGGGATGGTGCGCTTAGCACCAGACCCGGAATTTCGAGATTCCGGATACGCTCATTTCATTCGCGCTCCGGAATGACGTTTCGCGTCAGCTCTTCTTTCCCATCGCGGCATCGACGCTGTAGGGGCCGCCACCCGACGTCGCAAGATAAAGACACGCGAAGCAGAACAGGATCGCCGCCGTGCCGTTGTTGATCAACGGAAGAAAGCCACGCGGGAAATGTGCGATGAAATAGGCAAAAGCCATTTCGCCTGCGAGAATGAAAGCAACGATGCGCGAGAACAGGCCGATCATCAGAAGCGCCCCGAGCACGAGCTCGAGTCCGCCAGCCGTCAGGATCAGCGGAGGCGGATCGGCGAATTGGGGGACTGCCGGGAATTTGAAGATCTTGGCGACGCCATACTGAAACAGCAAAAGCCCGGTAATGAAGCGAAGCAAACTGAGCGCGATCGGCTGAAATTTCGAAAACGTCTGGTCCATGTCATAGCCCCCTGTTTTGACACCTCGGAATGTTCGGAAATGTTGCAGTGCCCGCAAGCCGTTGCAGCCCGACACTCAACCCCCACCCGCGAAAGCTATTCTGCCGCCGCGCAGAAGAAAAGCCGCGCTTGAGGCGCGGCTTTGTCGACTGGAAATAATGCAAGTCGTTCTGACTCGGCGAAAAGTCAGCGCCACTCGACCTTGGTGATCTCATAGGCCTTGGCGCCGCCGGGGGCCATGACTTCCACCGAGGCGCCTTTCTTCTTGCCGATCAGCGCACGCGCCAACGGCGAGGTGATGGAAATCCTGCCCTTCTTGGCGTCGGCTTCGACTTCGCCGACGATCTGCCACACCGCCTTCTTTTCGGTGTCCTCATCGACCAGCGTGACGGTGGCGCCGAATTTGATCGTGTCGCCTGAAAGCTTCGAGATGTCGATGATGTCGGCGCGCGCAAGCTTGTCTTCCAGCTCGGCGATGCGGCCCTCGTTATGCGACTGCTCTTCTTTCGCGGCATGATATTCCGCGTTCTCCGAAAGGTCGCCATGCGAGCGCGCCTCCGCGATATGCTCGATAATGCGCGGACGATCCTCCGACTGGCGTTTCTTCAACTCGACCTCCAGCGCTGCATAGCCGCCGGCGGTCATCGGAACCTTTTCCATCATCTTCTCTATCCCTTGTCCGTGCGGGTCACAGCCAAGCTGCGGTCCGCGCGAAACGTCTTTCAGATCAGGCTTCCCGGCTGAAACAATCCGAAAAGCTCATTAAGTTTCGGCCCCGAGAGGGCCGATTCAAACTTCGATACAGGCGGAGAGTTCCAAGCACCTTGCGGGCGCTTTGTGGCCCGCTAATGATCAGCTTTCGGAAAAATAGCTTTGCAAGGTGCGGACCTCAAGGTCTCCGCCCAGATAAGCGCGGATACCCTGGGCAGCCGCCACGGCGCCTGAAAGAGTGGTGTAATACGGCACTTTATGCAAGAGGGCAGCGCGGCGCAACGAGCGACTATCGGCTAATGCCTGCGGCCCCTCGGTCGTGTTAAAGACAAGCTGGATGTCGCCATTGGTAATGGCGTCAACGATATGCGGGCGGCCTTCCAGCACCTTGTTAACTTTCTCCGCCGGCACCCCGTGGTCGCTGAGGAAGCGCTGCGTTCCCGAAGTCGCCATCACCCTGAACCCGACCGATGCTAACAGCCGGACCGCATCCACGATGCGGGTCTTGTCGCTCTCGCGCACCGAGACGAACACGGTGCCCTTGCGCGGAACGCGGGTGCCGCCGCCGAGCTGGCTCTTGGCGAACGCGATTTCAAAGGTGCGGTCGATGCCCATGACTTCGCCGGTCGAGCGCATTTCCGGACCGAGCACGGTGTCGACGCCGGGGAAGCGGGCAAACGGAAATACCGACTCCTTGACGCCGACATGGCCGAGCTTGGGCTTCTCCAGCTTGAAGTCGGCCAGCTTCTCGCCGGCCATCAGCCGCGCCGCGATCTTGGCCACCGGCATGCCGATCACCTTGGCGACGAAGGGCACCGTGCGCGAGGCGCGCGGGTTGACTTCGAGTACGTAAATTTCGCCGTCCTTGATGGCGTATTGCACGTTCATCAACCCGACCACGTCGAGGCCCAATGCGAGTTCACGCGTTTGCCGCTCGAGCTCGGCGATCATCTCGCGCGTTGAGCGAATGCGGCGGCAGCGAGCAGGCACTATCGCCGGAGTGAATGCCGGCTTCCTCGATATGCTCCATGATGCCGACGATGAAGGTGTCCTTGCCGTCGCAGAGGCAATCGACGTCGATCTCGGTGGCGTCGGACAAATAGCGGTCGAACAACAACGGATTGGTGCCGAGCACGGTGTTGATCTGCCCGGTCTTGTCGTTGGGATAGCGTGCCTTGACGTCGCCCGGCACGAGCTCGGGCAGGGTGCCCAGCAGATAATCGCTGAGTTGACGCTCCTCGCGGATGATCTGCATCGCGCGGCCGCCGAGCACGTAAGACGGCCGGACCACCAGCGGCAGGCCGAGATCGGCCGCCACCAGGCGCGCCTGCTCGACCGAATAGGCGATGCCGTTCTTCGGCTGCTTCAGCCTGAGTTTGTCGAGCACGCGCTTGAAGCGGTCGCGGTCCTCGGCCAGATCGATGGCGTCGGGCGAGGTGCCGAGGATCGGCACATCGGCTTCCTCCAGCGCATGCGCAAGCTTCAGCGGCGTCTGACCGCCGAACTGAACGATGACGCCATGCAGGCGGCCATTTTGTTTTTCGGTTTCGATGATCTCGAGCACGTCTTCGGCGGTCAACGGTTCGAAATACAGCCGGTCCGCGGTGTCGTAGTCGGTCGACACCGTCTCCGGATTGCAGTTGATCATGATGGATTCGTAGCCGGCGTCATGCAGCGCGAAGCAGGCGTGGCAACAGCAATAGTCGAACTCGATGCCCTGGCCAATTCGATTGGGTCCACCGCCGAGAATGATGACCTTGTCCTTTGCCGACGGCGCGCTTTCGTCGGCGACTTTCCCGGCGAATGGCGCCTCGTAAGTCGAATACATGTAGGCGGTTGGTGAAGCGAACTCGGCCGCGCAGGTATCGATGCGCTTGAACACCGGGCGGACGCCGAGCGCATGCCGGCGCGCTTTCACTTCGGCTTCGGTCAAGTTGGCGAGCACGGCAAGCCGCGCATCGGAAAAGCCCATGGCTTTCAGCGTGCGCAAGCCAAAGGCGTTCGGCGGCAGGCCGTCCTGCCTGACCTTGGCTTCCATATCGACGATCGCGCGCATCTCGGCCAGGAACCACGGATCGATCTTGCAGGAGTTGAAGATGTCCTCATTGCTCCAGCCGAGCCGCATCGCCTGCGCCACCTGCAACAGGCGGTCCGGTGTCGGCGTGCCGAGCGCGGCGCGGATCGCGTTCTTGTCGTCGTCGCGGCCGAGGCCCTCGATCTCGATTTCGTCGAGCCCGGTGAGGCCGGTCTCGAGCCCGCGCAGCGCCTTTTGCAGGCTCTCCTGGAAGGTGCGGCCGATCGCCATCACTTCGCCGACCGACTTCATCGAGGTGGTCAGCGTGGTGGAGGCGCCGGGAAATTTCTCGAACGCAAAGCGCGGGAATCTTGGTGACGACGTAATCGATGGTCGGTTCGAACGAGGCCGGCGTCGCGCCGCCGGTGATGTCGTTGGCGATTTCATCGAGCGTGTAGCCGACCGCGAGTTTGGCCGCGACCTTGGCGATCGGAAAGCCGGTGGCTTTCGAGGCGAGCGCGGAGGAGCGCGACACCCGCGGGTTCATTTCGATCACGACCATGCGCCCGTCGGCCGGATTGACGCCGAACTGTACGTTGGAGCCGCCGGTCTCCACCCCGATCTCGCGCAGCACCGCGAGCGAGGCGTCGCGCATGATCTGGTATTCCTTGTCGGTGAGCGTCAGCGCCGGCGCGACCGTGATCGAGTCGCCGGTGTGAACGCCCATCGGGTCGAGGTTCTCGATCGAGCAGACGATGATGCAATTGTCTTTCTTGTCGCGCACCACCTCCATCTCGAACTCTTTCCACCCCAAGACGGATTCCTCGATCAGGACCTCGTTGGTCGGCGAGGCATCCAGGCCCCGCTCGATGATGTCGATGAACTCTTCCTTGTTGTAGGCGATGCCGCCGCCGGTGCCGCCCATGGTGAAGGAGGGCCGGATGATGGCGGGAAGGCCGATCTCCGACAGCGCCATCAGTGCTTCCGCAAGCGCCTGCTGCTGATAGCGCTTGCGCCGCTCGTTCTCGCCGAGCGTCCACTGCCGCTCGAATTGCTCCAGCGCCTCGCCTTCGAGCTTTTCGTGATCGGCGAGATATTTGTCGCGGTCGGATTTTTTTAAGCCGGAGGCATTGGCGAGCCGCGACTTCGGCGTCTGCAGCCCGATCTTCTCCATGGCGTTGCGGAACAGCTGGCGGTCTTCGGCCTTGTCGATCGCATCCGCCGTGGCGCCGATCATCTCGACGTCGAATTTGGCAAGCGTGCCCAGCCGGCGCAGCGACAGCGCGCAGTTCAGCGCGGTCTGCCCGCCCATGGTCGGCAACAGCGCAAAGCCGCCGGGAATGACGTGGCGTTCTTTCTCGATGATCTTGGCGACGATTTCGGGCGTGATCGGCTCGATATAGGTGGCGTCCGCCAGCTCCGGATCGGTCATGATCGTCGCCGGATTGGAATTGACCAGGACGATGCGATAGCCCTCTTCCTTCAGCGTCTTCACCGCCTGCGTGCCGGAGTAATCGAACTCGCAGGCCTGGCCGATAACGATCGGCCCGGCGCCGATGATCAGGATGGTGGAGATGTCGGTTCTTTTGGGCATCAAGTCTCGCGGGCTGGCAGGAAAATAGGCACAAAAAAAGGGCGCGCATTCCGCGCGTCCCTCTAAACACTAGTGCGGCGAATTTGAAGTTCCTACCAGTGTTGCGGCAAGTCGTTATAGGAACTTCAAATTCAAGGCCGCACTAGCATCAATAAGTTGCTAGAGCTCCTTTGATTTCGAAGTTCGCATCAGGGGGTGCCGCGAAATCATGCGAACTTCGAAATCGGAGCGCTAGCGTGAGGCAGGCCCTCGCGCGCGAGGCGTCTTTAGACCAGATTCCGAAAGCGCGAAACCCCCAAAAACGGGCCGTCAACCGGCATTTATCGATCGCAAGGGGATGGGGTCGCTGGCTCGTGGTGCCGGTCCGTCAACGCTTTCGCTTTGCTCAAGCTACGCCGGATACGCTTTGCCCTGCTGGTCTGGCGTGGCTGCGCCACGCGTAGCCCGTCAGGGCGAAGCGTGGAGGCCCGGCCTGGATTTGAACCAGGATAAAGAGCAGTGCAATGCTCTCGCGTCGACGCTTTCCGCCACCGGGCCGCGTCCATCATCCCCTGCGGGCGCGCCGAGAGCTACCGCTTGCCGGGATTAACCCTAATCGGGTGGTTACGATCCCCTCACGACGCCAGCGCCTGCCGCGCGACAAAGGTCATTCGCCACGGATTGTGGCCGATATTGACGGCGACACGCGTAGCGGTAAATCCGCAATTCGCGAGTTTGGCGGCCATGTCGGCCTCGCTGTAGCGCTGCAGGCCGACGCGGCTGCGCAATTGCCGGTAGTCCGACAATGCGGTCGAGACCAGCCCGATCAGCGCGTCGCGCAGAAAGCCATGGCGGCCTGCAAAGCGCATCAGCGCCATCACATCGCTGATCATGCCGACTTCGGGACGAAGCACGTCGCCGATCACCAGCCGTCCGTTTGGCTTCAATAGCCGCCGGATCGTCGCAAAGGCGCCGTCCAGTTCTTCCGGCGTCATGTATTGGGTGACCGAATTCATCACCACGAGATCGATGGAGTGCTCGGCCATCTTGCGCACATCTTCCAGCGAGCGCACCCGGATCTTCGTGTTTGGCGCAAAACGGGCGATCAGCCGGCCCCGCACCCCCGGCGCCGGCTCGGCCAGATAAAGCTGGCCGCAGGCTTCCGCGACCCTGGCCGCCGACAGCGCTTCGCCGCAGGCATAGTCCAGCACCACCGCGTCAGGCGAGCCGATATAGCCGATAATGTCCCGTGCGATCAGCTGAAAATGCAGGTCGCGGTGCAACTTGCTGACATAAATCGTATGCGTGGAATCGTAATAGTCGATCCAGTCGTCCATGTTTTCTAGTGTCCGAAAATGCCAAGGTTCCCTCTGAGGAACCGCCTCGCCCGAGAGGCGTTAAATGGTCCGGCGACTGATGTCCATCGCCGCCTAAGTCCGGTTGTTAGAATTCCCGGTTCGTAACAGGAAGGTCCATCGTGAGCAAAGCCAGCAAAACATCCCCCGATCTCGACACCCCCACCGACCTGCCGCAGGCCGCCGCCGACAAAATCTCGGCCGCCCTCAACGTGCTGCTCGCCGACGCCTTTGCGCTCTACCTGAAGACCAAGAACTTCCATTGGCATGTCAGCGGACGGCATTTCCGCGACTATCATCTGATGCTCGACGAGCAGTCGGATGCGATCTTCGCCACCACCGACCAGTTGGCGGAGCGGGTGCGCAAGATTGGCGGCACCACGGTGCGTTCGATCGGGCAGGTTTCGAAATTGCAGACCATCAAGGACAACAACGAGAGCTATGTGCCGCCGCGCGAGATGCTGCGCGAATTGATGGAAGACAACAAGCATGTGGCGGCCGCGATGCGCAAAGCGCACAAGCTGTGCGACGATCACGAGGATTCCGGCACCGCCGGCCTGCTCGAGACTTTCATCGACGAGACCGAGCGGCGCACCTGGTTTTTGTTCGAAGCGTCCCGCCAGGAAGGCAGCAACGCGGCTTAGGGCTTGGCCAACCGTCTGCGAGACGGCGATCAATCGAAACGCCGGCGCTTGGTGCGCCGGCGCTTCGGTCAGGCTTTCACTGAGCCGACAGACCGACCGTTCCCTGTTGCACGCGCGTGACCGGCGGCGGACTCCATTTTCCGGTGAGCGCCTCTGACTTCGGGCTGTAGAGGCGCATGGTCAGATTGAACGCTCCCTTTGGCGCGGGAAGCCAGTTGGCTTCCTTGTCCTTGCCCGGGCTCTCGTTCTGGAAATAGAGATCGAGCGAACCGTCTGCGTTGGTCTTGAATGGCATCCAGCTGCTGACGGCGAAGCGGTTCAGGCTGTTGCCGACCTGGAATCCCTCCTGATCGTAAAGCGTGATCGACCAGAACGCATTGACCGGCGGGGTACCGTCTTTCCCAAACGTGATGGTGTATTTGTTGGCACCATCGAGCGGCTTGCCGGATTCGTCACCTAGATTGAGGGGATAAATGGCGTCTTCCGGCAGATTCGCACCTAGTCCCACTTGCGAAACGATCGCGCGCTTGAGGTAGTAGTTGCCGTAGACACCCATCGTATCGGTGTTCATCGACCAGCCGTTGGCGACCCGCGCCAGCGTCGGTATCTTCCAGGCCATCAGCTTCTGTCCGTCCGCCGGCGCGGTCTCCAGCGCTCGCTGCACGGACGGGTCGAGCTTGCCGATGTCGAAGCTCTTGCCGGGCTCGATTCCGATTTTCTTCATCTGTGCGATGATCGGCTCATCGGTGAGGTGAGGCGGGTGAAGCTTGAGCAACTCTGCGGCGTAGGCGAAATAAACGCCTGCCGTCATGCTATCGACCTGGATTTTTGGCGGTGTCTTCATGTCGACACTCGGGTCGAGCTTGACTTCGACCGGCTGGGCTGCCTTGCCATATTCGGAAAGTAACGTGGCCTTATAGCCGGCCTGAATCTTGTGGACGGCATCATAGTCCGCCGGGCCGTCGGTCTTGGTGCGGCCGATAACCCAGACATAGGGCGTGGGTGCCTCGATCCGCTGAGTTTCCTTTGGAAGCTTGAACTCGTCGATGAACCTGTCGCGCAAATCCGGCCTCCAGCCGGGAGGCGTGACGATGTAGGTTGCGGCCGTAGTCCCGGTCGTGCGCCAACCGGGCGAGGCGAACACATCGGTCCACATGTCGAGCATAGGCAGGAGGTAATAACGGCCGCCGGTGTCCGGCGCCGAGACGATCATCGGCTCTTTCGTCAAGTCGAGCCATGCGATCGAATAAAGCGTGTCAAAATTCGACCGGACGACGCCCTTGAAGTCGGCCGGCGGGTATTCCGGAACGCTGATGAACATGTTCATCGGTCCTTTCCCGAACTCCTTGCCTGGCTCGACGTTCGTGAACTGCTTGCGTGAGACGTCCATCGATAACAGTGAGTAGAAGTAAACATAGGCGTCCACCGCAATCGCGTGCGCCTCCTGTTCGGTGATCGGCGCCGCCCGGACCGGCGCAGCTATCGCGCCAAGGCACAGAAATAATGTCAGCTTCATCATTGCCCGGAACATGTCGAATACTCCTCTCTTGATGTGAGCATCTTCATTTTGCGGCCTCTCGATTTGTGATGCGCCTTACGCCCAATCCCTCCGATCGAGTTCGGTTGAACGATTTGGAAAATATGATCGCTGCGGCGCGTGAGATCGCGTATCGCCTGTGACGGAACGTGCACCACCCGCTGCACAAAACGCAGCAAGGCGTTTGCAGAATCGAAATGGGTCGACGAAGTAGATGCGATTAGGCGGACTGATTAACGTCGCTTGAAGGGCCTCTTCGGCTGCCTGTCATGCGGGGCCCTCTACTAGAACAACCCTAGCACGAACGGATAATGAGGGCCAGCCGTCATCAATATTTTGTGCCTCTCCTATCGTCGGGCTCGTGTTCTAAAATTCAAACCCGTGCGACGGGATGCTTGTCGGGGAAGGTTTCTATGCTTGTTGACGTGCTTAATCTCGCAATTTTTTCTCAAGCTTTTTAATTAACTCACCCCGTCGGGCGATTGGCAACGGGCGGGAGTTTGCCGATAGCGCCACTTCACATCCCCTTGGCGCCGGGACCCGGAATTTCGAACACCAGACACGTGGTGGTCGCGTGCGCGAGCAGGCGGCCTTTGGAATCGGTGATGCGGGCTTCGGCCGTGGCGGCGCGGCGGCCGACATTGAGCACACGGCCTTCGGAACGCACCGGGCCTGTATCCTTGGTCATGCCGCGGATGAAGCTGATCTTGAATTCGAGGGTGGTGTAGCCCGAGCCCGCCGGCAGCATCGAGTGCACGCAAAGACCCATCGCCGAATCCAAGAGCGTCGCGGCGTAGCCGCCGTGCACCGAGCCGATCGGGTTGTAGTGGCGGAATCCGGGGACGCTGGAAAATGAGACGATGCCCGGTTCGACCGAATAATCGAACGGCTCGATGTTCTGCATGATCGGCGGCGCCGGCAGTTGACTTGCAAACATGGCGCGGAGGAAATCGATTCCCGTCATCGAGGCCATCACCTCGGGCGGCGTCACGCCATATTCGACCTTGCGGGTGGGGTTGTCGGTCATCGGGAGGGGGGCGTCCTGTACAGTTATAATGATGATTATAATATAAATGGCTGCGGTGTGCTACCAACCACAAACCGTCATGCCCGGACTTGATCCGGGCATCCATCACTTTCTGAGAAGATGGATTGCCGGGTCATAGGCGAGCGGAAGCGACGCCGTCCTTCAGACGGCTTTGCTCGGCAATGACGCTGAAGAATTCAAGCCCGCTTGTTCTCGCGCATCAGATCGGCAAAACGCTGGAACAGGTAGTGCGAGTCGCGCGGGCCTGGCGAGGCTTCCGGATGGTACTGCACGGAAAATACCGGCTTGCCGTCGAGCGCGATCCCGCAATTGGAGCCGTCGAACAGCGAGACATGGGTTTGCGTCGCGCCCTTGGGCAGCGTCGCCTGATCGACCGCGAAGCCATGGTTCATCGAGGTGATTTCCACCTTGCCGGTGGTCTCGTCGCGAACCGGATGATTGGCGCCGTGATGGCCCTGATGCATCTTCCTGGTCTTGGCGCCGACGGCCAGCCCCAGCATCTGGTGGCCGAGGCAGATGCCGAACGTGGGCGTGCCGGAATTGATCACCTTCTGAATCACCGGCACCGCATACTTACCGGTCTCGGCCGGATCGCCCGGGCCGTTCGACAAAAACACGCCGTCCGGCTTCAGCGCCAGAATGTCTTCGGCCGAGGTCGTCGCCGGCACCACCGTGACCTTGGCCCCGACACCCGCGAGCAGGCGCAGGATGTTGCGCTTGATGCCGTAATCGACGGCGACCACGTTGAATTCGGGCTCGGTCAGCCGGCCAAATCCCTTGTCCCATACCCACGGCGTTTCATCCCAGGTGAAACGCTGGGCGGACGTCACCATCGGCACCAGGTCCATGCCCTCGAGCCCCGGCCATTCCCGCGCCTCTTCCTTCAAGCCATGAAGGTCGAACTCGCCGTTTTTGGCGTGGGCAATGACAGCGTTGGGCATGCCTTTGCTGCGGATCAGCGCGGTCAGCGCGCGGGTGTCGATGCCGGACAAGCCGATGATGCCGCGCGCCTTCAGCCACTGGTCGAGATGGCGGGAGGCGCGATAATTCGAGGGATCGGAGATCGCGGTGCGCAGGATCACCCCGCGCGCGCCCGGCGTCGCCGCCATATTTACCGTTTCGATGTCCTCGTCGTTGGTGCCGACATTGCCGATATGCGGGAAGGTGAAGGTGATGAGCTGTCCGGCATAGGAGGGATCGGTGAGGATCTCCTCGTAGCCGGTCATCGCCGTGTTGAAGCAGACCTCGCCGACGGCATGGCCCTCGGCGCCGAGGCCAAAGCCTTCCAATACCGTTCCGTCGGCCAGCACGAGAAGTGCGGTCGGCTTGTGGTCCGGCCATGCGGCAGTGTTTTCTGATGTCGTCATGAGGCCTTTACATAGTCGCGCCGAGGGCCGCCGTCAAAGCGGGAAAGGCCGGATTCACATGCGTTTTCCGCGTATTGAGTCTGAAGTTTTTGAGCCCGGGCAGGCCGCGAACGCCGGTTGTCTCGGCCGGCGAACGGCCTAGATCAAGCCCTGTCAGCCGAGAGGAGGACTGATTCCCATGCTGCGCGACGACATCAACAACGCGGTCAAGGACGCGATGAAGGCCAAGGAGGAGCGCAAGCTCTCCACGCTGCGGATGGTCAATTCGACCATCAAGAACGCGGACATCGCCGCGCGCGGCGAGGGCAAGCCGCCATTGTCGGACGCCGACCTGCTCGGCGTGTTGCAGAAGATGATCAAGCAGCGCCAGGAATCGGTCGAACTGTATGAAAAGGGCGGCCGCGCCGAGCTCGCAGCCCAGGAGCGCGAGGAGATCGCGGTGATCACGGCCTATTTGCCGAAGCAGATGTCGGATGACGACATGAAGGCGGCGATATCAGCCGCCATCAAGGAGACCGGCGCTGCCGGCATGAAGGACATGGGCAAGGTCGTCGGCGTGCTGAAGGGCAAATATGCCGGTCAGATGGATTTCGGCAAAGCCAGCGGGCTGGTGAAGGCCGCGTTGACGGGCTAGGGACGCGCGCGGAGTTCCGGAGTAGCGAAAACGCCTCCGCATCGTCATGCCCGGCCTTGTGCCGGGCATCCACGTCTTTAAAACTGGGTGCAAGAAAAAGACGTGGATGGCCCGGCATAGGCGAGCGGAAGCGACGCCGTTCTTCAAGTTGTCGGCCATGACGGAGGATGCAGCCCGCCCATGCTCACCGAAACCACCGACTACGACAAACTCTGCCGCGAGTTTCGCTGGGAAATTCCAGAACGCTTCAACATGGCGACCGCGTGCTGCGACCGCCATGCCGACGGCAGCGGCCGTGTTGCGCTGATCTATGTCGATGAGGACGGCTCCTCGCGCCACACGTCCTTCGATGACTTGGCCGCGATGTCGCGCCGCTTCGCCAATGTGCTTGTCGCCGACGGGTTGACGCGCGGTGACCGCGTCGCGCTGTTCCTGTCGCAGTCATTGGAATTGCCGCTGGCGCATCTTTCGGCCTTTCGCGCCGGCATGATCTCGATTCCGCTGTTTGCGCTGTTCGGCGAAAACGCGCTGGAGTTTCGCCTCGCCAATTCCGGCGCCAGGACCATCGTCACCGACGCGATCGGCTGGGAGAAGCTGAAGCGAATTCGCGCTAAACTTCCCGATCTGAAAAACATCTATCTCGTTGGCGACGACGTGCCGGCCGGTACAAAATCATTCTGGCCGGCGCTGCAAGCGGCGTCTTCCGATTTCGCCACCGTCGATACCGCTGCCGACGATCCCGCGATGATCATCTACACCTCGGGCACGACGGGCAATCCAAAGGGCGCGCTGCACGCCCACCGCGTCCTTCTCGGCCATCTGCCCAATGTCGAGATGATCCACGATTTCTTTCCCAGAGCGGGCGACGTGATGTGGACGCCGGCCGACTGGGCCTGGATCGGCGCCCTGTTCGATGTGTTGTTTCCGGCGCTCTATCACGGCGTGCCGGTGGTCGGGCATCGCGCGAGGAAGTTCGATTCCCACGCGGCGATGCAGCTGATGGCCGATCACAAGATACGCAACGTGTTTCTGCCGCCGACCGCGCTGAAGCTGATGCGCCAGGCCGAAGTGAAACATCCAGGCGTCAAACTGCGCAGCATCTTCTCGGGCGGCGAAGCGCTAGGTGCGGAACTGTTGGATTGGGTGCGCGCGACCTTCGGCATCGAGGTGCATGAAGGCTACGGCCAGACCGAATGCAATCTGTCGGTCGGCAACAACGCCAAACTGTTTCCGATCCGCCCGGGTTCGATGGGCAAAGCGACGCCGGGATTCGACGTGCGCATCATCGACGACAAGGGAAAAGAGTTGCCGCGCGGCGAGCGCGGCATCATCGCAGTTCGCCAGCCCAATCCGGTCACCATGATCGAATACTGGAAAAATCCGGACGCGACGGCGAAAAAATTCGCCGGCGAATTTTTGCTGACCGGCGATCTCGGCCGGCAGGATGAAGACGGCTACTTCTGGTATTTGAGCCGCGAGGACGACGTCATCACCACCGCCGGTTATCGCGTCGGCCCGTCCGAGATCGAGGATTGCCTGCTCAAGCATCCGGCGGTGGCGATGTCGGCCGTGGTCGGCATTCCCGATCCCGTCCGCACCGAATCGATCAAGGCGTGGATCGTGCTGCGGCCGGGCTTTGCGCCAAGCGATCAACTCGCGCGCGAGATCCAGGATTTCGTGAAGGTGCAAACTCGCCGCGCACGAATACCCACGCTTCGTGCAATTTGCCGACGCCCTGCCGATGACCGCGACCGGCAAGGTGCTGCGGCGTGAGTTGAGGGCGCTGGGCTGATCCGCCGGGCCGGCGCCAAACACCTTACGGTTTGCGGCGGTTGCCGACCGGCTGCATGCCCGACGTCTTGATCGCCGCCGTGGTTTGGTCGGATGCCAGGAACTCGATCAACCGCTTGGCCTGTTCCGAATGCTGAGCCGTGCTGACGATCGCTGCTGTGAACATCTGAACCAGTTGCACCTCGTCGGGGAGCGCGCCGACCACTTCGATGCCGGGTTGATCGACCTGTTCGCTGATCGGCCCGATGGCGAGATCGGCTTCGCCGGCGGCCAACGCGTTAGTCGATTCGATGCCGCGCGCGAAAAGTTTCGATGACACCTTGTCGGCGATGCCGAGGCGGGGGAACACTTCGTTCTTCATGAAAATGCCGCTGGTGCTTCCAGGCAGCGCCACCAGGCGCGCGCCGAGTAGCGCCCGCTTCAACGCGTCGACGGTGCTGATATCAGGCTTGGGGCTTCCCTGACGGATGGCGGCGCCCAGCGGCACGCCCGCCAACTTCACGTCCGATCCGGCGACGATCCGCCCTGAGGCTTTCAACTCGTCCAGTCCTTCGCCCGACAGGATGACGACGTCAACCTCAGTGCCCTGTTCAAGTTGAGACTTGATGGTCTTCGGACCCGTTCCCTGCGATGCGCCAGACAGCGTGGTGACAGAGATGCCAGTGTTGCGCTCGAACTCCGGCAGCACCTGACGGTAAGCCAGCGAGAAGCCGCCGGAGATCATGACAGTCAGCTTTTCCATCGCATTGCCCGGAGATGCTGCAAGAGATATCGCAAGATTGGCGGCCAGAACAGCCATCACGCGTTTCAGCATTTTTCTGCCTCTCATAGCTGTAAAACCGGCGATATCGCATTCAATGAAGTACCGGCGGCCCGCCCGGCGAAATCTTGCGCATCGACCGACCCTCCGGGCAAGAACCTCAATTTTTTGCAGCCTGAAGCGAATAATCCTTCTTTGCATTCTGCGGGGGTTTGTAGAGATCGCGAGAGATCATCAACTTCACAACCCAGCGATCGGATGCCGGAGTCAAACCGAAGCCAACGCCCGCCTCTATATTGATATCGTCGCTTTTGTAATCAACGACGCCAAAGAGTTGCTGCGATTGCTGGTCAGTTGACAGCAAATGTTTCAGCGGTCCGTAGTCAGAATAGACCTCCGCAGCGACAGCCCACATCTTCGAGACGTTGTAGGCGAGCCGAACCGACGGCGCGAAATCGAGGTTGGTGAACCCTGTCCACGTGTTATCGAGGATCGGGTTTATGATGAAATCGAATTGACCCAAATGCCAGCCGAATATCGGTCGTATCTCCGAAGTGGACCGATAGGGGTCCCAATGCTCGGCGTTGTAGCTGAACTCGAAATTGATGCCGTAGAAAAAGGTTTGTTCTGCCGCATGAGGCACGACGAAGAGTTCGCGTACCTTGAACCCATTCAGCACGGGTCCCTCACCATCGGCCACACTGTAAAGCGGCAGGTACAGGCCCTGTTCGAACCAATCGGTAACCCCGTAGGCCCACTCCGGAACGCCGTTGAGCGTTTGATTGGGTACAAGGCCGCCGGGGAAACGGGGCGTCTTCAACCCTTCAGGGGTGAAGTTGTTATGGGCCATCAAATTGAAGACGCCCGGTCCGGCGATCTGCGCGTCATAGACCTGTATCTCGTCGGTCTGAGCTGAAGCACTCGCCGACCAGAAAGCCAGCAATACGAGCGCGGCGGTTGCTGTTCTGGTAGCTACTTTCAACCGCTGCATCAAGCTCACTCCCACTTTAGAAGCAGTCTAATTTAGAACTAGTCTAAAGTGATGGCGACCGCAAGGCTGACGGCCTTCTGCCGTTTCAAAAGCCGAGTCAGCAGCAGTTGTTTACTGTGACCGAGTTCAAGGCCGACAAGGTTGCTGGCGGCTTCTAGGTCGCCGCAAACATCCGGCGGATCCGAGAGTCAAAAGCCTAGAACTGCCAGTGCGCGCGGGCGGCGAAGACATTCGCCGGGCCGCGGTCGGCATTGTAGCCGGGATTGGCGATGAATTGATAATCGAAGGCGAGCTTGGTCGAGGCGTTCAGCGCGATGCTGTAATAGGCCTCGAAAATCTTCTCCAGACCATAGTTCGTCAATTGCCCGTCGCCGATCAGGATGCCGAGCCCGCCGGCGTTGAGGAAGGCAACGTGAGCGCTCGAGATGCCGTTGACGACGCCGGCAATGCCGATGGTGTCGTCGGGCCGGCCCCACGATTTGCCTGATATCGACACGCCGCCGGACACCGTGCGGTCGATATCGGTGAAATCCCAGGGCTCGATATCGCCATCGGCCCAGCCGGCGCGGAAAAACACACCGAGGTTTTCGCTCACCTGCTGCTCGACGTTGAGGCTGACGCCGGGACGGCTGGTATAGGCGCGCACCGCAGTGATGTCGGCGGGTAGGCCCGTGGTTTGCGCGAGCGCGACCGCGTCGTTGAAATTGCCGGCGTTGCCGCGGTTCAGAAAGCCGGTGATCTTGATCTTGCCGGGCTGGCCCCACAGGTCGTAGCGCCGTTCGATCTCGCCGAGCAACGAGAATTGCTGGAAGGTTGGATCAAGGGCTACCCCAATGGGGCTATTGCCACCCGTGGGCGAAGCCGAGAGGTCGAACACGCCGGCGCGGAACGTCCAGCGCCCGGTGTACCATTCTGCGGCCGCGCCGTAATTGTATCCCAGGGCATCGGCCGCATAGTCAAAGGAGCCTGCATTGACCAGCGACCAGTTCAGGAAATCGGACTTCGGACTGTTGGCGTAGCGGTTCGTGTCGAAGATATCGTTGACGCCGAACCGGCCGACCGTCAGCATCAGGCGATCGGTCGAGCGCGTGCCGGCGAATTGGGTGAAGTCGTCGTCGACCTTTTCGGTGTCGCCGCCGAGATTGATGGTCTGCCGCAGGAAAGCGCGTTGCACCCGCGCATAGGGTGTGGCCGAGCCGAATTTGTAGGCTTCGGCGCTGGGAAAGCCGGCCACGCCATGCGAGCCGTCAAGGCCGAAGCCCTGGTCGATTTCCGGATTGGCCCAGAATTCCGCGCCTTGCCACAACTTGACGCCGGCGGACAGCGTGACATCGAAGGTTTCCTTGGCTTGCGCGCCGCCGGTGAGGCTGTTGGGTCCTTCGAAAGGCGAGTGGAACGCGGGATAGGCCTGCTCGACGAACGTCGCCTGCCCATGCATCGCGAAAATATCGCCCGCGCCGACGAAGCGCGATGGCGCGAAGGTTGCCGGTCGCGACGGATCGTCGAAGCGGTAGTTGAGGCCGACGCGGAATTGATGTTCCGATAGACCGGAAGAGACGCGCTGTCCTGAGAGCGGAAAGTTCACGGCGACCGACGGAAAGTCGGTCCAGAGGTATTCGCCGCGGACGGTCCAGTGCGGCGCGATCGCCGTCTCGACGCCGACGCCGGCGGTCCAGCCGAAGCGCCAGAGAAAACGGTCTTCCGAATTGCTGGTCGCATTTTGGGTCAGCGCCTCATGATCGTAGGTCCAGGCGAGACCCCCGGTCGCATAGAACAGCCAGTGGCCAGGGGCATAGCCCACGCGACCGCGCAATGTGCCGGATGACAGCACGGTCTCGCTGAAGGTCCCACTGCCGAAGGTCGGCGACGTGAAATTGGACATGCCGCCGATGGTCATGCCGCTGACGGGGTCGGGAAAAGTAGGAAACGAGCCGTCCGCCTCGATGCCCAGCACCACCCGGTTCCGCAGCATCAAATTGTAGCCGCCTTGCACGCCCTCGAACCAGCTGCCGCTTTCCTTGAAGGCATTGGGCGATTGATAGAGCCCGAAGGAGCCCGCTACCGGCGCGCCGCCGCCCTGCGGGGTGAGTGTCCAACCGGAATTTCCAGTCGCAAGACCCACGTGGCCGCCGACATAGAAGCCGGTCCAGTCATAATCGGTCGCCGCGGGTGGGGCTTTCACCGGCAATGCGATCGGAAGGTCGGCGGCGCGGGCATCTGTCGCCAACAGGGCAAGCGACAATGCAACAGACGCGCCTCCGCAGAGGTGTCTGAACGTTTCAGCCCGTCGAATCAAGACAGCCCACCATCCCCGTGACAAGTTCATTTCTTGTCATCGCGGCGGAGCACATGTCAATGCAGCCCACGCGCTCGACTGTGACGGTTTCGTTGCAAAAAATGGCAGTGATCGTTTCGCAATTGACAGCTACTTGCGACGGCGGAGGAGATCGAGGCCGCGAGGGCGAAAAGCGCCTTAGGGCGTCTTGATGCCGAGCCGCTTGAGCGCCGCCAGCATTCGCTCCGGCGGCGCCATCTTGACCACGAGCGTCTCGCCGGTTTCCAGCAGGCTCTTGAGGCTCGAGAGGATCGCCGGCCAGCCCTCGCGGCCGCCGGAAAGGATGTCGTCGTCGAGCGGCCGGTCATGCGACTCGGTCATGGTGAGGCGCACCGCGCCGCCGGCCGGCTCTATCTCGTAACTCACGAGCGTGGCGCCGAGCTTCTCGATCAGCTCGGGCCAGTTGACGTTGAAGGTGAAAGACAGCTTGCGATGCGGCACGCATTCGACCACTTCGCCGCTGATATGCAGCGCGCCATCGGGCGTTCGCACGATGTACGCGCCGCCGACCCTCGGATCGATCTCGACCGTATTGCCGAAAAAATATTTGCGGCTGAACTCGGCCGAGGTCAGCGCCTCCCACACTTTTTCCGGCGTGGATGCAATGTAGATCGTGTAGACGGTCAGCGGCTTGAAGTGGTCGATATTCATGGCACTCTTCAAGCCTCCATCTTGAGGGCCTCATAGGGGATTTCCAGCGGCTTGCCGGTTTCGAGAATGCTCTTGAGGCTGGAGAGGATCGCAGGCCATCCCTTCGAGATGCCGGAGTAGAACTTGCTGCCTTCGGCAAAGCCTTCATGGGTCAGCGTCAGCTTCACGAGCTTGCCAAAGGGCTCAAGCGTGAAGGTCGCCAGCGCCGGAAGATCGTTTTTGTATTTGTCCGACAGGTTCACAAACGTATAGGCGAGCCGGCGCGGCGGATCGACCTCCACGACCTTGCCGGCATCGGAGACGGTGCCGTTGCTGCGCACCATCTCGAAGGACGAGCCCACCTTCCAGTCTGATCTCAATCGCGCGCCGAACCAATAACGCTCGGTGAAATCTCCGTCGGTCAGCGCATGCCAGAGTTTTTCCGGCGTGGTTTCGATGTAGGTCACGTAAATGAATTCGGGCTTGGACATCGCTACTCCTCGTCGTTAGTTGGCGCGCTTCCAGCGCTGGCGCGTCATCGGCATCGACGCGCCGGTCTCCAGCAGGGTCTTCAGACTGGAGAGGATCGGCGGCCAGCCGCCACTGATGGCCTTCAGCATCTCGGTGTCGAGTTCGCTATGGACCACCGTGAGCTTGCTCGATCCGAACTGTTCCTCGATTGTGAACGTCACCTTCGAGACCTTGTCGGGGTCGCCGAGGTGCTCCGGCCGCGCCCATGACAGCACGAGGCGGTGCGGGCGATCGCTTTCGATTACCGTGCCGGCAACCCTGACCTCCGTCCGGTCGTCATAATCTGCGTGCTGCCAGCGCGAGCCGACCTTCCAGTCCGAGACGTTGCAGTGCCGGCCCCAGTACTCCTTGTTCATTTCGGGATCGATCAACGCGTCCCATACTTTCTCGCAAGGCGCCTGGATGTAGACGACGTAGATATAGTCGGGCTTACTCATCGCGCTTCTCCAGTTGCCGTTTCAACTCGCTGAGCGCGGTGAGCTTGCCGCGCTCGAATTTCTTGATCCATCGCTCGCCGATCTGATGGATCGGCACCGGGTTGAGGTAGTGCAGCTTCTCGCGGCCCTGCCTGTAGGTCGTGACAAGATTGGCCTCCTCGAGAATGACAAGGTGCTTGGTCACGGCCTGCCGCGTCATGGCGAGGCCCTCGCACAATTCGTTCAGTGTCTGTCCGCCTCTCGCATGAAGCCTGTCGAGCAGCGATCGTCGCGATGCATCGGCCAGGGCCTTGAAGACTTCATCCATGGGTGGAATATATAGGCAACCAAATGGTTGCATGTCAAGAGGGTGTTTTGGCGGGCGCGTTCGGCTGTGCTAGTGGTCGGCGAGCCAGCACAGATTGGTTTTGAATCCTGGGTGGAAAAACATGAACCGTTACGTCAAATCGGCAATCTGCTTCACATCCCTATTCGTTCTCTGCGGCAGCGCATCTGCGCAAAGCCCAGCTGTTCAGCCTGAACAGAAGATCACCGAACAAAAAATTGGCGCGCCGCCCGAAGCCTCCAACATGAAGCTCGTCGGGTATAGCGATTTGCAGGCGCGTAGCGCCTATCAGCCGACCATCCACCATCAGGGCGACCGCTGGATCGCCTATATCGGTCATCACGGCGGCACCGATGAAATTCCCGATCCCGTCAATCCCTTGACCGGCAAGGCCGAGCCGAACGGGACCTCGATCGTCGACGTCACCGATCCCGCGCACCCGAAATATCTGCATCACATTCCAGGCCAGGAAGGAAAATACGAAAGCGGTGGCGCGCAGATGGTGCGCGTATGCGACGGCAAGCAATTACCCAAGGGCGATCCGAACGCGGTCTACCTGCTGCGTGCCGTCGGTAGCACCGGGCATGAGATCTGGAACGTCGCCGATCCCGCCAATCCCGTGCTCGTCTCTCATATCGGCGAGGGCCTGAAGGACACGCACAAGAACTGGTGGGAATGCAACACCGGCGTTGCTTATCTCGTCTCGGGCAAGCCCGACTGGCGCACGCGCCGCATGACGATGATCTACGATCTCTCTGATCCCGCCCATCCCGTGAAGATCAGGGATTTCGGGCTCCCCGGCCAGGAGCCGGGTTCAACCGGCGCCGTGCCGACCGAGCTGCACGGTCCGATCTCCGCCGGGCCCGAAGGCAACCGGGTCTATTTCGGCTACGGCACCGACAAGGGCGGCTTCCTGCAAATCGTCGATCGCGACAAGCTCTTGAACGGGCCAAAGGAGCCGACGCCGGAAAACCTGCGCTATCCCGAGATCTCGCGAATGTCGATGTCGGCCTTCAACGGCGCGCACACCACCTTTCCGATGCTGAAAATGCCGATTGCCGAATTCGCCCACGATAAGGATCCGACGCGCGACATCGTCATGATCGTGGACGAGGAAATCGTCAACGAATGCGCCGAGCCGCGGCAGATGGTGTGGTTCGTCGACGTCACGATCGAAGCCACCCCAATGGTGATTTCGAGCTACACGGCCAAGGAAGCGAGTGGCAATTTCTGCGAACGGGGAGGGCGGTTCGGTTCGCATTCCTCCAACGAGAGCATGGCGCCGGTTTTCTTCAAGAAGATGGCCTTCATCTCCTTCTTCAACGCCGGCGTTCGCGCGCTCGATATCCGCGATCCCTATCACCCGACCGAAGTCGGTTACTTCATTCCCTCGATTACGGCCGCAACCGACAAGCGCTGCGTCAAGATCGACGGCAAGGACCGCTGCAAGGTCGCGATCCAGACCAACAATGTCGAGACCGACGAGCGCGGCTATATCTACATCGTCGACCGCGCCAACACCGGCATGCACATTCTGGAATTGACCGGAGACGCGCGGAAGATTGCCGGTTTGCCGTAGCGCGGCAGGCAGCGTTTAGCGCGTCCAGATGACGCGGTGAATTGGCGGCGATCCCCTCTCCCGCCCTCGCTTCGCTCGGGCACCCTCTCCCACAAGGGGAGAGGGGAGCACTTCTTCCTTGCGCCGTTTGGTGCATAATCGAATGGTGGTTTGATCAACCAACGAGTCTCCCATGTCCCTTCAGGTCTACCTCGCTTATATCGCCGCTTGTGTCGCGCTTGCGCTGCTGCCCGGGCCGATCGTGACGCTCGTGATCGCCAACGGATTGCGCCACGGCACCCGCGCGGCGCTGACCAATATCGCGGGCGTGCAGGCGGCGATGACGATCGTGATCGGCATTGTCGCGGTTGGACTGGCGACGCTGATGGCGACCATGGGCTACTGGTTCGACTGGGTTCGCTTTGCCGGCGCTGCTTATCTGGTCTGGCTCGGTATCAAGCTGATCCGCCAGCCCGTCGAGGGCGTGGAGGCGATAGCGCCGCCGCCTCCACGCGGCGGGTTTTTCCTGCAAGGCTTTCTGGTTGCTCTGTCCAACCCCAAACTGTTGGTATTCTTCGGCGCCTTCATTCCGCAGTTCGTAGACATGAACAGGGATCACCTGCCGCAAGTGGCCATCCTCGGCGTCACCTTCATGATCGTCGCAGCATTGACCGATGGCGCTTACGCGCTGCTGGCCGGACGTGTGCGATCGTTCTTCTCGGCACGGCGGACGCGGCTGCTGTCGCGCGTCTCCGGTGGCGTCATGATCGGCGGCGGCATCTGGCTCGCGCTGACGCGGGCGCGATGAGATTAAACTGGCAGCAAAGCTTGCCCGCGCAATTCTATCTCGATCTCGCCGAAAATATTCGCAAGCCGCTCCGCCCATTCTGCTTCGCCGGCTTGATCTGAAATCAGATCCTGGCGGATTTCGATGCCGGTATTCATCAGTCCGCGCGCCTCACCGTGTACGGGTATCGTGTAATCGGTCTCATTGCTGACCGCGTAAGGCTCGTTGTCGCCGACCACGAGGTCAGCTTGCGCGCGCAGGCCTTTCAGCAATAGCGGCGGCAGGCGGGTGTCGCTCTGGTAGAGCGTGCCGACATGCCAGGGCCGTTTGATGCCGGCATAGACCGGCGTGAAGCTGTGCAGCGACACCAGCACCGTCGGCATGCCCTCACGCAAACGGCGATCGATCACCTCAGTGATGCGGCCATGGTATGGCTCGAACACCTCGCGCCGTCGCGCCTCTACGGCCTCGCGGGTGAGGCCCTCATTGCCGGGAATGGTGGTGGCCTCGCTCATCAGCGGGATCGAACTTGGCGAGGCAAAAGGCCGATTGCAGTCGATGACCAGCCGCGAATAGGTTTGAGCGATCAGATGCGCGTTGAGATGCGCCGACAGCGCGCGCGCCACGCCGGCAATGCCGATGTCCCAGGCGATATGCCGCGTCAGCTCGCTCGAAGGCAGGCCGAGGTCGCCGAGCTTTTCAGGGATCGCGCGGCCGAAATGATCCGACGTCAGAAGGAACGGCGAGCGGCTTAAAGGGTTGTGCTCCACGACCGGCGCGGCATCGTTGCTGCCAAGAAGTAACGATGTATCGCCGGCGTTCACCAAGACTACCTTTTCTTGCCCAAATTGCCTACTCAAGCGGCACAGCCGATCTCGAAATACCGCCTGATCGGTATAGATTACATCTTACAAACTCATGATAATTGCAATCAACGATGCCGCGCCTGACGATTCACCACAAGACCGTATACCGCTATGCGCGCCCCGTCGCATTCGGCGAGCACCGCATCATGCTGCGGCCGCGCGACGGGCACGATTTGCGCGTGCTGTCCGGCGATCTCAGGATCGAGCCGCAGCCGATGTCGCTGCGCTGGATTCACGACGTGTTCGGCAACAGCGTGGCGATCGCGACCTTCGACGAACGATCCGATCTTCTGAGCTTCACCTGGACCGCGACCGTCGAGCACAACCCGGCGGAAGAATTCGCGCTGACGCCGGACGACCCCGCTTATTTCTACCCGTTCTTCTACGACGAGGAGGAATTTCCGGACCTCCGCGAGTTCATCACACCGCACTACGGCGATCCGAACGGCGAGTTGTCGGCCTGGGCGCGCAAATTCCTCGATCCGGAAGCGCCGAGCCCGACCTTCAAGATTCTGAGCCAGATGACCCACGGCATCCGCGATGCCTTTGCCTACCGCAAGCGGCATGAGCACGGCACCCAGCATCCGCTCGATACGCTGCAAACAGGCTCGGGCACCTGCCGCGATTATGCGCTGCTGATGATAGAGGCGTTGCGGCGGCTCGGCATCGCCGCGCGTTTCGTGTCGGGTTATCTGTTCGTGCCGGCCGACGGCGGCTATCTCGGCGGCGGCTCGACGCATGCCTGGGTTCAAGTCTATCTGCCGAGCGCGGGCTGGATCGAGTTTGATCCCACCAACGGCATTGTCGGGACGCGCGACCTCATTCGCGTCGCGGTCGCGCGCGACCCGCGCCAGGCGGTCCCGTTGCATGGCACCTATCTCGGACCCGCCGACGCCTTCATGGGCATGGAGGTCGGCATCCGCGTCGTCTCCGCCGAACAAGTGGTGGAGAGCTGATCATGCAGATCAAGGTCGGATTCGAAATCACCTATACCGCGCAGCTGCCGACGCCGATGGTGATCATGCTGTCGATCCATCCCTCGCGCCGCCATGACATCGTTGGCGCCGAGACCATCACCACCGACCCGGACGTCTCGGTCCGCTACTACTACAACTCCTTTGGCAATATCTGTGGCCGGCTGGTCGCGCCGCCCGGCGGGGTCACGCTGCGTGGCGATGCGCTGGTGCGCGATTCCGGATTGCCAGATACGGTCGCACCCGACGCGAAGCAGATGCCGGTCGAGCAATTGCCCGATGACGTGCTGGTCTATCTGATGGCGAGCCGCTACTGCGAGACCGACAAGCTCGTCGATCTCGCCTGGTCGCTGTTCGGCAACATCCAGCCCGGCTGGGAACGGGTGATGGCGATCTGCAATTACGTGCACGACCGCATCACCTTCGGCTATGAGCACGCCCACCACATGAAGTCGGCGTTCGACGCTCACGAGCAGCGTACCGGCGTGTGCCGCGATTTCGCGCACCTGGCTTTGACGCTGTGCCGCTGCATGGGCATTCCGGCGCGCTATTGCACCGGCTATATGGGCGATATCGGCATTCCGCCCGATCCGGCTCCGATGGATTTCTCCGGCTGGTTCGAGGCCTATCTGTCCGGCCAATGGTACACCTTCGACGCTCGCCATGTCGTGCCGCGCATCGGCCGCATCGTGATGGCGACCGGGCGCGATGCCGCCGACGTGGCGCTGTCCACGAGCTTTGGCCGGATGAACCTCGCCAAATTCTTCGTCGTCAGCGACGAAGTGAAGGCATGATGTCCGATCTTCTCTTCGTCTACGGCACCTTGATGCGCGGCTATGCGCATCCGATGGCTCGTCTCCTGTCGGCGAATGCCGATTTTCTCGGTGAAGCAAGCTGCCGTGGCCGGCTCTACCAGGTGAAGCATTATCCTGGGCTGTTGCTGTCGGACGACGCGGCCGACGTCGTGTTCGGCGAGCTTTATCGGCTGCGCGCCGTGGAGGACTTGCTGCGCGAGTTCGACATGTACGAGGCCTGCGGCGAAGGCTTTCCCGAGCCCGACCCAATATGTGCGGCGGACGCTTTCCGTCACGCGTGCCGACGGGAGCGTCAGCGACGCCTGGACGTATATTTATAACTGGCCGGTTGAAGCGCTCGCCCGCATCGAGTCCGGGCGGTTTTTGTAGGACGCGACACCTACGTCATTCCGGGGCGCGAGTGTAACGAGCGAACTACGATGTGCAATTGCACATCGGAGAATCCATTTCTTCCTGCAATGTTGCGGCCCTATCAATTCTGGGTTCGCGCCAGGAGGCGCGCCCCGGAATGACGGGGGGAGGATCACGCCCGCTTCTTCGGCTTGGCTTTTTGCTGCATGTAGGATCGCAGCACGGCATTCATCCGGCGCTGATAACCGTCGCCCTGGCTCTTGAAATAGTCGAGCACGTCTTCATCGACACGAATGGAGATCGCTTTTTTTCGGGCAGGTATCATCAGGACGGCATCGGACCAGTCGATATCGATGGGTGCGGCATCGGGATCGTTAGCAACGGCCTTGGCGATGTCTTCGTCCGTCAGGGCATCGACGCGGGCCCAGTCAGTCTTGCCCTTTCTCGGCGAGTCCCTTGAAACGATCGTAATATTTTTTCCGCTCGTCGCGTCGCGCCCGCCGTGCCGAGATGATCCAGCAGAGCGAGCCCCGGATCGCGCAGGCGACCGCGATTTCCCGCTCTTCGACGTAACCGAAGATTTGATACCTGACTTCGCCATGACGATCCGATCGGCGGATAAAGGTTGGGCCGTCGAGAATTCCGCGCGCGTCCTCGAAGTCGATCTTGTGGTTGCGCAGGTTGCTTTCGCGTTTTTTCGGATCCCATCAGAATTCACGAACGCCTGCGAACAGCCGTTGCACGTCTTCCGCCATAACGAATTTTCCCCAAAAGAGGGTTTCGACCGGGTTTTACCGTTCGAGGTTCGCTATGACGGATTCGAAGCTGCTACTCTCCCTGATCTTGTTCGGCGTTTTCGTGTAAGCGGTTCTACGAACAAGATCAGCTTTCGACCGTACCTCACAGCCTGTATATACAATCGTAATTCGTCTGTCAATCGGCCGTCATTCCGAGGCGTGTCCTCTTGGCGCGAGAATCTATCCCTCCCAGCTATGCTGCGGCCCTATGGATTCCGGGCTCGCGCCAAGAGGCGCCCCGGAATGACGGGGGAGCCCTGTGAATAGCGGCGAGAAGGCCGATATTCTTCGTAATTTCGCCCCCACACCCTATATCGATCATCGGTTAGCCCCGACTCAGACAACCGCGCTAGAATCAGCCGATGCGCTTTACGCCCCAATTCCTCGAAGAGTTGCGCGCCCGGCTTCCGGTTTCGGAAGTCGTGGGAAGGCGCGTGAAGCTGAAGAAGTCGGGACGCGAGTGGCGGGGACTGTCGCCGTTTCAGCAGGAGAAAACGCCGTCGTTCTTCGTCAATGACCAGAAGCAGGCGTGGTTTGATTTCTCCTCCGGCAAGAACGGCAACATTTTTGACTTCCTGATGCAGACTGAAGGCGTCTCGTTCCCCGAAGCGGTGGAACGGCTCGCCAACATGGCAGGCCTGCCGCTGCCGGCGGTGACGCCGGATGCCGCGCGTCACGAGGCACGGCGCAAGACGCTGCACGACGTGATGGACCTCGCCGCGAAATTTTTCGAGAGTACGCTCGCCTCGCGCAACGGCGCCAAGGCGCGCGGCTATCTCGCCGATCGTGCGATTTCGCCCGCGACGCAAGTGCAGTTTCGCCTCGGCTATGCGCTGGGCGACCGCTTCGCACTGAAGGAGCATCTCGGCGCCCAAGGCATCTCGGTCGAAGACATGATCGAGACGGGTCTTCTGATCGGCGGCGACGATATTCCGGTGCCCTACGATCGCTTCCGCGATCGCGTGATGTTTCCGATCACCGACGTCCGGGGCCGCGTGATTGCGTTTGGCGGCCGCGCGCTCGAGAAGGACGTGCCGGCGAAATATTTGAATTCGCCCGAAACCCCTTTGTTTCACAAGGGCGACCAACTCTACAATCTCAGCTCGGCGCGGCAGGCGGCGCATAACGGCAGTCCGATCGTGGTGGTCGAAGGCTATGTCGACGTGATCGCCATGGTCGGCGTGGGTTATCCGGCAAGCGTCGCGCCCCTTGGCACGGCGCTGACCGAAAACCAGCTCGCACTGCTCTGGAAGATGGCGGATGAGCCGATACTTTGTTTTGACGGCGATCGCGCCGGACAGAAGGCGGCGTGGCGCGCCGCTGACCTCGCGCTGCCGCATCTTGCCCCCGGAAAAAGCCTGCGCTTTGCGCTGTTGCCGGAAGGCCAGGACCCCGACGATCTGGCGCGTGCCGGCGGGCGCGCGGCGATCGACGACGTGATCGCCGCCTCGCGCGGATTGGCCGACATGATCTGGTCGCGCGAGATCGAAGGCGGCAATTTCGCCACGCCCGAGCGCCGCGCGGCGCTGGAAAAGCGCATCGGCGAAATTTCAAATGGCATCGGCGATGAGGTGGTGCGGCGCTATTATCGCCAGGATCTGGCCGAGCGCCTCGCCCGGATGTTCGCCCCCGAGGCGGCGCGCGGCTCGTATGGTGGCGGACGCCAAGGCTTCGGAAATCAAGGCTTCGGAAATCAAGGCTTTGGGAATCAAGGTAGCGGGAACTATCGCGGCGGAAATTATGGCGAGGGAAGCTACGGCGAATCAGCTGGGCGTTTTGCCCCGCGCGGGGGTCAAAAACCCGGCCGGTTCGATACGCGAGGCGGCCGTCCACAGGGGCCTGGCGCTTCGCTTCGCGGCCCCTATCAGGCGGCCAGTTCCCAGCTCGCGGCAAGCCCGATCATGCGCGGCCAGCGCAGCGCCTTGTCCCGCCGCGAGGCGCTGATCCTGCAATGCCTGATCAACCATCCCTGGATTTTGCACGGTCACTTAGAGGAGGTCGCCGCACTCGAACTTGCCCACCCCGAGGCCCACAAACTCCGCGCCGGCATCATCGCGGCCTTTGCCAACGATCATCACCATTCGCCGGACACCGCCGGGCAAACCGAAAAGATGCGGGCCGATCTGGCGACGGCCGGATTTTCGCAAGTTCTTCAAAGGGTTGAAAGCGGGATCACGACCGGGGCGGTGTGGGGCGCCCGCGTCGGCGCAGCGCAGGAGGACGTTCTTTCCACCTGGCATCAACTCGTCGCCTTGCATCGCCAATACCACTCCTTACTTAGGGAATTGAAGGACGCCGAGCTCGCTCTGGGTGAGGACGCGACCGAGGCCAGTATGGCTTGGCTGCGCGATATCAAGGCCCGGCTGTCCGAGGTCGATGGCACGGAAGCCATCATCGAGGGATTTGGCGAACTTTCCGGCCGGTTCCAGCGTAGCGTTTGAGGAACAAAATTTGTGCGGACGGCCTTCGCCGGAACCGCAAAAAGACTCGCCAAACCCGTGATTTGGCGGCAAAAACAGGGTTAAGCAACGCTTAATGGCTTTGAGGCATTTAAGGGTGCAGCGGGCCGCCGGTTCTTTATCGAAGAGAGGCGTTTGAAAATTAACGGCAACGCGCTCTGTACGAGAATCCGGCTATCCGCGATTTCCGCAATTTGCATATAAGCCATTGTGAGAAATCCGGCGAAAGCGACGGGGGGTGGCGAGATTTTTACGCCGCCCTTTCGTGTCATGAGAGTGGGTTGAAGTTTTTTACGTTTCGAGATGGGCAAACGCCCCGCGATCGAAGCGCGGTTGGGAGCAATGAATGGCCAGCAAGGCAAAGACGGTCCAGCTGAAGGACAAGGAAAAGGACGACAAGGCAGCCGACGCGCCTGAAAAGGATTCGCCCGACGCGCCTTCGCCGTTGCTCGACCTGTCGGATGCCGCCGTCAAGAAGATGATCAAGCAGGCCAAGAAGCGCGGCTTCGTGACCTTCGATCAGCTCAACGAAGTGCTGCCCTCCGACACCACCTCGCCCGAGCAGATCGAGGACATCATGTCGATGCTCTCCGACATGGGCATCAACGTCACCGAAGCCGAAGACGACGCCGAGGAAGACAAGCAGGAAGAAGCCGAGGACGATACCGACAACGAGCTCGTCGAGGTCACGCAGAAGGCTGTCACCGAGGTCAAGAAATCCGAGCCGGGCGAACGCACCGACGATCCCGTGCGCATGTATCTGCGCGAGATGGGCACGGTGGAATTGCTGTCGCGCGAGGGCGAAATCGCCATCGCCAAGCGCATCGAGGCCGGCCGCGAGGCGATGATCGCAGGGCTTTGCGAAAGCCCGCTCACCTTCCAGGCCATCATCATCTGGCGCGACGAACTCAACGAAGGAAAGATCTTCCTTCGCGACATCATCGATCTGGAGGCCACCTATGCCGGCCCCGACGCCAAGAACAACATGAACCCGGCGATGATCGGCGCGGCTGTCGGTGCCGACGGCGCGCCCGCCGCGGAAGGCGCGGCCGGGAACGGTCATGGCAACGGCTCGGCGGCGATGCCGGCAGCGGTCGCGCCTCCGGCGGCGCCGCCGTCGCCCACTCCGTTCCGTCCCGCAGCCGGCTGCCGGCGATGCGGAAGATGGCGAGAAGGATCCCGCCGAGGCCGCGGCCGAAATCGCGATCTCGACGACGACGAGTTCGAAAACCAGATGTCGCTCGCCGCGATCGAGGCCGAGCTGAAGCCGAAGGTGGTCGAAACCTTCGACAAGATCGCCGACAACTACAAGAAGCTGCGGCGGTTGCAGGAGCAGGACATCTCCAACCAGCTCCAGAACGAAACGCTGTCGCCGGCGCAGGAGCGCAAATACAAGAAGCTGAAGGACGAGATCATCGTCGAGGTGAAGTCGCTGCGCCTCAACCAGGCCCGCATCGATTCCCTCGTCGAGCAGCTCTATGACATCAACAAGAAGCTGGTCTCGTTCGAGGGCCGCCTGCTTCGCTTGGGCGACAGCCACGGCGTGGCGCGCGAGGATTTCCTGCGCAATTATCAAGGCTCGGAGCTCGATCCGCGCTGGCTCAATCGTGTTTCGAAACTCTCCGCCAAGGGCTGGAAGAATTTCGTCCATCACGAAAAGGACCGCATCAAGGAACTGCGCGGCGAGATTCAGCAGCTTGCGGCCCTGACCGGGCTTGAGATCGGCGAATTCCGCAAGATCGTGCATGGCGTGCAGAAGGGCGAGCGCGAGGCGCGCCAGGCGAAAAAGGAAATGGTGGAGGCGAATTTGCGCCTCGTGATCTCGATCGCGAAGAAATATACCAACCGCGGTCTGCAATTCCTCGACCTGATCCAGGAAGGCAACATCGGGTTGATGAAGGCGGTCGATAAATTCGAATACCGCAGGGGTTACAAGTTCTCGACCTATGCGACGTGGTGGATCCGGCAGGCGATCACGCGTTCGATCGCCGACCAGGCGCGCACCATCCGCATTCCCGTGCACATGATCGAGACCATCAACAAGATCGTGCGCACCTCGCGCCAGATGCTCAACGAAATCGGCCGCGAGCCGACCCCGGAAGAACTCGCCGAAAAGCTCGGCATGCCGCTTGAAAAAGTGCGCAAGGTTCTCAAGATCGCCAAGGAACCGCTCTCGCTCGAAACGCCGGTCGGTGACGAAGAAGATTCGCACCTCGGCGATTTCATCGAGGACAAGAACGCGATCCTGCCGATCGATGCGGCGATCCAGTCCAACCTGCGCGAGACCACGACGCGGGTGCTGGCCTCGCTCACGCCGCGCGAGGAGCGCGTGCTGCGCATGCGCTTTGGCATCGGCATGAACACCGACCATACGCTGGAAGAAGTCGGCCAGCAGTTCTCGGTGACGCGCGAACGCATCCGTCAGATCGAAGCAAAGGCGCTACGGAAGCTGAAGCATCCGAGCAGGTCAAGGAAGCTTAGGTCGTTCCTGGATAACTGATCTCGTCATCCTGGGAGCCTGTCCCGGACTTGATCCGGGAAGCCGCGCTGCTCGCGCGGCGTCTCGAAGGGCGATGTGGAAATTCACCAAAACAAAGCGGCGGGCCCAAAGCCCGCCGTCTTGTTTTTAGCGGCCCTGGCTCCATGTGGCGAAGCCGTTTGGCCCTCAATTCCGCAAGGCTACTTCTTCTTCGCGCCGACCCGGCTGATGCTCTTGATCTCCAGCGCAGGTCGTCCCGATTTCTCGGCGATTTCGCGATCCTGCTCGTGAATGAACGCACGCGCGGGTTCGTCACCGTCCAGCCCGCCCAGAAGCTCGGAAGGCACGCGGCGGTTGGAGCGGACGGAGTCGTCCTCATAGACGACGTTGAAAAAGGCAAATTCGCCTTTGGGATTGGTTCCAGGCTTTTTCGGCATCCGCGGCTTGTCATCGATACGGGCGCCGCTGTCAAATGAAATAGCGGCAATTCGCGATAGCTGACCTATCTTGCGGTAACGGCCGTTCTCGGTCACCGGCACCCACTGCGCCGTCTCTTGAATGCAACGTTCTGCACGAAATCTCGGGCGAAAATCCTGCCTCGGGAAGCGCCGAGTTCATGCCATTTGCAAGCGTCAGCGAAGCGACGTCCTGGAGGCGGCCGTGCGTGCGAATGGTTCTTTCATCACTCCCGAGGCGGTTGCCGGCGAGGCGCTGTTCGGCCGCAAGATGGCACGGTGGCGCTGGAGTTCCGCGCTATATGAATTGCTGCGCTTCGGCATCAAGCAGGGCTGGGCCTGCCTGTTCGGCGGCATAGCGGTCGGCTTGATGATCCTGACCTCGTGGGTCTATCCCGCGCATGCGCCACTCGCGCGCTACGATTTTCTATTCTTGTGCATGCTCGGCGTTCAGATCGCGCTGCTCGCGAGCGGGCTGGAGAGATGGGAAGAAGCCAAAGTCATCCTGATCTATCATGCCGTCGGCACGCTGATGGAAATCTTCAAGACCTCGGTCGGCTCCTGGATCTATCCGGAGCCGAATTTCTTTCGCATTGCCGGCGTGCCGCTGTTTTCCGGCTTCATGTATTCCTGCATCGGCAGTTACATCTGCCGCGCCTGGCGGCTGTTCGATTTTCGTTTTTCGAACCACCCGCCGCGCTCGGGTCTCGTCGCGCTCAGCGTCGCGATCTATGCCAATTTCTTCGTCGACCATTTTGGCCTGGATTTTCGCCTGCTGCTGTTTGCGGCCGCCGCGCTGATGTTCGGCCGCACCACGATCTATTTCAGGGTCTGGCGGGTTGATCGCGCGATGCCGCTTCTTCTCGGTCTCGTGCTGGTGTCGCTGTTCATCTGGTTTTCGGAAAACATCGGCACCTTTACCAGAACCTGGCTTTACCCGTCGCAAAATCACGCCTGGTCGATGGTCCCCGTTGCCAAACTCGGCTCATGGTTCCTGCTCATGATCATCAGCTACACGCTGGTCAGTCTGATCAACGCGCCGCGGGCGGCCATGACGAGGCAAACTACAAGGATATCGCGTTACACCCCATGCCGCGCGATCAGCTGATTGGCGACGTCATCGAGAGTATTCCCGACAACATGCGGCTGGGGCCCGACGCCGAGCAGGTCGTTGCCGGGGCGCTTGATCAGCGCGGCTTCCCAACCGGCGGCAACCGCACCCAGCGTATCCCAGGTGTGGCAGGCGATCAGGCACATGTCGGAGGGTTTGGTGCCGAGTTCTTCTCGACATAGCCATAGGCCTCGCGCGACGGCTTGTGGTGTTTCACGCCGTCCGCGCTGAAGCGGCGCTCGAACAGATCGACGATGCCGCCATGCGTCAGCTGGCGCGTCTGCACTTCCAGGAGATTGTCGGTCAGCGTGAACAGGCGGAAGCCCGCCTCGCGCAACTTGCGCAGCGCCGCGGGCACCTCGGCATGCGGCGGCATGGTCGAGAATTTGTCCGTCAATTCCTTTTTGTCGGCATCGGTGATCTTGATGCCGCTGACATCCGCCAGCATTTTCATCGCCGCGCCGCCGATATCGGTGAACGGCACGTAGCAGCCGGCGACCGTGAGTGCGGCAGAATACATGATGAGGTTGGCGAACCAGAGCCGCATTGCGTTCTTGTCGCCGAAGATGCGCTGAAAGATCGGATCCATCGTTTCGAGATCGAGCAGCGTTTCGTTCACGTCGAAAACGATCAGGGGCAGTTTGGCCATGGAACAGGTCTCCTTCTAGTTGCCTGGTTGCTTCCTTTGGGCATGGTTCGGGTTTGCCCTCAGCCCTTGTTTCTCAGCCTCTCGCGATGAGCCGCCTGCTTGGCGCGATTGCCGCAGATCGCCATGCTGCACCAGCGCCGCGCGCGCCTTGCCGTGTGGTCGGCAAACAGCAGCGTGCAGCTGCTTCCTTCGCACGCTTTCACGTCGGAAAAATTTTCCTCGCAGACGAATTGCGCCAGCCGCTCGCCGATCGGCAGCAGCAGCGATTCCGCTGAGCGCCAGCGGCGGGTTTGATGCAATTCCAGCCGATCGCCGGTCTCGTCATGATGCCGGTGGATCTGGCTGAATGCTTCGTCACGCGCGAGTAGTCTGTTCAGGGAATCGAGCTCGGGCAACGCGCCGGGCAACAACGGCTTGCCCATGTGCCTGCGGACAAAGCCGCGGCACCACTCGCGCAACGCCCTGGCTTGATCGGCGACCCGGTCGAGTTCGCCGGGTTTAGCGCCCGCCTTGATGCCCTTCAGCACGTGAGGGGGGACGTAGTCGGCCTGGCCCAGCCAGTCCAACAGCCCTTCGCCATCCGAAATCCAGTCGACAGGCGTATCCACCGGTGTTGCGACCGAGTTGAGAAAATCGAGGCCGCGGGAGTCGGCGATGAAGATGGCGGGAGGGTGATGGCTCATCGGCAAGAACGTTTCTCTTGATGTCTGACGGTTCCGGAAAATCTCTCAGAACGTAACCTGAAAAAATCAGTTGACCAGTTACTAGCTCGATGGTAGTAACCTGTCAATAGCCATTTTATAGGTTTCTAAAATCAGCAAGGGAGCACGAAAATGGCAGCCAGGAATGTGAACGTGGTGCTGGCGCACGGCGCCTGGGCGGATGGATCGAGCTGGGCGCGGGTGATCGCGGCGCTCAAGTCGGAAGGCGTGAATGTCGTGGCGGCGCCGCTGCCGCTGACCTCGCTCGCGGACGATGTCGGAGCCCTTGATCGTTCGATCGCGCGTGTCGATGGGCCAGTCGTCCTGGTCGGGCACGCCTATGCCGGCGCGGTGATCGCCGAAACCGGATCAAAGCAGGTGAAGGCGCTGGTCTATGTCACGGCGCTCGCGCCCGACGAAGGCGAGAAAGTCGCCGACGTGTTCTACCGCGTTGCGCCGCATCCGTTGGCGCCGAAGCTTGCGCCCGATACCAACGGCCTGATCTGGCTGCCCGACGAAGCTTTCAAAAACGCGTTCGCGCAGGACGCCAGTGCGAACGATCTCGCGGTGCTCTCGGCCGTGCAGCGGCCGATCTCGCCAGCCGCCATCACGGTGCCGGTGGGGCGTCCGCTCTGGAAGGATGTGCCGAGCTGGTTCCTGGTCGCGGAAGAAGACCGCATGATTTTGCCGGAGACGCAGCGTTTCATGGCGGAGCGGATGAAGGCGAGGGTGAGGGCGCATACGGTCGATCACAGCCCAATCGTCACCGCGCCGCATGTCGTCGTCGAGATCATCCGCGAAGCGATCCGCA
The DNA here is from genome assembly GCA_963795255.1 of uncultured Alphaproteobacteria bacterium. GTDB lineage: Bacteria > Pseudomonadota > Alphaproteobacteria > Rhizobiales > Xanthobacteraceae > Bradyrhizobium. The sequence continues at coordinate 321,185 of CAWCHC010000023.1, forward strand.
GCGTCGCCGGCTGAACCTCTCACCAGCAAGGAGAAAATCCATGTCAGGAATCACATACAAGACTGCCGACGTCGACGGCTTCAAGGTGTTCTATCGGGAAGTAGGCCGCAAAGGCGCACCAAAGCTTTTGCTGCTTCACGGCTTTCCGACCTCAGGTCATATGTTCCGGGATTTGATTCCGCTTTTGAGCGATGATTTCCATATCGTCGCGCCGGATCTGCCCGGCTTCGGCCAGTCGGGCATGCCGTCGCGGGACGCGTTCAAATATACGTTCGATCACATCGCCGGTGTCATCGAGCGTTTTACCGAAGTGATCGGCTTCGATCGCTTTGCGGTCTATGTGTTCGATTATGGCGCGCCGACCGGCTTCCGGCTGGCGATGCGGCATCCGGAGCGGATCACCGCGATCATTTCGCAGAACGGCAATGCCTATGAGGAAGGTTTGAGCGAAGGCTGGAATCCGATCCGCGCCTATTGGCAGGATCCGTCTGCCGAAAATCGAAAGGCGTTGCGTGCCTTCCTCGCGCCGGAAACGACGCGCTGGCAATATACCCATGGCGTTACCGACGAGACCGCGGTATCGCCCGATGGTTACAGCCTCGACAACTTCTATCTCGCGCGTCCAGGTGCGGACGAAATACAGCTCGATCTGTTCGGCGACTACAAGAGCAACATCGCGCTCTACCCGGCCTTCCAGGATTATTTCCGCAAACACAAGCCGCGGTTTCTCGCGGTGTGGGGCAAGAACGATCCGTTCTTCCTGCCGCCGGGCGCCGAAGCGTTCAAGCGCGATATTCCCGGCGCAACCGTGCGCTTCTTCGACACCGGCCATTTCGCGCTCGAAACCCATGCCCGCGAGATCGGCCAGGCGATCCGCGCGTTTCTGAAACGCTGAGACACGGGCCGAGCGGTATCGGGGCAAGCGGCGGGCGAAAGCCCGCCGTTGTCGTTGTTGCGTCATCGCAAATACATTCGTAACCGCCTAGACCGTGGCCCGTGTTCCGCTAAGCTGATCGGGGCAGAGATCACACAAGGCCGGGAATTTTACTGATGACGAACTGCAAAGAATTGACCGCCGCTTTCTCCACGCTGGCGATGCTCGCCTGTTTGAGCTCGCAAGCTCACGCCGCCCAATGCGGCAACGGACCCGGCGCCTTCGAGGCCTGGAAACAGCAATTCGCAGGCGAAGCCCGCGCCAAGGGCGTCGGCGGCGTCGGCATCGCGGCCCTCCAGCAGACGAATTATGCGAGCGCGACGATCGCGGCCGATCGCAGCCTGCACAGTTTCAAGCTTTCGCTCGACCAGTTTCTCGCCAAGCGCGGCGCGCCGGCCATCGTGTCGCGCGGCCGCGCCATGAAGCAGAGGAACGCGGCGCTGTTCGCCTCGATCGAGCAGCGCTACGGCGTGCCGGCCGGACCGCTGATCGCGATCTGGGGCATGGAGACCGGGTTCGGCAGCCAGCACGGCAACCAGAACATGCTGTCATCGATTGCAACGCTCGCCTATGACTGCCGGCGGCCGGAATATTTCACCGACCAGCTTTATGCTGCGCTGAAGCTGATCGATCGCGGCACGCTGTCGGGAAGCCAGCGCGGCTCGATGCATGGCGAGATCGGCCAGACGCAGTTTTTGCCCAAGACGATGCTGGAATATGGCGTCGGCAATCTCGAAAGCGCCTCCGGCGCGTTGTCTTCGACGGCGAATTTCCTGAAAGCTCACGGCTGGCGCGCGGGCGCCGGCTACCAGCCGGGCGAGCCGAATTTCGCGGCGATCGAGGAATGGAATGCCGCCCAAGTCTATCAGAAGGCGATCGCGTTGATGGGCCGGCAGATCGACGGCGGGGAGTGAGGGCTTTCGTCATTGCGAGGAGCGTAAGCGACGAAGCAATCCAGTCTTGTCGCTTCTGGATTGCTTCGCTTCGCTCGCAATGACGGGTGGGGACACAGCTTTTGGGAAGACTTGGAGCTAATTTTAAGATGCTGAAACTTCGCCTCGCCGCAATTGCCTGTGGCCTCTCTCTCGTGACCCCCGCGTTTGCAGCCCGCTGCGGCGGCGATTTCAACACTTTCGTGCAGAACATTTCGGCTGAAGCCGCATCCGCCGGCATCTCGCAGGCCACGGTCGCGCAGGCGCTCGGCGGCGTGCAGCAGGATTTTGGCGTGCTCGCCTTCGACCGCCGCCAGCGCGGCACCTTCACCAAGACCTTCGAGCAATATGTTTCGACCCGGGTCGGCAGCGGCCGCATCAATGGCGGACGGGCGATGCTGCGACGCTACGCGGATCTGCTGTCGAGCATCGAGGCCAAATATGGCGTGCCACGGCAGATTCTGGTCGCGATCTGGGGGCTGGAAAGCGATTTCGGCAAGGGTGACATGGGCAAACTGCCGGTGTTTCGCGTGCTCGCGACCATGTCGCATGATTGCCGCCGCACCGAACTGTTCCAGGGCGAACTGCTAGCTGCGCTGCAAATCCTGCAACGCGGCGATCTGCCGTTGCGCGAGATGATCGGCGCCTATGCCGGCGAGATCGGGCAGACGCAATTTTTGCCGTCGTCCTACATCAAATACGGCGTCGATTTCGACGGCGACGGCCGCGTCGATCTGCGTCACAGCGTTGCCGACGTGCTCGCCTCCACCGCCAATCTCCTGCACACCAACGGCTTCAAGATGGGCGCGCCCTACGGCGAGGGCTCGGCGAATTTCGAGGCGATGCGCGAGTGGAATCACGCCGTGATCTACCGCAAGACCATCGCCTATTTTGCCGATCAGCTCGTGGGGCGGTGAGGGGGCGGCGACTGCTTGACAAGAACACCGTCATTCCGGGGCAGCCCGTTAGGGCTGAGCCCGGAATCCATTTCTCCCAGCATTCTAATGGCGTGATGGATTCCGGGTTCTCGCTTCGCGAGCCCCGGAATGACGGTGAATAGATCTCAATTACTTCCGTCGCTTCGCCGCCTTCTCGATCCGCTTCGCCATCACGTTCCAGTAGGTGGCGGGGCAGAAGCGTTGCAGGAGATCCATGAAGCGGGCGTCGCCGCCGATCAGGATGCGCGGCTCGTTTTTCTCGATACCCCTGATGATCCGAAGCGCCGCATCCTTCGCCGAGGTCTGGGCGATGGCGTCGAACCGCTCGATCGACTGCACCCGCCGCTCGTTGTCGGTGACGCCGCTGCCGGCGCGCGAATTGCGCACGATGTTGGTCTTGATGCCGCCGGGGTGCACGACGGAAAGCCGAACCGGGCTTTTCGCCATCTGCAATTCGTGGCGGAGCGCTTCCGAAAAACCGCGGACGGCGAATTTCGCCGCCGCATAAGCGGTCTGGCCGGGCGGCGCGACGATGCCGAAAATCGAGGAGAGGTTGACGACGTGGGAAGCCGGCTGGGTAGCGAGATGCGGCAGGAAAGCGCGCGTTGCATGCACCGCGCCCCAGAAATTGATGTTGAACAGCCACTCCATCTGGGCCTGATCGATCTCGTGAAACTGGCCGAGCAACGCGACACCGGCATTGTTGATGACGATGTTCAACGTCGGATGCGCCGCGATCGCCTCGCGCGCAAAGGCTGCGACCGCCTCGCACTCGCCGATATCGACCCGGTGAAGGCTGACTTTTCGCGCAGAAGTTTTGGCGATTTCGGCGGTGACCGATTGCAGGCCGGCCTCGTCGCGATCGGCGAGCGCGAGATCAGCCCCGCGCGCGGCAAGTTCGATCGCGAGTGCCCGGCCGATGCCGCTCGCAGCACCCGTGACGGCCACGGTGGCTCCTGGGATCGTGGTCATCAGGGAGTTCGCTTTGCATTCGTGAGGGGACTTTCACAGGGAAAGCGGATCGCAATCAAAAGGCAGGATCAAGCCAGGAATCAAAAAAGGCGAGCCTTGGGCCCGCCGCATCATCGTTATCACTCGAACTGGTGCCCGGGCAGAGCGAGGCTCCACCCGGGCTTTCGAAGCTACTTCTTCTTCGACTTCTTGGCCTTTTTCGCCTTCTTTGCCTTCTTCGCTTTCTTAGCCATAGCATCCTCATTTGAGTTAATGGATTGAAACGCGACACGAGGCATGCTCGGCGGAGGGCCAGCCTCGCAATATCCTCGGAATGTAATCGAGCAGATTCGCGAGCATCTGCCCCGCGTTGTCACGCTTGTGTCATCACGTTATCCACAGAAGTTACGCATTTTTGGCGTGTTTTCGGCGCGGAGCTTTCGCTTCGCGCGTTCGGGTCGCCTCACACGATCGAACAGGGCGGTCGCGGCGACACGCCTCACCGTGGTGACTCCAGGGTTAACGCCGCGCCATCCGGCAACCACCGCGGTGTCGTGAATCGTCTTCAGCATTTCACAACCACACCGCGGATTTGGCTCCCAAGGTGAGACTCCGTTAAGCGCCGTGGCTGCATGTTGCTCCGCAAGACTACGGGGATAGTTGTTGGCTGGGCGGTTTGAAAACGGGGAGACAGGGCGATGGGCGCTCTGAATCTTAAATGTTGAACGTACCGACGCTCTGGACGGCGTTCATCTTCAATTTTGTCGCGCTGGGTCTGATCTGGGCATACATCCAGCACAGCTATCCGAGCCTCGAGGCGGCGCGCTTCTGGACCGGCTCGGCATTCGCCGCGGTCGCCGGCGGCCTGTTGGCGATGGCGGCGACGGTCATGGAGTTGATGGTCCCGTTGATATTCGGCGCCACCTCGGCGGTCCTCGCCACCTGCCTTTTGGTGATGGGTGTCCGGCGCTTTTACGGCGAACCGGTACTCTGGCGGCAAACGATCGCGATCACGGCGCTGACATTTTGCGGGCTTTTGGCCTTCAGGTTCGGCTACGACAGCCCGACCATCCGTATCCTGATCTATTCCGTGGCGCTGATGCTGCCATTGGCACTCTCGCTCAAATCGCTGTTGCCGAAGCGGGACGGTTGCGCCAGTGCGGGCGCCCGGCTCGCGAGCTCCGTCGTGATCCTGATCATTGCCGTCTGTGCGTTGCGTGGGGTGAGCAAGCTGCTCCACGCCGGTGGCGACTTCACCTTCCTTCATTTCAACGCCCCGCAATCGGTCCTGGTCCTGGCGCTGATCTTCCTGACCATGGTCTGCAACTTCGGCTTCCTGCTGATGGCGATGGACCGGCTGCGCAACGAGGTCGCGGATCTGGCGCTGATGGATGATCTCACCGGCGTCGGCAACCGCCGGCAATTGCTGCAACGCCTGACCGAGGAATGCGCGAGGTCGGACCGCAGCGGCCAGCCGTTTGCGCTGCTGGTGGTCGATCTCGACAACTTCAAGACCATCAACGACACCCACGGCCATGCCGCGGGCGACGCCTGCCTGCAACATTTCACGCTGATGGCGCAGACGCGGCTGCGGCCGGGCGATCTGTTGGCGCGGACCGGCGGCGACGAATTCTGCATCATGTTGCCGGCCTCCACGCTGCGCGAGGGCGCGATGATCGCGCGTCGCATCGTGGATGTGTGCCGCGAGGATGCCGCCGGTTGCGTCGGCAACGAGGTCCCGCTCTCGGTCTCGATCGGGGTGGCGCAATGGACCGCGGACATCGGGGTCTTGCCGGACCGGCTGATTGCGGCCGCCGACCACGCGCTCTATGTCGCCAAGAAAGAGGGCCGGGACCGCTATTCGGTCTACGACCTGTCGCCGTCGCTGGCGCCCGAACTGGACACCACGCAGTCCCAGCCGTTGCGCCGCCACGCCTGATACGGCGTTACAGGCGAACTTCACGGGCTTGATCTGCGCGAGGTCACGCGCATAGTGCGCTCCATGAACAGTTTCCGTTTGATCTTGAGCGCGGGCTGCGTATTGGCGATCTCGTCCTTGGCTCTGGCCGAGGGGCCCTCGATCGAGGCAATCGCGCGCTCGTCCGGCACGCCGGAAATTCCGGGCCTGAAGATGGTCTGGCTCGCGCCATGGGGCGATGTGGCTCACGCCCATCCCTGGCGCAACATCATCGTGCATCAGACCGAGGGGCCGGCCGGCTCGGCGCGCGGCGGCGCGCAAGAGCAGGCGAAAAATCCGACGCGCCGCGGCGTCATGGTGTGGGTCGAGACCGATGGCACGGTCTACTGGGCGGTGGCGGACAATCTCGTTCCCACCCACACCGACGGCGCCGACCGCAACGACAACAAATACATCGACAATGCGAAGACCTATCACCAGGTCAACAAGGACACGTCCATCGGGGTGGAGTTCGCCGGCAATTATCCCGACGTCACGCGAGGCGCGACCGAAGCGCAAATCGCCGCCTGGCGGGTTCTGGTGAAGGTGTTGCGCGCGCGTTATCGGATTCCGCTCGACCACGTCTATGCGCACAACTGGATCGACTTCAAGGATGCGCGCTACTGCGAAGGCTGTGCGCTGGCGACGCTGGCGCGCGAGTGGGGGGAGTAGCTAATCCCATCCCGTGTCGTCCCGGGGACCCGTCTCCGCCTAGGCTTCGCCGGGCCCAGGTTCAACACAATGTTGGCCCACTGTTCGTGGCGTAATGGACGAAGCAACGGCAAGGCTTAAGGCGGAGGACTTGCAATGGCGGCATCGAATGTCTGGCTGGTCGCCTCGGACCATCGTCATTCATTTCGGCTCCGCGGCATCGAGGTCTTGCGGCTGTTGCCGGCCATGGCGCTGTTGCTCTCGGCTGTGGTTTCGTCGGCCGCGGAGGAGCCAAGCAGGCCGTTCCTGGAAAAGAACAGCTTTTATTTGTCGTCCGCCGGTTTTCGGATCCAGTTCGCCAACGATCCCGCTGGGCAAAAAGCGCTGCGCGCGCTGCCCGCGCACCGCTTCGTCACAAATGGAGTCGGCGACGCCCTGCGTTACCTTTATGCGGAGCCGCAGCATTGCGTCTGCATCTTCGTTGGCACCCAACAGGCCTATGACCGCTACCGCGATCTTCTCAGCCGGCCGCTGAAGCCGACCGACAATGTGCCTGCCGATTACAGGACCCAGTCCGGCATATTGTTGAGTAACCAGCCCCTGCGGCAGAGCACGCGCGGCGATCCCACCACGCTGTCGGATTATCTCAGCACCCTTCGTTGAGATAATCCTCGATTCACCGAGAGGGCCAACGCAAATAAAAAAGCCGGCGCTGCCACCAGCCTTTCTTTCTGCGTCAGACCGGCTGCGCCATCCAGCGCAGGAAGCGGCGGATCAGGCCAAGGCTGCCTAGACCAAGGCTGCCTAGACCAAGGCTGTTCCGGCCAACGCGACCCCGGCGCAGTTTCAACAGCGGACGAACGTCTTCCTCGGCGGTGCAGAGTTTGAGGAAATAGTCCAGGAACACCATGTCGTTCGGCTCGGTGAGGGTGAAATGCTCCCCGTCGATGAACACGGTGTAGTCGTAAAAGAACGTGCCGACGACATGACGCGTCGAGGGTGAGGCGGAATCCTTCGAGATCACGAATTTCGACGGTTCGAGGCCGTGCGCGATCATCGCCTTTTCGAGCATCGGAACTTCGCGCATGAATTCGGCGGAGAAGCCGACGCTGGATTGCAGGATGATGGACATCGTCAAGACCCGGTTGCCTGCGAGCAGACGTCGCCTCGCTATCGATTGGTCGGCCTCCGGTGCCGGGCGGTTCAAGCCGTGAAGTCCAGTCGTCAGCCTTGCCTTTAAGCCCAACAAAAAAGCCGGCGTTGCCGCCGGCTTCCTTGTCTCTGTTTTCGATCCGCCTTGGTTACGCGTGCGCGGCCTCGAGCGCGGCAGCTTCCTGCCGGGCGATCGTGCCTTTCACGGCCGACTGCACCTTCTCGAAAGCGCGAACCTCGATCTGCCGCACGCGTTCGCGCGACACGCCGAATTCGGCCGCCAGGTCTTCCAGCGTCATCGGCTCTTCCGCCAGACGCCGCGCCTCGAAGATGCGGCGTTCGCGCGCGTTGAGCACGCCGATCGCGCCGTTCAGCGCCTGGTGGCGATGATCGAACTCCTCGTGTTCCGCCATGATGGCTTCCTGGTTGGGCGAGTTATCGACCAGCCAGTCCTGCCATTCGCCGGCTTCGCCGTCGTCGCGGATCGGCGCGTTGAGCGAGGCATCGCCGCCGAGCCGGCGGTTCATGTCGATCACGTCCTGATCGGTCACGCCGAGGCGCTTGGCGATCACCTTCACCTGGTCAGGACGCAGATCACCCTCGTCGAGCGCGGAGATCTTGCTCTTGGCCTTGCGCAGGTTGAAGAACAGCTTCTTCTGGTTCGCGGTGGTGCCCATTTTCACGAGCGACCAGGAACGCAGGATGTACTCTTGTATGGAGGCCTTGATCCACCACATAGCGTAGGTGGCGAGCCGGAAGCCCTTTTCGGGTTCGAACCGCTTCACCGCCTGCATCAGGCCGACATTGCCTTCCGAGACGACCTCGGAGATCGGCAAGCCGTAGCCGCGATAGCCCATGGCGATCTTGGCCACGAGCCTGAGATGGCTGGTGACAAGTTGATGTGCCGCGTCGCGATCGTCATGCTCGCGCCAACGCTTGGCGAGCATGTATTCCTGCTGGGGTTCCAGCATCGGAAACTTGCGGATCTCGGCGAGGTATCGGGAAAGGCCGGATTCTCCATTGAGAATCGGCAGGGTAGCTGTGCGGGCCATTCGTAGCGCCCTCCACTTGGTTCAGGCCCCCGATAGCGGCGGGCCAGGCAGGCGACTGCTTTGTTAAAGCCAGTCGCTCTGCGATGTTCCGCGTTGGGTATTCAACGCAGATGCAACATACACCAACCGGGGCTCGTTTTGAAAGTTAAACCCCCGTCACGTTCCGGTGTGGCTGCTATAACTAATTGGCATATCAACGCTTTTCTAACCAGCCTGCGTCATAGCGCCGCCGTCAGGGTCTCTCTCAAAGCCCTGAGATCGGCCGGCAAATCCGAGTTCCACTCGCAGAATCGCCCCGGTTTTGGGGTGCTCCAGGGCCAAGAGGTATGCGTGTAGCGCTTGGCGATCGAGGGCGGCCAGAGCCGCCTGGCTTTGCGGGCCGAGGCGGACGGCCTTGGTCTTGAAGTGGGGGCCATAGACCGCGTCTCCCATCAGGGGGTGGCCGATATGGGCCAGATGCACCCGGATCTGATGGGTGCGGCCGGTCTCGAGTTCGCAGGAAAGCAGCGAGGCCACCGGCTTGCCGTCGCGGGCCGTTGAAACTCTCGACGATCTCCCAATGGGTGACGGCGTGCCTTCCGCTTTCACGGACCGCCATTTTTTCCCGCGCATGCGGATGGCGGTCGATCGGCGCATCGACCGTGCCGCGCGTCCGATTTGGCACTCCCCAGACGAAGGCGAGGTAGCCGCGCCGCATCTCGCCGGTCTTGCCGTGGTCGGCGAATTGCGCCGACAGCGACTGATGCGCCGCGTCGTTCTTGGCGACCACCATCAGGCCTGAAGTATCCTTGTCGAGCCGGTGCACGATGCCCGGCCGCTTGACCCCGCCGATTCCGGAAAGGCTTTCGCCGCAATGGGCGATCAGCGCGTTAACCAATGTACCCGTCTCGTGGCCCGCGCCGGGATGCACCACCAGGCCATCCGGCTTGTCGATGACAATAAGGTCGTCGTCCTCATAGACGATATCCAGCGCGATATCCTCGCCTTGCGGTTCCGCGGCCACCGGCGCCGGCACGTCGATTGTGATCGTATCGCCGCGACCGACATGATAAGCGGGGTCGCGGACGGGGGTGTTCTTCACGGCCACCTGGCCGTCGAGGATCAGGGCTTTCAGCCGCGAGCGCGACAGGTCGGCAAGGCGCGCCGCGAGCACGCGGTCGAGCCGGGGCGATCCCTCGCTGCCTTCGACGATAACTTCCAGCCGCTGATTGTTACTCAAAGTGACCGTTGTCCAAGTTGTGTTCCAAAGATGAGCTTGATGACCGAGACCGTTGCGCCCGATCCGACCCCCGAACAGGCCGCGCTGTTTGCGCGGGTCCGGCGCATGATGCTGATTGCGGGCCTTACCACGACGCTCGCGGTCGCGGCCGTTTTGATTGCCATCGGCTACCGTCTTTTTCGCGCCGAGGGAAGCGTCGCTACCGCCGAGATCACCGCCGTGCTGCCCAAGGGCGCCAAGATCGTTTCCACCGGCGTCGCCGGGGACCGGGTGGTGGTGACGCTGGACGTGGGCGGGACCACCGAAATTCGCACCTTCGACGCGCATACGCTCAAGGTCGCCGGGCGCCTGAGGTTTGTGAGCGAGCCCTGACCGTTGCTCGTCGTGCCCGGCCATGACGGTGGTTGGAAAAGGCTGTGAACCAGACCCCCAAACCCGCCTTGCCGAATACCCATTTCGACGCTATTGCCTTGGACCCTAAGCTCCCATCGTCTAGCGGTTAGGACGTGGCCCTCTCAAGGCCGAAACAGGGGTTCGATTCCCCTTGGGAGCGCCAGCGCACCAAGAAGCGCTTATAACTCAATAACATCCGATAAATCAGCCCTTTGTCTGCTCAGTGGTGGTATCACTCAGTAGGTCAATTTGGTGCGCGCTCTCATGGGAACGGTGAAGGATAGGCACGGGACGTATTACGCCCGCGTCAAGGTCCCTGAGCGGCTGCAGGCGGCGGTTGCGCGCGTGCTCGATAAGGGCAAAGACCGCCAGACCTTTCTCAAGAAGTCGCTCGGCACCAAGGACCTCAAGGCCGCGAACATCCGGGCAAAGCCAGTGCTGGCAGCATTTGATCGTGTGTTCGGTGAAGCTGAGAAGCTCTTGGTCGCACGGCCGCTTCGTGAGAGCCTCAGTGCCATCGAAATCAAGCGCCTAGCCGAAATCTACTACGCGCGAATGATGGACAACGATGAGACCGCGCGCCGGGAAGGCACAGGCTCAGAACCCGTCTTTCAATCTATCGCGGCCCAACTCACTGCTGCAGGCATTGCCGTCAAAACTCCGTTCGCTGTAGGACCGCTTCCCGAGGCAGGCCTCTCAGCTCGCGAGGTCCACAAGCGTGCCGAGCATCTCTCATGGGAGCTTGCTGTCACCTCCGATGCACTCGCACGCGGTGACACTACAGTCATTCGGGAGGAACTGGATGAGCTTCTGGATGCCTATCAGATAAGCCTTGATCCCAAGTGCGAGTCCTACCGGCGCCTCGCTATGGCCGTCCTGAGTGCTCACGTGAAGGCACTGAAGGACATTGAACGGCGCAACAGTGGTGAGCCCGTTGACACGCCTCGAACTCCTGAGGTCCTTGGCGAGAGCGAAGCTATCGGTGGATCACTCCGCGATGCATTTCAAGGGTGGAATAAAGAGCGCGAACGCCCTGCTGATACCGTCCACGAATACAAACGCGCCGTGGAGATGTTCATCCAGCTTCACGGTGACTTGCCAGTATCTGCGATCAAGAAATCTCACGCACGGCTCTACCGTGAGGCTCTTCAAGACGTGCCACAGCGGCGCACTGGAGAGCTACTTAAAGCGAGCTTACCTGAATTGGTCGCATGGGTGCGTAAGCATCCTGAGGCTCCTAAGGTCGCTCCCGGCACGATCAATAAGCAAGTCGGGGCTGTCGCAGCCATTGCCGAGTGGGCATTCGCAAAGGGTGTAATACCTGAAGATGTAGTTTGGTCTAATCCATTTGCGAAAATGCGTGTGCAGGGAGACGACAGCGAGCGCACGTCGTTTGAGAACCCCGACCTTAAGCTCCTTTTTGCCGCCACCGTGTTCACCAAGCACGAATACCCTGAGGGCGGTCGTGGTCCTGCGGCATTTTGGTTGCCGTTGCTCTCGCTGTTCAATGGGGCGCGGCAGACGGAATTAGCTAGCCTCACAGTCGGTGATGTGCAAACGGAGCCTGAAACATCAACGCCGTTGTTCTACATCACTACCCAAGCATCAAGAGGGAAGAAGCTAAAGACGAAAGCGTCACGGCGAGTGGTGCCGGTTCATGAGAAGCTCGTGAGGCTGGGGTTTCTCAAGTTCGTTGAGGACGTGAGGAAGCGTGACGGTGACAAGGCTTTCCTCTTCCCTCTGATCGCGACGGACAAAGGCCGTGCGGGAGTGAAAGCATACTCTAAGTGGTTCGGGCGATATCTCCGCGCTCAGGGCGTCACTGACAAGGCCAAGGTGTTTCACTCGTTCAGGCACGGCTTCAAGGACGCGTTGCGGCAAGGCAAGGTGAGCCAAGAAGTTCACGACGCACTCACGGGACACGCCCAAGCTTCCACCGTGAGCGGCGGTTATGGCGCAAAGGAAATGCTCGCGAGGTTTGGCGTGAAGGTTCTAAGGGCGGCAGTAGCCAAAGTTGCGTATCCGGGACTGGACTTGTCGAGTGTCCGGCCATTCGTCGTTGCAAAGGGTGTGCGTGTTCGCAAATGAAATTCCCGCGCTGCATGTGCAGCGTGGATCACTGGGGAAGGCTGGATATTTAATGCTGAAGTCGATTGAGCGGACGGTGCTTACGAGCGTCATGGGTTTCGCAAGAGGCTCACGTTGAACACTGATGTAGGAAGCGGCGTCAGGTTCGTCACCGCCAAATTGTCACCGGAGCTTGCCGACGAGCTGCGGTATGCGCCTCTCGCCAATCTTAAGGGGCGAGCGACCAGCGCGGCGGCGACGGCTCTCGTGTTATCTCTGGCCAATGCCTATCCGCGAACCACGAAGAGCGCCACGAGGTCGAACAGGCCCATCAAGCTTGAGCCTCAGTTTCACGCCGCGATTGGAGCTTATCTGGCTGACCTTCTGATGGCGCAAGGCAACGAAGATGGCGCGGGATGGCTAAGGCTCTCGCTCGCCAAGAAGGACTTCAAGAAACCCAGCCCTGTCAGTTATCGGATGTTTGAAGGCATTCGAAAGTCTTGGAAGGCTGCGGAGCTGGTTACTGAGCACGCGGGTTATTCGGGCAAGCGAGGCTTCGGAAGTCCCGGGCCGATCTACGGAAGCATGACCCGTTTCAGGGCGACACCGAAGCTTCTCAAGATTGCCGAGGATCACGGTGTGCTCATTAATGATCTGCAAGATCATTTCTTCATTGAGTTTGAGATGCCGTCTGAGCTTGTGCAACTCACACGCCCCTTTGGAATTACCCGGAACGACAAGCAGGCAAAGAGCTTGAGGAGCGAAGTCGCTGAGCTGAACGCGCACTTTGCAACTCACAAGCTGGAGGGTGCTCGCCACATTGGATGGGTTAGGAAGTTCCATGGTGCCTCCTCGGACAAGTACATGTTGAACCGAGGAGGACGGCTGTATTCGCAGCCTCCCATGCCTGCGACCAACTATCAGAACATGCCGCAAGAGAAGCGACTGAAGTTGCGGATGGACGGTGAGCCAGTGTCAGAAATCGACATCGGCGCTTCGTTTCTCACTATCTTCTATGCCGCTCACGGCAAGCGCATAGAGATGAGTGACGCCTACAGCGACATCGTCGGCCCTGATGGCCAGGATCGAGCCGTCGTCAAATTCTGGGTCAACGCTTCCTTTGGCAATCGCTCACTGATTACCAAGTGGTCGGCCGACCTCAAGAAGGAGTTCGCAAAGAAATACCGCGAAGATGGCTGGACGATTGATGGCAAGAAGTACTCGGTCCACTCAGTTCGTGAAAAGACGCTCGCTCGTCACCCACTACTCGAACAGTGGGGTACTAAGAGCGCCCCTAACATGCCTTGGAGCTGGGGACACCTGATGTTCAGGGAGAGCCAAGTCATTATGTCCACCATGTTGCGGCTGGCGAGAGAGCACAATATTCCGGCTGTGCCGGTCCACGATAGCTTGATCGTCCCAAGGTCGAAGGATCAGATTGCTGAGAGGGTGCTGAATGAACAATTCACCCAAATCATAGGCGTGAAGCCGACCCTGAAAATTCGTCCATTGCCTGCTTGGGACTTCTAGCTTGGTGCCTTCTCAGTTCCGTAATTAAGAGGGAGCTTAAGTGGCTCTAGGGACACTAGAGAAGCTAGGGAAGCGTAGGAGAAGGAAGGGTAGAATAAGGGGTTAGATATCTTGGGAACTTAGTACTCCTGAGCCCTCTGTCCATAACGTGGAACGTTTTAATCCATAGTCCAAATGGGGTAATTGTCTTCTTCCGAGCCTTGCTGGCCTACAGGGCACCTAGGGACTCCAAGGACTCGTTTGCGCTCATACCCGCTGTTCAGGTAGCGGGCGATCCAGAGGGCACTCAGGGACTCTCCAGAGTCCAGCAAATGGCATTGGTCGTTGCGGCGATACGCTGTAGGTAGCCTATCCCCAGCCACGAGACCTAGCGGCTTCCCTGTCCCGCAAATCAGCGGGATCATGGGGCATGTCCACCAAATCCCGTGAGTACCTCTTCGGCACGACGATCCGCATGTCAGCGGAGCGCGCAAAGCATGTGCGCAAGGAGGCCGATCAGCTTGCCTGTGTCGCGTGGAATAATCGCATGCTCGGCTACAAGGGACCGGCGCAGCCATCGCCCACCCTTGGAGACGCCCTCAACGCAGGCTTCGGATATCTTGAGGTGCGTTGCCTCGGCTGCGACACCCATCAGACCGTTGCGCTCGATATCGTCCGAAGGCCGAAGCACACGCCGGTCCACGAGCTGGAGCGCTATTTGCGCTGCAAGGATTGCTCGCAAATTCGTCGCTATCCATATAAACGCAGCCATCTGGTAGCACTGAGGCAGACGAAGATTTCCGCGAGCGATCCACCATCAACGTGGTGGCCGGGAGAGAGATAATTTGGAGCTTCCAATGACAGAGCTTTTAATCACAGGCTTGCATCACGACCTGAACAAGAAGCGATCCTTCGTTTACTTTGGATGGAAGAATGATCCCGACAAACGTCTTGGTCTGGATGTGCCATTTAAATGCAGCCTTGACGACTTGCCAGTCGAAGCAGAAAAGGCGCTGAAGGCTCTTTCGGACGAACTCGCGTCGGCCACCATTGCAATTCCGCCGTAACGATGTGCAACCTCTACAGCATCACCACGAACCAAGCCGCCATCATCGCGCTGTTTCGCGTCGTCAACCGCTACGTCGGCAATCTTGCGCCGATGCCGGGTGTGTTTCCCGACTACCCCGCACCAGTGATCCGCAACACCGACAACGGCACCGAACTGACGATGATGCGCTGGGGCATGCCGCCACCACCGCGAACCCTGGGTCCACCTGTGACCAACATTCGCAATACCTCGTCACCGCACTGGCGCGGCTGGCTGAAGCCGGAGAACCGTTGCCTCGTCCCATTCAACAGCTTCGCCGAGTACGCGCCGGCGCCGAATCCCGAGACGAACAAGAAAGACGTTGTCTGGTTCGCGCTCAACGATGACCGCCCGCTCACTGCCTTCGCTGGCATATGGACGACCTTCAATGGTGATCGCGGCACCAAGTCCAAACCGGTGCCCGGGCCACATCAGGTCTACGGATTTCTGACGACCTCGCCGAACGTCGTGGTCGAGCCGATCCATCCGAAGGCGATGCCCGTGATCCTGACGACCCAAGAGGAGCGCGAGGTCTGGATGCGAGCCCCGTGGGATGAGGCGAAGTCCTTGCAGCGCCCTCTGCCAGATGACGCGCTCAAAGTCGTGATGCGCGGTGCGGACAAGGAGGATAAGTCGGTCGCATGAACTGTGATCGGCCCGACATCGCAAGAAAACTTTCGCTTGCGATCACCTGCCAGGTTGCACGAAGATATGCGCTCGCGTTGCCCTAAGGACCGGGATCGCTTATGTCACGCAAAGACGCATTCTTTTTGCTGGGCTTGGCCGCGATACCCGCGTGGGCCTTTGTCGCGCTACCTCTCAGCTACGACGGTGCTCCGATGATGACAATCGTGCAGACTGTAGTTTCGCTTTTTGCGTTCGCTGTCGCATTCATCGCGTTATTGGTTGCAAGTGAGCAGTTGTCGCTCAACCGCAAAAACCAGCGAGAAACAACCGCTAAAACAAACTTTCGAGAATTCCTGAAGCTTTGCGTTGAATACCCGAAGTTCGCCTATGGTGATCCAGACGGACAGCAAGACAAGTACGAATGGTTCGTTGCGCACTTTCTTTGGGCCGCAGAGGAAATTCTCGAGTTTGCTCCGCAAGAGTGGAAAGAAAATCTGAAACTTCACGTCGGTTACCATAGGAACTTTCTACAAACCGACCCAAGATTTCTGAGGGAAGATTTGCCGACGTACACCCCGAAGCTTCAAGATTTCTTAAGCGATACGTTGGCGCGCCCCCCTACAACCGCGGGAGGAACCGCTGTCACTGGCGTTCATCTGCCTGTCCAGATTATCGCAGCTATCGACAACTGGGCCGCTAACCAACCCGGCCCGCCAGAGCGGGACCAAGCGATCAGGCTCCTCGTCGAAAGAGGTTTGAGATGACATTGCTGGGCGCGCTGGTTTGCAAGCATTGGTAAAACGGAAGCCACTCGATCTACCGCCTGCTATCGCCCGCGCCTTCGTCAAGGACATGCGCGCCTATTTCGCGGAGGAAGATCAGACCAAGCGCGACGCCATCGCTGTTCGCCAGTTGCACGCGCTCAAGGAGCACCAAGGACCGCGCGAGAAGGCGCTTCGGTTGTCCGACGTCAAACAGATGTTTCTAGAGATGAAGGGGATCGTTCGGCTAAATCCAGCGGAAGACCCCGCAGCACTCACTCGAGCAGCGGCGGAGTGTAAAGCTCCGGGTTTTTGAAATCGCTCTGCAGAAATCTTGAGAATTTCAGGCCCTGAAAGAGGACCCATTCGGGGTGCAACGATGCCTACGAACTCCCTCGAAGCTGTCAACTGAGCGCTTGGGCCATCAAGGTTCGCGTGAGGTCTGCAGGGCAACCTAAGTCACCGTAGCCATCCGAATGTCGTGGAGCACGGCAAGCGTCACGTCGCTCACGGCTCCCTTGCTGCTCTTGACCATCTCCATGTAAACGGCGAGCGCTTCAGGAAACTGTCTGGGCTCCACAGCTCCATTCTCCTCAAGGCAACTGATAAGCACTTGGAAAGCCGCGACCATAGCGGCGCCATAGGCTGCGATGACTTCACCTTCGGGCGTGAGTTTCGGCTTCGGCATAATTACCTCCGTTCGGCGTGTCCACGTTAGGTGGGGCGGTCAGATTGATTGGGCAACTGGCGCTTCCCTGCGAACTCCTAAGAGGCTTAAGCTGCTCCCTCGCCGAGCAATGGAGGGACACATGTGGGCGCAAGTCGCGTGCGGAGCACTTCAGTCCGGCCACCTTCTTGAACTTCGCTATGACGGCTTCTCTCGATCTGTCGAAGTCCATGCCGTTGGCGTCACCAAGGAAGGCAACGGCATCATGAGAGTTTGGCAGGTCGGCGGTGGTAGCGCGAGCAACGAGCCGATCGGCTGGAAGTTGCTTCGCTTGGACGAAGCCTCGAGTGCCGTCGTGACACATCAGAGGTCCCTTGCACCTCGGTCCGGATACAAGCGTGGCGACCCAGCGATGAGCCAGATTACCTGCCAGCTGTAAGGCGCTAGTTTGAGGTCCCGGGACAGCCTGAGGTTTCTTATCTTCCCGTGACAGGCGGTGGCGGTGGAATGACAATCCTACAGCAAGTCGCTTCGGTCCAATCCGTGTCCGCTTGCCCAGTGTCGCACTCGTTGTTGTTGATTGAATGGCTACCCTTGTTTTTGCCAGCGTGGCAAGACACCGCGATAAAGTCCGCAGGGCAAGCTGCGAGACGCCCGGGCCTGTTCACTTCTTGACATTCCAAGTGAGCTTTCTTGGATGCTTCGACTTGCACTACCACAATGTCAATCTTGTTCATTAAAGCTGCAACCGCCTTTTCCGCCCTGTCAGCCGCATCAACACTTTGCTGCGCACAATGGACAGTCGTGTCGCACGGCTCGGCGGAGCACACGCCAGAAAGACAAAGTGATATTAAAGATACCAAAAGAGTAAATCGCATGATCATTGTCCAGAGATTGGGAACGGTTTCATGTTGATAGCTTCAATCCAAGGGCGCGAAAGGCGCTGCAATTCATTCCACTCGACAGTAAAGGCTTTCGCCCCTTCCTGATCAAGATACTTGCACTTGGTCCATTTGGCTTGAGACGCGAGATTTTCATAAGTCCAGAAAATCGTGGCGGCAGGAGTGTCCTCGTGAACATGAGCATCGTCTAAACCCTTGAGGAGCTCAACTTTTAGGGCCGCATAAACCTCGTTTGGTTGCTGTAACACAATCGGGTCTGACTTCAGTTGCGCGGCCGTCATTCCAAATATTGTTAGCCTAGGGTCTCGTTTAGTAATTTGGTCTGCAACGCGCGCAACCGCATTTTGTATTTCGTCATCAACGTGTCCGGCGGCACACTCCGCACGATAGATTAGCGCTATCGCGTCTTCGTTCACCTTGCCTTCCAATTGCACCATAGCGTCTGTTGCGCGTTCGATGAGCTCGCGTTCTCCAGACAGTGCGTCTTTCACAATCGAGCGAATTTGTTCAAGTCTTTGTTCGACGTGGCCATTTACTTGACCTTCAAGCGCCGATAGCTGCTGAAGAGTTCGCTCGAGGCTTTCTGCCAATGTGGATGATGATGCACGAAGCTTGAGCGGGTCTGTTACAACGCCCCAAACGTCACCAATGAGCCCTCCGGCTAAGGAGCGTTCTGGGGTGGATGCGCAACAAAATAGAATAAGTATTAGCAAAGCACGAGCGCGCATGATTTATGCTCTCGTATCTATAACCAGCCTATTTAGATCGAAGAAAGATAACCCAATTGCGTAGATTGTAAACCGAGATTGCAATGTTCGTTGATACAATTTTCACGGTCTCTTATTTTCAATCACTTTCCGGCCTTTCTCGAACGTTGCGTTAGTCCAATTCAAGTCCGTTTGTTAGCTTAAGAAGAACCAGGTGGACCTAATCCAGCGTGAGGCACTGCAGCGCTCAGGCGAGCTGCAGCGAGTGTAAACCACCCTGATTTTTGAAGTCGCTCTCAGGAAAACTTGCGCATTTCAGGCCCCGAAAGGGGACCCATTTCGGATGACGCCAAGGCCGTTGAACTGGCCGGCGATCCTAAGCGAGCAACCAACCCGCGAGGCCAAAGAACACCAAAGCCACACCTACGCTTTCGAGCGAAAGGGCAACGAGCCCGGTGGCGACGAGCGACAATCCTAGTGTGACCATTTACCGTGCTCCTGCCTGTGATGCTGGCGTGTTCGCGCCCTGCGCCGATAGCCTCTTGAGCAAGCGTGAGACAGCCGTGGGGTGCCATGTGTCGCCACGGGGCGCATGTATCCCTTGCTCGTTCAACGCATCGGCGATGCTGCGGACGGTTGTGAAGCCCTTAGCGCGTAGCGTGTTCACGATGCCTTCGAGGTCTAAAGCGCGCTGAGTGGCGTCGGCCTTCAACTTTGCAACTGCATCCGTGTTGCCAACCTGCTTACCACGGAGGGCGCGGGCTCCATTGGGATTGCCCAGCTTGACACCTCGGGCCTTGGCAGCCGCAAGAGCAGTCTTAGTGTTCTCTGAGATGGTGCGCCCCACGGCCTCAGCCACCGCTGCGATGATGTGGATCGTTAGTCGGTTTGCGTCGGGCATATCAGCCGCCACGAAGTCTACGCCGCGTTCCTGGAGGCTGGAGACGAAGTGAAGATTTCTCGCGAGCCGGTCGAGACGCGCAATTACCAGCTTGGCTCCAGTGGCCTTGGCGTGGCCGATGGCTGCTTGCAATTGAGGACGACTGTTCCGCTTGCCGCTCTCTACCTCAACGTATTCGGCCACGAGCTTCCACCGACCACCGTTGAGATACCGGGCCACTGCTTCCCGCTGAGCCTCCAATCCGAGGCCGCTCTTGCCCTGCTTGTCGGTAGAGACGCGAAGGTACGAGACGAACTTGCCTTCTGCCATGATCGGTTGCCCCTGTTACAAATCACCGTAACGAACGTTAGGCCAATTTGTAACAGAAGCTGCTACGACCCTCTACAGGGGTTTTGGAATCGTAGAGATTCCGTTTTGCATGGCTCGGCATAGTATGGCCGCACTCGGGAGAAGGACCGGAAGAATGGGTGCTCTTGCTGAATTTCTGAAGCGGAACCAAATAACGAAATCCAAGCCGCTTCCGCTCGTGCATACGACTGAAAGCTATCACATAAAGAAAATCGTATCCTCTGGGACGATCAAGGCCAGCCGATGCAACGTTTTTCGAGGGGAGAATCTTTCCTACTTCTTCGTTGGGCGCGCGGCTTACAAGCGGGATTTGCATCAGGAAGCAGAATACTGGGAGCTTCCTACCTGCCTTGTGTTCGATTTCTTTATCGATGGAATTAAGCGCATTTATCCGTTTGACAGCGGGGCGTTCAAGGCGAAGCGATACCCCAATTTCGTAAATATGATGGACATCGCTGACTTCGAAGTCAGTGAAGACGCCGAAGCACCGCACAAGATCATCGGAACGTTCTTTGGCGCTGCCCGCAACTATTATCGATTGGCAGCGCGGCCAAGAGAGCAGTTCGAGAGCAGGTTCGACGTTGACGTGCTAGATGAGGAAATGAAAGCTTTGCACAAACTGATCCTGACCAAAGATAAAAAATTTGATGACCGAAGGTTCGCCATCGAAATGCAGTTCGATCACGATATAGATTTGCAGGCAAAAAAACCTATCTTGGCCATTCTACCCGAAACCTATCTCGAAGATGACACGTACGTGAAGAAGGTAGAAGCGCTGGGTGCCGAAGTGCTGACGTATCCAGTCTACCCGCTGCGTAAAGAATACTACTACTATGCAATTTACGAAAAGCTTGACCTTTTCTATGCGAGCCGTGGGCACTACTAAATGTTCGCGCTGAATGCCTTCATCGACATCTCGAACGGGCGGCCGGGTATGCTCGTGCCCCTATTGTCCGCGCCGAACACAAATCTCCCATATGTTCAGCAGATGGACGAATTTCTGATAGTAAAAGAAATTATTCCCTACTTAGAGTACGAGAACTATCCCATAGTGGCCGGAAATGAAGCGCGTTCCGTTGAAATCGGAGACCGCGGCTTAATTGCATTTCGCTCAGTCGATTACACAATCTTTTGCGGCAACACCGAAGAAACCTTAAAGTACGTTGGCGAAAATAAGGACTTGATCCAAACGAGCCTGTTGCTTCGCACTCAGCTGAACCGGATCGAAGCGGTTGGCTTGGAGAAGTCGTATGATGTTTGGCGCGATCTGGCCAAGTCGACGTTTCACAGCGAGAGACAACGCGCGCTCTGGCTAGATTCAGAGTATCGCCTTTACAACAGGCAGCAACAGATTTGGGATGAGATAGACGGCAATGAGCTTAAGCCAGAGCCGCCATCAAGGCCTGGATTAGAGAAGCCGCTCCCTGAATATGACACTGAAACACTCGTCAGGTGGCTCAGCAACAGGAGCCACTATTTTGCAAAAGGATGGACCGCAGTTTGGCACTATGTGAACGCACGACTACCCTTCGATGATCGCGTATCCTTACTGGGCGTAAGTTGGATGTATGCTGTCAACGAAGAGGACACGGATTTCGAACAGTCAAAATCTATCTTGTTTGCTCTTTTTTATCGAAGCAAAAATTCGAATGACATCGATTGGAAGGAAATCGCTGAGTTCGTATTAGAACGCCTAGTGACCGAACCCGTTCTGATCTTTAGCTTCTTGAAACCTAGCGCGCTTTTTCCGGCCCTCTTAGTCTTTTTAGCAGACTTCGGTTCTGCCGATTACATGCTGGATTTAATCCGCTTCTGCCTACAAAACGTGCCGAAGGAGGGGCACGTTGTGCGAGCACTGGAGGAGGCACTCGAAGTAATTCTCGAAGATTATGAGGCCGACAAATCGGAGAATCTTGACACGAAGGATTATCAAGCGGCCTCAGCATTGCTGAACGAGCTACGAACACTTCCTAACCGATAGTATCAACCGGCAGCCAACGCCATTCTCGGCATCACCGTCAAAGCCTCAAAGGTCCATTTAGAATTTATACGATGCTCATTTCGGAATCCCTGCGATTCCGTTTTGCATAACCAAGCAGAGCGAGACCGAGTTAGGGAACCAGCCCCAAGGCTGCGTAGTCTCCCCGATAGGGGCACAAGTTCTGAAACTCGCGCTCCACTGAGACATTTCCGGCTGTGTCGATCGAAATCGTCACGTCACCTTGGCAAGCTTGAACGGCACCAAGGTTAACAGCGACGTCGTTGAGCCAGCGTCTCACGCGCGGGTCGAGCGAAGGGGCGTTTAAAAGATGGCGAGTGTTTGCCCCGCATTGCGGGATTAGATTGGTGCAATAGGGTTTGACCCCGTTTGCTTCCATCCATTTAATGGTTTCAAAGCTTGGATGACTATGACCGTTCGCAGACGAAACACCGGACCGTTCGCCTGTGGTAGCAAACAACTGTGTTAGCACCTCGTCATCGCAATCCCCGTGCGAGCCGTGGTGCGGCAGGTTGACCGCGAGCGCGCCTATCGACAGTTTGCGATTAACCTCCCAGCGTCGTCTATCTTTCCAATTTCCAGCAGTGCCATCGCCACCTAGCACAACGACGCTGCCACCATACGATAACTCCAAAGCGAGACTGATTTCGTTCTCTTTGACAGTCCCGATTATATGTCCATCTCGTCTTTCAATCTGCTGGATATAGGATCCCTTGACCTTTGTCGGAGGCAGGATCGTAGCGATTGAAACAGCGGCAAAACCTGTCGGAGCCAACTGTAGGTGCTCTCCCGCGCATTCACGCCAGTCCAGTGCGTCCCGCCGGCACTCTTGATCGGCCCACCGTATGATTTGGAGCAACTCCCACGCTTCCTTGCGCGGGTCGGCTTCAGAGGTTTGTGCCACGTGGTGGAGTTTGTCGGCGAACTTGGCTAACCGCTTTCGGTCTCGAAATAAATCGCCGAAAGGACAGGAATAGAAAAAGTCGATAGACCCTCGAAAGGCTCTGATGATTTCGTACAGACCTTTGAAGTGGTCTTTGTGAGGATGTGTCAAACAGACGAAGGACAATCTCTGCGCGCCGAGTTGACGTAGTTTCGTGAGCGCTTTTGGTTCGAGGACGCCTGAAGGCAGATTGCTGTCAACTACGCCGAATGCTTTTTCTGTGCCGGTGTCGTGCTCGATGACTATAGAGCTGCCGTGCTCAACGTTCAGCACATGGAGCCTGAGCATTCAGAGCTGACTGAGCCACGCGTTCGTATCTGCTTCGTCGGGCAACTGTTCGCGCGATATTGTGGGCTCCCTAGCCTCGACGATTGGCCTTTGATAGCCACCGCTATAGTCGAGAGTGATCGATACCGCGCGTCCAAATGCCTGAAGCTCCGCCGGGACTAACGCTGCGGGCAAATTAAGTTCGACGGTTTGCGTTGAGACGTTGCACTGAATAACGACGGTTTCAGCGCGCACTTCAGCGACGACGCCGGGAATGCTTTGAACGCGATTCACCCCTGTGGTGACTTGAGCGCGCACGGTCTGAAAACCCTTTTGCGGCGCGTTTCGCGTTTCGACTGTCTTAGTGAGTATTGACGGTTGAAAAGGTGAAGTTTCGCTTTGGCGTTCAATCTCGGTGTAACGAGGAGCGCTTCTGGCCGCGACACGGTCAGCAATAGAATTGTCTACGATGTTGGTGGCTGCACTCGTCATCGGAACATCCTCAGCCAATTACTCTATATTTTTGGCACAAAACTCAACAAAGCTGGCAGCTTTGGAGACCTTTGTCGAGGCCCACCGAAACAGGGAGTGCTCCAAAAACGAGAAGTTTTGCTCGTAAATGTCGATGTCAAAAAACAGGTCGTTTTCGTCGAGCGCCTCGGGCAACGTCCCCCAAGGCCTGAGGAACATCATAGTCGGGTTCTTGGGATCATAGGGACCAAACTGGACACGATACCCGAGCCCGTCGGCATCCGCCCCTTCATAAATGAAGGCCACGTCCTTGGGAGGGCCGACGGTGGCAGTCAAGCCATCCTTGAACTGGGCGTTCGTCAGGCGTCCAACTCGTTCCATTGCGGAACGCTCACTGGGCTTGGCGAATTTCTCCGTACCGAACAGCCGCACTCCTGCTCGTGACAATACACGGACTTCTCCCAACTTCAGGGCGTCACGAACAATGCGGTCAATCCCTCGCATTATGGGACTTTCGAATAGCCGTGACATTTCCAGCCCGGTGGGCCATTCGGTGCTGCCGTTGAGATTAGTCATCTCCCACGAGAACATCGTGAAGGACTGGTCTTCCTCAAGCTTCTCGGCAGCAAAGGATAACGGCACCCGTCCGGGACCGCAGTTGTCCCAAAATCCTTTGTTCGTTTCCGCCAGAATTTTCAACGCAGACCCCCGACGGTCGAGGTAGGCATAGCTAACCTCGAAGTCCAATCGCCAAATCAATCGTATGACCTTCGCCATTGCGGTGGACCAACAATTAACGGTTTGGTGACACTTCGGACTTGCAGGAAGCGATAGGATAACGGCATCCGGTGTAGAAGTGGTGACCAAAGAACGAAGCAGGCTTCATTGTGCTTGATCCAATACAAAACGCTGATACAAACAACGAATTGGCTCGATGAAATTTGCTAGGTTTATCAATGGGAAGGTTGGATCCTCGCGGTTCCCCACCCAACTGTACGGCGCTCGTAGTTCGACGTTTTGGAATCGCTGCGGTTCCGTTTTGCATGGCTAGGAAAGAGGGTTGTGGGAATCATGAATAACCCACGCATAGGCTGTGCCTGAACCAGGACTCTACCAAGAACCGCTATAATCAATGCCACGGCGAATTGGGGGCGTCCCCACCGGAGGCACATGGCCAAACTTTCGAAAGAAGTCCGCACCACCAAAAGCCATTGGAGCACGCTCAGCGAAGAAGACCTGCTGCGCACAACATTCACAACGAGCGACCCGGAGAGCCTAGACGGTTTGGTGGAAGACGTACCTGCCGCAACTAGTGAGCCACCGTACGTGGAGTATTGGTACGACTTTCGGGGCTCCAAGCGAGAAAGGATACGCTGCGTTCACTGCCGCTATCACAACCACCTTGCTGGCTACGTGCTCAAAACGGCTCAAGGGTCCCGTTTCCTGGTCGGACATGATTGCGGCGATAAGCTGTACGGTGCAGCCTTTGAAGCGCTCCGTAGCGACTACGATGATGCGCGCGAATACGCTTCGAACCTCAGGCGGTGGCGGCATCTGCTCGCGGCCCTACCAGAGTTTCTTGAATGGCTTTCATCCCTTCAAAAGTGTGCTGCGGTGAGGACGTTTCGGGACACTAAGCGGGATTTCAGAGCAGAGCTTCCTAGGCTGTTCGGGGCCATCGCAGTGGCTCTTTACAAGGACAAGGGCGTCCTCAGTGCCGAGGAAAAGCTCAGAGATTTTGCAGCAGAGGAACGGGCGGAAGAGCGCTTTGAGCGCGAAAAGGAGGCGTGGGAAAAGCTTACGGCCACGGAGCGAAAAAACCGAAGGCGATACGACGGGGAAAAGGCACCCCAGCCGCCAAGTCTCCCAATATTCAAACACACGTCAAAGCCAGTAATGACTGTCAGGGCAGCCAAGTTTTTCTCAGAGCACCAATTGCCTCATGAAGACCTTGCGAGCGTTCAAAGCGCATTTCAAACCCTTGCTCAGGAGATCAACGGAGCCACGCTGAAGGCAGCTGCTTACGAGGGAAGGAAAGACGATTGGCAGCGTGAACGCAGGCATTTGTTCGCTTCGACGTTCAAAGGAGTATTTGGGCGGACAAGCGCCTTGCTGGATTCGATCCGATCAATCGTTGATGACGTGGGAGAAATGGCAGCTTTCTTTAGCCTAGAGAGCCTGTCTACTGTCGTACCTTGGGCCAATCAGCACCCAAAGATTAAAGAGCAGTTTGTTCTCAGAGGACGAGGCGTCGCGTTAGTTCCTGCCGGAAAGATTGTTGCATTGCCAGCGGATTTCAGCGTGCCATCACTCGACAGCATCGAAAGATTTGTGCAAGCCATAAATGCGAGTTGAAGCGTTCGCTATGGCGCATCGAGAGAGCAATTGAATGTCAAAGCGTCCTACTCCACCGAGCTATCAGCCCGCAGAATTGACCGTAGATAAAATCGAACGGGCCATACCGCGACTTGAAAAACGCATTGCCGAACTCAAGAACTTAGACATCTCGGGCATGGCAGAGCGCGGTGGTCCAGCTATCCAGGCAATTAGAGTATCCATTGAGCAGACCTTGGAAGAGGTCTTTGGTGCCTACTCAACGGAATATAAGCGGTACAGTTCGGCAGCGGTTCTCTCCGGTGGTCCAATTTCAATTGGCGGAGGTCGGATAGATCACCGTCCGTACTACGACAAGAGCCGTTTAGCTGCGGTTGCAATGCTACAACAGGCCGTTAAGAGCTTGATCGAACGAAAGGAGGACCTCTCTGGTGACAGCATCCAAGAGGTGCCGATCGCGGACAACTCAGTTCCTCAGTTCTCTCGAAGGGTATTTGTCGTTCATGGCCATGACGGTGAGCACAGAGAAACGGTCGCTCAATTCCTTGAGCAATTAGGATTGCAGGCCGTCATTCTTCACGAGCAGCCAAATAAGGGCAGGGCGCTGATCACAAAGTTCCAAGAGGTTGCCTCTGACATCGGTTTTGCAATCGTTTTGATGACGCCGGACGACATGGGGGGTATTCGTGATGGCGAAACGCAACCGCGCGCACGTCAGAACGTGATCTTTGAGCTAGGCTTCTTTATCGGCGCACTGGGTCCTGCGCGGGTAGCCGCATTAGTCAGCAGCCAAGTAGAAAGACCCTCTGACTTCGACGGTGTTGTCTACATTCCATTGGAGGGCGAATGGCGATTGCCTCTGTGCAGGGAATTACGTGCGGCTGGGTATGACGTAGACCTCAACAAAGTCCTTTGAGAGGAATCAGCTCTCCTTTATGGAAGCCGCCGAAAGCTTGCATGGTGGTATCCAGCAGTGGTATCACTCACCCGGCAGTCAAGCTGACTTGTGCTTGTTTTAGCAGGGTTTTTGAGAGCGCCCTTCGATTCCCCTTGGGAGCGCCAATGCCGTGCTTTGACTCTGACGTTCCTTTGAAGAGGCGGCTCGCAAAACCGAAAGGAACGTCAGTGTCGCCACACTGGCATTCCCGATATCCCCGCCGTATAATTTAGCCACATCAGGTGGTTCGCGCGGGTGCCCATGATCTCAGGCCAATCCGGTTTTGCTGTCTTCGCCTTGGCGCTGGCCGCGCTGTGCCTCGGCGCGCCCCAAGCACACGCGCAATCCGTGCCCTATTGGACCTCGACGACCGGCTTTGCGAGCGGACTGAGGTCGGACCCGAACGCAAACCCCTTCGGCAACTTTTCCTCGCGCTACAATTTCGAGAACGGCTGGTTTGTCGGCAGCGAGCGCGGCAATCTGGGCTGGGGCCTGAGCAACTTCAGCCAGCCCGGCGCCTTCGGCAGCGGCAGCTCGTTCACTTACGAAGGTTCCCAGGCCGGCTACAACTTCAAGAGCATGCCGGTCTCGGTCTTTGCCGGCTTCGACACCGTGAAGTATAATGGGCCGCCCATTATCGGCAGCCCGTTCGCGGCTTTGGACTCGATGTCCTCGAGCGCCGCGCCCGGCTATGGCGTGCATGCCGGTATCGAAATCCGTCCCACTTCCAACCTCAGCCTGTCATTCGGGGCGAGCTTCGCTCAGCAGCCGTCCGATCTCAACTCCGCGCTGTTGCCCGGCGCCTCGCCGCTGGCGTTCGGCCGCCGCTAAAGGCGGCAAGTTAGCCATCAGCCGACGGAAACATATCGTCGCGCCTTGGAACGATTGTTCTCTCCCGCCTCTTAGTTCCGGCAACCCGTCACGGGTCTCAAACCGGATTGGAGTGAACATGGCCAGGAAGTCGATGCTGCTCAGCGACCTTTTTCACGAGACGCTCAAGGATATCTATTTTGCCGAGAACAAGATCCTCAAAACCCTTCCCAAGATGGCGAAGGCCGCGCAGTCGAAGGAATTGCAGAAGGCCTTCACCAAACATCTGAAGGAGACCGAAGGCCAGGTGAAACGCCTCAACCAGGTCTTCAAGATCATCGGCAAGCCGGCGCGGGGAAAAACCTGCGCCGCCATCAACGGCATCGCCGAAGAGGGGGCCGAGATCATGAAGGACTTCAAGGGAATGCCGGCGCTCGACGCGGGCCTTCTCGCGGCGGCTCAGGCCGTCGAGCACTACGAGATGTCGCGCTATGGCACGCTTCGTACCTGGGCCGAAGAACTTGGGATGGCCGACGCCGCCAGGCTGTTACAGGCGACCCTCGACGAAGAGGAAGCGACGGATTCAGCCCTGACCAAGCTTGCGGAATCTCTCGTCAATGTCGAAGCCGAACATGAATTAGCCGCTTGAAGCGGATATTGCGGCGTATTGGCTGTTCAAGGGAGTATTAGACAATGGCCGACATCAAAGAGCACATGGAAATCATCGGCGCCGACGGCGTTCACGTCGGCACCGTCGACAAGGTCGAGGGCAACCGGATCAAGCTGACCAAGAAGGACAGCGGCGAAGGTTCGCACAAGGGCCATCACCACTTTATCGACCGCGGCCTGGTTGCTGGCGTTGAAGGCAACAAGGTGCGGCTCTCCGCGATCGGCGCGGTCGCCGTTACCCTGGAAGAAGAGAAGAAATAACCGCTTCAAAATAACCATTCGGAGCCGCCCGGCATAGTCGGGCGGCTTTTGTTTGCGGCTTGGACTCGATGTCTTTCGGCATCGCAGCGCTCAGGAGGAGCGGCGCTGAAGACGGAAAACAGGCGCTCGCTGCGCGAAACCAACTCGCCGTCGCCTGCCAATCATGATAACCTCCGATGGTGCCCGGCAGGCATCACTACCGGAGGAATTTCCCATGCTGAAACTATCGATGGTCATTGCTGCGCTGACACTGTTCGTGTCGCTCATGATTGACGCTTCGCCCGCGCAGGCCGTGGTGTGTTCTTACGATCGCTGCGTTTCGCGCTGTTTCACGGCTGGCGGCAGGTACTGTCTCCGCGGCTGCGATCGAAGGATCGCCAGACGCATCACGTCAGGCCTTTGCCCGTGGTACGGAGACAGCTGGTCGCAGGGTCAGTAGGCGGCACTTGGAATGTAGTAAACGCGATGCGTTGGCGTGCTTGTTTTCGAGCGAGCTACTCCAGTGTGGCAACAGCGGGATCAATCTGTTCTTCCAAATCTTGCTTCGAAAGGTGCCGCAGTTCTTCGAGGGTTTTACGCAGCGCCTCATTCATTTTGGTGCCACCGACGATCTCGTTTGATGCTATGGCGACGCCGAGCAGGGCGTCACAGGACCACCAGGCTGTTCGCAGAAGTTGTCTCTCTGAAACATCAGGCACAACGTCGATGACAAGGTGTCGAGTTTCACCCTCTAACTCCGAGTGAAGATGACGGCCAAGCGCTGTGATCGTAGGGTGAGCCGCTTCCAAAGAAAGCTGCCCGAAGGTGGCATAAGCAAGCTCGACAGCGCCGCCCATTGCTGTTTTGTCGACGTGAAGTTTCTTGTTATCTGGAAAACGGCTTTCCGATTCGCGTATTAGATCACGCAGTATCTTTGCATCCTCGGCGTCGTTGTCCGCTCCCGCTCGGCTAGACAGTTTTAATGTGACCTGCCCAATCGCCTTTCTGCTGGCCGCGTCATCGTTCAGCATATCAGCGACGAATTCGGAGCCCCGTTCATTTAGCGCTGCAGCCCAAATCAGATTTTCATAACAGCACCGAGCCAGTACGCGCGCCTCTATCACGTGGCCTTCACGTACCATTACGATCGCGCCCCTGAAGTTCGAGATCGTTCTGCACAAGAGAGCCAAAGACACGATTTTCGGATCACGTGCGCCCAGATGCGACAACGAGATATCTGCTGTGCTAGTTGTGTCGATGGCAATTCCCAGCACACGCTCACTAAACGTGATGGCGCTTCGAAGCCGTTGTGACTGCACCACCTCGACCCTCTAGTTTGATCTTAGAAGACGCCGGAAACGACAGGCGCTAGCACTGGTGCGCAATATTGCACAATCTATCGTATTAATTGCCCATCG
>CAWCHC010000024.1:0-170785 GCA_963795255.1 uncultured Alphaproteobacteria bacterium
TTTGTCGCAGGCAATGACGAGGAGGAAAAATGACTTTCCGTGCCCGCAGAGTCCTTCGCTCTATTCTTACCGAACCAGCCTGCATCCGGCCCGGCTCGGTCTATGACGCGATCTCGATCCGGATTGCGGAGGATCTCGGCTTCGAACTCGGCATGTTCGGCGGCTCGGTGGCTTCGCTCGCGGTACTTGGCGACCCCGACATTGCGCTGATCACGCTCACGGAGCTCGCCGAACAGATGCGGCGGATGTCGCGCGCTTCGGTTCTGCCGGTGCTGGTCGATGCCGATCACGGCTATGGCAACGCGCTGAATGTGCGGCGCACGATCGAGGAACTGGAAGCTGCCGGCGCCGCGGGTCTCACGATCGAGGACACGCTGCTGCCGCAGACTTACGGAGAGACCAAGGCCCAGCTGATTTCGCTGGAGGAGGGGATCGGCAAGATGAAGGCAGCGCTGGATGCGCGGCGCGATCCTTCGCTTGTGATCGTCGGACGCACAGGGGCTGTGTCCGTCACCTCGCTGGACGACGCGATCCGTCGCGCCCAAGCCTATGAGGCCACAGGCGTCGACGCGCTGTTTTTCACCGGCATCGAGGCGAAGGCGGAATTGGAAGCGATCGCGAGCGCGACGCGGCTGCCCATCATCCTCGGCGGCGCACCGGAAGCGATGTCCGATCTCGGTTATCTCGGGGAGCAGAGGGTCAAAATCGCGCTGCAAGGCCACGCGCCGATTTCGGCGGCGACGAAAGCCGTCTACGCAACACTCAAGGCGTTGCGCGAAGGATTGCCGCCAAAGGCCTTGACGGGCCTCGCCTCGGCGGATTTGACCACAAAGGTGACGCGCGAGGCAGACGTGAACGCCCGCCTGGCCGCCTTCCTCGGGGCCAAGCGGTGAGCGCTGCCATCCGCCGGGTCACAATTCGCGGAAGGGTGCAAGGTGTCGGCTACCGGGCCTGGGTCGACCATCAGGCGAGGCGGCTTGGCCTGAAAGGCTGGGTGCGAAACCGGCGCGACGGCAGCGTCGAGGCCGTGTTCGCAGGCGCCGAGGAAACCGTGGCCAATATGATTGCTTGCTGCCGGAATGGACCGCCCTCGGCAAGGGTTGATGAGGTTGCGGAGGAAGTTGCACACGCCGATGAATTGCGGCTGCGGCACGCTGGCGAGGCGTTCACGGTCCTGCCGACGATTTGAAAGCAGGATTTAAGGGGATATCCAATGAGCAGAAAATTCTTGGTGCGAGGGACAAGACGTTGTTGGGGCTCGAGCGCGCGGCTTGTGCGCCTCGGCGTTCTTGTTGCGATCGCACTTCTGGTCGGCCGTCTCGACGCATCAGCGCAAATGCCGTCGGCTTCACTTCCGGGCGTCGATCCGGCCTTGCTCGAGGATATCGTCGTCGGCAGCCGCATCCTGGCCGATTTCGGCGTGGTCGACGGCTTCGGTCATGTCAGTGCGCGCCATCCCACCAATCCGAATCACTTTTTGATGTCGCGTTCGCTGGCGCCTGCACTCGTCACCGCCGACGACATCATGGAGTTCGATCTCGACGGCAACCCGGTGGACGCGCGGGGCCGGAAGGTCTTTCTGGAACGCTTCATCCATGCCGAGATCTACCGGGCGCGGCCGGACGTGATGTCGGTGGTGCACACCCACTCTCCCGGCGTCATTCCGTTTTCCGTGAGCAAGGTGCCGCTGCGCGCGATGTTTCACAACCCGGCCTTCCTCGCGGTCGGCGTGCCGGTATGGGATATCCGGAAAGACTTCGGCGAAACCAACATGCTGGTTGCCGATGCCGCGATCGGCAAATCGCTGGCCGCAACGCTCAGCGACAAGCCGGTGGTCTTGATGCGCGGTCATGGCGATGTTGCGGTCGGACCGACGGTCAAGATGGCGGTGTTCCGCGCTTATTACACCGACGTCAACGCCAGGCTTCAGGCGCAGGCGCTCGCGCTCGGCGGGGAACCGAATTACCTGACGCCGGGCGAAGGCGTAAAAGCCGACCAGACCAATTTTATCGTAATGGATCGCATCTGGAATCTGTGGCGGATGAAGGTTTTGCCGACACTCGCCAAATAGTTTCGCGAGCGACCGAAGGCGTGATCAAATCTCTTTCGGCGACTTCGCACGCTATGTTCATCAGGAGGTGTGGAACATCGGTCGCGTCTTGCGGGTTATCCCGGCGCTACCAGCCAAGAGAAACGACCCATGAAACTCTCGACAATGGCATTAGCAGGCGCGCTCGCGCTCTCAAGCTCAATCGCGATGGCGCAAGCCGCCGCTACAGGCGGCGCAGCGGGAAGCGCAAGCGGCATGTCGGGCGGCGTATCAGGAAGCCCGTCCCCAAGCGGCGGTATGACGCCTCCGGCGGGAAACCCACCGGGAACAACCACCGGCCAGGCGAGGCCGGGAGCGATGGGTAATCCGAATGCGTTGGCGAACCCTTCCGGCAGCACGCTGGTCAACCCGTCGCCGAGCGGGTCGACGCTCGATCAGACCGGAACTGGCACGCCGCGCACCGGCCGATAACGGATAAAGCGTATCGAACAAGCAAAAGCCCCGCGCTACGTGCGCGGGTTTTTTTTGATGGTGATCACCGAAAGGCTGCATGTTGCGCAAAATCCCGGCCTACTTGCGTGCACTCTAGATCGCCTCCGGCAAGCGTTCGTGTTGGGAGCCGAACACTTCCTCAAACGCTTTCCGGAGCGCGATATCGACATCCGCAGCTGTCGCGGTGAGGCGGAGATCGGCCAGACTTGTGACGCTATAGCGCGGGTCGGTGACGCCGCAAGGGACGATGGCGGAAAAATGGGTGAGGTCGGGATCGACGTTGATCGAGATGCCGTGGAACGACACCCAGCGCCGCAACCGCACGCCGATGGCGGCGATCTTGTCTTCAAAGCCGTTGCCCTTGTCCGGCCGGGCCACCCAGACGCCGACACGGTCCTCCCGCCGTTCGCCCCTCACATTGAAGGCCGCGAGTGTCCGGATGATCCATTGCTCGAGGCTTGCGACATAGGCCCGAACGTCCGGCCGGCGCCGCTTCAAATCAAGCATCACATAGGCCACGCGCTGGCCGGGGCCGTGATAGGTGAGCTGCCCGCCACGCCCGCTGTCAAAGACCGGAAAGCGGGCGTCGAGCAGGTCGGCTGTCTTGCCGCTGGTGCCGGAGGTGTAGAGGGAAGGGTGCTCCAGCAGCCAGACCAGTTCGCTTGCGCGCCCCGCGGCGATATCGGCGACCCGCGCTTCCATTACTTCGATGGCCTGTGGGTAGGGAATCGCCTGGTCCGATATCAGCCATTCGACTGCGGCGGCGTCGGGAGCCCGCGAGAAGGCAGATAAATCGAGGTTTTGGCGGTCGTTAACCATCGGCTAACCATAACGTGGTGATCTCTGGATACGCAATTTTGCATTCGTCCGTGCGGTAGCTTGTCCAGTGCCAACTCTCGATAAAGTCAGCGTTGATCTTATGGTGGTTCTGGGAACCACGACGATGCCGATTCATCAGGTCATGCGCCTCAGCCGGGGTGCCATCATCGAACTCGACGCCACCGAGGCGGACGAGGTCAAGATCCTCGCCAACACGTTGCCGGTTGCCTCCGGCGTCGTGCTGGTCGATCGCAACCGGATCGCGGTCGAAGTCAAGCAAATGCTGCCGAAAGCCATCGGTACGCGCTGAAGGTGTGCTTCGGCAAATCGTTGAAACCCGGCATTCCTGCCTTGTACCCCCATTGCCGATTTGTTACATCGGCGACCGCTGGTCGCGGCCTCGCGACCGGTATTTAAGCGCTCGTGGCGGAATTGGTAGACGCGCTGCCTTGAGGTGGCAGTGAGTAACATCGTGGGGGTTCGAGTCCCTCCGAGCGCACCATACCCACGCGTAGTTACCTGAATTTACAGCGCTTTTTTCGGGAAGTTACTACGCAAAGTTACTACTTTGTTCGCCGCCGGCGTTCCCGCGCTGTTCGCTTCGGGCGGCTGCCCGAACACATCAAGCGACTGGCTCTGATCGTAGGCGACGATCTTGTCCATGCCGCTGATGCCAAGCTTCTCGCGGTTCGCCTTGGCGATGTAGTGCGCCGGCATCTTCGGATCAGTCCAGCCGAACATCGCCATCATCTGGCTCTCGGTGCAGTCGGCGTAGGCGGCGACCTCCGCGCGCGCTTTCCGAACCCCGTGGCAACTCTTTTTGGGCTCGTTCACGCCCGCCAGGATCGCGTACTTCTTGAACTTGGCCGCCCAAGCCTTCTTGTTCATTGGCAGAACGCGGCCTTTGATGACCTTGCCCGTGAAGACCTCAGCGCCGGTGATCCCGGCCGCGCGTGCCGCTCGGAGGCTTTCCGCGAACTCAGGGTGGACGGGAACCGTCACGGTGGTGTCGCCCTGGCTTTTCTCGGTAGCGATCTGAATGGCCATCTTACGAACGATCTGACGCAGGTGAGGCGGCCCGAACCGGTGGGCATCGCCAAGCCGCAGGAACGTGTAGTGGAGGATGTCCAACATCAGCCGCGCCTCGGTGCCAAGCGGCCACCTATCCCGGTACATCGCCATGTCATCCTCGGTCCAGGGCACGAAGCCGCCGCTTTCCCGGCTCGCCTTTGCCTTGCCGGACTTCAGGCCAATGGTTGGGTCGTCGTCCTCGTCGAGGTGGTTCTCGTCGATCATCCACCGGATCATGCCACGCAGCGCCGACAACAGGTTGCCAGCCTGGGACGGCGTGCGTGCCGTCATCTCGGCCTTGATCACCTTGCGGGTGAGGACGCCAAATGGCTTCTCCCCGTTCTCATGTAGCAGGCTTTCAATCAGCCCCGCGCGTTGGACCCGCGTGGAGTCCGAAAAGCCCTCATGCCCAACGCTGAGATTGCCAAGCCAGTGGTCGCTTTGTTTATAGAGCGCCCAGTACCAGCGTAAGGTATGGGGCTCCGGTGGCCCGCTCGGCAGTTCCCCACGCGTTTCATTGCGCTGTTTCTGTGCGTTGGGGTGGTCGGTCGCATCGCCATAAAGAGCGATTTGAGAGGCGATGGCGGCGTCACAATCGGTGTCGAATTCCGGCGTGCCGAACTCGGCTCTGATTCTGGTTTTTGGCAGTCCGTTGCGAAGCTGAACATAATAGCGTGTCTGTCCGCGCTGCGAGCGATCGGCATGCACGTAGCGGCGGTCCGGCTGCGTTAGCGGATCGGGTTCGCGGCGGCGCCTACGCATTACTCCTCCCAGCGCGGCGACCGCCGCGTCGTAGGCGGTATCAAAAGCCTCTGTGCCATATTCTTCTCTGATGCCGATCCGGCGTCCCTTGCGGCAGATCTTCACGTACCAACGCAGCGCGCCCAGCACGGAATAGTCGAAGTAGAGGTACATTCGTTGATCTCCGGCAACGCGGGGATCACGTCGTTCGTCGTCAAGCATTGGTGTTCTCCGAGAACCAATGCTTGGAGTTTAAACGATGCGGTGACTTCCGCATCAATTACTAAAGGTGCATTTCATCCGCTTTCGGTGCGTTTCAGGAAGCGCTGCAACGCTTCTGATGGCGTCCATTCCCGGTCGATATCATTTGCGGGCTCGATCGGCGCAGCTCCTGCCGTGAGCGCGATTCGAATGACACCGTCGCCATCGATCGTGACCGCACTCGCGCCGGCGTCCTTGGCGGCGCGGATCGCGCGGGCAATATCGGCTTGTGTGACCTTAGCTGGACGTCGCGGCATTGGCTGATCCCATGTTCGCGTGAAATTGACCAACCTTCGCGCCGGCTCCCCGAAAACTAATTCGGACACTTCGCGCAAGTCACAACAGTGGGCTTACCAAATTGAAGCTGAACCCCAAGGTAAATGGAAACCGGAGAAGGCTGCGGATGAAAGAGAAACAAGCTGTCCGTCGGGCGTCCGGCTAGACTAGCGTGGAAATCGGACGGAGAACTCAGAGATTTGCAGCTGCGCGAATGTGCCTTCGACATGACTTTTGCCGGTTCTTATTTCCTTACACTTCTAAGGCTTTGCGCAGAGATCCGCTGTCTGAACTTTCGCCTCGAATCTCAAGGCATCGTTAGCGTTGACTGACGCCGCCGCCGCCAAGGCGACCAAGACAGAATCCGGCCGGTCGGGACGATCGTGATCTTTAGCGAGTTTATCTGCCACCCGAGAGTTTGCGCTAAAGAAGCTCGCCTGAATTCGTACCGCACACGGCTCGCCGGGCAACGCGCATCGATCGGCTGCCCGCTTCGCTCCGGCTCTGTGGTACGCCAACCTTTAGAGCAGCAAGAGGTTTCTCCGTCTGGTCGGCGCGGAGAGATCAGACCGACGTGCATCGAGCTTGCTGCAACGGTGGTTTCGCGGTCGGCCGGAGCGGCAGGGTGCTTTTGAGCCAGCGCGCTCTTGCTGGCCGCCTTTGGGCCACGTCGATATCGGCCTTTTGCTGGCGGATCACGCGCCACAATACGCTCGCTGCACTCGCCGACCTTTGCCCGCAATGGCTCGTTTGCGATCTTCTTCCCCTGCCGCCAAGCGGCGGCATTCCTCTCGCAGCAACAAGATCGCTCAGCCCGCCATCCTCCGCTCCGCTGCGGGCCGAGGCTGCAGGCCGGTCGTTGCGACGCTCAATGATCGCCATCAAGGCCGCGATGGTCGCGGACTTGGAAAGCAGCAACAGGAGATCACCATGGCTCAGATTGGCACCTTCACCGGCGCCGAAGACGGCTCGTACACCGGCACCATCAAGACGCTGTCGCTCAACATCAAGGCGCGCTTGCTTCCGGCCGAGCACTCCGAGAACGAAAAGGCTCCGAACCTGCGCGTGCTGGCCGGTAACGTCGAAATAGGTGCCGCGTGGCAGCGGACCTCGAAGGACAACACGGTCTATCACTCGGTCAAGCTCGACGACCCGTCCTTCCCGGCGCCGATCTACGCCAACCTCGTCGCGGCCGATGACGGCTATGCGCTGGTCTGGTCGCGCTGACTGCTGTCCGCGGCGTCTCGCCTTCTGTGAGGCGCCGCGGCTCATCCGGTACAAAATGCGCCAAAGCCTGCGTTCAGACCTCGCCAATCTGCCGGCCACGCGACATGTGTGTACCAGCGGCGAGCAGGAGCGCCACTGCCATCGGATCGAGGACGACAACAAGTGCCAGAGTGAGCACGCGGACCGGTCGCTCGAGGTCGGTGGCTGGCGTACCCATCAGCTCGGCGAGATATCTCAGCGGGCCCACGTCCGCTTCGGCGCGCCGGCGCTGGGCATCAATCTTGGCTTTCTCGATCTGCAGGCTACCAAGCGCCGGTATCTGGCGCTGACGCTCTGCGACGATGTCGGCGCGCTCGTGGCGCTTCTGGTCGGCTATCGTCATTGCCCCCACGGGGCGGCCAAGCCGTGTCGATTCCTCAATGGCCGCGTCGATCTGGGCAATACGCCGATCGAGGTCAGCGACAGTCTGACCCTGCATACTGAGGCGAGCGTCGATGTCGGCGGTTCTATCCGTGAGCGCCAGATCTACCACCGCCATGTGATCGAGGTGGGCGCGCGTGAGGAAACCGAACACGCCGATCGCGTTCAGGCTCATTAATACGCCAATCATGGCGACGAGGACCAGCCGAAGAAGCGGCGGCGCCGAGTGCCAATATTCCGTCAGCCACGCGGCCGCGACGAGCTTTCCAGCTTCCAATGCAGCTCCCATGGTAATAATGGGCCAAAAGGCGCCGGCAAAGATTGTGGTAAGGCCGTCAATGGAAAAGGCGGCCGATACACAAGCGAGCGTCAGCGCCACGATGAATGCGGCGACCTTGACCGGTGTCATGGAACGCTTCGCACCCTTTGCCTCGGACATGGCCGTGACGGTGACGGCCCCAGCAACAGTCGGGGTAACATCGGTAGCAGGCGACGTAACGGGCGTGGTTACGATGATCGCTTCGGCGTCACGGCGGATCAGGCCGGCTTTTTGCCACACCTTCAACCGTCGACCGGTCCGCATCCTGTTCCAACCCCATTGGCGCCCGAGTTCCGCTGCGTTGGCGGTCACGCGGCCATCAGGCTGAGAGCGCAGCCAGGCGAGTGCGTCCATCTCATCAAATGGGTGGGGCGGAAGGGTTTCGGTCATGGTCGGAACCTGCCTCGCGGCACGAGTGTATGAACGTCCTTGGCTGGCTGGCCCGGCGATGAGGCTGACCAGAAGCGGCCGCGGAATTGAACGCTATTTCAACCGAGCCCCCGACCGCTCGTCAGAACTGCCGCCGGTGCTCAACTCTCGGTATTGTTCATGAACGATCCTGAGCGGATCAGTACGAACGAGCGACGTTGGTGATGCAGCAGCGCTGAGTGCCACGTCCGGGCTACCACCGACGTTCAACATAAGTGCCACGTCGGACGCTACAGCTGAATGGCCAAATTCCACGCCATCATGCGCTGCAGCTTTCCGACACGGTGCGAGCGATATTTGTAGCGCTAGCCATTAGCTTGCATCCGTCCGCGCACACACGGCGATAGGGGGCGAAACTCCTTTCGCCGTTACGCTGCTGGTTCCTCGACGGCCGTTCCCACTTTTCCCGGCGCAATTTGTGCAGGTCTTTCCCATGTTTTCGCAGATCGTCTGCGTTTAACAAATGGTGCGCCCGTAGCATCGAGTTTGCCATCCATAGATCGCGCTGGCGGCAATGATTTCCTCCGAAGTTCCATCGCGATCATATCGTCTGCCTGCCTAAATACCCCTGCTTACGAACCTGATGACCGAGCATCTTGAATGCAAGTTGCGACGGTGCGGATGTAATCGAAGCGGTGGAGACAAGGAGCGCCGCTTGTTCGGAGAAATCGCAAAGGGATGGCGAGATAAAGCGAACTGACGTTCGCTGGCTCCCTGCGGTCGCAAGAGTTTGTCTGCACATTGGTTTTTGCACCTTGCGAAGCCATCTCGATGACACGTCGCAAGGTGCAACGACCGTCCGCGAAAGAATTTCCTCGTTTGATTTCAGTCTTCAAAGCGATGGCGCTCGTAATGTGCGTCTAGGACGAGCCACGCTGTTTGTTCGCTATCGTGCGCGTTGACGCGATTTGATACGATCGATGCTCAGAAGCTCTTGTGTTGGCTTTTTCCGAGGCCAATCGTCGCGTCATGGCACGCGATGACAGTGAGAATTTCCGGATTAGACCTGGCCGGTCCCGAAACCGTGGAGCACGTATCGATCCGCGGACGCAGCCGTTCCTCAAGCAGGTTCAGATCG
This sequence comes from uncultured Alphaproteobacteria bacterium, assembly GCA_963795255.1. Lineage (GTDB taxonomy): Bacteria > Pseudomonadota > Alphaproteobacteria > Rhizobiales > Xanthobacteraceae > Bradyrhizobium. The sequence continues at coordinate 9,184 of CAWCHC010000024.1, forward strand.
CGGTCCGCAAGGCGGGCGGCGATCCCAGGCGGATAGGCTCTGGAGCGCGATCGGGCGGCAGCCGGGAAGGAGGAAGAACGGGTCGGTTCAACGCGCGCGGCCGGGGTGCGAAGGTCGTTGCCTCGTTTGCTCGGCAGGGCGGGCAAGGCGGGTGGCAGAGAGATTCCGCAGGCCGCTTCCGGGCGCGGCGCGTGGTGGTCAAGGCAAGGGTGGTTCGGCTCAATCCGCAAGGGAAGGGTGCCCGGGGGCCGAAGATGCGCGGGGCAATAAGCAGGGCCGTCGATGCCCATCTGCGTTACCTTGAACGGGATGGTGTTACGCGTGACGGTGAGCGGGGCAAGGCCTATTCGGCGTTCGAGAGTGAGGCTGACGGCAAGGCCTTTGTGGAGCGGGGGCGGGAGGATCGTCATCAGTTTCGCTTCATCGTCGCGCCTGAGGATGCAACCGAAATGGCCGACCTTCGTGGTTTTACCCGCGACCTCATGCGCCAGGTGGAATTGGATCTGGCGACCCGGCTCGATTGGATCGCGGTCGACCATCACAACACCGGCCATCCCCATAGCCACGTCATCGTCCGCGGCGTGCTTGATGACGGCCGCATTCTCAACATTGCCGGAGACTACATCGCCCATGGCGTCCGCCACCGGGCGAGCGAACTGGTGACCCGGGAATTGGGTCACCAGAGCGAAATCGAGCTCCAGACCAAGCTGCAGAACGAGGTCGCAGCCGAGCGGGTGACCCGGCTCGACAAGATGCTCTTGAGCGAGCAGCAGGAGCAAGGCGTGATCGACCTGCGGCCAGGGGAGGGGGCGACCTTTCTCGTCCGCGAGAACCGCAATCTCATGATTGGCCGGGTCAGGCACCTGGAGCGCTATGGAGTGGCCACCGAGCTTGAGCCCGGACGATGGTCCCTCTCCGACCGGGCGGAGCAGGTCCTGAAGGATCTGGACCACCGCAATGCGGCCATCAACTCGATCCATCGGGCGCTCACCAGGAATGGTCTCGCCGAAGAGCGCGGCGTTGGCCAATACGCCCTTCACGGCGAAGGCGTAGGCGAGAAGATCGTCGGCCGGGTTCTGGCCAAAGGCCTTGCAGGAGACGAGATGGGCGACCGGGTCCACCTGATTGTCGACGGTATCGACGGCCGGGTTCACCATATCGAGTTCAAGGATCCGAATAGGATCGAAGAGGTGGGGCGGGACATGATCATCAAAGCGGCTCCAGTTGTCTCCGGTCCAAGACCTGCCGACCGCAACATCGCCTCCAATGCCGGGGAAGACAACGGCATCTATCGGCCTAGCCGGCACCTGGAGCGCGTCCGCGACAGCTTTGAGCGGCAGGGCAAGGACCCCGAAGCTTTCGTGCGTTCCCATGTCCGACGCCTGGAAGCACTGCGGAGGGCCGGTCAAGTTGAGAGAATCGATGCCGATCATTGGAAGATCCCGAAGGACATCGTCGCGCGTGGGCAGGCCTACGACCTCAGCCAGGGCGGCGACGACTTAAGAATACGGACGCTTTCGGCCATCGGCCTCGACCGGCAGATTGCCAGCGACGGTGCGACCTGGCTCGACCGACAGATGATCGCCGATGACCGCTCGGAAATCAGGGACAGCGGTTTTGGCAGAGAGGTCAACAAAGCTGTCAGCCGTCGGGCTCGGCGACTTGTGGAGATGGGCCTTGCGACCGCCAAGGATGGCAAGGCCCACGTTCCTGTCCACACCGTGGCGACCTTAGAGCGACAGGAGGTGGAGCGCGTCGGCCAGCAGATGGCGAGAGATCGCGGCCTAACCTACGTGCCAGCGAATGCCAGCGAGTATGTGAGTGGGCGCCTCGCCGGCGCCGCCAGTCTCGTCAGCGGACGCTTCGCCATGATCGACAACGGGCTCGGCTTTCAGCTTGTGCCCTGGCAACCCCTCCTCGAGAAGCACATCGGCCGTCATATCAGTGGTCTTCAACGCGATGACGGTGGCATCGAGTGGACATTCGGAAGGAACAGGGGCCTGAGCTTGTAATTCGGGGGCGGCTAAGGCGACATCGTTCATTGCGAATGGTCAGCCAGCCACCTGATAAGAAAATTACCAAAACCTTATCAGTTTTTGACCGGATAGATTTTGAGAGAAACCTTATCAGTCAGTCAGCGAACTGTTGGCTGTGTTCTTTCTTTAAGCGTCGTTCAGCCGACCAGCAGCGATCTGGCAAAGGTAAGCGATGAGTTGCCGCGAGCATTCACTGAAAATTTCAGTCTAGCCGGCGGTCTGCGGCGAAACTGTAAAGTATTTGGCGGCTGTCTCTGCAGCCCAGCCAAACAAGGAAAAGAAACATGGATAGGGTTTCGCGACGCTTTTCCTGTCAATTAAAGGACCGGTCTCTGACGGACCGCCGAGGGTCTCTTTACTGGGCGTCTCATCGATAAAGCCTATATCGCTGCCAACTGATCCGGGAATTACACAAATGGAGCAGTTGCCGGACTGATAAGGTTTCGACTGTTTGCTTATCAGTTGCGAAGAACCGGGCGGCGCTGAGCGACAACCCTGTGGCCGCGGTAGTCAGTATTCCGACAAGGTTACGATGGCGCGCTGGCTACAGCAGACCGTACAAGGCACGCTCAATGCCGAACTATGTGCTCGTGGTCATTCCTCTTACGAAGTGAGTGCTCGCGGCCGCTTTCACGATCGCCAGCCGTAGTTCTTCTGCAAATAGTTCCGCGACGCGGGACGGAGGACGAAACGCCGATCGAAGCAGAGCGACGCGCTGCGGCACCGTCGGTTTAAATCGAACAAGTTTACATCGACTGTTGGGTGCGATTGAATTAGGCCATGGATCAATAAGCGCGATAGATTGGCCCGCGCATGCTGCCGCGAATGCGACTCCCGAACTGTTCGCCTCCATAACGATATGCATCGCAATCCCCTCAGCTTCGAAGCACTCGCGAAGCAGGTGACCTGCCGGCGAGCCGATATCGAGCCCGATCAAAGACTGCCCATCCAAGTCACGAGGCGACACGAAATCATATCGCTCAAAGCGGTGCCCAAGAGGCACCACGGCGACTATCTCACTTTCGCCAATGATTTCTACGTCGAGGTCGCGATCGGCCACGGGCGCGTGCACAAGTCCCAGGTCGACCTGATGATGCGTGGTGACCTTGATGACTTCGGCGCGGGATCCCGTGACAACTCGGACAATCGCGTCGGGCGCTTTTGCGTGTAGCGCGACCGTTGCCTGAACGACGATAGAAGCTGCCAATGTTGGAATGACGGCGATCGATAGCTGGCCGGCCTCCCCGGAGCGGAAGTCTTCGACACGATCTTCAAAAACCGACACGTGCGAAAAGAGCCGCGTGGTCTCTTCGTACAGCCGGGCTGCGTCTTCCGTTGGGATCAGTCGACGCCGCTCACGCCCGAACAGAGTGAGATTGACGTCCTTCTCTAACTCGACGAGCGCCTTGCTCACGGCAGGCTGAGTGACGCCGAGCTTGATGGAAGCTGTGGTCACGCTCCGCGTTTCGAATACAACCCTGAAGACTCCAAGCAGCCTGAGATTGATTTTCTTCATTACCGTTTGGTTATGGAGTGCGCAGATTTATTCATTAGACAGAATGTTGATCGCAAGCAACCCTTCCATCGACTGCAACAAAGCCGGAAGGGCCTCTGAAATGCTGCTGTTCGAACGGTCGGAGTATTTGGCGCGCGTCGCTCGCGTAAAAAAAGCGATGGCCGAGAAAGGCGTCGACGTACTGCTGATCGCGTCGCCCGCCAATCAATTCTGGCTAACCGGCTATGACGGATGGTCCTTTTACACGCCTCAGATGGTGGTCGTGAATTCGACCGAGGAAGAGCCAATCTGGATTGGCCGAAAAATGGACTTGGTCGGTGCCAAGTTCACGGCGTTCCTGGCCGAGAGGAACGTCCTGCCATATCCCGACAGCTACGTCGGTTCGTCGGAACTACACCCGATACAATTTGTCGCAGAGGAACTTCAAAGACGCGGCTGGGATCGCGGAAGGGTCGGCGTAGAGACCGACGACTACTATTACACGGCCAAGTGGGACGCGATACTTCGGCACGGTCTTCGGAATTGCGAGTTCGTCGACGCCTTCCTTTTGGTCAACCGCTGCCGGATGGTGAAGTCCGATCGCGAGTTGGATTATATGAGGCAGGCCGGCCGCATCGCGGCCGCGGCACAACAGGCTGCTTTTGACAAAGCTCAACCGGGAGTTCGGCAGTGCGATGTCATGGCCGAATTGTATCGCGTGACCACGGCTGGCTTGCCTGAGTTCGGCGGAACATTCCCGTGCAAGCCGCCTAACGCGATGGTCGGCGAGTATTGCGCGGCGCCTCATTTGTCGTGGACCGATGCGCCGCTGGAAAAGGAAGATCTCTTCTACATTGAGATGGGTGGCGTCAGGCACCGCTATCACTCGCCATTGTCCCGCTGCATCTACCTCGGAAAGCCGACCGAACGGATGGACTTCGTTGCCAAGGTGATTGCCGAGGGATTGAATGCCGTCCTCGAGAAGGTTCGTCCGGGGATACTTTGCGAGGAATTGGCCGCGGCCTGGAAGGCGGTGATCAGTCGATACGGCATCGAGAAGGACAGCCGTATCGGGTACCCCGTGGGGATTGGCTTTCCGCCGACATGGGGCGAACTGACTGCGAGTTTTCGCGCCGGCGATAAAACGGTCATGGAGAAGAACATGACATTCCACTGCATCCCTGCGATCTGGATGGAAAAATACGGGCTGGTCATCTCGGAATCTTTCGCAGTGACCGACAAGGGAGCCGAATGTTTCGCTGACTTCCCGCGCGTACTGCTGTCCAAAGCCTGAGATAGACGTGAGGCAAGGTGTGCTCACCGGAGGCCATAATCTTTATGGCCACAGAGTAGGGATCCTGATGATCGAGGGACGCTTTCCTCGACCATCGGGCGCCATCGGAAATGCGTCTTCATTTCCGTTTCCTGTGATGCATCACGTTGTGAAAGGCTTCTCGGGAAGCCGAACAGTGCGAGACCTTGGCTCCCTTGATCCGACGACCAGGGAATTCCAGGACGCGGTCCAACCCTGGATCGATGGCGCACGCTATCTCGAGGATCAGGGTTGTCGCGCGATAACGACGTCTTGTGGGTTCGCTGCGCTATTTCAACGTCACCTGCTTGAGGCCGTCGATATTCCGGTCTTTGCCTCCTCTTTGATGCTGGTGCCGTTTATTTCGGCTACTCTTCAAAGGAACAAGCGCGTAGGGGTGATCACGGCGGAAGCAAGCAGTCTGTCTCCTCGGCACCTTGAAGCCGTGTCGATTGATCCCTTTGCGGTTTACGTTGTCGGGATGGAAGGCTGCCCGGAATTCTCAGCAACGGCTTGGGAGGACCGCACGACACTGGATTTTCCTGCTGCGGAGAACGAGGCCGTGGAAGTGGCAAAGCGACTGGTTGCTGGGCGACCGGATATCGGTGCCGTTCTTCTGGAATGCTCTCTGTTGCCTCCCTATGCCGCGGCGATTCAGGCTGAGATTGGGCTGCCGGTATTCGATTTCACGCACATGGTAACCCTGGTCCACAGCGCCTGCGCGCGCACATATTTCTCGGGCCTGTTGTAATGCTGGGCCGGTTGTCCTCTGTGCTGTATCCGCTGAGCACATTGGTTGCGGTCGTTACGCTCTGGTATGCCGCAGTAAAGATCTTCCATGTTCCTCCGTATCTGCTTCCGCTGCCCGAAGATGTGCTTCGTCGGCTTCAGGAAGATTTGTGGTTCCTGCTCGGTCATAGCTGGGCGACGGTTTACGTCACTCTGGGCGGGTTTTTTCTCTCGATCATTGTCGGCGTGCCACTTGCAATACTGCTCGTTGCATCGCGAACTTTGGAACGGGCGATAATGCCGTGGCTGGTCTTGAGCCAGACTTTTCCCAAGGTTGCTCTGGCTCCCCTGATCGTGGTGTGGTTTGGGTTGGGGCTTGGGCCCAAGCTGGTAGTCACCTTCCTGGTGGCTTTTTTTCCAATTCTCGTCTCGACCATCGTTGGTCTTCGTAGCATCGAGCGTGATATGCTGGAACTCGCGAGTTCGACGCGCGCTACCACGTTACAGACCTTTTTCTATTTTCGCCTGCCGACGGCGCTACCGAATATCTTCGCGGGCATGAAGGTCTCCGTTGCCTTTGCCGTTGTTGGTGCCGTTATTGCCGAATGGGTGGGCGCCAATCAGGGGCTTGGCTACTTGCTGCTGCAAGCGAATGCCAATCTCGATACCAGCCTGCTCTTCGCTGTCCTGGTGATACTGCTCGTCATAGGCGTTTTTCTTTACTACGCCGTCGAATTTGTCGAACGACTTGTTATACCTTGGCACAGCACCATTCGTCTGCAGAACGTTACGGCCTAGTTTAAACCAGCAACCGAGGAGAGAGTAATGGCCAAAATATCAAGGCGAGGTGTGTTACTCGGAACAGCAGCAACTGGGCTCATGGCGCCGTTCGTCACGTCGGCGCGCGCGGCAACTCCGATCAGCTTCAGGCTTGACTGGTCGATCTACGGTTCGCACGCGCCGTTCTTCCTGGCGCTGCAAGAGAAGACGTACGAAAAAGCCGGCCTGGAGGTCAGTGTTGGCGAGGGGCAGGGATCCGCTACGGTTGCCAAGATCGTGGGGCAGGGTAACGATCCCATTGGCTTTGTCGACTTTACCAGCACGATCAGGGCTATCGAACAGGGGGTACCGCTAATGGCGATCGGAAGGGTGATCTCCGATGTCATGTGTGTGATCAGTCACGCCGACGCGCCCGTCAACAAGCCGAATGAGCTCGAAGGCAAGGTCGTTGCTTACGCACCATCCGAAAGTACCGGGCAAATGCTTGCCGCGCTGCTTCAGCGAGCGAACGTCGATGCGACCAAGATCAGCGTCTTAAATCCGGCAACAGCCGCCAAGAATGCGATGTTTCTCCAGAAGCGGGCGGATGCAATCCCCGCAAACGTCAACGTTCAGGTCGCTCAACTTGAGGAGCAGGGCGCGAAACTGCACTACTTCCTGTTCAGCGACTTCGGCGTGGAGATGATGAACAATGAACTCGTGGCCAATGCCGACTGGTTGAAGAAGAATCGTGAGGCGGCGAAGGCCTTTGTCCGCGTCTCGCTCGACGCATTCGCCGCAGCCAAAGCCGATCCGGAAAAAGCAATTGACGTTCTGATCAAGCAATTGCCGCAGCAGGCACGGAACAAGAATGTACTTCGCCGGCAATTGGACCTGACGTTTCCGTCGCTGGAAACAAGCGCAACAAAGGGGAAACCACTCGGTTATATGGCCGAAGAAGATTGGCGCGCGACGCAGGATCTGCTCGTCAAGTATGGCGGGCTGCCGAAGGCGGTCGATCTCAACAAGCTCTACAGCAATGAGTTTGCGGAAGCCTGAGCACCATGGCCGAGCCGATCGCGATACGAGGCGTCTCGAAAAACTTTCAGACCGGCAAGACAAGCTTGATGGCTCTCAAAAACATCGAGCTGGACGTCGAGGCAGGCGAGTTCGTCGCAATCGTGGGGGCTTCGGGATGCGGAAAGTCGACGCTTCTGCGCTTGATCGGGGGTCTGTTGGCGCCGTCGCAGGGAGAGATTCGGATTGGTGATAAGGTCGTAACAGAGCCTAACCCGGGTATCGGAATCGTCTTTCAGACGCCCGTGCTGCTTCCCTGGCGTACGGTTCAGGAAAACGTGCGGCTACCCCTGGATATTCAAAGGACGGATCGAGACCCGCAGCGCATCGGCGCACTGCTGGAGCTCGTGGGGCTTCGAGGTTTCGAGAGCAGCAGTCCGTTTGAGCTATCTGGAGGAATGCAACAGCGAGTTGCCTTGTGCCGGGCTCTGGTTACCGATCCCTCTCTTTTGCTCATGGACGAACCGTTCGGCGCGCTTGACGCATTGACACGAGAACAGATGAACCTGGAATTGCAGCGCGTCTGGATGGATACGGGAAAGACTATCGTCCTGATTACGCACAGCATCACGGAGGCGGTGATGCTTGCAGACCGGGTCGTGGTCATGACGCCGCGTCCAGGACGAATCCAGGAAATCATTTCAGTCGAGATGCCGCGGCCACGCGATTTTTCCTCACTACGAGATCCCGCCTTTCACAGCGCCTGCGAGCGCATTCGAACACTGATGAATGCTTCAGGGTTCGTGGAGTAGCCGACCTTTGACCAGCTCTTTCGAAGGCGTTGCCTTCAAGTCGCATCGCCCCGTCATAATGAGCGAGCGTGGAATGGTGGTCGCCGGCCACCCGCTCGCTTCGGCAGCTGGCGCTGCAATGCTGCGCAGAGGCGGAAACGCCATGGATGCGGCAGTGGCCGCGGCCGCTACGCTCGCTATCGCAATTCCGTTCATGAATGGTCTCGGGGGAGACGCGATTGCACTCCACGCCACCGTGTGCGGCGATGTTACTGCCATTAATGGATCCGGACGTACGCCGCGATCGATTTCGGTGGAAGGCCTGCGAAAGCGAGGTCTCACCTCGATGCCGCAACGCGGCCCGGTTCCGGTCACCGTGCCTGGGGTCGTTGCCGCGTGGGGCGAGGCCCTCGAGCGGTTCGGTAGCCATTCCTTGGCGGAAATTTTGCAAGCTGCGATCGCACTCGCTGAAAACGGCGTCGCCCTGGATGCCTCGGCAATCGGCTTTTTTAACGGAGCCGAATACGCCGAGCTTGTCCAAGAATTCCCTGCACTGGGTGTCCATTATGGACCCGCCGGAGGCCGGCTCCTGGGAGAAATTCTAAAACAGCCTGCGGCCGCTCGAACTATGCGAACGATCGCGGAGCGAGGGTGGCGCGAGTTCTATTCCGGCGCGCTTGCTTCTGACTGGCTCGCCGCGGCGCGCGGGCAGGGTGTCTTGATTGAAGAGCAAGACCTCATCGAACACGCGACATCGTTTGAAAGGGCACTGTCGACCGATTGGCGCGGCCGGCAAGTTCACGTCGCGCCGGCGAATTCGCAAGGATTGGCCTTGTTGGCGATGCTCAGGTTGGCCGAAGTGAGGCCGGCTTCTGCGCCCAGCGATGGATCCGATCCTCTGATTGATCCGCTGGCTTATCTCGCCCGAAAGAACCAGGCATTCGCGATGCGCGATGCCTACTGTGCTGATCCGCGCAGGGTTACATTGCCCGACGACATTTTCTCGACCAGTCGCCTCAAGGCGCTGGCTTTGCATAACGGACCGACCATGAGTCGGTCAGGCGGCGGCGATACATCAACGCTTGTCGTGATTGATGCGAACGGCAATGCTGTGTCCTGGGTGCAGTCTTTGTTCGAGTCGTTCGGCTCGGGCATTGTCTGCCCTGACCAAGGGATGGTCTTGCATAACCGGGCCATGCTCGAACGTCTTGATGAAGACCCGGTACGTGGACTACGTGGGGGTTTCCGGCCATTCCATACGTTGTGTCCAGCACTCATGACCGGCGATGCAGGTGTCGAGCTTGCGATTGCGACGCCCGGAGATCACGGTCAGCCGCAGTCGATCTTTCAGGTCATCCGTCGTCATTTCGAGCAAGGGCTCGACATCCAGGCAGCAATCGAATGGCCGCGATTGCGCCACGATGATGGGAAGGAGGTCATGCTCGAACAGCGCTGCCCCTCTTCTTGGGACGGATACTTAAGCAAGCAGGGATGGAGTGTCAGGCGCGTCGATAGCTGGTCGCGGTTGATGGGCGGCGTGAACGCAATACGTAGGAGCGACGGTTTGCTCATGGGCGGCGCCGATCCGCGCCGTTCGTCGTACGCAATAGCAGAATAGTCTGACTTGCGACGTCTGCGGTCCCGTCCAACTCACTGCGAAGATTTAAGGCCAACCTCCGAGTTTGCTACTCGTCGGGCGGGATCTCGACCGGCACGGCGAAACTTGCTTTCACGCGATCCATCACTACGAGCGTCTTGAAGCCCTTGATGTCCGGATTTTCGTAGAAGAAGCGCCGCGTGAACCGTTCGTAGTCCTCCATGCTCTGCGCGGTGATGTAGAGCACGAAATCCGCGTCCCCGGTTACGTAGAAGCCGTTGACTACTTCGGGTGTCGATTTGATCGCTTGTTTGAACCTGTCAATGATATCGGTGCGCTCGCGCTCGAGCGTCGCCAGCACCAGCATCTGTATTGGTCGCCCGACCGCCTTTACCGAAAGGATCGATACGTCTGCTTCGATGATGCCTTCCGACCGCAAGCGTTTCAGCCGCCGCTGACAAGCCGTCGCAGAGATTCCGGCCAGCTCCCCAATCGCGTCTGACGTCAGGCGGTTGTTCTTCTGAACGATCTCAAGGATGCGCGCATCAATCCGATCGTAGTCCTTCATACTGAAACCTCGGCGCGGATCGGTGGATTTAATCATAAAACAGATTTTAAGCGCAGGAAGTCATCGCTTATGTGATGTAAATCCGTGAAAAACAGCGTGGAAGCGACAGTATCTTACAAATTCGGTCGGTTTCAACCAGGTTCGGCGCGGAGTTCCCGGCATTGATTGGACTTGCAAAACAACATCTGAATGGATTGCAACGGCGCGACTTCACGATTGGCGATGCGCTGATCGATGGAGATTGGGTCTCTGGAGATAGCAGGGAATCCGTCATCGATCCCGCGACCGGCGACGCCTTCGCGGACTGCGCGCGGTGTCACGCGGATGATGTTCGCGTTGCGATCGACGCGGCCGAACGGGCGTTCCAGATGTGGCGAGAATTCTTGCCAGCGCAGCGAGCCACCATCTTGCGCGCGTGGGCCACGTTGGTGCGCCAACATGCCGACGAAATCGCAGTGCTAGTGACCTGCGAGCAAGGCAAGCCACTTGCCGAAGCGCGATCGGAGATCGAGTACGGCGCGGGCTTTCTGGATTGGTTTGCGGCGGAGGGTGAACGGGCTTACGGCGAGACGATCCCGAGCCATAAGCCGGAGAGTTTGCTTCACGTCCGCATGCAGCCAATTGGTATCGTTGCGGCCATCACGCCGTGGAATTTTCCTGTGGCGATGATTACCAGAAAGGCGGGAGCGGCGCTTGGCGCGGGCTGTTCTGTGATCGTGAAGCCGGCGCCCGAGACCCCGCTTTCGGCCCTGGCCTTGGCTCGTTTGGCGGTAGAGGCTGGTATTCCCCGCGCCGTATTGCAGGTCGTTACCGGCGATCCCTTTGCGCTCGCTGGGCCAGTATTGGCCGACCGGCGCGTACGTGCAGTCTCGTTCACCGGTTCGACCCAGGTGGGCAAGGTGCTGATCGGGCAAACCGCGGAGACGGTCAAGAAGATCTCGCTCGAGCTTGGCGGACATGCCCCGTTCTTGATCTTTGATGATGCCGACCTCGAAAAGGCAGTACAGGGAGCCATGGCGGCGAAATTCACGACCGCTGGCCAGGATTGTTTGGCGGCTAACAAAATCTACGTGCAGCGTCGAATCTACGCTCGCTTCGTCGAGGCATTCGCGGCGTCGATGTCAGTCCTCAGGACGGGCCACGGCCTCGACCCCATGACCGACGTCGGGCCGATGACGAAGCGGTCTGTCGCTGACAAGTGCCGCGCCCACATCGATGATGCGCTGGCCAAGGGCGCGCGCCTGATAATTGGCCAGCGAAGTTCGAACTTGGGTGAGAATTACGTAACCCCGACGCTATTGGCCGACGCTAACGATCGGATGTTGATCGCTCGTGAGGAAACGTTCGGGCCGGTTGCGGCGGTACTACCGTTTGACGGTGAGCAAGAGTTGCTGGCGCGGGCCAATGCGTCTGAGATGGGTCTTGCCAGTTACCTTTACACGAACGATCTGAGGCGCGCGCTGCGTCTTTCCGAGCGACTGGAGTGCGGGATGGTCGGTGTCAACACCGCGTCTTTCACCGGTGCGTCCGTTCCCTTTGGCGGATGGAAACAATCGGGACTTGGCCGCGAAGGATCGCGCCACGGTCTCGCGGAGTTTATGAACCTGAAATACGTCTGCTTCGGCGACTTGGCGGCTTAGGGAGAACCGACATGACTGACATGAAGACCATCGCGGAGCTCGACCGAGCGAGCGTTTTGCATCCATTCACCCAGCTGAAGGACTTTGCGACGGGACGGATGGGTGATCCGACGATCGTGACCGGCGGGCAAGGCGTTCGCATTCAGGATGCGACCGGCCGCAGTTACATTGACGGGTTTGCCGGTCTCTACTGTGTGAACATTGGCTATGGTCGCACCGAGGTCGCTGAGGCCATCGCGCGGCAAGCCTATAAGCTGGCCTATTATCACAGCTATGCCGCTCATACGACCGAAGAGCTCGCTATCCTATCGGGCCGCCTGGTAAAGATGGCTCCCGGAAAGCCGAGTAAAGTATTCTATGGATTGTCAGGGTCCGATGCCAACGAGACCCAGGCGAAGCTGGTTTGGTATTACAACAACCTGCGCGGTCAGCCCAAAAAGAAGAAGATCATCTCGCGCGAACGCGGCTACCACGGTTGTTCGGTCGTGTCCGGTTCGATGACCGGAATGTCATTTTACCACGATCATATGGATCTTCCATTCCCGGGTATTTTACATACGGGATCGCCTCATCATTATTGGGGCGCCGAAGCCGGCGAGACAGAGGAGGCATTCTCGAAGCGACGCGCCGCGGAGTTGGAGCAGCTGATCTTGCACGAGGGGCCGGAAACCGTCGGAGGCTTCATTGGCGAACCGGTGTTGGGCACCGGCGGCATTACGCCGCCGCCTGCGGGTTATTGGCAGGAAATCCAGGCTGTGCTCCGCCGCTATGACGTTCTTCTGATCGCAGACGAAGTGATTTGCGGTTTCGGAAGGACGGGTGCGGACTTCGGTTGCACGCTGTATGGGATCGAACCGGATCTGGTCACCGTCGCCAAGGGTCTCACATCCGGTTACATGCCGCTGTCAGGCGTAATAGTCGGCGAGAAGGTTTACGGCGTCATGGAGGACGCTGCCGATCGAATCGGAGCCTTCTCACATGGCTATACCTATTCCGGCCATCCAATTGCCGCCGCCGCCGCAAACGCGGTACTCGATATTGTCGAAAAGGAGCGGCTTAGTGAACGCGCTCGAGTGGTTGGCGCGCATTTTCAGAAGCGGTTGATAGAGCGTTTTTCTCAATTGGAAATCGTCGGTGAAGTTCGCGGTGTTGGCCTTCTTGGCGCGATCGAATTCGTCGCAGATCGTCACAGCAAACGCCGGTTTGATCCCCAGCAAAAAGTCGGTGCCCGCATTTCTAAAGCCGCCCGCGACCGCGGACTTATAGCGCGAGCGATGCCTCACGGCGACATCCTCGGCTTCGCGCCACCTCTCGTGGTGTCGGAAGCCGAGATCGATGAGATGGTTGATCTCGCCTATCAAGCAACCAAGCAGGTCATGGACGAACTCGCCAGGCCGCCTGCTTGAGTTTCATGGGGTGAGGAGGTGAGGTGATGAAGGTCGGCGTTCCCAGGGAAATCAAAACGCATGAATATCGCGTTGGCCTCACGCCCGCTGCAGTTCGCGAATATGTGGCTGCCGGTCATTCGGTGACGGTGGAGGCAACGGCAGGAGACGGGATCGGCGCTTCCGACGACACCTACAGAAAGGCCGGCGCAAGCATTGTCGGTTCTGCTCGCGAAATTTTTGCGTCATGTGAGATGATAGTGAAGGTGAAGGAACCTCAACCATCGGAATGGATACAGCTGCGAGAAGATCAGATTTTATTCACATATCTCCATCTGGCTCCAGATCCGGACCAAGCCAAAGGGTTGATGAAATCCGGCTGCACGGCAATTGCCTATGAAACCGTCACAGACAAGTTCGGCGGACTTCCTCTGCTTGCTCCCATGAGCGAGGTGGCCGGACAACTCGCAATTGAAGCCGCCGGCTCGGCCCTGAGGCGCTATGCGGGTGGCAGGGGATTGCTGATTGGAGGCGTTGCTGGCGTCCCTCCCGCACGGATTGTCGTCATAGGGGGAGGCGTAGTTGGAACCAACGCCGCACGTATGGCGGTCGGGTTAGGCGCAGAGGTCTCAATTCTTGATCGTTCGATCGTCAGGCTTCGTGACCTCGACGAGTTGTTTGAAGGACGTGTCCGGACACGGTTTTCGACGCTGGACGCTGTGGAAGAAGAGGTCTTTGCCGCGGACGCTGTGATTGGTGCAGTTTTGGTGCCGGGCGCAAGCGCTCCAAAATTGGTAAGTCGTGAGATGCTGAAATCGATGCGTCGGGGAGCCGTACTGGTTGATGTGGCGATCGATCAAGGGGGGTGCTTCGAGACTTCTCGCGCAACGACCCACGCCGAACCGACCTTTGAGGTTGATGGCATCATTCATTATTGCGTTGCAAACATGCCCGGTGGGGTCCCGCTTACCGCCAGCCAGGCATTGAACAATGTCACACTTCCCTTCGGTCTGGCCTTGGCAAAAAAGGGGTTCACTGCCGTGTTGGATGATGCTCACTTGCGTGCGGGCCTTAACGTGCACAAGGGACGCCTGACCAACAGGGCAGTGGCTGATAGCCTCGGTCTAGCTTTTTCGCCCTATGACTGGTTTGTAGCTTGATCTGCGCCTTTCTCTGGGGTTGCGCCTTAGGAGTGATGCGCTTTGGGACTGCCATAAACTCGATCTATCTATCGTTGAAGTCGGGTCTGAGAGCATAGACAATTCGTAACGACCAGCGTCGCGCCGTCGCTGGCTAAGGATGTCCATGATCGAATTCAGCGCTATCCGCGATGCCCGCAACCGTATCGCCGACCACGTTTTGTCGGCCCCGCTTGTCGCCTCGCCATCTCTCTCGGAGATTGCCGGCGTTTCAGTCAACCTGAAGCTGGAACATTACCAGCCCACCGGCAGTTTCAAGTTGCGCGGCGCATTCAATTCGATGTTGCAGCTCACCGAAGCCGAGCGGTCGCGGGGAGTGATAACCGTCTCGACCGGCAATCATGGCCGTGCGCTCTCGTATGCAGCGCGGGCATTGGGATCGCACGCGACGATTTGCATGTCGCGATTGGTGCCAGAGAACAAGGTCCTGGAAATCCGTCGCCTCGGCGCAGACGTAGATATTGCTGGCAGCTCGCAGGATGAAGCGCAGCAGCAGGTCGACCGCCTGGTGGCTGAAAAGCAGCTCGTGATGGTGCCCCCCTTTGATGATCAGCATGTGATCGCCGGGCAAGGGACGATCGGACTTGAGATACTGGATGCGATGCCAGACGTTGCTACCGTGCTTGTCCCGGTCTCCGGCGGCGGATTAGTTGCTGGCGTCGCCGCAGCTGTCAAAAGCAAGCACGCCAACGCGAAAGTTATCGGGATCACCATGGAGCGCGGCGCAGCGATGAAAGCGAGCCTTGCCAGCGGTCGGCCGGTACAGGTTGAGGAGTTGCCAAGCCTCGCTGACGCGCTCGGTGGCGGCATCGGCCTGGACAACAAGCTGACATTTGCAATGTGCCAAGCCTTGGTCGATGATGTTGTACTCCTAAGCGAGAGTGAGATCGCCGCCGGAATTCGTCATGCTTACGCGGAGGAGCGAGAGATCGTTGAAGGCGCGGGCGCTGTTGGCATCGCCGCGCTGCTCGCTCGGAAAGTTACTGGATTGTCGGGGCCTGTAGCGATCGTGCTTTCGGGCCGGAATATCGACATGGATCTACATCGCCAGATTGTAAATGGGATAATTCCGGGATGACGATGCCAGCTAATGGTCGAAAAGGGGCCTACCGCAGTGATCCAGCGATGTTTCGTTTTGGGGGTAAGCCGCCATGGCGGATTTATCGGAAAGCCTTAGTTTCGGCTGCAATGCAGCCGTGCGTTGCTAAGTGCGAACTGGATGGGTTTTGGCAGAAAGCTTATCAGTCTGATCGGGTTGCTCTGTCTGGATAACAGTGGGAAAAAGACGGTGGCCTTCTAAGGGAGCTACCGCAACCGCAAGATCATCTATCTTCCGCCTGGTCACGTGGAACAGCGGGCTAATGGCCGCTTGGTTAGTGGGATCGAGTAGAGATCGCACACGTCGGTTCCCCGATGTCGTTTATCGCCACATTCCCCGCATGCGGGCGGCGATGTCTACCTTCGGCCCTTGGCCGGCCGAGCGTGCCGCGACGCCGGCGGGGACAACGGGCCAGGCGGTGCGCTCGAACAGTTCGAGCAGCTTCTCGGGTATGAAGCGCGTCCTCGACGCATAGAGGTGACGATCGCCCTGCGCATGCTGGCCGTGGACGAAGAAGCGTTGCGGCACGATCAGATGAAGGTCGTCCTTTGCGCGGGTCATGGCGACATAGAGCAGACGCCGTTCTTCTTCGATTTCAGCGGAGGTGCCGGCACCGAGATCGGAAGGCATGCAGCCGTCCACGGCGTTGAGCAGGTAGACCGACTTCCACTCCTGCCCCTTGGCGGAATGGATCGTGGACAGGATCAGGTAATCCTCGTCGAGCAGCGGCACGCCGGCCTGGTCGCTGGTCGCGTCGGGCGGATCCAGAGTGAGTTCGGTCAGGAAGCGCTCGCGCGACGGGTATCCGGAGGCGATCTGCTCGAGCTGAATCAAATCCGCCCGCCGCGTTTCGGCATCTTCATGGATACGATCGAGATGAGGTTCGTACCAAAGCCGCGCCCGCTCCAGATCCACGGGCCATTCCGAATATCGGAGATTGCCCAATGCCTCGACGAACGCTTTCCAGTCGTCGCCGGCGCGCGGCGGTGTCGGTATGCTGGCGAGCGCCGCGAGAGGGTCGGCAGCCTCCGCCATATGATCGAGCACCCGCTGCGCGGTGGCGGATCCGATGCCGGGCAGCAGATGCAGAAGCCGGAAGCCCGCGACGCGGTCTCGCGGATTTTCGACGAAGCGCAGCAGCGCCAGCATGTCCTTGATGTGTGCGGCGTCGAGAAATTTCAGTCCGCCGAATTTGACGAACGGGATGTTCCGCCGCGTGAGCTCGATTTCGAGCGGACCGCTGTGACTGGATGTCCGGAACAGAACGGCCTGCTCTTTGAGGAGGGTGCCGGACTCCCGATTCTCCAGGATGCGTTCGACGATGAAACGCGCCTGGTCGGCCTCGTCGCGGACCGAGACAAGTTGCGGCTTGGCTGCGGACGTGCGCTCGGTCCAGAGGTTCTTGGTAAAGCGTTCCTTGGCGAGGCCGATGACGCCGTTCGCGGCGGCGAGGATCGGCTGCGTCGAGCGATAGTTGCGATCGAGCGTAATGACGCTTGCTGCCGGCGAAAACTGATCCGGAAAGTCGAGGATGTTGCGCACGGTAGCGGCACGGAACGAGTAGATCGATTGGGCGTCGTCGCCGACCACCGTCAGACCTCGACCTCCGGGCTTGAGTGCCAGCAGGATCGAGGACTGCAGGCGGTTCGTATCCTGGTACTCGTCGACAAGGATGTGATCGAAGCGACCGCCGATGTCGTCGGCCAGGCCGGAGTCGCCGACCATTTGCGCCCAATAGAGCAGCAGGTCGTCGTAATCGAGCACGTTCTGCTTCTGCTTCGCTTCGACGTAGGCCGCGAACAGTTCCTTGAGCTCCGCCGCCCATCCCGAGCACCATGGATACGATGCGCCGATGACCTGCTCGATTCCCATCTCGGCGTTGACGCAGCGCGAGTAGATCGAGAGGCACGTGCCCTTCGTCGGGAAGCGGCTTTCCGTCTTCGAGAAGCCTTTCTCATGCCTGACGAGATTCATGAGGTCCGCGGAATCTTCGCGGTCGTGAATCGTGAAGGCGGGATCGAGACCGATCTGCTCGGCGTACTCGCGCAGCAGGCGGGCGCCGATGCCGTGGTAGGTCCCGGCCCACGTCAGCGCATCAGTCATGATCCCGGCGTTGTCGCCCAGGACCTTGCGCGCGATACGTTCGACCCGTTTCGTCATCTCGGACGCCGCGCGCCGCGAAAACGTCATCAACAAAATACGGCGGGGGTCCGCACCTTGTACGATCAGGTGGGCGACGCGATGGGCGAGGGTGTTGGTCTTGCCGGAACCCGCTCCGGCAATGACGAGCAGTGGTGCCGCGGCCAATCCTCCCGCGGCGCCATGCTCGACGGCACGCCGCTGTTCGGGATTGAGGGTTTCGAGGTACGCGGTTGCTGGTTGCACCGTAGGTGTCCATCCATGGTCGGAAGAATTGACGGTCGATGATTCCTGCATTGATCGCAACCTTTAGGTGTTTAGTCCCGGCATTTTCTGGAGCGGATTGAGGATGAATCGTTCTGGCTGAGAAGTCCAGCACTTGCAGATGTATTCGTAAGGCGTGAGGCCTTTCAGGGTCTTCAGCCGCCGAGCGTAGTTGTAGGCGTTGATGAAGTCGGCTAGGTGAGCTTCGAACTGATCGTGTCGATCGTAATGGTAGCGTTGAACAGTCGCTTCCTTGATCGTCCAATTCATGCGCTCGACCTGACCATTGGTCCAGGGGTGCTTGATCTTGGTCAGCCGATGTTCGATGCCATTTTCCCGACAGCGCATATCGAACATATGCGTCATGTATCTTGCCGTCGGGCCATCCGCGTAGCGCGGCGGGAAAGTGAACTGGATCCCATTGTCGGTGAGAACCGTGTGGATATTGTAGGGGACAGCCGCGATCAGAGCTTCGAGGAAGGCCGAGGCGGAGGTCCTTCCTGTCTTCTTGACCAGTTGCACGAAGGCGAACTTGCTGGTGCGATCAATGGCTACATAGAGGTAGAGCTTGCCTTCAGCGGTCTGGACCTCAGCGATGTCGATGTGGAAATAGCCAATCGGATAAGCCTTGAACTTTTTCTTCGAAGGCTTGCTACCTTCGACCTCCGGCAATCGGCTGATACCGTGGCGCTGAAGGCAGCGATGCAGGGATGACCTCGTCAGATGCGGAACGGTCGGCTGTAGCGCATAGAGGCAATCATCGAGCGGCAGCAGCGTATGCCGCCGGAAAGCGACGATGATCGCCTCCTCCTCGATGGAAAGGACGGTCGACTTGGCTTCTTTGGGGCCCGTTGGGCGATCGGCGACGGTCTCGCGTTGCTTCCACTTGGCGACAGTCTTCTGGTTGATCCCGTAGCGCCTGGCGAGCGCTCTCAGGCTCTCTTGACTATTTTGTATTGCTCGACGGACTGCCTCCGTCGTGGTGGCGCAGCCGTGTAAAACTTGTCCCATAGCGCATCCTTCGAATCGTGAGATAAGAATGCACCATCAAAGTTCGGGACTAAAAACCTAGAGCTCCTAGGTGCTGACGCTGCTGCTCACAGCTGGCCTGCGATCAGGTCATATTCGGCGCGGATCCTCTCGTTGCCATAGAGCCGCTCAAGGCGGCGCACCGTAAAATGACCACGGGCGACATCCTGGAAATGCTCGATGAACGCGTAGTTCACCGCTGCACCGCCGAGGGCGCCGACGAGGGGCAGGGCTTGCGCCGCGACCTTCTGCGTGACCACCAATCCGAAGCGTGCAGCGACTTGGGTGACGAACTTCAGCAGGATGGGCGCACCTTCCTTGAGGAGGCCACGTTCGGCGACGAACCGGGCGGCTTCCGTCACCGTCTTGGCGAGCATACCTCGAACAGCGAAGTATCCGCTCTCCGATGCGTCGGCCGATCCAGCCCGCCCGCCCAATGCGAAGACCTCGACGCAGGCGAGGGCAGTCTCCGGATCGGACAGGTCCTCGCCCTCGCTGCGTGCGATGTCCGCGATCGACCGCAGCATGATGGTGGTCGAAACCGGCAGTTCGACCGGAAGCGCGGCCAGTCCAAACGTTCCTCCCGCCGCTCCCGATGCCGTCGCGAGCGCCCGATGCAGAAATTGCGAATTGGTCCGGGGTGAAGACCGGAGGGTGCGCAACGCGACCTTGAGCGCCGCTTCGAGCCCCTTCGAGGTGGCGGAAGCGATGGCTTTGGAAGCGAAAGAGGGAAGCGCGTAACCTATGAGTTCGACAGGCTTGCCGACGAGGTTGGTGAGCCGGCCGGCGAGGCTGGGATGCTCAAGCGACTTGACGGCCCTGCGCAGGGCTTCGCGGTCCTCGATGGTGATTTCTGAGGCTTCTTGCAGCGACAATTTTCATCCGGTTCTTTTGGCGCGTCTGAAAGAACAAGTAGGCTGCGGCCTGGTTCCATGTCTCGATCACGCGTCTTGCAGCACGCCTTCGGCGACGGCGACGTTCCTAGCCTACGCCGTTCAGCTGTCGCTGTCGGTTATTTCACACTCAGGACAGGCGTCGCCGATTCCGTCGAGGACCTCCGCGACCGCGATGGCGGCGGCTTCAGACGAGACCCCGGGCGGCGGCTCTTCGCGGGCGATGGCGAAGGCCCCCTCGCGCGCATGCGGGTCGGCGCGATCCCGCATCCAACCATGATCCTCGCATGCGCGGATGGCCCCGGCGTCCTGCAGCACCGAGATGGCCCATCCGCGCAGTGTCCGGATCGCCGGCAGCCGTTCCTTCGTCATCAGCATCGAGATCGCTCCTGCCTGGACGAATCCATTCGTCCGCCCGGTGGTTCCGGGCGCTTAGCACAGAGCAGGGATTCGCTTTTGCAAGGGCTGTGGCTTGTCCACGTGTTCCGCTTGCCTGTGCAAAACGCTAGGCGACAGGCGAGGGAGTCGCAGGGGACACCGAGGAGGAGGCTCGGCAGATCGCATCCATGCACGATGCCTTCGGACGCGATTGGCGGAATCCGCGCTTCGCGGTCTGCGATGCCCTGGACACGCCGGAGGCCCACGTGTTCGGCGATGTCGTCTTTCGGTCCGAGCCGGTTGCGATCAAAGTAGGAAAGCGAGCGGCGAAGCGGAGATGACAGGGAACGCGAACGGTTCTCGTTGGTTTTTTGCTCATGACCGTCTCGCTCTCCCAACTCCTCGAGGATTCGTTCCAGATCGCCTGGGAGTACCTCGAGCGGAGCGGCGAACTGGGAGACGGCGCTTCGGCAAGTCGGTTTCTCAGCGACGTCATCGAGACCATGATCCGTCGGGGCCAGCGCAGCCGGCTGGCACTGTCCAACCGGGCCATCAGCGCCTACCAACGTTTCCGCTCGTCAAGGGACGCAGGATCAGAACAGGTGCGTTCCTCCGCCTGAAGCATCTCTTCGTCGAACCTCAAAATCAGGGATCACGAAATGTCAGCAAACGACGGCGATCTGGTCGACCGGATGGCGAAGAAGCACTCGGTCTCGCCCGCGGCGGCGGGGGTCGTGCTCGCGGCTCTCCGGAGCGGGGGCGGCCGGATGGCCCAGTTCAGCCACGCCGACTTCGGCGGGATGTCGCAGTGGTCGCCGTGCATGTCGATGGTTGGCGACATGTTCAACACGCAACTCAAGGCCAAGCTGGACGCGCTGTGCACCGACATCGCGGCCCATCTAGATGCGTCGGAGACCGCCGATAGGGCACGCTCCGAGGGAGACGAGGTAAGCTACCGTTCACAGACCCGGACGGAGGATTGGTGGCCCGCCGGATTTGGGAGGCCGGGCGCGGTCGGTGCGCAGAACGATCTGCGATACGCGGTCTTTCCCGAGACCCGGCGGCTGGTGATCGACGATCGCGGCGCCCTCTCGGTGTACGATACGGGATCCCATCGGATTTTCGGTGTCGCGCAGGCCCAAAGTGCCCATCGGACGCTCACATTCACCAGCCAGGACGGGCTCGTGAGAATTGCGGACCTTCCAAGGGTCTCCGTCTGATAAGGCTTTCCCGGCACCTCGGCCGTGCAGGGGCCCAGCTTCTTCACCATCGGATCTTCGATCGAGCCGCCGGCGCCTTCGGCTGCGTCAGATCCTTTTCCCATCCGAATACGGACCTGCCGTCCAGCAGCGGCGACGCGGCGCGCTCGGTAGCGACCAAAGATTCTGAACGAGGGTCCTTCAGCCGTGAGTTCGAGCCGGCGCGCCTGGTCGTCGAGACGCTTCAACGCCTGCATCTCCTCGTCGCGTGCAAGCTTGGCGTTCCGGACGGCCGACTTCATGACGCGGATGGTCTCGTCGTAGACCTTGATCGGGACAGGGTAGGGATGTCGGTCCTTGCCGCCGTGCGCCAGCGAGAACCGCGCCGGATCCCGGAAGCGGTAGGGAGCGCCGTGCACGACCTCGGCCACCATCGCCAATGACCGGACCGTGCGCGCGCCGACGCCTGGCGTCAGCAGCAGGTCCGGAAAGTCGACAGGACCGCGCTCGGCCGCAGCGGCGAGCGTGCCATGCAGCCGTCGCGTGAAAACATCGCTCGATCGCACGTCGTGATGCGCCGGCATGATGAGGTGCGGCAGCAAGGCTTGTGCCGGCGCCTCGCTCGTCAGCGCCGCCAGTTCGGACACGATGCGATCCGGACCCAAATCGTCCAAAAGGTCGAGTTGCTTTGCGCGGGAGTTCTCAGCCCGTCTGTCCGTCAAGTTTACGATTTCGCCCTGCGCCGGTCCGTCGATCGCGCTGTGCGGCTCGTCGACGAAGCTCTTTAGGTTTTCAGAATGCCAATGGTAGCGGCGCGCCTGCTTCTTGTCGCCTTTCATGCCCTGCTGCACGACCGTCCACTTTCCATCGTCGGTCACGAAGAACCCGTGCAGATAAAGGTCGAAGCCATCCTGGACGGCGGCACTGTCGACCTTCGCAACGAGCCGACTCGCGCGGGTCAGCTTGGCACCATCGAAGCCGAGGCGCTCGCCGAGCAGACGTAATTCGTCCGGCGTCTTCCTTGAATGCTGGCCGCGGCCACCGCACACATGGATGCCGAGTTCATTCGAGAGGGGCCCCAAGCCGCGCTTGAGGGCGCCGATGACGCTGGTGGTGATGCCGGACGAATGCCAGTCCATGCCCATGACGGCGCCGAACGACTGAAACCAGAACGGATGAGACAGCCGCTGCAGGAATTCGTCGCGGCCGTAGTGGTGGACGATGGCCTGAGTGATGACGGCGCCGAGCGACGACATGCGGGTCGCCAGCCACGGCGGGACACGTCCGCCGTGCAGTGGTAGATCGGCGCTTCCGGTTCGTCTTGCCATTCGCTGCTGCAACTCCAATCACGAGGGAAGATAACAGAGGTTCGCGGCGCGCCATCAGGATTTTGCGGCCATCGTCCGGAAGGTGATCGAGTAGCGCTGCGCCTCGACCGCAGGGATGCTGTGTTCCCAGACCTCCCGCGACGGCCCCGACATCATGTAGATCGAACGGGGCCGGGCCTCGAGCGTGAAACGCTCCCACTTCGTGTACGCGGACCTCCGAAATCGGAACTTGCACGCGGAGCCCAGCGACAGGCCGAACACCCGGTCGAAGTGCGGCTTGTCTCGGTGCCAACCGATGCCGACACCGACGTCGTACTCGGTGCAAAGGACCTGCCCAATTCGGGTGCCTCGGCCGCCGAAAGCTTCGACCTTCTCGATGATCGGAGCCAGCCACTCGGGGATCGGATCGGCCTCATCGAGCCGGCGCATGGTGTAGTCGTATCGAAAACCGAACGAGGCCACACGGCGTTTGCCTTCGTATTGGCCGAACTGGAAGGGCTGCAGCGGCAAAGCCGCGATGTGTCCGATCAGCGTTTCCTCCGCTGTCGGCGAGACGAACTCCTCGGCATATCGCAGACCTTCCGGCCCCGACAACCTGTCGGCAAAGAGGCTGAATTGCTCGGACAAAGCCGCCCTTCCTTCGAGATTAATGGATGAGCGATATATGGGTATAAAAGCGGATTTGAGAATATTCGCTCGCGCTTCACCATCCGGAGGATGCGCGCCCGGTGAAACCAGCAATCGTCGCGGACCCGCCGTAGTTCCCGCTGACCCACCCGTATGGACGGCTCCATGAACGACCGATCCCGACGCTCAAAGCTGTCGGGCGATAAAGTAATATTCGGTGCGAATCCTCTCCTTGCCGTAGTTCCGCTCGAGGCGGCGCACCGGGAAATGGCCCCCGGGCGATGTCCGGGAAATGCTCGATGAACGCGTAATTCACCGCAGCGCCGCCGAGAGCGCACGCTGATCGGCGTCCAAGCCAAAAATGACCTCGCCCGCCGTGCGCCCGGGGTTGTGACAAAACAATGAACCTGGGGGACCGCGGCGCGTTGGAAAGTCCGCGCATCTCCAATCCTTGGATCCCATGCATACGGCAGCAAGAACTCGAGCCAGTCTTCTTCGTCGGCAGCCAAGGTTTCCGATCACCGTCCGCCCGACGAAGGCGGATATAGCGATCGCGCGTGAAATCGCCCGCGACACCGGCCCGGCACCGGAGGAGGTAGCACGCGCCCTGACCTGGGGCGCGGACGAGAAGGTCCTTCTGGTTCTGGCGGCGGCCGGCTGGCTCGCGTCGCGCGGCCGAGGCGAGCCGCTGAGGCGCGCCGGCAACCACGCCTTGCTGGTCGCGGTTGCGGCATCGTTGCTGCCGCACGGGATGAAGCTCCTGTTCGACCAGACCCGTCCGGACCGCAGGACGGTGCTGGGCCACATTCACGGCATCTCGTTTTCCGGCAAGCGTGAGGATGCCTTTCCCTCCGGCCATGCGCTGCATATGGGCGCGCTCGCCTCAGCCGCGGGCACGCTTCCCGCCGGGCCCCGCCGAGCGATCAGGGCGCTCGCGGTCGGGCTCTCGCTGACCCGCGTCGTGGTGTTGGCCCACTGGGCGAGCGATGTTGTCGCCGGATTCGCGCTCGGAGCCATCCTTGAGCGGACCCTCCGGCTGTGGACGGGCTATCCGCTCGATTCTCTCAAGGAGGGCAATCATGCCGATTATTGAAGACCTGAAGGAATACGCCGAGCGCGCCACCGGCCTACGGCGACCCGGCAAGGGAGAAGCTCCCGATTTCGCGCGGGCGAGAAAACCCCATGCCGTTCGCTTCAAGGACGACGGTCTCGTCCCCAACCATCCGCGGTGGCCGCTCATCATCTACCGGGGAGCCGTCGAACTCGATGATCGCCACGATCCCGCGGCCGTGATCGAGGACCTGTTCGAAGCGAACGGGTGGGGTGACACATGGCGCGACGGCATCTACGACTACGTGCACTATCATTCCAGGATCCATGAGGTTCTCGGCATCGCGCGCGGCAAGGGGAGGGTCCGCTTCGGCGGCAAGAAAGGCCGAATATTCACGTTGAAGGCTGGCGACGTCGCGATCCTGCCCGCCGGCACGGGCCACCAATGCCTGTCTGCATCCGACGACTTTCTCGTCATCGGCGCATACCCGCCAGCCGGCACCTACGACGAGTGCACGACCGTGGAAGACCGTGCCCGGGCCCTCAAGACCATTCCGAAGGTTGCATTGCCGCGTAAGGATCCCGTCTACGGGACCGGCGGCCCGCTGTCTAAACTCTGGAAAAAAGCAAGATGACCGAATACGTCGTCCGCTTCCTGGTCGGCGGCGTCGTGGTGTCGGCGTTCGCGATGCTGGGAGACATGCTGCGCCCCAAAAGCTTCGCCGGTCTGTTCGGAGCCGCGCCCTCCGTCGCGCTCGCGACGCTCGGCATCGCTGTGTACCGGCACGGAGCCGATTACGCGGCCCAGCAAACTTGGGCGATGACGGCGGGAGCGATCGCGCTCGCGGTCTATGGCCTCGTCGTCTGTCAACTCCTCATTCGCGCCCGGCTGCGGGCGGCGCCCGCCACGCTCCTGTCGCTCGTCGTCTGGCTGATCGTCGCCTTCGGCCTGTTCACCCTCGCCGGAGCTCAGACATGAGCGCGATCGGCTCTTCGCCTTCCTCGCTCAAGGAAGGTCGCTGGTACGAATACCTGGCTCGCTTCGCGCTCGGCGGCGCCGCGACCGTCTTCACCGGCCTTATCAGTAGCCGTTATGGAGCATCCGTCGGCGGTCTGTTTCTGGCCCTTCCGGCCATCTTCTGCGCCAGCGCGACCCTGATCGAGAAGCACGAAATCCTCCGCAAGCGGGAGGCGGGTCTCGACGGCCGGCGGCGTGGAGAGGAGGCCGCCGCCCTCGACGCCGCTGGAGCCGCCCTCGGCGCGCTTGGCATGCTGGCCTTTGCGATCGTGTTCTCGTTGGTTGTGGAGCGCAACATTCCGGGCGCCTTCATCGGCGCGTCGCTCGCCTGGTTGGTGGTCTCGGTGACGGCTTGGTGCGTGCGCCGCAAGATGCGGTGGGTCCGGAGGAAGCAGAGCGCTGGCAAAATCAGCGGCCCCGCGGATTCCCGGGGCCGCTGAGGAGCAAGCGAGGCGTCAGGCCGCAGACGAAGCCTTCGCGTTCCCATTCGGCCGTTAGCTTCAGCTTTCTGGTATGTACTTAAGGACCGACGATGCCAAATCTTATCAATCTGCCGGCCTTTACCGAAGACGGTGACGTTTGCGTTGTGGTCGAAACGCCCCGGGGCAGCCGGGCTAAGTTCGATTACGACCCAAAGCTCAAGACATTTACGCTGTCGAAGTCGCTGCTGACGGGTCTTACCTATCCGCACGACTGGGGGTTCGTGCCCTCGACCAAGGCCGATGACGGCGACCCGATCGATGTCATGGTCGTGCACGACGCCGCGACCTTCCCGGGCATTATCCTCACTTGCCGCGTCATCGGCATTCTTCAAATCGAGCAGAAGCACAAGGACAAGACCGAGCGAAACGACCGCGTGTTCGCCGTTCCGAGGGATTCGCACTCGGAGAAGGCCCTGAAGGACGTGAGCGATCTTTCGAAGCCGATCCGACAGGAGCTTGAAAAGTTCTTCAAGGCGACCGATGAGCTTGAGGACAAAAAGCTTACTATCATCGGCTGGAAAGGGCCTAAGGCGGCCGTGCAGGCCATCAAGGATGCTTCTAAGTCGTTCAAGAAGAACGGCGAGTAATAGCTACGCGGCCTTCGCGCGCTGCTTTTTTCCGCCGATGAAGGGGCTGCAATTTTGGTTCGCGACGTGAGGCCTAGCTGGAAGAAAGCTTCCGCGCCTCTTCTTCATAGCCGGCAGCCAGGCCACTGAGAGTGGAAGCTGTCTGCTCGTCATCGACGGAGACTGCAAGACGGCGGCACCGCCGCGCTTGCTCGTGAAGCACCGCGGCGCGTTTTCTCGCGGTTACGTCGATCAGCATATTGACGGCGCCGATGAACCGACCCTGGGCATCGAAAAGCGGTGTCGGAAACGGCACGAAGTTCAATCGCGTACCATCGGGACGCTCGGCCACTGCGGAGACGCCCCGTACGGGCGTTTGCGTCAGGATCGCGTCGGCCATCGGACACTTGTCGTGAGGAAGGAATGCGCCATCTTCGGTGAATAGCTTCCAAGTGACGCACCAACGGTCTCGGCCCAGCGCCGGCACTCGGCCTGCGAAGGCGATGCACGCAGGATTGTAATAGGTAATCACGCCGTCGGTGTCGGTCACGTAGATCGGGGCGGGAAGCTCGTCGAGAGCGCCTAGCAGCGAACGGTCCCCGTTGTTCAGGACGTCAAGGGTCCGGGCGAGAATGCCGTCAGCCGCTGCAAGCGAGATATTCATGTCGGGTAGCTTTCATTCGCGGGTCAACTAGGCATACGACCCACCGTTCCGGCAATTGATTCAATACCTCGGAATTATGCCTAAGGCACTGTTAAGACGACTTTGTTCCGTCGGGGTCCGAGCCGGGAGCATCCAGAACATCGCGGATCTTGGCGGCAAGGTCGTTCAGACTGAAGGGCTTGGTGATCAGATGGACTCCTTTATCCAGGCGCCCATGGTGGATAATGGCGTTCCGCGCGTAGCCGGTCGTGAACAGGACCTTGAGGCCGGGACGTATTGCGCGGGCCTGGGCGCTGACTTGCGCTCCCGTCAGGCCGCCGGGCAGGACCACGTCCGAAAAAAGCAGATCCACCCTCAATTGCCGCTCCAGTAGCCGCAAGGCTGACGGACCGTCATGTGCCTCGATGACCCGATAGCCGATTTCGCGGAGGCTTTCTACGGTGGAAGTCCGAACGTCGTCATCGTCTTCGACGACCAGAATTGTCTCCTCGGCCGACCCCTCGGCGGGCAGCGGGTTCGCCAGGCTCTCTGCCACGACATGTTCGGCGACCAGTCGGGGAAGATAGATCTTTACCGTCGTCCCCTGTCCGACTTCCGAGTAGATCTTCACATGGCCGCCGCTCTGCTTGACGAAGCCGTAAACCTGGCTCAGGCCAAGTCCCGTGCCCTTGCCGACGGGCTTGGTCGTGAAGAAAGGTTCGAAAGCTTGGTTGACCGTCGCGGCGGTCATCCCGACGCCGGTATCGGAAATGCAGATGGAAACATACTGCCCCGTCAGAACCTCGGCATGGTTTGCCGCGTAGACCTGATCGATGTGGGCATTGGCGGTTTCGATCGTGAGCTTGCCGCCCTCCGGCATCGCGTCGCGCCCATTGACCGCCAAATTCAGCAGTGCTGCCTCGAGCTCGTTGGGGTCCGCTTCCACGCGCCAAAGTCCGGCCCCGAGCACCGTCTCGATCGCGATCGTCTCGCCTAGCGTGCGGTGCATGAGCTCGGATGCGCCTTGGACAAGGGCGTTGACCTCGATCGGCTTCGGATCGAGCGGCTGTCGGCGGGAGAACGCGAGAAGCCGCTGCGTCAGCGCGGCCGCACGGCGCGCCCCGTTCATCGCCTGATTTGCCGCGCGTTGAAGCCGGCCGGAGTCGGGCGGCAGATGGCGCTGCAGGGCTTCGAGGTTTCCAGTAATGACCTGCAGCAGGTTGTTGAAGTCATGGGCGATGCCGCCAGTCAGTTGACCGACCGCTTCCATTTTTTGCGACTGGCGCAGCGCCTGTTCTTTTTCCTGAAGCTGCAGGGTTCGTTCGGCGACTTGCTGTTCGAGCGTTGCATTGAGGTCTCGCAAGGCTTCTTCGGCACGCTTGCGCTCGGCGATCTCACGCTGCGTAGACTGGGTCAGACGCGCGTTGTCGATTGCGACCGCCGCTTCCGCTGCAAGTCCGGCGAGACCGCTTTCCGATCGCTCCGTGAACATGGCGGTTTTGGCGTGGCCGAAGAAGAGTCCGCCCAACACCTCGCCCGATCGCGACTTGACCGGAACCGCGAGGTAACTGCGGACAGGAAGGTGACCTTCCGGCATTCCCTTTCGCGGCGCATTGTGTCCATAGCGCGGATCGGGGGTGATGTCGTCCGAACGCACGATGCCTTCACCACTGAAGGTGGGCGCAAACACCTGGGTATTGCGTGGCATGGGAAATTTCGAGAACGCTTCGAACGGAGCGCCGGACAGCGTGTAAAGCATGTAGCTTTCGCCGGCCTCATCGATCAGATTGTAAAAGAAGGCTCCGAACTCGGCGCCGGTGAGTTCGACACCGGCGTCCGTCACGATCTGAACGAGCCGCGTAAGGTCGGTTTCGATCGCCAGCGCAGAGCCTGCGCGATTGAGAATTTGAAGTGAGCGCCGTTCCTGCTCGGCGGAGTTTCCGCGCGCCGCTGCGCGGTACGGTCCCGTACGACCTTCGTGAAACCGACGACGGCTCCCGCGTCGCTGCGGACCGGCGACATCTCGCCCGCGGCCCACATCCGGGATCCGTCCTTGCGGATGCGCCATCCTTCCTCGCCGCAGCCACGACCATGGGCGAGCGCGTCGGTCATCTCACGCGCGATTTGGCCTAGTTTCCGATCTTACTCTGTGAAAAGGCGGTCGAGTTTCTGCCCCAGCATCTCCTCTTCGGTCCAACCGAAGATACGCTGGGCGCCACGGCTCCAGCTGGTCACAAAGCCTGCTCTATCGATACTGATTATGGCTGTGTGGGTCGCGGCATCGATGATCTGCCGTAGTTGCGCCGCCGAAAGGAGGGAAGCTTCGGCGGGCGGCCCGTGACGTCCTGACATGCTTTATCGCTCGTTTCCGGAAACGGCCCGCCAACCGTTTTGGCCTCCCGGCGAGGCAACACACGGCTTGATGCCGCTAGGAAAACGGCAGCCGTTAACTCGTGTAGAACCCAGGAAGTTCCAGTCCGAGGGAGTTGGCGTTCTTTCTGTGGGTATGGAAGCCGCGGCCAAGCCGCCAAGAGACGTCTGTCCAGGACCGCTGGCTCCGGGAGAGACGTTCTATTGTTCTATTGTTTTTCTTCTCGCGGCGCCGGTGGACGCGCTGCATTTACCTTCCGTCCTAAATGCGAATTCTCAGCCAGGAACCTTTGTTCCATGTGGGCATTTTCTGGGCAGCCAATTGGGCTGCTGGAGGATTCAATGGAACAAGCACTTCGACAGAACGCGCATGAAGACTTTGTTGAACCGTCGGTCGCCGGGGTGTCATGGGCGGCCGTCTTGGCGGGTGCAGTGGCATCCCTGTCGTTGACGCTGGTGCTTTTGTCCTTCGGGGCCGGCATGGGATTTTCGGTCGTTTCGCCGTGGGGCAATTCCGGCGTTTCCGCAACGACGTTCAAGATCGGGACGGGGCTGTACTTCATCGTAATGGCGATGATCTCGTCAGCCATCGGTGGCTATCTCGCCGGCCGTCTCCGGACCAAGTGGGTCGGCGTCCAGACAACGGAAGTGCACTTTCGTGACACCGCGCACGGCTTTCTCGCCTGGGCGGCCGCCTCCGTTCTCGGCGCCGTGCTGCTTGCCTCTCCGGCAAGTTCGCTGATGGGCGGAACGCTTGCGGGAGCCACGCAGGGCGCTGCCAACGCTGCTCAATCCTCGCCGATGAGCGGCTACGTCGATACGCTGCTGCGTTCCGACAACCCGTCGGCTCAAGGCCAGCAGAACGGCGTCGACCCACGCGGTGAGATGGTCCGCCTGTTTACGACCAGCTTCCACAACGGCAGCGATCTCAATCCCGCCGACCGCGCCTATGTCGCCAAGGTCGTCTCTGCCCGCACGGGGTTAGGCCAGGCCGACGCCGAGAAACGCGTCAACGACGTCGTCACCCAGGTGAAGGCGGATCTGGACGCTGCGCGCAAGGCGGCGATGCAGACTGCGATCTGGCTGACGCTGTCATTGTTCATCGGCGCGTTCTCCGCATCGCTCGCGGCAACCGAAGGTGGCGGCCTCCGCGACGGAACCTGGGGCAAGAAGGCTTACACCCCCGCGATCAATCGCTAACCACTCGAAAACGAAAGGAGAGATGCCATGCCAATTCTGCTTTGGCTCGTCGGAATTCCGATTCCGCTGATCATTCTCATCATGCTCCTGCACACTGAGCATGACGCGATCGTCTAGAACCGTGGATTTCAGTCCACTCAAAACCATTGGAGGAAACATGACCAAGTATCTCGCCGCCGCCTTGCTGACCACGGCATTGTTCACGTGCACGGCATCGGCCCAAACCACCTCGAACAAGATCGCCGCCGCCGATAGCGCCGTCGTCATCGCACAGGGAAGGCGAATGGCGGGCATCCAAGCTCGTCGGCGTCAACGTCTACAACGACGCCAACGAAAAGATCGGCGACATCAATGATGTCATCCTGGACAAGGCGGGCAAGGTCGAGAACGTCATCCTGGGCGTTGGCGGCTTCCTCGGCATGGGCGAACACTACGTCGCCGTCGCTTACGACAAGCTGAAATGGTCGAACGAGCCGCCGCGGTCGACCACTGCAAGCACCACGACGTCCCACGAACCGTCCGGCGACGAACGTCGACAGCAACGCGCGCACTGCCGCAGACGGTACCGCCCGCACCACGGGCGCAGCGACGACAACGGCGGAAGATCGGAAGGCCAATGGTTATTGGTATCCCGACCACGCCATCTACAACGCGACCAAGGACCAGTTGAAGGCGATGCCGCAGTTCAAATACTGAAAACCGAATCCTGCCGCCTCGGTGAATTAATCGGGGCGGCAGACTAACTGAGGTACCCATGGCCTTCGAAATCGAGCAGCCCATCGATGCCGGTCCCAGTCCGGTCGTCGAGCCCACCAAGCCGCGGCTGCTCGGGGTCCTGGGTCCAGGCCTGATCACGGGGGCATCCGATGATGACCCGAGCGGGATCGCAACCTATTCGCAGGCCGGTGCGCAGTTCGGCTACGCCCTGACCTGGACCATGCTCTTTACTTATCCCTTGATGACGGCGGTGCAGATCGTTAGCGCCCGCATGGGGCGCACCACCGGCCGCGGCATTGCGGGCAACCTGCGTCAGCACTGTCCGCCGTGGCTGCTTTGTGCGATCGTGCTGCTGCTGTTGCTCGCCAATGCCATCAATATCGGAGCAGACCTCGGCGCGATGGCGGACGCATCGAGATTGGTATTGGGCGGGCCGCAACTCCTTTATGTCCTGCTGTTTTCGGCGATCTGCGTCGCGCTGCAGATTTTCCTGCAGTACACCCGCTACGTTTCGGTTTTGAAATGGCTGACGTTGTTTCTGTTTGCCTATGTGGCCTGCATGTTCATGGTGAAGGTGCCGTGGTCGGAGGCCGCAAGAAGCCTCGTCATTCCCTCGCTTCGTTGGGACAAGGATTATCTGACGACCGTCGTTGCCGTCCTAGGCACCACGATCAGTCCTTACCTGTTCTTTTGGCAGGCTTCCCAGGAAGCCGAAGACGTGCGGACCGTCCCGGCCCGACAGATACTCAAGCGGGCGCCTCATCAAGGTGAGGGGGCGCTCAACCGGATCCATCTCGACACCTTCGTGGGGATGGGATTTTCGAACTTCATCGCGCTTGCGATCATGATCACGGCGGCGGCGACGCTGCACGCCAACAACGTCACCGATATCCAGACCTCCGCCCAGGCTGCCGAGGCCTTGCGGCCCATTGCGGGGGTTTTCGCCGAGACGATATTCGCCCTTGGCGTCGTTGGCACCGGCTTGTTGTCAGTTCCGGTTCTCGCCGGATCGGCGGCGTACGCCGTCGGCGAAGCGCGGAAATGGCCGACGGGGCTCGCCCGCCAGCCGATGGAAGCCAAGGCCTTCTACGCGGTGATTTGCATCGCGACCATCGTCGGCATGATAATGAATTTCACTCCGATCGATCCGATCCGGGCCTTGTACTGGAGCGCCGTGATCAACGGCGTGGTCGCCGTTCCGGTCATGGCGATCATGATGTGGCTGGCGGCAGCGCCGAAGGTCATGGGCGAGTTCGTCGTTACCGGATGGGCCAAAGCGCTCGGTTGGGCGGCAACCGCGGTCATGGCCGCGGCGGTCGCCGCCATGCTCGCTACGTCCTGAAATGGCTTTCGTTTGTGCAATTCCTGACGGAACTCCCGCGGCTACAGGTGGCTGCTTCGGAGTTTTCACAAACAGGAGTTTCGCTATGAAAAAAGTTATTGTTCGTTGCCGCCGCGGTCGGCGCTCTTGCCGCCCCCGCGATGGCTGAAGAGGTAGGTGTGGGCGTTGGGACGGTCGGCGAGCATCGCGACATCGATCGTGACCGCGACCGTACCACTGTGATCAAGGAGCGGGAGCCATCCGAAAAGGCATTGGCCACGACCATCAGTCAGACCACAGCACATCCGGCCGCTTTCGCCCTCGTTCTTCTTTACGCGCTGGCGTAACTCGTCTTCGATCGCACGAGCTTTAAGGCGCCTTTTCTGCGGGTCTAAAAATCCACTCTCGCCATACCGTCAGCAATGCCGCCATTATGGCAGGTCCTAGAAACAAGCCGATCAATCCGAAAGCGGCAAGACCTCCGAAGATCCCGACGAATGCGAATAGGAAAGGCAGTCGGGCCGCGTCACCAACCATTGTTGGCCACACGAAGTGATCACCCGCCAGCATGACCATTGCTCCCCAACAAAATACGGCAGCGGCTGCAATCCCGCTGCCGCCGCCAGACAACAATGTCAAAGCTGCTGCAGCGAAGGCTATCCAGGCTCCGAAAGGAAGCATGGCAAACGCGGTGGTGAAAATGGTGAACATCACGGCATTCGGCACAGCTGCAACAAGATAGCCGACGCCAATCAACAATCCCTCGGCCACTGCGACTACGACCGTGCCGTTCACGGTGCCGCGGATCGAATCAACTATCTTTTCGATCACCCCCTCGCCGGGATGACCTAGGATACGGTCGCATGTTTCGAGGAACCGATTTGCGGCAAAGCGGCCGTTGCAGAGTAGAACGAACAACGCAAAAAGCGAAAAAAACAACATAAATAGGCGATGTACGAGCTGGCCACCTAAGGTGTTGAAGAGACCGGACGCATTGTCTGCATTGATTGCCTGCAGCCAAGCGCTCGCGGCCTTAGGGTCCGAGAGGTTAGCGCGCCACCATTGCTGCGCGATCTCGGCGGCGATCGGCAGGCGGGCGATCCAGTCGGGCACTTCAATCCCGCCTTCTTGAGCCTTTTTCAACCAGCTGATGATTTCGTCACTTTGTTGAGCCACCTGATAGACTGCGAGCGACATGGGCGTAAACAAAATTAGTGCTACGATGGCAGTGAAGACCAGCGCCGCCAGACCGGAGGGGCCCGAGGTGATACGCGCTGCAAACTCTAGGTAAAGTGGCCATAAGGTGATGGCGAGAATAGTGGCCCAAATCAACGATGGAAGGAAACTTGCAGCGGTCCACAATGAAAGGGCAAAGATCGCTATGGCAAACACGACCCGCGCATTCATGCGCGCGCCTGCACCGAGAGGCAATGGTTTCCGCTCCGTGTTAGCTGGCGAACTTTCCTCGCGATTAATCGTCTCTGATGCGGTTGGCTTCAACCGTTTTTGCCGACTGCCTTCACTGACCGGCATCGCAAGATTTCCTATTTAGCCCGCTTTGATCGTGAGGACTCTGCACGAGTGCTGACTGCTGTAACCGTCGCTGGATGTCCTCTTGACTGGCATCTGATTCCTCGGGGCTCGCGTTCTCTATCGCTGCGATCCGGTTGTTCGCCGTCTCCAAGGCTAAGATCAATTCCGACAGCTTGGTCTGCAGAGCTTTTGTGTCCCGTTTCGCGTATTTTGAAATCAGGAAAACCATGAGAAATGTCACAATGGTCGTCCCGGTATTTATGACCAGTTTGCTGTCGCTGTAGCTGAAGAAAGGGCCGGTGATGGCCCAAACCGCCACCACCGTGACGGCGGTGACGAAGGCCGACGAACTGCCGGTCCACTTGGCCGTCGCAGCAGCAAAACGCGAAAACCAATAGGCGGAGCCAGACGAAGAGTTGGTGATCGAGGTTACAGGAAGGCCAGCGAGCATCGGCAAGGCTCCGAGTATATCTTTGAATAATCTTGTTGTTTGCCGCCGGTTCCAATTAACGCAGGTTAACCGCAAAGAAGGGGTCGCCGCGGCCTAAGTCGAAGGACCGGAAGGCGACGATTACAATGTCCCTGAGAACTGCAAAACCGATGGTGCCCGCCGCCTGACGATGGCTCCGCCATTCAACATGGCGGGGGTCGGCACCAAGTTCACGAACGAACCTTACTCAGTGCCGACAGAACAGCCTGATCGGGAAAAGGACGGCCCCAATGCGGGACGCTGGGGCCGTTAGTCTCGCTGTGAGATGTCGCGCCGCGTATGCGACACACCAGAATAACCCGTTAACCACCAGGTCGTTCCTTGTCGGCTCCAAGCGGAACCCTACAGAGATTTTGCGCGTCTTAAAGGCATGCCAAAGTGTTTCTTCAATACGCATCACGACGTTTCGCACACTGACTACGATGGTGAGGAGTTCGCTGACAAGTATGCCGCGTGGGCTGAGGCTACGCGTATGGCGGGCGAGATCATCAAGGACATCGACGGCAGGCTGCGGCCGGGGCACGACTGGAAGCTAGAGGTCGAGGACGAGTTCAAGAACGTAATTTGGGCTCTTCACGTCAAAGCCGAACAACGAAGTAGGAGCGGCCTCAATCACTCCCGTAACTTCCGGCGCTGACCCCATTGTGTGGTTTAGGGCGCCGGATTTTGAGGACAGCCTTCTTAGCCTCGCGGAGGTCGGCATAACTTCCAATCCTGACACCGTCGATCCACGCATCAACCTTGCCGAAGCGCTCGACAACGTAGAGGCGCTTCTGCTCGAAGTGGATGGACGCGCACTTGCGCCCGCCAATCTCGGCCTCGTTCCAGGTCATTGTCATGCAAAACGGTAGCATGGGCGGGCCTGATTCGTCGTTTGCCGCGCGACCGTCCATGATCGCATAAAGGTTATTACCAGAGTTGCGCAGCCATCAGTTCGCGCACCAGCGCGGACCGTAGCGCCGCCGACAAACCCAGATTGGCCAGCCGCCAAAGCTTGCCGCGGACGACGAAATACCGGCGGTCGGGCATCACGGGATGCTGAGGCCGGCCATCAGATGAACGGCTTGCCGCCGGTCACGGCGATCGTCGTTCCGGACGTGTAGCTCGACAGCGGGGCCGCCAGCATGACATAGGCGGTCGCGAGTTCGGCGGGCTGGCCGGGTCGTTTCATCGGCACCTGCTTGCCGAAGTTCTTCACGGCGTCGTCGGGCATCGTCGACGGAATCAGCGGCGTCCAGATCGGACCGGGAGCGACGGCATTGGCGCGGATGCCCTTCTCCGCGAGCATCTGAGCGAGCCCGCCGGTGAAGTTCTGGATCGCGCCCTTGGTGGTCGCGTAAGCCAGGAGCATCGGGTTCGGCATGTCCGAGTTGACGGACGCGGTGTTGATGATGGCGCTGCCGGGCTTCATGTGCGGCACGGCCGCCTTGGTCAGGTAGAACATCGCATGGATGTTGGTCCGGAACGTCTTCTCCCATTCCTCGTCCGATATGTCGCCGATGTCCTTGAACGTGGCCTGGTGGGCGGCGTTGTTGACGAGGATGTCGATGCCGCCGAGATCGTCCACCGCCTTTTTGATGACTTCTCGGCAATGCTTGGCGTCCTGCAGGTCGCCGGGCACCAGGACGGCCTTGCGGCCTTCTTTCTCGATGAGTTTCTTGACCTCGTTGGCCTCTTCGGTCTCGTTGAGAAAGGCGATCAGGATGTCTGCGCCTTCGCGTGCGAATGCGATCGCGACCGCGCGGCCGATGCCGCTGTCGCCGCCGGTGATGACGGCCTTCATCCCCTTCAGCTTGCCCGAGCCCTTGTAGCTGGTCTCGCCGTGATCCGGACGCGGCTGCATGGCGTCGGTTGAGCCAGGCATCGGCTGCTTCTTGGCGGGGAAGGGCGGCTTGGGATAGTCGGGCGTCATCGGGCTCTCCTGATTGTCCATATCCAATGATGGACTGCGCGCTCGGTTCCGGATCGCTGGTGTGGGACGCTGCCAAACACCTTGTCAGGCGCCGCTGCAGCCTCCCTGGACGCCGAAGCTAAGCCGGTGCGGGCTTTTCCCCCTTCGGAATCGAAATCTGAAACCGGCGCGTGCGCTGGCGTCAGCCGACAATCGGATAGACGGCGGCTTGGCCTCAGCCGGCTTCGCAGAACGGGATCAAATTGCAACGGTGGACGCCGAACTGTATGCGGCTCCCGAGACAGGAACGTTCCGCCTGGGTTTTCGTTTTGAGGGCGACCGAGTTGGAAGCGGTGCCGTGGCCAAAGAATTCATCGCCAGATGACCGGTCAGCGAAAGTCGGAGGCTTTTGCTCGGAGCGGAGCCGACAAACTGGCAGTGTGTCTAACGCGGTAATCCTTAGCAACTTCCGTGCCGCCATTCGCGCGAATGAGATGTGCCTGAGGCGCTTGCAATTGTCGGGTTGATCAAAAAAAAACGGCCCCTTTCGGGGCCGCCTCATCGCGAATTGTTTCCTCACTTCCGGTTCTTGTTCATGTTCTGCGCCATCTCGAGGTGGTGCTGCAAGGTCGGCAGGGTTTTGCCGGCCCAGTCCTTCAACTTCGGATCTTCGCCACCCTTCGCGTAACGCTCGAAGAGCGACACCGCATCCTTGTGGGCACTGACCTGCATCGGATCATATTCACTGGCGAAGTCTTCCGGCTTCGTATCGCGCAGCTTATCGAGCTTCTTCTGGGAGAAGTTATCAAGAGAAGAGGGGATCGCGGACTTCATTTCGCCGGACACCAAGCCTTTCAACTCTGTGCTCGTCTTGGTGTGATCGGTGATCATTTCGACCGCAAAGGTTTTCTCCTGGGGATCCCCTTTCTGTTGCGCTATCTTGGCGGCGTCGATCTCCAACATGTCGCTCATGGCGGCTTCCTTGATGAAGTCTTCTGTCTTCGGCGCGATGCCAAGCGTCGAGTTGACGCCGGACTTTTCTCCCATGGACTGCGCATAGGCAGCCGTCGACAAAAGAGCCGAAGCAAGGGCGAAGGTGGCAATACTAGGTTTCATTAGATCCTCCTTATGCCGCTTCGGCGTTGACCGCCGTGTCAGCGAGTTTGGTCAGCGTGTCGTCGGTCTTCTTCTCCTCGGCCAGCGTCTGATCGAGAAGCTTGACGGCGTCCTTCATGCCGAGCTTACCAGCCCAGACTCTTCAGGGTGCCGTAGCGGGATATTTCGTAATGCTCGACCGCCTGGGCGGCAGCCAGCAGGCCGGCGTCAAGCGCCGGTTCGCCCTTGTATTCGTCCATGATCTCGGTGCCCTCATCGAGGATTCCCTCGATTGCATCGCACTTCTTGCCGCGTGCAGGCTTGCCGATCTGTTCGAAGATCTGCTCCAGCCGCTCGATCTGGCCCTCGGTCTCGTCGTGGTGCTTCTCGAACGCGGCACGGAGCTGATCCGAGTTGGCGGCCTTCGCCATCTTTGGCAGTGATTTGTAGATCTGCTTCTCGGCGTAATAGATGTCTTTTAGGGTGTCGAGAAAAAGGGCGTTGAGGTCTTTGTCGGCCATCGGACTCTCTCCAAATTTAGAAGTGAAAGATTTCAGGCAACCCGACTTCCTGAGGAAAGTTCCTGGAGCCGCAGACGGTGCGCGCGCGATCACTATTGCCAGAAAGCGAAATGGGCGGCCTTAGGGATCCCTCCAGCAGCCGCCGAACTTGCGGTGATCGAAGTGGATCGTAATTTCCGTCGGCGGGTGAAGAACGCGTGCGCTCAGGACGTCGCTTTTCTGCCAGCATCTGAGCCAATCTGGCTGTCCACCGCTGCTCGATCCGGTTCAACACGTGTTGCGGTAATCTGATTTCATCCATGGCGCATCTCCCTACTACGCCGCCAAAGCCCTGGACGTCGAACACAGACGGTTTGGCTTGCTGCCGGGCGGATTGCGGGGACCGCCGTCGAGTTCGCATAGGGCCTCAAGGATCTCGTCGATCGTCACTGGCGCCTTGAGGCTGGCTGGCGCCCGCAGCGCGGGACAGGACGCGATCGCCGATGCATCCGACGCCCAGGACGCCAGAATGGCGCGCTTCTCGGATATCGAAAGCGATGGATGCGCCACCACGTCTCTCGGATGATCGAAGACGGTTCCGGGGTGCAGCAGCGCGGTGATGTCGAAAACATTGTCATCGAAAGCGGTCGTCGGCCGCATGGTCTCCTCCATTCTTTAGACGAAGTCCGATGCCGCGCGTCGCCCGACGCGCGGCATACTCCTGAAGTGGATGAATCAGGCCGCCTTGGCCTCGATCTGATGGACGTTGTCGGCGATGTGGTCGCGCCGTCGATGGCGATCCGCCGCGGCTTCATGGCCTCGGGGATTTCCCGGACCAGCTCGATCTTGAGCAAGCCGTTGTCGAAGGTCGCGCCCTTCACCTGGACGTAGTCCGCCAGGTTGAACTGCCGTTTGAAATGCCGGGTCGAGATGCCCCGATAAAGGAACTCGCGCTCGGTCTTTTCGGTCTTGCCGCCTTCGATGGTGACGACGTTCTGCTCCGCCGTGATCGAGATTTCGTCCGGGCGAGAAGCCGGCGACCGCCAGCGCGATCTGGTAGCGGTCTTCGGCCAGCCGTTCGATGTTGTAGGGCGGATAGCCTTCGTCGGTGGCCCGCTGGGCCGTCTCGACAAGGTCGAACAGACGATCGAAACCGATGGTCGATCGGAAGAGGGGAGAGAAGTCATAAGTGCGCATAGCCAAATCCTCCAAAGAGCAAGATGGGTATGAGGCACCGGACACGACCGGTGCCCGTCTCAGTCCCGAGGCCCCAGAGGGCACCGCGGGCGCCACCCGTAAGGTGACGCCCAATGAATTAGCAAAACCGGTTTTGGTTTCAAGGGGGCGCGGAAAAAATTCAAGACGGCGAACAAGTCGGAACCGCGATCAGGCGGCAGCGCTGGTCATCTCCCGCAGCATCGCGACGACTTGGGCGCCGCGATACGGCTTCGGCAGGAACATGCTACCGGCCGGCAAATCCTGGGCACCAACCCTCACACGACCGGATGTCGCGACGATCTTGATTGGCGGCCACCGGTCCCGAACGAACTGCGCGAGCTTCAGACCGTCCATCGAGCCCGGCATCTGGATGTCGGTGAAGACGACGTGGATCGCAGGACGAGCGCGAAGGATTGCTATGGCCTCGTCGGCGTTGGCCGCCTGTACAACTTCAAATCCGGCATTTTCGATCATCTCGGCCGAATCCATCCGTAACAGCAATTCGTCTTCGACTATCAAGACAACGGGACTTGAATGCGCCATTCCATCCTCCACTGCTGCCAAGCGGGCGACGGAGGTTTTGTTCCGTCTTGCTGGGGTGATGGCACGTGTTCAGCTTGATGCGGTCGGAGTGAGCGGCATCGTGAAGACGAACCGGGTTTCATCCGCGGTGGACGTCACTTCGATCCGGCCAGCGTGCGCCTGCGCGATCTGCCAGGCAATATGTAGCCCTAGTCCGAGACCCTCACGGCTATCGCGGACGTCGCCACGAAAGAACGGCTCGAAGAGTTTTTCCATCGCGGCCGCGGGAATGGGATCTCCGGCATTTGCCACCCACAACGAAAATCCACCGCCTTCGGTTTTTGCTCCCACACGCACGGGCTGGTCCGGCGCGCCATGTGTGAGCGCGTTGCCGATCAAGTTCGACGCCAGTTGTCCGACGCGCGTGCGGTCGCAGTTGACGGGCTCCGTGATCTCGAAACTGGTCTCGATCACCCGTCGGGGGGACGCCGTTCGCAGTTCGTCGACGACCTGCTCCAGGACCGGCTCCAGCGGCCGGTTGGCATCGCGGCTCAGCGTGATGCCGCCTCCCAGCCGTCCGCGTGCGAAATCCAGGACGTTGTCGATCAGGTCCGACATGCGGGTGACCGTGGTATTGATCATGTCGAGTACGCGGAGCTCCTTGTGCTGCTGGAGCGCCCCGGACCGCTGAAGGATCCGGGCGCCGGCGCTGATAGCCGCAAGCGGATTGCGCAGGTCATGACCCAGCACGGCTATGAATTGTTCGCGCAGCTCCCCGGTTTCACGCTCGGTGGCGAGTTCCCTCTGAAGTTCCGACCTCGAATTCCACGAGTTGGCGTTCATAGCGCCGCCGGTCGGTCGCCTTGATCACTACCAGGGCCGTGAACAACAGTGCGCCGTCGGCATCGCGGCGCTCGGCTGCATTCGCGATCACCGGCAGCCGCTCGCCCGCGGCGGTCTCGAAGTCGAGTGCGAACTCGTTGAAGAAGCCCTGCATCCGCAGCAGGGGGGCGATGTGGGTCTCGAAATAGATACGGCCGGCCATGTTCAGGAACTGGTGAAGGCGCCGGCCGACGAATTTGTCGGCTTCCAAACCTGTCCAGGCCGTGAGCGTTGCGTTGACTTTCGTTATGCGCCCGTCCGATCCGATCGTGAGATAGCCGCAAGGAGCGTTCTCAAACAGATCCCGGTAGTCGTCGATGGGCCTGAACTCAGACATATGCCCGGATGGCCGAGATGACCTCGGCCGGCGCGCTCAGGTTTGGACAGTGCCCGGTGGCCTTGAGGAACACGATATCGCTGCCCGGGATCCGGCTGCGCACGAACTTTCCCACCTCCTCGGACGCAATGATGTCCTCGCTGCATTGAAGGACCAGGGTGGGGATCTTCACCTTCGGCAGGTCTGCCCTGTTGTCGGATGTAAATGTGACGCGCGCAAATGCCTTGGCGATCTCCGGATCGGTCCGGCAGAAGCTATTGGTCAGTTCCTCACCGAGTTCGGGGCGGTCCGGATTGCCCATGATGGAAGGCGCCATTGCGGCGGACCAGCCCATGTGGTTGTCCTCGAGGAATTCGAGAAGCTCCGCGATCTGCTTTTCGCTGAAGCCGCCTACATAGTCGCCGTCGTCAATGTACCTTGCAGACGGCCCTACCAGCACCAATCGTCCGAACAGGTCCGGAGCCTTCAATGAGGCCAGGACTCCGATCATGGCGCTGACCGAATGACCGACGAAGACGGCATTCTTTAGCCCCAGCTCGCAGCCGATCTCCACGACGTCGTTGGCATAGCCCTGAAGCGTCGAATATTTGGCCTTGTCGTAAACTGACAGGTCCGACCCGCCGGCGCCCACATGGTCGAAGAGGACCACCTTGAAGTCGTTCTCGAACGCTGGGGCCACGAAACGCCACATGTTCTGGTCGCAGCCGAAGCCATGGGCGAACACCATGGCACGTTCACCCCGCCCGCTGATGTGGACGTTGTTTCTCGACAATACATCCATGTCTCGGCTGATCCCTGACTGCGACCATTCGTTCTTACGCCGATCCAACCATAATGCCAGCGCAATGCGCTGCTGGCTGGAACCGACAGGTGCACATCGGTCAGACGGCTTCGCCGCTACGCAAGTAATCGGTTCAGTGCTTGCCGGAGCAAGCCATAGCCGAGGGGCGGACCGCCCGTACTGTGGACCCGGATTGCCGCATTAGGCTGCTTCTTTCAGGGCGCTACCGACATGCTTGAGTTCCTCGGTGATCACGTTGAAACGCACCAATTGGGCCGGACCGAAGGCCGTCGAAATAGCGACATCGGCGGCATCACGTCCCCTCGCAATCACGATAGTCCAATGCGGGGA
The DNA here is from genome assembly GCA_963795255.1 of uncultured Alphaproteobacteria bacterium. GTDB lineage: Bacteria > Pseudomonadota > Alphaproteobacteria > Rhizobiales > Xanthobacteraceae > Bradyrhizobium. Next base: position 51,635 of record CAWCHC010000024.1, read on the forward strand.
CGATTGTGCCTCGCGTCAAAGGTGAACCAGCGACCGTCAAGGAACACTTCGTACCATGCGCTGAAATCCATCGGGGCCGGATCGGCAGGAACGCCGATGTCGCCCAGGTAGCCCGTGCAGTAGCGGGCCGGGATGTTCATGCATCGGGAAAGCGTCACGGCAAGATGGGCGAAATCCCGGCAAACGCCGCGGCGTTCCTCGTGACCTTCCGACGCGGTGCGGTCTCCCCGGGCATGGTGGTAGCCGAATTCAATGCGGTCGTGGGCGTAGTCGCAGATCGCCTGTGCCCGCTGCCAGCCCCCTTGGATGCCGCCGAAGAGCGACCAGGCGAGGTTCGAAAGCTTCTCGGTGTCGCAGTAGCGACTGGCCAGCAAAAATGGGAGGACGTCACCCGGCAGCGCCGCGACGTCCCACTGATGCGCGGACGGGCAAACCTCATCCGGCAGGCCGCTATCCTCGACCACGAACTCGCTGCGGACTTCGAGCAGTCCCGGAGGTGCGACGAGGCGGGTACAGATGTTGCCATACGGATCGAAGTAGTCCCGCGCGTCCACGGCCGGCGAAAACTGCATCGACTGATCGCTCAGAATGTCCCCGTCCCGCGAGGGGTGGGTGGTCAGCATGAGCACCATGGGAACTGCAGAGGGACATTGAAAAGCGATATCGTAGCCTGCCCGAATTTTCACAGAAACCTCCGTTGGAATAGTTACGCGTGGAAAGCACTACCGACGAGGTTCGTTCCGGGCGGCAGAGATCGAATTTTAGGCCGATGCTTGCCAGAGCCCGGGTCATGGGTCGGCTTGGTAGCCGCCGTTTAATTCAGCCCGCCACATCTCGGGGAGATTGTTCTGCCTCTTGGAAGTAACCGTCCGGAGCTCCACGGAATGCAATTCTAGAAGGCAGGTTCGACACCACGGTGGCAGCCGCAAGCTTGAGACCATCCATGCTGCCCGGCATCTGGATATCGGTGAATGGCTTCATCCGCGCTCGCCGCTTCGACGACCTCAACCGCCTCCTCATGAGACGGAAGCGCTTGCGGCCTAATGACCATTGCCTGCAACTTCGTTTATCGCCGCCATCACCCGCCCGTCGGGGCAAGGTCGTCGGCATGTAGAGCAGCGTGCCCTCGTTCAGATTCGGCATGAACTCGGTGCCGAGCTGGCGCGCTGGCCAAATGCTTAGCGCAAGCACGGCGAGCGCGAGCACGATCACCAGGGTCTTGCCGCGCATGACACCCTTGATGATAGGGCGGCAGATCCTCAACCGCTATAATAGCTGCGGTCTGGAAGAGTTGACCGACCGCTCGCGGCGGCCTTACCGGCATGCCAATCAGCTTGAACTATTACTTCTCTGAAAGCCGAACGCGGAGTTCGTGCGCATCAACCTTCACTCCCGAAGCGATTTGGCTGCTCAGGTTAAGCGCGACCCTGTCGCCTTCCTGGAGACCGGATTCGATCTGCACGACATCCCCATCGTCCAGGCCGATCTTTACGTCCCGAAACTCCGCCACATTCCTTGCGTCAATGATCGCCACCTGGGGTTTCGGGCGGAACAGCAAAGCGGCTGCCGGAATTTGGACGCCGATGGGATTCTTGAGCGTAAAGCTGACTTGCACATACAGCCCGGGCACCAGGCGAGAGTCGGAATTGGGAAGATCGACTTCCACTCGTAAAGTTCTGGACTGCCGATTAACAGCCCGCGAGGTGCGGGCCACCTTGCCGTCGTAGTGCCGGCTCGTGTCGCCTCCGACCGAAATACTAGCCCTCGCGTCGCCCGTTAGAAGATCATCTGCGGCACTTTGCGGGACATTGACAAACACGCGGATCGGCTCGTTACGGGCGACACGATAGAGAGCTGACATTCCCGATCCGCTGCCGGCGGTCACGAGATTCCCGACGTCGATATCGCGTTCCACAACCGTGCCGTCGAACGGGGCCTTTACCTCCTTGAACTCGGTCAATGAGGTCAGTCGTTCGGCCTCTGCTTGATCAAGAGCGACCTGCGCCTTGGATGCGATCAATTTGGAATCGGCTGCGACAGAGGCTGCCTTCTTGGATTGGCGTTCCTGTTCCGATACGACGCCTTGTGGCGAGTTGCTCCAACGCTCGTAAGTGCTTTTGGCGAAATCGGCATCGGCCTGCCTGACATTTACCTCGGCTTGCGAGGCGCTTAGCTTGGCGCGGGCTGCGAGAAGCTGAGCGTCGAGTTCAGGCGTTTCTATCAACGCGAGGGTCTGTGCTTCACTCACATGGTCGCCAATGTCGACAAACCACTTTTTGACGTAGCCGTTCACTCGGGCATAGATCTTGCTGTCATACCACGCGGCCGTCTCGCCTGGCAGAACGAGGCGCCGCGTAACCGGCGATGATGTGGCGGAGACGACGTCGACCAGCGGCGGCCTCGACATCTCCTCCTTTGTCGCTGCCGCCAGCTCGCTGGTTTTGTGCCGCCGCTCAACATTGGCGAGGAAGAATCCGGCGACCAACAGGCCCGCAAATGCAAGAGCGAGAATGCTCATTCGCCGCCCTGTGCGGCGCTCATATCCGAGCGCCCCTTGCGAGGGCTTTTCGTCATTCGGCGGGATCGGGGTGATTAGCATGGATACCAGGCCTCGCAAAGGATTCTATTGAATGGATGGAGCTTGCTCGATGCCAAACCGATCGCTGGACGCTTCGGTCCTTACGGGGCGTCGCAGCAGTCGATAGACGGTCGGCACCAGGATCAGTGTTGCGAAAGTTGCAAATAGCAGACCGCCTATGACGGCCCTTCCGAGCGGTGCGTTCTGCTCACCTCCCTCGCCGATGCCAAGGGCCATCGGAATCATGCCGAGGATCATGGCACCCGCCGTCATCAGGACCGGTCGCAATCGCGTATAACCAGCCGCAATCGCGGCAGCGAAAGGGGCGTCTCCGGCCATCGTCCGCTGATTGGCGAAGGTGACAACGAGGATGCTGTTAGCTGTCGCGAGGCCGATGCACATCAGCGTGCCCATGAGGGCAGGGACACTGACGTGGGTGCCTGTCAGGAACAGCATCCACATCACGCCGCCAATAGCGAAGGGCACCGCGGACAGCACGATCAGCGGATCGATCCAGCTCTGAAAATTGATGACCAGGATCAAGTAAACCAGGACTACTGCCACTGCCATGCCGGAAAACAAACCATTGAAGCTGTCGCGCATGGTTTCCACCTGGCCCGCAAGCGTCACCCGGGTCGCCTTTGCGGCAGGTGGCGTATTCGCCGCCAGGACCTTGTCGATTGCCGCCGCGGCCGTTGCGATATCGATACCCTGAACGTCGGCGTTGACGTCGAAGACAGGGCGCAGGTTGAGCTGGGAGGTCACCAGGGGGACCTTCTCGCGCCCGAGCTTCGCAACATTCATGAGTATCTGGCTTTGCTCTCTGCCGCTCCTCGCCAACACCGGCAAGGTGTTGAGGGCTCCAGTCGAATCCAAGCGGTAGGTCGGTGCCTGAATGACCAGAGGATAGCTGACGGAGTTTTTGGGACTGACCCAAAAATTCGGGGCTGTCTGAGCGCTCGAGTTGGTTGTCACCAGGACATTGCTGGCAATATCTCCCTGATCCAATCCAAACTGCTGCGCGATCTCGCGATCAACCGCGACGGTGAGCGCCGGCGCGTCAGGCACCTGGAATACGTGTGAGTCCACTATCCCTGGTATCCGCTTCAAATCCGCGGCGATCTTTGACGCCAGACCGAAGCTGAAGTCGGCGTCGGGTCCGGAAATCCTGATATCGATGGGCGAAGGCTGCCCGAAGTTCAATACCTGGTCAACGATGTCTGCTGCCTGAAAGAAGAACTGTATCTCGGGGAACCGCCTTGGCAATTCGTGCCGCAGATCGGCGACATGCGCCGCGGTCGGCGTGTGTTTCTTGCTCAAAGACACGAGGATCTCTCCGTCCATAGGCCCGACGGTCGCCGAATCGCTTAGTGCGATGTTTATGCCGCTGTAGGGCAACCCGATATTATCGAGCATCGTGTCGATCTGATCGTTGCCGACGATCTTGCGGATTGCCTGTTCGACCTCAGCGAACTGGCGTTGCGTTTCCTCAATTCTTGTTGCCGGCGGCGCGCGCACGTGCAGCCGCATCTGCCCGGCATCGACCTGCGGGAAGAAGTCCTGACCCAGCAGAGGAAAGAGCGCCAACGAACAAATCATAAGGAGGCCAAAAAACGGCACGGTGACCATCGAGTGCGTGACGCTGAGCGAGAGTCCATCCCGATAAGCTTCACGGAAGCCGGAGAAACCTCTTTCGAAGACGTCGTGAATCGCTCTGAATGGATTGAAAGTGCGTCGCGCGGGCGCGGGGGGCTGGTCGGCGTTGTGCGCGCTGTGCCGTTCGACCGCGGAGCGCATCAAAATGCGAAACAGCAGCGGGACGAGTGTGAACGACAGCAGCAGGCTGGCGATCAGCGAAACGCATACCGACAGTGACAGCGGGGAGAAAAGATACTTGGCTACTCCCTGAAGCAGGAAGATCGGGACAAAGACGATACAAATGCATATCGTCGAGAGGATCGTCGGGATGCCGACTTCGCCCGCGCCGGAGACGATCGCCGATACCAGCGGCTCTTTCTGGCCGACATGTCGTTCGATGTTCTCGATCACCACGGTCCCGTTATCGACGAGAATGCCGACAGCGAGGGCGAAACCGCCCAGCGTCATTGTGTTAAGCGTCTGGCCTCCCAGATACATCACCAGCATGGCGGTTATGATCGCTATGGGAATAGTTGCGAGGATGATCAGCGTCAGGCGCCAGTTGCCAAGAAACAGAAGGATCATTAGCGCGGTAAGGCCAGCTGCCAGCAGGCCCCCCGTCACGACGCTGTTCAGTGCGGCATTGACAAAAACGGACTGGTCGAAAATCGGCTTGATAGTAACGCCTTCGGGCAGCAGCCGCCTTATATCGGGAAGATTGTTCCGGATGCCGTCAATGACGGTCAGGGTCGAGACCCCCCCGGTCTTGCGAATGGACATCAGTGCGCCAGGTGTCCCATCGACCGCAACGGAATTGGTTTGTACCTGATAGCCGTCGTGAACATGGGCGACATCCTCGACGAAGACTGTGCGGTCATCGATCTGCTTGATTGGAAATCGATTGATGGAGGCGATAACATCGGGACTGTTGTTCATCGACAGTGAATAGTCCTTGCTGCCGATCTTCACGTCGCCGGAGGGCAAAATGACGTTCTGTCGTTGAAGGGCTTGGGCGACGTCGCTCGGTGTCAGGCCGCGCGCGGTCAGGGCATCCTGGTCGAGGTCGGCCATGATCACTCGGGGTTTGCCACCGTAAGGGTAGGGAACCTCGGCCCCTTGCACGACCGCAAGATTGGGGCGGATAATGTTCTGCCCGAGGTCGTTAAGCGTCGAGTCGGGAAGCGACGGGCTCGAAAGGCTGAGCTGGATGATCGGTACGTCGGTTGCTCCATAGCGCAGCACGAGTGGCGGCGTGATGTTGGGCGGCAAGTATTTCAGAACAAGGAGGGCGCTACTGGAGAGTTGGGCGATAGCCCTCGTGACATCGGCGCCCTGATGCAAGAAGACTTTTTCAACGCCGACGCCGTAATAGCTTGTCGCCTCGATCCGTTCGAGGTCGTCGACTTCCGATGCCAGCTGGCGTTCGTGAAGCGTCAGAATCCTGTTCTGGATATCCAGCGCCTGCATACCGTTGTAGGTCCAAACCACCGCTACAACGGGAACGTCGATTTCGGGAAAGATGTCGACGGGCATGCGCAACGCGGCGCCTACGCCAAGCAGCACGGTCAGGATTAGACCTGAGATAACCGTATAAGGCCGATTCAATATGAATGCGACGAATGCCATAAGATGGGTCCCTACGGTCGCTCGACTTGGCCCGCGGCACTCAAAATCGGATCGTTGAGCTGCATGAGAGCACTAGCCAGAAATAACAACGGCGCACGGGAGGGACATTAAATTGGCTTTTAAGACTTTAAATTCGCTGCGAATTGGCGGGTGTCGCCAAATAACTTGTCGCGGCGCTGAAGGCCGTCAGGACTAATTATTCCCTTCTTGAACGGCAGCACCGTGGTTATCGGGAGTGCCGAAGGATCACCAGTTAGCGACGCGAGATCAGTTCCTCGCCGCGCTCCAACTGACCGATTGGTCCAATTGTATTAACGACGGCTGCACCCGCAAGGCTGACCGCACGACTACCTCGCGTGTGGTGGTGCGAAAACCAGCCCACCAGGCTCCCTTCCCTGAAGCTGTCACTGCGGCGAACGAATAATCTTGCGTTAACGGTCACGTGATCAAGTCGTTTGGCAGCCCTTTGCCTTGCAATCACGCCACTTTTCAAGATTTGCGACTTGTTGATCGAGAATTTTACGCGACGCGATGGAATAGGACGCGTCCCCAACACGTCTCACACTGCAACAACCACCTGTGGAGACCAGAATGCATCAGCCTTCATTTCTCGGCGTCGTGGCAGCGCCATCGCGCAAAGTTCCGGAGCTAGGTCTCGGCGCTGCGGCCTTCGGCGCGCTCCTTCTCATCGCCTTTGCCCTTCCGTCACACGTGCTTGCGCATGAAGTCCATCCGCCCGCGCAACCCGCGAGAGCGGCTGCGCTCGACGCAGCTAACGCAGAGGGCGCCCCGTCGCTTCGCAAGGGACCATGGCCGATTCGCAATGGCCTCAACTACCAGCCAACCGAACAGGAGCTGAGAGCCTTGCATCAGGAGGATGTCACGCCCGATCAGGCGCGCGAGATCGACCGACTGTACGATCAGCTGCGATCAAGTAATGATCATCGAGCGGGTTGGAGCCAAGTTCTTGCCGATCCTCTGATCGATACGGGACGAGCCGTATTGGACAATGCGCCGATAGTACAGGTGCAGCCGCGCGCATCTCAGTTCTTGCCTGGGTCCTCCGCAGACCAGGTCGAACAGCGACGCGAGTCGAAATTCGATGTCGAGCAGCGAGAATTGGACGAGGAGTTCGATAACAACCTCAATATCTGCAAATGCTGACGAACTGAACGGATGAGTTGGACGTAGCGGTATTCTCGTTCGAGGAGGATCGCCCGAATGCCCCACGTCGTTAGGATGGAGCGTGTTAGCTCGCCTGATCTGCATTCAGTGGGACAACGCGATGCGATTTCTATCGCGCCATGGATTGGAGATTTGCGCCAACGTGGGATCTCTATTTTGGCGTGATGTTCAACCAGGTGCATGGCGGGTTGGGTTTCGGCTTCCTCCAGCACAGCAATATTGATCCCACGGTTGGGATACACTTGCGGTTTTGAAAGTTCCCGATGGCGCAGGCTTGAAATGGGGACAAGTGGACTAACCCGACCCGATTGACCCTTCTGCGAGATCTTTCCCGAGCCGTTGTCAGCGCTTGCCGCGCGCAACGATGATGCGGTGAAAGCAGCGAGCTGCTGCCCGAAGAATTACTTGGTCAGCGCATCGGCGATTTTTCCGGCCTTGACGTCGCGACGCTGAAATCAGTTACCCGCAAAAATCTCCGGCTTGTTGAGGGTGAGCGCGTCGAGAGACCCACCCACCGGCGCAAGTCGTTTGCTCGCGCCCGCCGCCGAGGGTTCCACTTCAGTGATAATTCACATCCAGCTCATCGGCGGAGTTTTTTTTCTGCCGCCGGGAATAAACCAATTCGAACTGCGTCAACCAGTCGATAGCAACCTCAGAAAGGATAAGACATGAGCCCGAAATGCATTCTCGTTTTCGTGATGGCAACCTCAGCCCTCACTTCATCGGCGGCACTCGCCGCGACCGGAACACCGGAGCGCGTGCGCGGGATCGTCGCGTCAGCGGCCGCCAATTCCGTCACCGTCGATACCGACGGCAAGCCCGTCAGCGTCGCTCTGACTGATAAGACCGCATACCTGAAAGTGGAGAAGTCGAGTCTCGACAAGATCGAGAAGGGCAGCTTCATCGGAACCGCAACAAAGGATGTTGGCGGGACGCAGGTAGCGCTCGAAGTCGTGATTTTTCCGCCCTCGATGCGCGGCACCGGCGAGGGCCACTATGCCTGGGATAAGATTCCGGACAGCACGCTGTCCGGCGGTGCTCAGACCAGCAGTTCCATGACGAATGGCAACGTCAGCGCGGTGTCGACTTCCGTGCCGGATGTGAAAAGCTCGATGACGAATGGCGATGTCTCCGCCGCAAAGTCGGAAGGCGGAGTCAGGCATCTCGTGGTCACATATGCCGGTGGCAAGCAGGACGTCCTTGTGCCGCCGACCGCGCCGATCGTCACCTTTCAGCCTGGCAGCAAGGCGCTGCTGGCCAAAGGCGCCGATGTCTTCATCAAGGCTACCAATACCGACTCCGGCCTCGACGCGAACGCAGTGGCCGTCGGTGTCGGCGGGGTAAAGCCACCGATGTAATCGATCGTCCCCCGCGCTTTTCGGCGCGGGGGCTCCATACTGCAATCAAGGTAACCGATATGAACCAACATGAAATCGGCCGTCCGGCTCACCCGGTGGCGATCCGCATCATGCACTGGATTGGCGTCTATGCCATGGGCTGCATGATTTTCAGTGGCTTGGAAATCTATAACGCCTCGCCCAGCCTTCCTTTCCTGTTCCCACGCTGGGCCGGCCTGGGCGGCTGGTTGGGCGGAGCACTGGCCTGGCATCTCAGCGCCATGTGGCTTCTGTTCGCTGACGGCATCGCTTACCTGATCTACGGTTTCGTCAGCGGCCATTTTCGCCGGGACCTGAAACCGCCACGTCCCGCCGAAGTGGGACACGACCTGGGCGCCGCCCTGCGCTTCCGCCTCAAGCATCGCATGGGGCACTACAATGCCGTGCAGCGCGTGCTTTACGCCGGCGTCATCGGCGTGATCATCCTGCAGGTGCTGACCGGCCTCGCCATCTGGAAGCCGGTGCAGCTTGGCTGGCTGGCCGGACTGTTCGGCGGCTATCCGATAGCCCGCGGCATTCATCTCACCGTCATGTTCGGCATCGTTGCCTTCGTTCTCGTGCACGTCGCTCTGGTGGCGATCCACCCGCGCACGCTGAAGTCGATGATCGTCGCTGTTCCCGCAGAAACCGGAGAAAGCCAATGAGCGACGAGCGCAACAAACCAGCCGTCAGCATGGCCGAGATCAGGCCGGAACTGCAGAGGCTGCATCGGCGCGGCTTCCTGCGGACGATGCTCTCGCTCGGCAGCCTGACGATGCTGACCGGCTGCGACCTCTCGACCCACTCCGGCGTTGATGCCGCGCTCGAGGCCATCCTGGGCTTGGACGATAAGGCGCAGGCGGCGCTATTCAATCCTCATCGACTGGCGGAGACCTATCCGGCCAGCGCACTCACCCGGCCGTTCCGGTTCAACGCCTATTACGCGGAATGGCAGGTGCGTCCGGTACCGGACAACTGGATGCTAAACGTGAGCGGGCTTGTGGCGGATAAAAGACCCTGGGCACTGCCGGCCCTGATGGGGCTGCCGCAGCAGGGCCAGATCACGCGACATATATGCATCGAAGGCTGGAGTCAGATCGGTCAGTGGAGTGGCGTGCCTCTGAGTGTGTTTCTGCGCCGCATCGGCGCCGACCTGTCGGCTCGCTACGTCTATTTCAGATGTTTCGACGGATACTCGACCAGCATCGACATGGCGAGCGCGCTTCAACCGCAGACGATCCTGGCGCTGGACTTCGAGGAAAAACCGCTGGCTCCCCAGTGGGGCGCCCCGTTGCGGCTTCGCATCCCCACCAAGCTGGGCTTCAAGAGCGCCAAAAACTTGGAGGCGATCGAGGTAACCAACAAATACCCTGGTGGTTACTGGGAAGACCAAGGCTACGACCGGTATGCAGGAGTTTGACATGCTGGTTCCGGACTCGCGCTTTCGGAAAGTCGTCGCATATCTGTCCGTATACCTTTTCCGATAGAGCTAAGAAGGACGGCGTGCGATGCCCGAGATGGTAAGTCTGCTTGAGCCACTGATTCCGGCATTACGGCGCTACGCTCGTTCCTTCGCGAAGGACAAGTCAACCGCGGACGACCTGGTTCAGGATACGCTGGAACATGCGGTCAGCCGTTGGTATCAACGCCGGGTGGATGGGGATGCGCGGGCCTGGGTCTTCAGCATTTTGCACAACCTTGCGATCAGCGGAATCCGCCAGGCCGCGCGACGCGGACAGCATCTCACTCTGGACGATGCGCGCGAGTCCGATGTTGCCGTCCGCTTCGCCCAGGAGGATGGGCTATGCCGGCGCGATATCCTGAAGGCTCTTTCACAGCTATCGGAAGATCAACGCAGCGTGCTTCTTCTCGTTTCGGTGGAGGACATGAGCTACGCTCAGGTATCCGGTATCCTCGATGTGCCGATTGGAACGGTGATGTCACGCTTAGCACGCGCACGTTCTCGCTTGCGCAAATTGATGGAAGACGATTCTACAGCCGTTTCAGGACGCCCTCAGCTCCGGAGCATTCAATGACATATAGCCCTCCGATTACCGACGACGACCTGCACGGCTACATCGACCATGCATTGGTTCCAACGAGACGCGCGGCGGTCCAGGACTATCTTGACACACATCCCGATGTCGCCCTGAGAATCGCGGCCTATGAGCGGCAGCGCGACTCGCTAAGATCAGCTCTCCGTCCGATCGCCGAGGAGCCGATCCCGCCGCAGCTCAACCTGCGGCATATCGTCGAGCAACGGCGACGGGATTGGGGCTTGCCCTGGCGTTCCATGGCAGCCGCCGTCTTGTTGCTAGTGGTGGGCGGGACGGGAGGATGGGGACTCAGGGGCGCCATCATCCCGTTGTCGGACGTCAACGGCATCGCCGCTTTGGCACATGAGGCCGCCTATACCTACGACACTTACGGTTCCGATTCCGCCCATCCTGTGGAATTTGGCGCAACCGACAAGGCACAGCTTGTCAGCTGGATTTCCGGGCGATTGGGACGGACCATCTCGATCCCAGACCTTGCTGCCTCGGGCTATCGTTTCATGGGAGGGCGCCTGGTTGCGACGCCCAACGGACCGGCCGGCCTGCTGATGTATGACAATGCCTCGAGTCAGCATCTCGCCGTTTTGGTGAGGCCTATGAAGATCGACAAGGACACCCGGATGTCGAACCACACTTTCGGCGATGTCCGCGGCTTCGCCTGGTCGAGTAAAGGAATGGGTTTTTCAGTTGTCGCGACAACTCCGGCCGATCTGCTTCATCCGATCGCTGACGAGGTCCGGCGCCAAGAGGAGAGAATCTAAGCGCGCATGCCCGACACGTTCGCATAAGACGCGCGACTAGAGGTTCATAGTTTCCGCAAACGCATAGCGGCCAATAGCGGAGTCTAAGTATGCTTTTTCTCCCTTTGATGCGCGCCACATCGCTCGCGGTCCTGTTGCTTGTTGCCTCGGCAATCGCTGCTCAGGCGATGGATGAGGCTGTCGCCATCGGTCCGCCGCCCGCGCTCGCGCCGGGGCAGGCGCCGCCGCTCCCCAAACAGGGGCCGATGGCTGAACCGCGGTCGCCAAATCAGGTTGGTTTTCCCGCCGCTCTGACCGCGTCGGTCATGCCGCCGACCAGTCCAGTCACGCCCGCAGCAACTGCATTGGGCGAAAAGCTGTTTTTCGACCCTCGACTTTCGGCTGATGGCGCGGTCGCCTGCGCCACCTGCCATGACCCGGTTCGCGCGTTCACCGACAACAGGCCCGTATCAATCGGCATCCACGGCCGGGCTGGCCAGCGCAACGCCCCAACCGTGTTGAATGCGCTCTACAACAAGTCGCAGTTTTGGGATGGTCGGGTCGCTACGCTGGAGCAACAGGCGGCTCTGCCGATCACCAATCCCTCCGAGATGGGGTCGGCCAGTATTGGCGATGCGGTTTCAAGAATTACCGGCGACAAGGAGTATCAGACCTAGTTCATGCAAGCCTTCGGCCGGGGAGTAAATGAGCAAGATATGCTGAGGGCCATCGCGACCTACGAAAGGACGCTCGTCTCCTTCGATTCGCCGTTCGATCATTTCATTGCTGGACATGCCAATGCCATCAGCAACTCGGCCAAACGCGGTTGGGAATTGTTCAATACCAAGGCGCGCTGCAACCTCTGCCATGCGTTGACGGACAATCAGCGGGATGTCACCGTCTTCACCGACAACGATTTTCACAATATTGGAATTGGAATCCTCCGGCATCGCGTCGGCCCCTTGGCGCAGTAGGCCGAACATGATCTGGCGCAAGGACGCATGATCGATGTTGACGCCGCGGCGATCACGGGTGAAATGTCCATTCTAGGGCGCTTTCTCATCACCAAGAAGCCGAGTGATATCGCGTCGTTCAAGACGCCCGATCTGCGAAATGTGCTTGTGACAGCGCCTTACTTCCACGACGGATCGATGCAAACACTGTGGGATACCGTGGATCACTATAACAAGGGGGACGGCATTGCCGACCCCTGGCTCGACGCGGACATCCAGCCGTTGGCGCTTACGGAGCCCGAGATCGATGACCTAGTGGCGTTTCTAGCTGCCCTGACAAGTTCACAATACAAGCAGATCGGTGATCAGGAGTATGCGCGGCAACTCGCGATATCCAAAGTGAAACGCCCACAGCGGGACACCATGCGGTCATTTGGCCCGAAGCCGGTGCAACCAGCGCCGCCCCCGTTTTAATGGCATCCATCGCGATGTCCTGTAGCTCGCCAGGCCGAATGCCCCTTCGGAAGCGCTCGGTTCTGGAAAATGCGCTATTTCCGCGTTTTTTGCTGCGGCGCAAGGGTCCGGAAGTGATGGCCTACCCGTGTCGGAAGCCTTCGAATGGAAAGACATCCATTGCGAGCCCCTGACGGTTCTGCTGCCGGCGGGCCACACGCTCTCGCGCCGCCGGTCCGTCGACCTCCCAACGTTGCGGGAGGTACCGTTCATTCTGTTCGAATCCGGATTTGCACTCAACCGTATCATTCTGGACGGCTGCCACAGACACGGCTTCGAGCCGACTGTCGTCGCGCGCAGCAGCCGGATCGATTTCATTGTCGCGCTTGCCGCAACAGGCGTAGGGGCCGCCTTTCTGCCGCGGATGATCGCGGAGCAGCGCAAGCATCCTTCCGTCGCCCGCGTGCCGCTCGCCGAAGCGGACATGGACTGGCACATCGCCATGATCTGGCGGCGCGGCGCATATCTGTCGCATGCCGCGAAGGCCTGGCTCGATCTCGTGGCGACCACGCGCGGCAGGAAGTAGTGCCGCCCCCCATCTGACCCGGAACGCGATCATTCCAATAACGACTGAATTTCAGTCGAACAATTCATTTCTATCACGGCGCATTGCGACCTAGATGTCCTGGCGAGGCATCGCACCCGATGCCGCGTCCTCGCACAGGAGACTAGCCATGACGAAGCGTTCTCTTTTGGTCCTGGGGCTATTGATGACCCTATGTGCCTCTGCCAGTGCCGCGACAGTGAATCACTCCCGCACACCTGGCGCCTCTGCCGGCGGCGACATGGGAGGATTCGGCAGCAGCGCGCACGCAGGTGGTATCGACGTTGACCAAGTGGGACAGTTTAATCCCACCATGCTTCACTTCGGAAAACACTGGTCTGGTTACAGCATGTATCCCTACGACCCGGATTGTCACGACTTCAACTTCCGGCATCCAGACTATCCTTGGCAGCCGAGCTGCGGCTAGTCACATCCCTACAGGCCCCATCAGTGATCTGGATGATTTGAGGAGGCCCTGAAATGCGGTCCGCAGCATGTAACAGAGCAGTAGGTGACGGAGGTGGCGTTCGCTAAACACAACAACGTGGTCAAGGCATTCCCTGCGGATCGAACCGATCAGCCTTTCAGCATATCCATTTTCCCAAGGGGAGCGCGGCGACGTCGCTCGATCGCGAATGTCCATTGATCGAAGCCTTCGGATGAAGACCTCACCATAGGCCCGGTCCCGGTCACGAATGAGATAGCGGGGAGCTTGTTCCCAGCCGGAGGCTTCGTGATCAGATTTGCGATCCATTCTGCGGTCGGATGCGCAGTGACGCCAAACCATAAAATCTGCCGTCGTCCATGCCCCACAATCAACAAGCCGCAGACCAGACGAAATGAGATTGTCGGTACGACGCACATATCTATCGCGGCGATGCCGTCGGCATGATTGCGAAGGAACGTCCTCAAGTCTTGGGATGGCGGGTCTCTTCGCTTGACCATGTACTTGGCCACGCTTGTCTGTCCGATATCGATGCCGAGCTTGAGGAGTTCTCCATGGATCCGCGGCGCTCCCGACAGCTGATTGGCAACGCTCATCTCGCGGATGAGCTTGCGTAGCTCCACGTTGGTCGGCCCCCACGGCACCGCGACTTCCACCGCCAGTACGATCTGAACCCGGCGCGGTGCCATTTAATCACGGTCTCCGGCTTCACGATCGCCAAGGCGCCCAGCACCTTCGGAGCCAAACGATACAAGCCGGCGAATATCAGACGGTCCAGCATCCGAACGTCGGCCGTTTCGGCGATTGCCGCCGCAACACGTTAAGCTGATGACGCAGAATCGTGTTTTCAGCCTCAAGCGAGGCCCGCGACCGGAACGCTCCGACCAACGCCAATCAAATTAGGCTACAAACCTCTCGCATAAGGCAGGAGCATCGCCCAATTCGATGTCAGTTGCCAGCAAGATTGAGTTTCCGACAGGGACAACGGGTCGATGGCGTCTTCGTCAACGACGTGCTCCCTTCCTGTTCGGTCCGATTCTAACACTCGCTGCCGCTGCAGTGGACACCGTTGCGAATGTCAGAATCAGGGCACCAGCCCAGGTGGTGGCGGAGGAGGCGGCGGATGCGGCGGATCCTGTGCCAGACGCTTGACCGCGGCGACCACTGCCGGGTCCGGATGCCTGATCGGCGGAATGATTTGGTTGGGTGGCCAGCCTCCGCCCAGTGCCTTGTAGAGCGCAACAAGGCTGTCGCCCTGAAGGCGGACGACTTCGGCGCGTTGCTGCTCCAGTGCGAATTGCTGCCGTTCGGCGTCGAGAACGTTCAGGAAGTCGGTCAGTCCGCGGTCATAACGCTCGGTCGCGACCTTGGTCGCCTGGCGCGCTGCGTCGATGGGGAGATCAAGGCTGCGGACGCTCTGCCGGTAAGCGAAATAGGCGGCGTTGGCCTCGTCCGACTGCTGGACCGCAACGAGAATCGCCTGCCGATATGCCATCGCAAGCTCGTGCGCACGGTAGTCGGCAATCTCGATGAGGGCATCGAGCGAGCTGAAATCGAGGAAGGGGGCGCTAACCGTCGGTCCCACCGAACCGATCCATGTGATGGGAACCGCGGAACCGGAGCGCGGGCCACCTTGGGCGCCGCCGCCAGCCGTCAGCGCCAGGGTCGGAAACAGGTCCGCGGTCCGGGCGCCGATCGTTGCGACCGCCGCGGCCAACAGGCGCTCCGCCTCGACAATGTCAGGCCGCCGACGCAGGAGATCGATGGGAAGCCCGACCGGTGCCCGCGGCGGCAGCCGTGGGATCGCACCAGGTCGTCGCAATTCCCGATCGACGGTCTCCGGATACTCTCCGACCAGGATGGCGATGGCATAGCTGTTGGCCGCTATCAGCGCCTTGAGAGGTTCGACGTCTGCCTGCAGCGTCTCGACCTGGCGTTTTGCAAGCAGCGCGTCCAGTTCGTTGGTGAGCCCGCGATCCAGCCGGGTCTAGGCGAGATCGAGCACTTTGCGTGAGGCTTCGATGTCGCGGTAAAGGATCTGAAGGCGCTCCTGCCGCGCCCTCAGATCGAAGTACAGTCGGGCGACGTCCGCGGCGACTACGACATAAACCCAATTGCGCGCCTCCTCGAGCGCCTCGGCGGTATAGACCTGCGCCTCGAAACGTCGCGCGATCTTGCCGAAAATGTCGATCTGCCACTCGGCATCGAGACCGCCGATCTCGCTGATCTTCGTCAGGCCTTGAGCGTTGGCTCCGTCCCGCAACGGTTGCGCAGCCCTTCCCCTGGTTTCATCCGTGCCGGTGCCTACACCGCCTCCCGCCGAACCATTCACGTCAGGCAGCGCCTGAGCGCCGACGACGACGAGTTGCAATCTCGCCTGCTGCAAACGGTCGAGTGCGATTTTGAGATCGAGATTGTTCTCTATTGCCCGGTCGATCAGGCGGTTCAATTGCGGGTCGCGCAGTGTCCGCCACCAGCTCCAGAGCTCAGGACTTTGCCCACCGGACTGGACTTCCTTGCCAGCCGGCGCTGAGACGAACTTGGCGGGAACGGCGGCATCCGGCGTGAGATAATCCGGACCGATGGCGCACCCTGCCAACACTCCGGCAAAAACAACCGAACATGCGAGACTTCGGACTCTCATGCATCTGTTCCAGAGCGCCGGAGATAACCTTGCAAGGCCGGCACGCATTCTGTCGTGGTCATTTCGAATTCGCCGCGTTTGCAACGATTGCTTCGCGTTGGGAATGTCAGTCGCCCCACGCGGCACGGGTATTAATTGGTGCGGCGCGCAACAGGGCGGAATTGACGCACGCATTGCGGACCCTCTTACGACCCTGAACAGCCCGCATCGATGAGGCAGATCGTCTGATCGAGGCAGACAACACAATATTTGAGCCCCGCAGTCTCAAAACCTAAAGCGCACGCCAACTGTAGGATCAATATTGCTGTGCTCTAAGAAGCCGAAGCCCAGCCCGCCATGCACCTGGTTGAACATCATGCCAAAATAGAGATCCCACTTTGGCGCAAACCTCCAATCCACGGCGGCAGAAATCGCATCGTACGTTCCGGCGCATTGCGCATGCGAGCTGTCGGAGCAGAAGGCGGGCCCTCCGGTGGCGGTGCCAAAGTATGTATTCTGGATGTAATGATAATAGGCGCCGATTACATCCAGTTCATCTGTGACGGCGTATTTCGCACCGGTCCACATGATCTGCAGAACCTTGTTACCAAGCCCGTTCACGCCATAGGCCGTATTGTTGATATTCGTGTTGTTGAACGCCTGGCACGCCAGGCAAAGAAAATTTCCCGCGATATCCGTGAAGGCGGCCTGTGGATCGCTGGGCGCCGCATATTGGATATATTCGTAACCGGCGAACAGCTTCAGTGGCCCCGTCGTGTACTTGGCCACGAACATTCCGGCGGTGTTGTCGGAAATCGTCGCCGTGAGGGTCTGCGGCAGGAACGGAGGGATCGGCATCCCGAAGGCGTTGTTGGCTCCCGGCGCAAGCGCGAGCGCCACCGAATCGGTGACATGGCTGAAGATGGCGTCGACCGAAAGCACATCCTTGCCCCGGATCGGGATGTCGGCGCCCACGCCGAACTGATAGGCTCCATTTGAAGCATTGTTCTGGCCGTAGCCGCCGAACTGCCACAGCGCGGCAAATCGGAAATGGTCTATGTTGAGCCGGTATTTCACCGACGTCGTGTCTCTGCAGTTTTGAGTATTACCGCCGCCGCAGGTGATGCCTTGAAAGCCGATCGGCGAGAAGGCGTAGGAAGCACCAAACGGATCGTAGTCGAAGACAGCATCCAACGTCAGCGAGTTCTGCCGCAAAAAGGTCAGCCTCCCGTAGGTCGGAGACTCGACGCCGACATAACCCTGGCCGTTGTACCACTGGCCCGCCCGGCTAGAGTCCGAGTAAGAGCTTTGCAGGTTTTGGGGGACGCCGTTGCTCGCGGCAACCGATCCCGCTCCGTTCGAGAAGCGCAGAGAATACGGATCGAATCCCGCGTCGAGATCAAAGACGAAAGAAAAGCTCCCGCCGATCGGCTCGATTCCCTTGATGCCAATGGTCGAGTTGCTTAACGCGTTGGGTGCAAGGCTCCACATCGATCCCCTGTTCTGTTTTTGGATCAGGTATGAGGCGCCGACCGCGGATCGTGGATCAAACGGCGCGCCGTGGCTTTGCCAGCCGAAGCCGGTGTCAACGATGCCGAAGACCGTGATGCCCTGCCAAGTGAGCTGGCAATTGGTCGTGATGAAGTCGGTGGGGTCGGTGCATGGGCGCGGAGCGACTGCCGAAGGCGTCGTGGCTGACGGTGCCTTTGTCGGCATGTCGTCAGCGGCCCATGCATCCGCCGTGTATGAGCCGCCAACAGCAGCGAGGAGGAACGCGGCGCAAAAAGCAAGTTTTGGCATGAGGAAGCTCCTGCGATCAGGACTACGCTCACGCGCCCGAGCTTGCCCCTTTACCGCGTGCGCCGCAAACAGCTCGCCTCAGTCTCAGCTCGGCTCGTGAAAAAATCTCTGCCTGTAGCTCTACGGCAACACAACGGAACTGGCGCCAGACGAGCACGAGCGCAGCGGAACCGCCGCTCGAAGGACCAAGCGGCACATCGCGCCTGCGTAAACGAAAACGCGCCCGGGGGGTCGAAGCCCCGCGCGCGCAGAAAGCGAGATTGAACGACAATTTAATGGGGCCGCCGCCCGGTGATGCGCACATGGGAGCTGTGCGAACGACGCATAAGCCAATCTCAATCACACACCATGGAGTAACGAGACAATGTTCACCTCACGTAGAAGCTTACTCGCCGGCGTTGGCGGGGTTTCTCTTGGAGCTGCCGTAGATGCTCTCAAACCGCGTCAGGCACGTGCCGGCGAGGTCGCCTTGCCGGTCGCGGATGAGGGCGGAGAGGAGCTTGTTGCTGTGGCCGTCAACGACGCGCTGGAGGGAGCCTATGGTCGGCACAAAGGCAAAAGACGAAATCATACGAAGGGGTTGGGTGCCGTCGGCTACTTCGTCGGGACCAAAGAGGCTGCAGAACTCTCGCGGTCGGGGCTGTTTGCGGGAGACAGGATCGAGGTGATCGCTAGGTTCTCGCTCGCGGGGGGCGATCCGTCAGCATCCGATTCCGAGCGCAGCCCACGTGGGATCGGGCTGGAATTTCGGCTCAAGGGCGGAGCCTTGCAACATATGACGATGATTCACACGCCGATGTTCTTCGCAAGGACGCCGTCCACCTTTCTCGACAAGTTCCTGGCGCTCGCCAAGGACGTGCGTACAGGCAAAGCCGATCCCGGCAAGTTAGCTGCCTTCTTGAAACAGCATCCCGACAACGCCGCGCAGTTTCATTTCCTGCAGACCAACAATCCGCCTGCGAGCTACGCCAATACAGCTTTCTACGGGATACATACCTTTCGCTTCGTCGACCAGAATGCACGATCAACGAACGTGCGCTGGCGCTTCAAGCCGGAAGACGGCGAGAAGACGCTGACGGACGCACAATTTCAGCGGGAGCCGAAAGAATTTCTCGAGGAGGCCTTTCGAGAGCGCTTGAAGGAGGGCCCCGTTCACTGGGACATGATTGTGACGATCGGCGAACCCGGCGATTCGGAAGACGATCCGACAATTCTCTGGCCGTCGGAGAGGCGTGAAATCAGGGCAGGCACGTTGACACTGATCTCGTCGTCGCTGGATCAGGTATCGGGAGCCTACAACATCAATTTCGATCCCATGCTGATGGCCGATGGTATCGAGCCAAGCAATGATCCGATCCTGCGCTTCCGCTCCTCTTCCTATGCGGTCTCGCATTCAAGAAGGCTCACAGAGGTATAGGAGCGAATTCCGCGACGAGAAGGCCGCCAATTGCGGCCTTTCCGTTCGCATTGAAACAGCTATTCTAGACGACATTGACGATGTCGGTTATGTGGCATCAGCGGAGGTGGCTCGGTGCGCCAAGCGCACGTCTGGTCGGCTACCACACGCCCAAGCATCCGGTAAGAGGGGTGCGAAACCCTCCCTCTCCGCCACCTTAAGATGGCATCGAGAAAAGCCCGTCGAATAAGGGTTTCTTCCACGCCTGCGGTGGCTGGTGTGGCCCTCAGGTGTAGCCCCGAAGGTAGCCCATCCTCACATGTCCGTCGCCAAATCGCAACCGGACAGCCGCGCGTCGTTGCTAACGGTGCATCGAGCAGAAGTTGCCTTTGGCCCCGGTTCGGTCTCGAGTTTGACTGGTCCATAGTCGGTCTGTTTCAGGCTTTGCCCCTCCAGCAAATGAGACGAGTGCAATTCGCGGGCTTCAGGCGGGACTGAGTCGGTCATATCTCGAGCCTAAAATCATCTGCCGATGGATGCTCGCATCTCGTTCTTCGCACAAGCATCCCGTGCGATGCGCCAGATTGTGCGCGACAAACGAAATCTGCGGCCGCGTGTACATGAACACGCGATCGGCATTGAATGGGTAACCCGCCAAGCCGAGTTTGAGGACCACATCACGGCGTGTTTGACGAGGTACTGGAATGAATTCGAACGAGCCGATAAATTTTAAGCGCGCACTGGAAACGGACTACAAAACTGGCGCCGCGCTGCGCCGCGCCGGCGCGCCATCAGGATTTCGCGGCCATCGTCCGGAAGGTGATCGAGTAGCGCTGCGCCTCGATGGCAGGGATGCTGTGTTCCCAGACCTCCCGCGACGGCCCCGACATCATGTAGATCGAACGCGGCCGGGCCTCGAGCGTGAATCGCTCCCACTTCGTGTAGGCGGACCTCCGAAATCGGAACTTGCACGCGGAGCCCAGCGACAGGCCGAACACCCGGTCGAAGTGCGGCTTGTCTCGGTGCCAGCCGATGCCGACACCGACGTCGTACTCGGTGCAAAGGACCTGCCCAATTCGGGTGCCTCGGCCGCCGAAAGCTTCGACCTTCTCGATGATCGGGCCCAGCCACTCGGGGATCGGATCGGCCTCCTCGAGCCGGCGTAGGCTGTAGTCGTATCGAAATCCGAACGAGGCCACGCGGCGTCTGCCTTCGTATTGGCCGAACTGGAAGGGCTGCAGCGGCAAAGCCGCGAGGTGTCCGATCAGCGTCTCCTCCGCTGTCGGCGAGACGAACTCCTCGGCATATCGCAGACCTTCCGGCCCCGACAACCTTTCGGCAAAGAGGCTGAATTGCTCGGACAAAGCCGCCCTTCCTTCGAGATTAATGGATGAGCGATATATGGGTATAAAAGCGGACTTGGGAATATTCGCTCGCGCTTCACGAGGGCTTTTGGTGGGCCGGTCGGTATGTGCTCACTCTTGCCGGCGGGTTGGAGGATGAGACATCGGACGCGTCCTTGCTTTCGCCATCGAGAGGGGAAAGTACGCTTATCATAACCGAATGGACCAGACAGCTACGTGATCGACGCCGGATCTTCCTTCTCGCCCACCGCGACGGCCTTCAGCGCGCCATCCGGGAGGGGGCGCTGCAGCGATGGTCTCGTCCCAGGAGGCGCTGTCGCATGAAGAGCACTTGCGGGTTCAAGCAGGATTACGAAAGGCATACGATTACGCTGCGTTCAGAGCTTGCTCGATATCCGCTATCAGATCGTCCGGGTGCTCGATGCCGATCGAGAGGCGGATCGTGGACTCGAGAATCCCAATTCTCTGCCGGATCTCGGCAGGCACTCCAGAATGGGTCATGCTCGCGGGGAGGCTGGCGAGGGACTCCGTCCCGCCTAAGCTCACGGCGAGCTTGAAGATCTGCAGCGCGTTGAGGAAGTTGAATGCTGCGGCCTGGCCGCCGACGATATCGAACGAGAACGTGGAACCGGCGCCGGTGCACTGGCTCTTGAACAGACGACCGGCGGGGGAGTTCTCGTCGAGGTGACCGAGGTAATGGACCTTTGCAGCCTTGGCATGGTCGCGCAGGTAGTCCGCGACGAGCCGCGCGTTTGCGTCGGCTTTCTCCATGCGGATGCTCAATGTCTCGAGCGACCGGCTGAGCATCCAGCAGGAATGCGGGTCCAGTTGGGTGCCGATGGCTCCGCGCAGTGCTTTGACGTCTTTCATTACGGCCTTCGAGCCGAGCGCGGCGCCTGCGATGAGGTCGGAGTGACCGCCGATGTATTTCGTCAGGGAGTACAGCGAGAGATCCGCGCCGTGTTCGATCGGCCGCTGAAACACGGGGCCAAGGAGCGTGTTGTCGCACGCGACGAGCGGCGTATGGCCCTGCGCTCGGCCGATCGTGTCGGCGACACGGCGCATCATCGCGATGTCGACCAGCCCGTTGGTGGGATTCGCCGGCGTTTCGATGAAGATCATCGCCACTCGGCCTTTGCGCATGGCATCCTGCGCCGCAGCGCTGACTGTGGCTTCGTCGATGCCGTCCGCAAATCCCACCGCGCCGATGGAAAGGCCCGCAAGCGTCTTGGCGAAAAGGGTTTCGGTCCCGCCATAGAGCGGCTGGGAATGCAGGATCACATCGCCCGGGCGTACGAACGCGAGGATGGTGGTCGCTATCGCCGACATGCCGGACGAAAACAGCGCGCACTTGTCGGTACGCTCGTAGACGGAAAGCCTGTCCTCGACGATCTCGCTGTTCGGGTGGTTGAACCGCGAATAGACCAAGCCTGCGCCCATTCCCTCGGGGGGCTCGCGCCGGCCGGATACGTAATCGAAGAAGTCCTGTCCGTCCTCCGCGGTCTTGAAGACGAAGGTGGACGTCAGGAAAACGGGCGGCTTGACAGCGCCTTCCGACAATTGCGGATCGTACCCGTAGTTCAGCATCAGCGTTTCGGGATGGAGCATGTGATTGCCGATATGGGTCTTGGACGGAAACGGTTTCACCATGTTCCACCTCGGTGTCTGGAGTGAGCTTCTCGTCGCGCGATCCGCCGCGACCGGTGCTTCGGCGTCAACGCACAAGATAGAACTCTCGGCGCAGCTCTGATATCAGCCGGCCACCGAAGCTGCTGCCGGCCGCACCCCATCGGCCGCGACTTCCGAGGCCGCGGATGCTTCTCTTGCCTTCTGCTCGACTGCGTCGAGCGCTGTCGCGAAGGTCTTCGCCGTGGCGGACAAGCCGGACACCTTTTCCAACTCTTCGGCCGCGGGACCGAGAAACAAGGCCATCACGTAGGCCGATTTCGTTTTCTTGGTCAGCCTGCGAACCGCATAGTGAAGCTTGGCGTTTGACGGCCGATCAGCGTAGCAGATGCAGACGAGCTCCGTTTCGGTAAGATCCAGCGAGAAGAACGTGGCCACCGACATTGCGTCGTATTGCTCCGCCGTTGCACCGTAGCCCCGCCGCCGAAGCAGCTGCGCAAGCACGATCGCCGCCGCTTCATCGAGCTTGCTGAATCCAGGAATGCAAAGGATTGACCGCGGAGCCTGCCACTCGCGAGGAATCCTTGTCTCATCTTCGTCCGAATTCAGCGTCCACAAGTGCCGCCAGAGGGGAATCGAGTTTGGAAGAAGCCGCTGCGACGACCTGCACGTCTTCGTGTCCGTCGAGGTCGTCGACGAGTTCGCGCACCATAGCCGCTATGCGATCGAGCCGTTCGGCATCGAGATGCCCGAGCCGGTTGTCCGCTGCTGCCAGCCCGAGACCGCCGGTCAGTATGGAGTCGTAGTAGTTCTCAAGAGGCGCGGTCTTGAGATACTCACGGGCCTGTTCGGCAGCCTCGATCGGATCCCCGGCCAGCATTCGTTGGTAGACCAGCTGCGATGGCGTCAACGCTGGCTGATCGCCAAGCATGATGTCGAGAAACTGCAGTCGGTCGACATGACGTCCCACGACCACAAGACAGATGGTAAGCGGCGTCGCGAGCACCAATCCGACGGGACCCCACAGCCAAGTCCAGAACGACGCAGCCACGATTATCGCGACGGGCGACAGGCCGGAGCTATGGCCGAAGATCACCGGCTCCAAGACCTGGCTTGCCAAAACCTCGAGGACGACGAACAGGACCATGGTCAGCAAAAGCATTTCCCAGCCGGATCCAACGGCGGCAGCGAGAATGAGCGGAAATATCGCCGAGATGAACGCGCCGATGTAGGGCACGAAGCGCAGGATCATCGCGACAAGCCCCCACAACGGGGCGGAGGGCACGCCGATCAACTGCAGGCCGATGCCGATCGCTGCGCCGAAGGCGGCGTTGAAGGCGATCTGCGTCAGAAAGAGCCGGCTCAGTCTCGCCCCGGCTTCGTCGAGCGCTGCGGTGGTCCGTTGGATGTCGTCCGAGCCCGCCAGCCGGACGAAACGATTCCTCAGGTCCTGACGCTGCATCAAGATGAAGATCACGAAGATGACGACGATGCCGGTCGTCGTGAGCGGCGATATCAGAGGAGCGATTATCGCCACCAGCGTGTTCAGGGCGCCCGGGTCCGGCTGCCTGACCTCGACGGGAATCGGTTTGCTGTCCGACGGCTGCTGAAGAACAGTGGTGCTCGGTGGGTTACCTGCTTTCGTACTCTGAAGCTCCGTCTTGAGATCGTTCAGGACCTCCGATGCCCGCTGCAGCGTACCCGTGCCACCACCCGTTATTCCGCGCAGGGTTTCGATCTTGTTTCGAAGCGTCTGCTCGTAGCCCGGCAGCGCTTCCGCAAGTCTGCTCGCCTGCGTCACCATCAGGCCCCCGAGGCTGAAGATGATCGCGAAACCCAGGATCACGACCGTCAGCACGGCGACAACGCGCGGCAGTCTGAACGATTGCAGGCGGCTGACGAAGGGGGCAAGCACGAAGCTCAGGAGCACGGCGAGGGCGACAGGGACGAAGATTTCTCGGCCGAAGTACAGGCCAGCGATGATGAGCGCGGCCACGCCCATGTTGATCAAGGTCGTGCCACGCGGCTGTATCAGCTTGATCTGGGCCGG
This sequence comes from uncultured Alphaproteobacteria bacterium, assembly GCA_963795255.1. GTDB lineage: Bacteria > Pseudomonadota > Alphaproteobacteria > Rhizobiales > Xanthobacteraceae > Bradyrhizobium. The sequence goes on from CAWCHC010000024.1 coordinate 76,146, forward strand.
CGTTTCCATTGTGCTCTCCGGCGAAGACCCGGGCGGGCGGTCGGCCTACGCGCAGTGTCGCCTGGTTTGAACCTTTCAGAACTTACGATGTTCCGGCGAATGCAGGGGCGAACAGGAATCTAGGCCGACACCTGCGTGGCGTATCTCCGACAGTGTTCGAGATACGCCACTTCGTGGCTCCCGATCAGCGAAACCACGGAAGACCAGAGCCAGGACGGCGCCTCCAGGGTCGAAGTGCGATTGCGTTCCAGTTCCTTGAACCAGCTTTTGCGGGTGGCATCATCCATTTGGCGCGCGTGCGCCTTCCCGACGACGCCGGCAAGGAAGCTGCCGGCCTTCATCGCGTCCTGAACCGTCAACCGCTCGATCTCGATCTTGAGATCCTGCGGCAACAGCTCGCGGATGAAGACCGCCCGCCCGTCCAGGCGGGCGGCCATCATCCGCTTGCCCAGATGCGGTGACAGATGCATGGCACCCTCGACAACGTGTTCCGGCTGGTCCTTCGGCATCTTCTCGCGGGCGTACCGGGGAGCCGCGGCGGCGACGGCTTCCTTCACGTCCATGAGCGCCAGAGCGCGTTTCTTACGCTCCCCGATCCCGAGCAGGACCGCGAAGCGCAACAACCCGAGAGAACTGCAACCCTTCATCCAGTAGGCTGCGTCCTCCACCTCGATCGGGGCATCGTCTTCCCGGGATTTCAACGACGTCGCCAGGTGGCGAAGCGCAGGGGTCTGAAACATCTCGTCGAGGGCTGAGCGTTCCGACTTGGAGAGCGACCAGAATTTCGTTCCCCGCGGAATCGTTGGGTTCTGGTCTTCCAGGCGCTCGTCGGCGAGCTTCTTCCACGATCGCGCCAGCGATTTTTTCATGACGAGCTGTATCGACTTGGGGGCGTCCTCGATCGCATCGGCGTCCTGCTGCAGGGCCGCCTGATAGCCTTCGATGACCTGCTCAAGGATTCGCGCGGTGGTCACGCCCGGCAGATCCGAGCCGCGCGACGCCGTCGCCAACGACAATGCGAGCCGGATGAGGTCGTGCGCCGGATTTCCGATCACGGTCTGATCGAAATCCCTGATCTGGATCGCGATGCGCCCGTCCGTGGCGGCCACCGGGCCGAGGTTGCCGGCGTGACAGTCGCCGCAGATCCAGACGGCCGGGCCTTCCGGTAGATGACCGCGCTTTTGCGCCTCCAGCCATTCGTAGAATTTCACCGTGCTGCCGCGCACGTACGCGTGAGCCGAGCGGGCCATCTTCAGCGATTGCTGGGTCTTCAACGCGGCAGCTCGATCCAGAGGACGGCGCGGTTTGTTCGAAGCCATGTTCCTCAAGTCTCGATAAGGCAGGATCTATCGACGGGCCTCATAGGCACCCGACGTGATCAACAAAGGAAAGAAAAAGAAGCGGGAGTAGCCGCGGCCCTGACCAAGGCTGTGGAGACGACGCGCCGCGATCCCCAAGGTTCCACCGGGTTCGCCCCCTTGCACACCGTGGAGAGACATCCATATGCCATCCACACAGATGGTATATGGATGGAAATGAGATGGCCTCGAATGTCCAAGACCTGAGGCCGAGGCCTCCGGAAACCGAGAAGATCACCATCAACCTTGGCTATGTCGACCTGGGCCATGTGGATCTGATGGTGAAGGACGGATTCTATTCGAACCGCACGGATTTCATCCGGACCGCGATCCGCAATCAGCTCGAGCGGCACGCCGACGTGGTCAAGCAATCCACGGCTCGTAAAGGCCTGGACCTCGGTCTGCGGAATTACACGCGCGCGGATCTCGAAGCGGCGCGGCAAGCCGGCGAGGTGCTGCATATCAACGTGCTCGGTCTTGCCACCATCGCGCAGGACGTCTCTCCCGATCTCGCCCGCGCCACCATCGCCTCGGTTTCCGTGCTCGGAGCCCTGCATGCCACCCCTGCGGTCAAGGCCGCTCTTTCCGACAGAACAAGGTGAACACGATGTTGAATCAGGACACGCTCCGCGAGGCCACGCGGTTGACACGAGCAGGCCAACTGACCGAAGCCACGGCGCTGCTGCAGCGCATGTTGCGAGGCGAGCGCCCGCTCGCGGAGGCATCGGTCGCCAAGGGTCTCATCCGTCTTCCGGGCCGTACCCCGCCCACGATAGACCTCAAGGCCAACGGCGTCGGCAACGCCGACCGCGCAGCACCGGCGGAGACGCCGGCCGCTACGTCACGCCGGCGCCGGCCGTTGTTCGATCGAGCGAAGGACGGCACCTGGCTCGGCCTGCGGGGCGCCAAGCGCGCGCCCGCTTCGATGACCGACATCATGCCGGTGGGTACGAAGTTCGTCGAAGGCACCTACAGCAATAAGGCCGGAAGTCGGACCTACAAGCTCTTCGTGCCCAGCAGCTACCACCAAGGTCAGCCGCTCCCGCTGGTGGTGATGCTCCACGGGTGCACCCAGTCGCCGGACGATTTCGCAGCCGGCACCAGAATGAACTTCATCGCGGAAGAACAGAACTGCCTCGTGGTCTATCCGGCGCAGCCTAGCGCCGCCAATCCGTCGAAATGCTGGAACTGGTTTCGCGCGACGGACCAGACGGCGCGACGAAGGCGAGCCTTCGCTGATCGCGGGCATCACCCGCCGTATCATGCAGGACTATTCGGTCGATCCTAAGCGCGTCTTCGTTGCCGGCCTTTCGGCCGGAGGCGCCGCCGCGGCCATCATGGGTGCCACCTACAGTGATCTATACGCGGCGGTCGGGATCCATTCCGGCCTCGCCCACGGAGCCGCCACCGATATGCCCTCGGCGTTCGCCGCCATGCGCCAAGGGGGCAAAGGCGGTCGTCAAACTGTGGCGGGCGGCCCAATAATTCCGACCATTATTTTTCACGGCGACAGCGACACTACCGTGCATCCCGACAACGGCGCCCACGTTGTCGAACGTGCCATCGGAGCGACAAAGACGCGAAAGAAGGTGCATCGCGGGCAAATTCCGGGAGGGCATGGGTATACCCGCACGACTCACACCGACGGCGAACGCGAGGTCCTGGAGCACTGGAATGTCCACGGCGCCGGCCATGCCTGGTCCGGAGGCAGCCCGGCCGGATCCTATACGGACGGAGAGGGGCCGGATGCAACGAAGGAAATGCTGCGTTTCTTTCTCGATCATCCGCAAACAGTGCGGGCACACTAGAGTTTGTTCTTCGGTGACCGGCTTCAGCAGTCCCAATTTCCTCCGTCTGCTGGCTCCGCGAGCGAGCGGGTCGGTCGGCCAGGTCCGGTTCATGGATTGCTGATAGTGCTCGAGGCGGTTGGGCGAGGTGTTGGCGCAGGAGGGTACGACGAGGTCGGAACAGAGTGCGTCCTGATTGGTTGGCTTGCCGATCCTTCACGATGGAGAACGCACATGAGATGGTTTTTGGCGGCGGCTTTCGCAGTCGCGGTTTCGTTTGCTCTCGCGCCCGCTGCGGACGCCAAGGGCTGCATCAAGGGGGCCATTGTCGGCGGTGTCGCCGGCCACATGGCGGGACATGGCAAACTTGGTGCTGCGGCCGGGTGCGTCGTCGGCCATCACGAAGCGAACAAGGCCGACGCGAACAAGGCGAACGCCCAGGCTCCCTCGGATCAGAAGTGATCCGTACGAGAACCGGCGGCCGCCGGCGCCGGCGTGTACCGCCGGCCGATCGGACCGTGGTCAGGATTGTCGGAATAGCGGACCTGCCGGCATGAGGCTCTTTCCCCCCATTTTCGTCGGCCTTGTCTTGGCGTCCGTGACAGGCCCCGCGATCGGTGCCGAAATGAATGCGGCAGCGATCAACTCCGCCGAGCCCTCGAAAAAGACGCTGTCGGACACCAAGCCGACCCCGGCAGGCATCAGGCTGCAGGTTCTGCTTGACCGGGCGCACTTCTCGCCGGGCGAGATCGACGGCAAATTCGGAGAGAATGCGAAGAAGGCATTGCGGGCCTACGAAAAGGCGCAGCAGTTGGCGACTTCCGACGAGGTCGGCACGGACGTTTGGGGAAAGCTTGCCTCGGACGACCGTCCGGTGATTACGAGCTACGCCATCTCCGACAATGACGTCGCAGGGCCGTTCCTTCGTAAACTCCCGGCCAAGATGGAAGCTATGAAGGACCTTCCGAAGCTGGCCTACACAAGCGCGCGCGAGGGCTTGGCCGAAAAGTTTCACATGAGCGAGGATCTGCTGTCTGCCTTGAACCCAGGAAGGAACTTCGATCGCGCCGGGGAAACCATCGCTGTGATCGATACCGGTGCTGATCAAAGTCCCGAGAAGGCGGCCAAGGTGGAGGTCGACAAGAACCGGCAAACCGTGCAGCTCTTCGATAAGTCGAACGCGCTGATGGGATTTTATCCCGCCACGGTCGGCAGCGGGGAGAAGCCGTCACCCTCAGGCACCTTGAAAGTAACGGAGATCGATCGCAATCCGACCTATCGCTACAACCCCGACTACCACTTCAAGGGCGTCCATTCCCGGAAGCCTTTCACCATCAAGCCGGGCCCGAACAATCCTGTCGGCACGATGTGGATCAATCTTTCCGCCGACGGTTATGGCATCACGGCACCCCATTCCCGGGACGCGTGTCAAGATCGGAATCGCACGGCTGCGTCCGTCTGACGAACTGGGACGCCGAACGCGTCGCTCAATTTTGATAAGACCTTCACTAATGACTTTCTCCCGAGAGCAAAGTAGCGACACAGCTGGATGTTGATCCCGGAGGCGAGAAGTGTGACCCCATAGTCTCGTGAAAACAGCCTTGCTGGCAGTGATCTCGGAACTCGTCAACAGCGGCGACATGGTATTGATCGCGGATGGCCGAGCGCTGACGGAGCAAAGAAGGTTATAGTGGCACCTTTGCTGCCGGTTGCACTTACGTTACGGCCAAATTTCTGGCGAAATATCCTAACACGGTACAGGCGATCGCGAATGCGATCTTGAGGACCATCGTCTGGCTCCGCACCGCCGACCCGGAGAAGATCATTGCAACGCAGCCGTCGCAATTCTCGGCAGCGAACCCACAATTATACAAGCAGTTGTTGCTCGCAAACATCGGTGCATTCTCGAAGACCAGATTACAAGAGAATCGGCCGAAACCGTGCTCAAGAACGTAATCAGGTTCGTTCCCACGATCGACGCATCCCGTATCGATCTTTCGAAGACCTACACCAACGTGTTCGTCGATCGCGCGATGAAGAAGTACGGGTCGTCAGGCTAGGTCCCGGACGGCGGCCAGTCAATTCGAGTTTCGCCCGGTTTCGAAAGCCTGCGGTCTTGTTTACAATGTCCGGACATTTAGGTACGGTTTGCGTAGGCGAACTGTTCGATGATCGTGAGACATGAACTCAACCGAAACCTTCCTGGGCACACTATCCGTCGTCGAGCTTGGCAGCCGGGTTGCCGTGGGCGCGGCAGGAAGTCTGTTGGCGCAACTTGGCGCTTCGGTCACCGTCGTCGAACCGGCCATGCCGTCGTCATTCGGCAAATGGAGCAGCCGGCCCGTGATGATGGCGGGCAAGGAAAGTGTCGTGCTGGATTGCGCCAGCGGAGCGGCGGAGCTCGCCCTGCTGGTCCAGCACGCCGATGTGATCTTGCTATCCAGCGATGCCGATCCCGAAGATCTTCCACTGTGGCATCAGGCGCCAGCGCACGCCGTTGTCTGCGACATCACCGCAGCAGGTCATAACGGCCCACTCGCCGGCTTCGCTCTGTCCGAGGGGTTGGTACAGGCGATCACGGGAATCGCAGACACCACCGGAGCGGCGGAGGGCGCGCCGATAACGATCGGCACGCCGATTCTCGATATGCATGCAGCAGTTTATGCAAGCGGAGCTATTGTCTCTGCATTGCGCTTGCGCCAATTCTACGGTTTAGCCGAGCGAATTGACGTGGCGCTGTTCGATGTCGGCACGACAGCGCTGATCAATTTCCTGCCACTGTTTCTCGTAGGCCGGCCGTCGACCCGATCCGGAAACAGACACCCACTGTTTACGCCCTGGAGTACGTTCGATGCCGCGGATGGAGCCGTGCAGATTTGCGCGGTGACGGACCTACAATGGAAGGCGATCTGCGAGGCAATGCAAACGCCGGAATTAGTGGGCGATTCCCGCTTTGCGACGTCGACGACGAGATTCGAAAATCGGACGGCGATCGAGGCGGTGGTAAATGACTGGACGCAGAAGAACACTGTTGCCGAATGCGAGCGGTTATTGAATAAGCGCGGTATTGCAGCCGGGGGTATCGTCAAGGTATCGGACGTTGCCAACGAACTGAACGTCCGGCATCGAAGAAGTGTCCTCGAGCTAAGAGATCCGCTAAGCGAAGGGCCGGTAGCCGTGCTAGCGTCGCCGTTCCGAAGTGAGCCAGTATCCGGCCGTAGCGGGAGTCGCATTCCTTTTCCCGCAGAGGACTCGGCGCGCATTCAGGAACTGTCCAATCACAGTGCCCGCGGCGCTCCCAAAGCAGGCCGCACATTCGATTCCGGCACCCGTCCGTTCGAAGGCGTGCGTATTGTCGAGATCGGTCAGTACACCGTGGCGCCGCTGGCCTCGCGGATCATGGGGGCGCTTGGCGCAGACGTTATCAAGGTCGAATCGCCGGCAGGTGATGCGCTACGTAGCGTCGCGCCGTTTCGGTCGGACGGTGCGTCCTACATATTCGCCGTCAGCAATAGCGACAAGCGTGGAATCGTACTGGATCTCCGCCAGCAAGTGGATCGGGACACGCTTCACGAAGTCCTGGCGACGGCGGATATGCTCGTTGAAAATCTCAAGCCGGGGTCGCTCGCAAAGCAAGGATTTGGTGCCGCCGAACTGCGCAAGAGACACCAGCATCTGATCTACTGTTCCATCAGCGGTTTTGGGACGGATTCTGCCTATCCTAACCGGCCAGCTTTGGACACGGTGATCCAGGCAGCGTCCGGCTTGATGGACGTCACCCGCCCCGATGGGAAGCCAACCAAAGCGGGAATTTCTTCGTCGGATAATTTAGGAGGACAGTTCGGATTTCTCGCGCTCGCTGCGGCTCTGGAGCTGCGCGACCGCACTGGGGTCGCAGTTCACTTCGATCTGTCGATGCAGGACCTGAGTTTGTGGGCTTTGCAACTCGAGTTGACTGAAAAGCGGTCCGATCGCCCGGTAATTGTGCGCGCTTCGGACGGCTTCGTTGCGATCGACGATCCGGTCGTGGCCTCTGAAGCGAAAGCCTTCTCGCACTTACCGCGACAGGAGATGTTGGCCGCGCTCGGGTCAACGGACCGCGCTGCGCCTGTATTGACGGTGTCCGAAGTCTTTCGTCACCCACAGACGATCGCCCGCGGGCTTCTGGCTGACTGTCCAACACCGGAAGGAGATTTTTGGACCGTATTCTCGCTGCCGTTCCGAATGACGTACACGTCGACTAACGTCCTGCGTGTAATGGGGCGCCTTGGTGGAACCGATGCAGAAGTTCGAGCCGACCTCGCGCGCGAAGGCGTATCCAAAATGCGCGCTCCGCCGGCCGGATTGCGATTGTAAATGTCCGAACATTTTGATAGATGGGAATAAACGATTGGCTCGGCACGGCTGGTTCAACGGTGGAAACATGATGCACTTTGGGCGACTTTGGCCGTCGATTGCGGCCTTACATCTGCTCTGCGCTGCCTCGACCGCAGGTGCCATTGCGGCACCCGAAAAGAGCAAGGTGACAATGGCGATCGCTGGCACGTCGGCGCAGATTTACTTTCTGGCCGTCAACGTTGCCAAGGCGCAAGGTTACTTCAAGGACGAAGGCCTCGACGTCGAGATGGTGAATTTCGCCGGCGGCGCGAAGGCGCTCGAGGCCGTGATCGGCGGCAGCGCCGATATTGATGCTGGATCTTTCGAGCACACATTGCAGATGCAAGCGAAAGGCCAGGGTGTGCAATGCGTAGTGCTGTTCGGCCGCTCGGTCGGTACCGTCCTGGCCTTGTCAAAGGCGAAAGCTGGTGATTTCAAGTCGATTCGCAATTTGAAGGGGATGCGAGTCGGAGTTTCATCGCCAGGGTTTTCCGCCACCAATATCTATCTCAATCTCATTCTCGCTAGGAATGATATGAAGCCGTCGGACGTCGAAGTGATCGGTGTCGGCAATGGCCCAGTGGCGTTCGCTGCAATCGAGAATGGAAAGATCGACGCTATTTCAAGCGTCGATCCCCTGATTTCGGAATTGACCTCTCGGGAACTGATCAAGATCCTCGCCGACAGTCGCACCGACGAGGGCCTGAAGGAAGCCTATGGCGGCGAATACGCATCAGGCTGTCTTTTGGCGACGTCCAAATTCATCATGGAAAATCCAGCGACCGTGCAGGCGCTCACCGACGGCATCGTGCGCGCATTGAAGTTCATCCATGGATCGAATGCAGATCAGATCGCTGCGATCCTGCCGCCTGCGATCGTCGGAACAAATCCCAAGCTTTATCGTGCCTCGATCGAAAAGAACCTTAATACCGTTGCGACTAACGGCCTGATCAGCGAGGAAGCGGCGGCGAACGTCTTGCGAGTCGTGAGCTTGGCGGATCCCAGGGTAGCTAGCTCAAAAATAGATCTTAGTATGACCTACACCAACGAGTTCACAAAGAAAGCACTCGAAAAAGTGCATTGATTGCTAACAACGAACTCCGTCGTCGGGGGATGAGCCATGCGTCCGCTAGCCACTGCGCTTTCATCGTCTCTACTCGTCGCACTACTACTGTATGGCGCTGGGATTGGTTCGGCGGCCGTGCAGAAGGTATCACTGGAAAAGCCCAATCTCAAAATCGTCACGGCCGGTACGTCGAGTCAGATCTATTTCATTATTCCAGCGTTGGCGCGGCAACTCGGTTACTTCAAGGACGAGGGGCTCGACATAGAATGGTATGATGCCGGGTCGGGTGCGAAGGGCGTTCAAGCTCTGGTCGCAGGCGGCGCCGATATCGCCGTGGGCTCGTTCGAGCACACCATCCACATGCAAGCCAAAGGTAAGTCGTTGGTCTCGATCGTGGCCTACAATAATAGCGCTGGAAACGCGTTTGGCGTCACGAAGCAGCGGGCTGCGATGATGAAAAACGGCAAAATCGATCTGAAAGGTGCGCTGATCGGCGTATCTTCGCCAGGTTCGTCGACGCATATGTTCGCAACGTTGGTGACGCGTGACGCCGGATTGCAACAGGATGATGTCTCATACATTGCGGTGGGGACGGGCGCCGGAGCGGTTGCTGCATTCAGGGGCGGCAAGGTCGACGCCATGTCCAACACTGATCCGATCATTACCGAACTCGTCGACAGCGGCGACATGACGTTGATTGCCGACAGCCGAAAACTGTCCGGTTCCGAAAAATATTACGGTGGCCCTTACGCGTCCGGTTGTCTCTATGCTTCGGCAGAGTTCATTGAGAAGTACCCAAACACTGCGCAAGCCGTCGCCAACGCCATCGTACGGGTTTTTCGATGGTTGCGCACTGCGGATGTCGACAAGATCATATCGGTATTGCCGCCTGAGTACGTCGAGGCGAATCGAGACCTTTACCGACGGTCTATCCTGAACAACATCGGTTCGTGGTCAAAGGATGGTCTCATCAGCAAAGCGGCAGCTGACACCATTCTCCTCAACGTTGCCCGGTTCGATCCATCGATCGACCGGAACAAGATCGATATTTCTAAGACCTACACCAATGTTTTCGTCGAGCGTGCGCTCAAGGCCTATCCGTAACGAGGTCTCGGCATGATGGTTCGCGTCAAATCGATGCCCACCGTCGTTTGAAATCCAGAAGGATCGGTCGATGCCTTTGCCGATGTTGTTCCAGCCTTTGACGATGAGATCAATTACGTTCTCCAACCGGATCATGGTCTCACCCATGGGCCAATGTTCCGCGATCGATGGATGTGCAACGAACTGGCACATGATGCACCTCGGCAATATGGCGATCTCGGGCGCGGGCGCCTTGTGCATCGAGGCAACCGCGGTGAACCCAAGTGGACGTAACTCGCCGGTCGATCTGGGCATCTGGGGTGACAAGCAAGCCGAAGCCATCAAGCCGGCGATCGAGTTTTGCCGCGAGAATTCAGACGCCAGACTCGGAATGCAGCTCTGGCACGCCGGCCGCAAGGGGTCGGTTCGTCCGGCATGGGAACGGCATAGGCTAGTCCCGAAAGACGAGGGAGGCTGGGACGTTTATGGCCCCTCGAACATTCCATACCCAAACCGCTGGGTGCCGGTGGCGATGAATGCCGAGCAGATAGCAGGCGTCGTCAGCGACTTTGCCACTGCCGCCCGACGCGCCGATCAGCTTGGCCTGGACTTTCTTGAGGTGCATGGCGCACACGGCTATCTCCTGCATAATTTTCTGTCGCCGCTCACCAACAAGAGAACGGACGAATATGGCGGCAGCCTGCAGGGCCGCATGCGCTTCGTTCTGGAGGTGTCGAAAGCCGTCCGTGCCGTCTGGCCGGATCACAAGCCGCTCGGCATTCGCTTGTCTTGCTCGGATTGGGTGGCTGGCGGCTGGACGATCGAAGACAGTGTCGTCTTGGGCAAGGAGCTGAAGAAGCTCGGTTACGACTACATAACCGCCTCGAGCGGGGGGTCAGTTCCGGAACAGGACATCAAGATCGGGCCGGGCTATCAGGTACCCTTCGCCGAAGCGATCAAAAAGGAAGTCGGTATTACGACCGTGGCCGTCGGTTTGATCACCGAGACCAGGCAAGCGGAGGCGATACTGACCGAGGGGCGGGCGGACGTCGTCGCGTTGGCGCGAGGGATGATCTACAATCCGCGCTGGCCTTGGCATGCGGCGGTGGAGTTGGGCGTCGAGCCGAGTTTCCCCGTTCAATACGAGCGCGCTCATCCGGCCATGCGCAGAACCGATTTCCTCAAAGCCAAGCGCGATTGAAGGTGCGCCATGTCGTCCGAGTATTTCGACGTCATCGTGGTTGGAGGTGGCAATGCGGCGATTTCGGCTGCGCTGTCGGCGCGCGAGCAGGGGGCATCCGTCGCCGTGCTGGAGCGTGCGCCGGAAGAGGAACGCGGCGGCAATTCGAGTTACACCGCCGGTTCGATGCGCTTCGCCTACAAGAATATCGCCGACCTTCAGAACCTGATGCCCGAGCTCGTCGCCGCCGAATGGGAGAACTACGAATTTCCTGGGTATCCGGAAGACGTGTTCTTCCAGGATATCGCCGCGATGAGCCAGTACCGTACCGACCCCGTGTTGAGCGATATCCTGGTGCGTGAGAGCCTCGATGCTGTTAAATGGCTGCACTCCTACGGTGTTCGGTTTCTTCCCTATCGCCGCCAGGGCGCCAAGGTCGGTGACAAGATCAAATGGTTCGGCGGATTGGTGGTCGAGACCGTCGACGGCGGCATCGGCCTGACCGATGCGGAGTTCCGGGCGGCGGACCGCGCCGGCGTCCGGGTGTTTTATGAGACCACGGCGGTCTCGATCTCGCGGCGCGACGGGATCGTCGACGGCGTTCTTGTGCGCCGCCACGGCAAGGAAAGCGAGATGCCATGTGGTGCGGTCGTGCTCGCCTGCGGCGGCTTCGAGGCCAACGCCGAATGGCGGACGCGCTATCTCGGTCCAGGTTGGGACGTCGCGAAAGTGCGCGGCTGCCGCTACAATCAAGGCGACGAAATCCGCATGGCGATTGAGCTGGGCGCACAGACGACCGGCAACTGGTCCGGCTGTCACGCCACGACTTGGGATCGAAATGCGCCCGCTTACGGCGACCGTACGGTCGGCGAGTTGTTCAGCAAACATAGTTTTCCGTTCGGAATTGTCGTCAACGCCGAAGGTAAACGCTTCATCGATGAGGGAGCGGATTTCTACCTGTATACATACGCAAGATATGGGCTGCGTATCTTGCAGCAGACTGGCCAGTTTGCGTGGCAGATCTTTGACTCGCAAACCAGACATCTGTTGCACGACGAGTATCGAATCAAGCGGATCACCAAGGTCAGCGCGGACACGATTGAGGGACTGGTTGCGAAGATCGAGGATGTGGATCGCGAGCAGCTTCTCAAGACCATCAAGGAGTACAACGAAGCGTGCGCGCGAGACCGGCCGTCAAATCCCTCGATCAAGGACGGACTCGCGGCTGCGGACGTAACGCCGCCGAAATCTAATTGGGCGCTTCCGATCGAGATCGGCCCCTTTGAGGCATATGCCGTCACCTGCGGCATTACCTTCACGTACGGTGGCGTTAAGATCGACAGTTCGGCCAACGTGCTTGATGTCGACGACAAGCCTATTTCAGGTGTGTATTCTGCGGGCGAGATGGTTGGCGGCATATTCTACTTTAACTATCCAGGCGGTTCCGGCCTGACCAACGGCACGGTGTTTGGCAGGAGAGCGGGACGTAATGCCGCTTTGCTTACCCTTCAGCGTCAAAAGGTTGCCGAAGCCAACGTTTGAAGGGAGACGATCATTGAGCAAGTACGAAGATGTGCTCTACGAGCAAAAGGACTCGACGGTCACCGTAACCGTCAACCGACCGCAGGTGATGAACGCCTATCGTTCACGGACGTATGGTGAAGTAACGGACGCGATCTTGACCGCCGGCTGGGACGCCAACATCAGTGCCATCGTTCTGACGGGGGCAGGTGGCAAGGCGTTCGGAACCGGCGGCGATACCAACGAAAAGAAGTCGGAAAGGAAGGGCGGCTTCGGCACCATCGGCGTTCCCGTCGAACTGCTGCACGCCGCAATTCGCGATGTTCCCAAACCTGTCATCGCCAAAGTTCGCGGCTACGCCATCGGTGGTGGCAACGTGATTGCCACGATCTGCGATCTTACTATCGCGGCGGAAAGCGCGATCTTCGGACAGATTGGACCGAAGATGGGGTCGGTCGATCCGGGTTACGGTACCGCTTTCCTGGCCCGCATCGTCGGCGAGAAGAAGGCGCGCGAATTCTGGTACATGTGCCGGCGCTATCCCGCCAAAGAGGCCATGGCCTTGGGTCTTGTGAATACCGTCGTTCCGGACGACCAGCTCGACGAGGAAGTGGATCGCTGGTGCAGCGAGATCGCGCAACGTTCGCCAACCGCGATTGCCATTGCCAAGCGCTCGTTCAATGCCAACTCGGAGAATATCCGGGGCATTGCCAGCATGGGTTACCAGTCGCTTGCGCTTTATTACCAGACCGCCGAGTCGAAGGAAGGTGGCGATGCCCGGCGTGAGAAGCGCCCAGCCCGCTTCCGCGACGTGATGAACGAAAGCTCCTGATATCGGAATAGAAGTTCAACCGCGGAAGGCGTCCTGGCCAGTAATTTCGCGTCCCTGGATAAGCGCCAGAATCTCTGGCGTTCCATCCGGGATCGACAGCATGCGTACATCGCGCGCCATCCGCTCGAGTCCGACCTCACGGCTCAATCCCATGGCGCCGTGAACCTGCATGGCGAGCGCGATCGCTCGATCGCAGGCGGACACGGCATAACGCTTGGCCATGGCGGAGACGCCGTTGGCTCGCTCACCGCGGTCCATCGCAGCCAGCGCGTGATAGCAGAGCAGGCGGCTCGTCACGATTGCCGTTTCGATATCGGCGAGGCGCTCCTGAACAAGCTGGAAGCCGCTGATGCTCCTGCCGAACTGTTTGCGGTCTTTCGCGAAGGTCTTCGCCATCTCGAAGGCGCGCTGGGCCATCTGGACCGCGCAGAGCCCGATAATCGGGCGGTTGGCGAGCCAGGTTAGCGTCAGGATCTTTGCAGACTCGTCGGAGCCAGCCAGGAGATTGTCTTTAGGTACGCGGCAATCCTCGAACACTACCTCGCCGAGATGCGACTGGTTCATGCCGATGACGGGGATTTCGCGGGCTTCGAATTCCGACTTCTCCTTCTCGACGAGAATTCGGACCATCTTCGACTTGCCGTCGTGCTCCATCCTGCAGGTCACGTTAATGACGTCTGCAATGGTGGCGTTGGAAATCCACATTTTTCGGCCATTAATGAGGACCGAGTCGCCTGTATCCCTGGCGCGCGTCACGATGCCGCGCGGATCGGAGCCGACCCCTGGCTCGGTGGCAGCGGTACACGTGAGCCTGCGCCCGCTGATCAGATCCGGTAGGAAGCGTGCTTTTTGCTCTTCACTGCTCCCGTAGAAGATGCGCGTTGCCGTCGTCTCTTGCGGCATCATGACAAATAGCGCTGCGGTCGGCATCTGTTCGCACATCAAGCCGTAGTCGAGCACCGACATGCCGGCGCCACCGGCGCTTTCCGGTACCCGCGCCGCGGTTAGCCCGAGATTGGCGGCATGCCGCATTATATCTTGGGCGGCGGGCTTGGACAGCGGCTGATCCTGTGGCTCGCGGTCTAGAATAGGCTGGATCTCGCGTGCCACCATGCGCTGGCACGCTTCAATCATAAGCTGCTGCTCGGAGGTCAGTTCGAACATTGTGTCATGCCATCGTGAAGCCGCCGTTGACGCTCAAGACCTGGCCGGTGATCCAGGCGGCATCTTCGGTCGTCAGGAAATGAACGGCGGCAGCAATATCCTTCGGCTCTCCGAGGCGGCCGGTCGGATACATCTTGAGCACTGTCTTTTGCCGTCGCTCGTACTTCTCGGGTCCCATTTGCGCGAGCAGGGTGCGTTCACGTTCCTGGCGCATTTCGGTATTCGTCGCGCCGGGCGAGACAACATTGAGGTTCACGCCGGAGCGTCCGAGTTCTTGCGCGAGCGACTTTACAAGCGCGACGACGCCAGCCTTCGCAGCGGCATAGTAGGAAAGCCGTGCCTGACCCAGTTTGTAACTGTCGGAGGCCATGCAGACGACCCGGCCATAGCCGGCAGCGGTCATTCCAGGCAGGAACTCATGTAGAACATTCATCGGCCCAAACAGACAGACACCAATCATCTTCTCCCAGTCGCCGGGCGTCGAATCGAGGAACAGCTTGTCGTCGACGATTGCGGCCGAATGAACGAGTATCGATGGGGCGCCGAGTTCCCTGGCGATGCGCTCGCGGATCGCCGCCACTTCGTCCTTGTGGGTGATGTCGGCCTGTAAGGCGAGCACGGTGGCTTTGTTGCCGGTTAGCATCTCTGCGGCGCGTGCAGCGGCGTCCTTGTTGAGGTCGACGATCGTCAAAGTCTCGCAATCCTTTGCGAGAAGCTGGCAGCTGGCAAAGCCGATACCTTGCGCTCCGCCGATTACGACTGCGTTTCGTGTATTCATAGGAACTTCCTTGAACGATTGTCCTTCGCGATCAACCCTTATTCGCCGCGGAACCTTGCGGGACGCTTTTCAAAAAACGCAGAGATACCCTCCTGCTTGTCTTCTGAGTTGTAGATCGTGTTGACGATGAAGGCCTCGAACTCGATGGCCTCCGACAGCGGCATCTGCATGCCGCCATAAACGGCCCGTTTGACAAAGCGGAGGCTTAGTGGTGCGCGCGTGCTATAGAGGTCGACCATTTTTTTTGCTTCTGCCAGAGCGCCGCCTTTTTCGACTTTCTTGTTGATGAGGCCGGTTCGAAGGGCGTATTCAGCGTCGAAGGGCTCAGCAGCAAACATCATCTCCAGCGCATTTGAGACGCCCACGATGCGTGGCAAGCGTTGAGTACCGCCAGCCCCAGCTACAGTGCCGATCCGCGCGCTGGTAATCGCAAATGTCGCGTTCTCGGAAGCGACGCGCAGATCGCAGGCGAGGGCCAGTTCCAAGCCGCCTGTTAAACAGAAGCCTTCAATGGCCGCGATGGTCGGTTTTGCATTCTCTTCCTGCGCTTTGTTGAGCCGACGCCAGTGGTTCATGAAGTCATTAAACTTTCGGGGCGAACCCAGGTCCTTTGCAGTGTTGAGATCCATTCCGGCGGAGAAGAATTGATCGCCGCCCGTAAAAATGATGCCACGCACCTCTCCATCTTCATTCAGATCGGCGAGGGCATCCTCGATTTCGCGCATCATTTCGAAATTTATGGCGTTGCGCTTTTCCGGCCTGTTAAATCGAAGGATTGCCGCCGGTCCTTCTTTCGTCAGTTCGATCGTTGAATAGGCCACGTTGCTCTCCCGGGTAAGAATGCAGCTATAAAATAATGTCCGGACATTTGCAAGATAGGAGAGTTTGCTATAAAGAAGATCGCTTATGATGATCCGGGACTCATGGCGATGGTGGCTCAAGAGCGTTTAAGTCGCCTTCGCGACGACGTCGCTATTGTCGGCGTTGGCGATACCGGCTACGCGGAAGATTACGCGCGGGCCCGTGGTGGCGAGGCGTACGAGGATTGTTACGGTTACGGAGCGCTCGCATTTCGGCGCGCGCTGGCCGATTGCGGCCTGGCGCGGAAGGACATCGACGAACTCATCGTGGGGCCGACGCTGTCCAGCGAGCGGGCCGGCGAGATTCTCGGAATTAATCCCAGTTGGAGCTCGCAAGCCGACGCTGTGAATGCAGTATTGCAAGGCGCGCTTGCGCTGCATAGCGGGGTCGCCGAGTGTGTCGCTCTTGTCTATGGCAACGATCAGAGGACTGCGGGAACCAAATATGGCGGCCCGACGGCGCGGGGCGAACAGTTTCTGTCATATGTCTACTACGCCCCGTGGGGTATGACGTCGCAAGGTGCGCTCTATGCCATGATGGTGCGCCGCTACATGGAGCTTCAAGGATTGCGCCCTGAGCAATTGGCAGAAGTCGCCTTGGCCCAGCGACAGTTCGCCCAGTTAAATCCTAACGCCGTCATGCGCGAGCCGCTCGATCTCACAACGTACCTCGCTGCAAAGTATATCTGCGATCCTTTGCGGATATTCGACTACTGTCTGGTGAATGATGGCGGCGTTGCCTTGATCATGACAACGGCGCAGCGCGCAAAGACGCTCAAAAAGAAGCCGGTTGTTATCTCAGGGGTGGGCCGCAGCGACATGAACAAGGATGCGACCAGCCTTTGGCCACGTCTGATGGATTTCTATCACACGAGCCACGCGCGAGCGGCAACCGAGGTCTACGATATGGCGGGTGTCGGTCCTGGCGACATCGATGTGGTGGGCATCTATGACAGTTTTAGTCCCCACGTTGTGTTCGCGCTTGAGGGTTTCGGGTTTTTCAAACCGGGAGAGTTTGCAAAGTTTTCAGCCGGCGGAACGATGCGCCTAGGAGGAAGGCTGCCGGTCAATACGTCGGGGGGGCATCTCTCGGAAAGCTATATGCAGGGATGGAATCACCAGATCGAACTGGTGCGCCAACTGCGCGGAGAGGCGGGCGAACGGCAGGTCCCGCGTGCAAGAAAGGGCCAATATTTGTCCGACGTCGCAGGCAAAGCTATCAGCATCATTTATTCGGCGCTTTCATGAGCGTGACTCGCCCTAAGCCTATTCTTGGTGTGTATGAAAAGCCTTTCTGGGACTGGATCCAGAAGCGAGATCTGCGATTGCAATGTTGCGAAAACGGTCACTATCGTTTTCCGCCTGGTCCCTGCTGCCCTGACTGCGATTCGACGGAATTTTCGTGGGAGAGAGTCTCGGGCGAAGGGCGACTTGTCAGCTGGACCGTTTTCCATCGGCAATACTTTCCCGGCCTCCAGCTCCCTTACACTGTTGTATGTGGTGCGCTCGTTGAGGGTCCTCTGTTGATCGCGAACCTGATCGACGCCCCCGGTGCGGAGCTGAAACTCGATATGCCGCTTCGCATTGTGTTTGAGGAGAGCGCTACCAAAGAGGGAGAGCTGGTGATCTACCAGTGGTCGTCTTAAACCGTTACCGGGCTTTAGTCGGCTTTCTATCCCGCAAAAAATCGACCGACTGCTGATATCGGTCTGGGCGACAAATCAGTTCCGTGTGCTCGATAGGTTCGTCGTCGCTGTTGACATAGGTCCGACGCAAGAGCAGCAGCGGGGTCCCAACACGTACGCCGAGCAGCTTGGCGGTTTGTGTATCTGCACTTATAGCTGACGCAACCTGGCGGGCACGTACGGTCTGGATGCGGCAATATTCTTCGATCAGTCCGATCAGCGGTTTGTAGCCGATTAGTTCATCCGGTAGTCGTTGGGCATGCTTGACGAGAGTGAAAAGCGTATTGAGGACCGCTGGTCCTTGCTCATTGCCCATAAGACGACGGAGCTGAAACAAACTGCCGCTCTTCCGCATCGAAAACACATCTGCAGCCTGCGGGAACTGTTTTGCTGGTACGAGACCCTTATACAAAACCTCGATATTGCTGGCGGAAAACTCATTGATCATTTCTTCGAGCGATTTGATACCCCATGCACCTCCGAGACCTGATCGCGCCGACACAACTGTGCCGCGCCCGGCACTACGCTCGATCAGGCCCTCCAGAACCAGCGCTTTGAGCGCCTCGCGCATCGTATGGCGACTGACGTTGAACTCGGCCGATAACATGAGTTCGGGCGGAAGCATCTCGTTTTCAGGATAGATCCCGTACGAGATCCGATCGCGTAGCGTGCTCGCAACGCTTTGATGCATCGTCTTTTGACGCTTCGTTGCCAGTCTGGCCATCGGAGAAAATTGCCCCATTTTCACACCGTACTAGCAACGGTCGCCGCTGCCGACGCAATTTACTTTGTCCGGACATTATAGTAGCGTGAAATCGCCAATCCACAACTCGCAGATAGCGGAATCGAAAGCAATGCCGGCCGAACTTGCTGTGGAAACCCTGGACCTGACATCTCTGGTGCGGCCAGGCGATACGGTGATTTGGTCGCAGGGACCGAGTGAACCGCTGAGCCTGACCCAGGCGCTGGTCGAGCAACGGCATCGAATCGGTAAGTTTCGCGCCTTTCTGGGAAGTTGTTACAGCAAGACGTTCGAGCCGGCGCAGGCCGATTGCATCGATTTTATCGGTCTTGGCGCGGTGGGCTTCACGCGCAAGATTCTTGAAGCCGGCGCGCTTCAGGTCATTCCCTGCCATCTTTCGGAACTGGCTTCCGCAATCCGAAAGAGGGAGCTGAAGATCGATGTCATACTGCTTCAGGTAAAAAAAGACGATCGAGGCGGTTACAGCTACGGATCGGTTTGCAGCTATCTTCCGGAAGCGGTTCGTACTGCGCGCGCCGTCGTGGCCGAGGTCAACGACCAAGTCCCCCATACGAACTGTATCGAACGTCTCGATCCCGATTTGATAAGCCACTATGTCCGCGTCTCGCGTCCGCTAATTGCGGTCCCCTCACGAAAGTGGACAGCAGAGGATGCCGCCATTGCGAAAAACGTCGCCCCATTGATTGAGGACGGCGCCATATTGCAGGTGGGGATCGGGACGCTTCCCGACGCGATCCTTAGCGAGTTACGTCACCATCGCGATCTCGGAATCCACTCAGGTGTCATCGGCGACGGAATTGTCGGACTGACAGAGACCGGCGTCATCACCAATGCCCGAAAGACGGTCGATCGAGGAATTTCTGTGACGGGCGGTTTATTCGGAACAGACAAGTTGACCCGATTTGCACATAGCAACTCCGCCGTGCGGGTCGACCCTGTCTCTTACACCCACAACCCTCATGTACTGGCAAAGTTCAAGGGTTTCACAACAATCAATTCGGCAATCGAAATTGATTTGTTCGGGCAGATCAACAGTGAAAGCGCTAACGGGAAATACATCGGCACCATTGGCGGCCAAACCGACTTTGTACGGGGCACGCAGCTTTCCGAGCGCGGTCGGTCAATCCTGGCAATGCCGGCGCGCGTGTTTGCACAAGGCGCAAGCCGCATCGTCCCAAAGCTTTCCAGTAATTTTGTAACCGCAGCGCGTGCCGACACAGACACCGTGATTACAGAGTTTGGCGTGGCCGAGTTGAAGGCGCAGACAGTAAACGAGCGTGCCAAGCGGCTGATCGCCATTGCTCATCCGGACGACCGTGAAAATCTTTCGCGAAGCTGGCGCGATACCAATGCATCCGATGCGTATCGACCAATGCGCTAATGGAGCGCTTTTCGAAATAGATAGAGAAATTAGCACATGGAGTCAGTTCGCGCGCTGACAAGGTTTGGCGTCTTTCCTCGTCAGTTGGCGCCACTGGCTGGCTTTTTAGCAAAACGGAGTCAGCTGCGAACTGATAAGGTTTTTCTACAAACGGAGTCAGTCCGCCAACTGATAAGGAAACACTAGAAACCTTATCAGTTAGTTCCATATCGTCCGAAGTAGAACGGGCCCATTCCGCGCCAACGCCAAGTCATCCTTTGATCCGTTGCATACGTCGGTGGGACGCGGCTGCTAGCGCCTCAAAGAATCGCACAGGCGCGCTCTATAGACCCCTTGATATCGTCATCCCTCGGCGCCGTGGTGGGTTGATCGCTGCAGGGATTGGGGCGCGTGATGACGCTGCTCGCGCGGAGCTGGACGCTCGGATGGGTCGCGGCCGAGCTTGGATTGGAGCTCGACCAGATCGGTGAAGACGTCTGCCTGGCGCCGCAAGTCGTCGGCGATCATTGGCGGCTGGCTCGAAATAGTTGAGACCACGGTAACCCGCACGCCACGGCGCTGCAGCGCTTCGACCAGCGAACGGAAATCGCCGTCGCCAGAGAACAGCACTATTTCGTCAACGTGCTTGGCGAGCTCCATTGCATCGACTGCGAGCTCGATGTCCATGTTGCCCTTCACTTTGCGGCGGCCGCTCGCATCGATAAATTCCCTGGTTGCCTTGGTGACGACCGTGTATCCGTTGTAATCGAGCCAATCGATCAGCGGGCGGATCGACGAAAACTCCTGGTCTTCGATGATTGCTGTGTAATAGAAAGCGCGCAGCAGAGTGCCGCGGCTTCGGAATTCCTTGAGCAGACGCTTGTAGTCGATGTCAAAACCGAGCGTCTTGGCGGTTGCGTAAAGATTTGCGCCGTCGATTAACAGCAATCTTGTTGGAGGAAGATCTCATTCAGGTGCTGACCTTTACAAAAAGATACGGAGGCAAGAGACCGTCAAATCAACGCCTACTTTGCAGTTGATCGCGGGGGATCGGGGGAACTCGCAATCCCCGGAGCGGCAGTTAAACGAAACCACGCCCATCATGGCGTACATCTAAATATTTTAAGTTTCAAATACTGTTCGCAGCGAATAATGCTGGTTGATGATTTTCGACCGGCATCTTCTTACCGCTTTTTAGGGAGGAAATCCGATAAAACTCGCGGGCAATGCCGGACGAATTTCCAATTTTTGAAGTAGCACTGAACAAGCGCGGGCGAGCGTGGAAATGGGACGTGCGCACGACCGCTGGAAATATTGTCATGTGGGGTTCGGAACTTAGCCGGCCCGCTGCCATGTACAATGCTTACAGGGCATTCTTTCTGCTTCTGCAATCAGCGCCAAATATATCGAATCAGCTAAGGAGTCCTCATAACGGGGTTCGCGGTCCCTCCGGCCGCCGTCGCTCTCGAACTCACCCTCGATCCGGTCCAGATCAGGACACGCCGGCCGGGTCACCCGGTTGATTTGCCGAAAGTGGTGGGACTCGGCCCAAGGGTCCTTGATCGTTTGAAATTCGAGGCCAACAAGCCGCGCCGGTTACCATTGTACATCCAACCGGTGAAGGCAGATTTCCGGTGGTGGCCCTTCGCGACACCCCGGGTTATCTAGTGGTGTCCGCTACTAGTGTAAATTCCATCACATTCGAGTCTCGGAGGATAACTCTTAAATATTGGATCGACCAGAACCAGCCGCCCAAAGGGACGCTCTTCTGATCAAGATGATAGGTTCAAGTCTACAAACTAGCCGACAACCTAATAAGGCGCTCAGAGCTGGCATAGTTGCGGCATGGAAATTTTGTGGTAGTAGGGCCGCTTCACAGATCAGAGAACAGCAAGTGGCGAAGAAATCCAAAAAAACGGCTAAGACGAAAAAGTCTGTACGCCGCGAATATACCAAAGCGGATGTGAAGGAGTTGCGAGCGCATTCAAAGGCGCGGACGCCGGTGGCCACGATCGCAAAGCTCACACGGCGTACTGAAGGATCTCTGCGACAAAAGGCGCTCAAGCTTGGAATTAAGCTGGGTCATCGGCGCTAGGTAGTGAAGTATCACATGACTCTGTTCAGCAAGGTTTTCTCGACGAGGACATTGGTGCTGATCGCCTCCGTTCTTGGTAGTGTCCTTTTTATGAAAGGCTTGGGCGCGTATTACGGCTTCAGCTGGGTAACCGCTCTAGTGGCTCAATAGGAAAACAGCGCCGGGAGGCTGAACGTTACCCAACTGATCAGCGGTAGCCTTCGTGTTATCAATCAGGTGGCAGCGAAACTGATCTGTGCTTGATCTAAGATCTCTATCTGAGTGCAACGACGCGGGCGGGTTACAAAGACGAGTTGGATAGCGTGTTTACCTCTAGTATCGCCCGTCGCGCGCGCTGATTTAATTCGGCGACGACGTGTGAGGGCGCTACATGAAATGGACGAGGCTAGCGTTTCGTCAGTGGGTAAGTCCGGCCGGTAGCATTGTGATTTGGGAATTAGTCCTCACTGATCAGGCATAAAAGCTTATCAGTTGTTGAACGGCTGCTGGCGCAAAGCAGCCCTTCGCACGCCACAGCGTCTTGGTTATTTCCTTTGCAGTTTGCGCTGAGAGCAAAGCTTAGCGTGGTGCTGCCTTGAACCTATCGGTTCGCTTGCGGTCTCGCTTTGCATGCGGTTTGAGGCCAAGCCCGCGCTGCATGAAATTCATCAGCATTTGCCCGACGGCTTCGTCGTCAACCTTACCCCTGAAGTCCCAACCGCGAGATACGACCATCTTTGGCAGATAGACTAGGATATTGGCCGTCACCAAGGGATCACCGATCGGGATGGGTTCATGCCTAGCGACCTCTTTAAGGACGAGGATATTAGAGCGAGCAAAACGGACAATCTGTTCTCCCCATCGCCCCAGAGTACCGCTTGCTGCAGAACCAGAACCGGATTGTTTGTGTCGGCTCGACTTGATCGCACCTACGCCGTCCCACTCCTTCCTACCCTAACCTACGATCTTCTAAGAGTTTGTGCGCCTGCTGGTGGTGCTCAGGCGCGAGACTTGTCGCCGGGCCGATTTCGCGGAATGGGCCGTTATGGAATGGCTACTTTGAAGGCCAGAGCGGACAGGGGCCGGGACCGCGCCGATATGCCATCACGGACGGTCAGCGAACGCCGGCAGCCGTCGGACTAGGAGCACCAATCTTTGAAAGCGACGGCGAAGTCGTGGGCGACATCTGCTTGACGGCGCCGAAAAGCCGCTTCGATCCTGGAAATCAGGATAAAATCGCTGAACTGTTAAAGGCTTGCGCGCATGAGGTCACTAGCGCGATCGGTGGTCGGATACAATTGCCGTACATCGCCGGCTAAAAGTTGCAGTCTCAATTGGTCGAGTAGTGGAATAAGAAAATTCACTCCAGATGCAGCCTTCCGGTCAATTCGACTACGGTCGATATTTCTATCGACTATGGTGAGATGCATCGGCCGTTGGCGCAACAACTAACGAACCTAATTCGCCGTGGTATGAAAAACCGAGCTGGATTGGCACCGAAACTCCCGCTCGTGATTTGGCTACGGTGCTGTTTTTGTTATGTGAAGGTCGTTGTTTCGGTAGACTGTCCGCAAATAACCGGTTATTGGCGGCGTCCCCGGCCCTGGTCGGCCTTCGTAAACTCGACGCCGTACTGAACAATTGTTCCAGATGGCTGCGAGGCGCTTGGGAATCCGAATATGTTCTTTTTAGAAGAGTTGCCGAGCACTCAGGTTCTCAAGGGATTCGCGAATCGATTTCCCGAAATGGAAATCAATTCGACTACTGCCTGTTTGAAGTTGCTCTGGTTTGCAAGTCATCTTACGCGAGAGTTAGAGCTCCATTTTGCTCAACACGGACTCTCGCAGGCGCGATTTCTGGTCCTAATTATTCTTGAAAGAACAGAATCAAAACGATTGATGCCGGTCGAGATAGCGAGGCAGCTCGGCATTTCGAAAAAAAACACAGCACGTGTTTTGTCGTTTATGGAAGAGGATGGGTTGGCAACGCGGACCTCGCACGAAAGCGATGGCCGTGCTTCTATAGTTGGCATAACCTCGAAGGGATCGAAGACGCTGGCCCAAGCCATGCCTGGTTACTACCGCGTGCTAAATCGAGTGATGAAAAAGCTGAACGGCCGCGACAAACGTTCACTCATCGACCTGCTCAGCCGACTGAACGAAGGCGTTCTTTCTTCCTAACGCTGCATCGCAGCATAGGGTTGTTTTTGAATTGCTATGAGCCAACCGTCTCTTGCGCGACTATAGAAACCATGGTACCGAGATAGGAACCATGGTACCTATTATTGGGCTTCTAGCTTTGCTGCCTGTAATTGGGTCAGTCGATGCGGTGTCTATCGTCGGCGTGACAAAAAAATAAATGCGGGAGGATCCAAAATGCCGTTTTTAGAGGCGAACGGAGCGAAGCTTTACTACGTGGAGAGCGGTAGCGGCGAGCCGATTATGCTGATCCCGGGGCTGGGCCTCGACCACAATTACTATCGATTGGCTATTCCGTCTCTTTCAAAAGCGATGACCGTGTTCGCGGTTGATCCGCGGGGCATTGGTCAATCAAGCAAGTTGCCGCACGACTATTCCGTGGAGTCTTGGGCCGATGACTTTGCGCCTCTGATTAGAGATATCGGAAAAGGGCCAATGCATGTGTTGGGATCTTCGCTCGGCGGAGCGATGGCTCTTGCGCTGGCTGTCCGTTCTCCAGATGTGGTAAAGTCGCTGACCGTGATTGGCGCCTTTAGCGAGCTAGATCGCGCCGCCGTGCTGAATTTCAATTTGCGGGCTCGGCTGATCGAACGTCTCGGCCTGAGCGATGAGGTCGCCGACTATATGGGCCTTTGGACCATGACGCGCGAATTCGTGAATTCCGACGAAGGATATTCGCAGATGAAAGCCAATCAGGCGATCATCAAGCAAAATTCCTCGGAGCTGTATTTGGCTTTCGTGCGTTCCGTTCTGGCATGGGGGCGGGATTTGCCGGGTCAAGAGAAAGAGCCCAAGTTCACCGGCCAGCTTTCGAAAATCAAAGCGCGGACGTTGGTCGTCGGATCCGGAAACGACCAACTGATTCCACTGCATCTTAGCGAAAAGATCGCCCACAACATCCCAGGAGCGAAACTGCACGTTATGCCGGATGGAGGCCATATCCCGTTCATCGAGAAGCCGGAGGAAGTAACCAGGATTGTGCTGGATTTCATCGGCGTTCGACAAAAACAACAGGCTTAGAGAAAGTTAGCTGAAAGTCGAAAAGACATCAGCTCGACTCATCGCAGAGGTGAGTTCGTGAACGAGGGAGGGGACATGAATAGCGTCTCCGTAGATTCGATCCCCCATACCGACAGCGCGCGTCGGCGGCGTGAAGGTCACCGCCTGTTAACCGGGAAGGACCACTACGCTGGCGATTGGAGTGCCCCGGGTAGTCTTGTAGCGGCTGTGCATAGAACCCCTTTCGCTCATGCGCGCATCGGCGCAATTGACACCATTCGAGCTTCCGAGCTTCCGGGAGTTGCAGTAGTTCTGACCGCAGACAACATTGGGTCAGCCCAGACTCCGCTGCCCTCGTTTGGCCAGTTTTCAAAAAGTCTGATCGAGCGCTGGCAGCCAACCATTCGGAACTGTTCGCACTCGACGCGGGCCTACGGCAAAGTCCGTTACGTCGGGCCGCATGTAGCGATGGTCATAGCTGAGACCAGGGAAATCGCTGAAGACGCGGTCGAATTGATTGATGTCGACTATGATGCGACTGCAGCAGTGATGAATGTTGATGATGCGTTACGCGAAGACGCGGCGCTCATTTTTGAAGGACACCCGACTTCTGGGTTTCTTTCTCGTGATGTACTGGTGACGTTTCAGATAAGTCTAACGAAAAATTAGAGGGCGAAACTCTCATGGAGCAGTTCGGCAGGCGTCAACTGCGCGCTGAAGATGACAATCTCATCGTAGGCCGCGGTCGTTTCATCGACGACGTCCGATTTCCCGGAATGCTACATGTTGTAATTGTACGTAGCCAGTTTGCTCGTGCGAATATCAAAGTCGATACAACTGCGGCGCTTGCCGCAAAGGGCGTCCACGCGGTGTTTACCGCCGACGATCTTCCGCTGGCGGCTCGCATCCTACCCGATTGCCATCCGAATCCAACTCTGCAGAACCCGCGTGGCCCACAAGTGCTAGCGAACGGGCATGTCCGTTATGTCGGGGAGCCGTTGGCTGCAGTTGTGGCCGACGACCGTTATCTAGCTGAGGATGCCGCCGAGCTTGTCAATGTCGAGTATGAGGGATTGCCAGCGATCGTTGATTTGGCCGGCGCGCTCTCGAGCCGGTCACCTTTCGTGCACGATGATCTCAAGTCCAATCTCGCAGCAAGAATTCCGGTCACTACCGGAAACACCGATAAGGCTTTCGCTCAAGCGCACTGTGTTGTGCGCGAGAAATTGCAGATTCAGCGCGGTGCTGGACAAGCGATGGAAACGCGCGGGATCGTTGCTTATTGGAGCGAGTTAGATGAACGGATGGTCGTGTGGAATGTCTCCCAGGTACCCTTCGTCCATCGCACGGCGATAGCAAACGCGCTCGGCCTGCCGGAAAATTCGGTCCAGGTCCGTAACGGTGATGTCGGTGGCGGGTTTGGATACAAGGGCCTTACTTATACCGAAGATCTGCTTCTTCCTGTCATTGCGCGCGCTATCGGTCGGCCGGTGAAATGGATTGAAGATCGTCGTGAGCACCTGATTGCGTCATACCACGAGCGCACGCAGATCCATGATCTCGAAATGGCGCTCGACAAAGACGGCGTCATTCTAGGCATTCGGGGTCGGTTTCTTTATGACACGGGAGCTTACACGCCGTGGGGCCCAGTTGTTCCGCTGCTGACTGCCGTGAATATTCCTGGTCCGTACAAGGTACCGAATTATAAAGTCGAGTGCGACGTCATTTACACAAATACGGTACCGACAGCACCTGTGCGTGGGGCGGGGCGGCCACAGGCTTGTTACGTGTGCGAGCGCCTCCTGGATTCCGCGGCTCGTGAACTTAAGATGGATGGCGCCGAGCTTCGGCGTCGCAATCTCATCCAGGCCCACGAATATCCGTATGAACTCGGTTTCATTTCTCGTGATGGTACCAAGCGGAAATACGACAGCGGAAATGTACCGGCTTTGATGGAGCGAGCTCTGCAAATGTTAGGCTATGACATGCGTCGAGAGGAACAGCTGAAAGCTCGTTCCGAGGGCCGTCATATCGGAATAGGCATCGCATGTTGCGTTGAGGATACCGGCCTTGGTCCGTTCGAAGAAGTAGGACTCTCAATCGAAATGGACGGAACTGCGACGGTTCGGATGGGAACGCCTTCGCAAGGGCAGGGCCAACGCACTTCGTTTGCACAAATCGTTTCGGGGGAGCTTGGGATTCGGTTCGAGAATGTGAAGGTTCTGACGGGCAATACGGATCTCGTGCGCTACAGCATCGGCACGTTCGCTAGTAGGGCCGGGATCGTAACTGGTTCGGCCGTTCTCGTCGCTTCGCAGCAGCTCAAGGAAAGGGCGCTCGTAATTGGTGGAACGTTGCTGCAAACCCCTCCCGATCAGCTCGAAGTTTCTGACGGTTTAGTGAGGGTGAAATCTCAGCCCAACCGTTCGGTTTCGCTAAAGGAAATCGTGCATACCTCGCTCGGCGAATCCGGAGCGCCCCTCACGATGCGAGATCTTGGGCCGGGTATGAGCACGGTGGCAAGTTTTTGTCCGCCAACGAATACCTTCGCGACCGGATGTCACGTTGCATTAGTCGAGGTGGATACGAAAACCTGCAAGGTCAAAATTATCAAATACGTCGCAGTAGAGGATTTTGGCAACGTCATCAATCAGATGATTGTGGACGGTCAAGTCATTGGTGGAGTTTCACTCGGTGTCGGCAACACGTTTTTTGAAAAAGTTGTCTATGACGACGAAGGCCAAATTCTAACCGGTACATTTATGGACTACCTTATGGCGACGTCGATGGATGTTCCTCGAGTCGATCTTGACTATATTGCTACACCAAGCCCTCTTAATCCGCTGGGCATGAAAGGCGCAGGGCAAGGAGGAACGATCCCAGTTCCGGCGGTTCTCTCGGCCGCGATCGAGGATGCTTTAAGCCCATTCAACGTGCGGCTCCATCATGTGCCGTTAAGTGAGAGCGACCTATTTACCGCGCTTGCCGAGGCCAAAGCTAAAGAAAAGGGCGTGCGTGGATGAAACCTCCTAAGTTTTCTTATGCAGCGCCGGAAACTCTCGACGAGTGCCTTTCTCTGCTCTCGCAATACGGTGATGAAGCAAAGATCCTTGCAGGCGGCCAGAGCTTGATGCCGCTTCTAAATCTTCGCATGGTACGACCACAGGTGATCGTCGATATTGGTCGAATATCGGGTCTTGGGTCTTGGAAAACGGAACGCGGAGTTATCAACATCGGCGCGTTCGTTCGCCAACGTGTGATCGAGATCGACAAGGCTCTTACTCAATCTGTTCCTATGTTGGCTGAAGTTATTCCAATGATAGGACATCCGGCGACGCGAAGCCGCGGAACGATCGTCGGATCGATGTGTCACGCGGATCCGGCGGCTGAGCTTCCGCTATGCGCAGTCCTTCTTGACGCAGAGTTTGTTCTGCGTTCGATTAAAGGAAGCCGTGTGGTGAAGGCCGGGGAATTTTTTAAAGATGCACTGTCGACTGCCACACGTAGCGATGAGATCGTTGAAAGTGTTCGGTTGCCGACGGCTGCCCCCGGAGCGGCTTATGCCTTTGAGGAACTTTCACGGCGTCACGGGGATTTTGCTCTTGTTTCAGTAGGTGCTGCGATTGAGGCGCGAGACGGCCGGAAGGAAGCGCGCGTTGCGCTGGGCGGAGTTTCGGATCGGCCGGTGATTTTCTCGTACGACGGCAACGCGAATGACTTAGCACGAGAGAAAAATGTTGTTGAATTCGGGCAACACATCGCCGGGCGAATTAAGCCAAATGCGGATTTGCATGCGACAGCCGAATTCCGCCGATCCGTCGCCGCAACTCTTATCGAGCGAACCCTGCAAGCCGCGTTGGCTCGGAGCTCCACATGACGTTAGTTTCTGAACTCATGACCATCAGCCTTACCGTGAACGGAAAGTCCTATTCTCGAAAAATCGACGTGCGTTGGACCCTTGCAGATTTCTTGCGTGAGGAACTTGCGTTGACGGGAACGCATCTGGGTTGCGAGCATGGTGCCTGTGGTGCATGTACCGTCACTGTCGATGGAGAACTGGCTCGATCCTGTTTGACCTTGGCTGCGCAAGCGCAAGGTGCGTCGGTGGTTACTGTAGAAGGTCTGGCGGGGCAGCACGGCCTCCACCCGATTTCAGAAGGCGTTTAAGGCACATCACGCCCTGCAGTGCGGGTTTTGCACACCGGGTTTCCTTGTTACTGCAGCTGCTTTACTTGAAGCCGTTCCAAACCCGAGCGAAGTGCAAGTGCGTGAGTGGTTGAGCGGCAATATTTGTCGCTGCACCGGTTACCAGTTTATTGTCGATGCCGTGCTTTCTGCCGCGAAAGAGCTAGCTCAATCGCGCCCGCACCAATAGTCGGAAAATGACGTGCCCTGGAATAATGGCATGATCACTTCTTTCGAAATGGTCGAATATACGTGAGCGTATCTCGCGATACAGACGCATTACGACTTATTCGTCGAAATGCGGTGAGCTTGTAAGTCAAAAAATAGACTTTGGGGGAGTAAAATGTCCAAAAGGATTGCGAAGCGGAATATTGTTCTTAATGCGACGGGCCGTCGTGAATTCCTGAAAGGCGGTGCGACTGCGTGTCTAGCCGCAGCACTTGACTTGCCGTTTGTGGGGCGGGCGCGCGCTCAAGCAGCGCCGATTAAAGTCGGTGTGCTGGCGCCTCTGTCGGGAGTATTTTCAAGTCTAGGATCGCACAAGGTCGAGGGCATCAAGCTGTTTTTTGACGGAGTGCAGATGAAAGCTGGGGGACGACCCGTTCAGCTCATCGTCGAGGATACTGAAGGAAAACCACAGGAGGGACTAAGGCAGGCGCGAAAGCTTGTAGAAAGCGATCAAGTCGATCTTTTGCTTGGTGTTCTCAGCAGTGCTGTCGGTACGGCGATGAAAGACTATGTGGGCCGCGCCAAGAAGGTCTGGGTGACGACTGGAGCCGCGGCGGACGGCATCTTCAAAAAGAAGAACAGAAATCTCTACGCGTTTCGATCAAGCCTCAGCACTTGGCAGGGCAACAACCCGATGGGCACTTGGCTTGCTTCGCAAAACATCAAACGAGTGCTATTGACTGGACCAGATTACTCGATGGGCCATGAGGCAGTTGATGCCTTTCGCGGAAGTTTTGAGGTTGCCGGACCGAAAATTGAGACAGCTATCTTTGCTCCCCTTAACACGACGGACTACGCTCCGTTTCTTACAGAGATCAAGCGAAAGGAACCGGAAGTCGTATATGCGTCGTATGCCGGAAGTGACGCAGTTCGGTTCGTGCAACAATATGCGGCATTCGGGCTTTCCAAATCGATTCCGTTGACCGGGTATGGGTACATTTCGGAAGAAGATGTGATCGAAGCGGCTGGCGCGGCCAGCAAAGGCATCCGCTCCGGGTTGAACTGGGCTTATGGAATCGATACTCCCGAAAACAAAGAATTTGTCGATCGATATCTGAAGACGTACAAAGCTGTGCCTACGGTGGACTCCGTTGCCGGTTATGTGGGGGCCCAGGTCGTGCACGCAGCAATTGAGAGTCTCGGCGGCGATGTTACCAGTCAGGATCGTCTGAGCGGGGCGGTGGGAAAGGTGAGGATCAACACGCCGCGTGGACCGATTAGTTTCGACCCGGAAACTAACAACGTAATCCAGACAATTTATGTGCGTGAAGTGGTAGATGTCGGTGGGGCGCTGCACAATCGCGTTATAGCGACTTATCCGGATGTCCGAGATCCTGGCGATTAGGTTCCTAGAAATCGAAACCGCGATATAGTTAGCCTTCGTGAAGTTGTAGTTATTAGGCGCGGTGCGCCTTCAACCATTTGGGATTTGCGAAAATTAGCTTGTGACCAGGCCACTTCGAAGACTACTGCCCATCAGTCGCGAAAAAGTCTTTGCTATTCGGCCGCGGACACAGCGGTGCCGGTTGCCGGTTTTGAGTTTTTTTCTATCCATTCGCCTCTGGAGCCAGGTCAAATCTTTTGGCGGAGCCGTTCATCTGGCGGCGCTATTTCGGTGACGAGATCGCGCACCAGGGCTTTCTTCGGCAGGGGCGCGATCGTCATTTTGCCTTCACGCAGCCGCGTGGTGCACGCATAGTCGATCTTGCCGTCGATCTGCATCATGCACTCCTTGCACGCGTTGGCGTTGATGCAGGCGTAGCGGAAGGCGAGGGAAGGCTCGATGTCGCGGCGGACAATGCGCAACCCGTCCAGCACCGATTGTCCATCAACGAACTTGATCTCGAACGTTTCGACCCGCTGCGCATCACCGGCGCCGCCGCGTGCAATGGCGAGCGTGGTCTTCATGCCGCAACCCTCAAGAGCTTTGGAACGGAGCGGCTGAATTCGAAGCGTCCACCGGACAGTCGGATCACCTGATTGACGGTCCAGTCGGTGTCCAAGCTCGGATGGTCTTCGCGCTGTTGTGCTCCGCGGCTCTCGGTTCGTGCAGCCGCGGCAGTAGCCACGCTGCGTGCGACCAGCAGCATGTTGCGCATGTCGAGCCAATCGAGCAGCACGGGGTCGAAGCCTTTGCCGGAGCCCTGGGGAGTGTCGCCCAACTCAAGACTCATCTGCTTCAACTTGATGATTGCGTCGTCGAGTCCAGCCTGGGTGCGGAACGGCCCGACCTGTGTCGACATCAGCGTCTGAAGATCGACCACCGCCTTTGCCACATTGGGTCCATCCTTGCGTCGCGGACGAAGCATCAGGTCGACCGCATCTGTTGCAGCCTGGTCCGACCAGACGGTTCGTGAGGACTGCGATTTTACTGCCTTCGCGGCGCTGTGTCCGGCCATTGCGCCAAAAACGAAGGCTTCGCTGATGGCGTTGCCGGACAGGCGGTTTGCGCCGTTCGCGCCGCCGATAGCCTCGCCGCAGGCATAAAGACCGGCAACATTGGTCTGCATACCTGGAGAAACACGCACGCCACCCATATGATAATGGGCGATCGGCGCGACTTCGATATCCTGTGTCGTCAAGTCGATCCCATTGGCGGCGAGCCGGTCGATGACGGGACCAAAGGCGCGGCGGAGTTCCGCTTCCGGCACGTGGCGGAAGCTTAGATAGGCGCCGCCGGATGGCGTGCCGCGTCCAGCTTCCACTTCTTTGGTGATCGCGTAGGTCGCAAGATCGCGAGTGAGCTTATACGTGCCATCGTTGCGTTCGCTTGTTTTCGAGTAGCTCTCCTCAAAAGGCTCGCGCTGACCGTTCAGCAGCCGGCCGCCGAGCTTATACCGAAACGGATCCCACATGATCGGATCCATGCCGACCAACCGCGGTGCAAGGTGGCCGATGGGGAAGAATTGTACGAATTCCATGTCCACCAGTTCGGCGCCGGCACGAAGTGCGAGCGCGTATCCATCGCCGCCCATATTAGATGAGGCGCTGTTTCGCGCATAAAGTCGGGTCAGGCCTCCGGTAGCGATCACGACACATCGTGCATCAAGAGTAACGATCTCGCCCGACGAAATGTGAATGCCTACAGCACCACACGCCTGGCCATCGGCTACAACAATATCGACGACCGCCAGATCACCAATCCGGCGAATTTCTGACACCTGATTGAGTCGCGTCCGAAGCGTGCGTGAGACCGCTGGTCCAGTTGAAAGGACATCGACGTATACGCAACGCGGCCGGTCGTGTCCGGGTGCCTGCACCTGGGCAATATGGTCGCCGTCGCGCGCCCAGCCGACACCCCAGTCATCCATCTCCCGAATGCGCCTTGGTGCTTCCTCGCAGACCATTGCGGACAGTCGTTCGTCACATAGACCGCGTCCGGCGGCAAGCGTATCTGCAAGATGATGTTCCCAATGATCGGGTGTCTTCTCGCCTAACGCCGCGGCAACGGTCATTTGCGCCATCACGGTTGCTCCGCCGCGTCCGATCAGGCTCCGGTCCACGAGGATGACGGAGCTTCCTTCTCGCGCGGCTTCTAGAGCTGCGTAGATGCCGGCGGCGCCAGCGCCAATCACCAGAACGTCGGATTTAAGGTGCATATGGGCATTTCCTGGATTGCAAACACATAACGCGGTCATGCCAATTGTATGGACTTAAAGCGTTTCTGGTAGTGTCTCGCCGGCAAGCTGGGGAGAGAAAATAGCGCGATGGGTGTCGGCCTTGTAGGAAGTGGCAAGATTTCGTGCATCGCGCGAGAGCTGGACGACCGAATCAAGAATAAAATCGACCTTATCGTCGGGCAGCAGGATGCTGAAATTCAATCGCGTGAAGCCGGGCTTCTCTAGTTCGTTGCCTGCGATAATCTGGTCGCGTATTTTGTTCGATTGTGCGGAATCGATTTCGAGCAGGTGATGGACATAGGGACCAGCGCAGGCGCAGCCACCACGCGCCTGAATTCCGTAGCAGTCGCTTAGCATGCGTGTGATGAGTTGCTGATGTAGGTAGCCGCCGCGCCCGTCCTTGATACGAAGCGAAAAGATCGGGAGGCGGGACGCGCGGGGATTGCCAAGAATTTCAATTCCCTCAACTCCCTCCCATGCCGCAAATACTTTCGCGGTCAATTCCGCGTTTCGTAATGCAGTTGTCTCAAGGCCTATTGCGTGTTTGACGAGGAAAGCCAGACCTGCTCGGATATCGCCGAGCACATTTGGCGTTCCGCTTTCCTCGCGTGCCTCGAGACTGTCGGAGTAGTCATGGCACGTCGGCGAAACGAACTTCACGGTTCCGCCGCCTGGCCAAGTGGGCCTGTCGGTCACGACCGCATCTTTTCGCACAATCAGAATGCCGGAGGCTCCCGGGCCACCGACAAATTTGTGAGGAGAAATCACGATAGCATCGAGCTCTGCGTCTTCGGACGGACGCATGCTGATCGGAAGATACGGTCCCGCACCGGCATAATCCCAAACGATCTTGGCACCCGCGGCCTTCGCGCGCCGAGTGATGTCGGGGACGTTGGAGACGATGCCCGTCACATTGGACGCGGCCGAAAAGGAGCAAACAACAAGCCGGTCATTGGCTACCCGAAGCGCGGCAGCGAGCTGCAACAGATCAGGACCGCCAGCTTCGCTCTCTCCGATCTCGATGACCTCGGCGGCACTTTCCCGCCACGGCAGAATATTGGAGTGGTGTTCGTAGGGCCCGATGATCACACGCGGTCGCGCACTTCCAGAGCCATTGTTCAAGCTAAATAGGCTTACCAGCCGATTTAGACCGGCGGTGGCGCCAGAGCCGCTGAAAATCACTGAATGCCGGTCGTCGGCTTCACAGCAGTCGGCGATGACCTTGCGACTCGCCTGCCGTAGGGCGGTCATCAACGCGCCGCAGTAGGAAGCCTCGGTATGGCTGTTGGCGTAAAACGGAAGAACTTTATCGAGGATAAATCCCTCGACCGACCGCAGGGCGCGGCCGGAGGCAACATAATCGGCATAGACGAGGGCCTTTGCACCTAGCGGGCCGACGATTTCGGCATCGCAACCAATGAGATCGCTTGCGATCCGCGAAAGTCGATCGTCGCCCTCGAGGCTGCGGTTGAATTCCAGGAGGAGTTCTGCAACCCTCCAATGGTGCGAGTTTGAGCTGTCCATGCTACCAACTATCCCCGTAGCCGAAGCCGAAACTATCCTGAATTTAGCCGTTGATTCCGCACCAATTTTTGGGCATTCTGGGCCGTTATCCTATCATTTGAACGGATAATGATGAAAATAGACGGAATTGACCTCAAGATTTTGAACCAACTTCAATCAAATGGCGCGCTGTCGCAGCGGGAGCTGGCGGATCTCGTCGGTTTGTCCCAGAACTCGTGCTGGCGTCGTCTGCAAAGATTAACAGAGAGGGGGCTCGTCAAAGGTACGCGAACCCAGATCGACCTAGCGATGCTCGGGCTCGATCTCACCGTGCTCGTGATGATCCGAACGCGCCATCACTCGAAGGAGTGGGCTGACAGTTTTCGCAAGCACGTCGAGCGCCTGCCGGAAGTTATCGATTTTCACCGAGTTGGCGGTGACTGGGACTACATCATCAAGATCGCGACAAGAGGCATGGGGGGTTACGACCATTTCTATCAGCGTCTCATTACCAATTTCGATCTTGAACGAGTGACCGGAATGTTTTCGATGGAAGCGATCATTCAAGACCGGGCACCTGATTTGATGCGCCTTGCGCCCGAAACGCCCAATCGCAAGAAGTCTGCGCGGCGAACACCCCACCGCAGCCCGGCTAAGTCGACGAAGGGCGCCTCCCAAAAATAGCCGCCAGGCTTTGGCGCCATCGCGCAGGAGAAGGTCGTTCATTGCGCAAGCCACGGTCTATCGCGCCGGCGCAAAAGCGCGTCAAATTCCAGGCAATGTCAGATCATGGCTATGTCAGATCATGGCTACGTCAGATCGGGATCGGACAGCGCTTGCAATCGACCTTGATGTTCTTGACCTGGGCGATGAATTGCGCCGCTCGCTTGATCGTCACTTCGAGGACTGCCTTGCCGATCTCAGCCGTCGCTTCGGCTGGATTGGAATAGGTGCCGTGGCCGCCCGTACGCTTATGGAACTCCTCGGCTGTGGGCTGGCAGAAGGCAATGTTCTGGTCCAGCGGTGGGTCCATCGGAAAATTGCTGGCAAAATCCGAGAGCTTGTGCGCTTCGACGGGCTTTATTTTGTTCTTCTTCACAAGCTCCGGGTGAGCATAGAGCATGAAGGCTGTCTCGACGAGACCGGCGTGATGCGATGCATCCTGCCTGCTTCCCGCGGCTTCGCAGACTTCCTTTCGGGCTATCAGATGCGTGTCGATGATTGCGACATAGGCTCCGGTATTGAAGCGTAGCTTGGCCATCGCTATCTGCAACGGCGGCAAATTGGCGACGCGGTTTCCGTTGACGAAAATGATTTTACGAAAACCGTGGGAAATCAAGCTCTCCCCGACGTCAAGCGCGACTTGTGTCAAGGTCTCCGGTCGAAGCGTGATTCCGCCCGGGTATGCCAGATGATGGGGCGACCAGCCGAAGTGCAGCGGCGGCGCCACCAGAACTTTCTCGGTCTCCGCAACGGCTTCCGAGACATCGCTGGCCCAAGCGGTATCGACCATCAAGGGCGTATGGTGACCATGTTGCTCGGTCGCGCCGATAGGGATCATCACAAGATCGTCGGTTTTGAGATAATCCGCAATTTCGGGCCAGGTCAGTTGATGGATCCAGACGTTGCGTTTCATGTGCGGCCTCCTGCTGTATATTTGGCTTTATTGGTTCAGGGATATTGAACGGATTAGTCGTCAGCTCTAGCTGGTTGCGCCGAAGAGACGCTTGATCCTTTGCCACATCACCGAAAGGAAGATGGTGCCGGCCCGGAGTTCTGCCTGGCGGTGTGGTGCTTCCGGCCGAGTAATGCGTTCGCTCAGATTCCTTGCAAACTCGATCATCAGACGCTGGGCAAAATCCTTCACCAAGCCCGAGCGAGAGAACTGAGCTAGAGGGCCAACAAGGCTGTACTGAAGCCGGACCTCGATCCGTGTCCGTCCGGTTTGCGCCGCCGGAGACACGCGATAGGCCAGATGTCCCTTGGCACGGGTCTTCGACAAGCTGTCAATGCCCGCGCCGCGGATACTGCCGGTCATGTCGTTGTCGTTGCGTTCGATAGTTGCGGCTCCGCTAAAGGCGGCTCTCATCGGGCCGAACTTGACGCCGATACGTCCTTTGGCGGATCGCTCGTCGTGCTCAAGAACTTCCGCCCCGGGGAGGCATGATGCGGCTGTCGGAATGTCACTTAACGCTCGCCAGACGGAGAGGATGGGTGCGTTTATGTCGATCGCTTCCTCGATGAGCGTACCCTCGTTTGTGCCGCGAACGATGGTCTCCTCCGCTTTGGGCTGTCCACTAACCTGGCGCTCCTCGGGAACAAAGGCGGCCATCGGGGCCGATGGTTGGCGCGGACGTCGTTGTGCGTCAGGCTCGCTGCGCGTCAATTGCTCGGCGGCTACGCCTTTGACCGCATTGACGATGCCGACATACCCGGTGCAGCGGCAAAGATTTCCGGAGAGTTCCACCCGGACATTCTCTTCGCTGGCGCCAGGCTTTCGAATGCAGATGTCGCGCGCGGTGATAAGCATGCCCGGCGTGCAGAACCCGCATTGCAGGCCGTGTTCGCGAGAAAAGGCCTCGCGCAGACGATTCATGAGATCGTCTTTGGCAAATGACTCGATCGTCCGGATGTCGCCGCCGTCGCATGCGACGGCGAACGTGATGCATGAGCGGATCGGCTTGTCGTCGAGCAGCACCGTGCATGCACCGCAAACGCCGTGCTCGCAGCCCAAATGAGTTCCGGTCAAGCGAAGCTGTTCACGCAGAAAATCGCCAAGGTGCGTGCGGGCATCGACCGCCGCGTTGATGCGCTTCCCGTTTACCGTCAGGTTCACTTAATTCATGATGCTGTTAACTCGGCGACAGCACGCATCAGAGTCGTTGCATGCATCCGGACTGCAATTGGATCCTGGCCAATGACGTTGGCCACGGCTTTCTCGGCGGTATCTTGAGCGATCAATTCTCCTTTTGCCAGACGCTCTGCGATGTCATCGCACCGGCGTGGCGCTCCGTTCAGAGCGCCTAGAAAGACGTTCGCGGTGCGGCGCGCCGGATCCAGAAACACTGCCGCGCTCGCTTCAGGAAATTCACCCGTCTTGCGGCAGAACTTGAAGTAACCCCATCTGGCTCCGTCCGACGGACGGGGTACTTCGATAGTCTCGATAACTTCATCGTCGTTGAGGATGGTGGTGAAAGCGCCGACCATGAACTCGGCGGCGGGGATATGGCGAGAATTGCTAATGCTGCGGATATGAATGGTGGCTCCCAGCGTTGCGAGCGCAAGCGGCCAGTCCGCCGCGGGATCGGCGTGTGCCATGCTGCCGCCGATCGTCCCCCGGTTGCGAACGGACCGATAGGCGATGCCGCCGGCGACGGCCTGCAACATCCCATCGGCCTCGTCCTCGAGGCGAGCATGTGTTGTCGCGGCGCCGATCCAAAGGCTGTCGCGGCGGCTTTCGATCTGTTGCAACGCCTCGACACGGGAAATGTCCACAAGAAGGCGCGGCCGGGCGAGCCGCAAGTTCAGCATCGGGCCGAGCGACTGCCCGCCGGCAATCAGCTTGGCGCCGTCGCCGGACGCCATCGCCTGGAGGGCTTCGCCGAGACTGCGAGGTGCGATGTAGTCAAAAACGGCCGCTTTCATGTCAGCTCGCTTGCGGAAGCTTTTGCGCGCTGAATCGCTTCCAGCAGCCGCCGCGGGGTAAGCGGCGTTTCGTTCACCTCCACCCCCAGCGACTGAAGAGCATCATTCACAGCGTTGAAGATGGCTGCCGGCGGCGCGATGGCGCCGCCTTCGCCCATGCCCTTGACGCCAAACTTGGTGTAGGGAGAGGGCGTTTCCATGTGGATCATGCGAAAGTTCGGCAACTCGGTAGCGCCGGGTATCACGTAGTCGGCAAAGGTGGAAACGTTGGGCTGACCGCTGGCGTCGTACTGAACTTCTTCGTACATGGCCGTACCGATCCCCTGAGCCGCGCCGCCATAGGCCTGGCCTTCGACAACCATCGGATTGACCATGATGCCGCAGTCTTCAGCGATGACGTAGTCGAGCAGTTCCACCGATCCCAATCCGGTGTCGACCGCGACCACGACGGCATGGGTGGCGTAGCTGAATACGCCCGTCGTGACCTTGGGTTGGAAGCCCATTGTTGTTTCCAGGCCGGCCCGGTCGACATCCTCAGGCAGCGTCTGGGGCTTCAAGTACCAGCAGGAAGCGATCTCCCTCAATGAGACTTCTGAACCACGCGGGCCAACCACCCTGCCTTTGTCGTATTTTGCTTCCGCGGGGTCACATTGAAGCAGATGCGCACCGATGCGCACGTAACGGGGAATAAGTGCTTCGCAGGCTTCGCCGACCGCGCCGCCGGCCATCACCATGCTCCGTGAAGCGAAAGTACCGACCGAGTACGGCGTGACACCTGTGTCGCCGTGGATGACCTGAATACGATCGATATCTATGCCGAGGACGTCGGCCGCCACTTGCGCCAGTGTCGTTTCAAGGCCCTGGCCGTGGGAATGAATCCCAACGCGCAATTCCAATCCGCCGTCCGGCGTGGTTCGCACTGTCGCCTGTTCATAGCCTGGAACACACGGACCACCCCAGATCGCGTAGACGCTGGTGCCGTGCGCGGCCTGTTCGCAGTAAATGGCAAAGCCCACACCGATCTTGCGTCCGTCCGGCTCGCCATTCTTCTGCCGCGCGCGTACCTCGTCGAAGCGAATAGCATCTTTCGCGAGAAGCAGGCTTCGTGGAAAGTCGCCACTGTCAAAGTGCTTGCCGGTGATATTGTCGTACGGCATCGCGGCAGGGCCGACGAGATTTTCGTACCGCACCTCCCAAGGTTCGCGGCCGACCGCACGTGCGACCGCATCGACCATCAACTCCGTTGCAAAGCAGACGCCGGTGCGGGCAACGCCGCGATAGGGCAGCAGACCGGGTTTGTTGGTGGCGATGCATCGGCTTTTGCAGCGATATCCCTCAAGAATATAAGGTCCGGGCAGGTTGCCGACGACCTGCGCCGGCTCGACTGCAACCGTGAATGGCCACGCCGAATAAGCGCCGCCGTCGACCACGACGTCGGCATCCAGTGCCAGCAGCCGACCGCGCTTGTCCGCATAGGCTGTTAGTTTGTAGAAGTGTTCGCGGCAGTTGGCGCCGGCGATGAAGTGCTCGCGGCGATCCTCGACGTAGCGAAAGGGGTGACGGAACGTCAGGGCAAGCCAGGCGATGCAAAGTTCCTCAGGCTGCAACTGGCATTTATACCCGAAGCCGCCACCAACGTCCGGTGCGATGACGCGAACCTGATGCTGTTCCAGATGGAGAAATTCGCATACGCCCGTCCGGATCATATGCGGCACCTGCGTGGACGAATAAAGCACCAGCTGGTTGAGGCGGTCGTCCCAATAAGCGAGCGAACCTTTGCCTTCCATCGGAACCATGACTTGCCGGGATAATGCCATGGTCTTGCTGACGACGACCGACGCGCCCTCAATGCCCTTTTCAAAACCGTAGTCGGCGTTGAACGAGATATATGTATTGTCGGGCCAATCCTCGTGCAGGCGGGTAGGGCCGGATCTCAAGGCATCATCCACGCTGACGATGGCAGGAAGCTCTTCGATATCGACTTCGACCTGGTCGATCAGATCTTCTGCCAATGCACGCGTTTCTGCGACGCACATGGCGATGGCTTCGCCCACAAAACGAACTTTTTCATCGGCGAGAGCGTGCTGTCCGCTGATCTTGTAGTCGGCCATCGTGCACGGGGTAATGATCGGGGAGAGACCTGCGAGGTCGGCGGCAACAAACACGGAGTCTTCGCGTCCTTTCGGCTTGGTAACCGAACGAATGCGGCCATGAGCGACGGGAGAACGCAGGAAGGCAACCTCCATCTGTCCGGCCAAGATCATATCGGGCACGAAGTTGCCTCGCCCGTGAAGATGGCGAGCGTCTTCCTTCCGGCGGACGCGAGCGCCGATACCTTGACCGCTTTTGCCTTCGTGCTCGCTCATCTTTTCACTCAGTCGAACGGGCGTTCTTCGGCCGCCCCCGTCGATCGGATGAAGAGATGACGGCGTTTTTCCTGCGGCAGGCGATCACGGACCCTGGCGGCAAGCCAGTTGGCCATCATCGCATACCAGTGAGGCCCGAGTTGCGCCGAAGGCATACGGCCAGGCGCGTGGCGCTCATTTTCGTAGACCACGAACTCGACCGGCCCGGGAATCAAAGGCATCAGTTCGTAGCTGTTGCTGATCGGGGCAAGCTCGTCGAGTTCGCCGCCCATCGCAAAATAGGGGCATGTCAGGTTTGCGACGCGTGTGCGGAGGTCAAATCCCTTGATGAACTTGTCGAACTCCGCCTCATCCTCATATCCGGCCATGAACATGAACCGGTTTTTGAAGGTTGGCGAAGCCTCTTCAAAGATCGTGTGGAAACCCGGTTCATGGCAGAGCAGGCCTACTGCGGCGCCGCGTATTGAACCGCCGATGGCGTTGGCCAGCACCGTAGCCGCGTAGGAGCCGAAGCTTCGACCGAAAACGCCGATTTTGTCGGCGTCGAGATCGGGGTTCGCCGTGATCCAGTCCAGGCAGGCATGGCCGACATCGGCAAAATTGTCAGCAGTAATCGTCAGACCATTCAAGCGCGCTTCGTATTGTCCCGGACCTTCGATAGCCAATACGGCCATGCCCCGTTCGAGCAGCTTGTCGCCGTACGACCAGACCAGCGTTTCCTTGAACGTGTCCATGCCGGGGACGCTGATAACGACGGGGTAGGGAGCTTTGCCCGCCAGCGGAAAGTGCAGCCAGCCAGGAACCTTGCTTTTTCCCATCGGGATGTCTAAGCGCTCGATCCGGTAGTTGGCCAGCACCGAATAATTCTTGAACGCAGCGATCTTCTTAGCGTCCAGATCGTGGTTTCTCTGGGAAGCCACATCGAGTGGCCATTGGGCCATGCCATAGTAAAGTGAGGCGATGAGATAGGATTCCCGCGCCGAAACAAGATCGCTGTGCTCGTTGGCAGCTTTGGCGCGGGCCTCGCGCGCCGCGGCGCCCGCCGCAAAAGCCGGAGAGAGTTCGTCGAAACGCTTGGCGCGACCGGCCACCATTGCCCAATCGCCAAGACCTTCGAAACCGACCGGCGCGGTTGTGACGGCCATGCGAAGTTGGTCCCAATCCAAACCGACCGTGGAAATGACCATATCGAGCAGCCATTTTTGCTCCCGAAAACGCCTTGCGCCGCGCATTGTCGTATCTCCTTTTTATTTCCAAGCTGCGGCGAATGCCTTGTCAGCCAAAGTACAGTCCGCCGTTGACCTCGAGTGTTTCGCCGGTCATCCATCCCGACAACTCCGAGATCAGAAATAACGCCGGACCAGCAATATCGATGGGCTTGCCCAGGCGACGCAGCGGAATCCCCGCGAGCAACATTCGCTTGGTTTCATCCGGCCATCCATCTGTCATCTTGCTCTCGACCGGGCCCGGATTGATGATGTTGACTGTGATGTCGTGAGCACCCATACGGCGCGCCAGCGCGCGTCCAAGCGCGGCAACGCCGCCCTTTGAGGCTGCATAGTGCGGTCCCCCGACATTGCCTCCGACACGGGCAGTGAGGGAGCCGATCAGAACGATCCGGCCGTACTTCTGCTTGATCATAATCGGCTCCACGGCCTGAGCGATCAGAAAAGAGCCTTTGAGATTGACGTCAATAATCTGGTCCCAATGTTCCTCCTCGATGTCCGCCGTGTTGCGGCCATCCCAAATGCCGGCAAAGTGCGCGAGAAAGTCGACGCGGCCGAAGCGATCGACAGTCTGCTTCACTGCTGCCTGGCACTGTGTCTTGTTCGAAACATCAAGAGAGCATGCGTGTGCTTCGATCGCGGATGTTGCCTGCGCGGTGTTTTGTGCTCCTTTTAGATCGATGTCAGCGCACATCACTCGGGCGCCATGAGCTGCGAACAGAGAAGCGGCGGCTTGCCCCATGCCGCTGGCCGCACCGGTTATTAATCCGCATTTATCTTTCAATAGCACGGCTTTGCCCTCGATATCTGGCGACGAAATGAGAGCGACGCGTCGAACAGCGCGTCGCTCCGATTCCTCATTTGCGGGGATAAACGTAGTCGGCACTCTTCACGCTCTCCGGCCAGACGACCCTGAGCTTGCCGCCCTGCCATTGGACGGCGACGGGATAAAGCGTGCCCTGGCCATCTGGAGAGGCCTTATAATGGCCGATGGTGGTATCGACTTCGGTGCTCTTGATCGTCTGAAACACCGTTTCCCGGTCTAGCGTGCCAGCTTTTTCAATCGCTGACATCAACACCTCCAGTGTCGGGACTGCGATTACCGTGAACGTCCATTGGACAGGATTGACGCCGCTGATCTCCAATATCCGCTCCATCAATTTGTAGTCGCCGAGTTTCATGCCTGGCGCCCAGACGACCTCCCCGGTAATGCCGTTGGCTTGATCGCCGAGCGAAGCGGGGATGGAAGCTGCGGAGCAGGTTCCGCAATGAAGAGCCGCGGGCGTCAGGCCGAGTTCGGCCGCCTGTTTGGCGAAGCGGATAAAGAAGGGCGGGAATGTTGAGACATAGACGAGATCAGGCTTGGCCTCCTTGATCTGGCCGATCACCGCGGTGAAGTCCTGATTATCCGATGGAAGGGTCTGGTCGTAGGCCAAAGTGATGCCGCTCTCGGCGACGTCCTTACGAATGCCGATTG
Source organism: uncultured Alphaproteobacteria bacterium (assembly GCA_963795255.1). Taxonomy (GTDB): domain Bacteria; phylum Pseudomonadota; class Alphaproteobacteria; order Rhizobiales; family Xanthobacteraceae; genus Bradyrhizobium. The sequence goes on from CAWCHC010000024.1 coordinate 119,481, forward strand.
CGACGCCGCGCGAATAAAGCGAGTCTTCGACCAAAAGCGCTACACGCTTGATCTCTTTCTTCGACTTCACCAGTTCCATGAACTGATGGGACCAGCCCGGCGCCGGTATCAACGTTCCCTGGATATATTTAAAACCACGCGCGTAGATTTGGGGGTCGGTCGCGGCCCCCAGAATCATCGGTATCTTGTATCTTTCGGCAACGGTGGTTGCGGCAAACGCGATCGGGCTGCCCGGAGGCGCCAGCAGGAAGTTGACCTTGTCCTCGACGACGAGACGTTCGTAAAACTTCACCGAGGTCTTCGGGTCACCCTGATCGTCATAGTAGACGATTTTGACGGGCAGTTTTTTGTCGAGCGACTTCACATAGACCCCGCCGCGTTCATTCATGGCTTGAGTCCAGGCATCCCAGATCTTGCCCTGGACGCCGTAGACGTTTGCATAGGGACCGGTCAGCGCGGCGGTAGCGCCGATCTTGATAACGTCCTGTGCCGAAGCTGGATTGCTCATCAGCAATGGCATGATCATCGTGGCCGCAAGACAAATGGAAGCTCGCAAAAATCTACGCATTTTTCGTCTCCTTGAAATCCTTCAATAAGCTCTTGGCGTGATAGCCGTAATGATCCCGAAAGCCGAGCGCCTGGTAAATGCGCGCAAACCATCTGTTCCGGATCAAGCCGCCCGGCATGAACAGTCCGACCGCGACCAGAACAGCGCCATACATCGCTAGCTGAAGATATCCGATGTGTGACCAGAGCGCCTCCTGAAGAAACGTCAGGAAGATTGCGCCGATCACAGGCCCCATGACCGTTCCGCTGCCGCCGAGCATGGCCATAATGACGGGCGTAAAAGCTACGTTCGAACCGAACGCCGAGTCGGGGTCGATGTAGGTGGTCTGCCACATGAATATTGCACCCACGAACCCGGGAAGAGCAGCGCTGAGCATCAAGATCGCGCATTTATAGAAAAGCGCGTTCACTCCGGATGAACCCGCAACCTCTTCGTCTTCGCGGATCGTCAGCAGCGCGAGCCCGACCGAGGATTGGGCAACCCAACGATTTCAGAAATATGGCTGCCACACAGGCGGCGAAGGCAAGATAGTAGGTCGGAATCGTGCTGTCAGTCGGTGTGATCGAGAGTCCCGTGGTCCCTCCGGTAAGATCGCGCAAGTTCAGCGCCAGAACCGAAAGCAGCTTCAATACCCCGAACGTCGCGATGGAAAAGTAAGCGCCGCGCAGACGAAACAGCGGGTAAGCCATCAACCCGGCAAGTCCTACTGCAACAATCATTGCGAAAGGAATGCTGAGAAAATTGCTGCCGGTCCTGGCGATAGCGATTTCGTATGAATAGGCGCCGATGCCGAAAAAAGCGCCATGCCCCAGATTGATGTAGCCGGTGTATCCCGCGACCAAGTCGTAGGTCGATGTCATGACAATCGCGATAAAAAGAAAGAACATGAAAGAAGTATAGTAATTGTTCTCGACAATGGGCGTCGCAAGCGAGATTGCCGCCAGCGCTCCGACGAGCAGCCAGGCACCGATGCTCGATCGTCGCCGCAGGGCACTGATTTGTTTCGGCTGAGCGTTCGACATCACGCCAGGCCTTTTCCAAGGATGCCTTGAGGTCTGAATAGCAGTGCCAGAATGAGAATGATGAAAGCCACCATCGGCGACCATTCGGCGCCTCCAAAGTAGCTCGTATAGGCTTCGGCCGCGGCGATCAGGAAGCCACCGATCATCGCGCCGGGCAAGCTGCCCAATCCTCCGATAACGATCACCGCCAGATATTTGATCGTTAGGCTCAGGCCCATGAATGGTTCGATCGAATAAAGCGAGGCATAGAACACGCCTGTACCGGCGGCGAGCGCGGTGCCGATACCGAACGTGAACATGGCTACCATTTCCGTATTGATACCGACCACAACAGCGCCAACGGGGTTGATCGCAGAGGCCAGAATTGCTCGACCGATCAGGGTTCGGCTGAGGAAGAAGTGGAGGGTGATGGTCAGTAAAAGCGTGACGCCCAGAAGTGTCACTCGCAGCATCGGAAAGACAACGCCCCCGATGACGACGTTGGACATTTGAAACGGAATACCGGTCGCGCCGCCGCCCCACAAGAATCCGAGTGGTATCCTCGATCACGAGAGATACGCCAAGTGTGATCATGACCGATGCAATCAGCATTTCATGATAGCCCCGGTTCATGATGCGGGAGATCAGCCCGCGATAGTACAGCGCACCAGCTACGAACCCGAAAACGAGCATCAGGCCTGCTGAAGCAAAGGGATGAATGCCGAAGCGGTTGAGCCCGAGAAAACCGAGCAAGCCGCCGAGCATAAGAAAGTCGCCGTGGCTTAGGTTCAATACGCGAAGCACGCCAAACGTCAGCGACAGACCAAAGGCGCCGAGAGTGTAAAGTGCGCCCTGAAGAATAGCGCCGATCAGTATCTGCAAGGACAAATTCATCGATACACCCTTCAGCGCAGTGTGAGGCCGCCGTCCACGACCAGGTTGTGGCCGGTAATGAACGAGGCATCATCCGATGCGAGAAAAAGTGCTGCTTTGCCGATCTCTTCGGGACCGGGCAAATAGCCCAGAGGCGTGGATTTGATGAATTCATCCGGGTCGACGCTAGCGACCTGGAGAGAACGCCGCACCATTTCTGTGTCGTGAAAGCCGGGCGAAATCGCGTTTGCGCGGATACCATAGCGTCCATACTGGCGTGCGAGGCTGCGCGTCAGGCCCATCAAAGCGCTTTTGGTCGAGATGTAGTCGACATTGCCGCGACCGACATAAGGCGCGATCGACGCGATGTTGATGATATTGCCGCTTTGTTGGGTCTTCATCGCATTAAGCACCGCTTTGCAGCACTGATATACGCCCGTGAGATTTACGCTCATGGTCAAGTCCCATGCTTCGCGGTCCATGTCCTCCCATGTCCGTAACGTGTTGACCCCGGCATTATTGACGAGGATATCGAGGCGACCGGTTTGCTGGAGAATGCTCTCGACCAGCGAATTAACCTCGTTTTCGATCGCGACGCTGGCCCTGATCGCTATGACGGTTCTGCCCGTCTGCCGTATCTCCTCGACGAAAGCAGCCGCCTGTGCTGCTTCGTTCTCGGTTGGGAAGTTGATGAAGCATGTGGCTCCCTCCGAGGCGAAATCGCGGACGATCGCGGCGCCGATGCCGCGTTGACCACCCGTTACCAGCGCGATGCGTCCATCCAGCTTGCCCATATGTGCTCCTAAAGTCCCAGATATGCGGTTCGAATCTCATCGCTGTTGCGCAGTTCTTCGGCAAATCCATCCTGCGTGATACGGCCATGTTCCAGGATGTAGGCGCGGTCGGCTATCCGCAGGGCAAAGTCAACGTTCTGTTCGACGAGAAGAACAGTAATTCCTTCCTCGTTGATGCGGATCAACGTCTCAAACATTTCTTCAACGATCTGCGGAGCAAGCCCAAGCGACGGTTCATCCAGCATGAGAAGCCTTGGCCGGGACATGAGGGCGCGTCCGATCGCGAGCATCTGCTGTTGCCCGCCGCTCAGGTTACGTGCCAGTGAGCGTCGGCGCTGCACCAGAATCGGAAACAAGGAGAAGACCCACTCTTTGGAACTTCTGGCGTGGGGACGAGCGTGTTGCGAATAGGCGCCAAGGTCCAGATTGTCTTCGATCGAGAGCGCGCCCCAGACTTGACGCCCTTCCGGAATCTGCACGAGGCCGGAATCGACGATGCGGTGAGGCTTCGCTCCTCGAATGTCTTCATTGAGGAATTGCAGGTGGCCGGCACGGGCAGGGAGTTCGCCTGAGATAGTGCGGATCAATGTCGTCTTTCCCGCGCCATTGGCGCCGAGCAGGGTGACGATCTCGCCTGCATCGATATGCAGCGATACTCCCCACAAGATCTGAATTGGGCCGTATCCGCCCTCGAGCCGTTCAATTTTGAGCATTCGGCTGCGCCCTTCGTTTTCGACGCTCGAGCCGCAGATCCTTGCGTCCCAGATAGGCCTCCACCACCTTCGGATCCGTCGAAATCTGCTGCGGGCTGCCTTCGGCGATCAGTACGCCATGGTGCAGAACGAATATGTGGCTGCAGGCGCGCATGATCGCATGCATATTATGTTCGATCATCAGGATCGTTGTTCCAGAGGAGCGAATGCGTTCCAGCAATCCTACCGCCTGTGTGGCCTCAGTCGGATTTAGACCGGCAAGGACCTCATCGAACAAAACGAGCTTGGGTTGTGCGGCAATGGCTTTGGCAATTTCAAGCCGCTTGCGCTCGCCGAGATTCAGGTTAGTGATCAGGGATGTCGCTTTGGTATCGAGTTCGACCATGCTCAGGTAATTGAGAGCCTCCCGGTCGATATCCTGAACCGGCGACACCCGGTTAGATCGCCCAAACATGATGCTGACTTTGACGTTTTCGGCAGCCGAAAGTCCGTAGAAAGGCCGAACCAGCTGGTAGGTGCGCGACAATCCCCGGCAAGCGATCTGATGCGGTGCAGCTCGGGTAATGTCTTCGCCGAGGAATTTGACGGATCCGCTTGTCGCTGGTCCTACGCCGGTAATCAGATTGAAAAGCGTGGTCTTGCCGGCGCCATTCGGCCCGATGAGCCCGTAGGTCGCGCCCGCTTCGATGCGGAGGCTCACGTCTCGGAGCGCTTCGAGGCCCGCAAATTTTTTGCTGACGCTCTCTAATCCGAGCAGCATGTCGACGCGCCCCCTAGCCTAACTGACACAATATTGAACTCGATTAAGAGAAAACGTCAACCAAAACTCCAAAAGTTTGTGTCATCCGATTGGCTTATTACCCTCAAAGGGTATCGAGCGCCCATGCATTGCGCATCTCATGCACGAAACCGTTTCATCGATGGGTCGACCATGGTCAGTTTTTTCTCCGCTGCCCGACGTTCGGCCAGGCCGCTCGCACGTGAAATCCGGATCAATAAATCCGAACGCATGATTGACTGAATTTCCGTCGGCGGATTGCGGGCGCAATCTGGCGATCCGATGCCGATTTTCTGCTGATGAAAACAAAGCCTCCGTCCGCACATCCGAGTTCTAGCTCGCGTTGATCTTTGGTGATCATGGTCGAAGGACGCGCATCCAAGTTCTTCCGTAACCGAAACCGACGCGCGAAAACTCCGAGGAGTAATATTATTCCCATTTCAAACCGTGCTGCGGTGCGGAAACTTTTCCGGCAAGATGGAAGTTGACCCGAGTATGTAGTATGCTACAGGCTACTAATGCAACGGGTTCAACGCACACCGTCCCTTCGCGACCAGGCACTGCAACAGGTGCGGAAATCGATCGTTGTCGGCGATCTTGAACCGGGGTCGGTTCATTCGGAACAAACGATCGCGGCCAGGCTCGGGCTATCGCGTACGCCGATCCGTGAAGCGCTTCTGCAACTTGTCGGGGAGGGACTGATTACTTTTATTCCGAACCGCGGCGCGCGGGTTGCCCAGTTGGATCCGGAACATCTCGCGCATGTGCTGCAGTTTCGCGCCGCGATCGAAGGGTGCGGCGCGTCCAGGATGGCTGCCAGTCCGGACCGGCAACGTTTGGCGCGCCTGGATGCGGAGCTTAAGAGGCAGCGCGCGATCGTAAAGAAAGGTGAGCGTCTCACCTGGGTCGAGGCAAATGCCGACTTTCACGGGATCCTCGCGGAAAGCTCGGAAAACCGGCTCATGATCGACGCTTTTGGTCCGCTGGCCAGCCATACGAAGCGTCTCGGTTACCGAATGAACCATCGCACCCAGCGCATGCGGGAGTTGCTCGACGAGCATTCCGCAATTGTCGACGCCATCCGTCGAGGCGACGTGGACCGCGCGCGAACGATGGCCGAAGACCACCTCTACGTTACGACGGTTCTGATGAAGCAGATGTTTGCGGAACTCGGAATTGAAGACAAAAACGTCAAGTCCGGATTGAAAAAGAATTGGGGCCACAATGCGCGATAGCAATAATAAGAAGCTCTGGGAGACCAGCCCGTTCAGTGACCTTGCCCACAGCGGGTCGAGCTTTCCAGGGGAAGTAAGGATCGCGGATTGTACGCTACGCGATGGAGAGCAACAGGCCGGCATCGTATTCACCAAGCAGGATAAGGTGGACATTGCCCGGGCGCTGGACCGTCTTGGCGTTTATGAGATCGAGGCGGGAACGCCAGCGTCCTCGGACGAAGACCGAGAAGCAATTGAGGAAATAGCTGGTGGCGGCCTGAAGGCGAAAATCAGCGCGCTGGCGCGGGGGCGGCGCGACGATATCGACCTCGTGGTGAGCACCGGTGCGTGGGCTGCACGGCTTAGCATGCCGATCAGCAACATCCAGCGCGTCAACAAGATGAAGCTGGGCGACGAGGAATATCTCAAGCTCGCTCGCGAAATGACAACCTACGCCAAGGAGCGGGGTCTCGCGGTCGTTTTCAGTCCGTACGATACAACCCGTTCGGAACTGCCGTTACTGCGACGCTTGCTGGATCAATTCAACCACACAAAGGCCGTTGACCGGGTACGCATCGTCGACACGACAGGGTGCGCCACGCCACAGATCGTCGGATTTCTCGTGCGAGAGATGCGTCAGGTTACGGACATTCCGATCGAGATCCACTGTCACGATGATTTTGGTCTGGCGGTCGCGAATACCATCGCTGGCGTGCAGCAGGGCGCGGAATACGTCTCCGTAACCGTGAACGGGATCGGCGAACGCAGCGGCAATGCGTCGCTCGAAGAGACAGCCCTGGCGCTCAAGGTTCTGTATGGCGTCGATTGCGGTCTGGACATGACCCAGTTCGTTGCCGTGTCCCAGCTTGTCGAGGAGCTTTCTGGGATCGCGCTACATGCGCATAAGGCGGTCGTCGGACGCGGCGCGTTTTCGCATGAATCCGGAATGGTGGTGGCGGGATTGCTGAAAGAGCCGTTCACCGCCGAAAGTTATGTTCCGGAACTTGTCGGGCAAAAGCGCGACGTGGTGCTGGGCAAGAAGTCGGGCGTGGCATCCGTCGAAGCAAAGTTGAAGCAGCTCGGCATCGCCATGCCGGCGGACAAGTTGCAAGGCATTCTGACCGACATCAAGGATGAGGCGGTCAAAACCAAGCGGCTCGTCGGCGAAAGCAGATTGCGCGAAATTGCCGCCAATAGAGCGGGCTAACTAAAAAAGGGAGTTGATTATGGGTGACACCGCGCTGCTCGTCTGTGACGTGCAAAACGATCTCGTCGATCCCAAGGGCAAAGTAGGAGCGGGCGGTCTCGCCAAGATTGTTGCCGATCGCAATGTCTTGACCAATCTGAAAAACGTGATTGGAAAGGCGCGCGCGACGGGCTGGCCGGTCGTCTATGTCGGATTGGGTTATCGCGAAGACTATCAGGACGTCCTCAGCGTTGCGCCGCGGATAGCCAAGGCGCGCGAGAACAAAGTTGCCGTGCGCGGACAATGGGGCGCGGAATTTCATCCTGAGATCGCGCCACAGGCCGGAGATCTCGTTTTCTACAAGCAATGGGTCAATCCGTTTTTCGGCACGCCGTTGCTGGAATGGTTGCGCGGCAAGGGCATCGTCAATCTTTTCATTGTCGGCACCGCCACGAATCTCGTCGTTGAAAGCGCGGCTCGCTACGCCGACGACGCCGGATTTGCCGTGTCGGTCATCGAGGATTGCTGCGCCAGTCCCAATCCCGCCTGGCACGAATTCTCCGTGACCCAGATGCTCCCAGTCTTCGGACGGGTCGTCGCATCGAGCGACGTCAACTGATTTCGGCACTCACCACTCGACAAGGAAATCGCGATGGCCTTCGAATATGAATCCGAGAATTTGCGGCTTGAGATCGACAGCGATGCGCCGATCGCGCGCATGTATATCAATCGGCCGGATAAGCTGAACGCAATCACCATGAAGATGCGCGGGGAAATCGTGCGCTTCTTCGAGATGATCGAAGAGGACGAGCATATCCGTGTCGTCGTGTTGCGCGGCGTGTCGTCCGGCAAGGGATTCAGCGCCGGCGGCGACATCCCGCAGTTCGTCGAGGTGCCGCCAAGGCAGCTTGCAAATCTCGCTTACTCGATGTCGTCGCCGGAGCGTTGCACCAAGCCGGTGATCGCCGTGATCGACGGCCATTGCTATGGCGGCGGACTCGAATTCGCCTGCTCCTGCGATTTCCGGCTCGCCACGCCTGCGTCCCGCTTTGCTTTTCCGGAAATTACCCTGGGCGCCTTGCCGGGCAGCGGCGGAACGCAACGCGCCGTTCGTCTCATGGGAGTCGGTCGCGCGCGGGCGATGGTGCAGACGGGCCGGCCGATCGACGCCCATACCGCTGAGAAGTGGGGGCTTGTGACGTTCCTGTACGAGGCCGACCAGATCGAAAACGAAGTCAATTCCCTCGCGCTTCATCTGACGAAGCTGTCGCCGCTGGCGTCAACCTTCGCCAAGCAGGTCGTCACCAATGCGCCGGATACGTCCCTGGCGGGCGGGTTCCAGATGGAGGGCAAGGCGATGACGGTGCTCTGCCAGATGGAAGACTTCCGTGAAGGCGTGGCCGCTTGGAAAGAAAAGCGCCCAGCCAAGTTCAAGGGACGCTGATTGCCACCATGCTGCGTGTCGATCGACCATATCCGCAAATGGAAGGACGTATCGAAGATGCGCGCCTGCTATTGGGGCGTGGCCGATATATCGACGATCTTCCGATCAGTTCGAACACGCTTCACGCGGCCTTCGTTCGCAGCCCGCACGGGCATGCCCGGCTTGTCGCGATCGACAAGGATGCCGCATTAGCGACGGCGGGTGTATTCGCCGTCTATACCGCCGCGGATCTGGCTGCGGTCCTCGATCCCTTTCCAAGCATCGTTCGAAGCGCGCCTGAATATCGCGCCATCGCGACGGACCGCGTGCGCTACGTAGGAGAGCCCGTGGCTTTGGTACTCGCCCGGGACCGATACGCGGCCGAGGATGGCGTCTCTGCTGTCGGGGTGTCCTACGAAACACTTCAGGCTGTTACCGACGTGGACAATGCTTGCGCGCCGGGTTCACCGCTCCTCAACGAGGAACTCGGGACCAATATCGTCTGGAAAAACCAGTACCGATATGGCGATCCCGAGGCAGCCTTCGCCAACGCCGACCGTATCGTCGCTGTTGACCTGAAATTCCCGAAATACAATTCGACGCCGCTAGAAACCTATGGCGTCGTCGCCGAGTATTTGCCGGAGACCGACGGGTTCGCCATTCAGGGCAATTTCCAGGGGCCGTTTTCGTTGATGCCTGTCCTGGCGCGCGCATTGCGCGTGCCGGATTTACGGATCCGCATGATCGTCCCACAGGACGTCGGCGGAAGCTTCGGCATCAAAGCCATGATCTACCCCTATATGGGCCTGATCGCGGCGAGTTCCCGGTTGGCCGGTCGGCCAGTGAAATGGATCGAGGATCGCTCCGAGCATTTGCTGGCAAGCGCGAGCGGCACGGACCGCAATTCGCGCATCGAGGCCGCGGTTTCCAGCGACGGCCATATCAGCGGCATCCGGATGAGCATCCGCGAGAATGTCGGCGCTTATCTGCGTGCGCCCGAACCCTCCTGCGTTATGCGTTCGTTGACGACGTTTTCCGGCCCTTACAGGATCGAGAACGGCGCGATCGAGGCCGCCTGTATATTGACCAACAAGCTGCCGACCGGACTCAATCGCGGATATGGCGGCCAGCAGTACATGTTCTCGCTCGAGCGCTTAATGGATGGGATCGCGCGGGAGATGGGGATCGACCCGATCGAGATAAGACGCCGCAATTTTCTCAAACAGCACGAATTTCCGTACCGGACGACGACCGGCAGCTACTACGACAGCGGCGACTATGAAGGCTGCCTGAACCGCGCACTGGAAGTCATGCGCGACGAAGAGTGGGAAAAAGTAAGGGACGAGTTGCGGTCGCAAGGCCGCCTTGCGGGAATTGGCGTAGCCACTTGCGTCCATTCGGCCGCATCCAACATCGGTTACGTGACGCTCGCGCTTCCACCGGAGGATCGCGCCAGGCGAGGCTACAACGCGAAGTCTGGCAGCAACGACTTCGCGCACATCGCGCTCGACCCCTCGGGCCGTCTTCGTGTCCATGTTGGCACCGCCGGGTCGGGACAGGGCCATGCGACCACGGTCGCGCAAATTGTCGCCCGCCAGTTCGGACTCAATGTCATCGACGTCGATGTGATCGATCGTATCGATACCGAGACCACGCCATGGACGATTACGACCGGAACCTACGCCAGTCGCTTCTCCGTCGTCGTCGGAGGCGCCGTGCAACGGGCTGGATCGAGGCTGGCGGACAATCTGGTTCTGATTGCTTCGCATCTGTTGGAAGAAAAGACGGAAGACCTCGAGATCGCCGAAGGCGTCATACGGGTCAAAGGAAGCAACCGGTCTCTCTCATTACGGCAGTTGGCAGGTGCCGCACAGTGGAATCGTGGCGATCTCCCAAGTGACGCAGTTCAACTCCATGTCAGCGAAAGCTATGGTGCCTCCAATCTTGCCGTCGCCCGATAGCGAGAACCGGGTCAACGCAGCTGCGACCTACGGGTTCATGGTCGACATAGCCTTGGTCGATATCGATCCCGTGACCTTCGTGCCGCAGGTCGTCAAGTACATGGCCGTGCACGATGTCGGCACCGCGATCAACCCCCAACTCATTCGCGGACAGATCGCCGGCGGCATCATTCACGGTATCGGCGGCGCCCTCTATGAGCACCTCGACTATGATGACGAGGGACAGATGATGTCAGCTTCGTTCATGGACTATCTGTGCCCGACAGCATCAGAGGCGCCGGAGATGTCCATCGACCACTACGGCAAGCCGTCGCCTTTCACTGCGCTCGGCACCAAGGGGTGCGGTGAAAATAGCGCGATGTCGGCGCCGGCGGCGATTGCGAGCGCGGTCGATGACGCCCTTCACCAGTTTGGCGTCGTGACATCAGCGCTTCCGGTCACTCCGCCCTCGATTTGGCGACAGGTCGCCCAAGCATCATGAAGCCGGCGCCGTTCAAATATATGGAAGCGGCCGACGAAGAATCTCTGGCGTCATTGCTGTCCGAAACCGGCAGCGATGCCCGCCTGCTGGCGGGCGGACAAAGCCTGGTGCCGATGATGAACTTCCGGATCGTTTCCCCGGAAGTGCTCATTGATCTGAACGGCGTCCGATCGCTGGAATTCGTCGAGTGCAATGAACAGATGCTTCGCATTGGATCGTTGACGCGTCACGCGACCCTTGAAGATTCCGACGACGTCTGCGGACGGTGTCCTTTATTGGCCAAGGCCGTTCGGAAAGTGGCGCATCGCGCGGTACGAAATCGCGGTACCACGGGCGGAACGCTCGCGCTCGCTTATCCCGGAGCCGAAATTCCGCTGGCTTTGATGACGCTGGATGCGGACGTTTGCCTCCGCTCCCATCGCGGCGAACGCCGTATGCCGATTTCCGACTTTATTCGAGGCGCTCTCGATACGGCGCTGAAGGATGACGAATACATCGGCTGCGTCGAAGTACGCCTGCCGCCGTCGGGAAGTTCGGCGAGTTTCTTTGAAGCGTCGCGCCGGCACGGCGATTTCGCCATCGGTGCAGCGGGCGTGATTGCGGCCCGGAATGCGGAGGGGCGCCTTGCTTACCTGCGGGCCGGGGTTGGCGGCGGCACCGGTTCACCGGTGCGACTGTCTCAACTGGAACAAGCCGTGGTCGAAGCAGACGGGGCGGAGACGGCTGTGGCTGAGGCGGTTCATGAGGCGATTGGCCGCCTTGAGGTGTTCGGCGACCACCATTATCCCGAAGATTATCGGCGTCACGTGTTGCGTGGCGTGCTGTTGCGAGCCCTGACGGATGCCATTGGCGAGGTACGCCATGTCCAGTGATCGTATCGCGCTCGATATCAACGTGAATGGCGAAAAGGTCAGCGGCATTGCCGAGAGTCGCACCTTGCTGTCCGATTTTCTGCGCCACGCCGTGGGCATGACCGGTGTTCATGTCGGATGTGAGCACGGCGTTTGCGGCGCATGCACGATTCTTCTCGACGGTCGGCCGGTTCGCTCTTGCCTGATGTTCGCGGTGCAGGCGAAGCTTCACGAGATCACGACGATCGAGGGACTGGCGCGGGGCAACGAGATGCATCCGGTCCAGGCGGCCTTTCGTAAGCATCACGGTTTGCAATGCGGCTTCTGCACCCCGGGCATGGTGCTGACGGCCGTCGATCTTCTCCGTCGGAACCCGGATCAGACCGAGGAAAGCGTGCGAGAGGGAATATCTGGAAATCTCTGTCGCTGTACGGGCTACGAAGGCATCGTCCACGCCGTTCTGGACGCTGCCGGCATACAGAAAAAGCGAAAACCAGAATAAACAACACGAGGGTGGAAAATGACCAACACGTCCAGAAAGCCGAGCTTTACACGTCGAACTCTGCTGACCGCCTCCGGTGCAGCCGCAGGCGCGTCGTTATTTTCGAAGGGTTTTTTTGCGCCCGCGATCGCGCAGAACAAGCCGTTACAGGTGGGTGTGCTTGCGCCCCTTTCCGGCGTTTATGCCAGTCTGGGCGCGAACAAGGTGAATGGCATCAAGATGTTCTTCAACGAACAGCAGATGACCGTCGAGGGTACCAAGATCGTACTGGTGATCGAGGACGACGAGGCAAAGCCCCAGGAAGGATTGCGCAAGGCACGCAAGCTCGTCGAGCAGGATAACGTCGATATTCTTCTCGGCGTCATCTCCAGCGCGATCGGTTATGGCCTCAAGGAATATGTCAACCGGGCCAAGAAGGTCTGGGTCACGACCGGCGCTGCCGCCGACGGAATTTTCAAGAAGAGCAACAACAATCCGTATGCGTTCCGGTCGAGCCTGAGTGTTTATCAGGCGAACGAACCGATGGGCACCTGGCTCGGCGACAAGAGTTCTCAAAAAGGTATTTGTTACCGGTCCGGATTATGCGATGGGCCGCGAGGCGATCGTCGCCTTCGAGAACACCTTCAAGATCAAGGGTGGCGAGCGCGTCGGAGAGATCTTCGCACCTTTGGGGACGAATGATTTTGCGCCGTTCCTGACGGAGATCAAGCGCGCGAACCCGGAACTGGTCTATGCTTCCTATGCCGGCAGCGACGCCGTCCGCTTCGTTCAGCAGTTTGCTGCTTTCGGCCTTCAGAACTCGATCAAACTCGCCGGTTACGGCTATCTGGTCGAGGAAGACACGATCGAGGCCCAGGGACCCGCGGCGCTTGGCGTCTACTCCGGTTTGAACTGGGCCTATGGCATCGAGACGCCACAGAATAAGGCGTTCGTCGCCAACTACCGCAAGCTTTACAACAGCATTCCTACGGTAGACTTGGTTGCCGGGTACGTCGGCGCGCAGGTCGTCTGGAATGCGTTCAAGAAGCTCGGCGGCAAAGTTCCGGATCAGGATGCCCTGAGCAAAGCGGTACTGACGACGAAGATCAATACGCCGCGTGGTCCGATCAGTTTTGATCCGGAAACCAACAATGTGATCCAGAACATCTATATCCGCGAAACGGCCAAGGACGGCAACGAGATCCATAACAAGGTTCTCGCCACCTACGAAGCCATCCGCGATCCGGGCGTCTGAAACCCGGAAAACTTGTGCCGTCGCTTCCTTCGGAAAGCGGCGGCCGCTTTCAGCAAATTGGCACCATGATCGATTTCATCATCGCGCAGACCTTGAACGGGCTGGTTTACAGCATGCTGCTGTTCCTGCTCGCGCTTGGCCTTAGCCTGACTTTCGGAATGCTGCGTGTGATCAATCTGGCCCACGGCGCGTTTTTCCTGATGGGCGCCTACTTCGGAATAACCGCCTGGAACCTGACGCACAGCTTTTGGGCCGCGCTGCTGGCGGGTTCGCTCGGTGCTGCGCTGGTCGGCGCATTGCTCGAACGTTCGTGGCTGCAGCGCTTTTACGTGCGCAACGAGCTTGACCAAGTCATCCTTACCTTCGGCTTCGCACTGGTGTTTGCCGATTTGATGAAGATGTTTTGGGGCAAGGACATCCGCAGCATTCCGGTCCCCTCCGGCTTTTCGGGTGCGGTGTCAATCGCGGGGATCTATTTTCCGAGCTACCGGCTCGTACTGATCGGGGTCGGCGTGTTGATGTTCGTTGGTACGTGGCTTGCCATCGAGCGCACCAGGATCGGTGCCCTGATCCGGGCGTCGGTTTCAGATCGCGTGATGGTCAGCGGTTTGGGCTTCAACATCCGCCTTCTGTTTACCTACGTCTTCGGTTTCGGCACGGCCATCGCCGGTCTGGCCGGCGTGTTGGGGGCGCCGATCACCGGCGTGTATCCAGGTCTCGATTTCGAAGTCTTGATCACCACGCTCATCGTCGTCGTGGTTGGCGGCCTCGGCAACATCTCGGGCGCTTTCTGGGCGAGTCTGTTGATCGGCCTCGCCGAGACATATGGAAAGGCGGTGTACCCGGCAGCGGCGAGCTTCATCATTTTCGGCCTGATGGCGGTCGTTTTGCTCTTTCGCGCCTGGGACCGTGACGAAGAGGACCTCGAATGAGCGCCGCCGAGATCGCCTTGAGACGGCAACAGCGTCCATCTGTGGCGCCGCGCATCTGGATTCCCTTGGGCATTCTGCTGGCTGCTCTCGCCAGTGCGCCCTTGCTCGGGCTTTCCGTTTTCATTCAGGGGCTTGTGATCGAGGTCCTCACCTTCTCGCTTCTTGCGCTCAGTCTGAACATTTTGCTCGGATATACCGGACTGGTCTCTTTCGGCCATGCGGCTTTTTTCGCCATCTCCGGTTATGCCGTGGCGGCCATAGCGACGCATTTTACGCCTGAGGTACTGGTCACGTTCCCGCTTGCCATTCTTTGCGCGGCTCTCTGCGCGCTGCCATTGGGCTGGCTCTCGATCAGGTTGTCCGGCTTTTATTTCCTGATGATCACGTTTGCCTTCGCGCAAATGGTGTTTGTGGCGGCGTTTCGCTGGAAGTGGCTCACCGGGGGCTCCGACGGTATGCTGGTGCCCGGACCGACGCTGTTCGGAATGCCCGTGCTGCAAAGCCGCGAGCAGTTTTACTTTTTTGTGCTCGCGCTTTTTGCGACCTGCACGGTAGGGCTTTATCTCGTCGTGACCTCCGCATTCGGCCGCACGCTCATTGGTATTCGCGAGAATACGCTGCGCATGCGCGCCTTGGGCTACAATGTGAGGCGCTACAAGCTCGTGGCATTCGTGATCGCGGCAACGTTCGCTGGCGTGGCCGGGGCGATGAATGCGCTGTTCAACCTGTTCATCGCCCCCGAATCGGCGCACTGGACCCAATCGGCGATGGCGCTGGTCATGGTTCTGATCGGCGGAGCCGGCTATTTCGTCGGACCGATCGTCGGCACCACGGTGGTGCTGTTGTTGCAGCACTGGCTCAGCTCCCACACCGAATATTGGGGGCTGGTGCTCGGTGTTCTCTTCATCACGCTGATTACCTTCGCTAGGGAAGGCATATCCGGTCTTGTCGGAAATCTGGCTGGCCGGCTGCGGGGGAGAACGCAGCCATGACGGCGGTTCTCGCGCGGCAGGTGTCGAAAGTCTTCGGCGGATATACGGCGCTGAAGAATGTCGACTTGACGGTCGAGCCGGGTGAACGCCGCGCCATCATCGGTCCGAACGGCGCGGGCAAGACCACGCTGTTCAGCATGATCGCCGGACAAAGAGCGCCGACCTCGGGCACCATTGCGATCAACGGGGTCGACACCACGGGGAAACGGCCGGACCAGATCTGGCGCATCGGTTTGAGCCGGACATTCCAGCGTAACCAGCTCTTTCAGCAGCTGTCAGTGTGGGAAAACGTCGAACTGGCCTGCGCCGCCCACTCCGGCGGCCTGTTCGCGCGCCGCGCGCTCGAACTTGAAGTCGCCACGATCCTGGAACGGGTCAATCTGCTGGACGCCCACGACGAGCGCGTCGCCAACATGGCCTATGGCGCTCAGCGCCAGCTTGAACTGGGGCTGGCTCTTGCCGGACGCCCGAAGATCCTGCTTCTCGACGAGCCGACGGCCGGGATGTCGCCCTCGGAAACGGAATTCATGCTTCGCATGATGAAAGGTCTGCCGCGCGAAATCACCATCCTGATCGTCGAGCACGATATGGACGTCGTGTTCTCGCTCGCCGACCGCGTGATGGTACTCAATCTCGGCGAGGTTCTTGCCGATGGAACAGTCGCCGAAATTCAGAGCAACAGACAGGTCAGCGACGTTTACATGGGGAAGGCATTGTGACCCAGCCTCTGCTCTCGTTGCATGACGTCGATACGTTTTATGGCGAAAGCCATATTCTTCATGGTCTGACGTTCGACGTCTTTCCGGGAGAGGTGATCGGCATTCTCGGCCGCAATGGCGTCGGCAAAACGACGACGCTGCAAAGCATTCTCGGTATTCCATCGCCGCGTAACGGCGAAATTCGGTTGAGCGGAAACGTCATATCGGGACTTCCTACCTACGAGATTGTTGGCCGCGGCGTCGGCTGGGTGCCGCAAGGCCATCGGATATTTCCGACGCTGACGGTGGTTGAAAATATCGAGCTGGCGCTGGCGCGAGCACGCCCCGGACGTTGGAAACTGGATGCGGTTTATGAGGCGTTTCCCCGCTTGTATACGCGGCGAACCGCGCGCGGCGGTTCGTTGTCCGGCGGCGAGCAGCAGATGCTCGCAATTGCGAGAGCGCTGATACAAAATCCCGATATTTTCCTGATGGACGAGCCGTCCGAAGGATTGAGCCCCTTGATTGTCAGTGAAGTTGGGGCGCTCATCAAAAAACTAAACACAGAGGGACATACGTTCCTCGTGGTCGAGCAAAACCTCTCATTCGCTCTAAGCGTCGCCCACCGCATCCTGATTATGAACAAGGGAGCGATCGTGTTTTCCGGAAGGCCCGACGACATCCGGAACGATCCGGAGATCGGACATCGGTTTCTCGGAATGGGCGTAGCGGCGAGCGGACGCAACAAGGGAGTAACTGAATGAATATCGGATCGGTTCTGACCGGAGCGGCAAAGTCGTCGCCTGAAAAGACCGCTGTCATCTATGGCGATCTCCGGCGCTCATATCGGGAGTTCAATGCGCGCGCCAATCAGCTTGCGGCGCGGTTGCGCGAGCAAGGCATCGACAAGGGTGATCGCGTAGCAATTCTGCAGAGAAACTGTCCGGAGCTGCTGGAGACGATGTTTGCGAGCTTCAAGATCGGCGCAATCGCCGTTCCGATGAACGCGCGTCTGCATCCGAAAGAAGCAGCCTATATCCTGCAGGATTCCGCCGCCAAGGCGATCGTTTTCACCGATGATTTTACCGCGTCGCTTGAGGCGATCCGCGGGGGGCTTGCGGATATCACGACATTCATCTGCACCGGCGCGGCTCCTTCATGGGCAGAATCATATGAGAAGTTCATCTCCGGTGGAGATGCGACCGATTGTGATGCTCCTTGCGGCAAGGACGATATCGCCTGGCTCTTTTATACGTCGGGGACCACCGGCAAGCCGAAGGGAGCCATGGAGAGTCACGGCAATCTTCAATTCATGACCGATCACTATCCGGCAGAGGTGTATCGGCTGAAGGCCGATGACGTCGTCATGCATCCCGGGCCGCTGACTTATGGAAGCGGCCTTTGGGCCGTCGCGATTACAGCGAACGCGGGCACGCATCTGATTCCCGCCGTATCCAGTTTTGATCCGGACCACATCTTCGGGCTGATCGAAAAACACAGAGTAACGAAAATCGCGTTCATTGCGCCGACAATGATCACGATGCTGCTCAACGCGCCCAATATCGGTAAATACGATCTCTCCTCCCTGCGCTTTCTCGGCTATGGCGGCAGCCCGATGTATGTCGAGGATCTCAAGCGGGCGATCCAGAAATGGGGCCCGATCCTTTGCCAGATCTACGGGCAGGGAGAGACGCCGATGACGATCACGATGCTGACGCCGGAAGATCACAAGCGGGCTTTCGAAAATCCGGCATTGGAAAATAGGCTCGCTTCGGCCGGCCGCATTCGCAAGGACATCGAGATCGCGATCCTCGACGAGAATGACAAGGAGCTCGGCGAGGAGAAGATCGGCGAAATCGCGCTTCGCGGCGATTGCGTGATGAAAGGCTACTGGAACAAGGCCGAGGCCACCGAGGAAGCCTTCAAGAACGGTTGGTATCACACCGGCGATTTGGGAAAGCGGGATGCCGACGGCTTCTACTACCTGCTCGATCGCAAGAAGGAACTCATCATTACCGGAGGGGCCAACGTCTATCCGCGCGAGGTAGAGGAAGTGTTGCTGCTGCATCCCGGAGTTTTGGAAGTCGCCGTTATCGGCGTGCCGGATCGTCTCTGGGGTGAGTCGGTCATGGCGGTGGTGCGGCCGCGCCCGGGCATGAAACCTCAGGAAAGTGAGCTTCTCGACCTCTGCCGGGATCATCTCTCCGGCTACAAAAAACCACGCTACATCCGCTTTCAGGATGATCTACCAAAGAGCGGATACGGAAAAATACTCAAGCGCGAACTGAAAGCGGCGATTGTCGCTGAATTGGAGACTTCTTCATGACGACACTTACGGCGATAGTTACCGGTGCGGCCAGCGGCATTGGCCGCGAATGCACACGGATGTTGCTTGCGGATGGTTACCGCGTCGCGGGCGTGGACCTGAAGGCGGATGCCATTGCGAGTGTCTTTCCGAACGCCGGCGACAAACTGATTCCGATATCGGCCGACATCGGCGATGTCGAGCAGTGCCGGGCCGCCGTCGAAACGGCGGCGTCGAAGCTCGGCGAAATCTCCGCATTGTTGCACTTTGCCGCGATCTGGACCGGCAAGACCTGGGACGAAACCGAACCGGCCGAATGGGAGCGTGTCCTGAGGGTCAATGTGACCGGCACGTTCTTCCTGGCGCGTTTCGTGGTCGAGAAGATGATTCCGCATAAGCGCGGCGCCATTGTGCTGACCGCATCGGACTCCGCCAAAGTCGGCGGCGTGGCGGGTGGCCCAGCCTATGTCAGCTCGAAGGGTGCGGTGATCGGATTGACGCATTCGCTGGCCAAGGCGCTCGGACCAAAGGGCATCCGCGTCAATGCGGTCAATCCCGGTGTGGTCCAGACGCCGATGACCACCTCCTGGCCGGCAGCGGTCAAGGCCAAGGCAATCGAACAGACGCCGCTCGGAAGGCTTGCCGAGCCCGACGACATTGCGAGCGTCGCCTGCTTTCTGGCTTCCGATCGATCTAAGTTTGTTACGGGCGAGGTGGTTGAAGTCAATGGCGGATTTTATTTCGATTGAAATCGGCCATACGGCCCTTTTCCCAGACCTTGAAGGCGGCAGACCTGCGAAGAAGAAGTTCAAGAACTATCGGATCGGTTTCTTCGACGGCGGCATTGCACCGCTCTGTGGCGAGAACGGCCAGCGCGGGATCGAGACCAGCTTCGTGATCGGGTGGCCGTTGCGACGTACCCGCCGCTTTCACGCAGCATGACGAAGGGTGGCTTGATCCTCGCCTCGATCGGTTGCCGAGTTGAAGCCTATTCGCTATGCGTCGACTTCCGCCGCATCCGAGCCAACCGCACAGAGCAGGGTCTTCGGCGGGTGGCCTATCAAGCGCGGAAAACACCGTGCTGCTGATAGCTCGCTGCTGACTGCGAAGGTGTGGGACAAGTCGGCGCGCTCCGACGGTGTACCTTCAGTCGCGCCGATTTTATCTTCGACCAAGAGCGCAATGTTTGTGGATGCCCGGGTGGCGGGGAGCTGACCAGCAACGGTAACATCGACCAGCGCCATATCGTCTACTACAGGGCCAACAAGAAAGACTGCTCGGCCTGCTTGCTGAAGCCGCAGTGTACGACCGCGGCTATGCGCAAAGTCACCCGTGACATCAACGAAGATGTGCGAGAGCGTGTCCGCGCCTTGGCTGATACGGAAGCCTTCCAGCAGTCCCGCCCGGAGCGCAAGAAGGTTGAGATGCGATTTGCGCACATGAAGCGCATTCTCCGGCTCGATCGTTTCCGGCTGGGGGGCCTGAGCGGCGTCAGGGACGAAGTGCTGCTGACAGCAACCGCGCAAAACCTCAGGCGGCTGGCCAGGCTTCTCTGCCAGAGGCCTGCCTTGCGTAGGCGTCGCGTCAAGCAGCGCAGCTCCCACACCAGGGAGCGCAACCAACGAACCGCCAGCGCTCAAAACGGAGCCCTGCAATCGAGACTTGAACAGTTTCGCAACACAATCAAGGGTGAAAGCGGATCGCGTACGGAGCCCTTCTCGAAACTGATAAGAAAAGACGTGTTTCCTTATCAACTGGCCAATTGGTTCTGCAAGGTCATTTGCGCATCGCCCATCCAGCGAAGCGCCATTCCAAGACAGCCGCAGCTGAGTACATGATAATGCCCATGCCGGCGATAACGAGCAGCGCCGCGAAGACCAGGGGAACGCGAAAAGTCGCGCTAGCGCTCATCATCAGGTAACCGATGCCAACATTTGATGCCACGGTTTCCGAAATGACTGACCCGACAAAAGCAAGCGTGATGGCAATTTTTAGCGACGCAAAGAAGTAAGGCATCGAGCAGGGTAGGCCGACCCGGAATAAGATGTCGGTTCGGCTGGCTCCCAGCGAGCGCAGCACGTCGCGCAACTCCGGCTGCATCGTCACGATCCCGGTCGCAACGTTCACGGTGATCGGAAAGAAAGCGACGAGAAACGCGGTCAATACTGCCGGTACGAAGCCAATTCCAAACCACAACACCAGGATCGGTACGACGGCGACCTTGGGAATCGAATTAAATCCGATCAGGAGTGGATTGAGCGCGCGATACAATAAGGGCGAGCCGCCGACAATCACGCCGAGGCCTGCGCCAAAGACCACAGCCATGGCAAAGCCGAGCAGCGTGGTGACCAGCGTGTGGATGGCGTTGAGCCAGATGCCGTCCCGATATTCGAGCAACGAACTGATCGCGGCACTGGGAGCGGGAAGAATGAAGGGTGGCACGTTTAGAAGCCGGCAGCCGAATTCCCAACTCAGGAAAAAGCCAATTGTCGCAATCCAGGGGCTGGCGCTGTAAGCGAGGCGCCGTGTCGTACGTTTGAATTTCATATGCCTTGCCTCGCTCGGCTGACATGCGCACGCAAATCATGAACATATTCGACGAAACGTGGCGTGAAGATCGCGTCTTGCTGCCGCGGTCGGGGTAGATCGATATCGGTCGTGTAGATGACACGGCCCGGCCGGCTGGAGAGCACATGGACCCGGCTGGCAAGAAAGACAGCCTCCGGCAGGTCGTGCGTCACCAGAAGAATGGTGAAGCCGCGTTCGATCCAAAGCGTCTGCAGCACGTCCCATAGCTCCTCGCGTGTGAAGGCATCGAGTGCGCCGAATGGTTCATCAAGCAGCAAGATTTCTGGCTCGTGAATGAGAGCGCGGCACAACGACACCCGTTGCTGCATTCCGCCCGATAGCTGCCATCCGAAGCGATCTTCGGTCCCCGTGAGCCCTACTTTCGCGAGGAGCGCTTTAGCGCGTGCAACGAAGGGCGCGCGGTCTTGCCGGAACGCGGTTCGGTGCGGCCGCACCACCTGGATCGGCAGCAATACGTTCTCCAGCACCGTTCGCCAGGGCAGCAGCGCGGGATTCTGAAAGGCCATGCCAACCGTCTTCAACGGTCTGACGACGTCGACCCCGTCAACCGTAACATGTCCGGAGCTACGCGGTGTCAGCCCGGAGATCAGCTTCATCAAGGTCGACTTCCCGCATCCCGAAGGGCCGACGACGGCTGCGAATTCGCCGCGTGCAATCTCGAGGTCGAAGCCCTGCAGGGCCAACGAGCCCACGTCTTCTTCTTCGCCATAGTGCAGGCTTGCGTCTGCAATACGCACGAACGGCGCCTCCCTCCCGGCCACAGGGCCCATTGCCGCAGCATTCGTCGTCATTTGCGCACTCCCGTGCCGGCCCGCTCGCACCGATCGTTATTGAACAATCTTCAGTTCGCTCCGCGGCGGCAGATATTGATCGGTATACACCTCCGATGCCGGCGGAACCTTCTTGATGCCGAAGGCTTCGGCGACATCCCTGACCGAGCCTTCCAGCCGCGCCGGCTCGACATTGCTTGCCCCGTTCTTCAAGACATTTTCCGTGATCATCCGATAGTCGAGCGACATCTTGATGCGGTCCTTCTCGACGTCCGCGCTGACCAGAGGATCCCGTTTCTTGATCGAAGCGACCGCAGCGGCAGGGTCCTTTATCATTGCATTGAAGCCGTGAACGGATCCGCGAATAAAATTGCGAATGGCTTCCGCGTTGCGCGCGGCAAACTCCGGCTTCACGACCACAGCGTGGCCAAGCAGGTTCACGCCGAAGTCGATGTACGCCATGGTTCGGATATCCGATGGCTTCAGACCGATATTTTGCAGGTTCAGCATCACGGTGGTCAGATGACCCGTGATCGCGTCGGCTTCGCCACGAACCAGCAGCGGCTCGCGCAGCTCCGGCGACACGTTGATCCATTTGATCGACTTCTCGTCGAGCTTGTTGGCTGCTGCGAACAGCGGGAAAAGCTGGCGGGTGGCATCGCCCACGGGAGAAGCCAGTGTTTTTCCGTTCAGATCTTGCGGTGTCTTGATCGGGCTCGATTCTTTCATCTCGATCGCAAGCGCCGACTTGTCATCGACCATCATCACGGCAATGAGCTTGTGATCGGGATTCTGGTCGTTGAAGCGGATCATGGAATAAATGTCGGCAAAACCCAGATCGTAAGCTCCGCTCGCGACCTTGGCGACCGTATCGCCGGAGCCGGCGCCACGATCGACAGTGACCTTCAGGCCGAGCTTTGCGTAGGTGCCATCGTCGACCGGCATGGTGAACATCGCATGTTGGCCCTGGAACGACCAATCCAGGATGAAGCGAATGTTTGTTTGCGCATGCGCCGGCGACGCAAAAACTGCGCCTATCGATAGCAGTGCGATCAATGCAACAGTGATACGCCGGCAGTTGATCATGTCGAATCTCCTTTACCTTGGAATTACCGGCTGCCCGAACTCTTGGCTGCCCCCTCGCGCAATATTGCTGCTCCCGCCTCGACGGCATCGACAATCGCATGATAGCCCGTGCAGCGACAGTAGTTGCCTGACAGGGCATCCCTGATTTGCGGGCGTGTTGGCGCCGGCTCGCGTTCCAACAACTCCGCGGCTTGCAAAATCATCCCGGGGGTACAAAATCCGCATTGCAACGCGGCGCGCTCGTAGAACGCGGCTTGCAAGGTTCGCACGGCTGCCGTCGGCTGGCTTGTCTCGATGGTGACAATTTTTGCGCCGTTGGTCTGCACGGCAAGCATCAAGCATCCGCGCACGACGCGGCCGTCAACGACAATGTGGCAAGCGCCGCAGACGCCATGTTCGCAGCCCACGTGGCTGCCGGTCAAACCAACCTCGTATCGGACGAAATCGACGAGCGACTGCCGGACCGATACGCGCGCTTCGACCGCCTCTCCATTGATGGAGCAGGAAATCTCGGCGCTGGGCTCGTCATAGGCGTTCATGACTGAGGCTCCGTGCCATATCGGGATGGGCGAGATCGCGCACGACCCGGGCCAGCAGTTCGCGCACGACGTGCAGGCGATAGGCCGGCGACATTTCTCCCCCGGTCAGGGGCTCGATGACGTCCGCGACCGCGGCTTTGGCGCGCCGGATGTTTTCCTCGTCAGCGAGGTCCGCGCCAATGAATATCGCTTCCAGCTCCTCAATTCGGCGAGGCGATTCCTCGACCCCGGCAAACACGATGCGGCATTCCCTGACTTTAGCCTCATCGCGTCGCGCCGCGAATGCCAGCCCGGCAATGGCGAAGTCGCCCTGCCGTCGTGCGATTTCATTGAACCCAAAGCGCCAATCAGTGTCTTCGATCGGAAAGTCGATCCGCGTGATGATCTCGTCCTCCTCCAGCGCCGTGCTGTAGATTCCTCGAAAGAAATCCGACGCGAAGATCTTCCGCTCTCCGCGGTTGGATCGGACGTTGATTTCAGCGCCCAGGCACACCGTGCAGGCCGGGAGTTCGGCGGCCGGATCGGCGAGGGCCAAACTACCCCCTAACGTGCCGCGATTACGGATGGCTTCGTGCGCAACGTGCTCGAGCGCCTGCGCAAGCAGTGGCAGGTGCAAGCGTACGTGCGGCGATCTCAAAACGTCATTGTGCCTCGCGCGAGCCCCGATCGATACGTGGCCACCGTCGCTCGATATCTTATCGAGATCGGGAATGCGGTTGATGTCGATGACGATAGCCGGTTTCGCCATGCGGAGATTCAGGATCGGCACCAGGCTTTGACCGCCTGCGAGCACGGCGGCGTCGGATTTGTATTCGTCCAGGAGATCCAGCGCCTGTGCCAGCGACTGCGGGCAGGCATACTCGAAACGCGGAGGCTTCATGGTGCGTGGTCCGGCGGCAGTGCGCCGATTGCGCGAAGGACGCCTGCGCACGAAATCGGCAGGGCAGCGATGCAACCGCCGAAGGGGGCGAGGGCGTCGTTGACCGCGTTCAGTACGGCGGCCGGCGCGGCGCAGGTTCCGGCTTCACCCGCACCTTTCGCGCCAAGCAGCGTGCCGGAATACGGCGTCTCCACGTGGCTCACCGTGATATCCGGCATATCGGCGGCCATCGGCAGCAAATAATCCGCCAGTGTTCCGCTGCCGAACTGGCCGTCCTCGGTATATCGGCACGCTTCGTACAGTGCTTCGCCGATCCCTTGAACGACGCCGCCACGGATCTGCTCGTCGACCAGCAGTGGATTGATAATCCGGCCGCAGTCCTCGACCACCCAGTGCCGTAGCGGGCGGACCAGCCCGCTGGCCGTGTCGATCTCGACGAGCGAAGCCTGGATTCCATTGGTCGGCAGGAACGGATCGTTTTCCCGGCCCCAGGTATGAGACGCGGTCAGTTGTGGCTGCGTTTCGGGTGGCAGATCGAATGGACGAAAGACCGCCGTATGCGCCACGTCGCCGACGCTCAGGTGTTCGATCCCGCTGTCGCGGTTTATGACGCGGCCATTCTTTACATCGAGGTCCTCGGAACCGGCCTGCAACATTTTGGCGGCAACCGCGAGAATCTGCTGTTGCAGCTTCTGTCCCGCACGCCATGCGGCTTCGCCGGTGATGGCGGCGCCGCGAGACGACCAGGCCCCGCCGCCGTAAGGCGCTGACGCCGTATCCCCCAGTCCGACCCGCACCCAATCCACGGGAATCCCCACAGCGTCGGCGATAATCTGCGCGAGACCTTGCTGTATGCCCTGTCCGATCTCGGAGGCCGAAGCCTGGGCGCGCACATGTCCGGTTGGTTCGAGCGTCAGCACAACCGTGTCAATCGAGGAGACCGGGACACCGGCGCGGCCATAGGCTTCCGCTCCCGTAGCCGTGAACTCGACAAAGCTCGCCAGACCCAGGCCGACGATGCGGCCCTGGCTGCGCCAGGTTTTGATCTTGTCGCGCATCTCGTCGTAGCCGATGAGGGCAAGCAGGCGATCGAGGCAGGCGTGATGCGACAGGTCGATCATGCGCGCACCCGCGGGACTAACCCACGGCATCATCTCGCGGCCGAGAAAATTGCGGCGCCGAAACGCGATCGAACTTTCTCCCCGCACCCGCGCTGCTTCCTCGACCAGGCATTCGGTGATGGCGGTGGCGATGGGATGGCCCACCGAGCGGTACTGTCCCGTCATCACCTTGTTTTGCAGAACGGAGCGTAGCTTGGCCGAATAGTGATCGAACCGATAAGGACCGCCAATGGCACGCAATGTGCTCATGGCTTCGGCGGTACTCGACCTTGGATACACGGAATATGCGCCCAAACCCTGAATATCATCGACTTCAATGGCCGTGATCATACCCGTCTCGTCGATTGCCATGCGGCCTTCGATGATGTGCTCGCGTGCGTGTACGTCCGACAGCATGCTTTCGATGCGATCGGCCACGAACTTGACCGGTCGGCCGAGCAGTTTGCTGGCGGCGCAAACCGCGATCTCTTCCGGATAAACATGCATCTTGATGCCGAAGCCGCCCGACATCGGAGCAAACGACGCGTACGTCAGGCAGCGACATTCCGAGCAATTCGGATACGTGAAGCTGGAATTGGTGCGGCATCTGATGCGAGACGTGCACCAGCATTGCATTGGCGGCAGCGTCGTAACTCGCCAGGATTTCACGGGTCTCGAGCGGAACGCCGGTTTTGCGGGCGAAATCCAGGCGCTTTCGGACGACATGCCTGGCGTTTGCGAAGGCGCTCTCCGGATCGCCTGCGCGCTGCTGGAAGGTCCAGCAGAGGTTGTTCTCGAGATCGGGATGGGTTCGAACGCTTGAATCCGATGCCGCGGTCTCCAGCGATGTCACGGCCGGCAATTCAGACCAATCGACCGAGATGAGTTCGAGCGCGTCTTCCGCGATCGCGCGTGAACGGGCGATCACCATCGCAACCGGCTCGCCCTGAAACACTGCTCGGTCGCGCGCGAGAGCGCGTTGCTCGGGCGACACCATATCGGGGGCGTTACGTAACACGCACTTCCACGATGAACACACTTCATCGATGTCGTCGGCCGTGAGAACCCGAACGACCCCGGAATGGGCGGCGGCTGCGGCGGTATCTGTGACGGCGAATGATGCGTGGGGATACGGGCTACGCAAGAAGGCCGCGTAATACTCGCCCTTCAGGCTGATGTCGTCGAGGTAGCGGCCAAGGCCGGCAACCAGCCGCTTGGTCGCCGCGCGCGGCATCGGCTGCCCGACTGCGGTGCCCCGTGTTGCAATAGGTGAAGTCTGCATAACCTGCGTGATCTGGGTTTAACCGATTCTCGAATGTACTGATCCGCGGAGCGAAACGGCGCATGCTCCGCGGATACGAAAGTCGTCAGCTGGTCAGCTCCTCAACGCCACGCCCCGTGTCTCACGCAGGATCAGCAAGGCGGTGAGGAACACGATGCCGTATGAGATCAACGCGAAGATGCTGATCGCATTGGACAATGTCGTCATCGCCGTCACGGCACCGACCGCATATGGGAAGAGGCCGCCGACCGCTCGCCCCGCGTTGTAGGTGAAGCCGACACCGGCGCCGCGCGAGCGCGTGGGAAACATCTCATTCAGGCAAGCCATCAGCGCCGAATAATAACCGACCGCGAAGTAGCCGAGCGGGAAGCTGAGCATCAGCACTTGGGGATCGGAAAGAGCCACGTGCGTATACACGTAGACCGCAGCGGCTGCCGCTGCGGAGAAGAACAGGAAAACGGGGCGTCGTCCGAAACGGTCGGAGAGCCAGCCGCCAGAGACATATCCGACCCAACAGCCGAAAATGAGGGCCATCAGGTAGGGCGTGGACGCCAGGATCGCGATCTTTCGCTCAGAACGCAGGAATTGGGGGACCCATGTCATCAACGCGTAAAAACCGCCTTGGGCGCCGATCGTGAGCAGCGATCCCGTGACGGTGGCGCGAATGTTGGAAGGTGAGAACACCTCGATAAAGGATGCCGTCTCTTTCTCGCGCGCTTCGCGAGAGATTGCGGGTTCCTCCACGTTGCGGCGGATGAAGAAGATCAACAGCGCAGGAAGTGCGCCGACGCCGAACATCACGCGCCACGACATGTCTGGCGAGAACAGGGTAACGGCGAGGGCCTGCACCAGAATGGCAAGCCCCCAGCCGACGGCGTAGCTCGACTGGTAAAAGCCCATGGCGCGGCCGCGATGCTTGGCCGCAACGACTTCCGACAAGACCACGGCCGCGACTGCCGCTTCGCCGCCGAATCCGACGCCGAGAAGCATGCGCGCAAGGGTGAGCTGCGTGACGTCTTGGGCAAACGCCGACAGCAGGCTGCCGAGAGAAAACAGCAAGATGGTGATTTGCATGGTGCGAACGCGCCCGATGCGGTCCGACAGATAGCCGCTGAACCAGCCACCCACGGCGCTGCACAGAACCGTCACCGAGACGATGCCGCCCATCGTCTTCATGTCGCTGTGCAGAACCGTTGCCAACGTTCCGATCGCCAGCGGAAACAGCATGAAATCCATGCCGTCGAGGGTCCAGCCTCCCGTCGCGGCCCAAAAGGTCCGACGTCCCTTGACGTTCATCGTTCGATAGAAATCCAGCAGCGAAGTGTCCGGCGCGTCCGCTGCGACCGTTCCCTTGACCTCAGTCGCGTCACTCATGGCCGGCGATCTCCCCCTGATCGTTGTTGAGCATTGCGGTCGCTAGAAGCGACCCTGGAGCCCGTCTGTCCAAAAAACCACTTCACCATTGCAACGGATAATAGTATCATTGTATCCAATCTAGGGTGCAAGCAGAAAATTTGCACAAAGCCCGCCCTGCGATACGGCATTCGGTGAAGTCTTGGCATCTAACCATCTCTCCCAAGAACGACTGGTCTCCTTGTTGAAGGCCTTTGTTGCGTATCCAAGCCAGCAATCGGAGCTTCAGGAAAGCGACCCGGCCGTCAGATCCTTCATTCGCGATTGCGCCGCCCCCCTGTTGCAGGAAATGGGCGCGCGTTTTCGGTACGACCAAATGGGAAACCTGGTACTTGATGCGGGCCCGAAGGGGACCGGGCGTGCGATCCTGTTCGTCGGCTATGCCATGACGCATCCGGGCGCCGCCATGAGCGATCCGTTCACGCCCAAGATCATCGAGACCGCCCAGGGACAGGCCGTGCGCGGGCGGGGTGTCGCGGAACAGAAAACCGCGCTGGCCGCATTGTTTGGCGCATTGGGTGCGGCTCTTGCCGAAAATCGGCTTGAAGGGCAGTTGATTTTTGCGCTCACCACCGCGGGAGAAACCGGCCGACATGATGCGGTCGAGAGCGTCATGCAAATGCTTGAGGAAAAGCCGGCCGCTGCCGTCGTGTGCATCGGGACCGATAACCGTGTCGCGATCGGCAATAAAGGGCGTGTTGATTTCGATATTTTCGTCCACGGCAAAGCGTCGCACAGCTCGGCGCCCTGGAATGGCATCAACGCCATCACCGGCGCGCAGCACGTGCTGCAACAGATCGAGGCTCTCGATCTCGGCGTCGCGGACCATCCAGCTTTTGGACCGGCGACCCTGACGCCCACTGCGATCGACAGCTCTCCGAAAGCCACGCACACCGTGCCGGACGCGGTGCGGATGACGTTCGATCGGCGCCTTCTTCCCGGAGAGTCGCCGGAAGCCGCATATGAGGCGATCCGTGAACGGGTGTTGGTCGACAGTCCATGGTCGCTAAGCTTCAAGCGCGGACCGGTCATGTTTCCCAATGAACTGGCGCTCGACGGATCCTTGTTCAAAATGCTTCGCACCGCCTTTTCACGGGCAGGCCAGCGAGAATTGGCGTCCTTTCATTGCAACTTCGCGCTTGATGCCGGCTTTTTTTCGCGTAACGGCATTGAAGCCGTCATGCTCGGTCCCGGTGAAGTCGATCAATTTCATTCCAACGAGGAGCAAGTCCTCGTCGCCGACCTCGTTCATATGGCAAACGTCTATTATCAATTGATTCGCTGCAGCGTCGGGCCGTCATAGCCCTGGAAAGTTGATCGACACATGGCGCAGGCAAAGCCGGTTCCTCCCCCCTGGACGCCGTCATGGACGGTCGAGAACAAGACGCTGTCCGCGGTCGAGCAGGCCTACAACTACATTCTGGAAGGCATTTTGTCCGGTGCGCTTGCCCCGGGCATGCGCGTCCCAAGCGAGGCTGTCGCCGAAGCGCTGCACATCAGCCGGATGCCGGTTCGCGATGCCTTGCGGCGGCTCGAGGGTGACGGCGCCATTACGATCTACGCGAACCGCGGCGCCACAGTCGCGGAATATTCGCACGACGAGGTCATTCAGCTGATCGAAATGCGCGCGGTGCTCGAAGCCCTCGGTGCGCGCCTGGCGCTGCCGAATATAGGGCCGCGCGAAATCGATGAGATCATGCACCTGAAGCTTCGCATGGAACGTTCGGCCGACGATGTCGCCCATTGGATCGCGTTCCACGATGCGTTCCACAATTACCTGACGTCGCTGAGCAGGCGTCCCTTGCTGGTGCGGCAGACCGAACGCATCCGCATGATGCTGCGTCCATATTTCCGCAGGCATCATGTGGAGACCCTTGAGTTGGAAATACCGGGCCACGAACACCAGAAGATCGTCGACGCCGTTCATCGCGGAGATCCGGACGAGGTCGAGCAGACGGTGCGCGCGCACGCGCTCGCCAATGTCGAGAAGATCGCCAAGCTCACCTGACCCGTCCTTCCGGACCACTCGTCGAAGCCCTGGTCTTCCCACAACCCCCTTGGCTCGCCCGGGCCGATCCAAAAACCATGGCGAAGTCGCCAGCCCGCAATCCGGGTCTTGATTGGCTACTAAGATAATTGTATCCAATACGGACAGGCACTGGAGGCGAACTTGCTGCAGCAGGTCAATGCGCTCGTCACGATCAACCGGCCCCTCACGGGCGATTACTGGCTGATCGAACTAGAAGCGCCGTCTATCGCAGGCCCGCTTCTGCCGGGCCAGTTCGTCAACATCCGCATTCCCGGCCTCGTCCCGTTCCTGCGCCGGCCGTTCAGCATTTATCGCGTCAACAAAGAGCGCACGCGACTGCAGGTCGCCTACAAGATGCTGGGCGAAGGGACCCGCCTCATGACCGCCTTGAGCGAAGGCGGCTTCTGCGACGTCATCGGCCCCTTGGGCAAGGGATTCAGCCTGCCTGAGCGAGCCAGGCGAATTGCCGTTATCGGCCGCGGGATTGGTATTGCGGCGCTACCAACTCTGGTCGAGCTGGCGGCGACACGGAACATCGATGTCCGCGGTTTCCTGAGTGCACGCACAACGCCCAACCTGATCGGCGCCGACATCTTCGCGGACCATGGCTTTCCGGTCGAGACGCATGTGGATGGTGATCGGAGCGTCCAACTCGTGACCGATCTTCTGCAGGCGGAGATATCGCAGACATCGTTTGACGCGATCTACGTGTGCGGCTCCAACCGGCTGACGCGAGCGGCACATCGATTGGCGCAACAGGCCGGGATTCCTTCGGAAGTCGCAATGGAACAGCACATGGCGTGCGGCTTCGGGGACTGCCACGGATGCGTCATTGCGGTAAACACCGATCGCGAATGCACGGAAAAGGCCTGGCGCGAAGTTTGCCACTATGGGCCGGTGTTTCAGACATGGGAGATCATCAATGCCAGCGCCTGATCTGTCGGTCACCATCGCCGGAATAACCATGAAGAATCCGCTGACGGTCGGATCCGGCACCTATGGCCATCACGGCCGGTTCAGCCAGTTTTTTCCCGTCGAGGTGATGGGCGCTCTCGTGCCGAAGACCATCAGGACCTACAAATGGCCGGGCAATCCGGCGCCGCGCCTGCATGAAACGCCTGCCGGGCTGCACACATCGGTCGGCATCCCCTGCAATAGCTGGGAGCACTTTCTTGCTCACGACGTCCCGATCCTGAAGGCTCAGAAACTTCCCGTCATTCAAAGCGTCATCGGCCGCACCGAAGATGAATATGTCGATATCGTCGGCCGCTGTTCGGATCTCGGAATCTTTGCTGCGCTAGAGCTCAACCTGTCGTGCCCCAACCTGAAGCAGGGTGGCCTCGACTTCGGATATGACCCGGACGCCGCCTATCAAGTCGTCGAGCGCTGCAGGCAGCGATCCGCGGTCCCCGTATTCGCCAAGCTCGCGCCGGACTATTCCTCGCTGGTTCCGGTCGCGCAGGCGGTCGAAGTCTGCCGGCGCGGATGCAATCTCAATGATCAACGGGCCGCGCGCGATGTGCATCGACTATCGCACCCGCAAACCGATCATCGGCAACAAGATCGGCGCGCTCGGCGGCCCAGCTCTGAAGTCGTTGGCGGTCTACATGATCTGGGCGGTCTATCGCGCAGTCAAAATTCCGATCATCGGAATGGGCGGCGTCGCTGACTTTCGCGATGTAATTGAATTCATGGCGGCAGGCGCCCGCGCAGTGGCCTTTGGCACCGTCAATTATGTCGATCCGCTGGCACTTCCTCGCGCGCTCGCGGATTTGACCAAGTACCTCCAGGAAAACGGGATCAGCGACGTCAACGAACTGGTCGGTGCAGCGCATGACGAACCCCGCACAATCGTAGACGTCCCGCAGCCGGATGTCGCCGAGGCAGGCGTTCCCCACAAAGTCGTAGCCTGAGCACACTCTGGCCTGATACGGGTAGCGATAACTCGTAAGCACAAAGGCCGATTTTGATGCCGGCTTCTCCCATGCTCATTTCGGGCGGCCGTGTCCTCCACGTGGACGGAGATCTCGACCGGCCTGCCGTCTCGGATATCTTCATCGAAAACGGGCATATCGTTGCCGTTGGCGCTGATGCGGCAAAAGCAGCTGTGCAACGCGCAGAGGTTACCAAAATCGATGCCGGCGATAAGCTTGTCATTCCCGGTCTCATCAATGCGCACTACCACTCGCATGACACCATGTTGCGTGGTCTGTTCGAGCAATTGCCGCTCGATGCATGGATGCTTTATTCCGGACCCGGCAATTATTCGCGTCCGTCGTTGTCCCGTATCGAGCTTCGAACGATGTTGGGCGCAACCGAATGTCTGCTTAATGGCATTACGACCGTGCAGGACATGCCGGCGATGTCGCAAGCAGATCACGACCAGATCAACGCGATCGTTGTAGCCTACCAACAGAGCGGGATTCGAGTGGTCATCGCGCCGCAGATTTCCGACCGTGCGCCCGTCGAATGCGTGCCATACTGGCGCGACCTGCCGGCGGCCAGCGATCCCCTGCTCGCGAACGGGATCGATGTTCGCGACTACAAGACCCTGATTGAGGAGTGCGTTGGCAGCTCCAGCATGCCGCGGCTGAGCTGGGCCATCGGTCCTTCGGGTCCACAGCGCTGCACAGATGATCTGCTGTCGTGGACGGCAGCGGTGGCGCGACGACACGATCTTCAAATATTCACCCACCTCTATGAAGCCCGCTCGCAGGCAGTTCTTGCGCGCCAGCACTATCCGCAGGGCTCGCTGCTCGACCACCTGGCGAAGTTTGACCTTCTCGGGCCGCATTTGACAGTAGCGCACGGCGTCTGGATCAGCCGACAGGAAATCGAGCGTTTCGGTGCCGCAGGTGCCAACCTTGTCTGTAACCCCGTCAGCAACATGAAACTGCTGAACGGCTTTGCACCGGTGGTCGAATACGCCAAGGCAGGCGCCAATATTGCGCTCGGCTGCGACAACTGCAGCGGAAACGATGCGCAGAACATGTTCCAGGCAATGAAGGCCTTCGCGCTCATGTGGGGGATGTATTCGGGGGCAGGCGAAGAGGGGGCGGCACGCTCCGCTTACAAGGCAGCGACCATCGGAGGCGCACGCGCGTTGAAGAAGGCCGATGAGATCGGCCTCGTGCGGCCAGGCTACCGGGCGGATCTGGTCCTCATCAATCTCACCGATACTGCCTACCGGCCGTTAAACAGCGCGGTAAAACAATTGGTGTTCGGCGAAAGTGGAAAGGGCGTCGACACTGTCATTGTCGACGGGCGCGTCGTCGTGGAAAACGGCAGATTGACGACTATTTCGGAAGCTCAACTGCACCGATCAGCCGAAGCTTGGTGTGCCGAACTGTCCGTTAAATCCATGCGTGTCTCAAAAAGAAATGCAGGATTTCTTTGTGATATCCTTGCGGCATATGAGAAAGCAAATCGTTACCCTATCGAGTTCGACCGATTTCTGCTCCGTCAACAGTGAGTGGCAAGGCGTAGCGGCAAGCTATCGTGCGAAGTTATGCCGCTTTCCCGGAAGACAATTCGTCGCGGAACTGGATAAGCTCTTGCACACACGGAGTCAGTCGGCGGCTCGATTAAGCTTTCGTTTAAAAACGAGCCTGTGTCCGACTGTATAGGTTTTGTGTCTTCCTTACCAGAAGTCGCCACTGGCAAGCTTTTTTAGCAACACGGATTCAGTTCGCGAACTGATAAGGTAATTAGAGGATGCTTATCAGTCGGACAGAGTGCCCCACCGCCGAATCAATATGAAGTGCGCTTACGAGCATACGAAACGTGGCCTCATGCCAATCTTGCAACTGCTTATCGATAGGTGTTATCGATAAGCAGTTACAGAATGACCAAACGATAACTGACAATGGGCAATGTAATTATTCCGCGCTAGTACCCTGATCATCGGATGTCTCGTGCCCAATTTTCTCGGGCGGCAATTCCAATCGCTAACGAGGTTGGGATTTATATTATAATCGATCCCGAAAAATCTCTGCCAGCTTGGTTAAGCAACGCGTTGCCTATGTTATTTTGTGTCAGAGCCCAGCCGATTGATGTCTGTTTGCGCCGGTTCTTTGTCAGGCCAGAATGGACTTCGGCAGCATGCAGTGTGCTCCCTTTGCCAGGTTGACCATCTGGGTCACACGGATGTCGGCGGCCAGGCTGCATAGCGTGTAGGCGTCCGTTTTCGATAGTCCACGCACTTCGCCGATCCATATGATCATGTCGCGGAGCGCCTGCCGCACGGCATCGTCGAGATCCTCGTTGAAACCCATGGTGATGTAATGCGTCGGGGTTTCCGCACGTGGCGCAGTCAACTCCATGCCCTTGAGCGCGGTGAGTTTGAAACGACCGGTCAGCGCCGTTTCAACAGCGGTAATGCAAACTTCGCCGTCACCCTGCACCCCGTGGCCGTCGCCGACAGTGAATTGTGCACCCTCATTGAATACTGGAAAATAGACTTTCGTCCCGGCAACCAGTTCCTTGTTGTCCATATTGCCGCCCATCGCCCGCGGAACAATCGAGGTGATGCGTCCCCAATTGGGCGGCGGCGCCACGCCCATCACGCCGAAGAATGGTTTGAGGGCGAGTTTTCCGCCCCACGGGAGCGTCACCGTCTTGGCCTGTTTATCGATGGGGAGAATCTTTAGGACGAAGTCTGGAAAGTCGTCGGGTATGGTGCCGAGCAGAGGAATGATCAGGTTGAAACCCCAATTCTGTCGCAGGGTCACATCCAGAATGTCCACCGCGAGTACGTCGCCCGGCTTGGCGCCTTCGACGTGTATCGGCCCGGTCAGTAAATGAGGTCCCGGTCCGCGTTCGGCCGCTTCCAGGATAGGCCGGTGCTCGGGAAGGATTTCGAAGGCGCCGTCATTTGGCAGGTGCGGCGGTTCGCCCGAAACAGTGTCGATGACAACCTCGCTGCCGGAAGGAACGCTGGTGATCGTGGGAGTCGAAGAATCGAAAAAGCCCCATTTGACACTTTGCGGCGTCGCCGCCACCATGATCGCCGTATCGTCCATCCTGTGTCTCCCTGATTTGTTCAAACCGCCGGATCGCAGCGTGAAGCCCGATCAGTGTTTGCCGCTCGACCCCATCGACTGCCAATTACCAGCACGCTCGAAGGCGTGGGCAGCCCGATACAATGTCGATTCCTGCCAGTGCTTCGCGACCAGCATCAGACCGATCGGACGGCTACCTTCTCCGAGACCGCAGGGGATCGAGATCGCGGGATGATGGGTGATGTTGAACGGGCAGGTATTGGTGATTTGCTCCCAGCTGTGTTGCATCAGGATTTCTAGCGGGGCGTCGGCTGGCGGAATTTTGGAGGCCATCATCCGCGTCGTCGGCATCAACAGCAGATCGTACTTGCGGAGCGCCTTGTCATAGGCCGCACGTAACCTTCGGCGAAGATTTTGGGCCTTGAAGTAGTAATAGCCCTGATAATATTTGTCGGTGTAGGCGCCGAGCAGCATGCCGACCTTTACGGTGTCGGGCAGTTCGTTGGCCCGGTCGCGAAGCGAACCGAGCCGGCCGGCGAGCGAAACTGGATAGACTCCCTCGATGTTGCGGGGCAAGGCGCTCTTTATCATTCCGTGGTACGTGCCTTCGAGCGCGATCGCCGACCAGATCGGGACGCCGATCAAATGCCACGGAATGGATATTTCCTCGATCTGAGCGCCGAGGCCTTGCAGCGCTTTGGCCGCCGCCCGCACACCTGCATCGACGTCGGGATGTGAATCGTATTGGCCAAATCCTTCCTGAACTACGCCGATTTTCATGCCGGCAATCTCCTGACCGATCGCCTCGGTGTAGGTGTCGAGTTTCAGACCGGCTTGCCGTGAGTCGTAACCGTCCTCCCCAGCCATCACTTCCAGAAACAGCGCATTGTCGGCGACGCTCGCCGTGAGCGGTCCGGCATGATCGATCGTCGGATCCATGCCCATGATGCCGGTATAGGGAACAAGGCCCCAGGTCGGCTTGATACCCACGACACCGGAGAGCGATGCAGGTATCCGGATTGAGCCGGCCTGGTCGCCGCCGGTCGCCATATCGACCTCGCCAAGGGCGACCAATGCACCGGAGCCAGTCGAAGACCCGCCGGGGGTATGGCCCCAGGCGCGCGGGTTATGAACTGGACCCGATGTGCTCGTGGCCGCGCCACCGGAGAAGGAGAAGTACTCACAAACCGATTTGCCGACGATCTCGGCACCGGCGTCGAGCAGCCGCGTGATGACCGGTGCATCGAATTCCGGCACATAGCCTTCCAGCACCGATGCGCCGTTTGTGAGCGGAATGCCCGCGAGGGAATAGGTGTCCTTGATGGCGACCTTTTTCCCAGAGAGTTTTCCATTGCTTGCGCCCTTGATCTGGGCCTTCACAATCCACGCGCCGTGTTTGTTCTCTTCGCCTTCCGGCCGATAATATCCGCTGCGCGGATATTTGATCTCGGGGACGTCGTCCGCGAGCGAAGTGATCAGCCGATAGCCGTCGGCAAACGGCTTGATGAAGTCGATGACTGAATTGGCGAAGCTGTCGGTGACGTCGATACCCAGGCTGTCGCCCAACTTACGTACCTGTTCGGTCGAAGGCATTTTAAAAGTCATCAGGCTTTCTCACTCTAGAGTGGATGCTAAGGCGGCGATCTGCTCGACATCTTGAACGGCTCCCGACGCCGATCTCGTAGTGACCTTCCTGCGCCAGGGAAGATCGAGGATTGGATCGGGCATCCGACTTCGATCAGTGTTACGCAGGCGGGTCCGGCGCTTGGTCGAATTTGCTCGCGGCCATTTTTCGGTAACACACCGGCGGGTCAGCCCGCTTGGTTGGCCCTGCCTGATGCTTGCCTGTGTGCGCCAATGTTCGTCACTGATCTCGGCGGCCGCTTGTCCATTTTTTCGGCATGGGATGGCACATCTCTTGCTTGAAAATTCCGATATCCGAGGGCGGTGATGTCGATCGGAGAATTTCGATGCTGAGTGCCCAGAATATTGTCGGGGTAAGCCAGTGCTTTGAGCAATGGCATCACGCGACATGCCACAACTATTCGATTACGGACTATCGGCGAACCGGTCGAGGAACCTTCAGCGGGCATATTTCGGCGCGGTCGTTTGGCACCCTTACCGTCAGTCAACTTTCGTCTTCAGCTTCCGAAAGCCGAATTGAGGTCATTCGCGGTTCCACGGAAATCCGCGCGGATCCGCGCGATCACTTCATGTTGTTGCTTGTTTATTGCGGCGATGTTGGATTAGCGCAAAGTGGACGAACGGCTCGTGTTCTGAATGGCGACATGATCATCTATGATCAGGCGAGGCCGTTCACGATGGAGTTTGGTGCGGATACGCGTCAGATCATCGTTACGATACCACGGGCGCTCATGACTTCCCGCGTACCCGACGTGGAGCGCTTCACTGCCCGGCGGATCGCGTCGGCGTCGAAACTCGGAACCCTGACGGCGACGGTGGTACGTCAACTGGTCGAATTGGAACCTTCGCTAGACGAAGACGCCGCGAACCGGGTGGGAGCTTCCGCTCTCGACATCTTGGCAACGACACTCGAAGTGGAATTTTCGGAAGATGCGGAGGGAAAAGGCAGAAATCATGAGCGCCTCAGACGAGTGAAGCGCTACGTGGTCGCCAACCTCCATGACCCGGAAATGACGGTCGACAGCATCGCCGAGGCCCAAAACCTGGCGCCGCGCACACTGCACCGGCTGTTTTCCGCCGAAGGCACGACACCCATACGTTGGCTGTGGCAGCAGCGTCTTTCCGCAAGTTACAAGGCGCTCGCCGAAGGACAGATCAGACATGTCACCGATGCCGCGCTGACCTTCGGCTTCACCGATCTTTCCCATTTTAGCCGGGCGTTCAAGAAGACATTCGGCCATGCCCCGCATACGCTGGCGCGCCGCTGATCCGGTTTCGATCGTCAGGGATCAAAGGCCATGGCGACGAAGATGCTTGGACCCGTATTCGCGCAAGACGCTGGTGGACCGGCAATCAGATGAGAGTTCCGACCCGTGCGGATGACGCTCGGGCGTTCCCTATGAATGATGGAAACGGCCGAACCCCAGCTGAACCCCAGCGGTAAAGAAAGTTCGATTGGCAACCACAACCTATACTTTGGCAGTTCGAGGCAAGCGAGAACGCCGACCGCCGCGCTATCATCACAATCAACGAACCGGAATTCTACAGTTTCGGAGGTCATGATCAGCGCCGCAGCACGATGCGCTTCCGGTAAAGGGGCGCTGTGGCAGATGATTGGCAGATGGCAACGAGGAGAAGTATCATCATGGGTATGAGCCGCAGAGCGTTATTGAAAGGCGGAGTAACCGCGACCGTTTTCGCGCCTGCGCTGGTGCGCCATGCCACGGCGGCGGATCCGATTGTCATTGCGAGCATGTACGATCTTTCCGGGGGCCTCGAAGCGTCGGGCAAGCCGATGTACGACGTCCTCAATTTCGCAGTCGGTGAAATCAACGAGGCTGGCGGCCTGCTAGGCCGCGAGATCAAGGTCGTCAGCTTTGATACGCAGACCAATATGCAACTCTACGCCCAGTACGCGCAAGAAGCGGCGCTTAAGAACAAGGTCGCCGTCGTGCATGGCGGAATCACCTCCGCTTCGCGGGAGGTGATCAGGCCGGTGCT
This sequence comes from uncultured Alphaproteobacteria bacterium, assembly GCA_963795255.1. Lineage (GTDB taxonomy): Bacteria > Pseudomonadota > Alphaproteobacteria > Rhizobiales > Xanthobacteraceae > Bradyrhizobium. The sequence goes on from CAWCHC010000024.1 coordinate 158,320, forward strand.
CGACAAGTACAAGACGCTGTATTTCTACGATATGCCGTATGAAGGTGGCGTTTGCGATCGCAACATCTTCATTGACGGGGTGACGCCCGCGCACAATACCGAGATCCTCGTCGAATACGGCCTCAAGAACTGGGGCAAAAAGGTCTACACGCTCGCCGCCGACTATAATTACGGCCAGATCACCTCGGACTGGGTGAAGAAGTACGTTAAGGATGGAGGAGGCGAGGTGCTCGGCACGGAATTCTTCCCACTCGATGCGACGAATTTTGGCAGCACGATCTCGAAGATTCAGGCCGCCAAACCTGACTGGATCATGACGATCCTAGTCGGTGGTGGGCCGATTTCGTTCTATCGTCAATTCAACGCAGCCGGTCTGTCCGGGAAAATCCCGATCGCATCGACGACTTTCTCGGGCGCCAACGAGCAACTTGTTCTCACGCCCGAAGAGAGCAACGGTGTCGTTGTCGCCTACAACTATTTGGAGACCCTCGCCAACCCGGTCAACAAGGACTTTCTCAAGCGGTTCCGCGCCAAATTCGGTGCCGACTATCCACCCATCTCCGATCTGACGATGGCGAGTTATCAGGGAATGTTACTCTGGGCTGCCGGAATCAAGAAGGCGGGTACGCTGGATCGGGAAAAGGTGATCGAGGCGCTCGAAAGCGGGATCAGTATAGACGCTCCGAGTGGATCCGTGACGCTTGATCCCCAGACGCACCACTGCATCTTCGACGTTCATCTGGCCAAGATGCAGGACAAACAGCCGATTCTTGTCGAAACCTTCCCGCAGCGCAAGCCTGCCGATACGGCGGCGGTATGCGATTTGAAGAAGAATCCTCGCGACGCCAAGCAGTACATCATCAAGGTGATGTAGGGCGTTTTCGCGTGAAGAAAGCGCGTCAAAGCAAAAGACTGGAGCCGCAGTTCTATCAGAACCGAGGGCTCTAGCAGCGAAAGGTGCCGGGCGTTCGCCGCGTGGTGGCGCCCGAACGGAGACTGCTCGCGATCTGCGGCCGGCGCGGCGCGATGGCGTATTTGCGGAGTAAACTGACGTTGGATCTAGCAATCGTTGTCGGGATTGACTTCATCTATGCCGTGGCGACGCTGGCGCTGATCAGTGTCGGCCTCGCCATCGTTTTCGGCATGATGCGCATCATCAATCTTGCCCATGGGGAATTCATGGTGATGGGCAGCTATAGCGCCGCCGTTGCCGTGCACCATCACATCAACATCTGGATCGCCATTCTCGTGATCCCGCCCCTTGCGGTAGCAGTCATTGGCGCCGTCATTGAACGTCTGATCATACGGCATCTTTATGGGCGCATGGTCGAAACCATGTTGGCGACCTGGGGCCTGAGCCTCTTCATCGTCGGCGTCCTGACCATGGTGTTCGGCGATATCACCGAAGGCGTGCCTACGCCTCTGCCGGGGATCACCATCGGCGCCTATCAGGCCAGCAGTTACAGCCTGTTCGTGATCGCGATGTCGGTCGTAACGATCATCGGTGTCTATATCATGTTGCGCACCAGTCGGCTCGGGCTGTTAGCGCGTGGAACGATGCAGAATGCCGAGATGGCTGCGGCGCTCGGCGTCGACACCTCGCGAATTTATGCCGTGACATTTGCGTTCGGCGCGGCGTTGGCGGGATTGGCCGGCGGCATACTCGCGCCCGTTTCAGGCGTCTTTCCCAATATCGGTGGTTCGTATATCGGCCGCGCTTTCATTACGGTCATAGGCGGAGGGCCAGCGGCGCTGGTCGGCACCATCTCAGCCTCAACCCTGTTTGGCGTGATTAACCAGCTTGCGACGTTTGCCAGCAATCCGGTCTACGGCGAAGTGGCGCTGCTTGTCGCGGCGATCATCCTGATCCGCTTGCTGCCGCAGGGGATCACCGGCCGCTACTTCCGGGGCCGTCTATGACCGCCTATCTTCGCTCAAACGCCGGCCTCGTTTTCGTCGGCGCCGTTGGTATCTTGCTATTGGTCGGTCTGCCCCTCGTGCTCGATCTGTACACCTTGTTGCAGGTCACGCTGTATGTGATTTTCGCGATCCTGGCGCTCAGCCTTGCGTTCATTTGGGGCTATGGCGGCATTCTGTGCTTTGGCCATTCCGCCTTCTTCGGGCTGGGCGCCTATGGCTATGCAGTAAGCGTCATCAATATCGGCGACAGCACCGCACCATTCCTGATCGCGATGGCGCTGCCGGGCTTATTTGCGGCCGGGCTCGGCTATTTCATGTTCTATGCGCGCATCAGCGACGTCTATGTCGGCGTCATCACGCTGACGGTCACGCTGATATTCTACAATGTGGTCAACTCGACCGCCGGACCGCAATATCACATCGGCGAAGCCCTGCTCGGCGGCTTCAACGGCATGCCGAACGTCCCATCGCTCAATATTCCGTTCCAGCCGGACAACACGCTGGAGCCGGCCGGCATGTTCACGTTCTGCGCCGCGATTCTGCTGATCGTTTATTTCGGATTGCATGTGTTGCTCAGAACGCGATTCGGACGCGTTCTCGTTGCCGTGCGCGAGAACGAGCAACGCGTCGAATTTCTCGGCTACGATTCGCGCTTGCATAAGCTGATTGCTTTTTCGGTCGGCGGCGCCATCGCCGGCCTTGCCGGATGTCTTTTCACAGCGTGGGGAAATTTCGTCAGCCCGACCTCTTTTAGCGTGGTGCAATCGGCGCAGATCATTATCTGGCTGATGGTGGGTGGGCCGGGAACGCTGCTCGGTCCGGTGATCGGCGCGATGGCGATCTCCTGGCTAACTGTCAAGATCGGAACGCAGCAAATGGTCAATGCCAACGTCGTGCTCGGCGCCATTCTGCTTGTTTTCGTCCTTCTAGTGCCCAAGGGAGTCGCGCCGATGTTCTCCGAGCGGTTGGTTCCGTGGTTGATGTCGCTGCGCCGGCCGGCGCGCGTCACCGCGACAGGTTGCACGTGAGAGCAAGACATGAGCTCCGCCGCTGATCGAAACCCGTGGAATGGTCAAGCATTTCGGTGGGGTGCAAGCTATCCGCGGCGTCGACTTCGCGCTTGCGGAAGGCGAGCTTCGCTGCCTGATCGGCCCCAACGGAGCCGGCAAGAGTACGTTCTTCAAGCTTCTGACCGGTCAGATCAAACCGACCAGCGGATCGGTGCTGTTTCGCGGTACCGATATCACCGCGCTGCAGGCCCATGAAATCGCACGGCTGGGCATCGGCATCAAGACCCAGGTGCCGAGCGTCTTCAATGGCCTGTCGGTGCGTGACAATCTCTGGATCGCAGCGGCGCGTCACAACAAGGGGAAGGCCATCGCGCGGGTGGTGGAAGCGCAGATCGAACGGCTCGTGCTCGGTCGGTTTGCGAATAGCCTGACCGGGCAACTTGCGCACGGTCAGCGCCAACGCGTCGAATTGGGTCTCGTGTTATGCGGCGAGCCGAACCTGATTCTGCTCGACGAACCGGCGGCCGGAATGACCGAGGAAGAACGGGGCCGGACTGCCGAGCTCATTTGCGAGATCAACCGCGACCATCCGCTGATCGTCGTCGAACACGACATGTCCTTCATTCGCACCATCGCGCGGCGCATTACCGTGTTCGATCAGGGCGCGATCATGCTGGAGGGAGATGTCGACCAGGTTTTCGGCAGCCAAGCGGTGCGCGACGTCTATCTCGGCAAAAAGGTCGCGGCCTGATGCTCAAGCTCGACAACCTCCACGCCGGCTACGGCCGCATTCCTGTACTGTCTGGAATCAGCTTCACGGTCGGCCGAGCATGAGGTGGTCGGTGTGCTCGGCCACAATGGAATGGGCAAAACCACCCTTCTCAAGACATTGATCGGGCAGGTCCCGCTGACCGGCGGCAAGATCGTTTCGCTGGCGTCGAGATCGGGAACATGTCCTCGTTTCGCCGGGCCCGCGCCGGCATGGGCTACGTTCCGCAAGGTCGCGCCATCTTTCCGAATTTGACGGTGTCCGAGAACCTGCGGATGGGGTTCATCGAGGACGGAATCAATTCCGAAGACAACGCTGTCAAGGATGTGCTGGCGCGGTTCCCCCGCCTCGATTCCATCATCGATCGCGCAGGCGGGGCGCTGTCCGGTGGTGAGCAACAGATACTGGCGCTGGCGCGTTGTCTGTGTGGGCGTCCGAAGCTGATTCTGCTCGATGAGCCGACCGAGGGAATTCAGCCTTCGATCGTGGAGGAAATTCTGGAGATCCTGATTGGCCTGCACCGGCATCAGGGGTTGGCTATCATCGTTGTCGAGCAAAACCTCGACTTCATCCGGCGCCTTTCCGACCGGATCCTGCTGATTGAAAAGGGCATGATCACGGGAGAGGTGTCCCCTGATGCACTGGGAGAGACACAGGAACTCGGCGGTTACGTTGCCGCCGAATGATGAAACTCTCGGGGACGAATTAACGGCTCGTTCCGAAGTCCGCGGCGCCGGCTGCCGCTGGCGCAACAATCGCGCCGTCTGGGCGCACAACGAGAGAGGTCGCCATGCACAAGATCGAGATGTCCCCTGACGTATTGAATCGCATAAAAGGCTTCCGCGACGGGTTCCATATGTTCGGCAATATCGTTCCCTCGCGAACCGCACACATCATCGTTGACCTGCAGAACGGTTTTATGGAGCCGGGCGCGACCGTCGAACTTCCGGTCGCACGCGAGATCGTTCCGAACGTCAACAGGATCTGCGAGGCGGTGCGCGCCACCGGCGGTGTCAACGTGTTTATCCGTTACCTTATCGACGAAGAGGTCTAGGTGAGCTGGTCGAGCTGGTTTACCGATTTTGCCTCGCCACAACGCCGCACGGCGATGATCGAGACCTTCGGCAAGGATTGCCATGGTTTCGCGTTATGGCCGGGGCTCGACGTGCAGACGACGGATCTGATCGTGGACAAGACCCGCTTCGGTGCCTTCGTCCCTGGCTCCTCCAAGTTGCACGAGATTTTCCAGGCGCGCGGGGTCGACACGCTCATCATCACGGGAACCGCGACCAATGTCTGTTGCGAGTTGACCGCGCGCGATGCGATGCAGATGAACTATAAGGTCATCTTTGTTGCCGACGGTAACGCGGCTCTGACCGATGCCGAGCATAACGCGACACTTAACAACATGGTGACGCTGTTTGCCGACGTCATGACCACCAATGAACTGGTCGGTTTCCTGGGTTCTGCCGCAGCCATGGGGCAGGCGGCCGAGTAATTTGAACGATGATTGAACCACCCGCCGGTAACGGCGGATGGTTCAAACCACGGCCCGACAGCTAGAAGGAATCCATTATGGCAGACAGACCCAGGATCGCTCACTTGGCGGGGCCGACGGCGACCGTCCAGAATTCACCTCCGCTTGTCACATCGAACAAGGCGCGTCAGAAGTACGGCCTACCGGCGCGCAAAAATCCCGATGGCAGCTATGCGCGCTTTGACGCGTTGCGTGCCCAGCGTCTGGCGGCGCCTGCCAAGGTCTATGTGGAATGCTTTTCGGCGCACCCGCTGGAAGCGGATGCGGCGGAACTTTACGGTCCGCCCGACGGCTATCTGGACGCCAGGAACGTGTTCCACAAGGAACGCACAAGTCCGCAGGACAAAGCTGTCTTCGAGATTGATATCCTTCCCGACGACGGGCTTTATCCGCTGCCCTATATGGCGCGAAAGTCCGATGGGCGGCGTGGGAAGGCGAATGCACCGAACCGGGCGCCCCGGCCTCCCAGGCGCGGCAGTCCTTCTATCCCGATGGGTCGCGCAGTTTCGAAGAGATCGATCGGCTTAGGTATCGGTGCGGCAGGTATCGGAAATCTGATTTCATCCTTCGCGGACGTGGATTTCTATCGGGTTCTGCCTCCCGCAGGCTACACCAAGGGCTTGCCGGCATCCCGTCGTACCGACATCGGTGAGGGCGACATCCCGCCGGAAACGCGCAGCAAGGATTTCTTCGCGTACCGGCCCTATCATCTCGGCGAGGCTCCGCCGCGACCGGCGCTGGCGCGGCTCACTAATGCCGCGCGGCGGATCTTCGACAGCAACAAATATGACGGAGCCATCTACACCCAGGGCAGTCCGCAGATCGAGGAGGTCGCATACTGGTTCAATCTCCTGATCGATACCACCATTCCGATCTGTGGCAACGCCGCGCAACGGCCGCAGGGCGAGATCAGCAATGACGGCCCCAAGAACATCACCGATTCAGTCGAATACATCGCATCCCGGGTTTGGGCCGACGAGCAGGGCCGCAATCGCGCCGGCGTCATCGTCCTGCAGGAGCAACGCTTCTTTGCCGCACGCGAAGTGATGAAGGTCGATGCGCGGCCGGGCGGATATGTCGCGACCGGAGGACACGGCGGAATTCTGGGCGGCATGGGGTATCATGGCGCGGCAGTGCTGCACTACGTTCCGGCGCTGAAACACACCTATTTATCGGAAGTGAACCTCTCCAGGATTCCGTCGTCGGTGCCGGTGGTTTCCAGTTCGGATGGAACGAACAAGCGAAGCGAGACCGAGGATCCGGCAGGATAATGGCGATCTGCTCGAAAGTGCGATCCCTTCGGTGCCAATCGTCAAGGACGGTGGCTTTTACGCCGAGGAATATCTCGACGATCCCGCCGTCACGGCCGATCTGGTCGCGTTGCTGGCGCGAAAGCTAGAGGCCAATCGTCTCGCCGGCTTCGTCATCGAAGGCACCACGCCCTATGGCAAGATGACGTCGTCGGTCCGGCAACGGGTGCTGCGAAAGGCCATCTACAGCGGACTTCCCGTGGTACGCGTGGGTCGCGGCAACCCGGAAGGTTTCGCCGACCCGGACGAGTATTTCATCGCGGGCTCCAATCTGACGGCGACAAAAGCCCGCATGCTGCTAATGGCCTGCTTGCTGAAATTCGGCAGCCTGCCGCCGGCGAGCAATCCAGATGAGCCGACGCCAGCCGAACTTTCCGCAATTAGGACGGCTGTCGCGGCCTATCAGAAGATCTTCGACACCCACTGATGCGGTAAGTAGCCCTCCAACAGCCAAACAGGCTGCTGGGGACTGTGGAAACAAGCCCATCAGAGTGCCGGTCGGCTACGGTCGATTGAATTTCGCTGATCGCCCGCATGATTGTCCCCATTGGCTGTTCTGCCCCGGGGAGCGAACTCAGGGTCGTGCCAGTTCCTAAGGATATTTTACTGAACTCTTCATGCGAACTGGTCCGCCCCGGCCTGCGTGAACCTGATGAGCGTGCCGGACTCGTGCATGATGATCCAGCCGCGTTCGACGGCATGCAGGCTGCTCAAGGCGAGACGGCGCGCTTGACGGTGGCGGCGAGCAAGACTCTGGGCTGAGAACAGCGCGCTGTGCCCTTGGATCACCCGCCGTTAGGCAATGGAAGGGGCACTAACCGCTTGCAGGACAACGGCAACCATACTCGGCCATCAAGTGCCGCTTTAATTCAAGATTCTAACTCCCGCATATTCTCATCAACGCGGCAAGGAGTTTCTCGACGGAGGGACAGAGCCCTTCTGAGGCAAGCGGTTACAAAAAGCCGAAAACCTATTAGCCGGACCGGTCAAGGCTGTCTCGCGCTTTCCGGAAGTCGCGCGGCAGCACACCGTACATGGCTCTGAAGCTCCGCCCGAAGTGGGTCATGTCGGAAAAGCCCCAGCCTCGGGCTATTTCGCTCACCGTCCTATGATTTTGCCGCGGATCTTCCAGAGCATGTCGGCAGCGTTGGAGCCGCATGGCTAGTGCAAGCCGCATGATCGAGGTGCACTCTTTAGCGAGCAGGCCATTGGCGTAACGGACGCTCACTCCGGCAGCGTCGGCCACGGTCGTGGCATTGAGCGTCGGGTCGCTCAGGCGCGCTTCAATTGCTGAACGCACGCGCAATAGCGACAACGAAGAAATCCGCGACCTCGATGAGCCGCAGGCATCCAGTAGGGACATTGCAACTAAATCGATAACTTGGTTGCTGGCGATTTCCTCTGCGGTGACGGTCAGCCGACCGGAGACACTGGGCAGCATCGCCAAAAAGGATGAGGTCCAACGATTTTGAGGCTTGGATGGCTTTAATGCGATCGCGGTCAGATCGCGAATCCTTCCGACACGAGCTTCGAGCGCGTCCCGCGTTACTTTGACAACAAGCAATTTTGAACCCGCCGCGAATCTGGCGGCATATGGCAAGTTTGGATCGAGCAGGGTCACGTCGCCTACGCCGAGAACGAGCTGGCGGCCATCCTGTTCGAGCGCGAGTGTACCGGCGGTCTGACGGCAGATAAACAATTCATCACTTTCAGATTGCGCGACATGCTTTACCGTACGGGATACGTCCATCGGGGAGTTTTCGAACAGCACAAGTCCGGTGCCGGCCAGCATCCCAACTTGGAGCTCGGCGTTGAAGGTCTGCCGGCATTCAGGCGTTGAAGAATGGCCGACAAGATGGTCACAAGCGACGCTATGCCAATAATCGAAGCGGTGCCGAAGATCCACATCCGTCGTCGAAAAGAGCTTTTTCATAAAGTCGATGCCTACACGGCCGATTCGGTTCGCCCACAGGGCCGATCTAAACTGACCTCGTTGGAAGAGCTGAGCTTCCGCGAGATTACCAAATCATCGCTATTAGCGAAAAACAATCCGCACTAACCAAAAATCGAGCCCAGTTTGCGTCACGCATGTCATTTAACGCGCCCTTAGGTTCAACGACGGGTAATCTTTCAAATCAACCGAACGTTATTACAGCCGGCGATAGATGGGACGAGGTATCATACTGGACCTCCGCACATGAACCTCGCAGCGGCACTGATTTATTGGATCATTATCGCACTGTGGCTCGCCGTCCTTACCACCGTGGGCGTGGCATTCATCGGTAATCCTCGAACCTTTGGCGCGGTGCGCCTCCTGCTTTTTGTGATCGTTATCGATACCGTTCGGAACATCATCGAGAACCTGTACTTCGGGCTTTACTTTGGCGGTCAGTACGGGCTGTTTCCAGCTGCCATCGTCGGGGTACTCGGCAATCCCGGCTATCTCATTATTCCGAAGGTGATGAATGTCGTCGCGGCTTGCGCCGTGTTCGGCCTCCTTGTGCTCCGATGGCTTCCCTTGGCCTCCCGAGAGCGAGCTGAGGCGGATGCGGATATCCACATTAAAACGCAGGCTCTCAATCAGGAAATTGAAGAGCGGCGGCGGCTTTTTGATACGTCGCTCGATTTGATTCTGATCACCGATCGGAAGGGAGTTCTTAGAAGGGTAAGTCCTAGCTCATTGGCGACACTCGGCTATCGGCCCGATGAAATGATCGGTCATAATGGCGCGGAATTCATCTACTCGAACGACCTCGCAGCCACCCGGCGGGAAATAAAGTTGACGCGCACAGGCCAACATCAAATGCATAACTTTGAAACCCGATGCGTTCACAAAAACGGGCGGATTGTTCCTCTGGCCTGGTCCGGTGTGTGGTCCGAGCCTGAGCAAAAGCACTTCTTCTTCGGCCGGGATATGACCGAAAGGAAGTCGGCCGAAGACCAACTCCGCCGCCTGGCCCATTTTGATCAACTCACGGGGCTTCCCAACCGAGTCAGCTTGCACAAGGACTTGGACACGATTCTGAGAAAACGCGCAGGCAATCCCGCGCTTCCGATCACTGTCGCGACGCTCGACCTCGACGCTTTCAAGGACGTTAACGACACGCTTGGCCATTCGGTCGGCGACAAGCTTTTGCAGGAGGTCGCGCGACGACTGGCCTCCGCGCCGTATGCGGCCCGCGTCTATCGGCTGGGCGAAGACGAATTTGTGCTGCTGCTGGTGGATTGCGGCGATCCGGTGCTTGCTTCCGGTGTCGTGGAGAACCTTCTGAAACGCCTCGGCGGCCAATTTGAGCTCGAAGGCCATCGGTTATTTATAGCCGCAAGCGCGGGCATCGCTATTGCGCCTAACCACGGTTCGACGGTCGATGATTTGCTCGCCAATGCCGACCTCGCGCTTTATGACGCGAAAGCTGCCGGTGGGCGTTTATGTCGTTTGTATGTACCGACCATGCGCTCGCAGGCGAAACGTCGCCGCGAACTCGACATGGAGCTTCGGAGCGCATACGCGAACGAAGAATTCCTCTTGTACTTTCAGCCCCAGGTGAGATCGAGCGATGGTTCTATCGTAGGCGCCGAAGCGCTGCTTCGCTGGCACCATCCGGAACGGGGCATTTTGGCGCCGGGAGGGTTCATCGATGCACTCTGTGAAAGTGCTGTTGCGATTGAAACCGGCCGGTGGATACTCAACAGCGCCTGCAAGACAGCGGCCAGCTGGGGCGCGAAAGGCCTGCTGCCTATTCGCATGGGCGTAAACCTTTTCCCCGCCCAATTCCGCAACGGCGGCCTATTGCAGGATGTAGAGCACGCTTTGGCAGAAAGCGGTTTGGCTCCGGAATTTCTGGAACTTGAAATTACCGAGAATATCGCGCTCGGACGAGAGGAGGGGACGCTGTCACCTTTGAAGGAGCTGCGAGCCAAGGGCATAGGCATTGCATTCGATGACTTCGGTACCGGCTACGCGTCACTAAGCTACCTCACGCGCTATCCGCTGACGCGAATAAAAATCGACAAAAGTTTCATCCAGCAGATCGGTGCGCAATCCGCTGCCGAGGATACGGCCATCGTACGCTCAATCATCGTCATGGGACGCAATCTCGGTCTTGAGGTCATTGCCGAAGGGGTCGAAACCGCGGCCCAAGCGGACTTTCTAAAAGCGGAAGGTTGCCATGAGCTTCAAGGGTATTTGTTCTCAAAGCCGCTCCCGGCAGAGGCATTCGAACAAATGCTTCAATCACGCGCGTCGGTGGACTCGAGGCGGTTCCAAGGCGGTCAACGCGCAGGACCAGCCGGCCGTTGAACTTTTTGGCAAGTTTTTCTGATAGACGTGAGTGTGTTGAAGTAGTGGACGAGGATCCCGAGGTGATCGAGTTCATACCGCGCAATTCCGAAATTGATGCTGTGGACGGCTCCTCCACCGGCACCTGAGTGTCACGGATGTGGGCCTGGTTAAAGCTCCACAATTCAGGGGAGCGAGCCATGCAGACGGTCACGGTCGCGATATCGAGCACCTGCACTGCTTGGGCTCTTTCCACGCCATTTTCCACAATCAGGTTTTGATTGTCCACTTCGGTGCATGTTCAAGCGGGCTGTGTTTAGCATGTTCGGTTCGAACTCGAAACATCTGATCAAGCCCCAACTCAAGGGGAGAGCAATGAAGACAACCGCAGACTACCTTGAGCTTGCCCTCAAATTCGAGATGTTGGCGACCTTCGAGGAAAATGAGGAGCTAAAGGCGGGATTCGAAAAACAGTCAGAGGCCTACCGTAAGCTGGCGGCAGCCGGAATGGAAGCTGGAGATTCGGAGCCGCCCGAAGTCTCAAATTGAATGCAAGCGATAAAGATGCCCCCATGCACCTAATCTGGCGCAGTAGGTGTGCTACCTGCGTTCAGAAGCTGCGAATCTCCGGCGAGTGGAGTGGCTTCACGTTTAGGACAAGCCTAGCGCCACATGCCTCGCACGCGAGCCCTGATATCGATCCGCGGACCTTGGCTTGGACGGCACGTGGCGGCGCCTGAAGGCGCTACAAGCTCGTCCTGTTCGAGCACACAAACCGGCCGATAGCGCCGCTGGCGCGATTTGACCAACTCACGCTAAGCAAGCGGCTCAATCCGCTCCAACGAGAGAAGAAACGAATGGTCGCTGCTGCTCCTGAATTGCCCAATCACGGTTATGCGCTCGAAGTAGATGGTCGACTGAAAGCGGAGTTCACGACCAGAGATGGGGCAATCGCTGGGGCAGAGGAGTTGAAGAAGCGCTTTCCCATGCTCCGGGTCAGAATCTACGATGCGCAGACAAAGATGCGCGAAGAAATTCGGCTGCAGTAAGCTGACGTGCTCAACGGTGTCCGAGAGGCACTGTTTGGGGCTCTCGGTTAGGCGCGAGCCGTGTAGCGTCCCGGAGTTGCGGCTCTTGCGCGGAGCCATGCCACGCAAAGTTATTCCCAGCAAGCCACTAGCCATCAATCGTTGGGTGCGGGCGTCTCCCCTTCGGGGAGGCTGGCGAGGTTATCTCTAAAAAGGAACTTATCGATCACGTCTGGCCGGGCGTTGCGGTAGAGGAGGGCAGTCTGCGGGTCCATGTCGCTGCCATCCGCAAGGCGTTCAGGGACGGCCAATTCGGCACCAGGTACATCGCAGACGTGCGGGGAAGAGGCTACTCCTTCGTTAGCAGGGTGGTCCGATTTGACGACGCAACGAGAGCAAGCCGCAATAGTTCAACAAAAGCATAAGGCAGACGACGTACGGTCTCGCGTAGGACTCCTGAAAAATAGCCGAACCGCAAGCCGTGCAGGCAGCATTCTCGAATGGCCTTTGATACCCGATCATGAAGTCTGGGATTGAAATGCACCTTTGACCGCGGTAGAGCACCTCACATCTCGGGCTGAGTTGGAAGGCGTTGAAATTCCATGGATCTTCG
>CAWCHC010000025.1:0-334916 GCA_963795255.1 uncultured Alphaproteobacteria bacterium
GACGGACGCCATGAGAGATCATCGGACCACAGGTAGATGGCGATGGCTGCCAGGCACAGAACGATACCGGTCCAAAAGATCGGCGAATGATGGATCGGCCGCCGGTCGCGCGCAGTTGGCTCCATTCAATCACCTCGCCGGCAATGGCTTGGGCTGCCAAGGCTTGAGCAGTTAAGGCTTGGGCAGTTAGGGCTTGGGCTGAAGGCTTGGGCCGCTAAATATAAACGCCGAGCAGCGGCAGAACCCTTTGCAGGATCGCCGCGAGACAGATCAGGATCACGAGAAGCCTGAGCAGCTGCGCCAGCCGGCGATCCCTGGCAAACCTGTCGATCGCCCAGAAGCAGATGGCGCCGATGACAACAATAATCAAAACACCAATCAAAGCTGAAAGCATCGCGATCCACCTTTTGCCGTGATAGCCCGGTTCATCACCTTAACATGCATAGCCCGGCAGCCTTGAGCGCGAAAGGGTCTTTGGCGCGAAAGGGTCTTGAGCGCGAAAGGAGCCTGGGCGCGAAAGGGATCCGGACGGACATAAAATCCGGAAGGACTTGCGAATGCCGCAGCGCTTGCAGATCGTCCGCGGGAGCTTGTTGCCCCCTTACCCTCGGTCGAGGCTGAGGGGTCCCGCGCCACGCGCGAGCACGAAGAAAGCGGCGCCGGCGAGCCCGACGTCCTTCCAGAAATGGATGAGCTGGGCCCAGCGTGCGGTGGCATCGCCGGTGATCGACCAGTAGGGATGGCCGATCGCCGCGGCACAGAGATTGAAGAGCACCAGCAGCAGGGCGAATTCGCGGGTGCGGAAGCCCAGGACCATCGCGGCCCCGCTTGCGACCTCGATGGTCGCCGCCAGCATCGCCCAGACATTTGCCGAACCGGGCAGGCCCGTCACGAAATGAGCTGACCAGTTTCAGGTCCAGCCAGTGATTGATCCCCGACATCAGATAAAGCGATCCGATGCAGAGCCGGCCCAGCAACAGGATCAGCGGCTCGCACCGCAGGACCAGGGAATCGATAACCCGCACCGCCATCTCGCCCACCCCGAACTCGCTATTCGCATCGCCTTTTAGGGCACGCAGAGAGCCCGGGCAATTCCGGCGAAGGTCCGCATCTCTTCACATCACAGTCATGGATCGGATGCCGCAGCATTTCCGAAAGGTGCCGGATTTCTGAAAGGTGCGCGGACGGACAGGTCCCGTCGGCGCGAGTTTGCGCGCAGGAACGAGCGGCTATTGCGGCCCGCGGAGCGATCCCAACCCGCGGAGCGATCCCAGGCTGATCTTTGGCCTGCGAAATCCCATCGCGATCCACGCGGAGACAAGCCTCAACATGAACTTGCCGGAGTGACCGGAATAATTCGGCAAGTCGTCGGCAAGCTCGACGCCACCTCGTCGCTGTTGTGTCATGACCCGCATTTCAAGAGGCGGGGCCTCTGCCGGAAAGCGATTCCGGTAGATCGTTAGCCAGTGCCCCTTGGTGAAGTCGAGAAATATTGCCGAATTGCAGCATGTGGCAACGACCCGCCGGGTCGGAGAATCAGGCCTGAGCCGATGCTCTTCCAGATGCTCCTGCCCCGTCGAACATTCGACTCGATCCTTGCGATAGAGAACGAAATCTGTTCCCCCGTCGGAATTGAGCACGGGCGGCGCGGAGGCCAGTTGCTCGAAACGCCGTCCGGCTTCCTGGCAGCTCGCGCAATAGCAGGTGCCGGTCAAGATCGGCCGGCCGATTGCCGCCAATTCCACCTTGCCGCACCGGCATCGCGCGGCAGAGGTCGGTTGCGCTGTCCCTGTTTCATGGCGATCACCCTTCGTGGCTCCGATCATCTTTCGACGTTGCCGTCATCACGATACCGATTGAGCGATGCGGGTTTGATATCTACTCACGCGTAGCCATCCGCTGCTCAAAATAAAGCCACGCCGGAACCGCTTAGTCTCGCTAGATTAATTTCATGGGTCCTTGGAGCGACACCTATGGGGCGCTTCGCGCGAGCCCCCCATAGCCTCGCGACATCCACCCGAGGAAACCCCCGCCGGTTCACGACGGCGGGGGTTTTTCTATCGGACGAAGCATCACGCTTCGCAAGCTCGCGCGCGCCTCGCGCCACCCAAGCATGACGAGATTTGATTGGATCGCCATCGCGCCTCAGCTCTTAGATGGCGCATGGGCCGCACGGCTAAAGCAAAAAGCCCCGGACGATGCCGGGGCTTTTCACGATCGATCGTCGTGGCGAGTTCACAAGGTCGAACCGCTCTGCGCTCCGAGTTTCCTCAGAACTGATAGCGGAGACCGATACCGGGATCGAACGAAGAGGCCTTGTTGGGGCCGCCCACGATCGTGCCGCCAGCCGGCGTTCCGTTCGCCTGCAGGAAGCCGCTCGCGAGACCGTTCTGCGCCTGCGACCACGCCACACCGGCGTACATGTCCACGTGGCGGGCGAAGCGCCAATCAGCCACCAGCGAGACAATGTCGAGCGAACCGGAACACTGCGAGGCGCGCGCGTCGGTACAGCCTGCATTGGCACCGGTGGCATAGCTGTTCTGCCATTCATGATAATACGCCCCGGTGATGTCGAGCGCCGGAGTGATCGAGTATTTGGCGCCGATCCACGCCGTCTGCAGGGTCCTGGTGTTGGTGTAGTTGGTATTGTTCACGGCACCGGCGATAAATCCGCCGGTCACGAACGCACCGGGATTCAGCGGGTTGTTCGGATTGGCAAAGTCGATGTGCTCGTAGCCGGCGGACAGCTTCCACGGCCCGATCACGTATTTGGCGCCAACGCTGAAGACGGTGTTGTCGGATACGGTTGCCCCGATCAAACCGTAACCGGAACTGACGGTGGTGACGGCTGTCGCAAGCTGGCCAGGCGACAGGATGCCCGCAGACACGGCGTCATAGATCTTGCCGCCCAGGAAATCCATCGAGAAGCCCATATAGTCGAAACCGATATCGCCCTGGAAGGCGTTGCCGGTCGAACTGTTGCCGCCATTGCGAAGCTGGGCTTCAGCCGCGAACCGCACCGGCCCGACGCTCACGCGATATTCGTAGGAATTGTCGAAGACGCGGTCTTCGGTATCGCCGCCGCCGCCGTTCGCGCCCTGGAAGGTGAGCAGCGACCAGGAGTTTGAGCCGGCCAGCGGATCGTAGTTGGCGAGCAGGTCCGAGCTCAGGGCGCTTTGGCGGCCCATGGTGAAGGTACCGTAGGTCGGCGAACTGACACCGAAATAGGCCGCGTTGTTGAACATCTGACCGGCCTTCGACGAGTCGGCTATCGAGGTCTGAGCCAGAAGGTTCGTCGTCAAACCGTTGTTCTGGGTGACGGATCCGATACCGCTGGCGTTCATGCCGCTATTGACGTTGAACAGGGTCTGCAGGTTGAACACGGCATAGAGATTGTCGGCGATCTCCTGCTTGCCACGCAGACCGATGAACGAGTTGCTCATCTGGTCGGGTCCGGTGCCGAAATAGGAGCCGTTCGAGTTCTTCGAAATGATCGTGTTGAGCGGCGCTGCGGCCATGGAGCTCAGCGGCGCGCCATGCTGGAGGTACGACACGCCCATGTCGAAGTTGCCGTAGACGCAAATGCCCTTGATGCAGATGTCGTCGTTTTCCGGCGGCTTGGCCTTGACCGCAGCCTTGTAGGGCAGGTCGGCCGCCATTGCGTCCACCGGATTGATGGCCGGTGCGGCTGCCTTCTGCTGTTGCTCAAGCACCTTCTGCCGCTTTTCGAGATCGGCGAGACGCCTGCTCATTTGTTCGCGCAGTTGCTTGGCCTGAGCCTGAACGTCCGAAAGCTCGTCGGCATGGGCCGCCGTCGCGACGGCCAGCAAGGCTGCAACCGAAATGAATGTTTTTATCATCGTGAATCCCTCACAAAGTACTCGCGCCACGCCGCGAATTCCCAAGCAAAAGAGAACCTCTGACGAGGATCGCGGCGCCGGCAAAATCCCAGACGTGTGTGACGCTCGGTTAACGCACGAAGGTGCTATCGCTTTTTCAAGGTGCGCGTTGTGTTTGTGCAACACGGTATGATGTCGGTTGGGCAATCGGGCGATTTACCGGACGGATCGAAGAACACAACAATTTGTTCTGGCCGCAACGCGCTACCGTCATCCGTCATCGGTTCGTTACACGCCCGACACAACAGTATCATCATCGGGCCAGTGAAGGCTTTGGATGATGTTCGACCGCGCTTCGAGAATGTTGATTAAAAACCCCCGCCCTCTGGGGGAACAATGAGAGCGGGGGCCACAGTCGGAACCAGGACGGCGGGTGCCACACTGGCGTATCGATACTGACAGCAGATTTTGACAGAGACATTTCGATCAGACGCCGCGTCTGAGGTTTCCACGCAGCTGCTCAAAAGATTCTCGGTTTGCGCGTCGTTCTTCGTTTCGGTCCGCCAGTTCGGAAGTATTTCAACGCGAACCTGCCTTCGCGATTTTGAAGTGGGGCACAGCAACTCAGGCAGAGTAGAGGATCGCCGTCTGTCGGTGGTGTCTCAATGCGCACGACCTTGTATTCTGTCCGGATCATGCTCCCGCTATTTCTTGACCAGCGGGCAGTCGCTCGACGCCAGCGGCTTGGCGGCGTCTTCAGGCGAAATCGTCGCGACCAGCTTGTAATAGTCCCACGGATATTTCAACTCTTCCGGCTTCTTCACCTCGAACAGATAGGCCGGAATGAGACGGCGGCCGTCGGCGCGGAGCGGCCCCTTGCCGAACAGGGGATCGTCGGTCGGAATTTCCTTCATCTTGGCAACGACCCTGGCGCCGTCATGCGGATTGCCGCCGAGTGCCTCGAGCGCCTTCAGGTAATGCAGCACGACGGCATAATTGCCGGCCTGCGTCATCGACGGCATGGCGTGATTGTTCACCTTTTCCGCAAACCGCTTCGACCAGGCGCGCGTCTTGTCGTTCAGGTCCCAGTAGAAGGATTCAGTGAAGGTCAGGCCCTGCGCGGTCTTCAGGCCGAGCGAATGCACGTCGTTGATGAAGAGCAAGAGCGCTGCGAGCTTCTGGCCTTGCGCGGTAATACCGAATTCGGAGGCCTGCTTGATCGCGTTGGTGGTGTCGCCGCCGGCATTGGCAAGGCCGACGACCTTGGCCTTGGACGACTGCGCTTGCAGCAGGAAAGAGGAGAAGTCGGAGGTATTGAGCGGGTGTTTGACACCGCCCACGACCTTGCCGCCGTTGGCGATGACGACCGCGCTGGTGTCACGCTCGAGCGCGTGCGCCGAAGGCGTAGTCGGAGGTCAGGAAGAACCAGGTGTCGCCGCCGGCTTTGGTCAGCGCCTTGCCGGTGCCGTTGGCGAGCATGTAGGTGTCATAGGAGTAGGAGACGGTGTTGGCATTACAGGCCTTGCCGGTGAGATCGGCGGTGGCCGCGCCGTTGTTGAGCAAGATCGCGTTTTTCTCCTTGACGAGATTGCTGACCGCAAGCGCCACGCCCGAATTTGGCGTGTCGGCGATGGCGTCGACCTTCTCGGTGTCGATCCATTGGCGCGCGATGCCGACACCGACGTCGGGCTTGTTCTGGTGATCGCCGCTGATCACGTCGATCTTCCAGCCTTTCGCGAGCAGGCCGGAATCGTCCACCGCCATCTTGACGGCCACCACCGCGTTGGGACCGCCGATATCCGCATAAAGGCTCGACATGTCGTTCAACACGCCGATCTTGACGACCTTGTCGTCGGCCAGCGCCGGAGCGGCGAGGCCGATACCAAGCTCGAATGCTGCAAGTGCAAACAGCGCGGCCGAACGCCCCGCGAATACCAGTTTCATGAAAATCCTCCCCTTACGATGCCGGGGCGGCTCTCTTGCAACGGAGCCTTTGCCCAAACCTTGGTCGCATTCTTCCGTTAGCCGCAGTTGGCTGTTTCGGCAATGCGGCTTTGTGCCATTTCGCCGCGATTTTCGGTAGGGGCTCTATGGATCGCGGGGGTCGGCGTGGCGTCGCCCCGCGCGAGCCAAGCCCTCGCGGCTGGTCCTGAGGATTCCGTCGTTGCGGACGGCGGTGTGGCGGACGAGCCTTGATGCCGGCGGAACTCCCCTCCCACTACCCGGTTGAAAAGGCGCAGGTCCCGGCCGGCTCACAAGGGAGACGTGGCATGAAATGGTTGTTGGCTTTGACATTGTTCGCGGCGCTGCTTGGCGCAGGTGAAATAAATGCCGCCGATGAATGCGGCCCCGGCTGCCACAACGCCGTCAACGGCGGATGTGTCGTGAACGGCTGGGAGATCCGGCGCTGTCGCCTGGAACGAGTGCCCCGCCTTCTCGCATCCAAGGCCCCGATGCGCCGCACCTTACGTCTGGCGCAAATACGCCAAGGCGTGCGTCCATACCGACTGAAGCGGACTCAACCGAACAAGCGCGCGATACGCTGTGCTCGCGCCAAGCACAAAAGTGCACCGACATTCCCGGACTCTTCATCCGACGCGCTAAATTGCCGTGCCGTCGAACCGCCGATCCAACGATCTGCCTGGAACGTGAGCACCCTCTTACGGGTTGGTCCACGCAGGTGGAGTCCGCGATGTGTTGGAAGTGCGAGCAGATCGACAAGGAGATAGGACACTATCGGGGCTTGTCCGCCCGGACCCAAGATCAGGGGAGCGTCAAGAGCCTCGATATTCTGATCGCGACCCTGGAAGCCAGGAAAAAAGAGCTTCATATCGCCGAGTTGGACATGCCTGCAAAAACGGCCCCGCCGCGCTGAGAACGTGGCGGAGCCGCTACCCTTAAGCCCCGGTTGGCCCCGAGATCGAGGGCACGGCATGATAGCAATCATTCCATCGACCAGAGGTTAAGCCGATCGGCACGAACCGGCGCCATTCTGAGGCTGTTTTCAGCCCAAATTTAATTTATTTCTTGTGTTCAATTGTGCGCATTCATTCGAGGGTGAAGGAGCGCATGATCCCGCTGACGGTCAGGCCCGTGGTTTCCATCCGTGATGAGAATACAGGTTGCGTTCCCGTTCAACATCAACACAGAGGTGAGCCGTGTCATCCCGGCGGCGTATCAAGCAAGTTCATTCCTTAACCGATCGCCTCGCCTCCTTCGCAAAGAACGCGCGCCAGCGGGCTTCGCTGCTGCCTCCGGGCGCCGAGCAGGAGGCCATGCTCGAAAAGGCGCGCCAGGCCGAAGCGGCGTTGCGCTTCAGCCGCTGGGCCGACTCGCCCGGGTTGCAGCCGCCGAAGTGAAAAAAGAGGCGGCCGTTGCAGCCGCCTCTCCATTTCATTTAAGGGGAGTTTTGGCCCAGTTCTTCTCAGCGTAGGGACGGCAGTCGCCGTAGCCAGGGCTACAGTCGTAGTCGCCCCACGTACCGGGCGCATAGTAGCCGCCCCAACCCGGGGCTGCCGCATAAGTCCCGCTAAATGGCGCCGCAGCAATCGCACCTGCTGTGCCAATCGCGCCGGCCGCAACCGCGCCGGCGGTGTTGACCGCGCCAGCCGCGAGGTTAGCGCCGGCAGCTACAGGATTGGGACCGTAGCCGCGCACGACCCGGCGGCCATGTCGATGCGAACTAGCCACCGCCATATGCCTTGAGGCCTGGTGCCGCGAAGCGTGCGAGTGATTGGTTTGCGCGCTCGCGCTCGCGACCGACAGCGAGACGCCACGCTGTTCAGACCAGCCAAAAGAGACGAGCGTCATGCAGGCAAAGGTCGTCGCTGCGATCGCAATTTTTCCTGGACTCATTTGGTTCTTCTCCGTTGCTGAATGCCTCCCGGCCGGGGCGTTGCCCCGGTTAGCGGAAAACGTTCCGCCGGGGGTCCAGTTCCAGGCTTTGTTGCAGATCGGTGCTTTATTACCGAGTGGGCGCAAATACCTCGCTGTCATTCCGGGGCGCGACGAAGTCGCGAACTTCGATGTGCACTTGCACATTCGGAAATCCAGAAGTTGCGGCGCGAGATTCCGGGTTCAGCCCTGCGAGCTGCCCCGGAATGACGTCGCGTTTCACCCCGCCGCCTGCGCCGGCACGTCGCGCTCGCGCTTCATCACGATCTTGTTGAGCGCGCCGATCAGGCCAGAATTCGTGGCGCCGCAGTAACTTTATCGCCCGTATTCGGGGTGCCCGTTGGCTCGATCAGCAGGATATGTACTTCCCCCCGCGCCACGGGCCGGTGCTCGACGCCTTTGGGTACTACAAAAACTTCGCCCGAGTTGAGGGTAACTGTGCGATCGCGCAGCTCGATGTCGAGCGTACCCTTGAGCACAAGAAAAAAATCGTCGGTGTCTTCATGCTTATGCCAATGGAACGGACCCTCCAGCTTGGCCACCATAATGTCGTTGTTATTGTAAGTCGCAATTGTGCGCGGGGAAAAACGGTCTTTGAACGCCGCGAGCTTTTCGGCGAGATTTGCGGGCGCGGTCATTGGATTTCCCCTGCTTCGAGAATTCCTCAGTCGTCAACCAGGTTCGCCAATCGTCCGATACGAAACGCGGTGCGGTAGCTCCGCGTTTCGCATCGTCGACGTTACCCCGCCGCTTGCGTGACCACGTCGCGCTGACGCTTCATGATGATCTTGTTGAGCGCGCCGAGATAGGCCTTGGCGGAGGCCACCAGCGTATCCGGGTCGGCGGCGCGCGCGGTCATCGAGCGGCCCTCATGGGCAAGCCGCACCGACACTTCGGCTTGCGCGTCGGTGCCTTGGGTGACGGCGTGAACCTGATAGAGCTCGAGCTTGGCCTCGTGCGGCACCAGCGCCTTGATGCAGTTGAACACGGCGTCGACCGGGCCGTTGCCTTCGGCTTCCTCGATCTTGATCTGCCCGTCGACATCGAGCTTCATGGTGGCGCGCTGCGGCCCATGCGTGCCCGCAATCACGGTGAGCGAGGTCAGCTTGATGCGGTCGTGCGAGGCGGCCATCTCCTCGTCGACCAGCGCCTCGATGTCCTCGTCGTAGATGTCCTTCTTGCGGTCGGCGAGCGCCTTCATCCGCACAAAGGCATCCTCGATCTGGTTGGCGCCGAGCTTGTAGCCCATCTCTTCCAGCTTGTGCACGAAGGCGTGGCGGCCGGAATGCTTGCCGAGCACGAGTGACGACTGCTTCAAGCCCACCATTTCGGGCCGCATGATCTCGTAGGTCGAGGCGTCCTTCAGCACGCCGTCCTGATGGATGCCGCTCTCATGGGCAAACGCATTCCGGCCGACGATCGCCTTGTTGTACTGCACCGGGAACGAGGTCGCGGCCGAGACCAGCTTGGAGGCGCGCGTCAGCATCGTGGTGTCGATCTTGTTCCACCACGGAAACCTGTCGTTGCGGACATTGATCGCCATCACGATCTCTTCGAGCGCGGCATTGCCGGCCCGCTCGCCGATGCCGTTGACGGTGCATTCGATCTGGCGCGCGCCGCCGGCGACACCGGCGAGCGAATTGGCCACCGCCATGCCGAGATCGTTGTGGCAATGCACCGAGAATACCGCCTTGTCGGAGTTCGGCACCCGTTCGATCAGCGTGCGCATGAAGTGGGTGTATTCTTCCGGCACCGTATAGCCCACGGTGTCGGGGATGTTGACCGTGGTGGCGCCGGCCTTGATGACGGCCTCGACGATGCGGCAGAGGAAATCCATCTCGGAGCGGGTGCCGTCTTCGGCCGACCATTCGACGTCGTCGATCTGGTTGCGGGCGCGGGTGACGTTGGCGATCGAAGTTTCGATCACCTTCTCCGGCGTCATGTTCAGCTTGACGCGCATGTGCAGCGGCGAGGTCGCAATCACCGTATGAACCCGGCCGCGGCGGGCGAACTTCACCGCTTCGGCGCAGCGGTCGATGTCCTTCGGATGCGCGCGGGCGAGGCCTGCGATCACCGCAGTTCTTGGAGCGGCGGGCGATCTCGCTCACCGCCTGGAAATCGCCTTCGCTGGTGATGGGGAAACCGGCCTCGATGACGTCGACGCCCATGTCGTCGAGCATCTCGGCAACTTCGAGCTTTTCCTCGAAAGTCATGGTGGCGCCCGGGCATTGTTCGCCGTCGCGCAAGGTGGTGTCGAATATAACGACGCGGTCCTTTTCGGACTTTTTGGCTGCGGTCATTGGCTTGCTTCCTTTTGGGTAGGTCGCGCTTCATCTGGTTAAGCGCTTCAAGGGGTTTCGCGGTGCTATCGGTCCAAACCCCTGAGTGCCCAGGCGCAATCGCCCAGACGGCCCTCAGGGGCCGATAAGAAGCAGAAGCCCGATAATGAGGGTGGGCAGGGACGCAGGCGCAATCGCCGGGGTGCGAACGGCATCGGCCATCCCACCCTGAACTCCAACGATTTCGCCGCGAATCAGCATTGCCGAACCCTTGCGCATGATCCACCAAAGTGTGAAGCGGTTTGGTGAAAAGATCATGCGCCGACTTAATAATTTAGAGCGCGATCGAACGCAAAACCGGAAGTCCACTTTTGCTGATCGCGCTCGTAAAGCCATCCTCAGCTCAAACCATTGACGGTTGGTTGCCGGAGAAAGGCTTTATGGCGTCGTTCTAGACGAGAACGACGCAAAACCGCAATGCCAAAAGATGGTCAGCATGGGTGACCTTTTGGCAACCCGTCGGCTCAGCTCGCCTGCTTATGGTCCGCGCCGACCAGCCTTTGACAATAGGAGGCGCCGCCCGCCAAGGCGTCGCGCCCCTTCCACCACAGGGAATGCAGCAGGCCTGCCGTCGGATGGCGTCGCTCGATGCCTTCCAGGACATGATGGAGGTCGCCATGGATGTCGCCCTCGCCGGGAAGGGTCTGATACTCGGCGAGCAGATCCTGGGCCAGCGCGGCCATAAAGTCGTGGAGCTGCCTTCCCCAGTCCGATTGGTCGAGCCGCGCGATCCGGTCATGGAGCTGGTATTCGATGTCGTAGATATCGGTGAGGATTTCCTTGGCCGGCTCGATCCGGGCGTGCTTCAAGGCCTGCTTCAGCGCCCGTCGCCGGTCGTCCAGATGATCCAGCACCATCGTCACGCCAAACGCGTAACGCGTCGCAGCGAGGTGCTCAGCCACCCTGCTGTTGGAAGCCTGTAGGGCAACAAGGGCGATCTGCCAGGGCCGGTTCAGGCGCTTCATCACCATCGCCAGCGCGAAGGGCAGCGATTCCGGATGTTTGGCGCCGAAGGCGTCAAGCAGCGCCAGCACTTTGGTCAACGGTTCGCCCTCGAAATGATCGATCTTTGGCGGCAGCGCCTGGCCGAAGGCGGCAATCGCCTCCCGCATCTGCAAGGCCGCCGCGATCTTCACGAGGTCGTTGATGCTGGCGCGCGCGCACGTATATTTGCCAAGGCCGGACTGGGCCGATTTCAGCCCGTCTTCGGAGGCCAGCGCCGCTTGCAGGGATTTGACGACCTTGGACTGAAATCCGGCCGCGATCTGGCTTGCCTGTTGCGAATGGCCGGCGAGCAGCGCCTTTGTCATCGCTTCGCAATACTCGCGCGCCATCGCCGGCAGCAGTTTATGGTTGATCCATTCCCAGATCGCCGACAGCGATCCCCGAGAAATCTGTCCCGCATTTGCCCGCTCCGGCGGACAATCGACAAACAGGGCTTCGATCGGTTTGAAAAAATGCCGAGACGGATTACCGACGCGATGATTGGTTTCGCCGCCCTTGCGGAATTCGGCACGCAATTGCTCAAGGATCAGGGCTGCTCCCGAAACGTCCTCGCCATAGAGCTGCATCCGTTCGATTTCGGTCAGCAAGCTGCTGCGCGCCAGCGGCGTGAGGCCCGCCAGATAAGCGCGGATGCGATCGGCCGATGCTGGTTCGGCGGTGGTCACGTGACAATACCCGCAAATAGAAACCGGCTTAAAATACTCCCTGTGACTGTGCCACCCAGTGAGCCAGCAAAGCCTTAAAGATTGACCCCGTAAGAGTACGGCAACTGAACGGCTGTTAATTAGATCTTTAGATTTGTCGCGCGAAACGGCACAAATCTTCGAGTGTGACCGTGGCGTTCCGAGACCGCACCGCGCTCGGCGGATCGTCTTATTTACCGCCCTTGTGGGCGGTGCGCGAGGTTGCCGATTTCGTGGCTGGGCCCGCTTCCGGTGGCTTGACGCTTCCGCCGCCAGCGACCTGCACGACCTCGCGCAGCGTGACGATCTGCGCCTGCTGATTGACGGGGGCCTTTGGATTGTTGGCGTCCTGTAATTGCTCCTCGCCGAGGCCAACTGCCAGGACGCGCTTGGACGAAATCCTGAAGGTCGTCACCAGCGCGTCGCGGATCGCTTCGGCCCGGCGCTGGCTCAGCATCAGATTGGCGTCGCGCCGGCCGTTGGCTTCCACGCGGCCGACGATGAGGAACGTGAATGACATCAGCGCCGGATTGGTCAGCGCGTCCGCGATGCGCCCGAGCGTGCGGTAGGATTCGGGGCGGATCACCGGCGTATCCGGGTTGAACTGAATGTCGACGTTGACATGCGGCAGCTTGTTGAGCTGAGGCGCAACCAACGGACGCTTGAGCGCGATCGCATCCGCCTTGGCCTTGATGCGATCGGTGACCTGCTGGCGCAGTGCCGGCACTTCGAGATCGGAAGGCGCCTCGAGGCCGGCGAGCATGCCGACCATCGCCTCCGTCGTGGGCGCCTCCTGCGACAGGGCCGTCGAGGCCGGCAATATGGCCAGCCACAGTCCAACCGTCAGCGGAACAAATCGGCGCGCGAGTTCCGGACGAGGCATCAGCGATACCCCGCCTCGGTCAGCGCCTTGTTGCATCCGAAGCTCAAGCCGCGCGTCGGCGCTTTCAACAGGCAGTCGATGGCCTCCCCCGGTTTGGCCTGGACGTCGGCGCAGATCTTCTGCTTCTCGCGCAAGCAGAGCTTGCCGACCGCCCCATGCGCGGCGACGCGCTTGCTGATCGCGTCGAACGCCCTCGCGTAATCGGCGCGGCACTGTGGCGAGACGCTATCCAGATTGCGGACCAGGCATTCCTTGAGCCGAGGCGCATCGAGGCTGACGCCCAGGCAGTTGGCATCGATGTCCTTGCCGCAGCTTTCCGCCAGGATCGCGGTGGCGCTTTCGAAGCTCATGGTTTCGGCCATGGCGGGCGATGCCGCAATGACAGCGGCCAGGAACACGAGTGAGGAAGCCCGGAGCATGGCTTCATCTCACCTGATGCGGTGATCCACCGTCAAGACCGCAATAGGGCGCAAGTCTGTGCTTAACGCCAGTGTCAGGCCGCCCCTCTGGACGTGCCCACTACCGCGTCAGGCAGCGGATGGTGCGCCGCCCGTCCGAGGCCCGCTCGACGCGGGTGTGCGGGCAGGCGACGTAACTCCGCGTATTAACGGTGTAGGTTTGCGACGGATAGGGCTGGGCAGAATGCTGCGGGTTGCTTTCGAGCCACCCGGCAGCGCCGACGCCCGCGAACACCCGGTCGGCGGCGAAATTGCCGGGGAAGCCGCCATTGGTCGGCAAATCGCGCTGGTCGTCGCGGTTGTCGTAAAAGAAGAAGCTCGCGGTATTGCCGTTGTTGTAGCGCCGCCCTTCGCCATAGACCTGAGCCGAGGCGCTGGACACCGACGCGACAACAGCGGCCGCCAGGATCGCCGTTTTCAAACTAGTGCCGCCCATTTGAAGTTCCTTCACCCCAGGTCACGAATCCGTTTAGGAACTTCAAATGGAGAAGCGGCACTAGAATAATAGGTTTGCTAGTGCCCATGACTTTCCGAAGTTCGTGAAAGGCGCGCGCCGAGGTGTAGCACGAACTTCGGAAAGTGGGCACTAGCGCCGCATCACCAGCCCACGAACGGCGGCCTGGCCGTTCCCCAATCGCCCTTCCATCCGGTCAGCCTTCCCCTTCGAAATTGCAGATAAAGCCCGTCGCTGCGGATCGTCAGCGCGCTGCCCTTGACGTTGGGCAGAGCGAGCAGGAGTTCGCTGCCGGGACGGCCGCGAACATAGCTCAGGGGAACACCCAAAGCGGCCGAGGCCTCCTCGGTACTCATGCCGAAACTGAGGGGAGCGCCGGCTGCCAGCGTCGGTTGTGCCTTGTAGGAGGCAGATGCCCCCGACAGGCTCGCCAGCATGAGACCCGCCGTCACCAAACCGACATTCAGGCGTCGCGTCAGGGGGCCGAAGCGTTTTGGCATTCCGACAGGTCCGTATTTTCAGGGCTTTTGCGATGTTAGATTCAAACAAGGCGTTGCACAATAACATCAGGTCGATGTGCACGGTTGTCGGATCGGCGCCAATCGCTTGACATCCATGCAGACGCATTTAGAAACGATTAAGCCCTCCCGAGCATAGTGGGTTTGAAGGCTCTCAACGGCACGGCGGTTGCCAAGGCGCCTTCCGGATCGCTCACCCGAGCAATCTCGTAAAAACCTGCTTCTAAAGACCAGCGCAACCACCCCGAGACCCTTTTCTTCAAGGGGGTCTCACCTCTTTGAACCGAGGACGCGCCGTCTATGCGACAGGATCAGTGGAAGTCCCAGGTGCTCCAGGAATGGGATCGTTGGCTCCAGGCCCAGCCGGTCGACGACCCGTCAGCGCCGACCGCCCGCGACAGCTTGAAGTTTTTCTGCGAGCTTCAGGACAGACGCTCCCCGCTCCTGGATTTCCGCCCTGGCCGGCGGGACAAGTGGCAGATCATCCACGCCTGGTTGCACCATGCGGGGCGCGTCGCCGATTGAGGTCCAGGGCCATAGCGTTTTCGAGCGAAGCATGCCCTCGGACTTGCCGCCTTCGCTAAAGCCAGGCCTTCGCTAAAGCCAGCCGGCCGAGTGAGCAGGCGGCCCGGCGAAGCCCCTGGCGGAGACGGGATCCGGAGGTGAAAGCGGTTCGCACCGCAATCAAGTTTACGCAGATTGCGTCAACTTATCTGCGGTGCAATCAAGTTTACGCAGATTGCGTCAACTTATCTGCGTAGAAAACGCGCCGAAACAAAAGACTGTTTAACGCCCGATCCGGGTCCACTGGGCCGGAGATTTTCCGACCGGCGCGAAGAACTGCTGGGCCCAAGCGCCGTAAAGCTCGCACATCTTTTGCGATTGGGCGACAAAGTTCGCATAGGCCTGCCTGGCGAATTCGCCCTGAATTTCGAGCGCCTCATCGAACGAACGCACCACGGTCAGGCGTTCAACCAAGAAGCGGCCGCTGAGCCACGATTTTCGCAGGTAGTCGCTATGGGCCTGCGTGATGGCGACCAGACCGACGGCCTGCGGCACGCCCTCGTGCACTTCCGGCGGCAGCACCTCGCCGCTCAGGGCGTATTCAGCTTCCGTTTCTTCCGTTTCTTCCGTTTCTTCTGTTTCGACGGTCATCGCAACCGGCGCGATGTCGATCGCAACCGCCTCGACCGGAGCGGACTCGACCGCAGCCGCCTCGATTGGAGCGGACTCGACCGCAGCCGCCTCGATTGGAGCCGCCTCGATCGGCGCCATGATGGCGCTGACGGCATCGGATTCGGATCTCGCCTCGACCTTCTTTTCGCCTTTCGCCTTCTGCTGATCCGTCTTGCGGCTGCGCTGGCGCGGCTTGGCAGGCTTTTCTTCTCGTGTCGTCGGCATGATCACCGTTCCCTCACATGCGTTGTAAACCAAAAAGGACACGCTAGTGCGGTAGATTTGACATTCGCTGCAGTCCTGCCGCGAGTCCTCATGGCGAATATCAAATCTGGAACCGCACTAATGAAGTGGATTTGACATTCGCTACCCGCATAGCCGCAAGCTCATAATGCGAATGTCGAATCCTAAACTCCACTAGAGACCTATATTTGCTAGTGGTCCTTTGATTCTAACATTCGCAAAAGTGGCCGCTGAGAAGGGATGCGAATGTTAGAATCGGACCACTAGAAACTTATACTTGCTAGTGTCTTTTTGGTTCTGACATTCGTAAATACCCCCTGCTGCGGTAAAATACGAATGTCAGAACCAAGACACGAGACTCGGCCCTGATTACGTTTGAATCGCGGTTGTGCCTTGTTCGTTGCGCGGCGTTGATGTGGTGATGCAACCCGGCGGCGCCAGTGTGGCGACACTGACGTTCCTTACAGTCTTTCAGCGACCGCTTCAAAGGAACGTCAGAGTCAAAGCCACACTGGAAAACCAATATTTGCTAGTGTCCCTTTGGTTCTGACATTCGTAAACGGACTCGCGGCAACACGATACGGGACACTAGTTGCACCAAAAAGCAATTGGCCTCCTCAAGTTTAAAGCTCGAGGAGGCCAATATGAAACTTTTCGAGGCGCGGTGAAGTTCCTCCGTCTCAGGACGCCTGCCTTTCGTCCGCTTCGATCTGTTCGAGCGAGGCGCGCAGTTCGGCAACGACCGCGTTGTAATATTCGTTCAACCGCTCCGAGCTTTTGAGCTGCTCCCGAAGCATCTCCGTACGTTCGAGAGATTCCGCGAGCGCCGGCGTGATCGGCTCAGCCTCGGAAACCTGTCCGTCGTCCGACATCGATGAGGGGTTATGACGCGCCATTTTACTCACTCACATGCACATGATGGATCCAAAACACCATCATCAGGCGCCGGCTTTTTGGGATTTATGGGGCACTTCCTTGCCACATTAGTGTCCCGGATCTGACATTCGTGTGCCGCTGCGGCAAGTTCGTTCACGAATGTCAGAACCAAAGGGACACTAAAAATATCAGATTCCAGTGTGGTTTCGGATTTCACATTCGCTTGGAGAACCCGCGGCAGCACCAAAACGAATGTCAAATCCACCACACTGTGATCGAACAAGGCCAAACTGCGGAGCCTGGCCTTATTTCTTTCAGAACCGTAAAGCCAAAAAGAAAGCCGCCCCGAAGAGCGGCCTCCCATCAACACGAAACAATCAAGGTCTGGCGCTGCTGCGTCAAATCCTCATGGAGGGAAGCCCGACTAGCCGCCCGCTTCGCACTTCTTCATGAAGGAGTTCTTGGCAGCGCCGGACAGCGGCTTGCCTTCTGAGCTCACCGCCTTGGTGGCGCAGCTATCGGCCATGCACTTCTTCATGAACGAGGTCTTGGCTGCACCGGCGAGCGGCTTGCCGTCCTTGCCGACCGCCTTGCTATCGCAGCTCTCCTGCGCAAACGCCGCGCCGCCGGCAAATGCGACGACCAAACCCGCCAGCATGAATTTCTTAAGCATTGTGTTTCCCCGGGAAATGTTGAACGCCTCCCGATTTGATCGCAGACGATCGTTCTGCGCAAGGACAAAACCGCGGGCGGCGCTGCACATGCGCAAAACGCACGACCCCGCGGGCGCCTTCCTAGCCGGATTTGGCAACTCGCTTGACGGCCTTGGCACCACTTTTGTCAGAACCAAAAGGGACACTAGCAACACTTGCTCTTGCCTTTGCCCTTGACGTTCCTTCGAAGGCTCGCGGCATCTGAAAGGACTCGTGTCGCCACCTGCCGTTTGGCACTCGCTTGACGCCTTGCCCTTGCCTTGCCTTGTCCTTGCCCTTGCCTCGCTCTCAAGCGCCTTTCGCACCTTGGCGAATTCATCCACCGAGCCCTTGTCGACGCGGGGAAAGCGCAGGTTGAGCTCTTCCAGCGCGCCGACGATGACCGAGCCGATCACCACGCGGGCAAACCATTTGTGGTCGGCCGGCACGACATACCAGGGCGCAAACCGCGTCGACGTATGCCGGACGATGTCCTGATACACGGCCATGTATCGCGGCCAGAAGCGCGCGCTCGGTGACGTCGTTCATCGAGAATTTCCAGTTCTTCGCCGGCTGCTCCAGCCGGTCGAGGAACCGTTCGCGCTGCTTCTTTTTCGAGATGTTGAGGAAGAATTTCAGGACCACGGTGCCGTTGCGCGAAAGATAGCGCTCGAAGGCGGAAATATCGGCAAAGCGCTCCTGCCAGATGTGCGAGCTGATCAGCTTGCTCGGGAGTTTTTCCTTCGCCAGCAGTTCGTGATGCACCCGCGTCACCAGGCATTCCTCGTAGTAGGATCGATTGAAGATGCCGATGCGGCCGCGCCCCGGCAGCGCGATCATGGCGCGCCACATGAAGTCGTGGTCGAGTTCGTGGGCCGTCGGCTGCTTGAAGGACGTGACTTCGCAGCCTTGCGGATTGACGCCCTCGAAAATGCTCTTGATCGCGCTGTCCTTGCCGGAGGCATCCATGCCCTGGAAGATCACCAGCAGCGACCAGCGGTCCTGCGCATATAGTTTTTCCTGGAGATCGTTGAGGCGCTGGCGGTTGGCTTCGAGGATCTTTTCGCCTTCGTCCTTGTCGAGGCCGCCCCGCTCGCCGGTCTTGTGCAATTTCAGATGAAACTCGCCCGAGCCGTCGAACCGGAACGGCGCGACAAAGGGCTTCAACCGCTCGGTCAGGGGCAGCTTGGGCTTCTTGCTCATGGCGGTGTCTATCCCGAAAACTGGGCTTCGAGAAACGCACTCACAAAGCGCGGCATGACAGGCACGAGGTCGGAACGCGACCGCACCAGATGGATTGCGCGCAAGCTCCGGCTTCGTCTCGCGGGCGAGGTTTGCTTCAACCCGCGCCTTCAGCGCCGCGCCTGACATATCGACCCGCAATATCCGAATCATCGCGATCGACGGCCCAGCAAATACGCAGGTCCAGCGCGTGTCCATGGTGTAGTCGGCCGCATCGAGGCCGGTTTCTTCAGTGACCTCGCGCACGATGCTGCCGGCGAGATCGAGCATCCCGTCCCTGACATCGTCGGGATCGGGCGTGCCGGCCGGAAAATAGATGCGCCCTGCGTTCGCGGTGTGGCTGCCCATTTCGCCGAGCAGGAACGCGCCGTCGGATGATTGCAGCGCGCCCATGCCAAAACCGTTGAAGACGCTTTCGTCCGGAAAACCCCAATCGCGCCACGCCAGGAAACTCGCAAAATCGGTCTCGAAGAAATCGGCGCGAAGATGCTCGCCGGCGCGGACCGCGTTGCGGCCAAGCAGCACACGGCCGTTCCAGATTTCAGGTTTCTCGCGCCGCTTCCCGGCAAAATGCGCATCGATCTCGCCGCGCCGCCCGGCCGCGAACGGCCAGGCAAACGGCCCGACTTTCAGATCGAGCGTCGCGACGCGATGAATCTCGGGCGATGTCATCCCGACACCGGCGGCGAGATCTTACTTGGCATTAGAGCCCGTGGTCTTCTTGGCGCGATCGACGAACTTGTTGGTATAGGTCTTGGCCACGTCGATGTTGGCCTTGGCGACTGCCGGCGAGCTCTCGCTGAACACCGCGAGCACGGCGTCGGCCCCCTTGGGGTCCATCTTGCCGTTTTCCGAATACATCGGGATCGTGTTCTTCAGCGCGGCGAGATAAAGCGAGGTGTTCTTGCCGACCATCTCGGGCGGCATCTTCGCCATGATCTCCTCGGGCGAATGGGCATGAATCCAGGCGAGCGTGCCGAGCATCGCGTCGGTCAGCGCCTGCACTTCCTTGTCGTGACCGGCCACCCAGGCCGCCGTCGAATACAGCGCGCCGCCCGGATATTCACCGCCGAACACCTCGAACGTATCCTTGGCGGTGCGGGTATCGGAGAGAATGCGCAGGTCCGGATGACTGCCCTGCAGCACCGTGACGGAAGGATCGAGCATCACGGCGGCATCGATCTGGCCCTGCTCCATCGCCGCGACCGACGTGCCGCCGAGGCCGACGCCGATCACCGCGACGCTTGCAGGATCGACGCCGTTTTTCTTCAGGAGATATTTGAGAAAGAAATCGGTCGATGAGCCCGGCGCGCTGACGCCGACCTTCTTGCCGGCGAGATCCTTGATCGATTTGATCTCGGCGGTATGCGACGGCGACACCACCAGCACCAGGCCCGGATAGCGGTCATAGACCACGAACGACACCAGTTCCTGCTTCTTGGCGGCGAGGTTGACGCAATGGTCGAAATAGCCGGAGACGACGTCGGCGCTGCCGCCAAGGACCGCCTTCAGTGCATCCGATCCGCCCTTGAGGTCGACGAGTTCGACGGCAAGGCCGGCCTTGTCATATTCGCCGAGTTGTTTGGCCAGCACCGTCGGCAGGTAACAGAGGCAGGCGCCGCCGCCGACCGCGATCGTGACCTTGCTTTGCGCGGATGCCGATGTGGATATGGAGATCATGGCGAGCGCCACGAATGCCAGGGCCGCTTGTTTGAGCCTGATTTTCACGATTTCCTCCGTGGAAGCCCGTTCTTGCCGCGCAAGATAGAACAGTGGGCGGGCCGTGAGAAGGTGGGCAAAGGTCTCACTCCGTCATGGCCGGGCTTAGCCGTTCGAAGAACGGCGTCGCTTCCGCTCGCCTATGCCCGGCCATCCACGTCTTTCTTGGCAAGAAGGAAGCAAGACGTGGATCACCGGGACAAGCCCGGTGATGACAGGTGGTTAGTCTTTCGCCACGCCCGCAATGAGGCTGCCTACCCCCTCGCCTCGGCCGCGTTGGGACGCCAGACCAGCAGACGGCGTTCGACCAGGCTGACGAAGACATCAATGATGATGACGAAGGCCGACAGCACGAACATGCCGGCAAAGACGCCGGCGACGTCGAACACGCCTTCCGCCTGCTGGATCAGGTAACCGAGTCCGGCTGCGGATCCCAGATATTCGCCGACCACCGCGCCGACCACGGCAAAGCCGACGGACGTATGCAGCGAGGAAAACATCCACGACAGCGCCGACGGCCAGTAGACATGGCGCATCAACTGCCCCTCGTTCATGCCGATCATGCGGGCGTTGTCGCGCACCGTGGTCGAGACTTCCTTGACGCCCTGATAGACATTGAAGAACACGATGAAGAAAACCAGCGTGACGCCGAGCGCCACCTTCGACCAGATGCCGAGCCCAAGCCACAGCGCGAAAATCGGCGCCAGCACCACGCGCGGCAGCGCGTTGGCCATCTTGACGTAAGGGTCGAACACGGCGGCAACCAGCGGCTTGCGCGCAAACCAGAACCCGACCGCGATCCCCAAGAACGATCCGATCGCAAAGGCGAGCAGCAACTCCAGCAGCGTGATCCCGAGATGTTTCCAGATCACGCCAGTGACGAACCAGTCGACGATCTGGCTGCCGACCGCAAGCGGCGTCGAGAAGAAGAACGGCGGCAGCAGCATGCGGCCGAAGATCGGCACCGTGGCCAGCAATTGCCACAGCGCGATCGCCACGACCGCAACCAGTACCTGAAGAGAAAGAAGCGTCACGCGGGGCATGTTGATCTCATCTTGCTGTCGTCCCTGCGAAAGCAGGGACCCATACGCCGTGGATTATCATTTAGGTAGGCTGGCAGAGACGCTCGCGCACCACAAACATTTGTGGTTATGGGTCCCCGCTTTCGCGGGGACGACGGAAATTCTGATAGTCCCTCCCGCACAGGAGGGGACTATCAGGCGTGCTTTACGGCTTCGAGAACGTGCCGATCAGGCCGGTGGCCTGCAACACATGGCCGTCGAGCGCCTTCATCGCCTCCGCGCGATCAAGGCCGGGCTGCGAGCGCCTTCGGATCGAGGTCGGTCGCCATCAGCGTCAGCGTGTAATGATGGATCGGGCCGGGCGGCGTGCAGGGGCCGAAATAGTTCGGCAGCTTCATCAGGCTGCTGCCGCCGACATATTTGTCGCTCGGCTTGGAGACTTCGCCTTCGGCAAAGCCGGTGACCGAAGCCGGAATGCCATAGGCGACCCAGTGGCTGACGCCGCCGGGCGGACGGCCTTCCGGATCGAACATGAAGATCGCGAAGCTCTTGGTGCCGGCGGGCGGGTTGGACCAGTTGAGCGCGGGCGACACGTTCTCGCCGACGCAGTTCGGATTGGACTTGTTGCTGCCCGCGTTCTTCACCGCGAGCCGCTCGCCATCCTTGAAGCTCGGCGAGGTCAGCGTGAACACGCCCTGCGCATTGGCGGGAGAAACGCTGAAGGCCACGAACGCAACCGCTCCGGCCAGAATTGAACCACGTAGGAACATGACATCTTCCTTCTTGTTGCCTTGGGTTGTTTACC
Organism: uncultured Alphaproteobacteria bacterium; assembly: GCA_963795255.1. GTDB lineage: Bacteria > Pseudomonadota > Alphaproteobacteria > Rhizobiales > Xanthobacteraceae > Bradyrhizobium. Next base: position 21,849 of record CAWCHC010000025.1, read on the forward strand.
CTTGATTGCGCGCCCTTGATCAGTGGCCTTTGGCCTGGTGGGCCCGCTCTTGGCGCGCGGAGTGTAGCTTCGCCTCCCGTCAGATCAAGCTCACCTGCCCGCCAGAGGCCTCTCGTGACAAAGCCGTGAATACCCTCCCCGCTGTCGTCCCTGCGGAAGCAGGGACCCATGCGCCGCGCTCTGTCATTTATAGGCGATGTGGCAAGACCTCCCTTAACCAAGAACGCCTGTGGTTATGGGCCCCCGCGTGCGCGGGGACGACGAAGAGAAATCAGCCGCTGACCGTGGCCTTGGTGGATTGGGCATAGCCCTTCATCACTTCATCTTTCAGCGCGTCCCAGATTTCCCGGTGCAGGTCATGGAACGCCTTGTCCAGCTTGACCTCGGTGATGTCGCGCGGCCGCGGCAGGGGGACACGCCAGTCGCCGATGATGCGCGCCGAGGGGCCGGCCGACATGATCACCACGCGGTCGGCGAGCGCGATCGCCTCCTCCAGATCATGGGTCACAAACAATACCGCCTTGCGGTCGGCGCTCCAGAGATCGAGCAGCAGGTTGCCCATGATCTGGCGCGTCTGCGCATCGAGCGGCCCGAACGGCTCGTCCATCAGCAAGATCTTGGGATCGCGGATCAGGACCTGCGCCAGCCCGACGCGCTTGCGCTGGCCGCCGGAGAGCATGTGCGGGTAGCGATGGGAAAAGGCGCCGAGGCCGACCTGGCCGAGAAAGCCTTGCGCCCGCTCCAGCGCCTCACGGCGCGGCGTGCCGTCGATTTCAAGCGCGATCGCGACATTGTCGATCGCGGTCTTCCAGGGAAACAGCGCGTCGGCCTGGAAGAGATAACCGGCCTGCCGGTTGAGGCCGGTGAGCGGGCCGTCGAAAATCCGCACACTGCCGCCGGCCGGCGCCAGAAGCCCCGCCGCGATGTTCAGCAAGGTCGATTTGCCGCACCCGGTCGGCCCGACGATGGCGACGAACTCGCCCGGCGCCACGTTGAGGTTGGCCTTCTCGACGGCGGTATAAACCCGTCCCTCGGCGAGACGGAAGGCGACCGTGGCGTCCTGCAGCGCGACCGCCGTGGACGTCTTCGTTGTTGATATTGGCTCTTCCACCCGGATTTTCCTTAAAGCTCACTTTGGGACAGCCTTAGCGCCTTCGAACGACAAGTTCAACGCAAGGCCATGACGTGGTAATCGGGAGCTGAGAGCTGCTTTGCGGGCAAAACGGCTAAGCGCGATATTAGCGCACAAATGGAGGTTGCCGCCCTGATCGTCTTCGACCATGTCGGCAAGAGTTTTGATGGCGGCCGCGTGAAGGCCGTCGACGACGTCTCGCTTCATGTCGAGAGCGGCGAATTTCTCGCCATCGTCGGCGGCTCGGGCTCGGGCAAGACCACGCTGCTCAGGCTCGCCAACCGTCTGATCGAGGCCGACCACGGCCGTATCACCATCGAAGGCGAAGACGTGCGCGCGGCCGATCCGGTCGCGTTACGCCGCCGCATCGGCACCGTGTTTCAGAGCGGCGGGTTGTTTCCGCATATGAGCATCGCCGCCAATATCGGCATCACGCCGAAACTGAAGGGCGAACGCGAGACTGACATCGCCGCAAAGGTCGATGAACTGCTCGATCTGGTGCGGCTCGATCGCGGCGAATTTCGCGACCGCTTTCCGCATGAACTTTCCGGCGGCCAGCGCCAGCGCGTCGGCGTGGCCCGCGCGCTCGCTGCGAAGCCGAAGATCGTATTGATGGACGAGCCGTTCGGCGCGCTCGATCCATTGACGCGCGACGCGCTCGGCGACGATTACCGTGCGCTGCACGACCGGCTCAGGCTCACCACGGTCATGATCACCCACGACATGACCGAGGCTATTCTGCTCGCCGACCGCATCGCGGTGATGCGCGGCGGACGCCTGTTGGCGGAGGGCACGGCATCGGAGCTGGCGAAAACCGGCGACGTCTATGTCGGCGAATTGCTGCGTACGCCGCGCCGGCAGGCCGAACGCCTCAACGCGCTTTTGCCGCGAGGCGGCGCATGAGTTTGTTATCCGATCCGCGCTGGGGCGAGGCGCTGGCGCATCTGCCGGACTATCTCGGCAGCCATGTGCGGGTCAGCGTCACGGCGCTGGCGCTCGGACTTCTGGTGTCGCTGCCGCTGGCGATCGCCGCGCGCAACCGCCCGGTAATGCGCGGGTTGTTGCTGGGATTGGCCAGCATCGTGCAGACCGTGCCGGGCCTGGCGCTGCTGGCGCTGTTCTATCCGCTGTTGCTCGCGGCGGCCTCGCTTTCGCTCGCATGGTTCGGCTTCAGTTTCTCCGCGTTCGGCTTCCTGCCGGCGGTGCTGGCGCTGGCGCTCTATTCGATGCTGCCGGTGCTGCGCAACACCCTCACCGGGCTGCGCGGCATCGATCCCTCGATCCTGGAGGCCGCTGAGGGAGTCGGCATGACGCCGATGCAATCGCTGATCCTGGTCGAGTTGCCGCTGGCGTTGCCGGTGATGATGGCGGGCATCCGCACCGCGGCGGTCTGGGTGATCGGCACCGCCACGCTATCGACGCCGATCGGCCAGACCAGTTTGGGCAATTACATCTTTGCGGGGTTGCAGACCCAGAATTGGGTGCTGGTGCTGTTCGGCTGCGCGGCGGCAGCACTTCTGGCGCTCGCGGTCGATCAATTGCTCGCCTTGACCGAGACCGGCTTGCGCACGCGCCACCGCCTTCTGACAGTGCTGGGCGGCGCCGGCATCGCCGCATTGGTCGCAGCAACGCTTGTGCCTTCGCTGGCGCGCTCCGCTTCGAACTATGTCGTCGGCGCCAAAACCTTTGCCGAACAATACGTGCTCGCGGCGCTGATCAGCGAACGGCTCGAAGCCGCCGGCCTTTCGGCGATATCCCGCGAAGGGCTCGGCTCCAATGTGATTTTCGAGGCGCTGGTGAACGGCGATATCGACGTCTATGTCGATTATTCCGGCACGCTGTGGGCCAACCAGTTTCACCATCGCGAGATCAAACCGCGCCAGGAATTGCTCGCCGATCTGAAGACCGAACTCGCGCGCCAGAAGATCACCCTGCTCGGCGAACTCGGCTTCGAAAACGCCTATGCGCTGGTGATGCCGCGGCGCCGCGCCGAGATGCTCGGCATTCACTCCGTCGCCGATCTCGCTAGCCACGCACCGACGATGTCGATCGCGGCCGATTACGAATTCTTCTCGCGGCCGGAATGGGCGGGACTGCGCACGGCTTACGGCTTGAACTTCCGCAATCAGCGCCAGATGCAGCCGGACTTCATGTACGCGGCGGTGGCGTCCGGCGAGGTCGATGTGATCGCGGGCTACACCAGCGACGGGCTGATCGCAAAATACGATCTGGTGGCGCTCAGCGACCCCAAAGCCGCGATCCCGCCTTACGATGCGATTCTGCTCATTGCCCCCAAACGCGCCGACGATCAGGCGTTGCGGCAGGCGCTGCAACCCCTGATCGGCCGCATCGATATCGCGGCGATGCGCGAGGCCAACCTGCGCGCGGCGGGCGGCGACGGCAACGCCTCGCCCGATGCGGTGGCGCGCTGGCTCTGGGAAAAAATCAAATCAGAAAAGCCGAAGAGATAGACGACGCGCGATGGATAAACTCCATCGCGCGTCGATGTCGCGATCAGAATCCGCCGTGGTTCACATGGCTCGGCGTACAGTTGTAGTCATTGGTGGCATCCCAGCCGCCGCGCACGCGCCAGGCGCTCCAGCCCATATAGTCGGTGTCCTTGTAATAGGGGTTGCCCGGTTCGTGGTTGGCACAGAAGTTGGCTTGCGCGTAAGCGTTCGCGATACGCATGGAATGTTGCTGCGCGAAGCAAGGCACTGCCAGCGTGGCATAAGCGGCGACGGCGGCGATGCCGAGAAGCGAAAGTTTGGTCATGACTGTCTCCTCTTGGTCGTACCGGCGAAGGCGGGAGCGCGGTCCGGAAAAAAAGCAGTTGCTCCGCCGCGACAAACGGGCAATCGCTTATCGCGCGGCCTGCTCGAGCCAACGTCAAAAATACAGACCCGTCCGTCTCCACTCCGAATCATCGTCGCTACTTCCGATCTTCGTTCGCCGGCATTGCCGGCGACTAATGGAGACGAACCGGTCGATGCGATGAATTTAGCCGCGCCATGGCCAGGGCCAAATAAAGAAACATTTATTGAGGCTTAAAGTATTTTTAGAAACGCGGTTGTGTCGGAACCAATTGCAGCCGGGGCGCCCGCCTCCCGCGGCGAGTGTGGTTAACGCCTTAATGCGCGATCAGCAGCGGAACGCCAGCGTCTCGCAACAACGACCGGGTGACGCCGCCAAAGACCATTTGAGCGGTTCGCGCATGGCTATAAGCGCCGATCACGATGAGATCGGCGGCCTGCTCCTTGGCGTGATCCAGAATAACCTTGGCGATCGGCTCGCCCCGTGAAGCCGTCTGCTTGACGGAAACCTTGGCCCCGTGACGGCTGAGATAAAGCGCGATGTCCGCCCCTGGCTCCTCGCCGTGACGGGGATTCTTCCCGGCATCGACCAGGAGGATCGTCACCGACTTCGCTTCAACGAGGAGAGGAAGCGCATCGCTGATCGCACGCCGTGCCTCGCGGCTTGCATTCCAGGCCACCACGACGTGTTCGGCCGCGGAGACGTTCCACGATGGGGGCAGCAGGATAAACGGCACACCGGTGGCAAGCAGCAGTGCCTCCGCGGGCCATTGAACAGGCAATCCACCACCCTGCCCGGAGCAGGCAATCACGAGATCGGCGTGCAGCGAATTCAGCGCGATATCGTCGCTGAAATCGCCTTGGGACAGAGCACGAAACTCGAAGCCAATGCCCTCGCGGCGGCAGACGGCGGACAGGGTTCGTTTGGCATGCTCAATCGATTCAGCTTCCTTCGCCATGTGCTGGGCGATGACCTCCCTGACGGCCTTCTGCCCCTGAACGAAGGATTCCGCGGTGCTGCCGTTAAAAAGAGATGGCGCCATGAAGATACCGATCAGATGGGCCCCGTGGCGATGCGCAAGTCTGGCGGCGTATGCGGCGCGGGCCTCGCCGGCCGGCGTCGGTTCGAAAAATACAGCGATGCTTTTAAGCGGCATTTGACAGCTTCTCCGGAGGGCCTTGAACCGGCGTTATTGTGTCTCCCGGATAGCTTCACCGGCCGATCGCGGCATTGATCAAGCTCAATGAGCAAGCGGCATCTGCGGATCTGCCGAATTCGGCTTCTGCCATGTCCGCCCAACGTTTGCAGCCCGAGCTGCATGAAAACCCCTTGCACTGCTGCGAGCGATATGACCGTAATTTCGAAATGAAGAATGCGGGCCCAAACCGGCGTTTCAGGAATCGCCGCGTGAGGCAGCCCGGCAGTTTCGAGGGGGCACGATGAAGTTCAAGCGTTTGGTTCAACTGGCCGCGATATCAGTCGCTTTGACCACAGCCGTAAGCGCATCGGCGCAGCAGGTCCTGAAAGTGGGCTCGACCCCGACCGGCGCCCCCTTCACCTTTCTCGACACCAAGACCAACACCATCGAAGGCCTGATGGTCGATCTCATCACCGCGATCGGCAAGGATGCCGGCTTTTCGGTTCAGGTCGAGCCGATGCAGTTTTCCACGCTGGTGGCGTCGCTGACGTCGAACAAGATCGACATCATCTCGGCCGCGATGCTGGCTACCGCCGCGCGCAAGGAGGTGATCGACTTCTCCGATCCGGTCTACACCTATGGCGAGGGGCTGATCGTCCCCAAAACCGACACCAAAAATTATACCTCTCCCGAGGACCTCAAGGGCGAAGTGGTCGGCGCACAGGTCGGCACGGCCTATGTCGATGCCTTGAAAAAGACCGGGCTGTTCGCCGAGGTGAAAGCCTACGACACCATCCCCGACATCCTGCGCGACGTGAATACCGGCCGTCTCAAGGCGGGATATGCCGACTATCCGATCCTGGCCCATAACCTGCGGCAGGGAAGCTTTCCGGAAGTGCGGCTGGTCGAGACCTACAAGCCCGCGACCGTCGGCACGGTAGCGATCGGCGTGCGCAAGGGCGATCAGGAGTTGAAGGCGAAGATCAACGCCTCGCTCGCCAAGCTGAAGGAAAACGGCACGCTGGCGAAGATCCTCGACAAATGGGGCCTCGGCGGCAAGGGCAGCTGACTACCTTTGCGCCTAGTGGAGTGGATTTGACATTCGCGCCCCGCCCAGCAGCGAGTTCGCAAAGCGAATGTCAAATGCTAAACTCCACTAGAAACTTTTATTTGCTAGTGGTCCTTTTGATTCTAACATTCGCAAAAGTGCATGCCGAGAAGGGATGCGAATGTTAGAATTGGACCGCTAGCCCTGATCGATGGAAAAATTCCTTCGCGACGCCACCGAGTTCGTACCGATCCTGTTGCAGGGCGTGGGGCTGACGATCCTCGTCACGCTCGGCTCGCTGGTGCTGTCGACGATCCTCGGCCTGCTATGGGCCATGATGCGGGTCTCGGGCGTTGGCGTCCTGAGCTTTGTCAGCGCCTGCCTGATCAATCTCATTCGCGGCATCCCGATCATCGTGCTGCTGTTCTATCTATATTTCGTGATGCCCGATTTCGGCATCACGCTGACGGCGCTGCAAGCGGCGATCCTCGGGCTCGGCATTGCCTATTCGGCCTATCAGGCCGAGAATTTTCGCGCCGGCATCGAGGCGATCGACAAGGGGCAGATCGAGGCCGCGCAGACAATCGGCATGAGTTGGTGGCTGACCATGCGCCGGGTGATCCTGCCGCAGGCGGTGCGTATTGTGCTGCCGCCCTACGGCAACGTCATGATCATGCTGCTGAAGGATTCCTCGCAAGCCTCCACCATCACGGTCGCCGAACTGGCGCTGCAAGGCAAACTGATCGCGTCCTCGACCTTCAAGAACACCAGCGTGTTCACGCTGGTGGCGCTGATGTATCTCACCATGAGCATTCCGCTCATTCTTCTGGTTCGGCACTTCGAGAAGAAGGCTGGCAAAGGATGATCGAGCTTCGCGACGTTCACAAGCGCTTCGGCAAGGTCGAGGTGCTCAAGGGCATCACGGCCTCCGTCGCCAAAAGCGAGGTCGTCTGCATCATCGGTCCGTCGGGCTCGGGAAAGTCGACCATCCTGCGCTGCGTCAACGGGCTGGAGAGCTACGAAGCCGGCGACGTCCTGAGTCGAGGGTAAACGGGTCGAGCGCGACGCCGCCTCGATCGTGCCGATCCGGACGAAAGTCTCGATGGTGTTCCAGCGCTTCAACCTGTTTCCCCACCGCACGGCACTGGAAAACGTCATCGAAGGCCCGATCTATGTGAAGCGCGAACCGCGACGCGACGCGATCGAGCGCGGCCATGAACTGCTGGCGAAGGTCGGTCTTGCCGACAAGGCGGCTGCGTTTCCGGCGCAGCTTTCCGGCGGCCAGCAACAGCGGGTCGCCATTGCGCGCGCGCTCGCGATGCAGCCGAGCGCAATCCTGTTCGACGAGCCGACCTCGGCGCTCGATCCCGAACTGGTCGGCGACGTGTTGTCGGTGATGCGCAAGCTCGCCGAGGACGGCATGACGATGCTGGTCGTCACCCACGAAATGGGATTTGCCCGCGAGGTGGCCGACCGCGTGCTGTTCATCGATGGCGGGGTCGTCGTCGAACAGGGCGCGGCGAAATCGCTGCTCAGCCAGCCGCAGCATCCGCGCACGCAGGATTTCCTGCGCCGCGTGCTGCATCCTTTATGAAACCGACATGACAACGATCGCGACGAACTCCCTGCCCTTGCCGCCGAGCCTGTATGCGGCGACCGCCGTGCCGCCGCTTCCACTGCCACCGCTCGACGCCGACCGCAACGTGGCGGTGGCGATCGTCGGCGGCGGCTTTGCCGGGCTGTCGACCGCATTGCATCTCGCCGAACAGGGCGTCGAGGCGGTCGTGCTGGAAGCGCGCGAGCCGGGCTGGGGCGCCTCCGGCAACAATGGCGGCCAGCTCAATCCCGGCTTGAAGCTCGATCCCGATACGGTCGAGGCCGAGTTCGGCGGCGATCTCGGGGCGCGGATGATCGCGTTTTCCTATCATACCCCCGTCTTCACGCTTGAGCTGATCCGCCGGCTCGGCATCGCCTGCGACGCCCGCCAGAACGGGACCTTGCGCGCCGCCTATCACGAGCGCCACGCCCGCGCTGTGGAGGCCACGGCGGCGCAGTGTATCCGCCGCGGCATGCCGGTACGAATGCTCGATCGCGATGAGTTGCGACACATGACCGGCACGGATCGTTATGTCCGCGCGATGTTCGATGCGAGGGGCGGCGACGTCCATCCGCTGAACTATGCGCGGGGCCTCGCCCGCGCGGTGATTGCGGCAGGTAGCGCGATCTACGCCCGCACGCCGGCGATCTCGCTCACACGAGAAGGCACGCGATGGCGCATCGAGACCCCGCACGCGACCGTCCGCGCCGACAAGGTCCTGATCGCCACCAACGGTTTTACGGACGATCTGTGGCCCGGTCTTGGGCGCACGATCGTGCCGCTGTTCAGTTCGATCGCCGCCACCACGCCGTTGCGTGAGGACATCGCGCGGCAGATCATGCCGACCCGCTCGGTGCTCTACGAGAGCGGCCACATCACCGTCTACTACCGCATCGATACATCGAACCGGCTATTGATGGGAGGACGCGGTCCGATGCACTGGATCAGCGATCCCAACGCGGTGACTTACCTGATGCGCTATGCGGAGAAGCTATGGCCCGCGCTTCGCGGCATCGCCTGGACCCACGGCTGGAATAGCCGACTGGCGATGACCGCCGACCATTATCCGCACGTGCATGAACCTGCGCCCGGCCTGCTCGCTTATCTCGGCTGCAATGGCCGCGGCGTGGCGCTCGCGACCGCGATGGGACAGCAGCTGGCCAGGCGCCTGATTGGCGGCGAAACCACGCCGATCGACATGCCGATGTCAGCCATCAAGCCGATCCGCTTTCATGCGGCATGGCCGCTCGGGGTTCGCAGCGCCGTTCTGGTGGGCCGGCTTCGCGACCGGCTGGGACTTTAAAGGCCTCGCCATCGGCTCGGGTTTATGAAGCTTTGATGAAACTTCGGAGCCAAAGCTTCGGAGCGGAAGCCCGGAACCAAATCCCGTCGTAGCTTTGCCTTCCTTTTGCCGCAACCGGCACGGGATTGCGGTATCGCATGGGCAAACCATCGACAAGCCATGCCTCGTTAACCAAACAAGCCCCGATTCCGAAAGCTTTTTTGACGTCAAGTCATAAAGTCATTTTTTTGCCCTGATAGATCAACATCATTTTGATGCGGTGAATTTGGTTGACGCGTACTCCGCAGTAAATTTCGCGACAGGAATTTCAGACGGGGGGCGAGTGAATCCTGCAGCGAGAGCGCAATGGATACGCTTTACGATTTGCTTGGGGCTCTTCCACACGATGATGCCGAAGGCCTGAGGACTGCGTTTCGCAGGGCCGTCAAGGGTGCCCATCCGGATTTGCGTCCTGACGATCCGGATGCCGCGATAAGATTCCGGCAGATCGTCCGTGCCAATGAAATCCTCTGCGACAGGGATCAGCGCGCGGCCTACGATCATTTGCTGGTGCTCGCGCAGCTCGAGAAAGACCCGGCCAAGGCCCATCCGATCGCGGCGAAAGTTCACAAGATCGCCTCCGGCGTGCTGGCCTTTGCATCTGTCTCGATCGTCTCCGTCGTCGGCTATCTCGTGTTCATGCACATGTCGGTGGCGCTGGTGAATCCCGTCGGCAGCCTGCCGGTTTCGCGCGCTTCCGCCAACGTGATCGACCTCAGGTCGCGACTTTCGGACAGCATCGCCGCCGTCAGCTCGGTGGATGCGCCGGATCCGGCCGCGGTGAACGCCTTTATCGCTGCCAGGACCGACAGCACCGCGGCAGGCCTGGTGAACGCCATGGCGATGGCACCGGCGGAAGTGGAAAGCGCTGCGCCGTCCGGCATTGCCGGCTCCGGGGCCGCGACCGTCGCTCACCCCCGCGACGTTTCAGCGCGCGAAGTTGCAACTCTTGGCAGCGGCGACGTCGCGGCCGTCATGGTCAATCCCGACCAGGTGACCGAACTCGACCAGAAATTCACCGCGCCCTATGTCGACCGCGGCATCCTGTTTTTCCGCGATCAAAAAGACGATCACAACTTCCCTGATCTGCCGCCGTTGAAGCGCTCCGAGAAGCCGGGCCACCCGAAGTCCCTGGTCGCCGCAGCCGGAAAAAACCACCCCGAGCCACTGCCGAAAACCGTGCCGTTGCCGATCCCGCGGACGGGGATGGTGCCGCGCTTCGTGTCGCAGCAGCCGTGGTACGTCTCCGCGACCTTCCAGTGAGGCGGCAGGCGATTTCGAGCAGGATCTCGACCTTGCTTGCGGTCGGGCCTGTCGAGCATCATCCATGGCTTGAATCCACTTCGTAAGTCCTCCAGGCGGGCGGACAGCCACGCCGGTGAGCGAAGGCGCATAGGCCTTTATGATCGGCAGAGCTTCGTCTACCACGATGGTGGGGGCTGGAGAGACCGTTCGCCCCGGAGGCTCGTCGTCATGGGTGTGCCGCGCCGTCGATTTCTGCAAATGGCCGCAGCTGCCGCTGCGCTTCCGCTCGCGTCGCGCCAGGCCCGCGCGCAAGCCTATCCGTCGCGGCAAGTCCGTTTGGTCGTCGGCTTTAGCGCCGGCGGCGGCAGCGATATTCTGGCGCGCCTGGCGGGTGCGGCATTGTCCGAGCGACTCGGACAGCCTTTCATCGTCGAGAACCGCACCGGCGCCGGCAGCAATATCGCCACCGAAATTGCGGTGAACGCAGTTCCGGACGGACACACCCTGTTGCTGGCCACGACCGCCAATGCCGTCAATGCGACGCTCTACGACAAGTTATCCTACAATTTCATTGGCGACATCACGCCGGTCGCCGGACTTCTCCGCGCGCCCAACGTCATGCTGGTGAATCCATCTGTTCCGGCCAAGACCGTTCCCGAATTCATCGCATACGCCAGGGCCAATCCGGCGAAGGTCAATATGGGGTCGGGCGGCAATGGCGGACCGGTGCATATGGCCGGCGAATTGTTCAAGATGCTGTCCGATGTCAATCTGGTGCATGTGCCCTATCGCGGCGAGGCGCTGGCGCTGACCGATCTGCTCGCTGGCCAGGTGCAGGTCGTATTCGGCAGCATCCCCTCCTCGATCGGCTACATCCAGAGCGGCACGTTGCGTCCGCTGGCGGTCACCACGACGAGCCGGTCCGAAAAACTTCCCGACGTTCCGGTGCTGGCGGATTTCGTGCCGGGTTACGAAATGAGCACGTGGTACGGCATTGGCGCCCCCAAAAAGACGCCCGAGGCCGTCATCGAAAAACTCAATGCCGCGATCAACGCGGTGCTTGTCGATCCCGGATTCAGGACACGGGTCGCCGATCTCGGTGGCGTCATGCTTGGTGGTTCGCCGGCGGCGCTAGCGAGTCTGATCGAGGAAGAAACCGCGAAATGGGCCAGAGTGGTCAAATTCGCGCACCTCACCCCGATCTGACGCGGCTACTCCGGACATCAACGCTCGCGCCGGAACAGGCAGAATTGAAAGCGCTGCTTGGCATTTTTGGGCGTGGCATGATCGTGCGGGCGGGAATCCAGCAGCACGAATTCCTCACCCAATTCCTTCGCCAGTTCTGCGGCGTCGTAACGATGGACCGGCAGCCCGCTGCATCTTTCCGGGCCGTCAGACGCGAAGGTCGCGATGACGGCGTAGCCACCAGGAACCAGCGCCTGCTTCAGCCGCGCGACATAGGCCGCGCGGTCGGCCTGCTCGACCAGAAAATGAAACGCGGCGCGGTCATGCCAGATGTCGAAGCGCTGCGCAGGCTCCCACGCCGTCACGTCGTCGACGATCCACTGGACTTCGCTGGCGCGCCGGCCCAGCCGTAACGCCGCGAGATCGAGCGCGGCCGCGGAAATGTCCAGCACCGTGACCCGGCGAAAGCCCCGCTCCAGCAAACCGTCGGCCAGCCGCGACGCCCCGCCGCCGATATCGATGATGGCAGCGTCCTTGCCCGGCCGCGTCTGTTCGATCAGTTCGAGCGACTGTAGCGGGTTGTCCTGAAACCAGCTGACGCTGGTTTCATCCTTGGTGGTGTAGACCGCTTCCCAATGATCCTTCGGATTTGCTTCCATCATGAAACCGGCACTCATTCGCCGAGCAGCTTGGCCGATGCGAGATCGGCCGTGGCACGGGGATCGCCCTTGGCCTCGTAGGCCAGCCCACGGGTCTTCAGCGCCCTGCCGTTATTCGGGTTGAGGCGGATGGCATTGTCGAGGTCGACGAAGGCGTGGATGGCGTCATCCTTTTTGAAGAAAGCGAAACCGCGTTCGGTGTAATAATCGGACAAAGCATGATCCTTGCCAAGACGCTCGCTGCTGCCGGCCACGGTTGCCTCGGCGCTAGGACCGAGCTTGATGGCCTGGCTGCATTCCGTGATCGCGGAATCGTATTCCTTTTTAAAATTGTAGATGGCGCAACGGTTGTAGAAGGCGTCGGCATATTTCTTGTCGACCTTCAGCGCTTCTGCAAAATCCGAAAGCGCCAGGTCATAATCCTGCTTGATCCGCCGCTCGGCGCCACGGTTAAGGTATTGGCGCGCCAGCACGTGGCCGGTGTAGCGCCTGGACTGGATGGCGCGCGAACAGGCGTCGATTGCCACATCGCCGGACTCCTTGATGCATATGTTGGCATCATCGCCCGCGGCGTGAGCTGCGAGCGTGCCGGTCAACAGGCCCCCTCCGGTCACAAGCACGCAGGCGCAGTACGCCCAAAATCCCCTCGGCATGGCTCCCTCCCGTCCGGATTGTTTTCCCCGGATCGGGGCTCAGAATAGCACGCTAAAACCAGACGAAAAGCGAAGAAGCCGTGACGGCGAATTAGACCATTAGCGAAGTCCAGCGATTTGACATGCGTTACTTGCATGACCGCAAGTTCATCAAACGCGACTTTTAGCTGTGCAGGCCCGGCGCCTCGTGGCCGGGACGGGCGCCGACCTACTCGCGATACCCTCGGTGCTGCGGAAAGCACGACGATAAACGGCGGCACTAACTCCAGATTTTGCGCATCTGCAAAGCCAGCGAAGTACCTCTACCCAGAATTGCCGATTATCGTGATGTAACTTCCTGCCGGGTGGCTTGCATGTGCATAGGCAATAAACCGCCAGAGACCGCAGCCCCCCGAACCAATGGAGCCTTTTGTTGACTGCGCTCGCCGATAACCCGTTCGATGCGAAGGGGTACCTCGCGAAAGTCGGGGATGGAAAGACAATTCTCGAATTCCGCAAGGGCGAGCCCAGCCAATCAGTCCAAATATCAGTCAGGCGACGCTGGCGGAAATGATCGGGACCACGCGGAGCCGCGTAAGCCACTTCATGAACAAGTTTCGCAAGCTGGGGCTTATCAGCTACAACGGACACATCGAGGTTCTTAGTTCGCTGCCGAGCGCGGTCTTGCATGAAAAGCCGCGGCTGAAAGAGCGCGACTGAGAAGCGCACGCCTCTGCCCGCGGGCTTTCGTCGGGATTGCAACGTGGCATCAGGAGGCCGCTTTTGACATCAGATCGATGCTTCAGTCCGTCCAATCAGCTCGCCCGCGTTGAGCTAGATCAATTACATGGAACCCTTCGTGAATCATGTTGTTTTCCTTTCGACGAAGATGGCTCCGTCGCGACAGAAACATCAGGAGATTGAGTGATGCAAAAATTGTCCCGAACTATGTTTCTTGCGATGGCCGCGACGATGCCGTGGTTCGTCACGCCTGTTGTCGCGGCACCAATAACGTCCCCGCTAATGCTGCGAAGCGCGGTAGTCCCGTCGGTGCAGACCGTGCAATACCGCCACGGCCGTGGCTACGGCTATGGTGGCGCAGCTCTCGGGCTCGGCATCGCGGGCGCCCTGATCGGCGGCGCGATTATCGGCGCATCGCAGCCCTATGGCTATTACGGTTACCCGCCGGGCTACTACGGTCCGGTCTACGCCGTTCCCGCTCCCATCCTTGGTGGCGACGCCATCGCCTATTGCATGCAACGCTTCAGGTCCTACGACCCGAACTCCGGGACGTATCTCGGTTACGACGGCCTGCGGCATCCCTGCCCCTGACGATGGGTACCCAAGGACTCGGCAGGTCCGAGGCGGATTAAGGGCGCCAGACGGAAGCAACTGCTGCGTGCCCCGTCAAGGCAGTGCCAATGCCGAATGCCGGAGGCCTTATAGACAAGCCGTTATGGCCAAGTTGTCCGATGAAGTGACGGCCTCAGCATGGCCCCCGCGCTGAGGCCGTTTCCTTTTGGCAACCCGCCTTAGGGAAATAGCGGCGGAATCGGCACACTCAGGTGGCGGTTTAGAAGCCCGCATCATTGCGTCCGCGGGTTTGTCGCCAACGCGGGTCTTTCGATGTGACGGTGCTAGGGAGCATCTACGGACCACCGGCGAGTGAGCAAAATTGCTCACTTCAATCGAAAGACAAAATCAAAAGAATCGGCGGCGTTTGAGGTATATCAAACTGCTGTCGCGTACCAAACGCGCATTCTAGAAACATGGGCAATCAAGCACTCACGCCGCAGCAGGTTTGCAATTCGGCCAAGGGCGGCGAGCGATTGCCGGCTGTCTTGACGGCGAGTTCTATGCGTCGATCGGTCGAAAGCTACGAGCGCGAGCTGATCCAGTACCGATCCATGGAAATACGCCTGCGCGATGCTCTGGCGGAGAGTGAGGCGCGGCTTCGCCAGCAGGAAGAGTTGATCCAAAAGCAGGAGCTCCTGAGCAGGGAATCCGATCATCGGCTGATGAACGACCTGCAGATGACCATCAGCCTGCTTTCGTTACAGAGCCGATCAGCGCAAACCGCGGAAGCGGCCGCGCAACTGACCGTCGCGGCCAATCGCGTTGCCACGATTGCACGTATCCATCATCGCCTTCATTCCTACGACGGCGTGCAAGTGATCGAATTCAGAAAATTCCTTGAGGACTTCGCGCGCGATTTCTCCGCAATGCTGTCGTCGAACGAGCGCCCCGAGCAGGTACTCGTCGAAGGCATTGAGATCAATTTGCCAGCCACGACCGCGATTCCGCTCGGCTTCATCGTCAGTGAACTGATCACCAACGCGGCGAAATATGGCAACGGCCGGATCGCCATCCGCCTGCAGCCCGATCCTGCCCATGGCTACGCGCTTTCGGTCTCCAATAACGGCCCGGCCTTGCCGGAAGGATTCGACCCCGCCGCGAGCAAGGGGCTGGGGATGAGGATCGTTCAATCGTTCGCAAGGCAGATTGGCGCCGAGTTGCGGATCGGCCGCGGCTACGATGGCGAGGGAGCGCGATTTACCGTGCTGTTTTCCGGAATCGGCTCGGACGCCGTGCCGCGGAGGGCAGACGAAGGAACAACCGTATTGTCGGCATCAAAACGGTCAGATTAGGTTTCTGGCTGTAAGGCTGGCCGCAATTGTTCGTCGGGAGGAAGTTTTTTTGCCTCTTCCTCCGCTAAGAGTTTCAAGAGCATCTGTCGTTGCGCTTCGTCGCAAGGTTCTGCCAGGCGTTTCCTGTAAAGGGCGAGATTCTGCACATGAATGAACTCATCCAATGGCTCGCTCCCCTATCCGCACAGATGGTAATGACCTCAGTATGCACGTTCAATTTCCACGGAAGTGGTCACTATTGCTCAGTCACGAAAATTTCACTGATGGGGCTCCCGACCGACTGGTCTTTGGAACGATTGCCCTTAAGGCGAATTGCGCGGACTTCCGAACGCTAGTGCCACTTTCCGAAGTTCGTGCTCCATTGCAGCATCCGTTTCCACGAACTTCGGAAAGTTATGGGCTACTCACAAACCTATTGATCCTAGTGCCGCTTTTCTATTTGAAGTTCCTGGATCGAATTCGCCGCTTGTGGTGCAGGAACTTCAAATAGACGGCACTAGCTGTGCAGACCCGGCGCCTCGTGGCCGGAACGGGCGACATATTCGGTGTAGCCGCCGCCATATTGGTGGATGCCCTCGGGCGTCAGTTCGAGCACCCGGTTCGACAGCGCCGCGAGAAAATGCCGGTCGTGGGAGACGAACAGCATGGTGCCCTCATATTGCGCAAGTGCTGCGATCAGCATCTCTTTGGTGGCCATGTCCAGATGGTTGGTGGGCTCGTCCAGCACCAGGAAGTTCGGCGGATCAAACAGCATGATCGCCATCACGAGGCGCGCCTTCTCGCCGCCCGACAGCACCCGGCATCGCTTCTCGATGTCATCGCCGGAAAAGCCGAAGCAGCCGGCGAGTGCGCGAAGCGAGCCTTGCCCTGCCTGCGGAAACGCATCCTCCAGCGACTGAAACACCGTGCGTTCGCCGTCGAGCAGGTCCATGGCGTGCTGGGCGAAGTAGCCCATCTTCACGCTGCCGCCCAGCGCCACCAGGCCGTCATCGGGTTCGGTCGAGCCCGCCACCAGTTTCAACAGCGTGGACTTGCCCGCGCCGTTCACCCCCATCACGCACCAGCGCTCCCGCCGGCGGATCATGAAGTCCAGGGAATCGTAGATCACGCGGCTGCCATAGGCTTTTTGCACGCCTTTCAGACTGACGACGTCTTCGCCCGAACGGGGTGCGGGCGGGAAATCGAACGCCACCGTCTGGCGGCGCCGCGGCGGCTCGACCCGCTCGATCTTTTCCAGCTTCTTCACCCGGCTTTGCACTTGCGCGGCATGCGAGGCGCGCGCCTTGAAGCGCTCGATGAATTTGATCTCTTTCGCCAGCATCGCCTGCTGACGCTCGAACTGCGCCTGCTGTTGCTTTTCGGAAAGCGCGCGCTGGGTCTCGTAGAATTCGTAGTTGCCGGAATAGGTCGTAAGCCCACCGCCATCGATCTCGACGATCTTGTTGATGATGCGATTCATGAACTCGCGGTCGTGCGAGGTCATCAATAGCGCGCCTTCATAACCCCTGAGGAATTGCTCGAGCCAGATCAGGCTTTCGAGATCGAGATGGTTGCTCGGCTCGTCGAGCAGCATGACGTCGGGACGCATCAGGAGAATGCGTGCCAGCGCCACACGCATCTTCCAGCCGCCGGAGAGCGCACCGACGTCGCCCTCCATCATTTCCTGGCTAAAGGAGAGCCCTGCGAGCACTTCGCGGGCGCGGCCCTCGAGCGCATAACCGTCGAGTTCCTCAAACCGGTGCTGCACCTCGCCATATTGGGCGATGATCTCTTCCATCTCGTCAGCGCGATCGGGATCGGCCATCGCGGCTTCCAGCGCCTTCAATTCGCTGGCCACCGCGGCGACAGGCCCCGCCCCGTCCATCACCTCAGAGACGGCGCTGCGGCCACTCATCTCGCCGACGTCCTGGCTGAAATAGCCGATGGTGATGCCGCGATCGGTCGAAACCTGGCCTTCGTCCGGCAGTTCCTGGCCGGTGATCATCCGGAACAGCGTCGTCTTGCCGGCGCCGTTGGGGCCGACCAGCCCCGCTTTCTCGCCCTTCTGGAGCGCGGCGGAGGCTTCGATGAACAGAATCTGATGGCCGATCTGCTTGGAGATGTTGTCGAGACGGATCATGGATCGCTTGAGGTCCGAGAAGGAGTTTTCGGGCCGCTCTTACGCATGATCCGGAAAAGTGGCAACCGGTTTTCCGAAGAAGATCATCCGCAGAGAGAGCATGAAGGGATAAAAGGGAAGCGATGAAGGCTCCCTCTCCCCCGCTCTGGGCCGCCGTAGCTCTAAGAGCGTAGGCGTAGGCGGATGCGGGGCCGGGACGAGCGAGCTCGCTCTGAGAGGGTTGGGGCGGGGGGCACGGTCTTTCGGAAGAGCGAAAGCCCTCACCCGGATCGCAAGGACGATCCGACCTTGCAACGAGGCGATCACGCCTCAGGCACCGTCGTCCGGTGGCCGAGCGGTAAGCTTGAGTTCGAGCCCCCCGTCAACCGCAACACCCCCCGCTTTCAGCAGCTCTGGCGGTTGATCCTTTTTTTCGCCGAACAGCTCAATGCGTCCGTCCGAAACGCTGGCCCGCGCGGTGCGCTGAAGCTGAAGGCGCGCCTCCTTCTCTTGTAACGCATCCACACTTCGACGCCTACCGTATCATCGCAGCTTCCCGGCGTGGCATGGTGAAGATGCCAGTGCGAGTGGAGGTGGCCCATGACAAGAGAAGTGATCCGCGTCGAACCGTTATCGACCTATCTGGAACGGGTGAAGGCGCCCGCCTGCGTTGCCACGCGGCACAACGGCACGGTCTATGTGTCGGGGCTGCCGCCGTTCGATCCCGCAACCGGCGAGGTCGCGAAAGTGTCGATCGAACGCCAGACCGAACTGGTGCTGGAGCAATTGAAGCTTTGCGTGGAAACGGCGGCCTCCTCGCTGGAAAACGTCCTCAAATGCAACGTCTACTGCACGTCGGCGGAAAAGTTCGCCGCCGTCAACGCGATCTACGATCGGTATTTCCCGCGTAACCCGCCGGCCCGCATCTTCGTCTGCGTGCCGCAATGGTTCGGGCAATTTGATATTGAAATCGACTGCATCGCGGCGGTGTAGGGGTGGCACTCCGTCATTCCGGGATGCGCTGGAAGGCGCAGACCCGGAATCTCGAGAATTCCGGGTTCGATGCTTCGCATCGCCCCGGAATGACGGTCTCTTATCGATCATGCAAGAGGCGGTCTCGCAGCGGTTCTCCCATCAAGTCCAAAAGCGCCCTCGGCGGCGATACGGCCGAGGCAAGCGCCCCGGGGGGCTTTACTATAACTGATTTGTTATATAACACTTCTGTTATGTTAAACACCCAACGCTCCGCCCGCCTTAATGCGGCTTTCCTGGCGCTCACCGACCCAACGCGGCGGGCGATCCTCGCCCGTCTCACCAAGGGTGAGGCGACAGTGATGGAGCTCGCAAAACCCTTCGACATGAGTCCAGCCGGCCATTTCGCGGCACCTGAAGATGCTGGAGAGCGCGGGCTTGATCGCCCGAAGAGCCGAAGGCACGCGCCGCCACTGCCGCCTGACGGATGCCGGGCTCGACGACATCGACCAATGGCTCACGATGCTGCGCCGGGCGCTCGAGAAGAACTACGAGAGACTCGACGAGCTCTTGGTAGCAATGGCTTCAAAACGAGGAGAGAAGTAGTGATGAGTAAGCTGACGCTGAATACCGAGGGCGACCGTTTCGTGATCGTCGTCAGGCGCTTTGCGGCGCCGCCCGAAGCGGTGTATCGCGCCCACACGGAGCCCACATTGGTCCAGCAATGGATGCTGGGCCCCCATGGCTGGACCATGCCGGTCTGCATCAGCGAGCCACGGCCGGGCGGCAGGATCCGCTACGAATGGGCGATGCCGGGCGGCGGCGGCTTTCATCTCACCGGAGAATATCTCGAGCTTGAGCCCTACAGGCGCATCGTGCATGTCGAGCGCATGTTTCTGCCCGATCCCACGCCGGACAACCACATCGAGACCCGATTCGAGAAGGATGGTGACGGCACGCTGATGACCATGCGTATGACGCTGCCTGATGCGGAAACGCGCGCGCGAATGCTCGCGACCGGAATGGAGCACGGCATGGAGGCAAGCTATGCCCGGCTCGAAGAGCTTGCGATTCTCTGAAAATGAAAAACGCGGTGCAACGCGACCCGCGATGCACCGCGCTTGATGAGAGACGAAAAACGCCTCATCCTGAGGAGCGCACATCTGTGCGCGTCTCGAAGGATGAGGCGCATTCAAAGACCTCATGGTTCGAGACGCGCGTACCGCGCTCCTCACCATGAGGGCAGCAGTTTAGTTCTTCGTCTTGTCCACCAGCGCGCCCTTCTTGATCCACGGCATCATGTCGCGGAGCTTGGCGCCGACTTCCTCGATCGGATGGGTGGCGAGCTTGGCGCGGGTCGCCTTGAACGAGGTCTGGTTGACCTTGTTCTCCAGCATCCAGTCGCGGGCGAACTTGCCGCCCTGGATGTCGGCGAGCACCTTGCGCATCTCCTTCTTGGTCTCGTCGGTGACGATGCGCGGGCCGGTGACGTATTCGCCGTATTCGGCGGTGTTGGAGATCGAGTAGTTCATGTTGGCGATGCCGCCTTCATAGATCAGGTCGACGATCAGCTTCACCTCGTGCAGGCATTCGAAATAGGCCATCTCCGGCGCGTAGCCGGCTTCGACCAGCGTCTCGTAAGCCGCCCTTGATCAGTTCGACCAGGCCGCCGCAGAGCACCACCTGCTCGCCGAACAGGTCGGTCTCGCATTCTTCCTTGAACGTGGTCTCGATGATGCCGGCACGGCCGCCGCCGATCGCAGACGCGTAGCTCAGGCCCAGATCATGCGCGTTGCCCGACACGTCCTTGGCGATCGCGATCAGACAAGGCACGCCGCCGCCACGCTGATATTCCGAGCGCACGGTATGGCCGGGGCCTTTCGGCGCGATCATCAGCACGTCGAGATCGGCGCGCGGATCGAGCAGGTTGAAATGCACGTTGAGGCCGTGGGCGAACACCAGGGCTGCGCCCTTCTTCATGTTGTCGTGCGAGGTGCTCGCGGTAGATGTCGCCCTGCAATTCGTCGGGCGTGAGCATCATCACGAGGTCGGCCCATTTGGCGGCGTCGGCAACTTCCATCACCTTGAAGCCGGCGGCTTCCGCCTTCTTGGCCGAGGCCGAGCCCTTGCGCAGCGCAATGGCGACTTCCTTGACGCCGGAATCCTTCAGGTTCAGCGCATGGGCGTGGCCCTGGCTGCCATAGCCGACGATGACGACCTTCTTGCCCTTGATCAGGTTCAGGTCGGCGTCGCGATCGTAATAAACACGCATATTCGTTTCCTCTGTAGCGGGGCCGAAACCGGCCAATGGGTCAGGTTTCGGTGTGAATGGGCTGCCGGGCGCCCTCTAATTTCCGGCGTGGTCTAAACATTTTCAGGGGGAGGGTAAACCCCTCTTCTCGCATGGTTTTGGCCACCCTCAATCCATGAAGACCGGGTAGAGCGAGGCCAGCAGCAACAGCGGCCATCACCAG
Source organism: uncultured Alphaproteobacteria bacterium (assembly GCA_963795255.1). Lineage (GTDB taxonomy): Bacteria > Pseudomonadota > Alphaproteobacteria > Rhizobiales > Xanthobacteraceae > Bradyrhizobium. The sequence continues at coordinate 42,833 of CAWCHC010000025.1, forward strand.
ATTGAAGACCCGCACCGTGGCGGGCGAGGTCAGGAACGGACGCAGGGCGGTGCCGAACAGCGTCCAGGTCGTGATCGAGGCCACGCCCATCGCAAAGAAGATCAGCACCTGGAGCACGATGTTGAGCGGGAAGCTCGCGATCGCGGCATAGGCGGTGATGGTGCCGATCACCGCGATCCAGCCCTTGACGTTGACCCATTGGAACATCGCCGCGCCCCAGAAGGTCATCGGGCCGCGGCCGGTTTCGCCCGGCTTGGGCGGACCCGACATCGCGATCGACGACCGCGAGATAAACCAGATAGGCCGCGCCGGCATATTTGAGGAAAACCTGCAGCACCGGAAAGGCAATGAAGATGGTCCCGAAGCCGAGGCCGACCGCGCCGACCATGAAGGCAAACCCGATCGTGACGCCGGCGATATGCGGCAGGGTGCGGCGGAAGCCGTAGGTCAGCCCCGACGACATCACCATGATGTTGTTCGGCCCCGGCGTGAAGAACATCACCGCGGCAAACAGGATGAAGGCAGGCAAAAGAGAGTTCGACATGCGTCACGCCCCCACGGCCTTGGGGAGAACCTGCGCGCGCCTGGACAGCAGCATCACGGCAATGCCGGCAACCACGGTGAGCATGCCGGCGAGCCGCAACGAGCCGAAGGTTTCGCCGAACACGATGCTGGATGCCGCCGAACCGACAAACGGCACCAGCAGCGCGAACGGCACCACCTGGGCCGCGGTGTAATCGCGCAGCAGCCGGCCCCACAGCCAATAGGCCGTGCAGGTGGAAACCAGACCAATGCCGAGCATGCACAGCAGAACTTTCAGCGACATGTGCGACAGCGCGTGCCATGTCGGCTGCGCGCCGTCATCGGCCAGCGTCAGCGCGAGCATCGGCACCGCGGCGATCAGGCAGAGCCAGGCGGACAAATCGAACATCGGCACGCCCGGCGCCCGCCGCAGCAGGAGATTGCCGGCCGCAAAGCAGATCGGGGAGAACATCAACACGGCAAAAGCCGAGACGCTGAAATCATAGCCGACGGTGCCGCAGATCATCAGAAGGCCGCACGTTGCAATGGCGATGCCGAGCGTCTGCATCCGCGAGGGACATTCGTCGAAAAGCATCGCCGCGAAGCCGACCGTGAACAGCGCCTGGCTCTGCACGATCACGCTGGTGAGCCCGACGGGAACACCGTGCGCGATGCCGTAGGCCTGTGTCAGGAACTGGCCGAGAAACAGCGTGAAGCTGATCGCGATCAGAGTTGGCCATGACACCTTCGGCCGCGGCACAAACAGGCACGGCACGGCCGCAATCGTAAACCGCAGCGCCGTCAGCAGCGTGGGCGAAATTTCGTCGAGCGCGATCCGGCTCGCGACAAAGGCGAGCCCCCAGATCACCGCGACCAGCACGGCAATGCAAATGTCGGCGGGTTTCATTCCGGACTTCCTAACCTCTCCCGTTTACGGGGGAGGTCGTATCGCATCGAAAGATGCGATACGGGTGGGGGCTGCCGCTTGCTTCAGTATCCGAGCAGACGCCCCCTCCCCAACCCTCCCCCGCAAGCGGGAGAGGGAGCAGACCTGCGCTGACGACGATTACCAAATCTACCTTCACGATATCAGCCCTGCTCGCCGTGTTTCGGTTTGTGCAGCAAATAAGTGCCGTGCAGCGGGGCGTGATAATCGGCCGAGGTCAGCGCAAAGCCGGCATCGCTCAGCATGCGTTCGATCACCCAGCCGAACGTCGAATATTCGTCGCGCATATGGGTGACGACATTGTCGCGGTTGAAATCGTGGTTGGTGATGGAAAACTCGGCCCATTCCTCGACATCGCGCTCGCTGCCGTCGGGCGTTCGCACGAACACGATGTCGCGCAGATAGAAATTCGCGCCGGGCTTGAGCGCCGCGAATATCCGCGACAACGCCACCGCCTTCCAGAAATCCGGCAGATGATGCAGCGTGAATTCACTGACGATCAGGTCGTAGCTGTTGGGCTGATAGGCGAAGCTCAGGAGTCCCGCCGACTGGGTGCGGATCGCGCACCTTGCGGTCCTTGGCCTGGATTTCCGCCAGCGCCAGCATGGCCGGGGAAATATCGATCGCATCGACCTCGGCGCCCATCAGCGCAGCCTCGCAGGCCAAAACGCCGTTGCCGCAGCCGATATCGGCGATCCGCCAGCCGGGCTTGACGCCGAGCATCACAAGTGCGGCGCGCGCACGCAGATCGCTATCGTCATGGCGGTCGTAGATCGAGGCGACCGCGGAATCCAGCCCGATCTTCCGGCGTTGGTTATAATACCAGTCGCGCGCCAGCATGGCTCACATCCCCTCGGGCCCCCGCGCGATGGCGGCGACGCCGGTGCGCGAAACCTCGACCAGGCCGAGCGGACGCATCAGGTCGACGAACTGGTGGATCTTGGCGGAGTTGCCGGTGATCTCGAACACGAAGCTTTCGGTGGTGGCGTCGATCACACGGGCCCGAAAGGCCTCCGCCAGCCGCAGCGACTCGACGCGGTGATCGCCGGTGCCGCGCACTTTCACCATCGCGAGCTCGCGCTCGATCGAACGGCCGGTCAGCGTCATGTCGACGACGCGATAGACCGGCACCATGCGGTCGAGCTGATGCTTGATCTGCTCGATCACCATCGGCGTTCCCGTGGTCACGATGGTGATGCGGGAAAGATGTTTCTGGCTCTCGGTTTCGGAGACGGTGAGGCTTTCGATGTTGTAGCCGCGCCCGGAGAACAGCCCGATCACGCGGGCGAGCACGCCCGGCTCGTTCTGCACCAGTACCGAAAGCGTATGCGCCTCGGTAGGGACGTGGCGCTCTTCCATGAAGTAGGCGGATGCGGGCTGGTTCATTGTAGGACTCCTGAACGTCTCTTTCCGTCATGGCCGGGCTTGACCAGGCCATCCACGTCTTGCCTTCGCGACGACTGGATGCCGGCATAGGCGAGCGGAAGCGACGCCGTTCTTCGAACGGCTTTGGCCGGGCATGACGACTGATTGTGTCGCGCGATAAATACCCTCATGCCATCACCGACTTTTCAGCGATCGCGCCATCCGCCATCACCCACTTGCGAAACAACTCGAAATCGATATTGCCGCCGCTCAGGATCAGGCCCACGCGCTTGCCGCGCAGCTTTGCCTTTTCCTGAAGTGCGGCCGCCAGCGACGCTGCGCCGGCGCCTTCGGCGAGATTGTGCGTATCCGTCCAAAGATGGCGGATCGCTTCGCCGATCTCGTCGTCGGTCACTTGCACGATACGGGAAGCGCCCTTGCGGATGATCTCGAACGCATTCGGGTCGGGGATACGGGTCGCCATGCCGTCGGCGCGGGTGTTGCTGGAGTTGGTGCTCACCACGATGCCGGCCTTGAACGACAGCGCGTAGGACGGCGCTTCGGTCGATTGCACGCCGACGATCTCGGTTTTCAACCCCAACAGATCGCGCGCCAGGATGCAGCCCGAAATGCCGGAACCCTGCCCGATCGGCGCATACAGCACGTCGATATCGGGCGCAGCGCGGAACAGTTCGAGTGCGTAGGTGGCAACGCCAAGCACCAGATCAGAGTGAAAGGACGGGACGATCTCGAGCCCGTCACGCTCGGCGTGGCGCTTGGCTTCGACGCGCGCGGCTTCAAAGTCCTCGCCGTATTCGACGAGGTTGGCGCCGAACGCCTTCATCGCGCGATTTTTCTCGACCGAGTTGCCGTGCGGCACATAGATCGTCACCGGCAATCCATAACGGCCAGCGGCGAAAGCGAGGCTCTGGCCGTGATTGCCCGTGGTCGCCGAAATGATGCCTGCCGTCTGCGGCCGCTCGCGCTTGAGGCGATCGAGATAGATCAGCCCGCCGCGCACCTTGAAGGCGCCGGTCGGCGTGTGGTTCTCGTGCTTGACGATCACGCTGGTGCCGAGCCGCTCGGCGAGCAGCGGCCAGGCATGCGCCGCCGTCGCGGCATCGCCGCATGGACGATCTTTGCGCGCGTTCGAGTTCGGTGAGGTCAAACATCGGTCGCTCGCACGCGTCTCCCGCTCGCATTGGAGCGGACATCGTCCCACTCAACGCCGCTCCGTCAAGCAGGCGAGGTAAACGCCGTTGTGCCCATCATCACACCAGCGCCTTGCCGGCCGCGAAAGCCTCCGCGGTGGCTTCGTCGTTGGCTTCCGCCGGCAACAGCATTTCGTTATGCGCCTTGCCGGACGGGATCATCGGGAAGCAATTCTCCAGCGACGCCACCCGGCAATCGAACAGCACCGGGCGCTTGACCTTGATCATCTCCTTGATCGCGCCGTCGAGATCGCCGGGCTTGATCGCCTGCAAGCCGACGCAGCCGTAGGCATCCGCGAGCTTGACGAAATCCGGCAGCGCCTCGGAGTAGGAATGCGACAGGCGGTTGCCGTGCAGCAGCTGCTGCCACTGCCGCACCATGCCCATGTACTGGTTGTTCAGGATGAAGATCTTGATCGGCAGCTCGTGCTGAACCGCCGTCGACATCTCCTGGATCGTCATCTGCACCGAGGCATCGCCCGCGATATCGATGACGAGGCTGTCGCGGGTGCGCCACCTGCACGCCGAGCGCGGCGGGAAGGCCATAGCCCATGGTGCCGAGGCCGCCTGAGGTCATCCAGCGGTGCGGCTCCTCGAAGCCAAAGAACTGCGCCGCCCACATCTGGTGCTGGCCGACTTCGGTGGTGATGTAGGTATCCTTGCCGCGCGTGGCTTCGAACAGCTTCTGGATCGCAAATTGCGGCAGGATGACATCGTTGTTCTTCTTGTAGGACAGCGAATTGCGCGCGCGCCATTTCGCGATCTCCCGCCCACCAGGCCTTGATGTCCGGCTTCTTCGCTTCCGCCTTGAACACCTGCAGGATATCGCCGAGCACGTTGGCGGCATCGCCGATGATCGGCACATCGACGCGGATGTTCTTGTTGATCGAGGAAGGATCGATATCGATGTGGATCTTCTTCGAGCCCGGCGAGAACGCATCCGTCCGCCCGGTGATGCGGTCGTCGAAGCGCGCGCCGACGCACAGCATGACGTCGCAATCATGCATCGCCATGTTGGCTTCGTAGGTGCCGTGCATGCCGAGCATGCCGAGCCAGTTCTTGCCCGACGCCGGATAGGCGCCCAGTCCCATCAGCGTCGAGGTGATCGGAAAGCCGGTGACCTCGACCAGTTCACGCAACAGCTTGGAGGCCTCGCGGCCGGCATTGATGACGCCGCCGCCGGAATAGATCACCGGGCGCTTCGCGCCGGCGAGCAGCGCCACCGCTTTGCGGATCTGCATCGCGTCGCCCTTGACCCGTGGCGCATAGGACACGTGCACGTCGGACTTGCGCGGCGGGTGATAGGTGCCGGTGGCGAACTGCACGTCCTTCGGCACGTCGACCACCACCGGCCCCGGACGGCCGGTGCTCGCGACGTAGAACGCCTCGTGCAGCACCTTGGCGAGATCGTTGACGTTGCGCACCAGCCAGTTGTGCTTGGTGCAGGGCCGGGTGATGCCGACGGTGTCGCATTCCTGGAACGCGTCGTTGCCGATCAGATGGGTCGGCACCTGGCCGGTGATGCAGACCAGCGGAATCGAATCCATCAGCGCGTCGGTCAGCGGCGTCACCATGTTGGTGGCGCCCGGCCCCGAGGTCACCAGCACCACGCCCGGCTTGCCGGTCGAGCGCGCATAGCCTTCGGCGGCGTGGCCGGCGCCCTGCTCGTGCCGCACCAGGATGTGCTCGACCTCGCTCTGCTGGAAAATCTCGTCATAGATCGGAAGCACGGCGCCGCCGGGATAGCCGAAAATATGCTCGACGCCATGATCGATCAGCGCGCGCACGATCATGGCGGCGCCGGTCATCTGGTTCGGATCGTGGCTCTTGTCACTCATGACGTATTCCTTGGCTGGCTCCGGAGGCGCTTTCGCGCCGTGTTTTGGGTTCGAGAGAGGCGTCTGGTTTGTCGAAGCTTCAGGTCTGCGGTTTGGGAAATAAAAAAGGACCCGAAGAGGCCCCAGGCGCACCGCCCGAATTTGGATGGCAGCTCAGCCATCCCCGGCGGTGCGCCTGGGTACGACTACGATATAAGGAGTTTGGTAACAATATTACGCATTTGGCAGCTCAGACTTCCCAAAGGTTGCGCGAACATACTGACCCGAGGCCCGAAAGTCAAGCCGGCAGGCCACCGATCGCGATCTAGATCAACCTTAGCGGGCTTGGGCGTATTCGGCGAGGGTGAATTTTGGGTTTGCAGGCATGCGAGGGCATCGCGCACCGGCGCCTTCACAAGTGCGGCTGTCGTCCCCGCCTTGTGCGCAATTGCGCACAGGCGCGGGGACCCCCGCGTGAGCGCTTGCGCTCATCGCGACGCCGAGGCCTTTCCGTCTCGACGGCGGGTAGGCACTCTGCGCCTCCACCAAACGCCGGTGGTTATGGGTCCCTGCTTTCGCAGGGACGACGAAAGAACCGCTATGAGCGGAGCGCACTCTCCACCCACTCCCCCGCCGCCTCCGGCTTCACCCATTCAAACTCCGGCAATTGGTGCCGAAACCAGGTGAACTGCCGCTTGGCATAGTGGCGGGTATCGGCGCGGCCGATCTCGCTGGCTTCGTCAAGCGTGATCTCGCCTCTGAGGTGCCGGATCAGCGCCGGCACGCCATGGGCCTTCATCGCCGGCAACAGCGGATCGAGGTTGCGCGCGGCGAGATGCTGCGACCTCTTCCAGCGCGCCGGCCTCCAGCATCGCCTCGAACCGCGCATCGATCCGCGCATAGAGCGCATCGCGCTCCGGCGCCAGAAACAACGCGCGGAATGTGCCTTCCGGCAACAGCGGCGGCAGGCCCTCGCGATGCCAGTCAGATCAACGAACGCCCGGTGGCCTCGATCACTTCGAGCGCGCGCGCAATGCGGGCGCGGTCGCGCGGCTTGAGGCGCTCGGCGGAAATCGCATCGCGGCGCGAAAGCTCGGCATGCAGCGCCTCGACGCCGTCGCGTTCAAGCCTGCGCGCGCACGGCCTCGCGCACCTCGGTGAGGGATCGGCGGCACCGCCGAAAGCCCGCGCGTCAACGCCTTGAAATAAAGACCGGAGCCGCCGACAAAGATCGGCCACGCGATTTTGCGCGCGCACTTCCGCGAGCACGTCGCCGCATCCGCGACCCAGGCGCCGGCCGAAAAATTCAACCGCCGCGTCGACATGGCCATAGAGCCGGTGCGGAACTTCGCGCTTCTTCAGCACCGGGGTGGCCGCGCCGTGAGCACGCGCAGGTCGCGATAGACCTGCATGGAATCGGCATTGATGACGACGCCGCCGGTCTTTCGGGCCAGCGCCAGCGCCAGCGCCGACTTGCCGCTGGCGGTCGGCCCTGCGATAAGCACGGCAGTGTTGTCATGACCTCGCGAATTCCGATGTCCCTCGTCGCCACACTGATCTGCCATCCGGCCAATCCCGCACTCGATAGCACGGTGGTCGACGGCGCGCGCGCCCTTCTGCCCTCGGCCGGGCCCGCGCACTGGCTGTTCGACGAAGTCGCCGCCGACATCCCGTTCGGCGACGGCAGCGAGGATATCGCCGCCACAGCTAACCGCCTGCGCGAAGCGCGCGGGGACCTGCCGATCGATATCGTGGTGCAGCCGGCGGTCGCCCGGCGCAAGAAGCTTTTTCTGGCCGACATGGATTCCACCATGATCGGCCAGGAATGCATCGACGAGTTGGCCGATTTTGTCGGGCTCAAGGCGCACGTCGCCGCTATCACCGAACGCGCGATGCGCGGCGAGATCGAATTCGAGCCGGCGCTGCGCGAGCGCGTCGCGCTGCTCAAGGGCCTGCCGGTCGGACGTCGTCGACGAAGGTCATGCCAGGAGCGGATCACGCTGACATCAGGCGGCCGCGAACTGGTCGCGACCATGCGCGCGCATGGCGCCTGGACCTGCCTGATTTCCGGCGGCTTCACGCTGTTCACGCAAGCGATCGCCGCGAAACTCGGCTTTGCCGGAAAATCGCGGCAACGAGTTGATCGTGCGCGACGGAAAGCTGACCGGCGAGGTCAAGGAACCCATTCTCGGCCGCGCCGCCAAGCTCGCCACGCTGATCGAGCTTCGCGAGGCCGAGGACCTCGACAATATCGACACGCTGGCCGTGGGCGACGGCGCCAACGATCTCGGCATGATCGGCGAAGCAGGATTGGGCGTCGCCTTCCACGCCAAGCCGGCGGTCGCCGCAGCTGCCGCCGCGCGGATCGATTACGGCGACCTCACGGCGTTGCTCTACGCGCAAGGGTTCAAGCGCGAAGAGTTTGTGGGGGGTTGACCCCGGACTTCGAACCGCAAAATCAATTCGATCGCCGCGCAACTTCGAGGAATCATCATTCCCAAATCGATCGAGAGAGGAAATATCCTGCTAAAAATCAGGCTGCGCGGGTATCTGCGCTGCTATTCTGCCGGATCACGAAGCAATGAGTTGCTAAATCCTCCGATTAACGGTTGAACGTGCTCGAGTTCAGGGAAAGTCCAAGGAGCCGAAATGCGATCGCGCACACGCGCTTCGCAACATCGTCACCTGAAGGATTTTTCCCATGCAAAGCCTCTCCGTAAAACATCTCCTCGCGACTGCTGTTGTTGCCTTCGCACTGCTGGAAGGCGCTGCCGCCGGCGCGGCAGAGCTTCCGACATACGAAGCCTCGTCATTCCCGGCCACGCAGCACCAGCTTTCGGTGCTGGGGTCCGCAGGCGTCCAGGAGCAGGCGGCCACGCCGACGCTGACGCGCAACGGCATGCCCGCTTCACCGCATCAGCTTGGCGTGCTGACCCCGCGCCACGGAACGGTCAGAGCGGCGAACGCAAGCACGACCGGCGCGGCGCAGAACTAGCGGCGACGGCGTGACCAGCCCCCTGCAAGTCGCGCAAGGTTTTATGCGCGAGGAGTTTTTGTGGTGGACAGCGATGTCGTCCCTGCGAAAGCAGGGACCCATAACCACCGGCGAATGATCGGGGACGCAAGCCGCCGGCCAGCACGCCAATATAGAGGCCGCAGCGTATGGGTCCCCGCGTGCGCGGGGACGACCGTGTGCAGGGGCGGTACTACGCGGCTCCTACTGCACGCTCAGCGCGACGAAGCGCAGTTCGCCGTCGGCGTTCGACACCAGAAGCAGCACGGATTTCTTGCCGTCCTTCTTCAACTGATCGACGCGCTTCTTGATGTCGGCGGCGTTTGCCACCGCCTCCTGCGCCACTTCGACAATCACATCGCCGGCGGAGAGCCGCTTGTCGGCCGCGTCCGAGGCGTTATCGACGCCGATGACGACCACACCCTTGACGCTGTCCTTGATCTTGTAGCGGCTGCGCAGGTCCTTGCTAAGATTGGCGAGGTCGAGCCCGAGCGCCTTTTGCGTCACCGGCTTTTCCGGCTCCGGCGCCGATTTGGCGGAAGCCGGTTGCGGCTTGTCGTTGTCCTCGAGCCGGCCGAGCGTGACGCGCTTGGTCTGCTCCTCGCCCTTGCGGATGACGACGACATCGACTTCCTTGCCGACTGCGGTGTCGGCAACGACGCGCGACAGGTCCTTCGGCTCCTTGATGTCCTTGCCGTCGAACTTGACGACGACGTCGCCGGGTTCGATGCCGGCAGGCTTCGCCGGGCCCTTGTCGTCGATGCCGGCAATCAGCGCGCCGCGCGCGGGCTTGATGTTGAGGCTTTCGGCGATCTCGTCGGTGACCTGCTGAATGCGGACGCCGAGCCAGCCGCGGCGCAACTCGCCGAACTGCCTAAGCTGATCGACCACGCCGGCCACCGTCTTGGACGGCACCGCAAAGCCGATGCCGATCGAGCCGCCGGTCGGCGAGATGATCAGCGTGTTGACGCCGATCACTTCGCCATCGAGGTTGAACAGCGGGCCGCCGGAGTTGCCGCGGTTGATGGCGGCGTCGGTCTGGATGTAGTTGTCGTACGGACCGTTCGAGATGTCGCGGTTGCGCGCCGAGACGATGCCGGCCGTCACCGTGCCGCCCAGGCTGAACGGATTGCCGATCGCGACCACCCATTCGCCGAGCCGCAGCTTGTCGGAATCGCCGAACTTCACGGCAATCAGCGGATGAGGCGGCTTGAACTTCAACACCGCCAGATCCGTCTTCTTGTCGACGCCGACCAGGTCGGCCTTGATCTTGGTGCCGTCGTTGATGATGACGTTGATCTCGTCGGCATCCGCAATGACGTGATTGTTGGTCACGACAATGCCCGACGTATCGACGATGAAGCCCGAGCCCAGCGAGCTGGTCTTGTGCGGCTGCATGTCGCCGCCCCGCGAACCGCCACCGCCGCGACGGTTCTTGAAGAAGTCGTCGAAGAATTCCTCGAACGGCGAGCCCGGCGGCAGTTGCGGCATTGCGCCGCCCCGGCCCTCACCTGGACCACCTTTGGCCTCGACCGTTTGCGAGGTCGAGATGTTGACCACCGCGTCGATCACTTTCTCGGCGACGTCGGCGATGCCGTCGGGACCGCGCGCGAGCGCAGGCGACGCCGAGGCCAGGATGGTTGCGGCCCCGAGAGACACTCCAAGGCATGCCGCCGCCAACAGCGGGCGCAGGCGATGGCGTGGGGCATCAATTGCAACGGTCATATCGGTTCTCTCTTGTCGAAGGAGCGGAATTGGATGCCCTTGAGTTCGTGGACGCGGGTGCCGCGATGGAAGCACGAACCTCGGGGGCGTCGGGGTTAGACTGCGCCCGAACGGGGCAACCGCGCAAGCGTTTGAGCCCAGCATTTGGGCGAAAAACAGACGCCGCCAAATGAGGCCAAACACGCCCGGAAAGGCGGCAAATCTAACATGTGCGATTTGCGTCCACGTCGTCGTCATTCCGGGGCGGGCGTACGATGCGTTCATCGCACATCGAGAATCTCGAGATTCCCCGATGCACAATTGTGCATCTGAGGTCTGGTGCTGGCGCACCATCCCGGAATGACATGTGTCAGCGGCGAACCACCCAGATCAGGATCAGACCTGCCACCGCCGAGCCGATGCCGACGGCCCGCAGGATGTGATCGGGCGTCACCAATGCGCTTTTCATCGCCCGCTTCATCCAGGCGGGAATGGCCGCGAACATCAGGCCTTCGAGCACAAACAGGATTCCCAAACCGATGAGGAAGTCGGCGAACGCTATGGACCTCATCGGATCGAAACCTCCCGCTTTGAACTTTTCTTTATCGAGTTCTTGATCGAGCCGAAGCGCGTTTCGCTTCGGCTGCTCTTTAAAGTCTTACGGCTTCACTGAAGCCGCCGGACGTTGTGGCCGCCGGCGCGGGCGCCGCCGCAGCCGCTTTGCCGCCTGGGCCGCCGAAGAACCTGAAGAAATCCGAGTCCGGGCGCAGCAGGAAGCGGGTATCGTTGCTCTTGAGGCCGTTTTCATAGGCCGTCATCGAGCGATAGAACGCGAAGAAGTCCGGGTCCTTGCCATAGGCTTCGGCAAACAGCCGGTTGCGCTCGGCATCGCCCTCGCCGCGCACCTGCTCGCCGGTCGAATTGGCGTCGGCGACGATGACGGTGGCCTCGCGATCGGCGTTGGAGCGGATCTCCTGCGCCTTCTGGCCGCCTTGGGCGCGGAATTCGGCGGCCTCACGCTGCCGCTCGGTCTGCATGCGCTGATAGACCGCCTGGCTGTTCTGCTCCGGCAGATCGGCGCGGCGGATTCGCACGTCGACCACCTGGATGCCGTAGCCGCCGGCTTCCTTGTCGAGCTGGTCGCGAATTCGTCCCATCAACGCTTCGCGTTCGTCGCGCACCACCTGGATGAAGGTGACCTCGCCGAGCACACGGCGCAGCGAGGCGTTCAACAGCGTGGTGAGCTGGAGGTTGGCGGCCTGGATAGAGCCGACGCTCTGATAGAATTGCAGGGCGTTCTTGATGCGATAGCGCGCAAAGGCGTCGACCACCAGCCGCTTCTGGTCCGAGGCGATCACTTCCTGCGAGGGATTTTCCAGATCGAGAATGCGCTTGTCGACCGGGATCACCGTGTCGATGAACGGCGCCTTGAAATGCAGGCCCGGCTCGGTGACGACGGCGACCGGCGCACCCAACCGCACCACCAGCGCCTGCTCGGTCTGCTGCACGGTAAACACCGAGCTGTAGCCGACGATCAAGCAACAGCAAGCAGCAGCAACAGCGACCATAATGCCTGTGACGGGGGACCTCATCGCGTGCCTCCCGTAGCGGGCTGTTGCGGCTGGCTGGCCGGCGGCGTCGGCCGCCGTGCTGACAGTTCATTCAAGGGCAGATAGGGCACGATGCCTTGTCCCGACGATCCGCCGTCATAGACGAGCTTTTCGGAGTTGCCGAGGATGCGTTCCATGGTCTCGAGATAGATGCGCTGGCGGGTGACGTCGGGCGCTTTCTTGTACTCGTCGTACACTTTCAGGAAGCGCGCGCTCTGGCCCTTGGCCTCGGCGACCGCCTGCTGCTTGTAGCCTTCGGCAACCTGCAGGATTTGCGCGGCGCGGCCCTTGGCGTCCGGCACCACGCGATTGGCATAGGTTTGCGCCTCGTTCTGCAACCGCTCGAGGTCGGCGCGCGCGGCCTGCACGTCGCGGAAGGAGTCGATCACCTGGGCCGGCGGATCGACCTTCTGCATCTGCACCTGCTGCACCAGGATGCCGGAGCCGTAATTGTCGAGCGTCTTCTGCATCAGTTCCTGAACCGCCCCTTCAGTCGAGGTGCGCGCGCCGGTCAGGATCGGCTGGATGTTCGATTTGCCGACCACTTCGCGCATCGCGCTTTCGGCCACCGCCTTCACGGTGCCTTCCGGGTTCTGGATGTTGAAGAGGAAGTCGGCGACGCCCTTCGGCTTGATGCGCCAGAGCACGGTGAAATCGACATCGACGATGTTTTCGTCGCCGGTCAGCATCAGGCTTTCTTCGGGCACGTCGCGCATGGTGCGGCCGCGCCGCGCCGGATCGTCGATCAGCGTCATGCCGATCGACAGCGTGGAGACGCGCAGCGCCTTGGGCAACAGCACGGTCTCGATCGGATAGGGCAGATGGTAGTTCAACCCCGGCTGCGCATCGCGGACATATTTGCCGAAGCGCAACACGACACCGAGTTCTTCGGACTGCACGCGATAGAAGCCCGACATGGCCCAGATCGCGATAACGACCAGAAGCGCGAGCGCGATGCCGAGCCCGCTGAAATAGCCGCCGGGCAGCAATTGCTGCATGCCGGTCCTGGGCGCGGCGAAGAAGATCTTCCAGATCGGGCGGCCTTGGCCCGCCTGTCGGCTGCGGTCCGGAGCCCCACGGCCCCTTCGGACCCGAACCCCAGGGGCCTCCGCCCTGATTCTTCCACGCCATTCAAACTCTCCTTCGTGGGACACAGGGCCGGTTGACCCGTACCCGCAGCGTCCGCGCAGGCTTTATAGGGGACGGCCCCTGCCCTTACAACGCGCGCCTTCGGCCCGCATAGGGCCCGGAACAGCTATGCTGGCGGCCACAATTGTCAACGTAAACATTAGGGGAAGCGGTTAATGCGGCTTTCGCCTGACATACGTCACAAAGGAAAAGGCCGCGCTGTCGTCCGGGCCCGGCGGGTTTTCGGCCCGCGCGACCTCTTCCCAGACCGCCTTGTCGATGGGGCCAAAACGGGTATCGCCCGCGGGCTTAGCGTGGACTTCGGTGATCTCGAGCCGCTGCGCCATGCCGATCCACTGGGCATAGATTTCCGCCCCGCCGATGACGGCAATTTCAGTGACGAAACGCCGCAGCGCGTCGCCCTTCGCTACATCCAGCGCCTGATCGAGCGACGCCGTCACGACAGCGCCCGATGCGCGAAACCCAGCATCCCGCGTCATCACGATGTTGGTGCGGCCGGGCAAGGGACGGCGCAGCGACAGGAAGGTCTTGCGGCCCATCACGACCGGCTTGCCGGAGGTCAACGCCTTGAAGCGTTGCAGGTCGGTCTTGAGCCGCCAGGGGATTGCGCCTTCCGCGCCAATCACGCCATTGTCGGCGACGGCGGCAATGAGCACGATCTCCATTCTAGTGGTCCGATTTTAACATTTGTATCCCTTCTCAGCAGGCACTTTTACAAATGTTAAAATCAAAGGACCACTAGCGAATATCGGTTTCTAGTGGAGCTTTGGATTTGACATTCGCTTGTCGAACGCGCGGCCAGCGGGTAGCGAATGTCAAATCCGCTCCACTAGCGCTTTCCTCTGGCAAGCGCTGACAGCGCGGGACCGGCGACCTTGCAGATGGTCCACTCGTCCATCAGGACCGCGCCGAGCGATTTGTAGAATGCAATCGAAGGCGCATTCCAGTCGAGCACCGACCATTGCAGGCGCGACCAGTTATTCGTCACGCACTCTTTTGCCAGGTGCGACAGCAACGCCTTGCCGATACCCTTGCCGCGCAGTGCGGGCCGAACGAACAAATCCTCCAGATAGATTCCGGAACGGCCTGAGAAGGTCGAGAAATTGATGAACCAGACCGCGAAGCCTGCGACCTCGCCGTTCCATTCGGCGATATCGCAGAACAGGCGCGGGTTCGCGCCGAACAGCGCATCGGCGATCATCGCCTCCGTGGCTTCGACCTCATGAAGCAATTTTTCGTATTCGGCGAGCTCTTTAACCAGCGAGAGCACGGCGCCCGCTTCATCCGGACGTGCGCGGCGGATCAGGAGAGACATTTAATCGCTCGCGTCACACCGCGACCTCGGCCTTGATGTGCGGATGCGGGTCGTAACCTTCGAGCACGAAATCCTCATAGCGGAACGCGAAGATGTCCTTCACGGCGGGATTGATCTTCATGACCGGCAAGGTTCGCGGCGCGCGCGTCAGTTGCAGCCGCGCCTGCTCGATATGGTTGGAATAAAGATGCACGTCGCCGAAGGAATGGACGAAATCGCCGGCCTTTAAGCCCGTGACCTGCGCCACCATCATGGTGAGCAGCGCGTAGGAGGCGATGTTGAAGGGCACGCCGAGAAACACGTCCGCCGAGCGCTGATAGAGCTGGCAGGACAATTTGCCGCCTGCGACATAGAACTGGAACAGGCAGTGACAGGGCGGCAGCGCCATCTGGTCGATCTCGGCCGGATTCCAGGCGCTGACGATCAGCCGCCGCGAATCCGGATTGCGCCGGATCATCTCGACCACGTTGGCGATCTGGTCGATCTTGCGCCCGTCCGGCGCCGGCCACGAGCGCCACTGCGATCCATAGACCGGGCCGAGATCGCCATTGGCGTCGGCCCATTCGTCCCAGATCGTGACGCCATGGTCGTGCAGATATCTGATGTTGGTGTCGCCCCGCAGAAACCACAACAGCTCATGGATGATCGCCTTGAGCGGCAGCTTCTTGGTGGTCAGCATCGGAAAGCCCGCCGCCAGATTGAAGCGCATCTGGTGGCCGAAGATCGAGATCGTCCCGGTGCCGGTGCGGTCGGATTTCTCCACACCGTCGGCCAGAATCCGTTCGAGCAGGTCGTGATACTGATGCATAGGCGTTTCGCGGGCGGTCCTGATGACGTGGTTTGGATCGGCGTGGATCGGCGAGTTTTAGCGGCGAGGGCCAGCCTTCCATACGGCGATTCGCCTCTCACCACCCCTTTATACCCCGAAAAGTGAGCATCCGGCGCCGCCTCAGCAAGGCCGGAACCGGGGCGATTTGCTCACCCGATCAGGCCGGCAAAGCCGAGACAGCCGCCGGCCACCAGCATCCAGAGCGGATTGAGCTTGGTCACGGACGCCAGCACCGCCGCGCCGACGGTGACAAGCCCGGCAATGACGGTCCGGTCGGAGGTTCGCGCCAGAATAAAGCCGCTCGCGCCCATCAACCCGATCGACAACGGCACCAGCGCCGCCTGAATGATGGAAGGCCAGCGCGAACGGCTCGAGCGGGTCAGGAAGCGGCTGACGATCAAGGCCAGCACCGCCGTCGGCACGCACATCGCCAATGTTGCGACCAGCGCGCCCAGGATACCCGCCACCGAATAGCCGATCAGGGTGACGATCAGGACGTTCGGTCCGGGCGAGAGCTGCGCGATGGCATAGACATCGGTGAATTGCTTGTCGGTCAGCCAATGATTGACGTCGACCGCAACACGGTGCATTTCGGGAATCGCCGAATTGGCGCCACCGACGGCAAACAGCGACATCATGGCGAAGGTCCAGGCCAGCGTCGCGACCGGATTGGCGTCGGAATTCATGCCGGCTCCTTCCGCATCCAATAGGTGATGGCGATCGATACCGGAATGGCCACCAGCAATACCGCCGCCAGCGGCAGTTGCAGCACGCCGATCGCGATGAACACCGCGACCATCACCAACAGCGCAATGACGTCCCGCCGCTTGAGCAGCGGCGTCATCATCCGGAACACCACCGCGAGCATCAAGCCAATGGCTGCACACGCCACGCCGGAGAGAACGCGCCGCAACGCCTCGATCTCGCCGTAGCGGTGATAGAGCGCCCCCATCACGACCATGATCAGGGCCGGAGGGCCGACCAGTCCGCTGAAGGCCGCGATGCTGCCGGGCAGTCCGCGCAGGCGCGATCCGAACACGAAGCTGAGATTGACGATGTTGGGCCCGGGCAGGAAATGGCACAGCGCGAAGGTTTCGTTGAACTCGTCCGCCGTCATCCATTTATGCTGATCGACGATGCCGCGCCGCGCCCAGACCAGGACGCCGCCAAAGCCCGCCAGCGACATTTTCGCGAAGGCGACGAAAAGCTCGATCAATGTCGGCGGCGACTTCAAGAGGTCCGGCGCCTGGATGGCAGCCGGTGAGCGATTCCGGGGGCATGAGGCAGTTCTAGAATGCGGCCACCGGCGGGCCAACCCATAATGGCCGCCTATCCACCTTCATAAGGTGCAGGTTTCCTCAAAACCATGTGTTTAAACAAGTTTTCCCGCCCTGTTTTTCGCAACCTTTGCCGCCTATATTGAGGGTGCCGGTTCGCCGGCTATGGAAATAAATGACCGTCGCAATAAACCATTCGGACCCGGGGGCAGTACCCGGCGCCTCCACCAAAACCCGCCACACGGGCATGCCGACCAAGACGGGCTTCGGCGGGGGCGAAACAGGATCGACGAGGGCGTAAAGGGCGCGTTTTTTCTCGGTATGGTTCCGCCGATATCGGGCCATGCAATAGTTGCAAACGACAACTATGCTCCGGTTGCTCAGGCTGCGTAACGCAGTTTGAAAGACCGATTTAAAGTCCTGACGGGTTAAGCTCCGTCAGGCGGGGTTCGGAGGCACCTGGCAACAGAAGCCTCCACTTTCCTCTTTTTCCCAGGTCTTTTTCTCAGGTCTTTGGGTCCCCACTTTATCAGCTTCGGCCCGCCAGCCTGCTGACCTACGTCCTCAGGCGGGGTACGATGGGGAACTCGCCCCGAGTCGGATGCCGGCGTTCCAGCCGGCTTTCGCGGGCAAATATGTTTTCAGATGGCACGACAGGACCGACCATGGCGACCGATCATATCCGATACGACGTACTGGCCCGCGATGCGTTGCGCGGGGTGTTGCGTCGCGTTCTGGCCGACGCCGCCGAACACGGCCTGCCGGGCGACCATCATTTTTTCATCACCTTCGTATCCACGGCCGACGGCGTGAAACTGTCGCCGCGTCTGTTGGCGCAATATCCGGAAGAGATGACCGTGATCCTTCAGCACCAGTTCTGGGATCTGGTGGTGACGGAGGATCGTTTCGAGGTCGGCCTGTCGTTTGGCGGCATCCCGGAACGCCTCGTCATTCCCTTCAGCGCCATCAAGAGCTTCTTCGACCCTTCGGTGCAGTTCGGCTTGCAGTTCGAGACGTCCGACGGTCCCGCCCCTGCTGGCGAAAACGACGCAGCGGCTTCGCTGGCAACCTCCGCTTTGCCGGTGCCGACCAACGAGGAACCCGACGAGCCGGAAAAGCCCACCGAGGGCGCCGAGGTGGTGCGGCTCGACCGCTTCCGCAAGAAATAACGACGCGGCCGGCGTGATCGGCCTGCGGAGACTGCTTATTTGAAGTTCCTGTAGAACGAAGCGGCAATTCATCCAGGAACGTTTATGGCCCTATCAAAATCTTCATCCCCGTCAAAATCGGCGACACGCACGGAGACCGACAGCTTCGGTGGAATCGAGGTTGCGGCCGACCGCTACTGGGGCGCGCAGACCGAACGCAGTCGGCAGAATTTCCGCATCGGCCACGACCGGATGCCGATGGCGATTATTCGCGCGCTCGGCGTCGTCAAGCTCGCCGCCGCCGAAACCAACCGCGAACTCGGCCTGATCGACCAGCGCCGGGCGCGTGCCATCATCCGCGCCGCGCGCGAGGTGATCGACGGACAATTCGACGATCATTTCCCGCTGGTGGTCTGGCAGACCGGCTCCGGCACCCAGACCAACATGAACCTCAACGAGGTGATCGCCAACCGCGCCAGCGAGCTGCTCGGCGGCAAGCTCGGCTCCAAGGCGCCGGTGCATCCCAACGACCACGTCAACATGAGCCAGTCGTCGAACAACTCGTTCCCGACCGCGATGCACATTGCGGCGGCGGTCGCGATTACCCACGACCTGCTGCCGGCGCTGACGATGCTCTACCGCGCGCTTCGAACAAAGGAGAAGGCGTTTTCCCACATCGTCAAAATCGGCCGCACCCATACCCAGGACGCGACGCCGCTGACGCTGGGGCAGGAATTCTCCGGCTACGCCGCCCAGGTCGAGCACGCGATGGCGCGGATACGCGTGTCATTGAAAGAGCTATATCCGCTGGCGCAAGGCGGCACCGCGGTCGGCACCGGCCTCAATTCCAAGCCGAAATTCGCCAAAACCTTTGCCCGCCACGCCGCCAAGATCACCCGCCTGCCCTTCACCAGCGCCGTCAACAAGTTCGAGGCGCTGGCCTCCAACGACGCCTATGTGTTCGCGCACGGCGCCCTGAACGCCGCCGCCACCGGCCTTTTCAAGATCGCCAACGACATTCGCCTGTTGGGTTCCGGTCCGCGCTCCGGCCTCGGCGAATTGATCCTGCCTGAGAACGAGCCCGGTTCCTCGATCATGCCCGGCAAGGTCAACCCGACGCAGTGCGAAGCCGTCACCATGGTGTGCTGTCAGGTGTTCGGCAATCAGGCCGCCATCACGACGGCCGGCAGCCAGGGCCATTTCGAACTGAACGTCTACAAGCCCCTGTTGGCATATTGTATGATGAATTCCATTCAACTGATGGCCGACGTGGTGCGCTCTTTCACAGAGCACTGCGTCGAAGGAATACGCGCAGACGAAAAACGCATCCATGAACTCATGGAACGTTCGCTGATGCTGGTGACCGCGCTTGCCCCGAAGATCGGCTACGACAATGCTGCCAAAGTGGCTAAATCCGCACACGCTCGCGGCACAACGTTGAAAGAAGAGGCTGTAAGGTTGGGTTTGGTTTCTGCCGATGAGTTCGACCGGCTGGTGAAGCCGCGCGAAATGACGCACCCCGGATAACTACGGCATGGCTTATGGAGATGCCATGCTACGCGACAACACGCCGCCCCTTTTTATCGCCTAAAGAATTATGCTTACTGGCTTTTACGGTAGTGCTTCGCCGTGGTAGAGCAAAAAATATTTCGAAAAACGAAACACGACATTTGCGCTCAGACTGCATAATGGGGAATTCATAAATGAGCATCGAGCTCGCTAGCGCGTATCCGCCGTATTTGGAGCGGGTCATCAATTCAACTAGTGTGGCGGTTCGGAAGTCCGCATCATTCGTGCCGCGGGTCTGGTCATGCGGACTTCCGAACCAAAGCCACACTAGATCAATAAGTTCGCTAGTGTCCTTTCGATTCCGAAGTTCGAAACGTGGCTCCGCAAAAGGCTACGAACCTCGGAATCGGGACACTAGAACCCGCACGCGTTCGTCGGTTGAGGACATCGTCTCAACGACGACCAAGCAAGCATGACGGGGGCCGGCATGGGGGATCTGGTAAACCTGAAGCAGTTCAGGAAGCGCGCTGCGAAGGAGCGGTCGGAACAGGAAGCCGCCGCCAATCGCGCGCGGTTCGGCCGCACCCGGTCCGAACGCGAACGCGAGGAACTGCGCGCCGAACGCGCCAGTGAATTGCTGAATCAGCATCGCATCGACGGCGAGGACGCATCATGAAATCGCCTGTCGTGAAGCGATCGATCGTGGTCGCAGGTCACAAGACCAGCGTCAGCCTCGAAGAAGCGTTCTGGAACGGCATGAAGGAGATTTCGGGCTTGCGGAACATCACGCTGTCCGAACTGGTCGGCGAGATCGACAACAACCGCCAGCAAGGCAACTTGTCGTCGGCCATCAGGCTCTTCGTGCTGGACTATTTCCGCTCGCGCGCCCAGGCGGCGTCGCCGGTCGCAGAATCAAAGCAGCCCGTCGCCGACAAGGTCTGACCCCCGCTTCTCCTCAAGCGACGGCGACGGCAGACCTGTGCGCTTTGCACGGGTGAGGAATGCTGACCTATTCCGGCTTCAGATTCAGCGCGTGGCAGGCATTGCACCGCACGCGCAATTCCTTGATCTGCGCCCTGAACTCGTCGGGCTTTTTGGCGCGGCTGGCGTTCCAGGCAATCTTCGAGGCTTCGCTGGCCCGCTGGTAGAAATCCGGAAAGTTCGACCAGATCGCGGGATTGGCGAACGTGTCGGTGGCGGGATCGCGCTCCGCGCCCTCCTTCCACTGGTTGGTCGGGGGCGGAAACAGATGCGGAAACGCCATCAGCAAGGTCGAGATCACCTCGGCATGCTCCTCGGCGTCCGACAGCAACAGCTTGCCCTCGGGCGCCAGCATGGTCTCGATCTCGTCCATGTTCATGTCGATCTCGCCCATCGCGACCTTGCGGGCGAAGATCGTGTCCTTGGGCGGCGGCTGATCCTCGGCAAAAGACGGTGCGGCCAGACATCCGATCGCCGTCGCGATCACACCCATCAAGGCCTTTTTCAACGAAGACGAAAAACCCACCGAACTGATCCTATTCCGGACAATTCTTATTCAAGGCCCGGCTTTTCCTGATCGCGGATATTGGCGGTGAACACCTCGCCGGTCGAAATCACCTTGACCTCTTGCAGGAGGCCGCTCTTCTTGCCGGCCTCGCGCTCCGGATGGAACGTGAGTTCGACCTCATCGCCCGGCTTCAGCGCATCGCGACGCCAGCCGCCGGCACGCACCAGATTGCCGGGGCTCGTCGTTTCGATCAGCCAGTCGGCCGGCGCCTCGTCGGAGCTGGGCGATCCGGTGATGGTGATCGTGACATGCGGGTTGACCCAGCGCATTTCCACGACCTTGCCCTTGAGCGTCTGGGATTTCGAGAAATCGAACATCGACGCCGAATGATGCGCGGCAACTTGCGAGATTCCGGTTGCCACGATCGCCAGAATGGCAAACGCGCCGATCGACTTCAGGACGTGTCGCATGGTCATCTCCTGTCTTGTTTTTGCAGGCTATTTTGCCGGGACGGCTGTGGTGTTGCCCCATTCGGACTTTTGCACGGGAACGAAAACGTGGTCGCCCTCCGCATTGACGCGCTCGACCAGGTCGCCGGTGGCGCAGACGCCTTCGACGATGTCGAATTTGCGCGCCCGCTGGCGGAAGAAGATGCGCGTGGTCTTCCACGGCTTGGTCAGAATATGCGGCGCGATGATTTCGAGGTCGTCGTGCAGGATATCCTTTTCGGCGAGATGAATGCGCTCGATCACATGCATGTCGCCGTTGTTGGGAAGGCCTGCCGCTTCGCTGACGGCAAGCGGCGCTTCCGGCACGATGTCGGTGGTATCGACCACCAGGGTGTCGCCTTCCCAGTGGCCGATCGAATGGCCGTGGAAGGTCGGGTCGGACGTCTCCGGATGACCACGGCCGTCGGTGTAAATGCGGCGGATGCGGTTGCCGTCGGACTCGCCAAGCATGGTCACGCGGCCCGGCGTGAACAGGATCTCCATCGCGTTGTGGGTGACCAGCATCCAGGACGGGTGCGCTTCGGGAAGGCAATTGGCGAAAATCAGCGTCGGGCGGCCAGCCTTCTCCTCGGCGAACATGTGCTGGATCTTCTTGGCGGCGGCCTCGTTCCACGGCGGCGGATTGGTTTTGACCTGGGCTTCCTGGTCCGTGATCTTCGGATTCCAGACGCCGCTCCAGTCCGGCAATTTGGCGATGTCGGCCCAGTCCTGGGCCGTCGGCGGTGGATTGATCACCGCGGGCGCCTTCTGCGGCGCTTGCGCGCCCGCGATCGACGGCAGCAGCACGAGGACGAACAGAGCAGCAGAAACGATACCGACTGGACCCGATTTCACGCGCATTTCTCCGGTGGAAAAGAGTGATCTAGGAAGGGTTCTGCAACTCCGTCAAAACGTAGCCAGAACTTGTTTCAATGTGAAGTCAGTGCCGCCCATTTGAAGTTCTACTAGTGCATCGTGAAGCCGGTGCCGCGGCCAAGCGAGACCACCGCGATCCAGGCCATCAGTGAAATAGCGGCCGCCGCCTTCGCGGCCGCTGGCGTCGTTGCACCCGGCGTATCCCAGCGTTCGATGTCGCGCTCGCCGAAAAGGTGAAACACCGCCATGTTGAGCCCGGCGAGCACCAGCATCACCAACTTGATCTGGAACAGGCGGTTATGGGCGTAATGCGTCGCATCGGATGAAAACATCAGCGATCCCGTGATCGCGGCCACCACAAACGCGCCCCAGGTGTAGGGGATGACATCGCGCATCAGCCGCTTGGCGCTGATATCGAGCGAGGCGATACCGAGCAGCCGCAGGTCGACGATCGAGATCGTTCCGACCACGATCACAATCGCCAAGACGTGAACGGATTCGATCCATGGAAACAGGATGTCGTTCTCGGCGACCGCGGTCGCGATCCACGTCGACTGCAACCATGCCAGGGCGCTCTCAATATTCACCGAAGAAATCCCTGTGATGTGACATGGGGCGCGATCAATGCTTGAGCATCAGGCGAAATAGGCGATCCAGCGCCCGGCGAAGATGATCGAGGACCACAACAGCATCGAGACGATGGCGAGCGTCACGGCGGCGGCGCGGGGGCCTGCGGCGTCGCCGAACGCGGCGTTGCGCCGGTGAAGCAATTGAAACAGCGAGGTGACGATGAGCGCTGCGACCAGGAGCCCCATCTTGAGCTGAAAGGCCGGGTTCTTCAGCGACCGCGCCGGCTCGGCGACGATCATGATGATGCCCGTGGCCAACAACACCAGCAGCGGCCACCATACCAGCGGCAGGAACCGGGCCTTCACGGCTTCCAGCGGCCGGTTGGCCCAGAATACGCCGATCAGGCGCAGATCAAGCATCAGCGCGGAACTGGCGACCACTGCGATGGCGAGGATGTGGATGGTCTGCACGGTGGGAACGACCCAGCCGGCGATCTGAATCCACTGGCTCAACGCCGTCTGATCGATCCAATGACAGATCCCGTTGAGCGTCATGTCGGCAGCCGGCACCAAAGGCAACGTCCGCGATAGCGCGAACGAGGCGGCACCGTAGCCGCAGTTTTGAGGCTGGAAAAGGCCCGTTTTTCACATGGACGCATGTGAACGGCGATGGGGACATGGTTCGCGCGCGAACCAGCCTTCCGCAGAATTTTATTCTCGGCGGCCCGATGTCAGGGAAGAGTCGATCAGGCCGTTCGAAAACAGAACGCGAGCTACGGGCTCGCAACCGGCGGCGTCAGCACCAGCGGCGCGCGAGGCCTGGGCGGCCGCGCCACCGCGGGCGCCGGCCGCACGTCGATCGCCGGTGGCAAGGGTGGAGCGGCCTGTTGGCTCACGACCGGGCCATTATTGGCGGGATGGCTTGCAGGCGGAGCATTCACAGCGGCAGGCGGAACGGCTGGCGGGCGCGGCGCGCTGACTCTCGGCCTCGGGGGAAGCGGACGCGGCGGCGTATCGGCGGATGGCTGACCGGGTGAAGCCTCGGGCAAGCTCATCGGCTGAGCCGGCGGCGGGATCGAGGGCAGGTCAGAGGATCGGGTCGCCTCGCCGCGCTCGATCGAATCGAGCCGTCTGGTTTCGCGATCGATCGCCCTCACCGCCAGCCATGACGACAGCGCTGCAACATCGACTGTTCGATCGAGCGCATCGGGAGAGCCCGCGGCGAAAATCGTAATTTCCGGCGGGCTCGCTTGTCCGGCGCCGGCGCCCGGCGCGGATAGCGTGGCGCGTACATCGGCCTGATCGGCGGGAATGTCGTAACCGCCGGACACGATGGCGCGAATGCCTTCGGCCTCGAGCGCGGTGGCGGTCACGCGAAGCCGGCCGTCTCGGATCGTGAACGGGATTTGCGCCGAGGCGACCAGCAGCGCGCCGCCCGACAGCGCCGGCTCGACCAGCTTGCGCAAGCGAAGGTCGTCGACCGCCTGGCCGGCGTCGCTGGCGCGGATCGCAACCTCGAACGCGCGCGGATCAAGGCCGGAAATGCGCCCCGCTTCCAGCGTCACGGTGCCGTTGCCCGAGATCGCCCCGGTCAAGGCCGACGCACTGCGGCCCTGGCTCGCGAGTGTCATCTGCAACGAGGTACGCCCGGCGGGCATGGCGAGCGCGCGATAATGCAACGCCGTGCCGTCGACGCCGCTGAGCGTCACGCGGGTGTTGAGCGCCAATCCGCCTGCGGTCTGCCTGGCTTCGATGTTGCCGCCGACCTCGCCGCCGCCGATCCCGCCTTTGATCGCGTCGACCACCAGCGACTGACCGTCGCCCTTCACCGTACCCGACAGCGGCCGCAACTCGCTGCCGCCCGGCAGCATGGCCCGCAGCGCCTGAAACGCGACCTGCCCGCGCCATCCCTTCAGAAAGCCGTTGCCGAACGGCTCGGCCGCGTCGCGCCCTGCCGCACCCAGCATCAGCGCGACGGCCGGCGCCAGATCCAGCGAATCGAGGCCGACCTCGCCGTCGATCCGGCGTTCGCCATCGAGCGTCATCGCGACGTGGCCGCGCAGCCGCGAGCCTGCGATCGCGCCGTCAATGTCGTCGAAGGTCACCTTGCCGCCGGCGAGCGATATCCGTGACGACAGGCCGACATCCTGCGCCAACTTGTCGGACGGCTTGAGATCGAACAACGGCGAAAGATTAAGTCCTCGCGCCTTGAGTGAAAGGCTGGCCTTGACGGCCTTGGCGCTGAATTCCTGCACGAAGGGATCGGCGGTGCCTTGGGCTTCAGCCTCCAGGCCCGCGCCGGTGAGATCGAGTTTAACGCGCAGCGGCGTGCCCCACGCGCCCGTCGCCGAGCCCTGAAGCTGGCCCGGCCCATCGCGCGCGGCGATCGCGCCATCGAGCCCCAGCAGAGCGAGCAATACCGAGCCCTGCTCCGACGACAGCCTGGTCTCGACGGTGACGTCGCCATGCAGGAGCTTGTCGAGATCCGCATCGCGCAGGCTTGCCGCGCCCGGCTTGGCCGAGATCGTCACGGCGCCCTTGAACTGCGGCGCATCGAGGTCGATCGAGACGTGCGCGTTGGCACGATCGGCGCGGCCGGCCTCCTTGTCGACGGCCAGCGCGAGCTTCAGTTGCGCCCGGCCTGGAGGGAGTTTCATGGCGTTGAGCCGCGCGGCGAGTTGCGGCGATAGCGCGGCGATGGGGCTTGCGATCTGCGACAGCGAGGCCGCGCTTGAATTGAGCGCGAGCTTGCCGGTCGCATTCGCCCGATCGAAGGCGCCGTTTCCTTCCAGCACCACGCCAGGGGCCTCGCCGATCTTCAAATTTTCCAGCGTCATGGTCTTCGGGTCATAGCCGAGCTTTGCGGAGAATGGATGCAGGTCCTGCCCCGCCGAAATCGCATGATTGATCGCAAGCGAAAGCTGCGCCCTTTCGGGCCATTCGCCGTGCGGGCCGAGCACGGTGCGCGCAAAGGCGGCCGCGGAATCCAGATCGAGCCGTTCGGCCTTCAGCGCCGCCTCGAACGCGGCGCCATTCGCAGCATCGCGCGTCAGGGCGATCCGCCCTTCGACCACACCGCCGTCGATCTCGGATTTGACGTTGT
The DNA here is from genome assembly GCA_963795255.1 of uncultured Alphaproteobacteria bacterium. Lineage (GTDB taxonomy): Bacteria > Pseudomonadota > Alphaproteobacteria > Rhizobiales > Xanthobacteraceae > Bradyrhizobium. The sequence continues at coordinate 68,773 of CAWCHC010000025.1, forward strand.
CGATCGCGACGCCGTCGGCCGCCACATTGACGTCGCCGCTCAAGCGAAACGGATTCTGGCTGCGATAGGTCGCCTCGCTCCGTCCTTGCAGCCACATCACCAGCGCATCGGGGTCGGAGGATTCGATCGTGAGTGCGCCCTTGAAACGGCCGGAGGTGCCGTCCACCGCCTTGCCGCTGAGCGAGACCCGGGTCGAGCCGGGCGCACGGAGTTCAAGGCGATCGACCGCCCACGACCTGGTATCGGAGCGAAGCTGGCCGGCAAAATTCTGCACACTGCGCCCCCCGAGCACGATCTGCTCGGCGGCGAGTTCAAGCTCGGTCGGAATCGGCGGCTCCGGAAAGGCGCCCATGATGGCGCGAAGCACCGGTAGCACCCGCACCGGATCGCCGGCAGCGTTGTCTTTGCTGCCATTCAGCTTGATGCCGTTTTGCTTCGCTGCATTGTCGCCGGCCGACATTTCCCTGGCCGCAAACCGGTCGGCGTCGAGTTGCCGCGCCGACAACGCCGCATGCAACAGCGGCGAGCTGCCAAAACGAATTTCGCCCGCGCCGGTCAGCTTGAGGGCTGTGTCCTCGACGCCATAACTCGCCTCGATCTGATCGAGCTTGGCCGCGGCACGGTCAGCCTTGATCTTGGCCGAAACCCGCCACGGGACATTTGAGGTCGCCGCACCCTTGTCTCCCTTCGCATCTACCTTGGACCCTTCCTTGGACCCTGCGGCAGCGGCCCAGGTGATGGCGCCTTCGAAGCGGGGGCTGCGCCCCTCGAAATTCAGGAGGCCGTCCAGGTCCGCCGACACCGGCCGCACGCTGGAATCGACATTTAGATGCAACCTTGTGCCGTTGCCGTCGGGACTCTGACCGGACGAAACGCGGAACGGATAGCGGCTGCCCGACACCGTCACGCTGCCGTCGCCCCGCATCGAACCGGCGAGCGCGCGGACGTCACCGGAAAAAACGATGTCCTCAAGTTCGAGCGTGCGATGGCTCAGCGCATCGTGCAGCGCCGCGCGGCCGGTGAGATGCAGCCGGTCGATGGCGAGCGTTCCCAGATTGAACTTCCCGCTTCCGACCGGCCAGTCGATCGCACCCTTCGGGTCCAATCCGAGATCGAGCGCCATGCCGCCGATCGTGAGTTCGGTGGCGCGCCACTCGCCCCGCATCAGCGAGCCGAGGCTGAATTCGACATCGAGCTTGTCGGCCCGCACCTTGCCAAGATCGTTGGCGCCGCCGACCACCACCGAGCGCAGCCGAAGCGTCGGCGACGGCAACAGGCGGGCTTCCAGTTCGCCCGCGACCCGCACCGGCGCGCCGATCACCTTCGAGGCTTCGGCCTCGAATTGCGGACGGAACTGGTTCCAGTCAACGAAATACGGCCCGACCAGCGCGGCGACGAGCGCGATGATTAAAGCTATCGCCAGTCCGAGCAGCGTCGTCTGCACGGTGTCTCCTTTTGAGGACAGGATCACGCGTTGCGGCCACCGGGGGCTTCGCGCCTCGATATCAAGCAAGCGGCATGCCGCCGCTCCTATATAAAGTGAACTGTGGCGAAGTCACAGCGGCGGATTACCGCGACAGCTCACCAACTGGCCGGCAGCCGCTTGAGGCCGCGCAAAACGAAGGTCGGCCGCCATTCCGGATTTTCCGCGTCCTCGAGCCGCAAATCCGGCAAGCGCCGCAACAGGGTCGAGATCGCGATTTCGGCCTCGATACGCGCCAGTTGCGCGCCGAGGCAGAAGTGAATGCCGCCGCCGAACGACAACGGGCGCACATTGGGTCGCGCGATGTCGAGCCGGTCGGGCCGGTCGGGATAGGCGGCCGGGTCGCGGTTCGCCGAACCGAGCAGGCAAAGCACGCTTTCGCCCTTGGGGATCTTCTTGTTCCCGAGGTCGTCGATGTCTTCCAGCGTCACCCGGCCGGTCATCTGCACCGAGGAATCGTAACGCAGAAACTCCTCGATCGCGTTCGTAATCAGTTCCGGACGCGCTTTGAGCAGCGCGAGCTGATCCGGATTGCGATGCAGGGCCAGCAGCGCATTGCCGATCAGGTTGACGGTGGTCTCGTGGCCGGCTCCGAACAGCAGAATGATGTTGGCGGTCAATTCCTCATTGGTGAGTTTCGAGCCGTCTTCCTCAGCCTGCACCAGTTGCGTGGTCAGATCGTCGCCGGGGTGTTTCCGCCGCAACTCGAACAGCTGCTGGAAGTACATCTGCGACATCGTATAAGTGGCGTTGCCTTTCGCGATCTCTTCCGGCGTCAGCGGCACCGGGTCGAGAATGCGGCCGCCATCGCGCGAGCCGTGATAGAAAACCTCGCGATGCTCCCCGGGAATGCCGAGCATGTCGCAGATGATGGTAACCGGCAGGCGAAAGGCAAAATCCTCGATCAGGTCCATGGACCCGCGCGGGATGACGCGATCGAGCGTCTCATCCACGACCTGCTGAATGCGCGGCCGCATGTCTTCCACCCGCCGCGCCGTAAAGGCCTTCACCACCAGGCCGCGCAGGCGGGCGTGGTCCGGCGGGTCCTGTTGCAGCATCCAGTGGCTCATCGAGCGGAAGATCGGCTCTTCCATGATCTTGGGCCCGTAGCGCCGCGTCGTGCGCTCGACGAAATCCTTGCCGAAGCGCTTGTCGCGCAAAATACCGCTCACCTCCGAATGCCGGCTGATGAGATACATGCCGTGCGGCGTGATATGCACGGGATCGAGGCGGCGCAGCCGATCGTAATGCGGATAAGGATCGCGAATGAACTCCGGCGACAGCGGATCGAACAGCGGCGCGGTGGCGGCAGCCTGAGCATGCTCGTTCATGGTCATCCCTCACGGTCGGCTTTTCTTGCGATCGGATTTTGCGCGACTATAGCGGTCTTGCCGGCGCAGAAGAAGGCCGTGAAAATGTCATAAATCGACGGCTCGTACCTGGTCATTAGCAAGCAATCCAGAAGCAAAAATGCCTGATTACTTCGTCGCTTAAGCTCCTCGCAATGACGAGCAGGAAAGTGTAAGACTTAAGCAACGCGAACAACAGTCCAAAAGGGGAGATAAAGCATGGCGCTCGGTGTCAAACAGATGATGGAAGCCGCGAACGCCGCGGTGCCGAAGATCACGCCGGCCGAGGCGCGCGAAAAGATCGCCAAGGGCAATACGCTGCTTTTGGATATTCGCGACGGCACCGAAGTGCAGGCGAGCGGCAAGGCCGCCGGCGCGGTTCACGTCTCGCGCGGCCTGTTGGAATTTCGCGCCGATCCGGACGCACCCACCCACGACAAGAATTTTTCGAAAGACAAGACCATCCTGATCTATTGCGCATCGGGCGGTCGCGCTTCGCTCGCCGGCAAGCTGCTCAAGGACATGGGCTATCACGAGGTCTACAATATCGGCGGCTTCAAGGATTGGGCTGAAAGCGGCGGCGCGGTCGAGAAGTAGCGCGCATAATCCGGAAAAGTGGGAACCGGTTTTCCGAAAAGATTATGCGCAATCAACAACGCTACTGCGAGAGCAACGGATGGTCCCGCAGCACCTCGTCGCGAATCGACGGGGCCTGGATCGCGCGAAACAGAATCCGCGCCGTCCGCGCGTCATCGGCCGTCAGGCACAGATCGATGATCTGGCGCACGGCGGTGTCGCGCAGCAGGTCATCGCCGATCTTCATGGCGGTCTCCATCGCCGCCCGCGCCGCGCGCTCGTAGCGCTGAAACTCGTGTTGGAGGCTTTTGCCGCCGGGGGCGCCCACCTTCCCGGCGCTGTCTGAGGCCGCGCGGCAAATATCGCGAATACGATGCGCGGCCTCGATGTCCCCGAGCGCCCCGGCCACAGGCTCTTCCCAGATCTCCTTCGGCTTGGGCTTGTCGAACCAGCGCATCGCCATGGCGCATCTTCCTGGAAAGCTCAGCCTCGCTGGCGGATAGTCGGCTCGGTTGGAATGACCCTGCGCACCGTGATCGGCGAGCCATCGGATTCGAAGCGCAAATCGTATTTCTTGCCGCTCCGGTCGGTCGCGGAGCAGACGATGCTGGAGACATGGCCGGTGGCGAAATTGCCGAGCTGCACGCATCGGCCCGCCGACCTCACCACCGTCGGCACCGGAAGGCCATCGGCTTTCGGCTGGTTTTTCGAATTCAGCAGCATCCGGTCGACCGTGAGGTCATACAGGTTTTCGTTGGACCGCCGGCTGTTTTCGCCGGAGAACGAGATGATGTGGCTCTGGTCGGAAGGGTCGTCAATCGCGATGGTGAAATAGGCCCGGCCCTGAACGCTGTGCGCATAGGCGACGGTGCGGCACGCAAAATCGTGCCCGGCGATCTTGAGCGTGCTGCATGTTCCCGTCATCAGCGCAAACAAATCCGTGTCCGGCGTCTGCGGCTTCAGTTCGTCCGTGTCGTTTGCCCCGGTGGCAGGCGGATTTTGCGCGGAATTCACCGTCGGCTCCGGCGAACGATCACCGTCCGCCGCGGCCGACATCTGTGGCACCAGCGCAAGGAGTGAGGCGGCGAGGACATTCCGGCAGGGTCGCATCATCATATCCAAAATTTTCAGGCCGAAAAACAACGTCAATCGAACACGCCGCCGCGCGATCATCCTAAACGCAAATTGTTTCATCCGCTCGACGCCGGAATGATTTTTCCCGGATTGAAGATGTTTTGCGGATCAAGCGCCTGCTTGATCGCGCGCATGGCGTCGATAGCCTCAATGCCAAGCTCGCCTCGCAGGTATTTCTGCTTGCCCTGCCCGATGCCGTGCTCGCCGGTACAGGTGCCGCCCATCGACAACGCGCGCTCGACCAGGCGGTGCATGAAGTCCTCGCCGCGCGCCATTTCGTCGGCGTCGTCGACATCGCACAATAGCGAGCAATGGAAATTACCGTCGCCAACATGGCCGACGATCGGCGATTGCAGCCGCAGGCGTTTCAGGTCGTCCTCGGTTTCGGTGACGCAATCGGCGAGCCGCGAGATCGGCACGCACACATCGGTCGCCACCACGCCGGCGCCGGGACGAAGCGCCTTGACCGCCCAGTAGGCGTCATGCCGCGCCTGCCACAGTTTGGTGCGGTCCTCAGGCCTGGTGGTCCAGGTGAAATCGCCGCCGCCGCATTCGCGCGCGATCTCGGCAAAATTCTTCGATTGCTCGGCAACGTCAGCCTCACTGCCATGGAATTCGAGCAGCAACAGCGGCGTCTCGGGCAAACTCAGCTTCGAATAGGAATTGCACGCCACCACCTGCTCGGCGTTCAAGAGTTCGATGCGTGCAACGGGAATGCCGGTCTGGATCGCCATGATCGTCGCATTGCAGGCGCCACGCACACTGTCGAACGAACAGGCGGCGGCGGCAATGGTTTCGGGAATGCCGCGTAGCTTGATGGTGAGTTCGGTGATGATGCCGAGCGTGCCTTCCGCGCCGATGAACAGATGCGTGAGGTCGTAGCCGGCGCTCGATTTTTTGGCCCGTGTGCCGGTCGTGATGATCTCGCCGTCGCCGCGCACGACTTTGAGCGCCAGCACATTCTCGCGCATGGTGCCGTAACGCACCGCGTTGGTGCCGGAGGCCCGCGTCGAGGCCATGCCGCCGAGCGAGGCGTCGGCGCCGGGATCGATCGGGAAAAACACACCCTGGTCGCGCAGATGCTCGTTCAACGCCTTGCGCGTGACGCCGGGTTCGATCACGCAATCCAGATCTTCGGCGTGGACTTCCAGCACGTTGTTCATGTCGCGGAAGTCGATGCAAACGCCGCCGGCGGGCGCATTGACCTGGCCCTCCAGCGAGGTGCCGGTGCCAAACGCGATCACGGGCACGCCATGGCTCGCGCAAATGCGCACCACATCCTGCACGTCGGCGGTTTCCTGCGCGAATACCACCGCATCCGGCGGCTGCGACGTCAGCCAGGTCGTGGTATGGGCGTGCTGGTCGCGCACCGCCTGCGAGGTGACGAGGCGATTGCCGAATCGCGCGGCAAGCTTTTCGACCGCCGCGGCAACCGCCTTCGGGTCGGGTCGTTTCGGGTTATTGGTGATGGTCGTGCTCACGATAAAATCCTTCCGCGCAGTTACCGTGGCAAAGGATATATAGGGGGTCAAGGGACGATGACCGGCGAATAGAGATGGACACCATGACGACACAATCTGGCGCGGACAAAGCCAATCACCCGGCGCCGTTCCTGTCTTCGGTGATGCAGATCGAGCCGCAATGGATCGACTATAACGGCCATCTCAACATGGCCTATTATAATGTGATGTTCGACCGGGCGATCGACGAGCTGTGGCTCGTGCTCGGCATCGGCCCTGCTTACAAGAAAACCCGCAACGGCTCGACTTTCACCGCCGAATGCCATGTGCGCTACTTGCGCGAGATTCATCTCGGCGAACCGTTGCAGGTCTCGGTCTACCTGCTTGCCGCCGACGACAAGCGGCTGCATACCTTTGAGGAATTGCGTCACGCCAACGAAGGCTGGCTGTCGGCGACCTCGGAAAACATGACTGTCCATATCGACATGGGCTTGCGAAAGACCGCGCCCTTCCCTCCCGACATCCGCACCACCATCGACGCGGTAGCCGGGGCGCACGCGATGGTCCCGAGGCCCGAGGGCATCGGCCGCGCAATCGCGATGCCCTCGAGGAAGTAGCCGCCTCGCTAGACTCTGGTTCGGCCGCGCGCCAGGCCGACCACGGCCGAGATGATAAACAGCACGACCGCGATAAAGAAGATCGCCTTGGCGATTTCGATGGAGACGCCAGCAATGCCGCCAAAACCCAGAACGCCGGCGATCAGGGCGATGATCAGGAAGGTGACGACCCAGCTCAACATGACAAGCTCCGCTTCATCCGTTTTTCCGAGCGCCGCGAACAAACGCCGACGCATTTCGATGAAATAATCTCCCCCTGGAACAAAGGTTCCGGCCAGTTCAAGTGGCGGAGGGGGCGAAAAATCTCGCCCGGAAAGGAACAAATCGCGGCGGTAGTGAGGGCTGCGTGAGGGCTGGATAACTCCTGTCAAAACTGCCTCCCACGCCCTATATGGGCTTCGTTCCTGCTATGTAGGCTGCCCTTCGTCGCGCTCCCCGCGGTGCTTACCTTCGCGGAACGTGCCATCGTGGGTGGAAACCGAATCAAGACATGACCGAGCCGCGCCACCTGCCCCACACGAGCGTCCCCGACCACCAGCCTTTGGCCGGCGGGATTGCCGCGCGTGCCCGGGCGGCGGCAGCGCCCGCTTATCTCAACCGCCTCAATCCGGAGCAGCGCGAGGCAGTGGAAACGCTGGACGGTCCGGTATTGGTGCTGGCCGGCGCTGGCACCGGCAAGACCCGCGTCCTGACCTGCCGCATCGCCCATATCCTCAGCCAGGGCCGGGCACGGCCGGGCGAAATCCTCTCGGTGACCTTCACCAACAAGGCCGCGCGCGAGATGAAACTGCGGCTCGGCCAGATGCTCGGCCAGGCGGTCGAAGGCATGCCATGGCTCGGCACCTTCCACTCGATCGGCGGCCGCATCCTGCGCAGCCATGCCGAAATGGTGCAGCTCAAATCCAATTTCACCGTGCTCGATACCGACGACCAAATACGGCTGCTCAAGCAGTTGCTTCAGGCCGAAGGCATCGACGACAAGCGCTGGCCGGCGCGGATGCTGGCCGGCCTGATCGACGGCTGGAAGAACCGCGGGCTCGGGCCGTCGCAGGTGCCGCCGGGCGAAGCCTCGGTGTTCGCCAACGGCAAGGGCGGCAAGCTCTATGCGAGCTATCAGGAGCGGTTGAAGATCCTCAACGCCGCCGATTTCGGCGATCTGCTGCTGGAAAACATCCGTCTGTTCCGCGAGCACCCGGACGTGCTGCGAAATTATCAAGGCCGCTTCAAATTCATCCTGGTCGACGAATACCAAGACACCAACGTTGCGCAATATCTCTGGCTGCGGCTGTTGGCGCAGGCGCCTTCGCCCAAGGCAGTCGTGCCAGAGCTCGCGCCTTCACCCGTCATTCCGGGGCGCATCGAAGATGCGAACTCCGATGTGCCCTTGCACATCGAAGAATCTCGAGATTCCGGGTTCGCACCTACCGGCGCGCCCCGGAATGACGAACGTAGTGTTGCGAATGCCTCCCCCCCAAAAACATCTGCTGCGTCGGCGACGACGATCAATCGATCTATGGCTGGCGCGGCGCCGAGGTCGACAACATCCTGCGTTTCGAGCACGACTTTCCCGGCGCCAAGGTCATCCGCCTCGAGCGCAACTATCGCTCGACCGGCCACATCCTCGCTGCCGCCTCGCACCTGATCGCGCATAATGAAGGCCGGCTCGGCAAGACCCTGCGCACCGAGGATGTCGACGGCGAAAAGGTCACCGTGACCGGCGCGTGGGATTCCGAGGAGGAGGCCCGCGCCATCGGCGAGGAAATCGAGGAGCTTCAGCGCAAGAAGGAAAACCTCAACGAGATCGCCATCCTGGTGCGGGCCTCGTTCCAGATGCGCGAGTTCGAAGATCGCTTCGTCACACTCGGCCTGCCCTATCGCGTGATCGGGGGCCCGCAATTCTACGAACGCGCCGAAATCCGCGACGCGCTGGCTTATCTGCGGGTGGTCAATTCGCCCGCCGATGACCTCGCGTTCGAGCGCATCGTCAACGTGCCCAAACGCGGGCTTGGCGACGCCACCGTGCAGATGCTGCACGACCACGCCCGCAAGCGGCGTATCCCGTTACATGAAGCCGCTCGCGCCGTGGTCGAGACCGACGAGCTGAAGCCGAAGGCGCGCGGCAGCTTGCGCGATCTCCTGATCAGTTTCGATCGCTGGCGCGCGCAGGCCGAAGTCGCCTCGCATACGGAGCTCGCCGAAACCGTGCTCGACGAAAGCGGCTACACCGAGATGTGGCAGAAGGACCGCTCGGCGGATGCCGCCGGGCGGCTGGAGAATTTGAAGGAACTGGTGCGCTCGATGGAAGAGTTCGAGAACCTGCAAGGCTTTCTCGAACATATTTCGCTGGTGATGGACCGCGACGGCGGCGCTGAAGAGGAATCGGTGTCGCTGATGACGCTGCATTCGGCCAAGGGGCTGGAATTCGACAACGTGTTTTTGCCCGGCTGGGAGGAAGGCCTGTTTCCGAGCCAGCGCACGCTCGACGAACAGGGCCGCGCCGGCCTGGAAGAAGAACGCCGGCTCGCCCATGTCGGGCTGACGCGCGCCCGCCGCCGCGCCAAACTCTATTTCGCCACCAACCGCCGCATCCACGGCACCTGGTCGACCACGATCCCCTCGCGCTTCCTCGACGAACTCCCGGCGCACAACGTCGAGATCACCGAATCCAAAGGCGGCTCGGGCTGGGGCGGCGCCAGTGGCTACGGTCCCTCGCGCTTCGACAATGTGGAATCCTTCGGCTCAAGCTATACGACGCCGGGCTGGCAGCGCGCGCAGGCCAACCGCGCGCGCGGCGCCGGCGGACGTCAGGGTGGTTTTGGCTTCGAGGAACGACAGTCGTCATTCTCCTCGCGCGAGACAAGCGGCTTCGCGAAACCCAAGCGCGCGCCGCTCGTGATCGAAGGCGAATTGATCGCCAAATCGACCGGCACTACTTCGGACTTCAGCCTGGAAGACCGCGTCTTTCACCAGAAGTTCGGCTATGGCCATGTGGTGAAGATCGACGGCAACAAGCTCACCATCGCGTTCGAGAAGGCCGGCGAGAAGAAGGTCGTCGACAGTTTCGTCGAACGGGCGTGAATCTTCGCGCTTGCGCCGGACAAATGCGGCTCACCGCGATTCCGGCCGCGTATAGACAAAGAACGTCAGCGCGCCGACAGCCAGCGCCGCCGCCACGAACATCATCATCGCCGGCAAGCCATATCTCGCCGCCACCACGCCGGTCGCCGACTGCAACAGCGCGGTCCCCAGAAACAAAGCCAGGTTAGTGGCTGCGAAGGCTCTCCCGGCCATCTCGGAGCCCATCAACTGCGTCGTCATGCCGAACAGCAGCGATTGGGTCGAGACCGCGAAGCCCATGATGACGAGCATGACCAGATCGAACTGCGGCGGCATCACCGGCACGTTGAACAGGCGCGGGAGAACGGAATCGGGCGCGCCCAATGCCATCAGCGCCACGCAGATCGCCGCCAGCAGATGTCCGCCCGCCAGAATCATCCGGCGATGGCCGAACCCTCGATCGATAAATCCCGCGCACAGCGGCGCAATGATCAGCGACAGCGTGAAAATGCCGAGCTGATTGCCGGCCTGGATTCGCGTGAGGCCTTTGACGTCCATCAGCCATGGTCCGCCCCACACGCCCCTGAGCACCAGCGAGGAAGCGAGCGAAACCAGCGCCAGCGCGATGATGCCGCGCATCGGGCGCGACAAGCCGATCCGCACGACTTCGGCCATTTGCGACAAAGGAGAGGATTGCTCCTTGTGTTCGGCCGGCTGCTTCGGCACCAGCGCGAACACGGCGACCGCAATCACAGCGCCGATCGCCGCCGAGATCAAAAAGCCCGCGCGCCAGCCGAAATATTCGATGACGTAGGCCAGCGGGCTCGACGACAGCAGCATGCCGGTATTGCCGATGGAAAGAACCGCGCCGGACCAGAGGCCAAACCGTTCCGGCGACACCTGCTTTGCGGCAAGCGTCATCGGACACATGAACATGCCGGACGTCGAAACGCCGAGCAGGAATTGCGCGAATACAAAACTGGCGGTGCCGGCGGCAAGGCCGCTCGCCACTGAGCCCACGATCGTCCCAAAAAACAAAGTAAGCGACACCGGCCGCACGCCGAACCGGTCGATCGCGGCGCCCACCGGGATCTGCAACGCCGCGAACGAGAAATGATAGATCGCGATCAGGCTCGCCAGCGTTTGCGGTGCGGTAGAAAAGTCCCTTGCCATCAGATCCAGGCTGATGCCGGGCAACGTCCTCAGGCAGGTCGACAGCGTGTGGCCGCAGGCCAACGCCAGCAGGGCGAAGAACAGCGTGCGGGTATGGGATGGGCTCGATCGGTCGACTGGGGCCACTTATCTTTACTTTTTTCTTTACTTTGGGCCGGGGACGAAGCTTGCCATGCCGAAACAGGGCCAGTGCGGCGAATTTGAAGTTCCTATCAGTTTCGCTGCAACTGCGTTATGGGAACTTCAAATTCAAAGCCGCACTGGAAACCTCCATTTTCTAGAGCTCCTTTGATTCCGAAGTTCGCATCTGAGGTTGCTGCGTTTACTTGCGAACTTCGGAATCGGAACTCTAGCCGCCTTCTAGATGGAAAAGCCGGGGTGATGCAAACGCCCGATTTGGGGGTCCCGCTCGCAGCTATGCATCTTAACGAAATCTCACCGATTTTAACGAATTTCGACCGACAATACTTCCCAGCCTTTTTTACTGAAAACTTGGGTCTGGTCTGTATCCTCGTTGCGAGATGAGGTTTCGCCGAAGGATTTGGCACCCAAAATGAGCTTGCAGTTCAAGACGGCCAGGAAGACCGAATCGAAGTCGTTTCTCGACGATCTCGAGGACGCAGTCTCGCGCGGAACGCCCGAGAGCCGGGCGCGGGCGCTGTGGCACACCACCGACCTGATGATCGCCGGCGGCTTTTCCGACGACGAAATCTGGACCTTCGGCGAAGTGGTTTCCCGTCTCGCCGACGAAATCGAAGTCGCGGCCCGCGCACAGCTGTCCGAAAAACTCGCGCGCTTCGACCACGCCCCCGTCAACATCATTCACAAGCTCGCCTTCGATGACGCGATCGAGGTCGCGGGTCCCGTGCTGAGGGAATCCAAGCAGCTCGAGACCTATGCGCTGGTGGCCAATGCCTGCACCAAGAGCCAGGAGCACATGCTCTCGATCTCCAAGCGCGAAACGCTCGAAGAGCGGGTGACCGACGAACTCGTCAAGCGCGGCGACCAGAACGTGGTGAATTCCGTCGCCAGCAACAGCGGCGCCAAATTCTCCGACTTCGGCTTCCTGAACATGGTGCAGCGCGCGGAGGGCGATTCCATCCTCGCCGAACAGCTCGGCCTGCGCAAGGACATCCCGCGGCACGTGTTCCAGCAGCTGATCGCGAAAGCGACTTCCGACGTGAAGAAGCGCCTGGAGCGCGAGCGTCCGGACATGGCGCGGCAGATCCAGTCATCGGTGTCGGAGTTGGCCGGCGAGTTGCAATCGAAATTCGGCCCCGTGTCGCGCAGCCATTTCGTCGCCAAGCGCGTGGTGACGACGCAGCACCGGCAGGGCAACCTGAACGAGGCCAGCATATCGACCTATGCGCGTTCACACCGGCTCGAAGAGGTCACGATCGGCATATCGCTGTTGTGCTCGCTGCCGAGCGACGTGATCGAGCGCGCGCTGTTCGACCGCAACCGCGAGATGATTTTGATCCTGTGCAAGGCGCTGAATTTCTCGTGGGACACCACGATGGCGCTGTTGTTCCTCGGCGCCAAGGATCACCGGATCACCGCCAGCGATTTGAGAAGTCTCGAAAACGACTACGGCCGCCTCAATATCGAGACGACGCGCAGCGTGCTCGCCTTCTACCAGTCGCGCAAGAACGGCACCGCACCGCTCGACGCGAGCATGGCGGCCGCGCTCTACGCATGATCAGGGGAGATAGCCGGGCATGAACGCGATTCCATTCGGCAAGGGCGTGCCTGCTTTCGGCAAGGCTGCCGGCCAGGGTTTCGGCCGCAAGGGCGGCGCGGCGAGCGAGGATTCCGAGGCGTCGAAGCAGGACGGCGGCGCGCTCGACACCGCGCGCACGGTGCTGGAAGCCGCAAACGACTTCAGGGACGAGGCGACGGCCGCGGTCTGCCGGCGGGTGATCGAGGCCAGCATGAAAGGCGCGCAACCGGAGCTGTCCGACCTGCGCATCATCAATAATTATTTTCAGTAGAGACGCCTGTCGCCACTGCGAAGGTGTGCTCCCTCTCCCGTTGGGAGAGGGTTGGGGTGAGGGGTTACGGTCTTTCCGTATTCCTTACCCCCTCACCCGCCGCTTCGCCATAGCCGCAGCTTTTGCTTCGGCGTTTTATTTGGAAGGACGGCCGCCAAGGCGGCCTATGCCTCTCCCCATGGGAGAGGTGAAGAAGATCACTTCTCCCCCAGCACATCGCCGAACAGCACCCAGGACTTGCCGTCAAACCGCGCCATCTGGATCTGGCGGATCGGCGTCACGTTGTTCGGATCGACATGGACCTTGATGCCGGGCAACAGCGGCGGCATCTCGACGCCGTTGAGCGATTTGGTCTGCTTGATGATGTTGTCGCCGGCGCCAGCCATTTGCGGCAACGCCGCAAACGCCACCAACAGGAAGCGACGCAAAAATTCTTGGATGCTGACATCATGCTGACAAAGCCCTGACATTTCCTCGAGTACCGGCCATTTTGCCGGTTGTTTTTGATTTCTCTTTGGCCACAGGTTATTTCGGTTGGCAGCTCATCAACAACCGCCAAAACTGCCTCGCGGGATTGCACAAAAGTTCCCACTTCCTATCTGTAGGTTCCCGCCTCGCCTTCTTTGTCCTCAAAGACCTCCTTCATATGCCTTCCATCATTTCCGTTTCCCATCTTTCCAAGACCTATGGCTCCGGCTTCCAGGCGCTGAAGGACATCAATCTGGAGATCGAGCAGGGCGAAATCTTCGCGCTGCTCGGACCGAACGGCGCCGGCAAGACCACGCTCATCAGCATCATTTGCGGCATCAACAATCTGAGCGGCGGCCGCGTCACGGTCGGCGGCCACGACATCATCAGCGACTCCCGCGCTGCGCGCACCATGATCGGCCTCGTGCCGCAGGAATTGCACACCGACGCGTTTGAATCCGTATGGGGCACGGTGAGCTTCAGCCGCGGCCTGTTCGGCAAGCCGAAAAATCCGGACCTGATCGAGAAAGTCCTGAAGGACCTGTCGTTGTGGGACAAGAAGGATTCCAAGATCGTCACGCTGTCCGGCGGCATGAAGCGCCGCGTGATGATCGCCAAAGCGCTGTCGCATGAGCCGCAGGTTCTGTTTCTCGACGAGCCGACCGCGGGCGTCGACGTCGAGCTGCGCAAGGGGATGTGGGAAGTGGTGCGGACCTTGAAGGCTGCCGGCGTCACCATCATCCTCACCACGCATTATATCGGCGAAGCCGAGGAAATGGCCGACCGCGTCGGCGTCATCAACAAGGGCGAGATCATCCTGGTCGAGGACAAGGCGAATTTGATGCAGAAGCTCGGCAGGAAACAGCTCAAGCTGCACCTGCAATCCGGCATCGACGCGATTCCGCCGGCGCTCAGCGCCTACAATCTCGAACTGTCGAACGGCGGCCACGACCTGACCTTCAATTACGACACCAAAGGCGACCGCACCGGCATCACCAGCCTGCTCGGCGATCTCCGCGCCGCCGGCATTCGTTTCACGGACCTGGAAACCAACCAGAGTTCGCTGGAAGATATCTTCGTTTCTCTGGTACGCGCGTCATGAATTTCCGGGCCGTCGGCGCAATCTACAAATTCGAAATGGCGCGCACCGCGCGCACGATCCTGCAAAGCATCGTGTCGCCGGTGGTTTCGACCTCGCTGTATTTCGTGGTGTTTGGCGCCGCGATCGGCTCGCGCATCACGCAGGTCGAAGGCGTGAGCTACGGCACCTTCATCGTGCCGGGGCTGGTGATGCTGAGCGTGCTGACGCAGAGCATCGCCAACGCCTCCTTCGGCATCTACTTCCCGAAATTCGTCGGCACCATCTATGAAATATTGTCGGCCCCGATTTCCTATTTCGAGATCGTGCTCGGCTATGTCGGGGCGGCCGCGACCAAATCGATCATTCTCGGCCTGATCATTCTCGCCACCGCCGGCCTGTTCGTGCCGCTACAAATCCATCATCCGATATGGATGCTGACCTTCCTGGTGCTGACGGCGGTGACGTTCAGCCTGTTCGGCTTCATCATCGGCATCTGGGCCGACGGTTTCGAGAAGCTGCAGATGATCCCGATGCTGGTGGTGACGCCGCTGACTTTTCTCGGCGGCAGCTTCTACTCGGTCAACATGCTGCCGTCGGGCTGGCGCACGATCACGCTGCTCAATCCGGTGGTTTATCTGATCAGCGGCTTCCGCTGGAGCTTTTACGAAATCGCCGACGTCAGCGTGACCTTGAGCATCGGCATGACGCTGGCGTTTCTCGTCATCTGCATGATCGTGGTGTGGTGGATCTTCAAGACCGGATATCGGCTGAAGAATTGACGTTCGAAAGAACGTCATCCCGGGGCGCGCTTTAGCGCGAACCCGGGATCTCGAGATTCCCCGATGCGCAATTGCGCATCTGAGGTCTGGTGCTGACGCACCATCCCGGAATGACGGTTATGAAATGGAAGAATCTCAATACCGGTAGCAGCGCCAGTGGCCGTAGCGGTTGTAGTAGCCGCGGCAACGCGGACCGGGAATGCCGAGGATGCCGTCAACGGCGCCGACCGCGCCGCCAACACCGGCACCGACTGCGCCACCCACGGCCCCACCCACCGGACCCGCGACGCGGCTGCCGTCATAAGAGCCCTGGGCGGCGCCTCGCTCCATCCCGCCCACAACGCCCTGCGCGTGCGCAAATTGCGGGATCGCAAGCAGCGCCAGTGCAACGGCCGTCGCCGCAAGCCAGCGCCCGGCACGCGCCTCGAGAGGGTACGCCGCGGTTTTCGCCTTCACTTTATTCATCGTCATCAGTCCTCATCCCATGAACGCAACCTATAACGCCGACATGACGTTTGGGTTCCATGTTCATCGGCGAGCCACAAAGAGGGTAACCGAAGATAAACGACAAACGACACATCGCCGCCACGCCGGCGCCAAACCGCCGACGTTCAAGCGCGGCATTAACGATCCCGACTGCGTGATGCATCAAAGCGCCGCTGGAACCATGGGCCTAATTCGGGCATATTGACAGGCGGGATGGGGAGCGTGGTGCGATCGTCAACGGCCCGGAGGCCAGAGGTAAAATGCGTTCCCTTCTCATCGCCGCAACGACCCTGATACTGTTTGCCGCTGGCACCGCACAGGCCAAAGTCGCCATCACCGTCGACAAGGATGCGCAGATGATGACCGTCGCCGTCGACGGCGTTGAGCGCTATCACTGGCCGGTCTCGACCGGCAATCCGTCGCATGAGACGCCGAACGGCAGCTTCCGCGCGTTCCGGATGGAAGAGGATCACTACTCCAAGGAATTCGACGACGCGCCGATGCCGCATTCGATCTTCTTCACCAAGGTTGGACATGCGATCCACGGCACCGAGTCCGAAGGCCGCCTCGGCACGCCGGTCTCGCATGGCTGCGTGCGGCTGTCGCGCGCCAATGCCACGAAGCTTTACGCTCTGGTGGAAGAGCAAGGCGTGCTCAACACCACGGTCACGCTGACCGGCTCGTCCACGGTCGCGCTGGCGCGTAATCCGCGCCGCAACGCCGTGGCGCGCGCCGAGCCTGCACAGCCCCAGCCCGACCAACAGTATCAGCCGCAATATTCGGACTCCGGCCAGCCGATCGTGCTGACGCCGCAACCGCAATATTTCCCCGGCAACCGTCCGGTGCAGCCGCCGCAGCAGCAGGCCGACGACGGCTACATCTATCCGGCTGACGGCAGTTCAACCGACCAGCGCTATCCGGCGCCGCGCTCGAACCGTCGTGCCTATGACGGGCAGGCCTATTACTATCAGCAGCAGCCGACCTCTGATGGTTACGGCAACCAGTACCAGCCGCAGCCGCGCGGCTACTATCAACAGCAGTCCGGCTACTATTACCGGAACTGACGCTGTTTCCCTTGCCTGGAAATTAAAGCTGTGAGGCGTCCTTCAAGTCCCGCTTGATCGACGCCAACAGCGATTGCAACGTATCCGACCGTTCGGAAAACGCCGCCGGTGCCTGCGTCGACAATGGCTGAGCGGGAAGCGCTTGCGCGGGTTTGGCGGCAACAGGCCTGACCACGCCAGCCTTGACCCCGGGTTTCGCAGCAAGCGTCGGCTTCGCAGGCAACATGGGCTTCGCAGGAAATGGCTGATCCGACAACGCCGCCGTCTCGGCCCCCGGCTCGGCATGCACGAAGTCGCCGTGCAGGACGTCGTCACGGCGTCCCATGAGCCACAGCGTGACCCAATAGCCGACCGCCAGCACAATGATGCTAATAATACCGATCTCAATCATTTTGGCATACGCCTGAAAGCACCAATGATTCGATGCCTTCGGTGGCGGGTCAAGCCCTGAGCGGCGGCCTTTGGCGCATCTGGTTACCGCCGCGGCGGACCACTAGCTGGCGCCGCGCAACCGGCACGAGGTGTTGCAGGTCACCACATTGCCTTTCATGCAGGCCTTGCACACGTCGACACATTGGTTGATCTGTTTGGCGTCGTAGCTGGCGTAGTGCTGGGCGATGCAGGAACGTTGCTCGGGCGTATAGTCGATTTCCTGCGAACAGGCCGAAAGGCCGGCGGCGAGCAGCATCAAGCTGGGCAGACGTCGCAATCGCACGGCACGCTCTCCTCACGTGAGCGCATTGGCCTCGTCGCGCCAAGCTGCCTGTCAGATAACGATCGGCAAGCACGAGAGTTCTGTCAGAATCGTGCTCAAATTGAGCGCGGGCCCCTCGACCTGATATGATCGGCGAGTGCGGCGAGCGGACCTACTTCGGCAAGCCGCATGGTTACGCCATTTCGCACGGACTGGCGATGGCCGCGCAGCCGCTGCCAACACAAATCCTGGCCCGCAAGACTACGGGGCGTGATAGGATAGTGCAGCGCAATTCCCTGGACGTAAGGTCCTTGTAAGGTTTCTCTGGACGTCAGGGCTCACAGTTAAGTTGGCGGCAACATGTCGGTGTCGGACGGTTCGAACGCTAACCTCGCTTCCGCAGGACGGAAGAGAAGTTCGCCATTTCTGCTGATTGCCGCCGCGCTCCTGGTCTTCGCGGCGATTGCCGGCGCGGCCTTCCTGCTGTGGCGTCCGACCACCTTGCGTATTGCCGTGGGCCCGCCGGGAAGCGACGATCAACGGCTGATCCAGAATCTGGCGCAGACCTTTGCCAGCGAAGGAAGCCCGGTCCGGCTGACGGTGATCTCGACCGCCGGCGCGGTGGAGAGCCTCGGGCTTCTCGGCACCGGCGAGACCGATCTGGCGGTCGGGCGCGCCGACGAGGAAATACCCAAGGGAGCCGGGGCGGTTGCGATCCTGCGCAAGAATGTCGTGGTGCTGTGGGCGCCTTCCGGCGCGCCGCGCAAGGGCGCCAAGAAAGACACCAAGGCGAAAATCAAGGAGATTGCCGATCTCGAGGGACATCGCATCGGCGTGCTCGGCCGCACCCCGGTCAATATCAACCTGCTCAAGGTGATCCTGACCGAATCCGGCCTCAACCCTGACAAGGTCGCGGTCTCGCGGTTCTCGGTCTCGCAGATCACCGACATGGTAAAAGACCCGACGATCGACGCGTTCATGACGGTCGGCCCGCTCGACAGCAAGATCACCACCGATGCGATCACCACGACCGCGCGCTTGCGCGGCGAGCCGACCTTCATCCCGATCGACGTCTCGGAGGCGCTCGCGCACAAACACCCGCTTTATGAGTCCGAGGAAATTCCCGGCAGTTCGTTCACCACCGCCCCTGCCCGCCCCGAAGACACGGTCGATACCGTGAGCGTCAATCACCTGATCGTGGCGCGGAAGTCGGTGTCGGAATCCACCGTCGGCGCCTTCACGCGCGCGCTTTTTCAGGTGCGTCCGGTGCTCGTCAGGGACGATCCGGCGGCCTCGAAGATCCAGAAGCCGGACACCGACAAGGACGCGGCGATCCCGGCGCATCCGGGCGCGGCGGCCTATATCGACGGCACCGAGCGGACTTTCCTCGATAAATACAGCGACTATTTCTGGGGCGGTATCTTGCTGCTCTCGGTCCTCGGCTCAGGCGCGGCGTGGCTGCGCCATTACATGAAGCGCGACGAGCGCAACGTCACCACGTTGCACCGGGACAAATTGCTTTCGGCGATCGCGCAAGTGCGCAAGACCGATTCCGTCGAGGAACTCGATGCGTTGCAGGAGGAAGCCGACGAATTCCTGCGCGAAACGCTGGAATGCTACGACGACGGCGCGATCGAGGAAGGCGACCTTTCCGCCTATGGCCTCGTGCTCGAACAATTCCATCACGCCGTGGTCGATCGCCGCGCGGTGATCGCCGCGAGACCGGCGAGCGCCGCTGGCACCGCCGACCTGCCGCGCGTCCGCGCCTCGTGAAAGGCGCCTAGAAACCGATCAGGCGGCGAACGAGGCCCACCACGCTGGCGTGATGGCGATGGTGGTAATAATGGTGGTGCGGCTCCGGCGCAGCCGTGTCATCCGACGCCGCAGCCGTCGTTTGCGCAACATCGCGGCCCGGGCCGATGGATTCGAACTGCGCCTTCTGCTCGTCGCTCAGTTCGCTATAGAGACTGTCGAGCGCGGACTTCACGGTCTCGACCGCCTGCAACATCGCGTCCAGGCGCCTGCCGGCCGCCGAGAGCCGCGCCGGCGGCGTCAAGGCCTCGTTGGGCTCGCATGTCCCCTTGAGAATGTCGATGGCCTTGGCGCTGGCATCCTTCAAGTTGTTCAGGCTCGCGCGTTGCGCATCGGTGGGGTGGACGCGCTGGTCGATTTCGGCCGCTGGCCAATCAGTCGCATTGGCCGCGCCATTGCCGCAGGCCTGCGCCAAATCGCCTTCATTGTTGCGGCCGCGCCGTTGATCTTCGCCGAGAGCCGTCAGCCGCGCCTTCTGCTCGTCATTCAACAGACCATAGAAATGATCGAGCGGCGGTTGAACTGTCTGCACCGCCGAGATCATCGCCTCGAGCCGCGACTGCATTGCCGCCAGGCGAGCCGGCGCGGTCGATGCGACGTCCTTTGGACAGGCAGACTTGATGATCTGCGCCGCCTTGATCGACGCGTTGGCGAGATCATCGAGCGCCTTGCGCTGCTCGTCGTCCGGGTTGAGCGCCTGCTGGATCCGATCGATCGGAAGCCCCGCGATGTCCTGGCTGTCGTCGCCGCACATCTGCGCGAGTTCGTTCGGTTGGTTCGCCGGAGCGGTGCCTCCCGACGAGGACGACCCCGCGTTGCCGGACGGCAGATAGCCAGCTAGGTCGTCATAGCCGTAGGGCGCGAACATGCCCGCATAGATGTCGCCATAGCCGTAATCCCACAACGAAGGATCGTAGCCCCACATCGCGTAGTCGGAGAGATCGTAATAGGCGAACGGCCAGAACAGCGGACCGACCCAGCCATAGCCGCCGTTGCGATGACGCCACCAGCCGCCGTCACGGCCATGGCCGCGCCATCCGGCGGTCGCCGCCGCCGAGGTGATGTGCGCGCGGGCCGCGGGATTGTTCAAGGCGTTGTGGTTATGCAGCGCGCCGGCTACGGCACCCGCGGCCAGCGCATGATGAACGGCATTGGCGCGGAGATTTGCTGCGCGGTTGTTATGGCCTGCCGCATTGCCGGCGCCGTTGTGAACCTGCGCGGCGCGATTGCCGCGGAAACTGCTGCCGCCGGCCGCGCGCGAGAACGACGCCGCCCGGCCGCCGCCAGCATGCGAGACCGCCGCCCGGCCGCCGAAATGCCGCCCGCCGCCTCCGGCAAACCGTGCTCCACCACCGTGGAAACCGCGGCCGCCGCCACCGAAATGTCCTCCGCCAAAATGGCCGCCGCCCCCGAAGTGACCGCCACCACCGAAATGGCCGCCGCCGCCAAAGTGGCCGCCTCCGCCACCGAAGTGACCACCGCCACCACCGAAGTGACCGCCGCCGCCACCAAAGTGACCGCCGCCACCTCCGCCGTGGCCACCGCCGCCGCCGCCATGACCGCCGCCGCCGCCCCGGCCGGCCGCGAAGGCGGCAGTTGACAGCGCGACCGACAACACAACGACCGATAACCATTTGACGTTCGGCATGGCATCTCCTCCAACGGATTTGGTGCCGATCTTGCCGCACATCCATGAAGGCGTGCGGCGGCACGATTGGGACATTTAATGCCACAACGCCGCAGGGAACTTTTGAGTTCCCTCAATGCCTGACGTTCGCGCTCATGCAGAGGCTAAAAACAACTTTAAGGGTTACTCGCCGTCGCGAAGCCGCCGATAAACCGCCCCCAAAACGTTGCAATAATCGTCGGTCCAGACCCGCTGGTCCGGCTTGGCGTCGGTTTCTTCCCACTTATCGGACGAAGCCAGCTTGCCGATATCGGCCTCCTCGCGCGCCGACACCACGACATTGGTCGCGAAGATATATTCGCCGTCGCGGCCGGAGTCTTCGTTATAGACCCAGCTCTTCATCCCGTTGGCGTCGGCAATCCCGACCACGACGCTCGCCAATTCCAGATGCCGGTTCGAGACGTGCATCACCACCACGCCCTGCGGTGAGAGCTTGTCCTTGTAGATCGCCATCGCCTCTTTGGTGGCGAGATGGATCGGGATCGCATCCGACGAATAGGCGTCGACGATGATCAGGTCGTAGATGCCGTCGGGCTCGCGCGCGAAGGTCAGCCGCGCATCGCCGATCACCGGCTTCAGATCAGGCTGGCAGCTCTGCACATAGGTGAAATATTTCGGATCGCGCGCGGTATCGACCATCGACTGGTCGATCTCGAAGAATTTCCAGGTTTCGCCGGGCAGCCCGACGCAGGTCAGCGTCCCCGAGCCAAGTCCGATCACCGCAACGCGCAATGGCGCGCCCTTGCGTTCGCGGATCGCCGTCATCGCCTGACCGATGCCGCCGTCCTTGTGATAGTAGGTGATCGGCTCGGGCCGGCCCTCGACCTTCGTGCCGTCGTCATTGGTGAATTTCTGCGCGCCGTGGATCGTGGTGCCATGCATCAGCACGTGATACTGGCCGTGCGGCGTGATCAGGATCTTGTGGACGCCGAAGAAGCTGCGCACGGTATCGACCCGTCCGTCGTCGGACGGGATAGACCCGGATCAGCACCAGCGCCAGTGCTGCCACCGCGGCGAAGACTTCGAGCCGCGAGGCGTTGAGCCCAAGCGCCAGCAGCATGCCGAGAACACGGCGACGCCGCCGGCGACATAGACGCGGTTTTCCTCGAACCAGTCGAACAAACTATCCTTACCTTGCGACGGAACGATCAGCGCGACCGCCAGTACCACCAGCAGCGGCCAGAATCGGCGACTCCAAAGCGGCCAACGCTCTTTATCCATCGGACGGCAAAGCGCCGCGAGCACCAGCAGGATCGGATATTCCGCGACCCAGGAAAACACATACGGCGCGATCAGACCCTGCGAACAGCCCGCCGATCATGCCGCCGAACGACAGCGCGACATAAAAGCCGGTGAGATATTTCGCCGGCGGGCGGGTGCGCGCGAGTTCGCCATGGCAGGCCATCGCAATGACGAAGAAACAGACCTGATGCCCGCCCAGCGTCAGCAACAGGTTCTGCTCGCCGCCGACCGCCAGCAACACGATGACGCCCGCAATCGCCAGCCGGCTGGGCCATCAGCATCCATTTGTGCGGCAAGCAGCGGCCGCGACTGGAAAACCAATACCCAGGTCAACAGATAAAGCGAGAGCGGCAACACCCACAGCAAGGGAGCAGCGGCGACGTCGGTCGAAATATGCGCGGTTACCGCGATCAAAAGTCCCGAAGGCACCGCGGCGAGAAATATCCAGCGCGCGCGCAAGCATCCATGACGGCGCCGGCGCATCGCTTCTCAGCCAGCGTCAGCGGCCACCGTGGCCGGCGCGCGCCACAACAACAAGCCGCAAGCCGCGATCAGGACGATCAGCAGGCCATAGCCGCCGGTCCAGATCAGGTTTTGCGTGCGCAGCGTGAACATCGGCTCCAGCAGCAGCGGATAGGACAACAGCGCCAGAAAACTGCCGATATTGGAGGAGGCGTAGAGGAAATAGGGATCGGCGCCGTCGGGATGCCCGGTGCGGACGAACCAGGCTTGCAGCAGCGGGATTATTGGCGGCGAGCGCGAAGAACGGCAGCCCGATCGAGGCCAGGAACAGGCCGAGCAGCCAGAACGCATAACCCGAGGTCGGCGGTTCGCCCCAGCCGCGCGGCAATCGCCAGCGGCAGCGCGGAAAAGCGCGATGATCAGCAGCACCAGATGCACTACAACCGGGATCAGGCGGCTCTTGATCCGCATCAGATAATGCGCATAGGCGTAGCCGGCGAGCAGCAGCGACTGGAAAAACACCATCGCCACCGACCACACCGCCGGCGACCCGCCGAGCCGCGGCAGCACCATTTTCGTGAACAGCGGCTGCACCGAGAACAGCAACAACGCGCTGACGAAGATCGCAGCCGTGTAGACCAGATCAGCACCAGCCGGTTGCGGCCCGCGGAAGGCCGGCTCCGCGGCGAAGGTGCAGATCAGATTGGGTCATGAAAGCTCCGGCGGGGTGTTTTCGAAACGCAAGCGAGAGGCGGCAATGGAGCACATGGTATGGACGCGGGCAATGTAGCTGGCTGATTGCTGGCGCGCCTGAGTCTGCTATTGATCTGTCATTCCGGGGCGCGCCTTCGCGAACCCGGAATCTCGAGATTCCGGGTCTGGTGCTCAGCGCAAAATTGAACATCAATTTTGTCGCTAACGCACCATCCCGGAATGACCGCATAATGGCATATCCTTCTTGAAGCCCACATGAACGAAACAGACGTCGTCATCATCGGCGCCGGACATAACGGCCTCACCTGCGCGGCCTATCTGGCATGCCGCCGGCCTGCGCGTGAAGGTCGTCGAGCGGCGCAAGGTCGTGGGCGGCGCGGCGGTGACGGAGGAGTTCGCACCCGGATTCCGCAATTCGGTCGCCGCCTACACCGTGAGCCTGCTCAACCCGAAGATCATTTCTGACCTGAAACTCGGCGAGCATGGCCTTAAGATCGTCGAGCGCCGCGTGCAGAATTTCCTGCCCGCGCCCGACGGCCGCTATTTGCTGCACCGGCGAAGGCCGCACCCGGGAATCGCTCGCCAAACTCAGCCAGCGCGACGCCGATGCGCTCGATGGCTTCAACCGCGAAGCTAGAAGAAATCGCCGACGTGCTGCGCGCCTTTGTGCTGCGCGCGCCGCCGAACCTGGTCGAGAGCTTTGGGGTCGGCGCGATCCGCGAAGGTTTCAACGCGCTCGGCGTCGGCGAGCATCCTGCGCCAGCTCTCGCTCGAACAGCAGCGTACCTTGCTCGATCTGTTCACGCGCTCGGCCGGCGAGATGCTGGACGAGGTGTTCGAGAGCGACCTGATCAAGGCGCTGTTCGGCTTCGACGCCATCGTCGGCAATTATGCGAGCCCTTATGCCGCGGGCTCGGCCTATGTGATGCTGCATCACGCCTTCGGCGAGGTGAACGGCAAGAAGGGCGTCTGGGGCCATGCCATCGGCGGCATGGGCGCGATCGGCCAGGCCATCGCGCGCGCCGCGCGACGGGCCGGCGCCGAGATCACGCTTGAGGCCGGCGTGCGCGAGGTGATCGTCGAGCGCGACCGCGCCGTCAGGCGTCGTCCTCGACAACGGCGAGACCATCCGCGCGAAATATGTCGCCTCCAGCGTCAACCCGAAACTGCTCTACACCCGTCTCGTGCCGTCAGGCGCGCTGCCGGAAGATTTTCTCAGGCGCATGCAGACATTGGCGCAACGCCTCCGGCACCTTCCGGATGAATGTGGCGCTCAGCGCCCTGCCCTCGTTCACGGCGCTGCCGGGTGAAGGCGATCACCTGACCTCCGGCATCATCATGGCGCCCAGCCTCGCCTACATGGACCGCGCCTGGCAGCACGCCCGCGAGGACGGCTGGAGCCGCGAGCCGGTTGTCGAAATGCTGATCCCCTCGACGCTGGACGACAGCCTCGCGCCCGCCAGGCCAGCACGTCGCGAGCCTTTTCTGCCAGCATGTCGCGCCGGAACTGCCCGAACGGGCGCTCGTGGGACGACCACCGCGAGGAGGTCGCCGACCTCATGATCGCGACCGTCGACCGTTACGCGCCGGGCTTTGCGGAAAGCGTGATCGGGCGGCAGGTTTTGTCGCCGCTCGACCTCGAACGGCAATTCGGCCTGCTCGGCGGCGACATCTTCCACGGCGCGCTGACGCTGAATCAGTTGTTCTCGGCGCGCCCGATGCTCGGCCACGCCGACTATCGCGGGCCGCTGAAGGGGCTTTATCACTGCGGTTCCGGCGCCCATCCCGGCG
The DNA here is from genome assembly GCA_963795255.1 of uncultured Alphaproteobacteria bacterium. Lineage (GTDB taxonomy): Bacteria > Pseudomonadota > Alphaproteobacteria > Rhizobiales > Xanthobacteraceae > Bradyrhizobium. The sequence continues at coordinate 93,893 of CAWCHC010000025.1, forward strand.
GCGGCGTCACCGGCGCCCCCGGCCACAACGCCGCGCGGGTGATCTTGCGGGATCATCGCGGGTTGTTTGGATGATCGGTGGATAGGTTGTGGGTGAGGTGTGGATGGGTTGGGGATGGAAGGCCCCTTCACCCGTAATGAGAGGGACCACGTCTGCGCCTCGCCTCGTTGCGGGGAAAATCCGGCAAGCCATTGAATCGATAGCGCATGTCCGATGTCAGAAATTGTGGACAAGCTCTGTGTTCGATGTGAGCTGGTGTGAGTGGAAAGGGGGTTGTGTCTCAGTGTGAAAATAACCCGGCTTGACGGGTCGTCGCACTCCCACCGCCGCCTGTGGTATGCTTAGCAGGAAGCATAGGCGAGGCCGGGCGATGGATGAAGATGACGACGTGATCCTGCAATTGCAGTGTGATGTTGAGATGCGGTTTGAAGGCCCCAATGACGCAACGCTGAATAAATGGGCTGCGGATACCCTTCGCCGACTGGCTGATTCCATCGAGCGAGACGAACTAGAAACCGGCTTTCACCCTGTGAAGGACAACGTCGGCAAAGTGGTCGGGGAAGTCTACATTAGCCACGACGGGGAGCCGATCTAATGCCCAAAGGTCCTAAAGGCGAGAAGCTTCACGCTGACACCGTCCAGAGCGCTATCCCCATTGGCCGCATCGCCGCGGGCGACGTCGAAGACGCGGCCAGCAAAGCTCCTGACCGCGACAAGGCACGATGAGATCAGCACGCGGATTCTTCGCGCGATCAATCAGCAAATTCAAAATGATCCGGCGGTTGCTTGAACCAGTACCTTGACGGCTCGGAGACAATGCTCGGTTTTGGCTGGGTGAATGCGGCTGAATTGACGAAGCGGATGAAGGCGTTCAAAAAGCGGTTTGAGAACCACCGCCATATCCTTGCACTGTCATTTGTTTCTTACAAATGTGCCGCGCTGAAATTTGATCGAAGCGATCGTCGCGGGCCAGCAGTGCTTCAGCACGGATGAACCTAGAAGAATAACGTGAATGAAGCTTTAAACTGCGTCATAAGCCCCCCACCCTGGCCTTCGCTTTGCTGCGGCCTTCCCTCCCCGCCGCCACGCGGGGGGAGGGATCAAACAACGTAATTGCCCTCACCAGAAGACTCTACGATGACCTCAACGCTCACGCCGCAAACCCACCGCGCCACGCTCGCGATCGGCGACGAACAATCCGCCCGGCGCATCGCGGATTTGCTGACCGGAGGCCTCGCCGAGGGCGAAGCCGCCGTCGCGGCTTTCGCCGGCCCGACCGGGCGCTGGGACGTCACCGCGCATTTTGCGGAAGCCCCCAATGAGGCCACGATCCGCGATCTGATCGCGCTCGCCGCGGGCGACGAGGCCGCGCGCGCGGCCTCCTTCGACGTCGTCGAAGCCAAGGACTGGGTCAAGGCCAGCGCTGGAGGATCTGGTTCCCGTCCACGCCGGCCGTTTCATCGTCCACGGCCAGCACGACCGCGGCGAAAGTGGCGCCGAACAAGCTCGGCATCGAGATCGAGGCCGCGCTCGCCTTTGGCACCGGCCATCACGGCACCACCCGCGGCTGTCTTGTGCTGCTCGGCCACGTCCTGAAGGCGCATCGACCGCGCCGCGTGCTCGATCTCGGCACCGGCACCGGGGTGCTGGCGATCGCCGCTGCCAAGGCGCTGCACGATCAGGTGCTCGCCAGCGACATCGACGCGCTGTCGGTAAAGGTCGCTGCCGAGAACGCCCGGTTGAATGGAGTCGGTCCACTGGTCGAGGTGACCTGGGGAAGCGGCTTTTCCGCGCCCCGGCTGCGACAGCGAAAGCCTTTCGACCTCGTGCTCGCCAATATCCTCGCCAATCCGCTGCGGCAGATGGCGACGGTGATGTCCGCGCATCTGGCCGGCGGGGCGCGCATCATCCTGTCGGGGTTATTGTCAGCCCAGGCGCCTTCGGTGGTCGCGGCCTACCGGGCGCGCGGGCTGGTGCTGGAACGGCAGATCCAGATCGACGGCTGGAGCAGCCTGCTGCTGCATAAGGCGCGGTGAGAGTTTTATTCGGTCATTCCGGGGCGCCTGAAAGGCGAGCCCGGAATCTCGAGATTCCGGATAACCGCTGCGCGGTTTCCGGAATGACAGTCGCCCTACTTCGCTGGCTTACGCTGCCGCGGCCGGGCAGCCTTTTCGGTCAGATTTACGCGCTTGACGCGCTTCTCGACAAAACGATCCAGGATCTGAACGATGACGCTGCGCGGCTTTTCGGGAGCGGGAGAAGCAGATACGCGGCGTATCGGCGGCGATATCTTCTCGAAGGTGAAGACGGGCATGGTTAATCCCTCGACGCCTAGTGGTCTGGTTTTAACATTTGCATCCCTATCTGGCGGGCACATTTTGCAAATGTTAAAACCGAAGGACCACTAGCAACTATGAGTTACTAGTGGAGTTCTGGATTTGCCATTCGCTAAGCGAATGCGCGGCTGGCACCGTAGCGAATGTCAAATCCACTCCACTATCCACAAAACGCCCTTGGAACTGGCCTCGGCATTCCACCCGGAAGGATTTCTCCTGAAGCGCTTCCATGACCATTGCAGTCACGAAACGTTCAGACCCGTCTAACGCGGGTGCAGCAATTCAATCACAATAAATTTGGAATCGGAAGCAAATTGAGTCGGTTGCCGAGCTGTCCCTAGAACATGATACTATCGACTAATGTTTGAAGCGCACTTCCAGACCTTCGACGAGCCCGAGACCGGCATTGCTCTGTCCGCGCGTTTGTCCGCGTTTCGCGAGGAGCTGACGAAACGCAACCTGAGCGGCTTTGTGGTGCCGCGCGCTGATCAGCAGCAGAACGAATATGTCCCGCCGTCCGAAGAGCGGCTGGCCTGGCTCACCGGCTTTACCGGCTCGGCCGGCCTGGCCATCGTGCTTGCCCATGAGGCCGCGGTCTTTGTCGACGGGCGCTATACGCTCCAGGCAGCCAAGCAGGTCGACACCAAAGCCTGGGGCGTCGAACCGCTGGTCGACCCGCCGCCCGAAACATGGCTGGCGCAACATCTGACGGCCGGGGACCGCCTCGGCTTCGATCCCTGGCTGCATACGACCGCGGCGGCGGAAAAGCTGTCGGCCGCCTGCGCCAAAGCCGGCGCGGAATTGGTCGCGGTGGATACCAACCCGGTCGATACCGTCTGGACCGAGCGCCCCGAGCTGCCGCTCGCTCCCGTCAACCTGCACGGCCAGCCGTTTTCGGGCGAGCTCGAGGCCGACAAACTGAAGCGGATCGAGGCCGAGATCACCAGGCTCGGCACTGAGGCGCTGGTGCTGTCGGACAGCCATGCGGTGGCCTGGACCTTCAATATCCGCGGCGGCGACGTCGCGCACACGCCGCTGCCTCTGTCCTACGCGCTGGTGCCCAAAAGCGGCCGGCCGACGCTGTTCATCGATCACCGCAAGCTCTCCAACAGCGTCCGCGATCATCTCGAACAGACCGCTGATATCGCCGAGCCCGGCGCGCTGACGGAAAAACTGATCGAGTTGTCGAAAACCGGCGCCTCGATCGCGCTCGATGCCGCGACATCAGCGGATGCCCTGACCCGCCTGATATCGTCCGCCGGCGGCAAGCCGGTACGCGGCGCTGATCCCGTCAGCCTGCTGAAGGCGGTCAAGAACGATACCGAGATCGCGGGCACCAAAGCGGCGCACCGGCGCGACGCGATTGCGCTGGCGCGTTTTCTCGCCTGGATCGACCGCGAGGCGCCCTCGGGCGCGTTGACCGAGATCGACGCCGTCGAGGCGCTGGAGACCTTCCGCCGCGACACCGGCGCGCTGAAGGATGTGTCGTTTCCGACCATTTCCGGCACCGGCCCGAACGGCGCCATCGTGCATTACCGCGTCACCCGCAAGAGCAATCGCCGCATCGCGCGCGGCGATCTCCTGCTGATCGATTCCGGCGCACAATATGAAGACGGCACCACCGACGTCACCCGCACGATCGCGATCGGCGAGCCGACCTTCGAAATGCGCGACCGCTTCACCCGCGTGCTGCGCGGTCATATCGCCATCGCCCGCGCGCTGTTTCCCGACGGCACGTCAGGCGCGCAGCTCGACAGCCTGGCGCGGCAATTCCTGTGGCAGGCCGGCGTCGATTTCGAGCACGGCACCGGCCACGGCGTCGGCAGCTACCTCTCGGTGCATGAAGGCCCGGCGCGGATTTCGAAGCTCGGCGCAACGCCGCTGAAGCGCGGCATGATCCTCTCCAACGAGCCTGGTTACTACAAGACCGATGCGTTCGGCATCCGCATCGAAAATCTCGAGCTTGTGGTTGCGGCCGAAATCACGGGCGCCGAGAAGCCGATCAACGCGTTCGAAACGCTGACGCTGGCGCCGATCGACCGCCGGCTGATCGATCTCAGCATGCTGACGGGCGACGAATTGAGCTGGCTCAACGAATACCACGAGCGGGTCCGCCACGCCGTGCGCAGCCATGTCGATGACGCGACGAAGGCCTGGCTCGACGAAGCGACCGCGCCGCTGTCGCTGTAGTTGGCGGTCGTTAGACCCGACGCATCCGACGTCATACCCCGCCAGCCGGGGCGTCACGCAGTGACGACCCGGTGGCGGGTGATGACAGCCGCGGTATTTACCGCCTCTCAACCATTCCCTCACAACAGGCCCGCTTGCGCCAAGCGCATCCCGGAAAACGAATAGCCGCATGACGAAACACCCGTATTCGGCGCGTGCCGAATAACGCTAAAGTCCAACTCGAACAAAATCACACAAACGAAATCTGGGGAGCACACACCGGATCGCTTCCGTCTTCGCGCTCGCGCGCTTCGCCGGACTCGAGCCCGGCCAAGCTTGCGAAGCAAGCGAAGCGGGGTCGCGGTCTGATGGTGCCTGCGCTTAAGGAATTGGACTCTTGATGCATGGCGTCGTCGGCAAATCGGCCGCACTGACTAACGGCAAGGTTGCCAACGGCGGAGTGGCCGACGGCACAAACGCTGCGACGACGCGGACCATGCTGTTGCTGCTGGTCGCCATGACCGGCGTGGCGCCGATCTCGCTTTACATGCTGGTGCCGGCGCTGCCGCTACTCGCCAAGAGCTTTGCCAGCGACATTTCCATCGCGCAGATGACGGTGTCGCTCTACATGGTCGGCATCGCCTGCTCGCAGATCCTGATGGGGCCACTCTCCGATCGCTACGGACGCCGGCCGGTATTGCTGGCGGGCCTCGGCCTGATGGTGGTGGCGAGCGCGGCCTGCATCTTCGCCGAGAGCCTGCCGCAACTGATCGCCGCGCGGTTTTTCCAGGCGCTGGGCGGCGCCAGCGGCATGGTGGTGAGCCGCGCCATCATCCGCGACCTCTATCACCGCGAACGCATCTCTTCGATGATCAGCCTCGTGATCGCGGTGATGATGATCGCGCAGATGCTAAGCCCCCTGACCGGCGGCCTGCTCGAGACCGCGTTCGGCTGGCGCGCGATCTTCTACGTCATCACTGCGGGTTCGCTGGCCGTGGCGGTCGCGATCGCATTGGCATTGCCGGAAACGCGCCGCGTTCGTCTCGTCAGTAGCAGCTTTCGCGGCGATGTCGGCAGTCTTCTGGCGAGCCGCGCCTTCATCGGCTACGTGCTGTGCCAGGTGCTGGCCTCGCAAATCATCTTCACCTTCGCAGGCGGCGGCCCCTACATCGTCGTGACGCATATGGGCCGCACCAGCGCCGAATATGGCGCGTGGTTTGCGACCGCGGCGTTTGGCTATCTGATCGGCAATCTCTTTTGCGTGCGCTTTGCGCCGCGCCATTCGCTGGAGAGACTGATCTGGTTCGGTCTCGCGCTGCAACTCTTCGGCAGCCTCCTGAATCTCGTCTGGGGCCTCACGGGCCTCAACCAGACGCCAGGCTGGCTGTTCGGCACGCAGATGATCGTGATGTTCGCCAATGCGTTCGTGATGTCGAATTCCGCCGCCGGCGCCATCAGCGTCCGGCCTGAAGCGGCCGGCACCGCATCCGGCGCGATGGGATTTCTGCAGATGGGGCTGGGCTCGTTTCTGTCGCAGTTCGGCGCTTATTTGGGCGGCCATTTCACGACGCCGGCGCCGCTCAACGCCGCGGTGTTTGCGCTCTCGCTCGCCTGCGCCTCGACGATGATTTTCATCGTTCCGAGGCGGAAGATATTGGTCAGCGAGGAGCTGATCGAGCAGGCGGAGGAAGAGACGGGGATGGTGTGAGCGGGATATGTCTGCACCGTTCTTCGTCATACCCCGCGAAGGCGGGGTATCCAGTACGCCGAGCCTTATCGATAGCAAACTGGCGTCTCTGGAATACTGGATCATCCGCTTTCGCGGATGATGACGACGGAGGGTAAAGCCTCACTCCCCGACCATCTTCAGCCACTCGTCCTCGGTCAGCACTTCGACGCCGTGCTTTTTGGCTTCCGCGAGCTTCGAGCCGGCGCCGGGGCCGGCGACGACGTAATCGGTCTTCTTCGACACCGAGCCGGCCGCCTTGGCGCCGAGCCGCTCGGCCATCGCCTTGGCTTCATCGCGCGTCATCTTCTCCAGCGAGCCCGTGAACACCACCGTCTTGCCGGCGACGGCGGAATTGCTCTTCGGCTTCTCTGCATCGAGGATATCAACCTCGCGCGTCAGCCGCTCGACGATGCCGCGGTTATGGCTTTCGCCGAAATAGGCCTTGATGCTCGCGATCACGGTGTCGCCGATCTGGTCGAGCGCATCCATTTCCGCAATCGCTTCCTCGTCGTCCTTGGCAACCTTCAGGCACGCGTCGTGGAAGGCGTCCCACGAGCCATAGCCGCGGGCCAGCGCCAGCGCGGTGGTCTCGCCGACATGACGCATGCCGAGCGCGTAGATGAAGCGCTCCAGCGCGATCCGCCGCCGCTCCTCGATCGCGGCAAACAGATTGCGCACCGAGGTTTCGCCGTAACCTTCGATCTCTTCGAGCTTGAGTTTGGCGTTGCGTTTTTGCAGCGTGAAGATATCGCCGGGCTCCTTGACCCATCCCTCTTCGAAGAAGAACTGGATCTGCTTCTCGCCGAGCCCCTCGATATCGAAGGCACGGCGCGAGGCGAACAGTCTCAGATGCTCGATCTTCTGGTAAGGACAGGCGAACTCGCCGGTGCAGCGGGCGCGCGAACCCTCCTCGCCGGCCGCGGTTTCCTCGCGCACGACGTCGGTGTGCAGCGGGCACGGGCACTTCTTCGGGAAGTGAAATTCTTTGGTGCCTTTCGGCCGCTTGTCGATCACGACATCGACCACCTGCGGAATCACGTCGCCGGCGCGCTGGATCACGACCGTATCGCCGATCCGGATGTCGCGGCCCTCGCGCAGCTCTTCGCCCTTGTTGCCGATGCCCTTGATGTAATCTTCATTGTGCAGCGTGACGTTCTGCACGATGACGCCGCCGACGCCGACCGGCTCGAGCTTGCCGACCGGCGTGAAGCGAACCGGTGCGCCCAACCTGAATCTCGATATCGCGCAGCACCGTCATGGCGCGTTCGGCCGGGAATTTGTGCGCAATGGCCCAGCGCGGGGTGCGCGAGACAAAGCCGAGACGTTCCTGCCAGTCGAGCCGATCGACCTTGTAGACGACGCCGTCGATATCGTAGTCGAGCCTGGCGCGCTGCTCTTCGATCTTGCGGTGAAAGGCGATCAGCTGCTCGACCGAATGACAGATCTTGGTCAGCGGATTGGTCTTAAAGCCGCAATGCTCGAACCAGGCGATCATGCCGGATTGCGTCTCGGCCGGCATGTCGGCCATTTCGCCCCAGGCATAGGCGAAGAAGCCGAGCGGGCGCGAGGCGGTGATTGAAGGATCTTTCTGGCGCAGCGAACCTGCGGCCGAATTGCGCGGATTGGCAAAGATGGTGCCGCCTTCCGCCTTCTGGCGTTCGTTGAGCGCGAGAAACGCCTTCTTGGTCATGTAGACCTCGCCGCGCACCTCGCAGACCTGCGGCACCTTGCGGCCTTTCAGCTTCTTCGGCACGTCTTCCAGCGTGCGGATGTTAGCGGTGACGTCCTCGCCTTCCGCACCGTCGCCACGCGTCGCCGCAGTAACGAGTTCGCCATCCTCGTAACGCAGCGACATCGAGAGCCCGTCGATCTTGGGCTCGGCGGAAAAGTCGATGGGATCATCCTCGGACAGTTTCAGAAAGCGGCGAATGCGGCCGACGAAATCGACGACGTCCTCTTCCGCAAAGGCATTGTCGAGCGAAAGCATCGGTATCGCATGGCGGACCTTTTTGAATCGGCCGGAAGGCGCGGCGCCGACTTTCTGCGACGGCGAGGAGGCATCGACGAATTCCGGAAAGCGTTTCTCGATGGCGTTGAAGCGCTGGCGCAGCGCGTCATATTCGGCATCGGTCACGCTGGGCGCATCGTCCTGATAGTAGCGCCGGTCGTGCGCCTCGAGTTCCAGCGCAAGCCGCATGTGCTCGACTTTCGCTTGGGCCTTGGTGAGGTCAGCGACGTCGGGGAGCTTTTTGGGTTTGGATTTTGCTATCATGCTGGAAGTCTTGGTTCGTCATTCCGGGATGGTCCGAAGGACCAGACCCGGAATCTCGAGATTAGTTGGCGCTGCGCGCGCCGCGGAATGACTGGTTGGTTAGAGCTGTCGGCGATAATCATGGCTTACTACGTCTATATCCTAGCAAGCCGGCGCGATGGGGCAACATATGTCGGCATGACCAACGATCTTGTACGCCGGGTTTTCGAACATCGACAGAAAGCCGTCCCGGGCTTCACGTCGAAGTACAATATTGCACGACTCGTATGGTTCGAAATCTACGAGGGCCCCATCTCCGCAATTTCCCGCGAAAAAGAGCTGAAGAAGTGGAAGCGGAGTTGGAAGATTCAGTTGATCGAGGCACAGAATCCGCAGTGGGGTGATCTATACGAATCGATTTGCAACTAACTTCGTCATTCCGGGACGGTCCCAACGGGTCCGCGCAAAGCGCGGCCCGATGACAAGCTCCGGACCGGACCCGGGATCTCGAGGTTCCGGGTTCGCGTCTTCGACGCGCCCCGGAACGACATTCGGAACTCAAGCCGTCGCGGCCTTGAGCAGCCGTTCCGCTGCCGCCCTCGCCTCGGCGGTAATTTCGGCGCCGGCGAGCATGCGGGCGATTTCCTCGCGGCGGTGGTCGGCGGCGAGCGCATTGACGCGGGTGGCGACGCGCTTGCCCTTGTCGAGCGCATCCTTGGAAATCAGCAGATGCTGGTCCGCGCGGGCCGCCACCTGCGGCGCATGCGTCACCGCCATCACCTGGACCTTGGAGGCGAGCCGCGAAAGCCGGGCGCCGATCGCATCCGCCACCGCGCCGCCGACCCCGGTGTCGATTTCGTCGAACACCAGCGTGGGCGCCGAGCCGCGGTCGGACAGCACGACCTTGAGCGCCAGCAGGAAGCGCGACAGCTCGCCGCCGGAAGCGACCTTCATCAGCGGGCCCGGTCTGGTGCCGGGATTGGTCTGCACCCAAAACTCGACGCGGTCATAGCCTTGCGGGCCGGGCGAGGCCGGATCGGATTCAACTTGCGTGGTGAATTTCGCGCGCTCAAGCTTGAGCGGCGCAAGCTCGGCATTGACCGCCTTGTTGAGCTTCTCCGCCGACTTGAGGCGCGCTGCGGAGAGTTTAGCGGCCGCAGCAACGTAATGCTTGTCGGCAGCGTCCGCCGCCGCCTCCAGTTTTTTCAACTGATCGGCGCCGGCATCGATCAGCGCCACATCCGACGCATATTTGGCAGCGAGTGCGGCGAGCCCATCGACCGGCGTCGAATATTTGCGCGAGGCGGCGCGCAACGCGAACAGCCGCTCCTCGATGCGCTCGAGCTCGGCCGGATCGAAATCGGCGGCAAGCAGCGCCGCGGAAAGATGCTGATCGGCCTCCTCCAGTGCGTTGATCGCGATATCGATCGCCCTCACCGCGGGCTCGACGAGATCAGGCGAATTGGCCGCCCGCCGTTCGAGCCGCCGCACCGCGGCCGAGAGGCTGGCGACCGGCGACTGATTGCCACTGACGGCGTCCTGCGCCTCGCGCAGGTCGGCGGCGATCTTTTCGCCCTGCATCATGGTGGTGCGGCGGGAGGCCAGCGCCGTTTCCTCGCCGTCCTTTGGCGCGAGCTGTTTCAATTCATCGGAGGCGTGCCGCAGATAATCGGCCTCGCGCGCCGCGCGCTCCATGCCGGCGCGGTGGTCGTCGAGCAAACGATTGGCGTCGCGCCGAGCCTCCCAGAGCTTTTCCAGCGCTGCGACTTCCTTCTCGAGGCCGGAGAACGCGTCGAGCAGACGGCGATGGGTCGAGGCATCGACCAGCGCGCGCTCGTCATGCTGGCCGTGAATCTCGACCAGCGCAGTCCCCAGTGCTTTCAGGGTCTGCACGCTGATGGCCTGATCGTTGATGAAGGCGCGGGTGCGGCCGTCGGCGAGTTGCACCCGCCGCAGGATCATCTCGCAGAGAATCCTGAAAACTCGTGTCCTCCAGGCCGTTCTCGGCCAACAGCGCCGCCGCTGGATGGCCCTTCGGCACATCGAACACGGCCGTCACCTGGCCCTGCTCGGCGCCATGACGGACCAGGGTGGCATCGCCGCGGCCGCCCAGCGCCAGCGCGAAGGCGTCGAGCAGAATGGATTTGCCCGCGCCGGTCTCGCCGGTCAAAACTGCCAGGCCGCGGGAAAATTCGATATCGAGCCGTTCGATCAGGACGATGTCACGGATCGACAGACGCGCCAGCATAAATTAATTCCTAGCAAGACCCAGCTTCCTGAAGGCCCTGGAAATGTAAGAGCCCGTATCCTCGGTCGGTTCGGTACCGCCGGATTTTACTAGATTATAGGCGTCCTTGTACCAGGGACTATCGGGAAAATTGTGCCCGAGCACGGCGGCAGCGGTTTGCGCCTCGCTGACGATACCGATCGCCATATAGGCTTCGGTCAGGCGGGCCAGCGCCTCTTCGACATGGCGCGTGGTCTGGTACTGGGTGACGACGGTCTTGAAGCGGTTGATGGCGCCGGTGTAGTTGCGCTTCTGGAGGTTATAGCGGCCGACGGTCATCTCGCGGCCCGCCAACTGATCGCGCGCAGCTTCGAGTTTCGCCTTGGCGCTGACGGCATATTCCGAGGTCGGATATTTGCGCACGACTTCCTCGAGCGCGGCAATCGCCTTCTCGGTGCGGCCCTGATCGCGGGTGACGTCGGTAATCTGGTCGTAATGCGAGGCGGCGATCAGATATTGCGCATAGGCCGCGTCCGGGCTTCCCGGGTGCAGCGTGACGTAACGGGTCGCAGCACCAATGCAGCTGTCATAGTCGTTGGCCTGGTAATAGGCGTAGGCCGACATCAGCAACGACTTGCGCGCCAGGTCCGAATAGGGGTGCTGGCGATCGACTTCCTCGAACTTCTTCGCGCCGCCCTTCGGATCGCGCTTCTCGTTGGTCAGGAACAGGCCTTCATTGTAGAGCTTTTCTGCGGGCTCCTCGACGAAGGTGTCGTCCTTCTGGGTGACCTTGTCCCATATTTCGGTGGCCGAACTGCACGCGCTCAGAACCGTGGCGGCAACGGAAAGGCCCGCGGCCACGCGCACCAAGCGTGCAATATCCCAACGGTTTGAAAGTCGTTGATGGGCGAGCGTCATACGCTTTGTCGACATGAAGTTCAGACCTGACGCCTTTCGAGCGGGATCGGGCGCAGCCAAAAACCGGGCCGGCGGCATGGACCTTGTGCCTTGGGCCGGTATGCCCCGGCCCGGCCCTGTTTATCTAAAACAAGTCGCTTAACCAACCGGATACGCAGCTATTTCGCCCGGAATAAGGCGGCTTTGGGCCGCCGTGATCCCTCAACAATTATCATCCGGCGCCGCCGTTCAAGGCGCTAAATTCGCTGATTCGGAGCGTAAAGGCGCGCTTTGCCACCGCGGACATCTATCCACGAAAGGAAACAGGGAAAAGGACGCCTCAGGAAACGTCCGGACCGTAGGCGGGAGCGACCATGCCGCCGACCATGCCGCTGCCGACCTCGGCATGGGTGCGCGAGCGGCGGGCGGTTTCACCCTCGACCACCCGATAGGCGGTGCGGTCGGCCAGAAGCGCGGTCAGCACGGCGTGGTTGAGCTTGTGGCCGCCGCGGACCGAACGGAAGGCACCGAGCAGCGGCAGACCCGCGAGCGCGAGGTCACCGATCACATCAAGCACCTTGTGGCGCACGCATTCGTCGCTGTAACGCAGGCCTTCGGTGTTAAGCAGGCGGGTGTCGTCGAACACCACCGAATTCTCGAAGGAGGCGCCGAGCGCGAAACCGGCGCTCCACAGGCGGGCGACGTCATTGACGCAGCCAAAGGTCCGGGCGCGGGAAATCTCGCGGCGGAACCGTTCCGCGCTGAGATCGAGCAGGTAGCTTTGCCGGCCAATCACGGGATTGGCGAAATCGATTTCGACCTCGGCGCGGAAGCCGCCAGCATGCGGCCGAAGTTCGCCAAAGGAATCGCCGATCACGACCTGCACCGGCTTCACCACCTGGATGAAACGGCGCGCCGCCGACTGGGAGACGATGCCGGCCTGATCGATCGCAGCGACGAAAGCCGCCGCGCTGCCGTCCATGATCGGCACTTCCGGGCCGTCGACTTCGATGGTGGCGTTATCGACGCCCATGCCGCGCAATGCGGCCAGCACGTGCTCGGCGGTCGAGACCAGGGGTCCCTCACGGTCACCGAGAACGGTGGCAAATTCGGTGGCGATCACCAACTCGGCGATGGCGCAAACCTCACGATCGCTGCCTTCAAGGCCGGTGCGGACAAAAATAAAACCTGCATCCATGGATGCAGGCCCAATCGTCAGATTGACCGGTAGTCCGGAATGGACACCGACACCCGTCACGGTAGCTTGCGAACGCAGCGTTGTCTGCCGACCAAATTTCATACAGAAGTGCCCACACTGACTTACCGTGAGACCAAACCGGCTTCCCCTTTTGATGCCGGTTCGAACTCAGTGGTTCCCCAAGTCACGGTCGAGAATAGTCGCCGCCTTAATGCGCGCCAACTCACGCTTTTTTACCGATTGTTACCCTATCTCTGCCGTATTCGCGCCAAAGCCCGACCCCAATCCGCCGGCGAAAATCAGCATCAAACGGACATTCCGCGAACCCTAGCACATATGTTTAACATTTTGATTTCAATGGCTTGTGGTGGTCGCGAGGCATGAACCATCCGCCAAATAAAGAGGGCCCCGGCGGTGAGACCGGGACCCTTTGGCGTCGCCAAGATTGTAACAAACTTCAGTTCACCTGCCGGCGGAGGAAAGCCGGAATATCAAGATGGTCATCGCCCTGTGGCGCGGCGGCCACAGGTGTCGGTCGGCCGTGGATGTCCAATCCCTGAGGCGCCTGGCGCGGAGCATACTCGGATACCGGAGGGCGATTCGCCATTTGCTCCGCGACGGACCGCTGAGGCTTGCGCTCGGGCAGCGGCGGCATGGATGGCATCGCCGGTCCCGAAGCACGCGCTGCGATCGGCGGCTCGCTTTCGTCGTCGCGGCGGCCGAGGCCGACATTGGCCAGACGCTGCAACAGCGACATCCTGCTTTTCTGTGGATGATCGTCCTCGGCCTCGCCCCGCGCCTGACGGATTTCGTTCTGGGCCGGCATCGGCAGTTCCTCGAACTTTGGCATCCGCGGCGCGCGCAGCGGCGCACGCTCGGCCGCTTGCGGAATGAAGGTTTCCGGCGGCGCCGGTTCGGGTGCGGGCGCTGCAGCTACTTCCGGATCGGGGAACAGCGTCGGCTTCTGGGCGATCGGGCGAACCGTGACATCGCCATAGGCAGCCGGCTGCAACGGCGCCGGCGCCGATGGCGCTTCGGGCGCAACGGCTGCCGCAATCGCCGCCAAAGCCGCGCGCTCGACCGTATTACCGGGGCGCTGCGGCGCTGCAGGCGCCGGCTGGGCCACGTGCGAGCCTTCGAGCTTCTGGGCGCGTTCGGCGAGCCGTGCATTGTCGGCACGAAGCCGCGCGGTCAGTTCGGCCAGGCGCGAATCGCCGGGCGAATTCGCGTTCAAGGGGCTGGCGACAGGGGCGGAAACGGGCGCCGGCGAGTTGCCGGTGCTGCGGGATATCTGCGCCTGTTCGATGCCGGTGGCGACGACCGAGACGCGGATGATGCCATCGAGCGTCTCGTCGAAGGTGGCGCCGACGATGATATTGGCGTCCTGGTCGACTTCCTCGCAAATCCGCGTGGCGGCTTCGTCGACTTCGAACAGCGTGAGGTCCCGGCCGCCGGTGATCGAGATCAAAAGGCCACGAGCGCCCTTCATTGAGGAATCGTCGATCAGCGGATTGGCGATCGCAGCTTCGGCGGCCGTCAGCGCGCGCTTGTCGCCGGTGGCTTCGCCCGTGCCCATCATCGCCTTGCCCATCTCACGCATCACGGCGCGGACGTCGGCGAAGTCGAGATTGATGAGGCCTTCCTTGACCATCAGATCGGTGATGCAGGCGACGCCCGAATAGAGCACCTGGTCGGCCATCGCGAAGGCGTCGGCGAAGGTGGTCTTTTCGTTGGCGACGCGGAACAGGTTCTGGTTCGGAATGATCAGCAGCGTGTCGACCACCTTGTGAAGCTCGGTGATGCCGGCTTCCGCCGTGCGCATGCGGCGCTGGCCTTCGAAGTGGAACGGCTTGGTGACGACGCCGACGGTCAGGATGCCGAGATCACGCGCGATCTTGGCGATGACGGGCGCGGCACCTGTTCCGGTGCCGCCGCCCATGCCGGCGGTGACGAACACCATGTTGACGCCGGAGATATGATCGCGGATCTCGTCGATGACCTCTTGGGCCGCCGCCGCGCCGACGTCGGGCTGCGAACCGGCGCCCAGGCCTTGCGTGACCTGCGTGCCCATCTGGATGATGCGCTGCGCCTTCGACATCGTCAGCGCCTGGGCGTCGGTGTTGGCGACGACGAAGTCGACCCCCTGAAGCCCTGCGGTGATCATGTTGTTGACGGCATTGCCGCCGGCGCCGCCGACGCCGAAAACCGTGATCCGGGGCTTCAACTCATGAATGTCAGGGGGAGTGATATTGATGGGTGCCATGGTTGCCTCTCGGTCACGCGCGCGTGGGTTCGCCTCGGCCTATGGCCGCGGGTGTTGGTGAAATTGAAGTCGTTGCGGAAAAGATTCATCAGAAGCCCTCGCGAAGCCATCGTCCGACTTTTCCAAAATAGCCGTCGGTCCCTGTCCTGAGCTGCCGCGTATGCCGCGGTTCGACATGTTCAAGGTGAGCGAATTGCGGATAGACCAGAAGGCCGCCGGGCACCGCAAAGGACGCGCTCTTCGCTTCATTGGGAAGGCGGCTGAAACCCAGCGGACGGCCGATCCGTACCGGCCGGTTGAGGATTTGGGTGGCAAGCTCCAGCGTGCCGGTGAGCTGGCAGGCGCCGCCGCTCAAGACCACACGGGCTTTCGGCTCTGCCGCAAAGGGAGAATCCGCAAGCCGGTCCCTGACCATCTCAAAAATCTCCTCGGCACGGTGCCGGACAATATTCGCGATCGTGGCGCGCGACACGACCTGCGGAACATCCAGCTCGTCGTCGCCGGCAGACGGCACGGACATGAACTCGTGTGCGTCTGACCCGCCGGTCAGCACCGTGCCATATAACGTCTTGATTCGCTCGGCATCCGCAATGCAGGCCGAGACCCCCCGCGCAAGATCCATGGTGATGTGGTGGCCGCCGAGCGCAAACCCGCTGGCATGGATGAATCGCCCCCCGGAATAGGTCGCGATCGTGGTGGTCCCGGCCCCCATTTCGACCACGGCGGCGCCAAGATCGGCCTCGTCGTCGGTCAGGACCGCCAGACCCGCCACATAGGGGCTTGCCGCCATCGCCTCGACATTGAGATGGCAGCGTTCGACCACCAGCATCAAATTCTTGACCACGGTCGTATCGGCCGTGACGACGTTCATATCGACGCCAAACTGCCGCGCCATCATGCCCTTGGGATCGCGGACGCCCTTGACGCCGTCGATCGAATAGCCGGTCGGCAGCGCGTGCAGCACGGTACGGCCCTCGCCGGTCGCGTGGTACATGCCGGCGGAGGTAACGCGCGCGACGTCGGCCGAGGTCACGGCGGCGCCCTTGATGTCGACGGCGGCCTCGACCAGTTGCGCCTGCAACCGTCCGGCCGACACTGACAACAAGACCGAATTCGACGCGAACCTTGGCCATGTCCTCGGCAGCCGAGACCGCCTGGCGGACCGCCTGCTCGCATTCGACGAGATCGACCACCGCGCCGGCCTTCACCCCCTTGGAGCGGATCTGGCTATAGCCGATCAATTCGACCGCATGCGTGCGGCCGCGCAAGGCTTCGTTCGGCGGACACGGTTTCAGCCGCGCGATCATGCAGGCGATCTTGCTGGTGCCGATGTCGAGCGAGGCCACCAGCGCCGTGCGCTTCTGCGGCATCGGACGCGTCTTCGGGGCCTGCCTGGGATCGAAGCTGCTCATGCGTCGCCGACCTTCTTTTTCGGCTCTTTTTTCTTGAGCGCTTCTTCGCGAGCCTTGGCCGCATCGTCGGACAGTTGCACCGCCAGCCGGTCCGGCAGCCTGAGGTCGATGGCAACAATGTCCTTGGCAAACAGGTGTTCGTCCTTGTCGAGATTGCTCAAGGTGAGAAGCGCATTGCCGACGTCGTTTTCCGGCAGGCGGATGTCGAGACCGTCATTGAGGCGCAGGTTCCAGCGCCGTTCGCCGACGAAGGTCACAGCCTTGGTCACGGAACTGACCCGCGGATAGCGCGAAAGCAGCGCGAGGAAATCCCTGGCGCGGGTTTCGGCGCCCTTGCCCACCACCAGCGGCAGTTTAAGGAAGGCCGGCGAGACATAGTCCTGCAACACGGCGCCATCGGCCGAAATCACCGACAGGCGGCCGTTTTGCTGCCAGAGCGCAAATGCCGACCGTTCGACGATGTCGATGCGCAGCTGGCCGGGGTAAAGCTTCAGCACGGTGGCTTCGCTGATCCAGGGATTGGCTTTCAGCTTCTCGCGCACCGCGGATGCATCGAGGAACAGCAGCGAGGAATGGCCATTGACGCCGCCGATCGCGAGCACCTCGTCCTGGGTCAACTGCTTGCGGCCGTTGATGGCGACGGCAGTGATGCGAAACCCGGCCGAATTGGCCAGCGCGTTGCGCGCCTCGCTCACGGTGGCGACGAATTGTTCGAGATGGCCGCCCTTGACGATGCCCAGGCTCGTGCTCGCGACCAGCAGCAACAGGGTTGCGAATATGCCACCGCGACGGGGCCAGCGGCGTTCCACAAAGGCGACGAGGCCGGACGGTCGTTCGTTGCGCGCAAACCGGCGCGCTTTGGCGGGAGAGCGAGCAAGACCACGCCGAGCGCGCAAGGCGACAGCCACGCCGGCGCCGGCGTCCATCAGCTCAGTCTGTTGCCTCGGCGATCGCGGCGACCGGGCGAGACGTCCTCCACCATGCATTACTCGAGCTCATCAACCGTTGCGCCCGCAAAGAATTGCGGGACTGGCACATCTGACGGCTCGGCCGTGCCGGGCTGAGAAAGGTCACCATCCCCACGCTCGCAAAAGGCAGA
This sequence comes from uncultured Alphaproteobacteria bacterium, assembly GCA_963795255.1. Taxonomy (GTDB): domain Bacteria; phylum Pseudomonadota; class Alphaproteobacteria; order Rhizobiales; family Xanthobacteraceae; genus Bradyrhizobium. Next base: position 111,474 of record CAWCHC010000025.1, read on the forward strand.
AAAACCCGCCAATAGCTCGCGTCCCGGCAGCCGAGCACACATGCGCCGCCAGCGTTAACCTTCGGACTTCCTGGTAAACAAAGGGTAAATTTGGTCCGACCAAGCTCCGATTTGACGTGCCGGGAGAAGGATTTGGCCGGTAACGTTAGGAATTTGGTAATGCTTGAAGGGTTCCGGCCAGACAGGCCGACCTACCCTCGTGCCCGCCGTTCGGCGATGGCGATCTGACCTTTGAGGAAATCGACGAAATCGATCCCTTGCGCCTTCAACTCCTTCGGATAAAGCGAGGCCTTGGTCAGGCCGGGCAAGGTGTTGGTCTCGAGGTAAACCGGCCCCTTGTCGGAGACGATGAAGTCGGTGCGCGAATAGCCAGCGCACGACAAAGCCAGGTGAGCCCGCACGGCCATGTCCATGATCCCTTGGCTGATCTCGGGCGAAAAGCGGCCGGGACAGATTTCCTGGGTCGCCTTCGCCAGATATTTCGCGCGGTAGTCGAAGCCAAGGCCGCCCTCGGCCGGAATGATCTCGATCGGTGGCAGCGCGATCACCGAGCCATCGGCCTGCTCCAGCACGCCGCAGGTCGATTCGGTGCCGGCGATGAACGGCTCGATCACATAGTCCTCGGTTCGCGCGGCGTTGCGAACGGCGACGATGTCCTGCTTCGAATTGACGAAGATCAGCCCATAGCTCGAACCGTCGCGCGAAGGCTTGGCGATCAGTTTGCCGTGCTCGGCAAAGGCAGCCTCGATGTCGGAAAGCGCAATACCGGCTGCCGAATGGACGCCGGCAATCGCCGCGAAGCGCTTCGCCGCGACCTTGTCGAAGGCGAGATTTGACGACGCCGAGCCCGAACCCGTGAAGGCGATGCCTCGCATCTCGCACATCGCCTGCAACTCGCCATTCTCGGCGCGGCCGCCATGCAGGGCGAGCACGAGGAGCCGGTCGTCGCGCACCGCCCGATCCATCGCCTGATCGATCGAAGAACTGACGCGCGCGCCATCCGGCTTGAACGGGTCTTCGAACGGCCGCGCATGGCCGAGCAACGCCTTGCCGCTCGCCTCGTGAACGCTGTCATCGGCCTCCCAGAACCACAGATCGGCCTCGGGCAGCGCGGTATGCAGTGCCTGAGCAGTCGCCACCGAGACCAGACGCTCTTTGTTGGTGCCGCCGAAAAGAATGGTGATCCGCATCAGCTCAATCCAGTTTGCCCGTCATTCCGGGACTCGCGCTTGCGCGAGGACCCGGAATCTCGCGCCTTAATCTCCAGATTCCGGGCCTGCGCCTCCCGCGCAAAATAGCTTCGCTATTTTGTCGCGACGGCCCGTCCCGGAATGACGATCATCGGACTATCCCGATCCGCTTGATTTCCCAGTGTAGCTCGATTCCCGAATTTTCCTTCACCCGCGTGCGAACGGTTTCACCAAGGGTTTCGATATCGCTCGCGGTAGCCTCGCCGGTATTGATCAGGAAATTGCAATGCATTTCCGAGACCTGCGCGCCGCCGACGCGAAGGCCTCGGCAGCCGGCGGCATCGATCAATTTCCACGCGCTATTTCCCGGCGGGTTCTTGAAGGTCGAGCCTCCGGTCTTCTCGCGGATCGGCTGAGCCGCCTCGCGGTGAGCCTGGACTTCGTTCATGCGCACGCGGATCGCCTCAGGCGTCGCCGGTTTGCCCTGAAAGCGGGCCGAAGTAAAAATGATGGACGCATCGACGCTTGAGGCGCGGTAGACGAATTTCATCTCCGCATTGCTGAAGACGTGCTTCTTGCCGTCTCGACCCACACCGGAGGCCTCGATCAGGACGTCCTTGGTCTCCGCGCCGTTGGCGCCGGCATTCATGCGCAGCGCGCCGCCGATGGTGCCGGGAATGCCGAAGAAAAATTCGAGCCCGGCGAGATTGGCGGCAGCCGCCGTCTCGGCCACGCGCTTGTCGAGCGCGGCTGCACCCGCGCTGACGACCTCGCCTTGCGCGCTGGCCTCGCCAAAACTGCGAGGAGCCAGGCGTATGACCACGCCCGGCAAGCCGCCGTCGCGCACGATCAAATTGGAGCCGACGCCGACGACGGTGACCGCTAGCTCAGCAGGAAGGCGTGCGAGAAAATACGCGAGATCGTCTTCATCCGCCGGGGTAAACAACACTTGTGCCGGACCGCCGACACGAAACCAGGTGAGTTCAGAGAGCCGCTGATTCGCGGTGAGCCGCCCGCGCAATTCCGGCATCGCGGCTTTGAGGTCAGGCGTAATGTCGGGGAAGGTCATCATTCGCCGCCGTCACCCCAGCGCCTTCAATTCGCCCGGCAGCGCGTAGGCCCATTGCGTGATGTTGCCGGCGCCAAGACAAACAACGAGATCACCGCCGGCGGCAATTCCCTTGACGATCCCGGCGAGCGCGCCCGCATTGGGCAGCGGGATCACCTCGCGATGGCCATGGGCGCGCAGGCCGAGCACGAAATGATCGCGGTCGATGCCTTCGATCGGCGCTTCGCCGGCCGGGTACACTTCGGCGACGACAACCGCGTCGGCATCGTTGAAGCAGGTGCAGAATTCCTCGAACAGCGATTGCAGCCGGGTGAAGCGATGCGGCTGCACCACGGCGATGACCTTTCCGTTGGTCGACTCGCGCGCCGCCCGGAGCACGGCCGCGATCTCGACCGGGTGATGGCCGTAATCGTCGATCACCGTGACGCCGTTCCATTCGCCGGTTTTGGTGAAGCGCCGCTTCACGCCACCGAAAGAGGCCAGCGCGTTACGGATGACATCGTCGGGAAGCTCGAGTTGATGCGCGAGCGCAATCGCCGCGGTGGCGTTGAGCGCGTTGTGCCGTCCCGGCATCGGAAGGTGAATATCTGCGATCTCGTGCGTCGCGTCGGTCTTGCGGTCGCGGAACACGACCTTGAAGTTTGAGCCGCCGTTTGCGGGAGAAAGATCGACGAGCCGCGCATCGGCTTGCGGGTTTTCGCCATAGGTGATGATGCGCCGGTCCTCGATCTTGCCGACCAGCGTCTGCACCACGGGATGGTCAGTGCACATCACGGCGAAACCGTAGAAGGGCACGTTCTCGATGAAATTTCGGAAGGCGTCCTGGATAGCGTCGAACGTCTTGAAGTGATCGAGATGTTCGGGATCGATGTTGGTGACGATCACGACATCGGCCGGCAATTTCAGGAACGTGCCGTCGCTCTCATCGGCCTCGACGACCATCCAGTCGCCGGCGCCGAGGCGTGCATTGGAGCCATAGGCATTGATGATGCCGCCATTGATCACGGTGGGGTCGATGCCGCCGGCATCGAGCAGCGTTGCGACCATCGTCGTCGTGGTGGTCTTGCCGTGGGTGCCGGCGATCGCCACGCAGCTTTTCAGCCGCATCAGTTCGGCCAGCATCTCGGCGCGCCGCACCACCGGGATGCGGCTCGCGCGTGCCGCCATCAGTTCCGGATTGTCGCGCTTGATGGCGGTCGAGACCACAACGACGTCAGCCCCGGCAACATTCTCGGCCTGGTGACCGATCGCGATCTTGATGCCCTTCTCGCGCAACCGCACGACGTTGGCGCTTTCGGAAGCGTCCGAGCCCTGAACGGTGTAGCCGAGATTGCACAGCACCTCGGCGATGCCGCTCATCCCGATACCGCCGATCCCGACGAAGTGGATGGGTCCGATCTCGCGCGGCAGTCTCATGGCAAAATCCCCGACGTCTCAACTTGACGGATGTCATCGCCCGCCACCGGGTCGGCGCAAAGCGCCGCCCGATGACAGGCTCCTGCGGGCCATCCAGTACGCCGCGCCGCCCATGGTCAAATCATCCGTTGGTGATTACTGGATGCCCAGCTTTCGCGTGGCATGACAAGGGGGCATTTTAACGGTGTCGCCTAAATCCCGGCCACCTTTACCACCAGATCGGCCAGCCGTTCGGCGGCGTCGAGCCGGCCGACTTGCCGCGCGGCTTCAGCCATCCTTACGAGTTTTGCGGGCTCGGCGGCCAGCATCGAAATTTCCGCGGCCAGCCGCTCGGGGGTGAATTCGCTCTGCACGATCCGCAACGCGCCGCCCGCTTCCGACAGCACGCCGGCATTGGCGAACTGGTCCTGATCGATCGCGCCGGGCAGCGGCACCAGGATCGATGGCCGGCCGATCGCGGCGAGTTCGGCCACCGTGCCGGCGCCCGAGCGCGAGACGACGAGATGATTGGCCGCCAGCCGCGCCGGCAGATCGGTGAAAAACGGCGCGAGCTCGGCATTGATCTTGAGCCGGTCACAGACCGCGCGCACCCGCGTCATGTCTTCTTCGCGCACCTGCTGGGTCAGCGCCAGCCGGCTCCACAGCGAGGGGCCGAGTTTCTCGATGGCAGGCGGCACGATGTCGGCCATCACGCGCGCGCCCTGGCTGCCACCGGTCACGAGCAGGCGAAACGGCCCGTTTGGTTCGGGCGTCGCATATTGCACGGCCGAGGCCGCCAGAATGGCGGGACGCATCGGCGTTCCGACGGTCGTGGTTTTCGAGGCAAGCTGCGGATCACGGTCGAGCACGCCGGGCAGCGAGGTGGCGATCGCGCTGACGCGACCGGAAAGAAACCGGTTGGCGCGGCCGAGCACGGCATTGGCGTCGTGAATGATGCCGGGAATGCCGAGCAGCCGCGCGGCGACGAGGGGCGGCAAGGTCGGATAGCCGCCGAAGCCGACGACGGCGGCAGGCCTGAGTTTGCGCAACAGACGAACCGCGACCGCCATGCCCACAGCCAGCATCAAACCGGTACGGGCCAGCGAGAGCGGATTACGGCCACGCACGGTTTCACTCGGCACCACGTCGATGGTGTCGCGCGAGAACAGACCGGAGTAGCGCAATGCGCGCGCGTCGGTCGCGAGCCGCACGCGATAGCCGCGTTTCATCAATTCCACGCCGAGCGCCTCGGCCGGAAACAGATGGCCGCCGGTGCCGCCCGCGGCAAGCAGGATTAAAGGAGCATTGGACATAATGGCCGCTTCTTACAGGGAAAATGCCGTCATTGCGAGGAGCGCCAGCGACGAAGCAATCCAGTTCGAGATTGCTGTCATCACCGGGCTTGTCCCGGTGATCCACGTCTTGCTTCCTTCCTTGTTGAGGCAAAGACGTGGATGGCCGGGCATAGGCGAGCGGAAGCGACGCCGTTCTTCGAACGGCTGTGCCCGGCCATGACGAAGGAGATAGTGCCGTTAACGTTCGCAATGACGAGGAGGAGCCCAACCGTCCTACGCGTAGCCTCGTGCGGCGCCGGCGTTCATCGATTCCGTTTCGGTGCTCGGCCGCTGCCGCGTCAGCGCCAGCATCATGCCGACGCCGTAGGCCAGCGATACCATCGAAGAACCGCCATAGGAGATGAACGGCAGCGTCATGCCCTTGGCCGGGATCAATTGCAGATTGACCGACATGTTGATCGCCGCCTGGACGCCGAACAGGATCGCAAGGCCCGAAGCCGCAAAGCGCGCGAACATGTCCTCGCTTCGATAAGCCCGCGACAACGCGCGGATCACCACGAAGGCGAACAGCGCCAGCAGCACCAGACACAGAATGATTCCGAATTCCTCCGCCGCCACCGCGAACACGAAATCGGTGTGGCTATCCGGCAGGCTGCGTTTGGCGATGCCCTCGCCTGGTCCGAGCCCGAACCAGCCGCCATTGCCGAAGGCTTCCATCGCGGTGTCGACCTGGAAGGTGTCGCCGGAGGCCGGATTCATGAAGCGCTTGATGCGCCCCGCCACGTGCGGCACGAAAAGATAGGCGGTGAACAACCCGACGCCTGCCGCGCCCGCAAGCCCCATGACCCAGATCATGCGCATGCCGGCGATGAAGAACAGCGCGCCCCACACCATCAGAATCAGCATGGTCTGGCCGAAGTCGGGCTCCGCCACCAGGAGCGAGACCAGCATCAACAACAGCACCAGCGCCATCGAGGTCGCGGGCATTTCCGGCCGCTTGGCCGATTCCGCAAACAGCCATGCGGCGAGCACCACGAAAGCGGGCTTGGCGGATTCCGAGGCCTGGATGTTCACCCCGATCAAGGTGATCCAGCGCCGCGAGCCCTTGACCTCGGGCCCGATCAGCAACGTCGCCACGATCAAGGCGATGCTGACCGCAAAGACGATCAGTGCCGTGCGGCGGATCTGCCGCGGCGACAGGAACGAAACGCCGATCAGTACGGTGAAGGACGGCAGCAGGAATATCACGTGATGATTGAAGAAGTGAAAGGGATCGAGCCCGATCCGGGTCGCGACCTGCGGGCTTGCCGCCAGCGACAGGATGACGCCCGCCAGGATCAGCGCAATGATCGCCGCCAGTTGCAGGCGGTCGACCGTCCACCACCAGTCGCTGAAGGGATTTCGCTGTTCACGGGAGAGCATGGGCGTTCCCTTTGGAAAAGACCCGCCCATTGGTCGCCTAGCTTGGTTGCCGAAAGGTTAACGGAATGGTTATCTTTTGCTAAGGTCGCCACACTCAACCCCGTCATACCCCGCGCATGCGGGGTATCCAGTACGCCGAGGCCTTTCGGCTCAAGCTCCACTTTCTCTGGAATACTGGATCACCCGCTTTCGCGGGTGATGACAGTGCGCGCCTCACACCACCGGTTTGACGCCGGGCAGCGCCTGCACGAGATCGCGGAACTTCGACCCGCGGATTTCGAAATTGCGGTACTGGTCGAACGACGCGCAGGCCGGCGACAACAGCACGACCGCCTCCTTCAGTCCCGAGGCCTCGGCGTCGCGCGCCGCATTGGCGACTGCGACATCGAGCGTCTGCGAAATTTCGTGCGGCACGCCCGCAGCCAGCGTGGCGGCGAACTCGGGTGCGGCTTCGCCGATCAGATAGGCTTTGCGGATACGCGGGAAATATTCGGCAAGGCCCGTGATGCCGCCGGCCTTTGGCTTGCCGCCTGCGATCCAGAAGATATCAGCGAACGACGACAGCGCGTGCGCGGCGGCATCCGCATTGGTGCCCTTGGAGTCGTTGACGAACAGGACGTTGCCGCGGCGGCCGACCTGCTCCATCCGGTGCGCGAGACCAGGAAAGCTGCGCAGGCCCTTCTGCAGCACATCGGTCGAGACGCCGAGCGCGAGCGCGCAAGCCGAAGCGCACGCCGCGTTCTGCGCATTGTGCAGGCCGCGCAGCGAGCCGATGCCGCCGATCTTGGCGACCTCGCTGCGTGCGCCGCCAGAGGCGCGCCAGATCGTCTCGTGATCGACAAAGAGGCCGTCGGGCAATGGGTTCTTCACGGAGACCCGCACCACGCGTTTTCCTGCCTGCTCGATCCGGTCGGCGCTGGCGCGGCACCAGATGTCATCAACGCCTATGATCGCCGTGCCTTGCGGCTGAACACCTGCCACCAGGCGCTCCTTCACCGCGGCGTAATGTTCCAGCGTGCCATGACGGTCGATATGGTCTTCGCTGACATTGATGAGGATGCCGACGGTCGGATCGAGCGAAGGCGTGAGGTCGATCTGGTAGGACGACATCTCGATCACATGCACGCGTCCCTTGCGCGGCGGCTCCAGCGACAGGATCGGGTAGCCGATATTGCCACCCATCTGGGTGTCGTAACCGGCAAAGCGCATCAGATGCGCGATCAGCGCCGTGGTGGTGGATTTGCCGTTGGTGCCGGTGATCGCAACAAACGGCGCGTCGGGCGCGTGACGTTGCCGTTCGCGGCAGAACAGCTCGATGTCACCGATCACCTCGACGCCGGCCTGGCGCGCCATCAGCACGCTCCAATGCGGCGTCGGATGGGTGAGCGGCGCGCCCGGCGTCAGGATCAGCGCGGCAAAACGCGACCAGTTCACAGTGCGCAGGTCGGCGGTGACAAAGCCGGCTTTCGCCGCTTCCGCCAAACGCTCGGTGCCGTCGTCGCCTGCAATCACCTCGGCGCCGCCGGCCTTCAGCGCATGACAGCTCGCCAGCCCCGAACCGCCGAGACCGAACACCGCAACCGTCTTGCCCGCAAAGGATGTGACGGGAATCAAGTGGTTCACCGCAGCTTCAAGGTGGAGAGGCCGGCGAGCGCCAGCATCACCGAGATGATCCAGAACCGGATCACGATCTGCGGCTCGGTCCAGCCCAGTTGTTCGAAATGGTGGTGGATCGGCGCCATCTTGAAGATGCGTTTTCCGGTGAGCTTGAAGGACGCCACCTGAACGATCACCGAGACCGCCTCCAGCACGAACAGGCCGCCGATCACGGCGAGCACGATCTCGTGCTTCACGGCCACCGCGATCGAGCCGATCATGCCGCCAAGCGCGAGTGATCCCGTGTCGCCCATGAAGATCGAGGCCGGCGGCGCGTTGAACCACAGGAAGCCGAGGCCGGCGCCCAATACCGCCCCGCAGATCACGGCGAGTTCACCAGTGCCGGCCACGTAATTGATCTGCAAGTAATCCGAGAACACCGCGTTGCCGGTGAGATAGGAGATCATGCCGAAGCTCGCGGCCGCGATCATGACCGGCACGATGGCGAGGCCATCGAGACCGTCGGTGAGATTGACCGCATTGCCGGCGCCGACAATGATGAACGCGCCGAACACCGCAAAGAACCAGCCGAGGTTCAGCGCCACGTCCTTGAAAAAGGGAATCACGAGCGAGGTCGAGAACGGCTCGCGCCCGAGCCGCACCAGCGCGAAGCAGGCGGCGAGCGCAATGATCGCCTCCAAAAGAAGCCGGATGCGGCCAGCGAAACCGCTATGCGTCTGCTTGGTGACCTTCAGGTAGTCGTCATAGAAACCGACAATGCCGAAGCCGAGCGTCACCGCCAGCACGATCCAGACATAGGGATTGAGCGGGTTGGCCCACAGCACGGTGGAGACCACGAGCCCCGACAGGATCATCAGCCCGCCCATGGTCGGCGTGCCTTTTTTGGTGAGATGAGACTGCGGGCCGTCGGTGCGGATCGGCTGGCCCTTGCCCTGACGAAGCCGCAAGTGGTCGATGATCCAGGGACCGAACAGAAACACGAACAGCGCGCCCGTCACCATCGCCCCGCCGGTGCGGAACGTGATGTAGCGGAACACGTTCAGAAAGCTGTGCAGGAAGGCAAGCGCTGGAACCGTGTTGGAAAGATCGATCAGCCAGTAAAACATCTAGGTGCGCCTATACCGCGGCTTCGTCGAACGCGGCCTTGCCGGGAAAGCGCCTTTCGAGCGCGGTGACGATGGTTTTCATCTTGGAGCCGAACGAGCCCTTGATCATGACAGCATCGCCGGAGCGAATCGCGGCCAGGACCTGCGCTTCGAGACTAGCCGCGCTATCGGCATAGCCGCCCCGCTTTCCCGTGGAAAGGCCGTCCCAGAGGTTACGCATCAACGGGCCACAACAAAACACCAGGTCGATATGATCGGCCTTGATGGCGTCATTCAGGCCGGCATGCAATTCGGCGCTGGTCGGGCCCAATTCGAGCATATCGCCCAATACCGCGATCCGCCGGCCTTGCGGACCGATCTTTGCCCGGCCGAGGACGCTCAAGGCCGCCGCCATCGACGCCGGATTGGCATTGTAACTCTCGTCGATCAGGGTGACCTCGCCACCGGGCACCATAAGCGTCTGCTGGACGCCACGGCCGGCCGCGGGCACCAGTTGCGACAGCGACAGCGAGGCCAGCGCGAGATCGGCGCCCGCCAAGGAAGAGGCGGCGAGCACCGCAAGCGAATTCATCGCCATGTGACGTCCGGGCATGCCGAGCTTGTAGGTGACTTCGTGGCCGAGAATATTGGCATGCACCGCCGAACAGGTCGCATGCAGCGAAATGTCGAGCAGCCGGGCCTCGGCGCGCTTGTCGGCGCCAAAGGAGACGATGCGCGAAATTCCCAACTTTTTGGCGCGGCGGCTGAGGCGGCCGAATTGCGAGTTGTCGTGATTGAGCACCACGGCGCCATCGGGTTCGATGCCTTCGAAGATTTCCGCTTTGGCATCCGCGATCGCCTCGATGCCGGAAAAGAATTCCAGATGCACCGGCTCGACGGTGGTGATGATGGCCACATGCGGCCGCACCATCTTCACCAGCGGCTCGATTTCGCCGGCGTGATTCATCCCGATCTCGAACACCGCAAACCGCGCATCAGCCGGGCAGCGCGCCAGCGACAACGGCACGCCCCAATGATTGTTGAATGACGCCGCCGACGCATGCGTCGGCCCCTGCGCCGAGAGCACGTGCAGCAGCGCTTCCTTGGTCGAGGTCTTGCCGACGGAACCGGTGACCGCGATCACCTGTGCTTGCAACCGCGCGCGCGACGCCTGCGCCAGATCGACCAGCGCACCGAGCACGTCATCGACCACGAGCAGCGGCGCATCGGACGCGAATTTGCCGGCTTGCGCCTTTTCAACGACCGCGAGCGCGGCACCTGCTTTCAAGGCCGCGGCGACAAAGTCGTGACCGTCATGCACCGCGCCTTTGATGGCGAAATACGCCTCGCCCGGGGCAAGCGTGCGGCTGTCGATCGAAAGGCCGGTGATCGTCAGCGGCAGCACGCCATTGGCCTCGGCGCGCATCGCCGCGGCCATCGCGTCCCTGGTCCACAACGAACCCGTGCTCATGCCACCCTCTCCGCATTAGTGCCCACTTTCCGAAGTTCGTACCACGCCTCAGCACCCGCTTTTCGCGAACTTCGGAAAGTCATGGGCACTAACAATATTACTGTTACACGCGCCGCTCTTCCATTTGAAGTTCCCAAACGAGTTTGCCGCTTGTGGTATAGGAACTTCAAATGGGCGGCGCTAGTGCGGCCGCCACCGCGTCGTGATCGCTGAACGGCAATACGCGATCGCCGATGATCTGTCCGGTCTCGTGACCCTTGCCGGCGATCAGAAGTACATCGCCCTTCTTGAGCCCTGCAATGGCCTTGCCGATTGCTTCCGCGCGGTCGCCGATTTCCCTGGCGCCCTTGGCGGCGGCAAGAATCGCCGCGCGAATCGTGGCCGGATTTTCGCTGCGCGGATTGTCGTCGGTGATGATGACCTCGTCGGCATTCTCGGCAGCGATCGCGCCCATCAAGGGTCTTTTTCCCGCGTCGCGGTCGCCGCCGGCGCCGAACACGACGATGAGTTTTCCGGGCGCATAAGGCCGCAAGGCCTGCAGCGCCTTCGTTAGCGCGTCCGGCTTGTGCGCATAGTCGACGAAGATCGGCGCGCCCTGATAGTCGCCGACGCGTTCGAGCCGCCCCTTGGCGCCCTCGAGCTGTTCGAGCGCGGCAAAGACTTCGTCGGGCGCGCTGCCGGTGCCGATCGCAAGGCCGGCCGCGACGACGGCGTTTTCGATCTGGAACTCGCCGACCAGTGGCAGATGGACCCTATAACGACGCCCGCGATGGATCAGTTCAAGCCGCTGCGTAAAGCCGTCGATGGCGGTGGCTGCCACCGCAATCCCCTCACCAGCACCGTCGCCCTTGTGGCCGACGGTGATCGTCAGCAGCTTCCGTTCGCGTGCGACCTCGATCACATCGTGCGAGTGGTCGTGATCGGCCGAGATTACGGCTGCGCCACCGGCAACCACGAGATCGCGGAACAGCCGAAGTTTCGCGGCAAGATAATGCGCGACATCCGGATGGTAATCCATGTGATCGCGGGACAGGTTGGTGAAAGCCCCCGCATTCACCCGCACGCCGTCGAGCCGGTATTGATCGAGCCCGTGCGAGGACGCTTCGAACGCCAGATGGGTGACACCCTCGCGCGTGATCTCGTCGAGCTGACGGTGCAGAGCGATCGGATCCGGCGTGGTCAGCGAGCCATAAACCGTGCGCTTTGGCGACACCAGACCGATGGTGCCGATGCTCGCGGCCTCAAAGCCGAGGTTTTGCCAGATCTGGCGCGTGAAGGCAGCGACGGATGTTTTGCCGCTGGTGCCGGTGACGGCGGCGATCGTGGACGGCTGACGGGGAAAGAATTTCGCGGCTGCGAGCGCCAGCGCGCGGCGCGCGTTAAGCGTCGACACAAACGGCACGCGGCAGCCGTCAGGTGGCGGATGATCGCCCGCGACCGCAACCGCACCGGCGGCAATCGCCGCTTCGATGAAGCGCGCGCCGTCGGTCCTGGTGCCGGCCAGCGCAAAGAACAGATTACCCGGCTTGACGGCCCGGCTGTCGACGGAAAGACCAGCGATCTCCACGGCCTGCGCCTGCGGATCGATCGTGGCGTCATCGCTGAAGAGGTCGCGGAGCTTCATGCTTTCCAGTGTCCTGGAACCCCGTTTTCCGAATCTTTTACGAAACGGTACGAAGGCTACGCCTTACTGGCTTGTCCTCGATGCCGCAAGAATAAGGCGGTCGGACGGCGGCAGGTCGAAACGCGGTTCGACGCCCAAAAGCGGGGCGATCCGGGAGATCACGTTGCCGGCGGTCGGCACCGCGTTCCAGCCCGAGGTGATGAACCCGTAGGTCTCCTTCAGCGGCTGCGGCTCGTCCAGCATGATCAGGACCTGATAGCGCGGCTTGTCGACCGGCAGGATCGCGGTAAAGGCGGTGAGCACGCGTTTCTTGACGTAGCGGCCGTTGATGACCTTCTCGGCCGTGCCGGTCTTGCCGCCGATGTAGTAACCCTTGACGTCGGCCTTGCGTGCGGTGCCGATCTCGGCATTGAGGCGCATCAGGAACCGCATCTTCTCCGAGGTTTCGGGCCTGATCACCCGCTTGGCGACCTCCATCGCTTCCTGCTCGTTGCGCTTGAGGAAGGTCGGCGGAATGAGATAGCCGCCGTTGACCAGCGCACTGACGCCCATCACCGCCTGCAATGGCGCCACCGCTATGCCGTGGCCGAACGCGATCGTAATGGTGTTCAGATCGCTCCAGTGGTGCGGCACGATCGGCGAAGCGCTCTCCGGCAATTCGGTACGCAGCCGGTCCAGCTGGCCCATCTTGCGCAGGAACGCCTTGTGCGCTTCCACGCCTTGCGACAATGCGATCCGCGCCGCCCCGACGTTGGAGGAGAAAGTGAACACCTCCTTCATGTTGAGGAAGCGGCCTTTCGGTTCGTCGTCATGGATCGCGAATTTTCCATAGTGCAGCGGCCCGCGCGCATCCCACAGCGAATTGAGGCCGTATTTGCCGGTGTCGAGCGCCATCGCCAGCGTGAAGGCCTTGAAGGTCGAGCCCATCTCGTAGACGCCCGTGGTCAGGCGATTGATGCGATCGGGATCGTGCGCTTCTTTCGGATTGTTCGGATCGAAATCCGGCACCGAGACCATGGCGATCACTTCGCCGGTCCTGACATTGGTGACGAGGCCGGAGGCCGCCTTGGCGTGAAATTTTTCCTTGGCCTTGAGCAATTCGTCGCGCAACGCATGCTCGACCCGCAGATCGACCGACAATTCGATCGGACGCTGCAAACGGTCGGTGGCAAAGCCGGCGCGATGCAGATCGGCGAGCCCGTTGTTGTCGAGCCACTTCTCCATCCCGGCGATGCCCTGATTGTCGATGTTGACGAGGCCGATCAGGTGCGCGACCTCGTTGCCGGTCGGATAGACGCGCTTGTTCTCGCGCAAGAAGCCGATGCCGGGAATGCCGAGACGGTGAATTTCCTGCTGCTGTTGCGGCGTGATTTCACGCTTGAGCCAGACGAAGCCTTTGCGGCCGGACAGGCGATCGCGCACCTCGCCGGTGTCGAGATCGGGCAAGGTTGCGGTCAGAAGTTCGATCGCCTCGTCCTTGTCGATGATGCGGCGCGGCTCGCCGAACAAACTCGGCGCCTTGACGTCGGTGGCGAGAATCTCGCCGTTGCGGTCGACGATGTCGGGCCGCGCGGTGGCAATCGCATCCTGACTTCCGCCGCGGCGCGCGCTATGGCTGTCGGTGCCAGTCGCAAACATCACGAGCCGGCCACCGATCACCGCATAGACGGCGACAAAGGCCAGTATCACGAAGCCGACGCGGGCGCGCGCTTTCGCGGCACGATCGACGTTACGCCCGTAAAGCAGGCTGCGGACCAGCCGCGCCCGCCAGGATTCCTGCGGACGGGAAAGCTCGCGTGCGGAAGGCAGCCGATCGGTCATCGCGGCCCCTCCTGCGGTGGGATCGAACCCGTCGTCGTTGGCGCATCAGCGGCCGCCTCGATGGTCTCAAGCATCGACCCGATCGGGTCAGGGTCGCCCGGCTTGACCAGGCTCGGCGGACGGTCGGGCAGGTTTTTCAGTGAGTCGTATTGATTGGCGTTCAGCGGCTTGAGCGGCAGATGGCGCTCGGCCAGACCTTGCAGCCGCAACGGCGAGTCGAGCTTGGCCCATTCGGCGCGCAACACCGCAATCGCGTCACGCTGCTCGCGGATTTCGGCGCGCAGCCGCAGCACGCGTTCGGTGCGCTCGGTCGATTCCATTTTGATCCGGTAGACATAGGCAGCCGCGAACACCAGGACGCCGATCACGAGGAGATGGATGATGCGCATGCCTCTAGCCCCTCCTCATCACGGTATCGAGGGTGGGCCATCCCGGTAAGCCACCGGCGGCATGGGCCGATGCATCGGTGCGCTCGGCAGCGCGCAGCTTGGCGGAGCGCGCCCGCGGATTGGCGGAAACTTCGTCGTCTTGCGTCGTCACCGGCCGCTTGGTGAGGATGGTGAAACTCGGGGGCGCCAGCGCCGCCTCCGGGTGATGCCGCGAGCCGCCGCCTGCCTTGGCCCGCTCGTTGAAGAAATTCTTGACGATGCGGTCTTCCAGCGAATGGAACGACACCACGACGAGCCGGCCGCCGGGCTTGAGCACCTGTTCGGCGGCGGAAAGCGCCAGATGCAGCTCGTCGAGCTCGCCATTGACGAAAATCCGCAGACCCTGGAACGTCCGCGTGGCCGGGTGAATGTCGCCGGGCTTCGTCCGTACGATCTTGCCGACGAGATCGGCCAGCGCACGCGTCGAGGTGATCGGTTCCTGCTTGCGCGCGGCGACGATGGCCCGCGCAATGCTGCGCGAGTGACGCTCTTCGCCGAAAATATAGATGATGTTGGCGAGATCAGCCTCGGACGCCGTTGCGATCACGTCCGCCGCGGTCGGCCCCTCCTGCCCCATCCGCATGTCGAGCGGGCCGTCGGCGCGGAATGAAAAGCCGCGACCGGCCTCGTCGAGCTGCATCGAGGACACGCCGATATCCATCACGACGCCGTCGACCGACGGCACACCTTGCGCCGAACAAACTTCCGCGAGGTTGGAGAAGCGGTCCTCGATCAGGGTGAGACGGCCATTTGACTGCTCGACCAGTTCGAAACCGCCCAATATTGCGGTGCGGTCGCGGTCGATGCCGATGATCCGCGTCTGCGGGGTCTCGAGGATGGCCCGGCTATAGCCGCCGGCGCCGAAGGTCGCATCGACATAGATCCCGCCCTCGCGCGGCTGTAACGAGGCGAGCACCTCGCGGCCAAGCACCGGGATATGGCGCGCACGAGCGGCCGGCCGGGTCATGCCGGTTCTCCCGGTGACGGCGGAAGAGCGATGCGGAACTTGGACGCGAAGGAGTCCATGGCGCCCCAACAATGTGCTTTTTGCCAGCCGTCCCGGCTGCGCCGGCCTGCCGGCCGACAGGATTCGTGCCTTACGGCGCCAGGCTCGCGCCCGGCATGGCGTCCTCGCTTGCGACGCTGGGATTCGAAAGGACACGTCAAACCTATGCTTCCCGCGCACCCTCCGCCGCCGGAGGCTTCCGATCCGACCCCGAAGCGCACCTCCTATGCATAAACCCAAAGCCGGCGGTGCCAGCCGGTCCGAAACCGGGCGCAGCTCTTCACCAGTTAGTAACGACAGGTAGCGTTAAGAAAGCGTTGACGCTCGGCGGTCGAATTAATCACCGCCCCGGCGAGAGATCGCCGCTGGAGTTATCCACCGGCCATGACCGCAAAGTGAGGCGTTCGGCACACACCTGGCCAAAATGCAGGCCGCAAACCGGCTATTGGATTGCGCCCGAGGCATCGCGATAGAATAGTGATCGAATACATTTTTGGAAATTTGCCATTGCCGTTGTCTTGCCCGGTTTGAGTATCGATATGTCGATAGGTTCGTTCGCATCTCCTGGTTTTGATTCGAAGCGGCGCGCCACTCCGCTGCCCCGGCCGATAGCGAATATGAAGATCTTCACGCCAGATACCTCGATCGCATCCGATGTCATTCCCTCGGCCAATTTCGGCGAGCGGAACAAGGGCCGTGTGCCCGACATGATCCTGCTGCACTACACGGGGATGCCCGACGCGCAGGGCGCGATCGCGCAGCTCTGCACCGCGGGCACCGACGTGTCAGCGCATTACATCGTTCTGGAAGACGGCCGCATCATCCAATGCGTGCCGGAGGCCAAACGCGCCTGGCATGCCGGCGTTGCGTCCTGGGCCGGCGAGGACGACATCAATTCCTGTTCGATCGGCATCGAGATCGTCAATCGCGGGCATGACTGGGGCTATCCGGAGTATCCGCTGCGCCAGGTCGCGGCCGTGATCGCGCTGTGCCGCGGCATCATGCTCCGCCGCAACGTGCCCTCGCATCGCGTGCTGGCGCATTCCGACGTGGCGCCCTCGCGCAAGAAGGATCCCGGCGAAAAATTTCCCTGGCATTCGATGGCGAATTCCGGCGTCGGCCATTGGGTTCAGCCGGCGCCGATCGTGCGCAGCGAAGGCCTCAAGATCGGCACCATCAGCGACGCCGTTCGCGATTTGCAACAGGCGCTGGCCCGATACGGCTACGGCGTTCCGGTGACCGGCAAATACGACACCGTCACCATGGAAGTCGTCACCGCCTTCCAGCGTCATTTCCGCCCCGCCAAAGTCGACGGCGTGACCGATCATTCGACGCTGGCGACGCTGCAATCGCTGCTCGCAAGCCTGCCGGCGGAAGCGACGCCGGTCGCGGCGGGTTAACTTCAACGGTCCAGTTCCGCCAATCGCCGCGCATAGAGCCGCCGCAGCGGCTCAAGCTGCGTGGCGGCTATCGCGGCGAGATAGGCCTCGCGTGCGGCCTGATGCCGGCCGAGCCGGCGCAACAGATCGGCGCGCACCGCCGGCAGCAATTCGTAGCCTTCAAGACCGCCGCGCACCTGCAATGCATCGATCAGGTCGAGCGCGCGTGCCGGCCCGTCCACCATCGAAATCGCCGCCGCATGATTGAGCTCGATCACCGGCGACGGGCTGATCCGCAGCAGCACTTCATAAAGTCCGGCGATCTGCTTCCAGTCGGTGTCCTGAAAGTTAGGCGCGCGCGCATGCAACGCCGCAATCGCCGCCTGCACCGCATAAGATTCGGGAAGTCCCGGCAACTGCAACGCTTCTTCCACGAGTTTCAAACCTTCGGCGATCTGAACCTGATCCCACAGCGTACGATCCTGCTCCTCGAGCAGAACGATATCGCCGCCTTCGGTCTGGCGCCCTGCGCGGCGCGCATCGTGCAACAGCATCAGGGCGAGCAGCCCCTTCACCTCGCGGCGACCCGGCATCAACGCATCGAGCAGGCGCGCCAGCCGGATCGCCTCGCGCGCCAGATCCGGCCGCATCAAAGCTTCGCCAGAAGTCGCGACATAGCCTTCGGTGAAGACCAGATAGATTACCGCCAGCACGCCGCTCAGCCGCACCACCAGCGCATCGCGTTCCGGCACCTCATAGGGAATGCCCGCGAGTTTGATCTTCTGCTTGGCGCGGACCAGACGCTGACCCATCGCGTCCTCGCTCACGAGAAATGCGCGCGCCACTTGCGCGGTGGAGAGCCCGCAGACGGTACGCAAGGTCAACGCGACCCGAACCTCGGCCGCGAATGACGGATGGCAACAGGTGAAGATCAGCCGCAGCATGTCGTCATCGAGGGCCGCGGCATCTTCCTCTGGCCAGGTTTCCGCATTGAGCAACACCTCATGGATCAACTCGGCCTCTTTCGCACGAAACGAGATTTGCCGGCGGATGCGGTCGATCGCCTTGTTGCGCGCCACGTTGACCAGCCATGCCCGCGGATTTGAAGGCATTTCCGCGCAAGGCCAGCGCTCCAGCGCGGCAGCAAAGGCCTCCTGGAGCGCGTCCTCGGCGAGATCGAAATCGCCGACGAGACGGATCAGCGTGGCCAGCGCCCGCCCCGTCTCGTCGCGAAATATTTTTTCGATCTCGGCTGAGGTCATTATTTGTAGATCATGACCGGCCGAACCTCGATCGAGCCATTCTTGGCGTTGGGAATCCGGGCGGCAATCTCGATCGCCGTATCGAGGTCCTTGGCGTCGACCAGATAATAGCCGCCGAGCTGCTCGCGGGTTTCGGCAAACGGACCGTCGGTCGTCAGCACCTTGCCTTCGCGCACGCGCACGGTGGTCGCCGTGGTCGTCGGCTGCAATCCGTCGCCGGCCTTGAAGTGGCCGCTCTGGATAATGGATTGCGTAAACGCGCCATAGTCGGCCGAAATTTTCTGACGCTCAGCGTCGCTCATTTTGAAGAGTTCGGCCTCGCTTCGGTAGATCATCAGCAGATATTGCATCGCTTACCTCCTTGTGAAACGGCGTCATCGCCATCAACCAGTCGAGAAGACCCACCGCGAAACGACATCTTCACGATAATTATTTTTGGGCCCCTCTCGGGCCGTTAACCGCTTGACGCCGGCCGCCATAAACCCCATGCCTTGGCCGTCAGTCGGCCGGACGGCCGCTCCCACTCCGGTCGAAAGGCCTTGGGAGAGGAAAGTCCGGGCTCCATCGACATACGGTGCCGGATAACATCCGGCGGGGGCAACCCCAGGGAAAGTGCCACAGAGAACGAACCGCCTCCTTTTCGAAGGAGGCAAGGGTGAAAAGGTGCGGTAAGAGCGCACCGCGGGTCCGGCAACGGAACCGGCAAGGTAAACCCCACCGGGAGCAAGACCGAATAGGGATGGCAACGCGGGAAGTTCGCTTTAAGCGATAACGCCTGCGGGAGCGATGTCAGGCTCGCTATCCGGGTAGGTTGCTCGAGGCAACGCGCAAGCGTTGTCCCAGAGGAATGGCCGTCACGTCTCGTCCACCGCTCGGCGGGCGGGGCCCTACAGAACCCGGCTTACAGGCCGGCTGATGTCTATCATGAGGGGTTCGGCGTAATGCGCCGGACCCCTCGCCAATTTCAGGCGTATCGGAGCGCCCCTTGAGTGGTATTGTTTGCCTTGCCGAGGCCATATCCCGGCTTTATTGCTGGAAGCTCGGCCGGCACGACCGGTCAGGGGGAACGTCTTGAAACGCGCATTGCCTTGCATCCGCGTCGCCATCGCGCTGACCGCCATTGCGGTTATCGCTTGCGGCTGCACGGCGGCCAACAACGCGACGTCGAGCCAGGCATCCGCGCAAGGCGAGCAGCCGTACAAGACCATGTACGGCATCTCCAGCGAAGGCACGACCACCGACCTCTACACCGAGATGTTCGGCCCGCGCCAAGCACCTGCTCCCGTAACCAACGTGGCCGCAGCCCAGCCTGTTCAGTCCGTCACAACTCAATCCGTCACGTCGCAACCGATCCGACCGGCTCAGCAGAACGCAACCGCCGCAGGCCAGGCGCGCGCCGGTCAGGTGACGACCACACCAAGCCGGCCTAACCAGGCGCAGACCACCGCGGCCTATCGGACGCCACAACCACCTGCCGTTCAGCCGGTGCAAGTCGCGCAGCAACCCGCACCTCCAGCGCCGCCGCCAGAGCCGGACGTTCCGACCGCCTACGGCATCACCGCGAACGGACCGACCACCGATCTCTACACCACCATCTTCGGGCCGCGGCACAGCGCCGGCCAATAGGCTTCTTCACGCTCGATAGGTGGATTTGACATTCCGATTCGAATGTCAGAACCACATCCGCATGAGCATAACTGCGATTTCGGTGCTGTTGTTCGGCGCGCTTGCCGGCGGCTTTGTGTCGGGCCTTGCGGGATTTGGCACCGCGCTGATGGCGCTCGGTATCTGGCTTTACGTCGTGACGCCGGGTGTTGCGGTTCAACTGGTGCTGATCTGCTCCATCATCGCCCAGACCTGGACGATGCCTTCGATCTGGCGCTCGATCGACTTCAAGCTGGTGTGGCCCTTTCTGGTCGGTGGACTGGCCGGCGTGCCGCTCGGCACTCTGCTGATCGCCTATGCCGATCCGCGCCACTTCAAGCTCGGCATCGGCATCCTGCTTCTGGTGTTTCCGACCGCGCTTTATTTCCAGCGCGCGCCCGTGGCCTTGAGCGTCGGCGGGAAAGTCGCCGATACCGGCATCGGGTTTGCCGGCGGCGTGCTCGGCGGCCTTGCGGGCCTATCGGGTCCCGTTCCCATTCTGTGGGCGAGCGTGCGCGGCTGGGGCAAGGAGGAGCGGCGCGGCATCTTCCAGACCTTCAACTGGGCGATCTTGACCGCGGCGCTGGTCGCGCAGGGAGGCTCGGGTTTGATCACGCGCGAGACGATGTGGCTCGCTCTGCTGGTAACGCCGGCGACGATCGGCGGCGCCTGGCTCGGTGCGCGCACCTATCACGCGCTCAGTGACGGGAATTTTCGCGACGTCGTGCTGGGGCTGTTGTTCGTCTCCGGCATCACGCTGGTCTGGAGCAGCCTCTAATCTGGAGCAGCTTTGCCACCGGCTAGCGCACTTCGCTTCGCGAGTTGTTCTAGTGTCCCCCTCCCGCGGCCGCGTTCGGATTCGGTTTCTTCAGGAGCATGACCAGCGCGCTCAGGCCGACATAAAACAGCGTCAGCATGAAGAAGGCGTCGCCATAACCCATCACCACGGCCTGGCGGTGAACGATCTGCGACAACTGCTTCATCGCCATCAAGCGCGGCGTCGCCCATGCCTTGCAGGCGCTGGGTGAAATCGTTGAGCGTCTCGGTCGCCATGACGTTGCCCCAGGTGACGCGATCCTGAAGCCGCGAAATATGCAGATCGGTGCGATCGTTCAGCACCTCGTTGATGACAGCCAGTCCCACCGCGCCGCCGAGATTGCGCGTCAGGTTGAACAGGCCGGATGCGTTCTTGACGCGATCGGCCTCCAGCGTGCCGAGCGCGATGGTGTTGGTCGGCACCATGGCGCACATCATGCCGACGCCGCGCAGGATCTGCGGCAGCAACAGTTCGTAGAAGTCATAATCGCGCGTGATCCACGTCATCTGGTAGGAGCCGAGCGCGAAGATGACGAGGCCGAAGGCGATGATCAGCCGCATATCGACCTTCTGCATCATACGCCCGACGATCGGCGCCATCAGGAACATGGTGACGCCGGAGACGAACATGGTCTCGCCGATCATCAGCGCGCTGTAGCCGCGCACCTCCGAAAGGTAGCGCGGATAGATGTAGGTCAGCCCGTAGAGGCCGATGCCGACACAGAACGAGATCAGGCAGCCGACGCCGAAATTTCGGTTTTTGAAGGCTCTGATATCGACGATCGGCTCCTTTGCCGTCAGCACGCGGTAGAAAAACGCGATGGCCGAGACGACGCAGACCGCGGCGCAAACCGCTACTGAAGTGTCCTGCAGCCACTCATATTGCGGGCCTTCCTCGAGCACATATTCCAGCGCGCCGAGAAATCCCGCCATCGTGATCAGGCCGAACCAGTCGAAATGTTCGAGCAGCGCGAAATTCGGCTGATCAAAATCAACCAGCGCCAGCACGCCGACGGTGATGATGATGCCGGGCGCGACATTGATGAAGAACAGCCAGTGCCAGGACATCAGGTCGGTGATGATGCCGCCGACAGTCGGCCCGATGGTCGGCGCCAGCGTCGCGACCAGGCCGATGATCGGGCCGACGATGTGGAATTTCGAGCGGGGAAACACCGTGTAGGCGGAAGCAAACACGGTCGGGATCATGCCGGCGCCGAGAAAGCCCTGGATCGCGCGCCACAGGATCATCTGCTCGATCGAGGAGGCAAAGCCGCAGAGAAAACTGGCGACGGTGAAGCCAGCCGCCGAAATCGCAAACAACAGCCGCGTGCCGAGCGCGCGCGACAGGATAGCCGGACAAGGGTATCGCGATCACCTCGGCGATCAGATAGGCGGTTTGCACCCACGAGACTTCCGTCGAGCTTGCCGACAGGCCGGCCTGGATATCGGTGAGCGAGGCCGAGACGACCTGGATGTCCAGGATCGACATGAACATCCCGAACACCATGATCAGAAACGCCAGCAGCCGGCGCGGCTCGATCCGCTCGGTGGGCGCGGCGGCCACGCGCGTCAAGGTTCCGGAGGGAGCGGTGGCATCAGTCATGATGAGCCGTCATTGCCTGCGACATACGCGAGCGTTTGCGCAAGGGAGCGCCCGCGCCGAAGCAATCCAGAATTTCGAGCAATTCTGGATCGCTTCGTTGACGCTCGTGATGACGACGAGAAACAGCACTGATCCAATCCCTTGTCGCTACTGACGAACCACGGCCGGCGCATCGAGGTCGGCGTCGGTGTCGGCATCGGCAGCACCCTGGGTGGTATCGACGGTGGCATAGACCGACATGCCGGCACGCAAGCAGGTTTTGCCGCGCGACATCCTTCGGCACGCGAATGCGAACCGGCAGCCGCTGCACGATCTTGGTGAAGTTGCCGGTGGCGTTGTCCGGCGGCAACAGCGTGAACACCGAGCCCGCCGCCGGCGAGATGCTGTCGACGATGCCTGCAAACTTGCGGTGGCCATAGGCATCGACCGAGATCGTCACCGGCTGGCCCGGGCGGATTCGCTTTAACTGCGTTTCCTTGAAATTGGCGTCGATGAAAACGTCGTCGAGCGGCACCACATTGCCGAGCCGCTGGCCGACGGTGATGAAATCGCCGGTATTGACCATGCGGTTGGAGAAGGTGCCCTCGACCGGCGCGCGCACCGAAGCAAAATCGAGATCGCGTTCGGCCTTCGCTAGCGTCGTCTGCAATTCCATCAGCTGGGCGCGCGCTTCCGACTGCTGCGCCTTCGCCACCTCGACATTGTCGCGTGCGGCTTCATAGGCCGCCTGCGCCGCCTTCACTGCCGCCACGCCCTGGTCGCGGCCTGCCTCGGACTGTTCGAAGGTGGCGTGCGTGGCGTAACCCTTTTCGCTCAATTGCTGCTGACGGTCGTAGTCGAGGCCAGCCCGCTTCAAGCCCGCTTCCGCGGAGGCGAGTTGCGCCCTGGACTGCGCGGCCGCGCTTTCCTGCGCGATCACCTGATGGCCGATGCGCTCGATCGTGGCCTGCTGGGTCGCAATCCGGGTGCGCGCCGCATCGACCGCGATCCGATAGTCGCCGTCATCGATCTTGAAGACCACGTCGCCGGCATGAACGATCGCATTGTCGCGCGGCAAGATCGCCGCGATATGTCCGGACACCCGCGCACCTAACACGGTGTTGTTGGCGCGAACATAAGCATCGTCGGTCGAGACGTGAAACCGTCCGACCAGGAACCAGTGCACGCCGTAAGAGCTCGCGGCGAGCGCAAGCAGGGCGACGGCGCCGAAGAACAGCATTTTTTTGCGGTTTCCGCCCTTGGCCGCGGGCGCAACGGCCGCCTCCGGCGCCATCGGCTTGGCGACCGCGGGGCGATCCGGCGTCTCGTGGGGACGGCGGGAGGTCTCATCGGAAGGATGCGCGCGATTGGAACCGGCAGTTTCAGCGGGAGCCTTGTGGGCGACCTCGTCACCGGCGGTATCCGGCTCGTCGCGCAGGATCCGCGCGGCCTGGTCTCTCGCTGCGGCCATGATGGCCCCCTCTTACTATTCAAAAAAGTGATGCAGACAAAGCCGGGCAAAACCCCCCAGCCAACTCTTAAATAGCATTGACCGAACGGTTCGGTCAATATATATCCAACTCCGATAACATATGGAGGATATCCTTCGGAGTTGTTTCCAGCGCGCGAAATCCATTCGAAAGCTAAACCAATGGTTGCAGAGACCCAATCTTCTCTCCGTTTGGTCGACGACACGGAGACCTCCAAACGCCGGCAAATTATCGACGGCGCCCGCAAGGTCTTTCTGGATCTGGGCTTTGACGGCGCCAGCATGGGCGAGATCGCGCGCGCCGCCGGCGTCTCCAAAGGCACTCTTTATGTCTACTTCGCCGACAAGAACCGGCTGTTCGAAGCCATCGTCGAGGAAGAAAACCTCGAACAAGGCAGGCTGGCGTTCAACTTCGATCCGGAACGGGACGTCACCACGACGCTGATGGAGTTCGGCCAGGCCTATATCCAGTTGCTGTGCCGGCCCGGCGGCGGCTCGGCGATCCGAACGGTGATGGCGATCGCCGAGCGGATGCCCGACGTCGGCCGGCGCTTCTACACCAACGTCATCGCCGTGACGATTGCGCGGCTTGCCGCCTATCTCGAAGCGCGCGCGCCCCTCGACGATCTTGCAATCGACGACTTTCAGCTGGCGTCGATGCAGTTCACCCAGATGTGCCAGGCCTCGCTGTTCATGCCGTTCATTTTTCAGGTGGCGCCGGCCCCCTCGGCGGAGCGCATCGAGCAAGTGATTGCGAGCGCGACGCGGATGTTTCTCGCGGCGTATCAGAGGAAGAAGGACCTGGCTCGGACCACAAACGTCTAGATCCTTGGATGCTTCGCGCCGTCTCCATGGCTTCGATCTGCGGGAAGATTCGTCCATGACGAAACCGATTCCGGACAGGGCTGCGCCGAAACGATAAGCCTCGCCGCACCCGAAAAACTCGCCTGGCCGCTCACGGCCATGCGGCCGTCTTTGGCAGTCGCAATGGCCCAGGTTCGTCCGATTTTCCTTCGACCAGAAGACCATCCTCGATCTCGATGATGCGATCGGCGAATGGAATGATGCGGGGATCGTGAGTAACCACCAGCACCGCGCGGTCGCGCTGATGCGCGGCATCGGCGAGAATGCCCATGATGCTGCGGCCATTATCGCTGTCGAGCGCCGAAGTCGGCTCGTCGGCGAGAATGATGGAGGGATTGGCAACGAATGCGCGGGCGATTGCGACCCTCTGCTGCTCGCCGCCGCTCAAATTCTCCGGAAGCGCCTTCGCCTTCTGTTCGAGCCCGACCAGACCGAGCGCCTCCCGCGCCTTTCTGGCCGCATCCCGGCCGTGGTGACCGCGGATGTCGAGCGCAAGCTGAACATTTTGCCGAGCGTTGAGGGTAGGAAACAGGTGGTACGACTGGAATACGAAGCCGATGTGGTCGCGCCGGATTCTCGCAAGGCCCTCCTTGTCGACGTCGGCGGTGGAGGTGCCGCAAACCGTGACCGTGCCCGCACTCGGCGTCAACATGCAGCCGAGGATCAGCAGCAGCGTGGTCTTGCCGCTGCCGGAGGGTCCCATCAGCAGCGTGAGTTCGCCCTTGCGCAAGCCGAGACTGACGCCACACAAGGCCTGCACCTGACCGGCGCCTTTGCCGAGCGTCTTCTTGACGTCTTTGGCTTCGATGAGGATGTCATTCATCGCATGAACACTGAGGCAGGATCGATGCGAACGACGCGGACAATAGCCACGAGACCGGAAGCCACGCACATCAAAATTGTGAGCGCCAATAGCGCAGCAACCAGCCATGGCGTGATCACGATCGGAAGCGCGCTCTTTTCGGTGATTCTGACCACGACGAAGCCTATTGCTGCCGCGATGACAAAGCCGATCACCGCGTTGAGCAGCGCCTGATAGATGATGACGCCATAGATGTAATTGTTTGACGAGCCCATCGCGCGGAGCGTCGCAAACTCGCTGAGATGATCCTTGGTCGAAGAATAAAGCGTCTGCGCCACGACCACGGTGCCCACGATCACCCCGAGCAACGCGCCGGCAAACAGCGCCGCGCCGGCGCCGGTGCCGAACAACCAGAACGACCGGCTGCGCTTTCGAAATTCGTCGGTGGTAAGTACCTCGTCGTCGCCGACGCGATCCCGGATCGCCTGGATCGCCTTGGTGCGATCCGCATCCGGCTTCAGGCGAACGATCAGCTCGCTGGCGCGGCTTGGCAACGTACCGGTGTAGAACCGCGCGTCTTTCTGATCGGCGAAGACATAGGGCGTCGTCGTGAACGAGCGGATCCCGTCCGTCAGCGCAACGACCTTGACCTTGTGCCCGCGGATTTCGGCAGTCGCATTGAGTTCCCTTGATCCCGAGCCGGTCGAAATAGGAACGATCCACGGCCACGGCGCCCCATTGCGACAGCGCGCGCACGTCTCCTTCGACCACGTTCCAGGGCGGCAAGGCCTCGGCTTTCACGTCAGCGCCAACGATGATGACGGGAGTGACTTCGCCCGTTTCGGTCCGCCAGTCTGAAAAGCCGATCACCAGTGGCGCCACGGAGGCCACGCCATCCACGGAGCCGATCTTGTCGCGTAGCTTGACGTCCAGCAGCGAAGGGCCCTCGAAGCTTTTGGCTCCCTTGGCGACCACCCAGAGGTCGGCATTGGCGTGATCAATCATGGTCGTGACCATCTGACCAAAGCCGAGGAAAAGCCCCATCTGAACCATCACCAGCACGACGGAAAACACGATGCCGACCAAAGTGGCGATGAAGCGCAGCCGGTCGTGGAAAAGATTGCGCCACGCAAGAGTCATGACCAGGCTCATCTAGCGGCCCTTATCCCTGATCGTGACGGCAATCGCACCTTCGTGCCGCACGGCCGCCGGGCGCAGCGACGCCTTTGCCGGTTTCCTGGTGGCGGCCCCGACAACAGACCTCACGCCTGCAACTGTCGTCCAGCTCAGCGCAAGTGCCGTCGAGAGGACAATGATCATTTTTGCCGGCGCGCTCAGTGTCATGCCGGTCAGCGCATATTGCAGCCAAAGCACGAACCCATAATGCACAAGATAAATACCGTAAGCATGGATCGAAAGTTGATCAAGCACGCGGTCGCGGCTGCGGAGGAGGCGCAACGCCAGCCCGAGATAGGCCAGAACGCCGGTGGCGCAGGCAACGGGAAAAGCGAATGCCGCCGCGAGCCTGTACGAGAGAGGACTGGCATTCCAGTCCGGCAGAGTGAGCGACGTCAGCCCTCCCCACGCGCAGAAACAGACGGTCGCCGCCGCGAGCCAGGCCAGCCAATGCCGTGCAATGGGACCGTCGGAGCGCAGCAGGCTACGATCGCAACCATAGTCGCCGAAGGAAAAGCCCGCGAAGAAATACACCAGATAATGCAACGGACGGCACCGCTGAAAAGATAATGGCCCGAGATTGGTCCAGTCCCAGGGCGAAAAAGCCAGCGCCAACGGAACGTAAGCGATCGCCGACAGTACCATCAGCCCGATCAAGAATGCGAGCGGCCGATCGTTCAGCCGCCCGGCCCCTCGGGTCAGGACATCACGCCATCGAGGGGTAAAACGGTAAGCGGCAGCCGCGAGCGCACTGAGCACAAAAACCTGCCACAGAAACCATTGCGGGCCCGAGGGCCACATCGGGAGCGCAATCCAATGCTGCCAGAAGGCGTCGGGCGACGGATCGGCCGCGGTCAGGCGATACGAAGCATAGTAAGCGAGCGGGCTGAGGAATCCGACAGCCAACGCGAAAGGAAGGCCGATGCGCAGCAATCGGTCGGCGAGATAGGCCAATGGGCCCTTGCGCCCAAGGCTTGCCGGCGCGAACAGGCCGGCGAGAAAAAACATCAGCGGCATCAGGCTGATGTCCTGCCAGGCGCAAAACAGATCAAAGCCAAACCACCGCTCACGGTCGATAATCGGGAACGCGATCCAGCGATAGGGTTCGGCGTCAAAGGCAAAGGGCCGCGGCGGTTGCGATGCGAGATAGGGCAATGCCGAATGGAAGGCGACCACGATCAGGATGACAACCGCGCGCAAATTATTGAACGGCACGTTTATGCTCGAACCCATATCGCGCCATGGTGAAAGTTCTAGGTAATAAAAAACAACTGGCCGAGGGCACTCTTTGTTCCCACGGCGGCTTTCCCGCGACCGTAGATGGACGGGCTTGGGGCTGGGGTATGACGAGCTTGGGGCGGCTGACCTGGCAAGGACTGCGCCTTGTGCGAGGCCTCGCTGTTCCAGTGCAGCCATCCGGCCGGCCGTCATGGTCCGAGACGGCGCGGAGCCTGTCATCGGCCGCGCAGCGCGCGGACCCGTTGGCGCCTCCTCACTATGAGTTCTGATCAGATGTCGCTTCGCCGGCCGATCACTTTCGCCATTTGCTGGACCTCATCCTGAGCATCGCCAGGGGCGATGCATCACGATCGATGGTTTTGACGCGAATTCGCGTTCCCGCGAGGCAAATTACCTCCGGGTGATTGAAAACAGCGTCCCTCGAAAGCAGAGGGCACAGGGAATGCCGGGCGCGCGACGCACCCGCAGCCTTGCGTGCAAAAATAAAAAGCACGCAAGCAAGTCACCACAGGTTCGCCGAGACATCCCGGCATTCCCTGCGCGAATGGTTTTAACGGGTTACCCTGTGGTCTCCCTGGTGATCGGGCTTTCTTGCCACCATCGCCGGCGGATCATCCGCGCGGCTTGATGCCAGCGTCGAGGCATCAGGACGCCACAACTTCGCCGTCCGCTCGCCGATGCATTCGTCCGTGCACCGCAAGCGTCCATCGCATCCCGCAGCCCAACGTTCGTGACGATCGCGAAACGCCCCTTATCGGGCACGGGACGCGCGGAAAAGTGCCGGTGATTTGCCCGTCGTCACAAGAAAAAAGCCCGCGGCATATTGGCACGACGGGCAAATCAGCTCCCGCTGTTCGCCACTCGCGATTGTCAACTCATAGAGTCTCCATATCCGCTTCGCCTTAGGAAAGCAGACATCCGATGAGATCTGCCAAACAAAATCGCGATGGATACAGCAGATACTGCGCCGACAATTTTCTTTGTCGTTTCGGGCGCTAGCCGTCATCTTGCGATGACCCGATCGAAATCTACCAAGTTACTAAGGATATCCAAACCTGGGCGAACAGATCAGACATGAATGACAAAACGGCACGAACTTCAGCTTGGTCAAGGTCAATCGGCGATTTCCGCTTCCAGAACGTCCCGCTGCCTTCGGCCGCCGTCAGAGCGTCGAGTGGATCGGTACCGGCCAGGCGATAGGCCGTGACGTCGATGGAACAGCTTCGAAAACGCCGCCGCTGTCTCGTAACCCACCCGGCTGGCAATCCGTGCGATGGGCTCATCGCTGGTTTCCAGCAGGAACGCCGCTTCCGCCATCCGGCGTTCGACCACATAACGGTGCATGGACTGGCCGACGAGCTTGGTAAAGCGCGCCGAAAATGCCGAGCGGCCGAGCCCCACGCGTTGGCCAAGGTCGCTCAGCGTCCAGGGCCGCTCCGGCTTTTCGTGAATCAGCTTGAGCGCCGGTCCGATATGCGGATCAGATATGGCCCCGAGCCAGCCGCCTTGCCCGGGACTGAGAGACGCGATCCAGCTTCGGAGCACCTCGACAAAGAGCACTTCCGTCAGTCGTGAAAGCGCTACGCCTTGGCCAGGACGCTCCAGCGCGCACTCGCTCATCATGCGGCGCAGGATTGCTTCAAGCCAACCACGGTCCACCGTCGGCTTCAGCAGGAGCACGGGTGGAAGCAACTCCAGCACACTGCCAAACATCGGCCGCGACACCGTGAAATTGCCGCAGAGCATGGTCGAGAGCGGCTTTGCACGGCTGCCGTGACGAACGAATGCCAAGGCGTGGCGACGACCGGTCGATATCCATGATCCGCAAAGGCTCGGCCCGGCGATCCGAATAAAACACATGGGGCTCACCGCGCGTGATGACGACAAAATCGCCCTCGGTCAGCTGGATTTCCTCTCCCTGTTCGAGCGCGAGGGTCGCTGAACCCTGGCTGAGATAGTGAAACAGAGCGTAGGGACGCGCCGGCAACTCAAGATGCCAAGGATGGCCGAGCTCGAAGTGAAAGAGCAGCGTCCCGCCGAGACGAACGCGATCCAGCACTTGGGCGAGGATATCCATGCCGCCGAGATTAGACCGGTGGACGATCGGACACAACATCTGGACGATTGATCCCTATCGTCCGAGAGGTCAGCGGAATAGGTCATGCCGCGGCGGGCCGACGTTACGTGCGGCAACCATTTCGCCAACGGCAGATGGAAGAACCGCGACCTTGCTGGAAACGCCTGTCCATTCCCCCGGACTGTATTCCGTCCGACATGCCAACAGGAACAATCAATGCGAAATATCCTCCTCTCAGCCGCCACCGTCCTCATGGCCGGAGCAGCATTCATTGCCCCCGCCCAATCCGCTGAGTTGCCCAAAGGGGCAGCCCACAACATCGTTCTCGTGCACGGCGCTTTCGTGGACCAGACGAGCTGGCAGCCCGTTGCCGATATTCTCACGAAGAAAGGCTACAACGTCACGCTCGTCGAAAATCCGCTCACCTCCCTTGCCGCTGACGTCGATGCCACCAAGCAGGCGCTCGCGAAGCAGGACGGCAAGACCGTTCTCGTCGGCCATTCATGGGGCGGCGTTGTGATCACACAAGCCGGCAACGATCCCAAGGTTTCGGCACTAGTCTATGTTTCTGCCTTTGCGCCAGAGGTCGGTGAATCCCTGGCGTCGCTGGCAAAGGCCGGCCCGCCGACCGAAGGCGGCAATGCGATACATCCCGACGCGAAGGGCAATTTGTACATCGATCCCAAGGTGTTTCCGTCGGCAGTTGCGGCCGACCTTCCTCCGGAAATCGCTGCGCACCTGGCCAACTCGCAGCTTCCGTTGAATCACGTTGCGTTCGAAGCCCCCGTCGACATTGCAGCCTGGCATGACAAACCGACGTTTTATGTCATCAGCACGAAGGACAAAGTTCTCGCGCCTGAGGCCCAGAAGTCGTTCGCAGCAAGGATCAAGGCTCAGACGACGGAAGTCGCCGGCAGCCATGCCTCGCTCGTCGTCCACGCGAAGCAAGTCGCTGAGGTCATCGAAAAGGCCGCGCTCGTGAAGTGACAAGGCCGCTCCCGGCACTTTTCGTGCCGGGAGCGCCCACGCCTGCGCAAAGGAATACAGAAAGCATCGGACCGCGAATGGCGCAAACCCATCCAAGACTGCGGACGCAGCGGCGACATCCTTGAGGAAGGTCTCGGGTCGCTACGCCACACCGGTTCCCCCACTCGATTATTTCGTTCCAAGCATCGGAGGATGACATGACTCAACTCGACATCGCCAGCCAGGACGCCACGCTTGAAACGGCACCAACCCGTTACATCGAAGGCCGCGGCATCCGCTTCGCTTATCGCCGCCTCGGCCCATCGATCGAAACGCCGCTGGTTCTCCTGCAGCACTTCTCGGGCAACATCGATGCATGGGATCCCGCCGTCGTCAACGCCCTCGCCACCGATCGCCCTGTGATCGCCTTCGACAACGCCGGGGTCGGCCGCTCGACCGGCCAAACGCCTGACAATATCGCGGCGATGGCGAAAGATGCAGTCGCCTTCATCAACTTGCTCGGCCTCTCCGAAGTCGACCTGTTAGGCTTTTCCCTCGGCGGCTGCATCGCGCAGCAGATCGCCGCCGAGCACGGACTGCTGGTGCGCAAGCTGATCCTCGTCGGCACCGCGCCGAAAGGCGGAGAGGAACACCTTTTAGCTGTTCTGCAGGACGCGTTTTCCCAAACCGATGCGCCGGACCCCCGCCTGCCGCTGTTCTTCACGAAGTCGCCCGCCAGCCAGTCGTCCGGCCTGGCGTTCCTGAAGCGGACGAAGGTGCGTAAGGACGATCGGGACACCGATAACGGCACCGCGGTCACCGATCCGCAGGCCAAGGCGTTGATCACCTGGTGCGCCACACCTGATCCCGAGCACGCCATTCTACGCGCGATCCGCCAGCCCGCTCTGGTGGTCAGCGGCAGCCACGACACCATGCTGCCCGCGAACAACGCCTACGCAATGTTCAAGGAATTAGGCAACGCTCAGCTGGCCCTCTATCCCGATTCAGGGCACGGCGCGCTGTTTCAGCACCATGAAATGTTCGTCAGCCACGTCCGAACCTTCCTGGATGCACGGCCCGCGGCTGCATGACACCCGGTGCGTTCCGAGGCGATCAGGCGCACTTCATCCATGAGAGTTGTTACGGAGGACAAAATGACAATCGCAAAAGTCGAGGTGGAACGTTTCAGCCTCACGAGTTCAAAACCATTCGACACTGTTGTGGCCGCGCTCAAGTCTGCGGTCGGACAACCCAACGTCGTCGAATTTTTCAAGGCGACGAGAGCGGCAAATTCCTTCCCGGACTTGGAGCGCGTTGTACAAGACGGCCTCGGGCGCACGGGCCTCATACTCTTCGCGGAATTCGACTTGGGCGACATTCTGCGTCGCGAAGCCGGATCCAAGACGCCCAAGATCATGCGGTTTGTGGTCGGCAATCCACTCATCATGAAAGAAATGGTCAAGCACGTACCCGATGCTGGATCTTACGCTCCAGTCACCGTGCTCATTGATGAGCGTCCCGATGGCGTGCACGTCTCCTATGACGAAATGGAGAGCTATCTGCGGCCTTATGGCAGTTCAGAAGCCCTTGCCGTCGCCAGAGACCTCGATGCGAAAATCACAACCTTGCTACGCGAATGTGCAAGCTAAAACGTGCCGATGACGTCTTCGCCGATGGAAGTGAGCAACTCATACCCATCGCGGAACGCGACGGGCGTTGTCATGACGCGAGCCAGACGTTGGAAGGGAAATCCTGCATGTACAAAACACTTGTCACTCTCACTGCCTCGTCCTGCGAGGCACCCATATCCGTCGACCAAAGGAGATGAACGATGATGATAACCAGGCGTAGCTTCTCGGCCGCCATACTTGCCGGAGCCTCCGCTTCGCTGATCGCGACACGAGGCATGGCCGTCCCCTCTGCACCAGTCAAGGCGCGCAACGTCGTTCTGGTGCACGGACTTTTTGCCGACGGATCGTGTTGGTCCGAAGTGATTCCACGGCTGCAGGCGAAAGGGCTCAATGTCACAGCCGTACAAAACCCGCTGACGACGCTGCCCGAAGCGGTGGCCTCGGCCGAGCGCGTGCTAGCGCGACAGGATGGTCCGACGGTACTCGTCGGGCATTCGTTCTCCGGAATGATCGTGACGGAGGCCGGCATCAATCCGAACGTGTCGGCACTTGTCTATGTGGCGGCGCGTGCCCCCGATGCCGGGGAGGATTACACCGCGCTGGCCAAGACATTCCCGACGCCGCCCGCGTCCGCCGGGATCGTTTTCGACGGTGACGAAGGACGTCTCAGCGAAGCCGCGTTCCTGCGCGACTTCGCCGGCGACCTGCCGGAAGCAAAGGCGAAAGTGCTCTACGCGCTTCAGGACCCGTTCCAGAAGGCTCTGCTTGCGGGCAAGACGACACACGCAGCTTGGCGGTCGAAGCCGAGTTTCTATGCCGTTTCCACCGAAGACCGGACGATCAATCCAGACCTCGAACGCTTTATGGCCAAACGCATGAACGCCAAGACCATCGAGTTGAAGTCGAGCCACGTGTCGATGATCTCACATCCTGAAGAGATAGCCCGGCTAATCCTCGAAGCTGCCGGGCAACAGACCTGAGTTTGATCGGTCCTGATTAAACGTGACATGCGTGCATAAAAGAGGTCGAACATGCTAAAGAGATTTATCGCTCTCGCCTTGAGTGTTGCAATTCTCCCGGTCAGCGCCGCCGCCGCCCGCTTTTAAGGATCCGCTGGACGCCGAGACACTGAACAGGATCAAATCGCATTTCAGTAAGGTCATGGAGCTAGCTAACCGGCACGATATCAAGGCATTGGATCAGATGTTCTGGCAATCCCCTTCAACGTTGCTGGTCGCCAAGAGCGCCGTTCCATCCGAGGGCAACTGGGCAGGATTTTGGGGCAACGACGCTATCGACCAGAAACTGAACGATATCGCTGCGTCTGGACCGGTTGTGCTCGCACCCGATCTCTCGAAGCTGAAGGTCGTCGGGCTAACCCCCGACGTCGCGATGTCTTACGCGCCCGTCACCATTACGGTGTCGTATGCCGGACAGGACGGCACGCCGAAGCCGTTTTTGATGATCTTCAACTGGATAGCGATTTCGAACGACTGGAAGATTGCTTCCGAAATCATACTGCCCGTGCCACCGGCGCCGGCAGCAGCAAGCGGCACTTCTCGGTGAAGTCACGATTCGGCTTTGTGCGATCGAGGGCTAGCAGACGGCGCTTAAGCTGCCCAGATGGTTTGCCAGCCGACAATAACTGGCCACCCGGTTTTTTGGGCCAGTCTTATCACGCGAAACTGGGACGACCTCTCTTGGACTCTCCACCTAAAGCACCCGGGTAATCGAATTTCTCGAATGCAGTTTCGCCCGGCTTCCCTCCGGCAATCCGCGCCCCACGTCATCGCATCTACTTATCAATATGAGAGGTCGCCTTGCGAGCGACCTCTCGTATTTCCGGCAATGGACGCCTATTGCGATCAGCTTTTTTGAATGGCGGCCGCAGCCTTGCGAATCACGTCGATAACGACGTCGGGCTGAGACAGCATCGGGACGTGGCTGCTCGCCACCTCGGTGACGGTTGCTCCCATGCGCTTCGACACCCAGCGCTGCAGATCGGGATGCACGGTGTGGTCCTTTGTAGCCAACACGTACCAGCTCGGCTTCGACTTCCAGGCGATGCGATCGGAGCTCAGCTTGTGCCGGTGATTTGCTCGACGTCACAAGTAAAAATGCCTGCGACCAATTGGCACGACGGGCAAATCAGCTCCCGCCGTTCGCCATGCGGCGTTTTCACGGCCGACGATATTGAACCCCAGCACGTGAGGGAGTAGGAAAAATTGACGAGCGTCATCGGCTGGCTAGTTCTGGCCAAAAGCCGCGCCACATGGGAGGGATCTAGCGTGAGAAAATCTTCGTTCAATCTGTCGCGGTCGATTTGTCTGGTCATTTTTCCGGCAATGATCGCGTCCGGGGTGTCGGCAAAAG
Organism: uncultured Alphaproteobacteria bacterium; assembly: GCA_963795255.1. GTDB lineage: Bacteria > Pseudomonadota > Alphaproteobacteria > Rhizobiales > Xanthobacteraceae > Bradyrhizobium. The sequence goes on from CAWCHC010000025.1 coordinate 146,197, forward strand.
AACTGAAGGTGCTTTCGGAGCAGACGGCAGGCGGATTCGGACATACAGAATCGGTTGCCTATGACCCGAACGGAAAGGCGCTTTACACCAGCGACTTCGGCCCTGATCTCAAGCCGGCAAACAAGGATGGCAAGGGCAAGATCACCAAAGTGTCGCTGGACGGAAAAATCCTCGAGGATGGCTTTCTCCCCGCGAAGGGCCAGACCCTTAACAAACCGAAAGGCATTTGGATCAAGGGCAACCGCCTCTGGGTTACCGACATCGACTCGGTCTGGGTGTTTGATCTCAAGACCAAGAAAGGCAAGAAGCTCGACCTGCCCGGTTTCACTTTTGCCAATGACCTCACCGTCATGGGCGGCGCGCTCTATGTGAGCGACAACCGTTCGGATCAATTGGCGCGGATCGAGCCGGCCGATTTTCTGGAATCGAAAGCCGATCCAAAGATCACGGTGGTGTTCAAGGAAAAGTCGATCTATCCGAACGGCCTCTATCCCGGCAAGGGCGGGGTGCTGTTCGCAGTCGGGTTCAAGGGAAAGGATGAGCCGCGCGGCATCTACTCGATCGCACCCGGTAAGGAGCCCGAGCTTTTGTCGGACAAGATCGGCATGCTCGACGGGCTTTATGTGATGAGCGACGGCGACGTCCTGGCCACCGACTGGGTGACCGGCTCGCTGTTCCAATGGAACAAAACCATGGGAGTGAAGAAGCTGGCCTCCGATTTCAAAGGGCCGGCCGATTTCTGCGCCTTCCCAAATGACAAGGGACTGATGGTGGTGGTGCCAGATCTGGTGAAGGGCGAATTGCGCTTCGTGCAGCTCGGAAAATAGGTTTCCTATCCGCGCACCTCGGGACGATGCGGCCGGTTTTCAAACGCCCGCCGCACCCACGAACGGATCAACTGCTCTTCGTGACGTCGATCACCGCTTCGGCAAAGGCTTGCGGGGCTTCCTGGGGGAGGTTGTGTCCGATGCCGCCGGTGATGGTCCGGTGCGAATATTTTCCCGAAAACATCTTCGCGTAGGCGGACGGCTCCGGATGCGGCGCGCCGTTGGCGTCGCCCTCCATGGTGATGGTTGGCACACCGATCACGGGAGCCTTGGCGAGCTTCGCTTCCAGATCGTCGTACTTCGCCTCGCCCTGGGCGAGACCGAGCCGCCAGCGATAATTGTGAATCACGATCGCAACGTGATCCTCACTGTCGAACGCCTTCGCGCTGCGCTCGAAGGTGGCGTCATCGAAATTCCATTTCGGCGAAGCGAGCTTCCAGATCAGTTTTGAGAACTCGCGGCGATATTTCTCGTAACCCTCCCGTCCGCGGTCGGTCGAGAAATAGAATTGATACCACCATTGCAGTTCGGCCTGCGGCGGCAGCGGCCTCTTGCCGGCTTCCTGGCTGCCGATCAGATAACCGCTAACGGAAACCAGCGCCGTGCAGCGCCCCGGCCAAAGTGCCGCGACAATGCCGGCGGTGCGCCCGCCCCAGTCGAATCCCGCCAGCGTGGCCTTGTCGATCTTGAGCGCGTCCATCAGCGCGATGGTGTCGACCCCAAGCGCCGACGGCTGACCGTTGCGAAACGTCGTATCGGACAGAAATGTCGTCGTGCCATAACCGCGCACGAAGGGGACGATGACGCGATAACCGGCCGAGGCCAGGATCGGCGCCACATCGACAAAGGCGTAGATGTCGTAAGGCCAGCCGTGCAGCAGGATGACGGGCTTGCCGTCGGCAGGACCGGCTTCAGCATAGCCGACATTGAGGAGGCCGGCATTGATCTGCTTCAGCGGAGCAAAGGACGTATGGCCTCCCGCTTTGACGGAAGCATTCTGGGCCGTCGTTTGCGCTGCGGCAGATGGGCTCAAAGTCAGTTCGGTTGCGGCAACGGTCATGGCGGCAGCTCCCAAAAATCGGCGGCGATCGATCTGGTCTGACATTGGCAACTCCCTTAAAGTGCAGTGGCCGGTTGAGGGAACGTTATAGGGCAGAATTGGGCCGATTGTGGAACGGCGACCGGCGCTTTGACGCCGCCGCCGATTGGCGCGAGAGGCCAATCAAGTGTGACGAATAAATTGCGGCCCTTGTTACGGCCATTGTTGCAAACCCTTGGCAAAGGCCGAAGATGACGAATATATCGATGCCTTTATCATTTTTGCGAAAATCCAGCGAAGCTCCTTACGAATGAACCCGATCTATTTCGACCTCGATGGAACGCTGACCAATCCAAAGCCCGGAATCACGCGTTCGATTCAATATGCGCTTTGCAAGCTCGATCACGCAGCGCCCTCCGAAGACGAATTGGTGTGGTGCATCGGGCCGCCGCTCCATGCGAGCTTCAAGAAAATCCTCGGCACCGACGCGCTCGCGGATAGCGCCATCCTGCTTTACCGGGAGCGGTTTGCCGATGTCGGCCTGTTCGAGAACGAGGTCTATCCCGGCATTGAAGAAACGTTATCCGTGCTTGCCGCGCAAGGCCGGCGTATGTTCGTTGCGACAAGTAAACCGGCTGTCTACGCCGAGCGCATTATCGATCATTTCAAATTGCGCGGCCATTTCGAGCGCGTGTTCGGTTCTGAACTGGACGGCACTCGTTCGGACAAGACTGAGCTGTTGGATTACGCGCTGAAGGCCGCACATGTCGATGCGGCCGGGGCCACCATGATCGGCGATCGAAGCCACGACATGGTCGGCGCGAGAAACAACGGCATGACCGCGCTCGGCGTGCTCTATGGCTACGGCAGCAAGGAAGAATTGCTGGCCGCGGGCGCCCATTACCTCTCGGCGACGCCGCAGGAATTGCTCGATCACGCGGGCTACCTAGGGCGTGAACTCATGAGGGTCCGCTTCTGAGGGCGAAGCGGAAGCTCCCTGGTTCGGCCCTCGCGGACGGCTTTTGACCCAGGGCGGACCATCATCAGAATTTTGAGGTGCTCATCCGACGACACGTCTCGTTGCTATGGAGATACTGCCTGGGGGTCAAAGATGACCTCGGATTCCATCGACATCGAGGGCGATTTGCTCGCGCGCGGTCGCGCAGATCGCGTGGAGCGAAAGACGTTGCACAATCAGCGCGTGTATGCCTAACTACAACTCGTGGGGCGAGGAGACAGCGAGGCAATTGCCAGCCGTTCGTTGTTTGCCGTCGATTTGTATCTGGGCGCTTTCCAATATCGAGACGGGGCATAATGAGGTCGAAAATCGGGGCGCGGCCCCTTTTGCTTGTCGGATTTTTGCGGTCGAGCTGCGCGAGTCCACATGGCCTCGATGAACCGCCGTTGCAGATTCCGGCATTGAAGCCGGGTTACGGCCGTGTCTACTTCACCCGGCCCGGCGATTTTGGGGGGTCGGCTGTTCAGCCTGAGATTCGGATGAATAATGAAGTCGTCGGCCGATCTGTGCCCGGCGGGTTCTCTTATGTCGACCGCCCCCCGGGCAAATACGCCGTCACAACGGCAACCGAGGTCGAAAATGCGGTTACGTTCCAATTGGCAGCGGGCGAGACGAAGTACATTAAGACATCCGTGACACCCGGCATACTCGTTGGCCATGTCACGCCGACGCTCGAATTCCCGGAGCAGGGGCAATCCGACATAGGCCGCCTCAGATACGTCGGCCCCCAGTTCTGATCCCTTGCGCGGGACATCGCGGGACATAATGTAAAGCGTCGCAGAATGCCCGAGTCTGGCCCCAAAGCCGACGTGCAGGGATTCCAATTTGCCTTTGAGGGCAAAGCGGACGCGGCTCTTGATGAGTTCAGGCCCTAGTCCGGCATGGTCAGGATCGGCATCGGCGTCTCGATCCCGCGTAACAGATGTTCTCCGCATGGAATCCACGGACCCGCGACGGCCTCCGCGAAGGAAGCCGTCGCCAACAACGGATGGCCGAGTTGCTTGGTCAGGTCCTGCACCCGGACGACCTCGTTGACCGCAGCGCCAACCACCGTGAACTGCAGACGCTCGGGTATTCCGACATTGCCGTAGATCACCTCGCCGAGATGAAGCGCGATGCCGAAGTTGAGAGGCGGCTCGATGGTGGGCTGCGGCAAGGCGCCAAGGCGGCGGCGGGCTTCGCGGGCTGCGGCGAGCGCGCGGCCGCAAGCCTCCTCGGCTGAACCCTCGACGCGGAACAGGCCGAGCACCGCATCGCCGATCAACGAGACGACCTCGCCGCCCTGGTCGAGCACCGCAGCGGCCGTCATTTCAAAATAGCGGCCGAGCAGGTTGAGGAAATCCTCGGTCGAGAGCCGGCCGGCCAGTTTGGTGGAGTGGCGAAGATCGCTGTACCACAGCGCGGCGGTGATCTTTTCGCCGTCGCCGCGCCGGATCAAGCCATTGAGCACGGCCTCGCCGGCCCGCTGGCCGAGATAAGCGTGGGCGACGTTCTGCGCGACGCTTCGCTCGATCTTCGACTTCAGCGCAATGGCGAGTTGGCGGGTGATGCGCTGGAGCAGCGCGATCTCGTCGTCGGTAAATCCCTCCGGCCGGTCGCCGAGCCAGGAGCAGATGATTCCGTTCCGCCCGACCTGGTCGAAGCCGATGAGGAAGACGAGATAGTCGGTGCCACCCTGGGCGAGAAATTCATTCAGTATCTCGAAGTCAAGAAGCGCCGTGTCGCCGGTCAATCGGCGCCGCAGCACCGGCAATCGATGGGTCAAAGTATGGCCGATCGGGCTTTGCAGAAATCGCTCCTGCGCGCCGTCCTCGGGGCTGAAGTTTTCGATAACGATCCCGGTTTCCGCGGTCCAGTTCACGGTGCTGGCATCATAGAGCGGGTGTAGAATCCGGAACCCGACCTGGCCGCGCAACATCGGCAGGCCGACCGCGCGCAACCGCCGGCATAATTCGCCATACAGCGCGGAGGGTTCGGAGTCGAGCAACGCCTCGTCAGCCAGCCACTCGATGATCGTGTGGCCGAGAGCCGTCGATGCTGTCGCCTGATTGTCCATGCGGCATGACTTTAGCGGAGATTGCCGGGATGACCAGTACGATCGAAGCGCTTACAGGCGCGCCGGCTACAGCCCCTCGACGCTGACAAGCCGTGCCGAACTGCAAGCGTCCCTTATGTCCTTCAGTCCCCGATAGGTCGGGCCGTTGTAAAACTCTTCCCACGCCGCGAGCGAGGGAAATTCCAGCAGCACGATTCGTCGAGGCTCCCAGTCGCCTTCGTGGACGTGATGCGCTCCGCCGCGCACGAGGTATTTCGCACCGGCCTGCTCCAGGGCCGGCTTCACGCCATTCATGAATTCCTGATAACGCGCCGGTTCGCGTATCTCGACATCGAAGATCACGTACGCACTCATGTTGTTAAGCCCCAATGTCTTCGGCCTATGGCGAAGATGTTGGCAGTCGCAGGATCATCCGCCGATCCTTATCCCGCGCTATTGGCTTTTTTTGAGACCTGCCGCAAGCGCGACGGCGGCCCGGAGTTAACCGGACCGCCATCGCAACGTCACCTGCTATCGTTCGAGCGATCAGCTCGCAGGATTGAAGTCCGGATCGTGATCGCCGATCCGCGAGCGGTCGAAGCTGCGATCGAAATACGAGCCGGTGACCGGCGCGCGCGGCGCAACGAAAGCGGGTTCCTGCACCTGGTTATAGCTGCCGCGATAGTGCCGCAGTGCGTGGGCCGGCTTTTGCGGAGCGGCTTCTTGCTGGGCGAAAACAGGGCTTGCAAGTGCGGCTGTGACGAGTGCGACAGCGCTGAGAGTTCTGATCATGACAAAGGGTTCCATCTTTATGTGGTGAACCCCTCCAAAGGAAGTTTCCTGATGTTGGGTTACATCCCAGCCACCGGAATAGCGAAACACGATACGGGACTTGGATTCAAACGGGCGTGAGTCACGATGACAGACCGCTCCGCCCTTCGTGATCGGCCTACTCGTCCTCGAACTCGTCTTCCTCGTTCACCCTCTCGCCGTGCTTGTGCGCAGACGCGGTCTTGTGGACGCCGAGCGAACCCGTCACAGACTGCTCGTGCGAAGCATAAGGGTTGCGCTGCATCGCGCGCGCGGCGACTTCCTCGCCGGAGACGGCGGCCGGCTGGCAGATCAGACGGCGCGTGGCGCGGCGCATCAAGTCGACGTGAATGTGGTCGTAGTGATAGACGTTGGAGCCCGGCGCCAGCACCGTGGTGAATTGCTGGCACGCGCCCGCTTCGACGTCGCGCAGAAAGCCCTGCTCTTCGGGCAGACCATGCCAGCCATCCTTCACCGTGACGTGGCGTCCGTCGGCGAGCGTGAAGGCGGCGATATCGAGCGCGTTGCCGAAGGCGTGCTCGGAAATATGCGCGTTCGGATTGCCGTTCATGCCGCGGCAGGAATAGGCGGAGATCTGCTTGATCTCGACCACGCGCTGACCGAACCAGCGCTGCGCTGCCGGTTGCACGGTTTCGGTGAGCCAATGGTCGAGCACCGAGACGATCGGGCATGCCAGCGTCGCCGCAGGTTTCACCGCGACGGGACCGGATACGGGAAGCGGCTGCATTGGCCCCGGACCCAACCGCGGCGCCTGATAGGTCGGAGCGGACGGCCCGGCCTGCCAGCCACGCGGCGCGCCTTCGCTCGGCAGGCCAATGTCATCTTCGTCCGGCGCGACACCCGGCGCGCGCAGCGAAATCGGACCGTTGGAGGGCGCGCTGTATTGAGGCGCACCATAACTGGACCCGCCATAGTTCGGCCCGCGATACGGCTGGTTCGGATAAGGCTGGTTGGAATAATAGGACGAGGGCGGCGGCGGGGAAGGCGGAGGCTGGTTCGCCGGCCAGCGCGGTTGATTGCCGATGGCCGCCGGCGGGCGAAGGTCCTCGTCGGCAAAACCGAAACTGCCGTTGCTTTCGCCGAGCGCGGCCACCTTGAGCGGGAAATCGGCGCCGCAGGCGCCGGGACCGGAAATCGGGCTGATCCGAACCAGATCAGGGCCTTCCTTGACCGCGCCGGACTTGAGGCACGCGATTTCAGCCTCGGCCCGCCACGGTTCGCGCTCCTCGGAAAAAAATCCGTGGCCGCATCCCGCCAGCGATACAAGGACGAAGGAGCCGACGAGATACAAACGAACTCCGCGCGTCATGCGGGAGAATTTCAACGAATTTATTTAAGGACTCATCAACGTCTTGATTTCACAACTCTTTAACCACGTCGCAACGATTGTGCGCCGCCGAGATAAGGCGGATAGACAGCACGGCTGACTTTTTTGGCATGAAACCGATCGCTAGCTTCGTGCGTTAGGGCGAGCACTGACCACTGACGCGATTATCGAGATGACCTTCGGAGGATTTCCATGACCCTTCGTCCTTTCGTCAGTCAACTGAGTATCGTGACCGCCTACATCGCCTTCGCCTTTGTCGGCGCCATTGTGCTTGGGATGTTCTAGCTGCTTGAAAAAGGTATTCGAAAAACCCGGCGGATCACCGCCGGGTTTTTTCGTGGCCGCAACGTTCATGCCGCATTCAGTCGCAAACCGCCTCAATCGGTAAAGACACGCCTTGCCGCGATCGACACGCTCGGCGAAACTGTGTTTTTAAACGGGCGGATTGAAAGCAGGCATGTTTTTTTCATTGATGACGCCGCGTGATCGCGGATCGAATGCGGCGATCGCACGGCTCGTCCTGTTCCTCGACCTGGCGCTGGAAGTTCTTGTTCCGGCCACCCCCGCGATGGCTTACGCGCTCAGCAATGCGATCGAGAGCGGGGCTGCTTCATCCGTAGCCTCAAGCGCAATCGCCGCACCGATGCGGCTCGCGCAGGCGCAGCCCGCGCCCTCCCCGGCGCCCGCTTCAACGGCGGCGGCATCCGCTCAGCCGGCGGCATCGGACGAGCCGATCGGCAATGTCGCAACGCTGACCGGCACCGCCAGCGTGACGCGCAACAATCAGAGCGCGGTTCCGCTCAAGCTCAAGGACGATATCTACCTCAACGACGTGCTGCAGACCTCGGTGAGTTCCACGCTCGGCGTCACCTTCAACGACGAGACCACCTTCAATCTCACGGCAAACGCGTCGATCACGGTCGACAACTACATCTATGAAGACGGCGGCAAGCAGAACTCGGCGCTGTTCGACGTCACCAGGGGCACGGTGGCGTTTGTCGCCTCCGCCGTCGCCAGGACCGGCAATATGAAAATCACGACGCCGACGGCTACGCTCGGCATTCGCGGCACCACCGGGCTCGTCGAGGTGAACGGGGCCGGCGGCGGCGCGCATAACATCAAGCTCTATCCCGATCCGGACGGACACGTCGGCACCATCGACGTCAACGACCGCAGCGGCGCGCGGCTCGGCTCGCTCACGCAAGGCTCCAGCGGCTTTACGATCCGCCGCGGCGCCGGCGGCCGGCTCACGGCCGCGCCACTGGTGATCTCGCCGCAACAGGCGGCGCGCGACCAGGGCATCGTGCGCCAGCTGCACGCCGCGCAAGCGGTCGGACGCCGCGTCGTCACCGAACAACGCGCGTTGCGGCGAGCCAATCCGAACAGGGCCAATCCGAACCGCGCCACCCCGCGTGGTGCGCCCGGCCAGAACGGCCAGCAGCGGCAGAACAACCTGCAACAGCGGCCGGGCGGTGAGCCACCCGGCGTGCAGCGGCCGAATGCGCCTGCGCTTCGTCAGGGCGGATTGCCGAACCGGGCAGCGCCGCCAAGGCGTCCGCCACCACCGAGAAAGCCACTGCCGAAGGAAAGGAAGCGGTAGTTATAGCTATCGCGGCGCGGATGATCTTATCCCTCCCCCGCGCAGCGTGGGGAGGGTGGCCGGCCGAAGGCCGGTCGGGTGGGGGTTGAGCTTTCCCAGGAGAAGCTTTTGCCGAAAGACCGCGTCTCCGCTTCACGCCGCGCGGCGCAGCCAGGCTCTGACCCTTCGCAAGAGATCGACGCGCGGGCTTTGCTGCCGCTTCTCCGCCGTTGCACTGGGAGCAAAAGGCACGGGATCGCGAGAAGCGTGATCGACCGGCACGGAATCGGCTACGGACAGTCTCGGCTGCCGGTCGTGCCATCTCCGGCATGTCCCAGAGATCGGACGGTCCAGTTCCGATTGCCTCATGTCCGCTGAGCGCCGGCTGAACCGGCGCGATCGCCGGGACCGCGACATCAGGCAATGGCGCAACGGCTGGAGCGAGAGCCGGCGAAGATTTGGGAACGGCGGTGCGACGGCGCCGCCGTTTAACCGGCGCGACAGCCTTGGCTTCTTGCCTGGTCTGCTCGGATCGCTTCGTTTCCTGAGATCGTTTCGCGAGCGCGGCGGACTCAAGCGCGAGCGGTCCGACATTGGCGAGAAACGCACGCTCGTGCTCGCGCGACAGACGCTCGACGGCGGCCTCCAGCGGCAACCAGTCGACCGCCCGCACATCGTTCGTCAGGTCGCGGGTCGGCCCACCACTGGTTTCCATCCGCCAATAATGAACGATCTTGGATCGTCCACCCAGGTCATAGGCCAGCGTTCCCAGAAATTCATGCACCGACACATCGTGGCCGGTTTCCTCCCACACTTCGCGCATCGCCGCATCGCGCGGCGTTTCGCCGTCGTCGAGCTTGCCCTTGGGAAGAACCCATTCGCCCTTGCGCAGACGCACCACCGCGATCAGCGGCGGCCTGGCCTGCCGCAGCACAATACCTCCCGCTGCCAAAACTGGCGCTCGCGCCATCTCTTTCCCTTGCCGAAATGTCGAATCCGCTCGACCCGTTTTTATATAAGTCAGGAAGTCCGCAAAATCGACGGCGGAATTTTTTTGTTCATCGGCATTCGCACTCGGAACTTAGTGTTGCTTCCGCAATAACGGCTGCCCGGCCTTGATCCGCGCGCCCTCGCGGACATTATCGCAGAATTCGAAACGGTCGGGCGTCAGCACGATGATGGTCGAGCCGTGCTCGAACCAACCCATCTCGTCGCCCTTGTGCACGTCGACGTCGCAGGGAAACACCGTCGGGCCCCGTGTCTGCGCATTCAGCGTGCGGTCGATGCAATGTAGCCGCAGGCTTGCCACCAGAATGGCCGCGACCGGCACAATCGTCAGCGCCTCGCCCGACGCAAGATGCGTCTCGATCACCGCGCGCTCGTTCTTGCAGAACAGACGCTCGACCCGCTTCAGCGCGATCGGATTGACGTTCCAGACATCGCCCGAGATGAAGGTGACCCGCTCGACCTTGAAATCCGCCGGCGCATGGAAGCGGTGATACATGCTCGAGGTCAGCCTAAGCGTGACGAAGCGGCCGTTACGGTGTCTCTCGACCACCTCATCGTCACCAAGCAGATCCTTCAGCGAGTAGTTGCGCGCCCTTGATCTGGAACAACTCGCGTGTCTTCGATCGCGCCATGCGCGCCGATGATGGCGTCACTCGGGCTCGCCACGATGGCAGAGTCCGGGTCGAACGGACGCAGGCCCTCCTTCAGCTCGCGTGTGAAGCAATCGTGCAGGCTCTTGAACTCGGTCTTTTTGGCCTCGCTGAGGTCGAGGTCGGAAAACAGCCGCCAGCAGGCGATCGAGGCGGCGCAGACCAGCGGATTCTCGATCTTGCTGAACCAGCCCATGAAACGGGTGACGGCGGCGCGCGGAATCCGGTTGGTCAGGAGGAAATTAACGTTCTCCTGTTCCGTCACGGCTGTGATGAGTCCCTTGATTGTCATGAATCTGTCAGATGGATTGGCTAGCGCTTCTGGCATGGATTCGTCTCTCCCGATTCTCTCATTGTCCGCCGCGGCGGTGGCCGGCGCCGCCGCCACCCTGCCCAAGATCAAGGCGCGCCTTGAATTGTCGCGCGCCAAGCACCGCTCGCTGACCGGACATTCGAAGATGTCCCGCCGGGTAGCACGCCTGCTGCCGTTCTACGAATTTTCCGCCGAGAAATATTTCAATGCCGATGGCGCGCCGCCGGAAATCGCTGCCCAACGCAAGGACGCCTTCTTTGCGCTCGCGAAACTCTACGCCGAGCGCTTACGCCAAGGGACGGCAGATGACGGCGGAAGCCGTCACCCAGATTTCCGACCTGCAATTCACCCGCGCCTATCGCGTGCCGTTCCAGTTCTCGAAGCTGGTGCAGGAAAATCTCGGCACCTCCGCCTTCATGGCGTCGTCCGCGGGCGTCACCGTCACCGATGTCGACGGCAACGTCTTTTACGACCTCACCGGCTCCTACGGCGTCAACATCTTCGGCAACGACTTCTATAAGGAGTGTATCGCCGAAGGCGAGAAGCGCGCCGAAGCGCTCGGCCCGATGCTCGGCTTCTATCATCCGGTCGTCGCCGACAATGTCCGGCGCATCTGCGCCATTTCCGGGCTCGACGAAGTCTCGTTCCACATGTCCGGCACCGAAGCCGTGATGCAGGCGGTGCGGCTGGCGCGGTATCACACCAAGCGCACGCATCTGGTCCGGTTCGCCGGCGCCTATCACGGCTGGTGGGGCGACGTGCAGCCCGGCGCCGGCAACCCGATCGCCCCGCACGAGACCTATACACTCGCCGAGATGTCGGAGAGGACGCTGCATGTGCTTGCGGACGCGGCGCGACATCGCCTGCGTGCTGGTCAATCCGTTGCAGGCGCTGCATCCGAACGCCAACGCGCCCGGCGATTCCACACTGGTCGATTCCTCGCGAAGCGCGCATTTCGACCGCGACGCCTACACGGCTTGGCTGAAGGAGTTGCGCCAGGTCTGCACCGAGCGCGGCATCGTGTTGATCTTCGACGAGGTGTTTCTCGGCTTCCGGATCGCTGCCGGCGGCGCCCAGGAATATTTCGGCGTGCGCGCCGACATGGTGACCTACGGCAAGAGCCTCGCCGGCGGCCTCCCGATCGGCGTGGTCTGCGGCACCAGGCAACTGATGCGCCGTTTCCGCGACGATCGCCCGGCCGACGTCTGTTTCGCCCGCGGCACCTTCAACTCGCATCCCTATGTCATGACGGCGATGGACGAATTCCTCTCGCCGTCTGGCCAGCCCGAACTTCCGCGCCGTCTATGACGGGCTCGATGCGACCTGGAACGGCCGCGCCGAGGCGCTCAACGCGCGGTGCGAACGGGAAAACCTGCCCGTGCGCGTCGCCAATCTGTCGTCGGTCTGGACCGTGCAATATACCGAGCCGTCGCGATACAACTGGATGTTCCAGTATTACCTGCGCGCCGAGGGTCTGGCGCTGAGCTGGGTCGGCACCGGCCGCTTCATCTTCAGCCTGAACTTCACCGACGCGGATTTCGCCGAAGTCGAGCAGCGCTTTGTCGCGGCCGCGCAAAAGATGAAGCGCGACGGCTGGTGGTGGCACTCGCCTACGCTGACCAACAAGGCGATCCGCCGCCAGATCCTCAAAGAGATGCTCGCCAGCAAGTTCGGGCGCTGAGGCTTCCTTTATCCCTCCCCCCGCGAAGCGGTGGGGAGGGAAGGCCGAAGCGAAGCGAAGGCCAGGGTGGGGCGCGATGCTTTGAGAAAACTCCCCCCACCCCGGCGCTTGCCTACGGCGCGCGCCGACATCGAGAGCGAGCTCGCTCGCCTCGGACCCCACCACTCGCTGCGCTCGCGGGGGGAGGGATAAGAAGCAGCTCATGACGCTCCGAAAACGTAGATGCCCGGCACATCTGCTGCGAAGACGCGCTTCGCGCTTTTGGCCGGGCACAACGAAGGTTGTAACGACGTAAAGTCTCAGGCGTGCTGCTCGGTGAGCTCGTTGTGCTCGATGATGTCGAGGCCCGGATCGATCAGTTCGCCGCGCAGCAGCGCCAGCGGCGCCTTGCGGTAGAGCTGGAAGTCGTTGAAGGGGTCGGTGAGGATCTTGGTCATCCAGACGAGGCCGGTTTCGACGTCGCGGATGAAGAACAGGTGCACGGTGCGGAACAGAAGACCGCCGACGCCCACCACCAGCCAGATCTTGGCGACCTGCCGCATGAAATCGGCCGGCGTCGCCCAGGGCGCGACCAGGCCGAACAGCGTCGGATCGGCGTAGAGCACGACCGGCGACAGCGCCCAGATCGTCATCAGCACGACCTTGCGGCGCAGGTTGTAGCCGACCTTGATCTCTTCCTTGTGCTCGTGCGTCACGTCGTTGATGTGGTCGTAGTCGCGCGGCTCGAAGAAGAAATGCCCGGCCTGGCGTGAGGTCATCGAAACCAGCCAGCCGATCAGCGCCGACATCATGGGATCGAAGAACATCATGATGTAACCGATCAGGAAACTCACGGCGCTGACGAAATGCAGGCTCTGGTTGATCCGGCTGTGGTGATAAAAGCGATGGTCGTCCCAGCGCTGGATGCGCAGCTGCTCCAGGAAATTCTTGATCATGGTCTTCCCCAAAAAGGATGAGTCGAAGGAACTTTACAGGATTTCGATGTCCGGTGTGTGACATCATCATAATGTCACATACGGTTTTGCGATCACGCTGTCACAAAAGTCGGCCGGGTTTGAAACGCCGGCTGAACGATCAGGCGGTTTTGACGACCTTGCGGATCCGGACCAGCGAGAAGTGGCCGAGCGGTGGAATCAGGCGGCGCTCCGCCAGCTCGACGTTCTTCGCGCCTGCAAGCCAGGTCGTATAGCGCGACCATGCGAATTCGGCGGTGCGGAAGCCGAGGTGGCGCACCACCGGCTGCAGCCCCTGCTCGATGAAACGGCGCAATCCTTCATCGGCGCTGACACGGGTGAGGATGATCAGTTCGCCGCCCGGCCGCAGCACGCGGGCGAATTCATCCAGCGCCACTTCCGGATTCGGCACCGCGGTGACGACATATTGCGCCATCACCACGTCGAAGGAATCGTCTTCGAATTCGAGCTTCTCGGCGTCCATCACCGCAAGCCCCTCGACATTCTTCAGCTTCTGCTCGGCGACGCGCTTCCTCGCCTTGTTGAGCATCGCTTCGGAAATGTCGGTGCCGAAGATGCGCACGTTCGGCGCATAGAGCGGCAGCGAAATGCCGGTGCCGACGCCGACTTCGAGCACGCGGCCGCCGAGCTTGTTGGTGGCCTGGATCGCGGCGGTGCGGCCCTTCGAGAAGACCCCGCCGAACACGAGGTCGTAAATCGGCGCCCAGCGGTCATAGGCCTGCTCGACCATTTCGCGGTCGAAATCCAGATGCGCAGCGTCGTCCAGTTTGATGCTCTCTGCCATAGTCTCTTCTCGTTTTCCCTGAGGTCGGGGCCGGTCCGTGTTTGCCGGATCCAGCCTTGAGTTGGTTTAGCCGCCCACCGCGTGACTTTCGGCGGTGATCGGCACGGCGCGGGGCGACCGGCTCGGCTGCAACGCACTCAAATTACCGATGAACTGCCGGGCGCTGTTTTCCCAGGAGCGCTCCAGCGCGAAGTTGCGGCAGGTTTCGCGCGACATGTTGAGCGCGCGCAGGCACGCGAGCCGCAGATCCCTGTCCAACGCGCCGATCGGATGGTCTGATATCACGTCGATCGGGCCGGTCACCGGAAATGCCGCAACCGGCGTGCCGCAGGCGAGCGCCTCGAGCTGCACGACGCCAAAGGTATCGGTGAGGCTCGGGAACACGAAGACGTCGGCGGCGGCCAGATGCGCGGTCAGGTCCGCGCCTTTCTTTTCGCCCAGGAAGCGGACGTCGGGATATTTCTGCGCCAGTTCGCGCCGCTGCGGCCCGTCACCGACCACGACCTTGGAGCCCGGCAGGTCGAGCGACAAAAACGCCTCGATGTTCTTCTCGATCGCGACGCGGCCCATGGTCATGAAGATCGGGCGCGGCAGATCGAGGTATGCGGGATGATCCGGATTGAACAGTTCGGTGTCGACGCCGCGTCCCCAGAAGCCGAGCTTGCGGAAACCGCGCGCGGCGAGCTCATTATAAAGAGAGGGCACCGCGACCATCGTCGTCGCCGCCGCGTTATGAAACCGGCGCAGCACCGCGTAGGTCACGGAGGCCGGAATGATCGAGCGGACCGCGATATATTCCGGAAACCGCGTGGTGTAGGAGGTCGTGAAGGCAAGTCCGCGGCGCAAGCAATAGGCTCGCACCGCCCAGCCGACCGGGCCTTCGGTCGCGATATGTATGGCTTCAGGCGCCGCCGCCTCGATGCGCCGTGCAATCTCGCGCCGGTTGGTCCACGCGACCCGCAAACCTGGATAGGTCGGCAGCTCCATCGAGGGAAATCCCTCGGGCGTCAGGAACTCGATGTCCGCGCCGAGCGAGCCGGCTGCACGCTTGAGCGAGGTCAAGGTACGCACCACGCCATTAACCTGCGGGTGCCAAGCGTCGGTCGCGATCAAGATTCGCATCAGTGGATGCCTTGTTGATTCTTCAAGGCGCGACGTTGTGCCAGAGATATTTCAAGCGTGTGACGTCATAGAGGTTAACGGCCCTGATTTTCGCATTGGCCCCCTGCTTTCGGGCTTCATGACAGTGAGATGAAATAATTCATGAACGCGACGAAGCGATTTTTGCTCTCCTGTGAAAATGTCCGGAAATGATTTGCCGTTATGGATCGATGCCAACTGACGCACGAAAAGCCATGCGCAAGAGAACAACAGGGCAAGAGACAGGGAACGGCAGATGTTTGCTGGCAGGCCAAAGATCCGTCGCGCCTTTGTAAGGGTTGCGCTCACCGCTGGCGTGGTCACGTTGGCCGGTTCGGCGACCGCCGCGCCGCGACCGCTGTTTCCGTTTGCGATGCCGGAACCGCCGCAAGCGGTTCAACCGGCGCCGTCCGATGAGCGGGAGGCACCGTTCGAATTGCCGGCGCGGTTCAAGCGCCAGGTCGTCAATTATTCAACCCGCGAAGCGGCCGGCACGATCATCATCGATACCCCCAACACTTATCTTTATTATGTGCTCGGTAACGGACAGGCGATCCGCTATGGCATCGGCGTCGGCCGCGACGGCTTCACCTGGTCCGGCACGCAGACGATCACCAGGAAGGCCGAGTGGCCGGACTGGACTCCGCCGCCAGAAATGATCGCGCGCCAGCCTTATCTGCCGCGTCAGATGGCCGGCGGCCCCGGCAATCCGTTAGGCGCGCGCGCCATGTATCTCGGCGGCACGGTGTACCGCATTCACGGCACCAATGCGCCTTCGACCATCGGCACGCATGTTTCTTCCGGCTGCATCCGCCTGATCAATCCGGATGTCAGCGATCTTTATTCACGGGTAAACGTCGGCACCAAGGTGATCGTGCTGCCGATGGATCGACGGGCCGAGAACCTGTCCGGCATGGTGAGGAGCGCATCTTAGCGCGTCTCCGGACGATGCGGAGCCTGTCATCGGGCGCGCATTCGCGCGACCCGTTGGCATCGCCGGGAGAACCATGAGGCCTTGATAGCTTTCATCCTTCCAGACGCGGCGAAAATCGCGGCTCCTCCGGATGAGGATCGGGGCTCCCTGCATTTCCGGCCAGCAATCATTCGACCACATTACCGCCAATGCCTTGAGCTACCTTCATTTTCCTCATGGCCGGGTTCGCCGCTCTAGCGCCCTCCACCCCGGCCCTATAGACTCCCAATTTGAATCAGTCCCGGGGGGACGATGCGACTTAAGACCATTCTGCTCGCGATCGCGGTGGTCGCGGTCTCGTTCTTCGTCAGCCTGAAGGCGATGGACTGGTTTTCACCGCGTGGCGCGGGCTCCCGGCCGGCTCTGGCGGACCTGCCGCCGCTGCCGCCGGCCCCCCGCAGTTCCGTGATCCTGGCCCAGGTGACCATTCCCATCACCGCGATCCGCGATGCCGCCGATCGCGGCACGCCGCGCAATTTTTCCGGCAAGGCCGACAATCCGGTGTCGCAGGTGCTGCAAAACGCCGACATCGGCTGGACTGCCTCGCGCGGATCGATCGGCGCCACCGGCGGCCAGGACGTGCTGTCGCTGACCACGGCGCTGAACGGAAAACTGAACGTCACGGGCTCGCTGGCGGCCAAGGCCACCGGCGCGGTCGGTGACGCCATCGGCGGACTGCTTGGCGGCAACGTCGCCAAGCAGATCGGCAGCATCAACATCAAGGCCGTCAATGCCTCGGCCGAGATCAAGGGCAATGTGACCGTCACCGCACGGCCGAAGTTTGCAGCCAGCTGGCGGATCGAGCCCAATCTGAGCGGCAGCGTGAATCTCGGCGACACCAGCCTGTCGGTGGCCGGCGCAAAGCTCAACGTGCCGGCGCAGATCAAACCCGTGCTCGACAAGAATGTCGCCGACCAGATCAACGCCGCCGACAACCGCATCCGCAACGATCCTTCCTTCGAACGCAGTGCGCGGATTCAATGGAGCCAGGCCTGCCGTTCGATTCCGCTCACGGCCGGCAACGCGTCGGCGCCGCCGCTCTGGCTTGAGTTGCGGCCGACGCGGGCGGTGGCGGTGCAGCCGAGCATCAGCGCGACCGCGATCAACATGACGATCGGCATCGAGGCGGAAACCCGCATCACGCCGAAACAGACCGTGCCGCTGTGCCCGTTTCCCGACAAGATCTCGATCGTACCGCCGACGCTGCCGGTCGTGAGCATCGGAATCCCGATCGACATTCCCTTTGCCGACGTCGACAAGATCGTGGAAGCGCAACTCCTCGGGCGCAACTTTCCCGAAGACGGCTCGAGTTCGGTGAACGTGACGCGTGAAGCATGTTCAGGTTGCCGCTTCGGGCGACCGGCTGTTGATCTCGCTTCTGATCAACGCCAAGGAAAAGACCAGCTTCTTCTCGTTCGGCGGCGAGGCCACCGTCTACATCTGGGGCCGGCCCGTACTCGATCAGGCGAACCAGATCCTGCGGCTCGCCAATGTCGAGATGGCGGTGGAGTCGGAAGCAGCCTTCGGGCTGCTAGGCGCGGCGGCACGCGCCGTTATGCCGCATCTGCAAAAGACGCTGGCCGAGAAGACCACCGTCGACCTCAAGCCGTTCCTGGGCGACGCGCAGAAAATGGTCGCATCCGCCATCTCGGATTTGCAGAAGAACCAGAACAGCGTGCGGGTCGTGACCGACATCAAGAACCTCGCACTTGCCGACATCGCCTACGATTCCAAGACGCTGCGCCTGATCGCGGAGGTCTCCGGCACCATCAACGTCACGGTGGCGGCGCTGCCGGGTCTTTGAGGCCTTCTAACCTCCCCTCCTTCCTAACTCTTCTGGAGCGGCCGAAGAGCGCAGGGTCAATGCGCCGCCCCTGACGTTCAGGCTTTGCGGGTCCCGCCGAAGCCGGTTAAAACAGGCGATCAAAAAACAAAAACAGCCAGACAACATCAGAGAGGGAACATGAGGAAATCATTCGCAGCCACGTTAATAGCGGGATTGGCCATCGTGGCGTCCGGTTTGCCCGCGAATGCGCAAATTTCCGACGACGTCGTCAAGATCGGCGTGCTGACCGACATGTCGAGCCTTTATGCCGACGCCACCGGCAAGGGTTCTGTGGCCGCTGTGCAGATGGCGGTCGCCGATTACGGCGGCAAGGTGAAAGGCAAGCCGATCGAAGTGGTCGCAGCCGACCACCAGAACAAGCCCGACGTCGGCGTTTCCATCGCCCGCAACTGGTACGACAACGAGAAGGTCGATGCGATCTTCGACGTGCCGACCTCCTCGGTCGCGCTGCCGATCTCGGCGCTGACCCGCGAGAAGAACAAGATCAACATCAATTCCGGCGGCGGCACCTCCGACCTGACGGGCGTCGCCTGTTCACCCAATACCGTGCACTGGACCTACGACACCTATTCGCTCTCCAACGTCGCCGGCAAGGCGATGGTCAAGCGCGGCGAGGACACCTGGTTCTTCGTCACCGCCGATTACGCTTTCGGCATGGCGCTGGAGCGCGATGCGGCCAACGTCGTCAAGGAAAGCGGCGGCAAGGTGCTCGGCGACGTCCGCCATCCGCTCAATTCCTCGGACTTCTCTTCCTTCCTGCTGCAGGCACAGGCTTCCAAGGCCAAGGTTATCGGGCTTGCGAATGCCGGCGGCGACACCACCAACGCGCTGAAGCAGGCGGCCGAGTTCGGCATCATGCAGGGCGGTCAGAAGATGATCGCATTGCTGCTGGAAATCACCGACACCCACTCGCTGGGCGCCAAGGCGACGCAGGGTCTGATCGTCACCGACGCCTTCTATTGGGATCGCGACGATGAATCGCGCGCCTTCTCCAATCGCTTCAAGGAAAAGATCGGTCGCATGCCGACCATGATCCAGGCCGGGCTTTATTCGGCGACCATGCATTACCTGAAGGCGATCGAGGCCATCGGCACCGACGACTCGATGAAGGTGATGGCGCAAATGCGCGCCACGCCGGTCAACGATTTCTTCGCCAAGAACGGCAAGATCCGGATCGACGGCCGCATGGTCCACGACATGTATCTGTTCGAGGTCAAGAAGCCCGAGGAATCGAAGAACGAGTGGGATCTTTACAAGCTGCTCGCCACCGTTCCCGGCGACGAGGCCTTCCGTCCGCTCGACAAAGGCAATTGCCCGCTGGTGAAGACCAACTAAACTCTTCAGGCTCGCACGGCCTCATGGTTCGAGACGCCGCGCTGACGGCGCGGCTCCTCACCATGAGGGTTGAGTTCGCGTCAGAATGACGACCTCATCCCGAGGAGGCGCGTGAGCGCCGTCTCGAGGGATCAAACAAAAAACAAAAACGCGCCCGGCAAAACCGGACGCGTGTTTCTCGGTTCGGACACCTGAGTTGGAACGCTTTCGTCAGTCCTCGAATTTGAACGAGACGTTGAGCTTGGCGCGGTAGGCTTCAACCTGGCCTTTGGCATCGAGTTGCAGGTCGAGCTTGACGATTTCGGCGACGCGAAGATCTCGCAGGGATTTGCCGGCCCTTTCGACGGCGGCCGTGGCCGCCTTCTCCCAGGATTCCTTGCTGGTGCCTATCAACTCGATGACCTTGTAGACGCTCTCAGCCATGTCGTCCTCCCGTTCGATGTTAGGCAGGACGCAGGTGCTCCTGCCGCCGGCGAGCGTAGCATCGCCATATCAGCGCCGAAAGATGCAAGTCCGCCCACAAACCCTCCAAAACAAAAAGTGCGCCCGGCAAAAACCGGACGCGCTTTTTTCTGTCGAAGCGAGAGGCCGCCTTAGCTATTTGAATACTTGAATTCCGGCATCGCCTTCAGCTCATCCTTGGTTGCGCCGAACACCGCGTGATCCGGATACCACGGATTGGACTTGGTCGCCGCGCCAGCCCCGGCGGAACCCGTGGTGGTCGAAGTCGGCGGAGTTGTCGCCGGCGGCTTCATCATGCTGCCGCCGCCACTCGGCGCGCTGGTGCTGGCTGTGCCGGTATAGGCGACGGGCTCGCTGGAGAATTTGACCTTGTCGAGGGGAACCGCGACCAGATGTTCACCCATGCCGAGGAAGCCGCCGACACCGAGCACCACGGCCTTGATGTTCCCGCTCTTGTCCATCAAGAGGTCGTTGATCGAGCCGAGTTTCTCATTGCTGTCGTTGTAGACGGAAAGACCAACGACCTTGGAAGCTCGCCAGTCACCTTGCAGCTGGGAACTCGACACCGTGTCCGACGAGGCCGTATTCGTGCGACTGGTAGTGGCGGGCGGGGTTTGCGCCGACGCTACCGTTGCCAGTAACGCCGTGCCGGCCAAAGCCGCCGTGAGTGTTTTTACGAACATGTGTTTCCTCCTTTAGTCGAAAGATGGAGAGAAAACACGATGCCGCTGCCGCCGTTCCGTTGTTCCCGTAATTTGGTTGGCGTGCGGTGCGGCGTTGCATGTTCCGCAGGAACCAAAGTTCCTTGACCGGCGATGTTTGTCGCAGCGGCGAAGGAAAAATCAGTTCCTGCCCAACAGCTCAATTTCGGCCACGGCCGAAGGGTGCATCACGGCGCGGAATTCCACGCCGTGCAGACGGATCGTCGGCGACACCCCGAAGTAGTTGCCGCCGAACACCTTCAGGCGGTGCTCCAGTTCACTCTTGGAAATGTCGAGCGGAATGTCGCACATCGCGCAATAGTTTTTGCGCGAATATTTCCTGTTGCCCCACTGCACCGGCAGCGCCGGCGGAGGAACGAGGTCCGATGACAGCCATTTCGCCATCCGCCAGAACAGGAACGCCAGATGCGCGTAAGCGAGACCTTCAAGTCCAAGCACGGAGGTGTGCGGCGGAATTGGAAACGACACGAACTCCAGAATCGAACCGGCGTCGACCTGCTCGACCATCGCATGCACAGTGGCGCCGAATTCGGTGGCCTGATCGTAGAGCGCAAAATGCGAGGGCGCCCAGCCGGGATAACTCGGCGGTCCCGGATGAAAATTGAAGGCGCCGTAGCCGAGTTGGCTCAAGATCGAGTTCGGCACGATCACCGGCGTCACGAAGGCCACCAGCCGCGAGCGGGCCAGCACGTCCGAACTCAGCGCTGCGAGTTCGCTTGCCCGTTCGATCGGCAACACGGTGAGATCAGGGTTGTGTCCGAGCAGCGCCAACGGCAAAATCGTTCGTTCGATCGGGCCGGTAAGGAGAATGACGGTATCGAACATGAGTTTTTTGTAAGACTTCTCGCCGCCGACCCCGTGCTAAGAATCACCCCGGAGTTGCTGAATCATATTTCCGATGACGTGCTTGCATTGCAAAAGCGGACATGTTGCGTGGTGTTGCGCCTGCGAGATCGGAAATATATGGAAACAAAAAAGTGACCTAGTGGAGTGGATTTGACATTCGATACCCAGCCAGCCGCAAATTCGAAATCGAATGTCAAATCCAAAAACTCCACTGGAAACTTATGTCTGCTAGTGGTCCATGATTCTAACATTCGCAAAGGTGCCTGCTGAGAAGGGATGCGAATGTTAGGATCGGACCACTAGTGCCGGTATTCTCAGGCAGAGGACTCATGATGCCGCCCATGCCGCCTAATATCCTTGTCGTGGAAGATGACCGCGAGACGCGGGCGCTGATCGCGAAATATCTCCGCACCAACGCCTGCAATGTCACGACCGCCAATGACGGGCGCGAGATGGCCCGCGCGCTGACCGACCATCGCGTCGATCTCGTGATCCTCGACGTGATGCTGCCCGGCGAGGACGGCTTGAGCCTGTGCCGGAAAATCCGCAGCGAGTCGCAGGTGCCGATCATCATGCTGACCGCGCGCGGCGAGGACGTCGATCGCATTCTCGGCCTCGAAATGGGCGCCGACGATTATCTTGCCAAGCCCTTCAATCCCCGCGAACTGCTCGCCCGCATCAATGCCGTGCTGCGCCGCCAGGCCGCGGCCCAGACCGCAAGCGCCGTGATGGGCGCCACGACGCTCACCTTCCAGGGCTGGCGGATCGATTTCCGCCTGCGCGAATTGCGCAATCCGGCCGGCGCGCGCGTGGCGATGACGTCAGCGGAATTCGATCTGCTCCGCGCCTTCTGCGAACGGCCCGGCCGGGTGTTGTCGCGCGACAGCCTGCTCGATTTGACGCAAGGCCGCAGCGCCGGTTCGTTCGAGCGCTCGATCGACGTGCTGGTGAGCCGCATCCGCCGCAAGATCGAAACCGATCCGCAGGATTCCAGCATGATCAAGACCGTGCGCTCCGGCGGATATCTGTTCACGCCGACGGTGGAGGCGGCTTCCGCGCCCCTCGATGTCGCCAAATGAAGCTGGTCGATTTCCTGAACTTGAGAACCATCAGCGGCCAGATCACCGCATTGGTGATCGCATCGATCGTGGCCATTCATCTGATCCTGACCGTCATCTTCCTGATCAGCCGTCCGGATCAACCGGAGCAGCCCGATCCGAGTATCGATCGCGGGCACGCGCAGTTTGGCGCGGCCGTGCAGTTGATTGGCTCTGCGGCTCCCGCCGATCGCCCGCGGCTGATGAACGATTTGGCGCGCGCCTTTCCAAAGCTCGACATCGAACCGCTGCCGCCGGGACCCATTCCTCCCGAAGCAAGCGGCATTGAAGGCTTCGACCTGCGCGGCCTGCATCGGCGGCTCGACAACAGCTATCGCATCTTTCCGCTTGCCAGCGAGCAAAAGCACCAAAAGGTCGGCATTGCGCTGCCCGACGGCAGCATGATCTCGGCGCGGGTGTTGCGCGATCCGCGGCCGCGGCCGTTCTGGGTGGGATCGTGGATCGCGACGCTGTTGTTTGCGATCATCAGCGTCAGCCTGCTCAGCCTGTGGGCGGCGCGGGCTCTGACGGCGCCGCTGTCGGCCTTTGCCAAGGCGGCCGAGAGTTTCAGCGTCAACGGCGCCGCCGCAGCGCTACCCGAGCGCGGGCCGGAAGAAATCCGGTTTGTGGCCAAGGCGCTGAACCGGATGCACGAACGCATCACCACATTGATCGACGACCGCACCAAGATGCTCGCTGCCATCAGCCACGATCTGCGGACGCCGATCACGCGGATGCGGCTGCGGGCGGAGTTCATCGAGGACGAGGTGCACCGCCACCGCATGATGAGCGATCTCGACCAGATGCGTTCGATGCTGGAATCGGTGCTGTCGTTCCTGCGCAACGACCGCAAGCTCGAAGCGATGACCCTGACCGACATCGCCTCGACGCTGCAACTCGTCGCCGACCAGTTCTCCGACATCGGCCACAAGGTCGCTTACGAGGGGCCGGAACATGCGATGGCGACGGTGCGGCCGGATGACCTGACGCGCAGCGTCACCAACCTCGTGGAAAATTCCGTCCGATACGGCGCACTCGCCACCATTCGTCTTGAGGTCTCGCCCGACACGGCCACCATCGAGGTCGAGGATGACGGTCCGGGCATTTCCGATGCCCGCAAGGAAGTCATGCTGGAGCCGTTCGTGCGCGGCGACGACGCCCGCAACATGGACGAAACGACCGGCTTCGGGCTAGGGCTTTCGATCGCGCGTTCCGTCGCGCTGGCGCATGGCGGCAAGTTGTCGCTGCACGACGGGCAGCCGCACGGATTGATTGTGCGCATCGAACTGCCAGTTCGGCAACAGAGCCGGAAATCGGCGGCGTGAAAGCCTTGGAGCTTATCGAGCTTATCCGGTTTTGATTGAATCAAAACCGCGCTCTAATTTTTTGTTTGACGCGTTTTCTATCGCAGATAGGTCTGCGCAATCTGCGTAAACTTGATTGCTATGCGACGGAGCACGAACTTCGGAAAGTGGGCACTAGGCGGCGATCGCTTCGCTGTCGGCCTCTTTCGCCTCGAAATAGGCCACCGACTCGAAATGGTAGTCGCAGGCCATGCAGCGCCAGAGATAGAAGGTACGGCCGGGTTCGTGCTCGACCCATTCCGGCAGCGCGATCGATCTGCCGCATTGGGCGCAGGGATTTTGCCGAGGTAATGAACGGAGTCCGGTTCCGGGCATGACGTACCTCCCGTTTTTTGATCTCTGACGTGATGTCTCTGATGAGATGTCTTTAGTCTCGCACCTGAACGCGATGGGACAGTCCTGCTGTCGGACCTGCGCGTTTCGACGCTCTACTTGATGAAAGATCAATAGGGCAATTCGACGGCAAAGTCACCGCGACGCGACGCCGCGATCAATCAAATTCATCTCTCGTTTGAATTTACTTCGCGCTCCAATCCCACTGCGGGTTCCGCGGTGTGCAGCGCGCCCGCTTTGCGAAGGTGGATCGTGGCGACCTCGTCGCTGTAGATCTTCTGCCAGCCGTCCATATGATCGAGCAGCTTGGTCGCAGCACTTCGGGTACGCAGCAGCGTCGCCTGGATCTGATATTCGTTCAGCAGACGGAACAGCCTGTCGGGCTCGATCAATTCGGAAGCGTTATGATGATCGACGAAGAATTCCTTGCCGTAGACGTCGGTGCGGCCGTCGATGAAGGGTGCGACGCCGCTCGCGATCAGATAACCGCCGAAGTCGTAGTCGTTGAAGACGCGCTCGACGTTGAGCTTTTTCAATTCAGTCACGGCCTGGACCGGCGAATTGGCGGTATTGGGCGCGAAGGGATGCATCGCTGCATAGCTTACCGTGCCTGCCGCCAGCACAACCACCAAACCGGCCGCCATCACGCCGCGAACGGGCCTCAGCGAAGGCAAGGCGGCTTTCGCGCCGCCAATCTGTTTGGCGAGCGGCACGGCGACAACCAGCGGCGCCAGCAGCGCCAACATTTCGGTGGCCCGGCTCTGGAACAGCGCCATGTGAAGCAGTCCCAGTACCAGCAGGATACGCGTCGGCGTCAGCTGGATGCCCCGCAACAACGCAAACCCTATGCCGAGCAACAGGCAGATTTCGAAAGTGCCTAGCTTGCCGAAATCGACCGGCCGGAACTCCGTCACCAACGGCAACGAACTACCCAGGGCCAGGATCTTTATCGGTTCGACCATCGTATGCCAGCCATAGGGCGTGCAGCACGTCGCAACCAACGCCGCGAGACCGAATACCACCCAGCGCAGCGCCAGCGATTTCCGCGCCGCCGCATCCGCACTCACGACCGCGTCGAGCGCGACCGGTGCGACCATCATCAGGCCGAAGATGAAGCCGCCATGCAGATTGGCCCAGAGCGCGATCAGCGGCAGCAGCCAGAACGACGGCGCCCCGCGCCGATCGGCAGCATCGATCAATCCGCCGATCCAGGCCACCATAACCGGCAACGCCAGCACATGCGGGCGCGCCAGAAGATGCGGCGCCGTCAAGGCGAACGCGGCGGTGACGAACACCACGGTTGCGGTCTGGGTCAAGTGCCGGCTCAGGAGTTTCGCCAACAGCGCAAACGTTGCCGCGCTCGCGGCGGCGGCCAGCGCGACCGGACCGCTCCAGCCGAAGACCGAATAGGCCTTGGCGTAGAGCACTTGCGATAACCAGTACATCGAATTCCAGGGCTGGCCACGCATAGTGAACGAATAGACGTCGGTTTCGGGCACCGCGCGATGATCGAGAATCCACTGCCCGACCGTGACATGCCACATCGTGTCGGGGTCGTTGAGCAGGGCATTGCCAGCCGCGATCAGCAGCACATAGACGGCAACGCCAACCCATAACGGCAGCGATCCGCGCATGGCCTTGGTATCCGGCGCGATGTCGGCGGTCGCCAACGTCATCGGCGCAAACTCCCTTCGACCGCGGGGTCGGCCGCGTGCAATGCGCCCGCCTTGCGAAGATGGATGGTGGCGATATCGTCGCTGTAGATCTTCTGCCAGCCGTCCATGTGATCGAGCAGCTTGGTCGCGGCACTTTGCGTGCGCATCAACGTCGCCTCGATCTGATACTGATCGAGCAGGCGGAACAGATTTTCCGGTTCCATCAGACCGGACGCGTTGTTGTGGGCGACAAAGAACTTCTCGCCGTAAAGCTCGGTACGGCCGTCGATGAAGGGCGCAACGCCGCTTGCGATCAGGTAGCCGCCGAAGTCGTAATCATTGAAGACGCGCGTCAGATGCCGCGATTTCAATTGCGCAACCGCCGCGACCGGCGTGCCACGCGTATTGGGCGCGAACGGTTTCAGCGAAGCCACGGCCACCGTGCCTGCGAACAGCGTCAGCGCCAGCCCCGCCAGCATCAGGCGCGACGGCGGTGCTGCGCCGGTGTCGTCCGCTGCGGCCCCTCCCATCTGCCGCGCGATCGGGGCGGCGAGCACCAGCGGCGCGACCAGCCCGAGGATCTCGGCGGCACGGCCTTGCGCGAGCGCCATATGCAGCAGACCAAGCAACATCAGAATACGAATGGGCGGCAAGGTCAGCCCATGGAACAGCGCGAGCCCGATGCCGAGCAGCAGGCATATTTCGAGTGGGCCGAACCCGTTGAAATCGGCAGGCTTCCATTCCACGATCAGCGGCAGCGCGCTGCCGAGCGAGAGGATCTTTTCCGACGCAAGCAGCGCGTTCCAGCCATAGGGCGTGCAGCAGCCGGCACCGAGCGCCAGCGCGGCAAAGACAGCCCATCGCACAACCAGCCGCATCCGATCGCCGGCTTGCGCGTTGACCACACAGTCGAGCGCAATCGGTGCGATCATCGCCAGACCGAAGACGAAGCCGCCGTGGAGGTTGGCCCACAACGCCATCAGCGGCAACAGCCGGAACGGCGGTGCTGCGCGCCGATCCGCGGCATCGATCAGTCCGCCGATCCAGGCGATCAATAGCGGAAACGCCAGCACATGCGGCCGGGCCAATTGGTGCGGCAGAGTCAGCAACAATGCGGCGACCACGAACACCAGGGTCGTGCTGTCGCGCAGATAGCGGTCGAGAAAGCGCGCCAACAGTGCGAAGGCCGATGCGATCGCCGCGGCCGCCAACACTACCGGCCCGGTCCAGCCGAACCACGCATAAACCTCGGCGTAGAGCACCTGCGCCAGCCACTGCGTCGAAATCCAGGGCGCGCCGCGCATGGTGAAGGAATAGATGTCGGTGTGAGGCACTGCGTGATGGTCGAGGATCCATTGCCCGACCGTGATCTGCCATTGCGTGTCGGGATCGAGCAGCAGGCGATCGCCGCTGATGATCAGCACCGCATAGGTCACGACGCCGACCCACAGCGGCAACGACCCGCGTATGATCCTGGTGTCTGGCGCGATGTCGGCGGCGGCCAACGACATGGAAAGTTTCCGTAACGCTCTTTGGTTGAGCCTGATCTATTCGGAAAACCGCTACACACTTTTCCGGATCATGCCCGAGATTTGGCGCGGATCGAAGCACATCAGGGCATAATTCCTGGTAAACTGGACTTTTCGCGATTGGCACACATCCGGGGAAGAAAGCTGGCTTTTCGCCATATCCTTGCCGCCTCCGTCGCATTCCATGCGCGAAGCGGCCGGCTTTCGGCCGAAAGGTCGCCTATTCCATGAAGCCTCTGTTAACCCTCGCCTCGCTCGCCCTGACGATTGCCCTGCTCTGCCCGGAAGCCGCCTTCGCCCAGCGCAGACAATATGAAGAGCTGGTGGCCAAGCATGCACAGGCCAATGGCGTGCCTGTGGCGCTGGTGCACCGGGTGATCGTGCGCGAGAGCCGTTACAACGCTTCGCTGGTCGGACGTGGCGGCACGATCGGCCTGATGCAGATCAAGCTCGCGACCGCGCGCAGCCTTGGCTACACCGGCACCGCCGAGGGACTGCGCGATCCCGACACCAATCTCGCTTATGCGGTGAAATACCTCGCCGGCGCCTATCGCGCCGCCGGCGGCGATCACGACCGGGCGGTTCGCTACTATGCCGACGGCTATTACTACGCCGCCAAACGCCGGCGCACCGAATCCCGCATTCCCGATGCAGTGCGAAACGACGTGATGCCCCGCTGAGCCGTGTCCCCGGGGTACGCCTGCGAAGCGTCCCGGCTATGCAATCGGTGGTGTTCCCTGATCTGATGCGTTGACACTTCCGCACATCGGCCTAAATTGAGGCTGTTCCGAGGGGAGCTCCGACGAGGAGCTGAGAGACCGCATCCTCTGGTCCATTTCGAATGGCCCAGAGACCGCGGTGACCCTTTGAACCTGATCCGGGTCATGCCGGCGAAGGGACAGGGATGTACCAGAGTTCGACGAACCTACGGGGGCAATCCCCGATTTCCGTTATCGGCGCCGGCATCGCAGGCGCCTGGCAAGCGCTGTTGTTTGCAAGCTCCGGCCGCAGCGTCACGCTACACGAACGCAGTGACGCCGCGATGACGCAATCCACCAGCCACTGGGCCGGCGGCATGCTCGCGCCCTGGTGCGAGGCGGAATGCTCCGAACCCGTGATCGTCCGCCTCGGCCTGCGCTCCCTGAAGCTCTGGCGCGAGTATTTTCCGCTGGTCCCCTTCAACGGCTCGCTGGTGGTGGCGCATGCGCGCGACCGCGCCGATTTCGAGCGATTCGCGCGGCTGACGAGCGGTTACCGGCGGCTGGATGCGCAAGGCGTCGGTGAGATCGAGCCCTCGCTTCAGGGGCGCTTCCGCGAAGGACTTTTTTACGCCGACGAAGGCCATGTCGAGCCGCGCAAAATCCTCCCCGAACTGCATGCGCGCATTCGGCAAGCCGGCGGCGCCATCCAGTTCAACAGCGAGGTCGAGCCTGAGGAAATCGAAGGCATCGTGATCGATTGCCGCGGGCTCGCGGCGCGCGACAAACAGAGCGAGCTTCGCGGCGTCAAGGGCGAACTCATTCTGATCGAGACCGACGAAGTCGAACTGTCGCGTCCGGTGCGGCTGATCCATCCGCGCTTTCCGCTTTATGTGATCCCGCGCGGGAACAATCGCTTCATGCTGGGCGCGACCTCGATCGAAAATGAGAAGTAGCGGCGTCAGCGTCCGCTCCGCGCTCGAGCTGTTGGGCGCGGCTTACGCGGTGCATCCGGCCTTTGCCGAAGCGCGCATCCTCGAATTCGGCTCAGGGCTGCGCCCGGCGTACCCT
This sequence comes from uncultured Alphaproteobacteria bacterium, assembly GCA_963795255.1. Taxonomy (GTDB): domain Bacteria; phylum Pseudomonadota; class Alphaproteobacteria; order Rhizobiales; family Xanthobacteraceae; genus Bradyrhizobium. The sequence goes on from CAWCHC010000025.1 coordinate 175,334, forward strand.
GACAACCTGCCGCGCATCGCGGTGAACAACGAGAAGATCGCGGTGAACGGGCTTTATCGCCACGGCTTCCTGCTGGCGCCGGCGCTCGCCGAACTGACGCTCGGCTATGTCGAGCGCGGCACCGATCGACAATGAGGTGATGCGATGCGCGTGATCATCAACGGCGAGGCGCGCGAGATTGCATCGACGCGCGTCGATGCGCTGCTCGGCGAGCTCGACTACGAGGGCACGCACTTTGCGATTGCGGTGAATTACGACGTGCTGCCGAAGAGCCGCTGGGCCGAGACGCACCTCAAGAGCGGCGACGAGATCGAGATCATCACGCCGCGGCAGGGAGGGTGAGTTTTCGTCATGCCCGCGGCGACCTCTCTTCTTACGTCGTCCCTGCGAAAGCAGGGACCCATAACCACCGACGTTCATTGGTGCAGAAGCCGTCTGCCCTCGTGCCAAATTGAAAAGACACGGCGTATGGGTCCCCGCGTGCGCGGGGACGACGATCGATGTGATGGGACACCGATGCCATGTTGAAGTTCTACGACCGCGAATTCTCCTCCCGCCTCCTGATCGGCACGGCGCTGTATCCGTCGCCGGCGATCATGCAGAACGCGATCCGCAGCTCGGGCAGCGAAATCGTCACCGTGTCGCTGCGGCGCGAGGCCGCCGGCGGCAAGACCGGCGATGCGTTCTGGAATCTGATCCGCGAGCTCGGCGTCACGGTGCTGCCGAACACCGCCGGCTGCCGCAGCGTGCGCGAGGCGGTGACGACGGCGAAGCTCGCGCGCGAATTGTTCGGCACTTCCTGGATCAAGCTCGAGGTGATCGCCGACAACGACACGCTACAGCCCGACGTGGTCGGCCTCGTCGAAGCAGCTGATATCCTGATCAAGGACGGCTTTGAGGTGTTCCCCTATTGCACCGAGGATCTGTCGGTCGCGATGCGGCTGGTCGATGCCGGCTGCAAGGTGGTGATGCCCTGGGCGGCGCCGATCGGCAGCGCGAAGGGCATCATCAATCCCGATGCGCTCAAATTGCTGCGCGACCGTCTGCCCGACATCACGCTGGTGGTCGATGCGGGTCTGGGCGCGCCGAGCCACGCCGCGCGACGCGCTCGAACTCGGCTATGACGCGGTGCTGCTCAACACCGCAATCGCGAAAGCCGCAGACCCGGTCGCGATGGCAACAGCTTTCCGTCGCGGCGTCGAGGCCGGCCGCGCCGCCTTCGAGGCTGGCCTGATGGAAGCACGCGACTTCGCCTCCCCTTCAACCCCTGTCATTGGGACCCCGTTCTGGCATGCCGTATCCTGATCGCCACGCGTATCCTGATCGCTTTTATCCCGTCGTCGACAGCGTCGCCTGGGTCGCCCGGCTCGCGCTGCTCGGCGTCGGCACCATCCAGCTCCGCGCCAAGAATTTGAGCGAGGCGGACGCCTTGCAGACCGTGAAGCGACGCGCTGGAGGTCATCAGGGGCACGGCCGCCAAGCTCGTGGTCAACGATTACTGGCGCGCGGCGATTGCCGCCGGCGCCAAGCATCTGCATCTCGGCCAGGAAGACCTCGCGGACGCCAATATCGTCGCCATTCGCGACGCCGGGCTCACGCTCGGCATCTCGACCCATGACGACGCGGAGCTCGAGACGGCGCTCGCCGCCAACCCCGATTATGTCGCGCTCGGCCCGATCTTTCCAACCACGCTGAAGTCGATGCGGTTTGCGCCGCAGGGCATCCCGAAGATCACCGAATGGAAGAAGCGCGTCGGCAGCATGCCGCTGGTCGCGATCGGCGGCATCAAGCTCGAACACGCGTCCGAGATTTTCGCCGCCGGCGCCGATTCGATCGCGGTGGTTTCCGACGTCACCCAGAACACCGACCCCGACAAGCGCGTGCGCGCCTGGCTCGAATTGAAGGAGGCCGCGTGATGCAACGATACCCGCCACGTCCCCAACCCTCCCCCGCAAGCGGGAGATGGGAGCCCACCGGATCGCGCTTCTGCCCTCTCCCGCTTACGGCGGAGGGTGCCGCGCTCATCGGAGCGCGGCGGGTGGGCGGCTTTCACATTGTCACAGACTCGAATGACGGTCCGCACGGCCGTTCGACGACAATAGTTAGTAAGGAGGACCCCATGAACATTCGTCTCCAACCCCGACACGACCCTTCCCGCCGTGACCACGGGCCCGTTGCCCTCCTCGCGCAAGATCTTCGCAACGCCGCAAGCGGCGACGCGATCTGCGCGTGCCGTTGCGCGAGATCATGCTCTCCGAAGGCGCCGGCGAGCCGAACCTGCCGGTCTACGACACCTCCGGCCCCTACACCGACCCCGGCGTCGTGATCGACGTCAATGCCGGCCTTGCCCGCAATCGCACCGCCTGGGTGAAGGAACGCGGCGGCGTCGAGCAGTATGAAGGGCGCACCATCAAGCCGGAAGACAACGGCAATGTCGGCACGTCGCATGCGGCCAAGGCCTTCAACGCGCACCACAAGCCGCTGCGCGGGCTCGATGGCCACAAGATCACGCAGCTCGAATTTGCCCGCGCCGGCATCATCACCAAGGAGATGATCTACGTCGCGGAGCGTGAAAATCTCGGCCGCCAAGCAACAACTCGAACGCGCCGAGGCAGCGTTGGCCGACGGCGAAAGCTTTGGCGCCTCGGTGCCGGCTTTCGTCACGCCGGAGTTCGTGCGCAGCGAGATCGCGCGCGGACGGGCCATCATTCCCTCCAACATCAACCACGGCGAACTCGAGCCGATGATCATCGGCCGCAACTTCCTCACCAAGATCAACGCCAATATCGGCAACTCCGCGGTGACCTCGTCGGTGGAGGAAGAAGTCGACAAGATGGTGTGGGCGATCCGCTGGGGCGCCGACACCGTGATGGACCTCTCGACGGGCCGCAACATCCACACCACCCGCGAATGGATTTTGCGCAACTGCGCCGATGCCGATCGGGACCGTGCCGATCTATCAGGCGCTGGAGAAAGTGCGACGGCGATCCGGTCAAGCTCGACCTGGGAGCTCTACAAGGACACGCTGATCGAGCAGTGCGAACAGGGCGTCGATTACTTCACCATCCACGCCGGCGTGCGCCTGCCCTACATCCACCTCACCGCCAACCGCGTCACCGGCATCGTCTCGCGCGGCGGCTCGATCATGGCGAAGTGGTGCCTGGCGCATCACAAGGAAAGCTTCCTCTACACGCATTTCGACGAGATCTGCGACCTGATGCGCAAATACGACGTGTCGTTCTCGCTCGGCGACGGCCTGCGGCCGGGCTCGATCGCGGACGCCAACGACCGCGCGCAATTCGCCGAACTGGAGACGCTCGGCGAACTGACGAAAATCGCGTGGGACAAGGGCTGCCAGGTGATGATCGAAGGCCCCGGCCATGTGCCGATGCACAAGATCAAGATCAACATGGACAAGCAGCTCAAGGAATGCGGCGAGGCGCCGTTCTATACGCTGGGCCCGCTGACGACCGACATCGCGCCGGGCTATGACCACATCACCTCGGGCATTGGTGCCGCCATGATCGGCTGGTTCGGCTGCGCGATGCTGTGTTACGTGACGCCGAAGGAGCATCTCGGGCTGCCCGACCGCGACGACGTCAAGGTTGGCGTCATCACCTACAAGATCGCCGCGCACGCCTCCGATCTGGCCAAGGGCCATCCGGCGGCGCAACTGCGCGACGACGCGCTGTCGCGCGCGCGGTTCGATTTCCGCTGGGAGGACCAGTTCAACCTCGGGCTCGATCCGGAGACCGCGTGCAAATTCCACGACGAGACGCTGCCGAAGGACGCGCACAAGGTCGCGCATTTCTGCTCGATGTGCGGCCCGAAATTCTGCTCGATGAAGATCACGCAGGACGTGCGCGACTACGCGGCGACGTTGAACGATCCGGAGCAAAAGGGATTTGGAGGCGAAGGCGATCAAATCCCGTCTGAAATCGAAGAAGGGATGGCGCAGATGAGCGCCAAGTTCAAGGAGATGGGCGGACAGGTCTATCTCGATGCGGAGAAGGTGAAGGAGAGCAACAAGGCGTTTTGAGGCACGACTCGCGTCGTGGAGAGGCTTCCTGACTTACTCCGGGACGATCTAAAGCTGGTCTTCGTCGGCACCGCTGCTGGGCAGCGGTCCGCCGACGTGGGCCACTATTACGCCCATCCCGGCAATCGCTTTTGGCGCACCATCCACGAGACCGGGATAACGCCACGCCAGTATCAACCGCATGAGTTTCGAAGCCTGCTGGATCTCCGCATCGGTTTTACCGATATGTGCAAGACCGGCGCGGGAATGGATCACACGGCACTCAAATTCCCCGTCGATGTCGCGGCTTTCCGCAAGAAGATGCAGCAGTACCGGCCTAAGGCAATAGCCTTCACCAGCAAGAAGGCCGCAAGCCTCTTTTATGGACGGCCGACGAAAACAATTGCGTTCGGCCGACAGCCGCTCGATCAACATTTCCCCGATGTCTTCGTGCTGGCCTCGCCTTCCGGCGCCGCGTCGGGCCACTGGTCCGTTGGGCCGTGGCAAGAGTTGGCCGATTGGGTCAGGGAGGTTTAACTCGAGGAAATAAATTACGCGTGTTACGCGAGATTTATGACACGGCAGCCTTGCCAAACGCACTCGCTATAATCGGGAAAGCCGGATGGTCCTCCGTGTACCAGACGGCGGCGATGTGGGCTATGAAGTGATCGGGGTTGTGCGGAAGTCCGGCTTGAGATATCGCGTCGGCTTGTGCTCGCAAAAGGCTGGCGAGAGCCTCCCTATCGTAAACATACAGCGCGCCGCTTTTGATGCAGCACGTATCGGGGCCAAATTGCGCCGTAGAAAGGCCGCGCGCGGTTACGTCCGCGGCGATCGTTTCTGGAGAAACCTGTATAAAATACCTGATCGTATCGAGCGGCAGATAGCCGACCGGTTTCGCCGAACCAACCCCGGTCAGGCTGCGTAGCAACGTTGTCCGCGTATTTTGGTCCGGTTCTGAAATTGGTGGCATCGGACTTTGATTTTCCGCGCCTAAACTAAAACCACGCAAGAAGAGTATCCCTTATGCCCGACCTGATTTTCCGCCGCGCGACCGAGACCGATGTGCCTGATATCATCAAGATGCTCGCCGATGACAGACTGGGCGCGTCGCGGGAAACGCTCGGGGCAGAAAGCCTTCCGCGATATCTGAACGCCTTTCGCGTCATCGACGCCGATGCCAACCAGTTTCTGCTGGTCGTCGTCGACGGGAAGGAGATTGTCGGCACGCTTCAATTGACGTTCATCGCAGGACTGGCCCGCGGCGGACTGAAGCGTGGCCTGATTGAAGCGGTTCGGGTGGCAAGCGATCGGCGCGGCGAAAAGATTGGCGAGGCGATGATCGCCTGGGTTCTCGACAAATGCCGGCGTGAGGGCTGCGGGATCGTTCAATTGACGACCGACAAGTCACGGACGGACGCCCATCGTTTCTATGATCGGCTGGGCTTTGAGCCGTCGCACATCGGTTACAAGATGATGCTCTAACCAGCGGCCCTGTCGCGGCCATCCACAAAGTTGGTTTTGCCGCCCCCGATCACGCCTTTTCTACTGGCAAAAGCCGCCGGTTTGCCGCACCACCTGCGCGTTAGTGCCATCACTTGCGATGGGAAACCGCTTGGCCTGATGATGGGCCATGCGGTATGAGGACAACATCTCAATATCCAATGGGGAGATTTTTCATGCGTCGCGTTACCGCTTTCTGTGCCGCCGTCACCATCGCCGCCACGACCCTTGTCTCGGGCGCCGCCTTCGCGAAACACATGCGTGCTCCGGAAAATGGCTATTACGTCATCCGTTGGAACAACACCGGCGTTTGCACGATCTGGAACACCGATCTCCAGGAAAAGCCGTGGCACTTCTTCTCTGACTATACAGTCGTCAGCAAGCCGGTGCCGACCTTCACCGAAGCTGCGGGAATCCAGGAAAATATGCGGCAGAGCCGTCACTGCACGCTCTGAGCGTTACGCCCGGGCGTAATCACCGACCAAGCAACACGAAAGGCCGGGCAATCGCCCGGCCTTCTGGTTTTGGCGCCGCTGCCATGAAATACTGTCGCCAACGCACGGGGACGGGACAGCATGTCAGACGCGTTTCGGCTGGAAAATTATCTGGCGCGGATCGGCTATCGCGGTCCAGCCGCGGCCGATCTGGCGACGCTGAAGGCGCTTCAGGCTGCGCATCTCGAGGCGATCCCCTTCGAAGGGATCGACCCGCTGCTCCGCCGTCCGGTCAAGCTCGACCTCGCCTCCGTACAGGCCAAGCTCGTCGATAGCCCGCGCGGCGGCTATTGTTTCGAGCACAACCTGCTGTTCAGAGCCGCGCTCGGCGCGATCGGCTTTCAGGTCACCGGGCTCGCCGGGCGGCCGCGCTGGATCGCCCCGCCCGGCAGCCCGCTCGGGCCGAAGACGCACATGCTGCTGAAGGTCGATCTCGCCGACGGCGCTCATCTCGTCGATGTCGGCTTTGGCGCTTGTCTGCTGGACGCGCCGTTGCAACTGAAAACGAATATCGAGCAGACGACCGCGCTCGGCACCTATCGGCTCAGCCAGACGGAGGGCCTGTTTTTGCTCAGCGCCAAACGGCAGGCGGGATGGCGGGACATGTACGTCTTCGACCTGCAACCGCAGATCCAGCCCGACTACGAGCTCGGCAACTGGTTCACCTCGACCAGTCCGCTGGTGCCGTTCACCACCCGGCTGGTCATGGAGCGGATCGCCGGCCATCAGCGCTTCAAGCTGGTCAATCGCCTGCTCTCGATCGAGGCGCGCGATGGCGAGGTGATCGCCGAGCGCACGCTGCAAAACGCCAGCGAGCTTGGCGAGACGATGCGCGATGTCTTCAAGGTGACGCCGCCGGTGACGGTGGAAGAGATTTTCGACCGCACCGGCGGCTAGGTCCGCACGTGCTAGTGGATTGAAATCGCCAAGCCGCTCAAATCCGCGTTCGCCATCAGGCCGACCTGCGTGCCGGAGAGTTCGAGCACGACGCCCCTCGCGTTGGTGAGCGCGATGCCGCGGACACCGCCGCCGACCACAATGCCCGCGCCCCCCGCCGCATAGACGCCGGCGATGTCCGACGGCCGCCAGATGTTATGCACGCGGCCACGCAACACGGCGCGCGACCCGCCGAACACCAGGCCGTAATCGATCCCGCCGATCCCGAGCGAATAGCGGCGGCCGTGGAAATCCAGCACGCCACCACCGCCGTTGCCGCCGATGATCCAGCCGCCCTTGTAGATCGTCAGCTGCACGTAGCCTTCGTCGGCCTGCGTGGCGGACGAAAGGCCGGCGAAAACAACAAGCGCAAAGACGGCGCTGCGAATGGCGGATGACAGTTTCATGAGTTTTCCCCCGGGGTTTGCGATCAGACGGATCGAATCGTTGGCGGCAGACTTTAGCCGATCGAAAGCGCCGGTAAAAAGGCGTGTCTGGGGACAAAAACGTGGATGGGCGGATAAAGCACGCCATCGCGCCTCAGGCTTTCTCCGCCGCTTCCAGCCGGGTGAATTCGGCCTTGACCAGCTCGTGGAAGACATCCTTGTCGAGCACGCCGGATTTGCGGAAAGGCGCCGCGGCCAGCGCGTTGACGACCGCATCGTGAACTTCGAGGCCGCCTTCCGAGTGCTTGACCATGCCCCATTTGAGCAGCTTCTTGTCGCTGACGATTTCCGTGAAGCGCCGGAGCCGAAGGCTCAGGCTCAAATACTCCTTCGGGTCGGGAAATTCTTGCTCTACCGCGAGCATGGCGCGCCGGTTCGCGAGCTCGTCTCCTGATGATGCTCCATCCGCGCCAGCGTCCGGTTCGCCGGCGATGAGCGCTGACTGATAGATGCCGAGCGCTTGATGCAGCCGCTCCGGCTCGACAGGATTAACCTTTTCCTCGGTTGCAGCACTCATCTCATCCTCCCGTCCCGGCCAATCCTGTCCCTTGAGGCCCGCGCCATGCGTTAACGGAAGCCGCTTTTGCTCCAACGCAAGCGGCTTTGCAACCTTCCCGAAGAAACCATCTTGAAGCCATTCTAGTACCGCCGATCTGAAGTCCCTGCACCACAAGCGGCGAGTTCGATCAGGGACTTCAGATCGATAAAGCGGTACCAGATTCAATAAGTTTGTGAGTAGCTCATGACTTTCCAAAGTTCGTGACGGTGGGCGCTGCGATGGAGCACGAACTTCGGAAAGTGGGCACTAGAACCCGATTGATTGAACCATTTTCGCGGCGACCGACACTCATGGGCATTCGGGTCGATCCCCCCGACCCGAACGACACAACCTCCGCGTAAGGTCCTCTTCAGCGGGACCGGCGGAGAAATTCAAACACCCCATCAGGAGATAACCCATGCATCACGTTCGTGCCCTTGCTGCTGCCGCCTTCGTCGCCGCCACCGCCTTTGCTGCCGCGAGCCCGGCGGAAGCCGCGCCCTTTCATGTGATCCGCTATGCCGACACCGGCTTCTGCCAGGTCTGGGACAACGGCTTCCCGACCGCGCCGTGGCCGACGCACTACACCGTCATGACCCATCGCCAGCCGACCTACGAGCGGGCTGTCGCGGTCAAGGGCTGGCTGCTGAACAAGCACTACTGCTCGCTGTAATCGGCATGATCCGGAAAAGTGGGCACCGGTTTTCCCTCGCGACAAACGCGAAAAGCGTTTGCGCGGAGATCATGCCCAATTAGCAAGACGAGTTGGAACGGTGGGCAGCGGTTGCGCGTTAAGCACCCTGCCCATCTTCTCTTTTCAACGGGAGGTTTGATTGCTGCATCAATTCTTCGCTTCCCGCCTTACCTTCATCGGCGAACAGGATGGCGCTCGCGAGCAGCGGCTCAAGGAAGCGATTTCCGTCCTGCTCGATCTCAGTGCGACCGTGGCGCGCGCCTATCTGGTTCGTGCAAGCACTGACGGCATCACCAGCGGCGTCATGCTCGGCCTCGTAACCCATGACAAGACAGCGAGCGGAAAGCTTGCGTTGCAGATGGACCGCGCCTTCGCGGCACTGTTCAACACCGAGGCGCGTCTCGACGTGGTCTTTCTCGATGATGAGGGCGATGCGCGAATCCGAAAAGCCTGCCCGCCCTTCTATCGCTACCGGGCCCGCTACCACTAAACGCCGATCAATGACGCGGCATTCGCCGCTCCTTCATCAGCACCTCATGCGCGGCCGATATCTTCAGGAAAGCTTCCGCATTGCCGCCCGCGTCCGGATGGGCGCGCTTGGCCAGTAGCTTGTAGGCGCGATGAATTTCGCGCTCGGACAGGCAGCGGTCGAGTGGCAAACCGAGAAGCTCGCGGCAACGTTCTTCCACCGTCAAGCTTTTCAGCGCCATCGACCGCCTGCCGAATTGCGGCGTGGTGAGCGCCGACAGCACCTCGCGAATGACGGCGATCCGCCGTCGGGCCGCTTCGTGCGTGGTGTGGTCGGCATCCTCATCCGCGGCGCGACGCAAAATCGGCAGCGCCTGGGAAGCGGCCTGACGCAGCATTTCTTCTTCGGCGCTGGCCGCAATCTGCTGCGCGAGCCGCACCGCCTCGCCGTAGTCGGGCGCATGCGCCGACCAGATGCGATCGAGTTCAGCCTTCCATTCCGCCAGACGTCTTTCCATGGCCAACGCACCGTAGGCCATTTCAATACCACGCCAACATTATGCTTTTGGTTTCTGTCGGCGCGGATTTGAATTAACCTGTTCGGAAAATCGTAAGCTTCAAGAAAACCCCAAGGAAAATCTAAGGGAAACTCTAAGGAAAATCTCATGGCCCTGCTCCAACACCACATTGCCGTTGTCACGGGTGCCGCGTCCGGCATCGGCCGCGCGATCGCCGCCGGTTACGCCCGTGAAGGCGCCGAGGTCGCGCTTCTCGATATCAACGAACAGGCCGCCGAGGAGGCCGCGGAAGAAATCCGCCGCGCCGGCGGCCGGGCTTCAAGTTTTCGCCTCGACGTTACCAACCGCGACGAATGCGTGAAAGTCGCGAGAAGCGTGGGCGAACGGGTCGGGCGCGTTTCGATCCTGGTCAACAATGCCGGCATCAACCGCCGCAACGCGTTCGCCGGCGAGGCCGCGGCCGTGATCAAGGATTGGGAAGATATCATCTCGATCAATCTCAACGGCGTCTTCAACGTGACGCATGCCTTTCTCGAACCGCTTCGCGCCACCCAAGGCCGCATCGTCAATATTGCTTCGATTCAGTCCTTTGTGCATGTGCGCACGCCGAACTCGGCGGCCTACACCACCTCCAAGCACGGCGTGCTCGGCTTCACCCGCGCGCTTGCCGCCGAACTCGGCAAGTTCGGCGTGCGGGTCAACGCGATCGGTCCCGGCCTGATCGAAACGCCGCTCAACGCCGCGGTGCGCGCCAACAGTCCGGAGCTGGTGAAGATTTTCATCGACCACACGCCGCTCGGGCGCGCGGGCAAACCCGAGGACATCGTGGGACCGGCGATCTTCCTCGCCTCCGACCTGTCGGCCTATGTCACGGGATCGATCGTGATGGCGGATGGCGGCTACCGCGCGATCTGAAACCGCGAAGGTTTCGGGATGCGATAACGCACAATGGCACTCGGCGAGTGCGGCCGGGCCAGAGACGTCAAATCCGCTTCACTGGCAATTTGACGCGCGCTACTTTTCGATGAACCGCGCCTTCAGCCTGTCCTGCGCGCTGACCTGAACCCGCCGCACGTGCTCGGCCCAGACGCCGCACATCAAGATCAGCGCAATCAGCGACACGCTGCCTGATATCAGTTCGAGCGCGCGCAACGCCACCGCTGTCCCGACCACCCACAAAGGCTGCGGCAGGTCTGCGAATGCGACCGGCACGATGTCAGGCACAAACGTCCGCTCGGCGCCAAATGCCGCGGCGAACACTACCGAGAACAACCAAAACACCTTCCAGCCGTCATTCATTGTTTTTCCCCCGCATTCCCTAGCGTTGCTTTCGCTCATGCTACGGCCGACGGGGTTTACGATTGATGTTGATCAGTCCCCCGTTGAATTGCTGGTGCCATTCCTCGTCTGCTAGAACGGGTGCGAAATTCACCAGGAGTTAAGCACGTGGCAAACGACACCATCGGCCGACGCGGACCGCCGGGGCCGCAGGGTCATCCCGGCCGGCCCGGTCCCGAAGGCAAGCGTGGCAAGCCAGGCCCGCAAGGCAAGCCGGGTAAAGCCGGGGCGCAAGGCGCACGCGGCGAGGCCGGGGTGCAAGGCAAACCCGGCGTACCGGGCGAAAAGGGGCCGCGCGGCGAAGCCGGCCCGCCCGGCCAGTTGCCGTCGATCGAGCAGGTGATGCCGTGGCTGCATTTATTGTTCGACGCCTATGAAGACTACAAGCGCCAGCGCGAACGTGAGGTCATCGAGGCGATCGAGGCCGCCGAGCGCGAAGCCTCGACGCAAGCCGCCCTCGCCGAGCACGACGACATGTTCGACGAAGAAGACGACGGCGAACACCGCAAGAAGAAAGACAAGAAGCACAAGGACAAGAAGCACAAAGACAAGAAGTAGAGGATCAGGGATGCGGAGCGGAGTTGCGCACCTGGCCGAAACGCCGCGCGAGATAGAGCGCCAGGATCAGCCCGCCGATCAGCGCCACCGCGCATAGCGGCCATGGCGGCGGCAGTTGCGGCAGGAAAATGTAGAGCAACGCGATGCCGATCGCGAGATTGCCAAATCCCCATAGCACATTGACCACGGCTGAGGATTCGCCGGCGCCGCGCGGCTTGGCAAACGGGGTCTGAAAGCGGTTGCCGCAGCTGCCTTGCACGATATGCGGGATCGCATTCGTCAGGAAAGCGCCAGCAAAGAACCAGCCGACATAGACATACCAGAGCATGTCAGATCCTTTCGATCGCTGAACCAAAACGTCAGCCGAAACGCAACCGCGAACGGTCCTTGGCCTTCTCAGCCTCCACCTCGCGGTCGCGCGCCGGCGCATGAGTGTGCAGCGAGGCAAACAGCCGATGCGCGGCCGCAGAGACCTCCTCGACCGCACGGTCGAAGGCGGCCTCATTGGCCTGCGACGGCTTGTTGAAGCCGGACAGCTTGCGCACGAATTGCAGCGCCGAGGCGTGAATTTCGTCATCGGTCGCCGGCGGTTCAAAATTGAACAGCGTCTTGATGTTTCGGCACATTTTCATTCCCCTTTCGCGAAGGTTGGCAGGGACGGATGGCAGCGCGCTGGCTCCCCGCCCATTTTGGCATACAATAAGCGGCGCGCTTGCTTCCCGTAAGCCCGGCCAAGCACCAAAAGGCAGGTTCCCGATGAGTCACGTCACCTACAAGATCGTCGAACACGATGGCGGCTGGGCCTATACCGCCGACGGCGTGTTCTCGGAGAGCTTTCCGACTCACGCCAAGGCACTGGCCGCCGCCCGGCGCGTGGCTGCCGAACAGCGCGTGCCCGGCCGTACCGAGGAAATCCTGTACGAGACGGCGGACGGCAAATGGCATACCGAGACGGCTGCCGGCAGCGATCGCCCGGAGACCGACGTCGAAGACGAACCGTAAGACAAGCCGTAAGACAAGTCATAAGACAAATCATAATAAGACAGGCCATCCTGCGAGGACGACGCCATGAGAGCTCTGCGGCTCGCGCTATTTATGATCCTGGCTGCCATTTCGTCGGCCGCGATGGCCGCGGACTTTGCGCCGCCCCGGCAAGGCGACTTCATCGCCCGTGATTTCAAATTCCACAGCGGCGAGGTGATGGCGGAATTGAAGCTGCATTATACGACCGTAGGCGAGCCGACCGGCCAGCCGGTGCTGGTGCTGCACGGCACCGGTGGTTCGGCCGCCAGCATGCTGACGCCGGCCTTTGCCGGCGAATTGTTCGGCGCCGGCCAGCCGCTCGATGCCGCGAAATACTTCATCATCATTCCCGACAGCGTCGGCCACGGCAAATCCTCAAAACCCTCGGACGGCATGAAGACGGCATTTCCGAACTACGATTACGACGACATGGTCGAGGCGCAATTTCGCCTGGTGAAGGAAGGCCTCGGCATCAAGCACCTGCGGCTTGTGATCGGCAATTCAATGGGCGGCATGCATGCCTGGCTGTGGGCCGAAAAATATCCGGACATGATGGACATTGTGGTGCCGATGGCCTCGCAACCGACCGCGATGGCGGCGCGCAACTGGATGCTGCGGCGGATGATGATCGAAACCATCCGCAACGACCCCGACTACAATAACGGCAACTACACAAAGCCACCGCGGATGATGAAATACGCCGTCGCCGCTTACGGCTTTGCCAGTTCCGGCGGCACGCTCGCCTATCAGAACGAGGCGCCGACGGCGGCGAAGGCCGACCGGATGATCGACGAACGGCTGGCGGCGCCAACGACAACCGACGCCAACGACTTCATCTATCAATGGCAGGCCTCGCACGACTACGATGCCTCCACCGGGCTTTCGAAGATCGCAGCCACGCTGCTTGCGATCAACTCGGCCGACGACGAACGCAACCCGCCTGAGACCGGCGTCACGGCTGAAGCGCTCAAGCAGATCAAGAACGGCAGGCTCTCACTGATCCCGGCTTCCATCGAGACGCGCGGCCACGGCACCACCGGGAAGCGCAAAATTCTACAAACAGCAGCTGGAAGAGTTGCTGCGGTCAGCACCTTCGCGCGGGTGAATAAGCCGCGAGGTAATTTCGCGCCGCATCAATTTAGGTGCAGCGCCAGATGCGTGTCGTCGCATATTATTTGAGCGTGCATCCGCAAGCGAGCTCGGGCCTAATCGCATTGTTTGATTCGCCTGATAGCGCGTGGAGGATCGAATGCGAAGGTTCGCGCCAATTGCCTTGCTGGCCGCCTGTTGTGCACTGCGCGGGCACGGCGCTCGCCTTCGACAACGGCCAGTATGAAAATGTTCCGGCCGAACTTCGCGCCTGGTTCAAGGGCGTGATGGCGCCGAACGGCGTCCCCTGTTGCGACATCTCCGACGGCCATACCACGGAATATGATTTTCACGCCGGGGCCTATTGGGTGCCGATCGAAGGCCAGTGGATGGAAGTGCCCTCACATGCCGTCATTCGCGACCGCGGCAATCCCGTGGGCCAGGCCGTGGTCTGGTATGTCCACCATCGCGGCAGCATCGTGATCTCCTGCTTCGTGCCGGCGGACGCGGTCTAACGTCGACGATGCAACCCGATCGTTTTGCGGCCACGCGCGCCATCATGCGATGGGTGATGGCGGCGTGATTTGGGGTAGCTTTCGATTTCGCAGCGGTGATAATTTCGTGCTCAACCTGTCATTTTCTCGGAGAGCGATGGTGAGCGAGCTTTGCGCTGACGACCTCAAGACGATCTACCCGAACCCGACCCCGCGCGTGATCGCCAAGGCGCGGCCGGAGATCGACATTCACGCCCGAAAATTCATCGAGATGTCGCCGTTCTGCGTGCTCGCGACCTCAGGCTCCGACGGCAGCGTCGATGCCTCGCCGCGCGGCGGCAATCCGGGCTTTGTTCATGTCGATGGCGCGCACGTGCTGCTGATGCCCGATCGCTCCGGCAACAACCGGATCGACAGTTTCAAGAACATCGTCGAGGGTTCGGGCTTGTTGCAGATGATCTTTTTCGTGCCCGGCATCGACGAGACGCTGCGCGTCGGCGGCAGCGGCACGGCTCGTCGGCGGATCCTGCGCTGCTCGCGGCAATGGAGGAATTCGGCAAGCTGCCGCGCGCCGTGCTGAGCATCGATGTTACGGAAGCCTATTTCCATTGCGGCAAGGCATTGATGCGCTCGAATCTGTGGTCGAGGGACACCCAGGTCGAACGCGCGGTCTTTCCTCAGCATCAGCGAAGTGATCCACGACCAGACCAGCCTCGGCGAAGCCGGAAACGCCAGGCCGAGGTCGAAGCGCGTTACAAGACGCAGTTGTAGTATCTTACTTTGTCGTCCCGGGCAAGCCAACGGGTCGCGCGAATGCGCGCCCGATGACAGGCTCCGCGCGACCCGGGACCCACAACCACTAGCAGATGTTGTTGCGCAAGACGTCTGCAAGCGTGCCCTATCGATAGCTTCCGCGGTATGGGTCCCCGCCTGCGCGGGGACGACACCGAGTTTGTTTCGACCGACGAAACTCAGTGCCCTTCGCTCTCGAGCCCGCCGATATGCTTCTGCGTATAGAGCTCGAGGCCGACCCGCCCGATCAAATCGAGCTGGGTTTCGAGGAAGTCGATGTGGTGTTCCTCGTCCTTCATCAGCTTCTCGAACAGGTCGCGCGAGACGTAGTCCTTGACGCTGTGGCAGTAGGTTGCGGCTTCCTGATAGAGGTTGCGCGCGCTGTGCTCGGCCGCCAGATCGCACTCGATGATTTCCTTGACGTTCTGCCCGATCCGCAAGGGATCGAGCACCTGCATGTTGGGAAAGCCGTCGAGAAACAGGATGCGGTCGGTGAACTTGTCGGCATGCTCCATCTCCTCGATGGATTCCTTGCGCCAGACCTTGGCCATCTCCAACAGGCCCCAATTGTTCAGCACCCGGTAGTGCAGCCAGTACTGATTGATGGCGGTGAGTTCGTGGCGCAAACCCTTGTTGAGATAGTCGATGACCTTAGGGTCGCCCTGCATGATGCACTCCGGTTGAAAGACCGCGGAAGAGTCTCACGCGGTAATTTAGAACACTTCTAAATGAGATTTCGAGCAGGAGCAACCCTTTCGCCTAAACGGCAAAAGCGACAAAACGGACTAATTATTCAATATGATACGGGACTATTAGCCCGCCGCGATGGCGAAATCGGCAGGCGCGTGCGAGTCCGTTGCGACTGTCGCGTGGCTGTGCGGGCAGCCGGAGCAGCAGGCCTTGGCACAGGCGCCTAGCGCTTCGTCGATGATGGTCTTGATGGTGCGCGCGCAACGGCCGCACTCGGCGCTGCATCCGAGACAGCCGTAAATCTGCTTGGCGTTGCGCGGAAGGTGTTGCGAACTCTCGACGGCACTGCGGACATCTTGGTCGCTAAGCACGTTGCAGGAACAGACGATCATAGAAGCGGCAGGCCCAGTGGTGATGCGATGCTTTTCGATATTGAATGAGCGCGCCGGATGCAAAAGGAAAAACGCCGTTTTGAAGCAATTCCAAACTGATAGCCGGCTCACACTGGAATGAATCTAAAGAGGCGGGTTGAGGTAAATCAACTGGCGCGAGCGGTCATGCCTCAGTCGCCCCCGCCGCCGTCACCGCCTCCGCCGCCGCCACCGCCGCCGTCCGCCATCGCCACCACCTCCATCGCTGCCGCCCGCATCGCCGCTGCCGCCGTGATCACCGGAATGACCGTCCCCCGAACCACCCGACACCAGACGTGGCCGCCGCTATCGCCGCCGCCTTCGGAGCTGGACGCGCCGTCATAGCCGGAGGCATGGCGCCGCTTTTTGCTGTGCCGCTCCCCCAGCACGATCCAGCAGACGACAAGCGCGCTAGCCACGACGATCAGCGCCAGCAAATTGTCCTTCACAGGCGCCATCCTCTCGAATTATGCACTGCACAATTATTTCGCAACGCTGCCGGATTGCGCCGGTAATATGACCGCGTCGTTCATTGATCATTCAAGTGGAATGTGGAACTTTCATGCAGCGGACAGCTTGGAAAGCGCAGTCTCGTGTTCAATCAGAAAGGTGATGCCATGAGGAAAATGCTGGTGGCACTGGCCACTATTGCCACCCTGGCCTTCTCGGCCTCGGCGCCCGCCCACGCCCAACGCGACCTCGGCGCCGCGATTGCCGGCGGAATGATCGGCGGCGCCATCGTCGGCGGCGCCGTTGCGAACCCCTACTACTATGGCCCGGGTCCTATTACGGGGTACTACGGCCCTATCCCTACTACGGCTACGGCGGTCCGGCCTATGTCGCGGCCGAGGATCCCTACGGCTGTTACTGGCAGCGTCAGCGCTTCTGGGATGGCTATGGCTGGCGCATCCGCCGCGTGCGGGTTTGCGGCTGAGCCCGTTCATCTTCATTAAATCAGGCGGAGCTAGCTGTTAGTTCCGCCTGATTTCGAAAGCGCTCGGGAATAAAGGCCTGAAAAAACCGTTTTTGGGACCGATGTGCTGCAGCACGTTCACTTTGGTTGACCGTTGTGCGCTTCGTTGGCGGCAGGGTACATTCCAGGCACGGCGTACGAATCAACTTAAACTTCCTAACCCCCTGGCGCTGACGGGCGCCGCATCTCCAGGAGAGTCCAAGACATGAAGAAGACATTTGCTGCGCTCCTTGCGGTCGCAACGCTCGGCGGCGCGCTCACCGCGACCCCGGCCAGCGCCCAGCGCGCCCTCGGTGCTGCGATCGCCGGCGGCATCATCGGCGGCGCGATCGTCGGTGGCGCGGTTGCCGCCAGCCAGGCGCCGGCTCCGGTCTATGTGGCGCCGGGCCCGGGCCCGCCTGCCGTTGGGTGCGTGAGCGCTATTGGGATGGTTACGACTGGCGCTTCCGCCGCGTTCAGTATTGCGATTGATCTGATCCGCGCGACTAGAGCGCGCTTTGATCTTCGAAAACCCGGCCCAATGCGGCCGGGTTTTTATTTGGCAAAAGATTTTTTATCGCGCCTGCTCGATCGAGCGCAGCACCGCCTCGCTCGGCCAGCAATCCACTTTCAGGCCTGCCTTTTTCTGATAGGCGCCGAGCGCCGAGCGCGTCTTCATCCCCGCCTTGCCGTCGACCTTGTCGGCGTAGAGCCCGATGCGCGTCAATCCGCGTTGCATCGCCTCGACGTCCTTGGTGCGCAATTGCGTCGATGCCGACCACGGCGTGGCAAAGGGAAGCGGGCTCACCATGCGATCGGCGAGATGGCCGACGAACAGCACATAGAGATCGGAGAAATTATACTCCTTGATCACGAAGTAGTTCTTCGTGGCCAAAAATGACGGGCCGTAAATGCCTTCGGGCTGCAGCAGCGAGGCGTCCTCGGCCTGCTCGGCCGCGCTCAGCCGTTGACCGCGCACCGGCACGAAGCCGTCCCGCAGCCATTCGCCAAGCCGCTTCGTCACTTCGGGCACACCTTGCGTGCAATCGACATTGGCGGGCGGGGTCACCTCATAGGCCCAGCGCACGCCCTTCTGCCAGCCCTTGTTGACGAGTTGCGCGGCGGCGGACGCCAGCGCATCCGGCACCGAATGCCAGATGTCCTTGCGGCCGTCGCCGTCGAAATCGACCGCGTGCTTGTAGAATTCGGACGGCAGGAATTGCGTCAGCCCGGTCGCGCCCGCCCAGGAAGCACGCAGATCCTTGCGCGTCACTTCGCCGTCGTTGATGAGCTTCAGCGCGAGGATGAACTCGTCGCGGTATTGATCCTTGCGCCGGCCGACATAGGCCTGCGTCGCCAGCACGCGCAGGCCGTCATAAGGCAGCGTGTAGCGGCCGAAATCGGTCTCGCGGCCCCAGATCGCGAGCACGACGGCTGCGGGTACGCCAAATTGCTTTTCGATGCCGTCGAGAGAGCTGCGATATTTCGCCATCAGCTTTTGGCCTTCGGCGGCCAGGCGCCCGATGGACGCTTCCTTGATGTAATCGGCCGGCACCTGCACGAACTCGGCCTGCGACGGCGCGCCGGTGGCGGGCCGTCCCGGCAGGATCAAGTCAGGCAGCTTGTAATCGGGTTCGAGAGCGGAAGTTTCACGATCGAACGTCGCGCGCGAGACGCCTTGCGCCTCGCGCTTCCGGCCACAGCGAGGCGATGAACTGCGTGAAGGCCGGATCCGGCGCGGCGCGGGCGGGAGGAGGCAAAAGCACCAAGGTTACCATGAGCGCAAACGCGCCTAATCTATTTTTCAGGCGCCGAAGTATGAACCGATATTGCATCAGCGCCTCTTTTTGTATATATTGAGCATATACAACATGATCGACCTTGACCAGATCACTGGTTTTGACTGGGACGACGGCAACCGCCGCAAGAGTGCGGATAAACATGACGTCAGTCAGGCCGAAGCGGAAAGTGTCTTCTTCAACGATCCGCTGATCGTTGTTGAGGACGCCAAGCATAGCGGGACGGAGCGGCGCTTCAATGCTTTAGGAAAGACCACCCAAAATCGTTGGCTGCATGTGACCTTCACCCTGCGGCAAAATGCAACCATGATCCGGGTGATATCGGCGCGAGACATGCACCGAAAGGAGAGAAAAGCTTATGAGCAAGCTTAAATCGGTTCCGCACTTTAGGACGGAAGCTGAAGAACGAAAGTTTTGGGAGACCCATGACTCCACCGATTACGTCGACTGGAGCAAGGCCGAGCGCGCGCGCTTTCCGAACCTGAAGCCATCAACCACAGCGATTTCCATTCGCCTGCCTAATGGTTTGTTAGAGCAGATCAAGATCGCAGCCAACAAGCGCGACGTTCCGTATCAATCGCTGATCAAGATGTGGCTGGCGGAGAAGGTGGGTTGATCGCTCGGCGCCTAATGAGTTCTCTCACCTCGTCAGCTTCTTGTACTTCACCCGGTGCGGGATGACCGAATCCTGTCCCAACCGCCGCATCTTGTCCTTTTCATAGTCCTGGAAGTTGCCTTCGAACCATTCGACATGGCTGTCGCCTTCGAAGGCGAGCATGTGGGTGGCGATGCGGTCGAGGAACCAGCGATCATGGCTGATGATCACGGCGCAACCGGCAAAATCCTCCAGCGCCTCTTCCAGCGCGCGCAAGGTATCGACGTCGAGATCGTTGGTCGGTTCGTCGAGCAGAAGCAGATTGGCGCCGGACTTGAGCATCTTGGCCATGTGCACGCGGTTGCGTTCACCGCCCGACAGCGCGCCGACCTTCTTCTGCTGGTCGGCACCCTTGAAATTGAACGAGGAGCAATAGCCGCGCGAATTGACCTCGCGCTTGCCGAGCAGGATCAGTTCGTTGCCGCCGGAAATTTCCTCCCACACGGTCTTCTTGGCCTCGAGATCGTCGCGCGACTGATCGACATAACCGAGATGCACGCTCTCGCCGACCGCAATCGTGCCGCTTGTCCGGCTTCTCCTGGCCGGTGATCATCCGGAACAGCGTGGTCTTGCCGGCGCCGTTGGCGCCGATCACGCCGACGATGCCGCCCGGCGGCAGTTTGAAGGTGAGATTGTCGATCAGCACGCGATCGCCATAGGCCTTGGTCAGCCCTTCGAAGTCGACCACGTTCTGGCCGAGCCGCTCCGCCACGGGAATCGTGATCTGCGCGGTCTGCGTCTGCTTCTCGGATGCCTGCTTCAGAAGCTCCTCATAGCGCTGGTAACGCGCCTTGGACTTGGCCTGGCGCGCCTTTGGCGAAGCCGCGATCCACTCCTGCTCGCGCGCCAGCGTGCGCTGATGCGCGGCGTCTTCGCGGCCTTCCTGCTCGAGCCGCTTCTGCTTCTGCACCAGCCAGGACGAATAATTGCCCTCGTAGGGAATGCCCTTGCCGCGGTCGAGTTCGAGAATCCAGCTGGTGACGTTGTCGAGGAAGTAGCGGTCGTGGGTGACGATCAGGATCGCGCCGGGATAGTTGCGCAAGTGGCCTTCGAGCCAGGACACGGATTCGGCGTCAAGATGGTTGGTCGGTTCGTCGAGCAGCAACAGCTCCGGCTGGTCGAGCAACAGCTTGCACAGCGCGACGCGGCGGCGCTCGCCGCCGGAGAGTTTTGTCACGTCGGAATCGTCAGGCGGACAACGGAGCGCATCCATCGCCTGGTCAACCTTGCTGTCGAGATCCCAGAGGCCCGCGGCCTCGATCTCGTCCTGCAATTTGGTCATTTCGTCGGCGGTTTCTTCGGAATAATTGACCGCAAGCTCGTTGTAGCGGTCGAGGATCGCCTTCTGCTTGGCCACCCCCAGCATGACGTTCTCGCGGACGGTCTTGGTGGCGTCGAGCTGCGGCTCCTGCTCGAGGTAGCCGACGCGCGCGCCCTCGGCGACCCAGGCCTCGCCGTTATATTCCTTGTCGAGCCCGGCCATGATCTTCAGCAGGGTCGATTTACCGGAACCGTTGACGCCGAGCACGCCGATCTTGGCGTCGGGATAGAACTGCAGATGAATGTTATCCAGCACCTTGCGGGTGGGATAGCTCTTGGTCAAACCCTGCATGAAGTAGACGAATTGGCGCGCCATCGAGGCCCCTGGAATACGAGATTTTTAAGGATGTTTAGCTTTGCCGTGATGTAGCGGCGCGGCCCCCAAAGGGCAACCGCTGAAGCACCTCACTGAGCGCGGTTTCCCTGTTCGCAGCGCCGCCTGTTTGAAGTTCCTGCCCCGCGAACGGCGAGTCAGCCCAGGAACTTCAAATAGATAGCGGCACCGGAAACAACAGGTCTGCTGGTGCCCGTGAGCTTCCGAAGTTCGTGAAAGCTGGGGTGTCGAGGCGAAGCACGAACTTCGGAAAGTGGCCACCAGTAAGAACACGGATGGCGACAATTGAAACCTTCTTTTAATAAGTTGCGTCCGAAACTCCTGCCAGCGCCCCAAAAAAAGCGCTCCGCCCGTCAGAAGACGCGGGAAAAAAGACAGGATTCGTCATGGTAAGCATCAATTCGGCGACCATCGCTTCGACATCCCTTCCCTCCCCGGCAGAACGCCGTAACGGGCGCAGCAATCCCTTCGCCGGAATCCGGGCGTTCTTCGGTGCATTCTTTGCCAGGGCGTTCGACCCCTACCGGCCGGAACTGCACTATATGCGCGGACCAGGACCGGCCTGCCGCGCCAAGCAGGCCACCGCCCGCCGCAAGGCGAACTGACCTTCCCTGGCGCGCCCGCCAGGCCGCGTCTTTCAAGGCCCGTCCACCTGCAATTTTGATGATAAGGGCGCTTGCCTGAAAAGGCGCCGCGCGCAACCATGCGCTCCCTTTTCCGAGGGCGGCGCGTATCCACCGCCGTCATCATCACCGTGAACGGACTCGCCATGACGCGGCTACGCTGTGCAATTCTCGATGATTATCTCAATCTCTCGCTCAAACTCGCGGACTGGTCCAAAATCGAGGATCGCGTCGACGTCACCGTCTTCAACCAGCCTTTTGCCTCGCCCGAAGCCGCCGTCAGCGCGCTGAAGGATTTCGAGATCATCCTGGCGATGCGCGAGCGCACGCCGTTTCCGCGCGCGATGTTCGACCAGCTGCCCAAGCTGAAACTTTTGATCACCTCGGGCATGCGCAACGCCGCGATCGACATGGAGGCCGCCAAGGATAAAGGGGTGGTCGCTCTGCGGCACGCAATGGCCGCGCGATCCGACCGCGGCGCTCACCATGGGCATGATCCTGGAGCTGACCCGCAATATCGGCCGCGAAAACGCCCGCATGCATGCTGGCGAATATCTGCAGAAGCATGTCGGCATCGAAATTGAGGGCAAGACGCTGGGCGTGGTCGGGCTCGGCAAGCTGGGCGCCAAGGTTTCTACGATTGCGAAAACGTTCGGAATGAACGTGATCGCCTGGAGCCCGAACCTGACGGCCGAGCGCTGCAAGGAAGTCGGCGTCGACCTACGCCACCAAGGAGGAGCTGTTCTCGACCGCCGACATCATCACCATCCATATGGTGTTGAGCGACCGCTCGCGCGGCCTGGTCGGCGCGACTGACCTCAATCGCATGAAGCCGACGAGCTTCCTCGTCAACACCGCGCGCGGGCCGATCATCGACGAGATGGCGCTGCTGGAAACGCTGAAGGCGCGCAAGATTGCGGGCGCGGCGGTGGACGTGTTCTCGGTCGAGCCGCTGCCGGTCGACCATCCCTTCCGCAAGCTCGACAACCTCGTGCTGACGCCGCATCTCGGCTACGTCACGCAGGAAACCTTCATCGCCCACTACACCCAGATGGTCGAGGGCATCGACGGCTGGTTCAAGGGCGAGCCGATGCGAAGGCTGGCGTAAGCGGTCGGCCAAAACAAAAAGGCGCGCCCGACGGGCGCGCCTTTTTCATCTTTCTTGCGTCATCTGCCTTGATCGCTTTAGCGCACCGTCACCGGCGGCGGCAGCGGCGGCACCGACGTCGGTTGCGTACCGGGCAGGCTCGGCGCCACGGTCTGCCCTGCGGCGGGTCCGCCGACGGGTGCCGCGGAGGCTGTGGTGGTCGAAGCGGGCGGCGGGCTGCCGGGCCACACGACCACGCGGGTGCCGACCTTGACGCGATCGAACAGGTCCGAGACGTCCTCGTTCAGCATGCCGATACAACCGGAGGAAACGAACTTGCCGATCGTCGACGGCTGGTTGGTGCCGTGGATGCGATAGACGGTATTGCCGAGATACATCGCGCGCGCGCCCAAGGGATTACCGGGACCGCCGGCCATGAAACGCGGCAGATACGGCTGGCGATCGATCATTTCCGGCGGCGGATGCCAATCCGGCCATTCCGCCTTGCGCGAGATCTTCTGCACGCCATTCCAGGTGAACCCGTCGCGGCCGACGCGGACGCCGTAGCGAATCGCGCGGTTATTGCCGAGCACGTAATAGAGATAGGTGTTGGGCGTATCGACGATCAGCGTTCCCGGCGGCTCCTTGGTGGCGAAGTTGACCTCCTGCCGGCGCAGGTTCGGCGGCAGGTTGGCTGGCGCCGACTCCGGCTGTTCGTCCGGCGGCAACAGCGACGCGGATCGACTGTCCGGCCCCTGTGGGGCAGCGCCTTGCGGCGGCTGAACGCTTCCGGTGACATTACCACCGGAGCCGACGACGGCAGGTGGCCGAGACCCACGGCCGTAGTCATCGGCCGGGTCATAAGCCGGCTGCGGCGGCGGACCGGCCGGCCGGTCGGCATAGATAACCGCCGGCGGATCGGTGCGGCCATAGCGTGGATCATCCGGCGACATCACCGGCCCGGTATAGCCTCCCGGCGGCGGCGCGGGACGGCCGTAACGCGGATCGTCCGGCGACATCACGGGACCGCGGTCCGAATAAAGTCCGGCGGGACGGCCATAGCGGGGATCGTCCGGCGACTGGATCGGACGGCCCTGATCGGGATAGACCGGACGGCCGCTGTAACGGGGGTCGTTCGGCGACATCACGGGACCGGGCGGCGGCAGCGCGGTCGAACCGGGCCCACTATTGGGACTCTCGTCGTCCTCCACCACGTCAAAATCCTGCGGGCGGGGCGCGCTGCGATAGTCAGTCGGATAGCGGGGTGGCGGATAGGGCGAATAGACCGTGCCCGGGGGCGGATAGCCCTGCGCCGAGGCCAGAGAGGTCCCCACGGCCTCTACCGCCAAGGCAGCAGAAACCGCAGCACAAATCGTCAGAATGCGATTGGTCATCATTACTCTTGTATAGCCCCAAGCCCTGTATAGCCAAAAGGCGCCACCGGATCGTTAACGGGAGATGACGGAAAATCGCGGCGCATTCAAGACAAGATAGCCGTTATCGACGCCCGGCTCGACCCCTTCGTGATGGCTCGGAACCCGGTTTTTGGCCGGTTTTGGCCGTCTGCGGAACGGTTCCCAGGGCACAGGATAGCCGATTGACCTGACCGCGGCCAAGGCTAGCTGCCAAGATTGCGACCAAAACCTGCGGCGGCGAGGTGACAGTCCGCCTTCCGATTTCAAATCGCGGCGAAATTTCACAAGCGTCGCAAAGCCGTTGCGCTATTCTTGAATGCGCGTGATTCGATCCTGCGCGCAATCAACTCAACCCAGTGGCCACCGCGTTCCCGTTCGCCAGCTTCCGCAAGAATCCCGCGCGCCATGCTCCCCGGTTTTCGTTTCCTGTTCGCAGCGATCATGTTGTCGATGTCGCTCCTCGTTTTCGGGCTGGGCGCGGCGGCTTTGCTGCGCGCGGCCCATGAGTCCTTTGCCAGCAATTCATCCTGGCGCGCGGCGCCGGAAGTCCCCTTCGCCCAGCATCTGGACACGACGCTGCCCATGCTGGCGACGCTGCGCGTCGAACCACCCGCAATCGAGAAGGCGAACGAGCCCGCGAAGGTGACGGCCGCGCCCGCCGATCGAGAGCCGTCTGCCGCCGAAACAGCCGGCGGCGAACACGTTGCCGCATCAAGGCCTGCGGAAGCGCCGCCGGCCGAGATCGCAAAGCCTGCCGAGTTGCCAGCACCCGTGCCGCTTGCGGAAAACCCGCCAGCCCCCGAGACCACATCCGTCGGGATCGTATCGCCCACAGGCGAAACACCCAACGCCGCCGACGAGCAAAAAACGACCGCGGTCGCAGCCATAGACGCAGCACCGGCCAAGCGTGAGCCAGCCGCGGCTCAGGCCGAGCCGGCCGTTCAGCCGCCAACAAATCCGACGTCCGCAAATCCGACATCCGTAACTTCGACGACCGGCATTTCGGCGACCGATACTTCAACCACGGCGGCAACTCCGACGGCGGCGCCCGAAGCCAGTATCGCCGCGACAAAAATCGCCACGCTCGGCGGCCCGCCCGTCGACATCGCCGATGTCGCACCGGCATCAGCGGCGAAATCCGAGCGCGCCAAATCCGATGAAGGTGCGATCAAAAAACGCGAGCACGCCCGGCGCACGCTACACCGGCGCAGGCTGGCCGCCCGCGCGCGGCTTCTGGCGCAACAACAGCTGCTCCAGGCCAATCCGTTTGCTGCGCAACAGCAGCAGGCCTTTCCGCCGGCCGCGCCTACGGCACCCCGCCAATAACGGGATCAGGCCCAAGAGTCAGAAGAGAGTATCAGGCCGGCCCGGTCGCGATCGCAGGGCCGTCCGCCTTACCCCACTCCGACCAGGAGCCGTCATAGAGCGCGGTATTTTCAACACCGAGCCGGTAGAGCGCGAGCGTCAATACCGCCGCCGAAACGCCCGAACCGCAGCTGGTCACGATCGGCTTCGCCGTATCGACGCCAGCGCTGGCAAAGGCTTTCTTCAACTCGTCGAGCGGCTTCATCGTGCCGGTCGAAGCGTCGAACAGGTTGTTGTAGGGCAGGTTGAGCGCGCCCGGAATATGACCGGCGCGAATGCCCGGCCGCGGCTCCGCCGCACGCCCCTCGAAACGATCCGTCGCGCGGGCGTCGATCACCTGCTCGGCGCGGCTTGCGACATTGGCGATCATCGCTTCGATCGAACGGACACGCTTTGAATCATAGCTGGCGTTGAAGGTGGCTGGTTTGGCCCTCCCCTCGCCGGTCTCGACAGCGCGCCCTTCCGCGCGCCATTTCTTCAGGCCGCCATTGAGAATGCGGACATCGCGATGGCCGTAAGAGAGGAACATCCACCACACCCGCGGCGCTGCGACCCAGCCGCCGGCATCGTAGATCACGATGGTGTCGTTATTTGAGATGCCGAGCGCGCCGACATCGCGGCCGAATTGATCCGCGCTCGGAAACATATGCGGCAACGGGTTGGTATGATCCGACACCGCATCGACGTCGAAATACACCGCGCCTGGAATGTGGGCGGCGAGGTAATCGTCCTTCGGCAGCGGCAGCATGCCGGGCAATTTGAACGTGGCGTCGAGCAGCTTCACCTTCGCATCGTTCAGATGCGCGGCCAGCCATTCGGTAGAGACGAGGGGATCGTCGGTGTTCGTCATTAGTTGGAATTCTCCGCTTTTTGCTTCGTCATGCCCGGCCTTGTGCCGGGCATTCACGTCTTTGTCGCCGTCAAGTAAGACGTGGATGGCCGGGCATAGGCTAGCGGAAGCGACGCCGTCCTTCGGACGTCTATGCCCGGCCATGACAGCTGTGTCGACGGCGATCGATCAAACCTTCTTCGGTTCCCATTTCTCGGTCGGCCCGCCGGCGTCGCGCCAGGCGGCAAAGCCGCCCGCAATATGCGCCACCGGCTTCAAGCCCATGTCCTGCGCGGTCTTGGCCGCGAGCGCCGAACGCATCCCGCCCGCGCAATGAAAGATGAATTTCTTGTCCTGCTGGAAGATCGGCTTGGCATAGGGACTGGCCGGATCGATCCAGAACTCGAGCATGCCACGGGTGCAGGAAAACGCGCCGGGAATCTTGCCGTCGCGTTCGATCTCGCGCGGGTCCCTGATATCGACAATCACAACGTCGTCACCTTGCGCGGCCTTGATCGCGTCAACGGCGCTCACGGTTTCGATCTCGGCATTGGCCTCGTCGACCAGGGATTTGATCCCGCGATGAATGGTCTGGGGCATGGTCTCCCTCTGTCTTCTTATTTCATTTGCGCATGATCTCCGCGCAAACGCGCTTCGCGTTTGTCGCGAGGGAAAACCGGTTCCCACTTTTCCGGATCATGCGCTACCGCACCAATTCCTTCATCGCGTTTTCGAGACCTTCGATCGTGATCGGATACATGCGGTTTGAAAAGAGACGGCGGATGATGGTGGTCGATTCCGAATAGTCCCAGTGCTTCTGTGCCACCGGATTGAGCCATACCGCGTGCGGATAGGTGCGGGTGACGCGTTCGAGCCAGACCGAACCTGCTTCCTCATTGACGTGCTCGACCGAGCCGCCCGGCACCATGACCTCGTAAGGCGACATCGAGGCGTCGCCGACGAACACCACCTTGTAGTCGTGCGGATATTTGTGCAGCACGTCCCAGGTCGGCGTGCGGTCGGTGAAGCGGCGGCGGTTCTGCTTCCACACGCCTTCATAGAGGCAGTTGTGGAAGTAGAAATATTCCATGTGCTTGAATTCGCTTTTCGCCGCCGAGAACAATTCCTCGACCTGCTCGACATGGGAATCCATCGAGCCGCCGATATCGAAGAACACCAGAACCTTCACCGCGTTGCGCCGTTCGGGGCGCATATGCACGTCGAGATAGCCGTGGTTGGCGGTTTCCTTGATCGTGGTGTCGAGATCGAGTTCGTCCGGCGCGCCGGTGCGGGCGAATTTGCGCAAGCGACGCAACGCGATCTTGATGTTGCGGATGCCGAGTTCGACATTGCCGTCGAGATCCTTGAATTCGCGGCGGTCCCACACCTTCACGGCGCGGAAGTTGCGGTTCTTTTCCTGGCCGATCCGCACGCCTTCCGGGTTATAGCCATGGGCGCCAAACGGTGACGTGCCGGCCGTGCCGATCCATTTGTTGCCGCCCTGATGCCGGCCCTTCTGCTCTTCCAGCCGCTTGCGAAGCGTCTCCATGAGCTTGTCCCAGCCCATCGCCTCGATCTGCTTCTTTTCTTCCTCGGTGAGGTATTTTTCGGCGAGCTTCTTCAGCCATTCTTCGGGAATATCCGCCTTCTGCATCGCATCGAGCAGGCTTTCCAGCCCCTTGAACACCGAGCCGAACACGCGGTCGAACTTGTCGAGGTTGCGCTCGTCCTTCACCAGCGCGGTGCGCGCGAGGTAGTAGAAATTCTCCACCGACTGCTCCGCGAGGTCGGCGTCGATCGCCTCCATCAGCGTCAGATATTCGCGCAAGGTCACCGGGACCTGCGCCTCGCGCAGCGATGTGAAGAATTGCAGGAACATGGCTCTACAGATTGCCCGCCGGCCCGACTACGTCAAGAGCATGCCGATCGCGGATCAGGGCGGCTTTGCAGCCTGGTATCGGTCTGGACCTACGGGGTTTTTCAACTACATTAGCGGCGAACGACCGCCCAATCCGGCGGTCGTTTCCTGTTCCAGAGGCGTCTCCTCGTCTCGACCAGCAAGGCAACGCCCTCGATGAAATTTACCGGCACCAAGGACTATGTCGCCACCGACGACCTCAAGGTCGCGGTCAATGCCTCGATCGTGCTCGAACGGCCGCTTCTGATCAAGGGCGAGCCCGGCACCGGCAAGACCGTGCTGGCCGAGGAAGTCGCCAAGGCGCTGAAAGCCCCGCTCCTGACCTGGCACATCAAGTCCACCACCAAGGCCCAGCAGGGTCTCTACGAATACGACGCGGTGTCGCGGCTGCGCGACAGCCAGCTCGGCGATGCCCGCGTGTCCGACATCAAGAACTACATCAAGCGCGGCAAATTGTGGGACGCCTTCACCAGCGAAGCGCGGCCGGTGCTCCTGATCGACGAAATCGACAAGGCCGACATCGAATTTCCCAACGACCTGCTGCTCGAACTCGACCGCATGGAATTCCACGTCTACGAGACCGGCGAGACCATCAAGGCAAAGCAGCGCCCGATCATCATGATCACGTCGAACAACGAAAAGGAATTGCCGGACGCGTTCCTGCGCCGTTGTTTCTTCCACTACATCAAGTTTCCCGATGCCGACACCATGGGCCGGATCGTCGACGTGCACTTCCCCGAGCATCAAGAAGCGCCTGGTCGAAGAAGCGCTGCGCATCTTCTTCGAGGTGCGCGAAGTGCCGGGCCTGAAGAAAAAGCCCTCGACCTCGGAACTGCTCGACTGGCTGAAGCTGCTGCTGAACGAGGACATCACGCCGGAAAGCTTGAGGGAGCGCGATCCGCGCAAGCTGATCCCGCCGCTGCACGGCGCATTGCTCAAGAATGAGCAGGACGTGCACCTGTTCGAACGGCTGGCGTTTCTGAGCCGGAGAGAAGTGTAGTCTCAAAGTCCGCGATTGCGCGCAACGGGTCGCAATGACAGCCTCGGATGCCGCGCTCATTGTGCGAAGGATTCAATTTTCAAACAACCCGCCGTGCACGAACACAGATTCGCGATCTCGCGGCCCAAGACGCCCGAGTCCTGCTGAGAGCATGCCGCCTCTCCAGCCAGAGGGCGCAGGGAATGCCGGGCGCCCGTCGCGCCCGCAGCCGCGCGTGTAGTGTATTAAACACGCGCGTTAGTCACCACGGTCACGCCGGAAACGTCCGGCATTCCCCGCGCAATGGTTTTAACGGTTTCCTTCGTGGTCTCCCTGGTGATCGGGCTTTCTTGCCACCATCCCCGCCGTGATGCGTCAGCATCATCGGCCGGTTGATACCAGCGTCGAGATATCAGGACGCCACGACTTCGCCGTCCGCAGCCGTCTCCACAAAAGCCAATCGTCGGTCTTGGTACCAGTCCCGCCGAAGCTTTAGCGAAGGCGGATCAGCGCCGCTCGTCTCGCGACACCCCGCGTCCACCGCATCTCTTGCCCCACGTTTTGTGACGATCGCGAAACGCCCCTCAGGCGGGCAGAAGACGCGCGGAAACATGCCGGTGATTTGCCCGACGTCACAAGCGGAGAGGTCTGCGGCGAATTGGCACGACGGGCAAATCACGCGCGGCGGCGCATACCAGCACACGAGAGTCAAGAACCAGGGCATGAACCCGTAATTCAGTGTGGTCGATGCAGTCTGCTTTAGCGCGCATTCCGGACTCAAATCCGACATCGCGTAAGGTCCGAAAAGTGCCAACTCCGGACTCGTGCGCTGTACAGGTCAAACGTTCGAAGATTCGTGTCCCGCCCCTGCAAATGCCTGCGCAAACCAGCGTGCAAATTGCGTATCGGAGACCATTCGGTCGAGACGGGCTCGGCAAAGATCAAACGCGAACTCCTGCGCTGCGGGGCTGCCGTCGCCGCGTAGGGCATGGGCAGGATGAAGCAGCCCAAGCATCTAGTTCGAGAATTCCTCGTAGCGCCAGATTTCCGGCATGCGGACGGCGGAATAGCGCCCGAGGCGGGCCTCGTTGGCCGATGTGCCAAAGCATTCGCAGATCGCCGATGCAAGCTCGATCGCATCGAGGATTGCCATGTTCATCCCCTTACCACCGGCAGGCGTGACCATGTGCGCTGCGTCGCCGGCAAGGAAGACGTGTCCCTTCTGCATCGGCTGACGGACGCGGACACGAAGATCCAGAAAATCGCGATCGAGCAGTGCGCCGTGTACGGGAGACGCGTGGCTGGCGGCCGCCGGCCTAGTCGAAAATTAATAACAAGCTTTCATTTCGTGAGTGGCAGAGCGGCACGTGTCTTCTTCAGGATTTCTTTCGACAACCGTTCGTCGTCGACCAGGCGGGCAAGCACCATCGCACCAACCATGGCCGACCAGGCCCCGATCGCGGCGCGCCGTTTTTCGTCTGTCGTGTCGCCCTCCGCCTCCACGCTGAGATGATCAATTCGGCGGCGGATGGCCTCGGTCATACGGTGCCGAAGATCGGCAGACCCCCGCGAGGCTTCCGTTCCCAGACTTGAAAAAAAGCAGGAGTTGCCCCGATCGTCGCGGTGCTTGACGCTGAGGTAGCCATCGGCGAATTCCGCCGCTTTGCGGCGCGGTTTGGCTTTATCCGGAGCCGGGGGTAGCGCTTGTCCAACCGCCTCGGCGATGAGCGCCTCTTTGGACGGGAAAGAATCCGTAAAAACCGCCGTGCGTGAGGCCAGCGTCTTTCATGACGTCCGCCACGGTAACGTCGCTAAAGCCGCGCTGTCGAAACAGGCGCGCTGCGCTGGCCAGGATCCGCTTTCGATGAGTTGCGACCTGCTCCTTGCTCACTTTCATGTGTCTGACTCGCAAATCCCTTGACCGTATTCAGGATGTGTATCATGAATAGATTCATGATGTATATCATTAATAGGAGCTACTCATGTCTCGCGAGCCTGCCGCTGTTTTGATGACCGGCGCTTCTTCTGGAAATGAAGCCGACTGAACAGCCGGCGCCATTCAGGTGCCGCCTGCACACCACGTTTCGCTGATTTCTCAAAGGATGCTCAACATGAAAAAGTTGCTTTTTGCCATCGCCCTGACGGCGATCGCTACGACTTCCAGCGCGGCTCCGAATGCACCCAAAGACCCGCTCGACGCTTCGACGCTCGCTACGATCGAATCGCATTTCAGCCAACTCATGGATTTGGCGAACCGGCACGATATCGCAGCCATTCATAAGATGTTCTGGCAGTCGCCATCGGCGCTGCTGGTGGCAAAGAGTGCGATCCCCTCCGAAGGCAACTGGGCCGGATTTTGGGGCAACGATGCCATTGATCAAAAGCTCCACGACATCGCTGCGTCAGGACCCGTCGTCCTCGCGCCTGACCTGTCGAAGTTAAGGGTCGTCGGACTGACGCGTGAGTTGGCCAAATCCTATGTGCCTCTGTCCATTACGGTTTCGTATGCCGGTCAAGACGGCACGCCTAAGCCATTTTTATTGATCATTGACTGGCTCAAGGTCGGGAAGGATTGGAAGATCGCTTCCGAGATTATCCTGCCAGTTCCGCCGACAACGGCGGTCAAAAGTTAGCCCCGTAAACGGGCGAATCCCTTGGATGACGGAACGTGCCCCAGCGGCCGCGTCGGTTGAGCAAAGCTGAGTTCGGACACTTGCGCTCCGTTTAGTCTGCTCAGGGTCTTGGCTGTGTGAAAACGCGAGAACGCTCGATTGCGATAGAGCAGGTTAGTCGTTCAAGACCGTTTGAGACGCCCGAATTGCAAGCCTGCTCAATTTCAAGGTCGAACGTAAGAATATCATTCTCGTCGCGCGTCGGAATTTTGAGTTTTCACACAGCCAGGGTCAATCTCAGACGTCGGGCCGTGTCCCGGCGAGGTCCGTTTATTCCTCAACAGCGGAAGTGGATCCGCAAACGGTATTGCCGTCAGTTCAACGGCACGAGCGTGTGCCTGAGCTGTTCTTTCGATATCTGCATCAATCCGGCAAACGGCTGACTCAAATCGGCCACGAGAAACAGCGCACTCGAGACCGACAGCGCAAACACCAATAACGCCGTCCAGGCAACCACCCCCGGCTCGACATACAACCCGAAGCTCACAAAGATCACCGTCAGCCAGACGATCAAGATCAGCAGAAACGGGGTCAGGATCGGCTTGTCGCCGTCGGCAAAGAGCAGGAGCCGCGTGCGCGCGATATCATTGCTGGCCTGCACGATGCGGGGTTTCAGCGAACGCTGGGCGTCATTGACGGGCGATAGCGCCTCGATCGCGGTGTAGAGCTGCTCGGCGAGCGAGTTCGCGGTGAAGGCGGTGTCTTGCGAAGCCACCGCCTTCTCGTTCCAGATCCGGTCCATCGCCGCGGGAACGCTCTCGCGCATCAGTTTGCGAACCGGCATCGCCTCCGGGCCATACTGTGCGAGCAGCTGATCGGTCTCGACGAGATAGGCGGCCAGCTGCCGGAAGTGAGCGTCCTGGGTGTCGTAGGACGACTTGGCCGAGGCGATCATAAGACTGATGACGACGGCCGCCAGCGTCGCCAGCAGGCCCGCGCCGAGCCGGACGACTTCCTTGGTGTCGTGACCAAGCCTTGCAGGCGAAAGCCGCGTCCGCAGCCTCATCCCGAGAATGATGCCGGCCACGATCGACACAAACGAGAGCAGGAAGGTCCAGCTGGATGTCAAAATCACTCCCGCCGCAATCGGACTTTCTGAAATGCGAAATCAATCTATCAGCGTAATCCCGAAATCTATAACGGCGAACGATGCCAGTCACTCGATTTGCTCGCGAAACGTGCCGGCTCAACCGAGCATCACCGCCTCCAGCGGTGCCTTGCCGCGGATCATGTCGCTCGCCTTGTCGGCGATCATCTGGGTCGAGGCATTTAGATTGGCCGAGATCATCCGCGGCATGACCGAAGCATCGACCACGCGCAAGCCTTCGAGGCCGTGAACCCGCAACTGATCGTCGACCACGGCCCAAGCCGCATCGGCCGGGCCCATGCGGCAGGTGCAGCCGGGATGGAACGTCGTGGTGCCGCGCTTGGTGGCGGCTTGCAGAAACTCCGCGTCGGTCTGCACGTCGGGCCCGGGAAAATCCTCGTACTCATAATAAGGCGCAAGCGGCTCCGACTTCAAAAGCCGCCGCGCCAGCTTCATGCCGGCGACGATGACGCGACGGTCGAGTTCGGCGGTGAGATAGTTGGTCTGGATGATCGGCGCCGCAAACGGATCGGCCGAGCGGATGCGGACATAGCCGCGGCTTTCGGGGCGCTGCTGCCAGGAGGTGACGGTCATGCCCGGCAGATCTTCCAGCGTGCCCTGCACGCCTTCCTTGTAGCTTGCCGGCGTGAACGTCAGTTGCAGGTCCGAGCTTTCGGTGGTCTCGCCGGAATGCCAGAAGCAATAGACCATGGTCGGCGACAGCGACAGCAACCCGCGCCGCGTGGCCGCCCATTTGATGGCTTCGCCGACCAGATTAAGCCCGCGACGACGTTCGTTGATGGTCTTGATGTTCTTGACGCGTGCGACCGAGCGCGGCGCGTAGTGATCCTGCAAGCCCTCGCCGACGCCACCCAGCGCGTGGCGGACTTCGATGCCATGGGAAGCCAGCAAATCCGGCGAGCCGACGCCGGACAATTGCAGAAGCTGCGGCGAGTTGTAGGTGCCGCCGGAAAGGATCACTTCCTTCGCTGCGCGCACCTCATGCAGCGTGCCGTTCTTGCCGCCGCGCCGGTAGCGCACGCCGACCGCGCGCTTGCCTTTGAAGATGATTTCGGTCGCGTGCGCATGCGTGCGTACATCGACATTGCCGCGCTTGCGCGCCGGATGCAGAAAGGCGGTGGCGGCGCTGACGCGCAGGCCGTTCTTGATGGTGCGCTGGGCGTAAGACACGCCTTCCTGGATCGCGCCGTTGTAATCGGGGTTGCGCGGAATGCCGAGCGAGATCGCGCCCGCCATGAAGGCCTCGCACAGCGGGTCCTGCCAGTCCATGGTGGTGACGGTGAGATTGCCGTCGCGGCCGCGAAAGGTATCGTCGCCCTGGCCGACGCGGTGCTCCAGCCGCTTGAAATACGGCAGTATGTCCGAATAACCCCAGCCACGATTGCCGAGCTGCGCCCAGGTGTCGAAATCCTGGCGCTGGCCGCGGTTGTAGATATGGCCGTTGATCGAGGACGAGCCGCCGAGCGTCTTGCCGCGCGGCGCGTAGATGCTGCGGCCGCCGGTCCATGGACCGGGCTCCTGCTGATAGGCCCAATTGACGCTGCGCATGTGGAAGGTTTTGATGAAACCGGCCGGCAGATGAATGTATGGATGCCAGTCGCGCGGACCTGCCTCGAGCACGCAGATTTTGTGCCGCCGGATCCTCGCTCAGCCGATTGGCCAGCACGCAACCGGCCGAGCCTGCACCGACGATCACATAGTCGAACGTATCCATGATTTTTAATTCTTTGTTTGACGCGTTTTCTTTACGCGAACCGGTAGCCACTTCGCTTGAAAACGCTATGCCCTTGACCTTTCATTGAGCTGAAACGTGAGATGCGCCTTCGCCGTCGGCCATTCCGAGGCGATGATGCTGAACACCACCGTGTCGCGCAGCGTGCCGTTCGGCGCGATCTGATGGTTGCGCAAAATCCCGTCCTGCTTGGCGCCCAGTCGCTCGATGCCGCGCCGGCTCTGATGGTTGAAGAAATGCGTGCGGAATTCGACCGCGATGCAATCGAGCTTTTCGAACGCATGGGTCAACAACAGCAATTTGCACTGGGTGTTGAGCGCACTGCGTTGCACGCGCTTGGCGTACCAGGTCGACCCGATCTCGACGCGCCGGTTCGCCGCATCGATATTCATGTAGGTCGACATGCCTGCGATCTGCCCCTCCGCGTCGAACACGGTGAAGGGCAGCATCGAGCCTGACTTTTGCAGGCCGAGCCGGCGATCGATTTCCCTGGCCATGTTTTCGGGCTTCGGAATCGCCGTGTACCAGAGCTTCCACAGCTCGCCGTCCTTGACCGCTTCCGTCAGTCCCGAGACGTGCGCGTGCGACAACGGCTCTAGCCGCGCATGCGGGCCGACGAGCGTCACGGGTTCAGGCCAGGGCATCAGATACTCCTTCTCCTCGTCCTGAGGAGCGCTTCATCAGAAGCGCGTCTCGAAGGATGAGGCCCATATGGTGGCCTCATGGTTCGAGACGCGTCGCTCCTCAATCTGCATCGTTCGCTAACGACCTCGCTACCGCTCGGTCTGCTCGGATGCACACGACGCTCCTCACCATGAGGGTTATCGTTCGCAGCTTCTATCATCTATTCAAAAAATTAAGCGGCAAGCCCGGCCGTTGCCACTCCATCGCGACGAGTTCGCCCTTGCCGGACAGCGTGATGTAGGCCGTCTTCAGCCCCTCGCCGCCAAAGGCGATGTTGGTGGTGACGCGATCGCCGGTCGGCACCTGTTCGACCAGCGTGCCGTCCGGCGCGATCACCGAGATGCAGCCCGAGACCAGCGTCGCGACGCAGACATTGCCGTTGGCCTCGACCGCGAGCGAATTGAACATCTGATAGCCGCCGAGTCCTGCGATCGGCTTGCCCCGCTCGCCGCGATAGATCACCTCTCGCGGCTTCACCGTGCCGGGCTCGGGAATGTCATAGGCCCACAACCGCGCGGTCGGCGTCTCCGCGATGTAAACGGTCTTCTCGTCCGGCGACAGCCCGATGCCGTTCGCAGGCAGGATGCCATGCACGGCCTCGACGATCTCCTTCATGCCGGGCTTGAGATAATAGAACGCGCCGACATCCATGTCGCGGGCGCGGCGCTTGCCGAGATCGGAAAACCACAGGCCGCCGTGCTTGTCGAAAACCAGATCATTCGGCCCGCGCAGCGCGTGCTCGCCGCATTTCGTCACGACGGTCTCGACCTTGCCGGATTGCAGATCGACGCGCTGAATCGAGCCACCGAGATAGTCCTCGGGCTGCGGTCCCGGCATGATCATCTTGCCGGTCGGAATCCAGGCAAAACCGCCATTGTTGCAGATGTACATCTTGCCGTCGGGGCCGAGCGCCGCGCCATTCGGACCGCCGGGAATTTCCGCGACGACTTCCTTGGCGCCGTCAGGATAGACCCGCGTCAGCCTGCGCCCGCGGATTTCGACCAGCACCACGGAGCCATCGGGCATCACCACCGGGCCTTCGGGAAATTCCAGGCCGGTAGCGAGCACGCGAAGTTCGGCCATGAATTCCCTCCCGGCTTTGTTGGCTTGAGCATGATCTTTATTCGGAAAACCGGCTTCCACTTTTCCGGATCATGCTCGATGCGCGCCTGCGGCTAAGCCGGTCGCACAATCGTTAGGGCAACGTTAGGGCAAAGCCCTTGGGGCTTGCAAGCAGCCGCAACGCATGTTTCCGTTCGCGAAACGCGAGGCTACTTCGCGTTTTACTTGCCGCTCTCTTTGGCCGTCCCGTTTTTGGGTGTTTCTTTGCCGGGGGTTTCCTTGGCACCGGTCTCTTTTGCGGCGGCCGGCGCGTCGGTCTTTTTCGCATCGGTGGTCGGCTTCGGCTGCGCGGCCTGAAGATCGCTTACCGTTTTTTTCAGCGCAGCGAGGTTCGCCTTTAACGCCTCGATCTGCGCCTTGGCCGCATCGAGCTTCTGCTGATGGTCAAGAACAAGCTTCGCCATCGTCTTCTGAAGAAACTCGACATTGCTTTGCAAGCAACTGGTGCGCCGCTCCATGGTCTTTTCGACGGTGCAGATTTCGATACCAGGAACGTCCTGCGCATGGGCCGTGCCGGCGTCGAGCATGCCCAGCGCCGCGACGCAAACGGCGATAACAAGCCGGCCGATCATCGCAGGCCTCGTTTCATGATGCGTCGCGTGGTAAACTTGTTGCGAGTAGCTTTTCATGGCCGAAAGCTACCACACTGCGACCTCAATCACGCGTTGAGCTTGATCGACGCCGACCACAACGGATCTGGAAATGGCAACGCGCGAAAAACGGCTGGCCCAATTCGATGGTGAAGGAGAGCCGCCGCCGGACCTGCCGGTCCAGGTGTTGTGCGAGGACCAGAGCGGCACCTACGAACTGCCGTTTGCCTGTTGCTTCAGTAACGGCGCCTGGCGCAACCATGAGTCCGGCGGGATGCTGGAGGCCACCGTCATCGCATGGCGGCGGCGGCGCGGCTAGTTTCAATCCCAAACGCCTGCGGCTGTCCCAAAATGCGACGCGCCAGCGGCTGAATATCATCGGGCGTTAAGAAGCCGGAACGCGCGTGGAACGAATCGCGCCCGAATCAGATGAACGAGCGCGTACGCCGATGTTCACGGCTAGATATCGGTCTGGATGAAATGGTCAGCACTACATCCAGACCATCGACGCGCGGCCATCGCCGAGTGCGGCTCGGAATCGTTAATTCCCAAAAGGCATCACTTCCAAGCGGCTACTTCCAGGGCGTCACCGGCGGCACCTTGTCGGTGGCCGGCGGCATATCGACGGTCTTGAAATCCGCCGGGCTGACGATTTCCATGTATTCCATGTCGGGCGAGTAATCGAACAGGTAGTGCACGATCCCCGGCCGCTGATGAACGACGTCGCCGGCCTGCACCAGCGTCGGCTTGTCCTCGTACATGAAACGCGCCCAGCCCTTCAGCATGACCACGATCTGGAAATCGCATTCGTGCTTGTGCCAGCCGGTGCCGTCTTCGGGCGGCATGTCGGCATTGGCCTTGACGAGATGGCAGATCACCTGCCCGCCGGTCGCCGCCGCGATGCCGAGGTCGCGGTACAGGAAGAAGTCGCGAAGGCCTCCGCCCGTGAATTCGGTATCGGTGGGTTTGACGTGGGAAAATTTGCTGACGACCGCATGCTGGTTCATCTCAGGCCTCCACCACTGTTTGACGAAAACCACGACAATCGCCGGCGTCCAATTTTTTGGCAGCACGGATTGGCGCGTTCAAAGCGTGATGTTGCCATGCGAAAATCACGCCAGCCGCGTTGCAGCGCAGCGATTTGAGGATCACAGCGTCGAGCAGGGCGAAGCTGTTGGGCGCGGCGCGGAATTCCGGTCAGGCGATTTTTGTCCGTAGCTGAGGGCGCGTCGCGTCAGTTCGCAAAGCCCGCCCCGATGGCATGAAGTTGAGCAAGGCGCGCCTTACGCGTCAAGCCGTGCAAACAGGCAGCGCGATCCACACGCTGCCTAATAATCCACCTCGAGCTCTTCGATATCGGAGGGTTCGGCCTTGGCGGCCTCGATCCATTCCTGCATTTCCGGCATGGCC
Organism: uncultured Alphaproteobacteria bacterium; assembly: GCA_963795255.1. GTDB lineage: Bacteria > Pseudomonadota > Alphaproteobacteria > Rhizobiales > Xanthobacteraceae > Bradyrhizobium. The sequence goes on from CAWCHC010000025.1 coordinate 213,937, forward strand.
ATGATGAGGTCGGCATACTGCTTCATCCGCGGATCAAGCTTCACGTCATAGGTCATGAAGCGGGTCACGACCGGCGCATACATCGCGTCCGCCATCGAGCGTTCGCCGAACAGGAACGGCCCGCCCGACTCGGCAAGGCATTCGCGCCAGATGGTGCAGACCCGATCGATGTCGGCCTGCGCGCGCGTCCAGATCTTGAAGTTGGGGAAATGTCCCTTCAGATTGACCGGCAGCGATGCCCGCAGCGTCGTGAAGCCGGAGTGGATTTCGCCGCAAATCGAACGGCAATGCGCCCGATGAACACGATCGGCGGGCAATAGCCCGGCATCGGGCCTGATCTCGTTGAGGTACTCGGCAATCGCCAGCGTATCCCAGACGGTCGCGCCATCATGCCGCAAGCACGGCACCAGGATGGTCGGCGACAGCAGCAGGATTTCGGCCCGCGCCGAGGGGTCATCCGGCGCGGTGATGATCTCCTCGAATTCCAGCCCCGAAAACCGCGTCAGCAGCCAGCCGCGCAGCGACCAGGACGAGTAGTTCTTGCTGCTGAGGGTGAGTGTCGCTTTCGCCATTTGGCCTTTCCTTGCCGGGCTTACCCGCTGGTTTACCCGCTATTTTCCGTCGTTTCTTCCGTTTTCTCCATTTTTAAGCAGCAAGCGACGTGCCAGTTTTTTGGGCTGTTTGACTCCGCCGTGGCTTCAATATTGCATAGCAACATAAGCGGGGGTTGCGAATGACGTCGTTAATGTACCAAGCCTATCAGAACCATATGGATCTGACGACGCCATGGCGGACAGGGGCCGCCCATGCGCTGAAATACCTCAACCTCCTGCCGCAGGGCGTTTCCGACAAGTTCTTCCGTCGACTGGCGGCGGCGCTCGAGCTGATCTCGCGCACCTCCCTCACCTATACCCGTCCGGCCTACGGCATCGACCGGGTCATGGTCGGCAATCAGGAGCTGGAGGTGACCGAGGAGGTCGCTTTCGCCACGCCGTTCGGCTCGCTGCTGCATTTCAAGAAGGAAAACGGGCCCGAGCAGCCGCGGCTGCTGTTGGTCGCGCCGATGTCCGGCCATTTCGCAACGCTGTTGCGCGGCACGGTGCAGACGCTGCTCCAGGACCACGACGTCTACATCACCGACTGGCATAACCCGCGCGACATTCCGCTTCACCATGGCCGTTTTGGGCTCGACGATTACACCGAGCACCTGATCACGTTTCTCGACCAGCTCGGCCCGCGCGCGCACATGGTGGCGATCTGTCAGCCTTCGGTGTCGGCGCTGGCTGCGGCTGCGATCATGTGCGAGGACAATCACCCCGCGCGCCCGGCGACGCTGACCTTGATGGCGGGGCCGATCGATACCCGCATCCAGCCCACCAAAGTGAACGAATTCGCCAAGAGCAAGCCGCTCACATGGTTCGAGAACAACCTGATCAACTACGTGCCGTTCCAGTGCAAGGGCGCGTTCCGGCAGGTCTATCCCGGCTTCGTGCAGGTCACCGCGTTCGTGTCGATGAATCTCGAACGCCACATCAAGCAGCACATGGATCTCGCCAACCACCTCGCCAAGGGCGAAATAGAAAAGGCCGAGACCATCAAGACATTCTATGACGAGTATTTCGCGGTGATGGATTTGCCGGCGGAATTTTACATCGAAACCATCCGCGACGTGTTTCAGGAACACCTGTTGCCGCAAGGCAAGTTGACCTATCGCGGCCGCCCGGTGAACCCCGCCGCCATCAAGCGCATGGGCCTGATGACGGTCGAGGGCGAAAAGGACGACATCTGCTCGATCGGGCAAACGCTCGCGGCGCAAGAGCTCTGCACCGGCGTGCGCGCCTATCGGCGGGTGCATCACATGCAGGCCGGCGTCGGGCATTATGGCGTGTTCTCGGGCCGGCGCTGGAATAACGAGATCTACCCGCTGCTGCGCGATTTCGTGCACGTGAATTCATAGACCATCGATTCATGGGCCATTGATCCCCGCGCGTTTGCACGCGAGCGTCCTCCCCGCTAATAGTGACCGGCAAAACAAGACCGTCAGTCCCGGGAGGATTTCTCATGCGTTTCCCATCCATCCATTTCCGTACCCTCGCGCTTGGCGTTGCCGCCGCTTTGTGGCTCGCGGGCTCCGCACAAGCGGCCGAGGTGCATGTGATGATCTCCGGCGGATTGGCGGCGGCCTATAACGCGCTGGTGCCGGAATTCGAAAAGGCGACCGGCAACAAGGTGATCACGGCCTATGGCCCCTCGATGGGCACAACGGTCAATGCGATCCCGATGCGGCTGGAGCGCGGCGAGCCCGCCGACGTCCTGATCCTGGTCGGCTATGCGCTGGGCGACCTGATCAAGCAGGGCAAAGCCAGCGACCGGGTCGATCTCGTCAACTCCAAGATCGGCGTCGCGGTCAAGGCAGGCAGCCCGAAGCCGGACATCTCTTCCGTGGACGCGGTCAAGCGCGCGCTGCTGGCGGCAAAAACCGTCGCCTATTCCGACAGCGCCAGCGGCGTCTATATCTCGACCGAAATGTTCGACAAGCTCGGCATCGCGGCCGAGATGAAGGACAAGGCGCGGAAGATTCCCGCAACGCCTGTCGCCGAAATCGTGGCGCGGGGCGAGGCCGAACTCGGCTTTCAGCAGATCAGCGAGTTGAAGCCTGTTCACGGCATCGACATTGTCGGGCCGCTGCCGGACGCCTTGCAGAAGGTTACGGTGTTCTCGGCCGGGATCGCCTCCGTGTCGAAGGAGCCCGAGGCCGGCAAGGCGCTGATCAAATTCCTCGCCTCACCCGCGGCGAGAGCGACGATCGTCAACAGCGGCTTGGAGCCGATAGAAGGTGGGAAAGCGAACTAGTCAACCCGGGCGCTGGCCCCCCTCTCCCTCAGGGAGAGCGAGCGCACCGTCTTCGCGGCTTCTATGCGTTACTTCGCCCGCAGCGGGGTGTCCTTCAGCCCGTTATTGTCGAACGCCTTGCGCAACAGGCCGTTGGTCTTGGCGTCTGCCATGAACTTGGAAGCATATTCCAGCGACAGCGGATGATTGAGCGGCACGGCCACCGCCGTGATCGTCTGCTTGAAGGTTTCATCCAGCACGCGGGTGCCCGGAAGCTTTTTCGAAAGCGCAATGAGCTGGTCGCGCGACAGCGCGAAGGCATCGACCTCGCCGTTCTTGAGCAGATTGAAGACTTCGTCGAAGGTCTGATAGCCCGTGACTTTGGCGTTCTTCAGATGCGCCACCGCGCCGCGCATGGTGGTGGTGTTATCGACCGCCGCGACCTTGACGCCGGGCTGATCGAGCGTCGCATAATCCTTGATCGTCGACCCCGCCTTGACGATGTAGGTCGCTTCCGTGACCTCATAGATCGGCCCGAACGCGATCTTCTTGGCGCGATCCGGATCCTCAGGCAGGAAACTCACATCCCAGGCGCCCTTGGCGGCCGCATCCGTGATCTGGCCGGAATTCGGAAAGGCGACATATTCGATCGGCAACCCCAACTGATCCGCCATCGCCTTGCCGAGATCGACCGGCACGCCCGCGTAACCGTTTTCCGTTTTCGTCGACCAGTAGGCCCCGCCGGCGGGACTGATCCCGATCGCGACCCGCAGCTTGCCGGTCGGCGCGATCTCGTCCTTCAGGCCGTCGGCATGGGCCGAACCACCCATCATGATCGAGATACCCAGAATGAGACCGCCGAAAAATACATGACGCATGCCCTGCTCCCGCCGGCCCGTTGTCAAGCGTTGGGCCATTGCCCCCATTATGGCCGATCGGCGCGGGCCACAACACCGCGCCTGGAATGAAAATTCGGTGAGGCAGCCATTCGCTCCGCTGCAACGGCGAAAGCCTGTCAGCGGAATCCCGTTAGGGGACACTTGCGCACCGTGCCACACCTCCAGGGCGCGTTTTCCCGTTCCAACGTCGGCGAATTGTTGCTATTCAGGGTGACCTGTTGGCCCGGTCTCGGTCGTCAAAAAGGGGGCACCGCGATGAAGCCTGCGCGCCTACCAAATCGAATACGAACCGATGGCAGGCATCGCCTGCCGTTGGCCGCGACCGCCGCGCTGGCGCCGGTTCTTCTCGCCGGCTGCAAACAAAATGCCTACGTGCCGCCGCCGCCGCACACGATCTTGCCCGTGAGCGCGATCAGGTTACCGAACAAGTAGCTATCTCTCATTCCGCTAGCGCAGGATTTCGATCGAACAGGCAACACAATTCCGGAGGCTGCGATGCGAACCGCAATTTGCACGGTATTTATGATTTGCGGACTTGTGGCCCCGGCTGGTGCTCAACAGACCCCACCAACCGCCGTTCCGGTCGGCGTCGTCAAGGCCGAGCGCAGGCCCATCGAGAAAACGCGCGAATTTGTCGGGCGCGTCGAAGCGGTCAATCGCGTCGAGATTCGTGCGCGCGTCCAGGGGTTCCTGGAGGCGGTGCTGTTCAAGGAGGGGGACCCGATCAAGGAAAATGATCCCCTCTATCGCATCGAGAAAGGGCTGTTCCAGGCCGCCGTCGAGCAGGCGGAAGGCGCGCTAGAGCGCAGCAAGGCTTCGAAAACGCTCACCGAGGTGCAACTCGCGCGGGCCGTGGACCTGCTGGCAAAGAACGCCGGGACGGCCGTTGCGAGGGATCAGGCGCTTGCCGCGGACGAACAGGCCAAAGGCCAGATCCTGAGCGACGAAGCCAGCCTGCAGACCGCCAAGATCAATCTTGGCTATACCGACATCCTTGCGCCGGTCTCGGGAAAGATCGGCCGGACCAACATCACTAAGGGCAATGTCGTCGGCCCCGACAGTGGCCCGCTCACCGTCGTCGTCAGCCAGGATCCGATGTATGTGACGTTTCCCGTCAGCCAGCGCGATTTCCTGCAAGCAAAGGAGGACGCTCACCAGATCGACCTCAAGGCGATCAAGGCCAAGCTTCGCTTTGCCGACGGCAAGACCTACAACCAGACCGGCCAGATCAATTTCGTCGACGTGACGGTTGATCGCGCCACTGATACCGTGCTGGTACGCGCCACCTTCCCCAATCCGGCCGGCGGACTGACCGACGGCCAGCTCGTGCGTGTGACGCTCGAAAGCGGCACCCCCAAGGAGATGGTCGTCGTTCCGCAATCGGCGCTGATCGCCGACCAGGAAGGTGTCTACGTCTTTGTGGTCGAGGATGGCAAAGCCGTTGTGAAGCGGATCAAGCCCGGCGGTGAGAGCGGAACGGATGCTGTCGTGCAGGAAGGCTTGTCTGGAAACGAGCTGATCATTGTCGAAGGATTGCTGGGGGTGCGCCCCGGTGCGCCGGTCAAGGCTAGCCCGGTGACGACGCTCAACAGGAGCTGATCCGATGCTCTCCGCCATTTTCGTCGACCGGCCGCGGCTCGCGATCGTCATCGCCATTGTGACAACCATCGCAGGCTTCCTGGCGCTGTTTTCAATCCCGATCGCGCAATATCCCGACATCGTTCCACCCCAGGTCTCGGTCACGACGTTCTATCCGGGAGCCAATTCCGGTGTTGTCGATGCGACCGTCGCACAGCCGATCGAGGCGCAAGTCGTCGGCGTCGACAAGATGATCTACATGAAGAGTGTGAGCGGCGATGACGGCAGCTACACGCTGACCTGCTCCTTCGAGCTCGGCACCGACCCCGACATCAACGCGGTCAACGTCAATAACCGCGTCCAGGTCGCCTTGTCCCAGCTGCCGCCGGATGTCCAGAAGCAAGGCGTCACGGTCAAGAAGAAGTCTTCCGCCCTGCTCGGCGTGATCGCCGTCTACTCGCCGAAGCACACGCACGATCCGCTGTTCATCTCCAACTACGTCACCATCAACCTGCTCGACCCCATCAAGAATACCCCGGGCGTCGGCGACGCTTATTTGTGGGGCCCGCAGGACTACGCGATGCGCGCCTGGGTCCGGACCGACAGGCTGACCGGGCTGAACCTGACGACCGGCGACATCATCAATGCGATCCAGTCGCAGAATATCCAGGCCGCCGTCGGGCGCATCGGCGCGAGGCCGATTTCGGACGATCAGCAGCTACAGCTCAACATTCAGACCAAGGGCCGCCTGAACTCGCCCGAGGAATTCGGCAACATCGTCGTGCGCACCAATCCGGACGGGTCCGTGCTGCGCCTCGGCGATGTCGCGAGGCTGGAACTGGGCGCCGCCAACCTCGACCGGGAGACGCGGTTCAACGGCGGCCCTGCGGCGGTGATTGCCGTCTTTCAATCGCCGGGCGCCAACGCCATCAGCACCCTCAAGGCCGTGCGCGATCGCTTGACCGAACTGGAAAAGCGATTCCCCGACGATCTCGCCTGGAAAGTCACCTACGATCCGACAACCTTCGTCACCGATACCATCCATGAAGTTCAGAAGACGCTGCTCGAGGCATTCGTCCTCGTCGTCATCGTGGTCTTTTTGTTTCTCGGGAGCGTACGGGCGACCTTGATCCCGATGTTTGCCGTGCCGGTCAGTCTGATCGGCACCTTCATCGTGCTCAAGGCGATAGGATATTCGGCCAATACGGTCTCCCTTCTGGCGATCGTGCTCGCGATCGGCATCGTCGTCGACGATGCCATCGTGGTGGTCGAGAATGTCGAGAGGGTGATGGAGGAGCATCCCGAGCTTTCCCCGGGCGACGCCACCAAGCGGGCAATGGGCGAGATCATCGCGCCCATCATCGCGATCACGCTGGTACTGCTGTCGGTGTTTGTGCCGGTGGCGTTTATCCCCGGCATTTCCGGCGAGTTGTTCCGGCAGTTCGCGGTCACGGTCGCGGTCTCGATGTTTCTCTCGGCGATCAACGCGCTCACACTGTCGCCCGCGCTCTGCGGAGTACTGCTGCGGCCGCAGCACGGACCTCGGCGCGGCGTGATGGGATTTGTGATGCGCTCGATCGATCGCGTGCGCGACGCCTATGGCGCCGCGGTCGCCCGCATTGTCCGGCTATCCGTCATCGGACTGGTCGTCGTCGCGGTCTGTGGTCTTGGCGTCGTCGGTCTGACCAAAATCACGCCGACGGGCTTCCTCCCGGAAGATGACCAGGGCGCGCTTTTTGTTGTCGCCCAATTGCCGGGCGGCGCGTCGGTCGAACGGACGTCGGACGTGATCCGCCAGGCTGAGGCTATCGTGAAGGAGGAGCCGGCGGTTGCCGACTATACGTCAGCGATCGGGCTGAACTTCATCGACAATTACTCGCAATCGAACGCCGCGTTCATGGTGTTGTCGCTCAAGCCGTTCGACCAGCGCAAGGACGCTTCCCTCGGGGCGCCAGAAGTGATCCGGCGTCTAGGTGCCAAATTTCGCCAGATCCAGGGCGGAATCGTGGTGCCGCTCGCGCCGCCGCCGATCATCGGTCTCGGTACCGGAGGTGGATTCGCCTATGTGCTGGAGGATCTCCGCGGCGGTGACCCGAAGGCGCTGGCGCAGGTCGTCCGAGGGCTGATGGTTGCCGCCAATCAGGATCCGCGACTGAGCCGCGTGTTCAGCACGTTCTCGGCGACGAACCCTTCGATCTATCTCGACATTGATCGCGACAAGGCCCAGATCCTGGGCGTGCCGTTGAGTTCCGTGTTCCAGGCGCTGCAAGCCTCGCTCGGCGGATATTTCGTCAACAACATGAACCTGTATGGCCGCACCTGGCAGGTGCAAGTCCAGGCCGAGGCGGCCGACCGGGCCAGTATCGATGACATCTATCGGATCAATGTCCGCAATGGCAAAGGACAGATGATCCCGCTCAGGAGTCTGGTGGAAGTTCGCGTCGTGGTCGGCCCGCCATCGCTGATCCGCTACAATAATCTGCGCGCCGTGACCGTTCAGGGCGCGCCCGCGCCCGGCGTCTCGTCCGGGCAAGCGCTCAAGGCCATGGAAGAGGTAGCCGCGCACGCACTTCCTCCAGGTTTTGCGGGCGAATGGACCGATACCGCATTCCAGGAGAAGCGCGCCGAGGGCAAGACCGGGATCATCCTCGGCTTTGCTATGCTGTTTGCCTATCTCTTTCTGGTCGGTCTCTACGAAAGCTGGACCATTCCGGTGCCGGTGCTGCTGTCGGTCTCCGTGGGCATCCTGGGATCGTTCGCCGCGATTGTGCTTGCCGGGCTCACGCTCGATCTGTACGCACAAATCGGCATCATCGTGCTGATCGGGCTTGCCGCCAAGAACGGCATTTTGATCGTCGAATTTGCGAAGGAGAAGCGGGAGCATGGGGTGCCGTTGCTCGAGGCCGCGACCGAAGGCGCAAGGCAGCGCTTCCGCCCGGTGATGATGACGTCATTCGCCTTCATCCTCGGTCTGCTGCCTCTGGTGGTTGCCGCTGGCGCCTCGCAGCTCGCGCGGCGCGATGTCGGGACCCCAGTGTTCGGCGGCATGATCTTCGCCTCTTTCCTCGGCGTCTTCGTCATTCCGCCGCTTTACGTCATCTTCCAGATGGCCCGCGAGCGGATCAGACCGTCGTCCCGTCCGCAAAAAGCGGCTGAGCCCGGCGCTGGCGCGGCGGTATAATCCACATGCCTGCTCCGATTTTTAGGCGCAACGGCGGCCGGTCTCGCATTGGCAGGCCCCGCTTGGGCAAAAGAGGATAAGAAACGGCCAAAGCCACAAAATGCCGTGTCTGCCGATGCTTCATTGCGGCGCGCTCAGCACCGGCGCAAACGCCTCGCGATTGGCGCGCCAGGCACGGCTGTATTCCATGATCCGCGCGGTCTCCTCGGCGACGTGCTCGCCCAACATCGTCGCGAGCAGATGCAGCGTGGTATCGATGCAGAGCGTGACCCCGCCGCCGGTCACGACGCTATCCTCCCGCTCCACCAGCATCGCCTCGCGCACGTCGATGTGCGGATACGTCTCCCGCATCACCTCGACCGGCGAGGTTTCCGGCGGTACGACTTCGCGCTTGGTCGTCGCGGGGCCGCCGTCAAGCACGCCGCTGGCGGCGAGGATCATGCCGCCGGTGCAGACCGAGGCGATACGGCCATTGGCATGGACACGGCGGATATAATCGAGCGTCGCGGAAGCCTTGGCCTGCGCGGTCCAACCGGGGCCGCCGGTGACGATGACGACGTCGCAAGCCGGCGCATCGTCAATGCCGTAATCGGCCGAAACGCTGAGGCCGTTGGCGAGCGCAACGAGACCGGCGCGGGGCGCGATAGTGCAAATCGAAATTTCCGGCGCGATCCGGCGCGCCATCGACAGCACGCCGAAAGTGGCGAGATCGATCGGCTCGACACCGTCAAAGATGAAGATGCCGAATTGCATGGCTGGGATTTAATCCGTCAACGAACCGCCGCGGGTTTCGCGGGCCGCCAACGCGGCAGCCAATGTGATGAGCGCGAGAATGATCATCATGATCGCAACGCCGCCGGTGCCGCCGAAATAGCCGGCGAGCGCGGTGGCGAGGATCGGTGCGAAGCCGCCGCCGATCGCCGCCGAAACCTGGAAGCCGAACGACGCGCCGCTGTAGCGCACACGGGGGCCGAACAGTTCCGGGAAGTAGCAGGATTCGAGGCCGAACATCATGCCGTGGCCGAAATTCATCGCGATCATGATGCCGGTGAAGATCAGCACCGTGCTCTTGCTCTCCACCATCCAGAACAACGGGAAGGCGAAGACGATCGTGAACAGCGCACCGAGAATGTAGAAAGGTCTTCGGCCGAACTTGTCCGACAGCCAGCCGAACAACGGCAGGCTCACGAGTTCGAGCAACGCGGCGTACATGACCGCGTCGAGCATCAACGACTTGGCAACACCGAGTTTCGTCGTGGCGTAGCCGACGACGAACACCGTCAGCATGTAGACCCAGGACACTTCGGAGAGTTTCAGGCCGACCGCGATCAGGAAGGACTTGGCATTCTTGCCGACGGCTTCGCCCACCGGATTCTTGGAGAGGCCGTCGCGCTGCTTCATGCCTTCGAACACCGGCGTCTCCGGCACCTTTGAGCGGACGAAGGTGCCAACGCCGAGCAGGACGATGCTGACGAGGAACGGGATGCGCCATCCATAGCTCGCGAAATCCGCTTCCGGCAATTTGGCGACAAGCCCGAACACCAGCGTTGCCAGCACGAGTCCAATGGGAAACCCGATCTGCACGAAGCTCGTGTAGAAGCCGCGCTTGTCGCTAGGGGCATGCTCCAGCACCATCAGCGAGGCGCCGCCCCATTCGCCGCCGAGCCCGATGCCCTGGATGACGCGCAGCAGGATCAGAAGGGTCGGCGCAAACACCCCGATCGAGGCATAGGTCGGCAGCAGGCCGATGCAGAAGGTGCTCAGGCCCATGATGAACAGCGTCAGCACCAGCATGGATTTGCGTCCCAACCGGTCGCCGAAATGGCCGAACAGCGCGCCGCCGAGCGGACGGGCCAGAAATCCGACCGCATAACTGCCGAGCGCGGCCAACGTCCCGGCCAGCGGATCGAAGGTCGGGAAAAACGCCTTGTTGAACACCAGCGCCGCCGCGGTGGCGTAGATCAGGAAGTCATACCATTCGATGATGGTGCCAAAGCAGCTTGCGAACACGATGGAGTTCATGCTCGAACGTTCAACGCCGGCCATCGGCGTCGCAGTTGCAATGGTCATTGGGCCTCCGCTTGGTGGCGAGTTCCCCCGCAAAAATACGACAAATGGGGGCATTGGCTAAAATGAATGCAAACAGCATGCCGTATCCGGGTGGCCTGGTCCATGCCCATCAGGATCGGCCCCGCCGCGCGGCTTTCGAAAAGATTGCGTCCTATCAAGTAGATGGGTGCTCGATACAACCTGTTGGTATCATGCCGGCACGGTCACGTCCGATACTGCCGGCCGCCGTTTCAGATTTCGACCCGGAAGCCCACCTCGATGATGGCGTCCTGCGGAATCTTGAAAAAATCAGGCGCCCGGCTCGCGATCCGGTTGAGGAACGAGAAGATCGCAAACGAAATCGCGTCCATCGCCGAGCCCGTTTCGCGGCGCACGATGGTCTCATGCGCGATGTAGTAATTCTTGTGGTCGAGGTCGGCCTCGAAGCCGAGCTTGTTGCAGTTGATCAGGCTCAGCGGAATATCCGGCGTCTGCATGAACCCCAGCCTGACCTGAATCCGGTAGAAGCCGTGGCCGAGACGGTGCACCGAATGCCGTTGGTGAAACGGCACGCGCGGCCTGCGATCGGCCAGGAACGTCAACAGCACCACGGTCTCATGCAGCACGCGGTTATGTTCGATGTGGCGCAGCAGCATCGGCGATGCGCCGTGATCGACCTTAGTCAGCCACACGCCCATGCCCGCCGCGCGTCCGATCACCGTCTTGTCGGCATAGGGGAGAAATTCCTTCAGCGGCATCGACATGTCGTGAAGCCGGTTTCGGACTTCCGATGAACCCTTGCGCCAGCTCAGCATCAGCGTCGCGATCAGCGTGCCGACGATCAGCGGAAACCATCCGCCTTCGACGATCTTGATGGAATTCGACACCAGGAACGTCGCGTCGATCGCGCCGAAGATCGCGATCACGGGAATGGCGACGGCTGGCGGCCATTGCCATCGTGCGACCGCTACCCGATAGAGCAGGATCGTCGTGATCAGCATGGTGCCGGACACGGCAATGCCGTAGGCGGCGGCAAGACTGTCGGACGATCTGAACAACACGACCGTCAACAGCGTGCCCGTCATCAACAGCCAGTTGGCGGCGGGAACGTAGATCTGCCCGGCTTCATCGGCCGAGGTCGGGACGATCCGGGCGCGCGGGCACAGTCCCATCTGCATGGCCTGACGCGTCAGCGAAAACACGCCGGAGACCAGCGCCTGCGACGCGATGATGGTGGCAGCCGCCGCCAGGATCACCATCGGGATCAGCGCCCAGCCGGGGGCCAGTTTGTAGAACGGATTATCGATGGCGCTGGGATCGGCGAGGATCAGCGCGCCCTGCCCGAAATAGTTCAAGAACAGCGCCGGCAACACCAATCCAAACCAGGCCCGGCGAATGGCGGCGGCACCGACGTGACCCATGTCGGCATAGAGCGCCTCGCCGCCGGTGAGCGCGAGGAACACGGCGCCAATCACGACGAAGGCGATCTTGGGATCGGCCGCAAGGAAGCGCGCGGCCTCGGCAGGATTGACGGCAGCGAGAACGGCCGGCGCCATGAAAATGTTCGCCGCGCCGAGTGCGCCGATGACGACGAACCACACCACCATGATCGGTCCAAACAGTTTGCCGATGCGCTCGGTGCCATGCCGCTGGATGACAAACAATCCGATCAACACCGCAATCGTGGCCGGCACAATGAAATGTTCGAAGGACGGCGCCACCAGCTTGAGGCCCTCCATCGCCGACAACACCGAGATCGCCGGCGTAATGACGCCATCGCCGTAAAGCAATGAGGCGCCGATCACCCCGAGCAGCACCAGAACCGAAAGTCTCGCGCCTTTGGCGATCTGGTCGGAAGCGACCAGCGAAAGCAGCGCAAGGATTCCACCCTCGCCGTCATTGTCGGCACGCAGCACGAAGACCACGTATTTCAGCGACACCATCACCATCAGTGCCCAAAGAATAAGCGAGACCAGCCCCAGGACCTCCGCTGCGGTGGGGGCCGGATGGCCGAGGCCCGTCAGCGCGACCTGAAATGCGTAAAGGGGACTGGTGCCGATATCGCCAAACACGACGCCGAGCGCGGTCAGCGCCAGAAACCATGGACTGCCCGCATGAAGGAATTTCGCCTGATCTTGAATTGATTCCTGGATCGATCCGGCCTGGCCGAAATCGAGGCTAGATACCGCACGATCGATCAGGCCGCCGGCCGGGGCACTCGATGGCATATCCATATGAACCTCACGACACGACCACGCGGTCTGAGCTCGTGAGGTGGCTATTCAAGAATCAGGCCATGTGTCGTCAGTTCGCGTGTGCTGCCGGCGTCCTGATCTCGACCGGCAGAATGATCGCGGCTGCAACGATCAGGAGACACAGGCCGGCGAAGGCGTGCAGCATGGTGACAAATCCGCCTTGCCGGTAAAGCCAGGCCACGAGGCCGACCGAAACACCGGCGGCGGTAAAGCCGACGAAATAGCGCACGGCATAGGCGCGCGAGCGCCATTCCTCGCTGGTGTATTTGCCGACCATGGCGTCGTTGACGGTGACCTGGCCGAACGCGCCCATCACGATGCCGATCGCAGCGATGATCAGCGGCAGGTTCGACAGTTCGGCCGCGACATACAGAAACGGCGCCAGCACGAACGACAGCGGCAATGAGACCGCCTTCAGCGAGTAGCGGTCGATCAGCTTGCCGATCGTATATTGCGTCATCGCGCCGAACACATAGACACCGGCCGCGATCACGCCGAGCAGCGCCGGGCTTTGGGTGAGGCCGTTTAGCCGGTCGGCAAACAGTTTCGGCAGCGCCACCGTCACCGCGTTGAAGGTGGTGGAGATCGCGATCACCACGATCAGAAGCGCCACGATCACCCGCCACATGTCTTTCTTGGCGACGCGCGCCTGCGCCGCCGCCTGCTTCGCGTTGCTGCGGTCTTCGTGGCTCACCATCGCCATGAAGCAGAGCCCGATTCCGATCGTGACGACGCCTGGCAGGATGAACGCCCAGCGCCAGCCGAGATACTGGCCGACGACGCCGGTGACCAGCGCCGACGACGCCACGCCAAGGTTGCCCCACACGCCGTTGATGCCCATCGCGCGGCCGAGCGCCTCGGCATAGGAGACGATCATCGCGGTGCCGACAGGGTGATAGATCGAGGCGAACAGGCCGATCGACAACAGCGCGGCGCCGAGTTCGAGCGGTGTCCTGACGAGGCCAACTGATATCATCGAGGCGCCGATGCCGACAAAGAAGATCACCATCATGTGGCGGCGGCTCCAGCGGTCGCCGAGCCATCCGGTCAACAGCGAGCCCGCGCCGAAAGCAACGAAGCCCGGCGTGGCGTAAGGCAACAGTTCGGAATAGGCCATGCCGAGCGCCGGCCCCATGATGATGACGGCCGCCGCAAAAATCAGCATCGAATAGTGGTCGATGAAATGGGCGGCGTTGACAAAGCCGATCACCCGGGTGGGGTTGTTCATGAACGATTCCTGCAATAACTGAAATAGGTTATACGGTCTTGCGCTGACGGGATGCGGCCAATGAATATCGCCGAAAAGCCAATTGCTGCGATCCAGGGCCGCCGGACCTCGACCGGCGACGGCGTTCATCTGATTGCAAACCACTACGAGAAGGGCGTGCGGCTCGACACCCACATGCACCGCGAGGCGCAGCTGGTGTACGCAGCCAAAGGCACGATGCAGGTCACGACCCCGAGGGGGCGCTGGCTGGTGCCGCCGGATCGCGCGGTATGGGTGCCGGCACGGCTCGAACACGCGATCGACGTGCTCGCCGACATCGACATGCGCACGCTGTACTTCGACCTGAAGTGGCTCGGCCGCGCGAAATTCAACTCAAGCCTGGATTCCGAATTCGTTGTGCGTGTGTCTGGCCTGTTGCACGAGTCGATCCTCGCTTTGTTCGACGAGCGCGGCAACGCCGAACGTACCGCGCTGCTGATCCAGCTCGTCATGCTCGAACTGCATCGTGCGGAGGATTCCGCGACCTTCATCCCGCTGCCCCGGGAGCCCCGCTGCCGTCACGCAGCCGAGATCGTGCTCGGCGATCCCGCCGCCTTGCATGAAATCGGGACGCTGGCGCGCAAGGTCGGCACCTCGGCGCGGACATTGTCGCGGCTGTTTTCATCGGAAACGCAACTGAGCTTTAAAAGCTGGTGCCAGCGCGCACGCATAGCGGCCGCCATCGAAAAACTGTCCACCAAGGCCGGCGTCTCGGTCAAACAACTCGCCCGGGAGTTCGGCTATGCCAGCGTGCCGGCCTTCTCGCATGCGTTCCGCCAGGTGACCGGCAAAACGCCCACCGAATTTACCGACAAGGAATAGGTCCGATCCGGGGTAGCCGAAGCGGCGACAAGTAATTATCCATACCCTTCTATTACGCGCTTGATTGTGACCACCTCGGCCATAAATTCGTGTAAACTGGCGAAAGTCGCCTCAGAAAGCCGATTCCGACATTCCATGAACAACGCCTTTTTTTCCGATCTCCTCACCTCGATTTCCGAACGCGGCCGCACCCTGCTCCGCCGGGTGGGATCATCGGAGGAAAAACCCGACGCTGCCGGCCTGATTGAGCTTTGCGAAGCGTTGCTGTCGGGCCGGGGCGAAGCCTCGGGCACCGCGATGGCACGCGAAGTGCTCGATCGCTACGGTCACCTCAACGAGGCCGATCGGCTTTCGTTCTTCCAGACGCTGTCTTCAAGTTACGGGCCGGAGCGCGAAAAGCTCGCCAAGGCCATCAGGGCCTGGCGCACCCAACCGAACAATGCCGATGCGAGCGACCTGCATTTTGCTTCCGAGCCGCGGCGGCAGGAATTGATCCGCAGGCTGAACCGCGCGCCCGGCGGCACCGGCGATCTGGTCGCGATGCGCGCCGATCTACTGGATCTGATGAAAGACAACAAGACCCTTGGGGCGCTCGATCGCGACGTCGTGCATCTGTTGTCTTCATGGTTCAATCGGGGATTTCTCGTGCTGCGCAGGATTGACTGGTCGACGCCGGCGAACATTCTGGAAAAAATCATCCGCTATGAGGCCGTGCACGAGATTCGTGACTGGGACGATCTCCGCCGCCGCATCGATCCCGTCGATCGGCGCTGCTACGCCTTCTTTCATCCCGCGCTGGTCGATGAGCCCTTGATCTTCGTCGAGGTGGCGCTGACGGAAACCATTCCCGGCGCGATCGCGCCGCTGCTTGCCGAAGACCGCCAGGCGGTTCCGGTCGAGCGGGCGCGCGTTGCGGTGTTCTATTCGATCTCCAACACCCAGCGCGGTCTCGGCGGCATTTCCTTTGGCAGCTTCCTGATCAAGCAGGTGGTGGAGGAATTGCGCCGCGAGTTGCCGAAGCTGGAAGATTTCGTGACGCTGTCGCCGGTGCCGGGCTTCATGACTTGGCTGAAGACGGCCGGCGACCTTCCGGTATCCGATGAGGAGAAGGCGCTGCTCAGCCATCTGGACGAGCCCGACTGGTGGAAGAATGCCGAACTGGAAGGTCAGTTGCGTTCCATCGTCGAGCCGCTCGCCGCGCATTATTTCCTGAAGGCGCGCACCTCCAGGGGACGCCAGATCGATTCGGTGGCGCGATTCCATCTCGGCAACGGCGCGCGGCTGGAGCGGATCAACTGGCTCGGCGACACCTCGGCCAAGGGCCAGCGCGAATCCGGCCGGCATCATGGTCAACTATCTCTACCGCCTCGACGACATCGAGAAGAACCACGAAGCCTATGCCAATGACGGCACCGTGGTTGCGTCCAATGCCGTGAAGAAACTGCTCAAGGGCGAAGGCCGCCGGCTGCTCGACATGCGGCTGGGGTAGCTGCCCTCATGGTTCGAGACGCGCGTTCCGCGCTCCTCACCATGAGGATGTGCGACCTCATCCTGAGGAGCATCGCGAAAGCGATGCGTCTCGAAGGATAGAGCCCCGAACTGCGCTAAACCTCCGCCCAGACGCGGATCAGGTTGTGATACACGCCGGTCAGCCTGACCGTCTCCGGATCGTCGCGACCGAGCCGTTCCACCAGCGCCTGGATCGAGACGTCGAGATCGAAAATCAAACTCCGCGCGTGGGCATCGCGGATCATGCTCTGCAGCCAGAAAAACGAGGCGACGCGCGCGCCGCGCGTCACCGGCGTGACCATGTGGAGACTGGAGGCCGGATACACCACGAGGTCGCCGGCCGGCAGCTTGATCTCCTGCGAGCCGTAGAGGTCCTCGACCACCAGCTCGCCGCCGTCATATTCGTCGGGCTCCGACAGAAACAGCGTCACTGACAAATCGGTGCGGATCCGCAATCCCGTCAGACGATCGCCGCGCACCGCATTGTCGACATGGATGCCGAAATGATGCCCGTCCGCGGCGTTGTAGCGATTGAACAGCGGCGGAAAGATGTGCAGCGGGATCGCCGCGGAAATGAACCGCGGATTGGACGTCAGCGCCGAGACGATGCGGTTGCCGAGCTTGCGCGCGACCTCGCTGTCCGGCGGCAACTGCTCGTTGCTTTTCACCAGCGCCGATTGCGCACCGGCGGTCGAGCGGCCGTCCTCCCACGTGCTGGCATCCATGATGCGGCGGAAATCCGCCACATCATCCTTGCTCAGCACATTGGGAACACAGATCAGCATCGTGTCGGATCAATACCTCGCTGACAGTACCAGATAGGCGGCGCGACCCGGCGCCTCCAGGACGAACGGCGTGCTGCTCTGATAGAGCGC
The DNA here is from genome assembly GCA_963795255.1 of uncultured Alphaproteobacteria bacterium. Taxonomy (GTDB): domain Bacteria; phylum Pseudomonadota; class Alphaproteobacteria; order Rhizobiales; family Xanthobacteraceae; genus Bradyrhizobium. Next base: position 231,204 of record CAWCHC010000025.1, read on the forward strand.
GTCGTAATAGAGCTTGTTGAAGATGTTGTTGACGTAGAGCTTGAGCCGCCAGTTCTTGTCGATCTTGGCCTCCGCAAACGCATCGAAGCGCCAGTAGCTCGGAATCGACGTGCCCTCGTTGGCGGCGAGCAACGTGCCGCCATAAACCTTCGAGCGGAACACGGCCTGGCCGCCGAGCTCCCACATGTCGGTGAGCTGGTACTTGCTCAACAGGCTGAACGACTGATGCGCGACGTTGGCGAGCGGCAGGCCGACGTCGGTCGTGTACAGCAGAGGCTGCGGCATGTTCGCGGCCGGTACGTTCGACTTGGTCACGGCCGATTGCATCAGCACGATGCCGCCGAACACGCTCCATTTATCCGTGATCTTGCCGGCGGCTTCCAGATCGATGCCGCGCACGTAATAGGCGGAGCCTGCGATAATGCAGGAGATATTGCCGACGGTTCCGGCCGGGACGGAACATCCCGCAACCGCAGGAGTGGTCGCCGAGACGTTAAACGCCTCGCGCGCGTTGTCCTTGGTGGTCTCGAACAGCGCTCCCGTCAGCAACAGATGCCGGTTGAACAACTCCCACTTGGTGCCGACTTCATACGCCTTGTTCTTTTCCGGTCCGAAGACCTGGTTCGGATTGCCGGCCACCACCGGGCCCAATCCGCCATAGGCGGTGCTGGTGCCGTCGAATTCGGAGCCGACCGGATCGGACGAGGTCGCATAGGCCGCATAGACGCTGGCGTACGGCAGCGGCTTGACGGTGATGCCGACGTTGAAGTTCGGCAGGCCGAATTCAGCCGCCTGCCTGCCAAAGGTCGAGACGCCGTTGAGGGTGCCCCAACCGGATGTGTTGATCTTGTAGTCGTCGTAGCGGAGGCCGCCATTGAGAATGACGAGGTCACGGTAATTGACCGTATCGAGCACATAGGTACTGGTCGTATCGATCAGCACATTGGTCGGCATGCCCGTCAGCGTCGGGGTGCCGGTGAAGGGAATGCCGGTAAATTGCGGGCTGAAGACGCTTATCCCGCTCAGAGAACCGCCGCCCGTGAAGGGGTTGCCGGTCACCAACTCCGAGCCCAAACCGTTATATTTGTCGATCGACGAGGTTTCCTGCGAGACTTCGACACCGCCCAACAGCGTGTGCTTGAAGGCGCCGGTATCGAATTTGTAGGTCGCTTCCGACTGGTTGGCGAGCACCGCTGTGGTCTGATAGCGGCTCTGCGGATTGGCGGTGAAGGTTGCACTCGACAATGGATTGGTCGCGATCGGTGATTCCGGAATTGTGCCGATATAATTGTTGAGCGACTGCGAGACCCTGACCTTGTCGCTCACGATGAGATCCGGCGTGACGTGGGTCTCGGTATTGAATGTGCCGATGTCCTGCTGAACGTGAAAGAAGTCACGGTTGACGAAGCCGTAGAATTCGTCGCGATTGGAGCCGAAACTCGGAAACGGGCCGCCCGCGGTCGAGGTGAACAGCTGGCTGCTCGAACCGTTCGAGCCCGGCCGGTAATACGGCACACCGAAATCGGGAATGCCGTGCAGGTCGGTGTGAATATAATCAGTGGTGATCTTCACCGCATCCGACGGCGTCCACTTGGTCGCGAGGAACGCGCCATTGCGGTCGTCGGTGGTGTCATTGCGGCCAGCCACGCCGGCGTCCTGGAACATGCCGCCGGCACGAATGGCAAACGTCGGGTTGATCACCTGGTTGACGTCGAGCACGATCCGCTTGGTCGCGTCAGTGCCCAACGTCGTATCCATGTTGTAGAAGCTCTTATCGGTCTGCGCTTCCTTGGTGACGATATTGATCGCGCCGCCGGTGGTGCCGCGGCCGGCAAAGGACGACATCGGTCCGCGCAGGATTTCGATCTGCTCGGTGAAGAAATTCTCGCGAACGCTGACGCCGGAATCGCGCACGCCGTCGATGAAGACGTCGTTGCGGGCGTCGAAGCCGCGAATGAAGAAGCGGTCGCCGAACGCGTTGCCGCCCTCGCCGCTTCCAAGCGTGACGCCCGCGGTGCTCAAGATCGCCTGCTTGAGCGTGGTGGCGTTCTTGTCCTCGATGATGTCCTTGGTCAACACGGTCACCGTCTTCGGCGTATTCAGAAGCGGTTCGGGGAATTTGCCCGAGGCCTGGAGATGGTCGCCTTTGTAGGGTGCTGCCGGGTCGGCATAGCGATCGCGATCCGGCGCGAGAGCCGGAGTAGCCACCGCCGGCGCGGGCTTGGCCTGTTGTTGCTGACGCTTGGCGGCGCGGCGCAGCGCGTTGCGCGCCCTTACCTGATCCGGCGTCGGCGCGCTCGCCGCGGGCTTCGGACGCGCGACCGGCGCATCGACAGAGACCGGCGGCAAATTCGACTGCTGCGCTTCGGCGCCGCTGGAAAACGATGCGACCGCGACGAGGCCCGCCACGGCGGACACCTTGCGGGTGGAATAACCATCCAGTTTTTCGTCGACGGAATTGCGAACTGCGTTCGCACGCAGCGACTTCGGCGCCTTAACCCGGCTCATTGTTTTTGCCCCAACTTCAAACTTCACTCGGGGCGATGAAGTCCCACATCTACATCGAGCCCCGGAAGCTTGGTATCGAGTGCAAAATTTACGGTCAACGCCAGGACAGCTTGAATATTCCTAAATCAAATCGATTCTAATTTTGGCGTTTTTAATCGATCTAAACTGCGGTTTGAATCGTTCTAGTTACAGGTAACAAAGAACCATTCGCGCGCGCTCGGCGTGACGTTCAATCGCGGCTCGGCGGCTTCATCAGCGAGAACAATTCGTCGACGGTTTGCTTGGCCGCCTCGCGCGCACGCTCGGCATTTCCGCTACCGGCGATATTGACGCCCGCGACAACGGCCCTGATCTCGTCGCGAAAATCGGAGAGAAATCGCAAGGGATCGGCAAATTCATTGGCAACACGCGCAATCAGGCCAGCAGTCAGAAGCTGGCAAGCAATCATGCGTCCGTTCAACTCGTCCATCGCGCGTGGGTGTCTCTATTTATGTTGTTCATCATATTGCGTGCGGCGGTTCGCCTTAGACCAAGGCGGGCACGTTGCGCCACCATGGAGTGGCTTTATTCGAGGAATTCTAAAAAGCGAGCGAGGCGTGGGAGGCCTCATCCTGAGGAGCAGCGCGAAGCGATGCGTCTCGAAGGATGGAGCCCCCGATCCGGCTCACGATGCCAGCGCCTTCATCTCACGGTAGAGATCAGACTTTCCTTCAAAGCCGATGCCCGGCAAATCCGGCATGGTGATGTGGCCGCCTTCGACGCGCACGCCATCCGGGAATCCGCCATAGGGCTGGAAAAGATCAGGATAGCTCTCATTGCCGCCGAGCCCGAGACCGGCGGCGATATTGAGCGACATCTGGTGCCCGCCATGCGGGATGCATCGGCTCGCCGACCAGCCCGCGACTTTAAGCACCTCGAGCGTGCGCTGATATTCGCAAAGCCCGTAAGACAGGGCGCAATCGAATTGCAGCCAGTCACGGTCCGGCCGCATGCCGCCATAGCGCAGCAGATTGCGCGCGTCCTGATGGCTGAAGAGGTTTTCACCGGTCGCCATCGGCGCGGGATAGAACTCCGCGAGCGCCGCCTGAAGCTGGAAGTCGAGCGGATCGCCGGCCTCCTCGTACCAGAACAGCGGATAGTCGCGCAGCATCCTGGCGTAGGCGATCGCGGTTTCCAGATCGAAGCGGCCATTCGCATCAACGGCCAACTGCGCGTCCTTGCCGATCTCCTTCAGCACGGCCTCGATGCGGGTACGATCCTCGCCGATGGGCGCGCCGCCGATCTTCATCTTCACGACGTTATAGCCACGATCGAGATAGCCGCGCATTTCCGCCCGCAGCATCGAAAGATCCTTGCCGGGATAATAATAGCCGCCGGCGGCATAGACGAAGACGCGCGGATCGGCCTTCACGCCGTGACGCTCGGCCAACAATCGAAACAGCGGTTTGTTTGCGATTTTCGCCACCGCATCCCACACCGCCATGTCGATGGTTCCAACCGCGACCGAGCGCTCGCCGTGGCCGCCCGGCTTCTCGTTCGACATCAGCGTCGCCCACACTTTGTCCGGATCGAGATTGTCGCCGGCCTCGTTGAGCAGCGTCTTCGGGTCGGCTTCCTTGATGCGCGCAGCAAACCGCTCGCGGATCAACCCGCCCTGCCCGTAACGGCCGTTCGAATTGAAGCCGTAGCCGATCACGCGCTTGCCGTCGCGAACGACGTCGGTGACGACGGCAACGAGGCTCGTCGTCATCTTGGTGAAGTCGATATAGGCGTTGCGGATCGGCGAGGAGATCGGCTTGGTGATTTCCTGGATGTCGAGAATGCGAACGGACATGGGATGATGACTTTCGAAGGCTGCTGGTTTTTCGTCATGCCCGGGCTTGACGGGGCAATACGACGTGGGCCCGCGTGGCGCCAATCACTTCTTATCCCTAAAATACGGTTCGACCGGGCCGTGCACCTTGATGGTCAGGGGATTGCCGTAGCGATCCTTGGCATTGCCCGCCGTGACGCGAATCCAGCCCTCGCTGATGCAATATTCCTCGACATTGTTTTTCTCGACGCCCTTGAAGCGAATGCCGACGTCGCGCGCCAGGATCGCCTCGTTGTAATAGGGGCTATGGGGGTCGATGGACAGCCGGTCCGGAAACTCGTCCGGCGGTACTGCTTGGTTTTTCTCGTTCACAGCAATGCCTCGATATCTTTGGTGAGCTGTTCCGGCGTCGTGGTCGGCGCGTAACGCCCGACCACCTTGCCCGAACGGTTGATCAGGAATTTGGTGAAATTCCATTTGATCGAAGAACCGAGCAGCCCGGCTTTTTCGCCTTTGAGATACTGATACAACGGATGGGCGCCGTCGCCGTTGACCTCGATCTTGTCGAACATCGGAAAGCTGACGGCGTAGTTCGACGAACAGAATTGCCCGATCTCCGCCGCGCTGCCCGGCTCCTGGCGCCCGAACTGGTTGCAGGGAAAACCGAGCACCGAAAAGTCGCGCGCGCCGAACGTCTGCTGCAGCGCCTCGAGGCCTTTATATTGCGGGGTAAATCCGCAGGCGCTCGCGGTGTTGACGATCAGGAGCACCTTGCCCTCAAAGCGCTTGAGCGGGGTGTCCTCGCCTGCGAGCGACTTGGCGCTGAAATCGTAGATCGACGCCATGCTTTAGCCCTGGAACGGATCGATCGGCGAAGGCGGCGTGCCGCCGGCCTCGATCGCCTCGCCCGCGAGCAGACAAAGATCCTCGCGGTAGCGTCCGGCCACGACGTGAACGCCGACCGGCACACGCCCGACCAGTCCCGTCGACACGGTCAGGCCCGGCAGGCCCATGAAGGGGATCGCGATCTGCGGCAGCTGCGCGCGCCAGACGCGTGCAAAGGACGCATCGTCCCTGGTGTCGAGTTGATCGGGGAACGGCAATTCGCCGGACACCGGCATCAGCAGCACCGGATATTTTTCCAGGAATAGCGACCAGTCGCGGGCCAGCGTCGCCCGCCGCGTCAAAATCTTCGACAGCGTCAGCGCATCGAACGGGAAGACTTTCGACTTGTTACCGTGCAGACACGCGAGCGCGCCGGGATCGCCCTCGCGCTCGGCGGCCGCAAGCTGGCCTTCATAATTATCGCCGAGCCAGAGTTTGGTCTGGAGCTCGGCCGCTTCCTTCAGCGGCGGCAGCGACGTGACTTCTTCGACGATCCACCCAGCACGCTCCAGGCGTTTGGCGGCATCGACCACCGCCGCCTTCACCTCGGGCACGGGATCAAGCCCTTCTGGATTAACGCACACGGCCGCGCGCTTTGGCATTGGCAAACCTTCGAGCGGCGCCGGCACCCACCAGGGATCGCGCACATCGTACATCGACATCGCCGCGAGCCCGATCCGCAGATCGCCGATGGTCCGCGCCAGGGGACCCGAGACCGCCGCAATTTGCGGGCCGATGGTTCGCTCGGGCAGCGCCGCATTGAAGGCCGCGACCCGGCCGAGGGTGGTGCGCAGGCCGTGCACGCCGTTGGCATAGGCGGGATAGCGGATGGAGCCCGCGATATCGGTGCCGTGGGCGATGTGGCCGATGCCGGCCGCGACCGCCGCTCCCGCGCCGCCGGAGGAGCCGCCCGGCGTGATCGATGGATCGCGCGGGTTCTTGGTGTTGCCGTGGATCAGGTTGGTGGTGAACCAGCGGTAGCAGAACGCCGGACAATTGGTGCGCCCGAGGATGACAGCGCCGGCCTTGCGCAGATTATCCACCACCGGATTATTGTCCTTCGCGATCAGCGCGGCTTGCATCTTCAGGCCGTTGGTGTTGGCAAAGCCCGCCTGGTCGATATTCGCCTTGATCGTGACCGGCACGCCCGCGAGCACGCCGACATCCTCGCCGCGCGCGATCGCCGCATCGACCTGAGCCGCCTGCGACAACACATCGTCGGGGCGATGATCCACCACCGCATTGATCGCGGGGTTGACGGCATCGAGCCGCGCCAGCGCTGATGTCGCGGCCTCCTTCGCCGAAACCTTCTTTGACTTGATCAGGCCGGCCAGTTCCTGAGCCGGCAGGCGCCAGATGTCTTTCATGCTCAACTCCCCTATTGCCGGAAGTTGTAGCGCCGCTGAAAGCATGACGCCATAGCGCTACTTAGCGATAGTGCGAGATGTAATAGGCAAGCTCCGGAATCTGCTCCTTGGTGACCGAGCCCATCACATCCGCCATGGTGCCGTCGTAGCCGTGGCGGCTGTTGTCCTTGTATTCGCCGAGCGTCTTGTTGAGATAATCCTCGCGCTGATTGGCAAGCCGCGGCACGTTCTCCTTGCCGGAGAAATCGGCATTGTGGCAGCTGTTGCAGCGGTTCGCCTGCGCCAGCGCCAGGCCCCGCTGCATCCGCGCGGGATCGCCGGTCTCGGCCGGCGGCTGCGGCTTCGGCAGCCTGGCAATGAAATCGGAAAACTTCTGAAGATCGTCGTCGGTGAACGACTTCGCCATCTCGTTCATCGGCTCGAAAGTGCGGAGTTTTTCGCGAAACATGAAAAGCTGGATCAGCGCGTAAGGCGCCTGCTGGCCGCCGAGCGAGGGGGTGTTTTCCATCTCGGACTGGCCGTGTTCGCCGTGGCAGGCAAAACAGGTGACCGCGCGCTGCTCGATGGTTTCTGCCGCTTGGGCGAAACCTGCCAGCGATGCGAGAGCTAGCGCTGTGATTGTTGTTGTTATTTTCCGCATCGTTGGGGCCTCAGTCCTCATTCCCAAAATAAAATCGGGGGCAGACCGTCAGGCTCTGCCCCCGATTGCGCGTCGCCCGCTTACTGTGTGGCGACCTTTTGCTTGCCGTAGCTGAGGCGGTAGACGGCGCCGTTCCAGTCGTCGGAGACGAGGATCGAACCGTCCTTCAACTGCATCACGTCGACCGGCCGGCCGACATATTTGTTGTCCTGGAGGAAGCCGGTGATGATCGGTTCGAGATTCTTGACCGTGCCGTCCTTGTTGAGGTGGGCGACAACGACATCACCGCCGAACTTGTGGGTCCGATTCCAGGAACCATGCCGCGCGATGATGATCTGGTTCTTGAAGCTCTTCGGGAGCATGTTGCCGGTGTAGAAGCGCATGCCGAGCGAAGCGGCGTGCGGCCCCATCAGGCCGACCGGAGGCACGAACTCGCTGCAGGAATGGCCCCAGCCGAATTCCGGATCGGGGATATTGCCCTGGTAGCAATAGGGCGCACCGAAGTCTTCGCCGACCTTGGTGACGCGGTTGAGCTCGTCGTTGCGGAACGTCCTCGGACAACCAGTCGCGGCCGTTGTCGGTGAAGTAGAGCTGCTTGTTTTCCGGATTCCAGTCGAAGCCGACGCTATTGCGGACGCCGAGCGCAACCACTTCGGCGCCGGTGCCGTCGAGATTGATGCGGCGGATCTGGCCGTGATCCTTGTCATGCAGCACGTTGTTGCCGGGCTGGCCGACCGGAATATAGAGCTTGTTGTCCGGTCCGATGGCGATGAACTTCCAGCCGTGGGCTTCGTCCTTCGGCAGGTTGTCGTAAATCACCGTGGGCTTCGGCGGATTGTCGAGATTGTCCTCGATCTTGTCGATCTTCGAGATCTTGGAGAGTTCGGCGATGTAGAGCGTGCCGTTCTTGAAGGCGACGCCGTTCGGCCGGTAGAGGCCGGACGCGATGATCTTGACCTCGCGTTTGCCGTCCTTGTTGACGATGGCATAGACCTTGTCGACGGTGCGGCTGCCGACGAAGACCGTGCCCTTGTCGCCGAGCGCGAGCGAACGGGCATTCGGCATGCCGGCGGCATACACTTCGAGGTTGAAGCCGGCCGGAACCTTCAGCTTGTCCATGGGCAACTTGTCGGGCGCAGCCGCAAGCGGCGGAGCCGCAACCGGCGCCAGCTTTTGCGCCGCGTCACTGTTTGGACGGCCGAGCAGCGGCGACCCCGGCGGAAGCGCCGGAGCGGCGGCAGGCGCCGCGGCCGGGGGGCTGGCCGTCTGCGCGGCCACACCGTAACTCAACACTCCAATAAAGGCGCCCGCCAGCAACAGGCTGCGCGACATCGATGAACTGATCCTCATAATCTTCTCCCTTTTGTGGAAGCCTTCGATCCGTGCGGGGCTAACCCCTGCCCGTGACGGCGGACTTCGTGGCGACACTCTTGAATATTTTTGCGCCCTTGCGCAATCGGAAACATCTTCAAGCGGTTGCGGCGAAAGCGCCTCGCGGGCACACCACCCGACCGCCACTTTATCCGGCTTCGATATGTTCTGGTCGATCGCGGCCTATCAATGCTTCGTGACGGATGCATCGGTGTCATCCTCATCGGCGTCGTCAAGAATGGCCTCGGCAAAAGGAAATTCGAGCACGATCTCGCCCTCGTCATCCGTCACTTCGAGGACCGCCCGCATCAGGTCCTCCATCCCTTCGATCCTTAAAAGCTCATGGATCATGGCGCGGGCAACCTCCCAGGCGCGATCCGGGTTGCGCAACTCTTCGCCTTCCGGATCGGAGATCACCTCGTCGCCGATTCGCGTATTGAAAAAGTACCGCGGCATGGTCGAACCTGTTTTCGGCTTCGAGTATCCGATGCCGACAGGGGGACCGCCGGCTATTTTTTCACAGTTGGTTTATCGGGAATTGGCCGGAGCGGTCCAGCCGATCCCCGCAACGAAGAAGGTTGTCAGATGAACCTATTGATGCGTCATTGATTTGACGGAGAACCGGGGGCCGGGAGGGAAAAAATTGTGCATTGCAGCATCGTTAGACACTCCTTTGGGAGAAAAGATTCCGCTGGCTAACTTTTCGTTCCGTATTACGTTGCCGAGAGGGCGGAGTTCGTCCGGTTTTACCTGAAGGAGAGCCAAAATGGCCTGGAAAGCACCGAAGATCGTCGAAGTGCCGGTCGGCATGGAAATCAATATGTATGCCTGCGCCGCCCGCAAGTAAGCGGCAGCACACAGCATCCTTCTGAACTAAGGTGGATTGCCGGGGTGACGCGCCCCATCCGGGAGCGTTATCATACCCGCGTCCACCTTTGAAGTTTTTGAAAGGACGGTTTTCAAGGACCTTCTTTCAGAACTTGTAAGCGTCCTAAAATTCTACTTTCAAAGATTCCGGGAGACGGATCATGTTGCGCGTCGTCGTCCTGGGCGCCGCGGCAGGTGGTGGCGTTCCGCAATGGAATTGCGGCTGTCCGGTGTGTCAGGCCGCGCGAACCAAGAACCCAGAACTACAGAGCACGCAGGCCTCGCTCGCCCTCAGCGCCGACGGCGACCACTGGTTCCTGATCAATGCCTCGCCGGATCTGCGCCAGCAATTGACCGCGACGCCGCAGCTTCATCCCGCCCCCGGCAAACTTCGTCACTCGCCGATCACGGGCGTGATCCTGACCAATGGCGAAATCGATGCGATCACGGGCCTATTGTCGATGCGCGAGGGATCGCCGTTTACGATCTACGCCCACGAAAAAGTACTTGGGACATTGAAGTCCAACAGCGTCTTCAACGTGCTCAGCGAAAAGAACGTCAAGCGCCAGGCAATCGAGATCAATCAGGCGTTCGAGCCGACAGTGCCGGACGGGTCGCCCTCCGGCATCGAGATCCTGCCCTTCGAGGTGACCGGCAAGGGCGCGTGGTATCTCGAAGGCGAGCGGCGCGAGGGGAAAGAGGCGGCCGGCGATACGCTCGGCCTTCGCATCCGCGATAAGGCGACGGGAAAATTCTTCTTTTTTCTCGCCGCTTGCGCTGAAGTGACCGACGACCTCAAGTCAAGATTGAAGGGCGCCAGCCTGGTTTTTTTCGACGGCACGGTATGGCGGGATGACGAACTGATCGCGGCCGGGCTTTCGCACCAAGACCGGGCGCGGCATGGGACATATCGCGATGTCGGGCGAAACGGGCGCGATCGCAGCCCTTGAAAACCTTGGCATCGAGCGAAAGATATTCCTGCATATCAACAATTCGAACCCGGCTTTGCTGCACGATTCCGAGGAACGCAAGGCCGTAATGCGGGCGGGATGGCATATTCCCGCGGACGGAACGGAGATCACGCTGTGAGTACGGAAGCGATGAAGCTGGAAGGGATGACCGCGTTTTCGCTCGGCGGCAAAACCGTGCTGCACAGCGCCGCCGAGCTCGAAGCCGCGCTCCGCACGATCGGCGAGACGCGCTATCACAGCCTGCATCCCTTTCACCGGTTGTTGCACGGCGGCAAGCTCAACAAGGGACAGGTTCAGGCCTGGGCGCTGAACCGCTACTATTACCAGAGCACGATCCCGATCAAGGATGCGGTGGTGATCTCGCGCTTTCGCGACCGCAATATCCGCATGGAATGGCGGCACCGGATCGAGGACCATGACGGCGATCCCGGCGCCGAGGGCGGCATCGAGCGCTGGCTGAAGCTGACCGAGGGTCTCGGCCTCGACACCGCCTACGTCGAATCCACCGAAGGCATTTTGCCGGCCACGCGCTTTGCGGTGGAAGCCTATGTGCACTTTGTGCGCGACAAGAGCCCGCTCGAAGCGATCGCCTCCTCGCTGACGGAATTGTTCGCGCCGAACCTGCACGAAGAGCGCATCTCCGGCATGCTGGCGCACTATGATTTCGTCAATCCGGACATCATGAGCTATTTCAGCCGCCGCCTGACCCAGGCGCCGCGCGACGCCGGCTTCGCCCTCGACTACGTCAAGGCCCATGCCACGACGCCGGAACAGCGCGAGGCCGTCTGCAACGCGCTGATCTTCAAGACCAACGTGCTATGGGTTCAGCTCGATGCGCTGTATCATGCCTATGTCGAGGGCCACGTCCCGCCGGGAGCCTTTGTGCCCAAGTCGAAGCTAGATCGAGGGCGGGTTAAATTCAAAGAAGCAGAGAAACCATGGCGTCCCGCAATATCAGCGTCAGCGAAACCAGCCGGCCGAAATTGCCGCGTCATGCCAAGCTGAAATTCGATGAGACGCGGCAGGTCTGGGTGATCCTGGCACCCGAGCGGGTGCTGGCGCCCGACGAGATCGCGGTCGAAGTGCTGCACCTCTGTGATGGCGTGCGCAGCGTCGCCGAGATGGTCGATCAACTCGCCGCCAAATATGCCGCACCTCGTGATGCAATCGCGACCGACGTGGTCGCCATGTTGCAAGATCTCGCCGACAAGGGCTTTCTCACCGAAGCGCGGGAGAACACGCCATGAGCCCAACGCTGACCGATGCCAACCAGTCCTTTACAGACCAGTCCTCCTTTGCAGACCAGACTTTGGCCGATCCCTCTGGCGGGCTTGCGGCGCTGGAAGGCCGCCGCTCGACGGCGGAGACCTTTGGCATTCCGCTCGCGGTGCTGGCAGAGGTGACCCATCGCTGCCCGCTGCAATGCCCGTATTGTTCGAACCCGGTCGAGCTGGATCGCGCCGCGTAGCGAACTGACGACGGCCGAATGGAAGAAGGTTTTGTCGGAGCTCGCCGAGATCGGCGTGTTGCAAATTCATTTTTCCGGCGGCGAGCCGACCGCGCGCAAGGACCTGGTCGAACTGGTCCAGCATGCCAGCGATGTCGGGCTCTATTCCAACCTGATCACGTCTGCCGTCCTGCTCACCCGCGAGAAATTATCCGCGTTGGCCGATGCCGGCCTCTCGCATGTGCAGATCAGCTTCCAGGGCAATGAGCCCGTCGTTGCCGATCGCGTCGGCGGCTACAAGGGCGGTCACGCCAAGAAACTCGAGGTCGCGAAATGGACGCGCGAGCTTGAGCTGCCGCTGACCGTGAACGCCGTCATGCACCGGCAGAACCTGCATCAACTGCAAGACATCATCCAGATGGCGGTCGATCTCGATGCCGACCGGCTCGAAGTCGCCAATGTGCAATATTACGGCTGGGCGCTGAAGAACCGTGCCGCTCTGATGCCGACGCTGGAGCAGATCGAGGAGACGAGCCGGATCGTCGAGGAAGCGCAAACGCGGCTGAAGGGCATTCTCGCCATCGACTATGTCGTGCCGGATTACTACGCGCTGCGGCCGAAGAAATGCATGGGCGGCTGGGGACGGCAGTTCTTCAACATCTCGCCGGCCGGCAAGATTTTGCCGTGCCATGCCGCGGAAAGCATCACCGGGCTCGAATTCGAATCCGTGCGTTCCAATCATTCGATCGCCTGGATCTGGCAGAACTCCGAGGCCTTCAATCGCTATCGCGGCACCGGCTGGATGCCCGAGCCCTGCAAGAGCTGCGAATTCAAGGAAGTCGATTTCGGCGGCTGCCGCTGTCAGGCTTTCGCGCTGACCGGCGATGCCGGCAATACCGACCCGGCCTGCACGCTGTCGCCGCACCACGAGCGGATCTTCAAGGTCGCGGCCGAGGAAGCGGCCGGCAACCACAACCGTTTCATCTATCGCAATTTCGCCGGCGGCACGCTGGAGGCGGAAGGTCAAGATGCCTCCTGATGCGGGCGTGGGACGCGGCGATCCATTCGCGCCGCTGACCTCTGAACTGCTGCCGGTCGGCGACGGTCACGACATCCATGTCGAGAGCGTCGGCCGCGAAGGCGGCATTCCCGCCGTCTATCTGCATGGCGGGCCCGGCAGCGGATGCCAGCCGGATCATCGGCGCCTGTTCGATCCCGAACGTTTCCACGCGGTGCTGTTCGATCAGCGCGGCGCCGGCCGTAGCCGCCCGAAGGGCCGCCGCGAGCATAATACGCTGCCGCATCTGATCGCGGACATGGAAACGATCCGCAAGAAATTCGGCTTTGAACGATGGATGGTGGTCGGCGGCTCCTGGGGCGCCACGCTGGCGCTGGCCTATGCGCAGGCTCATCCCGATCGCGTCTCGGGCATCGTGTTGCGCGCGGCGTTCCTCGGCACGCGTGGCGAGCTTGACGCCGCCTTTCTCGAAACGCTGCCGCGATTTTATCCGCAGCTCAGCGAGGATTTCATCAAGCTTGTACCGGAGGCCGAGCGTGGGCAGCCGCTGGAAGCGTATTGGCGGCGCATCCTCGATTCCGATGTCGCGGTGCATTCGCCCGTTGCCCGCGCCTGGCACGACACCGAGCGGATTTTGTCGGAGCACGCGCCTTCGCGCACCCGGCTCGATCTCGTCGCGCTGAAATCAAGCGGCGGGGCGCTACCCGCCACACCGTTCATGGAAGCCCATTACTTCGCCAATGATTGCTTCATGAAGCCCAACCAGCTTCTGGACGATGCCGAGAAGCTCAAGGGCATTGCGGGCATCATCGTCCAGGGACGTTACGATCTCCTATGCCCGCCCGCAAACTCGCACGCGCTCGCGAGCCGATGGCTGGAAGCCGAACTTCGTATCGTGCAGGCCGCCGGCCATACGTTGTATGATCCCGGCGTACGCAATGCCGTGATGAAGGCAATCGCTGATATGGCGTCGAAGGTAAGCCAATAGAAGCACCCGCCATGGCCGGGCATAGGCGAGCGGATGCCCGGCACAAGGCCGGGCATGACGAAGCAAAAAAGGAACAAGAAATGCCGATCGCCGGAAAAGGCATGCTGCTGACCTCGATGGATGTCGACGCCGCGCATGAAGCCGATTTCAACCGCTGGTACGACCGCGAGCATCTCGAAGAACGTGTCGCGATCGAAGGTTTCATCGAGGCGCGGCGCTATATCGCCATCGAAGGCTCGATGCCGAAATATCTGAGCCCTTATTCGACCGAAACCTTCGAGGTGCTCGACAGTCCCGCCTATCGCAAGGCGCTCGCCAGCCAGACCGCCTGGTCGAAAGAAAATATCGCGCGCTTCAAGAACATGATCCGCTGCGTGGCGCGTATCACCATCAGCCGCGGCAAGGGCCGGGGTGCCGTGCTCGGTATTATCCGCCTGCGTCCCGCAAATGACGGGCACGACAAATTGCGTGAAGTTCTGCGCACCGCGCTTGATCCGCAAGCGACCGACGGCGTCATTTCGATGCACGTGCTCGAGAACGATCCCGTGCTGTCGAAACCGCTGACCGATAAAGCATCCGATACGGATCCTGGCGCCGGCGACTGGTTCGTGTTGATCGACGCGACAGACGTCGCGCCGGCGCGTACCGCCATGCTGCGCTTGACCGACAACGTCGCGTTCAAACCGCTGGTGATTTCGAGCGGAATCTATCGCCTGCTATGGGACATCGCCAAGACTGACATCCGATAAGGCTGACATCCCATAAGCCTGACATCCCATAAGGCCGACATCCTACAAGGCCGACATTTCATAGGCTGAAACATTTTTCGCATCGGCAAGCACGTCACGCATGCTGCACCGCCGCATAAATTTGTTTTTATGCAGGACGTTACACGCTGCAACAGCAAGAAAGCTGAAGATCAAGCAAAATTGGCTTTGGAGATCAGCGTGATTGGGCTTTAATACCAAAAGCTGATGACGCCATTCAAGAACCGAAAGAACGCCATTCCGAGCGTTCGCAAGCAAAATAAGGCCGCGCCGTAAGACGAAGTTTGGTGCGCGGATAAGGTAGGAATGAAACCGACTGATATCTCGGCGCCTGACTACTTTCATAAAGTGGTCGACTGCCAATGGGCCTGCCCCGCGCACACACCCGTCCCGGAATATATCCGCTTGATCGCCGAAGGCCGCTACAGCGACGCCTACATGATCAATTGGAAATCGAATGTGTTTCCGGGAATTCTGGGGCGCACCTGTGATCGCCCCTGTGAGCCCGCCTGCCGGCGCGGCCGCGTCGAGGAAACTCCGGTCGCGATCTGCCGCCTCAAGCGCGTCGCCGCCGATTTCAAGGATGACGTCAAGGGTCGCATGCCGCGCGCCGGCGCCAAGAATGGCAAGCGTATCGCGATTGTCGGCGGCGGGCCGGCCTCGCTGACCGTGGCGCGCGATCTTGCGCCGCTCGGTTATCACTGCACCGTGTTCGATTCCGACCCCAAGGCCGGCGGCATGATGCGGACGCAAATTCCGAAATTCCGCCTGCCGGATTCGGTGATCGACGAAGAAACCGATTACATCCTCAACCTCGGCATCGAGTTCAAGGCAGGCACTCGCATCGACAGCCTGAAGAAGCTGCTTGGCGAAAATTACGACGCCATCTTCGTCGGCTCCGGTGCGCCACGCGGCCGCGAGCTTGAGGTCCCTGGCCGGAAAGAGGCGGCCGCCAACATTCACATCGGCATCGACTGGCTCTCCAGCGTGTCGTTTGGCCATGCGACCAAGATCGGCAAGCGCGTGATCGTGCTCGGCGGCGGCAACACCGCGATGGATTGCTGCCGCACCGCGCGCCGCCTCGGCGGCGAGGACGTCAAGGTGATCGTGCGTTCCGGCTTCGAGGAGATGAAGGCGAGCTCCTTGGGAAAAAGAAGACGCCATGCATGAGGACATTCCGATCCTCAATTTCATGGTTCCGATCGCCTTCACCCACGACAAAGGCAAGCTTACCGGCGTCACCTTCCAGAAGGTGAAGGCCGAACGCGACTCCAAGGGCAAGCGCAACCTGGTGCCGACGGGCGAACCCGACCAGACCATCGCCTGCGACGACGTCCTGGTCGCGGTCGGCCAGGAGAATGCGTTTCCCTGGATCGAGCGCGATTGCGGCATCGAGTTCGACAAATGGGACATGCCGAAGGTCGATGCCAAGACCATGGGCTCGACGCATCCGAAGGTGTTCTTCGGCGGCGACGCGGCGTTCGGACCCAAGAACATCATCTGGGCGGTGGCGCACGGCCACGACGCCGCGCTGTCGATCCACAAGCTCGTTTCCGGCGAGGATGTCCACGAACGGCCGCTGCCGGAGGTGCATGTATCCTCGCAGAAAATGGGCATCCACGAGTGGAGCTACGACAACGACATTTCCGACGACAAGCGCTTCAAGGTCCCGCATCGCGACAAGGTCATCGCGCTGAAGGACATCCGCGCCGAAGTCGAGCTCGGCTATGACGTGAAGCTCGCGCTCGGTGAGGCCCAGCGCTGCCTCAACTGCGATATACAAACCGTGTTTTCGACCTCGCTCTGCATCGAGTGCGATGCCTGCGTCGACATCTGCCCGATGGACTGCATCACCTTCACAGAGAATGGTGACGAGGCCGATCTACGCAAACGCCTGAAGGCGCCTTCGCCGCATCCGGACCAGGACCTCTACGTCTCGAGCGACCTCAAGACCGGACGCGTCATGGTGAAGGACGAGGACGTCTGCTTGCATTGCGGGCTGTGCGCCGAGCGTTGCCCCACCGGCGCGTGGGACATGCAGAAATATCTCATCGATATGACCCAAGCAGGAACATCATGTCCGTCGAAAGCCCGATCAGCAGCGTAAACGACTTCGTCGTCCGCTTCGCCAACGTCAACGGCTCGGGTTCGGCAAGCGCCAACGAACTGTTCGCCCGCGCTATCCTGCGCCATGGCGTACCGGTCTCCCCGCGCAACATCTTCCCATCCAACATTCAGGGCCTGCCGACCTGGTATGAAGTGCGGGTGACCGAAGAGGGCCATCTCGGCGCGCGCGGCGGCGTCGACCTGATGGTGGCGATGAACCCCCAGACCTGGGACAAGGACGTCGCTTCCATCGAGCCCGGCGGTTATCTGTTCTACGATTCGACCAAGCCGCTGCCGACGTCGAAATTCCGCTCGGACATCACCGTGATCGGCGTGCCGCTGACCGCCATCACGAATTCGACCTATACCGATCCGCGCCAGCGCCAGCTGTTCAAGAACATCATTTACCTCGGCGCGCTCTGCGCGCTGATCGAGATGGACCCGAAGCTGATCGAGCAACTGATCGGCGAGCAGTACAAGGGCAAGGAAAAGCTGCTGTCCTCCAACGTCCACGCGCTGCATCTCGGCCGCGACTGGGCGTTGCAGAACCTCAAATGCCCGATTGGTCTGCGCGTGAAAAAGACCGACAAGGTCGGCGACCGCATCTTCATCGAAGGCAACAGCGCGGCTGCGTTAGGCGCGGTTTATGGCGGCGCCACGGTGTGCGCCTGGTATCCGATCACGCCATCGTCGTCGCTCGCGGACGCTTTTGCCAGCCACTGCAAGAAGCTGCGGCACGATCCCAAAACCGGCAAAGCCAACTACGCGATCGTGCAGGGGGAAGACGAACTTGCCTCGATCGGCATCGTGATCGGCGCGTCATGGAACGGCGCGCGCGCTTTCACCGCGACCTCCGGTCCGGGCATCTCGCTGATGCAGGAGTTCATCGGCCTCTCATACTTTGCCGAAATCCCGGCCGTGATCATGAACGTGCAGCGCGCCGGTCCCTCCACGGGCATGCCGACCCGTACTCAGCAATGCGACATTCTCGCTTGTGCTTACGCTTCCCATGGCGACACCAAGCACGTGCTGCTGTTTCCGGAAGATCCGGCCGAAGCGTTCGAGTTTGCCGCGCAAGCCTTCGATCTCGCCGAACGGCTGCAGACCACGATCTTCGTCATGCTCGATCTCGACATCGGCATGAACCACCGGCTCTGTCGTCCCCTGAAATGGGACGATGCCCGTCAGTATGACCGCGGCAAGGTGATGACGGCGGAAATGCTCGACGACGGCCGCGACTTCGGCCGCTACCTCGATGTCGACGGCGACGGCATTCCCTACCGCACCTATCCCGGCACTCACCCGACCAAGGGCTCTTACTTCACCCGCGGCACTTCGCGCGACCGTTACGCGCGCTACTCCGAAGAAGGCGCGGTTTACGCCGACAACATGCAGCGCCTGGTGCGCAAGTTCGAAACCGCGCAGGACATGGTGCCGCGGCCATTGCAGGCCAATGCGGCCAAGCCGACCAAATACGGCGTGATCTATTTTGGTTCGACCGCACCCGCGATGGACGAAGCGATCCAGCTGCTGGATGCGCGCGGACATCTGCTCGACCGCCTGCGCATCCGGGCGTTCCCGTTCCACTCGTCGGTGGCAAGCTTCATCGCCGACCATGATTTCGTGTACGTGGTCGAACAGAACCGCGACGCCCAGCTGCGCTCGCTGATCGTCAACGAGAACGGCATCGATCCGGTCCGGCTGGTGCCAATCCGCCATTACGATGGCACGCCGATCACCGCGCGTTTCATCGCGAATGCGATCGGCGAACATCAGGATCAGCTGAAGCTCACTCCGCTCCGCAAGGTGAAGTCATGACCTATATCGCCAAGCCCAAATTCCACCATCCGGGCCTGACCAAGAATCGCCTCGGCTATACCCACCGCGATTACGAGGGTAAGATCTCGACGCTGTGCGCCGGCTGCGGCCACAACTCGATCACGGCTTCCATCATCGAGGCCTGCTATGAGCTCTCGATCGAACCGCATCGGGTCGCCAAGATTTCCGGCATCGGCTGCTCCTCGAAAACGCCCGACTATTTCCTCGGCAACTCGCACGGCTTCAATACGGTGCATGGCCGCATGCCGTCGGTCCTGACCGGCGCCAATCTCGCCAACCGCGATTTGATCTATCTCGGCGTCTCCGGCGACGGCAATTCCGCCTCCATCGGTTTTGGCCAGTTCGCGCATTCAATCCGGCGCGGCGTCAACATGACCTACATCGTCGAGAACAACGGCGTGTATGGCCTCACCAAGGGCCAGTTCTCGGCGACCGCCGATCGCGGCTCGAAGTCGAAAAAGGGCGTGACCAACACCGACAACGCGGTTGATCTGGTGGCCATCGCGCTTCAGCTCGGCGCAAGCTTCGTCGCGCGCAGCTTCTCCGGCGACAAGACCCAGCTGGTGCCGCTGATTGCAGCCGCGATCGAGCACAAGGGCGCGGCCTTCATCGACATCATCAGCCCGTGCATCGCGTTCAACAACCACGCCGGCTCGACCAAGAGCTTCGATTACGTGCGCGAGCACAATGACGCGGTCAACCGGCTCGATGTGCTGACCGGCCGCGAGCCGATTTCAGTCGATTACGCGCCGGGCACGGTGCAGGTGGTCGAACAGCACGACGGCAGCAAGATCGCGCTTCGCAAGATCGACGCCGATTACGACGCCCACGACCGGGTCGGCGCGATGGCGTTCTTGCAGAAGCACGCCGCCAAGGGGCAGATCGTCACCGGGCTGCTTTACGTCGATCCCGATGCGGAAGATCTGCATTCCCACCTCAACACGGTGGAGCAGCCGCTCAACCGGCTTGAAGCGGACGTGCTCTGCCCAGGTTCTGCCGCGCTGGAAAAGATCAACGCGTCTTTGCGCTGATCCAGCCGCTCTGACCGCGCTTATGGGCGCGATTCTCCGAACTGCTCGCTTGGATGCGAACCGGCGCGTTGCGGCAGGAATAGGATGCAGATAAGGATGACCGCGCCAAGAAGCGCGGATGCATAATATCTGCTGAAGGCGAGACCGCCGTCCTGTACGGGCTTGTCGAGCCAATCACCAAGGGTGGCGCCAAGCGGGCGCGTCAGAATGAAGGCGGCCCAGAACAGCAGCGTTCTGGAAATACTGGTCCAGAAGTAGGCTGCGGCGATGACCGCAAGACCGGCGGCGAATACCAGCGCGCCGCGTTCGTAGCCGAGCCCGTTTGTGTCCGCCATCCAGTCGCCAAGCGCCGTACCGAGTGTTTGTGAGAACATGATCGAAACCCAGTAGAACGTCTCCGTGCGCGGCGCGGTCACGGTATCGACCGAAATCGTGCCTTCTACCCAGCGCCATAAGGCGAGAGAGACCATCAAAAGCAGGAACAGCAGCGACGCGCCGCCGGGATAACCGATTCCGAGCGACCGATCTGCGAAGTCGGCCATCGTGGTGCCTGCCGTCGTGCTGGCGATCACGACGAACCAGTACAGCAGTGGATGGAAGGTTTTGGCGGAAATCTGCACCACGACGGCAGCAGCGAAGACGCCTATGAAGATAAGACTGGAGAGCGCATAGCCCAACCCCATCGACATCGATACCGCATCGCCGCCGGTTTCCCCGAGGGTCGTCGCAAGGATCTTGATCAGCCAGAAGACGAGCGTGACTTCGGGGACCTTGCTTTGCCGTGAAAGGCCGTCCATGTCAGAATCCTGGCTCCGAAAACCCGATCTCGGGAACAATTGCCCCCTCCCCTCAGGTCAACTTAGCGGATTAAACGCGCGACGGCTAAACACGATCCACCCAAGGTGAGGCGGCCGCTTCAATAAATCATGATTTGACGGCGCGATCACGGCGAGTGGACGCCGATGCGCGATCAGGCGGCGACGCCGCAGCAGTCAAACGAGAGAGTAGCGTTCACGTCACGCGGCGCACGTAACTCGCATTGAGTTCCTTCACCGACCGCGCGCCGCATTGCTGCATGGCGGCCCTGGTTTCAACGCGCACGAGTTCAAGCACCCGCTCCACGCCTTCCTGACCGAACGCGCCCAGCCCCCAGAGATAGGGACGGCCGACCCCTACCGCCTGCGCGCCCATCGCCAGCGCCTTCACCGCGTCGGTGCCGCGGCGGAAGCCGCTATCGACGATCACGGGCATCCGTCCCTTTACCGCCGCGATGATCTCCGGCAGCGCGTCGATGGTCGAGCGGCCATTATCTTCGCCGCGACCGCCATGGTTGGAAACCAGAATGCCATCGAGGCCATTCTGCACGGCGAGTTCCGCATCGTCGGCCGTGACAATGCCCTTGAGCATGATCTTCATCTTGGTCACGTCGCGCATGCGCTTGACGGTGTCCCAATCGAGATTGGAGGACTCGCCGCCGCCCTTGATGCCGGTCAAATCGATGCCGTCGTAATTGTGCCGCCGCAGCGCCCGCGCGGCAAAACTTGAACGGTCATGACATCCCGAACATTCGCGGGTGTCGGATTTCATCAGCCGGAACAGCGTCTCCTGGTTGCGGCCGGCGATCCGGTCCACCGTCACCATCAGCACCGGACAGCCGGCACCGTCGGCTCGCTTGATCAGCGCCTTTGCCACTTCAAAGCTCGGCGAAGCGTAAAGCTGGAACCAGACCGGCGCTCCGCGCGCCTTGGTGACGTCGTCGACCGAGAAGTTCGACGAGGTCGACAGCATCTGCAGATGATTGCCGGCGCGCGCCGCCCTTGCCACCGCCAGTTCACCATCTGGATGGAAGAACTGGTTGGCGCCGGTCGGGCATACGAAGATCGGCGAATCGTATTTCGTTCCGAACAGCTCGATTGAGGTATCGACCTTCGAGACGTCGTTGAGGCGATGGGGCATCAACTGAAATCTTTTGAAATCCTCGCGGTTGGCGCGCAGCGTGACTTCGTCGTCGATGCCTGAGGCCATATAGCCGAAATGGGCCGGCGGCACGTTCTGGCGGGCGACAGGTTCGAAATCGAACACGTTGATCGCCTCTTTTGGAGTTTTGATCAGATCGATGCTGCCGGGCGGCGCCCACAGCATCGGGTCGGGCAGTTTTGACGGCGCTTCCAGGGCGTTAGCCGCGAACGCGCCCGAAGCCAGCAGGGGCGAGGCCGCGCAATATTGCAAGAAACGGCGGCGGCTGGTCGTTCTGATATCCTCAGGCAGCATGTAAGTATCCTCCCCTGCGCTTATTTTTATGGAGGTACGATAGCAGCGACAAAGACGGCTCGGAAGGCTTTGGCCACGGCAGCCCAGACATGCAGATTGGGAGAACCGGACGGCATGCCCGACCCCGTCACAAATCTAAAAAGTGATCAAAGGCGGCGGGTTACGGAGGTCGCCCGGCGGATCGATCTTCCCCTCGCGGCGTTATCGAGCGGGAATACCCATAATCCGGTCACCATCCTAGTGTCCCGGTTCTGACATTCGTATTATGTCGCGGAGAGTTGGTTTACGAATGTCAACCAGAAGGACCCTAGCAAATACAAGATTCTAGTGCGGTTTTGGATTTGATATTCGCCATGAAGGACTCGCGGCAATGCTGAAGCGAATGTCAAAATCCAGCGCACTAGCCTAAGGATTGTTGATGACAGGACCTCTCGCTAATGTCCGGTCTGGTGTCCCGGTTCTGACATTCGTACCCTATTGCGGCGAGCACTTTTACGAATGTCAGAACCAAAGGGACACTAGCAACTATATGATTCTAGTGTGGCTTTGACACTGACGTTCCTTCGAAGAACTCGCGGCAACACCGAAAGGAACGTCAGTGTCGCCACACTGGCTGTCGAACCCACATCCGCTCGAACTGAAACAGGGCATCATGAATCCGGTCAAAGCACTCGAAAACCATGGCCAGGCAGTCTGGCTGGATTTTTTGGCACGCGGCTTCGTCGCCAAGGGTGAGCTGAAAAAGCTGATCGATACCGACGGCGTCAAAGGGGTGACCTCCAACCCGTCGATCTTCGAGAAGGCGATCGGCAGTTCGGACGAATATGACGCCCCGATCGGCAGCGCCTTGAAAAAAGGCGACCGCCCGGTCGCCGACCTGTTCGAACACCTCGCCGTCGAAGACATCCAGCACGCCGCCGATGTGCTACGGCCGGTGTATGACGAATTCAAAGGCAATGACGGCTTCGTCAGCCTCGAAGTATCGCCTTATCTCGCCATGGACACCAAGGGTACCATCGCCGAAGCCGAGCGCCTCTGGAAGGACGTTCACCGCAAGAATCTGATGGTGAAAGTGCCGGCGACGCCGGAGGGCCTTCCGGCGATCGAGCATCTGATCGGCGAAGGCATCAGCATCAACATCACGCTGTTGTTCTCGCAAAAGGTCTATATCGAGGTCGCAAAGGCCTATATCTCCGGGCTCGAAAAGCTCGTCGCCGATGGCGGCGACCCCTCCCATGTTGCCAGCGTCGCGAGCTTCTTCGTCAGCCGCATCGACAGCGCGGTCGACAAGCAGCTCGATGAGAAGATCGCGCGCGCCAACGATCCGCACGAAAAGGAGCGGCTGGCCGCGCTGAAGGGCAAGGTCGCGATCGCCAACGCCAAGCTCGCTTATCAGGAATACAAGCAGCTGTTTTCCGGCGCGCGCTGGGAAAAGCTCGCCGCCAAGGGCGCCAGGCCGCAACGGCTGTTGTGGGCCTCGACCGGCACCAAGAACAAGGACTATAGCGACGTCCTCTATGTCGAGGAGCTGATCGGGCCGAACACCGTCAATACCGTGCCACCGGCGACGCTTGACGCTTTCCGCGATCACGGCAAACCGCGCGACAGCCTGGAGGAAAACGTCGAGGAAGCGAAACACGTGCTCGCCGAGCTCGACAAATCCGGCGTCTCGCTCGACGCGATCACGGAAGAACTGGTCAAGGACGGCGTCAAACTGTTCGCCGACGCCGCCGACAAGCTTTACGGCGCGGTCGCTCACAAACGCGCTATCGTGCTCGGCGCCGCCATCGGCGCGCAGAAACTGTCGCTCAGCCCCGGACTTGAAAAAGCGGTCGAGAAGAGCACCGAAGAATGGCGCGCTTCGGCCAAGATCCGAAGGCTCTGGCACAAGGACAAATCAGTCTGGACCAATGACGACGAGAACAAGTGGCTCGGCTGGCTCGACAGCGCGGCCAAGGCTGACATCGCCGACTACGAAGATTATGCCCGGCGGGTAAAGGGACAGAATTTCTCCGACGCGGTCGTGCTCGGCATGGGCGGATCGAGCTTGGGGCCCGAAGTGCTGGCGGAGACGTTCCCGAAAAAGTCCGGCTTTCCGAAGCTCCACGTACTCGATTCCACCGACCCCGCGCAGGTACGCGCGATGGAAAATTCGGTCGATCTCAAGAAGACGGTATTCATCGTCTCCAGCAAATCCGGCGGCACCACCGAGCCGAACGTGATGAAGGACTACTTCTTCGCCGAGGTCTCAAAAGCCATCGGCACTGAGAAGGCCGGGCATCGATTTATCGCTGTAACCGATCCCGGATCGTCACTTGAGAAAGTCGCAAAGAAGCAAGGTTTCGCGCGCACGTTCTACGGCGATCCCACGATCGGCGGCCGCTATTCGGTGCTGTCGCCGTTCGGCCTCGTGCCTGCCGCAACCGCCGGCATCGATGTGAAGAGCCTGATCCATCATACGCTGGCGATGGTCCGCTCCTGCGGCGCGGACGTGCCGCCGCATGAAAATCCCGGCGTCCAGCTTGGGCTCGCGATGGGGCTTGCGGGGCTCGAGGGTCGCGACAAGGTGACGATTTTCTCGTCGAAGAAAATCGCGGATTTCGGCGCGTGGGCCGAGCAGCTCATCGCCGAGTCCACCGGCAAGGAAGGCAAAGGCCTCGTTCCGATCGACGGCGAAACGATCACCGACGTCCCGGCCTACGGCAACGACCGCTTCTTCATCGACCTGCGCACCGCAGGCGAAGACGACGCAGCGCATTCCGAAAAGCTCGACGCGCTGGAGCGGGCCGGCCATCCGGTCGTTCGTATCGTTCTCAAATCGATCGAGCATATCGGACAGGAGTTCTATCGCTTCGAAATGGCAACCGCAGTGGCCGGCGCCATTCTCGGCATCAACCCGTTCAACCAGCCGGACGTCGAGGCCGCCAAGATCAAGACGCGCGAGCTGACGGCGGCGTTCGAAAAATCCGGCACGCTGCCGGAAGAAGAGCCGGTGATCTCGACGGACGAAGCCGATCTTTATACTGATAAGACCAATGCGGCCGACCTGCGCGAGGCCGGCGCGGACGGGACGCTCGAATCCTGGCTCAAGGCTCACTTCTCGCGCGTCGATGCCGGCGACTATGTCGCACTGCTCGCCTATATCGAGCGCAACGCCGAGCATATCGATATGTTGCAGGCCGCGCGCCTCCTTGTTCGCGACCAGCGCCACGTCGCCACCTGCGCCGAGTTCGGCCCACGCTTCCTGCACTCGACCGGACAGGCTTACAAAGGCGGCCCGGACAGCGGCGTGTTCCTTCAGATCACCGCCGACGATGCCAAGGATTTGCCGGTGCCGGGCCAGAAGGCGAGCTTTGGCGTGATCAAGGCGGCGCAGGCGCGCGGCGATTTTGGCGTGCTGACCGAGCGTGGCCGCCGCGCATTGCGCGTGCATCTGAAGGGCGATCTTAAAAATGGCCTGAAGGCGCTCGACGACGCGATCCGGCAAGCACTCAACTAAGGACCTCACGATGCAACTCGGTATGATCGGCTTGGGACGGATGGGCGGAAATATTGTCCGCCGTCTGATGCGTCACGGGCATTCGACCGTCGTCTACGACAAGGACGCCAAAGCCGTGGCAGCAATCGCCAAGGAAGGCGCGACCGGCAGCAGCACGCTGGAGGAGTTCGTCAGCAAGCTGGAAAAGCCGCGCACCGCCTGGGTGATGCTGCCGGCGGGCCACATCACCGAAACCACGATCGAGACGCTTGCCAAGCTGACGGAAGCCGGCGACGTCATCATCGACGGCGGCAACACCTTCTGGCAGGACGACGTCCGCCGCGGCAAAACGCTGAAGACGCGCGGCATCCACTACGTCGACGTCGGCACCTCCGGCGGCGTCTGGGGCATCGAGCGCGGTTACTGCATGATGATCGGCGGCGACAAGCCGGTGGTCGAACGTCTCGACCCGATCTTGAAAACGCTGGCGCCCGGTGTCGGCGACATCCCGCGCACCGAAGGCCGACAGGGACGCGACCCGCGCGTCGAGCAAGGCTACCTGCATGCCGGCCCGGTCGGCGCCGGGCATTTCGTCAAGATGGTCCATAACGGCATCGAATACGGCCTGATGCAGGCCTATGCCGAAGGCTTCGACATCCTGAAGAACGCCAATATCGACGCCCTGCCGCAGGATCATCGCTTCGAGCTCGATATTGCCGATATCGCCGAGGTGTGGCGACGCGGCAGCGTCATCCCGTCCTGGCTGCTCGATCTGACGGCGTCGGCGCTGGCGAAAAATCCAACGCTTGGGACCTATTCGGGCTTTGTCGAAGATTCCGGCGAAGGCCGCTGGACCGTCAACGCCGCCATCGACGAGGCGGTGCCGGCCGAGGTGCTGACCGCGGCGCTGTTTGCGCGCTTCCGCTCGCGCAAGGAACATACGTTCGCGGAAAAAATTCTCTCCGCAATGCGCGATGGATTTGGCGGCCACAAGGAGCCGCATTCGTGACCGAACCATCTTCGAAGAAGCGCAAGCCAGATCCCTGCTCGTTCGTCATCTTTGGCGCCACCGGCGATCTGACCCACCGGCTGGTGCTGCCTGCGCTGTACAATCTCGCGGCGGCCGACCTGTTGCCTGAAAAATTCTGCGTGGTCGGCGTCGCGCGCAAGGGAATGTCGAATGACGACATGCGCGAAAGCCTGCTCAAAGGCTTGCGCCAATACAAGGCCCGTCCGGTCGATGAGGCGATCGCCAAACGTCTGCTCGAATGCGTTACCAGCATCGAGGCCGATCCGAGCGATCCAGCCTCGTTCGATGCAATGGCCGAGCAATTGAACAAACTGGAGGCCAAGCGCGAGACCGGCGGCAATCGTCTGTTCTACCTGGCGACGCCGCCGTCCGCCTTCGCGCCGATCGCCAAGCAACTCGGCCGCGCCGGCATGCTGAAGGAAAACGGTTCGTGGCGGCGTCTTGTGGTCGAAAAGCCGTTCGGCACGAGCCTCGCTTCCGCCAAGGCGCTCAACACCGAATTGCTCGGGATCGCCGAGGAACATCAGATCTACCGGATCGACCATTACCTCGGCAAGGAAACGGTCCAGAACATTCTGGTGCTGCGGTTTGCCAACGGCATGTTCGAGCCGATCTGGAATCGCAACCACATCGACCATGTCCAGATCACGGTCGATGAAAAGCTCGACGTCGGTCATCGCGGCAGCTTCTACGACGCCACCGGCGCGCTGCGCGATATGGTGCCGAACCATCTGTTCCAGCTTCTGTCGCTGGTGGCGATGGAGCCGCCGGCGAAATTCGAGGCCCATGCGGTGCGCTCGGAGAAGGCCGAGGTGCTGGCCGCTATCCAGACCCAGACCGAAGAAGAAGCGCTGAAAAATTCGGTGCGCGGCCAGTACCTGGCCGGCAAGAGCGGCGAGACTGAGATCCCGGACTATCGCAAGACCAAGGACGTCAACCCCGACAGCACGACCGAGACCTACGCCGCGCTGAAACTCACCATCGACAACTGGCGCTGGGCCGGCGTGCCGTTTTACCTGCGCACCGGCAAGGCGCTCGGCCTGAAGCGCACCGAAGTCGCGATCAAGTTCAAGCAGGCGCCGTTTGCGATGTTCCGTGACACGCCGGTCGACAAGCTGTCGCAGAACTATCTCGTCATCGCGGTCGAGCCGACCGAGGGTATTACGCTTCAGTTCAACACCAAGGTGCCGGGCCCGGCGATCAACATCGACGGCGTCGAGATGAAATTCCGCTACAAGGATTATTTCCAGGTCGAACCGACCACCGGCTATGAGACGCTGATCTACGACTGCATGATCGGCGACAACATCCTGTTTCAGCGCGCCGACAGCGTCGAAGCGGGCTGGCAGGCGGTTCAGCCATTTCTGGACGCCTGGAAAAAAGCCGGTGCCAAAGGTCTTCAACCTTACAAGGCCGGCAGCGAAGGACCGGAAGCCGCGGACGAACTGCTCAAGCGCGACGGCCGCAACTGGCGCAAGTTCGGCTAGTGCGGCGAATTTGAAGCTCCTATCAGTTTTGCCGCAGGTTCATCATAGGAGCTTCAAATTCAACAGCCGCACTAGAGACTATTTCTTGCTAGAGCTCCTTTGATTCCGAAGTTCGCATCAGAGGCCGCCGCGATAGTTTGCGAACTTCGGAATCGGAGCTCTAGCCGCATGCCGTCGCCCGTGCCCATCAGCCGGATCGTCGTCGCCGATCCGGTCGCGCTCGCGGATGCTGCCGCAAAACGTTTGATGGCACGGATCGAAGCCAATCCAGGCCGCATCGCCATTTGCCTGACCGGCGGATCGAGCCCGAAAAAGCTTTATCAACTGCTGGCGAGCGAAGCCTGTTCGAAACGGATACCCTGGGACCGCGTGCACTGGTTCATCGGCGACGAGCGGTTCGTGTCTCCTGCCGATCCCCTGAACAACATGGCCATGGCGCGCGGGATTTTCCTCGATCGCTTCGCGCCCAAGGACCACATTCATCCGATCCCGACGGATGTGGCGACGCCGGACCAATCCGCCGAGCGCTATGAACGCGAACTGAAATCCTTCTATGGCGCCAATGATCTCGATCCGGCACGGCCGCTGTTCGATCTCGTGCTGATGGGCATTGGCCCCGATGGCCATACCGCCTCGCTATTTCCGGGCTATCCGGCGGTGAACGAGACCAAGCGCTGGGTCGTCGGCGTGCCCCAAGCCCATGTCGAGCCCTTTGTGCCACGGGTGAGCCTCACTTTGCCCGCGCTCGCCTCCTGCCGCGAAATGCTGTTCGAACTCGCCGGAAGCGAAAAACGTGCGATACTCGCCAAGCTTTCGACGGACGAAAGCCTGCCGGCCAATCGGGCGCGCTCCATTGGCGAAACCGTTCTGCTGGTGGATCAGGCCGCGATGGGTGAAAAAGCCACTTGAACGACAGACGAGACATAACGCCCTGTGCCTTGATCGTGATGGGCGTATCGGGTTCAGGCAAAAGCACGATCGCAGCCGCTCTCGCCGAGCGCCTGGGATGGACCTTCGAGGACGGCGACCGCTTTCATCCCCAAAGCAACGTCGCCAAGATGAGCGCCGGTCATCCGCTCACCGATGAAGACCGTTGGCCGTGGCTACAGGCGATCGCCGACGAAATCGACCGGGTATGCGAGGCCGGCGGCCACGTCGTGATGGCCTGCTCCGCGCTGAAACGTGCCTATCGCGAGATATTGGTGCACAAGCGTAACGATATCCGTATCGTGTTTCTGGACGGCAGCCAGACCCTGATCGCCGACCGGCTTGCCCGGCGCAAGGGACATTTCATGCCGCCAGGATTGCTGGACAGCCAGTTCAAGACGCTGGAGCCGCCACAGGCCGACGAGCGTCCGTTCACCGTTTCCATCGATGCGCCGGTCGAAATCATCATCGACAACATTGTCGCCCAAATTGGCCCTGAAGTCAGGACAGTCAGCTCATGACCAAGACCGCACTCGTTGTTTCCGACGTCGACGGCACGCTCCTGACCAGGGAAAAGCTCCTGACCGATCGCGCTATCGCCGCCGTGCGGAAGCTCCACGAAGCCGGCATCGGCTTTACCATCACCTCGAGCCGCCCGACGCTCGGCATGCGGTTTCTGATCGAGCCTCTGGGCATCACGCTTCCGATCGGCGCTTTCAACGGCAGCTGCATTGTCGATTCCGAACTGAAGCCGATCGAACAGCATTTGATCCCGGAAGCGGCAACGCGGCGCGCGCTCGAACTGCTCGGCGAATTCGGCGCCGAAATCTGGCTGTTCAATAGCGATCAGTGGCTTACCCGCGATCCTAACGGCGCATATGTCCCGCACGAGAAGCGCGCCATCCGTGCCGATCCGACCATCGTTGAAGACTTCACGCCTTATCTTGCATCGGCCTGCAAGATCGTCGGCGCCAGCGCGGACGCGGCCGGTTTGCAGCGCTGCGAAGCCGCCATGCAGCAAGCACTCGGTGCACAGGCGACCGCGATACGCTCGCAGAGTTATTACCTCGACATCACGCCACCCGGCGTCAATAAAGGCACCTTCGTGCAGACGATCGCGCGCCGTCTTGGCATTTCGACCGATGCGGTCGCCACCATCGGCGACATGCAGAACGATCTGGCGATGTTTCGGGTCAGCGGCACGTCATTCGCCATGGGCAACGCCACCGACGACGTGAAACGACAGGCGACGCACGTCACGGCTTCGAACGAAGAGGACGGTTTCGCCAAGGCGATGGAAACGATTCTCGGGACGTTGGGCTAACGCTTCGTTGTCTCGGAGTAGCTGTCATCACCGGGCATAGCCGCTCGAAGAACGACGTCGCTTCCGCTAGCCTATGTCCCGGTGATCCACGTCTTGGTTTCTTTACGCCGAGACAAAGATGTGGATGGCCGGGTCAAGCCCGGCCATGACGGAGTGCGAGGCTTTGGCGTGATCCGTCGCTTACTCCTACTTCGACCTTTGCATCGCCGGCTTGTCGTGGCTACCTGGCTTCGCTTAGGTTATGTGCGGTGTTGATCAGTGCAATATGAGTCAAGGCTTGCGGAAAGTTGCCGGTCTGGCGGCCCACGCCAGAATCGAACTCTTCCGCGAGCAGCCCGAGATCGTTGGCGACGCCAACCACGCGGTCGAACAGCATTTGCGCCTTGTCGGGATCGCCGGCCAGCACACAGGCGTCCGCGAGCCAGAGCGTGCAGGCCAGAAACGCGCCCTCGATCGGTTGCACCTCGGAGATGACTTCGCGGGGGTCGTGCCGCAGCACGAAGCCGTCCCGCATCATGTAGCGGTCGATCGCGGCGATGGTGCCGCGGATGCGCGGGTCCGAGCCAGGCAGGAAGCCCACCGCCGGCAACAGCAGCAGGCTGGCATCGAACACTTTCGCGCCGTAGGATTCGACGAAGCTGTTCAGCCCGGCGTCGAATCCCTTTTCGCAGACGTCGCGATGGATGGTATCGCGCAAACCTTTCCAGCGATCGAATGGCGCGTCGTAACCGAATCGCTCGGCGCTCTTGATCGCCCGGTCGATCGCGACCCATGTCATGACCTTGGAAAAAACGTAGTGCTTCCGCTCGCCACGTCTCTCCCAGATGCCATGGTCGGGCTGGTTCCAGACGTCCCCCAGATGCTCGACAATCGTCCGCGCCAATTCCCATGATCTCCTGGTCCAGTTTCAACTCCGCCAGGCGCGATTGGTAGAACGCGTCAATCAACTCGCCATAGACGTCGAGCTGCAACTGGGCGTGGGCGGCGTTTCCGATCCGCACCGGCTGCGCGCCTTCATAGCCGGGAAGCCACCCCGCCTCCCATTCGAGCAGCCGGCGTTCGCCCTTGATGCCGTACATGATTTGCATGTTGCCGGGGGCGCCTGCCGCCGCGCGCAACAGCCAATTGTGCCAATCGGAAGCTTCCTCGGTATAACCCGAGTTCATCAGCGCCAGCAGCGTGAAGGTGGCATCGCGCAGCCAGCAATAGCGGTAGTCCCAGTTCCGCGCACCGCCGAGCTTTTCCGGCAGCGACGTGGTGGGCGCGGCGACAATGCCGCCGGTCGGTCCGTAAGTCAGCGCCTTCAGCGTAATCAACGAACGCATCACGAGGTCGCGGCTATCGCCCTCATAGGTGCAGCGGCTGCACCAGTCGAGCCAGAAATCCTCGGTATCCTGCAAGGCCTGCGCGGGATCGATCGGATCGGGGAGTTCCAGATGCGACGCACCATAGGTGAAAACGAAGGGCACCGTCTTGCCTTCGCTCACCTCGAAGTCGGCGACCGTCGTCATGTCCTCGCCGCGCATTTTCACAGGCGTCCGCAGCACCGCCATGTCCGGTCCGCTGATCGCGAGCAACGCCCCGTCTTCGGTACGCCTGACCCAGGGAATGTCGGCGCCCATGCCGAAGCGGATCACAAGCTCCATCCGCATTTTCACGCGGCCTTTGACGCCGCGCACCAGGCGGACGACGTCGGACGCCTGCTCGCGCGGCGGCATGAAGTCGATGACGGCCACCGTGCCGTTTTCGGTCTCAAACTGCGTCTCCAGGATCAGCGTATTGTCCCAGTATCGGCGCGAGCTGCTCACTACGTCTTCCGCAGGCGCAATCAGCCAGCGGCCGTTCTTGGGCGTGCCGAGGAGCGCCGCAAAACACGCGTCCGAATCGAAAGCCGGCCAGCACAGCCAGTCGATCGAGCCGTCAAGGCCGACGAGAGCGGCGGTTTCGCAGTCCCCGATCAGGCCGTAATCTTCTATTCTGGACACTTCATTCTTACCGGCTGACTTTGACGCGGCCCACGCGGTGGCCGCTCACCCTCTCCTGGGTCGCGTCTTTCAACGCCTCGATATCGATTTCATGGGCGATGTTGTTGATCGCAACCGGCAACCGCTGCCGCCAGTTCGGATGTTCGTCGACGGTTCCCGGAATATTCGGCTGGTCGACGACGCCAAGCAAATCCTCAAGCGAGATCGCGAGCAGGCGCGACTTCGTCCCGGAAAGGAAAGCCGCAACGGCATAGAGATCGTTGTCGTCGATGGCGTGATGACGCAGCACATCGTCGAGCATCGCCAGCGCGTGCCAGCGCGCGTCGTCGCTCTCGCCAGGATCGATGCCAAGCGAACGCTTGATCTTGAGATCGCCGAACGAGCGCCAGCCGGCATAGGTCGAGAGATCGTGGGTGTTGAAGGTGACGAGCGCATTCGGCAAATAACGATCGGGGCCACGAAAGGCGCCGTGGTCGTCGCGTTCGAACATCATGACCTGATACGACCAGATGCCCCACTCCGCCATGGTGTCGCGAAAGCCTTCCGGAACAGTCCCGAGATCCTCGCCGATCACGATGCAGGAATGCGCCACGCTTTCCTGCGCGGTCGCCGCCAACAGCGCCTCGAACGGCATCTGCACATAGGCGCCGTTATCGGCGGCAAAGCCGTGCGGCACGAGATAGAGCCGCTTCAGGCCGAGGACGTGATCGAGCCTGACCGCGCCGGCATAGCGCATCGAAGCCTGCAGCATCTCGCGATACGGCGCGAAGGATTGCAGTTCGAGGCCGGCGGCATTGAAGCCGGCAAGACCCCAGTTCTGGCCGGCGAGATTGAGCGGATCGGGCGGCGCGCCGACCGACAAATGACGCGAGATCGCGGTCTGCTCGTTCCAGGCATCGAAGCCGCCGGACTGCACGCCGACCGCGACGTCGAGATAGAGCCCGACCTTCATGCCGAGGCGGCGCGCCTGATCCCGGCAGGCTCGCAATTGCCGGTCAGCCGTCCACTGCACGAATTCGACGAATTCAATCTCAGCCGCGTCTTCGCCTTCGCGCAATTCGGCGCAAGCGGCATCGTCAGGCTTGCGCCAATTTGTAGGCCATTCCCACCACGGCTGATCAAACTTGTGCCGCAGCACCTCAAAGCAGGCAAAACGCGACAACAGCGGCGCGCGCTCGGCGCGGAAGGCGTCGAAGTCCTCCCTCCGCCCTGCGCCCGGCTTTGCCTTGAATTTATCAAAGGCCATACGCAGCGCCTGCCATTTCAACTCGGCGACGCCCTTGTAATCGACCATATGGCCTTCGCGCAGCCGCGCGGCGGCTTTGCCGGCCCTGGTGCTCGCTTCAAATTCGCGGATTTGTTCGACATCGATATAGAGCGCGTTGAGAAACAGCCGGCTGTTGGGCGAATAGGGGCTGCAATCGGCCGGCTTGTCGTCGAACAGAGCGTGCAGCGGATTGAGGCCGACCCCGTCGGCTCCAAGATTCGCGGCCAATTCGAGCAAGGCCGAGAGATCGGTAAAGTCGCCGATGCCCCAGTTGCGCGCGGAGCGGACGCCGTAAAGCTGGACCGCCAGCAGCCAGCCGCGATCGAAATCGCCGCCATAAGCCCTTGGCGGCGAGACGATCAGCGGGACTTCCTCGCTCAAGGAGGCCGCGTCGGTGAGCTGAAGCCGATAAACCCCCTGCTGCCAATCGGTCGGCCAGTCGATCGTGCGCCGGCTCGCTTCGCCACGCGCGACGATCTTTTGACCCGCAACGACCTTCCAGGCAACGGGGAGCGCTGCGGCCGGGCTGAATTCGGTGCGCGAGGCCTCGCCGGCGCGGATGACCACCGGCCCGTCGAGAAGCCGGGAGGGAATCCGCTCCGGCAGGGCGTTAAGGATGATTTTGAGGGCTTTGGCATCCGTCACATGGCGGTGACCCTGACCGTCCACAAACTCGGTCTGGATGCCCAATTGCTTGGCCCGGGTATAAACGTCCATTCGGCACGCCATTTGCACAAAAAGAGAACAAGGAGGGGGGAAAAGGTCTGAGGGAGGTCGCCGTAAATTCTACAGATTCGGGAAGAGGATAGAAGTGGCTAACGCTCTCGCCCGCCATGCCGTTCCGTGGGGAACCAAAGGGTGGGAAGCGGCTTTCTATATAGTCCCCAGCATCTCCTTTCGCGCCAACGAAATGGGACCGATCCATGGCCACAGCACCATCGTGAACAAAATCACCGAAACCGCCGAAGGCTCGGCGCGCCATGCGGAGCCTCAACTGTACCATAATCCCGCCTCCGCTCACGCTCCGGCCCCGATGAATCTGATGTCATCCATCGATACACAGGAAACGCCGGCTGCCGCGCTCGACGGTGACGAGCTCTGGTACAAGGACGCCATTATTTACCAGCTTCACGTCAAGGCGTTTGCCGACAGCAACAATGACGGCATCGGCGATTTCGCAGGGCTGACCGAAAAACTCGATTATCTGCAAGACCTCGGCGTCACGACGCTGTGGCTTTTGCCGTTCTATCCCTCGCCGGGGCGCGACGACGGCTACGACATCGCCGACTACGGCTCCATCAATCCCGATTTCGGGAGCATGAAGGAATTCCGCCGCTTCATCATCGAAGCCAAGCGGCGCGGTTTGCGGGTCATCATCGAACTCGTCGTCAACCACACCTCCGACCAGCACCACTGGTTCAAGCGCGCCAAGCGCAGCGATCCGAAATCGAGCGCGCGCAACTGGTATGTGTGGAGCGACACCGACCAGAAATATCAGGGCACGCGCATCATCTTCACCGATACCGAGAAATCGAACTGGACCTGGGATCCGGAAGCCGGCCAGTTTTACTGGCACCGTTTTTTTTCGCACCAGCCGGATCTGAATTTCGACAATCCGCGCGTCGTCAACGCCCTGGTCCAGGTGATGAAGCGCTGGCTCGACACCGGGGTCGACGGCTTCCGTCTCGACGCCATCCCCTATCTGTGCGAGCGCGACGGCACCAACAACGAAAACCTGCCGGAGACGCACGCCGTCATCAGGCGGCTGCGCGCCGAGCTGGATAAGTATGCCAAGGGCAAGGTGCTGCTCGCGGAAGCCAATCAGTGGCCGGAGGATGTGCAGTACTATTTCGGCAACAGCGATGAATGCCACATGGCGTATCATTTCCCGCTGATGCCGCGCATCTATATGGCCATCGCCCAGGAAGACCGTTTTCCCATCACCGACATCCTGCGCCAGACGCCGGACATTCCGGCCGACTGCCAATGGGCGCTGTTCCTGCGCAATCACGACGAACTGACGCTGGAAATGGTCACCGACGTCGAGCGCGACTATCTGTGGTCGACCTATGCCAACGATCCGCGCGCGCGCATCAATGTCGGCATCCGCCGGCGCCTGGCGCCGCTGATGGACAACGACCGGCGCAAGATCGAACTGATGAATTCGCTGCTGCTGTCGTTTCCGGGCACGCCGATCATCTATTACGGCGACGAAATCGGCATGGGCGACAACATCTATCTCGGCGACCGCAACGGCGTGCGCACGCCGATGCAGTGGACGCCGGACCGCAACGGCGGATTTTCCCGCGCCGATCCCGCGCGGCTTTATGCGCCCATCATCATGGACTCCGATCTACGGTTATGAGGCGGTCAATGTCGAGGCGCAGTCGCGCAGCCTGTCGTCGCTGCTCAGCGCCACCAAGCGGCTGATCGCGGTGCGCAAATCGACGCTCGCCTTCGGCCGCGGCACCTTGACCTTTATCCGTCCGGCTAATCGCGCGGTACTTTCCTATGTCCGCCAGCTCGGCGATGAGGTGATTCTTTGCGTGGCCAACCTGTCCCGCTCGGCGCAGGCGACCGAACTTGATCTTTCCGCTTTCAAGGACCGCGTGCCGCTGGAAATGCTCGGCCGCACGCATTTTCCGGCGATCGGCGAATTGCCTTACATGATCACGCTGGCGCCTTACGGCTTCTACTGGTTCCGGCTTCAGCATCGCGACAAGTCCGAGCCCGCCGCGCCTTCGATCGTCCCGGAATTCGAAACGCTGGTGGTCCCGGTCGGAGCGACATGGGTGTCACTCGCCCGCACCCGCAGCCTGTTCGAATGTGACGTGCTGCCAGGGCATCTTGCCCGCTCCCGCTGGTATCCGATCAATGACGCGTCTGCGATCCACCCGACCCTGACCTCGGCGATCCCGTTTTGCGATATCGGCGACAACCGGCCGTGGCTTGCGTTCTTCCAGCCTGCCGAAGACGAGGCCAAGACCGGCTACGTGTTGCCGATGCAGATCGAGTGGGTGCGCTTCGATCGCGAACGCTATAATCCGAACGCGTTGGCGGCGGTGCGTCAGGGCGCCCGCGAAGGCACGCTGCTCGACGTCGCCGCCGACACCATCTTCATCGGTCTTCTGCTGCGTAATCTCGCGCAAACGCTCACGGTCGAGGAAAACGGCCTGAAACTCGAATTCAGGCCCACGAGCAAATTCGCCGGCAAAGCCGTGCGGCAGCCCGAACGCATCGGCTTGCTCGAAAGCGCGCCCTTCTCCAGCTCCGTGCTGGTCGATTCCGATTATGTGGTGAAGCTGTTTCGCAAACTCGAAAACGGAATCAATCCCGCCATCGAGATCGGCCGTTACCTGACCGACGTTGCGGGCTTTGCCAATACGCCGGCGATGCTCGGCAGCGCCGAATTGATCGAGGCCGACGCACGAAACGCGATTGCGATCGTTCACGTTCAAGTCGGCAATCAGGGCGACGCCTGGACGATGACGGCGTCTTATCTTGATCGCCTGCTTGAGGAACAGCAGCTGCTTGCGGCCGATGGCGAAAACCGGGAAGGTGACGAGCAGATCGCTTATATGCGCCACCTGTCGCAGATCGGCCGGCGTGCGGCGGAGCTGCATTTGGCCTTGGCGTCCGCCAGCGGATCGCCCGACTTGACGGCTGAGCCGGTTGAACCGCACGACATCGCGCGCTGGACCGCCGCGATTGTGCAAAGCGCCGAGCGGGCTTTTCAAAACTTGAAGCAGCGCCGCCATTCGTTCGGCGAAAACGAGCGCGCCATGATCGACGATTTGCTGGCGCAGCAGGACAAGTTGCATGACCGCTTGAACGCGCTGATGCCGTCAGGAATACGGAGTATCAGCCTACGTCTGCACGGCGACTTCAATCTCGGACGGGTGCTGATCGTCAAGGACGACGTGTTCTTCACCGGCTTCGAAGGCGATGTCCGCCGGCCACTCGAGGAGCGCCGGCGCAAAGCGCCTGCGGCCCGTGATGTCGCCAGCATGATCTGGTCGATCGAGGCCTCAAGCCATGCCGCGCGCGGCCGCGCCCCTTACCTTGCGCCCGATGACCACGGCCGGCTGGGCAAGGCGTTGACGGAATGGGTGGATCGCGCCACCGCAGCCTTCACGGGCGCCTATCGCGAAGTCATGACCGATTCACCGATCTGGCCCGCCGATTCCAGCGCCATGCAGCGGATGGTGGACTTTTTCCTGATCGAAAAGGCTTTCGACGTGCTTGAAACCGAACTACACCAACGAGTGGAAGCCGCGCCGGCGGCGATCGTCCGCATCTTGCGGATTTTGTCTCAGCCTGCCCGCGAGGCCGCATGACCGATCTGACTGCCGAAGCCTACGCGATCCTGGAAGGCCGTCACTCCGATCCCTTTCAATATCTCGGCCCTCATCACGAAAACGGCAGAACGGTCGTGCGCGCCTTCCTGCCCGATGCGCAGAAGGTCGACGCGATCGCCCCGCATGGCGAGGCGGCGGCGCTGACGCGCATTCACGACGCCGGCCTGTTTGCGGGCTTTCTGCCGAACGGCTCGAGCGCGTATCAGTTACGCGCCCGGTTCGGCGAGAAGGTGGTCGATCTCGACGACCCCTATCGTTTTCCGCCGGTTCTGACCGACTACGACCTTTATCTGCTCGGCGAAGGCACCCATCAGCGGCTTTATGAAAAGCTTGGCGCCCATCCGCTTGAGCTGGAGGGTGTGCCGGCGTGGCGTTCGTCGTGCTCGCGCCCAATGCGCAGCGCGTCAGCGTCGTCGGCGATTTCAATTTCTGGAATCCGCTGCGTCATCCGATGCGCGTGCGCGGCCTCGGCTATTGGGAGCTGTTCATCCCGCATGCCACGGTCGGCGATCGCTACAAATTCAACATCTTCAGCCGGCAGGGCGAGCATTTGCCGCTGAAGTCCGATCCGCTCGCCTTCGCCGCCGAAATCCGCCCGAGCACGGCGTCGGTCGTGTTCGACGAGGAACGATTGCCGCGCCCGCGACCGGCGCCTGCCGACATCAATTCGTTGAACGGGCCGATATCGATCTACGAGGTGCATCTCGGATCGTGGCGGCGCAAGGGCCATAACGAATGGCTGAGCTATCGTGAACTGGCCGAGCAGTTGCCGGCCTACGTTCATGACATGGGCTTCACCCATGTCGAGTTTCTTCCCGTCAGCGAACATCCGTTCGACGGCTCGTGGGGTTATCAGCCGACCGGGCTTTTTGCGCCTACAAGCCGCTTTGGCAGCCCGGAGGATTTCGCGGCTTTGGTCGAGGCCTGCCACCACGAGGGAATCGGCGTGCTGGCTCGACTGGGTGCCCGGCCATTTTCCCGACGATCCGCACGGGCTCGGCCGGTTCGACGGCACCGCGCTGTACGAGCACGCCAACCCGTTGCAGGGCCGGCATCTCGATTGGGGCACGTTGATCTACAATTACGGGCGCACCGAAACCGTCAACTTCCTGGTTTCCAACGCGCTGTTCTGGCTCGATCGTTACGGCATCGACGGCCTGCGCGTCGATGCGGTCGCCTCGATGCTTTACCTCGATTACAGCCGCCCCGCAGGCGAATGGGTGCCCAATCGATTTGGCGGGCGGGAAAATCTCGACGCCATCGACTTCCTGCGCCGCTTCAATACCGAAGTGTTCGGCCAGCTTCCCGCACGCCACCACCGCGGCCGAAGAATCAACCGCATGGCCGCAGGTTTCGCGCCCGGTGGAATATGGCGGGCTCGGCTTCGGCTACAAATGGAACATGGGCTGGATGCACGACACGCTGAATTATATCAGCAAGGAGCCGATCCATCGCAAATACCATCACGGCGATATCCTGTTCGGTCTGCATTATGCGTTTTCGGAAAACTTCATCCTGCCGCTGTCGCATGACGAGGTGGTTCACGGCAAACATTCGATTCTCGGGCGAATGCCGGGCGACGACTGGCAACGCTTCGCAAACCTGCGCGCCTATTACGGCTTCATGTTCGGCCATCCCGGCAAGAAGCTTTTGTTCATGGGCTGCGAATTCGCGCAAGTGCGGGAATGGGATCACGATCATTCGCTCGACTGGCATTTGCTTCAGGAGCCCCGCCACGCCGGCGTCCAGTCGCTGGTCCGCGACCTGAACTGGCTCTACCGGGAGACGCCGGCGCTGCATCAACTCGACTGCGATCCTTCCGGCTTCGAATGGCTGGTGACCGACGACGCCAGCGGCAACGTCTTTGCCTGGATGCGCAAAGGCAGGGACGAGCGCGCGCGCTGCCTCGTCGTCACGAATTTTTCTCCGAACGTCTATCACAATTATATCATTCGCGTGCCGCTCGCCGGCACATGGCGCGAGGTTCTCAATACGGATTCATTGCATTACGGCGGCAGCAATGTCGGCAATGTCGGCGAAGTCCGCACGCTCGAAGGCGCCGGGCCGGAGCTGAGACTGACCATTCCGCCATTGGCGACCATTTTTCTCGTACCGGAAAGCTAATTCTTCATGCGACTATCGGCCGGATCGCCCTCGCGCCTCGGTGGAAGCTGGGACGGACGCGGGACCAATTTCGCGCTGTTCTCCGCCAATGCGCAAAAGGTCGAGCTCTGTCTTTTCGACAGCCAGGGTCGGCGCGAGATCGAGCGCATCGAATTGCCCGAGCGCACCGAAGACGTCTGGCATGGCTATCTGAACGATGTCTCGCCGGGCCAGCTTTACGGCTATCGCGTTCACGGCCCCTATGCGCCGGAGCAGGGCCACCGCTTCAACCCGAACAAGCTTCTGCTCGACCCCTATGCGAGGCGGCTGGCCGGGCGGCTGGTATGGAGCGATGCGCATTTCGGCTACCGCACCGGCAGCGCCCGCGAGGATCTTTCGTTCGACCGGCGCGACAATGCGCGCGGCATGCCCAAAGCCGTCGTGGTCGATGAAGCCTTCAACTGGGGCCGGCGCGAATTAAGACCCAGCATTCCCTGGGAAGACACCGTCATCTACGAAGCCCACGTCAAAGGGCTCACGCAAAAGCGCGACGACGTGCCGCCCAACCTGCGCGGCACCTATGGCGGCCTCGCCTCGCCGGCGATGATCGCCCATCTCAAGCGGCTCGGCATCACGACCATCGAACTATTGCCGATCCACGGCCTGGTGGACGACCGCATGCTGGTCGAGAGGAAACTTGCGAACTACTGGGGCTACAACACGCTGGCGTTCTTCGCGCCGGAGGCGCGCTATGCGCAGGACAATTCGCTCGACTCGTTTCGCACGGCGGTAGCGCGATTGCACGATGCCGGCATCGAGGTGATGCTCGACGTCGTCTATAATCACACCGCGGAGGGCAACCACATGGGCCCGACGCTGTCGTTCCGCGGCATCGACAATGCTTCCTATTACTGGCTCAAGCCGGACAATCCGCGCTACTACGACGACTTCACCGGCTGTGGCAACTCGGTCAACCTCACCCATCCGCGTGTGTTGCAGATGGTGATGGATTCGCTGCGTTACTGGGTCGAGGTCTGCCATGTCGACGGCTTCCGGTTCGATCTCGCCACGACGCTTGGCCGCGGCCCGAACGGTTTCGACCGCAATGCGGCCTTCCTCACCGCCGTTCGCCAAGACCCCGTGCTTGCCTCCGCCAAGCTGGTCGCCGAGCCCTGGGATCTCGGCATGGGCGGTTATCAGGTCGGCGGCTTTCCCTCGCAATGGTCGGAGTGGAACGACCGCTATCGCAGCGCGATGCGCCGCTACTGGAGCGGCGAAGGCAGCCTGATCGGAGAAATCTCCAGCCGCATGACCGGCTCTTCCGATCTCTTCAATCATGACGGCCGGGTCCAGCGCGCCGGCATCAACCACATCACCGTGCATGATGGCTTCACGCTCAACGATCTCTTCAGCTACAACGCCAAGCACAATGAGGCGAACGGCGAAGACAACCGCGACGGCGCCAACGACAACCACAGCAACAATTGCGGTCATGAAGGCCCGACCGACGACGCCGCCATCAACGCGCTGCGCAATCAGTTGCGGAAGAACCAGCTCGCCTGTCTTCTGCTCGCGCAGGGCGTGCCGCTGGTGCTGGCTGGCGACGAAGTCGGCAACACCCAGAACGGCAACAACAACGCCTATTGCCAGGACAACGAGACCGGCTGGATCGGCTGGGAAGGTATGGGCCGCGAAGGCAGCGACCTCATCGAGTTTGTCGCCCACGTGTCCGAAATCCGCCGCCGCTTTCCCCAAATCCGCGCCCGCCGCTGGCTCGACGGACGGCGCGCCGACGGCTCGTATGGCGTGCTGTGGCTGACGCCGGCCGCGGACGACATGAAAGAGCAGGACTGGAATTTTCCGGAAGGGCGTTTTCTCGCCTATGTGCTCGGGCCAACCGAACAAGGCCAGCCGCCGGTCTTCATCGTGCTCAATGCCGCCCCCGAAGAGATCAAGTTCAAGCTGCCGAAAATGCCCGAATACATGAGCTGGCGGCAACTATTGAACACCGCCGACGTTAAACAGACGGCTGCGGACTTCCCGTCGGGAAGCGAGACCACCGCGCCGCCCCGCTCGGTACTGGTCTTTTCGGGTTCGGCATGAACGAACGGCATTTCGGCGCAAGTCTGACTTCCGAAGGAACCACATTCCGCTTGTGGGCGCCCGCAGCCCAGCGCGTCGATCTGTTGCTGGAGCAGCAACGTTACCCACTTACATCCGGCAAGCATGGTTGGTTCGAAACCGACGTGCCGGGTGCCAAGGCCGGTACGCGCTACAAGTTTCGGATCGACGACGAGATCGACGTGCCCGATCCGGCTTCTGCCTTTCAACCCGACGACGTGTTTGGCCCGAGCGAGGTGATCGACCCCACAAACTACACCTGGCGCGCCGGCGAGTGGCGCGGACGGCCCTGGCACGAAACCGTGCTTATGGAAGCCCATGTCGGCACCTTCACACAAGAAGGCACTTATCGCGCCATGATCGACAAGCTCGATCATCTGGTCGAGACCGGCATTACCGCGCTGGAATTGCTGCCGCTGGCGGATTTCGCCGGAGTGCGCAACTGGGGCTATGACGGCGTGCTGTGGTATGCGCCCGACAGCGCCTATGGCCGGCCGGAGGACCTGAAACGTCTCGTCGACGAAGCTCACTTACGCGGACTGATGGTGTTTCTCGACGTGGTCTATAACCACTTCGGCCCCGAGGGAAATTATCTCGGCCGCTACGCGCCGCGCTTCTTTACTGAAGCGCAAACGCCGTGGGGCAGCGCGATCGACTACCGCGTGCCGCAGGTGCGCGCCTTTGCGATCGAGAACGCACTTTATTGGCTTGACGAATACCGGTTCGACGGGCTGCGGCTCGATGCCGTCCACGCCATTGCCGAGCTCGGCGAAATCCCGATGCTGAACGATCTCAGCCTCGCGGCCGGTCAACTTGCCACCGATACGGGCCGGCATATTCATCTCGTGCTTGAAAACGACGACAACCGCGTCAGCCTGCTCGATCCCTTACAGGACCCGCCACGCGGGAAATATCGCGCGCAATGGAACGACGACTATCATCACGCCTGGCATGTGAAGCTGACCAGGGAAAAACAAGGCTATTACCGCGACTATCAACGCGCGCCGCTGTCCGACATCGCGCGCGCGCTCTGCTCTGGCTTTGTCTATCAGGGCGAGGCTTCCGAGCATCGCGGCGGCCAGTTACGCGGCGAGGCAAGTGGCGCCCTTCCGCCGACGGCGTTCGTCAATTTCCTGCAAAACCACGACCAGATCGGCAACCGTGCCTTCGGCGACCGGCTCGAAGGCCATGTCAAACCCGAAGCGATCGAAGCCGCGCTCGCGATCACGCTGCTCGCGCCCGCGATTCCCATGCTGTTCATGGGCGAGGAATGGGGCTCGAAGGTGCCCTTCCCGTTCTTCTGCGATTTCAAGGGCGGCCTCGCCGAAGCCGTTCGCAAGGGCCGCCGCGACGAATACGCCTG
Source organism: uncultured Alphaproteobacteria bacterium (assembly GCA_963795255.1). GTDB lineage: Bacteria > Pseudomonadota > Alphaproteobacteria > Rhizobiales > Xanthobacteraceae > Bradyrhizobium. Next base: position 274,536 of record CAWCHC010000025.1, read on the forward strand.
GGCCTATGCGACCTATGGCGACGAGGTCCCTGACCCCTTAAGCGAAGCTACCTTTCGTTCCGCCATGCTGGATTGGGAAACGAGAGACGACAGCGGGCGCGAACGGCTGACACTGGTGCGCGAACTATTGGCAATACGCCGGCGTCACATCGTGCCGCGCCTCGCCAACGCGCGTTTCGGCGAGGCGCGCGTGGCCGACGATGGAACGCTCAACGCGGACTGGCACTTAGGTGCTGACGCAAGGCTGTCACTGGCCGCCAATCTGTCGGACCGCACGATCGCCGTCCCATCGAGGGAGGTTCGGGGCTCGCCAATCTGGGGCAAACCGGGCGACGCCATGAAGGCGTGGTCGGTGCTCTGGCATCTGGAAATGCGCTGATGCCGTCGGGCACTCCCATCGCGACCTACCGTTTGCAACTCACTGCAAACTTCGATTTCGACGCGGCGGCCGCCATCGTCCCCTACCTGAAAGCGCTCGGCATCAGCCACCTCTATGCCTCGCCCTTCACGAAGGCGCGCAAGGGCTCAACCCACGGCTATGACGTCGTCAATCACACCCTCATCAACCCCGAACTCGGCGGCGACGAGGGTTTCGAGCGGCTGAGCAGGACCCTTAAAGAATACGATCTCGGCCTGATCCTCGACTTCGTGCCCAACCACGTCGGCGTGCATTTCGCCGACAATCCGTGGTGGCTCGACGTGCTGGAATGGGGCGAGGCCTCGCCGCATGCGGTCTCCTTCGATATCGACTGGGAGCTATTGCCGTATCGCGCGCGCGGCGGCGTGCTGCTGCCGATCCTCGGCTCCTCCTACGGCAAGGCGCTGGAGAGCGGCGAAATCGAGTTACGCTATGACGCCAGCGAAGGCAGTTTCTCGGCCTGGTATTTCGAACATCGCCTGCCGATCGCGCCCGAACGCTACGGCGAAATCCTGAACATGATCGTCAAGGAAGCGGGCGCCGAGAACAGCGCCGCGAGAAAACGCATTCTCGACCTCACCTCGCGCTACCATGGCTTGCGCCATCCCAACCGCAAGGAAGCGCCCGACTTCAAGGCGGGATTGAAGGCCATCGAAGGCGGCGCAGGCAATTATCGAGCGGGGGCTAAACGCCTATCGCGCCGGACAAGACCGGCCCGTGCAGACGCAGGCCTTGCATCATCTGCTCGAGCGCCAGCACTACAAGCTCGGACATTGGCGGCTTGCCTCCAGCGACATCAATTATCGCCGTTTCTTCGACGTCAATTCGCTGGCGGGATTGCGGGTAGAAGATGCCGCGACCTTCAATGTCGCGCATCGGCTGGTCGGACGGTTGATCGCGGAAGGCAAGCTGCAAGGATTGAGGCTCGATCACATCGACGGCCTGCGCGATCCCGCGCAATATTTTCAGCGGCTGAGCCGCCTGATCCGGCAGACCGGCGGCAAAAATGCGCGGTCGTTCTACATCGTGGTCGAGAAAATTCTCGGCGAACACGAGACATTGCGTCCGTTCGCCGGCGTCGAAGGCACGACCGGCTATGAGACGCTCAACACCATCACCCGCGTGCTGGCCAATCAAAGCGGGCTGGAAGCGCTCGACGAAACCTGGCGGCAGATCAGCAACATGCCCCCCGCGCTTGCGCCTGCGCTCAAGGCCGCCAAGCAACGCGTGCTGGAAACACTGCTGACCAGCGAATTCACCGTGCTGGCGCGCCTGCTCGGGCGCATCGCCGCGGGCCACTATTCGACGCGCGATTTCTCCGCCGACAGTCTGCGCCAGGCGCTTGAACTTTATCTGCTGAATTTCCCGATCTACCGCACCTACCTCACCTCCGCCGGCGCCTCCGCCGACGATCGCGCCTTGATAACGGAGACGATCGAAAAAGCGCGCAGCGAATGGTATGATGCCGACGAAGGCATCTTCGATTTCCTGCGCGATGCGCTGACGATGGACCTCGCCAGACCCGGCCTGGTATTGCACAGCGCGCCACGGGTGCGGCGGTTTGCATTGAAAGTGCAGCAGTTCACCGGCCCCCTGATGGCAAAATCGCTGGAGGACACGACCTTCTACCGCAGCCACCGCTTGCTCGCATTGAACGAGGTCGGCGGCGAACCTTCCGCATCGGCGTTGTCGCCCACCACCTTTCACCAGATGATGCAAACCCGCGTCCAGAATTGGCCGCACGCCATGACGACTACCGCCACGCACGACACCAAGCGGGGCGAAGACGCCCGCGCGCGCCTGATCGCGCTCAGCGAACTGCCGGGCGAATGGACCGGCGCAGTGGCCCGCTGGAAGGTACTCAATGCGCCGCACATCGTCACCGAGGGCAACTTGCGCGCGCCTTCGGCGACCTTCGAATACATGCTGTACCAGACCTTGCTCGGGGTATGGCCGCTCACGACGTCGCCCGATCGATCGCTGACTGAGCGCCTGCAAGCCTATGCCGTGAAGGCGGCGCGCGAGGGCAAGCAGGAAACGAGCTGGCTCAACCCGCACGAGGGCTATGAGGCGGCCCTTTGCACCTTCATCGAACGGATACTGGATCCGTCGGCCTCTGCGGAGTTTCGGGATTCGCTGCAACACTTCGCCCAGAGGGTGGCGCTATTGGGCGCACTCAATTCGCTGAGCCAGATCACGCTGAAGGCCATGATGCCGGGCGTACCGGACCTCTATCAAGGAACCGAATTCTGGGATTTGTCGCTGGTCGATCCCGACAACCGCCGGCCGGTGGATTTCAGCGAACGCGCGGCTGTTCTCAAGCACGTCGAGCGGCCCGACTGGCAAGCGCTCGCCCGCGAATGGCCAAACGGCCACATCAAACTCGCCTGGACGCGACATCTGCTCAGGCTTCGCAATGATCTTGCGGATGTTTTCGCGACTGGCGACTACGAACCGCTCGAGGTCAGCGGACCTCATCGCGACCATGTCATCACGTTTGCCCGCCGCCGCGGCCGTCATGCCGTGATTACGGCGGTAGCGCGATGGTATGCTCCGCTCTCGCAGCAGGGCCGGCTCTGGCCGCATGGAACGGTTTTCGAGGGCGAGCTTCATATCGACGGCTACTCGTTCGAAGGCGCGGGCAACGCGAATGCGTCCAGAGTGCCACTGGCCAGTCTGTTCGAGCATCTTCCAGTAGCAGCGCTGAAAGCCAATTATGCCGGCGCGGCAAAGCCGGCCGCAAAGAGAAGCCGGCAATTCGCTTAAGCCAAATCCATTTTAGCTTCGTATCCGACGCGGTTTGCAGCGCGAGATACAGGAACTTTCAAGGTTCCCGTTTGTTGGCTGGCACGAACACGCGACTTGCACCCGTCATCGGCTGGAGGAATTCAATGTCTATTGGAACAATCATTCTGATTATTTTGGTGATCGCCCTGCTTGGCGGCTTTAGCGGTATCGGCGGTGGCCCGTTCTACGGCACCGGCTATTATGGCGGCGGCGGCCTCGGGCTTATTGTCGTGATCCTGCTGATATTGCTGCTGCTCGGACGGCTCTGAATCCGGCAATCACGATTACAATTTATCGGCCAACTTCTTCATCGCACTTTTGATCGATGACGCCGCATCGTCGTAGCCGTCCCACGCCTTGCTCTTCACGAGCAAGGCCGGGACGCTGCGAACGGTGTAGCGCTTCGGGTCCAGATCGCCGCGCACCTGCGCCCAGGTGAGCGGCATCGAGACCGTGGCGCCGTCGCGCGCCCGCGGTGAGAGCACCGCAACTGCCGTCGCCATGCGATCGTTGCGCAGATAGTCGAGGAAGATTTTTCCCTTGCGCAACTTCTTCGACATGTTGAGCAGATATTGCCCGGGCCGGTCGTTCGCCATCCACTGGCAGACGCCTTGCGCAAAGGCCTTGGCTTCCTTCCAGGTCACTTTGTCCCTGGCGCCGTAAGTGAGCGGCGCCACGACGTGCAATCCCTTGCCGCCGGTGGTCTTGCAAAAGCTTTCAAGGCCGAGCGCCTCCAGACGCTGCCGCATTTCTTTGGCCGCCTCGATGACCTCGGCGAAGTCGACGTTCGGCGCGGGATCGAGGTCGAACACGAGCCGGCCGGGAGTATCGGTGGCGTCGGGCGCGCAATTCCACGGATGCAGTTCGAGCCCGCCGGATTGCGCCACCGCTGCCAGCCCCTCAATACGGTCGATCTGCAAATAGGGTTTGCGATCGCCGGAGACCTTGACGAGCCTGAGCAAATCCGAGGTGCTCGGCATCGCATGGCGCTGAAAGAATTTCTCGCCATGGATGCCGTCGGGCGCGCGAAGGACCGAGCACGGCCGCCCCTTCAGATGCGGCATCATCCAGTCGCCGACCGTCTCGAAATAGCGCGCCAGATCGAGCTTGGTGACGCCTTTGCTGTCGCCGGCATCCGGCCACAGTTCCTTGTCGGGCTTCGAAATCACCACGCCCATGACTTCGGTGGATTTGCCGGACGCCTTCGGCGAGACTTTGATGACATTCACCATGGCCGGTTTCTCCGCGACGACTTCGTTTGCCGGCTTGTCCTGGCGTAGCCCCTTGAACGCAGCCTGCCGGATATTGCCGCCCTCGGTAAAGCCAGCGAATTCGATTTCGGCGACCAGCTCCGGCTTCAGCCAATGGACGTCGCGGGTCTTGCGCGGCGCGTCCTTGCCGCCGAACGGACTTTGCTCGGCCTCGGCCTTCTTCAGCGCAGGCATGATGCGCCGGACCGTGTCCTGCCCGAAGCCGGTTCCGATGATGCCGACAAACGCCAGATGATCGCCGCGATAGACGCCGGCCATCAGCGAGCGGAATTTGCCTTGCGTCGTCTTCCAGCCGCCGAGCACGACTTCCTGTCCGGCACGGGATTTGGTCTTGGTCCAGCTCTCAGACCGTCCAGAACGATAAGGCGCACTGAGCTTCTTGGAAACGATGCCTTCGAGCGACAGCTTCTTCGCCGATTCGAGCACGTCGTCGCCATCGGCCTCGAAATGTTCGACATAGCGGATCGATGCCGCCTTCTTTTTCTGCCGATCCAGCAATTGCTTCAGCTTCGCCTTTCGCTGCTCCAGCGGTAGACGGCGGAGGTCTTCGCCTTCAGCGAATAAGAGATCGAAAGCGTAGAAGATCAGATCATCGGTCTTGCCGTCCGAAATCGCGGCCTGCAGCGCGGAGAAATCCGGATTACCCTCATGATCGAGCGCAACGATCTCGCCATCGATCATCGCATCGGGCAGCGCTGTCCCCGCTTTGGCAATCGCCTTGAATTTGTCGGTCCAGTCCAGGCCCTTGCGTGTTCTTAAGATGGCGTTGCCATCCTCGACCCGCATTTGCACGCGATAGCCGTCGAATTTGATCTCGTGGCCCCAGCCGGCTCCGTTCGGCGGCGCTTCGACCGGCGTACACAATTCAAAAGCGACGAACTCCGGCATTTTGTCCACTTTCGTGGTCTTCTCAGGCGGCGCCGCGTTCTTGGCGTGTGCGCGTGCTTCCGCCGCTTCACCCCGGTTCGAATGCCAGACCGCATCGGCTTTGCCGCGGCCGGCTGCCTTCGTCATGAACGGCCTCGGCGCCTTGCCTTTGCCGGCTTCGATCTCTGCCATCGTGCGCCCGGAGGCGACCGAACGATCTTCTTCGAGAATGTCGTTATCTTCCCCTTCGCGCGCATAGTCGTCGCGATGCTTGATCAAAAGCCAGTTGGTGCGTTTGCCGCCGCTTCGGTCGTGCCGCATCCGCACCAGCACCCAGCCTCCCCGCAGCTTGTCGCCGTGCAGGGTGAATTTCAGATCGCCCTTCTTGAATCCTTTGTCCGGATCGTCCGATTCCCAGGTGCCGCGATCCCAGAGCTGCACGGTGCCGCCGCCATACTGCCCTTTCGGGATCGTGCCTTCGAAATCGCCGTAATCGAGCGGATGGTCTTCCACCTCGACCGCCAGGCGCTTGTCGTGCGGATCGAGCGACGGCCCCCTCGTGACCGCCCATGACTTGAAGACGCCGTCGAATTCGAGCCTGAAATCGTAATGCAGCCGCGTCGCGTCGTGCTTCTGGATCACGAAGCGCCGCTGACTGGACGGCTTGACCGGCACGTCGCCGCTCGGCTCCGTCGTCTTGTCGAAGTCCCGCTTCTTCCGGTAGGTGGAAAGGTTTTTCAGGGACACGGGTCGATCTCGAAAAATGAGGATCAGGTTTTAATGCACGAATGAAGGGGGCATCGTAATGCCCCCTTCCATGAGATGGAAAGACGAACAGGTGTCGCTGAACGATGGCCCGCTTACCTGCGGGTGCCGCGCTTGGCTTTCTTGGCGGTCCGTTTGCGGGCGGTCTTCTTCGGCACCTTTGCGCCCGCTGCCCTCGCCTCGGAAAGGCCGATCGCGATCGCCTGCTTGCGGCTCTTGACCTTGCGGCCTGAACGGCCGCTCTTCAAGGTGCCGGCCTTGCGCTTCTTCATCGCGCGTTCGACGGTGCTTGACGCCTTCTTCGAATATTTCCGTGCTTTGCGTGCCATGATTATTCTCCCACTAGTGCCCCGATTCCGAAGTTCGTCGTATTTTGCGGAGCCCCGTTTCGAACTTCGGAATCGAAGGGGCATTAGCTAATTTTTAGATCCAGTGTGGCCTTGGTTCAGAAGTCCGCATGTCCAACTCGCGGCACAACCGATGCGGACTTCTGAACCGCCACACTGGCGCGGAACTAATCGGCGCAGAAGGAGATGGTTCCCGGGAAGGCCAGTGGCCTGATCAGCCCTCTTCTCAGTCCTTGGCTTCCCCGTGGAGCTCCGCCTTGGTGCCATCGGTGTTTTCGAAATGAATATCGACCTCGTTGGCATTGAAGGCGAGCGTCCAAAACTGCACTTCGCTGTGCCCCAATATCCGGCGCTCGATCGCAAAGGTACGCTCGTTCACCCAGCGCCCTTTGGTCGCGTTGATCCCGTAAGCCGCGGGTGGGCTTTTTCGAAAGACTCCTCCAAGCCCAAGTAACCCGGAAAATTGCGCCGTAGGCCGGTCCGCCCGGTTAGTCTCAGTCGTGATGACCCACGAAGGATCCGCATCGGTCAGGTTCAGGATGAACGTCTTTAGCTTTAGGGTGTTGCTGTCCAGCTGATAAGTCTTTCCGGAAATTTGCTTCGCCAGTTCCGGCGTTTCGCCAAGCGGCGATGGCCGCTCGGTTGCTGCCTGACGAATCGAGGCCGTCAGCAGAGATTGCGCGACCGGGTCGGGCGGCAGCGGCTGATCGGATTTCGCCGCGCCCACGATGTCATCGATCAACCGGTTCGTCGGATAGAACTGATCGTCTCGTAAAGCGCCGGTCATGGCGACAACGATATCCAATTTTGGAAGTATCATGATCAACTGGGAATGGCGGCCGCGCGCCATGTAGGCTCCCTTTTCCGGCAACGACCACCACAAATTCGCATATTGAAACCCGAAGGTCGCAGCAACTTTTCCTTTGCTTGCCCGATCCACCCAAGAGGACGGGATAACCTGTTTGCCTTCCCACATCCCGTTATGAAGGTAGAGATAACCAAATCTGGCCATATCGTGCGGCGCCAGCGAGAGCCCGGCTTCACCGTCCGTCACGCCCTGGGCATCGACGCCTCCCCACTTGGCGCTCGTAATGCCTAACGGGCCAAACAGCTCCTTCTTCGCATAGTCCGACGCGCTTTGCCCGGTCTTCCTCGTAATCAAGGCCGACAGCACGTATGGATTGCCGCTGTTGTAGTAAAATTTTGTGCCCGGAGCATTCGACATCGGCTGACTCAGCACGAAGGCGGTACGGTCCGGCGCCTGATACATCCGCATCACCGTCTCGTCCGGAGTGTAAGCCTTCTCCGTCCAGTCGATACCCGAAGTCATGTCCAGCAGATGCTGCACCGTCATGGCCTTCTTGTTCTCATCGACGCTTTAAATCGGCTTGTCGGAGAACAGGTCGATTACCGGATGATCCACGCTGTCGAGCTGGCCGTTCTTGATTTCGACCGCCGTCAGCGTGCTGACGACGCTCTTCGTCACCGACCGCAGGTCGTGCGTGATGTTGGGCTGATAGGGCGCATAGTAGGTGTCGAGCACGATCTTGCCGTGGCGTACGATCAGCAAACTGTCCTGCGGATAGCCTCCGACGGTTTCCACCAGCCGGGCCAGCGCACCAGATTGCATCCCCTGTTCTTCGGGAGTCGAAACTGGCCACGCCTTGGTTGGCCAGGCAGCTTCCCCCGGCTCGCCATCTGCCGCATATCCGGTGTGGGCGATCAGACATTGAAGCCCGCCAAGAAGCGCAATGACGACCACTGTGGCAGTACCCGCGCGCGGCATCGCTATTTCCTCTCTATGACACAAGGCACGATGGTTTAATAGAGAGGCTATTTATACTATAGATTGCATCTCGCGGCACTATTTTGAACGCCGGCCAGTCGCTGCGGCTTCACCCTCTTGTTCACTCTCTTGGGCTTCCGGACACGCCTTCGCAGTCGCGCGGCGCGATGCGCCCGAGTTGCGTGGCGCCATTCATCCTTCGAGACGCCGCCCCTTGCGGGCTACCCTCGACGGTGCAGGCCTGGACGCCGAAAGTCCGAAAAAAACATGCGTCGCCATTGTCTCAGCCCATTTGGGGTCGAGCGGCGCTAGCGGAACGAGCAGGCGGTAATAGATTGGTCCGTAAAGTACATCGAGCGTCGCCTCAAGGTCGATCTCCGCCCGCAGTTCGCCCCGCTCAACCCCGGCACTCAGAATCGCTTTGGCTTCCTCGCGGCGCGGACGCGCATAGCCCTCGATAAAGGCCGCCATCGTATTTGGGTCGCGCTGCCCCTCGGCCAGGATCGCTGCAAGCACGCGCCCGGTCTTACCGCCGTATACAGCTGCGACCCGCCGCAATTGGCTGATCAGGTCAACCAACGCCGAACCGCTGTTTGGATAAGAGATCTTGGGCGCCGTCTCCGCCAGAAAGCCCGCCATCGCGAGCGAACCCTTGCTGGGCCACCAACGGTAGATGGTGGTTTTGGCGACCCCGGCGCGCGCGGCAACAGCTTCTATGGTGAAGCCTCCGATCCCCTTCTCTTCGAGAATGGTGTTGGCCGACCTCAAGATTGCAGCACGAGCTACTTCATCGCGCGGCCGTCCAATGCGCGCGCGCACCACAGGCTTGGACGCCGCCCGGCTTTTCTTCGCAAAATCAATCATCGGACCTGACGTCTCCGGAAGTGGAATTTTGCCCAAAATTCAACGTTGACATCAGCTGTTATCATAGAAACGATACGCACAGTATCGAAAATAGGAGAGCAGCTGATGGGTTCTCAACTGACGCCGCAACAAGTCGATTTTTTCCGAACCAATGGCTACCTCTTTCCGCTCGACGCTATTTCCTCCACTGACGCCGCAGCGTTGCGCGCGCGGATCGAAGCTTACGAGGCCCAGTCCGGCGAGGAGGTCAACAAGCGTCTCAAGATCAAGGCCCACCTGGCTTTTCCCTGGATGTGCGAGCTTGCCCGCCATCCGGCCATCGTTGGGGCTGTGCAGTCGCTTCTTGGACCCGATCTTTTGCTTTTCGGATCGTCGGCCTTCGCCAAGAATGCGCGCGACATACGCTTCGTCTCCTGGCATCAGGACTCAGCCTATTATGGCCTCGACCCCCACGACAGCGTCACGGCATGGGTAGCTTTGTCGCCCGCCACTTCGGAAAGCGGCTGCCTGCGGGTCCTGCCTGGAAGTCATATCGGCCCGGATCTGGTCCATGACGAAACCTACGACGCCAACAATTTGTTGGCTCGTGGCCAGTCGCTGCGTGGAATTGACGACAGCCTCGCGGTCGAAATGCCGCTGAAGCCCGGGCAATTCTCATTGCATCACGAACGCACTGCGCATGACTCGCTGCCAAACCGCTCGGACGACCGGCGCATCGGAGTGGCGTTCTTCTACATGGCCGCCCATGTCCGCTCGACGCTTGGTCCCCGTTCAGCCATGCCGGTCGCCGGCATCGATACCCATGGCCATTGGAGCCTGGACCCCGAGCCTCGGACGGACCTCGATCCCGTCTCGATGGAATATCTGGATTCGATCTGGGCGCGATACCGCGATCAAGCGGCCACGATCCAGGCTGCGCGTCAGGCTGCAAGCCAGTCCGCCGTCTGAACGATATGGCGCTGCGGGAGGAGCCGACGCCTGCGGCTCCATGACATTCTCGCTGAGTGATTTGGTGACGCAGGTGGCACATTCCTTGCCTGATTCTAATAGTTCTTAACGCCAGTAATGGGAGATCAATATGCCTTCGAAGATCGATTCCGACCTGACGAGACGTCGCATACTGATGGCCGCCGCTTCGGCCGCCGCAGTGATTGGCCTGCCTCGTTTGAGCCATGCCGAAACCCTTGCGGGCATCACAAAACGCGGCTTCATGACCGTCGCCACCGAGGATGATTACCGCCCCTTCGAATTCATGAAGGACGGAGTGGCGACCGGCTACGATCAAGAACTGCTCGAGATGTTCAAGAAGAAGGTCGGGTTCCAGGTCCGCCAGGACATCATCCCGTGGACCGGCATTCTGCCCGGCGTCACCAACGGAAAATACGATGCGGCCGTCACGGCGATCCTTGTCACCCCCGAGCGCATCCAGTCCCTCGATTTCACGAGCCCGGTCGCTGCCTCTGTGGACTACTATCTCAAGCGCAAGGGCGACCCCAAAATCACGTCGATCAAGGATCTCGATGGCAAGCCGCTCGGTGTCGAAGCCGGAAGCGCCATGTTGAAGCTGCTGCCGCAGCTGGAGGAGATGCTGAAGGTGACCGGCGGCAAGCTCGGCAAGATCGTACCCTACCAGGGCTATCCCGAAGCCTATCAGGACCTCTCGATTGGCCGCGTCGACTATGTGGTCAACACGTTCCTCAGTCTGGCGACGGTCGCAAAAGAACGGCCGACGGTCTTCGAGCTCGGCGAGGCCGTTTCCAAGCCGACCTACATCGCCTGGGCCGTGCAAAAGGGCAACACGGATCTTCTGAAGGTGTTCAATGACTTCCTGCTTGGCGCACGCAAGGACGGCTCGATGTATGCTCTCCAGAAGAAGTGGTTCGATACGACCTTCGAAAAAATGTCGGAAACACCTGTAGCCAACATCTGATGACGACCATCGATTATCTCGCGCTGCTTGCCGGCGCGGGTAATACGATCGCGATCTCGGCGATCGCGATTGTTCTCGGCAGCCCGCTTGGGCTTATGCTGGCGCTTATCCGATGGGCAAAAGTGCCAGGCCTGGACGGGTTCGTTGCAGTTCTCGTGAGCCTGCTTCGCGCGACGCCATCCGTGACGCTGATGCTGCTGGTCTACTTTGCCCTGCCGGTTTTGGGGATCGAGCTTCCAAGGGTGGTCGCGGCGGTGTCCACCCTTGCGCTCGGTTCGATGGCCTACAATTGCGAAATCTGGCGGGGAGCTTTGCTCACGTTTCCCAAGGACCAACTCGATGCCGCAAGGGCTTTCGGGATGCGGCGCAACCTTCGCCTTCAGCATATCATCCTGCCGCAGCTCGTGCGATCGGCACTCCCGGCGCTGGTCAACGAGATGACTCTGTTGATCAAGGTCAGCCCCGCCATCGCGGTGATCGGGGTTGCGGACGTGACGCGAGCGGCGGTCCGGATCGGAGCCAGCACCTATCAACCGGTGCCGCCGTTCGCAATCGCGCTTGTCATCTACCTCGTCATTATCGGAGCCCTCGTTCTGGCTCAGCGACTCTTTGAGAGTCGCCAACTTGCCGGGAACGCGGCATGAATTTCCACGGTTTCGAAATCGTCTGGTCGCAGCGTGATCTCATGCTGAGCGGATTGGCGCTCACTCTCCAGATCGTCGTCATTTCATCAACTCTCGCGGGCATAGTCGGATTCGCCGCATTCTGGCTTCTGGTGCAGGGCGGAAGCTCCGTAGTCCGTCCGGCGAAAACAATCATCGATCTCATTCGTGCCGTTCCCTTTATGCTGCTCTGCTACCTCATCTATTATGGTCTGCCATCGCTCGGCGTCACCTTTAGCAACATGACGGCGGGGGTTACCGCCCTCACCATTTATAACGCCGCTTATGTGGCCGAGCTTCTGCGGGGATCCTGGAAAGCGCAGCCGCCCGAAGCGAACGAAGCCGCGCGCGCACTGGGATTTCACGGCTGGCGGTTGCTGACGCGCATCATTCTGCCGCCGGTCGTCCTCGACGCCGTACCGATGCTCGGCAACCAGATGATCCAGGTCATCAAGGACAGCGCGTTCCTGGTGATCATCACGGTCCAGGAACTGACCTACGCCGCGAACGAGATCCAGGCGACCTATTACGTCCCGTTCGCAAGCTTCATCTGCGCGATCCTGTTTTACTGGATTCTGTGCCTCGGTGTGGAGGGCGGTGTTCGCAGCCTCCTTCGAGTCGCCGAAAGCCGGCGATAACCTAATCCTGCGCCCTTAACCGGTAGCCGATGCCGGTTTCGGTCAGCACGAATTGCGGACGCTCGGGATCGGTTTCGATCTTCTGCCGGAGCTGCCGCACATAGACCCGCAGATATTGCGCGTCGGTCATTTCGTCCCACAGCTCCTTGAGCAGCAATCGGTGAGTCAAAACCTTGCCGGCATGCTGTACCATGACCCGCAGCAGGTCGTATTCCTTCGGCGACAGCTTCACTTCCCGCTCGCCGACCTTGACGATGCGGCGAACCAGATCGACGGAGAGATCGCCGGTGCGAAATACCGGGCGCTCGCCATGGACCTGCAACTGATGCCGCAGCGCCGCGCGCATGCGGGCCAGCAGTTCGTCCATGCCGAACGGCTTGGTCAGGTAATCGTCGGCGCCGAGATCGAGCGCTTCGACCTTGCCCGCCTCGTCGCCGCGGCTCGACAGCACCACGATCGGAACGCTGTCGTTGCGGCCGCGGATCATCCGCAACAGGTCATGCCCCTGGATGTCGGGCAGGCCGAGATCGAGAATGATCAAGGCCGGGTCCTCCGAAAGCAGCTCCAGCCCCGTTTTGCCGTTCGGCGCCTCCAGTATCTCGTAGCCCTGCGTGCTCAGACCCATCCGCAGCAATTTGCGGATCGGCGGCTCGTCATCGATGACAAGGACCTTGATCGGGGTCGCGCTCATGCGGCGGTATCCAGTATGTTTGAAGCCGAAGACGGAACGGGCAGCCGGATCGTCAACACCGCACCGCTGCGGTCACGGCGATTGTCGGCGGCGATCATGCCGCCCATCGCCTCGATGAAGCCGCGGGCAATCGCTAATCCCAGCCCGGTGCCGGGACGGACGTGATCGCCCTTTTGCGCGCGATAAAACTTGTCGAACACGCTTTCCAGTTCGGTTTGCGGAATGCCGTCGCCCTCGTCGAGGATTTGAAGCGAGACAAAATTCCTGTCCCGCCATCCCCGGATCGAGACCGTGGTCTCGGGCGGCGCATATTTGGCGGCGTTGTCCAGCAGGTTGAACAGCGCCTGTTCGAACAGCACGGCGTCAAGCTCGAGCATCGGCAGATCGGCGCTCAAGCTCAAGCGATACTTTATGATGGGCCAGAATCTTGCTGGCGCGGCGGAGCGCGCTGCCGACGATTTCTCCGATATCGTGCCGTGCGGTATTCGGCTTGATGGCGCCGGATTCGAGCTTGGTCATGTCGAGCAGATTGGCGATGAAACGATTGAGCCGTTCGGATTCGTCGATCACGGTCGCCAGAAGATCGCGCTTCTCGGCCTCGCTAAGTCCGCCGGCGAGATCGCGCATGGTGGAGGCCGCGCCAAGCACCGAGGCGAGCGGCGTTTTCAGGTCGTGCGAAATCGAGGTCAACAGCGCCGAACGCAAACGATCCGACTCCACAGTGCGCTTGACGCGGTCCATGTCCTCGACCAGCAAGACGCGCTCGATCGCCAGCGCGCCCTGATCGACCAGCGCATCGAGCAGGCGCCGCTGATCCGGCGTCAGCAAGGGGCCAGCCTTGTCGTCGTCGATGCCGACGACGCCGATCAGCCCCCGTCCGGTTCGCATCGGAAGAAACAGCCGTTTGGCGCCGGGCAAGGTATCGGAGCCGCGTCCCGCCGCACGGTCGTTGCCCCAGGCCCAGTTGGCGGCGGCAAGGTCGGCCTTGTCGAGCTGATCCTCCGGCGGATAACCGGCCTTCACCGTCAGCGCGCCGTTTTCCGGCAACAGCAGCACCACGCGCACTTTCAGCATCAACGCGGTCTGATAGGCGCTTGCCCACAACACATCATCGAGCGTGGCAGTGCCGGCCAATTTGCGGCTGAAGGCGTACAGCAATTCGGTGGTTCTGATACGGCCGATCGCCGAGTCGGCCTGCGTGCGTACCCGAGCGGCGACGTTGGAGACGAGAATGGCGATCAGCATGAAGAAGAAGAACGCCGCGACGTTGGTGGGATCGGTGATCGTGAAAGTATAGATCGGCGGCATAAAGAAGAAATTATAGCAAAGCGACGCAGCAATGCTGGCAAGGATCGACGGCCACAGGCCGTAGCGCACCGCGACGGCCACTACCGCGGTGAGGAATACGAGATCGACATTCTCGATCCCGCCAAACAATGGCTGGACGAATGCTGCCGCAACGAGCCCGATCGCCACGACCAGAAGCGCCATCAGATAGGGCCGCGGGTGGAACGGCTCATGCCGCTCGGCGGTGCGCACGGTCTTTTTCGGCACCGGATCGGCGGCAAGCTCCTCGCCCGCAATCACGTTGACGCTGATATTGCCGGCACGGCGGACCAGATCGTGCACCACCGATCCCCGTGTCAGCTCGAACCACCAAGTTCGCGCCGACTTTCCGATGATGATCTGCGTGACGTTGTTGGTCTGGGCAAAGCCGATGATGTCGTCGGCAATCCGTCGCCCCACGGCTGGAATCGTCAGCGCCTCGCCGCCGAGCGCCTCCGCGAGCCGCAGCGTATCGGCCAGGCGATCACGCTCCTCGTCGCCCAGGCGCAACGAACGCCGCGTCTCGATGCTGAGCGCCGTCCACGGCGCGTGCAGCCGGTCGGCGAGCCGTTTGGTGTAGCGCACAAGCCCGGCCGAGCGCGGGTCCTCGCTGATGCAGACCGAGTATGCGCTCGCCGGCGGCCCAGGGACCGGCAATGGCGTTAGCCTGCATGTGGTTGAGCAACTGTTCGTCGACGCGCTCGGCGGTCCGCCGCAACGCCAGCTCGCGCAGCGCGGTCAGATTGCCCGGCGAGAAATAATGCTCCAGCGCGCGTTCGGCCTGTTTGGGGACGTAAACCTTGCCTTCCTTCAGCCGCTGGATGAGATCATCCGGCGTAAGATCGATCAGCTCGATGCCGTCGGCGCGGTCGAACACCGAATCCGGGACGGTTTCGCGCACCCGCACATGCGTGATCTGGGCGACCACGTCGTTAAGGCTTTCGATGTGCTGGATGTTGACGGCAGTGTAGACATCGATGCCGCGCGACAACAACTCCTCGACATCGAGATAGCGCTTCGGATGACGGCTGCCGGGCGCGTTGGTATGGGCGAGTTCATCGACCAGCGCGAGCCGCGGCCGGCGTGCGATCAGCGCGTCGAGGTCCATCTCCTCGATAACCTGGTCCTTGTAGGCGATGCGTTTGCGCGGGATCACCTCGAGCCCGTGCAGAAGCGCCTCGGTCTCCGCCCGTCCGTGGGTCTCGACGACGCCGACCACGACATCGACGCCGGCCTTCTTCCGGGCGTGAGCGCTTTGCAGCATTTCGTAGGTTTTGCCGACGCCGGGGGCGGCGCCGACGAAGATCTTCAGCCGCCCGGCCTCGCTGTTCTCGCGCCGCGCGGCCTCGAGCAGGGCTTCCGGCGAAGGGCGTTGTTCGGGATCGCGGCGTGGTTGCTGAGCCATAGCAATAATATAGTCCTCACGCCGCGCCGGGCCTAGTGTGGGACCGCGGCGTCGAGCGCAAGGTTAAGCGCCAGAACGTTAACCCTGGGCTCGCCGAACAGCCCGATCAGACGGCCCGAGGTGTTTTCAGCGACCAGCTGCCGGACGCGATCTTCTGGCAATCCCCTCACCTTCGCCACCCGCGGGACCTGGAACAGCGCGCCTTCCGGCGAGATATCGGGATCGAGCCCGCTCGCCGAGGTCGTGACGAGATCGATCGGGACGCTTGCGGACGGATTTTCCGCTTTCAATTTTTCCACGTCTCCCTTGATCCGATCGTTCAGCGCCTTGCTGGTCGGGCCGAGATTCGAAGCGCCGGAATTGGCAGCATTATAGGGCTCAGGCACCGTCTTGCTCGCATCGGCCGGGTCCGGCGCCGTCGTCGCCGACGGCCGGCCGTGGAAATATTTGTCGTCCTTGAACTCCTGCCCGATCAGCGCGGAGCCGACCACCTTGCCGTCGCGCTCGATCAGGCTGCCTTGCGCTTGTTTCGGAAAGATCGCGCCCGCGACTTCGGTCATGGCGAGCGGATAGGCCAGCCCCGTGATCAGCGTCAACAGCAGCAGGACCAGGATCGCCGGGCGAATTTCTCTAAGCATAGTCGTTCTCCAAGTGGAGTTAAGCCAGATGCAGCGCGGCGACGACGAGATCGATCGCCTTGATGCCTATAAAGGGAATGATGATACCGCCCAGCCCATAGACCAGCAGGTTACGCCGCAGCAGCGCACCGGCGCCGATCGGACGATAAGCGACGCCTTTCAGCGCCAAGGGAATCAGCGCCACGATGATCAGCGCATTGAAGATGATCGCCGACAGGATCGCGCTTTGCGGGCTCGCCAAATGCATGACGTTGAGCACCGCCAGCTGCGGGTAGAACGTCAGGAACATGGCCGGGATGATCGCAAAATATTTGGCGACGTCGTTGGCGATCGAGAACGTCGTGAGCGCACCGCGCGTCATCAGAAGCTGCTTGCCGATCTCGACCACCTCGATCAGCTTGGTCGGATTGGAATCGAGATCGACCATGTTGCCGGCCTCGCGCGCCGCCTGGGTGCCGGTATTCATGGCGACCCCAACGTCGGCCTGCGCCAGCGCCGGCGCATCGTTGGTGCCGTCGCCGCACATCGCCACCAGCTTGCCGTTGGCCTGCTCGTCGCGGATCAGCTTCAGTTTGTCTTCAGGCGTTGCCTGCGCAAGAAAATCGTCGACGCCGGCTTCCGCCGCGATCGCAGCCGCCGTCATCGGATTATCGCCGGTTATCATCACGGTGCGAATGCCCATGCGGCGCAACTCCGCAAAGCGCTCGCGGATACCGCCCTTGACGATGTCCTTCAACTGAACGACGCCGAGCAGGCGGCCATCCCTGGCGACCGCCAGCGGCGTACCACCAGCTTTGGAGATTTCGTCCGAGATAGCGGTGATTTCGCGCGCGGCGTCCGAGTTCAAGGACGGCTGCAACGCCCGAACCGTGTTGCCGGCTGCGGCCTGAGCCATTCCGCCACCGACATAATTCAGGATCGCCTCGACGGCGCCTTTGCGGACCGAGGAGCCGCCGGCATCGATGCCGCTCATGCGGGTCTGCGCCGTGAACGGAACGAAGGTCGCGGCCAACTCGCCCATGTCGCGGCCGCGGATGCCGTATTTCTCCTTGGCCAGCACCACGATCGAGCGGCCTTCCGGGGTTTCGTCGGCGAGCGAAGCCAGTTGCGCCGCATCCGCGAGCTCTTGTTCAGAGACGCCGCGAACCGGACGAAACGCCGTCGCCTGGCGATTGCCGAGCGTGATGGTGCCGGTCTTGTCGAGCAGGAGCGTATCGACGTCGCCGGCGGCTTCGACCGCGCGGCCCGACATCGCCAATACGTTGAAACGCACCAGCCGATCCATGCCGGCGATGCCGATCGCCGACAACAACGCGCCGATGGTGGTCGGAATCAGCGTGACGAACAACGCCACCAGAATGATCACCGAAATCTGTCCGCCGGCATAGGCGGCGTAGCTCGGGATGGTGACGGTCGCGAACACGAAGATGATGGTGAGTCCCGCGAGCAGAATGTTGAGCGCGATTTCGTTCGGCGTCTTCTGCCGCTCGGCGCCCTCGACCAGCCTGATCATGCGGTCGATGAAGGTCGAACCTTGCGCCGCCGTGATCCGCACGCGAATCCAGTCCGACAACACCTGCGTGCCGCCGGTCACCGCCGAACGGTCGCCGCCGGATTCCCGGATCACAGGCGCAGATTCGCCCGTGATCGCGGCTTCATTCACCGAGGCCACGCCTTCGATGATTTCGCCGTCGGAGGGAATATTGTCGCCGGCCTCGACCAGCACGACATCGCCGACCTTCAGGCTGGTGCCCGGCACCAGGCGATAGTCCCTCCCCGATCCGGTCAAAAGCTTGGCCTGGCTTTCGGTGCGGGTCTTGCGCAGCAATTCGGCCTGCGCCTTGCCGCGGCCTTCGGCGACGGCTTCTGCGAAATTGGCAAACAGCACCGTGAACCACAGCCACAGGATGATCTGAAACGCAAAGCCGAGGTCGGCGGCGCCGGTGATGAGATCGCGCAGAAAGATCACGGTCGTGAGCGCGGCGACGACTTCGACCACGAACATCACGGGGTTCCGGGCCATTGCCCTCGGATCGAGCTTGACGAAGGCCGAGCCGATCGCGGGCCACACGATCTTCGGATCGAGCATGGTGGCGACCGGCATCCGTTTATTGGCTTTTTGCACGACTTCCATGGAAGTAACTCCGAGTGACCGGTCAGAACAAGGTGTTGGCGTTGCCAGCCAGGTGCTCGACGATCGGGCCGAGCGCGAGAGCCGGGAAGAAGGTGAGACCGCCGATGATGAGGATGACGCCGACGACGAGGCCAACGAACAGGCCGCCGGTCGTCGGCAGCGTTCCGGCCGAGGGCGGGACCGATTTTTTGCCGGCGAGCGAGCCGGCAAGCGCCATTGCCGGGATGATCATGAAGAAGCGGCCGACGAACATCGCGCTTGCGAGCGTGAGATTATAAAAGAAGGTATTGCCGGAGAGCCCGGCAAAGGCCGAGCCGTTATTGCCGGTCGCCGAGGTATAGGCATAGAGCACCTCGGTGAAACCGTGCGGACCGGCATTGTTCATCGCGGCAACCGTCGACGGCAGCACCACCGCGACCGCGGTCCAGCCGAGATACATCAACGGCAGCACGAGAATGGCGAGCATCGCCATCTTGACCTCGCGCGCCTCGATCTTCTTGCCGACATATTCCGGGGTACGGCCAACCATCAATCCCGCAACGAAAATCGCGAGCACGACGAACAGCAGCATGCCGTAGAGACCGGCGCCGACACCGCCGACAATGATTTCGCCAAGCTGCATGTTGATCAGCGGGATCATGCCGCCGAGCGCCGTGAAGCTGTCATGCATCGCATTGACCGCACCACAGGACGCCGCTGTCGTAATGACCGCAAACAGGCTCGAGGCTATGATGCCGAAGCGGACTTCCTTGCCTTCCATATTGCCGCCGGTCAGTCCCAGGGCGTCGAGAGCCGCGGTGCCGTTGGCCTCCGACCAATAAGTGACGGTAACGCCCGCGACGAACAGCACGCCCATGATCGCCAGGATCGCCCAGCCCTGCCGCTGATTACCGACCATGCGGCCGAACACGTTGGTCAGTGCCGCGCCGATCGCAAAGATCGACAGCATCTGCACGAAATTCGAAACCGCGGTCGGGTTCTCGAACGGATGCGACGCGTTGGCATTGAAGAAGCCGCCGCCGTTGGTGCCGAGCATCTTGATCGCGACCTGCGAGGCGACCGGGCCGACCGCGATCGTTTGCTTGGCACCCTCCAGCGTCGTGGCCTCGACATAAGGCCCCAGCGTCTGCGGTATGCCCTGCCAGACCAGAAACAGCGTGTAGAGGATGCAGATCGGCAGCAGCACATAGAGCGTCACACGCGTCACATCGATCCAGAAATTGCCGACGGTGCGTACCGAGGCGCGGGAAAAACCGCGGATCAGGGCGACCGCAAGCGCAATGCCGGTCGCGGCCGACAGGAAGTTCTGATGCGTGAGACCCAGCATCTGCACGAGATAGGACATCGTGCTTTCGCCGCCGTAATTCTGCCAGTTGGTGTTGGTGATGAAGCTGATCGCGGTGTTGAAAGCGAGGTCTTGAGCGACCGCCGACTGGCCCGCCGGGTTGAACGGAAGCAGGGCCTGTAGCCGCATCACCGCATAAAGGATGACGAAGCCGCCGACGTGAAAGAACAGCATGGAGAGCGTATAGGTGACCCAATGCTGTTCGCGCTTTTCGTCGACCCCGCCGATCCAGTAGATCGCGACCTCAATCGGTCGAAGCAGCGGCGACAGCAGCGTCCGCTCGCCCTCGAACACGCGCGTCATGTACCAGCCAAGCGGTTTGGTCAGCGCGGCGATGATGGCGCAAAATAGAAAAATTTGGATCCATCCGATGGCGGTCATGGCAGAGAGGCCTTTGAACTGAAGTTTGGGAATCGTGGCGGCGTTGACGCGAAGGCCTTAGGCGCGATCAAAAGCGTTCGGGACGCAGCAGCGCGTAGGTCAGGTAAAACAGCAGGCCTGCGGAAACGAGGCCCGCGAGAGCGTAATCGAACATCATGGTCATCTTCCTTCGAAGCGCTTCGGATCATCCATTCGACAAGGCCTTCAAAGCCGTTCGCAGGCGTAGGTATAGCCGATCGCGGCGGCGAAGAAGCCGAAGCCAACGGCCAACACAATTATGTCCAACATGGAATTCTCCTGACGGTGCCTGCTCGCATGCGCAATCTGGCGCAGACGCGAACGGCCGGGTTGCGACAGATCAAACCGTACGTATGAACGTAAGACCCGCCGGCTCTTCGCCGGTTGAAGTGCCATCCGCTGCATAGGTTTTCGAGGCGGCCGGGGTCGCGACGTTATAGGAATCTCATAAAGACGGGGCGTTCCAGCTCGCATCCCACAACATCCCTATAAGAAGGCGCGGGGCCTCGTCCCGATATCCTATTCCGAGATCGCTATGTTGATTGCGGACGCGTTCGTTGCCGCGCGCACGATCAAGCGCGCCCCGTGAGCGGTATGAATCTTGCTCGCGAATGGAAGCTAACTTACTGAACTAAAAGATATTATTTTTTAATCTGAGGCACGACAGACAGATATGCCGATCGATCTTTCCAGCGTTTTCTCCTCGCTCGCGCGCAACGGCGTGACGAAAGCGCGCCGCATCCTGACGGTTTCGATTTTGCTGACGGCAGCACTCGCTTGGGCCGGCTGCCTTTCGGCGCGCGCGGAAGATCCAGACATCTCCAGCCGCCGCGCCGCCGAACGGACTGATTTTACCAACGACGAAATCAGGGAAGGTTTTTTCAAGATCGCATTCGGTGCCGAACTGCAACTCGACAAGCCGGCCGGCCGCGTCCGCAAATTCGACGAGCCGGTGAGGATCTTCGTGGAAACGGCGAGCGCGAACCGGCGCATTGAATTGGCCAAGGTGGTGGCCGACATTCGCACGCGGGTGAATCATCTCGACATCGACGTCACCAGTGATCGCCGCGCCGCCAATTTCGTGGTGCGGCTGGTTCCCGAGCGCAAGCTGAAAACCACGATTCGCGCGCTGTACGGCGACGACAAGGCGAAGCGAATCCAGCAGGCGCTCAACCCGGAATGCCTGTCGGGTATCGGCAAGGACGAACGTTTTCGGATTCGCCGTGCGGAAGCGATCCTGCCGATCGATGCCGGAGAATTCACGTTCTACGACTGCGCCTATGAAGAGCTGCTACAGGCCCTTGGCGCCATCAACGACGACGCCTCGGTGCCGTGGACGATGTTCAATGACGACGTCCAGATGGGCTTCTTCGACGTTTACGATCAGTATCTTCTCAACATTCTCTACGACCCGCGCATCAGGCCCGGCATGACCAAAGACGAGGTCGATGCCGTTCTGCCCGATATTCTGTCGAGCGCGCGAACATGGGTGCGTGATATCAACCCGCCGCGGCGCGCCGAATCAGACGATCACGGAGCGGTTCGCAACTAGCGGCTTATCGCTAGGCGTCAGTGCGCGTGATTGCGCGCCGACGACGAAGAGTATTCAGTGATCCCGAAATCGTTCTTCGCGGTCTTGTGGTTCGTCTGTTGCGCGCTCACGCGGGTATTTTTCGACGGCGCGCTGGCCGAAGCGCCGGCTTCGGCGCGGCCCGTCAAGCTGACAGCAGCAAACAGAACAGTAAGCATGATGGCGGCGAGGCGTGTGGTCATGGTTTCCTCCGATGATCCCAAGTGCCCTGATTCCAAGTCCAACGATCAAGACAACGGAGCGTGGCTAGAGCGTTTCCCGCCCGATGATTGGGCTCGACGCCTGAACGGCGCCTTGTTGTCTCGTTGGAAGATGATGATACCGGGCTTCGCCGTACGCAATAAACATTCGGCAGATGCATAAAAGATCAGCGCGCCAGGGTGGCCGCTGAAACCCTCACCACCTTCCGGTTAACCGATCGCTTGACCGCCGCTGCCGCAGCTTTGGGGCAGCCCAGAGGTCGTCGAGATTCGAGGTGAGACCAACACCGGAATCGCGGCACGGCGATTCGGCTCGAGGTAGGCGGAAATCCTAGTTCGATTTGCCTGACGATTTCGCCGCGGGCTCGGAATCGTGGACCGGGCCCCAGGGGTCGTACGGCTTTTTCGGCGTCGGAATGCGATCGAGCGCGGCCTTGTAGGCTTTCTCATCCACCTTGGGCCTAGCCTCGGTGGTTGGCGCCGCATGGCTGCCCCTCTTGCCCATCTGGGCGTGGGCTGCCGGAACGAGAATCAGCAGCGCCGCCGCCAGCATCACTCCAGCCGTTTTCAGCCTGCCTGCCATGCGACATCTCCTCCCTTGCACCAAAGGCATTGAACTCCAGATCTATCAATGAAGACAATTCAATTTGGCTGATTTGGCCTGACTGAAGGCGAAAGGCCACTTTGAGGCCCCTGGAAAGGGCCACGAGGCAATGCACTGAAAAAACGTCAGGACTACTGTCGTTTTGTTGTGTTATATATGAAAAATAGCTACTTGCCGCTGCAACGCGATCAAAGATATCGTTTTGGGCGGATTGATTCAGGAATGTGCGATGCAAACCGACACAAATCTGCCGGTAAGCGAGGCGCGTAAGGCGGAAATGACGAAACTGCCTTCCCACATCTGGGTCGGCGGCGTTGCGGTGCGTACGATTTTCCTGGTCGTGCTCATCGTTCTCACCGCCCGCGTCGCAAGCCCGCAGATCGAACGGCTTTCCTCGATTTACGAAACACCCGGCGATCTCATTCGCGTGTTGATGGGCGTCGGCGTTTGCGCCTGGTTTATCGTCAACGTTTTCAAACTGCCCAAGGATGCCGGTGCCTATCGCACCTGGATGTATATGGGCCTTGCGCTGTTGCCGTTGGCCGCACTCTGCGCTTACGTGGTCTGGTAAATTCTTCAAAGCCTGTTTTTGACAGCCTGACCGGAGCGGCCGGCATTCGGCCGAGCAGAATCAGCGTGCGCCTGGCACTATCTCGATTCGCTTATTCCCAGAACGTAACGATCAGCCCACCAGCGACGATCAACGCGCCGCCCAACAAGACCGGCACGCCGGGCGGATTGCGAAACACGATCAGATTGACCACCTGCCACACGATGAAAAGCGTCGCGATATAGAGGCCGACCACGCGGCTGAACTCGATGGGCGCAAGATTGAGCGAGACGCCGTAGCCAAACAGAAGAAGCGCGCCGGCAAGAAATAATCCGCTGCGCGGCAGCCATGCGGTCTGACCAATTCCGATACGCACGATCGCGTCGCCGAACGTTTCCAGTGCCGTTGCGGCGATTAAAAACAAGAAGATTTTAACGCCCATCTCGCGACTCTACGGCAAGCCGACCCCGTCAGATGGGGGTTACCTTCTCCGTTGCGCAGAGACAATGATGAGCGCTCGCGACACGGGGTCGCGCCTGGCAAAGCTGCCAAAACACGACCGCCGCAGCACGTCGTGCTGCGGCGGCAATGATGAAACCGATTCGCCCTAGTATTTCGCGGCCACCGGGCCGTCCCAGTGGAATTTGTAGTTCACACCAACGCGCACCGTTTGCGCGGTCTGCTTCACATTGAGAACTTCACCGGGTGGAAACAGCCCCGCGGCCGAGTTGAAATGCTGACCGGAAGTATCCTCGATCCACAGGTAGTTCCATTCGGCGAACACCGACCAGTTGTGCGTAAACATCCACTCGAAGCCGATACCAGCCGTCATTCCGGGCAAGGTATACTTGGCGGATTCCGACAGCGCGCCAGCGGGCTGGAGCACCTGGTTTTTATCCTGCATCCACGCCATGCCGACCTTCACGTATCCCAGAAAGGAGGGGGTGTAGAGATAACCCATGCGTCCCGTGGCCGTGTAAACGGCGTTGAGGTTGTTTGTCTCCGAAAAATTCGGAAGGCTCGAGAGCGCGTGCGAGCCCTTGACGCCGCCGAAGTCGAATGTGCCCTGCACGCCGAATACCAGGTTGGTGGTCTGGAAATCGCAGCCGGCCTGCCCACCGCCCATGAAGCCGCTATCGTCTTCGCGGCCATAGTCGGCAAACGCCGGACCGATGGTATCTTGCGATACCCTCGATGTGTCGACCCGCGTCCATGCACCTCCGGCATTGCCACCGATGTAACAGCCGGTCCAGTTGTAAACGGGTGCGGCCAACGGCGCTGCCTTGAGCGGCATATCCGCGGCCGACGCAGCGCCGATGACACCTAGTCCCATCAACACGCCTGCCAGCGCCCACTTCACGTTTCTGTACATTAAAGCCCCCATGTAACCTCAGTTCACCGATCGCACGCCAAATCAGTATTTGGCGACCACGGGACCTCCGAACTTGACGTCGATGCCGACCGTCAACACGGAATAAGTGCTGGCTACGCTGTAAGGTAGCTGTCCATTCGGCGTGAGCGGGTTACCCGCCCGGCTATAGGTGCCGAAGTCGTAGTACCGATACTCCAGCTTGCCGATCACGTTGTTGGTGATCGCATAGGCAATGCCGCCGCCCGCTGCGAGGCCGCTCCGGTGATTTGTGAATTGATCGACCGGAAATCCCGCGGCGGTGCTGGTGTGCTGGATATCGCCGAACGCCCAGCCGCCGGTGAAAAACAACAACCAGCGATCGACGGCGATACCGCCGCGCGCACGAAGCGTGCCACCCCAGCGCAAGTCGCTCTGATCGACGACGCCGAGCGCCTGGCTGGCGTCGCCTCCCTTGATGCCCGACCAGAACCCGTCCGCCTCGACACCCATCAAGTAGATGCCGCTCTGCCAGTTGTAACCGACCTCGCCGCCGCCGATGCCGCCAGTCGAATCGTAGTTGACGGTGAAGTCCGCAAAACCGGCAGGACCGTTGGCATTGTTATAGTTGTGATTGCCGAAGCCGCCGCCGCCGAATCCGCCGACATAGACCCCCGTCCAGTCGTAAACCGCCGCCGCTGCCGACGGCGCCTTTGCGTAAGGCAGGTCCGCACCAAGCGCCGGCGACAGCAGACTCAGCGTCCCCAGCGAGACTGCGGTGAGAAGAATTCGTTTCATTGTTAGCCCCTGTCGAAATTGTTTCCGGTGAAAGCGGTGACGGCCTTGGTCGTCACCCTGCTTCGCCTCAGAAGTGGAGGATAATGTCTGCCGCGCCGACGAGGGCGTAGTTTCGAGTAGCGGGGATGCCGAGGTTTGAATTGCCGTTGAAGGCGAAGCCGTTCAGCGACTTGTAATATGTGAACTCCGGCCGGATCTCGATCTGCGGCGAGAACCAGTGCTGCCAGCCGACACCGGTTTCGAAATAGGCGGTCTTGGTGCCGGTGCGCTGGCCCTGCATGTCGTCGTAGTATTCGAGCCGGTAAGAGATGTTATCCAGCGGCCCTGGGCGGTAGCTGATGTAGGTCACCGCCGTGCGGACTTCCGCCGTACACGACAGCACGACGGTGCTGGCGCACTGGGCGAGGCCAGGTGCATTGAACGGCATATATTGCGGCGAGAACGGCGTGCCGCCGAGCGTCCAGAGGCCAGCAGGTCCGGTGACCGCAGGGTTGAGCGCGTTGGGCACGTTGTTTTCATGCAAGTCGTAAGTTTCAAACGCGATGTGCCACTGATCGTTGAACTTGTGATAATAGGTCAACCCATACCATTGCAGGTTGTTGTAGCCCCATTGCCCGCCGTTGATCGCATCGGCGACGATGTTGATGTCGTCCTTGCCGGAATCGCTGGTCCAGCGGACGCCTGCCGTGATACTGGGAACCGCACCGGGATCCTTCGGCAGGGTAAGACCCGGATAGAGCGGATTCGGGAACGGGTTCGGCATCGTCGCGCCGGCATGCCACGGCAACGTGTCGCTGCCGACCGAGACACCGAGTTGCAGTATCCAGTTCTTGTTCAACGCAGTCGAGGTCTGGATGCCGGTGTTGGTGTAGTTGTCGAACGTATACGTCATCGAGTGCGTATACATGTAGTTGTTCGGCGCGAGCTGCGCCTCGATGTCCGGGATCGAGATGAAGCGGCCGACACGAATCAGCATGCCGTCCGCGACCCACGGAATGAAGACCTCGCCATAGGCCATCGGCAGGTCATAGCCGTAATTGTTATTCTGGTTCAGAAGCTGATTGCTCCAAAGTCCGAAGGCCGTGGTGTAGCGATAGTTCTCGCCGTAGATCGGCGCCAATCGGAAGCCCCAGTCGATGTGATCCTTCTGCACGGTGTCGGGGAGCCGTTCGATATACAGCACCGCCTGGTCGAGCTGCACCGTATTGGGGTTGTAGTCATAGGCCGCCGGCGCATTGCCGCCACGAACCGTGTTGGTCGACAAGTTTCCGCCGGCGTTAATCCAGCCATAGACCTGGATGTGATTTTCGTTCATCCAGCTTCCGACGCTGGTGTTGCCGAGCGCTGACATCAGCGGGCTGTCGACCGAACTTGGCCGCGTCACGCCAAGGCTGGTGGTGCCGCCATAGGGCCACTCGGTGAACGGATAAGGAGGAATCGTCTCCGGTGTCGCCGGGACCTCGCTCTCCGGACGGCGCGACGGCGGCGCCTTCGGATCGGCGGGCGCGACATCATGGCCCCATTCGAGCCGGTAGTAGTTGAAGAAGCGCTCCAAAAAGGTCGTGCCGAGATAGTCATCGAGACACGCATAGTTCTTGTAGGGATCGACCGCGCCCCTGCACGCCGCCGGCACTTTGGCCGGCATGTTCGCGTCGGCCGCTTGCGCAGCATTGAACAGGCCCATCGCCGTGAACGCGACACCTGCCAGCAAAGCTCTCTTCATCGAAATCGCCCCAACTGTTGCGAGAGCAGCACTCCCCCGAGCGCTTGTTCCGCATTTGTTAACGAACGATTTCTGTCACAGGCGAGAGAGTAAGATCGATGGGAGGAACCGGGCGAATAAATAGGAATAAAATAAAGATCCGATCGATTTGGCGCCAAGATGCATACACTCGCGCCACTTGCTCATCGCCATGCTCAAACTACCGGCGCTGAAGGCCGTATTTCGGCTAAAGTCGGCGATTCGCTGCGTTAGTTTTTCCGGCAGTGAGACTTTTTTGCCATACCTCCCGCGGTGAATGCCGCGGATTCAGACGCATCGTAAGTCGCAGGTAAGTTTCAGGCTATTTTTTTGCTATTAAAAAACGCCCCGCTGTCCATCGAAGATATATGGCCGGGTTCGCTATGCTGCGTCGCATTGAGCACGTTGATTGCCGGACGCGGGACAAACCGATGGAAGAGGCAGCACAGGGAGGCCGCGCCGGCGGCGAATTGCTTTCAGGCAGCAATGGCGGTCCCGACTTCGACTTTCTTCCTCACAAACTGCGCAATCAGTGCCGGAGCCTGATCGAAAGTTATCACGACCTGCACGGCTATGGTTGCCTGCCGGATATCCTGTGGAAGGCGGGACTTGGTCCTTTCATCGAAACCCATCGTGAGTTTCGCCAGCTTCTGCGAAAAGCTTCGACGACCCGAAGCGCCAAGAAGTCCAACGAGGGCTTCACGCAAATTGCGACCACGCTGCTCTCGCTCGAGATTCTGGCGAGCAATTTTGCCGGCTGGAGTACAATCTATCCACGCGCCGCCTTCACGACGAAGTCGATTTTGAAGCGGCATGCCCGCCCGACCTCCACGCCGTTGATGGAATCCTATCTGTATCCGCCGAAGTACCTCAGTTCGGCGGCGATCGCGACGCTGGCTCTTCCTGCCACGCAGGACGTTGCCGAAACCGCGGCTTTACAGCCATTGCCATCCTCGGACGACCTTCACGCGGCGAGCTAGCCAATCAGCGAGATTTCGTTGGGCCCCGTTGCCTGTGCCGGGTCGATGCACCGGCCAACTTCGCGACCGCTCGCTTGAGACTGCCGGCTATTTGGCGTCCGTAGCCGCAACCACCGCAGGCTCAGGCGGATCGCCCAGCGCGCATGCGCGCCAGTCCGGCACGGTGCAGTTCGAAGGCCAGTTGCCGCCGAGCGCCATGAACAAGGCCGCCGTATCGGCGATGCGATTGGCCTCGGTCTGCACCCGTACCACGGCTGCTGTCAGATAGGTCTGTTGCGCGTTGAGCACGGCCAGTTGATTGACCTGGCCTTCGTTGAGCTGCTTCTCGACGATGTCGAGGCTGGCCTTGGCGGTGTCTTCCGCACGCCGCGCCGCGTGCATCGCCTTGGCGTCCGCCTGCAACGCCCGCAGGGCATCGGCGACGTTCTGGAAAGCTGTGATCACCGTGGCGCGATACTGCGCCTCGGCCTGCTCCAGCGCCGCCTCGGCCGCCTTCTGCTTGTGGTAGAGCGTCAGGCCGTCGAAGATCGGCGCGGCCGCGGCGGCGCCCAACGTGAAAAAGCCGGTGCCCGGCGCAAACGTCTGCGGCCAATTGAATGCGGCCGAGCCGCCATTGGCGGACAGCGTGATATTGGGCAGGCGGGCCGCGATCGCGACGCCGATTTGCGCGGCCGCTGAATGCATATTGGCTTCCGCCGCGCGCACGTCCGGCCGCTGATCGACCAGCTTGCCCGGCAGGCTGATCGGCAGATTGGTCGGCAGCTTCAGATGCGCCAGATCGAACTTCTGGCGGATCTCGTCGGCCGCATATTGCCCGGCCAGCGCCGTCAGCAGATCGCGCTGCTGGGCGAGCTGCTTCTCGAGCGGCGGCAGCAATTCTTCGGCCTGCGCCAGCGCCGCATCCTGCGCCAGCACGTCGGCCTGCGCGGCCTGACCGAAACTTTGCTGCCGTTTCAGGATATCCAATAGATGTCGCTCGATCGCGATGATGCGCTGGGTCGCCGCGATCTGCCCGCGCAGCGAGGCCTCCTGGATCGCCGCCGTCACCACATTGCTGGTCAGCGTCAGATAGGCGGCTTCGAGCTGGAACAGTTGCTGTTCGGCGGTGGCGTCCAGGCTCTCGACGGCGCGGAAGTTGCCGCCCCAGATATCCGGCACAAACGACACCGTGAGCTGGTTGGTCACCAGCGAGAATTCGGATTGCGGGCCCACGGTCGGAATCGGCGGCACCTGCTGCGGATTGGCCACCAGGATCTGCTGGGTTGACGAGTTGCCGGTGACTTGCGGAAAGAACAGGCCGCGCTGGGCGAGCGCGTTGTAGCGCGCGATCTTGATCGCGGCTTCCGCGGCTTGCAGGTTGGGATTGTGATTGACCGATTCCCTGACCAGCTGGTTCAGCGGCTCCGATTTGAATGCCGCCCACCAGCGCGTCGAAACGTCAACTCCGCTGAGGAAACGCTGACCGGGCACGGACGGCGGTGCCTTTCCGGGATCGGCCGACGCCAGGTTTCCCTTGACGTAACCGGTCACGTCGGGCTTGTCCGCCGGACTGAAATTCGGCCCCACCGCGCAGCCGGAAACGGCGAGCGACATCGCACCGATCCCGAGCACGCCTGCAGCAGACCGGAGTTTCTGTCGCGTCATGCGGTTGCCGCTAGCCATCGGGATTGCCTTCGGTGACTACGGCCGGATCGCCGACGACCGCAGCGTCTTCGGCGTCTCTCGAGAGGAAAATCTTTCGCAGCGCCGGCGCCACGACCAACAGAAGCAGCGGCCCGACGAACATACCACCCACGACGACGGTTGCTAAGGGCCGTTGCACCTGGCTGCCGATACCGTGGGATATCGCGGCCGGGAACAGGCCGACGCCGGCCGACAGCGCGGTCATCAGCATCGGCCGCATCCGCTGCTCGGCGCCGTGGAACACCGCTTCGGCGATCCCCATGCCTTGCGACCTGAGCTCGCGGAAATAGGTGATGTTGAGAATGCCGTCCATCACCGCAACGCCGAACAGCGAGATGAAGCCGATCGCCGCCGAGACGGAAAAATCGAGTCCGGCAAAATAGAGCGCGATCAACCCACCGCCGATCGCGAAGGGAATACCTGCGACCGACAACAGGCTGTCGCGCAGCGAATTGAACAGCCCGTATAACAGCACGAGGATCAACAGCAGCGTGATCGGAACCACGATCATCAGTCGTTGCTTGGCGGCCTGGAGGCTGTCGAACTCGCCGGCCCAGACAAGCTGATACCCGTTGGGAAGCTTGACGGCCTTGCCGACCCGTTCCTGTGCTTCCGCAACCGTGCTGCCGAGATCGCGGCCGCGCACGCTGAACTTGATCGGAATGTAGCGTTGGCTGCGCTCGCGGTAGATGAAGGAGGCGCCGGTATCGAGCGTGATGTCGGCAAGTTCGCTGAGCGGAACGTAGCCGTTGGTGCCCGACGGCGTCGAATAGGCGACCTTGAGGTTGCGAACCGCATCGATGCTGCTGCGATATTTTGGATCGAGCCTGACGGCGAGATTGAACTGCCGGTCACCTTCCAGGACGGTGGTCGCCGTGGTGCCGCCGAGCGCGGCCTGAACGACGGTGTTGACGTCGCCGGTATTCAGCCCATAGCGGGCGGCCTTTTCGCGGTCGATCTTGATGTTGAGATTGGGCTGCCCGAGCAGATGGAAGATTCCGAGATCGGCAACGCCGCGGATCTTCGCCATCTCGTCCATCACCTGGGTCGCGAGCTTCTCGAGCAGTTCGAGATTGGGGCCGATGACCTTGACGGAATTGGCGCCCTTCACGCCCGAGAGCGCTTCCTCGACGTTGTCCTGGATATATTGCGAGAAGTTGAAGCCGATGCCCGGCAATTCCTCGGCGAACTCCCGCTGCAGTTCTTCCGTCAGCTTTTCCTTGGTCAGGTTGGGCGGCCACTCGTCGAACGGCTTGAGCGGCGCGAACAGCTCCACGTTGGAGAACGGCGAAGCGTCGCTGCCGTTATCGGGACGGCCGTGCTGCGAGACCACGGTGACGACTTCAGGGTGGCGCAGCAATATCTCGCGCATCTTGCCGGTGACGGCGGTGCCGGCATCGAGCGACATCGTCGATGGCATCGCGGCGCGGATCCAGAAATTGCCTTCTTCCAGCGCCGGCAGGAACTCGCTGCCGAGGCGGGAGGCCGCCAGCACGCTCACACCCAGAAAGACAAGGCCGATCGTCACCGAAACCCTGAGGTTGGCGAGCGACCAGCGCAGCACCGGCGTATAGCTCTTGCGCAGCATCCGCACGATGACGGTTTCGGTCTCCTCGATGTGCTTGGGCAACAATAGCGAGGCCAGGACCGGCGTTACTGTAAATGTAGCCAGCAACGCCCCGGCGAGCGCGTAACCGTAGGTTCGCGCCATCGGACCGAAGATCTGGCCCTCGACGCCTTGCATCGTAAACAGCGGCACGAAGGCGGTGACGGTGATGGCGGCGGTGAAGAACACGGCCTTGTCGACCTGAAGCGCGCTGACGAAGATCATGCGCAGCCGCTCCGTCCACTTCGGAGTGCCGCCCCGAGTTTGCGCATGCACGGACGTGGGATCGTCCCCCCAATAGCCTTCCGAGAGATGCTGAAGCAACGTCTGCCGGCTTTCAGCTGACGACTGAAAATTCCGGTAGATATTTTCCATCATGATCACGGCGGAATCGACGATGATGCCGAAATCGACCGCGCCGAGCGACAGCAGGTTGGCGTCTTCGCCTTGCAGCACCAGAATGATGATCGCGAAGAACAGCGCGAACGGAATGTTGGCGCTGACGATGATGGCGCTACGCAGATCGCCGAGGAACACCCACTGAATGATGAAAACCAGCAGGCAGCCGAAAATCAGGTTGTGCAGCACCGTGTGCGTGGTGATCCCGACCAGCGAACTTCGATCGTAGTAGGGAACGATCTTGACGCCTGGCGGCAGGCTGCCGTCGCTGTTGAGTTTTGCAACCTCGGCCTGGACGCGCGGAATGATGTCGTTGGTATGCTGGGTTCGTCCCATCACCACGATCGCGGTGGCGACGTCGTCGTCGTGATCCCTGCCGCCAATGCCGAGCCGCGGCACAAAACCGACGGAGACGCTGGCGATATCCTTGACCTGGATCGGCAAGCCGTTCACCTGCGTCAGGACCACATTCTCGATGTCCTTGACCTTGTAGCCCTTGGTGACGTCGTCGGCGCCGCCGCTATCGACGAGCCCGACGCCACGGATATTGACCGATTGCTGCCCGATCGTGATCTCACGCCCGCCGACATTGATATTGGCGTTGCCGAGCGCGGTGACGAGCTGCGGAATCGTGATGTTGTAGGCTTCCAGCTTCTGCAAATCGGCATCGACATTGAACTGCTTGGTCGTGCCGCCCCAGGCATTGATCTGCACCACGCCCGGAATCGTCAGAAAGCGACGGGCGACGACGTAATCCTGCAGCGTGCGCAGATTGGTCAGGCCGAAATGCGGGGGACCGACGAGCTGGTAGCGATAGATTTCGCCGACCAGACTCGATTGCTGGATTTGCGCGACCTGGTTGCCCGGCAGGTTGACGTTTTGCTGCAGGCTGATCGAGGCCTGCGTCAGCGCAAAGTAAAAGTCGGTGCCATATCTGAAGGTGACGCGAACGAACGACAGGCCGTAGAACGAGGTCGAGCGGATGTTGACGACGCCCGGCGTCGGGTAAAGGCCGACCTCCATCGGGATCGTGTAGTATTTTTCCATTTCCTCGGCGGAAAGACCGGCCGCCTGCGCCGTGATCTCCAGAATGACCGGCGCCGGATTGGGGTAGGCTTCGATATTCAGCTTTGAAAACGCAACGAGTCCGGCGGCGCAAAACACCACCAGACCCAGCACGATGATCGCGCTGCGCGTCAGACCGAATTCGAGCAGGGACTTAATCAACTGATACCGCCGTGTGCACTTGGGTTCCGCTTAACCCGCATCGCCCAACAAGAGCTTGTTGCTCAGGAACACCGCGCCATCCATGACGACGGTTTCGCCGGGCGTGAAGTCCTGTCAAAATCTGTGTCCAGCCATCCTGCTGCAATCCGGTCTTCACCGTTCGCTTGACGAAATGGCGGTTGTCCTTGGTGGCCCACACCGACATCGTGCCGTCGCCTTCCCGCACCACGCCCTCGGCCGGCACCGCCAGCGAGTTGACGGGATCGCCGACATGAATGACGAAGCTTGCGAACATTCCCGAGCGCAGCAGATGTTCGGGATCGTCGATTTCGGAACGCACCAGTTGGCGGTGGGTATTGGGATCGATCATCGCGCCGAGCGCCGTCACACGGCCGGTGAAGATCTTGTCCGGATAAGCGGGCACCGTGACCTGGACCCGTTGCCCGAGCTTGTAGGCCGGCGCGTCGGTCTCGATGACGTTGGCCAGCATCCACATCGTCGAGAGGTCGGCGACCGTGAAGGGCGCCGGCGCCGCACCTGGCTGCGTCAAAAACCCGGGCGCCGCGTTGCGGGCGACGACACGGCCCGCGATCGGGCTCGGCACGACGAGTGTGGAATCGACCCTGCGGTCGACCAGGATCTGCTCGATCTCCGCGTCGGTCTTGCCAAAGATGCGCACCGCATCCTTGGCAGCCTTGAAGTTGCCTTCGGCGGTCTGCTGATCGGATGTCGACTGGTCGACATCCTTTTGCGCGCTGCCCCCCGCCTTGAGCAGATTGAGCGCGCGCGCGAGCACCCGCTTTTGCAGTTCGAGAACGCCGGCGGAGGCCAGCAACGTCGATTCCGCCTGAAGCAGATCGGGGCTGTCGATCGTGAACAGCGCGTCGCCGGCCTTAACTTCGTCGCCGATGTTGTAGAAGGCTTTGAGAATCTTGCCCTGATATTGCGAAAATACCTGAACGAGCAGATTCTCGTTGAAGTCGATGGTGCCGACGGCCGTTTTCAAAATCGCGAAGTCGCGCGAGGCGATAGGGCCGGTCTTGAGCGAGGCGGCCTGCTTGTCCGTCAGGTCGACGGCCTGTTCGTCGGTTGCCGCAGGCCGAACGGGTTCGGTCGAGGCAACGCGTTCCTTGCCGCCGGATTGTCCGTCAGCGAGCCCGATGAATCCCCGGCCCCAGAACAGCGCGGCGCCGCCGATCACAATCACGGCGAGCAGGATCGCACGGGATCTCGACAGCTTCCCGAAAGCACTCACGCCAAAGTCCCCAACTTCGCCACCCGTTTATGACGCTGTGTGACAGCATCTCCTGCGATGCTGTGTGACAGCATCTTTATCATGCTGCGTTACAGCATGCCGCTTACACTAGCCTTACGCATTGTTCGAATTGAACAATCGTTTTAAGACGGTTTCATATAATAAAAATAGCCAGAACAACGAGATAACAGCAGATTTGCTCAGATATTCTTCGCTTGCCCGGGCCCTGTGCAGGCGGTTGCCAAAGATATCAACAATCAAAGATGCGGACTTCTCGGCTCGCCTTGCCCGAATGCTTGTTTTGCTCTGTGCCCCCTCGCCGCCCTTTGGCTGATGACGCGAGCCGGCGGAAGCCGATTCTCGCGATTCAGAAGTGAATGATCATATCGGCGGCGGCTATAATCGCGAAGTTTTTGTTGGGTGCGATGCCGAGGTTGGCGTTGAATGCAAATGCATTGAGTGACCCGCCTAATTCACCGCGGGGGCGCGCCACATCGGAGACTTCGGCCCGCCGTAGTAGCGCATTCCAGGGCCGGCCTGATGCTCCGGGACTGACGGAGTGACAGCCGGCTGCTGGCCGCGAGCCGTCGCTTGACGTGGCTGAATTGAGTTGTGCTCGCCAGCCTCCGCGACGCTCTTGCGGGAGATTCCGCAGGCAAGAGCCATCGCAAGCAATGCGATCGCGCCAAGCCGCCCGCTCCTCGCGGTCATCCGATACATCTCAAGCCCCCAACCCTGTCGTCACGCGGAATGAATTCAGCGCACCAATCGCTCAGGCGCGAAGTCGGCATTTCGTGACGACCGAGCCACGGGAATCCATTTGCACCGGGGTTGATCTTTCATCGCGGGAACAAGGAAATCGATGCGGTTCGCTGAACCGTTTCATTAAAAAATAATATCGCGATTTCCGGTTCGACCGGGTTTGCGCAACCGCGCGTCAACTGCCTCGCCGAATGCCGCGATCGTCGGCAACCGGATCGCGATCCGCTGTCTCGAGGCGCGAGAGGCCGCCGCTTGCCGAGCAGCGCGGCGCCGTGGAGCCGCTTACGAAATATATTACTTTTATATCTCTTCGACTGGTCACCGGCATAGATTTTATACGTCGATATGAAGAATGCTGCGCCTGCTCGGTAGTTTGACGACATTGGAGCAACGATTGATTGAGACGGTCGGAACATTCGCGGGTCGCATACACCTCAGGATTGTTTGACCTGTCGGTCCCAATTTTTGCCGCCACCTGATCACTCGCTGCTGGGGCACGATTTTTGCTGCGGTCTTTAAACTTAAGGCTCCTTTGAGTCTGGAGCTTCCTTTGAGCTTGAGGCTTTTGGCCGAGACAACGATCGATCGATGTCCTCCTTACGAAGGCACGCGCTCTTGCATTCACCTCTGCCGATCAAATCGAAGCTCGCCAAGTCCGGACTTTACAGCGGCAAGCATCAAGACATCGCGACGTCGAACACCCTGGCGCCGCGAAGCTTCCTGCAAACGGATGCCGTTCCGCTGTTGCTGTCGTTAGGCAGCGTCAGCCTGGTCACGGCAATGTTGCTGCTGCTGGAGCACGCTGTCGCCGCCAGTCTCGTCCCGATCGCCTATCTCGTTCCCGTCATCTTCGCCGCCACCCGATGGGGAATCTGGCCGGCGACGCTTGCTTCCATCGCCGGCATGGCGGAAGCAGACTTCTTTTTCTTTCCGCCCATCTTCAGTTTCGTGGTTGAGGACCCGCAGGAGGTCATCGACCTGTTGCTGTTCCTCGTTGTGGCGCTCGTCAGCAGCAATCTCGCCTCCCGCCTGCGCCAGGAAACCGAGACGCTGCGCCAGCGCGAACGGGACATTCACAACCTCTATGATTTCTCGCGGCGTCTGGCCGCTTGTTTCACCGTCTCGGAACTGGTCTCCGCGATCGAGAACTACCTGTCGCAGACGCTCGGCCAGCCGGCGGTCTTCTTCGCAGCGAAAAACGACGGCCAGCTCGAGCCGCCGAGATCCGGCCCGGTGCCGGAGGTGGTGAAAGAACATGCCTGTTCAGCCATGACGACAGCCGGCCAATCGGTTCGCTCCGTGATCGATGCCTCGACGCAGCATGTCTGGCTATCGAGGATGGTGAGTTCGGAAACCGCGATCCTCGGACTTGTCGCCGTCAATATCGGCGTGGGTTCGGTGGAAACGCTGGAGGCCAGGACGCTCCGCGTCGAAGCGATCATCGAGGAAGTGTCGCTGACATTGCAGCGGATCGACATCGAGAAGGCGATGGAAGATGCGCGGCTGCGTCTGCAAGCCCAGCTCTTGAGAGATGCGTTTCATGGCACGCTGTCGCATGAACTGCGCACGCCGCTCGCGACGATTCGCGGCTCGGCCAGCGTGCTCGATTCGATTCCGCTGGTTCAGAAAGACGGCCGCGCCCGTTCGCTGGTGGAAGCCATATCCGACGAGGTCGCCGAGCTCGACCGCTTCATCCAGAACCTTCTCAACGCCACCCGCGTCACCGCGGGCGGCGTGACCCCGCATCTCGAATGGGCCGATCCGAGAGACATCGTCAATGCCGCGATCAAGGCGCGCTCGCGCCGGCTCGTGGCGCACAGGATCGAAACCGAATTCGCCGACGACCTGCCGCTGGTCCATGTCGATTCCAGCCTGATCGAGGAATCCTGCGGCCAGTTGCTCGAAAACGCCGCTAAATATTCTCCATCGGGCTCGACGATCCTGGTCAGCGTCAAAAGCAAGCAAGACGACATCGTCCTGTCGATTTCCGATCAGGGCGTCGGCATCACCGCCGACGAGCGGCCCCAGCTCGGCCGCCGCCTGTTCCGAAGCCAGCGTCACCAGGCGACGATTCCCGGCTCAGGCCTCGGATTCTGGATCGCATCCATTTTTGTCGGAGCCAATGGCGGCAGCATCGATATTGCGAGTCCAGGACAGGGGCTGGGCGCGACCGCATCCATCACCCTGCCCGGCTCGGCAGCGAAATCATCCGAGATCGCGGTAGCATCCAATGAATAGGCCCGCCAACAATGTGCTGCTGATCGAGGACGAGCCCAAGATAAGACGCTTCCTGCGTGCAGGCTTCGAATTGCAGGGCTACTCGGTAATCGAGGCGGAAAACGCCACCGACGGCCTGAAGGCGGCGACCTTCAGCGCCCCCGACCTCATCATCCTCGATCTGAACCTTCCGGACCTTCACGGCGCCGAAGTGTTGGAGCGGATCCGCTCGTGGTCGAATGTCCCGGTGATTATTCTGTCGATCGTGTCGAGCGAGGACGAGAAGGTCCGGCTGCTACAGGCAGGCGCCGACGATTACGTGGTCAAGCCGTTCGGCATGGCGGAGCTCTTGGCGCGGAGCGAGGCGGCGCTTCGCCGCTATTTCAAGAGCGCCACCGAAAATCCGGTCGTGGTGGCGGGCCCCCTCTCGGTCGATCTCGTGACCCGGACGGTGTCGTTGAACAAGAATCCGGTCCGATTGACCCGGAAGGAGTATCGCCTGCTGCATATCCTGGCGACCCATGTCGGGCTTGTGGTGACGCACGACCAGTTATTGAAGGACATCTGGAGCGGCAATCAACGGGACAACATCCAGTATTTGCGCATACTCGTGCGCAAGCTGCGCCAGAAAATCGAAAGCGACCCCAACCGTCCGCGTCTTCTGGTGACCGAATCCGGTGTCGGCTACCGTCTTCAGGCCCGTTTTGAGGACATCGCCGCCGATTGATCTGCCGGGGCTCAGGGTCCCGAGGGCGCACCATTGCTGAATGAAAATATAAAAATAATATATTTTTGATGCGGTGACGCCTATCTTCGCCCCGAAAACAGGGGCGCGGGGGCATTGCACTTTCTGGTCGAGCACTTTTCCTTTCTAGGCTTTGACGGCCAATACTGGATGATCCTGGTTCTTGCGATCGTCGCGGGCTTTGTTCTTCTCGTTCTCGGCACCAGCCGCCGGAAATGATTTTCCGAGATCGCGTAAGCATCTAGTGGAGTGGATTTGACATTCGCTACCCTGTAGCCGGGAATGCGCAAGGCGAATGTCAAATCCAAAACTCCACTAGAAACCTACATTTGCTAGTGGTCCTTCGATTCTAACATTTGTAAAAGTGCCAGCCAAATCGGGATGCAAATGTTAGAATCGGGCCACTAGTAACTTGATTTTGTCGTGCACCCCACGCAATCTTGCTTCCGTACCATCGCTGATCCTCATCACGCAACAAGCCAACGGAAATGACCATGAACTCTGTTATGGCTGCAGCAACCGTGATCGCGGGCGTGACGTTGGCAAGTGCCGCTGCGCATGCGCAAGGAGCAAGCGAAGCGTTACGCCCTTGCACCGCGCGCGTGGTTTATTCCGAGGAGTTGCCGTTTGCGCCGATCGACAGCTGGCTCGTCAAGGTGACGCTCGAAATCACGCCGCAAAACGGAGCGCCCTATACCACGACCCTGCGCGACCGGATGCCTTGGCAGGGGCCGCCGCCACGGCGCGGACAGGCGTTTCGCCTGTGGTGCGATCCGGCCAATCCGAACCATTTGCAGCTTGCTTCCGGTGCCGTCGTCAAGTCCGCATTCTGATCGCGGCAATCAGTTCGATTGAAGCTCATGCCGCTTGTGGCGAGTGCGGCCGCGCTCCTTTCGTATATGAATAATTTATATTTTCGGCCGCAAGCCAACCTCGTTTTCCAATGAGCTTTTGCCCAGATTCGGAACGCCGCTGCTTGTAGCGAGGCGGCGCGATCGGAGAACCCGTATCTGGCCCGAGCCTTGCAAGCTAAATCACCGTTCACGAACCTCACTTTCGGAAAATCCAATCATGCTGTCGTTCGTTGCAAGCCGCGCCCGCAAGCTGACGCTGACGTCGAAGTCGACGCAAGTAATGCTGCGCTTCGGTCTGCGCATGACCGCCGCCTTTGCATTCGCGGCATTCGGCGGCATCGGCTTCGAACACGGCCTCACCGTAATGCTGTGGATGTCGGCCATTCTCAGCGGCGTCATCGCCACGTTCGATCGCGAGGAACCGCTCGATGCATCCCTCAATCATTGGGACGAAGCGATGGCATTCGCGGCGCTGTGCTGCCTCGCCTGCACGTTTGAGTCGCCTGTGCAGGTTGGCTTAAGCGGCTTTATGAAACTCATATGAGATAGCAGGCGCGCCGCTCTCGAATTCATATCCGCTACCGAAGATATTGGGAGCATGAGTGAAGCGTGCTTCCGTCTTGCCGTCAGGATTCGTGACGCCAACGCTGTCACGGCTGAGCTGTTGTCCGATGTTATTCGCGAAGCGTGCTGGCGTTTGCCGTCGGTACGGCGAACGAAAAGCTTCGATCGAACTCGAGCAGTTCATTCAATCTTGCGCCTGGACCGATGCTGCGCTTGCCCTGCTGGCGCTGGAATTGCCGCAATGGCAGGTCCGCCGCATCGTCTATTACGCGGGTGAATGGCATTGCGCTCTGTCGCGCTGGCGCGAAATTCCCGACTGGCTCGACCAGCCGGTTGAAACTTGCCACACGGACCTCTCACTGGCGATCCTGAGCGCGCTCGTCGGCGTGCAACGCCTCGACACCCGCTCCACCGCAACGAGCGTCTCGTCCTTTCCGTGTGCCGACACTCCGAACTAGCTGCCGTTCTGCTGTGACAATTTTTCGTAAAGGTGATGAGCGTGGCCCGGCAGCCGAATACGAATTTGACGCGCGAAGCGCAAACAATCCGGGTCATCATACGTTTCTGGCTGCGGATGGTCATTCTTCTTGTATTCGCCGCGTTCAGCAGCATCAGGTTTGATCAAAGCCTGATGCTATTGCTTCTGATGTCCACCATCCTGAGTGCAGTGATGGCGACGCTCAAGCGCGAAGAACCGCTTGGATCGGTCCTCAATCACTGGGACGAGGCGATCGCCTACGTAGCCCTGTGCTGCCTGATCATCACATTCAACTTTCATATCCTAAGTTGAGATCCGATCTTATGCTGCTCTTATGAGATAGCCGGCTTGCCTCAATCGAATTCATACCCGCTCCCTCAAATATTGGAAGCACGAGTTCAAGCCAGACCCCGGCTGCCGGTCCTGGCCTTTTCGCCCATCGGCGAGCGGCAGCCGGAAGCCCGAAAAATCGGGAACAAACTTGTCTCACCAAGAACTTGCCTCACCAAGAATAAGGAATACCAACGTGAAACTCGCCGAACCTCCTTCGTGCAACTCTGCATCGACTATTACGTTTATTGGCAAGAACCGTCGCGGCAACTGGGTCGCCCAGGAACAACATGGCCTCTATGGCGGGCTGTTCGTTAATCGCGCTCAGGCGTTCAAATACGCTCTCTTTGAAAACGGGCACCATCCCGAAACGATTGTCGAACTGGCGCGCGAAATCGAACTCGATACCAACGGCGCAGGCCGGATGGCCTGAACGCCCCATTAGGCCTCGCCCGCCATCGTCCAGGAGAGCAATATGGCTCAGCTTCATTCCACGTCAGATCAAGCGCAAGTCCTCGACACGATGATCGCACTGACGCGCCTGTCTCATTTGCAGCGCGCGATCATCGCCGGCAGCCGCGGGACGGAACTTTATCTTGGGCTTCGGCGCCGCGGCTTCATGCGAGTAGCCCCGATTTCGACGAGTTGGCTTCCGCGGAGGCAACATGCTATCGGCCTGCTCGCGGGTCACGACTCCACATCCGCCGAAAAGGCTCTCGCCGAAATATCGCCTTTTCTTTGCGCCAACGCGACGCTCGCTGCTCTCATCGATTCCTGCGAGCACGGCTCGAGCCTGGGGGTTCGGACGAAGCTTCAACAGATGGGGTTTCAGATCGAGGCGGGCGTGAGGTGCCATCAAGGACTGGTGCTGTCCGCTTTCCGGCAGGGCTTCAGTCAGATCGAAAATGCCGCGTGACACGATGGTGCCGTTCGCAAATTCGACGACCTGGCTCACCGGCTACATCCCGGATATTCCAACGCCATTCGACGAGGCTGGCGCGGTCGATCTGAACGCCTTTGCGTCGCTTTGTGAACGACAGATACAGGCAGGCGTCACAGCGATTGTCGTCTGCGAGACATCAGGCGAATTCTCCACCCTGACGTCGACCGAGATTGACGCTATCGTCCGGACCGCAGCCAATATCGGCTGTGGCCGCGTTCGCGTCATCGCGGGCGCGGGGTCAAACTCGACCGATCAGGCGGTTGAGCAGGCCCGGCGGGCAGAACTGGCCGGCGCCGACGCCTTACTGTCGGTCGTGCCCTATTATAACAAGCCGATGCAGGCCGGCATCGAGGCTCACTTCCGCGCCATCGCCAATTCCACGGCGCTGCCCATCGTGCTGCATGACGTTCCCGCACGAACGATCCGGGGATTGGCTGACGACACGCTTCTGAGGCTTGCGGAGTCGCCTCAATTTATTGGACTGAAGGATTCGACGGCTGACCTCTCGCGTCTATTACGTCTGCGGTCGATGGTGCCGGCGCGATTCCGCCTGATGTCGGGAGATGACGCGACAACGCTCGCTTTCCTGGCAGGCGGCGGCGATGGCTGTATTTCGATTGTATCGAATATCGAACCTTCGACGTGCCGGGAGATCTTTTCAAACTTCCGGCAGGCGCGAATGCAGTTCGCACAGCACCTGCACCAACGGCTTTTACCGTTAGCGATCCTGGTTGCGGAAGAAAATCCGGCCGCTGTCAAATATGCGCTGAGTCTGCGCGGTACGATGCGTCCCGACGCACGCCTGCCTCTCGTCGGATTGTCGGATCAGGCGAAGGCCAGAATTGCAGACGCGATCGCGGCGATCGGGGAGAAAGATATCACACCGGGCGAGACGAATGCTTCTCGCGCCATTTCGGCCCGGGGCCGCGCATATAGTAGCGCTCCGGGCGGTACTTCCTGACTTCCCAAGGGCCGAGCGCGTCCGCGATCTTGCGGATGTGGGAGGCGAGAGCTGAAACGAGAAATGAAAATGGCCGCATCGGCTGCTCCGTGATCTCCAGGACTGGGAGAAACAGAACTTGCACGAACAACGCATAGGAATTCGAGACCGGCGCCGGCACGCTTTCATAGACGGACAATAAATGCCGGCAAACGGCGTTAATCCATACGGACCTCGCGCGCCTGTCTTTATTCCTTTCTTATGAAATGCCGGGCCGGTCTCTCTCGCAATCCTACGGCGATCAGGGGCACATAAGGCGTACTAGGTTTCATCAGTTCGTGGTCGCCGTCCGCGCTCATGAACGCTCGAGCCGCCGGTCACACCATGATCACTATGTCGCTTGCCCATCCCGGATTTGCAAAACCGGCAGCCTCAAAGCCCGCGGCTTCGCCGGCGTGCTTTCAGCCGCTCGATCCCGGCATCATCGACGCATCGATCCCGGCTTTCTTTGTCGGCCGCAACCGCGACGGCTTTTGGCTCGCCCGCGACGCCAAGGGCGAGAACGGCGGCGTCTTTCTGTTCAGGAGTTCGGCGCTCACCTTTGCGCGACGGGCTTCAGGGCAAGCGGGCTGTGCGATGATCTTTCCGTCAGAGCGCTTCGAACTCGATGTCGAAAATCAGGGCAACCCGCTCGTCGACTACCTCAAACCGCTCATGCGGCTTGTGGCCTTCGCAGGCAACGGCACGGCGGGCGATGGAGTTTAGCTCCGCTCCATACAGTCTGCGATGTAGAACCAGCGATCGTCACCGGCGAGCCCCTTGGCTTTCACCTCGGCGCGGCAGGCCCTGAGCTTCGGCCGGTTCGCCGACCACTTCGCTTTCATCTCTTTCAGCTTCGTAATCGAGAGCTTCACTCGCGACGGTTTGGCATCCTCGGCCGAGGCGTGGTGGACGCTGCCCGTGACCAGAAGCGTGGCGATGAGGCAGGTTGCAAGACGAAGCATGAGAAATCCCCCTGGATGAATTCTTTGGTTATTGATTGAGGAGAGGCGTCGCGAAACGCCGTCGGCGTTTCGCGACGCAAGTAGCAAGCCGATCAGAAGATCTTGGCCGCGCTTACCAGCGTCCGGTAAACACCCCACGCCAGCGGAATGCCGACAAAGGCCCAGAACAGCAGGGCCTTGGCATCCATGCCGCCCTTGCCGATCCCGAACGATCCGCTCTGGACTCCAGCGTTCCTGGCGCCGGCGGCTTGAAGCTTTGCGACCTCGTCAGCGCTCATGTACCACTTCGGATCGACGGGCTTGATCAGGTAATTGCAGATGAAACCGGCGACCAACATCGCGCACAGGATGTACATGGTGCTGTTGTAGAGATGATCGCGCGGCACGCCGGCGGCGAGTTGGAACTCGCGGAGATAGTTGACCACCACCGGACCGATGATGCCGGCGGTCGACCACGCCGTCAGCAGCCGGCCGTGAATGGCACCGACGAACTGGGTGCCGAACATGTCGGCGAGATAGGCCGGCACGGTGGCGAAGCTGCCGCCATACATCGACAGGATGATGCCAAAGCCCAGAACGAAAAGGAGCTTCGAGCCCATCGCCGCGAAGGTCGGCGCCAGTGCATAAAGCACGATGCCGAGGACGAAGAACGTATAATAGGTGTTCTTGCGGCCGATATAGTCCGACAGCGACGCCCAGAAGAAACGGCCGCCGATGTTGAACAGCGACAACACGCCGGCAAAGCCCGCCGCAATGCCCGCGATCATCGTCCTCTGTTCGGGAGAAAGCGCACCGAAGGTCAGATCTGGCAACCCGATCAGCTTGCCGGCGAAGATCTCCTGCAACATCGGCGAAGCCATGCCGATCACGCCGATGCCGGCCGAAACGTTCAGCGTCAGCACCCACCAGATCAGCCAGAATTGCGGTGTCTTGTGCGCGTTGTCGAGATGGACGTGATGCTGCGAGATCATCGTCTTGTTTTCGCTCGGTGGCGTCCAGCCATCGGGCTTCCAACCGTCGGGAACGACGCGATAGGCAAAGGCGCCGATCATCATGAAGATGAAATAGATCACGCCCAGGGTGGCGAAGGTTTGCCACACACCGACATCGGTCGGGGTCTTGAAGTGGTTGATCAGGAGATTGGCCAGCGGCGCGCCGATCATGGCGCCGCCGCCGAAGCCCATGATGGCCATGCCGGTCGCCATGCCGCGGCGGTCCGGGAACCATTTGATTAAGGTCGAGACCGGCGAGATGTAGCCGAGACCAAGGCCGATACCGCCGATTACGCCGGCGCCGAGCCACATGATCCAGAGCTGGTGCACGTAAATGCCGAAGGCGCCGATCACAAGGCCGCCACCCCAGCACAGCGCAGCGACTGCTCCGGCCTTACGCGGGCCGGCGCGTTCAAGCCAGCCGCCCCAGATCGCGGCCGAGACACCGAGCACGACAAAGAACAGCGTGTACATCCAGCCCATGCTGGCGACTTTCCAGTCGCAGGTCGTGGTGAAGAGTTCCTTCACCAGCGAAATATCCGGGCACGCTTTCGGTGCGGTGAGGCCGACCGCGCGCGACA
Source organism: uncultured Alphaproteobacteria bacterium (assembly GCA_963795255.1). Lineage (GTDB taxonomy): Bacteria > Pseudomonadota > Alphaproteobacteria > Rhizobiales > Xanthobacteraceae > Bradyrhizobium. The sequence continues at coordinate 319,201 of CAWCHC010000025.1, forward strand.
GCGGTAGCCAGAACACCGAGAATCCATATGCCATACCGATGCAGAGATGGATACAAAGCGCGGCCGGCGGCACAAGCCAGCGGTTGAAGCCCGGCTTCGCGATCGTGTGCTCGCGATCGAGAATCCCTGATCCGTTACCCGGCGCGGTCCCCGCACTGCTGATTGTCGTCATTCATCCCTCCCCTGCAGCTGCCCTTTGCCGGGCATGTCCGCGTTTTCCGTATTCTATAACCAAATCTTCCGGCGGAGTGCTAAGCCTTCCCTTTGTGCTCTGCACAATTTCCCGCTGCACCCGTTTCGCGCGACACGTCGGCCCTGATAATTGGGGCAGAAGCTTGCCTCTGTGTCGATAGGCAAATGGTAGAGATCGTCACCTGTAAGGGCGCTCAGCCTAAACGAGGGGTGCGATTAATTGTCTCGACGGCGGTCACCCCCCAAACAACGGGGCATTGGTATCTTCAATCGGACGATTTGTTTTTTCGATCAAGAAGATGACCCGCTGCTCGGTGCGCTCGGTAATCTCGACCTTGTCGCCGGTCTGGCGAACCAGGTGAGGGATATCGATCACCGACAGTGGATCGGTGCAATGAACCTCCAGCACCTCTCCCGGCGAGAGCGTCTTCAGCGCCTTTGCCGTCATCAGCGCCGGCAATGGACATTTCAGGCCGGTGAGATCGAGCTTGGTCGGATTCATGCCGCCTCTTCAGGCCTTGTTGAGGCTTGCGGCGAACACATCTTCCACCGCGATCGCATAGGTCTGCATCATCTTAGCCACCGCCGGGATGTCGTCGAGATGGGCCACGGGAAGCGTAGTTTCGATTGCGGTGTCCGCAGCAATTCCGGCGATAGCGGGATCCTCGGGGAATAACGGCGGCTTGCCGCTGGCCCTGCGATAAACTTCGATCTTGCGGTGCGGCTCCGACTTGAAGCCTTCGATAACCACGAGATCCACGGGCGACATTTTCCGGAGCAGCTCCGGCAAAGACGGCTCCATCGCGCCGCGCAATTCGTGCATCAGCGCCCAACGGTTGGCCGACGATACCAACACCTCCTCGGCGCCCGATTGCCGATGCACCCAGGAATCCTTGCCGGGCACGTCAACGTCGAAATCGTGGTGAGCATGTTTGATCACGGAGACGCGCAGCCCCTGCTCACGCAGGTAGGGGATGACGCGCGATATCAGGGTCGTCTTCCCCGCGCCGCTCCATCCGGCTACGCCGATCACCTTCATCTTTACACTCCACGACCGGCCTTACCTGCCAGCCAACTTGACGGGAAAGCCTTATATCGGCTGTGACCGAATGTCATGCTAACCTCCCCGCGATGGTGAAGATCGACCAAGCCCCGAACCGCGCGCCGCCAACGCCGGGTATCCTGCTCGCCGGCGGACTTGCCCGGCGGATGGGCGGCGGCGACAAGCCGATGCGACTCATTGCCGGCCGCACCATCCTTGACCGCGTCATCGCGCGGCTTGGTCCGCAATGCGATCCCCTGATCCTCAACGCCAACGGCGACCCGGCACGGTTTGCACGATTTGGCCTTTCGGTCGCAGCCGATTCCGTCGTCGATTTTCCAGGGCCGTTGGCTGGTATTCTCGCCGGCCTCGACTGGGCCGCGGCGCATCGGCCAGAGGCGCCTTTCGTGCTCAGTGCTCCGGCTGATTGCCCGTTTCTGCCGCGCGATCTCCTTCGCGCCTGCATCAGGCCCGCGAACAGAATGCGCAAGTGACGGTCGCGGCGTCCGGCGGACAGACGCATCACGTCATCGCCTTGTGGAGCGTCGCGTTGCGCGAGGAACTTCGCCATGCGCTTGTCGCCGAAAACATCCGCAAGGTCGAGCTTTGGGCCGCGCGCTATTCGGTCGCCACCGTGACATGGCCGACCGATCCGCTCGATCCGTTTTTCAACGCCAACACGGCCGATGATCTCGCAGAGGCCGAGCGGCTGGCGGCGCTGGATGGCGGTTAGCTCATGCCGCAAGCGGCGTAGTCCAGGCGTCATAGGCATAGACCCAATCGGTATCGGTCTTCTGCTTGAGCCAGGTATTGGTGCGCGAGGTCTGCTGCACCCGCGCGGTGCGCTCCCGCCGTGTCGCCTCGAAACGGCGAAACGCATCTGCGACGCCGTCGCGCGCGACACCGTCGAGACAACGCGACAGTACGGCGGCATCCTCGATCGCCATCGCCGCACCTTGCGCCATATAGGGCGTCATCGGATGGCAGGCATCGCCCAGCAGCGTCACATTGCCATCCGCCCAGCGCACCAATGAATCACGGTCGACGATCGCCCATTTGTGCACGTCAGGGCACGCGGCGAGCACGGTTTCGACCTGAGGGTCAAACCCCTTGAAGGCGGCGCGCAATTCCCGCACATCGCCTTTCGCCGACCAGGATTCGATCCTGAACTCCGGCTCGGGCTGGCTGGTCACGAAATAGACTTCGCTGCGGTCCGGTTTGACGTAATAGATCACGATATGCCGGTCCTCGCCCCACCATTTGGTGCAATCATCGATCTTGAAACCATCGAGCAGCGCGGCAGGATAGGTCGTGCGGTAGGCGATGCGCCCGGTGAAATTCACCGGCGAGGCGCCGAATAAAATATCCCGCACCAGCGAGTGAACGCCATCGGCGCCAATCACCGCATCGGCCGTGACGCTCTCGCCATTGGCAAAGCTCAAGCGGACGCCATCCGCAACCTCATCGAGCCCGGCCAGTTTATAGTTCAGCCTGACGCATTCGGATGGCACGGCGCTGGCGAGCGCGGCATGCAAATCGCCGCGATGCGCCAGCAGATAGGGCGCGCCGAATTTTTGCTCGGCGCTTTCGCCGAAAATCATGTCGAATTTGATGTCGCCGGTCTTCCAGTCGCGGTTGTTCCAGGAACGCGGGTAGAACGACTGCGCGCGCAATCGCGCTTCGAGGCCGAGCTTGCGCAACACCTTCATGGCGTTGCAGCCGATCTGAATACCGGCGCCGATCCGGGCGAATTGCGACGCCTGCTCATACACCATGACGTCGATGCCGAGGCGCCGCAGCGCCGCCGCAGCCGCCAGTCCGCCCATGCCGGCGCCGATGATGGCGATCGAAAGAGGTTTTTCCCGTCCCATCATCGGCTCTGTCTCTTGCCAAATTCCGCCCGCCCCGCGCCCGGCCTCATCATGCGCGTTGCTTTCCGAAATGCAACGGCTTCGCGTTGACGGCGCGGGCGGAATGGTCGAATGAATGCAAGCCAAAGGGCTGCGAACGAGGCCGGCTCTCGGCCGATCCGCCAACGGAGAAGGAGGAATGCGATGTTCGCCAAGAGCTTGATCCTCGCTAGCATGATCCTCGCTGCCGCGGTTGTGGCGGCAGTTCCCGCATCGGCACAAGTCTCGGACGACGTCGTCAAGATCGGCGTTCTCACCGACATGAACGGCCCGGCTTCCGCGGCGACCGGCCGGGGCTCCCTGATCGCCGCGCAGATGGCGATCGACGATTTCGGCAAACAGGTCGCGGGCAAACCGATCGTGCTGATTTCCGCCGATCATCAGGACAAGCCCGACATCGGCGCCACGCTGGCGCGGCGCTGGTATGAGGTCGAGCAGGTCGACCTGATCGTGGACGTGCCGGTATCTGCGGTCGGGCTCGCGGTTCAGAACGTCGCCAATGAAAAACACCGGCTGTTCATTACCCAGGCGACTGGAACGTCCGATTTCCACGGAAAATACTGTTCGCCCTACGCCATCCAGTGGGTCTTCGATACAAGGGCGCTTGCCACCGGCACCGCGCAGGAAGTGGTCAAGCGCGGCGGCGACAGCTGGTTTTTCCTGACCGATGATTTTGCCTTCGGCCGCTCGCTGGAAAAAGATGCCTCCGCCGTCATCGCGAAAAATCACGGCAAGGTGCTCGGCTCGGTTCGCCTGCCCTTTGCGGCGGCCGATGTGTCGTCGTTCATCCTGCAAGCCCAGGCCTCGAAAGCCAAGATCATCGGCATCGCGGCCGGGCCGCCGAACAACATCAGCGAAATCAAGGCCGCCGGTGAATTCGGGATCTTCAAAGGCGGCCAGCAGATGGCCGGCCTGCTGGCGCTGATCACCGACATTCATTCGCTCGGCCTTCCCGCAGCCCAAGGTCTGTTGCTGACGACGTCTTTCTACTGGGACATGGACGAGAAGACGCGGGACTGGTCGAAGCGCTATTTCGCCAAAATGGAAGTCATGCCGACGATGTGGCAGGCCGGCGTCTATTCGGCGGTGACGAACTATCTCAAGGCGATCGAGGCGAGCCGCACCGATGAGCCCCTCACTGTGGCGGCCAAAATGCGCGAGCAGCCAATCGAGGATGTCTTTGCCCGCAACGGCCACTTGCGCGACGACAATCTGATGGTTCATGACCTGATGCTGGTGCAGGTGAAGAAGCCGGAAGAGTCAAAATACCCGTGGGACTATTATAACGTGCTGGCGAAGATCTCCGGCGACGACGCGTTCGGCCCGCCGGACGCTGCTTGTCCGATGGTGAAGAAGTGACTCGCCACTGAATAGTGGCGAGTCATTCCGGGATGGCCCGAAGGACCAGACCCGGAATCTCGAGATTCCGGATTCGCGCTCACGCCCGCTCCGGAATGACTTGCGACACAATTGGGTCGCAAGTCATTTCACCACGCCGATCTCGCGATAGTATTTCATCACGCCGGGATGGATCAGCGCGATGTCAGGCACGGCCGCGACCGTATTCGCCGCGGTGGTTTCGCAAGCCTGCTTCAGCTTCTTGCAGAAGGCGCCTTCCGCGCCGTGCAGCGTGCGCGCCAGGCGGTAAGCGACGTCGTCCGGCAGATCGATCCGCGTCAGGATGAAACTCCATGAGCCCAGCGAATTGATCGGCGCAGTCTGGCCCGGATAGCTTCCGGCCGGAATCGTCATCGGCTTCAGCAGCGTGTACTTGGCGCTCATCCGCGCGATCTCGTCGGCGGTCGGCGCGATGAACCGGACGCCTGACGGGCTCTTCGCAAGCTCGAAGAATCCGGGATAGCCGACGCCGGCACCCCAGATCGCCGCCGCTCGTCCGTCGAGCACCATCTCCGGCCCCTCGCTGGCGTGGTCGAGAAGGACCGCTTTGAAATCCCCGTCCTGCTTCAATCCGATCCCGTCCAGCATGTAGCGGCCGAGGATCGGAATGCCGGACCCCTTGGCGCCAAAGGCAACCGTCTTGCCGACCAGATCCTGAATGGTGTGGTAGGGGCTGTCGCCGCGCACCGCGAACATTCCGGCGGTGCCGTAGATCGCGGTCAGGACTTTCAATTTGAGAGGCGGCCGGCCGATGCCTTGCAGCGCCTGATAGAAGGATTCCCCGGCGACCAGCCCAAGATCGAACTTGCTGGCCTCGAGCGAGGGAATGTTTTCACTGGAGCCCATGGTGTTGCGGGTCAGGATCGACAGGGTCGGGTCCGCCTGCATCATGACTTCCGCAAACACGTTGCCGTAAAGCGGAAAGCCGCCGCCCTGCGTCGCCGTCGCAAGAACCAGGCTCAATTTTGCAATGGTCTTGTCTGCTTCTTGCGCCGCAGCGTTGCCCGCAAGCAGCAGCGCGAGTGCCGTCCCGATTGCGTGCCGGATATTCATCGAGCGACCCTTTCGCACTTCAGCCAGGCCTGAGAGGGACCATGAGACAAAACGTAACGCAGCGTAGTGTAGGCAAAGCCGGCTTTGTATGAAAGCATGCCTGGTGCGTTGAGCGGCGCTTTAACGGAGTGGCTGTCATGAAAAAGTTGCGTGCGGCGATCCTCGCTGCGATCGCCGTCTTGAGCCTCGCAGGCGCGCGGTCCGCCTTCGCGGCCGATTATCCGAACCGTCCGGTGCACTGGCTGATCGGCTTTTCCGCCGGCGGTCCGGTCGACGTGGTGGCGCGCATCATGGCCAATTGGCTGTCGGAACATTTCGGCCAGCAATTCGTGGTGGAGAACCGCGCCGGCTCCGGCGGCAATATCGCGGCCGCAGCCGCCATCAACTCGCCGCCGGACGGCTACACGATCCTGTTCGTCGCGCCCAACAATGCGATCTCGACCTCGCTCTACAAGCATTTGTCCTACGATTTCATCCGCGACACCGTGCCGGTCGCCAGCATCATGCAGCTGACCAACATGCTGGTGATCTCCAACGCGATGCCGGTGAAGACCGTCCAGGAATTCATCGACTACTGCAAGGCCAATCCGGGCAAGATCTCCTTTGCCTCGTCGGGCTATGGCACCTCGGTGCACATGTCGGGCGAGCTGTTCAAGGCGATGACCGGATGCAACATGGTCCATGTTCCCTATCGCGGATCGGCGATCGCCTTTCCCGACATCATCTCGAACAAGGTGCAATTGATCTTCGACAACATGCCCTCGGCGCTTGAGCAGTCGCGCGCCGGCACGGTGCGCGCGCTCGGCGTCACCTCGCCGAAGCGATGGGTTGGCCTGCCCGACATTCCTGCGATTGCCGAAACCGTGCCGGGATTCGAATCGGTCGGCTTCTACGGCATCTCCGCGCCGAAGGGCACGCCGCCGGAGATCGTGGAAACGCTCAACAAGGCCGTCGCCGAGGCGCTGAAGGACCCCAAGCTGATCGAGCGGCTTTCGGCCGTCGGCGGCATCCCGAAGCCGATGACACCGGCCGAATTCGGCAAGCTGGTTGCGAACGAGACCGAGAAATGGCGCAAGGTGGTCGAGTTTGCCGGCGTTTCGGTGGATTGAGATTCGCTTCCGTCGTCCCGGCGCACGCCGGGACCCATACGCCGCGGCCATTGTTTGAAAGACGCTGGTCGACGGCTTTCGCCCCACGACGCAATCCTGTGGTTATGGGTCCCGGCGTGCGCCGGGACGACGTGGAGATAGTCGTCAGACACACCTTCACCTTCTCGCCGCATCATCCGCGCGAGTTTTTCTGGGAGTTCCTGCCCTCGAAAATAAAGAGGGCGCAGGGAATGCCGGGCGCTCGAGTGCGCCCGCAGATGGGGTAACGGGCCTCTTGGCCCTTTGGGTGGTCGTCCCTCACATGATGGTGTGACGGAGTCGAGGATTGGCCTCGCTCCAAGCATCGAGGAGAGACGACCATGGAGCATTATGCCGGAATCGACGTGTCATTGGAATGCTCAAGCGTGTGTGTGGTGGACGGGAGTGGCAAGATCATTCGCGAGACGAAGGTCGCGAGCGAGCCGGCGGCATTGATTGGCTGGCTCGGCTCTCTGGGCTTTGGGCTTGGGCGGATCGGGCTGGAGGCGGGGCCGCTGTCGCAATGGCTTTATATGGCAATGAAGCAGGCCGGGCTTGCGGTCGAGCTTTTGGAGACGCGGCACGTGCGTGATGCGTTCAAGGCGATGCCGGTGAAGTCGGACCGCAATGACGCCCGAGGGATCGCGCAATTGATGCGGCTTGGCTGGTTCCGGCCGGTGCACTGCAAGTCGATGGCTGCACAGGAGGTGCGGGCCATACTGACGGCGCGCAAGCTGGTGCAGAGCAAACTTATTGATATCGAGAACAGCCTGCGCGGGATCTTGCGTGGCTTTGGGTTGAAGGTCGGCAAGACAACGCGGACGAACTTTGCCGGGCGGATCAGGGAGTTGGTCAAGGGTCACCCGAACCTGAAGACGGTCGGCGAGGCCCTGCTCTCGGTGCGCGCCGTGTTACTGGGTGAGTTCAACGCGTTTGAGAAAAGGGTGCGTGCGATGTCGCATTCGAATGCAAACGCCAGGCTGTTGATGTCGACACCGGGGGTAGGACAGATCGTGGCGCTGACCTATGTTTCTGCCATCGACGACCCGGCGCGGTTTCGATCGTCAAAGCGGGCAGGACCGCTGTTCGGGCTGACACCAAAGAAATACCAATCCGGCGAGAGGGAATGTCAGAAGTTTTGTGTAAGAAGCCCCTGTGATGGTGGTTGAGGGTCAGCGAACTGACCCTCAATAGTCAGTTCGCTGACGGCGGAAAGCGGTCAGCGAACTGGATAGCAAATTGGCCCATTGCCTTGGTCCATTCAATAGCTCGCCGCCATCGCATGCCGGCATTTCTGATGGCAAGATAGAGCAGCTTTAGCGCGGCTTCATCATTGGGGAAGCTGCCACGGGTCTTGATGATCTTGCGCAAGCTACGGTTCAGCGCCTCTACTGCGTTGGTGGTGTAGATCATTTTGCGGATGCCGGGGGCGAAAGCGAAAAACGGAATCACGTGCTCCCATGCCCTGCGCCAGGCCTGGCCGATCGCCGGATAGCGCTTTCCCCATTCAGCCTCGAATTCCTCGAGCCGGACCATGGCCATATCGGCGTTCTCGGCACGATAGATTGCCTTGATCGAAGGCAGGATCGCCTTTCGGTCCTTCCAGGTGACGAAGGAGAGGCTGTTGCGGATCAAATGCACGATGCAGGTCTGAACCAGCGTCTGCGGAAACACGCTGGTGATCGCCTCGGGAAAGCCCTTCAGGCCATCGACGACGGCGATCAGGATATCGTTGAGCCCGCGCACCTTCAGATCGTTCATGACCTTGAGCCAGAATTTGGCGCCTTCGGTCTGCTCGATCCAAAGGCCCAGAACATCCTTCTCACCTGACGGATTGAGGCCCAGCGCGACATAGATCGCCTTGTTCTTGACCGTTCCCTCGTCACGGATTTTGACCCGCAGGGCATCGAAGAAAACCACGGGATATACCGGGTCGAGCGGCCGGTTCTGCCAATCCCGGACTTCGTCCAGCACCGCGTCCGTGACCTTGCTGATCAGGTCCGGCGAGACTTCGGTGCCGTAGAGTTCGGCCAGGTGGCCCTGGATCTCCCGCACCGTCATGCCGCGGGCGTAAAGGCTGATGATCTTGTCGTCGAAGCCGTCAAAACGCGTCTGGCCCTTGCCGATCAATTGCGGCTCGAAGGTGCCGGCGCGATCGCGCGGAACCTCGGTCTGTACTTCGCCATCCTCGGTCAGCACCGTTTTGGCGCTCGCCCCGTTGCGGCTGTTGCCGCTGCCCCGCCCAGCCGGGTCGCCCCTCTCGTAGCCAAGATGATCGGTCAGTTCCGCCCCAAGCGCACGTTCAATCAGCGCTTTCTTCAGCCGCCGGAACAGCCCGTCGTCGCCCGTCAAGTCCTCGGGCCTCTCGTAGCCCGCAAGCAATTGATCCAGAAGTTCAGGTGTCAATATCGTGGTCGCCATGTGAGCTCCTTTCAAAAGGTAAACTCACAGAAACCTGCTTACACAAGATTACTGACACTCTCTACCACGGTTCGGGCCGCGCTCTATGAGGCTGCCCACATCATACTAACCAAACCAATCAAGGGATGCTCGCGGCTCAAGAGCTGGGCGATGCGGATCGCCAGGCGCGCCGGCATGAACAAGGCGAAGGTTGCACTGGCGCGCAAGCTCGCGGTCATCCTGCATCGCATGCTCGCCACCGCAACACCATTCAACGACGCTGCCGCGGCAGCCTGATCGGGAGGCGCAACACAGTTTTCGGACGGCCTCTCCACACCAGGCCTTCCCGAAGCGAGGTCCCTGCCGGGACGATGGATCAGGTCAGGCCGACATACGAGTCGTCGACGCCATCTCAAGATGCGATCACGCCCACCGCAGATTGGCCGGCCTATCCTCCACGAACCCCATCAGGCGACGGCCTTTGTGCCGATCCCGGACAGAAGCAAGTCCCCGGCAAGTGGATCACGCAAAAAAGGGATTGACTCATCGAGGCCCGTTACAGAAGCCTCGTATGCAAAAGGTAGAAAGCACACGAGTTAGTCACCACAGGCTCACCGGATCGCTTCCGGCCTTCCCTGCGCAATGGTTTTAACGGTTTCTTTCGTGCTCTCCTTGGCGATCGGGCTTTCTTGTCACCATCGCCAGCGCAATGCATAGCATTATCGCTAACTTGACATCAGCGTCGAGATGTCAGGACCACACGACTTCGCCGTCCGCCTTGCCCGTCTTCGCCAAAAGGCTTCGCCGGGCAAAGGCGCCGTTCGTCTTCGGCGCCTTTGCGTCCACATGGGGTAATCGCGGGAGCGAGTTACCCCTGAATCGGTCCCAACCGACAATGGAAGCTGGTGGCTGTTCCCCGATAGGATGGAAATACGGGCTCACGACTGGACGCCGGGCCCAAACATCGAATGGAGAACAGCCATGGAAGAATATATCGGTCTCGACGTGTCGATGAAAGAGACGGCAGTCTCGATCCGCCGGTCAGGTGAACGGATCTGGCGTGGCAAGTGCGCATCTGATCCCAGAATCATAGCCGAGCTGATCCGCAAGCGGGCACCAGCCGTGAAACGCGTGGTGTTCGAGACCGGACCACTGTCGATATGGTTTTATCATTCTCTGCGTACCGAAGGGTTGCCAGCCATCTGCATCGATGCGCGCCATGCTAAAGCGGCGCTCGATATGGCGGCGAACAAGACGGACGCGAACGACGCCGATGGGCTGGCGCAGCTCGCGGAAGTCGGGTTCTTTCGTGAGGTTCGGGTGAAAGGATTCGACAGCATGCTGACCCGCACGCTTGTCGCGGCACGCACCCGGCTAGTCCGTATCACAACAGAGCTTTCCAACCAGATTCGTGGTGTCATGAAAACCTTCGGTCTGCTCGTTCCTGCCGGAAAGGGAAGCACCTTCGAGAAGAACGTCCGGAGCCTTCTTGCCGATCAGGACGGACTTGCATCGATCGTGCTCCCGATGCTGGAAGCCTGGCGCGGTATTCGCACCCGCGCCGCCGAACTCGGACGCCAGCTGGTCCGGGACGCGCGCCAGAGCCAGGCTTGCCGCATCCTCATGTCCATTCCCGGCATCGGTGCGATCACCGCAACCGCCTTCACCACAGGCATTGAGAGGCCGGACAACTTCAAGAAATCCCGATCTGTCGGCGCCTGGATTGGCCTGACGACGCGCCGCTACCAATCCGGAGAAGTCGATTATGACGGCCATATATCCCGACGTGGTGACGCCCATTTGCGAGGGCTTCTATACGAAGCGGCGACGGTCATTCTGACGCGCAGCTCAACCGACAGCACTTTGCGCACGTGGGGTCTGAAGCTCCGGGAGAGGATCGGCTTCAAAAGAGCTGCCGTGGCCGTGGCGCGCAAGCTGGCGGTTATTATGCATACGATGCTTAAGACTGGCGAACTCTTCAATCCGAATACCGGATCCGCCGCATAAATCCAGATAGCGTTCAAGACCTCAACGCCTAAGGTGTCCCTGCCGGGACGTGAGCCGAGCCATTCCGCGGATGCGGTTGCACTGCTGACTCAGCAAAGTGCGTCGTCCACATTGAAGGCTCGTCCTGCGAAGCTCTATCGTGCGGCGGCCAATGTCGACCGCGAAGACAACCATGCACCCGGCAGCTCTCCTCAGCGAAATTACAGGCTTGACGCCCCAGCAACGATTAGACAACCGCATCCCGCGCCCAACGTTCGTGACGATCGCGAAACGCCCCTCTAGAGGAGCACGGGATGCTAATCGGGATATTCCTGTTTCTACCCCGCCGTCAAGGCCAATTCGGAAAATCCGAAATTGATCTGCCGTCCAAACCGACGCCTTCAACCAGCAAAATCGGACAATCGATAGTTCCGAGATTACTTCGTAACCGGACATATCGCGGACACGCCGAAACGACGCGAATGACCCAGACTGTGTAAAAACGCGGATGTTGGGGTTTGCAGGCGCGGCCGGCTGGCTCATGAAGCCGAGCCTATGCTCGGATCGCTTCTATTAGTCCGCCAACGCCGAGAATGCTCATGACCCGTTTCATGTTGTAGGCCAGGACGTGTAGCGCCATTTCGGTGCCGACGTGCTTGAGTGTTTTCATCTGGAAGTGCGTCGATCCCATCCACGACTTTATCGTACCGAATGGATGCTCGACGGTTTGGCGGCGAAGGCGCATTTTGCCCGGGTTTCGGTCGAGCCTCGCTTGCACGGCCTCAAGGACGGCTTCGTGCTCCCAACGTGAGATCCGTCGTTCTTTGCCTGTCGTGCACTGGCCCTTCAGTGCGCAGCCTTGGCATGCGTTAGTCCAATAGCGCCGCAGTGTCCTGCCATCCTCTTCGTTGGTGTAGTGATAGATTAGCTGCTCACCGGCGGGACAAAGATAAACGTCGTCCGCCGCGACGTAGACGAAGTCCTGCTTGCCGAAGCGTCCTTTGACGTTGAGGCCCGAGGTTATCGGCTTCGGCAGATAGACAGTGACGCCGGCTTGCTCACAGGCAACAATTTCCTCGCCGCTATAATACCCGCGATCGGCTACAGCCTCGATGGCCTCGGAACCAATCGCTGCGCGTGCCTGCTCGGACATGCTGGACAGCTGGCTCCGGTCAGACCCAACGTTGGTCACCTCATGGGTAACAATGAGATGATGCTTGGTGTCGACGGCACTTTGAACATTGTACCCAACCATCCCACTACCTCGGCCACTTGTAGCCATCGAGCGAGCATCGGGGTCAGTCAGGGATATCTGCTTGTCCTCGGTTTGCATCATCAGGGTGTTCAGACCGTTCAGGCGTTTAATCTCCTCACGCAGCGTTGCAATCTTCTCGTTGAGCCGGGTGATCTTGGCCTCCGGTACCGCTTCCCCCTGACGATCGGCGCTGTCGAGCTGCGAGATATAACGGGCAATGCTCTCGTCGATCTGCGCCAGACGGCGCTGCATCTTGGCCTGGGTGAAGTTCCGATCCCGCGTATTGACGGCCTTGAACTTGCTGCCGTCGATCGCAACGCTCAGCTTCGCTGAACAGCTCGAGGCGTCGGCATAGTACCACGAACTCACGGCAGACCTTTCGGATGGCCTCGCCATTGTCCTTCCGGAAGTCGGCTATTGTCTTGAAGTCCGGCATCAGGCGACCGGTCAGCCAAACCAACTCGATATTGCGCTGGCACTCCCGCTCCAGACGCCGGCTCGACTGTACCCGATTGAGGTATCCGTAGACGTAAATCTTCAGCAGCGTCCTCGGATGATAGGCCGGCCTCCCTGTTGCTTCCGGCTCAACGCCGCCAAAGCCCAGCTTGGCCAGATCAAGCTCATCGACAAAGACATCGATTGCCCGAACCGGATTATCCTCGGACAAATAGTCTTCCAGCCGCTCGGGAAACAAAGTGCTCTGACTGCGGTCATCGCCAACGACAAAGCGCGTCATCGAATCCTCCGGCCGAATCGCTGGAGAATCATATCATCGAGAGTGTTTTCACACAGTCTGGACCCTTAGCCGACGTCAGACCTCGAAGCCGCGCTCGCGTGCGTCGCGGAGAGCCATGTCGCGCATTTCAGTGAGTACGGTCTCAAGCTTACGTACGTCTGGATGGTCAAACTCGTTGTATTCAGAGTAGAGAAGGTCCGCCAGATTGCGGCGGGCCTTATCATCGGAGAGCTTTGCGATTTCGCGGACTAGACTTGCGGCACGGGTCGAGTAAACATCTCGACCATGTGTCACAATGTCTGTGTACGGGTGATCTCCGGGTTTTCCGTTTGGAATGTGAGCCTCCCTGCAAAGTCCGCGCAGGCGAAATTACGTGTTCGTGCGTTAGCGTCGGCGGGGTCTTTCTTCTGGATACGGAACCCAACCGTCCGGGTTGGTGACCACGCGCAAGCGGCGCGGTCCACCGCCTTGCATCTCGCCCTGCGGATACGTCAAATCCCAAAACTCTCCAGTTTCCGTGTGACGGTAGAGAACCGCCCAGTTTTCGTGCCGAACTTCGACAAGCTTGTTGTTGAGTAAATCGTCAATCAATCGAGCGTCGCCCACTGCACTTACGCGACCCTCATGAATTTCCCAAACATCATTCAATTCGCGTAGCATGTGCTGTCAAATCCGCGCCTCTTCGACGCTCCTTTTATATCAGGTCAAAGCCGCCAAGTCGCCTCTTGGCACATAGCGTCAGTTATCGTGGGCACGCGCAATGGCCGAAGTTGCGGATAGACCGGAAGTAATCGGCACACAGCCAAAGTGAAGCGATTGACCGAAGCGGACATATTGAGCTTTCTAAAGCCGTATCGCTCGCTCATACTTGGGGTTGTCGGAACATCGGGTGTACTTTTGGCTTCGCGTTGCTTCTGCCCTTTTTCTTTGGCTGCGCGGCCATTATCAATTTCTGAATTTTTCCCCATCAGCTTATCGCGTTCGTTCAAGCCTTTAGTCGCGTGATCGGTGCCGGTGCAGCATTCATAGTGGAGGCTTTCATGAAACGCCGCGACTTTCTGGTGCGAACCGCAGCTGGCGTTTCCGCAAGTCTCCTTCCGGGGAACGTCCGATCCGACGGTTATCGTTTCTTCGATTCCGCGCTGGCCGCTGGTGAGGGCGATCGGCAGAAAGCCACCCTTGAGCAGAAATTTGCCGACTTTGCGCTTTCCATCAAGTACGAAGCTCTGCCTGCGGACGTTATCGCTGCGGCCAAGCGGGTGCTTCTCGACACGCTTGGATGCGCGTTCGGGTCGGTCGGAAGCGAGCCCGCAAATATAGCCGAGACGACAATTCGCAAGACTTTCGGAGACGGCAATGGAGCCACTATTATCGGCTATCCGCGGCCCGCTACCGTAGAAGGCGTACTGTTCGTCAACGGCGTGTTGGTCCGCTCCCTTGACCTGAACGATACCTATATCGGCACCGAGCCACTTCATCCGAGCGAGGTGCTGCCGACGGCCATTGCGCTATGCGAGGAGAATGGACGAAACGGCCGTGATCTCATCGAGGCGATGGTCGCCGGCTACGAGGCCAGCATGCGCGTCAATGACGCCATCTCCTTCATCGAGCGCGGTTTCCATCCCTTGTGTGCGGCCTCATACGGTATCCCTTTGATTGCGGGCAAAATCTGGGGATTGTCCAGGGAAGCCATCGCCAACGCGGTCGGAATTTCCGGTGCCCGTGGCTTCACAAGCTTTGTCGTCAACAGCGGCGCGATCAGCATGATGAAAGCCATGGGGCTTGCCGCCACTGCCGTCGACGGCGTTTTCGCGACACGGCTCGCCGGTCAGGGTTTTACCGGCCCTTCCGGCACGCTGGAGTGGCTGGCGTCGAAAATGAAGCCCGTCAAGGAGGGCTTTGCCGTTGATCTCGAGCTTGCGCGATACCGGCTGCCCCGGGTGGCATTCAAACGTTTTCCAATTCAAATCGAGTTGCAAGCCGTAGCGGAGGCTGGCGCATCGCTCTCCGCGAAGATCGGAGATCGTGCACAAACGATCCGTGCGATCACGGTTGAGACCTATCCCGGAATAATCGAGCGCGTCGCCGATCCGGCGAAATTCAAGCCGCAGACAAAGGGTACCGCCGATCACAGTCTGCCCGTCTGCCTCGCCATGGCTCTTCTCGACGGCGATGTGACCGTAGCTCAATTCGAGAAAGATCGCTGGCGGACCCAGGACGTGAAGGCGCTGGTGGAAAAGACGACGGTGAAGCCCGGAGATGCACTCATCGCCAAACTCCCCAAGGGGCGGGGCGCAAGCATCGAAGTTGTATTCGCGGATGGCCAGACTTTACGTGAAACCGTGGAAGTTCCCGAAGGCGACGCGGAACGCCCACTCTCGCGATCGTCGCTCGAACGCAAGTTCATGAACTTCGCGGTTCCTGTCGTTGGCAAGGCCGGCGCAGAACGCGTCATGACACTCGTCGATGGACTTGAAGAGTTAAAGGATGTCCGAGAATTGACCCGAGCCCTCAAGGGAACCGGAAAGCAAAATCCGGCGTGAGCCCGAACTCCTGGTCGCCGGCAAAGGAATGCCAATGTCGGGTGTTGGCACTTTTCGGACATGGCCTTAACTTC
>CAWCHC010000026.1:0-15488 GCA_963795255.1 uncultured Alphaproteobacteria bacterium
GGAGCAGGAAACGCCGGAAAGGGAACGGAGCGGTGCGGGAATCAGCGCGAAACCAAATCGCCCGAAAGGAAGGTGGCTGAAGATCCGGAAAAGGAACTGCGCCGGTTGCGTACCCGAGCGCTCGTGCGCCATGCCCGCGCCGTGGATGCTATCTTCGGTATGCAGGAGCTGGGCTTCGATGCAAGTCCCGAGCAGGTGAAGGAATTGCAGCAGGCCCGGAAGGTCTTCGAGAAGGTGCGCCCCTTTGGCTCGCACGATACTGAGGCCGCCTACAAGAAGAACCCGGATCTTGCCCTGGAAGCCGCTTCGGGCACCTCGCCGCACCATCCGCGCGCAACAGCTTGAGACCGAACTGCGCGTCAATCCGGGCCGTCGCGCCGACCGCTTCGTGGACGACTGGCAGAAGCTCGACCAGGCCAGTCTGCGCCGGTATCAGGCGGGCGACATCTCCGGCTACAGGTCCGCACGCTCGGCGATGGGCGACATGGCGAGAGGCCTCGAACGCGATCCGCAACTGGAATCGCTCCTCGCCAATCGCAAACGGGAGCTAGGCATCGCGTTCGAATCAGGCCGCCGGCTCAGCCTCGAACTCGCCTTCAGCCACGGCCTCGACATAGGAAGGGGCCGGGGCTCGGAATTTGATCTATCCTTTTCTCCGTCGGCTCTACCCCATAGTGCGAGGACGCGAAAACGCTCTTGCGCGGCCACTACGGAGCTTCCTGTCTGGATCAGAAGTCGTCAGAAACACTTAGCAGCAGGCAGCGCTGCCATGCGCGAACCAGATCGTATCGTCCGGCTGAAAACTGTTCTTTCCCGGACCGGACTGTCCCGGTCTACCATCTACCGCAAGATTGCCGAAGGCTCGTTTCCGGCTCAGCTCAAAATCAGCACCAACGGGAGCGGCTGGCATGAATCGGACATCAACCGCTGGATCGCCGATCCAGCCTCATGGCGTCCGAAACATCAATGCGATGAGGTCAGATAAGGCAGGTACCCATCTGTGCCTACCAAAAATTTGCGGTCTCGTGGTTTGCTGCACAAAAGCTGCGTCCGTCTGGGTTTCTCGTACTCGACGCAGCCTCTCCTTTACGCGCGAGAAATCTGCGACACGCTTCGATCTCTAAGGTTCAGCTCTCACTCGGGACGCGCGGCGAGGATAAAAGGGAATTGCCGGATTTCGGGCGAGAAAACGATCAGTTTGTCCGAGCGATGAAACTACCGAATGGTCGAGAATGGGCTGTTCCTGATGGCGAACAGAAGATTTAATCCGCCGACGGCCGACGCGATCGATCCCTCAGCCCCGCTTCGTTTAAATCTTGCCGCAAAGATAGCGTTTCCTGATGGCTCAATGAGCGCTTCTGGTTTACGTAGAGAGGGCGCTAAGGGCCGACTTGTCCTCGAGCGCATAGCGAATAAAGATTATACTACCTTGAGGCGATCAGGACCATGAGGGAGTTATGCCGCGTCCAAGCAAAGGAGCCAGACTTTACAAACGAAAAGCTCGATATCGAAAACGGAAAGTCATCGCTCAAGCCGTCTGGATCATCAAGGATGGAGACCGCCATATCGCCACAGGATGCATTGCGAGCCCGTCTGAAAAAAAGCCGCCTCAAGAAGCAGAGCAAGCTCTAGCAGACTACATTGCACAAAAATATCAACCCGAGCGCAACCGGCGCGATATCGACGATATTGATTGCGCGGACGTCCTTTCGATCTATTTGACCGACGTCGGTGAGCCGGGCGAACAGTTCGAAATTAAGCCAGGATCGATCGCCTTAACGAATTCTGGGGCGGCAAGAAGTTGTCGCAGGTCAATGCTCAAACCTGTGCGGCGTACACTAAACATCGTGGCAATTTCGGCGGTGCGCGTCGCGACCTCGAGACGTTCGCGAGCTGCAATCAACCATCACGCAAAGGAAGGATTTCATCGAGGTGTCGTACGCGTGTCCTTACCGCCCAAAGGCGAGGCCGCGCGACCGGTGGCTGACACGCAAGGAAGCAGCAGAATTGATTTGGCGCTGCTGGCGCTACCGGGAAAAGCAAACAATTCACTCGGGAATGTCGAAGGGTGATCCGTTCGAGCACCGAGCGCCGTCCTCTGAGGCATGTAGCGCGATTTATTCTGATCGGTCTATATACTGGCAGCCGTGCAGCGCGATTGCGTCGGCATCGCCTTATGCAGAGGCCGGTCGATCTTACGTCGATCTTGAGCGCGGCATCTTCTACCGCAAGCCTATCGGCAAGCGAGCGACCAAAAAGCGACAGACGCCGGCGCCGATACCGCCGCGCCTGCTGGCTCACCTGCGCCGCTGGAAAGACCGAAAGCTGTTCGCGACCTGCTTTGTCGAGTTTAACGGCAAGCCGGTTCGCATCGGTGAAGCGAGGGTTCAAAGCGGCGTCGGGCTCGCGGGTCTCGCTGGCAAGGTAACCCCGCACACCTTGCGGCACACCGCCGCGACCTGGCTGATGCAGCGCGGCGTTCCGATCTGGGAGGCCGCCGGCTTCCTGGGTATGTCTGCCGGAGGTCCTCCAGGAGACCTACGGCCACCATCATCCGGACTACCTGCGAGGGGCAGCCGCCGCGATTGGCCAAAAAGAGCGCTTCGTTTCGGTGGTCGAAACGGTGGTCGGCTTGACCGACGATCGAAATCAGAGACGAAAAACCCCAATGATTTCTGGTCGGAGTGGCAGGATTCGAACCTGCGACCCCTGCGTCCCGAACGCAGTGCTCTACCGGGCTGAGCCACACTCCGACAAGAAGGCGGCTTATAGCCTCGGCTTTCGCGCACCGCAAGGCGGCGATATTGAAGGATTTGACCCCTGTGAAGGTGGGCCTGAAAACGCAGATTTTGCCGGCCGATGAGGCCGCCGTAGCGGCGGCCGCACGCTGCCTTTCCGAAGGCGGTCTGGTCGCGTTCCCGACCGAGACCGTTTATGGGCTCGGCGCCGATGCCGCGCAGGCTGCGGCCATTGCCCGGCTCTACGAGGCCAAGGGACGGCCCTCCTTCAATCCCCTGATCGCCCATGTCGCGGATATCGATGCCGCCCGGCAAATCGCCTGTTTTGACGCGACCGCCATGCGGCTTGCGGAAGCCTTCTGGCCCGGGCCGCTGACGCTTGTGCTGCCCAAAACGGCCGACTGCCAGGTCGCAGAACTCGCGACCGCGGGCCTCGATACGGTCGCCATCCGCGTTCCCGCCCACCCTGTCGCGCAAGCCATTCTGCGCACCTTTGGCGGGGCGGTGGTGGCGCCTTCCGCCAATATCTCGGGCCATGTCTCGCCGACCACGGCCGCCCATGTCGCGAGCGATCTTTTCGGCCGCGTCGATCTGATCCTCGACGGCGGCGCGGTGAGCGTCGGCGTCGAATCCACGATTCTCAGCCTGCTTTGAGGAAGCGATGCTGCTGCGGCCAGGCGGGCTGCCGCGCGAGGCGGTCGAGCGCGTGCTCGGCCGCGCCTTGCAACGGCTGCCCGAAGACGCCGTCAACGACGAAGCCCAGCCGCTGGCGCCGGGCATGCTGGCCTCGCACTACGCGCCCCGCACGCCGGTTCGGCTCGGAGCCACCCATGTCGAGCCGGATGAGGTCCTTCTGGCTTTCGGCGCCGCTGAACTGGATGGCGCCCATGGGGCGAAAGCCGTGATGAATTTGTCCGCGGCGGGCGATCTCAGCGAGGCCGCCGCCAATCTTTTCGGCTATCTTCGCAGCCTAGATGCCAAGGGTGCACGCGCCATCGCGGTCATGGGCGTGCCGCATCATGGTCTGGGCGAAGCCATCAACGATCGGCTGCGTCGCGCCGCGTTGAGTAGATAGGATCTTGGGCAGATAAAATCTTGGGCAGATAAACGGTCAGATAACAAGAAGCAAAATCAACGAGACGCCAATGAACATCGTCCAAACGCCGGTTGCTCCGCTTTCGCCCGAATTGATCGCGCGGTTTCGCGCCATCGTCGGCGACAAATATGCGGTGACGGAGCCGGCCGACGTCGCGCCCTATGTGACCGAAGAGCGGGGGCTGTTTCACGGCCACTCGCCGTTGATCCTGCGGCCGGGATCGACCGCGGAAGTCTCCGCGATCTGCAAGCTTGCCACCGAACAAAAAATCGCGCTGGTGCCGCAAGGCGGCAATACCGGTTTAGTCGGCGGGCAGACCCCGCATCACGGCGAGGTCGTGGTCTCGATGCGACGGCTCGACAAGATTCGCGAGATCGATCCCGCCTCCAACACCATGGCCTGCGAGTCCGGCGTAGTGTTGCAGGTCGCGCAACAAAAGGCGGCCGAGGTCGATCGCCTGTTTCCGCTGTCGCTGGGCGCGGAAGGAAGCTGTACCATCGGCGGCAATCTCTCCACCAATGCCGGCGGCACCGCAGCCCTTGCCTTCGGCGTGGCGCGCGAAATGGCGCTCGGACTCGAAGTGGTGCTGGCGGACGGGCGGATTCTCAACGGCCTGTCCAAACTAAAGAAAGACAATACCGGCTACGACCTGCGCAACCTCTTCATCGGTGCGGAGGGCACGCTCGGCATCATCACCGCGGCAACTCTAAAACTGTTTCCGAAGCCACGCGCGATCGAGACCGCCTTTGTCGGCCTTAAATCGCCTGACGATGCGTTGAAGCTGTTGTCGATCTCGCAAAGCGAAGCGGCGGGAAGTCTTACCAGTTTTGAATTGCTGGCGGACATCGCGGTCGATTTCAGCGTGCGCCACGGCATCGACATCCGTGAGCCCCTCACCAACAAGCATCCCTGGTTCGTGCTGATGGAATTGTCTTCCTCGCGTGACGACGCGCGCACCACGCTGGAATCGATCTTAGGCCGCGGCATGGAACAGGGCATCGTGGACGACGCCGTGATCGCGG
Organism: uncultured Alphaproteobacteria bacterium; assembly: GCA_963795255.1. GTDB lineage: Bacteria > Pseudomonadota > Alphaproteobacteria > Rhizobiales > Xanthobacteraceae > Bradyrhizobium. The sequence goes on from CAWCHC010000026.1 coordinate 4,857, forward strand.
CGAATTTGAGCCAGCGCGCCGACTTCTGGAAGTTGCGCGACGAAATGTCGGCGGCGCAGAAGCCCGAGGGCGGCTCTATCAAGCACGACATCTCAGTGCCCGTCGCCGCCGTCCCCGCCTTCATCGCGGAAGCCAACGCCGCTGTGGTGAAGCTCATTCCGGGCGCGCGGCCGGTGCCGTTCGGCCATCTCGGCGACGGCAATATCCACTACAATGTCAGCCAGCCGATCGGTGCCAATGCGGCTGACTTCCTCGCCCGCTGGCACGACGTCAACGCCGTCGTGTTCAGCATCGTGCTGCGAATGGGTGGATCAATCTCTGCCGAACACGGCATCGGCGTGCTCAAGCGCGACGAACTGCCTGAGGTGAAAGACAAGGTCGCGATTGAATTGATGCGTTCCATCAAGGCCCTGCTCGACCCGCTCGGGATCATGAACCCCGGCAAGGTGCTGTGACGACGGCCGTCCAAACGCTTGCGATTGCACCGATCGACGACGCCGATGTCGCCGACGTCGTTGCGCTTTGGCAAACCTGTGGCCTGACCCGACCCTGGAACGATCCGGCCGCCGATATCGCGCTCGCCCGCAAGGGATCAAACGCGGCGGTGCTGATCGGCCGCGATGATCACGCGATAGTCGCCACGGTTCTGGCCGGGCACGACGGTCACCGCGGCTGGGTCTACTACCTCGCGGTTGATCCCGATCATCGCCAAAAGGGATATGGACGCGTCATGATGGATGCGGCGGAACACTGGCTGCGCGAACGCGGCATCGAAAAACTCCAGCTCATGGTCCGGGCCGACAACACAAGCGTGAAGAACTTCTATCAATCCCTCGGTTACTCCGAGCAGGAACGCGTCATCTATGCGAAATGGCTCGACGGACGCGAGCCGACCCCGTAATCCAACCTCCCAAAACGGCAGAAACGCCCGCGAGAACGAACATGCGCATCGCCCTTATCCACGCTCTCAAACATTCGCTGGTTCCGATCGAAGCCTCGTTCGCGCGGCTATGGCCGGAGGCAACGCTGATGAATCTGCTCGACGACAGCCTGTCGGCGGATGTGGCGCGCGACGGCCGGTTGACGCCGGCAATGACCGACCGCTTCCTTGCGCTCGGACGCTATGCGGCCTCCACCGGCGCCGACGCGATCCTCTTCACCTGTTCGGCCTTCGGTCCTTGCATCGAGGCCGTGGCGCGCGATCTCGCACCGAACCCCGTGCTCAAGCCCAATCAGGCGATGATCGAGCAGGCGGTGGCGCGCGGTCATCGCATCGGCCTGCTCTCGACCTTTCCGCCGACCTTGCAGTCGATGCCGGCCGAGTTTCCTGGCACGGTGACGCTGGTGCCGAAACTGGCGGAAGGCGCCATGGCAGCGCTCGATCGCGGCGATCGCGCTGAGCATGACCGCCTGGTCGTGCAGGCCTCGCGCGACTTGCGCGACTGCGACCTGATTGCGCTCGCGCAATACAGCATGGCGCCTGCTGCCGAGCTCGTGGCCGAGGCCTCGAAGCTACCGGTGCTGACGACGCCGGACAGCGCGGTGACCAAACTGAAGCAGTTGCTCAACAGCTAACTTACCCGTTCAGAACAGACTGCCCTGCCCGTCGTCGAAATCCGCGGCAGACGTTTTGCGCGGGCTCGTTTTCTTGACTGGCTTCGTTTGCTCGGCCTCGCGCTGCTCCGCCGTGATCGGCAGGACCAGTTGCGCATCGTCATTGGCGACGTGATTGACCCGCACCGAGACCTCGTGCCAGGCGAATTCGCCCTCTTTTGATCCGCGCATCAGCGGCGTCACGCTGTCTGCTTCATCGGAACGGCAATCGAGCCAACGTTCGAAGTCATCGGCGTTGATCGTCACCGGCACGCGAGGGTGAAGTATCGCGAGGTCGGCGCTCGCGGGCGCCGTGACAATCGCGACGGTGTCGACCTCCTCGCCGTTCGGCCCGACCCAGGTCTCCGCGATCCCTGCAAATCCGATCGGGCCGCCGTCCCGGCGATGGACGAAATATGGCCGCTTGCTGCCACCGAGCGATTGCCACTCATAATAACCGTCGGCCGGGATCAGGCAGCGCCGCCGCCGGATCGCATTCTTGAACGCCGGTTTCTTCTTCACGCTCTCCGCGCGGGCATTGATCAGGAGCGTAAATTTACGGGGATCTTTCACCCACGCCGGCCACAACCCCCAGCGCATCAAGCGAAAATGCCGGCCATTTCCGCTCATCACCACAGGTATCGGTTGCGTCGGGGAAATATTATACCGCGGCGGGAAATTTGGTTGTTCCAAATAACCAAAAAGTTGCCGAAGGGCTTCTGGCGCTGAGGTTATAACAAAACGTCCGCACATTATTGGTATCCGAATAAGTATTCTTCAGTAACTTTTTACCCCGAACCCTAACACTGCGACAGATGACGTCATCAGCCACCCAACCCATGCAGCCCGTCTCCGAAGCCGCCGCCAACAATGCGGCGCGAGCGGCCGAACTGCGCGCGGCCAACATCAATCCGCGCACCGGACTTGCCACCGATTATCTCAATCACTTCAACGAAGCGGTGATGCTGCTGGAAATGATTCCGGATATGCCGGAATGCGCCGAGGATTTTCTCGGCTGGGAACCGTTGTCCTACGCCGAACATTTCACGGCCTCCAACTTCAAGGCAAGGGATCTGGCGATCGATGCCTACAACACCACCGACGTCCGCATCCGCGCTGAGTTCGACAACATCACGAGCGCGATCACCTCGATCCTGAGCGCGGTAGGCGCAGCGATGCGCGAAGCCACGAACGATGACACCCGCACCAGACTGGCCGAACAGGCCACCGGCTGGGTCAAGCCGCTGGTGATGCAGGCGGGCGGCATCATCAACGGCCACGGCGCGGCCGACGTCGAGTATATCATGGCGCATTGATTGCCGGTGATCGCGGTGGAGTGGATCACGCTTCTGGTCTAATACAGGTCACGCGAACACTTCGTCCCGGATTCCATTTTGGCGCCCCTCCCTCCATCCCGTCCCCAGCTCGCCGTCAGTGCGGCGATCTTCCGCGAGAGCAAGGTGCTCGTCGTGCGGCGTGCGCGCTCGCCTGCGAAGGGATTTTATTCGTTGCCCGGTGGCCGCGTCGAATTCGGTGAAACCCTTCATGCCGCGCTCCATCGTGAAGTGGCTGAGGAAACCGCGCTAAAAATTGAGATCGCTGGCCTTGCCGCCTGGCGTGAAGTGCTGCCGACGGCTGAGGGCGGCGGGCATTTTGTGATCCTGTCGTTCGCCGCACATTGGAGCGCAGGCGAGCCAGCGCTGAACGAGGAACTCGACGACTGCCAATGGCTCGCGCCGGATGCGCTGGGCGAACTCAAGACGACGGCAGGCCTGCTGGACGTCCTCCAGTCGGCCCGGCGCGTTTTGGGCTTCTAACAACAGAAATCGGCGGCTTGCGCGGCGCACCCCAAGCGGGCATATGACACGGGCTTTCCCCGGACCGTTCATGTCAAGACATCTTGCCCTCGTCCTCATCATCCTGTGCGGCCTTTCGATGCCTGCGCGGGCGCAGGACGTCGCCGCGCCATTCGATAACGAATTGCAGCGGTTCGCGGAAATTCTCGGAACCCTGCATTATCTCAGGGGTATTTGCGGCAACAATGAAGGCGGCAAGTGGCGCAACGAAATGCAGGCGCTGCTCGATGCCGAGACCCCGAGCGGCGAGCGGCGGGCGCGCATGATCGCGGGCTTCAACCGCGGTTATAACGGCTTCCAGCAGACCTACCGCACCTGCACGCCGGCGGCGACGCTGGCGATCCGCCGCTACATCGACGAAGGCCTGAAGATTTCGCGCGACCTGACCGCGCGCTACGCGAACTAAGTATGGCGAATTTGAAGTTCCTATCAGCGTTGCGGCCGGTTCGTCTTTCGATTCCGAAGTTCGCAAAGAGGCTGCCACGATAGCGCGCGAACTTCGGAATCGGAACTCTGGTGCGGCCCGGCTACTTTTTTCGAGGTTCTGTGGCCGCGTTAACCTTTCTTAAAGAAGTGGTCTAGGCAGCCCCGTTAGACATGCTACACCACACTCCATTCCTCGCCTCGAAAGCTGCTTCACCTTCATGAGCCATCCCGCGCCCTTCGTCGCCCGCGACCTGCTGCCCGATCAAGAACAGAAACAGGCAGCGCTCAATTATCTCAGCGAAGCCTGGGCGGAAGCACGGCATGACGGAGTCGATGGCGATTGCCTGGCGCAGGCGAGCCTGTTTGCGGCCTTCGCCGAACTGGTCCGGACCTATGGCGAAGACGCGGTCGCGAAATTCGTCGAGGGCCTTGTCGTGCGTGTTCGCAACGGCGAGTTCTCCACTGCGCTTGCCAGGCAATAAGCGCAACTCATAGTGTGGCGGTTTAGAAGTCCGCATCACCATCTGCCGCGAGTCCGTCATGCGGACTTCTAAACCAAAGCCGCACTACGGACTATAAACTGGCAGTGTTCCTTTGATTCCGAAGTTCGCAAACAAGGGGCCGCGCGACGATGCGAACTTCGGAATCGGAACGCTGCCCGGGCCTTGTTGTTTAGCCATCCACGGCTTACCTTCTTATGTGAGATGTAACATGAGAAGCTTATATGAAAGCGGCGTTTCTGCCCGACCGCGGCGTGGTCAAAATCACTGGCGAAACCGCCCGTGATTTTCTCAACGGCCTCACCACCACGGATACGACACGGCTGCAACCGGGCCTGGGCCGTTTCGGCGCATTGCTGACGCCACAGGGCAAGATCATGATCGATTTCCTGATCACCGAGGCGCCAGCCGGCCATGGCGGCGGCTTCCTGATCGATTGTCCCAGGCCGCTCGCGCAAGCACTTGCCGACAAACTCGGTTTTTATCGGCTGCGCGCCAAGGTCGGAATCGAAAATCTCTCCGACAGTCTCGGCGTGCTCGCCGCCTGGGATGGCGAGGCGGCTTTGAAGCCGGATCTCACCTTCACCGATCCGCGCAACGCCAAGCTCGGCCTTCGGATTTTGGTGCCAGCAGAACTCGCGCCAAAGGCCGCCGACCTGATCGGCGCGGAGCTCGTCGACAGCTCCGCCTATGAGGCCCACCGCATTGCCACAGGCGTCCCCCGCGGCGGTCTTGATTTCATCTATGGCGACGCGTTCCCGCACGAGACCAATATGGACCGGCTCGCCGGCGTCGATTTCGACAAGGGCTGCTATGTCGGCCAGGAGGTGGTGTCGCGGATGCAGCATCGCGGCACTGCGCGCACGCGCACCGTACGCGTTCTGCTTGACGGGCCGGCGCCAGAAGCAGGATCGACGGTCCTTGCCGGCGACAAGTCCGTGGGCACCATGGGCTCGGCAGCCGAACATCATGGGCTTGCACTCATACGGATTGATCGCGCCGGTGATGCACTGGAAGCAGGCACGCCACTGACAGCGGGTGGGCTGACGATCCGCATCGCTGATCCCGATGAACTGCGCAGTACACCAAAGCAGACGGTTGCATGACGAGGTCAGCGCGCCTGCATGCCGACGGCAAGACCCGCTGTCCCTGGCCGGGTGAAGATCCGTTTTATGTCGCCTATCATGACACCGAATGGGGCGTGCCGGAATTCGACGACCGGGCGCTTTACGAGAAACTGATCCTCGACGGGTTTCAGGCCGGGCTGTCGTGGATCACGATCCTGCGCAAGCGCGACAATTTCCGGAAAGTCTTCGACGATTTCAAGCCCGAGAAAATCGCGCGCTACAACGCTACAAAAGTTCACGCGCTGATGAACGATGCCGGCATCGTCCGCAACCGCGCCAAGATCGAAGGCACCATCGCGAGCGCCAAGTCCTACCTGAAGATCATGGAAGAAGGCGCTGGTTTCTCGAAGTTTTTGTGGGATTTCGTCGACGGCAGGCCAAAGGTCAATCAGTTCAAGACCACAGCGAGCGTTCCCGCCTCCACGCCCATCTCGATCAAGATGTCGAAAGAGCTCGCCTCGCGCGGGTTCAAATTCGTCGGCCCCACCATCGTCTATGCCTTCATGCAGGCGACCGGCATGGTCAACGACCATCTCGTCACCTGCTTCTGCCACGAAAGCTGCGCCGGCAAACGCCGCAGCCCTCGCCTCAAAGTCAAATGACGGCCAGGAGACCGGCTGGAGACCCGTCAGCCGCGCGCGTCTGGCAGCGCATGCTGTCGGGACGTCGACTCAATCTGATCGACCCCTCTCCTCTTGATATTGAAATCGCCGACATCGCCCATGGGCTCGCGCGCGTCGCGCGCTGGAACGGACAGACGTCGGGTACGCATATCTTTTCGGTGGCGCAGCACACGTTGCTGGTCGAAGCGGTGATGCGCGAGCAAAGCCCGCGCATCGACGTTACCTGGCGCCTCGCCGCGCTTTTGCATGATGCGCCGGAATACGTCATCGGCGACATGATCTCGCCGTTCAAGGCGGTACTCGGCGAAGACTACAAGGCGGTTGAAAAGCGTCTGTTGTCGGCGATCCATATCCGCTTCGGCCTGCCGGGTGTGCTGGCGGACAAGATCACCCAGACCATCAAGGCTGCCGACAAGGGCGCAGCCTATCTGGAAGCGACGGAACTGGCGGGCTTCGCTGCCGACGAGGCGAAGCGTCTGTTCGGTCGCGATCCCGAACTGTCCCCCGCCACCATGCAGGATTATCTCACGCCCTGGAGCGCGGCCAAGGCCGAGAAGCGGTTTCTGGCGCGGTTCAAGGCGCTGATATCTGGGAGCAACAGCGAATGAAGCGGATCGTCATCGGCGTAGTTATCGTGACCGGCTCGGTGGTGCTGGCAGCCGCCCAGCCCGCAAGAGCGCCTTACGAACCTGGTCTCGGCGAGTTCATGATGGCGACCCAGCTTCGCCACGCGAAACTCTGGTTTGCCGGCAAGAACCACAACTGGGACCTCGCGGCCTATGAGATTGACGAGATCAAGGAAGGCCTGGAGGACGCAACCAGGCTTCATTCGACCGTTGAGGGGGTTCCTGTCGCCGAGATGATCAAGACCATCATCGATCCACGGTTAGAGCGGCTTGAAAAGGCGGTTGGAGCGAAAAACAACGCCCAATTTGTCACAGGCTTCGATGAGCTGACCGACGGCTGCAACGCCTGCCATGCCGGAGCCGGCAAGCCGTTTATCCGCATTCAGCGCCCGAGCGAAGTCCCGATCAGCAACCAGAATTTTGCTCCAGCAAAATAAAGGCACTTCGGGAGCGGGCTATGTGGCGCCGCGGGAACGTGGAAGCGCGTCATTGCCTGCGACAAACGCGACGTGTTTGCGCAAGGGAGCAACGCGACGACCCGCCGTCGCTCGCTTTGCGAGCAATGGCGCGCTTGGAGTTCGCCGAAGCGTCCTTACGCGTAGGAGGAAGCAATCCAGCCTTTGCCTTGTGCTGGATCGCTTCAGCCTTTGAATTAAGACGCGCTTCGCGCTTTTGCAATTAAGACGCGCTTCGCGCTTTTGCAATTGAGACGCGCTTTGCGCTTTTGCGCTCGCGATGACGAGAATGCACCCTTCACCGGCGCGGCGCGTGGCCTTATAATCGGCCCGAAAACAAGGAAAAAACATGATCCACGTCTGTTCGCTCGCAGCCCTCCCCGCAACCGTCAAGACCACCGGTGCGAGCCATGTGCTCACGGTGATGGCCAATGTCGATCAGGTGCAACGGCCGGTATCGGTGCTTCCCGCCAATCACCTGAAGGTACAGGTGGACGATATCACCGAAGCGATCGAAGGCTTCGTCGCGCCGTCCGAGACGCACATCGAACAAGTGCTGAATTTCGTGCGCGGCTGGGATCGTGGCGCGCCGCTGGTCGTGCATTGTTATGCGGGCATCAGCCGTTCGACCGCGAGCGCCTTCGCCGCCGTGTGCGCGCTCAACCCGCATCGCGACGAAATCGCGATCGCGCGCCAGATACGTGCGGCCTCGCCGATTGCGGCACCGAACCGCCTGATCGTCAGCCTGGCGGACAAGGCGCTGGGCCGCGAGGGACGGATGCTGCGGGCGCTGGATGAAATGGGTCCGGGTTCGCTCACGACCGAAGGCCGGCCCTTCCGCATCGATCTGGAATGATTCCCTTCGACACTTGCCTGCTTGAACTTTTACCGGCTGAGACGACACTCAGGTAAAATACGGCCGACGCCGAAATCGGCCGCGAAGTGCCCGGAGGCTCGTGCCAACGGAGCACGAACTTCGGAAAGTGGGCACTAGATGTTTGAATTCTTTGCGGTCGCAATCGCGGTGGTCGCGCTGATCGTGGCGCGCAAGGCGATGAATCAGGCCGCGACCTTGCAGGCGCGGCTCGATGCGCTTGAGGCGAGCGGATGGCGCGCGCAGCCGACCCCGCCGCCACTCGTGCCCGCTCACGAAGCTGAGCCGGCGACCGCACTTGAAACCGAGACCTTCACCGTCCCCATTGAAGCTGCGGCGCCGCTCCACGAAGCACCGCCCTCCGCGCCCGAAGACGCTGCCGACCAGGCACCGACGACGCCCCCGCCGCTTCCGCCCGCGGCGCCCGGCTTCGAGGAGCGGGTCGGCACGCGCTGGGTGGTGTGGCTGGGTGGGCTGACATTGGCGCTCGGCGGCTTCTTCATGGTCCGCTACTCGATCGATGCCGGCCTGCTCGGGCCGGGCGTGCGGACCCTGCTGGGCGGCGCCTTCGCGCTCGCTTTGCTCGCGGCCGGCGAGTGGACCCGGCGCAAGGAAAGCACCTCGGCCATCGAGGTGCTTTCGATCGCCAACATCCCCGCCATCCTGACCGCGGCCGGCACCGCCGTCGCCTTCGGGACGGTCTATGCCGCCTATGCGCTTTACGGCTTCCTCGCGCCGGCTTCGGCCTTCATCCTGCTCGGACTGGTGGCGCTTGGTACACTTGCCGCAGCGCTGCTGCACGGCCCGATGCTGGCCGGACTCGGCATCGTTGCCGCCTTCGGCACGCCGCTTCTGGTGTCGTCGGAGAAACCGGATTTCTGGGCGCTCTATATTTATCTCGCGGTCGTCACTGCGGCGGCCTTCGGCCTTGCGCGGATAAGGCTGTGGAGCTGGCTCGCCGTGAGCACGGTTGCGCTCGCGCTGCTCTGGACCTTGCCGGTTCTCGAATTCGACCCGCCGCAGGTCGGCCCCTATGCATTCCACGTGATTTCCGGATTTGTGCTTACCACGCTTCTTGTGGTGTGCGGCCTGCTGTTTGGCCCGCCCGCGGAAGACGACCGCGTCGAACCGGTCTCATCGGGATCGCCGGCGGCCTATCTGTTCGGCGCCATGCTGATCGTGCTGGCGAGCTTCCATGCGGAGGCAGCGATCGTCGTGTTCGCTGTTCTGACCGCGGCCACACTTTTCGTGGCTTGGCGCGCACCGGCCGCGACCGGCGCGATCGCGCTCGCGGCAGCCTTCGTCGGCCTCGTGTTTTTCGAATGGGCCGTGCGCGCCAATCCGGACATGCTGGTATTGCCGGGCGGACCGCTGCCGGGGATCGGCCCCTCCCCAACCGACAGCTCCATTTCATTGCATCTGGTCGTGGCGGCACTGTTCGCAATCGGCTTTGGCGGCGCCGGATTTTTCGCGCAGGGCCGCAGCTCGCATGCGCTGGTTCCGGTGATCTGGTCGGCGGCGGGTGTATTCACCCCGCTCGCATTGTTGATCGCGCTTTACGCCCGCATCGCCCATCTCGATCAATCGATCCCGTTTGCGATTCTCGCGGTGCTGCTGGCAGCAAGCTTTGCGGCGATGACCGAAATCCTGACCCGGCGCGCGGCGCGTCCGGGGCTCGCACCCTCGACTGCGTTGTTTGCCACCGGCACGCTCGCGGCATTGGCGCTGGCGCTGACCTTTGCTCTCGATAAAGGCTGGCTCACCATTGCGTTGGCGCTGACATCGATGGGAGCCGCGTGGGTTTCGACACAGCGGCCGATTCCGTTCCTGCGCGTGCTGTCATCGATTCTGGCAGGCATCGTGGTCTTGAGGATCGGCTATGAGCCGCGCATCGTCGGTAATGCGGTCGGCACGACGCCGATCTTCAACTGGCTATTGTGGGGATATGGCATTCCGGCGCTGTCGTTCTGGGCGGCAAGCATGTTTCTGCGTCGACGCGGCGACGACGCGTCCCTGCGATCGGTGGAAGCCGCCGCCATCCTCTTCACGGTCCTGTTGGTGTTCCTGGAAATTCGTCACGCCGTGAATGGCGGCGACGTCTATCGCGGCATCGCCGGGCTGACCGAGACCGCTTTGCAGGTTTGCGCCGCGCTTGCCATGGCGATCGGGCTGGAGCGATTGCGCCTTCGAAGCGGCAGTATCATTCACAACATCAGCGCCATCCTGCTGACGTTGTTTGCGGGGGCAGCGGCGTTGTTCGGCTTGCTGTTCTGGGACAACCCCGTGGTCTGGCGCGTCGTTATCGGCGGCGAGTTCATCAATGAGCTCCTGCTCGGCTACGCGGCTCCCGCCATTCTCGCGCTTCTGCTGTCTTATGCCGTCGCCGGCCGGCGACCTCGCACCTACGCCAATGCCATCGCCGCCGGCGCGCTGGTTTTCGCGCTCACTTATGTCACCTTCGAAATCCGGCGGCTCTATCACGGCCCGGTGCTGACCGGCGGCGTGACCTCCGATGTCGAACAGTACACTTACTCAATCGCCTGGCTGGCATT
>CAWCHC010000027.1:0-78773 GCA_963795255.1 uncultured Alphaproteobacteria bacterium
AGCGTAATCCCGCTGATCGTCGCGGCGCTGTGGTTGCTGGTGCGTCCCGCTGCTGCCTACGATCTTCCGAAAAAGGGATGGGGACTCCCATCTCCTCAACCCGGAAAGCATTCGCAAGATTGAGCCCTCGGCGCTCATGGGTCGCCAGGGGCGGAAATCGTGATCCCGTTGCATCGGCAATGAACACGCTATGGAGAATTCATCGTCTCCAAGTCGCGACGGCAAGGTGATCGAATAGCCGGTGTCTTGCTGCGCTGCATGTGTCCGGCTCTGGCCTCATTTCGATCGTTCGCGTCGGTGCGCTAATTCGACCGATGTTGGGGCAAAGCCGACATTGCGCGGGCTGGTGATGTGTCGAGTTTGACCCTTACGAGACATACCCTGGTGCCCCCCCGCCTCTGGTAGCGACCCAGGCTACCGCTCCCGACCTCCGATCCGCCGTGCGACATATCCGGGACCATAAATAGCGTGTTCAGGAACGCGGCCATCGGACAATATACCCTTCGGACCGGGTTCCAGTTACCGTCTCATTGCCAGTGGGCATCACACTGAGTTTCTCCCATGCATATTGAACGGCGCGTTCTCGTCACCGGCGGCGCCGGTTTTCTCGGCTCGCATCTGTGCGAACGGCTGATCGCCGACGGGCACAACGTGCTCTGCGTCGACAACTATTTCACCGGGCGCAAGGAGAATATTGCGCACCTGCTCGACGACCCGCATTTCGAGGCGATGCGTCACGACGTGACCAATCCGCTCTTTGTCGAGGTCGACGAGATTTATAACCTCGCCTGCCCGGCCTCGCCGCTGCATTACCAGTTCGACCCGGTACAGACGACCAAGACCAGCGTATTGGGCGCGATCAACATGCTCGGCCTCGCCAAGCGGCTGAAGGCCAAGATCCTCCAGGCCTCGACCTCGGAGGTCTACGGCGACCCGCTGCTGCACCCGCAGCCCGAATCCTATCGCGGCAACGTCAATCCGATCGGCCCGCGCGCCTGCTACGACGAGGGCAAGCGCTGCGCCGAGACGCTGTTCTTCGACTACTACCGCCAGCACAATCTGCGCATTCCGCGTCGTCCGCATCTTCAATACCTACGGACCGCGCATGCACCCCAATGACGGGCGTGTCGTCTCCAATTTCATCGTCCAGGCGCTGAAGGGCGAGCCGATCACCCTCTACGGCGACGGCAGCCAGACCCGCGCCTTCTGCTATGTCGACGATATGATCGAGGGTTTCATCCGCATGATGGCGGCGCCCGACGACATCACCGGGCCGATGAACCTCGGCAACCCGGTCGAGATGTCGATCGCCGAGCTCGCCGAGCTCGTCATCGACCTGACCGGCTCGCGCTCGCGGATCGTGCACCGGCCGCTGCCGGTCGACGACCCGATCCAGCGCTGCCCGGACATCAGCCAGGCGAGCGCGCTGCTCGGTTGGCGGCCAACGGTGGAGCTGGCCGACGGCTTCCTTGATGACCATTGGCTACTTCGAAGGGCTGATGTCCAATCTTGGGCGGTGAGCCGCTCTGCAGCAGCCGAAGCGAGACTGAAGCTAACCGGCTGGCGAACGTAGCCTACATCACACCGTCCGCTTTGGCCGAACCACGGGATATTTATCAGTCATTCGCACGACGCTGCAGGCGCCGGGTCAGTACCGCAAAGTATTTTTCCGGCATGTTTCGGAATTCCGAAAGCGTCGGCCCGCCGAACGGGATCACGCCGATCCAATAGCCATTCATCAGAATGAGGTTGAGGCCGATCAGAGAAGCCGCGACGAGGCGCAGTGTGAACATGCTCGAATGCGCGACGAGGAAGGAGAGGCCCGCCGCCATCGGCAGTGCCAGTATCGCCATCATATCCACGAAGGGGCGGCTTCCGTACCCGCCACCGAACGACCAGTCGTGCCAAGCTGAACACACGTAGACATGAATTGCAATGCATGCAAACGCGCAGGCGCCGAAGACACGCAATCGCGGTGGTATTGCAAAGAAACCAATCAACGATATCACGAGGGCCGGAGACCAGAACAACAAGCCCTTCTTGATGCCGAAGAGAAAATTCATCACTTGCGGATCAGTCCAGTGAAACCCTTCTTTTCCGTACGAATAGATCAGCGGGTGGCCCGTCACCAATTTCCAATACAGCAGTTGCGGCGTGACGGCGATCGCGGCGCACAGGATGAATATTGCACCGTCACGCAAGGCCGCGACGCGTGGCAGCGTGGCAAGCGCCACGTGAATCCAGATGCCGAACGCAATGAGCCCGACAATTCCATTTGGTATGCGTGTAATGGTTATGAAACCGAAAATCGCGCCGCCAAGGGCGGCGATGCCGATTTTGGGCGCAGCGGAATATTGAAGCGAAAGCTTCACAAATCCCGCAACGAGCGCGAAAGAGTATATGTGTGAGAAAGACCCGTCATAAGTTGCAAAGTGAAAGGCGCTCGTGCCAAACACGATTAGCAAGATCGTGAGTTCGGACGATTGTCCCATCGAACTGGTCGCGCAACGCCGAGTAGATGAGACGCACGCCGAGCAGAAAATAGAAGATGGCAGACGCCACGTTAGCGATCTGGTAGGGGAGTGACAGGCCGGAACGGTTCAAGCCGAACAGGACTGTTACCCGGTCCGCGAGTAGAAAGAACGGCAGCTGCAGAAGCGCGGTCCCGATCGGGTATTTGTCAAGATAGTTGCCGGTTTCCGGATCCAAAGTGATGCCGGTCCAGGTCGGCACATCGCCATTGAAAATGCGGACGGCAAAGGTTTTGAAGGTCAAATCGTGGTCGATGAAGACGGCAGTGAGGAACGCTTGGTACCCGAATCCATCGGAGCGGATCGGCGGCGTGTTGAGCTTGAGGCCATAAACATACGCCGCTGCCGCGACGGCCAGGACTCCCAAGGTCCAAAGCAGCCGATCAATCTCCGAAATCTTGCATAACCGGATCGTCGACGCCGATCCCAGATCAGCCGTCATTCTTTTGGTAAGCCCGCGTAGCCCTCCGAACCAACTATTGTAGTATCCACCGTATAGCAAGCAGCTCAGAAGAAATGAGCTATGGCCACCGATTTATAGTGCTGTGGTCCGCGCTGGCGGCGGGTTCGAAGAAAAACGATCGTATAAGGTCGCCATGGAGTTGGGTTTGGCATTGTCCCTTCCATGACTTGGTCGCGCCGACGACGTGATCGAATACTCCCGAGTTTGATGTCGGCCCATCGTGTGATTTCGCGCAGCGCACGATCCTGGTCGCTCCCGGAGCGAAGCGGACCCTTGAGCCAAGTTTAAGGGTGCAAGGCCCTACTAGGAGGATTTGCGCCGGCCATTCGCCGCATGCGACTTACTTATAACCGGAAGGCCTCCCGTCCAGAGCGGGGATCAAACCGACGGGGCGGATTTGCGAAGCGCAATCCGAGATTTGCATCGCACGCGGCTCGGTGAGTTTGATATTCGGCTAACCCGTCCTGCAGCTGCCTGAGATCGTGCCTTCGCGGGCCCGTCCCTGAGCATTCCGGATACCAATTAGGCGGAAGACGGATCGGGAAGCGGCACGGCGGTCTTGGCACCGCTGCCGGCCGCGCCGCCTCGCCTGGGCCGGCGGACTGGCTCTCACCTTGCCGCTGCTGCCGCCGCCGCAGAAGAACCGGTCGCCGCCATCGGATTCGAGTCCCGACACGCCCGTTCCGGCCGGCATCTCGAGCCTCTCCAGCACCTCGCCCGTTCGCGGATCGATGCGCCGCAGTTCGCTCTCGTCGCCTTCCCAGGTGCCGTGCCAGAGCTCGCCGTCGACCCAGGTGACGCCGGTGACGAAGCGGTTGGATTCGATGGTGCGCAGGACCGCCCCGGTCTCCGGATCGATCTGATGGATCTTGCGGTCCCGATACTGCCCCACCCAGAGCGTCCCTTCGGCCCAGGCGAGCCCCGAGTCACCGCCGCCGCCGGGCGCCGGGATCGTCGCGAGCACGTGGCCGGTCTGCGGATCGATCTTCTGGATGCGATCCTCGGCGATCTGAAACAGATGCTGGCCGTCGAAGGCCGTTCCGGCATGCGCGGCGACGTCGATCGAGCGCACCGCCTTGCCGCTCGCCGGATCGAAGGCGTTCAGCTTGTCGCCGGACGGCAAACCAGACGTGCTGGCCGTCATAGCGTGACCCCGTGCACGCTGGTCGGCGCCCGGAAAGGGTCCGTACTCACGGAGGATTTCGGCTGCTGCATGATCGTCTTCATGCTGCTCGCATCCTAGTCGCTCGGCAGCGGAGCCGGGAGTAACAAGGTCGTCGTGAATCCCGGCAGCGGCGGGGTCATCCAGCGGCGCGCCCGCCCGCGGCCGAACGACTGCACCTTGCCGGCCGCCGCAAGCGCATCGAGCGCCCGCTGCACGGTGCGCTGGCTGGTGCCGAGCGCCAGCGCCAGCGCCGAGCTCGACCATGATTCGCCGTCGGCGAGGAAGGCGAGCACCGCCGCATGCTGCTCTTCGACCGGCGGCGCCAGCACGACGACCTCGCGCGCGCGGCGCGGCGCCAGCGCAAAGCCTCGCTTCGTCGCGCTCACGTCGGCGAGCGTCCGCAGCGCCGCGCGCAGCCGCCCGATTTCGACGCGCAGCCGCGCGCGATGCGATTCATCGGCGTGCTTGCCCGGAACGCGCGCGCGAGCAGCGCGTCCCGCGGCACGTCGCCGGGCCAGGCCTCGCCCAGCGCGCGGGCGAGCGCGAACAGCACCGGGCGCCTGGCGAGCGAGACCACCGTGCCGTGCGTCGCGCACGACGTGACGGCACGCATCCACGACGAGCGCCTTGGACGCCAAGCAGCGCCTCGACCTCCTCGAGCAGCAGCGGGCGCTCCTCGCCGCGCGCGATCAGGCGCGCCGCGGGCGTGTTGAGGACGCGGGCACGCGCTTTCGACCTCCGCCGTCAGCGCGGGGATGCCTGCCTCGCGCGCGGCGTGCTCGGCGCGCGCGAGCGCGGCGCGCGCCGCCTTCGTCCGCAGGCGCCGCATCGCGATGCCCGCGACGACCAGCTCGTGGGCGGCCCGCGACGCCGGCGGGAACGGTGCGGGGTCGAGCTCGGCGAGCGCGCGCTCGGCCTCGTCGAGGCGGCCGATCAGGAGCAGGCGCCGGACCTCGAGATAGCGCGCATGCGCGGCATTCGACGCGGTCGCCGTGCGCTTCGAGCGTCGCCCGCGCCGCGTCGAGCGCCTTCGGCGGCCAGCCCAGGTCGCGCGAGACGAGCGCGATCTCGGCCTCGGCGACGACGCACCGCGCGCGGGCCACGGCCTCTCTCGGACCGAAGGCGCGCGCGGCACGTCGCAGCAGCGCCTTCGCGCGAACGAGATCGCCGAGCTGCGCCATCGCGATGCCGCGCAGCGCGAGCGCGGGCGCGTCGTCGCGCAGCGCGACCCGGTTCAGCGCGCCGAGCGGATCACCCGCCGCGAGCGCCCGCGCCGCGGCCGTGATCAGCGAGTCCATCGAAATCCCGCCACACTTGTCACTCCCAGCGTTCGATAACCGTCACCAATCTATCTCACGACAGTCGACGAAAGGAATGAAAGGCCATGATGACACGCGCGATCGGGACACCGGAAAGCGGCCGGCAACTGCCGCCCGCGGAGCAGCCGATTGGGTTTGCCTCGCGGCGGCGCCGACCTTCGCAGTCATGGCGTTGCTGACCGGCGTTCTTGGCGGCGGCCAGCAGCAATATGTTCTGCGCTGCGCAAGATGCGTCACCGCTCAGCGGAATGGTCTGGATGTACATGCTGATGAGCGCCTTCCATGCGGCGCCTTGGCTGCGGCTGATCACCCGCCGGCGACGCGGTTCGCCCCGGTCCTGGTCCGGCGTTCGCCAGATCAAACTCACATCGACCGGCTGACCGGGCTCTCGAACAGAATTGATCGGCCGCGGGCCGACAAGTATTTCAACCAACAGGAGGCCAGCCATGCCCAATCAAGTCGTTTCACGCGAGAACCATCCATCGGAACGTCGTGGTGCAACGGAGCGAACGACGAAAGACACCCAGCGGAGAGCAACAATGACCAAGCACATGACCGGAACACGTGAAGAGTGGCTGGCGGCGCGGCTCGAGCTGCTCGAGGCGGAGAAGGAGCTGACGCGGCGCAGCGACGAACTGGCGCGGCGGCGGCAGGAGCTGCCGTGGGTCCGGGTCGACAAGGAGTACCGCTTCGAGACCGACGAGGGGAGCGCCTCGCTGGCAGACCTCTTCCGCGGGCGCTCGCAGCTCCTCGTCTACCACTTCATGTTCGGGCCCGACTACACGGCGGGATGTCCGTCCTGCTCGGCGATCGCGGACGGGTTCAACGGCTTCGCCGTCCACCTGGCCAACCACGACGTCATGCTTTCGGCGGTGTCGCGGGCGCCGCTCGCGAAGCTGCAGGCGTACAAGCGGCGGATGGGATGGACGTTTCCCTGGGCGTCCTCGTTCGGCAGCGACTTCAACTTCGACTTCAACGTCTCGTTCACCGAGGAGCAACAGCGCGAGGGGGGCGTCGAATACAACTACCGGCGCGAGGCGCGGCCAGCCGGCGACTGGCCGCGGGACGGCCACGGGGCCCGTCGCCGAGTTCGCGGCCATGGCGGAACCGACGCGGCCACCTACACGCGCGAGAGGCCGGGCATGAGCGCGTTCGTGCTCGAGGACGGCGTCGTCTACCACACCTATTCCACCTATGCGCGCGGACTGGACGGCCTCTGGGGCATGTACCAGTGGCTCGACCGCGCACCCAAGGGGCGCAACGAGACGGGCGTCTGGTGGCGCCGCCACGACGAGTACGACAGGCGCTGACCTCGCAGCGCCGGGCAGATGCGCGAAGCGTAGTCCGCCATCCCCACATCGACGAGAGCGGCGGGTTACGCCTTCGGCTAACCCGCCCCACGCTCCTTGAGATCGTGCCATTGCGGGCGATGTCATGCTTTGGCGAATAGCCCAAGAACTCGCGCCTTTGGGCGGCGTGCGGCTTGCGCCCGGGGCAGCAACAGCATGGCTGCGGGAATGGGCATATAGCCTTGAAATTTCACGGGAAAACCCCATATCCCGCGAGCCGATTGCGGTGGCGTCAGGCCGCCCGATGGGCTATGAAAATACGTCCGATTTGCATCAGGATTCTTAGCCCTTGGCCGACCAGGAAAATCCCCCGCCGGGCGCCGGCGGCCCCTCCGACATTCGTCCCATCTCAATTACGGAGGAGATGAAGAAGAGCTACCTCGATTACGCCATGAGCGTGATCGTGGCGCGCGCGCTGCCGGATGCGCGCGACGGGCTCAAGCCGGTGCACCGGCGCATCCTCTACTCGATGCACGAGAACGGCTACGAGTGGAACAAGCCCTACCGCAAGTCCGCGCGCGTCGTCGGCGACGTCATCGGCAAATACCACCCGCACGGCGACCAGGCGGTCTACGACGCGCTGGTGCGCATGGCGCAGGACTTTTCCATGCGCCTGCCGCTGATCGACGGCCAGGGCAATTTCGGCTCGGTCGACGGCGATGCGCCGGCGGCGATGCGCTACACCGAGGTGCGGCTGGCGAACGCGTCGCCGGCGCGCTGGTCGAGGACCTCGACAAGGATACCGTCGACTTCCAGCCGAACTACGACGACACCGAGCGCGAGCCGGTGGTGCTGCCGGCGCGCTTTCCCAACCTCCTGGTCAACGGCGCCGGCGGCATCGCCGTCGGCATGGCGACCAACATCCCGCCGCACAACCTCGGCGAGGTGATCGACGCCTGCATGGCGCTGATCGACAATCCCGGCCTCTCGATCGACGAGCTGATCGCCATCGTGCCAGGGCCGGATTTTCCCACCGCCGGCATCATTCTCGGCCGCGCAGGGCATTCGCGCCGCCTACCATCTCGGCCGCGGCGCCATCGTCATGCGCGGCAAGGTCGAATTCGAGACGCTGCGCGGCGAGCGCGAAGCGATCATCATCAGCGAAATCCCCTACCAGGTGAACAAGGCGCACCTGGTCGAACGCATCGGCGAACTGGTGCGCGACAAGAAGCATCGAGGGCATCTCGGCGCTGCGCGACGAATCCGACCGCGACGGCTATGCGGGTGGTGATCGAGCTGCGCCGCGACGCCGTGCCGGACGTGGTGCTCAACCAGCTCTACCGTTTCACCGCGCTGCAGTCCTCGTTCGGCGCCAACATGGTGGCGCTCGGTCGGCGTTTCGCACAGCATGACCTTGACGTCGCGCTTGGCGAGATCGCGGCGGTCGAGCATGCCGTAGTCGCTCAGGTCGCCCTGTCCGCTGCGGGCGTAGCGCTGGCAAAAATTGTCCTCGCCGCCGGCATACATCGTGAGGTTGGCGGGCATCGATTTGCGATGTCTGTCGAGGAAGCCCATCATGCCGCCGAGATGATCCCAATGGCCATGGCTCATGACCAGCGCATCGACCTTGGAGGGGTCGACTTTCAACAGTTCCATGTTGCCGTTGATGGCCTCCGGCGTCCAACCGTAATCCAGCATCAGCGTGCGCTTGATATCGCCACGCTGCGGCTCGAGGAATAACGCCAGGCCCCACTCGCTGTGCAGCGGCAACAGCGAATTGGCCGAGCGGCCGGGCTCGGTCTTCACGCCGCTGATTTCGGCCGGCTTGAAGAACAGGTCGCTGGCGCTATCGACGATCACACGCACGCTGAGCTTGTCGATGACGGGCACCTGAATGGGACCGGCCTTGGCAAGCTCGATGCAGGAAAAGCTGCCCGCCGTAGCGGCGGCAAAACCGGCTGACATTTTCAGGGCGTCGCGTCGATTAAAATTGGGCATGTTTCCTCCCCCGGAAATCCGCGGCCGACAATAGAGGACCGGGGGACCAGTGTGTCAATGCGTATGATGAAGGCCGGCCGAGCGCCTGCGGCTAGGTGTAATCGAACAGCGCCATGAACCCGAAATCCATGTGAAGCTGCTGATGGCAGTGAAACAGCGTCTTGCCGGGATTGTCGGCGACAAAGTCGACATCCACTTCCTGGTAGCCACCGAGCATGACAACGTCCTTCACGACACCGGAAGTTGCCTTGCCTGCAATTCGCGTCAGCTCAAAACTATGGCGATGCAGATGCACGGGGTGAACGTCATCGCTGGCATTGCGCATTTTCAAGCGGTAGCGTTTACCCTGCCGCAATCTGAACATCGGCTCCATCTTGTCCATCGAGAAGGCTGTGCCGTTGATCGTCCACTCGTTGAATCCGTCCAGCGCCGCGTTGTTCTTGGCAAATGTCATCTCGAAAGTCTCGTCCGGCATTTTTGCCGGATCGGCCGTGCCGAAGATCGTGTAGTCCCAGCGTGAGAGAACGGGCTTGACCCATTTCGGCTTGCCGGCGCGGCCCGCATATTCGATCACGACGCCTAAGCCCTTGCCCCGGTCGTCGTCGGCGAGATCCCCCATGACCCAGACGCCCGGATTCTTCATCTCGACAATCGCCGATATCCGTTCGGCTGTGCC
Source organism: uncultured Alphaproteobacteria bacterium (assembly GCA_963795255.1). Classification (GTDB taxonomy): domain Bacteria; phylum Pseudomonadota; class Alphaproteobacteria; order Rhizobiales; family Xanthobacteraceae; genus Bradyrhizobium. The sequence continues at coordinate 9,442 of CAWCHC010000027.1, forward strand.
GAGCCAGAGCACCGGCACTTCTGCGGGCTTCGGCACCGGATTGCCATCGAGCGCGACGACCTCGAAGCGATGACCCGGCAGCGCGAGGCTCCGGATTTCCGTCGCGCTGCCGTTGACGACATGAAACAGCACGCGCTCGCCTTGCCTGACACGAATTGGTTCGCCGTGACCGAGCATGCGGCCATTGATCGAGAACAGGCCATACCCGACTTCGTAACCATGCGGCTTGCCGCTCGCCATCGATGCCCGCATCGCACCCTCGCCGGCATCTTCGAGCGACTTGATGGGCGCAGGATTGGCCAGGAAGTCCGAGGCCATGTCGCCGCCGCGGCTCAAGCTCGGCTGGAATTCCTTGAGCACGAGAAAGACTTCGCGGTCATAGCGGCCCGGCTCGCGCTTCGGCTCGATGTAAACCGGCCCCACCTGCCCGCTATACTGCCCGTTGTCGAGGTCGGCACCGGGCGTCAGATGCGTGTGATAGAACCGCAATCCTGCCGGCCCCGGCGTGAAGCTGATCCGGCGCATGCCGCGCGCGGGAATATAGGGCGTGCCTTCCTCGGCGGCTCCGTCTACTTCCACCGGCACGGTCTGCCCGTGCCAATGCAGCTGCTCCGGCGTGTCGGTGTCGTTGTGGATGTCGACTGTCACCTGTTGTCCTTCCTTCAGGCGCAGCAAGGGCCCGGGGAATTGTCCATTATAAAGCTTGGTCGAGACGATGTGGTCATCCGCCAACTCGACCAGGCCGTTTGCGATACGGATGGTGTGGTCCGCTTTGGCTTGCGGCGGGGCGGCTCCGCCGCCGGGAATTGCCGACGGCATCTGGGCCTTGACCGCTTCCGGAACGGCGCCGGCAGCCATCGCCGCCGTTGCCAGTTTCAACAACGTCCGCCGGTCAAAGGTCATCCACGCTCTCCTGTCGGCAGCCAAAGGTCCTACATTGAGTTCGATATCGAAATCCGATAGTAAAATCGATCGAAAGTCCACGGCAACGACGGGATCATCACGGCTTGGAACATCACGATCTGCTGAGCGGCTTCATTCGTCTTCACATTCTGCATCACGCCGTGGAGGGCGAACTCTATGGCCAGTGGATGATCGATGAATTGGCGCGTCATGGCTACAATTTGAGTCCCGGCACGCTGTACCCGATGCTACGCAGGCTCGAGACGAGGGGTTATCTGGTTTCGCGGCAGGAGCGCGACGGCCGGACAGTACGCAAATTCTATCGAGCAACCCCGGCCGGAGCCAAGGCTCTTTCCATCGCACGAAGCAAGGCCAAGGAACTGTTCGGCGAAATCGTGCCGCCCCGAACACAGAAACGCTCCAGGAGATAGCGATGAACAATCCTACCTCGCCTGACATCCCCTCGGAGCCGGCCGAGCCAGGCGCGCTTTCCGGCGCGGCTCAGAGCTCCGGCACGGTCGGCGAAGTATTCGCGGCCTTTCTCAAACTTGGCCTGACGTCCTTTGGCGGCCCTATCGCTCATCTTGGATATTACCGCGAGGAGTTGATCGTCCGGCGCAAATGGCTGGACGAGGCGACCTATGCGGATCTTGTCGCGCTCTGTCAGTTCTTGCCCGGTCCCGCATCGAGCCAGGTGGGTTTTTCCTTGGGGGTCCTGCGCGGCCGTGGCCTGCTCGGAGGGCTGGCGGCATGGTTTGGATTCACCATGCCTTCGGCGGTGATCTTGTTCGCCTTTGCGCTTGGAGCTGCGCATTTCACCGGGCCCGTCGCCGAAGGCTTTCTGCACGGGCTGAAGCTTGTTGCGGTTGCCGTGGTGGCGCAAGCGGTCTGGGGCATGGCGCAAAGCCTGACGCCCGACAAAACGCGCGGCGCCATCGCGCTCGGCGCACGTTGCCATCGTCGTGCGTTTGCCGGGATCGTTTGCGCAGATTTCGGCGATTGCGCTTGGTGCCCTCGCCGGGCTTTCTCTGTGTAAGGCGGGAGCCGCCGCCAGTGTCCGGCCATCTGAATTTTCCCGTCGACCGCTCGGCGGGCCTCATTGCGCTTTGCTTGTTCGCGGTGCTCCTACTGCTCACCCCGTTTGTGGCCGCGACCTCAACGTCGCACGGACTTGCCGTATTCGACGCTTTCTACCGATCCGGCGCGCTGGTGTTCGGCGGCGGCCATGTCGTGTTGCCGCTGTTGCAGGCTGAGGTGGTGACGCCCGGATGGGTCAGCAACGAAGCCTTTCTCGCAGGCTACGGACTGGCCCAGGCCGTGCCCGGGCCGCTGTTTACGTTTGCAGCCTATCTCGGCGCGGTCATGAATACGCCTCCGAACGGGCTGGCGGGCGCGACAATCGCGCTGATCGCTCTGCTGCTGCCGGGCATGCTGCTGGTCTATGGCATGCTGCCATTCTGGGACAGCCTTCGCACCCGCCCCGCCGCACAGGCGGCGATGCGCGGCACCAATGCCGCCGTGGTCGGCATCCTGGCGGCGGCGCTGTACAATCCGGTCTGGACCAGCGCCGTCGTCACCCCGCGCGACTTTGCGCTCGCGCTGTTCGGCTTTCTCCTGCTCGTCGTCTGGAAGAGGCCGCCCTGGGTAGTGGTCTTGTTGCTGGCCTGCGCCGGCACTCTGTCGCAACTGTTCTGAAGGATGCCGCGATGACCCTGAACGAAACGATGCGCACAAGCGAATCCGGCTGGACCATCCTGGTACGGCTTGTGGTCGGCCTGATCGTCTTTCTGCCTGAAGGCCTCCAAAAACTCGCTTACCCCGAACTGCTCGGCGCCGGGCGTTTTGCAAAAATCGGCATTCCGTTTCCAGATATCATGGGACCGTTCGTCGGCGTGGTCGAGGTGATCTGCGGCACGCTGGTCATCGTCGGGTTGCTGACGCGGCTGGCCGCCCTGCCATTGATCGTCATCATGATCGTTGCGCTGATCTCCACCAAGCTTCCGGTTTTGCTCGGCCACGATGTCGGAATGTTTCACTTATCAGCCGACATAAAGCGGCTGGGCTTCTGGAGCACGATGCACGAGTCCCGCGCCGATCTCACCATGCTGCTCGGCTGCATCTACCTTTTCATCGTCGGCGCCGGCAAGTGGTCGCTGGATGCGCGGCTGGCGCGATAGCCCCGCGCTTCCCGCAGACCTTCATTGGCAGTAACGGATTGAACGATTCGCTTCCCCAAACTATCGTTGGCGCAATGAAAGACTTATCTCGCAGCAAACAAACTCTCCGATTGGCGCATCTGACCGTTCTCGCAGCCTTGGCCATCGGCGCATCGCAGCCTGCGCTCGCGCAAGCCAATTATCCGAACCGTCCGGTGCGCCTGGTCGTGCCGTTTGCCGCCGGCGGCGTCGCGGACTCGACCGCGCGCATCGTCGCGGACAAACTCGCCGAAAAGCTCAAGCAGCGCTTTTATGTCGAGAATCAACCGGGCGCCGGCGGCATCACCGCGGCGCGCACGGCGCTGGGTGCGGCGGCTGACGGCTATACGCTGATCATGCTGACCAACGGCACCGCCGTCAGTGTCTCCCTGTTCGAGAAACTGCCGTTCGATCCGGTGAAGGATTTTACCCCGGTCTCCAGTCTTGGATTCTTCGACTTCGCCTTCGTCACCAGCGCCTCCTCCGGCTTCAAGACGCTGGCCGAATTCATCGCCGCCGCCAAGGCGAAACCTGGCGTGCTCAATGTCGGCACCATCAATGTCGGCTCGACGCAGAACCTGTCGGCCGAACTGTTCAAGACATCAGCCAATATCGACTTCACGCTGGTGCCGTTTCGCGGCAACCACGAGGCCGAGGTCGCGCTGTTGCAGGGCAATGTTTCGCTCGTGGTCGACAGCTATTCAGTGCTCCAGGGCAACATCGCCGACGGCAGGCTCGTTGCGCTGGCGTCCTCCGGCGCGGTGCGCTCGGAATCGACGCCAGAGCTTGCCACCGTGCAGGAAAGCGGCGTGAGCGGCTATGACGTGGTGTCGTGGAACGCGCTGTTCGCCCGCGCCGGCACGCCGCCCGAGGTCATCAAGACGCTGAATAGCGCATTGCAGGAGATATTGGGCGATGCCGAGACCAAAAAGAAATTGCTCGCGCTCGGCATCGAGGCCAAGGCCGGTCCGCCGGAAGCGATCGAACAACGCCTCACCTCCGACATCGAGAAATGGCGGGTCGTGATCGAGAAGGCGAAAATTCCGAAACAATAAATCCGTCCCAAAAACTCATCCCAAAAACTCACTCCAAGAAAATCGCCCCAAGAGAGAGACGCCTGCCATGACCGCGCCCTCCGAAAATCCGAAGCAATGGAATGTCGGCCTGATCGGCTATGGCGAGGTCGGCCGCATCCTCGCCGAAGACCTGCGGCAACAGGAGGTCAAGGTCGCCGCTTATGACATCAAGCTGCGCAGCGACCAGACCGGCGGTGCGTTACGCGAGCATGCCGGACAACATGGCGTGACGCTGACGGCCTCACACGCCGATCTGGCCGCGCAATCGGACTTTATCGTCTCGGCGGTGACCGCAAGCCAGGCCGTGCCGGTGGCCAAGGCGTGCGCCGCCGCGGTGAAAAAAGGCGCCTGGTATCTCGACTTCAATTCGGCCTCGCCCGGCGCCAAGCAGCGCGCCGCGGCACTGATCGATGCGGCCGGCGGACGTTATGTCGAAGGCGCGGTCATGACCTCGGTACCGCCCTATCGCATCAAGGTGCCGCTGCTGCTCGGAGGTGGCGACGCCGCCGCGCTGGCGCCGCAACTCGTGGAATTGGGTTTTGCCGCCAAGGTCGCGAGCGACAAGCTCGGCGTGGCGTCCGCGGTGAAGATGTGCCGCAGCGTGATGATCAAGGGGCTTGAGGCGATGGTGATCGAAAGCTTCACCACCGCGCGCGCCTATGGCGTGGAAGACGCGGTGCTGGCCTCGCTGAAGGAAACCTTTCCCGGCATCGACTGGGAGAAGCAAGGCGCCTATTTCTTCCAGCGCGTGATCGAACATGGAAGGCGCCGCAGCGAAGAGGTGCGCGAGGTCGCCGAGACCGTGCGCGAAATTGGGCTGGAGCCGTGGTCGTCGCAGGGCACCGCCGAGCGGCAAGGATGGGTGGCCGACTTGGCCGACGAAGGCCTGTTCGGCCGACGCGGCACCAAGGAATTTGCACGAGCTGCGGATTGGCGCACCGAAGCGGATCGGATTCTGGGGTTGGTCAAGAAGCCCAAGTCGTAACGTCGTCCCTGCGAACGCAGGGACCCATAACCACAGGTATTCGTTGCAACGAACAGCGTCGAACATGCGAAGTGGATGGACTCCGCGGTATGGGTCCCTGCGTTCGCAGGGACGACGATTGGATAGAGATAGAGCGTCGAGATGAAAAGAGCCGCACATGCAATATGAAACAACACCCGGCTGGCTCGACTGGTACGCCGGCCCGTCAAAGCCGCGCTTCAAGTTGCCGGACGGTGCCGTCGATACGCATTGCCATGTGTTTGGCCCGGGCGCGGAATTTCCTTTCGCACCCGAGCGCAAATACACGCCCTGTGACGCGTCGAAAGCCCAGCTGTTTAGCTTGCGCGATCATCTCGGCTTTGCGCGAAATGTGATTGTGCAGGCGACCTGCCATGGCGCCGACAATTCGGCGGTGGTCGATGCGCTTCATTCGGCGAATGGAAGGGCGCGCGGGATTGCGACGGTGAAACGCAGCGTCAGCGATGCCGAATTGAACGCGTTGCACGGAGCCGGCGTCCGCGGCGTGCGCTTCAACTTCGTCAAGCGGCTGGTGGACTTTACGCCCAAGGACGAACTGATGGAGATCTCGGTGCGCATCGCCAAACTCGGCTGGCATGTCGTGATCTATTTCGAGGCGGTGGATCTGCCGGAGCTGATCGATTTTTTCACCGCATTGCCGACGACGGTGGTGGTCGATCACATGGGAAGGCCCGACGTCACCAAGCCGGTGGACGGGCCGGAATTTAACCGGTTCGTGAATTTCATGGAGCGCCACGAAAACGTGTGGTCGAAGGTCAGTTGCCCGGAACGGTTGTCGGTTTCGGGGCCGCCGGCGCTTAATGGCGAACAGCACGCCTACCGCGACGTGGTCCCGTTCGCCCGCCGCCTGGTCGAGACCTTCCCCGACCGCGTTCTCTGGGGCACGGACTGGCCGCATCCCAATTTGAAGGGTCACATGCCCGACGACGGCCTTCTAGTCGACTTTATTCCACACATTGCGGTCACGCCCGAGTTGCAACAGAGGCTGCTCGTGGATAACCCGATGCGGCTTTATTGGCCGGAACACGCCCGATAACGCGGAATTCAGTGCACCGTTTCGAAACGGTATTCCTCGCCCTCATCGCCCAGTGACATGATGGTATAGAGCCGTTGCAATTCTTCCTCGAGGTGCTCATTGACGAGCATCAGCGCTTCAAGCGCTCCCCGCATGTTGCCATCGCAAGATGCTATGATTTTTTCGATAGCAACTTCAGTCCGCTTGTACGCCATTGGTAATCCCCTACTGAACACCCGCATGCCCATATCCGTGGGGGATTGGGGCAAAATTCGGCGTCGGAAGCGATCATTTAATGGCGTGGCGGAGTTTTCCCCCGCCGATTAGGAATGGCTCTCGCTGCCCCGATTCTGACACGAGTCAGGGACTTAGCCGCGGCAAAACGTGGACGAATAAGTCGGCCGGATCAGGCGGCCACCGCCAGGCCGCGCGGGCTGACAACGTATTCCTTCAGGACGTTGTCTTTCGTATCGACCTCAACCAGAGATACGTCATAGGTCCAGAGATCGGCGAGATGCTGAAGCACGCGCCTGGCGTCGGTCTCGTTCAGCGTGGCGCCCTTCACCACGACATGGCGCAGCATCAGCCGGCGATCGCCGGCGAGATCGACGTCGACCACCTCGATGTTGGGATCGATATGACCGACATCATATTGCCGCGCGAGTTCGCGGCGAATGCGGCGATAGCCGCGCGCATCGTGGATCGCATCGACCTTGATGCCTTCGGTGAATTCGGGATCGTCGTGCAGGTGGAACATGCGCCAGCTTCGCATCAGCTTCGGCGACAGGAACTGGCTGATGAAACTCTCGTCGCGGTAATTGGCCCAGACCTGACGGAGCGTGCCCATGACGTCGCCTGAGCCTGCGATATCCGGAAACCATTCGCGGTCCTCGTCGTCGGGCTCGGTGACGATACGCTCGATGTCCTGCATCATCGCAAAGCCGAGCGCATACGGATTGAAATCCGAAAAACGCTGATCGTCGAACTCGGGCTGGAACACCACATTGGTGTGCGATTGCAGGAATTCGAGGAAATTGCCGTCCGTGAGCCGGCCCTGCTGATGCAGGCGGTTCAGGATGCGGTAGTGCACGTAGGTCGCCGTGCCCTCGTTCATGACCTTGGTCTGGCTCTGCGGATAAAAGTATTGCGCGATGTGGCGCACGATCCGCAACAATTCGCGCTGCCAGGGCTGTAGCCGCGGCGCGGTCTTTTCCAGGAAATAAAGAATGTTCTCCTGCGGTAGCCCGAAGAGCTTGCGCCGCCGCTCGGTGTTGAGAATCTCGGTGCTCTTTGCCGGTCCGGTCGGCACGGTGCGCCACAGGTCGTTGAACACGCTCTGCTCATGCTCGCGGCGTTCGCGGGCGCGTTTTTCCTCGGAGCGAAGATCGAGATTCTTCTTGCCGGGATAGCGGTCGATGCCATGCGACATCAGCGCATGCGCCGCGTCGAGCGTCATTTCGACCGCAAGCCGGCCATGGCGCTCCTCGCAACTGCGCGACATAGCCCTTGGCGAAATCGAGATAATCGAGGATGCCGTCGGCGTCGGTCCATTGCCGGAACAGGTAGTTGTTCTTGAAGAAATGATTGTGGCCGAAGGCGGCGTGCGCGATCACCAGCGTCTGCATGGTCGCGGTGTTTTCTTCCATCAGGTAGGAAATGCAGGGCGAGGAATTGATCACGATCTCATAGGCGAGACCCATCAGTCCCTTGCGATAGAAGGTTTCATGATGGGCGAAGTGCTTGCCGAACGACCAGTGCTTGTAGAACAACGGCATGCCGGAGGAGGAATAGGCATCCAGCATCTGCTCGGCGGTGATGATCTCGATCTGGTTCGGATAGATGTCGAGACCAAGTTCACCATGCGCGATCTCCTCGCAGGCATCGTGAATACGCTGCAATTGCCGGAAATCCCAATCGGCGCCTTCGAACAGGCGTTCGGATGTCATGGCGCGGCTTTCTCCTGGTTTCGGCGGCGCTGGAACAAATCGTGGAACACCGGGAAGATCTCGCTGCGGTTACTGACCTTGCGCATCGAGAGCGGCGCGCCTTCGCTGCGCAGGCGCTGATACAGCGTCCAGAGCGAGGAGTCCGGCATTTCGAAGGTCGAGCCGGAAGCCTCGCCGACTTCGAGATAGGCAAAAAACTGACTGACGGGCAGGATGTTTTCCGTCAACAGCCGCCCGGTCAGCGCACTATCAGCAATGGAGTTGTCGCCGTCGGACGCCTGCGCGGCATAGATGTTCCAGTCGGAGGGACGGAAGCGGGAGCGCACGATGTCGCTCATCGCCTGCAACGCGCTCGACACCATGGTGCCGCCGGAGGCCGGGCCGTGGAAGAACGTCTCCTCGTCGACTTCTTCCGCGCGATCGGTATGACGGATGAAGACGATCTCGACATGCCGATAGCGGCGGGTGAGAAACACGTAGAGCAGCATGTAGAACCGCTTGGCGAGGTCCTTCATGTGCTCGGACATCGAGCCCGACACGTCCATCAGGCAGAACATCACCGCCTGCGCCACCGGCTTCGGCACGGTATCGAAGCGCCGGTAGCGGATATCGATCGGGTCGATGAAGGGGATGCGCTTGGCCTTGGCCTTCAGCGCCTCGATCTCGGCCAGAAGTTCGATGCGGCGTGCTTCGTCCGCGCACGTCTCCAGTTCCACTTCCAGCTCGGCAATCGCCTCCGGCCGCGGCCGCTTGAGTGCGATGCGACGCGCCAAAGCAAGCTGCACGGTGCGTTTCACCGAGATGTTCGCAGGCGAGCCCGAGGTCGAATAGCCGGCGCGCTGAAGCCCCTCGCTTTCGGCTTCCGCGAGCTTGCGCTTGGCCAGGTCGGGCAATTCGAGATCGTCGAGAAAGAGATTGACGAATTCGTCGCGCGACAGCACGAAACGAAAGTCGTCTTCGCTGTCGCCCTCGCCTGGTTGCGAACCGCGGCCACCGCCGCCCTTCGGGCGCTCGATGATGTCGCCTTCGATGAACTTCTTGTTGCCCGGCAGCACCCGGTCGCGCGTGCCGCCTTCGGTGCGAAAACGAGGCTCGTGCATCCCGTCGAGCGGGATACTGACCTCGCCGCCTTCCAGGACATCCTTGATGTCCCGGCCTTCAGAGGTTTTCTTGACGGCGCCCTGAACCAGCGCCTTGGCGCGGCGCAGGAACCTCTGGCGGTTTTCCAGGCTCTTCGAGCCTGGATTCAGGCGCCGGTCGACTATGAACATCGCCACTAGTGCACTCTCCGAAGTTCGTGCTTAGCCGGCTTGTTTCACCCGCATGTACCACTCGACGAGCCGGCGGACCTGGCGCTCGGTATAGCCGCGTCCCACCATCCGCGCGACGAAATCGCCGTGCTTCTTTTCGGTCTCGCCGTCCTTCTTCGATCCGAACGAGATCACCGGAAGCAGATCCTCGACTTGCGAGAATATACGCTTTTCGATGACTTCGCGGATTTTTTCGTAACTGGTCCAGGACGGATTCTTGCCGTTGTTCTGTGCGCGCGAACGCAGCGAGAACTTGACGACCTCGTTGCGGAAGTCCTTCGGGTTGGCGATTCCGGCGGGCTTCTCGATCTTGGTCAGTTCCTGGTTGAGCAGTTCGCGATTGAGCATCTGGCCGGTGTCGGGATCCTTGAAGTCCTGATCCTCGATCCAGGCGTCGGCGTAATCGACGTAGCGGTCGAACAGGTTCTGGCCGTAATCGGAATAGGATTCCAGATAGGCCTTCTGGATTTCGTGACCGATGAACTCGGCATAGCGCGGCACCAGTTCGGCCTTGATGAATTCGAGATAGCGCTTCTCGACTTCCTCGGCCAGTTGCTCGCGCCGGATCGCCTGCTCCAGCACATACATCAGATGCACGGGATCGGCGCCGATTTCGGAGGTGTCGTGGTTGTAGGTCGACGCCAGCACCTTGAAGGCGAAACGGGTGGAGACGCCGTCCATGCCCTCGTCGACGCCGGCGGCGTCTTTGTATTCCTGGACGCTGCGCGCCTTGGGATCGGTCTCTTTCAGGCTCTCGCCGTCATAGACGCGCATCTTGGCAAAGGTCGTCGAGTTCTCGTGCTTGCGAAGCCGCGACATCACCGAGAAACGCGCGAGCGTTTCCAGCGTCGCCGGCGCGCAAGGTGCGGCAGCAAGTTCGGAGCCGGAGATCAGCTTCTCGTAGATCTTCTGCTCTTCGGTCGACGCGCAGGCAGTACGGCACCTTGATGACGCAGATACGGTCGATGAAGGCTTCGTTGTTCTTGTTGGCCTTGAAGCTCTGCCACTCGGCTTCGTTCGAATGCGCAAGAATGACGCCGGTGAAGGGGATCGCGCCGATATTCTCGGTGCCGATATAGTTGCCTTCCTGCGTCGCGGTGAGCAGCGGATGCAGCATCTTGATCGGCGCCTTGAACATCTCGACGAACTCGAGCACGCCCTGGTTGGCGCGGTTGAGGCCGCCGGAATAGCTGTAGGCATCCGGATCGTTCTGCGCGTAGGTCTCGAGCTTGCGGATATCGACCTTGCCGACCAGCGAGGAGATGTCCTGGTTGTTCTCGTCGCCCGGTTCGGTCTTGGCGATCGCGATCTGGCGCAGCCGCGAGGGCTGGATCTTGGCGACACGAAAGCGCGAGATGTCGCCGCCGAACGCCTCGAGCCGCTTGTAGCACCACGGGCTCATCAGCCCGGAGAGACGCCGGCGCGGAATGCCGTATTTCTCCTCGATCATCGGCCCGAGCTGCTCGGGATCGAACAGGCTGAGCGGCGACTTCGAATACCGGCGAGAGTTCATCGCCGGCCTTGAGCACGTAGATCGGGTGAACTTCCATCAGCGACTTCAGCCGTTCGGCGAGCGACGACTTGCCGCCGCCGACCGGGCCGAGCAGATAGAGAATCTGTTTGCGCTCTTCGAGACCTTGCGCGGCGTGCCGGAAGAAACCGACGATGCGCTCGATCGTTTCTTCCATGCCGTGGAAGCCGGCGAAGGCCGGATAGACGCGCATCGTGCGGTTCAAAAAAATACGGCCAAGGCGTGGGTCCCTGGCCGTGTCAATCATCTGTGGCTCACCGATCGCCGCTAGTAGTCGTTCGGCCGCATTGGCATATCGCATCGGGTCCCCTCGACACAATTCCAGATATTCGGCCATCGACATATCAGTTTCGCTTCGCGCCTCGAACGATCGGGCGAACGCGTTGAACAAAGAGTCGTTATACATTGATCCCGCTCCTCATCTGGTTTGTTGCAACGCTGAAACGCGCGTCATAACCACGTCGTCAAACGCCGCCTGTACCGGCCCCTCGAATCAGTCCCCGCATTATCCTCCATTGGACACGCGACCGACTCGATGAAGCAATGCAATACTTGTGCTAGATGATCCGTCATTGCCGAAAATTAGTTTATTCTTAGACGATGTAGCTATCTCGCAACATCCGGGCCTCTACTGGCGCGCTGTAGACGCGCGTTAATCTTTTGTTAAGATATGCTTCCTTGCGCGGCTTTGAAGGGCCTATTTTACGCTTCCAGGCCGGCCTAAGCGGGTGTGATGCTTCACAAGCGCGGCATTAACGCGACGCAGTGACGCAACAGATGGAACCAACGCGCCGAATGCCAAGTCGAATGCGCGTGTTGGGGAGCGTACTTCGCTTTTCACTGATGCCGTTGCCGCGAACGGTCCGGCTCGACATCGGCGGCGGCGATCGGTTGCCAGAAACAATCCAGCGACCGAGTGAAGTCTGACTTCTCCGGGCTCGACTTTTCCAAGGAAATTTCCAAGGAAACTTCCAAGGAAATTTCCAAGGAAACTTCCAAGGAAATTTCCAAGGAAACTTCCAAGGAAACTTCCAAGAATGATTCTGGCCCGCTCGGATTCTTCAAATGCGACTCTTGGCAAATCCGATTCTTGGCAAACCCGACAACTGGCCCATTCCGATCTCAAGCCATTTTGTGAATGGGCGCGTCGCCGCGGCCCGTCTCTCGGCCTGTCTCTGGGCCACTTCCTCGGCCTGATACGCGGCCCATTCCTCGGCCTATTTCTTGGCCTATTTCTTGGGCCGCATCTGCTCTCTATTCAATCACCCGGCAGAATCGCCCCCGAGCGCCGCCCTGATTGCCCGCCGGTCGCGTCGCGCGCCAGCCCCCTCGCGCGCCGGCAAATTGGAGGGGTCACGTGGCCTCTGGTCTTGCCTCTCTTGGCCCGGCTTTAGCCTCGCGAATTCGACCAGAGGATGAGAAAGCCGCCCGCCTCTGGCCGGCTATTTCAGGGTATAAGTTGCTCGTTACCTGTCGGCCCGGTAGTAACGGCCCCATGCGGCGGCCCGTGATTTCAAGGGCAGGCTGAAGAGACGGCAATAACCGGCAAATTATTGCGCAAGGAACGGTCATGACTCCCAGTGCAGACCTGTCGACGATTCTTAATCGTATTCTCGACACCGCCGCGGACAACTTGCGGATCGCCAAGATCCTGATCCAGCTCGGGCTCGATCCGAACAACGTCACCTATGACGCGATCTTCAACCGCCTGCTCGAACTGTTTCTGGCCAATATCACGCTTGCGAATTTGTTTGCGCTGATCGGCGCGATCTTCTTTGTCGCGACCTTGCTCACGCAGACCATGGTGCCCTTGCGGGTCGCCAACATGTTCGGCTGCGCCTTCTTTGCCGGGTTCGGCGCACTCGCCGGCAACATCACGACCTTCCTGTTGTATTTTCTGATGATCCCAATCAACGCCTTTCGCCTGCGCCAGATGCTCCACTTGGTGAAGAAGGCGCGCAGTGCGACCCAGGGCGACTCTTCGATGGAATGGCTGAAACCGTTCATGACCGAACGCAAGTACCGCAAGGGCGACGTGCTGTTCAAACGCAATGAGACCGCGAACGAGATGTTCCTGACAATGACCGGGAAATTCCTGGTGAAGGAAATCAACGTCGAACTGCCGCCGGGACGGCTGATGGGTGAACTTGGATTCCTGTCGCCCGACAACAAGCGCACCGCGACCGTCACCTGTCTGGAAGACGGCCACGTGCTGACGATCACCTACGAGAAGCTTCTGGAAATCTATTTCCAGAATCCGCAATTCGGATACTACTTCCTGGTGCTCACCAGCCAGCGCCTGCTGGAAAATATCGCGCGGCTGGAAGGCATCATCGCGCAGAACAAGATCGCGCAGACGACGGCGAACTGAGCGGCGCGCATGCGCAAGCTGCGAAGCACCGAGCCGCTCGCGGTCGAACTCACGGCGATCATCAAGGCCGGCGAGTTTGATCGCCTCCGCGAACTGCTCGCGTCCGACCCCGGAATTGCCTCCTGCGTCGTCGAGGATCCGAAAGGCGGCGGGCGGACGCCGCTGCACTTGTTTGCCGACTGGCCAGGCCATAATGCCAATGCTGCCGCGATCGTGCAGACACTCGCCTCGGCGGGCGCAAATATCGATGCGCCGGCGGTCGCGATGTGGCACCGGGAAACACCGCTGCATTGGGCCGCAAGCAATGACGATGTCGCGCTGGTCGATGCGCTACTCGACGCCGGCGCCGATCTCGAGCACGCAGGCTCTTCGATCGACGGTGGCTCGCCATTGTCTTCGGCTGTCGGCTACGGGCAGTGGCAGGCGGCGCGCCGGCTGGTGGAGCGTGGTGCGCGAACACTTCTGTGGCACGAAACGGCGCTCGGTATGATGCCCGCGATAATGCGCCGATTCGAGGCCGATCCAGCGCCGCAAGCCGAAACGCTTTCGGGGCCGTTTTGGAACGCCTGCCATGGCGGACAACTCGCAGCCGCGCAATATCTGCTGGAACGCGGTGCCGACCTGAACTGGGTCGCTCCGTGGTCGGGGCAAACGCCGCTCGACATCGCAGAGCATGCGGGGCGAAGCGATGTGGTGACCTGGCTTCTCGAAAAAGGTGCGATCCACGGCAAGAAGAGCGGCTGACTGGCCCGGCTAACGCGGTATATTCCACCTCTTTGGCGACGCCGAATTGGAAATCCAGGAAAGCGTAGGGAGGCAACATGAAGGGATGGCGCGCACGCGTCGGGGTTCTGGTGCCACCCGGCAATCCCACAGTCGAACCGGAAATGATGGAGCTCGCGCCATCGGGCGTGTCGCTGCATTTCACCCGAATGAATGCGGAAGGTCCGGCCGGGACCCACACCGGCCAGGAACAGCGTAATCTGAGCCAGGTTGCGAGCGTACCTGATTGCGTCAAGTTGCTTTCGATGGTGTCGCCGCGCGTCATCGTGATGGCGCATACGGCGACGAGCTATACGCTCGGACGGTCGCGCGAAGCCGAACTTGTCGCGCAGATGGAGGCGGCATCCGGCGCGCGCTTCATCACCGCGTTCGGCAGCGTGCTGGCTGCCTTTTCGCACCTTGGCGCGCGGCGCGTTGCCTATGCGACGCCCTATTCCGCCGAGATGACGTCACTCGGCAAGCGGCACCTCGAAACGTGCGGCCTTGAAGTCGTCAGCTCGGGCCATCTGACCGGCGTCCGCAACATCTACGAAGAGAACGGTGAGAGAGCCTATACCATCGCCCGCCAGGTCGATCATCCCGACGCGGATGTGATCTTCCTTTCCGGCGTCGGAATGCCGACGCTCGACGCGCTGAAGCCGCTCGAAGAAGACACGGGCAAGCCGGTGATCTCGGCGGCATCGGCCATGATGTGGCATGCCTTGCGAACCGCAGGCGTGAACTGCCGCATCACCGGCTACGGCCGATTGCTCGAAAGCAACGAGACATAGGTTTTCAAGGCTCCGAAATATCCTGCCCGATCCGCCAGAGCACGCCGGTCGGATCGATAAGGATGAAATCGCGGAGGCCCCAGGGCCGGTCGTCGGGCGGCTCCGCCTTTACATTGTACTTGGACGCGATTCCGTTCGCCTCGACGTGACGCCACCACGCATCCACGTCCGTGACGATCAGATGCATCATGAAGTTGTCGGCATGTTCCTGGACATAGAACTTCTGGAGCAGGAACGAACAATCTCCGCGATGCAGGTACGCCATGTTCTCGCTGGACCACGCAAGCTCGAAGCCCAGGTCCTGGTAAAACTGCTTGGAAAGTTCAAAGTCCCGCGCCGGCACGAAGGCCTTGATCTCTACCGTTTCCAACTCGCTCACGACCGGCCTCCGTTAAGGCTCACTTCATCGGGACTTTAGCTGCCCCGTGTGACAACAATTGGCCTGTTGCGCGGGCAAGGCCACGCGCGCTGCCCCTCGAAACGGAGAATTTTCACTAATTTACTTTTGGTTTTACAAGGGAATCACATCAAACTGGCCTGAAATGACTGGGCACTTGGCCGTCCACATCCGAGGCGGCCGCGTATTGATTCCTTTACGGAGGGTGCGATGTATTTTGTAGCTGGAGCGCTTGCTGTCCTTTCCGGCCTTTTTTACCTCGCCGGCAATAACGAGATGGGCTCGTTAGGCCCGACCATGTGTCAATATGGCGATGTGTTCTGCGACAAGCCGTATTACGTGCTGGTCGGCGCCATCCTGGCAGGGCTGTGGGCCACCTTCGTCAGCATCCGTTGAAGCTTCGCAAGCGCATTCGCAGATCTATTCCGTTTCAGGATTTGGCGGCGCGGCGCGCTTCGGCCCCAAGGGATCCGGCTCGAGGCCGGATTTAGGCTGAGTGGGCACCACGTCGGCGCCGGCGGAACGCGCGGCCTCGCCCGTCGTATGAAAATAGGCGACCTGCGCGGATTGGGCATGCGGACGCGTCCACGGCCCATGATCGATGAGCAGCATCGCCAACATGCCGAAGATCGCAACCGCCAGCGCGACCCAGACCGGCCGCACACCATTATGCTTCGCGTGATCAGAGATCATCGAATACCCTCGCCTGACGTTTCCCTGAAAAGCCAATGACGCGAGACGGCGAAGGTTCCGCGTGATGTCGCGATCAATCGCGGCCAATTGAGGGAACAAATTCGGAAAAGCCGCGAGCTACATCGCATTGGTCGGCGTCGGCGCTGACTTACGGCGAATTTGGCGATCATCTTTAAATTGTCCGAAACCCGCAGGCGTTAAAAACCGATGTCCTGGGTTCCGTTTTTCGTCACTTTCGCTGGATGGTTGCACATGTTGAGAAAAGTAATTTTCAGCGTTCTCGCTTTGTTGGTCGCGTGGGCACTCGGCAACGTGTTGTACGAAACCTGGATGCAGGGTCATGTGTACGACACCTCATCACGCACACACATCACCCATGACCACTCATACACCAGCAACCGCTTCGGCTTCTACGCCGCTTTTTCCTTTCAGGTATTTATGTCCTTCACCGCCGTCGTGCTCTTGCTCGGCCTGGGATGGATGAAAAAGGACTCCGGTTCGATTTGGAAATCATCAAGTCGGGGCTCGGTTGGAACGGGTTTCAGCACCGCTGACATTCCGCTCAAGGTGCGTCTTCGCTGGGCCGGCGTTGGCTTTCTGGCTTTGCTTGCCCTCACGGCATACAGCGTTT
Organism: uncultured Alphaproteobacteria bacterium; assembly: GCA_963795255.1. Taxonomy (GTDB): domain Bacteria; phylum Pseudomonadota; class Alphaproteobacteria; order Rhizobiales; family Xanthobacteraceae; genus Bradyrhizobium. The sequence goes on from CAWCHC010000027.1 coordinate 26,087, forward strand.
TGCTGCTTTATTTCCATCGCATCGCAATACCCGCGGCTCTTTGGGTCTGCCTTGTCGTGCTTTCGTTGGCGACCGCGCTGATTTTTCGCGCGTTGCTAAGGCAATCCGAGTCGGCCGGATGAGAACGAAAGCTCTTTAGCTTTGATCGCGTCGGCCGGTCGTGCAACGGTAAGTTCGGATAATCTACATCGCATTCGTCGGCGTCGGGCGATCGGTGATCTGCTGGCCGAACAGGCTTGCGATCAATTCCACCACGCTGCGCGCGGTGCGGCCGCGATCGTCGAGGAACGGATTGAGTTCGACGATGTCGAGCGAGTGCACCACGCCGGAATCGTGCAACAGTTCCATGATCAGATGCGCCTCGCGATAGGTCGCTCCTCCCGGCACCATGGTGCCGACGCCGGGCGCGACTTCGGGATCGAGGAAATCCACATCGAAACTCAAATGCAGCACGCCGTCGACCGCCTTCACCCTGTCGATGAAACGGCGGATCAGGACGCTGACGCCGAACTCGTCGATCTTGCGCATGTCCGCAACGCTGACGCGGCGAAGCTTGACCAGGTCTTTTTCAAGCTTGTCGATCGAGCGGGTGCCGAACAATTCCAGCCGCGAGGAATCGATCGGGGCCCGCGGCTCGTGACCCAACAGCCCGTCGAGCCCTTCCTCGCCGCACAGAAACGCCGCCGACATGCCGTGCATGTTGCCGGTGATGGTCGTCGCCGGCGTGTTGTAGTCGGCATGCGCGTCGAGCCACATGACGAAGAGCTCGCGGCCCTGCTCGCGGCAGTGACGCGCCACGCCGTTGACCGAGCCCATCGAGAGCGAATGATCGCCGCCAAGAAAGATCGGGATCGCGCCGGTTTTCGCCAGATCATAGGCACGCGCGCTGATGGTGCGGATCCAGCGCTGGATCTCGCGGTAGTGCTTGGCGTTTTCCGGCGGGGTGTCCTCGAGCGCGGCGACGCCGGCCACCGTCAAATCGCCGTGGTCTTCCACCGCGAAATCGAGCTCCTCGAGCACGGTCAGAAGGCCCGCGGTGCGAAGCGCCGCCGGCCCCATCAGCGTGCCGCGTTGTGACGCCCCGATCTCGATCGGCGCGCCGAGCACGGCGATCTTTTTTGCTGGCTCTGAAGCGTTCACGACCGGAAACCCTTTCACAATGTCACATAATGGTGCGAGCTTAGCCGCAAGCGTCCGATTCTGATATTCCGGTGGCGTGGAATCGAAGGGCGGGAAGCCAGCAACTCGCTTTCGGCTACTTCCGGCTGTAAAAAGGCCTTAACAAGCCCTTCAGCGGCTTGATCATTTTCAGAGAGAGGCGGAAAATTGGCGGCCGCTTCTGGCTTTCAACCGAAAACCGCGGATTTTGATATTTCCTGGGACTTGAGGGGATGGACGAGGAACACCGGACTACATCCAGACACCGCGTGCTGAAAGGCGGCCGAATGCATTTCGGCGGCGGCGCGATCGATTGCACAATCAGAAACATTTCCGACACCGGCGCGGCGCTTGATGTCGCGAGCGCGCTCGGAATCCCGACCGAGTTCGTGCTGGTGACCGACGGCGAACATCGGCCCTGCCGCGTGGTCTGGCGCAAGGAAAAGCGCATCGGCGTCACCTTTGACGAGGAGAAAGGTGACAAGGAAAACGCCGAGGACTGAGACCGGCGGTAGAAGATGCCTCGCGAAAGGTCCGAATCAGCCGATAGTGCGGCCCTGAACCCGCCGCGAAAGCCGCAAGCTTTAAAGCCCGTGACCAAACCGCACGCCAAACCATCCGCCCCGTCCCCTCGCCCGTCCCACTGGGCGCCCCGCCTCGCGCAGGAAGCGCGGTTGCGCGAGCTCGACGCGCGGTTGGCGTTGCCTCTCGATCGAGAGGCGCAACTCACGACCGAAATCGAGCGGGCGGCGCTGCTCGGCGCTCTCGATCGCAAGGCAGACGCGCAAGCCGCCTTCATCGATATCCTGCGCCGGCACCCGACCGATTTCAGCGCGCTCAACGAATTCGGCACGCTGCTCGCCGCCCAGGGCGCGATCGACGCCGCCTGCCGCGTCTATGCCGAAGCAATCCTGCACCATCCTGAAAACCCGATGGCGCACGTAAACCTCGGCAACCTCCTGCTCCGCGCCAACCGCCATGCGGAAGCGCGCGCGCATTACGAGGCGGCGCTGAAGGCCGATCCCGATCACGCCGCCGCCCATCAGGGCATGGGCGCGGTGCTATCAGACGAGGGAAACCGCGACGGCGCGCGCGAGCATTTTGCGAGAGGTTTTCGCGGCCATGCGGTCTCGACGCTGCCCTATCGCGGCAGCGGCCCGCCGATCCCGTTGTTGCAACTGGTGTCGTCCGGCGGCGGCAATATTCCGACCGCGCCGTTTCTCGACGACTGCGTGTTTCTGACGACAGTGGTCGTCGCGGATTATCTCGACCCCGCCACGCCGTTGCCGCCGCATGGTTTGATCTTCAACGCGATCGGCGACCCAGATCTGTGCGAGCCCGCGCTGGAGGCGGCGATCCGCCTCACCGCGCGCTCACAGGCGCCCGTCATCAACGATCCCGCCGCGGTGATGCGAAGTGGGCGCATCGACAATGCGGCGCGGTTGTCGGCCTTGCCGGGCGTCGTCACCGCAAAGACGCTGTCGGCCGACCGTGCGGTTCTCTCAAGCAACGAGGCGATCGCCTGGTTTTCCGACCGCGGTTTTGCCTTTCCGCTGCTGCTGCGCTCGCCCGGCTATCACACCGGGCGCAATTTCGCGCTGGTGGAGAAAGCGGCCGATCTCGCTCACGCCGTCGCGGAGCTGCCGGGTGACGAACTCCTTGCGATCGAATATCTGGACGCGCGGGGCCAAGACGGCAGCGCCCGCAAATACCGTGTGATGATGATCGGCGGGAAACTGTTTCCGCTGCATCTGGCGATTTCGCGAAACTGGAAGGTGCACTATTTCACCTCCGACATGGCCGACAAGCCGGATCACCGCCAAGAGGAAATGGCGTTTCTCGAAAACATGCGCGCGGTTCTCGGCGACAAGGCGATCACGGCATTGCATGCGATCTGCAAGGCGCTTGCGCTGGACTATGCCGGGATCGATTTCGCGGTGAATGCGGCAGGAGACCTCCTGCTGTTCGAGGCCAACGCCACCATGGTGATCGCCTCGCCTCCCGAGCACGATCCACGCTGGGCCTATCGGCGCGGCCCGATCACAGCCGCGATCGAGGCGGTCACCGGAATGATCCGGCAAAAGGCGGCCTGCGCTTAAGCCTTCAAGACCCACGCGCCGATCCCTTAGTCGCCTGTTGCTCGATGAAACCAGGCCCTATAAGGGTGCCACTGAGCTTTCTTTCGGAGCCTGGGAAACGACGGCATGAGCGATCTTCGCGAGTGGCTGCGCGCGAATAATCTGGAACAATACGCTGTCGCGTTCGAGGCGAACGATATCGATCTGGATATCCTGAGTGAGCTCGATGACCGCGATCTCGAGAAATTGGGTTTGTCGCTCGGCAATCGCCGCCGGCTTTTGAAAACGATCGCCGCGAGCAACGCCAATTCGGCACCGTCGTCATCCGACAAGGCGCCCCTGCCAGAGACATCCTCCGCCGCGCCCGAATCCGGTTCCACCGATGCCGAGCGGCGGCAGGTGACCGTGATGTTCATCGATATGGTCGGCTCGACGGCGCTGTCGGCGAAGCTCGATCCGGAACTGCTTGGCGGGTTGATCCGGCGATACCAGGACGCGGTGGCCGGCGTGATCGGACGCTATGGCGGTTTCGTCGCCAAGTTCATGGGCGATGGCGTGCTGGCCTATTTCGGCTTTCCCTGCGCCTTCGAGGATGCTGCGGAGCGCGCGGTTCGCGCCGCGATCGGCATTCTGTCGGACGTCGGCGCCCTCGAAATGCCCGATGGCACGCGCGTGCAGGCGCGGATCGGCATCGCCACCGGCCTCGTCGTGGTCGGCGAAATCATCGGCACCGGGATGGCTCAGGAGCGCACCATCGTCGGTGAAACACCCAATCTCGCCGCGAGGCTGCAAGCGCTGGCCGGCACCGACTGCATCCTGGTCAGCGAGTCCACCCAGAAATTGCTGGGCGGACTTTTCGAACTCACCCACACCGGCGACCACGAATTAAAGGGCTTTGCGCGTCCGGTGCCGGCCTGGCAAGTGTGCGGAGAGGCTTCGGTCGAAAGCCGCTTTGCCGCGATCCGCGCCGGCGGCCTGCCGCTGATCGGCCGGGCGCATGAAATGGGCCTGATGCGCGAACGCTGGCATCTGGCGCGTCAGGGCGAAGGCCAGATCGTCACTGTGATGGGTGAGGCCGGGATCGGCAAATCGCGCATGATCGAGGCGCTGCAGCAGGAGCTTGCAGGCGAAGCGCATGCGCGCATCAATCTGCAATGTTCCCCCTATCACAGCGACAGCGCGCTTTACCCGGTGATCCATTATCTCACCCGCGCGGCGGGCTTTGCTGCGGCCGATCCTGCGGATGTACGCACTGAGAAACTTCGCGCGCTGCTGGCTGCGCGGCAGGTCGCGGGTCCGGCCGCGCTGCCATTGCTGGCGGAGCTGTTGTCGATCCCGCTGACCGAAAGCGCTCCAATTGCGCTACCGCCGGCACAACGCAAGGCAACGATGCTGGCATTGATCGTCGAGCTCCTGACACGAGCGAGCAGCGGCGATCCGGTGCTGGTCCTGCTCGAAGATGCCCACTGGATCGATGCCACCACGCTTGAAATGCTGGCGCGGCTGACCGACAGCATCAGCCGCGCGCGGCTGCTTGTCGTGGTCTCGGCGCGGCCGGATTTCACGCCGCCCTGGCTCGCAAGGCCGCACGCCATGCTGATTACGCTGGGTCGCCTCGGCCGCGGCGAATGCATGCAGGTGGTCGCGAGCGTCGCCGCCGCGCACGGCCTTTCGGCGGACACGATGGCTGCGATCGTCGCCAAGACCGACGGCGTGCCGCTCTTCGTCGAGGAACTGACCCGAAGCGTGATGGAATCGGCCGGCGAGGATTCCGCGGTGCCGGCGACACTGAAGGATTCGCTGATGGCCCGCCTCGACCGATTGGGCGGCGCGCGAGAGGTCGCCCAGATTGCCGCCGTGATCGGCCGACAATTCACCTTCGCTCTGCTGGAGGCGGTCGCCGGCAAGAAAGCCGACGAGCTCCAGGACATGCTGGACAAACTCGCAGCTTCGGGAATTGTGTTCCCCGAGGAACGGGGCTTAACGCGAAGCTTCAACTTCAAGCACGCGCTGGTGCGTGACGCGGCCTATGAAAGCCTGCTCTTGATGCGCCGGCGCGAATGGCACGGACGCGTGGCTCAAGCGCTGGAGCAATCTTTTGCCGACGTTGCCGCCAACGAACCGGAATTGCTGGCCTATCATTTCGGCGAAGCCGGACTGCAAGCGCTCGCCTGCAAGTACCGCTTACGCGCCGGTGATCAGGCATTGAGCCGCTCGGCCTATGCGGAAGCGATTGCGCATTTCACGGCGGGGCTGAAGCTCGCCGAAGCCCTGCCGCCACCGGACGGCCCGCGCCTCCAATTGAACTTTTGGCTGAAGCTTGGTTCGGCATCGGTCGTGGCGCACGGTTTGCAAAGCGATGAGGCCGAAACTGCCTACGTCAAAGCCAGCGAGATCGGCGAGCAACTCGGCGACGGCGCCGCCTCCTTCCAGGCCAAATGGGGCCTTTGGATCAACGCCAACCTCAGGCGCAAAACGGCCCTGGCGCGCGACCGCGCCGGCGAACTGGTATCGATCGCCCAACAATCCGGCGATCGCGAACTATTGCTCGAATCTTACCATTGCCAGTTTTCCACGGCGTATTTTCGCGGCGATGTCCCAGGCGCGCTCGAGGGCTGCCGGCACGTTATCGGGCTTTACGATATGGCGCAGCACCGTCATCTCGCGCACGCGTTTGGCGGCCACGATCCCGGCGTCTGCGCGCATATCCAGTGCGGCAATTCATGGCGGCTGTCGGGCGAGGAACAATATGCGAAGCCTCATTATACGGACGGAATGGCACTCGCCGAAAAGCTCGATCACCCGAACAGCCTGGCGCATGGGTTGCATAATTCCGGCATCGGCTATCAGTTCGGGGGAGATCGCGAGGCGACCTATGCGGCCGCACATCGCGCAGCGGCGCTGGCCGACAAGTTCGGCCTGCCGCCATGGCGCGCCAGCAGCCTGATTCTGGTCGGATGGGCGACGGCGTCAGGCGCCGCCAGCGCCGATGCCGTGCGGTTGATCGACGACGAAATCGCAAACGCGACCGCAGTCGGTCCATTGCCGCAATATTATCTCGGGCTCGCGGCGGAAGTGTTGCTCGCCGCCGGCCGGTCTCTGGACGCCTTTGGTCACCTCGATCGTGCGATCGCTGGCATCGATGAAGCCGGCATCGGCGTCTATTTGCCCGAGATCTATCGTTTGCGTGGCAAGTGCCTGCTGGCGCTCGATCGCGGCAACAAGGCCGAAGCACGATCGGCCTTCGCAACCGCGGTCGAGATCGCCAAACGCCAGGGCGCCGTCATTTTCGAGCGTCGCGCGCTGGCTTCGATGTCCGAACTGACCGTCTAGTGGAGTGGATTTGACATATCCTGTAGCCGGGAATGCGCAAGGCGAATATCAACAACGCGGCCTATACCGCAGTGCAAAAACCTGTTGCGGAGCAATAACTTTCGCAAATTTAATCTGCCCAATCCTTAACCTGAGCTGCCCGAGACCGCGTCCAAATCATTATCTATTACCCAGGAGAGGGATAAGACAATGAAACGGGCCCTGGTCATTCTGGCCTGCATCTGCGCCCTGACCGGCGGCGTTTACTTCGCTGTCAGCAAATGGGCCATCCGGCATCAGACGCTCAATCTGTTCGACGCCGCGCGACAGCGCGCCGTGTCGGTCGATCTTGCCGTGCGCCGCGACTATGAGATGAAGGCCGATGACGGCTACTGGAAACTGCCGGTCGCGATCATCTCGAACGGCAACACGGTAAAGAACACCGAATACTCCTTCCTGGAGAACGTGCTGGCGGCGCGTGGATATCTTGTCGCCAGCATTCAGCAGGACCTGCCGAGCGACCCGCCGCTGATGACGATCGCGGGCCAGCCCTATGTCGGCCGCCTCGCCGTCTACAAGCGCGGCGAGGCCAACATCCTGTTTGTCCTTGGCGAATTGAAGAAGATCCAGCCGAATGCCGACTACGATCACTTGACGCTCGTGGGTCATTCCAACGGCGGCGACATCGCGATGTATTGCGCGAAAGAACACCCCGAACTGGTTTCGAAGGTGATTACCCTCGATAACCTGCGCGTCCCCTTCGTGCTCAGGAAGAAGATGAAGATCCTGTCGTTCCGCTCCAGCGATCCGAACTTCAAGACCGACCCCGGCGTGCTGCCGACACCGGAACAGGCGAAACTGGACGGCATCGACATCGTCAAGACGCCGTACCAGCACACTTGGATGAGCGACCGCGGCCCGGAAGACGTGCGCGAGCAGATCCAGACGACGCTCGATCAGTTCCTCGGCAACTCCGCCAACAGCGACCTGTCGCCGGTGCCGACCGATAATCCGCTGATCGCCAAGCTCGGACCGGGCCCCTATCCATAGGGACTGAAGGCAATTCACCTCTCCCCCCGTGCGGCGGCGAGCAAAGCTCGCCCCGGGAGGCCGTATCGCCTCAGCGATAGGGGTGAGGTGGACTTTCCATGATTTGGATTGCCGACAAGGCCCCCTCACCCCGACCCTCTCCCGGTAAAGCGCGGAGAGAGGGAGCACCTTCCATCGAAGCTGCAATATTATTCCCGTTCGTTTTACGTCCGGTTGGACTGCCAGCGGCCGGTATATTTGAACTCGGGCGCCGCCTTCAGCTGATCGGCGGTCGCGTTCATCGAGGCGTGCCACTTCTTGTCTTGCTCGTTGTAGCTGACTTTCACGGCCGACGGATTGACGGCGATATAATGCTCGCCGAGTCCGAGGAAACCGCCGACCGACACGATATAGGCCTGCGAACGGCCGTTCGGATTCAGTGCGATATCCTTGATCTGGCCGATGTCCTTGTTGTCGGTGTTGTAGATATCGAGGCCGACCACCTTCGAACTCATCTCGTCGCTCTGGGGTATCGAAACGAAAGTGCTCGACGAAGTGTTCCCGACCGCGCCTGTCGTCGATGAGGCGTTGTTGTTGTTGGTCTCGTTCATCGCGGTGACTTCGCTGAACGAGTCCGGGCTGATCGTCATCACCACCGGATTGCCGTCGCTGTCGCGCGCCTGAACCATGAAGGCGCTCGGCGCGACGCGAATGTCCTTGTAACCGGCTTTTTCAAGCACGTTTTGCAGGTTCGCCCGCAGATGCAGATTGCTCGCGCCCTGGTTGCTCGCGTTGCTGTTCTGCATGGCCTTAGGCTGTGCCGGATTGGGCTGTGTCGAATTCGGGGTCTGGGCCATCGCGGCCTGCGACAGCACAAATAGCGCTGCGCCGGTGAGAAGAAATGAACGCATGTCGGTCTCCTTGTTGGTTTTTTAAGTGTGAAGCCCCCCTCTGTCGAACCAACCCGGGAAGACGCCGCGCGTTTCATGAACTTTAGACCATCATTCTCCTGCAAGCGCGGGTCGAACTTTTCGCACGCATCAACACGCATCAATAAGAACCTTTCGCGCGCATCAACATGATGTCGAGAGACCTGTAGCAACGGCGCGGGACCGTGCGCCTCCCATCCGTTGATCCTCACGGTCGCGTGGAACCCAGATGGGAACCCGGCTACAGCTCGCGCGGAACCCGCATCCGGCGCTTCACAATGTTCCACTCTTGCGCGAGCTACTCCTGACCACGTCCTTTCAATTGTGTCGGGAATCGTACATAGTCTTGCCAATTGAGCCCGCGTTGCGTGAGTCGGCCCGAGCCCATTGATGAACAGAAACGAGGAGCTGGAAACGAAGAGAGGGTTACAATGCTGGACCTTCCCCGACCCACGCCTACCTGTACGCGTTCTCAAACCACCGCCGAGATAGCCTGCATCAAATGCAGCGATCAGATGAAGCTCATATCGATCGAGCCGCAGGATGGAGCGTTCAACCTCGTCACGTACCGTTGCGGCGGATGCTCGGTGGATGAGAGTTTCCTGAAGGCGATCTGATCCGAGTTGTGGGTTCGCGGCACTCAAGCAATTTTGAGACGCCGGTGCGGCGCCTCGTGTGATTGCCGGTGGCCTTCGAAACGGAAGGACGTTTTAAAATTTCGGCTTCATGTCCTTGGCGGCCGACATCACCTCGCCAGTGATCTGCCGCATATGTTCACCGGCGTTGGTGAACTGACTCCGCAAGAATTCCGACTGGATCTGCATGGCCTGCTGAAGGTCGGTCACATGCACGAGCTTGCGGGCGTGTTCGAAAGCCGCCTTCACATTTTGCTCGGTAAACGACAGCGCCTGCTTCGATATTTCCGTTCCGGGGGTCGGGATCGCGGCGACGGATTTGCTCGCGGCCTCGAAAAACATGCCGAACGCACGCTCGGCCTGATCGATGGTTTTTTCGGCCATATCGCGCAGCTCGGCCGGGACTTCCAGTTTCGGTTCGGACATCGGCACCATTCCTCTTGTTGCTATTGGCCTCGCCTGACGGAGTAACACAATTAGGGGGCCGAGGCGAACCGACAGGATCCATTTTGGCGGTCATATTAGGGTCGCACTCACGGTGCTATGCGGGCGCTGCCTCTGACCAGGCTCGTGGGGTGGATTTGACATTCGCACCCCACCTGGCCGCGAGTCCGTGAAGCGAATGTCAAATCCTTAGCCCCACGAGAAATCCATATTTGCTGGTGGTCCTTTGATTTTGACATTCGCAAAAGTGCCTGCCGAGAAGCAATGCGAATGTCAAAATCGGACCACCAGGGTTCAGATTGCGTTCACATCTGGCGATCTAAGCCTTGGCCGCGGGGCGTGCATAGTTTTAACAGGAGAACCCATGACCTTTAGGCGATTGATGACTGCTTTTGTGATCGCAGCCGGCGTTGGCGGATCGGCCTCGATGGTTGCTTCCCCGGCCCACGCGCAGAACGCCGTGGAGGCAGAAATCATCGGCTTCCATCAGCTCTGCGAAAAGGGCGACCGGAAAGCCTGTGTTCGTTTCGGCATCCTCATCGGCCGCAACGAACAGCGCGGTGCCGACTGGCGCCGGGCGCACGCCGACTGGTTCTGGTTCGAAAGATAAGTCTTCAATATACGGAAAGAGGCCGCCCCCGAGGCGGCCTTTTTTATCACTGCATTTTTGCAAGCATGCGTGCGTTTTTGCAGGTTTTTATGCAGCCAAATACTTCAAGCTTAAAAGCTTGCGGCTTGAAAGGTTGTCAGCGCGTGGAAAAGCGGCCGCCCATCCCGCCGGGACGCGGTGCAGGATCTGTGGCGAGCTGCTCAACCAGAGCAAGCACCTCGGAGCGCTGCGACGGCGAAAGCCTGATGAACGCCTTCCATAGCCTCAAACCCTGAACGGTTTCACTGGAAGGAAACCCGAGGGTGGCACTGACTTCCGAAGCAGATGTGCGATTTTTCATTCCGCGCCTTTTAGCGGCAATTTCAAACAATAGAAACAAACCGAAGTTGCCGCGCGACAAAGTATGCCAAGGAACATCAACGCGGGCAAGGCTGTGTCGGGTTGAGGCGCAAATGGAACTCTCACAAAGGTAGTATTTGCCGTTGCATACCCGTTTTGTCCCAACCTGACGCGCAGTGGTAGCCGCAAGTTGCCTTAATCGCAGCGGCCCGATCGCCTCCTTTGCGGCGACCGCGGACCGTCGGCGCCACTCAAAAAACGACATTGCCTTGCAACGTCGATTTGTGGGGTGCCCCTCATCGCCGCCGCCTTGCGTAGGTCGCGAACATTGTCGCTTCGCGAACCACGCTCGTGCGTGCTCACGAGAGCCGAAGCGAGCGGAGTTGAAATCTCACCATTAAGTGACCCTTTTCGGAGGACGCGGAGTGGGAGGCGGCCGAAATAAACGCGTCCAGCGGCTGTTCCCATCATGACGGAAACAACACGGAAGATTGGTTGATGCCCCCGGCTGCCCTGCTCTCTCTTGCGACCTCGGTCCCGCCCCACACCTTCTTGCAGAAGGACGTTCTGGACGTCGCGTGGGGCTTCTTCGGCAGCCGCTTTCCCGACTACGAGCGCTTCGCCAGCATTTTCACCAACACCGGAATCGTCAAACGTTACGGCGTCAAGCCGCTCGACTGGTATCTGACCCAGCGCGGCTGGCCGGAGCGCACCGCGGCGTTCCTCGAAGGCGCCGAAGCGCTTTTCATCGACGCTGCGACCAAGGCGCTGGATGCAGCCGGTCTCAAAGCAAGCGATGTCGACACGGTGGTTACGATCTGTTCGACGGGCATCGCGACGCCAAGCCTCGATGCCCGCGTCTCACGCCGCATGGGCTTTCGCTCCGACGTCTCGCGCGTGCCGGTGTTCGGGCTCGGCTGCGCGGGCGGCGCCTCCGGTCTGTCGATTGCCTCCCGCCTGGCGCAGGCGCGTCCCGGCACCAACGTTTTGCTGGTGGCGGTCGAACTCTGCACGCTCGCGCTTCGGCTCGACGAACTCACCAAGGCCAACATCATCGCCACCAGCCTGTTCGCCGACGGCGCGGCGGCGCTTGTGCTGCGCGCGGGCGATGGCGGCGAGACCCAGATCGAGGCTGTCGGCGAACATCTCTGGCCGGACACGCTCGATGTGATGGGATGGAACGTCGATCCTCTCGGCTTCGGCGTGATCCTTCGCCGCACCGTGCCCGAATTCGTCACATCAGAACTCAAGCCCGCGCTCATGCAAATTCTCGGCCGCATGAAGCTCGATGTCGGCGACATCGACAGGTTCATCTGCCATCCCGGCGGCGCCAAGGTGATCGACGCGATCGAGACCGCGCTGTCGCTGGACCAGGGCACGCTGGAACATGAGCGCGGGGTCATTGCTGATTACGGCAACATGTCGGCGCCGACCTTGCTGTTCATCCTCGAACGCACGCTGGCGAAGGGATTGCCGAAGCGCTCGCTTCTCACCGCGCTCGGTCCCGGCTTCACCGCCAGTTGCGTCTCGCTGCGGCACGCGGCGTGACGGCGGCGGAGATTATACTCGCGCTCGTCACGGCCCAGCGCGGCGGCGAATTGTGGCTGTCGCGCTCTCACACCCAGGCGTTGATGGCGCGCGGCGCGGTCGAGATCGCAGCCACTCATTATCCCCTGATGGTCGTCGTTCACACCGCCTGGCTGATCTCGCTCTGGGTCTTCGGGCACAACCAGCCAGTCGATGGAATTGCGCTTGTCGGTTTTCTCGCGCTTCAGGCTCTGCGCGTCTGGGTGATGGCGACATTGGGCGCCCGCTGGACCACGCGCATCATCGTGTTGCCCAACGCGCCGCTGGTCGCATCGGGCCCGTATCGATATCTGCGCCATCCCAATTATGCCGTCGTGGCCGGCGAGATCGCGGTGCTTCCGCTGATGCTCGGCCTGTCCTGGGTAGCCGCGATCTTCACGGTGCTTAATGCTGCCGTGCTTTTCATCCGCATCCGCGCCGAAAATCGGGCGCTCAATGCAACCCAACAAACCGCATGACCGGGGTGGGCCGCATCGCCGGCGAAACCGAATGCGTCGTGACGCTTGCAGTCGATGCCACCACCAAGACCACCGCCAAAACCTGGCTCGGCTTCCTCTTGATGTGCCTCGGCATGTTCATGGCGATCCTCGACATCCAGGTGGTCGCCACATCCCTGCCCGCGATTCAGGAAGCGCTCGGCATCTCGCGCGATGCGATGAGCTGGATTCAAACCGCCTATCTGATCGCCGAGATCATCGCGATCCCGCTCACCGGCTGGTTGACGCGCAGTCTAACGTTGCGCTGGCTGTTCGTCGTCGCGATCGGCCTGTTCACGCTGGCCTCGATCGGCTGCTCGCTGTCGGATAGCTTTTCGACGCTGATTTCGTTTCGCGTGCTGCAAGGCTTTGCCGGCGGCGCGCTGATCCCGGCGGTCTTCTCCGCGGTGTTTTTGCTGTTTCCGCTGCGCCTGCATCCGCTCGCGACCACGCTTGCCGGAATCGTCGCGGTGCTGGCGCCCACCGTCGGGCCCGTCGTCGGCGGGTGGATCACCGAGACCTGGTCCTGGCACTGGCTGTTCCTGATCAATGTCGCGCCCGGCGTTTTGGCAGCCGCCGCCACGCCGTTCCTGTTGCCGCGGGACAAGGTCAACCTCGCCGAATTCAGGAATCTCGACCTGACGTCGCTGATCTTGATGGCCATCGCGCTCGCAACACTCGAGATCGGCCTCAAACAGGCGCCGCAAGACGGCTGGCTGTCGCCGCGCCCGCTCGCGTTGTTCGCCGGCGCCCTCATCAGTGGCTGGATTTTCGTGATCCGAACCATCAGGGCCGCAAACCCGGTTGTCGAGCTGACCACGCTGCGCGCGCGGGCGTTCGCGGTCGGCTGCGCGTTGAGCTTCTGCCTTGGTGTCGGCCTCTACGGCTCGGTCTATCTGATGCCGGTGTTTCTCGCTTACGTTCGCCGTCACGACGCTTTCGAGATCGGCAGCATCATGCTGGTCACGGGCGTCGCGCAACTCGCAAGCGCGCCCGTCGCGGGCTATTTCGAAAGCCGGCTCGATCCGCGCAAATTATCCGCGGCGGGCTTTGCGCTGTTTGCGATCGGCTTGGGCTTGAGCTTCTTCCAGAGCCGCCTTGCAGATTATGACGAGATGTTCTGGCCCCAGGTCATTCGCGGCATCGCGATCATGTTCTGCCTGCTGCCGCCGACACAGCTCGCGCTCGGCGCGCTGACGCCGGCTCAGGTGCCGGATGCCAGCGGACTTTTCAACCTGATGCGCAACCTCGGCGGCGCCATCGGCATCGCCGTCATCGACACGATCCTTTACGGCCGCACCGTCGGCCATGGCGAAGCGCTGCGCGACCGCCTGATCGCGGGCGACGTGACGGCCGCGAAAGCGATCGGGCTGGACGTGCAACTCTTCCTGCATCCGCCGGCCGACGTGACGCAAGCCGCGATCGAAGCTTACGTGCGCCCGATGGTGGAACGCGCCGCGTTCGCGATGTCGGTCAACGAAGCCTGGGCGCTGTTGTCGGCGGTGGCGATTGTCGCGCTGGTGCTGGTGTGGTTTGCGGGCAGGCCCGTGACGGAGCCATTGAAGTCGCTGTCTTGATTAAATTGAATTTGAACTATTTTTGAAACGTGAATTGGCACAAAGCGGACTCTGGCGTCTGCCGTTCGGTTGCTAACAGTGCTAAACTACACGTTGCACTTCCGGCGATCTGCCGCTCAACCTCCTCCGCTGAGTGATCAATATTGCACTGCAAATAAGCCCGTCCAACGACGGACCTAAAGTGACTTAAGACCGTTGAGTTTGATCTCCTCCAACGCATTCGGTTGATCCCGCGCGATTTTGAAAACCGCGCGGGGAAAGGTCACCTGTGTTCAGAAAGCAGTTCAGTGAGGTCGAAGACGCCTGTGCACTGGCGCAGGCGATGGTGGACACCGTTCGTGAGCCTCTGATCGTCCTCGACAAAGATCTGCGGGTCATCGCCGCGAGCCGGTCGTTCTATGTGAAGTTCTCGGCCGATCCCCGCGACGCACGAGGCAAGCGCTTTTATGAACTGGGCAACCGCGAGTGGGACATTCCAAAACTCCGCTTGCTGCTGGAAGAAATCATACCCAATCAAAGCCCGATGGCCGGATACGAAGTCGAGCATGACTTTCCTCGCACCGGAAGACGGGTGATGCTGTTGAACGCCTGCATCGTCCGCTACGAGAAAGCACACACCAATATCCTGATCGGCATCGAGGACATCACGGTTCAACGCAATCTGGAGAGCGACAAGGACGATCTGCTGCGCCAGAAAGACGTGCTGCTCGACGAACTCCAGCACCGGGTTTCCAATAGTCTCCAGATCATCGCCAGCATCATCATGATGAAGGCAAAATCGGTGGAGTTGGAGGAGACGCGGCGCCATCTACGCGACGCTCACACCCGGGTCATTTCGGTCGCGGCCGTGCAAGAGCACCTTCACGCTTCGGCCGGCATCGGCTCCATGGAAATGCAACCCTATCTCATCAAGCTGTGCGAAGCGCTCGCCCACTCGATGATAACAGAGGATCAGCCGATTTCGTTGAGGGTACTCGGCCGGGGCGGCAAGGCTACTTGCCGCGACGCCGAGAGCCTGGGATTAATCGTCACCGAACTTGTGATCAACTCGCTGAAGCACGCTTTTAAAACGGGAACGGAAGACGGAGAGATCGCAGTCTCCTACGAAGTGTCCGGGACTGATTGGAAACTATCCGTCGTCGACAACGGGGTTGGAAAACCTGACGGCGTCTTTGCCCAACCCAAATCCGGACTTGGTACCGGTATTGTCAAGGCGCTCGCCAAACAACTCGATTCCCAGGTCGTTACGTTGAGCGGACCACAAGGAACGGCCGTTACGGTGACGCACGCGACCTTTGCCGGCGGCGAGGCGCAAAGCCAGCCGGTGGCGTAGCTGCGCTGAAATTCATCGACGTCCGGCCAAACGCAGCATCCCTGACCTGAACTAATCGCGCCCGCTGCATTTGAGACATGCGGAAAGTTTGGCTTGCCTTCCCGCACCATTGTTGGAGGATCGCGTCCAAGCCCAATGCTCAAACCAAAAATCAGGGAGGGCGCGATGGAACGACGCGCGTGAGTGGGGGCATCATCGAAGGACGCTGGCGAGGAGTGCCCACTGTGGGCGGTTAAAGGGAGAACCAGGAATGCGCAACCCAAATTGCAAATTCACGTACTATCCGACGTCAACAGCCCTGTTGCTGAGTGCGGTGATCGGCCTCTATCCGACGTTCGCCAAGGCGGGACCGTGCAGCGCCGATATCGCGCAGTTCGAATTGGCTATCCGTCAATCTGCAGGCAATCCCTATGCGGGATTGACGGCGCCTCAATCGGTGGCGGCCCAGGACGAACACCAACCGACGGCCGCTTCGCTGAAAAAAGCGGAACACGCTCTGAAAGCCAGGTTCGCCGCGACGATGGCGCAAGCTAAACGGCGGGACGCTCGAAATGACCAGGCAGGTTGCGAGCGCGCGCTTTCCGAAGCCAAGAAAATGTACATACTGTAAAAAGATGGGGCGCCCACGGCCTAGCCGGCGCCTCCAGGACTGACGGCCCGCCCCGACAGCGCCACACGGCGGTGATGAACGAGGTTGTCGGGCCGCTGCGCCAGCGCGATCAGCGCCAAGGCCTCCGTCCCGCCCTCCTCGTCGCCGGGCTTCGCCAACTGCGTGCGCAGCATGACGTCGATGTCGTCCTCGATCTTGCGCAGCGCCGCCTCGTCCTCGAGATCGCGGATGCGTTCGCGCAAGGCGCAAAGTTGCTCCAGCGTGCCTTGCGCCGCCTCGCGGCTGCGGATGCCGAGAAACCGCCACGCGGCCGCGAATACCGACGCGAGAGCGCCGAACACGATCGGCGTCAGATAGATGACGTTGCCCCATCGGTCCATGAAGCTTTGCTCGGTGCTGTTGTAGAACGCGGCAGCGCCCGGATGCACGGCGATATAGGCGTCCGCATCGAGTGTCGGCGTCGCGATCCCGCCGATCAGCGGCTCCCGCGACGCCAGATCGCGCCGCGCGGCCATGACGCGCTTGGCGAGTTCGGCGACCACCTGCTGGTCGAGATGGCGGTTGGCGACGAGAAGATACGGCACGCGAAGCGTGGTGACGTCGTCGTCGGGAATCGCTGGTGATCCGCGCAACGTGCCCTTGGGAATATCGAAGCTCTCGTAAGGCCCCTTGGCGTCGGTGATCGCCCCGGCGGAGTCGATCGGGATCAGCACGGGCGCGGTTTTCGCGCCTTCGCGAAACAGGTCCTTCACGAGCGACAGATACTTGTCGGTGAGCGGCACCACCACGATCACGGCCGCGACTTCCTTGGCCTGCACCGCGCGCCGCAAATCCGTCGGCGCGACGTCCTTGAACGTGACGTTGGCGTGGAGGAGGTCGTATTCCTTCTTCAGCGCCTCGACCACGCTGCGATTGATCTCGCCGCCGGCGACACCCACGGTGTGATCGCGCAGTTTGGCGATGCTCGTGATATTCGATCCCGGCGGCGCCACGATCATGACGATGCCCTCGGCCATCACGGCGACGGCGCGCGCCTGCGAGAGATCGCCAACATCGGCACGCACGATGGCCAGATCGGCTTTGCCGGCGGCAAAAGTCCTGGCGGCGTCGAGCACATCGCCGGCATTTTCGATTTTGAGCCGGATCGGGGCATTGGTGCTCGCGAGATGCCCGGCGACCAACGAGGCCGCCTGCCGCGCTTCGCCGTCAAACGAACCGACCGCGACGGTGAGCGTTTTCGGCCGTTCGTAATACCGGTAGCCAACCAGGCCGATGCCGGCGATCAGGCACAGCAGACCGACGAGGAGGATGGCACGGACCCAGACCGGCAAGGTTTCGTGAAATCGCTGCATGAAATCCGAACGTGAGAGATTCGAGGCAGATCCTCTTAGCGTGGGGGCATCGGGCGACCACCTTCAAGCTCGAAATAGCCTGATGATGAATCCCAAACCGGGCAGCCCGGCCGATTGGCTGGCCGATCTCAGACGAGAGCCATCATCGCCACCATCGTCGTCCCCGCGCACGCGGGGACCCATACCGCGAACCTTGTCCGTTTGGCGACGTCCTTTCATAACGGGACATTTGTGGTTATGGGTCCCTGCTTTCGCAGGGACGACATCACCGCGGCGGCGGCGCACGATACATGACGACATCCACGACCGGGAATGATAACGCGACCAGGACATCATCTTCATCGCAGGCTCCATCGCTCCCACCATTGGTGAGGCGATGCCGAGCCGCGTTCGATTTGAGCGCGTTACAAATCGGCAAGCTAAATTGACCTTGCGTAATATGTCGGGCCAGACCGCCCCTACTTCGCCGTCGAATCCTTCGACAGCAGCGCGATCGCTTCCTGCACCGTGGTCATGAACTGCGCCGGGAAGATAATGGTTGAATTCTTCTCGACCGAAATTTCCGCCATGGTTTGCAGCGTGCGGAGCTGAAGCGCGACCGGATGCTGCCGTGATGATGTCGGCGGCTTCGCCAAGCTTCACCGCGGCCTGGTATTCGCCTTCGGCCGCGACGATCTTGGCGCGGCGCTCGCGCTCGGCTTCGGCTTCCTTCGCCATCGCCCGCTGCATGTTGTCCGGCAGCATGATGTCCTTGATCTCGACCGCGGTCACCTGCGTGCCCCACGGCTCGGTATGGAGGTCGATCACGTTCTTGATCTGGTCGTTGATGCTGGAGGTGTCCGACAGCAGTTGATCGAGGCTGAAGCGGCCGACCACATTGCGCACCGTGGTCTGGCTGATCTGGTTGATCGCGTTGAAGACGTTCTCGATCGCAATCACCGCCTTTTCCGGATCGGTGATGTGATAATAGGCCACCGCTGCGATATCGATCGAGACGTTGTCCTTGGTGATGATCTTCTGCGAGGGAATCTGCATCGTCACCGTGCGCAGCGACACCCGCGTCATGGTCTGGATCGGCACGAAGATCAGCGTCAGGCCCGGACCGCGCACGCCGGCGAATTTGCCGAGCGTGAACACCACGCCGCGCTCATATTGCTTGAGCACCCGGATCGAGACGACGGCGTAAATAATCACCAGCAAAATCAGAATTGAAATGAATCCCATGGCGTTCTCCCCTGGCCGCTCCCAAAGCTTCAATCGTTCAGCCGGGCGGCCAGACTTTATGTGGGGTGGATGAAGCCAGAACCACAGGCCGCATCCCCCCTTCCAGCTTGCCAAACCTCCTTGCCAAGCCCCTTTTTCCCGGGCCATTGTTCGCCCCGAAACCAGCCTCGCGAGAAGACCGGTCAAACACGGGAGGTCACCATGCTGTCACGCCGGGATTTCGCCAGCGTTGCGTCCTGCGCGCTCTGTTCTCTCACCGGATTTATCGCCTCGGACGCATCCGCCCAGGCGCCGCCGGCGACCAACGGCACGCCGGGCGTGATGCGGAAAATCCTGTCGCAAATCGACGGGCCGACGCCCGGCTATGTCACGCTGATCGTCGATATCGAGATCGAGCCCGGCGTCATGATCGGGCGGCACACCCATCCCGGCATCGAGAGCGCCTATATGCTCGATGGCGGCTTTGATCTGCCGATCGAAGGACAACCGACCAAGACGCTCAAGCCCGGTGAAGCCGTGGTGATCCCGCCGAACACGCCGCATGCCGGCGGCAAGAACGGCGACAAGAAGAGCCACATCGTCTCGACCTATATTGTCGAGAAGGGCAAGCCGCTGGCCTCGCCGGCGTAAAGTCCCAACCGAACTGTCGTCCCTGCGCACGCACGCAGGGACCCATACTGCGGAATCTCTCCGTTTGGGTCCCCGCGTTCGCGGGGACGACGGAAGAGTAGAAGCGCCCTACTACTGCTGCTTCTCCCAGAACGACAGCAGGCCCTGGCCGGCGGAGCCACCGATCACGCAGGGGATACCAACCGCAACCGCGCCGAGCGCGGCCGCAGAGACGCAGCCGAGCGCGACCGCGCCGACGCCGACCTGGCCCCAGAAATCGAGATTGCGGCGTGAATCCGAACCCCTGGCTTTGAGTTCATCGACCGCGGCGAGCGCATCCTTGCGTACCGCGCCGAGTTGCACCGTGTCGGCGGCCTCGATCACTTCGGTCAGCGGCACCTTCACGGCGTCGGGTTGCACCTTGAGTTCGCTGCGGAGATATTCGCGCAAACTGGCATCGCGCACGGCGTAGCTTGCGAGCGTATAGCGCGCCATGCTGCCGACGGTGAGCTTGTCGACGGTGTCGCGGCTCTTGCTCCAGGGTAACATCGCGATGATGCGCAGGATCGGGCGGAACGAGCCGGTCGCGAAGTAATAGCCCCACAGCGTGTCGAGCAGATCCTGATTGCCGGCGAAGGTCTGCTGCATCTTCATCTTCTTGTCGTCCTTGGCGAACGGGTTCTTGGTGAACACGCCCTTGACCTTGTCCATCATGCCGGGCTGCTTTTCCTCCAGCGGAATGTCGGTCAGCGTCGGCAGCGTGCCGGCGAGGTAAGCATCGATCATCACCTGCCGGCCGGGCATTTTGGGCGCGACCTTGCGCAACAGGTTGCGCCAGTCCGGCAGCCCCGAAAACGCAATGGCGCGGATGATCACCCATTCGTCTTCGGCCGGCACCGGGAAGAAGCTGTTGACCAGCGCCTCGGCCTTCGCCGGGTTCGATGCGAGTGCGCCGGCGATGAAGCCGAGATAGATGCCGGCGTTCTCCGGCTCCTTGAAGGTCTGCGCGTGAAACAGCACGCGCACCGCCGCCGGGATGTGTCCGTAATCCGGCTTGGCGCGATAGTTGTAGATCCACTGCTGAACCACGCCGAGCGAGGCGCGCGGATCGATCTCCTGCGAGGTGGTGGCGGAAGCGCTCTGGACGAAGACCAAGAACGCAAGGATGAAGGCGACGCTACGCATGTGATGCTCCACTAGTGCCCACTTTCCGAAGTTCGTGCAGCACCCTCAACACCCACCTTTCACGAACTTCGGAAAGTCATGGGCACTAGCAAATTTACGATTCCAGTGCCGCTTTCTATTTGAAGTTCCTGGACAGAATTTGCCGCTTGTCGTGCAGGAACTTCAAAATAGGCGGCACTGGTAGCGCTCGCCCGCGCCGCAGCTTTCGATGCGGAGAGCGCCATTTGGGCAACAGGCTAAAAAACATTTGGAGCGGCATAAGGACATTTTCTGGATGACCTCGCACCGCTCGCGTCGAAATTGTGGCGACCATTAAGCTTTAAGGCACCATCTCTCCCCGCCCGCGACATTGTTTCGCCCCGCCCACAAATTTGGATGAGACCGGGCAAAGGGCGCGCCGGATATCGGGTTCAAGCGTGACAGGTAGTGTGAGATCGTGGACGGCGTTGGGCTTTGGTTTGGCCCTTGCGATGAGTATGACGCTCGGCGCAGCGTCATCTCGAGCCGAAGATACCAAGACCAGCGATTTCGAGGAAAAGGCCCGAGCGCTGGTTACCGTCGAAGGCAACAAGCGCGTCGAAGTCGCGACTGTCCGCTCCTATTTCCACGCTTCGCCCGACGGGCGCTTCGACGAGGCCGCGCGCGATGCGGCGCTGAAAGCGCTGATCGGAACGCATCTGTTCGAAACCGTGTCGATCGAACGCAGCGGCGAAAGACTGATCGTGCACCTGCACGAGGCGCCGGTGCTGGACAAGGTCATCTTCGAGGGCAACAAGCGGGTCAAGGACACCGAGCTTTCGCCGGCCATCGAATCCAAGCCGCGCGGCAGCCTGCAACGCGCGACCGTTCAGGCCGATGTCAACCACATCATCGACACCTACAAGCATCTCGGACGCGACGACGTCACGGTCAAACCCGTGGTCATCGACCGCGGCAGCGATCGCGTCGATCTCGTCTTCGAGGTCACCGAAGGCGCCAAAACTCCGGTCCGGCAGATCAACTTCACCGGCAATACGGTCTTTGGCAAACGCCAGCTTGCCGCCATCATCAAGACGTCTGCTGCTAACATGCTGAGCTTTCTGCTCGGCGGCGACGTCTACGATCCGGATGTCGTCAACGCCGATCGCGAGCTGATCCGCACCTACTATCGCGCCAAGGGATATGCCGACGCTAATGTGCGCGCAGTCACGCCCGAATACGATCCCGCGACAAAGGGATTTACGCTGACCTTCGCCATCGACGAAGGCCCGCTCTATCATTTCGGCGACGTCACCATCGACTGCCATGTCGACGGCGTCGATCCGGAAAAATTGCGTCGTCTGCTCAACGTGCAAGCCGGCGCGCAATTCAACGGCACCGCGCTCGACAAGAGCAACGACAAGATTTCGACGGAACTCGCCAAGCTCGGCTATCCTTTTGCCCGCGCGCTGCCGCGCAGTTCGCGCGACGTCACCGCGCGCCGCATCGACGTGACCTTTGCGATCGAACAGGGCCCGCGCGCCTATCTCGAGCGCATCGACATCCACGGCAACACCCGCACGCGCGGTTACGTGATCCGCCGCGAATTCGATATTGCCGAAGGCGACGCCTTCAACAAGGGGCTGATCGATCGCGCCGAGCGGCGGCTGAAGGCGCTGGACTATTTCAAGACCGTCAAGATCATGACCAGACCGGGCTCGGCGGCAGACCGTGTCATTCTCGACGTCGAGTTGCAGGAAAAGGACACCGGCGATTTCAACATCTCCGGCGGCTATTCGACCACCGACGGCTGGCTCGCCGAAATCAAACTCGGCGACAGGAGTTTCGCCGGCACCGGCGTCGCGCTCAACTCGACCTTCAGCTACGGCCAGTACGCCCGTGGCTTCGATGTCTCGGCAACCGATCCCGGCTTTTTCGGCAACCGCGCCTCGGCCGGCATCGACCTCTCGGCCAAGCAGACTGACGCCAGTCCCTATGTGTCCTACGGCACGGAGAACTACGGCGCGACCATGCTGATCGGCACGCCGATCTCCGATGAACTCGGCGTGAAGTGGCGCTATTCGATCTCGCGGCAGGACATCACCCTCGATCCGGCCTCGCTCGCAGCACCTCCCTCGATCGTGGTGCAGCAGGCGGCGGCGACCGGGCCGCAATGGGTCTCGGCGGTCGGCGATACCGCAACCTATTCGACCGTCGACAATCCGAAGGCGCCGACCAACGGCTTCTCGTCGCAACTGAGCCAGGACCTTGCGGGGCTGGGCGGTGACGTTCGCTTCCTGCGCACCACGGAAGATTTCAGATATTACCACGCGCTCAACGACGACGTGGTGGCGCTGGCGCGTGCGCAAGGCGGCTACATCACCGGCTGGGGCGGCAGCCAGGTGCCGCTGATCGACAACTTCTTCGGCGGCCCGTCGATGGTGCGCGGTTTTGCGCCGTACGGTTTCGGGCCGCGCGACCTCACGCCCGGCACCACCATGGATAATGTCGGCGGCAGCATGTACTGGGCGACGACGGCCGAACTCCAGAGCAACATTCCCGGCGTGCCCGCGGAATACGGCCTCAAGGCGATCGCCTTTGTCGATGCCGGCAGCGTGTTTCGCTATAGCGGGCCGACCACGTTTCCGGGCTCATCCCAGTCGCTGCAACTCGCCAATTCCAATGTGCTGCGATCTTCGGTCGGCGCGGGGTTTACCTGGGCCTCCCCCTTCGGCGGCCTCACGGTGAGTTATGCCGCGCCGATCACCAAGGCCTCCTACGACGTGGTGCAGCCGCTCGGCTTCACGGCTTCGCCGTTCTAGTGCCCACTTTCCGAAGTTCGTGCGCCATCGCAGCACCTACTTCGCGAACTTGGGAAAGTCATGGGCACTAGCAAACTTATTGGTTCTAGTACCGCTTTGTCGATCTGAAGTCCCTGATCGAATTCGCCGCTTGTGATGCATGGACTTCAGATCGGCGGTACTAGTGCTCCGAATTCCGAAGTTCGCTAGCATTGGCCGCACGACCTTATGCGAACTTCGGAATCAAAGGAGCACTAGCAAACTAGGTTTTCTAGTGCGGTTTGGAATTTGAAGTTGAGATTACCGCGAGACTGATAGGAACTTCAAATTCACCGCACTCAGCGTCGCCTTCCCAAGTTCGTGATAGTCGACGGCCAAAACGCCCCTTGAAGCATTGGGAACACGTCTCAAATGGATGCGGGAAGACAGGGAGACGTTCCCACCACGCGTTGCTCACCCTGTGCAACGGAAAATCACGGAGGCGACTGTGAGAACATTTCTTTTGGCTGCGGCGCTGGCTTCCACGCTGACGGCGGGCGCGATCGCGCAAACCTATTATGATCCCTCGCCGAGGGACCCGCCGTTCGGAAAGGGAAATCCCGGCAACGACACCTATCACCTGCCGAGCCAGCCTGATCTCTGGAGCCGGGCCGAAAGCTGGGGCACGGCCGGTGGCAATGCGACCAACGGTGATGCATGGAGAGGTCCGCGATACCGGAGACCGCTCGGGACCAGCGATCGGTAGTCAAGGACGCGACCAACCGGCGCTAAAAAAATCGTGCTGCCGATTTGCCGATCCGGCCTCTCAACAAGCAGCCTCAAAAAAATGGCCCCGATGAAGGGGCCATTTTCTTGATTACATCTTCTTGTCCGTCATCGGCTTCTTCATCATCATGTGGTGGTGATGATGCATATGATGATGCATGTGCATATGGTGATGCATCACCATCTTTTCTTTCGCGCTTGCGATCGACGGCATTGCGAATGCAACAGCGACCAGCGCGGCCAGCACACAAGAAAAATATTTCATGGAATCCCTTTCGCCCTCTCGGTGCCTGCTGATGCAGGCACGAAATGGAGGATAACAAGCGCGGCTATCGCCGCCAACATGAGAATTATGAACGGACGTTCAGCTACAGCTCAGGCCGAGCAGACCCAGCTTGAGACGGCGCAGCCGGGCCTCTGATCCATGACGTGTCGCGGTGCAGCAGCGAACCAAAGCCAATGCCGTTGAGGCAGGCGGTTTCGCATTCCATGTTGTCCGTCATGGCCACTGGGACGATCGCTGCTTCCGAAACAAACGGGCAAAAAATCTCCCGCGATCCAACCGCCCGGATTGCGGTCACCGGACCATCCATCCGGTTGATTGGCCTTTAGGTTTGCAAGTCATGTTCGCATGCTGTGTCGAAGCGCCGCAAAGAACTGTCATAGGGGTGTTAGAAACCTGCCAGATTACCGCAACAACGCGCGGGTAGGTTCGCGACACTGATGTCGAACAACATATTCTCTCTCTGAATAAAAAAATTTGGTGATCGCGACGTGCGGGCTGGCGCCAGGTTTGGCATCGCCGCAGCGGACGCTTGCGCATGGGCAGGTGCGGCTTGGTACGACGGTTTTCCGCCATTTCTCGTGTCGCCGCCGCGGCTTTCCTTGGAATTTTCCTTGGGATTTTCCTCGGAATTTCCCTTGGGCTGACGGCCCGACTCGGCGCGACCGCGCTGCAAGCGCAAACGAGCCCGCTGCAAGCGCAAACAAGTGCGCCGCAGGCGCAGCCAGATGTCTGCGTCCGGCCTGAGCCCGGAAGTGATCTCCCGGAGGCGCAGGAGCTGCGCAGCCACGACGGCATTCTCGAGACTGATCTGCGCATCGTCAACTCGAGGTTGCCGAATGGCACCAGCCGCTACTGCTACCTGACGCCGGACGGCAAGCCGTCGCCGACCTTGCGCGTGAAGCCGGGCGATCAACTGGTCATCCATTTCAAGAATGACCTGGTTGACCTCGATGCGGCATCCCCCGACACGGCAACACGCGACACGACAACATCTGCGATCGACCGGGCGTTGGCCGGTGCACCGATCTGCACGGCGAAGAAAAGCGCCAACCCTTGCGAGAGCGGCGCGATGACGCCGGTGTCGACCAACCTGCACTTCCACGGGCTCACCGTGCCGCCGGTCTGCCACCAGGATGACGTGCTGAAGACCTCGATCCAGCCCGACGATGCGGTCTTCGACTATCGCCTGCGCATTCCCGACGACGAGCCGCCCGGTCTCTACTGGTATCACCCGCATCTTCACGGCTTCTCCAAGACGCAGGTGCTCGGCGGCGCCTCCGGCGCCTTGATTATCGAGGGCATCGAGCGCGCCGACCCCGCCCTCGCAGGAATGCCCGAGCGCGTGATCGTGATCCGCGACCAGGACCTGATCAATCCGGACGCCGCGCCGTCAAGGTCCGAGCCGGTGATGTCCAAGAGCCAGCTCGACAGCGATGGCGACGCCGTCAATTCCGGCACCGGCTTCGGCAAGCCGTCAAAGGACCTGTCCGTCAATTTCGTGACCGTGCCTTATCCAAATTATCCGCCGGCGCGGCTTTCGATGAAGCCGGGCGAAAAGCAGCTCTGGCGTGTGCTCAACGCCTCCGCGATCACCTATCTCAATCTCGCGGTGCTGGTTCGCCGCGCGCCGCAAAAGCTCGGCGTCGTCGCGCTCGATGGCGTGCCGCTGCAATTCGGCGGCAGCCCGTCGTCGCCGGTGCAATGGGTCGAACATATCGGCGTGCCGCCGGGCTCGCGCGCCGAATTCATCGTCGAGGGACCGCCGGCTGGATCGCACGCCTTACTGGTGACGCGCGCGGTCGACACCGGGCCCGCCGGCGAGAACGATCCCAACCGCGCGCTGGTCGCGATCACGGCGCTGGCTGACGCGAGCGAGCCGCAGGCGGTGCTGCCCGCGCAGGCTGCGCCGCTGCCCAAACCGCTACGGCCATGGGTCGGCGACGTTGCGCCCGTGCGTGTGCGAAAACTTTTCTTTTCCGAGCAACAGGAGAACCCGAACGATCCCAACAGCCCCACCCATTTTTTTCTGACCAACAACGGCGAAACGCCAAAGCCGTTCGATCCGCATTCGGACACCGCGGATATCGTCGTCAGGCAAGGTGACGTTGAAGACTGGATCATCGAGAACCGCTCGATGGAGCTGCATGATTTCCACATCCACCAGCTCCACTTCGAACTGCGCGAGTGGTCCGGAATAGCCGTCAACGAACCTTTCCTGCGCGATACCGTGAACGTCCCCTACTTCAACGGCCGGATGCTGGCCTATCCCAGCGTGCGGCTGCGCATGGATTTTCGCGATCCCAACATCGTCGGCACGTTCGTCTACCACTGCCACGTCCTCGAGCATGAGGACGGCGGCATGATGGGCAGAATCAAGGTCGTGCCGAGGGTGACTTCGACTTCGACGACACCATCCAACCAACCCACCAAAGGAGAGCTTTAATGCGCGACAAACACAAGTCACGTTGGCTGCAAGGTTGCCGCCTTGCCCTCAGCGTCATGGCGCTGGGTCAGTTCATCGCCACCCCTGTTCTCGCGGACCCGTTCCCGAGCTTCCCCGGATTCCCCGGTCTTCCCGGCTTTCCCTTCCCGGGCGGCGGCAATGAAGCCCGCACGCCGATCAAGCACGTCATCGTCATCATCGGCGAGAACCGCAGCTTCGATCACGTGTTCGCCACCTACGTGCCCAACCGGCCGGGTGAAACCGTCGACAACCTGCTGTCCAAGGGCATCGTCAAGCTCGACCAGAACAAAAACGCGATTCCGGGACCGAACTTCGCAAAGGCCCACCAGGCCGCAGCGACGGACACGGGTCCGGCCGATGCGTTCCTGCTGAGCCCGCCGCAGACGAATTTCCCCAATAACCAATTGCCGGCCCCGCTGGTTGGCGGCGCCAAGGTTTCCTACATCACCAACGAATGCGGCAGCTCGCCGATCACGAGTTGCGAAGCGTCGCTCGCGCTGGCGCAGCAATCGGAATCCGGCCTGCCGGCCGACTACTACCAGTTCCTGTTGAGCGGCGGCACCGGCCAGACCTCGCAAACTCCCGACCAGCGCATCACCAACGTGAATGCGCTGCCCGCCGGCCCGTTCCAGCTCACCGGCAGCACCATGCCCTACGACGCCTATGCGGCGAGCCCGGTTCACCGCTTCTATCAGATGTGGCAGCAGTTGAACTGCAACACCTCGGCGGCCAGCCACGACAATCCGTCGGGCTGCAACGGCAACCTGTTCGCCTGGGTCGAAGTGACCGTCGGCGCCGGCACCAACGGCGCAACGCAGCCCGCCAACTTCTCCACGGAATATTCGCCGACCGCGACGACCACGGGCGAAGGCTCAACCGCGCTCGGCTTCTACAACGTGCAGAAGGGCGACGCGCCCTACCTCACGAGCCTCGCGCAGAAGTATGCGATGAGCGACAACTTCCACCAGTCCGTCAACGGCGGCACCGGTGCCAACCACATCATGTTCGGTCATGCCGACGCGATCTGGTTCTCCGACGCCAATGGCAATCCGGCCGTACCGCCGAATGGCCAGCAGGTTTTCACCGGCACTGTCGACCAGGGCATCGTCAACCAGATTGAAAATCCGAACCCGGCGCTCGGCACCAACAACTGGTACACCGAGGACGGCTACGGCGGCGGCGGCTTCGGCAGCCCGGTCTCCGGCGGCGGCTCCTACTCCAATTGCGCCGATACCTCCCAGCCCGGCGTCAAGCCGATCACGAACTATCTGAAGTCGCTCCACATCAAGCCGAACTGCGAAGCGGGCCGCTACTATCTCCTGAACAACTACAACCCGGGTTATTTCGGTAACGGCAAGAACGCCTATATCGACAACAACCCGGCCAACACGCCGTTCACGATCCCGCCCTCATCGGTGCGGAGCATCGGCGACAGCCTGAACGCCAGCAACGTCTCCTGGAAGTACTACGGCGACCAGTGGAACAACTACGTCAACGATCCGTATCAGCTCAACTACGGCACGCCCGGACCGACGGCCGACGAGTACTGCAACATCTGCAATCCGTTCCAGTACGACACCTCGATCATGTCGAAACCGGCACAGGTCGCAGCGCACATCCAGGACTCGGCGAACCTGTATAGCGACATCTCCAACAAGACTCTGCCTTCGGTCTCGATCGTCAAGCCGAGCGGATACACCGACGGCCACCCGTCATCGTCCAAGCTCAACCTGTTCGAAGGCTTCACAAAGAAGATCGTCGACCAGGTCGAGGCCTCGCCCTATGCCAAGGATACGGCGATCTTCATCACCTTCGACGAAGGCGGCGGCTACTACGACTCTGGTTACGTGCAGCCGCTCGACTATTTCGGCGACGGCACCCGTATCCCGCTGATCGTGGTCGCACCGCATTTGACCCCGGGCCACATCTCGCATGCCTATGCCGATCACGTCTCGATCATCAAATTCATCGAGCGGAATTGGGGCCTGCAACCGATCACGCATCGCAGCCGTGACAACATGCCGAACCCAATTGCGTTGCCGAACAACCCCTACGTTCCGTTGAATAGCCCGGCGATCTCCGATCTGTTCGACATGTTCGACTTCGACGGTCCTCTCGGCGGCTTGTTTCCCTGATCAAAGCTGACCGCATCCAATCGCGCGAACGATCCGCCGGCCCAAAAAGGCCGGCGGATTTTTATTTGGTTGTCAGCCGACCGGAAGCAGCGGCAATAAAGAGCAACAAAACTCTCGCCTTCGCCGGGCTTGAACGGTGGTAGGAACCTTGGGGTTCATGCGAGGCCTGTTGCTGCGCCACGAAAGACCACGGAGAAGATCATGAAGAAATTTGTTTTGGCAATTGCTTTTGCTTCCGCGCTTGCCACTGGCGCGATCGCGCAAACGTCAGGCGTGGCGCCGCGGGATCCTCCCTTTGGCAAGGGCGATGCGGGCAACGACACCATGCACCAGGCGAGTTCTGCCGGGAGCGCGCGCCACAGCGCATCGAACCAGAGCATTCCGCCGCGCGATCCTCCGTTCGGAAAAGGCAATGCGGGCAACGACACCTCGCACCTGCCGAGCTCGGCCACGACCCGCGGCATGGCCAGCGATGGCGCGAAGCGGAACGCCATGACCAGGAGCGTCATGAAGAAGGATACGGCGCCGACGGATACGGCGCCGAAGACCGATACCGACTAGCGCCCGCCGTCAGCTACGCTCCACTTTCTTGACGGCCTCATCGAGCGCGGTGGCGATCGTCTCGGCCGCCGCCTGATCGATCGGCCCCTGTCGCAGGCGCAGCCGCATCGCCATCTTCAAGTTTTCCATCGCCCGCACGACCGGCGTCGGCACGCGATCGGGCCCTTCGGCTTGCGGCGAGCTGCCGCGCGCAAGCAGTTCATCCGCCGCCGCACGGTTGGCGACGAGAAAGGCCTCGCCTTCGGAGGTGATGCTGTATCGCTTGCGACCGGCCTCTTCCGTATCGAGCGCGACATAGCCCATGTCTTCGAGCCAGGAGAGCGTCGGATAGATCACGCCGGGACTCGGCGTGTAGCTGCCGCCCATGCGCTCTTCGATCGCCTTGATGAGCTCGTAGCCGTGACGCGGCCGCTCCGCGATCATCGCAAGCAGCAGGATGCGCAGTTCGCCATAGTCGAAAAGCCGCCCGCCATGCCGGCCGCGGCGAGGGTGATGATGTCTGCCGTGATGGCCCAAATGCTCATCGCCGTCATCATGGTCGCGGTGGCGACCAAATCCGTGTTTGAATCTCATGTTTGACCTTATGTGTTTGATTTTCACCCTCACGATATATGTCAAGATATATCGAAATTGAAGATATATCTAGATTATATCGGATTTTCGATCATCTAGCTGAATTTGCTATCAAAAATCCAGACGGAAAATGCCGACCCACCAGCGGCCGCTCCGAGTTAGCGCTTCGCCGTCCCGGTCCTGATGCTCGGTGACCCGGCCTTCGAAGGTCGCGTAGCCGCAGGCTTAATGGCTGCGTTGCCTTTGGCGGCGAGCTTTCGCTCCTCCCGCAGCAGGTCGATGAAAGCGCGAAGCCCGGCGGTCATGTGCCGGTGCTGCGGGTAGTAGAGGCGCAAGCCGGGAAATGGCGGCGTCCAGTCTTCCAGTACGGCTTGCAGGGCCCCTGTGGCGAGATGCTCGGTGACCCAGAAGTCGCTGACAAAGGCGAGCCCCAGGCCTTCGAGCGCGGCCTCGACCATCAGGCCGTCGCTGTCGAGGGTGAGCCTGCCCGGCACATCCAACGCGATCTCCTCGCCGCGCTTTTCGAATTCCCAGTGATAGAGTTTGCCACCCGGCATCCGCCTTCGAATGCATTCATGTTTGAGCAGGTCCGAAGGCGAACGAGGCTTTGAGGCGTGTGCGAAATAATGGGGCGAGCCGACGACGATAAAGCGGGAGTCCGGACCACAGGGAATCGCGACCATGTCTTGCGGCACCGCTTCGGCGAGCCGAATGCCGGCATCGAAACCTCCCGCGACGATATCGATATGACGGCCCTCCAGCGTCAACTCGACGTTCATGTCGGGATAACGCCGCAGAAAATTGGCGATCACCGGCCGCAGGATCTGGTGCGCGGCGCGCTCCTTCAGGTTGATGCGAAGCGTCCCCGCCGGCGTATCGCGAAACTCGTTGACGTCTTCCAGCGCACCGGCGATCTCGGCCAGCGCCGGGCTGACGCGGGCGAGGAAACGCTCTCCCGCTTCCGACAGGGAGACGCTGCGTGTGGTGCGATTGATCAGGCGCACGCCCAGCCGCTTTTCGAGCCCGGCGATCGCATGACTTAAAGCAGACGGCGAGATGCCGAGTTCGGTGGCGGCCGCGCGAAAGCTGCGATGCGCCGAAATCGCGGCGACGGCATTCAATTCGAAGAGGCCCGGGTGGAGCATTGTGCGATATCCTGCATCAGGTCATGCAACCTTATCCTGATTATTGCATTAATCAATCGGCCTATGTTGAGCCTGTCCAAGAGCCAACTCGCAAAGGAATCCGATCATGGCCAAGACATTTCTCATCACCGGCGTTTCCTCCGGCTTCGGCCGGGCATTGGCGGAAGCAGCGCTTGGCGACGGCCATCGCGTGGTTGGCACTGTTCGCAACGACGCCGACAAAAAGAAGTTCGAGGCGCTGGGCAAGGAACTGGGCAAGGCTGCGCATGCGCTGATCCTCGACGTCACCGACACAAAGGCCATCGCGCCCGCGGTCGCAGGCATCGAGAAGGAGATCGGCGCGATCGATGTACTCGTGAACAACGCCGGCTACGGCCACGAGGGAATTCTGGAAGAATCCTCGATCGACGATCTCAGGCGCCAGTTCGAGGTCAACGTGTTCGGTGCGGTCGCGATGATCCAGGCGGTGCTGCCGTTCATGCGAAAGCGGCGCTCCGGGCATATTCTCAACATCACCTCGATGGGCGGGATCATCACGCTGCCGGGGTTGAGCTACTATCACGGCAGCAAGTTCGCGCTGGAAGGCATCTCCGAATCCCTCGGCAAGGAAGTCAGAGACCTCGGCATCAAGGTCACGGCGATCGAACCGGGCGGCTTCCGCACCGACTGGGCCGGACGATCGATGGTGCGGGCTGCGCGATCGATCGCAGATTACGATCCGATTATCGAGCCGATCCGCAAACGCCGGATGGAATTGAGCGGCTGGCAGGTCGGCGATCCCAAAAAGGCGGCGCAGGCGATGCTGAAAGTGGCGCTCTCGGCCGATCCACCTGCGCATCTGTTGCTCGGCAGCGATGCCCTGCGGCTGGTGGAAGAAAAAATGAAATCGCTGCAGGCCGAATTCGACGCCTGGAAGAACGTCACGCTTTCCACCGACGTTGCGTGAGTGCGGTCACGAACCTTATGTCGTACCCGACCAGCAATGTCATTTCATGAGGCGAGAGAAAGATAATTCCATGACTTCTCATTCAATGACTCCAACGCACATGCGAGCGCTCACGCTCACGGCTTACGGCTCTCCACTCCTCCTTGGCCCGGTCTCGCGCCCCGAGCCCGCGGAAGGGCAAGTGCTGGTTCGGATCAAGGCGAGCGGGGTCAATCCGCTCGACCTGAAAATAGCCAAGGGACAGGCCGCGCATGCCCGGCATCCGCTGCCGGCTATCCTGGGCATGGATGTCGCCGGTATCGTCGAGAGCATCGGCGCAGGCGTTACAAACTTCAAGCCCGGCGACGAAGTCTATGGAATGACGGGTGGTGTCGGAGGCTTGCAGGGGTCGCTGGCCGAATTCGTCGCCGCGGATGCCAGGTTGCTGGCACCGAAGCCGAAGAATCTCGACATGCGGGAAGCAGCAGCTCTGCCGTTGATCTTCATCACAGCCTGGGAGGGACTCGTCGATCGAGCCCTTGTTCGCGCCGGGCAGAAGGTCCTGGTCCACGGCGGCGCGGGCGGCGTCGGCCACATCGCTGTCCAGCTCGCGCGCGCGTTCGACGCCGAAGTGTTCGCCACCGGCTCACGCAAGGACAAGGCCTATATCGAGAAGCTTGGCGCGGCGTTCATCGACCGGGAAACAGCGGTCGAGGATTATGTCGCCGAATATACCGCCAAGCGAGGCTTTGACATCGTTTACGACACGGTCGGCGGCGCCGTCCTTGATGCCTCCTTCAACGCCGTGGCGCGTTTCGGACATGTCGTGAGTGCGCTCGGCTGGGGTACGCACGCCCTCGCCCCGCTGTCGTTTCGCGCAGCGAGCTATTCCGGCGTGTTCACGCTGTTGCCAGTGTTGACCGGAGAAGGACGCGCGCATCACGGAGAGATTTTGCGCGAGGCCACGAAGCTCGTCGAGGCGGGCAAGATCGTGCCCCGTCTCGACCCGCGTCATTTCAGCCTCGAGACGATCGAGCAGGCCCGTGCCGCCGCCGAAGACGGAAGCGCCCGCGGCAAGATCGTTGTCGAGATAGCAAGGTAGAACCTGCCTGTCCGTCGATCACGAGCGTCGCGCTTTGCTGACGCCCATCACGGAACTTAAGAGCCGGTCGCGGGTTAGCGCTCGCTCTCCTCTTGCGAGTTCCAGCCATGAAACAGCCGACTGTCCTGATTTGCGTCCTGCTTTCCGCGCTCGCCTTGAGCGGCTGCGGCGTCAAGGGCGATAAAGGTGACAAGGGCGACACGGGCGAAGCAGGCCCGGCGGGACCCGCCGGCCCGCCCGGTGCTCAAGGCCTGGCCGGTGCTCCCGGCAAGGACGGTCGCGACGGCGTTTCACCGCCGCTGCCATTTCGAGTGGTACGCTCGGAAGCCGACGGCGGCATTTCAAAGCCGGCAATGTGCGGCACCAATGAGGTCATGATCAGCGCCACCTGCATCTCGAAGTCAGGCGATGCGGCGCTAGCGCCGCGGACTCTCGGCGACAGCGGCGCGAGCTGCGATGCCAAGCCCGGCCAGAGCGATCCGCCGCAGGCCGTGATCCTCTGCACCAAGCCGCAGCCATAGCGGCGGCGGAGTGAAGCGCGCACGCTGCCGCTCAGCTGCGACGCCACACCGCCGCAACCAGCGACACGAAGACGATGATGTCGGCCGCGAGCATCCACTTCTGGCCTTGAATGCTCGAAATCGTGAAGTGCCCCACCTGCCGAACCCTCCCGTCAAAGCAAGGGTAGCCGCTGATGCTGACACCAACCTTACGGGTGGAACTTCGCTGCCGCCCGAACGGCGAAGTCGACCGCGAGATCGACGACTTCATGATCGTCCCACGCCCAGGGTGACGAGAAGCTCGTCCAGTTGCGCGAACGTCTCGGGCATCCCACTCTCCATTCCGGCGATGGCAGCGTCGAGCGCTTCCTTCGACGGATAGAGTTCGTGCATGACCAGTAGCGTCTGGCCGGCTTTTTCCTCGAAGGTCACCGTGGTGACGGCACCGTCGTCACTTTCGTCATTGGTCCAGACGAGGCGCGAATAGGGTGTCACTTCGATGTACCTGCCGAAGAACACCATAGGCTTTGAGGCCGCCTCGTGGCCAAACTCGAAACGGTAGCTGCCCCCGACACGAACATCCACCTCGCAAGAAAGCAGGGACACGCCTGTCGACTTAGGCGCCCACCACCGCTTGAGCAGCTCGGGCCTGGTCCACGCCTCGAACACGATGCGCGCCGGGGCGTTGAAGGTTCGCGTCACGACCAGCTCACGCTCGGACTTCCGTTCCACCGTCGTGCGGTCCTTCATGGGGTCAGGCTCACTTTCTTTTCTTGCGTCCATCGGCCTTCTCCTTCCGTTTCAGTTCCTCGACAACCTTGTCCAGTTCGTCAAAGCGTGCAGCCCAGAGCTGGCGGTAGCTCTCGATCCACGCCGCCTCTTCCTCCAGCCGGCGCAGGCCGAGCTTGCAGGTCCGCACGCGCCCGACCTTCTCCGTGGTGACGAGCCCCGCCCGCTCCAGGACGCCGACATGCTTCTTCATGCCCGTCAGCGTCATGTGGAACTTCTCGGCAAGGTCCGTGATCGAAGCGTCTGCGCGGCCGAGCTGCTCCAGAACGCCGCGTCGGGTGGCGTCCGAGAGCGCGGCGAACGAGGCATCGAAGCGGGTCCGGTTATACTGAACCATTTGGTTCAGTATGTAACACACGGGATTGGCGGCATGCAAGGGGAAGCCGGGCGCGCGGCTCGCGTTGCCGGCCGCCTCCACTCGTCCCGATGCCTGCATTGCGTGGCCAACTCGAGACAACAGCACCGACGGATTGGAGGAAGCGCTGCGTCGCGGGTTCAAGCCAGTGCTAAATGACGCTGTCGCGGGCGTTTGATCGTGCGCTCCTGACGAGGACACCCGAAAATAAAACCGGCTCCAGCGGGCAAATCAACACTGGAGCCGGTTTGATCCGTTAGGCGCGTTTAGGGGACTGTCCAAACGAATCGGACCAACATTAGCGCTCAATCGTATGAGCAAGTGTGGCGATTTGTTTCAGTAAGTGTCGTGGGTAAGGGCCCCTACTTGACGAATCATAGGACGCCGAAAAAAGCGGCCCCAACTTTTATCCCACCCAAGACATTTATGCATGTTCCGTTCATCATAACGCGAGGGATTGGTTCGTTGTCCTTTACGGGCACCAAGGCATGCCCCGGGCAACCAAATACGCCGCGCACGCGGACGGTCGATTTGTTGATGTAGTGAACGTTGAGAATTTCTTGGCCTTCGCCGTTCTTGATGATGACCTTAGAGAGATCATGGTCGCGTTCGACACTGGCTCGGGCACCGGAGAGAGCGTGAAATTCATTGTTTTTGATTGTGGCTATCAATTTTCCGTTCGTATCAAATAAATCGGTGTCGATAGAAAGGCCCTTGTCGCTCTTCTCGATGGTGAGCACTTTGCAGCTTCCGATCATCAACACAGGAAGCTTAGTGGATTCAGCGAGCTGAATTGCATTGTTACCGATTAGGATTTTCCAACTGTCGGGCGTCGATCCCTTCGGACATTTATTTGGAGGGTCTGGCGCTGCTCCTGGTTGAAGCGTGCCAACCACTTCCGTTTCGGGCACCACGTCAGCATGGTTTGGAACAGCAAGGTAGACGATGATCCCACCAACGCAAATGGCGATAGAACCAATGACAAAGGTGAGAAAGGTGATCGCCTCCGCAGCGAACGCCTCATAGTACAGCAAGGCCATGCTTACGGCAGTACCCACAAGTATCGCCACGATCTTTGACCAGGGCCAGATGTCGTGCACGTCAATAAAAACGAAAAGGCTATACACGGTGATTGCAGCAATGGCCTTGGTCAGCGCGGTGGGTTTGTGGTGATGCCATTTCTTTGCGGGATGACTTTCGGCATTTTCATGCGCTTGATCGTCGCTCATCAGTCATCCTGCCGTGAAAGGGAAAATGGCAACTCCAACTGCAGCCACTCTGGATCGCTGGCGGCTTTCGTCTCTAGCTGAGACAGTCGCCAGTGTTTGCGTCTCAGCAACCTGCTATCGCCGTTACGAAAATATCAGCGTTGTAATCATAGTTATAGCGAAATTTAAACTACGCAATTTAAAGTAGCGTGTATTTCTTGCTGACGTTGCCGAATATGCCGACAATTCCGCGCTCACGCTCTCGTCAGCATTACGTTGCGCAGCGCGCAGCAACTCGGCTCG
This sequence comes from uncultured Alphaproteobacteria bacterium, assembly GCA_963795255.1. GTDB lineage: Bacteria > Pseudomonadota > Alphaproteobacteria > Rhizobiales > Xanthobacteraceae > Bradyrhizobium. The sequence continues at coordinate 62,444 of CAWCHC010000027.1, forward strand.
TAGCTCTTCCCGCCCTCACCCACCCGGCCACGCCAGCATCGCCGAGGCTGCCACACCTTTCAGCTCCGCTGCGCTCGCGCCATCGCGCGCCTGAAGCGCCATGCCCTGGAAGACGCTGAGATAGAACCGGCTCAAACGCTCGATGTCGGTTGTGGCAGGCAGTTCGCCCTCGGTCACGGCGATTTGCAGCCGCGATTGCAAATTGCCGAGCATGTCGAGCCGGACTTGTTTGACGACGCCGGCGATCGCGGCCGGCCATTCGTCGCCGATTGCCCCCAGCACCGCCATGCAGCCGCCGGGGATCTCGCCGGATTCAGGCAGCGTCTCCGTCGCCGTGAGCAGCAGTTTTTCGACGCCGGCGCGCGCGGTCGCTGCCGCCAGCTTGTCCCACACCGTGGGCCCGACGGTTGCCACGTAATGCGCGATGGCTTCGAGATACAGCGCTTCCTTGCTGCCGAACGCCGCGTAAAGGCTCGGCGAGCGGATGCCCATCGCGTCGCAAAGATCATTCATTGACGTCGATGCAAAACCCTTGCGCCAAAACACGATCATGGCGGCCTGAAGCGCCGCCTCGCGATCGAATTCCCTGGGCCGTCCGATCACCGCCATCGCCGTTCTTGTCTTCCAGCTCTTTCTGTAACGAGTAACACATAAGTCATTTGAACTCCCCGATCAATGGTTTAAGTATTTTTGTGTTGATCATTACAAAAATGGACAAGGTCATGATTTTAAATGGAAAACGGGCACTGGTCACGGGCGCGAGCCGGGGAATTGGCGCGGCCATCGCGAAAACGCTGGCGGCCGAGGGCGCCGATGTCGCTATTACCTACGAAAAGTCGGCCGAGCGCGCCGCCGAGGTCGTCAGCGCCATCAAGGCGCTGGGGCGCAAAGGCGTCGCGATCCAGGCCGACAGCGCCGATGTCGCTGCGGTTCAGGCGTCGATCGAGAAGACGGTCAAGGAGCTCGGCGGGCTCGACATCCTCGTCAACAATGCCGGCATTCTTCGGGTCGGCGGACTGAAGGACAATTCGCTTGAAGACATCGACGCGCTGCTCGATGTGAACGTGCGTTCGCCGATCGTCGCCAGCCAGGCGGCGCTGGCCCACCTCACCAAAGGCGGCCGCATCATCACCATCGGCAGCTACTTTGCCGATCGCGTCCCCGCCCCCGTGCTCACGGTGTATTCGGCATCGAAGTCGGCGATGATCGCATTCACCAAGGGACTCGCGCGCGAGCTCGGTCCGCAGGAGATCACGGTCAACCTGGTGCAGCCGGGCTCGATCGACACCGACATGAATCCGGCACACGGCCCGTTCGGCGACGCGCTGCGGCAGTTCATGGCGTTGGGTCATTACGGCAAGCCGGACGACATCGCCAACGCGGTCGCGTTCCTGGCGAGCGACAAAGCCAAGTACATCACCGGCTCGACGCTGACGGTCGATGGTGGCGCGAACGCTTAAGCGATTTGTGCGACCCACGACGTCGTCCCTGCGACCCCGTCTACGCCAAGACTTCGCCGGGGCTGATGCTCGTGGGCGGCCGAATCTTTAGCGAAGAAACGCAAGTTCCGACTCCTGGAACTTGACCGATTTTTCAGCAACCATCCCGCGAACCATCTGCAACTCCGATGACTTGTCATCCATTGGAAATGGAGGATGCAGCCGATGGGACAATCAAGACCTTTTCGCCCGACCGCTCTGGTGGTCGAGGACGATCCGATCCAGCGCGAGATGATTGTCCTGTTGCTGGAGGAAAACGATTACCGCGTCATCCAGTTCGAGGACGCGGAGACCGCCGAGCTTGCCTTGAACCGGCATCCGGCTCTTCTGATTACCGACGTCACTCTGGTCGGCGCCATGACCGGCATCGAACTGGTCGAACGCGCGCGTGAGGTCGATCCGGCGCTCCGCGTCATCGTGATGTCCGGACAACCGCTGGCCAAGTCCCTGCCGGATGGCGTGACCTTTTTCGAAAAACCGTTTTATGCGATCGAACTGATCCGCGAGGTCGGTATCGGCCGAGGACACTGAGGCGGGCATTGAGGCGCTGCCTCGGTGCGTAGCCGGCTATCGCTCGATATCCCAGCCGGCCCGGCGAAGATGATCCGATCCGCTTGGACCGGCAACGAACCCGAGAAATGCGGAAGCGGCTTTCGCATTCTTCGACGCAATCGCAATCGAGGCTGAGTAAACCGTCGTAAGGTTTTGCGCGTCCGGCAGATAGCCGGCGAAGGCAACACCGCTTGCGCCGATGATCTCGCTCGCCTGCGTCATGCCGATGGCAGCGCTTCCCGATGCGACCGCCTTGACGATGTCTGCGCCGGTCTTGCAGAGCACGGCCCTGGCATGCACGGCATCGGCAACGCCAAGCGAAGCATACATCTTCTCGAAAAACGGTCCCGAGGTGCCGCCGCCGTTCGGATCGATATAGGCGATCTTGTCGGCGGACAAAAGAAGCGCCCGCAACGTCTCGGTTGAAGTGAGATCCGGCATCGCAGCGCCGGAGCGGACGGCGACGCCAAGCCGCATCCTGCCGATCACGATTTCATTCGGGAGCAGCGCGCCCTGTTTGGCGAGCGCTTTCACACCAGCCGAAGACGACATCACGAGATCGACCGCTTCGCCTCCAACGACACGTGCGGCGACTTCACCGGCGTTGGCGATCGAGACCCGAATTGTGGTGCCGTTGGCCGCCTCGAAGGCAGGCGCCAGCGACTGCAACGCGGTTGCAAAAACGCCCGTCGCCAACACTTCGACCGGTTTTTGCACCGGCTCCTCGGCAACAGCGGGAAGCTGAGTGGCAAGAAAAGCTGGAAGCCAGACAATGAGGCTTACAAGAAGCAGGAGCGTTTTGGGAGGTGACAAGGCGGGGGTTCAGCTCTGGATTTGAAGATCAGATTCAATCTCGTTATGCTAAAGCTTCGAAGAACTTTTATAAGGCTGCGAAGAACTTTGCACCCGGATTTGAATGTTCTTCCCGCCGCCGAATGTCTATGGTGAACCGATGTCGCGCCTCCTGTGTCTATCCATTGCTGTCGCTCTTTCGCTGCTGTCCGTCGTCGCGCAGGCAGCAGCAGCTCAGAAGAAGCCCAAGCCGGTCTGGCATGGCTACGGCTTCCTACCGGGCTATCAGCAGCCGCTGAGCAACAGCCAGCCGATCTATGCCCAGAAAAACGGACTGCAGCGTTACGCACGCCAGAACCGCCGCCCCTGGTATATCGACCCGACCCCTCGTTATTACGGCTGGGATGACGAGTTGCACTATCCCGGCCGGCCCGGCTTTTTCAACGGCCACTACAATGGCGGCACCTTCGGGCCGTGCTGGACGCGGACCCCGATCGGCCCGGTCTGGAATTGCGGCTGATCAGGCGCTTCACACCTGTTTTTTCAAGCCTGACGTCTCCAGCATCTTCACCAGCCACCAGCGCCAGCGGGGCGCCTGGTAAAAAAGCGTCAGGCTTGGCGACGGGTATCCGTCGACAGTCTCGGACAGGCGCCCGTTCGCCATCGACAGCTCGACGGTCCCGCCCTTCTTGTCGCTTTTCGTGCAACGCCAATTAAGCGCGTCGCGCACGGCACAATTGCTCAGCTTCGAGGGCGCGTCGCCGCCGATCCAGACGATGACGCTTTGCTGGTCGGGAAACGCTTTATAGGTCTCGGTAACCGACGTCAGTTCGTCCTTGAGAACGCAGGGACCATCATCGTTACGATTGGACGTGCAGAACATCCGGTAGACCGTCGCCTCACCCTTGAAGTGCTCAAAGGCGGGCCACATCAGGAAAGCGGCCAGAACCAGCAGCAAGCCACCAATGAGACACGTTACAATTTTTTCCGCGACCGTTTCTGGCACGGCCAATCACCCCACCCGACCAACCCAAAACCTAGATGGTCCTGCGGGCTTTGTCGATTTTGTGTCGAGCAGGGACGGCTGCGAGAATCAGCTCGCTGCTATTCGTGCGGCGAGCTCTTCGTCTTCGACGACGAGGCGAAAGCATCCTTCACGGCGGTCGAGAGCTTTGAGAGCGTGCAGAACAGCGCGTCTTCGGCGCAATGCCGCGCCTTCTCGCGCTGCTCGGCTACACGGCGCGGAACCGGCAAGGGCACGTTGGCCGGGACCAGCGCCAGCGGCGCACCGGCCGGCTGACGCGCGGTTTCGATATCGGCGCGCAGCTTCTCATTCTGCTGTTTGGCAAGCGCCTCCGAAATCGCTTCGCGACGCTGCACTTCGAGATAACCGATATATTCGCGATCGATTGCCCTGCGTTCGTCCGGACTCGGATTGGGGCCTGCGATGTCGAACTTCTTGTCCTGCATGAAATCGTAATAGCTGTAGCCGCCGTCCGGCTTGCGCCGTCCGGCAAACCGCGCGCCGCAACCGGCGATGAGACCACTGGCTTCCTCGCTGGCCAGGCTTCGGGATTGCACGCGATCGACACAATCCTCGTAGTCGCGCGCCGATTCGACCGACGACCACCCGCCATATTCGGCCAACACGATTCCCAGCGCCACCAACGCTGCGGCGGCAATCGAGATCATCCACTCGCGCGTGCCAAACCCTAAACGAAACATTCCCTCGGTTCCCCGCAGCACCGCCAACCCGAAATCCCATCTCCCGCCGAGATCGGCGGGTGCCCAAAGGACTTCAGATCGATAGCGATACCAGACCCCGGCCAATACCGGCACCCACTGATCCGAAATTCGCAAAACGCTGTTGTGACGCGAGCCCCTGCGAACGTCAAAAAAAGCGGGTTCCGATTCGCCCCACTACGCCTTTCGAATGAGGATTTTTGCGGGCAGGATGAGGTTCATGTTGCAGCACTGCCACAACCGCTCGTTTTTTGGCGCGCGCATTTTCTCGCCATCATTGAGATGAGATCGTCCAGCATAGTGCCTTTGTCAGTTCGAAAAGGTGCGGCAATGCCTGTCAGGAAGATGATTGCAACGTTTGCCTCGGTCACGGTCGCTGCCTGCGGCCTGTTTGCGTTCAGCTGGGTTGGCCTCGCGCTGCTCGGCTTTTAAGCCACACTGACCTGCCCAAGCACGACCCGACAGTGGCCGATCAGCCACAGATATATAAAGGGGTCGGCAAGCCACAGATGGGATGGAAGGCGCGAGAGCCGGCTCGAGGGTTGCGTCACGGCAATCCGGCGAGCGCAGGCCAGCCAAGGCCGACTCGATAGCCGGCCGGCCAACCCTGCCCCGAAAATCTCAAACGAATTTCTTGAACGCGCTGTTGAGATCGGCGAACGCAACCGCGATTTCGTTGCGGATCGATTCCAGTTGCGCGAAATGCCGGTGCACTTCCGCAATGCGCTGTTCGGCCATCCGCTTGTTGTCGGCGAATCCCGCGACGCGGGCGCCTAGCGTCTGGTTGCCGACGGTTTCGACGTCTTCGAGGCCGGCGGTGAGTTCGGCGTGTCGTATGTTCAATTCCGCGATCACGGCTTGAACGCCTTCGCCGGGCGCGCGCAGCGGCGACAATTCGTTTTGCGAATGGATCAGGTCTTTGCGGTAACGATTGAGCGTCGTCAGGATCTCCTGCAACGCGCGCAGACGGCTTCGCGTCTCGCCCGAGAACTGGTCCAGCTCGGTGAGACGGTCTTTCAGGCTCTTGCCGTCGGCGTCGGTTTCGACTTCGGCAAAGGCGGCGGCGAGATCTTCCTGGCGCTTCTTGAATTCGGCCATGTCGCGGCGGATGGTATCGAGAACGGCAAACGACGCCTCGAGCCGCGCGATTCGCAGTTCAGCGTCTTTCCTGCCGCTGTCGAGCACCGCGACCCGCGCGGTCAGCGCCTCGCCCTCGCCTGTGGTCTCCAGCGCCTCGATCGCCTTGACCAGATGATCGCGCGAGATCTGCACTTCGCCGAGCAGCGCCTTGACGCCGCCGTCCGGCGCCTGCAATCGCACCAGCTCGCTTTGCGAGGTTGCGACCGCCTCCTTGAGGCGGGTGAGCAGCGCAAAGGCGTTTTGCAGCGCCTGGTGTCTGGCCTGAAGCGGCGCGGTCTTCTGATCGAACTCCTTCAGCGCATCGATGAAGTTGTTGTTGTTGTCGTCGGTCTCGATCTTGTCGAGCGAACGGGCGAGCTGGCGCTGGCGATCCTTCAGCTCTTCGAACACCGGCTCGATGGCGCGGCGCTTTTCGGCGACTTCGCCGATCTGTTCGCGCAACGCCTGCTGGCGGCGGCGAACCTCCTCCAGCCGCTCCTTCATGTCGACGGCTTCGTTGCGGCCGCGCTGCAACGAAAGCCGCGCTTCGGACTCCGCCAACTGCTTGTGAATGGTGGAGAGCGCATCTTCGGGATCGCTGGTCTGAAGATGGGCGACCGCCGCGTCGAAATCTTTTTGCGAAACGGCTGCGAGCGCCGCGCCCTTTTTTGCACCCAGAATGCCGCCCTGCACCGCGCGGGCTTGCTGTGCCTCACGCGTCAGCCGCCAGGATTGCCACAGCGTCGAGGCGGTCAGCGCCAGCGCCACCAACGCGATCAGGATCGCGGCAACCTGCTGGGTCGGCGACAAGGCCTGGAAAGCCGCCGGCAATTGATCGACGTCGAAATGAAAAGCGACGCTTGCGAGCACGACGGTTGCGGCCAGCAGCACCAGCCACGCCAAGAGACCCCACATCGCCAATCCCCAAACTCGAACTGCGAACCCGGCCTCATTTTCGATGACCGGTCACTCAAAAGGACACCGGCCAAGCGACCGGCAGGGGCAATAAAATCAAGCGCCGACATCCATATCGGGCCAAAGCGGGCCCGGCAATGCTTCCACGGATAGCTAATCGGCCTCCAAAGGCCCAAAAGCCTCGGAATCGGGCCGCACCGGCGGACCCGCCCCGCCGGTCTTGCCTCGCAGTCTTGGCGGTCCGGCCGATCTTCTCAATGCCGGGTCGAGGCAGGCGGGGAATTCGCACCGATGAACCGCCCATGCCCGGCTTCCGTCGCCTCGTCGGCCGGAAACATGCATTCGAGCCGCAGCTCCTCGGCCGCGACCGTCTGCGGCGTGCCAACGGTGGTGATCATCGAGAAATAGTTCAGCCTCACGCCGTCCTTGACGAAGCTGACCGGGATCATCGGCATGGCGTCATCCGGCGACGGCGCGCGCCACTCGTCCTTTACGCCCGGATATTGCGACAATTCCGCAAGCAGCCGCTTTGTCTTCTCGTCGATCACGCGACCGAGCGCTTCGCGATACACGCGGGCGAGCAATCCGCGCGCCGTCTGTGGCCAGTTCGCGACGAACGGGCGCATGCCGGCGGGATCGAACATCAGGTGCAACAGATTGCGTGGGCTAGGCCGCTTGGCCATGTCGATGAAGCAATTGAACAGCTGCGGCGCGGCATCATTGGTCATCAGCACGTTCCAGTGCCGGTCCAGGACCATGGCCGGAAACGGCTCGTGCTGACGCAGCATCCGTGCGAGCGCCTTGCTGATACTGTCCATGATCGGCGTATCGAGCGCGGGATCCTGGTACAGCGGGGCGTAGCCGGCGGCGATCAGCAATCCATTTCTTTCACGCAGCGGAACGTCGAGCGCCTGGGCAAGATCGAGCAGCATCTGGCGGCTCGGGGTGCTGCGGCCGCTTTCGATGAAGCTGATATGCCTCTGCGAGACGCCCGCGTCGAACGACAGATCCAGTTGGGTCTTGCCGCGGATATCCCGCCATTGGCGAAGAAGAACGCCGGCGGGATTGGCGGCGGGTTTGGGTTCGCTGGCAATCGCGCTCATGATCGGCCGATCCTTCGTTTGATCTTCTGCCCGTGAAGGTCCCTGGATCAGGCACGAACGCCCTGATCCAGGGGATAACGAGAAAGCACCATTCCGGGATATTATTCAAAGGCAGCATTTGGGTCCCCTGTCTCGCCGTTTGGCGAAAGCACTTTTCGGAATTAACCGAAAGCCGCTTAACCGAAAGCTGCTTAACCGAAAGCCGTGGGTCCAACGGCGCCGACCCAGCGGCGCACCTTGGTGTTGTCCTTCTCGTCCATGTAGAAGAAGTGGGTCATCGTCGGATGCACCGTCGCATCCGGCTTGCCGTCCGGCGTCATGTCCACGACACCGCAAAACACCTTCAGTGAGCCGCCGTCCCAATATTCGGTGACGTGATGCAGCGCCGTGAAGCCGGTGTCGATGAAGGCCTTCAGGTTGGCGCGGATCGCTTCGCGGCCCTTCCAGCCCGCCACGCCAAGGTTGCAGACGGCATCCTCGGTGAAGCAGTCAAACCCCTTGCCGAAGGTCTTGTCGTCGATCTCCTTCCACATGGCGAGCAGCCACTTCGGCGGTTCTGTCTTTGTAAATGTGACTTGCATGACTTTTCCTTGATCTCTGTTGTTGCCTGACGGCGCTGGTCGGCCGTCAGGCGAGTGATCAGGAAAATAGCCGGACGGTGGTTCGGCTCAATTACATCCGAGGTAATAGGCCGGCCGCGCGGGCTGCGGCATTTACGGGGCTTAAAACGCCACGCCGATCCGAATGCCGCGCCGCCAGGCCACGCGGCATTTCTTCTTCACCCCGCCATGGAGCAATTCGAACCGATCCGGCAGCATCACCATCGGAAAGATCTCAAGGCAGGCGCCGCCGCGCGAATAATCGACCAGCCGGCAGGCGACGGCCGGGGCTTTCGGGCCCACGATGATCTGCGCTTTCGCAGCCTCGCCGCTCGCGGGCCGGACGCGCTGAAAAAGCCGCTGCGGTTTGGTTTCGACTGCCATGCCGCATGTTGTGCCCTACCCGGTTACAGCATTCTTAAGCTGGCGACCGGCGGGATCCGCGCGCGCCCAAAGGAAACCTCAAGCGAAACCTCGGGGGAAACCTCAGCGGCAACCTTGGCGCGGCCAATTTGAATCAAAACCGGAAAGCCAGCCATGGCGGCGTTGTCTCGCTCAAGTTTTAGCGAAGGCTCGAACATGCTTTTAAGCCTCGTCTGCGCAGTCTGTGTCGCGATATTTCCAAAAAGGGGGCATTCATGATCGACGACAAAGTCAGAATCAAATGCACGAAGTGCTTGCAAGTCTTCCGCGAGCGCGCGCAAAGGGTGCGCCCGGGCTTTCAGACCAATTGCCAGCACTGCAACCGCCTGATCACCTTCGACATGACGGTGGAGGACCGCAATGTCCGCAAGGCCCTGATCAGCGCCAAGGAGATCCGCGCGCTGGTCGACGAGGACAGCCGCCGGGCTGCCGCCATCGCCCAGGAAGGCGCCCCCGTGCCGGTGATGAACCGCAGCCACTATTAGAGTGCGTTGCAGCGAGGATCGCCGGGCGGTAGCCGAGTGGCCCGGCATGGTAAATTTCCGGCTGTTACAGCCATAAATTCTACCACTGTTAACTAAGCCAAACAGAGAAGTGCCCGTGTAACCACGGTTTAAACCGCCGAGGGGCGATAAAACGCATTCGTGTTGCGCGTTTTCCCCGGGGGCTTTTGAAAGATGATCGTGCGCGGCAAATGGCTGCTCTGGATGCGGGCTTTCCTGCATTCGGCCGCTATTGCCGGTCTGGTCCTGATTGCCGCGAGCTGGTTCGTGGCCGCCTACATCTCCTCCGTCGAGCGCCAAAAGGCGGTCGACGAAGCGATGAAACAATCCGACAGCCTGGTGCGGCTGTTCGAGCACGACACCGTCGAAACCATCGGCCGTTTCGACCGCACGCTGCTGCTGTTGCGCAAGAGCTATGAGGACGATCCCGCTTTTTTCGATCTGCGCAAATGGGCCGAACAGACCGCACTGATCAGCGAGGAAGCGATTTTGCTGACCCTGATCAACCCCGACGGCCAACAGAAGGCCACGACGCTGAGCAACAACGCTGCGCCGGTTTATCTTGGCGACCGTCCGCACGTGAAGAAGCAGTTGCAGGCAACCGATGACGAGCTGCTGATCAGCGACCCGGTCATGGGCCGAACAACGAAGCGCATGTCGATCGTGCTCCTGCGCCGGCTTCGCTACCCGGACGGCAGCACGGCCGGCCTGATCACGCTCTCGATCAATCCCGATTTCATCGAACCGTTCTACCGCAGCGTCGACCTCGGCAGTCACGGCGGCATCTCGATGCGCAATACGGCCGGTGTGATTCTCGGAGCCAAGGGGTATTCGACCGAGCTCGTCGGCGTCAAGCCAACTCGCCAGATGCTGGCGAGCGAATTGGCAAAGTCCTCCTCCGGCCACTATTGGGGGCACGGCAATATCGACGGCATCATTCGGCTGATCGCCTACCGCACCTCCGACCGCTTCCCATTGATCTTCACGGTGGGACTCTCCGAAGACAGCATCCTGAGCGAATACCGCCAACATCGCGCGGCCTACTTCGTGGTGGCTTCGATCATCACGCTGGTTGTCCTGATCGGCATCGGCTTTGCCGTCCGCTATCAGATCAGGCTCAACCGCAGCCAGCTTGCGCTGCGTCAGCTCAACGAGGAAATTTCACGGCAGAACGTTCGCTTCGATGCAGCGCTGACTAACATGTCGAGCGGCCTTGCGATGTTCGACGCCAAGGGCCGGCTGACGGTGTGGAACGAGCGCTACGAACAGATCTATCGAATGCCGCCGGGCCTCGTGCATCAGGGCGCGGACATCTACGATATCGTCAAGTTTTCCGACGAGAACGGCATACGCGGTTTCGACGTCCCGACCTTCGTCGATAAATTCCGCCGCGAGCTGGAGGAGACCGGCAAGAGCCTTGCGACCAACTATCTCGCAGACGGCCGGATCATCGCCATCGTCAAGACCGCGATTGCGGGCGGCGGCTGGGTCGGCATCCACGAGGACGTCACCGCCCAACGCGCGCAAGCCAGGTTGGTCGAGGAGAAGGCCGCCGAACTCGAACTCGCCAATTCGCGTTTCACCGCAGCCCTTCACAACATGTCGCAGGGGCTCTGCCTGTTCGATCCGGACCAGCGGGTGGTGGTCGCCAACGCCCGCTATGCCGAGATCTACCGCTTGCACGAGGACCAGATAAAGCCCGGCACCAGTTTGCGGGAAATCTTGCAGGCGCGCGAGGCGAGCGGCACCGGCTTTGCGACCGATCCGGAGGCCTATGTCAGCGTCAATGTCAAACAGGCCGCCGAGATCCAGGAGCTCGCCGACGGGCGCGTGATTTCGATCAAGCGGCAGCCGATGTCCAATGGCGGATGGCTGACCACCCATGAGGATGTCACCGCGGAGAAACACAGCGAAAAGCTTCTCGCCGAAAAGGCCGCCGAACTCGAGGTGATGAACACGCGCTTTTCGACCGCGCTCGACAACATGGCGCAAGGGCTGTGCATGTTCGACGGCGAGAAGCGGCTGACGGTCTGGAATGACCGTTACGTCGAGCTTCTGAGCATGCCGGCGCATCTGTTGAAAGTCGGCACACCGCTGCGCGAGATTATCGGCTACCGGGTCTCCCGCGACATGCGGCGAACGATCGACGATCCCGCGGTCAAGTTGAGGGTAACGGAGCTGTTGATGCTGGCGCCCGATGCGTCCCGCACCGACGAATTGTCGGATGGCAGATTCGTGATGCTGACGCGGCGACCGATGGCGGGCGGCGGCTGGGTCACGATGATCGAGGACATCACCGAACGGCGGCGCGCCGAAGCCGAAATCGTCCACCTGGCGCGGCATGACGTGCTGACCGGGCTTGCCAACCGCGCGGAATTCAACGCCCGGCTCGAGGAAGCCAGCCGCAGGCTGAAGCGCAACGGCGGCAGCGTCACCGTGATGATGATCGACCTCGACAGGTTCAAGGCGGTCAACGACACGCTCGGCCATCTGGCCGGCGACCAGCTCCTGAGCGAAGTGGCCCACCGCCTGCAATCCGCCGTGCGCGACATCGACGTGCTGGCGCGGCTCGGCGGCGACGAATTTGCCATCATCCAGGAAGGCGGCGTCGATCAGCGCGAAGGCGCGGTGGCACTGGCGCTGCGGATCATCGAGGCGATCGCCGTCCCCTTCGATCTCAACGGACAGCAAGTGGAAGTCGGCACCTCGATCGGGATTGCGCTGGCGCCGGAAAACGGCGTCGAGCCGGACGAATTGCTCAAGCGCGCCGACCTCGCGCTCTACAGCGTCAAAACGAGCGGCCGCAACGACTTCTGCCTGTTCCGCAACGAAATGCTCGAGATCGTCAACATCCAGCAATCGGCCGAGCGCGAATTGCGCGAGGCGATCGCGCTAGGCCAGTTCGAGCTGCATTACCAGCCGGTGGTGGACGTGAAAACCCGCGAGCTTCGCGGCGTCGAGTCGCTGGTCCGCTGGCGGCATCCCACCAAGGGCATGATCGCGCCGGATCATTTCATTCCGCTCGCCGAATCCAGCGGCCTGATCGTGCCGCTCGGCGAATGGATCCTGAACCAGGCCTGTGCGGACGCCGCCAACTGGCCCGCGGCCGTCACGGTCGCCGTCAATATCTCGGCGATCCAGTTCAAGAAGGGCAACCTGTTCGAGGTCATCCTCGGCGTGCTGGTGAAGACGGGCTTGCAGCCGGAACGGCTCGAGCTCGAGATCACCGAGACCTCGCTCTTGGAAAACCAGGAAGCCCATCTGACGACCATCCGGCAGTTGAAGAATTTGGGTCTGTCGATCGCGCTCGACGATTTCGGCACCGGCTTCTCGTCGATCAACTATCTGACGATCTTCCCGTTCGACAAGATCAAGATCGACAAGTCCTTCACCAAGGGCATTCTCAGCCGCGCCGACTGCAAGGCGGTGGTGGCTTCCACGCTGGCGCTGGCGCAAGGGCTCGGCATCATCACCACGGTCGAAGGCGTCGAGACCGAAGAACAGTTCGACTACATGCGCGCTGCCGGCGTCGAACTCGCGCAAGGCTATCTGTTCGGCAGACCGGTGCCGATTGCCGAATTCGGCCGCGCCAGCGCGCCAATGCTGACCACGCTGGTGGCTTAAAACAGACGCTTGCAGTTATTCTTTTTTACGGGCGCGGAGTCTGGTGTCCCCATTTTCCGAAGTTCGTATCATTTGCGGCCCCCGCCAGGACGAGGGCGCGATTTACATCGTCACTCCGTTGGGAAGCGGGCAGGCCACGTCCGCGGGGCCTTAGCCGTGTGGACCGAGTGGCGGCGCCGGCGCAAGTTGCTCGCTTCGACCTTTTCGCCATCGGCATCAACGTTCTGGATTTCCACCCCGCGACAGGAGCACCAAGTCGGCCGCTTCCTCGGCGTCTTTGAGAAGCGTCTTGCGCGGCGTGCCCATCTGCGCACGCATCGTCAGACCGCGACCAAGGTCGAGCACCTGGCTCGCGCGCGCGGCTACGGGAAAGTCAGACGGGATTTCTCCCGCGCTGATCGCGTCGCAGAATCGGCGTTTCACTAGCGCCAGGCCGCCAGCGACGGCGTCCTTCAGGAACTGCCTGACCTCAGCGTCGTCTACAAGGGGCGCGACGCAAACAAGAAGACATCCTGGGGCGGATCCTTCCTCGGTCGCAGTTTCTACGGCGTGCCTCAGGAAGCCGGCGAGCGAGTCGCGAAGAGTCGGCGGCGAGAAGAGCGCCTTCGCAGCGCGAGCGCCTTTCGTCTCTGCGTACGCCCGAAGGACACGCAAGAACAACGTCCGCTTATCCCCGAAGATCGAATACAGGCTCGGCCGTCCCACGCCCATCCCGGCGACGAGATCGTCGATCGTCGCTCCGTCGTAGCCTTTCGACCGGAACACCCGGGTCGCCTTTTCCAGCGCGTCACTCTCGTCGAAGCTACGTGGGCGTCCACGGGGCCTCTCAGCATTCTGAAACATTTAGTTTAAAACTCCTTGACCGCGACCTTGACGCTAAATATAACCGAACAGTTCAAAAATAACAAGGCGGTCCCTCCTCGAGGGACTCCCTCGACCTTTACCTTTACCACGGAGACGCCCATGGAACATTCGATCGCTCTCGTCACCGGCGCCACCTCCGGGCTCGGTTATGCGGCAGCCCGCACGCTTGCCGAAGAGGGCTGGCGCGAGATCATCGTCACCGGGCGCAGCCTGGCTCGGGTCCAGGAAACGGCCGCTCAGCTCGCGGTCGAGACCAAAAGACAGGTCTTCACGCCGCTGGAGCTGGAGTCTGGACACGCCGTCCAGCGTTCAGTCCGCGCTTGCCGCGCTGGTCAAGCGAGGTCGGCCGATCGATTTCCTACTGCTCAATGCCGGGTTGGTCCCCACCAAGGCGCGCGTGATCACTGCGGCGGGCGTCGAGGCTTCTCAGGCCCCGCTGATCGGCCATCATCAACTGACTGTCGGCTTGCTTCGCGCCAACCTGCTGAGCCCCAACGCGCGGATTGTTATCGCCGGTGCGGAGCCAGCCCGAGGGGGCGTCCCCATGTTCAAGTACACCGACGTGCCAGCCTTCGCGGCCAAATACCACCAGGGTGACCGAACCGCCGCTGTGGAAGCACTGATTCACAACGGGCCGAACGTGAGGTACGTGCCCAACAATGCGTATGCCGACGCGAAGCTCATGATCGCTTGGTGGGTCGCGGCGCTGGCGCGCAGGCTACCCTCCGGCATGGCCGTGTACGCTGTCTCGCCCGGTGGGGCGACCGCCACCAAGGTGGTGCGAAACGCTGGCCCGTTGTTGAAGTATCTGTTTATCCCAATCGTGAACCTCATTCCCGGCATGAATCAGACGCCGGAGACCGCGGCCCGTCGGTACCTCCAGGCGTCGGAGTTCGGAACCGACGTCTCAGGGCAATTCTTCGCCTCGGCTCAAGGGAAGTTCTCGGGCCCAATTGAGGCGCAGCGCCACGCGCACCTTCACGATCGCGCCAACCAGGAAGCCGCGTGGCAGGCCGTCGTCAATGTCTCCGGTATCGACTTGTCTAACCCCGCATCCTTGAGCGCGGCGTCCTGAAGGAGCGCCGGTCGCGTCGAAAAATCAGCAGGCGATTGCGGAAGCTACGTCGTCGTCCACGGGGCCTACGGTATTTTGAAATAAATAGTTCAAAACCTCCTTGACCGCGACCATCGCGTCTAATATTAAACCAAACAGTTCAAAATTAGCAAAGCGACCCAGACGTCGCAAGGAGAATACGCATGAAACGGTACGAGGATAAAAAGGTCGTAATCATCGGCGGCACGAGCGGCATAGGGCTCGCGACGGCGAAGATGCTCCTCGATGGGGGTGCGCGCGTTCTAGTGACGGGGCGGTCGCAGGCAGGCCTGGATTCGGCCCAGAAGGAGATTGGAAAGGACGCCATCGTGGTTTCGAGCGACGCGCGTTCGTTGACGGACATCGACGCCCTCGCCGTTCGGGCGAAGGCCGAGTTCGGCACCTTGGACCTGCTCTTCGTCAACGCCGGGTTCAGCCTTTTCGCCCCCCTCGAGCACACGACCGAGGCGACCTACGACGAGATGTTCAACCTGAACGCCAAGGGACCGTTTTTCGCGGTGCAGAAACTTTCGCCGCTGATCACTAGCGGCGGTTCCATCGTCCTCACGACCTCGACCGCAAACGTCAAGGGGATGCCCATGCTCGCCGCATATGGAGGGGCCAAGGCTGCGCTGCGAAACTTCGCTCGGATGTTCGCCGCTGAGCTTCTTCCTCGGGGGATTCGCGTCAACGCGGTGTCGCCCGGCCCCACCGAAACGCCGATCGTCGGCAAGTCGATGCCCGATAAAGACATGGCCGCCCAGCTCACAGGGCAGATGCGCGAAGCCATTCCGATGAAGCGCTTCGGAACGCCGGACGAACTCGCCAAGGCCGTCCTCTTCCTCGCGTTCGACGCGACCTTCATGACCGGCGTCGAACTTCCTGTCGACGGGGGCTGGTCGCAACTCTGAAAGCAGCACGCGAAATGCATCGAAATTTAATCTGAGGAGCCAATGACCGACACAGCGAACCATCTGGTCCCAGAGCAGGGGAAACTTCGTCGCGCGCTCGCGGCCGTCTTCGCCTGGATAGAAGCGATGGATTACACCAGCTTCGACTACACTCTCGATCGCATCGAACGCCTGGAACGGGAGGTGGGACAACTAAAGGAGGAACTGCGCCAAAGCCGCGATACGGGGCCCGTCGATGCTCACAACGGTAGCGCCGCTGGGCGCGAACATTGACGGCCCCGGAACGGGGTCCCCAGCGAATGCCGGATCCAGATTGTCTGTCGGACGGTGGTTCAAGAGTGCTGGCGACGCCGTCACCCGCAACACGCCCTTCACGCCGGCCATGACTTTAACGCTAGTTTCACCGTGCCATGAAGATCATCCGGGCTCGCCCCCGATTGCGCCGCCACCGCCAAGCCCCATGCGATCGTCAAGACATACTGCGCAAGCGCGTCTGGATCGGCATCGGCAGGGAGCGCGCCGCTGGATTTGAAGCGCTTAAACCGCTTTCGCAACTCGATCCGGCCCGCCTTCCTTAGTTCGGCCAGGTC
>CAWCHC010000028.1:0-254118 GCA_963795255.1 uncultured Alphaproteobacteria bacterium
GTATTGCGGTGACCGACCAGATTCTCGGGAATGAACATGGCGCAATGGTACGACGAGATCGCCAACGCGAACGCCATTAATGCCGCGTTCAATGGGGCTGGCATCAAGGCCATTCGTGGCCGGGCGGCTCATGGTCCGATCAATATCACTGGGGCTACCAGACTGGCAGCAGCTCGTTGCTCGCGCCGTACATGTGCAATTGCAGTTCCGGCACCCAATGCACCGCTAATAGTAAAGGATGGGCAGGCACTGGCAGCTTTGCGCAGTTCGTAAGTAAGATCCCGCTGGCGGGCCCCTACGACCTGGCGTTGACCGCCGATTACGGCACGAATGAGACCTGTAACGGAGGGGGCGATCCCAACGAAGCGGCAGCCTGGGTGTCCGAGCGACCAATGATGGCATCACCGTGAGCCATATGACTGTCGGCAATGAGGAATACGGAAGCTGGGAAACCGACCTGCACTCGGCACCGAACAATCCCACGACTTATGCCGCCGCGGTAGACGGATCGGACGGAAATGGTGGCTATTACGCGCTGATCAAGGCGGCATCCCCGACTACGCTAGTCGGAGTCGTCGTGGAACCGAATTACAGCCCATGGGATCAAACCGTACTTACGAATGCCAAGGGCTCCTATGACTTCGTCGAGTACCACTACTATCCCGAAACACCGCTCCAGGAAAACGACACCACGTTGATCAAGCAGGCTGCACACAACCTGACCGCAAACATCAACAAGATTAAGACGGAACTGACGAATTGGCATACCGAACAGGCCCATTTTTGTGGGCGAGATCGGCGGGCCCTACAGCAATCCCGGCAAACAAAGCTGGTCGATCACGCAGGGCTTGTACGCAGGTCAGGTATTGGGCGAAATGATGAACGACGGCGTTTCGCGCCTGACATGGTGGATCAGCTTCGGCAATTGCAATGGCCAGGCCGGCAATAACTGTGCAGCTCGCTCTACGGCTGGCAAAACTTCGGAGGCCTACAACGTCTTCTCCGATGGCAACCAGGACTCAAACCTGCAACTACGGCGGCAACGCTGAAACCACCGTCGGCACCATGTACGCCTACCTCTGCGGTCGCCTTCGACCTCTTCAAGCAACGTGGCGGTGAACGGCGAAAACGTGCTCACTCCGAGCGTGGCCGGCGATACGGCGGAGTGGGTCGCTTACGCGGCGACCCACAGCGGCGGCACGGCGATCGTGGTGTTCAATCGTAACCAGACCACGAGCCAGCCGGTTACGCTCACGGTTACGGGTGAAGTAACTCGCCGGGCGTCACGTGGTTGATGTACGACAAGGAGCTGTACGACTACACCAATACGACCTGCGACACGGCTCCTACCTGCACAGTTGACCCCAACCACAGCTACAGCAGCATCGATTGGGTCGGCCCTGCGTCAACCTCGTTGGGCTCACAGGCGCTGCCGCTGACCGTCACGCTCCCCCCTGGAGCATGAACGTGTTCATCATCCAGTAGTCGAGAGTCGAACCGTTCTGGTGTTTCAGCGGTTCGAGTTCTCCCGGTTCGTCGCAGCCCTGCAGTGGCCGCTTTCACATTCGCCCGTTTGGCCGGATACTGTCTATATGGCAGTACCGGCCCGAACCCACCCGAACCGGCCCCGGCGAACTCCGCATCACACCCGGTCCGCGCATGAAGGCTGCGCTCGTTCTGGCAGTCCTTGCCGACATCCTCCAGTGGGTTGTGCTCCCGCTTTCCCTCGAAGGAGCGGCCTTTCCCGGCGATGACATCGTGGATGCCGGCATGGCCGGCATTCTCTCCTGGCTCCTCGGCTGGCACTGGGAGTTCCTGCCCTCCTTCGCCGGCGCAACGAGGAGCGCACCGCGCTCGATGCGGAAGCCGTCACCAGCCAGGTCCAGCTCGTTGCTGTCGCGCGATCTCGCGCGCGAGATCATCAAGAAGAACAAGCTCGCCGAACTGCCGGAATTCGATCCGGTGCTGCGAGGCTTCTCGCCGCTGAAATCGCTGCTGGCGCTGTTCGGGATCGGCCGCGATCCATTCTCGCTGACACCGGAAGAGCGGGTGCTGGACGCCTATTACGACCGCCTCACCGCCTATGCGGTCGATAAATCGCGCGTCATCGTCATCGAATTTCAGTCGCGCGATCCGGATCTCGCGGCGCGGGTCGCCAACTCGATCGCCGACGGCTATCTGGTGCTGCAGCAGAACGCGCGGCAGCGACCAGGCGAAGTCCGCGAGGCAGTGGCTCGTCGGGTGAGATCGAAAATCTGCGCAAGAAGGTGGCGGAGGCCGAATCCCGCGTCGAGGATTTTCGCTCCGAAGTCGAGCCTGTTCGTCGGCACCAACAATACCACGCTCTCCAATCAGCAGATGGGCGAGCTGAATACGCAATTGAACAACGCCCGCGCGCTGAAGTCCGATGCCGAATCGAAGGCGCGGCTGATCCGCGAAATGCTTCAGAGCGGCAAGCCGATCGAGGCCTCCGAGGTACTCAATTCCGAATTGATCCGCCGATTGTCGCGAGCAGCGCGTGACGCTGCGCGCGCAGCTCGCCGAGCAGTCGTCGACCTTGCTCGACAACCATCCACGCATCAAGGAATTGAAGGCGCAGCTTGCCGATCTCGATCGGCAGATCCGCGACGAAGCCGGCAAGATCTCGCGCTCGCTGGACAACGACGCGCGAATCGCCAGCGGCAGGGTCGAGGGCCTCAGCGCCAGCCTCGATCAGCTGAAGAAGCAGGCGACCTCCGACCAACGGCCAGGACGTCCAGCTTCGGGCGCTGGAGCGCGAAGCCAAGGCGCAGCGCGATCTGCTGGAATCCTATCTGGCGAAATATCGCGAGGCCAAGACCCGCGAGAATATCGACGCCGCGCCAGCGGACGGCCGGATCATTTCCCGCGCCAGCGTCTCCAACATCCCGGCCTATCCGAAGAAGCTGCCGATCGTGCTGATCGCGACGCTGGCGACGCTGATGCTGTCGCACCGGGTTGATCGTCACTGGCGAATTGTTGCGCATGACGATCCCGCGCGCGGCCGCCGCGTTTGTGTCGGTTTCGGCTCCGCTGCGCGAGCCGGCCGCGAAGGTCTCTGGCCCTCCCGCCGAACCCAGGTTTGCGGCCGAATACAAGCTTGCGGCCGAATCCAGGCCTGCCGTCGAATCCGAGTCTGCCGTTGAGCCCGTTGCAGTCCCGCTGGCACCGGAAATTAAATCCGAACTCCCGGAGGTCGAGCAACTTGCCGAAGAGCTGCTTGCCGCGGGCGAGGCGGCGCGCAAGGTCACGATCCTCGGCACCGCCTCGGGCGAGAGCATTACCCTGACGGCGCTGACCATGGCGCGTCTGCTCGCGCGCAAGGCGAGGGTCGTGGTGGTCGATCTGGCGGCGGCTTCGCCGACGATCTCGGCGGTATCTGTCGATCCGAACGCGCCGGGACTGGCGGAAATGATGCAGGGCGAGGCCTCGTTCATCGCAAGTCATCACCAGAGGACCGGCTGTCGCGGGCCCATCTTGTCAGTGCCGGACGGGCCGGGATCGGACCGCACCTTGTTGCAATCGCCGCGGATTGGCGCTTGCGATCGATGCGCTTGCTGAGGGTCTATGACCACGTGCTGCTGGATGCGGGTAGCGCTTCCGACCTGCCCGCCGAATTGCTGACGTCGCAGGCGCGCGCGGTGGTGGTGCCGGATGCTTCGATGGCTGCGGATGCGCGCAACGCTGATGTGCGATCAGCTCAAGGCGGTCGGCTTCAGCGACGTGACGATGCTGAGCAAGCCGGTCCCGCCGCCGGACGCGGTCGAACCGGCCCCGCGGGTCGTGGCAGCGTAATCTCCATTTCAATGTAAGCGAGGCTGCGTCAGCCGAACGCGCGACGCAGTTTCTGCGCCAGACGCAAAAGTGCCGGATTGTGCTTCACAAGACGCTTGGCGCGGTTGGCGGCCGACATCGCGGCGGCCGCAGCGAGCCACGCGGACTGAGCGGAACGAAGCAATCGAAGATCGGTTCGTCCGCCTTGCAGAACAGCTTTTTGTAACTCGTCCGATCCGATCCCGAGGTCGAGCGTGCGGTAGCCATGCTCCGCATAGTGATCGATGATGTGGCGCATCAGGATCAGCCCGGGACTGTAACGTGAAATTGCCGACATCGTGTAGGTGTTGAACATCATCGAGAAGCGATAGCCGTCGGCGACGCCGGCGAACAGCGCGATGACCTCGTCATCGTTTTCCAGGGCGTGTATTTCGATCACGCGTCCGCCGTCTAGCCGCGGCGTCATGCCGGCGTCGCGAATGAAATCCTCGACGCCGGGCTCGGCAAACACATTTGGCAGTTTCTGTTCCGCCATTCGCAGCGGCTTGATCCGAAAGAAGCAGTCGAGCAGGCGCTTGATGTCGGCGTCGCTGACGGCGAGCTGATAACGATAGCCCGGCAGCGCCTTTAGTTTGCGTTCCTTTGTCTTCAGGCGCTGGCGCATGGAATGGCTGATGCGGGTCGTCTCGGGCGCGCCCGGCACCATCGTCATCGCAGGGCAATCGTTGGCGGACGTCTGGTGCGGCAGCAACGCCATCGGGTTCGGCAGATCCTGCCATGTGCAGAGGTTGCTGATGGAATGCCAGAACGTCGACGCCTTCACGCTCGTGGATCGCCGCAAAGACAACATCCGAGATCGGCGCGGTGACGCGTCGGCGGCAAAATCCCTATCCCATATCGCCATGTTGAAGGTGGCATGCTTGCCGCCCATGAAGTGGGCGCTCCGAACGCCCCAGCTGCTGCTTGAGCACAAGCGGGAGCAGCAACAACGGCACGGCGGTCGCGCGTCATAGGCGACGACGACGAGAGGTCGTAAGCCCTCGCGTGCGCCGACGTTCTGTTGCCAGGGGCGCAGGAAATCAAATCGCTGATACGGCGTGGAAAGGTGGCGCTGATTTTCCAGACTTCGCCAGACTGTCTCAGCCTGGTCAATATCGGCGAAGATATCGACTGCGACGATGCGGCTTGATTTCGACCACGCTGGCGCGTCCATCGTTGCGGCTTTCGATCGCGGCAGCCATGGTCATCGCAAACCTGTCCGCAAATATCCGTGTAAGGGATTACTTGACTTTTCGCCTCACGCGACCTTTGCAAAGAAATGTCAACAAAGAGTAATGACTATAATGCCGCGGCGAGCGGAAGCTCGGCTCGCCACGAAGCCCGCGGCCTCATCTGAAACACGCGCTGAAAGACGAGACGTTGCCATCCGACTACCGGACTTCTGACGAGCCTCAAACTGGAACTCGCTTATTTCCGCGGTCACGCGTGGTTCAAACGCGGCGGCGGCGCCGGCGTCATTTTGCGATTTGAACGCGTCCGGCCGCGCCATGCCGGCCGATTTCAGCCGCTGCTAATCCAGCGAGATCACGCCAGCCTTTCTCGATCGAATGATCCGCGCTTTGAAGCGCTGGAAATATGACATTGTTTCGATCGACGAGGTCTGCCGCAGGGCGGTTACGCTGGCCGCACGACGGCGGTTCGTCTGCCTGACGTTCGACGGCACGTACAGGGACGTCGCCGCATCCGCTTATCCCGTGCTATCGCGACACCACGTTCCCTTCACCGTTTATGTGCCGACAGCGTTTCCCGACGGAATCGGCGAAGCCTGGTGGCTCGCGCTCGAACGGGTGATCGCGCGAGAGCGGCGCATCAGCCTGATGGTCGGCCGCAGCGAAATGCATTTCAATGTGCCGACGACGTCCGAAAAATATCAGCTCTACGATTTTCTGTCGGGCTGGATGCGTTCGCTTGCGCCTGCAGACTTGTCAGCCGCCATCAAGGATCTGTGCACGCGCTACTCCGTCGATCTTGCGGCGCTGTCGCGGGAGGCCTCGATGGACTGGCGCGGTCTTGAAACCTTGGCGGCCGATCCGCTGGTGACGCTTGGCGGCGCGACCGTCAACTTTCCCGTTTTGTCGAATATGAAGGAGGCGGCGGCGCTGCGGGAAATGACTATGGGGAAGGCGGTCATGGAGGCGGCGCTGCGACGTGACGTCAGGCATTTCGCCTATCCCTTCGGCGACCGGAAATCCTGGCAGCGCAAGCATGTGGCGATGGCGGAGGAGGCGGGCTTTGCCAGCGCCGTCTCGACGATCCCGGGCGTCGTCGAGCCGGCGGGGCATACGCCACTGCTCGCGCTGCCGCGAATTAGCTTGGACGGAAGGCTGCGCTCGATGCGCGCCATGCGCGTGGTATTGTCCGGCGCCGCTCTTTAGGAGCGGCAGCACCAGGATCAGGTCGGGTCCGGCCGCGACATCCAGCTGATGATCGGCATCGCCGGCAGCACCCAGCCCAGGCCGGCCACGACATAGAAAATCGCTTGCCGCAGGCCCGAGTTCGCCAGCCACGGCATCTGCGCCACCGTCATTCCCATCAGCGACCACGCCGCCGCAAGCAGCAACAAAGCGACGGTTCCAAACAGTTTACGGGTGCGTATTTTCATGGCGGAACGGTCGGTTTTGCCTCGATTTACGCGCTTTCCGCGCGGGAAGGGGCGGACTATAAGGTGCGCACTCGTGGAGTAAAGTGCGACGCCGATGACCATTGTTTCCGCCGCTCAAACTCAGGATGTCCGCCCGGTCCGCTGGTGGCTGATTGCGGTTGCCGCATTGATTGCGATCATGGTGCTGGTCGGCGGCGCCACCCGGCTGACCGAGTCCGGGCTATCGATCGTGGAGTGGAAGCCGGTCACGGGCGCCTTGCCGCCGCTTGGTGAAACGGCATGGACGCAGGCCTTCGATGGCCTACAAGACGATTCCGCAATACCGCCAAATGAACGCTGGCATGTCGCTTGACGAGTTCAAGACCATTTTCTGGTGGGAGTGGAGCCATCGGCTGCTCGGGCGGGTGATCGGCATAGCCTATTTGCTGCCGTTCCTCTGGTTCCTGTGGCGCGGCGGTCTCGGCGGCGAGTTGAAGCGGCGATTGTGGGGGATCTTCGCGCTCGGCGCGCTGCAAGGCGCCGTCGGATGGTGGATGGTCGCCTCAGGGCTTTCAGAGCGGGTCGAGGTCTCCCAATATCGTCTCGCAACGCACCTCGTGCTGGCGCTGTTGATCTTTGCAGGCATCGTCTGGACCTTGCGTCGGCTCACGGAGACGGCGCCCTCGAGCGCGCCGCCGCGGCTGAAAATCAGCGCGATCGTTCTGCTGGCGCTGACGTTCGTGCAACTTTATCTCGGCGCGCTGGTGGCGGGGCTTCGCGCCGGCAAGATCTACAACACCTGGCCCGATATCGACGGCGGTTTCATTCCATCGGCCGCACGGTTGTTCTTCGATGTGCCGTGGTGGCGCAACCTGTTCGAAAATACGCTGACCGTACAGTTCGAACACCGGATGGTGGCCTACACGCTGTTTGCGCTGGCGGTGTGGCATGCCATCGACGCTGCGCGCTGCCGTGCCGCGCGGCCGGTCATCGATGGCGCGCTGTGGCTTCTCGGCGTCGTCACGTTGCAGGCGACGCTTGGCATCCTGACGCTGCTCAATCAGGCGCCCATGGATCTCGCGCTCACCCATCAGGCGGTCGCGATTATCGTGCTGACGTTGGCGGTCTCCCAAGCGGAGCGTCTGACGCGGGTACGGCGCGAGTCGTTCGTGCAGGAGATGGGCCAGCCGGTCACGCTCGCGGGTTAGCAGTAGCCGGTCACGCCGCAGGCATAGGGCAGCTGGAATCGATAATTGATATTCGGCCCGCCGTAATACGGGCCCTGATAGTCATAGGAATGCGTCGAGCCGTAATAGCCCGGCAGCGTCGCCGATCCCAACAGGATCGGCGTACGCGGCGGCAAATGGACCTCGGGAAAAGCCTCGGACGGTGTGAAGAGGAGATCGGACTCCTCCTCGACATGGACGGTTCGGCCGTGCCGGGGTGCTTTGCCATAAACACGCGCGCCGGCATCCGGCATATCGGCGGCAAGGGCCGGGCTGAAAGCAAATATCGCAGCCGTTAACAGCAGCATCCCGCGCAACATGGTTCTGCTCCGAATCATCGCAGCCACGATTCAATGCACCTTTGAGCGGAACGAGTGTTAACAAGAATTGAGTTTCAACCTTCCGGCCGCAGCGCCTGATCGAGGTCGGCGATCAGGTCTTCCTTGTCCTCGATGCCGATCGACAGCCGCACCACATCGGGGGCCGCGCCCGACTTGATCTTGGCGGCATCGTCGAGCTGGCTGTGGGTGGTCGAAGCCGGATGAATGACCAGCGAACGGGTGTCGCCGACATTGGCCAGATGCGAGAACAGCTTCAGCTTCGACACCAGATTGACGCCGGCGTCATAGCCGCCCTTGAGACTGAAGGTGAAGACGGCGCCCGCGCCTTTCGGCGCATATTTGCGCGCGAGGTTGTTGTATTTGTCGCCGCTCAATCCGGCATAGTTGACGGCGGCCACTTCCGAATGGCGGGACAAGCCATTCGGCGATCGCCTTGGCGTTCTCGCAATGCTTTTGCATGCGCAGCGGCAGCGTCTCGATGCCGGTCAGGATCAGGAATGCGTTGAACGGCGAGATCGCCGGGCCGAGGTCGCGCAAGCCCAGCACGCGGCAGGCGATCGCAAATGCGAAATTGCCGAACGTCTCCTGAATCTTGATGCCGTGATATTCCGGGCGCGGTTCGCTCAGCATCGGATATTTGTTGTCCTTCGACCAGTCGAAGGTGCCGGCATCGACGATGATGCCGCCGATCGAGTTGCCATGGCCGCCGAGAAACTTGGTCAGCGAATGCACGACGATGTCGGCGCCGTGGTCGATCGGGCGGATCAGATAGGGCGTCGCCAGCGTGTTATCGACGATCAGGGGAACGCCGGCCTTGCGCGCCACCGCCGCGATCGCCTCGATGTCGGTGATCGTGCCGCCGGGATTGGCGATCGAACTCGATGAAGATCGCCTTGGTGTGCGGCGTTACCGCGCGCTCGAAGCTTTCGATATCGTCCGGATCGGCCCACACCACATTCCAGCCAAAACTCTTGAAGGCGTGGGTGAACTGGTTGATCGAACCGCCATAGAGCTTGCGCGCCGCGATGAATTCGTCGCCGGGATTGAGCAGCATGCTGGAACAGTCACGACCTGCGCGGCGTGGCCGGAGGCTACCGCCAGTGCCGCGGTGCCGCCTTCGAGCGCTGCGACACGCTCTTCCAGCACCGCCTGCGTCGGATTGCCGATCCGCGTATAGATATTGCCGAACGCCTGCAAGCCCGAACAGCGAAGCGGCGTGGTCGGCGTCGTTGAACACGAATGACGTGGTCTGATAGATCGGCGTCGCCCGGGCGCCGGTGGTGGGATCGGGCTGCGCACCGGCGTGCACGGCAAGGGTGGAAAATCCGGGAATACGATCGGTCATTCTTGCTTCCTTTGTGTCGGTCTCATGATGCCGGACGGGCGCAAGCCGCCGCGTTTTAGATCAGAAGGCGAATATCATTTGAGACGCTGTTGCGCGTCCTCCCTATCGGGGGACAATCGCGTTAGCGGCCTCAGCCGTCAAGGCAGCACGACAAATCAGGCATTATTCGTGATGGTCCGTGCTTCGCGGCACGGTGTTGCAGAAAAAAATCTTTCGCATTGTGTCAAGAAAGATCGGTTCTGTTTTTCGACGCGCGGTCGGATGCCTCGGTCGTTGCCGCCGCTGACGCTGTTGCGGCTCAGCGAAAGCCGCATGCCTTGGGTCGGCATCGGCGCGCGCTTGGAGCTCAAGGTGCGCGAATTCACGCCCATCCAGGAAATTTCCGAGGAAAGCCGTCCGTATTCGATCTTGGGGCAGCGGTTCATCACCACTTTAAGGCCGGCGGCTTCCGCTTTTGCGGCCGCTGAATCGTCGCGCGCGCCAAGTTGCATCCAGATCACCTTCGGCACCGGCGACATTTTCAGCGCCTCATCCACCGCCGGCATGATGTGGCTGGAGTTGCGGAAGATATCGACCATGTCGACCGGCCGATCAATGTCGAGCGAGGGAAGCGACGAACGGTCTTCCAAGCAGGCTCTTGCCGACGTGACCGGGATTGACCGGGATCATGTCGTAGCCGCGCTGGGCGAGATATTTGAAGGCGAAATAGCTCGGCCGCACATTGACCGGCGAGGCACCGACCATCGCGATCGATTTCACGCCGTTGAGAATCGAACGGATATAGTTGTCGTCGTAGCTGTCGTGATTCATTTATCCTGCCACTTCGGCTCGCGCTTCTCGATGAAGGCGCCGATGCCTTCCTCGGCGTCGCGCGCCATCATATTCTCGGTCATCACTTCTGCCGCGTAGCGATAAGCTTCCGTGAGGCTCATTTCGGCCTGACGATAGAACGCGGCCTTGCCGATCTTGATCGTGTAGGCGGATTTGCGTGCGACCTTTTGCGCCAGCGCAATCGCCGCATCCCGTTCGGTGCCGGCCGGCGACGACGCGATTGACGAGGCCGATGTCGCGTGCGGTCGTGGCCGAAATCGGTTCGCCGGTCAACAGCATTTCCATCGCCTGCTTGCGCGGAACGTTGCGCGACAGCGCCACCATCGGCGTCGAGCAGAACAGGCCGATGTCGACGCCGGGCGTGGCGAAAGTCGCCGCTTCCGAGGCAACCGCCAGATCGCAGCTTGCGACCAACTGGCATCCGGCGGCGGTCGCAATGCCCTGGACCGCGGCGACCACCGGCTTTGGCAAATGGACAATGGCCTGCATCATGGTGCTGCACGCCGTCATGATCTCGGCGAAATAGGCCCGGCCGCGATCGGCGTCGCTGCGCCGCGCTGTCAGTTCTTTCATATCGTGGCCGGCCGAGAACGCTTTGCCGGTGGCGGCAATCACCACGGCACGCACCTTGGCGTCGTCGTGAATTTCCCGCAGCGCGGCGTCGAGCGCTGCGATCAGGCCTTCCGACAGGCTGTTGCGGGCATCCGGCCGGTTAAGCGTGAGGATGGCGATATCGCCGGCCTGTTCGCGCAACAGGATTGGCGGTCGCGAAACGGGGCTACGTGCTGTTTGGCTCGTCATCGAAATATTCGCCGGCTACCGGGTGTAAAATACGAGTCTAATGTAATAGGCCGGGTGAGGCGAGGGCAGGCGGGGGAACATGGCCATAGCAAAAATGACGGTGCCTGAACTGGAAACATTCCTCCGGCGGGAGTTTCCGCAAGTCTTCAGTGCCGGCGATATCACAATCGAAGCGGCCGATGGCGACCTCATGCCTGCTCCGGCAGCGCTATGGCGACCAGATGCTGCGTCCGGGCGGAACGATTTCCGGTCCCACGCTGATGGCGCTTGCCGATTTCGCCATGTATGTCGTGCTGCTCTCGGCGATCGGCCCGATAGGCTTGGCGGTCACCACCAACCTCAACATCAACTTCCTGCGCAAAGGTGTCGCCGGGCAGGATGTGCTCGCCGCAGCGCGGCTGTTGAAGCTCGGCAAGCGGCTTGCGGTCGGCGAGGTTAATCTGATGTCGAGCGGACTCGCCCGACCCAATCGCCCATGTGACTGCGACCTATTCCATTCCAGATGCTTAGGGAATTTAACGGTAATATAAGACCATATTTGCAAGGCATTGTTTTTACTTGAACAATTACTTCGATTTGACGTTGACGCCGCCGCAAGACCTCTCTAGAAACCGGCGCAGTTTGGCGCACGACGTGCGCCTTCTCCTTTTCACGGATTACTCACATGAAAACGTTTTCGGCAAAGCCGGCCGAGGTGACGAAGAAGTGGGTGTTGATCGACGCCAAGGGTTTGGTGGTCGGACGCCTCGCTTCGCTGGTTGCCATGCGCCTTCGCGGCAAACATCTTCCGACCTACACGCCCCATGTCGACTGCGGCGATCACGTCATCATCATCAACGCGGCGCATGCCGTGCTGACGGGGCGCAAGCGTGAGAACAAGGTCTATTACAACCACACCGGCTTCATCGGTGGCATCAAGGAACGCACCGCCAAATCGATCCTCGAGGGTCGCTTTCCCGGAGCGCGTGGTGGAGAAGGCCATCGAGCGCATGATCCCGCGCGGACCGCTCGGCCGCGTGCAACTGGGTAATCTGCGCGTGTATCCGGGTGCCGAGCATCCGCACGAAGCCCAGCAGCCGGAAACGCTCGACATCGCCAAGATGAATCGCAAGAACATGAGGGCCGCATAAGATGGCCGATACCATGCAGTCGCTCGATCAATTGTCGCAACTCAAGCCGGCAACGCCCGAAGCGCCGAAATACGTCAAGAAGGTCGACAAGTTCGGCCGTGCCTATGCCACCGGCAAGCGCAAGGACGCGGTCGCCCGCGTCTGGATCAAGCCCGGCGCCGGCAAGGTGATCGTCAATACCCGCGAGGTCGAGGTTTACTTCGCCCGCCCGGTGCTGCGCATGATGATCCAGCAGCCGCTGGTCGCCGCTGCCCGCGCCGGCCAGTATGACGTGATCTGCACCGTGACCGGCGGTGGCCTTTCGGGCCAGGCAGGTGCGGTACGCCACGGCATTTCCAAGGCGCTCACCAATTTCGAACCGGATCTGCGCAGCGTGCTGAAGAAGGGTGGTTTCCTCACCCGCGATTCGCGCGTGGTCGAGCGCAAGAAGTACGGCCGCGCCAAGGCCCGCCGGTCGTTCCAGTTCTCGAAGCGCTAATTGCTTCGTTAAAATTTGCCGCGAACCCGGCCTATGTGGATCATCAAAAGCGCCCGCTTGCGGGCGCTTTTTCTTTTCGCATTTTAATAATGAGTTGACGCAGTTTTTCCTGAAAACTTGCGCATCGAGTCAAACGGATTGCCAAGGCGGCGGCGTTAGCGTGGCAAATGCGATGGTCTCGGTTAGGCCCCGCGCCTTGCAATTGTGCATCACAAACTTTTCGGTGACACCATGTCGCTCGATACTTCCACGCTTTATGCCGTCGCCGCGATGATCGCGGCGTTGCTGGGAATGATGCTGTTGTTCTTCGGCCTTCAGGAGAAGATCGCCGCACTGAAGTGGTGGGGATCGGCCTATCTGCTGGGGGCGGTCTCCGTGGCCCTGTGGACGTTCGGGAGTGCCAGGTTCGGCGGGATGTTCGCGCTGGCGCTGAATGCCGTCGGCTTTTTGACCTGCGGCATGGTGTGGAATGCGTCGCGCTGTTTCACGGCCGCAAACCCAATCTATCCCGGCCTGGTGCTCGGCGCGCTGGTCTGGATTGCGACCGTCATGACGCTGTCGCCAAACGCGACCGCGCTGCGGCATGACCATCGGCGCCGGTATTGTCGCCGTCTATGCGGCGCTGACCGCCGCCGAATTGTGGAGCGAGCGCCGCCGGACCTTGCGCAAACGCTGGCCGTCGGTCGCTGTGCCCGTGCTGCATGGTTTCGTGCTGATGTTGCCGATCCTGCTTGGCGATCTCCTGCACCCGCATGACCGCGCCTTTGACGACAGCATCTGGGTCACGGTCTTCGCCATTGAACTGGTGCTTTACGCGGTCGGCACCGTCTTCCTGATCTTCATGCTGGTTTCCGAACGCGCCGTGACCGTGCACAAGAATGCCGCCTCGGTCGATCCGCTGACCGGCATGTTCAATCGTCGCGGTTTTGCGGAGGCCTGTTCGCGGGTGATCGAGCGCGAAGCCAATGGCGGGCGTCCGGTAACGGCGATGATCTTCGATATCGACCACTTCAAGTCGATCAACGACCGTTTCGGCCATCCCGCGGGCGACGAGATCCTCAAGCTGTTCTCTGCCGTCGTCGTAAGCAACCTGCGTATCAGCGACCTGTCGGGACGCGTCGGCGGCGAAGAATTTGCAGCCCTGCTGACATGCCCGCTCGAGGAAGGCGTGATCGTGGCCGAGCGCGTGCGCGAGGCTTTCGAGGCCTCCGGCATCGTCTGCGACGAAGGTCCGGTCGATACCACCGTCAGCATTGGCGTGGCAGGCGGCCCGGCCGGCACCGAACTTGAGGTGTTGCTCGCCGCCGCCGATACCGCGCTCTACCAGGCCAAGCGCGGCGGCCGCAACCGCGTCGAGGCCGCGGAAGAATTGCCGCTGTCGCTGGAAAACTGGCGGCGCAAGAGCGCCGGCTCCGCGCGTCCGGTCACGGGAGTGCCGCGTCTGGCGTGAGGACATAGAAGCGGATGGTAACCCGTTATTTACCATCCGCTTTGTACCCTTGCGGGCATGGAGACGATCCGTAGCCGTAATCCCGAAGCCCTTCTGAGCTCGCTCGAAGCAGCCGCTGTATCTGCGCGTGGTGGCTTCGCCTGCATGTTCTCGACTGCGGAAGAATATGAGGCGGCGCTGATTTCCGAGCGCCGCGCCAGCGGTCGTTACAAGACCAGACAAAACCGTTGGCCTGCGATCATGTTCATCGGTTGCGCCATGATGGTCATCGGCATGGTCTTCCTCTTGAAGTGAATGCAAGGGCGGCTTTCGCGGGTGCCCCTTTCCTTTTTTGCTGGCTCGGTTACAGACATGCCTCCCCAATCGAGAGGCACAACAATGGTCACCGAAATCGCCCAGATCGAAGTCAAGCCCGGCACTGAAAAGGATTTTGAGGCCGCCGTCGCCAAGGCCAGGCCGCTGTTCCTGCGCGCCAAGGGCGGTAAAGGCATGGAGCTGCATAAATCGGTCGAAAAGCCGACGCGCTACCGGCTGTTCGTCAAATGGGAGACGCTGGAGAACCACACCGTCGATTTCCGCGGCTCGGAAGACTTTCAGGCCTGGCGCGGACTGGTCGGTCAATATTTTGCGAGCGCGCCCGAGGTCGAGCACACCGAAACGGTGGTGAGCTGACCTCAAGCAGGCGCTGCTTCCGGCGTAAGGGTGCTTCTGTCTTGAAGTGATCGATCAGGACCTTGACGATCGCCATCAACGGCAGCGCCAGCGAAATGCCCCAGATTCCGAACACGATGCCGAGCAGGATCTGGAACGCAAACAGCGTGGCAGGCGGAATATCCAGCGCCTGCCGCTGCAAGATCGGCGTCAGGATGTAGCTCTCCAGCGCGTGGACGCCCAGAAACAGCCCGAAGGCGCTTCCCGTCGCGATCCATCCGGACGACAGACTGGCCAGCACGACGATCACGCCCGCGACAATCGCGCCGACGGTCGGGATGAACGCCAGCAAGCCTGCCTGAATGCCCAGAATGAACGAGCCGGGGATGCCGATCACGGCAAGCCCGAGCCAGGTCACGGCGAACACAGCCGTCATCGTGACGATCTGCGCGATCAGCCAGCGCTCCAGCGTGTCGCTGATCTTGTCGATGATCGCGGTCGCCCGCGCGCGGTGTTTGGCTGGCGCCAGATATAACAGGCCGTTCCGGTAGACACTCGGCTGTGCGGCGAAAGTGAGCCCGAGGAAGATCACGATGAAGAAGTTGCCGACTGCGCTCAGCGTGCCCAGCAGGAGTTTCAGGGTCTGGCTCACGATCGCGCCGCCGCTCGATGCAAGGGCATCCGCGCCGGGAAGGCTATGCGTCGGGCTCGGGCTCGTGCCGGGTGTGGCGGAAGCGGACGGTCCCGACCCCGGTTTGGCCAGATCCAGATAGCTGGTGTCGATCCCGTTGCGGTCGAGAAAGGCTTTGACGTTGACGAGTTGCGATTTGATCGTGTCGCTCAGTGCGGTCGCCTGCTGGGCGATGGTGGTGCCGCCGAGGAAAATCGCGCCGGACAACAGCCCGGCCGAGTACCAGGCACACGATGGCGAGCCGCAGCCAATGCGGCCATCCGACGACGCGGCCGAGCAGGTGCGTCATCGCGTTGAGCGTCACGCCGAGCAGCACGCCGGCAAAGATCAGAAACAGCGTCGCGGCGAAAGGCCCAGGCGAACAGCAGCAGGCTCGCGAAAACGACGACACCGATGCCGCCGACGGCGATGGCCCAGGCGAAATCGTCTCGAGTCTCGCGGCGATCGTCGGATGACAGCGGCACGTTTTTCTTAACCCCACTCAAGTTGCAAACTCACTCTTTCGTCAAATCCGGCCGGGGATCAAGCCGGGCGAGGGGTTAGGGGGGCTGATCCAGCGCCCAAAGGTGCCTTCCCGGTGAGGAATGAATCCACCGCAGGGCAGGGCAGCCGTGGAAAATGATGCCGAATTATTGATCCGGCGCAGCTGCAAGTGCATTATCATCCTTTCGAGAGGTTACGAGATGGAAGGGGCATGAGAAGGAAGCCGGTTGTCGGTGTGATCGGGAATTCGCACCGTCTCGAAGGTCGCTTTGACGTCCAGGCGGTTGGCGAGCGAAACCTTCGCGCCATCGCCGAAGTGGCCGGTGCCTTGCCTCTGGTGTTTGCCGGCTGCCCCGAGATCACCGATGTTGCAGCCCTGCTCGACGTGGTCGACGGCATTGTGCTGACGGGTGCCCGCGCCAATGTTCATCCGACCCGCTTCAAGTCCGCCCCCGACGCCAAGCACGAGCCCTATGACGTCAAGCGCGACGAGGTGGCGTTGACCCTGTCGGAGGCCTGCGTCTCCCGCGGCATTCCGCTGTTCGGCATCTGCCGCGGCCTCCAGGAGATGAATGTCGCCTTCGGCGGCTCGCTGCATCCGGAGATCCGCGAATTGCCCGGCCGCATGAACCATCGGATGCCGCGGCTGGAGACCGGCGAAATCCATCCCGATCCCAAGGTGATCTTCGCCGACCGCCATGAAGTCCGCCTGCTTGCCGGCGGCGCCTTTGCCGAACTGCTCGGCTGCGACACCATCCGCGTCAATTCGCTGCACGGGCAGGGCATCCTCGACCCCGGCAAACGGGTCGTGGTGGAGGGGATTGCGGAAGACGGCACGATCGAGGCAATCCGGATTGCCGAGGCGCCGTCCTTTGCGCTCGGCGTGCAGTGGCATGCCGAATATGATCCACAGCGCAACCCGATCAACCGCGCGCTGTTTCAGGCGTTCGGCAAGGCGCTGCTCGAGGCCAAGCGCGTCGCGTAGGTTCTCTTTATCCCTCCCCCACTCGCGTCGACCCTCCCCGCAAGGGGGAGGGATAAGCAAGCCTCACGCTGCCTGGCTGATCTTCTCGACCTTCACGCCGCCGCCTTCCAAGAGCATCACCTTGTTGAGCAGCTTCACCAGCGCATAGACCGACTGGATCGCGGGCGCGGGCGTATTGGTCAGCTTCGCCATTTCCAGGATCGAGCCGATCAGCGCCTCGGTTTCCAGCGAACGGCCGGCCTCGACGTCCTGCAACATCGAGGTCTTGTGGGCGCCGACGGCTTCCGCGCCCGCGATGCGCTTGTCGATGCTCACGCGGAAGGTGACGCCGAGCTTCTGCGCGATGTCCTGCGCCTCCTTCATCATGGTCGCGGCGAGATCGCGCGTCTCGGCAAACTGGCAGATGTCGACCAGTGTCGCATGGGTCAGCGCCGAGATCGGGTTGAACGAGAGATTGCCCCATGCCTTCAGCCAGATTTCCGAGCGGATATCCGGCAGCACCATGGATTTCAGCCCGGCCTTGATGAAGACGTCGTGCAATTCCTTCACCCGCGGCGTCTCCTTGCCGTCGAGTTCGCCGATCGGAAAACGATCGCCTTCGACATGATGAATGACGCCCGGCGCGGTCGCCGCCGCCGCCGGATAGACCACGCAGCCGATGATGCGGCTGGGGTCGATATGCTTGGTCAGCACGCCGGTGGGATCGAGGCTTTGCAGCCGCTGGTTATCGTATTGGCCGCCGAGCCTCTGGAAGTACCACCACGGCAGGCCATTCTGCACGGTCAGCACGACGGTGTCGGGGCCGAGCAGGCTATCGATGTCGCGCACGACCTGCTCGAGGAAATGCGCCTTCACCGCGAGAATAACAATGTCCTGCTTGCCGGCTTCGGTCGCCTTGTTCACGGCCTTCATCCTGGCGGTCTGGACCTTGCCGTCGTGCCATTCCAGCTTGAGGCCGTTCTTCTGGATCGCGGCCAGATGCGCGCCCTGGTCGATCACGGTGACGTCGTCGCCCGCAAGCGCAAACTTCGCCGCCAGCAAACCGCCGATGGCGCCGGCGCCGACCACGCAGATCTTCTTCGGCTTGGGCGGAGCGCCCAGGAGATAGGGACTCGGCAACACCTGGTCGAACACGTTGGAGAGGCTGCCGACGCCGTCGATGACGATATCGACGACGTTGTGGGCGTCGCCCATGGTGCCGGCGCCGAGCGAGGTGCCGCAGGCGATGATGTCGCCGGGCATCAGGGTGACGTCCTTGGAGATCGCGGCAACGAGCCGATGCGGCGGGAAAAACATGTCGGCGACGGGATAGTTCTGCCGCTCCTTGCCGTTCAGCACGGTCTTGACCGCCAGCTTCATCGGGTCGAGGCCGGTCGAGATCACGGGCCCGAAAACGCCGAAGGTGTCGAAGCTCTTTGAGCGCGCCCATTGTTCGAACGACTTGTCCTTGCGCAGGAGATCGACGGCGGTGACGTCGTTCACGCAGGTATAGCCGAAAATATAGTCGCCGGCCTCGGCTTCCGTGATGTTGAAGCACTTCTTGCCGATGACGATGCCGAGTTCGCCCTCATAGATGATCTTGCCGGTGTAGGTTGCCGGGCGCTCGATCGGTTGGTTGGCGGGGTGGTAGGCGTTCGGCGCTTTGAGGAACCACAGCGGCTCTTTCGGCTCCTTGAAGTCGTTCTTGGCGGCGAGCTGATGGAAATTGTTCCAGAGGCAGATCATCTTCGAGGGATCGCAGGGTGTCCGCACCTGCACGTCCGGGAGCTTGAGGGTTTCGCCCATCGGCTTTGCCGCGCCGAACATGTCGCCGGAATGCACGATGATGGTATCGCCTTCCAGCGTGCCGAAGCCGCTCTTGCCCTGGCTCTCGAACCGAATCCACTTTGTCATTGATTGCCTCTCCCGCTGATGTCGGTGACGTCGTTGGTGCGCGCCATCCGTTGGCGGCCATCTTAGTCCCGATCCCGGTCCTCGCAATCATGCACTGCATCATTGCGTGGGACAGGGAAGCAGGCGGGGCCTCCCCAAAAGGCGATAAACAAGCGTTAGCGATCTCGCGGCGTCATCGGCCCGAGTTTCACGGAAATTTGCCCTCGATTGGCAGAGAGGGCGCAGGGAAAGCCGGATGCCTGGCCGCACCCGCGGCTCGTGCGCAAAAAAAACACACGAGGTAGTCACCACAGGTTCGACCGGATCAATCCGGCTTTCCCCGCGCGAATGGTTTTAACGGTTTCCTTCGGGCTCTCCCTGGTGATCGGGCTTGTTGTCACCATCCCCGCGCAATGCGAAGCATTGTCACGAGTTAACCTCAGCATCGAGAGGCCAGGACCACACGACTTCGCCGTCCGCCTCGATGCGCTTCGTCTCGCGCACCTCTGCGTCCATCGCAACCCGCGCTCAACGTTCGTGACGATCGCGAGCGCCCCTCTTCAAGAAGCGCGGGCCGGCCGGAACTAGTGGCGGTGATTTGCCCGACGCCACAAGTGAAATGGCTGCGACGAATTGGCACGACGGGCAAATCAGTCGAAGACCGTGGCGCGTCATGTCAAGCCCGCCTTTTCGTGTCCCGGACGTGGCGCAGCGGAACGTTGCGCCGCAGAGCCGGGACCTACTCGAAGATGGACCCCGGATCAGCAGCGCAGCACGCCGCGTTCGCAGCGCGCTGCGCAGCGTCCGGGGAGCGCCGTCTTTGACGTCCAAAGTGGTAATGCCTCGGCCCGCAATGTCGGCTAACATGGGCGCCACAATAAACAAGAACAACGGTTCCCGGGAGAGAATGATGCGCAAGGGAAACTGGTCGCGGCGCGAGATGCTGGGTGCTTCAGCAGGATCATTGGCGGCCACGCTGTTCGCCGAGCCTCTGAAGGCGGCTGGGCCACCGCCGACCGCCGTCACGCCGGATTTGATCGAGGCCGCGCGGAAAGAAGGCAAGGTCAGCTACTACGCGGCCATCCAACTCGACGTGGCCGAGCGGCTGGGAAAATTGTTCGAGGCCAAATATCCTGGCATTTCCGTGCGGGTCGAGCGTTCCGGCGCCGAGCGGATTTTCCAGCGTATCGGCCAGGAGAACGGCAGCGGCATCCATGCGGTGGATGTCGCCAACTCGACCGACGTCTCGCATTATCTTGAATGGAAGAAGAACGGCTGGCTTGCGCCTTTTCTGCCGGAGGATGTCGTCAAGCATTTCCCGGCCGATCAGATCAATCCGGACGGACTCTACGCCACCTCATGCGCCTGGCTGGAAGCGATCGGCTACAACACCAACCTGGTGAAGGCGGAGGATGCGCCGAAAAGCTACGCCGACCTGCTGGATCCGAAATGGCGGGGCAAGCTCGTCAAGGGCCATCCGAGCTATAGCGGCGCCATCCTGACGACGACGTTCGTACTCTCGCGCGATCTCGGCTGGTCCTATCTGGAAAAACTGGCGCAACAAAAGGTGATGCAGGTGCAATCGGCCGGCGATCCCCCGGTCAAAGTCGCGCTTGGCGAACGCGCGGTGATGGCGGACGGCAACGACTATAACCTCATTCTGTTCAAGGATCAGGGCAAGCCGGTGGAAGTGGTGTATCCGGCCGAAGGATCGCCGCTGATCATCGTGCCGAGCGGGGTGTTCAAGGATGCGCCGAACCCGAACGCGGCACGGCTGTTCCAGAGCTTCTTCTTCAGCCGCGAGGCCCAGCAGATGCTGGTCGACGAATTTGCCCATCGCTCGTTCCATGCGGAGGTCAAGCCGAGGGCCGGACAGAAGCCGATGTCGGAAGTGAAAATGCTCAAATCCGATCCGGTCGCCGTGCAAGCCGCGAGCGAAGAACTCAAGGCGCACTATGCGAAGCTGTTCAAGGTTTGAGTGGTTCCAGGCGCCGGCCGCTCAGCGGAGGTGCCGGCCAATCAGTCGGGCGCCGGCATCGATCTCGGCATCATTCCATGCGGCAAAGCCGAGAAAAAGACCGCGCTGACGCGACTTGTGATAGAGCATTTCCGACAAGGGACGCGTGACGACACCTGTTTGCCTGAGCTTCCGCGAAAGTTCGACATCGTCCATCGAACCGCCGTATCGCGCCAGAAGTTGCATCCCGCCTGCTGGAATATCGACGAGAAGCCGATGTTTGGCCTCTGCTGCCAGCGCCTCCGCCAATCGATCGCGGCGTCTTCTGTAAATCCGCGTCATTCGGCGAATATGAGAGCGGTAGGTGCCGGCGGCGATGAAATCGGCGAGGCCGATTTGCAAGGCGACAGATACCAACAGGCCGAGATGGCGTTGCGCCAGGACGAAGGTTGGTGCCATGGTTTCGGGGACAATCAAGTATCCAACGCGAATGTCGGCAAACATCGCCTTCGAGAAGGTGCCGAGATAGATCGTGTGATCGTATGGAGCGAGGCCCGCGAACGCCGCAATCGGGCGTCCTTCATATTGAAACTCGCCGTCGTAGTCGTCCTCTATGATTGTAGCCCCGGCGCTGCTGGCGAACTGAAGCAATTCGAGCCGTCGGCCCACCGCCATCAGACGCCCGGTCGGGTATTGGTGCGACGGCGTGACGAAGATGATCCGGGGTGCTTTTCGATGACGAGCGATCTTTAACCCATCAGCATCGATGGGCACGCCGACGACCTCGGCATTCGCCGCCCGCAGTGCCGCGAATGCACCGCCATAGCCGGGGCTTTCGATCCAAGCCACGTCGCCCGCATCAATCATCACCTTGCCGATCAGCGCGATCCCAGATTGGGCGGACGGCAGGATGATGATTTGTTCGGGCCTCGCCGTGATGCCGCGCGTCTCCGAAATGTGCTTGAGCAGCGCCTCTTGCAGTCGAGGGTCGTTAAGCGCCCGGTCTTTTTGCCGAAGTGCATTGCCGGCCGCACGCCTGAGGCAACGAGACCAGATGTCGTGCGGGAATTCGCGCTCGTCGGCGAGGCCGGGCTGGAACGCTTGCGCACGATCCGGATAAACGGGGGGCCAGTGACTTTGTGGAAGATATCGTGCCCATCGGGATGGCCGATACCCTGAAGAACGGCTCTGTTCGCCGCCGGCGGTCTGCTGAACCGATATCGGTGATACGCCTTCTGCGACGACCGGTCTCCGGCCGCGGGTTACGCTGAGATAACCTTCGGCGGCGAGCTGTTCGACGACGAACGACACCGTGTTGCGCGAAACGTCGAGCGAGCGCGCCATCGTTCGGCTGGAGGGCAGCCGTTGTCCCGGTCTCAAACGCCCATCAGCGATCAGTGATCTCAGGTGATCGGCCAGTCCGCGCGCCAAGGGCTCGTCACTCCGCCGTGACAGATCGAACAGGCCTGACAACAGGTCATCCATAAACTGGCCCTAAGAAGTATATAAAACTGGCACTTTTGTAGTGCCAGTGCGTGGGATAGGCAATGCCCATCACGAGTTGATGATTGGGACATTCGATGCTCCGAGGCCTGTCCTATCGTTACGCGCTCGTGTTGCTCGGCATCGTGGTGCTGGCGTGGGGCATAAACTGGCCGGTGACCAAGACGATCGTACGCGAGATGTCGCCGTTATGGTCGACAGCGCTGCGCTGCGCGATCGCGGCCGTCGTACTCGCGGTGTTGTTGTGGTGGCGTGGAGAGTTCATTGTTCCCAGGCGCGGTGACGTGCCTGTTCTCCTCTCCGCGTCGCTGTTGCACATGACGGCCTATTCGGCGCTGGTCGCGGTCGGCCTGCAATTCCTGCCTGCCGGCCGCGCCATCGTTCTCGGCTACACCACACCCATTTGGGTCACATTCGGCGCGCGCATCTTTCTGTCAGAGGCCATCTCGGCGGGTCGTGCCATCGGCGTTTGCCTCGGTCTCGCAGGCCTGTTCACGATCTTCAGTCCGGGTCCGCTCGACTGGAGCGATCGAAATGCCCTCGTCGGCAGCGGCTTGATTACGCTGGCTGCCATCTGCTGGGCGGCCAATATCGTCTACGTCCGATCTCACCGTTGGATATCCACGCCATTCCAGCTGGTGTTCTGGCAACTGCTTCTGGCCTGCATCGTGTTGTCGATCGTGGCGGGGTTCGTTGACGGCGCCCCGCACGCGATATGGACACTGCGCTTGGTCGGGCTGCTATTATTCAGCGGCATCATCTGCACGGCGTTGGCGCACTGGGCCATGCTGATGGTCAACCGCAGCCTGCCGGCTGTCACGACGTCGCTCGGATTGCTGGCAACGCCCGCCATCGGCATCGTCAGCGGTGCCGCTTTTCTTGGTGAGGCTTTCGAACCTTCGTTGCTGGCGG
Organism: uncultured Alphaproteobacteria bacterium; assembly: GCA_963795255.1. Classification (GTDB taxonomy): domain Bacteria; phylum Pseudomonadota; class Alphaproteobacteria; order Rhizobiales; family Xanthobacteraceae; genus Bradyrhizobium. The sequence continues at coordinate 23,090 of CAWCHC010000028.1, forward strand.
CGCTCGCCTTGATTGTAGGCGGAATTGCGGTCGCTATCGTTAGCGATCGAAACTAGAACGATCGAAGCTAGAAGCTGGCCTGACGTTGGCATTGCGGTACGCAAAGCTGTTCGCGGTTCCAGATCAGGGCGAGAACTCACGCGCAGCTACGGTCGATCGCGTTGATGTCGGGCAAGGTATCCGCGGAAGTAATAATCCGTGATGCAACGGATCGGCGCGTTGTCGGTTGCCGCACACAGTATCAGCACAATATCATTGTAGGTCCTGCTTGGGAGAGGAGAAGAGATCCGCGCGGGCGCGCGCCATTGCATCCGACAGTTCTTTTGGAACCCGCGCGACGCCGCGTCGTGCGTGAACTGGTTTGAGCGTTTGTGGGCTGGGACAACACGGGAGAGAAGAAAAATGACCTATCAAGATATCTACCAGCAAACCTCCTGGCAAAATCCGATGCAATGGAGTGGTAACTCCCACACAGCCGGCATGAACCTTGGCACTAATCCTGGGTTCGGAAATCCTGGACTCGGAAATCTCGGGCTCGGACAGGCTGCATACGGTCTTCAATCGGGACTGCATGGAGCTGGACAATTCGGCGGAGCGTGGGGACAGCGCCAGCTCTCGCCGCTGGACGTCAGCGAAGTCGTTCGGCAGATGGTTCCGCTGCTGCCGCAGATCCTGGCCCAATCACAGCAACCGATGGCGGCCTTCGGTTACGGGGGCAGCCAGCGACAATTGAGCCCGCAGGACATCAATGAGGTGGTCCGGCAACTTCTGCCGATCCTGCCGCAGATTGTTGGCGCGATCCAACAAGGCCAATCGCCGATGCACGCGGCGGCTATTTACGGCGGCTTCGGACAACAGGGCCAACAGGGATTCGGCCAACTGGGACAGCCGGGTTTTGGCCAGCAGGGACAACAGGGATTCGGCCAGCCCTGGCAAAACCAATTTGCGCAGCAGCCGCAACAACAGCCGCAATATGGCCTCGGCTTCGGCAATCCCCAGGGACAGTTCGGTTCCCAGGGGCAGTTCGGTCAGTCCGGCTCGCCGTTCCAGGCGGCGTTCGGTGGCCACCAGAATTGGGGTCAGCGGCAATTGTCTCCGCAGGACGTCAATGAGGTCGTGCGTCAGCTCGTCACCGCGATTCCCCAGGTCATCGGGAACTTGCAGGCTTATGGCCAACGCCTGAACTAGCCGCATCTCGCAGCCGAGCACGGAGCCGTCGCATGGTGCGACGGCTCCTCTTCTCCTTTTGCCTTCGCGGCCTCACCGCGATCATTCCCTCGTTTCCTCAAGGGAGGACAAGATGTCTGCTTACAATCCGGAAACGGCTCGAACGGCATCCGCGCAATCGCCGGCGCCCGACACCCAGACCATCATTAGTCTGCTCGACGGCCTGATGCCGCTCTTGTTGCAACTTCAATCGCAGCATCCGGGTCAAGGCTATTTCGGCCAACCCGGTCCCGGTCCCTCGGACTTCGGCATGGGCCTCGGCAATCTGACGCCACCCGGTCCGATGCTCGATCATCAGGCCGCAAGCGAAATGATCGAGGACATCAATGCGAGCGCGCTGCGCACCCTGTCGACCTATCTCGAAAATTACGCAAACCAGCGCCCCGGGCTCGCCAGCGCAGTTCCGCTGGTGACCCAGGCTGCGCGCTGCTTCGCCGCGCGCGACCAGGCCCAGGCCTTTGCGCTGATCTGGCAGGCCTACCGGGCCATTACACTTGCGCGCACCATGGATCCCCAGCTTCCGCAGCCGCGCATCGCCGTATCGGGACCGACGTCGTCCGCATCAGTGCATTGAGAGGTCAGCCATGAACGCCAATTCCGACGATGGCCGCGGCAGCGAAGCCTCCGCCCGCCCCAGTTCCAGACGAGGCGCAGAGGCAGCCGCGGCACGAGGCACGCGGACCGCGCGCGCGACGCGCCGCTACATGATCGCTCCGACCGATGCAAGCATCACGGCGGCGGTCGTTGCCGAGCGTTTACGCGATCTTGGCATCACCGAGATCGTGCGGACGATCGAACCACGCGGCGCGGGCGCGCCCCTTGTGACCGTCGTCCGCGCCACCAGAGAGACCGCTGCCACGTTGCGCCGGACGGGGCTGGCGAATCTTGGCGCGCTCCTGGTCGAGCGCGACTACGCCCTGCAGCCGGCGACAATGCTCGCTCGCCTGGGCCGGCGCAGTTCGCTTACGACCGCTATCCCGCTCGGAACCGGGTTCACCACGGCCATCCAGGTGCAGGGTGAAAATGAGCAGCCCGTGGAACGGGCGATCGTGCAGCTTGTCGGCCGGCAATGGACCGCAGAAGGTATCACCGGTCGCGACGGCAAGGTGAATCTCACTTTGTTCGGCGAGTTGCCGGGACATGCGGTCACGCTGTTGGTCAAGCCGCGCGCAGGCTATTGGGGGCTCTGTCGCGAGCACTGGGACCCGCAAGCTGACGGCAATGTGGTCGTGTTGCGCCCTTTGACCCCTACCCGGGAATTGCCATGGGGCGGGCAGCTCATGCGGTTCGATCAGGTGCCGCCCGACCATCGCGGCACGGGCGCCAGAGTTGCCCTCATCGATACCGGCGTCGCCACCAGCCATCGCCAGCTTGCCGGGATCAAACAGGGACTGGATGCGGCGGCAGGCGATGAGCGCGCGTGGTCGGAGGATTCCGCCGGTCACGGCACGCCTTGCGCGGGAATCCTCGTGGCCGCGGCCACGGACAAGGAAGCCGGCGTTCGCGGCTATGCGCCGGGAGTCGAACTGCACGTCTGCAAGCTCGGGCTTGACGCCCATTGCAGCGACCTCGTGGCAGCGCTCGACTATTGCATCGACAAGGACATCGATATTGCCTGCATCGGGTACGGCTGCGCGCGTGGCTCAGCTATCGTGGAGCAACGTCTCGCATTCGCCAAACGTCAGGGAACAGCTGCGATTGCGGCTGCCGGCAGCGACGGAGGGCCCGTGCAGTTTCCCGCCTGCTCGTCCCAGGTCCTGGCGATCGGAGCGATCGGCAGGAGTGGAACCTTCCCCGACGACGGGCTCGAGAGTCTGGAATCGAATTCGCAGAGCGATCTCTTGCTGGCGGCAGGCAGCGGCCTGTTCGTCCCCGGCTTCTCCTGCACGGGGACGGAAATCGATCTCTGTGCGCCGGGCGTTGCGGTCATTTCCTGCCAGTCGCCGGATGGCTATGCTGCGTGCTCCGGAACATCGATCGCGGCGCCGCATGTTGCGGCATTGGCGGCACTTGTGCTCGCGCACCGGGGCGAGTTTCAGACGCGCTTCGCGCGGCGCGACGCACGACGTGTCGAGCGCTTATTCCAGGTTTTGAAGGAAACCGCGCAACCATTGGGCGATCTGCTCCGGACCGGCGCCGGATTGCCGGACGCAGCGCGGGCGCTCGGCATTCAATCGCCGGTCTTTGCATCGCACCGGTTGGCGCCGCTCCCGGCATCGCAACTGTCGGAAATGCGCAGGGCCATCGGTTTCGCCGGCCTCGGCGATCTCGAACGCCTGACAGAACCCCCGCGCGGGCCCGTGGTGATCGGGCAGGCTCTGCCGCAATTCGCGCCGGTACAAGGCAGGCCGGGCGGCGAGCCGGGTTCCAACATGGGAACCGGTGTGCAGTCGTTGCGCGAGGCGATGGCGAGCGCGGGTCTCTGAACGATCGACGCTAAAAATCCACAGACCGTATTGCGCCGGAGTAACACTCCGGCGCTTTTTTTGCATAGTTGTGGACCGGCGCCCCAATGGGGCTTTTCGGTGGCGCATATTTGGCATCTCAATAACGCTAACCCGCTTTCCGGGGAGCATGCGAGGTTTAGGTGTTTCATTTCGCCAATCCATATGCCGAGCCGGACCGCAATGGTTGGTCATTCGCAATTCCGGCTGCGCGAGGCTTGGTTACTTTTACGGTTGTCTCTGGCCGCCGGTCCTCTATCCCGCCACACCGTACTCCCTCCGGCATGAGCATCGCCGCGGAGATGGAACTGCCGACGGGCCGGCCCAATGAATGGCTTTTGCTGCGGATCTACACGCCGCCGCGCGATGTCTCGCAGGTCCAGCGTTATGTGCATCGGGAACTGAACGGCCGGCATTCCGGATTTGCGATCGCCGGGATGCTGCTGCTGCTTGCTGTCTGCGGCTGGATCGTCGATGGCGAGGACGGCGCCCGCAGCGCGATCGCTTTCGGCGGGCTGAAGCCGGACGATCTTCTCATTTCGCCCGACATCATGGCGCGACGTTTTGGAGTCAAATTACTCAATCCTGCCGAGACGCCGGCGCTGTATGCAAGGTTGCACGACATTTGCCGCCGCGCGCGGCTCGTCCGGCCGCCCGATCTCTATTACCTGCCGGCGCCCAACAGCATGAACGCCTACGCGCTCGGCGGACCCCGGCGCTCGGCGATCGTGCTGACCGATGGCCTGCTGCATCGCATGACCGAGGACGAGGTGGCCGGCATCCTTGCGCACGAGGTCGCGCACATTTCCAATAACGATCGCTTTGCGATGGACTGGGCAACCTCCTTGCAGCGGGCGGTCGCGGTTACTGCGCTTGCCGGCCTTGCGGCGGGGCGGAGTGCCTGGGGCGGCAACAAGGCCCTCGCCGCGTTCCTGCTCAGCGCGCCGTCGATCGCTCAATTGCTTTATCTCGCTCTGTCGCGCTCGCGTGAACTCGATGCCGACGCACGGGCGCTGGATCTGATCGACTGCCCGCACGCGCTTGTCGCCGCGCTCAACAAGCTCGAACATTTCCATGTGAACGCGCAGTTGATTCCGATGCAAGCTTTCGAGGACGGCGTCGCGCGCCTGTTGCGCAGCCATCCCACAACTTACGAACGGGTCGGCCTGCTGGCGCAGCTTGCTTACTGATTGCAGGAGTCGCGAAGCAGCGCGTAGTAGATCTCGAATTCGACCGAGCGGCCCTCATTTCCAAACGCTCGATTTTCTCCGCATTTTTTGACGGCCGGATCCAAAGCTGTTCGCGGTTCCAGATTTAATCTTTTCGGCCGGCATTCAGCTTAACGGCGGGGTTTTGTTGCGGGGGACTTTGCCCGCGATAAGATCGATTTCAGTCGCGTGCCCCAAGCGCTAAAGCTCACTCGCGATCGGAGGCTGCGGCCACATGCGGTGGCCTCGCTTCATTTAGCCGATAGAATTAACGAGCGTGGCCTCGTGCTGAACGATTTTGAAGATCGATATAATTCCAGCTTCCGCCCCGCCTGGGCTCGCGTCTGGCACATTTGGCACCTGATCCTTCCACGGCGGGCCATCGATGGCGCGATCGTCTGGGGCCGCGTGTGGCGGCGACATGACGGCCGGCGGTGGATTTACAAGCCCATCGTCGATTTCGACGAACGGTAGAAATGTCGGCTGCGGGCGCGGATGTCACCGTCTGCCGCATGGTTCACATTCGGGTGGTGTGGACAAGAAAAAGGGGCGCCTCGAGGCGCCCTTTTGCTTCATCAACGGGCCTGCGGACTTCGGCGGGCCCGCATTTGAAATTCGACCCGGTCCGCGTGGTCTCGAATCGCGCGGCTTTTCAGCACGAGATTGACACCCGCATTTTTTTCGAAGGTGTCCGTCGTGTGATCGCTGAACCACTTTATTCCCTGGCAAATTAGTATATCCGTATCTGGCCGGGCTTGTTTAAAGGATCAAATTTAATGGCTATTGCCTTCTCCAAGGAGGGACCCGCGTTCATTGGATCCGGTGCCAAATCTGCTGGTGACGAGAGACGGGTAAGTCTGTTGATCCTCTGCGGGCTTGCGCTGGTGATCGGAGTCATGACCGGATTTGGCGCGGTCGGCTTTCGCGTCTTGATAGCGCTGGTGCACAACCTCTTTTACAATGGCCGGCTGAGCACGCTTTTCGATGCGAATGTGAGCGAGGGACCGAGTTATTTCGGCAATTTCGTCTTTTTCTCACCGATCGTCGGCGGTCTCATCGTCGTCTATCTCGTCAGGAGGTTTGCGCCGGAGGCCAAGGGCCATGGTGTGCCCGAAGTGATGGACGCCGTCTTTTACAAACACGGCAACATTCGCGGCAAGGTCGCTCTGGTCAAGGCACTTGCTTCCGCACTCTCGATCGGCAGCGGCGCGGCGGTGGGGCGCGAGGGGCCGATCATCCAGATCGGTTCAGCGCTCGGCTCGGCGTTTGCCCAGTTCATCGGCCTGTCGACCTGGCAGAAGATCACGCTGTTATCGGCGGGTGCCGGTGCCGGCATCGCGGCGACCTTCAATACGCCGCTTGGCGGCGTGCTGTTCGCACTGGAAATCCTGTTGCCGGAAGTTTCCAACCGGACCTTCCTTCCCGTCGTGGTCGCGACGGGGGCTGCGACCACGATTGGCCGGATCATGATCGGGCCAGATCCGGCCTTTGCCCTACCGGATGTGCAGCTTTCGTTGGCGAACTCGCTTGCGCCCAGTGAAATTTTGAGCTTCGTGCTGCTCGGAGTGCTCTGCGGGGTCGCGGCCTGGGCCTTCATTCGTCTCCTCGTGATCATGGAAGACGGCTTCCCGAAACTGCCGGGAAATGAATACACCCAGAACATCGTCGGTATGGCTATCCTCGGCCTGATGATGGTGGTCCTCACCCACGTGTTCGGTCACTCCTATGTCGACGGGGTCGGATATTCCGTCATCCAGGCAATCTTCGATCAGAAAATGACGGCGGTGGGCCTGCTGGCGCTCTTGTTCCTGCTCAAGATGCTCGCCACCACGATAAGCCTCGGCTGCGGCGCCTCGGGCGGCATTTTTTCGCCCTCGCTTTACCTCGGCGCGACGCTGGGCGCGGCCTTCGCCTCGGCCATGGGCATCATCCTGCCAAATGCCGGCCTGACGCTGCCGTCCGCAGCGATCATCGGCATGGCGGCGATGGTCGGTGCGGGCACCGGCGGCGTCATGACCGCCATCGTCATGGTGTTCGAGATGACGCGCGATTACGCGATCATCGTGCCCGTGATCGTGGCAGTGGCGCTGGCCGCCGGCGTCCGGCGCGCGCTGATCGGCGAGACGATCTACACCATCAAGCTGCGCCATCGCGGTCACCGCATCCCGAAGGAACGGCACATCAACCTTTATCTCGTCAAGCAGGCGCAGGACATCATGGAGCGCGGATTCATCGTCGCGCGCGCCGGCACGGCACTCAAGGATGCGATGCTGCCCGATGACATCGACGATGTGCGTCCCATCGTGGTCGAGCGAGGCGGCCGGATCGTCGGGCTGATCCCGCCGCGCTCGGGATTGTGGGTCGAGGCCCGTACCAATCCGGACGTTCAGGTCGAGAAGTTTGTCGAGAGCCGGCTCGTGATCTGCCGCGACCAGGATCTTCTCAGTCTGGCTTTCGCACGGTTGAAACGCCATCGGGCCGGTGCGGCGGTGGTCTTTCGCGGGACGGCTCGCCCCCGCGTCAACGATGTGGTCGGTATCATCACCAAGCGCGCTGTCGCTGATGCGGTGATCAACAGTTACGAGGATTGAGCAGCCCGCGGTGCCGAAACAAGCCGCCGGCTTGTTCAAGAAAATGCAAAGTTGAATGAGGAGCGAAGCATTACGATCGGCGCGTTAGCCCTTGACCTCGTACGCGCCTCGCGTGAACAATGGCGGATGCCGATTGCCGCTCGGGAGCTGGCATGAAACGTTTCGACGCGATCGTCATGTTTGTGAGCCTCTGGCTGCTCGCCTCGATGGCGATTGACGTTCTTACGCCAAAGGAGTTGACGGTTTACATCGCGGGAGCTGCGATAGCCCCGGCTACCGCGATATCGGCGCTGCTTTACTGGTTGGGAGTGCCGAGGATCGACTTTGCGGTGTGCTTCTCGGTACTCTGGATGGTCTCCGGGATGGTGCTCGAACTGATCTCGCCGGTGCCGCTATCGCCGTTTGTGATCGTTGTGACGATCCTGCCGGTGCTGGTCGTCGGAATCGTGATCAATGTCCAGTGCTGGCGACGTTCATTCGCGGCACCGGCGCCGAATGCCGAAAAAGCGAACTGAATTTCGCTCGGCAATCGCGTCAGGCATGAAAAAAGGGGCGCCTTAAAGCGCCCCTTTTGTTTTTGGAAATTCGTCCACTTACAGCGAATAGTACATCTCGAATTCGACCGGGTGCGGGGTCATTTCGAAACGCTCCACTTCGCTCATCTTCAATTCGATATAGGCGTCGATGAAGTCGTCGTCGAACACGCCGCCGTTCTTGAGGAAGGCGCGATCCTTGTCGAGGCTTTCCAGAGCCTCGCGAAGCGAGCCGCACACCGTCGGAATCGCCTTCAACTCTTCCTTCGGCAGGTCGTAGAGGTCCTTGTCCATCGCCGGACCCGGATCGATCTTGTTCTTGATGCCGTCGAGGCCGGCCATCAGCATCGCGGCGAAGCCGAGATAAGGATTGGCCATCGGGTCGGGGAAACGCACCTCGACGCGCTTGGCCTTCGGGTTCGAGGTGTAGGGGATGCGGCAGGAGGCCGAACGGTTGCGCGCCGAGTAGGCGAGCAGCACCGGGGCTTCATAACCCGGCACCAGGCGCTTGTAGGAGTTGGTGGAGGGGTTGGTGAAGGCGTTGATCGCCTTGGCGTGCTTGATGATGCCGCCGATGTAATTCAGGCACATCTCGGAGAGGTCGGCATATTTGTTGCCGGCGAACACCGGCTTGCCGTCCTTCCAGATCGACTGGTGGCAGTGCATGCCCGAACCGTTGTCGCCATAGACCGGCTTCGGCATGAAGGTGGCGGTCTTGCCGTAGATGTGGGCGACCTGGTGGATGCAATATTTGTAGATCTGCATCTGGTCGGCCATCAGCGTCAGCGTGTCGAACTTCATGCCGAGTTCGTGCTGGGCGGACGCCACTTCGTGGTGATGCTTCTCGACCTTGACGCCCATCTTGGCCATGGCCCCTAACATTTCGGAGCGCATGTCCTGCACCGAGTCCTGCGGCGGCACGGGGAAGTAGCCCGCTTTGGTGCGGATGCGGTGGCCGAGATTGCCGCCCTCGTATTCGGTATCGGAGTTGATCGGCAGTTCGGAGGAGTCGAGCTTGAAGCCGGTGTTGTAGGGCGTGGTCTGGAAGCGCACGTCGTCGAACACGAAGAATTCGGCTTCGGGGCCGAAGAAGACGGCGTCGCCGACGCCCATCGACTTGACCATGGCTTCGGCTTTCTTGGCCATGCCGCGGGGGTCGCGGTTGTAGGGCTCGCCCGTGGTCGGCTCCAGTACGTCGCAGGTGATGACCATGGTGGTCTCGGCGAAGAACGGATCGATCGTGGCCGTGACGGGGTCGGGCATCAGGCACATGTCGGATTCATTGATCGCCTTCCAGCCCGCGATCGACGAGCCGTCGAACATGGTGCCCTCGGCGAAAATATCGTCATCGATCATGGTGACGTCGAAGGTGACGTGCTGCCACTTGCCGCGCGGATCGGTAAAGCGCAGGTCGACGTATTTGACGTCGTTATCCTTGATCGACTTGAGGACGTCTTTGGCGGTCTTCATGAATCCCCCTTTTGGTGACTGTCTTGGTTTGGGGCCGCGGACGGCAGCACCCGGCACAAGGTCAATACAATCGGGGAATGCTCAACACAATATCGGAAAAGCCATGAAAATAGGCAGAGCGGCGATGCCGGACGGTAAATCCGTTCGCCGCAACTGAATATCGCAGCAGATATTGCTAGATCGCGTCGAGCCCGGATTCGCCGGTCCGGATGCGGATGGCCTCCTCGATATTGGACACGAAAATCTTGCCGTCGCCGATCCGCCCGGTCTGCGCCGCGCGCCGGATGGCGTCGATCGCGCGCTCGACCAGTTCGTCGGAAATGACGATCTCGATCTTCACCTTGGGCAGGAAATCCACGATGTATTCGGCGCCGCGGTAGAGCTCGGCATGGCCCTTTTGGCGCCCGAAACCCTTGGCTTCGGTGACGGTAATGCCCTGAAGTCCGACTTCCTGCAGCGCTTCTTTAACCTCGTCCAGCTTGAACGGCTTGATGATGGCTTCGATTTTCTTCACAGGTTGCCTCCCGGCACTTTCTAAGGTCTCAAGACGTTCAGGTTTGTTGTCGCGATGGCGCGAAATGGTCGGCTCTGCGGGCTGGCTGGTCTGAGGTGGCTCTCTCAAGCTCGCCGATCCGGAACTTGCTTCCTCGAAAGCAGGGTCTATGCCAAACTGTTAAGACGCCCGATTTCGGAATATTATCAATCTTTTAACGGGCGCTGGAAGTCCATCGATGAGAATCGGGCAATCATAGTGCAGCACTGCAATTAGGCAAATAGGTCAAATGATGTGCGGCCATCCGGGCTTGGCCGTTTGACAATGCGAAAAGTGCCTTTGAAAAGGGCGTTTTTGTCAGGGGATTGGGCATGGAAGTTCTGACGACGGCCGAAATGGAGCGTGCCGATCGGCTCGCGATCGCGGCCGGCACGCCGGGCTTTTCCCTGATGCTGAGCGCAGGGCAGGCGGTCGCCGCCGCCGCGATGGACCTCGTCACAGAAGGATCGATCCTGGTGATCGCCGGTCCCGGCAATAACGGCGGCGATGGCTTTGTGGCCGCGGCTGAACTCGCCGCGCGCGGCCGGGATGTTTCCGTCATTCTGTTGTGCGAGCGGGACAGCTTGCAGGGCGATGCGGCTTCCGCCGCGCGCGGCTGGAAATATCCGGTGCTGCCGTTCAATCCGCAGGCCATCGGCAGACCGGCGCTGATCATCGATGCGCTGTTTGGGGCTGGCCTCGATCGGCCGGTCAAGGGCGAGCCGTTTGAGATGATCGAGGCGATCAACGCCAACGGCGCGCCGGTTCTCGCCGTCGATCTGCCGAGCGGCATCAACGGCACTAGCGGCGCCGTCATGGGGACGGCGGTGCGCGCCGTTGAAACCGTCACCTTCTTTCGCCGCAAGCCGGCGCATCTGCTGCTGCCGGGGCGGCTGCATTGCGGCCGCGTGCGCGTCGCCGACATCGGCATCGATGCGCGCGTGCTATCAGAGATCGCGCCAAAAACCTTCGAGAACATTCCATCGTCCTGGAGCGGCGCGTTTCCGGTCCCGACGATGGAAGGTCATAAATATAACCGCGGCCATGTGGCCGTGGTGTCCGGCGGGATCGCTGCTACCGGCGCGGCGCGGCTCTCCGCGCGAGGCGCGTTACGGGCAGGCGCTGGTCTTGCGACGCTGGCGTCACCGCGCGAAGCGTTGGCGGTCAATGCCTCGGCTTTGACGGCCGTCATGGTTCGCCCCGTCGATACGGTCATCGAATTCGCCGAACTGCTCAACGAGAAACGCCTCAACGCCTATGTGATCGGGCCGGGCGCCGGCGTCGGCGAACGGACCGAAAATTTCGTGCTGACGGCGCTGTCGGCAAAGCGGGCGGTGGTGCTGGATGCGGATGCACTGACGAGCTTTGCCGGCAATCCAGAGCGGCTGTTCGAGGCGATCAAGCGTTCGCAAGACTCCCAGGTGGTTCTGACCCCGCATGAGGGAGAGTTTCCGCGGTTGTTCAGCGACCTCAGCAACAAGCATCCGCTTCGCTCCAAGCTCGAGCGGGTGAGGACGGCGGCCGAACGATCCGGCGCGGTCGTGCTGCTGAAAGGGCCGGACACGACGGTAGCCTCGCCCGATGGACGCGCGACGATATCAGCCAATGCGCCGCCCTGGCTTGCGACCGCCGGCGCGGGCGACGTGCTGTCGGGCATGATCGCAGGCTTGCTGGCGCAGGGCGTGCCGGCGTTCGAAGCCGCTTCCATCGCGGTCTGGATGCATGGCGAGGCCGCGCAAGAGGCGGGACCCGGACTGATTGCGGAAGATCTTCCAGAAACCCTGCCTGCGGTGACGCGCCGTCTCTACGACGAATTGGGCGTAGAATACTAAACGGCAGAGTTCACTCGACGCTGTACCAGCGCAGGCGCCGCGACGCTTTCCAATCGGCTTCGACCGCCTCCAGCAGAAAGCGTCCGGTAACTTCGGCGGCGAAAGCGATGCGTTGCGTCTGTCCGGCATCGATCGCAATCGTATCGAGCCAGAATGGCTTCCAGCCGTCGTCGAGCCGATCGAGATGGCGGAAATGATGACCATGCAGGTGAAAGACGGATGTCGTGTGTGCACGGTTGTTCAGTGACAGCACGACCGCGCGGCCCGCTTTGGCGCGGAAAGCGGGCAGCGTGGCAGGCTTGAACGTGTCCGGCGTCAGCCAATCCTTGGTATCGCCCCCAATGGGAAGATCGATCCGCAGGGCGCTTTTCAAATCAAGCCGCGCGGGCAGGCCGTTCGACGGCAGCGCCGGCGCGGCTGGCAGATTAGCAGTTCGGATCGGCGCTTCGTCTGATGTGACCAATCGAGCGATGGGCCGCGCCGCGTCGCCGTCATGCATCAGGATCGGCGTGCTGCTCGCCTCTAGCGCCATATCGACAAAGACATCCGCCCGTCCGCCTGGCGCCAGCGCAAAGGCGCCGCCGCGCGCCAGAAACGGCTCCGCCGGCTGACCATCTAGCGCCATCACCCTGACGTCGTGGTGTTCGATCTTTAACGCGATCACCCGGCGCTGAAGGCCGTTGATGAAGCGCAGCCTGAGGCGCTCGCGCCCGCGCGCCGTGATTTCGCGCATTCGCTGTCCGTTGACGGTGTAGACCGGCGTCGTGCCCTCGGGATCAAGGCCGGGGGCAATCGCGCTGCCGTCCGGTTTCAGCCGCCAGCCCTCGATCAGGAACGTCTCGTCGCGATCGACCTGGACCGGTTCGTTTTCGCTGACGATCAGCGGCAAGGCCCGTGTCGCTCGCGCGGCGCCGTCACCGAGCAAGGCAACGTCGCACAGATACGTTCCAGCATCGCGCAACGGGAGTTGCAACGTGTCAGTGGCCGAAGGCGCGAGCGCGGAACGTGCGAGCAGGGGCTCGGCTGATGCGGCGGCATCGACGCCGCGCCAGTTGAGAAGCGCCGGCACGGGGAGATCGTTGGTCAAAGTGATTTCGGGGCGATCGCCGCGCTTGAAACGAAGAGGTTGATCGCCGAGCGACCAGATCGGCGTGGCCGGCTGTCCCTCCCGCAATTCAAGGACGTCTTCCTTGCAACGGAGCGCCAGCCGGGAGACCTGTCCGGCGCGGGCCGCCTTGTGCGGCCACGGGAAAGCGGCGGCAGCCAATGCCGCCGTCACCGCGCGGCGGGTCGGCCGAAAAATGTGATCTGACATGTACCTAGGCGTGGTGACGAATTAGTCATTTGAGCCAGATGGCGATAGCGGCAAGTTTGACGAAGCCCATGAAGTTGACAAGCAGTTTGTCATATCGCGTCGCGACCCGGCGGAACTGTTTGAGCTTGTTGAAGAAGCGCTCGATGATGTTGCGCTCCTATAGAGATCGACGTCGTAGGCGCGCTGGATCTTGCGGTTTCGCTTGGGCGGGATGACGACCTCGGCTCCGGTCTCGGCGATCTTCTGGCACAGATGATCGGCGTCATAGCCTTTGTCGCCGATCGTGGCGTTCGCAGTGAAGCCGTCGACAAGCTCATGGGCAAGGGCAATATCGTTGCGCTGCCCCGGCGTCCCAATCAGGCGGAGCGGATTGCCGAGCGCATCACCCGCGGCGTGGATCTTGGTGCTCAGCCCACCTCGAGACCGGCCCAGGCCCTGGGCATCCGCCCCCCTTTTTCCGTGCGCGCGCCAGCGGCATGCTGATGCGCCCGCACGATAGTCGAATTGATCATCAGCCATTCCAGATCGGCTTCGCGCGAAAGAGCCGCCAGCACGTCATCGAGAACGCCCATCTCAATCCAGCGATAGTAGCGCCGTTTCACAGATTGATAGTTGCCCAGCCGCTCCGGCAGATCACGCCAACGCCCACCAGAACGCGCCATCCACAACAGCGCATCCAGAAACCGACGGTTGTCGGTACGAGGCCCGCGCTTACCCTTGGTCCCGCCAGGCACGAAGCCCCTCATTCGTTCCCACTGGTCATCCCGAAGTGCGTCGCTATCCATCGCCGATCCCCAAAATCAGCGTTGAATTTGATTTGCCCTCGTTTGGGAATCCCATATCCTTAAATCGTCACTACGGCCTAGTGGTCCGATTCTAACATTTGCATCCCGGTGTGGCTGGCACTTTTGCAAATGTTAGAATCAAAGGACCACTGGCAAATCTAGGTTTCTAGTGGAGTTTGGATTTGACATTCGCTTTACGAAGTTCCGGCCTGGGGGTAGCGAATGTCAAATCCACTCCACTAGCTTGATGCGGACCACTTTCGGCATGATATGGCAAGCGGCAGGTGCCAATAGGAAATTGCTGCGAACCGAAGGCCCATGGTATAAGCCTGCCGCCCGCGGCACGGCGGCCAAACTTGAAGCTTCTCTTGCGGGCGTGGCGGAATTGGTAGACGCGCTGGATTTAGGTTCCAGTGACGAAAGTTGTGGGGGTTCGAGTCCCTCCGCCCGCACCAACGTTCATCGTCCCCCGCATTCGACGACATTCTGATCCGCGCCGCGCCCCCGAGCTGAGTGGGGCGCCCTCGCGAATTTCTCCATGTGAAATATTCCGGCTACCGAAGGATGGCCTCTTGAAGTAATGCAACTTGCGGCTGGCGGCGTGCCCGTCAAGCATCGGGTTCTACTTGGGAAACCGGCTTTGCTTAAGAACTGTGAAAGCATGCCGGGACATACTGTCTCGATTTTTAAACGACCCCGATTTTGAATGATGGATTTTGAGAATGCCCCCGACGACTGGCTTTTCGCTCGGAATTCGCGGCCGCATCCTTGCCCTGTTTGGTCTTTGCATTGCCGTTCTGCTCGCGGCCGCCGCCTACGGCTTCTGGCAATATGCAGCGAGCGTTCAGCTGTTTGACCGGGACGTCCGGGCGAGCCAGGCCAACGCCATCGAAGTCTTGACGGTCGAGACCAATTTCAAAAAGCAGGTGCAGGAGTGGAAGGACACGCTGCTGCGCGGCAAGAAGCCGGAAGCCCTCGACAAGCACTGGAACGCGTTCCAGCAACGCGAGAGCGACGTCCGGGGCGCGGCTGAGCGGATGCGTTCCAGTGTCACCGATGCGGAAGCTTCGCAACTGATCGGCCAGTTCGTCGCCGCCCATCGGCAGATGGGTGAGGCCTACCGGCGCGGGCTTCAAGCTTTCAAGGATCACGGCTTTGACAGCGCCGTCGGCGATGCGGCCGTGGCCGGCATCGATCGCGCGCCGACCGAGCTTCTGGGCAAGGCGAAAGCGCGCTTCATTGCCATTGCCGACCAGAACGCGAGGTTCGCTTCCGATGGCGCAAAGCGGACGGCGTGGGAGGTTACCTTGCTGCTCGCTCTCGCTGCCTTCGTTGGCGCCGTGATTTTCATGGTGGCGGTGAGCCGCACCATCTCGCGGCCATTGATGGGCGTCGTCGGCAGCATCGGTGAACTGGCGGAAGGCAACACTGCCACGAATGTGCCAGGGCAAGAACGAAGCGACGAAATCGGGAAGGTGGCTTCCGCCATCCAGATCCTGAAAGAGAAGATGATCCAGGCCGAGCGTATGAAGGCAGATCGGGCGACGGCCGAACTGCGTGCGACTGAGCAACGCAAATCGGATATGCTGAAGCTCGCCGACGATTTCGAAAATGCGGTCGGCCAGATCGTCGAAGCGGTCTCATCGGCCTCAAAGGAACTCGAGACCTCGGCAGGCTCGCTCGCGAGCACCGCCGAACGGGCGCAGGAACTCAGTACGACGGTCGCCGCATCGTCGGAAGAAGCCTCAAGCAATGTTCAGTCGGTCTCGGCGGCAACGGAAGAACTGTCGTCGTCCGTCAGCGAGATCGGCCGGCAGATCAACGAGACCGCACGGATTGCGAGTGAAGCCGTCGCTGAGGCGCAGGCCACGACCGCGCATGTCAGCGGGCTTTCAAAGGCCGCAAGCCGCATCGGCGACGTCGTTGAGCTGATCAACACCATTGCGGGCCAGACCAATCTGCTGGCGCTGAACGCCACCATCGAGGCGGCCCGCGCCGGTGAAGCGGGCCGGGGGTTTGCGGTCGTTGCCTCCGAGGTCAAGGCTCTGGCCGAACAGACCTCGAAAGCGACCGGCGAAATCGGCCAGCAGATTGCCGACATTCAAGCCGCAACCCGGCAGTCGTCCGACGCGATCGGGCAGATCAGCGCCACCATTGAACGGCTGTCGGAGATTTCGGCGACGATCGCCGCCTCGGTCGAGCAGCAGGGGGCGGCCACGAAGGAAATCTCGCGCAATGTGCAGCAGGCGGCGTCCGGCACCCAGCGGGTGTCGGCGAGCATCGTCGATGTTCAACGCGGTGCCAACGAAACCGGATCGGCATCCTCGCAGGTGCTGTCGTCGGCACGTGCGCTCACCAGCGAAAGCCACCGGCTGAAGTCGGAAATGGGCCGGTTCCTCGGAACCGTGCGGTCCGCCTGATCATCGTCCTGTCATCGTCCTGGCCCTCGCCGTCACTCGTCGCCATATGGTGGCTTAAGCCCATTTTGAGGCTCGGCGCCCTCCGGGAACTGTTGATCTCCCGCCGCCATTGAGTTACGAGCGGCAGCCCATTGCCTGTGAGCCGCCGGTCGCTTGGGAGCGATGATACCCTCGAGAGCCGGGCCGCCAAAATGAGGCAGGAATTTCAAAGGGTTCTGGAGACTACCGAAATCGCCGGCGCAAGGCATGACGCCATGCGCTATCAGATACAAAGCCGTCCGGCGTTTGGCCGGATTTATCGAGAAGAAGATTGAAGCCATGCAGGTAACGGAAACGGTCGCCGAGGGATTAAAGCACGAGTTTCAGATCAGCGTTCCCGCGGCTGATCTCGATGCCAAGGCCGATGCGCGCCTGGTGGAATTGAAGGACAAGGTCCGCCTCAACGGCTTCCGTCCGGGCAAGGTGCCGGTCAGCCACCTCAAGAAGGTCTACGGCCGCTCGGTGATGGCGGAAGACCATCGACCAGACCATCCGCGACACCAATTCGCAGCTCTTCACCGAACGCGGCTTCCGCCTCGCGACCGAGCCCAAGATAACCATGCCGACCGAGGAGAAAGAGGTCGAGGAATTGCTCTCGGGCAAATCCGATCTCACCTACACGGTCGCGATCGAGGTGGTGCCGCCGATTGTGCTGGCTGACTTCAAGAGCTTCAAGGTCGAGAAGCCGGTCGCTGAAGTGACCGACACCGAGGTCGAGGATGCCATCAAGCGCATCGCCGATCAGAACAAGACCTTTGCCGCCAAGGGTGAGGGGGCCAAGGCCGAAAACGGCGACCGCGTCACCGTCTCGTTCAAGGGGACGATCGACGGCGTCGCGTTCGAGGGCGGCTCCGCCGAGAACATCCCGGTGACCATCGGCTCCAACACCTTCATTCCGGGCTTCGAAGAACAACTGATCGGCATCGCTGCCGGCGAAACGCGTGTCCTGAAGGTCACCTTCCCCGCGAGCTACGGCAATACGGAACTCGCCGGCCAAGCCGGCCGAGTTCGAAACCACCGCATCCCTGATCGAGGCGCCGCAGGAAGCCGAAATCAACGACGAGTTCGCCAAGACGCTTGGCCTGGAATTGCTCGACAAGCTGAAGGATGCCGCGCGCGAGCGGATGGCGGCCGAATTTGCCGGCGCCACGCGTCAGCGCGTCAAGCGCATCCTGCTCGACCGCCTCGACGAAACCCACCGCTTCGAGGCGCCGCCGTCGCTGGTCGAGGAGGAATTCGAGCTGATGTGGAACTCGATCAAGTCGGAGATGGAGGCCAGCGGCAAGACCTTTGCCGATGAGGACACCACCGAGGAAGCGGCGAAAGAGGAGTACCGCAAGATCGCCGATCGCCGCGTTCGGCTTGGTCTGGTGCTCTCCGAGATCGGTGAGAAGAACAAGATTACGGTCACCGACGACGAAGTCGGCCGCGCGGTGATCGAGCGGGCCCGTCAGATGCCGGGTCGTGAAAAGGAAGTCTGGGACTTCTATCGCAACAATGCCAATGCGTTGGCCCAGCTTCGTGCGCCAATCTATGAGGACAAGGTCGTCGACTTCATCCTCGAGCTTGCCAACGTCACCGAAAAGAAGGTTTCGCGCGAAGAACTTTACAAGGATGACGAGGCCGAGAAGAGCGCCGCTTGAGTCTTTGAAGTTCCTGCCGTAAGTCTACGCAATCTGCGTAAACTTGATTGCTACGCGAACCGGCTTCCACTTCGCTCGAAAACGCTATAGGTCCTTGTAAGTCCAGCGTTAAGGTTGAGACGCGAAAGCGCCTCGGCCTCAGGGCTGACGGCTTTGCCCGGTAGCCAGAATCAGCTTCAAGTGCGCGGCTGAACGACGCTCTCGCCCCGGTCTTGTGGCCGGGTAACCTAAGCCTATCTTTGAACTATCTTCTGACGTCTTGCATCACGGAACGCTCATCCTGTCTTGCGATATCAGTTCGTATCGCCCCGCTGACGGATGTTCGTCCCTGCCAACCTTTGGGTGACTAATGCGCGATCCCGTTGAAACCTACATGAACCTCGTGCCGATGGTGGTCGAGCAGACCAACCGCGGCGAACGAGCTTACGACATTTTCTCGCGCCTCCTCAAAGAGCGGATCATCTTCGTCACCGGCCCGGTTGAGGACGGCATGGCGACGCTGACCGTGGCGCAGCTGCTGTTTCTCGAAGCCGAGAATCCGAAGAAGGAAATCTCGATGTACATCAACTCGCCCGGCGGCGTGGTGACATCGGGACTTGCGATCTACGACACCATGCAATTCATCCGCCCGCCGGTGTCGACGCTGTGCACGGGGCAGGCGGCTTCGATGGGCTCGCTGCTGTTGGCCGCCGGCGAGAAGGACATGCGTTTTTCGCTGCCCAATTCGCGCATCATGGTGCATCAGCCCTCCGGCGGCTTTCAGGGCCAGGCCACCGATATCATGCTTCACGCTCAGGAAATCCTGAACCTGAAGAAGCGGCTCAATGAGATCTACGTCAAGCACACCGGCCAGACCTACAAGGCGATCGAGGACGCGCTGGAGCGCGACAAGTTCTTGACCGCGGATGACGCCAAGGCGTTCGGTCTGGTCGACAAGGTGATCGACAAGCGGGCTGAAGAGCCGGCACCCGCCAAGACCAGCTGACGGGACGGCCCGGCAAGGCGACCTTGGTCAAGCGGCCGAATTGCTTGAACTGGCGTTAATGGTTGCTTGATTGCGGAAATGGTCCCGAAGCGGTCCCTTCTGGCCGGTTTGGAACGAAAGTTCCGCTTTCGTCCTGGCTTTTTGGCGTGGCAATCGCGCAACGTTT
Organism: uncultured Alphaproteobacteria bacterium; assembly: GCA_963795255.1. Taxonomy (GTDB): domain Bacteria; phylum Pseudomonadota; class Alphaproteobacteria; order Rhizobiales; family Xanthobacteraceae; genus Bradyrhizobium. Next base: position 42,280 of record CAWCHC010000028.1, read on the forward strand.
CGCCGATTTCGGCTGTTAATTCGCTGATGAAAGCGCAAATCACGGTATTGTCACGGATATCCAGTGACCCGCCAATTAGCGAATTCTTGATAGTCGGGTGCGAGCATGGTTGGCTAGGTCGCACAGGGTATGCTTGCATGGAGATTCGAGTGATCGCGATTCTCGCGGACAATCTAAGGAATAGGGTCTTTTTTGGTACGAATTTTGCTCTATCTACAAACTCTTTGGACTTTTCGGAAGTCGGGGCCGGTAACTGCCGGGAATGGGGCGGGCGTGCTGGATCGAACTGCGGACGGAGACAGGAATGAGTAAGGTTGGCGCCAGCGACTCCAAGAACACGCTGTATTGCTCGTTCTGCGGCAAGAGCCAGCACGAAGTTCGCAAGCTGATCGCGGGCCCGACCGTCTTCATCTGCGACGAATGCGTCGAGCTCTGCATGGACATCATCCGCGAGGAAAACAAATCCTCGCTGGTCAAGTCGCGCGACGGGATTCCGACGCCGAAGGAAATCTGCAAGGTCCTGGACGACTACGTGATCGGCCAGAGCCACGCCAAGAAGGTGCTCTCGGTCGCCGTCCACAACCACTACAAGCGGCTCAACCATCAGACCAAGCACAACGATGTCGAGCTCGCGAAGTCGAACATCCTGCTGATCGGACCGACCGGTTCGGGCAAGACGTTGCTCGCGCAGACGTTGGCGCGCATCCTCGATGTGCCCTTCACCATGGCGGATGCCACCACGCTGACCGAAGCCGGTTACGTCGGTGAGGACGTCGAGAACATCATTCTGAAGCTGCTGCAATCGGCCGACTACAATGTCGAGCGCGCCCAGCGCGGCATCGTCTACATCGACGAAATCGACAAGATCAGCCGCAAGTCCGACAATCCCTCGATCACCCGCGACGTCTCGGGCGAGGGCGTGCAACAGGCGCTGCTGAAGATCATGGAAGGCACGGTGGCTTCGGTTCCCCCGCAAGGCGGCCGCAAGCATCCGCAGCAGGAGTTCCTGCAGGTCGACACCACCAACATCCTGTTCATCTGCGGCGGTGCGTTCTCCGGGCTCGAGAAGATCATCTCGGCGCGCGGCCGCTCGACCTCGATCGGCTTTGCAGCCCAGGTGCTGGCGCCGGAAGACCGCCGCACCGGCGAAATCTTCCGCCATGTCGAGCCGGAAGATCTGCTGAAGTACGGCCTGATCCCGGAATTCGTCGGCCGTTTGCCGGTCGTCGCGACCCTGGAGGATCTCGACGAGGCTTCGCTGAAGAAGATCCTCACCGATCCGAAGAACGCGCTGGTGAAGCAGTATCAGCGCCTGTTCGAGATGGAGAATATCGAACTGACCTTCGCCGACGAGGCGCTTGGCGCGGTCGCCCGCAAGGCGATCGAACGCAAGACCGGCGCGCGCGGACTGCGTTCGATCCTCGAAAGCATCCTGCTCGAGACCATGTTCGATCTTCCGGGCCTGGAAGGTGTGGAAGAGGTCGTGATCTCGCGCGAAGTGGTGGAAGGAACGGCGCGTCCGCTCTACATCTACGCCGACCGTTCCGACCGCGCGGTGGAGAGCAGCGCCAGCGCCTGAGAACTCTTCAGGTCGCTGTAAACGAGCGTATTTTGGCGAGGCTGCCGAGCCTTTCGGCGGCTGCTTTGGCTCAGCCCGAACGCTGCGTTTAGCCCTGTGTGACAGGGGTTTTCGACGACTTGACACCCCCCTAGTCGATAGCCACCTAATGTCGTTGGCGGCGTGAAATCATTTTGAAGATTCGCGTCTCCAACAAGCCGGAAGAAGCGGCCTTATGGGCCTCACCCTTTCCGGCGTATCTCGGCACCTTGTGGCGGTTGCGCGAATGTTGCGGATGGCGAGCAAGGGGGCACAACAAAAGGAAAAGGCCATGACCACCCCAAAACCCCGGCCATCAATCATTCACGGCGAAAGCCACGCTTATCCGGTGCTGCCGCTGCGCGACATCGTCGTCTTCCCGCACATGATCGTGCCGCTGTTCGTCGGCCGCGAGAAATCGATCCGCGCGCTCGAAGAGGTGATGAAGAACGATGCGCTGATCATGCTGGCGACGCAGAAGAATGCGTCCGACGATGATCCGGCTCCGGATTCGATCTACGAAACCGGTACGCTCGCCAGCGTTTTGCAGCTTCTGAAATTGCCCGACGGCACCGTCAAGGTGCTGGTGGAAGGGCTCGAGCGCGCGCGCGTTGCAGAAATACTCCGAGCGCAGCGAATATTACGAAGCGACCGCGGTCGCGCTCGCCGATACCGATGCCGACTTCCGTCGAGGCCGAGGCGCTGGCGCGCTCGGTCGTGTCGGATTTCGAGAGCTATGTGAAGCTGAACAAGAAGATTTCCGCCGAAGTCGTCGGCGTGGTGCAGGCGATCACGGATTTCGCCAAGCTCGGCGATACCGTCGCTTCGCATCTGGCCGTCAAGATCGCCGACCGTCAGGCGATCCTGGAAACGCTGTCGGTGACCGCGCGCCTTGAAAAGGTGCTCGGGCTGATGGAGAGCGAGATTTCCGTGCTGCAGGTCGAGAAGCGCATCCGCTCGCGCGTCAAGCGCCAGATGGAGAAGACCCAGCGCGAGTACTATCTCAACGAGCAGATGAAGGCGATCCAGAAGGAACTCGGCGACGACGAGGGCCGGGACGAGCTCGCCGATCTCGAAGAGAAGATCGCCAAGACCAAGCTTTCCAAGGAAGCGCGAGAGAAGGCGCAGCACGAGTTGAAGAAGCTGCGCCAGATGTCGCCGATGTCCGCGGAAGCCACCGTCGTGCGCAACTATCTCGACTGGCTGCTGTCGATCCCGTGGAACAAGAAGTCCAAGGTCAAGAAGGATCTGGTGGCTGCCCAGGACAGTGCTGGACAGCGATCACTATGGGCTTGAGAAGGTCAAGGACCGCATCGTCGAGTATCTCGCCGTGCAGTCGCGCGCCAACAAGCTGACCGGCCCGATCCTGTGTCTGGTCGGCCCTCCCGGCGTCGGCAAGACCTCGCTCGGCAAGTCGATCGCGCAAGGCCACGGGACGCGAATTCGTCCGCGTGTCGCTCGGCGGCGTGCGCGACGAGGCCGAAATCCGCGGTCACCGCCGCACCTATATCGGCTCGATGCCCGGCAAGATCATCCAGTCGATGCGCAAGGCGAAGACCTCGAACCCGCTGTTCCTGCTGGACGAGATCGACAAGATGGGCGCCGATTTCCGCGGCGATCCGTCGTCGGCTTTGCTCGAGGTCCTCGACCCCGAGCAGAACTCGACCTTCAACGACCATTATCTGGAGGTCGATTACGACCTCTCCAACGTGATGTTCATCACGACCGCGAATACGCTGAATATTCCGGGTCCGCTTGATGGACCGCATGGAGATCATCCGGATCGCCGGCTACACCGAGAACGAGAAGGTCGAGATCGCGCGCAAGCACCTGATCCCGAACGCGATCTCCAAGCACGGCCTGGATCCAAGGAATGGTCGATCGACGACGACGCGTTGCTTCTGATGATCCGCCGCTACACCCGCGAAGCGGGCGTGCGGAATCTGGAGCGTGAGCTTTCGACACTCGCCCGCAAGGCGGTGAAGGAGCTGATGATCTCGAAGAAGAAGTCGGTCAAGGTCACCGAGAAGACGCTCGAGGAGTTCCTCGGCGTGCCGAAGTACCGCTACGGCGAGATCGAGACCGACGATCAGATCGGCATCGTGACGGGCCTGGCCTGGACCGATGTCGGCGGCGAGTTGCTCACGATCGAAGGCGTCATGATGCCCGGCAAGGGCAAGATGACCGTCACGGGCAATCTGCGCGACGTGATGAAGGAGTCGATTTCGGCGGCGGCGTCTTTCGTCCGCTCGCGCGCGGTCGGCTTCGGCATCGAGCCGCCGTTGTTCGACCGGCGCGACATCCACGTCCACGTTCCGGAAGGCGCGACCCCGAAGGATGGACCGTCGGCGGGTGTGGCGATGGCAACCGCGATCATCTCGGTGATGACCGGCATCCCGGTTCGGCATGAGGTCGCCATGACCGGCGAAATCACGCTGCGCGGACGCGTGCTTCCGATCGGCGGCTTGAAGGAGAAGCTGCTGGCGGCCGCGCGTGGCGGCATCAAGACGGTGCTGATCCCGGAAGACAACGCCAAGGATCTCACGGAGATTTCCGACGCGATCAAGGGCGGGATGACCATCATTCCGGTGGCCCGGCTCGACGAGGTCGTCGCCAGGGCGCTGGTACGGCCCCCCGTGCCGATCGTCTGGGAAGAGGACTCCGCCAAGGTGCCGCCGGTGACGCCGGACGCCGGCGACGAGGCCCCGGGCGGCCTGACGGCGCACTGACCTCGTGTCTTGAAAATGATTAAACGGCGCCTTCGGGCGCCGTTTTTTTGCGCGCTATCCGAAGCGGTGCGGCCGTATCGGATCTTGCGCCAAAGGGGGCGGCAAGGCTAAACAGCGTCCCCAAGGGCGGCTAGCTCAGCTGGTTAGAGCATCTCGTTTACACCGAGAGGGTCTGCGGTTCGAATCCGTAGCCGCCCACCATTTCCCGATGCGGCGTGACAATCATCTTTATCCCACAGGCCGTGCGGCCGCATGATGGGACCATCCACCATTTCGGACTCCGCCATCGACCGCCCCGTCTCGTGCCCGGCACCTACTTTGGTGGCCGAAGTCCGGGAGAGTTGGCCCATTCGTCCAGATGGGCGGCGGTGTCGGCCTGACTTGCCTTCTTGAGCAAGGCGTCTCTTTCGGCACCTGACGGAAGCCGCGAGGCCTTGTCACGGACTCTCTTGGCAAACGAGTTGAGGCGTTCTTTGAGCGAAGTAGATTGTTTGAAACGTCGGCGTTGCGGCATGGCTATGGCTCTTGCTTACGGGTCCTAACCGTAGGGTTTTGCAAGTCTCGAATATAATACGCCAACATCCAGCGTTCTGTTCCCAAGTGAACACAAGCGCATCACTACCGCTGCGCTACCGGCCGGTGCCGAGAGGTTCGCCTGATGATCGCCGATGGGAACAAAAGCTCCTCTTCCTGATTGGTGATTGAAAAATCGGGAGGACGTCATGGATCAGATAACGCGCTGCCCGAAGTGTGGAAAACAAATGAACCCGGTTGTCACCATCTCCGGCCGCACCGATCTCCAATGCATAAGTTGTGACGATCCTGCGCTGAAATGGGCTGAAAGTCCGCTGACCGCCCCTGAGAAGCCAATCGTAACGGAACGCGTAGAATGAAAGAGGCGGCCAACTGAGGCGGCCTTACGTTCACTTTGTGGGCGGCGGCTCAATGTCCGGCGCTAGTGGCGTCAGATCGAGCGGCGCGCCCAGTCCGTCCACTTTCGATTTAACATCGGCCGCCTTGTCCATTAGAGCGGCAGACATTTTAGGGTCCTTGGTTGCCTTGGCGATCCAAAACAGAATCGTCGCTTGACGCACGAAGTACTGTTTGCCTATCACTGCCGTTTCCCGTGGTATCCCAGCGCCACACAAACCATGCAGAAATCGGGCATTCGTTCCGGGGCCAATGGTACAAAAGTGTACATGGCGGTTTTTGGGCAACACTGCCGGTTCCCGGAACGTTAGAGAAAAAAGCTAAGACCGGAAACCGAACTGGCCTTGGTTCCGGGAACCATGAACTATGGGGTGCGGAGATCGAACTGCTCGACGACCGTGTCGGCGTTCGTCACCACCGCTGACATCGGTTTCGAGCTGCCTTCGGTGAACGGCTCCAGCTCGCCATCGGCGCCGACCGTGAACTTCTGCCTGATCGCATGCGGCAAGATGCGTTCCGTCGTGCGATGCCGGCTCAGCATCCGCTGAGCGAGCCGCCGACCATTTCCGTCAGATTGGCTGAGCCGCCATCCGAGGTCGGAACCGGGGCGGGCAGATCGTGCTCGACGAACGGCTTACAGCCGCCCCAATCGGATGCGTAAAGGACATGGACGGAAGCGAGAACCACGGCGGGACGAGAAATTTGATCTTCGTCTGCCCGGTAACCAACCAGAACGTGCAGCACCGGTTCGAGGCCGGATTGGATCACGAATATGAATCCGTGACGTGTCTTGCCTGCGCTGGAATTCATTTCATCAACAGAACGGGCAAGGTATTGAGACGCGACGAGGGCTGAAGCAAAGAGAAGTGACTCGCTATTCCGGAGGCGAAAGAGCAGGGTGGAACTCGGCTCAACCAAGGGGAGCGAGCCGTGGCAAGTTTCATATTTGAGGCGAACATCGCCCACTGCAAGAAGCTGCTGGCTACCGAGCCTGACGCGAGGAAGATCGCTATGCTCCACAAGTTGCTGGCAGAGGAAGAGGCCAAGTTCGCCGACTGGCGCGTCAAAAATCCCAACCCAAGGGCAGCCGAATAAGCCAGCTTGGTTGATAACTATCAACCTCCGAGGTCGCGCGTCAGGCCATGCTTGACCTCATGATATGGTTGAAAATTGAAACCGCCCCATTCGACCGAGACTTGGAAGTCGCCGTTGTCGAGGACGATGGGAAAATCTATCCGGTCATTTTCCCCTGCCGTCGTGTCCTTGGCGGCTGGACCAAGGCCGCCAGCAGCGGACCAGTAGCAATTCACCCGACACATTGGCGAGATTGGGAAAAGAAGTAGGGGCGGCGGTCCAGACACGAAATGCGTGCCGTCGTTTTTATTCTTCGATCTTGCAAGTCTCTGAACGACGACAGCGCAAACATTCGAATTTGCGCCTGCGGTTGAGTACCGCCGTGGTCGCGATCATGTGCATGCCACATCGCGGGCACTTCGGCCGAAATGGATGCTTGGGCACAATCCGCATTGGGCATTTCCGCATGACTGAATCCGACGCCGCGCCGATATTAAATCAGCAGTGACGCCGATATATGCAAAAGTGGACTTTGAGGAGAACGCGGCCCTATTCTTCGCCGGCCATTTTCGCTATGGCCTTTTCGACCTCGGAAGCGAGAACAGTGAAGTGCTGAGCGAGACGGGCAAATAGTTCCTGTTTCCCCGCGTCGGTCGCCTCAGACGCGATCTTGGCACACTCTGAAGCTTGCTCCAGAAGACTATCCAACTTCGCCTGCATGTCCCTCATGGACGCACCGTCGCACGGGAACCGCGCGCGAACTGTCCACAACTGAACTTAGACGAACTCGTCGACTTCGCCCGGGTGCTCCGTAGTCACACGCTTATCTGTGATTGACGCAGCGAGCCTTCTGGTCCCAGCGCAGAACACCAAACCCGCCGTATCGCGACGCCAGCTCAGCATCCGCTGAGCGAGCCGCCGACCATTTCCGTCAGATTGGCCGAGCCGCCATCCGAGGTCGGAACCGGCGGCGGGCAGATTGTGCTCGACGAGTGGCTTGCGGCCGCAGCCGTTGAGGTCGCTGCCTGCGTCGAGGTGTTGGGAGTCTCGCCCGATAGCTGCAACGGCACTTGAGAAGTATCCGACGACGATGCGCTGAAGCCTGCGCTGCTGCTGCCTGCGACGCCGCTCGCCGTCGTTTCCGTTGCCGATCCGCCTGACGCGCCAGCCGATCCGGTCGAAAATGATGACCCCGTCGGTAACGACGACGTCGGCACGCTGAGCGGATCGGAACTGGTTCCAGTGCTGCCGGTCTGGTCGCTCGCCGTCTGAGCCTGGGCGGCCGTCATCGCCGCCGAGATACCGAAAACCATGGTGGCGATCAAAAGAAGATACCGCATCACGCCTTCTCCTGCGTTCCTTTTCCCCCGCCGCGATGCGAGACAACGCGCGAGCCGCCAAAAATGACCATGAAGTTTCGGAAAGGGTGCGGCGCGGGAACCGTGATTTTTGTGTCGCAATTTTGCCGAAACACGCTGCGCGATTTGTGGCGATCAAAACCGCGCCGATATGCCGGTATAGATCTGCGCCTTCGGCGCCGCGCTGTTGAGGCCGAGATTGAGACCCACATCGAGAATGGTGTGTGGGCTCAGACGGAAATTCATGCCGAAGTCGAGGGTATAGACCGCCGGCGTGCCTGGGTCGGTTCCGACGGACGAAAACAACTCAACGGTGGCATTGATGCCCTTAGTTCCCGGCACCGCATGGCTGACGCTCACGAGGTTGACGAAATTGGCAAAGCGGTTGTTGCCGGTTGCGCTTTTCAGATCGTCGACTTCGGTCATCAGCGTGACGATGAAATCGCCGGGCCGGAGCGCCAGCGGCGCGATCAAACCACCCTCAACCGCGCCGTTGCTGATGAGCGGCGTCGACGACGGCAACTTGACGTAAGGGATCAGGGCGAAACCCACGGGCCCGCTGTCGTTGCCGAGCAGGTTGATCTTGGTGCGCAGAAAGACGTCGCCAAAACCGGTGCTGTTCTGGAAATTCGGCACGGAGCCGCCATCGAACATTTGCGTATATTGCAATCCGTTGAACTGGACTTCGACGTCCATCCAGTTGGTCACTCCGAGTTTGAACGTCGGATCGAGCGCCTGAAAGTTGCGCGTGGTGACGCCGAGATATTTGGAGTAGGTATAATTGAGGAGGTCGGTCTCGATCTCGAAATGCCCGGCATCGACCGTGCGAACCGAAAAGCCTTTGGCAGGCCGGTCGGGCGCGAACTTCCGCAGCAGATCGTCAGGCGTCGGATCGAACAGGCTGTAGCCGCTTTTGTCGAGATCGTCCGCCTTGGCCAAGTCTGACATCAAGGTGCACGGGATCAGGATGATCAGGGCCGCGAGTGCCGCGAGGCGGACGATCATGTCTTCAACAACTTTCCAACTTGCCCGCGGCGCGTGAACCAGGCATCGCCCTGGAAGTGCAGGCACGGTGCCAGCCTGGACGTCACGACCGGATTTCATTCAATCCGCTTTGCTGGCGTCGGTGCGTTAAATATTTTGTCATCGTGCCGAGAGCGCCGCGCGCGAGAATATGAACTGAGAATATGAGCAACTGCGCCGCAGGCTATTTTTATGCTATTGTCATAGGAGTTTCGGTTCATATGACGATTAACGAGTTGAACGACATGGACGCACCCGCAGGGCACGATCAAAACGCCGATCAGATCGCCTACTGGAACGGCGCCGGCGGCCAGCGCTGGGCGGATCGCCAGCCGGTGCAGGACATTCTGCTTCAGCCGGTAGCCGATCTCCTGATCGATCGCGCCAGGATCAGGGCCGGCGAGCGGGTGCTCGATGTCGGCTGCGGCAGCGGCTCCACCACGTTCGCTTTTGCACGCGCCGTAGGGCCAAGCGGGCATGTCATGGGCATCGACATCTCGGCGCCGATGCTGGCGCGGGCGCGGGAAGTGACGCCCGCAGGCGCGCCGGTGGAATTCGTTCTGGCGGATGCAACCATCCATTCGTTCGCGCCGGAGAATTTCGATCTGCTGGCCTCGCGGTTCGGCGTGATGTTCTTCGCCGATCCCGCGTTGTCTTTTGCCAATTTGCGGCGCGCGATGCGCCGGTCGGGCCGGCTCGCATTCGCCTGCTGGCGTGAGCCGCGCGAAAATCCCTTCTTCATGACGCCGCTCCAGGCCGTGTATCAACACGTTCCGAAAATGCCGCAGGTGGGACCTGAAGATCCCGGCCCGTTCTCGTTTGCATCGGAGGCGCGTGTCCATCGTATCCTGAGAGCGGCGGGGTTTTCGGATGTCGCGATGGAGCCCTGTGATCTCGCGCTCGACGTGGCGGTCGGGGGCGGGCTGGATGCCGCGGTCAAGGGCGCGCTCGAAATCGGACCGGCCGCCCGCGCACTGGCTGATCAGCCGCCGGATGTCATCGCCGCCGCGACCCAATCGATCCGCGAAGCACTGGCGCCTTGTGTGAAGGGGCAAACGGTGCCGCTTAATGGCGCGATCTGGATCGTGACGGCAAAAGCTTGAACTCCCGCCGTCATTGCGAGGAGCGGAGCGACGAAGCAATCCATCCCGCCTCAAGCAGATATCTCGATTGTTTCGCGGAGCCTGTCATCGGGCGGACATACGCGGACCCGTTGGCTCGCAATGACGAAAGCGTAGAAACTCTACGCCCGTTCTTCCCAGATCATCGCGAGATGGACGATGGTCTGCACCGCCTTTTCCATGTCCTGCCGGCTGACCCATTCAAGCCGCGAGTGGAAAGCATGTTCGCCGGCAAAAATGTTGGGGCAGGGCAGGCCCATGAACGACAGCCGTGAGCCGTCGGTGCCGCCGCGGATCGATGTCTTCACGGGATCAAGGCCCGCGCGCCGGATCGCCTCGATCGCATAATCGACGATCTCCGGGTGACGATCGATCACCTGTTTCATGTTGCGGTATTGCTGCTTGATGTCGATGCGATAGGTCGAGCGCGGATAGTCGGCCATCACTTCTTTGACGATGTTCTCCAGCAGCCGCTCCTTCTCGCGCAAGCCGTGTTCGGTGAAGTCGCGCACGATAAGGCCGAGCGTGGCCGCCTCCAGCGTGCCGGAAAGGCCGATCGGATGCAGAAACCCCTCCCGGCCCTCGGTGGTCTCGGGCGAACAGGTGTTTTTCGGCAGGCGCTCGACGATGGCGGCGGCGATCTTGATCGCGTGTTCCATCTTGCCCTTGGCGAAGCCGGGATGGGTCGAGACGCCCGCGATGGTGATGGTGGCCGCATCGGCGGAGAAGGTCTCATCTTCGATTTGGCCGGCGCTTTCGCCGTCGATCGTGTAGGCGAACTCGGCGCCGAGTTTTTTCAAATCCGCCTTGTCGACGCCGCGGCCGATCTCTTCATCGGGCGTGAACAGGATCTTGATGGTGCCGTGTTTGATCTGCGGGTTCTTCACCAGGAAATGCACCGCGTCCATGATTTCCGCGAGGCCGGCCTTGTTGTCGGCGCCGAGCAGGGTGGTGCCATCGGTCGTGATGATGTCGTGGCCGATCTGGGTAGCGAGCGCCGGGTGCTCGCCGAAACGGATCACCTGCGAGGGATCGGCCGGCAGGACGATGTCGCCGCCCTGGTAATTCCTGACGATCTGCGGCCTGACATTGGCGCCGGAGCAATCCGGCGAAGTGTCCATATGCGAGCAGAAGCAAATCACCGGCACCCGCTTGTCGGTATTGGCCGGAATGGTCGCGTAGACATAGCCGTTATCGTCGAGGTGGGCGTCGGAAAGCCCGATCTCACGCAGTTCGGCGGCGAGCAGCCGGCCGAGATCCTTCTGCTTTTCCGTCGAGGGGCAGGTCGGCGAGGCCGGATCGGACTGGGTATCGATCACCACATAGCGCAGGAAGCGCTCGGTCACGGTGTGGGTGAAGCTTAAGGGGGCGCTGGCTGTCATGGGGGCAGCCGAGTAACAGAAAATCCGATTTCAGGGTAGCGTCAGTCCGGATCGCCGCGTATCACTTCGCCGGAATGACGTTATTTGGTTGAAAAACCAAAAGGTTAGGCTGACGTCTTGTCAGACGGCTTCCTTTAACTCCTTGGCGGCGCGGAAAGCGACCTTCTTGCTCGCCTTGATCTCGATGGCCTCGCCCGTGGCGGGGTTGCGGCCCATGCGGGCGGCGCGCTTGCGGACCTGGAGGATGCCGAGTCCGACGATGCGGATACGCTCGCCCTTCTTCAGGTGATTGGTGATCATCGTTACCAGGTCGGTCAGGATGGTTTCCGCCTGCTTTTTGGACATCTCCTGTTCCTCGGCGATGCCAGCGGCGAGGTGCTTGAGGGTGAGTCGTGGTCGCTGCCTTCTTCGCCATGGTTGGCCCTCCTCGTTGGTGATGCCTTAAGAAACCAAGGCGTAGCGGGCCTTAAACAATTCGTGTCTTGTCGTGTCTCGGCCGTCTGCGCCGATTTGCCTGAAAAATAGCCATTTTTTGCATCGAGATCGCAAAAGACCCTGCAACATAAGGGGATTCGCAACAACCTTGACTAAAGAGAGGCGCGCCTTTAATCCCTGCTCTCGTTGCGGACCAATCCCTCAGGCGATTGCGGCATCCGCGGGAGTAGCTCAGTTGGTTAGAGCGCCGCCCTGTCACGGCGGAGGCCGCGGGTTCGAGTCCCGTCTCTCGCGCCATCCCTTGTCGATAGCACGCTTTTCACCCTCCCACATACCGCTCCCACCCGGACCTTTCGCCGGTCGCCAGGCTGCGGCTTTGGCCGCCTCCAAATGCAAAAGGGCCGCCTGGGGGGAGCGGCCCTTTCACGTCCTCGTTGGGGGGAACGAGGTCCTCGGGGGGACGAGGTTTAGCGAATGACTAAGGTGTCCGAACTGGTCAGCGCCACCGGCTTGCCCGCCTTGATGATACGGGCGGCGGACTGACTGTAATCGGTGTTGGTACGCGTGGAAATCGCAAGGCCGGCAACAGCAATTCCGGCCACAAGCGCCATCACCACGATCTTGAGGTGGGTCGCACGGTCTGCGGAATGAATTGAGTGGTTCATGAGAGCCTCCAGGCGTCTTGAGCGCCATCTGTTGGCTCCCTATGTACCCTTGGTCTGTTTCCGCCCGGTTTCGTCGGATCCGCAAAATGGTTTCGTTCCGGCTCCCCGGCGGTTTTCGGAAAGCCGTCGCCCGCATGCCCCGGTCAGCGAATTTTGGACCGCGAAATTGGACGGCGAGGTTGAGCCCGAGGGACGGTTTTCCACGCGTTGTGAGACCGGGCAGGGCGTCAAGATAGCTTGTCTTGCGCCTCTTGGTGCGCTGCGCTAAGCCTCGGAACAATTCTAATCTTACGAATCTGCGGGACCCCTTCAGCCACCGCAGGAAAAGGTCCCTCCCGATGACCGGTATCTTGCAGAATTACCTTCCGCTGGTGGTGTTCATCGCCGTCGCGGGCGTGATCGGCCTGGTGCTCCTGATCGCGCCGTTCCTGGTCGCCTTCCAGCAGCCCGATCCGGAAAAGCTGTCGGCCTATGAGTGCGGCTTCAATGCCTTTGACGACGCCCGCATGAAGTTCGACGTCCGCTTCTACCTGGTCGCTATCCTCTTCATCATCTTCGATCTGGAAGTCGCCTTCCTGTTTCCGTGGGCCGTGGCGTTCGGAAAATTGGGCGCAACCGGGTTCTGGTCGATGTTCGTGTTTCTGGCCGTTCTGACGGTCGGCTTTGCCTATGAATGGAAGAAAGGCGCTCTCGAATGGGATTGAGCCCGTCACCCGCCAGGCCGGGGTTCGCAGCCGCCGTTGCCCCCGCCGCGACCGGCATCCTTGATCCCGCAACCGGAAAGCCGGTGGGTGCGAACGATCCTTATTTCCTCGAAGTCAACCATGAGCTTTCCGACAAGGGCTTCTTCGTCGCCGCTGCCGACGACCTCGTCACCTGGGCGCGCACGGGCTCCTTGATGTGGATGACCTTCGGTCTCGCCTGTTGCGCGGTCGAGATGATGCAGGTGTCGATGCCGCGCTATGACGTCGAGCGCTTCGGCTTTGCGCCGCGGGCCTCGCCGCGGCAATCCGACGTGATGATCGTGGCCGGCACGCTGACCAACAAGATGGCGCCGGCGCTGCGCAAGGTTTACGACCAGATGCCGGAGCCGCGCTACGTGATCTCGATGGGATCATGCGCCAATGGCGGCGGCTACTATCACTATTCCTATTCGGTGGTGCGCGGCTGCGACCGCATCGTGCCCATCGACGTCTACGTGCCCGGTTGTCCGCCCACGGCGGAAGCGCTGCTTTACGGCATCCTGCTCTTGCAGAAGAAAATCCGGCGCACCGGTACCATCGAACGTTAGGGTTTTAGCTCATGGACGACGGCAGGCTTGACGCTCTGGGGCAGACGATCGTTGGTGCGTTGGCCGGTGCGGCGACGGGCCATTCGGTGGCGTTCAACCAGCTCACCGTGGACGTGCAAGTCGGACGCATCGTCGATGTCGTCAGCTATTTGCGGGACGATCCGGCCTGCCGCTTCGTCAACCTGACCGATGTGACCGCGGTCGACTATCCCGGCCGCGAGAAGCGCTTCGATGTCGTCTACCATCTGCTGTCACCGACGCTGAATGCGCGCATCCGCCTGCGCGGTGAAGCCGACGAGACCACGCAGGTGCCGTCGATCATCGACGTGTTTCCCGGCGCCGACTGGTTCGAGCGGGAGACCTACGATCTCTATGGCGTGATCTTCGTCGGCCATCCGGACATGCGGCGGCTGTTGACCGACTACGGCTTCGACGGCCATCCGCTGCGCAAGGATTTCCCGCTCACCGGCTTCGTCGAGGTGCGTTACGACGACCAGGAGAAGCGGGTGCTGTACGAGCCGGTCCGGCTCAACCAGGAATTCCGGAAATTCGATTTCATGTCGCCGTGGGAAGGCGCCGACTATCCCTTGCCGGGTGACGAAAAAGCGAAGGCGGAGCCGAAGCCATGAACGAGCAGCCGCAAAACCTCCGCAACTTCACGATCAATTTCGGCCCGCAGCATCCGGCCGCGCACGGCGTGCTGCGTCTGGTGCTGGAGCTTGACGGCGAGGTTGTCGCCCGCGTCGATCCCCATATCGGCCTGCTTCATCGCGGCACCGAGAAGCTGATCGAGCACAAGACCTATCTTCAGGCGATCCCGTATTTCGACCGGCTCGACTATGTCGCGCCGATGAATCAGGAGCACGCGTTTTGCCTCGCGGCGGAAAAGCTGCTGGGCATCGAGGTGCCGCGCCGCGGCCAGTTGATCCGGGTGCTCTATTGCGAGATCGGACGAATTCTCTCGCATCTTCTCAACGTCACCACTCAGGCGATGGACGTTGGCGCGCTCACCCCGCCGCTGTGGGGTTTTGAAGAGCGCGAGAAGCTGATGGTGTTTTACGAGCGCGCCTCGGGCTCGCGCATGCATGCCGCGTATTTCCGCATCGGCGGCGTGCATCAGGACCTGCCGCCCAAGCTGATCGACGATATCGATGCGTGGTGCGATCCCTTCCTTCAGGTGGTCGCCGATCTGGAGACGCTGCTCACGGGCAATCGCATCTTCAAGCAACGCAACGTCGATATCGGCGTGGTCTCGCTGAAGCAGGCCTGGGAGTGGGGTTTCTCCGGCGTGATGGTGCGCGGCTCAGGCGCGGCCTGGGATCTGCGCAAGGCCCAGCCCTACGAATGCTACACTGAGATGGATTTCGATATTCCGATCGGCAAGAACGGCGACTGTTACGACCGCTACTGCATCCGCATGGAAGAGATGCGGCAGTCGGTCAAGATCATGAAGCAGTGCATCGCCAAGCTGCGCGCGCCTGAGGGGCAGGGGCCTGTGGCCGTTCTGGATAACAAGATTTTCCCGCCGCGCCGCAGCGAGATGAAGCGCTCGATGGAAGCGCTGATCCATCACTTCAAGCTCTACACCGAAGGTTTCCACGTGCCGGCCGGCGAAGTCTATGCCGCGGTAGAAGCGCCCAAGGGCGAGTTCGGTGTCTACCTCGTCGCCGACGGCAGCAACAAGCCCTACAAGTGCAAGATCCGTGCGCCCGGCTTTGCGCATTTGCAGGCGATGGATTTCATCTGCCGCGGCCATCTGCTCGCCGACGTCTCGGCCATCCTCGGCTCGCTCGACATCGTGTTCGGAGAGGTCGATCGGTGATCGCACAGCCGCCCATTCAGTTCGACCGCACATCGGGGGCCCTGGAAGGGGCTAACCTGTGGGAGCGGACGGCTGCATTGGCGCTGGTCGACGGGCTCGAAAATATCGTCGCATTTTTCGCATCGCGGCTACATCGGCTGCGCCAATCTGCTGCGGAAGACGCTGCCCGAGCGCAACATCGCGATTAAACTGAATGAAGACGCGACGTTCGAATTTCCCTATGGCGACGGTTACTGGAGCAAGCTGCTCGACCGTTCCTATAGTTACGAAGACGAGCTGGAGTTTATGTTTCGCCACTCCGCCGACATCGACTACACGTTGCTCGATTGCGGCGCCAATTACGGCTACTGGTCGGTGCTGGTGACGAGCAAGCCGTTCGGCTCGCACAAGGCGATCGCGATCGAGCCGGCATCGGAAAATTTTGCCAAGCTCGCCAACAACGCGCGCGTGAGCGGCAATCGTTTCGAGGTCATGAAGTGTGCTATCGGGTCCACCAAAGGGACCGCACAGCTTTCCGGGACCAAGCATGAGAAGTTCAGCATCGCCGGCGCCCCCGGAAGCGGCTTCGAGACAGTGCCTGTGATTGCACTCGACGATCTCCTGGATCAAGGCAAGATTGTCCCCGGCGGCAAATACCTCATCAAGCTCGACGTCGAAGGCGTCGAGATCGATGCCATCAAGGGCGGCGCGCGGCTCCTGCAGTGCGACAGCGTGATCATGTGCGAAGAACACGGCAACGACCCTGACCACACGGTGTCGCGCTACATCCTCGAACAGACCCCGCTCAAGCTCATTGTTTACGATCCCCGCTCGAATCGTCTTGAGACCGTGAGCGAGCTTTCGATCCTCGATCGCATCAAGGTTTCATCCCACGTCGGTTATAACGTTTTCGGCACGTCAAGCGCGTTCTGGCAGGAGCGGATCGCTGCCTTGAACGCCAACGCCGCGCGCCGCATGCAATGAGAGACTGAGCACGATGTCCGTTCGCCGCCTTGCGCCCAAGGAATTTCAGCCCGCGAGTTTCGAGTTCACGCCGGAAAATCTGGAGTGGGCGAAAGCGCAGATCGCCAAATATCCGGAAGGCCGTCAGGCTTCGGCGGCGATCGCGATCCTGTGGCGGGTTCAGGAACAGCACGAAGGCTGGGTGTCGGAAGCTGCGATCCGCGCCGTCGCCGACTTGCTTGATATGCCCTATATCCGCATGCTCGAAATCGCGACCTTCTACACGATGTTTCAGCTCCAGCCGGTGGGCAAGAAAGCGCACGTCCAGGTCTGCGGCACGACGCCGTGCCGGCTGCGCGGGGCGGCTGATCTCATTGAAGTGTGCCAGAGCCGGATCCATCACGACCCCTTCCATTTGTCGAAGGACGGCAATTTTTCCTGGGAAGAGGTCGAGTGCCTCGGCGCCTGCGTGAACGCGCCGATGGTCCTGATCTGGAAGGACACCTACGAGGATTTGACCAAGGAAAGTTTTGGCAAGGTGCTCGACGGCTTTGCCTCCGGCAAAGCGCCGAAGCCGGGGCCGCAGATCGACCGCCAATTCTCCGCGCCGGTGGGTGGGCCAACCACGCTGAAGGAAGTGACCTGATGCTTGAGGACAAGGACCGCATCTTCAAAAACCTCTACGGCCTGCACGACTGGGGCCTGGAGGGCGCGCGGCGCCGTGGCGCCTGGGACGACACCAAGGCGATCATCGACAAAGGGCGCGACTGGATCATCAACGAGATGAAGGCCTCGGGCCTGCGCGGCCGCGGCGGCGCCGGATTCCCGACCGGGATGAAATGGTCCTTCATGCCGAAGGAATCGAAAGACGGGCGACCGAGCTATCTCGTCGTCAATGCCGACAAGTCCGAGCCCGGCACCTGCAAGGACCGCGAGATCATGCGGCACGACCCGCATTTGCTGGTGGAAGGTTGCCTGATCGCAAGTTTCGCGATGGGTGCGCACGCCTGCTACATCTATGTGCGCGGCGAGTTCATCCGCGAACGCGAGCATTTGCAGGCCGCGGTCGATCAGGCCTATGAGGCCAAGCTGATCGGCAAGGACAACGTCAACGGCTGGCCGTTCGACCTCTACGTGGCGCATGGCGCCGGCGCCTATATCTGCGGCGAAGAAACCGCGCTGCTGGAAAGCCTCGAAGGCAAGAAGGGCCAGCCGCGGCTGAAGCCGCCGTTCCCGGCCAATGTCGGCCTTTACGGTTGCCCGACCACGGTCAACAACGTCGAGTCGATTGCGGTCGCGCCCGACATCCTGCGGCGTGGCGCGTCCTGGTTTGCCGCCATTGGCCGGCCCAACAATGTCGGCACCAAGCTGTTTTGTATTTCCGGTCATGTCGAGCGCCCCTGCAACGTCGAAGAAGCGATGGGCATTCCGTTCCGCGAATTGATCGAGCGTCATTGCGGCGGCATTCGCGGTGGCTGGGACAATCTCAAGGCGGTGATCCCCGGCGGCTCCTCGGTGCGGATGGTGCCGGCGGAGCAGATCATCGATACGCCGATGGATTTCGACAGCCTCGGCAAGCTGCGCTCGGGCCTCGGCACCGCGGCCGTGATCGTGATGGACAAATCGACCGACCTGATCCGCGCCATCGCCCGCATCTCCTATTTCTACAAGCACGAGAGCTGCGGCCAGTGCACGCCTTGCCGCGAGGGCACGGGCTGGATGTGGCGGGTGCTGACGCGGATGGCGGAAGGCCGCGCCCACAAGCGCGAGATCGACATGCTGCTGGAGGTCACCAAGCAGATCGAGGGCCACACCATTTGCGCGCTTGGGCGATGCCGCCGCATGGCCGATCCAGGGCCTGATCGCGCATTTCCGTCACGAGATTGAAGAGCGGATCGATCAATATTCGCACAAGGCCGATCTCGACGATCAGGGCATTCTCGACCCCGCGCATATGGTCGCGGCGGAGTAGGATTGATGACGCAGCCCGCCACATTCTGGCAGAAATACGGGACGCTGGCGCAGATGGCGCAGGCGACCGTAGCGCTGCTCGGCTTTGTCGCGATCCTGTTCCAGATCAACGAGCTTCGCACCGGCAACCGCGCGACCAGCGCACGGCAGGCGTTTCTCGGCTACACCGACCTGGCGTTCCGGAATCCGAAATTCTCCGCGCCCGATTACGACGCGATCAAGAAGGCCAGCCGCGATCAGCAGGTTCAGTACGAAAGCTTCGTGTCCTACTTCCTCTACGCTTGCGAAGAAGCCAGGGCCGCTTTCGCTGACCGGCAGGAATGGCTCGCCTCTTGCGATTACGACCTGAAGCCGCATCTGCCGTTTTTATGCGAGAAGAACAATACCGAGCCCGGCTATCTCGCGACCTACTCAACCGTCACCCAGCAATGGGTGAAGACCTCCCTGAAAACCGCCAGTGTCGCGCCGCCGGACTGCAAGCTGGGAAAGACTTGAGACAGCGATGACCAAACTCATTGTCGATGGCAAAGAAATCGATGTGCCCGCGGAATACACGCTGTTGCAGGCGTGCGAGGCGGCGGGCGCCGAAATTCCGCGGTTCTGCTACCACGAGCGGCTTTCGATCGCCGGCAATTGCCGGATGTGCCTGGTTGAGGTGAAAGGCGGCCCGAAGCCGGTCGCAAGCTGCGCCTGGGGCGTGCGCGATTGCCGTCCGGGCCCGAAGGGCGAGCCGCCGGAAATTTCAACCCGCTCGCCGATGGTGAAGAAGGCGCGCGAAGGCGTGATGGAATTCCTGCTGATCAATCATCCGCTGGATTGCCCGATTTGCGACCAGGGCGGCGAATGCGATCTGCAAGACCAGGCGATGGGCTACGGCGTCGATACCTCGCGCTTTGCGGAGAACAAGCGCGCGGTCGAGGACAAATATCTCGGCGCGCTGGTGAAGACCTCGATGAACCGCTGCATCCAGTGCACGCGCTGTGTGCGGTTTTCGGCCGAAGTCTGCGGCGCGCCGGAAATGGGCGCGACCGGACGCGGCGAGGACATGGAGATCACGACCTATCTCGAGAGCGCCCTGACCTCGGAGTTGCAGGGCAATCTCGTCGATATCTGTCCCGTCGGCGCACTGACCTCGAAACCCTACGCGTTTGCCGCCCGTCCATGGGAGTTGGGCAAGACCCAGTCCGTCGACGTGATGGACGGCGTGGGCTCTTCGATCCGCGTCGATACCCGCGGCCGCGAGGTGATGCGGATCCTGCCGCGCGTCAATGAAACCGTGAACGAGGAATGGATTTCCGACAAGACCCGCCACATCGTCGATGGCCTGCGCACGCAGCGACTCGACCGTCCCTATATCCGTGAAAACGGTCAGCTTCGCGCCGCCTCGTGGCAACAGGCTTTCGCGGCCATTGCCGCGAAAATTTCGCGAACAGACGGCAAGCGGATCGGTGCCATTGCCGGCGATCTCGCCGCGGTGGACGAGATGTTTGCGCTGAAGGAGCTCTTGGCGAAATTCGGCTCGGCCAATCTCGCGGTGCAGGGCGGCGACGCCTTCGATCCGAAAGCGGGCCGCGCCTCCTACATTTTCAATCCGACTATTGCCGGTATCGATCAGGCGGATGCGCTTCTGATCGTGGGATCGAACCCGCGCAAGGAGGCTGCCGTCCTCAACGCGCGCATCCGCAAGCGCTGGCGTACCGGCCAGCTCAAGGTCGGCGTCGTCGGCGCGCGGCCCGATCTGACCTATGCCTATGACTATGTCGGCGCCGGAACGGAATTGCTCGCTGATCTCGCCGCTGGCAAGCATTCCTTCGCCGATGTCCTGAAAAATGCTGAGAAACCGATCGTGCTGGTCGGCATCGATGCATTCGCGCGGCACGACGGCGCCGCGGTGCTGGCGCAGGCCGCGAAGCTCGCGCTGGACGTAGGCGCGGTCAAGGACGGCTGGAACGGCTTTGCGGTCTTGCAGAACACCGCCTCGCGCGTCGGCGCACTCGATATCGGCTTTGCCGCCGGTGCCGGCGGACTGAACGCGGCGCAGATGAACACCTTCGGCACGCTGGATGTGCTATTCCTGCTTGGCGCGGACGAGGTGAAGGTGCCGGACGGCACGTTCGTGGTTTATATCGGCACCCATGGCGATGCCGGTGCGCACCGCGCCGACGTGATCCTGCCGGGCGCGGCCTATACCGAAAAGTCCGGCATCTTCGTCAACACCGAGGGCAGGGCCCAGATGGCCAACCGCGCGGGCTTCCCGCCCGGCGAGGCCAAGGAAGACTGGGCGATTATCCGTGCACTCTCGGATGTCCTTGGAAAGAAGTTACCTTACGACTCGCTCGCAGCCCTTCGCCAGGCGATCTTCAGGGCGGTGCCGCACCTGATGCGGCTCGATCAGATCGAGGCTGGGAACGCGGCCGACCTCAAGACGCTTGCCGGCCGCAGCGGCGAGGTCGAGAAGGTGCCGTTCAAGGCGTCGGTTGAGGATTTCTATCTGACCAATCCGATCGCGCGGGCGTCTGCCGTGATGGCGGAATGCTCGCGTCTTGCCTCCGGGCACATGCTGACGGCGGCGGAGTGAACTGATGGCCGAATTCTGGACCAGCACCCTGTTGCCGCTGATCATCATGGTCGCCGAGAGCCTGTTAGTGCTCGTGGTGCTGCTGATCGCGATCGCCTACATCCTGCTTGCCGACCGCAAGATCTGGGCGGCGGTGCAGATCCGCCGGGGTCCCAACGTGGTCGGGCCATGGGGCCTGTTCCAGTCCTTTGCCGACCTCCTCAAGTTCGTGCTGAAGGAGCCGATCATTCCGGCCGGAGCCAACAAGGGTGTGTTCCTGCTGGCGCCGCTCGTCTCCTGCGTGCTCGCGCTCGCCGCCTGGGCCGTGATCCCGACCAATCTCGGCTGGGTGATCGCCGACATCAATGTCGGCGTTCTCTTCATCTTCGCGATTTCTTCGCTGTCGATCTACGGCATCATCATGGCCGGCTGGTCGTCGAATTCGAAATACCCGTTCCTCGCCGCGCTCCGTTCCGCGGCGCAGATGGTGAGCTACGAAGTCTCGATCGGGTTCGTGATCATTACCGTCCTTTTGTGCGCCGGCTCGCTCAATCTTTCGGCGGTGGTCGAGGCGCAGAATACCCGCGGTCTCGCCAGCCTGATCGGCCTGCCGCAGCTCACGATCCTGAACTGGTATGTGTGGCCGCTTTTCCCGATGTTCGTGGTGTTCTACGTCTCGGCGCTGGCGGAAACCAACCGCCCGCCGTTCGACCTGGTCGAAGCCGAGTCCGAACTGGTGGCCGGCTTCATGGTCGAATACGGCTCGACGCCGTATCTGCTGTTCATGCTCGGCGAATATGTCGCGATCACCACGATGTGCGCGCTGGCGACGATCCTGTTCTTAGGGGGCTGGCTGCCGCCGATCGCACTGCCGCCCTTCACCTGGGTGCCCGGGATAATCTGGTTCAGCTTGAAACTGTTTTTCATGTTCTTCCTGTTTGCGATGGCCAAAGCCATCGTGCCGCGCTACCGCTACGACCAGTTGATGCGGCTTGGCTGGAAGGTGTTCCTGCCGCTGTCACTCGCCATGGTCGTCATCGTTGCGGGCGTGCTGCAACTCGCGGGGATCGCGCCGAAATGAGGTCGCTATGAGTATCAACGTCAACGCCACCGCGCGCTCGCTTCTGCTGTCGGAATTCGTATCGGCGTTCTTTCTCGCCATGCGCTATTTCTTCAAACCGAAGCCGACATTGAATTATCCCTTCGAAAAGGGCCCGATCTCGCCGCGCTTCCGTGGCGAACATGCGCTGCGCCGTTACGCCAACGGCGAGGAGCGCTGCATTGCCTGCAAGCTGTGCGAGGCGATCTGTCCTGCTCAGGCGATCACGATCGAAGCCGGTCCGCGCCGCAACGACGGCACGCGGCGCACCGTGCGCTACGACATCGACATGGTGAAATGCATCTATTGCGGCCTGTGCCAGGAGGCCTGTCCGGTGGATGCGATTGTCGAGGGGCCGAATTTCGAATTCGCGACCGAAACGCGCGAGGAACTCTACTATGACAAGGCGAAGCTTCTCGCCAACGGCGACCGCTGGGAGCGCGAACTCGCCCAGTCGATCGCCCAAGACGCGCCGTACCGGTGAGGTGAGGGGATGATCCTTCCGGCCCTGTTCTTCTATCTGTTTGCGGGCATCTGCGTCGCCTCCGCCGTGATGGTGGTTGTCTCGCGCAATCCCGTGCACTCGGTGCTGTTTTTGATCCTCGCCTTCGTCAACGCATCCGGCCTGTTCGTGCTGATGGGGGCCGAATTCCTGGCGATGATCCTGATCGTCGTCTATGTCGGTGCGGTCGCGGTGCTGTTCCTGTTCGTGATCATGATGCTCGACGTCGACTTCGCGGAGCTGCGCGAGGGCTTCATCCAGTATCTGCCGGTTGGCATCGTGATCGGCGGCATCTTCATGTTCGAGCTGCTGCTGGTCGGCGGCGGCTGGGTGATCAACGCCAACGTCGCCAAGTCGATTACGTCGGCGATCCCCTCCAATGTCAGCAACACCGAAGCGCTGGGGCTCGTGCTCTATACGAAGTATATCCACTACTTCCAGATTGCCGGCATGGTGCTGCTGGTCGCGATGATCGGCGCGATCGTGCTGACGCTGCGTCACAAGGCGAGCGTCAAGCGGCAGGACATCAACGTGCAGAATGCCCGGACGCCCGAGATGGCCATGGCCGTGCGCAAAGTCGCCTCAGGTCAGGGCTTGCAGGACGCGGACGCGGCGGAGTGGGTGCAATGACGATCGGTCTTGGGCACTATCTCGCGGTCGGCGCCATCCTGTTTACCCTCGGGATTCTCGGTATCTTCCTCAACCGCAAGAACATCATCGTCATCCTGATGTCGATCGAGCTGATCCTGCTCGCCGTCAATATCAACCTGGTGGCGTTTTCGACATTCATCGGCGACATCGTCGGTCAGGTGTTCGCGCTTCTAGTGCTGACGGTTGCGGCGGCGGAAGCCGCGATCGGGCTTGCTGTTCTCGTCGTCTACTTCCGCAATCGCGGTTCGATCGCGGTTGAAGACGTCAATCTGATGAAGGGTTAACGCATGATCCGGAAAAGTGGGGACCGGTTTTCCGTCGCGACAAACGCGGAACGCGTTTGCGCGGAGATCATGCGCGAGGGAATGCCCACATGATCCAGGCAATCGTTTTTCTGCCGCTGATCGGCGCCATCCTTGCGGGCGTGATCTCGATCGTTGGCGCGCATGCGCGCAATCCGAGCGGCGATGAGGTCGAGCATCACGACGATGCGCACGGCGCTGATGCGCATGCGGCTGACGCCCATGATGAACACGGCGACGATCACGGTCACGACGATCATCACGCAGTCGAGCCGCCGGCCGCCGGTTCACGCGCGGCCGAACTGATCACCACCGGACTGCTGTTGGTCGCGGCCGCCCTGTCGTGGTGGACGCTGGTTGATGTCGGTTTCGGACACCACGATACCCGGGTGGAGCTGTTCCCGTGGATCACCTCGGGCGATCTGCAAGTTTCCTGGTCGCTGCGCGTCGACACGCTGACCGCTGTCATGCTGGTCGTGGTCAACACGGTGTCCTCGCTCGTCCATCTCTATTCGATCGGTTACATGGATGAGGATCCGTACCGGCCACGGTTCTTCGGCTATCTGTCGCTGTTCACCTTCGCGATGCTGATGCTGGTGACGTCGGATAACCTCGTGCAGATGTTCTTCGGCTGGGAAGGCGTCGGTCTGGCGAGCTATCTCCTGATCGGCTTCTGGTATCAGAAGCCGTCGGCGAACGCGGCCGCGATCAAGGCCTTCGTCGTCAACCGGGTCGGCGATTTCGGCTTTGCGCTCGGCATTTTCTCCGTGTTCATGCTGATCGGATCGATCGACTTCGAGACCATCTTTGGCGCCGCTCCCGGACTGACCGGCAAGACCATCAACTTCTTCGGCTGGCATCCGGACGCGCTGACCTTGACCTGCCTGCTGCTGTTCATGGGGGCGATGGGCAAGTCCGCGCAGTTCCTGCTGCACACCTGGTTGCCGGACGCCATGGAAGGTCCGACGCCGGTCTCGGCGCTGATCCATGCCGCGACCATGGTCACCGCCGGCGTGTTCATGGTGGCGCGGCTGTCGCCGCTGTTTGAACTCGCGCCGACCGCGCAGGCCTTCGTGATGTTCATCGGCGCGACCACAGCGTTTTTTGCGGCGACCATCGGTCTCGTCCAGAACGACATCAAGCGCATCGTCGCCTATTCGACCTGTTCGCAGCTCGGCTACATGTTCGTGGCGATGGGGGCGGGCGCTTATTCCGTCGGCATGTTCCACCTGTTCACCCACGCCTTCTTCAAGGCGCTGTTGTTCCTGGGGTCCGGCTCGGTGATCTACGCGATGCACCACGAGCAGGACATCCGCAACATGGGCGGCCTGTGGCGAAAGATTCCCTACACGTTTGCGGTGATGTGCATCGGCACCCTGGCGTTGACCGGCTTCCCGCTGTTCGCCGGCTATTTCTCCAAGGATGCGATCATCGAATCCGCCTATGCGTCGCACAACACGTTTGCGACCTACGCCTATCTGCTGACGGTCGTTGCGGCGGGTCTGACCTCGTTCTATTCCTGGCGCCTGATCTTCAAGACGTTCTTCGGTGAGCCGCACGATCAGGAGCACTATGAAGCAGCCCATGAATCGCCGTTGACGATGCTCGTTCCTATCGGCGTCCTCGCTGTTGGTTCGATTCTCGCCGGTTTCCCCTTCAGGGAGATATTCGCCAGCCCGCACGGTGTCGAAGAATTCTTCCGCAACTCGCTGAAAATGAATCCGCACATCCTCGAAGATATGGAGCAGATGCCACACCTGTTGGGATTCCTGCCGACGGTGATGATGGTCGTGGGGTTCCTGATATCCTGGCTGTTCTATATCCGGCGGCCGTACCTGCCGGTCGAATTGGCCAAGCAGCAGCCGCTGCTCTACCAGTTCCTGCTCAACAAGTGGTATTTCGACGAGCTGTACGACCTGATCTTTGTCCGTCCGACGAAGTGGATCGGTCACTTTCTCTGGAAAGTCGGCGACGGCAAGATCATCGACGGTCTCGGTCCGGACGGCGTGTCGGCGCGGGTGCTCGACGTTACCCGGAATGCGGTCAAGCTTCAGACCGGCTATCTCTACCACTATGCCTTTGCCATGCTGATCGGCGTCGCAGGCTTCATCACCTGGTTCATGTTCGGTGTGGGAGGCTAATCGATGACGACCTGGCCCATTCTTTCGGTCGTTACCTTCCTGCCTGTGATCGGCGCCCTGATGATCTATCTCGTCAGGGGCGATGACGAGGTGGCGCAGCGCAATTCGAAATGGATCGCGCTCTGGACCACGCTGGTGACGTTTGCGGTCTCGCTGATCCTGGTCGCCCGCTTCGACCCGGCGCAAGCCGATTTTCAATTCGTCGAAAAGGCGCCCTGGCTCGCCAATGCCATCACCTACCACATGGGCGTCGACGGGATTTCGTTGCCCTTTGTGATCCTGACCACTGCCTTGATGCCGTTCTGCATCGTGGCGAGCTGGAAATCGGTCAAGATGCGCCTTCGCGAATACATGATGGCGTTCCTGATCCTGGAAACGCTGATGGTCGGCACTTTCTCGGCGCTCGATCTCGTGCTGTTCTATCTGTTCTTCGAAGGCGGCCTGATCCCGATGTTCCTGATCATCGGGATCTGGGGCGGACCGCGCCGGGTCTATGCATCCTTCAAGTTTTTCCTCTACACCTTCCTCGGCTCCGTCCTGATGCTGCTCGCGATCATGGCGCTGTACTGGAATGCCGGCACCACCGACATTCCGACCCTGATGCACACGGCGGTGCCGCGTAGCTTGCAGATGTGGGCGTGGTTCGCGTTCTTTGCATCTTTTGCGGTGAAGATGCCGATGTGGCCGGTTCACACCTGGCTGCCGGACGCGCATGTCGAGGCGCCCACCGCCGGCTCGGTGATCCTCGCCGCGATTCTCCTGAAGATGGGCGGTTATGGATTCCTGCGGTTTTCGCTGCCGATGTTCCCGCTGGCCTCGCATGAATTCGCGCCGTTTATCTTCTCGTTGTCGGTGATCGCGATCATCTACACCTCGCTGGTCGCCTTGATGCAGGAAGACATCAAGAAACTGATCGCCTATTCCTCCGTGGCCCATATGGGCTTCGTCACCATGGGAATTTTCGCCGGCACCACGCAGGGCGTCGCCGGCGGCGTGTTCCAGATGATCTCGCATGGCATCGTGTCCGGCGCGCTGTTCCTCTGCGTCGGCGTCGTCTACGACCGCCTGCATACCCGAGAAATCGCCGCCTATGGCGGGCTCGTCAACCGCATGCCGCTTTACGCGCTGGTGTTCATGGTCTTCACCATGGCCAATGTCGGTTTGCCGGGCACCTCCGGTTTCGTCGGCGAATTCATGACCTTGATCGGGACTTTCAAGGTCTCGCTGCCGACGGCATTTTTCGCCACGACCGGCGTGATCCTGTCGGCGGCCTATGCACTGTGGCTCTATCGCAAGGTGGTGTTCGGCGCGCTGGTCAAGCCGTCGCTTTCCACCATCAAGGATCTCACGTTCCGCGAGAGCCTGCTGCTGGTGCCGCTGGTTGCCCTTACCATCCTGTTCGGCTTCTACCCGAAGCCGGTGCTCGATATGTCGGCGACGTCGGTGCAGCAACTCGTCAACAACTACAACACCGCAGTGACGGCCGTGAAGGCTGCGTCGCTAGCACTCTAGTCTGGACAGGGTGCCATGAGCTTTGAGAGCGCTGGTTATCAATTGCTGCCCGTACTGCCGGAGCTCGTTCTGGCGGTGGGCGCCATGGCGCTGCTGATGGTCGGGGCCTACCGGGGTGTGCGAGCGACAGGCCTGGTTGTCGTCCTTGCGCTGATCCTGATGGTGATCGTGGGCGCGCTGGAGTTGACGCTGCCCGCCGGGAAGCTTGTGACTTTCAATGGCAGCTTCATCGTCGATGACTTCGCACGCTTCCTCAAAATTCTCGCGCTGATCGGTTCGGGTGCCACGCTTATTCTCTCGACGGAATTTCTGGCGGATCAGTCCCGGCGTATCTTCGAATACGCCATTCTGGTCTTGCTTTCGACGCTCGGCATGATGGTATTGATCTCGGCCGGCGATCTGATCATGCTGTATCTCGGCCTTGAGCTGATGAGCCTTGCGCTCTACGTCGTTGCCGCCAGCAACCGCGACGACCTCAAATCGACTGAAGCGGGCCTGAAGTATTTCGTGCTGGGGGCGCTGTCCTCCGGCATGCTGCTCTACGGCGCCTCCCTGATCTACGGCTTCACCGGCACCGTCAGCTTTGCCGGCATTGCGGCAGCTGCCAAGACCGGAAGCATCGGCATCGTGTTCGGCATCGTGTTCCTGCTGGCCGGGCTTTGCTTCAAGGTTTCGGCGGTGCCGTTCCATATGTGGACGCCCGACGTCTACGAGGGCGCGCCGACGCCGGTCACGGCTTTCTTCGCGTCCGCCCCGAAAGTCGCGGCCATGGCGGTTTTCACCCGCGTGACGTTGACGGCGTTCCCCGGGATCATGCCGCAATGGCAGCAGATCGTGGTGTTCGTTTCGATCGCCTCGATGGCGCTGGGGTCGTTCGCGGCGATCGGCCAAAAGAACATCAAGCGCCTGATGGCCTATTCCTCGATCGGGCATATGGGCTTTGCCCTGGTAGGTCTCGCCGCCGGCACGGCCGAAGGCGCGCAAGGCGTGCTGGTCTATGTCGCGATCTATGTCGCGATGACGCTCGGCACGTTCTCGGTGATCCTGGCGATGAAGCGCAACGGTCAGCACGTCGAAAAGATCAGCGATTTTTCGGGCCTTTCCCGCACCAATCCGCTGCTCGCCTTCTTCTTTGCGATGCTGCTGTTTTCGCTGGCCGGCGTTCCGCCGCTCGCCGGCTTCTTCGGCAAATTCTATGTGTTCGTCGCAGCGATCAAGGCTGGTTTATTCACGCTGTCGGTGATCGGCGTGCTGACTAGCGTGATCGGCGCCTATTATTACCTCTCGATTGTCAAGGTGATGTATTTCGACGAGCCGCTGACCCAGCTCGATCCGGTGCGCGTGGAGTTGCGCGCCGTGCTGGCGGTTGCGGGTCTGTTCAATATCTTCTTCTTTGTTTATCCCGGACCGCTGGTGAGCATGGCAACGGTCGCGGCGAAATCTTTATTTTAGGGCATGATCCCGAAAAGTGGACCCCGGTTTTCGGAGCAGATCATGCCCAACAAAACCATCGGCACCCAGACGGTTCTGGCTGAGCCGGATCAGCCCTGAGATGGCATTCACGCTCGGTCCACGAGCCACATCGGCCGGCTATCGGCTCGAAAGCTTCGATCAGACTGGCTCGACGAATTCGGAAGCCATGACGCGGGCGCGCGCAGGCGAGCGCGGGCCGATGTGGTTTGTCACGACAGAACAGACCGCCGGCCGGGGGCGGCGGCAGCGGCCGTGGATCGCGCCTCGGGGTAATTTGGCCGGTAGCGTTCTTGAAACCATTGACGTTGCGCCGGCCGTGGCGGCGACGCTCGGTTTTGCCGCTGGGCTGGCGCTGGCGGCGGCGCTTCGGGGCGTGGCGGGGTCGGCTGCTACCCGCTTCTCGCTGAAATGGCCCAACGACGTCCTGGCGGGGCAGGCGAAGCTTTCCGGCATCCTGCTGGAAGCAGAGACCCTGCCGGGCGGGAGCCTCGCCGTCGTGGTCGGCATGGGCACCAACGTCGTTGCCGCTCCCGAAGGCACGCCAACCCCCGCCACGTCGCTTGCTGCGCTCGGCGTTGGGACCAGCGCGGAACAGCTTTTTCTGGGCCTCTCCGACAGCTGGGCCGAATACCGTGGTATCTGGGATGGGGGCAGAGGGTTCGACGAAATCCGGCGGCGCTGGCTGGCGCTCGCGGCGGGACTCGGACAGCCTGCGTCGGTCCATACTGGCCAGACAGTCGCGTCGGGCATCTTCGACACCATCGATGACACAGGCTGCATGATTTTGAGAACTCCGACCGGCGACAGGCTTTTGGTTTCGGCCGGCGATGTGCATTTCGGTTCGGCGCGTCCGCGAGGGCTGGCATGCTGGTTCGAACATTCGCATGCAGTTGCGGCGTATTCTCTTGCGAATGTTCGAACCATTGGGACACTATAATCTATTATTCTGATGCGGTTTGGGATTTGACATTCGCTATGATGACTCGCGGGAACACTGAAGCGAATGTCAAATCCACCGCATCGGTGGCACAAAGCGACGAATTCACCTTTGCCCCGCTTGGCGGCGTCGGCGAGATCGGCATGAATTTGTCGATCTACGGCTTTGGCGGTCGCCGGCAGCGGGCGTGGTTGGCGGTCGATCTCGG
Organism: uncultured Alphaproteobacteria bacterium; assembly: GCA_963795255.1. GTDB lineage: Bacteria > Pseudomonadota > Alphaproteobacteria > Rhizobiales > Xanthobacteraceae > Bradyrhizobium. The sequence continues at coordinate 72,002 of CAWCHC010000028.1, forward strand.
CGTCTCCTTCGGCGACGAAGAACATTTGCCGGGCATCGACACCATCATGCCGGATATCAGCTTTCTGGTGAAGGAGCGGAAAAACCTGGTCGGGCTTGTGCTGACGCATGCCCACGAGGACCATTTCGGCGCCATCATCGATCTCTGGCCTCAGCTGAAATGCCCGATCTATGCGACGAAATTCTCAGCCGCGTTGTTCGAGGCCAAATGCGCGGCCGAGCGCAATCCGCCGAAAATCCCGGTCACGGTCGTGCCGTCGGGCGGCCGGATCGAACTCGGGCCGTTTGGCGTCGAATTCATTCCGGTGGCGCACTCGATTCCGGAATCGCATGCGCTGGCGATTCACACGGCGGTAGGAACCGCTCTGCATACCGGCGACTGGAAGCTTGATCCGACGCCGGTGGTCGGTCCGCCGACCGACGAGCGGCGGTTGCGCGAACTCGGCGACGCCGGCGTAATGGCGCTGATCGGCGATTCCACCAACGCCGTGCGGGAAGGCCGCTCGCCTTCGGAAACCGAAGTCGCCAGGACCATCGCTGAACTGGTGAAGGCCGCCAAAGGCCGGGTAGCGGTGACGACGTTTGCGTCAAACGTGGCCCGGTTACGTGCCGTTGCGGATGCCGCTCGGCTGTCAGGACGCGAAGTGGTCGTGGTCGGACGCGCGATGGAGCGCGTCGTGCAGGTCGCCCGCGAAACCGGCTATCTCGACGGCGTGCAGAATTTCCGCAGCGCCGAGCTTTACGGGCATTTCCCGCCCGACAAGGTGCTGGCGCTGTGCACCGGCAGCCAGGGCGAGCCGCGCGCAGCGCTCGCACGTATTGCCAATGACGACCATCCGCAGGTGACGCTCAACAAGGGCGACTGCGTGATTTTTTCCTCGCGCACGATTCCCGGCAACGAGAAGGCAGTGGGGTCCATCATCAACGGCCTGATCGGGCAGGGGATCGAGGTCATTACCGATCGAACCCATCTTGTTCATGTGTCGGGCCATCCGCGCCGCGACGAACTGCGCGACATGATCGGCTGGGTGCGCCCGCAACTGCTGATTCCCGTTCACGGCGAGGCCCTGCATCTGTTCGAGCACGCCAAGCTGGCGCGGGCTGTGGGTGTTCCGAAAGTGCTGATCTGCCGCAACGGCGATCTCGTCAAGCTGGGACCCGGCGAGGCCGGTATCATCGAGGAGCTTCCGTCGGGCCGGCTCTACAAGGACGGCAACATTCTGGAGGATTCCAAATCGCGCGCCGTCGTCGAGCGGCGGCGGATGGGATTTGCCGGTTGCGCCTTTGTGGCGCTGGCGATGGACGAGAAGGGCGAACTCGCCGACGATCCCGAGATCGAGCTGATCGGAATTCCCGAAAAGAACGTGGCTGGAGAGCCCATCGACGACATCGTGTTCGATATCGTGGTTTCGACCGTGGAAGGTCTGCCGCGTGCGCGGCGGCGCGACCCGGACGCGCTGGCGGAATCGGTGCGCCGGGCGGTTCGTGCTACCGTGAACGAGCACTGGGGAAAGAAGCCCCTGTGCTTTGTTCATGTGCTGACGGTCTGATGCACATATTTCACCTTGGCGCGAAATCGAAAAGCCAGACCGAAGTCAGTTTTGCGAAGGTGGCGTCGGCGCGTTATAAGAGAGTGGGAGATGCGCGATGCTGGGCCGGCTTAATCATGTGGCAATTGCAGTCAGGGATGCCGAGAAGGCCGCCAAAATCTATGGCTCGGCGTTTGGCGCCGAAGTGTCGGCGGCGGTGCCATTGCCCGAGCACGGCGTCATCACCGTTTTTGTCACCCTGCCCAACACCAAGATCGAATTCATTCAGCCGCTGGGGGAATCTTCCCGATCGCCAAATTCCTGGAGCGCAATGCGGACGGCGGCATTCACCATATCTGCTATGACGTGCCGGACATCCTGGCGGCGCGCGACCGGCTGATCAAGGAAGGCGCACGGGTGCTCGGCGACGGCGTTCCCAAGATCGGGGCGCACGGCAAGCCCGTGCTCTTTCTGCATCCGAAAGACTTTTCCGGCGCGCTTGTCGAAATCGAGCAGGCCTGATCCCATGGCTTATATCATCTCAACCGGGTTCGCGATCTACTTCGTCCTGTGGTGGGTCGTGCTGTTTGTGACGCTGCCGTTCGGCGTGCGCAGCCAGCACGAAGATGGCGGTGGCAGTCCCGGCACCGATCCGGGCGCGCCGGTCGTGACCCGGATGGGCCGCAAGCTGATCTGGACCACGCTGCTGTCGGCGGTGATCTATGCGGTCGGCATGGCCGCCTATTACGAGGGTTTTCTGAGCATCGAGCGGTTATCGAAGATGATGGGCATCCCGTTCTGACGATAATTGCCGGTGCCTGTGGGACATTTTGGGGGAAGACGATGTGGTTTCAGCGGATCATTGCCGGGCTTTTGCTGCTGACCATCGCCGGTCTTGCGGCTGCTTTGTATTTCAACTTCAGAATCAACAACCAGCTTCAGACGCTGAAAACATTTGTCGAAGGTTACGTGTTCACTGAGGCGGTTGCGGCTTGCGAAAAATCGTCGAGCCCCACGCCGTTCAAATGGAACGGCGGCACCAGTACGCGCGTCATTGGCCTGAACTCGGTCAAGCTCGACAAGTACAACATGGTTGCGAGCTACACGCTGGTTGCCGACGGCGTGTTTTGCGATTTCGACCCGATCAAGAAGAAGGCCAATATCGGATCGAACTTTCTCGAGCGCGAGTGGTCGTCGTTCGAAATTTTCCGGCGAAAAGATTCGGAAATGAAGAAGAGTGGAAAATAAAAAAAGAGCAGGACTTTTTAAGTCCTGCTCCAAAAATTGTGTCGACCCTATTTTCCCGTATCAGTGATTGGTCTTGATTGACGGGGCGACGCTGCTTGTGCGCGCCAGGGCTCCTCCCGAGACTTGGACCACCAGACGACCTCACGATCATTCTGAGGGTCGGATTCGTAGACCAAAATTCGTGACATGTCACCCATTTCGGCAACGATTGTTCAAAATTGCAGCATGTTGCGAAATGAATGGAATTTTGGCATTTGAAACCCAAATGGAGGTATTTTGGTAGTTTATTAAGACAGCTCGGGGTCGGTCAAACTCGCCACCTGCTCGGTACACTCAATGTAAGTGAGCGGCCATTTGGTTTGCTGGCGCCATAATGCCGAGCACGCCGACGATGAGGACGATCGCAATGCCCAAGGCGATTTCGGCCAACGCGCTGCGGACCAGCTGTTCGGCCGCGCGAGAAGCCTGATCCGTTCCAACACTCGCGGAAAGCCACGGCAGAAGACGCTGCCGGTTTACTCCGGCCAGGCACACCATGGCGATGAACAGCACGATCTTGAGCAGCAGCAGGCGGCCGTAGGCGGTGTCGATCAGGCTATGCATTCCGCCCAGCAGGAAGGCCGCGTTGATGGTCCCGCTGACAAACAAAATGCCGACGGCGAGAATGCCTAGCGTGGAAAAGCGGCCTGCCGCGGCGGCGGCGGCCGCCGTCCAGGCATCCCCGTGGAACCGTCGCAGACGGACAAGCAGCAGAGCAAGGGGGACAAGCGCGCCGAGCCACAGACCAGCGGCGTTCAGATGCAGGATATCCGCAGCCAAATGGATGTTCCGTTCGAAACCCAACCCTTCCATCCCATGTCCGGCAAAAGCGAGCGCTCCGAGATAGGCGCCGGCCAGCACGCAGACTGCAACCAGCAGCCAGGTGGCCGCCGACCCCGGATGTGTTTTGAGCCGCAGTAACAGGCACCCGGCGAGAAGACAGGCCAATAACAACCGTATCAGCCAAGCGAAGCCGAATTGGGTCTGCGTCAGGACGATCCAGGCCGTGCCGTCAGCGATGATGTCGGTGACGGGCTTGCCGGCGATCCGCGCGGACAACAAACATAGCCACGCCAAGGCTGAGACAATCGACAATGCCAGGCTGGCCCACAAAAGCCCGCTTGCGGTTCTGCGAAAGGAGGATTCTGCTTTCGAGAACCGGAGATCGTTCCTCAGCACCGGCGAGGCCACGAACAGGTCGAAGAAGACGATGCCTGCGAGCATCACCGACGAGGCGAGGTGAATGTCCCGCACGACGATCAGTAGATTGATCAAAAGACGTTCCCTATGGCGCGCAATAATAAAAGGGCCGGCACACGGCTCGCGTCATGGTCCGACCGTAAAATTGAAGTTGCCTTCGGTCGTATGGGTATCCACCGACAGGACTTGCCAGCGGACTCTGTACGTTCCTGGCGGCAACGGCTTCACGCTGACACGCATGGTAGCCGCTTTGATCCTGGGCTTGCCCTGGTCGACGCGAGCACCGTTGGCATCGCTCACCTCGATGGAGCTGAATGCCGCCTCCAGATTTTGACTGAAGAAAAGAACGACCTCCTTGGGCGCCGTTGACGTTTTGCTTCCGACCCGCGGCTCGGCGTGGTCGAGAAACGCGTGGGCAAAGGCGGCGTGAGTGGCCATGAAGGCGAGAAAGGCCGTCGTTCCTAGAGAAAGGATGCGCATGGTGTCACCTCAAAAGGTCAGTTTGCGGGTGCTCGACGTTCCGCCGAACAGCGGCTGCCCGATGGTCGATGGGAACATGTCGTCGAGGTAGAGATGCAATTGGCCGATCACGCCAACGCCCGTGCCGCTTTGGCGATTGATCGGTACCATCGCCTCCAGCCCGACCTGGAAATAGCTTCCGACCCAGATGACGCCGGGATTGACGGTGCCCGTGGTCGTGTAGGGATTGCCGAAATTGTTGGCGATGGGGGTGGTCAGGCTCACCTCGACAATCGGAATCAGGTGATTGATGAAATCGGGAAGACCGAGATCGATGATCTCTGACTTCAAATAGGGCATACTGTATTGCAGCGATGCGCCATAGACCAATTGCTGCGGAATGAAGGCGTTCTGGGTGACGTCGAACGAGGTGGTCGGAATCTGGTAGCCGACCTGCCCTGTGACGGCGAAGGCACGGAACCCGCCAAAGTCTGAAGGCAGGTCGCCAAAACCTTTTCCGAAATAAAGCGTCGGCGTAACAAGGCTATAATCGGTGGCAAAGCCCGATCCGGTAGAGCCGGTGCGTCCCCAATCGACGATGAGGCCTGAGAGGATAGCGAGTTCATGCCCGCGATCCTTGAGGATCTGATACTGGAACGTGGTTTCAAAATTACCAAATCCCTGCATCAGTGTGCCGTCGGCCTGACGAATCGAAGACCAGCCCTGGCTGACTGTTGCGCCGAAATTGTCGGTGATCCGCTTGGAGAAATCGAACGAAAGATCCAGTTCCGAGGCAGGCGGCACATCCGCCGTTTTGGACCAGGCGACGGTTGGCAGCGACATTTCGTCGGCGACGCAGGGGTCGTCGGTTGCGAGAGTTGCGGGAAGGAAACGCGCACCGACGAAGCAGTGGGCGAGTGCATGCGAGGTGCAGGTCACCGCAATAATACCTGCAAGCGCAAGCGTAGGCAGCAAGTGGCGAGACATCAGGATTTCTCCGGTCAGAAAACGTGAACGCAAGTTTGGACGGCCAAACAAGGCCGGATTGCATCACGCGCTGAGCGGAGGGCCTCTCGGACGGGCGACCGAGTACTGGGATGCCGAGGACAGGCGCAGCGCGCGCCCTAACTGACGTAATTTGCTGAACTCGCGGTCGGCGAACGCAACGGTTACCGGCTGCTGGGCATCAAGAAGATGGAATGCTCCAGAAAAGCACTGCAGGCAGTGTTGATGCGTGGGGTGCTTTTTTTGATCGGCCGGCGCAACGGGGCTGCCGTCCGCGTTATGCAGACAAAGTTGAGAGAACGAGACTTCGTCGAGAACGGATGCCTGGGCGGCCTGGCTTCCCAATACCGTCAGCAGCAGCGGCTGCATGACCAGTGCATAGATCGCAAGCACCCCGACCAGCGTTCGCCAGAACGGTCGCCGCTTCAAACTTGCTTGATCTGGTCCGGCTTGCATACTGACAAGTATATGTTGCTATACAGGGTCCGGGACAGGGTTCGGTTCCCGATCAGTACAGTAGGCGGGTCGGGTGTGGCAACCCCGGCGGAGCCATCCTTGTGGCGGACGCACGCGAAAAGAAAATTGGCAGACAATGGAATATCTCATGAAAACGATCGTAGGCGTGCTCTCAGGTCTTGTGTTTATGGCAGTCCTCATCGCGGCACCCGCTCGCGCCGAAGAGGTCAAGGCGGGCAATCTCGTCATCACGCAGGCCTGGAGCCGCGCCACGCCGAAGGGCGCCAAGATCGGCGCCGGCTATCTCACCATCGAGAACAAGGGGACGACGGCCGACAGGCTGATCGGCGTGCAGCGGCGTCATCTCCGACAAGATCGAAGTGCACGAGATGTCGATGAACAACGGCGTCATGAAAATGCGACCTGTCGAAGGCGGGCTCGCCATCGACCCCGGCAAGACGGTCAAGCTCGCGCCCAGCGGTTATCACCTGATGATCATGGATCTGAAAAGCCCGCTGAAACAGGGCGACAAGGTGCCGGTCACGCTCGAGTTCGAGAAAGCTGGCAAGGTCGCGGTCACGCTCGATGTGCAGGGGGTCGGCGCCCAGGGGCCCGGTGGCGGCGCCGGCATGAAGATGTCGCCCGGCATGAAGATGTGAGGTGCCGGCAGGGCTAACCAGCCATCGCCAAACATGTCTCGGCGCCGGCCGTTCGACTGTCGCTGGCCTTTGACTTTCAGGAAATCAGTGGGGGCGCGCCCTTGACGCGGCTCCGCCTTAAATTGTCATAGACTGTTGCAATTCTTCCGTTTTCCGTCGACAGGCGTGGATGGAAAGGCTGCTTTCCTCGCCGTAGTTTCGGTAAAATCACTGACAGTCAGGATGCTTAGCCGGCTTTTCTAACGCTTTCTCTTGTGTTTTGGCGCCCGATCCGCTTTCTCTTCCGAAAGCCCTTCAACCCGGACTGATTCCCGTAAGGCAAGCCATGCGACTGTCGCGTTTCTTTCTTCCCATCCTCAAGGAGAATCCGAAGGAAGCGGAGATCGTATCGCATCGCTTGATGCTGCGCGCCGGCATGATCCGGCAGGAAGCCGCCGGCATCTATGCCTGGTTGCCGCTCGGCTTGCGGGTGCTGAAGAAGATCGAGCAGATCGTCCGCGAAGAGCAGAACCGTGCCGGCGCGCTTGAACTGCTGATGCCGACGTTGCAACTCGCCGACCTCTGGCGCGAGAGCGGCCGCTACGACGCCTACGGCCCCGAAATGCTGCGTATCGCCGACCGCCACAAGCGCGAGTTGCTGTACGGGCCGACCAACGAGGAAATGATCACCGAGATATTCCGCGCCTATATCAAGTCGTATCGAAACCTGCCGCTCAACCTCTATCACATCCAGTGGAAGTTCCGCGACGAGCAGCGGCCGCGTTTCGGCGTGATGCGCGGTCGCGAATTCCTGATGAAGGATGCCTATTCGTTCGACCTTGATGAGGCTGGCGCGCGGCGCGCCTATAATCGCATGTTCGTGGCTTACTTGCGCACCTTCGCGCGAATGGGATTGAAGGCGATCCCGATGCGCGCCGAGACCGGCCCGATCGGCGGTGATCTCAGCCACGAGTTCATCGTGCTGGCGGAGACCGGCGAGTCCGGCGTCTATTGCGATCGCGACGTGCTCGATCTTCCGGTGCCCGGCGAGGATGTCGACTATGACGCCGATCTGACCCCGATCATCCAGCAATGGACGTCGGTCTATGCGGCAACCGAAGACGTCCACGATGGCGCGCGTTTCGAGCGCGAAGTGCCGGAAGAGAAACGGGTGCATACCAGGGGCATCGAGGTCGGCCAGATCTTTTACTTCGGCACCAAATATTCCGAGCCGATGAAGGCGTTCGTAGCGGGTCCCGACGGTGCCGAGGTTGCCATTCACGGTGGCTCCTACGGCGTCGGCGTTTCAAGGCTGTTGGGCGCCATCATCGAAGCCTGCCACGACGAGGCCGGCATCAAATGGCCGGAAGCGGTCGCGCCGTTCAAGGCAGCGATCCTGAACTTGAAGCAGGGTTCGGCCGATACGGATGGCGCGTGCGAAGCGCTTTACCGCGAGTTGACCGCCAAAGGCGTCGAAGTGCTTTACGACGATACCGACCAGCGCGCGGGCGCGAAGTTTGCCGCGGCCGATCTGATCGGTATCCCCTGGCAGATCCTCGTCGGTCCGAAGGGACTCGCCGAGGGCAAGTTTGAACTCAAGCGTCGAAACGACGGTACGCGAGAGAATCTGAGTTCGGCCGAAGTGTTGGCGCGGTTGGCTTAGGTTTATTTGAGCTTATCCACCGCAGGCGCGGCGGGATATCGGCCGTCGTGGCCACAATTAGCCCGAATCGTGTGAAAATCGGACATGGACCAAGCCATGAGCGAGCCCGTTCAAACCCCACCCTTTGCGCCATTCGAATGGCTGCTCTCTGGACGCTATTTGCGGGCGCGCCGCAAGGAAGGATTCATCTCGGTCATCGCCGGATTTTCTTTCCTCGGCATCATGCTCGGCGTGGCCACCCTGATCATCGTGATGGCCGTGATGAACGGCTTTCGCAAAGAGCTGCTCGACAAGATTTTGGGCCTCAACGGTCACCTTCTGGTGCAGCCGCTGGAATCGCCGCTGACCGACTGGAAGGACGTCGCCGACCGCATCAATCAGGTTCAGGGCATCCGGCTCGCCGCGCCCGTCGTGGACGGGCAGGCGCTGGCATCCTCGCCGTATAATGCGTCGGGCGTCTTCGTTCGCGGCATTCGCGCCGACGACCTCAACAACCTCACCTCGATTGCCAAGAACATCAAGCAGGGCACGCTCGAGGGATTTGACGAAGGACAGGGCGTCGCGATCGGCCGCCGGCTCGCCGATACGCTGTCGTTGCACGCGGGCGACAGCGTGACGCTGGTGGCGCCACGGGGGGCGGTGACGCCGATGGGCACGACGCCGCGCATCAAGCCCTACAAGATCACGGCCGTGTTCGAGATCGGCATGTCGGAATATGACGCGAGCTTCGTGTTCATGCCGCTTGCCGAGGCGCAGGCCTATTTCAATCGCAACAACGATGTGACTGCGATCGAGGTGTTCACCACCAATCCCGACAAGATCGATGCCTTTCGCAAGAGCGTGACCGAAGCGGCCGGCCGGCCGGTTTACCTGGTCGACTGGCGGCAGCGCAATTCGACCTTCTTCAACGCGCTTCAGGTCGAGCGCAACGTGATGTTTTTGATCCTGACCATGATCGTTCTGGTCGCGGCTCTCAATATCGTGTCGGGCCTGATCATGCTGGTGAAGGACAAGGGCAGCGACATCGCGATCCTGCGCACCATGGGCGCTTCGCAGGGTTCGATCATGCGGATATTTCTGATTACGGGCGCATCGATTGGCGTGATCGGGACCCTGATGGGATTTCTGCTGGGCATGCTGATCTGCCTCAATATCGAATCGATCCGGCTGTTTTTGTCCTGGGTCACCAACACCGAAATTTTCGATCCCACGATCTATTTTCTTTCCAAATTGCCGGCCGAGATCGATTTCGGTGAAACCAGCGCGGTCGTGATCATGGCGCTGACCTTGTCGTTCCTCGCCACGCTCTATCCATCCTGGCGTGCTGCCCGCCTCGATCCTGTCGAAGCGCTGCGGTACGAGTGAGGAACAGATGAGCGAGGGGGCGGAGGAGGTACCGGTTGTCTATCTCCACGAGATCAAGCGGCAATATATGCAGGGTGAAACACCCCTGATCATCCTCAATGGCGCCAAGCTCGCATTGTGGGCCGGCCAGTCGGTGGCTCTGGTCGCGCCGTCGGGCGCCGGCAAATCGACGCTGCTGCATATTGCTGGTTTGCTCGAAAGTCCTGACGATGGCGAGGTCTATGTCGGAGGCACGCCGACATCGGGCCTGTCGGATGTCGACCGCACCCAGATCCGCCGCACCGAGATCGGCTTCGTCTATCAGTCGCACCGGCTGTTGCCGGAGTTTTCGGCGCTGGAAAACGTGATGCTGCCGCAAATGATCCGCGGCTTGAAGCGGTCGGAAACCGTCAAGCGCGCGACCGAGATTTTGGCCTATCTCGGTCTCGGCGACCGGATCAAGCATCGGCCGGCGGAACTGTCGGGCGGCGAGCAGCAGCGGGTGGCGATCGCACGTGCGGTTGCCAATGCGCCGCGGGTACTTCTGGCCGACGAGCCGACCGGCAACCTCGATCCGAACACGGCCGACCATGTGTTCCAGGCCTTGATGCAGCTGGTGAAGGCAACGCGCGTCGCCATGCTGATTGCGACGCACAATATGGAATTGGCCGGCCGCATGGATCGACGGGTGTCGCTGGTCGACGGTGAGGTCGTCGAACTCGACTAACTACAGCCGGCTGCTTGGAAAATTCAGTTTTCCGCGTGCCTTCCCGAAAAGATGAAGGTTGTGCGAAGGAAATGTGATCCGGTCCGGACTGGAAAGCTGCGCGTGGACGCGGCATAATGTCGGGATGAAGAAATCCGACCTCACCTGTCCCACCTGCCATGCCGGCTATCGCCGCATTGAATTGACGTCCCGGCCCGGCGCCAGGGGAGAATATCGTTGCCTGCTCTGCGATGAGGTGCTCGAGACATTCGACGGTTCCACTGACGTCGCGATCCGACTCACGGTCCAGCCGGAGCGGACTTTCGAAACGGATTCCAGAACGTCTTAGTCCGGCCGATCTCCAAGAAATTTCACCGTGTTGTTCGCGTGCCGCCGGCGCATTTTCGCCAGGCTTTCGAATCGTTTTGATGCGGTTGATTCATCGGTTCGATGGAACCGGTGAGTGTGGAACTTTTATGTGTCGATATGTTTCGATAAACCCTTTTGTTCCAACGGTTTCTTAAAAATTTTTAATGCGGTTTTTCTCTGCGAATGTTGCGCGCTGGCTACAGCATTCTGGAACAAGGCTGCTAGAGATTTTCGCGGGGCATTTGGGCTAACTAACACAGCTTCGAAAGCAGGAATTCAAATATGAACAGACTTACCATTCTCGCAGTGGCAACGCTTGCGGTTGGCGCCGCTGCACCGGCCGTCGCTGCGGATCTTCCCGCTCGAGCACGTACCTATACGAAGGCGCCGGCGATGGTTCAGGCCGCCTATGACTGGAGCGGTTTCTACATCGGCATCAATGGCGGCGGCGCGACCAGCAACGTCGACTGGAATGCCGACGGCTTCGGCGACGAAGGCAGCCATCACGCCACAGGCGGCACGGTCGGCGGACAAGTCGGCTACCGCTGGCAGATGTCGTCCTGGGTGTTCGGCCTGGAAGCCCAGGGCAACTGGGCTGACTTCAAGGGCAGCAATGCCAGTTTGGTATTCCCTAACACGACCAACCAAACCAAGATTGATTCCTTCGGCCTGTTCACCGGCCAGATCGGCTACGCCTGGGATCGCACGCTGCTTTACGTGAAGGGCGGTGCCGCGGTCACCGATAACAAGTACACCTCGATTACGACGGGCGTCGGGGTTGATACCGCCAACGAAACCCGCTGGGGTGCGGCGGTCGGCGCCGGCATCGAATACGCCTTCGTTCCCGGCTGGTCGGTCGGCTTCGAATACGATCACTTGTTCATGGGCAACAACGACGTGGTCTCCAATGCCGGCTTCATCGCCGACCACATCAAGGAAGACGTCGACCTCTTCACCGCACGCGTGAACTACAAGTTCGGCGGCCCGGTGGGCGCTCGCTACTGAGTTAGGCTCCCATAACCTCCAAACCCCGGCCGGTTGGCCGGGGTTTTTGTTTGTGGCTGAACTACCGAATCGAAAGTCAGTTTGATCGCAGCAGAGGTTCCGGGGTAGAAAATCTGTGATTCCGAGGGCATATTCGGACAATGAAATATTGGACCGCAGCAGGCATAGCCTTTGTCGTTGCCGCGAGCGTGGCCTATCTGGCGCACACGGTATTTGGCCTCTCGCCGAAGGCCATCCGTACCGATGCCCTGGAAATGGCGGGCTGTTTGGTCTTATGTCTCGGCGCTGGATTTTTGGCCCGGCGGCATGACGGGTAATGACTGCCAAACGTCCCACCGGAAACGGCCTGTTCCCAACGCGTATTCCCGCCGATGCAAAATAGAAACTCCATACTGCTCGCTGTGGCCCTTCTGGTGATTGCCGCTCTACTGGTGTTCAAGAGTGAGCTTCATGCGCACGATCCGCACCACCCTAGTCTTGAACCCAAGACATGCGGTTTCTGGGGTGACATGTCGGCCGGGATGTCTTGCCGTTGACCCGGTCCCCGTCCCAGCGCAAATCGCGGGCGCACAATTAACCAACGATTCCCGTTTTTAAACTGACCCACGACCACCCGCTTGCCTGAGAACAAAAAGAGAACTATGTTCCCTGTATGTTCTTAAGCACAGGGAGGCGGTGATGTTGAGGGTTTTTGTCGAGGAAGCAGCGGCTTTGGCGTCGATCGGGCTGTTTGTCGGGATGATCGCGATATGGGCCCAAGTGATTCCCAATCTGTGATTCCCAATCTGTAGGGCGTTGAGGCCGGGGTTTCGGGAAGGCTGGCGCGCCAAACCTGGTTGTTTGGCCCGCTTTTGGCCCCCTTTTGGTCCCCTTGGGGAAAAACCTGATAGCGGTGGGCGAGGGGCCAGGCTGCGTGGACTCGAGCCGTTGGAGCCTTCACCATGGCGGATAGCGAGTTCGTCCAAGGCGGCTCGGACATCTCCATAACCGCTGAGTTGCCGAACGACATGTCAAAGCCCGTGGCGCCGTCCAATCCCGGATTTGTCCATCTCCACGTCCATTCGGCCTATTCGCTGCTGAAAGGCTCGATCAAGATCGCGCGGCTCGGCGAACTCGCCAAGGCCGACCGTCAGCCGGCCTTGGCGTTGACCGATACCGACAACATGTTCGGGGCGCTCGAGTTTTCCGACAAGATGGCCGGCTACGGCATCCAGCCGATCGTGGGGTGCGAACTCGCCGTCGATTTCGGCGATCAGGATCCCAACGCCCGCAACGCCATGGCCTCAGCGCCGTCGCGGATCGTTCTGTTGGCCGCGCGCGAGCGCGGCTATCGCAGCCTGATGCATCTCAATTCCCGCGCGTTTCTGGAAACGCCGGTTCACCAGACCCCGCACATCAAGTTCGAGTGGCTGGAGGGCCAGGCCGAAGACCTGATCGTGCTGACCGGCGGGCCGGACGGCCCGGTCTCGCTGGCCTTGGCCGCCGATCAATCGGCGCTGGCGACGTCACGCTGCGAACGGCTTGCCGGCCTGTTCGGCGATCGGCTCTATGTCGAATTGCAGCGCCACGGCATCGAAAAGGAACGGCGCATCGAGGCCAGCCTGATCGATCTCGCCTACGCCAAGGGCCTGCCGCTCGTCGCCACCAACGAGCCGTATTTTGCAACGTCCGACGATTACGAAGCCCACGACGCCTTGCTCTGCATCGCCGGCGGCCGCCTGATCGCCGAAACCGAGCGTGAGCAGCTGACGCCCGATCATCGTTTCAAGACGCGGGCGGAAATGGCGGTGTTGTTTGCCGACATTCCCGAGGCCTTGAATTCCACCGTCGAGATCGCCGAGCGTTGCGCGTTTCGACCCATGACACGCAAGCCGATCCTGCCGCGCTTCACGGTCGGCGCCGGTACCAATGCGGCCGATGCGGCCCACGAGGAAACCGGCGAATTGCGCCGCCAGGCCGAGGACGGCCTGAGCAACCGGCTCGCCGTTCACGGCCTCTCACAAGGAAGCTCCGAAGAGGACTATCGCGCGCGGCTCGCCTTTGAGCTCGATGTCATCACCCGCATGAACTATGCCGGTTACTTCCTGATCGTCGCCGACTTCATCAAGTGGGCCAAGTCGGAAGGCATTCCGGTCGGTCCCGGCCGCGGCTCCGGCGCCGGCTCGCTGGTGGCTTATGCGCTCACCATCACCGATCTCGATCCGATCCGCTTTGGCCTCCTGTTCGAACGCTTCCTCAATCCGGAACGCGTGTCGATGCCCGACTTCGACATCGACTTCTGCCAGGACCGCCGCGGCGAAGTGATCGACTACGTGCAAAAGCGCTACGGCCGCGATCAGGTCGCCCAGATCATTACCTTCGGAACGCTTCAGGCCCGCGGCGTGCTGCGCGACGTCGGGCGCGTGCTGCAAATGCCCTACGGTCAGGTCGACAAGCTGACCAAACTGGTGCCGCAAAATCCCGCCGCTCCCGTGACGCTCGCGGCCGCGATCGAGAGCGAGCCGAAGCTGCAGGCGTTCCGCGACGAGGATCCGGTGGTGGCGCGCGCCTTCGACATCGCGCAGCGTCTGGAGGGCCTGACCCGGCATGCCTCGACCCACGCCGCCGGCATCGTGATCGGCGACCGCCCGTTGAGCGAACTCGTGCCGCTCTACCGCGATCCGAAATCCGACATGCCGGTCACCCAGTTCAACATGAAATGGGTCGAGCCCGCCGGTCTCGTCAAATTCGACTTTCTGGGGCTGAAGACGCTTACGGTGCTCGATGTCGCCGTGAAGCTGCTCAAGCAGCGCAACATCGACGTCGATCTCGCCACGCTGCCACTGGACGATGCGCCGAGTTACCAGATGCTGGCGCGGGGCGATGTGGTCGGCGTGTTCCAGGTGGAAAGTCAGGGCATGCGGCGGGCGCTCGTCGACATGCGGCCCGACCGCTTCGAGGACATCATCGCGCTGGTGGCGCTGTATCGCCCGGGTCCGATGGCGAACATCCCGACCTATTGCGCGCGCAAGCACGGCGATGAGGAGCCGGAATATCTGCACCCGCTGCTCGAACCGATCCTGAAAGAGACGTTCGGCGTCATCATCTACCAGGAACAGGTGATGCAGATCGCGCAGGTGATGGCTGGCTATTCGCTCGGCGACGCCGATCTGTTGCGCCGCGCGATGGGCAAGAAGATCCGCGCCGAGATGGAGAAACAGCGCGCCGTGTTCGTTACAGGCGCAGTCAAGAACAACGTTCCCAAAGGGCAGGCCGAAACCATCTTCGAACTGCTCGCGAAATTCGCCGACTACGGTTTCAACAAGAGCCATGCCGCGGCTTACGCGCTGGTGTCCTACCACACCGCCTATATGAAGGCGCATTATCCGGTCGAATTCCTGGCCGCGTCGATGACGCTGGAACTCAACAACACCGACAAGCTCTCGGAATTTCGCGCCGAGGCGCAGCGGTTGGGGATCAAGGTCGAGGCGCCCAACGTCAATCGCTCCGGCGCGGTCTTCGAGGTCACGGGCGATACGATCTATTATGCGCTCGCCGCGCTCAAGGGCGTCGGCCCGCAAGCCGTCGAACTGATCATCGATGCGCGCCGTGACGGGCAATTCACCTCGCTTGCCGATTTTGCATCGCGCGTGAACCCGCGTGCGATCAACAAGCGGATCATCGAGAGCCTGGCCGCCGCCGGCGCTTTCGATTCGCTCGATCCGAACCGGGCGCGGGTTTTTGCCGGAGCGGATGCGATCCTGGCCGCCTGTCAGCGCAGCCACGAGGCCGCGACCTCCGGCCAGAACGACATGTTCGGTGGTGCGGCGGATGCGCCGACCATCATGTTGCCGCAGGTCGAACCGTGGCTGCCGGCCGAGCGGCTGCGGCGCGAATATGATGCGATCGGCTTCTTCCTTTCGGGCCACCCGCTCGACGATTACGCCACGGTGCTCAAGCGGTTGCGCGTGCAGTCGTGGGCCGAGTTTTCGCGCGCGGTGAAGACCGGCGCGACCGCCGGCAAGGTGGCCGCCACCGTGGTCTCGCGCATGGAGCGGCGCACCAAGACCGGCAACAAGATGGGCATCATCGGGCTGTCGGACCCCACTGGCCATTTCGAGGCGGTGTTGTTCTCGGAAGGCTTGGCTCAATACCGCGATATCCTGGAGCCCGGCGCGGCCGTGCTTCTGCAATTGGGCGCGGAATTGCAGGGCGAGGATGTGCGGGCGCGCGTGCTTCACGCCGAGGCGCTCGACGATGCCGCCGCCAAGACCCAAAAAGGTTTGCGGATTTTCCTGCGTGATACCAAGCCGCTGGAATCGATTGCGCGGCGGCTTTCGCCGCCGGCCGGCCAGTCCGGCAGCGGCGATATCGCGCTGGTGCTGCGGCTCGACATGCAGACCGAGGTCGAGTTCAAGCTGGAAGGCCGCTTCCAGGTCTCGCCGCAGATTGCGGGTGCCATCAAGGCGGTGGCGGGTGTAGAGATGGTGGAGACGCTCTGATCGGGGAAAGGATTTTCCGATGTGCGAGATGTGCCGTCGAAATTCGATTGAGAGATTTGAGCCATCGCGCCGCCGCGTGCTGGGCGTCGCGGTCTCGACCATGGGACTGTTGTTGGCGAGCGCGGCCGGCGCCAAAGAAATGAAGGCGCCGCCGAAGCCGCAAAACGTGTTGACGCCGGTGGCTTCCCTGGAACGCCTGAGAAAAGGAAATGCGCGCTATGTCGAGGGCGTATCGCTGCGTCACGATTTCAAGCATGAGCGCGAAGCATTGGCCGGAGGCCAAAATCCTTACGCGGCGATTTTGAGTTGCGCTGACTCGCGCATCGCCCCCGAATACGCCTTCGACAGCGGGCGCGGCGATCTCTTCGTGTGCCGCGTGGCGGGCAATTTCGCCAATAGTGAATCGGTCGCCAGTCTGGAATATGCCGTTGCCGAACTCGGCACGCCGCTGATTCTTGTTCTGGGTCATGACGCCTGCGGTGCCGTCAGTGCGACGATCAAATCACTCAAGGACAACACCACATTGCCTGGGCACTTGCCTTCGCTGGTCGACGGCATCGCGCCGGCGGTGAAGGCGGTGTCGGGTCAAGCCGGCGATACGCTCGCCAACGCGATCAGGCAGAATGTGATCGACAATGTCAGCAAGCTCAGCTCGGCGACACCGATACTGAGCGCTGCGGTTGCGCAAAATAAGCTCAAGGTCGTCGGCGGCATCTATCGGCTGAAGGACGGCAGGGTGGAAATGGTATAAGGCGTCCCCTGACCGTCGCTCGCGGCACGGTTGCAACCAAACGGTGTTTTAGCTAAAGGGCAGCCGAACAACGATTGCCTGGCGTCTCGCATCGGCGGGCGCAGGGTTGCGAAGCGGTAGCCCGGTTGGATGGATTGCGGGGACATCTTGAAAGCTTGGCTTGCGATCCTGGCACACGGGCTTTGTTTATTGGCGGTTGCAGCGGTTGGCTGTGCAACCGCGCAGGCAGCGCCGGGTCAAATTCCGGGCGCGGAGGCGGTCTATGCCACAGCGCCGCCGCGCCTCTTGCAAATCCGCACCCTGGTTACGGGCGCTGATCAGCAGACGTCCAACGGTTCAGCATTCCTGGTTTCGGCAGACGGACTGGCCGTCACGAACTACCATGTGGTCTCCCAGGTCGTATTCGAACCGAACACCTACCGGCTGGAATATACCGCGGCCGACGGCACGAAGGGTGAGGTTCGGCTTCTTGCGGTGGATCTTCCCAACGATTTGGCGATTGTGAAGATCGAAAGACACGACGCGCCGTTCTTCAGCTTCGATCAGGCTGCTCTCCACGGCGATCTGCCGAAGGGAGAGCGCCTGTACGCGATGGGCAATCCGCTCGAGCTCGGTTTCACCATTGTCGAGGGCACCTATAACGGTCTGGTCGAGCATAGCTACATCGATCGCATCCATTTCACCGGTGCGCTCAATCCCGGCATGAGCGGTGGCCCCGCCGTCACCGCCAGCGGCGCTATTGCCGGCATCAATGTTTCCACGCGCCGCGGCGGCCAGCTCATCAGCTTTCTGGTGCCGGCGCGGTTTGCCGAAGCGCTGTTACAGCGGGTGCGAGATCAGGGAGCTTCGCCGGACTTGCGCGCCGAGATCGGACGGCAAATCACGGGATGGCGCAAGGCGCTCTACAAATCGCTCGGTGAGCAGGGTTTTCGCGAGGCTGCGCTTGGTCCTTATCGGGGGCCCGAGACGGAGGTGCCCTGGTTTACCTGTTGGGCCCAGACCAATGCCAGCGTCGTACCGAAGCCGCGCTTCAACATGAACTCGACGAGCTGCGCGAGTGAAACCAGCCTGTTCATTGCTTCCGATCTGAGCACCGGCAACATTCAAATCAACCACTACTATGTCAGGACGGCCGATCTGAATCAGTTTCAGTTCGCAACCTATCTGGCTCAGCTTAGTCAGACCCGTCTGGTGACCGCGGGCCCGTACCGGAAATGGTACACCCAGGAACGCTGTCACGAGGATTTTGTCGGCGCCGCCGCTGCGCCGGATCGACCGCCGCTGCGTGTAACGTGGTGCGTCCAGGCTTATCGCGAATTCGAAGGCCTCTACGACGTCGCGCTGATCGCCGTTACACAGGACGACGGCAGTGAAGCGCTGGTGTCGCGCCTGAGCATGCAGGCCGTCGGCTACGATGACGCTGTGGAACTTGGCCGGCGCTTCATCGACGGGGTGCGGGTGAGCAAATGATCTGGGTCGAAGTCTTGTCCCGTCATCGCGACGTCGCCACGCGTGTACGGATTGCGGGCGAGGAGGCCAGCATCGGCCGCGGCTATGATAATGACGTCATCGTAGATGACCCCTATGTCGCTCCCCGTCATCTGCGCGTATCGCGCGATGAGGGAGGGCAGCTCGTCGCCGAGGATCTCGGCAGCACCAATGGCACCTTCCTGGATGGGAACAAGAACCGAATTACGCGCCTCGTTATTGACGGCGAGCGGCCGCTGCGGATCGGCCAAACGCTGTTGCGTGTTCGCGCGACCGATTATGCCGTCGAACCGGAGCGTGTGGTGCCGGCTGAACGAGCGGTGCTGCCTTCGCTCATGATTGCCGGGCTGGCGGTGGTCTTGCTCGGCTTCGTCGCGCTGCGGGTCTGGCTCGCCCAAACGGGTGAGCCGCGGTTGTCGAACTATCTGTCGCCACTGCTGACGCTCGCCGGAATGGTGCTGGTCTGGGTGGGTGTATGGGCGCTGATCTCGCGCATTCTGGCCGGGCGCTCGAAGTTTTTGCGCAACCTCCTGATCGCGATCGTCGGTTATCTGGCCACGCTGATCTACAACGAGTTCGCCCGCTATGCGGCCTTTGGGCTGACATGGCCCGTGCTCAGCAACTATGAATATGCCGCGATATGGCTGATCCTGGCGGCCGCCTGCTTCCTGCATCTGCGCGAGATCAGCGCGAGAGGGCTGTGGCTGAAGGGCACGATCGTGACAGTTATCCTGGTCCTGGCGATTACGGCCCAGGCGTTGCAGCGATCGGAGGCTTTCTCCGATGCCGGGCGGCAAAACATCGTCCGTCCGTTGCTGCCGCCCGTGTTCCGCTCGGTGCCGTTGCGCGCGCCGGACGTATTCTTCGCCGACGTCGCCGGTCTCAAGGCCAGCATCGACAGCGACCGCCGGCAGTCCAGACCCGGCGAAGGGGTACGCTGATCACAGACCGCCGGGTTGGCGTCCGGACCCGCGCCGGGGCGCTATCGGTCGGATTTTGCCGGCTTTTTGAGGACAGTAGCCGCCAAAACCGGCCGTATTTCCTTGCTTCTCGCGGAAATCCGGCTATATAGCCGCCATCTCACACGGAAACATGGCTCAAAAGGCCGTCCGGTGGCAGCCGGGCCATAAGGCTCGCTTGCTCACACGTTTCCGGAGGAACCAACCGGAGAACTTGAACCATGGCACTACCCGATTTTTCTATGCGTCAGTTGCTTGAGGCTGGCGTGCACTTTGGCCACCAGTCGCACCGCTGGAATCCGAAAATGGCCGACTATATTTTCGGTGCGCGCAACAACATCCACATCATCGATCTGGCGCAAACCGTGCCGCTGATGCATCGCGCACTTCAGGCGGTCAGCGATACGGTGGCCAAGGGCGGCCGCATCCTGTTTGTCGGCACCAAGCGGCAGGCCCAGGACGGCGTCGCGGAGGCTGCCAAGCGCTCGGCGCAATACTTTGTCAACTCGCGCTGGCTCGGCGGTACGCTGACCAACTGGAAGACGATTTCCGGCTCGATCAAGCGGCTGCGGCATCTCGATGAGGTGCTCAACTCCGGCGATGCCAACGCCTACACCAAGAAGGAGCGGCTGACGCTGCAGCGCGAGCGCGACAAGCTCGATCGCTCGCTCGGCGGCATCAAGGACATGGGCGGCTTGCCGGACATGATCTTCGTGATCGATACCAACAAGGAAGACATCGCGATCCAGGAAGCCCAGCGGCTGAACATCCCGGTAGCCGCGATCGTCGACACCAACTCCGACCCGAAGGGCATCACCTTTGTCGTGCCCGGCAACGACGACGCCGGCCGCGCGATCTCGCTGTATTGCGATCTCGTCGCGCGCGCTGCGATCGACGGTATTTCGCGGGCGCAAGGCGATGCCGGCATCGATGTCGGTGCCTCGGCCCATCCGGTGCGCGAGGAAGCTCCCGCCGCCGCGCCGCAGACATCCGGCTTCCAGGGCCTGGCCGGTCCGCGCGGTGCGCCGGACAATCTGAAGAAGCTCACCGGCGTGTCCGGCGCGATCGAGAAGAAGCTCAACGATCTCGGCATCTTCCATTACTGGCAGTTGGCCGAACTCGATCACGATACGGCGCACAAGATCGGCGAAGAGGTCGGCCTTCCGAGCCGCGCCGACGCCTGGGTGGCTCAGGCCAAGACGCTTACCGCTGAAGCGGAATAATAAATATGCCGGCCGGAAATCCCGGCCGGCATGACCAGCACATTCCAGTTACGGTATCGGTGACGGTGGATCGCGGCGGGCGTTGAACCGCGCGGCCACCACCGTCGCAGGCAAAGGGCGACAGCGACATGGCGACAATCACGGCAGCGATGGTCAAGGATCTGCGCGAATCCACCGGCGCGGGCATGATGGATTGCAAGGCGGCACTGACTGAGAGCGATGGCGACATGCAGGCCGCGCAGGATTGGCTGCGCAAGAAGGGCCTGTCGAAGGCCGCCAAAAAGGCTGGTCGGGTGGCCGCCGAGGGCCTGATCGCCGCGCTGACCAAGGATACCAGGGGCGTTGTCGTCGAGGTCAACTCCGAGACCGATTTCGTGGCGCGCAACGAGCATTTCCAGGGGCTGGTGAAGATGATCGCCCAGGTGGCGCTCGACGTCGGCGCCGATATCGAGAAGATCAAGGCCGCCAAGGTCGGCAATGTGACGGTCGAGACCGCCATTGCGGACGCCATCGCCACCATCGGCGAAAACATGACGCTGCGCCGCGCCGCTTCGCTCCAAGTCGGCAAGGGCGTGGTGTCGAGCTACGTCCACAATGCGGTGGTCGAAGGCGCCGGCAAGATGGGCGTGATCGTCGCGCTCGAATTGCCCGGCAAGACCGATGAGCTCGCGGTACTCGGCAAGCAGCTCGCGATGCATGTCGCGGCCGCCAACCCGTTGGCGATCGATCCGACCGGGCTCGATCCGGCTACGGTCAAGCGCGAAAAGGACGTCTTGGCCGATAAATACCGTCAGCAGGGCAAGCCGGAGAATGTGATCGAAAAGATCGTCGAGTTCGGGCCTGAAGACCTACTACAAGGAAGTCTGCCTTCTGGAGCAGGCCTTTATCCACGACAGCGGCAAGTCCGTGGCCCAGGCGCTCAAGGAAGCTGAGGGTAAGGTCGGCGGCCCGATCAAAGTGGCCGGATTTTTGCGCTATGCTCTCGGCGAGGGAATCGACAAGCAGGAATCAGACTTTGCTGCTGAGGTCGCCGCTGCCAGCGGCAAGAAATAGCCGCCTGAATAGCGCTTGCGGTCCGTTCGCGCCGGCAGCCGGGGCGGGATAAAGAAAGCGATTCGCAAATGACAGGGCCGGTCTATCGTCGCGTGGTGATCAAGCTTTCCGGCGAATATCTCGCCGGCAGCCACGGTTCCGGCATCGATCAGCCGACCCTCGACCGTGTTGCGGCCGATCTGATTGCGGCGCGACAGCTTGGTGCCGAAGTGGCCGTTGTCGTCGGCGGCGGCAACATGATCCGCGGCGTCGAAGTGTCCGCGCAGGGCGTCTCGCGGCCGACCGGCGACACCATGGGCATGCTCGCCACGATGATGAACTGTCTCGCGCTCGAGGCGGCGATCGAACGCAAGGGAGCACCGGCGCGCACCTTGTCGGCGTTCGTCATGCCGGAGATTTCCGAGCTTTTCACCCGAAGTGCAGCGCACAAATATCTCGCCGAGGGCCGTATCGTGCTGCTCGGCGGCGGAACCGGCAATCCGTTTTTCACCACCGATACCACGGCGGTATTGCGGGCGGCCGAAATTGGCGCGCAGGCGGTTCTGAAGGCGACCAATGTCGATGGCATCTACAGTTCCGATCCGAAAAAAGACCCGTCCGCCAAGCGATTTGATCGCCTGACCCATTCCGAGGCCATCGGAGGCAATTACAAGGTCATGGACGCCACCGCATTTGCGCTTGCCCGCGAGACGTCGCTGCCTATCATCGTGTTTTCGATCGCCGAACCGGGTTCGATCGGCGCCATTCTGAGCGGCACCGGTCGCGGGACGATCGTTGCCGGCTAGCGTCGCAACGCCAAGCGCGCTGTGTAACGCCGCGGCGGCCGTATTCAGGAGGAGAGAGCGTCATGTCCACTGGTAGTTTCGACATCAACGAATTGAAGCGCCGCATGCAGGGTGCCACGCAATCTCTCAAGCACGAACTCGGCGGCCTGCGGACGGGGCGTGCCGCCGCATCGATGCTGGAGCCGGTCCAGGTCGAGGCCTATGGTTCGCACATGCCGCTCAACCAGCTTGCGACCGTCAGCGTTCCCGAGCCGCGCATGTTGTCGGTACAGGTGTGGGACCGCTCGATGGTGAAGGCGGTGGAGAAGGCGATCGTTGATTCCAATCTGGGCTTGAGTCCTGCGACCGAAGGGCAGGTCCTGCGGTTGCGGATTCCCGAGCTCAATGAAGAGCGCCGCAAGGAATTGGTCAAAGTCGCGCACAAATATGCCGAAGCCGCGAAGGTTGCCGTTCGGCACGTGCGCCGCGACGGTCTCGATACGATCAAGAAGCTCGAGAAGAATCACGAGATTTCCGAGGACGATCAGGAACGCCTGGGCAATGACGTGCAAAAGGCGACCGACGGCACGATTTCGGAAATCGATCAGATGCTGGCGGCGAAGGAAAAGGAAATCCTGACCGTCTAGTGGTCCGTTTTTATTCGGGCGCGGTCTGCCGAACATGATGTTCGATATCGTGTCCAAAGGATTGATTGATGTCGAATGCCGCAGCGCCTGCGACTGAAGCACCGGATCGGGGGAGCGGTCCTTTGCACGTGGCGATCATCATGGACGGGAACGGGCGATGGGCCGCCGCCCGCGGCTTGCCGCGCGTAGAAGGCCATCGCCGCGGGGTCGAGGCCTTGCGCAATGTCGTTCGCGCCGCGGGCGAGCTCGGCGTGCGCTACTTGACGATTTTCTCTTTCAGCTCCGAAAACTGGTCGAGGCCGGCGTCCGAAATCGGCGACCTGTTCGGACTGTTGCGGCGTTTCATCCGTAACGATCTTGCCATCCTGCACCGCGACGGCGTCCGCGTCCGCGTCATCGGCGAACGCGAGGGCCTGGAGCCGGATATCTGCGTGCTTTTGAAGGAAGCCGAAGATCTGACGCGGAACAATGATCGCCTGGATCTCGTCGTCGCGTTCAATTACGGATCGCGGCAGGAAATCGCGCGTGCGGCACAGCGGCTAGCCGGTGAAGTCGCGGAAGGAAAGCGCGATCCGTCTTCGATCGACGCCGACACGCTCGGACGTTATCTCGACGCGCCTGAAATTCCCGATCCCGACCTGATTATCCGCACCAGCGGAGAACAGCGGCTGTCGAATTTCCTGATGTGGCAGGCAGCCTATAGCGAGCTGGTTTTTGTGCCGGTGCACTGGCCCGATTTCGACAAGGCCGCGCTTGAGGGCGCGATTGCGGAATACGCCCGGCGCGAGCGCCGGTTTGGCGGCCTGGCTGTGAAAACCGGATCGTGACCGAAGGCCAGGCATCGATCACCACAACAGGGCGGGAGGGGAACAACCTTCTGTTGCGGATCGTCGCCGCGCTGGTGATGGCGCCGCTGGCCATTGCCATGGCCTATGTCGGTGGATGGTTTTGGACAGGCCTCGTCACCGCCGCAGCCATCGGGCTTTACGTGGAGTGGCTCACGGTCATCGGCGCGCGCAAGCCGCGTTTCGTGGTTGTGGGCGTTCTGATTCTTCTCGCGGTCGGCTGGGTTCGACCTCGGCCGCATCAACGAAATCTATCTTTCAGCGCTTGTTGTGCTGGGTGTTCTCGCCGTCGCCATCCTGTCTTCCGATCGCCGGCTCTGGACCGCGGTTGGATTAGGCTATGCCCTGGCGGCGTCGATCGGCTCGAGCGCAGTACGCCTTGATCCGAACTGGGGATTCGCAGCGTTGATGCTGGTGCTGCTGGTGGTTTGGGCGACCGATATCGGCGGATACTTCGCCGGCCGGCTGATCGGCGGACCCAAACTCTGGCCGCAGGTCAGCCCGAAAAAGACCTGGGCTGGCGCGATCGGCGGATTTGCGGCAAGCCTCGGCGTCGCGGCTGGATTTGCGGCATTCAATTTCGGAAAGATAATACCGCTGCTGCTGTTGGGCGCCGTTCTCTCGATCGCCTCGCAGCTCGGCGATCTCTTTGAATCCGCCGTCAAGCGCAGATTCGGCGTCAAGGATTCCAGTCACATCATTCCCGGACATGGCGGGTTGATGGACCGCCTTGACGGCTTCGTCGCCGCCATCGTTCTGGCGGCAGTTTTCGGGTTTTTGCGGGGCGGCGCGGATGGCGTCGGCCGCGGTCTTATGGTTTGGTGAGGCATGAGCGCTGTTCCCTTGCGTAACAATAAAGCGGCGACCGCCGTCCGTTCGGTCACCGTGCTGGGCGCGACCGGTTCCATCGGCGACAGCACGATGGATTTGTTGCGGGCTTCACGCGATCGCTACCGCGTCGAGGCGTTGACGGCGCATACCAATGTGCAAGGCCTTGCCAAACTCGCCCGGGAATTCGGGGCCCGCTATGTCGCTGTCGCCGACCCCACGCGACTGGCCGAATTGAAGGACGCGCTCGCGGGCACCCGCACGGAGTGCGGTGCCGGCGAAAGTGCCGTGGTCGAAGCCGCCGCCCGGCCTGCCGATTGGGTGATGGCCGCAGTCAGCGGCGCGGCAGGTCTGAAGCCCGCGCTGGCCGCCGTCGATCGCGGCGCGACGGTGGCCCTGGCCAACAAGGAATGTCTGGTATGTGCCGGCGACCTCTTCATGCAGCGTGCGGCGAAGGCCGGAGCCTGCATCTTGCCGGCTGATTCCGAACACAACGCGCTGTTTCAGGCCTTGAGTTCCGGAAATCGCGAAGAGCTGGTTCGGGTCATCATCACCGCGTCCGGCGGCCCGTTCCGTACCTGGTCCAGCGCCGATATCGAGCAGGCGACGCTGGCGCAAGCCCTCAAACATCCGAACTGGAGCATGGGGCAGAAGATCACGATCGATTCGGCCTCGATGATGAACAAGGGCCTCGAGGTGATCGAGGCGGCGTGCCTGTTCACACTTGAAGGCGGACGAGATCGACGTCCTGGTTCATCCGCAATCGATCATCCACGGCATGGTCGAATTTTCGGACCGCTCCGTGGTGGCGCAGCTCGGCGCGCCGGATATGCGCACGCCGATCGCGCATTGCCTGGGCTGGCCCGATCGAATCGCAGGTCCGGCGGCGAAACTCGATCTCGCCAAGATCGGGCAGTTGACGTTCGAGGCGCCGGATTTCGCGCGCTTTCCGGGACTTCGGCTGGCCTACGAGGCCTTGCGAACCGGCAACGGCGCCACCACAGTTTACAACGCGGCGAACGAGGTCGCGGTTGCCGCTTTCATCGCCGGCAAGATCCGGTTTGGCGCTATCGCACGACTGGTCGAGGCGACGCTGGAAGCTTGGATTCGCTCCGGGAATCTGGCCTCCACTGGCTTCCGCCGACGATGCCATTGCTGTTGACCATAACGCGCGAAATAAGGCGGTCACCCTATTGCCTCAAATTGCCTTAAAGGCATCCTAGAGCGTTGGGGTGGGCCTTCTGGCTCCGGGTGAGGGGAATCGAATGTCTGAGTTTTTTCAGCACAGTTTCAATATGTTAGGTCATGGTCTGATCGGATACATTGTTCCCTTTCCTGTTTGTGCTGACCATTGTCGTTTTCTTCCATGAACTGGGTCATTTCCTGATTGCGCGCTGGGCGGGCGTGAGGGTGTTAACCTTTTCGCTTGGATTTGGCCCCGAACTGGTCGGCTTTAATGACCGGCACGGCACCCGCTGGAAAATCTCGGCCATCCCG
Organism: uncultured Alphaproteobacteria bacterium; assembly: GCA_963795255.1. Taxonomy (GTDB): domain Bacteria; phylum Pseudomonadota; class Alphaproteobacteria; order Rhizobiales; family Xanthobacteraceae; genus Bradyrhizobium. The sequence goes on from CAWCHC010000028.1 coordinate 98,198, forward strand.
CTTGGCGGCTACGTCAAATTCTTTGGCGACGACAGCGAGGCCTCGACCCCCGACCTGGAAACACTCGGCAACATGAGTGCCGAGGAGCAGCGCGGGCAGCTTCCATCACAAAAGGGTCGGTCCTCGCGCGGCGATCGTGGCCGCCGGCCCGATTGCGAATTTCCTTCTGGCGATCGTGATCTTTGCCGGGATGTCGCTCTATTTCGGCAAGCCCAGTTCGATCCCGCGCGTCGATGCGATTCAGCCCGATAGCGTCGCTGCGGCCGCAGGCTTCAAGGTCGGCGACGTCGTGGCCTCGATCGACGGAACGGGAATCGAAAGTTTCGCCGACATGCAGCGGATCGTTTCCACCAATGCCGGCTCCAAGCTGACGTTCCGGGTGAAGCGCAATGATGCGCTGATCACCTTGTCGGCGACGCCCGCACTCAAGGAAGTGAAGGATATCTTCGGCAACAGCCACAAGATCGGTGTGCTCGGCATTCAGTACAATGCGCAGCCGAGCGATCCGAAAACCGCGCCGGTCGGTTATCTGGAATCGCTCAAGATCGGCGTCGAGCAGGTCTGGTTTATCATCGACGGCACGTTCAAGTTCGTGGGCTCGCTGTTTGTCGGCGCCGGCAGCACCGGGGATCTCGGCGGACCGTTGCGGATCGCGCAGCTCTCGGGTCAGGCGGCCAGTCTCGGTTTCCAGTTCCTGCTGCAGCTCTGCGCGGCGCTTTCGGTGTCGATCGGCTTGCTGAATCTGTTCCCGGTGCCGCTGTTGGATGGCGGTCATCTTTTGTTCTATTCGGTGGAGGCCGTGCGGGGGCGTCCATTATCTGCGAGAGCCCAGGAAATGGGGTCTCGAATCGGGCTGGGGCTGGTGCTGATGTTGATGGTATTCGTGACCTATAACGACATCTTGCATCTCGCCGCATCGTGAAGCGGCTTTTTTATGACGTGGCCAATGGGCAACGTCTTGGAATGAAAATGAAATCGCGTTGCGACATAAGGTTTGCCGGCTTGGTAAAATTGGCTACAAGCGGGTCGGCAAATAGTGAATTTGCCGGTTCGTGGGGTTCGGGCCGGCAGCAGGAATGATAAGGGCGCCTTGCGCATGAAGCTTGGAATGGGGGTACGGGGAGGCTTGTTTGCCGCCCTGATCATGTTGGCGACGCCGTTTGCCGCCACCTTGGCGCTTGGTTTCGCGTCCTCGCCGGCTTCGGCGCAGACCGTGGATTCGATTGAGGTCGAGGGAAATCGCCGGGTCGAGGTCTCGACAATCCGTTCCTATTTCAAGCCCGGCGTCGGCGGAAAGCTCGATCAGGGGCGTCTGGACGACGGTTTGAAGGGCCTGATCGAGACCGGCCTGTTCCAGGACGTGAAAATCAACACAGTTGGCGGCCGGGTTGTCGTGACGGTGATCGAAAATCCGGTCATCGGCCGCGTGGTTTTCGAAGGCAACAAGAAGATCAAGGACGAGCAGCTTACAGGCGAAATTCAATCGAAGCCGCGCGGAACGCTGTCGCGTCCAATGGTCCAGTCCGACGCGCAGCGAATCGCGGACATTTATCGCCACGCGGGCCGCTATGATGTGTCGGTGGTGCCTGAAATCATCGAGCAGCCGAACAACCGCGTCGACCTGATCTTCACGATCACGGAAGGCAACAAGACCGGCATCAATTCGATCGAGTTCGTCGGCAATACGACCTATTCGTCCTATCGGCTGAAGGACGTCATCAAGACGCGCGAATCGAATCTCCTGAGCTTCCTCGGCGGCAATGACGTCTACGATCCGGATCGGATCGAAGCCGACCGCGACCTGATTCGCCGCTATTACCTCAAGCACGGCTTCGCCGACGTGCAGGTCGTCGCCGCGTTGACGGAATACGATCCGCAAAAAAAAGGCTTCCAGGTCACCTACAAGATCGAGGAGGGCCAGCAATACCGCGTCGGCTCCGTCAATTTTCAGTCCAGCATTGCCGGCCTTGACGGAAATGTACTTGCTCGATTCTCGCGCGTGGGTGTCGGTTCGCTCTATAATGCCGAGGCGCTGGAGAAATCGGTCGAGGAAATGCAAATCGAAGCCTCGCGCCGCGGATTTGCCTTCGCAATCGTCAAGCCGCGCGGCGATCGTGATTTCCAAACGCACACCGTCTCGATTGTATTTGCTATCGACGAAGGTCCGCGCACCTACATCGAACGCATCAACGTGCGCGGCAATACGCGTACGCGGGATTACGTGATCCGTCGCGAATTCGATATTGCCGAAGGTGACGCCTACAACCGCGCGCTGGTTGACCGGGCCGAGCGCCGGCTGAAGAATCTCGACTTCTTCAAGAGCGTCAAAATCACCACCGAACCGGGCTCATCGAGCGATCGCGTGATTCTCAACGTCGAGCTCGAAGAAAAATCGACCGGCGACTTCTCGGTGTCGGGCGGCTATTCGACGACCGACGGTCCGCTCGCCGAGGTCAGTGTTTCCGAGCGCAACCTTCTGGGCCGTGGCCTTTTCGGCAAGGTGTCGGTGACCTACGGCGAGTATGCGCGGGGACTTTCGGTTTCGTTTGTCGAGCCCTATTTGCTCGACTACCGCGTCGCGCTGGGTCTGGACTCCTATTACCGCGAGCAATTGGCCAACCAGTATATCTCCTACGAAACCAAGACCATCGGTTTCAGCCCGAGAATCGGTCTGCAACTGCGTGAAGATCTGAGCCTGCAGCTGCGCTATTCGATCTATCAGCAGCAAGTGTCGCTGCCGAGTTACCTGGACAACTGTAACAACACCACCAACGGGATATTCAACCCGTCGCCGGCATTCGCAAATACGGCAGCGGGGCAGGCGCTGATCCAGTCGCTGGGAGCAGTGGACCCCACCGGAACCGGCCTCTGGTGTTATTCCGACGGCGAAGCTTCGTTGCCGGTGCGCAAGGAACTCGCTAACGGCTCAACGATTACGTCGGCGGTCGGCTATACTTTTGATTACAACACGCTGGACAACAACAAGAATCCGACCGACGGTCTCTTGATCGACTGGAAACAGGACTTCGCCGGCGTCGGTGGCGATGTGACCTACCTGAAGTCGGCGCTTGACGTGAAATACTACACGCCGTTGGTAGCCGACATCGTCAGCATCATCCATCTCCAGGGTGGCGTGATGACCCAGGTCGGCAACAACGCGATCCGGATGCTGGACCAATTCCAGGAAGGCCCGAACCTGGTGCGCGGTTTTGCGCCGAATGGCATCGGTCCACGCGATATCAATCCCTATGGCACCCAGGATGCGCTCGGCGGTACGCAGTATTGGGGCGCTTCGCTGGAATTCCAGATGCCGTTCTGGTTCCTGCCGAAGGAAGTTGGTCTGAAGGGTGCCGTGTATGCGGACGCCGGCTGGCTGGGCGATTACAAGGGGCCGACCGATTGGGCCACCACGGGTGAAGTCAATCTGCCCGGCTGTATTCCGCCAACCAACAACGGTTTGGCTAACCCTGCCGCGCCCGGCACGTGTTTGGGCTTGCAGTATGATCCCGGCAACGTGGTGCGCTCCTCGGTCGGTGTGGGCTTGATCTGGCAGTCGCCGTTCGGTCCGCTCCGCTTCGACTACGCGGTCCCGATCACCAAGGGTAAGTACGACATCGTGCAGCAGTTCAAGTTCGGCGGCGGCACCAGCTTCTAAGCTGCTGCCCCGGCTCAACTGCGCGGCCAGCCGAGCGGGCCACAAAAACTGGCCCGTTACCCCCACGACGGGCCAGCTTGAGGATTGCCAAGGATCGCCAACGACCGCAAAGTCTGCCCTTGGGCCGGCCATCGGGCCTTGGGCCAGCAGGTCTCGGGCTTAAGGGCCTTGGGCTTCAAGGCTTGGGTTGGCAGGCCCCAGCTGACGGGACGGCACATGATCCGGGCGCGAGAGGCGCCTCAAGGGGGAGGACCGGGAAAAATGGCTGAGGCGTCGGTCAGGTTTGCGCTCGTGGATATCAACGATATCCTGAAGACGCTGCCGCACCGTTACCCCATGCTGCTGATCGACCGGGTAATCGATATCAAAAGCGATTACAGCGGAATCGGCATCAAAAACGTCACCTATAACGAGCCGCCGTTTCTCGGTCATTTTCCCGAGCGTCCGATTTATCCGGGTGTCATGATGATCGAAGCCATGGCGCAGACCGCCGGCGTCATCGGAATCAAATCGGTCGAAGGCACCGAAAAGCCTCGGGCGGTCTATTTCCTGACCATCGACAAATGCAAGTTTCGCAAGCCCGTGATGCCGGGCGACACCATCGAGTACCACATGCGCAGCATCGGTAGACGCAAGGCGATGTGGTGGTTTCACGGCGATGCCAAGGTGGACGGAACGATCGTTGCCGAGGCCGACGTCGGCGCCATGCTGACCGACTGATGCTGACGTTACGCCGGTGGTCAACGTTATCGGCGCCGGCGCGCCGTCTTCCAATCGACAGCTCGGATTTTCTGTGTTCTAGTTTCGCGATCGACGCCGGAAGGGTCGGATGCGAAACCTGACGATATTGGCAGCTTCGGCAATGCTGCTTGTTGTCCTCAATAGCGCTGCTGTTGCGGGTAAAACGTGCATCGTCACCGCGACCCAGGCGTTGCCAAAAATCACGGGGCTCGTCGTCAAGCGATCCCGGACACGCCCGGTATCGCCCGAGATTCTGGCTACCTGGAAAGGCCAGTCCAAGCCCGTCATCATCGACGTTGACGTCGAAACCGAAGGTGACGCGCAAACCTTTTCCTATATGTGCGTGATTACGCAAGGCTCCACCTTTGTCCAACGCACCATGAATTGAGGCGCAAAGCGCTTGCCGGGACGCTGGATGGCAGATCACTGGACAGTCCCGGCGGCTCGCGCTAACCACTGAAAAATCGAACAATTTACGCGAAATCCCTGCAAGAGAGAGCGGCTCCTCGATGACTACGATCGACCCAACCGCGCGGGTTGAAGACGGCGCAGTGATCGGCGAGGGCACGACGATTGGCCCTTACTGCATGATTGGCCGCGACGTCGTTGTCGGCCCGAATTGCAAGCTGATCGCCCACGTCCATGTGATGGGGCACACCCGCATCGGCACCGGCTGCACGATCTACCCGTTCGCCTCGCTTGGTTCGCCGCCGCAATCGCTCGGTTATCGCGGTGAACCGACCAGGCTGCAAATCGGCGAGAGCTGTACCGTCCGCGAGTCGGTGACGATGAATACCGGCACGGTTGGCGGCGGCGGCATTACCCGCGTCGGCGACCGCGGCTACTTCATGAATTGCAGTCATGTGGGACATGACTGCCAGGTCGGCAATGACGTCATCTTCGCGACTTCCGCAACGCTTGGCGGTCATTGCGAGATCGGCGATTTTGTCTTTATCGGCGGCTTGTCCGCGGTGCATCAGTTCACGCGAATTGGCCCGCAGGCCATGATCGGCGGCGTCTGCGGCGTTCGCGGCGACGTTATTCCCTACGGCCTCGTCAATGGCCAGTATGCGCGTCTCGAAGGTCTCAATATCGTCGGGATGAAGCGCCGCAAATTCACGCGCGAACGATTGGCCATCGTCAGGTCGTTCTATCAAAAGCTTTTCGACGCCCCCGGAATCTTTGCCGAGCGGCTGGGTGCGGTGCAGTCTCTCGCGACGGCGGATCCGGCGGTTGCTGAAATCCTCAGCTTTATCGACACCGGCAAGCATCGCTCGCTGTGTCTCCCGAGTGGCCGGAACGACGAACAGGGATGACGGAGTAGTCGCACCCCATGACAGCCGCGGCCTTGGACGTTGCATCGCCGGTTGGCGTGATCGCAGGGGGCGGGGCGATGCCGTTTGCCGTTGCGGATTCCTTGCAGGCGCGCGGTCTTGATCCCGTTGTGTTTGCGCTCAAGGGGGTTTGCGATCCCGCGGCGGCCGGACGCTTCCGTCATCACTGGATCGCGGTCGGACAGTACGGTCGGGCGAAGAAGCTGTTTCGCGAGGAAAACTGCAAGAACCTGGTCTTCATCGGAACTCTGGTGCGACCGTCGCTTTCGGAAGTCCGGCTCGACTGGGCAACGCTTCTCGTCTTGGGGCGGGTATGGTCGGCCTTTCGGGGCGGCGACGATCACCTGTTGTCCGGCGTTGGCCGGATATTCGAGCGAGACGGCTTCCGTCTCCTGGGCTTGAAGGAAGTCGCGCCGGATCTGCTCATGCCCGAGGGATGCGTCACGCGTACCGCGCCTGATCAGGACGCGATGGCCGATATCGCCAAAGGACGCGAAGTGCTCCGGGCGCTCGGTTCTTTCGACATCGGTCAGGCCGCGGTCGTCATCGACGGCCATGTCGTCGGCGTCGAGGGTATAGAAGGCACGGACGAATTGCTGAAGCGTATTGCAAGCTTGCGAGAGGGGAAGCGCATTCGCGCGCCCGCAGGCCGCGGGGTACTGGTGAAAGCGCCCAAGAGCGGACAGGACTTGCGCTTCGATTTGCCGACGGTCGGATCGCAAACCGTCGAAGGGGTCGCGGCGGCCGCGCCTCGCCGGCCTCGCCGTGATTGCCGGCAATACAGTGGTTGCCGATCCGCAAGCCATGATCGAGGCGGCGGACACCGCCGGGCTCTTTGTCACCGGTTTGCCATCCTGATGCCTGGCTCCGTAAATGGCGGTGTTGCGCGCAAGATTTTTCTGATCGCAACAGAAGAATCCGGCGACCGGCTGGGGGCGCATCTGATGAAGGTGCTTCGCCAGCGGCTTGGCGACGCCGTCAGGTTCGAAGGCATCGGTGGTCGATCGATGGCGCGCGAAGGGCTGAGGTCGCTGTTTCCGATCGAGGAACTGTCGATCATCGGCTTTTCAGCCGTCGTCAAACAGCTTCCCAAGGTGTTGCGCTTGATCCGGCAAACCGCCACCGCTGTGACTGCGGGCAGGTCCCGACATTCTCGTCATCATCGACAGCCCCGACTTCACCCACCGCATCGCCCGCCGGGTGCGGGCCCGCGATGCGACGATACCGATCGTCGACTACGTCTCGCCATCGGTCTGGGCGTGGCGGCCGAGCCGGGCGCGCGCCATGCGGGTCTATGTCGATCATGTGCTGGCGCTGCTGCCGTTTGAACCGGAGGCCTATCGCCGGTTGCACGGGCCGCCCTGCAGCTTACGTTGGCCATCCCCTGATCGAACAGCTCGGCTCGCTCAGGCCGGGGCCTGAGGAGCAGGGGCGACGTGACGGGACGCCGCCGGTGCTGGTGGTTTTGCCGGGAAGCCGCCGCAGCGAGATCAGGCACCATATGGCCATTTTCGGCGAAGCGCTGGAGCGGTTGCAGGCGCAGGGAAAAGCGTTTGAGTTGATCCTGCCGACCATGCCGCATCTGCTCGAACTCGTGAGTGAAGGCGTCAAGACCTGGAAAGTCGCGCCACAGATCGTGGTCGGCGAGCAGGAAAGGCGCGCGGCTTTCCGGATTGCTTCGGCAGCGCTGGCCAAATCCGGCACGGTTACGCTGGAGCTGGCGCTGGCGGGCGTGCCGATGATCGCCGCTTATCGGGCAGGCGCGATCGAGGCCTGGTTCGTCCAGCGCGCCATCACCGTCCAGTCGGTGATCCTGGCGAACCTGGTCGTTGGCGACAACGTGGTCCCGGAGTTCATCCAGGACGACTGCACGGCGGACAATCTTGCAGGCGCGTTGGGTGAAGTCCTGTCCGACTCGCCGATGCGCCAGCGGCAACTCAAGGCCTTTGCGCGAATTGACGACATCATGTCGACAGGCAATCAGTCACCCAGCGTCCGCGCCGCCGACATTGTTCTGGCGACGCTGCGAAAATCCCGAAGGGCCGGCTAGGTCGTTTTCGAGCGAAGTCGGCACCGGACCGATCGAAGCCGAAAGCCGCTGGCGGCATCCGGCTTCGAGATCTCGGATTATTTCCGTTGATCAATCCCGACGTAGTCGCGGCGGGTGACCCCGGTATAGAGCTGGCGCGGACGGCCGATCTTCTGCTGCGGGTCTTCGATCATTTCGCTCCACTGGCTGATCCAGCCGACGGTGCGCGCAACCGCAAACAGAACGGTGAACATCGAGGTCGGGAAACCCATCGCCTTCAGCGTGATGCCCGAATAGAAGTCGACGTTCGGATAAAGCTTGCGGCTGATGAAATATTCGTCGCTGAGCGCGATCTTTTCCAATTCGAGCGCGACCTTCAGCATCGGGTCGTCGCCATGGCCGGTTTCCTTCAGCACGGCGTGACACATCTTCTGCATGATCTTGGCGCGCGGATCGTAATTCTTGTAGACGCGATGGCCGAAGCCCATCAGGCGGACTTCGCTGTTCTTGTCTTTCACCTTCGCGATGAATTCGGGAATCTTGTCGACCGTTCCGATGCCGGCAAGCATCGCCAGCGCCGCTTCGTTGGCGCCGCCATGCGCCGGTCCCCACAGGCAGGCGATGCCGGCTGCGATGCAGGCAAACGGATTGGCGCCGGAAGAGCCGGCGATGCGCACCGTCGAGGTCGAAGCGTTCTGTTCGTGGTCGGCGTGCAGGATGAAGATCTTGTCGAGCGCGTCGGCAAGCACCGGATTGATCTGGTATTCCTCGCACGGCACCGCAAAGCACATGTGCAGGAAGTTCTCGGCAAAGCTCAGCGAGTTCTTCGGATAGATGAAGGGCTGGCCGAGATTGTATTTGAAGGCCATGGCGGCCAGCGTCGGAATCTTGGCGATCATGCGCATCGACGCGATCATGCGTTGCTTCGGATCGTTGATGTCCGTCGAGTCGTGATAGAACGCGGCCAACGCGCCGACCGAAGCCACCATGACCGCCATCGGATGCGCGTCGCGGCGGAAGCCCTGGAAGAACCGCGCCATCTGCTCGTGAACCATGGTGTGAAGGATCACGCGGCGGTCGAAGTCGGCCTTTTGCGCCTTGGTCGGCAGCTCGCCGTAAAGCAGCAGGTAGCAGGTTTCGAGGAAGTCGCCATTTTCGGCGAGCTGCTCGATCGGATAGCCGCGGTATTCGAGGACGCCGGCGTCGCCGTCGATATAGGTGATTTTGGACTCGCAGCTTGCGGTCGAGGTAAAGCCGGGGTCGTAGGTGAACATCCCGGACTGCGCGTAGAGCTTGCCGATGTCGATGACGTCAGGCCCAATGCTGCCGCTCGAAATCGGAAAATCGAAGGTCTTGTTGCCTACCGTTAACGTTGCGGTCTTGCCTTGGGATGCAGCCATCGTGAGGTCCCCGATGCGATCGTTGCGAAAGCCCGCACTTGCATGCCTTTTCGAAACGGCAGGCGCGCCAAGCGGGGCGCTAAATGAAGCAATGAAATGGGTAGCTTATTGCCGTGTGCGCTGCAAGGTGGCGCCCTAGCCGCTTCAGTCCGGCCCCTGATCGGCGAGCCGGGCCAGACTTTCCTCCCGGCCGAGGACGGCCAGCACGTCGAATATGCCGGGGGAGGTGGTGCGTCCGGTCAGCGCGGCGCGCAGCGGCTGCGCCACGGCGCCGAACTTGAGGCCGTTCTGGTCGGCGAAGGCCCGCATGGCGGTTTCCGTCTCTTCAGCGGTCCAGTCTTTGACCGCCCAGAGGGCAACACGAAGCCGGCCGATCAATAAGCGGCTTTCAGGCGTCAACAAGGCGGCGGCTTTGGCGTCGATCTCGAGCGGCCGGTCGGCGAAAATATAGTAGGCACTGTCGATCAATTCGATCAGCGTCTTGGCGCGCTCCTTCAGGCTCGGCATGGCCTGCAACAATTGCGTCCGGGTGGTGTCGTTGAGCTTGGCCGCAACGTCGGCCCCGTTTGGTACGAACGGGAGCACCTGCTCGAACATCTTCACGAGGGATTGATCGTCGGCGTGGCGGATGTAGTGCCCGTTGAGATTTTCGAGCTTGGCGAAATCGAAGCGTGCCGCCGATCTGCCGATGCCGGAGAGATCGAAGGCGGCGATCATTTCCTCCGTCGAGAAAATCTCCTGGTCGCCATGGCTCCATCCGAGCCGGACGAGGTAATTGCGCAATGCCGCCGGCAAATATCCCAAGGCCCGGTAAGCGTCGACGCCGAGCGCGCCGTGGCGCTTGGAGAGCTTTGAACCATCAGGTCCGTGAATGAGGGGAATATGCGACATGCTGGGAATGTCCCAGCCGAGCGCATCGTAGATCTGCTTCTGGCGCGCGGCGTTGATCAGGTGATCGTCGCCGCGAATGATGTGGGTGACGCCCATGTCATGGTCGTCCACAACCACCGCCAGCATGTAGGTCGGAGTTCCGTCGCCGCGGAGCAGGACCAGGTCGTCGAGGTTTTCGTTTTGCCAGACGACGCGACCCTGCACCTGATCCTCGATCACGGTCTCGCCGGTCTGGGGCGCGCGCAAGCGGATGGTCGGCTTCATCCCGGACGGGGCTTCGGACGGATCGCGGTCGCGCCACAGGCCGTCGTAAAGGCGGGTACGGCCCTCGGCGCGGGCTTTCTCGCGCATCGACCGTGAGCTCTTCCGGCGTGGCGTAACAATAGTAGGCCTTGCCGGCCGCCAGCAGACTTTCGGCGACCTCCCGGTGGCGCGCCGCGCGGCTGAACTGGTAGATGACCTCGCCGTCCCAATCGAGCTCGAGCCATTGGAGGCCATCCAGAATGGCGGCAATCGCCGCGTCCGTCGATCGCTCGCGGTCGGTATCCTCGATCCGGAGCAGCATCTTGCCGCCGTGCTTGCGCGCATAAAGCCAGTTGAACAGGGCCGTGCGGGCTCCTCCGATATGGAGAAAACCGGTCGGCGAGGGGGCAAAGCGCGTAACGACGGGTGCGGTCATGGACGTCAACAGGGAGGGGGTGGAATCTGCCTGGGCAGGCTGCGGGTGTATATCAGGAACCCCATATAACTAAAGCCTTCCTTGGGGCTGGCTTGGGGCTGGGGCCCGTTTCTGACATTCGTATCCTGTCGCGGAGGTCCCATTTACGAATGTCAGAAACGAAGGGCCACCAGCAAATAATAAGTTTGCAGTGTGGTTTGGGATTTGACATTCGCTATAGGAACTCGCGGCGATACTGAAGCGAATGCCAAATCCACCACACTGGCGGATTTGGCAGATAGACCTTCGACTCCGGAACTAGAAAGTTAGCATGACCCCAGAACCGACGACAGCAGAGGCGGGCCGCGATTTCATCCGCGACATCGTCCAGGCCGACCTCGACGCCAAAAAGCATCGCCTGATCGTGACGCGCTTTCCGCCGGAACCGAACGGCTATCTGCATATCGGCCATGCCAAGTCGATCGGCCTCAATTTCGGCATCGCGCAGGAATTTGGCGGGCACTGCAATCTGCGCTTCGATGATACCAATCCGACCAGGGAAGAGCAGGAATTCATCGACTCGATTCAGGCGGACGTGAAATGGCTTGGATACGATTGGGGCAAGAATCTCTTCTTCGCCTCCGACTATTTTGAAAAGCTCTACGAATGGGCGGAAGGCCTGATCCGCGCCGGCCTCGCCTATGTCGACGATCAGTCGCAGGAGGAAATCCGGCTGGCGCGCGGCACCCTCACGGAGCCGGGCAAGAACAGTCCGTTTCGCGATCGTTCGGTAGACGAAAATCTCGATCTGTTTCGCCGCATGAAGGCCGGAGAATTTCCGAACGGCGCACGCGTGCTGCGCGCCAGGATCGACATGGCCTCGGGCAACATCAACCTGCGCGATCCCGTGCTCTATCGCATTCTGCATGCGCATCACCCCCGCACCGGCACCAAATGGTCGATCTATCCGAGCTACGACTATGCCCACGGCCAGTCGGACGCGATCGAAGGCATCACGCATTCGATCTGTACGCTGGAATTCGAGGATCACCGGCCGCTCTATGAATGGCTGCTCGACAAATTGCCGGTGCCCTCGAAGCCGCATCAGTACGAATTCGCGCGCCTCAACCTGACCTATACGCTGCTCTCCAAGCGCGTTCTGACCGAACTCGTGCGCGGCGGCCATGTGGCCGGTTGGGATGATCCGCGCATGCCGACGATTGCGGGCTTGAAGCGACGCGGCGTGCCGCCGGCGGCGGTCCGCGAATTCATCAAGCGCATCGGCGTGGCCAAGGCCAATAGCGTCGTCGACGTCGGTATGTTGGAATTTTGCATCCGCGAGGTCTTGAACCAGACCGCGCAGCGCCGGATGGCGGTGTTGCGGCCGCTCAAGGTCGTGATCGAAAATTATCCGGAAGGGCAGATCGAGGAACTCGAAGCGGTCAACCACCCCGATGATCCGAACGCCGGTACGCGGCGCGTGGCATTCGGACGGGAGCTCTATATCGAGCGCGACGATTTCATGGAAAATCCGCCAAAGAAGTTTTTCCGATTGTCGCCGGGCAACGAAGTGCGGCTGCGCTACGCCTATTTCATCACCTGTCGTGAGGTGGTGAAGAATGCGGCAGGGGAAGTCGTCGAGCTGCGCTGTACCTACGATCCCGCCACCCGAGGCGGCAACGCGCCCGACGGCCGCAAGGTCAAGGCGACCATGCACTGGTTGTCGGTGGCGCAGTCGAAGCCGGCGGAAATCCGGCTTTATAGCCCGCTGTTTGCCAACCCGGCGCCGGATGCGGCCAATTTCACCGCCGACCTCAATCCGCAGTCATTGGAAGTCTTGACGGACGCAAGGGTCGAACCTGACGTCGCTGCCTCCAACTCGACCGATGTCGTTCAGTTCGAACGTCAGGGCTATTTCGTGCGGGACAAGGACTCCACCGCCGACCATCCGGTGTTCAACCGCACCATCGGATTGCGCGATACCTTCGCCAAAGAGGTTGGCAAGGGCTGAGGGCCATAGCGTTTTCGAGCGAAGTGGGAACCGGTTCGCATAGCAATCAAGTTTGCGCAGATTGCGTAGACTTATCTGCGGTAAAAAACGCGTCAAAAGCAAAGATTAGAATTCGGTTCTGAAAAGGCTCTACTCCAGGCGCTCGCGGATCTCGTTGCGCATTTTTTCACGGAACTCCGCTTTACGTGCAGGCCGTTCCTTTTCGTCGACGTCCCAGCGGTCGAAAATATTGAAATTCTCCAGAATGGGATGGCGGTCGCTGGCCATGGCGAGGATCGTCAGGAGTTTGCCTGCGGGCCCGCTCGGACCGGACACCTCCCAGCGGCGGATCGTATCGGCGCCGTCCTTCGGCTCCAGCCCGCACAGTTTCGCCATGTCGGCCGCCGACAGGGGCCGTCCGATCGCTTCACCGAGGTCCTGACGAAGTTGCTTCAATTCCGGGCCGGTCACGACGTTTCCTTTTGACCTCGCCGACCGGGAGGGACGGCAAAGCCGGGCTCTCTACAACAATTGCGGCTTTCTCAGGATTCCGCATCCGTTCGCCTTTTGCCGGACCACCGCCCTGGGTAGCATTGTCGCGTAGCATATCGCTTGTACGTGTTTTCTTGGGGTAGCCGGATGGCTGAGCGGGGCAGGGCGCCTGGCCGGGCACAAGGCGTTGCGGGGACTTGGCCGCCGCAAGGCGGGGTCCAGGCCGGCGGCTTTACCGCCGGGTTTGGCGTTTCATCGGGTGCGCTCGAAAAGCTGCGCGAATGGGTGCGTGCCGAGGCAGGCGCCGGACGGCTGCTGCCCTGGGTTCCCATCGCCTTTGGAACCGGAATCGCCTTTTACTTCGCCGCCGATCACGAGCCGGTATTGCCTGTCGCTGTTGTCACCGCGCTCGGGTTGGGCGTTGTGGCCTTCCTCTCTCGGCGCGCGAAGTTTTTCCCGTTAGCCGTGATGATCGCAAGCGTGGCGGCCGGCTTTGCGACCGCGACCTTCAGAACCGCGCATATCGGCCATGAGGTGCTGGCAAAGCCGGCCTATTCGGTATCGCTCTCGGGCTTTGTCGAGGCGCGAGACATTCGCGAACGCACCGACCGCTTCGTATTGCAGGTGACGCAGATGGATGGCCCGCGTCTGCCGACCAAGCTGGAGCGGGTGCGGCTGTCGGTGCGCAAGGGCACGGCGCCTGCGGTCGGAAGCTTCGTCGAATTGAAAGCGCGGTTGCAGCCGCCGCTCGCCCCATTGCGGCCGGGCAGCTACGACTTTAGCCGTGACCTGTTCTTTCAGGGCATCGGCGCCTCGGGCTTTGTCACCGGCAGCATCAAGGCCCGCGACCCGCCGGCCGCAGGCGGCTTTTCCCTGCGTTACGCCGCCTTCATGCAGGATCTGCGCGATGGTATCGACGCGCGGATCCGCGCCACGCTGGACGGCGACAAGCGCGCGATTGCCACCGCTCTTCTGACCGGGCGGCGCGATGCGATCACAACGCCGGTCAACGATGCGATGTTCATCTCCGGTCTCGGCCATGTGCTTTCGATTTCCGGCTATCACATGGCGGTGGTGGCGGGCGTCGTGTTCTTTGTCATTCGCGCGCTGTTCGCGCTCGTCCCGGTGCTGACGGTCGCTTTTCCGATCAAGAAATGGGCTGCAGCCGCAGCGCTTGCGGCGGCAACGTTCTATCTCTTGCTGTCGGGCGCCGAAGTCGCCACGCAGCGATCATACTACATGACCGCCTTCGTGCTGATGGCGGTGATGGCCGACCGGCGCGCCATCACCTTCCGAACTCTGGCGCTGGCCGCCATCGTGGTGTTGGTGCTCGCGCCGGAAGCGCTCGTGCATCCGAGTTTCCAGATGTCGTTTGCGGCGACGCTGGGTCTCGTGGCGCTGGTGCAGATCGGCATGCCGCGCCTGTTTGCGACCCCGGAAATTCCACCGCCGCAAAGGTCGCGCTATGGGGCGGACGCGAACTCATGACGCTTGCGCTCGCCTCCCTCGTCGCGGGTTTCGCGACCACGCCCTACGCCGCGTTCCATTTCCATCGGGTCACGCCGTATGGCCTGCTCGCCAATCTGGCGGCCATGCCTGTGGTCTCGGCGGTGGTGATGCCTGCGGGCATGCTGGGGCTTGTCGCGATGCCGTTTGGTTTCGACGGCTTTTTCTGGTGGCTGATGGGCGTCGGCATCGACTGGATGATCGTGGTGACGGAGTGGGTCGCGGCACTTCCCGGTGCCATCGGCCGGATCACGGCGTTCGGCACCGGCCCCCTGATCGTGTCCAGCCTCGGGATCGTATTGCTGGGCCTGTTGCGGACGCCGCTGCGGTGGACTGGCGCCGTCCTAGTCCTGATCTCGGTGGTCTGGATATTCGTGACACCGCAGCCAGACGTGCTGATCTCCGGCGACGGCCATAACGTAGCTGTGCGTGGACGTGACGGGCGGCTGCACCTGATGAAGACCGCCAAAAAAGACGCCTTTCTGCTCAAGGAGTGGCTGGCCGCGGATGCCGATGACCGGGTCGCCACCGATGTTTTGCTCGGCGAGGGCGTCTCCTGCGACGACGAAGGCTGCGTGGCACCGATGGCCGATGGCCGGCTCATTGCACTTTCGCTGAAGCCTGATGGACTGGCTGATGACTGTGCGAGGACGGCGCTGATCGTCACAGCGAGCCCGGTGCCGGCGTCATGCCAGGCGACCGCGATCGGCCTGAAGCGTTTGCGCGCGCAAGGCGCGATGGCGCTTCGCTGGACCCGGCGTGGGCTTATCATCGATGCCGTCAAGCCGAGAGGCACCAACCGGCCGTGGTCGCCTTCTGCCGGCGATTTCGAGACGGAAGCCGAGGGCGCCGGCACCACTGTGCGTCCGGCCGACGCTACGCCGCCCGAGCCGGAGCTTCAGACCGAGGATTGACGCTCCGTCAGTCTCAGGCAGCCGCGTGGTGTTCGCGGAAGGCGTCGTTGGCATGCAGTTCAAACGCGCCAAGGTGAAACTCGTCTGTTTCAGTGCTTGGCGTCTCGTCGTCAGTTGCCAGAGGTGGTCCCGACGTCTGGACGAGGGTGAAAGCAGCGTCTGGATATTGCGTCCAGATCGCGAGATCGTCGGCCGCAACTGTCAGCCATCCGAAGCGGAACATGTAACGGCCAGGCTCAGTGACGTGCCCGACCTGTTGCCAAGTAACTTTATTGACGACCTTATTGACTGGCAATTTTGTCTCCCTTGCGAGGTTGGTGACCCAGCGCGTCATCTGCCGATTGTCCGATCGAAGACAGCACCCCATGCGCCCGCACCTCGAACGTATCGAGTTGCAATGCAAAGGTCGCCAGCGCCAGCTTCAGCTGGGCCAGCTCCCTGACGCGCGGATCGATCGAGGAACTCATGACGCGTTGAACCAACCGATGGACTGACCGGGCGCGCTATCCTTTCAACCGCTGTCTGCTCAGCCCGCGGTCAGCGGTCTTGCCAGCGGCGTATCGACCGGAACAGGACGGGATGCCGGGCGCTTGACGGCGGGAAGCTGCAACACCGTTGCATGCTGTCCCTCCCGGAGCAGGGTCACCAGTACCTTGCTGCCGTCCGGAAATTCGATCGTGTCGTGATGCCGGTCGGGAAGGTGCCGATCGATCTCGCCGAGCTTGCCGACCCGGAAAGCCGACCGCCGTGTCCAGAACCATCGGCTGTCGTATTTAACGTTGTCGACGAAAGCGAGCTCGGTCCCCGGCAACAGGCAGACCGCCACTTCAGGCTCGCTCTCCGAGGCAAATCCTTTGGTGGAAGTGCCGCGGAACGTCGTGGTGATCAGCGTTTCCCCTGCTTTGGCAGGGCGCGTGGCAACGGCGTGCAGACTGTAGTCGCACATCGGATGGCTCCTCGGTTGAGATAGCCGGCCCGCGCCGCTCCATCGAAAAGAGGCGCCAGCCTCCATCTAGGTGAACATTAGCCTGTGAGAGTGTTGTCGATTGGCGGCAATTCTACGGCTTGCCGCCAACTCTCGCATCACAAATTTGTTTTGTGAAAAGCCCAACGCTTTGAGGAACTTTTTGGTTCCCTGGGAAATGGCCCGCGCCAAAAGCTTCGAAAGCAAGCGTTGAGAGCCTGGGTTCGAAGCTCAGTATTTCCGGTACAGGCCGATCAGCTTGCCCTGAATCTTGACCCGGTTCGGCGGCAGGATCCGGACCTCGTAGGAGGTATTCGCCGGTTCAAGCGCGATGGAAGCGCCGCGGCGCCGGAAGCGCTTCAGCGTGGCTTCTTCGTCGTCGATCAGGGCCACGACGATGTCGCCGGTCTCAGCGGTTTCGTTGCGCTGGATCAGCGCCATGTCGCCGTCGAGGATGCCGGCTTCCACCATGGAATCGCCGCGCACTTCGAGGGCGTAGTGCTCGCCCGAGCCTAGCATGTCCGGCGGTACGCTGATGGTGTGGCTGCGCGTCTGGAGGGCTTCGATCGGCGTACCGGCGGCGATACGGCCCATGACCGGAACAGCCACGGGACGGTTGCCGTCATCCTCCGTGGCGATGCTGCCGCTGCTGCGAACCTTGCCAAGGGTGCCTTCAATCACACTCGGCGTGAAGCCGCGGCGGCCGTTGCCGCCGGCACTGGCAAGTTCGGGAAGCTTGATCACTTCGATGGCGCGGGCGCGATTGGGGAGGCGACGGATGAAGCCGCGCTCTTCAAGTGCGGTAATCAGGCGGTGGATGCCGGACTTCGAGCGCAGGTCAAGCGCGTCCTTCATCTCGTCGAAGGAGGGCGGTACGCCCGACTCCTTCAGCCGTTCGCTGATGAACCGCAGAAGTTCGTATTGTTTGCGCGTCAGCATCTCAAAAAGTCCCCAGGGTTGCTGTCGTTCTGATTTCCGAGACTCGCTTCCGAAACGTCCGACGTTGAGACCTTCAGGAGTGCCCAATCCCAATCCAAGAAGCCGGTCATCATCGTCAAAGTTCAGAAACAAATCATGAACGAACACTATCTGTTCCATATGTGTTCCGCAACCACTTAATTTTTCGTCAACGAGGCCGACCAGCGTGAGAACACGCGGGAACTCGCTCAGGCCGGCAGCCTGAGGATGTTGCAAGCCGAGCCTGCCTTGGCCTGGGGTGCAAAGGGCGGACGGATCAAAAGTGCCTGTGCCGCAGCGAGATTCCCGAGCAGCGAACTGTCCTGATGATCGACCGGTGTGACGATGAGAGCGCCATCGTCGCGCGTCGCGAGATGCGCGCGCAGATAGTCCTCGCGCTGATCGTTGGCGGCGATGTCGCGCCCGAGCAACGCGGATTCGGTCGTGTGATGAATGCTGAGTCGGCCACAGAGCTTGCGAATCAACGGCACCAGAAACAGGAAGGCGCACACGTAGGATGACACGGGATTGCCGGGCAGGCCGATCACCCGCATCGCGCCGAGGCGCCCGTGCATCAGGGGTTTGCCGGGCCGCATGGCAATCCGCCAAAACGCCATCGCCACACCTTCGGCATCGAGCGCCTGCTTGACGAGGTCGTGGTCGCCGACCGAGGCGCCGCCCGTCGTGATCAGGATATCCGCGCCGATATCGCGGGCCTGGCGAATTCCGCTCGTGGTGGCTGAAAGCGTATCCGCGGCAATGCCGAGGTCGATCACCTCGGCGCCCTCGGCACGGGCAAGCGCCCGCAGCGCGTAGCCATTGGAATAGACGATCTGGCCGGGTCCGGGCGTCTCGCCCGGCATCACCAGTTCGTCGCCGGTGGCGAGCAGGGCGACCTTGGGCCGGCGGCGGACGGGCAGGTGGGGATAGTTCATGGCGGCGGCGAGCGAGAGATCGCGGTCGCTAAGCTCACGACCCGCCTTCAGCAATACGTCGCCTTGCCGAAAGTCGACGCCGGCGCGTCGGATGTGGCGTCCGGTGACCGCTGCTTCGGTGATGGCAATCCCATCGCCTTCGACGACCGTGTCTTCCTGAATGATCACGGCGTCGGCCCCGTCGGGAACGACGCCGCCGGTAAAGATGCGCGCCGCTTCGCCCGCGCTGACGAGGCGATCGAAGGGCCGACCGGCGGCGATCTCGCCGATGACCCTCAGCCGGGCTCCGGCACGGGCAGCATCCGCTGCGCGCACCGCATAGCCGTCCATGGCCGACATCGCCTGGGGCGGCTGGGTGCGGAGCGCCGCAAGGTCGTGCGCCAGGATCCGCTTGTAGGCCGAATCCAGCGCGACCATCTCTTCGGGCAACGCATCGGCGCCAGAGAGAACCGCAGCCAGCGCATCGGCAACGGGCATCAGGGCCAAGACAAAACTCCGAGAACGAACACGCTTCAAAACGCTTTCCTAAATCCGCTAAATCTATCCCAGCTAAATCCCGAGTGCCTCAAGCGCCCGTGCCACGTCGTCAGGCGAGCGCACCTGAACGGCTTTGAGGCCGCGTTGGCGCGCACCATCGATGTTTTCGTCGAGATCGTCGAAGAACACAATGCGCTCCGCCGGAACCCCGATGGCTTGCACGACATGATCATAGGCCTCCGCATCCGGCTTTCGAAGCCCGATTGTGGAGGACAGGAAGATTTCACGGAAATGACCGAGCACCTCGGCATATTGACCGGAGAAATGGGCAACGTGCGGGGCGTTGGTGTTGGAGAAGGCGTAAAGCGGCAGGCGGGTGGCGGCGCGGGCGAGCAGTTGGTTGATTCCGGGCATTTCGCCGACGAAGATCGCGTTCCAGCCCTCGATGAACTGTGCGTCGGAAATTTCAATGCCGAGAGACGATCGCAAGCCTGCAAAGAAGACGGCGTCGCTGACCTCGCCCTTCTCGTGGCGACGGTACAGTTCATCGCGGATGAAGCGCAGCCCCAATTGTGTCGGCTCGCAACCGGCATGGCGCGCCCAGCAACGAACAACCCGGCTGAAGTCGATGTCGAGCACGACACGGCCGAGATCGAACAGCAAAGCGTCGGCGTCGCCGGGGGAGAGGAGTGGCTCGTTCATCACGGATGGCAGCCCAATCGGATTTGGCGTCCGTTTCAATACCGATAGGGCTCGATGTCCAGCAGCGGGAAGGCTGAGAATACGCCGGGCAGGTTGGTCGGCGTCGCCGGATGCAGATAGGACTTGTCGAGCTCGGCGAATTTGGTGACACCCAACAGGCCAAGGGTGCGGACCACTTCGTCTTCCAACAGTTCGAGCATCCGCACGATCCCGGCTTCGCCACCTGCCGCCAACGCCCAACACTGCAACCGGCCGATCCCGACAAGGTCTGCGCCCAGCATGATCGCCTTGACGATATCGGTGCCGCGGCAGAACGAGCCGTCCACCATGATTTTCGCGCGGCCTTTGACCGCGCTCACGATCTCCGGCAGCACGTGCATGGAGCCGCGGCCGTGGTCGAGTTGGCGTCCGCCATGGTTGGAGACATAAATCCATTCGACGCCGTGATCGACCGCGATCGCCGCGTCCTCGCCGGTGGCGATGCCCTTGATGACCAGCGGGATCTTGTATTTGTCCTTGATGAGCTTGACGGTGCGCCAGTCGAGTCCCTTCTGGAAGTCGCCGCCGGTGGCGCGCAAACGGCTTTCGCGGACGTAGCGTTTGGCGATATCGCGTTCGCGGCGGCTGTAATGCGCGGTGTCGACGGTAAGACAAAAGGCGGTGTAGCCGCTTGCGATTGCGCGCGTGATGCGATCTTCGACAAAGGCGTCGTCGCCCCGGACATAGAGCTGGTAGATGCGCAGCGCATCCGGCGCGGCCTCGGCGACCTTCTCGAGCCCGGGCTCCGACACCGAACTCAGCATATGGGCGGCGCCAAACCGGCCGACGCCGCGCGCGACGCTGGCCCCCGAACCTGCGGGATCGAAGATTTCCAGCGCGCCGACCGGCGCCATCATGACCGGCAGGCGCAATTTGCGGCCGAATACCTCGGTCGTGGCGTCGATCCGCGCAACATTGCGCAACACGCGCGGCCTGAATGCGAGCTCGTCGAGCGCCATGCGGTTGCGGCGCATCGTGGTTTCGGTCTCGGTAGCGCCGACGATATAATCCCAGGCGTTCTGGTTGAGATTGGCGCGCGCCTTCTTCACGAACTCATGAAGGTTCTGGAACGGCTCGGCGCTGGCGCCCAGTTCGGTGCTTGTCGGGATACGGGTGACTTCGTTCATTTTTTTCTCCTGGTATTTCCGACGGCGCCTGGCCTCGAACACCCTTTCTTTAGCGTCAGCCGCCCGCCACGCAAAACCGTCTGGCGCGTATCAGGAATGCCCGGCCCGCGGTGTCAGTGTCGCCACGAAGGCCGGGCATTCCGAAATCCGTTATTTCGCGTTTGATGCAATGACTGACATGCGCTTCGACACGCTGGCTGGGTGCCAGCAGAACGAAACAGGTGGCCGAAATCGCAAGCGTAGCAGCGGACATCAAGATCGACTTGAGCATGTGGTGATCCTCCCCGAGCGTTGCCCCGGATTATTTCCGGTTAAGGGCGCAGCCTGCCTTCCGGTTTTGGAAGTCTTTGTGCGCCTCAAGACTATGCATAACCCATTGCGCGCAGCCGGGTAAGCCTTGTGGCCATGCCGGGCGGCATCTCAAACGTGTGTGCTATGCGGTTGACCGGTTCGCGCCTGCGCTGCCATCCTTCCATTCATGCTGACGAAGATCAGCTTTCATCGCCGGGAGGGAGTTCAATGATAGTCCGTACGATCCAATCGCTTGCCGTCGCCACGCTGTTGCTAAGCTCGGCCGCCCAGGCTTCCGATATTCGGCGGGTCGTCACCGGCCTCGATGCCGACAACAAGGCCGTCGTGCTGTTCGACAGCCGCATGCCGCTGCGAGCCGGCCCATTGGGGTTGCAGGCCACCAATCTCTGGGTCACCAATTCCTATCCCCTCGGCTTCTCATTCAAGGACGATACGTCGGCCATTCCGGTCGGCATCTCGCCGCTTGATAACGGCACCAAATTCCGCGTGGTAGAGTTTCCGCCGCTCGACCCCGCCAGCGAAGCCAAGATGGAACCGGGCGGATTGATGAAAGCGGTCGGTCCGGCGGCTCCCGCGCGAGGCCGTCCGGTCACCCATCCGCTGATGCATCGGACACGCAGCGTCGATTACGCGGTGGTGCTGTCGGGAGAGATCGATATGATGCTCGATGACTCCGTCGTTCACCTCAAGCCCGGTGACACGATCGTCCAGCAGGCCACCAATCACGCATGGGTCAATCACGGAACTGAGACTTGCCGGATCCTGTTTGTGCTGATGGACTCCAAACAGCCGTGAACAGGGAGTCGTCCTCAAGGATGATTCCGCCTATCCTTTCGGCAATTACAAATTGGACATGAAGCGGATTTCCGGTTTCTGGCATCCGCGAAACGCCTATAGTCTCATATCGTTGTCGCCGGATATGTTGCTGACAGCCTACGTTGCCTGGAGGCGGAACATCGTTCCGGCGCCCTCAAAGCGGCCTTAATGCTACCGGAAAAGCGTCGCGAATGACCGGTTTGACCGGATAACCAATCGAAGGTCGCCAGCGGCTCTCAAAAGGTCCCGCGGAACCAACCAAAAGGCTCGCCACATGCGAAAGAACTCCCTGTTTCTCCTCGGTACGGTTACAGGCATCTGCCTCACCCTTGCTTTTAGCGGGCCGCACGGCGCGCAATTGATTGCCGTGGCCAAGGCGAAGGCAGAGGGCGACGTTTATTCGCAACTCAATCTATTTGGCGATGTGTTCGAGCGGGTTCGGACCGATTACGTCGAGAAACCTGACGATTCGCAGCTCATCGAGGGCGCGATCAACGGCATGATCACCTCGCTCGATCCGCATTCCCGCTACATGAACGACAGCGCCTGGCACGAAATGCAGGAGACGACGCGCGGCGAGTTCGGCGGGCTCGGCATCGAAGTCACGATGGAAGACGGTCTGGTCAAGGTCGTCACGCCGATGGACGACACGCCGGCAGCCAAAGCCGGAATCCTGTCCGGAGATTTCATTTCCCAGATCGACGACGATAACGTGCAGGGTCTGACGCTCGAGCAGGCCGTCAACAAGATGAAAGGGCCGGTCGACACCCAAACCAAGCTGACCATCCTGCGCAAGGGTACCGACGCGCCCATTTACGTCACCCTGACGCGTGAAATCATTCACGTGCGACCCGTCAGCTATCGCACCAACGGCGGCGATATCGGCTATATCCGGATTTCTTCGTTCAGCGAAACCACTGGCGACGAGCTGAAGAAGGCAATCGGCGATATCGCCAAGCAAATCCCGCAGCAGAATCTGGCGGGCTATGTGCTCGACCTGCGCAACAATCCCGGCGGCTTGCTCGATCAGGCCGTATCGGTCTCGAGTGCGTTTTTGGCGCGCGGTGAGGTCGTCTCAACCCGGGGACGCCGGCCCGAGGAAACCCAGCGCTTTTCGGCCCGCGGCGGCGACCTGACCAAGGGCAAGCCGCTCGTTGTCCTGATCAACGGCGGTTCGGCTTCGGCTTCCGAGATCGTCGCAGGCGCTCTGCATGACCACAAGCGGGCAACCCTGATCGGGACCCGTTCGTTCGGCAAGGGCTCGGTACAAACCATCATCCCGCTTGGTGGAGGCCATGGCGCGCTGGCTCTGACCACGGCGCGGTATTTTACGCCGTCCGGACACTCGATCCAGGCGCAGGGCGTCGTGCCCGATATCGAGGTGTTGCAGGATGTGCCTGACGAATTGAAGGGGCGCGCCGAAATGAAGGGCGAAGCTTCGATGCGAGGGCATCTCTCTGCGGAGGGCGCCGAACAAACCGGCTCGCAGTCCTACGTTCCGCCGGCCGAGAAAGACGACAAGGCGCTGGCCGCAGCCTTTAACGTTTTGCGCGGTGTCACCGTCAACGCGGGCGGGCCGGCGGCTGTGTCCTCAAAGGCGTCAGTGCCGAACTAAGGCTGGATCAAGCCGTCGCTGTCGATGCTGCGTGGTGGGCGAACAGTATTGCTCTCAGCTCTTCGGCCGGCTTCGGCGCGCTGAAGAGATAGCCTTGCATTTCGGTGCAGCCTAGCCCGCGCAGCAACTGCTGCTGCCGCTCCGTTTCGACGCCTTCCGCCGTTGTCTTCATGTGCCGCGCGGCAGCGATATTGACCACCGCCTGCACGATGGAGGACCCGCCCGCTTCGGCGAGGTCATTGACGAAGCAGCGGTCGATCTTGATCTTGTCGAAGGGGAAGCGCTGCAAATAGCTCAGCGACGAGTACCCGGTGCCGAAATCGTCAAGCGCGATCTGCACGCCGATCTCGCGGAGCTGGTGCAGGATATCGAGCGCGGCCTCGTCGTCGCGGATCAGGACGGCCTCGGTGATTTCCAGTTCCAGCCGGTGCGCCGGCAGCCCGGAGGCGGCCAGCGCCGAGACAATCTTCAGGGCAAGCGTGCCGCTTTTGAATTGAACCGGCGAGACGTTGACCGCGAGGTTGATCCCTTCGGGCCAGGTGGTGGCCTCGATGCAGGCTTTGGCCAGAACCCATTCGCCGAGTTCGTTGATCAGGCCGGTTTCCTCCGCGATTGGAATGAATTCGGCGGGCGAAATCATGCCGCGCTCGGGATGACGCCAGCGCAGCAGCGCTTCACACCCCGTGATCCTGTCGCTCAGAAGGCTGAGGCAGGGCTGGTAGTAAACTTCAAGCGCCTGGTCGGCGATCGCCTTGCGCAGATCGATTTCCAGCTGACGGCGAGCGCGGACATGCGCGTCCATGGCAGGCTCGAAGAAGCGCCAGGTGCGGCGCCCCGCCGATTTGGCGGCATACATTGCAAGGTCGGCGTTCTTGAGAATCTGGTCGAGATTGGTGCCGTGCTGGGGGGCGAGCGCGACGCCGATACTGGCGTCGGAGGTTACCTGGTGGCCCAGACAATCGTAGGGCGCCCGGATCGCATCCAGAGCCCGTATGGCGAGGTCGGCAACCTCATCCGGATCTTTCACGCCGATTTTGACGATGGCAAATTCATCGCCGCCGAGCCGTGCGACGAAATCGCTGCTTCCGATACAAGCGCCGAGACGCCGGGCGACCGACTTCAACAGTTCATCGCCAATCATATGGCCGAGCGAGTCGTTGACGCTTTTGAACTCGTCGATGTCGATATAAAGCACCGCCAGCTGCCGATCCGGAGCAGCCGAGGCGAGTTCCTGGCGCAACCGTTCGTGGAACAGCGCGCGATTGGGCAGGTCGGTCAGCGCATCGTAATGCGCCAAGTGCCGGATTTGCTCTTCGGCGCGCGTACGCTCGGTGATGTCGTCATGGGTGGCGAGCCAGCCGTTCTTCAGCGGTTGATTGACGATCTGGATCAGGCGTCCTTCGCCCGTCTCGAAAGTATTGCGGGTTGTTTTTCCAAGCGCGACGTTGCGCTGGACCGTGGAAATAAAGGCCTCGACATCGCCTTTGAACGACCCGATTTTCTTCCGGTACAGAAGGAGATCGCGAAAGGCAAGACCGGGTTTCACCACGTCCGGCGAGAGCCCGTACATCGAAATGTAGCGCTGGTTGCAGACCACAAGCCGTTCCGAGGAATCGTAGAGCAAGAGGCCCTGCGACATGTTGTTGATGGCGGTGTCCAGGCGTTGTTTTTCGGTTCGGTGCTGCTGCAGCAGTTTTCGAACGAACAGAAACAGCATGGCCGCAATGATGGCCACGGAGAGGGTTGCTACGGCAACCAAAAACCGGGTTTGCGCCCGCCAGTCGGCCAATGCGGCATTGACCGTCATGCTTGCGACGATTGAAATCGGGAAATGTTGCAGGGCATGGACCGAGGCCAACCGCTCCTGTCCGTCGATCGGGCTGGTCACGCGCACGGTGTTCCCATTCGACAAGGACGTGTAGGCGTAGATATTGCTGGAGCGGATGTTGGACCCGATCATGTGTTCGACATGCGGATAGCGCGCCAACAGGATTCCGTCGCGCCGGTACATTGAAATCGCAGCGCCTTCCCGCAGCACCACGGAGGCGAAGTATTTTTCGAAGGTCGCCGGCATGATCGCCCGCGTGATGACGCCAGCGAACTCGCCTTTCGGCCCGCCCAGTCTGTGGGCGACGATGGTCGCCCAGCTGCCGGAGATGCGGCCCCGCACGAGTTCGATCTGGATCGGCGTGGACCCATCGCCTGACTTGAGAGCCTTGAAATAGGCGCGGTCGGAAACGTTGGTGTCAGGGACCGGCCAGACTTCGGAGGAGTTGATCAACCTGCCATTGGCATCGAATACATTGATGGCCGCCGCGGCGGAATAGCCACTGACCTTGGTCCTCAGTTGCTCATGCCAATCCAGCGTGGCGAGCTGCCCTCCGAGCATTTCAGAGCTTAGCCCGCTGTCGCTGACGTGGGCTGCAATGTTCCTCAGGACGATGGTGAAGTCTTCGAGCTGCTGGTCGTAATGACGGGTGATCAGCTGCACCGTATTTTCAAGTTCGCGCTCGTTGCTGCGCAACGCGCGTTCGCGAAAATTGTCGACCATGACGGCGGTGCCGATCGCGATGGCCGCAATCAGGAACACGCCACCGCAGATCAGCGAGCGAATGGGCCCGCTGGAACGAAAAGTCTTCAGGTCGAAGGAGCCGTTACCATCTGCCGTCATCGCCAACGCCACCACATGCGAATGCCGGCCAGGTCCCCATGCCGGCGCAGGACTGTTACAGCAGCGGTATGGAGGTGAGGTTAGCAATCGGAGTTAACCGTCCGTGAATTCAGTCGATTTGATTTTCGGTAAGGCGACAAACCAAGGCAGCAATTGCCGTCGGGGACGAGCTACTGCGGGAAATAATTGCTGGATTGTCCGGCGCTCACCTTGGCTTAACCGTCTAAGGCGCTGACCGGCTTTACGTGGCGCTCGGCACGCGCCTTGCGAAGCCGTTGGGCGTCCCGAACATCGATTTGGAAAGGGCAATTTACAATGATCAAGGCATTCGCCGCGATCAACACATCGCTGAAATAGCGGACGGCTTGGATTCCCGCCGCCTTTGTTTCCGGCCGGATTCAGTTTTCGGCCCGGTAGTGTCCGGACTTGCCGCCTGACTTCTCGACGAGATGAATGCCGTCGATGCTTGCGCCGCGCTCCACCGCCTTGATCATGTCGTAGATCGTGAGGCAGGCGACCGAGACGGCGGTCAAGGCCTCCATCTCGACGCCGGTGGGGCCGGTGACCTTGACAGTGGAGCGAACCAGGCAGCCCGGCAGCTTGGGGTCGGGTAAAATGTCCAGTGTCACTTTCGACAATGCCAGCGGATGACACAGCGGAATAAGCTCGGCAGTGCGTTTGGCCGCCATGATTCCGGCGATGCGCGCCGTCGCCAGCACGTCGCCCTTCTTGGCATTGCCAGATACGATCAGGGCCAGCGTCGCCTTGCTCATGACGACGCGTCCCTCGGCGACTGCGGTCCGCTCGGTTGCGGCCTTGGCGGACACGTCCACCATCCGCGCTTCGCCTTTAGCGTCGATATGGGTGAGAGCGGCTTCGGGCTTTTTGGATTTGGTCTTGATTGGCCGCTGCGCCATGTTTCAACCGGCCCTTGTCGCGCTGATGGGTTCGCTGCGCACCAGCAGCGCCCGGGTGGCCGCAGCCACATCGGTCTGTCGCATCAGGCTTTCGCCGACCAGGAACGTCGACATGCCGACGCGCGCCAGCCGCGCCAGATCCGCAGGCGTGAAGATGCCGCTCTCGCCCACCATCAGGCGGTCTTTCGGGATCAGCGGCGCCAGGGCCTCGCTGGTCTCGAGCTTGGTTTCGAAACTGCGCAGGTTGCGGTTGTTGACCCCGATCATCGCCGACTTGAGTTTGAGCGCGCGCTCCAACTCGCTCTGATCGTGGATTTCGACGAGGACATCCATGCCATGGGCGAGGGCGGCTGCCTCGATATCCTGTGCGGCGCTATCTTCCAGGGCGGCCATGATGATGAGGATGCAGTCGGCACCATAGGCACGCGCTTCGGTCACTTGATAGGTGTCGTAGATGAAATCCTTGCGCAGAACCGGAAGTTTCGTGGCGGCACGCGCGGCGACCAGAAAATCGAGATGGCCCTGGAAGGAGGGCGTATCCGTCAAAACGGAAAGACAGGCGGCTCCGCCCGCCTGATAGGCCTGCGCCAGCGCCGGAGGATCGAAATCGGCCCGAATCAGTCCTCTGGAAGGCGAAGCCTTCTTGATTTCGGCAATGAGGGCGTAATCGCCGCGCGCGAGCTTGTCGCCGATAGCGGCGACAAAGCCGCGGGGTCTCGATGCCGCTTTGGCGCGCGCCTCGAGGCTTGAGAGCGGATCGCTGCGTTTGGCGGCGGCGATCTCCTCCCGCTTGTAGGTCTCGATCCGTTTGAGGATATCAGACATCGTCGGACCTGCTCAGCCGTTGGAGACGGCAATGAGGCGTTTCAGCCGTTCGGCCGCTGCGCCGCTATCGATCGATTGGATACCGAGTGTCAGGCCCTCTTTCAAATCTTTGGTCCGGCCTGCCACGACCAACGCCGCCGCGGCATTGAGCAGAGCGACGTCGCGATAGGGGCTGGGTACGCCGTCGAGAACGCTTTGCAGCGCGACGGCATTGGCAGCGGCATTGCCTCCCTTCAGCGCTTCGCCCGCGACGCGCTTGAGGCCGACGTCTTCCGGCGACACTTCAAAGGAGCGGATCGCGCCACCCTCAAGCGCCGCAACAAAGGTCGGGCCGGTGAGGGTGATCTCGTCGAGGCCGTCCGAACCGTGCACCACCCACACAGCTTCGGAGCCAAGGTTTTTCAGAACCTGCGCCAGCGGCAGCACCCATTGCTTCGAGAACACACCGACCATCTGCCGCTTCACCCCTGCGGGATTGGCCAACGGTCCCAGCAGATTGAAAATCGTGCGGGTGGCGAGTTCGACGCGCGTCGGCCCGACGTTCTTCCAGGCCGGATGATGGGACGGCGCGAACATGAAGCCGATACCGGCCTCCGCGATGCAGCGGCCGACCTGTTCCGGGGTGATGTCGATCTTGACCCCGAGCGAGGACAGCACGTCGGCCGCGCCCGAGCGCGACGACAGCGCGCGGTTGCCGTGCTTGGCGATGGGGACGCCCGTGCCGGCGACAATGAAGGAGGCGCAGGTCGACACGTTGACCGACCCGGAACCGTCGCCACCGGTTCCGACCACGTCGACGGCGTTGGCGGGAGCCTTCACGCGCAACATCTTGGCGCGCACGGCGGACACCGCGCCGGTGATCTCATCGACGGTCTCGCCGCGGACGCGAAGCGCCATCAACAGCCCGCCTAATTGCGAGGGCGTGGCTTCACCGGACATCATGCGGTCGAAGGCGGATGCGGCCTCCTCGCGCGAAAGCGTGGCGCCGGTCGCTACCTTGGCAATGATTGATTTGAGATCGTCCATCACATGCTTTCAGCAGAACGCCGCAACCGTGGCTTCAATATCCTGGCGCCTTCGTTCAAGGATCAGTTGCTGTTCGCGCCGGTCACCTGCGCAAACGCGGTTTCGTTGACGCTAATGCCGATCGTCGACTCCAGCTTGGTGATGTACTGGGCAATCTGCTCATCGGTCTGTGCGCGCTGGACGCTGTCCTTGAGTTTCTTCATCTCATCCGAGGCCATGTCGACCGGCGGCACTGTGACATCGGTGACGCGGAAAACGATCCAGCCATTCGAAGCCACGTCGGGCGTTTGGCCGGCGGCATCCTTGGCGGTGCTAAACACAGCCGCGACGACGCCCGTGTTGAGACCGGGCAGGGTTGCGCTTCGGTTGAAGCCACTGGCGGTCTCGACTTTCAAGGCTGCCTGCGTCGCCTCATCGGTGAACTTGCCGCCCTGGTTGATCTTCTGAACCATTTCATTGGCCTTGTCGCGCAGCCGGCTCGAGATCTGTTCGGCGCGCCATCTCGCCTCGACCTGGTCCTTGACCTCGTCCAGATTGCGTTCGTGCGACGGGGTGATGCCGATAACATCGTACCAGACGTAGCCACCGTTGAACGAAATCGGATCGTTGTCGACGCCGACATCAGTGTTGAAAGCTTGCGAAACCACATCCAGTCCGCGCGGAATGTTCGCGGCGGGCTTACCGTCTGGCAGGCGGCCGGAGCGGTCCACCGCATCGATGGTGACCGCGGTCAAGCCAAGCTTCTGCGCGGCTTCGACGACACTTGCGCCGCCGCCGCGCTCGTCTTCCATCTTGTCCCTCAACTCTCCGACCTTGGCGCGGGCCCGCTCGGCCGCAATATCGTGTTTGATCTGCGAGGCGTAGCCCTCGTAGCTCGCCTCGGCGCCCGGCTCGATCTTGCCGACCTTGACCAACGCAACGCCGAACTTCCCTTGTGCCGGCTGACTGACCTCGCCTGACGATAGCGAGAATGCGGCGTCGGCGATCGCTGGATCCCCAATCGCCGATTTGGCGATCAGGCCGAGGTCGACGTCTGACGGGCTGAGACCCCGCTCCTTGGCAAGATCGTCAAAGGACAATCCCGAAGCGATGCGGTTGCGCGCGGCGGTCGCTTCGTCGACGTTCGGGAAAATGATCTGCTGGACCTCCCGACGCTCGGGCGTGCTGAGCTTGTCGCGACGCTGCTCGAAAACCTTTCGGGCATCTTCGTCGGAAACTTCGGTCGATTTGCCGATTTCATCCGGCGTCACGGCAACGAATGATATCTTGCGATACTCCGGCGCGCGGAACAGCGTCTTGTGATCTTCGAAATAAGCTGCCAGCGCCTCCGGTGACGGCGGATCGATCGTTCCGGCCTGGGCCGCGCCAAGCTTGACGTACTCGATCGAGCGCTGCTCGTTCTGGAATCGCGCCAGAGCCTCCAGGAGGACCTTCGAAGGTTCAAGCCCGGCCGCAATCGATCCGGCGATCTGACGTCGCAGCGACACCCGCCTCTGTTCGGCGATAAAACGTTGCTCGCTGTAACCGAGTTGCCGGATCAGGAGCTGGAAGCGCTGAGGGTCGAACGAGCCGTTGACGCCCTTGAAGTTCGGATCGCTGAAGATCAACTTCAGGGTTTCCTCGTTGGACTGTCCAAGTCCAAGCCGCCGCGCTTCTTCGTCGAGCGCTGCTTCCGCGATGGTCTGCTGAAGCACCTGGCGGTCAAACCCGAGCGCGCGGGCCTGTTCCTGCGTGAGCGGACGGCCGAACTGGCGGCCGACCTGTTGCAGCCGATCGGTATAGATCTGACGGAATTGCTCGGTCGATATCTCCGTGCGCCCAATCTTGGCGAGCGTCGATTGCCCGAAGCCTCGGAAAATATCGGCGATGCCCCAAATGCCGAAACTGATAATCAGGACGCCCATCACCGTGCCCATAATAATTTTGCCGAGCCAGTTCGATGAGGCTTTGCGCATTCCTCGGAGCATGGGATCCAACTTGTTGACAGGAGGGAACCGGCGGCGGCCTCTCGGAATTCGTTCTCGAATAGCGCAAAAGGGCGTCACTGGATTGATAACGCATCATAAAGTGGCGGCCTTTTACCCGCAACCAGCGTAGCGGTCCAATTGAAAGAGTTAACGGCGCCGCGGCATCCCGTTTGGGCCGATCTGGCCGAGTTTGCCGGGCTCTGCTAGCGATGCTTGGTCTGTCGCTTTCTGGAGGAATTGTTCGGATATGAGCCCCCCCATCCGGCCGCTGATCGCCGGCAATTGGAAAATGAACGGCCTGCGGTCCTCGATGGCCGAGTTCGAGGCGATGCTGGCCGGCGCCTCCAAGGTGGCGGCGAAGGCCGATCTCCTGGTCTGCCCGCCCGCCACGCTGATTGCGGCGTTCGCCGGAAAATTGGCCGGTTCAACGGGGCTCGCGATCGGCGGTCAGGATTGTCATCCCAAGCCGTCAGGCGCCCATACCGGCGATATCTCGGCGGAAATGCTGGCCGATGCCGGCGCCAGCGCCGTCATTGTCGGCCACTCGGAGCGGCGTGCCGATCACGGCGAGGGCGACAGCCTGGTACGGCAAAAGGCGGAAGCCGCCTGGCGCGCCGGGCTTACGGCCGTCGTCTGCATCGGCGAAACCCAGAGCCAGCGCGATGCCGGCCAGACGCTGGACGTCTGCGGCGGCCAGCTTCAGGGCTCGCTGCCGGAGGGGGCGCGGGCAGATAACCTCGTCGTGGCCTATGAGCCGGTGTGGGCGATCGGCACCGGGCTGACGCCTACGACAGAGGATGTCGAGCAAATTCATCGATTTATCCGCCAAACGCTCAGCGCCCGGTTTAACCAGGAGGGTGCCAGGATGCGCATTCTATATGGGGGCTCGGTCAAGCCGTCGAATGCGCGGGAACTGATGGGGGTCGCCAATGTCAACGGCGCCCTGATCGGCGGGGCCAGCCTCAAGGCCACCGATTTCCTTGCGATTGCCGCCGATTGTCCCTAACTGGATGAGCGAGCCGTGCCGGGGGTGACAACGCCCTGTGCAATCGTGTAACACCCGGCCCGAATTCAAAATCCCGCAAAACCGAAGCCCGCAAAGCCGGACAATTTTGGTTTGCGACGGAAGGTCGAAATGCAGACTGTCGTTATCGTAATCCACCTGATGATCGTCGCGACGTTGATCGCCACGGTGTTGCTGCAGAAATCCGAAGGTGGCGGCCTGGGGATCGGCGGCGGTGCCGGTTTCATGTCGAGCCGGGGCACGGCCAATCTCTTGAGCCGGACGACCGCGATCCTGGCTGCCGGCTTCTTCGTGACGAGCCTGTTTCTGTCGTGGCTTGCGAGCTACGACCGCAAGCCGAGTTCGATCATCGCGCCGACTTCGCAGTCGCAGCCGGTGGGCGGAGCGCCGGCGGTGCCATCGAGCGGCGGCGGTGTTCTGGATTCGTTGAAGAAATCCGACGAACAGCAGACCCCGCCCGCGCCGTCCGGTCCGGAAGCGCCGCGCTCGCAATAGGCGGCGTTCGCAATAAAGCAGGATGGCCATGCAGCATGGCTGCCTACGATGCTGCATCAGAAATCTATATCAAGAGCCTGATATCTCTTTGAATTTGGCGTCACCCACAGGCCGGGAAAATTTCGCGGCAATGAGCCGATTCGTTTTGGCGAATCGCCTTTGTGGCCTTAAAGGTTAAGTCCCATGGCGCGGTACATCTTCATCACCGGCGGCGTGGTTTCCTCGCTCGGAAAAGGTCTGGCATCGGCGGCTCTTGGCGCGCTGCTGCAAGCGCGTGGCTATAGGGTTCGACTACGCAAGCTCGATCCCTATCTCAATCTCGATCCCGGAACGATGTCGCCCTATCAACATGGCGAAGTGTTCGTGACCGACGACGGCGCGGAGACCGACCTCGACCTCGGTCACTATGAGCGCTTCACCGGGCGTCCCGCCACCAAGGCCGACAGCATCACCACCGGGCGCATCTACCAGGACATCATCACCAAGGAGCGGCGCGGCGACTATCTCGGCGCGACCATCCAGGTGATTCCGCACGTCACCAACGCGATCAAGGATTTCATTCTCGACAGCAATGACGACTTCGATTTCGTGCTGTGCGAGATCGGCGGCACCGTCGGCGACATCGAGGGCTTGCCGTTCTTCGAGGCCATCCGGCAGGTCAAGAACGATCTGCCGCGCGACCATGCGATCTACATTCATCTGACGCTGTTGCCGTTCATTCCAAGCGCCGGCGAATTGAAAACCAAGCCGACCCAGCACTCGGTCAAGGAATTGCGTTCGATCGGCATCCAGCCGGATATTCTGCTCTGCCGCACCGATCGCCCGATTCCGAAGGAAGAGCGCCGCAAGCTCGGCCTGTTCTGCAATGTGCGCGAAAGCGCCGTGATCGAGGCGCGCGACGTCGACAATATCTACGCCGTGCCGGAGGCCTATCATGCCGCCGGTCTCGACGATGAGGTGCTGGCGGCATTTGGCATCACCGCGAAGATTCCGCCGAGCCTGCAAAGCTGGCACACCATCGACGAGCGGGTCCGGAATCCGGAAGGCCAGGTGACCATTGCCGTCGTCGGCAAATACACCGGCATGAAGGACGCCTATAAATCGCTGATCGAGGCGCTGTCGCATGGCGGCATCGCCAACAAGGTGAAGGTCAACCTCGACTGGATCGAGAGCGAAGTCTTCGAAAATGAAGACCCGGCGCCGTTTCTCGAGCACGTCAACGGCATTTTGGTGCCGGGCGGATTTGGCCAGCGCGGCGCCGAGGGAAAAATTCGCGCGGCCCAGTTCGCGCGTGAGCGCAACGTGCCGTATTTCGGGATCTGTTTCGGCATGCAGATGGCCGTGATCGAGGCCGCGCGCAATCTTGTCGGCATCGCGGAAGCCAATTCCACCGAATTCGGCGCGACGTCGGAGCCGGTCGTGGGCCTGATGACCGAATGGCTGCGCGGCAATGAGCTCGAACGGCGATCGCAGAACGGCAATCTCGGCGGAACGATGCGGCTCGGCGCCTATCCCGCCGAGCTCAGCGCGGCAGCCGGGTCTCGGCGGTCTATGGCGGCGCGACCGAAATTTCGGAACGCCACCGCCATCGCTATGAAGTGAATACCGCCTACAAGGACCGGCTGGAGCAGCAGGGCTTGCGATTCTCGGGGTTGTCGCCCGACGGCATCCTGCCGGAGATCGTCGAATATGAAGGCCATCCCTGGTTCATCGGCGTGCAATTCCATCCCGAACTGAAATCGCGCCCGTTCGAGCCGCACCCGTTATTTGCTTCGTTCATCCAGGCGGCGATGGTGCAGTCGCGGCTGGTGTGATGCCAGCGTTGGCTCGCCAGGTAGTCAAGCAAATGTCAAATCCGCAATCCTGCTAGCCTTTGACGGGCACGCCGATTGTTGCGAAAAGACACTCCCGCCAAGAACACAAAGTCAAAGGGAGTGCTTGATGATCTACGAAACTCGCGTCTATCGCTGTCTGCCGGGCCGGCTGCCCGCGCTCTTGAAGCGATTTGACACCATCACGTTAAAGCTTTGGGAAAAGCACGGCATTCGTCAGGCCGGTTTTTTCACCACGCTGGTCGGCGAATCCAACCAGGAACTGACCTATCTGCTGGCCTGGGAATCCCTCGCCGAACGCGAGAAGAAGTGGACCGCGTTCCAGAGCGATCCGGACTGGATTTCCGCGCGCGCGAAGACCGAGGAAGACGGACAGATCGTCGCCAACATCGTCAATCAATTGCTGGTGCCGACCGCGTTCTCTTCCGTGAAGTAACTGTCACGCGAAGGGCACAGGCTCCCGCGATGCCCCATGGCCTTGATCATATCGTGCATGCGGTCCGCGACGTGGATGCGGCGGCGGAATTCTATGTCCGCGCCGGGTTCACGGTCGGCGGCCGCAATCGTCATCCGTGGGGCACGCATAACCGCATCGTGCAGTTGAAGAACTGCTACATCGAAATTCTGGAAGTCGCCGAGCCTGAGAAGATCGTGCCGCATGCGACGCGCTTCTTCTCGTTCGGCGCCTTCAATCGTGACTTCCTCGCCCACCGCGAGGGCTTTTCGATGCTGCTGCTCAATAGCAGCGATGCGGCTGCGGATGCGCAGGGGTTCGAGGCAAATGGCATCGGAGCGTTCGACGTGTTCGATTTCGCCCGCGAAGGAAAACGGCCGGATGGCGGCACGGTGAAGCTTGCCTTCTCGCTGGCCTTCGCCGCCGAGCCGACTTCGCCTGACTTGCGCTTTGCCGTCTGCCAGCATCACTTTCCGGAAAATTTCTGGAATCCGGCGTTTCAGATCCACGCCAACAAGGCGCAACGCGTGCCGGGCGCGGTGATGGTCGCCAATGATCCAGCGGCGCATCGTGACTTCCTAAAGGCCTATATCGGCGCGGGTGAGGTGATTTCGGGTCCGGCCGGCGTGACTGCGCGCACGGAGAATGGCGATATCGAGATATTGGAGCCCTCGGCGGCCCGCGACCTCTTCGCCTTCTCGGGCAAGGCAGACGGGGATGGGCTCACACTGAACGCCATGCGCTTTACCGTTGCCGATCTCGGCCAGACGGAGGCCCTGCATCGGCAAAACGGATTGGCGGTTCGACGCCATCGGGAAAGGCTGATCGTGCCGCCGATCGAGGCCTTTGGCGCAACCCTGATATTCGAAGCTACTAACTAAAGTGGGTTGATCCGCCCCCTCTCAACCGTCATGGTCGCCCGCAAACAGGACCTGTCAGTTGAAAACAGCCGTTTCCACTGCCGCGATCGTCGATATTGGCCCGGTCAAATTCGGCAACGATTTGCCGATTTCGATCATTGCCGGCCCGTGCCAGCTCGAGAGCCGCGCCCACGCCCTTGAAGTGGCATCCGCGCTGAAGGAAATCGCGGCGCGCCTGAAGATCGGGCTCGTCTACAAGACCTCCTTCGACAAGGCCAACCGCACCAGCGCGTCCGCGGCGCGGGGCATCGGCCTGGCGCAGGCGTTGCCGATCTTTGCGGAAATACGTTCATCGCTGGGATTGCCTGTGCTCACCGATGTGCATGAGGCCGCGCAATGCGCCGAAGCCGCGCAAGCGGTCGATGTCTTGCAAATTCCGGCCTTCCTGTGCCGGCAGACCGACCTGCTGCTCGCCGCCGCTGCCACCGGCAAGGTGGTCAACGTCAAGAAGGGACAGTTCCTGGCGCCATGGGACATGGCCAATGTCGTGGCCAAGATCACCGGGGCGGGGAATCCAAACGTGCTCGTCACCGAGCGCGGCGCTTCGTTCGGCTACAACACGCTGGTGTCTGACATGCGGGCGCTGCCGATTCTGGCGCGCACCACCGGCGCGCCTGTCATCTTTGATGCGACCCATTCGGTTCAGCAGCCGGGCGGCAAGGGGACCTCGTCGGGTGGCGAGCGCGAATTCGTACCGGTTCTGGCACGGGCGGCGGTTGCGGTCGGCGTCGCCGGCGTCTTTATCGAAACCCATCCCGATCCGGACCATGCGCCGTCCGACGGGCCCAACATGGTGCCGCTCCGCGAGTTCGAAGGCCTGTTGCAAACCCTGATGGCGTTCGACGGAGTTGCGAAAACTCATAACGAGAATCACGGAAAGAACGTGACGCGCTGATGCCGCAGACGACAACGCGGCCGCATGATCGCATGCCGCCCGCGATCAATATCATCGCGATCGCAACCTTTGCGGCGAGCCTCTCGGCGCGTGCGCTCGACCCGGTCCTGCCGCACGTCGCCGATGAGTTCAGCATCAGTATCACCACCGCCGCAAGTTTTGCCGCGGTGTTTGCGTTCACCTTTGCCGTGGTTCAGCCCGTGTTGGGCGCGGCCGCCGATATGTTCGGCAAGGTCCGCCTGATGATCGCGTGTCTGGTGATCCTCGGGTTTGCCAACATGCTCGGCGCTATCGCCGGCTCCTTTCCGCTGCTGTTCGCGACGCGAATTCTGGCCGGCATCGGCTCCGGCGGCGTGTTTCCCGTCGCGCTCAGTCTCACCAGCGATCTCGTCGGACCCGAAAAGCGTCAGGTTGCAATCGGGCGCACGCTGGCGGGCTCGATGACCGGCAATTTGCTCGGCGCATCGTTCTCGGGCGTGATCGGCGACTTTCTCGGCTGGCGCGGCGTGCTGGCGATTCTCGGCCTTCTGGTGGTCGCAGCATCCGTTGCGGTCACCGTGGGATTTCGCGGCAAGGCGATCGCCCAGCCGCCGAAAACCAACCTGAAGATGCTTCGTCACGGCTATCGCACCATCTTCGCCAACCCGAATGCGCTCTGCTACGCGGCGGTGTTCATCGAAGGCTGCTGTGTGTTGGGGCTGTTTCCCTACCTCGCATCGTTTCTGTTTGATCTCGGCGAAAAGAGCCTGTCGATCGCAGGCATCGTGATCGCCGGTTTTGCGGTCGGCGGCCTGTTCTACACCATGACCATCTCCCGCTTCCTGCCGCGGCTCGGCGTCAACGGCATGATGATAACTGGCGCGGCACTGGTCGGTCTGCAACTGGCAGCGCTAGCCTTTGGTCCCGGCTGGAAGGTGCAGGTGGCGTGCCTGCTGTTGATGGGGTGGGGCTTCTACATGATCCACGGCTGCTTGCAGGTCTTTGCCAGCGAGTTGTCGGTGGAAGCGCGTGCCACGGCGATGGCGCTGCACTCGTTCTTCTTCTTCATGGGCCAGACCGTCGGGCCGATCGCCTACGGCTTCGGCATTCAACACGCCGGCAAGTCGACGACCTTGCTGACCAGCGCCGCGATCATCACCGCGCTCGGCTTTGCCTGCGCACGCCTTTTGCGCCAACGGCCGCCGGCGGATGCGGGTCTAGCCGTCTAGCGATCTGGTGGTCCGATTCTAAACATTCGCATCCCTTCGCGAGCTGCCACTTTTGCGAATGTTAGAATCAAAGGACCAGCAAACATAGATTTCTAGTGGAGTTTGGGATTTGACATTCGCTCGATGAACTCGCGGCTAGGTGGGCAGCGAATGTCAAATCACTCCGCTAGCGGAGTGATTTGAGCAGGGCGTCTTCGGCGCGGCTGACATGCCGCTCCTTGTGGCGCAGGATGTAGAACGGTCGACGCGGTAGATCGAACTTGACCCGGTGCAGGGTTTTGGCGGCGATGGATGGCGCCGCCACCAGATCGGAAACGGCGGTAGCGCCGTCGCCGGCTTCGACGGCGGAGCGAACGGCCTCATTGGACGGAAGTTCCAGTGCGACCTGAAGATCGGACAGTTTGAGTCCGTTCTGGCGAAGCACCGCTTCAAACATCGACCGCGTGCCGGACCCTCGTTCGCGCAATATCCACGGCGTGGTCGGCAAGTCCTTCGCGGAGACTTTGGCCCGGTTGACCCATGGATGCCTGGCACCGACGGCGAGGATCATGGAATCGCCGTCGATCCGTTTGGCGGTCAGAAGGCTTTCATCGACTTCGCCTTCGACGAAACCAAGATCGGCGCTGCCCTGGAGCACCATCCGCGCCACCTGCTCGGTATTAGAGATGGCAAGTCTCAGCTCGATGCCGGGGTAGGCGGCATGAAACGTCTGGATCCGCCGGGGCAGCCAATAGTTTCCTACCGTCTGGCTTGCGGCGATGGAAAGCGAGCCACGCTTCAGGCCGGCGAGGTCATTGAGAACCTGCGTCGCGTCGGCGGCGCGGGCGAGCACAGCACGGGCTTCGATCAGGAAGTCCTTGCCGGTCTGGGTGAGCGTGATGCCGCGGCCGATACGGTCGAACAGCTTGATGCCGTAACGTGCTTCGAGCGCCGCGATCGCAGCGCTCGTCGCCGACTGGGTGAGGTTTAGTTCGTTCGCAGCCCGTGTCACGTGCTGCTTTTCAGCCACGGCGACAAAGATACGAAGCTGCTCGAGTGTCATTCGTTATCCAAAGAGCTTGATCAGCGCGAGGCTGAAACTCGCGATGAAGAGGAAGGCAAGCGCGCCCAACAGCGCCGGCCGGATGCCTCTGGCGGTGAGCTTGCGGATGTCGGTCTCCAGTCCCATTGCGGCCAGTGCAACGGAAAGCAGGAATGTCGTCAGCGCCGCGATGTGGGCCTTGTCCGGGGCAGGGAGGGGGATCAGGCTGTTCAGCCCGACCACCGCGATGAAGCCAAGCACGAACCAGGGCATGGGCGGCCGCGACGACGTTGTTGAGACCGAGTTGCGCAGGGCGGTGTTGCGCGAGGCCAGCCATCCCAGCGCGATGATGGTCGGCGCCAGCAACATCACGCGCGACAGCTTGGCGATGGTGCCGAACTCTCCGGCCGCCTTCCCATCCTGAAAGGCAGCGGCGACTACCTGTGCAATCTCGTGGACCGACGCCCCGGTCCAAAGCCCGAAGGCATGCGGATCGAGATGCAGGAGGGTGGGCAGCAGCGGGTAGGCGAACATCGCGACCGATCCGAAGATCGTCACGCAGGCGACCGCATAGGCGACATCCTCATCGTCGCCATTGGTCACGGTGTTGGCGGCGATCACA
Source organism: uncultured Alphaproteobacteria bacterium (assembly GCA_963795255.1). Lineage (GTDB taxonomy): Bacteria > Pseudomonadota > Alphaproteobacteria > Rhizobiales > Xanthobacteraceae > Bradyrhizobium. Next base: position 137,629 of record CAWCHC010000028.1, read on the forward strand.
GCGGAGGCGCCGCAAATCGAGGTTCCGGCGGCGATCAACTGGGCCAGCTTGCGCTCGACGCCGAGCAGCTTTCCCATCTGGACAGTGAAGATGAAGGTCGTGGCGAGCGTCGCAGCGATGACGAGAAAGCCGCGGTATCCGACTTCGATGATCTGGCTGACGGTCAGTTGAAATCCAAGCAGGATGATGCCGAAGCGCAGCAGCCGTCGCATGCTGAAGGCGACGCCGGCTTTGGCGATCGCAGGCGTGCCGACAAAATTGTGAAAGGCAGTGCCGATCAGAATCGCCAGGATCAGCGGGCTAAAGGCGGTCATTCCCGGCAATTCGCGCAGCCAATAGGCCGATCCTGCAACGACCGAGGCCATCAGCAGCCCCGGAAGGATGGCGAGAGCGCTCCTGATATGGGGCGTGACGGGATCGGCATTGGGTGCGATCGATGAGGCGGAATGGGTCATGTGTTGGGCTCCTTGCGTGCCCAACGACTATCGATGGCTTCGATCGTTCAATCCAACAGATTATAATCGTTAAATCAATCGATTTTATCTATCGGTGTCATCCCCGTCCGCGATAGGGCGCGACCCCCTGATCGGGAATCCACATTCCCTTGGGCAGCTTTCCGGTCTGCCAGAACACATCGATCGGGATGCCGCCGCGCGGATACCAGTAACCGCCGATCCGCAGCCATTTCGGCTTGATCTCGGCAGCGATCCGTTTGCCGATCGCGACCGTGCAGTCCTCGTGGAAAGCGCCGTGATTGCGGAAGCTCGCGATGTAAAGCTTGAGCGACTTCAATTCCAGCAACCACTGGCCGGGGACGTAGTCGATCATCAGGTGCGCGAAATCCGGCTGGCCGGTTACCGGGCAAAGCGAAGTGAATTCGGGTGCGGTAAAGCGCACCACGTAGTCCGTGTCTCTTTGCGGGTTCGGCACGCGGTCGAGTTTGGCGGCGTCGGGCGTTGTCGGCCATTCGACGGTGCGGCCGAGCTGCAAAGTGGACGATAACGACGCAGATTTTGACGCCTTCGCAGGCTTTCTGGACATAATGGGTCTCCGTTGCCGCGTTCTTAGCCAATTCATTTGACGGCGTCACCGGCAACGCAACCTTTTCCGCTGATGTGGCTTGCTGTAGAAGCAGCCCAATCCACTCGGACCACACTTTCCAAATGAGGTATCCATGACCGCCATCGTCGATATCATCGGCCGCGAAATTCTCGATAGCCGCGGCAATCCCACGGTCGAAGTCGATGTCGTGCTGGAAGACGGTTCCGTTGGCCGCGCGGCGGTGCCGTCCGGCGCCTCGACCGGCGCGCATGAGGCGGTTGAGCTCCGCGACGGCGACAAGGCCCGCTATCTCGGCAAGGGCGTGCAGAAGGCGGTCGAGGCCGTCAACGGCGAAATCTTCGAAGCACTGAGCGAGGTTTCGGTCGAACAGCAAATCGAGATCGACCAGATCATGATCGACCTCGACGATACGCCGAACAAGAGCCGGCTCGGCGCCAATGCCATTCTGGGCGTTTCGCTCGCCTGCGCCAAGGCGGCCGCAGAATCCTTCGACATGCCGCTTTATCGCTATGTCGGCGGCACCTCGGCGCGGACCTTGCCCGTGCCGATGATGAACATCATCAACGGCGGTGTGCACGCCGACAACCCGATCGATTTCCAGGAATTCATGATCATGCCGGTTGGGGCTGCGACCTTCGCTGAAGCCCTGCGCTGCGGATCGGAGATTTTCCACACGCTGCGATCGGAGCTGAAAAAAGCCGGCCATAACACCAATGTCGGCGATGAGGGCGGGTTCGCGCCGAACCTGCCGTCGGCGGACGCCGCGCTCGAATTCGTCATGGGCGCGATCGGCAAGGCCGGTTACAAGGCTGGTGGCGACGTCATGCTGGCGCTGGATTGCGCGGCGACCGAGTTCTTCAAGGACGGCGCTTATGTCTATGGCGGCGAGAAGAAAACCCGCTCGCGCTCCGAACAGGCGAAGTATCTGGCCGATCTCGCTGCGCGTTATCCGATCGTCTCGATCGAGGACGGCATGTCGGAAGATGACATGGACGGCTGGAAGGAGTTGACCGATCTGATCGGCGGCAAATGCCAGCTCGTCGGCGACGATCTCTTCGTCACCAACGTGACGCGGCTGGCCGACGGCATCAAGAACGGCCGGGCCAATTCGATCCTGATCAAGGTCAATCAGATCGGCACGCTGACCGAGACGCTGAGCGCCGTCGAGATGGCCTACAAGGCTGGCTACACTGCCGTGATGTCGCATCGTTCCGGCGAGACCGAGGACTCCACGATTGCCGACCTTGCGGTCGCGACCAATTGCGGGCAGATCAAGACCGGTTCGCTGGCGCGCTCGGACCGCACCGCCAAATACAATCAATTGCTGCGGATCGAACAGCAGTTGGGCGATCAAGCGAAATATGCAGGAAAGGCGGCCCTCAAGGCGCTCGCCTGAGGTTCATGGCGTCGCAGACCGGGTGGGGCCCGACCTAAGGGGCTTGCGTTTCTCCGCTAACGCGCGATCATCCCGGCCATAAAAACCACAACGGGAGGACGTCATGAGCGCCGACGGCAAAACCGGCTTGCAACTGCGTTCGCTGATCAAGAAAAGCGGCGAACTCGAAATATCGTTGATGGAGGTGCCGACGCCGGAGCCTTCGGCCGATGAAGTCGTGGTTCGGGTCGAGGCGTCGCCCATCAACCCTTCCGACCTCGGCCTTTTGGTTGGCGCGGCCGACATGACGACCGCGAAGGCTGCAGGCCACAAGGATGCGCCCGTCATCACGGCGCGTGTGCCGGATGCGGCGATGCGGGCGATGGCGGGACGGCTGGATGAATCCATGCCGGTCGGCAACGAGGGCGCCGGCGTCGTCATCCGGACCGGATCGTCGGACGCCGCCAAGGCGCTGATGGGAAAAACCGTCTCGATGATCGGCGGCGCGATGTATTCCCAGTACCGCACCGTCAAGGCGTCCGATTGTATGGCCCTGCCGACCGGCACGACGGCGGCAGAAGGCGCGTCCTGGTTCGTCAATCCGTTCACCGCGCTTGGCATGACCGAGACCATGCGGCGCGAGGGCCACAAGGCGCTGGTTCACACCGCAGCCGCCTCCAATCTCGGCCAGATGCTGAACAAGATCTGCATCAAGGACGGCATTGGTCTGGTCAATATCGTGCGCAAGGCCGAGCAGGCGGAGATCCTGCACAAGATCGGCGCGAAACATGTGGTGGATTCATCTTCGCCCACCTTCATGGGCGACCTGACGAACGCGCTGGCCGAGACCGGTGCGACCATTGCCTTCGACGCCATCGGCGGCGGCAAGCTGCCGGGGCAAATCCTTACCTGCATGGAAGCTGCGATCAACCGCGAGGCCAAGGTCTACAGCCGCTACGGCTCCAACGTGCACAAGCAGGTCTATCTTTACGGCATGCTCGATCCCGGTCCGACCGAATTGAACCGGGCGTTCGGCATGGCGTGGGGGATCGGCGGCTGGCTGGTAACTCCGTTCCTGATGAAGATCAGCGCGGACGATCGCCAGCGGCTCCGCGAGCGCGTGGCAAGCGAGCTCAAGACCACCTTTGCAAGCCATTATACGCAGGTGGTTTCCCTGGCCGAAGCGCTCCAGCTCTCGCATCTGGCGGTCTATGGCAAGCGCGCCACCGGCGAAAAGTATCTGATCAATCCGAACAAGGCATAACGGCGAGAGCTGGCCGGAATAGGCAGCCGGTGCGAGTGTTCATCTAAAGTTAGGTACGCGAAGAACGAACTGACTTGCCTTTGCCGCGCGGGAGGAGAACATTCGCGTCGCAATCAGTGCCTAAATCACCAAGCTGAAGCTTAAGGGGGAGAACCTTCATGAATCATCTGAACCGTCGTGACCTGTTGGCCGGAGCTGCCGCGATTGGCGCTGCGTCTGCCCTTTCGCCGCTGACCTCGTTGGAAGCACGTGCCGCCGCACCGGCCGCCGCCGCGCAAGCCCCGGGGTTTTATCGCTACAAGGTCGGCAGCATCGAATGCACCTCGATCAATGACGGCGCCCGCTCGTTCCCGCTGCCGGATAAGTGGGTGACCAATGTGAGCAAGGATGCGGCGATTGCGGCTGCGGAAGCCGCTTATATGCCGAAGGGCATGGTGACGGTGCCGTTCAATCCGCAACTGATCAACACCGGCGGCAAGCTCGTGCTGCTCGACAGCGGTAATGGCATTTCGGTCTTTGAGCCGACCAAGGGTCAAGTCGGTCGGACGCTGCAAAATCTGGCTGCGGCAGGTGTCGATCCCAAGAGCATCGATATGGTCATCATGTCGCATCTGCATCCGGACCACACCAACGGCATTCGCGCCGCCGACGGTTCGATGGCGTTTCCGAACGCAGAAATCAAGGTACCGGCGAAGGATTGGGAATTCTGGATGAGCGATGAAAACGCCGCCAAGGCCCAGTCGAGCGAAATGATGAAGGGCTACTTCGCCAACGTCAAAAAGATCTACACCGGCATCGAATCCAAGGTCACGAAGTACGATTGGGACAAGGAAGTCGCGCCGGGCATCACCTCGATCGCGGCACCCGGCCATACGCCGGGACACACCGCCTTTGCGGTGGCCTCCGGCGGGTCAAAGGTCTTGATCCAGTCCGACGTCACCAACATTCCGGAATTTTTCCTGCGCAATCCGGATTGGCATGTCGCCTACGATTTCGATCCGGAGCTCGCGCAAAAGACCCGGCACAAATTCTATGACATGGCATCCGCCGAGAAGGCGACCGTGGTCGGTTTCCACTTCCCGTTCCCGGCGATCGGCCATGTCGAGAAGGATGGCAACGGCTACCGGTTGATTCCGGCGGCCTTCAACCCGGTGCTCTAAGCGCGCGGATTGATCGTGTGCTAACGAACAGGCCGCCGCTTGAGGCGGCCTGTTTTCGTTCGGGAACGATTTCTTGAACGGATCGGTGCGGTCCCGTCTCAATTCATGCACTTGCATCTTTTGCGGGCCGCGCTAGGGTGTCGTCGAAATCCCGTCTTCAGCACCTCGCGCAGCCACCAGAGGAAATCGCATGTCCAGCCCGCATCACATCGTCGTCATCGCCGGCAGCCTCCGCAAGGAGAGCTTCACCTTAAAGATCGCCAACGCGCTGGCCAAACTGGCGCCGCCTTCACTCAAGCTCGACGTTGTCACGCCGCACGGCATTTCGTTTTTCAATCAGGACCTGGAGGCCAATCCGCCGGCGGACTGGACCGCCTTCCGGGAGAGGATTCAGAAGTCGTCGGGCGTTATCTTCGTCACGCCGGAATATAATCGTGCCATTCCCGGTGTGCTGAAGAACGCCATCGACGTCGCCTCGCGCCCGTACGGCAAGAGCTCGTTTCTCGGCAAGCCGATCGGCATCGTCTCCAATTCGCCGGGGCCGCTTGGGGGCGTCAACGCGGCCAAGAGCCTGCAGAATATCCTGCCGGGCATTTCCGGTCCGATCATGGGGCAGCCGGAGACCTATCTGAACGGGATTGGGGACGCCTTCGACGAAAAGGGCGATCTCACCAAGGAATCCCTGCAAAAGGTGCTCCAGCAGTATATCGACGCCTTCGCCGCTTTCGTCGAAAAGCAGCACAGATAAGCCAGGTTTACGGTTCGGGTTTGAGGGGGTGTTTAGCATTCCCTTAACCCGGCGGGGGCATCTTTCCCCCATGGTCTCCCGCAGGCGCCTCAAGTCGTTTCTCACGGGTCTCGCCCTCTATACGATGGCGGCAGGCATGGTCGGCTATTTCGGCGTCAATGCCTATACGGGAAAATATGGGCTGAATGCGCGTCTGGAGCTCGATCAGGAAATCGTCGCGCTGACGTCCGAACTGGCGCGCTTGAAAAAGGAGCGGCTCGAGGGTGAACAGCGGATCTCGCTGCTGCGATCCGACCGGCTGGACCCGGATATGCTGGACGAACGCGCACGCTATCAGCTTGACTATGCCAACCCGCACGACCTCGTTCGCACGATCAATCCAAATTGATCGTCAAATTACAAATTCACTCCAAATAGATTTCGAAAATGTCGCCCTGCATTGCAGTGCGGTATGACGAGCCTTAATCCGGCCTACGCAAATCCTTTCATGGCGGTTTGAGTTAAGCTAGAGAAAGCAAATTCGCTCTCTCATCCGGAAATGCCATGGCCACTCCCAAAAAAAGCGCCGCCAACGAAACCGCTCAGGAGCAGGGGGCGCCGCCGCCCTTTACCAGGGAGCAGGAGCTGAAGGCGCTGCGTGACATGCTGCTGATCCGCCGGTTCGAGGAAAAGGCCGGCCAGCTATACGGAATGGGTGCGATCGGCGGTTTCTGCCACCTCTATATCGGCCAGGAAGCTGTCGTCGTCGGGATGCAGATGGCTCTGAAGAAGGGCGACGAGGTCATAACCGGATACCGCGATCACGGGCATATGCTGGCCTGTGGAATGGAAGCCAAGGGCGTGATGGCTGAGTTGACCGGACGCCGTGGCGGCTATTCCAGGGGCAAAGGCGGCTCGATGCACATGTTCAGCAAGGCGGAGAACTTCTACGGCGGCCATGGCATCGTCGGTGCGCAAGTCTCGCTCGGTACCGGGCTCGCCTTCGCCAACCGTTACCGCGGCAACGATTTCGTCAGCCTGACCTATTTTGGCGATGGCGCTTCAAACCAGGGCCAGGTCTATGAGAGCTTCAACATGGCGGAGCTCTGGAAGCTTCCGGTGATCTACGTCATCGAGAACAACCGATACGCGATGGGCACCTCGGTGACGCGCTCGTCGGCCCAGACCGATTTCTCCAAGCGCGGCATCTCTTTCAACATTCCGGGCGAGCAGGTCGACGGCATGGACGTTCGCGCTGTGAAAGCCGCGGCCGACAAGGCGGTCGCCTGGTGCCGCGCCGGCAAGGGGCCCTTCATCCTGGAAATGCAGACCTATCGCTACCGTGGACACTCGATGTCGGATCCGGCGAAGTACCGCACCCGCGAGGAGGTCGACAAGGTCCGTCACGACAGCGACCCGATCGAACAGGTCCGTAACCGCTTGCTCGCGGCAAAAATGAGCGAGGACGAGTTGAAGAAAATCGACGCCGAGGTTCGCGAGATCGTCAATGCGGCAGCCGATTTCGCCCAGCACGACCCTGAGCCCGAACCATCTGAACTCTATACCGACGTCTATCGATAAGTGTTCGTGGCGCTAGTGCACTAAATGTGCGCGGTCTAAAGATGAATTTGCGGAGTTGATATGCCCATTCAAGTACTGATGCCTGCTTTGTCGCCGACGATGGAGAAGGGCAATCTCGCCAAGTGGCTGAAGAAGGAAGGCGAGACGATCAAGTCGGGCGATGTCATCGCCGAGATCGAAACCGACAAGGCCACGATGGAAGTCGAGGCGACCGACGAGGGCACGCTCGGCAAGATCCTGATTCCGGAAGGCACCGCCGACGTCGCCGTCAACACGCCGATTGCGACCATTCTCGCCGATGGTGAAAGTGCCGCCGATTTGGTCAAGGCGCCAGCGCCCGCCAAGCAGGAGAAACCGCCTGAGGCTCCGGCAGCAGAAGCGAAATCGGCGCCGGCACCGAAGGACGAACCCGCACCGGCCGCTCCAAGCGCTACTGCTGCACCCGATCCCGAAATACCCGCCGGCACCGAAATGGTGACCATGACCATCCGTGACGCGTTGCGCGATGCGATGGCGGAGGAAATGCGGCGCGATCCGGACGTGTTTCTGATGGGCGAGGAAGTCGCCGAATATCAGGGCGCCTACAAGGTCAGCCAGGGCCTGCTGCAGGAATTCGGCGCCCGCCGTGTCATCGACACGCCGATCACCGAGCACGGCTTTGCCGGCATCGGCGTGGGCGCGGCGATGACGGGCTTGAAGCCGATCGTCGAGTTCATGACCTTCAACTTCGCCATGCAGGCGATCGACCAGATCATCAATTCGGCGGCGAAGACGCTCTATATGTCCGGCGGACAGATGGGCTGCTCGATCGTGTTCCGCGGCCCGAATGGCGCGGCCGCCCGCGTCGCCGCCCAGCACAGCCAGGATTATTCGGCCTGGTACTCGCAAATTCCGGGCCTGAAGGTGATCGCGCCGTTTTCGGCCGCCGACTACAAGGGCTTGCTGAAGGCGGCGATCCGCGATCCCAACCCGGTGATCTTCCTCGAGAACGAAATGCTCTACGGCCATTCCGGCGAGGTGCCGAAACTCGATGACTATGTGATCCCGATCGGCAAGGCGCGGGTGGTGCGAAGCGGCGGCCACGTCTCGATCATCTCCTGGTCGAACGGCATGTCTTACGCGCTGAAGGCGGCCGACGAACTCGCCAAGGAAGGCATCGAAGTCGACCTCATTGATCTGCGAACGCTGCGTCCGCTCGACACCGACACCATCGTCGCGTCCGTGATGAAGACCGGACGCGCCGTCACCGTCGAGGAGGGCTGGCAGCAAAATGGCGTCGGCGCCGAAATTGCGGCGCGGATCATGGAGCACGCCTTCGATTACCTGGACGCACCGGTGACGCGCGTCTCGGGCAAGGATGTGCCGATGCCTTACGCCGCCAATCTGGAAAAGCTCGCATTGCCCTCGGTGGCTGAAGTGGTCGCGGCCGCTAAAGCTGTTTGTTATCGCTGACAGAGCAGGGCCCAACACATGCCAATCAATATTCTGATGCCCGCACTGTCTCCGACGATGGAGAAGGGCAATCTCGCCAAGTGGCTCAAGAAAGAGGGCGACAAGGTCAAGTCCGGCGACGTGATCGCGGAAATCGAGACCGACAAGGCGACCATGGAGGTCGAGGCGGTCGATGAGGGCACGATCGCCAAGATCCTGGTTCCCGAGGGCACGCAGGACGTCCCCGTCAACGATATCATTGCGGTGCTCGCCGGCGACGGCGAGGACGTAAAATCCGCCGGCGCCGCAGCCGGAGCTGCAAAGCCAGCTACCGAAGCCGCACCGGCAAAGGCGGACGCATCGCCGAAACCCGCGTCTCCAGCTGCCGCCGCGCCTGCGGCTGCACCGGCTGCCAAACCGGCTGCCGCGCCCGCCCCTCAGGCGGCATCGCCCGCTCCGCAGGCCAACGGCCATGCGCGTACGTTTTCGTCGCCGCTGGCGAGACGCCTGGCCAAGGAAGCCGGCATCGATATCGCCCGCATCACCGGCACCGGCCCGCACGGCCGCGTCGTCGCGCGTGACGTGGCGGAAGCCAAGTCCGGCAAGGGCCTGAAGGCGCCCGCCGCCGCGCCGGGTGCTGCACCCGCGCTCGCGCCCTCGATGTCGGACAAGCAGATCCTGGCGCTGTACGAGCCCGGCAGCTACGAGATCGTGCCGCATGACGGCATGCGCCGTACGATTGCCCAGCGGCTCACCGCCGCCGTGCAGACCATTCCGACCTTTTATCTCACGATCGACTGCGAGATTGGCAAGCTGCTGGCTGCGCGCGAAGAGATCAACGCGTCCGCGCCAAAAGACAAGGAAAAGAAGCCGCTCTACAAGCTCTCGGTCAACGACTTCGTCATCAAGGCGATGGCGGTCGCACTGCAAAAGAAACCGGATTGCAATGTGAGCTGGACCGAAGGCGGCATGCTCAAGCACAAGCATTCGGACATCGGCGTTGCGGTCGCGATGCCGGGCGGCTTGATCACGCCGATCATCCGCAAGGCCGAAACCAAGTCGTTGTCGACGATCTCCAACGAGATGAAGGATTTCGCGGCGCGCGCCCGCGCGCGCAAGCTCAAGCCGGATGAATATCAGGGCGGCACCACCGCCGTGTCCAACCTCGGCATGTACGGCATCAGTCACTTCACCGCCGTCATCAACCCGCCGCATGCCACCATCCTGGCGGTCGGCACCAGCGAGGAGCGTCCGGTGGTGCGCGGCGGCAAGATCGAGATCGCGCAGATGATGAGCGTGACCTTGTCGTGCGATCACCGCGCGATCGACGGCGCGCTCGGCGCCGAACTGATCGGCGCGTTCAAGGTGCTGATCGAAAATCCCGTGATGATGATGGTGTGATGATGGCCGATACTTCCTTTGACGTCATCATCATCGGCTCCGGCCCCGGCGGCTACGTTACGGCCATCCGCGCCGCGCAGCTCGGCTTCAAGACCGCGATCATCGAAAAATCCTATCTCGGCGGCATTTGCCTGAACTGGGGCTGCATTCCGACCAAGGCGCTGCTACGGTCGGCGGAAATCTATCACTACATGCAGCACGCCAAGGATTACGGCCTGTCGGCCGAGAACGTCGCCTATGATCCCAAGGCGGTGGTGCAGCGCTCGCGCGGGGTTTCCAAGCGCCTCAACGACGGCGTCGGCTTCCTGATGAAGAAGAACAAGGTGACGATCATCTGGGGCGAGGCGTCGATCGACGCGCCCGGCAAGGTCACCGTGAAGAAATCCGCCGTCGAAGCCCCGAAGGGCGCGGTGGGCGAGGGCGCCTACCAGGCCAAGCACATCATCATCGCGACCGGCGCGCGGCCGCGCGTGCTGCCGGGACTGGAGCCGGACAAGAAACTGGTCTGGACCTATTTCGAAGCGATGGTGCCGGAGAAAATGCCGAAGTCGCTGCTGGTCGTCGGATCCGGCGCGATCGGTATCGAATTCGCCTCGTTCTTCCACACCATGGGTTCGGAAGTGACGGTGGTAGAGGTGTTGCCGCAAATCCTCCCCGTTGAGGATGCGGAGATCGCAGGGCTAGCGCGCAAGCGTTTTGAGAAGCAAGGCATCAAGATCCTCACCAACACCAAGGTGACGAAGCTCGAGAAGAAGAGCGACAGCGTGGTTGCCACCATCGACGACGGCAAGAATCCGCAAGCGGTCGAATTCGATCGCGTGATCTCCGCCGTCGGCGTTGTCGGCAATATCGAGAATCTCGGGCTGGAAAAGCTCGGCGTCAAAACCGATCGCGGCTGTGTCGTGATCGATGGCTACGGCAAGACCAGCGTGCCCGGCATCTACGCCATCGGCGACGTCGCGGGTCCGCCGATGCTGGCGCACAAGGCCGAGCATGAGGGTGTGATTTGCGTCGAGGCCATCAAGGGCCTGCATCCGCATGCGATGGACAAGAATCTCATTCCAGGCTGCACCTACTGCAATCCGCAGGTCGCCTCCGTCGGCCTCACCGAGGCAAAGGCGAAAGAGGGCGGGCGCGAGATTCGGGTCGGCCGATTTCCCTTCGTCGGTAACGGCAAGGCGATTGCGCTCGGCGAAGATCAGGGTCTCGTCAAGGTGGTCTTCGACAAGAAGACCGGTCAGTTGCTCGGCGCCCATATGATCGGTGCGGAAGTCACCGAATTGATCCAGGGTTATGTGGTGGCGATGAATCTCGAGACCACCGAAGAAGAACTCATGCACACCGTCTTCCCGCATCCGACTCTGTCGGAGATGATGAAGGAAGCGGTGCTGGATGCGTATGGCCGTGTGCTGAACATCTGATCGTCGAGTCGCGCGCAGTGTGCTGCGACGATCGCAAACTCGCGCGCGGCGTCCTTCAACGAGATGAATATTTCGCCAACGCCCGGCGGTGGAGCAGGGCGTTCTTCGCGGCGCGCGGCGACAAGAGAAATTCAACTCAAGTTAGTCTCTGATTGGAATCAAACGAACGACGTGATGATGATTTTCTAATCGAAAAAATTTCTGACCAATAAATTTGCTCGCTGCTTCGTGATTCCGAGCGAGCTACCGATGGCGATGACAGCGACTATCTCTTCGAAGCAGTGACGTGCGGGGCGCCGGGCTTCGTGCTTCGACTGACTTAGGGAGACACCAATGAAGAATGCAATTTTGACGATTGCCGGGGCGGCGCTGGTTGCTTTGTCGACGGTGCAATTTGCGGCTGCGGCCGAGCAGCATCACAGGGCTCATCATCGCACGGCCGAATTCCGCGACAGCAACGCTTTCGTGGCGCCGGCTTATGAGGAATCGTACCGCTACAGCGGCGGTTGGTCGGCTCCAGCCGGTCGCTGACCTAGCCATCAGGCAGTGTTGCATTGCGAAGACCGGCCTTCTCTGGAGGCCGGTCTTTTCAATTTTACCTGCGCAAGCACCTGCGAAGGGTGGCTTTATCGCAACGATCGTGTCGCGGCTGCAACACTTCTGGAAGATTTAACCCTCATCCCGGGTCCTGTGGGGCTACGCCGCTTTTTAGCCACACCCCTCCATGAGATCATAATGCACAAGACAGTGGTCCATCGGCCGACCTGAAGCGAGATGGCCGAGGAAACAGGTTTACGAATGGACGCCAAGACCAACATCAAGAAGCGGCTTCCAAGCCGTCACGTCACGGAGGGGCCCGAGCGGGCGCCCCACCGTTCCTACCTCTATGCCATGGGATTGACGACCGAGCAGATCCATCAGCCGTTCGTCGGCGTGGCGTCGTGCTGGAATGAGGCCGCGCCCTGCAATATCTCGCTGATGCGCCAGGCGCAGGCGGTCAAGAAGGGCGTCGCTTCCGCAGGCGGCACGCCGCGCGAATTCTGCACCATCACCGTCACGGACGGGATCGCGATGGGCCATGACGGCATGCGCTCGTCATTGCCGTCGCGTGAATGCATCGCCAATTCCGTCGAACTGACCATCCGCGGCCACGCCTACGATGCGCTGGTCGGTCTCGCCGGCTGCGATAAATCGCTGCCGGGCATGATGATGGCGATGGTCCGGCTCAACGTGCCGTCGATCTTCATCTATGGCGGCTCGATCCTGCCCGGCAATTTTCGTGGTCAGCAGGTCACCGTGCAGGACATGTTCGAGGCGGTCGGCAAGCACTCGGTCGGTGCGATGTCGGATGCCGATCTCGATGAAATCGAGCGGGTCGCCTGTCCCTCGGCCGGCGCGTGCGGCGCCCAATTCACCGCCAACACCATGGCGACCGTGTCGGAGGCCATCGGCCTTGCGCTACCCTATTCGGCCGGCGCACCGGCGCCTTACGAAATTCGCGATGCCTTCTGCATGACCGCGGGCGAAAAGGTCATGGAGCTGATCGCGCAGAACATCCGGCCGCGCGACATCGTCACGCGGCAAGTCGCTGGAAAACGCTGCCGCCGTCGTTGCCGCATCCGGCGGTTCGACCAATGCCGCGCTGCACCTGCCGGCGATCGCGAACGAATGCGGCATCAAGTTCGACCTGTTTGACGTCGCCGAAATCTTCAAGAAGACGCCTTATGTCGCAGATTTGAAGCCGGGCGGCCGTTATGTCGCCAAAGATATGTTCGAAGCAGGTGGCATACCGCTTCTGATGAAGACGCTTCTCGATAATGGCTACATGCACGGTGACTGCCTGACGGTCACGGGCAGGACCATCGCCGAGAACCTCAAGAGCCGTGAAATGGAACCCGCACCAGGACGTGGTGCGGCCCGCCGACAAGCCGATCACCGTCACGGGCGGTGTGGTCGGCCTGAAGGGGAATCTTGCGCCGGAGGGGGCGATCGTGAAGGTCGCGGGCATGGTCGAACCTGAAGTTCTCAGGTCCGGCCCGCTGCTTCGATCGCGAAGAGGATGCGTTCGAGGCGGTCCAGAAGAGGACTTACAAGGAAGGCGAGGTCATCGTCATCCGGTACGAGGGGCCGCGCGGCGGTCCCGGAATGCGTGAAATGCTTTCGACGACGGCAGCGCTGACGGGCCAGGGGATGGGCGGCAAGATCGCCCTGATCACCGACGGCCGCTTTTCGGGGGCCACCCGGGGCTTCTGCATCGGCCATGTCGGGCCGGAAGCCGCGGTCGGCGGTCCGATCGCACTGTTGCGGGACGGTGACATCATCGAGATCGACGCCGTGGTCGGGACTCTTAACGTAAAGTTGACCGAGGCGGAGCTGGCCGAACGCAAGACCGAATGGAGGCCTCGCGCGACTAACCATACGACGGGAGCGTTGTGGAAGTACGCCCAGCAGGTCGGACCGGCGGTGACAGGTGCTGTTACCCACCCCGGCGGGGCGAGCGAGAAGTAGTGTTATGCGGACATTTGAGCGTATCGTTTTGGCTGTGATTTTGGGTGCCACGCCGGTGGCTACTCCCGGATTCGGCTTTGACGGCGCGCCAGTCAATCAGGATTCAGCCATCCCGGTGGTCTCGGCGCAGCCCGGCGCCGCGTCGAGCCTGAAGAAGGCGGTTCCACCCGCTTCCGATACCTCGCTCACCTCCCTGCAATATGCCGCGGAGGGCGGACATCCGATTGCCCAATGGAAGCTCGGCCGGATGTATGCCGATGGCGACGGCGTGGCGCAGGACGATCTGCGCGCGTTCGAATATTTCAGCCGCATCGCCAATACGCATGCGGAGGATAGCCCGTCGGCGCCGCAGGCCGCGATCGTCGCCAACGCCTTCGTTGCGCTCGGGCGCTATTATCTGAACGGTATCCCGAATTCTAAGATCAAGCAGGATACCGAGCGGGCGCGCGAGATGTTCTCTTACGCGGCGTCCTATTTCGGCAATGCCGACGCGCAATACGATCTGGCCCGGCTTTACCTGAGGAGCGCAGGTTCTTCCCGCGACGATTTCCGCTATGGCGCCCGCTGGCTCGGGCTGGCCGCCCAGAAGGGCCAGCATCAGGCGCAGGCGCTGCTCGGTCAGATGTTGTTCAACGGCGATCAACTGCCGCGGCAGGCTGCGCGCGGCCTGATGTGGCTGACGCTTGCGACCGAAAATGCGACGCCGGAAGAGACCTGGATCAAGGACAGTTACAGCAAGGCGATGGCCAAGGCGTCGCAGGAAGACCGCGCCATGGCGGCGCAGATGCTGGAGCACTGGGTGCAGGGCCGCAGGGACTGATCCCGCCGCGTTGCGAGTAGCCGACTAGGCCGCTTCCAGATCGAGATCGATCCATACCGGGACGTGATCGGACGGCTTTTCCCAGGCCCGTACATAGCTGTCGATGCCGACATCCACGAGGCGGTCGCTGGCCTGCGGCGACAGCAGGAGATGATCGATGCGCAGGCCCTGGTTTTTCTGCCAGGCGCCGGCCTGATAGTCCCAGAACGTATACTGGCCGGGCGCGTCGGTGACGGCGCGCAGCGCATCGGTCAGCCCAAGGCCCAACAGCGATTGAAAGCTTTCGCGGGTATCGGGACGAAACAGCGCGTCACCAACCCAGGCGTCCGGATTGTGGACGTCCTCAGGCATGCGGGATGACGTTGAAGTCGCCGGCCAACACCAGCGGCTCTTCTGCTTTAAGCCGCTGCCTCGAATACTCAAGAAGCCGCGACATCCATTTGAGTTTGTAAGGATATTTCTCGGTGTTCGGGCGGGTTGCCGTTGGGCAGATAAAGGCACGCGATCCGCAGCACGCCCTGTTTGAGCGTCACCACGCCTTCGAGAAACCGCGCATGGGCGTCTTCATCGTCGCCGGCGAGGCCCGAGGTCGTCTCCTCGAACGGAAACTTGGATAACAGCGCAACGCCGTTGAAGGTCTTCTGGCCGTGGGTGACGACGTTGTAGCCAAGGCTCTCGATCTCAAGCCGCGGAAACGCATCGTCGGTGCATTTGATTTCCTGAAGACAGACGATATCGGGCGAGCATTCCTTCAACCAGCTCATCAGGTGCTCGATCCGTTGCCGGACCGAGTTGACGTTCCAGGTGGCGATGCGCATCGGGCCCCAAGATTTCTTCAGATCGAGATGTCTTCAGATCGAGTTTTCTTTTAGATCGAAAAGCTGGTGCCGCAGCCGCAGGAGGCGGTGGCGTTGGGATTGACGACCCGGAACGAGGCGCCGATCAGATCGTCGACGAAATCGACTTCCGAGCCCGCCAGGAACGGCACCGAGGCGGGATCGACCAGCACCACCGCGCTGTCGCGGGCGATCACCAGGTCGTCCTCGGCACGCGAACGCTCGACGTCGAACTTGTACTGAAAGCCGGAGCAGCCGCCGCCCTCGACGCTGATCCGCAGCATGGCGCCGTCGCCCTCGCTTTTGAGGATTTCTCCGATGCGGCGGGCGGCCCGCTCGCTGATGGTGACGTCTGTGGTCATCGTGAAGCTCCGATCGCATGCAAGCATAGCCGTTTATCTGGTATCCCGCGCCTATCATAGTTAAGTGCGCCGGGCGCCGGAATCAAACCCGTTAGAGACAGGATATCCCGTGTCGGTCGGAATGGCTGCCCCTCGCGCGGTCTATGCCTGCGACCCCGACTTGAGCCGCGGCCGGCTGTTTGCGGAGCCGCCAAGCCGGACCCGCAGCCCGTTCCGGCGCGACTGCGACCGGGTGATTCATTCCACGGCTTTCCGCCGCCTGAAGTACAAGACCCAGGTTTTCGTGTTCCATGAAGGCGATCACTACCGCACCCGCCTGACCCACATCGCTGGAAGTGGCCCAGATCGCCCGCGCGCTGGCCCGCCAGCTTAGGGCTCGATGAGGATCTGACGGAGACGCTGGCGCTCGCCCACGACCTCGGCCATCCGCCGTTCGGCCATGCCGGCGAGCGGGCGCTGGACGCGTGCCTGTAGCGCCCATGGCGGCTTCGATCACAACGCGCAGACCTTGCGCGTGGTTACGTCGCTCGAGCATCGCTATCCCGAATTCGACGGGCTCAATCTGACCTGGGAATCGCTGGAGGGCATCGTCAAGCACAACGGCCCGCTGACCGGCGCGGAACGGCAGCCTCTGGGGCGCTATCGCGAGCAGCGGCGTGCCCACCGGCATCGCCGAATTTGTCGCAAACTACGACCTCGAACTATGGAGTTTCGCCTCGCTGGAAGCCCAGGTCGCCGCGATCGCCGACGACATCGCCTATGATGCGCATGACATCGATGACGGTTTGCGCGCAGGCTTGTTTGCGATCGACGATCTCAAGGAGATTCCGCTCACGGCCGCGATGATCGCGGAAATCGACGCCGGCTTATCCCACGCTCGACGACGAGCCGGCGCGGCGCCGAACTGGTGCGCGAACTGATTTCCCATTTCATCGGCGCGGTGGTTCTGGAAGCGCATCGCCGTCTGGAGCGAATACGGCCGGCCTCGGCCGAAGAGGTCCGCAACCAGGACGCAGGCGTTGATTGTCTTTCCGGCCGAGACGAGGGCAGCGGAAGCCGCGATCAAGAAATTCCTGAAGCTGCATATGTACCGGCACGAACGGGTGATGCGGGTGATGCGGGATGCCGAACAGATCGTATTCGATCTCTTTGCACGCTATCAGAGCGATCCGGCTGCGATGCCCGCCGAATGGCTGCCGCCCGAAAACCGGGCCGAAGGCGAGGCCGAACGGGCGCGGCGGATCGGCAACTTTATCGCCGGAATGACCGACCGTTTCGCGCTGACCGAACATCAGCGGCTTTTTGACTCGACCCCGGATTTACGTTAGGCGGCGGCCATGGCCGATACATCTTCGAAACAACATCTTTTCGCCCAGGTGCTTGCGCGCGTACATGCCGTCTGCGCGGCGGAACTTGGCGCCGAACGCGGACCTGTCGCGGGTGGTGGTCGAGCCGCCGAAGGACCCGACCCATGGCGACATGGCGACCAACGCTGCCATGGTGCTCGCCAGGGAAGCGAAGGCCAAACCCCGCGACCTCGCAGAAAAGATCGCCGAGCGGATGCGCGCCGACGATCTGGTCGCCTCGGTGGATATTGCCGGTCCAGGTTTCATCAATCTCACTTTGAAAGTAACGGCCTGGACAGACGCGCTGCGGTCGGTGCTGCGGCGAGGGCAATGCTTACGGTCAAAGCGCGGTCGGGGCGGCCGAGAAGGTCAACGTCGAATACGTCTCGGCCAACCCGACCGGGCCGATGCATGTCGGCCATTGCCGCGGCGCGGTCTTTGGCGACGCGCTCGCCAGCCTGCTTCAGCTCGCAGGCTTCGATGTTATCAGAGAATATTACATCAACGATGCCGGCGCCCAGGTCGACGTGCTCGCGCGTTCGGCGTTCCTGCGCTATCGCGAAGCCTTGGGTGAAAACATCGGCGAGATTCCGGAAGGGCTTTACCCCGGCGATTATCTCAAGCCCGTTGGGCAGGCGCTGGCCGCAGAACACGGCAAGTCGCTTCTCGCCATGCCCGAGGCCGAGTGGCTGCCGGCGGTGCGCGCCAAAGCCATCGCCATGATGATGGAAGCGATCAAGGGCGATCTCGCCGCGCTCAACATCAAACACGACGTGTTCTTCTCGGAGCGGTCGCTGGTTGCGAGCGGCAATAACCGCGTCGCGGAGACGATCGATTTCCTGCGCGCCAAGGGCGATGTCTATGAGGGCCGCCTGCCGCCGCCGAAAGGCGCTCCGGTCGACGATTACGAGGACCGCGAACAAACGCTGTTTCGGGCGACCGCTTTTGGCGACGACGTCGATCGGCCGCTGTTGAAATCAGACGGCAGCTATACCTATTTCGCCTCAGACATCGCCTATCACAAGGACAAGTTCGACCGCGGGTTTCGCAATCTGGTCGACGTTTGGGGCGCCGATCACGGCGGCTACATCAAGCGCGTTGAGGCGGCGATCAAGGCTGTGACGAGCGGGCAGGCCGCGCTGGACGTCAAGATCGTCCAGCTCGTCAAACTGCTGCGCAACGGCGAGCCGGTGAAGATGTCGAAGCGCTCAGGTGATTTCGTCACCTTGCGCGAGGTCGTCGATGAGGTCGGCAAGGATGCCGTGCGCTTCATGATGCTTTACCGCAAGAACGATGCGGTGCTCGATTTCGATCTCGCCAAGGTCATCGAACAGTCGCGCGACAACCCGGTCTTTTACGTCCAATACGGCCACGCCCGCGGGCATTCGATCTTCCGCACCGCGCGGCAGGAGGTACTGCACGATCTCCCTGAGGAGGAGGGGGCGCGGCTGGCCTATCTCGCGCCAGCGCCGGTAGACCGGCTGACCGATCCGGCCGAGCTGAGCCTGTTGCGGAAACTGGCGGTCTACCCCCGGACGGTGGAAGCCGCCGCCGCCGCCCACGAGCCTCACCGAATCGCTTTTTACCTGTATGATCTGGCCAGCGAATTTCACGCGCTATGGACGAGGGGGCGGGATTTGCCCTATTTACGCTTTATTATCAATAATGATGCCGAGATGACGAAGGCCCGGCTGGCAATGGTACAGGGCGTTGTCACGGTTTTGGCGTCCGGCTTGGGGGTTCTCGGCGTCGGCGCGCCAAACGAGATGCGCTGACTGACGTGCCACTTCCGGGGGATTTTGAGAGTGGCAGCCGGCGGGGGCCGGTAGTGAAAAGCGGGTTGGCGACTTTCCCTTGAGGGGACACATCATCACGATGGCGGATCGATATCAGGACAGAGCCTTTCCTGCCGGTGGCGGTTACGATCGTGACGGGCGAGCCCGCGCGTCCGACAACGCCGAAAGCGATCCCCTGGCCGAGCTCGCGCGTCTGATCGGCCAGAACGATCCGTTCGGCGGCCGCCCCCCCATAGGCCGGGCCAATTTGACGGTTCAACCGCAGGCGAGGCCGGTCGAGCCACCGCCGTCCTACGATAACTATGCAGACGACAGCTATGCGGACCCCGAACCGGAGGCAGCTCCCGCGCCGCCGTCATGGATGCAGCGCGCGGTGAGACAAGAGGCTCCCCCGCGACCGCAGGACGACTATCCGAGCGCTGTCCACCCGTTGCAGCGTTACGCTGCCGCGCATCCTCCGGCCGAACCGGAGGATTACGATCCCGCGGATTTGTTCGCCGATACTCCTCAAGAACATCATGAGCCGGATCCGTCGCGTTACGACGAGGCACTCTATGGCGGCTTCGATTCGCAGGCGCCGCACGCTCAGCACGATCAGGCCTATGCCGACGATGGCTATGGCTACGAAGACGACCAGCCCTACGAAGCGGCGGAGGAGCCTCGCCGCCGCGGCGGCATGATCACGGTCGTTGCCGTGCTGGCGCTCGCAGTATTCGGCGTGGGCGGCGCCTTTGCATACCGCACCTATACGGGCTCGGCCCGCAGCGGCGAACCACCGATCATCCGCGCCGATACCGGACCGACCAAGATCATTCCCGCGCCCGCCGATGCGGCTACGAAGGTGCCGGATCGGATGACCGCGGGCGACGGCGCGGAAAAGATCGTTTCCCGAGAGGAGACGCCGATCGATCCCGCCAGGGCGGGACCCCGTGTCGTATTCCCGCCGCTGACGCCGAACGGCAGCATGCCGATGCCGGCGGGTGTCGTGCCGCCAAGTGCGCCGTCGCCTTCGGCCAGTGCGCCGAACGGGACATTTTCGAATAACGAGCCGCACCGGATCAGGACGCTCTCGGTCCGGGGTGACCAGGCGGATGCCGGCACGCCGGCAGGTGCGGTGCCCCCGGCCGCGCCAGCCAGGCCCGCGCCGCGAGTGGCCGCGACGGGCACCCGCATGGCGGCCGCCAATCCCAATGCGGCCAACGCCAATGCACCGCTGTCGCTATCCCCGCAGGCTGATGCCCCGGCCGCGCCGGAACCTCCTCCGGTTCGGATGGCAGCCACCAACCCCGTGCAAGCAGCTCCGAGTGCTCCAAGCACCCCGAGTGCCGCGGGCAACTATCTGGTCTCGGTGACGTCACAGCCGAGCGAAGCCGATGCCCAGGCCTCATATCGGTCGCTGCAAAGCAAATATCCAAGCGTGCTCGGCTCGCAGTCGCCCGTCGTCGCGCGCGCCAATTCGAAGAGCGGCGCAGTAACCTATCGCGCCGGCGTTTCCTTCGGCACCTCGGCCGAGGCTGCGCAGTTCTGCCACAACTATCAGGCCGCCGGCGGCCAGTGTTGGGTAGTGAAAAACTAGCAGCCGTTCCTTGACCCCCTAATCCGGAGCGGGCTAATCGGCGCTAGTGGGGTGGATTTGGCATTCGCCACCCCGTCGCCGTGAGTTCTCATCGCGAATGCCAAATCCAAAAACCCACTAGAAATCTATATTTGCTGGTGTCTTTTTGGCTCTGACATTCGTAAACGAACCCACCGCGACAACATACGAATGTCAGAGCCAAGACACCAGATGACCAAGGCCTTCATAACCGGTGTCGCCGGGACCACGCTGAACGATGACGAACGGGCGTTCATTGCGGCGGAGCGTCCCTGGGGTTTCATCCTCTTCAAAAGGAACATTGAAACGCCGGAGCAAGTCTTGCAGCTTGTTGCGGAATTAAAGAAGTGCGCAGGCCGCGGCGACGTTCCGGTGCTGATTGACCAGGAAGGCGGCCGGGTCCAGCGCCTCGGCCCGCCGCATTGGCCGGCCTATCCGCCGGGCGCGCTGTTCGGCAAGCTTTATGATCTCGACCCGGCGCTCGGGCTATCGGCGGCGCGTCTGAGCGCGCGGCTGATTGCCGCCGATCTCTGCGAACTCGGCATCCATGTCGACTGTCTGCCGTTGGCGGATGTGCCGGTTGCCGGCGCTGATGCCGTGATTGGCGACCGCGCCTATGGAACCGAACCGGGAAAGGTGGCGGCAATCGCGCGCGCCGTCACTGAAGGGCTCGAACAGGGTGGTATTTTACCGGTACTGAAGCACATCCCCGGCCATGGGCGGGCGAATGCAGACAGCCATTTGCGGCTTCCGACGGTGGATACGCCGCTAAAGGACCTCGAAACGACTGATTTTGCGGCTTTTCGACCGCTGGCCGATCTGCCGATGGCGATGACCGCACATGTTGTGTTTAGCGCGCTCGACCCGGCCCATCCGGCCACGACTTCTGCGACAATCATCGATCAGGTGATTCGCGGCGTGATCGGGTTCCAAGGTTTGTTGATGAGTGATGACGTGTCGATGAATGCGCTCTCCGGATCGATCGCGCGAGAGGACGAGAGCCGCTTTCCTGGCCGGCT
Source organism: uncultured Alphaproteobacteria bacterium (assembly GCA_963795255.1). GTDB lineage: Bacteria > Pseudomonadota > Alphaproteobacteria > Rhizobiales > Xanthobacteraceae > Bradyrhizobium. The sequence goes on from CAWCHC010000028.1 coordinate 159,332, forward strand.
GCGACATGGTCCTTCACTGCAATGGTCAACTCGCGGAAATGCGTGAGGTCGCCGCCGAGACGCCGGAATTGTCTGGGAAAGCGCTTCAGCGGGCCGCCCGCGCGCTGGCATCGCGCGGGGCGCCGCAACCGTTCGACAAGGCTGCCGCACGGGCCGAACTGGAAGCGATGATGAGCACAGCAGGGACGTCAGGCGCATGACCGCGGAAATTCTCTCGTTCGAAACCGGCCGTCCGGCCGAGCTCGCCGACGGCGAGCCCTCGCTCGTTGTCGACGTCGAGGGCTACGAAGGCCCGCTCGATCTGCTTCTCGCACTGGCGCGGCAGCAGAAGGTCGATCTCGCCAAGATTTCGATCCTGGCGCTGGCGGACCAGTATCTGCAATTCATCGAGGCCGCGCGAAAGATCCGGCTGGAACTCGCCGCCGATTATCTTGTGATGGCGGCCTGGCTCGCCTACCTCAAATCGCGACTGTTGTTGCCGGAGCCGGCAACGGCCGAGGGCCCGAGCGCCGAGGAAATGGCGACCGCGCTCGCCAACCGGCTCCGTCACCTTGAAGGCATTCGCGAGGCGTCAAACCGCCTGTTGAACCGTCCGCAATTGCAGCGCGATATTTTCCCGCGCGGTTTTCCCGAAACCATCGCGGAAATCCGCCATCCCAAATACACCGCGACGTTGTTCGATCTGCTCACGGCCTATGCCGCGCAACGCCAGCAGCGCGTGCTGGCGTCGGTGCATCTGGCCAAGCGCACAGTGTGGTCGCTGGCCGAGGCCAGGGCCTCGCTGGAGCGGCTGGTGGGCATGGCCGAGGATTGGAGCCGGCTGGATGAATATCTCATCCACTACGTCGTCGATCCCTCGCAAAGGGCCACTGTGTTTGCCTCGAGCTTCGCCGCGGCGCTGGAACTCGTCAGGGAAGGTGAGGTTGAACTGCATCAGCAGGAGGCCTTCGCCCCGTTGTTTTTTCGAAAGCGTCCGCCGCAGCCTGTACCCGACGCCGCGGCGCCGGGCGAACACTGAGTGAGTAAGTGGAAGAGGGAGATCGTGCCATGCCAAGCCTGGCGGAAAAACGCGTAGCCGACGCCGAGGAGCAGGCCGACAATCCGCAGGCGCGGCCGGAAGAGCTGCGGTTGCTGGAGGCGTTGTTGTTTGCCTCCGCCGAGCCGCTCGATCAGGCGACGCTTGCCAAGCGCATGCCCGATGGCGTCGACATCAAGGTCGCGTTGGCCCAGTTGCAGGCGGATTATGCCTCGCGCGGAGTCAATCTGGTTCGCATCGCCAATAAATGGACGTTCCGCACCGCCGGCGATCTGTCGTGGCTGATGACGCGCGAGAGCACCGAAACGCGGCGGCTGTCGCGTGCGGCAATCGAGATGTTGGCCATCATCGCCTACCATCAACCGGTGACGCGCGCCGAGATCGAAGAGATCCGCGGCGTCATGACCTCGAAGGGAACGCTGGACGTTTTGCTGGAAACGGGGTGGATCAGGCCGCGCGGCCGTCGCAAAACCCCCGGACGTCCGCTGACCTTCGGAACCACCGAAGCCTTTTTGTCGCAGTTCAGCCTGGAAGCGCTGAGCGACTTGCCGGGACTTGAGGAACTGAAGGGAACGGGTCTGTTGGACTCGCGACTGCCGACCGGCTTCAATGTTCCCGCACCGTCAGATGATCCGGCTTTGCGCGAGGATGAAGACCCGTTGGATGCCGGCGATCTGGAACTGGCTTTGACGCCTGCGGTCGAGCCGGAAACCGACCAAGGGAACGATCAAGGAAACCAGGAAGGAAGCCAATAAAACGGGTTTCCGAGCCGTCGCATCGGCTTGGTGCGAAATTGCCCGCCGTGCGTTAACGGTCAGCCGCGTAAGGCGGATTTTACGCGGCTTAAGTCCTTGTTTTCGGCACCTCTTGAGCCTACGTTCGATGAAGGATAATCCGGGACCGAAAGGGCCCGTGTTTCGCGTTGGTTTGGAGGGTTGCAGGATGGGTTCGTTTAGCATTTGGCACTGGATCGTCGTGATCGGAGTCGTCCTGCTCCTGTTTGGTCGCGGCAAGATTTCCGACCTGATGGGTGACGTCGCTCAGGGCATCAAGGCCTTCAAGAAGGGCATGCAGGACGACGACAAGGTGGTCGAAAAAAGCGAGCCGGTAAAGTCGATCGATCACAACGCCGCGCCGCAGGCAGCGCGGACGGATGTCGGCAGCAAAGCGGTCTAAGCTTCCGGGCGCATTGTAAGCTGGCATCGCGATCTGCGGCCGGCAAGACCGGTAAAATCAAGACCGGTGGAATAAAGACGCGGCTGGCCCAGTCTCGATGACGAAAGAGGTTGGCCTCGCGTGAGCGGAAGCTTTTATGTTCGATATCGGTTGGAGTGAATTCGCCGTCATCGCCGTGGTTGCGCTGATTGCCATCGGCCCCAAGGAATTGCCGGGCGTTCTGCGCATGGTCGGGCAATGGGTCGCCAAGGCGCGCAAGATGGCCGGCGAATTCCAGGGCCAGTTTCAGGAAGCGATGCGCGAGGCCGAAATGGCCGACCTCAAGAAAAGTTTCGACGAGGTCAAGGAAGCCGCAAGCGGCTTTACCACCAGCAACATCATGACCTCGCTCGAGAAGCCACGCCAACTCGGCTTTGGGCGTCGACGAGAAGCCGGCCGCGACCGCGGAGACGACGGCTTCATCCGAGATCGCCTCGTCGACCGAGGGAGCCGCAAGCTTCGGAAGCCGCAACTTCGTCGGCCGAAACGCCGGCGTCGGAGCCGTTGGTGATCGCTGATAATCAGCCGGGACCTGTGACCCCGGAAGTGCATTCGACGGATGGGCATTCGGCGGCTGTTGAGACCGAAGCCCCGCGGGATGCCAAAGCGTCATGAGCGACGACGATATCGAGGCCAGCAAAGCGCCGTTGATGGATCATCTGATCGAGCTGCGCTCGCGGCTGATCAAGGCGCTGCTCGGCTTCGGCGTCGCTTTCATCTTCTGCTTCTTCTTCGCCAAGCAAATCTACAACGTGCTGGTGTGGCCTTTCGTCTGGGTCGCAGGTCCGGAAAATTCGAAATTCATCTACACGGCGCTGCTGGAATATTTTCTGACCCAGTTGAAGCTCGCTTTGTTCGGCGCAGGCTTTCATCTCGTTTCCGATCGTCGCCGCGCAAATCTACGCCTTCGTCGCGCCCGGCCTCTACAAGCACGAGCGCAACGCCTTCCTGCCATATCTGATCGCGACGCCGTTCTTCTTCGTGCTGGGATCGATGCTGGTCTATTTCGTGGTGCTGCCGATGCTGGTGCGTTTTTCGCTCGGCATGCAGCAGTTGGGTGGACCCGAGACCGCGCAGATCCAGCTCTTGCCCAAGGTCGGCGAATATCCTGTCGCTGACGATGTCGCTGATCTTTGCCTTCGGCATCGCCTTCCAGCTTCCGGTGATCCTGACGCTGCTGGGGCGGATCGGCATCATCACGTCCAAGCAACTGCGCGACAAACGGCGCTATTTCATCGTGGTCGCCTTCATCATCGCCGCCGTGCTGACGCCGCCCGACGTGCTGAGCCAGGCCTCGCTCGCGGTTCCCCTGCTCCTCTTGTACGAAGGCTCGATCATCGCCGTGCGGATCGTGGAAAAGAAGGCTGCTGCGGCCAAGACAACCACGACCACTCCACCTCCCGCGAGCCCGCCGCCTGATCCGACACCGGCGGAGTAGGTGCGATAGCGCCGTGCGATTCCCAGCGATCGTCATACCCCGCGAAAGCGGGGTATCCAGTACGCAGCGGCCTCATGAATCCAGCGCACTTCTCTGGAATACTGGATCGCCCGCTTTCGCGGGCGATGACGGATGTGGTACTGGAAGCCCGCCGTTGACTGTCCGTATTTAAACGGAAAGTTCGTATCCAGGACCGTTACCCATGCACGACATCAAATGGATCCGCGAGAACGCTGAGCGCCTTCGACGCCGCCTTGAAGCGGCGCGGCCTTGCGCCGCTGTCGTCCTCGCTGCTGGCGATCGACGAGAAGCGCCGCGCCGCGATCCTGAAATCCGAGCAGGCCCAGGCCCGGCGCAACGCGGCCTCGAAGGAAATCGGCGAGGCCAAGAAGGCCAAGGATGAAGCGCGCGCCGCGAGCCTGATGGCGGAGGTCGCCGAGCTCAAGACCACGATGCCGGAGCTGGAAGCCGCCGCCAAAGCGGCCGATGAAGAACTCGCGAAAGAATTGGCCGCGATTCCGAATTTGCCGCTCGACGAAGTGCCCGACGGGGTCGACGAGCACGGCAACGTGCAGCGCCACGTGTTCGGCGCAGCGCCGCAGCTACGCCTTTGCGCCAAAACCGCATGACGATCTCGGCGGCGCGCTCGGCTATCATGGATTTCGAGGCCGCGGCGAAATTGTCCGGCGCGCGCTTTGTCGTGCTGAAGAAAGGCCTGGCGCGGCTCGAGCGCGCGATCGGGCAATTCATGCTCGATCTGCACACCAACGAGCACGGCTATACCGAAATCAATCCGCCGCTGCTGGTGCGCGACGAGGTGATGTTCGGCACCGGGCAATTGCCGAAGTTCGAAGACGATCAGTTCTGGGCCATCAAGGGTGAATTGCTCGCGGCCGCCAGCGATGATGCCGGAATAGAAAGCTTGCGCAGCGGGCGGTTGGGTCTCATCCCCACCGCCGAGGTGTCGCTGACCAATCTCGTCCGCGAATCCATCGTCGACGACAAGGAATTGCCGATGCGGCTTGACGGCGCTGACGCCGTGCTTCCGCGCCGAGGCGGGCGCTGCCGGACGCGATACCCGCGGCATGATCCGGCAGCACCAGTTCACCAAGGTCGAACTGGTCTCGATCACGACGCCGGAGACGAGCAAGGACGAGCACGAGCGGATGCTCGCCTGCGCCGAGGAAGTGCTGCGGCGGCTCGACCTGCATTACCGGGTGATGACGCTGTGTGCCGGCGACATGGGTTTTTCGGCGCAAAAGACCTACGACATCGAGGTCTGGATGCCCGGGCAGGGCGAGGGCGGCGCGTTCCGCGAAATCTCGAGCTGCTCGGTCTGCGGCGACTTCCAGGCGCGGCGGATGGATGCGCGTTATCGTGGGCCTGACGGCAAGCCGCGCTTCGTGCACACTCTGAACGGCTCGGGCACGGCGGTCGGCCGCGCCCTGATCGCGGTGATGGAAACCTACCAGCAGGACGACGGCTCGATCGCCGTGCCCGACGTGCTGCAACCCTATATGGGCGGCGCCAAGGTCGTCTCGTCCGACCGCTAGTGGTCCAATTTTTCGAAGTTCGTTTCTACCACACCAGGCGATTTCTTTCGGCGCGAGGTGCGATCGCAGTTGCGAAGGCTGCGCGCGCGGGTAATCTTTGTTTCCGATTGTGCCCAGGTGTATTTTCAAGTGCATTTTTCGGAAATGACGACAGCCAATGGCCCTGCACCGCGACATCTATTGGGTGGGCAAACAATGGGCCGTCACGGGCCACGGCATCCAGGCGTGTAATCAGAAGCAGAAGAGCCAGTTCGACATCGAAGGGGCGCGCCTATGGGACGACGGCGTGCAGGAGGCCGTTCGCGCCGAGAAATGGGTCAATACCGATGACTTTGAAAAAGCTGTCGCCGTTGCCCGCAAATATTATCCCGAGCCGCCCGGATGGACGCCGCGACCGCTAAAACAGGCTGCGCCGGCAGAGCCGAAGCCGGCTTCGCCTCCGTCGGACGAGCCGACTCCGCCGCCGCAGCCGCCGATCCTGGTTTGGGAACCTTCCTTAGAACCGGCGGCGCCGAAATTCGATATGCGTTTCGAAGGATTGGGTGGCAAGCTTACGCCGGTCTGGCGCATTCGCACACCTGTCACCGATCAGCAGGACAATCGATCGTCCTGATGAATCGAGTTGCGGTGCAGGTCAGCCAGACAAAACTCACAGTAAAAACAACGGGTTTGCTTCAAGCCCCATAGCCGGATAAGACGGCACAAGCGATCTAGTGCCCAGATCGGCGGTACTAGTCGCCCGGAGAGAGAGGGCCGCTGGCGCGATGCGAATTTTGTGTACCAACGACGATGGCATCCATGCGCCGGGCCTGAAGATCGTGGAGCAGATCGCCCGCGAATTGTCCGACGATGTCTGGGTGGTTGCGCCGGAACTCGATCAATCCGGCGTCTCGCATTCGCTGTCGCTCAATGACCCACTTCGGTTGCGCGAAGTCGGCCCCCGCCATTTCGCCGTCCGGGGCACGCCGACCGACTGCGTCATCATGGGCGCGCGCCACATCCTCGGTCAAAAGCTGCCGGATCTCGTGCTTTCCGGCGTCAACAAGGGACGCAACGTCGCCGAGGACGTCGTCTATTCCGGCACCATCGCCGGCGCGCTCGAAGGCACAATCCTGGGCCTGCCTTCTTTTGCGCTGTCGCAGGAGTTCTCGGTGGAGACGCGCGAAAAGCCGCTGTGGGACACCGCGCTGAAGTTCGGCCCCTCGATCCTGCGCAAGGTGATCGATGCCGGCGTGCCGAGAGACACCGTGATCAACGTCAACTTTCCAGCCTGCGCGCCGGACGAGGTTGCCGGTGTGCGCGTGACCCGGCAGGGCAAGCGCAATCTGGGCTTCTTGAAAATCGACCAGCGGCGCGATGGCCGCGGCAATCCGTATTTCTGGATCGGATTTGAACGGCTGGCCAAGGTCGACGTTCCGGCCGAGGGCACGGACCTGTGGGCGCTGGCCGCGCGCTACGTCTCGGTGACGCCGCTGCGGCTCGACCGCACCGACGAGGCGTTTTCGGCAGCGCTGACCTCGACGCTGAAGTGAAGCTGGCTATGTTGCCGAAGGCGATGCTCTAGGCCGCAGGGCGTTTGAGCGCCTGCTCGATCGCGCGCTCCAGCGTTTCGATCTGGAAGGGCTTTTGCAACGCCGGCCGGTCGCGATATTCCGCCGGCAGTCCCGACGACCCGTAGCCGGTCGCGAAGATGAAGGGGCGGTTGCGCGCCGCGATCAGGTCGGCGACCGGCGAAATGACCTTGCCGTTGACGTTGACGTCAAGGATGGCAAGATCGTACTCGACCGATTGTGCCAGCTTGAGGGCGTCGCTGATTTCGCCGGCCTCGGCGGCGATGCTGTAGCCGAGTTCTTCCAGCATGTCGGCGACCATCATCCTGATCATCACCTCGTCTTCAACGAGGAATATCCGCGCCGTGCCCATTCATGGAATCCCTGCCTGCCGGGATACAAAGGTTCGCAAATATCGCCAGCGGGCGCAATCGCGACCTGTTGGCCCAGCCGCCCGGTGGAACACGAATTTGAATGATATGTTCCCGGGAATCGCGCGATTTGTGCCATCACATACCCGGCGGCCATAAGAGGGTCGATGGATCCAGATGCCTGACAGCCAGAACCCGCCCGAGAAGATGAGGTTTCAGCTCAGCCTGCGGCGGCGCGGGATCAGCGATCAGGCTGTGCTGCGCACCATGGAAGACGTCCCGCGCGAGCTGTTCGTCGAGCCGGCCGACCGCGAGGACGCCTACCGCGACACGGCACTCGGGATTGCCTGCGGCCAGACCATCAGCCAACCCTTCGTGGTCGCCTACATGACCGAGCAACTCGGCTTGCAGAAATCCCATCGGGTGCTCGAGATCGGCACCGGCTCCGGCTATCAGGCGGCCGTTTTGTCCAGGCTATGCGCGCAGGTACTGACGATCGAACGCTACCGGACGCTGGCCGACCGTGCCCGGACGCGGCTGGAAAAGCTTGGCTGTCACAACGTCGAGGTGATGCTGGGGGACGGCTTTGACGTTCCCGCCGGCGCCGGCAATTTCGACCGCATCCTCGTGACCGCGGCGATGGAGCAAATCCCCGACGCGCTTGCTCAACGGCTCGAACCGGAAGGCGTCCTGATCGCCCCGGTCGGTCCGCTCCATGGCGTCCAGACCCTGACCCGTCTGGTCAGGATCGAATCCGGCTTTGAGCGCAAGGAGCTTGTCGACGTGCGCTTCGTGCCGGCGCTGCCGGGCATTGCGCGCGAGCTGTAAATTCCCGGATCGGCTTTCCGGCCAACATCTTAATCCTAACCTTAAGCGGTTATTTACTCGGTACGTGTTTACTCAAAACAGTATTTTGTTGCGTACGAGTGAGTAACCATGTCCCTTGCCGTCGAGTTGCTTTGCTCGCGCCGTGCTCCGCATGTCGCGGTACTGGCGCTGATATCGATCGGTTTTGCTGGTTGCAGCGCCGATATGCAGACCCGCCTTTCTGAAAATCCCTTTGCTTCGCAATCGGAATCCACGGCTTCGGTGCCGTCGGCCCGCGTCGAGCGGCGTGATCTCCCGCAATACACGCGGCCCCAACCGCAGGTTCAGTCGCAGGCTCTTCCGCCGGCCATTGCCGCGCCGCAGTCCTATCCGCCGTCAGGTATCTCCGGCGGCGGCCGAGGGTTGGCATCCTACGCGCCCCCAGCCCGTCCGATCGAGACGACGGGCAGCTTCCCGCACTCGGTCGCGGCGGTGCACCCGGCCCATGGCACAACGATCATTGTCGGCACCAGTGACACGCTGCAAATCCTGGCCCGCCGTTACAACGTGACGCCGGCCGCGATCCTTCAAGCCAACGGCTATAGGGGACCGCGCGTCCTGTCTCCGGGACAGCAACTGATCATTCCGCGTCCCGGTGCGGCTGTTGCCGCAGCCCCCATGATGTCGGTGCCCGCCAGCAAGCCGGTCATGGCCATCGCAGCTGCGCCATCCGTCCATGTCGTCAACCACGGCGACACATTGATGAGCATCGCGCGCCGCAACCATATTTCCACAGGCGAACTCGCCAGGGCCAATGGCCTGGATGCGGCTGCGAAGCTCAAGGTCGGCATGAGGCTTAACGTACCCGTAAAGGCATCCGCCGCCATGCCGGTCGCGCAGCCCGTTGTGGCTCAGGCCGCGCCGGTATCGGTTCCGCCTGCAACCAGGGTCGCGGCGATCACCGATTCCCAGCAAAAGGCGCGGTTGGCGCAGACATCGAATGTCGAAGAAGCGCCCGCAGCTGAGACTCCCGCAAAGGCCGCCGAGGCAACTGGCGCTCTGCCGACCTTCCGCTGGCCGGTCCGGGGCAAGGTGATCGCGGGCTATGGCGCCAAGACTAACGGCAAGTCCAATGACGGCATTAATCTCGCCGTGCCGGAAGGCACGCCGGTGAAGGCCGCCGAAGACGGCGTGGTCGCGTACTCCGGCAATGAACTAAAGGGTTACGGCAATCTCGTGCTGGTGCGCCACGCGAACGGCTACGTCACCGCCTATGCGCATGCCAGCGAACTGCTGGTGAAGCGCGGCGACACCGTCAAGCGCGGCCAGATCATCGCCAAGTCAGGTCAATCGGGTGAGGTCGGTTCGCCCCAGCTTCACTTCGAAATCCGCAAGGGTTCGAATCCGGTCGATCCGCTTCAGTTCCTCAACGGAGCTTGATCCGCACCCCAAGCCGTCCTGCCAGTTCCTGCGTGAACTGCCAGGCCACGCGGCCTGAACGGGAACCGCGGGTGGTCGACCATTCCAGCGCCTCGCGCTCCAGCTCTTCGTCGCCAAGCTTGATGCCGAAATGGCTGCAATAGCCTTTCACCATCGCGAGGTATTCGTCCTGGCTGCACCGGTGGAAGCCGAGCCACAGTCCGAAACGATCCGACAGCGAGACCTTCTCTTCCACGGCTTCGCCGGGGTTGATCGCGGTCGAGCGTTCGTTCTCGATCATCTCCCGCGCCAACAGGTGCCGGCGGTTTGAGGTCGCATAAAGGATCACGTTGTCGGGGCGTCCCTCGATGCCGCCCTCCAATACGGCCTTGAGCGATTTGTAGGAGGCATCGTTGCCGTCGAAGGACAGATCGTCGCAGAACACGATGACATGGAACGGCGCGTTTCGCAGAACGTCCATCAACGCCGGTAGGCTTTCGATGTCCTCGCGATGGATCTCGATCAGCTTCAGCCGGTCCACTGGCTTGCGGTTGAGATTGATGCTGGCGTGCGCTGCTTTCACCAGCGACGATTTTCCCATGCCGCGCGCGCCCCATAACAACGCGTTGTTGGCGGGAAGGCCGTTGGCGAAGCGCTCGGTATTTTCGATCAGAATGTCTCGCATCCGATCGATGCCCTTGAGCAGGCCGATATCGACACGGCTGACATGGGGCACGGGCGCAAGCCGCCCGTCAGGATGCCAGATAAAGGCATCGGCGCGATGCAGTGCTTCGCCTCCGTCGGCCGCCGATGCACCGGCCGCAAGGCGGGCCGCGATGGTCTCGAGCGCGAAGGCAATCCGCTCTGCCGCCTCATGGCCCGTGGACGGCTTGGGACGCTTGGCGGCCATTTGCGGGGTGGTCTGCCGCTTAGGCTTTTGACCAAGGCGAGGGGCATTTTTTGCGGGCTTTTTCGACATCTTTGGCCTTTCCGACGGCGAACCCTTAACGGGCCTTGCGGGGGCTCGCAAGCGGCGTAAATGAGGGGTCTCGCGCCCGTTTTCCGGCGGTACTGGCGGCGTTGCAATTGGGGCGCTGGCCGCTATAGTCCGCGCGAAATTCGCCCCCGATCGGCCAGGCGCCAGGCGCGCGCTTTGCGGTCACTAGTGGTCCAATTCTGACATTCGCATCCCTTCTCGGCCTGCACTTTTGCGAATGTTTGGAATAAAGGGACCACTAGCAAATCTAAGCTGCTGGTGGAGTTAGGATTTGACATTCGCTTGACGAACCTGCGGGTAGGTAGGTAGCGAATGTCAACTCCACTCCGCTAGCCGCTCCACGAGGACTGAACGAATGCTGATTACCCCTGCGTATGCCCAGGCCGCGGCCGGCGGCGACACCAACAGTATGTTGATGTCGCTGCTGCCGTTCGCGCTGATCTTCGTGATCATGTATTTCCTGATTCTGCGGCCACAGCAGAAGAAGGTGAAGGATCACGCCGAGCTGGTAAAGAACATCCGCCGTGGCGATACCGTGGTGACGACTGGCGGGCTGGTCGGCAAGGTGACCAAGGTCGTGGATGACGATCAGATCGAGTTCGAGATTTCGGACGGCGTTCGCGTTCGCCAGATGCGGCAGATGATTTCCGGCGTTCGTGCCAAGGGAGAGCCGGCCAAGGAGAAGAGCGAACTCGGCAAGGACGAGACCGCCGCGGGCTGACATCGAGCGCCGCTTTCTCTGGATCTAACGAGTCAATTCAATGCTTTATTTCACGCGGTGGAAGGCGCTGGCGATCATCCTGACGGCGCTGGTGGTGTGTCTGTGCGCCGTGCCGAACTTCTTTCCTGAAGCGCGGGTGAAGACCTGGCCGCTTTGGGCGCAGCGTCACCTGGTGCTCGGCCTCGACCTGCAAGGCGGCTCTTATCTGCTGCTTGAAGTTGATTCCAACTACGTCAAGAAAGAGAAGCTCGATCAGATCCGAGACGATGCCCGTCGCGTGCTGCGCGAGGCGAGGATCGTCTATACCGGGCTCAACGTGCGCAACGACGCGGTCGAAGTGCACATCACCAAAGATACCGATCAGCAAACCGCCTTGAGCAAGTTGCGCGGCCTCTCGCAACCGCTTGGCGGCCTGCTCGGCTCCAACGGCCAGCGCAGCCTGGAAGTGGCCGACGCCGGCAACGGCACGATCCGGCTGACGGTGCCGCAAGCTGCGATTACCGACCGCATCCGCCAGACCATCGAGCAATCGATCCAGATCGTGGAAAAACGTGTCAACGAACTTGGTACCGTCGAGCCGGTGATCCAGCGCCAGGGTACTGATCGTATTCTGGTGCAGGTGCCCGGCTTGCAGGATCCCACGCGGCTGAAGCAACTGCTTGGCAAGACGGCGAAGATGGAATTCCGCATGGTCGATGAGACCGTGCCGCCGGACGCAGCTGCGCAAGGAAAGATACCGCCGGACGATGAAGTCTTGCCGGAGGTCTCGGGACAGAAACTCGTCCTGAAGAAGCAGGTACTAGTCAACGGTGGGGATTTAAGCGACGCGCAGACGTCGTTCGATCAGCGTTCAAGCGAGCCCGTTGTGAGCTTCAAGTTCAATTCGACTGGTGCGCGCAAATTCGCGCAAGCGACCACCGAAAATGTCGGACAGCGCTTTGCAATCGTGCTGGATAACCAGGTGATCTCGGCCCCGGTCATCCGCGAGCCCATCATCGGTGGGCAAGGCCAGATCTCCGGCAGCTTCACGGTTCAGTCGGCGAACGACCTTGCGATCCTGTTGCGCGCCGGCGCGCTGCCGGCACCGCTGACCGTCATCGAGGAACGTACGGTCGGTCCGGGCCTTGGTCAGGACTCGATCGAAAAGGGCGAACTCGCGGCTTACGTCGGCTCGATCCTGGTCATCGTCTTCATGCTCGTGACCTATCGGTTGTTCGGCCTGTTCGCCAACATCGCCGTCAGCATCAACGTGGCGATGATTTTTGGCGTGCTGTCGCTTTTGAACGCGACGCTGACGCTGCCCGGCATCGCCGGCATCGTGCTGACCGTCGGCATCGCGGTCAACTCCAACGTTCTGATCTATGAGCGCATTCGCGAAGAAATCCGGGGCGGGCGCAACGCGATTTCGGCGATCGACGCCGGCTTCAAGCGGGCGCTCGCAACCATTCTCGACTCCAACATTACGACATTCATCGCCGCCGCCGTGCTGTTTTACATCGGCACCGGTCCGGTCCGCGGATTCGCCGTGACGCTCGGCATCGGCATTCTCACCACGGTTTTCACGGCCTTCACACTCACCCGGCTGATCGTAGCCGGGTGGGTGCGATGGAAGCGGCCGCAAAGCGTGCCGATCTGAAGGAAATGCGGCTGTGACTCATCTCGTTCTGATTGGACTGGGCGTTCTGATCGTTGTGCTGACGGTGGTCAGCATTTTCGGACTCCTGCCGCCGTTGCGTATCGTCCCCGACAATACGCATTTCGATTTCACGCGCTTCCGCCGCATCAGCTTCCCGATTTCGGCGCTGCTCTCGATTGTCGCGATTACGCTGTTCTTCACCCACGGGCTGAACTTCGGCATCGATTTCAAGGGCGGCACGCTGATGGAAGTGCGGGCCAAATCCGGCGCCGCCGATATCGCTTCGATGCGCGCGTCGCTCGGCGGACTAGGTCTCGGCGATGTCCAGCTGCAGCAATTTGGTGGTCCAGACGAAGTCTTGATCCGGGTCGCTGAGCAGCCCGGCGGTGACCAGGCGCAACAGGAAGCGGTTCAGAAAGTGCGCGGGGCGCTTGGCGATTCCGTCGAATATCGGCGTGTCGAGGTCGTCGGACCGCGCGTCTCGGGCGAACTGCTGGCCTACGGCATGCTGGGGCTGATGCTCGCGATCGTCGCCATCCTGATTTATCTCTGGTTCCGTTTCGAGTGGCAGTTCGCGCTCGGCGCCATGATCGCCAACGTGCACGATATCGTGCTGACGATCGGCTTCATGTCGATCTCCCAAGTCGATTTCGACCTCACGAGCATCGCCGCGCTTTTGACCATTCTCGGCTATTCGCTGAACGATACCGTCGTTATTTACGACCGTATTCGTGAAATGCTGCGACGCTACAAGAAAATGCCGATGCCGGAACTGCTCAATGAATCCATCAATTCGACGCTGTCGCGCTCGATCATCACCCACGTCACGGTGACGCTGGCGCTGCTGGCTTTGCTGCTATTCGGCGGCAATGCAATCCACAGCTTCACGGCCGTGATGATGTTCGGCGTGGTGCTGGTCGGCACCTATACGTCGATCTTCATTGCCGCACCGATCCTGATCTATCTTGGCGTCGGCACGAACCGCGCCGACACGCCGGACACGCCTGCGAAGAAGTGACGCCGGAATGGTCCCGACCCAATCGGATGCCCTACATCTTCCGAGGTCTGCGCCGATCGACGCTTACGGCAATGGCGGCTTTGCCTTTGCCGATATGTCGCATCGGGGATCGCTCCTGTGCCTGCCGGATGCCATCTGGGCCTGGCCGGTGACGAAAGCGGCCGAAATCGACGAATATACGCTGTCGCGCGTGTTCGCTGCCGCCAACGGCATTGATTCACTGATCATCGGCACCGGCACCGACGTCTGGATTGCGCCGAACCGGTTGCGCGCAGCGTTTCGTGCGGTCCATGTCGGCCTCGACACCATGCAGACCGGACCGGCCATTCGCACCTACAACATCATGATCGGCGAGCGGCGGCGCGTGGCTGCGGCGCTGATCGCCGTGCCATGAGCACTTCCGAGGAAGACAAGGCGGCCGCCGGCCATTGTGCCGAGCTTGTTCGCACACATGACTTTACCCGTTATGCATCCGCCTTGTTCGTGCCGGCGCCGGAACGCCGCGCGCTGCTGGCGCTCTATGCCTTCAATGTCGAGATTTGCCGTGTTCATGCCCAGGTCAGTCAGCCGCTTCCCGGCGAGATACGTTTGCAATGGTGGCGCGACATGCTTGCCGGCAGCGGCCATGGCGGCGTTGAGGGAAATCCGGTTGCTGCCGAACTGCTGTTGGCCGTCCGCCGCCATCGATTGCCGGCGGATCGGCTTTCGCGCCTGATCGAGGAGCATCAGTTCGATCTCTACAACGATCCGATGCCGACGATGGCCGCACTTGAAGGTTATATCAACGACACCTCGTCGGCCTTGTTCTCACTGGCCGCGGCGGTGATGGGGCCGCCGTCGGGTGAGGTCGAGCATCTGGCGCGTCACGCGGGGCTGGCCCAGGGAATTGTCCAGGTCACGGCTTCGCTGCCGCTCGACGCCTCACAACGCCGGCTCTTTGTACCGCAACAGGTTCTGGCGAAGCATGGTTGTGATCCCGAAGAGGTGTTTTCTGGAAAACAGACGTCGAAGCTGCGCGAGGCGTTGGATGACGTGTTGGGCGAAGCAAACACGCATCTCAACACGGCCTATACGCTGCTCACCTCCAGCGCGCCGGAGGTTCGTCCGGCGTTTCTCCCGCTCGCTCAAGTCAAACGCGATCTCGCCTCGTTGATGCGCGCCGACAACGATCCCTTTGTGGTGCGACCGCCGTCGCGATTTAAAACGCTGTGGGCATTGTGGCGCGCGTCGCACTCGCGCGTATTTTCGGGCTAAAAATCAGTTCATATCCGCCGCTTCAAAATTGAAGCGGTCGCGCAGATTTTTTCGCGATTCCAGAATGTTTTTCAAAAACGCGCGATCGGGCTCGCTTGTCACCATGCTCTCGATCAGATCGAGTTGGTTGGTCGCAACCAGTTGCAGCAGTTCAATGCGCGGCTTGCCATTGGCGTCGCGCGGCAGCGCTGTGACGATCTGGATATGCTCTGGTGGTTTCGGCCCGCCGGCGGCCGCAAGTTCGCCCTTCAACTCGGTCTCGAGCGCGGTCTGGTCGGATTCGACGAATGCATAGAGGCCGACGCCTGCGCGGCGATCAGCGAATGCAACAATGGCCGCATCGCGCACGGCCGGATTTTTCCGGATCTCCTGAACCAGCACAGGGGCGTCGTTGACGAGACGCCGTCCACCGCCTTCGCGATCGGTGAAATTGAACAGACCGCGGGTGATGGCGCGGTAGACTTTCTTTCCGGTTGCGAGCCACAGGCTGGCAACGATCGATTTGCGGGCAAGGATCTGACGCTCTTTCGGCGTCAGGGCCGCTGGCGCGTAGCTCCGCTTGTGCTTCAAGAGGTGCCGAAGATCTTCATAGGCGGCGATACGAAACAGCCGGCTGCGGGTTCGAAAGCATGCCGCCAGCTGAAAATCCGTGACATAGGCGCGGCCGTCGCGCCCGACCAGCCAGTTCTGTTCTTTGGCGAGGTCGTTGTGGCAGACGCCGGCGCGGTGCAGCCGTCGCAACGCCTGCTTGGCCGAGCGGAAGTAGGCGACATCACCGGCCGGTTTGACCAGATGCAGCGCCACCCCGTCGATGAAGCCACGCACCAGCGCCTGCCGGCCAGCCCACAGCAATGGCGGCGCGACGTTGAGGTCACGCACGACGGCGAGGGCGTGCCGTTCGCGCCGGAATAAATGGCGCGCGGGCAGGTACGACCACCACGGCACCTGGTCGATTCGGCGCAGGATCGCGTCGACCTCGCCATCGGCGCCGCGAAAGCGGCCACGCTCGACGGACGAAAACACGTCGCGTTTGAGGAGAACGCCTTCGGTCCATTGCGCCGACAGGATTGCAGCGTCGTCTCTTGGCAGGCTCATGAGAAGCTCACGCTGCTGCGGCCAGCTGCAAATGATCGGCGATCCAGCGATCAATGTCCGCCAGCGCCCGCGCGCTGAGGGCCTGACGCTTGGCGATTGCCTTTTCGTTGCCGCGAAGCCGCGTTCCATCCGGCTTTCTGGTCGGGGAATTGGCGAGGGGCGGAAACAGTCCGAAATTGACATTCATCGGCTGGAACGAGCGGGGGCCATTGTCGATCGTCTCCAGATGGCCGCCAGTGATATGCCCGAGCAACGATCCGAGTGCCGTTGTCGCAGGCGGCGGCGGCAGCGCTCGGCCGCGTGCCTCGGCCACGGCGTAAAGCCCCGCGATCAGGCCGACGCTGGCGGATTCCACATAACCTTCGCAGCCCGTCATCTGGCCGGCGAAGCGCATTCGCGGCGCTGCCCGCAGGCGCAGTTGAGCATCCAACAGCTTTGGCGAATTCAGGAAGGTGTTGCGATGCAGGCCGCCGAGGCGGGCGAATTCGGCGTTCTCAAGTCCGGGGATCGTCCGGAAGATGTGTTGCTGCGCGCCGTACTTCAGCTTGGTCTGGAAGCCTACCATGTTGTAGAGCGTGCCGAGCTTGTTGTCCTGGCGCAGTTGCACGATGGCATAGGCTTTTACCGTGGGATCGTGCAGGTTCGTCAGTCCGACCGGCTTCATCGGGCCATGACGGAGCGTTTCGACGCCGCGCTCGGCCATCACCTCGATCGGAAGACACCCGTCGAAATAAGGCGTGCTGGTTTCCCACTCCTTGAAGTCGGTCTTTTCGCCCGCGATCAGCGCGGCGACAAAGTTGTCATACTGCTCCTTGGTCAGGGGACAGTTGATGTAATCGGCCCCGGTGCCGCCGGGGCCGACCTTGTCGTAACGCGACTGAAACCACGCCTTCGACATATCGATGGTGTCACGATGCACGATCGGCGCGATCGCATCGAAAAACGCCAGCGCGTTTTCATCCGTCAGCCTGCGAATTGCCTCAGCCAGAGGCGCCGAGGTGAGGGGACCGGTCGCGACTATGACGTTGCTCCAGTCGTCTGGCGGCAGGCCGTCGACTTCACCGCGCTTAAGTTCGATCAACGGGTGGTCTTCAAGCGCCCCAGTGACCGCGGCTGAAAAGCCGTCGCGATCGACCGCGAGCGCACCGCCCGCCGGGACCTGATTGGCGTCGGCCGCGCGCATGATCAGCGATCCAAGCCGCCGCATTTCGGCGTGGAGCAGCCCGACCGCGTTGTTGGCGGCATCGTCGGAGCGAAATGAATTCGAACAGACGAGTTCGGCCAGGCCTTCCGTCCGGTGGGCCTCCGTCATCCGCTGCGGGCGCATCTCATGAAGGATCACGCGAACGCCCGCATTAGCGGCCTGCCAGGCCGCTTCCGAGCCGGCGAGACCGCCGCCGATGATGTGAATGGGTTCCGATGAAAACGTGCCTGTCATACGGCACAGAGGTAGCGCGTTTCGTCCGAGAGTGGAATGCGCGCGTCCGATACAACGACAACGCTCGCCATCGGCGAGCGCTATCGGTCTTCCGTCAGTAACTTGAATCAGCCGTTGTGGTTGCCGGCCGCAACGCGAGGAATGTCCGAGCGGTCAAGTCCGATGTCGGCCAGTTCCCGATCGGTGAGCTGGGACAATTCAGCAACATTGCGCTGATAGTCGCGGAACGCCTGGATCATTCGGATGAGCGAGAGCAGCATAGGTAGTCTCCTTGAATTCCTGATTCAGCCTTTGAAGGGAACTGAATCGTCCAGACCAATATAGACGCCCATACCGCAGTGCGGAAGCTTAAATGCTGCGTTGCAGCTAATCTTCCTGTGCATAGCTTGGTAAGAATTGATTAAGCATTCGACCTATAAGCGGCCTCTGCACCCGGACGGCGCTGCGGCGAAACCGCGTGCCAATCACGAATCAGGCCCGGCAGAAGGTTTTCCCGAGTAAATATTAGTCAGATCTATGCATGAGCTGTATGCATGCCAATAAGTGAATCTAAAATCATTTTGGCGAGAAGAAACTATGGCGCGTGGGCAAGCTGCGTGGCGAAGGTAGCCACGGTTTTGGCATAGACGTCGCTCTTGTTCCACTGCTGGAGGACAGCGAAATTGGGACTTCCCGGCTGCCAGCCCTTGCCCTTTTGCCAGCCATAGCTCTGGAGGAAATTGGCGGTGGAGGCGAGAACATCGGCCGGGCTGCGCAAGAGGTCGCGGCGGCCGTTGGCATCGAAATCGACGGCGAATTTGATGTAGTTCGACGGCATGAACTGGGTCTGGCCGATTTCGCCCGCCCAGGCACCGTGCATTTCGGCAGGGCTCAAGTCGCCGCGGTCGATGATCCGGAGCGCATCCAGCAATTCGCCGCGGAATAACTCGGCGCGACGGCAATCATAGGCCAGCGTCGCCAGCGAACGCAGAGTCGGAAACTTTCCGATATTGACGCCGAAATCGGTCTCCAGTCCCCAGATCGCGACCAACACCTCGCCGGGAACGCCATAGGTATCCTCGATCCGCGACAGTACCGATCCGTATTGCTTGAGCATGTTGGCGCCGCGCGTCAGGCGTGGCGGCACCATGCGGCCGGAAAACTCCTCAAAACTCTGGCTGAAGACCTTCTGCGAGTGATCGCGCGAAAGCACGCTCTGATCGACGGTTATGCCGTTGAGGCTGGAGGTGATCGTCGCCTGGGTAATGCCTTTCGAGGCGGCTTCGGTCTTGAAATCGTCCAGCCAGCTCTGGAAATTGCCGGCACCGCAGGGCACAGCGGCTTGCGCCGCAGTCGCCGATATCGCCAAGCCCACTGCAAGGGCGCAAACAAAAAACCGCCGATATCGCAACCGAGTAGCCTTCCGCGCTGAAGAACGGGCGCGCGATATGTCGGGCGCAACCGCGGCCAAAACAAGGCTTAACCCGGTGTTGCGACGGAACTATGTCGCGAACCGCCGGTGAAACCGTCACCGGCAGTCCGTTCGCTCTGTGTCAGGCGCCATCCTTGCGGCGCCAGGGAAACAGGTTGGCCGGAAAATCCGCAGCCGGGCGTTTTTCACGGGGCGGACGCGGCGCGGCGGGCCGTTGATTAGGATCCGGCGCGATCACCTTGCGATAGAGATGCCAGGTCGCGTGACCAAGCAACGGGATGACGACGGCCAGGCCGAGGAAGAATGGAATCGAGCCCGCTGCCAGCAATGCAGCCACGATCAACCCCCAGGTCGCCATGGCAACCGGATTGGCCGCAACGACGCGCAGCGATGTCACCATGGCCTCTCCGGTGCTGGCTTGCCGATCGAGCATCAGCGGGAAGGAGACCACGCTTACGCACAGCGCCACGAGCGCGAACAGAAAGCCGGTGCCGCATCCGACCACGATGAGCCACCAGCCTTGCGGGGTGGTCAATACGCGCCGGGCGAAGTCGGGGATTTCAGCGGCGAACTCGTAACCGAACGCCGCTACATAGATGGCCTGCGCGGTCATGATCCAGACCACGAACAACGCGAACAGCAGCGTGCCGAGGCCAAGCATGGCGCCGAACGACGGCGAGGAGAAGACTTCAAGTGCGTCCCAGGCGGAAGCCTTCTCGCCGAGTTCGCGGCGGCGGCTGAGTTCATAAAGGCCGAGTGCCGCGAACGGGCCGAGCAGCGCAAAGCCTGCGGCCAACGGAAACAACAGCGGCAGGACCGAGTAGCCGAGCACTGTGCGGGCAAGGACGAGGCCGATTACCGGATAGATTACGCAGAGAATGATCGCGTGGCTTGGAACTTCCTTGAAATCCTCCCAGCCGCGTCGCAACGCGTCGTGAAGATCGGACAGTCCGATCCGGCGGATGATGGGACCTGGGGTATCTTGAGCTGGCTGAGCCAGCGGTGGCGCATTGCCTGAATATGGGTTGGCCATGGTCGCATTCTCCCTTGACGCGGCGGGCCGTTCTTGGCGTCAAAAAGAGGACGCACCGGACCGTCCGCAGAAACGATCACGATCAGGCCAGACGCGAAGACAGAAAACCAAAGCTGGCCTTGTCGCGAACTGATGAACAGCGATCGTACTCCGATTTGCCTGCGTTGTCTCTCACGCTTGGGTGACGCTGGCGCGCAAATTCAGCGCACAAATATTCGCCTCAATTTGAATGGTTTCGACGAACCTCGCGATGCAACACAGTATCGCTGCGACCGTTCATGTCATTCCGTCGTCATTGCCGCGTAGTTCAGTCAAACCGCCGCAGCCGTTCCGCATTGGCAAGGTGTGCCAAGCGGACTAAGCTTTATGACGGTCCGGCCGGGGTGCTGCCGGGATTGAGAACAAGCTGTTTACGTCTTTAACCCGATCTCGGGATTCATCAGGAGCGAGCAATGAGCATTTTCGGAAAAATCATGAGCGCGATCTTTGGCACCTCGGCAAGTGCAACGCCTGCAAGCGGCGGCGCAGCCGCTCCGGCTTCGGGTGGGGCGGCACCATCTGGCAGCGCTTCGGCCGCGCCTGCGCAAACCGTCGACGTGGCGCCGATCCTCGACAAGGCGGTTGCCGCCAAGGGAGAGAAGCTGGAATGGCGCACCTCGATCGTCGACCTGATGAAGGCGCTCGACATCAATTCAAGCCTTACAGCGCGCAAGGAGCTCGCCCATGAACTCGGCTATACCGGCGACACCAATGATTCCGCGAGCATGAATATCTGGCTGCACAAGCAGGTGATGACCAAGCTTGCCGCGAACGGCGGAAAATTGCCCGCCGACGTCAAATGGTGATCTGATTTTCACAGGATGGCAAAAGGCCCACGATTTCGCGGGCCTTTTTCATGCCCGTGTTGCGATCGTATTGGCTTGCCGGGCCGGAACACGGGCGGTAGATAGCCGTAAAGATCAGTCACAACAGGAGCACGCGCATGGAAATCGTCGATCGCAGGTCCCTTCTGACAACGGGTGCGCTGGCGCTGGTGGGTTCAGCCGCCGCAAGCCGCAGTGCCGAAGCCCAAACTGGACCGAAGCCGGTCTTCGACGTGCCGGCGGTGACCATTCCGATTGCCGGCGAGAAGGAGGTATTTCCGGTTCGCCGTATCTATTGCATCGGGCGCAATTACGCCGCGCATGCGATCGAGCGTGGCTCCGATCCGACCCGCGAACCGCCGTTCTTCTTCCAGAAGCCGACCGATGCGATCCAGTATGTCGCGTCCGGCACGGTGACGGATCACCCCTATCCCTCGCTCACCAAGAACTATCACCACGAGGTCGAACTGGTAGCGGCGCTGAAGTCCGGCGGCGCCAACATCCCGGCGGAGAAGGCGCTTGACCACGTCTATGGCTATGCGCTTGGCCTCGACATGACGCGGCGCGACTTGCAGAACGGCATGGCGGCCGAGAAGAAGCCGTGGGAGATCGGCAAGAGCTTTGACCACGCCGCAGTGATCGGACCGGTCCATCCCGTGAGCAAGACCGGGCACTTCACCAAGGGCGCGATCTCGCTCGCGGTCAACGGCAACGTCCGCCAGTCCTCCGACCTCGGCAAAATGATCTGGAGCGTCGCCGAGCAGATTGCAAAGCTTTCGGAAGCTTTCGAGCTGAAGGCCGGCGACATCATCTATTCCGGCACGCCGGAGAATGTCGGCCCCGTCGTCAAGGGCGACGTGCTGCTCTGCAAACTCGATGGCCTGCCGGATATGTCGATCCGGATCGTGTGAGTTAGCCGACCATGTCGGCATATTCCGGATGCTTGCTCAGGTAATCGACGACGAAACCGCAAGCACCGATCACCTTGCGGCCGTCGGAATGGATCAAGGCCAGGGCACCTTCGACCAGTTGTGAGGCGATGCCGCGCCCGCGCAGCTCGCGCGGCGTTTCCGTGTGCGTGATGACCACGGCAGACGGCGTGAGGCGATAATTGGCAAAGGCCGTGCCGCCCTCGACATCGAGTTCGAACCGGCTTTGCGTTTTGTTGTCGCGGACGGTGCCATGTTAACCCTTCAGCAGATCGGCGTATTCTGGATGCTTGTCGATATAGGCTTTGACGAAGGGGCATTGCGGGATGACCTTCAAGCCCTCGGCCCGAACCTGATCCAGCGCGCCCTTTACCAGCGCCGAGCCAGCGCCTTTACCGCCGAGTTCCGGCGGAACTTCGGTATGGATGAAGGTGATGACGCCATCGGCGACACTGTAGTAGGTCGCGGCAAGATGACCTTCGACCACGAGTTCGTAGCGATGCTGCGCTTGGTTGTTGACGACTTCGGCCATGAAAATTCTTGTCTTCGTTTGCAGATCTTGGGTTTGCAGATTTGTCGGGCTCAGACTATCAAGCCGAGCCGATCCCGACCACCATTTAAGGATACTCCCATGAAACTTGTCCTCTCGCTGCTTGGCGTCGTCTTGCTCGTCGTCGCCGCGGTTTATTTCCTGATGCCGGCCGACCAGTTGCCGAGCTTCATGCCCGGCCATGAGGCCGGCGTGATGCGCGTTCACTCCAAGCACGGCATTGTGGCAGGCGCTGCAGGCATCGTGTTGCTGGTGGCGGGCTGGTGGATCGGCCGCAGGTGAGGGGATTCGGCATGCCGCGAACGGCATGGCGATGCCATCTCGCGGCATAACAGGTGCCCGAGTCTTGTAAAATCCCTCTGATGAAGAGGGCGCAGGGAATGCCGGGTGCGCGGCTCGCACCCGCAGCCTTGTGTGCAAAGAAAAAAGCACACAAGCATAGTCACCACAGGTACGTCGCATCATCCGACATTCCCTGCGCAATGGTGTTACGGCTTGCTTCGAGCTCTCCCCGGTGATCGGGCTTTCTTGCCACCGTCGCCACGCGAAAACTTGCTTCGCGCAACTTGATGCCAGCGTCGAGGCATCAGGACCACACGACTTCGCCGTCCGCCCACCCATCACTCGTCAGTTGATGGGTTCGCGTCCATCGCATCCCGCGCTCAACGTTCGTGACGATCGCGAAGCGCCCCTCTCATGGGCACGAGACGGGTGCGAATTTGCCGGTGATTTGCGTTTGCGATCAACCCTGCGATCTGCGGCAGATTGGCACGACGAGGCTGGGCAAGAAGTGCAGGTTATCTGAGAGGACTGGGGCTGAAGCGGCTGATTGGGAGCAAGGTTGGCGTATTTGTCCAGAATGTTTCCAGAAGGAGTTGGATGCAACTCAGAGTGAGAGCAAGAGTGCGTGAGAGCGATCGGAATGCTTTTGCCATGCATGCAACGAAGCGCTCGAACCCGAGGATATTGAGCACGCGGGTGAAGTTGTAACAGAGGGCCATCAGGCTCCATTCGCCGCGGACTTTGTTGAAACCTCGAACCAGAAAGTGGCGATACCCGGCGCGGCATTTGAGGGTGCCAAAGGGATGTTCGACGATGGCGGAACGGCGTCGCATCAGTTCGTCTGCGCCCTGCATCCGCGCGCGATGACGATCAAGAACATCCTCGTGCTCCCAGCGACCGATGGTACGATAAGGGGCCTTCGGAGTGAGACAACGTGCTCTTAATTGGCATGTCTCGCAGATCGCCTTGCGGCTCGCATAACGGATCTCCGTCCGGCCACTTGTGTTCCGCCAGCGCCCCTTCATCGGATGCAGCAGCTCGCCGGCTGGACAATGGTAAGCATCAGTCCCAGCGTCATAGCTGAAGCTCTTGAGGCTGAAGCGGCCCGCCTTCGCAAGCCGTCCGTTGCCTTCCGGTACCGGCACATAGACTTCGATGCCGTCGTCCTCGCATGCCTTCAGTTCGGTACTGCTGTAATAGCCCTCATCGGCCAGTACCTGCAGCGCCTCGGCTTCAATGGCATCTTTTGCGGCCTTCGCCATCGCATGGAGCTGGCCGACATCGCTGCTGTCGTTCACCACTTCGCTTGCGACAATGAGCTTGTGCTTGTCATCAACGACAGCCTGTACATTGTAGCCCGCAACGCCCTGGCCGCCTTTGACCAGTAGCCGGGCGTCAGGATCGGTCAGGGACAACTGCGTATCGCCGCTCGCCTCCAGCCGATCAAGGTCGGCTTGCGCGCGCAACCGCCTGGCCATCAGCGCCGATACCTTCGCACCAATATCTCGGCCATCGCCGCCGCCATCTTCGCTGCCGTTGTTCCCTCGCTGGCTGGCTTCCGCCGCGTCATTGTCCTCAAGAGATTTGCCGTAGGCCTCGATCTCCTGATCCAGCTTTGCGATCTGCCCGGCGAGCCTCCTGCGCGTGAAGATGCTCGCCTTGCTGGCATCACCATGGAAGAACGAGCCGTCGATCGCCACAACTGCTCCGCCGACAAGCCCAAGCTCCCGCGCCAACAGCACGAAGCCGCGGTTCACCGCCTTCAGCGCCTTCCAGTTCTCCTTGCGGAAGTTGGCGATCGTCCGATAGCCCGGCCGCAAGCCCTTCAACAGCCAGATCAGTTCCAGATTGCGGCACGCTTCCCGCTCCAGCCGCCGCGACGACCTGACCTGGTTGATGTAGCCGTAAAGGTAGAGCTTCAAAAGATCGGCTGGATTATAGGGCGGCTGCCCCATCGCTTGCACGCCACGCCCAGCATGACAGAAGCCGAGCTTTGCAAGGTCCAGCGCACACACGAAGCTCTCAATCGCACGGACCGGATTGTCCGGCGCCACATAGTCCTCGATCCGGGCAGGAAGCAGGCTGGCATGATCCCGGCTCGCGCCGGTCTTGAATGTCCGATTCGTCATAAGTTGAATTGTACATCAACTCCCCAAAATGCCGAGTTCTTGCCCAGCCTCGACGGGCAAATCAACCGCGTTGCGCTTCGACTACGTGTCAAGAGTGTCCAGTCATTGCGGGGCCTCGAATGACAACAGTCAGGTTCGGTGCGTTGGCACGGCGGGAAAATCACCGGTTGTAGGTCGTGCCAACGACGGCCGTGATCGCGCCTTATCCGGTTCCAGTTTTCGACTCAATTTCGCCCGTCGACTCAACTCAGTCTGTGAACAACGCGGACAGGGGCGATTCGCGTGCGATCGTCTGCCACGCCCCTTCATTTGTGTAGGCGAGCAGTTGTCATGGATGCAGTAGCGCTGCCAAAGCCAAAGCCCATTCGCATGCGAGGGCGATCTTATGTCGCTTTTGTGTTTTACCCCGTTGTCCCCATCATGGATTGGCTTGAGGAAATTGACGCAACGCTGCGTCAATCGCCGGGGTTTTTTGCCGGCAAGCCAGTGGTGCTCGATCTCTCCGCGGTCGATCTCAGCGAAAACGCGATTGCACAATTGGTCGCGAACTTCGAACGGCGAAATCTTCGCATTCTCGGCATCGAGGGCGTCGACGCCGCGCGCCTGACGCCGAGCCTGCCACCTTTGCTCAACGGCGGCCGTCATTGTGTCGTTGCTCCGAGCGAGCCAAAGAAGCCGAAGCCGGAGCCGAAACCCAAGCCGGCTTCGCTGTTGCTCGACAGCCAGGTGCGTTCCGGTCAGTCGGTGGTCTTTCCCGAAGGCGACATCACGGTGGTGGGAGCGGTCAGCTCGGGCGCCGAAATTGTCGCCGGCGGCTCCATCCACGTCTACGGCACACTCCGCGGCCGGGCGATGGCCGGCATCAACGGCAATTTGAGCGCGCGAATTTACTGCCAGAAAATCGAAGCCGAGCTCCTGGCCATCGACGGTTACTACCGAACGGCAGAAGAGATCGACGCGTCCTTATACAACGGGCCGACGCAAGTCTGGCTCGACGGCGATATCGTGCAAATCACACCACTGAATTAATTGTTTTTGGGGAGATCGAAAGAATGGCCAAAGTCCTTGTTGTGACGTCCGGAAAAGGTGGCGTCGGCAAGACGACGACGACCGCCGCACTCGGAGCCGCGCTGGCGCAAATGGGAGAAAAAGTCGTCGTGGTCGACTTCGATGTCGGCTTGCGCAACCTCGATCTGGTACTCGGCGCGGAACGGCGAGTGGTGTTCGATTTCATCAACGTGGTGCAGGGCATTGCCAACCTCTCGCAGGCCCTCATACGCGACAAGCGCCTGGAGAATCTGTGGCTGCTGCCGGCTTCGCAAACCCGCGACAAGGATGCGCTGACCGAAGAGGGCGTCGGCAAGATCATCGGGGAGTTGCGAAACAAATTCGACTGGATCATTTGCGACAGTCCGGCCGGGATCGAACGCGGTGCGATGCTGGCGATGCGCTATGCGGACGAGGCCGTCATCGTCACCAACCCGGAAGTATCGTCGGTGCGGGATTCCGACCGCATCATCGGGATGCTCGATTCCAAGACCGTGAAGGCCGAGAAGGGCGAGCAGGTCGCAAAGCATCTTCTGATCACCCGGTTCGACACCGCGCGGGCGGCGCGGGGCGAGATGTTGTCGATCGAGGATGTTCTCGACATTCTGGCGACGCCGCTGCTCGGGATCATTCCCGAAAGCCAGGATGTGTTGCGCGCCTCCAATGTGGGCGCGCCGGTGACGCTGAACGATGCCACCTGCGCGCCGTCCCGCGCCTATATCGATGCGGCCCGTCGCCTGATGGGCGAGACCATTGCGATGATGGTGCCGGCCGCCCGCAAGGGGCTGATGGATCGGCTGCTCGGACGGAGGGCCGCATGATGCTGCGGCTGTTCGGCGGCCGCGCCGCGCCTGCACCGGCACCGCCATCCGCTCCCGTCGCGCGGGAACGGTTGCAGATTTTGCTGGCGCATGAGCGTGGTTTGCGAGGCCAGCCTGATTTGCTGGACCTGCTTCGGTCCGAGATCCTGGCGGTCGTCTCGCGTCATGTCGCATTCGACGCCGAAAAACTGCATATCAGGATGGAACGGGGCAACGACGTATCGACACTCGAGATCGACATCGAGGTGCCCAATGTCGCCGAGAGACTGTCAGCCGCCGTGGCTTGAGGCTTTAGGAAATCCGGCTGAAGCAGCGCCTGGAGCTTATTCGGTTTTGATTGAATCAAAACCGGGCTCCAGTCTTTTGTTTTAGCGCGTTTTCTACCGCAGATAAGTCTACGCAATCTGCGCAAACTTGATTGCTATGCGAACCGGGTCCCACTTCGCTCGAAAACGCGCTAGGCGCGGGCCACAGCGTCGTCGCAGTTCAGGAGATTGGCGTAAGCCTCAACTGGAAGCGGGCGCCCGATCAGGAAGCCCTGCATCTCGTCGCATCCCTCTTCGATCAGGATTTCCAGCTGGTCGTTGGTTTCAACGCCTTCCGCCAGCGCGGGCAGTCCCAGTCCGTGCGCGAGACCGATAACAGCGCGCACAATCGCAAGCGACCGCTCTGCGCGGCCCAATGACGCGATAAACGATCGGTCGATCTTGATTCGATCGAGCGGAAAGGACTGAAGGTATGACAATGACGAGTAGCCGGTCCCGAAATCATCCAGGGCAATCCGTACCCCCAGCGTCTTGAGGCCATTCAACACTTGCGCTGCCCGCGCGACGTTCTCGATCAGGACCCCCTCGGTGATTTCGAGCTCCAGCCGTTCAGGGGAAATACCGGATTCCTCAAGGGCCGCTGCAACGGAGTGCTGGAGATCACCCCGGCGGAATTGAATCGCCGAGACATTGACCGCAATTTGCAGGTGATCGTCCCACGAAGCGGCGCGGCTGCACGCCTCTCCGAGTACCCAGTCGCCAATGTCGACGATCAAATCGCTCTCTTCGGCGATAGCAATGAATTCCGCGGGTGGGATGACGCCATGTTGCGGATGCCTCCAGCGAACCAGTGCCTCAAATCCAATGATCTCTCCATTGCGGTGCCGTTGCGGCTGGTACTCCAGGAAAAGTTCCGCGTTTGCAATCGCCGACTTCAGATCCCGTTCCAGCTCGCGCCGCTCGCGCAATTGCCGGTCCATCGCCGCCGTGAAGAAGCGAATGGCGCCTCGGCCTTCCTGCTTGGCGCGATAGAGCGCAGCATCGGCGTTGGCAAACAACGACCGCGCATCGTCGCCGTCCCGCGGATAAACCGCAATTCCGATGCTCAGATCGAGATCAAGCGAATGGCCGTCGATCAGGATCTCGCTTTCAAGTGCGTCGCGCAATCGCGTGGCCAACAGTTCGGCGCTTGACGGCAACGGCGCCTGGTCGGTAACCGCGATGAATTCGTCGCCGCCCACGCGAGCGATGAAGGCGCCTTGTGCCGCAGCGATGAGCCGCTGCGAAACCTCACGCAGCGCCGCGTCGCCCATCGAATGTCCGAACAGGTCGTTGATCTGCTTGAAGCGGTCGAGATCGATGCAGAGAATCGCAAAGTTCGTGCCGCGTGCGCGGACCTGTTCCAGGATCTGCGCGAAATGGGCGTCGAGCGCGGAGCGATTGGGCAGGTCGGTCAGGACATCGTGGCGGGCCATATGCAGGATGCGCTGCTCGGCCCGCTTCCGGTCGGTCATGTCGAAGGCTACCGCGACCGCTGCATCGCGGCCGTCATAGCGCAGCGGACGTGCCTCGATCGCCACCTCGATTACCCTTCCGTCTGCGGTTACATGACGGCGGGTCTCCTGTCCGGTCTGCGTACCCCGGTTCTGGCGAAACTCATCGTACAGCGCTTGCCGCTCTTCCGGAACGCGCAGGTCCTCGACCGTCATGGTCAACAGCTGCTCGCGGCGATAGCCATAGTGGCGGCAGGTCGCGGCATTGACCGCCAGGAGTTCGAACGTGTTGATGTCAACGACCCACATCGGCAGAGGGTTTTCCTCGAACAGCAGGCGGAATGACGCTTCCCGGCGCTTCAGGTCGGTGATGTCGACGCGTATGCCGATACTTCCACCATCCGCCGTGCGCCGCTCCTCGATTCGGATCCAGCGGTCGCCCGACAGGCGCTGTTCATGTGCGCACTGCGGCTGCGCGTGGCGCCCGAGACGTTCACGCAGCCATTCCTCCTCGCAGCCTTTTGCGTCAGGATACTGCCCCCGCGCCAACCCGAAACGGAGCACCTCCTCGAAACTCATGCCCGGCGCGATCGCGTCGAAACTATCCGTGTAGAGTTCGGCGTACCGCTTGTTCCACAGGACGTAGCGATCGTCGGCATCGAGGATCGCCAGGCCTTCCGGCACGACATCCAGCGCCTCGATCAAACGTGTGTGCGCCGAGCGGGCCGCGATCTCGGCGCGTTCGGCATTTGCCTTCGACTGGGCCAATGCTTTTTCGAACAGATGCTGTTCGGTGATGTCCTCATGCGTCGCGACCCAACCGTGGTCCGGCATCGGTCGATGGCAAATCCGGAAAACACGGCCATTCGCCAATTCGACAATCGAGTCGTTGGCTTTGTTGGTGACGGAAATCGTCTTGCGCCAGACCAGGTAGTCGTCGGAGCTCATGATCGGACAGCTTCCGGCCTTGTATCGAAGATCGACGATTTCGGTGAGCAGTATACCGGGTTTTACGGTCGCCGGGTCCAGGCCGTACATGTCGAGATAACGGCGGTTACACACGATGAGCCGCTGCTTGCCATCGAAGAAGCAAAGTCCCTGCGTCATGTTGTTCAGTGCGGTGTCGAAGCGGCCTGCGATCTCCCGCGCGTTGGCCTGCTCCTCCAGCGCAATTATTTCGGTATTTCGCGCGCGTTCGCTTTCGACGAGAAGCATGGCCCGCGACGCGATGAGATCGACCAAATCGCGATAGTTGGTGTTCATCATCCGGACGAGCAGCGCGACGAGCATGCAGTTGTTGAGCCCGATACAGACG
Organism: uncultured Alphaproteobacteria bacterium; assembly: GCA_963795255.1. Lineage (GTDB taxonomy): Bacteria > Pseudomonadota > Alphaproteobacteria > Rhizobiales > Xanthobacteraceae > Bradyrhizobium. The sequence continues at coordinate 189,019 of CAWCHC010000028.1, forward strand.
GGCAGCGCATCACCCGAAAACAACAGCCGCAGCGAGATCGGAAGTGCCGAGATGATGAGCGTGAGCCGGGCGGCGCTCGGGAAGCTTCCAAGGCAATAGGCGCTTCCGACCGAACCCATGAAGACCAGAAGCGCCAGCGGCGCGCGTGAGGCCAGATCGACGCTGTCGAACAAAATCAGCGTCCAGATCGAAAAGCAGGCGTTGATCACGGACGCCAGAATGCGCGTCTTGAAGAGGTAATGCAGCGCCTGTTCGGGGGTCGGTACGAAGCTTCTGAGCCTCATCCAATAGAGCATTCGGATGGCGCTGACGATCACAAGCGCGCTCGGTACACCAAGCCGGAACCAGGACGGGAGCGAGGAGGGCAGGACGTAGGAGACGCTCAGGCTCTCGACGATCAGAACGCCGTAGAGCACCGGGACCTGGCTGGTCAGGATGCGGAACTGCTCGACAACCAATGCGCGGTCCGCCGGCGTCCCGGCGTTGCCCAGACCAAGATGAAGCCAGCGCCAGATCGTTCTCATCGGGAAACCGTGACGTCCACGCGACAAGACTAACGGCCGGCGCCGAAATGTTCGTAAATAAGCTTGGTAAGGCTCAACTTAAATTCCGACGACGAAATGTCGGCGACGCCGGTGGCAAACCGCAAAACCGGGGAATGCCGGCCACTCGACCTGGAGTTGGTCCGGTCCCATCGACGGAACTGGCCTTCAGACGAGTTTGCCGGGGGCCGCGTCTGCACGGACACTAGTTGGTCTTCAGGCTGAGGATGTAGCTGGCGAGCGCTTCCGCCTGGTCTGGCACAATGACCAGGTTCGGCATGTCCTTGTGGCTCGTCCTGAAAAAGACCTTCAGCGCCAGCGCCGTAGTGCCAGGCTGGTTTGCGACGGCTTCGAAGCTCGGTGCCGGACTCGGCATTGCCGCCATATGCGGCTCAACCACATGACAGCGTTCGCACCAGGCCTTGGCCAGACGATGTCCTTCTAAAATATTGGTTTCGGCTGCCGTGGCTCCTCCCGCGGGGCGCATGCGTATGAAAAGGAACGCTGCCAGCGCGATCAGGATGACCAGGCCGATATGAAGGTGGGCGTTGCGCCACATTTATTCGTGCTCCTCAAGCTGAGCTGTGGTCCCGTGAACGGGGCAATTCGCATCGGGAGCCGCGAGCATGCCGGAGGGGCCGGATTCCTCCAGCTTGGCGTCGTGGCCAACCACGCGGCAGGTGCAGCCGAGCTCAATGGCCTCCGGCGTGCCAGGCGCCGGCAGGGTGTAATCCAGCGGGCTATTTGATCGCATGGCTCTGTCTCTGCTCTATGTAATCTTTCCACCGGAACCGCCAGCTGGATATTGAGCTGCGTCAAAGGGCAGGAATCAATTGAAGTTGGAACGCTGTCTGAATTGGGGAGCGGGGCACTGCCGAGAACCGTGAGATCAACCCGAGCGGCCTTGGGCGACGTGCCGGTCTGGGTAAAGAACGAAGCACTGGCAGCTTCCGCGACGGCGAGACTTTACCGAAGTTTTTAAGGGGCGGCGCGGTTGCAGGTGCGCACATCTCACCCGCAAATGGCCGTCGTCCCGGCGTACGCCGGGACCCATAACCACCGATGCTAGTTGCTAGAAACCGGCCCTAAGCGCTGACCAGAGCGGCCGCGGCGTAACGCGATGAGCGCGTTCGCGCTCACGCGGAGGTCCTTACTTCCGCAGGGACGACAGCAGCTGGAATCCCACTTCCCTCCCAAAAATGTTCCTGATATGTTCCATGCACGAACGTGTCGGACGGCGCGGGGCAGAGCATGGGTTCACGGCGAAATCGCAACATCAACCTGCCGGCGCCATACCTCAGGCGAATATGGATCGACCCGACGCTCGTTCCGGATCGCGAAGCCTATCCGTTCTGCCTGCCGTTTCTGCACGACGATTTCTCGCTCACTTTCGATCGCGCCATCACCATCATCGTCGGCGAGAACGGCACCGGCAAATCCACACTGCTCGAAGGGATCGCCGTGCTCGCCGGCTATGACGAGGCCGGCGGCGGCAAGGGCTATGCGACGGTCGATCATTCCTGGGCGATGGAGGAGATGGGCGGACGAGCTGTCGCAGGCGCTGCGTGCGAGCTGGCTGCCGAAGATCACCAACGGCTGGTTCTTTCGCGCTGAAAGCTTCTTTTCGGTGGCGAGATATCTGGACCAGATGGCGCAGGAATATCCGATGGGTGGACCGCCACCGCCCGACTTCCTGTCCCACTCGCACGGCGAAGGTTTTCTGCGCTTCTTCGAGGAGCGTTGCCAGCGGCAGGGCATCTTCATCTTCGACGAGCCGGAATCGGCACTCTCGCCCGCGCGCCAGATCGAATTTCTGAAGCTGATGCGCCGCATGGACGAAAGCCGCCACTGCCAGGTGATCATGGCGACACACTCGCCCATGCTGATGGCCTATCCCAACGCGACGCTGCTGCGCCTGACCAAGGATGGGTTGGAGCCGACCACGGTCGAAGAGACCGATCACTACAAGGCGATGCGCGAGTTCTGCGACGATCCGAAGGGGTTTGTGGAAGCGGCGATTGTGGATTGAACAGTTTCTCGTCATTGCGAGGAGCAAAGCGACGAAGCAATCCAGACCATCTCCAAGCCGTCATTCCGGGGCGCATCGAAGATGCGGGCCCCGAATCCATCGCTCCAATGCTTGCAGCAGCGCCATGGATTTCGGGCCTGCGCCTGCGGCGCATCCCGGAATGACAAAAAGGTGGATTGCGTCGCTGCGCTTGCAATGACGCGGAACTCAAGCGTCAGCAACGTAAATGTTCAGGTCCAACGCGATTCCCATATCGGTCATTTGGCGTAAAATCTCGCTGCTGAGCGTCTCGCCGGTGTCATTGTCGCAGGACCACCCAACAGAGAAACTAATCCGTCCCCCTGTCGAAGTGAGCCTTCGGAGAACAGCCCTGTGAGGCTGAAGCGAGCGAACCGCAGATTCCATTTTCTTTGATAATTCGACCTTTGACGTGGCTCCGAGGTCGACCGAGCAATCGGAACTCTCGCGTACGCCTGCGAGGCGGCGTCCCTTGGGCGTTCGCCGTTCTTCTCCCTCTTTCCAAATAATCTTCGGGCGGAGGCCGAGCGTTCGACAGATTGTCGCTAAATCGCGAGTTGGATGCTTGATGTGTAACGAAAGCTTAGTCCGCTGCGGTCCATGGCGGGGCCCTTACTCCGCCGCCTCGCTCGTCCCGCCGCTCTTCCGCGGCTTGCCCGCCTTCTTCAGCACCGGCGCCAAAAACTTGCCGGTATAGCTGCGCGGCGCCTTGACGATATCTTCCGGCGGGCCCCAGGCGACGATTTCGCCGCCGCCGTCGCCGCCTTCGGGGCCGAGGTCGATCACCCAGTCGGCGGTCTTGATGACCTCGAGATTGTGCTCGATCACGACCACCGTGTTTCCCTGCGACACCAGCTCGTGCAGCACCTCCAGCAGTTTCTTGACGTCGTGGAAATGCAGCCCGGTGGTCGGCTCGTCCAGGATGTAGAGCGTGCGCCCGGTCGCGCGCTTGGACAGTTCTTTCGCAAGCTTGACGCGCTGGGCTTCGCCGCCCGACAGCGTCGTCGCCTGCTGGCCGACATGGATGTAGTCGAGACCGACGCGATGCAGCGTCTTGAAGGTTTCGCGCACGCGGGGCACCGCCTTGAAGAACTCGGCGGCTTCCTCGACCGTCATGTCGAGCACGTCGGCGATCGACTTGCCCTTGAACAGCACTTCCAGCGTTTCGCGGTTGTAGCGCTTGCCCTTGCAGACATCGCAGGTGACGTAGACGTCGGGCAGAAAGTGCATCTCGATCTTGATGACGCCGTCGCCCTCGCAGGCCTCGCAGCGGCCGCCCTTGACGTTGAACGAGAACGGCCCGGGCTCGTAGCCGCGCGCCTTGGCTTCGGGGAGGCCCGCGAACCATTCGCGGATCGGCGTGAACGCGCCGGTATAGGTCGCGGGATTCGAGCGCGGGGTGCGGCCGATCGGCGACTGGTCGATGTCGATGATCTTGTCGATATGCTCCAGCCCCTCGATGCGGTCGTGGGGCGCGGCGCCTTCGCTGGCATTGTTGAGCTTGCGCGCGATCGCCTTGTAGAGCGTGTCGATCAAGAGCGTCGACTTGCCGCCGCCGGAAACGCCGGTGACGCAGGTGAACAGCCCGAGCGGAATTTCCGCCGAGACGTTCTTCAGGTTATTGCCGCGCGCGTTGATGACCTTGATGGTGCGGCGATGGTTCGGCGGCCGCCGCTCGGGAATGTCCACCGACAATTCGCCGGTGAGGTATTTCCCGGTCAGCGATTTCGGATTGTGCATGATGTCGGCGGGCGTGCCTTGCGCTACGATATGGCCGCCATGCATGCCGGCGCCGGGGCCGATGTCGAGCACATGGTCGGCCAGACGTATCGCGTCCTCGTCATGCTCGACCACGATCACGGTGTTGCCGAGGTCGCGCAGCCGCTTCAGCGTATCGAGCAGCCGCGCATTGTCGCGCTGGTGCAGGCCGATCGAGGGCTCGTCCAGCACATAGAGCACGCCGGTCAGCCCCGAGCCGATCTGCGAGGCCAGCCGAATGCGCTGGCTTTCGCCGCCGGACAGCGTGCCGGAAGCGCGCGCCAGCGTCAGATAGTTCAGGCCGACGTCGAGCAGGAAGGACAGCCGCTCGCGGATTTCCTTGAGCACGCGGGCGGCGATCTCGTTCTGCTGCGCGTTCAGCGCCTTCGGCACGGTCTCGAACCATTCGCCGGCGCGGCGCACCGACATTTCGGAGATTTCGCCGATATGCTTTGCCGCCGATCTTGACGCACAGCGCCTCCGGCTTGAGCCGATAGCCGTGGCAGGCTTCGCAGGGCACGTCGGAGAAATATTTCGCCAGCTCCTCGCGCGCCCATTCGCTTTCGGTCTCGCGGAAGCGGCGGTTGAGATTGGTGATGACGCCCTCGAACGGCTTCTTGGTGTCGTAGGAGCGCACGCCGTCTTCGTAGGAGAACTTGATCTCGTCCTCGCCCGAGCCGTGCAGGATCGCGGCTTGCGTCTTCTTCGGCAGGTCCTTCCACTTGGTGTCGAGCGTGAACTTGTAGAACTTGGCCAGCGCGGTCAGCGTCTGGATGTAATAGGGCGAGGAAGACTTCGCCCAGGGCGCGATCGCGCCCTTGCGCAAGGTCATTTCCTTGTCGGGAATGACGAGGTCCTCGTCGATATGCTGCTCGATGCCGAGCCCGCCGCAGGCGGGGCAGGCGCCATAGGGGTTGTTGAACGAGAACAGCCGCGGCTCGATTTCCGGAATCGTGAAGCCGGAGACGGGACAGGCGAACTTTTCCGAAAACAGAATCCGTTCCGGCCCGCTCTTGTCGTGAATCTTGGCGGTCTTTTTCTTGTCGTCGGCCGCGGGGGAGGCGGCCGGCGCATCGGCATATTCGATCACCGCAAGACCTTCGGCGAGCTTCAGCGCGGTCTCGAAACTTTCGGCCAGCCGCTGGCCGATGTCGCGGCCGCACCACGATGCGGTCGACCACGACGTCGATGTCGTGCGGGAATTTCTTGTCGAGCGTGGGCGCTTCGGCCAATTCGTGGAACTTGCCGTCGATCTTGACGCGCTGGAATCCCTTCTTGAGGTATTCGGCGAGCTCCTTCTTGTATTCGCCCTTGCGGCCGCGCACGACCGGCGCGAGCAGATAAAGCCGCGTGCCCTCGGGCAGCGCCAGCACGCGATCGACCATCTGCGAGACGATCTGGCTTTCGATCGGCAGGCCCGTGGCCGGCGAATAGGGCACGCCGACGCGCGCCCACAACAGGCGCATGTAGTCGTAGATCTCGGTGACGGTGCCGACCGTCGAGCGCGGATTCTTCGACGTCGTCTTCTGCTCGATGGAGATGGCCGGCGACAGCCCGTCGATCTGATCGACATCGGGCTTCTGCATCATCTCCAGGAATTGCCGCGCATAGGCCGACAGCGACTCGACGTAGCGCCGCTGGCCTTCGGCATAGATGGTGTCGAACGCGAGCGAGGATTTGCCGGAGCCTGAAAGGCCCGTGAACACCACCAGCTTGTCTCGGGGTATTTCGACGTCGACGTTTTTCAGATTGTGCTCGCGCGCGCCGCGAATGGTGATCGCACGCAGGCTACTGGCGGATTGGCGTCGTGCTTTCAAAATTTCATCCATGTCGGCATTTCCGGGCGCGGGAAGACGCAGGAAAAGGCGCGTCGCCGGAAAGCGATCAGACGCCAATGATCAAGCTCGGAACATAGGAAGAACGGGAATCAATTTCCAGTGCCGCGTGAAAACCATCAACCGATTGTTCCGCGTACTGGCGAAATAGGCACCAGATGGCAGCAGCGGTCAGCAGGGAGCAATAAAAAAGCCGGCGCGATGGCCGGCTTTTTCGAATTCAATCGTATGAGCTGCGATCAGTACTTCGCGACGACCGGACCGCCCCAGCGGTAGTTGACGCGGACCGACACCAGATCGGCATCGCCGTGAATATGGTCGCTGCTGATCACAGCGCCGGTGTTCTGGTTGGTGAAGGTGGTGTTGTTGTTGGCGATGAAGAGGTGATTGTACTCGACCGCCGCAGACCAGTTTGGCGCGAACGAGAATTCAATGCCGGCACCGACGGTGCCGCCCCAACGGTTATCGCCCGAGCTCGTTGCGATAACGGCGCCATTGTTGGCGATGATATCGTTGCGATCGCCGACGACAGCCGCGCCGCCCTTGAAATACAGCAGCGCCGTGTTCCAGGCGTAACCGACCTGTCCGGTGAACAGGCCGAAGTCGTCGATTCGCGAGCGGTTGGTGTTGCCCGTGATGAGGCTGACGTTGCTGCCCTTCAGGCTGGCCCAGTCGCCCTGGCCTTCGAAACCGAACACCCAGGAAGACGTCTGCCAGCGATAGCCGAGCTGTCCGCCGGCGAAACCGCCTGACGTGCCGTGGCAACCCTCGGCGCCAATCACAGGAGCGGTCTGATCGAAACAACGGTTCGCATTACCCCAACCGCCGTTGAGGCCGACATAGACGCCGCTCCAGTCGTAAATGGCCGGCATCATGTCGGGCGCCTTGGTGTATGTCCGCGCCGGAAGGTCCGCAGCAATCGCCGGGGCAGTGATGCCCAGCGTGACCAGCGCCAGCGCGCCCAACAACAAGCCCTTCGTCATCCTTCGTCTTCTTTCCGTCGCTTCGTGTCCCCGCGAAGCGTATTCCTTAAGCCCTAAGCCGTCAGCGGCGCCCAACTACCCCAATTTGCAGCTGAACTTAGCGCATTTAGGCGCCCAGCGCCGTCTCCCAAAAGCCACAGTCGGCACCGAAGTGCGGCGTGAACTGGATGAATCGACAAGCTTTTTGCGGGCGGGTCCGTTCCCTCCGCGGAACCCGCACAAGGCCAAACGCGGGAGACGATCTTCCTCCCGCCATTTGAGGGAACAAAACTGGAACACTCGCGTCGGAGATGCTATATGTGGATAACCAAACGATCGGCCGGGCGTAGCCGGCAAGCGAGCGTATAGGGTTTGCTTCAATACGGAAGGCGAGTGGAGAGCGGCGATGGCAGGAAGTGTGAACAAGGTGATTCTGGTCGGAAATCTCGGCAAGGATCCCGAAATCCGGCGGACCCAGGATGGGCGGCCGATCGCCAATCTGGCGATCGCCACCTCGGAAACCTGGCGCGACAAGGCGACCGGCGAGCGCAAGGAAAAGACCGAGTGGCATCGCGTCGTGATCTTCAACGAAGGCCTGTGCAAGGTTGCCGAGCAATACCTGAAGAAGGGCGCCAAGGTTTACATCGAAGGCCAGTTGCAGACCCGCAAATGGACCGACCAGGCCGGCGTCGAGAAGTATTCCACCGAAGTGGTGCTGCAGGGCTTCAATTCGAGCCTGACCATGCTGGATGGACGCAGCGGCGGAGGCGGCGGCAGCTTCGGCTCGGACGATCAGGGCGGCGGCGACTTCGGCGCCAGCAGTCCCTCGAGCGCGCCGCGCCGGGCGGTGGCAGCGGGCGCCGGCGCCCGCAACAGCGACATGGACGACGACATTCCGTTCTAAAGCCGCGCGTTGAAATTCCCGCGGGAGCCGATAGGTCTGGTGTGAGAGTGGACTTCTCATGAGTCTTGCGCCGCTCCTGGATGCCGCGCCGGCGATCCCCGTCCATGCCTTCGCGGCGATGGCGGCTTTCGTGTTGGGCGTGGTCCAGCTTGCGGCGCCAAAGGGAACGTTGCCCCACCGCACCATCGGCTGGATCTGGGTCGTCTTGATGCTGGCTGTGGCCGCGAGTTCGTTCTGGATCCACCAGATCAAGCTGTTGGGTCCCTGGAGCCCCATCCATTTGCTGTCTATTTTCACGCTGGTGAGCTCCCGCTCGGCGTCTGGTATGCGCATCGCCATCGCGTTGTGGATCACCGCCGCGTCATGATCGCGATTTTCTCCGGCGCGCTGGTCATCGCCGGGCTGTTCACGCTGCTGCCGGGGCGGATCATGCACGCGGTCGTTTTCGGCCCTTAAACAGCTCTTCGGGAGGGTATTTTCCGGCCGGCTTCGGGAGGCATGCGAGGGTGCCAAGCCCGCTCCCTAAGTCTCCTGGAAAAACGAAGGGAAAAACCCTGCGCCCGGGCCCGTTTGAGGTGGTCTTGCCCCCCTCGATGCGCTATATGAACCTGATTCTGAATTGACCGGATTTTCCCTTGTCTGAACCTGAAGATACGAAGCCCGGAGAGCCGCCGGCGCCTTCCGATATTCGTCCCGTTTCCATCCTCGACGAGATGAAGCGCTCCTACCTCGATTACGCCATGAGCGTGATCGTGGCGCGTGCGCTGCCGGATGCGCGCGACGGTCTGAAGCCGGTGCATCGGCGCATTCTCTACGCGATGTACGAGAACGGCTTCGACTGGAACAAGACGTACCGCAAGTCGGCCCGCACCGTCGGCGACGTCATCGGTAAATATCACCCGCACGGCGACCAGTCGATCTATGACGCGCTGGTGCGGATGGCGCAGGATTTCTCCATGCGCGTGCCGCTGATCGACGGGCAGGGCAATTTCGGCTCGGTCGACGGCGATGCCGCGGCCGCGATGCGTTATACCGAATCGCGGCTCGACCAAAGTCGCGCACACGCTGCTCGACGATATCGACAAGGACACCGTCGATTTCCAGCCCAATTACGACAACTCGGAGAGAGAGCCGTCGGTACTGCCGGCGAAGTTTCCCAATCTGCTGGTCAATGGCGCCGGCGGCATCGCCGTCGGCATGGCCACCAATATCCCGCCGCACAATCTCGGCGAAGTGATCGATGCCTGCGTGGCGCTTGATCGACAATCCCGCGCTCTCGATCGACGAGCTAATCGAGATCGTGCCGGGCCCGGATTTTCCGACCGGCGGCATCATTCTCGGACGCCAGGGCATCCGCTCGGCCTATCACTCGGCCGCGGCTCGATCGTGATGCGCGGCAAGGTGTCGATCGACACCATCCGCAAGGATCGCGAAGCCATCATCGATCACCGAAATTCCCTACCAGGTAAACAAGGCCACGATGGTCGAGCGCATCGCCGAACTGGTGCGCGAGAAGAAGATCGAGGGCATCGCCGACCTGCGCGATGAATCCGACCGCGACGGCTTTCGCGTGGTCGTCGAGCTGAAGCGCGACGCGATGCCCGACGTGGTGCTGAACCAGCTCTATCGGTTCACGCCGCTGCAGACCAATTTCGGCGCCAACATGGTGGCGCTCGACGCCGGCCGGCCGCAGGTGATGAACCTGAAGGACCTGCTGACGATCTTCGTCGCCTTCCGCGAACAGGTGGTGACGCGTCGGACCAAGTTCCTGCTCAACAAGGCGCGCGACCGCGCCCATATCCTGGTCGGCCTTGCCATCGCGGTCGCCAATATCGACGAGATCATCCGCGTCATCCGCACCTCGCCCGATCCGACCACCGCGCGCGATACCTTGATGTCGCGCGACTGGCCGGCGAAGGACGTCGCGGCGATGATCACGCTGATCGACGATCCGCGCCATCGGCTCGCGCCGGACGGCACCGCGCGGCTGTCGATGGAGCAGGCCAAGGCCATTCTCGACCTGCGTCTGCAGCGGCTTACCGCGCTCGGCCGCGAAGAGATTTCCGAAGAGCTCGACAAACTTGCGGTAGAGATCGCCGACTATCTCGACATTCTGCGCTCGCGCGCCCGCGTTCAGGCGATCGTCAAGACCGAACTCGCCGAGGTGAAGTCGGAATTCGCCACCCCGCGCAAGACCGTCATCATCGAGCAGGAAGGCGAGGTCGAGGACGAAGACCTGATCCAGCGCGAGGATATGGTGGTGACGGTCTCGCATGCCGGCTACGTCAAGCGCGTGCCGCTGTCGGCCTATCGCGCGCAGCGCCGCGGCGGCAAGGGCAGGGCGGGCATGCAGACCCGCGACGAGGATTTCGTCAGCCGCCTGTTCGTGGCCTCGACCCACACGCCGGTGCTGTTCTTCTCCTCGCGCGGCCAGGTCTACAAGGAAAAGGTCTGGCGGTTGCCGATGGCCGCGCCCAACGCCCGCGGCAAGGCCATGATCAACATTCTGCCGCTTGAGCAGGGCGAACGCATCACCACCATCATGCCGTTGCCGGAGGATGAATCTTCCTGGGGCAATCTCGACGTGATGTTTGCCACCACCGGCGGCACGGTCCGCCGCAACAAGCTCTCGGATTTCGTCGACGTCCGGCGTTCCGGCATCATCGCGATGAAGCTCGACGAGGACGAGGCGATCGTGGACGTGCAGATCTGCACCGAGCACGATGATGTGCTGCTCACCGCCGCCGGCGGCCAGTGCATCCGTTTCCCGGTCACCGATGTCAGGGTGTTCACCGGCCGCACCTCGATGGGCGTGCGCGGCATCGCGCTCGCCAAGGGCGACAGGCTGATTTCGCTCGCCATCCTGCGCCACGTAGAAGCGACGTCGGACGAACGCACGGCCTACCTCAAGATGCGCCGCGCGGTAGCCGGCGACGGCGTCGCCGAGGAAGCGGCGGCGGAGGGCGAGAGCGAAGAGACCTCGAACGCCATTCAGCTCTCCTCCGAGCGCTATGTCGAAATGTCGGCGCAGGAGCAGGTGGTGCTGACGGTTTCCGTCAATGGCTACGGCAAGCGCACCTCGTCCTTCGAGTACCGCACCACCGGCCGCGGCGGCAAAGGCATTGTCGCGATGTCGGTCAACAACCGCAACGGCAAGCTGGTCGCCTCCTTCCCGGTGGAAGAATCCGACCAGATCATGCTCGTCACCGACAAGGGCCAGCTGATCCGTTGCCCGGTCGAAGACATCCGGATCGCGGGCCGTTCGACGCAAGGCGTCATCGTGTTCGATACCGCCGAAGACGAGCATGTGGTGTCGGTCGAACACATCGGCGAGGAAGCCGAAAACGGCAATGGGAACGGCAACGGCGCGATCTAAGGCCGTCTCGCCCGGTCCCCAGGGGCGGCTTGTCCGCCGCGCGGAATATCGCGCGGCGATTGACTGCAATCGGCTGTCAGGCACACTCGGCGCGCTCCATGGCCGCGCCGATGAAATTCTTCACCGTTATTGCAATTTTACTGACCGCTTCAGGCGCGTTCGCCTGCGAGCTGTCGCTGGTCGCGCCGGCCCGCTCCAGCCTCAAAAATCCCGTGCAAGCCAGTGCCGTGCTTGCAAACGGCACCTTGAATGTGCGCTTCTCGGTATCGGCGCTGACGCTGAACGCGAAGAAGGTTTTGGGTGCGAATGAATACCCTTATCAATTCGATGTCGTTGAATTGTTTGTGACGTTTTCGGAAAGCGGATTTCCCTATTTCGAATTCGAAGTGTCGCCCTACAACCAGGCCTTTCAGGTCAGGATCGTCAGCGCAAAAGAACACCATGAGGGCGTCGACTTGGGATTGACCTCGACAGCGAGGGTGGTGACGGGCGGCTGGAACGCCGAACTAGCCATTCCCCTCAAGCCGCTCGGCTGGGACGGCGATCCCACCAAGATCCGTGGAAACTTCTATTCGATTTTGGGGCAGGGGCGGCAACGCAGCTACTGGAGCGCATTCCTTCCCAAGGCCGCCAAAGCGAATTTCCACCAGCCGCAATATTTCAAGCCGCTGCTGTCGTGTAGCTAGACGCGTACATTTATAAAACGACGGGCATCCGCGTTAGCCCTCGGGGGACTTGGACCGAGGAGCTATCGCCGTATCAAGAAAAAGGCGGCACGAGCGTCCGCTCGTCCCGCCCCGATAGGCCTCTATTTCAACCGTCGCCGCTCGCTATAGCCAGGGACGCTCGACGCTCTTTTTCTTCTCGTAGGCCTCGATCTTGTCCTTCTTCAGCAGGGAAAGCTCGATTTCGTCATAGCCGTTGAGAAGACTCTCGCGTGAGAACTCCGCGACGTCGAAATGGTCGACCTGCTCGTCTGGTCCGGTCACGGTCTGCTCGCGCAGATCGACTGTGATTTCGGCGCCGGGGAGTTCGGTCAGGAATTGGATCAGTTCGTGCACCCGCTTTGCGCTCAGCCGGACTGGCAACATGCCGTTCTTGAACATGTTGTTGTAGAAGATGTCGGCGAACGACGGCGCGATGACGCACCGGATGCCGAAATCGAGCAGTGCCCAGGGAGCATGCTCGCGGCTCGATCCGCAACCGAAGTTCTCGCCGGCCACCAGGATCCTGGCTTTGCGGAAAGGTCCCTGATTCAGGACGAAGTCCGACCGCTCTTCGCCGTTCTCATTGTAGCGTCGCTCGGAGAACAGCGCCTTGCCGAGCCCCGCCCGCTTGATCGTCTTCAGGAATTGCTTGGGAATAATCGCGTCGGTATCGACGTTGGGAATTCCCATCGGGGCCGCCACGGCCTTCAGCTTCTCAAACTTTTCCATCACCGTTCTCCTGTCGCATCTTCTCGGTCGACATCGGCCGTCCCAGGCCGATCAAAACCAGTGGCGTTCCAGGCGCTACGCCCGAAAGCTCGCTGTCCACGATCTTGACCGCATTGGAATAGAAGCTTTCGTCGGTCACGTCGACCAGGCGGCTATCATATAGCAAAACCGCCCCGAAAAAAGCATCGGTTGGGTCATCAGGCCCGAACAGGTTCATCGACCGCAAGGAGTCCTGCCATTTTTCGACGGTCGTCCGGTGCACGACCGCATGGCTGCGCTGCAACCGTACATTTCCGCGCCGGTCGACGATCCTCAACGAATGCCTCGAACCGGTTGTCGGAGCGTAGACGAACGCGCCAGGGGTCTCGGCAACAAGTTCGATCTCGTCCTCCATCCGCCGCAATGATCTGGCCGCGATACGACGGGCCTGCCGCTCCGAGACCGTCTCCGTTTCTCCGGAGCTGCGGAGCGCAGCCGCGCCAGTGGCGATCGCCCGGATTCTGCCGGTCTGGCGGTCGATCTCCACTGAAATGTCGACCGTCTTCGGGTCGGCCCCGAGTTTACCGATCGCCTCCAGGGTTTCGGCGCGAAGATGGGCGATGTCGTCGGAGGATGGATCGGGATTGACCCGTTCGACGACCTCGCGAACCATCGCCAGCGCGGCTCCGATCGAGGAAATGATCTCGGCATCCTTCGCGATCTCGAACCGCAGACCCAACCGATCCGCCACGGTGGGCAACAGAGCGCCGATGCCGCCGCCCGTTCCGATCAGCACCTGCTGGTCTTCGTCGAGCTGATAGTCCTTGATCAGGGATAGAATGGTCGGCATCACCTTGCCCGACGCCGATGCGAGCACCTCTTTGGCCAGCGTGACGACATCCTTCCCGACCGCTGCTGCGAGCGGAGCGAAGGCCGCGCGGGCGGCTTCCGCCGGCGCGTAGCAATGCATCTCCGGACCAGTCAGCCCGGCGGCATTGGCGGCGCAGGTGGTCGTTAACGCAAAGCGGCCGTGCCGTTCGGTCTCGATCGCGACGAAGTCGTCGCCGTCGCCTAGCTTCGGCTCGAAGAACACGACGCGTGCTTTGTCGAAGATCTCGGCAGGCGCAAAGCAGGCGTATCGGAGCCCGGCGATATGGGCACTTCGCGGCCCAACCTCGCGAACCGAACCATCCGCGATCCTGATCAAGCTGCCGCCCGCTACGCCCAGGACGCGCACGTCGAGGGAATTGACGTAGGTATCGTGGCCACCCACGTTCGCATAAGTCACGACCGGACGGCCGGCCTTGACCACACCGAGGTTCGTCGACGTGCCGCCGACTTCGAAATAGATTCCGTCGGACATGCCGACGTGCATCAACGAGCCGGCCACGCTCGCCGCAGGTCCCGACAGCATCGTCATGGCCGGACGATGCCGCATTTCGCCGATGCTCATGACGCCGCCGTCGCCGCGCATGATCATGAGCGGCGCATCGATGCCGGCGTTCCTCATGCTCGTTTCGGTCAGGTTGGCGGTCGCGATCATCCGCGGCAGGATCGAGGCGTTGATCACCGCGGTGCGCGTTCTGGTCGTCAATCCGTAAAGCCGCGTGACCTCATGCCCGCAAGTCGTTGGAAGATCGAACTCCTCGCCGACCTCTCGAACGAGTTCTTCGGTCGAGGTATTGTCGACGCCGAACGCGGCCGACGCCACCAGCACCTGGGCGCCCTCTGCGCGCAGTGTGCGTACGGCATTCTCGACCGCCTTCCGGTCGAGCCCGTCGCTGAGCAGGAACTGGTTGCAGGTCTGAAGGATGCGCCCCGGCGCGAGTTCGATCGGATCGATGCGCACCTGCACCTCGGCGAGTTTCGCCGCCTTGGCGGCCGAAAGACCCACGACTCCGACCCGAGCGACGTCGCCCTCCAGCAAGGCATTCGTCGCCTGCGTCGTGCTGTGGGCGAGCAGGACGACGTCGCGAGCGTCGATGCCGGCATCGCTCAAGACTCGCTCGAATACCAGGATGACGCCGGCAGCGACGCCGTCCGGATGGTCATGGGTCGTGTGGACGGACGAGCGCCCAACGACGCTGCCGTCGATATTGTCGATCAAGGCGGCTTTGGTGAAGGTTCCTCCGACGTCGATCCCGATCCGATAAGATTTCTTGCTCAAGGCTTCATCCAATAATCCATCCGGGCCATCAAAACCGATCGGAATAACCAGTTGATCCGGTTTGCATTTGCGCGCGGTCGAACGCGCCTGCGACTTCTCGTACTAACTGACGAGGAGCAAGGTCAACCCACAATCGTTACACACGAGAATAGCCGCACCGAGATCGGAGTATCGCGCGGAGCGTTCGCTCCTGAACAGTGCTGGCATCGACCTGTTGATTCTTTCCGCACAAAGCGGACACGTTGAAGGTCGCCTTGGATGTCTGATTCCAAGGGTAATGCGGGCATCGCCAAGTCTATCGTCGTTGCGGTTTTAGAAGTAAACGCCTGAAGCCGGTGTAGGGGACAGCATGAAGCGCCGGGAATTCCTGCAAGCCTCCAGCGTCTTCTCGGCAAACCTGATCGTCGGCAGATCGCTGCTGGAGATGCGCAAAGCGGAAGCCGCCACCAGCCTGCCGATCGCCGCGCTGAAGGCGGAACTCGATTCCAAAAAGGATCTGGTTCTGATTTCGGGGAGCATTGCTCCCAACAAGTTCGACTACAATGCCTCGTACAGCAAGCGAAAGCAGGTCGCGCCGCAGGTACGGGTTGTTGCTTCAAGCGCCCAAGCCGTCGGCCAAACCATCCGCTGGGCGACCGGGAACGGCGTGAGCTTTGCCATCCGCTCCGGTGGTCATTCCTATGAAGGCTTTTCGCAGAACGCCGATCTCGTCATCGATGTCCGCGGGATGGCCGCCATTCAGCTTGCCGCTGACAAGAAGTCGGTCGCGATCGGTTCCGGTGCCTCGTTAGGCGCCGTGTATGGCGCGCTGGAGCCCGCTCATCTGGCGATCCCGGCGGGCAGCTGTTTCCCCGTCGGTGTCGCCGGCCATTCGCTGGGCGGCGGCTTTGGCCTGTTGGGACGCCCATTTGGACTGGCATGCGACAGCGTGCTGTCGATGGAAGTCGTCGATGCCTCCGGCAATATCTTGAACGTGAGCGCGGAGGAAAACCCCGATTTGTTTTGGGCGCTGCGCGGCGGAGGCAACGGCAGCTTCGGCGTCGTGACCAAATTCAACTTCCGCACCAGCCTGGTCAATCTGGTCGCCAAATTCGCCATCACCTGGAGCAAGCCGGTCATCCAGGCCGCCAGGATCGTGCTGGCCTGGCAGGAATGGCTCGATAATCTCGCACCCGCGATCACCTGCACGCTGCACCTGACCAAGGAGGCAGGCGGAGTGATCAAGGTGCATATCGCCGGTCTGTCGGTCGATTCCGAAAGCAAGCTGACGGCCGAGATGAAACGCCTGCAAAAACTCGCCGGTCCAGCCGAGATACTTGTCACGACCACCATGACCTTCGCGAGGGCCGCCAATATCTTCAACGGCGGTGGCCCGGTCTATGAATCCGTTCTGATGAAGGGCAAATCCGACTATATCGTCGAGCCCATGAGCGAGCAGGGCGTTTTGACGCTGCTTGACGGGTTACAGAAGGCGCCGGGCGAGATTGCCGTGCTGTTCGACAGTTACGGCGGGGCGATCAACAAGGTTGCGTCCGAGGCCACGGCGTTCGTCCATCGCGGCAACACGAAGTACCTCATTCAATATTTCATGCAGTGGGACAGCCCCGGCGCCACCGAGACCAATCTCGCGATGATGCGGACGCTGTATGCGTCGATGCGGCCGTATGTTTCCGGCGCTTCCTATGTGAACTATGGCGACCTCGATCTCGGCGAGGGTTACGCCAAAGCCTACTGGGGCGATAACCTCGCCCGACTGACGAGGATCAAGTCGGCGTTCGATCCGAACAATATTTTCCGGCACGCCCAAAGCGTGCCGTTGGGATCATAGCGGGAAGGCGAGCGGTAGGCCTTATGGCGTGCGGTCGGCGGTGACCAGACGGGCCTCACGTACCGCCGCCTTCGAGCCCGCCGTACGCAGGCAGGAAGCCTCGAAATGCGGCCAGGCCTGCTGCGAGCAGTCGCGGCCGGTCGGGTGGATGTCGAGGCGGTCGGCCTTGGCAAGCGGGCGCGGCACGCTGGCTTCGACTTGCGGCGCAAAACCCGGCAGGATGGCCAGGGCGGCAGCGAGGCATGCGGCTACGGCGATAGCCGAAAGAGTCTTGATCATGACGGTCCCCTGTCACCGGGCCTTGGGTGGCCCTCGTTATCTGGCGTCTTGATACAAACCGGGCGTTTCAGGAGTTCTTCGCCGAGGTCTGCCAAAGGCCCAAAATGGTTTCGTCCAACCGCCATTTTGTTTCGTCGCCCGGTCGCGACGAAACAAAGCCGGCCCTGCCCAGAAGACGCGCCGGCCCCCTAAATGGTTCAATGGCCGACAAAATATAGCGGCCGGGCCACCCCAGGCCTCATTCCAGACCTGCTTGCAGGCCCAAGCCGGGCGGGTTAGGAGGGGTCATGCCCCGCATTGCGCTTTATCCCGGCTCATTCGACCCCGTCACCAATGGCCATCTGGACGTGGTCCGGCATGCCGTCGGCCTGTGCGACCGCCTGGTGGTGGCGGTCGGCGTCCATCCCGGCAAGGCGCCGTTGTTTTCGGTCGAAGAGCGGCTTTCGATGCTCCGCGAGGTATTCGAACCGGTCGCCAGCCACGCGAAATGCGAATTCGACTGCGTCACGTTTGACGACCTCACGGTCACCGCCGCCAAGCGCGCCGGCGCCACCATCCTGATCCGGGGTTTGCGCGACGGCACCGACCTCGACTACGAGATGCAGATCGCCGGCATGAACGAGACCATGGCGCCGGGGGTCCACACGGTTTTCCTGCCGGCCTCACCGACCGTTCGCCCGATCACTGCCACACTGGTGCGACAGATCGCCGGTATGGGTGGCGACGTCTCGAATTTCGTGCCCAAGGCAGTTGCAAAACGCCTCAAGGCCAAATTCGGCCGCTGATACCTTCTCTTAACGTTGGAGCTTTCATGATCCGAATTCTCGCCGTCTTCGTCGCGCTGTTGTGTGCGGCACCCGCCATCGCCCAGCCGCTTCCTGCCGGTCTCGACAAGCAGAATACGATCGTCATCGACACCACCAAGGGACGGATCGTGATCAAGCTGCGCACCGATATCGCGCCGAAGCACGCCGAGCGCATCAAGCAGTTGGCCCGCGAAGGCTTCTACAACAACGTGCCGTTCCATCGCGTGATGGACGGCTTCATGGCGCAGACCGGCGACGGCCAGAATTTCAACGGCACCGGCGGCTCGAAATATCCGAACCTGACGCAGGAATTCTCCAGCGTCCACTTCAAGCGCGGCATCGTCGGCATGGCGCGGCGCGGCGACAGCGTCGATTCCGCCAACTCGCAGTTCTTCATCATGTTCGGTGACGGCGCGCCGCTCGACGGCAAGTACACCGTGATCGGCGAAGTGGTGCAGGGGATGGACGTCGTCGACAAACTCAAGAAGGCGGACCCGGGATCAGCGGGCGGCGCCGTCACCAATCCGGACAAGATGGTGAAGGTCCAGGTCGCCTCCGACATGAAGTAACCGGTGACCAACCGGCCTCGCCGTTTGTGTTTGTTATGCGTGGCGGGATTTTGGCTCGTCGGGCTCACACCTGCGTCGGCACAACCGGCGCAGGTGAACACGATTGCTGACGTTTTTGCGAGACTGAGGACCTGCTGGAGGCCGCCGGAACCCTCGCGCGTCCACCCGGACATCGACATCACGGTGATTGTCAGCTTTAACCGGGCGGGCGAAATCCTGGGCCGCCCCCGCGTGACCTATGAATCGGAACAGGCGGACGACAACGATCGTTTATTGTACCGGATCGCGGCCATGGAGGCGTTGCAGCGCTGCACGCCCATGCCATTTACAGATGCAATGGCCGGCGCCGCGGCCGGCCGTCCTTTCGCCATTCGATTTCACAACCGTAAACCTTCACCAACAAGAGAAACAGGCATGGCTGATACAGAAAATACTTTGATCCTCGAAACCACGCAGGGACCCGTCACCATCGAAATGCGGCCCGATCTTGCGCCGAACCACGTCGCGCGGATCAAGGAACTCGTGCGCGAGGGATTTTACGACGGCATCGTGTTCCATCGCGTGATCGACGGCTTTATGGCCCAGACCGGCTGCCCGCACGGCACCGGCACCGGCGGCTCCGGCACCAAGCTCAAGGCCGAATTCAACACCGAGCCGCATGTGCGCGGAACCACATCGATGGCGCGCGCCGCCAATCCGGATTCCGGCGACAGCCAGTTCTTCATCTGCTTCGACGACGCCCCGTTCCTCAACAACCAATACACGGTCTGGGGCCAGGTGACCTCCGGCATGGACAACGTCGACAAGATCAAGCGCGGCGAGCCGGTCAAGGATCCCGACAAGATCGTCAAGGCGCATATGGCGCTGGACGAGGCGTGAGACCTGAATTCGTCATACGCGGGCTTGACCCGCGTATCCATCGATCTTCGAAATATTTTCCCGCAGTAGATCGGATTGCCGGGTCATAGGCGAGCGAAAGCGACGCCGTCCTTCGGACGGCTATACCCGGCAATGACGATCCGGCCCATGCGCACCGATCTCTTCGACTTCGAATTGCCCGCTGAACGGATCGCGCTGCGCCCCGCGCAGCCCGCGCGATTCCGCCCGGCTGCTGGTGGTTGAGCCCGGCGCGCGCATGCACGACCGCCTGGTGTCCGACCTGCCGCAATGGCTCAAGGCAGGCGATCAGCTTGTCGTCAACGACACCAAGGTCATCGCGGCGCAGTTGAGGGGCCGGCGGATCGGCCGCGAGACCGAGCCGAAAATCGAGGCGACGCTGATCAAGCGGCTCGATGGCTCGCGCTGGCAGGCGCTGGTCAAGCCGGCAAAAAAACTCGCGCGCGGCGACGTGGTTCGTTTCGGCAATGAAGGCAAGGTTTGCCTGCTCGGCCATCTCGACGCGGAGGTGGAAGCAGAAGGGCGAAGACGGCGAGGTGACGTTATCGTTTTCGTTTCACGGACCGACGCTTGATCTGGCGATCGCCGATCTCGGCAGTCCGCCGCTGCCGCCCTATATCGCCTCCAAACGCGCTCCCGACGAGCAAGACATGGCCGATTACCAGACCATGTTCGCCGCCAATGAAGGCGCGGTCGCCGCACCCACCGCCGGCCTGCATTTCACGCCTGGCGCTGGAGACGGCGCTGCGTGAGCGCGGCATCGGCCTCGTCAGGATCACGCTTCATGTCGGCGCCGGCACGTTCCTGCCGGTCAAGGTGGATGACACCTCGGCGCACAAGATGCATTCGGAGTGGGGCACCATTTCTCCCGCGACGGCCGAAGCGCTTAATGCGGCGCGCGCAAAGGGCGGCCGCGTGGTCGCCATTGGCACCACGTCGCTGCGGCTGTTGGAGAGCGCGGCCGCCGCGAATGGCGAGATCCGGCCATTTTCCGACGACACCGCGATCTTCATTACGCCGGGCTATCGCTTCCGCGCGGTCGATATCCTCCTGACCAATTTCCATTTGCCGCGTTCGACGCTGTTCATGCTGGTGTCGGCATTCTCAGGACTTGAGACCATGAAACGCGCCTATGCCCATGCGATCGAGAGCGGCTATCGGTTTTATTCCTACGGCGATGCCTGTCTGCTGTTTCGTGGGCACGACTAACCCTTCACGGTGTTAGGCCGCGACGCGCTCCGGCAGCAATTCTGCAATCTGGATGGCGTTAAGCGCCGCGCCCTTCAGCAATTGATCGGCGGCGACGAACAGCGAGATCGAATGTCCGGTTGCGTCGCTGAGGTCGCGGCGGATCCGCCCGACCAGCACATCATCCTGACCTGACGCCTCGATCGGCATCGGGAAATAATTCCTGACGCGATCGTCGACAAGTTTCACGCCCGGCGCATTCGCCAGCATCTTGCGAACCTCGCCTTCCGTGATCGGCCTTTCGCACTCGAAGGTGATCGCCTGGCTGTGGGCGCGAAGCACCGGCACCCGCACGCAGGTGATGCCGATCGCGATCGTTTCGTCCTCGAAGATCTTCCGCGTCTCCTTGATCACCTTGGTTTCTTCTTCGTTATAGCCCGTGTCAGGATCGATCCTGGTGTCGTGATTAAAGACGTTGAAGGCATAGGGGTGCGGCAGCACCTTGGGCGTATAGCTTTCGCCGGCAAGGTTTGCGCGGGTCGAAGCCACCAGCTCTTCCATCGCCGCGGCACCCGCGCCGCTCGCCGCCTGATAGGTGGAAATGATCATCCGCTTGATGCGGTTCTGCCGGTGGATCGGCCACAACGGCATCAGCGCCGTGATCGCCGAACAATTGGGGACGGCAATGATGCCCTTGTGTTCGGCGATACGCCGGCCGTTTATCTCGGGGATCGCCAGCGGCACGTTGGGGTCCATGCGATACGCGGAGGAGTTGTCGATGACAACGGCGCCAGCCTTTACCGCGATCGGCGAGAACTTGCGCGAGACGTGGCTTCCGGCCGAGAACAGCGCAATATCGACGCCGTCGAAAAAGTCTTCGCGAAGCTCTTCGATCACGACGGTCTCGCCGCGGAAGCCGACTGTTTTGCCCGCGGACCGTGCGCTGGCCAGCGCCTTGAGCTTGCGGACCGGAAATCCGCGCTTGTTCAAGGTGGCGATGAATTCCCCACCTACGGCGCCGGTCACACCGGCAATGGCAACTACAGGGTCTCTGCGCACGTTCGTCTCTCCATTTTGTTTGAGCATGATCTCCGCGCAAACGCTTAGGCGTTTGTCGCGAGAAAACCGGTGCCCACTTTTCCGAATCATGCTTTGGGCAATAAAAAAGCCCCGGACCTTTTGGGCGCGGGGCTTCGGATCAAGATGCGGTTGTTTGACTACGCGCGCACGCCTCCCGAACCCCCGAAGGGCTTGGTTTTGGTCGTGGTTTTGGTGGTCGCGTTGATCATCGGACCGGACTTATGGGCAAGGATCGACGTATCGTCAACCGATTTTGGCTGAAAACTCATTAAGTCCTGGTTGAACAGGACGCCATTGTTACGCGATAAGCCGCTTCCATGAGCGTACCCAATCATTTCGAACTGCTCGCAACCGACGGCCCGGCGCGAACCGGCCGGTTGACGACCCCCCATGGCGTGGTGCGAACGCCGGCCTTCATGCCGGTAGGCACGGCCGGCGCGATGAAAGGCATGCACTGGCGCGAGGCGCGGGATGCCGGCGCCGATATCGTGCTCGGCAACACCTATCATCTGATGCTGCGGCCCGGCGCCGAGCGGATTGCCGCGCTTGGCGGCTTGCAGCATTTCACCGGCTGGAACGGTCCGATGCTGACGGACTCCGGCGGCTTTCAGGTGATGTCATTGTCCGAACTGCGAAAGGTCAGGGAACAGGCGGTCACCTTTCGCTCGCATATCGACGGCGCGATGGTGGAGCTGTCGCCGGAACGATCGATCGAGGTCCAGCGGCTGCTGGGGTCTGACATCGCGATGCAGATGGACGAATGCGTCAGGTTGCCGGCCGAGCGTAGCGATATCGACCGCGCCATGCAGCTGTCGCTGCGCTGGGCCGAGCGCTGCAAGCGCGCGTTTGAGACGGCGCCCGCCGGGTACATGCTGTTTGGCATCGCCCAGGGCGGCGATGTGCCGGAATTGCGCCACGCGAGCACGCGCGGTCTCGTCGATATCGGTTTTCACGGTTACGCCATCGGCGGGCTCGCCGTCGGCGAGCCGCAAGCGGTGATGCTGTCGATGATCGAGGAGGTGGTGCCGTTATTGCCCGACGGCCGTCCGCGATATCTGATGGGCGTGGGAACACCGGACGACATGATCGAAGCGGTCGCGCGCGGCGTCGACATGTTCGACTGCGTGATGCCGACGCGCAACGGCCGCCACGGCATGGCCTTCACGCGGTACGGCCAGATCAACCTGCGCAACGCCCGCCACGCCGACGATCCGCGGCCGCTCGACGAAACGAGTTCGTGGCCCGCTACGCGCAACACTTCGCGCGCCTATCTGCATCATCTCGTCAGGTCAGGCGAGACGTTAGGTGCGATGCTGCTGTCGGAAATCAATATCGCTTACTACCAGCACCTGATGAACGAGATCAGGCAGGCGGTCGCGCAAGGAGCGTTCACGAGTTTTCGCGAGCGAACGCGCCGCGAATGGGAACAAGGCGACATTGCGGCCCGCTAGTGTGGCGGTTCAGAAGTCCGTATCATTGTCGCCGCGCATTCTTCATACGGACTTCTGAACCAAAGCCACACTAGATCAATAAGTCGCTAGTGTCCTTTCGATTCCGAAGTTCGTAAGCGGGGGGCCGCACGATGACACGGACTTCGGAATCGGGACACTAGGCAGGCGCGCAGTTGCACATGAAGATTCTGCACCGGCGGAGTCAGGACAAGGCGAAGAAATAACAGCTGTTCCAGCCGGCAAGCGCCGAGCGCCCGCCGAAAGATCAAATTGGAAACGACTGGAACTCAGTTACAGGCCAAACGCTTGAGCGAATGCTTGGTTACAAAACCATAACCGCAGGTGTCGCAGGTCCAGAGATAGCTGACGACGTTGTCGGCCAGGTAGGCTGACGCTTCCGCAGCCACCATCGAATCCGCGCAAACCGGGCACGTCGGCAGATCACTCCCACGGGGATGGGCGTTATATGATAGGGTGCACAGGACTTCAGCAACTGCTGACATCGTGGCCTCCTTTGCGACCTGAACCTGAATGCAACATACAACAGTTTGTTTGACGATGTCGCAACACAAATACGTTGGTTTTACGTTATTTGGCGTTGCCGACATTTTTATTTGGCGTTGCCAGCATTTTTGCGATGCAGCGAATTGTGGCTGTGAGATGCTTCGAACCAGGCGCGCATTGCCACATTGAATTTTACTAAAACAAACGTTCAACATTCGCACGGTTGTGCCGGAGACATACGCCATGGATGAATCGTTAACGACGCGTGCCGTGCAGCATCACGGTCGGGGCCGTGTCTTCGACAGCATCGTGGAGGCGATCGGCGACACGCCGATCGTGCGGTTGCAGCGACTGCCGCAACAGCGCGGGGCAAAAGCGACCATTCTCGCCAAGCTTGAATATCTCAATCCCGCCGCGAGCGTGAAGGATCGCATCGGCGTTGCCATGATCGTGGCGATGGAGAAGGCCGGCCTGATCGATGCCGACACCGTTCTGATCGAACCGACGTCAGGAAATACCGGCATTGCGCTGGCATTTGCAGCGGCGTCGCGTGGATACCGGCTGAAGCTGGTGATGCCGGAGTCGATGTCGATCGAGCGGCGCAAGATGCTGGCCTTCCTCGGCGCCGAAATTGTCCTCACCCCACCCGGCCAGGGCATGAAGGGCGCGATTGCCACCGCCGAAGAACTGGTGCGAACCACGCCGAAAGCCGTGATGCCGCAGCAGTTCAAGAATCTCGCCAATCCGGAGATTCATCGCCGCACCACGGCAGAGGAAATCTGGAACGATACCGGCGGCAATATTGACATCTTTGTCGCGGGCGTCGGGACCGGCGGCACCATTACGGGGGTAGGGCAGGTTCTCAAGAGCCGCAAGCCATCGGTGCGGATCGTGGCCGTCGAGCCGGAGGAAAGCCCGGTGCTCTCAGGTGGCCAGCATTCACCGCACAAGATCCAGGGCATTGGCGCGGGATTCGTTCCCGAGATCCTCGATCGCTCTGTCATCGATGAAATCGTCCAGATCAACAGCGCGGAAGCCATCGAGACCTCGCGCGCCATGGCGCGCAACGAGGGCATCGCCGGCGGCATTTCGTCGGGCGCTGCGATTGCGGCCGCGATCAGGCTGGGGCAACGTCCGGAAAACGCGGGCAAGACCATCCTGGCGATTGTGCCGTCGTTCTCGGAACGCTACCTCTCAACCGCCCTATTCGAAGGAATCTCAGTGGTCCGATTCTAACATTTGCATCCCGATTTGGCAGGCACTTTTGCAAATGTTAGAATCAAAGGACCACTAGCAAGAGTTGAATAACAGAGCTCCTTTGATTCCGAAGTTCGCATCAGAGGAAGCCGCGATAGTTTGCGAACTTCGGAATCGGAGCTCTGATTGTGTCGGATCAACCGCGGCGACCGCGAACCCTCAATGATGCCCGCACCGAAGCGGAAGCCGCTTTCAAGAAAGTGACCAAGAAGGAGCCGGAAGCGCCGCCGCCGAAAAAGCTCACGCTTCCCGGCGTAAAGGAGCAGGTCTCGCTGCGAATCGATCAGGATGTGCTCGAGTATTTCCGGGACGGCGGCGCAGGTTGGCAGGACCGGATCAACGATGCCTTGCGAAAGGCCGCGGGGAAATAGCTCGAACGCAACGCCTCAAACTCCGACCGGTGCGGGCTGTGGCGTGGGTGACTTCAGATTCAGAAGGTTGCCGGTCAGGATGAGCATCGCCCCCAGGACCGTGAAGAGGTCCAGCTGCTCGGCATAGCGCAGCCAGCCGGCGGTGGCCGTTAAGGGCACGCGGAGGAAATCCATCGGCAGCACGATCGTGGCGTCGGCGTAGAGCATCGCGCGCGCCATGCAGACGTGCGAGAAGGTGCCGCCGATCGCAACCGCAATCGCGCAAGCCCAACCATAGGCCGATGGCCAAACCCAGACATGCAGGGCGGGCAAGACCCCGATGACGACCTGGATCGCCATCATCCAGAATACGATCGCGACCGTTGCCTCGGTACGGGTCAGCGATTTCATCATCGCCACCGTGGCGCCAAGGGCAACGGCCGCGACCAACGCGATCAATTGACCGGAATTGACCGCACCGGCCGCCGGACGCACGATGACGAAGACGCCGATCAGGCCGAGCGCAATCGCGGCGGCCTTCCACACGGTAATGCGCTCGCCGAGAAAGCCGGCGGCCAGGATCGCGGTCCAGATCGGCAACGTGAATTCGATCGATACTACCTGGCCGAGCGGGATCAGCGTCAACGCCAGAAACCAGCCGTACTGGCCGGCATAGTGCAGCAGGCTGCGCGCCGCATGCATCGGCAGCCGCGACGTCCGCAGCACCGAAACGCCGCCCGCGAAACGGATCAGCGGGTACAGCATCACGAGGCCGAGCCCTGAGCGGATTTCCATGATCTGAAAGACGTTCAGCTCGCGCGTGGCCTCTCGACCGGCGATCGCGACCACCAGCATCAGGCTGAGCCAACCCGCCATCCACAGCGCAGCTCGCGGTTTTGACGGCGTTCGGTTCATCAGGGCAGGTAATCCGGCCTATGGCGAGGGGCATCGGCAGAGCACGCCGGTATCTTCGAACAGGCCTTTGTTTGCAACGAGCAAAGTTGCCGATGCTATAACGCGCGACGCGGTGAACCCGCGCCGCATTCGGGAGGATTTTCATGCGCATCTTGCAACCGGCTGACTGGTCTAAACCGCGAGGTTTCTCCCATGGCGTGGCGATCGACGCGCCTGGCCGCTGGATCATATTGGCCGGCCAGACCGGCGGCGACGAAAAGGGCGAATATCCGCCGGAGATGGCAAGCCAGGTCGGTGCCGCGCTGCGGCGCATCATCCGCCTGCTCGCGGAGGCCGGCGCCGGCCCCGAGCACATCGTCCGCCTGACCTGGTATCTGACGAGCCGGAGCGAATACGAAGCCGCGGGCAAAGAGATCGGCGCGGCCTGGCGCGAAACCCTCGCCAAGAACTTTCCGCCCTCGACCTTGCTTTACATCGATGGGCTGGTCGACGTCAGAGCCAAGGTTGAGATCGAAGTGACGGCCTTCGTGCCGGCGGCATAAAGCAAATCGCCGGCGGCGCCAAGATGGCAAGCCGCCGGCGCTTTGTCTCGATCGGAAATCAGCTGCGGGTCAGCGAAATCGAAGCGCCCTTGAACTGGCTTTCCGCCCTGATGATCACCGACTGTCTGTTGCCGCGTGTGGTCAGGGAAATGTTCGCGGAAAATCCGGGCGCGGTGGCGACGACCTGAACCACGCCAGGGCCCGAACGTCCCTCGATACTGCCGTTGATGTTGCGGCTGGCTTCGCTCCAGGTTCCGGAAATCGCCGAACCTCGAGCCTCGACGTTGCTCGTCAGGTTGAACTTGTAGCTGTCGCTGGCGCAGGTCAGCGTCTGTTGCAGGCCATTGCCGCCTTCGCCGACCGCGTAGGTGGCGCGGCACCGGATGCGCTCGGTCGAGCCGTCGTCCAGCGTCACGGTGCCACCACCGCTCCAAACCCCCGCCATGCCGGCGAAGGCGCCGCCGGATTGCGCATGGCCAGCGCCGCTCCAGCTGGAGGCCGCAAGCACGGTCGCGAACGCGAACACCGCGCGGCGCGTGAAGCTGCTGAGAGATTTCTTGTCCATTCCACTTCCCCCATCGGGCACTGCTACAAAGCTGGCCGTTCGCATATGCACCATTGATCGATATCAGCACAAGTCCCGCGCGGCCCCTCGCGGCTGCGAGGTCTGCGCCAAAACTCCGTCTCAAATCAACTTGGCGACGGCAGGGTGAAAATCAAGCGCCGCCATGTTGCGAGCCAAAATACGCATTCTCGGGCTGATGATCGTCGATCAGGTCGGGATGCCCGCCTCTGGGGACGAAAAATTTCACCGAAACAACGAATTACATTCAAAATCGAGTCCAGAAAATCAAATGGCGCTGGGCGGTGCTAGTCCGCGAGTGCCGGCGCGCTGGTCGCGAATTGTTCATCCTGCGGCTTTGACGGCAGAGCGCTATGTGTCTTGGCGTAGTCGATGACTTCGGCAAGCAACTTCTGTCCCATCGGCGCCAGGGCGCGCTCCCACAATTGTCGGGCGGTTTCGTCTTTTCCGACAAAGCACCAATCCTGGGCCGCGATCGCGCCAGCATCCATGCGATCGGCCAGATGGTACACGGTGCCGCCGGCAATCGGATCTTTCGCGCGGATCGTCCATTCGACGGCGGCAATCCCCCGATGCCGGGGCAACAGTGAGGGATGATAGCCGATGCCGCCAAGCCGGGAAGCCGCCAGCGCTTCCTTGCTGACCCGGGCGTGGCTGTGCGCGGTGACGATCAGATCGGTGGCTTCGGCGATCTCGGAGGCGGCCACCAGTTTCGGGTTGGCCTGCACGACCACCTCGATACCGTCAGCGCGGGCCGTCGAGGCAAGCCGGTCTTCGGCATCGGCGACGACCACCCGGATCACATCGACGCCATGCTGACGCAACATTTGCAAGGTCGTCACGCCGAAATGACGCGAGCCGACGAGGGTGATCCGCATGGTATCTTCTTCCGTCAGATGTAAGCGTTCAATGTCGATAACATGCCGCAGGTCCCGGCCATCAGGCCGAACGCGGCGAGGGCAGGCTTATCAACAGACGGGACGGGCGGAAACTCGCCAATCGGGCGCCTTGCTTTGGGGCATCGCGACGTATTTGGCCGGTTGGGCGATTAGTGCGACGAGAATTTCGGTATTTTCTCGGCAAAGCCGTTGAAGCACTTCAGCCGTTCGTCTTCTTCCTTGACGAAGCGGCAATCCATGACGCCGTTTGCCGGCGTCGCTTTCGGCTTCGGCTTGGGCGGGATCGCCGCGTCATAACAGTCGAGCCGCTCCTTGCTTTCGTCGTCGATGTCGAGGCAGGCCAAAAGCTTCTCGGCCAGCGATTTCGGAGGAGCGCTCTTCGGCGCCTTCGATTTGGCGTGCACGGGCGGCTTCCCCGAAGGCGCGGGGGGCGGTGCGTCGTCTTGCTGCGCCACGGCAGCCGATGCGTAAAGTACGACGATCAACGCAAGCAATTTCTTCATGTCCTGTCCTCTTTGGCCTCGATCCCCAATGGTCCGATTCGGCTGGGGCCCGGGGCGGGCAACGAATGTCCGGTTTGATCCGCAACCTAGGTCTATAAGGCGAACGCGGCACCTTGCAACACGGAGAAATCAAGGTCCGGTGCAAATCTGCCCCCCGCGAAGCCGGCGATCGCCCGATGTTTGTGGCAGGACAGCGGCACTACGTTTGCGTTCGTGTCAAGCCCGGCCGGCAACGTAGATTTCGACGTGCGGCTGATCCATAATGGCGGCTCTCGTAGTAGTGGAGAAACAAGACCATGCGTGCCTTCAAACGCTCGCGGATCGCCGTTCCGTTGATATCGATCGTGGCTGCTTTTACGTTCTCGGCGCAGGCGCAGGAGCAAGAACACAAGCCGCCGCAAGGGCAGGGCCGGCCGGCCGCTCCCGCAGCGCATCCGGCCGCACCCCGGACCGGGCAGGTGCGCGGACCTCAGGGTCCTCAAGGTGCTCGCGTCGTGCACGGGAATTTCCCGCAGCGAAACTTTGGCGGTCACCCCTATCACGGCCGTCTGGCCTGGGGGGGCGGACGGTGGCGCCACGAAATGCACAATGGCCGCATGGGCTGGTGGTGGGACGTCGGCGGCGTCTGGTACTTCTATCCGCAGCCGATGGATGGCCCGCCGACCTATGTTTCGGACGTTGAGGTCATGGACGACGTTGCCGGCCCGGACGATGAGATGCAGCCCGGCCCGGGCCCTGGCTATCCGCCGCCCGTGGCCGCCTATGCGCCACCCCCGCCGCCGCCCCCGGATCCTGCCGCGAGCGCTGTTGGTGGCGCGATCGTCGGCGGCGTTCTCGGCGGACTGATTTCAGGTCGGCCAGTCGGAGCTGCCGTGGGCGCGATCACCGGTGGCACCATTGGCGCGATCGCGGGAGCGCAAGCGGCCGCACGTCCCGGCTATTATCTGGCGCAGGGCAATTGCTACTATAAGTATCCGTCTGGACAATACGTTCAGGTTGATCCACGCAGTTGCTATTGAAAGCCAGCTCAACCAGCGACGATACCGGCGAGATTGAACTCGCCGGTTGGTCTTTGAAGATGAACAAGCAGGCCATGCGCAAGTCTCAGCCAACATCGTTGCCGTCGCTCAGCGTCCGGATCGATCTGGACCCGGAAGGGCGGATCGGTCCGGGCAAAATCTTGCTGCTCGAAAACATCGACAGCTGCGGCTCGATCTCCGCGGCCGGGCGGGCGATGAACATGTCCTACAAGCGGGCATGGGACCTGGTCGATGAGATCAACCGCGTTTGCCAGCAGGCCGCGGTCGAGCGGCAAACCGGCGGCAAGAACGGCGGCGGCGCCATGCTGACGCCGTTTGGCCTGTCGCTGGTAGCCCGCTATCGGAAAATCGAGCGCTCGGCCGAGAGCGCGGCGCGTAAAGAGCTTCAAGCCTTGCGCGCCGATATCGCCGTAGGCCGGAAAAGCTAAGCCGATTCCGGCGCGCTTTCCCGTTATCTCTTCGCGTCCACCTCGCGGATTTACCGCCGCTCACTGCCTGGCGCGGTGGCGCGACACCGCTGCACCTGACTTTTGCTTTCACAAATCCGGCAATAAGCGCAGCCAATCGCTTTAGTTCCCAACTGTTGCGCCGGTGCACTTCCACCCACGTTATATCAATCTGTATACATCGGCATCGATATGTTTAGTCGAACATAACGAGGAGCGGGCGGAGCAAACGTTCCGTCCGCAGGGGTGGCCGATTTTTTTGGGGGTATTGAAATGAAGAAGAAAGCGCTTGCGATCGCGCTCGCAATGACAGGCATGGCGAGCTCTGCCTATGCCGCGGACTGGACACCGCCGAAGGTGCCGGATCCGATTCCCGATAACCTGACGTGGTATGGCATCACGCCGATCGGCGCGCTCGATCTCGGCTACGCCTATCAAACAAACGGCCGGCCGCTCGGCAATGTCGTTTCGGGCCTTGAGTTCGCTCCGTTTACGACCACCCGAAACTACACGGGACAGGCGATTTCAACGATCGCCCACAGCGGTCTCCAGCAGTCCTTCATCGGCGTGAAGGTCGAAGAGCCGCTCGGTGCCGGCTGGGCAGCGATCGCCCGGGCCGATACAGGCGTCGATCCGCTCAAAGGCCAACTGTCCGACGGCTGTAGCTCATTCATTGCGAATGCCGGCGTTGTCTACACCCAGCAGAACTCCAACGCCGACAGCGGCCGCTGCGGTCAGGCGATCAACGGCCAGCTCTGGGGCGGTATCAGCAACAAGCAGTATGGTACGCTGGTCATCGGCCGGACCAACTCCTTTCAGCTCGACGGCATCGCCACTTATGATCCAATGGCGTTGTCCTACGCCTTCTCGCTGCTCGGCTACTCCGGAACCGACGGCGGCTCCGGCAGCACGGAAGCGGCACGCTGGGACAACTCGGCCAAATACGTCTATGACTTTGGACCGATCACGGCCGGCGCCATGTATTCCAATGGCGGCAATTCGACCGGCTTCTTCGGCGATGCCTACAGCTTCATGTTCGGCGGCCACGTTGGCGGCTTCTCGGGTGAAGCCGTCTGGACCAAAGAGCACGGGGCCGTAAACCTTCAGACCTCGGTCAATGATACGCTCAACAGCACGACCCTGGCGGCGAGTATTTCGGATAACACCGCCTGGTCGGTGATGGGCAAATATACGTGGCAACTCGGATCGTCCTCGTCGGCGCCGATGTACACCAAGGCCGCCAAGGCCGAGCCGATACCCGGCGACAGGTTCTCCATTTTTGCCGGCTACACCAATATCAGCCAGAGCAATCCGAATACGCCGATCACCCAAGGCAGTTCTGCGGGCAACTATCTGCTGACGGTGAGCGCGACCCTGCCGGATAATAACGCCTTCACCACCTCCAAGGTCCTGCAGGTCTACTGGGCAGGCGTGAAATACGAGTTCGCCTGGGGCTTGAGCCTCACAGGCGCCTACTACCATGTGGACCAGAACTCCTACATCGCGGATAACGCCGCCTGTGTCCTCGGCGGAGCCAGCAAGACGGACTGCGCCGGCGCGTATGATCAGGTCTCGTTCCTTGCCGACTATGCGTTGAACAAGCACCTCGACGTCTACGCGGGTGCCACATGGGCCAAGGTCACCAACGGTCTGGCGTCGGGCTATCCGGGCACGCCGGGTGCCAAGTTCGGCTTCGCTGGAACCGGAACGAGCATCGACACCGCTACGGTGATGACCGGCTTCCGCATCAAGATCTAAGCCGAATAGTCCGGTTAAATCCAAGCCGCCGCGGGCCTTGATCGGTCCGCGGCGGTTTCATTTTGGCGAGTCCAGAACAACATCGATCGTCCCGCGCAGGAGCGACCGATATCGCCGGTTCCATTCGCTTGCTGTTATGGCGAATGAAGACGAAATTTTAAATCATTGATGATGTTATAAAAAGGCCGCACCGCCGCGCGGCCGAGTAGCCGGGCGCCGCCCTTTTTCACCTACCCCAGAGAGCGATAGCGCTCGGCTACTTCGTTGGCTCACCAAGGTGGTCGGTTTGCATGACGCCTCGATGACCTAAATACCGGGAACTTTGTTCTCGGCAGGAGAACTACGGACCAACTCGTTCGTCGGCCTAGAGCTCTAGTTCGAACTGCATTGATTTGAATGGCAGCCTTGAATTTGAGGTTCCTATGACGATTTTGCTGCAACATTAACAGGAACTTCAAATTCGCTGCGCTAGGGCAGTTCCCGTTTCAGGTTCGACGTGCCGGGCCACATCCAGTCCAGCAGTGAACTTGCGCCCATCACGACCAGCGGCAGCACCAACGCCACATAGGCGTTGTCGATGCCGAAGGGGTTGCCGAGCAGAAACCAGGCAATGGTGACGATCATCGAGCCGAGAATGCTGACCAGCGCGCCGGGCCTGGTGCCGAACCATGGCGCGTAGAAGACGAGCAGCACCAGGACCGAGAGCGACGCTCTGATGGCTTTCGCCAGGAATGTCATTTGCAGAATATTCGGGGTGTAGATCGCCAGCACGATCGGCAGCAGGCCGACCACGACTGTCGCGATGCGCACGAAGTTGAGCGAGCGGCCCTCGTCGCCTTCCGCGCCGACGAACCTTACGTAAAAATCCTTGTAGAGCAGGGTGGCGGTCGAAACGCTGATGGCGGCGATGGTGCCGAACAGCGAGGCCGCCAGTCCTGCCGCGACGATGCCTGCCATCGGGCCATTCATGTCGGCGATCAGGGCCGAGAAGGCGTTGATGGATTTAATGCCGGGGAACAGGACCAGCGAGCACATTCCAATCAGCGCGGTGGCGATGCCGAAAGGCACCAGCAGCAGCGCGGCGCTGAGGCTCGCGACTTGCGCCTTTTGCCGCGTCTCGACCGTGTTGATGGCCTGAATGACATATTGGGTGGAGAAGGTGGCGCCGATGCCGGCAATGAACCAGGCAAGGATCTGGCTCACGCCCACATTCGTCCAGGAAAACATCTCAACCGGCAGGCGGGCCCGCAACTCTCCGAGGCCGCCGACTTTGCTCAATCCGAAATACAGCGCTGTGCCGACACCGGCATACTTCATCAGTGAATGAATGACGTTGGTGTAGACCACCGATCTCATGCCGCCGACGAAAACATAGAGAACGGCGACGAGGCCGCAAATGACGGTCGCCAGCGTCCGGTCCACGGCGAGCAGCACGCTGAGAATCGCGCCGCCGCCGGCATAAAGCGCTACCGCCACGATCTGAAGCGCAAAGATCATGACCAGCGAAGTCGCGATCTTGGTCGATGGGCCATAGACCTCCGCAAAAACGCCCGAGATCGTGTTGTGACCCAACTCCTTGTATTTTCCGGCCAAGAACCGAGCGTAAAATAGGAAGCCCGCGCCGAGCGCGATGATGTTCCACGCCGCTGAAATTCCGAAGACGTAGGCCTCCTGCGCCGTTCCGACGCTCGCGGAGGTGCCGATGAATTCAGACATCAGCATCAGCCCGACGAGGACGGCAGGGACCCCGGAGCCCGTGGTGCCCGAGGTGAAGGTCGTCGCGGTCGTCACCGACCTCTGGACAATGCTCGTCAGCAGCCCGAGACCGGCCATATAGGCGACGACAATGGCCAGGGCCACGAAATTGGTATGCATACGGGTTAGATATCAAGGCGCCGGCGATCGCGCCATGCGCCCGATGGCTATCCCGCAGGGGAGTTAGGGCTTAGAAGCGCCCGTTACATTCGTTTGGCACGAAGTGTGGGTTCATCAGGCAGGCGTTATCCAGCGAGGCATCCCAGCCGCCGCGACGCCGCCAGCCGCTCCAGGCGATATAGTCGCACAACCGGCTGTGGGGATTTCCAGCTTCCCGGGTCGCGCAATAGATGCTTTGACCGTATGAGGCGGGCGGTCCTGCGGGCCTTGCCATCGCCGATCCCGCTGTCATTGCAATCGCCATTGCCGCTAAAAGAATCGTCGTTTTCATGTGGGCGTCCTCTCGTCTTGGTTTCTCTTACTGGATTAGACACCCCCGATAAAGGTTTCATTCCGTCCCAAGGCGATTCACAAAATTGTAATTGGATACGGTCGCGAAAATGCGCGGGGTACTGATCGCGCTGCCGCGAAAAGCGATTAATTCCTGCCGAATCAAGCTTGCGGCAGATCCAGATCGCGGCCCGCAACCACATCGCGCCGCAAAGCCGCTGGAGCGCGACCGGATAATCATAATTAAAATTTAGGCCGCCGCGCGCGACGGGACGCCGCCGCGCGGGCCGATCGGGCGCCAAGCCTGCTTGCGACTCAATCCCAGCTGAGCGCTCCCCCGTTCTGATATTCGATGACGCGGGTTTCGAAGAAGTTCTTCTCTTTCTTAAGGTCCATCGCTTCCGACATCCACGGGAACGGATTCTCGGCCTCGGCGAAAACCGGCGTGAGACCGATCTGCGCAGAACGGCGGTTGGCGATGAAGTGCATGTACTGCTCGCAAAGGCTGGCGTTCAGCCCCAGGAAGCCGCGCGGCATCGTGTCCCGCCCGTAAGCCGCCTCGAGTTCGGCGGCTTCGCGGATCATGTCGCGCACCTCGTCCTGAAATGCCGGCGTCCACAGATGCGGGTTCTCGATCTTGATCTGGTTGATCACGTCGATGCCGAAGTTCAGGTGGACGCTCTCGTCGCGCAAGATGTACTGATACTGCTCGGCGATCCCGACCATCTTGTTGCGCCGGCCGAGCGAGAGGATTTGCGCAAAGCCGGTGTAGAACCACATGCCTTCGAACACGACGTAGAAGGTGATGAGGTCGCGCAGGAAGGCCCGGTCGGTCTCCGGAGTGCCGGTCGAGAACGAGGGGTCCTCCAGGTGCTGCGTCTGTTTGAGCGCCCACGCGGCCTTGTCGGTGATCGAGGGCACCTCGCGGTACATGTTGAACAGCTCGCCTTCATTCAGGCCGAGGCTCTCGACGATGTATTGGAATGTGTGGGTGTGGACGGCTTCCTCGAAAGCCTGACGAAGCAGATATTGCCGGCATTCCGGGTTCGTGAGGTGGCGATAGATCGCCAGCACGATGTTGTTGGCGACCAGCAATTCCGAGGCCGCGAAGAAGCCGAGGTTGCGCTTGATGGCGCGCCGTTCATCTTCGGTCAGCCCGTCGCGCGATTTCCAGAGCGCGATGTCGGCCTGCATCGAGACCTCGGTCGGCATCCAGTGATTGTTGCAGCCGGCGAGATACTTCTCCCACGCCCATTTGTATTTGAGCGGAAGAAGCTGGTTGACGTCGGCGCGGCAATTGATCATCCGCTTGTCGTCGACCGAAACGCGGCCGCCGCTGCGGTCGATCACGCCTGCAATGGCGTGATCGGCCGATTCAGAGTCTACTTGTATAGCCGAGCGCAAAGCGTTGATAACGGGGATTTGGGCCACCGCCGTGGGTTCAGTATCTGACCAGTCGAGCATCTTTTTATTCTCCTTACTGGCAGGCTTCGCAATCGGGATCGTCAATCCGGCAGGCCTTGACGCCTTCCAGATCGGGCGCTGCCGGCACCACGATTGGCGCATGCGATATCGCCGGTCCAACGGAGACCGCGTTGAGTTTGCCGTCCGTGCCTTTCAGCGTCGATTTCTCGACATGGGTCGCTGACCTCGACCGCAAATAATAGGTCGTCTTGAGACCGCGATTCCAGGCGAGTCGATAGAGTGCATCAAGCTTCTTGCCGGACGGATTGGCGATATAGAGGTTGAGCGACTGCGACTGGTCGATCCATTTCTGCCGGCGCGCCGCCGCCTCGATCAGCCAAGCGCTGTCGATCTCGAACGCGGTGGCATAAAGCGCCTTGAGATCATCCGGGATGCGATCGATTTGTCCGACACTGCCGTCGAAATATTTCAGATCGGATACCATGACTTCGTCCCAGAGCCCGCGGGCCTTGAGGTCGCGCACCAGAAACTCGTTCACGACCGTGAAGTCGCCCGACATGTTCGATTTGACGAACAGGTTCTGATAATTCGGCTCGATCGATTGCGACACGCCGCAGATGTTGGAGATCGTCGCGGTCGGCGCGATCGCCATCACGTTCGAGTTCCGCATGCCGGTCGATTTGACCTTTCCGCGCAAACTATCCCAGTCGAGCGTTGACGACCGATCGAGGTCGAGCCCGCCACGCGCATCGGCAAGAAGCTGAATGGAGTCGATCGGCAGAACACCCTTCGACCACAGCGATCCATCGAAGCTCGGATATTGTCCGCGCTCCGCGGCTAGATCGCAGGACGCCTCGATCGCATGGAACGAAATCGCCTCCATGCTGCGGTCGGCGAAACTGACGGCCGCGTCCGAGGCAATCGGAATCCGCTGGACTTGCAGCGCCTCCTGAAAGCCCATCAGGCCGAGCCCGACCGGGCGGTGACGCAGGTTGGAGCGACGCGCCTCCGGGATGGTATAGAAATTGACGTCGATGACATTGTCGAGCATCCGCACCGCTGATGTGACCGTGCGTTTCAGCTTGGCGTGATCGACGCCATCGGCTCCGACATGGTTGAGCAGATTGACCGAGCCCAGATTGCAGACGGCGACTTCGTCGGCGGACGTGTTCAGCGTGATCTCGGTGCAAAGGTTGGACGAATGAACCACGCCGACATGCCGCTGCGGTGATCGCAGATTGCAGGGATCCTTGAAGGTGATCCAGGGATGGCCGGTCTCGAACAGCATGGTCAGCATGCGGCGCCACAGGTCGGCCGCTCGTACTGTCTTGGAAACGCGCAATCCGCCGGCCTTGGCCTTGGCTTCATAGGCCTCATAGGCGGCCTTGAAATCCGTCCCATAGCGGTTGTGCAAATCGGGCGTCTCGTCCGGGGAGAACAACGTCCACTCGCCGTCCTGCTCGACGCGCTGCATGAACAGATCGGGCACCCAATTGGCGGTGTTCATATCGTGGGTGCGTCGGCGATCATCGCCAGTGTTCTTGCGCAGGTCGAGGAATTCCTCGATGTCGACATGCCAGGTTTCGAGATAGGCGCAGACCGCGCCCTTGCGCTTGCCGCCCTGGTTCACCGCAATCGCGGTGTCGTTGGCGACTTTCAGGAAAGGGATGATGCCCTGGCTTTCGCCGTTGGTTCCCTTGATATGCGCGCCGAGGCCACGCACCGGTGTCCAGTCGTTGCCGAGACCGCCGGAGTATTTCGCGAGCAGTGCGTTGTCCTTGATCGATTTGAAAATGCCGTCGAGATCGTCCGATACCGTCGTGAGGAAGCACGATGAAAGCTGCGGACGCAGCGTGCCGGCATTGAACAAGGTCGGCGTCGACGCCATGAAGTCGAACGACGACAAGAGGTCGTAGAATTCGATCGCCTTGGCTTCGCGATCGATCTCGCGCACCGCCAGTCCCATCGCCACGCGCATGAAGAAGGCCTGCGGCAGTTCGATCCGCTTGCCGCGGGCATGCAGGAAATAACGATCGTAGAGCGTTTGCAGACCGAGGAACTGGAATTTCAGGTCGCGTTCCGGCTTTAAAGCGCACGCGATCTTGCCCAGATCGAACCGCGCGAGTTCGGGATCGAGCAGCTCGGCCGCGATTCCGCTTCGCACATATTCCGGAAAATATTCGGCGTATCGCTTCGCCATGTCGGCTTGCGAGGCACTGGTCGGAATCCCGTACACGTACGACAGGACTTCGCCACGAAGCTTGTCCAGTAGCAGCCGGGCGCTGACATAGGCGTAGTTCGGCTCTTGTTCCACCAGCGTTCGTGCGGCCATGATCGAGGCCAGCGCCAATTCGTCCTGGCTGATGCCGTCGTAGAGATTGCGGTGGGTCTCGGCCAGCACGGGGGCGGGGGATACGCCATCGAGACCGGCGCAGGCCTCGTTGACGATGAGCTCAAGCCGCTTGTTATCCAGCCTGATCCGCGATCCATCGGCCAAGGCGACATGAAGCGTCGGATGGGCTTCCGCGGTCGTTTGCGCGGCGGTTTCCTCCGCGCGTTTGCGGGCGCGGTCCTCGCGATAGAGCACGTAGGCCCGCGCGACCTTGTGATTCTCGCTACGCATCAGCGCGAGTTCGACCTGGTCCTGGACATCCTCGATATGGAACGTGCGGCCCTCGCCAGCGCGACGGCTCAGCGCCGTCACCACATCGGCGGTCAACTGCTCGACGCTTTCGTGCACGCGCCGCGATGCGCCCGCCGTGTTTCCTTCCACGGCGAGAAACGCCTTCGTCATGGCGACCGCGATCTTCCCCGAATCGAACGGGGACACCTTGCCATTGCGACGGATGACCTGCATGGCGGGCTCGCTTGGCATCATGGCGAGAGATTCCGCACGCAGTTGAATGATGGGAGCGGAAGTCGTCTCCGCCTTTTGCAGGTTTATTGACATCAGATGGCCCCGTAATGCGCGTGTTGCAGGTTGAACGGGGCGAGAGAGGACGCTGCAGAAGTGCCCGCGCGATGGACCGGACAGCGCATGCAAGCGACCGCCGGGACACCCCGCCCGTGGACGTTTTTTGGTGTCGCGGCAGGTCTCCTGACTCGCAGGTCGCTGTTGCTCCCACGTCTTCCCGATGCAAAAGCCGCATCAGTGACACATGGATCGGGAACAACTCACTGCTTACAGTTGCGGGGGCAGTGCCGGATTTTCGCGTCACCGACGCGATTCACCAGCTTCCCTCTTAGCCACTAAATCTTGCGAAATGGCGGACCGTGACACCCATATGTGGTGATATTCGCAGCGAAGTGTCAACGATTGATTACGAGGCGCTGTGTTTCCCTGTGGAATGCGGGGGTTTCCGCATCGCAGCAACGCCGGTCAGCGACTTGGTCCAGATTCGCCACTAACAGACGAATCGTTCGAGGAGGATACACGAGCAGACCAATCTGCTTGTTACCCCCGCTAAAAAACGCACGGTCGCCGGCAACCGTCCACGCCGGACCCAGTGCTCATCGGGCGGAAGCGGCATAGGGGGCAAAGAAGGATTGCTTCTCGTCAACCACGAGCGGACGGCCAAGCGGCGGAAAGGCGCGTTGCGGACAGTCCGTACGCTCGCACACCTTGCAGCCGATGCCGATGGGAGTGGCGGACGCAGGATCGTGAACGTTCAGCCCGCGCGAATAGACGATCTGATCTGCGTGTCTGATGTCGCAGCCGAGCGCCACGGCGAACGTTTTATTCAGCGATTTATAGCCGCCACTCTTGTGCGACACGGTCCGCGCAATCCAGAGATAGGTCCGCTCATCCGGCATTCGGGCCAG
This sequence comes from uncultured Alphaproteobacteria bacterium, assembly GCA_963795255.1. Taxonomy (GTDB): domain Bacteria; phylum Pseudomonadota; class Alphaproteobacteria; order Rhizobiales; family Xanthobacteraceae; genus Bradyrhizobium. Next base: position 228,372 of record CAWCHC010000028.1, read on the forward strand.
TTGGGTGAGGACACGTCCGGGACTCGAAAAGGCTTCGTAGACATTCCACAGCGGACAGGTTCCGCCGATCCGGGAAAAGTGAAAGTCCGTAGCGGACTGGCGTTTCGAAATATTTCCGGCGCGGTCGACGCGAATGAAAAAGAAAGGAACGCCGCGTTCTGCTTGCCGCTGCAAGGTACTCAGGCGATGGCAGATCGTTTCAAAACCGACGCCGAACTCCTGACCCAGCAGGTCAATGTCATAGTGCAGCTCCTTGGCTGCGCTGAGAAACGTCCGGTAGGGCATAATGAGCGCGCCGGCGAAGTAATTGGCGAGGCCTATGCGGGCGAGTCCTCGGGTTTCGGCATTCGTAAAGCCCGCGCCGTCAACCAATGCCGCCAAATCCTTGTCCACTCCCAGCATCGCGATTTGCGTCGCCAGCTGGAACGCCTGCTGGCCCGGCTCCAGCTTGCGAGAAAGATGCAAGGTTTTGGTTTGGGGATCGAACCGGCGATGAGCGCCCGTTGACGCGTTGTTTACAACGACGCCAACACCGAATTCGCTGCGCAAATATTCGCCGAGAACGGCGGGTGTTATTGCCTTTGACGAGGTCAAAGCTTCGGCCAGCCGCTCGGCCGCCTCGTCCAGCTCTGCAATATAGTTGTGGCGGGCATAGAAGAAGTCACGCACCTCCTCGTAGGACGTAGAGGGCAAGATGGCGGTTTCGGCCTGGCGATCTTCTCCCAGGCGCGCGGCAAGCGCCGCACTCTGCTCGATGGCTTGGCGATACCTGCGATTGAGACCGACCAGCGCACGCCCGACCGCGGGCATGTTGATCGCGAGCTCGCGAAGTTCCGCGGTGGATATCGTTTCGCCGAGGAGGGGATCAGACAGCGTCTCTCTGAGATCGGCGATCAAGCGCGCCTCGTCATCATCCGAAAACAGCTGGACGTCGACGCCGAACGCGGCATTGAGCTTGAGCACCACGGGAAGCGTCAGCGGGCGCTGGTTGTTCTCGAGCTGATTGAGGTAGCTCAGCGAAATTCCAATGACCGACGCCAGGGCTTGCTGCGTGAGCTGTCGTTCCTCGCGCAGGCGCTTCAATCGGACCCCCATGAATGCCTTCTTCATCGGCCGCCTCCGTCACTTTGCAAACTTTGCAAACTTCACAGTTTTTCTTCGCAAGCCATTACATTTTCAGCACTATACATAATTTTTAACATGCAGATATTGCGAACTTCGGATGAAGTTGCAAGGGCAAGCGGATATCCCCGATGCAGACCACCCTCCAAACGGCTGTTAACGTTGTCGAACCGACCCGCTTCGTCGAATTGGTTTTTCCCGATCAGGCCAATCACTACGGCACGCTGTTTGGCGGTGCTGCGTTGAGCCTGATGGGAAAGGCGGCATTCGTGGCGGCCACGCGTCGGGCGCGCCGGGCCGTCGTCATGGCCAACTCGGACAAGGTGCAATTCCACGAGCCGGTCCGCGTCGGCGAGCTTGTCGAATTAACAGCTCGGGTCGAGCGAGTTCGGCCGCTCGTCCATGACGGTTACGGTTGAGGTGATCGCCGAAGCCCTGGTGACCGGCCGGCGACGGACCGCAATACGCGGCTCGTTCGAAATGGTCGCGGTGGACGAGCACGGCAGGCCGACGCCTGTCGCTTCGCTGACCCAAGATCAAGATGAAGTCCAAAGGGAATTCAAATCGTGAAATCGCATAACGTCCGAACGCACAAGTCCTCCGAAAATCTGCCGCGAGCGGATCAGTTGGCCTGGAAGATCGCCGAGGTGGCGTCCGATCCGGTCGCGGTCGCGCCGGCCGTAATCGAGATGATCGGCAACCGCATGATCGACAACGCGGCCGTGGCGGCCGCTTCGGTCGCGCGGCGCCCTGTGGCGAGCGCGCGTGCACAAGCCGCCGCGCATCCCTTCAAGCCGGGCGCCACGGTATTCGGCCTGCCGCAATCGCAGCGCATCTCGCCGGAATGGGCGGCATGGGCCAATGGCGTTGCGGTGCGCGAACTCGATTTCCACGACACGTTTCTGGCGGCGGACTACTCCCACCCTGGCGACAATATCCCGCCGATCCTGGCCGTCGCCCAGCATTGCGGTCTCGACGGCGCCGCGCTCGTTCGCGGCCTCGCGACGGGCTACGAAATTCAGGTCAATCTCGTGAAAGGCATCTGCCTGCACGAGCACAAGATTGACCATATCGCCCATCTCGGGCCGTCGGCGGCAGCAGGCATCGGCACGCTTCTCAACCTGCCTACCCAAACGATCTATCAGGCCGTGCAGCAGGCGCTGCATGTCACGACCACCACCCGGCAGTCGCGCAAGGGCGAGATTTCCAGCTGGAAAGCATACGCTCCAGCCTTTGCAGGGAAGATGGCCATCGAAGCCGTTGACCGCGTGATGCGCGGCGAGGGGGCGCCGTCTCCCGCGTGGGAAGGCGAAGACGGCTTCATCGCCTGGCTGCTGTCAGGTCCTAAGGCAGAATACACCGTCCCGCTACCGGAAAAAGGCGAACCCAAACGGGCTATACTCGATACCTACACCAAGGCGCATTCGGCCGAATATCAAAGCCAGGCTCTGATCGATCTCGCGCGCCGAATGGGCCCGAAGATCGCCGATCTCTCCAAGATCGAGAGCATCGTGATCCACACCAGCCATCACACGCATTATGTGATCGGCACCGGCGCCAACGACCCGCAAAAGATGGACCCGAAAGCCAGCCGCGAAACGCTCGACCACTCCATCATGTATATTTTCGCGGTCGCGCTGGAAGATGGCGGCTGGCATCACCAGAAATCCTACGCGCCCGAACGCGCCACGCGCCCGGAAACGGTGGCGCTCTGGCACAAGATATCGACGGTTGAAGATATCAGTTGGACCGAGCGCTATCACAGCCACGATCCAAAAGAAAAAGCGTTTGGGGGGAGGGTCGTCGTCACCTTCAAGGGCGGCTCCGTCATCAGCGACGAGATGGCCGTCGCCGACGCTCACCCGCTCGGGGCGCGTCCATTCGCGCGACCGCAATACATCGCCAAATTCCGCAGCCTCTGCGACGGCGTCGTCGCACCGAAGGAGCAGGATCGGTTCCTTGCTTTGGTCGAACGCCTCCCTGAATTGAAATCCGAAGAGCTTGCCGGCCTCACCTTCACGACCGACCCGGCGCAACTCGGCACCACCACATCGTCAGGCATTTTCGACTGGTCCGGCGCGCCGGCTGGTCGCTCGGCAAAATAGAATAAAGGGAGGACACCTTGGCCAGCGAAACTTCAGCGCCCGTAAAGCCCGCGCCCAAAAAGTCCGTCGCGCTCTCCGGCGTCGTCGCCGGTAACACGGCCCTCTGCACCGTTGGCCGAACTGGCAACGACCTGCATTATCGTGGCTACGATATCCTCGATGTCGCCGAAACCTGCGAGTTCGAGGAGATCGCGCATCTTCTCGTTCACGGCAGCCTGCCAACGCCGGCGGAACTTGCAGCCTACAAAGCCAAGCTCAAAAGCCTGCGTGGATTGCCGATCGCGGTGCGTACCACGCTGGAAGCATTACCTGCGGCCGCTCATCCCATGGATGTCATGCGCAGTGGTGTTTCGACGCTCGGCTGCGTGCTACCCGAGGCCCACGATCATAACCATCCCGGCGCGCGCGACATCGCCGACCGCCTGATGGCTTCTCTGGGCTCCATGCTGCTCTATTGGCACCATTTCGCTCAGAACGGTCGCCGGATCGACGTCGAGACTGACGACGAGACGATCGGCGGGCATTTCCTGCATCTGTTGCACGGGCGCGAGCCACCGGATTCGCATGTCCGCGCCATGCACACGTCGCTGAATCTTACGCCGAGGAGAATTCAAAGCCGCAACACCTGCTGCCCGCGATGCGGCTCCGGCGCCGACATCTATTCGGCGATTACCGGGGCAATCGGCGCGCTGCGCGGTCCGAAACATGGCGGCGCCAACGAGGTCGCGTTTGAAGTTCAAAAGCGTTACGGCGGCATCGATGATGCGGAAGCCGATATCCGCCGCCGGGTCGCGGCCAAGGAAGTCGTCATCGGGTTTGGGCATCCGGTCTATACGATCGCCGATCCCCGCAACAAGGTGATCAAGGAGGTCGCCCGAGGACTGGCCCGCGAGTCCGGATCCATGAAAATGTTCGAGATTGCTGACCGGATCGAGGCGGTCATGGCCGAAACCAAGAAGATGTTCGCCAATCTCGATTGGTTCAGCGCCGTGTCCTATCATATGATGGGCGTGCCGACGGCGATGTTCACGCCGCTGTTTGTGATTTCCCGCACGTCGGGCTGGGCGGCTCACATCATCGAACAGCGCATCGACAACAAGATCATTCGGCCTGCGGCGAACTACGTCGGTCCGGAGAACCTCGAATTCGTGCCCCTCAACAAACGAGGCGCGCCGCCTACGTCGGCACGCGCAGCGTAGAGAGAACCGATGCCTTATCTCGTAGCATCCGATCTGCCGTCCGAAACCGCCGGACGGCGCTTTCGCAGTCTTTTACAGCGGCCGGGTATTCTCAAACTTCCCGGCGCGCATAACGGCATGGCGGCGCTTCAGGCCAAGGCGGCAGGATTCGACGGGCTGTATCTTTCGGGCGCGGCGATGACGGCATCGATGGGCCTGCCGGATCTCGGCATCATCACCGTCGATGAGGTCGCGTTTTTCATCCGGCAGATAGTCCGCGCGTCGGGCCTGCCGCTGCTGGTTGACGGCGACACCGGTTACGGCGAAGCGCTCAACGTCATGCACATGGTCCGTGTCTTCGAGGAAGCCGGCGCTGGCGCCGTCCATCTCGAGGATCAGCTGCTGCCGAAAAAATGCGGTCACCTCAACGACAAGAAACTCGCCGATGCGCATGATATGGCAGCAAAAGTCGCCGCCGCCGCGAAAGCCCGCCGTGACCTGGTGATCATTGCGCGCACCGATGCCGCCGCAAGCGAGGGATTGGACGGCGCTGTCGCCCGCGCAAAGCTTTATATGCAGGCGGGCGCCGACGCGATCTTTCCGGAAGCCCTCAACACCGAAGACATGTTTCGGACCTTTGCCCAGCGCTTGCCGGGCGTGCCGCTGCTTGCCAACATGACGGAATTCGGCAAGACGCCGTTTTTTACGGCGGCCGAGTTCGAGGCGATGGGCTATTCGATGGTGATCTGGCCGGTATCGTCCCTGCGCGTCGCCAACAAGGCCCAGCAACAACTTTATGCCGCGATTGCGCGCGATGGCGGAACGCACAAGATGGTCGACCGGATGCAGACGCGCGCCGAGCTCTATGCGACGATTGGACTGCACGACTACGAGGCGCTTGATGCCTCGATTGTGCAAACCATCATCCCGGAGGGGATGCCGCAGAAATAATTCAAGAGGTTGACGAAGCCGTCACCTTGCAGATAATCAGCGACTGTCGAGGTTCTCCGGGTCCTGCTTGATCCGGAGCTAAGAGGGAAGCCGGTGTAATGCCGGCGCTGCCCCCGCAACTGTAAACGGCGAGCCGCTGTCCAACAAACGTCACTGAAGCCCACGCGGGTTTCGGGAAGGCCGGACAGCAGCGACGACCCGTGAGCCAGGAGACCTGCCCCGACAGCATATTCGTCCACGGGCGGGGTGTCCCGGTGGTGCGCCAAGCAGCCGTCGCTCGCGCGACTTCTCCTGCACGCATCCGCCATGGCCTTTGCCCCCAATCAAGGGGTTGAAGCTATGTCTCTTCTGAAACTTCCCGTCGCTACGCTCGGTACGCCTCGCATCGGTCCGCGGCGTGAGTTGAAACTTGCGCTTGAAAGCTACTGGGCCGGAAAATCCAGCGAGGCCCAACTGCTCGAAGCGGCGGCCGGACTGCGCGCCGCCAATTGGGCGCGACAGAAGTCTCTCGGCGTGACGGTCATTCCTTCAAACGACTTCTCGTTTTACGATCACGTGCTCGATACCAGCGTGATGGTGGGCGCCATCCCCGATGTTTACGGCTGGAAGAGCGGCCCCATCGCGCTCAAGACCTATTTCGCCATGGCGCGCGGCGCGCAGGGCGACGGTCACCGCGCGGATTGCGGTCACGCCAATCACGGGCACGGCGCGGCGGCGCAAGAGATGACCAAGTGGTTCGACACCAATTACCACTACATGGTGCCCGAATTTCACAAGAACCAGATTTTCAAACTCTCCTCGCGCAAGCCGATCGAGGAATATGAAGAGGCGAAGGGCCTGGGCTTTCAGACCCGCCCGGTGCTGCTTGGCCCCGTTACTTTTCTGAAGCTCGGCAAGAGCGCCGATCCGGCTTTCGATCCACTGTCGCTGCTCGACCGGTTGTTGCCGGTCTATATCGAGGTTCTCCAGGAACTGGCCGTCCGCGGCGCCGAATGGGTTCAGCTTGATGAGCCGAGTTTGGTTCTCGACCTCGACGAGGCATCCCGCATTGCGTTGCGCCGGGCCTATGCGCATATCGCCCTGCACGTGCCCCGGCTCAAGATCATGGTCACCAGCTATTTCGGAGCCGTCGGCGACAATCTGGAAACCGCACTGGCGCTCCCGGTTGCCGGGCTTCACGTTGACCTCGCACGCACGCCCGAGCAGTTGGACCGACTTGCGGCACGCGCGCGAAAAAATTTGATTGTGTCTCTCGGCATTGTCGACGGCCGCAATGTTTGGCGTTCCAACCTCTCAGCCCTGATCGACCGGTTCGAGCCGGCGGTCGCGAAACTCGGCAAGGACCGCGTGCAGATTGCAGCGTCGTGCTCCATGCTTCATGTTCCGATCGACCTCGAGCTTGAGACCGACCTCGATCCGGAAGTGAAAAGCTGGCTCGCGTTCTCAATCCAGAAGATGAAGGAACTGGCGACGCTCGGCGAGGCGCTGGCTTCCGGCCGCGCAGCTGTAGCCGACGCGCTCGCGGCTTCCGAACAAGCCGCCGCCAGCCGCAAGGCGTCACCCAAGATTCACAACGCGGATGTTGCCCGACAAATGGCTGCCGTGAACGAATCGATGCGCCATCGCAAAAACTCGTTCGCCCATCGCGCCGAGGTTCAGCGCGCACGATTTGCGCTTCCCAAATTTCCGACCACGACAATCGGATCCTTCCCGCAGACGGCAGATGTCCGTAACGCCCGCGCCGCCCATACGCGCGGAACGCTAAGCGATGTGCAATACAACACGTTTCTGAAGCAAGAAACGGCGCGCGCAGTGCGCTGGCAGGAAGAAATCGGCCTTGACGTGCTCGTCCACGGCGAATTCGAACGCAACGACATGGTGCAATACTTCGGCGAGCAGCTTTCCGGCTTCGTTTTCACCGAGCACGGATGGGTGCAATCCTACGGTTCGCGCTACGTCCGGCCGCCGATTCTGTTTGGCGACGTCTCCCGACCCGAACCGATGACGGTCGATTGGTGGCGCTATTCACAGTCGCTGACCAAGAAGCCGATGAAGGCGATGCTGACGGGACCCGTGACCATCCTGAACTGGTCGTTTGTCCGCGACGACATTCCGCGCAGCGAAGCGTGCCGCCAGATCGCGCTCGCGATCCGGAACGAGGTCGTTGACCTCGAAAAAGCCGGGGCGACCATGATCCAGATCGACGAAGCCGCGCTTCGGGAGGGGCTTCCGTTGCGAAAATCCGAATGGACAGCCTATCTCGACTGGGCTGTGGATAGTTTTCGCGTTTCCTCGTCAAGCGTTGCCGACGAAACGCAGATCCATACGCATATGTGCTATTCGGAATTCAACGACATCATCGACGCAATTGCGGCGATGGACGCCGACGTTATTTCTATCGAGACATCCCGGTCGAAAATGGAATTGCTGGAAGCCTTCAGGGGCTACCAATATCCGAACGATATCGGGCCGGGCGTCTACGATATTCACTCGCCGCGCGTGCCGGAGACGGCCGAGATGAAAAACCTGATTGTGCTGGCCCGCAAACGGCTTTCGGATTCCCAGATCTGGATCAATCCCGATTGCGGCCTGAAAACGCGGAAGTGGGAGGAGGTGCGGCCTGCGCTGGTGAACATGGTTACAGCCGCGCGTGAATTGCGAGCCGCCCCCTGACACAGGATCGTCGTTTTCCTCGCACATCGTCATCCATGGAGCTGGCCGATGCAATTCTGGATCAAATGCACCCGCTTTGGCACGGGGGAAGCCTATCACGTGAACATCTCGCTTGTGGGCGGGATGCGGCGTGACGGCGAAAAGACGATCCTGGAGTTTGTCGGCAGCAACGCTCAGACGATTGACGTAAGCGAGACTCCGGAGGACATTCTTGCAATTCACCTCGGGGTGCAGCAGGGGAGTTGAGGTCTTGAATCCGGGATTTGTATCCGCAGAAGCGAGTGTTGCAAAAGCGCCGGCCGATTTACGCCAGGTCGGCGCGCATCCGGATCACTGGTATCCGGTCGCGTGGTCGCATGAGGTCAAACGGGGGCAGGTCGTTGCATCCTCCTTTGCCGGCGAGCCGATCGCCCTTGTCCGGCCGGAACAGGGCGAACTATACGCGCTCGAAGATCGCTGCGCCCATCGCCAGGTGCCGTTGTCCAAGGGCAATGTGAAGGATTGCCGGGTGCACTGCTGCTATCATGGCTGGAGCTATGACGCGTCGGGAAAGTGCGATGTTCCCTATCTCGGCAAGGGCAAACAGCCCAACGGCGTGCGTACCTATCCGGCTTGCGAATGCGACGGCATCATCTTCATCTGGCCGGGCAGCCTGCCAGCCGCGCCGCAACCGACAAGTCTCGGTGCCGCCGGCGACAAGGCCTACAAGACGCGCAGTTTCGGCCGGGTCGTCAACTGCCACTACACCTTTATGCATGAGAACCTGATGGATATGAACCATCAGTTTCTGCACCGTCGAACGACCGGAAAGGTCACGCCGCGCTATCTCGGCAAGCGGGCGGGCGAGGGCTGGATGGAGCTCGACTACACCTTTGCAAGACCGGACTCGAAGCAACCGCTCGGCGAATCCCTGATCATGGGAAGCTTCCGGCTTGACACCTCCAAGCCGCGCGACCGCATGACCATCCGCACGGAGTATCCGCATCAGACGTTGCGTTTCTGGACGGCGGGCGAAGAGCCGGTCTTGTCGGTCTGGCTCGGTTACACGCCGGTCGATGCCGAACAGCGGAAAAGCAGGTCGTTCATTCATCTTTCGGTCCGCCGGCCGAAAATTCCCGGGGTGCTGGACCTGGCGTGGCCGGTTTTGACCTGGTTCACCAATCGCGTGTTCGAGGAAGACCGCGAGGTCGTCGAAATGGAGCAGGCCGCCTACGACGCGCAGGGATCGGACTGGAATCAGGAGGTCTTCCCGCCGATCAGAGACTTGCGGGAGCTGCTCGCCAAGAACGGGCGGGTGATGTCCGCGCGCTAGATTTGATCGATCGTAACACTCAAGCGAGTTCGGTCAGCAGCTTCTGGTCGCCATAAAGCCGCAGGAAGTGGAGCAGGTCGGAAAGGCCGTCGCCCAACAGCGTCACATGCGCGCGCACCACCTGGCTTGCCTGTGCCGCGTCGCCCCGGAAGATCGCCTGCATGATCTGCTCATGTTCGGGAATGGAGGATTCCATACGGCCGGGCTGGAACGTGATGGTTCTGCGGTAAGGCGAAATCTTCACGGTCAGCCGGCGCAGTTCCTCGCGCAGGATTCGGTTGTGGCTGGCGGTCGCAATGGTCTCGTGAAACTCGAGATTGGCTTCGTAGAAGCCGTCGACGTCGCGGACATTGGCGGCCTCCGAACAGGCCTGATGCGCCGCCTCCAAGCGGCTTTGCTGATCGGGCCGAATGCGGCGCGCCGCCTGGGCCGACGCCAGCGCCTCCATCTCGGCCGCGACGCTGAAGGCGTCCAGCAGATCGGCCAGCGACAGCTGAGCAACCTGCAACCCCTGGCGACCGCGCGAGACCACCAGTCCGCTCGCGGCCAGCCGTTGCAGGGCCTCGCGGACAGGCGTGCGGGAAACACCGAAATGATCGGCGAGCTGCCGCTCGTCGAGACGGTCGCCCGGCTTGCGTTGGCCTTTGAGGATTTCGAGTTCGAGCCGATGCACGACACTCGCCGACAGCGATTCCGGTTCGCCCGGCAAAATGGCCGCCTCCGCTGATAGCGAAGTGTCCGCCGTGACCTTCATGGGTTTTCCGCCGAGTAAAACCGGTTGGCGATGGCTTCAGCGAGCGCCACCAGTCCATAAAGCAGCAGGCCGCAAATACAGAGGACCACGATGGCGGCCATCGATATCTCGGTGTCCGCTCGCGCGGTTGCAAAAATGATCAAATAGCCGAGGCCGGCCTGGGCGGTAATGAATTCACCGATGATGACGCCGATGATCGCGAGCGTAATCGCGATCTTCATGCCGCTGAAGATATAGGGCAACGCCGCCGGGAAGCGGACGCTGTAAAATATCTGCCATTCATTGGCGGTCAGCGCGCGGCATAACCGGATCATGCTCTTGTCGACGCTGGCGAAGCCCGCGGCCGTGGAGATCACGACCGGAAAGAACGCGATGAAAACCGCAAAGGCGATGCGGGATTGCGAGCCGATGCCGAGCCAGATGATGAAGAGGGGCGCGAGCGCGATTTTCGGGATCAGCTGGAAAAACACGAGATTCGGGTAAAGCGCCTCGCGGGCGATCTCGGAATAGGTGATGAGGATTGCGAGCCCAATTCCGAGCAGGGTTGCGATCGCAAATCCTGCGGCCGATTCCAGCGTCGTCGGAACCGCATGCATCAACAGGATATCGTAGCGCTCGCAGATGTATTTTCCGATCGAGAGCGGCGAAGGCAGAATGACCGGCGGGATATGATAAAACATAACGGCGAGTTGCCAGCCCGCCAGCACGATCGCGGCCAATCCAAGCGGCAAGGTGATGCTTCTTAGTCTGCTCGGGCCTGCATCCCTGGGCAGCGCCGGACCCGCAATGATCGCGCCCGTTTCCGTACCCATACCCGTTGGAATCCCGGCCATGTTCATTCTCATTCGATGACGCTGCCGCGCTTTTCCGCGGCAGCAATTGGCGAGGGCGCATTGGTGTGGGCCTGTTCGATCGTCAATCGGAGTTTTCGACAGACGGCGACGAATTCCGGTGTCTCTTCGATCTCGAAACGCCGCGGCCGCTCGAACGGTATCTTCATGTCGAGCGCGACGGTCGAGGGCCGGCCGCCCATCACGACGACCCGGTCGGACAGGAAGGCCGCTTCGCGAATCGAGTGGGTGACGAAAATGACGGTCTTCTTGTAGGTCTCGAGGATCTCCGACAGCGCGACGTTCATCTGGTCGCGGGTGATCGCATCGAGCGCGCTGAAGGGTTCGTCCATCAACAGGATGTCAGGATCGTGGATCAGCGCCCGGCAGATCGCCACGCGTTGCCGCATTCCCCCCGACAGTTGCGAGGGTTTCTTGTTCTCGAAGTCCGACAACCCGACCATCGCCAACAGCTCTTTGGCGCGTTGGCGATAGGGTTCGATCGGCAGTTTGAGGATACGGACCGGAAACAGTACGTTGTCGAGCGCGCTTTTCCACGGCAACAACGTCGCGTCCTGGAAAATGATGCCGATATCGCGGCGCGGCTCCCTGACCTCGGTGCCGGCAAGCAAGATCGATCCCCCGGTCGGTTGCTCCAGCCCTGCGATCATCATCAACAGCGTGCTCTTGCCGCACCCGCTCGGGCCGAGCAGGGAGACAAATTCGCCGCGCGCCACGTCCACGGACGCCGACGCCACGGCCTGCACCGGCGCCTGCCGCGTGAAGTAGGTTTTCTGCACGTTCGTTACGGATACCAGCGGCTCGGCGGCTGCCATAACGTCGGGCGCAGTTTTTGCGGCGAGCATCAAGTCCGATCCGATTCAAGCCAGACAATGTCAGCTGATATATTTGCGGAAGGCGGCTGCGTTCTTTTCGGCCGAGGCGAGTTCATCGGCACCCAGCGTGACCTTGCCGACGAACTTGTTCGTGAACAACGTTTCGACATCGGGGCGCGTGGCGCCGGCGCCGGCTGCATATTTGACCACGAGATCGGCCATCGTGGAGACCTTCTTCGGATCGGCATAACCAAACCCGTGCTCTTTGACCTCCGGCACCAGGTTGGTCAGGTTGGTGAGCCCAAGACCGATACGCGCATATTCCTTGCCGGTCGAAGATATCGCAACTTCGCTGTTGGCTTTCAGGAAGATATCGATCGCCTCATCGAAGTCAGTCATCGTGAAGCGAATGGCTTCCATCGCGCCTTCGACGAGGGCCGCGCAGAGGTTGGGATCCTTTTCCAGCCTCTGCGGCTGCGTGGTGAGCGATTGGCCGTAGAATTGGATGCCGGCATCGCGGAACAGCATGAAGCGAACGTCGGTGCCAAGCGGAGCCAGCGAGGGTATCGTGCTGGTGGCGAAGGCGGACGCGGCGTCGACCTGTTTTTCCATCAGCGAGCGTTCGCGAACTTTGCCGTCGAGCTGCACCATCTGCACCTTGGCCAGGTCGAAACCTGCCTTTTCCGCATAGAGCGGCAGGAACGGATATTCCCCTGATGTCACGCTGGCGCCGAGTTTCTTGCCTTCGAGGTCCTTTGGCTTCCTGATCGGCGAATCCGCGAGCAGGCCGATGCCCATCAGCGCATCGTAGTTGATCTGGCCGATGCAGGTGATCGGCAATTTCTTGGCCGCCTGGACGATGACGGTTGGCGTCGCGGCCATGCCGAAATCGAAGGTGCCGGCGCTGACGGCCTGTGCCGCGGCTCCCGAACCCGATCCGCGCGCCACGCTGACGTCAAGCCCGGCCTTTTTCCAGAATCCCTTGTCGCGCGCGACATAGGCAAAGAGGTTGGGGCCTTCCGGAATCCACGATGTGGTGAAGGTGACTTTCGTCGCGCCTTGCGAAATGGCGGGTGTGGCCAACGAAAGACCGGCGACGCCGAGGCCCGCGCCCCCCATGCCCTTCAACATACCCCGACGTGAGATCATCGACCTTCTCCCGATAAGCTTTCGCCAAACACGCCTTCCGAACAAGCCTTCCGAACAAGCCTTGGCGATCGACCGCAGCGCTGCGTTCGCGAGGCAGCATCATCTCGAATGTCGCTTCAGGCAAGCTTGATTATGCCAAAAATGCAAGCCTGCATATTATTTGGCCAAGATGACTACGATATTGTATGCCAATCTGGCGTCGTGGAAAGAACGGAGACGAATATGGATTTGGGCCTGAATGGCAAAACGGTTCTGGTGACCGGCGCGTCGCAGGGGATCGGCGAAGGGATCGCCCGCGGATTTGCTGCGGAAGGGTGCCATCTTCATCTCGTCGCCCGGTCGGCCGAACGTCTTGAGGCCATCAAGGCCGAGATTGAGAAATCCCATGGGGTGAGGGTGGTGGTGCATGCCCTCGATCTGACGGCTCCCGGCGTGATTGATTCTCTGGTCGAGGCGGTCGGCGATATCGACATTCTCGTCAACAACGCCGGCGTGATCCCGAGCGGGAGCCTTTGGGATGTTGACGAAGCCAAGTGGCGGGCAGGCTGGGAGCTGAAGGTGTTCGGCTATATCAACCTGACGCGCGCGATCTATCCAAAACTCAAGGCCCGCGGCGGCGGGGTGATCATCAACAATATCGGCAATGGCGGCGAAGTGTTCGACCCGAACTACGTGGCGGGAACGACGGGCAATGCCAGTTTGATGGCCTTCACGCGTGCGATGGGCGGCCATTCGCTGGATGACAATATCCGCGTGGTCGGCGTCAATCCGGGCCCCGTGGACACCGACCGCATCTACAACATGCTGAAGAAGCGCTCAAAGGAGTGGTACGGCACCGAAGACCGCTACAAGGAATTGCAGGACCGTTATCCGCTCAAACGCGCCGCCCACGTCCACGAGATCACCGATCTTATCGTGTTTCTCGCATCCTATCGCTCGGGATATACCTCGGGCACGATCTTCACGGTCGATGGCGGCATTGCCTCCCGCCGTTCCGTGATCTGAGGAATCCGCGATGAGTTTCGCCAGGACCAGCGACGGGATCAATCTGTTTTACGAAAGCACGGGCTCAGGCACGCCCATTATTTTCGTCCATGAATTCGGCGGTAGCCATTGGAGCTGGGAGCCGCAACTTAATTTCTTCGCACGCCGCCATCGCTGCATCACCTTTGCTGCGCGCGGTTATCCGCCGTCGGATATCCCGGAGTCGGTGGAAGCCTATTCGCAGGCGCGCGCGGCCGACGATATCGTCGAGGTATTGGCTGCGGCAGGGATCGACAAGGCGCACGTGGTCGGCCTCTCAATGGGAGGCTTTGCGAGCCTTCATGTCGCGCTTCGCCATCCCGAGCGGGTGTTGTCGGTGGTCGCGGCCGGAGCCGGTTACGGCGCCGAGAAAATCCACGAAAACTATTTCAAGGGCATCTCGGCGCAGGTTGCGGAGAATTTCGAGAAACGCGGCGCCAGGGAATTCGCGCCGGTCTATGCGGAAGGTGCGTCGCGGGTACAATTCCAGGAAAAGGATCCGCGCGGCTGGCGCCTGTTTGCCGATCGGCTGGCGCAGCACGACGCGAAAGGCGCCGCCAACACCATGCGCGGCGTGCAGATGCGGCGGCCTTCGCTTTACGATCTCGAAGCCGAGTTTCGCGCGATGCAGACGCCGGTTCTGGTGATGGTCGGCGACGAGGACGACCACTGTCTTCAGCCCGGCCTGTTTCTCAAGCGTACGATTACAAGGTCGGGGCTGGCCGTGTTTCCGAAAACCGGACATACGCTCAATCTCGAGGAGCCGGAGCTGTTCAATCGGCATGTCGCGGAATTTATTGCGCAGGTGGAGGCGGGGCGGTGGACGCCGCGCGACCCACGTGCCGACCCGGCGCAGGTGATGCGCACGGACTAACGCAAACGGCGCGCATCGAGAACGTTCTATTTTCCGGTCGCGGTCACGGCATTCAGGATCGGAAGCAGCCGAGCGGATTCGCTTCTTACGAGATCGGCCAGAGGCTTCGGTCCGCGGCGGGCCGGCTCGGCGATATTGGCGCCAAGATCGGCCAACCGTTTCCGCACCGCGTCTTCGTCGAGACCCTTGTTCAAGGCGTCCGCAAGCTTTTCGATGATTGGCTTCGGTGTGCCGGCGGCTGCGAACAGAGCGTACATCACCGCACAGTCGAATTCGGGCAGACCCTGTTCGTAAGAGGTTGGCACGTTCGGCAGCATCGGGCTGCGTTGTTTCGCGGCGATGGCGAGCGCTCTGACCGTGCCCTCGCGCACCTGGGCCAATGTGCCGAGCAGCGGATCGCATTCGTAATCGATCTCGCCGCCGAGCATCGCATTCAGAACCGGCGCCGTTCCGGTGAACGGGATCAAGGCCGGCTTGATGCCGATCGCCGCGTCAAGCAGGAGACATCCGATATAGGAGATCGAACCGACGCCCGCGTGCCCGACATTGAGCTTGTCGGCGTGGGTCTTGGCGTAGCTGACAAACTCGCCGAGATCCTTCGCCGGCAAGTCTTTGCGAACGACCAGCAGTTCGGGATATTCGGCAGCGAGCCCGATCGGCTCGAAATCCCTCAACGGATCGTAGCCCAGATTGGGGTAGAAGGCCGGCGCCAGCGCATTCGTGGACATGTGGCCGAACAGGATCGTATAGCCGTCGGGGGTTGCGCGTGCGGCGCGAAGCGCCCCAATCGTACCGCCGGCGCCATTGATGTTTTCGACCACGACGCCTCGGCCAAGTTTCCGCGCCAAGACGTCGGCAACAATTCGCCCGGTGATGTCAGCCGGTCCACCCACCGCAAATGGAATGATCATGGTGATGGTTCGGGCGGGATAATCCTCGGCCTGCGCGCCGCTTATTGCGGCTGTTATCAGAAGAACAGCCACCACCACCGAATGCCTCGTCACGTCAGCCTCCCAGCGTTTCTTTTTATGATGGCACCATAGGCCGGTTTCACCATGTGGCAAGAATTTAAAATCCAACCGCCATGAAACTCGTCGAGATTTTTGCTCGCCTGCTTATTTCCGTGTTGATTTCCGAATCGGTTTTGGCGGAACAAGGGTTCGCCGGACTGGTGGTTTCGGCCTGATCCGGGTTTTCAAAAAATTAGCTTGGGAAAAAACAGTCTTGGGAGGGGTAACATGATCGATCAACGTTTGGCGCCCTGGGCGACCCTGCTGCTCCGTGTCAGCCTTGGCCTGCTTTTCATTGCGCATCTCTACTGGAAATTCGTGATCCTCGACGGCGGTCTGGACAAGTGGTGGGCCAACTTTGCGGCCAACGGGTATCCGTCGATCACCCCCTGGTATTGCATTTCAGCGGAATTCGCTGGCGCGTTCTTGTTGATACCCGGTATCTGGACCCGCTGGGTCGCATTGTACGCGCTTCCCCTGATCCTGGGCGCGGCACAGTACTGGGCTGTCCGAAAGGGATTTTACTTCACGATTGGCGGCGCCGAGATGTCACTCGTCTGGGGCCTTATGCTGGTCTTGCAGGTGCTGCTTGGCGATGGCCCCTATGCGGCTGTCCCAAGTCCGATGCCTCGCACCGCCGCCTCCAGAATGCAGAGCGCGTAGCTCGCGCGTATTGGCGCTGCGGAGGATCCGCTGTAACCGGGCAGGCCGCGGTAGTTCGATGCGCGTCCCCTCAAGCGATGACGTTGACGCCCGTGCTTTGAGCCGAGGTGCTCTGCGACGAAGTCTGGGACTTCTCGAGCTGGTTCACTTCGCTCTGGTCCGTCGTAATGACCTTCGCCGAAGCTTTGGCGGCTTCGTCGGCTGCGAGTTTAGCCAACGCCTGCGCCAGCGTGGTCGGCGTATTTGAATTGCTGATGGCGGCCATGATGATTCTCCTGGCTCGCAAGGCTATCAACGCTGCGTGTTCGAAATATTAAGGCTAACCTCGCGCTCATCCGCGCACGGGCTTCGCCGTCGCATAAAAGTGTGGCAGTCCGCGGCAGGGAGCCGCGCATCACGAGGGGATCAATCCCAGGACCTTTTTGCGGGAAGACCTCGTTACCCCGGCAGAATAAGCCTGTCGGCAAGAGCCGGTTCTCGCGAAAAGATCTTCTCTCCGCACCACCGAGGAGAGTGCTTGCGTTGCTATTTCGAGGCCGCGCTTGTCGCGCCGTTAGCCCCAGGCCAAATCTCTCACAGATGCAAAATGCCGGGAGATGCGCATGAGCCTGATCGAGAGAAAGATCGAATCGCTGCCTTTCGTTCTTGGGGAGCTGAACTACCTTGCACCAACAGACGGAAAGCCACGCACGTACGCGTTCGACCCACCCGCCGGCGAGCCCAAATCGACCGCGTTGCCCGAGCCGCATCAGGTCCCGGTGTTCGACGGCCGCTCGGTCTCGAACAGTTTTTCGCTTGATCGCGAAGGCTTTGCGTTGGTCCGGCATCCAACGTCGGTGCGGGACTTCTACGACGATAAAGAGATACGGCAGGTCTATTACCCCGCGGCCGAAGCCTTCATCAGGGCGACGTTGCGCGCCGACCGCGTCGTGGTCTTTGATCACACGGTGCGCCGGCGAGTGGAAGGCGCGGCCGATATTCGCGGCGCCGGCCCGCGGCAGCCGGCGACGCGGGTGCATGTCGATCAAACCGATGCATCCGGCGCCAACCGTGTGCGCGAGCATCTTCTTTCCGAGGCGGATGAACTCCTGAAGGGCCGCGTGCAGGTGATCAATCTGTGGCGCCCCATTCGCGGCCCCTTGCGCGATACACCGCTGGCGCTATGCGATGCAGCCAGCGTGGCCGCGAACGATCTCGTCGCCTCCGATCTGATCTATCCGAACCGCAACGGCGAAACCTATTCGGTGAAATTCAATCCGGACCACCGCTGGTTCTATTTCCCGGAGATGACGGCGGACGAAGCGCTGCTTTTGAAGTGCTACAACTCGGCAACCGATGGCCGCGCCCGTTTTGCCCCGCACACCGCCTTCGTCGATCCCACGACGCCCGCGGATGTGCCGCCCCGCGAGAGCATCGAGCTGCGCACGCTGGTGTTTCACCGGCCGTAGCCGCGCCAAGGGTGCCGTCCGCGGAAGCGTTGGACCTTCCGCGGAAATGCCGGTTCCGTCACAAGCGCAATTGCGTTGAAGCTGTTTATATCTGGCTTCGCGATGTTGCAGGGCCCCGGCGGAATCGCATAGACATGTTGTTGGGGTAGGCAAATGAGAGCATGACAATGCCTTCGTCTGCCTTGGAAAACGCCTTGACCGCGACCTGCATCCTTATCGCGCTTGCCGTCGTGGGGTGGGGGATAGCAATTCTCGCTGCATGACAGAGAAAGTTGCGCCGAGAGCGGTGCGGCCGAATTTTGCTTGCGATCGTTGATTGGCCGAGATGCCGCGCCTTTCGTCCTTTTCTAGGAGATCGGCCGATAACTCTGCTTTTCGCATTCGTCCAGGATGACCGGCAGTCGCTCGCCCTTGTATGCGTCGTTGTCGAAGAACACCGCGTAGGTGACAGCGAGATTTGATTTCGGATCCATGGCGCGCATGCACAGCATGAAGCGGCCCGGACCATGATCGGTTTGGCGCAGGTCCGATATCTGCAGTGGCGGTTTGAGCTTGGCTTCGTCGGCGGCCTGCTTGGCCCCTTTGGCGATCGCTGCCATCGTCGGCATCGATGGCGGGACATAAGCGGCCTGCGAGTTGAGTCCCGTGGAGCACGCGGTGAGGGTAAGACAGCCCAGCGCCACAAGCGCTACGCGGATATCATTTTTAGCCGACATCGACAGGCATAAGCTGAAACACTGCGGCCTAAGTGCGGGCAGATTGTTTCTGCGGTTTGCTGGTGCGCTAGCTGACGACAAAATCGTCGAGAAACTGTCTAATGGTCAGATACAACCACGGGCGGTTGTCTAATGAATAGGCCGGTCGGGATTTCCACACACATACACAGCAACAGGTTATTGCCGGGCTATGGAAGACTGTGCACACTCCGGAGGTGAACCAAAGCGCGAGCCTTGGTCCATCTCGCCGAGGAGCCAACTCAGTGAGCTTGAAGGGTCGGCGCGCAACCGTCGACCCTTCTGCTTTTCCACTTGAGCGGATTTAGCTTGTCAGCGATTCGGTGCCCGGGGCACGGGATATCGGCCCTTATGCACGATTCACACAATTGCCTTTGGGAATTCCGGTAGGTTGCCACGGCGGTGCAAGACTCGCCCGTGCGCCTGCGCCCGTCCGCTTGCCATCAAGAGCCCGCGAATCCCGGACTTACCAGCGGCCTTCCTAGAGTTGTGGAGGGGCTATCGGTAGATCGGCGCTAACGGTCGCCACTGTCCAAAACCAGGATTAGGTAATTGCGAGAGCGACCAAGCCGGAGCAAAGCATGACAATGCCTGCAATGGTCACAGCGAGGAAGCTGTAAGAAGCGAATTCTTCACGCATGGTATACCGCCTGTCGCGTGCCCCTGCGCAAATGGAACGACCGTGCCCTTGCGCAGTCAAAGACTTAATCTCCCGCAAACCTCATTTCGATGCGGGTTGATGCTTTGATGCAACACCGGTTTAGAAGTCCTGAGAGGCTGCGTCCGTCTGCCATCCGATCCAACAAGCTAGGGGAAACCGTCCCCGCAATGCCCGCAATCCACTTGCGGCCGGTCGCGCCGAGGCGCCCCGAAAGGGGACGGCAAATCAGGCGCCGGCGTCAGGCTGTCCCTGCATCCACGATTCTAGAAGACTACCGGGTATCCCGAAGGTGCGGGGCGTCCGCGAAGGCAGGCTCGATCTAGCGTCGTATCTCGCCGCCAAATCCAGCAGGCGCCGCTTTATGAACGGATCGGCGTTTTCAGCAAGGCTGCGACAACGATCTGCCTGCTCTTTCAAAAACGAACTGTCCATTTTCGACTCCAACGCAACGCGCTGACTTGGCACCTCTCGCTTGGCTGTTTCTAGTGTCCCCGGCCTATTCCGATTGAGTTTTCCCCTCATTTCCCCTTCGCCCTTCAGCCCGAGTCGATTGACGTCAACGCCGTCTCTTTCGTGGCCGCGAGTCTAGAAGATCCGGCAGCGGTGATAGCTGTGGACGCGGCTCGGGACTTTGCTCGGTGGCCGGATCGTCCTGAACCTTCGCCTGTTGCCTGCGGCTCATCACAAGCCCTATTAGGCCGGCAATCACCAGCAATGTGCCTGCTATCATGAGCCAATGCGGATATTCCATTTTGGAGCACTCCTACGAGCAGCCCCTCATTTCTTCGCCTTCAGCCCGAGCGCTACAAGCCGGCGGATTGCGTGTGCTCGAGTAATCGCCTTGTCAGCCGACGACGCAATCCAAGCATCAATCGCCGCAAGCTCGGAAGGGTGCCAGCGCTCGCCGACTTGGGTGCCTCTGCCAGTGGCCGGTCGGCCCCGGGTTTTTTTGGTAACCTTTATTGACTTCTTCATATTTTTTTGGGTACCATAAATGCAAGCCGAGGGGAAGCGTCAACTTCCGCCCCGGCTCTAACCCGAGCCATAAAGGACCGATAATCCAATGACCAAGGCTGACCGCGTGCTTAGCACGCCACCCCTAAACTCGTCCTCAATTCAGAGCACCAATCCACCGCCAGAGGCTCGTGCGGAGTCCGTGGATTCGTTTTCCTGCCAACCCGCTATCGGACAGCCCGAAAGCGGAAACCTCACCAGCGAAGTCTGGGAAGCCCGTCAAGGGCCTATCCCGCCGGCACATGCTGGCGGGGCTCGCCATCCTGCCCACCAGCGCGGTCGGAATTCCGATCACGGCTGCGGCCGCCGCTGCCTCTATCCCAGTCGCCTCAACCTCGATCGCTAACGCCGATGCCAAAATTAACGCTCCTCTGATGCGTGCGGAGGAGATGGTGAAGGCGCTGCGCGAAGGCTATTGCTCGGAAGATTTTGAGCTCGATGAGCGGGCAGCCGAGTTGATGCTGAGCTACCTGCGTAGCCGTGACATGTGGGCCGATGACTCGCATTTGTCTAATGAAGAACTCGACGAAGACACAGAGAAATTCTATAGGAACGTCGCGGATTTTGCGGACCGTTACAATCAATCCTTAGATTGGCTTGTCCGCGGCGATCCTTCTGTGATGATATGCTCTCGCGCTGCGCAATCGCAGGAAGCCGCAAAAGCTGTTGATCCGATATTTTCTGTGATCGAGGCCTGCCATCAAGCTGACGCGGCATGTCTTGCCGTCGCTGGCGATATTCCGGACGAGATCGGACAGCGGTGGTCGGATGCCGAGAAAGCCGTGATGCGAACCCGGCCGACCACGCCCTCTGGACTTGCTGCTCTGACCACTTGGGCACGTCAGAAGGCCGATTGGTTGCGGGCAAACCACAGTTGTTTGATGGAGGAAGATTTCTTCGCTCTTACAGCTACGATCGACGATGCCACACGCGGCATGAGCGGTCTCAAGCCTTGGGAGCCCGCGGCAGCACCAGTAAATCCCGATGCCAAACTCGTCGAACTGGGGAGAGAATTTGAGCGGTTGTTGGCGATCGAAGTGCCGCACAAGGATGAGCACGCAAGACTTAGTGAGGAATCGAGCCGGCTGCACGGCACAAAGCTGGGTTATGATCCGGACGATCAACAAGCCATGCGCAATTTCCCGTGGGACGATTGGAATAATGCTTGGAAGGAAGCCGATAAAGAAACTGGACGCAGCGCGGCTTGGCACAAGTGGAATCAAGCTTCTGCTCGGACGGCCCGAGTGGGGCGAAAAATCCTGAAAATAAAGCCGAAAACAAAGGAAGGTTTTCTGCTCAGAGTGCGCGTGATCGAAACGCACGACGAGATTTGTAAAATGGAGCCGGTCGACCAACTCTTGGCTGAGATCAACAACTTCGCGGAACTAACGGCCTGACGTTCACGCCCCGTGCGCGAAGTCTGCCGCGCCGAACTGGTGGCGGCCATCGGCAAACCGTGCGCCTATTGCGGGGATCCGATGGCCGCCCCGACCCGCGACCATATCCGGCCGCGCTCAAAGGGCGGCGCGCTGGAAGGCGGCAACAAGGCCTTCGCTTGCCAGCGCTGCAATACCGACAAGGGCAGCCGATCGCTTGCGTCGTGGCTGTACAAACTCGCCAGCGCGGGCGATCCGCGGGCGGCGATCATAGAGGCCAGTTTTCCAAACACGCGCCAGCGGCCTCCCCAGAGTCATAGGAAAGCGGTTGGGGCGGTAACTCGAGATTAACCACCCGAGCCCACTATCGTCTTTGACCTTTGGCCGGTCATGAGTCTGAGAGAGCCGTCGCTGGTACGCCCCAGCGGCGGCTTTTTCCTTGCCGGTCTCGCTGTTCAGGTCTCTAATGTTTGATCGGTTCAAAAGGGAGTGCGGACGTGGCGACAGGTACGGTGAAGTGGTTCAACGGCCAGAAGGGCTTTGGCTTTATTCAACCCGATGGCGGCGGCAAAGATGTGTTCGTCCATATCTCGGCCGTCGAGAAGGCTGGCCTTAGCGGCCTCAATGAAGGAGCCAAGGTCAGCTACGATATCGTCAGCGACCGTGGAAAGGAATCTGCGGGAAATTTGAAAGTGAAGTGACAGTCCCCACGGTCGCTGGGCCAGCCTGAGGCGGCCTTACGTTGGCGCTCGCAATTCGCTTCGAAGCCAGCCTTGTGTTTTTCGGGATTTCATAGGGTCAGCCAGATCGGCGACAATCTGATGGATGTCATTGCACTCTGGGCACTCAAAGGCGTGGATATGGAAGCCCCAACGGCCGGGCGTGATCCGCGCCAGCATCGTTGTTGTTTTGCAGATTGGACATAGCGGTCGGACATGGAGTGACATGATGCTCGCCTTGGATCAGGCGGGAGCGCAACACTCTCAGTCACCGGGTGGATGCCGTTACAAGGCCGGTGATGAAGACAGTTTGCTGCAGCGCGCTGGGGAGCAATGTTCAAAATTGCTCACCTTCACAAAGAAATTAACGGTTGGTTCACGAATTAGTCCGCTGCCCAATTCAATTTGAACAAAATCAGATTAGGCCCACCGCGGCCGGAATCAGGCCAGTACCGGTTCGGGGGATGAACCTTCCTGCCGTAGGCGCGTATTCTTGCCATGAGCGAGAAGCCCAAATTTCATTCGAAAATGATCAAGGACGGTCGGTGGGCCGTTGCCGTGAGTACTGGATACGGCCCCGTCTCGCATGTCGGAAATTTTGCGACCGAGGAAGAAGCTAACCGCTGGATTGCGAGCAACTCGAAAAACTGGTCCCAACCAGCGGACAAACCAAAGTGACCCCCAAGCAAATATGAGCTGGTTGCAGCGATTTCCGGCCTCGCTATATGTCGGTGATGATGGCCAAAATCTTTGGAATTCTTGTTGTTGCGGGTGCGGCAGCCCTCGCACTTGCAGAGCTTACCCACTATGAGCTTGGCTTATCTCCGACGCTCATTCGTAACGCGGCGCTGCTCTGCTCCGGCATGCTTTGCATAGGGCTGTACTCCAACCGATTTGGCAGGCGGGAATAGCCCGGGACGGGAGACGCTAAGGCGCGGGGCTTCAGTAGCCACGCTCACACACCGCCGCTACAGATCTCAAACCCGCCGCTTTCAGCCCGATGGGTTTTTCGTTTGCTGTTGTCGGGCGCGGTGAGTTGTTGTTGCTGCTGCCTTTCAAGGCGATGCTGCTGTCGGAGGGCGCGCGCGGCAGAAAATCTAGCCGCCCACCGCCGCTCGCACCTTCTTTCAAGGTCCAGGGGGATATTGCTCATAACTCAAAAGCTCCAGGTTCGCAGTCGCCCCCGGTCTAAGGCCTCAACGCTCACCGTGCCCGAAAGGTCCCGCGTGATGGTCGGTTTGATTATGGCAGGATTGTTCACTGGAAAGCGGACAGGCGGAAGCGCATCTTGGGAACATGTCCAAATCGGGTCATCGATCCTGTAGATGCGGCGCGGTTTATGACCGCAGCGAGCACGTCGTAGAGTCGCGCGAGATCAGCAGCTTTGAATGCGCCGTGTGTGGCAAGACCATCGAGAATTGGAACTCCGCTTTGGGTGCCTCGATATCGGTTCATCGCCTGTCCAGCTACGAAATCTGAATGACAGTCTCCCAAACGCCCCTCGGGGACTCCAACCAGCTCGCAAAGATTTGCTGACGAGTCCCAATGCCCGAACACCGAACTCACCAGCGGCCTTCCTAAAGTCATGGAGGAGCTATCGGCAGATCGGTGCTACCGATGGCTACTTTCCAAAGTCGGGATTAAGTAATTGCGAGAGCGACCAATCCTGTCCCAAGCAGCACAACGCCTGCAATGGTCACAGCGAGGAAGCTGTAAGAAGCGAATTCTTCACGCATGGTACACCGCCTGTCGCGTGCCCCTGCGCAAAATGGAACGGCAGTGCCCTCGCACAGTCAAAGACTTCTCGCCAGCAAAACTCATTTCGATCCGGTTGATGCTTTGATGCAACACCGGTTCGAACGGCGATACGACGTCAAGCCGCCGGCAGCTGGATTGCCCACACAGTGCCAACACGGGGGAAATTGCAGTTGGCTGAATCTGATTTAACTATTTGATTTCTTTGGTGAGCGCGCTGGGGATCGAACCCAGGACCCCGTGATTAAAAGTCACGTGCTCTACCATCTGAGCTACGCGCTCGCTTGAGGCCGCTGTGTAGGGGGCAGGCGGGTGCGGGTCAATAGCACAGCTCGCCCCCGACCGGCGGATTAACCGTTGAATTCCCGAGAGGATTACGACGACTCGGGGGGTGAAGCTTACGTAATCAGCGCGCCCTTTAGCTGGCCTCAGAATGGATTTCACTCGGGACCGGCTGCGAAGAGGGGGCGGTCACCGTCGGCAGCGCCACCGGCCGCAGGCCGATCAGTTCGGCGGTCCGGATGCCGGCATCGTGCCAGAACTTGAACGAGTTGATCCGGGAGCTTTCGAGAATGGCGATCGCCACCGCCGACAGGAACGGCAGGCTTTCCAGCACCAGCACGCCGGCAAAGATGTAGATTTCGCGGATCTGCTTGTAATTGTTGGTGACCACGAGCACGACCGCGCCGATCAAAAGCAGCACGCCGATCACGGCTTCCCAGAACGCCTGGAACTCGATCGACATCCGTGACAGGCCGCCTTTGGAGGTACGTGCGAACGGCAGATGTTCGGTGATCAGCCCGTTGGCGACCGCACGCGACACCGTCCACTGCACCGACATGGCGGCGATCATGGCGCCCAGCATCTGTCCCCATTTCACCGGCACCCGCAGCCGGTAGAGGATGAGGAAATGCGCCAGCGTGACGACGAAGGCCGCGATGATCGGCAGCGTCAGAATCTTGTCGGGAATGGCGATGTCGGCAAAGGCGACGATCGGCACCCAGATCAGGTTGAGGATGGCGACCACGACGCCAAGCGTCTCGGCGCCCAGCCAGTTCAGCCAGCCCAGCGAAAACTCGCGCTTCTGGTCGGGCGTCAACCGGCTCGCGCCGGGCAGGAAGCGCCGCCAGTGCTTTTTCACGATCTGGAAGCCGCCATAGGCCCAGCGATGGCGCTGTTTCTTGAACGCCTCATAGGTGTCCGGCAACAGGCCGTGGCCGTAACGATGGTTGGTGTAATGGGTCAGCCAGCCGTGCTCGATGATGTTCAAGCCCAGGTCCGTATCCTCGCAAATGGTGTCGCCGGCCCATCCGCCCGCCATGTCCATCGCGGCGCGGCGGATCAGGCACATCGTGCCGTGCACGATGATGGCGTTCTCCTCGTTGCGCTGAACCATGCCGATGTCGAAGAAGCCCGCATATTCGCCGTTCATGATGTAGTGCATCAGCGAACGATCGCCGTCGCGGTGATCCTGCGGCGCCTGCACGAGGCCGACCCGTGGATCGGCGAACACCGGCACCAGGTCCTTCAACCAGTCCGGACCGACGACGTAATCCGCAT
>CAWCHC010000029.1:0-19748 GCA_963795255.1 uncultured Alphaproteobacteria bacterium
TGCCGAGTCGGCACCCGCAGCCTTGCGTGTAAAAATAGTAAACACGCAAGTTAGTCACCACAGGTGCGCCGGAACACCCGGCTTTCCCTGCGCGATGGTTTTAACGGTTTCCTTCGGGCTCTCCCTGGTGATCGGGCTTTGTTGTCACCATCCCGGCGTGATGCGAAGCATCATCGCCAGTTAACCTCAGCATCGAGAGGCCAGGACCACACGACTTCGCCGTCCGCTTTTGGTGCCGTTCGTCGTTCCGGCGCCTAAGCGTCCATCGCATCCCGCCCAACGTTCGTGACGATGGCCAACGTCCCTCTTTCGGACGAGATGCGCGAAGCTCTAGGCGTGATTTGCCCGTCGGCTTAAGCGAAATATTTTTGCGAGCGGGGCTGGACAGTAGACTCAGCGTTGAGTGCGTTGGCGAAATTGGATTTTTGGCGAAATGTTATATTCGCCATTCCGGCGCGCGAGCGTAAGCGAGCGAACTACGATGTGCGATGGCACATCGGAGAATCCATTTCTCCTGGCGCTGTGGTGGCGAGTACAGAAAACCGCCGCGACACCTGTGCTTTCGGCAAGGAGCTCGCGATACCTGAAAGCTACTTGACCCTTCGGCCCTTGAAGAAGCCAGCGTTCGTCGTGTTCTGCTTGATGTTCGCCGTCTCGCCCTGTTCGGCGGTGTTTTCGGTGTGGTCCTTCTTGTGAGACGTGTCTCTCGCCGCTTCGGCGTTCTGGGGTGTGCCCTTGTTGCTGCGATTGGCGGGCGGGATGGGCGGCATGCGACCGGTCATTTGGTGTTCCTTTGTGAGAAGGCCCAACCTTAGGCTCAAACGCGGCTGCATATGGAAATCTATTTCATCACCGGCTGCCCGATTGTCGGAACGTTTCCAGAGATCGCGAGTTCGCCCCGGCTGGGAGCTGACAACCGACGAGGATTTCATGGCCAGAGACGAGCACAACAAGGCTGCCGAACATCACGAAAACGCCGCAAAGGCCCATCGTTCCGCCGCTGAACATCACGGCAAGGGCGACCACGCCAAGGGCAAGGAGCACGCGGCCAGTGCGAAGCAACATTCTCAGTCTGCGCACCAGCAATCCGACGCGGCGCATTCCAAGAGCCAGCAGCAGAAGTAATCAAGTAAAGGGCCGGTTGAAAAACCGGCCCTCTTTATTTGGCCGGATGAGGTTTACCTCGCAAGCTGCATCCATCGCTCGGTCGCACCGATCGCTGCCGCGTACAGGTCTTCTGTAGGTTGCCCGCGATGCAGCGCCTTTCCGACTTCGCAGATTGCAAGGAAGGCGCTGGCGCGGGCGTCTTCGACTTCCATCGGCGCTTCGCCGCTTCCCTGAATGAGGCCGGCAAGTCCATTGAGCATCGGCAACGCTTCCTGCGGCGGCGCATGTTCCGCGAGCTTTAGCGCCTTGAAAACTTGTTGGGCGGTTTCAGAGTCGCTCATGTCGAACCTCGCTATCGGCCGTCGATCAACGGGCTTGCCGGCGTTGCGGCGAGAGGGCGCCTGCGCGGCCAATAGAGGATCAGCGCGAGAGTGCCGCTCCCCGCCACCAGATAGGCATTGAAGGCATAGGCGGCGAACGTCGCTTCCCGGACCGAGAGGATGCCGACGATCATGCCGACGAACGCGATCAAATATGCCGGCCGGTCCTCGGTGGCCGGCTCCAGCCACGCCTTGCGGATGGTCGGAAGCGCTGCGGCCGCATCGGCCAGAATCGAAAGCACGATGGCTATGACCGGATCGCCGGTAATGGCCCAGAGCGCGAGCGCCGCGAGCGAGCAGGCGCCGCAGACGTAATCGAACGGCCCGAGCCGCCACGAACCCATTCCGCCGACGAAGGAGGCCAGCACGACGCAGGCCGGCCCGGCCGCCACCGACAGAACCACCAGCGTCGAAATCCCGACGCCGGAGCGCCACTGCGCGGCACCTGCGATCAGCGGCACGATCGTCCAGAGAAACCAGGTGACGCGGTTCGGCGCCGCCTCGGCCTTCAGGATGGCGCGGACATAGCTCAGGCAGGCCACGAAATTGATGACGGAACCGGCGATCGCGAAAACGAATTGCATGGCCGGCAAACTGCCACCGATCGCGGCCAACGACAATCGCAAGCGCGATTCCTCATGTCCCGGATGCGGCGCGGCATGAAATGACGCAACGCAGATCCGGGACCTAATTTCCGAAAACGAGGACAATGGACCCCGGATCAGCAGCGCATCGCCAGCGCGCTGCGCAGCATCCGGGGAACGCGGCTATCTCATCTGCGGCAGATAACGCGTCAGGACAAAAGAGCCCGGTTCTGATTCATCAGAACCGAATGGCTCCCAGTGTCGGTAGCGTGTCAGTAGCGGGCGGCGACCGGCGCCTTGCCGACCGGGGACTTGCCAACCGGCATCTTGCCGACGGGCGGGGCCTCGGAGTAGGCGGGCGCGGGCTGCCGTTTCGGAAAGTCGGCTGCGGAAGCGGCAGTCACCAAAGCAAGCGTTGCAGCAGTTGCGATCAGCATTTTCACCACGAAAGTTCTCCTTGGATCGTTGGCAGGAACAGGCAAGTTGCCCTGGCGCTCTGCCGATACAGTAGGCGGCAAGGTGGAGCGTCGGAATGGGTTCAGAATGCGGCAGAGTGGCGGCATTCACAGCAACGTGGCGCCAAGCCGTCACGAAATTGCCGGAGTGTTGCCTGCAAGCCGCAATTTTCGCGTTGACGTTCCGTTCCCAAGGTCGTCGCGAGGCCGGGTTCCCGGTGTGTGATTTTTGCAAGCGGCCACGTGATGCGACGCCGAGCTGGCAGATGCAGAAGTATGTGAGGCAATAGGCGGGCGAGGATTGTCGACGCACGGGACCCCAAGTCTAGCTGGCCCCATCGGCCGCAAGCCGCAGGAACTGACGCTTCATCGCATTGACGTGAGCGACATAGGCCGCGACGAGATGATCGCCGCAGCGTTCATCCGCCATCATCTGAAAATGGCGGCGTGCGAACGCCGTGGCAGGACCCGCGCCGCAGAGATGGATGAAGGCCGCGAGATCCTGCTTTTGGCTCGCGCTCGGCTTCACATCGCCCGCGCGGGCGAGAACCGAAGCGACATTGCGGTCCAGATAGATGGACGCCAGTTCGACGGCGTGGCTCGGGATCGCGCGGATATAGAGGCTAGAAAAGCCGCAGCCGGACTCCACGACCGCATGATCCCGGATGCAGAACCGCGCGGCCTCGGCGAACGCGCCGTCGATCATCTGATAGAGGCCGACCGCGCTCGACGCGGGCTGATAGATCGCGAACGGGTTGAAATTCCATCGCCAGCGCCAATAGGTGCGGTCCACCGGATTGCCCGAACTCTCGACCTGCGCCAGCGCGGCCAGCAATTCGGGCGCGATCGTGCTGGTGGAAAAGCTACGAAACAGCGGCCCGTATTGCCGCCACGTCTCTGATGGATCCTTGTCGAGCCGGTGACCGATGAAGGCGAACAGCTCCGTGGGTTTAAGGATCACGTGATAGACGAGGTTCACGAGCGCGACCGCGGCGAGCAGGATCACCGCGCCCCCCGCGATTTGAATCGCCCGCGGCGCTCTCGCGAGCCTCTCGCGCGCCCGACGTGCGCGCCGTCGCCAGCGGCGAAGGCGAGGGAGGATGTAATTGGATTTTGCTGGCATACGGCTGGTGAGAGGTAAGGTTTCGACCGTATAATCCGTCAACACAATGAAGGAATTGCCTTGAAAATCTATATGGCCGGCCCGCTGTTTTCGACCGCGGAGCTTGCGTTCAACGCAACGCTCGCAAGCGAGCTTCGCGGGCGCGGGCATGAGGTTTTCCTGCCGCAGGAGCACGAGCAGCGGAAAGACTTGCCTCGCTTGATCTTCGAGAGCGACGTCACAGGTCTCGACTGGGCCGATGTTGTGGTGGCGTGCCTGGACGGACCGGATCCGGACTCGGGTACGTGCTGGGAGCTGGGCTACGCCTACGGCAAGAACAAGCCGCAGGTCGTCTATCGAACCGATTTCCGCTTGTTCGAGGGGAGTGATCCCATCAACCTGATGATGAGCGAAAGCGCCGACCATCTCATCATCATGCCGATGGCTGATGTCGCCGATCTCGCGGGCGAGATTGCAAAGCAACTCGACGCGCTTGGGCCTGACAGCAGCGGAAGGCGGGTTGGTTCGTAGGATGGGTGGAGCGTCCGTGCGCCGCAGCTCTGTAAGCAAAGGCGGAAGCGATACCCATCACGCCGCCAAGTACGCTTGGAATGATGGGTTTCGCAAAAGCTCAACCCATCCTACGCGCTGAGACTTAGGCTCTATGCTCCGGTGGCTTGGTCACGTCGCCGCGCCCGGCCAGCAAGCCTGCGATGGAAATATCTTCGTCCAGCGCTTCCCAGTGCAAACCGACACGGTCGATTTCAACTTGCGCTCGTTCGGACGGCGTCGCAGCAGGCGAGGGAACCAGGCGAGCGGTACGCCCAGTGTACGCCCATCGGTCAATTCGACCCATAGGGTGTCTTCCTCGAAGCGGACGCTGGTGGCCGAAACGGTCATGCCAGGCTTTCAAAATGAGGTCCCTGTAATCAGCGACCGTCCGCATGATATCGAAAGCTCGCGCGGATTGAAGCCGTAACTGTCGGCTATCGTTATCTCCGGCTCCAGCTTATCAGCGGGATGGGCCTACGTTGACGTAGCCTCGTTGCTCCATATTTCTACGATCGGCATTAAGCCCTCCATAGATTTCTTGAAGCCTGACGCGATGTCGATCGGGGTCAACTTGTTCCAATAATTCAAGCTCGCTATTCACCGTGTAATCGAGATACGGAAGCCTGAATCTGGTCAGCACGATATAGAGAGTTGCGCCTACACCTAATAACAATATGTAAGCTAGTAGGAGATTGCTCCAGATGCCGAAATTCGGCTTGAGCCAAAGGTGATGTATAAGGAGAAATAAGTTACAGGCTGCGAATGAAAGGGAGGTAAGGATCAAAAATATTAGAAACAATATTGCAACTCCCTTACCAATAGATCGCTGCAATTTTGTTGGTATGATATGAGGCATGTTGAAGGGTTGATATCGACCGAATTGCTCGTGCGGAAAGTATCTAACGAGATAAACCGTTTGCAACTCTTCGGGCACGCCAACCTTTATGGCGGATTTTATTGTCGCGTCCAAAATAGAAGAGTTTGCCTGGAGGATGAGTGTGTAGCAGCTTATTAAATTGCTTATCAGCAGCAATCCCTCTGGAATTCCAGGGCTGTACCGCAGGGAAAATCCGACAACGTTTATATCTAAGCCGAGAGCAAAATAGTTTGATAACAGAAACAGGAAGATTAGGACCGAAAAGATAATTTGCTTCTTGATAAGACTCAGTAGCTCATCACGAGCTTTAGCGAAGTCGTCAATAAATTTGAGATCAAATCGATCGCGCTGTTCGAATAATGCGAGATCTTCCGCTATAATTTCTGTCGGTGATAACCAGCGGCGGGGTACGATCCGGCGCCACTCTTTATACGTTCGCCACTTGAACGCGCCGACCACGAACGGATACGTTATCCAGAATGTTAATCGGTCAAAGATGTTATATCCCCGATGATCGATGTGAATTCCATGGTTGATTAGGCCGAAGGGCCGCCCTCTCGAGCGGCCCTACAGGTCAGGTTTGGTGTTATCTACCTAATCACGAACACCCCGTCGTAGACCCACACGTATCGCATTTCATGCAGGTGCCGTTGCGTACCAGCGTGAAGTTGCCGCACTCCGAGCACATCTCGCCCTCGTAGCCTTTTGCTTTGGCTTCGGCGCGGCGTTCGGCTTTCGATGGTGCCGCGGCTGCGGCAGCACCGGCCTTGCTCCATTGCAGCGCCTCGAGCTTCTCCGTCGGCGAGAGGTCGTGGCTGGCCTCCTGCTTCAGCGCGATCGCACCTTCGACCGCGTCCGACGATCGCGCCGTTGCCCCATGCGAGGCCATCGCGGTGACGTTGCTGGTGGTGCGGGCATCCGTCTGTTCGCTGCTGCTGCCGCGCATGACGACGAGATTGTCGGTGCGCGAGCGGGTCAGGCCCTTCGACAGGTACTTGTTGCCCGGCTGCTCCGGCTGTTTGCCTTCCTCGACGCCCTTGCCCATGGCATCGAAGTTGGTTTCGGTTGGATCGACATGGGCCAGATCGAAGCGCGACATGTAGCTGACCGCGAGTTCGCGGAACACATAGTCGATGATTGAGGTCGCATACTTGATGGAGTCGTTGCCCTGCACCGGGCCATTCGGCTCGAAGCGGGTGAAAGTGAAGGCGTCGACATATTCTTCCAGCGGCACGCCATATTGCAGGCCGAGCGAGATCGCGATCGCAAAATTGTTGATGATCGAGCGCAGCGCGGCGCCTTCCTTGTGCATGTCGATGAAGATCTCGCCGAGACGGCCGTCGTCATATTCGCCGGTTCGCAAGTAAACCTTGTGCCCGCCGACCACGGCCTTCTGCGTATAGCCCTTGCGGCGATCCGGCATCTTCTCGCGCTCGCGCATCACGATAATGCGCTCGACGAGTTTCTCGACGATCTTCTCCGAGACCTGCGTGGCTCGCGCCGCCATCGGCTTGTCGTAGAACGCCTCGACCGCATCGTCCTCGTCCTCATCGTCACTGATGAGCTGCGAGTTGAGCGGCTGCGACAGTTTGGAGCCGTCGCGGTAGAGCGCGTTGGCCTTCAGTGCCAGTTTCCAGGACAGCAGATACGCGGCCTTGCAGTCTTCCACCGTGGCGTCGTTCGGCATGTTGATGGTCTTGGAGATCGCGCCCGAAATGAACGGCTGCGAGGCCGCCATCATGCGGATGTGGCTTTCGACCGACAGATAGCGCTTGCCGATCTTGCCGCAGGGGTTGGCGCAGTCGAACACCGGATAATGCTCGGCCTTCAGATGCGGCGCGCCTTCCACCGTCATCGCGCCGCAGATGTGCACGTTCGCCGCCTCGATCTCGCGCTTGGTGAAACCGAGCGCGGTGAGCAGGTCGAAATTCGGCGCCGCAATGGCTTCCAGACCAATGCCGAGCTGGTCGCGGATGAAGTCCTCGCCGAAGGTCCATTTGTTGAAGGCGAACTTGATGTCGAACGCGGTCGGCAGCGCCTTTTCCACCTTCGCAATGGCTTCATCGGTGAAGCCTTTGGCCTTCAGCGTCGAAGCATTGATGCCGGGCGCATTCGAGAGCGACCCGAGACCGACGGCATAGGCCTCGATCTCGGCGATCTCGCTCTCGCGATAGCCGAGCGCGCGAAGCGCTGCGGGGACCGCCTGGTTGATGATCTTGAAGTAGCCGCCGCCGGCGAGCTTCTTGAACTTGACCAGCGCGAAATCCGGCTCGATGCCGGTGGTGTCGCAATCCATCACCAGACCAATGGTGCCGGTCGGCGCGACCACGGTGGTTTGCGCGTTGCGATAGCCGTTGGCCTCTCCGAGCGCGAGCGCATCATCCCAGGCCTTGGTCGCATGCGCGACGATGTCGGCTTGCGGGCAGGAGGCGTGGTCGAGCGGCACCGGATTGACCGCGAGCGCCTCATAGCCGGAGGCGTGGCCGTGCGCGGCGCGGCGATGGTTGCGGATCACCCGCAGCATGTGCGCGGCGTTCTTCTTGTAGCCGGGGAAGGTGCCGAGCTCGCCCGCCATCTCGGCCGAGGTCTTGTAGGCAATGCCGGTCATGACGGCTGTGAGTGCGCCGCAGAGCGCGCGGCCTTCCTTGCTGTCATAAGGCAGGCCCATGGTCATCAGGAGCCCGCCGATATTGGCGAAGCCCAGCCCCAGCGTGCGGAACTCGTAGGAGAGTTCGGCGATCGCCTTGGACGGGAATTGCGCCATCATGACGGAGATTTCGAGCACGATGGTCCAGAGCCGGCAGAGATGCTCGTAAGATTCCACATCGAAGCGTCCGCTACCCGAGTGAAGGGAAGCGCCCCCACCCATCCCTCCCCCGCTTGCGGGGGAGGGTAGGGAGGGGGTGCCGCTTGTGAGAGAGGACGGCGTAAAGAACGTCAGCAGGTTGGCAGACGCCAAGTTGCACGCCGTGTCGTCCAGGAACATGTATTCCGAGCACGGATTGGAGGCGCGGATGTCGCCGGAGGCCTTGCAGGTGTGCCAGTCGTTCATCGTGGTGTTGAAGTGCAGGCCGGGATCGGCCGACGCCCAGGCAGCGTAGCCAATTTTTTCCCAGAGGTCGCGGGCCTTGAGCGTCTTCGTCACCTTCTTGGTGGTGCGGCCGATCAGGTTCCAGTCGCCGTCGGTCTCGACCGCGCGCAGGAAATCGTCCTTCAGCGACACCGAGTTATTCGAGTTCTGGCCGGACACCGTGAGATAGGCCTCCAAATCCCAGTCGGTGTCGTAGATCGGGAAGTCGATCTCCTTGTAGCCTTGCTTGGCGAACTGGATCACGCGCTTGATCATGGCGTCAGCCACCAGCGCGCGGCGGGCGAGCTTGATCTCGCGGCGCAGCGCCGGGTTCTTCTCGGGATCGAAACAGTCGTCGCCCGAACCTTCGCAGTTCACGGCCGCCTTCATCACGGCCTTGAGGTGCTTCTGGTTGAGCTTGGAGCCGGTGACGAGCGCCGCAACCTTCTGCTCCTCCTTCACCTTCCAGTCGATATAGGTCTCGATATCGGGGTGGTCGGCATCGACCACGACCATCTTGGCGGCGCGGCGCGTGGTGCCGCCCGACTTGATCGCGCCCGCCGCGCGGTCACCGATCTTGAGGAAGCTCATCAGGCCGGACGAACGGCCGCCGCCGGACAGCCTTTCGCCTTCGCCGCGCAGCCGCGAGAAGTTCGAGCCGGTGCCGGAGCCGTATTTGAACAGGCGCGCCTCGCGCACCCACAGGTCCATGATGCCGCCCTCGTTGACGAGGTCGTCCTCGATGCCCTGGATGAAGCAGGCGTGCGGCTGAGGATGCTCGTAAGCCGACTTCGACTTGGTCAGCTTGCCGGTCTTCCAGTCGACATAATAGTGGCCCTGGCCCGGGCCATCGACGCCATAGGCCCAGTGCAGCCCGGTGTTGAACCATTGCGGCGAGTTCGGCGCGACCATCTGCTTGGCGAGCATGAAGCGCAGTTCGTCAAAGAAGGCGCTGGCGTCTTCTTCCGACGAGAAATAGCCGCCCTTCCAGCCCCAATAGGTCCAGCAGCCCGCGAGGCGATCGAACACCTGCTTCGCCGAGAGCTCGCTGACATAACGCTCGTTCTCGGGCAGGGCGGCGAGCGCCTCGATGTCGGGCACCGAGCGCCACAGCCAGGACGGCACGGTCTCTTCTTCTATCCTTTTCAGCCGCGCGGCGACGCCGGCTTTACGGAAATACTTCTGCGCCAGCACGTCGGAGGCGACCTGCGACCAGAATTGCGGCACCTCGACGTTTTCGAGGCGGAACACAACAGAGCCGTCGGGATTCTTGATCTCAGATGTCGTTAATCTGAAATCAAGCTGTGAATAAGGTGACTGGCCCGCAGTGGTATTTCGCCGTTCAATTCGCATGGTCGTGCCCCGTTCTTTTTAGGCCGGCCGCCGCCGCGGCTGCCGGGTGTTACTGTCTTGAGCGATCCCTCCGACCACCTTTCCAAGTGGTCTTGAAGCCCGCAAGTTTCTAGCCGGTGGATCCGGCCCTTTTCTCTGACGGTTCAACCCTCGGTGCGAGCACCGCGGCTGTCCGGTCCATGGCCTCAAAACGGAGCTCCCCAGCGCCGTTCCAAATCCATGTACTCAACGCCCCTAACTCAAACTCCCGGCCGTTTTGCGCGGCCTTGTTTTGCGCTTCCCGAAGGTCCTTGGACTTGCCTTGGACGAGGGACAAAAAGGCCCTCATCCGCTGCCTCGACCGGCTGACGGAGTGGTCATTTTGGAACCCTTCAGGGAGTGACCGGCGGGACCCAAACACACTCGCGCCGAACGAAAGAAAGCTAGGACGACTCCAACGCGCCCGTCAAGGATTAGTACGAGTTCCTAAATCAAATACTAAATATGGTGGAAACCGGGGGAAACCAGGGGGCAAGGCCCGCGCGGGATGGAGCCAAGTATCAGTGAGTCCTCAGGGATTCCCAAGCGAAAAAAAGTGATCGGGATCGGGGGTGCTGGACTTCGCCCCGCTGTTCACAGGCCAACTATTTATTGTGCCCAACATCTTGCCTGGCGAAGACTCACGTGACGCTACGGGGAACTCGCCGCGCTAGAGCTCCAATTCCGAAGTTCGGACGGTGTTGCGGCAACTTCTAATGCGAACTTCGGAATCAAAGGAGTTCTAGCAACTTATTGATTCTAGTGCGGCCTTGAATTTGAAGTTCCTATAACGAGTTCCCCCGCAACTCTGATAGGAACTTCAAATTCGCCGCACTAGCCGGTCAGCTATACTGTACTGGCCATGGTTTGAGTGTCTGATCGGCGGCAAGGTGGGGTTGATTCCAGCGTAGACCCACACCCTCCCGACCATTCCCCATGACAGTTCCCAACCAGCCGGGCGCGAAAGCGCGCATCGCGCCCGCAGGGCTAGCTTTCCTCGCCATGACCTCGATCGGCTGGGGTTTCAACTGGCCAATTACCAAGTTCCTGCTCGGTTACCTGCCGCCGCTGACGCTGCGCGGCACCACCGGCGTGATCGGCGCGAGCCTGTTGGCGATCCTCGCGCTGTCGTTGGGCGAGAGCTTGCGCGTGCCGCGCGCGATGTGGCCGCGGCTGGTGCTGGCGGCGATCCTCAATGTCGGCTGCTGGATGGTGCTGATGGGGTTTGCGCTGGTGTTTCTTCCCGCCAGCGAAGCGGCGCTGATCGCCTACACCATGCCGGTATGGGCGTCTCTGCTGGCCTGGCCGATCCTCGGCGAGCGGCCGAACCTGTTGCGCGTGCTGTCGCTGGTGATGGCCTTTGCAGGCCTGAGCGCGATTCTCGGCGGCAACGGCGTTGCGGCGAGCCTCTCCAAGCTGCCGGGAATCCTGATGGCGCTCGGCGGCGCGACCGGGTTTGCGGTCGGAACCGTGCTCGCCAAAAAATACCCGCTCAATCTGCCGCCGGTGTCGGCGGCCGCCTGGCAGATCGGGCTCGGATGCTTCCCCGTCTCGATCGCGGGCTTTTTTTTCGAGACTTCCAATTTTGCCGGATTGACCGGCACGGACTGGCTGCTGTTCGGCTATTCGACCGTGGTGCAGTTCTGCATCGCCTATGTCTGCTGGTTTGCGGCGCTGGCGCGGCTGAAGGCGTCCGTCGCGGCGATCGGAACCATGGCGGTTCCGGTGATCGGCGTGGCGGCGTCAGCCGTTGCGTTGCACGAGCCGCTCGGCATCGGTCAAATCGCCGCCCTGCTGTTTACGCTGGCCGGCGTGGCGCTGGCGACGCAGTCCTGAAGGCAACCGCCTTACGGGCAAATTATGGGCAAGGATGGGCGTTGCCGTCGTCGCCGATATAGGTGCCCGACTGCGGATCGTAGGAGGAATAAGCCTGCGCGCAATTGGTGGCGCTGGTGTCGCCGAGCGGTGAGGGCCCGGTCGCGGGACCGCCGTCGGAATACTGGTCGCCGTAGTAGCCGGGCGCGTAATAGGTCTGCGGTCCGTAATAGTAGGGCGACGGCACGCCGACCACGATGACGATGAGGCACGCAGAAGAGAGTGGCCACGTGGGCGATCAAGGCCACGATCGCGGCCATGATTCCGGCCAGCGGGACGCCCGCACACGCAAGGAAATGTAGGCAACCCGTTGGGGCGCGGAATAGACGGACGGCGTCAATGACGCGGCTGTGATGACCGCCTTGCCCGGCAAGACCCTCGAGATGCGCCGGCCGTGCAGGCCTTTTGTGCTGTGCCGAACTGGACAATTCAACGCTCAGGTGGCATCAGAACTGCATCGTCCATGAAGCGGTTTGTGTCTTTATGAAGCAGTTCTTCCTCAAAGTATTCACCTGGTGGAACGGCCAGACCTTCGGCACCCAGCTGTGGACCTGGCGGTTCGGTGAGCTGGTCGGCGAGGACGAGCAGGGCAACCGCTATTACCGCACCGCAGGTCGCAAGATCGATCCGACGCTCGGCTTCGAGCGCCGCTGGGTGGTCTATAACGGCTATGCGGAGGCGAGCCGCATTCCGCCGTCCTGGCACGGCTGGATCCATCACACCGTCGATGTTGCGCCCACGGAAGAAAACTACACGCCGCGGGAGTGGGAAAAGCCGCATGTGCCGAACATGACCGGCACGCCCAACGCCTATCGCCCGTCGGGCTCGACGCTCGCGAGCGGCCGCCGTCCCAAGGCCACCGGCGATTACCAGCCGTGGACGCCCGGAAGCTGAGTTCGGAAGCGAGCAGCTGGCTTCAAAGCACCGCGCGATCATTTTCGATTTCGACGGCGTGCTTGCCGACAGCGAGGTGCTGTCCAATTCCGTGATCGCCGAGATCGTCACCGAGCTCGGTAAGCCTACGGCGGTGGACGATGCCTACCGCACCTTCATGGGCAAGCGGCTTTCTGAGGTGATCGAGACCATCGAACTCGTGATCGGCCGCAAGCTGCCTCCTGATTTCACTGACGCCTATCAGCTCAGGACCTTCGACGCCTTTCGCGCGCGCCTCAAAGCCGTCGTCGGCGCGCGGGAATTCCTGGAGGCCTGGCGCGAGATGCCAAGCTGCATTGCGTCGTCGTCGTCGCCCGAGCGACTGGCGTTGAGCCTTGAGGTGCTGAACATGACGGCGCTGTTCGAGGGGCGGGTGTTCAGCGCCTCGAATGTCGCGCGCGGCAAACCGCATCCCGACATCTTCCTGCATGCGGCGGAGCAACTCGGCGTCGAGCCTGCCGATTGTATCGTGATCGAGGACAGCGTTGGCGGCGTGATCGCGGGGCACGCCGCGGGCGCAACCGTGATCGGGCTGACCGCGGCAAGCCATGTTCAGCCCGGCCATGATGTGCGGCTGCGACAGGCCGGCGCCGATCATGTGGTGGCTTCGTTTGCGGAACTGGATCGGACCGTTCGACCGCTGCTGTGTCGTGAGACGTAAGCCGTTGATGCGCCGTGTTGCAGCGCGCACGCGCCTGTGAACAACGGGATCAACGGGGACATCGAACACACCGCCGTTGCGCCTTGCGGAGCGCGATGGCTTAGTAGGGTTATCTTACGGAGATGGGAAACCACCGCGGACGGATCGGGCAACAGATCGCGACTGACCCGATAAGCAGCGGCTTCCGATCAGGATGAGCCGGGAGATAGGCCCCCGGATACGACGTCCTGAGATCGCCCGTTTAAATGTGAGGCTGCCGTGAGACAGGAAAGGCCGTTCGGGAAACCGGGCGGCCTTTTTCTGTTGGTTTCTTTTGCTTCTGGTTCAATCAGCCAGTCGAGCCAACCGAGGTTTCAGTCAAACGCGCCGCCGCCCGCCGGTTGGCGGCGCT
The DNA here is from genome assembly GCA_963795255.1 of uncultured Alphaproteobacteria bacterium. Taxonomy (GTDB): domain Bacteria; phylum Pseudomonadota; class Alphaproteobacteria; order Rhizobiales; family Xanthobacteraceae; genus Bradyrhizobium. The sequence continues at coordinate 13,359 of CAWCHC010000029.1, forward strand.
GCGATATTCACGGCCGGCCGGGTTGCGTTGCTGCAAGCGCGCCAGGACGTCCGCCGGTGCGGTGTCGGGCGAACCCGACGTGAACGGCGGCGCCGGATTATATTCGAGCCGAAGCTGAATCATTTCAGCCGTGGGCCGGTCGACCAGGTGCGAGACCAGCGTCAGCGCGAAATCGATTCCAGCCGTGACGCCGCCGCCGGTGATGCGGTTGCGATCGACGCAGACCCGCGCCCTGGTCGGCAGCGCCCCGTAGGGACCGATATATTCCATCGCGGTCCAATGCGTCGTCGCCTTGTATCCCTTCAACAGACCGGCGGCGCCGAGAACCAGCGATCCCGTGCAGACTGACGTGACGTATTTCGCATGCGCCGATTGCGCGCGCACGAAATCGAGCACCTCCTCGTCGTTGATCATGTCGTCGGTGCCGGCCCCGCCCGGTACGCAGATCACGTCGAGCGGCGGGCAATCGGCAAAGCTCGTGGTCGGCAACACCGTCAGCACCGTGTCGCTCGCGACCGGCTCGATCCGTTTCCAGATCAGATGCACGGTTGCATCGGGCAGGCTCGAGAACACCTGCAAGGGACCGGTGAAATCGAGCTGGGTCACGTTCGGAAAGACGACAATTCCGATCTGAAGCGGGTTCGGCATGGGACGCGTGCCTTTCGATGTTTGGCTTGACGCCACTCTGGCACAGTGGTCTCATGTCACAAATGGCATATTTCCCTCATTTTCGGACATAGAGGGCTTCAAAATAGAGGTTTCGCACATGATCGGCATCGTCGTATTTCCCGATTTCCAGTTGCTGGATGCAGCCGGCCCGATCTCGGTGTTCGAGATTGCAAGCCGGATTGCCGGTGCCACGGCCTCGATCCGGGTGCTTGCGGAGTTGCCGGGTGGCGTGCGCTCGTCGTCCGGTGTGGAACTGCTGGCGCGGGGCTTGCGGTCGGCCGGTCAGTTCTCGACCCTCATCGTCGCGGGCGGCGAGGGGGTTATCGCGGCATCGCGTTCGGCAAAGCTGCTCGCCTTCGTGCGCGCCGCTGAGAAGCGCGGCGTTCGGATCGCGAGCGTGTGTTCGGGCGCCTATGTTCTGGCCGAAGCGGGTCTGTTGGATGGCCGTCGCGCCACCACCCATTGGCGGCGCACACCGCATTTTCTGTCGACCTATCCCAGGGTGAAACTGGAATCCGACAAGATCTTCGTCCGCGATGGCGAGATCTGGAGTTCGGCGGGGATCTCAGCCGGCATCGATCTGGCATTGGCGATGGTGACCGAGGATTTCGGCGAGGAAGTGTCGCGGCAAACCGCGCGCCAGCTCGTGCTCTACGACCGGCGCAGCGGCGGGCAATCGCAATTCTCGTCGCTGCTGGAGTTGAAGGCGCCGAGCGGCCGCTTCGGCCCGCTGTTGACCTGGGCGCGCGAAAATCTCCACGCGCCGCTGACGGTCGAACATCTGGCCGAACGGGCCGGCATGAGTTCGCGTCACTTCACCCGCGCCTTTGTCGCCGAGACCGGCACCACGCCGTTCAAGGCGGTGGAGCGGTTGCGGATCGAGGTGGCGCGGCAACGCGTGCAATCCTCCAGCGAGGCGATCGAGCGTGTGGCGCAATCGACTGGATTCCGCGATCCCGAACGAATGCGCCGTGCCTTCATCCGCGCATTCGGCCAGCCGCCGCAATCGCTGCGCCGCGCGGCGCGCGCAAGTTAGGCTGCGGGCTTACTCAGTTGCTGGAGTTGGCGCCATCATCGTGGTGACGCTGCGGCGGCCGCGGGCCCCCGGCGAAAGATTGCTCGATCGCCGGAGCCCGCAACTCGGAGGTCTGCGCGAGGGGTTAGTTCGCGGCGAACCGCGGGGTTGAGCAGCCGCCGCATACCCAGGGCCACGACCAGTCGGCAACCTTGCCCTTGTTGGCTTCGACATAGGGGCTCCAGGCCTTCGGCGGCAGCGCCTTGCTCTGATAGACAATGCTGAACTGGCCGTCGGCCTTGATCTCGCCGATCATCACAGGCTTTGCCATATGATGGTTGGGTCCCATGATCACTTCGAAGCCGGACGGCGACTTCACCTTTTGTCCGATCATCGCCTGGCGCACCGCGTCGACATTGGTACTGCCGGCCTGCTGCACCGCCTGCACCCACATATGAAACAGGATGTAGGCCGACTCCATCGGGTCGTTGGTGACACGCTTCGGGTTCTTGGTGTATTCGCGCCACTTGGCGATGAAAGCCTTGTTCTCCGGCGTATTGACCGACTGGAAATAGCTCCACGCTGCCAGATGACCGACCAGCGGCTTGGTGTCGAGGCCCGCGAGTTCTTCCTCGCCGACCGAGAAGGCGATCACGGGAATATCGGTGGCCTTGACGCCTTGGTTTCCAAGTTCCTTGTAGAAGGGCACATTGGCATCGCCGTTGATGGTGGAGACCACGGCCGTCTTCTTGCCCGCGCTGCCGAACTTCTTGATGGCGGCGACTTCGGTCTGCCAATCGGAGAAGCCGAACGGCGTGTAATTCTCCAGGATGTCTTCATCCTTGACGCCCTTGGTCTTGAGGAAGGCGCGGATAATCTTGTTGCTGGTACGCGGATAGACGTAGTCGGTGCCCTCGAGCACGAAGCGCTTCACCTCCCCGCCGTCCTTTGACATCAGATATTCGACGGCGGGGATCGCCTTGTTGTCCGGCACCGAGCTGCCATAGAAAATATTGTAAGAGGCTTCCTCGCCCTCATATTCGAGCGGATAGAACAACAGCCCGTTCAATTCCTCGAACACCGGCAACACCGACTTCCGCGACACCGAAGTCCAGCAGCCGAAGACAGCGGCAACCTTGTCCTTGGTCAGGAGTTCGCGCGCCTTCTCGGCAAACAGCGGCCAGTTGGAAGCGGGATCGACCACGACCGGTTCGATCTTCTTGCCGAGCAGCCCGCCATGGGCATTGATGTCGGCAACCTCCATCAGCATCAAATCTTTGAGGATGGTTTCGCTGATCGCCATCGTGCCGGACAGCGAGTGAAGAATGCCGATCTTGATGGTGCCTTCCTCCGCCTGGGCGCTCGATCCGAACGCCATCAGAAGCGGTAACGCAAAGATCCGAAGATACCGTGCTAGTCTCATGGATCAATCTCCTGTCCAACGCGGCGCGTCGATGCCTGCGGGCTGCCGCATGCAGCCGCTTGTCGATCACCTGGTGCGACGCTCGCATGCGGCGGCACGAAGCCTGAGAGCCGCGCCCTGAAATTGCGATGGCTCCATTTCGGCGATAGCGCGAAGCCGCCTGTTGAACAGAAACTGGACAGCGGAATGCGAAAAGGCCGCTTTGCGGGCACCGATTTGCGTCTGCGAGCGGCAATCTCGAACGCTTCGAGCCCAGGCCGGCACCGGAAAGGTCCAGTTTTCTGGCTCAGCAAGGGTCCAGTTCGCCTTGATCGGATAGCCGGGAGCGGCGAATACCGTGAAATCCGGCGCTGCGCGGCGGAAATCGCCGAGAACTGGACCCATAGGCGGCTTGGCCTTTCCCTTGCATTTCAACTGGTCATGCAGCTGCTCATCCTGCTCGACAAGGCCAGACGGGAAACGCTGACCGAGCAACTCGTCGAACAAATCCGCGAGGCGGTCCGCAAGGGGCGGATCGCGCACGGCGCGCGGTTGCCTTCATCACGCAACCTCGCCGACCAGCTTGGTATTTCCCGCAACACCGTCGTGCGGGCCTATGAGAACCTGATCCTGGAAGGTCATGTCGAGGCCCGTCCGGCTTCCGGCGTCTTCGTGGCGGAAGAGACCGGGCCCGCTGCCGTGTCGTCGGTAAGCGTTGCGCAGAGCAGGGCTTCCGTCGTGCCACCTGCGGCGCCGGTCGATCTCGAGCTCAAGCGTTTCGTCGGGGTCAAGGAACGGCGGCTGATGGTCGATTTCTCGCTCGACCAAACCAGTGCGACGATGTTTCCGCTGAAGATGTGGCGAAGGCTCGCGCAGGATCATCTTTCGCAAGCGGCGGCTTCAAGCCTTTCGGTCATCAGCGATCCCGCCGGCCTTTCCGATCTGCGCAAGGCGATCGCGCATTATCAGAGCGCTGCGCGCGGCTTCATGGTCGATCCGGAGCAGATCATCATCACCAGCGGCCGCATCGAAAGCTTAAATCTGATCGCGCGGATTTTCCTGACCTACGACGCCCGCGTCGTGGTGGAGGATCCCGGCTATCTTGGTGCCTGTCTCTGTTTCAAGTCGGCTGGCGCCAGGATCATCGGCTGCGCGGTCGACCAGAACGGGCTTGTCGTCGACCAGTTGCCCGAGCGCCCATGCGCGCTCGTGCATGTGACGCCATCGCATCAGTACCCGACCGGAGCTGCGCTGTCGGCCGACCGCCGGCTCGCGCTCATTGCCTGGGCGCGGCGCAACGACTGCCTGATCGTCGAGGATGGATATGGCGACGAATTTCACGACGAGGGGATGCAGTTGCAGCCGATCCTGCCTGCCGCGCCCGAACGCACGCTCTATGTCGGCGATTTCGCCTCCTCACTCGGCAGCGGACTGCGTCTCGGTTATCTGATCGTGCCGCCGCGCCACGCTGAACGGGCGCGGCTGATGAAGGCGTTGCTTTCCAGCGGCAGTTCCTGGCTCGAGCAGTCCGTGCTCGCCGACATGATGTCCACCGGCAAATACGCTTCTCACGTGCTGCGGGTCCGCGCGCATTACCGCGCCTGCCGCAACGTGCTGGTGGCGGCACTCCGTCGCTATTTCGGCGAAGTGACGCTCGGCGGCGGCAATGCCGGCTTGCAGTTGTTCTGGCAGCTTCCGCCTGGCGTGCCGCACGCCCGCACGTTCGAGCATCAGGCGCGTCGCGGCCGCATCGGCGTCTATAGCCTGAAGTCGGCGCCGGTTCATGCCGGGGACGACGGCAACGTGGTCCGACGCGGGATACTGCTTGGTTTCGGCGCGCTCAGCGAGCGGCAGATCGAGAAAGGGATCGAGCGACTGTCCGATATCGTCGATGACGCCCTCGACGATCACCTGACCGAGATCGGTGAGCTTCTGGTCGACCTGCCGCCGGAACGGCCGCCGATCCCGACCCTGAAGGTTCGTGGCGCTCCGGCCTCAGCAAAAAAACATGAGCCGGCTCTAACTGGACGGCGCGAAAGCAAACCAGACTACTGGCCTGTTGTTGATTTCGAGCACGGGTCGCTCATGTCGTCACTAAGGAATATTTACCTCTACCCGGTGAAGGGACTAAGCGGCCAGGCGCTTCAGACGGTTAGCCTGACAAAAGGCAAGCCGTTGCCGCATGACCGCCGCTTCGCACTGGCGCGCCCTGGCGTGCCGTTGCAGGCGGACAGTCCAAAATGGGCCAAGAAAGGTCTGTTCGTCATGCTGATGCTCGAGGAGGCGCTGGCGAAGGTGCAGACGCACCTTGATCCCGACACGCTTCAGTTCGAGGTGCGTTCCGGCAACCGGACCATCCTGTCGATCAATCTCAATGAGCCCGAGGCGAAAGCCACGATCGAGACTTATTTCCACGAGCTTGTCCCCACCTTGCCGGCTCCTCCGACGCTGATCCGCTCGAAGGAGGGACACTTCATGGACAAGCCCGACAACGTGATCTCGCTGATCAATCTCGCCACTCTGCGCAGCCTCGAGAAGCAATGGGGTGCATCGATCGACCCACTGCGCTTCCGCGCCAATCTCTATGTCGATACCGGGCGTCCGTGGGAGGAGTTCGACTGGGTGGAGAAGGAAATCCGGCTCGGCGAGGTGATGTTCCGCGTCGATCGCAAGAACGGCCGCTGCGGCGCCACCAACGTCAACCCCGCCACCGGCGTGCGCGACACGGACATCCCGGGGTCGCTGCGTGCCAACTTCGGTCACAAGGACCTCGGCGTCTATCTGACGGTTGCCAATGGTGGCACCCTGGCCGTGAACGATCCGTTGACCCGGCCGGTCTCTAGTGAACCTCAACCCTCTGTCGTGCCGAAGATGAACGCCGGACCCGGCCGGCGCTTCATGTGCCGCGGTTGCTACTTCATCTACTCCGAGGAAGCAGGTCTTCCGGCGGAGGGCATTGCGCCGGGTACTTCCTGCCAGGAACTGCCGGAAAGCTGGCGCTGCCCGGATTGCGGCACGGACAAGAGCAAACTTCGGCCCTATGTGAGCTGATGCTCGAAGAACTGGATCGCACTCAGACTTCTGCGATCCCGGATGTGCGTCAGCCGTTAGTGGTCCAATTCTAACATTTGCATCCCGGTGTGGCAGGCACTTCTGCAAATGTTAGAATCAAAGGACCACTAACAAATATAGGTTTCTAGTGGAGTTTAGATTTGACATTCGCCTTGCGAATCCGCGGCTACGGGGTAGCGAATGTCAAATCTACTCCACTAGGTTGCTTCGCGCGAACCTCGGCTTCTCTTAG
>CAWCHC010000030.1:0-18776 GCA_963795255.1 uncultured Alphaproteobacteria bacterium
TGCGCGACGCACCCGCAGATGGGGTAACGGGCCTCTTGGCCGAGCGGGCGGTCGTCCCTCACATGATGGTGTGACGGAGTTGAGGATTGCCCTCGCTCCAAGCATCGAGGAGAGACGACCATGGAGCATTATGCCGGAATCGATGTGTCATTGGAATGCTCAAGCGTGTGTGTTGTTGACGGGAGTGGCAAGATCGTTCGCGAGACGAAGGTGGCGAGCGAGCCGGCGGCATTGATCGGCTGGCTTGGTTCCCTGGGCTTTGGACTTGCGCGGATCGGACTGGAAGCAGGCCGCTGTCGCAATGGCTCTATATGGCAATGAAGCAGGCCGGGCTTGCGGTCGAACTTTTAGAGACGCGGCACGTGCGTGATGCGTTCAAGGCGATGCCGGTGAAGTCGGATCGCAATGACGCGCGGGGGATCGCGCAATTGATGCGGCTTGGCTGGTTCCGGCCGGTGCACTGCAAGTCGATGGCTGCACAGGAAGTGCGGGCTATATTAACGGCGCGCAAGCTGGTGCAGAGCAAGCTTCTCGACGTCGAGAATAGCCTGCGCGGGATCTTGCGTGGCTTTGGGTTGAAGGTCGGCAAGACAACGCGGACGAACTTTGCCGGGCGGATTAGATCTGGTCAAGGGTCACCCGAACCTGAAGACAATCGGGGAGGCCCTGCTCTCGGTGCGCGCCGTGTTACTGGATGAGTTCAATGCGTTTGAGAAGCAGGTACGCGCGATGTCGCGTTTGAATGCAAACGCCAGGCTATTGATGTCAACACCGGGGGTAGGACAGATCGTGGCGCTGACCTATGCTTCTGCGATCGACGACCCGGCGCGGTTTCGATCGTCAAAGCGGGCGGGACCGCTGTTCGGGCTGACACCAAAGAAATACCAATCCGGCGAGACCGACCGCTCAGGGCGGATCAGCAAGATCGGCGATGCCGCGGTTCGGGCAGCGCTCTATGAGGCCGCCCACATCATACTGACCAAACCAATCAAGGGATGCTCGCGGCTCAAGAGCTGGGCGATGCGGATCGCCAGGCGCGCCGGCATGAACAAAGCGAAGGTTGCACTGGCGCGCAAGCTCGCGGTCATTCTGCATCGCATGCTCGTTACCGCAACACCATTCAACGACGCTGCCGCAGCAGCCTGATCGGGAGGCGCAACACAGTTTTCGGACGGCCTCGCCCACCAGGCCTTCCCGAAGCGAAGTCCCTGCCGGGACGATGGATCAGGTCAGGCCGCCACGCAAGTCGTCGACGCCATTCTCAAGATGCGATCACGCCCACCGCAGATTGGCCGACCTATCCTCCACGAACCCCATCAGGCGACGGCCTTGTGCCGATCCCGGACAGAAGCAAGTCCCCGGCGAGCGGACCACGCAAAAAGGGATTAACTCATCGAGGCCCGTTACAGAAGCCTTGCGTGTAAAAATAGTAAACACGCAAGTTAGTCACCACAGGTGCGCCGGAACACCCGGCTTTCCCTGCGCGATGGTTTTAACGGTTTCCTTCGGGCTCTCCCTGGTGATCGGGCTTTGTTGTCACCATCCCGGCGTGATGCGAAGCATCATCGCCAGTTAACCTCAGCATCGAGAGGCCAGGACCACACGACTTCGCCGTCCGCTTTTGGTGCCGTTCGTCGTTCCGGCACCTCAGCGTCCATCGCATCCCGCCCAACGTTCGTGACGATGGCCAACGTCCCTCTTTCGGACGAGATGCGCGAAGCCGTAGGCGTGATTTGCCCGTCGGCTTAAGCGAAATATTTTTGTAAACAGGGCTGGACAGTAAACTCAGCGTTGAGTGCGTTGGCGAAATTGGATTTTTGGTGCAATCGGGTTCGACGGCGGCGAGTACTTTCTTCTCCCTCCCCCTTGTGGGGAGGGGCGATGCGAGTGAAGCGAGCATCGGGGTGGGGGTTTTCAGAAAGACCCTCGACGTGGAGCTTTTTCAGTAACTCGGCATCCCCCACCCGACCATCGCTTCGCGATGGCCACCCTCCCCACGCTTTCGCGGGGGAGGGATAAGAAGGCGCCTCGCGTGGTCATATGCGACGACCCTGCGAAAGGGGAAGGAACGCATCAATCACCTCACTTCACAAGCTGCATCCATCGCTCGGTCGCACCGATCGCTGTCGCGTACAGGCCATCGGCCGGTTGCCCGCGATGCAGCGCTTTTCCGACTTCGCAGATCGCGAGGAAGGCGCTGGCGCGGGCGTCTTCGACTTCCATCGGCGCTTCGCCGTTTCCCTGAATGAGGCCGGCCAATCCGTTGAGCATCGGCAACGCGTCTTGCGCCGGCGCTTGCTCCGCGAGCTTCAAGACTTCGAATACTTTTCGGGCGGTCTCAGAGTCGCTCATGTCGAACCTCGCTATCGGCCGTCGATCAACGGGCTTGCCGGCGTCGCGGCGAGCGGGCGCCTGCGCGGCCAATAGAGCACCAGCACGAGCGCGGTGCTCGCCGCCACCAGATAGGTGTTGAAGGCGTAGGCGGCGAAGGTCGGCTCGCGGATCGAGAGGATGCCCAGGATCATTCCGGCGAACGAGATCAGATAGGTCGAGCGGTTTTCGGTTGCGGGTTCCAGCCACGCCTTGCGCAGGGTCGGAAGCGCCGCGGCGAAATCGGCCAGAATCGACAGCACGATCGCGGTGACCGGATCGCCGGTGATCGCCCAGAGCGCGAGCGCCGCGAGCGAACAGGCGCCGCAGACGTAATCGAACGGCCCGAGCTTCCACGAACCAATTCTGCGGGCGAAGGAGGCCAGCAGCACGCAGAGGGGGCCAACGCCGACCGACAGCACCACCAGCGTCGAAAACCCGACGCCGGAACTCAACTGCGCGGCGCCGGCGATCAGCGGCACGAACGCCCACAGGAACCAGGTGACGCGGTTCGGCGCCGCCTCGCCCTTCAGGATGGCGCGGACGTAACCGAGGCAGGCCACGAAATTGACGGCTGAGCCGGCGATGGCGAAAACGAATTGCATGGCCGGCAAACTGCCACCGATCGCGGCCAACGACAATCGCAAGCGCGATCTCGTGTCCCGGATGCGGCGCGGCATGAAATGACGCAACGCAGATCCGGGACCTAATTTCGGAAAACGAGGACAATGGACCCCGGATCAGCAGCGCACCGCCATAGCGCGTCGAAGACGCGCGTAAACGCGCTTATGGCGCTGCGCAGCATCCGGGGAACGCGGCTATCTCATCTGCGGCAGAAGACGCGTCAGAACAAAGAGCCCGGTTCTGATTCATCAGAACCGAATGGCTCCCAGTGTCGGTAGCGTGTCAGTAGCGGGCGGCGACCGGCGCCTTGCCGACCGGGGACTTGCCAACCGGCATCTTGCCGACGGGCGGAGCCTCGGAGTAGGCGGGCGCGGGCTGCCGTTTCGGAAAGTCGGCTGCGGAAGCGGCAGCCACCAAAGCAAGCGTTGCAGCAGTTGCGATCAGCATTTTCACCACGAAAGTTCTCCTTGGATCTTTGGCAGAACAGGCAACAGGCAAGTTGCCCTGGCGCTCCGCCGATACGGTAGGCGGCAAGGTGGAGCGTCGGAATTGGTTCAGAATGCGGCAGAGTGGGGGCGTTCACAGCAACGTGGCGCCATGCCGTCACGAAATTGCCGGAGTGTTGCCTGCAAGCCGCAATTTTCGCGTTGACGCTCCGCTCCCAAGGTCGTCGCGAGGCCGGGTTCCCGGTGTGTGATTTTTGCAAGAAGCCACGTGATGCGATCGCCGGCCAGGTGGTGGGCATGATGGCTGACGCCGGACCGGGCGAGGGTATCGGCAAATACGGCCAGGCCCACACCATCACAGTGAGCCGGCACGCCGAGATTTTCGTCGCCGACACGCTGAACTGGCGCGTGCAGAAGTATGTGAGGAAATAATTGACTCTTCTTCACCTCTCCCCGCGCTCGTTCGCCGTCATTCCGGGGCGCGAGCAAAGCGAGCGAGCCCGGAATCCATCCGTGCCGCACGAATGCTGGGTGAAATGCGATTCCGGGTCTGCGCCTCACGGCGCATCCCGGAATGACGACGATTGGGACCTTGGCAAGCGCAATTCGACTTGTCCGAAGCTGCTTGCTAATTTCCGCCCTCGGCCGCAAGCCGCAGGAACTGACGCTTCATCGCATTGACCCTAGCGACATAGGCCGCGACGAGATGATCGCCGCAGCGTTCATCCGCCACCATCTGAAAATGGCGGCGCGCGAACGCCGTGGCAGGACCCGCGCCGCAGAGATGGATGAAGGCCGCGAGATCCTGCTTTTGGCTGGCCGTTGCCTTCACATCGCCCGCGCGGGCGAGAACCGCTGCAACATTGCGGTCCAGATAGATGGACGCGAGCTCGACGGCGTGGCTCGGGATCGCGCGGATATAGAGACTGCTAAAGCCGCAGCCGGTATCCACGACCGCATGATCCCGGATGCAGAACCGCGCGGCCTCGGCGAACGCGCCATCGATCATCTGGTAGAGGCCGACGGCGCTCGACGCAGGCTGGTAGATCGCGAGAGGGTTGAAACTCCATCGCCAGCGCCAATAGGTGCGGTCCACCGGATTGCCTGAACTCTCGACCTGCGCCAGCGCGGCCAGCAATTCGGGCGCGATCGTGCTGGTGGAAAAGTTGCGAAACAGCGGCCCGTATTGCCGCCACGTCTCGGCCGGCTCCTTGTCGAGCCGGTGACCGATGAAGGCGAACAGCTCGGTGGGTTTAAGGATCACGTGATAGACGAGGTTCACGAGCGCTGCGACCGCAAGCAGGTTCGCCACGCCGCCCGCGATTCGAACTGCCGCGGCGCTCTCGCGAGCCTCTGCCGCGCCCGACGTGCGCGCCGCCGCCAGCGGCGAAGGCGAGGGAGGAGGCGCTTGGATTTTGCAGGCATGTGGCTTGGAGGGAGGATGGGCTCGGGCAGGGCGCATCAATGGCGGCAGCCGCCGTAGCTCAACGAGCGAAGAGAGAGCGCGGATTATACTGCGTGTAAGCTAGGCTACACTTCCTATTCGAGAGACTTAAGCTTGTCCGGTCAACAGTTGCTCTTGTTGTGACCGAATGTTTCCTACGGTGGCGTCCCAACCAAAATGGTCAAAGAGTTCTATTAGAACGGAGCGAGCGATCTCGGCTCCTTCGTAGAAAACTCCAGCACCGAAATTTCCCGCTTTATTTTCAATTCGCGTTGCACCGGTTTTCTTCGCATCCATGAATGGCATGTGCTGCGGATCGTCCACCCATAGCTGCCGGCCTTCGGTGTTTTCCAAGCTCAACGAAATTATGGCACCAGCGGGGTAGAAACTGCTGCGGCCTAGCCGGGATAAGAATTCGAATATCTCGGTTATTTGCCAAATCGTTCGTGTTGTACCCAACGCCTGCCCTGGAGTTATAACCTTCGCTCTTTCTTTTTCCCGATAAGGAACTTCTTCGAACCAATCTTCGCGCAAGGCGAGGTAGTGCAAAAATTGATGGCTACGATACGACCGCCAGTATTCGATATGGTTAACCCAGTCGATCCAAGCTTCAAAGAACTCTCCGCTCGGCAAAGCGCCTTGTTGATTATCTTCCTTGACTGGAACGTAAGGATATTGCCAGCCTCTGAGTTTGAGAGCGTTTTTCTCAATTGCGTCACGACACTCGCTCAGCGATAATTTTTCTTCTAGCAGCAATCGCGGCTGAAAGTTAATTCGCCAATAACCTCTTGATCGAATTCGGTCGAGTAGGCCTGCTTTCATCTACAGTCCTTCTAGCTCTTCAATTCAGCGCCGCTTTTGCGCGAGCGAGTGCTTGAACTCGCTACCTGGATACTTTTCAAACCTACCGAGAAGCCAACTCGTTGCTTTTTCTGCATCATTCTTACGGTCGCAACCTCAATTATTTCTCGCATGTCGTAGGAATTCGAAACTGGTGCACTTTCAACGCGCCTATTTCTATTCCGATAGTAGATTGTTCCAGCTTTTGTGTCGGCGCTATTCTTTCTGCAGATCGGCAGGATATCTCGTCAAACGGCTCAATGCGAATGCACGCATATTGTTTTCCGTCTTTGTCTACCGGAAACTCGACAGAAAAGTTTACGTGAGGATCAGCAAAGGAGGGATGATTTGATCGCGCATGATGTCGATCTTATATGTTTGTCGTTGCGTGTCAGTAATTCCTTAGCGGGCGAAGGTCCCGTCCTCGATCCCAATTATACTCGCCGTCCTGAACATTCGAAAAAGCTAAAATGTCCTTGGCAAAAGACACCGCATCCCAGAGCATTGCTGCTTTTAAAATCAAGTGTCGGGGATTCGGCCTGTCCCTGCAGATATAGTTCCAACTCTTCGGTGTTCATGGGCTAACTCGCTGGGCCGGATGCTCCGTCGATCGACTAATGTCGCCTCGTCCGGCCAGGAGGCCGTCGATGGAAATATCTTCGTCCAGCGCTTCCCAGTGCAAACCGACGCGGCTGATTTCAACTTGCTCACGTTCGGACGGCGTTGCGCGCAGCAGGGGAGGGAACCAGGCGAGGGGTACACCCAACGTCCGGCCGTCGGTCAACTCAACCCACATGGTGTCTTCGTCGAAGCGGACGCTAGTTGCCGAAATGGTCATGCCAGCTCTCAAAATGAGGTCCCTGTTATCAGCGACCGTCCGCAGGATATTTGAAAGCTCGCGCGGATTGAAGCCGTAGCTATCGGCCATGGCGCCGCCGCGGCTGGCCTCACTTCAGAAGAGATTCACGCGCGGCTTGCGAGCCACTTCGCGGTTTCCCGGCGCAGATGGAATTCCCACGTAGGGTGGATAGCCAGTTCGTCGCCGTCGTAGGTGTTGCGAATGAGCTTTACGAGACAGGTACTCGTGAAGATGGACTTGGCCTCCCGTACGACTTCTGCCGTTCGGTTGGGCTCCATCTTGTAGACGTCCTTCAGCCTCTTGCGCACAGCGACTTCCTTAACGTCCCTTCCACCTTCGTCGATCAAAGCGGCGACGACCAGCCGTGCATGGTCAGGGAGTTCCGCCCATTTGCGCTGGAAAGTCTCGTCGGGCACGCCTGCAAACGTGGCTTTGTTCAGCCAGTTCCGTACGGCGGCGACGACTTCGGCTTGGGTCCCGAGCGGATCGGCATTGATGATCAAGGCACTCATGGCCCCTTCGAGCTTGACCCTCGGATCTTTTAGCACGAGGACCGGCATCTGGCGCTCTTCGAGAACTGCCGGTAGGCCAGGATAGCCAGTTCCTGGTTGACCCAGACCGACGACCGATACCCGAGATCGCTTCCATCTGAAGCCGTAACCCGTCCGCGCTCGTGGAGCAGAAGGATCGCCCCCGAACAATGGCGCAAGGCGTCGAAAACGTGGTGCGCAAGCGCGCTCAAGTCGTGCACGGTCTGGGCGAAGTATCCTTCGAGGCCCGGCATCTTGTCGATCTCGGCCTTTACCGCTGTACCGAGGTCTTTCTCCTCCGCGGTGAGTTGCCCACAGCTTACGAAGATCAGCTCCTTCGCCATCGGATTGTCTCCGCCTTATGATGGCGCCCCAGCCTTGCGACCGGGGCGCCTGTTTAAACCCGTGCAGGCGTACTATGCTTGGATTTGCGGGCCTATTTCGCCGGATTTGCTGACCAGCGGATTTGCCGCGGTCAGCAACCGACTACAAGCCGCTCTCAAGAACACCCCGTCGTAGACCCGCACGTGTCGCACTTCATGCAGGTGCCGTTGCGCACCAGCGTGAAGTTGCCGCACTCCGAGCACATTCGCCCTCGTAGCGCGGCGACAACACCTGCTTTGCAGCCTTTGCGTCGTACAGTCGTCGTTCGGCAAGATCATCAGTGACGACACATAAACCCGCGATGAGATCAGGCTCTCGCAGCTTGATGGCGACGTGATCGGGCACAAGAAAATAGTCAGCAAAAATGTTTGCCTGCCATTCACCCGATTCTTCATTCTGAAGATATTTTAGCTGCGCAGCCTTATCGTCAGAGAATGCCACGGCGAATTCGTTATGTAAGACAATGTGTCCAATCTCGTGCGCGAGTATGAATCGGGCATAGGGAATACCCAGTCCAGCATCGCGCCAGATTTTTTCTACAATATGGAGTGTCAGTGGATTGAAGTTAACACACGCCCTCTCGGAGAGGTCCTCTTCAGAGTCATAGGAATTTGATCTGAAGCTTGCCCTTGCTGTGTAATCGTTTCGCCAGAATGTCGGTTATGAAACTACAGATGTCGAAGCTATGGCCGCATTTTATTCGCTATTATCCACCAGGCCATCGCAATTTTTGCGATGGCCTCGCGGTCTTTATTTGGACGCGGTGATCGCGCGCCATTTTATGTCTTCACGAACACCCCGTCGTTGACCCACACGTATCGCACTTCATGCAGGTGCCGTTGCGCACCAAAGTGAAGTTGCCGCATCCGCGCACATCTCGCCCTCGTAGCCCTTGGCCTTGGCTTCGGCGCGGCGTTCGGCTTTCGACGGGGCGGCGGCTGTGGCCGCACCCGCCTTGCTCCATTGCAGCGCCTCGAGCTTCTCCGTTGGCGAGAGGTCGTGTTGGGCTTCCTGCTTCAGCGCGACCGCGCCTTCGACGGTGTCGGCGACGCGGCCGTTGCGGGCAGAGCGAGGCCAGCGAGGTGACCCTGCTGATGCTGCGCGGCATCGATCCTGCAGCGCGGCTAGCCGCCGCGCATCACCACGAGATTGTCGGTGCGCGAGCGGGTGAGGCCCTTCGATAGGTACTTGTTGCCTGAGGCTGCTCCGGCGCACTGCCCTCCTCGACGCCCTTGCCGATGGCATCAAAGTTGCACTCGGATGGATCGACATGGGCGAGGTCGAAGCGCGACATGTAGCTCACCGCGAGTTCGCGGAAGACATAGTCGAGGATCGAGGTCGCGTACTTGATGAAGTCGTTGCCCTGCACAGGGCCCGCCGGCTCGAAGCGGGTGAAGGTGAAGGCATCGACATATTCTTCCAGCGGCACGCCATATTGCAGGCCAAGCGAGACCGCGATCGCGAAGTTGTTGATGAAGGAGCGAAGTGCGGCGCCTTCCTTGTGCATGTCGATGAAGATCTCGCCGATGCGGCCGTCGTCATATTCGCCGGTGCGAAGATAGACCTTGTGTCCGCCGACCACGGCCTTTTGCGTATAGCCCTTGCGGCGATCCGGCATCTTCTCGCGCTCGCGCATCACGATAATGCGCTCGACGAGTTTTTCGACGATCTTCTCCGACACCTGCGTGGCGCGGGCGGCCATCGGCTTGTCGTAGAACGCCTCGACCGCATCGTCCTCGTCGTCATCGTCGGCGATGAGCTGCGAGTTGAGCGGCTGGCTCAGCTTCGAGCCGTCGCGGTAGAGCGCGTTGGCCTTCAGCGCCAGTTTCCAGGACAAGAGATAAGCCGCCTTGCAGTCTTCCACCGTGGCGTCGTTCGGCATGTTGATGGTCTTGGAGATCGCGCCCGAGATGAACGGCTGCGAGGCCGCCATCATGCGGATGTGGCTTTCGACCGACAGATAACGCTTGCCGATCTTGCCGCAGGGATTGGCGCAGTCGAACACGGGATAGTGCTCGGCCTTCAGATGCGGCGCGCCTTCGACCGTCATCGCGCCGCAGATGTGCACGTTGGCGGCCTCGATCTCGCGCTTGGTGAAGCCGAGCGCGGTGAGCAGGTCGAAATTCGGCGCGGCAATGGCCTCTAGGCCGATGCCGAGCTGGTCGCGGATGAAGTCCTCGCCGAAGGTCCATTTGTTGAAGGCGAACTTGATGTCGAACGCGGTCGGCAGCGCCTTTTCCACCTTCGCAATGGCCTCATCGGTGAAGCCTTTTGCCTTCAGGGTCGAGGCGTTGATGCCGGGCGCGTTCGAGAGCGAGCCGAGGCCGACGGCATAGGCTTCGATCTCGGCGATCTCGCTTTCGCGGTAGCCGAGCGCGCGAAGCGCTGCCGGCACCGCCTGGTTGATGATCTTGAAGTAGCCGCCGCCGGCGAGCTTCTTGAACTTGACCAGCGCGAAATCCGGCTCGATGCCGGTGGTGTCGCAATCCATCACCAGACCAATGGTGCCGGTCGGGGCGACCACGGTGGTCTGCGCGTTGCGGAAGCCATTCGCTTCGCCAAGCGCGAGCGCATCATCCCAGGCTTTGGTCGCATGCGCGACGATATCGGCTTGCGGGCAGGAGGCGTGGTCGAGCGGCACCGGATTGACCGCGAGCGCCTCATAGCCGGAGGCGTGGCCATGCGCGGCGCGGCGGTGGTTGCGGATCACCCGCAGCATGTGGGCTGCGTTCTTCTTGTAGCCAGGGAAGGTGCCGAGCTCGCCCGCCATCTCGGCCGAGGTTTTATAGGCAACGCCGGTCATGACTGCTGTTAATGCGCCGCAGAGCGCGCGGCCTTCCTTGCTGTCGTAAGGCAGCCCCATGGTCATCAGAAGCCCGCCGATATTGGCAAAGCCGAGCCCCAGCGTGCGGAACTCGTAGGACAGTTCGGCGATCGCCTTCGAGGGGAATTGCGCCATCATGACGGAGATTTCGAGCACGATGGTCCAGAGCCGGCAGAGATGCTCGTAGGAAGCCACGTCGAAATTCTTGGACGCCACGTCAAAGAACGTCAGCAGGTTGGCAGACGCAAGGTTGCACGCCGTGTCGTCCAGGAACATGTATTCCGAGCACGGATTGGAGGCGCGGATGTCGCCGGAGGCCTTGCAGGTGTGCCAGTCGTTCATCGTGGTGTTGAAGTGCAGGCCGGGATCGGCCGACGCCCAGGCGGCGTAACCGATTTTCTCCCAGAGGTCGCGCGCCTTCAGCGTCTTCGTCACCTTCTTGGTGGTGCGGCCGATCAGGTTCCAGTCGCCGTCGGTCTCGACCGCGCGCAGAAAATCGTCCTTCAGCGACACCGAGTTGTTGGAGTTCTGGCCCGACACCGTGAGATAGGCTTCCGAATCCCAGTCGGTGTCGTAGATCGGGAAGTCGATCTCCTTGTAGCCTTGCTTGGCGAACTGGATCACGCGCTTGATCATGGCGTCAGCCACCAGCGCGCGGCGGGCGAGCTTGATCTCGCGGCGCAGCGCCGGGTTCTTCTCGGGATCGAAACAGTCGTCGCCCGAGCCTTCGCAGTTCACACAGGCCTTCATCACGGCCTTGAGGTGCTTCTGGTTGAGCTTGGAGCCGGTGACGAGGGCTGCGACCTTCTGCTCCTCCTTCACCTTCCAGTCGATATAGGTCTCGATGTCGGGATGGTCGGCGTCGACCACGACCATCTTGGCGGCGCGGCGCGTGGTGCCGCCCGACTTGATCGCGCCCGCCGCGCGGTCGCCGATCTTGAGGAAGCTCATCAGGCCGGACGAACGGCCGCCGCCGGACAGCCTTTCGCCTTCGCCGCGCAGCCGCGAGAAGTTCGAGCCGGTGCCCGAGCCATATTTGAACAGGCGCGCCTCGCGCACCCACAAATCCATGATGCCGCCCTCGTTGACGAGGTCGTCCTCGATGCCCTGGATGAAGCAGGCGTGCGGCTGCGGATGTTCGTAAGCCGACTTCGACTTGGTCAGCTTGCCGGTCTTCCAGTCGACATAATAGTGGCCCTGGCCGGGGCCATCGACGCCATAGGCCCAATGCAGCCCCGTGTTGAACCATTGCGGCGAGTTCGGCGCGACCATCTGCTTGGCGAGCATGAAGCGCAGTTCGTCAAAGAAGGCGCTGGCGTCTTCTTCTGACGAGAAATAGCCGCCCTTCCAGCCCCAATAGGTCCAGCAGCCGGCCAGCCGATCGAACACCTGCTTGGCCGAGAGTTCGCTGACATAGCGCTCGTTCTCGGGCAGGGCGGCAAGCGCCTCGGTGTCGGGCACCGAACGCCACAGCCAGGACGGCACGGTCTCTTCCTCTATCCTTTTCAGCCGCGCGGCGACGCCCGCTTTACGGAAATACTTCTGGGCCAGAACGTCGGAGGCGACCTGCGACCAGAATTGCGGCACCTCGACGTTTTCGAGGCGGAACACCACCGAGCCGTCGGGATTCTTGATCTCAGATGTCGTCAATCTGAAATCAAGCTGTGAATAAGGTGACTGGCCCGCAGTGGTATTTCGCCGTTCGATTCGCATGGTCGTGCCCCGTTCTTTTTAGGCCGGCCGCCGCCGCGGCTGCCGGGTGTTACTGTCTTGAGCGATCCCTCCGACCACCTTTCGAAGTGGTCTTGAAGCCCGCAAGTTTCCAGCCGGTGGATCCGGCCCTTTTCTCTGACGGTTCAAACGCGGTGCGAGCACCGCGGCTGTCCGGTCCATGGCCTCAAAACGGAGCTCCCCAGCGCCGTTTCAAATCCATGTACTCAACGCCCCCACTCAAACTCCCGGCCGTTTCGAGCGGCCTTGTTTTGCGCTTCCCGAAGGTCCTCGGACTTGCCTTGGACGAGGGACAAAAAGGCCCTCATCCGCTGCCTCGACCGGCTGACGGAGTGGTCATTTTGGAACCCTTCAGGGAGTGACCGGCGGGACCCAAACACACTCGCGCCGAACGAAAGAAAGCTAGGACAACTCCAACGCGCCCGTCAAGGATTAGTACGAGTTCCTAAATCAAATACTAAATATGGTGGAAACCGGGGGAAACCAGGGGGCAACGCCTGCGCCTGATGGAGCCAAGTATCAGTGAGTCCTGAAGGATTCCCAAGCGAAAAAAAGTGATCGGGATCGGGGGTGCTGGACTTCGCCCCGCTGTTCACAGGCCAACTATTTATTGTGCCCAACATCTTGCCTGGCGAAGACTCACATGACGCTACGGGGAGTCCGGTCAGCTATACGGTACTGGCCATGGTTTGAGCATCCGATTGGCGGCAAGGTGCACCACGATTCTACCAGTGGTGCTAGAATCGGATCACAGCGACCAATCCCCCATGACAGTTCCCAACCAGCCGGGCGCGAAAGCGCGCATCGCGCCCGCAGGGCTAGCCTTCCTCGCCATGACCTCGATCGGCTGGGGTTTCAACTGGCCGATCACCAAGTTCCTGCTCGGTTACCTGCCGCCGCTGACGCTGCGCGGCACCACCGGCGTGATCGGCGCGAGCCTGCTGGCGATCCTCGCGCTGTCGTTGGGCGAGAGCTTGCGCGTGCCGCGCGCGATGTGGCCGCGTCTCGTGCTGGCGGCGATCCTCAATGTCGGCTGCTGGATGGTGCTGATGGGATTTGCGCTGGTGTTTCTTCCCGCCAGCGAAGCGGCGCTGATCGCCTACACCATGCCGGTATGGGCGTCTCTGCTGGCCTGGCCGATCCTCGGCGAACGGCCGAACCTGTTGCGCGTGCTGTCGCTGGTGATGGCGTTTGCCGGCCTGAGTGCGATTCTCGGCGGCAACGGCGTTGCGGCGAGCCTCTCCAAGCTGCCGGGAATCCTGATGGCGCTCGGCGGCGCGACCGGGTTTGCGGTCGGAACCGTGCTCGCCAAAAAATACCCGCTCCATCTGCCGCCGGTGTCGGCGGCGGCCTGGCAGATCGGAATCGGCTGTTTGCCGGTCTCGATTGCGGGCTTTTTTTTCGAGACTTCCAATTTTGCCGGATTGACCGGCACGGACTGGCTGCTGTTCGGCTATTCGACCGTGGTGCAGTTCTGCATCGCCTATGTCTGCTGGTTTGCGGCGCTGGCGCGGCTGAAGGCGTCCGTCGCGGCGATCGGCACCATGGCGGTTCCCGTGATCGGCGTCGCGGCTTCGGCGATCGCGTTGCACGAGCCGCTCGGCATCGGCCAGATCGCCGCCCTTCTGTTTACGCTGGCCGGCGTGGCGCTCGCGACGCAATCCTGAAACGCAACCGCCAGCCTTACGGGCAAATCATGGACAAGGATGCGCGTTACCGTCGTCGCCGATATAGCTGCCCGACTGCGGATCGTAGGAGGAATAATTCTGCGCGCAATTGGTGGCGTTGACGTCGCCGAGCGGAGAAGGCCCGAGCGCAGGACCGCCGTCGGAATACTGGTCGCCGTAATAGCCGGGCGCGTAATAGGTTGGCGGTCCGTAATAATAGGCCGACGGTACGCCGACCACGATGATGCGGGCGTCCCGTTGGCCGGAATCATGGCCGCGATCATGACTTTGATCGCCCACGTGGCCACTCTCTTCCGCGTGCCCCATCGCGACGGACGGCGTTGATGGCATGACACGGGGCGGTTGCGCCTGCGCGGCGGGGGCCGCGACCCCGGTGCCGGTCTGCAAGGGTCTCATCGGCGGACGGGGCAGGGCATTCACATGGGCCGGATGGCCGGCTAGCCGATATTCGGCGTGGCTTGCGCCGGGCGCGGCCATCGCCAGAACCAGGGTGACTGCCGCAACAGTGCCAAAGCCTTTTGCGGGGATCGTTGAGATGATCATGGTCGGCTCCTAACTCCTGAACCCATCCACCCCTCCCGAAGGCGGAAATTCCCCGAGCCGCAACGGCGCGTCCACGCAAGCAAATGTAGTCCAACCGTTGAGGCACGGAATAGACGGGCGGCGTCAATGACGCGGCTGTGATGACCGCCTTGCCCAGGGAGGACCCGCAAGATGCGCCGGCCGTGCAGGCCTTTTGTGCTGTGCCGAACTGGACAATTCGGCGCTCAGGTGGCATCAGAACCACATCATCCATGAAGCGGCCCATGCCCCAATGAAGCAGTTCTTCCTCAAAGTGTTCACCTGGTGGAACGGCCAGACTTTTGGCACCCAGCTGTGGACCTGGCGGTTCGGCGAGCTGGTCGGTGAGGACGAGCAGGGCAACCGCTATTACCGCACCGCGGGTCGCAAGATCGATCCGACACTCGGATTCGAGCGCCGCTGGGTGGTCTATAATGGCCTTGCGGAGGCGAGCCGCATTCCGCCGTCCTGGCACGGCTGGATCCATCACACCGTCGACGTCGCGCCCACGGAAGAAAACTACACGCCGCGGGAGTGGGAAAAGCCGCATGTGCCGAACATGACCGGCACGCCCAACGCCTATCGCCCGTCGGGCTCGACGCTGGCGAGCGGCCGCCGTCCCAAGGCCACCGGCGATTATCAGCCGTGGACGCCTGGAAGCTGAGTTCGGAAACTGAACTCGCAGCTGACTTCAAAGCACCGCGCGATCATTTTCGATTTCGACGGCGTGCTTGCCGACAGCGAGGTGCTGTCCAATTCCGTGATCGCCGAGATCGTCACCGAACTCGGTAAGCCTACGACGGTGGACGACGCCTACCGGACCTTCATGGGCAAGCGGCTTTCTGAGGTGATCGAGACCATCGAAGCCGTGATTGGCCGCAAGCTGCCGCCTGATTTCACTGACGCCTATCAGCTCAGGACTTTCGATGCCTTTCGCACGCGTTTGAAGCCGGTCAGCGGCGCGCGGGAATTCCTGGAGGCCTGGCACGCAGTGCCGCGCTGCATTGCCTCCTCGTCGTCGCCCGAGCGGCTGGCGTTGAGCCTTGAGGTGCTGAACATGACGGCGCTGTTCGAGGGGCGGGTATTCAGCGCCTCGAATGTCGCGCGCGGCAAACCGCATCCCGACATCTTCCTGCATGCAGCGGAGCAACTCGGCGTCGAGCCTGCCGATTGTATCGTGATCGAGGACAGCGTTGGCGGCGTCACCGCGGGGCACGCCGCGGGCGCAACCGTGATCGGGTTGACCGCGGCAAGCCATGTTCGGCCCGGCCATGATGTGCGGCTGCGACAGGCCGGCGCCGATCACGTGGTGGCGTCATTCGCGGAACTCGATCGGATGATCCGACCGCTGCTGCGCCGTGAGACGTAAGCCGTTGAAACGCGGTGCTGCGCTGCCCACTAGCGCAGTGGATTTGACATTCGCTACACCTCGGTCGCAAGTCCGGAAAGCGAATGTCAAATCCTAAACTCCACTAGAAACATATATTTGCTAGTGGTCCTATGATTCTAACATTCGCAAAAGTGGCTGCTGAGAAGGGATGCGAATGTTAAAATCGGACCACTAGGCCTGTGAACAACGGGATCAACGGGGATATCAAGGACACCGCCGTTGCGCCACGCGAGGGGCGATGGCTTAGTAGGGTCATCTTACGGAGATGGGAAACCACCGCGGACGGATCGGGCAACAGATCGCGACTGACCCGATAAGCAGCGGCTTCCGATCAGGATGAGCCGGGAGATAGGCCCCCGGATACGACGTCCTGAGATCGCCCGTTTAAATGTGAGGCTGCCGTAAGACAGGAAAGGCCGTTCGGGAAACCGGGCGGCCTTTTTCTGTTGCATAGTTCGGCGAACGCGATTGCCTCGGCGGCGAGGCGGTGCTGTCGATCGATCGCCGCCGAGAGGGTTCGGCCCTTATGGCGCGTAGCGCAGCCGAAGCGTTGACACGCCGGCCGTTATATCCAGACCCGCGTTCGCTTCGACCGACAAGGGCTGGAGCGCAAACGAGCGCCTTGAGCCACCGACAAGGGCGTTTGCACCAAGTCCCACACCGACCGCTGCATCTGCGCTTACGCCAACATAAGAGCCAGCAAGGCCGCCTCGTATGGGCCCACCGACCGGCGCAAGAACGGCCCAGGCCATCCTCCCGCCGCGGTTAACGCCGAGGTCGAGACCCACGGTCGTTATGCGTCCAAAATACCTTTCCGGCGGCCAGGGGCCGTCGGGCGTGTACAGGCAGGACAACGCTGACGCTCAACCACGATGAGCCCGACCGTCGGCGCCAGGTTGCACCGCAAGGTCCCGACCTTTGTCCGTTGTTGCGCCGACGCCTGGCTGGCAAAAGAAATAGTCGAGCCAAGTACCAGAAGGGCAGCAATCATCCGCCCGAGTTTCGATTTCATTTTCTTCCTGCTCCATTGTTCCCACTGCTTTGTCTTGTCGCGGGGATTTCGAATTGGCGCCTCGTTATGCCCGCTTCCTATGCTCAATGAAAAGAGCCTCAGCGTGAAGGCACTGCTGAGGCTCTTCCTCGATGGGGCCAGGTCGAGTGGAGCTTGGCGCTCCCATGAGAGGTATTTTTGAAGGAGAACGGAAACGACACTAAAATCAAATTAAGTTTCGAGAGCGGGCCGATGCGGCGTCCGCTGTGTCCCCATGGTTCTGACATTCGTAAGAGTGCCCGCCGCGATACGATACGAATGTCAGAATCGGGACACTAGGCTTGCATTTGCAAAGCGGCGGCTGCTTTTCGGTTCGCAGCACTTCGACGCTCCCGGCCGGCCGGGTTGCGTTGCTGCAAGCGCGCCAGCACATCCGCCGGCGCGGTGTCGGGCGAACCTGACGTGAACGGCGGCGCCGGATTATATTCGAGCCGGAGCTGAATCATTTCGGCGGTCGGCCGGTCCACCAGGTGTGAGACCAGCGTCAGCGCAAAATCAATTCCGGCCGTGACGCCGCCGCCGGTGATGCGGTTGCGATCGACGCAGACCCGCGTCCTGGTCGGCAACGCCCCGTAGGGACCCAGATATTCCATCGCGGTCCAGTGCGTCGTCGCCTTGTATCCCTTCAACAGACCGGCGGCGCCCAGAACCAGCGATCCCGTGCAAACCGACGTGACGTATTTCGCGTGCGCCGATTGCGCGCGCACGAAATCGAGCACCTCCTCGTCATTGACCATGTCGTCGGTGCCGGCCCCGCCGGGCACGCAGATCACGTCGAGCGGCGGGCAATCGGCAAAGCTTGTCGTCGGCAACACCGTCAGCGCGGTGTCGCTCGCGACCGGCTCGATCCGTTTCCAGATCAGATGCACGGTTGCGCCGGGCAGGCTCGAGAACACCTGCAAGGGACCGGTGAAATCGAGCTGGGTCACGTTCGGAAATACGACGATTCCGATCTGAAGCGGGTTCGGCATGGGAGGCGTGCCTTTCGATGTTTGGCTTGACGCCACCCTGGCACAGTGGTCTCATGTCACAAATGGCATATTTCCCTCATTTTCGGACATAGGGCAAAATAGAGGTTCAAACGTGATCGGTGTCCTCGTCTTTTCCGGTTTTCAGCTGCTGGATGCAGCCGGCCCAATTTCGGTGTTCGAGATTGCAAGCCGCCTGGCCGGCTCTCCGGCCTCGATCCGGGTGCTTGCGGAAGGGCCGGGCGGCGTGCGCTCGTCGTCCGGCGTGGAACTGCTGGCGCGCGGCTTGCGGTCGGCCGGTCAGCTTTCGACCCTGATCGTTGCGGGCGGCGAGGGGGTTATCGCGGCGTCGCGATCGGCAAAGCTGCTCGCCTTTGTGCGCGCCGCTGAGAAGCGCGGCGTTCGGATCGCGAGCGTGTGTTCGGGCGCCTACATTCTCGCCGAAGCCGGTCTGCTCGACGGCCGCCGCGCCACCACCCATTGGCGGCGCACACCGCATTTTCTGTCGGCCTATCCCAGGGTGAAACTGGAATCCGACAAGATATTCGTCCGCGATGGCGAGATCTGGAGTTCGGCGGGGATCTCGGCCGGCATCGATCTGGCATTGGCGATGGTGACCGAGGATTTCGGCGAGGAAGTGTCGCGGCAAACCGCGCGCCAGCTCGTGCTCTACGACCGGCGCAGCGGCGGGCAATCGCAATTCTCGTCGCTGCTGGAATTGAAGGCGCCCTCCGGCCGCTTCGGCCCGCTGTTGACCTGGGCGCGCGAAAACCTTGACGCGCCGCTGACGGTCGAACATCTGGCCGAACGGGCCGGCATGAGCTCGCGCCATTTCACCCGCGCCTTTGTCGCCGAAACCGGCACCACGCCGTTCAAAGGCGGTGGAGCGGTTGCGGATCGAGGTGGCGCGGCAACGCGTGCAATCCTCCAGCGAGGCGATCGAGCGCGTGGCGCAGTCGACCGGCTTTCGCGATCCCGAACGGATGCGCCGCGCCTTCATCCGCGCGTTCGGCCAGCCGCCGCAATCGCTGCGCCGCGCGGCGCGCGCGGGTTAGGTCTCTCTCAG
>CAWCHC010000031.1:0-22480 GCA_963795255.1 uncultured Alphaproteobacteria bacterium
CGACTTCCAAGCTGAATACAATCGTTGAACTTCAGGCAATTAGGTGCGTGTCAATGTCGCGGATCTGCGGGCTGGTAGACCTTGTCAAGATTGGAAGCCATTTCCATCCCGCGTATTTGTCACCGGTCTGTCGCAGATGGGTATAGCGCTTGAGACTCGACCAAGAGCGATGACCGGATACGGCGGCGACTTGTGGGATATTCCCGCCGATTTCGAACAGCCTTGAAATGCCATCGTGACGAAGGTCATGCAGATGCAAATCGACGATGTCGAGTAACTGACATGCACGAGTGAAATTCGTTCCGATGGTATCGCCAGAATACGGAAAGATTTCTTCACACCTCTTCTGCATTGAGTTGATTACTTTCCGCAGCGCCTCCGGCGGTAGATTGCACAAGACGTCGTTCCCGATCTTCTCTCCGGGATTTTTCATATCCCGCACCCACACACGACTTCCCCCTCCATGTCGAGGTCTTTCCATAAAATCCTCGTAATTTCCTCGAGGCGACGTGTTGAAAATATCGCAAAGCCAATGATCTTCTGCATCGGAATAGATGATGGTCGGCGCTTCAGCCGCTCACCGAAATGCACCATGATCTTGTCGAGCTCTTCGAGAGTGGGCCGCCGGTCACGCTCGCGACTCTTGCTCGCGATACCAAGACGCTTAGCAACGACAAACGCGTCCTTCATAGCGGTCTGATCAAGGGGGTATGCCCATGCCGGCCTAGCAATGGCAAACACGGCGGCCAAGTGTGAGAGATAGTTGGCGACCGTCTGCGGCGTGACGTTTTTTACGAGTTGATTAGCAAAGGCGAGCACGTCGGCGCTCGTGATCTCGGAACTTCTTTTGCTGGCTATATCGTAGGTCTTGATCGTGCGCAGAACCTGCGCCTTTGTGCGACCGATCTTTTTGATGGATTTATCTATATAGCGGTCGATAACGGCGGCTAGGGTGGGGTCGGGTGCTTTCAGACGCTCGAGTGCTCCCGGCTTAGCGAATTCCTTCTCACGCTTTTCGAGCCAGGCATAGGCGGCCTGCCTTCGATCGAACGTTCTGGCTTCGCGATGAACAACGGCACCGTCGCGTTTGATCAGGAGCTGTGCCAGGTGTGCTGTCGTCCCGTCTTTGCGCTTGCGGGCAACGATAGTTCCCATTTTCTGCCTCCGAGGTTACATTTCCGGTACAACATTGGATGTGTCGGTACAACATTGTTGTACCTCGAAGCGGAAAATAGCTCAAAATAGGTGAAAATCGGTGGAAATCGGCGATAATTCAAACGTTCAGGTACGACACCTAAGTGACTGAAATGAAAGAAAATACAGAAAAATCATTGGCTTGTGCGTTTTTCCGTGGCACCTATGATGGACTGGACCGACCGGCATTGCCGCGTGTTCCACCGCCTGATGACGCGGCGCGCCCGGCTTTACACGGAGATGCTGACGACCGGCGCCATCCTTCATGGCGACCGGCAGCGGTTGCTTGGCTTCGATGCTGCCGAACATCCCGTGGCGCTTCAGCTCGGCGGCTCCGATCCGCGCGATCTCGCGGCGGCGGCCAAGATCGGCGAGGATTTCGGCTACGACGAAATCAATCTCAATGTCGGTTGTCCGTCGGACCGGGTGAAAGAGGGCCGTTTCGGCGCCTGCCTGATGGCGGAGCCTGCGCTGGTCGCCACTTGCGTCGCGGCGATGAAGCGAGCGGTGGCCATTCCGGTCACCGTCAAGTGCCGGATCGGCTATCGACGACCAGGATCCGGAAGTCGCGCTGGACGCGCTGGCGCAGGCGTGGTCGCGGCCGGCGCGGATGCGCTGATCGTTCACGCCCGCAAGGCCTGGCTCAACGGATTGTCGCCGAAGGAAAATCGCGACATCCCGCCGCTCGACTACGACAGGGTCTATCGGCTGAAGGCGTCGATGCCGGACGTGCCCATCATCATCAACGGCGGCATCGGCAGTCTTGCGGAGGCGAGGGCGCATCTTGCTCATGTCGACGGCGTCATGCTGGGCCGCGCCGCCTATCAGGAGCCGTGGCGTTTGCTCAACGTCGATCCCGAACTGTTCGGCGAGGCAGCCCCGTTCGCCGCGATGAAGGACGCGTTTGAGGCGATGATGCCGTATATCGAACGCGAGCTTGGCCTTGGCACGCGGCTGCATTCGATCACGCGGCATTTCGTCGGCGCATTTCACGGCGTGCCCGGCGCGCGGGCATTCCGCCGTTATCTCGCCGAGCACGGGGTGAGGGCGGGCGCTGGTCCGGAGGTGTTGAGGGACGCGGTCGCGCTGGTCGGAGATCGTCAGCCAGCAGCGATTGCGGCTTAAGGATTTACGGATAACCGCGCAGCATCAGGCTGTCGGGGCGCACTTCCCAGCTTTCCAGCCGATCGAGAAAACTCATGCCGAGCAGGTTGGTTTTCATCTGCCCGTGCGGCACCACCAGCGCCGGCACCGAGCGTTCGACCAGCTTGCCGATCGCGAGCCGATCGAGCGTCAGCCGCGCCGCCTTGGTGTGGCCGCTCGCGGTCTCGACGTCGACGTCATATTCGAGCAATTCCAGCGGAAGGCCGGCGGCCTTCGCCGTCTCATAGGTGAGGACGACGGAGGTCGCGCCGGTGTCGATCACCATCGGCGCAGTGACGCCGTTGATCTTGGCTTGCAGCGCGAATTCGCCGGCTTGCCCGCGGGAGATCTGCACCGCGCGTGTCGCCACGCGCGGCGCAGCAGATCCGAGACCGTGCTTTGGCGCGCGCGATCCGCGTCGGATCGCCATAGGCGACGACGGCGCCGGCGGTCGCCAGCAACACGGCCAGCACAAGCAGGATCCGGCTCACGGCAAACCTCGTCTCAACCGGTCTTCGAGCGGTTGGCCGGCTCGATCCGCGGCAGACCGGCCTGCTCCATGCGTGCCGGCAGCTCCGCCATCACGCCCAGCCGCTCGGCGCTCTCCATGCGATGCCAGCGCGCGATCTCGGGAAGCGTGCGTCCGCAACCGAAGCAAAGGTTGGTTCTGGGGTCGATCATGCAGACTGCGATACACGGCGTTTCTTTGCTCATCTTTGGAGTGTGAAACGAATTGGGTTGTGCGGCGGATTTGACATTCGCTTCAGTCTAGCTGCGAATTCTCTAAAAGCGAATGTCAAATCCAAAGCCGCACAATTATCCATATTTGCTAGTGTCCCTTTGGTTCCGACATTCGTAAACGAACCCTCTGCGACATGATACGAATGTCAGAACCGGTACACTAGTTGCCAAGCGCGCGCTCATAGCCCGGTTCCGGCGCTCATGATGGGTTTGCGGCTGACGCGCGCAGCGTCGTCCGTCCTGGTATTCGCGGCTTCCGGCTGCAAGGGCGGCGCTTCCTCCGTCATCGGGCCGAGCGCCGACATCACCCGCTCGGGCGGGAAGGTGACGATCACTTCGGTGCCGATACGCAGCTTCGATTTCAGCGTGAACGTGCCGCCATGCATGTCGATCAGGCTCTTGGCGATCGGCAATCCAAGGCCTGCGCCCTGTTCGGCCGACTTGATCGAGTTGGAGCCTTGGCCGAAGGATGCCAGCACGATCGGGATTTCGCTCTCGGCAATGCCGGAGCCGGTGTCCTTGACGCTGAGATATTGCCCGCCGGAGGCGGTCCAGCCGACCTTCAGCCAGATCTCGCCGCCTTGCGGGGTGAACTTGATCGAGTTCGACAGCAGGTTGAGCACGATTTGCCGTACGGCGCGCTCGTCGCCCCAGATGCGCGGCATGCTTTGCTCGAACACCTCGTGGATGGTGATGCCGCGATTGGAGGCGCGCAGCTTCAGCAAATGGTGGCAGTCGGCGACGACATGCACCAGCGAGACCGCCTCTTCGTTGAGTTCGTAACGGCCGGCCTCGATCCGCGACAGGTCGAGAATCTCGTTGATGAGGTTGAGCAGATGCACGCCGGAATTGTGGATGTCGGCGGAATACTCCTGATAGACGGGAACGGTATGCGCCCCGAAGATTTCGCTTTTCATGACTTCGGAAAAGCCGAGGATCGCGTTCAGCGGCGTTCGCAACTCGTGGCTCATTTGCGCGAGGAAGCGCGATTTCGCGACGTTGGCGGCTTCCGCGCGATGTCTCGCTTCATCAGAAATCGCCTTGGCCTGCTCGAGTTCGCCGATCAGCGCGTCCTTTTCCGCGCGCGCCTCCAGCGTCGCCAGCGTCGTCGAATGCAGACGGTGGGCGAACAGCGCGAAATATCCTTCGGCGGCCAGCGCCAGCAGCGCCAGCACGTAGTTGTCGAAGGTGCCGCTGAGCGCGAAGTTGAGCGCAATCGCCGCCGTCACCGGCGCGGTCGCCGCCAGCGCTGCGATCGGCAGGCTGGCCGCCAGCATGCTCGACACCGCGACCACCAGCAGCATCAGGAACATGATCAGCGTATTGGAGACCGCATCAAAGCCGGAGGGGTGGATCAGTATCGCGGTCCAGCCCAGGCCATACAACAGATCGAGCACGATAAAGCGCGTCCGCCATTTGCGTGTCGCGGTCGGCGAAGGCTGGGCGGCGACAAATTGGCCGCAGCTGCGGATGATGGCGGCGTGGATGCAGAGCATGCCGCAGGTCCATGCCGCGGCCGATACCGGCTGCATCCAGAAGCCGAACAGGACGCCGGTCGTCACCACCAGCAGCATGACGACGTAGGAAGCCGACAGGCGGGTTTGCGCATATTGGCGGAGCAATTCGCTGTCGAAGGCCGGCCGGGTTCCGCTGGTCGACGTTAACCGGTCGCGCGCCTCGCGCACCCGCTGTGCCGCGGCGCGCCGGCTGGCGACGGGCGCAGCAGCTGGCGGCTCAGCCGGAAGCTGCACGACTTCGGGCTTTTCAGCGGGATCACTCATCAAACAACACAAATCCTGCCCGCAGCACCCTAGCGGAGTGCGAGCTTTTGCATCATCTATCTGTGCCGCCAAATTCTTAAGAGGTGCCTTAAAAAGCTAAGAATTCTCGTTAACGAGAGGTTAAATCAGATATGAGCGCGCGACGCCGAGAGCCGCAGAGAATATGCGCCGATGGCGTCCGCCGAGCGGGCACGAGAACCGCAGTCACGAGACGTGGTTGTTCGAAGCTTGAGGAAGGATGCCGGAAGTCGACCTGCAGCCCAACGCGTTGTGCGGGAACGCCGGCGTCTAGGCCTGCTCCAAGAGCCCCAGTTTGCCTGCCACCCATTTCGTGGTCGGGGCCTGGATCAGGATCGTCATGAGGATCGCGATGAAAGTGACCGATGCGATCATCTGGGCGCCGGGTGCCTTCATTCCGACCAGCAGACCCGCCAGCGCGGCGGGAATTACGCCGGTCTCGCGGGTCCACGACATGAACAACATCTCGTTCAAGCTCCATTTCGCGCGGCGGTCCGGCACAGCGCAAATGAAAACAGTCAGCGGCCGCGCAACCAGCATCAAAATAACCACGACGGCGATGCCGCCCCACAGGTGTCGGCCCATGAGGGCGAAATCGACCTGAGAGCCCAAAAGGATGAAAATAACCAGGCGCATGATGAAAGCGGTGGTCGCCACATACTCATCGAGTTTTTGCGCTTCTCCCGGTTCCATCTGAAAGCCGAACGAATCTTTGTTCCCCAGCATGATTCCGAATACGAACACGGCCATGAATCCGCTCGCCTGCAGGCCGTCGGCCGCAAAATAGGCGCCGATGACGGTAACCAGAGTCACCACCGGGCCATACTCCGCGAGGAATGCCCATCGTTCGTGGGCGATGAGCAGCGCGGCGAGATAGCCGAGTACGCTGCCGGCAACGATACCAAGGATCGATTGCTTGAGCAGCTCCACCAGCGATGACGTCAGCGAAAATTCGCTTGTTCCCATAGCGATCGACAAAACACCGAAGGTAACGATCGCGCCCATGGCGTCGTTGAACGCCGACTCGCTCATCACAGTCTGCGCGACCCGATCACGAATCTTCACCTGTCGGAAAATCGGCACCAGAGTTGCCGGGTCGGTCGAAGCAAGCGTCGCTCCGAGCAACAACGCGACCACGAGCGGGCTGCCCAGAATAAAATAGGCGGCAATTCCAGTCACGGCCGCGGTGATTACGACACCGACGGTAGCAATCACCACAATCGTAATCCAGACCCGTTTCAAAACCTCGAGCCGAAGGGATGCGCCGCCGTCAAAGAGAATGTAGCTCGCGCCGAACAGGAGAACGATCTGGTTCAACGCCGAATCCGCTTCGATGTTGACCAGGCCGAGCGCTCCGGGTCCGACACTCATACCGACGATCAGAAATAACGCTACGTCCGGAATTCTGATTTTTTGCGCCAGAAGTCCGGCGAGGGTACCAATGGACAGGATGAGTCCGAATTGAAGCAACGTCTGCTTGGCAAGCTCAATCGAACTCACCCCTGTCCTCCAAACGAATGGATGGGAGCTCCGACATTGATGGAAACTCCGACACCCTTTCTGTCACGACGTGCAGCGACGCAGTTGCCTTTAGGAGACGATGGCATTGCGGTCAGCGCTGTAGCCGCGCCAGCAGGCTGGACGTATCCCAGCGCTTGCCGCCCATCTTCTCGACTTCGGAATAGAATTGGTCGACCAGCGCGGTCACCGGCAGGTTGGCGCCATTGCGGCGGGATTCGTCGAGGCAGATCGACAGATCCTTGCGCATCCATTCCACCGCAAAGCCGAAGTCGTACTTGCCGTCGTTCATGGTCTTGTAGCGGTTTTCCATCTGCCAGGACTGGGCCGCGCCCTTGGAAATGGTGTCGATCACGGAAGCGACATCGAGCCCCGACTTCTTGGCGAAATGAATGCCCTCTGAGAGGCCCTGAACGAGGCCGGCGATGCAGATCTGGTTGACCATCTTGGTCAACTGGCCGGCGCCCGCGGGTCCCAGCCGCTTGCACATCCGTGCATAGGCGGCAATCACCGGCTCGGCGGCGGCATAGGCGTCTTCAGCTCCGCCGCACATCACCGTGAGCACGCCGTTTTCCGCACCGGCCTGTCCGCCCGATACCGGCGCATCGACGAATTTGAAGCCGGCCTTGGTGGCGGCGGCGTCGAGTTCGCGGGCGACCTCGGCCGAGGCCGTGGTGTGGTCGACGAAGGTGGCGCCTTTCTTCATGCCTGCAAAAGCGCCATCGGCGCCGATCGTGATGGCGCGGAGGTCGTTGTCGTTGCCGACGCAGGCCATGACGAAATCCTGGCCTTCTGCGGCCGCCTTCGGCGTCGCTGCGGTCTTGCCCTTGAATTTCTCGGCCCATTGTTTGGCCTTGGCCGGGGTCCGGTTGTACACCGTGACCTCGTGGCCGCCCTTTGCGACGAGATGTCCTGCCATGGGGAAACCCATGACGCCGAGACCGAGAAAAGCGACTTTAGCCATGGGTGCAATCCTGGGGTTCTGCCGGCGCATTGCTCAGCCGGGCATGATCGTGAAGGGGGACGGTACACTGCCTCAAGGCTCGAAACAGGCTCCGCCTTTAGATCCGCGGCCTGAGCGTGCCAAGAGGATCGGCAACGCGCCATTTGGCGGGCGGGCGTGGTTTTATGATAGCATGGTGGAATAGTCGAGTTTCAAAACAAAAAGGGAGTGAGATCATATGGGAATGACTGTTGGCGTGCTTGATCATTTCAACATCCGGACCCGAAAGCTCGCCGATACCGTTCGGTTCTACGAGGACGTTTTGGGCCTCGAAAAAGGCGACCGGCCGAATTTCGCCTTTCCCGGCGCCTGGATGTATAGCGAGGGCAAGGCGGTGGTGCATCTGGTCGATATTTCGCCGACCGAGGAGCCGCAGAAGGCCGATTCCGGCGTGGTCCATCACGTCGCGTTCGTCAGCCGCGGTTTTGCCGGCATGAAGGCGCGGCTTCAGTCCAAGAAAATGCCGTTCGACGCGCGGCAGGTTCCGGGCGGCGATCTCTGGCAGATCTTCGTCAACGACCCCAACGGCGTCATGATCGAACTGAACTACGAGGCCGCCAAGGAACAAACCGGATCGGCGCCCTCGATGCGGGCCGATGACATGGGCAGGCATAACTTGTGAGCGTAACGCAGCAACAGGTTCTCGATGCTCTGGCCAGGGTGGCCACGCCGCGCGGCGTCGCCTTGACCAATGCCGGCGTGCTGTCGGCGATTACGGCCGGTGACGGCAAGGTGTTCTTCTCGATCAATGTCGAGGCCGCCGAAGCCCGCGCCTGGGAAAGCGTGCGCGCGGCGGCTGAAGCCGCGGTGCGCGCCATTCCCGGCGTTGAAGTTGCGATGGTCGCACTGACCGCCGAACGCAAGGCAGGCCCGGCTGCCGCAGCCCCGCCGGCACCGCATCGGCATGCGCACGGCGTGCAAAACGTCGCCGCGCACCGGCCGCCGCAAGGCGCGCCTTCGCCGATGTCGAGGCAGGCGGAGATTCCCGGCGTTGCCGCCGTCATCGCGGTCGCCTCCGGCAAGGGCGGCGTCGGAAAATCGACCACCGCGCTCAATCTGGCGCTCGGCCTGCGCGATCTCGGCTTGCGCGTCGGCCTGCTCGATGCCGACATCTACGGGCCGTCGGTGCCGCGGCTGACCGGCATCCACGAGAAACCGCAGCTCAACGACGAGAGGAAGATGATTCCGCTTCAGCGCTTCGGTCTTGCGATCATGTCGATCGGCTTTCTGGTCGAGGAAGAGACCGCGATGATCTGGCGCGGGCCGATGGTGATGTCGGCCATCACCCAGATGCTGCGCGACGTCGCCTGGGGCACGCTCGACGTTCTCGTGGTCGACATGCCGCCCGGCACCGGCGATGCGCAACTGACGCTCGCGCAGAATGTGCCGCTCAAGGGCGCGATCATCATCTCGACGCCGCAGGATCTGTCGCTGATCGATGCGCGGCGCGGACTTGCGATGTTCAAGAAGGTCAATGTGCCGGTGCTCGGCATCGTCGAGAACATGAGTTATTTCCAGTGCCCGCATTGCGGCACCCAATCCGACATTTTCGGTCATGGCGGCGCGCGGCACGAGGCCGAGCGGCTCGGCGTGCCGTTCCTCGGCGAAATTCCGCTGCACATGTCGATCCGCGCCACCTCGGATAGCGGGACCCCGGTGGTGGAGAGCGAGCCGGACGGGCCGCATGCGGCGATCTACCGGGCGATCGGGGCCAAGGTCCGCGATCAGCTAAAAGCGGCCATTGCGGCGGCCTGACTAGACGAAAGCCGCGTATGCGACTTTCGTTTAATCATTCCTTTGATGTGATTGTGGTTTTGGCTCGACTTCCGTGTTAAAGCCGCGTTAGAGCCGAACGAAGAGCTCCGGTGAATTTCGGGAAATGTCTATCAAGGAGATGGCCTAGATGAAGCGTCGTGATTTTTTGAAGGTTTCGGCCGCCGGTGCGGCGGCGACCGCGGTGGCCTCGCCGGCGATCGCGCAATCCTCGCCCGAAATCAAATGGCGCATGACGTCCAGCTTCCCGAAGTCGCTCGACACGATCTATGGCGGTTCGATGGAATTCGCCAAATACGTCGCCGAAATGACCGACAACAAGTTTCAGATCCAGGTCTTTGCCGCGGGCGAGATCATTCCGGGCCTGCAGGCGCTCGACGCTACCTCCAACGGCACCGTCGAGATGTGCCACACCGTCTCCTATTATTATGTCGGCAAGGATCCGACATTCGCGATCTATGCCTCGGTGCCGTTCGGCCTCAACGCGCGCATGCAGAACTCCTGGTGGTATCAGGGCGGCGGCATGGAGCTCGGCAACGAGTTCTTCAAGAAGTTCGGCGTGATCGGTTTTCCCTGCGGCAACACCGGCACCCAGATGGGCGGCTGGTTCCGCAAGGAGATCAAGACCGTTGCCGATCTCTCCGGACTGAAGTTCCGCATCGGCGGCATCGCCGGCCAGGTGCTGCAGAAGGTCGGCGTGGTGCCGCAGCAGCTCGCCGGCGGCGACATCTATCCGGCGCTGGAAAAGGGCACGATCGATGCCGCCGAATGGGTCGGCCCCTATGACGACGAGAAGCTCGGCTTCCAGAAGGTCGCGAAGTACTACTACTATCCCGGCTTCTGGGAGGGCGGCCCGACGGTGCACGCCTTCTGCAATCTCGAGAAGTGGAATTCGCTGCCGAAGAACTATCAGGCCATCGTCGCCAACGCGGCGGCGAACGCCAACAGCTGGATGGCGGCGCGCTACGACATGCAGAACCCCTCGGCGTTGAAGCGGCTGGTCGCCGGCGGCACGCAGCTTCGTCCCTTCACCAACGAAGTGCTGGAAGCCTGCCTGAAGGCGACCAACGAATTGTGGGGCGAGATCTCCGCCAAGAACGCCGACTTCAAGAAATCGATCGACGCGATGCAGGCCTATCGCTCCGATGAATATCTGTGGTGGCAGGTTGCCGAATACACCTTCGACAGCTTCATGATCCGCTCGCGCACCCGCGGCTGATCGTCCCTTTGGCAACCTTTATCGGGCCCGGCGCCTTATGGCGCCGGGCTTTTTGCGTTGCGGGATGAGTGATCGGCATGGAAATCCGGGCTCGGATGTTCCATGCTCGCCAGCGCCAATAAAAAGCCTCGCAACGAAGGTCAACACATCATCGCAAGCTCACAAGGGGAAGGAAATTCAATGAAGCGTCGAGACTTTATCAAGGTCACCGGAATAGGCGTCGCGGGAGCGGCGAGCATCGCCGCTCCGGCGATCGCCCAGTCGATGCCCGAAATCAAATGGCGCATGCCGACAAGCTGGCCGAAATCGCTCGATACGCTGCACGGCGGCGCCGAGATGATGGCCAAGATGGTGGGTGAGGCCACCGACAACAAGTTTCAGATCCAGACGTTTGCGGCAGGCGAAATCGTGCCGGGGCTTCAGGTGGTCGACGCCGTGCAGAACGGCACGGTCGAGATCGGCCACACCGCGTCGTATTATTATTTTGGCAAGGATCCGACCTTCACCTTCGGCTCATCGGTGCCGTTCGGGCCGAACATGCGGCTCAACCAGGCCTGGTACATGCTCGGCGGCGGCAAGGAAATTCTCAACGAGTTCTACAAGAAATACAACGTCACCTCCCTGCTTGCCGGCAATACCGGCTGTCAGATGGGCGGCTGGTTCCGCAAGGAAATCAACACCGTCGACGATCTGAAGGGCATGAAATTCCGCATTGGCGGCTTTGCCGGCCGCGTGATGCAAAAGCTCGGCTCCGTGCCGCAGCAATTGGCCGGCGGCGACATCTATCCCGCTCTGGAAAAGGGCACCATCGATGCCGCCGAATGGGTCGGTCCCTACGACGACGAGAAGCTCGGCTTCTACAAGGTCGCTCCTCACTATTACTATCCCGGTTGGTGGGAGGGCGGACCGATGCTGGTTGCCTTCGTCAATCTCGACAAGTGGAATGCGCTGCCGAAATATTATCAGAGCGTTCTCGAGCAGGCCGGTCATTATGCGAATAACTGGATGATGGCGAAGTACGATCAGGCCAATCCACCGGCGCTGCGCAGATTGCTCGCCGGAGGGGCCAAACTGCATGCGTTCTCGCCGGAAATCATGGAAGCTTCGTTTAAGGCTGCCAAGGAATTGCACAGCGAGGTCGCCGCCGGCAATGCGGACTTCAAGAAGGTCTATGAGTCGCTGACCAGCTTCTCGAACAGCGGCTATTCCTGGTTCCAGGTAGCCGAAGTCGGTTACGACTACTTCATGGCGCGTCACGCGCAGAGCTGATTGCAATCGAGACAAGAGAGCCCCGGAGCGGACGACGCTCCGGGGCTTTTTGTTGCGACAAAGGTGAGCCGCGGTCAACGCGGCGTTGAGCGCAAACAGAAATTACCTTGCCGCTTCGTTATGCCGTTACCTCGCAAGATCAGTTTTTCGGTGGACCAAAATCCAGCGGCGGAAGATCCATTTGCGGCACTTCGATCTTGATCGAATTCGGATCGACGGTCGACAAGCCACCCTTGTAATGCATCACCATCGAAGGGAACGTGATGACAAGCAGCACCATGACAACCTGGATTACGACGAACGGCACCGCGCCCCAATAAATCTGCCCGGTTGTGACGGATTCCATGCGCTTGCCGGTCACCCTGTCGATGTAGGGGTCTTTGGGCGCCACCGAACGCAGGTAGAACAATGCGAATCCGAACGGCGGATGCATGAATGAGGTCTGCATATTGACGCCGAGGATTACCCCGAACCAGATCAGGTCGATGCCGAGGTGTTCTGCCGCGGGGCCGAGCAGCGGGATGACGATGAAGGCGAGTTCGAAGAAATCGAGGAAGAAGGCGAGCACGAAGACAAATGCGTTGACGAAAACAAGGAAACCGATCTGCCCACCGGGCAGGGAGGTAAGGAGGTTCTCGACCCAGACGTGTCCGTTGACGCCATAGAAGGTGAGCGAGAACACGCGCGCGCCGACCAGAATGAAAACGACGAAGGCCGAAAGTTTTGCCGTCGATTCAGTTGCCTGCCGGATCAAGTCCCAGTTCAGCCGCCGCTTGGCGGCGCCAAGTAAGAGCGCGCCGGTGGCGCCCATTGCGCCACCCTCGGTCGGTGTCGCGATGCCAATGAAGATCGTACCCAGCACCAGGAAGATCAGGAAAAGCGGCGGCACCATCACGAACGTTGTTTGTTGCGCCATCTGGGACAGGAAACGAAACCCGGTCAGTTTGTCGATGATCCAGTTCAGCACCGCCACGAAGAAAGCGAACAGGATGCCGTTGAACATGCTGAGAACGACGAAGTCGGCGCCATGCGTTTCGGAGTTTCGCATCATGAACCAGCCGAACACGCAGCTGGCGAGGAAGAGCACGCCGAGCGAAACCAGCCCTCGGCTGCCATCCTTCTCCCGGAAGCCGATCGCGTCTACGGGAAGGCCAGGAGCCGCTTTCGGGAAAATGAGCGTAACGAGGAAGGCATATCCGGCGTAAAGGCCGGCGAGCACGAGCCCGGGAATGAACGCGCCTTCATACATATCGCCGACCGACTTGCCGAGCTGGTCGGCCATCACGATCAGCACGAGCGAGGGTGGAATGATTTGGGCAAGCGTGCCGGACGCCGCAATGATGCCGGTCGCCATGCGCCGGTCGTAGCCGTAACGAAGCATGATAGGCAATGAGATCAGACCCATCGAAATCACCGAGGCCGCCACGACGCCGGTAGTTGCGGCGAGCAGCGCGCCGACGAAAACCACCGCGTAGGCGAGACCGCCGCGGATGGTGCCGAAAAGCTGCCCGATCGTGTCGAGTAGATCCTCGGCCATGCCGGATCGCTCGAGAACCAGTCCCATGAACGTGAAAAACGGAATCGCAAGCAGCGTGTCGTTGTTCATCACGCCGTAGACGCGCTCGGGCAGCGCTTGCAGGAAGTCCGGTCGGAATTCGCCAAGTCCGACGCCGACCAGCGCGTAGATAAGCCCCACCGCGCCAAGCGAGAACGCTGCCGGATAACCGAGCAGCAGCACGATGACCAGTGACGCGAACATAATCGGCGCCATGTTCGAAACAAGAAAAGCAATCATCTAAGATCCCCTGCGATCGCGCTGGCCATCAGCGTTTTTCGATCGCTTCGACGAGGTGCTCGACCTCGGCCTCGAGCGCATGCACTTGCGATGCGTGCGGATCCGAAATGAGGCCGCGCATCACGGCAATGCGTTTGATCAGTTCGGATATGCCCTGAACGAACAGGAAGGCGAAACTGATGATGATCAGCGACTTTGCCGGCCATTGCGGCAAGCCGCCCGCGTTGCCGGATTGCTCGCCAATCTCATAGGAGCGCATGAAGAAAGGGCCGCCTGTGATGATCATGACTATCGTGAGCGGCAGCAGAAAGAACGCATGACCGATGAGGTCGATAACGTCGCGTACCCGCTGCGGCAGCAGGTTATTCACGATGTCGATCCGGATATGTTCGTTGTCGAGCAGGGTCCAGGGTGAGCACAGCAGGAAGACACAGCTGAACAATACCCACTGCAACTCGAGCCAGGCGTTGGAAGAGGTGTCGAAAACCTTGCGTACGATCGCGTTGACGGCGGAGACGATCACCGCGACCAGAATCAGCCAGGCCACGCGTTTGCCGATCCCTCGCGTGAACGCGTCAATTCCACGGCTCAACTTCAAGAGCGATTGCAAGGCGGTCCCCCAAGGTGCGTGTTGCTTCGTGCCGTCTTGAACCGGTCGATCCGGCCACAGCGGCTTTGCGAAGCGCGAAAGTGTCAAAAAACCGGCCGCACCATTTCAGCGCCGTGCCGCCACGTCAATTGGAAAATGGGCAAATTGACGATGGATCAAGCGGTTGCAGAGCAACCTGTGCTAGCTACTTCAACCGCCGGTCACGCTCATATGCCTGTTGACGCTCGGTCGGTTGTGCCGGCGGTCGATGATGAAATCATGCCCCTTCGGCTTCAACCCGATGGCGCGGTCGATCGCGGCGGCCAATTGCGTATCGTCAGGCGAGGCGCGTAGCGGCTTGCGCAGATCGGAGGCGTCCTCGTGCCCGAGACAGGTATGTATCGTCCCGGTGCAGGTGATCCGCACGCGGTTGCACGCCTCGCAGAAATTATGCGTCATCGGCGTGATGAAGCCGAGCTTGCCGCCGGTCTCATGCACTCTGACATAACGCGCCGGTCCGCCGGTGGTCTCGTCGAGATCGGTCATCGTGAATCGCTTGGAAAGGCGGGCGCGCAGCAATGACAGCGGCACATACTGATCGATCCGGCCCGCGCCGATGTCGCCCATCGGCATCACCTCGATCAGCGTCAGTCCCATGCGCTTGCCGTGCGCCCATTCGATCAGCGAGGGGATTTCCTCCTCGTTCATTCCCTTGAGCGCGACCGCATTGATCTTCACTGCAAGCCCCGCGGCGCGCGCCGCTTCGATGCCGGCCAGAACCTTGTCGAGATCGCCCCAGCGGGTGATGGCGCGGAATTTGGCGGGATCGAGCGTATCGAGCGAGACGTTGATGCGGCGAACGCCGCAATCGGCGAGTTCTCCGGCAAACCGCGCCAGTTGCGATCCGTTGGTCGTCAGCGTCAGTTCATCAAGCGCGCCGGAAGTAACGTGGCGCGAGAGCGAGCGCACCAGCGACATCACGTTGCGGCGAACCAGCGGCTCGCCGCCGGTCAGTCGAAGTTTCTTCACGCCCTTGGCGATGAAGGCCGAGCACAGCCGGTCGAGTTCTTCCAGCGTCAGCAGGTCCGCCTTGGGCAGGAAGGTCATGTCTTCCGACATGCAATAGAAGCAGCGCAGGTCGCAGCGATCGGTGACCGAGACGCGCAGATAGCTGATCGTCCGGCCGAACGGATCGGTCATCGGACGCGACAGCGATTTGGATGGAGACAAAGTTACAGTCATCAAATGCCTTCGGGCTTACAGCCTCAAGCTTGCTGTCGGGCTTACGGCCACGAGCAAAAAGCGTTAGCCCAATCTATGCACGTTGGGCACCCCTTACAATCCGGCAATGTTCCGGTCACAGAGGTCTTGTGCAGTGCAAGCTGCCGTCACCGGGCAGCCATCACTGGGCCGGAGCGGCCTGGCCAGGGTCGGCCGGGGCGGCGGCGGGTTTCTTCCGCTTGGGGCGCATCGGCCTGGCCGGCCTCGGCGGCGGGCCGATCGGCTGCAACTCGGCGACCACCGGGTTCGGTGACAGCTTGACCTTGTCCGACGAGAACACGCCGCCGTCCTCCTTCACAATCTGGACCGGCACGCCCGCCGGCTGTTTGCCGGGCATCGAATAATTCACCAGGAAGCTGGTGCTGCCCTCCGGCAGCGTCAGGCTGACCGAACAGGGCGTCTTGCAACCGGGCCCGAGCGAGGTGCGCGCATCGGCGCCGGACGGGGTCGATTCCAGCTGAACCTGAATCGTCGGCGGATCCGATTTGAAGTAGTTCCAGGAGCTGGTTGAAAAGGATGAGCAGCCGGCCAGGCTGATTGCGGCTACGGCCATCGCGAAAGCACGACGCATGTTCGACCCGTCACTCCAGGTCACGGTCCGACGGGGTAAGGTCGGCCCGTGATCCCATCTGTTATGTGATCCTAATTGGCTGACGCGAGCTCCCCCCGCGGATACCGCGAGAAAACCGGTCGCATCGCCAAGATCACTCCACCGCTGCGGCCAACTGCCACAATTCCCGGCGCGACCATAAGAGCCTCGGCATATCAGCGCAACCGGCGTGGTTAATTGTTGGTTAACGCCGCCGGATAGAAATAAAAAGAAACATAATATCAATATCTTGGGAGAAGAAGCGCGGCTAGCGCATGAGGCTTTCGATGGCCCCGCGAAGCTCGGCCATGTGATGGATGATCCGGTCCGGTTTGAGGTCGGCTACGGGAACTTCGGTATAGCCGAACGAGACGCAGATCACGGGGATACCGGCGCGCCGGGCGACGCCGACATCGGGACCTGCATCGCCCACCATGATTGCGGACTTTAGCTCGCCGCCGGCGCGGGCAACGGTCTGGCGCAAGATAGCGGGATCCGGCTTGGAAACCCCGAAGGTGTCAGCGCCGCAAATAGCGGAAAACCGCGGGCTCAAATTCAGCCGGTCCAGGAGGCGCTTGGACAGCCATTCCAGCTTGTTGGTGCAAACCGCGAAACGGTAGCCGTGATTTTCGAGATCATCCAGCGCGGCCTCGAGCCCGTCGAAGGGGCGGGAAGCGTCCGCGATATGCTCGGCATAGTGGCTGATGAAGTCGCCGGTCAGGCGGTCGAGCTCGGCCAGGCTGACGGTGCGGCCATCCAGTTCCAGGCCGCGTTCGAGCAGCTTCCGCGCGCCGGCGCCGATCATGTTGCGGGCGGCGTGCAGCGGCACCGGCGGCAGGCCTTCCCGCGCGAGGATGAAATTAAGCGCGCTGATCAGGTCGGGCGCAGTATCGACCAGGGTGCCATCGAGGTCGAACACGACAAAGCGGGAGGAGGTCATGCCAGACGGCTAACCACCAGCGAGCCATCGCGCAAGAGGAGCTTTTTAACGTGGAATGACGCTGTTCCTCGCGGCAAAACGACGCTAGACAGGCCGCCAGATGTGGCCGCGTGGGCGGTCAGCCCGATCGGTATCAGCCGGAGAGCATGTCTACCCGTGAATTTGGATGAACTGAAACGCCAGGCAGCGGCGCGTGCGCTCGACTACGTGCAGAGCGGGATGAAGCTCGGGCTGGGCACCGGCTCGACCGCCAAGCATTTCGTCGAGCTGTTGGGCGCGCGGGTGCGCGAGGGGCTCGACGTGATCGGCGTGCCCACCTCCGAGACCACGCGTGACATCGCCGTCCGCTGCGGCATTCGTCTGACCACGCTGGACGAGGTCGACCGGCTCGACCTGACCGTCGACGGCGCCGACGAGATCGACCCCTCGCTCGACGTCATCAAGGGCGGCGGCGGCGCCTTGTTGCGCGAAAAGATCGTGGCGGCGGCTTCCGACCGCATGATCGTGATTGCCGACGAGACCAAATGGGTCGAGACGCTCGGCCGTTTTCCGTTGCCGATCGAGGTGATTTCGTTCGGACTCGGCGCAACGCGGCGGCAAATCGAAAAAGCGTTTGCTGATTGCGGCGTCTCCGGCCAATTAGTCGTCAGAAACGGCCGCGACGGTCACGTTTTTGTCACCGATAGCGGCCACTGGATCGTGGATGCCCATCTCGGGCGCATACCGGATGCGCCGCGTCTGGCGCAATCGCTCGCCGCCATTCCAGGCGTCGTCGAGCATGGGCTATTCATCGGTCTTGCCAGCATCGCGATGCTGGCCGGCTCCCAGGGAATTCGTGTTGTTGAGCGGCACTAGTGGAGTGGATTTGGCATTCGCTACCCACCTGGCCGCGATCTCGGAGGGCGAATGTCAAATCCTGAACTCCACTAGAAACTTAATATTTGCTGGTGGCCCTTTGATTTTAACATTCGCAAAAGGGGCTGCTGAAACGGGAAGCGAATGTTAGAATCGGGCCACCAGTGCCGCGATTGAGGAGAAATCGAAAATGAAGCGTCTATCGGGATTTTTGCTCGGCTTTGGTGTTGCGCTGGCTCTGGCGTTTTCGCCCCAGCCGGCCGGCGCGCAGCAGCCCCCACAGGCGGCGCCGCTCAAGCCGGTGTCGCCGTCGGCGATGCAGGCGGCGAGGGATCTGCTGGCGGCGAAGGGTGTGAACCAGGTGTACGCGAATGCGATCCCCAACATCGTCCAGCGGGCCAAGGATCAATTCCTGGCGGCAAACCTGAGCTACCAGAAGGACCTCAACGAGGTCGCGGTCATCGTGGCTCAGATGGAGGTGGGCAAGGACAAGGAAATCGGCGAGCAGATGGCCAAGATCTACGCCAACGATTTCACCGAGCAGGAGCTGAAGGATCTGACCGCGTTCTACAAGTCGCCGCTCGGCCAGAAGCTTCAGCAACAGGAGCCGAAATCGATCCAGGCCAGCATGCTCTACATGAATCAATGGGCGCAGGCCTTGGGCGAGAAGGTCGTCAATGAATTCCGCGCGGAAATGAAGAAGCGCGGCAAGCCGCTGGGCTAGTACGCAGGTTTACCTCTCCCAACCGCAGCGGTATCGCATATGTGTTTGCTTGGGGCCTCATGGTTCGAGACGCCGCGCAAGAGACGCGGCTCCTCGCCATGAGGGACTAAACCGAGCCACACATTGCGACCTCATCCAAGACAGTCGCTGAGGAGGCGCGAAGCACCGTCTCGAGGGATGGATATGACGCTGGCTGGGTAGAGCCGTATGCGCCCCAAAGGGAGAGAGCATACTTCCATCGCGGGAACATCCCACCTACCTTACCCTGAACAAATCTCCGTTTTGACGAGAATCCCCATGGCCGAATTCGACATCGATCTGTTTGTCATCGGAGGAGGGTCGGGCGGCGTTCGCGCGGCCCGCATCGCAGCCCTCCACGGCGCGCGGGTGATGATCGCGGAGGAATATCGGATGGGCGGCACCTGCGTGATCCGCGGGTGCGTGCCGAAGAAGCTGATGGTCTATGCCTCGCATTTCCATCAGGAGATCGAGGATGCCGCCGGCTTCGGCTGGAGCATTCCCCAGCCGACCTTCGACTGGGCGAAGCTGATCGCCAACAAGGACAAGGAAATCGCGCGCCTCGAGGCGGCCTACACCACCAATGTGGAGAAATCCGGCGCCCGCATGGTCAAGACCCGCGCGGTGTTCGAGGACGCGCATACTGTGCGGCTCGCGACCGGCGAGGCCGTGCGCGCCAAATATGTGCTGATCGCAACCGGCGGCGCGCCGAACCACGGCGCTGCCATTCCCGGCATCGAGCACGTGATCTCCTCGAACGAGGCTTTTCACCTGCCGCAGCTGCCGAGGCGCATCCTGATCCAGGGCGGCGGCTATATCGCGCTGGAATTCGCCTGCATCTTCGCCGGCCTCGGCTCGGACGTGACCGTCATCTATCGCGGCGACAATATCCTGCGCGGCTTCGACGAGGACGTCCGCAGCCACGTTCGCAGCGAAATGGAAAAGGCCGGCATCACCATCCTGACCGGCTGCACGGTGACGAAGGTCGACAAGCACGCACACGATTTCACCTCGCATCTGTCGAACGGCTCGAGCATCGCCTCGGATCAGGTGATGTTTGCGATCGGCCGGCACCCCAACGTCAAGGGGCTTGGGCTGGATAAAGCCGGCGTCGCGCTCAATCCCGGCAACGGCGG
This sequence comes from uncultured Alphaproteobacteria bacterium, assembly GCA_963795255.1. GTDB lineage: Bacteria > Pseudomonadota > Alphaproteobacteria > Rhizobiales > Xanthobacteraceae > Bradyrhizobium. Next base: position 19,587 of record CAWCHC010000031.1, read on the forward strand.
CATCGCGGTCGACGGTTTTTCGAAAACGTCGGTGCCGAACATCTACGCGATCGGCGATGTCACCCATCGCATCAATCTGACGCCGGTGGCGATCCGTGAAGGCCACGCCTTTGCCGACACGGTGTTCGGCAAGCGCGAGGTGAGGTCGATCACGCCGATATCCCGACCGCGGTGTTCTGCCAGCCGGAGGTCGGCACCGTTGGTCTGACTGAAGACCAGGCGCGCGCGCAGTTCAGCCACGTCGATATCTACAAGGCGACCTTCCGGCCGATGAAGGCGACGATGTCGGGCCGCGACACCCGCATGCTGATGAAGCTCGTGGTCGATGGTTCGACCGATCGCGTGGTCGGCTGCCATATCGTGGGAGACGGCGCGGCCGAAATGGTTCAGGTGCTCGGCATCGCGGTCAAGATGAAAGCGACCAAGGCCGACTTCGACGCCACCATGGCGCTGCATCCGACCGCGGCCGAAGAGCTCGTGACCATGCGGACGCCAAGCGCGCGGCATGTGCGGGAGGCGGCGGAGTAGGTGGCGTGTCAAGCTGCGGCAGGCTCAAATCGCCTTTCAACGTGGAACGATTTCGCGGTGACGAGCCAGGATCCACTGATCAAGTGGAGCGACAGGTAGTCCACGTACAAGATCGTATCGACGCGAACGCGAACCTTGACCAGCGCCTGCGACGAAGAGGCGAAATCGACCAGTAGAATTTCCTGCTGCCGTGGGGCGCCCCTCGATTTCGGCGATGGGCTCGAAGCCAAAAGCTTGCGGAACTCACCGGCCGATAGCACGCGAAGCGACCCGTCCCGGAAACCATGCAGTTGCGCGCTCGCTGCGAACACACGATCGAACCTGTTCAGGTCGGAATCGAACATCATCTCGAAATACTCCTCGACCGTTGCGAGAAGAGCGGGGGAAATAAGGGCGTTGGTCATGCTGGGAGCTCCCGGTTCGGTTCAAATTAGGGGCCGAGCATCCCACCGATAGCAGGGGCATGTCCTTGCAAAGTGTGCTATTGGATTGGTCATTATCGCAATGAATAGCCTTTTGAAGGAGATAGAGTTCGTATTTATGCCAAAAATGGAATTTGATACCATCGATCGCCGTATCGTTACCGAGCTTCAGGCGGACGCTCGTCTGACCAATGTTGAACTGGCGGACCGGGTGGGGCTGTCTCCGTCACCGTGTCTTCGCCGCGTGAAACGTCTGGAGCGTGAAGGGGTCATCGATGGCTATCGAGCCATACTTCGGCGCGATCGCGTCGGCCTTGGATTTTCGGTGTTTGTCGGCGTCAGGATCGACGGACATGCCAACGAGCGTGCGCTCACGTTCGAGGACGCGGTTTGTGCGATGCCCGAAGTGATCGCGTGTCACCTGGTATCCGGCGATGCCGACTACTTCCTCGAGGTCGTCGTGCCCGACCTCGAATACTATCGGAGCTTCCTTGTGGGCAAGTTGCTGAACTTGCCGATCGTTCGCGAGGTTAGAAGTAACATTGCGATCGAAACGCGAAAGGCCGGAGCACCTTTGCCACTCGGCCACCTGGCGTGACAGCGGGATTTCGATGCGACGATGGCGCTGCACGACGTCGGCGGAAGAACTCGTGATCATGCCCGCTCCGAGTGCGCGGCATGTGCGCGAGGCGGCGGAGCAGGGCGGCTCTCGCGCCGTGCAAAGTGAACCGTCTTAACGCCAAATTAACCATAACGGGCGGACTGTCGAAACTATGGCTCGACGGTTCAAGCACACTCTGACGCCGTTCAAGATCGTGCTCTCGCTGCCCTGCGCCGCGGTTCTATTCGTGGCGTTTGCAGGTGCGACGCTGATCCCGGAAAGCGCGTGGCCGGCTGATCTCCGCCTCCAGACAAAGCCAATTGCGCAGCAGGAAACGCCATCAGATCGGCGCAAGCGTCTCTTTGAAGAATTTCTCCGATATCGGCAGAAGCGGAATCAATAACGTCTCGGCTCTGGCGGGACAGGCCGCGCGAGTAGCGCTGCAAAAGAGGCCCGTCATTTGCGACGGGCGCCAAGTCTAGGGAGAAGCGCCGTGTAGATACGGCGCTGGCAACACTAGGCCGATTTGTTCGCCGCAAGATGTGCCCCAATTCACACAATGGCAGGTAAAATTTTAGGCCGGGGCGCCCTCCGCTCACTAAAAAAAATTTAGGAATCCGGGCAGGGACTTTCGACGATACTCCTCCGTTATTCGAATTTAACGAAGGGAACCAGCAATGAAATTCAGAGTAATCGGCGCCGCCGTGCTCGCCATTTCGGTCCTGTCGGGACCAGCCATGGCTCGCCAACCCCATGAGAGCATCTACTGCGCAACCAGAGAACCGGGCAATCCGCATAGTCGGCTATGCGACTACATTATGTGGAGCAAATGGCGACAGCGAGGCGGTTGGGATAGTACTCTCGATAATGCCTGCTTCCACAATCCGGCCTTCGTTCCCGGTGAATGCGGCTTGGATCCGCGGAGCAGGCAGTCGGTCGCTTGGTGATCCCGCGCCCGCGGATTTGCGAGGGGTGGTTTGCAAGTTTGCGGCGGGATATGGCGTCGCCGCGGCGTTGTTGGCCGGTGCTGGGCATGACGCTGCGGTCGAAACGGATTTTAAACCATAGGCGATTAATATCTTTGAGTATGGGGACTCGGCCGAACGACGCTGAAAAGGCGAGGCGAGCGCTTCGACAGCGCCAACCGCTCCTTGCGGCCTGGTTGGACGCTCTGAACCGGTTCGACAATCCCATGCGCCACCGCGCGGCTAACTTTCGGGAGAACAGCCGCCTCCGTCGGGATATCGACCCGATCCGCGGCCTCCGTATGCGTGACGTCAGTTCCGATCTTGCCGGACCGCCGCCAGGCCGACCGCCGATTTAGCAGGCGGCTGTCGTCTGCC